>NZ_JAJNDB010000009.1 GCF_021026375.1 Actinomycetospora endophytica | reverse complement strand
GTGCGTGGGCCGGGATACGCACGCACGGGGCCGAAGGCCTAAGGCTCCTCGGGCAGCGTCCCCGCCAGGTGGTCCTCGTAGGCGGAGAGGTCGAGCAGGCCGTGCCCGCAGTAGTTGACGAGGATGACCCGCTCCTCGTCCTTCGCGGTCGCGTCGTTCGCCTCGGCGATCGCCGACGCGATCCCGTGGCCCGCCTCCGGCGCGGGCAGCTTCCCCTCGACGCGCGCGAAGAGCACGTTCGCCTCGAACACCGCCTTCTGCCGGTGCGCCACCGCCTCCATCCGCCCCTCGTGGACCAGCTTGGAGATGATCGGCGAGTCGCCGTGGTAGCGCAGCCCACCGGCGTGGATGCCGGGCGGCATGAAGTCGTGGCCCAGCGTGTACATGTTCATCATCGGCGTGAGGCCCGCCGTGTCGCCGAAGTCGTACTCGTAGGACCCGCGGGTCAGCGTCGGGCACGAGGCGGGCTCCGCCGCGAGCAGGCGCACCGCGGGGTCCGGCAGGAACGGCAGCGCGACTCCACCGAGGTTCGAGCCGCCGCCGCAGGGCGCGATCACGACGTCGGGCCGGGTCTCCCCCGCCTGCGTCAGTTGCTGCTGCGCCTCCAGCCCGATGACCGTCTGGTGCAGCAGCACGTGGTTGAGCACCGAGCCGAGCGCGTAGTGGGTGTCCTCGCGACCGACGGCGTCGCGCACGGCGTCCGAGATGGCCGCGCCGAGGGAGCCGGCGTTGTCCGGGTCGTCGATCGGGGACGGCACGACGCTCCCGCCCCAGGTCTCCATGATCACCTTGCGGTAGGGCTTCTGCTCGAAGCTCTTGCGGACCATGTAGACCGCGCACTCGAGACCGAACTGCGCACAGGCGAAGGCGAGCGCGGTGCCCCACTGGCCCGCGCCGGTCTCGGTGGCGAGGCGGGCAATGCCCTCGCGCGCGTTGTAGTACGCCTGCGGCACCGCCGAGTTCGGCTTGTGCGAGCCGGCGGGCGAGACCGACTCGTCCTTGTAGTAGATCCGCGCCGTGGTGCCGAGCGCCGCCTCGAGCCGGCGAGCCCGGATCAGCGGCGTGGGACGCCACAGCCGCAGGACGTCGAGCACCTCACCCGGGATGTCGATCCACGGGTCCGCCGACATCTCCTGGCCGATGAGCTCGGCCGCGAAGAGCGGCGCGAGGTCGTCCGGACCCACCGGCTCCCGGGTGACCGGGTGCAACGGCGGGTCCAGCGGACTGGAGAGGTGAGGAGCGACGTTGAACCACGCCGACGGGATGTCGGCCTGGCTCAGGGTGAAGCGCGTGTCGGAGATCTCAGGAGCGGCCACCCGGCCACTCTCTCAGGTCTCCGGCCGTGTGGAGAGGGTCAGTTCTCGCCGCGGCGGGCGCGCAGCTTGGCGAGCGCCTCCTCGAGCAGCGCCTCGCCGTCGGCGTCCGAGCGGCGCTCCTTCACGTACGCGAGGTGCGTCTTGTACGGCTCGGTGCGCCGCGCGGGCGGCGGGTTCTTCTCGTCGGTGTTGGCCGGCAGGCCGCAACGCGGACAGTCCCAGGTGGTGGGCAGCTCGGCGTCGTGGGCGAACGACGGCTGCGTGTGATGGCCGTTCGAGCACCAGAAGGAGACGACGATCCGTTGAGCGCTCTCACCCCGCTCGGACTCGCCCATCGGACCGGACCCGACCCGGGTTCCCCGGATCGCGTTGCCAGTGGCCATGTCGGCGTTCCCTCCGCATCGTCACAGGCCCGTTCCGGCGGTCCGGGCCGGCGGTCAACCCTCGATCTTGATCAGGAGGCCCGTCCCGACGATCGCGATCAACCAGATCGCGCCGACGAAGAGGGTGAGGCGGTCGAGGTTCTTCTCGACCACGCTGGAGCCCGCGAGGCTCGACTGCACTCCGCCCCCGAAGAGCGACGAGAGGCCACCGCCCCGGCCGCGGTGCAGCAGCACCAGCAGCACCAGCAGCACGCTGGAGACGATGAGCAGAATGTCGAGGAACAGTCGCATCTCGGGCTCCGTGACCTCCGTCTATCCGGTGCTCCGCGGCCTCGGCCTGCGGAGCGGGCGTCCATCGGTCACACTACCCGGCCCCTCCCGGGGGAGGGCCTCGGGTCACACCCGTTCCGGCGCGGACCTCGGAAGGCTCAACGAACGTCCGCGTCGCAGGTCACTCCCGGGTCTCGACGGTTCTCGGTTCCTTGTCGAGCGAAGGGCACCTTCGCTCGGATAGACCGCCGATGGGCGCCCTTCGCCGGATCGTCCCGCCCTGTCCCGGAACGACCGAAGGGCCCCTCCGCTCGATCTAGTCGAGCGACGGGGCCCTTCGGTCGGAACGGGACGGAGAGACCTACAGCGGCCCACCCGCAGCGAGCGCGCACAGCTCCGCGAACCCCTCCGGGTCCAGCGAGGCCCCGCCGACGAGCGCCCCGTCGACGTCGGGCTGCCCGACGAGGTCCTTCGCGTTGTTCGACTTCACCGAGCCGCCGTAGAGGATCCGCACCGCGTCGGCGACGGCGTCCCCGTGGGTCTCCCGGAGCCGCTCACGCAGCGCGTGGCAGACCTCCTGGGCGTCCTCGGTGGTCGCGGTTTTCCCGGTGCCGATCGCCCAGATCGGCTCGTAGGCGACGACGACCCGCGCGACGTCCTCCGACGACAGCCCGGCCAGGGCCCCGTCGAGCTGGCCGGTGCAGTGCCCGACGTGGCCGCCGGACTCCCGGACGTCCTCACCCTCGCCGAGGCAGAGGATCGGCGTGAGCCGGTTGCGCAGCGCGGCCCCGACCTTGCGGTTGACCAGCGCGTCGTCCTCGCCGTGGATGGTCCGCCGCTCGGAGTGCCCGACGACGACCCAGGTGCAGCCGAGCTTCGCGAGCATCGCTCCGGAGACGTCCCCGGTGAACGCGCCCGAGTCCTCCGGCGAGAGGTCCTGGCCGCCGTAGCTGATCGGCATCGAGTCGGCGTCGGTCACCGTCTGCACGCTGCGCAGGTCGGTGAACGGCGGGCAGACCGCGACGTCGACGTGGTCGTAGTACTTGGTCGGCAGCGCGAAGTAGAGCTTCTGGACCACCCCGATGGCCTCGAGGTGGTTGAGGTTCATCTTCCAGTTGCCGGCGATCAGCGGCTTGCGTGCCACTAGGGGCCCTCCTCGAGCACGGCGATACCGGGGAGCTCCTTGCCCTCCAGGAACTCCAACGACGCACCGCCTCCGGTGGAGATGTGTCCGAAGCGCTCCTCGTCGAGCCCGGCCGCGCGGATCGCCGACGCCGAGTCCCCGCCGCCGATGACGCTGAACGCCGAGGACGACGCGACCGCCTCGGCGACCCCCGTCGTGCCCGCAGCGAACGGCGCCATCTCGAACACGCCCATCGGCCCGTTCCAGAACACCGTGGCGGCGTCGGCGAGGTGCGACCCGAACGCGGCGACCGTCGCCGGCCCGACGTCGAGGCCCAGCCAGCCGGCCGGGATCTGGTCGGCCGGGACGGTGCGGGTGTCCGCGTCGGCGGAGAACTCGCTCGCCGCCACCACGTCGCTCGGCAGCACCAGCGTGTCGGCGTACTTCGCGAGCAGGTCGCGGCAGGTGTCGATCTGGTCGGACTCCAGCTTGGAGCCGCCCACGTCGTACCCCTGCGCGGCGAGGAAGGTGAAGCACATCGCGCCGCCGACCAGCAGCGTGTCGACCTTCGGCAGCAGGTTGGTCAGCACGGCGAGCTTGTCGGAGACCTTCGAGCCGCCGAGGATCACCACGTACGGCCGGGCCGGGTCGCCGGTCAGCCGCCGCAGCACCTCGGTCTCCCGCGCGACGAGGTCGCCGCCGTAGGCCGGGAGCTTGCGGGCGATCTCGTAGACGGACGCCTGCTCACGGTGCACCACGCCGAACCCGTCGGAGACGAACGCCCCGCCCGGGACGAGCTCCGCCAGCTCCGTCGCGAGCGCGTCCCGCTCGGCCGGGGTGCCGGTCTCGCGCGGGTCGCACCGCACGTTGGCCAGCAGCGCGACGCCGCCCACCTTCACGTCCTGCGCGACGTCGCGCGCCGACTGCCCGACGACGTCCTCGGCCAGCGAGACCCGGTCGTCGATCAGCTGGCCCAGCCGGCCGGCGACCGGGGTCAGGGTCGAGAGCGGGTCACGCCCCGGCGGCTCGCCGCCCTTCGGCCGACCGAGGTGCGCCATGACGAGCACCCTCGCCCCGGCCCCGACGAGCTTGGTGATCGTCGGCAGGGCGGCGCGGATGCGGCCGTCGTCGGTGATCGTGTAGCCGTCGAGGGGGACGTTGAAGTCGGCCCGGACCAGGACGTACCGGCCCTGGACGCCGTCGCTGATGAGGTCGTCGACGGTGTGCATCAGAGCTTGGAACCCACCAGCGTGGTCAGGTCCACGACGCGGTTCGAGTAGCCCCACTCGTTGTCGTACCAGCCGATGATCTTCACGGTGTTGCCGTTGAGGACCTTCGTCATGCCGGAGTCGAACGTGCACGAGGCGGGCGAGCCGACGATGTCCGACGAGACGATCGGGTCCTCGGTGTAGACGAGGACGTTCTTGAGCTCGGTCTCGGCCGCCTTCTTGAAGGCCGCGTTGACCTGCTCGACGGTGACCTCCCGGTCCAGCGTCGCGGTGAGGTCGGTGACCGAGCCGTCCGGCACCGGGACGCGCATCGCGACGCCGTTGAGCTTGCCCTCCAGGGCCGGCAGGGCGAGCGCGGTGGCCTGGGCGGCACCCGTCGTCGTCGGGATGATGTTGACCGCGGCGGCGCGGGCGCGGCGCAGGTCCTTGTGCGGGGCGTCGTGGACGCGCTGGTCGCCGGTGTAGGCGTGGACCGTCGTCATGAAGCCGGTCTGCAGGCCGAACGCGTCGTGCAGCACCTTCGCCATCGGGGCGACGCAGTTGGTGGTGCAGGAGGCGTTGGACAGGATGCTCTGCGTGCCGTCGTAGGACGAGTCGTTGATGCCCATGACGACGGTGAGGTCCTCGCCCTTGGCCGGGGCGGAGATGACGACCTTCTTGGCGCCCGCCTTGAGGTGCTTCCCCGCGCCGTCGGCGTCGGTGAAGATGCCGGTCGACTCGATCACGATGTCGGCGCCCAGGTCGCCCCACGGCAGGTTCGCCGGGTCCTTCTCGGCGAACGTCTTCACCGTCCGGCCGTTGACCGTGAGCGAGCTGTCGTCGTACTCGACGGTGCCGTCGAAGCGGCCGAGGACCGAGTCGTACTTCAGCAGGTGCGCGAGCGTCTTGTTGTCGGTGATGTCGTTGACCGCGAGCACCTCGATGTCGGCGGTGCCGGCGGCGCGCTGGACCTCGAGGGCGCGGAAGACGTTCCGCCCGATCCGTCCGAAGCCGTTGATGCCGATCTTGATGGTCACAGGGCGTTGTCCTGTCTCTCGTGGTCTCCTGCGCCGCGGCGGCGCTCGTGGCTCCGCAGCGGCGTTCCCGCTGGCAGCGCGACCCTAACGAAGCGGGCGCCTCTCGCCGACCCGCTGAGCGGTGGTGTGCGCAACCGCTCTCGACCGTGCCGGTGAGGCGGGCCGCGCGCTACCGCTCGTGGCCCGCCGGGACCTCGACCATCTCCTCCATCTCCTCGCTGACCGCGGCGGAGGTGTCGGGGACGCGCATGTCCTTGGCCTTCTTGTCCGCCATCGCCAGCAGGCGCCGGATGCGCCCCGCGACCGCGTCCTTGGTCATCGGCGGGTCGGCGAGCTGGCCGAGCTCCTCCAGCGACGCCTGCTCGTGCTGCACGCGCAGCCGGCCGGCCATGATCAGGTGGTCGGGCACCTCGTCGCCGAGCAGCTCCAGCGCGCGGTTGACGCGGGCGGAGGCGGTG
Source organism: Actinomycetospora endophytica (assembly GCF_021026375.1). GTDB lineage: Bacteria > Actinomycetota > Actinomycetes > Mycobacteriales > Pseudonocardiaceae > Actinomycetospora > Actinomycetospora endophytica. The sequence continues at coordinate 288,673 of NZ_JAJNDB010000009.1, read as the reverse complement.
ACCGCGGCCTTCACCGAGCGGCGGAGGTTGGCGTCGTCGAAGTTCGCCAGGCGGTTCGCGGTCGCGCGGACCTCACGCCGCATCCGCCGCTCCTCCCACTGCAGCACCGACGAGTGCGCGCCGATCCGCGTGAGCAGCGCCCCGATGGCGTCGCCGTCGCGGACGACCACGCGGTCGGCCCCGCGGACCTCGCGCGCCTTCGCCGCCACGCCGAGGCGCCGGGCGGCGCCGACGAGCGCCATCGCGGCCTCCATGCCCGGGCAGGTGATCTCCAGCGCGGACGAGCGGCCCGGCTCGGTGAGCGACCCGTGCGCCAGGAACGCCCCGCGCCACGCGGCCTCGGCGTCGCACACCCCGCCCGAGACGACCTGCGGCGGCAGCCCGCGCACCGGCCGGCCGCGCGGGTCGAGCAGGCCGGTCTGGCGGGCGAGGGAGTCGCCGTCGGCGGCCACCCGCACCACGTACCGGGTGCCCTTGCGCAGGTTGCCCTGGGAGAGCACGTGCACCTCGGGCTGGTGCCCGTAGAGGTCGTGGATCTCGCGGCGCAGCCGGCGGGCGGCGTTGCCGGTGTCGAGCTCCGCCTCGACGACGACCCGCCCGTTGACGATGTGCAGCCCGCCCCCGAAGCGCAGCAGTGCCGACACCTCGGCGCGGCGGCAGCAGGTCTTCGTGACGGAGAGACGGCTCAGCTCGTCCTTCACCGCAGCGGTCATGGCCACCGGAGATCCTCCTCCTCGTAGCGTCGCGAGTCGCCGGTCGGGGTGAAGAACACGTCTCCGGCCCCGAAACGACGACGTGCTCCGCTCCCCCACTCATCGACTCGTGCGTCCCACTCGTGACGTGGGACGCGATCCGGCGAGGCGGCACTGCCCGCCGCCTCGCGCAGTGCCCCGGCCAGTGCCACGGGATCGTGGCGCGGGGCGCCGCCGGCCTCGCCGACGGCGGTGAACAGGGTCTCGGCGCCGAACGCCTCGGCGCCGCGACGGAGCCGGTCGGGCTCCGGGACGGCCTCCGGGTCGGCGACGACGACGTCGAGGCGCAGCCGCGGTGCGTGCTCCGCCAGGGCGTCGAGGTGCTGCTCCGGGGAGAACCCGGCGGTCTCGCCCGGTTGCGGCGCGAGGTTGAGCACGAGCACGCGCCGCGCCTCGGTCTCGCACAGCGCGGTGAAGATCTCGGGCACGAGCAGGTGCGGCATGACGCTGGTGAACCACGACCCGGGCCCGAGGGTGACGACCTGGGCCGTCCGGATCGCCTCGACCGCCTCGGCGCACGCCTTGGGCCGGCGCGGCACCAGCCGCACCTGCCGGACCTGGCCCGGCGTCGTCGCGACGGCCACCTGCCCGCGGATGCGGTGCGCGACGTCGTCGCCCTCGCCACCGCTCGCCGTCGCCGAGAGCCCGAGCCCGGTGACGTCGGCCTCGATGTCGACCGCGTGCGGCGCCATCGGCAGCACCCGGCCCCGCAGGCCCAGCAGCCGGCACGCCTCGTCGAGGGCCTTGACCGGGTCGCCGAGGACGTCGAGCAGGCCGGCCAGCACCAGGTTGCCGACGGCGTGGCCGGCGAGCGCCCCGGACCCGCCGAGCCGGTGCTCGAAGACCTGCCGCCACGTCGAGGTGTCGGTGGGCCCGGTGTGGTCGCGCTCGGCCAGGGCGTCGAGGGCCATCCGCAGGTCGCCCCACGGGAGGATGTCCAGCTCGCGGCGGATCCGGCCCGACGACCCGCCGTCGTCGCCCACCGTCACCACCGCGGTGACGTCGTCGGTCAGCCGGCGCAGGGCCCGCAACGTCGCGTGCAGGCCGTGCCCGCCGCCGAGCGCGGTCGCCTTGAACGGCGCGCCGGGCGCCTCCGGGGTGTGGCCGTTCGCGGCCCCATGGGTCGAGCTCCGCTGCGCGTCGTCTCCCGGCCCACTCATTCGCGACCCACGTCCCGGTGCGAGACGGTCACCCGCACCCCGTCCTCACCGGCCATCCGCCGGGCCAGCTCCTCGGCGATCGCGACGCTGCGGTGCCGCCCGCCGGTGCACCCGACGGCGACCGTGAGGTAGCGCTTCCCCTCGCGGCGGTAGCCCACCCCGACGAGGCGCAGCAGCGCGAGATAGGCCTCGAGGAACTCCTCGGCGCCCTCCTGGGAGAGCACGTAGTCGCTGACCACCGCCTCGCGGCCGTCGTGCTCGCGCAGCTCCGGGATCCAGTGCGGGTTGGGCAGGAAGCGCACGTCGACGACGAGGTCGGCGTCGGCCGGGAGTCCGTGCTTGTAGCCGAAGGAGAGCACGGTGACGCTCGACCCGACCTCGGCGGCGCTCTCCGCGAACGCCTCCTCGACGGCCTTGCGCAGCTCGTGGACCGAGCGGTGCGAGGTGTCGACGACGAGGTCGGCCAGGTCGCGCAGCGGGGCCAGCAGCTCCCGCTCGGCGTCGATGCCGTCCACGAGCCGGCCGTCGCCCTGCAACGGGTGCGAGCGGCGGTTGGCCTCGAACCGGCGGATCAGCACGGCGTCGTCGGCGTCGAGGAAGACCACCCGCGGGCGGGCGCCGCGGGTGTCCAGCTCCTTGAGCGCGGAGCCCAGGTCGGCGGTGAACGCGCGGCTGCGGACGTCCATGACGACCGCGATCCGCGTCACCTGCCCCTGGGAGCGCGCGCCCAGGTCGACGACCGTCTCCAGCAGCTCGGGCGGGAGGTTGTCGACGACGAACCACCCGAGGTCCTCGAGCACCTTCGCCGCGGTGCTGCGTCCCGCGCCCGACACCCCCGTGACGATCGCGACCTCGACGCCCCCGTCGGGCGTGTCCGGTGTGCTCACCCGGCTGCCCCTCGCGTCATGACGCCTCTCCTTGATCCGCGGTCGGGTCCGGCTGCTGCGCCCCGTCGCCGTTCAACGACGCGAGCACCGCCTCGGCGGTGCGCCGACCCACCCCCGGCACCTCGGTGATGTCCTCCACCGACGCGGCCCGCAGCTTCCGGACCGAGCCGAAGTGCTTCAGCAGCGCCGTCCGGCGGGTCTCGCCGAGCCCCGGGACACCGTCGAGCGCCGAGCTCGTCATCCGCGTCGACCGCTTCTGGCGGTGGTACGTGATGGCGAACCGGTGGGCCTCGTCGCGCACCCGCTGGAGCAGGTACAGCGCTTCCGAGGCACGCGGAAGGATGGCAGGTGCCTCCTCGCCCGGTAGCCACACCTCCTCCAGCCGCTTCGCGAGCCCGCAGACGGCGACGTCGGTGATGCCGAGCTCGGAGAGCACCTCCTGCGCCGCGGCCACCTGCGGGGCGCCACCGTCGACCACGAGCAGGTTCGGCGCGTAGGAGAACTTCCGCGGCCGACCCGTCGTCGGGTCGATCCCGGGCAGCGGGCCGTCGAGCTGGGCGGGGTCGACCTCGCCGGACTCCGGTGCCTCGTCGGACCCGTCGTCGGCGGTCTCCTTGAGGTAGCGCGCGAAGCGGCGCCGCACGACCTCCGCGATCGCTGCGACGTCGCCGCCCTCGGCGCCCCCGCGGATGGAGAACCGCCGGTAGTCCGACTTCTTCGGCAGGCCGTCCTCGAAGACGACGAGGCTCGCGACGACGTCCGAGCCCTGGACGTGGCTGACGTCGGTGCACTCGATGCGCAGCGGCGCCGAGTCCAGCTCCAGGTACTCCTGGATCTCCTCGAGCGCGGCGCTGCGCGCGGTGAGGTCTCCGGCGCGCTTGAGCTTGTGCTGGGTGAGCGCTTCCTTGGCGTTGCGCTCGACGGTCTCGGCGAGGGTCCGCTTGTCGCCCCGCTGGGCCACGCGCAGGCTCACCCGGGAACCGCGCAGACCGGACAGCCACTCGGTGAGCACCGACTGGTCCTCGGGCATCGCGGGCACCAGGACCTCGCGCGGGACCGGCTGCACGGCATCGTCGGCCGAGCCGGCCAGGGCCGCCTGCTCGCCGTAGAACTGCGCGAGGAACTGCCCGACCAGCGCCTCGAGGCCGTCCTCCTCGCCGCGCTCGACGACCCAGCCGCGCTGGCCGCGCACCCGCCCGCCGCGGACGTGGAAGACCTGCACCGCGGCCTCGAGCGGGTCGAGGGCGAATGCGACGACGTCGGCGTCGGTCCCGTCGCCGAGCACGACCGCCTGTTTCTCGACGACCCGCTTGAGCGCACCCGCGTCGTCGCGCAGCCGCGCCGCCCGCTCGAAGTCCATCTCGGCCGATGCGGCCTGCATCTCTTTCTCGATGCGGCCGATGAGCTGGTCGGTGTGCCCGGCGAGGAAGTCGCAGAAGTCGTTGACGATCTCCCGGTGCTCCTCGGCGCTCACGCGTCCCACGCACGGGGCGGCGCACTTGCCGATGTAGCCGAACATGCACGGCCGCCCGATCTGGCCGTGGCGCTTGAAGACGCCCGGCGAGCAGACCCGCGCCGGGAAGACCCGCGTGAGGAGCTTCAGCGTCTCGCGGATGGCCCAGGCGTGGGCGTAGGGGCCGAAGTAGCGGACGCCCTTGCGCCGGGGGCCGCGGTAGACCTTGAGCTGCGGGTACTCCTCGTTCAGCGTCACCGCGAGGACCGGGTAGGTCTTGTCGTCGCGGTACCGGACGTTGAACCGCGGGTCGAACTCCTTGATCCAGTTGTACTCGAGCTGGAGGGCCTCGACCTCGGTGGTGACGACGGTCCACTGCACCGCCGCCGCGGTGGTCACCATGCGCCGGGTCCGCGGGTGCAGGCCGGCGAGGTCGGCGAAGTAGGAGTTCAGCCGACTGCGCAGGCTCTTGGCCTTGCCGACGTAGATCACGCGCCCGTCGGCGTCGGAGAACCGGTAGACGCCCGGCGCCTCCGGGATGGTTCCCGGGGCGGGGCGGTAGGTGCTCGGATCGGCCATGGCGGGTTCCAGCGTAGGCGTGTCCGCTCAGCGTGTCGGCGTACACCCATGCGGGTGGAATCGGCGTGTCGGTCGGCGTGTCTCGTGCTGGGACACTTGCGTCACGGCGTGTCGGCTCGACGCCCGCGGCGCTCCTTGTCCCACTCCTTGCGCCTCCGCTCGAGGGTGCGCAGGAGCCGCCGGTCGCCCCGGGATCGGGCGCGTGTGGTGAGGATGTCCGTCACGCGCGTCAGGAACAGCAGGACGGCTTCCCTGGCCTGCGGGTCGAGCGCATCGGCCGCCGCGGCGAGCGGGCTCCGGACGTCCTGACGCGACGCGTCGACGACGGTCGTGGTCTCCGCCGCCCGCATGACGAAGCGGGGAGTGCCGGGCTCGTCGAGCCGCTCGACCCAGTCGCGTTCCTCCAGGCGCGTCACCGCCCGGGACGTAGCGGCGTGGCTCAGGGCGACGCGGTCCGCGAGCGCGGCGACCGTCAGCTCAGGGACGACGCCGAGGACGTCGACGATCGCGAGCATGCTCGGGTCCAGGCCGAGCTCGTCGGCGTTCCCGCGGTGCAGTGCGGTGGCCGCCGTGAGCAGACGCTGCAGGATGTGGTCGGCGATCTCGGCATTGACGGGATCCCGTTCGGCGCCCCACGGCGAGGTCGGGACGACGGAGATGTCGGGCACGGTGAGAACGGTAGGGACGATCTCGCGTCCTCCGGGGCTGTTCGGGACGATTCGGCGGCACTCGGCCCGATCTCGTCGTGCGCAGCGCACACGTCCCTCCTCGGGTCGCCGAGGATCGGATGTGCGGGGCGCACACGGTGGGCCGGGTGGCGTGGTGCTCCGGGGTTGATGTGCGGGGCGCACACGGCGAGCCGGGATCGCGTGGTGCCCCGACGTACACGTGCGGGCCGCACACGGCGGGCGCTGCTTCCGTGAGCGCGCGTCTCCCTGAGTCAGGGGCCCTCATGATCAGCAGGCCCGTATGGCTGCCGTCCGGACAGCTGGCGACCACCCAGGCCTGATGATCATGCGTGGAGGCTGCTCTCCGCACGCGGCCCGCACGGTGGAGCGCGGATGAGTGGATCGGTGTGCGCTCGCCAGCGCGCCTCTGTCGCGGGTGCATGGCGGAGGCCGAAGAACGGCGTCCCGTGTGCGCGAAGCACGGCTGCGACAGGGCGGTGCACGTGCGGAGCCGACCGTGTGCGCGGCGCGCAAGCGCGAAGCACCGCTGCGAGAGAGCGGTGCACGTTCGGTGCTGACCGGGTGCGCGGCGCACACGCGGTGGGGAGGTGAGCGGGCGACCCCGGCGCCGTCCTATTTCGTGTCGAGGACGAGGAACCCCTCGGCGTAGCGGCGCTGGTCCTCGGGGGTCCCGTCCTCGCACCAACCCGCGGCCTTGGCCTGGGCGTAGCCCCACATCCGCATCCGGTCGCCGAGCTCGTCCATGTGACCGGTCTGGCTCTCGTGGGCGCGGAGGGCGGCGACCTTGGCGTCCATGTAGTCGGTGATGTCGATGTAGAGGTCGGCGCCCTCACCGGGGTTGGCGATCCACGTCTCCCCCACCGTCCACGCCTCCAGCCCCTCCTCGGCGAGGAGCTCGGGGTGCGCGAACGGGTTGCGGGCGTCGGGGTACACGGCGCACATGGCGGCCTCGCCCGCGGCGATGTGGTCGGGGTGGCTGCCGTAGGTGCTGCGGATGTTGCGGGTCGGCGAGGGGACGACGACGCGGTCGGGGCGATGCCGCCGGATCGAGCGGCTGATGTCGCGGCGCAGCTCGTGGGTGACGTAGAGCCTGCCGTCGGGATGTCCCAGCCAGTCGATCTCGCCGACGCCGTACACGTCGGCCGCCGCGCGCTGCTCCTTGCGGCGCAGCTCGGCCATCTCGATCCGCCCGACGGCCTCGTCGTACCCACCGGCGTCGCCGTCGGTGCAGATGCAGTAGTCGACGGAGTTCCCCTCGGCCACCCAGCGGGCGACGGTGCCGCCGCTGCCGAAGTCGATGTCATCCGGGTGCGCGACGATCATGAGGATGCGTGCCACGGCACCTTTTCTACCCGTTCGGCGCCCCGAACCGGCGGTAGAACGGCCGCAGTGCTTCCCGGGCGTCGATGTCGTCGCCGTCCGGTTCCCCCGCGACGAGCACTCCCAGCGGCGGCATCTCGTCGAGCAGCGCCTCCGAGCGGCCGGGGTCGGGGACCGAGCGCACGACCTCGGGCAGCGGTCCGCCCGCGGAGAAGAACCGGTCGACGACCGCCGCCAGCGGCGCGACGGCGGGTTCGGCGTCGTCCCGGCGGGACCGGATGCCGGCGAGCAGCGTCGTCCGGTCCCGGCCGCGCCACCGCAGGATGAGGAACGGGTCGTCGTCGAACCGCTCCGCCACGAGGTAGGCGACCGCCGCGAGGTGCTTGCAGGGCACCGACCAGTCGGGGCACGAGCAGTCCATCGGCATCTCGCGAGCGCCGGTCGGGAAGAGCGAGAGCCCGACCGAGGCGAAGACGTCCTCGAGGTCGTCGGGCACGGTCCCGCCGAGGAGTGACGCGGCGTACCAGGAGTCCCGGGCGAACGCGTCCTCGACGGCCTCCCACGCCTCGTCGGCGAACGGGGTGAGGCCGATCCGGGCGCGGTACGGCTCGTTCCGGCTGCCCTGCACGGTGGCGGCGATCTCGCCCGGCTCGATCTCCAGGTCGATCACCTGGCCGGCCCGGGCGTAGGTCTTGCCGCGGGTCAGGCGGCCGCCGACGCCCAGCTTCTCCAGGACGGCGAGGAACCGCCCGGACCACCAGGACTCGCCGATCGCGCCGCGCCTGCTCTTCGCGGCCACCCCGCCCTCGACGCGGATCCGGCGGCCGTACTCGGAGAAGTCGCGCGGGCCCCGGTCGTCGGGAGCACCGTCGCCGGAGGCGCCGCCGTCGGGAGCACCGCCGTTGTCGGGAGCCTGGTCGCGGGGATCCGGGAACTTCTCGCGGAACGGCTTCTTCCGCGGCGGGGGTTCAGGCGGCACCGGCGTCCCCGTCCAGGTCCACGGGCTCGTCGTCGGGCTCGTCCTCGTCGGGCCCCTCGTCCTCGGAACCGGCCGCGTCGTCCAGCGCGACCACCCGGCGCAGTTCCTCGGCGGAGAGCCCGGTGAGCCAGTCGGGGTCGTCTCCCCCGTCGCCGATCACCTGGCCGGCGAGGACCCGCTTGCCGGCGATGAGGTCGTCGATGCGCTCCTCGACGGTCCCGCCGCACACCAGTTTGCGGACCCCGACGGTGCGCTTCTGGCCGATGCGGAACGCCCGGTCGGTCGCCTGGTCCTCGACGGCGGGGTTCCACCAGCGGTCGAGGTGGATCACGTGCTGGGCCGCGGTCAGCGTCAGTCCGGTCCCGCCCGCCTTGAGCGAGAGCAGGAAGAGCGGCGGTCCGTCGCCGGACTGGAACTGCTCGACCATGCGGTCCCGCGCCCGTCGGGAGGTCCCGCCGTGCAACCAGAGCACCTCGACGCCGAACCGGGCCGCCAGGTGCGGCGCGAGCATGTCCCCGAACTCGGTGAACTGGGTGAACAGCAGCGCCTTCTCCCCGGCCGCGAGGATCTCGGCGACGATCTCCTCGACGCGGGCGAGCTTCCCGGAACGGCGGCCCATTCCCTGGCCCGGCTGCGCGGATCCGTCGTGGAGCAGCAGCGCGGGGTGATCGCAGACCTGCTTGAGCTTCGTCAGTGCCGCGAGCACCCGCCCACGGCGTTCGATGCCCTGTTTCCCCGTGGTCTCGAGGTCGTGCAGCGTCTCGGTCATCTCGTCGACGACCACCTGGTACAGCGACGCCTGCTCCGCCGTCAGGAAGCAGCGCTCGATGGTCTCGATCTTGTCCGGGAGGTCGTCGACGACGGCGGGGTCGGTCTTCACCCGGCGCAGCAGGAACGGCCGTACGGCGGTCTGCAGGCGCTTCGCGACGTCGGTGCGGCCGTGGCGCTCGATCGGCACGGCGTAGCGGTCACGGAACGCGGTGATCGTGCCGAGCAGGCCCGGATTCACCGCGTCCATGATCGACCACAGCTCGGCCAGCCGGTTCTCCATCGGCGTGCCGGTCAGCGCGAGCCGGTGGCCGGCCTCGATGGTCCGCACGGCGCGGGCGGCCCGGGAGCGGTTGTTCTTCACGAGCTGCGCCTCGTCGAGCACGAGCCGGTGCCACGGGTGGCGGGACAGCTCGGAGACGTCGCGGGTCAGGGTGCCGTAGGAGGTGACGACGAGGTCCGCGTCGGCGAGCAGTGCGGTGAGGTCACCGGTGGCCCGGCCGGCGCCGTGGTGCACGACGACCCGCAGGTCCGGCACGAATCGCGCGGCCTCCCGCTGCCACGTCCCGACGACGGAGGTGGGGGCGACGAGGAGGGTCGGTCGCCCCGGGGCGTCGGCCTCGTCGTCGTAGCGCTCGTGCGCCTCCAGGGCGAGGACCTGCAGGGTCTTGCCGAGCCCCATGTCGTCGGCGAGCACGCCACCGACCCGAAGCCCGGCCAGGAACGCCAGCCACGACACCCCACGGCGCTGGTAGGGCCGCAGCGTGGCCTCGAGCGCGGGCGGGTCGTCGAGCAGCGCGAGGTGGGACTCGGCTGCCCCGGACAGCAGATCCCCGAGCGCTCCCCCGGCCGAGATGTCCTCGATCGGCACCGGCGCGGCCCACTCGGGCGGGAGGTCGTCGTGGTACGTCGCGTGGAGGGCGAGGACGTCGCCGACGGTGGCCGACTCCGGCGCCCGGTCGAGGAACTCGAGTCCGGCGCGGAGCCGGTCGCGGTCGAGCGCGACCCACTTCCCGCGCAGGAACACCAGCGGCGCCTTCGCGTGGACCAGGCTGCGCATCTCCTCGTCGGACAGCGGCTCACCGTCGACGGCCAGGCGCCAGGAGAACTCGACGAGCTCCTCGCGCCGCAGCCGCCCGGGCACCGCGACGACGCCGTCCGGGGTGGCCCCGCCCTCCGCGTTCGCCGTCAGTCCGAGGCGGGCCGGCTGCGACCACCAGCTGGGCAGGAGCACCCCGAACCCGGCGCGGTCGAGGTCGGCGGCGACGGAGAGCAGGAAGTGGTGGGTGCCCTCGCGGTCGAGCTCCAGGCCGGTCGGGCGCGGGACCCGCAGCGCGTCGGCGAGCTCGGGGTAGAGGCTCGCCGCGCGGCCGAGCTCGGCGAGGAGCAGTTCGCTCGGGTCGTCGAGCCAGCGGCGCAGTGCCCCGGCGTCGCGCCAGATCGACTCGGCGGTCACCCGCAGGCTGGCGTCCTGGGTCGACTGCAGTGAGAACTCCAGCCAGAACCGCGGCTCGCCCTCGACGGCGTGGCCCAGGTGATCCACGGCGATCTCGGTCAGGCGGAACGTGCCGCGCGCGGGCCCGGCGTGGGGGGCGCCGACGACGTCCCACCGCCCGAGCCCGGCGTCGAGCGCCCCGGTGGCGGCTGCGTCGAGCAGGTCCGGCGACGGCGGGTCCTCGCCGGCGAGGCGGTGGCGGGCCTCGGCGTCGACGAACGCGGTGAGGGCCTCGGTGACGACGTCCGCGGGGTCGGGTCCGACGCCGGCGCGCACGGGATACCCGTCGAGCGCCTCGGCGCGGACCGCCGGCGGGAGGGCGGCCGCGAAGGCGTCGGTGGCGACGAGGTCGCGCCCCTGCAGTACCGGGCGCCAGCCGAGCGCGTGCTCCTCGTGGTCCGGATCGGGCGCCGGGAGTACCCGACCGCGGGTGACGAGGTCGGCGGCGAAGCGGCCCAGCGCGCGCAGCACGTCGAACTCGGCGCCCTCGCCCGGCAGCGACTCGGAGCGCAGCAGCGCCCCGGCCCCGAGCTCGAGGACGGGCACGGTCCACGGGGCGAGCGCGACCGCTGATGTCAGCGATGGCCCATCGCTGTCGTCAGGTGGGCGGACGGCGCCATCCACGTGCCGGGACGGTCCGGCCACCGGCGCCCGATCAGCCGCATCGGGCCCCCCGGTCGACGGCAGGTGCAGCACGGCCTGGCCTTCCGCGCCGGTCGTCCCGAGTGCCGCCGCGACCGCGCGCAGCTGCTCGTGGTCGGCCGCGAACGGGTGCGGGCGGGCTCCCCGTGCCTTGCTGGTGCCGCGGTCGGCGCGCGCGGGGTCCTCGGCCCAGAGGCAGATGCCCCGGCCCGGGGACCAGGCGGCGTGCAGCGCGAGCATCGTCAGGCGAACTGCACCGCGCCGTTCACGACCCGCGTCGAGATCGGCGTCAGACCGGTCGCCGCCGGGCCCTTCTTCAGCGCGCCCGTGGTGGCGTCGAACTGGCTGCCGTGACCGGGGCAGGTGATCGTGCCGTCCACCGGCGGGTCCACGGTGACGCCCTGGTGCGGGCACGTCGCGTCGTAGGCCTTGATGACGCCGGCCGTGGGCTGCTCGAGCAGCACCGGTCCGTTCGGTCCCTGCACGACGGTGCCGCTCCCGACCGGGATCTGCGACACCGGCGTGCCACCGGGAGGCGCCTCAGGTGGAGACCCCGCCGAGGAGCACGCGGCGAGGGCCCCCGGAGCGGCGAGCACGACGAGCAGACCGCAGAGAGCACGACGACGGGTCAGGCCCGTCGTGGCGTCGGCCGGTGCGGCACCGTTCTCGGTGGTCTCACTGGTCACGGCGAGGGACCTCCGTGGTCGGGCGAGGCCGGGCCGGTGCGTGGTGGACGCGGCCGGAGATCGTCCTCGGCGGGCGTACGGCGCGGGTCGGGACCCGACGGCCCGTCCGACGCTACTCCGGCAGTGCGAGCAGGCCCTCGACGACGTCGTCGAGACCCGGTGCGACGACGTGCGGGCGCAGGATCGCGTCGGGGACGCGGCCCTCGAGGCGCTCGCAGAACCCGCCGAGCAGGCCGGCGGCGATCGCCCCGTGGACGTCCCACGAGTGCACCGCGACCAGCGCCGTCCGGGCGGGTTCGCCGCCCACCCGCTGCACGGCGAAGTCGTAGACCCGCCGCGGCGGCTTGAACGAAGAGATCTCCTCGCACGAGAAGACGTCGGCGAGCAGGTCCCGGACGCCGCCGTTCTCCAGCGCGGCCGACGCCGTCGCCGCCGACCCGTGGGTGAACCCGTAGGCGGGGATCCCGGCCTCGCGCAGCAGGGTGAACGCGGCCCGGACGTCGTCGTGGACCGGCAGTTCGCGGAACCCGTCGAGCACCGAGGAGACCTCGTCGTCCGTCAGGTCGGGCCCGCTGGTGCGCCGCAGCATGTCCGTGGCGACCGTCCGGAACGGCGGCGCCTCCCCCGCGAGCGTCATCGCCATCCCCTGGTGCAGCAGCCGGGCGAAGAACAGCTCCAGGTCCGTGCCGGGGCGTCCGAGCGCGGTGAAGCGTGGGCGCAGGCCCTCGAGCTGCAGGCAGGTCTCGAACAGGTCGAAGAGCACGACCTTCGGACGGCGGGCCGGTGCGATCTGGGGAGCGGTCACGGGTGCCCATCGTGCCGGGCACGGGGCAGCCCGGCGCGTCGGAGGCGGAGCGCGGGGCCGGTCATGGGCAGCTGCGCGTTGTGCACACGGCTCGGGCCGGGCGGTGCCGGGTGCTGCCGGGGTGGCTGTGCGCGCCGCGCACACGGCTGAGCGGCGGCAGGTGCTGCCGGGGTGGCCGTGTGCGTCGCGCGCAGTGGTGGGCGACCGGTACGTCGACCGGCCGGGCTGTGTGCGTCGCGCGCACGTTCGACGACCGGGCTAGTCCCCGGCGGCGAGCTCCGCGTTCACCCGGGCCGGCCAGGCCGGCCCGCCGTACACGAACCCGGTGTAGGCCTGGACCAGCGTCGCACCCGCCTCGAGCCGCCGCCGCGCCTCCGCCGCGTCGGAGATCCCGCCCACCGAGACCAGGCAGAGCCGCCCGGCGACCCGCGCCGCCAGGCGCGCCAGCACCGCCCGCGCCGGCTCGACCAGCGGGGCGCCCGAGAGTCCTCCGGTCCCGGCAGCCTCGACGACGTCGGCGGGGGTCGCCAGTCCGGAGCGGGCGATCGTCGTGTTCGTCGCGACGATCCCGTCCAGTCCCGAGTCGGCCGCGAGGTCGGCGACCGCGTCCACCCCGTCGTCGTCGAGGTCCGCGGTGATCTTGACCAGGAGCGGCGTCGCCCCGATCTCCTCGCGCACCGCGGCGAGCAGCGGCTCCAGGGCGTCGACGCCCTGCAGGTCCCGCAGGCCCGGGGTGTTCGGGGAGGAGACGTTGACGACGACGTAGTCCGCGTGCGGCCCGAGCGTGCGGGCCGAGTAGCGGTAGTCGGCGAGGGTCTCGTCGGCTCCGGTCGCGACCTTGGACTTGCCGATGTTGACCCCGAGCACGGTGCCGAGCGGCCCACCGGCGCGCAGGGCCGCGAGGCGCGCGGCGACGGCGTCCGCCCCGGCGTTGTTGAAGCCCATGCGGTTGACCAGCGCGCGGTCGGCGGGCAGGCGGAACAGGCGCGGGCGGGGGTTCCCCGGCTGCGGGCGGGCGGTCACCGTGCCGATCTCGACGGCGCCGAACCCCAGCCGGGCCAGGCCGCGGATGCCCTCGCCGTCCTTGTCGTAGCCGGCCGCGACCCCGAGCGGGGAGGGGAAGTCGATGCCCATCGCGGACACCGCGAGCGACGGGTCGGCGGCCTTCCGCGGCAGCACCGGCGTGGCCGCCCGCAGTGCCCGCAGCCCGATGCGGTGGGTGCGCTCGGCGGGCACCCGGACGGCGACGTGGCGGAACAGGGCGCCGTAGAGCCCGGAGCTCACGCGAGCGGCGTCCCGTACCGGGCGTGCAGGTCGCGCAGCGCCCCGATCCCCCGCGCGGCGTGCTCCTTGTCGACGGCCTGGATCGCGGAGACCACCAGGTACTCGTCGTCGGGGAGGTCGAGGCGGGCGAACTGGGCGCCGTCGGGGAAGCTCACCGCGACGACGTCGGCCCAGGCGACCCGGCGGGTCAGGATCGTCGCCCGCACCTCGACGCCGCCGCTCCCGGCGCGCAGCCGGGGCCGGGTGAACAGCAGGGCGCCGCCGGCCAGGATCAGCCCGAGGACGACCATCGCGACCTGGTCGGCGGGCCGGAAGTTGAACCCGGCCGACTTGACGTAGACGAGCAGCGCGCCGATCGCGAAGAACGCGAACAGCACGACCGCGAGGACCCAGGCGACCCAACGGATCCGTCGGGGGCGCAGCTCCAGCTCCACCGGACCGAGGTCGAGATCCTCCGGCGGCACGACGACGGGCCCGGGCAGGGCTTCTCCGGCGGAGCTCATCGCGCGAACCCCACGGGGGTACGACGGCTCCCGTCGCGCAGCACGCCCAGCGTCAGCGCGGCGTCCAGGGCGGCGACGACGGCCTCGAAGCCCTTGTCCTCGCTCGACTCCGGCGTCCCGGCCCGCTCCCAGGCCTGCTCGAGGGTCTCGACGGTCAGCACGCCGTTGCCGACGGGCGTGCGCTCGTCGAGGCCGACCCGCAGCAGGCCGGCGGTGACGGCGTCGCAGACGTAGTCGAAGTGCGGCGTGGCGCCGCGGACGACGGTGCCGAGCCCGACGACGGCGTCGTGACCCGCCGTCAGCCCCTGGCAGACGACCGGGAGCTCCATCGCCCCGGCGACGCGCACCACGGTGGGCTCCACGACGCCCGCCCGCTCGGCGGCGAGCAGGGCCCGCTCGAGCATGGTGTCGACGATGTCGCCGTTCCAGCGGGTGGCGGCGATCCCGAGCCGCAGCCCGGTGGCGTCGGGCGCCTCGATCTCGGGTCGTCCCTGGGTGCTCATGCGCCCGACCTCGTGCCCTCGGTGTTGACCAGCCCGTCCTCGTAGGCGTCGAGGCCCTCGAGGTCGTGGCCCATGCGGTCGCGCTTGGTGCGCAGGTAGCGCAGGTTCTCCGGGGTGGCGCGCGCCGGGAGCGCCACGCGGCCGAGGATCTCCAGCCCGTAGCCCTCGAGGCCGGCGCGCTTCTCCGGGTTGTTGGTGAGCAGGCGCATCGACGTGATGCCGAGGTCGGCGAGGATCTGCGCGCCGGTGCCGTAGTCGCGGGCGTCGGCGGGCATGCCGAGCGCGAGGTTGGCGTCGACGGTGTCCGCGCCGGCGTCCTGCAGCTGGTAGGCCTGCAGCTTGTGGATCAGGCCGATCCCCCGGCCCTCGTGCCCGCGCACGTAGAGCACCACGCCCCGGCCTTCCTCGGCGACGGCGGCCATGGCGGCGTCGAGCTGCGGCCCGCAGTCGCAGCGGCGGGAGCGCAGGACGTCGCCGGTGAGGCACTCGGAGTGCACCCGGACCAGCACGTCGTCGCCGTCGCCGATCTCGCCGTAGACGAGCGCGACGTGCTCGATGCCGTCGAGCAGCGAGTCGTACCCGTAGGCGGTGAACTCGCCGTGGTCGGTGGGGATGCGCGCGTGGGCGACCTGGGCGACCTGCTTCTCGGACCGCCGACGGTAGGCGATCAGGTCCTTGATCGTGATGATCGCGAGGTCGTGCTCGTCGGCGAAGACCGCGAGCTCCTCGTAGCGCGCCATCTCGCCGTCGTCCTTCTGCGAGACGATCTCGCAGATCGCGCCGGCCGGTTCGAGCCCGGCCAGCCGCGCGAGGTCGACGGCGGCCTCGGTGTGCCCGGGGCGGCGCAGCACCCCGCCGTCGCGGGCCCGCAGCGGGACGACGTGGCCCGGGCGGGAGAGGTCGGTCGCGGTGGAGGCCGGGTCGGAGAGCACCTTGATGGTCCGCGCGCGGTCGGTCCCCGAGATGCCGGTGCCGATGCCCTCGCGCGCGTCGACCGAGACGGTGTACGCGGTGCCGTGGCGGTCCTGGTTGATCGAGTGCGCGGGCGGCAGGTCGAGCCGGTCGCACGTCTCGGCCGTCAGCGGCACGCAGATGTAGCCGGAGGTGTAGCGGATCATGAAGGAGACCAGCTCCGGCGTCGCCTTCTCGGCGGCGAAGATCAGGTCGCCCTCGTTCTCACGGTCCTCGTCGTCGACCACGACGACGGCCTTGCCGTCGGCGATGTCGGTGATCGCGCGCTCGATGTGCTCGAAGCCGTCCACGTGCATCATCTGTCCGCTCCCGCCGTCACGGTGCCCGCACCGGCGCCGAGTAGCCGTTCGACGTACTTCGCGAGCACATCCACCTCGAGGTTCACCGTCGCTCCGACCTCCCGCGATCCCAGGGTGGTCTCCGCCAGCGTCGTCGGGATCAGGCCCACGGAGAACCCGTCGTCGTCGACCTCGGTGACGGTGAGGCTGACGCCGTCCACCGCGATCGACCCCTTCTCCACGATGTACCGGGCCAGCCCGACACCGCCGCCCGCCTCACGCGGCGTCGTGAACCGGACCGCCGTCCAGTGCTCGGAGGACTCGATGCCCGCCACCGAGGCGGTGCCGTCGACGTGGCCCTGCACGATGTGCCCGCCCAGGCGGGCGCCGGCGGCCAGCGCGCGCTCGAGGTTGACCTGGGCTCCCGGTGACGCCCCGGCGAGGCTGGAGCGCCGCAGCGTCTCGCCCATGACGTCCACGCCGAAGCTGCCGTCGGCCGGGTCGACCACGGTGAGACAGACACCGTTGACGGCGATCGAGTCGCCCGGGCGGGCGTCGGAGGTCACCAGCGGGCCCCGGATGCGCAGGCGCGCCGAGTCCTCCAGCGGCGTGACGTCGACGATCTCGCCGACCTCTTCCACGATCCCGGTGAACACGCACTTCCCCTGTCGTCCGGCACCCGTTCGCTTCATCGCTCAACCACGGGCGTTGACTGCATCATCCTCGGCCACCCGTTCGCGCGCCCTCGGCCGGGGCGGCGCGTGGGGTGAATCAGGCCACTGCGACCCTCGACGTTACCCGCGGGTAGTGCTCGTGCGGTGCGGGGACGCGTGCGCGGCCTGCTCGCGCAGCGCGGCCACCGCGCGCCCCGGGTCCTGCGCGCCGTAGACCGCGCTGCCGGCGACGAAGCAGTCCACGCCGGCCTCCGCCGCCTGCTCGACGGTGTCCGTGCCGATCCCGCCGTCGATCTCCACCAGCACCGTGAGATGCCCGGTGTCCACGAGCCGCCGCGCGGTGCGGACCTTGTCGAGCACCTCGGGCATGAAGCTCTGGCCGCCGAACCCCGGCTCGACGCTCATCACGAGCAGCGTGTCGTAGTCCCGGAGGACCTCGATCCAGTCCTCGAGCGGGGTGTTCGGCTTGACCGAGAGCCCGGCCTTCGCCCCGGCGGCGCGGAGATCCTTCGCGAGCTTGCGCGGGTCGTGCGCGGCCTCGGCGTGGACGGTGACGTTGTGGGCGCCCGCCGCGGCGTAGGGCGGGGCCCAGCGGTCCGGGTCGTCGATCATGAGGTGGCAGTCGAGCGGGATGTCGGTGGCCTTGAGCAGGCTCTCGACGACGGGCAGGCCGAGGGTCAGGTTGGGCACGAAGTGCGCGTCCATGACATCCACGTGCAGCCAGTCCGAGTCCGCGACCGCCCGGGCCTCGTCGGCCAGGTGCGCGAAGTCGGCCGACAGGATGCTGGGCGCGATGAGAGGGGCGGGCACGTCGGGAATTGTCCCTGATCGTCCGTCAGGCCGGACGGCGCAGGGTCGCGCAGTACATGGCGTCGGTGCCGTGCCGGTGCGGCCAGAGCTGCAGCCCGGGTCCGTCGGGCACCGCGGTGGCCGGGATGTCCGGGAGGAACGCGGCGGTGTCGAGCAGCTCCGCCCCGGTCTTCTCGACGACCGCGCGGACCACCTCGACGGTCTCCGCGGGGTGCGGGGAGCACGTCGCGTAGGTGACGACGCCGCCCGGGCGCACCCGCTCCAGGCCGTGGGCGAGCAGGCTGCGCTGCAGCTCGGCGAGCTCGGCGACGTCCTCGGTCCGCCGGCGCCAGCGTGCCTCGGGCCGGCGGCGCAGCGCCCCGAGCCCGGTGCAGGGGGCGTCGACGAGCACCCGGTCGTAGGCGGCCTCGGGCAGCGCGACCTCGCGGGCGTCGCCGGTGTGGACCCGCACCGGCAGCCCGGCGGTGGCCTTCTCGACCAGCGCCGCCCGGTGCGGGGCGCGGTCGACGGCGTCGACGGTCGCGCCCTCGATGGCGGCGAGCGCGCCGAGCATCACGGCCTTGCCGCCCGGCCCGGCGCAGAGGTCGAGCCAGAGCTCGTCGCGGCCCGTCAGGTCGGCGCGGGCGGCCGCCAGCGCCACGAGCTGGCTGCCCTCGTCCTGCACGACGGCGAGCCCCTCGCGGACCGGGTCCAGGTCGCCCGGGTCGCCGCCCTCGGTCAGGTGCACGCCGTAGGGCGAGTACGGCGCCTCGTCGCCGCCGGTGACCGCGGCGAGCTCCTCGGCGCTGATCTCACCCGGACGGGCGGCGAGGTGGACCGCGGGGCGGGCGTCGTCGGCCGCGAGCGCGTCGCCCAGTTCGGCGTCGGCGGCCGGACCCAGGGCGTCGCGGAAGACCTCGGCGATCCACCGCGGGTGGGCGTGGACGAAGGCGAGGTGGCCGACGGGGTCCTCCTCCGCGTCGGGGGCGAGCTGCTCGGCCCATCCCGCCTCGTCGCGCTCCCCGACCCGGCGCAGCACGGCGTTGACGAACCCGGTCGGCTTGGACCCGGCGCGCGCGCGGACCAGTTCGACGGTGGCCCCGACGGCGGCGTGGGCCGGGATCCGGGTGCGCAGCAGCTGCTGGGCGCCGAGGCGCAGGGCGTCGAGGACCACGCCGTCGAGCCGGTCGAGCGGGCGGTCGACGCAGGCGCCGAGCACGGCGTCGAGCAGGCCCTGGGCGCGGCAGGCGCCGTAGGCGAGGTCGGTGGCCAGTGCCGCGTCGCGCCCGGAGATGCGGCGCTCGCGCAGCAGCTTGGGCAGCGTGAGGTTGGCGTACGCGTCGTCCTCGCGGACCGCCCGCAGCGTCTCCAGCGCGGCCTCGCGGGCCGGGTCCCCCTGCGGCGGGCGGCTCGGGCCGGAGCGGCCGCGGGGTGGCCCGGAGCGGTGCGGCTTGCCGGGCTTGCGGCGTGGGCCGCGCCCGGAGCGGTGCCCGCCGGGCGGGACGGAGCTGTCGGTCATGCGTCCCCCCTCGCTCTGCTCGGCCGGAATGCCCGCCCCGTCGCTGCGCTCGCCCCGGTCACTCGAAGCGCTCCCCCGCCGCGGGCTGCGCGCCGCGGGTCCAGTCGACGGCGGGCATGGCGGGCCTGCCCGCGGGCTGGACGGTCCCGAGCGCGACCGGCGCGCCCGCCGTCCCGACCAGCACGCGGCGCTTCTCGACGCGCAGCTCGCCCGGCGCCAGGTCGTCGAAGCCGGTGGTGCTCACGGGCCCGATCTTGACGCGTTGCCCGCGGAACTCCGTCCACGCCCCCGGGGCCGGGGTGACCGAGCGGACGAGACGGTCGATCGCGAGGGGCGGGTCGGACCAGCGCACCCGGGCGTCGTCGACGGTGACCTTCGGTGCGACGGAGACGCCCTCCGCCGGCTGCGGGACCGCGGTGAGCGACCCGTCGGCGATCCCGTCCAGCGTCGCCACCAGCAGGCCGGCGCCGGAGACCGCGAGGCGCTCGAGCAGGGCACCCGCGGTGTCGTCGTCCGCGACCTTCTCGGTGACGGTGCCGAACACCGGGCCGGTGTCCATCCCCTCCTCGAGCCGGAAGGTGGTGGCGCCGGTGAGCTCGTCGCCGGCACGGATCGCGGCCTGCACGGGGGCGGCGCCGCGCCAGGCCGGCAGCAGCGAGAAGTGCAGGTTCACCCAGCCGTGGGCCGGGATCGCCAGCGCGGCCGGGCGCAGGATGTTGCCGTAGGCGACGACCGGCGCGCAGTCCGGCGCGATGGTGCGCAGCCGGTCGAGGAACTCGGGGTCCGAGGGCTTCGCCGGGGTCAGCACCTCGACCCCGGCCTCGTCGGCGAGCGCTCCGATCGGTGAGCGCTGCAGCGTGCGACGGCGGCCCGCGGGCGCGTCGGGGCGGGTCACGACCGCGACCACCTCGTGCTCACCGGACTCCAGCAGCCGCCGCAGCGAGGGCACCGCGGGCTCCGGTGTCCCGGCGAAGACCACCCTCATGACGTCCGGACTCCGCCGAAGAGCGGGTTCACCGGACCGGTGGACGCGTGCGGGCTGACCTTGACGCGCGGCGGGGCGGTGGGGTCGAACCAGTCGGCCTGGCGGATCGCCGCCATCGCCTCCTTGCGGGTGGCGGCGTCGAGCTTGTCGAGGAACAGCACGCCGTCGAGGTGGTCGGTCTCGTGCTGGATGGCCCGCGCGAGCATCGCGCTGCCCTCGATCTCCTGCGGCTCGCCGTGGGAGTCCCACCCCCGGGCGACGACGTGGTCGTAGCGGCGGCAGTCCCAGCGGAACCCCGGGATCGACAGGCAGCCCTCCGGCCCGACCTGCTCGGTCTCGTCGAGCACGGTCCACTCCGGGTTGACCATGTGCCCCTCCACCAGCTGTCCCTCGAGACCGGTGGCCCGGAAGACGAACACCCGCAGCCCGACCCCGATCTGCGGCGCCGCGAGCCCCGCGCCGCCCTGTTCGACCATCGTCTCGTGCAGGTCGGCGACCAGCGTGCGCAGTTCCTTGTCGAACGTCGTCACCTCGGTGGCGCGCTCGCGCAGGACGGGGTCTCCGAAGAAGCGGACGGGCTGCACGGTCACGGTTGTCCAGTCTACGTATTGCGCTCCGCCGGTCCGGGTCAGAGCGGATCCTGCGGGTCGAGCAGCACCCGTACCGGATCGGTCTGTTTGCGGGCCGAGCGGGTCGCGACGGCGGCGGCCAGCTCGGTGGCGAGCGCCCGCCCGGCCCGGCGCGGCACCCGGACCAGACAGCGCTCGGCCCGCTCGGTGCGCTCGTCGCCGCCCGGCAGCCGGGTGCCCGCGGGCAGCTCCACGGGTCCCAGGACCTCGGCGTCCGGCTCCCCCTCGCCGGTCTCGGGCAGGTGCAGGACGTCGAGGAGCGCGTTCAGCGCCTCCGGGTCCCCGTCCAGCGCGGCCATCCGGACCGCGGGCGGCAGGCCCAGCTCGGTGCGGGCGTCGAGCTCGGCGCCGGCGTGCCCGGCCGGGTCCCACCGGACGAGTGCCTGGACCGCCGCGACGCTCGACTCGGCGACGACCACCACCCGCCCGCCGTCGGGAGCGGGACGCACCAGCGCGGCCGCCCCGAACCACCGTCGGACCGTCTCCTCCGCCGCGCGCAGCTCCGGCCGTGCCAGCAGCGCCGAGCCGTCGAGCAGCAGGGCCGCGCCGTACCCGCCGTCGGCGACCGGCTCCGCCCCCGGGGTGGCGACGACGAGCGCCGGGCCCGACGGCACGATGTCCAGGACCGGGGCGCCGCCGCCGGAGGAGCGGACCACCGTCTGCGGGAAGGCCCGCCCGAGCTCCTCCGAGGTGCGCCCGCTCCCGACGACGGTGGCCCGGAGCTTCGGGGATGCGCACGCCGGGCAGCGGTAGTTCGTGTCGGGGCGCCCGCACCAGCGGCAGGCGGGTGGGCTCGGCTCGTTCTCGGCGCTGCCCGGGATGCCGAGCGGACCGTGGCAGTGCCGGCAGCGGGCCGGCTCGCGGCACCTGGCGCAGGCGACGGCGGGCAGGTATCCGCGGCGGGGTACCTGTACGAGGACCGGGCGGTGCGCGGCGAGCGCCTGCCGGGCCGCCTCGAACGCGACCCCGGGCACGCGGGCGGCGCGGGCGGAGGGGTCGCGCAGCAGCTGGCGGTCGTCCTCGCCGATCGCGGTGACGCGGGGCGCCCGGGCGCGGACGGTGGTGCGGTCGGCGACGACCGCGTGGGCCCACCGGGTGCGGACGAGCACCTCGGCCTCGGCGGTGCGGGTGGTGCCGGCGACGAGGAGCGCGGCGCCGCTGGCGTGGGCGCGGGCGAGCAGGACGTCGCGGGTGTGCGGGTACGGGGCGCGCGGCTCGGCGTGGCTGTCGTCGCCGTCGTCCCAGACGACGAGCAGCCCGGGATCGTGCACCGGGGCGAACGCGGCCGCGCGGGTTCCGATGGCCAGCCGCTTGCGCCCCCGGGCGACCGCGAGCCAGCGGCGGTAGCGCTCGGCCGGGCCGAGGTCGGCGGCGAGGGCGGACACCTCGTCGTCGCCTAGCACCTCGACGCACGCGGCGTGCAGGCGGTCGAGGTCGCGGCGGTCGGGCACGACGATCACGGCCCCGTGCCCGCCCGCGATCGCGGCCCGTGCGGCCTCGGCCAGGCGCCGCGGCCAGTCCTCGCCGGGCAGCGCCTGCCAGACGGCGTGGGCGCCCCGGCCGCGGGTGAGCGCGTCGAGGAACGCCGGGCCGCGGGGGTAGGCGGACCAGCCGGGGTCCTCGGCCGGGGCGGGGTCGTCGGCAGGGGCGGGCTCGTCGTCGGGAGCGGCGGCGTCGTCGGGAGCGGCGGCGTCGTCGGGAGCGGCGGCGGCGTCGTCGTCGGGAGCTGCCTCGTCGTGGGCGGCGGCCTCGGGTGCCTCCGCCGACCTCGTCCGCTGCTCCTCCTGCTCGACCCGTGCGTGCCGCGGCGGGACGGCCAGGCGGAGCACGTCGGCGAGAGTCCCGGCGTAGCGGTCGGCGACCGTCCGGCAGAGCGCGGCGAGCTCCCGGGAGAGCACCGGCTCCGGCGACACGACCTTGTCCAGCCAGCCGAGCCTGCCGTCGTGCTCCGAGGTGTCGGTGCGGTCGAGGACGAACCCGTCGACCAGTCGGCCCGCGAAGCGCACCCGCACGCGCGCGCCCACGACGGCCGTCTCGTCCAGCTGGACCGGCACCCGGTAGTCGAAGAGCCGGTCGAGGTGCGGCAGGGAGACGTCGACCGCGACCTTCGCGACCGACCGCTCGGGCGCGGGGAGCCGCTCGTTGTGCTTCGGCTTGGCCGGGGTCGGCCTCGCGGCCTTCGCCGGGGGTGGCTGGGCCTCGGGCATGCCGGGCAGCGCGAGGACGTCCTCGTCCGCCCGGGATCCGCTCATGCGCGCCGGTCTACCAGAGGCGCCCGACGCGCCGGGGCCGGTCCCGGGGATCGCGCCCACCTCTCATGATCATGAGCACACCAGGCAGCGCCGAGAGCCGTTGATCATGCGCCCAGTGCCCCTCGCACGACCTCATGATCATGAGCACAGATCGAGGATGCGGAGTTGCAGACGTTCAACGTCAGCGACGCCGCATCGCTGACACGACCAACCCGGCACAACGACGAACGGCCCGGCCACCCCCACATGAGGGGTGACCGGGCCGGTCATCACGGAGCAGCGCGGAGTGTCAGCTCGCGATCGACTTGAGCTGGTCGGCGCGGTCGGTGCGCTCCCAGGGCAGGTCGAGGTCGTCACGACCGAAGTGGCCGTACGCCGCGGTCGGCTGGTAGATCGGGCGGAGCAGCTCGAGGTCGCGCACGATCGCGCCGGGGCGCAGGTCGAACACCTCGTGGATGGCCTTCTCGATCTTGTCCGGGTCCACGGTCGCGGTGCCGAAGGTCTCCAGGAAGACACCCACCGGCTCGGCCTTGCCGATCGCGTAGGCCAGCTGGACCTCGGCGCGCTTGGCGAGACCGGCGGCGACGACGTTCTTCGCCACCCAACGGCCCGCATAGGCGGCCGAGCGGTCGACCTTCGACGGGTCCTTGCCCGAGAAGGCGCCGCCGCCGTGGCGGGCGTAGCCGCCGTAGGTGTCGACGATGATCTTGCGGCCGGTCAGGCCGGCGTCACCCATGGGGCCACCGGTGACGAAGCGGCCGGTCGGGTTGACCAGGACACGGGTGTTCGACGTGTCGAGGTCGATCCCCTCGAGGACGGGCTCGATGACCTTCGACCGGATGTCGGGGGCCAGCATGTTGTCCAGGTCGATGTCCGCAGCGTGCTGCGTCGACAGGACGACCGTCTCGACGGCGACCGGCTTGTCGTCGTGGTACGCGATGGTGACCTGCGTCTTCCCGTCCGGGCGCAGGTACGGCAGCGTGCCGTCGCGGCGCACCGCGGTCAGCTTGCGCGCGAGACGGTGCGCGAGGCCGATGGGCAGCGGCATGAGCTCGGGGGTGTCGGCGTCGGCGTAGCCGAACATCAGGCCCTGGTCGCCGGCACCCTGCTTCGCGATCTCGTCCTCGGAGCCCTCGACGCGGGTCTCGTAGCCCTCGTCGACACCCTGGGCGATGTCCTTGGACTGCGCGCCGATGGAGATCGACACGCCACAGCTCTCGCCGTCGAAGCCCTTCGCCGACGAGTCGTAACCGATGTCGAGGATCGTCTTGCGGACGATGTCGACGTAGTTGACCTGCGCGTTGGTGGTGACCTCACCGGCCACGTGGACCTGGCCCGTGGTCACCATCGTCTCGACGGCGACACGGCTCTTCGGGTCCTGCGCCAGCAAGGCGTCGAGAATCCCGTCGGAGACGGCATCACAGATCTTGTCCGGGTGGCCCTCGGTGACGGACTCAGAAGTAAACAAACGCCTAGCGGGCACAATCTCTCCCTGCCTCGACAGTGGGACCCCGCAACCCTAACGGCTTCCACCCCACCGGGCAGGGCCCTGACCGGCCCCGATGCGCAGCCGGTCACAGTCCGGTTGTGCTCCGGGTGGACCTGTGGGAAAGGCGGATCGGACCTGTTCGGGCACCCGGTGAGATCGGCCGGTTACGCGGCGTTCACCCCAGTCGAGCTGCCACGGCGTCCCAGACGCGGGCCGCGAGAGCGGCCTTCGAGCCCATCGGCAGCTGGACCGACGATCCGTCCGACCCCAGCAGCCAGCCCTCGTTGTCCGCTCCCTCGAACGCGGAGTGATGCGCGCCTCCGCCTGCACCGACGGCGTTGACGACGAGGAGATCGCACCCCTTGCGGGCGAGCTTCGCCCGTCCGTACGAGAGGACGTCGTGGTCCTCGTCACCGGTCTCCGCGGCGAAGCCCACGACGAGGCGTCCGGGGACCTGCTCGGTCACCAGCTCGGCCAGGATGTCGGGATTGCGTGTGAGATGGATCGCGGTGGGCTCGTCGTCGCCCTTCTTGATCTTGAATCCGGCGACGGCGGTGGGCCGGAAGTCGGCCACGGCGGCGGCCATGACGACCGCGTCGGCGTCCTTCGCGGCGTCGACGACGGCCCGGCGCATCTCCTCGGTGGTCCGCACCGCGACGAGGTCGACGGCGGCGGGCGGCTCGAGGTCGGCCGTGGTCCCGGCGACGAGGGTGACGTGCGCCCCGCGCTGCGCGGCGACGCGGGCCAGCGCGTAGCCCTGGCGGCCGGACGAGCGGTTCCCGAGGGTGCGCACCGGGTCGAGGGGCTCCGCGGTGCCGCCGGCGGAGACGACGACGTGGCGGCCCTCGAGATCACGGGGCAGGGTGGCCGGCTCCTCGAGGAGCAGGCGGGCGAACTCGGCGATCTCGACGGGCTCCGGCAACCGGCCGGCCCCGGAGTCGGCACCCGTGAGGCGCCCCGAGGCGGGCTCGAGGACGACGGTGCCGCGCCGGCGCAGGGTGGCGACGTTGTCGCGGGTGGCGGGGTGCTCCCACATCTCGGTGTGCATCGCGGGGACGGCGAGCACCGGACATCGCGCGGTGAGCAGCGTGGAGGTGAGGAGATCGTCGGCGCGGCCTGCCGCCAGCCGCGCGAGCAGGTCGGCGGTGGCGGGAGCGCAGACGACGAGGTCGGCGCGGCGGCCGAGCGCGACGTGGGTGACCTCGGGGACGTGCTCGAAGACCCCGGAGAGCACCTCGCGCCCGGACAGCGCCTCGAACGTGGCCGCCCCGACGAAGGTCAGGGCGTTGGGGGTGGCGACCACCTGGACCCGGTGGCCGGCCTCGCGCAGCCGCCGCAGCAGCTCGCAGGCCTTGTAGGCGGCGATGCCGCCGGAGACGCCGAGGACGATCTCCTTCGAGGGCGCCACCCCGTCGGACAAGGTGGTTACTCGCCCTCGGTGTGCTCGAGCAGGTGGCCGTGGATCTCGCGCATGGCGATCGAGAGCGGCTTCTCGCGCGGGCCCGGCTCGACCAGCGGGCCGACGTACTCGAGGAGACCCTCGCCCAGCTGGGCGTAGTAGTCGTTGATCTGACGCGCCCGCTTGGCCGCGTAGATGACCAGCGCGTACTTCGAGCTGACGGTCTCCAGCAGCTCGTCGATGGGCGGGTTGGTGATGCCCTCGGGAACGTCGTGGAAGCCGACCGCGACGCGGCTGGTGGTGATGCTCATTCAGCGACTCCTGCTATCTGGGGCACGTGAGGTTCCGGGGCCGACGGCTCCCGCGTGCGCCGCACCGTCGTCGACGGGGCCGTCGTCGAGAGCGCTGCAGGCAGGAGCGTCAGAAGGGTGAGCCAAGTCTACCAATCGCCGCGCGGTCTCCCGGACGTCGTGGTTCACGAGCGCGACGTCGAACTCGCGGCGGGCCGCCAGCTCGACCCGCGCGGTGGCCAGCCGGCGATCGACGACCTCCTGCGGCTCGGTCCCGCGGCCGGTCAGCCGAGAGACCAGTTCCTCCCAGGAGGGGGGCTCGAGGAACACGAGCAGGGCGTCCGGCCGGCGCTCGTGCACCGCCCGCGCTCCGGCGAGGTCGAGCTCCAGCAGCACGGGCTCGCCCGCCGCCAGGTGCTCCTCGACGGGGGCGGCCGGGGTGCCGGAGCGGTGCAGGCCCCGATGGATCGAGGCCCACTCCAGCAGGGCCCCGGCCGCCACCATGCGGTCGAACTGCTCGTCGGAGACGAAGTGGTACTCCCGCCCGTCGACCTCCCCCGGCCGGGCCGCACGGGTGGTCGCCGACACGCTGAACCACAGCGGGGCGTCCATCCGCCGCAGTTCGGCGACGACGGTGCTCTTGCCGACCCCGGACGGACCGGCGAGGACAACGAGCCTGCCCCGGGGGGCGGTCCTGGGCGGGGAGGTCACTCGCCGTCGAACTCCGCGAGCAGGGCCTTGCGCTGGCGCTCCCCCAGGCCGCGCAGTCGCCGGCTGGGCGCGATCTCCAGACGCTCCATGATCTGCTGGGCCCGGACCTTGCCGACGCCGGGCAGGGCCTCGAGCAGCGCCGAGACCTTCATCTTGCCCAGCACCTCGTCGGAGTCGGCCTGGTCGAGGACGTCACCCAGGCTGGTGCCGCCGCGCTTGAGCCGCTCCTTGAGCTCGGCCCGGGCGCGACGGGCAGCGGCTGCCTTCTCCAGCGCGGCCGCCCGCTGCTCCTCGGTCAGCTCGGGAAGTGCCACGGTCTCCTCCGGTTCAAGCGGGTCGGTGGTTGTCGAGCGTGAGGTCCCACGGGTCTCGACCCACGTGAGCAGGCCTTGCGGACCTCGTCGCAGGCGAACGTACCGTCTGCGGGGCCGGGACACAGTCCATGGGTGTCCGGCGTGTGAACGGCATCGCTCCGCCGGTGGTCCTCCTGCGCTGGGACGACGGCGCGGCGCCGGGCGACGCGCCGGGCACGTCAGGCGCCGAGCGGCGCCGTGCGCCTTGCGTCGGGTGTCATGCGCCGACCGGTCCGGCCGGGAGTCCCAGGTCGGCCAGTGAGCCGTTCAGCGCCGCGCACGCGTCGTGCAGCGCTTCCGGGTCGGGGCCCGCGGCGAGAATCTCCCGCGAGCTCGACGGGATCACCGGCCCGCTGCCCACCGCGAAGGCCTCGGCGAGGTCGGCGGGGGTCGCGCCCTGCGCGCCGAGACCCGGGACGAGGACCGGGCCGCCGAGCCGCGAGAGGTCCAGACCGTGCGCCCGTCCGGTGGTGCCCGACGTCGCGCCCACGACGACGCCCGCCACCCCCGGGTTCGCCGCGTTCACCGCGGCGCAGGAGTCGACGACGCTCTGGGCGACCTCGCGCATGCCCCGGTAGGACCCGTTGCCGGGGCCGCCGGAGGGGTCGAGGGTCCAGGCCTGGGCGGACTGGACCGCGGGGGCCTCCGGATTCGAGGTGCGGGCCAGCACGAACACCCCGCGCCCGGTGGCGGCGGCCAGGTCGATCGCGGGCGTCAGCGACCCCACCCCCAGGTAGGGCGAGAGGGTCACCGCGTCGGCGGCGAGCGGCGAGGTGTCCGCCAGCCAGGCCGAGGCGTAGGCGGTCATCGTGGACCCGATGTCCCCGCGCTTGGCGTCGGCGATCGTGAGCAGGCCGGCGTCCGCGGCGTCGGCGAGCACCCGCTCCAGGGCACGCACTCCCCCGCTGCCGTGCACCTCGAACAGCGCCACCTGCGGCTTGATGACGGCCACGTGCCCGGCCAGCGCCGCCACCGCGTCGCGCCCGAAGCGCTCGACCCCGGCGGCGTCGTCCTCGTGGCCCCAGCGGGCGAGCAGGCCCGGGTGCGGGTCTATCCCGACGCAGAGCGGCCCGTGCCGCGCGACCGCCGCCGTCAGCCGCGCCGCGAACGGTGCCCGGGTCACGCCGGCCCCGCCCCGGCGGGCGTCTCCCCCGCGGTCTCGGCGCGCGCCTTGGCCAGCCGCTCGTGCAGCACCTGCAGCGGCGTCACGGCGACCTCGCCGCGGATGACGGCCTCGATGGCCTGCACCGCCGCGGCCGCGCCCTGCACCGTCGTCACGCACGGGACGTTGACGTTGAGCGCCGCCGCGCGAATCTCGTAGCCGTCCACCCGCGGGCCGGCGTGCCCGACCGGGGTGTTGACGATCAGGTCCACCTCCCCGGCCTGGATGGTGTCGACCACGTTGTCGGGGCCTTCGAAATGCTTGCGCACCACCTGGCACGGGATCCCGTTGCGCTCCAGCACGCTGGCCGTGCCCGCCGTCGCCAGGATCTCGAAGCCGAGGTCGGCGAGGCGCTTGACCGGGAAGATCAGGGCGCGCTTGTCGCGGTTGGCCACCGAGACGAAGACCTTGCCGCTGGTCGGGAGGCGCCCGGAGGCGGCCGCCTGGGCCTTGGCGAACGCCGTCGAGAAGGCGACGTCGATGCCCATGACCTCGCCGGTGGACTTCATCTCCGGCCCGAGGAGCGAGTCGACCCCGCGCCCGTCCGGGCGGCGGAAGCGGTGGAACGGCAGGACCGCCTCCTTGACCGCCACCGGGTGCTCGCGCGGCAGGTGCCCGCCGTCGCCCGCGGCCGGCAGGACGCCCTCCCGGCGCAGGCCCGAGATCGTCGACCCGAGCATCACCCGGGCGGCGGCTGAGGCCAGCGGCACGCCGGTGGCCTTGGAGACGAACGGGACGGTGCGGCTGGCGCGCGGGTTGGCCTCGAGGACGTAGAGCACCTCGTCCTTGAGGGCGTACTGCACGTTCATCAGCCCGAGCACCCCGAGGCGGCGCGCGAGGGCGACCGTCGAGGCCCGCACCGTCTCGATCTCGGAGAGCCCGAGGGTGATCGGCGGCAGCGTGCAGGAGGAGTCGCCGGAGTGGACGCCCGCCTCCTCGATGTGCTCCATGACCCCGCCGAGGTAGACCTCGCCGGTGGCGTCGCACAGCGCGTCCACGTCGATCTCGATGGCGTCGTCGAGGAAGCGGTCGACGAGCACCGGGTGGTCGGGGGTGACCTCGGTGGCCCGGGCGATGTAGTCGGCGAGGGTCTCGTCGTCGTAGACGATCTCCATGCCGCGCCCGCCGAGCACGTAGGAGGGCCGGACGAGCACCGGGTAGCCGATCTCCGCGGCGATCGCGCGGGCCCCGTCGAAGCTGGTCGCGGTGCCGTAGGGCGGGGCGGGCAGCCCGGCGTCGTCGAGGACGTGGCCGAAGGCGCCCCGCTCCTCGGCGAGGTCGATCGCGGCGGGCGGGGTGCCCACGATCGGGACGCCCGCGGCCTCCAGCGCGGCCGCGAGCTTCAGCGGGGTCTGGCCCCCGAGCTGCACGACGACGCCCGCGAGACCCGGCGTCCGGGTGCCGTCGGGGTGGCGGACCGAGTCCCCGCCGCCGGAGAGCCGCTCGGCGTGGACGACCTCGAGCACGTCCTCCTCGGTGAGGGGCTCGAAGTAGAGGCGGTCGGCGGTGTCGTAGTCGGTGGACACCGTCTCCGGGTTGCAGTTGAGCATCACCGTCTCGAACCCGGCGGCGCGCAGCGACGTCGCGGCGTGCACGCAGGAGTAGTCGAACTCGATGCCCTGCCCGATGCGGTTCGGCCCGGAGCCCAGGATGATCACCTTGGGCCGCTCGGTCTGCCCGGTGACCTCGGACTCCGCCGCGGGGTCGGACTCGTAGGCCGAGTAGTGGTACGGCGTGCGGGCGGCGAACTCCGCGGCGCACGTGTCGACCGTCTTGTAGACCGGCCGCACCCCGAGGCGGTGGCGCAGCGCCCGCACCCCGGCCTCGCCGGCGAGCTCGGGGCGCGCCCCGGCGATCTGCAGGTCGGACAGGCCCGCCCGCTTGGCGCGGCGCAGCAGGGTGGCGTCGAGGACCGGCGCGTCGCCGATCTCCCGCCGCAGCCCCACCAGGCCCTCGATCTGCTCGACGAACCACGGGTCGATCCCGGACGCCTCGCTGACCTGCGCGACCGTGTTGCCGAGCCGCAGCGCCCGTTCGACCGCGTAGAGCCGGCCGTCCCGCGGCAGCGACGCCTGGTACAGCGCGTCCCCGGCGGTGACGCCCTCCGGGTCCGGCCGCGTGCCGAAGCTCGCGTCGGCGGTCTCGGTGGAGCGCAGCGCCTTGTTCAGCGCCTCCGGGAACGAGCGGCCCAGGGCCATCGCCTCGCCGACCGACTTCATCGTCGTCGTCAGCGTGGGGTCCGCGCCGGGGAACTTCTCGAACGCGAACCGCGGCACCTTCACGACGACGTAGTCCAGCGTCGGCTCGAAGCTGGCCGGGGTCTCGCCGGTGATGTCGTTGGAGATCTCGTCGAGGGTGTACCCGACGGCGAGGCGCGCGGCGATCTTGGCGATCGGGAACCCGGTGGCCTTCGAGGCGAGCGCGGACGAGCGGGAGACGCGCGGGTTCATCTCGATGACGACGAGCCGGCCGGTCCCCGGGTGCACCGCGAACTGGATGTTGCAGCCGCCGGTCTCGACGCCGACCTCGCGCAGCACCTCGATCCCGGTGTCGCGCATGACCTGGTACTCGCGGTCGGTCAGCGTCATCGCCGGCGCGACGGTCACCGAGTCGCCGGTGTGCACGCCCATCGGGTCGACGTTCTCGATCGAGCACACGACGACGACGTTGTCCTTGCCGTCGCGCATCAGCTCGAGCTCGTACTCCTTCCAGCCGAGCACCGACTCCTCGATGAGCACCTCGTGCACGGGGCTCGCGGCGAGTCCGGTGCCGGCCAGGCGCTCGAGCTCCTCGTCGGTGTAGGCGAGGCCGGAGCCGAGGCCGCCCATGGTGAAGCTCGGCCGGATCACCACCGGCAGCCCGACCTCGGCGACGGTGGCCCGTACCTCGGCCATCGAGTGGCAGACCTCGGAGCGCGGGACGTCGCCGCCGATCGACCGGACGATGTCCTTGAACTTCAGCCGGTCCTCGCCGCGCTGGATGGCGTCGACGTCGGCGCCGATCAGCTCGACGCCGTAGCGCTCGAGGACGCCGGCGTCCCACAGGGCGATGGCGGTGTTCAGCGCGGTCTGCCCGCCCAGGGTGGCGAGCAGCGCGTCCGGGCGCTCCGCCTCGATCACCTTGGTGACGTGCTCGATGTCGATCGGCTCGACGTAGGTGGCGTCGGCGTACTCCGGGTCGGTCATGATCGTGGCCGGGTTGGAGTTGACCAGCGAGACGCGCAGGCCCTCCTCGCGCAGCACACGGCAGGCCTGGGTGCCGGAGTAGTCGAACTCGCAGGCCTGCCCGATCACGATCGGACCGGAGCCGATCACCAGGACGTGGTGGATGTCCTCGCGGCGCGGCATGTGCTCAGCGCCCTCCCATCAGGCCGGCGAAGCGGTCGAACAGGTCAGCGGCGTCGTGCGGTCCGGCCGCCGCCTCCGGGTGGTACTGCACCGAGAAGGCTGGCACGTCGGTGCAGGTCAGTCCCTCGACGACGCCGTCGTTGGGGCACCCGTGCGACAGGTGGACGTCTCCGTGCGGGGAGTCGACGTGCTCGCCGGGCGTGCCGGCGACCGCGAATCCGTGGTTCTGGCTGGTGATGGCCACCGTCCCGGTGGTGTGGTCGTACACCGGGACGTTGATGCCCCGATGTCCGTATCGGAGCTTGAAGGTACCGAGCCCCAGAGAACGGCCGAGAATCTGGTTCCCGAAGCAGATGCCGAACAGCGGCACCCCGCGCCCCAGCACGCCCCGGGTCAGCGCCACGGCGTGCTCGGCCGTGGCCGGGTCCCCCGGCCCGTTGGAGAGGAAGACCCCGTCCGGTGAGCCGTCGAGCAGCTCGTCGATCGTGGCGGTGCTCGGCAGTACCCGGGTCTCGATGCCGCGCGCGGCGAGCATCCGCGGGGTGTTCGCCTTGATCCCCAGGTCCAGCGCGGCGACGGAGAACCGGCGGGTGCCCTCGGCGGCCACCGTGTACGGCGTCGTCGTCGTGACCTCGCCCGCGAGATCGGCGCCCGCCATCGGCGGGCTCTCCCGCACGGCGTCGAGCATGTCGCGCGAGGTGCCGAGCCCGTCGCCGGAGAAGAGGCCGGCGCGCATCGAGCCCGACTCGCGCAGCCGCCGCGTCACCGCCCGGGTGTCGACCCCGGCCACGCCGACCACGCCCTGGCGCGTGAGCTCCTCGGTCAGGCCGCGGGTCGAGCGCCAGTTCGACGGCATCCGGGCCGGGTCCCGCACGACGTAGCCGGCGACCTGGATGCGCGCGGACTCGTCGTCCTCGTCGTTCCAGCCGGTGTTGCCGATGTGCGGCGCGGTGGAGACCACGATCTGGCGGTGGTAGCTCGGGTCGGTGAGGGTCTCCTGGTATCCGGTCATGCCGGTGGTGAAGACCGCCTCGCCGAGGCTGCGGCCCCGGGCCCCGAAGGACTCCCCTCGATGAACGGTGCCGTCCTCCAGCACCAGCACTGCCTCACTGCTCACGAGGAGCCACCTTTCCGTCCCGCACCGTCCATCGTCCCCGCAGCATGGTGTGGACCACCGACAGCGGCAGGTCCGTTCCCTCGTACGGCGTGTTCTCCGCGATGCTCGCCAGCTCCGCGCCGCGCACCGTCCAGGTCGCCTCCGGGTCGACGAGCGTCAGGTTCGCCGGCTCGCCCACCGCCAGCGGCCGGCCCTGGTCGGGCAGCCCCGCGATCCGGGCCGGGGCCTCGCTGGTCACCCGGGCGACCCCGCGCCAGTCGAGCAGGCCGGTCCGCACCATCGTCAGCGCGACCACCGGCAGCGCCGTCTGCAGGCCCAGCATGCCGGGCCGCGCGACCGACCACTCGCAGTCCTTCGCCTCGACGGCGTGCGGCGCGTGGTCGGTGGCGACGCAGTCGATCTCGCCGTCGGCGAGGGCCCGGCGCAGCGCGAGCGTGTCGGCCTCGGGGCGCAACGGCGGGTTGACCTTGTGCACCGGGTCGTAGCCCTCGGCCGCGGTGTCGGTGAGCAGCAGGTGGTGCGGGGTGACCTCGGCGCTGAGCGCGAAGCCCGGTCGCGCGTCCAGGGTCTCCCGCGCCCAGCGCAGTACGCCGACCGAACCCGCCGTCGAGAGGTGGCAGACGTGCAGGCGGGCGCCGGCGGCCGCGGCGAGCATCGCGTCGCGGGCGACGATCGACTCCTCGGCGGTGGCCGGCCAGCCGGTCAGGCCGAGGCGGGCGGCGACCGGACCCTCGTGGGCCTGCGCGCCGACGGTCAGGCGGTGGTCCTCGGCGTGCTGGGCGACCAGCGCGTCGAGCGAGCGGGCGTACTCCAGTGCCCGCCGCATGATCAACGGGTCGTTCACGCAGCGGCCGTCGTCGGAGAACATCCGCACGGCTGCCGGGGAAGCGGCCATCATCCCCATCTCGGCCAGCTTCTCGCCGCCGAGCCCGACGGTGACCGCGCCGACCGGGTGCACGTCGACGAGCCCGACCTCGCGCCCGCGCCGCCAGACGTGCTCGACGACGACGGGCGAGTCCTGGGTGGGGTTCGTGTTCGGCATCGCGAACACCGCGGTGTAGCCGCCGAGCGCGGCCGCCGCCGAGCCGGTGGCGACCGTCTCGGCCTCCTCCCCGCCCGGTTCGCGCAGGTGGGTGTGCAGGTCGACCAGCCCGGGGAGGGCGACGAGGCCGTCGGCGTCGACCGTCTCGTCGGGGTCGGTCCCGTCCCGGACGAGGAGGCCGTCCTCGACGACGAGGTCGGTGGCGTCCTCGCCGTACGGCCGGACGTTCCTGATGAGGGTCTTCACGCCACGTCCTCCCCGGCGAGCAGGTGGTAGAGCACGGCCATCCGCACGTGCACCCCGGCGGTGACCTGCTCGGCGATGGCGGCGCGGTCGGAGTCGGCGACCGCGCTGGCGATCTCCATGCCCCGCACGGCCGGCCCGGGGTGCAGGACGACGGCGTGGTCCGGGAGGGTGTCGGCGCGGCGCTGGCTGAGGCCGAACCGGACGGCGTACTCCCGGGCGCTGGGGAAGAACCCGCCGTGCATCCGCTCGGCCTGCACCCGCAGCATCATCACCGCGTCCGGCCCGGTGGCGAGGTGCGTGTCGAGGTCGTGGGTGACCGCGACCGGCCAGGCGTCCACGCCGATCGGCAGCAGCGTCGGGGGCGACACCAGGGTCACTTCGGCGCCGAGCGTGGCGAGCAGGTGGGCGTTGGAGCGGGCGACCCGGCTGTGCAGGACGTCGCCGACGATCGCGACCCGCCGGCCGGCCAGGTCGGGGCCGAGGCGCTTGCGCAGGGTCGCGGCGTCGAGCAGCGCCTGGGTGGGGTGCTCGTGGGTGCCGTCGCCGGCGTTCACGACCGCGACGTGCCCGTCGGTGTGGGAGTGGCCCACCCCGTCGAGCCAGCCCGCGATCCGGTGCGGCGCCCCGGAGGCCGGGTGGCGGACGACGACGGCGTCGGCGCCGGCCGCCGCGAGGGTGGCGGCGGTGTCGCGCAGCGACTCCCCCTTGCCGACGCTGGACCCGGAGGCGCTGACGTTGATGGTGTCCGCGCTCATCCACTTGCCCGCGACCTCGAACGACACCCGGGTGCGCGTGGAGTTCTCGTAGAACAGCGTGACGATCGTGCGGCCGCGCAGGGTCGGGAGCTTGCGGACCGCGCGGCCGGTCAGCGCCTGCTCCATGTTCTCGGCGGTCGCGAGCAGCGCGTCGGCCTGGTCGCGGCGCAGGTGCTCGGTGGAGAGCAGGTGCCGGAGGCCGACGGCGCCGGGGGCGGGCGTCCCGTCGTCGGGGGCGGTCATCGCAGCGTCACCCCGTCGTGCCCGTCGGACTCGCGCAGCGACACCGCGACGTCCTCGCCGCGGTTGGTCGGCACGTTCTTCCCGACGTAGTCCGCCCGGATCGGCAGCTCGCGGTGCCCGCGGTCGACCAGGACCGCGAGCTGCACCGCGCGGGGCCTGCCGTGGTCGCGCAGCGCGTCGAGCGCCGCGCGCACCGTCCGCCCGGACATCAGCACGTCGTCGACGAGCACGACCGTGACGTCGTCGATCCCGCCGGCCGGGATCTCGGTCTCCTCCAGGGCCCGGGTGGGCTGCAGCCGGAGGTCGTCGCGGTAGAGCGTGGGGTCGAGGGCCCCGACGGCGACGGTCGTGCCCGACCCGTCGGCCGCGGCGATGGCCTCGATGCGCTCGGCGAGCCGCTGGGCCAGATGGATGCCGCGGGTGGGGAGACCGAGGAGCACGACGGGTGCTCCGGAGTCCGCGGTCTTCTCGAGAATCTCGTGGGCGATCCGGGCCACGGTGCGTGCGAGGTCCGCCGACGAGAGCAGCTCGCGCTCACCCTCGGCGTTCGTCGTACCACCCGGTCCGGAACCGCCCCGGCGCCGCGTGGGCACTCGGGGACCTCCTTCTCCGCCTCGCGGGACGGCTCTTAAAGGATGTCGATGTGGTTCGGACTCGACACTATCAGCCACGGTGTGCGACCGATCAGGTCGCCCGAGCGATCACGAACCCCGGTCGGCGGGCGCTCCGCACGCGGGCGATCACAGTGGGCGTTGACCGCGCCGAGACGTGAACCACTCGACCGGATCGGCGTGCCACGCGACACACCGGACGACCAGCGATGGGAACCCGGCTTGACCTCGTGATCGCAGAGGGCGCATCATCACTCTCCGTAAAGGCTTCAGCAGGGCTGCGTCGGCGGATTCCCCGTCGGACGCGCGGGAACGGGGTGCCGCCACATGGGCGACTATGCGAAGGCGCTGGGCGCCAAGCTTCGGGGGATCCGACAGCAGCAGGGTCTCTCCCTGCACGGCGTCGAGCAGAAGTCAGGCGGCCGCTGGAAGGCGGTCGTCGTCGGGTCGTACGAGCGCGGTGACCGCGCCGTGACCGTCCAGAAGCTCGCCGAACTGGCGGACTTCTACGGAGTGCCGGTGGCCGAGCTGCTGCCCGAGGGACGTATCCCCTCGGGCTCCGAACCGGCCGCCAAGATCGTCATCAACCTGGAGCGCCTGCAGGCGCTGCCCGCGGAGAAGGCGGGCCCGCTCGCGCGCTACGCGGCGGCGATCCAGAGCCAGCGCGGTGACTACAACGGGAAGGTTCTCTCGATCCGCAACGAGGACCTGCGCTCGCTCGCGATCATCTACGACATGACGCCGGGCGACCTGTCCGAGCAGCTCGTCGAGTGGGGCGTGCTGCCGCCCGAGGCGCGGGTCGTCCGCGAGGACTGACCCGCTCCACCGGGGCCTGCGCGCCGTGCCCCCGCGCCCGGCCCCACCGCTCCCGCACGTGCCGCGATCGAGCGCTGCCTCCTGATCGAGCGCTGCCCTAATTCGAGCGCTGCCCTGTTCGACCGAAGGGCACCTTCGCTCGAATAGACGGGCCGTGGGCGCCCTTCGCCGGAACGACCCGGCACCCGCCGTTCCGGGCGAAGGGGCCCTTCGGTCGATCTGGTGGAGTGAAGGGGCCCTTCGCTCAGAACCGGTCGGTGCCGCTCGGAACTGGTCGGGGGCGGTCAGAACTGGTCGAGGGCGGTCGGCCTCGGACGGACGCGCGCCCGGGGCGATCAGTGCTCGTCCGCGTCCGGTTCCGCGATCCGAGCCGCCGACGGGTCGGTGTCCTCCTGAGCCGGCTCCGCGTCCGGGGGCAGGTCCACCCGCTCCCGCTCCGGCGCCGCCACCGGCTCGCGCCGCCCCGACGCCAGCCCCGCGAGCACGCCGTTGACGAACCGCGGCGAGTCGTCCGTCGAGAGCTCGCGGGCCAGCAGGATGGCCTCGTCGATGGCCACGGCGTCGTCGACGTCGTCGGTGAAGAGCACCTCGAACGCCCCGATGCGCAGGATCGCGCGGTCGACCGCCGCCATCCGCTCGACCGACCAGCCGCGCGCCATCTCCCCGAGCGACGCGTCGATGTGGTCGCGATGGGCGACGACCCCCTCGACGAGGGTCTGCGCGAAGTCCGACACCGGCGGCGCGTCGGCGCCCGCGATCCGGCGCCGGAGCACGTCGAGCGGGTCCTCCGCGCGCGCCTCGGACTCGAACAGGATGTCCAGCGCGCGCTTGCGGCCCTTGGAGCGCGAGCCCTTGCGGGCCGGGATGTCGCGGTGCGGTGCCTGAGCCACACCCCGCTGGGTCGAGCTCCGTTCCGCTCCGTCTCCCACTAGGAGGACACGCGGCCGAGGTACCGGCCGTCACGGGTGTCGACCTTGACGGTGGTGCCGGTCTCGAGGAACAGCGGGACCTGGATCTCCGCGCCGGTCGACACGGTGGCGGGCTTGGTGCCGCCGGTGGAGCGGTCGCCCTGGACACCGGGGTCGGTGTGGGTGATCTCGAGCTCGACCGAGGCGGGCATCTCGATGAACAGCGGCACGCCGTCGTTGAAGGACACCTGCACCTCCTGGTTCTCCAGGAGGAAGCGCGACTGGTCCCCGACGGTCTGCCCCGACACCGGGATCTGCTCGTAGTCGCTCGCGTCCATGAAGACGAAGTCGTCGCCGTCGCGGTACAGGTAGGTCATGTCGCGGCGGTCGACGTTGGCCGTCTCCACCTTGGTGCCCGCGTTGAACGTCTTGTCGACGACCTTGCCGGTCATGACGTTCTTGAGCGTCGTCCGGACGAAGGCGCCGCCCTTGCCCGGCTTGACGTGCTGGAACTCGGTGACGGACCAGAGGTTGCCGTCGATCTTCAGCACCAGGCCGTTCTTCAGGTCGTTCGTCGTCGCCACTGCGGTGTCGCTCCTGTGCTCGGTCTGGTTCCGGGGCGCCAGGGTCCCCGGTGGTGTCCGGTCGGGTCCGCGTCAGCCCAGGACCAGGAGATCCCGCGTCGACGCGGTCAGCGGTTCGGCCCCGGACCCGGTCACGACCAGGGTGTCCTCGATCCGCACGCCGCCGCGGCCGGGGAGGTAGACGCCCGGCTCGACGGTGACCGTCATGCCCGCCTCCAGGGTAGCGGTCGCCGTCGCGCCCATCGCCGGAGCCTCGTGGATGACGAGTCCGACCCCGTGACCGACCGGGTGGACGAACTGCTCCCCGTACCCGGCCGCGGTGATGACGTCGCGGGCGGCCTCGTCGATCTCGCGGGTGCCGACGCCGGGTCGCAACGCCGCCCGGCCGGCCGCCGCGGCCGCGTCGACCAGCGCGTAGATCTCCCGCTGCCAGTCCGCGACGGCGCCCTCGGGCCCGACGAGCACCGTGCGCGTCATGTCCGAGTGGTAGCCGTCGATCAGGGCGCCGAAGTCCATCGTCACGAGGTCGCCGGCCGCCAGCGGGGCGTCGGACGGCCGGTGGTGCGGGATCGCGGAGTTCCCGCCGGCGGCGACGATCGTCTCGAAGCTGGGTCCGGACGCCCCGTGGGTCACCATCCGCTCCTCCAGCTCGTGCGCGACCTCCCGCTCGGTGTGCCCGGCCGCCAGGACCCCGTCGGCGACGGCGCCGGCGAGGGCGGCGTCGGCGGCCGCACAGGCCAGGCGCAGCGCGTCGACCTCGTCGTCGTCCTTGACCGCCCGCAGCCGCTCCACCAGCCCCGGCGCCCGCCGCAGCTCGGCCTCGGTGGCGGCGGTGAGGACGTCGAGGGTGTCGACGGTGACCTGCGCGCTGTCGAACCCGATCGCACCGGCGGTGCTTGCGCCCAGCAGCCCGGGCGCGCACGCCCGCTCGACGAGCAGCGGCAGGTCCGGGGTCTCGGCGGCCGCCTGGGTCGTGTAGCGGCCGTCGGTGGCCAGCACGGTGCGGTCCTCGGCGTCCGGGCCGTCGCCGGCGTGCACGAGCAGCGCCGCGTTCGAGCCGGTGAACCCG
This sequence comes from Actinomycetospora endophytica, assembly GCF_021026375.1. Classification (GTDB taxonomy): domain Bacteria; phylum Actinomycetota; class Actinomycetes; order Mycobacteriales; family Pseudonocardiaceae; genus Actinomycetospora; species Actinomycetospora endophytica. The sequence goes on along the minus strand of NZ_JAJNDB010000009.1, from coordinate 249,928 downwards.
GACAGGTAGCGCACGTTGACCAGGTCGGTGACGAGCAGCGCCTCCAGCCCGGCCTCGCGCAGGGCCGCCCGCAGCGCCTCCCGCCGTCGGGCCGCGGCCGGGTGCGGGCGGGGGCTGAACGTGCTGCGTGCGGCCACCCCGGGAGCGTAGGACCGACGGGGCCGGAGGGCGTGACCCGTCGCACCGTACGGTGAGCCCGTGCGTCCCTGGGTGCTGCGTGCTCTGGTCATGACGCTGCTCTACGGCGTGGGGCAGACGCTGTTCGTGGCGCTCTCGTCGCGAGTCGTGGACCAGACCCTGCTCTGGTCGATCCTGCTGCTCGGCTCGCTGCTGCTCGTCGGCCTGGTCTGGGGCGGCGCCGAGGTGATCACCGACCGGGTCCCGCCGGAGTGGACGTGGCTCAAGGCCGCGTTCGCCGCCGGGCCCGCCGCGGGCCTGCTGACGTGGGCCCTGCTCGCCCTGTTCGTGGACGCGGTCGGCATCGAGGACCTCAGCTCGGCGCTGATCGGCCGGGCGTCGTTCACGGTGCTGCTCATCCTGGTCTCGGCGTCGCTCGGCTCGCGCCTCGGCTGGCTCTCGCTGCGCCGCTCCGACGACCCGCGCGCCGCGTCGGACCCGACCGCGGACACCGACGAGCCGGGATCGGAGGTCCCGACGACGAGGCTCGGCGGGTCCGCCGCGCCGGCGCTGGCCGCGTCGACGTTCGAGCGCGTGGAGGCGCGCCGCGCCCGCCGTCTCGAGGAGCAGGCCGCCGGGACCCGGCCGGCCACGTCGGGGGCCCCGCCGTCGTCGCGTCTCGTCGGGAGTGCCGACCGGGGCGACGACCCCACCCGTGTCCCGTTCGGCAGCGGTCCCTTCGCCGACCCGCCGGGTTCGCCGGAACAGTCCTCCCCCGAGCCGGCGTCCGCCGGTGGCTCCGGTGGCTACGCCTCACCCGTCGTGGCCGTGCTGCCCCCGGTGACGCCGCTGCCCGCGGAGACCGAGCCGTCGTCGGGGTCCGCGTCGTCGGCCCCCTCGTCGTCGGACGCATCGTCGTCGGAGCCCGAGGACGTGGGGGCCGACGAGGGCGCGGACGGTCGCCGCCCCGGTGCGAGCCGGCGCCGCTTCGGTCTGCGTCGCCCCGGCGACGACGACTGACGGTTCAGTTGCTGGTCACCGCAGCGCGGCCAGCACCAGGGCGAGCGGCGGCCAGGAGTCCCGCCCGCGGCGGGTGACCGCCCGGCAGCGCAGCCGGACCTCGGGATCGCGCAGTTCGAGCACCCGCACGCCCCGGCGCACCGGCCGGTCCACCGGGAGCAGGCCCACTCCGAGACCGGCGACGACGAGGTCCTCGACCAGATCGAGGCTGTCCGCCTCGTGGGTCATCCGCGGCTCGAACCCCGCCGTGGAGGCCAGCAGGCGCACCACGTCCTCGTCGGCGCGGTTGCGGGAGTTGCCGATCCAGTCGTGGTGCCGGTAGGTCCCGACGACTGCGGCCGCGGGTCCGCTGACGGCCCGCGACCCGTCGTCGGGCACCCCGAGACCCCACCGCGCCTCCCACAGCGGCTCCCCCGCGACCGCGGAGGCGGGCGGGGTGATCGCGGACGGGGCGAGGTCGTAGTCGTAGACCAGAGCCAGGTCGACGGCGTCCGCGTCGAGCAGGTCGAGGGACTCGGTCGGCTCGTGCTCGCGGATGGTGAGCCGCACGCGGGGGTGCTCGTCGGCGAAGGCGGCGACGATCGGCATCAGCGAGCGCCGGACCGCCGTCGCGAACCCGGCCACGCGGACCGTCCCGGCGGGGTCCCCGTGCGGCTCGAGGTCGTGCCGCGCGGAGTCGACCGCGGCGAGGATCTCCACCGCGTGCTCGGCCAGGCGGCGGCCGGCCGGGGTGAGCCGGACCCGCCGGCCGTCGGGCTCCACGAGCGGTGCCCCGGCCTCGTGGGCGAGGGCGGCGATCTGCTGGGAGACCGAGGACGTCGAGGTGTGCAGCGTCTCGGCGACCGCCCGCATGGAGCCCAGCCGCGCGAGCTCGACGAGATAGGGCAGGCGGCGGGTGTCCACGAACCGATCGTCCCGGTTCGATGGACGGTATGTCCATGATTCTCACGTGGACGCGGACGGTCGATGGAGCGTTGACTGCCTCGTCGTGACCTCCTCACGTGCCCGCACCGGTGCGGTGCTCGCCGTCGGCTCCATGTCCTGCGTCCAGCTCGGTCTCGCGGCGTCGGTGGACCTGTTCAGCCGCGTGCCCCCCGAGGGCGTGGCCGCGCTGCGGCTGGTGTGGGCGGGGCTGCTGCTCCTGGTGCTCGTGCGGCCGCGACCGTCGTCGTTCACGCGCTCGAGCTTCCTGGCGGCGTGCGGCCTCGGAGTGGTCACGGCGGGCCTGACGATGCTGTTCATGGCCGCGGTGGCCCGTATTCCGCTGGGGACGGCGAGCGCGATCGAGTTCCTCGGTCCGCTCGGGGTCGCGGTGGTGCGCGGTCGCGGGACCGGGATCGTGTGGCCGGTGCTCGCCGCGGCGGGGGTCCTGCTGCTGACCGAGCCGTGGCAGGGCGGGGTCGATCCCGTCGGCGTCGGGTTCGCGCTCGCCGCCGCGGCCTGCTGGGCCGCCTACATCCTGCTCACCCAGCGCGTCGGGGACCAGGTGACCGGGCTGTCCGGCCTCGCGGTGTCCATGCCGGTGGCCGGGCTGGTCGGCGCGGCGGTGGCGGCGGGGACGGTGCCGGGCCTGGCGTCCGTGCTGACGGTGCCGGTGCTGCTCGCCGGCCTCGGGCTGGGTCTGCTGCTGCCGGTCGTGCCGTTCGCCCTGGAGATGCTGGCGCTGCGCCGGCTCACCACGGGCGCGTTCGGCACCCTCATGGCACTCGAACCGGCGATCGCGCTGCTCGTGGGCGCGGTGGTGCTGGGGCAGCTGCCGAAGGTGCTCGGGGTCGTCGGGATCGTGCTGGTCGTGACGGCAGGCGTCGGGGCGGCGCGGGCCGGGGGCCGGGGGGCCGTGCCGGACGTCGTGGCCGGGGATGAGGTCGTGTCTGGGGTCGGTCGCCGCCGGGTGGATGGTGAGCCGGCGCCCGAGGACACGATTCGGGACGACGAACCGGCCGCGGTCCACCACTCGATCGGGGACGTGGGCGTCGGTCCGGCGGGGGACGCTGCGGTCGCCTCGGCCGGGGACGGTGCCGTCGCGGCGTCCCGGGCCGTGTCCTCCTCCGATCACGCCTGATCACCGGGACCTCATCGTCGTCGTGCGGGCCCGGCGGCAGCCACACCGTCCCGGTGATCATGCTGCCGGGCGGCACCCGTCGTCGCGGACGCCCCGAACCAGCGGGGCAGCACGGCGTCCAGTCCGTCCTGGTCGTCCCCGACCCACACCACGTGGCCGTCGGGCCGCAGCAGCACCGCCGGCACGTCGAGCTCGTCGCTGCCGTCGACGACGTGGTCGACCCGGTCGGCCCACCCCACGACCGAGAGCCAACCGGTCCGGTCGAGGAGCAGCCCACGACCGACGTGCATGAGCCCGTAGAGGTGGCCCCGCTCGTCGAGGTGCACGTCCCGGAGGCGTCGGCCGAGGAGGTCGTGGCTCCGGTCGTCCTGCCCGACGTCGTACCGGATCCCGATCGCGATGATCTTCTCGGTCAGGTACCGGTTCACCTCCTCGAACGCCATGAGCTCCGAGATCAGCCCGCGCACCGCCTGCGGCCCGGGCTCGAGGGACATGAGCTGCATCTGCGCGCGGGTGTTGACGAGCACGGCGGCCGCGACCGGGTGCCGCTCGCTCGCGTAGCTGTCCAGCAGCCCCTCGGGCGCGCGGGCGGCGACCTCCGCGGCCAGCTTCCAGCCGAGGTTGACCGCGTCCTGCAGGCCGAGGTTGAGGCCCTGTCCGCCGGTCGGCGGATGGATGTGCGCCGCATCCCCGGCCAGCAGCACCCGACCGCTGCGGTAGCGCTCGGCCTGGCGGGTGGCGTCGCCGAAGCGGGACAGCCACCGGGGTGAGTGCACGCCGAAGTCGGTGCCGGCGACCGCCTGCAGCCGGGCGGCGAACTCGTCCAGCGTGGGCGGCGCGGAGCGGTCCTCGGCGACGTCGTCCGCCGGGACGATGACCCGGTGCACCCCGCCCGGGAGGGGCATGGCCCCGAACCGGAGCTGCGTCCGGCGGACCTCGGCGGTGACCGCCGCGAGCGTCTCCGGCGGGGCGGTCAGCTCCATCTCTCCGATCAACGTGTCGACCCGGCTGGGCTCCCCCGGGAACCCGATGCCGAGGAGCTTGCGGACCGTGCTGCGCCCGCCGTCGCACCCGACGAGGTAGCGGGAGCGGAGCCGCGTGCCCTCGGCCAGCTCGACGGTCACGCCGTCGTCGTCCTGCTCCAGCCCGACGACGGCGTGGCCGCGCCGGATCCCGACGTCGAGCTCGGCCGCCCGCTCGGTCAGGAGTCGCTCGGTGACGGTCTGCGGGATGCCGAGCACGTAGCCGTGGGCGGTGTCCAGGTCTTTCGGTGGCGCCGGCGCGGGAATGGCGGCGAAGAATCCGTTGAGCGGATGCTGCGTGCCGTTCTCGAGGAACCGCTCCAACAATCCGCGCTGGTCCATGATCTCGATGCTGCGCGCGTGCAGTCCGAGCGATCGGACGATCCTGGTCGGCTCGGCCTCCCGGTCCAGCACGAGCACGTCGATCCCGTGCAGCCGCAGTTCACAGGCCAGCATGAGACCGGTCGGCCCACAGCCGGCAATGATCACGTCGATGATGAGGAGCTCCCCCGGTGACTGGTCGGATCCCGCGGAATCCGCGGTTCCTCCGATTCGGCCGGGCGATTCTGCGGCAGATCCCGGGGCTTGCGGCAAGCCCCGTGGGGCGCTATACGTTGAGAGTGGCCGGGGACGTCCCCGGCTTTTCGTGTGTCTGCGCTCGTGTCGTGCCTAGGCCTGGTGCAGACCGATGACGTTGCCGTCGGGGTCGGCGACGAAGCAGAAGCGCCCACCGGGCTCCTCCGACGGGGTGCTCACCTCCGCCCCGCGGGCGACCAGGTCGCGGTGGGTGGCGTCGAGGTCGTCGGTGTCGAGGACCAGACCGCGCAGGCTCCCCGCGGGCATCTCGGCGAACCACGTGACCAGCGCGAACGTCGTCGTCGATCCCGGCGGCGCGACCTGCACCCACCGCTGCCCCGGCCCGAAGGTCACGTCGGCGACGGTCTCGAACCCGAGGACGTCGGTGTAGAAGCACCGGGCGCGTTCCTGGTCGCTGACCGGCAGCGAGACCACCGAGACCCACATGCCTGGCTCCTCTCACGTCGGGCGGGTCAGGAGGCGAGCGCCTCGTAGGCGGCCGCGAGGTCGTCCGGGGTGGGCCCCTCGAGGCGGCCGGGGTTGGCGAGCCCGTCGAGGACGACGAACCGCAGCAGGGCGCCGCGGCTCTTCTTGTCGACCTTCATGTGCTCGACGAGGTCGGACAGCGCGCCCGGTTCGTACCGGGTGGGCAGGCCGACGGCGGCGAGGACGTCGCGGTGCCGGTCCGTGGTGGCGTCGTCGAGCCGTCCGGCCCGGCGGGCGAGCTCGGCGGCGAACACCAGTCCGACGCTGACCGCCTCGCCGTGGCGCCACTGGTAGTCCTCGCGGCGTTCCACCGCGTGCCCGAGCGTGTGGCCGTAGTTGAGGATCTCGCGCAGATGGGACTCGCGCAGGTCGGCGGCCACGACGTCGGCCTTGACGCGCACCGAGCGGACGACGAGCTCCTCGATCACCGGGCCCGTCGGGTCGAGGGCGGCCTTCGGGTCGGCCTCGACGAGGGTGAGGATCTCGGGATCGGCGATGAAGCCGGTCTTGATCACCTCGGCCATCCCGGCCGCGAGCTCGGCCGGCGAGACGGTGGTGAGCGTGTCGAGATCGGCGATCACGGCGGCGGGCTCGTGGAACGCGCCGACGAGGTTCTTCCCGGCGCCGGTGTTGATGCCGGTCTTGCCGCCGACCGCGGCGTCGACCATCGCGAGGAGCGTCGTCGGGACGTGGACCACCCGCACGCCGCGCATCCAGCCCGCGGCGACGAACCCGGCCAGGTCGGTCGCCGCTCCCCCGCCGACGGCCACCACCGCGTCGGAGCGGGTCAGGCCGATCCGCCCGCAGACCTCCCAGCAGAACCCGGCGGTCGCGAGGTTCTTGCCGTCCTCGGAGCCGGGCAGCTCGACGCGGTGGACGTCGACGCCCGCGGCCTCCAGGCCCGCGGAGACCGCCAGCGCCACCGGCTCGACCGCGGGCTGGTGCATGACGGCCACCCGCGCGGCGCCCGCGAGCATGCCGCCCTCGGCGAGTCCGGCCGCGACCGCGTCGGTGATCCCCCGCCCGACCACCACGTCGTACGGGCTGCCCGAGGCGACCCGGACCGCCGTCGGCTCAGCCACGGTGACCCGCGGGCGCGCTCGTGTCCCCGGCCGATGTCGTGTCCCCGGCCGTCGTCGCGTCCTCGGCCGCCGCTTCGGCCGCCGTGAGCGCGGCGTGCACCGCGTCGGCGACCTCCTCCGCGGTGCGCTCGTCCGTGCCGATCTCGTGCACCGCCACGGCTCGGTACACCGGCAGCCGCTCGGCGAGCAGCGCCGCGAAGGTGGCGCGCGGGTTCACCCCCGCGAGCAGCGGCCGCGCGGTCGACAGCCCGGTGCGGCGTACCCCGGCCGCGAGCCCGACCGAGAGCAGCACCACCGGGTGACCACTCAGCGCCGTCCGGGTCTCCTCGGCCAGAACGGCTCCCCCACCGAGCGCGAGGACTCCGGCGTGGGAGGCCAGCGCCTGGGCCACGGCCTCGCGCTCGAGCTCGCGGAAGGCGGGCTCGCCGTCGCTGGTGAAGATGTCGGCGATGACCCGGCCGGTCCGGGCCTCGACGAGGTCGTCGGTGTCGGCGAAATCCACCCCCCAGCGGGTCGCGAGCAGCTGGCCGACCGTGGTCTTGCCGGCCCCGGGCGGGCCGACCAGGACGACGGCCGGGCTCACGGCTGTACCGCCCGCTTGGGGTCGATCCCGGCGCGGTACGCGGCGACGTTGCGGGCGGTCTCGGCGAGCGAGTCCCCGCCGAACTTCTCGATCGCCGCGTCGGCGAGCACCAGCGCGACCAGCGCCTCGGCCACCACCCCGGCCGCCGGCACCGCGCAGACGTCCGAGCGCTGGTGGTGGGCGGTCGCGGCCTCGCCGGTGGCCAGGTCGACGGTGCGCAGCGCGCGGGGCACCGTCGAGATCGGCTTCATCGCGACCCGGGCGCGCAGCGGCTCGCCGTTGGTCATGCCGCCCTCGATGCCGCCGGCGCGGTTGGACGCCCGGTCGATCCCGGAGCCGTCGGCGACATCGATCTCGTCGTGGGCGGCGGACCCGCGGCGCCGGGCGGTGGTGAACCCGTCGCCGATCTCGACGCCCTTCATCGCCTGGATGCCCATGAGCGCCCCGGCCAGCCGGGCGTCGAGGCGTCGGTCGGCCTGCACGTAGGAGCCCAGACCCACCGGCAGGCCGTGCGCCACCACCTCCACGACCCCGCCGAGGGTGTCGCCGTCCTCCTTCGCGGCGTCGACCTCGGCGATCATCGCGGCCGCCGAGGCCTCGTCGACCGCGCGGACCGGCGAGGCGTCGATCCGCTCGCCGTCGCCGGGCATCGGGATGGCCCCCTCGGTGGCGTCCGCGGTGCCCAGCGACACCACGTGCGAGAGCACCTCCACCCCGAGCGCCTGTTCGAGGAACGCCTTGGCCACCGCCCCGAGTGCCACCTTCGCCGCGGTCTCGCGCGCCGACGCCCGCTCCAGCACCGGGCGGGCCTCGTCGAACCCGTACTTCGTCATCCCCGCCAGGTCGGCGTGCCCGGGGCGCGGCCGGGTCAGCGGCGCGTTGCGGGCGCGGCCCTCCAGCACCTCCGGGTCGACCGGGTCCGAGGACATCACGGTCTCCCACTTGGGCCACTCGGAGTTGCCGATGCGCATCGCCACCGGACCGCCCTGGGTGATCCCGTGGCGGACGCCGCCGAGGATCTCCAGCTCGTCGGCCTCGAAGCTCATCCGGGCCCCGCGCCCGTAACCGAGGCGCCGGCGCGCGAGCTCCGCCGAGACCTCCTTGGACGACACCGACACCCCGGCCACCATGCCCTCGAGCACCGCCATGAGAGCCGGACCGTGAGACTCACCCGCTGTCAGCCACCGCAACACCCCGCCATCGTTCCACGTCGCCCGCCCGGCCCTCACCCTCCGGCCAGGAGCACCACCCAGCTCACCGTGAGCAACGCCGGTCCGAGCGGTCCGGACCGGACCCGCCGCACCCGCGCCAGCACCAGGACCACCAGCGCGGCACCGACGGGAGCCGCCGCGACGGCCCACCACCCGGTCGCCGCGAGCGGCCCGCCGAGCGCGGCGGCGAGCTTCACGTCGCCCCCGCCCAGGGCATTCGGAGCCACCAACGCCACCACGGCGTGCAGGCCACCCAGCGCGAGCGCGCCGCCGAGACCGGCCCCCAGCGCACCGGACGGGATCAACGCCACCAGGCCGAGCCCGAGCGCCGGCACGGTCAGCACGTCCGGCAGCCGGCCGGCCACGACGTCGGTCGCCGTCCCCGCCACGGCCGACACGGACACGACGAGCAACACCGGCACCCGGGCCGGCGCCACCAGACCGACCACCGCCGCCGTCGCCACCATGCCGCACACGAAGGCCGTCCCCAGCTCGCACCAGCCGCGCGGCACCAGCACCGGCCGCCGTACCCGCGTGAGGACGGCACGCACGCCGGCGCCCACCAGCGCCCCGCCGGGGAGCGGGAGGAGGACGCCGAGCACGACGTCGAGCAGGAGCGATCCGGTCACGACGACGAGCCTGCGCGGCCCGCCCTCCGCGGGTCACGTCCCGCCGGCCGGCCTGGGGACAACTCGCCACCCCGGTGCCGGTGGGGACGGACGACTACGGCGAACGGACCTCGAAGCCCGTCGCTCGGACCAGCGCCTCGTGCATCGCTGCACGCGGCGCCGGCTGCCCCGTGAACTGCTCGACCTGCCCGAACGCCTGGTGCAGCAGCATGTCCAGCCCGGTCGCGACCGCGAGCCCGCGACGCCCGGCGGCGGCGGCCAGCGGTGTCGGCCAGGGGTGGTAGACCGCGTCGAGCACCACGGCCCAGGACGGCAGGGCGTCGACCAGCCGGGAGGCCAGCGCGTCGTCCACCGAGCCCGCCGGGGTGGTGTTGATCAGCGCCTTCGCGGAGGCGAGGTCGGCGTCGACCACCTCGTCGAACCGGATCGCGCGGCGGTTCATGCCGTAGGCCCGGGCCACCTCGAGGGTGTCGGCCGCCCGGGCGGGGTCGCGGACGATCACCGTGACGGCCTCGTTGCCGAGGTCGTAGAGCGCCCCGACCGCCGCCGACGCCGTACCGCCCGCCCCCAGCAGGACGGCGTCGACCGTCCCGGCCGCGATGCCCGGGACGCTTCGGACCCCGGCTCCACGCAGCGCACCGGAGACACCGTCGACGTCGGTGCAGTCCGCGACCCACCCGTCGTCGGCCCGGACCAGCGTGTTCGCCACCCCGAGATGCCGTGCCCGCCACGACGCCGAGGACGACACCGCGAGCGCAGCCTTCTTCCCGGGCATCGTCACCGAGAGCCCGACCCACCCGTCGTCGAGACCCGTGACCAGCCCGGGGAGCGTCTCCGCGTCGCACTCGACGCGCTCGTAGGTCCAGCCGGCCAGCCCCAGGGCCTCGTAGGCGGCGCCGTGCAGCACCGGGGAGAGCGAGTGCGCCACCGGCGAACCCAGCACCGCGGCCCGGCGACCGACCATCTCAGTAGGCCCCGCGCTGCTGCGCGAGCCGCCGGTTGGCGTCGTGCTCGGCCGGCGTCACCGCGAAGCACGACGCCCCGTCCGGTTGGCACTTCACGAAGTAGACCCAGGCACCCGGGTCGGGAGTGAGCGCCGCCTTCAGCGCCGGCGGGGACACCGCCCCGATCGGCGTCGGCGGCAGCCCGAAGTTCAGGTAGGTGTTGTACGGCCCCGGCGCGGCCCGGTCGAACGGCGTGGTCAGCAGCGTCTGCCGGTCGAGCGGGTAGTTGATCGTCGAGTCGAGCTGGAGCCGCATCGGGATCGGCAGCCGGTTGTAGACGACGCGGGCGATCTTGCCGAAGTCCTGTTCGATGCCCTCCCGCTCGGCGAGCGACCCGACGATGAGCGCCTGGTACGGGCTCACGTTGTTCGACGCGGCCTGGCTGACGATCCCGCCGTCCTCCAACCGGCTCGCCGACGCCCGCACCACCGAGGTGAGCGCGGTGGTGGCGTCGGAGCCCGGCGTCACGTCGTAGGTGCCGGGCGCGACGAGGCCCTCGAGCCGGCGCTCCGGGACGGCCTGCCGGACGTCGGGCAGCGCCCAGTCCGGCACGCCCAGCCTGGCCGGGTCGGTGGTCGCCATGGTGCGGCGGAGGTCGTCGACGGAGGCGCAGCGGCGGGCGCCGGAGTCCTCGACGACGCAGGTGGCCGCGGAGATCAGGGACAGGACGCCGGGCACGCGCGCCGATCCGACGCCCGCGGTGTCGTCGAGCTGAGTGCCGCCGCGGACCTCCATCCGGCCCAGCCGGGTGCCGGGGTCGAGCATCCGGCTGACCGCGGCGGCCGCGGGCATCCCCCGCTGCATGTCGTAGAAGCCGGGCTGGATCCCGCGCCCGCGCGGGTCGTCCTCGGCGGCGTTGCCGAAGCCGCGCGCGGAGGCGACGACGCCGTCGGTGACGAGGGTCTCGCCGATGTCGCGGGTCGAGTCGCCGTCGCCGACCTGGATGACGACGTGGCCGGTCCCGGGGCCGGCGAAGTCCGGCGGGAAGAACACACCCCAGAGGTTGTGGGCGAAGAAGGCCCCGCCCGCGAGGGCGAGCACCAGGAAGCCCGCGATGATCGGCCAGACCAGGCGCCGACGACGACGGGTGCCCTCCGAGACGGGGTCGGGCTCGTCGGAGGACAACGGCACGAGCCCACCGAGCGCGTCGCCGTCGTCGCCACCCTCGTCGTCATCGGGTTCCGACGGCGGGACGGGCTGGGCGGGCGCCGGGGCGGTCGGCTCGGAGTCCGTGGTCCGCGGCCTGGGACCCCCGGACGCCGCGGACATGGTCGCCCCGGACGCGGCGGCGGACACGGCGGCCCGGGCCGCGGCCCCCCCGGGCGGGCGCAGCTCCGCGGGTCGGGCGCGTGCGGCCATCGCCGATCGTGGCGTCCGGTTCGCGGGCGCCGGGAGCGGGATGCGCGACGGCGTCGTGGGGACGCCGGTGATGGCGCCCGCGTGGTGGATGGTGTCGGTGACGGCGTCCTCCGGGTCCACCGACGGCTCGGTGGACCCGGTCGGGTGCGCCGTCGCGGCGGCCTGGGTCCGGCTGGTCGCCGGAGCGGGCGCGGCGGCCCGGGCAGGTCCGGTGGCCTGGTCGGGGCGGGCCACCGGAGCCGGTCCGGTCGGCGCCGCGGCGGACTCCGGTTCCGCGGGCTTCGCCGGCGCGGCGGGGCGCTCCCACTCCGGGGCAGGCCGCCGCATCCCTCGGCCACGCCGCGGCACGGCCGCTCGCCGGTCGTCGGCCGGGCGGCCGTCGTCCGAGGGCCGGGCGCCGCGCCCGGCCCCGCCGTCGTCGTCGGGACCCGACGCCCGCTCCCCGGACCCCACCGAGACCGTGGACATCGACACCAGGCGCTTCCCGCCGCCGGGGCGGTGGGGGCCGGTCACGGGGACGCCTCGTCGGGCTCGCGACGACGGGCGTCGAGCCAGGTCTGGAGGATCTCGACAGCGGCCGCCTGGTCGATGACGCGTCGCTGGGCGCGGCCCTTGACGCCGCGGTCGGAGAGCATCCGGGTGGCGGAGACGGTGGTCAGCCGCTCGTCGGCCAAGGTCACGGGGAGGTCGGTGACGGAGTGCTCGGCCAGCACCTCGCGCAGGTCCTCGACGTAGCGCCGGGCCGCCTGCGCCGCCGGGCCCTCGCGCCCGGCGAGGGTGCGGGGAAGGCCCACGACCACCTCGACCACCTCGTGCTCGGCGACGAGCTCCACCAGCTGGTCCAGGTCGGACCACGTCGTCTCGTCGCGATCGAGCGTAACGAGGGGGGTGGCGAGGGTCCCGGCCGGATCGGAGAGGGCGACGCCGACGCGCACCGCGCCGACGTCGACCCCGATCACCCGGCCGGGTGCCACGCTCAGGCGCCCGCCGTCCCGGCGACCTGGTGTCGGAGGGCGTCGATGGCCGCCCCGATCCCGGCGTCCATCCCGGCCGGCCCGCCGTCCGGGGAACCGCCGCCCTGGGCGAGGTCGGCCTTCCCGCCGCCGCGTCCCCCGATGGCCGGGGCGAACGCCTTGACGAGGTCGCCGGCCGCCAGCCCGCGGTCCCGGGCGGCGGCCGTGGTGGCCACGACGAACGCCACCTTCTCGCCGTCCGGGGCGAAGAGGGCGACGACGCCGGGCCGGTCGCCCAGCCGTCCGCGGACGTCCGAGGCGAGCGTGCGCAGGTCGCCGCCGCCCACGCCGTCGGGCGTGCGAGACGCCACGAGCGCGATCCCGCCGACGTCGTCGGCGCCGTCGGCGAGGGCCCCGGCCGAGGCGAGCACCTCGCGCGCCCGGACGTTCTCGAGCTCCTTCTCGGCGGTGCGCAGCCGGTCGACGATCCCGGCGATGCGCTCGGGCAGTTCGTCGGGCTGGGCCCGGAACTGCTCGGCGAGCTGGTTGACCAGCACGTGCTCGCGGGCGAGGAACCGGAAGGCGTCGATCCCGACGAGGGCCTCGACGCGGCGTACCCCGGACCCGACGGACCCCTCGGACAGCAGCTTCACCAGGCCGAGCTGCCCGGCCCGGCCGACGTGCGTGCCACCGCAGAGCTCGCGGGAGTAGTCGCCGACCTCGACGATGCGCACCGCGTCGCCGTACTTCTCGCCGAACAGCGCGACGGCGCCGAGCTTGCGGGCCTCGTCCATGCTCGTGACGAAGGCGCGGACCTCGTCGTCGCCGAGCAGCACCGAGTTGACCTCGTCCTCGACGTCCGCGAGCACGGTCGTCGGAACCGCGCCCTCGGGCGAGGTGAAGTCGAACCGCAGCCGACCGGGGGCGTTGAGCGACCCCGCCTGGGCGGCCGAGTCGCCGAGGGCCTTCCGCATCCCGGCGTGCACCAGGTGGGTGGCGGTGTGCGAGCGCGAGATCGCGGCCCGCCGGTCCATGTCGATCTGGGCGGACACCGGGGCGTCGCGGGTGATCTCGCCGTGGAGCACGCGGCCGAGGTGCACCGAGAGCCCGGGCACGGGGGTCTGCACGTCGGTGATCTCGACGGTGAACCCGTCGCCGAAGAGCCGCCCGGTGTCGGCCTGCTGGCCGCCGCCCTCGGCGTAGAACGGGGTCCGGTCGAGCATGACCTCGACGTCGTCGCCCTCGGTGGCGGCCGGTACCCCGACGCCGTCGACGACGAGCCCCACCACCGAGGCGTCCGCGCGCTGGTCGGCGTAGCCGAGGAAGTCGGTGAGCCCGGAGCGCTCGAGGATCTCGCGGTAGGCGGTGGCGTCGGCGCCGCCGTGCTTGCGGGCGGCGGCGTCGGCCTTGGCGCGGGCCCGCTGCTCGTCCATCAGCTCGCGGAACGCGCCCTCGTCGACCGACAGCCCGGCCTCGGAGGCCATCTCGAGCGTGAGGTCGATCGGGAAGCCGTAGGTGTCGTGCAGGGCGAAGGCGCTCGAGCCGGGCAGCACGTCCGACCCGCCGGCCTTCGTCTCCGCCACCGCCGACTCGAAGATCCGCGACCCGGTGGCCAGCGTGGCGAGGAAGGCCTCCTCCTCGCGGCGGACCACGGCGGCGATCCGCTCGTAGCTCGTCGCGATCTCCGGGTAGGACGGGCTCATCGCGTCGCGGACGATCCCGACGAGGTCGACCAGCACCGGATCGGTGATCCCGAGCAGCCGGGCGTTGCGCACCACGCGGCGCAGCAGCCGCCGCAGCACGTAGCCGCGGCCCTCGTTGCCGGGCACCACGCCGTCGCCGATGAGCATCGTCCCGGTGCGGACGTGGTCGGCGATGACCCGGAACCGGACCCCGTCCTCCGGGGTCCCGTCGTCGTAGGAGTGTCCCGAGAGCTCCACGACGCGGTCGATGACCGGTCGCACGAGGTCGGTCTCGTAGACGTTGTCCACGCCCTGGAGCAGGAAGGCGACCCGCTCGACGCCGAGTCCGGTGTCGATGTTCTTCTGCGGCAGCTCGCCGATCGGGGCGGCGCCGTACTTCGGGCTCTGCTCCCCCCGCACGTCCTGCATGAAGACGAGGTTCCAGATCTCGAGGTAGCGGTCCTCGTCGGCGACCGGTCCGCCCTCGACGCCGTACTCCGGCCCGCGGTCGTAGTAGATCTCCGAGCACGGCCCGCCGGGACCGGGGATGCCCATGTCCCAGTAGTTGTCCCGGCCGTCGCGGCGCTGGATGCGCTCGGCGGGCAGGCCGATGACCTCGTGCCAGATGCGCTCGGCCTCGTCGTCGTTCTCGTAGACGGTGACCCAGATGCGCTCCGGGTCGAAGCCGTAGCCGCCGTCGTCCTGGGAGCGGGTGATCAGCGCCCAGGCGTGGCGGATCGCGCCTTCCTTGAAGTAGTCACCGAACGAGAAGTTGCCCGCCATCTGGAAGAACGTGTTGTGCCGGGTGGTGTGCCCGACGTTCTCGATGTCCCCGGTGCGCACGCACTTCTGCACCGAGGTGGCCGTCGCCCAGGGCGGCGGGGCCTCCCCGAGGAAGTACGGCTTGAACTGCACCATCCCGGCGTTGACGAACAGCAGCGTCGGGTCGTCGAGGATCAGCGAGGCGCTGGGGACGGGGGTGTGGCCGGCGTCCTCGAAATGGGCGAGGAAGCGTCGACGGATCTCGTGGGTCTGCACGGTGTCCTGCTCGTGGTGTCAGGAGCGGCCGGATCCGGCCCGCTCCGGGGCGTCTCCGGGAGGCGTCATCCATGATCCCGCGTGCGCCGGGGTCCGGGGGCGTCGGGGTGGTGCGCACGCCCGCCCGGACTCCGGGATGGCGTGGGTGCGGGGGCGCCGCAGCGACGGATCGGCGTGCCGGGCTCAGCGGCCCGCGGCCCCCCGCCGAGGCGCTCGGGTGTGACGCGCGGCGGGCGTCGGCTCCGGGGCGGCGGGCACGGCCGGGCGCACCGGGATGTTCGTCGACTGCTCCACGTAGGAGTACAGCTCGTCCTCGCGCTCGGACATTCCGGCGCGGACCTCGGCGCCGAAGGCCCCGAGGCCGGCTCCGAGCTCGCGCAGGCCCTCGCCGAGGCTGGCGCCCACACCGGCCGGGCTGGCGCGGTGGGCCGCCTGGGACACCTTGCGGGAGGCGCTGACGCCGACGGCGACGCCGACCCCCATCCAGAACAGTCGCTTCATCCCCGGGTACTCCGCTTCGATCGCTTGGCCTTGGCAGGCGGCGCGTTCTTCAGTTTGCGGTTCTGGCTCGCCTTGCGCAGCCCATAGGACACGGCGGCGACCTTCACCAGCGGGCCACCGAGCGTGGCGGTGAACAGCGAGCTCAGCGCGCGGGTGTTCGCCGCGACGGCCTGGGCGCTGGCGGTGACGCCGTCGACGCGCTCGAGCTGGGTGTTCACCGTGGTCAGCGTGACCTGGGCGTCGTCCAGCAGCGGGGCCGAACCCTCGTGGGTCTTCCGGATGGCGATCGTCGCCTCGTCCAGCGTGCGCCCCAGCTTGATCAGGGGTACCGCCAGCAGCAGCACGAGGATCACGAACGCCGCCGCGGCGATGATGGCCGCGATCTGCCCGACCGACACGGTCACTTCCCCTTCGGCTGGGATCCAGGGTCTCCGCTGACAGGGCCGGGACGAACCGGGCGCGCCGTGCGGTGGCGGAAGGCTACCCGGATGACCATGATCGCCGCGCTCCGCCCCGGGGGGCAGGCACTAGCCCTGTCGGCGGACGGTCGGGTACGCAGGGTGCCCGGTTGATCACGGGTCGTACGGCTCAGGGACTGGGCCCGACCGACTCAGCCGCGGACGACGTCGCGCAGCCGTGCGAGACGCTCGGCGATCGCCCGCTCCTCGCCCCGCCCGCTGGGCTCGTAGTAGTCCCGGCCGACCAGCTCGTCCGGCGGGTACTGCTGCGCGACGACGGCGGCCCGCTCGTCGTGCGGGTACCGGTACCCGACGGCGTTGCCGAGCTTCTGCGCCCCGGCGTAGTGCCCGTCGCGCAGGTGCGGCGGCACCGGTCCGGCGGCCCCGGTGCGGATGTCGGACATCGCGGCGTCGATCGCGGTGATGACGGCGTTCGACTTCGGCGCGGTCGCGAGGTGGATCGTCGCCTGCGCGAGCGCGATCCGGCACTCCGGCAGGCCGATCAGCTGTACGGCCTGCGCGGCCGCGGTGGCCGCCTGCAGCGCCGTCGGGTCGGCGAGCCCGACGTCCTCGCTGGCGTGCACGACGAGGCGCCGCGCGATGAACCGCGGGTCCTCCCCCGCCACGATCATGCGGGCCAGGTAGTGGAGCGCCGCGTCCGGATCCGAGCCGCGGATCGACTTGATGAACGCCGAGATGACGTCGTAGTGCTGGTCGCCGGCGCGGTCGTAGCGCACCGCCACCTCGTCGACGACCTGCTCGACGACGGCGAGGGTGATCTCGCCGTGCTCGTCCGTCACGGCATCGGCGGCCGCCTCGAGGGCGGTGAGGCTGCGGCGGCCGTCGCCCGCGGCCAGGCGGACCAGGTGTGCGCGGGCCTCGTCGGTGAGGGTGACGGTGCCGCCGAGGCCGCGGTCGTCGGCGACCGCGCGGTCGAGCAGGAGGCCGACCGCCTCGTCGTCGAGGGCGTGCAGGCCGAGGACGAGGCTGCGGGACAGGAGGGGCGCGACGACGGAGAAGCTCGGGTTCTCCGTGGTGGCCCCGACCAGCAGGACGACCCGGTCCTCCACCGCGCCGAGCAGGGCGTCCTGCTGGGTGCGGCTGAAGCGGTGGATCTCGTCGATGAACAGGACGGTGCGTCTCGGGTCGGAGGCGGCGAGGCGTCTCCGCGCGACCTCGATGACCCCGCGGACCTCCTTCACCCCGGCACTCAGCGCGGAGAGCGCCTCGAACGAGCGGCCGGTGGCCTGCGAGATGAGCCGGGCGAGCGTGGTCTTGCCGGTGCCGGGCGGGCCGTGGAGCAGGACCGACGCGGGTGCGGCGCCCTCGACGAGGCGGCGCAACGGGGCGCCGGGCGCCAGCAGGTGGTCCTGGCCGACGACCTCGTCCAGGCTCGCCGGGCGCATCCTGACGGCCAGCGGCGGGCGGGGGCCCTCGCCGGTCGGGGCCGGGCGGTCCTCGACGACGCCACGCGTGACCGGACGCAGGTCCTCCTCGGCGGGACGCTGCGCCGGCTCGGGAGGCGCCACGTCGAACAGCGCCCCGTCGGCCTCCTCGCTCACGGGCCCTCCTCGCTCACGCACCCGACGCTACTGGTCCGCACCGACACCGCAGGTCGGCCGGGCTCGGTGGGTTCTGAGCGAGGGGCACCTTCGCTCGAATAGATCGGGCGAAGGGCCCCTTCGCCCAGAACGACGGCCGGCCTCTGACCATGATCACGAATCGGGCGGCAGTGTGATCGCTGAGCGAGCACCGTGCCGCCCGGATGTGGATCACCGCTGCCGGCCGCGCCCCCGTTCTGAGCGAGGGGCCCCTTCGCTCGGGTCGGCCGGAACATGATCGCGAACCGTGTGAGCAAAGGCCCTCGGGACCGAACGGTCCGTCACGCTCGTCGTGATCACGGTCGGCGACGGTCCGCGGGGAGCCACAGTCCCGGCTGGACGGCCGGGTTCGGCGAGACCCGGCGTCCTGAGCGAGGCCTTTCTGAGCCCGGCGTTCTGAGCCAGGCGTTCTGAGCGAAGGTGCCCTTCGCTCGAACTATCCGAGCGAAGGGGCCCTTCGCTCAGAACGACGGAGCGCCTGCCGGATAGGGTCGGTGCTCATGCGGGAGATCCTCACGGTGCTCGAGGCGGACGCGCACGCGAGCGTCGAGCGCATCGCGACCCTGACCGGGATCGACGAGGCCAGCGTGCGCGAGCAGATCGCGGCGTGGGAGGCCTCGGGCGTGATCCGGAAGTACAAGACGGTCGTCGACTGGGACCGCTTCGGCGACCAGCGGGTGACCGCGTTCGTCGACGTCACCGTGGCGCCGGAGCGCGGGCGCGGGTTCGACGACGTCGCCGAGCGCATCGCGCGGTTCCGGGAGATCCGGGCGGTGCACCTCGTGAGCGGCGCTCAGGACCTGCGGGTCGAGGTCGAGGGCGAGTCGATGAAGGAGGTCGCGGACTTCGTCGCGCAGAAGCTCTCCGGCGTCGAGCGCGTCACCGCGACGAGCACCCACTTCCTGCTGCGGCGCTACAAGGACGACGGCCAGCTGCTGATCGACCCCGAGCCCGACCAGCGTCTGTCGGTGACCCCCTGATGGCCCCTCCCGCCAAGCCGTTCTCGGAGGTCGTCAAGACCGTCCCGCCGTCGGGCATCCGCAAGTTCTTCGACCTCGCGCAGAGCATGCAGGGCGTCATCTCGCTCGGCGTCGGCGAGCCGGACTTCCCGACGCCGTGGAGCGCCCGCGAGGCCGCGATCCACGCCCTCGAGCACGGCGCCACGACGTACACGAGCAACTCCGGCCTGCTCGAGCTGCGCGAGGAGGTCTGCTCCGACCTCGCCGACCGCTACCGCGTGCGGTACCGCCCCGAGGACGAGTGCCTGATCACCTCGGGCGTCTCGGAGGGCCTCGACCTGACGCTGCGGGCGCTGCTCAACCCCGGCGACGAGGTGATCGTCCCGGAGCCCTGCTACGTCGCCTACGCGCCGTGCGTGGCGTTCGCGGGCGGGACCCCGGTGCCCGTCGCCCTCGACCCGGCCGACGCCTACCGGCTGGACCCGGCGCTCATCGGGGCCGCGGTCACCGGGCGGACCAAGGCGATCCTGTTCGGGTCGCCGTCGAACCCCACCGGGTCCGCCCAGAGCGCCGACGACCTCCGAGCCCTCGCCGCCCTCGCCGTCGAGCACGACCTGTGGCTGCTCTCCGACGAGATCTACGACCGGCTGACCTACCAGGGCACCCACACCCCGGCGTCCGCCGCGGACGGTGCCTGGGAGCGGACGGTGCTGCTCGGCGGGTTCTCGAAGTCGTACGCGATGACCGGCTGGCGGGTCGGCTACGTGTGCGCGCCCGAGCCGTTGGCCGCGCTCATGCACCGCATCCACCAGTACACGATGCTCTGCGCCCCGCACATGTCCCAGATCGCGGCGCTCGAGGCCATGCGCACCGCCCAGGACGAGGTCGAGGACATGGTCGCCGACTACGACCGTCGCCGTCGCCTGTTCGCCAAGGGCCTCGACGAGCTCGGGCTGACCTGCCCGGAGCCGGGTGGCGCGTTCTACGTCTTCCCGTCGATCCGCACGACCGGGATGAGCTCGGAGGAGTTCGCCGAGGGTCTGCTCACGCAGGAGAAGGTGGCCGTGGTGCCGGGCGGCGTCTTCGGGCCGTCGGGCGAGGGCCACGTCCGGTGCTCGTACGCGACCGCGCTCCCCCAGCTGGAGCAGGCACTGGAGCGCATCGCCCGCTTCATCTCTTGAGGGCGCTCCGCCGCTCGCGTCCCGACGACGAGGCTGCCGAGGCCTTCGATCGCCGGCTGATCCTGCCGATGATCCTCGGCGCGATCCTCAACCCGATCAACTCGACGATGCTCGCCGTCGCGCTGATCCCGATCGGGGTCGCGTTCTCGGCGCCCGCGTCGGAGACCGCGTGGCTGGTGACGGGGCTCTATCTCGCGACGGCGGTCGGGCAGCCCGTCGTCGGGCGGCTCATCGACCTCTACGGACCGCGGCGGCTCTACCTGGTGGGGTCGGTGCTCATCGGCGTCGGCGGCGTGCTCGGGACACTCGCGCCGGCGCTCGGCGTGCTCGTCGTCGCGCGGGTGCTCATCGGGTTCGGGACCTGCGCCGGCTATCCGGCCGCGATGCACCTCATCCGCTCCGAGGCGCAGCGCACCGGGCGGGACAGCCCGCAGACCATCCTGACGATCCTCGCCGTCTCCACCCAGACCGTCGCCGTCATCGGGCCCACCCTCGGCGGCCTGCTCATCGCCGTCGGGGGCTGGCACGCGACCTTCGCCGTGAACGCGCCGCTCGCCCTCGCGTGCCTGGCGCTCGGGGCGTGGCGGCTCCCCCGCGAGCCGCTGGCCGACCGCAGCACCCGCACCGGGCTCGCGTCGCGCATCGACCTCGCCGGCATCGCGCTGTTCACCGTCGCGCTGGTCGCGCTGCTGCTCTTCCTCGTCCACCCGGAGTCCTGGCTGTGGTTCCTGCCGGTGATCGCGGTCCTCGCGGCGGCCGGCCTGGTGTGGTGGGAGCTGCGGGCGTCGTCGCCGTTCCTCGACCTGCGCCTGCTCGGCGGCAACGGGCCGCTGCTCGCGACCTACGCGCGTTCCCTCCTCACCGCGGTGTCGTCGTACTCCCTGCTCTACGGATTCACGCAGTGGCTGGAGGAGGGATCCCCCGACGACGGCGGGCTGGGTCTCGACCCGTCGCTCGCCGGGCTCGTGCTCCTGCCGGTGTTCGGCACCGGGATCCTCGTCTCGACGCTCACCGGCCGGCGTCCCGAGATCCGCGGGAAGCTGCTCGTCGGGGCGGTCACGCAGGTGGTGGTCGCCGGGCTGCTGCTCACCCTCGGGCCGTCGAGCGCGGTGTGGGTCGTCGTCGTGGTCGCCCTGGTGGCCGGGGTGCCGCAGGGCCTCAACAACCTCGCCAACCAGAACGCGGTCTACCACCAGGCCACACCGGAGCGGATCGGCTCCTCGGCGGGCCTGCTCCGGACCTTCTACTACCTGGGCGCGATCGTCGCCTCGACCGCGGGCGGGGTCTTCCTCAGCCCGCGCGCCGACACGCCGGGCCTGCACCACCTCGCCTGGTTCATGATGGGCGCGGCGGTGCTCTTCGTGGTCGTGACGCTGGCCGACCGCTCCCTGGGTGCGCCGCGCACCTAGCGTCCGGAGCACTTCTTGAAGGCCGGGAACGGCGGCAGCGGCTCGTCGCCGCCGTAGGGCTCGAGGGCGGTGACGACGGCGTCGGCGAGGGCCATCGGGGCGTCCTCCCGGTGGCGCTCCGCGTCGGTGCGCAGCCGGCGCCAGTAGCTCGCGAGCACTGCGGCGGCGTACTCGGTCGGGCGTCCGACGACGACCTGCTCCGGTCCGGGCCCATGCCCGACGACGCTCGGGAGCAGCGAGCGGGTGCACACCCACACCCAGAGCGTGGTGGCGGCCAGGTGGCGCGGCCCGGAGACCGTCGGGTCGGCGAGCTCGGGCCACACGCCCGCGACCTCCGACTGCCATGAGGCGTGCATCGCCTCGGCCATGCCGGTCGGCAGGACGGCGGCTCGGCCCCAGCCCGGGAACGGCAGCCGGACCGACGCGGCGGTCAGCGCGACGTCGCGGAAGCAGCCCCACTCGAAGTCCAGGAAGCGGGCCCCGGCCCCGGTGAGCAGGCAGTTGTCCGGGGAGACCTCGGACGGGCTGAACGCGCGGTACTCGGTGCCCCCGAGCAGGCTCGCCGCCGACCGGGCGTGCGAGACCGCCGCCGGCGCGGCCTCCACCCGCAGCAGGTGCGCGAGCAGGTCGGGCACCTCGGCGAGGGCGGAACGGGCGTCGTCCGCGAGCGGGTCCCGCCAGTGCCGGACGCCGGAGCGGCGCAGCAGGGCCCCGAAGTCGCCCTCGCGGGCCGCCGTCACGGCCTGCAGGGTCCCGAGCGCGCGCGTGGCCCCGAGCAGGGCGCGCTCGGCGGCCTTGGGGTCGTCCCCGTCCAGCTTGTCGGCGAGCGTCGAGCAGCGCCCCAGGTCCTCGAGGACCAGCAGGCGCCGCTCGGGATCGTTCGCGTAGAGGGTCGGGGTGGCCCGGTCCTCGGCGGGCAGCGCCGTGAAGAGCTGGCAGCTTGCCGCCTCGTACGGGAACGGGTCGGTCCGGTCGGTGCCGTCCGCCGGACCCGGCGCGCCCACGTAGTGCTTCACGACCAGGGAGCGCGGCAGCGAGAACGGGTTCTCGGACACCCGCACGCGCACCACCCGCGAGCGGGTGCTGCCGCCCAGATCCTCGGCGTCCGCGAGGCGGACCTGCGCCCCGCTGCGACGGGTCAGGAGCTCCTCGGCGAGGGCCACGGTGCGGTCCAGCGCCCCGTCCTCGTGAGGGTCGCCTGGAGCGTCGGACGGGGAGGGAGCACCGGATTCGTCGGCCGTCAGCGGGGTCATCAGACGATGGACCCTACCGTCCACCACGTCTGCTACTCGCGAGTAATAGGAACGTGACGAACTCGGAATCGATGCACGTCCGCGTTCGGACGAACACGGGGCGGTGTCAGCAGGTAACCCTACGTGCGCGGACGGCGGTGACCGATGTGACGTTCGCCGCCCACGGATCCGCAGCTCATCCGCAGCTCAGGCGCCGGTCGCGCCGCCGGAGCCGCTGTCCTCCACCGGCCGCTCCTGCGGCTTCACCGGGTTCGCCGGTGCCGGCTTGGAATCCACCCCGGCCTCCTTGCGCTGCAGTGCGGTGATCGGCGCGGGCGCGGCCGTCAGCGGGTCGTAGCCGCCGCCGGTCTTGGGGAACGCGATCACGTCGCGGATGGAGTCCATGCCGGAGAGCAGGGCGCAGATGCGGTCCCAGCCGAACGCGATCCCGCCGTGCGGCGGGGGGCCGTAGGAGAAGGCGTCGAGCAGGAAGCCGAACTTCTCGCGCTGCTCCTCCGGCGAGAGGCCCATCAGGGCGAACACCCGCTCCTGCACGTCCTGGCGATGGATACGGATGGACCCGCCGCCGATCTCGTTGCCGTTGCAGACCAGGTCGTAGGCGTAGGCCAGTGCGTTCGCCGGGTCGGACTCGAAGGAGTCCACCCACTCCGGGGTGGGCGAGGTGAAGGCGTGGTGCACCGCGGTCCACTGCCCGGACCCGACGGCGACGTCACCGGCGGCGGTGGCCTCGTCCGCGGCCTCGAACAACGGGGCGTCGACGATCCACACGAACGACCAGGACCCCTCCTCGATGAGCTCCAGCCGGCGCGCCACCTCGCCCCGGGCCGCGCCGAGCAGCGCCCGCGCCTCCGAGCGGGCGCCGGCGGCGAAGAAGACGCAGTCGCCCGGGTTCGCGCCGACGGCCTTGGCCAGGCCCTCGCGCTCGGCGTCGGACAGGTTCTTGGCGACGGGGCCGCCCATGCCGACCTGCCCGTCGTCGCCGACCAGCACGTACGCCAGGCCGCGGGCCCCGCGCTGCTTGGCCCACTCCTGCCACCCGTCGAAGGTCCGGCGGGCCTGCGAGGCGCCGCCGGGCATGACGATCGCGCCGACGTAGGGGTTGCGGAACACCCGGAACGGCGTCTCCGCGAAGTACTCGGTGAGCTCGGTGAGCTCGATCCCGAAGCGCAGGTCGGGCTTGTCCGAGCCGTACCGCGCCATGGCGTCGGCGTAGGTCATCCGCGGGATCGGTGTCCGGATCTCGTAGCCGGCCAGCTGCGACCACAGCGCCGACACGATCGCCTCGCCGAGCGCGATGACGTCGTCCTGGTCGACGAAGCTCGCCTCGATGTCGAGCTGGGTGAACTCCGGCTGGCGGTCGGCGCGGAAGTCCTCGTCGCGGTAGCAGCGGGCGATCTGGAAGTAGCGTTCCATGCCGGAGACCATCAGGAGCTGCTTGAACAGCTGCGGGGACTGCGGCAGCGCGTACCAGCTGCCGGGGCGCAGACGCGCGGGCACGAGGAAGTCGCGGGCGCCCTCCGGGGTCGACCGGGTCAGCGTCGGGGTCTCGATCTCGACGAACTCGCGGTCGTGCAGGACGTCGCGCGCGATCTTGTTCGCGTCGCTGCGCATCCGGATCGCCCGCCCCGGCCCCTCGCGGCGCAGGTCGAGGTAGCGGTAGCGCAGCCGGACGTCCTCACCGGGCGTCTCGTCCATCTGGAAGGGCAGCGGGGCCGACTCGGAGAGCACCGTCAGGCCGGTCGCGTTGACCTCGACGGCGCCGGTGGCCAGCTCGGCGTTCTCGCTGCCGCCGGGCCGGGCCTCCACAGCGCCCGTGACCTGCACGCAGTACTCCGAGCGTAGCCGGTGGCTGGCCTCGGCGACCTCCCCGGAGCGGAACACCACCTGCACCACGCCGGAGGCGTCGCGCAGGTCGATGAACACCACGCCGCCGTGATCCCGACGGCGGGCCACCCATCCGGCGAGGGTGACGGTGGCGCCGACGTTCTCGGCGCGCAGCGTGCCGGCGGGGTGCGTGCGCATCATCGGGGGTGAATCTCCTGGTCGTCGCGTCCGGTGTCTGGCGCATACACCAGACAACACCAGATTATTCGACGTCTCAGCCGCTCACGGTCGGGCCCGCCCGGTCGAGGTGGATGCGCACCGCGACCCGCTTCTCGCGCTCCATCGCCGCGTCGAAGTCCGCCCAGTCGGGGTGCTCCCCCGCGACCTGGCGGTAGAGCGCGCGCAGGTGCTCGAGCGCGCCGGGCAGGTCGACGATCTCCACGTCACCCTCGACCTGCGCCCACTCCCCGAAGAACCCGTCGTTGAGCACGGCGAGCCACGCGCGCGGCGTCCGGCGCAGGTTCCTCGTCTTCACCGCGGTCTCCCGGGTGCTGATGACGGCGGCGCCGTCCCCGTCGATCCCGACGGCGACCGGCGAGAGCTGCGGGGCGCCGTCGGAGCGGGTCGTCGCGAGGACGGCGTGGTGGTGGGTGCGGAGGAAGTCGCGTGCCGCGTCGAGGTCCATGTCCCCGGAGTATCCGCCGATCGGGCGGCGCGGGGGTCGTTCGACGGCGCGTCAGTCGACGACGGCGCGCCCGGCCCGGCGCAGCGCGTCCCCGGCCTCCGCGGCGACCGTGCCGACGATCTCGGCGGCGGGGACCAGGTCGGTCACGAGGTCGAGCGACTCCCCGGCCCAGACCACCTCGGTGTCGGTGAACTCCCGCCGTGCCCCGGCGTCGTCCCGGAGCTCCTCCTCGTGGTCGCGCCAGCGCCGGGAGAACGGGGTGCTCAGGGCCCGGCCGGTGTAGCGCCGGGGCCACGCCGACTCCCGGGCGATGTCGTACACCCGCGACCGCTCGGTGTCCTCCCCGCCGCTCTCGAGCAGGGCCTTCCCGTACGCGGCCGACACCAGCGCCTCCGGGCTGGCCAGCAGCCGGGTGCCGATCAGCGCGCCCGCCGCCCCGAGCGTCAGCGCCGCCGCCACCCCGCGCCCGTCGCCGATCCCACCCGCGGCCAGCACCGGGATGCCGCCGGCGAGGTCCGCCACGACCGGGACGAAGCCGAGCGTGCCGCGGGACCCGCCGTGCCCGCCGGCGTCGGAGCCCTGCGCGATGACGACGTCCGCGCCCAGCTCGACGGCCTGCCGCGCCTCCGCCAGATCGGTGACCATGAGGATCAGGGCCGCACCGCTGCCGCGGACCGCGTCGAGGTAGGGCGTCGGGTCACCGAAGGCGAGCATGATCGCGGCCGGTCCGCGCTCGAGCGTCCGCGCCACGAGATCGACGGGGGCCGCCCAGCACTGGAAGCCCGCGCCCCACGGCGCGGTCGTCGTCGCGGTGAGGACGTCGAGCTCGCGCTCCACCCACGCCGGGTCACCACCCGAACCGGCACCGAGCAGTCCCAGCCCGCCGCCGTTCGACACCGCCGCGGCCAGCGCGCCGCCCGCCGCACCGCCCATCGGGGCGAGCGCGATCGGGTGGGAGATCCCGAACCGCTCGGTGAACGTCGTCGACAGCGCCATCGCCGGGCCTCCTCGCGTGATCACGACGGGGCCCACCGTGCCCGACGGCGACGGGATCTCCCACCCGGCGTCAGGCCGACCGCCCGGCCGGCACGGCGTCCCCCCGCCATGTCGGCCAGCCGAGCAGCCGGGGACGCTCCGGGACCCAGGCGCGGGTGTCCGGGCCGATCTCGGCGTCGATGAGGGCCTCCAGGCGTCCGGAGAGCTCGGCGACGAGGTCGCGGTGCGCCGGGTCGGCGGCGAGGTTCACCTGCTCGTCGGGATCGGTCTCGCGGTCGTAGAGCACGACGTCGTTGTCGGCGAGCAGGCCGTCGAGGGTGCGGGGCCGGTTCGGCTCGAGCGGCGAGAAGTACCGCCCGAAGGTGTGGCGCCGGTCGGTGTAGCCGCGCAGGAACCCCCGTTTCGTCCAGTCCGGCCGAAGCTCGCCGGACCGGATCCCCCCGGCTCCCTCGTCGCCCAGGCGTCGCCAGAAGCCCGCGTCGAGGGTCGTGATCGCCTCGACCGCGGTGAGGACCCCCTCGCGGCCGCTCGAGCCGCCGTAGAGCGCGGGGACGAGGGACCGGCCGGGGAGGTCCGGGAACCGGGTGGCGATCTGGTCGCGGTCCAGCCCCGCGAGCTCGAGGACCGTGGGCGCCAGGTCGACCGCGGACGCCAGCTCGTCGGTCCGGGTACCGCCCGGCGCGTCGGGGTGGGCGATGACGAGGGGCACGTGGAAGTTCTCGTCGTAGACGAGGTTGCCCTTCTGGCGCAGGCCGTGCGAGCCGGCGAGCTCGCCGTGGTCGGAGGTGAAGACCACGACGGTCCGGTCGGCCTGACCGCTGGCGGCCAGCGCGTCGAGCACGACGGCGATGTTGCGGTCCACGTCGCGGGTGCAGTTGAGGTAGAAGCTCAGCCCCAGCCGCCAGCTCTGCTCGTCGACGACCGGACCGAACATCGTCCGCATGACGTCCGCGTACTCCCGGACGGCGGGAGCGGCGCCGGTGAGATCGTCGTGGTTGCTGTCGGGCACCTCGACGTCCCACGTCCGCCGGTAGAGCGGGATGTCGGCCGGCGGGCGGACCACCATCGCCTCGGCCAGGTTGGGCGGTGGGGTCACGGCCCGCCGGCCACCGTAGTCGTAGCTCATGACGTCGTGCGGGTTCACGAAGTTCACGGCGAGGAACCACGGCTGCTCGGCCCGCACCGAGGCGGCCCGGTTGCGCAGCCACTTCACCGCCTGCCCGGCGATCACCGGGTCGACCGTCAGTCCGGCCCAGGCCCCGCCGTCGAGGTCGCCCCAGTCGTTGAACTCCGAGAACCCGTACGGCTCGAGGGCGTGCTCGGTGCTGCGGGTGTCACCGGGTGCCCGGTAGGCGTTCGAGAGATGCCATTTCCCCTGGTAGGCGCAGTAGTAGCCGACCTCGCGCATCATCGTCCCGAGCGTGCCCAACGACGGGTCGAGCGGCCGGACGTAGGGCATGTTGTCGTTGTCGTAGATCTCGGTGTTCGGCATGTGGCGGCCGGTGTAGATCACCGAGCGGGACGAGCTGCACATCGCGGACGCCACGTAGTAGTGGTCGAAGGTCGTCCCGTTCTCCGCCAGGCGCTCGCGGGCGGAGAGGGCGAAGCCGTCCGCGCGGGGCAGGCGGTACCGCTCCTCGTCCGTCGTGATCAACAGGATGTTGGGTCGGCCGACGGCCGATCGTTCCGCGTCGTCGAGCGACATCGCCGACTCCTTCCACGATCACATCGGGACTCGGCGCCATGCTCGTGACGTCGCCGGTCCCGCGGCTCACCCACGGGGGATGAGTCGGTCGGGGAGTTGTCACAGCAGCGAGAGCTGCTCCGGCGGTGTCTCGGTGACGACGCGCTCCGGGACCTGCGGCATCGCGCCCTCCGGCCAGCCCTCGGGGTTCTCCGGCGCGGTCGACCGGCCCCCGGCCCGGCCGCCCATGTGGTGCCCCCCGCCGTCGAGCCCGTGACGACGGAGCAGCGGCGCCACCCGCGCCGCGAGGTCCTCCCGGTACGCCTTCTGCACGTAGGCCCCGCGCCGGTAGAGCTCAGCGTACCGCTCGAGCTGCTCCGGGCGCTCCCGGGCGAGCCAGCCGTGGAACCACTCGCGCGTCCCCGGCCGCAGGTGCAGGGCGAGCACCGAGACCCCGGCCGCGCCCGCCGCCGCGATCTCGGCGAGCAGTGCGTCGAGGGCCGCGTCGGAGTCGGTTAGCCCCGGCAGCACCGGCGCGACGAACACCCCGACCGGCAGGCCCGCGTCGGCGATCCGGCGGATCAGGTCCAGCCGGGCCCGCGGGGTCGGTGTGCCGGGTTCGACGGAGCGGTGCAACTCCGGGTCGAGCAGGGCCAGCGAGACGCCGACGCCGACCGGGACGTCCCGGCCCGCCGCGACGATCTCCGGCAGGTCGCGGGCGAGCAGCGTCCCCTTGGTGAGGATCGAGAGCGGGGTGCCCGAGCGTCCCAGCGCCCGGATGATCCCCGGCATCAGCCGGTAGCGGCCCTCGGCGCGCTGGTAGGGGTCGGTGTTGGTGCCCATCGCGACGTGCTCGCGGGTCCAGCGCGACGACCGCAGTTCCCGGGCGAGCACCTCCGGCGCGTTGAGCTTCACGACCACCTGGCGGTCGAAGTCCTCGCCCGCGTCGAGGTCGAGGTAGGTGTGGGTGTTGCGCGCGAAGCAGTTGTGGTGGATCAGGCCGGCGGCCACGTAGTCGCCCGTCCCGGTGCTGACGTCGTAGACCACCTCCCGGCCCGCCGGCTCGACGGCGACCACCGTGCGGTCGGCGCCGCGGGAGTCGGCCAGCACGTCCCGCACCCCGGCGAGCCCGGGCGCGGCCAGCGTCTCCGCCCCGACGAGGACGTCTCCCGGCACGAGCCACACGCCGTCGTCGCCGGCGCACCCCTCGCGGACGACGTGGCGCCACCCGACCGTGGTGAGGACGCGGTGCTCGGGCCCGGTGACGACCTCGGTGCCGTCGGCCAGGCGCATTCGCACCACGTCGACCGTCCGCGACCAGTGGGCGGTGACCTCGGTGCGCACGAGCCGCCGCAGCCCGGCCTCCGCGACGCTCCCGACGACCGCGTCGCCCACCCGCAGCCGCTCCATCGGCACCGTGCCGCCGTCGGCGCGGAGGACCGGCGTCGACCCGATCACGCAATAGGTACAGGCGTGCGAACAGCCGCGGTACGGGTTGACCGTCCACGAGAAGGGCATCGGCGAGCCGCCCGGCACCTTGTTGAGCACCGAGCGGGCCCGGACCTCGTGGAACGTCACGCCCTGGAACTCCGGCGTGCGCACGCTGCGGACGAGACCCTTGAGGGCGGGCATGCCGGGGAGCGCCCCGTCGTCGGTCACCTGCTGCCCCGCCCATCGCATGGCTTCATTCGAACACGTGTTCGCATGAACGGCAAGCGTCGGCCCGCGAGGTTTCGGTACCGCCGGTACGCGGTATTTGCGGTCACCGGATCCGGCAGGAGGCAGCGACCGATGAGCGGCTTCACCCTCGAACTCACGCCCGCCCACCACGAGCTCGTGCGGCGGGCCCACGCGTTCAGCGAGGACGTGATCCGTCCGGCTGCACCCACGTACGACGAGCTCCAGGAGTGCCCCTGGGAGATCGTCGAGGCCGCGGCGCGCGCGGGCTTCTACAACCCGCTCTTCTACGCCGACCTGATCTCGGACCCGACGGGGCTGTCGCTGCCGCTGTTCCTCGAGGAGATCTTCTGGGGCTGCGCGGGCATCGGCCTGACGATCGTGCTGCCCGCGCTCGCGCTCTCCGCGCTGAACCAGGCGGGCACCCCCGAGCAGATCGCCCGCTGGGCGCCCGAGATGTTCGGCTCCCCCGGCGACATCAAGCTCGCCGCCCTCGCGGTCTCCGAACCGCAGGGCGGCAGCGACGTCGCGAAGCTGCAGACGCGAGCCGTCAAGGACGGTGACGAGTGGGTCCTCGACGGCACCAAGATCTGGATCGGCAACGGCGGCATCGCCGACGTCACGATCGTCAACGCCGTCGTCGACCCTGACCTCGGCACCAAGGGCCAGGCCATGTTCGTCGTCGGCAAGGACACGCCGGGGATGGAGCAGGTCCGCCGGCTCGACAAGCTCGGGCACCGCGCGTCGCACACCGCGGAGCTCGCGTTCACCGGCTGCCGCATCCCCGCGGAGAACCTCCTCGGCGGCGAGGGCAAGCTGAACCACAAGCTGGAGAAGGCCCGGCGGGGTGAGGGCCGCTCGGCGGCGCTCGGGACCTTCGAGCAGACCCGCCCGATGGTGGCCGCGATGGCGCTCGGCGTCGCGCGGGCCTCGTTCGAGTACGCCTGCGACTACGCCTCGCGCCGCGAGGCCTTCGGTGGCCCGATCATCGAGAACCAGGGCGTCTCGTTCCCGCTGGCCGACCTCGCCGCGGACATCGACGCGGCCCGCCTGCTGTGCTGGCGCGCGTCGTGGATGGCCGCGAACGGCGTGCCCTTCCACCTCGGCGAGGGCTCGATGTCCAAGCTCAAGGCCTCCGAGGTCGCCGTCCGGGCCGCCGAGCAGGCCGTCCAGGTCTGCGGCGGCTGGGGCTACGTGAGCGACCTGCCGGTCGAGAAGTGGTACCGCGACGCGAAGCTGTACACGATCTTCGAGGGCACCAGCGAGATCCAGCGGATGGTCATCGGCCGCACCCTGGCCACCGAGGCGGTCAAGGGCCCGCAGCACCACCAGCTGCCCGGCGACCACGGCGGGCTGTCGCGGCGGTTCGGGCACGGCTCCCTGGCCCGCGCCCGGGCCGGCGAGGCGTTCCTGAAGCTCGCGAAGAACGCCCCGCACGCGCTGCTCGAGCTCGGCGGACGGCTCGCCTCCCCGGGACGGTGATCATCGCCGCCGCGTCGCCGACGCGGCCCGACCGGCGACCCTCTAGGGTCGGCCCCCGAATCCGCCGCAGGCCCGAACGAGGTGCAGCCCCATGCCGGAGTCCTCGACGCCGAGGTCACCTGCCCCCGCGTCGACCGGGCCAGGGGTGCTCGACACCGTCTACGCGCTGGCCGCGGCCTCGGCGCGCACCGCGGTGGAGCTGACGTTGTCCGGCCCGGCCATCGTCCGGGGGCTGGCCGGGGCCGCGCAGTCGGTCACCACGGACCTCGGACCGCTCGTCGGCGACGCCCTGCGGGCCCTCCCCCGGGTCGCCGTCGTGCTCGAGGCGCTGCTGCCGCTCGCCCGCGACCTGCAGCACTCGCTGGACCGGCTCGCCGAGGTCGGGCCCGACCTGCACGCCTTGGCCGAGGCCGTACCCGCGCTGCAGCAGCTCGGCGGGGCGGCCGAGGACATCCACACCCTGGCGGAGGCCGCCCCGGCGCTGGCGAAGCTCGGCGAGGCCGCGGACGACATCCACGCGCTGGCCGAGGCGGTCCCGGCGCTGCAACAGCTGGGAGCGGCCGCGGAGGACATCAGTGCGCTGCGCGAGGCCGTGCCCGCCCTGGTCCAGCTGGGCGCCGCCGCGGAGGACATCAGTGCGCTGCGCGAGGCCGTGCCCGCCCTGGTCCAGCTCGGCGGCGCGTCGGAGGACATCCGCGCGCTCACCGCCGCCGTCGACCCGCTGACCCGGCTCGCGGCGATGGAGCACGACCTGCGCCGCGTCGCCGACGCCGTCCCCGAGGTCGAGAAGATCACCGGGGCGATCTCCCACGTCGAGGTGCTCGCCCGCCACGCGGACACCACCTTCCCGGAGATGCCGCCCCGGCTGCAGGAGCTCGACAGCTCCCTCTCGGTGGCCGCCGCCGAGCTGGTCAAGGTCACCCCGGACCTGCGCACCGTCGCGGGCCGCATCGAGGAGCTCGACGGACAGATCAAGGTGCTCGCCGACGCCCTCGCTCCGCTGCAGGGCACCACCGAGCGCCTCGGTCGGCTGGTGGACCGGCTGCCGCAGCGCACCCGGCAGCGGGCCGTCGAGGGCTGAGGTCAGCCCAACGCCGCCCCGGTGTCCTTGAGCTCGACCCCGGACAGACCGCGTCGCCGTGACTCGGTCAGCAGCGCGGCGAGCACCTCCGCCGCGTGGTCGTAGGACAGCCCGTGCGGCGGGCGGATGTTGGACACGCAGTTGCGCTCGGAGTCGACCAGGCCCGCTCGCGGGCCCCAGGTCAGGTAGGCGCCCAGCGAGTCCGGCGCGGACATCCCCGGTCGCTCGCCGACGAGCACCAGCACCATGGCCGCCCCCAGCCGTGCCCCGACGTCGTCGCCGAGCGCGACCCGCGCCTGCGTCGCGACGACGGGCGGCGCGACCGCCCAGCCCGCCAGGCGGGGCAGCAGTGCGGCGAGCAGGCCCGCGGCGTGGGACTGCACGGCGCGGGCGGACAAGCCGTCGGCGACGACGACGGCGAGGTCCCATCCGTCCGGTCCGGCGTCGAGCTCGGTGTCCTCGGCGAGGCGTCGTCCCAGGTCGGGACGCTGCAGGTACTCCGCGCGGTCGGCCGCCTCACTGGCCACGCGCACGACGTCGAGCCCGCTCGCCTCCTGCAGGTGCGCCGCGAGCGTGTCGACGTCGAGCGGCGAGTGGACCGCGTCGCGGGCCAGGGCGTGCGCGGCGTCGAGGCGCAGGATCTCCGCGGTGGGCAACGCGTCGCCGGCGCGGCCGAGCCCGACGCGCGCCTGGGTCGCCTGCCGCAGCAGCCGCCAGGCGTCGGGGGCGCTCACCGGCCCAGTCCGCTCGTCAGGGCCGGCAGGGCGCCGGGATCGAGCGGCGGGACGCGCCCGGCGTCGTCGAGCAGTCCGACGGAGGCCAGCCAGGACTCGAACTCCGGGGCCGGGCGCAGCCCGAGCACCTGCCGCACGCCGAGCACGTCGGTGAACGACAACGACTGGTAGGCGAGCATCACGTCGTCCCCGCCCGGCACGCAGATGACGAAGGAGCACCCGGCGGTCGCGAGCGTGACGAGCAGGGTGTCCATGTCGTCCGCGTCGGCCTCGGCGTGGTTGGTGTAGCAGACGTCGACGCCCATCGGGACGCCCAGCAACTTCCCGCAGAAGTGGTCCTCCAGCCCGGCGCGGAGGATCTGCTTGCCGTCGTAGAGGTACTCCGGCCCGATGAACCCGACGACGGTGTTCACCAGCAGCGGGTCGAACGCCCGGCACACCGCGTAGGCCCGGGCCTCGAGGGTCTGCTGGTCGACGGGACCGCCGACGCCGTGGTGCGCGTCGGCGGAGAGCGCCGAGCCCTGCCCGGTCTCGAAGTACATGACCTGGTTCCCGACGATGCCGCGCTCCAGCGCGAGCGCCGCCTCCCGCGCCTCGCTCAGCTGGTCGAGCGTCACCCCGAACCCGCGGTTCGCTGCCTGCGTCCCGGCCACCGACTGGAACACCAGGTCGATCGGCGCACCCTCGGCGAGCAGGTCGAGCGTCGTCGTCACATGGGTGAGCACGCAGGACTGGACGGGGGCGTCGATCCGCTGCCGGGCGTCGTCGATCAGCTCCAGCAGCGCCCGGACGGTCGCGGGCCGGTCGGTGGCGGGGTTGATCCCGACGACGGCGTCCCCGGACCCGTGCAGCAGGCCGTCGACGAGGCTCGCGGTGATCCCCACCGGGTCGTCGGTGGGGTGGTTGGGCTGCAGCCGGGTCGCGAGGCGTCCGGGCAGCCCGACGGTGGTGCGGAACCCGGTGACGACGCGAGTCTTGGCGGCGATCCCGACGAGGTCGGCCACCCGGCACAGCTTGGCGACCGCCGCGACCATCTCCGGGGTCAGGCCGGGGGCGAGCGCGGACAGCGTGGCCGCGTCGGTGTCCCAGGCCAGCAGCCGGTCGCGGAGGCCGCCGACGGTCAGCGAGCGGACCGGCGCGAAGGCCTCGGCGTCGTGGGTGTCGAGGATGAGCCGGGTGACGTCGTCGGTGTCCGGGTCGACGACCGGCTCGTCGAGGAAGTGGGTCAGCGGCAGGTCCGCGAGCGCGGTGCGGGCCGCCACCCGCTCGGCGGCGCTGGACGCGGCACAGCCCGCGAGCACGTCGCCGGAGCGTGGCGGGGAGGCCTTGGCGAGCAGGTCGCGCAGGCCGCCGAAGCGGTAGGAGTGCCCGCCGACGGTCGCCGTCCAGCTCATGTCCGCCAGCCTGACCCGCGCACGCCCGTCGCGGGTGACGGTCAGGTCAACGCCCGGACTCCGTCGTATCAGTAGCCGGGCGACCAGCGGGTGCGACGGATCGCGGCGCGCAGCTCGTCGTCGTCGGCCTTCGGGGCGACCCCGTCCGCGACCGCCTGCGCCGCGACCGCGAGCGCGATGCCGTCCGCGACGTCGCGGACGTCGGCCCAGGCCGGGAGCAGCGGGGCGTGACTGTCGGCCAGGGCGGGTGAGGCGTCGCCGAGGGCGCGGGCGGCGGCGCGCATCATCGCGTCGGTCACCCGGGTCGCCCGCGCCGCGGTCACCGCGAGGCCGACCGCCGGGAAGATGTAGACGTTGTTGCACTGGGCGACGGGGATGTCCCTATCGGCGTGCTCCCCTTTCTGGTCGCGCGACAGTGGCGGGAACGGCGAGCCGGTGGCGATCAGCGCCTTCCCGTCCGTCCAGTCGTCGACGTCGGCGGGACGGGCCTCGGCGTTCGAGGTCGGGTTCGACAGCGGGAAGACGATCGGCCGGTCGACCTTCGCGGCCATCGTCCGGATGATCTCCTCGGTGAACGCGCCCTGCGCGGTGGAGAGGCCGAGCAGCACCCCGACGTCGAGGTGCTCGACGAGGTCGCCGAGCCCGGGGAGGCCGTCCACGCCCCAGCCGGAGACGTCCGACGGGTCGTGGGCGAAGGCCCGCTGGTCGTCGGAGAGGTCGTCGCGGTCGGTGGTGAGCAGCCCGCGGACGTCGACGACCCAGCAGTGCGCCCGGGCCTCGTCGTCGGACGCGCCCTCGTCGATCATCTCCTGGCGGACCATGTCCATGACGCCGATGCCCGCCGAGCCGGCGCCGAGCATGACGACCTGCTGGTCGCGCAGCCGCGTCCCCGCGACCGCGGCGGCCCCCTGCAGCGCGCCGAGGGCGACGGCGGCGGTGCCCTGGATGTCGTCGTTGAAGGTGAGCAGCCGGTCGCGGTAGCGCTCGAGGATCGGCGCGGCGTGCGGCGTCGCGAAGTCCTCCCACTGCAGCAGGACGTCGGGCATCTCGTCCTCGACGGCGGCGACGATGTCCTCGACGAAGGCGACGTAGGCCTCGTCGTCGATCCGGCGGTGCCGCCAGCCGAGGTAGAACTCGTCGTCGAGCAGGTCGGCGTTGTCGGTGCCGACGTCGAGGAGGATCGGCAGCGTGCGGGCCGGGTCGATGCCCCCGATGAGTGTGTAGAGCGACAGCTTCCCGACGGGGATCCCCATCCCGCCGACGCCCTGGTCGCCGATGCCGAGAATGCGCTGACCGTCGGTCACGACGATGACGTCGACGTCGGAGTGCGGCCGGTTGCGCAGCATCTCGCGCAGGTGCTCACGGTCCGGCCACGACAGGTAGAGGCCGCGCGGGCGGCGCCACAGCTCGGAGAAGCGGCGGCAGCCCTCGGCGACCGTCGGGGTGTAGACCAGCGGCAGCGCGGTGGGCACGTCCGCGGCGAGCACCGAGTAGAAGAGGTTCTCGTTGCGGTCCTGCAGCGAGCGCAGATAGACGTAGCGGTCGAGGTCGGTCGCCTGGCGCCGCACCTCGTTCCAGGAGCGGCGCACCTGCTCGTCGAGCGTGGTCACCGAGTGCGGGAGCAGGCCGAGCAGCCCGTGCTCGCGGCGCTGCGCCTCGGTGAACGCGGTCCCCTTGGTGCGGAGCGGATCGTTGAGTAGCGGGCTCGGCTCCATCGTCGGGACTCCGTCCCTCGTGCGTGTGTTTCCGTGTCGGGACACGGAAACACACGCACATGGCGTCAGCCGAACCCTGCGAGCCGATCCCGCACCGAGGGCGGCGCCCCGTCCTTCCCGTCCGCGTCCAGCTCGGCGATCGTGGCCCGGCCGCGGCCGAGCCCGCCGTCGTTGTCGTCGCCCGGGCTGTCGAGCTTCATCCGGTCACCCTCGAGGGTGATCTCCTGCGCGGGCAGCCAGGCGAGGCCGGACGCCTGCTTCACCGGGTGGTTGACGTTGAGCACCAGGCCGGGGGCGAACGGCGGCCGGGCGGTGGCGAGCGCTCCGACGAGCCGTACGACGAAGGCCGCGGTCGGCTCGCAGTCGGACTCGTCCTCGGCGCGGTCGGTGGACACCGCGATCGCGGGGAGCCCGGCGTGCGCCGCGGTCACCGCCGCGCCGACGGTGCCCGACTCGGTGATCCCCGACCCGGTGTTGCGGCCCAGGTTGGTACCCGACACCACCAGGTCCGGCGGCCGGCCCGCCGCCCGCAGCGCGGCGAGTCCGGCGATCACCGCGTCGGCGGGGGTGCCGGTCACGGTGCGGACGCCGGGATCGTCGGTGTTGTGCAGCGTCTGCTTGCCGCTGGTCTCGGCCCCCGACCCGCTCCGGTTGCCGTCCGGGGCCACCGTGCTGACGTCGTAGCCGGCCCGGGTCAGCGCGGCGCGCACCGCCCGGATGCCGCCGGCGGAGTACCCGTCGTCGTCGGTCAGCAGGATGCGCAGCGGGGCGGGCCTCGGTGCGACGGTCGTGGTGGTCCCGGCGACCGGGCTGACCGGGGCGGTGCTCGAGGGCGGGCCGGCGGCCGGCGGAGGTGCCGGGCTCGCGCACCCGGTCAGGGCTCCGACGACGACCGCCACGACGATCAGCAGGGCGCCGGTCGCGGCCCGGGATCCGCTCATGGGGGGTCTCCGGCTGGTCGGTACCGACGGTTCGTGCCGACGGCGCGGGCGGGGATCGGGCGTGATCCTAGGAGGACCCGGGCGAATCGGACGCCTCGACCGGCCGTCCGTCGTGATCGACCCGCCGCCTGCCGACACGGATCATCCGGGCACGACCCGACATCGCTCGTTGGTGGGGTGCTCATTACCCTCCCGTTCACTTCGTCGTTGCGGGAACGACGGCGTTCGTTCAGCGGCGAGCGGGAGCCGCACCCACCGACGGTGATCGGAGGCTCGACCGTGACGACCCCCTCCCCCACGGGAGCTCACCCCGCCGGTCCGGTGCCGGCCGATCGCAGTGACCTGGCCGAGGCGGGCCGGATGCTCCTGCGCTCGGTGCTGCCGGCGGCCGTGTTCCTGGGCATCGCGCTCACGATCTACGGCGGGACCGGGCACGACCTGACGATCGTGCTGCAGGACCGCTTCCCCGAGGACTCCGAGTACTCGGGGCTCTTCACGATCATGTTCTCGAGCGCGCTGATGGTGTGCGCCGGGATCGCGCTCGGCTCGCTCGTCGTCTCCCGCGCGTGGTCCCGCAGCACCGGCGACGAGGGCGCGACCTCACCCGCGCAGACCGCCGGGCTCGCCGTGGCGATCCTGTGCATCTGGCTGGGCTTCGACGACATGATGATGGTCCACGACGCCGTGCTGCCCGGGATGGGGATCCCGGAGAACGCCGGCCTCGCGGTGTACGCCGTGATCGGCATCGTGCTCGTGGCCTGGGCGTTCGGCCCGCTGCGCCGCGAGCGGCTCGGCCTGACCTTCCTCTGCGCCCTCGCCCTGCTCGGCGGCTCGCTCGTGGGTGACGAGGCCGAGGACTTCTTCGAGAACCGCATCCCGCCGTTGGCCACGTTCCTCGGGCACGCGGAGGACGTCGTCAAGTTCCTGGGCTACGTCGCGTTCTGCCACCTGTGCGTGCTGCTCGCCCGCCGGGTCATGGCCCGGACGCTGCAGGCGGCGACGGAGCGGTCGGCGCGCGAGGCGGTGGAGCGCTCCGGCCGGACGGGGCAGGTCCCGATGCGGGTGACATCGTCAGGTCGGCGGAGCGCGACGCCCGCCGCCGACCGACGGGTGGGCGCGGCCGCCGTCGTGCCCGAGGTGCCGTCCCCGGCCGACGATCTGACGACGCCGTTCCCGCAGGTGCGGTAGGTGCGCTTCACGCCTGTGAGCACTGAGTGACGCCCTTGCGTCACTCAGTGCTCACAGGCCGTCAGGCACCCAGCGCCCGGTCCACGGCCGCGACGGCCCCGTCGAGCGGCACCTCGGTCTGCGAGCCGTCGGTGAGGTCCTTGAGCTGGATGACACCGGCCTCGAGGTCGCGCTCACCCAGCACCAGCGCGTAGCGCGCGCCGGACCGGTCGGCGGCCTTCATCGCGCCCTTGAGCCCGCGCCCGCCATAGGCGAGGTCGGCCCGGATCCCGCCGCGGCGCAGGGCCCCGACGATGCCGACCAGCCGGTCCCGCGCCGACTCCCCCAGCGGCACGCCGAACACCTCGACCCGGCGCGCGGGGGCGACCTCGAGCCCCTCGGCCTGGCAGGCGAGCAGGGTCCGGTCGACGCCGATGCCGAAGCCGACCCCGGACAGCGCCTGTCCGCCGAGCTCGGCCATGAGCCCGTCGTAGCGCCCGCCGCCGCCGATCCCGGACTGCGACCCGAGCCCGTCGTGGACGAACTCGAACGTCGTCTTCGTGTAGTAGTCCAGGCCGCGGACCATCCACGGGTTCTCGGTGTACGGGACGCCGAGCTCGTCTAGGTAGCCCAGCACCTTGCGGTGGTGCGCGGCGGCCTCGTCGGACAGGTGGTCGACCATCAGCGGCGCGTCGGCGAGCTGCTC
The DNA here is from genome assembly GCF_021026375.1 of Actinomycetospora endophytica. Classification (GTDB taxonomy): domain Bacteria; phylum Actinomycetota; class Actinomycetes; order Mycobacteriales; family Pseudonocardiaceae; genus Actinomycetospora; species Actinomycetospora endophytica. The sequence goes on along the minus strand of NZ_JAJNDB010000009.1, from coordinate 211,656 downwards.
GCGGACCTCCGGTCGCTTGTCGTCGAGCACCCGCAGCGGGTTGATCCGGGCGCGTCCCCGGGTGGGCTCGTCGAGGTCCAGCTTCTCGAGGAACCGGGTCAGCTCGGCGCGGTAGGCCGGGCGCGTCGTCGCGTCGCCGAGGCTGGTGATCTCGAGGCGGTGCCCGGTGATCCCCAGGGCCCGGAACCCGGCGTCGGCGACGGCGAGCACCTCGGCGTCGAGCGCGGGGTCGTCCACCCCGATCGCCTCGACGCCGACCTGCTGCAGCTGCCGGTACCGGCCCGCCTGCGGACGCTCGTAGCGGAAGAACGGCCCGGCGTAGCGCAGCTTGACCGGCAGCGTCCCGCGGTCCAGGCCGTGCTCGATCACGGAGCGGACGACGCCGGCGGTCCCCTCGGGGCGCAGCGTCACCGACCGGCCGCCGCGGTCGGCGAACGAGTACATCTCCTTGGAGACGACGTCGGTGGACTCGCCGACCCCGCGGGCGTAGAGCGCGGTGTCCTCGAACACCGGCAGCTCGAGGTGGGCGTAGCCGGCGCGGTCGGCCTCGCGGATCAGGGTGTCGCGCACCGCGACGAACTCGGGCCCGACGTACTCGGGGATGCCCTTCGGCGCGGTGAAGCCGCCGGGCGGGATCTCGGCCATGCGGCCTTCCTCTAGAGGTTCCTGCCGGGCGCGTTCTGGGGGCCCTGCAGGAAGGGGTTGGTGTGCCGCTCGTCGCCGATGGTGGTCGGCTGCCCGTGCCCGGGCAGCACCGCGGTCTCGTCGGGCAGCGACAGGAGCTTGGTCTGCAGGCTCGTCATCATCTCCTCGAGCGAGCCGCCGGGGAGATCGGTGCGCCCGATGCCGCCCTGGAACAGGGTGTCCCCGGCGAGCACGAACGGCGCGCCGTCCTCGGTGGCGCTGCGGAAGACGACCGAGCCCCGGGTATGGCCCGGGGTGTGGTCGACGGTGAGGCTCAGCCCGGCGAGATCCAGCGTGGCGCCGTCGGTGAGCGTCTCGACCTGCTTCGGCTCCCGGAACTCCAGCCCCGGGTACATCGCGGCGAGCTGGGACCCCATCTCGCCGACGCCCTTGAGCGGGTCGGCGAGCATGAACCGGTCCTCGGGGTGGATCCACGCCGGGATGTCGTCACCGTCGCAGACCGGGGTCACCGACCACATGTGGTCGAGGTGCCCGTGGGTGAGCAGCACCGCCACCGGCGAGAGCTTCCGCTCGGCCAGCACCTTGCGCAGCGGCTCCTCGGCCTCCTGCCCCGGGTCGACCACGACGCAGGGACCGCCCTCGTCGGGCGCCACCACGAAGCAGTTGGTCTGGAAGCTCCCGGCCGGGAATCCGGCGACCAGCACGTCCTCGTCCTCCTCGGTTGGACCTGGACCGCCAGCCTAGTGGTCACCCTCGACGGCGATCGGACTCAGGTGAGCGGCCCTGATCGACGCCCTCCGTGACGCGTCGGTCCTGACCTGGTCGGACTCACCGGAACCTGACTTCCTAGGATGCCGCCGTGCCGACGAACGAGCAGCGCCGGAAGGCCGCCAAGCGCAAGCTGGAGCGACAGATCGAGCGCCGCGCGGAGCGGTCCCGCCGCCGTCGGCAGCGCCTGACGATCGGAGCCGTCGTCGCGGTCGTGGTGGTGGTCGTGGCCGCCGTCGGGATCTACCTCTACACCCGCCCGTCGTCCTCGGAGGCCGCTCCTGCCGCACCCGCGACGGCAGCCGGGGCGTGCCAGTACACGCCCGACGGTCAGGCCTCCCGCCCGGTCCAGGCGCCGGACGCGAACCCGGCCCGGACGGGCACGGTCGGGCTCACTCTGCAGACCTCGCAGGGCGCGATCCCGATGACGTTGAACCGCGCCGAGGCCCCGTGCGCGGTGAACGCGGTGACCTCGCTCGCCCAGCAGGGCTTCTACGACAACACCCCGTGCCCGCGCCTGGTCACCGGCCAGGGCCTCCAGGTGCTGCAGTGCGGTGACCCGACCGGCAGCGGGTCCGGCGGCCCCGGCTACCGCTACGCCGAGGAGCCGCCGACCAACCTCGCGCCGTCGCCGCTGGGCCAGGGCGCCTCGAACTACACCCGCGGTCTGGTCGCGATGGCGAAGTCGTCCGACCCCGACACCACGGGCAGCCAGTTCTTCCTCGTCTACGGCGACTCGGCGCTGCCGCCGCAGTACACGGTGGTCGGCCAGATCGCCCCGGCGGGGCTCGCGGTGCTCGACAGGATCGCGGCCGGCGGCGACGACAACTCGAACCAGGCCGGCGGCGGGAAGCCGAACATCCCCGTGCAGATCACGAAGGCCCAGCTGCAGTAGGTGCCTGACGGCCCGTGAGCAGAAATTGACGCCCTGACGTCAATTTCTGCTCACGAGCGCGAAGCGCACCTATGCCGCCAGCGGCAGCGCCCCCGGATGCACCGGCGACGGCAGGTCGGTGCGGCCGTCCGACGAGAGGTAGGTGTCGACGGCGGCCGCCGCGGACCGGCCCTCGGCGATCGCCCAGACGATCAGCGACGCCCCGCGGTGGGCGTCGCCGCACACGAATACCCCGGGAGCGTCGGTCTGCCAGTCCGAACCGCAGCCGATCGTGCCCTTCCTCGTCCGCTCGATCCCCAGCCCGGGTATCAGCGCCATGTCGTCCGGCCCGGTGAAGCCGATCGAGAAGAGCACCAGGTCGGCGGGCATCTGGTGGACCTCCTCCGAGGTCGGGACGACCTCGCGGGACCCGTCCGCGCCGCGGCGCACCTCCACCGTCGCGAGCTCCACCGCGCGCACGTGACCGCGCTCGTCGCCGACGAAGCGCCGCACCGCCGTCGCGAACATCCGTTCGCCACCCTCCTCGAGGGCCGGCGGGGTGCGGAGGACGTAGGGCCAGGTCGGCCACGGTGAGGTCGTCGGGTCCCGGACGACGGGTGGCGCGGCGTACTGGTCGAGCTGGTGCACCCCGATCGCGCCCTGGCGGGTCGCGGTGCCGTAGCAGTCCGCGCCGGTGTCCCCGCCGCCGATCACGACGACGTTCTTGCCGCGCGCGTGGATCGGGGACGGCCCGTCGCCCTCGCACTCCCGGTTCGCGGGCGTCAGGTAGTCCATCGCGAGGTGGATGCCCTCGAGGTCGCGCCCCTCCAGCGAGGGGTCGTCCCGCCCGGCCAGCGCGCCGACGGCGAGCACCACCGCGTCGTACTCGGCCCGCAGCCGCTCGACGGGCAGCGCGGTGCCGTCCGCCTCGTCGGCATCGTCGCCGCCGACCTCGCAGTTCACGACGAAGCGGGTGCCCTCCGCGCGCATCTGTTCCAGGCGCCGGTCGAGCTCCCACTTCTCGAACTTGAACTCCGGGATGCCGTAGCGCATCAGCCCGCCGAGGCGGTCGTCGCGCTCGAAGACCGTGACGTCGTGGCCGGCCCGGGTCAGCTGCTGGGCGGCCGCGAGCCCGGCCGGCCCGGACCCGACCACCGCCACCCGCCGTCCCGACGACTCCGCGGCCGGCTGCGCCGACACGTGCCCCTCGCGCCACGCGACCTCGGCGATCGACCACTCGACCCGCTTGATCGCCACCGAGCCGGGCTGGCTGGTGATCGAGAGGACGCAGGCCTCCTGGCACGGTGCCGGGCAGAGCGCGCCGGTGAACTCCGGGAAGTTGTTGGTGGCGTGCAACCGCTCGGCCGCTCGGCCCCACTCGCCGAGCCGGACGAGGTCGTTCCACTCCGGGATCAGGTTGCCGAGCGGGCAGCCCGCCGAGCCGGAGTGGCAGAACGGGATGCCGCAGTCCATGCAGCGGGCCGCCTGCTCGCGGGTGCCCGCCTCGACGTCGGGATCGGTGACGGAGGCGTACACCTCGTGCCAGTCGGTGCGACGGACCTCGATCGGCCGCGTGGGGTTGTCCTCGCGCGCGTACGCGAGGAACCCGCGGGGGTCAGCCACCAGCCACCTCCATGATCACCTCGTTGGGGTCGCGGCCCTCGGCCTGCGCGCGCTGCGTCGCGTCGAGGACCCGCTGGTAGTCGGTCGGCATGACCTTGGTGAAGTGCCCGACCTCGGTGTCCCAGTCGTCGAGAAGGCGCGCCGCCTTGGGCGACCCGGTCAGCTCGAGGTGGCGCTCGACGACGCCCCGGAGCCACTCGGCGTCGTCGCCGGTCACCGCGAGCAGGTCGACCATCTCCTGGTTGACCCGCACCCCGGGCAGGTCGTGCACGAACGCGATCCCGCCGGACATCCCGGCGCCGAGGTTGCGCCCGGTGCGGCCGAGCACGACGACCCGCCCGCCGGTCATGTACTCGCAGGCGTGGTCCCCGACGCCCTCGACGACGGCGAGCGCCCCCGAGTTCCGGACGCAGAACCGCTCTCCCACCTGGCCGCGCAGGAACACCTCGCCGCCGGTGGCGCCGTAGGCGATGACGTTGCCGGCGATGGTGTGGTCCTCGTCGGGGATCGGGGCGAGCGGAGCGACGGGGGATGACACGGCCCGACCGCCGGTGAACGGCGCATCGTCCGGCGGACGCACGATCACCCGGCCCCCGGAGAGGCCCTTGGCGACGTAGTCGTTGGCGTCGCCGACCAGGTCGAGCGTGACCCCGGGCGGCAGGAACGCGCCCAGCGACTGCCCCGCGGAGCCGGTGAGCTCGACGTGGACGGTGTCGTCGGCGAGGCCGTCCCGCCCGAAGCGCCGGGTCACCTCGGCGCCGAGCAGCGTCCCGACGGTGCGGTTGACGTTGCGGACCGGGGTCTCGATCCGCACCGGCATGGCGTCGTCGAGAGCGCCCTCGGCGAGCTGGATCAGCGTGCGGTCCAGGGCCTTGTCGAGGCCGTGGTCCTGGGCCTTCGTACATCGCCGGTCGGTCGAGGCGCCCTCGGGCCCCTTCGGCACCGTGAACAGCGGGGCGAGGTCGACGCCCTGGGCCTTCCAGTTGTCGACCGCCTCGCCGGTGTCGATCAGCTCCGAGCGCCCGATGGCCTCCTCGACGCTGCGGAACCCGAGCTTCGCGAGGTACTCGCGGACCTCCTCGGCCACGAACCGGAAGAAGTTCTCGACGAACTCCGGGCGGCCGGTGTAGCGCCGGCGCAGCTCCGGGTTCTGGGTCGCGACGCCGACCGGGCAGGTGTCGAGGTGGCAGACCCGCATCATGACGCAGCCGTTGACGACCAGCGGCGCCGTCGAGAACCCGTACTCCTCGGCGCCCAGCAGCATCCCGACGATCACGTCGCGGCCGGTCTTCATGCCGCCGTCGACCTGGACCGAGATACGGTCGCGCAGGCCGTTGAGGATCAGCGTCTGCTGGGTGTCGGCGAGCCCGACCTCCCACGGCGCCCCGGCGTGCTTCAACGACGTGAGCGGCGCGGCGCCCGTCCCGCCGTCCCACCCGGAGATGAGCACGACGTCGGCGTGGGCCTTGCTGACCCCCGCAGCCACTGTCCCGACCCCGACCGAGCTGACCAGCTTGACGTGGATCCGCGCCCGGTCGTTGGCGTTCTTGAGGTCGTGGATGAGCTGCTTGAGGTCCTCGATGGAGTAGATGTCGTGGTGCGGCGGCGGCGAGATCAGCCCGACGCCGGGCGTCGAGTGCCGGACCTCGGCGATCCAGGGGTACACCTTCTGGCCCGCGAGCTGGCCGCCCTCCCCCGGCTTGGCGCCCTGGGCCATCTTGATCTGCAGGTCGTCGGCGTTCACCAGGTACTCGCTGGTCACGCCGAAGCGCCCGGACGCGACCTGCTTGATCGACGAGCGCTTCGACGGGTCGTGCAGCCGGACCGGGTCCTCGCCGCCCTCGCCGGTGTTCGAGCGCCCGCCGATGTTGTTCATGGCGATCGCGAGGTCGGTGTGCGCCTCGGCGGAGATCGAGCCGTAGCTCATCGCCCCGGTCGCGAACCGCTTGACGATCTCGGTGGCCGGCTCGACCTCGTCGATGTCGACCGGGGGCCGGTCGTCGTAGCGCAGCCGGAAGAGCCCACGCAGCTGGCCGCCCTCGGCGGCGATGCGGTCGCACTCGGCGGTGTAGCGGCGGAAGACGTCGCGCTGTCCGGTCCGCGTCGAGTGCTGCAGCAGGAACACCGTCTCGGGGGTGAACAGGTGCTGCTCGCCCTCGCGGCGGTAGGCGTACTCCCCGCCGACGTCGAGGCGGCGGTGCGCCCGCTCGGTGGGGTTGTCGGGGTAGGCGGTCCGGTGCCGCATCCCCGCCTCGCGGGCGACGACGTCGAGGCCGCCACCGCCGAGCTTCGACGACGTCCCCGAGAAGTACTCGTCGATGAACTCCTGCGAGAGCCCGACCGCCTCGAAGACCTGCGCGGCGGTGTACCCGGAGACCGTGGAGATGCCCATCTTGGACATCACCTTCAGCACGCCCTTCACGCACGCCTTCACGTAGTGCGCGATCGCGGTGCCGGTCTCGAGCCCCTCGAGCTGGCCGGAGGCGATCATGTCCTCGATCGACTCGAACGCCAGGTACGGGTTGATCGCCGCCGCCCCGAAGGACAGCAGCAGCGCCATATGGTGGACCTCGCGGGCGTCCCCGGACTCCGCAACGAGGGCGACCTGGGTGCGCTCCCGCGTTCCGACGAGGTGGTGGTGCACCGCCGAGACCAGCAGCAGCGCCGGGATCGGGGCGCGGCGGTGGTCGGAGTCGCGGTCGGAGAGCACGAGGATCCGCTTGCCGTCCGCGATCGCCTCGCTGGCCTCGCGGCACACCCGGTCCAGGGCCGACGCCAGGGCGTCCTCGCCGCCGTCGACCTCGTAGAGCCCGGAGATCACCGTCGCCGCGAAGCCGGGCATGTCGCCGTCGTCGTTGATGTGGATGAGCTTCGCGAGCTCGTCGTTGTCGATCACCGGGTAGGGCAGCACGACCTGCCGGCACGACGCCGGGCCGGGATGGAACAGGTTCTGCTCGGCGCCGATCGGGCGCGCCAGGCAGGTGACGAGCTCCTCGCGGATCGCGTCCAGCGGCGGGTTCGTGACCTGCGCGAACAGCTGGACGAAGTAGTCGTAGAGCAGCCGCGGGCGCCGGGAGAGCGCCGCCGTAGGGGTGTCGGTGCCCATGCTGCCCAGCGGCTCGGCTCCCGTCCGGGCCATCGGCGCGAGCAGGACCCGCAGCTCCTCCTCGGTGTAGCCGAAGGTCTGCTGGCGGCGCATCACCGACTCGTGGGTGTGCACCACGTGCTCGCGTGCCTTGAGCTGGTCGAGGCGCACCAGTCCGGCGTGCAGCCACTCGCCGTACGGTTCGGCGGCGGCGAGCTCGGACTTGAACGCCTGGTCGTCGAGGACCCCGGCACCGGTCCGCGGGTCGACGAGGAACATCCGGCCCGGCTGCAGCCGGCCCTTCGCGACGACGTCGGCCGGGTCGACCTCCAGCACGCCGGACTCGCTGGCCAGCACCACGCGGTCGTCGGCGAGCTGCCACCAGCGCGCCGGCCGCAGCCCGTTGCGGTCGAGGGTGGCGCCCAGCAGCGTCCCGTCGGTGAACACCACCGCCGCCGGGCCGTCCCACGGCTCCATGAGGCTGGAGTGGAACTGGTAGAACGCCCGCTGGTCGGCCGGCATCTCGGCGTGGTTCTCCCACGCCTCCGGCATCATCATCATCACCGCGTGCGGCAGCGACCGGCCGCCGAGCGAGAGCAGCTCGAGGACCTCGTCGAAGCTCGCGGAGTCCGAGACCTCGTCCGGGCAGACGGGCATCGCCCGCTGCAGGTCGCCCGGGAAGAGGTCGGTGCCGAGCAGCGCCTCACGCGCCCGCATCCGGTTCCGGTTGCCGCGCACGGTGTTGATCTCCCCGTTGTGCGCCATGGCCCGGTACGGGTGCGCCAGCGGCCAGCTCGGGAAGGTGTTGGTCGAGAACCGACTGTGCACGATCGCGATCGCGCTGGTCAGGCGCCCGTCGCGCAGGTCCGGGAAGAACAGCGGCAGCTGGTCGGTGGTCAGCATCCCCTTGTAGGTCACGGTCCGGCTCGACAGCGAGGCAATGTAGAGCCCGCAGCCCTGCTCGACCGACTCCCGCTCGACGCGCTTGCGCACGAGGTAGGCGATGCGGTCGAGCTCGATGCCGGCGAGGGTCCGCTCCGGGTGCGCGACGAGGACCTGCGCGAACCGGGGCATCACCGAGCGCGCGACCGACCCGACATCGGCGCCCTCGGGGTCGGTCGGCAGGTCGCGCCAGCACAGGACCTCGAGGCCCTCCTCGGCGGTGATCCGCTCCAGCAGCGAGACGGCCTTGTCGTACCCGTCGTCGTCGGCCGGGAGGAAGACCACGCCGCACGCGTAGGTGTGCTGCGGCCCGCCGCCGTCCTCGCTCGGGCGCGGTGGCGGCAGCGCGGCGTCGACGGTCGCCCGCAGCAGCTCGTCGGGGAGCTGCACGAGGATGCCGGCGCCGTCACCGCTGGTCGGCTCGCTGCCGGCGGCCCCGCGGTGGTCCAGGTTGTGCAGCACCTGCAGGGCGTCGGCGACGATGCCGTGGCTGCGACGGCCCGTGGTGTCGACGACCGCGCCGACCCCGCAGGCGTCGTGCTCGTACGCGGGGTCGTACAGGCCCTGGGGGCCCGGGGTGGTGGAGAACAGCACGGTGGGCGCCTCCTCGTGGGAACACGGACGGAGCTCGTCGATGCCGTCATCGGGGCGAGCTCGACCGCGTCATGTCGTCGCGAGCCGGTGGTGGAGACGGAGCAGATCCGTCCGCCGGCCGGCGGACAGGGTCTGAGACGGGAATGACCGGGGACGACGGTGGCCCTGGGATGCGCCGGGAGGTGGGTCGGACGGTGACCCGGGACGGCCCGGCGATGCTGGCGGCGGGACTCCGACGTCCCGCGCTGCCGATCGAGTCTAGCCCGCGCCGGGCACGGACGGCCCGTGCTCGGACCGTGACGAGTGCCCGCGCGGCGGGGTCGTCCTAGGAGGAGCCGCGAGTGGCCGAGGGCGGCTCGACCGGGGCGTCCTCCTCCTGGGTCGGGTCGGCGGGTGCGGCGTCGACGCCCGAGGGATCGGCGGCGCCGTGATGCGTGTCGCGGTCCGGTGCGGCGACCTGCTCGCGGTTCTCCCGGGCACGGGTCGCGTCGTCGGTCTCGTCCTGGGCGTCCACGCCCCCCGACGTACCCGACGCCCCGGCCGACGAATCGGGTTCCGGGCCGGGCATGGAGCCCGACAGGTCCTCCCGCGGACCCCGGACGACCAGGAAGTACACCAGCGCCGCCACGAAGACGACGCCCGCGACGACGACGTTGATCCGCACGTCCCCGAACACCCGGGTCGCGGGGTCGCTGCGCATCATCTCGATGACGAAGCGCCCGGCGGTGTAGCCCGCGACGTAGAGCGCGAACGCGCGCCCGCGGGCCAGCTGCATCTTCCGGTCGACCACGACCACGAGGATCGCGACGAGGATGTTCCACACGATCTCGTAGAGGAACGTGGGCTGGACGATCTCGACCGGGACGCGGTCCAGCGCGACGCCGCCGAGGTTGTCGGGCGCGCCGGTGACGGGGTCGACGCGGCGGTAGATCTCCAGGCCCCACGGGAGGCTCGTCGGGTCCCCGTAGAGCTCCTGGTTGAACCAGTTGCCGAGCCGGCCCACGGCCTGCGCGAGCACGATCCCGGGCGCCGCGGCGTCGGCGAACGCGGACAGCGGGACGCCGCGGCGGCGGCAGGCGATCCAGGCGCCGACCGCGCCCAGCGCGATCGCCCCCCAGATCCCGAGCCCGCCGTTCCAGACGTAGAGCGCCGCGATCGGGTCCCCGCCCGGGCCGAAGTAGGTCCGCCAGTCGGTCGCGAGGTGGTAGAGCCGCCCGCCGAGGAGGCCGAAGGGCACCGCCCAGACCGCGACGTCGACGACGAAGCCCGGCGCCCCGCCCCGAGCCACGAACCGCCGGTCGGTCAGCCAGACCGCGAGGACGATGCCCGCGATGATGCAGAGCGCATAGGCCCGCAGCGGGATCGGCCCGACGTGCCACACGCCCTGCGGTGGGCTGGGAATGGTCGCCGGGAGCATCGCTGCGAGCACGGCCCCACGCTATCGGGCACCACCGACACTCATGGTGAGCCGGGGTCGCGCGGGTCGTGTCGGCCTCGGTGCCTCCCTCCCGCTCCCCCGGTCAGCAGTGGCACATTCCGGTCACTGGGCGAGCGAACGGCGCCACTCACTCACCTCGGGCGGGGCACGGCGGTGGCCGGCGAGGGAAGTGTGGTGGTGCGACCGAGTCACGGTGACTCGGTTGCGACGTCGGATTTCGGGGTGCGGGTCGGGTGGCCGCAGTCGGCGCGAGCGCGGATGGGTGCACCTCTGGTGTGCTGCTGATCAAGCCGAGGGGTGGGCGAGGCGCGACGAGGGGCACTGGTGGCAGCTCGGCCGGCCTGCGCGCATGACTGGTGTGCTGCTGATCAAGCCGCGAGGGACCCGCCCCGCCGCCGAGCCGCGAGGGACCCGCCCCGCCGCCGAGTCCTGAACCGGCTCAGCGACCGGTGTGGTTCCCCCGCACACCCGCCGCGAGCTCGCTGGTCAGCCGTGCGACCGCCGCCCGCCCGTGCTCCGCCGCCGAGACCAGCGCCGACCCGACGATCACCCCGTCGGCGAACGACGCCACCTCGCTCGCCTGGCCGCCCGAGCGCACCCCGAGCCCCACCCCGAGCGGCAGGTCGGTGTGACGCCGGGTGCGCTCGACCAGCGCCTTCGCGGTGTCCGAGACGGCGTCCCGGGCGCCCGTGACCCCCATGGTCGACGCGGTGTAGAGGAAGCCCCGGCTCGCGGCGGCGGTGTCGGCGATCCGCTGCTCGGTCGACGACGGCGCCACGAGGAAGATCGGCGCGATGCCGGTCGCGGTGGTCGCGGCCAGCCAGCCGTTCTCCTCGTCCGGGACCAGGTCGGGGGTGATGACGCCGAGGCCGCCCGCCGAGGCGAGATCCCGGGCGAACGCCTCCGGGCCGTAGCGCAGGACGGGGTTCCAGTAGGTCATGACGACGGCGCGCCCGCCGCGGGCGGCGAGGGTCTCGACGACGGTGAGGGTGTCGCGCACCCGCACTCCCCCGCGCAGCGCGGTGTCGACCGCGTGCTGGATCACCGGGCCGTCGAGCACCGGGTCGGAGTACGGCAGCCCGACCTCGACGAGGTCCGCCCCGGCCTCGAGGGCCTGGGTCAGCAGCCCGGTCGAGCCGCGCACCGTCGGGTAGCCGGCGGGCAGGTAGGCGATGAGCGCGGCGCGGTCCTCGGCCTTCGCCGTCGTGAAGACCTCGTCGAGCACGGTGAGGCCCGTCTTCGCGGTGGTCACAGCTCGCGCTCCCCGGTCGCCTCGGGCTGGTCCTGCGCCGGCGGGTCGGTCGGCAGGGCCTCGGCGTCGACCACGTCGAACCAGCGGGCCGCGGTGTCGACGTCCTTGTCGCCGCGCCCGGAGAGGTTGACCAGGATCGTCGCGTCCGGGCCGAGCTCGCGGCCCAGCCGCACGGCACCGGCCACCGCGTGTGCCGACTCGATCGCCGGGATGATCCCCTCGGTGCGGCACAGCAGCCGGAACGCGTCCATCGCCTCGGTGTCGGTGACCGGGACGTACTCGGCGCGCCCGATGTCGTGCAGGAACGAGTGCTCCGGGCCGACGCCGGGGTAGTCGAGGCCCGCCGAGATCGAGTGCGACTCGATCGTCTGGCCGTCCTCGTCCTGCAGCAGGTAGGTCAGCGCCCCGTGCAGTGCGCCGGGGGTGCCGCCGCCGATCGAGGCGGCGTGCCGCCCGGTGTCGACGCCGTCGCCCGCGGCCTCGCAGCCGACCAGCCGCACCGCGCTGTCGTCCAGGAACGGGTGGAAGATCCCGATCGCGTTGGAGCCGCCGCCGACGCAGGCCACGACCGCGTCGGGCAGCCGGTCGTACCGCTCGAGGACCTGCGCACGCGCCTCGAGGCCGATCACGCGGTGGAAGTCACGGACCATCATCGGGAACGGGTGGGGCCCGGCCGCGGTGCCGAGCACGTAGTGGGTGTGCCCGACCGTGGCCACCCAGTCGCGGTAGGCCTCGTTGAGGGCGTCCTTCAACGTCCGGGACCCGGTGGTCACGGGGACGACCTCGGCGCCGAGCAGCCGCATCCGTGCGACGTTGAGTGCCTGGCGTTCGGTGTCGACCTCGCCCATGTAGACCATGCAGTCCAGCCCGAGCAGGGCCGCGGCGGTGGCGGTGGCAACGCCGTGCTGGCCGGCGCCGGTCTCGGCGATCACCCGCGTCTTGCCCATGCGCTGGGTCAGCAGCGCCTGGCCGAGCACATTGTTGATCTTGTGCGAGCCGGTGTGGTTGAGGTCTTCGCGCTTGAGCAGGATGCGGGCGCCGCCGGCGTGCTCGGAGAGCCGCCGCGCGTCGGTGACCGGGCTGGGTCGGCCGGCGTAGTCGCGCTGCAGCCGGTCGAGCTCGGCGAGGAACTCCGGGTCGTGGCGGGCCTTGTCGTACTCCGCGGCCACCTCGTCGACCGCGGCGATGAGCGCCTCGGGCATGAACCGTCCGCCGTAGCGGCCGAAGTGGCCGGTCGCGTCGGGGTCGTGGCCGTGCTCGGACAGACCGTCGCTCGCGGTGGGCAGTCCGCCGGGTGCGGTGGCCATGCTCGAATCCTTCTCGGGTGCCGTGGGGCTCAGCGTGCGGGCTTCGGGCACGCGGGGTGCGACCCGGCCGTGACCAGCTGGCGGACCGCGGCCCGGGGGTCCTCGGCGGTCGCCATGGACTCGCCGACGAGCACCGCGTCGGCGCCGAGTCCCGCGTAGGTCATCAGGTCTCCGGGGCCGCGCACGCCGGACTCGGCGACGCGGATGACCTCGCCGGGCAGGCCGGGCGCGAGGCGGCTGAACACGTCGCGGTCGACCTCCATGGTGGTGAGGTCGCGGGCGTTGATCCCGACGAGCTTGGCCCCGGCGCGGAGGGCCATGTCGGCCTCCTCCTCGTCGTGGATCTCGACGAGGGCGGTCATCCCGAGCGAGTGCACGCGGTCGACCAGGGCGTCCAGCGCGTTCTGCTCGAGCACCGAGCACATCAGCAGCACCAGGTCCGCGCCGTGGGCCCGGGCCTCGTGCACCTGGTAGGTGCCGACCACGAAGTCCTTGCGCAGGACGGGGATGTCCACCGCCGCGCGGACCTCGTCGAGGTCGGTCAGCGACCCCTCGAAGGACTGCTGGTCGGTCAGCACGCTGATGATCCGGGCGCCGCCCTCGACGTACTGCCGGGCGAGCTTGGCCGGGTCGGGGATGTCGACCATGTGGCCCCGCGAGGGCGAGGCGCGCTTGACCTCGGCGATCACGCCGATGCCCTGCCCCTGCAGCGCGGCCAGCGCGTCCCTGGCGGGTGGCGCCGCGGCGGCGGCGGCCTTGACCTGGTCGAACGGGGCGGCGGCCTCGCGGACGGCGAGGTCGGCACGGACCCCCTCGAGGATCTTCTCCAGGACGCTCACGCGGCTGCTGCCCCCATCCCTCGGGCGATCTTCGGTGGTGCTCATCGACCCTCTGACCCCCGGCCCGATCCCGCCGGCCGAGTTCGCTCCATGTTAACCCCGGCCTCCTTCCGCGCCGTCCGGTGCCCTCCCCGCGGAAGGGCCCGCCGGACTCGTGTCGTCGTCGTGCCGCCCGGGCACGGACGGGTCGGCGGCGGGTGGTCCCGTCGTCGGGTCCTCCCCCGCGTCGAGCGCCTCCCAGAGGCCGCGCTCGTCGTCCTCCGGACGCGCGCGGGCGCGTCCGCCGGGTGCGTCGTAGCGCGCGCCGAGCCGCGGCATGACCGAGCCGCGGGCGGCCACCAGGGCGCCGACGGCCAGCAGCAGCAGCCCGCCCAGCGCCCCGAGCAGCGGCCAGACCGGCGTCACGGCGACGCCCACCGCGCGCCCCGCCTGACGGGCCGACGCGGGCAACAGCGCCGGGGCGGGGGCGGCGAGCCCGGACACCGCGCGCAACAGGGCCCACAGTCCGGCGACGCCCACGATGACCCCGACCACCCGCCTGCCCCAGCCCGAGGTGGCGAGCAGCCCGCCGATCGCCGCGAGCGCCAGCAGCGCCCAGGGCACCAGCACCGGCTCGGTGTCGGCTCCGTCGGCCGTGGCCACGACGGTGCCCCGCAGCGGCACCTCCCAGGTCGCGGTGAGCCAGGTGCCCCGCGAGGCGCCCCAGAGCGCGAGCGCGCCGAGCAGCAGCCCCACGACGGCGAGCCCGAGCAGCCGCGATCCGGGGCGGCGCGGCGACGGCGCGGCGGGCCCGGTCACGAGGCGTCGCCTCCCGGGTCGCGGGCCGGCTCCGGTGCCCCGAGGGTGCCCGCCGTCGCGACCGCCGCCAGGACCGCACGGGCCTTGTTGTTGGCCTCGGTGTCCTCCGCGACCGGGTCGGAGTCGGCCACGATCCCGCCACCGGCCTGCACGTGGGCGACGCCGTCGCGCAGCAGCCCGGTGCGGATCGCGATCGCGGTGTCGGCGTCGCCGGCGAAGTCGAGGTAGCCGACGATGCCGCCGTAGAGCCCGCGCCGGGTCGGCTCCAGCTCCTCGATGATCTCCATGGCCTTCGGCTTCGGGGCGCCGGACAGCGTGCCCGCGGGGAAGCAGGCGGCCACGGCGTCGAACGCCGTCCGGCCTTCGGCGAGGCGGCCGGACACCGTCGAGACCAGGTGCATGACGTGGCTGTAGCGCTCGATGTCGAAGAAGCGGTGCACCTTCACGGTCCCCGGCTCGCAGACCCGCCCGAGGTCGTTGCGCCCGAGGTCGACGAGCATGAGGTGCTCGGCGCGCTCCTTCTCGTCGGCCAGGAGGTCCTTCTCGAGGAAGACGTCCTCCTCCGCGTCGGCCCCGCGCCAGCGCGTCCCGGCGATCGGGTGCGTCGTCGCGACGCCGTCCCGCACGGTCACCAGGGCCTCGGGGCTGGACCCGACGATCTCGAACGGCCGCCCCTCGGCGTCGGAGAGGCGCAGCAGGTACATGTACGGGCTCGGGTTCGTGGCCCGCAGGACGCGGTAGACGTCGAGCGCGTCGGCGGACGTCTCGGCCTCGAAGCGCTGGCTGACCACGATCTGGAACGCGTCGCCCGCGCGGATCCGCTCCTTGGCGATCTCCACCGCCTCGAGGTAGCGATCGCGGTCGAACCGGCGGCGGACCTGCGGTGAGCGTCCGGCCAGCGGGTCGTACTGCGCGACGGTGGACGGTGCCGGCGCTCCCAGTTCGGCGGTCATCCGGTCGAGCCGGGCGAGCGCGTCGTCGTACGCCGCGTCGGCCCGCTCCGGGCTGTCGTCCCAGTTCACGGCGTTGGCGATGAGGGTGACGGTGCCCTCGTGGTGATCGAGGGCCGCGAGGTCGGTGGCCAGCAGCATGACCAGCTCGGGGATCTCGAGATCGTCCTCGGTGAGCTCCGGGAGACGCTCGAGGCGACGCACCGCGTCGTACCCCACGTACCCGACGAGGCCCCCGGTGAGCGGCGGCAGGCCGGGCAGCGGCTCGGTGCGCAGCCGCTCGAGGGTCTCGCGCAGCGCGACCAGCGGGTCCGACTCGTCGTCGTCCCCCGTCCCGGGCAGGCCGACCGGCGGCGTGCCCGTCCAGTGCGCCCGGCCGCCCCGCTCGGTGAGGGCGGCCGCGCTGCGCGCCCCGACGAACGAGAAGCGCGACCACGACTCGCCGTGCGCGGCGGACTCCAGCAGGAACGTCCCGCTGCGCCGCCCCGCGAGCTTGCGGTACACCCCGAGCGGCGTCTCGTCGTCGGCCAGCAGCCGACGCACGACCGGGATCACGCGGTGGTGCGCGGCGAGCTCGTGGAACCGCGCGCGGTCGGGCTCCACGGCTCCGAGGGAGATCTGCTGGTCGGTCACGGACACGCCGCCCATTGTGGACGCTCCCACCGACAGTCTCCCGCAGCGGCCTCGCCCACACCCCGCCTCAGGACGACGACGCGTCCGCCGGCGCGGGCTCGGCGCGGGTGCGCGCCGCGAACGCGACCGCCGCGATGACGACCGCGCAGCCGATCAGCTGCCAGACGGTCGGGAACTGGCCCAGCACGAGCATCCCGAGCAGCACGGCCCCGACGGGCTGGAGCAGCAGGATCGACGCACCGGTCGACGACGGGAGCTTCGCCATCCCGCCCGCGATGAGCACCCAGCCCATGCACTGCCCGATCAGCGCGAGCAGCGCGAGCCAGCCGATCGCGGTCCAGCCGGGTGTCAGGTCCACGCCCTCCCACAGGCTGCCGAGCACGAACGAGCTCACCGCCGCGGCCGCCGTCGCGAGGGTCACCGGCCCGGACCGCTGCCCCGGTGCCGATCCGAGCCGCAGGAAGAGCAGGTACCCGGCGTAGGCGAAGGCGGCGAGCAGTGCCAGCACGGTCCCCGTCACGGGGTCGGCCGCGCCACCGCCGCCCCCCGCGAGCCCGCTCGCGAGCGCGACCCCGCCGAGCATCACCGGCACGGCCAGCAGGAACGACAGGCGCACGCGCTCGCCGAGGACGAGGAACGCGAGCAGCGGCAGGATGACCACCTGGACGTTGACCAGCACCGTCGAGACCCCGGCCCCGACGGCGTGGATCGCCCCGGTCCACAGCGTCATGTCCAGGCCCAACAGCAGACCGCCGACGACGACGAGCCACGGACGTCCGGCCGGCATCTCGCCGGCGACCGGGCGCAGCCGCCGCCGCTCGAGCAGCGCCATCGGCACGAGCACCGGCAGCGCGAGCAGGCAGCGGAACACGGTGGCGGTCCCCGGCGACGCGCCGGAGAGGGCGATGAGGATCGGGGAGAGGGCGATACACAGGCTGCCGGCCACCGCGAGCAGGCGGGGGTCGACCTGGCGACGGACGGCGGTGGAGGTGCGGGGGGAGGCGGACGTCGTCACGTCGTCCAGCGTGGGGTCGACGATCGTTCAGGACCAGCGAGTTCTTCTCGCCGGGAACGGTTAGATTCTCTGATGTGTTCGGGATCGCGCGCCTGCAGGCGCTGCACGCCGTCGCCACCCACCGCACCGTCGGGAAGGCGGCCGCGTCCCTGCACCTGACGCCGTCGGCCGTGTCCCAGCAGCTCGCCTCGCTCGAGCGGGAGGCCGGGGCGGCGCTCACCGAACCGGCCGGGCGCGGCATCCGGCTCACCCCGGCCGGGATCGTCCTCGCCGAGCACGCCACGGCCGTGCTCGACCGCCTCGCCACGGCGCGGCGCGACCTCGACCGGCTCGACGACGACGTCGTCGGGCCGGTGCGCATCGGGGCGATCCCGACGACGGTGCACGCGCTCGCCCCCGCGGCGCTGGCCCGGCTGCGCCAGGCGCACCCCGACCTCGTCGTCCTGCTCGACGACGGCGAGGCCGAGGAGACGCTGCCCGCGCTGGTCGCCGGAGACCTGGAGCTCGCCGTCGTCGAGAACTGGGAGGGCCTGCCCGCCCCGGCGCCGGCGCGGACCAGCCGGACCCAGCTCTGCGAGGACGTGCTGGACCTCGCGCTCCCCCGCGAGCATCCGCTCGCCGCGTCGGGGACGGTGGCGCTGGCCGATCTCGCCGACGCCGACCTGACCTGGGTCGCCGACACCCGCAGCACCCGCGCCCACGACTGGCTCATCGACCGCCTGCGCCGCGAGGGCGTCGAGCCCCGGGTGACCTGCCGGGTCTGCGGGTTCGCGATCCACCTCGAGCTGGTCGGGGGCGCGGGGCTCGCGGCGATGGTGCCGCGGCTCGCGCGGCCGGCGATCCCGCACGGCGTGCGGATGGTGGAGACGACGCCGGTGCTCTCCCGCACCGTCGACGCGGTGTGGCGCAGTGACCGCGAGACCCCGGCGGTCCGGGCGGCCGTACGGGCGTTCCGGGCCACCGCGGACGCCCGGAATCCACCGCGGAATCCGTCGATGTCCGGCTGGGCTCCGGCCTCGTGACCCGCCGGAACTCGAGGGTCCCGAACTGGGCTGAGCCGCGTCAGCCGCGGGGTCGCTCGAAGGTGACGAGCACGCCCTCCACGCCGCCGGGACCGATGCGGCCCTTCACCTCGACCCCGGTGATGGTCTTGAGCTGCCAGCCCTGATCCGCGTGCTCGTTGAGCACCTTCTCGAGCTTGTTGCCCGACATCTTCCCGCCCATCAGGCCCTCGCGGAGCTCGACGACCTTGTACTCGTACGACGTCATGCCTCTCCTCCTCGGTACCGGGCCCTCACCGGGCGACGTCGGCGCCGAGCAGCACGTCGGCGTCGAAACAGGTGCGGTCCCCGGTGTGGCAGGCCGCCCCCTGCTGGTCGACCAGGACCAGGAGGGTGTCGCCGTCGCAGTCCAGCCGGACCTCGTGGACGGCCTGGGTGTGGCCGCTGGTGGCGCCCTTGATCCACAGCTCCTGCCGCGAGCGCGACCAGTAGGTGGCCTCGCGGGTCGTGAGCGTGCGGGCCAGGGCCTCGTCGGACATCCACGCGACCATGAGGACCTCGCGGGTGTCGTACTGCTGCACCACCGCGCACACCAGCCCGTCGGGCGTGCGCTTGAGCCGGGCGGCGAGCTCCGGGTCGAGTACGGGAACCGTCGTCATCGGACCTCCACCCCCGACTCGCGCAGCGCGTCCTTCACCTCGCCGATCCGCATGATCCCGAAGTGGAACACGCTCGCGGCGAGCACCGCGTCGGCGCCCGCCTCGACGGCCGGGGCGAAGTGCTCGACGGCCCCCGCCCCGCCGCTCGCGATCACGGGCACGTCGACGAGCGCCCGCACCCGGCGCAGCATCTCCAGGTCGAACCCGTTCTTGGTGCCGTCGGCGTCCATCGAGTTCAGCAGGATCTCCCCGACGCCCAGCTCGGCGCCCTGCTGGGCCCACTCGAGTGCGTCGATCCCGGTGCCGCGCCGGCCGCCGTGGGTCGTGACCTCGAACCCGGACGGGGTCGGCTGCCCGTCGGCGGGCACCCGTCGTGCGTCCACCGAGAGCACGATGCACTGCGACCCGAAGCGGCGGCTGGCCTCGGAGAGGAACTCCGGGCGGGCGATCGCCGCGGTGTTGATCCCGACCTTGTCGGCGCCGGCGCGCAGCAGCTTGTTGATGTCGTCGTTGGTCCGGACCCCGCCGCCGACGGTCAGCGGGATGAAGACCTGCTCGGCGGTGCGGCGGACGACGTCGTAGGTGGTCTCGCGCTCCCCCGAGGAGGCGCTGACGTCGAGGAACGTGAGCTCGTCCGCGCCCTCGGCGTCGTAGAGCCGCGCCATCTCGACCGGGTCGCCCGCATCGCGCAGATCGACGAAGTTGACGCCCTTGACCACCCGCCCGGCGTCGACGTCCAGGCAGGGGATCACGCGGACGGCCACACCCATGGGGCCCAGCCTAGGTGAACGATCTCGGTCGTCCCCACGACGGACATCACTCACATGCGCGCAGCGCCTCGGGCAGGGTGAACGCGCCCGCGTAGAGCGCCTTGCCGATGATCGCACCCTCGACGCCGGCCGGGGCGAGCGCCGCAAGCGCCCGCACGTCGTCCAGCGTCGCGACGCCGCCACTCGCGACGACCGGCGCGTCCGTCCGCTCGCACACCGCCGACAGCAGGTCGGTGTTCGGGCCGGTCAGCGTGCCGTCGCGGCCCACGTCGGTGACGACGTAGCGCGCGCAGCCCTCCTCGTCGAGCCGCGCGAGGACCTCCCAGAGATCGCCGCCGTCGGAGACCCACCCGCGCGCCGCGAGCCGGTGCTCGCCGTCGCGGATCTTCACGTCGAGGCCGACGGCCACGCGGTCGCCGAACTCGGCGATCGCCTTGGCGCACCAGTCGGGGTCCTCGAGCGCGGCGGTGCCGATGTTGACCCGCGCGCACCCGGTGTCGAGGGCGCGGCGCAGCGAGTCGTCGTCGCGGATGCCGCCGGAGAGCTCGACCTTGATCGGCACGCTCTCGACCAGCGACGCCAGCAGCGCCGCGTTCGACCCCCGCCGGAACGCCGCGTCGAGGTCGACGAGGTGGATCCACTCGGCGCCGTCGTCGACCCAGGCGCGGGCCGCCTCGAGCGGGTCGCCGTAGCCGGTCTCGGTGCCCGCCTCGCCCTGCACGAGGCGGACGGCCTGGCCGTCGACGACATCGACGGCGGGGAGAAGATCGAAGCTCACGGGCAACCACCCTAAGGGCACGTCAGGACGGCGCCGTTCTGACGTCTCGTGTCAGCAACGGACCATCGCTGACGTGGGGGTGGGGCGGTTTCACCCCCGCCCCAGCGCCGTCTCCCGCAGGTCGTCCAGCCGGCGGCGCAGCAGCGCCCGCTCGGCATCGTTGGACGCCATCTCGGCCGCCCGCTCCAGCTCGGCCGCCGCCTCCTCGCGCCGCCCGAGCTGGGTGAGCAGGTCCGCGCGGACCGCCGGCAGCAGGTGGTAGCGGGCGAGGGCCGGCTCGTCGCGCAGCGCGTCCACCACCTCCAGCGCGGCTTCCGGGCCGTCCGCCTTCCCGACGACGACCGCCCGGTTCAGCTCCACGACCGGCGACGGCGTCACGACGGCGAGCTCGGCGTAGAGCGCCGCCATCGCCGCCCAGTCGGTGGCCTCCACCGAGCCGGCCCGGGCGTGACAGGCCGCGATCCCGGCCTGCAGCGTGTACGGGTCCCGACGACGGGTGCCCGTCGCGGCTTCCGCCCGCGCGAGCCCGTCGAGCCCGCGCCGGACGAGCAGGTGGTCCCAGCGGCCGCGGTCCTGGTCGGCGAGCAGCACCGGCTCGCCGTCGGGACCCACCCGCGCCCGCAGCCGCGAGGCCTGCAGCTCCATGAGCGCGAGGAGCCCGTGGACCTCGGGACGCTCGGGCATCAGCGCCGCCAACCGCCGTCCCAAGCGCATCGCCTCGTCGCACAGGTCGGCGCGGACCCAGTCGGCGCCCGTCGTCGCCGCGTAGCCCTCGTTGTAGATCAGGTAGACGACCTCGAGCACCGCGCCGATCCGGCCCTCGAGCTCTTCGCCCACCGGAATCTCGAGATCCACGCCCGCCGCCGAGAGCCGCTTCTTCGCCCGGGAGATCCGCTGGCCGACGGTCGTCGAGCCCACGAGCAGCGCCCGCGCGATCTCGTCGGTGGTGAGACCGCCGAACAGCCGCAGCGTCAGGGCCACCCGCGACTCCCGGGCCACCAGCGGGTGGCACGTCGCGAACAGCAGCGCGAGGACGTCGTCGCCGACCGCGCGGACCGGGTCGGCGACCACCTCGGCGGCGTCGGGCGCGGTTCGTCGCGACTCCTCATGGCCGACCTGTTCGGCCTTGCGGGAGAAGTTCTGCTCCCGCCGGATCAGGTCGATCGCCCGGCGCCGTGCCGTGGCGGCGAGCCAGGCGCCCGGGTTCTCCGGGACACCCTGGGAGGGCCACTGCTCGAGCGCGGCGACGAGGGCGTCGTGCGCGAGCTCCTCGGCGCGGCCGACGTCGCGCACCACGCGCGCGACGCCGGCCACGATGCGCGCGGACTCCGCGCGCCACACCGCGTCGAGGACGGCGTAGGCGTCAGCCACCGTGCTGCTGCTCGGCCCGCTCGCGCAGCTCCTTCTCCTGTTCCAGGACGCTCTCCGGCGCGATCCCCTCGAAGTCCTCGGCCTCGGTGACCCGCCGGACCTCGATCCGCTCGCCGGCGCGGAACGGTGCCTTGCGCGCCCAGGAGACCGCCTCGTCGAGCGAGTCGACCTTGAGGATCCAGAATCCGCCGATCAGCTCCCGCGCCTCCGTGAACGGGCCGTCGCTGACCGTGGTGCCGTCGCCGCCCGAGTCGGGGAAGGTGACGACGGCGCCCTGCGAGCTCGGCGCGAGGCCCTCCCCCGCGAGCAGGACCCCGGCGTCCACCATGGCGGTGTTGAACCGGCCCATCTCCTCGAAGATCGCCGGGTCCGGCGGCGTGGCCATCGCGACGGCCTCGTCGTACTTCAGGACCAGCATGTAGCGCGCCATCAACATCCCCCTCAGGAACCGGACTGCTCGTACTGGGCTGCGCGCTCGGCGACCCGGGACCGCAGCGCGGCCTCGGCGTCGAGCACCTCGGGCGGCGCGATGCCCTCGAGGTCGTTCATGTCGTGGATGCGTCGCACCTCGAGGCGCACGCCCGGCCCGATCGGGCAGCGCCGCGCCCACTGCTCGGCCTCGCCGCGGGTGGCCACGTCGAGGATCCAGAATCCGGCAACGAGCTCCCGGGCCTCGGCGAACGGCCCGTCGGTCACGGTCGGGCTCTCGCCGTCGTTTGTCAGCTCGAACCCTTCCGCGGAGGGGCCCAGGCCCTCGGCGGCGAGCAGCACCCCGGCTTCGACGAGGGCGGTGTTGTAGCGGTTCATCGCCTCGAACACCTCGGCCGGCGGCGGGCCGTCGACCTCGCCGACGCTCATCGTCTCCGGAGCCTGCATGATCATCATGTAGCGCATCGGGTCCTCCCGGGCCCTCGGTGGTCGGGTCTCTCCCCGGCCGTCACCAGGGCGTCGAACGGGGTCCGGGGTCTTCGACAGCCGCGGCGGAAGAAAGTTCTACAGGCTCTCGAGCCAGTTCACGAGGAGCCGCCGCCCGGCCTCCCCGGACTTCTCCGGGTGGAACTGCGTGGCCGCGAGCGCACCGTCCTCGACCGCCGCGACGAAGTCCTCGCCGTGGTGGGCCCAGGTGACCTTCGCCGGGAGGAACGGCTCCTGCGGCTCCACCTCCCAGCGCCGCGCGGCGAAGGAGTGCACGAAGTAGAAGCGCTCGTCGGCGGGCATGCCGGCGAAGAGCACCGAGTCGGCCGGGGCGCGCACGGTGTTCCAGCCCATGTGCGGGAGGACGTCGGCCTGCAGCTTCTCGACGGTGCCCGGCCACTGGCCCGCGCCCGTGGCCTCCTCGCCGAACTCGACGCCGCGCTCGAACAGCACCTGCATCCCGACGCAGATGCCCAGCACCGGGCGTCCGCCCGCGAGCCGCTGCTCGAGGATCCGTTCACCGCCCACCGCGCGCAGGCCCGCCGCGCACGCCGCGAACGCCCCGACGCCGGGAACGACGAGGCCGTCCGCCTCCTGGGCCGCCCGGGCGTCGGCGGTGACCTCGACCTTCGCTCCGGCGCGCTCGAGGGCGCGCTCGGCGGAGCGCAGGTTGCCCGAGCCGTAGTCGAGCACGACGACGGATGGAGTTCCCGGCATACCGCTCACGCTACCGAGACCCTCCGACGGCCTCACCGGACCGGGCGCACCCCCGCCGACGACGCCACGACCTCGAGGACCGCCACGACGTGCTGCTCCCCGGTCGAGGGATGCAGCAGGACCTCGGAGGTCTCCACCACCCGCGCCACCCGTCGCGCCGCCAACTGCTGCACGTGGCGCTCGATCTCGTCGCGCCGGTCGTCGCCCACGGTGAGGACGACGTGACCGCCGCGGTGCACCACGCGGGCGAACTCGACGAGCGCGGAGCGGGGCAGGTGACCCGTCCCGAACGCGTTCACGCAGGTCACGACGCCGAACTTGTCCGCGGCGCCCGGCACGCGCTGGCCGAGGTCGGCCGGGCCGAGGTCGTGGTAGACCTGCCGCGCCCGTGCCCGGGCCAGCATGCGGCGCGAGACGTCGAGACCGTCCACCGAGCGGAAGCCCTGCCTCGCCAGGGCCGCGCCGACCAGCCCGGTGCCGCAGGCGACGTCCAGGACGTCGGCCGAGCGGTCCTGGAGGCGGGCGACGACGTCGGCGACGATGCCGGGCAGCGGGTAGTCGTCGCCGTCCGGGCCGGCGAGGTCGGTGTCGTAGGTGGGGGCCCAGGCGTCGTAGAGCTCCCGGGCCTCGTCGGCCGAGGTGAGGGCGCGCGCCCGTGCGGCGTACGTGCCCGCCCCGTCCGGCTCCGTCTCCACCGTCGTCCCACCGCCTCCCGCCGTCCGATCTCGACGATGGTGCCCTACCGGACACGATTCGCGGACCGCCGGACGACCCCTCAGGTGGGGATCAGCCGCAGGACACCCGCGGCGACCGCGAGCGCGGCGAGGACCGCGAGCACGACGGCGGCGATCCACTTGCGCTGGCGGCCGAAGGAGACCACGCCCCCGACGAGGAACCCGCCCACCAGCAGGAGCCCGAGGGCGAGGATCTCGTTGCCGCTCACCGGCCGTCCCCGGTGCCGTGGCGGGTGCTCACGACTCCAGGACACCCTTGGTCGACGCGGTGCCGCCGGCCAGTCGTGCGTCGGGCTCGGTGGCCGCGCGCAGCGCCCGGGCGATCGCCTTGTACTCGGCCTCGGTGATGTGGTGCGGGTCCCGGCCGCCGGTGACCCGGACGTGCAGCGCGATCCCGGCGTGGAAGGCGATCGACTCGAAGACGTGCCGGTTCAGCACCGTCGGGTAGTTCCCGCCGACGACGAAGCCGGCCATCGAGTCCGGCTCCCCGGTGTGCACGCAGTACGGCCGGCCGGAGACGTCCACGACGGCCTGGGCCAGCGCCTCGTCCATCGGGATCCAGGCGTCACCGAACCGGCGGATGCCGGACTTGTCGCCGAGCGCCTGCTTGAGGGCCTGACCGAACACGATCGCGACGTCCTCGACGGTGTGGTGGGCGTCGATCTCGGTGTCCCCGGTAGCCCGTACGACGAGGTCGAGGCTGCCGTGCTTGCCCAGCGCGTCGAGCATGTGGTCGAAGAACGGCACCCCGGTGGCGACCTCGGTGCGCCCGGTCCCGTCGAGGTCGATCTCGACGAGGACGCTCGACTCCTTGGTCACGCGCTCCACACGTCCGGTCCTGCTCACGATCACCAGTGTGCCCTACGGGCATGTGCGTGGATGTGGACGCCCGGACGTCCACTTCCACTCACATGCGGCGCAGCCGCAGCACCTCGTCGGTGATCGTCGCCTCCTGCCCGTCCGGCCCGGTCGCGGTGCGCTCCGGAGACTCGCAGCGCACGACCTCCCAGGCCGCGTCGTCGAGCGCCAGCGACGCCAGCACCTCGGGCGCGGTCGCCATCCGCAGCGACGGGTCCCACGACCACGGCGCCAGCCGGCCGTGCCCGACGACGAGCAGGGTTCCGCCCGGAGCGACCGCCTCGGCCGCCCGGCGCAGGATCGCGGTGCGCGGGAAGTCGGCGTTCGGGGAGTGCAGGTACTGCGCCGAGACCAGGTCGTACGAGTCCTCGGGGAAGGACTCGGTGAGGTCGTGGCGCTCGGTGCGCACGGGGAGATCGCCGGCGCGCTCGACGATCCGGTCGCACGCTGTCTGCGCGACGTCGACCGCGGTCACCTTCCAGCCCCGCCCGGCCAGCCAGAGCGCGTCGCCGCCCTCACCGGCACCGAGGTCGAGCGCCGTCCCGGGGGCGAGGTCCTCGGCGGTCGCGGCGAGGACCGGGTTGGGTCGCCCGCTCCACACCTGGTCGCGGTCGGCGTAGAAGCGCTCCCAGAACGCCGGGCTCCCGTCGCGGTGCGCCATCAGGGCCAGGCGGCCGTCCTCCGCGACCAGGTCCGCGTTCACCATCGCGCCGGTCTTCGTCCCGGCGGCCGCCGAGGCGATCACGGTGGCGGACACGTCCGTCGCGTTGCCGACGGCCCAGACACCGGACACGGCGGTCTCGCCGCGCGCGTCGACCTCGAGGATCTCGCCGAACAGCGTCCCGCCCATCCGCTGCTCGGTGGTGGAGAGCCCCAGCATCGTGGCCACCTCGGCCCGGGCCCGGACGACGGTCGGCACGAGCAGCGCGTCGAGGGTCACGACGGTGCCGTCGGCGAGCCGGACCCCGCGCAGCGCGTCATCGACGACCTCGAGCGACGACACCGCGCCCGTCACCACCTCCACGCCGCGGGCATCGAGCTCGTCGGCGGCGTGGCGCTCGGGCGCGTACGCGTCGTTGAGGAAGAGCACGAGGTCGTCCGTGAGCTGGCGCATCAGTCCGACGTGGTGCATCGCCATCGGGCTCGTCGCGAGCACCCCGACCCGGCGGTCCCGGACCTCCCAGCCGTGGCAGTACGGGCAGTGGATCACGTCGCGACCCCAGCGCTCGCGCAGGCCGGTGACCCCGGGCAGCTCGTCGACGACGCCGGTCGCGAGGACCACCCGCCGCGCCCGCGCCGACCCGCCGTCGTCGAGGCCCAGCAGGAAGCCACCCTCGTGGGACGGCGAGGCCGACACGACCCGCCCGGTGCGGACCACTCCCCCGTAGTTCTCCACCTCGGCCCGGCCGATCGCGGTCAGCTCGCCCGGCGCGCTCCCCTCGCGGCCGAGGTAGTTGTGCACGCCGTCCGCCGGCGCGTTCCGCGGCTCCCCCGCGTCGACCACCAGCACCCGCCGTCGGGACCGCGCCAGCGTCAGCGCCGCCGACAGCCCGCCCGCGCCGCCGCCCACCACCACGACGTCCCAGCGTTCCTCGTTCATCCCGGTCTCCTCCCGCTGTGCTCCGATGGGACCGAGCCTGCGCCGGCCGACGTCATACTGGCAAACATCCTTGCCGTAGTGGCAAAATCTTGGGCATGAGTGAGTTCGCCGAGGTCCTCGACGGGGTCGGGCCCCGCCTGCGCGCGATCCGTGGCGCCCGCGGGATGACGCTGACCGAGGTCGCCGACGCCACGGGGATCTCGCTGTCCACGCTGTCCCGGCTCGAATCGGGCGGACGGAAGCCCACCCTCGAGCTGCTGCTCCCGCTCGCGCGGGCGTTCCAGGTCGCGCTCGACGAGCTCGTCGACGCCCCGCAGACCGGCGACCCGCGCGTCCGGATGCCCGCCGTGCAGCGCGGCGGGATGACCTTCGTCCCGCTGACCCGGCGCCCGGGCGGGCTGCAGGCCTACAAGCTGATCATGCCGGTCGGCTATCCGGGGCGGACACCGACCCAGCAGTCCCACGAGGGCTACGAGTGGGCCTACGTGCTCTCCGGGCAGGTGCGGCTCTGGCTGGGCGACGACGACGTCGTGCTGCGCCCCGGCGAGGTCGTCGAGTTCGACACGCACGTCCCCCACGCGTTCGCCAACCCCGGGGACGAGCCCGCGGAGATGATCGCGCTCTTCGGTCCGCAGGGTGAGCGGGCGCACGTGCGGACGCGGTCGTCGTGATCGGAGCGTCGAGGGGCGACCGGCCCCGCCGTCGAGGGGCACACCACGCATGTGCGCCGGCTCTCAAAGCTGCGCCCAGTGCTCCTGATCATGATGAGGGAGTTGATCTGCTCACCGGCCCACGACGAGGGGCACAGCACTCATGCCTGAGGCGCTTCCCGGGTGCGCTGAGTGCTCTTGATCATGGGGGTGGGCCGAATTCTCCGCCCCACTCCGACGAAGGGCACACCAAGCATGCGCGAGGCGCCTCCGAGCTGCGCCGAGTACTCCTGATCACCGGCCGCACGGCGGCCTGGCCCGAGTGAATCAGCGCAGGGCGGCGCTGACCTCAAGGAAGCGGTCGTTCTCCTCCGGCGTCCCGACGGTGACCCGCAGGTGCCCCGGAATCCCGACGTCGCGGATGAGCACGCCCTCGTCCAGGTAGGCCTGCCAGGCGGCGTGCGCGTCGGCGAACCGTCTCGGGAACCCGCCGTAGAGCAGGAAGTTCGCCGTCGACGGCACGACGCGGTAGCCCATCGAGTCCAGCCCGGCGGCGATGCGGTCGCGCTCCTTGGACAGCGTGTCGACCAGCGCGAGCGTCTCGTCGGCGTGGCGCAGCGCGGCAAGCGCGGCCGCCTGGGTGAGCGCCGAGAGGTGGTACGGCAGCCGGACAAGCATCAGGGCGTCGACGACGGCGGGTGCGGCGGCCAGATAGCCCAGCCGACCGCCGGCGAACGCGAACGCCTTGGACATCGTCCGGCTCACCACGAGCTTGTGACCGTGGGTCTCGAGCAGCTCGCACGCGCTCGGACCGGACGAGAACTCCACGTAGGCCTCGTCGACGACGACGATCCCGGGGGCGGCGTCGGCGATGGTCGCCAGCTCGTCGAGGTCGATCGACTGGCCGGTGGGGTTGTTCGGCGTGGTGACGAACAGCAGGTCGGGACGGCGTTCCCGGACGACGTCGACCGCGGCGGCGGCGTCGAGCGAGAAGTCGTCCCGACGGGGCGCGGGCAGCCAGTCGGTTCGGGTGCCGGCGGCGAGGATCGGGTGCATCGAGTAGCTCGGCTCGAAGCCCAGCGCCAGCCGCCCCGGCCCGCCGAAGGCCTGCAGGAGCTGCTGGAGCACCTCGTTCGACCCGTTCGCGGCCCAGAGGTTCTCGGTGGCCAGCGGCACGCCGGTGGCCCTCGTCAGGTACTCCGCGAGCGCGGTGCGCAGCGCGACGTGGTCCCGGTCGGGGTAGCGGTGCAGGCTCGCCGCGGCCTCGCGGGTGGCCGTGGCCACGTCGTCGACCAGCGCCGCCGGGGGTGGGAACGGGTTCTCGTTGGTGTTCAGCGCGACCGGGACCTGCAGCTGTGGCGCGCCGTACGGGCTGCGCCCGCGCAGGTCCTCGCGCAGCGGGAGGTCGTCCAGGCTCACCGCAGTGCCGATGATGTCGCTCATGCCCCGGTCCCCGGGTAGCTGCGGCGGGTGCCGAACCGGGCGGCGACCGCCTGACCGTGCGCCGGCAGGTCCTCGGCCTCGGCGAGCGCGACGACCCGGTCGGCCACCTCGCGCAGCGCGTCGGCCGAGTAGTCCACGACGTGGATGCCGCGCAGGAAGGTCTGCACCGACAGCCCGCTCGAGTGCCGCGCACAGCCGCCGGTGGGCAGGACGTGGTTCGACCCGGCGCAGTAGTCGCCGAGCGAGACCGGGCTGTGCGGGCCCACGAAGATCGCCCCGGCGTTGCGGACCCGCGCGGCGACAGCGCTCGCCTCGGCCGTCTGGATCTCGAGGTGCTCGGCGGCGTACGCGTCGACCACCCGGACCCCGGCGTCGAGATCGGCCACCAGGATCGTCCCGGACTGCGGGCCGGAGAGCGCGGTGCGTATCCGCTCGTCGTGCTTCGTGGTGCCGACCTGGGTGACGAGCTCGGCGTCCACCGCGTCGGCGAGCTCGGGGCTGGTGGTGACGAGCACCGAGGCGGCCGCCGGGTCGTGTTCCGCCTGGCTGATGAGGTCGGCCGCCACGTGGATCGGGTCGGCCGTGGCGTCGGCCAGGATCGCGATCTCGGTGGTGCCGGCCTCGGAGTCGATGCCGATCCGCCCGCGCAGGGTCCGCTTGGCGGCGGTGACGTAGACGTTGCCGGGGCCGGTGACCATGTCGACCGGCTCCAGCAGAACGCCGTCGGCGGCTTCCGTGTCCACGCCGCCGTAGGCGAGCAGCGCGACCGCCTGGGCCCCGCCGACCGCCCACACCTCGTCGACGCCGAGCAGCGCGGCCGCGGCGAGGATGAGCGGGTGCGGCCGCCCGCCGAACTCGCGCTGCGGGGGCGAGCAGACGACGAGGCCCTCGACCCCGGCCGCCTGCGCGGGCACCACGTTCATGACGACGCTCGACGGGTAGACCGCGAGCCCGCCCGGCGCGTAGAGCCCGACCCGCGACACCGGCACCCACCGTTCGGTCACCGTGCCGCCGGGGACGACCTGCGTGGTCGAGTCGGTGCGCCGCTGGTCGGCGTGCACCGCGCGGGCCCGTTCGATCGAGGTCTCCAGCGCCGCACGCACCTGCGGGTCGACGCCCTCGAGAGCCTCGTGCAACGCCGTCGTCGGGACCCTCACCGACTCGGAACGGACCCCGTCGAACCGCTCGCCGTACTCCAGCACCGCGTCGACGCCGCGATCACGGACGTCGTCCAGGATCGGCCGGACCTTCTCGACGACCGCGTCGACGTTCATCTCCGCGCGCGGCAGCATCGCGCGCAGCTCGGCGGGTCCGGGGACGCCGCCGCGCAGGTCGGATCGCGTCAGCAGTGGTGTCGTGTCGGCCACGCGTACCAGCCTAAACGCGGCCCCCAACAGCGCCGGAGCCCACAGGAGAGCAGGATGGTTGTGGCAACAACCGTCCCGACCCGAGGAGACCCATGACGGACGCCGACCGCCGCCCCCTGCTGCAGGTGATCGTCGCCAGCACCCGGCCCGGGCGCGTGGGCGAGCCGATCGCGCGCTGGTTCGCCGACTACGCGCGGAACCACGAGGCCTTCGACGTCGAGATCATCGACCTCGCCGAGGTCGACCTCCCGATGTTCGCCGAGCCCGAGCACCCCCGCTTCGGCCGGTACACGCTGGACTCGACGAAGGCCTTCAGCGCGACCATCGCCCGCGCGGACGCCTACGCGATCGTCCACCCCGAGTACAACCACAGCTACAACGCCGCGATCAAGAACGCGCTCGACCACCTCAACCAGGAGTGGGCGGGCAAGCCGGTCACGCTGGTCGGGTACGGCGGGGTGGCCGCGGGCGCTCGTGCGGCGGAGGCGCTGGTCCCGGTGCTGGTCGGCCTGCGGATGGTCGTCGCCGGCTCGGTGCCGATCCCGTTCGCGGGGCAGCGCGTCTCCGGCGAGGGGGCCGAGCGGGTCTTCGACGCCGCCCCGGAGACCGAGGCGGGCGCGAAGGCGGCGCTGGACGGGCTCTCGGAGTGGATCGGGACGCTGGGCTTGCGCGGTTCGCGCTGACGCGCACGTGCGTGCGTTTCCGTGTCCAGACACGGAAACGCACGCACGTGGGCGAAGCCCTAAGCGCCGTTGCGGGTCACCGAGAACGAGTTGGTGCGCAGCCCGGTGCCGCCGGTCCACGGCTCGAACCCGGCCTGCACGCTCGTCAGGTACCAGTTCGACCTGACCACGCCGCGCAGCATCGCGTCGCGGGTGAAGAGTTCGATCGGCAGGTTGGTCACCGACGTCGTCGCGGTCTTGCGCACGTAGGAGATGACCGGCAGGTCGGTCTTGCCGTACCAGACGGTGTAGACGGTGCCGCCGATGTTCACGTCGTAGTACGGCTTGCCGATCGGCTGGACCCACGAGGTGCGGTTGAGCCAGATCATCATCTCGGCGCCGGTGTTGCGGCCGTTGTTGGTCTTCGTCGGGTCGAACCAGATGTCGTACGCGGTGTTGTACTGCTGCGTCCCGCCGGCCGTAGGGCCGTGCGTCGACCAGTTCGAGCGGACCGTGCCGAGCGACGAGACCTGCGCCGGGAACGGCGAGCCGGCGGTGCAGTAGCCGTAGTTGCAGCCGCGCAGGATCGACGGGTAGCCGGCCGGGCCCTTGTTGTTCACGTGCTGCGCGACGTCGACGTTGAAGCCGGTGTCGAACGGGGTGATGCACTGCTGCGTGGTGGCGCCCCACCGGTCGTTCTGCACGGTGTACTTGCCGCCGGCGACCCCGGTGGATCCGAACTGGTCGCAGATCTGCGCGGGCGCCGCCGGCGTCGCCGCCGAACCCACCGCGTTGCCGACCAGCACGGTCCCCAGTGTCACGCCCACGGCGAGCAGGGCGGCGAGCAGGTACCGGGTCCGGCGGGTGGCGCGGGCGGCGGCCCGGCGCACCTGCGCGCGACCCCCGACGACACGTGGCGTCTGGTCCGTCATGGTCTGTTCGTTCCCCCCGTGACCTGCGCTGGGCCGGACGGCCGAGGCGCTTCGGACGGTTCCTCGCGCAGCGTGGCCGAACTGTTAGCCGATCTCGGGAATGTCACTCACCCGTGCGCATCAACGCCTTCGGGTCGGGCATCCTGGGCGGCGTGAGCCAGACAGCGGAGATCGGCGTCAGCGGCCTCGCCACGATGGGCCGCAACATCGCACGCAACCTCGCCCGGCACGGACACACCGTCGCCGTGCACAACCGGACCGACCAGCGGACGAAGGAGCTGGTCGAGCACTTCTCCGACGAGGGGACCTTCGTCCCCGCCTACTCCGCCGAGGACTTCGTGCGCTCGCTGGAGCGCCCCCGCCGCATCGTGCTCATGGTCCCGGCCGGGAAGGCCACCGACGCGGTGATCGACGAGTTCACTCCGCTCCTCGATCAGGGCGACGTGATCATCGACGCGGGCAACGCGCACTTCGCCGACACCCGCCGTCGGGAGAAGGCCCTCTCGGACATGGGGCTGAACTTCGTCGGGATGGGCGTCTCGGGCGGCGAGGAGGGCGCCCTCAACGGACCCTCGATCATGCCGGGCGGCCCGAAGGAGGCCTACGACTCGCTGGGCCCGCTCCTCGAGGACATCTCGGCGAAGGTCGACGGCACGCCCTGCTGCACCCACATCGGCGCCGACGGCGCGGGCCACTTCGTGAAGATGGTCCACAACGGCATCGAGTACGCCGACATGCAGCTCATCGCCGAGGCCTACGACCTGCTGCGTTCCGGCCTCGGGATGGACCCGAAGGCGATCGCCGACGTCTTCACGACGTGGAACCGGGGTCGCCTCGACTCCTACCTCATCGAGATCACCTCGCAGGTGCTCGCGCACACCGACGCGGCGACCGGCAAGCCGTTCGTCGACATCGTCGCCGACGAGGCCGAGCAGAAGGGCACCGGCCGCTGGACGGTGCAGGCCGCGCTCGACCTGGGCGTCCCGGTCACCGGCATCGCCGAGGCCACGTTCGCCCGCTCGCTGTCGGGCAACCGGACGCTGCGCGACGCGGCGAAGGGCCTGCCGGGCGTCTCGGGCGCGAAGCTCGAGGGCGCGGCCGCGGAGGGGTTCGCCGAGGACATCGAGCAGGCCCTCTACGCCTCCAAGATCGTCGCGTACGCGCAGGGCTTCAACGAGATCCAGGCGGGGGCGACCGAGTACGGCTGGTCGATCGACCTCGGCCAGGTCGCGAAGATCTGGCGCGGCGGCTGCATCATCCGGGCGAAGTTCCTCAACGAGATCACCGCGGCGTACGACCGCGAGCCCGGCCTGACGACGCTGCTCACCGACACCTCGTTCGCCGAGGCACTCGGCGGGGCGCAGGACTCGTGGCGCCGCGTGGTGGCCTCCTCGGCGCAGCTCGGCATCCCGACGCCCGGGTTCTCCTCGGCTCTCGCGTACTACGACGGGATCCGCGCGGAGCGCCTGCCGGCGGCGCTGGTCCAGGGCCAGCGGGACTTCTTCGGCGCCCATACCTACCGGCGCGTCGACAAGGCGGGGACGTTCCACACCGCGTGGGCGACGGACGACCGGGCGGAGTCCGAGGCATAGGTGCGCTGACGCGCTTGTGAGCACAAATTGACGCTATAGCGTCAATTAGTGCTCACAAGGCCGAAGGCCACCTACCGAGGTACCCCACCCACCGCATCCACCACGGCGTCCCACCCGGTGCGCCTGCCCTCCGGGTAGCGCGCCCGGGCGCGGACGTCCTTGCTCGAGCCCTCCCGGTAGCGCCGCTTCGCCCACGGCGACCCGGGACGGGCGAGCCGGATCGCCCCGACGACGGCGGCCGGCACGAACACCACCCCGATGACGGCCAGCGCCGGCCTCCCCTTCAGCGCCGCGACCACGGCGAACGCGAGCGTGACCGCCGCGGCCGCGATCACGGTCGGCGCGTTGTCCTCGCTGGCCGCGCCGAACGGGTTCGCCCCGAGCACGAGCAGCGCCCCGACGGCGGCGACCACGAGCACCGCGTCGACCGAGAGCCGGCCCTTCTCGCTCCAGTAGACGTCGTCGAGATGCAGCCAGAGCGCGAACTCGTCGAGCGTCAGCGCCGCTCCGGCCCCGAACGCGACGGCGAGCACGATCCCCCACGCGCCGTCGGGCCGGTAGAGGAACTCCCCCGCCCCCGCGACGAGCATCAGCACGATGCCGTGCACCAGGTGGTGGATGTGCACGCCGCCGATCGCCTGGTTGCGGAACGGCCCGCGTCCGGCCCGGATCATCCGGACGATCGCCCGCGTGACGAGGAAGACCACGAGGAACGACCCGAGCATCCACGCGGCGATGATCCGCGTCTCGTCCAGGCCGAGATCCAGCTGTACGTCCATCCGAGTCCCTTCCCCCGCCGTCGACGACCCAGGGTGACCGACGTCCCGCATCGATGCGATATCGACGCTGGTCACGGATTGATCGCTCTCGACCTTCGCGGCTCGACGCGCCACGATCACTCCTGTGCCGGGCATCGAGGACACGTCACGTGATCGCCGTCTCCTGCTCGTCTCGGTGTGGGCGTCCGCCGGATTCGCCGTCGTCTCCTGCGTGTGGGGGGCCCTCTCCGGCTCCTCGATGATCGTCTACGACGGGCTGTACTCGTTCGCCTCCATCGGGCTCTCGCTGCTCGCGGTGGCGGCGCTGCACGTCTCCCGACGCGGGCCGGACGCCACCCACCCCTGGGGCCGGGAGGAGTGGGAGCCCGTCGTCGTGGTGGTCAAGGCGCTCGCACTCGCGGCGCTGTCGATCTACGCCGTCGTCGGGGGCATCACCGACCTGCTGGCCGGCGGGCGCGAGGTCGCCACCGGCTGGGCGCTGGCGTACGCCGTGCTCGCGACGGCGGGCGGCGTCGTCGTGACCCTCGTGCTCCGCCGGGGTGGGCGCGGCGGGCTCGTGAAGGCGGAGGCCGCCGAGTGGCAGGGCGACACCCTGCTCTCGATCGGCGTGCTCGTCGGGTTCGGGATCGCCGCCGGGCTCGTCGCGGCCGGCCGGCCGGACCTCGCCGCCTACGTCGACCCCGGCATGGTCGTGCTGGTGTCGCTGCTGTTCCTGCGCGTGCCGGCCGGGCTCGTGGTGCGGGCGATGCGCGAGCTGCTCGCCATGTCCCCGCCGGAGGAGACGATGCGCGAGCTGCAGAGCGCGGTCGACGAGGTCCGGGACCGCTACCGGATGCGCGAGTCGTTCCTGCGCGCCTCGCAGGTGGGCGCCCGGATCGACGTGGAGATCGACTACCTCGTCGACGACGGGTCCGCGGTGCACACCGTCGCCGACTGCGACGAGGTCCGCGGCGACCTGCACGAGCGGCTCGCCGCCCTCGGCCACGAGCGTTCCGTCGTCGTGGCGTTCACGACCGACCGGAGGTGGGCCGGATGAGCACGTGGAGCACCGTGGGCACGTCGGAGTCCACCCGGCCCCGCGAGGAGATCATCGTCCACCTGGGCTCCCCGGACGAGCTGCTCGCCGTCGACCCCCTCGCCCCGCTGCACGCCCCCGCCGGCGTCAAGGTCCGCGGGGCCCCCGGGGTCGACGAGATCCTCGGCGAGCTCCTCGGCCGGCCCCGCGTGCGGCGGTCCCGCCGGGTTGTCCTCACGCTGCCCACGGCCGCCCTCGACGACACGGAGCTCCCCGGGCGCCTGGAGACGGGCCTGCGCCGCTGGTGCGCCGCCCGCACCGAGCGCATCGAGCGGGAGAGCCGAGCCCAGTGGCGGCAGGGCCTGTGGGCGCTGCGCAGCGGCCTGGCGCTCTTCGTCATCGGGCTGGTGCTCTCGACCGAGCTCCTCCAGCCCGACGTCCCGCAGTTCCTCCAGGACCTCCTCGGCAACGGGGTCTTCTCCGTCATCGCGTGGATCGGGCTCTGGTACCCGCTGGACCTGCTGTTCTTCGCCCGCTCCCCCGCCAAGCGCGAGATGCGGGCCCTCGACGCGCTGGCCACGCTGCCCGTCGTCGTCCGCGCCCGGCCGTGACACACCGACACTCTCCGGGGTCGACGACGGGCGGGCGCCCCTCGCCCTGGATCCGGGCGAGGGGCTCCGGGGTCAGCGGTTGAGGTAGCCGGCGTCGACCGGGAACGTCACGCCGGTGACGTAGCGGGCCTCGTCGGACGCGAGGTAGACCATCGCGTTGCTGACGTCGATCGGCTCGATCAGCGGGACCGGCATCGGGTTCTGGTAGTTCGGGCTGCCGGCGATCTCGGGGTAGGTCTGCACGAACACGCCGTAGGGCTCGTTCATGACCATCGGGGTCGCCACTCCGGTCGGGTGGATCGTGTTGACCCGGATGCTGTGCTTCGCCAGCTGCGAGGCGTACAGGCGCATGAGCCCGACGACGCCGTGCTTGGCGGCGACGTAGGCGGCCTGGCCCGGGATGGTGTTGAGCCCGATGCTCGAGAGCCCCGCCGCGGAGCTGGTGATCAGCACCGAGCCGCCCCGGCCGCGCTCGATCATCCCCGGCAGCGCCACCTCCATCGTCTGCCAGACGCCGGTCAGCGCGGTGGCGATGGTGTCGTGCCAGGCCTGCTCCTGCTCACCCTCGTTGATCACCGGCATGATCCCGGCGTTCGGCAGCACGGTGTCGACGTGCCCGAACTCGGCGATCCCGGTGTCGTAGGCGGACTGGATCGAGGCCTTGTCCCGGACGTCGGCCACGGACGCGACGATCCGCCCGCCCACGGCCTCGACCTGCGCGACGGTCTCGTCGAGGTCGGCCTTGGTCGCCATCGGGTAGAAGACCGAGGGGATCTGGTCGCAGATGTCGAGGGCGATGATCGAGGCGCCCTCCTCGGCCATCCGCACCGCGTGCGAGCGGCCCTGACCCCTCGCCGCGCCCGTGATGAAAGCGACCTTGCCCTCGAGACGACCCATGGGTGTTCCTTCCTCCGGCGCCGGTGACCAGGGGATACTAAACCCCTTAGGTTTATTGGCCCAGAACCGAGGCCGGACTCAGGGAGCTGCGCGCCCGATCACCGAGGCGGTCGCACACCGCCGCCCGTCCGCCCGCCACACGGTGACGTGGACCAGCGAGAGCGCCCGGCCTCGGTGAACGACGTCGGCGGTGAACGTGAGGCCGCCGTCGAGCACGGCCGGGCGCAGGAAGGTGACCCGCAGCCCGCTGGTGACCAGCGGGTGCTCCGGGCCGTGGACGGCCGCCGCGGCGGTGACCTCGGCGGCGCACGCCAGCACCCCGCCGTGCCCGTTGCCCGTCGCGTTGGCGACGACGGGTCCGGGCGGCAGGGCCATCGTCGTCCGGCCGTCCTCGTGGCTCAGCGAGGCGTCGAGGAGCGCCCGGACCGTCGTCGAGGCCCGGGCGTGCTCGAGGGCGTCGTCCGCGTCGGGCTCGACCGCGGCCGGCCCGGGCGTGGCGGGGGTGTTCCGCGTCCAGACGGTGCCCAGGGCGAGCAGGCCGCCCGCGGTCCACACCTCGCCCCGCCCGGTGCCGGTCGTCGGGTCCGCCGCCGCCAACGTGCTGGACACCTCGAGCTCGGTCCCCGGGCCGGGCATCGGCGCGACGACGTCGATGGAGAGCTCCGTAGTGACCGGCCAGCGGCCCGCCGGGCAGGCGCACAGCGTGGCCTGCCCGACGACGTCGTCGACCAGCAGCCCCAGCGGCCCGGGGGTCGGGCGCCCGTCCTCGCCGTGCATCCACCCGGCGGTCGTCATCCGGGACCGCGCCCCGGCCCCGACGATCTCGATCGGGCCGACCCCGAACACCTTCTCCGGCACCCCGATGGGGGTGACGAACGGGTCGCTGACGAGCAGACCGGGGTCGATCACCCCTACGCGCGGCCCTGCTTGGCGCGGGCGCGCTGCCGGTTGCGCAGGTGCGAGTCGAGCTCGACCTTGCGGATGCGCACCGCGGCCGGGGTGACCTCGACGCACTCGTCCTCGGAACAGAACTCCAGGGCCTGCTCGAGGGACAGGATCCGCGGTGGGGTGAGCCGCTCGAGGACGTCCTGGCTGGACTGGCGCATGTTGGTCAACTTCTTCTCGCGGACGATGTTGACCTCCATGTCCTCGGAGCGCGAGTTCTCCCCGATGACCATGCCGGTGTACACCTGGGTGGTCGGCCCGACGAAGAGGTCGCCGCGGTCGGCCAGCAGCCCGACGGCGTGGCCGGTCACCGCGCCGCCGCGGTCGGCGATCAGCGAGCCGGAGATCCGGGCGCGCAGCTCCCCCACCCACGGGCCGTAGCCGTCGAAGAGCTGGTTGGCGATGCCGGTGCCGCGGGTCTCGGTGAGGAACTCGGTCCGGAAACCGATGAGGCCGCGCGAGGGCACCCGGAACTCCATGCGGACGTGGCCCGAGGCGGAGTGGGCCATCTCGAGCATCTCGCCCTTGCGGGAGGCGAGGAGCTGCGTGACCGCGCCCAGGTACTCGTCGGGCACATCGACCGAGAGCCGCTCGAACGGCTCGTGCAGCTTGCCGTCGACCGTCTTCGTGACGACCTCCGGCTTGCCGACGGTCAGCTCGAAGCCCTCACGGCGCATCTGCTCGACGAGGATGGCCAGCGCCAGCTCGCCGCGGCCCTGGACCTCCCAGGAGTCGGGCCGCTCGGTGGGCAGCACGCGCATCGACACGTTGCCGACCAGCTCGGCGTCGAGCCGGTTCTTCACCAGGCGGGCGGTGAGCTTCGTGCCCGGCTTCGGGTCGCGGCCGGCCAGCGGCGAGGTGTTGATGCCGATCGTCATCGCGATCGCCGGCTCGTCGACGGTGATCCGCGGCAGCGGGTGCGGGTCCTCCGGGTCGGCCAGGGTGTCGCCGATGGTCACCTCGGCGATCCCGGCGACGGCGACGATGTCCCCGGCGTCGGCGTAGTCGGTGGGCACCCGGTCGAGCGCCTCGGTGCGCAGCAGCTCGGTGATCTTGACGCGGGTGACGCTGCCGTCGTCGCGGCACCAGCCGACCTGCTGGCCGCGGCGGATCCGCCCGGAGCGCACGCGGCAGAGCGCGATGCGGCCGAGGTAGGCCGACGCGTCGAGGTTGGTGACGTGGGCCTGCAGCGGGCCGTTCGGGTCGTCCGCCGGGGCCGGGACCTCGGAGAGCAGCAGCTCGAACAGCGGCTCGAGGTCCTCGGAGTCGGGCACCTCGCCGTCGGTGGGCCGCTCCAGGGAGGCCTTTCCGGCACGCGCGGACGCGTAGACGACCGGGAGCTCCAACAGCTGCGCGACGACGTCGTCGTCCATCCCGAGGTCGGTCGCGAGCTCGAGCAGCAGCTCCAGCGACTCGTCCACGACCTCCCCGCACCGGGCGTCGGCACGGTCGGTCTTGTTGACCACGAGGATGACCGGCAGCCGGGCCGCGAGGGCCTTCCGCAGCACGAACCGCGTCTGCGGCAGCGGGCCCTCGGAGGCGTCCACGAGCAGCACGACGCCGTCCACCATCGAGAGCCCGCGCTCGACCTCGCCGCCGAAGTCGGCGTGGCCGGGGGTGTCGATGATGTTGAAGGTGACACCGTCGCGCTGCACGGCGGTGTTCTTCGCGAGGATCGTGATGCCCTTCTCGCGCTCCAGGTCGCCCGAGTCCATGACCCGGTCGACGAGCTCGGCGCGCGCGGAGAAGGCTCCGGACTGACGGAGCATGGCGTCGACGAGGGTGGTCTTGCCGTGGTCGACGTGGGCGACGATCGCGATGTTGCGCAGGTCCGTGCGCAGACCGGGATCGGACGCGGGCCGCTCGAATGCGGTCGTGGTCACGAGGGAGACTTCCTGGGTGAAGGGAGTGCGGTCCCTCCCAGGTTACCGACCGTGATCCGCCAGGTCCGGAGGCGTCCCGATGGCGTGCGCCACGCCGTCGGACTCGACCGCGTCCGCCAGGTTCTCCCCGAGCAGCGGCGCGAGCTTGGCGAGGTTCTCGCCCCAGAGCACGTGGACGTTCCCGACGCGGGCCGTGTGGACCCCGTCAGCGCCACCCGCGGTCGGGAGGCAGTGCAGCTCACCGACCGGTTCCGGCTCGAGCTCCGGGATGCGCGCGACGACGTGGGCGGTGATCGCCTCGTAGGAGCGGCGGCGGACCTCGTCGGCGGTGTGGTCGACGCTGGTGAGCTGGTCCGGCAGGTGGCCGCCGATCGCCCAGTGTCCCTCGGGGGTGCGGTGCTGGTACGTGGAGGCGAGCTCGGGGCCGGGGGTGCCGTCGAGGTGCGTCGGCGGGATCGCCGTGATGGGCACGGCCGGGCGGAACGAGAAGCGCACGTGGTGGCAGAGCTCGCGCGGCACCTCGATGCCGAGCGGCGCCACCAGCTCCGCGGTGCCCGCGCCGGCCGTCACGACGATCGCGTCGCCGACCAGCTCGTCGAGGTCGACCACCCGGCCGGGCCGCATGATCGACTTGTGGGCGTCGACGAGCAGACGGCCGGCACCGGCGAGGTCGAGCGCGCCGCCGTGCGGGTCGGTGAGCACCGGGCCGTGGGCGTGCCCGAGGAGCTCCGGCGGCGCGTCGCCGAGGGTGTGCTCCGCGCCGGCCTCGGCCATGGCTCGTGCCCAGTCGTGCGCTCTCGGGCCGGAGACGACGGTGCCCTCGGGGCCGATGAGCGGGCGCCCAGCGCGGGTCGAGTACTGCTCCCAGAGCTCTTGTGCTTTGTGGGCCGCCTCGACCAGGGCGGGCTCGGCGTGGGCCAGCCGGAAGACCCGGGACGCTCCCGCGCTGCGTGCCCCCATGGGTCGGTCGGCCTCGAGGACGGTCACCTGGTGGCCGCGGCGGACGAGCGCGTCCGCCGTCGCGAGGCCGACGATCCCGGCCCCGACGACGGTGATCTTCATGGGCACCCCCTGACTGGGAGTTCAGGGTGCACCCCGATGTCGCGGGTCGGCAGCGCGGGCAGGCTCGACGTCATGAAGATCGTGGTGTGGGTCCTGGTCGGAATCGGCGCTCTCGTGGTGCTCGGGGGGGTGGTGCTCCCGCTGGTGCACTGGCTGCTCGGGGCGCTGGGCTGGCTGATCGCGGGTGCGCTCGTGATCGGCGGCGGCATCTGGCTCGCGAAGCGGGCCGGGCACAAGGGGGTGGACGCCTCCGGCGAGGCGCAGCGGCTGCCGTGATGCCGGCGCCCGGTTCCCTCGAAGATCAAGGAGTCGCTGCGCGGCTCGACGGAGATCCGATCGCCGTGCAGTGACTCCCTCGTCGCCAGGGCAACGGTCCGACCTGGACAGCGAAAGGTCCCGGAGCAACCGAGTCACCGTGACTCGGTTGCGCCATACCTCTGGCGCACCCGGGACCGGTCGAGTGGACGCCCGGAGCTGCACGGACAGTCCCAGAGGTCCACTCGGCGACCGCCAGCTACGGGGTCGACGCCGCCGACCGGTCCGAACCGGGCGAGAAGATGCCGTCCGGGAACGCGCCGGCCGCGAGGACCGTGCGCGTGAGCCCGCCGGCCAGCTCACCGAGCTCGGCCGCGTCGGTACCCAGCGACTCGTACGGCGCCGTCGAGAGACGTGAGGTCTCGGCCTCGATGCCGTCGCGGAAGGTCGTGCCCGCCTCGGTGAGCCACCCGTCGTCGTCGATGAGACCCCGCTCGCGCAGCCCGGCGGACGCCTCGCCCCACTGCTCGGCCGACCAGCCGCGGGTCGCCTGGGCCACCTCGGGGAGGAACCCCTTCCCCGTCGCGGTGTGCATGATCAGCGCCTCGAGGCCCGTCAGGTCGCCGCCGAGCAGGGCGTGCAGGTGGGCGTCGCCGCGGTACTCGCGCAGCAGGGTGATCGCGTGCCAGAGCACCAGGTGCGGCTCGTCGGGCCACGGCAGATCGGCGTGCGCGGCATAGAGGGTCCGGTCCTCCGGGCGGCAGGCCTCGGTGGCGCGGCGGGTCAGGACGGACGCCCGCTCGGCCTCGCGGGAGGACACCGCGTCGCCGAGCAGCCGGCGCAGCGCCCCGTCGGCGGCCCGGAGCCGGGCGTTGAGCACGTCCGCGGGCGAGGCGGTCGCCCAGATGCCGGGCACGAAGCGCGCGATCAGGGCGGGGTTGAAGTTGAAGTAGGTCGCGGCCACGACCCCGGCCCCGACGGCACCCATCGCCGCCGAGCGCTGGGCGAAGTACTGCGCGCGGGGGTGGGTGATGCCGAGCTCGCCGAGCTCGGAGCCCACCTCGGGCGCGAAGTAGATCATCGAGTGCAGCGGTTCGAGGCGGCGGGCGAGGCGGGTCACTGTGTGGGGGTCGATCACGCCGCGCACGCTAACGCCTGTCCGAACGGCGCGCGGGCACACTGGGGTCGTGACCCGTTGGCCCGACCGCGCCCCGCTCGGCGGTCTCGCCCCCCGCCGTCGGCTGTTCGTGCTGGTCGTGACCGGTGTGGTACTCGCCGTCGCGGTGCTCGTCGGGGTGTCGGTGGCCCGCGAGTACGCGGTGCCGCCGAAGGCCGACCCGGCCGACATGGGCCCCGTCGTGCTGGTCCCCGGGTTCGGGGGCAGCACCGACGCGCTGCAGGCGCTCGCGCTGCGGCTGCGGGTCATCGGGCGCCCGGCGACCGTCGTCGAGCTCCCCGACGGCGGCACCGGGGACTTCTCCGGCCAGGCCGCGGCGATCGACGACGCCGTGCGCGCCCTCATCCGCCACGACGGCGCCCGCAGCGTCGACCTCATCGGCTACTCGGCCGGCGGGGTCGCGTCCTGGCTCTACCTGCAGACCGGGACGACCGCGCCGGCCATCCGCCGCCTCGTGACCATGGGCTCGCCGCTGCAGGGCGCCGACATCGCCGCGGCCGGCGGCGCACTGGTGCCGGGGGCGTGTCCGCGGGCCTGCCAGGAGCTCGCGCCGGGCAGCTCCCTGCTCAGCCGGCTCGACGCGGGCCCGCGCCCGGACATCCCGTGGCTCTCACTGTGGACCGACCAGGACGAGACGGTCACGCCGCCGCAGTCGGCCGCCCTGCCCGGCGTGCGCTCGATCCGGCTCCAGTCGGTCTGCGACGGCATCCTGATCAGCCACGGCCAGCTCCCGACGGCGGGTCTGACGATCGGGCTGACGCTGCGGGCCCTGGGCACGAAACCGCTCCCGGTGCCGGTGCCGGGCGACTGCTCGAAGCTGCAGTCCGAGGGGGTCGGGCGCCCGGTGCTGACGGGGACGTCATAGGTGCGCTGCCGCGCCTGTGAGCACTCATTGACGCCAGGGCGTCACTGAGTGCTCACGAGCGCGAAGCGCAGCTACGCACCCATGCCCGCCTCCACCGAGTCCGCGATGCAGGTCGGGCGCACCGAGTCGGCGCCGAAGTGCAGGATCTTCTCCCAGCTGCCGGCGAAGTCCTCCGGGGCGGGCCGCTCCCCCGCGACCCGGACGCCCTCGGACCGCTCCCAGCGCAGCGCGCCGACCCATCCCCCGCCGGCCTCGAGGACCTGACCCGACACCGGGCAGGACGGGTGGACGAGGGCGAGAACGACCGGTGACACCCGCTCCGCGGTGAGGACCTCGCCCTGGGCGTCGTCGAGGACGTTCTCGGTCATGTCGGTCATCGCCATCGGGGCGACGACGTTGGCGCCGATCCCGTAGGGCGCCCCCTCCGCCGCGAGGGTCAGCCCGAGCCCGACGACACCCGCCTTCGCCGCGGCGTAGTTGGCCTGCCCGCGGTTGCCGAAGAAGCCCGCGCCCGAGCCGGTGAGCAGGATCCGCCCGGCGCCCTGGGCGCGCATCGCCGACCACGCCGCCGCGGTCACCGCCCGCGCCCCGTCGAGGTGCACCCCGAGCACGTCGGACCACTCCTCGTCGGTCATCCGGCCGAAGGAGCGGTCCCGCGTCTGACCGGCGTTGACGATCATCCCGTCGACCCGCCCGAAGGCCTCCAGCGCGGTCGTGACGGGGGCCTGGCCGTCGCGGGCGTCGGCGACGCAGGCGACCGCGTCACCACCGGCCGCACGGGCTTCGGCGACGACCGCCGACGCGGTCTCCCCGTGCCGGGCGCACACCACCACCCGGGCACCGCGCGCGGCGAGGTCCAGCGCGTAGCGGCGGCCGAGGCCCCGGCCGGCTCCGGTCACGACGACGACGAGGTCGCCGAAGTCGAGGGATCCCTGCGCTCCGGTGCTCATGGCGCGGAGTCTGCCCGGAACGATCGTTCACGGCCAGACGAGGTGCGCTGCCAGCACCGTCCGCGCCCCCGCCCCGAGCAGCACCACCGCGCTGACGATCCCGGTCACCAGCAGGATTCGAGCGTCCCCGAGCCCCACCAGCCCGACGATCAGCCCCAGCCCCGCGCCGGCGATCATGAACACGCCGATCGTCGTGAACACCTGGGCGAACGCCCGGCCGAACGCGAGGAAGTGCACGCCCACGACGAACGCGGTCCACGCGATCACGAAGGCACCGAGCCCGAACCGGCCCAGCAGGACGTTCCCGACGACGATCGCGACCACCTCGGCCGCGACGATCACCCGGTAGGCCCGGCTGGTGAACAGCGAGCCGTCCCCGCGGTCGCCCGACGGTGCTCGCCGGGCCAGCACGACCGCGGGCACCACCACGGCCAGCCCGAGCACGATCCCGAGCGCCACGAGCACCCCGTGCGCGGTCCCGTCCAGCCCGCTCGCGGCCCACACCGCCCACAGTCCGCCGAAGCCGCCCGCGATCGCCGCGCCGATCAGCGCCGCGCGAGTCGGAGATCCCACCGGCGCAGTATGACGTGCGCCACCGTGGCCGGGACCACGCAGCGGCTGACCAGAACACTTGCGTAGTGCAACGCTTGCGTATGTGAACGATGACGACGACGCCGTCGAAGCACTCATGACGGCCACCCGCGTGCTCGTCGGGGTCGCGACCGGCGCGATGGAGGAGCTCGGGGGCGTGGTCACGCTGCCGGGCTTCCGGCTGTTGCTCGCGCTCGACGAGCTCGGTCCGTCCCCCGGCAACGTCGCCGCCGCCCGGCTCGGTACCGCCGCCTCGTCGGTCACCCGGCTCGGCGACTCCCTCGAGGCCTCCGGCCACCTGACCCGTCGTCGGGACCCGGCCAACCGCAGCGTCGTGCTGCTCGAGCCCACGCCGCGTGGCACCGAGGTCGTCCACGGGGTGCTGCGCCGGCGGCGGGAGGCGTTGCGCACCGTCGTCACCCGCGTCCCCACGAACGAGCGCCCCGCGCTGACGAGCGCCCTGCACACCCTGCGAGACGCCGCCGGATCCGATTTCGGCGCCGGCCCCCTGGAGCTGACCGCGCTGTGACCACCACGAGCGACCCCGACACCCGCCCGAGCGCCGACCCCGCGTTCGACTTCGCCTCCGACACCGAGGGCCCCCGTCGCCGGCCCGGCCCGCTGCGCGACTTCACGGTCTCGCCGCGGGTGCTCGTGATCGTCGCCTGGGCGCTCCCGGTGGGTGCGCTC
Source organism: Actinomycetospora endophytica (assembly GCF_021026375.1). Lineage (GTDB taxonomy): Bacteria > Actinomycetota > Actinomycetes > Mycobacteriales > Pseudonocardiaceae > Actinomycetospora > Actinomycetospora endophytica. The sequence goes on along the minus strand of NZ_JAJNDB010000009.1, from coordinate 167,124 downwards.
GGCGCGGGCGCCGCCTGGGTCCTGCTGCGCCTGATCGGGCTCATCACGAACGTCCTGTTCGCCGGCCGGATCGCCACCGACACGGTCAATCCCGGCGCCGTCGGCGCGCCGTGGTGGGTGATCCTCGGCGCGCCGGTGCTCGGCGGCGTCGTCGTCGGGCTGATGGCCCGCTACGGCTCGGAGAAGATCCGCGGGCACGGGATGCCCGAGGCGATCGAGGGGGTGCTGTTCCGCCGCGCGGTCGTCGAGCCGAAGGTCGCGGTGCTCAAGCCGACCTCCGCGGCCATCAGCATCGGCACCGGCGGCCCGTTCGGCGCCGAGGGCCCGATCATCATGACCGGCGGCGCGATCGGCTCGATCGTCGCGCAGCGCCTCGCGGTCACCGACGACGAACGCCGCGTCCTCATGGTCGCCGGCGCGGCCTCCGGCATGGCGGCGGTGTTCAACGCCCCGCTCGCCTCGGTCCTGCTCGCGGTGGAGCTGCTGCTCTTCGAGTGGCGCCCGCGCAGCTTCCTGCCCGTGGTCGCCGCTGTCGTCGTCTCGACCATCCTGCGCGGCCCCATGCTCGGCTACGCGCCGATCTTCCCGCTGGACACCGCCACCTGGCACATCACCGCCGGAGCCGACGTGCTCTGCGTGGTCGCGGGTGCGCTCGGCGGGCTGCTCGCGGTGGCCGTCACCGCACTCGTGTACGCCTCCGAGGACGGCTTCCTGCACTTCGGGCGGCGCATCCACTGGATGTGGTGGCCGGCGATCGGCGGGCTGATCATCGGGGTCGGCGGGCTCATCGTGCCGCGTGCCCTCGGCGTGGGCTACGACGTGATCGGCGACCTGCTCTCCGGGAAGGCGGCGCTCTCGCTCGTCGTCGGGATCCTCGTCGTGAAGAGCCTGATCTGGGGTCTCTCACTGGGCTCGGGGACCTCCGGCGGCGTGCTCGCGCCGACGTTCATGATCGGCGCCGCGCTCGGGGCGCTCGAGGGGTTCGTGCTGCCGAGCGCGGGTCCGGGGTTCTGGGCGCTCGTCGGCCTGGCCGCGACCGTCGGCGGCGTGATGCGTTCCCCGCTGACCGGGGTGGTGTTCTCGCTCGAGCTGACCCACGCCTGGCCCGCGCTGCTGCCGCTGCTGATCGCGTCCGCCGCGGCCTACGGGGTGTCGGTGCTGATCCTGGGCCGCTCGGTGCTCACCGAGAAGATCGCGCGCCGGGGCAGGCACCTCTCGCGGGAGTACACCGTGGACCCGCTCGAGTACGGGTTCGCCGACGAGGTCATGGACCCCGCACCCGCCGTCGTGAAGGTCGGCGAACCGGCCCCCGACCTGCCCGAACGGCAACGGCTCTTCCCGGTGCTCGACGGCGAGCGGCTGGTCGGCGTCGTCGGCCGCGGCGCCCTGCGCCGGGACCCGGTGGGCTGGATGGCGCACGTCGTCACCGACCCCGTCGTCGTCGGCCCGCACGACACCCTCGTCGTCGTGCGGGACCGGCTGGCCGCCGCCGGTGTCACGATCGCGCCGGTGGCCGAGGACGGGCGACTGCTCGGGCTGATCGGCGTCGACGAGCTCCTCGAGCGCCGTCAGGCGTCGGCGTCGGCCGGGGCCAGGCGCGCCAGGGCGTCCGCCGGCGGCACGACGTAGTACGCGCCCGTCAGCGGCCGGGTGTAGCGGGTGAGGGCGTCCCGGGGGCCGTCCTTGCCCGCCATCGCGTCGAGCATCGTGGCCAGGGGCCCCTGCTCCGCGCAGAACCCGACGAACATCGTCCCGTGGCTGCCCGTGGTGCCGTAGGCGGTGTTGCGCCGGAAGATGTGGCCGTAGGTGTCCTGGTCGGTGCGGGCGGCGTGCGCGTCGGCGGGCTTCGGGTCGAGCTCGACGCTGTCCGGCTTCGTCCGCCCGATCACCGCCTCCTGGGCCTCCTGCTTCAGCGCGAACCAGTCGGACGCCTCGTGCTCCCAGCGCTGCAGCAACCACACCGAGCCGCCCGCTCCCGAGGCACCCTCGGGCCGCGTCACAACCCCGGGCGCGGTGGCCGCCGGCGGGTTCTCGGTGCCGTCCTCGAAGCCGGTGAGGTCGCGGTCGTGGTGGTGCGACCACCCGATGGTCTCGTCGGCGAGCACCGCCACGTGGCCCAGCGCGGACACCGCGTGCGCGGCGGTGTCGAACACGACGGACCGGTCGCCCGCGGCCGCCCACAGCGCCACGTCGTGCTGCGTGGCGGGCATGGTGAACCCGTCCGGGCCGGCCACCGGGTCGTCGAACCCGTGGACGCCGTCGGGCGCCGACCCCGGCGCGACGGCGCGCCAGAGCTCCGGGCGGATCCCGACGACGAGGCTCGCGGCGCCGGTCGTCTTGACCGTCGCGCCGAGGGTGGCGGCGGCCGTGACGAGGTCGGCGTCGGTGGTGCCGGGCACCCGGTCGAACTCCAGGTAGGCGTGCGCAGAGGTGCCGAGAGCGAGGATGCCGGACTGCGGGATCGCCAAGATGACCTCCGGTCACGTGGTGGTGGGCCGATCACCGCCGAACGTACCGACGCCGGGCTAGGCAGCCACGTCCTTCGTCGTGAAGTTCGCCCACGACGCGACCATGAGGACCAGCACGTAGGCCAGCTGGACGAGTACTCCCGACCGGATGTCGCGCAGGAAGATCGGGTCGCGGAAGAAGTCGATCCAGGCGAGCCAGTAGCGGGTCGGCAGGTACGGGGTGACCGACGCGGCCGCGTCGAGCGTGACCAGCACCTGCGAGGTGATCAGCGCGGCGAGCGCCCCGAGCGTGGCTCCCAGTGCCGATGCCGTGGCCGTCGACAGGAAGAACGCGATCGCCCCGACGCCGAGCATGGAGATCGTGATGTACCCCATCGCGCCGAGCAGTCGCAGCGCGAGATCGCCCGGCGACAGCGGCGCCCCGGACAGCGAGGAGACGGAGTCGGCAGCCCGGTCGCGGGCCTCGGTCGGGTCGAGGCCCGTGCTCGTGCCGGTGCCCGGGGTGCCCGCCGCGGGTGGCGACGCGCCGGGCGCCGCCGGGGCGGCCGCCGCAGGGCCGTTCGCGGTACCGCCCGAGCTCGAAGAACCCGAACTCGACGACGACCCGCCCCCACCCGGCCCGCCGATCTGCGGGATCGCGTTCACGACGGCGATCGGGTCGCCCGCGCCGAAGAGCGTCACCCCGACGACGTACGACGAGCCGGCGACCGCGGCGACCGTGACCACCACGAACACGATCACCGAGACGAGCTTGGCGCCCAGCAGCGCGGTGCGCCGGACCGGGCGTACCAGCAGGTAGCGCAGCGTCCCCGCCGTCGACTCCCCCGCCACCGCGTCCCCGGCCACGACGGCGACCGCCACGGGCAGGAAGATCGGCAGCACCAGCGCGAGCGCCGCGGCGGGGTAGAGCGACCCGGACTCGAGCACCGCCGAGAGGAACGCCGCGCCCTGCCCGGGCGGCGGCGTGATCCGGGTCGAGGCCAGGAACGCCGCGACGATCGCCGGCAGCAGGCACAGCAGCCCGATCGTCACCCAGGTCCGCGGGCGCCGGAAGAGCTTGCGCAGTTCGACGACGATCACCAGGGGTTCCTCCCGGTTCCGTCGCTGCCCGCCGCGCGGTCGTCGCCGGGTCCGGTCAGGTCGACGACGACGTCCTCGAGGCTGACCCGCTCGGGCTCGAGCGCGTCGAGGCGGACCTCGTGGGCGATCAGGTGGCGCGCCAGCCCGTGCGAGCCGTCGCCGTCGGGAGGGGCGACGACGATCCCGCCGGACTCGGTGCGGTCGACCACGGCCCGGCCGAGCACGCCGAGCGCCCGGTCGACGTCGGGGGTGACGACGATGATCCGGCCGGTCGTGCGCCGCACCGAGTCCATCGGCTCCTCGAGCACCAGCTTCCCGTGGTCCACGACGCCGACCCGCGTGCACAGCGCCTCGATCTCGGCGAGCAGGTGGCTGGAGAGGAAGACCGTGGTGCCCTCCTCGTTGAGCTCGATGAGCAGCTCGCGGATCTCCCGGATGCCGTGCGGGTCGAGGCCGTTGGTGGGTTCGTCGAGGACGAGCAGGTCCGGGGTGGTCAGCAGCGCCCCGGCCAGGCCGAGGCGCTGGCGCATGCCCAGCGAGTACGTGCGGACCGGGCGCCGGTCGATGCGGGCGAGCCCGACCCGCTCGAGGGCCTCCTCCACCCGGCGCTTGCGCCCGGAACGGCCGCCGGGGCCGGAGGCGTCGAGCAGGTCGAGGTTGGCGCGCCCGGAGAGGTGGCCGTAGGCGGCCGGGCCCTCGACCATCGCGCCGATCGACGGCAGCACCTCGTGGACCTGGCTCGGGACCTCCCGGCCGAGCACCCGGATCTCCCCGCGGGTGGCGTAGACGAGCCCGAGCAGCATCCGCACCAGGGTCGTCTTGCCCGAGCCGTTGGGGCCGAGGAAGCCGTAGCGGTCGCCCTGCGCGACGTGGAGGTCGACGTCGTCGACGGCGGTCCGCGACCCGTACCGCTTGGTCAGGCCGTGGGTCTCGATGACCAGCGGGGCCTCGATCGCCGCGGGACCGGGCAGCGCGAGGGCCTGCCGGGCGCGCCGCCGCTGCGCGGGGAGCGGGTCCTCCGCCGTCGTCGGCCGGCTGTCCTGGGCCTCGCGGTTGGCGCTCACGTGGCACTCCCGGCGACGTCCGAGACGGCGCGGTCGAGGACGGCGTCGGGCACCAGACCGCCGATGGCCCAGGCGCGGTCGCCGACCCGGACGACGGCCAGCTGCAGCAGCGACGAGGACAGCGCGCCGGCCTGGGTGCTGGCCGTCTGACCGCGGGCCGTCGGCTGCTGGTCGACGGCGATCGTGCGGGCCGCCGAGCCCCCGCGACTGATGTTCGAGAGGAGCGATGTCGCGAGATCGGACGGCAGCGGCACCACGACCAGCTGGGACAGCGACGTCCCGTACTTCCCGATCGCGCTGAACCGGCGCTCCGGCGGCTCGCGGTCGACGCCGTCCACCCGGCCGGGCACCGCGGCGGGGCTGCCGCGGCCCAGGATGCCGAAGAGATCCGAGGTGGGACTGCGGGTGGTGCCCGCGCCGGGGCCGGCGTGGGGCTGGAGAACCGCGGGATCCGGCGAGGACTGGTCGAGGTCGAGCATCGTGCTCACGACGACGGGTCCGTCCGCCAGCCGGCCGGCGGTGTCCTTGGTCCGGACCTCGACTCCCACCGGCAGCCCGCTGACCGGGTCGGCCCACACGTCGACGGCGCCCACGGTGGTGCGCGGATCGGCGACGGTGACCCGGAACCCGGCGGCGTCCACCCCGGCGAGGCGGCGGGCGGGCAGCGGGGACACGGCGTCGTCCGGCGCGGTCCCGGAGAGCAGTCGGCGCGCGAGCTCCGGTGGGGGCAGGTCGTCGGGACGGGGCAGCCGCACCACCGGGTCGCGGCGCACGAGGGTGAGCAGCTGGGCGCCGTAGTCCCAGACGGCCTGGCCGTTCGGTGTCGTGTAGCGGCTGCGCTCGCCGGTCGGGTAGAGCTGGTCGACCCGGGACTCGTCCGGGGCCGCGTACCAGACCCGCAGGCGGGAGGTGCCCGAGAGCAGGGTCGTGACGTCGGAGAACTGGGAGACGTCGGGGAGGTTGAGCCCGCCGGAGGCCTCGGCATAGCCGCTCCACGGGACGTCCGACGAGGCGGTGACCCGGTCACGCAGCTGGGCCGGGGACAGCGTCGTCGCCGGGCTCACCGGCCAGGACGAGATCACGACGGGGATCGCGACGACCAGCGCGAGCACGCCCACGGCGACCGCCCAGCGCCGGCGCCGCACGGCCGCGATCGGTGGGGGCCCGCCGGGGGACGTCGATCCGGCCGGCCCGCCGTCGCGGAGCCGGTCGAGAAGTGCTGTCACCCGCGCTCCCGTTCGGTGCCGTGCTGGGCCCGCCTGCCCACGCGCTCCCCCGTCGAGAGTGCCAGCGTCGAGGCGGGGGCGCCGTGAGTACGCGCGGTCGGCTCAGACGGCGGCGCGCTCGCGCAGCCGTGTGCGCAGCAGGCTCGCGACGGTGGTGACGGCGAGCACACCGACGATGACGCCGAGAGAGACCTCGATGCCGATCAGCGGGACCGGGACGGGGCGACCGCCGTTGACGAACGGCAGCGTGTTCGTGTGCAGGGCCTCGAGCACCAGCTTGATCCCGATGAAGAGGAGGATCAGGCCGAGGCCCCACTTGAGATAGACCAGGCGGGCGAGCAGCCCGTCGAGCAGGAAGTACAGCTGGCGCAGCCCGAGCAGGGCGAACGCGTTGGCCGTGAAGACGATGTAGGCGTCCTTGGTGAGGCCGAAGATCGCGGGGATGGAGTCGAGCGCGAAGAGCAGGTCGGTCAGCCCGATCGCGATCATCACCATGAGCATCGGGGTGACCCAGCGCTTCCCGTGCTCGACGACGGTCAGCCGACCCTCGCGGTAGGAGTCGGTGACCGGCAGGACCCGGCGGACGGACCGGACGAGGAGATTCTCCCGGTACTCAGCATCGTCGTCCTCACCCCGGCACACGCGGTACGCGGTGATCACGAGGAACGCGCCGAACAGGTAGAAGACCCACGAGAAGCGGGAGAGCACCGCGGCGCCGGCGACGATGAACCCGCCGCGCATGACCAGCGCGATGAGGATGCCGACCAGCAGCACCCGGTGCTGGTACGCCTTCGGCACCGCGAACGTCGTCATGATCAGCAAGAAGACGAAGAGGTTGTCCACCGAGAGCGAGTACTCGGTGACGTAGCCCGCGATGAAGGAGGTCGCGGCGTGCTGCCCGCCGAACACCACCAGACCGGCGGCGAAGAACACCGCGAGCCCGACGTAGATCGCCACGCCCCGCGCGGCGGCGGCCATCGTGACCTCACGCGCCCGCCGGCCCGCCCACAGGTCGACCGCGAAGATCACGATCAGGCCGCCGATCGTCGCTGCCCAGACCCAGAACGGCTCGCCGCCGGGGGGCGGGAGCGACGGCGTGATCGCGGGTTCGGGTAGGGGTGGCGCTGCGGGGAGCACGAGGCGCACTTCTCCTCCGGTGGGTGTCACTGATCCACACCGGAGGTCTCTCCCGTCGCCGCGGACCCGGGGTCGGGCCGCGGCGCTGGGCGCCCCGGACATCTTTCCGCTGTCGTGCTGACGAGGCGCCCGCAGGCCGTCTGGGGATACTCCCCTCCTGCGCACAGCATGGCACGGAGTCCTCAGGGGTTCACTCGGGGTGTCCCATCCCACGCACAGGGTGCTGAGGGATGCGCTCCGCACGCCGAGCACACCAGCCGCACCTAGGGTTTCGCGGGTGATGCGCCCTCGTGGCTCCCGCACCCTCGCGGCCGCCGTCGTGCTGCCCCTGGTGGCGCTGCTGGTGACGCTCGCGGCGCCGGTGGCCGTCGCCCAGGACGCCGGGGCGCCGGGGTCGCCCCGGGAGCAGGCGCTGCGCATCGACGTCCGCGACGGGCCGGGACGCACCGAGGCGCAGTCGCTCGACGCCACCCTCTACCTGCCCGCGAGGACGCCCGCGCCCGCGGTGCTGCTCGCGCACGGCTTCGGGCAGACCAAGGACTCGGTCGCGGGTGAGGCGCGGTCGCTCGCGGCCCGCGGGTACGTGGTGCTCGCCTGGTCGGCGCGGGGCTTCGGCGCGAGCACCGGGCAGATCGCGCTGAACAACCCCGACGACGAGGTCGCCGACGCCTCGCAGCTCGTGGACTGGCTCGCGAAGCGGCCCGAGGTCCGGCTCGACGGCCCGGGCGATCCCCGGGTCGGGGTCACCGGCGGCTCGTACGGCGGTGCGCTGTCGCTGCTGCTCGCCGCGTACGACCCTCGCGTCGACGCCACGGTCCCGCTGATCACCTGGAACGACCTCGGGCAGGCGCTGTTCCCGAATGACGGCGCCGCGACCACCCCGGCCGCCGGCACCCCCGCCGTCGGGGCGGACGGCGCCGACGGGGTGTTCAAGCAGTCCTGGGCGTCGCTGTTCTTCGGCATCGGCCAGCGCTCCCCCGGGCAGGCGACCCCAGACGTGTGCGGCCGGTTCACCCCCGAGGTGTGCGCGGGCTACGTCGACGCGGTCCGGACCGGGCGCGAGCCGCCGGCGTTGGCCGCGTACCTCGCCCGCTCCTCCCCCGCCTCGGTGGCCTCGCGCATCAAGGCCCCGACGCTGCTCGTCCAGGGCGAGAACGACACCCTGTTCGGCCTCGACCAGGCCGACGCGACGGCTCGGCAGATCGCCGGCGGGGGCGGCACCGTCGCCGTCGCCTGGTACAACGGCGGGCACGACGGCGGGTCCCCGGACGACCGCACGAACGCCCGGATCGCCGGGTGGCTCGACCACTACCTGCAGGGCACCGGGTCCACCCCACCGACGGACTTCACCTACGTCGTGCCCTCCGGCGTGCGCAGCCGCTCCACCCCGACGCAGCGGGTGGTCACGGCGCCGTCCTACCCGGGCCTGGCGGGGACCGCTCCCGTCGCCCGGCAGGACCTGGCGCTGTCCGGGGCGGCGCAGACCGTGGTCGCGCCGGCCGGTGGTGTCCCGGGGTCGATCTCCACCGTGCCGGGGCTGACGGCAGCGCTGGCCGGCGGTGCGTCCGGGTCGTCGGGCTCCGGCGGCGGTGGAGGCTCCGGAGGTGGTGGTTCCGGCGGCTCGGGCGGTGGCTCCGGGGGCGCAGGTGCCCTGCTGGGGCGCCTGGCCTCCGACCTCCCGGGTCAGGCGGCGACGTTCAGCACCGCGCCGCTGCCGGACCGCACGGTGATCTCCGGGTCGTCCCAGGTACGGGTGACGGTGGCGGGAGCGCCCTCCACCGCGACCCCGGGGGTGACGAACCCGGTGACCAGCCCGGTGCTCTTCGGCAAGGTCTACGACGTGGGGCCCGCGGCCGACGGGGCCGCCCCGACCCGCACGCTGCTGGGTTCCGCGGTCGCCCCGGTGCGCCTGCCCGCCCTCCCGGCCGACGGCGCCGCCGTCCCGGTCACGGTGACGCTGCCCGCCGTCGTCGCGACCGTGGCGGCGGGGCACCACCTGGAGGTGGCGCTCGCGACCACCGACCAGGGCTTCGCCTCCTCGCCCGACCCGGCCGTCTACCGCATCGACCTCGACCGCTCCGTGCCCGTGGCGCTCTCCGTCCCGAGCGTGCCCGGCAGCGAGGCGAGCGGGACGAGCGTGCCGCTCGGACCCGTCGTCGCCGTGGGGATCCTGCTCGCGGGCGTGGTGACCGCGGTGATCGTCGGGCGGGTGGTGGCCGCGCGCCGCCGTCGTCGGGACCTCGAACCCGGCGGGGACCTCGCCGTCGACCCGGACCTCGTCGAGGTCCCGCTGGTGGTTCGCGGGGTCGCGAAGACCTTCCGCAACGGGTTCGTGGCGGTGCGGGACGTCGGGTTCCGCGTCGAGCGGGGGCAGGTCCTCGGGCTGCTCGGGCCCAACGGCGCGGGGAAGACGACGACGCTGCGCATGCTGATGGGCCTCATCCGTCCCACGGCGGGCGAGCTGCGGGTCTTCGGGGTGCGGGTGGTCCCGGGCGCGCCGGTGCTCGGGCGGCTGGGGTCGTTCGTCGAGGGCCCGGGCTTCCTGCCGCACCTGTCCGGGCGGTCCAACCTCGAGCTCTACTGGGCCGCGACCGGCCGGCCGCTGCCCGAGGCCCGGATGGAGGAGGCGCTGGCGATCGCCGGGCTGGGCACCGCGATCGACCGGACCGTGAAGACCTACTCGCAGGGCATGCGCCAGCGCCTCGCGATCGCGCAGGCGATGCTGGGGCTGCCCGACCTGCTCGTGCTCGACGAACCCACCAACGGCCTCGACCCGCCCCAGATCCACGCGATGCGCGAGGTGCTGCGCAGCTACGCGGCGGGGCGGACCGCGGACGGGTCGGTGCTCGGCGACGGTCGGCTCCGCACCGTCCTGGTGTCGAGCCACCTGCTCGCGGAGGTCGAGCAGACCTGCAGCCACGTCGTCGTCATGCACCTCGGCGAGGTCGTGGCCTCCGGCGAGGTCGCCGAGCTGGTCGCCGGCGGGCAGCTGGGGATCACCGTCCCCGCGGCCGAGCGGGACCGCGCCGTCGCGCTCGTCGCCGCCGGCGAGCACGCGGCGGAGGCGGACCGGGACCGCGACGACGTGGTGGTCGTCGACGTGGGCCGTGACGCCGGGCCGAGCGAGCGGGCGGCGGTGGTGAAGGTGCTCGTGGACGCCGGGATCGACGTGCTCGGGGTGGGGCCGCGGCGCCGGCTCGAGGACGCCTTCCTGGCACTGATCGGCGAGGAGGGCCCGTCGTGAGCTCGGACGTCTCGGACCACCGGCTGGGGCCCCGGCTGGCGTCGCCGGGGGCGACGCTGCCGGTGCGGATCGAACTGCTGCGCCAGCTGCGGCGCCGTCGCACCCAGATCACGCTGGGGCTCGCCGTCGTGCTGCCGGTGGTGCTGTGGATCGCCTTCTCGGTCGGCAACTCCTCGCCGCCCGGGGCGGCCGGGGTGTCGCTGACCGACCTCGCGCAGACCTCCGGGCCGAACTTCACCGTCTTCGCGCTGTTCTCCTCGGCGAGCTTCCTGTTCGTGGTGGTCGTGGCGCTCTTCTTCGGCGACACCGTGGCGAGCGAGGCGTCGTGGTCGTCGCTGCGCTACCTGCTGGCGATCCCGGTCCCACGCGTGCGGCTGCTGCGCCAGAAGGTGATCGTCGCGGGGATCCTGTCGGCGTCGGTGCTCGTGCTGCTGCCGGTGATCGCCCTCGCGCTGGGGACGCTGGTCTACGGCGACGGCGCCTACTCCTCGCCGACCGGTGAGACGCTGACCTACGGCGCCGCGGTGCTGCGGATCGTGCTCGCCGTCGTCTACCTGGCGCTGAACCTGGCGTGGGTGGCGGGCGTCGCGACGCTGCTCTCGGTGGCCACGGACGCGCCGCTCGGGGCGGTCGGCGGCGCGGTGATGGTCTCGATCCTGTCGCAGATCCTGGACACCATCGACGCGCTCGGCTCGATCCGCGACGCGTTGCCCACCCACTACGCGTTCGCGTGGTCGGACCTGTTCGCGATGGACGTCGACGCCGGCGACGTGGTCCGCGGAGTGCTCTCCGGCCTGGTGTGGGCGACGGCGTTCGGGGCGACGGCGGTGTGGTGGTTCCGGCGCAAGGACATCACCAGCTGACGCATGTGAATACTTCTGGTCGCTCTGGCGACCACAAGTATTCACATGGGCCTCCGGCCCACATAGGCGCCCTCGACCCGGAACCGCAGCCCCGGCTCGGCGTACTGCTCCAGCGCGTGCGCGATCCACCCGACGGTGCGCGCCACCGCGAAGATCGCCTCGCCGGCCTCCGGTCGCATCCCGTGCACGTGCTGCACGGCCGCGAGCGCCAGGTCGACGTTCGGGAACACGCCCGGCCGGTCCGCCACCGCCGCCGCGAGCCGGTCCACGAGCGCGGCCGCCTCGGTCCCGGGGATGAGATCGAGCAGCACCGCGGCCCGGGGATCGCGCTGCCGGTAGATCGAGTGCCCGAACCCGGGCAGCCGCTCGCCCGCGCGGAGTCGCTCGGCCACCGCGGCCTCCGGGTCGTCCAGGGCCTCGGCCAGGAACCGGAACGCCGCCGTGCTCGCAGTGCCGTGCACCGGACCGTCCAACGCCCCCAGACCGGCCGAGACCACCGCGTACGGATGCGCCCGCGCGCTCGCCGCCACCCGGGCGGCCATCGTGGAGGCGGCCAACCCGTGGTCGGCCAGCAGGACGAGCGCCGTGCGCAGCACCTCGGGCGGCTCCGGCGTGGTCGGGTCGGTGGCGAGCGCCGGCCACAGCCCGCCCTCCCCCAGCGCGCCGACCATGCCCCGCCGGCACCGCATGCCCGTCGCGACGACGGCCGTGGGCTCGAGGTCGAACCGCCACGGGTCCAGTGCGGCCAGCGTGGCGACGGCGACCCGCAGTCGGTCCGTCGACCGCGGCCGCCCCGGCATCCGGGAGACCAAGTCCCGGACCGGCCCGACGACGTCGTCCGCGTCCGGCTCCGGGAGATCCGCGTCGAGGTCGCCGAGCCAGAGCAGCGCCGCGACGCGCTCCGGGGTCTCGGTCCGGGCGAGGTCCGTGGCCCGTAGCCCGCGGAAGAAGTACTCGTCGTCCTCGAGCAGCGTCAGCCGCGTCGTGATCGTCTCGGCGACCCCGGTGGGTCGGCGGGTGGCGCCGCGGCGGGTGGCGAGGGCGTCCACCTCGGCGGCGTCGAACGTGCTGGCCCGCCCGCCCGTGCCGCGGGTGGAGCTGAGCAGGCCGCGGCTGACGTACGCGTAGAGCGTGTCCGGTTTGACGCCGAGCCGCGCCGCCGCCTCGGCCGTGGTCAGGGGCGTCACGAGGTTGACTCTATCAAGATTGACTGGCTTGATCGGCGAGCGGATCGTCGAGTCATGACCACGATGGAGAGCGTCCCCGCCGGACTCCGCGGGGTGGCCGTCAGCGACACCGCGATCGGCGACGTGCGCGGCGCCGAGGGCTTCTACCACTACCGGGGCCGCTCGGCGGTCGAGCTCGCGCGGACGAGGACGTTCGACGACGCCGCGGCGCTGGTGCTCGACGGCGAGCTTCCCGACAGGGATCCAGGACAGCACGCCGATAGGGACGGCCTCGCGCGGTTCCGTGCCGAGCTCGCCGAGCGGCGGGAGCTGCCCGACGCCGTGCGCGCCGTGCTCCCGACGCTCGCCACGGCCGGGCGGGACTTCCAGCCGTTGGCCGGGCTGCGCGCGGCCCTGTCCACCCTGGGCGCGGCCGACGGGTTCTCGCCGACGTGGGGGGCGGCCCCACGGGATCGGCGGGCCGACGCGTTGCGCGTCGTCGCGACCACCCCGACGATCCTCGCCGCGCTGTACCGGCTGCGTCGCGGCCTCGAGCCCGTCGCCCCGCGCGACGACCTGCACGGCGGCGCCGCCTGGCTGTACCTGCTCGACGGCACCGAGCCCGACCCGCGGGCCGCCGCCGCCGTCGAGCGCTATCTCGTCGCGACGATCGACCACGGGTTCAACGCGTCGACGTTCACCGCGCGGGTCGCGGCGTCGGCGGCCACGGACGTGGCCTCCGCGGTCGTCGCCGCGCTCGGGACGTTCGCCGGCCCGCTGCACGGCGGCGCTCCGGACCGCGCGCTCGAGGCGGTGGACGAGATCGGCTCGCCCGAGCGGGTCGAGCCGTACGTCCGCGCCAAGCTCGAGACCGGCGACCGGATCATGGGCTTCGGCCATGCGGTCTACCGCACCGCCGATCCGCGGGCGGTGATGCTGCGAGAGGTCGCCCGCGAGCTGGCCGACCGGCCGGGCGGGGAGATCGTCGCGCTGGCCGAGACCGTCCAGGAACGGACCGAGGCGCTGCTCGCCGAGTACCGGCCGGGCCGCGACCTGCGGGCGAACGTGGAGTTCTGGGCCGGCGTGGTGATGCAGCTCGCCGGGGTGCCGCGAGAGATGTTCACGCCGACGTTCGCGGTGAGCCGGGTCGTGGGGTGGTGCGCCCATGTGCTCGAGCAGGCGGAGTCGTCGACGATCATCCGGCCGTCGGCGCGCTACGTGGGCCCGTCGCCGGCCTGAGCGTCCGGCCGGTTCCGAGCGAAGGGCACCTTCGGGCGATAGAACGGTCCGTGGGCGCCCGTCGCCGGAATGCGTCCCGCCCGCCGTTGTGAGCGGAGGGCCCCTTCAGTCGACTAGATCGACCGAAGGGGCCCTTCGCTCAGAACGCACTGGAACTCCTCCCAGCAGACGATCAGCCGATTCCTGCCCGCATTCGGGCAGGAAAGTGGCGCGCGCGCCGCTGTTCCGGGCAGGCTCGTCGTCATGGACCCGGAGCTCGTGCGCCATGTCGCCGAGTCGACGGGACTTCCCGGGCCGGTCGCCGCACGCGTGGTGGCCGACGTCGTCGCGTACTTCTCGGAGACCACCGAGGAATACGTGCGCCGCCGTCACCGGGAGCTGCAGGCGCGCGAGAAGCGCAACGCGGAGATCTGGACCGTGATCGCCGACGAGCTCACCCGGCGACCCGTCGCATCCGGATCCCTGTCCGAGCGGCGCCTGCGACGCATCGTCTACGGCTGAGAGGCCAGGGGGAGGAGCACGCGTATGTGCGGCATCGTGGGGTACGTCGGCACCCGACCGGCATCGAAGATCCTGGTCGAGGGGCTCGCCCGCCTGGAGTACCGCGGGTACGACTCGGCCGGGCTCGCCGTCGCCCACCGGAAGGCACTGAAGACGACGAAGGCGGTCGGGCGGGTCGACGACCTGCGCGCCGCGGTGGGTGACGAGCCCAGCCCCGGCAAGGTCGGGATCGCCCACACCCGCTGGGCCACCCACGGCGAGCCGAGCGAGCGCAACGCGCACCCACACATCGATGCCGCCGGCCGGATCGCGGTGGTCCACAACGGCATCGTCGAGAACGCCGAGGACCTGCGCGCGAAGCTGGTCGCCGACGGCGTGACCTTCGCGAGCGACACCGACACCGAGGTCCTCCCTCACCTCATCGCGAAGGCGGCCGCCGACGACGAGTCCCGCAGCCTCGAGGACGCCGTCCACGAGGCCCTGCGCGGGGTCGAGGGGACCTACGGCCTCGTCGTCCTCGACGCGAAGCGCCCCGACGAGCTCGTCGTCGCCCGCAACGGCAGCCCGATCGTGCTGGGGCTCGGCGACGGCGAGATGTTCGTGGCCTCCGACGTCGCGGCCCTCGTCCGGCACACCCGCCAGGTCGTGTTCCTCGCCGACGGCGAGCTCGCCACCGTCACCGCCGCCGGCTACGAGGGGTCCCGGCTCGGCCCGCCGACCACGGTCGACGTCGATGACGACGACTACGACCTCGACGGCCATGTCGACTTCCTCTCCAAGGAGATCCACGAGCAGCCGGCGGCGCTGCGTCGCGTCCTCGCCGGGCGGCTCGACACCCGGTTCGCGACGGCGAGGCTCGACGGCCTGCGGCTCGACCCCCGCGAGCTGCGCGGGATCCGCCGCGTCACGTTCCTCGGCTGCGGGTCGGCGCTCTACGCCGGGCAGATGGGCGCTGCTCTCGTCGAGGAGCTCGCGCGCGTCCCGGCCGACGCCGAACAGGCCAGCGAGTTCCGCTACCGGAACCCGATGGTCGACCCCGACACCCTCTACGTCGCGGTCAGCCAGTCCGGCGAGACCATCGACACCCTGGCCGCCGTCGAGGAGCTGCAGCGCAAGGGCGGGCGGGTCGTCGGGTGCGTCAACGTGATCGGCTCGGCGATCGCCCGCCAGTGCGGGGCGGGCATGTTCCTGCACGCCGGTCCCGAGGTGAGCGTCGCCTCGACGAAGGCGTTCAGCTCGATGACGACGTCGTTCGCGCTGCTCGCGCTGCTGCTCGGCCGGGTGCGCGACCTCTCGGCGGCGCACGGGACGCGGCTGGTGGACGGGCTGCGGCGACTGCCCGACGCCGTCGAGCACACCCTGGCCGGGGAGCCGGAGGTGGCGGCGGTCGCGCGGAAGTACGCGCACGCGAAGTCGATGTTCTACCTCGGGCGGGTGCGGGGATCGGCGGTCGCGCGGGAGGGCGCGCAGAAGCTCAAGGAGATCTCCTACGTGCACGCCGAGGCCTACCCCGCCTCGGAGCTCAAGCACGGCCCGCTGGCGCTGGTCGACGCGGCGATGCCGTGCGTGGTGGTCGTGCCCGACGACGAGGTGGTCGCCAAGAACGTCTCGACGATCGAGCAGGTCAAGGCCCGCGGCGGTCCGGTGATCGCGGTGACGAACGCCGACCTGCCCGACGGGCTCGCCGACGCCGTCCTGCGGGTCCCGCGTCTGGAACCCGAGCTCGACCCGATCCTGCTCGGCATCCCGCTGCAGCTGCTCGCGTACCACTGCGCCGCCGAGCTCGGTCGCGACATCGACAAGCCGCGCAACCTGGCGAAGTCGGTGACGGTCGAATAGGTGCGCTCCGCGCCTGTGAGCAGTAATCCGTGCCCGGGCACGGATTACTGCTCACGAGCGCGTCAGCGCACCTCGAACGTCAGCCCCGCCCCGGACGTGTCCACCACGATCTCCGCCCCGGACGGCGCCGCCCCGGCCACGATCCGCCGCGCGATCGGGCGTTCCACCTCGCGGGCGACCACCTGACGCAGCCCGCGGGCCCCGGCCTTGCGATCGGCCCGGCCGGCCAGCAGCGCGAGCGCCTCCGGCGTCACCCGCAGCGTCACGTCCTGCGCCGCCAGCCGCTCGCGGGTGCCGCCCAACTGCAGCGAGACCACCTCCGCGAGCAACGCGTCGGACAGCGGCCGGAACAGCACGACGTCGTCGACCCGCCCCAGCAGCTCCGGGCGCAGCGAGCGCCGCAGCACCGTCATCACCGGCTCACGCGCCGCCTCGACGTCCTCCCCCGCCACCGCCAGCTCCGCCGCGGCCAGGTTCGACGTCATGATCACGACGGTGTCGGTGAACGACGCCGTCCGGCCGTGCGTGTCGGTGAGCCGGCCGGCGTCGAGGATTCCCAGCAGCACGGCGACGACGTCCGGATGCGCCTTCTCGATCTCGTCGAACAGCACCACCGACGACGGCCGGCGCCGCACCGCCTCGGTGAGCTCGCCCGGCCGGTCGTGCCCGACGTACCCGGGGGGCGCGCCGGTCAGCCGCGAGACGGTGTGCTTCTCGGCGAACTCGGCCATGTCGAACCGCACCAGCGCGTCCCCGGACCCGTGCAACGACGCCGCCAGCGCCCGCGCCAGCTCGGTCTTCCCGACACCGGTCGGACCGACGAACAGCAGCGACGCGATCGGTTTCGAGGGATCCGCCAGGCCCGCCCGCCCGGCCAGCACCGCGTCGGTGACCGTGTCGACCGCCGGATCCTGTCCGACCACCCTCGACCTCAGCCTCGCGTCGAGATCGAGCAGCCGGGTGCGCTCATCGTCGGTGAGGTCGGCGACCGGCAGGCCGGTGGTGTCCGCGACGACCTGCGCGACGTCGGCCGAGGTGACCGTCGGGGTGCCGGGCGTGCCGTCCTCCGAGGCCCGGGTGCGGACGCGCGCGGCGGCGCGGTCGAGCGCGTCGAGCGCCTTGTCGGGCAGCCGCCGCTCGTGGACGTGCTTCGTCGTCAGGTCGACGGCGGTCCGCCGGGTCGCGGGCGGCACGACGACCCGGTGGTGGGCCTCGTAGCGCCCGACGATCCCGTCCAGGACCGCGAGGGCCTGCTCCGGCGTCGGCTCCTCGACGGTGATCGTCGCGAGCCGGCGGGCCAGCGCGGCGTCCGGCTCGACGTGGCGGCGGTACTCGGCCGTCGTCGTCGCCCCGATCAGGCGCAGCGCGCCGCGTGCCAGCCCCGGCTTGAGCATCGACGCCGCGTCCATCGGGCTGTCGTGGCCCGCGCCCGCTCCGACGATCAGGTGCAGCTCGTCGACGAACAGCACCACGTCCGGGTGCGCGGCCTCCGCCAGCACCGCGGTCAACCGCTCCTCGAACTCGCCGCGGTACTTCGTCCCGGCGACCATCCCCCCCAGGTCGACCGCCACGATCCGCACTCCCCGCAGCACCTCGGGCACCCGCTCCTCGACGATCCGCGTCGCGATCCCCTCGACGATCGCGGTCTTCCCGACCCCGGGCTCCCCCAGCAGCACCGGGTTGTTCTTGCTCCGCCGGGCCAGCACCTCCACGACCTGCGCGATCTCGGTGTCCCGCCCGACGACGGGGTCGAGCCGGCCGGCCCGCGCGTCGGCGGTGAGGTCGTGACCGTGCCGGTCGAGGGCCGGGGTGCGCCGCGGCGGGTGGCCGGTTCCCGAGGTCCGGTTCGGCTCGTCGGGTCCCGACGACGGCGGGTCGCGGCGGTCCCGCTCGGCGTCGGGATCCCCGAAGAGCACGCCGAGGTCGAGGTCGACGAGGCGGCCGACGAGGTCGTCGAACAGCGAGCCGCCGGGCTCCGAACCGTCGGGACCGGAGCGGGCGCCGTCGGGGGTGTCGGGCAACGGGTCCTCCTCGCCGGCAGGGTGACCGCTCCAGAGTGCCCCCGCGCGGGCGCTCGCGCCGCTCGACTCATCCCGCGGCCGCCACCAGCTGCGCGTACGGCCCGCCCGCGGTCAGCAGCTCGTCCGGGGCGCCGAGCTCGACGATCATCCCGTCCGCCATCACGGCGACCCGGTCCGCCGCGGCCGCGGTGTGCAGCCGGTGCGCGATCGCGATGACCGTGCGCCCGGCCAGCACCCGCTCCAGCGCCCCCTCGGCCCGACGGGCGGCGGCCGTGTCGAGCAGCGAGGTCGCCTCGTCGAGGACGACGGTGCCGGGGTCGGCCAGCACGACCCGCGCGAGCGCGAGCTGCTGCGCGACCGGCGCCGGCACGGTCACCGCCCCGGACCCGACCGCGGTGTCGAGACCGTCGGGCAGCGTCGCGAACCAGTTGCCGAGACCGACGAGTTCCACCGCCGAGCGGAGGTCGTCGTCCGGGAACTCCCCGGCCGGCAGCGCCAGGTTGTCCCGCACCGAGCCGGCGAAGACGTGGTGCTCCTGGGTCAGCAGCAGCACCTCGCCGCGCAGCGTGTCGTCGTCGAACGACCCGACGTCGCGCCCGTCCAGGCGCACCGACCCCGACGTCGGCCTCGAGACGCCGGCGATCAGCCGGGCCAGCGTCGACTTCCCCGCGCCCGACCCGCCGACCACCGCGAGCCGCTCCCCCGGCGGCACGTGCAGGTCGATCCCGCGCAGCACCGGTCGGCCCGACCGGTACGCGAACCCGACGTCCTCGAGAGCCAGCCCGCGCTCGCCGTCGTGTCGCTCGCCGGTGACGACGGGTGTCCGCGACGGCACCCGCACCCCCAGGACCCGGCGCAGCGCCACCACCGCGACCATGAGGTCCTCGACCCACCACAGCGCGGTGTCCAGCGGCATCGCGAGTGCCTGGACGTAGACGACCATCGTCGTGACCTCGCCGAGCGACGCGTACCCGGCGGCGTAGGCCCACGACCCGAGCACCAGCGTGGCCGCGAGCGGGAGCACGTGCGAGATCTCCAGCCACGGCGTCCAGCGCACGTGCAGCGAGCGCAGATCCCGCTCACGGTCCACCCCGGCCACGAGCGCCGCGTCGTCGCCGGCCACCCGACGCTCGAGGAGCCCGAGCGCGTCGAGGGTCCGTGCCCCGGCGGTCGACTCGTGCGCCCGCGACGTGAGCGCGGCCCACGCGTCGAGCATCCGCTGCATGGCCGGGAGCAGCCGGCGCCAGAGCCACCGGGTCGGGAGCACGACCGTCGGGACGGCGACCAGCAGCGCGAGCGCGAGCAGCGGCGACGTCACGACCATCGCGATCACGGTGAGGAGCACCGTGACCACCGCGGTGAGGACCTCCGGGACACCCTGGCGCAGCGCGTTGTCGATGCGGTCCAGGTCCGTGGTGGCCCGTGAGAGCAGTGCTCCGGTGCCGACCGACTCGACGGTCGCCAACGGCAGCGCCAGCGCCCGGTCGACGAGCTGCGTGCGGTTGGCCGCGAGCAGCTCCTCGCCGAGCACCCCGGCCCGCCACCGGGCCGAGCGCCGCAGCACCGCCGTGGCGAGCAGCGCCGCGAGGAACGCGCCCGCGAGCAGGTCGATGCGCACGGTGGAGCGGCGCCCGGTGGCCACCTCGTCGACGAGCGCGCCGAGCAGCTGCGGCCCGACGAGCCCGGCGGCGGTCGCGGCGAGGAAGCACGCGGCCGTCGCGCTCGCCCGGCCCCGGTGGACGCGCAGCACGCCGCGCGCCCACACCCACGCCTCGCGCGGGGTGGCGTAGTCCAGGACGGCGGTCACGGGGTGCTCCTCTCCAAGGTGCGGGTGAGGTCGACGACGTGGTCGGCGACGTGGCGCCACGGCGCGCCCTGGGTGAGGACGACCGTGGTGCGGCCGCGGCGCAGCACCGCGATCCGGGCCGCGATCCACGCCTCGGTGTGGGCGTCGACCGCGGAGGTGGGCTCCTCGAGCACGAGGACGTCGGCGTCGGTGAGCAGCGTCCGGGTCAGCGCCAGGCGCTGGCGCTGCCCGCCCGAGACCTCCCGGCCGCGCTCGCCGAGCGCCTCGTCGAGGCCGGCCGGGAAGCCGTCGAGGATCTCGGTCGCCGCGGCCGCGTCGAGCGCGGCGTCGACGTCGAGGGCGCCGTGCACGACGAGCTCGTCGCGCAGCCGTCCCGAGAACCACAGGTCCTCGGGGTGGGCGTGGACCACCCGGCGTCGCAGGGCCGACAGATCAACCTGGTCGACCGGGACCCCCGCCACCCGCACCGCCTCGTCGTCGTCGGCGAAGCGCGCCAGCCGGGCGGCCAGCGCGGACGCCCCCGACCCGGCGTCGACGACCGTGAGCGCGCCGGCGGGCGCGTCCAGGCCGGTGACCGGATCGTGCAGATCCGGCGGGCCGGGCGGGATCGCGACCGGGTGGACCGGGACGGCCAACAGCGGCCGCAGGCCGAGCAGCCGCACGATCCGGCGCCCGCCCGCCAGCGCGGCGGCCAACGAGCCCGCCGTCTCGGTCGCGGTCGTGACCGGGACGACGAGGAACGCCGAGGCCCCGTAGACCGCCACGAGCTCGCCCGGGCTGATGGTGCCGGCGACGGCGAGCCGCGCCCCGAGCCAGGTGATCACGACGAGCACGACACCCGGCAGCGCGACCTCGGCGGCCGCCAGCCAGGCGGTGCTGCGCGCGACGAGGATCCCGGCGTCCCGGACCCGGGTGGTGGCCTCACCGACCCGGGTCGCGAACCGTGCCTCGCCGCCGACCCCACGCAGGATCCGCAGCCCGGCCACGATGTCGGCGGCCAGCGCGTTCACCGCGGTCAGCTCGCTGCGCTGGTGGTCCAGACGGCGTTGCAGCGGCGCGAGCAGCGGGCCGATCCCGGCGACGGCGAGCGGCACCCCGACGAGCGCGACCGCCCCCAGCAGGGGCGAGCGCAGCACGAGACCCACGCCGACCACGCCGAACGCCACCACGGAGCCGGCGAGCCGTCCGGCGGTCTCGAACAGGTTGCCGACCTTGCCCAGGTCGGACGTCGTGACCGCGGTGACGTCGCCGCCGCCGGCCTGCGGCGCCAGCGAGGCGCCGAGGCGCAGGACGTGGGCGTTGACGGTGCGCTGGGTGGCGGACGCGCCGTGCAGCCACATGCCGTGGCCGAGGAAGTCGAGCGCGCCGCCGCTCGCCATCTGGGCGAGCCCGAGGGCGACGACGACGGCGACGTCACGGACGAGGGCCGCGGTGTCGCCGCCGGCGACCCCGGCGTCCACGGCCGAGCCCGCGACGAGCGGGATCAGCGCGCCGGGCACCAGCCACAGGGTCCCGACGACGACGGTGCCCGCCGCCAGCCAGGGGCGTGACCGCAGGATCGCGAGCAGGAAGCCGCCCGGCGTCAGCGGGTCGGGCAGGGTGGGCGTCGGCGCGGGGTGCGGGCGTCGTCGCGGGGGGACTCAAGAGTCGGGGCGAGGAAGCATGGCCCCGACGCTAGGGCTCCGGTGCGTGGCCCCGCGACCGGATTACCGAGCGGCCTAGAACGGCTCGACGCTGACGACCCCGGGCAGGAGCCGGACGCGGTCGGCGAACTCGTCGTGCTCGCTGCTCGTGAGCGCGACGGTGCACGAGACGCTCGAGCAGGAGACGCCCTCGTGGACGTCGACGGAGAAGTCCGGGACCCGGTAACCGAGCTCGCAGAGCCGCGAGGCGAGGGTCATGACGCCGGGCATGCCACCGGTGGTGACGATGGTCCACGGGCGCGGGAGGCGCGAGACCCGACGACCGGGGCCGTTGACGGCCCGCTCGATGTCCGCGGTGGGGATGGTGGGTTCGAGGGTGGTCACGACAAGCTCCTGGAGAAAACTGGATCCGCGTACTGGAATCCGAGCCAGGTTCTCGGGGGTCGTGCGTGGCCCACGGTCGCGCGGCCGTTCTGCGCGCCGGGAGCCTGGCTCACCCGACGCGCCGGAGTACTACCTCTCCCCGTCGCGCGATCATGACGGTGATGTTACCCAGATCATCTCGACGTGCAACACCGGGGTGGGTGGCCTCCGGCCATGTGAGCACTGATCCGTGCTCCGGCACGGATCAGTGCTCACGAGCCGGAGGCAGCTAGACCATCACGATCCCGCCGTCGATCATCGGCGCCTGCCCCGTCATGTAGTCCGCGCCCGGGCTCGCCAGGTACGAGACGAACGAGGCCACGTCCTCCGGGGTCTGCACCCGGCCGAGCGCGATGAGCTGTGAGTACTGCGCCAGCGCCTCGCCCTTGCCGGTCCCCAGGTACCGGCCGAGCCCGACGTCGATCTCGTCCCACATCGTCGTGCCGACGATCCCCGGGCAGTAGGCGTTCACCGTGATCCCGTGCGGCGCGAGCTCCTTCGCCGCGGCCTGGGTGAGCGCCCGGACCGCGAATTTCGAGGCCGAGTAGTGGCCCAGGTGGTCGAAGCCCTGGTGCCCGGCGATGGACGACGCGGAGATGATCTTCCCTCCGCCTCCCTGGTCGATCATCGCCTCGGCGGCGGCCTGCAGGCACCACAGGACCCCGCCGACGTTCACCCCGAGCATGCGCTCCAGGTCGGTCGGCGAGACCTCGAGCAGCGTCTTGACCTGCGCGATACCGGCGTTGGAGACCATGACGTCGAGCCCGCCGAACTCCTCGCGGGCGGCGGCGACCAGCGCGAAGCAGGCGTCGCGGTCGGACACGTCGGCGACGTGCGAGGCCGCCCGGCCGCCGTCGGCGGTGATCGCCTTCGCGGTGTCGGCGGCGGTCCCCGCGTCCATGTCGGACACCATGACCGCGAACCCGTCGGAGGCCAGCCGCCGCGCGATCGCGGCCCCGATCCCCCGGCCTGCTCCGGTGACGACCGCGACCCGCTGCTGTCCCGGCGCGCTCACGGCTGCACCAGGATCTTCACGTTGGACTCCTTGTGGTCGATCAGCTCCCGGAAGCCCCGGTCGACGATGTCCTCGAGCCCGATCCGCCCCGTGATGAACTGGTCGACGTCGACCGTGCCCGAGCGGATCAGGTCGATCACCTCCTCGTGGCGGTTCGCGTAGGCGAGCGATCCGACGAGGTGGATCTCCGAGAAGACCAGCGAGTTCACGTCGAACGTCGCGGGGTGGCCCCAGATGGAGACGTTCACGCAGGTCCCGCCCGGCCGGGTGCTCGCCACCGCCGCGGCCAGCACCTCGTTCACCCCGGCGCACTCGAAGGTCACGTCGGCGCCGCGGCCGTCGGTGAGATCGCGGATCGCCTCGGGCACGTCGACCTCGGTCGGGTCGAGGACGTGGTCGGCGCCCGCGCCCGGCGCCTTGGCCTTCCGGGCCTCGGCCGGCTCGACGACGATCACCTGCCCGGCCCCCGTGGCGCGCAGCGCGGCCGCCGTGACCAGGCCGATCGGCCCGGAGCCGAACACCGCCGCCGACCCGCCCTGCGGCAGGCCCGACAGCTTCGTCGCGTGGTACCCGACGGCGAGGGGCTCCACCAGGGCGCCCTGCTCCGGGGTCAGGCCGTCGATGCGGTGGACCCAGCGGGTGTCGACGATCATCTTCTCGGCGAACCCGCCCTGGTCGCCGTCGAGCCCGATGAAGCCGAGCCGGCGGCAGATGTTGTAGCGCCCGTCCTTGCAGGCCGAGCACTTCCCGCAGACGTCGTAGGGCTCGACGACGACCCGGTCGCCCTCGGACAGGCCGGTCACCCCGCTGCCGAGCTCGGCGACCACCCCGGAGAACTCGTGGCCGAGGGTGATCGGTACGCCCCCACCGGTCAGCGGGTGCGGGTTCGCCGGGGTGGGCGCGAAGATCGGCCCGTCGAGGAACTCGTGCAGGTCGGTCCCGCAGATCCCGCACCACTCGACGGCGATCTGCACCTGTCCCGGTCCCGGATGGGGCTCGGTGAGCTCCTCGACGCGGACGTCGCCGCGTCCGTGGAAGCGCGCAGCCTTCATGGGTCCTCCCTGGAGATAGCGAGGACCTCATCCCACGGGAGTGACCGCCGTCACGACCAGGGTTGCAGCGGTGTTGCAGGGCCCAGCAGCCGGCCCAGCACCGTCGGGTCGGGCGGGACGATCTCGACGCCGGGCGCGATCCGGTAGGGCCGCGCCGCGATCAGCCCGCCCAGCACCCGCCGGAGCCGCGAGAGCTCCGCGCGGACGGTGACGAGGTGGTCGGCGTCGTCGTAGAGCGCCCGACTGAGGGCGGCGGCGTCCAGGCCCTCGACCCCGGCGCGCATGAGCAGCGCGAGGATCTGCTGGTGGCGCCGCGACAGCGCGTGCCGCCACTGCTGCCTGCCCTCGACGACGACGCCGGGCGGGTCGCCGTCGGGGTCGAGGCGCAGCCGGGTGGCGCCGTCGCCCGCCGCGCTCGGGCGCAGCATCCAGCCGCCGGGCACGCGCTCGGGCAGGCACGCGCCGAGCCCGTGCACGAGCTGCGCCTCACCGGCCCTCGGTACGGCCACCCGGTCACGGGGCGCGAGCCCGGTGGACGCGGCGACCCAGCCGTGGTCGTCGACGACCAGGGCAGGACCGTGCTCGCGCGCCAGCAGCGGGGCGGCGACGGCGCGCAGCCCGTCGAGGCGGGCCTCGTGCTGGGTCCACAGCCCGGACTCGGCGAGCCGGACCGCGGTGTGGACGAGCGCGACGGTCGTCGGGTGCACGGTCGGCGCCGGCCCCGAGAGGTCGACGACGCCGAGCATCTCGCCGGTGCGCGGGTCGTGGATGGGGCTCGCGGTGCAGGTCCACGGGTGCTGGGCGCGCACGAAGTGCTCGGCGGAGAACAACTGCACCGACGCGTGCTCGGCGAGCGCGGTCCCGATGGCGTTCGTCCCGACGGAGGCCTCGGTCCAGTCGGCCCCGGGCAGGAACCCGAGGTCGTCGGCGAGGCGCCCGACGCGCGTGGCGCCCTCCCGCCACAGCACGAACCCGTCGGCCGCGGTGATGACCATGATGTGCTCGGCGTCCTCGGCCACCGCGGTGAGGCTGGCGCGCAGCTGCGGGAGGACCTTGGCGATCGGCGACTCGGCCCGGCGGCGCTCGACGGCCTCCGGTCCGGCGGGCTCGTCGAGGGTGCGTCCGTCGGGGGCGACGCCGTAGGAGAGGACGCGATCCCAGGAGCGGCTGACGACCTTGCGCAGCCCGGTCTGGGACGCAGAGCCGGACAGTCGAGCGTCGTGGGCCTGGTGGAGCAGACGAGCGTGTCGGCGCAGGTCCGTGCTCCGCGTCACCGCGCAGACGCCGTCGTCCACCACGCGCACCTCCGGCAGGGACGCCCTGTCCCTGTGACCCGGAGCATAACCGCGAGGGCCTCGTCGGAGGCAGGGCTCAGACGGCCTTCGTCACCCCGCCGTCGAGCACGAGGTCGACCCCGGTCAGGTTCCCGACCCGAGGCGAGGCGACGAACGCGACCAGCGCCCCGACCTCGGCGGGCTCGGTGAACCGCCCCGTCGCTGCGCCCATCCAGCCGGGCAGCTGCGCCATGAAGTCGTCGAACCCGAGGCCGGACCGCCGCGCCATCTCGGCGGTCATCCCGTCCGGGTCGGTCCACGCGTCGGTGAGGGTCGGACCCGACGGTGGCCGCGCCGTCCGGCCCGCCGAGGTCGGCGACGAGGACGTCCGCGACGGCGGCGAGCTCGGGGGTGTCGGTCCGGGTGACCCCGAGGACCCGGGCACCTTCGTCGGCCAGTGCCTCGGCCGTCGCCAGCCCGATCATCCCCCGCCCGGCGCCGGTGACCACCGCCGAGCACCCGTCCAGCCCCAGCTCCATCCCGACCCCGCCGTCCGCCACGTGCCGCCGCACCCGATGATGGGCAGGGTCCGACCAGGAAACGACCAGTTCCGGCCGGTCTGAGCGGGTTCAGCTCACCCCGGCGGCGTCCATTCCCCGCATCTCCTTCTTGAGGTCGGCGATCTCGTCGCGCAGTCGGCCCGCGAGCTCGAACTGCAGGTCGCGCGCCGCCGCCATCATCTGGTCGGTGAGCTGCTGGATGAGATCGGCCAGCTCGGCGCGGGCCATGCCCTCGGTGCTGCGGTGCTCGACGACGCCCGAGTGGCCGCGCCCGCCGCCCGCCTCGCCGGCCGCGCGTCGTCCGCGGGAGGCGTTGCGGGCCGAGCCGGCGATCTCGACCTCGGTGTCCTCGGCCTCGCGATAGACGCGGTCGAGGATGTCGTTGATGTCCTTGCGCAACGGCTGCGGGTCGACGCCCCGCTCGGTGTTGTAGGCGATCTGCTTCTCGCGGCGCCGGTTGGTCTCGTCGATCGCGTACTGCATCGACTCGGTGATGGTGTCGGCGTACATGTGCACCTGGCCGGACACGTTGCGGGCGGCGCGGCCGATCGTCTGGATGAGCGACCGCTCGCTGCGCAGGAAGCCCTCCTTGTCGGCGTCGAGGATGGCCACCAGCGACACCTCGGGCAGGTCGAGTCCCTCGCGGAGCAGGTTGATGCCGACGAGCACGTCGTACTCCCCCGCCCGCAGCTGGCGCAGCAGCTCCACCCGGCGCAGGGTGTCGACCTCCGAGTGCAGGTACCGGACCTTGATCCCCAGCTCGAGCAGGTAGTCGGTGAGGTCCTCGGCCATCTTCTTGGTCAGCGTGGTGACCAGCGTGCGCTCGTCCTTGTCGACGCGGGACCGGATCTCGGCCACGAGGTCGTCGATCTGGCCCTTCGTCGGCTTCACGACCACCTCGGGGTCGACGAGACCCGTCGGCCGGATGACCTGTTCGACGAACTCGCCGCCGGCCTGGCGCATCTCGTAGTCGCCCGGCGTCGCCGAGAGGTACACCGTCTGCCCGATGCGGTCGGCGAACTCCTCCCAGGTCAGCGGGCGGTTGTCGGTGGCGCTCGGGAGCCGGAAGCCGTACTCGACGAGGTTGCGCTTGCGGGACATGTCGCCCTCGTACATGCCGCCGATCTGCGGCACGGTCACGTGCGACTCGTCGATGACCAGCAGGAAGTCGTTCGGGAAGTAGTCGATCAGCGTAGCCGGGGCGGTGCCCGCGCCGCGGCCGTCGATGTGCCGCGAGTAGTTCTCGATGCCCGAGCAGAACCCGACCTGGCGCATCATCTCGACGTCGTAGTTGGTGCGCATGCGCAGCCGCTGGGCCTCGAGCAGCTTGCCCTGGTTCTCCAGCTCGGCGAGGCGCTCCTCGAGCTCCTGCTCGATGGCCTTGATCGCGCGCTCCATGCGCTCCGGGCCCGCGACGTAGTGCGTCGCCGGGAAGATGCGGACGTCGTCGACCTGGTTGACCACGTCGCCGGTGAGCGGGTTGAGGTAGTACAGCGACTCGATCTCGTCCCCGAAGAACTCGATCCGGATCGCGAGCTCCTCGTACGCCGGGATGATCTCCACGGTGTCCCCGCGCACCCGGAACGTGCCGCGGGCGAACGCCATGTCGTTGCGCTGGTACTGCACGTCGACCAGGGCCCGCAGCAGCTGGTCCCGGTCGATCTCCTCGCCGACCTCGAGCTTGACGGAGCGGTCGAGGTAGGACTGCGGCGTGCCGAGGCCGTAGATGCACGACACCGACGCGACCACCACGACGTCCCGGCGCAGCAGCAGGTTCGACGTCGCCGAGTGCCGCAGCCGCTCGACGTCCTCGTTGATCGAGGAGTCCTTCTCGATGTAGGTGTCGGTCTGCGCGATGTACGCCTCGGGCTGGTAGTAGTCGTAGTACGAGACGAAGTACTCGACGGCGTTGTTCGGCAGCAGCTCGCGCAGCTCGTTCGCCAGCTGCGCGGCCAGGGTCTTGTTCGGCGCCATCACCAGCGTCGGCCGCTGGACCCGCTCGATCAGCCACGCCGCCGTGGCCGACTTGCCGGTGCCGGTGGCGCCGAGCAGCACGACGTCGTGCTCGCCGCCCTTGACGCGCCGCTCGAGATCGTCGATCGCGGCCGGCTGGTCGCCCGCCGGGGAGTACGGGCTGACGACCTCGAAGTGCCCGCCCGTTCGCTCGATCTCCCCGATCGGCCGAAACTCGGACTCGGCCAGCGCGTCGTCGGGCAGACCCTCGGGGTTGTCGAGGAGCGTGCCCGTCTCCTCCTCGCCGTGAGCGTGAGCATCACGGGCAGCCCCGGGGACCTCGGTCGAGAACGCCATGTCACCGAGGCTAACCGCACCCCCCGACAGTCTCGTCCGGCTCGGGTCGATGGCCCGTCAGGAGCAGTCGCAGCAGTCGCAGCACCCGTCACCGTCGGAGCAGCAGTCACAGCAGTCGCACCCGCAGCTGCAGGTGTCCGCGCAGCTCCCGCACCAGGCGTTCCGCGGCCGGCCCGACCACGGCCCGACGAACTCGTCGCTGCAGCACAGCTGCCCGGTGCAGCACAGCCCGGCCGCCGCGGCGCAGCCGCCGAGAAGCCCGCGAGGCGGGTGGGACGGCCGCTCGGGGGCCTCGTCGTCGGGACCCGGGTCGTCGCCGGGCTCGTCCGCGGGGTCGGTCGGCGCCGACGGATCCCACGGCGGCAGCGGCCGCTCCGGCGGCTCCGCGCCCGTCGTCGTGCCCGCGCCCGCCGTCGTCGTGCCCGCCGTCGCCGGCCCGAACGGCACGAACGGCACGAACGGGCCGTTGGTCACCCAAGAAGGTGACGAACGCGCCGTTCGTGCCGAATGACCGGAACCCCCGACCCCGGCGGCCGTCCGCTCGACCGCCCGCCCCGCCTCGTGCACCAGCAGCTGATGGGCCAGCTTCCGGGCGGTCGCCCCCTCCCGCGCGAACGACACCCGCCGCAGCGCCGCCCGGATCCCGGCGACGGCGTCGCGGCACCGGTCGAGCGCGATCGCGCGGCTCGTCCCGGTCGCCGCGAGCGGGTTCCACCGGCCGTGCGCGGCGTCGTCGTCGAGGTCCGCGACCGCGTCCAGCAGGTGCGCGAGCCGGCCCAGCAGCCGTCCCGCCTCGTCGAGGGGCTCGGCGTTCTCCGGCCGGCCGGCCAGCGTGGCGGTGTGGGCGAGCGCGGACCCGACGGCGGCCTCGGTCGGCGCGGTCACCGACTCCAGGCCCACGACGAGACCGGACTCCGCCTCCCGCTGCCGGGCGGGCACGGCGAGCAGGTCCGCCGGGTCGAACCCGACCCCGGACGCCGTCCGGGACCCGGCCCGCGACCACGTCGTCGCCACCCGCGATCCGGCGAGTGCTGCGGGGTGCCGCGCGAACGGACCGTCGCCGTCGGCCACGTGGTCGGCGACCGCGTCCGACGCCAGCAGCAACGCCGTGGACGCCGCGAGGCGTGCACCGACCCCGACGACGACGGGTGCCGCCCGCATCCCGCGCAGCGGGCACGGGCCCGCCCGACGGCGGCCGCCCACGCCCTGGGCCTCGGCGAGCACCGACACGACGAGCGCGTCGACGTGCGTCGTGGCCCGCGCGAGCTGCCCCGCCTCGTCGCGCAACGTCAGGCACAGCCCGCACAGGTGCTCCGACCAGCGGGCATGGAGTTCGGGACTCAGATGATGGCGGCACGGGCGCAGGAAGCCGAACACGAACGCCATGATCGTGGTTGCGCTGTGTGGCGACCAGCGGCCGTTCGGGTCGGCATGTCCGGTTCGTTGGGCACGGCGGCGTGGCGGACCGTCACACGCCCGATCCACAGCACGCCGGGCCGCGGCCGACTGCTCGTCCTCCGTCGGCGTCGCTGGTTAGGGTCCCGGGCCGTGGCGCTGCATCCCCCGAAGGTCGAGACCTTCGCCGTGGACGAGGGCACGAACACCGACCCGAAGGGCTTCGTCCGTTCCGTCGACCTGTACCGCGAGGAGCCGTTCGGGCTCTACCTCAGCCGCCCGATGCCGGATCACCCGTCGCTCGACCACATGCGGTCGTGGCTCCTGCCCGACCTCGGCATCCGGGTCACCGACTTCCGGTTCCTGCCCGGCCACGAGCGCAAGCAGGACTACTACGTCGACATCGCCGACGTCGAGCGCGACGGCCCGGTGTGGACGACGACGGACCACTATCTCGACCTCGTCGTGTACACCGGGGAGCGCACCGAGCTGCTCGACGTCGACGAGTACGTCGAGGCGATCGCCGCCGGCCTGCTGGCCCCGGACGCCGCCGAACGGGCGCTGACGACGGCGTCGACGGTGCACGCCGGGGTCGCGGAGCACGGCCACGACCTCGACGCCTGGCTGGCCACCCGCGGTGTGGTGCTGGACTGGCCGTTCGAATAGGTGCGCTCCGCGCTTGTGAGCACAAATTGACGCCAGAGCATCAATTTCTGCTCACGAGCGCCGAAGGCGCACCTTGGCGGGCCGGGCCGGATCGGCGCTGCCGTGCACCCCGTCCTCCACGGCCGGGAATCCGGCTCCGGCCAGGGCGGCGGCGAGCTCACCGGTGTCGGTCCGCTTCTTGGTCCGCACCAACACGTCGATGACGTCGGGTGCGGCCCGGCCGGGCTCGGCGGTCGGCCCCACGTGCTCCACGCTCTCGACGTGATCCACGCCCGCGACCTGGATCCGGGCGGCGAGCCGACGGGCCTGCTCCGGCCACGTCGGGTCGGCGTCGACCACCTCGGACGGCCACGGCGCGGCCTGCCCGGCACGCACGCCGGCCTCGAACGGCACGATCCGCTCCGACCACAGCGCGCGCACCACCTCGCCGACCTCGGAGACGTCCCCGACGTTGTCGATCCACACGTCCGCGGCCGCCCGGCGCGCCTCCTCGGTCGCCTGGGCGCGGATGCGGGCGCGCGCGTCCTCCTCGGGCATGTCCCGGGTCTCGGCGAGCCGCGCGACCCGGACGTCCTCGGGCGCGTCGACCACGATCACCAGCGAGAACGCAGGCCCCATGCCGTTCTCGACGAGCAGCGGCACGTCGTGCACGACGACGGCGTCGTCGGGTGCCCCCGCGACCAGCTCCGCCGTCCGGGCTCCGATGCGGGGGTGCAGGATGCCGTTGAGTCGCTCCCGGGCCGTGTCGTCGGCGAAGACGACCCGTCCCAGCGCCGGCCGGTCGAGCCGACCCTCGTCGTCGAGCACGTCCTCGCCGAAGGCGTCCACGACCGCCGCCAGCCCGTCCGTCCCCGGCTCGACGACCTCGCGGGCGATCCGGTCCGCGTCCACGACGACGGCGCCGAGCGCGGAGAGCTCCGCCGCGACCGTCGACTTGCCCGCGCCGATACCTCCGGTCAGACCCACACGCAGCACGGCGCGCAGTCTGCCCGATCGGGCGGCCGGGCGCCGTGGGTCAGGCCGGCACGGCGATGGCGTGGCGCGCGGTGGCGAACAGCGTCTCGAAGAGACCGCGGCGGGTGAACGCCGGGCCCGCGAGCGTGGCGGCCACCCCGACGTACTCGCGGCACCAGGTCAGCCCCGAGGAGCCGAGGCGGTGCCGGGCGGAGCGGGCAGAAGCAGCGTTGCGACGACGTCCCCAGGCCATGCCAATCCCCCTGCTCCCGTGATGTTGCTGTGACGGAGGATAACGATGTGGCGCACGGGGTCAAGATCAACCGACCCTGACACGGCGACGGGCCCCCACCCCCGGGAGGGGTGAGGGCCCGTCGGTCGAGCGTGCTACCGGATCAGTTGCCCGAGAGCTTCTCCCGCAGCGCGGCGAGCTGCGCGTCGCTGGCGAGCGCGCCGCCACCGGAGGCCGAGGGCGGGCCCTGGCCCGGGTCCTCGTCGACCGCGGCCGGAGCGGAGGACGACTCCTCCGACTCCTCCGACTCGTCCTCGTCCGAGGAGGCCGGGCCGCCCGAGGAGTAGTTGGCCGGGGCCGCCTCGGCGGCCTCCGCCTCCTGCTCCGCGGTGCGCTGCAGCTGCGCGATGTGCTGCTGGTAGCGGTTGTAGGCCGCCTGGTACTGGCGCTCCCACTCCTCGCGCTGGGACTCGAAGCCCTCGCGCCACTCCCCGGAGTCGGGGTCGAAGCCCTCCGGGTAGATGTAGTTGCCGGCGTCGTCGTACTCGGCGCCCATGCCGTAGAGGGCCGGGTCGAACTCGGTCTCGGTCGTCATGCCCTCGTTCGCCTGCTTCAGCGAGAGCGAGATGCGGCGACGGTCGAGGTCGATGTCGATGACCTTGACCATGACGTCGTTGCCGACCTGGACGACCTGCTCCGGCACCTCCACGTGGCGCTCGGCCAGCTCGGAGATGTGGACCAGGCCCTCGATGCCCTCGTCGACGCGGACGAACGCACCGAACGGCACCAGCTTCGTGACCTTGCCGGGCACGATCTGGCCGATCTGGTGGGTCCGCGCGAACTGGCGCCAGGGGTCCTCCTGCGTCGCCTTGAGCGACAGCGAGACCCGCTCGCGGTCCAGGTCGACGTCGAGGACCTCGACCGTGACCTCCTGGCCGACCTCGACGACCTCGGAGGGGTGGTCGATGTGCTTCCAGGACAGCTCGGAGACGTGGACCAGACCGTCGACGCCGCCGAGGTCGACGAACGCACCGAAGTTGACGATCGACGAGACCTGACCCTTGCGGATCTGGCCCTTGGCGAGCTGGTTGAGGAACTCGCTGCGGACCGCCGACTGGGTCTGCTCCAGCCAGGCGCGGCGGGACAGGACCACGTTGTTGCGGTTCTTGTCCAGCTCGATGATCTTGGCCTCGATCTCCTTGCCGACGTACGGCTGGAGGTCGCGGACGCGGCGCATCTCGACCAGCGAGGCGGGGAGGAAGCCGCGGAGGCCGATGTCGAGGATGAGGCCACCCTTGACGACCTCGATGACGGTGCCCTTGACCGGCTCGTCGTTGTCCTTGAGCTGCTCGATCGTGCCCCAGGCGCGCTCGTACTGCGCACGCTTCTTGGACAGGATCAGTCGACCTTCCTTGTCCTCCTTCTGGAGGACGAGGGCTTCGACCTCGTCGCCGACGGCGACAACTTCGTGGGGGTCGACATCGTGCTTGATGGACAGCTCGCGCGAGGGGATGACGCCCTCGGTCTTGTAGCCGATGTCGAGCAGGACTTCGTCGCGGTCGACCTTGACGATGGTGCCTTCGACGATGTCGCCATCGTTGAAGTACTTGATCGTCTTGTCGATGGCAGCGAGGAAGTCCTCTTCCGACCCGATGTCGTTCACAGCCACCTGGGGGCTGGTCGTGTTCGGGGCGGTGTGGGTGTCGATGGACATATAGGGGACGGCTCCGGGATGGGCAGGTCTCGGTCGGGTGGGCTGTTCCCACGAGGGCGGACGTCGTCCTGACGCTGATCGGCACCCGGGGGGCCGAGGGGATCGCTACCCAGCCGGAAGGAACCCGACAGTGCGGATCCGGACAGGGCGAGACCACTGACGTGGACCTCCATCGTATCCATCCCGTGAAGCGTCCGGCAAACGGGTCAGACCTCGCCTCTGGCCCGCGTGTCGTCAACCGTGTCGCCTGGTCAACAGGACGTCCGGGCAGGCGTGCCAGGATGCCTCCATGAGCGCCGGCTCCGCGATACCTCCCCCGGGTTCGCAGGCCCCGGCAGGCGTGGTCACGCGGCCGGTGGGGCCCGAGGAGTCGGCCGCCGCGTCGCGGCGCTGGTGGGACGACGACGCCGCCGACTACCAGGCCGAGCACGGCGCGTTCCTCGGTGACGTCGACTTCGTGTGGTGCCCGGAGCGCCTGCGCGAGGCCGACGCCGCCCTCCTCGGCGACCCGGCATCGCTGATCGGGAAGCGGGTGCTCGAGGTCGGCTGCGGCGCGGCGTCCTGCTCGCGCTGGCTGATCGGGCGCGGTGCGGACGCCGTCGGGCTCGATCTGTCCGCCGGGATGCTGCGCGAGGCCCGCGCGGCCGACGCCCGCGCCGGCGTCGACGTCCCGCTGGTCCAGGCCGACGCCGCGCACCTGCCCTTCGCCGACGCCTCGTTCGACCTCGCCTGCTCGGCCTTCGGCGCCGTGCCCTTCGTCGCCGACACCGCCGCGCTGATGGTCGAGGTCGCGCGCGTGCTGCGCCCCGGCGGGCGCTGGGTGTTCGCGGTGAACCACCCGATGCGCTGGATCTTCCCGGACGACCCGGGCGAGGACGGGCTGTCCGTCGTGCAGTCCTACTTCGACCGCACGCCCTACGCCGAGGCCGACGACGACGGCCGGATCACCTACGTCGAGCACCACCGCACCATCGGCGACCGGGTCGCCGACGTCGTCGGGGCCGGTCTGGTCCTCGAGGGCATCGTCGAGCCGGAGTGGCCCGAGGACCTCGACGAGGTGTGGGGCCAGTGGTCGCCGCTGCGCGGAGCGCTGTTCCCGGGGACCGCGATCTTCCGGTGCCGCGTGCCCGACGGGGCCGGCGGGATCGGCGGGGCCGGCGAGATCGGCGGGCAGGCGTCCGGGCGGGCGCGATGACCGGCGGGCCGCGCGCCACCGTCCCGGACTCCCCGGCCCAGGTCATGACCGACCTGCTCGGCGTGCAGCGACGCCGGTTCGCCGCGCTCGACCCGCGACTGCCCGAGGCCCCCGCTCCCCCGCCCGGGGACATCATCGTCGTGGGGACACCCCCGCACCGGGTGGCGGGCGTCGTCACCCACCACTCCTGGCCGGCCGGCAGCGGTCCGTTGCTGTGGTCGGCGGCGCAGGTCTCGGAGCTGCACCCGGTGATCGGCGGCGCCGGGCACGGGCCCCTGCACACGCTGGTCGACGCGTGGCGCGGGCACCTGCTCCCCGACGTCCTGCGCGATCACGACTCCGCCGCGACCGTCATCTGGCCCAGCCGCGACGTCGTCGCCACCCGGGTCTTCCTCGACCGCGGGCTGATGCCGCTGGCCGTCCTCGCCGTGCGGCCCTGCGGGCCGTTCCCCGAGCCGGAACCGGACCCGTCGCTGGTCGTGCGCCCCGCCGGACCCGACGACCTCGAGGTCTGCGTCCGGCTCGCGCTCGAGGAGCTCGCGTACTCCAGCCAGGTGGGCGGCTCGCTGATGCGTCCCGACGCCGAGGGCGTGAAGCGGACGATGATCCGCGACCGGTTGGGCCGCGGCGAGCCGACATGGCTGGCCGAGCGGCACGGGAACGCCGTCGGGATGATCGAGTGCGGGCACGCGGACGCCGCGCCCGGCGCCTGGCTGGCCAACCTGCTGCCCGGCGGCGTGTGGGGCTACGTCAACTGCGCCTCGGTGACGCCGTCGGAGCGCGGCAGCGGGGTCGGGACGCACCTGGTCGCGACGGCCGTGGCGTCCCTGGAGTCGAGCCGGCGCGGGGTGCGCGGCACGTACCTCTACTACAACCCGCCGAACCCGATCTCCTCGGTGTTCTGGCCGCGCGCGGGCTACTCACCGCTGTGGACGCTGTGGGAGGTCCGCCCGGCCGCCGGGCTCAGGTAGGGCGCAGGTTCCCGACGTCGGGTGTGGCCGGCAGGTCCTCGGGTCGGCTCGTGCCGTACGAGCTCGTCGCGAGACGCCGGTAGACCTCGGCCATCGCGGCGAAGAGGTCCGGGGTCAGGCCCGCCCCGGCCTGGGTGGCGGCGATCTCGTCCATCTCGTCGGCGAACCGCCACGCCTTGGTCGCCGCGACGGCGGCGTGGCGGACGTCGTCGTGCGGGAAGTCCAGCGCCAGGTCGGCGAGCACGGTGTCGGTGACTCCGTGGTGCTCGGCAGTGAGCAGGGCGTGTGCGAGCAGGGCCTGGTGGCCCTTGCGCACCGACGCGGTGCACATCTTCGCGGCGCTGGCGGCGCCCGGAGAGCCGTCGATCTCCACCCACCGCACCCCGGGCACGACGAGGGCCGCGACCTCGGCGGTGCGCGGACCGGCCACGAAGATCCGGGTGGGGTGCTCGACATCGGGGCGCGGCGGTGGCCCGGAGATCGCCGCGTCGACGACGTCGAGGCCGACGACCTCGGCGATCTCGGCGACGGTCCCCGGTGAGACGGCGTTCGCCTCGACGACGAGCGGGTGGGCGGACGTCCGCCGCGCGCTCGCCGCGAGTTCGTCGGCCACCGGGCGGGCCTGGGCCGGCGGGACCACGCTGAGCAGCAGGTCGGCGCCCGCCACCACGGCGTCGAGCGACCCGGCGTCCTCGATGCCCGCCGCCGCGAGCCGGTCGGCCGTGCCCGGCGAGCGGCCGACCGCCGTCATGAGCACCCGGTGCCCGCCCGCCGCGGCGCAGCGGCCGAGCGCGGTGCCCATCGCCCCGGGCGCCACGATCCCGACGACGCCGGCCATCGGATCAGCGCCTCATGCCCGGACCCGCGCCCGGGCCGGCTCGAACCGCATGCCCTCGTCGACCCGGGCGCGGCGCAGGGTGACCGCGTCGATCGCGTAGTTCATGGCGAGGGTCCACGGCGCGCGGTCGCCGCCGGTGGGCAGCTCGTGCAGGGAGCGCTTCACGTACCCGGCGTCGAAGTCGAGCAGCGGGCGCTCCTGCACCGCGGGGTCGCGCTGCGGGACCGCGACGGCCTTGCCGTGGGTGTCCATCCAGCCCAGCAGGCGGCAGAAGTACTCGGCGACGAGGTCGACCTTCAGCGTCCAGGAGGCGTTGGTGTAGCCGATCATGAACACCAGGTTCGGGATGCCGGAGAGCATCATGCCCCGGTAGGCCATGGTGTCGGGCAGGTTCACCGGCTCGCCGTCGACCTCGAGGTCGGCCCCGCCGAAGAGCTGCAGGTTGAGCCCGGTTGCCGTGATGACGATGTCCGCCTCGAGCTCCCGGCCGGACTGCAGCCGGATCCCGGTCCCGGTGAACGTCTCGATCCTGTCGGTGACGATGTCGGCGTCGCCGCGGCGGATGGCCTTGAACAGGTCGCCGTCGGGGACCATGCACATCCGCTGGTCCCACGGGTCGTACGGCGGGTTGAAGTGGGTGTCGACCGCATAGCCCTCGGGGAGCTGGGCGGCGGCGCCCTTGCGCAGCAGGCCCTTCACGAAGCGCGGGAACCGCTGCGAGATCTGGTAGAGCGCGATGAGCTGCGTGATGTTCTTCGTCCGCACTATCGGGTCCGCGACCCACGACGGCACCCACCGGTTGAGGAACTCCGCCACCGGGTCGGTCCGGCCGATCGACAGCACGTAGCTCGGCGTGCGCTGCAGCTGCGTGACGTGGGCGGCGCGGCCCTCGCCCTGGGTCATCGCGGGGACCAGGGTGACCGCGGTGGCGCCCGAGCCGATGACGACGACCCGCTTGCCCGCGTAGTCCAGCTCCGGATCCCAGTGCTGCGGGTGGATGACCGTGCCGCCGTAGTTCTCGATCCCCGGCAGCTCCGGGGTGTACCCGGCGTCGTAGCGGTAGTAGCCCGAGCACCACAGCAGGAACGAGCAGGTGAGCAGCTTCTCCCCCGCCGCGGTGGTGAGGGCGAGCGTCCAGCGCTGGTCCTCGCTCGACCAGGCGGCGTGGGTGACGCGGGTGCCGTAGCGGATGCGGCGGTCGACGCCGTACTCCTCGGCGGTGTCCCGGACGTACTCCAGGATCGACGCCCCGTCGGCCAGCGCCACGGTGTCGGGCCAGGGGCGGAACTTGAACCCGAGGGTGTGCATGTCCGAGTCCGAGCGGATCCCGGGGTACTGGAACAGGCTCCACGTGCCGCCGAGGTCCTCGCGGGCCTCGAGGATCGCGTAGTCGCGACCCGGCTGCTCGCGCTCGAGGTGGCAGGCGGTGCCGATGCCGGAGAGCCCGGCGCCCACGATCACGACGTCGAGGTGCTCGGGCTCGCTCCCGCCCCCGCGCGCTCCGGTGGTGTCGACGGGCGCGTCCACATCGGTACTCATACGTACCAGCCTACCTCTCGGTACTGCGGCGTACCAGCCCCGGATTCGCTGCCTAGTGCGCTGCCTGGTCCCAGGTGCGGCCGAAGCCGACCGAGACCTCGAGCGGGACGTCCAGGTCGAAGGCCGCGCCCATCTCGCGGCGCACCAGCTCGGTGACCTGGTCCCGCTCCCCCGGCGCGACCTCGAGCACGAGCTCGTCGTGGACCTGCAGCAGCATCCGGCTGCGCAGGCCCTCGTCGCGCAGGGCGGCGTGCACCCCGAGCATCGCGACCTTGACGATGTCCGCCGCGCTGCCCTGGATCGGGGCGTTCAGCGCCATCCGCTCGGCCATCTCGCGCCGCTGCCGGTTGTCGCTGGTCAGGTCGGGCAGGTAGCGACGGCGCCCGAGGATCGAGCTGGTGTAGCCGTCCTTGCGGGCCCGGTCCACCACCTGCTGCAGGTAGTCCCGCACCCCGCCGAACCGGGCGAAGTAGTCCTCCATCAGCTCCTTGGCCTCGTCGGTCGAGGTGCGCAGCTGGGCGGAGAGCCCGTAGGCGGACAGGCCGTACGCCAGCCCGTAGTTCATCGCCTTGATCTTGGCGCGCTGGCCCTGGCTCACCTCGTTCTCGGCCACCCCGAACACCTTGGCCGCGGTGACCGAGTGGAAGTCCTCCCCGGACTTGAACGACTCGATGAGCTCGCCGTCGACCGACAGGTGCGCCATGATCCGCATCTCGATCTGCGAGTAGTCCGCGGTCATCAGCTCGGCGTAGGCGCCGTCGGCGGAGTCTGCCCCAACGACGAACGTGTCGCGGATCCGCCGGCCGGCCTCGGTGCGGACCGGGATGTTCTGCAGGTTCGGCTCGGTCGAGGAGAGCCGCCCGGTGCGGGCGATCGTCTGGTTGAACGTGGTGTGGATGCGGCCGTCGTCGGTGACGCTGTCGAGCAGGCCCTTCACGGTCACCCGCAGCCGCGTGGCGTCGCGGTGCTCCAGCAGGTGCTCCAGGAACGGGTGCGGGTTGGTCTCGTTCAGCGTCTGCAGCGCGTCGGCGTCGGTGGTGTAGCCGGTCTTGGTGCGCTTGGTCTTCGGCATCTGCAGCTCGTCGAACAGCACGACCTGCAGCTGCTTCGGCGAGCCGAGGTTGATCTCCTTGCCGATGACGTCGTACGCGGACTGCGCCGCCGCCTGCACCCGGGCCCCGAACTGAGACTCCAGCTCGTGCAGCGCGCTGATGTCCACGGCCACGCCGGCCGCCTCGAGGTCGGCCAGCACCCGCAGCAGCGGCAGCTCGAGGTCGGTCAGCAGCGCGGTGCCGCCGAGGTCGGCGAGGTCGGTGTCGAGCGCGTCGGCCAGGTCGGCCACCGCCCGGGCCCGCAGCATCTCGGTCTGCGCGGCCGTCTCGTCGGCCTCCTCCTCGCCCCCGTCGAGGGTGAGCTGCTCCCCTCCGCCGGCGTCGGACTCCTCGGCCCGCAGCTCCCGGCGCAGGTAGCGCAGCACCAGGTCGGCCAGGTCGAAGCTGCGCTCCCCCGGCCGGGCCAGGTACGCGGCCAGGGCGGTGTCGCTGGTGACGCCCTCGAGCTGCCACCCGCGGGCCCGCACGGCGTGGGTGGGGCCCTTGATCTCGTGCCCGGCCTTGGGGAGCTCCGGGTCGGCCAGCCAGGCCGCGAGCGCGGTCTCGTCCTCGGGGCTCAGCGCCCTGACGTCGACCGACGCGGCCTCGCCGTCGGACGCGGCGAGCGCGATCCCGTGCAGGTCCCCGGTGCCCTGACCCCAGCTGCCGGTGAACGAGAGCCCGACCCGGCTGCCGTCGCGGGCGTGCTCGTCGAGCCAGTCCCCGACCGCACCGGGCTCCAGCACCACCCCGTTCAGCTCGAAGCCCTCCTCGGCCTCCGGCTCGGCGGCGGTCAGGGTGGAGAAGAGGCGCTCGCGCAGCACCCGGAACTCCAGCTCGTCGAACAGCCGGTGCACCGCGTCGCGGTCCCAGGAGCGGACCTCGAGCTGGTCGGGCGTCACGTCCAGCTCGACGTCCCGGACGAGCTCGGTGAGCTGACGGTTGAGCACCACCGACGACAGGTGCTCCCGCAGCGCGTCGCCCGCCTTGCCGCGGACCTCGTCCACGCGGTCGACCAGGGAGTCCAGCGACCCGAACTCCCGGATCCACTTCTGCGCGGTCTTCTCCCCGACCCCGGGGATGCTCGGCAGGTTGTCGCTCGGGTCCCCCCGCAGCGCCGCGAAGTCCGGGTACTGCGCCGGGGTGAGCGTGTAGCGCTCCTCGACCGCCTCCGGCGTGTAGCGGACCAGGTCCGAGACGCCCTTGCGCGGGTAGAGCACCGTCACCTGGT
The DNA here is from genome assembly GCF_021026375.1 of Actinomycetospora endophytica. GTDB lineage: Bacteria > Actinomycetota > Actinomycetes > Mycobacteriales > Pseudonocardiaceae > Actinomycetospora > Actinomycetospora endophytica. Next base: position 127,366 of record NZ_JAJNDB010000009.1, on the reverse strand, counting down.
CGGTCACCAGCTGGAAGGCGTCCCGATCCCCGGTACAGATCGACACCTGCATACCCTCGGCGGTGGCCTGCGTGGTCAGCGTGGCGATGACGTCGTCCGCCTCGTATCCCTCGCGGGTCACGACGGGGATGTTCAGCGTCGCCAGGATGTCCTTGATCAGGTCGATCTGGCCGCGGAACTCGTCCGGGGTGGCGCTGCGGTTGGCCTTGTACGCCGCGAACGTCTCCGACCGGAAGCTCTGCCGCGACACGTCGAACGCCACGCAGACGTGCGTCGGCGCCTCGTCGCGCAGCAGGTTGATCAGCATGGACGTGAAGCCGTAGACCGCGTTGGTGGTCTGGCCCGACGTCGTCGAGAAGTTCTCGGTGGGCAGGGCGAAGAACGCGCGGTACGCGAGGGAATGCCCGTCGAGCAGCAGGAGCCGGGCACCGCCCGCCTGCTCCCCCGGAGCGCTCGTCGTGCTGCTCTGGGACTTCTCCGGCGTCGTCGTCGCAACCACGGACCCGAGTCTGCCAGGGGGGTCCGACAGCCTCCGTCGGCCTCGTCGCGTTCCCGCCCTAGCATGATCGCCGTGTCAGGAGACGAAGCGGAGCGGAGCTCGACCCATCGGCCCGACGCGCCGCGCACGCCCGAACAAGAGGCCATCCCGGAGCTCCAGGTCGCCTACCCCGACGAGCAGCTCGCCGTCCGGATGGGCATCGAGATCACCGAGTGGGTCCCGGAACGCCTCGTCGCGACGATGCCGGTCGCGGGCAACCGGCAGCCGTTCGGGCTCCTGCACGGCGGCGCGAACGGGGTGCTCGCCGAGACGCTCGGATCGACCGGGGCGTACCTCAACCGGATCGGGGACCGCCGTCCGGTCGGCCTCGAGCTCTCGTGCACCCACCACCGGTCGGCGACGTCGGGCAAGGTCACCGCGGTGTGCACCCCGCTGTCGGTGGGCCGCACCGTCGGGACGTTCGAGATCGTCATCTCCGACGACGAGGGACGCCGGGTCTGTACCGCGAAGCTCACCTGCCTCTACCGGGCGAGCACGCCGCCGACGTAGGGGCGATATCGGCGTCGGTGCTCGGCGACGTGGGGCACTGCACGCACGTCCGCCGGCCGTCTGACCTGCGTCAGGTGCTGATGATCACCGGCGGAGGGTCGGGCGTCCGACGAGGGGCGGGTCGGGCCTTCGACGAAGGGCACTGGAAGCAGAGCCCAGCGCCTCGCGGGCTGCCCCACGTGCTCTTGATCATGGCCGGCGAGCCCGCCGACGCCGCGCAGCGCACCTACGAGACCCCCAGGTACGCATCCTGGATCGACGGGTCGGCGAGCAGCTCCGACCCCGGCCCGGAGCGGGTGACCTCCCCCGTCTCCAGCACGTACGCCTGGTGCGCCAGCCCGAGTGCCTGCGTCGCGTTCTGCTCGACCAGCAGCACCGTCACACCCTCGGCGTTGATCTCCTCGATCACCCGGAAGATCTGCGCGATGAACTGCGGGGCGAGCCCCATCGACGGCTCGTCGAGCAGCAGCAACCGCGGCCGGGCCATGAGCGCGCGACCGATGGCCAGCATCTGCTGCTCGCCGCCGCTCAACGTCCCCCCGACCTGGTTCCGCCGCTCGGCCAGCCGCGGGAAGTAGGTGAACGCCCGCTCCAGGTCCTCGGCGAACGCCGGCGTCCGCCGGTCGGAGCGGACGAACCCGCCCATGTCGAGGTTCTCGAGCACCGTCATGCCCGGGAAGATCCCCCGGCCCTCCGGCACCTGGCAGATGCCCTGGCGCACCCGCAGGTCGGCCCGGATCCGCGTCAGGTCCTCGCCGTCGAACGTCATCCGGCCCGACTGCAGCCCGAGCAGTCCGGAGATGGTCTTCATCGTCGTCGTCTTCCCGGCCCCGTTGGCGCCGATGAGCGAGACGATCTGCCCCTCCCGGACCGACAGCGTGACGCCGCGGAGCGCCTGGATCCGCCCGTAGGCGACGTTGACGTCCTCCAGCTCGAGCAGGGTCACTCCTCCACCGCCCCTCCGAGATACGCCGCGACGACGGCGGGGTCGCGCCGGACCGAGTCTGGGTCGCCGTCGGCGATCTTGCGGCCGAAGTCCAGGACGACGAGCCGGTCGGTCACCCCGAGCACGACCCGCATGTCGTGCTCCACCAGCACCACCGTGTACCCGTCGTCGCGAATCTTGAGGATCAGCTCCGACAGCGCGTCCTTCTCCACTGCCGAGAAGCCGGCCGCGGGCTCGTCGAGGCAGAGCAGCTTGGGCTCGGTCGCCAGCGCGCGGGCGATCTCGAGCCGCCGCTGGTGGCCGTAGGGCAGCGACGTCGCCTTGTCGGCGGCACGGTCCGCGATCCCGACGAACTCCAGCAGTGCCATCGCCTTCTCGGTCGCCTCGCGCTCCTCGCGGCGGTGGCGGGGCAGCCGCAGCAGCGCGCCCGGCACCGACGTCCTGTGACGCGCGTCGGCGCCGACGACGACGTTCTCCAGCGCCGTCATCGCGCCGAAGAGCCGGATGTTCTGGAACGTGCGCGCGACGCCGGCCCGGATGATCCGGTAGCGCTTCATGCGGGCCAGCGACTCGCCCTCGAGCCGGACGTCCCCGACCGTCGGTCGGTAGACGCCGGTGACGATGTTGAAGCAGGTCGTCTTGCCCGCCCCGTTCGGTCCGATCAGACCGAGAATCTCGCCGCGCCTGACGTCGAACGAGACGTCGTCGAGGGCGGTGAGCCCGCCGAAGCGGACCGTGAGGCCGTCCACCGCGAGCAGGGTCTCCCCCGCCGAGACCTCGAACGCGCGGTCCGGGGCGACCTTCTCGGAGACCTCCGCCTCGTGCTCGGCGCGCTCCGCGGTGTCCATGTGCTCGAGGGCCTCCAGGAGGCCCTCGCCGGCTGGTTCGCTCATTCCCCACCTCCCCGCGGCGACGTCCCGGCATGGTCGTCGGGCGTCGTCTCCACGGCGTCGCCCCGACCGCGCGACGACGCCGTCAGCCCCGTCGGCGCCACGCCGGTGCCCGCCCCGAAGAGCCGCTGGTAGGCCTCCCGTCCGTAGGTGAGCAGGTGCTGGCGCATGCCGAGGAGTCCCTGCGGCCGGAAGATCATCAGGATGATCAGCGCGAGACCGAAGATGAGGAACCGGTACTCCGGCTCGAACTGGAACCGGTCCGGGATGTAGGAGACCAGGAAGGCCCCGACGATGACGCCGACCTTGTTCCCCTGCCCGCCGAGGACGACCGCGGCGAGATAGAGGATCGAGGTGGTGACGTCGAAACGCTGGTTGTTCACGAAGCCGACCTGCGCCGCGAACAGCGTCCCCGAGAGACCACCGACCGCCGCGCCGATCGCGAACGCCCAGATCTTGAACCGGTACGTCGGGACCCCGGTGAGCTCGGCGGCGTCCTCGTCCTCACGCACCGCGATCCAGGCGCGCCCGACCCGCGAGCGCTCCAGGTTCCCCATGAACAGCAGCACGATGACGATGATCGTGACCGACAGCCAGTAGAACCCCTGCGCGTCGTTCTGCGTGAAGATCGGCGTCCCGTCGGGGTACGTGCCGCCGGGGCGGGCGATGTTCTGGAAGCCCCGGTTGCCGCGCAACGGGTCGATGTTGTCGGCCAGCAGTCGGACGAGCTCACCGAAGCCGAGCGTGACGATCGCGAGGTAGTCGCCGCGCAGCCGCAGCGTCGGCGTCCCGAGGATGACCCCCGAGATCATCGTGATGACCATGGCGATCGGGACGATCACCAGCCACGGGAACCGGACGCCGAGCTCGGAGTCGGGCGAGGAGAGCACCGCCGCGGTGTAGGCGCCGATCGCGAAGAAGCCGACGTAGCCCAGGTCGAGCAGACCGGCCTGCCCGATGACGACGTTCAGACCGATCGCGATGAGCGCGAACACCGAGGCGTTGAACAGCGCGATCGAGAAGTCGGTCGCCGGCTCGGTCGTGATGATCGGCGGGTTGATGACCGGCAGGAAGTAGATGAGGACGACGACCGGGACCAGCAGGCCCCACTGCTGTGGCCGGCTGCGCGCGTTCCACCAGCGCGATCCCTCGGCCCACCGCTCGCGCAGCGTCGGCCCGGAGGTTCCCGACGACGGGTCGGTGCGGGGCTGGGTGGTGGTCATACCCGCGCCTTCCCCAGCGACTCGCCCAGGATCCCCGTCGGGCGGAACATCAGGACGCCGACGAGCAGGACGAACGCGACGACGTCGCGCCAGTCGCCGCCGAAGAGCGACTGCCCGTAGTTCTCCACGATGCCGAGGATGAGCCCGCCGAGCAGCGCGCCGCGCAGGTTCCCGATGCCGCCGAGCACGGCCGCGGCGAACGCCTTGATGCCGAGCAGGAAGCCGCCGTTGAAGACCGCGCCCTGCGGGATCGTCATGAGGTAGAAGAGCGCGGCCGCTCCGGCGAGCAGGCCGCCGAGCAGGAACGTGATCATGATGACCCGTTCGCGGTTGACCCCCATGAGTGTCGCCGTCGCCGGGTCCTGCGCGACGGCCCGCACCCCGCGGCCCAGCCGGGTGCGGTTCACGAACCCGTCCGCGGCGAAGAACATCGCGAACGACGCCAGGATGATGATGATCTGCAGGTTGGTCACCGGGGCGCCGAAGATGCGGAAGACCGGGTCGGGCTGCAGTAGCCGGATGGTGCCCTCGGGGTTCGACCCGCGGAAGATCCGGAAGATCTGCTGGATCACGAACGACGCCCCGATCGCCGTGATCAGGAAGGCCAGGCGCGGCGCGTTGCGCCGTCGCAGCGGCCGGTAGGCCACCCGTTCCAGCAGCACCGCCGCGACGCCGGCGAGGATCATGCCGACCGCACCGGCGAGCACCAGGTCGGCGATGATCCCACCGATCGGGATGTTCGGGGTCGCGCCCGGGACGAAGCCCAGGGCCAGGAACGTGAAGTACACGCCGAAGACCCCGATCACGAAGATCTCGGAGTGGGCGAAGTTGATCAGCTGGAGCACCCCGTAGACCAGGGTGTAGCCGAGGGCCACGAGCGCGTAGATGCTCCCGTACGAGAGCCCGTTGATCGTGTTGGCCCAGAAGCGGTCGAGGAACAACCCGACGTCGAAGTTGATCCACGGCCCGGTGTCCTGCGTGATCAGGTCCGTGACGGCGGTGAGGGTGTGGATGACGCTCTCCTGTGGGGGCGCCGGAGGTGACCCGGCCGGGGGCGCGGCGCTCGTGGTCGAGGCGTCGCGAGCGGACGTACGACGGCCGCGCCCGGGGATCGACCCGGACGCGGCCGTCGTCGGGGTGGATCAGCTGATCGGCGAGTCCGTGACGATCTTGTCGCCGTCGACCCGGTAGACGTACACCGGAGTCTCCGAGAGCTCGCCGTTGGGCTGCCACTGGAACTTCTTCGTCAGACCCTGGCCGTTGTAGGTCTTGACGTAGTTCAGCAGCGCCGGACGCGAGTTGGCGCCCTTGTCGATGCCGGACAGCAGGATCGTCGCGCTGTCGTAGGCCTCGGCCGAGTAGGTCTGCGGGGCGACGCCGTAGGCCTGCTGGTAGGCCTGCGTGAAGGCGGTGAAGCCCTCCTGCGGGACGCACGGACAGGTCAGGTACGCGCCGTTGGCGGAACCGGCGGCGTTGACGACGAACTGCTCGTCCTTGACGCCGTCGGGGCCGACGAACGGGGCCTGCACGCCGGCGTCACGCAGCTGCTGGACCAGCGGCGCGGCCTCGGTGTAGTAGCCCGCGTAGAAGATCGCCTGCGGGTTGGCCTGCTGGACCTGGCCGACCGTCGCGGAGAACTCCTTCTGGTTCGTCTTGACGTTGCCCTGGCAGGCGGCGACCTGCGGGCCGAGAGCCTGGGTCACCGCGTTGGCCAGCCCGATGCCGTAGTCCGAGTCGTCCTTGATGACGCAGATCGACTGCGGGTTGAACTTGGTCTTCATCCACTTCGCCGCGGCCGGACCCTGCACCGCGTCGTTGCCCAGACCGCGGAAGAAGTTCGTCCAGCCGTTCCCGGTCAGGCCCGGGTTGGTGGCCGACGGCGTGATGTTGACCAGACCGGCGGCGTTGAGCGAGGGCCCGACGGCCTTCGACTCACCGGAGAACGGCAGCCCGACGATGCCCAGGACGGCGGGGTTGTTGATCACGGCCTGCGTCGGGCCGACGGCGGTGTCCGGCGTGCCGCCGGAGTCGGCCTTGACCAGGGTGACCTGGCAGCCCGGGTTGGCCTGGTTGTGCTGGTTGACCGCCAGCTCGGTCGCGTTCGCGATCGCCTGTCCCAGGGCGGCGTTCTGACCGGCGAGGGTGCCGACGTACGCGATCGAGGTGCCGGGCGCGCACTTGCCCTGGCCGTTGCCCGCGGGGAGCGCGGCGTTGTTGGGCTGGGCGGGGGCGGGGGCCTGGCTGGTCTGCGCCGCGCCACCTCCGCCCTGGTTGGCGCAGCCGGAGAGCACCAGGGCCGCTGCTGCGACCAGGGCGCCCGCGGCGGCGAGGCGACGTCGGACCACTGAACAACCTCCCGTTGCTGCTGTGTGCTCACAGAGCGACCGGCAAGTTCCAAACTCCTCCGGTCGGGTGGGAAAGATAGACCCAAATCCCGGAGGGGAACAGGTGTGGTCCAGTGTGTATTCGAGCCGTAACCTCAAGACCCGGTCAAGGCCGGGTGATCATCGTGAGAGGTCTCAGGGCTGGGTGCGATCGGGGATCCATCGTCCGCCGACCAGCTGATACACGGTCACGGCATCTGTTCCGACGTCCCCGAACCGGTCGAACGAGATCGGCCCGGTGATGCCGTCGCCGTCGTACGACTGGACGGCCTGGTCGACGGCCGGACGCAGACCGGTCGACCACTCGCCGTCACCGCGGGCGTCGATCACTCCGGCGACGGACGTCATGACGACGTTCGCGGCGTCGAAGCTGAAGGCGCCGTACTGCCCGTAGCTCTCCCGGTAGCCCGCGGTCCGGTAGGCGTCGATGAAGCCCTTGGCGCCCGGCAGCGTCTCGGTCGGGGGCCCGACGGAGGTCCCGAGGTCGCCGCTGCGCCCGCCTGCCGTCACGTAGTCGGGGTTCACGATGCCGTCCCCGCCCATGAGCGGGATGCCCAGGCCGGACAGCGCCCGCGACAGCGGTCCGCCGTCGGGGTACTCCCCGCCGTAGAACACCGCGTCCGGCCGCGTGCGGGAGACCGCCGCGACGGCGGCGTCCGGCGCCGTGCCCGCCGGCAGCGTCATCCGCATGACGACCTGGCCGCCCCGGGTGCCGAACTGCTTGGCGAACTCGTTCGCGATGCCCTCGCCGTAGGTCTGGCCGTCGCTGACGACCGCGACCTTCGTCTTGCCGATCGCCGCGAGGTGGTCGGCGGCCGCCGGGCCCTGGACGGCGTCGGTGGCGACCACACGGAAGTAGGTCTGGTACTGCCGCAGCGGGGCCGAGACCGGGTTGGCCCCGCGGGTCAGCGAGATGTTGGTGTTGCCGGGCGACACCTGCACGATCCCCGCGTTCCCGAGGACCGGCTGCACCGTCTGCGCCGTCGACGAGTTGTAGGTCCCGACGACGCCGATCAGCGTCGGGTTCGCGGCGAGGTCCTTCGCGGCGGCCGCGCCGGTCGCCGGGTCGCCCCTGTCGTCCCGGCTCTGCAGCTCGAGGCGGTAGCCCTGGACGGCGCAGCGGTCGTTGGCCTGCCGGACGGCGAGGTCGGCCGAGTTCCTCATGCCCAGGCCGATGTTGGCCAGCTCGCCGGACAGCGGGGCGATGAGCCCGACCGTGAGGGTGCCCTTGTCGGTGTCGCACTCCCCGTTGGCGCTGCCGCCCGAGCCGCATCCGGTGAGCGCCAGCGCCGCCGCCGTCAGCGTGACGGCCAGCAGGCCGGCCACCCGGCGCGGACGTCGCGGGTCCCGTGTCCTGCCCGGCTCCGCCGACCCGCCCCACGCCCGACCCACCTGCGACCTCCCGGACCCACCGCCGACACTGAACGCGGCCACCGTAGGTCACGATCGAGTGACCCCTGTCGGCGGGTCGCGGCGTCGGCGCTGGTCAGCGGCCGATCACTCACAGGGCTGAATGACGCACGGTCACCGATCGGGCCTCTGTGAGCGACGACAGCGTCCGGGTGACCGTTTCGTCCCCGTTCAGCGGTAGATCTTCGCCCGGGTGTCTGGCCGACTCAGCCGAAGGTCTCGACGACGGCGTCGGCGACGACCTTCATCGTCGTGCGGCGGTCCATCGCGGTCCGCTGGATCCAGCGGAAGGCGTCGGGCTCGGTCATCTTCTTCTTGCTCATCAGCAGGCCCTTGGCGCGCTCGACCGCCTTGCGGGTCTCCAGGCGCTCGGTCAGCCCCGCGACCTCGTCCTCGAGCGCGGTGATCTCGGCGAACCGGCTTGCGGCCACCTCGATCGCCGGGACCACGTCGGTCTTGGTGAACGGCTTGACCAGGTAGGCCATCGCGCCGGCGTCGCGCGCCGAGTCGACGAGGTCGCGCTGGCTGAACGCGGTGAGCATGACCACGGGCGCGATCCGCTCCTGCGCGATCGTGGTGGCCGCCTCGAGCCCGTCGGTGCCGGGCATCTTGATGTCCATCATGACGAGGCCCGGCTTGAGGCTGCGGGCCAGCTCGATCGCCTGGGCGCCGTCCCCGGCCTCGCCGACGACGTCGTAGCCCTCCTCGCGGAGCATCTCCACGAGGTCCATGCGGATGAGCGCCTCGTCCTCGGCCACCAGCACGCGGAGCGGCTCGCGCGGTGCCGGCTCCTCGGGCACCTCGACGGCCGCGTCGGCTGCAGCGGCGATCTCCTCGGCCTGCTGGCTCATGGCGGTCCTCCTGTGCGCGTCGCTGCGTCCGGCCCGTGGTCCCGGGGCCGACCGATCCACACCGACCCGCCGGTCCCCCGCACCAGGCCGGTTCGATTCAGCCGACCCTACCGGGCTAAGCTGCGCGTCCGTCGGCGACGAGCGACACGGTGTGGACGAGGTAACACTGCGGCCACCCGGCGAGGGTCGGCGCGTCCAGCCCCCGTAGTCCAACCGGCAGAGACAGCGGATTCAAAATCCGTCCAGTGTGGGTTCGAATCCCACCGGGGGCACTCATCCTTGCAGGTCAGGGCCACGGCGTGCTTCCCTATAAACGACTCGCTGGTCGTTTACTGGTCGGAAACTCGTCTCGCTGGCGCTGGGAGCTCCGATGGCCCGTCCTCCCCTAGCCCTGGGCACCCCCGGCAGCATCAAGGTCGCGGAGGAGTCCGCGGGCGTCTGGGTGGCGCGATGCAGGTTCCGTGATCACGACGGCGTGACGCGGCGGATGGCGAAGTTCGCCGGGTCCAAGACTGCCGCGCGAACCGCGCTGCACCGGGCCGTCGAACAGCGGCAGAGAGGAGCGACCCGGGCGGCCGGCGCACTCTCACCCACGTCGACCTTCGCCGACGCGGCCGAGATCTACCTCGACAAGGTGAAGCGGAAGCGCCAGGACACGACGTACGTGGAGTACAAGGCCCGGTTAGACAACTACGTCCTCCCTGGGTTGGGTTCGCTCCGGCTCCGGGAGTGCTCGCCCGCTCGCCTCGATGGTTTTTTCGAGCAGCTCGGGCTGCGCTACACCGCGAACACGCGACGCAACGTTCGGACGGTCGTCAGCGGCGTCATGCAGCAGGCCGTGCTCCACGACGCGCTCGATCAGAACCCGGTCCGCGAACTCGACCGCATCGAGCAGGTCAGGGGCAAGCGCAAGGCGTCGCCGCGAGGGCTCACGCTCGACGAGCGCCAGCGCCTCTTCGACTGGCTCGACTCCTCCTCCCCCGACCCAGCGGTGCGGCGCATCCAGGAGGTCGCCCGCCGCGCGGAACTCCCCGAGCTCGTTCGCTTCTTTCTCGGCACGGGACTCCGGATCGGTGAGGGTCTCGCGGTGCGACGGCTCGACGTGAACCTGGACGGCTTGCCGGTTGGACAGGGCATGCCTCCAGTGCCCGTCGTGACGGTGACCGAGAACCTAGTGTGGGTGAAGGGGAAGGGGCTCGTTCGGCACGATGGCAAGAGCGACGCCGCCCTGCGCATCATCCCGCTGCCGTCGTTCGCGGTGGACATCATCAGCGCCCGACTCGAGCTCCCTGGGGACCCGTCCTGGCCGCTCTTCCCGACGACGAGCGCGAGCGGAGACATCACCTACAGGTGGCCGGCCAACGTGCGCCGGACGCTCCGCAAGGTCAGGGAACAGGTGGGCCTCGAGTGGATGACTCCGCACACCTGGCGGCGGACCTACGCGACCATCCTTGATGACGAGTTGACGCTCACGGACCGGATGAAGGCCGACCTGATGGGTCACGCCAAGTTCCTCAAGAACGAGTACGTGAGTCGGGGAGAGCTCCATCCAAGCGCCGCAGTCGTGGTGCAGAGCGCGCTGAGCGCCCACCGTTGAGGTGGGTGGTGCTTTGAGCGCCGACGCCTGCTCGTCGGACTCGTTCATCAAGTTGCTCGAACCGAGACCGGCTGTGTGCATCAGACGGTGACGGTCGTCGGTGGCAGGTAGCGAGAGGCAACAGGTGCCGCGATTTCCGTCGCGGCGCACTTGACCCACCGGGGGGTGACCTCGACACGTTCCGCCTGCCACGCCGGGTCCTGCTCTGGGGGCGTGCGGAACATGAGGTCGGCTCGGGTGAGGGCGCGTGGTCCCCGGGTGATCGCGCTGACGGACCGGATCTTTGAGAACTCAACAGTGTCTGCAGGCTGGCTCGACCAACGTCCGTGGGCTCCGATCTGCCTGCCCACGTGCGCCGAGCAGCAGCCGGTAAGTCGCATCAAGGTTGAGGTTCGGCCGAAGGGCAGCCATTTGAATGTCTCTTGCCCGAGCTCTCTCTGTCAGCAGCCTGATCCACCGACACCCGGCGTCACCTGGGAGTACGGTCCGGTTGGAGCGATTGCCCAGGCGGTCCTGTAGCCGGTCAATGGCCGCTGAGCTGTGTTCGCATCAGGATCAAATGAATTCGGAGTAGCGGGACCTGTGACCTCAAAGGGCGTCCCCTGGTCGCTGACTTCGTAGGTGCCATGATTGCTGGGCGTGTCCCAATCGACATCTACTATAAATTTCGCATGGTGCAGTTTGGTTCGGAAATGAAGGTCGAAAGTCAAAAGTTCGTCGTGCTGCAAGGTGTACTGCTTAGCGGAGAACAGTGGTTGTCCGGTCGGCGCACCGCCGATGTCGGCGACCTGAGCGACCGGATCACTTGAGTCGAGATCGAAGGCAACAGCATCCACGGGCCCTCCACCTTGGTTATCCTCACAAAATACGCCACCATTCCAGGTCGCATCGCGCTCGACGAACTTCACTCGCATATTGCTTAAATGTACGGTTTCGTTGCTCAACCCGCGCAAGGTGGCCAACGTCTCGACCTCGCCGATACTAATCCCGTGATACTTCGCGGCAATATTGAAATATCGGCTTGAACGCTGCTCGGCGACGGGATCGCCCACCGCACCATCAGGCGTCATTGGATAGGCATCCTGAGATGCAAAGAAGGCGCGTTCTTCCGGGGTCAAGTTGAGGGGTTCCTTGAATGCGAACTCGCCCTTGGTTCCATAGAGACCGCCACCGTACAGGCCGGCAGGCGTTGTCGAAACTGAGAAGGGCTGTGCCGCAAAAGAATCGACGACCTGTCCGGGGGGCTCAATTAATTTGAGCAGTTCGAGCCCGTAGCCTGTGCCGACGCTAAGAATCAAAGTGATCACTGCCGTGATCGCGGCCGTCTTGGCCGAACTCCACTGACGAGGAGGGGAGCTCGGTGACTGCCGTGCGATATCCAGATGCTGGCGAGGGATGCGGACGGTGTCGGCATCCCCGTCCAACTCGTCGGGTCGGACGTACACGGTGTGCCCCCTGGTTCACAAGACCCGCAGCTGCTGCGGCCCAGCTGGGAGATCGCCCGCGTACTTGCTAGCGCTTCAACCCGACAAGAACTTCCTCCGGACGGACTAATCGCCGGGGCTCTGACCCGACGACTTAGCATGGAGCACCACCTTGGAACGCTGCGCTGCACTCGGGCCACGGGGGTTCGTCCAAACGGCATGGCCACGCCACGGGCCCACATCAGGTCCGCGTTGGCCTCGCAAAGTCCTCTTGACCCCCAGAGTGTCGGACGGCGTGTCCTACAGCTTCTACCAGGGCCTCTGGTCTCGCCCGCGTGTCTTCGAGGTCCCGCAGGAGCCGCTGGCGACCGGTCATTCGCACCACGATCCGCACCACGCAGCCCCTCGATCAGGCCCTCGTCGTTGCTACCGCCAACGATGGCGCTCCGCGGGACGGCTAACGGCTCGCCCTTCGGCGGTAGCGGCAGCAACGACGGCTCCCGGCCCGGGTGGGGCCGGGAGCCTGACGCGACGGTTGCGTGGGGCGGGTCGGTGATCAGAACGGGGCTTCGTCCTCGTCGTAGGCGCTGTCCTCAGCGTCCGGCGGCCCGTCCGTGGCGCTGGCGCGATCGCCACTGTTCGTGGGGCCGTCGGCGCCGCGGGGCTGCTCGGTGATGCTAGCGGTGGCGTAGCGCAGCGACGGCCCGATCTCGTCGACCTCGATCTCGATCACGGTGCGCTTCTCGTCCTCGCGGGTCTCGAACGAGCGCTGCTTCAGCCGACCCGCCACGATCACCCGCGTTCCCCGGGTCCGCGCGTCGGCGGCATTCTCCGCGGGCTGGCGCCACAGCGTGCAGCGCAGAAACAGCGCCTCCCCATCACGCCACTCCCCCGCGTTGCGATTGAACCGCCGACTTGTATGGCTACCAGGGATCTGGAGGTAGTCGATCTACGGTCCCGAGCGGAGCACCGGCCGGTCTGACTCGTGAATCGCAGTTCTGGGTCGGCTGTGAGGTTGCCGATCACGGTGATGACGGTGTCGTTGGCCATGGCGGCCTCCTGACATAACGCGGGTGGCGGAACCTGGGCGGTGGGTGGAGGCGTCTGCTGTCTCCACCGCCCTCGGGGCGCCGGGCGGGCCGCCGAGGCTCCCGGTCCATGGGTGGGCCCTCGGTCCATCGCGGCAGCGACGCCTCAGGCGCCCTTGACCGGGAGTGCGGCCCAGTCATGCTCCAGGGTCCGACAGCCACGCCGCGCAGCGACTCAAACGGGCCTCGGCCCGGGGTTGAAGCGCCCCAACTTCAGTGGAGGCTGGGTTCTCCTGAGATCCGAAGAGGGCGAACCCACCGACAAGAAAGATTACGAAGACGAAATCGAAGGACCTCCGGTCCGGTAGGGCGTGGAGCGGCGCAGGCTGCGTCGTGAAACCCGTCTCACATGTGTCGTAACGCGACGGCGGCACGTTACCGACTGTGAAGGTCTGCCTGATGGTGGCGACCCCAGTGGACCAGCGGCATGCCGGACCGGCAATGGCGCCGACCCCCGGCGGCTTCATGCGTCCAGGCGACGCATCTGTCCGCCGGCAGTCATGGGACGTAGCGCTTGGAGTGCACCCCTCCGACTGAGCTGGTCGTGATAGCGCTGGTTGCTGAAGCTGCGCAAGCACCCGTAGCAGGAAGTCTCCTCGCCGCAATCGCAACGTTCGATCCGCTCGAGGGCGGCGACGACGACTGTGTCCAACGCATCGCCGATACGCAGCACTCCCCCGGCTCCACCGGGAACCGTGTCGAACAGGACGATTCCGGTCCGCCTGCCGGGCCGTTGGTAGAGCGTCCCGCCGACGTCGTCGCGGCTTAGTTGGAGGCCGATAGCGGCCCCGTCGAGCAGGCCGTACAGCAGCGAGAGCCAGTCCTCGGTGCTCATGGTGGGGGTGGTGGCCAGCGAGTCAAAGGCCAGGTCGAGAAGGTCAGTCTCGTAGGCGTGAGCGAGGGATACCTGTCGCATCAGCCCGGTGCACTCCGAATTGCGTAACAGGTGGTTGTGACTGCGCGGCGGCTTCCCCGCGGCGCTTCGCCCATACCCGCACCGATCGCAGACCCAGTAACCTGCGTAGCCGCTGCCCTCGGACACTGCGATGAGTTCGCCTCGCGCGGTCGCGCTAGCTTCAATCGTGCCGCCACTAGGTGTGCGCCATCGGGTCGGGCTGAGCTCGTTGGCTCCGAGCGAGCGGACGTGGGTCGATCCGACCCAGGTGCGGCGCGGAGGGGTCGAGCCCGGCTGCTTGACCTCTGCATCAGCGACGAAGCCGAACTCCGGCACAACGTAGCGTTTGACCTTCGCCGCGGGGGTCGCGCACGCGGGGCAAGCGAGATCGAGATCGCCATCGCCTTCGCGGTAGTGTTCGCACTGCTCACACACCACGTACTGCTTGCTGATGAGCTCCCGGCCGGGCAGCCGGTACAGGCCACCCGATCGCCACAACAGCCCGCCGGCGACGACCTCCGAGCCCGGTGCGTACTCATAGATGGCGGCCGACAAGTCCCTGTTGAGTTCGAGCTTGCTGCCTATTGGTTCTGTGGAGTAGGTGGTGCGCAACTCCACAGTATCGACTGGGAAGCCGTACTTGGGGAGGACGTTGCGGTTCGCCAGATAGCCGAGCAGCTCCCGACGTGTCAGCGTGTTGATCGTCTTCTCGAACCGCGCTACGTCCCCGCCGCGGCGCTTATCAAAGGCTTCCTGTCGGCGGGCTTCAAAGTTGTCGACGTCGTGGCTCAGTTGCGCTCGCACCTGCTCGAGCAGGCCGCAGAGGGTGTCTACCCACTCCGCGGTGTCGATCCCGATCTGCCGCTGCACCTGGGCAGGCAGCACCGCGCGAAGCGAACGATCGACGTCGACCGGAACGGGAGTGAGGAACTCACGGACCTGCGCCGCCGGTGGACTGTCACCCAGGAAGAACTCCCCAGCGGTACTCCACCATGTGCCTGCGATCTGCATTGCGTGGCGGAAGTACGCGGCGAGCGCGATCGAATGAGCGTGGCGGCGATCAATGCGCTCATTTCCTAGGGGAACGTAGGGAGCGCGAACCTCGCCGGAGATCATCGTTTCGGGCCGGGCGTAGCAGGCAAGGTCATGTGGCCGACGCTGGGCATAGGTCAGCACCAGGGCCGCTGAAGCTGCACGCCGGCCAGCGCGGCCGGCTCGCTGAACATAATTCGCAGTGGTCGGCGGCATGTTGCGAAGCAGCACGGATTGTAGCTCGCCGACATCCACACCGAGTTCGAAGGTCGTAGAGCACGACAGCACGTTGACCCTGCCTGCGACGAACTCTTGCTGCACTCCGGCGGCTTCTTGGCTCTGGAGTTGGGCGGTGTGTTCCTTCGCCGTCATAGGGACGGCGTTCATCGCCCGGTACAGCTCTCGATAATGGTTGTCGTCGGTGTTCGGTGTCGGCAGCTGGAATGGTTGGAGGGTTCCGTCGCACCCGAGGGTCGGGCACACGCCCCGCGCCGACACCGCGGTGATCTTTTGGCAGCGGTCGCAGGCGAACTGCTTGTCGCCGTTGGTCAGGGACAGCTCCAGCCAGGTGTGGTCGAGCTGGTATACGACGCCAATCGGGCGGACAGTTTGGGTGGGCAACCAGCTCTCGGTCTGCTCGGTGATGAACTTCCAGCAACCTTGCAGCACATCACCGGGGTCAGCGTGGTTTCCCAGCGCGCGGAGCACACGACGGACGTAGTCCAGGCGGCGGTTATCGCCTCGGGTGGGTAGCCAGCTCAGGATCTTCCGGCCCGGCTCTGACCCGTTCCCCCGCAGGTAGATCGGTCCGCGGCGTGGCTCGAATGCCTCATCGCGCGGGTCCACCCCGTCGGGCATGTCGATCACACCTTGTTGGCGGACGGAGCGTACGAGCTCGGTGAGCAGCGCCCACGCCTCCTCCTCGGAGAGCCCGAGCTGGATGAGCGGCTGTGGTATCTGCCAGCGCCGGTCGTGACCCAGGGCGACCTTGACCAGCCCGAGGCCTTCGAGTGATTGCCGGTCGTCGAGGGCGACGAACTCCTGCATGATCCACAGCGCGGTCTGGCGTTCCCGTTCTTGGCGGGAGGCTCTTCGCGGGAACACGTGGGCCCGGTCGGCGGCCTTTGCGACGTGGAAAGCGAGGTCGGTGACAGTGAGCGATTCGCCGGCGCGCAGCCCGTCCAGGATCAGCTTGCGATGTTGGATGGTCGCGTAGGTGGACTGCAGGTAGGGCGCGAAGAAGGCGGCCGCTTGTCGGCTATCGCTAAAAGCCAGCAGCTTGCGGCCCTCGCCGGGTTGGTCGGCGGAGACGTCGTCAGTGGCGGGGGGCTGCTGTTGGTAGAGAGCGGTGGCCAGCACGGCGGCGGCTGCGTCGCTGCCGCTGTCGAACGAGCGCACCATGGCCGAGCCGCGGGCACCGCAGGCTAGGCACCCTTTGGGTTCCGCGTCGTGGACATGGAAGAGCAACCGGATAGGTCTGAGCGGGGTCGCCCCGCAGCCCGCTCGCGTGCAGGCGTCCGCGGTGCCGGTGTGCAGCGCTCCGCAGGCGGTGCAGAGGAGCGTGTCGCGCTCGGTCAGGGCCGGGGCGGCCTCGAGCTCCTCGTCGTCTTGGTCCACCACTGCCGGGGTGTCGCCGAGTAGCGCCCAGGTGCGGCGCTCGTCGGGGCGTACCCGCGGCAGGAACGTGTTGGCCTTGATCGTGCCGGTGAGGTACGCCGCGCCGCAACGCTTGCAGGCGCCGAGCTCGAACATCGCCCGTTGACACTTTGGGCAGACTTCGTGTCGGCCCAGCGACACGTGGGGATTGTCGGGGGCCAGGCAGGTGAAGGCGCCTTCGGTGGCGCGCGCGAACAGGTGGTAGCGGGCCGACAGGACCGGCGCTCCGCTCTGATCGGCGACTCTGCTGCCCACCTTGACCACGGCCGAGAGTGCTCCCACCGGGTCGGGGTCGGCGCCGCACAGGTCGACCGCCAGGTCCTCGAGCGCGTCGGGGCCGTCCGCGAGGCGCTCACGCAGGGCGGTGATGCGCGCCTCGTTCTTCAGTGCATGAGCAGCGTCGTCTGCGGTGTAGCCGTGGTCGTGGGCAAGCCGGAGGATCGCGGGGTCGGGGTCGTCGGATCGGGCTAGCTCGCGGTAGGTGTCCAGCTCGATGGGCCCCCACGGTTGGGTCACCGGGGCCGTGGGCCGGGCGGCCGTGACGAGGTCCTGACGAGACCGGTCGTCGGGGACCCAGTCGAAGGGCATGTTGAACAGCTCGGAGGCGAACCTGACCACCCGGCCCGGGTCGTCTCCGACGGTCGCGCTGGTGGCAAAGCACTGCAATGCGGTGCTGGGACCGACGCGGTCCCGGAGCCGGCGTAGCAGCATGGCAACCTCGGCGGCTTTCGCGCCGTCGTACACGTGGGCTTCGTCGAGGGCGATGAAGCGCCAGGTGTCGCCACGGAACAGATCGATGTCCGCGGGGCGCAGGAGCAGGTACTCCAGCATCGCGTAGTTGGTCAGCAGCAGGTGCGGAGGCGCGTCCCGCATCTCCTGGCGGCTGAGCAGCTCGTTGGGCAGCCGCGACATGCCGGGATTGAGCGCGATGAACTCCTCGGCGCCGCGCGCCGCGCCCTCGGGAGTCTCGCCGGTATAGCGGCCGAACGTGAGCTGCGGGGTGGTGGCCAAGAGCTGGCGCAGGCGCTTGAGCTGGTCGTTGGCCAGGGCGTTCATGGGGTAGAGCAGCAGCGCGCGCACCCCGGGCCCGAGCCTGCCTGCCGCCTGCTCAGCGAGCAGGGAGTTCAAGATGGGGACCAGGAAGCTCTCGGTTTTGCCGGATCCGGTGCCCGTCGCTACGACGAGGTTGCGTCCTGCGGAGGCTTTGCGCACCGCGGTTTCTTGATGTTTGTACAGCGGCCGATCGAGGGGGAGCACCGCGCTGTCGAGCTCGCCGAAAGCGGGGTCGAGCACCCCGTCGGCGATCAGCGTGGCCAGGCTCGCCCCGGAGGCGTAGGGCGGGGTCACCTCCAGCAGCGGCCCCCTGGTGAGCAGGGGGCTCTGCGCGATCTCGGTGTGCAGCGCCGCGGCGATGTTCGGGTCGCGCAGCGGGAGCAGCGACCGTAGATAGCGCCGGTAGCTACGCGTTATGAGGTCACTGGCGGCTAGGGCGTCGAGGGGCTGGGGCACTAGGACTCCGTGTCCGAGGAGCGGACGAGCAGTTCGGCGAGGACCAGGTCGATGCTCACCAAGTCCGGTGCGGCGCGGGCGAGGTGCACCCACTGGGGGCGGAAGCGCTGCGCCAGTCGCGCAGGCTCGGGGTGCCCGCGCGCCGCCAGCCGCGCGAGGATCGCCAGCGCGGCCGAGGCGGCCGGCAGCGACAGCCAGTCCGGGCCGTTGACGCCCCGCCGCGCCTCGACCTGAGCGCGAAGGTGTCGCGTGCCGGTCAGAACCCTCGTCGCGTCCCGCACGATCGACGTGCCCGATCCGTTGATGCGAAGCACACCTGGGTCGATGCGCCGGTCGAACAGCCGTCGCGCGGCCACCGCTCGGGTGTCGGGGTCGAGCATCGACTGCGGCACCACCTGAGCGGCGTCCCACAGTCCGTCGATCTGGTGGGGCTGCATGGCAGCTATGGCCATCGCCTCAGGTCCGAACCGGCCGACTGCGGCGTGCGGGTCGACGCTGGTGTCGAGCAGGGTCTCCAGCACAGGCCCGCATTGCCCGAGAGCGGCCTCGCGCACCGTGTCCTCGCCGAGGCCGCCCATTAGCGCTCCTAGCGCCGGGCTGGTGACCCACAGTTTCGCGGCGACGTCCGCGTCCCCGGTGAATCCCATGGCGACCAGCCCCGACTCGATCAAGGCCGCGACGACGGCATCGGACCCGAGCCCGAGCTCAGAGAGGGCGGTGACGGCGTCCTGCGGGCGCGACCGAAGTGCACGGGCACAGCCAGCGATCACAGGATCGGCCTGGGGCCGCCGATACAGGCGAGGCGCCTGGAGCAGCAACTCCCAGCACCTCCCGAGATTGCTCACCTCGGTCGGGAACTCACCGAAACCCGCCGCGAACCGCGACAGCGCCGTCTCGTCGGGGTCATCGCTGCTCACATAACCGGCGGTGGGGACCCACAGTGCCTCCTCGCGCGGCCATCGAGGCCACACGACCGGCGCCCACGGATCATCGACGGCCAGCTCCAGGGCCAACGGCCCGGCGTGACGTAGTTCCGCGGGCACGACCACCGTGCCGCCGGCGCCGACCACCGCCACGGTCGGGGGGCGCCACGGCGCCCACTTCGGGTAGATCGCCGCGGTCAGCCCAGCGACGGCCACCGCATCCCGGAGCTGTATCGCCTCGCCCGCCCAGTCGGCGCCGCTGGCCAGACGGCGCGGCCGAATCATTGCCACGACGCAGCGGGTGTGGCCGAGGTCGAGCGCGAGCTCGACGTGATGGTGGGTGGTGACGGTGTCGGCCAGGCGCGCCAGCTCGAAGCGGGCCGAGCCCGCCGCCGCCCGTCCACTGGGCATCACTACCTGGAGCAGCTCGTGGCGGGTCACCACGAGCAACACCGGCGTCGAGGTCCCGCCCGGGGTGTGGACATGGAGCACGCCGGGGTCGTCAGCGAAGCGCTCCGTGACCAGCCGCAAGGGACCCGCGGACCAGGACGCCGAATGATCGGCCCGCTCGTGCATCACCGCTAGATGCGGGGGCGTGACGAGCAGCGGCTCGGTCTCCTCGCCGGCGCGGTACTCGAGGACGCGGCGGCGGTCGCCGATGCCGAAGTCCACCCGTCGCGGCGAGGCAACCGCCCCCACCGCCGGGATGAGCTCGGCGTGCCCGGATTGCAGGCCAGCGGGGGTGAAGGCCCGCATCGGTGGCGTGTAGCGCACGTCGAGCGCTTCGGCCAGGAACACCGTCCGCGTGACACCGCGCCCCAGGGCGCCTCGCACCGTGATCTCGAAGGCGCCCAGCAGCGGGCGCGGCAGTTGCTCCCACAGCACGGTCACCGGGGTGGGCTGGTCCACGGTGTACGAGCTGAAGACTCGCGCGCCGCCATCACAGCGGCGGATCTCGACCGCCCAGCGAGTCTCCACCCCCGGGGTCCCCGGCAACCACAGCTCGGGCGGGCTGGCGACGACCGGTGTGCCGTATGGGGTCGTGATCCCCGCCAACGGGGGCGCCAGGGTGATGCGCGGTCGGGTGTGGCCTCGGACCGAGCGGCGGGTTTCGGGGAATCCGTCCAGGGCCAGGTGTTGGGCCTTCTCCAGGTCGACCTGCCGGAGCCGCCAGCCGTTCCAGCCAAGCTGAAGCTGACCTTCCGCGACGATCCGCAGCTCGCCGGTGGCGGTGAGCTCATTGTCCGCGGGGTGAGCGATCCAGACCACCTCGGGCGGCAGCGGCGCGCCGTCCGGTCGTCGCCGACCGTCTTCCCCGAACACCAGCATCGGCGAGGCCGGGTCGATGACCCGCAGCTCGGTGTGCGGCACCAGGTCGTCGGCCGAGACGGCCACCGTCCGGGTGGGTCGGACCAGCGCGAAGGATGTCTGCGGGGCGGCCTCGGCGACGCCGACCCACTCCGCCTGGCTCTCGACGATCTGCGGTTCGCCGTCGGCGCTCACGCTCCATCGGACGAAGCCGGCTGGCGCGTCCGGGACTGGCGGAAGGCACACCACGACCCCACGCCCGAAGGGCTCCAAGGCGAGATGGGGCCGGTCCGCACCTCGGGCGGCGCCGCGCCTCGACGTCCTCCAGGCGGCACGGGCGCGGAACACGCCCTCGTCGGCGAGCGACTGCGCACGACGCACGACCCGCGGGGGGAGCCCGATCACCTCCAGGTCCTCGGAGCCGGATCGGAGCCGCTCGAGAAGATCGAAGCTGCGCTCCACGAAGTCAAACGCATACTCGCTGCCGTGGGCGAGGAACCGGCTAGCCGGTTTGTCCAGACCGTTGAGCCTGCTCGGGCGTGCGCCGGCCCAGGTGAAGAACGACTCGGTGGTCACATCGACGTCGCGGCAGCGGCGCGCGTCCAGCAACCGGAAGAAGTCCGCCAGACAGTAGTCGGGGATGCCGGCATGCATCAGGATCGGTCCGACGTAGGCCATCGGCGCGCTCTCGAAGGTGGGGAGCCCGAGCAGAGCGAGCGCCCGCTGGAACCCCTCCCCCCAGGTCTTCTGGTCCGAGAGCCCGCCGGAGTACCCGAGTTCCTCCCAGAGTTTCGGCCACAGCTCGCCCCGCTCATACCCGCGAGACGCAACACCGGTCAGAGCAACAAGAACGCACGCAGGCCACCGCTCGAACATCCGCTCGGCGTGCCAGGATCCCGTGCACGCCGAATAGATCGAGCCCAGCAGCCTGCACACCTCCCGCCGGTCGGTCTCCGCGACCTCGAGCTCGGCGACGAGCGACAAGCCTCGCAGCTTCGGTGACCACGCCTGCTCTCGGTGGCCGAGCGCCTCGCCTGGCGTCATCGGGGACAGGGTCCGCTGGACGGGGAGAGCGCGCGCACCGCCGTGCACCACGTCGTTCCCCCCGCCCCTGCTGCGGGGCTCCGGTGATGTGCGGTCAGGCGTCACGACCACGATGGCTCCCCCCACGCCTGAGCGACCGCGCAGGCACCCGAGTGACTCACGGTCCTCTTCGTGTCGAGGTCCGGATCTATTACGCGTTGTCCTCGCGGGCAATGACGCGTGTCGCCCACGCGGCCCCCAGGACAGCGAGGACACGGCGTGTATCCGGCGTCACCAACCAGCAGGGCCGCGTGTACAGAGCTCGGTGCTCGACCCGGGCGATGATGTCGTTGATCGCCCGACCGGAAAGCCGTGCCGGAGGGATGGTCAGGTGTGTCCTGGTGGGAGCGGTGGATGGGTCACCACGCGGCGTCGCGGGTGACGCCGGCTCGGGCCAGGTGCGCGCGCCACGCCGGCCAGACGTCAGCGGCGGGGCGGGAACCGTCTCGTCGGCGGCGATGCCAACCACGGCGCCAGCGTTGTCCTGGTCGATTCTCGAGCGGCGGAGGCGCAATGACAGGCCATGCTCGTCGATGGTCAGGTCGTCGAGGTCGAGGCGGGCGAGGTCGCTACGGCGCAGCGCGGCGGCGTAGCCGATCAAGATCAGCGCGAGGTCGCGGGCGTTCAGGGCGCTCGACTCCGGATCGAGGCCGCACGTCATGGCCAGGACCTGTTCGATGCGGGCGGCGGAGTGGGGTGACGCCGGGGTGGCGGCGGTGCCGGCCAGGGTGGCGCGGACCTGCTCGTCTCGGCGGGGTTGGGAACGCCAGCGGCGCGGTGGACCACCGAGATCGCCGCTTCCGGAGGTTCCCGGGTGGCCCGGTCGGCGCCGAGGTGACATAGACCGGACTTATCGGATCACCCGTGCCGGAGGAGTGACGTGCAGTGACTCGGGAACCTGTGACTGGGGAACCTCAGGTTTGAGCGGCGACGCGATGCCAGTCCTCTCGGCGATCAGGTCCGAGGCTGCTCGCGGGCTCCCGAGTGTGTGTCCGGCTCGGTCAGCAGTTCGGATCAACCGGGACGCCTTGCGTGGTTGGGTCAAGCGGGCCCGCGGCGCCGCGCCGCGTCCCAAGGGGGAGGCGAAAGGGTTGATGATGGCCGAATCAGGGGACGGGGCAGCGCACCATGAAGCGGAGCGCCGCTCCGAGCCCCGGACGGACAACGGCGCCGCGCCATCACAGTGGGCTCCGCGGACCGGCGGCGACGGCGTGGCGGTCGGCCCGCCGCCGCCACGGAAGATGGATCTGAGCGAGCGGCTGTACGTGAATCGCGACGGCACCCCCTATTCCGGCACCTTGGACCTCTCGGAGTACGGGCCACTAGCGGGGCCGCGCAGAATCGGCCGATGGCTTCGCGACAGGCCACGGCCTATCCGTTTCACCGTCGGCACTCTGGTTCCCGCTGGCGCGGCAGTGATCGCGCTCGGGTGGGTGCTGGACGGCCCCGGCGGCTGGCTGGAGGCGCACGGCTTCCTCACCAACGTGGTCGCCTCAGTGGGCACGGGCGCGCTGGGCGTCGCCGCGGCACTGCTGATCTTCAGCCAGATCGCCGACCGAGGGGATCGGGAGCGAGAGCGGAGGGACGCCGCCGCGGCGGCCGGGAACATCTTGGCGGAGTTGGCAGCGCTACACCTGCGGCTGTTCTCGTCGGAGCTGCGGCAGCGGCTGCCGAACGATCGGCGGCAACGAAACCTGGCGCTGCTCCGGAGGCTGCACCGCCTCCGGGAACTGACGCGCACGCTGACCGCGGAGACCGCGGCGGCGCGCCGGGTCCTGGCGCGGAACTCCTCCGGCGAGGAGGAGCGGCAGTCCGAGGTCCGGACGGTGCTGGCCCGGCTAACGGAGGTGGACGCCCGTTGGAGCGAGTTGCTGACGGAAGGCAGTCCGCAGCTGTGGCGGGAGATGGGGTACACCTGGGGCCTGCTAGAGCAGGATCTGAGGGTGCGGCTGCTGTCGGCCGGAATCTGGCTGCCGCGGTACACCGTGCTCCGCACCGGAGAGCTGCTGCGAGCACCGGACGACGCGGTAGTGGGAGAGCTGCTGTACCTGCCGGAGGCCCTCTCTGTCGAGGAGGGGAGATCCGACGCGGGGGTCACGCTGCGGGTGGTGTCGGAGTTGCGCCGCGTGCCCGAGGGGCGAGATCACGGGATGATGGACGGCACCACGGACCTGATGCTGGAGCATCTGCGCGGGTCGCTGCACTACTTGGACCGGCTGCTGCTGCTCACGCTGCAGCTGGAGGAGCTGGCCCGCGACTATCCGCCGCCCGACGACTCTGGGCTGCCCTCGATCGGCAAGGACTCGCTCCGCGCTCCAGGCGAAGCGCTCGAAATCGATCTGCCCCGGTACATGATCGACCAAGGGGACTTCCGGGAGCCATGGTCTCATGGCCCGTGGTCGTTCCGGGCCGATGGCGAGGAGTCGAGGATCGTAATCTCCGCGGAACCGTTGGACGCAGAGCGGTAATGGAACCGACTCGATCCCGTGAGAAGCGGCGGAGGAAAGCGCGGCCGTGAGGATCGCGGGCTCCGCCGGTGGAGGCTGAGGGAGTGGTGGTTCTGGACCCCGCCCGGTCCCTGGACCCCGACTTCGACTTCTCCGCTCAACCCGGGCTCGACGAGAACTCGAAGAGGTCCGCCGCGGTTGCACTTCTGGCTCCAGGGCGTCTGACGCGCCACGCCGCCGAGCTAGCCCATGCGCCACGCCAGCCCGGGGAACCGCTGTGGCATCTTGGTCATGATCAGCCCGACAACCTGTGACTGAGGGACGCCAACCCGGCATCATCGACATCGTGAGCGGGGATCGGGGGTGCACGGCGTGTCGAGCACGATGAACTTCGACGCCCGCCGCTCGCCTGAGGTCACGGCCGACGACGTCTTGGACCAGCTTGGCGTCGATGAGCTTGGTGGGCTTCCGCTGCCAGTCGATCCCGTCGCGCTCGCCCGCTGGCTCGGCGCCGAGGTGTTCACCATGGACCTTGAGGACGACGTCTCCGCGATGCTCGTCGGAGAGGCCGGCCGACCACCGACGATCTACCTGAACGCACGCGAGACCTCCGAGCGGCGGCGGTTCAGTTGCGCCCACGAGATCGGACACCTCCTTCGCCGGCGCACCAGCGGTGTCACCGACTTCGGGTTCGTCGACCGTCGCAACCACCTCTCCGAGACGGGCACCGATCGCGAAGAGCGCTGGGCCAACCGATTCGCCGCGGCCCTGCTCATGCCGACGGTGTTCCTGCGCGGGGTCCCGCCCGAGCAACGACGGCACCCCGAGCGGCTCGCGCCCGTCTTCGGCGTCTCACCCACCGCAATGCGCATCAGACTCGAGAACCTCGGGCTCCCGCGTTGACCCAACCGGACATGCCCGACGACGTCGAGGTCGGTGCCTCCGAGGTCGGCGTCGAAACCGCAGCGGCGGTCGCTCGCCGCGGCCGCCACCGACACCCGGCCCCGACCCTCGACGACTCCGACCGCGAGGACCGCGCCTGGGACGTGTGGTTCAAGAAGGTCTACGGCATCACGCTCCTCGTCGTGGTCGTCGGCCAGGTCGTCGCCGCCGACGTCGGATTCTTCTGGTACGCGATCTCCCGTAGCTGGGACATCGCTCCACCGATCGGCGTCGCCTGGCTAAGCGCAGCCGTCGTCCAGGTCATCGGACTCGCCTGGATCGTGATCCGGAGCGTGTTCCCGCCCGAACCGCCATACACCAGGCAGGCTCCGAACAGCCAGTGACCTATCGGGGCTCCTCGAGCAGTCCACTAAGCCGAGCGTCATGTTGCGCCACCGAAGTGCGGAAGCCAGAGCTACGAGACGAGTGCACGGTCTCTTTGAGACGACCCTTGCCCGACGGGTTAACTATCGGCAAGACCGGCATTGATCTTGGCTTGCCACTCTCGTCTTTGTCGGAGTCCGGTGTCACGCTTCTCCGATGGAGGTGCGTGAGTCCGACGTTGCCGGGATCCCTGCTGGCAACGTCCGCGTGTCACGGGACGAGTTCGTTGCGGTCTGGAGGGCGGCGAGCGCGCGCGGAGAAGCGCAGGCAGCGCACGGGATCACCGACTGGTACGCCGTAGCCGTCGCGGTGACGTGCCGTTGGATTGCGACGGCGCCGATGCGCTCGGCGACCGGACCAGACCGGCTGACGCGGTCACCGGCGACGCGTCGACATCGCTTGGCGTATGAGGAGCTCATCGAGGCCGAGTACGTAGCGGCGGAGTCGCTCGAGGAACGGCGTCCGGACATCGTTGAGCACGAACCAGGCTGGTGCGACGGCGTGCGCGCGACGCTGCGGTGGGCGTGGCGGCGCAGCGGGCCGCGCCCGATCGAGGTCTCGGAGTTCGTTGGGGTGAATGACGAGGTCGGCACCCTCGATCACAGCTGATCCATGCCCACCGGCTCTGGTTGGCCTACGTCGTCGTCATCGTGGAGCGGTTCCTCTGCGACTGTCCGGTCGTGCTCGTGCCATTGAGTCAGTTGCTCGGCGCGCTGCTTCTGCTCCGCGGCTGCGTCCGCCGTGTCACGATCGCGAATTTCAGCGAGCGCGCGCTGAGCGCGATCCACAGCGGCGGCAGTCTCATCGGCCGAGGGCACCCGCACGTCGTCCTCCGCTTCCACCCGTGGTTCGTCTGCGGCGACCTCGCGGATGTCCCGCTCGGGCTGCTCGGACTCAGGCGGCTCGTCACGCCGGTCGTCAGACTCCGAGGGGTCGTCACGGACCGCGTCGGTCGAGGCGTCCGCGGCTGCCCGGGCGTCCGGCGACTCGGTTGGAGCCTCCGCGGCCAGCTCGTTCACCTGCTCGTGGGTCGGGTCAGACACGTCGGCGTCGGTGACCTCCCGGTGGCGCTCGTCCTCGGCGACGGCGGCGCGGTGTGCGGCGAGCCATTCGGCGGCAGTGACCTGCGGTTCAGGGTCGGTGTCGTCGGCGTGGCGGGCGGCGAGCTCGGCCTTGGCGCGTTCCGCGGCGGCTCGGGTGCCGGCGGTGTGAGCGAGCCAGCGGGAGCGGGCGTCGTCGAGGTCAACGAGTCGGTCGGCGCGTTGCTCGATGGTCTCGGCGAGGGCTCGGGCTTGCTCGCCTTCGTTTGTGAGGCGGGCTCGTTCGATCTCGTCGGTGGCCGCGCTGGCCTCGGCGTGGCGTAGTTGCTCGGTATGGCGGTGCGCGGCGGCGGCCTGGTGGGTGCCGGCGAGTTCGTTGCCGACGTAGCGCGGGGCCCAGGCGGATTCGCGTTCGTGGGCGCGGACGCGCACTCGGAGCTGGCCGTCGGAGAGCTCGAGTTCTTCGCGGTCGATCTCGGGTCGGCCGAGTGCACGCCAGGCGGCGCGGTAGGCGGCGAACGCTTCGACTTGGCCGGGGGCTGGCGCTGGCCCGAGGGCGTCGTCAGGGTCGTCGTGGCCGTGCGATTCGCGCCAGGCCGCGACCGTGGCGGCCTTCTCCCGCCAGATCTCTCGTTCCTCCCGGTCGTTGGGGACCCCACCGATGGCGGCCGTGAGCCATGAAGGCGGATCGGCGACAAGGTCGCGGCCGAGCTGATCGGATCGCCGGTCGGCCGCGTCGGCGAGGGTGGTGAGGTAGCGGTCCCAGTCTTTGATTCCGGTGTGGGGTGTCCAGTCGGCCCAGGTGGTGCCGATCGGGTCGAGGCGGTCCTCCTGGTCGTCGCGGATGCGGCCGTGGATGACGTTGGTGAGGCTGCGGGCGCCATCGAGAGGCCGGTCTGCGATCGCGTCGTGCAGGGCGCGCTGTGGATCGTGGCCGGCGAGCTCGGCGCGGCGCAGAATGCGGGTGAGGGCTGCAGGGCCGTCCTCGGCGGCGATCCGTGCGCGGTGTTCGGGGTCGAGGACGCCGTCGGCGGTGAGCTGGTCGAGCCAGCCGACAGTGCGGTGGGTCGCGGCGAGCTGCGCGGCGTCGGTGAACAGCTCCGCCGCGGTGCGCACGGACCCTGTTTCGGTGGCGGACTCGGTGGCGGTGGCCAGCGCAGAGCGGGTCTCAGGCGCGCCGTCGGCGGTCAAGACGGCCGCGAGAATGGCGACGGGGTCGCGGTGCAGCTGGTGGGCGGTGGTGCCGTCGGCCGGGTCAGAGGGTCCGCTGATGGTGGCGACGTGGGCGGTGTTCGCGTAGCGGCCGCGGGTGAGCCCGACGTAGCCGGCGGCGCGGCTTGTCGAGGCGGACGCGACGAGGTGGCTGGTGTCGACGGTGGTGCCCTGGGTCGAGTGGACGGTGCCGGCGTACGCCAGGGATACGTCGGCGGCGACGTAGTCGCCGGGTAGCACCATCGCCTCGCCGAGCACCTCCTGCCCGCCGTCGTCCCGACCGTGGACCGGCGCGACGGTCAGGGAGCCGTCGTCGCCGGTGGCGGTGACGCGGTAGGTCTCCCTGTTGATCGGCCCGGGGCGGTTGACATGCTCGCCCGCATCCGTGGTGGCGTGGTGGCCGGCGAGTTCCCAGCCGTTGCGGCGGGCAGCGACGAGGTCGCCGACGCCAGCGGTGGTGCCGTCGCGCCCGAGCGGAACTCCGGCTTCCTCGACACGCCTGAGGCGAACGAGCTCGACGCGCAGCTGCGCGGAGAGACGCTCGGCCTGCTGGTTGGTGTCGACGACGAGCACGGACCGCTTACCGGCGAGGGTGTCAGCGAGCCAGGCGCGGGCCGCGGAGGCTTCGGCCTGCTCGAGGGTTCCGGCGTCGACGAGCCGGCCGTGCTGGTGGTAGGTCCGCAGCACGGTCTCGTCGCCGTCGCGCAGCCGCAATGACGCGGGTCCTTCCCACGGCTGCTGGAAGCGATGGGTATCGGCGAGCTCGTAGCGCCCGCCAGCCTGGGCGAGCAGGTCCATCGCGCCGCCGGCGCCGACCGCGGCGAGCTGGCGGTGGTCGCCGACGAGCAGCAGCTTCGCTCCGGCGGTCTCGGTGTGCTGGTGGATGGCGGCGAGGGCGGTGGTGTCGGCCATCGCGGACTCGTCCAGGACCACCAGATCGCCTTTCCGGAGGCGCCAGCCGCGGTCGTCGTGGCTGTTGCCGGGCGAGTCGGCGAGCCGGTCCTGGGTCGCGAGCCATCGGGAGACGTTGCGGGCGGTCAGACCCTCGTCGGTGAGCACTCCGGTGGCGATCTGGCTGGTGGCCAGCCCAAACACCCGGCCCGCTGCGGCGCCCCGGAGCTCGGGGTCGCTCCATGCCTTGGCGAGGGTGCCGACGACGAACGACTTCCCAGTGCCCGCGGGCCCGACGAGGGTCACCACCGCGGCCCCGGAGGTGAGCACGCCACGGACGGCGGCGGCCTGGTCGACGCCGAGCTCGAGGCCGCTCTCACCCAGCTGCTCGAGGAATCGGGCGCCGGTAGCCGGTGAGAGGGCGGCGGTGGTGTGGTCGCCAGTGGCGGCGCGCAGGATGTTCTCGCTGCGCACGTGATCGGGGGTGGCGTAGACCTGCCCGCCGGGAGCCCGGTAGGCAGACTCCCCGTTCATCAGGCGCAGCTCGTCCGGCAGCACCTGCTCCCCGGGTCGGGCCGACTCCAACGGCGTTGCGAGCGTCACCGCCTGCTCCGCGAGACCGTCGAGCATCTCGGCGAGGTCAGTGCCCTCCGGGAGTCCGAGGGTGTCGGGCAGTGCCTGGTTGAGGGCCCGGACCAGGTCGGCGCGGGTCCAACCGGCCTTGCGGGACTGGACATCGGTCAGGGCCAGCTCGATCACCGCTCGCGGCGACCACGTCTCGGCCTCTGGGGCTGTGGGTCGGGCAGCGAGGGCGGCGTCGGCGACGCCGGCGAGTCCGCCGTCGATGTCGGCGGCGAGCTGGGCCTCCACCCGGTCGAGAACCTGCTCGCGGGTCTCCCCGTCGTGGGTCTTCGCGCGGCGGGTCGCGAAGGTGGCCTGCCGGGCGAGCCGGTCCCGTTCGACGCTGGTCGGCTCCCGGTCGTGACGCGCCTCGAAGGCCTCGATGAGCGCTGCAGCCTTGGCGGTCACGGCGTGGCGGCGCGAGGAGATCAGGTCCATCGCCTCCGGCGAAACCCCGACGACCTCCCGCGCTTTCCCGTCCGGTCGGGTCGCGAACCCCACCCCGAGCGAGCGGGTGAGGTGTTCCTCGAGGGCCCGCTCGCCGACCGCAGCCGCGGCGGGGCGCCACCGGTAGAGGCTGCGCCCGTCGAGGGTCCGCCAGGTTCCGTCCGGGCTCTCGACGCGGTTGAGGATCGTGTTGTGGATGTGCAGCTGCGGGTCGTGATCCCGCGAATCGTGCTGAAAGAACGACGCCACGACCCAGTCGTGGGCGTCCTCCCAGCGCCCGGCCGCACCCCCGTGGTGACCGACCCGGACGTAGCCGGCCTTCTCCGACAGGTAAGCGAGGGCGGCGTGGTTGCCGGCCCAGATCGCGTCTTCGACCGCTCGGCGGTGCGCGCCCCACGCGGCTGCGGCATCGGTGTCGCCAGCGCGTTCAGCGTTGACCTGTTCGGCTTCGAAGGCTGTATGTAGCAGCGTCACGCTCTTCTGGACGCTGAACGTGGCGTCGTGGAAGGCCACGTTGTGCCGGGCGGACTTGCCCGCCTCGACCCGGAGTTCAGCGCGGCGTTCAGCGCTGGCGTCAGGCTCACGTTCAACCGCCAAGGCGTAGAGCTCGTCCTCGGTGGCGTACCGGCGCCCGGTGTGCCCGAGGGTCGCCGCCTCATCCCACCTCGAGGGGTCAAGGAAGGCGTCATCGCGGGGATCGAGGTAGCGCTCGTAGACCGCCCGCATGTCCTGGGCGTCCACCAACCCCGTCAGGCCGAGCGCCACGGCGCCGGCACCCCACCACCGTCCCGGCGGCTCCCCGTCGGTGACCGCCCCGGTGTAGTAGTTCTCCCGCCCGGTGGCGATCTCCTTGAGTAGGTACTCCGGCGAGTAGCCCGACGACAGCGTCAGCACCTCGACCACCCGGCGGAACCCTCGGCCGCCCACCATTCAAGATCATCGACGAACTGGAGCAAGAGCGATGCTCTTGCCAGCCGGCCGGAGGCCGATCGGGACCCGAGGATCGTGATGCATCGGTGTGAGTCGTTTGATCTTTCCCTTGATCTCTTCGTTCGGGTGTCTTGTTGGTCGTGTCTGGTCGGCTGTTCGGCGTAGTGACCGGTGTCGGGTGGCGCTTTTGATCTTTGCTCTGTCTCTTGTTCTTGGTGCTGCTTCTGGTGGGTCGGGTGCTGTGTCTGGCTGTGGGTTCGGTGGCCTGTGTCGTGACTGGTGATCATGGACTGGCCTCGTTGTTGGGGTCGGTGTCGGCGCCGGGTTCGGGGCCGGTGATCAGGTGCAGCGGCAGGCGCTGTTCGCGCAGCGCCTTGAGTGCGGCGGCGGCGGTGCCGCGGGAGACCTCGGCGGTGGTTTCGAGCTCGGAGACCGACGGCCAGGCTCCGTGGCGCTGCGCCCAGCGCGTGGCGGCCGCCTCGGCCCGGTCACGCTGCGGCGAGGCGACAGGCCGGGACGCTGAACCGGGCCGATCACGGTCGGCCGCCAGATCGTCGGACGAGGGCAGCTGAACGGCATCTGGGCCGGGTTCAGGCTGAACAACTGCCCCGTTGAACTGGGCAGGCTGAACGGGCCAACTCTGAACGCCCGGGGCTTGAACGTCGGGTTCGTTGGCGAGCAGGTAGAGCAGGTGCGCGACGACCGCGGCGGCGATCGCGGGCCAGGCGCCGATGCCGAACCGCAGCGCCGATGCGACTTCGACTGTCGGGCCACCGGCCAGATACGAAGCCTGGGCGAGTCCTGACAGACCGGCAGCGATGACGACGACGGTCCAGGCGTAGCGCGCGGCCGGTCCGGTCAGGCGGGCGGTGGCGGCGTAGGCGACCAGGGCGAGGCCGTCGGTGATCAGCGGGTAGAGCCAGGCGATCCCGTCCGGGACCCGGGAGGCCACGGCGACCTCGTAGAGCCCGTGGGCGGTTGCGACCGCGGCGCCGAGGGCGACCGCGAGCCCGGGCAGCCAGATCGCCGCCCGTCCCACCCGACGACCCCGGTCAGCCCGCAGCGCTGTTGTGGGTGGGGTCGGGGTCATCGGTGTCGGCCCGTGTTCGAAGCGCCGTCACCGTTGAGCCGGCTGCCGAAACCCGGGACCCGGTCGCCATCGCGGTCGGGGGCCGGTTCGGGCGCGGGCTCGTCGCGGTGGGTGGCCCACCAGCTGGCGATCGTCTCGACGGCGTCGGTGCCGGGGACGGCAACGGCGCCGCGTGGTCTCTCGCCCCAGCCGGTGCGGGTCTGGTGGCGTTCCTTCGAGCAGGACCCGCCCGCGGCCTTGAGCCGGCGGACGACGCCGGGGCGTTGCCGGTCGTGCCAGTCCCCGGCGAGCTGCACCGAGGCGCCCTTGGCCTGGTAGGCGGCGAGCCAGGCGTGCTGGAGCCAGAGCAGTTCCTCGACCGCGTCGGGGTGATAGAGCCAGCACTCCGAGAGCACGCCCGCGGCGTCGGGGTAGCGCAGGAACACCTGGTGCAGCCACCGGCACAGTTCCTCGAGCAGCAGCCGCGCCGCGTCCGGGTCGTCGGAGGCGGTCAGCCAGGACGGCGCCGGGGTCGGGCCCGGCCGCGGAGGTGTGGCGGCGAGGGCGTCGGCGAGTTGGGCAACGGTGCGCGCGAGGTCGTCGACCCGGGTCGGGACCCCGGCCAGCGGGTCGAGGCCGCGGCGCAGCCCGTCGACCTCCCGGGCCAGCCCGGCCAGCGCGTCGGCGCGGGCGAACTCGCCGTCATCATCGCTGGGGGCTCCGGGTGGGCGGCGGGTCACCAGTACCACCGGGGATCAGGAACGGGCCCCGTGCCGGAGCACTCGGGGTCTCGCTCGACCGAGTCTCCGGACTGCTCGCCCGCGTCGGCTTCGGCGGCGTGGTCGTCGTCGTACCAGCGGCCGAGCTGTTCGCGGCGGTCGGCCAGGGCCTGGTCGCGGTCGACGCCTTCGCGCCAGGTGTAGCCGGTGAGCCGCACCCGCAGGTCGTCGAGGCGTCGCTCGAGCGCGTCGCGGTCGTCGGGATCGGAGTTGTCCAAAGCTTTGGTCGGGTCGGCGTTCTCGATCGCCCACCGCTCCCGCTCGGCGACGCCTTCGGGGCTGTCGACCCACGGTGTCTGGTCCGCGGACACCCGGGGATCGACGCGCCCGGCATTGAGGTCGGCGGCTGCTCGGTCGGCGGGCTCGGTGGCGTCGGCGGTGAACGAGGGGCTGCCGGCGCGGACGGTGTCGGTGAGCTCGGTCCGCTCGTGTGGGGTCAGGGCGCGGAACCCGCC
Source organism: Actinomycetospora endophytica (assembly GCF_021026375.1). GTDB lineage: Bacteria > Actinomycetota > Actinomycetes > Mycobacteriales > Pseudonocardiaceae > Actinomycetospora > Actinomycetospora endophytica. The sequence continues at coordinate 94,882 of NZ_JAJNDB010000009.1, read as the reverse complement.
CGGGGTTTCGGGGTCGAAGAGCACGTACCCGTCGCGGTCGGCGATGCTCCAGGCCTCGTCCCACCGCGGAATGTCAAGCCCAGCGTCATCCTCCTCCTCCTCGTCCTCTTCGTCGTCGGGTGGGAGGCCGCCGGGCAGCGCGATCTCGCCGACCACCAAGCCGTCCTCATGGATGTCGGGGCCGCTGATGTGCTCGATCCGGTCGTCGTTGCCGTGGGTGGTCATGTCGTCGATCTCCTGGCCGGTGTCCGCGCGGGTAGGCGGGAGCGGGTCGTTGGCGGCGGCGGCGCGGTAGCGCTCGGCGTCGTGGAAGGGGATGTCGAGCCCGGCGGCGGTCTGCTCGGCCGCGGTGACGCGGTCGCGGTAGGCCTGCTGCGCCGTCGTGGGATCGGTGCCGGTCGCGGCGGCGACGTCGTTCCAGCTGGCGCCCTGTTCCCGCGCGGCGGTGACGGTGTGCCAGCGCCAGTCGCCCAGCCGCTCGGCGAGCTCGTGCTGGGCGGCCAACGCCTCGATCGCCCTCGGTGCGAACCCGTCGCCAGCTGGGTCGCGGCGGAGTTGGTCGGCGTCGTCATCCCGTCCGTCGATCTCGGCGCGACGCGCGGCCTGCTCGGCGACGTCGCGGGTGTGCCAGGCCTGCCAGGTGGCGAACAGCTCGGAGAGGTTCATCGCTCGCCCCGCTCGACCGGCTCGGCGTCGGCGCCCTGGTCTCGCGCGGGTTCGAGTTCGACGACGATCCGCTGTGAGGGCACCTGCAAGGTGTCGCTGACCCGCGGCTCGCCCTCCGGGCGCCGCCACGGCCGCGCCAGCCCGAGATCCCGCCGCCGCCGGCGGGCATGCGCCTCCGGGTGTCGGGTCCATGCGGCCGGGCGAATCCGTCGCCACCAGAACCGCGCCCGCTCCCGGGCCACCGACCCCGAACGCACCACCCGACGAACCGTCGCCGCCCCGGCGCGGGTCGCCTGCGCGACGGTGGAAGTGCGGTCGGCGGTGACCAGCCAGGTGAACAGCAGCCGGGCCCGCAGCCCGGACGCTGCAGCCTGCGCCGGGTAGCCGGCCTCCACGGCGCGGACGTCACGGCGGCGCCAGGCCATCCGGGCGCGACCCAGCACCGGGTCGATGCCACGGCGGAACACGATCGCCCGAGCCGGCGACAGGTTCGCAATCTGCGCCGGGGAGAACACCGGAACCTTGCGCACCGTGCGCGACGCGACCCGGCCGTGCAGATCGGTCGTGGTGATCCGCTCGTCGCGCTCCCCGGCCAGGGTGGACCAGAACTGCAGGTCGTCGCGGTCGCGGGTGCCACCGAAGAGCATCACCGAGGCGGTGTTGTTCAGGATCGTCGCGGTCTTGTGCGGACCGTAGCGGTCCAGCAGCTGCGCCCGGGACTGGAACGCGGCGATGATCGTGACCCCGCGCCCGCCCATGTCGGCGGTCCAGTTCTCCAGCGGCACCGGAGAGATCAGCGCCGCCTCGTCCAGCGCCAGCGTCAGTGGTGGGTCGAGACGGCCGCCCTTGGCCAGGCGACGGGCCTCGCGGGCGATGTGGCCGGTGAGCGCGCAGACCAGCGCGCCGGTGTTGGCCTCCTCGGCGCCGAGCAGGAACACCGTCGCCCGCGACTCGAGGAGCTCGGCGACGTCGAACGACGCCCCCGGCTCCGCCGCCGCTGCGGCGGCCGGATGGTTGAGCCACCCCAGCGCCGGCATGATCGAGTTGGTGATGCTGGTGCGGGTGCGGTCGTTGGTGGCGATGAACTGCGCCGCGTCCCGCTCGAACGCCTGCACCGCCGAGCGCCGCAACAGCGCGGGGACCTCGTGGGCGGCCTGGTCGTTGTCGGCGACCCAGCCGAGCACCTGCCACATCGACGCCCCACCGAGGGCCGCCGCGTGCAGCAACGCCGCGAGCACCCGCCGAGCCTGGGAATCCCACCGCTCCGCATCCCCCGACGCCGAGCCGCGGGACGTCGCGGCGACCATGTCCGTGGCGCGTTCCACCGCGGTCACTGGGTCGTGGCAGCCGACCAGCGGGTCGAACGGCAGCGTCGTGGCCCGGTCGCCGAGCCCGACGGCGTTGAACACGTAGACCGGACCCGATCGCAGCGGCGCGCACAGCTCCAGCAGGTCGGTGCGGGTCGAGGTCACCACCGCCGCCCCGGGAGCGTCGATCACCCGACCGGCCAGCCACCCGGTCTTACCGGTGCGCGGCCCACCGAAGATCAACACGACGTCCTCGATCGACGACCAGACCCGCTGCACCCCGACCCGGACCAGCTCGACGGCCACGTCGGCGACCGGAACCCGACAGCGCTCCCACCGGCTCAGGTCCCCGAGTGAGGGCCGGACTTTGGGGGCCATCGTCAGCATCGCCACCGCGCCAGCCCGCCGGGCGATGTCCAGGCTCGAGGCGACCCCGGCCTTGCGGCGGTTGCGGCCCGACCAACGCGCAACGATCGACGACGTCCGCGCCAGCCGCTGCCACACCAGCACCGCCACGAGCGCCACCAGCAGCAGCGCCACCGGCCAAACCAGCGACGAGAGGAACGCATAGCCAGGCAACAGCGCAGACCCGGCCAGCAGCGCCGCGGGTCGACGGGCGCCCCGCTGCCAGGCGACCCACGTCGCGAGGCCCAGCGGGACGAGCAGGATGAGACTGGCCGTGTTCATGGCTGCCCTCCCTCGGGGTCGTTGATCTCGAGACCGATGTGGCCGATGGCCGACCAGAACCGCTCCCCCTCGGCCACCGCGGTCGCCAGCGCGATGCGCAGGGCGCTCAGCGCCCCCGTCGCTCGGACGAGGCGGGCTCTCGGGTCGCAGCCGGTGTCGTCACGCAGCGCCCGGCCCGCGCGGTAGCCGCCGACCTGGCGGGCGAGGAGCTCGGTGAGGTCCTCGAGCGCGCGCAGCGTCGTGACCATCTCGGCGGCCAGGTCGTAGAAGTCCGCGTGCTCGAGCGCCTCCGCCCGGACCGCGCGCTGCGCGGCGACCGCGGTGCGCCACCAGCGAGCGGCGGTTTCCGCGCCGGCCACCGCCGGGCGGACCTGTCGTGGCTCACCCATGACGACCGCCCCGGGTTTCGGGCTCGCAGTCCAGACACACCCCGATTGAGGCCGGTACGCAGTAGCCGACGTCGCGACGGCACCCGCTGCACCACCGGCGCGCGGCGACCGCCCGGCCGAGTGCCTCGAGCTGCGCCGGCGACGGGGTCCCCTTGGCCACCAGCTCGGCGGCGTCCCACAGCGCCGCCCACCGCCGACCGCGGCGGCACACCACCCGCGCCACCGGTGCCCGTCCACCGGGCGCCAGCCCGGCCGCGCGCATCTGCCGTCGGGTCATCAGACCGCGCGGCGCGAAGCGCCACCGCCAGGTCGGCAACCCGTCCTCGAGCCAGGCCGTGGGCTGCCAGCCCCACTGCTCGGTCATCAACCCGCCCGCGGTCACGACGCCTCCCCCGCCGACGCCTCGAGCTCGGAGCGCAGGGCCGCCGCCCACCGCAGCGCCGTCCGCTGGCTCACCCCGCACCGGGACGCGACATCGCGCGGCGAGACACCGTCAGCCAGCAACCGGCGGCCGAGGTACCGGTCGTCGCGGACCTGATCCAGTCGCTGCGCCCGCCGGCCTCTCCGCCCGGGCGCAGAGCGGGACCGCCGGTGCGCGCCGCGTTCCTGCTCGGTCATCCCGCCCGCCACCCCGAACCGCAGCCCCTCGAACGCGAACGCCCGACACTGCTCGAGGACCGGGCACCCTCGGCAGACCGCCTTCGCCGCAGTGACCTGCGCGGCCCACGCCGGGCCGGTGTGCGCGGTCGGGAAGAACAGCTCAGGGTCCACATCTCGGCACGCCGCCCGTGCCCGCCAGTCGCTCGTCATCGGTGCCACCTCGTGGTCGTGGGAAACGAGACCGGTCCAGGAGGACTCACCGGACCGGACCCGCCGTCGGGAAGACCCCGGTCAGGCCCGGAGCCGTGGGTGGAGGTGCCGTGCCACCTCCACCGCGCCGTGGGCGCCGCGGGGCCGCCGAGGCTCGCGGTCCAGGGCCGGACGCAGTCCGGTCGCGCAGCGACGCCGAAGGCGCCCTTGACCGGGAGAGCGGCCGGGACAAGCTCCCGGGCCTGATCGGCTGCGCCGCCGTCGGCGGCTCGACTAGGGCCCCCGGCCTGCGCGGCCTTGAGCGCGGTCACCGCGAACCACCCACGTCCGCGCGCGGCCCGCCGTCGTTCAGCGCCGGAGTCGTCGCCTGGTCAACGGTGGACATCACCTTGCCGACCGCGCCTGGGACCGCCTGCCCGACCGGCGTGCCGACGAACAGCACAAGCGCGATCAGGGCGAAGACCACAGCTCCGGCCGCCGAACGGGTCTTGGCGCAGATGAACGCGCCGAGCACCGCGAAAAGGATCAACAGTCCGACGCCGCTCATCGGGTGCCCCCGGCCCGGGCCCGGGTGTCGGGGTGTGCCATCACGGACTCGGGGTCCGTGCCGGCCGCCCAGGCTTCGGCGACCGCCCGGCTGACGTACCAACGGTTGCCGATGCGCCGAGCAGGCAGCGTCCGCGGGATCAGTCGACGGATGCGCTGGCAGTTCGTGCTGGCCGAGCCCCCGTCCCCGACCTCACCGAACCAGAGGACCGCGACCTCTTCGACGGTGATCAGGAGCCCGGTGGACTCTGTAGTGGATCGGGGTGTGGGAACAGTGCCACCCATGGGTCCTCCTGGATCGCCATGGCGCAAGGTGCGCCGTCGTTCGCCCCTGTCAAGCGGGGCGATACGACGGTCGATCGCGAGCACGTCTCATCGCGTCGGCGCGGATGTCGCGTCTCGAGCTTCGCGGTTTCGACCTGTCGCGTCTGTGTCTCGTCTACGCTTCCTGCGAGGGCGTCGGCGCGAGAGGAACAACGCGATGGACACTGCCGTCAAGCTTCGCGATCTTCTGCGGGATCGACACTGGCAGAACTATCGATCCTTCTGTGTCCAGTATGACCGGGCTGCCCGCGAGGTCGATCCGTCGTATGTCGGGACCTACCCGAGTAGGGCGCAATTGCATCGGTGGCAGGCGGGCGGTCTGAAGAGCCTTCCCTACCCGCATCACTGCCAGGTGCTCGAGGTGATGTTCCCGGGCTTCACCGCCGGCGAGCTCTTCACGCTGGTCGACGGTTCGGCCGCGGTCGTGCCTCGGCAGCGTTCGGCCGATGCCGACGCTGAGCTGGGGTCGGTGCTGGTCGAGTGCTACTCCAGCCGGAACGCTGTGCCGCGAGCGCTCTGGGATCAACTGCTCGACGGTGCGCGCGAGCGGGTCGACGTGCTCGTCTACGTCGGGATGTTCCTGACCGAGAACCCTGCGCTCCTGCCGTCGCTGCGAGCCAAGGGAGCGGCAGGCGCCCAGGTGCGGCTGCTCCTCGGCGATCCACTGAGTCGCCAGGTAACACGCCGCAGCCTCGACGAGGGCATCGGCAAGAACGCGATCACCGCGAAGATCAAGAACGCTCTGGCGTTCTTCAGGAAGATCGCAGACGAGCCGGGCATCGAGATCAGGTGCCACGGCACGACCCTCTACAACTCGATCTACCGGTACGACGACCAGATGATCGTGAACCCGCACGTCTTCGGTGCACCCGCACCGCACGCGCCGGCCATGCACCTGCGGCGCGAGACCGCCACCGAACTTTTCGACACATACGCCGACAGCTTCGGCCGCGTCTGGGAGTCGGCCACCCAACCGAAGTGGTAGGTGTGGAGACGTGGGCCGGACCGATTACTACGACGATCCGAATGCACCGATGGCGAACAGCCTCGTCGTGGCCGTAGTCGCTGTTGTCCTCGACGACGACGGCAGAGTCCTGATGATCGAGCGGACCGACAACGGCAAGTGGGCGCTCCCGGGAGGAGCCCAGGAGCTCGGGGAGTCGGTTCGCGACGCGGCGGTCCGGGAGACCCGGGAGGAGACGGGCATTGACGTCGAGGTCTCGGGCGTGGTCGGCATATACTCCGACCCGAAGCACGTCATCGCATATGACGATGGGGAGGTGCGCCAGGAGTTCTCCATCTGCCTGAGCGCTCGGGCAGTAGGTGGAACTCCAACGTCGAGCGATGAGAGCCGGAGCGTCCGGTGGGTCGACCCGTCGGCTCTCTACTCGATGGCCATCGATCCCCGCATGCGTCAGCGCATCGATGACGGACTAAGCGGTCAAGCGCCACACGTAGACTAGAGAACAACCCCGGCAACTCGCATGCGAGCCTCTGTGCGATGGACCGCCTCGCGAAGTTGGGGTTCCGCCTCGTCGAGGAACCGACCGACTAGGCTGTGAGCACCGTATCGGCGCCTAATCTCGGTCCATCGGTCATCAGGCGAGAGCAACTGGCCCTGAGGCCCGATCACGGCATCACAGTACCAAAGCGCATCGCGGGTCGGGGATTGCTCGTCGTGGAACTCCTCCACGCCCGTTATGCCACGGAGGTCGGCTTCGACGATGGCGCAGGAATGCCGGGCCACCAGTGCCACGACCCGCTCGGGATAGCCCTCAGCGTCGAGGAACCTTGCGCCGTCGAGGGGGTGGAACTGCGCGTGTGCGATGGCTGGCGAGTACCCGATGTCGTGCAGCACTGCGGCGATGCGTAGGTCGTCGCCATCGACATCGGCGACGCTCACGAGCCGATCCGCCTGGGCGGCCACGGCCTGCACGTGGCGCCAGCGGTCGGGTAATGGATCCGCAAGGAGCGCCTCGGACAGCGACAGGGCCGCATCGAAACGATCCACCGGAGCAGACTAACCGGCGACGTGCGCCAGATGATCCCCCGATCGGCCCGGCCTCCCGGCTTCGCCCGTGTATGACCGCGACAGCTCGAGCCGGCCAGGGCGAGAAGTTCAGTGCGGGGTGCAAGCCGTCGGTGACTCAGGTGCTCCATCGTGGCCGAAGAGCGGAGGTCCTCTGCGCCGACACCACGGCGCGCGTGGCCCGGAAACTGGCGGCTGCCTACCGCAGGCTCACCGCCGTCGTCTCGGCGGAGAGCCGCGATGCGGGTCAAAGTTCGCCCGGTGCCCTCGTCCTCGAGAAGCGGTCCAGGAAGTGGCGCTCCCTCGAGGATCACGATCCGTGGACCCTTCGGGGGCGACCTGGCAGCGTGCTCGACTAAGCACCTCGGGTGCTCTGCGGTCATCCCCCAGTGCACGGCGTAGTCGTTCTGCTCCGCAATACATCCAATACGACGACCCTCGCTTTCGGCACGGCGCTGCCGCTGACCTCTGCCTCGGGTCGATCGCGCGGTAGGCACGCGCTCTTTCATGGAACACCAGCTGAATCGACGGCGCGCATTTTCGGACGGACCGGGCCCTCGGCCTATTCGCGCTCATTCGAGGGTCAGAGCCTTGACCCGACCACCCCGTTCTCCTGCCGTTAGAGTTGTGCGGGCCCTGTTCCTCTTCTCAAAGGCGCCGGACGCGTGGTCAGCTACCCTAGCCGGCTGCTATCGGACGTCCTCGACTACGAGGCTTTCAATGATCTTCTGTATTCGATTCGTGGGCTGGCCTGTTATCTCTACTTCGCAGGTACGCCCGTCGGCAAGTTCTTGCTTGATCACCAATCTTGCATCGCGTCGCGCCGACACGTAACTCCCTAGTGCTTTCGCTAGCGCCACGACCGCCGGGCTCGCAAGTATCACTACGAGCGATGCACCGAAATCCTGGTTACGATCGTTATCCCTTCTCCGCTCAACGCTCGACAGGTCTTCTAGGTCCTGTAGTGAGGCGTACAGCTCCGACGCGTGCGCATTGGACTCAGAGAGATCGTTCCGGAAGACCAGACTGAGTGTCGTTTCTTGCATCGCGGCCATTCGCGCATCTCCTCCTTGCTTCTATTCGCGGCTCCATGACCCGCGGAGTAGCTGAGTGTTGTTCTCCTCGTCTTTATAGAATTTGAGCCCCATACACTCGAAAGTTACGAAGACTACGGGCTCGGGATCCAGATTTGGGTCGAATCCACTCGTAGGTCGGACATCGGGCCGCAATATATACCATATTCTTTGATTGGGTTCGACATAGTCTAGAGCCAACGTGTGCTCGGTCTCGCTCTCGTCGCCGGCGAGGAGCACCGCTTCGACATTCGAGATTAGCCTAGACGAGTAATTGTTTACGTATACGACCCAGTAGTCCTCGGTCGGGTCGAGGCCGTCATGCTCGCGAACCTCCGAGTCAGGGCGACCGGCATGAGCGAAGACATTAGACGCTGACGCCTCTGCCAATTCCAATCGAAGGTCGTCGTCTCGATTTTCGCTAGTACGCTCGGATGGCTCATACGCACGATTGGGAAACAGTGGCATTGCCGCTAGATCCCCGTGCCGTTGGTCAGGAGACTGAATCTCGGGACGCGGGGAGTCACGACCGTATCGACGAACCGCTACGCGCCGCGTCAGCTCGCATATATCTCTGAGGCTGAGACTCTCTGGGCCTCCTCGCTCGCCTTCTCTTAGTGTCTCGATTAGCGACTGCGTAAAGATTGTGGCGTTACCCTGCGGGGCTACCTCGGCCGGATCCCGAGCACTCGCCGCGCACAAAACGGCCACACCTCGCTCGATAATCTCCGCCGACTTTACCGAGCTAGCCTGGTCCACTGGACCCTGGAATAATCTAGCCGCTGCACCGGCGAAACAACAGTCTAAGACTAAAAGCCGACGAGCTTGAGGAATCGTTGCACGTAAAACGTTTGCCAATCCCTCAAGCCGAATACTGGTTTCTTCCTCTACGGGCGGCCGGGTCGCGCGCGCGAGAAGGCAATACGATCTGTTTGATCCGAAAAAAGCGCCGTGGCCGACGTAATAGATAAGCACGAGCGTACCCCCGCCGAGACGAGGAGAGTTCTCGCGAAGAAAGCTCGACAGCAAGTCGTATTGGAACACGATCTCGAGATCGCTATCGAAAAGCCAGAGCAAGCTCGACTCAGGCAAATCTAATCCGTCCTGATCGGACAGGTAGGCGCGGAAGCCGTCAGCGGACGCCTTAAACGCGGAGGCTGAATTGAACTGATTAGGATAATGTGGCCATTCACTTGCCCCCAGGACGACCGCGAGAGTGTTTTCCATTGCCCGTCCCAGGTGTCTTCACGGCATGCCCTGCATTGGGTTCGCCTTGTGGGTTGCATCGATGCCGCTGATTATGTCACTCGGCAGTATAGCGCGCGCCACAATCACACGTTCAGCCTAATCCTAGAGCGGATCTATAGCAGCCGTGTTCTTAGTCGACTACAAACGGTATTCAACCCTGAACGCGCGCTTATGGCATTTGACCATGGCTCAGCCGGGAGCTGAGCGGCACCGATCCGACCACGGACTGAAGCATCGGGAGTTCACCTGGGCGGCGATCGTGGCGCCTGTGAGTCCAGCAACCATCCAAAATGTACCTCTCTGCTAGTCCGTCGCTATCTCAAAACTCGCGGGTTGGAGCGAGCGGTCGTCGTCCAGCCGGCGCGAGCGCAATGACCGTAGGCACCCATCTGTCATGGTTCGGACGTGGCGTTTAGAGGCTAGACCGGATGAAGAGGCGTGTGGTTGTCGCATTCGCGAAGCCGGACTCTCGGGCGGGCGGAAAGGGGTCAGGCAGATTAGGAAGCCCCACCTGTCGCAGCAATAGCGTGCTAATCTCCCGGCCGCGTTGCTTGGCTAGGTTCGAATCTCCTTTCCCGCCGGCTGCAACCCACAGCTCGATGGCGGGCTCATCACCGATGAACTTGCGGGTCTTGATGATGCTCCTTATCTTATCCGCTACGTCGACATATGCAGCGGTGTTCCGATTTTCTTCGGTGAAATAGATATTGCCGAGAACGCCCACTCCCCGCTCAACGAGCAGATCGACCGTGGATACGTCGCCCTCTTCGAAGGCGGCGCCGAGCCGAGCTAGATCAGTGAGCTCGCCGCCCACTTGGATGTCGATGACCTTTACGCATCCGAGAGGATCGCCCCACACCACCACCCGAGCCTGGTAGGCGCCATCTCCCCTCGGCCCGGTCTGCCCCGACGAGTTGACCCTTAGGTAAAGGGGACGTGGCCGTGGATAGAGCCAGCGCTCGAGCGGCCGGTGCGTACCCACATAGAAGTAACCGCCCAGCCGCCCGAGCAGGGCCCACCTGAAGGCATGGAACGGGTCGAGCCCAAGGTGCAGCGCGAACCTTGCGTCGTCAACTAGATCCAGCCCTTCCGGCCCGCTGTCGATGACTCCCGCCAAACGGAGGCGGCCTTCAGCCGTGATCTCGAATTGGTCGCCGCGGCGGATTACGATGCCAGTAGGTGCATCGCCATCTTCGTATCTAACTGGCATTGTGATGTCCTGGATCACGACTTGCGAACTCGTTGACTTCACCATCGGGGTAGGTGTGGTCTGCCGATCGGCGGTCTCCGGGTCGAACAGATCGACATCCTGTTCGGGAGGCAATTGAGTAGCACCTAGCGCCTGTCGCAAACCTGGCACTGCTCCTAGGACTTCAGCGGAGATCGTGACATCTGGCCAGACAGTGGCCGGGTCCGGGGGCCGTGGAAAGCCCAGGGTTCGTACAGGCGTTCCAGCATCGGCTTGCCTGCGAGCGTACAACCAGGCCAAACTGATACCGGCCACGTAGTCGAGGCCTGGATCGACTTGCTCGTAGGGCAGCCCCTGATCTTTCGGCTGATCGGAGACCACTAGACCGTCCTGGCCCCCAGAGTCGAGCAACGTCCCATAGTGATGCTGCAGGAGCGCGACAAACCGCTGTTCTTCTGTTTCTCCTGCGCCGAGGACGAGCGCCAGCGCGGATGCGAAACAGCTTTGAAGAGCGTCCGTCTTCCCGAGCTGCAAGGGTTTGTTGCGCTCTTTGCTCATCGTGCGAAGGTAGGCGCGCGATACCTGGCCGCCTCGATCCCCGATCGCGGTCAACCCAAGGAAAGGAACGAAACTCTTTGCATTCATTGAGTCTGGCGCCACGGCGAGGATGTCCATCGTTGCCTCGAACCGCTCCGATGGTGGTATTGCGAGGAGTATGCTACTTGTGATCGGTGCCCTGACTTCCCGATCGGAGCTGACATCAAAGCAGTCTGTGTGATTGTTCAGAGCCAACGCTCTTGGTAGCGCTGGAAGGACGTAAGGTGCCACCACCCCAGCCCATACCGGTAACTGGCCGGCCTGAGCAAGCGGGGCCAACAACGCCACGAGTAGATCTGGAGCTCCAGCGACGATAAGCAACGGTGCGATCAGAGACGCGAGGGCGGGGCCGAGCACGATTCCACCCAGGGAAATAAGAACCTCCTCACGCTCCACGGGCCCCGCCAGAACCGGCCAGTATCCCGCTGCAAGCATGCCGCCGACGAAGTCGAGCTTATTCGGATAGCGTTCGCCGAGGATGCGCTCGAAGAGCTCGTTGAATGGGAGTTCGAAAGCAGGCAATGTGTCGGCAGCGCCTCGAAATGTGATCCCGCCTGCGGGTCTTACGAGCAGATAGCCACTGGAGGCGAGGTACTCTGCGAGCCTTTGGATCTGAGCGGTAACGCGTTCTCGGATGCCGTCAATGGGAACAAGGTCATACACAACAGCGTAAGCACCGACAAGGCCCACCAATTCATCCTGGGAGGGCTCCCAAAGCCGGAAAGATTGAGTGTAGTCAGCGAAGTTCGCAAGGTATTCACTCTTCTGGGAATCCGTTAGAAGGCGGCTGAGGACGGACTCGGGGCGGTACGCAGTATGCCGGGGGTCTCGGGCTGGAACGCTGTAGATGTAGCCGCCGCTGGTCTGATCGACTAGGAACTCGTTCGAATAGCTCCAACCTGCTTCGTTGGTCCACGAATCCGACGCCACGGGGTCCCAGCGGAGGATGTAGCCGTCGAACTGGTTACCGCTGCGGAACGTGAACAACTCTTCGAAAGTGTCGAGAGCAAGGGTGATGACGCGCTCGGCTTTTTGGTTACCGAGCGCGTACTCGGCGGCCATAGTCGCGAGCAGGCGGCCTGACCAGAGCAGCGGATTATCGCGTCCATGTGCCTGAATGTTCCATCTGTGCGGTGCGCCTTGCCCTGTAGGGTTCGCGTCTGGGGTGTCGTCGGTTCGACGCAAGTTGTTGAATTCGTTTTCAAGGTTGACTCGGGCGCGTGTGCCGACGGCGAAGTGCCTTCCAAGAATGCCCTCTCGGGCTCGGTAGTACACTGCCTCGTATTCTTCTGGGTTGGGCATTATTCTCCTCTTACCGCTAGGACGGTGGACCTAGCTCAGTCTTAGATGGCAGAGACGCCATGTTCGTCGTCTCGCGGCAGTCGGGTGGAACGTTGCTGCCGATCGCGCCTCTTCGAGCTGAAGGCAGATGCGCACCCACACGTCGCGCATGGAGGGCACCGTACGGTTGGGGTACCTCCTTCCACGCCCGTAGGCGGTTCCATTTGACAGGACCAGTGCGCTAACGAGCGCTCGCGATCGTCATCGTTGGGCGATCCGGTGTTGATCTGGAGTGCGGGTGAGCTAAGGACTGGCGGTGCGGCGCCACAGCACGTTGTCGCTGGTGGCGGCGAACAGGCTGCCGTCGAGGGCGGCCATGGCCCGCACGTCGTTGGCCGAACCGATCCGATCCCAGTTGATGTTTACGGCGTCAGCGGTGCGGCGCCACAGCACGTTGTCGCTGGTGGCGGCGAACAGGCTGCCGTCGAGGGCGGCCATGGCCCGCACGTTGTTGGCATGACCGATCCGCCTCCATTGCCGGCTTCCCGGGGGGTCCGCCCAGGGATGAAGTTCCGGTTGGGCCCACCACCGGTCGACATTGGGTGGCATAGGCCCTCCGACCGCCCGTCGCTGGTCGATCAGTGCGTGCAGCCTAACCTTTCCAGCATCGACGTCTGCTTGCACTGAAGGATTCGGCGGAGGTGCAGGAGCTGCAGGGTTGCGAGGGTCTTTCTGGCCTGCCACGCGATTCTCGTCGGCCCAAATGGTGCTGCGGAGCACGGAAATGTCAGTGCCAAGCGCCCACCGAGAAGCCCGCTCGTCAAGCCCATCGATGACGTCTGCTGCACGCATGTACCCGTAATCGCGACATATTTGGATTAGGCCCGGATCGATGGCCGTGAAAGGGTGCAGCTCTACATCTGGCTGTATTATGTAGATCGTTCTCGGCGGGCCCGCGCCGTCGATGTCCACGCGAGCATCGTCTCTAGTCACTTCGTTGAGGAGAAGATCCTCAACGGACCGAGCGACGACGCTTAGCAGATCAGCATCGACGAAGCTACGAGTGACAGCAGGGGGATCCGCAGGCGATGCAACAATTGCGTAGATTTCGGTTGCGCCCAGGTCGGCGACCGTCTGCAAGGGTAGGATTTCACGCACTCCACCATCGACGTACGTTTCTCCTCCGAGGGAGACGGCTCGAAATATCCCCGGGGCCGCAGATGAGGCGATAACAGCTCGTCGGAGATCGACCGTGAGAGTGTCCCCGACATGCGCGCCCAGGCACGTCGCTAGCTCATGCTGGGCCGTCTCGAGTCGGGCTTGAAGCGCGCGTATGCTCTGCGCTATCGACTTCTTCTGACCGGGGCCAGCAGTATTTAGTTCGTCTTGTTTCTTTTGAAGGCTATCTTCAACCTCTCGAACTGCATCCTCCGCCTTTTGACATGCCGCTGGAGTGGTGCTCAAGTCCCGCACGGGAGACCCGTCTCGCTCGACGATCGCGCCGTTCTCGGTGGCATACCGCAACCGGCCGCTCTCAAGGTTCACCGTTGCGAGTCGCAAATGTCGGCCTCCAGACTGAGCCCAGGCTGCGACCTTAGTCGTGTCAAGATCGGTGCTCAGTAGCGCGGAGATCGGATCCAGATTGTATAAAGCCTTTGCTCTTCTGGAAAAAACTGCGAGCGATCGTAGTAGCGCCTGCCCGTCATTCAGCAGAAAAGACAAGCCTGCCAAGGCGCGTGGCAAGAACGCGAGATCGCCCCACGGAGTAAAGTCGAGAGTAGGGCCGACTATGTCGAGATCGGCGGAATTCCCGAGAAGGGCGTCACGAACTCGCGGGTCCATGTCAGGGTCGTGTAGCCAATCCTCCTCCTTGTACATATCAGCGTTATTTCGCAGTCCGCTCCATATGGCTTCGAGTCCAGAGAGTCCCTGCTTCGGATTTGCCGGGTCTTCACCTTCGGCTAGCTTAACGGCATTGATCGATCCTACAGATGTCCCGGCAATTATGTCAGGTCGAACGCCTCGATCATATATTAGCCGGAGAGCGCCGACCTCAAAGTCTCCTTTCGCGCCGCCTCCGCTTAGCGCAATACCAACAGTCATGATGACGCTCGATAGACTAACGTCCAAGAACGGCTGTTGTGAAAGTAAGAGACTGCATCGAAGGTGGCATCGGCAGCGTGAGGCAGCTGCTGATCTCTTACGGTCGCAAGTGTGCTCAACCGATTACTTATTGTCACGACGTGACCCCCCTTAGGCCTTCTGATGTTTTATAGTCCACCCGGGGCCAGGACCTGCAACTAGTACAATCGTGTGACTTCAGACTTTGGCTACGTCTGGTCATGGGAATGTTTCGTCCTGTAACCGCTGGGGCTTAACTCTCGATCTAGCCTGCGGTATTGTTGCAATGTTGCTAGATGAAAAGTCAACCTGACGATCGGCTGACAACAGGCTCTGCGTTCAGGCGCTTCGTCTCCGACGTCCGGTGTAAGCACCGTTCACTCTTAGCGGGTTATTCCCGGCAGGGCTAGTAATACATCTCCGCTCGGATCGCCTTTGTGCTGCGAAGTCGGCGGTGCTGGTGCGGCGCACTCTCGCGTAGCTCGACCTAGATTGATCCGGTAGGGAGTGGGCAGGGGTGTCTGGCTGCGTCGGCCCGGTGGCATCGAGGCCAGGGAGACGCCCACGAGGTCCCTGGCTAGCTGCCTAGAGTGTCGGTGACCTTGGCTACCGCGGGCGCCTGATTCCGTGGCCGAAGGGCGGGCGCTCGCGGTCGTAGGCAACGCCGTGCTAACACTAGGGGCTGGTGCAGCCGCCCCCGAGGCTCCGCGATTGGCGATCTTCAAGCACGAGTGGCATGACTGCTGAGGCGCGGCCCGCATCGACGACGATGTTCCGATGCTGGACCTGGCGGTGTCCACTTTGGTGGTCGCTTACGTCACACCAGGGCCACTCACGGTGCACCACCAGCCAACATCACAACCCGGTCGGACCGTCGCTGACCAGCACGAACGCTCACCGCAGAACGCGGCGGCCGACGGGAATCATGATCCGTCCAGTGTGGGTTCGTATCCCACCGGGGGCACATCGATCGATGTGCTCGCCGACGGGCGGGTGCGCCCGCAGGTCGTCGCCCCCGCACCCGCCCGTTCCTCAGAACTCGATGACGGCCTTCCCGCGTTCCTGCTTGTCGAAGACGCGGTAGGCCTCGTCGGCCTGGTCGATGCTCCACCGGTCGGTGAAGAGCTTGTCGACGTCGATCCCGTGATCGGCGACGAACCGGGCGCACTCCCCCAGCCCGACGTTCGAGAAGGTGTACGTCCCGTAGATCGTGATCTGCTTGATCACGAGGTCGGGCGCGACGTCGAGGGTGATTTCGCCGCCGAGTCCGACCATCGCCGAGCGGCCCCAGACGGCAAGGCAGCGCACGGCGGCCTGCCGCGCCACCGGCGCGCCCGAGCACTCGATCGACACGGTCGCGCCCCTGCCGCCGGTGAGCTCCTTGATCGCCGCGACCGGGTCGCCCGCGCCGGAGTTCACCACGTGATGGGCGCCGAACTCGCTCGCCCGGGCGAGCTTCGCGTCCGCGACGTCGACGGCGATCACGGTGGCGCCCATCGCCGACGCGAACTGCACCGTCGACTGGCCGATCGGGCCGATCCCGAACACCGCGACGACGTCGGCCGCCGAGACGTCGGTGCGCCGCAGCGCCCCGTAGGCGGTCCCGGTGCCGCAGGCGATGGCGGCACCGGCGGAGAAGCTGATCTCCTCGGGCAGGTGCACGAGCGTCTTGGCGGGCGCGAGCATGTGCTCGGCGTGGCCGCCGTGCGCGGTGGCCCCGTAGATCGTGGCGCCCTGCGGGCACATCTGGGTCCAGCCGCTGCGGCAGAGGTCGCAGAAGCCGCACCCGTCGTAGTGGAACTGCATCACCCGGTCCCCGGGCTTGAACACGCGCGGGTCGACGTCGGAGCCGACCTCGGCGATGACCCCGCACGGCTCGTGGCCGGCGATGATCGACGGCACGCCCTCCACCCCGCGCTCGTCGAAGCTCTTGAACCCGAGGGCCTTGAGCGCGGCGCCGGGCGGGTCGCGGTAGAACTTGAGGTCGCTGCCGCAGAGGCCGGACGCCTTGATGTCGATGACGACGTCGTCGGGACCCGGCTTCGGGTCGGGGAACTCCTCGATCGAGAGCTGCTTGTCGCCGGCGAAGACGACGCCCCTCATCGGGTGGCCGCCATCATCGTCGCGACGATGACCACCGGCTCGTCGGTCCGGTTGCTCCAGATGTGCTTGACCCCGCGGGTGACGAAGGTGTCGCCCGGGCGGAGCAGCGTCTCGTCGGTCTCGGTGACGGCGTGCAGCTCGCCGGAGATCACGGTGACGACGTCGACGGTGTCGGTCTCGTGCCAGAGGCCGCCCTCGGCGCCCTCGTCCGCGCCGCCGTGGGAGTCGCCGCCGCCGAAGTCGTCCAGGGAGGCCGCATAGGCGGCCGCGTCGAACTCCTTGTCCGGCGGGAAGCTCGCCAGCCGGACGACGAGGCCGCTCTTCGGCGGGTCGATGACCGGGGACTCGCCCAGGGTGGCCGCGGACGCGACGCCGGCCGGGACGGCGTCGACCTGCCAGGTGTCCATGACGGTGAACCCGAGCGCCGCGATGCGGGTCGCCGTGTTCTGGTCGCTGACGATGGTCGACTTGCCGTTCGCGTCGAGTCCGGAGACGACGACGCGGGCCTGCGCCTCGAGATGCTTGCCTGCCATGATGCGCGCTCTCCTTCAGCTGGTGAGGATCAGGTCTCGCGGGAGACCGATGGATTTGAGCTCGACGTACGCGTCGAAGCCCTCCGGTCCGGCCTCGCGGCCGATACCGCTGGACTTGAAGCCGCCGATCGGTGCGTGGAAGCCGACCGGGCTGCCGTTGACCTCGACGGTCCCGGTCCGCATCCGGCTCGCCAGGGCGACGCCGCGCCCGGGGTCGCCGGTGAAGACCGACCCGTTGAGGCCGTAGCTGGAGTCGTTCGCGAGGGCGACGGCCTCGTCCTCGTCGTCATAGGCCAGCACCGAGACCACCGGCCCGAAGATCTCCTCCTGGGCGATGCGCATCCCGGGGGCGACGTCGGCGAACACGGTCGGCTCGACGAAGTACCCGGCGTCGAAGCCGCTCGGGCGCCCGCCACCGACCACCACGCGGGCACCCTGGTCCCGGCCCGCGGCGATATAGCCCTCGACCCGCTCCCGCTGCCGGGCGCTGACCAGCGGCCCGATCTGGGTGGCCGGGTCGGCCGGGTCTCCGACGGGCATGCTGCCGACCACCGCGGAGAACGCCTCGAGGAACTCCGCCTGGCGCGCCCGGGGGACGACGACGCGGGTCTTGAGGCTGCACACCTGGCCGCTGTTGCGGAACGACCCGACCCGCAGCGACTCGGCCGCCCCGGCGAGGTCGGCGTCGTCGAGCAGGACCGCGGCCGACTTGCCGCCGAGCTCGAGCGTCACGCGCTTGAGGTCGTGCCCGCACAGCGACGCGATCCGTCGTCCGGCGGCGGTGGATCCCGTGAAGGCGACCTTGTCGACCTGCGGGTGCGTCACGAGGTGCTCGCTGACATCGCGGTCGGCCGGCACCACGTTGACCACGCCCTCGGGCAGGCCCGCCTCCTCGAGGAGCCCGGCGAGCAGGTAGGCGTCGAGCGGGGTCTCCGGGGCGGGCTTGAGGACGACGGTGCACCCGGCGAGCAGCGCCGGAGCGAGCTTCATGACCGAGATGAGCAGCGGGGCGTTCCAGGGCACCACCGCGGCGACGACGCCGACCGGCTCGCGCAGCACGAGGGCCCGGCCCGTCGCCGACTCCCGCTCGGCGCGCCAGGGGTAGCTCGGCGCGAGCTCGAGGAAGCTGTCGAGGAGGACTCTCGGGCCGGCGGCCTGCATGGAGCGCGACAGGGTGATCGGGCAGCCCATCTCGCTGGTGACCAGGTTCGCGATCTCGTCGGTCCGCTTCCCGAGCAGCTCGCTCAGCCGGCCGAGCATCTGCATCCGCTCGTCCAGCGTGATCCGGGGCCACTCGCCCTGATCGAAGGCCCGGCGAGCGGCGGCGACGGCCGCGTCGACGTCCTCGGCGGAGGCCGCCGGGACGTGCGCGATCGCCTCTCCGGTGAAGGGCGAGGTGACAGTGAGGGTGTCGCTCCCCTGTGGGGTGGTCCACCGCCCGCCGATGAAGAAGGCCGAGTAGTCGTCCGGAGCGGTCACCGCGAGACCTCCGGAGGGAGTGTGATCCAGTGCATAGCAGAGAAAGTATCGTATAAAAAGTGTGATGTCTATGGCGCACGGTTGCATGGCGCCCGGGCCCGCGAGGAAGGTGCCGGGGCATGGAGACCACGACGTTCGCCAACGGACCGATCACCATGGCCGGCGCCCTGTACCGACCCGAGGGCTTCGACGAGGGCACCCGCTACCCGGCCGTCGTCACCGTCCACCCCGGCGGCGGGGTCAAGGAGCAGACGGCCGGGCTCTACGCCGCGAAGCTGGCCGAGCAGGGCTTCGTCGCGCTGGCGTTCGACGCCTCGTACCAGGGTGAGTCGGGCGGCGAGCCGCACTTCCTGGAGGACCCCTCCGCCCGCGTCGAGGACGTCCGCGCCGCGGTCGATCACCTGCAGTCCCTCGACTTCGTCGACGAGGAGCGCATCGGCGTGCTGGGCGTCTGCGCCGGCGGCGCCTACGGCACCACGGCGACCATGACCGACCACCGCGTCAAGGCGCTGGCGACGGTCAGCTGCCTCAACATCGGCACGGCATGGCGCCAGGGCTGGTTCGGCGCCGACCCCGTCAACGCCGCCGTGCCCGCGCTCGACGGGATCGCCCAGCAGCGCACCGCCGAGTCCGCCCGGGGCGCCGAGGCATCGACGGCCCCGTACGTCCCGGCGCAGACCGACGAGAACACGCCCTACGACATGGTGCAGGCCAGCGAGTACTACCTGACCCCGCGCGCCCAGCACCCGAACGCGAAGAACACCTACCTCGCCACCAAGAGCATCCCGAAGATCATGGCTTTCGACGCCTTCCACCTGGTCGAGGACCTGCTCACGGCGCCGGTGCTCATGGTCGCCGGTTCCGACGCCGGCTCGCTGTGGCACACCACCGACCTCCATGGCCGGCTGCGCAGCGAGAAGAAGCTCGTCGTCGTCGACGGCGGGACGCACATGGACTTCTACGACGTGCCCAAGTACGTCGACCGGGCCGTCGCCGAGGCCACCCCGTTCTTCACCGAGCACCTCGCCGCCAGCTGAGGAGGCACCGATGAGCACGATCGAGCACGTCAACATCCCGGCCCTGGCCTGGGACCTGGCCGCCGACATCTACTACCCGCCCGGATTCGACGCCTCGCGGCGCTACCCCGCGATCGTCGCCACCCACCCCATCGGGAGCTGCAAGGAGCAGACGGCCGGGAATGTCTACGGGACGGCGCTGGCCGACGAGGGCTACGTCGTCGTCGCGTTCGACGCCAGCTTCCAGGGCGCCAGCGGCGGCGAGCCCCGCTTCGTCGAGGACCCGACGATGCGGGTCAAGGACATCAGCCACGTGATCGACCACCTGGTGACGCTGCCCTTCGTCGACGCCGATCGCATCGGCGCCATTGGGGTGTGCGGCGGCGGCGGGTACTCGATCAACGCGACCATGACCGACCGGCGCATCAAGGCGGTCGGCAGCGTCACCGGGGTCAACTTCGGCCGGCTGATGCAGGAGTCGTTCTCCGGCTACGACCCGGTCGCCACTCTCGATGCGATCGCGGCGCAGCGCACCGCGGAGGCCCGCGGCGAGGCCCTCCGGGTGGACGACCTGCTGCCCGCCTCGCCGCAGGCCGCCACCGAGGCCGGGATCACCGAGATCGACGTCGTCGAGGCGACCGACTACTACAAGACCCCGCGGGGTAAGCAGCCGCACGGCGCAACCAGCTCGCTGTTCTCCCACCAGGCCACCGCGGTCGGGTGGGACGCGTTCGGGCGGGCCGAGGTGCTGCTCACCCGTCCGATCATGGTGGTGGTGGGCGACAAGCCGGGTGCCTTCGGCGCCTACCGCGACGGTATGGAGATCTACCGTCGCGCGCGCTCGGCCGACAAGCAGCTCGTCGTGCTGGAAGGGTTCTCGCACTACGACCTGTACGACCGGCCGGAGCCCACGGCGCAGGCCCTGGCCGAGCTGGTCCCGTTCTTCGGCAGGCACCTGTGAGCGCCGTCGACCAGCGTCGGGAGGCCCTCGGCGCCGCGCCGGAGCTACAGATCACGACGTACCGCGACGACGGCACGACGCGCCGGTGGACACCGATCTGGGTCGTCCTCGTCGACGGCGAGCTCTACGTGCGGTCGGCCTACGGCGGCGCCGGCGGCTGGTACCGGCGAGCCACGACGCGCGGCACCGCCCGCGTCCGCGCGGGCGCGGTGGAGACCGACGTGACCCTCGAGCCCGTCGCCGACGAGGCCACCCGGGCCGCCGTCGGGGCCGCCTACGAGCAGAAGTACGCCGGCTCGGGCTCGGCTCTCGCCACGATGCTCGAGCCGCCGGCCGCGGGGACGACGACGAGGCTCGTCACCTCCTGAGCCCGGTCCGCCGCGGCGGCTACCCCTCCTCGGAGCCGGTCGCGGCGGCGCCGGACACCGGCGGCCGGACGACCAGCACCACCACGAGTGCCACCAGCACCACGGCGGTGACGGCGCTGGGCAGCGGGATGACGGGGTCGGCGAGGACCAGCACCGCGGCGAGCGGGACAGCGGTGTTGACCACCCGGTCGGCCTGGTCGCGCAGGGCGATCCACCAGATACCCAGCAGGAACACGGCCACCGGCACGGACACGGTGTACGAGGCCGCGACCTCGCCCAGCGCGCTGCGCCCGGTGATCGTGTCGATCTCGACCTCGACCCCCGCCGAGAAGGCGCCGGCGGCGGCGAAGACGAAGTAGTGCACGTAGCCGTAGCGCAGCGAGCGACCGAAGGTGGTGATGGCCTCGTGGTGGGGAGGCCAGAAGTAGATCCACCACAGCGCGGCGGTGACGACCAGCGCGAGCACCGCGATCGAGATGAGCGACCCGAGTTCCTCGTGCTCGGCGAGCGCCTCGATGATGGCGTTGGCGGACGCGAGCAGGCTCTCCCCGAGCAGGATCAGGGTGAACAGGCCGTACCGCTCGGTGATGTGGTGCGGGTGCCACGGGGTGGTGCCGCGGGTCTCGGCGACGACCGGAACAGAGATCTCGGCGAGGATCAGCACTACCAGCGCGATCCCCGCCGCCGGCCCCGACAGCAGCAGTGACGCCAGCCAGAGCACCTGCACGCCCGCGATGCCGGCCGCGTAGACCTGGGTCGCCCGACGACTGGACCCCGCCGAGCGCGACGCCCGCAACCACTGCGCCACCATCGCCACGCGCATGACGACATAGCTCAGGATCAGCACCGTGGTGTCGCGCGAGGTGAAGAACGGCCCGATGCCGGCGGCGAGTGCGAGCACCCCGCCCATCTGCACGATGGTCAGCAGCCGGTAGAGCCAGTCGTCGGTGGCGAACGAGGTGGCGAACCAGGTGAAGTTCATCCAGGCCCACCAGATGCCGAAGAACACGACCGCATAGGCGACGAGACCGTCGAGGACGTGTCCCTCGGCGAGCGCATGGGCCAGGTCGACCGCTGCGATGCTCACCGCGACCACGAACACGAGGTCGAAGAACAGCTCCAGGGTGCTCGCGGTCCGGCCCGGCTCGTCCGGATCCCGCGGGACCATCGGGGTGAGGCGGAAGCGCGACGTCGCGGTGCCGGCGATGTCGTCCAGGCCGGCTGGGCGATTGGTCCCGTTCATCGAGACGTGATCCTTCCACTGCCGCCGGTCGGGACGCGACGACCGGCGCCGCTCCGGTCGGCGACGGTTCACGTCACGGCGTAGCGCAGCGTCGCGGCGGGCGCGTCGCCTCTCACCCGTCCCTGGGCCTCGAGGACCTCGAGATGCGCCTGGGTCTCCAGTACCGCGAGCATCGCGTGCGTGGGTTCCATCTCCGGGAGCCGCAGCTCGTGACGGGTCCAGCGGAGCCGGGAGGCGACCGCGGCCGCCGTCACGTCACCTGCCGCCACGGCGTGCTCGACCTCGGTGAGACGCCGCTCGTGGTGTGCGAGCAGCTCGTCGACCCGGGCGTGAACGCTGGGGGCCACCGGGCCGTGGGCGGGCAGCAGGCGCCGGTCCGGCTGGGCGCGCACCCGCGCCAGCGAGGCGAGGAAGCGGATCAGCGCGCCCGGCCGGGTCGCGGGCTCGAACCCGATCGACGGGGTGATGTGCGGCAGCACGTGGTCCCCGGCGAAGAGCACGCCCGCGCGGTCGTCGGCGAACACGAGGTGGCCGCGGGTGTGCCCCGGCGTCTCGTGAGCGGTCAGGCGCCGTCTCGCGACCGTGAGGACCTCGCCGTCGTTGAGCCACTCGTCGGGCGGCGTGTAGGAGCCCCGCTCGGCCGCGATCGCCGAGGCCGTCGCCTCCTCCACCCGGTCCGCGAGCTCCGGCGCACCCACCGTGCGCAGTCGATCGATGCGAGCGCGGTGCGGCGCGGCCTGGTCCGGCCCGGTCAGCAGCGACATCGACTCGCGTTCGCCGGCACCGAGGGCCACCCGGGCACCGGTCTCCCGGCGCAGCGCCGTCGCCAGCGTGTAGTGGTCACGGTGCAGGTGGGTCACGAGGAACCGGCGGATGTCGGTGAGGTCGGCGCCGAGGCCGGAGAGGGCGCTCGCCAGCAGGTCGCGGTTGGCCGCGAGCGCCCAGCCGCCGTCGACCAGAGTGAGGTCCTCGGCACCGACGAGGACGTACACGTTGACCGCCCGCAGGGCGTCGTTCGGCAGCGGGAGTGGTACTCGCACCACTCCGGGGGCGACGGTCTCCGGCTCCGGCCGGGCCCAGGCGTGCCGGTCGGCGGTTCGCTCACTCATACCGGACGACTCCGCGCACGTTCAGTCCGGCGTGCAGGTCGCGGTACCCCTGGGCGATCTCGTCCAGGGCGTAGGTACGGGTGATCATCTCGTCGAGCTTGAGCTTCCCGGCGCGGTAGAGGTTCAGCAGCCGGTGGACGTCCCAGCCGCCGTTGGTCGATCCGAAGAGAGCACCCTGCAAGCGCTTCTGAGACAGGGTCAGGTCGAAGAGCTCCATCGGGGTGTCGGAGACCGCGTGCTGCCCGACGGCGGTGACGACCACCGTCCCGGCCCGGCGGACCGACGACAGCGCCTGACCGATGTGCTCGGGACGGAGCACGCCCACCGTGACGATCGTGGCGTCCGCGCCCTGCCCGTCGGTCATCTGGCGCGCCAGCTCGGTCGCCTCCTCGATCGACCCGGCCGTATGGGTGGCGCCGAACTCGACGGCCTTCTCTCGCTTGAGCGCGACCGGGTCAGCCGCGATGATCGTGCCCGCTCCCCCGTGCACCGCGCCCTGGATCGCGCTCACCCCGATGCCGCCGGCTCCCATGACGATCACCGTGTCTCCGGGCTGCACCTCCGCGGCTTTCACGGCCGAACCCCACCCGGTACTGACCGCGCAGCCGATCAGGCAGGCCTTGTCGAGCGGGATGTCCTCCTCGATCTTGATCACCGACGCGAGCGAGACGGTCGTCGTCGCGGTGAAGGTCGAGATGCCACACATCTGACCGACCGGACTGCCGTCCTCGGACAGGCGCAGCCGGTAGGTGCCGTCGCTCCAGCGCGGGCCGGCCAGGATGCCCTTCGCGAGATCGCAGAGGTTCTGCCTACCCGTCGAGCAGAAGCGGCAGTGACCGCAGGACGGGATCGCGGAGAAGACCACGTGGTCGCCCTCGCGGATGCCCTTGTCGTTCTCGAACACCTCGGTGACGACCCCCGCGCCCTCGTGACCCAGCGCGAAGGGATAGGTGCCCACCGGGAGATCACCGGTCACGTGGTGGTCGTCGGAATGACAGAGCCCGGAGGCCACCATCCGGACCTGCACCTCGTCGCGGCGCGTCTCGTCGAGCTCGAGGTCCACCACCTCGAGCTCTCCGGGCGCCTTCCGGATCACCGCTCCCCGCGTCTGCATCCTCACGTCGTATCATATTTTATGTTTGACTTGTAGGTATGCCTGCAGCTCCGCCTCGACTTCCCGCCGCCGCACTCCTCATCGACGGTCGGTGGGTCGAGGCCGACGAGACGTTCGAGGTCGTCGACCCGGGCATCGGCGACGTGGTCTCCCGGGCCGCCGAGGCGCAGGGCCGCGATGTCGACGCCGCCGTGCACGCCGCCCGGCGTGCGTTCGACGAGGGCCGGTGGCTGCGGCTCTCGGGCGCGCAGCGAGCGGTGGTGCTCTGGCGGGTGGCCGACCTGCTCGAGTCCCGCACCGACGAGTTCGCCCGCCTGGAGAGTCTCGACGTCGGGATGCCGGTGAGCCAGGCACGGCTCATGGTCGGCGAGGCGGCCAACCAGTTCCGCTACTTCGCGGGCTGGGCCGACAAGCTCCACGGCCGGACCCTCGAGATCGGACCCGCGCAGCATCGCTTCCAGGGCTGGACCGAGAGGGAACCGGTCGGCGTGGCCGGACTGATCGTGCCCTGGAACGCCCCGATGATCGCCATCTCGCAGAAGGTCGCCCCAGCACTGGCCGCCGGGTGCTCCTGTGTGCTCAAGCCCTCCGAGGAAGCACCGCTCAGTGCCCTCGCGATGGGTGGGCTCCTGCTCGAGGCGGGCCTTCCGGACGGCGTGGTCAACGTCGTCACCGGCCACGGTCCCGTCGGCGCGGCGCTGGCCGCCCACGACGACGTCGACAAGATCAGCTTCACCGGTTCCACCGAGGTCGGCCGCAGCATCGTGCACGCTGCGGCGGGGAACCTGAAGAAGGTCTCCCTCGAACTCGGCGGCAAGTCGCCGGTGATCGTGCTCCCCGATGCGGACCTCGACCAGGTGATTCCCGGGGTCGCGGCCGGGATCTTCTGGAACACCGGCCAGATCTGCACCGCCGGCACCCGTCTGTACGCCCACGCCGCCGTCTTCGACGAGGTGGCCCAGGGCGTGGCCGAGCAGGGCCGTTCCCTTCGCCTCGGCTACGGCACCGATCCCGACTCCGACCTCGGCCCACTCATCTCCCAGCGCCATCTGGACCGGGTGTCGGGGTACGTCTCGGCCGGGATCGATGCCGGTGCGCGCGCCCTCACCGGTGCCACCCGCACCGGCGAGCGTGGCTTCTACTACCAGCCCACGGTGCTCGTCGACCTCGACCCGATGATGCCGGTGGTGAATGAGGAGATCTTCGGTCCGGTGCTCGGGGCCCAGTCCTTCACCGATCCCGACGACGCGATCGCCGCCGCGAACCGCTCGCCCTACGGGCTGGCCGCGAGCGTCTGGACCCGGGATGTCGGACGGGCCCACGGTCTGGCCAGGCGGCTGCGGGCCGGCCGGGTCGGCATCAACGTGCACCGGGCCGGCGGGGTGCAGATGCCGGTCGGCGGCTTCCGCCAGTCGGGCTGGGGCCGGGAGAACGGGCCCGAGGCGCTCGACGAGTACCTCGAGACGAGGTCCGTCGTGACCCCTCTCCCCTAGTCCTCCCAGCGCGCCCGCACCTCGTCCAGGGGCACCGTCCCCGACGGTGGATGGGCTGGCTCCCTCGTCGGTGTCCTGGTGAACCGGGGCGCCGGTCCGGGGTGGAGCACGCCGTCGATCTCGCGGAACAGGCCGCGCTCGGCGTTGTGAGGATCTCGGGCGGCCTCCTCGAAGGTCAGCACCGGGCTCACACAGGCGTCGGTGCCGGCGTAGACGGCCGCCCACTCGTCCCGGGTCCGTGTGGCCAGCACGGCGGCGATGAGCTCACGCAGCCGCGCCCACTGCGGCCGGTCGTCCTGGTTGGGCCAACCGTCGGTGTCCACGTCGAGGCCCTTGAGGAACTCGGCGTAGAAGTCCGGCTCCAGCGCGCCGACGGCGACGTGGCGGCCGTCGGCGCACCGGTACGTGTCGTAGAACGGTGCTCCCGAGTCGAGATCGTTGGTGCCGGGCTCGTCGGAGTAGCGCCCGGCCGCGCGCAGCCCCTGGATCTTCGCGCTCAGCACCGCGACCCCGTCGAGCATCGCCGCGTCGACGACCTGGCCGTGCCCCGAGGCCCGCGCCGCCAGCACCGCCGACACGATGCCGAACGCCGCCATCAGCCCGCCGCCCGCGTAGTCGCCCAGGAGATTGATCGGCGGCCGGGGGGCCTCCCCCGTGCGCGCCATCGCGTGGAGCACCCCGGACTGGGCGACGTAGTTGATGTCGTGCCCGGCCTGGTGCGACAACGGCCCGGACTGGCCGTAGCCGGTGAGCCGCGCGTAGACCAGTGCCGGGTTCGCCGCCTGCAGCTCCGACGGCCCGAGCCCGAGGCGTTCCGCGACGCCGGGCCGGTAACCCTCGACGAAGACCTCCGCCGCGGCCACCAGCCGGCGCACGGCAGCCACCCCGTCCGGGTCCTTGAGATCCGCGGCCACCGAGGTGACGCCACGGTTGGCGAGATCGTGTTCGGGCTCCATGGCGTCGGTCTGGGTCAGGGCACGACCCTGCCGGTTGGGCGGACGGACGATCCGCACGACATCGGCTCCGAGGTCCGCGAGCAGCATGCAGGCGAACGGTGTCGGGCCCATACCGTGCAGTGCCACCACGCGGACACCGGCCAGCGGCCCCGTCGTCGCAACCATGCGCATCCTCCCTCTACAGACCCCGTCCACCGGTCACCTCGATGACGGCCCCGGTGACGTACGAGGCCATCGGCGAGGCGAGGAAGACCACCGTGCTCGCGACCTCCTCGGGCGTACCCGCTCGGGCCAGGGGCACCTCGGCCTCCTTCGCCGCGAAGATCTCCGGCTTCATCGCCAGGGTCATGGCCGTGCGCACGAGGCCGGGCTGCACCGCGTTCACCCGCACCCCGGACGGTCCCAGCTCCTTGGCCGAGGCCTTGGTCAGCCCGACGAGTCCGGCCTTGGCCGCGCTGTAGTTGGTCTGGCCGGGATTGCCCACCTTCCCCGAGAGCGAGGAGATGTTGACGATCGCGCCGCGGCGCTGCTCGCGGAACAGCGGCGCCACCGCCCGGGTACCGAGCCACGCCCCTTTGAGGCTGGTGTCCACGACGAGGTCGAAGTCGGACTCGGCGAGCTTGGCGATGTAGCCGTCGCGGGTGACGCCGGCGTTGTTGACGAGCAGATCGAGGCGTCCGAAGCGGTCGAGGCAGGCCTGGACCGTCGTGGCCTGGTCGGCCTCGGATGTCACGTCGCAGGCGAACGGCTCGGCCCGGTCGCCCAGCGCCGATGCGGCCTCCTTCGCCGCCGACGCGTCGAGGTCGGCGACCAGTACCCGGCCGCCCGCCTCGACGATCGCGGTGGCGATCGCCAGGCCGATCCCCTGGCCGGCGCCGGTGACCACGGCGACCTGGTCGTCGAGGAGACCCATCAGTACGCCCGGGGGAGCTTGAGGACCTGGCTGGAGACGTAGTTGAGCACCATCTCCTGGGAGAACGGCGCGTTGCGCAGGAGCCGGACCTCCCGCCAGAGCCGCTCCACGTGGTACTCCTTGGCGTAGGCGTAGCCGCCGAAGGTCGACAGAGCCCGGTCGCAGGCCTCGAATCCTGCTTCGGCTCCGAGGAACTTGGCCGCCGCGGACTCGGGGCCGCAGGCCTTGTTCTCGTCGAAGAGCCGCGCGGCGTTCATCGCGACCATCTCGGCGGCCTCGAGCCGGATCCAGGAGTCGGCCAGCGGGTGGGCGACGGCCTGGTTCTGGCCGATCGGCCGGTCGAACACGCGGCGGTCCTTGGCGTACTGGCTCGCCAGGTCGAGGGCGGCCTTGCCGAGGCCGATCCCCTCCAGGCCGACGACCGTCCGCTCCGGGTTGAGGCCGTCGAGGAGGTAGTAGAAGCCCTTGTCCACCTCGCCGACCACGTCGGTGTCGGCGACCTCGAGGCCGTCGATGAACAGCTCGTTCGAGTCGATCGCCGCGCGGCCGAGCTTGTCGATCTCGCGAATCGTGATCTTCGAGCGGTCCATGTCGGCGTAGAACAGCGTCATCCCGGCCAGCGGCTTGTCCTCGGTGCGCGGGGAGGTGCGCGCCAGCAGCAGGATCTTGTGGGCGTTCTGCGCGTTGGTGATCCAGACCTTCTGGCCGTTGATCACCCAGCCGCCGTCGACCTTGGTGGCCTTCGTCGTGATCCGCGAGGTGTCCACCCCGGCGGTCGGTTCCGTGACCCCGAAGGCCATCAGCAGCTCCCCGGAGGCGATCTTCGGCAGCACGCGCTGCTTCATCTCCTCCGAGGCGTGCCGCACGATCGGGGCCGGCGGGAAGACGTAGAAGTGGATCGCCGAGCCACCGCTCATCCCGGCGCCGGAACCCGCGATCTCCTGCATCATCACCCCGGCCTCGGTCAGCCCGAGCCCGATCCCGCCGTACTCCTCGGGGATCATCGCGCCGAGCCACCCGCCGTCGGCGAAGGCCTTGACGAACTCCCACGGGTACTCGTGGGTCTTGTCCTTCTCCCGCCAGTAGTCCCAGTCGTACTTGCGGGCCAACTCCCGAACGGTCTTGCGGATCAGCTCGAGATCGCTCGCGTCGGTGGTGGTCACGGTGTCGCCTCCGGAATGTCGTCGAGGGACGTGGCAGCGTCCAGCGACGAGAGGTCGCCGGGCGGTGTCCCGAGGTGCCGGGCCCGGATGGCTCGGCGCATGATCTTGCCGTTGGTGGTCTTGGGCAGCCCCCGCACCACGTGCAGCTCCGGCGCGAACGACCGCCCGACGTTCGCGACGGCGGTGGCGCGCAGGTCGTCGGGGTCGGGTTCCGGTTCCCGGAGCACGACGAACGCCACCACCCGCTGGCCGCGGGCCTCGTCGGGAACCCCGATCGCGGCCGCCTCGGCGATGCGCGGGTCGACCAGCAGCGCCGCCTCGATCTCGGCCGGGCCGACGCGGCGGCCCGAGACCTTGATGGTGTCGTCGGACCGCCCGTGGATGCGCCACGTGCCGTCGGTGTCGACGCTCGCCAGGTCGCCGTGCTGCCAGACGTCCGGCCACCGGTCCCAGTAGGTAGCCAGGTAGCGCTGCCGGTCCTGCCAGAACGCGTGCGTCATCCCCGGGAAGGTGCTCCGGACGACGAGCTCCCCCACCGTCCCGACGACGGGGGCGCCGTCCGGGTCGAACACGTCGGCATCCACCCCGGGGAGCGCGGCCGTGAAGGTGGCCGCGTCCATCGGCAGGAACGGGTAGCTGATGAGCATCCCGCCCCCGACCTCGGTGCCGCCGGAGAAGTTGACGATCGGGACACGGCCTCCGCCGACGGTGCCGAACAACCACCGCCAGGTGGGCTCGTCCCAGGCCTCGCCGGTGGAGACGAACGCGCGCAGGGTGGCGAGGTCGCTCCTCGGTTCCCCTCCCGCTGCGAGGATCGCCCGCGCCGCGGTCGGCGCGATGCCCTGCACCGTGACGCCGTGCCGCCCGACGATCTCCCACATCCGCTGCGGCGTCGGGTGCGTGGGCACGCCCTCGGTGAAGACCACCGTGGCCCCGAGCTGCAGCGGCCCGACGATCAGCATCGGGCCCACCAGCCAGCCCAGATCGGCGATCCAGGCGACGACGTCGTCGTCGCGGACGTCGAAGCCGTAGCCGAAGTCGACCGCGGTCTTGACCGCGAACCCGGCGTGCGAGTGGACGATGCCCTTGGGCAGCCCGGTAGTGCCGGAGGTGTAGACGATGCACAGCGGGTCGTTCGCCTCGGTGTCGGCGGTGGGCACCGGAGCGGGGTCGGGAGGCAGCTCGTCGTAGAAGACGTCGCGGCCGGGGACCATCGCCGCACCGTCGTCGAGATGGCGCACGACGATCACGTGCTCGGCCGTCGGCGCCGTCGCGAGGGCGGCGTCGGCGAACTCCTTGAGCGCCACCCGCTTCCCGCGCCGCGTGGTCCCGTCGGCGGTCACGAGCACGACGGCCTCGGACTCGCGCAGGCGGGTGCCGAGCGCCTCCGCGCCGTAGCCGGTGAACGCGGGCACCACGATCGCCCCCAGCCGGGCGACGGCGAGGAACGCGACCGTCGCCTCGGGCACCGTCGGCAGGTAGAGCACCACCCGGTCACCGAACCCGACGCCGAGCGCGGCCAGGTTCGCCGAGAACCGCCGGACCTCCGCGTCGAGCTCGGCGAACGTGAGGCTCCGGCACTGCCCGGCGTCCCCCTCGTAGACCACTGCCACTTTGTCCGCGAGCGGCCCGACGGCGTGGCGGCCGGCGCAGAGGTCGGCCACGTTGAGGCGCCCGCCCGGGAACCAGCGAGGAAACGGCTTCCCGTCGGCCTCGTCGAGAACCCGCTCGAACGGCGTGGAGAACGTGATCCCGAGGTCCTCGACCGCCTCGCGCCAGTACCGCTCCGGGTCGGTGACCGAGGTTCGGTGCAACTCGTCGAGGTCGGCGTACCCGAACCGGTCGACTGCGGCGAGGAGCCGGCTGCGGGCGGTGTGCTCGGGCCCCGGCACCCAGGCCGGGGCCTCCGTCGTCGTCATGACGGTCAGGCCTGGGCCGTGGCGGCGGGCTCGGGACGCTTCTGCATCAGCCCCACCCGGACCGCGTCGCAGACGATCTCGTCGCGCTGGTTGATGCCGAGGTGGCGGAAGGTGACGATGCCGGTGTCGGGGCGGCTTTTCGACTCGCGCCGGTCGACGATCTCGGTCCGCACGTGGATGGTGTCGCCGTGGAACACCGGCTTCGGGAAGGTGACCTTCTCGAAGCCGAGGTTGCCCATCGTGGTGCCCTGGGTGGTCTCCGGAACCGTGATGCCCGAGACCAGCCCGAGGATGAAGAGGCTGTTCACCAGCCGCTGCCCGTAGATCGAGTCCTTGGAGTACTCGGCGTCGAGGTGCAGCGGCGCGAGGTTGAGGGTGAGGCTCGAGAACAGGACGTTGTCCGTCTCGGAGACCGTGCGCCGAGTCGGGTGGTCGACGACCAGACCGGGCTCGAGCTCCTCGAAGTACAGGCCGGGCATGGGCTGCTCCTCCTTCGCCGACGGGGTTTCCTGACGATGCACAATATATTATCTTTGCCGATGAGCCAACCGCCACGGCGATGAGGAGTCAGCGATGACGAGCGAGGTCCCCCCGGTCGAGGCCGCCCTCGGAGCCCTGGTGGCGGAACTGGAGTTCGACGCGCTACCCGCCGAGGCGCTCGCCGGCGCGCGGCGCCTGATGCAGGACCAGCTCGCCCTGCAGGTCGGCTGCGAGACGCTGCCGTGGTGCCGGGCGGTCATCGACTACGCCCGGGGGTCGCACGCACCCGGGCGCTCCCGGGTCGTCGTCACCGGCGACGCGATGAGCGCCGGCGACGCCGCGTTCGTCAACGCCACCCTCGGCCACAGCTTCGAGTACGACGACGCGCACCGCGCGAGCTCGAGCCACCCCGGCAGCACCGTGGTGTCCGCGGCGCTGGCGATCGGCGAGGAGGACGGCGCGTCGATGCGCGACGTGCTGCTCGGCATCGTCGCGGGCTACGAGGCCTACACCCGGGTCGGCGTGCTCGCCGCACCCGACCTGCTGGAACGGGGCTTCCACCCGCACGCGCTGCTCGCGCCGTTCGGCGCCGCGGCGGTGGTGGCGAGGATGCGCGGCTTCGACGCGGAGCAGACCACGCACGCGCTCGCGATCGCGATGAGCCACAGCGCCGGGACCACCGAGTACACCTCGTCGGGCGGCTCGGTGAAGCGCGTGCACGCGGGCATCGGGACCCGCAACGGCATCCGGGCCGCGGAGATGGCGGCGGCCGGGATCACCGGTCCGCTCGCGTACCTGACCGGGTCGAAGGGGTTCCTCCCCGTGTTCAAGGGCCGCCCGTTCGCGGACGACGCCGTGGAGCGGTTCGCCCCGGACCGCCCCTTCGAGATCACGAAGGTCTGGATCAAGCCGTACTGCTGCTGCGGCTGCTGCCACGGCTTCGTCGACGGGGCCCGCACGTTCGTCGGGCGGGCAGACGACATCGATGCCGTCGAGCTCGGCATCCAGTCCGGCGGCGACGTGGTCGTCGGGAACCGCAACGTGAACGCCTACTCGCCCTCGGCGCTCGAGCAGCTGCAGTACTCGCTGCCCTTCCAGTTCGCGCTCGCCGCCACGGGGCACGGCAACGGGTTCACCACCCATCACGACTACTTCGAGGGCCGGCTCAAGCTCCTGGGAGACGCAGCGGAGCGGAGCTCGACCCATCAAGGGGCCGACGGTGACGTCGCCCGGCTCGCCCAGCGGGTGCGGATCACGCCGAAGCCCGACCTGGACACCGCCTATCCAGGCAAGTGGGTCGCCGACATCGCCGTGACCTTCCGGGACGGCACCACCGAGAGGCTGTTCGTCGAGGACTCCACCGGGACGTCCGAGAACCCCATCCCGCAGGACGAGCTGGACGCGAAGGCCCGCGACCTCACCGTCGGCCGGCTCGGCCCCGAGCAGACCGAGGCGCTGCTCGCGGCCATCGCCTCCGACGACCTCGACGCCCCGGCCTCCTCGCTCGTCGACACACTGATCGTCCGATGACGGGGCCGCAGAAGCCGCTGACCGGGATCCGGGTCCTCGAGCTCGGCGGCTACATCTCCATGCCGATGGGCGGGGCGCTGCTGGCCGGGCTGGGCGCCGACGTCGTCAAGATCGAGTCCCTCGCGGGTGACGACTTCCGCCGCAAGGACGACGACCGCAGCCCCTACTTCGCGCAGGTCAACGCCGGCAAGCGCAGCGCCGCGGTCGACCTCAAGACCCCCGAGGGGCTGGAGTTCGTCAAGGCCCTGCTGCCCCGCTTCGACGTGGTCTTCGAGAACATGCGTCCCGGCAAGCTGGCCGCGCTCGGCCTCGGCCCGGACGTGTGCCGCGAGCTGCGACCCGACGTCATCTTCGCGTCGGTCAACGGCTTCGGCGACGGCGGGCCGCTGCGCGACCGCCCGGCCTACGACACCATCGGCCAGGCCTACGGCGGGCTCTACTCGATCCTCGGCGAGCCCGGTCAGGCCCAGCTCTCGGGCACGATCCTCGCCGACGTCGTCACCGGGCTGACCAGCGCCGCCGGCGTGCTCGCGGCGCTGGTGGGCCGGGGTCGCGGCGGGGACGGGATGCGGGTGGACACCTCGCTCTACGAGGCGGTCAGCATCCTTGCCACCGACGCGCTGTCCCAGTACGTCGACACCGGGGCGGACCCGACCCGCACCACCCGGCACCCGCAGGCGCAGAACTTCTGCGTCGCGACCTCGTCGGGCGAGTCGATCGCGGTGCACCTGTCGTCGTCGGAGAAGTTCTGGCGCAACCTGTGCGCGGCGATGGAGCGGCCGGACCTGCCCGACGACCCGCGCTTCACCCCCTACCGGCACCGCGAGGCGAACTACTTCGCGCTGGTCCCGATCGTCGAGGCCGAGTTCGCGAAGCGCTCCCTGGGAGACTGGGAGGAGCGCCTGACCCACTTCGACGTGCCGTACGCGCCGGTCCAGACGATGGCGACCTACGTCGAGCACCCGCAGACCCAGTGGCTGGACCTCTTCGAGCCGGGCGCGCACGGGATGTCGCTGCTCCGGGCGCCGTGGCGCTTCGACGGGGCCCGGCCCGACCGTGGCGGCCCCACCCCGCGCCTCGGG
The DNA here is from genome assembly GCF_021026375.1 of Actinomycetospora endophytica. Taxonomy (GTDB): domain Bacteria; phylum Actinomycetota; class Actinomycetes; order Mycobacteriales; family Pseudonocardiaceae; genus Actinomycetospora; species Actinomycetospora endophytica. The sequence goes on along the minus strand of NZ_JAJNDB010000009.1, from coordinate 61,153 downwards.
CAGCACACCCGCGAGATCGCCGGCGAGGTCTACGACGACGAGCGGGTCGAGAAGCTCATCGCCCTCGACGTCCTGGGCACGGTCACCGACGAGGAGCCGCGCTGATGCCGAGATTCGACCCCCGGGGCGACGAGGACCCGATGAGCACCCTGTGCCGCATGGTCGTCGGGACGACGTTCTCCGATCTTCCCGACGACCTCGTCCGGCACGCCCGGCACACGCTGCTCGACGGGATCGGCGTGACCGTCGGCGGTTCCGGGATGGACGGGATCGCCGAAATCGTCGACCTGGTGACCGCGAACGGCGGCGCGGCGGAATCGGTGGTGCCCTGCTACGGCGGGCGGGTCCCCGCCGCGGCGGCCGCGCTCGCCATCGGCCCGATGCCGCGCGCGATGGACTGCGGTGACCTGCACGAGGAGGCGGGCCACGTCAGCGAGTACGCCGTGGCCTCGCTCCTGGCCGCGCTGGGACTCCGGGACGACCCCGTCACCGGGCAGGAGTTCCTGACAGCCCTGGTCGTCGCGCAGGAGGTCCTGGTGCGGATCGGGACCGCGTACCGAGTCATCAGCTCCGGGATCCCCGCCGGCGACTGCGGCGGGCACTACGTGTTCGGGGCGGTTGCCGCCGTGGGCAAACTCCTCGGGTTCTCCTCCGAGGTCCTGGAGAACGCCATGGGGATCGCCCGGACGATGACCGCGCCGCACACCATGGCGATCTACTCGCCGGCCACGCTCATGGTGCGCATGCACCACGGCCTCGTCTGTCAGGCGGCGATCACGGCCTGCCAGCTCGCCGCGCGGGGCATCACCGGACCCCGAGAGCAGGTCCTCACCGGACCGAAGGGGTTCCTGGCCTCGGCGCGGTGGGAGACCGACCCGGACGTCCTCACCCGCGATCTGGGGCAGCGGTGGGCGGCGTCGCGGATCACGACCAAGCGCCACAGCGCCTGCTACTTCTCGCACTCCGCCATCGACGGGATCACCGAGCTGCTCGGCGCGAACGGCGTCACGGCAGCCGACGTCGCGGGCGTCCACGTCGCCGTGTCGGCCTCGGGCTGGAACGCGGTGTGCGAACCGGAGGCCACGGCCTGGCACCCCCGCACCGTGCCGGAATGCCAGTTCAGCCTGCCGTATGCCGTGGCGACCGCGGCGCTGGACGGCCGGGTCTTCGTCGACTCCTACTCCGAGGACGCCCGGGCGCGGGCCGACGTGCGGGCCCTCATGGCGCGGGTGTCGGCGGAGCGGGACGGGACGCTCCCGTCCTGGGGCGCGCGCGTGAGGGTGACGCTCCGGGACGGCCGCGAGGTCGTCGGCGGGTACACGACCGTGAAGGGCCACCCCGACCTCCCCCTCGACGAGCACGACCTCGTCGAGAAGTTCCGGGCGTGCGCCGCGCTCTCGACCGTCCTCCCGCTGGATGACGGGACGGTCGCAACGCTGATCGACCACATCCTGGCGCTCGAGAAGGTCGACGACGTCGAGCGCGCGTTGCTGCTCCCCCTCACTCCCGGGTGAGGCCGGCCCGATGGTCGGGGTGGGCTACCGCGATCAGCCGCTCGGCCCGTTCCCGGACGGTGCAGGCGCGGAGGTCGGCCACGCCGTGCTCGGTGACGACAACGTCGACGTCGCTCTTCGACGTCGTCACCGGGTCGGCGAGTCGGGGCACGATCCGGGTGGCGCCCGTGGTGGTCACCGAGGGCAGCGCCACGACCCCGACGCCGCGGCCGTGGGCGGCGCGGAGGAAGTCGACCTGGCCCCCGACTCCGCCGACGAGGCGATCCCCGACGTACTCGGCGCCGATCTGGCCGAGCAGGTCGACCTCCACCGCGGAGTTCACGGCGACGAACGGGCCCTCGACGGCGGCGGTGATCTCGGACCCGGGCGCGAACTCGGCGATCGGGTTGTCGTCGAGGAAGGCGTAGAGGTCGGGTCCGCCGAGGGTCATGCCGGCGACCACGGAGTCCAGCGCGCCCGCCTCGGCCAGCCCCGGCAGCCAGTCCCCCACCAGCCCGGAGCGCATCCGCAGGCCCCGTCGGGACCCCAGCTCGGCCGCCACCGCGTCGGCCAGACCGCCGAGACCGAGCTGGACCGCGGCGCCGTCGGGCACCAGCGCGGCGACCCGGCCGGCGACGGCCCGGTCGAGCTCGGACGGCGGCTTCGACCCCGTCGTGATCGGCGGGCGGTCGGCGGGGAACGCCTCGGTCACGAGCGAGCGGTGCAGCCGGCGGCGTGAGCGGGTGCGCGGCATGTGCTCGTCGACCTCGACGAGCACGACCCGGGCCCGCTGCGCGGCGGCCCAGACGTAGTCCACGGTCGGCCCGAGGTCGTGGAACCCGTCGACGTCGGCCGGGCCGACCCGCAGCAGGACCACGTCCGCGGCGAGCCGCCCAGCCACGACGTGCTCCTCCACCCGGCTCAGGTGGGTGGGCAGGTACTCGACCGTCGGCACCCGGCGCAGCACTCCGCCGGCGACGTAGGTGACCACCCGGCACCGCGCCCGCCGCCACGCGTCGTTGGCGGTGTAGCCGACGAAGGCGGTCACGTCGGTGCGGGCGTCGAGGAGCGCGTCGACCAGCGTCGGCGGTTCCGCGCTGGTCTGCCCGACGACGACGGTGTCGCCCGGCCGCAGGTGGTCGGTGATCATGCCGCGGAGAACAGCGCGGCCATGCCCTGCCCGCCGCCGATGCACATCGTCTCCAGCGCCCGGCGGCCGCCGCGGCGGCGGAGCTCGTGCAGCATCGTGGTGAGGATCCGCATGCCGGTGGCGCCGATGGGATGCCCGAGCGAGATGCCCGAGCCGTTGACGTTGAGCCGGTCCGGGTCGTGCCAGCCCCAGGCGGCCAGCACCGAGAGGACCTGCACGGCGAACGCCTCGTTGATCTCGACGAGGTCCACGTCGTCGAAGCCCGCCCCGGTCTTCGCGAAGAGCTTCTCCACCGCGGGCACGGGGCCGATCCCCATGGTGGCCGGGTCGCAGCCCGCGGCCGCCCAGCCCTCGAGGAACCCCAGCGGCTCCAGGTCCCCCAGTGCCTCCTCCGCCACGACGAGACAGGCCGAAGCGGCGTCGTTCTGCTGGCTGGCATTGCCCGCGGTGACGGTCCCGCCGGGGGTGATGGTGCGCAGCTTGCCGAGGGTCTCGACGGTGGTGTCGGGGCGCACGCCCTCGTCGCGGGTCACGACGACGGGCTCGCCCCGGCGCTGCCGGACGGTGACCGGCACGACCTCGTCGTCGAAGGCGCCCCGGTCCCAGGCGGCCGCGGCTTTCTGCTGGCTCGCGGCGGCGAACTCGTCGGCCTGCTCGCGGGTGACGCCGTAGCGCTCGGCGAGGTTCTCGGCGGTCTCGACCATTCCGCTGATCGGGCCGAACCGGTGCTCGGGCTGGGAACGCTCCCGGCCCCGGTCGAGGCGGTCGTAGAGCGACACCGTCCCGGCCCGGGAGCCCCAGCGGGCCGTCGTCGAGTAGTACTCGATGTTCGACATGCTCTCCACGCCACCGACCAGCACGACATCCGCGGCACCGGTCTGCACCATCATCGAGCCGGTGACCAACGCCTGCAGCCCACCGCCGCAGCGGCGGTCGGTCTGCAGGCCCGGCACCGAGATCGGCAGCCCGGCATGCAACGCGGCCCACCGCCCGACACACGGGGTCTCCGAGTTCGCGTAGGACTGGGCGAACACCACGTCCTCGATCCGACCAGGGTCGACCGCGGTCCGCTCGACGACCGCCCGCACCACCGTCGCCGCCAGATCCTCCACAGGCACCGCCCGCAATGCCCCGCCGAAGGCCCCGACGGGGGTGCGGACAGGGGACACGATGGCGGCTCGTCGCATTACACAATCATATATTAAGTTTCTCAATTCTGACCTATGGATCGGTCCCGGCCCCTCGGCCCAGCCGCTCGAAGGTCCGGCCGTCGGCGGCCAGCCGCCAGACGGTGACGCGGTCGCGCGGCGTCGGTATCCCGGCTCGCCGCAGCGACTCGACCTGCGGCCGCGCCCATGCTGTCGTGGGGATCCGCACCGACTGCACGTACGCGGGCCGCTGGCTGCGCGGCACGTCGCGCAGGGCCCGCTCGATCGCCTCGGCGTCGAGCCGGGCCCCGGGCAGCGGGCGGACCGCTCCCACCACCACCTCACCCGCGTCGTCGTCGAGCACCCCGTACGCCGTCGCGAGTGCCACGCCCGGGACGCCCTCGAGGGCCCGGCTCACCACCGACGGCAGCACGGGACCGCCGACGGACCGGATCACGTTGCGCACGCGGTCGACGAACCACAGGTCACCGTCGGCGTCGCGGGTGAACAGGTCGCCGGTCGACAGCCACACGTCCCCCACGTCGAAGAGGTTGCGCAGCGGAACGGCGTCGTGGCGGGACGAGCTGCGGCCGCGGACCACCAACAGGCCCACGGCCTCCGGTCGGCTCTGGAGGGCGTATCCGTCGGGGCCGGTGACGATCTCCTCCGAGGCGAGCGCGTAGTCGACGACGCGCACCTCGGGTGTTCCCCGCAGCGGACGGCCGACGCAGCCGACCTTCCCGCCGTCGGGGTTGGCCAGGATCGCCTCGCCCTCGGCCGAGGCGTAGACCTCGACCACGCGGGCCGGCGCGAAGCGCTCGGCGACCCGACGCCACAGCCCCGGTGGCATGCCCGAGCCCATGAAGACCCGGATCGGGTGATCGGGCTCGCCGGGGTGCGGCGGGCCGTCGGTGATCGCCCGCAGCGAGGTCCAGGTGTAGGAGACGTGGGTGGCGCCGTAGCGTCGTACCTCGTCCCAGAAGGTGTCCGGGTCGGGACCGCTCGCGAGGGCCAGTCGGGCGCCGGAGGCGATGGCGCCGGCCATGGCGTGCAGGATCGCCGACGAGTGGTGCAGGGGCGTCACCGAGTAGACGGTGTCGGTCGCCGTCAGCCCGGCTGCCTCGGCGGCGCCGCGGGCCGAGAGCGCCCAGCGCCGGTTGGTGATCAGCATGTCGCGGGTCGCCGCGCCGGTGCCGGTGAACAGGACGAACGCGAGATCGGCGGCTTCTCGCGGGTTGGGCCGGTACCACGCCGGCACCCGTACCCGCTCCGGGTCGAGATCCTCCATGTCGATCACGTACCCGGGCAGGTCGCCGCGCTCCGAGCCGGCCCCCAGGACGTAGCAGGACACCCCCTCGGCCTCGGCCTCGGGCACGTTCTCCGGGTCGGTCACCAGGCGGGTGACCTGGCCGAGCCGGATCTCCCGGGCGAGGTCGCCCTCCGGGCGCAACAGCACCGCGGTCGCGCCGAGACGGCTGATCGCGGCCAGGGCGCTCAGCGCCGAGGGGCGCGACGCCATCCGCACGCCGATCCGCTCCCCGGGACGCACCCCGAGACCGAGCATCACCGCCACGATGCTGTCGACCCGATGCTTGAACTCGCCGTGCCGGATCACCCGGTCGCCGAACGCGTAGACGATCGCCCCCGGATCGTGCTGCGCGGCCTCGTCGAGCAGGAGTCCCAGCGAGATCCGCGTTCCCGGCTCGACGTCGCCGAGCTCGCGGAGCCGGGCGAGCTGGTCGACGCCCGCCCGGACGAGCTCCTCGGCGCCGCGCAGCGCACCGGTGGCCACGGAGATCGCCCGGGCCGCGGATCCCACCGAGAGATCGGCAGCGGCGCCGATCATCCGGCGCACCGTGCTCAGTTCGCCGGGGTTCCACTCCTCGATCCGGTTCGCCGGCACGAGCTCCTCGGGGAGGTCGCCCTCGCCCGCCCGCCAGTGGATCCACCGGCCCACGGTCGGCCAGGTGACCTTCCGGGCCCGGGCGCCGCCGATGATGCCGAAGTGCCCGATCGGGATGTTCAGCTCGTAGACCTCCGCCCGCGGCGCCGCCCGTCGGATTCCCCGCACCGCCGGGGGTGTCGCGAGCAGGTCGGTGCTGCCCACCACGGTCAGGATCGGGACGTCGATGTCGGCGAGCGACACCAGCCGGTCCCGGAACACGAACCCGCCCTCGAGCATCCGGTTGTGGACCATGAACTGCTCGAGCAGCTCGGCGAACGCGGGCCCGGCGTACGCCGTCCACCCCTGCCCGTCGAGATACATCCGCAGACGCTCCCGCGGCAGCAGACGCTCCCGGTCGTGCAGGTTGAGGTACCACTGCGCCTTGCCCTTGGCCACGCCGATCGGGGTGAGCATCTGGGTGGCGGTCCGCATGGCCCACCCGGGGATGGAGATCCGGCGGGCGAGCCCGGAGGACAGGTAGGCGTGGGCCAGCGTCGTCGCGGTCTCCGGCGACATCGGCACCCCCATCGGCGCGCGGGTGTCGACCGGCGACCCGAATGTCACCAGGGAGTCGATGTTCGCACCGCGCCGGTAAGCGGCGACCTGGTAGCAGAACATCCCGCCCTGCGACTGCCCGCCCAGCACGACGTCGCGCCCGGTCACGGCGCTGACCTCGTCGACGGCGTCGCTCACCGCGAGCGCGTGGTCGGTAAGGGTGCGTTCCAACCCGCCCGGCTCGTGCTCGGGCGCGCCGAAGTCGATGGTCCAGACGTCGATGCCCATCCCGTGCAGCGCCGCGACGGCGCTCGTGTCCGGCGCGATGTCCCAGACGTCCCCGGTGATCATCAGAGCGTGCACCAGCAGCATCACCGGGGCGCCCGGCGGGACCTCGTCGGGAAAGTAGCGCCGCAGCTTGTACACCGGGTGGCTGCTCACCACCTCGTAGGGCGAGTACTGCTCGTCGGTGACGAAGCCACCGTGCACGAGAAGATCCGTGGCGTTGACGGCGGTGGCGCCGGCCCGGCGCAGCAGCCCCATGACGGACGAGGGTCCGGGCAGGTCCTCGAGCGACGGCATGGTCGACCTTCCAGGTAGGTGTTCGCGGGTGGGATCAGCCGACGCGGGCGGCGCCGCTGTCGATCAGCTCGTCGGCGGCGAGGCCGGCCTCCTCGAGCACGGCGACGGTGTGCTCGCCCGGGCGCGGTGAGGGACCGGGAGTGGTGTCCGGCGTGGCGGCGAACCGCGGCGCGGTCCCGGGTTGGATCCGTCGACCGTCCGCGAGGACGCTTCGACGGGCGGCCACGTGCGGGTGCCGCGCGGCCTCGCGCAGCCCGAGCACGGGCGTCACGCACGCGTCGGAGGAGGTGAAGTACGCGGCCCACTCGTCGCGCGTGCGGGCGCCGAACGCCTCGGCCAGGAGCGCACGCAGGCGGGGCCACTGGGCGCGGTCGTGCTGGTCGGCGGCCTCGAACCCGTCGATCCGCAGCTCGCGCAGCAGCGTCGCGAAGAACTTGTTCTCCAGGGCCCCGACCGACACCCACTGCCCGTCGGCGGTCTCGTAGACGGCGTAGAAGGGGGCCGCACCGTCGAGGTCGTTGGTGCCCCGGGCGTCGTTCCAGGCGCCCGCACCCAGCATCGCGTAGGTGGCCGCCAGCAGGTGGGTCGTGCCGTCGACCATGGCCGCGTCGACCACCTGCCCCTGCCCGGTACGCGCCGCGGCGAACAGCGCGCCGAGCACGCCGATCACCAGGTAGGCGCCGCCGGCGCCGTAATCGCCGATCAGCGGCAGCGGAACCTGCGGCGGGCCGCCGGCCGTCCCCAGTGAGCCGAGCACTCCGGTGACGGCCAGGTAGTTGACCTCGTGGCCGGCGGTGTCGGCGAGCGGGCCGCTCTGACCCCAGCCGGTCATCCGCCCGAAGACCAGGCTGGGACGCCGCGCGAGCACCACGTCCGGCCCGAGCCCGAGGCGTTCCATCACCCCGGGCCGGTAGCCCTCGATCAGGACGTCGGCCTCCTCGACCAGGGTCAGCACCGCCTCGTGGCCCGCCGGGTGCTTGAGGTCGAGCACGACCGAACGCTTGCCCCGGTTGAGCACGTCCCCCTCCGGCGCGGCGGTACGCATCTCGGCAGGAACCGGCCGGTCGACCCGGATCACGTCGGCACCCATGTCGGCGAGCGACATGGCGGCGAATGGAGCCGGACCGATGCCGGCCATCTCGACCACCCGGACACCCGCCAGTGGGCCGGCGCGCGTCACACCCGACGCTCCTGCCCCGCCCAGAGGCGATCCCGGAGCGCGACCTTGTCGATCTTGCCGGTGCCGCCCTTCGGGAGCTCGTCGACGACGATCACCCGTTTCGGCACCTTGTAGCCGCCGAGCCTGCTCCGACAGTGCTCGATGACCCTCTTCGGGGAGAGCTCGCGGCCCGGCACGACCGCGACGAACGCCGTCACCGCTTCCCCCCACCGTTCGTCGGGAGACCCGAGCACGGCCACCTCGCGAATCCCCGACAGGTCCGAGACGACGTTCTCGATCTCGCGGGGATAGACGTTGAACCCGCCCGTGATGATCATGTCCTTGCGCCGGTCGAGGATGAACAGGAAATCGTGCTCGTCGACGTAACCGACGTCGCCGGTGTAGCACCATCCGTCCCGGAACGCCTCGGCCGTGGCCTCGTCGTTGCGCCAGTAGCCCGGCCCGACGTGCGCCCCGCGAGTCGCGATCTCCCCGGTCTCACCGGCCGGAACCGGCCGGCGGTCCTCGTCGACGATCGCGACCTCGACGTACGTGGTCGGGCGGCCCGCCGAGGCCAGCCGGGGCAGACCCCGGTCGTTCGTTGCGGTGACGTGATCGTGCGGCGCGAGAGCGGCGATCGGCATCTGGGCCTCGCTGGCCCCGTAGAGCTGGTACATCGCGCTGCCGAAGTAGCCGTGCGCCCGGGCGGCCCGATCGGGCTGGATGGCCGACCCGGCGTACGGCACGATCGTGATGTCGCCGACCCGCCCCTCGGGCGCTTCCCGTCGCTCGAGCTCCTCGAGCAGCATCGTGATCATCGTCGGTACCAGGGGGAGGACCGTGATCTCGCCCGAGGACGCGCGGTCGGCGACCCGGGCCGGGTCGAACGCGGCCTCGAACACGTTGAGCCCGCCCACGGCGGTGACCGCTTCCTGGATCCCGCCGCTGAAGTGGCTGATCGGCGCGGTGTGCAGCGCCACGTCCCGCGAGCCCATCCTCGGCAGCTCGTGCAGGATGCCCCGCACGCGAGCACCGGCGTTGTCGTGGGTCACCTTGACGCCCTTGGGCAGGCCCGTCGACCCCGAGGTGTAGAGGATCGCGGCGAGATCGTGGCCCTCGGGCAGCGGCGCCTCCTCGTCGCGACCGGCCGCCAGCAGCTCCTCGAACGGGATCACACCGTCGGGCACCGGCCCGGCTCCCGTCGCGACGACGTGACCGACCGACGACGGGATCCATGCGCGCCCGCAGGTGCCCAGCCAATCGGCGTCGGCGAACACGACCGTCGGGTCGGCGTCGGTGGCGATCTGAGCCAGCTCGGCGGTGTGCAGCCGCGAGAGCAGGGCGACGCGGGCGAAGCCCCCGATCGCGACGGCGCGATCGATCTGCGCCCACTGGTTGCTGTTCGGTGACACGATCACGACCCGGGCGCCGCGGGCGAGACCGAGCCCGCGCAGCGCGGAGGCGAGACGCCAGACCCGGACTCCGAGGTCGGCGTAGGTGAGTTCGCCACGGTCGTCGCGCACCGCGGGGCGACCGGCGAACTCGGTGAAGGTGCTCGCATACATCCGGCCCAGCGGCACCAGATCGGTCATGGTCGTCACCCGATCAGCCGACCCGGGACGCCGGCCAGTCGCGCGTCGGCGACCGCCAGGCCGGCCACATGTCCTCGGGCTCGGCACGCGTCACCGACAGGCGGGTGAAACAGGTCTGGCACTTGACGACCATGCGGGGGCCGAGGTGGTTCGACACCGGGTAGCGCGCGACGTCGCGGCTGCCGCACGAGGGGCATTGCGACTCGACGGGTGTGCGCTCGACCGAGACGCGCGCGGTCTGGGGACGGGGGAACATCAGGCGGTCGGTGGCCATGGCGGGCACTCCTGCAGGCTCGGCGGGTCAGAGGGTCCATTCGAGGGGAGCCGCGATCGGGACCTCCCAGGTCCCGGCGTCGCGCGCGGCCGTGAGTTCGGCGCGTCGCGCCCCGGTGGCCGCCGTGTCGATCTCACCGTTGGCAAGGACGACGCCGTAGGACAGGCGGGCACCCTCGACGCTCACCAGCCGGTTGCGGACGTCCTGGCGCACCCGCTCGGGCTCACGGGCCAGCGGGTCACCCCAGCCGCCGCCGCCACCGATGATCAGGCGGATCGCGTCGCCCGCCTTGATCACGAGGTTGGAGAACTTGCCCGTGGTGTAGCGGGCGCCGCGCCCGAACTCGCCGTGCACCGGGTCGGGTCGGCCCTGCTCGTCGAACACACCGAACAGTGGCTCGGCGCCGCGCAGGTTCATCGGGTCGCCGTGCTCGGCCAGGTCGAACCCGGCGATGTACCAGCCGACCGCGGGCGCGCCGGGGCCTCCGCCGTTCGCCCCGGCCGCCCCGCGACGCAGCCGGTCCGCGACGACGGTGACGAGGGTGTCGGACTCGGCCATGATCGTGTACACCGAACCGAGCCCACCCCGGAAGCGTCCGGCCCCGGCGGTGTCGATCAGCATCTCGTGCTGGGCCACCACGAGCGGGCTCTCGATCTCGACGTGCTCCTGCACCGAGGTCCGGCAGTTCCCGATCGGCGTGACGCAGAAGGAGACGCCGTCCTCCTTCCAGGTGCCGCCCCAGCCGCCGCCGGCGAGTCCGTACGCGCCCCAGGGCGTGCCCTTGTGGCCGGTCCGCGTGTCGATGCCGCTGAAACCGATGTACACCGCCGTGCCGGTGTCGCAGGCGAACGACTCCTCGGTGGCCTGTCCGAGCGCCTGCGTCACGACGTTGATCACACGGGGCCCGATGTCGGCGTGGCTCGAGGCACTCGAGGGCGGCAGCGTCTGGACCACGCTGCCCGCCGGCAGGAGCACGTCGATCGGCTTGAGGGTCCCGCTGTTCACCGGGGTCGAGGGGTCGACCATCAGCTTCACGGCCTCGATGCAGCGGCCCGCCTCGCACCAGGCCGTGCTGCTGTTGCCCAACGGTTGGCGCGCCGAGCCCGAGAAGTCGATCTCCATGGAGTCGCCGCGGACCTTGACCGTCACCGCGACCGGGATCGGCTCGTCGGTGACACCGTCCTCGTCGAGGAAGTCCTCGGCGGAGTAGTCGCCGTCGGGGATGCTCGCGATCCCACGACGCATGCTGGCCTCGGTGGCGTCGATGGCGTACCGGCCGGCCGCACGCACGTCGTCCAGACCCCCGCGCGCGATGAGGTCCTGCAACTGGCGCTCGCCGACCACCAGGCAGCCGTGCAGCGCGCGCAGGTCGCCCAGGACCAGGTGCGGGACCCGGTTGTTCTCGAGCAGGAAGTTGAAGGTGGGCCGCACCGCGACGTCGTTCGCGTAGAGCAGCGTCGGCGGGAGCTTGAGTTGCTCCTCGAAATGGGACTGGGCGCCGTTGGAGAAGCCGCCGGGGATCGGGCCGCCGAGGTCGACCAGATGGGACGTGGACTGCAGCAGGAACTCGACGCGGCCGTTCACGAACACCGGCCGGAACAGGTTGACGTCGGCCTGGTGCAGGGAGCCGCGCCAGGGGTCGTTGGTGAAGACGACGTCACCGGGCTGCATCGTGTCGATGTCCCAGTCGTCCATCAGGAAGTTCGCGATGTGGGGCGCGACGAAGGCATGCTGCATGCAGCCCTCCCAGAGGGCGGCGACCTCCCAGCCCTCGTCGGTGCGCATGTGGATGACGACGGTGCAGTCGAGGATGTCGCGGCAGATCGGGGAGAACGCGCTGCGCATGAGCGAGTCGAGCATCTCGCGGGCGACCTCGATCAGGCCGTAGCGCAGGATGTCGAGTTCGACGTCGGGCCCGGTCGCCGACGTGTCGGTCGCTGGGGTTGTCGTGGTCACGGCGGGTCCTCAGCTCTCTGCGGTGATCTGGGGCTCGATGATCAGGTTCAGGTCGTCGTCGACGTGGGCGGTGCGCCCGGGCAGGACGACGGTCGTCGCGAACTTCTCGGTGACCAGGGCGGGGCCGGGCACCTGCTCCCCGGGCGCGAGGCGTTCCCGGACGTGGATACCGACCTCGACGGGCCCGGCGGCGCCGGGCAGAACGAGCTCCGCGGTGCGAAGGAACGCGGCTCCCTCGTCGGGGACGAGCTCGAACCTCGCCTGCTCGCGGGGGATCACTGCGGTCACCTCGACGGTGGACACCACGACGGGGATCTCCCGCGCAGCGAAGCCGTAGTGCTCCTCGTAGTAGGCGTGGAAAGCGGGCACGAGCTCCTGCACGCCCTCGGCGGTGAGGCTCGCGGGCGGGATGGGCATCCGGTTGTCCCACGTCTGGCCGCGGTACATGGCGAAGATCGCGCGTTCGAAGTGCAGGCGGGTGACGTCGGCGCCCTGGCCCTTGAGCTCGTCGTGGACGCGGTCCTCCAGGGTGGCGAAGGCGGCCTCGATGGACTCGGCGCAGGCCGGGTCGAGCGGTGTCATGATCGACTGCGCCCGGGTGACCCGCAGGTCGGTGCGCAGCAGGCCCAGCGCCGAGAACTGGCCCGGGCTGCGAGGCACGACCACCTTCCGTACGCCGAGGATCCGGGCGACGCGGTCGGCGAGCATCGGGCCGGCCGACCCGGACGGCTGCAGGGCGAACTCGCGCACGTCGAGGCCCCGGTAGACCGAGATCGTCCGGACCTTCGCCGCGATGTCCTGGCAGGCCACCTCGTAGGCGGCGGCCGCCAGCCCGATCGCCGACATCCCCCACTGCGAGGCGGTCCTCTCCAACGCGGCCCGCGACGCGTCGACGTCGAGCTCGATGGCCCCGTTGGCGAACAGGTCGGGCTGCAGGACTCCCAGGAGTGCACACGCGTCGGTCAGCGTGGGCTCGGTGCCGCCGCGGCCGTAGCAGACCGGACCGGGGTCCGATCCGGCTGATGCCGGCCCCACGGCGACGTTACCGAGGGCGTTGGGCCGGATGAGGCTCCCGGCACCGGAGCCGATGCTCTCCACGTCGACCAGGGGCATGGTCAGCGTCAGGCCGGTCTCCAGGGTCCACAGGTCGGTCAGTGGTGTCTGACCGCCGCGGATCGCGGCGACGTCGGTACTGGTCCCGCCGACGTCGATGGTCAGCAGATCGGGGGTCGCGCCCTCGTTCGCGAGGCGGATGCTGCCACTCACCCCGCCGACCGGGCCGGAGACGAGCTGGAACACCGGTGCGCGGCCGGCGTCGGCGACCGTGGCGACGCCCCCGTTCATCATCATGATCCACAACGTGCCCCCGAAGCCCCGTTCGACCAGGCCGGACTCGAGGCGGTCGAGGTAGCCGACGACCCGGGGCCCGACGTAGGCGTCGAGTGCCACCGTGGTGGTCCGTTCGTGCTCCTTGGTGACCGGGTAGAGCGCGGAGGTCTGGACGTAGGCGTCGGGGAGTTCCTCGGCGAGGATCTCGGCGGCGCGCCGTTCGTGCTCGTCGTTGGTGTAGGAGTTCACCAGGCACACCGCGACCGATCTCACACCCTGTCGGGCCAGCTCCCGTGCGGCCTCTCGGACCGAGTCCGCGTCCAGGGGGGTCAGGGCGGATCCGTCGTAGCGCATCCGCTCGAGCACGCCGAAGCGCAGCTCCCGGGGGATGATCGGGCGTTCCTGGTGCGGGCGCAGCCAGGTCGGGTCGTAGAACCGGTCACCGAACTCCCGGTGCATGCGTCCGATGTCGAGCAGGTCCTGGTGTCCGCGCGTGGCGATCAGCCCGGTCCGCTCGCCGGCCCGGCTGAGCAGCGCGTTGATGCCCACCGTGTGGCCGTGGACGATCTCGGCCACCTCCCGCACCTCGAGACCGACCGCGGCGATGCTCGCCAGCACGCCCTCCTCCTGCTGCGGGGTCGAGAGCACCTTGCCGTCGCGGACCTCACCGGTCCGCCGGTGCAGTGCGATGATGTCGGTGAACGTGCCTCCTACGTCGATGCCGACCACCCAGGCGGCGGTGGAGGACTCGACACCGGGATCGGCGATGTCGGGGTGGGTGGTCATGAGGGCCTCCTGGCACGCTCTTCGTGAGATAAGATATTTAATACTTGGAAAGAATGGGGCCGCGTCCGCGCTCCCGGTGGGCTCAGCGCGCGGGCTGCTGGTCGCCCAGGACGACGTACTGCTCACGCAGCACGTACTTGAGGACCTTCCCCGACGCGTTGCGCGGCAGCTCGTCCTGGCGGGCGAAGTACTTCGGCACCTTGTAGCCAGCCATGCGCTCGCGGCAGTAGGCCCGCAGCGCCTCCTCGTCCAGGTCCACGTCCGGCTTCAGCACGAGCACGGCGCAACCGACTTCGAGGTACTTCGGATCGGGCACGCCCACGACGGCGGCGTCGCTGATCCCGGGATGGTCGGCGAGCACCTTCTCGATCTCGGCCGGGTAGACGTTCTCGCCGCCGCTGCGGATCATGTCCTTCGCCCGCCCGGCCAGGGTCAGGAAGCCGTCGGCGTTGACGAAGCCGAGGTCACCGGTGTGACACCAGCCGTCCACGAAGGTCTCCCGGTTGGCGTCCGGCCGCTGCCAGTACCCCCCGCACGTCCCGGGGTTGCGGACCAGGATCTCGCCGACCTCGTCGACCTCGGCCGGCCGGCCCGTGTCGTCGACGACCCTGGCCTCGGCGAGTGGCAACGGGCGCCCGATGCTGCCCAGTTGTGCGTCGAAGTCACCGTCGTCGAGCGTCGTGCAGATCGCGCCGCCCTCGGTCAGCCCGAACACCTGAGTCAGACGCACGTGCGGCATCCGACGTCGGACCTCCGCGACGGTCCACGGCATCATCGTGTCGCCGCCGATGATCAGGTGATCCAGCGAGGCGGGCAGCCGCGTCTCGAGATCGTCGAAGCGCAGCATCTCGCCCAGCATGAACGAGAAGAGCAGGCAGTCGGTGACCTGCTCGGAGGCGATCACGCCGAGGAGGTGCTCGATGGAGAAGCTCCCCGAACGGAGGCATACCGCGGTGCCGTGGGCGAGCAGCACCGGCGCGGTCACGGCCTCGAATCCGCCGGCATGGTAGAGCGGACCCGGCACGAGTGCCACGGTGCGCTCGGAGAACCGCCACTTCAGCGCCTGCATGGTCGCGGTCCCGACGGTGTTGGCGTGGGTGAGCAGCGCTCCCTTGGGCAGACCGGTGGTCCCCGAGGTGTAGAGCAGCGCGATCGGGTCCTCCGGCGCGATCCCCGGGGCGTCGGTCATCGGGGGCCGGCCCTGCAACGCCTCCAGGGGCAGGGCCCAGTCCGGCAGCTCGCCATCGACGTCGCGCAGCACGACGACCGTCTCGGCGCCGCTCTCCTCGCGCACCGGCTCGAGCCGGTCGAGCAGGCCGGCGTGGATGAGCACGGTCTGGCAGCCCGAGTCGGCGAGGATGAAGCGCAGCTCGGGGGCAGCGAGCCGGAAGTTTAGCCGTACGGCGATCACGCCGAGGCGCATCGCGGCGAAGTAGAGCGGCAGGTACTCCGCGTCGTTGTGGAGCATCAGCCCCAGGCGGTCACCTTTCGCCAGCCCCAGCTCGTCCAGGGCCCGGGCGTAGGAGAGCGACCGCTCGCGCAGCTCACGGTAGGTGAGCCGATCGCGTCCGTCGAAGCTGACCGCGACGTTGTCCCACCCGGCAGGCGGAATCGGCTCCACCGCGCTGTCCAGGACCCAGTTGAAGCTCACGTCGTCTCCCTTGACAGTGATCCACCTCACCATCGATCATATATAATGTGAAGCATTTGGCGCTTCGCGTCAAGAGTCGGCGAGAGGAGAGAACGTGCGCCGAGCCGTCGCGGCCGCGACCGGGTGGGGCATCCAGGCCGAGCGGGTGGCGCGGGCAGCGGTGCGGCGCGGTCCGCGACGCCGCGGGGTGCACGCTCAGGTCGGCGGCCGCGGACCGTCCCTGGTCCTGCTGAACGGCATCGGGGCGAGCGGGCTGCTCTGGCCCCGGGCGTGGGTCGACCAGCTGGAGCGGACGCATCACGTGATCCGCCCCGATGCGCGCGGGACGGGAGGGTCGAGCGGGGCCGTAGAACCGTTCACGGTGGCCGACCTCGCGGACGACGTGGCCGCCGTCCTCGACCGCGCCGACGTGGCGACCGCGACCGTGCTCGGCCTGTCGATGGGCGGGATGGTGGCCGCGGAGCTCGCGCTGCGACACCGGGAACGGGTCGAGCGTCTCGTGCTGGTCTCGACCATCCCACCGGCACCGGCGCATGTCCCGACCGCGTTCTACGGCCCTCTCTACGGGCCGATGGCGCGACTCGCCGCGGGCTACCTCGGCGGCGGGCGCCGCGCCCGCGCCGAGCTCCTGGCCCGGTTCTACCTGAGGACCTGCTCGCCGGCCTTCGTCCCCGACGCGGCACTGGTCGACGAGCTCGCCGACCAGCTGGCCGTCACGGGGACGCCGGTGGCGGGCGTCGCGGCGCAGGCCCGGGCCGTGGTGGCCTGGCGCGGGCCCGAACGGTTGACCCGGATCGACCGGCCGACCACCGTGATCGCGGGCCGGGACGACCCGGTCGTCAAGCCGCGCAACGGACGACGGCTGGCCGCGCTCGTTCCCGGAGCCGACTGTCTCGAGCTCGCGGGTGTCGGCCATCTCGTGCCGTGGGAAGCGCCGGAGGCACTGCTGGGCGTACTGCGGAGCTGACGCCGGACCAGACTGCTCCCATCTCATATATTTTGTGCTAGTTTTCTTCGTGATCGAGCTGGAGGAGCACGGATGGCGACCCCACAGGACGGCATCGAGCGCGACGTCGTCGTCGACGGTCTGCGCCTGCACACGCGGCGTCGCCCGGGCACGACGGACACGCCCCTCCTGCTGATCCATGGCATCGGCGGCTCGATGGAGTCGTGGACCCCGCTGCTCGAGCGGCTGCCCGACCGTGAGGTCGTCATGATCGACTGCCCGGGTGTCGGGCGGTCGGAGCGGCCCCGGTTCCCGATCCGGATGCCGCGGATCGCCGATCTCCTCGTCGGGGCGCTCGACGAGCTCGGCGTCACCCGGGCCGACGTGCTCGGCTTCTCGCTCGGCGGCGTGGTGGCCCAGGAGATCGCTCATCGCCACCCCGCGCGCGTGCGTCGGCTCGTCCTCGTCGCCACGATCTGCGGCCTCTGGGTGCGACCCGCCGGCCTCACGGTGCAGCGCGCCCTGCTCTCCACCGAGCGCTATCGCAGCCGGGAGGCCGCCGCGCGGGAGATCCCGATCCTCGCCGGGGGCCGGACCGCCCGCGATCCCGACGTCCTCGCGGCGATCCTGGCCGATCGGGAGGGCCACCCACCGAGTCGCCTCGGCTACCACTTCCAACAGCTTGCGGTGCTCGGCTGGACCAGCGCCCCCTGGCTGCCCCGACTCCGCCAGCAGACGCTGGTCCTGCACGGCGGGGAGGACCCGGTCGTACGCGTGCCCAACGCCCGACTGATGGCCTTCCTGCTCCGGAACGCGACGATGGAGGTCGTCCCCGGCGCCGGGCACATGCTGCTGTTCGACGAGCCGGACAAGGCGGCGCCGATCCTCGAGACCTTCCTGGCGAGCACCCCGGCCGATGTCGGTCACCCGCTCGGTGACGTGGACCGCGCCCGGCCGGCGCCGTAGGAGCAGGTGCCCGCTCCCGACCGGGCGGGGCGCGGGTCCCGCAACGGACCGACCGGTCGCGGTCAGGACCCGGCGCCACCCGGACGGCGGGCCGGGACGACCGTGGTGGGATCCGGCCACACGTCGCCCGGTCGTCAGTCGAGCGCGATGGTCGACGCGTCGACGACCGCACCGCCCCCGTCCGCGACGAGGACGTGCCCGGTGACCATCGACGCGTCTCCCGAGGCGAGGAAGGCGCAGCAGGACGCGATCTCCTCCGGCTCGGCGACCCGTCGCAGCGGGACGTGCGCCGACATGAGGACATGGGCCTGCTCGACGGTGATCCCCTCGCGCTGCGACAGGTAGGTCATGGCCCCCTCCCCCAGCGGCGTCCGGATCCACCCCGGGCACACGGCGTTTACCCGGACTCCCTTCGGCCCGTACTCGCGAGCCAGCCACCGCGTGACGCCGATGAGGGCCGCCTTGGCGGCGGTGTACCCCACGGTTCCGGGCGGACCGGCGATCAGTCCCGCGGTCGACGCGACCAGCACCAGTGAGCCCTGCGATTCCACGAGGTGCGGCAGCACCTCCCCGGCCAGGTGATAGGTGCCGTGCAGGTTCACCTCCAGGGCACGCTCGTACGCGTCCGCGTGCTTGGGGGCTGCCGTCCCGGCGATCGCGGCGCCCTGGGCGGCCACCACCGTATCCAGCCCGCCGAGCCGCGCGACGGTCTCGGACACCACCGCGCGCAGCGCCTCGCGGTCGGTCCCGTCGGCCGGCAGGGGGAGCGCGCCGGTCTCGTCGGCCAGCGTACCCAGCCTGTCGCTGTCGATGTCGGTGACGACGACCTTCGCGCCGTCCTCGACGAGGCGCCGCGTCGTCGCCGAGCCGAGCCCGCCGGCCGCGCCCGTCACGAGCGCGAGCTGGGGTCTTCTCCGTCGCTGTGCCATGGCCTCACACTCCTGGTCCGAGAACGATCTGCTTGAGCTCGGTGAACTCGTGGATGCCTTCGGGTCCGGTCTCGCGGCCCCAGCCGGAGCCCTTCCGCCCGCCGAAGGGGGCCGTCACCGTCGGGCCGAAGGTGTTGATCGCGACCGACCCGGCCTCGATGCGGGACGCGGCGTCGAGGGCGACGTCGCGGTCGGCGGTATAGACGGTCGCGGCCAGCCCGTAGCTGGTGTCGTTGGCGAGCGCGATGCCGTCGTCGACGTCGGTGAAGGTCTGGACGGCGGTGACCGGCCCGAACACCTCGTTGCGGGCCAGGTCGGCGTCGCGGGCGAGGCCGGTCACGAGCGTCGGCTCGTAGAAGAACCCTGGGCCTTCCCGACGACGACCGCCGGTCCCGACCGTCGCGCCCGCGGCGCGGGCGCGCTCGACGAAGGCCTCGGCGCGGTCCACCCCGGCGGCGTTGATCATCGGACCGATGCGGGTGTCGGGATCGAGCGGGTCGCCGATCGTCAGCGCGCCGAGAGCACCGGCCAGCTTCTCGACGAGCTCGTCGGCGCGCTTCTCCGACACCAGCACCCGGGAGAGCAGCGCGCAGACCTGGCCCGCGCCGCCGGTCGCGCCGGGGACCAGGGATTTCAGGACGGCGTCGAGCGGTGCGTCGTCGAGGATCAGCGCCGGTGACTTCCCGCCCAGCTCGAGGTGGGTGCGGGCGAACCGGGCCTTCGTTGCGTCGAGAATCTCCAGGGCCGCCCGCCGCCCGCCGGTCAGGCTGACCATGTCCACCCGCGGGTCGCCGGCGAGCGCGCGCCCGACGTCCGCGTCGGCGCACAGGACGCTCAGCGTGCCCTCGGGCAGGGTGGCCTCCGCGCACTCGGCGACGACCCGCATGACCAGCTGCGACTCCGGCGCCGCCTTGACGACGACGGGGCACCCGGCGAGCAGGGCGGGCACGACCTTCGTTGCCGTCGTGACCAGGGGGCCGTTGAAGGCCATGACAGCGGCAACCACGCCGGCGGGCTCCCGGCGGACGATCGTCTCGCCCAGGGGCGACGGGCGGACGTCGTCGCGCAGGGCGTCTGCGGCGCATTCCAGTGCCGCGTTCCAGGACCCGACGGCGCCGAAGCGGTGCAGCGTCCGGCTGTAGCGGACCGGCATCCCGGCCTCGAGCGCCCAGAGCCGCCCGATCTCGTCGAGCCGGGCCTCCATCGCGGTGCAGAACCGGCGGCACGCCGCGATCCGGTCGGCGACCGGCAGACGGGCCCAGGTCCGACGCCCGACCTGGTCGGCAGCCTCCAAGGCGTTCTCGGCGTCCTTCTCGGACGGCAGCACCACCTCGGCGACGGGCTGTTCGCCGGCCGGGGAGACGATCGCGTAGGGCTCGCCGGTCGCCTCTTGCCACCGGCCTCCGACGAGGACCTCACCGGCGTGCGGGACCGTCTCCACGATCAGCCGCCCGCCGCGAAGAACGGGCTCGCCGGCTCCATAAACATCGACGAGAACGGCGGGTTCATGAAGTCGGGGATCTGCATCTCCCCGGAGATCAGCATCTGTTTGACCTCCTCGCGGAACCCGGACGGGTCCCCCGCGATCTCGTAGAGGGCGAGGTGGCCGAGGTCGGGGACGCGGACGCCGGGCAGGGGCTTGACCGGCGAGGACTCGAACCGCTGGGCCCGCAGCATCCCGGTGGCGCCGAGGATCTGCGGGATGTGCTCGCCGTCGTACCAGCGGGCGAAGGTGCCGTCGGCGACGGCCTCGACGGCGGGCTTGCACCAGGCGAAGAACAGGTGCCGGTCGTCCAGGTTCTCCGCCTGGTCGAACTCCTTGCCGTACTGCGGCTCGCTCACCGGGGCGAGGAAGAGCGCGTCGAACGGCTGGTTCATGAAGTCCGGCAGCACCATCGAGCCGGACATCAGCATCTGCTTGACCTCCTCGCGGAAGCCGGCGGACGAGCCCTCGATCTCGTAGAGCGCGAGGTGGCCCATGTCGATCGGCACGACGCCGGGGAGGTTCTTCGCGCCGCCGACGAGGAAGCGCTGGGCACCGACCATGCCGGTGGTGTCCATGACCTGGGGGATGTGCTCGACGTCGTACCAGCGCGCGTAGGTGTCGTAGTCGCCGGTGTAGGTGCTCCAGGCGAAGAAGAGGTTGCGCTCGCCGAAGGTCGGTACCGCCATCGTGAGGAGTTCCTTTCAGGCCGGGCCGCGCAGCGCGGCCGTGGCGGCCTCGTCGATGCGCAGGTTCTCGGGGTCGAAGTGCGGGTCGCCGACGATGACGACGCCGTAGTCGCGGGCGGCGCCCTCGACGCTCACGTACTCGTCGCGGACGTCGGCGAGGACCTTCCGCGGGTCGCGCTCGAACGGGGCGCCCCAGCCCCCGCCGCCGTTGGTGAGGCACCGCAGCACCGAGCCCGCCGTCGTCCGCCAGGCCTTCTGTCCGCCGAAGTGGTGGTAGGTGCCGTGCTCGGGGTCGAGGGCCTTGCTCCGCGGGTCGAGGACGCCGGCGACGGGGGTGCTCCCGGCGTAGACGTCGTCGGTGGTCGCGACGAGCGCGTCGGGACCGCGGCCGTCGACACCCGGGAAGATCCACATGGCGCCGTTGGGGCCCGGCCGCCCGCCGTTCGCCCCGACCCCGCTGGGCTCCTTGGTCCGGAACGGCGAGAGGTACTGCTCGGCGTCGGTCAGCCAGAGGCTGTCCTTGAGGTTGGCGGCGCCACCGCGGTGCCGGCCCGCGCCGCCGGTGTCGATGGCGTGCTCCTTGCGCAGCACCACCACCGGGGAGTCGTGCTCGATCGTCTCGGTGGCCGGGTCGAGGTTGTTGAGGTTGAACAGGACGGTGTAACTGTCGCCGTCCCCGTCCCTGGTGGCGCCCCAGGGTCCGTGCTCGCCGCCGCACTGGGTGGCGCTGGTCCAGAACGAACCGTCGGCGCGCAGGCCGCTCGCGTTGTGGGTGTTGGTCGACCCGTAGTCGCCTCCGACGGCGCGCTCGCCGAGCACCGGGTTGAGCGCGTCGAACACGGCCGCGAGGAGGGTCCCGGAGGCCTCCCAGAACATCATCGGCGCCCCCTCGGGGGGCATCGCCGTCACCAGCGTGCCCGCCGGGGCGACGAGGTCGACGTGCCGCCAGGTGCCCGAGGTGAAGGGGATCTCGGGGTCGAGCAGCATCGTGAGCGCGACGCCGAGCGCGGTCTTGGCGTCGGTGATCCCGCAGTTGATGCAGGTCCGGGCCTGGGCGGAGGTGCCCGAGAGGTCGGCCTCGATCTCCTCGCCCCGCTTGCGGAGGGTCACGTGCACCGTGTAGCTGATCGAGTCGTCGAGGCCGTCGGCGTCGAGGGTGGCGGCGCCGTGGTAGTCCCCGTCCGGCACGGCGGCGAGGGCGTCGCGCATCCGGTCCGCCGAGGTGTCGCAGGTGTAGCGCAGGGTGCCGAGCACGGCGTCGAGCCCGTAGCGGTCGATGTTCTCGTGGACCAGCCGCTCCCCCAGTTGCAGCTGCTGGTGCATGCTCTTGAAGTCCGGGAGGAGCATCGCCCCGAAGCGCGAGTTGTCGAAGATCATGCTGAACGTGGAGCGCACGGGCGCGTCCCCCGACCACATGAGCACCGGCGGGATGACCAGGCCGTTCTCGTAGGTGTTCGCCTTGGTCGCGGAGAACCCGCCGGGGACCGTGCCGCCCATGTCGAGCTGGTGGGCGCAGATGTTGACGAACGCGACGATGCGGCCGTCGACGAAGACCGGCCGGGTGAACAGCACGTCGTTGACGTGCCGGCCGCCGCGGTTGGGGTCGTTGCAGATCAGCACGTCGCCGGGCGCGAGGTTCTCGGGGCCGTACTCCTCGACGGCGTTGCGCACCGCGTCGGGCATGCTCCCCAGGAACACCGTGAGGCTGTTCGACACGACGGCCATCCGGTAGTCGTGCTCGGGTGGCCCGCTGATGGTGCACGCGAAGTCGTACCAGTCGCGGATGATCGGGGAGAACGCCTCGCGCAGGAAGGCCGTCGACATGTGCTCGACGACGTACTTGAGCCGGTTGGCGATCACCGAGGCGGTGAACCGGTCGGCACGGTAGGTGGTCTCGAACTCGTCGTCGGACAGGTCCCTGATGCTGGTCGCGGGCTCGGTCGTCGTCATCGGTCGTTCCTCCGGATCACGAGCTCGCCGTAGCGCCCGACGCGCAGGTGCTGGCCGGCGCCGACGTGGGTGGTGGACAGGCCTTCGTCGACCACGAAGGGGCCCGTGAGCTCGTCGCCGGCCCGGAGGTCGGTCCGCGCGTAGACGGGTGCCTCGATCCCCGTTCCGTCGTCCCCCTCGAGGTAGCGCAGGGTCGTGGTCCGGGTCGGGGTGAGGTCCTCGCCGTCGGCACGATCGAGGATCTCGGGGTACTCGACCTTCGGGGTGTCGATCACCGCGCGGACCCGGAAGGTCACCCCCTCGACGGGCACCACGTCGAAGCGGTTCCGGGAGCGCTGCTCGTAGGTGTCGTGGAACGACGCGATCATGGTCCCGATCGCGTCGCCGTCAATCGTTCCGTCGGGCACCGGGACGAACGGGGTGTCCCAGCTCTGCCCCATGAGGTGGCCGTCGTAGCTGCGTTCCAGCCGGACGTCGACGCCGGGCTCGAGGCGCTCGCGGACCTGCTGCTCCATCTCCGCGAACAGCGTGTCGATCTGCGGGGCGACCTCGGGGCTCAGGATCGTGTAGGCGCTGCGGTTGAGGGTGAACACCTGGTCGGTGGACATCAGCCCGAGCGCGGAGAACAGGCCGGGCTCCGGGGGCACGATCACCTGCTTGCAGTGGATCGCCGCCATCGCCGCCGGCAACAGCATCGGTCCGGCCGCGCCGTAGGCGACGAGGCTGTAGTCGCGCGGGTCGACGCCGTTCTTGATGGCGACGTTGAAGACGCCCTCGGCGATGTTGTGCACCGCCATCTCGTAGGCGTGGCGGACCCGCTGGGCGAGGCTGAGTTCACAGTCGAGGGCCTCGAACGCCCGCCGGGCGAGGTCGGGCTGCAGCGCGAGCCGGCCGCCGGCGAATCCCGCCGGATCGATCAGGCCGATCATCAGGCAGGTGTCGGTGGTCGTCGGTTGCGTGCCGCCCCGCCCGTAGCAGGCCGGACCCGGAGCCGACCCGGCGCTCTCCGGACCGACGCGCACCTCACCGTTGCGCCCGATCGCGACGACGCTGCCGCCGCCGGCACCGATCGCCGAGACGTCGTTGGCCAGGGCGTTCACGACGAGGTCGTGCTCGAGCTCGAACGTGGTGTTGACGAACGGCTCGCCGCCGGTGACCACACTGATGTCGCACGAGGTGCCACCGACGTCCGCGCAGAGCAGGTGGGTCTCGCCGATCAGGGAGCCGAAGTGGGCGCTCGCGACGGTGCCCGCGGCCGGACCGGAGAACACGATGCGGAACGGCTGCTCCATCGCGCGGCCGGCCGGGACCAGCGTGGCCGCGCAGTCCGCGAAGTTGAGCTGGCCGGTGAAGCCGAGATCGGCCAGACCCTTCTCGAGCGTGGCCGCGTAGTCCGAGTAGATGATCTTCATGAGGGCGTCGACGACGGTCGTCGAGGCCCGCGCGTACTCCTTGGCCAGCGGGGAGACCTCACTCGAGATCGAGCAGGGGACGTCGCCGAGGACCTCGCGGACCAGCTCGCGCAGCCGCTCCTCGTGGCGGTGGTCGACGTAGGCGTTGATCAGGCAGATCGCGACCCCGACGACGCCGCACCGGCGCAGCACCTCGAGCTCGGCGCGCGCCTGGTCCTCGTCGAGGCCGAACAGCACGCCGCCGTCCGCGGTGATCCGCTCCCGGATCCCTCGGCGCAGGTAGCGGGGCACGAGGGGGCGGGACGCGTCGCCGAAGCTGCGCCGCCACCGCGGGTCCAGGATGGCCTCTGCCGGACGCCAGACGCGACCCATGTCGAGGATGTCCCGGTGTCCCTCGGTGGCCAGGAACCCGATCTTGGGCAGCCGACGGGTGATCACGGCGTTGAGACCGTGCGTGCTGGCGTGGTTGAAGACCGCGCTGTCCCCGACGCCGAGCAGCGCGGCGCCCTCGAGGACCGGCGCGGCGACGTCGCCGTAGTCGGTGGAGACCTTGGCGGTCTCGATCTTCCCGTCGCGCAGGGCGACCACGTCGGTGAACGTGCCGCCCACGTCGACTGCGATCATCGTCGAACCCTTCTTCTCGTCGACCCTGCTCAGAGCAGGTCGGACAGCAGCTGGATCGGGCCGAGCCGGGGCCCGTGCTCGCGGCTCACCGAGCACAGGCAGCGCTGGCACTTCACGACCTCGAACCAGCCGCCCTCGGAGTTGACGGGGTAGCGACGGAGTTCCGGCGCGCCGCACCGAGGGCAGGTGCCCTCGACCGGCTCGCGCTCCTGCGTGGGCGCCTGGGTCATGGCCGTGCGACTCCCTCGTGTCCTCCGGCGAGCGCCGGCCTGTGGGGTGTGAGGCGACGCTAGGACCGACGAGAGCCAGGTCACCATCCCGTGAGCGCTGGGAACCGTCCGCGAACCGCAGCACGTCAGCGCGCTGCGATCAGTTCGTACAGAAAATATTATGTGATAACGTGAGACGCCGGTGGACACCGGCGTACGACTCCGGGCACTTGCGAGGAAGCATGCTCGATCACACGACCCGCGCCGCCGAGGCCGGACCACAGCGGTTCCGCACCGACGACCTCGACGTGGCGCGCGAACGGATCAGCAAGACCTTCGCCGACCACGACGTCCGGGTGGCGGACGGGCGCACGATCGCCTTCCAGCTCGACCTCGCCCCGGCCGCCCGGGTGACCCTCGGGCAGCTCGGTTATGGCGCCGACGTGACCATCGACGGTCCCCCGATGCAGCTCTGCTACCACGTCAACCTCCCGATCGCGGGGTGCTGCGACGTCCGGCAGGGCGGGGTGTCCGGCACCACGACGGCCGGTCTCACCGGCAACGCGTTCGGCCCCGACGCCCCGCTGACGATCCGCTTCGCCCCGGACGCGACCCAGTACGTCGTGAAGCTGCCGCGAGAACTCCTCGAAGCGCACGCGGCGAAGCTCGTCGGCCGGCCGTGCGAGGACCCGATCGACTTCGCGCTGACCTTCGACACCACGACCGGCGCCGGCCAGGCTCTGGTGGCGACGGCGGGGTTCATGTACGCCGAGCTCGCGCGCCCCGGGGGTCTCGCGACCATGCCCGCCGCACGGCAGGAGATGGAGTCGGCGCTGATGACGCAGCTCCTGACCGCGATCCCCAGCCGGCTGTCCCCGCAGCTGGCGGAGCGGCCGTCGAACACCGGCCGGTCGCGCGTCCGGGAGGTCATGGACTACCTGGACGCACATCCCGACGACGTCGCGTGCACCGCCGATCTCGCCGCCTCGGTCGGGATCAGCGAACGTGCATTGCAAGCGGGGTTCCGCGATCTCGCGGGGATGTCCCCCACGGCCTACCTGCGTGGGGTCCGGTTGGACCGCGTCAACCTCGAACTCTCGACCCGTGGTGGGTCGGTGACCGACGTGGCGGCCGGCTGGGGTTTCTTCCACCCGGGCCGGTTCGCGCAGCAGTACCGCGACCGGTTCGGGGAACTGCCCTCGGACACCGCCCGCCGCGCCGAGAGCTGACCACGTCGGTCAGCGGGCCGCGATCGCGTCGGCCAGCGCGACGATGCCCTCGGCCGTCTTCGCGTGGGCGAGGTCGATGTGCTGGCCCTCGAAGTCGACGGCGCCGCTGCCCTCGGCCTCGGCCTTGCGGAAGGCCTCGATCATCCGACGGGCGTGGTCGACCGCCTCGGGTGAGGGGGTGAACACTTCGTTCGACACCGCCACGTGCGACGGGTGGATGCACACCATTCCCCGATAACCGAGCCCCCGGGCGTCGAGGGCGAAGCGGCGGAACCCGTCGAGGTCCTTGATGTCCTGCCATACCCCGGTCACCGGATGGTGCAGGCCGGCGGCGCGAGCGGCCAGGATGATGCGGCTGCGCAGATAGAGCGTCTCGAGCCCCTCCGGAGTGAACTCGAACCCGAGCTCACGGCCGACGTCGGCGCTCGGGCCGGTCGCCCCGAGCAGGCTGGACACCCGCGGGCTCGCCGCGGCGATCTCCTCGCAGTGCGCCATCGCCGCTGCGGTCTCGAAGCTCACGATCAGGCCCACCGACCCGGCCGCGAGGCCTTCGCGCTCCTCCACGTGTGACACCACGGCGTCGATCCGGACGATCTCCTCGGCGGAGAAGACCTTCGGCAGGAAGAGGCCGGCCAGCCCGTCGACCACGACCTTCTCGACGTCGGCGCCGAAGAGACCGCTGTCCATGCTGTTCGGGCGCACCCAGACGTCGGCGCGCACCTGCTCCCGGCGCAGGCGCCCGAGCGTCTCGCGGACGGTGTCCCGCGCGCCCGTCTTGTCGGCCGCCGGAACCGAGTCCTCGAGGTCGAGGATCAACGCGTCGACGCCCGAGGCGATCGCCTTGTCCGCCCAGCTCGACTTGTGGCCGGGCACGAACAGCATGGAACGGTACGGGTTCATGTCATGCACAATATATTATCTGAGCCCAACGAGGAAGCCCGTCGCGCACCCCGGTCGTCCGCCGTGGACGACGCTCTCGGCGCCCGGAGCACGACTCCGTCGGCGGTCGCGGCGCGTCGGGCGAGCTCGAGGAACGGGTTCCGGGCGGCCCGATCGTCGCGTGCTGTCGCGGCGGCGAGTTCGTCGAGCGGCCAGGTCGCGAGCGCCCCGTGGCGGGCGAAGTAGAGGCCGACGTGAGTGACGCCGTGCCGGTCCGGCGCATCGAGCCAGGCCCGGGCCAGCAGGTGGTGGCACCAGCCGTGGAGGCGTCCGAGGTCGCGCAGCGGGTCCGCGGGGGTCACGACGTCCACGAGCAGCGCCGGACCCGATCCACCCGTGCCCGGCCCGATCACCGTCCCGCCCTCGGCCCACCGCGGGACGAACACCGCGTCCGCGGTTCCGAGGGCGAGACCCGCTCCGGGTCGACCGGCGCAGCGGTGCAGCCGGGTCAGGATTCCGGCTTCGCAGGCCAGCGCGACGAGCTCCGCGGCCTCGTCCTGCGCCGCTGCCGGCAGGAACGGGCCGGCCTTGTCCCCCGCCGGCGGGCCGTGCCTCGGGGCCGCCGGGACTCCGGCCGCCCAGCCGGCGGTGACGGCGCACATCGCCGCGAGCTGCCGCTCGGTCGCCGGGTCGGCGAGTCGACCCGGCGGCGCCCACGCGTCGAGCAGTTCGAGCTCGGTGGCGACGACCCGGGCGACCCGACCATCGCGTCCCCGCGGCACCGGTCGGCCCGGCGAGAGCGGGTCACCCACGTCGAGCCAGCCCGGCCCGGCCGGGCGCCACCGCAAGGCCGTGCGACGACGACCCTCGGAGAGCCCGGTATGGCTGGGGAAGCGGGCCGCCAGCTCGTGCAGCTCACGCCGGGGCGCGAGCCCGAGACGGTGAGCGCCGACCAGCGCCCGGTAGGGCGGTGCGTGCTGGACGACCAGACCGAGCCGGGCCCGCACGATCGCCTGGACCAGAGCACGGTGACCGGCCGTACTGCGGCGCGCAGAACGCAGCGGCACCCGCCCCCGCAGCGCATCGCCCACGCGGTCGGCCAGGGCGGCGTGATCCAGGGATCCGGCGCGGAACCACTCGCCGAGCGCCCCGCAGCGCAGGTGCGACGCGAGGGTCATGGCCTCGGGGGGACCCGTTCCACCAGCGCGACCTTGACGTGGTCCGGCCGCTGCAGGGTGCCCTCCGGAACCAGCTCGACCACGGTCTTGACGTTGAGCGCGGAGCGGATGCGGGTCTCGAGCTCGGACCGCAGACCCTCGCGCCGGTCGTCGGGCAGGTCGGCGGCGTGCTCGACGACCACGGGTAGCGGCCGCTGGGTGGAGTGGCCCTCGAAATCCGCGCGGATGCGCATCTCGCCGGTCGTCGCGGGCGCCATGGCCTGGACCAGGTCCTTGATCGCGGAGGGGAAGAGGTTGATGCCACGGACGATGAGCATGTCGTCGGTGCGCCCGACACAGCGGACCTTGTAGCCGGTCCGCCCGCACGGGCAGTCGGTGCCGGTCACCACGACCTGGTCGCGGGTGCGGAACCGCAGCAGCGGGGACGCCCGGCGGCGCAGCGCGGTGTAGACCAGCTCGCCCTGGGCGCCCTCGACGGGGTCGATGACGGTGCCGTCGGGGTCGATGAGCTCGGCGACCATGAGGTCCGGGGACAGGAAGTGCATGCCGTCGGCCGCCTCGCACTCGCCCCAGTAGGTACACCCGATGTCGGTGCCCCCGAGCATCTCGCGTACCGAGGCGTCCCAGAGTCCCTCGAGCTTCTCCCGTACCGCCGGCAGTCCGCCGCCCGGCTCGCCCCCCACGCTGATCGACCGGACCCCGAGGTCCCTGGCCTTCGTCCCGAGGACGGTCGGCGCCTGCTCGGCGAGGTGGGTCAGGAAGTACGGCGTCCCGATCAACGCGTCCGGGCGTTGGTCGGCCTGCACCCGTAACAGCCGCTCCACCCCGGCCTCGGCCCCGATCGGGATGTCGACGATCCCCATGTACTGCAGGATCTGCACGATCGGCAGGCCCCCGACGAAGCCCTTGCTCATCCCGAACCCGTGCAGCAGCCGGTCACCCGGACGGAAGCCGTTGGCGTAGAGGGCGCGAGCGCCGAGCTCGCACCAGGTCTGCACATCCGAGGCGGTGAGCCCGACATAGGACGGGCTGCCGGTGGTCCCCGACGACGCCTGGATCTGCACGACCTCCGCCGGGTCGGCGGCCAGGTGGTGACCCAACGGCGGCGCCGCGGCCAGGCTCTCCCGCAGCTCCTGCTTCTCGGTGAACGGCAGACCGACCAGGTCCCCGACCGTGCGGACCCTCGCCGGGTCCACCCCGTGCTCGTCGAACTTCGCCCGGTAGAAGGCACTGTGACGCGCGAGGTGATCGACCTGCTCACGCAGCCGCTCCTCCTGCACCCTGCGCGCCTCCACCGGCCGGAGCACTTCGGCCCAGCTCCAGTGAGCACTCGACGCGGGCCTGGCCGGTCGCACATCCATCTCGTACCTCTTCACTCGGAAGCGCTAAATATAAAATGCACAGTACGAAGGCGCCAGACCCCGTCGGCGAGTCGTTGCACGTCCGAGCCCGGCTCGATCTTCGAACGCTGATACCCTTGACCGGTCGAGCGGAGGAGTCGAAACGACCTCACCCGCAATATCATGCGTGATCCTGGGGGAACCGGAGATGGCCGACGAGGTAACCGCGATCTCGCGGGGCAACCACCGCACGCCGTTGCCCGAGGAAGTGGCCACGTACGTCCGCGAGCGGATCATCTCGGGAGAGGTCCGCCCCGGCGACTTCCTACGGCTCGAGCCGATCGCCGAGGCCATGGGGATCAGCAACACCCCGGTCCGCGAGGGCTTACTCACCCTGCAGAGCGAGGGCTTCGTCGAGCTCGTCCCCCGTCGAGGCTTCATGGCCGCGGCATTCACCGAGCAGGACCTGCGTGACCTGTTCTGGACCCAGGCGCAGCTGGCGAGCGAATTGGCCGCCCGGGCCGCCAAACGGATCACTCCCGAGCAACTCGAGCGACTCGATGCCGTCCTCGCGGAGCACGAGGCGGCGGTCGACAACGACGATGCCGAACGGATGGCCGCCCTCGGGCACGCCTTCCACCGCGAGATCAACCTCGCGGCCGACTCCCGGCGACTGACCTTCCTGCTCGCCGCGGCCGTCAAGCACCTTCCCAACCGCTTCTACGCCTCCATCGAGGGCCAGGTGGAGGGTGCGCGCCAAGACCACCCCAAGATCGTCGAAGCTCTCCACCGCCGGGACGTGCGCAAGGTGCGCTCCCTGATGAACCAGCACATCCTCGCCGGCGCCGACCGCCTGGTGGACGAGCTGTCCAAGCGCGGCCTGTGGTCCGACGAGGAGAGCGTCTCCTAGCACCCCGTCCCCGGCGCTGGCCGGGGCCTCGGCGGGGGTGACAGGTCACCACGGCAGACCTTGCTACCGCCGACGATGAATATATTATGTGTGGACGATCGCGCTACTGGTGGGAGTGATTCACGGTGTCGAGCCTGTCGTCCGAGGAACGGTTCGTGGTGGAGACGGTGCGGGCGTTCGTGGACAAGGACGTCAAGCCGGTGGTCTCCGAGCTCGAGCATGCCAACAGCTATCCCGAAGCCCTGATCGAGTCGATGAAGGAGCTCGGGATCTACGGACTGGCGATCCCGGAGCCCTGGGGTGAGGCGCCGGTGTCGATGCCCTGCTATGCGCTGGTCACGGCCGAACTGGCGCGGGGCTGGATGTCGCTGGCCGGGGCGATGGGCGGGCACACCGTGGTCGCGAAGCTGCTGGTGGCGTTCGGGACCCAGGAGCAGAAGGACTCGTATCTGCCGCGGATGGCGACCGGGGAGCTGCGGGCGACGATGGCGCTGACCGAGCCCGGCGGTGGGTCGGATCTGCAGGCGATGACCACGACCGCGCGCCGGTCCGGGAACTCGTACGTGGTGAACGGGTCCAAGACCTGGATCTCCAACGCGCGCCGGTCCGGGTTGATCGCGCTGCTGTGCAAGACCGACCCCGCCGCGGAGCCCAAGCACCGAGGGGTGTCGATCCTGCTGGTCGAGCACGGGCCCGGGCTGGAGGTGTCGAAGGACCTGTCGAAGCTGGGCTACAAGGGGGTGGAGACCTGCGAGCTCAACTTCACCGACATGGCCGTGCCCGCCGACGCGCTGCTCGGCGGCGAGGAGGGCCGCGGGTTCGCCCAGATGATGAAGGGCCTGGAGACCGGGCGGATCCAGGTCGCGGCCCGGGCGCTGGGGGTCGCGACGGCGGCGTTCGAGGACGCGCTGGCCTACGCCCAGCAACGGGAGGCGTTCGGGAAGCCGATCTGGCAGCACCAGTCGATCGGGAACTACCTCGCCGACATGGCCACCAAGATCACCGCGGCGCGGCAGTTGATCCTGCACGCCGCGGAGCGCTTCGACGCCGGGGAGCGGGCGGACATGGAGGCGGGGATGGCGAAGCTGTTCACCTCCGAGATCGCCATGGACGTCGCGTTGAACGCGGTCCGCATCCACGGCGGTTACGGCTATTCCACCGAGTACGACGTGGAACGCTACTTCCGCGACGCCCCGCTGATGATCGTCGGCGAGGGCACCAACGAGATCCAACGCAACGTCATCGCCGGCCAGCTGGTCAAACGCGGCGGACTCGGCGAACCGTGAACGCCCTCGCTCACGCGATTGAGGACTGGGCACCGCAGTCCGAGTCCGCCGTGGTGACACTCGACCGGTGGCCCACCGACGCGTTCGCCGCCCTGCTGGACCAGCCACCGCCGTCGGGTGATCGCCTTCCGCCGCTGTGGCAGTGGCTGTACTTCCTCGAGCACCCGCGCTCGGACGAGCTCGGTCCCGACGGCCACCTCGCGTCCGGGCACTTCCTGCCGCCGATCCCCCGCCGTCTGCGGATGTTCGCCGGGGGACGCGTGGAGTTCCGGGCGCCGTTGCGGCTCGGCACCGAGGTGCACCGCGACTGCCGCATCACCGACATCGTTCCGAAGACCGGCCGTAGCGGCGAGATGCTGTTCGTGACCGAGCGACGCGAGTACTCCGACAGCGACGGGCTCGCCGTGGTCGAGGAACAGGACGTCGTCTACCGGCAGGCCCCCGCCACCGACGAAGGCCGCAACACGGCATCGTCGTCGGGCAGTCAGCACGCACCGCCGGCGATCGAGAGGGCGACCCTCCCCGACGACCGCATCGGCCTCCTCCCCGACTCGCGGATGCTCTTCCGGTACTCGGCATTGACCTACAACGCCCACCGAATCCACCACGACGAGCCCTACGCCCGCGACGTCGAGGGCTACCCCGGTCTCGTCGTGCACGGACCCCTGCTCGCCCTGCTGCTGCTGGAACCGGCACGGCGGGCCGGCCTCTCACCCGACCTCGCCACATTCACCTTCCGGCTCCGCCGGCCCACCTTCGCGGGCACACCGGTCGTGGTCGCCGAGAACGGCGACGACCTCTCCGCCGGGCCGCCCGACGGCGAGCCCGCCGTCACGGGCTCAGTCACCTGGCGCTGATCAGCGGTCCACCACCGTCACCGCGTCGGCGACCTCGGCGCGCTCGGTGCGGAAACCGTTGACCGGGTCGGACTCGTCGGCGTAGCCGAGCGAGATGGCGCAGACCACGAGACGGTCCTCCGGCAGCTCGAAGAACTCCCGCACGTGCCCGGAGTACACCGCAATCGCGGCCTGCGGGATCGTCGCGACCCCGCGCTCCCGCGCCGCGGTGAGGACGTTGGCGACGTAGCCACCGCAGTCGATCGCCCCATAGGTGCCCTGGAGCCTGTCGGTGGTGATCACGGCGACGTGCGGGGCCCCGAAGAACAGGTAGTTCCGCATCATCTGGGCCTCACGGGCCGGCATGTCTTGTCGGTCGATCCCGAGGCTCGCGTAGAGCGCGTACCCGGCGCCGCGGCGCCGGTCCCGGTAGACGCCCCGGTACTCGGCGGGCATCTCCAGGTCGGGGCTGGGCGGGTTCCCCCGGACGTGCGCCGAGAGGCTCTCGGCGAACCGCTTGGTGGCCGCGCCGCGGGTGAGCAGGACCTGCCAGGGCTGCGTGTTGCACCACGACGCGGTCCGCTGCGCGACGCGGAAGATGTCGTCGAGCAGCTCGTCCGACAGCTCCTCGTCCCGGAAGGCCCGGCAGCTCCACCGGGACCTCAGGAGTTCCTCGAAGGTCATCGTCGTCCTCTCAGAACTGCGGCGGGCGCCGCTCTCGGTGTGAGGCCAGTCCCTCGCGGACCTCCGGCCCGGCGAAGCCGTAGAACTCGAGGGCCAGGGAGTTGTCGAAGATCGCTCCGGCGACCTGCCGGTACCAGTTGTTCAACGATTGCTTGGTCCAGCGGATCGCGTTCGGGGCGCCGTGGGCGAGCTCGGTGGCGATCTCCCGGGCCGTCGTCAGGAGCTGGTCGTCCTCGACGCACACGGAGACCAGCCCGATCCGCTCGGCTTCCTCCCCGGAGAGGGGGCGGCAGGTCATCAGGTAGTACTTGGCCTTCGCCATCCCGCACAGCAGCGGCCAGCAGATCGCGGCGTGGTCGCCGGCGGCAACGCCCAGCCGGGTGTGACCGTCGATGATCTTCGCGGTCCGGGTGACCACCGAGACGTCGGCGAGCATCCCGGCGACCAGGCCGGCGCCAACGGCGGGTCCGTGGATCGCGGAGACGATCGGCTTCGAGCAGTCGATGACGTTGTAGACCAGGTCGCGGGCCTCGCGCATGGTGCGGGTGCGGGCCTCGAAGTCGGTGGAGAGCTTCTCGACGAGGTCGAAGGATCCGCCCGCGGAGAAGCCCTTGCCCTCCCCGCGCAGCAGCACGACCCTGACCGCGTCGTCGGTGTCGAAGTCCCGCCAGATCTCGGCGAGCTCGGCGTGGGCGGCCTCGCTGACCGCGTTGAGGTTCGGTGCGTCGAGGACGAGCTCGACGACGCCGGAGGGGTCGGAGCCGTCGACGCGCAGGCTCGGGAACCGGTCGTAGCCCGTCACGCCTGCGCCTGCCGGATCAGTTCGCGGCCGACGATCAGCTTCTGGATCTCGCTGGTGCCCTCGTAGAGCCGGAGCAGGCGCACGTCGCGGTAGAGCCGCTCGACGGGCATCTCGCGCATGTATCCCGCACCGCCGTGGACCTGCACGGCGAGGTCGGCGACCTTGCCGGCGGCCTCGGTACAGAACAGCTTCGCCGCGGACGGGCCGATCCGACGGTCGGTGCCGTCGAGGTAGCGCGCCGCCGCCTCACGGGCGGTCGCCTTGCCGGCCATCACCAGCGAGGCCTGCTCGGCGAGCATCGCCTGCACCAGCTGCCGCTCCCCCGTCGGGACCCCACCCTGCCGGTTCACCGCGGAGTAGGCCACCGACTCGTCCAGCGCGCGCTGGGACAGGCCCATCGCCAGCGCCGAGATGTGCACCCGCCCGCGGGCCAGCACCGCCATCGCCGCCCGGAACCCGGTGTCGATCTCGCCGCTGATCAGCGCCTCCGGCCCGACCCGCACCCCGTCGAAGGTCACCTCCGACGACGTGGCGCCTTCCTGGCCCATCTTGCGGTCCTTCGGCCCGACGATGACCCCGGCCGTCGTCGTCGGGACCAAGAAGACCGCGATCCGGCCGTCGCTCTCGGCGGTGCCGCGCACCTTCGCGAAGGTGACCAGCAGGTCGGAGAGCGGCGCGTTGGTGATGTAGCGCTTCTGCCCGTCGATGACCCACGCGCCGTCGGTCCACGTCGCGGTCGCGCGCATCCCCGAGGGATCCGAGCCGGCCTCGGGCTCGGTCAACGCGAAGGAGGCGATGCAGCGGCCCTCGGCCATCGGCTCGAGCCATTGCTTGCGCTGCTCGTCGGTGCCGTAACCGACCAGGACCTGCCCGGCGATGCCGTTGTTGGTCCCGAACAGCGACCGGAACGACAGGGCGGTGTAGCCCAGCTCGAACGCGAGCTCGACGTCCTGGGTGATCACCAGCCCGAGTCCGCCGTAGGCCTGGGGCAGGGCGTAGCCGAACAGGCCCATGTCCGCGGCCCGGGCCCGGATGTCCGGCGGGATGGCGTCGGACTCGGCGATCTCCTGTTCCCGGGGGACGACCTGCTCGCGGACGAACTCCCGGACCTGGGCGCGGATCTGCGCGAAGTCCTCGTCGTCGACGACCTGCACGGTCGGTGCGCTCACTGCTGCTTCCCTTCGCTGCCGGGGTGTGGCCGCGTCCGGCGGCCGAGGAAGAGTCCGTCGGGGTCGAAGGACCGCAGGGTCCCGACGTCGGCGGTGCTCACCGGGCGCAGGTCCCGGACGTGATCGGCGGTCTTGAGCGCCCACCCGCACCGGGACCGGGCGAGCTCGATCCGCTCGTGCTGCGGTTCCGGTCCGGGAGCGACCGCGGTGAGCACCAGCTCGCCGTCGGCGTTCTCCAGGATGCCGAGGTCGGTCACGACCGCCCGCACCCGCTCGCCGGGGCTGGTGATGTAGTCGGTGGCAGCGACGAACCGGCGTGGGCTCATCGTGCCCACGACCAGGGTCTCGTCCGCGCCGGTGACGACGTCGTTGGCGCCCCCGGAGCCGACCAGGTGGGTGCCGTCGTCGGTTCGGGTGGTGTTGATGTTGCCGTGCCGGTCGATCAGCGCGGCGCCCACACACGCGATCGCCCGGGTGGTCGGGCTCGTGACGAAGGAACCGAGGACCTGTTCGGTGTCGAGCAGCATCGACGAGGTTCCGAAGTTGGCGAAGCTGAACGGGTAGGGGTCGCCCGGGGCGGGGTCGTAGCCCCACAACCCGAGCTCGGCGGTCAGCGCGACCCGGTGACCGGCCTGCCGGGCACGGGCGACGCCGTCCCAGGCGGCGAGGTTGGCCAGGCCGGCCCCGGCCAGCACCCCGTCGGCGCCGATCGCGGCGATCCGCTCCACCAGCAGGTCCGCCAACCACACCGCCGCCCGCTCCGTCGCAGACGGTTCGCCGGCGTCGGCGACGGGCCCGTCGGGGCGCCGTCCGGTCGCGGCCGCCACGAGCCCGTCGAGACGCTCCCGGCCCAGCTTGGCCAGGTAGGCGTCGTGATCGGCCGGCTCGAGGACCCACTCTCGGATCCAGTCATCGAAGTCGTCGCGCCGGCTGGCCTCACGCACCTCGACCCAGAACCCGATGTCCTCGCCGTAGCCCGACACCGGCAGCGCCTGCTCCCGAGGCCCGGCGAACACCCCCCCGGGATGGGCGCCGAAGGGTGCCTCGACGACGGCCAGCACCCGGTGCGCCGGGATGCGCACGAACCCCGACCACGGCCGCAGGTCGTCCACGACCCGCTCCACACTGGCGACGACCCCCCGCCGGGCGGCCATTGCCCCGACCACGCCCTCGAACATCGGCGGTGCGATCGCGAGATTGCCCTCCCGGTCGGCCACCGCGGCGTGCAGCAGCGCGACGTCCGGCGCGAGCGCAGCGACCAGACCGAGGTGACCGAACGGGGTGTCGACCTCGGTATAGGCCGCGTTGGCCGCCATCGACGAGCCAGCGACCGAGCCGGTGACGACGGCGGGCACGCCGGTCGCCGCGGCCCGCAGCCGCTGGATGAACGTCAGGAACGACCAGTGCTCGACCTCCACGCCACCGTGCGCCCCGAACCCGGCCTGATAGACCGGGTTCGGGGTGAACACCGGGAACGAGTCCCCCGAGTACACCGACACGACCTTCGCCAGACACCCCGCCCGCACCAGCACGGTGCCCAGCGAGGACAGGCTCGCCATGATCAGGGTGAAACCCGAGGGCCTTCCCCAGTGCTGCCGGGCCACCTCCCGCACCAGCGCGCTCCACCGGCTGTGGCCCATCACCACGTGGATCGCGTCGCCCGGCCGCACATGACGCTCGACCGCCTCGGCCAGCCCGCAGAACTCCACCCGGCCCGTCACGCGCAGCTCCTCAACCTTCGACGACTCCGAAACAATATATTTTGTTCTGAGTGACTGACAACCGCTGGGTGGCGGGGATCGCAGGAGCGATGGCGACTCAGGCGGAGTCGGGCGCGGCGAACCGCACCAACCCGACGGCTGCGAGGCTGATCGCGGCCGCGACGGCGACGTAGACGGCGACCGACAGCGTCGTCCCGGTGCCGGCAATGAGCGCGACTACGACGAAGGGGGCCAACCCACCGCCGACGACGTTGGCGACCTGGTTGCCCAGCGCGGCCCCGGAGTACCGCACGCTCGGCGGGAACATCTCCGCGAACATCGAGCTCGCCGTCCCGAACATCGCCCCGACCGCCACCTGGGCGACGCACACGGCCAGCAGCACCCACCCGAAGCTCCCCGTCTCGACCAGCGGGAACAGGGCGAACGCCCAGACCCCCGCGAGCGCGGCACCGCCGGCGTAGACCGACCGGCGCCCGACGACGTCGGAGAGCCAGCCACAGAGGACTGTCGCGACCCCGAACGCCACCATCGACAGCATGATCGCCGTGAGCATCGTCGACTTCGGGATCCCGACGTCACGCACTCCGAAGTCGAGGACACCGGTCGCAGTGACGTAGAAGAGGATCGTGGCGACGAGGAACGTCGCGGCCGCGACCAGCATCTGGCGTGGTCGGCGCAGGATCTGGAGCACCGACGAGCGCGGCCGCTCTCCTTCCGCGAGCAGGGCCGCCTCCGCGGCACGGAACGCCGGCGTGTCGGAGATGTAGCGGTGCATGTAGTACGCGATCGGGAACATCACCACGGTGAGCAGGAAGGGGATGCGCCACCCCCACGCCGAGAACTGCGCACCCGAGGTGGTCCCGCTCACCAGCAGGAACACCAACGTCCCGAGGATCATCCCGACCGACACCCCGATCTGGGGCAGTGCCGCGTGCAGGCCCCGTCGACGGGGGTCGGCGTGCTCGAGGGAGATGAGCGTCGCCCCCGCCCATTGCCCCCCGACCGAGATGCCCTGCAGCACGCGCAGGAGGGCGAGGAGGACCGGCGCCACCACGCCGACCGAGGCGTAGGTCGGCAGGGCGCCGATCAGCAGGGTGGCCGCGGCCATCAGCACGAGCGCCCCGATGAGGGCGGGCTTGCGCCCGTAGCGGTCGCCGATGTGACCGAAAACGGCCGCCCCAATCGGGCGGCCGGCGAACCCGACGGCGAACGTCGCGAACGCGGCGAGCACTCCTGCGACAGGGCTCACGGATGGGAAGAACTGGGCCCCGAAGACCAGCGAGGCGGCCGTACCGTAGATCAGGAAGTCGTAGTACTCGATCGCCTGCGAGGCGATCGCGGCGGGCAGGACCCTGCGCGGCCTGGTGGCCGCCGGAACCGCCGTGGTCGCCGCCGGGGCGCCCTCGTGAAGCGTCATCGCCAACCTCTCCGTACGTCGTGCGCGAGGCTCGCGATCAGGCCGCGGAGACGGACGCGACGGCCGGAGCGCTGAGCGACACCGATAGTGTGAAATATATGATGCTGAGAGCGGGGTCGTGATCGCAAGGCTTCGCCCGCACCGCTCGAAACATGACTCGCTCGGGGGCGCTGGCCGGTCGCCACCGGTGGCGTGGCCACCTGCCTCGACTACGACAAGGCTCGGCACCTCAAGGAGGCGATCACGACCGGCGACCTCACCTTCCACTGATCACCGTGGCGAGCGCGGGACATTCAGATGGGCTGGGCGGTCCTGTTTGGTGGCCGCTTACGTCACACCAGCGCCGCTCACGGAGGCCTACCGGTCAAGATCACGACTGCTTCAGACCATCGCTGACCAGCACAAACGCGCACCGTAGCTCACCGCTGCGGACGAGAATCATGATCCGTCCAGTGTGGGTTCGAATCCCACCGGGGGCACTCATCCGTGCAGGTTCAGCGCCTCGAGGTCCAGACCGCCATGCGGCCGTCGTCACGGGCAAGCACGTCAGCGCCCAGCCAGGGGTCACCAGCATCCGGTCGCTTTCATTTCGGATTGGCGCCCCAAGGTTTGGAAGGCCGTCCGGCCCACGGTTCAGGGTCGGAGGGCCCTGTGGATTCTTCGTAGGACGAGAATAGTGAGGGGGATGAGCGACCTCCTGTGCGTCACCTGCCTGCGTGAGCAGCCCATGAACACGGACCCGTCTTGCGTCGCGGTGACGATCCTCGATGGCATGGCGGTGTGTAGAACCCACGCTCTCGAACTCCTCGGGCAGCATGATCGTGACGAGAGGGTGCATCTGCAAGAGGAGAAAAAGGCGAGGTACAGCTTGTAGCCCTGCCCGCGCGGCTAAGGCATCGCCTGAGGGGCACACAAGGACGCCCGAGCTCGTCGCCACCACGAGCAGGCCGATCGAGGCGACCTCGGCGACCTACACCTGCCGACCTCGTCCGTGATTTCGACCAGCTCGCCCTCGCCGGAATCGTGCCGCGCCCCGCACTGAGTCTCGTGCGGGGTCCTGGATGACCAACCTAGTCAGCGAGTCGGAGAGCTCGGGGCTCGAGTCCCTGGCTGCGGATGACACCTGGGGTGGACGCAGTGTCGACGGCAGGCCCTCACACAGGTCGGCGTGGTGGCCTGGTCGTGTTCAGCCCGGTCCAGGATGGGCGTCGAGCTGGACGGCCAAGGTCGTCGGAGGGTTGTGGAACTCGACGAGCGCGCCGTCGATGAGGCGCTGGATCCGCGCCTGGCCGAGCACCCGTGCCAGGTAGGGGTGCCACGAGTCGAGCCGGCCGAACACCAGCAGCAGTTCCCGGGAGCTGTGGGGACGAAGTTCGTGCAGCAGAGCGGCCAGTCGTTCAACGGCGGCCTGGTCGACCGGCCCTGCCATCCCGACCGCGACACAGCCGGGACCGAAATAGCGCACCGCGACGGCGGGGGCGCCTCGGTGGGCGAGGGCTAGCTCGTCGGCGACGTCGTGGCGGGCCCGATGCCGCCGCTCGGCCAGCACGTGGCCGTCGTCGTCCATGACCGGAGCAGGGAACGCCGCGTCGTCCTCGCGCGTGTCGTCGGCTACCGCCGAGCCCTGATCGAACTGTGCGCGATCGGGTCCGGGACCGGACCGTGATCCTTCCGACGCTGTCGACGCGGCACGCGCCTTTTCGCGGGTCGTCGACCGGCGGGCGAGCATCATCGGCCTACCTGGCCCATTTGTCCTCCTCGTCCGCGGTCACCCTCCGCAGAACAGCGCAGACTATTCGCGCCCGACGTTGCCGGACGCAACCGGGAACAGTGACAAAGCTCGTCCGGTTGCGAACCTCACCATCTACATTCGTGCAGTGGATATGAAGTCCGCGTACAGCGGATGACGAATAGACCAAGAACTTGCCGGTGGAGCGAGGTGCGGTCAGCTGCGCAGCGTGCGACTCGGAGGCTGCCCGTAGTGCTGGTGATACGTCACCGAGAACCGGCCCGCGTGAGCGAACCCCCAGACTGCTGCGATGCCGGCGACGGTGTCGCCGCGGGTGGGGTCGCCATGCGGCAGGCGCGATAGCGGGACGTCGGAGACCCGGGCCCGTGGTCGTTCCCTCCCCCGGTGACGGAGGTCGGGTCTGCCCGGCCTCGTGTCGGCCCGAACCGCCTCGACGGCGTGGCAGACCTTCAGCCGCAAGATCACGGCGAGCCGCGTCGCAGCGTGGCTCGACCCTGCGGGCTCAGAGCCGGAGCCCCCGCGGGGTGGCGCCGTCGAGCTCGGTCGCCAGGCGGCCGAGAGCGGCGAGGTCACGTTCGGCGTGACTTTGGCGGACATAGACCTCGAGGTCGGCGACGTGTCGGGCGTGGACAGCGTCCTGAGCCAGTGGTCTCGGGCCGGTGGCGCGGCCGGTACTCCGCACTGCGGTCTCCACGGCCGCCTCGACGACTGCCCGCACCCGCAGCGCCCGGCGCCGCGCCGTGAGGATGGACTCTGCGCGGGCGCCGGGATCGGTGATCGCGGCAGCGGCTTCCCGCAGCGCGGCACCCGCGGCACCGAGAGCAGCATCGATGTGGCCACGGTGCGCGGCGTCGTGCTCGTCGCCGCCGCCGTCCGAGCGCGCTCGCAGCGGCCCGCTCGCCCCGAGTGCGCCACCGAACCACACCGCCGCCACGCCCACGGCGTCATGCCAGAACCGGGGCCGCCAGAGGTACTCGCCCGGCTCGCCGACGGCGCGGGCCGGCACGTCGTCGAACCGCACGGCGGTGGTGCCGCAGCTACGCATGCCGATCCCCTGCCAGGTGTCGTCGGCGCGGCTGAAACCCGGTTCGGAGAGGTCCACCGCGAACAACCGGTCGCCGTCCGGCGCGTCGGCGGTCACCAGTGCGTGGGTGCAGCGATCCGCTCCGGAGCACCATGCCTTGGCACCGCTCAGCCGCCAGCTGCCGGCCTCCCACCGTCCGCGGATCTCGGACCCGCTCGCGCCGTCCGAGGCCCACACACCCCACAGGGACCCCGGCGTCACGGCGGTCCCGCCGAGATCGGCGACCGTGGTGGCCGCGTCGAGATGACCTTCGGCCAGCCTCGCCACGTTGAGGTCTCGCTCGGCGACCTGGGCGAGTATCTGCCAGTTGGTCAACGTGTGGGCCGGCGGCGCGGGGTCGACCACGAAGCGGGACACAGTCACGGCGAGCGCGTCACGACCACTCGACGACGGTGCGAGAGACACAGAACGACCTCAGCGGAGCCACGGGCGCCCTACCGGGACACCACGGACGGGCAGGGACGAGCCGCCGGACTTCGACGCTGTCCCCTCGGACGCGGCTGGGTCTCAACCGCGCGCGGATGACCGTCCCGCCGACCCGGAAAACGCCCAGTTCCGTGTGGCCCGGGTCGTCACCGGCGCCCTGAGTCTCCGGGACTTCTGGCTGCTCGCTCGATGCCGCCGGTGGGTTGGTGCGCCAGTCCCGCGGTTCGGTCGCCGCGACCTACCGTGAGGCAGTTCAGCCCCGGGCCGGCTCCGCGGACGCCGACGACCCGAGCTCGGCGAGCCGCCCCGCGAAGCCGTCGGCCGCGCGTCCGACCCGCCGGGCGCTGGTGAGCACCGGGCTGCGTCGCGTGCGCTGCACGGTGAAGCCGCCCGCGCCGAGCGCGTCGACCAGCGCGACGTCCTCGCCGGTCGGCAGGCCGCGGAAGCCGCCGCAACGCCGGTAGGCCTCGGCGCTGACACCGAGGTTGGCGCCGTGCACGTGGGGGTGCGGATCCCCAGCCCGGTCGTAGACGTCGCGGAACCAGAGCTGGGCACCGGAGCCCTGGTCGCCCCAGTCGTCCACGTATACGGCGCCGACGCGGGCATCGGCGCCGCGCTGCCAGGCTTCGAGCTGCGCGAGCAACCAGTCCGGCGGCACCCGGGAATCGGCATCGGTCGTGGCCACCCATCCCGGTCGGGGGCCTCGCTGGTCGAGCAGCTCGCGGCAGCCGGCGTCGCGGGCGCGACCGACGCAGCGGACGTCGACCGAGAGGGTCTCGACTCCGTGGGCCGATGCCACCTCCGCGGTGGTGTCGGCACAGGCGTCCAGGACGGCGAGCGTTCGGACCACGGCCCGCCCCGAGACCCAGCGCGCGGCTCGAGCGACTGCCTCGAGGCAGTCGCCGAGCAGCTCGGCCTCGTCGTGGGCCGGGATGACCACGCCCAGCACCGGCAGAGGGACGATCAACGGACACCCGCACGGAGCGCCACCGAGCGGGCCGGCGGCGGCACCCGGACGAGGACGTCGAGTCGGAAGTCCGCCTCCCGGTGCTCGACCAGCCTCTCGAGTCCGTCGACATCGGCGAGCTCGTCGTGCACCCGGTCTCCGGTCACCGGGTACTCCGGTGCTTCGCGTAGCCAGTGCACCGCGAGCAGGGTGCCGCCGGGCTCGAGCGCGGCGACGAGGTTGCGCCAGAGCCGACCGCGATCCGGCGTGCCGAGGTAGTAGGCGATCTCCGAGACGACGACGAGGTCGAACAAGCCGTCGGGCAGGTCGTCGGGAACGCCGCCGCGAGTGACGCGGACGTGCTGCCGGCCCGCGAGGCGGGCGCGGGCTCGGGCCAGGGCCGGCTCGGCGATGTCGAGGCAGTGCAGCTCGGCGCAGCGGGCGGCGAGCAGCTCCGAGAGGGCTCCGCCGGCGCAGCCGGGTTCGAGGCCGCGGCGGTAGCGGGGTTCGGGCAGGGCCCCGAGGACGACGGCACGCTTGCGGTCCTCGTACCAGGACGACTCGAGTCCCCACGGGTCGTCCTCGCTCGCCCAGAGCCGGTCGAAGTGCTCCGGGCCCAGGGAGATGGCCGGATCGGGGGTCACGAGCCGGTCCACAGCACCTCGATCTCGCGGACGAGCCGGTCCAGGACCCGCGGCGGCAGCACGGCGGCGTCGCGCGGATCGCTCGACAGCGACTCGATCTGAGATGTGAAGCAGTCGACGGCCGACCGCTTGGCGCGCCAGGCGCCGGCGGGCAGCGTGATCGCGACCGCACCGCCGCGGGCGACCGCCTCGTCCTCCGGCGTGGCCCAGTGCCACAACCACACGGCGTAGTGCCACACCGCGGCACCCCGACAGCGCGCGGCCTTCCGGGCCACCTCGGCCACGGCGTCGTGGTCGGGATGCCCGTCGCCCGGGATCGGGGCCAGGACGGTGTCGCCGGGCTCGAGCAGCGACATCAGGTGATCGCGGAGGACTGCGCGGTAGGCGATCACGGCGCCGTCGGGCAGTCCGGTACGAACGATGCGGGCGTCGGACAGCCCGAGCTCGTCGAGCGCCCGGCGCCGCTCGTCGTCGCGCCGTAGAGCGAGCTCGTCGGGGGTGAGCGTCGGGCTACCAGGGTGGCTGGCCTCGCCGTAGGTCACGGCGACGACCACGATCGGGACACCGTCGGCGGCCCACGCGGAGAGGGTCCCTCCGGCGCCGAGGATCTCGTCGTCCGGGTGCGGAGCCAGCACCACCACCCTGCCGGGCGGCCGGCGCCCACCAGGATCGAGACGGGGCAGCGTGGCGAGGAACTCCGACGCGCGCCAGCGGGCCTCGTCGGTACCCGGGCCGGTCAGGTCGCGCGGGGTCACGGTCGCACTCCGGCCGGGGCTGCGCCCTCGACGCGGGAGGCGAGCACCAGGGAGTCACCGGCAAGCGGCGGGAAGGAAGGAGGCATCGATCGACCCCAGCGACAGCGAGGGCGCCCCGGGCCGGGACGCGGCATCTTCGCGGGCCACCGCACTCCTGTGCGGCCGGCCCCGCCTGCAACGGCTGGGTCTCAACCACGAGAAGATGACCGACCCCGGCGTGCGGCAAACCCCGGGTCA
Source organism: Actinomycetospora endophytica (assembly GCF_021026375.1). GTDB lineage: Bacteria > Actinomycetota > Actinomycetes > Mycobacteriales > Pseudonocardiaceae > Actinomycetospora > Actinomycetospora endophytica. Next base: position 17,092 of record NZ_JAJNDB010000009.1, on the reverse strand, counting down.
CGGCCACCGTGCTCGCTCTCGGCACGACGTGGTGGGCGCGGGCGGCGACTCAGGCCTGGTCGATCGAGGCAGCGGTCACGGCGGGCTCGCCGGTGGGCCCGGGCGCTGACCCCGGCGTCCCTCCCCCATCGTCCCCGGACGCGTTCGAGACCGGGGACCCTTCGGCGGTGCTGACCCCACCCTCGCTCTCGCCGGCCTGGTCGTGGGCGTGCTCGTGGGGGTGAGGTGGCTGCCGCAGGCCCCGGTAGACGGCGGGCTGGATATCCCATTCGTGGCGGTACTCGGTGCCCGGCAGATCCTCGTAGCTGACGTGGACGATGAAGTCGGCGCCCTCGAGCCCGTTCTCCCGCAGGAATTCCATCTGGTCCTCGAGGTCATCCCAATAGCACGTGATGCGAGCGCCCGGCGCCAACGAGGTCAGCCCGATGGTGAACAGGGACAGCTCGGAGATCACGACCCCGTCGCTGGATTCGATCGGGCGGGCGAACGCGAAGCTGATGTGCTTGGCCGGCCCCTGGCCGACGTTCTCCACGGCCAGGCTCAGCGCGCCGGAAGCGTGGTCGTACTCGTCGTGCACCGCGACGACCGGGCGTCCCCCGGCGAGGAACTCCTGCTGGACCTCGCGCACGGACGAGCGCGCTTCGCGGAGCTGGAAATAGATCACCACGATGAAGACGGCGTACAGCAGTGGCGAAAGCACTTGGGCGACGCTGGTGACGATACTGAGCGCCTGCACCGGCTCACCTCTTTCGCGAGCGACGAGCGGTCGCCGTCGGGCCCGGCCGCGCCGTTGTGGACCGCGCTCGCTTCGCCAGGACGTCTGGGTCGTGGTCGGGCAGCGCGGACGCGGGGCCACGTGCGGTCGTCGCCTGAGCGGCTTGGAGCCGACGGCTACCCGGCGTCGCCCCGTGGGGAATCGACCGACTCGACTGAGCCGCCGCGCCGATCTCGGCGGCGGGTCGCCGGCCCACCGCAGCATGCGGGACGGCTCGTCACGCCAGGAGCGCGGCCTGTTCGAGGTCGAGTTGGTGCTGGATGCGGACGAACGCGTCCTCGCCGAGCGTTCCGGCGTTGCGCAACGCCAGGAGCCGGGAACGCTCGGCGGCGAGAACGGCCTGTCCGTAGCGCCGGTACGTGTGGCGCGTCGACTCGCCGTCCTGAGCGGCATCGACGTCGCCGGGCGCCGGTTCCTCCACGGACACCTCGGCGAGGCGCTCCGCGGCGGAGTTCCGGCGATTGTCGACACGACGACGGAGCTGTTCGACGACCGCGCGGCGGCCCGGCTCCTCGCGCTCGAGGCGCCCGAGGCACTCCAGGGCGGCGTCCGCGGCGAGCCGACGCGCCCGGGCCTCCTCCTGGGCCTCCTCGACCGCTTCGCCGCGCATCCCGGGCAGATGTCGGGCCAGCGCGGGCAGGGTCAGTCCGTGTCCGAGCAGGGTGGCGAGGATGACGACGAACGTCACGAAGACGAGCAGGTCGTGGTCCGGAAAGCCGCGCCCGTCGGGCAGGACCGTCGGGACGCTGAGCACCGCGGCCAGGGAGACGGTGCCGCGCATCCCCGACCACGCGGTCAGGGTCGTCTCCTTCCACGACGCGTGCCGCCTGCGGATCAGTCCGGGGAGGACCTGCTCGGCCACCAGCAGCCACCCCGCCCGCACGACGGCGAGGGTCACGACGACGGCGGCGCTCACCCCGGCGACGATCTCGACCGGCGTGCCGGCGATGCCGGCGACCACGTCACGCAGCTGAAGCCCGACCAGCAGGAACAGCACGCCCTCGAGCAGCCACGAGACGGCGGTGCCGACGGCGCCGGTCACCACGCGCGCCCCGGGCTCGATGATCGTCGTGGCGCGGTGGCCCAGGTAGAGCCCGGCGACCACGACCGCGACCAGCCCGGACGCCCCCAGTTCCTCGGCCGGCAGGAACGCCACCAGAGGTGCGACGAGGTAGACGACCACATCGGTGTAGGGATGGGTCACCCGGGCGCGGACCGCGCCGACGACCAGTCCGGCGACGCCGCCCACCGCGACGCCCCCCGCCCCGGCGAGCAGGAACTGACCGGCGGCCGCGGAGAACGAGACGGTCCCGGTCTCCACCGCCCCGACTGCCACGGTGAGCGCGGTCAATGCGGCGGCATCGTTGAACAGACTCTCGCCCTCGAGCAGCGCCACCACCCGCCGTGGAAGGCGGATGTTGCGCGCGATCGCGGTAGCCGCCACCGCATCGGGCGGCGCGACGACCGCCCCGAGCACGCAGGCGGCGGCGATGCCGAGACCGGGGACCAGCGCGGACGCCACCGCGCCCACCGCGAGCGCGGACGCCACCGTCAACCCGACCGAGAGCAACAGGATCGACCGCACGTGCACCCGGAACGTCGGCAACGACGCGGCGAACGCCGCGCCGTAGAGCAGCACGGGTAGGACCACCACGAGCACCAGCTCGGGATCGATGTGGAAGTCCGGCATCCCCGGGACCCACGACAGCCCGACCCCGACCACCAGCAGAGCCACCGGCTCGGGAACCCCGCCCCGGCGGGCCCCGGCCCGAACCACCGCCGTGATGATCACGAGGCCGACCACCCCGGTCACGAGTGCGATCACCTGAGCTTCCTCCCTGCCTGGCACGACCCTTGACCGGGCCGGTGTGACCGCGGCCGCCGAACAGCTGGACCGCTTCTGTCCCGAGCCGGCTCGTACGGGGCCGGGCGACCGTTCTACGAGGCGGACGTCGAGGGCTCAGCGGACTCACCGGGGGCCGGGGACGGCTCGGATACGCACCACGGCACGGCTCCAGACCTTCGACGTGTTCGAGGTCGCGGAGTGGACTGCGTCGCGAACCTGTCGTGAGGCGATCGTCCGTGGCCCGGACACGCGGTCGCAGAGGTCTTGAACCGCGGCACCAGGCTCGGCACTCGACCCCCTGGCGAAACCCCGAGTTGCGGCGGCCCGCCCGCCGCTCGGGGTGTCGCGCCGCACCGGGATCGCTGTCGATCTCGGCGGGTGAACCCTGCCGTGACCGGGTAGGCCGCGTCCGGCAGTTCGAGAGTCTGCCCCGCTCCGGTGGGTGCAGCCGTTGAACATGCTCGGTGATCCCGCCGAGAGCGGCCACGAAAGGAGTGACCGTATGCAGTACGGCGAGATCGTCAATCAGGTGAACAACGACCTCGGTCTCGACGACCGAGCCCGGGCGGACGCCATCGTGGTCAACACGCTGGAGCTCCTCGGACAGCGCGTGGCGGGCAACGAGCCCGCCAAGCTGGCTGCCCAGCTCCCGCAGGAGCTCAAGGAGTCGCTGACCCGGCACGCCGGCGCGGCAGAGACCTTCGACGTCGACGAATTCCTCCGCCGCCTCGCCCAGCGCGAGGGCCAGGGCGTGGACCCTGAGCAGGCCCGGCGGCACGCGCAGAGCGTGTTCGCCACCCTCGGGAGTTTCGTCTCGCAGGGGGAGCTCGACGACGTCCGGTCTCAGCTGCCGGCCGGGTACGCACCGCTGTTCGCCTGAGCCTCGGAGGTGCCCGGTCGGCGGGTCTCGCGACCTGCCGACCGGGCATCCCTGGCGAATCCCAAACGTTGCTCCAGGTAATGAAACGATCTGTTGAAGCGGCTGTCAGACTGAGCGCATGGGGGATCATCTTGACGCGGACTCGCTGGCGAGCCTGCCGACCCCCTCGCGCGGTCGGCGAGGGTTGAGCGCTGACGAGAGCCATCAGGCCCGGCAGGTGCTGGCGGCCCACTACGAGAACGGGGCGACCATTCGCGGCCTCGCCGACGCCAGCGGATACAGCTTCGGGCGGGTACGCGAACTGCTGCTGGAGGCGGGCGTGACCCTGCGCCGCCGCGGCGGCCCCCAGAGGTCCACACCACGTGAGAGCTAGAGCGGTGCGCTGACCCCCGCGCCTCTCCGGCCGGCCGCCCGACCCACCGGCCTCGAGCAACCGGCCGGGATCTCGGCGGCCGCGGGCACGGAGGGAACGGGGCGCGACACACGTCACTGCGAAACCGCCCGTGGCCGGCAACCACATCACCGGTTCGGCCGAGTCCGCGGCCGATCTTCGTGCGTCCTTACTGCGCGGGATCGGCGTCAGGGCCGGACCCGAACTCGGTCCGCCCGGTGCGGGCCCGAAGGCGGAGGGAGAGCGCGACGTGACAGCGGTCGACGTCGAGGACCAGGTGATCGAGTGCGCATGTGGTCAGCAACTGCCGGACCGTGGTTGGGCGACCTGGACTCCTTGCTGGTGCCGACCGGCGCCGGACGGTCGGCACGGACACTACGTACGTCACTGCCCGTCCTGCGGCGGCTCGGTCTACCCGCCTGACCACGACCTGTGACGCGTTTACCGGGCCCACAGCTCCGGCCGATCCGAGCCCGTCACGACGGCCCCTGTGCCAGCGGCCTGGCTGATGGGCAGGTCGGCGGCGGAGCGCGACAGCGCGGAAGATCAGGCAGCGCGTCCGCGTCTCGTCGCCAGAACCCTCATCCGGGGTCTGGGGCGAGTCTTCAGGGAAGCCTCAGCTGGTCCGACGCGCCGGTCCTGACCTCTGCGTGCATCCTTTGACGTACGCGGCCACCAGGACGCGGACCCGCTGCACGGTTCCTGCCAGGAGCGCCGGCCCCTTGTCCCCCGCGCTGCATCCCCGCCACCGACCTGCGGTGCACCGCTCGGTCCGGTCGTGCGTCGGCCCGGTCTCACCCGACCCGTCGCCCGAGCCCGCACCCGCGGAGCCTGACGAGCTCGATCAACCTCACGCTGAGGTCCGGGAGCCGACCTCGCGGCGCCTCCGGATGCCGGGCCAGGTCCGCCGGATATCTGCCTGGGCCACCGGAGAAGCCGGCGATGCAGGCGCCCGTGGGGTCGAGGTCCTCGGCCGGGGCGGCCTGATCGCCTACGGCGTGCTGCATCTGCTGCTGGCCGGGCTCGCCGTCGTCCTGATGACCGGGAGCCCGACCGTGCACGCCGACCAGGAAGGCGCCATCGCCGTGATCGCGGGCATCGGCCCGGTCGGCGCGGGGCTGCTAGGCCTCTCGATCCTGGGCCTGGTTGCGTTCGGTGTGTGGCAGGTCCGCGCCGCTCTCGTCGGATTCCGGTGGACCGCCGGCGGCGAACGGACGCGGAAACGGATCGGCGCCGCTGGGAAGGCGATCGCCATGTTCTCGATCGCCTCGCTCGCCTTCCCACCCGCGATCGGACCGCTGCGCGGCCCGCCTCCGGGCGGACCACCTGCTCCCTCGGCGCCGCACGCCGTGAACGACCTCGTCGGGAGCATCCTCGCGCTGCCCGCTGCCCGCTGGACGCGGACTCGTGGCCGCAGCCGCCGCCGTGTCACTGGGGATGGCGGTCGCCATGTGCTGGACCGGTCTGCATACGACCTACCTCGGTGACCTCGACGCCGACCGACTCACCCCACGTCTACGCCGTGCCGCGATCGTCGCGGGCAGCTATGGCAACCTCGCCCGCGCGGCCCTCACGGGCGCTGTCGGGGTGCTGTTCGTCGCCGCGGCGTTCACCGACGATCCGCGACGCTCCGGCGGATTCACCCACGCGATGCGCCTCATCGAGGACGGTGCGGCCGGGATCGTCGCCCTGATCCTCATCAGTGGCGGCCTCGGCGCCTACGGCATCTACTGCTTCGTCGACGCCTACGCCAGACGAGCCTGAAGTCGACGTCGTAGCCCATGAAGCGCTCCTTCGGCCTCCCCGCGGAGGCGTTGTCTGAGTCGCTTCTCAGCGCAGAGGCACCTGATGGCGCAGGAAGTCACGCTGATCGACGACGACCGCGGGGCGAACGGGTCACACCCTGATACGACCCGAGGGCGCACCTGTCGACCATATCGAGCGGTCAGCCCCGGGCTGCACACGACCGTACCGACGGCCTCGTTGAAGTCGATCACCGATGTGCATCGACCTACGCTGGCGCCTCGACGCGATCAAGGGAGTAGAAGATGGACTCGACCGTGACCGACGAGCAGATCCGTGACCTGGCGGCCTCCGCGAAGTCCTACAGCCTGGTGATGCTGCGGTGGGCTCCGCAGCGACACCAGGACGGTGCCGAGGGCATCGAGTTGGAACATCAGCGTCGAATGGTCTCGCTGCGCGCGGACGGCGTCATCGCTGTCCTGTGCCCGATCCCCTCCGACACCATGGCGGGCGTGGCCGTCATGTCGGTGTCCGTCGAGCAGGCTCGAGAGACCATGGCCATGGACCCGTGCGTCCAAGCCGGCATGATGACCGTCGAGGTCTACCCGTGCCTCGGCTTTCCCGGAGACTCCTTGCCCGAGTGACCTCACCGTCCGGGCAACACCGGAATGACGTGTCGAGCGCACGCGAGAGCTGTCCGATTCGCCCGCTGATGCGCGGACCCTCCGACGGAATCGTGCGTCGACCCCGCGCAGCGGCTCCACCGCAGAGCGTTGCCGCCGCGAATCATCTGCGCAGTCTCCGCTTGCCGGTGATCACGGGTAAGGGTCAGCAGGCCAGTCGTTCAGGAGTCGGAGGGACGAGAAGGCCGGTCCGCCTGCCGCGCAGCCACCGCTGGTTCACTGGACGGACGGGACCCCGCTGGGTCGCCCTGCTCATCGGTCGTGCGTCCGCTATGTCGGGAGGTCGAACTCCTCGGCGAGGTCGGGTGGGAGGTGAGCGAGGTCCAGGGCGACCCCGTCGATCAGGCAGCGGATGCGGACCCGGCCCAGAACCCGACCGAGTCGCGGGTGGTGGGCGCCCAGTCCGTTCAGGTCGACCACGAGATGACGGGTGGCGAGCGGGCGCAGTCCGCGCAGCAGCAGGTCGAGATCGTCGACCGCTTGCCGGTCGAACCGTCCGCCGAGGGCCAGCGCCACGCACCCTCCGCCGAATCCGCGCGCCGCGGCGCCCGGTGGGCCCGAGGTGCCCCCGACCTGATGGTTCACGTCTGCTGTCGCCTCGCCGAGCGCCTGCGACAACGTGGATCGGCGCGCCTGCGGGCCCTGCAGAGCGTTGATCGAGGCCGTCAGCCGGCCGACGCCGCTCGTGGTGCACGTCGCCGGGAGCCCAGGCTCGTGGCGGCGGGCGGGCCGCAGCGCGCCATGTCGTGTCGTCATCGCGTCCCCCACCGCTTCCGACCGTGGGATGTCACCGTGGCACCGGTGGCCAGGGCTGTCGTGTCAGCCGACCGCGCCGAGCCGCGGTGGCGACCGCGACCCTGATCGCGATGACGACCACCGTGGCGCCGGCCACCGAGATGACGGGCCATCGGTAGTCCGCGACGATCTGGCGGCCGAACACCGCGCCGAGCGCCCCGACGGTGACCACCGGGAAGGCGAGGAGTATCAGCGGCTTCGACCAGCGACCAGGTGCGAGCGCCGCAGCGACGATCAACACCAGCGCGACATGGAAGACGATGACCGGGGCGAGGCCTGCGGCCCGGGCGGCGGCGACCGACCACCCGTAGCGCACCTGCCAGACCAGCAGCACGTGACCGAGCACGACGGCCGCGGTGATCATGATCAGCCGGCGCGACGCACGCCCGAGGACCTGGCCCACCGCCGCCGCGCACAGACCGAGGTAGCCGAGGAAGGCCAGCCCGAAGGTCACGGCGGTGGCGGGGTCGGTCACTGCGCTCGCCGCTGCGCTTCGGAGATCGACCACGCCGCGTTGACCAGCCCGATGTGGCTGAAGGCCTGGGGAAAGTTGCCCAACAGCTCACCGGTGCTCTCGTCGACCTCCTCGGCGAGCAGCCCGACGTCGTTGAGGTAGCCCGCCGCGCGGGCGAACACCGCCTCTGCCCGGTCGAGCTGGTCGGCGTCGGCGAGGGCCCGCGCCAGCCAGAACGTGCACAGCAGGAAGGTGCCCTCCTCCCCCGCCAGCCCGTCGACCCCGCCCTCGGTGCGGTAGCGGTAGACCAGTCCGCGCTCGTCGGTGAGTCGGTCGGCGACGGCGTCGATGGTCGCGAGCATGCGCGGGTCGTCCGCGGGCAGGAACCCGACGATGGGCATCATCAGGTTGCTGGCGTCGAGGTCGGTCGAGCCGAACGACTGGGTGAACGACTTCGCGGTGTCGCTCCACCCCTCGGTCAGGATCGCCCGCCGGATCTCCTCGGCGGCGGCGCGCCAGGCGTCGACGCGGTCGGCGGCCCGCAGTGGCTCGGCGAGGGTGATCGCGCGGTCCAGGGCCACCCAGCACATCAGCTTGGAGTACAGGAAGTGCCGTGGTTCGCCGCGGACCTCCCAGATGCCCTGGTCGGTCTCGCTCCAGCGGCGGGCCGCGGTGTCGGCACACGCGACGAGGAACTCGCGCCAGGCGCCGGCGCCCGGGTGATCGGGGTTGAGCTGCTCGAACAGGCGGTGTGCGGCGCCGAGCAGCTCGCCGTAGACGTCGATCTGGCGCTGATTCCAGGCGCCGTTGCCGACCCTGACGGGGCGCGAGTCCCGCCAGCCCGAGAGGTGGTCCAGGGTGCGCTCGGTGAGGTCGTGCTCGCCGCCGATCCCGAACATGATCTGCAGGTCACCGGCTCCGGCGGGGCCGTCCGGGTCGCTGCGGCCCGGCCCACGCACCGAGGCCGCGGCGCTGACCGCGAGGTAGTCGAAGAACTGGTGGGCCTCATCCGGGCAGGCGGCCACCCACAGCGCCTCGAGGGTGAAGCTCGCGTCGCGCACCCAGGTGTAGCGGTAGTCCCAGTTGCGCTCGCCGCCGATGCCCTCGGGCAGCGAGGTGGTCGCCGCGGCCACGACCGCGCCGGTGGGCTGATAGCTCAGTGCCTGCAGTACGCGCCCGCTGTGATGCACCAGCTCTCGCCACGGGCCCTGATAGCTCTGGTGCGCCCGCGACCAACCACGCCAGGCCTCGACGGTCTCGCGCAGGGCGGTGTCGAGCTCCTCGGCTTCGCACGGTTCAGGGAACGCCTCCGAGGTGCTCCGGTGCGCGAGCCCGAAGATCCTGCGCTCGCCGGCGTCGAGGATCACCGTGCCGAGGGCTCGGGTGCCGACGACCTCGAGCGGGGTGGGACATGAGAGGAGCAGGACGTCCCCGCCGCCGCGGACCAGGAGCCCGGTGGGTATCGGCTGGATCAGCGGATCGATCAGTCCGTACTCCGGACGGGGCGCGAACTCGATCCGCGCCTCGACCCTGCCGGCGGTGCACTCGAGAGATCGCAGCAGCATCCGCGGCGCCGCGGCGCCGAGCGTGTGGGGGTCGGTGCTGGGGCCGGTCGCCATGGCATCGGTGAGGACCAGCGTGCCGGTCGCGGTGGTGAACGTCGTCTCCAGCACCATGGTCTCGTCGACGTACCGGCGGCTCGTCGTGATCCCGTCGGCGTCGGCGGGGGCAATCGCGAAGTGGCCGGCGTCGGCATCGAGCAGCCGGGCGAACACGGAAGGGCTGTCGAACCGCGGGAAGCACAACCAGTCCACCGACCCGTTCCGGCTGACCAGCGCCGCGCTGTGCCGATCGGAAAGCAACGCGTAGTCCGCGATGGCCGTGGTGCTCATGGTCGCTCCCAACAGGTGCCGTCTCCGGGGTGGAGACGGACGCACGGGTGCTGACCCGGCGGCCACGCCGGCCGTTACACGGTGGCTCCCGCTCCGCACCCGGACGGGGGTGTCACGGCACCCACAATGGCACTGACGATGGCCGGATGGGGATAGATGGGTGAGCGACTACGGAGCCCGCCGGTGCGGGTGCGCTGAAATGACTGCCGCTCACGGGCTGTCGGGCGCGCCCAGGGGACGCTCGAGCCACACCCGGTCGCGGAGGGGAATGCCGGCGATGTCGGCGTCCTCCGGGTAACCGCTCGCCGGTCCGAACGCGTCGCGTTCCACCGCATACATCCGGAAGCCATGCCGCTGGTAGAACCGCAGGTTGTCGACGTCGGCGGCAGCGGTCGCCACCCTGACACCCCGCACGCCTTCGGCGGTGAGCAGCGCGAACGCAGCGCGTAGCAGTCGGCCGCCGAGTCCTCGTCCCTGGAGCCCCTCGTACACGGCCATGTTCTTCACCTCGGCCTGGTCGGTTCCGGAGCCGCCGAGCAGCTGCAGGTGACCGACGGCCTCCCCGCGCAGACGCAGGATTAGGACCCGACCCGTGTCGAGATAGGACTCGAGCGAGCTCGGCGAATCCTCGGCGAGCTCGAAGAGCGGTCGGAGGTCGTCCCGCTCCCCGCGGTAGAGCTCGACGTCCACCGGGCCGGGCGAGCCGACGAGCCGCTCGGCCATCAGGACGACCCGCCACCCGTCGGGGTCCTCGACGGTGATCGCGCCGTGCTCGAGCCAGTACGGATTCTCCGGTGTCACCGCCCCATGGCCCCCGCGAGCCAGCCGAGCGGCGACGTCGTGCACCCGGGCCGGCTCCCCGAAGGAGAACACCAGCAGGTTGTCCCTGCTCGGCGCCGGGCCCGGGCTCCCGTCCTCGTGCTCGGTGAACTCCAGGTGGTGGTCGACACCGGGCAGGCCCAGCAACACGCCCCGATATCCGGCGTGGCCGGCGAAGCGGTCCAGCTCGAGCAGCCCCAGCCCGTCCCGATAGAAGGCGACCACCGCGTCGAGCTGGTCCGTAGGCCGAGCGATCCGCACCTGCTGGGCAGGCAGAGCGGCGGGCCATTGCAGCGATGTCATGCCGGTCCTCCGATGACGCCGACGGGGCCGGGACAACCTTGCGTGAGATGCCCGTCGCTCGACCAGACCGCATCGTCGGGGTGAGGGCCGGTCACGTCGCGATCAGGACTCCGAGCGGCACATCTCGTCCTGTCACCCGGGGCGCGAGGGCCCCCGGGTCGACCCGGGACCTTCGGCCCTGGGCGGGGCGGGCGATCGGTCCGAGGCTTGCGGACACTCCTCATGCCGGACCCGCCCGAGGGAGGGCACGATGCCCGCTGGACGCGACACGTCGCTCGACGAGCGATCGCACGGCGGCTCGCCCTGATCACCGGTGTCGGACACGACCGTCCGCGGCTCTGCGGACAGCGGTGACCCATCCGCGCGAGGGCGGGTGCGGCTCGCGGAGCTGGTAGCCGCCCTGTCGCTGGGCGTGGACCTCGGATTCGGCCAGCCGATGGAGCACGTGCTGCGTCAGACCAGGATCTCGATGCGGCTGGCGGAGACGATGGGTCTTGCAGAGTCCGAACAGTCGGCCGCCTACCACACGGCGCTCATGGTCAACGTCGGCTGCCACTCCGACGCCCACGAGCAAGCCAAGTGGTTCGGCGACGACATCGCCCTCAAGGCCAAGAAGTACGAGCACGAACTCGGGAGCCTGGCCGCCGCCCTCGCGACGATGCGCACCCTCGGTAAGGGAAATCCCCCGTTGCACAGGTTTCGGGTCGGAGTCGAATTCGCGATCTCGGGGCACCACGACCTGAACGGCATGATCGCCCAGCACTCGGCGCTGGGGCGTCGGCTCGCCGGACAGCTCGGACTGTCCCGCGCCGTGCAGGAGGCCGTCGGCGCCGCCTACGAGCAGTGGGACGGCAAGGGGTGGCCCGGCGAACTCCGCGGCAACGCCATCCCCATGGCCTCGCGGCTCGCGCAGATCGGCGAGTTCACCGAGGTGGCCCACCGGATCGGCGGCACCTCCGCGGCGGTCTCGCTGGCCCGGAAGAGGGCCGGGACCCAGTTCGACCCCGAGGTCGCCGAGGTGTTCTGCGCCCACGCCGACGACATCGTGTCAGGTCTCGACGACGCCGAGACGTGGGCCGCCGTCATCGGAGCGGAGCCCTCGCTGGCGGTGCATCTCTCGTGGTCCCAGTTCGATGAGGCGCTGTTCGCCATCGCCGAGTTCGTCGACCTCAAGTCGCCCTACATGCTCGGTCACGCTCGCGGAGTCGCCGAGCTGGTGGGCGCCGCCGCAGCATCGCTCGGGCTCGGACGCACCGAGAGCGACGTGCTCCGCCGCGCCGGTGTGGTCCACGGCTTGGGCCGCCTCGGAGTCTCCAACGCCATCTGGGACAAGCGTGGGGCCCTCGGCGCCGGCGAGTGGGAACGGGTACGCATGCACCCGTACCTGACCGAGCGCATCCTCAGCCAGTCCAGCACCCTCGCCCCCCTCGGAGCCATCGCCGCAGCGTTGCGCGAGCGCCTCGACGGATCGGGCTATCCCCGTCGCCTGCCGGGTTCGGCCATCCCGCTCTCCGCCCGGGTGCTCGGTGCCGCCGACGCCTACCAGGCGATGCGCGAACCCCGACCGCATCGGAGCGCGCTGACACCCCGCGAGGCCGCGACGGAGCTGCGGCGCGAGGTCACGGCCGGTCGTATGGCCGGCGACGCCGTCGAAGCCGTCCTCGGTGCCGCCGGTCACCGGATGACCCGCCGGCGCACCGGCCCCGCCGGGCTCACCGCTCGGGAGATCGATGTGCTGCGGCTGGTCTCGCGCGGCGTCGCGACCCGCGAGATCGCGTCGCAACTGGTCATCTCGCCCAAGACCACACGCAACCACATCGAGCACATCTACACGAAGATCGGTGTCTCGAACCGAGCCGGGGCGAGTCTGTTCGCCGTGCAGCACGGGCTGCTGCCCGACGAGGAGCCCCCGTCCGTGGCCGGAGAAGATGGGGCAATCGCCCCACGATCGCGGCAGCACCCTCCCCTACCTTCGAAGAAAGGCACGAGGAGGACCCGATGAGCTTACGAAGGCGATTGTTCGCCGCGATCTACGACCGTCAGATGCGCCGCACCGAGAAAGCCGGTCTCGCCGAGATGCGCCGGCAAGTGGCGGACAGATGCGAGGGCAAGGTACTCGAGGTCGGCGCAGGCACCGGAGCCAACATCGCCCATTACCCCGCCGCCGCGACCGAGGTCACGCTCACCGAGCCCGATGTGCACATGATGCGACGACTCGAACGTCGTGCACGCGATTCCGCACCCTCGACGAAGGTGCTCCGGGCCCCCGCCGAGGACCTCCCCTTCGAGGACGGCGCCTTCGACACGGTGGTCTCCACGCTGGTGCTCTGCGGCGTCGACGACGCGCCCCGCGCCGTCCGGGAGCTCCGGCGCGTCCTCCGCCCCGGGGGACGTCTCCTCTTCCTCGAGCACGTCCGCGCGACGGATGCAGTCGCGGCGCGGAAGCAGGACAGAATGAATCGGATCAACCGCGCCCTGGTGTGCTGCGACTGCAACCGGCCCACCCTCGCGGTCCTCGAGGATGGCGGCTTCACGGTCACCTCGCTCGCGCACACCGAGCTGCCGAAGGCCCCCAGCTTCGTCCGCCCCGTCATCCTCGGAGAGGCCGTGTCGCCGTCCACCGAGGTCGACAGCGCTGACCGGTCCGAGCCGGCCGAGTCGGCCCGGTGAGCTGCGCGGACCGCGCACATCGTGCGACCACAAGGGGGCGGCCGTGTGCCACGGCCGGTCACCCCCATCGGGTGGGCCGCACGGCGCGATGCGACTCGACGAGGGCGAGGTAGTCCGACTCGCGCCAGAGCCGCTCGGGCCGCACCCGCGCATCGCTCGGCGCGCCGTCATGGCGGATGGTGACGTACGGGCCCGGGCCGTCGGCGACGTAGGTCCCGGAGTAGACCAGCACCCGGCCCTCCATCATCAGGCCACGCCAGACCACCCGGTCGCCGGAGGTGTGGGTCGCGGTCCGACGCCGCTCGGCGTCCGCGATCCCGCGGTTCAGCCACCGAAAGCCGAACATGTGGACCCCCTCGTCGCTGACGATCCCCGTCGATGTCGACGCTGGATCCGTCGACATCCGCCGGCGGCCACCCGATGAGAGTTCTTCAGCTGCCGGTCAGGGCCGGGGCCGAGACGCCGATGCTCACTCTCGTGCTCGATCAACGCGCCCGATTGTGAGGCTGAGTCCAGTTCTGTTGCCGCGGGAGGATGGCAATCGAAGAATGACGATCTGTCTCAAGCTGAGACTGCGTCAGTCTGATACACCCGCCGGCCATCCAGCGTCGCTAAGCTCAATTCGCCTTTCGAGCAGTCGCTGACGCGCGATGGGTAGGGGTGGTCGGATTACTGTGGCCGGGAGCCGACCACCCCATTAACACCACCCCGAGGTCCGGTCCGACACCGCTGCCGACCGAATTCTGGAGGTCGCCCATTCACCGGCGCCGCGGCCTCGTCACCGCGCCATCGGCGAGGGCCTCGCGCAGCAGCGTCACGGCACTCTCGACTTCGGACGGGTCTTCTGACAACGCGGTCACGGCACCATCGACAGCAGCTCGCAGGTCCCGTAGCTCGCCGGCCTGGGCCGTGAGCTCGGCCTGGACGTTCCACAGATCAGCGAAGACTTCCACCTTCGAACGCAGAACCCACGGGTCGAACGGCTTGGTGATGTAGTCGACCGCGCCGACCTCGTAGCCGCGGAACGCGAGGTGCGCGTCATAATTCACGGCAGTCAAGAAGATGATCGGGATGTGTCGGCTTCGCTCCCGTTGCTTGATGTGCTCGGCGGTCTCGAACCCGTCCATGCCGGGCATGTGGGCGTCGAGCAGGATGACCGCGTGATCGTTGGTGAGGAGCTTCTTGAGAGCCTCCTCGCCGCTGGTGACGGGGTCGATGTCGATCGGAATGCCCTGGAGGATCGCCTCCAGGGCGATCAGGTTCTCCCGGCGGTCGTCCACCGCGAGCACCCGGGGAGTCGGCAGCTTCCTCACGGAGCGCTCCCCGTGCTCGATCGCTCGGACCCGCAGCGGGTGGACATCACCGAGAGCAGCTCGTCGAGGTCGACGGGTTTGGTGAGGTAGTCGCTGGCCCCCGCCCGGAAGCTGGCCTCACGGTCCTCGGGCATGGCCTTGGCCGTCAGGAACACGATGGGGAGGTCGGCCCCGGTCGGGAGGGCCCGGATCCGGCGGGTCGTCTCGTTGCCGTCGATGTCAGGCATCATCGCGTCCATCAGCACGATGGCGGTCTCCGGGTGCTGCCAGAGCAGACGGATGCCGTCCGCGCCGTTGTCGGCGTAGAGCACGTCGATGTGGTGGTGCTCCAGCGCGCTGGTGAGCGCGAAGACGTTCCGGACGTCGTCGTCGACGATCAGAACCGTCAGCCCCGTGAGATCGTCGCCGACGCCGCCGGTAGACCGTGAGAGCGCGGTCGGACGGAGGATCGGTACCGCATCGGCGGTCTCGACGGCAGGCTCGGAGGGGACCTCGGCCGGGCGCGGCGCCGGCGGTTGCGGTGACACGGGAGCCGGGCGGTGCTGCTGGTGCAGGGGCAGGTACAGCGTGAAAGTGGAGCCTTCGCCGATCGTCGAGGTCACCGAGATGATTCCGCCGAGCAGACGCGCGAGCTCCTTGCTGATCGAGAGCCCCAGGCCGGTGCCGCCGAAGCGGCGGCTGGTCGTGCCGTCCGCCTGCTGGAAGGCCTCGAAGATCATGTCGAGCTTCTCGCCGGAGATCCCGATGCCGGTGTCGCTCACCTCGAAGCTGACGAAGCGGTCCGCAGCCGAGCCCGAGTCTTCGGGATCGGCGGCGGCAGAACCGGACGTCCCCCGTTCCGTCACCCCGATCTTCAGACCGACGGTGCCGGCGCTGGTGAACTTCACGGCGTTCGACAGCAGGTTGCGGAGGATCTGGTGCAGCCGCTGCGGGTCCGTGACGAAGGAGTCCGCGCCGGGCGCGATCTCGAGACGAAGGTCCAGTCCCTTCTCCTCCGCCTGTGGCCGGAAGACCATGTCGACGTCGCCGGAGATGTCCGCGAGCTGCACGGTCGTCGGGTGCACGTCCACCCGCCCCGCCTCGATCTTGGACAGGTCGAGGATGTCCTCGATGAGGGCCAGCAGGTCCGATCCGGCGTTGTGGATGGTCGCCGCGAACTCGGTCTGGCGCGGCGAGAGATTGCGTTCGGGATTGTCCGCGAGGAGCCGTGAGAGCAGCAGGAGGCTGTTGAGCGGAGTCCGCAACTCGTGGCTCATGTTGGCCAGGAACTCCGATTTGTACTGGCTCGCCACGGCGAGCTGCTGGGCCTTCTCCTCGACGCCGCGCCGGGCTGCGTCGATCTCCTCGTTCTTGATCTCGATGTTGCGGTTCTGCTCCGAGAGCAGCTCCGCCTTCTCCTCCAGCTCGGCGTTCGTGCGCTGGAGCTCGTCGGACCGCGCCTGCAGTTCCAATGTGAGCCGTTGGGACTGGGTCAGCAGCGCCTCGGTCCGGCGGCTCGCCCGGATGGTCTTGACCGACACGCCGATCGCGTCGACGAGCCGTTCCAGGAATGTCAGGTGCAGCTCGGAGAACGGCGTCAACGAGCCCAGTTCGATCACGCCGAGGGCCTCGCCCTCGAAGGTGACCGGCAGCAGCGCGATGGCAACCGGGGGCGCGGAACCGACCCCGAGCTGGACAGGCAGGTACTCGCGGGGGAAGTCCCGGACGACGAGGGTCCGTTTGGTGGCACCGACCTGCCCCACCAGGCCCTCGCCCGGACCGAACTCCGTGACGATGTCGGGCGCGGAACGGCTTCCGGAGAGGCCGTAGCCGGCGACCAGGCGCCATTGGGTGGAGGCCGTGTCCACCGAGTCGACCGTGTCGTGGTCGTCCCCGTCGCGGTGTGCCAGGAAGAACGCGCCGACCTGGGCGTTCACCAGGGGCGCGATCTCCTGCATGATCATCTGAGCCACGTCCTCGAGGTCGCGCTGGCCCTGCAGGAGCCCGGCGATGCGGGCCAGGTTGGAGTCGAGCCAACCCTGCTCGGCATTGGCGTTGGTGGTCTCGAGGAGGGTGACGATCATCAGGTTGAGGGTGTCCTTGAGCTGGGCGACCTCCCCTTGCGCCTGCACGCCGATCCGCTGGGTGAGGTCGCCCCGAGTCACCGCCGTGGAGACCTCGGCGATCGCGCGCAGCTGAGTCGTCAACGTCGAGGCGAGCTGGTTGACGCTCTCGGTGAGGTCGCGCCAGGTGCCGGCGCCGCCTTGCACCTGGGCCTGGCCCCCGAGTCGGCCTTCGGTGCCGACCTCGCGAGCCACCCGGGTCACCTCGTCGGCGAAGGAGGAGAGCTGGTCGACCATCGTGTTCACGGTGCTCTTGAGCTCCAGAATCTCCCCGCGAGCGTCCACGGTGATCTTCTGCTTCAGGTCGCCGCGGGCGACCGCGGTGGTCACCTGGGCGATGTTGCGCACCTGGGTCGTGAGGTTGCTGGCCAGGTGGTTCACGCTCTCGGTGAGGTCGCGCCAGGTGCCGGCGACGCCCTGGACCTG
>NZ_JAJNDB010000008.1 GCF_021026375.1 Actinomycetospora endophytica | reverse complement strand
CAGCGTCCACGGACCCGAACATCTGCGCGCGGTCGAGGACGAGATCAACGCCCGCCCCCGACTGGTCCTGGCCGACCACACACCAGCCGCGCTATTCGAGGCGTTGCTAGCCTCCCCCGACCAGCAATGTTGCGACGTTGGCTAGAGGCCGCCCGGCCGGGCCGTTGACCCTGCGCCGCGGCAACTATCCGATCACCGGGACCCACGGCGCGATGCTCGTCGTCCACTACGCCGTCGCGGGCAGCGACGACGCCGAGCGGCTCGCGCGGCTCACCCGATGATCGGGGGTCCTGACGGGACCCCCGCACCGCGGTTCCGGAGCGGGCAGGCTCGACGCCACCCGACCGGAAGGACACGACCCGACGTGAGCCCCCTCGCCCTGATCACCGGCGCCACCTCCGGCATCGGGAAGGCCTTCGCCGAACGCCTGGCCGCCGACGGCCACGACCTCGTGCTGGTCGGCCGCAACACGGAGCGACTCGACGCGTTCGTCGCCGAGCACCCGGAGCGCGCGGTCGAGACGGTCGCCGCGGATCTGGCGACCGACGACGGCGTCGGACAGGTCGCCGACGTCGTCGCGAACCGGCCGCTGGATCTGCTGGTCAACAACGCCGGCGTCGCGCACTACATGCCGCTCGCCGACCTGCCGGTGGACAAGGCCCGCGAGCTGCTGGGCGTCAAGGTCGTCGCCCCGACGATGCTCTCCCGCGCCGCGGTCGGCGGCATGATCGAGCGCGGGAGCGGGGCGATCGTCAACGTCGCCGGCATGATCGCCTTCAGCGGCCCGGCCGCGGCGTCGGTGATGCCCCGCCGCGCGGTCTACGGCGGCGCGCTCGCCCACCTCGTCGCGTTCTCGCAGCTGCTCGCCGCGGAGCTCGAGGACACCGGGGTGAAGATCCAGGTGCTCTGCCCGGGAGTCGTCGCCACCGAGTTCCACCAGCGCCAGGGCGTGGACCTGAGCGCGGTGCCGCGGATGAGCGCCGACGACGTCGTCACGGCGGGCCTGCGGGGGCTCGAGCTCGGCGAGGTCGTCTGCGCACCCGGCGTCGAGGACACCGCCCTCCTCGACGCGGTGTCCTCCGCCGACCTCGCGGCCTTCGGCGGCCAGAGCCCCCGGCTCGCGGCGCGCTACCGCGCCTGAGGCGGCGTCACTCCCGGGGCCGGAACGGACAGCGCGGCCCCGTGTCGTCATCGCGGTCGTGCAGGAAGTACTGCCGCCACTCGCGGTTGTCGGGCGAGCCGTAGTCGCCGAGGTGCTCCGACGCCGGAACGTCGTCGTAGCGCGCCAACCGACGCCGGATCACCTTCCGCGCGGCCTGCCCCTGACGGGTCTCGGGGCCGATGCCGTCGAAGACCCAGCGCGGCTGGAAGGTGATCGTGAACGACGGGCTGTGCCGCGAGAGGCGTTCCTTGTGGGCGGGGGTGTTGCAGACGACGAAGATCGACGTCCCGCCGAAGGAGAACTCCCACCACGGGTCCTCCGGGTCGGCGGGGACGTCGGCGGGCCAGCGCTCGGGGTCGGTGTCGTGCAGGCGCTGCAGGATCGACCAGAACAGGGCGCTGTACTCGGCCAGCGTGCGGTCGCTCTCCTCCGGCCGGAAGATCACGACCAGCGACGTGTCCTTCGACAGGTGCTCGTACCCGTCGAGGTAGTGCCGCAGGACGTCCCGGAGCCGGTCGCACGCGGCCGCGTCGTCGGGGTCGTCGAGGAAGGCGAGCCGCAACGTCTGCTTGCGGGCCGCGGACACCGCGAACGTGCAGGGGAAGGGCTCGTCGGACGAGAGCAGCGTCCCGATCATGTCCGCGAGCAGCGGCTCGCCCCACGCGGGCAACTCGCCGATCACCATGTCGCGGACGGTGTCCGACGACGTCCCCGGGCACGGGCCCCCGCGTCGGTCGGGATCGTCGGGCCGCTCCGGCTGTGCAGTGCTCATCGCTGGCTCCTCTTCGAACCGTGGGTGCGGGTCAGAGGAACTGCGCGAGCATCTCGTCCGGGATGATCGGCTGGTGATAGGTGCACTCACCGGACAGCACGGTCGAGCCGTGCAGCCGTGACACCGGGATGAGGAGCTTGTCGCCCTCGTTCAGCTCGATCTTGTGTGTGGTGTTGTTCCAGAAGTGCATCTGGCCGCGCTCGATCATCACGAGCCGGTGCTCGTTGTGGACGTGCGTCGTCGAGGTCTCCTCGTTGGACTCGACGAACGTGTCGAGATCGACCTCGATGTTCTCGTTGGAGAGGTGCTGGTCGATCTTCTCGGCCTTCTCCTGGTATTCCTCGATCCGGTCCGCCCAGCTCACCTGGTCGGCGAGGTCGCGATCCCAGAGCCCGGCGAACCACCGCGCCTGCGCGAAACCGGCCCGGAAGTCGTCGACCACGACGTCGCCGAATGCGGCCTGCAGCGGCGTCAGGATCTCCTCGACGAGGCGCCCGAGGGCGGCGCCGTCCACGTCGGCGACGGCGAACGGGTCGGCGCCGGGGGCGAGGTCGGCGCCGAGACCCTCGGCCAGCACGGCGGACAGCGGGGCGTCCGTGACGGCCTGGTCGAGCAGTTCGTGGACCAGCGCGCCGAGCGCGGCCACCTGGTGCTCCGGGGCCCGCGAGAGGTGCTGGAGGTGGTTGCCGCGCCCGAGCGACGACCCGAGCCAGAGCTGCCAGTACGCGGCGGCGCCGGGGCGCAGGTCGGCGGTCGCGAGCAGCGAGCGCCACGCGGGGGCCTGCTCGACCCACCGGCGGTACCGCTCCACCGCGATCCGGCGCAGGCCCGGGTGGGCCTCGTCGTACTCGCCCAGCGCGAGCCCGCCCCACGCGCCGGCCGCGGCCGGGCGGTACGCGGCGATCTGCAGCAGCACGAAGTTCGCGGACTCGGCGCGGTGCTTCGTCGCCCGCGCGGCCTCGAACGCGGCCCCGGGCTCGGCGGAGCGGCGCTCGTACTCGGCGAGCACCTCGGCGCGGGCGGCGTCGACGCCCGTCCCGGTCGGGGTCGCCAGCTCGGCGAGCGGCGCGAACAGGTGGCGCTCGAGCACCGGGCGGGCCAGCGCGCCGAGCACGCGGTTGCGGGTCGAGTAGAAGTCGGCGGCGTCGTTCCGGCTCGCCTCCGACGACACGGCCGGCAGGAAGTGCCGGTCGGCGTCGTAGACGTTGCGCAGCATCCGGTGCCCGAGCAGCGCGGAGAGCTTGAGCGCCTTCTCGGCCGGCAGCGGCTTGTCGTAGTCCAGCCACTCGAGGTCGTCGGGGCGCACCGGGCGGCGGTACGGGTCGTCCTCGGTGGTCAGCTCCTCCCACTCGGCCGCGCGGAAGGCCTGGTTGGCGGCGAAGGCCTTCACGACGTCGTTGGGGTCCCCGGTGCCGAGCACGGCGGCGAGGTCGGTGAAGGCGGTGACGTCGGCGGGATCGGGGATCGGTGCGGGCACGGCGGACTCCAGGGATCGGTCGAGGGCGTGCAGGGACGCGGAGCATCGGGCGGGGCCCGGCTCCGGGTGATCGGTGCGGTTGTGCGCCCGGGTCAGACGGCGTCGGGGACGACCGCCCGGGAGGCGGTGCGGTCGAGCGCGCCCACCACGCGGGCCGTCGTCGTGGCCACCCCGGCGCGGCGCGCGACGTAGCGCACGGCCATGAGGTGGTCCTCGAGCGAGAAGTCGGCGACCGCGTCGGCTACCAGGAACGCCTGGACGTCGCGCATGAAGGCCTCGGTGGCCGTCGTCTGACAGCCGATGTGGGCGTAGATCCCGGTGACCACCAGCTGGTCGCGGCCCCAGGCGCCGAGCAGGTCGCCCAGCTCGGTGTGCAGGAAGGCGCTGTAGCGCCACTTGGTCATGAAGCGGTCGTCGGCCGTGGGCGCCAGGGACTCGACGATGCCGCCGTCGCCCGCGGCGATGCCGTGGCCCCACATCTCGAGCTGCAGGCCGCGCTGGGTGGGGCTCTGGTTCTCCGGCTGGGCGCTGTAGACGACCGGCACCCCGGCCTCGTGGCACGCGTCGCGGATCCGCGCGATGTTGCCGACGAGGTCGGCGACCAGCGGGCGCGCCGCCGCGTAGGCCCGCAGGAAGTGGTGCTGCATGTCGTGGATCAGCAGCACTGCCCGGTCCGGGTCGACCGACCAGGGCACCCGGGGTTCGGGGAGGTCGGTCTCGCCGGGCATCGGGTAGGAGTCGATGACGGGCAGGGGCATCAGATCACCTCGGCGTGGTCGACGGCGGGGGCGCGGAACCAGCCGGCGACGGCCGCGCGCAGGTCGGAGCGATGGGTCTTGCCGACCCCGGTGGCGGGCAGCGCGTCGACGAACTCGACGCGGTCGGGGACCTTGAAGTCGGCGACGCCGCGGCCGCGCACGAACGCGCGCAGGTCGGCGGCGCTGGGAGCCGGGTCCTCCGTGCCGCGCAGCACGACGACCGCGCAGCTGCGCTCGCCGAGGAACGCGTCGTGGACCGCGACGACCGCGGCGTCGTGCACGCGCGGGTGGGCGATGAGGTGGTCCTCGATCTCCTCCGCGGCGATCTTGTCCCCGCCGCGGTTGATCTGGTCCTTCGCCCGGCCCTCCACCACGAGGTTGCCGTCGGCGAGGCGGCGGACGCGGTCCCCGGTCCGGTAGAAGCCGTCGGGGGTGAACACCCGCGCGTTGTGCTCGTCGGCGCGGTAGTAGCCGCAGATCGTGTAGGGGCCGCGGGTGAGCAGGTGGCCCTCGGCGCCGTCGGGGACGTCGCGGTCCTCGTCGTCGACCACCCGGACCTCGTCGTCGGGCGAGATCGGCCGTCCCTGGGTGAGGCGGACGACGTCGTCGGGATCGTCGAGGCGGGTGTAGTTGACCAGCCCCTCGGCCATGCCGAAGACCTGCTGGAGCGGGGCGCCGAGCGTCTGCGGGATGCGCGCGGCGAGCTCGGGGGTGCACTTCGCGCCGCCGACCTGCACCAGCCGCAGGCTCGAGAGGTCGCGCGTGCCCGAGGCCGCGGCGGCGGTCCAGACGAGCGCCAGCGGCGGGACGAGCGCGACGTCGGTGACGCGCTCGGCCTCGATCAGCGGGAAGCAGGTCGTCGGGCTGGGGTCGGGCGCCAGCACCACGGTGCCGCCGGCGTGGAGCGCGCCGAGGATGCCCGGCGAGGACATCGGGAAGTTGTGCGCGACGGGCAGGACGACGAGCTGGACGGTGTCCGGCCCCAGCCCGCAGATCCGGGCGCTCTCGCGGACGCTGTAGAGGTAGTCGTCGTGGGTGCGCGGGATGAGCTTCGGGATGCCGGTGCTCCCGCCGGAGAGCTGCAGGAAGGCGACCTCGTCGGCGTCGGGCTCCGGCAGTCGGCGGGGCGGCGCGGCACGGAGGTCGGCCAGCCCCGTGACCCTCGGATCCGACGATCCGACGGTCGCTCCGGTGAGCACGATCCGCCGCACCGACGGCACCCGGTCGGCCACCGCCACCGCGCGGTCGACGGCGGCCGGATCGGTCCCGTCGACGACGACCGCGACCGCCTCGCCGAGCGCGGCGAAATGGGTCAGCTCGGTCTCGCGGTGCGCGGGCAGCGCGAACACCGGCAGCGCGCCGGACCGGAAGAGCGCGAACACCACTTCGACGAACTCGGCGGTGTTGGGGAGGGCCACGACGACCCGGTCGCGGGCACGCACGCCGTTGTCGACGAGCCCGGTGGCCGTCGCGTCGACCCGCGCGTCGAGCTCGGCGTAGGTCCAGCGGTCCGCACCCCCGATGACGGCGAGCCGGTCCGGCCAGGTCGTGGCGGACGCGCGGAGCAGTGCGCCGTGCGACTCGCTCCGCCAGTACCCGAGCTCCCGGTAGCGGCGGGCGCGCTCCGGCGGGAACGGCGTGAACCCGGGCAGCGGGCTCATCGGTCGACCCCGTCCACCCCGAGCGCGGCCAGGATGGTCCCGAGCTTGGCGCGGGTCTCGGCGAGCTCGGCGTCGGGTGAGGATCCCGCGACGATGCCGGCGCCCGCGTGCACGCGGGCGCGCTTCCCGGCGAGCTCGCCGCAGCGCAGCGCGACGACCCACTCGCCGTTCCCGTCGAGGTCACCCCAGCCCAGGAGCCCGGCGTAGAACCCGCGGGCGGTCGGCTCGATGCGGGAGATCAGGTCGTGGGCCGCGGCGCGCGGGGCCCCGCAGACCGCGGGCGTGGGGTGCAGGGCGAGCCCGAGCCCCAGGGCGGACGACTCGGGATCGTCGGGGTCGGCCAGGGTGCCGGTGACGTGCGTCGAGAGGTGCCAGAGCCGCGAGGTGGACGTCAGCTCGGGCTCGGCGGGGACGTCGAGGTGCGAGCAGAACGGCTCGAGTGCCCGGGCGACGGCGTCGACCACCAGGGCGTGCTCGTGGCGGTCCTTCGGGGAGACGAGCAGGGTGCGCGCGACCTGGGCGTCGGTGTCCGGGTCGGGGTGGCGCGGCGCGGTGCCGGCCAGCGGGTTCGCGGTCACGCGGTCGCCGTCGCGGGAGACCAGCAGTTCGGGGCTGGCCCCGGCGAGGGTGCGGGGAGCGAGGCCGGCCGTGTCGGCGTCGGGCTCGAGGTCGACGGCGAACAGGTAGCCCGTCGGGTCGCCGCGGTGCAGCGCGTCCAGCACCCGGACCGGGTCGATGTCGTCGTCGTACTCCACCGCGAGCGAACGGGCGAGCACCACCTTGTCGATCGCGCCGCCGTCGATCGCGGCCAGCGCGTCGCGGACCATCGCGCGGTAGCGCGCGGGCTTCGGCAGGGCACGCACCCGGGCCGGGGCCGGCATCGGGGCGCCGCGTCCAGCACCGGTCGGGGCCGCCGTGCGGGCCGGCGCCCACCGCACGTGCTCGGGGACCCGGAGCATGGTCCGCTCCGAGTCCTCGAAGGGCACCGCGCCGACGATGAGCGGCCCGTCCTGCGCGCGCAGCAGGGCGTGCACCCGGGCCGGGAGCCCGCCGTCGCCGGCCGGATCGGTCAGCACCGCCCGGGTTCCCTCGGTGAGGACGGTGCGACAGGGACCGGCGAGCAGGGTCGTCCCGGGCCGGTAGTCCGAGATGAGGGTGTCGTCGTCGGGGACCGTGCCGACGAGGCCGGGACCGCTGGCTGGACTCACGCGAGGCTCCGTTCGCTGTCGCGGGGACGACGGTCGTGCTCAGTCGGTGGCGGCGCCCGTCGTCGCGGCGGTGACGAGCTCGGCCCACCGGCCGAGCCGGGGGTCCTGGACGAAGTCGACGAAGTCGAGCTCGACCCCGGGGCCCGACCAGCCCTGGAGCAGGCTCATCAGGCGGATCGAGTCCAGCCCGAGGTCGGTGAGGTCCTCCTCGTCCCCGACGGCGTCGGCTTCCCGGTCGAGCAGGCGGGCGACGTCGCCGCGGAGGCGGGCGAGCACGTCCGCGGACGCCTGCGGCGCCCGGGGTGACTCGTGGCCGGACGTCGGCGACGTCGTCATCGCGATCAGCTCCTCGTCATCGCCCATCACCCGGTGGTGACGAACTCCGCCACTGTGTGTGTCAGGTCGAGCGCGCTCTGAAGCTAGCTACAAAGGCTAGCCTAAGCAACTCATGAGCGACGCTGATCTCATCTTCGAGTAAAGAAACCGCAAAGCGTCTCGCTCCGGGGCCGAGTGGTGCGCTCACCGGACCGGGCGGCCGCGCCAGGCAGGATGGACCGGTGCGACGACAGGCCGTGGTCGGTGAGCTCGGCGTCTTCCCCGTGAAGTCCCTGCGGGGGCTCGACGTGGACAGCGCGGAGGTGCGCCCCTGGGGGTACGAGGGGGACCGGCGCTGGATGGTGGTCGATCCGCAGGGCCGGTTCGTCACCCAGCGCAGCACGCCGGCGATGGCACTCGTCGGCACCGTGCGGCGCGCGGACGGGCTCGTCGAGCTGCGCGCCGCGGGCGCCGACCCGATGCCGCTGGTGCCCACCGGCCCGGAGACCACGGTGAGCGTGTGGCGCGACGAGGTGCGGGCCGTCCGGGGCTCGCCCGAGGCGGACCGCTGGCTCTCCACCGCGCTCGGGCGGGACGTGACCCTGGTCCACCTGGCGCACCCGGCGTCGGCGCGTCCGATCGACCCGGACTACGCCGAGCCCGGCGAGTCGGTCAGCTTCGCCGACGGCTTCCCGCTGCTGGTGACGAACCGCGCCTCGCTCGCGGTGCTGAACGGCTGGCAGCGCGAGGCGGGGGCCCGGGTGCTGCCGATGGACCGGTTCCGGCCGTCGCTGGTCGTCGACACGGACGAACCGTGGGCGGAGGACCACTGGACCGTGATCGCGGTCGGCGAGGTCACGCTGCGCCTGGTCAAGCCCTGCGCCCGCTGCGTCATGACCTCCGTCGTGCCGGAGACCGGGACCGTGGAGCCGGGCGGGCCGCTGCGCCAGCTCGGGAGGCACCGACCGGGCGTGAGCTTCGGGGTGAACGCGATCCCGTCGACGACGGGGACGGTGCGGGTCGGCGACGAGGTGGTCGTCCTCGAGCGTCGGGACGAGCACCCCGTCAGCGCGGCGTCGAATCCCCCGTCGCTGCGCTCGCCCCGGTCACGCCTCAGGCCTTGAGCGTGCCCGCCAGCGCCGGGATCACGTTGTCGATCGACCACTGCAGGCTGACCGCCGAGGGGAACGCGATCGACTGCGCCTGCACCGGGGTGAGCGGCAGGTAGCGCCCCGCCGCCACGGCCGGGAGCGCCGGGAAGCCCGGCTGGGACCTCAGCAGCGCGAGCGAACTCGGCGGGCCCGTGGCCGTCACCAGGTCGGCGTCGACGAGGCCGAGGCGCTCCCAGCTCAGCAGCGCACGGCC
The DNA here is from genome assembly GCF_021026375.1 of Actinomycetospora endophytica. Lineage (GTDB taxonomy): Bacteria > Actinomycetota > Actinomycetes > Mycobacteriales > Pseudonocardiaceae > Actinomycetospora > Actinomycetospora endophytica. The sequence continues at coordinate 302,020 of NZ_JAJNDB010000008.1, read as the reverse complement.
GGGGATGCTCGAGGTCGGCTGCGACGCGAGCGCGGGGGCGATCTTCAGTCCGAGCGAGGAGAGGAACTGGGCCGAGGCGTCCTCGTTCGAGTTGACGACGTAGAAGCCCGACGGCTGCGGCGTGACGATCAGGCTGAACGTCTTCCCGTTCAGCCCGGGGTGCGACGCGGCGGCCGCCTGGATGCGGGACTGGGTCTCGTTGATCAGCGCTTCGCCCTGCTCCTTCACCCCCAGCGCCGTCGCGACCGAGCGCTGGCCCTGCTGCCAGGTCTCGGAGTTCGGCGCCTGCTGGTAGGTCACCACCGGCGCGAACTGCGAGAGCTGGGCGTAGCTGCGGTCGAGGTTGTAGTCCTTGGTCGCGAGGATCAGGTCGGGCTTCAGCGCGGCGACCGCCTCGACCGGGTCGTCGTTCGCGACGTCGAACAGCGTCGGGGTCGCCCCGTTCAGCCGGGCCTGGGTCCAGGGCTCGATCCCGGTCTGCTGGGTCGGCACCCGGGGCATGCCCACCGGCACGATGCCGAGGCCGAGCGCCAGGTCGGCGTCGGTCCAGGACATCGCGACGACGCGCAGCGGCTTGGCCGGCACCGTCGTGCTGCCGAACTTGCCGGTCACGGTCGCCGGGAAGGCGCCTCCCGACCCACCCGCGGCGGGCGCGTCGCCCCCTCCCGAGGAGCAGGCCGCCCCGAGCAGGGCGAGGACGCCGAGCAGGACGGCGATCACCGTGCCGCGGGCGGACGACCGGGGCCGGCGTGGGGTGGACGGGAGGTCGGCGTCCTCGCCGACGACACGGGCGCTGGACGCGCCGAACGTAAAATCGGGCCGCATAGTGAGGGAAGGCTTGCTTATTTCATGAGCCGACACAAGTGTCGAAGTGAGGCGCTCGCCACGGCAGCTGCACTCTTCCCTCTTAGGTGAGGCTGCGCTATCTCTTGAGCACGGTGCGTGACAGAGTGGGTCCGTCACCGTGAGCGCCGGAGGGAGCAGGGGGGCCGTGACGCGATGACCGCAGGACGGACGACCACCCGGGGAGCCGGGGCGGACGCGGAGCGCCCGGGGGTCCTGCCGGACGACCCCTCCCCCGGGTCACCGCCGGCGGCGCACGGCCTGGTGATCGACGGGCGACCGTTGCCGGCGCTCGACGCGCCCGATGCGCGCGGGGTGCTGCGCCGGGCCGTCCGCGGCCAGGCCCGCTTCGTCGTGCCGGCCTCGGTCTTCGCGATGGTGCACCAGGCCTGCGAGGCGGCCGTGCCCGTCCTCATCGGCATCACGGTCGACCGGGCGATCGCGCAGCACAGCCTCCCGTCGCTGCTGGTCACCCTCGGCGCGATGGTCGTGCTCTTCCTCGTGCTCACCAGCTCGATGCGCGCCGGCGGCCGGCTCGTCCGCCGGGCCACCCAGGGCGCCGGGCACGAGATGCGCGTCCGGGTCGCGTCACGCGTCCTGGACCCGCGGGGCACCGAGCCGGGGACGGTGAAGACCGGCGAGCTGCTCTCCACGGCCACGTCCGACGCCCAGCGCGTCGGCATGGTCAACGCGGCGGTGTGGACCGCGGCGGGCGCCGCCGCTGCCCTCGTCGTCGGCGCCGCTCTGCTGGTCCAGGCGTCGGTGCTGCTCGGCCTCGTCGTGATCCTCGGGCTGGTCCCGGTGTCCCTGCTGACCACGTTGATCTCCCGGCCGCTGGTGCGGCGCAGCGCCGTCGAGCAGGCGGCCGCCGCGCGCGCCGCGGGCACCGCGACCGACTTCCTCGCCGGCCTGCGGGTCCTCAAGGGGCTGGGCGCCGAGGCCGTCGCCGCCGCCCGGTACGCAGCGGCGAGCGCGACGTCGCGGGACGCGGCGATCCGGGCGGCCGTCGTCATCGCGCTGCGCACGGCGGTGGTGACCGCGCTGACCGGGCTCTTCCTCGCCGTCGTCGCCTTCCTCGGGGCGCGTCTCGCGCTCACCGGGCAGATCAGCGTCGGCGAGTTCATCAGCGCGCTGGGCCTCACCCAGTTCCTGCTCGGCCCGTTCACCCGGATCGCCGCGGTCGGCGCCCAGATCGCCCGGGCCCGGGCATCGGCCGGCCGGATCGCCGACGTCCTCGCCGCGCCGGCCGCGGTTCCGGCCGGCGGGGTGTTCTCGCTCCCGCCGGGCCCGCTCGCCCTCGAGGTGCACGGGGTCGGCGGGCGTCTCGACCTGGTGGTGCTCGCGGGCGAGCGCGTCGGGATCGTGGTGTCCGACGCCGAGTCCCGCGCCGCGGTCGAGACCCTGCTGACCTGCCTGGCCCGCGAGGCCGACCCGGAGCGGGGCACCATCAGGCTCGGCGGGGTCGACCTCGACGACGTCGACCCCGTCGCCGCCCGGGAGCGCCTGCTCGTGGCCCACCACGACGCGGTGCTCTTCACCGGCACGCTGGCCGAGAACCTCGGGCTCGGCGTCCCGGGGCTCGACGAGGCTGCGGTCCGTCGCGCCGTCCGCGCCGCCGACGCCGACCAGGTCGCCGAGGTCGTCCCGGGCGGGTACGACGCGGTGCTCACCGAGCGCGGGCGCTCGCTCTCCGGCGGGCAGCGCCAGCGGGTCGCGCTCGCCCGCGCCCTCGCCGCCGACACCGACGTGCTCGTCCTGGCCGACCCCACCACCGGCGTCGACGGCGTCACCGAGGCCCTGATCGCCGAGCGGGTCGCCGCCCTGCGCGCCGGCCGCACGACGCTGACGGTCACCCGCAGCCCCGCGCTGCTGGCCGGCACCGACCGCGTCGTCGTGATCAGCGGCGGCCGCGTGCGCGCCGAAGGGACCCACGCCGAGCTCGCCGGCATCGACGCCGCCTACCGGGAGCTGGTGCTGCGATGACGGACCTGCTGCCCACCGCGAGCCCCACGCAGACCCGCGCCGAGGCCCGCGCCGTGCTGCGGCCGCAGCGCGGCCTCGTCGTCGCCACGCTCGCCACCCTCGTCGTCGGGACCGTCCTGGGGCTGGTCGGGCCGCGCGTCCTCGGCCACATGATCGACCTGGTGCTGCACGGCGGGACGACGACGGCGCTGGCGGTCTCGGCCGGGGTCCTGCTGCTCGCCTCGCTGGGCCAGGCGCTGTTCACCGGCGCCGGGTCCGCGCTCATGGCCCGTCTCGGCCAGACCGCGGTGGCCTCGGTGCGCGAGCGGGTGGTGGACCGGGCGCTGCGGGTGCCCTCCCCCGAGCTGGAGCGCACCGGCAGCGGGGACCTCGTCGCCCGCGTCTCCGGGGACGTCGAGTCGGTCAACGACGCGGTCTCCGGCGTCTTCCCCACCCTCGTCGAGGCCGCGTTGCTGGTCGCGCTGACGCTGGTCGCGCTGCTGGTCCTGGACTGGCGCTTCGCGGTCGCCGGGCTGCTGGCGGTGCCGCTGCAAGCAGTCGCGCTGCGCTGGTTCCTGCGCACCGTGGTCCCGGTGACCCACGCCGAGCGGATCGCCGAGGGGGCCCGCGCCCAGCAGATCCTGGATTCGGTCGACGGGGCCGACACCGTCCGCGCCCACTGCGCCTCCGACGAGCACGTCGCCCGCATCGCGGCCCGCTCGGACGACGCGCGCGTCCTCTCCATCCGGCTCGCCGCGGTGCAGCGCCGCTTCTTCGGCAAGCTCAACTACGGCGAGGTCGTCGGGCTCTGCGCGATCCTCGCCGTCGGGTACGTCCTGGTCGGTAACGGCTCGGCGACGGTCGGCGCCGCGTCCGCCGCGGCGCTGTACTTCCACCGCCTGTTCGACCCGTTCAACCAGCTCCTCGGGCTCTTCGACGACGCCCAGACCGCCGGCGCGGCGTTCGCCCGGCTGGTCGGCGTCGCGGCGATGCCCGAGCGGCCCGCCCCCGCCGAGGGGCCGCGGCCGGAGGCGGGGAGCGTCGGGATCGCGGCGCGCGAGGTGTCGTTCCGCTACTCCGACGACGGACCCGACGTCCTGCGCGACGTGGACCTCGTCGTCGAGCCCGGGAAACGCGTCGCCGTCGTCGGGACCACCGGCGCGGGCAAGACGACGCTGGTCGGGCTCGTCGCCGGGCTGCACCGCACCGACCGCGGCGCGATCCGGCTCGGCGGGGTGGCGGTCGACGACCTCGGGCCGCGGACGCTGCGCCGGACCGCGGCCGTGGTCTCCCAGGAGACGCACGTCTTCGCCGGCACCCTGGCCGACGATCTCCGGCTGGCCGCACCCGACGCCGACGACGACGAGCTGCTGGCCGCGCTGGAGCGGGTCGGCGCCGGCGAGTGGGTGGCGAGCCTGCCCGAGGGGCTGGAGACGCGGGTGGGCAAGGGCGGTCGGCCGGTCGACGCCGCCCGCGCCGAGCAGCTCGCGCTCGCCCGGCTGGTGCTCGGCGACCCGCCGGTGGCCCTGCTCGACGAGGCCACGGCGGAGGCGGGCAGCACCGGCGCGCGCGTCCTCGAGGCCTCCGCCGACGCCGCGCTGCACGGGCGCACCGCCCTCGTCGTCGCCCACCGCCTCACCCAGGCCGCGACGGCCGACCGGGTCGTCGTCCTCGACGCGGGCCGCGTCGTGGAGCACGGCACGCACGCCGACCTGCTCGCCGCGGGCGGGCGCTACGCCCACCTCTGGCAGGCGTGGTCGGCCGCCCACGACCGGCCCGCGCCGCCATCCCCGACCTCACCGGAGGACCGATGAGCACCCCGGCACCGACGCCCCAGCACCGCGTGGTCCGCAACGACGAGGAGCAGTACTCGGTCTGGCCGCTCGACCGCGAGCTCCCCGCGGGCTGGCACGAGGCCGGTCACCGCGGCACGCGGGAGGACTGCCTGGCCCACGTCGGACGCGTCTGGACCGACCTGCGGCCGGCGAGCCTGCGCCGGCGTCAGGAGGGTGACCGGTGAGCGCGGGACCCGTGGTCGCGCCCGCCGGCCGACGGCTGCCGCTGTCGGACGCCCAGGCCGCGGTCTGGTACGCGCAGCGCATCGACTGCACCGACCCGACGTTCGTGGTCGCCGAGTACGCCGACCTGGAGGGATCGCTCGATCCGGAGCTGGTCGCCCGGGCCGTCGCGCGGGTGGTCACCGAGGCGCCGCAGCTGTGCGCCGTCGTCGATCCGGGACCGGACGGCACGGCGCCCGAGCAGGTCCTCCCGGTCGAGCCGACCGCTGACGTCGCGGTCCACGACCTCCGGCCGGAGGCCGATCCGGAGGCCGCGGCCCGCGGCTGGATGGCCTCCGACCTGCGTCGACCCACCGATCTGGAGTCCGGCCCGATGCTGGAGTCGGCGCTGCTGCGGCTCACCGACCGGCGCTGGTTCTGGTACCTGCGCGCCCATCACCTCACCCTCGACGGCTACGGGTTCGCCCTGCTGTGGCGCCGCCTCGCGGAGGTCGTCGCGGCGCTGCACGACGGGGCGGAGCCCGGCCCGGGTCGCTTCGCGGACCTCGAGGCGCTGCTGGTCGAGGACGCCGCCCGCCGGGCCGGGGGCGACCGCGAGGCGGACGGCGACTGGTGGCGGGCGCACTTCGCCGACCGGCCGGTCCCGACGGTGCTGGGTACCCGTCCGGAACCGGACGACGGCCCGGAGCCGCCGCATCACGCACGGGCCGGGCTCGGGTCGACGGTGCTGGCCGACATCGACGCCCTGGCCGGCGACCGGGGCGTCACCCGCGCCGAGGTGCTGGTCGCCGCGATCGGCGCGTTCGTCCGCCGGGCGACCCCGCCGGGCGCCGACGGAGCGACTGTCCTGGGCGTGCCCGTCATGGGCCGGTCGCGGCCGGTCGGGCTGCGGGTCCCCACGACGACGGCCTCGATCCTCCCGCTGCGGCTCGCTCCCGCCGACGACGACGAGGTGGCCCGGGTCGTCGACGACGCCGCGGCCGCGTTCGGAGACCTGCGCGCCCACCAGGGACACCGCGGCGAGGACCTGCGCCGCGATCTCGGGCTGGTCGGGCGGGACCAGCGCCTGACCGGCCCGGTGGTCAACCTCAAGCCGGACCCGCCGTACCTGCGCCTCGGCGTCGCGTCCGGGCCGGTGCACGCGATCGCGACCGGGCCGGTCGACGACGTCGCGATCACCCCGGTCGGGGAGGAGCTCCTGCTCACCGGCTCGGCGCGCCGGTGGACCGCCGCCGACCTCGACGCGCTCGCCGCCCGCCTGGCCGGGTTCGTGGCGGCCTTCGCCTCCGACGCGAGCGCCACCCTCGGCTCGCTCGAGGTCGCCACCCCCGCCGAGCGGGCCCGCGCGGTGACGCCGCCGGAACCGCACGACGGATCCTGGCCCGCGACGCTGCCGGAGGTGTTCGCCCGCGGCGCCGCGATCGAGCCGGGGGCGACCGCGCTCGTGGACCCTTCAGGGGCCGGCCTCACCTACGCCGAGCTCGACGCGGAGTCCGCGCGGCTCGCCCGCACCCTGATCGCGGACGGCGTCGGCCCCGGCGACATCGTCGCGCTGGCCCTCGGACAACGCCCCATGTTCGTCGTCGCGGTGCTCGCCGTGCTCCGCGCCGGGGCGACCTACCTGCCGCTGGAGACCGGCCACCCGGCGGAGCGCCTCGCCGCCACCCTCGCCGACGCCGCGCCCGCGCTCGTGCTGACCACGGGCGACCAGACCCTGCCCGGGGACGTCAGGGTCCGGCGCCTCGACGACCCCGCCGACCGCGCCCGCGTCGAGGCCGCCTCGCCGGGACCGCTGACCGACAACGACCGGCTCCGCCCCCCGGATCCCGACGACGGCGCACACCTCATCTACACGTCCGGATCGACCGGGCGACCCAAGGGCGTCCTCGTACCCCATCGCGCGGTCGTCGACCTGCTCGCCTCGACCAGCGCGGGCTTCCGGTTCGGCCCGGACGACGTCTGGACCTGGTTCCACTCCGGCGCGTTCGACTTCTCCGTCTGGGAGCTGTGGGGCCCGCTCGCCCACGGCGCCCGGCTCGTCGTCGTGCCCCCGCCGGTGGCGCGCTCGCCGCGCGAGCTGCTCGACCTGCTCGTCGCGCAGCGGGTCACGGTGCTCAACCAGACCCCGAGCGCGTTCGGCCAGCTCGCCGCGGCCGACGCCGAGCGCCCGGAGGTGGGCGACCGGCTCGCGCTGCGCCTGGTGATCTTCGGCGGCGAGGCGCTGCAGCCGGTCCGCCTGCAGGGCTGGGCCGCGCGCCACGACCCGGCGGCCGTCGCGCTGGTGAACATGTACGGCATCACCGAGACGACGGTGCACGTCACCTGGCACCGGCTCGACGCCGCCGACCTGCGCCGCGGCGACGGGGTGATCGGCCGGCCGCTGCCGGGCCGGTCGATCCGCCTGCTCGACCGCGCCGGACGACTCGTGCCGCCCGGCGCCGTCGGCGAGATCCACGTGGCGGGTGAGGGGCTGGCACGCGGGTACCGGGGCCGTCCCGAACTCACCGCCGCGGCCTTCCGGCCCGACCCGTTCGGCCCGCCGGGCTCGCGCATGTACCGCAGCGGCGACCTCGCCCGCCGGCAGCCCGACGGGACGTTCGTGCACCTCGGGCGGTCCGACGACCAGGTGCAGCTGCGCGGGTACCGCATCGAGCCCGGTGAGGTCGTGGCGGCGCTGCTGGCCCTGCCGGGGGTGACCGACGCCGCCGTCGTGCTGCGCGAGGACCGGGCCGACGACCCGCGGCTGGTGGGCTACGTGATGGGCGCCGATCCCGACCCGAGTTCTCTACGCCGAGCACTCGCCGACGTGCTTCCCGCGCACCAGGTGCCCTCGGCGATCGTCGTGCTCGACGCCCTCCCGGTCACCGCGAACGGCAAGCTCGATCGCGCCGTGCTGCCGGCTCCCGACCTCGACACCGCCGACGACGGCGGGGGCAGCCCGGTCGCCCAGGTGATCGCGGGGCTGTTCGCCGAGATCCTCGGGCTGGTCCGCCCGCCCGGCCGCGACGCCGACTTCTTCGCCCTCGGCGGGCACTCGCTGCTCGCGATGCGGCTCATCGCGCGGGTGCGCTCGGTGCTCGGCGCCGAGCTGGACATCCGGACGGTGTTCACGACGCCGACCCCGGCCGCGATCGCCACCGCGCTCGACGGCGCGGCCCGCCCGGCGCTGACCCGACGGCCGGCGGGCAGCGACCCCGGGCTGTCCCCGGCGCAGCGGCGGATGTGGTTCCGGCAGCAGGTCGACGGCCCGGTCCCCACGTACAACCTGCCGTGGGCCCTGGGCCTGCGCGGTCCGCTAGACGTGGCCGCGCTCGGGGAGGCGGTCTCCGACGTCGTCGCCCGCCACGAGAGCCTGCGGACGGTGTTCCCCGCGCGGCGGGGCGAACCCGGGCACCGGGTGCTCGACCAGGTCCCGCCGATGGCGATCACCCCGGTGACCGCCGAGGAGCTGTCCGCCGCCGTCGCCGCCGCCGCGCGCCGCGGCATCGACCTCGCGCACGAGCCCCCGCTGCGCGCGGAGCTGTTCACGGTGACCGACGACCACGCGGTCCTGCTGCTGGTCGCGCACCACATCGCCTCCGACGACAGCTCGATGCGCCCGCTGGCCGCCGACCTCGGCACCGCGTACCGGGCCCGGTGCGACGGTGCTCCGGGGCTGCCGCCGCTACCGGTGCAGTACCGGGACTACACCGCCTGGCAGGGCGAGCTGCTCGGCGATCCCGACGACGAGGGCTCCCGGCTCGGCCGCGGGCTGGAGTTCTGGACGGCCGCCCTCGACGGGCTCGGCGACCGCATCGAGCTCCCCACCGACCACCCGCGCCCACCCACGGCGAGCGGGCGCGGCGAGCACGTCCGGATCGAGCTCGACCCGGAGCTGCACACCGCACTGCGCACCCTCGCGCGCCGCCACGGCGTGAGCCTGTTCATGGTCCTGCACGCGGCTCTGGCCACCGTCCTGCACCGCCTCGGCGCCGGTGACGACATCGCCGTCGGGACCCCCGTCGCGGGGCGCACCGACGAGGCCCTCGACGAGCTCGTCGGGTTCTTCGTCAACACGCTGGTGCTGCGCACCGACCTGTCCGGCGCGCCGTCGTTCGCGGCGCTGCTCGAACGGGTGCGCGACGTCGACCTCGCCGCGTTCGCCCACCAGGACGTGCCGTTCGACCACGTCGTCGAGGCGATCAACCCGCCGCGCGCGCTCGACCGGCACCCGCTGTTCCAGGTGATGCTCTCGCTGGGCTCCGGCGCTCCCGAGGTGGCTCTGCCCGGGCTGACGGTGCGGCCGGAGACGGTCCCGACCGGCACCGCGAAGTTCGACCTGACTGCCTCGCTCGCCCCGCGCGACGGGGCCCTGGTCGGCTACCTCGAGTACGCGACCGACCTGTTCGAGCCCGCCGGGGCCACGGCGATCGCGGACCGGTTCAAGCGCGTGCTGCGCGCGGTGGCCGCCGACCCCGACGTCGCGATCGAGGCCGTCGACGTGCTCGGGGCTGACGAGCGCCGGATGCTCGTCCACGAGTGGAACGACACCGACGCCCCGGTCCCGCCGGACTCGGTCGTCGACATGATCGCCGCGGCGACCCGCCTCGACCCGGACGCACCCGCCGTCGTGTACGAGGGTCTGACGCTGAGCTACCGCGAGCTCGACGTCCGGTCCAACCGGCTCGCGCACCGGCTGGCCGGGCTCGGCGTCGGGCCCGAGCGCACGGTCGGCATCCACCTCGAGCGGGGCGTCGAGCTCGTCGTCGGGCTGGTCGCCGTGCTCAAGGCGGGCGCGGCGTTCGTGCCGCTCGACCAGGACTGGCCGGCGGCCCGGACCGCGGAGGTCGCGCACGCAGCCCGGCTGCGCGCGGTGCTCTCCCATCCCGATCCATCGCGCCCGGACGGGCCGACCGGCGACCCGGCGATCGCGGTCGTCGACCCACTCGACCCGACCCTCGACGACGAACCGATCACGCCGCTCGACGTCGTGATCGACCCCGACTCGCTGGCGTACGTGATCTACACCAGCGGCTCCACCGGCACCCCGAAGGGCGCCATGATCCGGCACGAGGCGGTCAGCAACCGGCTGCCGTGGCAGGTCGGGCTGCTGGAGCTGGGACCCGACGACGGGGTGCTGTTCAAGGCCCCGCTGACCTTCGACATCTCGGTGAACGAGGTGCTGCTGCCGCTGGTGGTCGGCGCCCGGCTGGTGGTCGCGGTGCCCGGCGGCGAGCGCGACGTGTCCTACCTGCTCGACCTGGTCGCGGCGCAACGGGTCACGTTCGTCTATCTGGTCTCGACGATGCTCGACCTGATGCTCGAGCACGACGACGTCGGGGTGCGGGCACGGTCGCTGCGGCACGTCTGGTGCGGGGGCGAGGTGCTGACCCCGGAGCTGCACCGGCGGTTCACCGATCGGCTCGGGGCGAGCGAAGCGACGGGGAGGGTGTCCGGCGCGACGATGTACCACGGCTACGGGCCGGCCGAGGCGACGATCGGGGTGACCTGCCAGGTCTACCGCGGCGAGCACGGCGGCGGCATCACGATCGGCCGGCCTAACCCGAACGCCCGGGTCCACGTGCTCGACGCCGCGATGAACCCGGTCCCGGTCGGGGTGCCCGGCGAGCTGTACCTCGGTGGCGTCCCGCTGGGCCGCGGCTACCTCGACGACCCGGTGCGCACCGCCGACCGCTTCGTCCCCGATCCGGTCTCCGGCCGTCCGGGCGAACGGCTCTACGCGACCGGCGACCTGGCCCGGCTGCGCCCCGACGGCAACGTCGAGTTCCTCGGCCGCGTCGACAACCAGGTCAAGATCCGCGGGATGCGCGTCGAGCTCGAGGAGATCGAGGCGGTCCTCGGGCGCGATGACGCGGTCCGGCAGGCCGTGGTGCTGCTCGCCGCGGACGGTGGATCGCTGCGGGCGTTCGTCACCTCGGGAGAAGCCACCGCCGACACCACCGCCCTGCTCGACTGGGTCGCCGACCGGCTGCCCGCGCACATGGTCCCCGACCGGATCACCGCGGTCCCCCGGTTCCCGCTCATGCCCTCGGGCAAGGTCGACCGCAAGGCTCTGGCCCGGATCCCCACGGAGGAGGCAGGCCGCGAGAGAGCCCCCGTCGAGTCCCCCGGCAACGGCCTCGAGCGCACCGTCGCCGCCGTCTGGGAGGACGTCCTCGGCGTGACCGGGATCGGGGCCGGGGACAACTTCTTCGACCTCGGCGGCCACTCACTGCTGCTGGCGCGGGTGCAGACCCGGCTCCAGCGCGAGATCGGCCACGCGGTGCCGGTCCTCGACCTGTTCAGCCACGCCACGGTGCGCGACCTCGCGACCTACCTCGCCGCGGAGACCACCGGCGGCGGCACCGAGGCGCTCGGGATGCTGCTGCCGCTGCGGCCGATCGACGCGGCCACCCAGGCCGCGCCGGTCTTCTGCTTCCACCCCGCCTCCGGCCTGAGCTGGCCGTTCGCGGGGCTGCGCAAGCACCTCGGCGAGGACGTCCCGCTCTACGGCGTCCAGGCCCGCGGGCTCGACGGCTCCGGTGACGGCTCGGTGCCCTCGTCGATCGAGGAGATGGCGCTCGAGTACCTCGCGGCGATCCGGACCGTCGCGCCGCACGGGCCGTACCGCTTCGTCGGGTGGTCCTTCGGCGGCGTCGTCGCGCACACCCTGGCGACGCTGCTGCAGGAGCAGGGCGAGCAGGTCGAGCTGCTGGCGATGCTCGACTCCTACCCGGCCTACCCCTGGGACCGGCTCGCGGACGACCACGAGCAGCAGGCGCTGCGCTCGCTCCTCTACATGTCGCACTACGACCTGGAGACGCTCCCGCCCGGGCCGCTGGACCGCGCGACGGTGTCCGCCCTGGTTGCCGAGCATGGTGGCGTGCTGGCGGAACTGCCGGACGCGTCGATCGGCCAGGTCATGAGCACGTTCGTGAACTCGGCGGTGCTGCAGCAGCGGATCGCGCACCGGCGGTTCGCCGGCGACGTGCTGTTCTTCACGGCGACGGTCAACCCGATCGACCCGGGGCTCTCGCACGCCGACTGGGCCCCGTACGTCGACGGCACCGTCCGGAACCACGACGTGGCCTGCGAGCACAAGGACATGACGCAGGCCGGTCCGCTGGCGGTGATCGGTCGTCTCCTCGCCGCCGCGATCCCGGCCACTTCCTCGACGCCGAACCCGACCCGGCAGGAGACCTCATGACCGTCACCGGCGAGCGCGCCCGCGCCCTCCCGAACTACGTCTACCGCGTGCTCGAGGTGCTGCGCACCGAGCGGCTCTCCCCGCACCTGCTGCGGGTCACCCTCGGCGGCGACGAGCTCGCCGGGTTCGGCACCGACCGGGTCGGCCCGAACATCAAGGTCTATATCCCCCGCGAGGGCCAGACCCGGCCCGAGATGCCCGAGCCCGACGGCGAGGGCAACCTCCTCTGGCCGCCGGAGGACCGTCGCCCGGTGATGCGCACCTACACCGTGCGCCGCCACGATCCGGAGGCCGGCGAGCTCGACGTCGACTTCGTGGTGCACGGGTCCGGCGTGGCCGGGCTGTGGGCGGAGGCGGCGCGGCCGGGCGATCTCCTCGGGGTCACCGGGCCGGGTGGGAAGACGGTGCGGCCGGCCGACTGGACGGTGCTGGTCGCCGACCTGTCTGGCGCTCCGGCCCTGGCCACGTCTCTGGCCAAGCTGCCCGACGACGCCCGCGGCGTCGCCGTCCTCGGCCTCCCCGACCCCGCCGACGAGCCGCCGCTCCCCCGCCCGCCGGGGGTCGAGCTGCAGATCGTTCCGACCCCGGACGACGACGAGACCGGGCTGGTCGACGCCGTCCGCGGGATCGCCCGCCCGACGTCGGGCACGGTGTTCGCCTGGGTAGCGGCGGAGTCCGAGGTCGTGCGCACCCTGCGGACCCTCCTGCGCGAGGGCTGGGGGCTGGGCCGCGACGAGCAGCTCTGCACCGGCTACTGGCGCCGCGGGCTGACCGAGACCGACTACGACCGGCAGTTCCGCAACGACCGGACGGATCCGTGAGCACGGCGTTCGTCACCGGCGCGGACGGCGGCATCGGCCGCGCGATCGTCGCCGACCTCGCCGCCCGCGGGTACGCGGTGGCCGCCGTCGACCGCACCGCGCCGGTCGTCGAGCACGAGCGCGTTCTCGGGCTCGCCGCGGACGTCGCCGACCCGGCTGCGGTGGAGGCCGCCGTCGAACACGCCGAGAACGCGCTCGGCCCGGTCACCGCCCTGGTGTGCGGGGCGGGCGTCCTGCGCACCGGCCCGGTCCTCGAGACCTCCGACGACGACTGGCGCGCCTGCCTCGACGTCAACGCCACCGGGGTGTTCACCGCCTGCCGGGCCGTCGGGCGGCGCATGGTCGCGCGCGGGGGCGGGTCCGTGGTGACCGTCGCGTCGAACGCCGCGGGGGTGCCCCGCGCGCACATGGCGTCCTACGCCGCCTCGAAGGCCGCGGCGACCGCGTTCACCCGCTCGTTCGGGCTCGAGGTCGCCGCCCACGGCGTCCGCGCCAACGTGGTGTGCCCGGGCTCGACCGACACCCCGATGCTGCGCTCGATGTGGCCGGATCCCGACGACGACCGCTCGCTCGCCGACGTCGTCGCCGGCAGCCCGGAGCTCTACAAGGTCGGCATCCCGCTCGGGCGGGTCGGCGAGCCGGGCGACATCGCCGCCACGGTCGCGTTCCTGCTCTCCGGCGCCGCCCGGCACGTCACCCTGCAGACGCTCTACGTCGACGGCGGCGCGTCACTGGGACCGTGACGTCCCCTTCGGCACGACCATCGGACCCCCGGTGTGCGGGTCGGTGATCACCGAGGCGGCGAGGCCGAAGACCTCGGCGAGCAGCGACTCGGTGAGCACCTCGGCGGGCGTCCCGTCCGCGGCGATGCGACCGCCCTGCATGGCGATGAGCCGGTCGGCGTACCGGGCGGCCAGGTTGAGGTCGTGCAGCACCATGACCACCGTCCGGCCGTCCTCGCGGTGCAGGCGATCGACCAGTTCGAGGACGTCGACTTGGTGGGCGAGGTCGAGGAACGTCGTGGGCTCGTCGAGCAGCAGCAGGTCGGTGCCCTGGGCGAGCACCATCGAGATCCACGCGCGCTGGCGCTGGCCGCCGGAGAGCTCGTCGATCGGCCGCTCGGCGAGGTCGAGGATCCCCGTCCGCTCGAGCGCGTCGGCGACCACGTCCTCGTCGTCGGAGGACCACTGGCGGTACCAGGTCTGGTGCGGGTAGCGGCCGCGCGCCACCAGGTCGCCGACGGTGAGCCCCTCCGGCGCCTGCGGGGACTGCGGCAGCACCCCGAGCACCGTCGCGATCCGCCGGCTCGGGACGTCGCGCAGCGGCTCGCCGTCGAGCAGCACCCGGCCCGCCGTCACCGGCAGCAGCCGTGCCAAGGCGCGCAGCATCGTGGACTTGCCGCACCCGTTGGGGCCGATCACCGCGGTCACGGTGCCGTCGAGGATCTCGAGGTCGAGGCCGGAGACGACGGGCCGGCCGCCGTAGCCGACCTCGATGCCCTCGGCGCGCAGCCGGACCCGCCCGGTGTGCCCGTCGATGACGTCGTCGCCGGTCTGCGTGCTCATCGAGCGGTCTCCCGTCGGCCTCGGGTGATCAGGTAGAGGAGGAACGGCCCGCCGAGCACCGCCGTGACGACGCCGACGGGGGTGCCGATGCCGCTCAGGAGGGTCCGCGCGACGAGGTCGGCGACCACCACCAGCAGCGCGCCGACCACCATCGACGCGATCAGCGGGGGCCGCGCGCTGCGGGTGAGCCGGAGCGCGACCTGCGGAGCGACGAGCGCGACGAACTCGATCGGGCCCGCGGCCGCCGTCGCCACCGCCGCGAGCGCGGCCGCCATCACCAGCATCGTCGTGCGGGCCCGTTCGACCGGGACCCCGAGGCCCCTGGCGGTGTCGTCGCCGAACTGCAGGGCACCGAGTCCGCCGCTCGCAAGCAGCACCGTCGGCACCAGCACGACCAGCGCGATCCCGACCGGGATCACGTGCTCCCACCCGCGCCCGGTCAGCGAGCCGGTGATCCACACCTTGGCCTGCGAGGCCTGCTCGATCCGGGCCACCGCGAGCAGGTAGGAGACCACCGCGGTCAGTCCGAAGCTCACGCCGACCCCGACGAGCACGAGCCGCTGGCTCTCCAGCCCGTTGCGCCAGGCGAGCGCGACCACCAGCAGGCCCGCGCCGAGTCCGCCGACGAGGGCAGCGAGGGGCAGCACCAGGGCGCCGGCCAGACCGCCCGACGGCACGCCGAGCACGATCGCGATCAGCGCGGCGGCGCTCGCGCCCTGGGTGATGCCGGTGATGTCGGGGCTCGCGAGCGGGTTCCGCGCGATCGTCTGCGTCAGCGCCCCGGCCAGGGACAGCGCCGCCCCGACGAGGATCCCGGTGAGGACCTCGGGGAGGCGCAGGTCGAGCACGATCACCGCGGTGGCACGGTCGGACGCGCCGACCAGCGCGGCGAAGACGTCCGCGAACCCGACGGGGTAGTCGCCGACCGTCAGCACGGCCGCCCCGGCGAGGACGACGCCGACGGCCCCGACGGCGACCACGACGACGGGCGGCAGGCGCCACACCGTCGAGAACCGCCCGACGCGGAGCGGTACGCGTCCGGGAACGCGCGTCTCGTGGCCGGCCGTGCGGGTGGTCACGCCGTTGCTCATGCGGCGGCCAGCCGGCGCCGGCGGACGAGCGCGACGAAGAACGGGGCGCCGACGACGGCGAGCACGACCCCGACCTGCAGTTCCCCCGGCGGCGCGACGACCCGGCCGACGACGTCCGCGACCAGGATCAGCACCATTCCCGCGAGGGCGGCGCACGGCAGCAACCACCGGTAGTCGGGTCCGGTCACCGCCCGGACGACGTGCGGCACGACCAGGCCGACGAAGGCGATCGGGCCCGCCGCGGCGGTGGCACCGCCGGCGAGCAGGGTGATCGCCACGAGGCCGACGATGCGGATCGCCCCCACCGGGACGCCGAGCGAGCGCGCCACGTCGTCGCCGAGGGCCAGGGCGTTGAGTCCGGGCGCGGTCGCGAGCGCGAGGAGGAGCCCCGGCACGACGACGAAGAGCACCGGGATCAGCGTGTCCGCCGCCCGGCCCGACAACGAACCCACGCTCCAGAACCGGTACTGGTCGAGGGTGGTCTGGTCGGAGAGCACCACCGCGGTGGTCAGACCGAGGAGCACCGCGGACAGCGCGGCGCCCGCCAGCGCGAGCGTGACGGGAGTGCCGCCGGCGCGCCCGGAGGCGCCAAGCAGGAACACCAGCACCCCGGCCAGCGCGGCGCCGGCGAGTGCGAACCAGATGTACCCGGCGAAGCTCGCGACCCCGCCCAGGAAGATCGCCAGGACCACCAGGAACGCCGCGCCGGAGGTG
Source organism: Actinomycetospora endophytica (assembly GCF_021026375.1). Classification (GTDB taxonomy): domain Bacteria; phylum Actinomycetota; class Actinomycetes; order Mycobacteriales; family Pseudonocardiaceae; genus Actinomycetospora; species Actinomycetospora endophytica. Next base: position 285,820 of record NZ_JAJNDB010000008.1, on the reverse strand, counting down.
ATGCCGAGCAGTCCCGGGTCGGCCAGCGGGTTGCGGGTGAAGCCCTGCGCGAGGGCACCGGCGACCCCGAGCGCGGCCCCGACCACGAGGCCCAGCAGGGTGCGCGGGACCCGCAATGAGCGCACCACGTCGGCGTCGCCCGACGCGGCGGGGTGCAGCAGTGCCTCGAGCACGCGGCCCGGCGGGATGACCAGCGACCCGACGGCCAGCGAGAGGACCACGGCGACGAGCACCGCCGCGAGCAGGGCGAGGACGAGCCCCGCGCGGCGGGAGCGGAGGGATCGCCGGGGGCGGGTCCCGGGCTCCGGTCCCGTCGAGGTCGTCGACACACCGACAGCCACCCGCAACCCTGCCCTTCTCCGCCGGACTTTGGGCAGCCTAACCTCTCCTCGGGGCCCGGTCCGGACCGAGACGCGCGGCCCTCGTCACGTCCGGGGTCGACGACGAAAGGCCGCATCCGTGCCGAACTACGCGATCCATCTCCGCACCGAGTCCAGCACGGCGGCCGCCCGCGCGGATCTCGCCCGCCGGATCAGCGCCGTCCACGCCCGGGCCACGGCGGCGCCGCCCTCGTTCGTCCAGGTGATCGTCCATCCGATCGTCGGCGAGCACTTCATCGCGGGCGAGCCGGTCGACCCGCGCGCGGTGTTCGTGCACGGCCACATCCGCGCCGGTCGCACCGCCGAGGCGAAGCACGAGCTGATCGTCGGGCTGCGCGACGCCGTCGTCGCGGCCCTCGGAGTGCCCGACGACCTGGTCTGGGTCTACGTCAGCGAGATCCCGGCCGAGCAGATGGTGGAGTTCGGGCGCGTGCTCCCGGCGCCCGGGCAGGAGGCGGAGTGGCAGGCGGCCCTGCCCGACGACGTCCGGGACCGGCTGGCGCGGCTCGACGCCGGGATCTCCTAGGACCGGCCCTCGGCGAGCGCGGCGAGGCGGTCCAGCGAGGCCTCGAGGTTCTCGGCCGTGGTGGCCCGGGCTCGCGCGAACCGCGCCTCGTCGGTCAGCCGCGACCAGTCGTAGGTGTGCGTGACGAGCGTGCGCGAGGGGTCCACCGGCTCGAGCTCCCACCGCCAGAGGTGGCCGGCCGGGGTCGCGCCGGGATCGGACGGGGTCCACGCGATCCGGCGGGCCTCCTCGAACTCGACCACGTGGTTGTCCCGGTCCGTGCCCCGCGTCAGCGTCATGACGAAGACGTCGCCGACCGCGCGGACCCGCTGGCCGGGCGCGGCCTCGGCCAGGTTCGCGTTGCCGTCCCACCGCGGTTGGTTCGCCGGGTCCGCGACGAGCTCGAAGATCACGTCCGCGCCTGCGTCGATCGTGCGCGAGGCCCGCACGACCTGCGCCTCCGGCTCATCCATGCCCCGGACGATCCCGTGGTCGCCGCGTGGATGTCCAGCGCCTCAGCCGACACCGGCCACCGAGAGCAGGAGCACCCACGCGGCGCCCCCGGCGAGCCAGACGACCCACGCGGCGACCGGCCAGGCGTGCCTCGGCGGACGTCGCACGAGACCGGTGAGCGCGAGGGCGGCCGCGATCATCGTCGCCAGCGCGGGCTCGAGCATCAGGCCCCACGCCGCGCCGGCCGAGGAGCAGATCGGGGGCGAGTCGGCGAATCCGCAGCCGTCACCCATGAACGCGACCGCGAGGAACGCGACCGTGCTGCCGAAGAAGCCGACGATGCTGATGACACCGAGGGCGATACCGGCGTGGATCCGGGCCCCGGTGTGCTGGGGACGCGGGCCGTAGGTGGTCGGGGGTGGGAGGTACACGGGGTGACTCATCAGAGATCGATCCCCCCGCCGGACGCCGTCGGGACCTCGGGCCGGACGCCGGGGTTGCCCACCGGGCGCCGGCTCGCGTCGCCGCCGAAGCGGTAGGCGGTCAGGGCGGGCCCGTCGCCGGCCCCGTAGCACCGCTCGAGACCCACGGCGTCGAGGTGGCAGGCGAGCCAGGTGACGACCACGGCGTCGATCGCTCCCGCCCGCTCCGGCAGCTCCGCGCTCCACGACGGGGCGTCGGCGTCGCCGCGGATCCGCCAGGCACACCCGTCGTCGTCGAGCAGGGTCCGTCGGCTGGGCACAGCCGAGAGCAGCTGGCGCAGGCGCAGCTCGCCGAGCGGGACGTCGATCGTCCAGTCGACCCGGTCACCGCGGCGGTCACCCCGGGCCGAGGCCATGACGACATCGGCCTCGTCGACGAGGCGGAGCGCCACCGCCGTGATGCTGCGGTCGCCGGCCCGCTCGAGGATCTGCTCGTCGACCGAGAGCGTGGCGTCGTCGAGGACCATGCGACGGCGGCCGGTCGCGTCCACCGACGAGGTGGCGACGATCCGGTCGCCCAGGCGCACGACCCCGTCGCCGGTGCGCAGCGACATCTCCGCCCGTACGCCGTGGGCGTAGCGGGACAGCTCGTCGTCGTACCGGTCGTAGCGGGCCACCCAGCCCAGGCGGTAGGCCGGGACCATCGCGAGGATCGCGACCATCCAGCAGCCGAACCACGCGGACAGCACGTTCGTCGGGTCCTCGACGAGCGCGACCGCGCCGAGGAACCCCAGCCCGACCACGCCGAACGCGGCGCTGGACCACCACCATCGGATCCACCAGCGGTTCCGGGCCCGGCGTTCGGCGCGGTCGCCGATCCACCGGGGGCCGCCGCCGGGGACCGCGTGCTGCTGGAGGGAGGCGGGGCTGCTCATCGTCGAATCTCCTCGGCGTCCGGCGGGAGCGTCGTTCGCTCCCGGCACCGAGCAGGGTCCGTCCGGTCCTCGGGCCGGTCAGTCCCCTCGCGCACGCCCGTTGTGTCACCGAGGCGACAGAGAAGCCGTCTCGGGCCTCGTTCTCGCTGGTCAGGCGTGATTGTCGGGGGGTGCGTCTACAGTCGTCACCATGAGCAGGCCGGCGGTCGACGAGGCGGTGATGCACCACGCCCAGGAGGTCATGGTGGCCGCCCGGCGCGCCGAGCATGCCGTGGTGTCCGAGGTCGCCGAGCTGGAGGCGACCGGGGCTGCGGAGATGTCGGGCTACAAGTCGACCGAGCGGCTGCTGCAGGATCTGTGGCGGGTCGATCTGGGGGAAGCGCGCCGGCTGGTGCGTCACGCCCGCGCGCTGTGCGATCAGGTCTCGCCGAGCGGTTCGACGGTCGAGCCGCGGTTGTCGACGACCGCGCCGGTGGCCGCGGCGGGCGGGCTGGACCGCGGGCACGTGCGGGTGATCGACGAGGCGATGCGCTACCTGGAGAAGGTCGACGGGATCGACCCGGCCGCGTTGGGCGAGGCCGAACAGTTCCTGGCCGAGAAGGCCGCGACGCTGGCCCCGAAGGGCCTGGCGCGGGTGGCCGCGCAGCTGATCTCGGCGTTGGACCCCGACGGGGTCGCGCCCGAGGAGGGCCCGGAGCCGACCGACGAGCTGCGGATCGTGCGGCGCGCCGACGGGTCGCTGGCGCTGCGGGGTCGGTTCACCGGACGGGCGGACATCCAGCTGATCCTCGCGGCGTTCGACGCGCTGTCCGGGCGGGCCGGCGCCGAGGACGAACGCGACCTCGAGGCCCGCTACGCGGCGACGTTGCTGGAGCTGTGCGGTCTGGCGATGGCCCCCGGTGGGATCGGGGCGAACGTCGCACCGCAGGACCGGGCGAACCCGGCCGAGACCACCGGCCCGACCGAACGCGGTGACGGCGACCCGAAGAACCTGCTCCCGGAGCAGCGTCACCCCGACGACATGGCCCGCCGGCAACGGCACGAACAGCAGCTCCGCGACCCCGACCCGGAGCCGGCGGGCGGGGTCCCGCCGGCGCTGGTCCGGCCAGCGCGGTCGCCGGGGCGGGCGCTGTTGACGGTGACCATGCCCTACACCTGGCTGCGGGACGGGATCGGGCACGCGCTGGTGGGCCCGGACGAGCGGATCGGCCCGGCCGAGGCCCGCCGACTGGCCTGCGACGCCGGGATCGTGCCGATGGTGCTCGGCACCCGCTCGGAACCCCTCGACGTCGAGCGACTGTCCTACAAGGTCCCGGAGAACATCCGCCGGGCGCTGGTCTTCCGCGACCAGGGATGCGCGTTCCCGGGCTGCACCCGCCGCCCCGAACGCTGCGACGGCCACCACATCGAACACTGGATCGACGACGGCGAGACCTGCCTGAACAACCTGTGCCTGCTGTGCCCGTTCCACCACCGCCTGGTCCACCACGGCGAATGGCAGATCGAGATGATCGACGGCCGGCCATAGTTCATCCCGCCGGCCTGGCTCGACCCGGCACGACAACCCCGACCCGGCGGACCCGGGACGTTCTGACGGCAGAGACCCGCAGGCCCCTCGGACGGGGGCCGGCGCGGATCAACCTGGGTCAGGACGCCCCTGAAGACGCACCGCCCCGAGCGAAGGGCACATCCTGCACCGATGTTGACGGCCAGTGGCGCGGGTCACGACGATGACGACGTCGACGTCGAAGGGGAGCGCCTCCATGATCGTGATCAACATCGTGATGCCGATCCGGCCCGAGAAGACCGACGAGTGGTTGGCCCTCGCCGACTCCTACGCCAAGAGCGTCAACTCCGAGGAGGGCTGCCTGTACTTCAAGTTCTCCCGCAGCCTCACCGACGAGAACGAGTACGTCTGCATCGAGGGCTTCCGGGACGCCGACGCGGGCGCGTTCCACGTCCAGCAGCCCTACGTGAAGAACTTCTTCGACACCGCCCCCGACCTCGTGTCGGCGCAGCCGCAGATCCTCTACATCGACACCCCGCACGACGGCTTCGGCCCGATGGGCGAGATCCAGCCCCGCTGACGACGACGGCGGGCCCGGGTTTCCCCGGACCCGCCGTGACGCGTCGATGTCGTTCAGTCGATGCCGCTCAGGCGTCCACGGCCTCCGCGGGCGCGCCCGCCTCGACGGCGTCACCGGTGCGTCCGGAGGCCCGCTCGGCCAGGGCCCCGAACACCAGGCCCAGCACGCCCCACATCAGCGCCTGCGCGGCGAACGAGTACACCCGGAACGAGTACAGCAGGTCCGCGTCGAACCCGGGAAACACGATCCGTCCCGCCGCGTCCCGCAACGGCTGCGGCGTCTCGGTGGCGACCGGGCCGTAGGTGGCGACGTTCGCCGCGAGCTCCCCCAGCGACGGCAGCAGCGCCATCAGCACGCCGGAGAGCACGACGTAGGTCAGCCCGCCGAGCAGTGCCGCGTTCCAGGTCCCGACCCGTGCCGCGAGCCTGCGCCCGACGATCACGGCCACGACCAGGAACACCACCGAACCGAGGATCATCACGAGGAAGAGCCCGGAGCGGTCCCCGATGGTCTCCTCGTGCCCCACCGCGGGCGGGTTCGCCGGGTACTTCAGGAACGGCGTCGCGTAGAGGGTCAGGAACCCCGCCCCCGCGACCAGCAGCGCCAGCACCCGCGGCCGCCACGTCACGCGGCTCTGCACCACGGTGTAGACCACCGCGAACAGCAGCCCGAGCGCGACGCCGGCCAGGATCATCCCGACCCCGATGCCGACGTTCGCCTGCACCGTCCGACTGAAGATGTCCGGGCCCATCTCCGCTGCGGGCTTGCCCGCGGCGGCGGCCAGAGCGTCCTGTGCCTCGTCGCGACCGTCCTCGTAGTCGATCGCCTGCTGGATCAGCGGCTCCGCGAAGATCCGCGCGAAGCCGAACGCGACCAGACCACCGATGCCTCCCGCGAGCGCCGCCCGCGGGATCACCTGCTTGGCGTGCATCAGTGGCACGGGAAGCCGAGGAAGTGCCGGGCGTCGTGGACGAACTCGTGCACGACCATCGTGTTCCCGAACAGCGACGTGGCGCCCTCGTCGAACCCGATGAAGTAGAAGAGCAGCAGGCCGACGACCAGCGAGCCGATCAGGTACGGCATGTTCGACGCGGCAGTGGTCGCGGTCACGCGGGCGCGTGCGGCAGCACCGGCAGTGGTCACGGGAGTCCTCCAGGGGCAGGGGGCCGACGCAAGGACGCTAGGACCAGCCGACTCACACGGTCAATATCTGAGCAGTTGATGAAATGAGTGACCATGATCGCGCTGCCGGCCGGACCGACCGGCAAGGCGATGCCCGTCCTCCGCCGAACGGCGGCCGAATCCGGGGACCACGCGGCGGGTGACGCAGGCCACAGCCCGGAGTCACGATGGCCGAGGCGTCGGGGCTAAGGGGGCACTCGACGCACGTCGGGAGGAGTGCTCATGAAGGCCGTCGCCTACATCGAGCCCATGAAGGTCGAGGTCCAGGACATCGAGTACCCGGGCCTGGAACTGAAGGACGGACCCGGGGTCAACCCGGCGAACGTCGGACGCCAGTGCCCGCACGGGGTGATCCTGCGCTGCGTGTCCACCAACATCTGCGGCTCGGACCAGCACATGGTCCGCGGCCGCACCACCGCGCCGCCCGGGCTGATCCTGGGCCACGAGATCACCGGCGAGGTCGTCGAGGTCGGCCGCGACGTCGAGTTCATCAAGCAGGGCGATCTGGTCTCGGTGCCGTTCAACATCGCCTGCGGACGCTGCCGGATGTGCAAGGAGGGCCACACCGGGGTCTGCCTCAACGTCAACCCCGACCGGCCCGGCTCGGCGTACGGCTACGTCGACATGGGGGGCTGGCAGGGCGGCCAGGCCGAGTACGTGATGGTGCCCTACGCGGACTGGAACCTGCTGCCGTTCCCCGACCGCGACCAGGCGATGGAGAAGATCCTCGACCTGACGATGCTCTCGGACATCTTCCCGACCGGCTACCACGGCTGCGTCTCGGCCGGGGTGGGCACCGGCTCCACCGTCTACGTCGCCGGGGCGGGACCGGTCGGGCTCGCCGCTGCCGCGTCGGCCCAGCTGCTCGGGGCGTCGGTGGTGATCGTCGGGGACATGAACGCCGACCGGCTCGCGCACGCGCGCAGCTTCGGCTGCGAGACCGTCGACCTCACCCAGAGCGGCGCGCTGCCGGACAAGATCGAGCAGATCGTCGGTGAGCCGGTGGTCGACGCCGCCGTCGACGCGGTGGGCTTCGAGGCCCGCGGCCACGGCAAGGACGCCGGCGAGGCACCGGCGACCGTGCTCAACTCGATCATGGAGATCACGCGGGCGGCCGGGAAGCTGGGCATCCCCGGCCTCTACGTCACCGGCGACCCCGGCGGCGTCGACGCGGCCGCGCAGGAGGGCAGCCTCTCGATCCGCATCGGTCTGGGCTGGGCGAAGTCGCACTCGTTCACGACGGGTCAGTGCCCCGTGATGCGGTATCACCGGCAGCTGATGAACGCGATCCTGCGCGACAAGGTGCAGATCGCGAAGGCCGTCAACGCCACGACGATCTCGATCGACGAGGCACCGCAGGGCTACGCACAGTTCGACTCCGGGGTCGCCGAGAAGTTCGTCATCGACCCGCACGGGCTGGTCAAGGCCTGAAGCCGGCGACGCTCTCGTCGAACGCCGCGTAGGCGTCGTAGTCGAGGACGTCGTAGAGCTGCTCGCGGGTCTGCATCCGGTCGAGCAGCCCGGCCTGCGTGCCCTCGTCGGCGAGGGCGCGCAGGCCGTCGGCGACGGCGCCCATCGCCAGCCGCAGCAGCGTCACCGGGTAGATGACGACGTCGACGCCGAGGTCGGACAGCGCCGTGGCGGTGAGCAGCTCGCTGCGGCCGAACTCGGTCATGTTGATCAGCAGCGGCACGTCGATCGCCGCGCGGAACCGTTCGATGTCGGCGGGGCCGGCCATCGCCTCGGCGAAGACCATGTCCGCGCCGGCGTCGACGTAGGCGCGGGCCCGGTCGATCGAGGCGTCCAGTCCCTCGACGGCCGCCGCGTCGGTCCGGGCGCAGACGACGAAGTCCGGGTCACGACGGGCCCGGACGGCGGCGGTCAGGGTGCGGACCATGTCCTCGGGCGGTCGGAGCGCCTTGCCCGCGAGGTGCCCGCAGCGCTTCGGGTTCTGCTGGTCCTCGAGGTGGCAGCCGGCGGCCCCGCTGTCCTCGAGCACCTGCACGGTCCGCGCCGCCGAGAGCGGTTCGCCGAAGCCGGTGTCGGCGTCGACGAGCACCGGCAGGTCGGTGACCCGGGTGATCTGCTCGGTGCGGCCGGCGACCTCGGACAGCGTCGTCAGGCCGATGTCGGGCAGCCCGAGATCGGCCGACACCACGGCGCCGGACACGTACACGCCGTCGAACCCGGCGGTCTCGATCATCCGCGCGCCCAACGGGTTCGGCGCCCCGGGCAGGCGCAGCAGGCCGGGGGCGGCGAGGCCGGCGCGGAAGGCGGCCCGGCGCCCGGCGGCGGTCGTCGTCGTGTGCAGCATCTACAAGATCCCCTCACGGTCGCCCGCCGGCAGCCCGGCGGCAGTGATGGTGAGCTGGTCGAGCTCCGTCGCCGCGAGCTCGGGCAGCCGCCCGGCGACCTCGAGGAAGCGGTCCTGCTCGGCGACGTCCAGCACCCCCTCGGTGAGGGCGCGGAACTTCGCCACGTACTGCTCGCGCCCGAACGGGCGGGCTCCCCGCGGGTGGGCGTCGGCCACCGCGAGCTCGTCGGCGACCCGGCTGCCGTCGTCCAGGGTGATCACCACGCGGCCGCCGAACTCGGGCACGTCGTGGTGGTAGGCCTCGGTCCAGCGGGGGTCCTCGACGGTGCGGACCTTCCGCCAGAGCTCGACGGTGTCGGGACGCCGGGCGCGTTCGGGGGCGTAGGAGCGCTCGTGGTGCCACCGTCCGTCCTGCAGCGCGACCGTGAGGATGTACCCGATCGAGTGGTCGAGGGTCTCGCGGCTCGCCTCCGGGTCGTACTTCTGCGGGTCGTTCGCGCCCGACCCGATCACGTGGTGGGTGTGGTGGCTGGTCTCGATCAGCACGTCGGTGACCCGGTCGAGGTCGACGCTCTCGCGGAGGCGGACGGCGAGGTCGATCAGCGCCTGGCTCTGGTACTCGGCCGAGTGCTCCTTGGTGTAGGTGTCGAGGATCGCGCGGCGCGGCTCGCCGGGCCCGGGCAGCGACACCGTGTAGGCCGCCTTCGGGCCGTCGAGCATCCAGGCGATCACCCCGTCCTCACCCTCGTAGATCGGGTTCGGGGCGCCCTCGCCGCGCATGGCCCGGTCGACCGCCTCGATCGCCACCTTGCCCGCGAACGCGGGCGCGAACGCCTTCCAGCTCGAGATCTCGCCCTTGCGGGACTGTCTCGTCGCGGTCGTCGTGTGCAGGGCCTGGCCGATCGCGGCCCAGGTGATCTGCGGGTCGAGGTCGAGCAGCGTCCCCAGCCCGGCGGCGACGGCGGGCCCGAGGTGCGCGACGTGATCTACCCGGTGGGAGTGCAGGCAGATGCCGCGGACCAGCGCGACCTGCACCTCGTAGGCGGTGACGATCGCCCGGGTGAGCTGCTCGCCGGACGCCCCGGTCTGCTGGGCGACCGCGAGCAACGGCGGGATCGTGTCGCCGGGATGCGAGTAGTCCGCGGCGAGGAAGGTGTCGTGGAAGTCGAGCTCCCGGACCGCGGTCCCGTTGGCCCAGGCCGCCCACTCCGGGGAGACCCGGACGCCGGGCGCTGCTCCCAGCACCGTCGCCCCCGGTCCGGCGGGGTGGCGCAGCGCCTGGTCCCGGGCCGTCGTCGGGGCGTGGCGGGCGAGCGAGGCCGTGGCCACCGCGACGTCGTCGACGAGCCGGTTCACGACCATGTCGACGACGGCGGGCTCGGGCGCCACCGGGTCGGCGGCGAGCTCGGCGAGCCGCCACGCGAGCTGGTCGGCGCGCGCGAGCCGGTCCTCGCTGGGGTGGACGCGGACCTCGTGGGGGATCATGTGCCCGAGGGTGGCCCGCTCCGCGGCATGATCGCGAGCCGGGAGCGAGGCGGCCCCGGATGTGGGACTCCTGCGAGCGATCGCCACGACATGTAGGGTCCGCCGCGCTGATGGTTCGAGATCCGGTCTGCGGCCGGCTCTCGTGGCAACAGGGAACCCGGCGAGACTCCGGGACTGCCCCGCAGCGGTGAGTGGGAACGACCGCCGTCAACGAAGCACTGGATCCCGCGAGGGGTCCGGGAAGCGACGGCCAGTAGGAGCGAGCCGGACGCCCACGAGTCCGAAGACCTGCCATCGGTGCGTGCGCCGAACGCCGGCGTGCGCGGCCTGGCGGTCCTCGTGGGAGGGACCCGGGGCGGGCGGTCCGCACACCGGTCGTCGTCGTCACCCTCCTCACGCTCGCCCGGCCGACGCCGTGCTCGACGAGGAGGAGAGCAAGTGTCACGTCAGATCGGTTCCACCGTCCTGGGGTATCCCCGCATCGGCCCGCGCCGGGAGCTGAAGAAGGCGCTCGAGGCCCACTGGGCCGGGAAGTCCTCCGCCGAGGAGCTCGAGGCCGTCGCCGCGGACATCCGCGCCGGCACCCGTCGCGACCTGGCCGGCCTGGACTCCCAGCCCACCGGCACGTTCTCGTACTACGACCACGTCGCCGACGTGACCGCCCTGCTCGACGCCGTGCCGCCGCGCTTCCGCCCGCACGACACGCGCGAGGGGACCGCGCTGCAGGAGTACTTCGCCATCGCCCGCGGTACGAGGTCGGCGCCGCCGATGGAGATGACGAAGTGGTTCGACACGAACTACCACTACCTGGTCCCGGAGATCGGGCCCGACACCACGTTCCGCCTCGCCGAGCGCACTCCTGTCGAGCACTACACCGAGGCGGTGGCGGACGGCGTCACGAACGCCCGCCCCGCGCTCGTCGGGCCGGTGTCCTACCTGCTGCTGGCCAAGCCCGCCGACGGCGCGCCCGAGAGCTTCGAGCCGCTCTCGCGCCTCGACGACGTCGTCGCGGTGTACGAGCAGCTGCTCGCTGAGCTGGCCGACGTCGGGGCGGCGTGGGTACAGCTCGACGAGTCCGCCTTCGTGCAGGACCGGAGCGAGGCCGAGCTCGACGCGCTGCGCCGGGCCTACGAGCGCCTCGGCGCGCTGCGCAACCGCCCGAGCATCCTGGTCGCGAGCGCCTACGGGGACCCCGGCCCGGCGCTGGACGTGCTGGCCCGGACCGACGTCGAGGGCGTCGCCCTCGACCTCGTGACGTCCCCCGACCTCGCCGACCGCGTCGCCGGCGTCACCGGTCTGCGGGACAAGACGCTCGTCGCCGGGGTGGTCGACGGCCGCAACGTGTGGCGCAGCGACCTGCCGCGCGCGCTCTCCCGCGTCGCGTCGCTGCTGGGGAGCGTCGGTGAGCTCGCGGTGTCGAGCTCCTGCTCGCTGCTGCACGTGCCCTACGACGTGTCGGTCGAGACGGCGCTGGACCCGGCGGTGACGGCCCGGCTGGCGTTCGCCCGGGAGAAGGTCGCCGAGATCGCGCTGCTCGGGCGGGCGCTCACCCAGGAGGGATCCGACGAGCTGCGCCGGGCGGTCTCCGATGCGGCGACCGCGGGCGGCGCGAGCGTCCGCGACGAGGCCGTGCGGGCCCGCGTCGCCGCCGTCGAGCCCGGGGACCGGACGCGGGCGGACTACCAGGTCCGCAGCAAGGCCCAGGCCGACCGGCTCGGGCTGCCGGACCTCGCGACGACGACGATCGGCTCCTTCCCGCAGACCTCCGACGTGCGCAAGGCGCGCGCGGACCACGCGGCGGGCCGGCTCGGAGAGGCCGACTACACCGCCCGGATGCGCGGCGAGATCGAGCGCGTCATCGAACTGCAGGAGAACCTCGGGCTCGACGTCCTCGTGCACGGCGAGCCCGAGCGCAACGACATGGTCCAGTACTTCGCCGACACCCTGCCCGGGTTCGCGACGACGTCGCTGGGCTGGGTGCAGTCCTACGGCTCGCGCTGCGTGCGCCCGCCGATCCTGCACGGCGACGTGTCCCGCCCCGAGCCGATCACGGTGGACTGGGCCACGTACGCGCAGTCGCTCACCCCGAAGCCGGTCAAGGGCATGCTCACCGGCCCGGTGACGATCCTGGCCTGGTCGTTCGTGCGCGACGACCAGCCGCTCGGCACGACCGCCGACCAGGTGGCGCTCGCCCTGCGCGACGAGATCGCCGACCTCGAGCAGGCCGGGATCGAGATCATCCAGGTCGACGAGGCCGCCCTGCGGGAGCTCCTGCCCCCGCGCCGGGCGGACTGGGGCGCGTACCTGGACTGGGCGGTCGGGGCGTTCCGGCTGGCCACCGGCGGCGCCGCGGACACCACGCAGATCCACACCCACCTCTGCTACTCCGAGTTCGGCGACGTCATCGACGCGATCGACGGCCTCGACGCCGACGTCACGACGATCGAGGCGGCCCGCTCGCGGATGGAGGTGCTCGCCGACCTCGAGGCCATCGGGTACTCCCGCGGGGTCGGCCCGGGCGTCTACGACATCCACTCGCCGCGGGTGCCGTCGCGCGAGGAGATCGCGGCACTGATCGCCGAGGCCCGCCGCGCGGTGCCCGACGACCGGCTCTGGATCAACCCGGACTGCGGGCTGAAGACCCGCGGCTACGCCGAGGTCGAGCCGACGCTGCAGGCGATGGTCGAGGCGGCCCAGGAGGCCCGTCGGTAGGTGCGCTCCGCGCCTGTGAGCACACATTGACGCTCTGGCATCAATGAGTGCTCACAGGGCCGGAGGCCACATGATGATCGGATGCTGAGCACCCTCGACGACGCCGTGGCGGGCTGGCTCGACGACCCGCTCGCCGGGTTCGCGGTCGGCACCTTCGGCGCGATCGCGGAGTTCCTGCATCCACCGGGGTCGACGGTCACGGTCGAGCACCGCCCCGGCGTCCACACGGCGACGTGCGACGACGGGGCGGTGCGGATCGACCTGCGCGGTCCGGTGCCGGACGACGTGAGCGCCCACGCCTGGCGGCGCCCCACCGGCACCGACGGCTGGACCCACGCCGTGGCCCTCTGTCTGCCCGACGACGTCGCCGCCGGTCCGGCGCGCCGCACGGTGACCGTGCTCGGCTCCGACCCCGACCCGCTGGTCCGGCCGGGGACGCTCGTCGATCTCGGCCTCGGCGTCGGACACCTCGAGGCCTGTATCCGGACCACCGACGCCGACCTCGTCGCGCAGTGCGAGGCGGCCTCGGAGCTCGACGGGCCGCTGGTCCACGCGATCTTCCACGCCGGCGCCGCGCGGGTGTTCCGGACCGCGGTCGGGCGCATCGAGGTCGAGACGCCGATCCCGCCCGTCGACGGCGAGAGCCCCCTCGGCCCGCACACCCACCTGCTGCCGGCTCTCCTGGCACACCGGCGCACCCACCCGGCCACCGATCCGGTCCCGGACGGCCTCGTCCCGGTCGCGTCGGTCTTCCCGCCGCACCCGCACCACGACGCTTTGGGGCGGGAGCACCCCTACGACGCGGCAGCGGACGCTGCGTTCGACGAGGTCATGGCGGAGTTCGGAGACGCCGAGGAGCTCGAGGCGACGCGGCGGGCCCGGGCGGGCGAGCCGGAGCCCGATCGTGCTGACCTCTCCCCCGCCGCGCGGCGCGGCTACCGGGTCGGAACGAGGTGTGCGGCGCGCTCGTCGTGATCGTTCGTCCCGACGACGCGGCAGCGGACCCGGAACCCTCATCTCGCAAGCGAGTCACGCTGACTCGGTTGCAAGAACGGTTTGCTGGCGCCAGGTCGTCCTCACGAGATCTCGCGGACGTCTTCGTCTCGTGTTGCAATAAGCTTGCGATAGCGGCAGGGTTGCGACTGCACTGCACGCCCTGCCGGAGGAGCCCCATGGCGGAGTACGTCCTGCCCGACCTGCCCTACGACTACGGCGCCCTCGAGCCCCACATCTCGGGCAAGATCATGGAGCTGCACCACGACAAGCACCACAACACCTACGTCACCGGGCTGAACACGGCGATCGACGCCCTCGCCGACGCCCGGGAGAAGGACACGATCGGCACCACGGCGCTGCTGTGGGAGAAGAACCTCGCCTTCAACTACGGCGGGCACATCAACCACTCGGTCTTCTGGCAGAACCTCAGCCCTGACGGCGGCGACAAGCCGACCGGCGAGCTGGCCGCGGCGATCGACCGGGACTTCGGGTCGTTCGAGCTCTTCCAGAAGCACTTCACGTCGGTCGCCACGACGATCCAGGGGTCGGGCTGGTCGATCCTGGGCTTCGACACGCTCGCGCAGAAGCTGCGCATCTTCCAGCTCTACGACCAGCAGGCGAACGTGCCGCTCGGGATCATCCCGGTGGTCATGCTCGACATGTGGGAGCACGCCTTCTACCTGGACTACCTCAACGTCAAGCCGGACTACGTCAAGGCGTGGTGGAACGTCGTCAACTGGGCCGACGCCGCCAAGCGCTTCGAGTCCGCCCGCGGAACCCAGCTGATCTGAACCCGCCCCCCATGACCGCGCGGTGATCGTTCCGACCAGCTCGAACGCCGCGCCCGCACGACGGCCCCCGGAGTCCCCTCTCGTCGCTCCGGGGGTCGTCGTCGCGCTAGGAGGTCTCGCCCCGGAGGTCGCCCTCCCAGCGCTCCTCGACGCGCCCGACCTTCCACACCGCCAGGGCGACGAGCCACGCGACCACGAACAGCCCCACGATCACGAACCCGACGTTGTCGAGATCGAGGCCGGCGATCCAGGCGAGCGGCCCCTCCTGGATGTCGAGCTGGTCGGCGAGGATCGAGCTCAGCTCGATGCCACCGATGACGAGCGCGACCAGCACGGACAGCGACGTGATGGTGATGTTGTAGAAGACCTTGCGCACGGGCCGCATGAACGCCCAGCCGTAGGCGAAGCACATGAAGGCTCCGTCCAGAGCGTCGAACAGGCTCATCCCGGCCGCGAACAGGATCGGCAGGACGAGCACGGCCCACCAGGGCAGGGTCGCCGCCGCCGCGCCGCCGGCGAGGACGAGCAGGGAGACCTCGGTCGCGGTGTCGAAGCCCAGGCCGAACAGCACGCCCACCGGGTACATGCGGGCCGGCTTGCGCACGGCCTTCGTCACGCGGCCGAGGATGCGGTTCATGAAGCCGCGCTCGTCGAGGTGACGCTCGAGCTCGGCCTCGTCGTAGTCGCCGTGGCGCATCCGCCGGAAGATGCGGACGATCCCCACGAGCACGACCAGGTTGATCACGCCGATGAGGACCAGGAACACGCCGCTGACGGCGGTGCCGATCAGACCGCCGATGACCTTGAGCGGCGAGTCGTCCTGCCCGATCTCGCTGGTGACCGCGCGGACACCGAGGCCGAGCAGCAGCACGAGCACGAAGACGATCGTGGAGTGACCCAGCGAGAACCAGAACCCGACCGAGAGCGGCCGGGGCCGGGACACCTCGGACCCCTCGCCGTCGGCGAGCAGCTTGCGCGTCGTGTTGTCGATGGCCGCGATGTGGTCGGCATCGAACGCGTGGCGCATGCCGAGCAGGTACGCGGTCAGGCCGAGACCGATGCCGAACACCCCGGCGCCGCCGAGGGTGTAGTGCGCCGGCGCGATGACCAGGGCGAGGGTGCCCCAGCCGAGCACGTGCAGCAGCAGGATGAACCCGGCCATCCCGGCCACGGAACGCTTCTCCGGGCGGGACATGGCGAATCGGCGCGTGGTGGTCTGCGCGGCGGTGGTCACGGAGGTCACCCGGGAGACGTTCCCCCGTGGGTGTTGCTGATGCAAGAGCTAGGCAATTGGCGACCGCCTGCAATCGACCACCGGTGGCGAAATGTCGGAAAACTCGTCTTTCGATCACTCCCGGGCGACGGGCGTGCTCACATCCCGCAACTGGCCGACCGGACGGTCCTGAGGTGCGTCAGCACACCTCGGCGACGACGACGGAGTTGACCACCTCCGTGCACGGGTGCACGACGGCGAGTGTGCGCAGGCCGGGCAGGTCGTCGGGATCGAGGACCGGGTAGAGCAGGCCGCGCAGCGAGTGGGCGCTGCGCGCGAGGACCAGCGTGCCCGGCCGCAGCGTGCGCGCGAGGTGGTCGAGCAGCCCGCGCTTGGACTCGGGATCCAGGCCGGCGAGCGCCGCGAGGTAGACGAGGTCGTAGTCGTCCCGGCCGAACCCGTCGGAGCCGTCGAGCACGTCACCGACCCGGAACCGCAGGCCGTCGACGCCGAGCCCACCGGCGAGGGAAGCACTCAGCCGCACGGCCTCGGGCTCGCGGTCGATGTTGTCGACCGCGCACCCGTACTGCTCGGCGAGCAGCAGCGACGTCAGGGGCAGCGGGCCCGACCCGATGAACAGCACCCGACGCACCGGAGCCGACGTCAGCCCGGCGACCGCGTGGTGCTCGAGCCGGGTCAGGTCGCGGTAGTTCTGGTGATAGGGGAACCCGGCGAGCGCCGCCCGGGGCTCGGGATCGGCGACGACGCGCTGCGCCCACCACCGCTCGAGCTCGAACTCGCCCGTCGCGCACAGGTCGCGCAGACCCGGCAGGAGCCGTTGAACCGCCGGATCGGCCAGCACCGCGTCGGCGTCCCGGGCCGCGACCGGGTCGATGGCCAGCGACACCAGGCGGGTGAACAGCTCGTTGGTCACCGGCTCGGGAGCCAGGTGCGGCCGCGCCAGGAGGGCCTCGTACAGGGCACGGACACGAGCGACGACGGCGGCCGTGGTCGAGCCGGTGTCGGCGTGCCCGCAGGAACGCACCCCGAGCCGCGACGCCCCGCCGCGCACGTCGGCGAGATGCTCGGCAGGCCCGACCGGGCGACGGACGGGCAGCGCGCTCGTCATGACGGTGACCTCCACGGTGGTGCCCGGCGGACTTACGTGCCAACATACGTGCTTGTGTGCGCACGCGACAACGGTGCAGCGGCCGAACGGTGGCAACAACTGCCGCCGGACGACCGCGTGGAGACGGCCGTCGAGGGGCTGCGGATGCTCGCGGACCCCACCCGGCTGCGGATCCTGTGGCTGCTGTCGGGGGACGAGTTCGACGTGTCCACCCTGGCCGAGCGTCTCGGCGTGGCCCGCCCGGCCGTCTCGCAGCACCTGGCGAAACTGCGCCTCGTCGGACTCATCACCCAGCGCCGCGACGGACGACGCGTGCTCTCGCGGGCCCGCGACCACCATGTGGCCGACCTGATCTCCGGTCTCATCCACGACGCCGGGCACCGTCTCGACGACCGCGCACCCTGACCCGTCCGACGAGACAGTCTCGCTCCAGCACTCTCGTGCTTACTGCCATAGTTATGCGACAGTGCCGACATGACCGTGATCCAGGCGCTCGAGGCACCACCACGGTCGACACGCCCCGCGGTGCGCCTCGCCACACGGTCCGACCTCCCGGCCGTCGAGGCCCACATGCGGCGGATGCTCGCCCGGGATCTCGGCGGCCACGACCCCGCGCTGCACGCCGACGTCGATGACCTCGCCGCCTTCTACCTCGACGACCCCACCCGGGCGCTGCTCGTGTGCACCCGGGACGGCGAGATCGCGGGCACCGCGGTCGTCCGCCCCGGTGGCCCGTCCGCCCACCACGTCCCGACGTGGCTCGCGCGGCGCTACGCCGACGCCGTGACCGGGCAGGTCGGACGCGTGTGGGTCGACCGCGGGCATCGTCGACACGGCGTCGGCCGGGCCCTCGCCGAGGCGGCGGCGCGCTGGGCCCTCGAGGCCGGCTACTCCCCCGTCTGCCTGCACACCAACGCCTCGGTCCCCGGTGCGCTGGCGTTCTGGCGGGCGTTCCCCGGCGCCGTCGAGGTCCACGACGCCCGGCCGACCGACCCGTGGTCGACGGTGCACTTCGAGATCGTCAGCTGACGCATGTGAGTGGGAGTGGACGTCCGGACGTCCACTTCCACTCACATGGGCCGGAGGCCCTCACTTCCCGATCCGGAAGCGGCGGACCTTCCCGACGCTGGTACGGGGCAGTTCGTCGATCAGGCTCCAGCTCCGCGGCCGGGCGGCCGGGCTGAGGTTGCGCTCGGCCCAGGCGGTCAGCTCGTCGCTCGACGGCGGCGACGCCGGGTCGCGGGCCACGACGTAGGCCACCGGCACCACGTCGCGGATCGGGTCGGGCTGGGCGATCACGGCGACCTCGAGGACGCCGGGCGCCTGGGCGACGGCGGCCTCGACCTCGGTGAGGCTGACGTTCTCGCCGGAGACCTTGATGACGTCGTCGACGCGCCCGACGAACCGCAGCGTGCCCTCGGCGTCCGCGGAGACCAGGTCGCCGGTGGAGAACCAGGTGCCCTCGGGGGTCGGGTCGAAGACCTCGCCGGTCTTGTCCGGGTCGTCGAGGTACCCGGCGAACAGGTCGTCGCCGGGGACGCCGAGCACGACGAGCTCGCCGGGGGTGCCGGTCTCCGCCTCGGTGCCGTCGACGGGGTCGTCGAGGCGGATGCGCCGGCCCGGCAGCGGGCGGCCGATGACGTCGTTGCGCGGCGGGTCGTTGGGGTCGAAGCAGACGATCGCGGTGGTCTCGGTCATCCCGTAGAGCTGCCGCGGCGGGACACCGACCAGCGCGCCGAACTGCGCGTGGTGCTCGGCGCCGAGGCTCTGGGCGAACCACACGTGCTCCAGCGCCGCGGGTGCCTGGTCCTCGGGCGTGCGGGCCAGGATCATCCGGATCGGCGCGGCGAAGAGCGACGCGTGCGTGACCTCGAGCTCGCGCGCGTACGCGACCCACCCGGAGGCGGTGAACGTGGCCAGCAGCGCGACGCTGGCGCCGCGCGCGATCGCCGGGGCGAAGCAGTAGAACGGCGCGTTGGCGTGGAACAGCGGCAGCGTCACGTACCAGCGGTGCCGCGCCTCGAGCCCGGCGGCGTCGGCCATGGCCGCGGCGACGTGGGCGTAGTTGCGTTGCGTGAGGTCGACGCCCTTGGGCTCGGACGTGGTGCCCGAGGTGAACATGACCGCCATCCGGTCGGTCGGGGCGACGACGGCGGGTGGCGCGTCGTCGGGCGGGCCGTCGAGGACGCCACCGTCCGCGACGTCGGACTCGCTCTCGTCGATCTCGATCACCAGCGGCACCGCCCCGTCGGCGCCCTCGTGGTAGACCGCCGCGCGCTCGACGGCGCAGATGCCGACGACCGGCTTCACCCGCCGGACCTGGCTGGCGACATCCCGGACCGCCGAGGCCGGGTCCACCGGCACGATCCACGCCCCGAGCCGGGCGGCCGCGAGCCAGACCGCGACGAAGCCGGGGCAGTTGCGCAGCACCAGGTGCACCGGGGACCCGGCCCGGACCCCGCCCGCGCGCAGCCGGCCCGCGACCCGCGTCACGACGCCGTCGAACTCGCCGTACGTCCACCGGGACACCGCCCCGGACTCGGCCCGGAAGATCAGGAACGGGCGGTCGGCGTGCTCCTCGACGGCGGTGAGCCAGGTCTGCTGGAAGGTGGTCTCACTCATCGCGGGCCTCTCGCGGACGGGACGGGATACGGCCGGCGGAGGGGTCACACCGGCGTGACCTGATCAGCTTCGGGGCCCGGGCAGGTCGCGTCAATGACCCCGGCGGGCCCGCCCGGTGCGGTCGATGAACGCGCCGACGGCGTCGTGGAAGGACCCGCGCCGCTCGGCCTCGGGGGTGACCGGGCAGGTGGCGCAGAACGAGGCGGCACGACGGTGATCGGCGGTGCGGAAGGCGAGACAGCAGCTGCGTCGCTCGGCGTAGAGCCACCGCTCGCCCGCGACCGGCACCGCCGCCATGCGCACCAGCTCGCCCACGCCCCAGCGGTCGAGCACCTCGCGGGCGGGCCCGAGGTAGCGCGCCGGCTGCTCGTCCGGCCACGACAGGTGCAGGGCGGTCACCGTGACGGCGTGGGCGGCCGCGCCGCGCAGCACCCGCAGGCCGGTCCCTGCCGCCCGGTGCACGGCGTCGAGCGCGACCGCGAGGTTCCGCTCCATCAGCGCCGGCACCACCTCGGACGCCGCGCCGCACGACCCGTCCAGCGCCACCTGCCCGACCCGGGCGTCCGCCCACTCGACCCGCACCGCGTCGAGGCCCGGGTCGGGCGCACGCGCCTCGGTCAGCGCCGCGGCCAGCACCGGTGGGATCAGACGCATCGCGTAGCCCTCGAACAGCAGCGCCCCCGCGACCGCCGGGTTCGCCGCCCCGCGGGCCTCCCCGACCGCAGCGACCGCCGCCGCCAGCCCCGACCCGAACAGGTCCGCCGCCGACGCCCAGGGCGCCGCGTCCGGCCGGCCGACCCAGGCGGCGAACCGCGGCCCCCGGTCGGCGGCGAGCAGCGGGCCCGACACCCCCGCGGGGATCGCGCTCACAGGTCGACGCGCGATCCCATGACGACGGTGCGCTCGGTCGGCAGCCGGAACGACATGGCCGGGGAGGCGGCGTTGTGGGCGAGCCCGACGAACAGCCGCTTGCGCCACGTGCGCATCCCGGGCTCGGTGCCGCGCTCGATGGTGATCCGTGAGATGTAGTAGAGCGCCTCGTCCGGGTCGCCCGCCGCGAGCTCCGGGGACAGCTCGCACGCCTGGCGCAGCACACCGGGCACGTCCTGGACGTCCTGGAACCCGAAGCGCGCGCTCACGTGGACGACGCCGTCCTGCGGGTGCCAGAGGTCGTCGACGGTCAGCCGCTGGTCCACCGGCACGTGCGGCACCGACGTCGACACCAGCGAGACGATCACGACGTGCTGGTGCAGGACGTGGTTGAACTCCACGTTGGCGCGCAGGGCCAGCGGTGCGGTCTCGTTGGTCGGATGGGGGAACACCGCGGTGCCGGGCACCCGCACGATCTCGTCGGGAAGCTCGTCGAGGAACTCCCGCAGCGATCCCTCCATGTCGGTCCGCCGGGCGGTGACGACGCGCCGGCCCCGCTGCCACGTCGTCATGACGACGATGACGAACGCCGCGACCAGCAGCGGGAGCCACCCGCCGTGGACGATCTTGGTGAGGTTCGCCGTGAAGTAGAGCAGCTCGATGCCGCCGAACACGATGCCGAGGGTGACGAGCTGCCACGTCGCCCAGCGCCAGGTCGTCGCGGCGTGGACCAGCAACAACGTCGTCGAGAGCAGCAGCGTGCCGGTCACCGCGAGGCCGTAGGCGGTGGCGAGGCTGGACGACGACCGGAACGTGGCGATGAGGATCAGCACCCCGCCGAAGAGCAGCCAGTTCACGGTGGGCACGTAGATCTGCCCGCTCTCGTGCTCCGAGGTGTGCTTGACCGTCAGCCGCGGGAGATAGCCCAGCCGGACCGCCTGCTGCGACACCGAGAACGCCCCGGAGATCACGGCCTGCGACGCGATCACGGTCGCCGCCGTCGCGAGGACGATCAGCGGGATCCGCGCCCAGTCGGGAGCGAGCAGGTAGAAGGGGTTCGACACCGCCGAGGGGTCGTGCAGGATCAGGGCGCCCTGCCCGAGGTAGTTGATGATCAGGGCCGGGAACACCGCGACGAACCAGGCCCGGCGGATGGGCCGGCGCCCGAAGTGCCCCATGTCGGCGTAGAGCGCCTCGGCGCCGGTGATCGCCAGGACCACGGCGCCCATCGCGATGAACGCGGTGAACGGGTGGTCGGCGAAGAACAGCACGATGTAGGTCGGCGAGAGGCCGAGGAGCACGTCCGGGTGGGCGACGATGTGCGGCAGCCCCAGCACGGCGAGGACCACGAACCACACCGCCATGACCGGCCCGAACAACCGGCCCACCCGCTCGGTGCCCGCGCGCTGCCCGACGAACAGCAGGGCGAGGATCACGGCGCCGATCGGCAGCACCGCCTCGGCGAGCTCCGGGCGGACCACCTCGACGCCCTCCACCGCGGAGAGCACCGAGATCGCCGGCGTGATCAGGGAGTCGCCGTAGAACAGGGACGCCCCCAGCACCCCGAGGGCCAGCGCGAAGGACGCCCAGCGCCCGTCACGCACCGCGCTGCGCACCAGCGCGGCCAGCGCCATGACCCCGCCCTCGCCGTCGTTGTCGGCGCGCAGCATGAAGATCACGTACTTGATCGACACGATCACCGTGACCGACCAGAAGATCAGCGAGATCACGCCGTACACGTCGGACTGCGACGGGCTCACCGCGTTGCCGTCGATCGAGAACACCGTCTGCATCGCGTAGAGCGGGCTCGTGCCGATGTCACCGAACACCACGCCCAGCGCCCCGAGCGCCAGCCCCGTGATGCCCGCTCCCAACGACGCCGGGTGCTCGGCCTTGCCGGCGCGCCGCCGCGGCGTCGGTGAGTCCCCTGTCGCTGCCGCGGGCGTCGGGCCCGGGAGCGCTTCGGCGTCAGCCATACCCCGCAGTCTGCTCCGGACAGGGCCACGGCGTGATCACGAGCGGGGTGTCAGCACCTCCCGGGCGTGCGTCACCATCCCGCTCAGCCGACGTACCCGGGGCGCGCCAGCATCTCCGCGATCGCGCCGTCGATGAACTTCGTGTCCACCGGGTTCTTGCCGCCGCCGGCGAAGTGGCCCCACACCCCGGGGATCACCCGCACCTGGCCGTCCGGGATGAACTGCGAGGCCCACTGTTCGTCCTCGGGCGGGAAGTAGAGGTCCTTCTCCGCCGGGAGCGAGAGCAACGGACAGCGGATCGAGCGCAGCGCCGCCCGGGTGTCCCCGTTGAACCCGGGGGTGTTCCCGACGTTCCCGGCGTGCCAGGTGCGGAGCATCGCCAGCAGGTTGTTCGGGTCCCGGCCGTCGCGGAAGAACTGCTCCCAGAACCCGTAGAGGAAGTCGTCGAGCGAGGTGAACCCGAGGGTGCGCCATTCCTCCTGCCAGTAGAACGCCTGCGAGAAGCCCCACCCGGAGTAGATCCGGGCGAAGGCGCGCAGCCCCTTCACCGGGAGGCGGTCGGGCGCGTAGTCGCCGTCGGCGTAGGCCGCGTCGGCGACCAGGGCCGTCGCCAGCGACTCGAGGAAGACCTGGTTGTGCGCGGCGGTCACGCTCGACCCGCAGAACGGGACCGCGCGCTGCACCATCTCCGGGTGCGCGACCGCCCACTGGTAGGTCTGGCCGGCGCCCATCGACCACCCGGTGACCAGCGGCAGCGTCCGGATCCCGAAGTGCTCGGTGACCAGCCGGTACTGGCACTCCACCTGGTCGGCGAAGGTCACCATCGGGAACCGCGCGTGGTCGTGGGGCGAGTCGGCGTTCGACGGCGAGGTCGACAACCCGTTGCCGAGCATGTTCGGCACGATGATGAACCACTCGTCGGGATTGAGCGCCTTGTCGGTGCCGATCAGCCACTCGTTGTCGGTGTGCCAGCCCGAGTACCAGGTCGGGTAGAGGATCGCGTTGGTCCGGTCGGCGTTCAGCGAGCCGTAGACCTGGTACGCGAGCCGGGCGCCGCGCAGCGTCGTCCCACTGGCCAGGGTCACGTCACCCAGGTCGAAGGTCTGCGCGTCGGTCGGAGGGGGCATCGTCGACCTCCCTGGATGGAACAGGCGGAGGTCGAGCACACCACCGACGGCCGGTCGGGAGAAGCGACCGCCACGCAATCGTTGCCCGCCGCGCCGTTCGCTCGGACAGCCGGAGCAGGTCGTCGTGGGCCGTCCGTCCGAACGCCCGGCGGAATCGCCGGTCGGTGCGCTCCTGGTCACGTCGTCGACGATCAGCGACACTGACCCGATGTCCCGGGCCGAGACGGACGGGCCCACGCCGCCGGAGGCGCTCGGCGGCGGTGAGCCGACCGGACCCCAGCTGGCGTCGGCGGCGATGACGTTCGCCCTGCTAGGCAATTCCTCGCGGCTGCACCTGACGTGGCTGATGACCCACGAGGTGGCCGACGTCGGGACCCTGGCCCGCCGGGTCGGGCTCAGCCTGGCCACCACCAGCCAGCACCTGGCGAAGCTCCGCCTCGGCGGCATCGCGTCCGCCCGGCGCGAGGGCAAGCGCACCTTCTACACCGTCGACGACCCGCACGTCCTGGAGCTCGTCGAGCAGATCTTCAGCCACATCGACGTCGACGGCTCCCTCGCCCCGGACCCACCCGGATCCCCGGCCGGGTGACCCGGGGCACGACGCCCGCTCGTCAGTTGCGAAGCTGACGAAATGATGGGAGCGTCAGGTCAGCGAAGGGGAGTAGCCCCCCGCACCGGCGTCGACATGCTGGCGAGTCCGCTCGCCCGGCCCGGTGGTCCCGTTCCGACGGGGTGGGCGAGACCTTCGGTGCCCGAGCCGTGCCCGCGCGCGGCCGCACCGAGGTCCGCCGTCGGGGCCCGGGGTGGTCGCCCCGACCGTGAGAGGTCCCCGACCCCGTGAACCTCGCCGTCACCGGCATCGTCTTCGCGATCATCTTCCCGGCCGAACTGCCGGACAAGACCGCGCTCGCGAGCCTGATGCTGGGCAGCCGGTACGACCCGCGCCGGGTCTTCCTCGGCGTCGCGGGGGCGTTCCTGGTCCACGTCTGCCTCGCCGTCGCGGCGGGCAGCCTGCTCACCCTGCTCCCCCACCGGGTGCTCGAGGGCATCGTCGCGGCGCTGTTCCTCCTCGGCGCCGTGCTGCTCCTGCGGGGGGCGCGCGGCGACGACGAGGCCGAGGAGAACCTGCCGGCGCCGAGCCGGACCGGCGGCTGGCGGGTCGCCGCGACCAGCTTCGGGGTCATCCTCGTCGCCGAGTTCGGCGACCTCACCCAGATCGTCACCGCGAACCTGGCCGCCCACTACCACGACCCGATCGCGGTCGGGGTCGGCGCGACGCTCGGTCTCTGGGCGGTCGGCGGCCTCGCGATCCTCGGCGGCCGCAAGCTGCAGCGGATCCTCTCGCTGGTGTGGCTGACCCGGCTCGCGGCCGTCGCGATGATGGTCCTCGCCGTGATCAGCATCGTCAGCGCCGTGCGCGGCTGAGTCGTCAGGACTGCGCCACCGGTCAGGACTGCGCCGCCGGCAGGCAGGTGACGCAGAGCTCCGCCCGCTTCCCCGGCGCCGTGCCCTCCGCGAACTCGTGCGGGAACTGCGCGCGCGGCAGGCCGCACAGCGTCTCGACGGCGTCCGGCCCCGCCACGAGATGGGTCTCGGCGTTCGGATGCCGGGTCAGGTCGGACTTGCCCGCGTAGATGCGGCCCGCGCGCATGCCCGGGTAGTGGGACCAGACGAACTTCGAGGCCACGATGATCGGGGACACCCGGGAGAGCCTAGGGCCGACGCGGAGACGGCGCGGTTCTTCGCACCGTGGACAGCGGGCCTCCAGGTGGGCGCAGCGGGGTGGCGCGGCCGGGCGCTTGACGACGTGGCCGGCCGGAGGACGCTCGGGGTGTGGGTGGGTTCAGCCAGCAGTCCGCGAATGCACTGCACGACGTCGCCGAACGGCTCGTGAGCCGCTACGGCGCCCACGACGACGGGCGCGCCGCGCAGATCCGGCGGACCGTCGACGCGGAGGCCGAACGTTTCCAGGACGCGTCCGTCCACGCGTTCGTCCCGATCCTGGTCGAGCGCGCCGTCCGGGGCCGGCTCGAGACCGGCCCCCGTCCCGACGAGGTGGCGTGACCATGGCCAAGGACAAGCACCCCGAGCCGAAGCCGGCGACGGCGGGCGAGCGGGTACCGGCGCCCACTCCGCTGCCGGTGGAGCGGCACGGACCCACCGACGGCGACGCCGCCGGCACCCGACCCGACGGGTCCGGACGAGGTCTCGTCGAGCAGGTCGGCAGCGCCGCGACGGAGACGGCCCGGCTGGTGCACGCCGTGCTCCCGAACCGCACGCCCGCCTACCTGGGAGCCGGGGCGCTCCTGCTCACCGGCGTCATCGACCTGCCCGCCGCGGTCGCCGGCGGGCTGGTCTACGAGGCCCTCCGGCGTTGGACGCCGGGCTGAGCCGGGACGGCGACATCCAGGTCCTCAGTCGTTCAGGCCTTCACGGCCGGGAGTGCATGACGCTGCGCACGGCGTCGAGCACCACCAGCGGACGATCCGGCGCCGCGGTCCGCGGCCAGGCCCGCGTCAGGTGCTCGGCCAGCCGGACGAGCGGCTCGGAGCGCGCCGCGCCGGGGTCGTCGGTGCGGTCGTGGATCGCGTCGAACAGATCGACCACGGCGGCGCCGAGCCCGGGCAGCAGCCCGTCGAGGGCATCGACGGCCTCGTCGACGAGCACGTCACTCACCGTCCGGTCGGCGTGAACGATCACGGCGAGAGCGTAGCCATCGCGTCGGGGAGCCGCCGTGGCCTCCCGCGTGCCGACCCGATCGTGACGGCCGCCGACGAGTCGGATCGGCGATGCTCGGGAAGAGACACGGGACCCGACGCAGTGGTATGCCTGACCCGTCTGGAATGTACGGATCGGCGCACGGGGAATCGTCGGGAGAGGTGGGTGGCATGACGGCGGTGTCCGAGCCGGAGGCGTACGAGTTCGCCACCGACGACCCGGATCTCGCCTACGCGATGATCTGTGCGCGGTACTCGGACAGCACGTTCCGGATCTCCGGCCACCGCGACGCGTTCCAGCTCCACCTGCGCGGCACCGACACCGACCGGTTCTCCCTCGAGCGGATGCGGCAGTCGGTCGCGTTCGGGACGAGCACGGCACCGAGCGGCGCGCTGTTCGTCGCACGGCCCCGGGCCGGACGGTGTGACGTGAGCACCGACGAACGGGAGGTGCAGTTCGGCCCCGGGGAGACCGTACTGATCGACCCGCTGCGCCCGTTGTCGACGTGCCTCGACGACGTCGACTACGACGTGGTGCGGCTCGACCTGGGCGAGACCGCACGGATCGCCGCCGACCTCTCCGGGCTGGCGCCGGAGGGGGTGCGCTTCTGGCTGTCGCGGCCGTTGTCGGCGAGCCGGGAACGGCACTGGCACGCCGCGGCCGAGCACGTGCGCCGCGACGTGCTCGGCGACCCCGAGATCGCCGCGAGCCCGATGGCCCGCGCGGAGGCGTTCCGTCTCCTGGCGACCACCCTGATCCACACCTTCCCCAACACCGCCCTCGACGCGGTCGAGGACGCGACCCGACGGGACGCCGGGTCGGCCGAGCCGGCCGTCGTGCGGCGCGCGATCGACTTCATGGAGCGCCACGCGGGAGAGCCGATCGATCTCGCCGACATCGCGGAGGCGGCCGGGATCGGACCCCGCGGCCTGCAGCACGCCTTCCGCAAGCACCGGGACACCACGCCGCGGGCCCACCTGCTCGCCGTCCGCCTGGAGCGGGCGCACCACGAGCTGCTGGAGGGCGACCCGGCTCGCGGCGACACCGTCTCCGGGGTGGCGCGCCGGTGGGGCTTCACCCACCTCGGCCGGTTCACCGCCGCCTACCGCCGGCGTTTCGGACCCCCGCCGAGCGAGACGCTGCGCCGCTGAGTGCCGGGCCTTGTCCGCCGCACGAGATCACGAGTACGTTTCGCGAGAGGCGGCCTGCGGGCCTGCCCCGCCCCTGCTCCGTCTCCCGGGACCACCGCACGCCGAGCGCCGCCCCCTGGCCGCTCGGCCGTGGCCCCGGGAGGCGGGGCCCGGGCCCTCCCGCCGGGCCGGCGGGCCGTGGGGGTGGACGGGCAGGACGAGCCGATCGGAGCGCTGGCGATGCTCGAGTTGCCGAACCCCCTGCTCGACGCCGACGAGGCACGGCTGGCCGCCGCCGCGGGCATCGTCATGGACTCGCTGGGCCTCGGCGCCCCCGAGGCCTTCGCGTGGATCACGGACGTGGCCGTGCTGACCGGCATCGCGGGTCTCGACCTCGCCGACCTCGTCGTACTCGAGGCGGCCCGCGAGGGGCTCCGGGCGGACATTTCCCGGGACAGCACGTCGAACTGACACAATTTCGGCCCCCGTAGGGGAAAGAGCCCGGGACGTTCGGCCACTCGCCGTGGCCGGACAGGCGACCGGCGCAATTCTCGACAGATCTTCTTCACGCCAGCATCGCGGAAGTGTCGGGAGTCGTTGAACGGGAAGCTGGAACGGACTCTCGTTTCGGAGATCCGGATTCAGTTCCCCTGACGCTCCCCGCGATCGGAGATCTCCTCGTGATCATTCTCGGAATCATTCTCATCGTCCTGACCTACGTGGTGCCCGCCGTCCCAGGAATCGTCGGCACCATCGGCTGGATCCTCCTGGTGGTCGGCCTGATCCTCACCCTGCTGGGCGCGGTCGGGCGGCCCGTCGGGCGCCGGACCTACTTCTGATCCCCGGCCCGGGGCCGTCCGCGGCAGCGGACGACTCCGGGCAGGTGGAGGCCGATCGTGACGCCGTCGTCATCGTGGTGCGCTGGAATGGCCGCCACGAATCCGACGCGGCGGTGGGAGGTGCCCCGGTGGGTGTCTGGGACATCGCGGCGTTGCCGCCCCGCGAGCAGTTCGGCTACTGGCACGAGGTCATCTGCCAGGCCTTCGTCCCGCTGACCCCGCACCGCACGCTGGACGAGGAGGGCTTCTCGGCCCGCGTCGAGACACGCCCGCTCGCCGGGCTGAACCGGGCGCGTCTCCGCGCCCGCCCACAACGCACCGACCACGGCCCCCGCGAGGTCGCACGCACCGACGACGACCACTACTTCGTCAACCTGCAGCTCGCGGGACGGTGCATCACGACGGTGCGCGGTGAGACCAGCGTCGTCGAGCGGGGGCAGTTCGTGGTCGTCGACACCACCGAGCCCTACTTCTTCCACCTCGACGAGCCGTGGCAGATGCTGTCCTACCGGCTCCCCCACGCCGCGCTGACCGATGCCCTCCACGGCCGCCGGCCCGCCCTCGGCCGACCCGTGGACGGGACCGGCGTGGGTTCGGTGGTCACCGCCCTGATGACGGCGCTGTGGCCGCTCGGGACCACGACACCCGGCGCGGCCGACCTCACCGACTCCTTCGCGGCCGCGGTCGCGGCGGCCACGGCGGAGGGCCGGCGAGATGCCGGGCCCGACGAGCAGCGCGGCGTCACCCGGGCCGCGGTGCTGGCGTACGTCGAACGGCACCTCGGCGACCGCGACCTGACCGTGCACGGCGTCTCCCGGCGGTTCGCGATCTCGCCGCGCACCCTGCACAACCTCTTCGCGGACACCGACGGGACCTTCGCGGCCACCGTGCGCCGCCTCCGGCTCGAGCGCAGCGCCGCCCGGCTGGCCGATCCCGCCGACACCGCGACCGTCACCGCCGTCGCGGCCGCCCACGGATTCGACGACCCGACGTCGTTCAGCCGCGCCTTCCGCCGCCGGTTCGGGGTCTCGCCGCGCGACGTCGCGACCTGACCGGTCTGCACGAACGGCCGGCCCACCGTGCACGGAACGCCGAGACCGCCGCCGTCCGCCCGGCGATGCTCGGGCCCTCACCGAGCGGAGGAGCAGCCATGACCGTGTCGTTCCTGTTGAGCCCCGAGCAGGAGGAGCTCAAGGCCGCGGCCCGCGCCTTCGCGGACGAGCACCTGCGCGACCTCGCCGCCGCGGTGCGCGCGGAGCCCGACCCGCTGACCCGGGCGCTGCTGGCGCGGCCGGTCTTCGAGAAGGCGGTCGGACAGGGCTTCCTCAAGGGCCTGATCCCGGCGGCCGTGGGCGGGGCGGCCGGCGGCGGTGTCGAGGCGGCGATCTTCGTCGAGGAGTGGGCCGCGAAGAGCCCCGACTTCACCATCTCCTTCGCCGGGCCGCTGATCGCCCTCATGCCGGTCTACCAGGCCGGCACCCCGGAGCAGGTGCAGCGCTTCGTCGCCCCGTTCCTCGCCGACTCCGGGGCGCCGCTGGCGGCCATGGCGTTCAGCGAGCCGGGCGGCAGCGCGAACTTCGACGCCGAGGCGCCCGCGGCCGGGATCACCACGACCGCCACCCCCGACGGCGACCACTACGTCATCGAGGGCACGAAGGCCTGGGCGTCACACCTGTCGGGCTGGGACGGCGACGGGCCGGACCTCATGACCATCGTCTGCCGGGCGCCCGGGGGCATCTCGCTGCTGGTGGCCGAGCGCGAGCACCTCGCCGGGCACCTCGAGGTCGAGGAGCACTACGACCTGCCGGGGCTGCGCGGCTGCCTGACGTCGCGGGTCCGTCTAGACCGGGTCCGTGTCCCGAGGGCCAACCTGCTCGGCCAGGAGGGCCAGGGCGTCGCGCTCACCCGCAACGCGTTCCTCCCCAGCGGGGCCTCGATCGGGGTCTTCGCCGTCGCCGCCATGCGCGAGGCCTTCGACGTCGCCTACCGCTTCGCCCGGACCGAGACCCGCGGCGGGGCGGTGCCGATCCTCGAACACCAGGCGGTCTCGGACGCCCTCGCCGACGCCAAGGGCCGGATCGAGGCCGCCCGGCTGCTCGCCTGGCGGGCGCTCGACGCCGTGATGACCCAGCACCCGTCCGCCCTCGAGCTGGGCCTGCACGCCAAGGTCCTCGGGTCGGAGACGGCCGTCGAGGTGATCACGAAGCTGGTTCAGGTCGTGGGTGTCACGGCCTACGACCGGAACTTCCCGCTCGCCGGATTCCTCGACGACGCGCTGGCCTACCCGATCATCGAGGGCAGCAACATCGGGATCCGCCGCCGCCAGCTCCAGAGCCTGTTCCTCTCCCCCGGGTACGACCCGCTGGCCGCGTCCGGCATGAGCTGAGCCGCGTCACCGACCGGGTCCGAGCGTCCCGATCACGGGACGGTGGTCCGACGCCGGCACCCACGGCACCGCCGGGGGCACGACGGACACCAGGCCGCGGAAGAAGAGGTAGTCGATCTTCTCCCGGGCCGGGGCGGCCGGGTTCCCGGGATCGTTCGGGGAGGTGGGCAGGTTCCCGTCGGGATCGACCTCGCCGAAGCGGTCGCGCAGCGGGGCCGTCGCGGCGGGGTCCGCTCCCTGCGGCTCGTTGAGGTCGCCGACGACGACGGTCGGCGCGGGCTCCGCGCCCGCCCTCGTCGCGAGATCGCGGATCTGGCCGAGAGCCACGCCGTTCAGCCCGAGGTGGGTGTTGTAGAGCGTGAGCGGCGTCCCGTCCGGCGCGCGGAGGGTCAGCCGCTGGTACCCGCGCTGCTCGTCGCGGTGATCCGGCGCGTACAGACCCGTCGTCGCCGAGGTCACCGGGAGCAACGTGAGCACGGCCAGCCCGTAGGACACCACGGCGCCGTCGTGGCACGGGTGGCGGAGCTCGGCGTTGACCGGCGCCACGTCCTCGGCCGGAGTGGGCCGGACCGGTCCAGGCACGGCCACGTAGGGCAGCCCGCGGTCCCGGCGGAGCTCGTCGGCCAGGGCGACGGCCTCGCCGGCGCAGATCTCCTGCAGCCCCACCACCGCCGGCCGCCACGCGGCGATCGTGCCGATCCAGTCGGCCGGGTCGTAGCGCGCGGTGAGCACGTTCCAGGTCATGACCCGCAGGTCCGACGGCGACTCCGGGGGCGGTGCCGGGGCGCAGGCGACGGCCAGAGCGCAGACGACGAGGGCCGCCGCCGCGGGAACGCGCACCCGGTCGCCTCCGCCGTCGTCACCGTCATCGAGGTGCGGAGAACGTACGGCACGGTCCGACGGCAGGACAGGGCCTTGGCCCCGCGAGGCAGGAGGAACGTGCACGGCGCACGATGACTTCCCCGGCGGCGTCGGGCACCGTGGAGAAGTCGGCCCCGACCGCCGCCCGGTACCCCCCACCAGGCGCGGCGGCCGGGGCCGACCCTCGCGATTCGAGGCTCGGACGACGACCGGTTCATCCGGATCTCACCACCTGCGATCGGCCCGTCGCAGGGGGTCACGACCGTCCGGGAGCGGAGCATTCACTCTCCTGGCGCGGATACTGTGGTGACGAACGGTGACCGCAGGAGGGGTCGTGAGCGAAGGGCGCACCGGCGTGGAGACCGCCTCGCGCGCAGCGGCGGTGCGTGCCACGCGCCTGCTGGAGACCGGGCCGGAGGAGGCGTTCGACCGGCTGTGCGTGCTGGGGAAGTCGTTGCTCGACGTCCCGATGACGTACATGACCGTGGTCGACGAGGTCCGGTCGTTCCTCAAGGGCGCCCCCGACTCCGCGGCGCTCTGCGGGCCGGACGGCACCTTCGAGGCGCCCGCCCGGGAGGCCGCCTGCCAGCTCGTGGTCGACAGCGGCGTGGAGGTCGTCGCCCCCGACACCGCGGCCGACCCCCGGCTGCGCGACCTGATCCAGATCAAGGCGTTCGGTGCCCGGGCGTGGCTGGGCGTCCCCGTCCTCGACCCCGACGGGTACGTGCTGGGCAACCTCTGCGCGATGGACGTCCAAGTCCGGGACTGGACCGCGGCGGAGGTCGCCGCCATCCGGACCCTCGCCGCGGCCGCGAACGACACGATCGGCCTGCGCCTGGCCGCCCAGGACCTCGCGCACTACGCCGAGGAGAGCGCCGAGCTCGCCGAGATCCTGCAGCAGTCGCTGCTGCCCGCCCACGCCCCGCGCGTCCCCGGCATGGAGATCGCCACCCGCTTCATCCCGGGCGGCACCGGCGTGGACGTCCTCGGCGACTTCTACGACGTGGTCCCCCTCGTCGGGGGCGGCTTCGGGGTGGTGATCGGCGACGTCTGCGGCAAGGGCGCCGCGGCGGCGCGGACGACGGCGCTGGCCCGTTCCGCGGTCCGCACCGCCGCGCTCTCGGAGCCCGACCCGGGCGCCGTCCTCGACACCGTCAACGAGGTGCTGCTGTCCTGGTTCGGCGCCGGGCGGAGCTTCGTCACCGCCGTCTACGCGACCTTCGCCCGCACCGGGGCGGGCTGGAGCGTGCGGATCGCCGGCGCCGGACATCCCCCGGGCTTCGTGCGCCGGGACGACGGCACCGTGGAGCAGCGCCCCGGCGGCGGCCGCGTCCTGGGACTGACGGCGGACCACCCCACCGCGATCGACACCGTCGAGCTGGCTCCCGGCGACGCGCTGGTGCTCTACACCGACGGCATCACCGAGGCGCGGGACCCGGCGGGCGCGCAGTTCGAGGAGGACGGCGTGGCCCGGTCGCTCGCCGCGCAGGACGGCGCCGACGCCGAGGCGCTCGCCGGCACCCTCGTCACCGCGGCCGCCCGGCACCACGCGCGGGCGACGAACGACGACGACGCGGCGGTCGTCGTCCTGCGCGTGGAGCCGTGACCGCTAGCGCAGCACCACGGCGGCGTCCGGCTCGACGGCGCGGAAGGTGAACGACTCCTCGAAGTAGAGGTGCACCACCTGGCCGTCGTGGTCGTGGTAGCCGATGGCGAGGTCCTGCCCGACGTCGAGCAGGAAGTCGCTGCCGCGCTGGCTGACCACCAGGGCGCCGTCGAGCCCCGGCGCGCGGTGGACCTGGCCGCCGAGGATGCGGCTGAGGTGCTCGAAGAGCGGATAGCCGCCGTGCTCGGTGGTCTCGACGATGCGGGTGTAGCCCGCCGGGGCGATGGCGAGCGCGTACGGTCCCTCGATGCCCTGGCGCCGCAGCTGGTCGACGGCCCGCGCGACCGCGCCCGGGTACTTGGCCGGGTCCTCGCCGAGCGGGACGGCGTCGTAGGGCGAGATCTCCGTGATCCCGGTGATGCCGGCGTCCGGCCACCCGTGGAAGATCGCCCGGTTCTCGATCTCGGCGGCCTCCCGGGCGGCCCGGGCGAGGTCGTCGAACTCGGGGTCCTGCGAGCCCCGCTGCAGGTCGTCGATCTCCTCGCGGGACACCGTGAAGGGCACCCGGAACTCGACGAGCGGCTGGACCCGGCGCAGCCGCGCACGGGCGCTGCCCGCCGCCGCGCCCGGGGGCGGGCCGGCGAGGCGGTGCGACCGGCCGAGGTCGACCGACGACGCCTTCCAGCCGGCGGTCCCGGTCCAGTCCGCGAGACGGCGGGCCGTGAGCAGCGGGGTGAGCCGCTCGCGGGCCTCGTCGTCGACGGCCGCCCAGGCGGTCGTCGGGATGGGCGCCTTGTCGCGCAGGAGGTGGTCGTGGACGGTCACTGCTGTCCCTTCAGGCTGCCGATCCCGAGACCGTGACCGGCCGGGGCGGGGGTGTCGAGCTCGCTCTCGACGGCCGCGACGTAGGCCTCGGGGTCCTTGTCGCGGTTGTCGAGATCGTCGGGGGTCGGGTGGGCGTCCAGGAACTCCTGGAACTGGACGCCGAGGCTGTCGCGCAGCCCGGTGGTGGCGTGCTGGCGGAAGTCGGCGAGGCCCTCGTTCTCCTCCTCGCCCATGTGCTCGTCGTTCGCGCGGCGGGCGGCCCACACGCCGTCCCACCAGCCCCGGCTGCCGACCGGGTTGCGCTCCGCGGCCGCGACGCCGTCCCGGATCTCGTTGTGGTCACCGATCGCGTCGAGCGTCTCGTCCTCGGGGTTCTCACCGTGCGCGAGCAGCTGCGGGTAGAAGATCTTCTCCTCGGCGAGCGCATGCACGTCGAGCCGGTTCGCCAGCGGCGTCCAGATCGCGGTCAGCTCGGCGGGCTCCGAGGAGGGACGGGCCTGCAGTTCGTCGAGGGCCGCGAACTGCCGACGGAACCACGCGTGGTCGTCCATGATCAGCGTCGTGATGTCGGGCACGGCGGCCACCTTAGCCAGATCCGCGCGGGTGCCGGATCGACGACATGTGCTCATCCATCGACGGGTGTTACCGTGCGTGCGTGGAGCCGAACGAGAACCTGGCGTTCGACGCTCTGTCCGACCGTGTCCGCCGGCGCATCCTGGCCGTGCTCGGTGAGCAGGGTGAGCTGAGCGTCGGCGACATCGCCCAGCGGATCGACGCCGTCGGTCGCACGACGGTGTCGAGCCACCTGCGGGTGCTGCGCACCTCCGGGCTGGTCCGCGAGCGCCGCGACGGACGGAACCGCTTCTACTCCCTCGACGCCGACGGCGCGGTGCGCGACGCGTTCGTGTTCCTGCAGTCGATCCTGCGCCAGGGCGTCGAGGCGGTCGAGAACCCCGGGGCGACCTCCGGGGAGGACCCGCCGGGGTCGGCCCGGCAGGCGGCCGGGTAGACGCCGCGGCGGCGCGCATGAGCGACACCGTCACCATCGCGGCCGAGCGCACGGTGCGCCTCGCGCCCCACGAGGTGTTCGCCCTGTTCGGCACGGCCCAGGGCGCGGGCTGGCTGTTCGACGCGCAGTGCGACGAGGTCCGGCCGGGCGCGGTGGTGAGCCTGCGGCTGCCCCTCGACGGGCTCGGCGGTCACGCCGTGGACGTCCTGGGGACGCTGGCGCGGGTCGTCCCGGGCGCCGTGATCGACATCGAGCACACCCAGCCGTGGCGCGGGCGGCTGAGCCTGCGGTTCACTCCCAGCGGCGCGCGCGAGACCCGGCTCCAGGTCCGGGCGCACGTCCCCGGCGAGGGCATGGAGTGGCTGCTGCACCGGCGTGGGATCCCGCTGCCGGAGCCCCCCGACGACGGCGCGGTGCGGCTGGGGGCGATCACCAACGCCTCGGGCTCGGGCGCGGTCTACTCGATGTCGGCCGAGCTGATGGCCGAGCTCGCCGTCGACGAGGTCAACGCCGACGGCGGGATCCGGGGCTCGGCGGCGCACCTGGTCACCGCCGACGACGCCACCGACGCCGACCAGGCCGCGCTCGAGGCCGAGCGGATGGCCCGGCTCGGCTGCCGCGCGATCTTCGTCAACAGCACCTCGGCGAGCTTCGAGGCGGTGCGGCGGGCCGTGACCGGCTGGGACGTGCTCGTCGTGCACACCGTGCTCAACGAGGGCGGCGGCCTGTCCCCCACCGCGGTCCGGTTCGGCGAGCGGCCGGACGCCCAGCTCGACGCCCTCGTCGCACCGGCGATGGCGACGGCGGGCGGACGGCGGTGGTTCCTCGTCGGGCAGAGCTACGTGTGGTCCTACGGGGCCCACGCCGCGGCACGTCGCGCGATCACCCGCGCCGGGGGCGAGGTCGCGGGCGAGGCCCTGCACCCGCTGGGCACCGGGGAGTTCGCCGCCACCATCGAGCGGATCGAGCGCTCCGGGGCCGACCTGATCCTGTCCAGCCTGGTCGGCGCCGACGAGGTGGCGTTCGAGCGCCAGAGCCACGCGGCCGGTCTGCGGGCGACCACCCGCACCGTCGCGCTCGCGCTCGAGGAGGCCACGATCGCCCACATCGGGCCGCGGGCCGGCGAGGGCCTGCAGACCGCGCTGGGGTACTTCCAGGACAGCCCGGTCGCGGGCAACGGCGAACTGCTCCGCCGCTACCGCACGGCCTACGGCGTGTGGGCGCCCGCGGTCACCGCGCTCTCCGAGATCGTCTACGAGTCGATCCACCAGTACGCGCGGATCGTGCAC
Source organism: Actinomycetospora endophytica (assembly GCF_021026375.1). Taxonomy (GTDB): domain Bacteria; phylum Actinomycetota; class Actinomycetes; order Mycobacteriales; family Pseudonocardiaceae; genus Actinomycetospora; species Actinomycetospora endophytica. Next base: position 249,958 of record NZ_JAJNDB010000008.1, on the reverse strand, counting down.
CTCGACCCCGACGGGTCCGCGGCCGCCCACGGCCGGGCGCTGCGACGGCAGCGGCCGGTCACGGCCCCCGACGCGATCGGGAGCCGCGACCTGCTGCGCCCGCAGCTCTACGTGGCGCAGGCCGACGGGTCGTCGTTGCGGATCCTCAGCGAGGTCGGACGGCCGCGCTAGAGCTTGGTCAGCACGTTCTCGGCCGAGGACACGTCGTGGTCGGGGAGACCGGCCTCGACGTCGAGCGAGGTGATCACGCCGTCCTCGATGACGGCGCTGTAGCGCTGCGAGCGCACCCCGAGCCCGAAGTCCCCGGTGTCGACCTCCAGCCCCATCGCCGTGGTGAAGGCGGCGGCGGAGTCGGCGAGCATCACGATGTCGTCCGCGTGCTGCGAGGCAGCCCAGGCCTGCATCACGAAGAAGTCGTTGACCGACAGACAGAAGATCTTCGACACGCCCTTGTCGGCCAGCTCCGCGGCGTGCATCACGAACCCGGGCAGGTGGGCGTCGCTGCACGTCGGGCTGAACGCGGCGGGCACGCCGAAGAGCACGACCCTCCCGGTGCCGAGGAGCTCACCGGTGCGGACATCGCTCACCTCGCCCCCGGAGATCGCCTTGAGCGGTACGTCAGGGACCTTCTCGCCGACGGAGATCGTCACAGCACGTCCTTCCGAGGACTGTCGGGATGTTCAGCAAACGCCGCGGCGGGCGGGATGTCGAGGGTGTCACGGACCGCGACGGACCCGTGACGCCGCTCGAAACCGCCGACCCGCCAGAGCAGGGCCGCACCGCCCCAGACCAGGACGAAGAAGCCGACGATGACGTAACCGAGCAGCTCGAAGTCGTCGGCGATCGAGGCGAACCCGGCCAGCGCGGTGACCCCGAGATCGTCGGCGAGCACCCCGGCCAGGTAGACGGCGGCGATGAACCCGGCGACCGTGACCGTCGCGGCGGTGGTCGCGATGTTGTAGAAGAGCCGCCGCGCCGGGCTGCGGTTCGACCACGAGTACGCGATCGACATCAGCAGCCCGTCCGCGGTGTCGAACGCGCTCATCCCGGCGGCGAACAGCAGCGGCAGCGTCAGGGCCGCCAGCAGCGGCGCGCCGCCGGCGGTCCCGCCCGCCCCGGAGGCGGTCGACGCGGACAGGGTCAGCAGCGTGACCTCGGAGGCGGTCTCCAGCCCGAGCCCGAACAGCAGGCCCAGCGGGTACATGTGCCAGGAGTGGCGGATCAGGGTGCGGGCGCGCCCGCCGAGCATCCGGTTGACCAGGCCGCGGTTGAGCAGCCGGCGCTCCAGCTCGTCCTCGTCGAGACGGCCGCGGCGCAGGTCGCGCCAGGAGCCGACGATGCCGGTGAGGACCATCGCGTTGAGCACCGCGACCAGCCCCAGGAACACCATCGCCACGACGGTCGAGACGGTGCCGCCGACCTCGCGGAAGGTGTCGACCCCGCTCGAGCTCGCCAGGCCCGCCGCCAGCGCGACGACCAGCCCGAGGATCACCACCACCGAGGAATGGCCCATGGCGAAGAAGAAGCCCACGCCCACCGGGCGGCGGCCGCGCTGGACCATCAGCCGGGTGGTGTCGTCGATCGCGGCGATGTGGTCGGCGTCGAAGGCGTGACGGATGCCGAGCACGTAGGCGAGCACCCCGGCCCCGGCGAACGCCCCCGCGCCGAGCGGCCCGGCGGTCAGGGACAGGTAGAGCGTCCAGCCCACCACGTGGAGCAGGCAGACGACGGCGACGATGGCCGACAGCTGCAGGCGCTGACCGCGCGACCAGCTCGTGGACGGCGCGAGGGCGCTCGAGGTCAACGGGGGTCCTCCTCCGACGGCGGCCGTGGCCCCGGGCGACGCCGGCGGCCGCCGGACAGTAGGCCTGTTCAGCTTCACATGTCGATAGTCGTCGACGTACGCAACACAGCGTCAACGCAGTCATCAGACCGAAACATGTTGACGTGTCGGTGATCGTTGACATGTACCGGAAAGGCTTCCTACTGTGTTCCCGTTCACAGCCGGATGGCCGCCGTTCACGCCCCTGGAGCACGTCTGATGCCGCTTCCCACCCCGGACCATGACGCCCTCACCGCTGTCGCCGCCGGTTACGGCCTCGGCCTGTCCGCCGCCGAGGTCGACGAGTACGCCCCGGTGGTGGCCGGCCTGCTCGCCTCCTGGGACGCGGTCGCCGAGCTGTACGACGCCGAGGCCCCCGTCGCCCCCCGGCGCGCCTGGTCCCGGCCGGAGGAGGCCGAGAACCCGTACAACGCCTGGTACGTGACGACGTCGATCACCGAGTCCGGCAGCGGCCCGCTGGCCGGGCGGACGGTCGCGGTGAAGGACAACACCGCGGTCGCCGGGGTGCCGATGACCAACGGCTCGGCGACCGTCGAGGGGTTCGTCCCCAGCAGCGACGCGACCATCGTGCGCCGCCTGCTCGACGCCGGGGCCACCATCGCGGGCAAGGCCGTCTGCGAGGACCTCTGCTTCTCCGGCGCGGGCATCACCGCCTCCACCGGCCACGTCCGGAACCCCTGGGACCCCGCCCGGCACGCCGGCGGCTCCTCGGGCGGCAGCGCGGCGCTCGTCGCCGGCGGCGTGGTCGACATGGCCACCGGCGGCGACCAGGGCGGCTCGATCCGCATCCCGGCCTCGGACTGCGGGGTGGTGGGCCACAAGCCGACCTGGGGCCTGGTGCCCTACACCGGCGCCTTCCCCATCGAGGCGACCATCGACCACGTCGGGCCGATCACCCGCACCGTCACCGACGCGGCGCTGATGCTCACGGTCATCGCCGGCGCGGACGGCCAGGACCCGCGCCAGCCGATGGATCTGACGGGGCAGGACTACGTCGCGGCGCTCGCCACCGGCGCGCAGGGCCTGCGGGTCGGGGTGCTGCGCGAGGGCTTCGGCCTCGCCGAGTCCGAGCCCGAGACCGACGAGGCGGTGCGGGCCGCCACCGGCGCGCTCGCCGACGCCGGCATGACCGTCACCGAGGTCTCGGTCCCCTGGCACCTGCACGGGCCGCGGATCTGGGACGTCATCGCCACCGAGGGCGCCACCTCCCAGATGATCGACACCTACGGGTACGGCCTGAACTGGAAGGGCCGCTACGACCCCGAGGTCATGGACCACTACGGCAGGCGCTGGACCGAGGACGGCCGCCGCTTCCCCGAGACCGTCAACCTGGTGCTGCTCGCCGGGAAGTACGGCCTGGACACCGCGCACGGCCGCTACTACGCGATGGCCCGCAACCTCGCCCCGAAGCTCGCCGCGGCCTATGACGCCGCGCTGGCCGAGGTCGACGTGCTGGTCATGCCGACGCTGCCGATGCGCGCCACGGTGCGCCCCGGCCCGGACGCCCGGCCGCCGGAGATCCTCGGCACCGCGCTGGAGATGCTCGCCAACACCAGCCCGTTCGACGTCACCGGCCACCCCGCGTGCTCGGTGCCGGCTCCGCTCGCGGGCGGCCTGCCCGTCGGGATGATGCTCGTCGGCCGCCAGTTCGACGACGCCACCGTCCTCCGTGCCGCACACGCCTACGAGCAGGCCGTCGGCGGCTTCCCCGCTCCCGCGGCGGCCACCGCCGCCGTCTGAGGAGTCCACGCACGACCGATCACGGAGGTTTCATGAACGGCATCCACGATCTCGGCGGACGGGACGGCCTCGGCGCCGTCGCCCCTCCCCCGCCGGGGGTCGAGCCGGTGTGGAAGGCCGAGTGGGAGAAGCACGCCCACACGATGTTCCCGCTGGCGTTCCGGGCCGGGTACTTCGGCATCGACGAGTTCCGCTTCGCCATGGAGCAGATGGACCCGGTCGAGTACCTGTCCTCCGCCTACTACGAGCACTGGCTGCACGCCGTCGAGCACTACGGCGTGCGGGCGGGCGCCTTCGACCCGGCCGAGATCGAGAAGCGCGCGCAGTACTACCTCGAGAACCCCGACGCGCCGCTGCCCGACAAGCAGGACCCGGCCCTCGTCGAGTTCATCGAGGCGGTGATCCCCGCGGGCGCCACCGCGGTCCGCGACACCGGCAAGACCGCGAAGTTCCGCGTCGGTGACCGGGTGACCGTGGTCGCCGACGCCCCGCGCGGACACACCCGCAAGGCCGCCTACGTCCGCGGCCGGACCGGGGTGATCGAGCTCGCCCACGGCGAGATGATCTACCCCGACTCGGCGGGCAACAGCCAGGGCGAGGCCCCGGAACACGTCTACACCGTGCTCTTCACCAACGAGGAGCTCTGGGGCGCCGACGCGGCCGAGCCGAACGGCTCGGTCACCTTCGACGTCTGGGAGCCCTACATCGTCCCCGCCGCTGCCAAGGAGAGTGCCGCATGACCGTGCCCCACACCGTCGCCGCCGCCGCGACGCCGGAGCACCAGGCCGAGGTCGCCGCCCGCGTCAAGGCGGTCGAGTCGATCATGATCGAGAAGGGCCTGATGTCGACCGAGGCGGTCGACCGGCTCGCCGAGATCTACGAGAACGAGGTCGGGCCGCAGCTCGGGGCGAAGGTCGTCGCCAAGGCCTGGACCGACCCCGAGTTCAAGGCGCGGCTGCTCGCGAACGCCACCGCGGCGTGCGCCGAGCTCGGCATCGGCGGGCTGCAGGGCGAGGAGATGGTCGCCGTCGAGAACACCGACGACGTCCACCACGTCATCGTGTGCACGCTGTGCTCGTGCTACCCGTGGCCGGTGCTCGGGCTGCCCCCGAACTGGTACAAGCAGCCGGCCTACCGCGCCCGGATCGTGCGCGAGCCCCGCAAGGTGCTGCGCGAGGAGTTCGGCTGCGCCGTCCCCGACTCCACCGAGGTCCGCGTCTGGGACTCCAGCTCGGAGCTGCGCTACTGGGTGGTCCCGCAGCGCCCGGCCGGCACCGAGGGCTGGACCGAGGAACAGCTCGAGGCGATCATCACGCGCGACTCCATGGTCGGGGTCGGGACGGTGAGCGCATGAGCAGCCCGACCCGCGAGAGCACCGAGGTCGGCGACGCCCGGCGTCGCGTCGAGACCCTCATCGCCGGCACCCCGGGTGGCGACGGCGAGGCCTCGTTCCGCGAGCCGTGGGAGCTGCGGGCCTTCGCCCTCGCCGTCGCGGCATACCACGCCGGGCAGTACGAGTGGTCGGAGTTCCAGCTCTCGCTCATCGAGTCCATCCGCCGGTGGGAGGCCGACGGGGCCGACGAGGGCGCCGAGCCCTGGAGCTACTACGAGCACTGGCTGACCGCGCTCGAGACGGTCCTCGCGGGCAGCGGTCTGCTCTCCGAGGCCGACCTCGACGAGCGGACCCGGGCGGTGCTCGCCACCCCGCGCAACGCCAACCACCACGAGGCGCACCGCGAACCGATCGCGACCGACCCCGCGATCCGGTGACCAGCCGCAGCCCGCTCGTGTTCACTGGTCCGTGTCATGGCACGGATCGGTGAGCACGAGCAGGCGGCGCACCCGGAGTGGCCGCTGGACGAGTGGCAGGACCTGATCCGGACCCACTTCGTCTCGCTCGACATCCGGCCCGGGAGCGAGCAGCCCTTCCGCGGCGCCGTCGACATGCACCACATCGGGCCGCTGTCGGTCGCCCGGGTGCGCTCGGTCGAGCAGGACTTCCACCGCACGCCCGGGCTCATCCGCGGCGACGACGAGCAGTACCTCCAGGTCGGCCACCTGCGCCAGGGCGCCGCGGACCTGGAACAGGACGGCCGCCGCTGCCGGCTCGAGCCCGGCGGGCTGGCCGTCTACGACACCTCGCGGCCCTTCACGTGGAGCATGACCCAGCCCTGGGTGATGGACGTGTTCACCTGGCCGCGCAGCCTGCTGACCGTCGAGTCGACGACGGCCGTCACCGCCCGCGTCCCCGTGGGCGGCCCGAGCACCTCCATCGCCGCCGCCGCGCTCCGCCAGGCCGGGGCCGGGTCGGACGACGTCGGCGGGGCGGAGGGCGACCAGCTGGCCACCGCGCTCGTCGACCTGGTGCTGTGCGCCGCCCGGACCGACCTGCCGGCTTCCGCCGCGGGCGCACCCGCCGTGGGGCTCCCGGCCGTGCTCGCCGTCGTCGACGCCCACCTGCGGGACCCGGCCCTGGACCCCGCCCTCGTCGCGCGGCGCTGCCACCTCTCACTGCGCTCGCTGCACCGGCTCTTCGCCGACGCCCCGCGCACGCTCGCGGGCCACATCCGGCTGCGCCGGCTCGAGAAGGCCCGCGAGGCGCTGCTCTGCGAGCCGACGCGCCCCGTCGCCGCGATCGCCGCCGAGTTCTGCTTCTCCGACGCGAGCGTGTTCGCCCGCGCCTTCCGCGACGAGTACGGGCACAGCCCGCGCGCCTGCCGTCGTCTCGCCCTCCCGTAGTCACCCGGGCACGCACTGCCGCATCCGCGGCGCGCAGTGCACAGATCGCGCGCATCCCCGTTCCTAGGCTGGCTCACCACCACCGAAGGAGCCGACCATGGAATCCGCCATCGACAGGCACCTCCAATGCCCGCGCACGCTGACCCGGCGCGTCCCGGACGAGTACCAGCCGCCGTTCCCGATGTTCGTCGGACGCGCGGCGCAGGACCTCACCCAGGTCGTCATGGGCTACTTCGGCGTCCAGTACCGGGGCGAGGAGCACAAGGCCGAGGCGCTGGCGGCGCTGCGGCACATCGTCGACGGGTTCGGCTCCGACGACGGCCCCGGTGAGTGGGACGCGACCCGGCACCAGGACAAGCAGGGCTACGACAACATCATCGCGGTCGGCTACTGGCGCGACCCCGAGACCTACGAGCGGTGGCTCTCCCGCCCCGAGATCGCCGGCTGGTGGAACTCCGACGAGCGACTCGGCGGGAACCTCGGCTTCTTCCGCGAGATCGTCTCGCCGCGCGCCGACCAGTTCGAGACGCTCTACGCGTTCACCGAGCAGTTCCCCGGCGTCGGCGGCGTCATGGACACCGTCAGCGGCGAGATCCAGGAGCACGCGTACTGGGGATCGATGCGCGACCGGATCCCGGTCTCGCAGACCGACTGGATGAGCCCCACGGGCGAGCTGGAGGCGCTCGCGGACCCGTCGCTGACCGGGCGGGTCGTCGTCCGCGGGCACGACAACGTGGCGCTGATCCGCTCCGGCCAGGACTGGGCCGACACCGGCGACGACGAGCGCAAGCTCTACCTCGAGGAGGTCGAGCCGGTGCTGCGCGCGGGGATGGACTTCCTGCGCGACAACGGCGAGGACATCGGCTGCTACAGCAACCGCTACGTCCACTACATCGACCTCGACGGCAACCCGATCGAGAAGAGCTACAACATCGGGCACTGGCGCTCGCTGGGCCAGCTCGAGCGGTGGGCCGAGTCGCACCCGACCCACCTGCGCATCTTCACGACGTTCTTCCGGGTGGTCGCGAGCCTCGAGAAGCTGCGGCTCTACCACGAGGTCTCGGTGTTCGACGCCGCCGACCAGTACTACGAGTACATCAACTGCCACCCCGCAACGGGCATGTTGCGGGACGCCGTGGCCCCGACCATGGCGTGATCAGCTCGATCCGGCCGGGACCGTCGCCCCTGCGGTCCCGGCCGGGTCGGGCAACAGGCCGAGCTGGACGAGGAAGGTCGGCCGGTCCCAGTAGAACCGGGAGCTGACGATCCGGCCGTCGCGCACGGTGTGCGCGGCGCCGAAGGCGAAGTCGACGGTACGACCGGTCGGCGGCACGTCGCTGCCGTCGGGGCCCTGGACCGGACCGGTGTTGGTGCCGCGGCTGCGGGCCTCCTCGAGGACCGTGTCGCCGTCGGCGATCAGGCGGACGGCCTCCACCCGGCAGTCGGGGATCGTGTCCATGATGCTGCTCCAGAACTCCGCGACCCCGTCGTGCCCGGAGCCCAGCAGGCCCGGGGAGACGATCTCGCAGTCCTCGGCGTAGCAGCCGAGGAAGCCTTGGCGGTCGGCCTCGTTCCACGTGGCGATCGAGGTGCGGACGACGTCGGTGGCGGTCATGGTTCCTCCCGGATCGGGATGTGTCTGGCGAGGAACCAGGGTCGGGCGGGCGGCGCGCCGGGACATCGGTCAGCCGGTGGATATCAGCTAGAGGCCGTGGTGGACGGCCGCCGCGGCGAGCTCCGCCCGGGAGGCGAGCCCCAGCTTGGCGTAGACGTGCACGAGGTGGGTCTTCACCGTCGAGCGCGAGACGAACAGCCGCTCGGCGATGTCCACGTTGGCGTGCCCCGCGGCGACCAGCCGGGCCACGTCGAGCTCGGTCGGGGTCAGGCTGTCCCACCCCGAGCGGGGCCGACGGCGGGGGCCGCGGGCGCGTCGCGCATACGCGACGGCGCTCGGGGCGTCGAGGGCCGCGCCGGCTGTCCAGACGTCGTCGAACCGGTCCCCGAGGTGCCGGGCGGCGTGGTGGCGCTCGGCCTCCGCGGTCGCCGCGAGCGGGTCGACGCGGCCCGCCCGGTCGTGGATCCCGTGCGCGGCGGCCAGGAGGCGGGTGCCTTCTTCGAGGCGCCCGGTGTCGAGTGCGGCGGCGCCCAGCACCACCAGGGCGTCCGGGGCGTCGGCCCACAGCCGGGCGTCCTCGATCTCCGCGAGCCCGGCGTGGGCGAGGGTCTCGACAGTGGCCGGGTCGTCGCCCCGGGCCGCGCCGATGCGGGCGAGCACCACGCGGCAGGAGCCGACGTGGGCCGACCCGATGGCCTCGCCGCCGGCCAGCGCGAGGGTGGCGGCCCGCTCGGCGGCGGCCGGGTCGCCGAGGGCCAGCGTGTGCCGGGCGCCCTCGAGCACGAGCCGGGCGGCGTCGAACGGCACGTAGGGCACGATCGTCAGTCCCCCGGCGATCAGCGCCGCGGCGCCCGCCGACCGGTCCGACCCGATCGCCGCGATGCCGGGGAGGGATTCGGCGAACGCCAGCGTGAGCGCCGCGAAGCGCAGCTCCGGCCGGTGCATCGCGGCCGCGATCGGCGCGAGGTCGTCGAACCGTCCGGTGGCGAGGGCGATGTTGGTCGCACCGCTGTAGGCGTAGAGCAGGAGCAGGGGGTCGGCCACCCGTTCGCCGACCGCGGCCGCGGCGCGGTGGGACTCCCGGGAGGCCGCGAACTCGCCGGCGGCCTGGGCCGCCATCGCCCGGTGCAGGTGGGCCCACGCCTGCCCGGAGAGGTCACCTCGAGCCGTGGCCTGCGCGTCGAGCCGCTCGATGAAGGGCTCCGCGTCGGTCGTCCGGTGCACGATCAGGTGCGAGAAGGAGATCAGGTAGGTGGCGTCGTACTCGGCGACGGGGTCGTGGGTCTCGACGGCGCCGGCGAGGGCTTCGTGCAGCAGCGTGCGCGCGCCGTCGGGGTCGGAGAAGTTCCGTACCCCGCCGAGGACGATCCGCGCCCGCGCCGCCAGGGCCCGGTCCCCGGCCGCGTCGGCGTCGGCCAGCGCCGTGGCGGCGGCCTCGGCGGCCTGCGGGAACGCGCCGCCGTAGAAGCGGGCGTAGGCCGTCGACCACCACGCCCGTCCGCGCGCCGCGCTCGACGTCGTGGCGGCCGCGAGCACGTCCTCGGCGAGCTCCGCACCCGGGATGCCGTGGCCGCGGCGGGCCCAGAAGAAGCCGAGCGCGGTCATCAGCCGCAGCCCGCCGTCGTCGTCCGGATCGGTGGCGGCGTGGTCGAGCGCGCGCCGCAGATCGGGCAGCTCGCGCTCCAGCCGGTCGAGGGCGTCGACGTCGCACCGCGCGGTGGCCGGTTCCAGCTCCTCGGCGAGCTCGGCCGCCCACCCGAGGTGGCGTCCGTCGAGGACGGCGGTCTCGCCGGCGTCCTCGGCGCGGTCCCGGGCGAAGGCCCGCACCGTCTGCAGGAGGCGCCACCGCGTCCGGCCGCCGTCGTCGGGCTCGCGCTGGACGAGCGACTTGGCCACCAGCTCGGTCAGGGCGGCGTCGACGGCGGCCCGGTCGAGCGGCGCGAAGCCGGCCACGCGGACCGCCCCGGCCGCGTCGAACCCACCGACGAAGACCCCGAGCCGGCGCAGCAGCACGTGCTCGTCGGGCGCGCACAGCCCGTACGACCACTCCAGCGACGCCAGCATGCTGCGCAGCCGCGGGGATGCCGGGCGGGGACCTCCGGTGAGGAGCCGGAACCGGTCGTCGAGGGCGGCCAGGATCGCCGACACCGACATCGCCCCGACCCGGGCGGCCGCGAGCTCCACGGCCAGCGGCATCCCGTCCAGAGCGCGGCAGATACCGGCGACGACGTCGGCGTCCGCCGTCGCCAGGGGCCGCGACCCGGCGGACGCGGCGCGGGCGACGAACAGGCGGACCGCCTCGTAGTCCCATGTCTGGGACGCGCCCGTGCCGTCCGGCGGGGTCTCCAGGGGCGGCACACGCCAGACCAGCTCGCCCTCGACCCCGAGCGGCTCGCGGCTGGTGGCCAGGACCGTGGCGCTCCGACAGGCCCGGAGCAGGTCGTCGACGAGCGGGGCGACGTCGTCGAGCAGGTGCTCGCAGTTGTCCAGCACGATCACGGCGCGCGCACCGCCGAGGTACTCGGCCAGGACGTCGACGCACCGGGCCGGTCCGGTCGCGGTCGGCAGCCCGACGGTCCGGGAGATCGCCGCCTCGACCTGGCCCCGGTCGGTCAGCGCCGCCAGCTCCACCCACCAGACGTCCGCTCCGGCCAGTCGGGACGCGACCCGCAGCGCGAGCCGGGTCTTCCCGACCCCACCCGGCCCGACGAGACAGAGCAGCCGGGTCCGGCCGGCCAGCGCGACGCCCCGCTCGATCTGGGCCTCGCGCCCGACGAAGGAGCTCAGCTCGACCGGAAGCTGCGTCGTCGCCGCCATGACGTGCCCCCCACGGCGCCGCCCGCGCACGCGATGGCGGCTCTCGGCATCGTGGCACGGCGGGGTGGATCGGACGAGGTCCCGGCTTGACAGTCCTAAATCAGTACTGTTCTATCTCCGTTCCATACTCGCTGGAGGGGGACCCGTGGCCAGGATCGTGCTCTACATGTGGATGTCGCTCGACGGGTTCATCGCGGGCCCGGACGACGGACCGGATCGCGGGCTCGGGATCGGCGGCGAGCGGCTGCACGACGCCATCGCGATCAGCGACGACGATCCCGCCACCGGCCGCAGCGACGACGAGGTCACCGCCGCGGTGATGGCGGAGGCGATGCGGACCGGCGCGGTGCTCACCGGGCGGCGCACCTTCGACCACGCGAACCAGTGGCACGGCGACCACCACGACGGCGTCCCGATCTTCGTCCTCACCCGGTCGGCGCCCGCCGAGCCCCCGCTCGGGCACGCCCGCCACCTCACCGACGTGGTCGAGGCCGCGGCCCTGGCGAGGGAGGCCGCGGGTGACCGCGACGTGCTCCTCCACGGCGCCTCGGCGGCACAGGCGTGCCTGCGGGCCGGGGTGCTCGACGAGCTCGCGCTGCAGGTGGTCCCGGTGCTGCTCGGAGCGGGTCGGCGCCTCTTCGACGACCTGCCTCCCGAGCACGTCGAGCTCGAGCTGCTGCACTCCGTCGACGGGCCCGGGACGGTGCACCTGCGCTACCGCGTGCTGGGGAAGGAGCCCGGCTGATGGCCGTCCGGCTGGACATGACGATGTCGCTCGACGGGTTCGTCGCCGGGCCGGAGGACGGCCCCGACGCGCCGTTGGGAGCCGGCGGGTTCCGGCTGTTCAACTGGCTCGACCGCCGCCTCGACCCCGGACCGGCCGGCGAGGTCCACGCGGAGGCGATGGCCACCCGGGCCGTGCTGTCCGGTCGCCGCACCTACGAGCTGGCCGGGCGCTGGAACGGGGATCATCACGACGGCGTCCCGATCGTCATCCTGACCCACGAGGTCCCGGCCGAGCCGCCGCCGGGCAGCGTCGTCTACGCCACCGACCCCGTGGACGCCGCCTCGCGGGCGCGCGCCGCGGCCGGGGACGGCGACGTGATGGTGCACGGCGCGGGTGCGGCGCAGGCCCTGCTGCGGGCCGGGGAGCTCGACGAGATGGAGCTGCACGTGGTGCCGGTGCTGCTCGGGTCGGGACGGCGGCTGTTCGACGGGCTGGGCTCCGGGCACGTCGAGCTCGAGCTGGTCCGCCGGCTGACCAGCCCGGACGCCGAGGACCTCCCCCGACGGGTCACGCACCTGCGGTACCGCGTCCGGTGACCGGGGTGCGTTCCACGGCCACGCGGGCGAGAGTGGGCCGGTGCTCCGCCTCGGCTTCCCCGTGATCGGCGTGACCGACCTCGACCGGGCCACGGCCTTCTGGTCGGCCGCGCTGCAGCTGAGCACCACCGAGGAGTGGGCGAGCCCGACCTGGCGCACGCTCGTCGCGCCCGACGGAGCGCGGGCACTGGCCCTGATGGTCAGCGGCTCGGCGCCGGACCCGCGGCCGCGCCAGCACCTGGATCTGTTCGTGGACACCACCCCCGAGCAGGACGCCGAGGTCCGCCGGCTGATCGGGCTCGGCGCGACCGACCCGGGCTGGGAGATCTACCCGGCGGAGCCCGACTTCGTCGTCCTGGCCGACCCCGACGGCAACCTGTTCTGCGTGGTCGATCTCAGCCGGGCGCCGTCCTCCTAGGTGCGCTGTCGCGCTCGTGAGCAGTAATTGACGCTATGACGTCACTTTGTGCTCACGAGCGCGGAGCGCACCTCAGATGCGGCTCCTGCGGCGTTCGGACGGCGTTTTCGCGGCAATCCCGGCGGTACGATCAGGGTTCCTGATCACCGTGGACACCGACGGGAGAACCGCCATGGGCCTGCTGGACGCCGACGTCTGGACCGGGAAGCTGCTCGACGGCGGGTGGCGGGCCGGGGCCGGCGCGGAACGCATCGTCGTCGAGCCCGCGACCGGGACCGAGCTCGGCCGGGTCGCGACGGCGAGCCCCGACGACGTCACCGGTGCCGCCGACCGTGCGGCCGCCGCCCAGCGGGAGTGGGCCGCGCGACCCTTCACCGAGCGGGCCGCGATCCTGCGCCGCGCCGGCGACCTGTGGGAGGCGCACGCCGAGGAGGTCCAGGGCTGGATCGTCCGCGAGTCCGGCGGCATCACGCCGAAGGCCCAGCTGGAGACGCACATCGCCGCGCAGGAGTGCTTCGAGGCCGCCGCCCTGGCCTCGCACCCGACCGGCGAGATCCTGCGCTCCGAGCAGCCGCGACTCAGCTTCGCCCGCCGTCGCCCGGCCGGCGTCGTCGGGGTGATCGCGCCGTTCAACTTCCCGCTCATCCTCGCGATCCGGGCCGTCGCACCCGCCCTGGCGCTGGGCAACGCCGTCGTGCTCAAGCCCGACCCCCGCACCGCGGTGTGCGGCGGCGTGAGCATCGCGCGGGTGTTCGAGGAGGCGGGACTGCCGGCCGGGCTGCTGGCGATGCTGCCGGGCGGGGCGGAGGACGTCGGCGAGGCCGTGATCGCCGACCCGCGGGTGCGTGTCGTCGCCTTCACCGGCTCGACCCGGGCCGGCCGCGCGGTCGGCGCGCTCGCCGCGCAGCACCTCACCCGTGCCCACCTCGAGCTCGGCGGCAACTCGGCGCTGATCGTCATGGGCGACGTCGACGTCGAGCAGGCCGCCTCGATCGGCGCGTTCGGCTCGTTCATGCACCAGGGCCAGATCTGCATGACGACGGGTCGCCACGTCGTCGACGCGGCCATCGCCGACGACTACGTGGCGGCCCTCGCCCAGCACGCCGAGAAGCTGCCGGTCGGGGACCCGTCGTCGGGAACCGTGGCGCTGGGCCCGATCATCGACGCCGGGCAGCGCGACCACGTGCACGAGCTGGTCACCGGCACGGTCGACGGCGGTGCCCGGCTCGAGGCGGGCGGCACCTACGAGGACCTGTACTACCGGCCGACCGTGCTCTCCGGCGTGACGCGGCAGTCCCCCGCGTGGGCCCAGGAGGTGTTCGGTCCGGTGGCCCCGGTGATCCCGTACGCGAGTGAGGACGAGGCCGTCGCGCTCGCCGCGGACAGCGAGTACGGCCTGTCCCTCGGCATCCTCGCCGGCGACGGCCTCCGCGCGCTGGAGCTCTCCGACCGCATCCCGAGCGGCGCGGTGCACATCAACGACCAGACCGTCGCCGACGAGGCCACCATCCCGTTCGGCGGTTGGGGGGCCTCCGGCAACGGCTCCCGCACCGGCGGCATCCAGGCGAACCTCGACGCCTACACCGAGACCCAGTGGGTCACCGCGCAGAGCCGGCTGGCGCAGTACCCGTTCTAGGTGGGCGCAGCCCTCGTGAGCGGTAATCCGTGTCCTGGCACGGATTACTGCTCACGAGCGCGAAGCGCACCTACTTCGGGAACGAGCTCGGCTTCTCCTCGAAGATCATCGTCTTGTTCTCGAGGTAGTGGTGCAGCCCCTCGACGCCGCCCTCGCGGCCGATGCCGGACTGCTTGAACCCGCCGAACCCGATGCCGAAGTCGGTCCGGAAGTTGTTGTGCCCGACGGTGCCGGCCCGCAGTCGCCCGGCGACGTCGCGGGCGCGGTCGGCGTCGTTCGTGAACACCGCGGCGTTGAGCCCGTAGACCGTGTCGTTGGCGATCCGGATCGCGTCCTCCTCGTCCTCGGCGGGGAGGACGGAGAGCACCGGTCCGAAGATCTCCTCCTGGGCGATGCGCCAGGAGTTGTCGACGTTGCCGAACACCGTCGGCTCGACGAACCAGCCGCGGTCGAGATCCTTCGGACGGCCGCCGCCGGTGGCCAGCGTCGCGCCCTCGGACTTGCCGATCTCGATGTAGGACTCGACACGGTCACGCTGGCGCTGCATGGCCAGCGGGCCCATCTGCGAGTTCGCGTCGAACGGGTCGCCCACGCGCACCTGCGAGAACGTCCCGGCGAGCGCCTCGACCATCTCGTCGTGCCGGCTGCGCGGGACGACGATGCGGGTCAGCGAGGAGCAGACCTGCCCGGACAGGAAGCACTCGGCGCCGGAGAGGGCGGCCGCGGTGGACGAGATGTCCGCGTCGTCGAGGATGACCGCCGCGGACTTGCCGCCGAGCTCGAGCGAGTAGCGCCCGATCCGCTCGGCCATGATGCCGGCGATCTTCTTGCCCGCGGCCGTCGAGCCGGTGAAGGCGATCTTGTCGACCCGCGGGTCGCGGACGAGGGTCTCGGAGACCTCGCGGTCGGCGGTGAGGACGTTCAGGACACCCGCCGGCAGGCCGACCTTCTCGGCGATCTCGGCCATGATGTACGGCGCGCCGGGCGCCTCGGGCGAGGCCTTGAGGACCACCGTGCACCCCGCGAGCAGCGCCGGGGCGAGCTTGTAGGCGATCAGCGTCATCGGCGCGTTCCACGGGATGATCGCGCCGACGACCCCCACGGGCTCCCGGGCGATCATGCCGAAGTTGCCGCCGGCCGTCGGGGTGGCCGGCTCCTCGAAGTGGAACGTCTCGGCGAGGTCCGCGTAGTAGGTGTACGCGTCCGGGATGCCGCCCATCATCGCCTGCGCGACGCCGTAGAGGATGCCGGACTCGCGCGGCCAGATCTGGGTGACGTCGTCGGTGCGCTCACGGACCGCGGAGCTGATCGCGCGGAGGTACTCGGCGCGCTGGGCGTGGGTCAGCTTCGGCCACGGGCCGTTGTCGAAGGCCTCGCGCGCGGAGGTGACCGCCCGCGCGACGTCGGCGTCCTGCGCCTCGGCGACCTGGAAGTACACCTGCTCGGTGGCCGGCTCGATGACGTCGATGGTGTCCGACGACGAGGGCTGGACCCACTCCCCGCCGATGAAGAACTTGTCGAGACCCTTGATCGGGGCCTTCGGTTCGGTGGTGATGCTCATACGTCGCCTCATCCTCGAGTGAGCTTCGTAGCGGCCCTGTGACTGGCCGCACACAACCCATCCTGACCCGAGAGCGCGTGTCCAACAACCCGTGGCCGCCGCGCCTGCGGCATCGGGAGGTCGGAACCTCCGCAGATGCGCCTACGACGACGGGTCCGGCAGCGACGGCAGGTGCCGCGGCGACGGCGGGTCAGCGGGCGACGGGCGGGCGACGGTGGCCAGCAGGGCCGCCGTCACGAGGCTCGGCGGATCCTCGGCGGCCGTCAGGATCCCGACCGGCGGGGTCGGCACCGCCGGCAGTTCCAGCGCCCGCATCCCGGGCGGCACGCCGAAGCCGTCCAGCCAGGTGTGGGCGACGATGCACGACCACCCGCGGGCGGCGTGGGTGTAGAGGGCGGCGACGGAGTCGGCCTCGATGACCGGCCTGAGCCGCGCCCCCGCGGCCAGCGCCGCCGACTCCAGGATGCGTCGGTTGCGCATCAGCCGGACGAGGGCGCACAGCGGCCGGTCGGCCGCCTCGGCCCAGCCGACCTCGCCGTCGGGCGGGACGAGGTGCTCGGGGGTGAGGAGCAGGTAGCGCTCCCGGTAGAGCTCGACCGCGCGGGTGCCCGCCGGCGGCTCCGGGTCCAGGTAGGTCAGGCCCGCGTCCAGCGTGAAGTCGCCGAGGCGCGCGACGATCTCGGTCGACGACAGCTCCTCCACCCGCACCCGTGCGCGCGGGTGCTCGGCGCAGAACCCGCCGGTGAGGGTGCTGACGGTCGGCATCGCGGTCGGGATCGCGCCGAGGCGCAGCGTGGCGTCGAGCCCGCCGCGCATGCGGGCGAGGTCGTCGTGCAGGCCGTCGCGCTCGGCGAGGATGCGGTGCGCCCAGCCGAGCACCCGGCGCCCTTCCTCGGTGAACCCGGCGAAGCGGTGACCGTGGTGGATGAGCGTGACGCCGAGGTCGCGCTCGAGCTTCGCCAGCCCGGTGGACAACGCGGGCTGGCTGGCGTGACAGGCCTGCGCCGCGCGCCCGAAGTGCTCCTCACGTGCCAGGGCGACGAGGTACTCGAGCTGACGCATCAGCACGTCGCCGGACACGGCCACCGACCCTAGCCCGACGATCCACGGCGTGAATACACGCATCTGCGGACCCGATCGGCGATCTGTTGCCGCAGATGCGGATCGACGAGGACGGTCGACCGGACCGACTTCAGCGGCGAGGAGGCCCCTCATGGCCAAGGTGCTCTGCGTGCTCTACCCCGACCCGGCCGGCGGCTACCCGCCGCCGCTGGTGCGCGACGGTCTCCCGCACCTGGAGCGCTACCCGGACGGGCAGACCCTGCCGACCCCGTCGGCGATCGACTTCACCCCGGGCGCCCTGCTCGGCAGCGTGTCCGGGGAGCTCGGCCTGCGACGGTTCCTCGAGGGCGCCGGGCACGAGCTGGTGGTCACCTCCGACAAGGACGGCGAGGACTCCGAGTTCGACCGCCATCTCGTCGACGCCGACGTCGTGATCTCCCAGCCGTTCTGGCCCGCGTACCTCACCCCCGAGCGGATCGCGAAGGCGAAGAACCTCAAGCTCGCGCTGACCGCCGGGATCGGCTCCGACCACGTCGACCTCGACGCCGCGATCGAGGCGGGCGTGACGGTGGCCGAGGTGACCTACTGCAACTCGATCTCGGTCGCCGAGCACGTCGTCATGATGATCCTGTCGCTGGTGCGCAACTACCTGCCGTCGAACCGGATCGCCAGTGAGGGCGGCTGGGACATCGCCGACTGCACGGCGCGCGCCTTCGACGTCGAGGGGATGGACGTCGGCACCGTCGCCGCCGGCCGGATCGGGCTCGCGGTGCTGCGCCGGCTCGCCCCGTTCGACGTGCGGCTGCACTACACCGACCGCCACCGCCTGCCCGCGCAGACCGAGAAGGAACTGAACCTGACGTTCCACGAGTCCGCCGCGGACATGGTGCCGCACTGCGACGTCGTCACGGTCAACGCGCCGCTGCACCCCGAGACCCGGGGCCTGTTCAACAACCAACTCCTGTCCACCATGCGCCGCGGCGCCTACCTGATCAACACCGCGCGCGGCCTGATCGCCGACCGCGACGCGATCGTGCGGGCGCTGGAGAGCGGGCAGCTCGCCGGGTACGCCGGCGACGTCTGGTACCCCCAGCCCGCCCCGGCCGACCACCCCTGGCGCACCATGCCGCACCACGGCATGACCCCGCACATCTCCGGGTCGACGCTCTCCGCCCAGGCCCGGTACGCCGCGGGCACCCGCGAGATCCTGGAGTCGTTCTTCGCCGGCACCGCGCTGCGCGACGAGTACCTCATCGTCGACGGCGGCAAGCTCGCCGGCGCCGGGGCGCACTCCTACAGCACCAGCTCGTAGGCCCGACGGTGTCACAGCCCCGACCCGCCCCGGGCCGTCCGGGACCGGACGGCCCGGGCGCGGAGCTGCTCGCCGCGTTCACGACCCGTACCTACCTCTGCCACCAGTGCGGCGGCGAGGGCGCCGAGACCCGCGAGACCGACCAGGTCCGGGGCACGGTGCGCTACCGCCTCGGGGCCGGGGTCCTGCTGCTCCCGTGCTGCCCGGACTGTGCGCATGACGAGCGACAACGGTGGCGCGCGCGGACCACGCTGCGGCGCGCGGTCGAGGCCGGGACCCTCGCCTGGGTGGACCCCGGCCCGCTCGCGGCCTACTGCTGCCCGGTGCCCGGCTGCGGCCGGCTCTGGCACCACCTCGGCGGGCCGCTGCCCTACCCCGTCGTCGAGGACCCGCACATGACGATGCCTCACCGCCGCTGGCACCCGTGCCCCTGGTGCACCGCCGACGACCCCGCGGCGACCACCGCCACGCACGAGCGCTGCCGGCGGGCCGTCGAGGACGTGCGCCGGTGGGAGGACGAGCTGCACACCCCGGGCACCTGACCCGACGTCACACCCTCGACGTCACACCCGATCCGGAGACGAGGACACCCACCATGACCAGCAGGGACGACCGGCTCGACGTCGGGCGGGAGATCGTGAGGGCCAAGGAGGCCAAGGGGCTGTCCTGGCAGCAGCTCGCCGACGAGCTGGGCCGCTCCCTGGTGTGGACGACGTCCGCGCTCCTGGGCCAGCAGCCACTGACGCAGGACCAGGCCCAGCAGATCGGCGCCGTGCTCGGGCTCGACGGGGACGCGATCGGCGCGTTGTCGCTGCCCCCGGTCCGCGGCGAGGCCGCGACGGACCCCACCGAACCGGTCACCTACCGCTTCCAGGAGGCGCTGCAGGTCTACGGGACCGCGCTGCACGAGCTCGTCCGCGAGGAGTTCGGCGACGGGATCATGAGCGCGATCGACTTCGAGCTGGAGTTCGAGCGCGTACCCGACCCCAAGGGTGACCGGGTGAAGCTGACGTGGAACGGCAAGTTCCTGCCGTACCGGGTCTGGTAGGTGCGCTCCGCGCCTGTGAGCACAAATTGACGCCCTGGCGTCAATTTGTGCTCACGAGCGCGTCAGCGCACCTACTTGGGATCCAGCACGAACACCGGGATCTCGCGGTCGGTCTTCTCCTGGTACTCGGCGTACGACGGGTAGGCCTCGACGGCCCGCTCCCACCACTGCGCGCGCTCGTCGCCGGACACCTCACGGGCGACGTAGGTCTTCGTCTCCGACCCGTCCTGGAGCGGGAACTCCGGGTGGGCCTTGATGTTGTAGTACCAGACGGGGTGCTCCGGAGCGCCGCCCTTGGAGGCGACGACCGCGTAGCTGCCGCCGTGCTCCACCTTCATCACCGGGGTGTAGCGGAGCTTGCCGGACTTCGCGCCGCGCAGCGTCAGCAGCACGATCGGCGAGCCGAGCACCTCGATGCCGTCGGTCGTCCCGGTCTGGAGGATCTTCTCGGTCTGGTCGCTGACCCAGCCCGTGGGGCTGAGTTCTGCCGTCTCTTCGCTCACCTCGGCGGCAACCAGGCGCGTTCCCGAGACATTCCTGCGCCACCACGACCGGACGACTCCGGATCTTCGGGAACCGCACCACGGGGACCGTCGGGGTCCCTAGCGTTGCGGGTCGTGGCGACCCAGCCGAGCCCGTGGTTCGCGGCGATGACCGCCGTGCGCGTCGTGCTCCTGCTCGCGGCCGCCTTCGCCGCCTGGCGCGCCGTGCACCTGCAGCGCACCGATCCGCGGCGGAACCCGCTCCCCTGGGCCGTCCTGACGATCCTGTTCATCGCGACGATCGCGATGATCAGCGTCGTGCCCTGAGGAGGCGGGTCCCGCCGCGGATGCCCCCCGCTCAGAAGGTGATCAGCGGCTTGATGATCCCGTCGCGCTTGTGGGTCATCATGTCGAAGGCCTCCTCGACCTGGTCGATGCCCATGCGGTGGGTGGTCATCGGCGTGGGGTCGATCTTGCCGTTGACCATCAGCCGCATCAGCCGCTCCATGCGCAGCCGGCCGCCCGGGCAGAGGTCCGTGGCGATCTTCTTGCCGGCCATCCCGAGGCCCCACGCGTCGAGCGGCATGGTGATCGTCGGGCCCGACTCGCCGTGGTACCCGACGTTGGACAGCGTCCCGCCGGCGCGGGTGGCGTAGAGCGCCGCCTCGAAGGTGGCCTGGTTGCCCAGCGCCTCCACCGTCGAATCCGCGCCGCCGTCCGTGAGCCCGATGACCTGCTCGGCGACGTTGCCCGAGGACGGGTCGATGACGACGTCGGCCCCGAAGCGCCGCGACATCTCCTGCCGGTTCGGGATCCCCTCGACGGTGATGACGAGGCCGGCGCCGCGCAGTTTCGCGCCGAGCGTCGCCGACAGGCCGACCGCGCCCTGCGCGAAGATCGCCACGGTCCCGCCGACCGGGATGTTGGCGTTCTCGGAGCCGATGATCCCGGTGGAGAGCATGTCGCAGGCGTAGACCGCGGCCTCGTCGGACAGACCCTGGGGAATCGGCGCGAGGTTGTAGTCGGCGTCGTTGACGTGGAAGTACTCCGCCATGTTGCCGTCCTTCTGGACGGTGAACCGGTAGCCGCCGAGCGCCCCGCCGCACTGCGAGGTGTGGCCGGCCTGGCAGTTGTCGCACGTGCCGTCGGGGGTGACGGCGTTGACCGCCACCCGGTCCCCGACCTGCACCGACGTCACGCCCTCGCCGATCTCGTGGACGATGCCGACGCTCTCGTGACCGAGCAGGCGCCCCTCGGGGACCGGCAGCAGCCCGGCCACGGTGTGCACGTCGGAGGTGCAGATCAGCGCCGCGGTCGTCCTGACGACCGCGTCCCCCGGGCCGGCGCGGGGGACGTCGCGCTCGACGAGACCGAACTTGCCGGTCCCGAGGATCGCCAGGGCCTTCATGGTGTCGCTCATGGGTCGTCTCTCCCTAGGCCGGGGTGTCGAGCAGTTCCTGCAGGTGCCGGTCGATCTGCGGCATGAACTCGGGATTCACGCTGAACAGCCCGAGGTGGCCCAGGACGTCGTCGACCACCCGCAGTTCGGAGTTCTTGATCAGCGCCTGTTCGGCGGTGTGGTCACGCACCGGGAAGAACATGTCCTCGCTGATCGGGAGCACGAACGTCTTCGCGGTGATGCGCCCGAGGGCCGCGGCCAGATCGCCGCCGGTGTGGCGGGCGACGTCGCCGCGCTGCCACTTCCAGGCCATGCACAGCAGGTCGTTCGGGTCCATCGCGGTGAAGTAGGGCTGGAGGAAGCCGGCGAGGAACGCGTCCATGTCCTCGAACCCGAGCCCCGCGTAGACGCGCAGCTTCCAGAACTCGGTGGAGAACCCCATGACGCCCCAGATGCGGGCGTGGCGCTCCAGCCCGTGCTGGACCTGGTCGTTCGAGGTGTACTCGCCGCCCGCGAACCCGGAATCCGAGGTGATCGCCTCGATCAGGGTGCGCGTGAACAGGAAGTCGTGGTCGGTGTTCTGCGCCGTCCCCGCGATCGGGGCCGCCCGGCGCACCTTGTCCGGGAACCGCACCGCCCACTCGTAGGTCTGCTGGGCCCCCATCGACCCGCCGGTCACCAGGGCCAGCGACTCGATCCCGAAGTGCTCGCGCAGCAGCCGTTCCTGGGCCACGACGTCGTCGCCGATCCGCACGTGGGGGAACGCCGACATCGTGATCCCGGCGTTCGCACCGGACGCGTTGTGCGGCGAGGTCGAGAGCCCGGAGCCGATCTGGTCGACCACCACGATGAAGTACCGGTCGGGGTTCAGCGCGTGCTCGGACCCGATGTAGGCGTCCCGCCAGATCTGGTGGGTGCCCGAGTACCAGGTCGACACCAGGACCGCGTTGTCCTTCGACTCGTTCAGCGTCCCGAACGTCGCCACCGCCAGCACGCAGTCCGGGATCGACCCGCCGTCCTCGAGATCGAGGCGACCGATGCTGACCAGGTCGTACTCGCCGTGGAACTCCGGCGTGTAGAAGGGGTTCTCGATACTCATCCGGCCACCGCCCACTGGTAGACGTGTTCGCCCGCGGGGGTCGCCTCGCCGTCGACGGCGAAGCCCTCCCACCCGTTCGCGGCGATCTGATCGCACTTGGCCCGGTACGGGCCCACGAAGTCGAGATTGGGCATGAACGTCCGCGGCTTGCCGGGGATGTTCGCGCCCATGTACCAGGTGTCCGCGGTCGGGAACAGCGTCGCGTGCGCGATCTCCTGGTTGTAGTCGCACCAGCCGTTCTCGGCCTCTTCGGTCGGCTCGATGACGCGGGCACCGCGCGACCGGAGATCGGTGATGATCCGGCCGATGTAGTCGACGTGCTGCTCGATCGACACCGGCATGTTCGAGAGCACCGACGGGCTCTGCGGGCCGGTGACGGTGAACAGGTTCGGATAGCCGTGGCTCATCAGCCCGAGATACGTGCGGGGCCCCTCGGCCCACTTCTCCCGGAGCAGCGCACCACCGCGACCACGGATGTCGATGCGGTTGAGCGGCCCGGTCATCGCGTCGAACCCGGTGGCCAGCACCAGCGCGTCGAACTCGTGCTCGGTGCCGTCCTCGAGCCGCAGCCCCGTCGGGGTGATCGAGGCGATCGGGTTGGACTTCACGTCGACGAGGTGCACGTGCGGTTCGTTGAACGTCTCGAAGTAGCCCGAGTCCAGCGGGTTGCGCTTGCAGCCGAAGGGATAGCCCTTCGGGACGAGCAGTTCGGCCGTCTCGGGGTCGTCGACCTTCTCGCGAATCTTGCGGTCGAGGAAGCGCCGGACGAGATCGTTCGCCTCGGTGGTGAAGAACATGTCGGCGTAGCCGCCGAGCCAGATGTGGAAGCCGCCGCGGTTCCAGAAGTCCTCGAGCAGTGCCTCACGCTCGGCGTCGGAGACCTCCGCCGCGCCCTTCTCCTGCAGGTAGAGCTCGAACCCGAAGTTCGACTGCTGGATCCGCTCCCGGATGCCGGCCCAGTCCTTGAGGCGCTCGGCCTTCACCGCGGGGTCCACCGGCCCGTTGTTCGCGGGGACGATGTAGTTGGCGGTGCGCTGGAAGACCGTCAGCTCGCTCGCCTGCCCGGCGATGATCGGCGTCGCCTGCACCGCGCTGGCCCCGGAGCCGATCATCCCGACCCGCTGCCCGGTGAAGTCCACACCCTCGTGCGGCCAGTGCCCGGTGTGGAACGTGGGCCCGGCGAAGGTGTCGATCCCGTCGAACGGCGGGGTGTTCGACGCCGAGAGCGCCCCGACCGCGGAGATCACGTAGTCGGCGGTGACCGTCTCGCCGGAGTCGGTCGTGACCGTCCAGCGCTCGGCGTCCTCGTCGAAGGTCGCCGACTCCACGCGGGTGCCGAAGGTGATGTCCATGGTCAGATCGAAGCGCTCGGCCACGTGCTCCAGGTAGCCGCGGATCTCCGGCGACTCCGGGTACCGCTCCGTCCACTCCCAGGACTCCCAGAGGTCCTTGTCGAAGGTGTAGCCGTAGATGTAGGAGTCGGAGTCCGAGCGCGCGCCCGGGTAGCGGTTCCAGTACCAGGTGCCGCCGACGCCGTTCCCGGTCTCGAAGACCCGGGCCCGCAGACCCAGCTCGTCACGCAGCTTGTGCAACATGTAGAGGCCGGAGAACCCGGCCCCGATGATCACGGCGTCCACCACGCTCGTCGCGCGGTCCGTGCTGGTCGTCATCCTCGTCGGTCCTCCCTCGCCGGTGGGCGATCTCGGGGAGGACCTTGGGGCGGACGGTTCCGCAGGGCTTGGACGATCGGCGGAGTCGATCGGTCAGCCTTGCTGCGCGCGACGACGGCCGCTGCGTCACCGCAGGTCAGCGTGTCCGGAAGTCGTGTCCGGCGATGTTGGACGCGCGCGCCCGCCGTTGGACGTCCTTGCTCCCCGGCTGGCCCGTGACCACGGTCACAGCTAGCGTGACGCCGTCGACGTCGACGGGGGACGCCATGGGTGACGCATTCATCCTGCCCGACGAGTTGCCCACGTGGGTCCCCGGCGAGGTCACCGTGCGCAGCCCGGACGAGTCGTGGGACGGCGTCGCGGTGCGCGGGTACCGGTACCAGGACTCCGACGTCGAGGTGCCGCCGCTGCGCGACTTCATGGTCGTGGCCTACCGGCGCGGCGTCACCGACATGCGCCGGCGTCTCGACGCCGGGTGGCACCAGGAGCGGCTCGGCCCCGGCGACGTCTCCCTGCTCACCCGCGCCGCCGATTCGCACTGGACCTGGTCGAGCCCGATCGAGGTCGTTCACGTCTACCTGACCCACGACCAGCTCGCCGCCACGTGCCGCGCGATGTACGAGCGTGAGGTCGAGGACGTGGCGCTGCACGACACGATCAAGGCCGACGACCCGGCCATCCACCGCACCGCGATGGCCATCGCGCAGGAGGCGGCGCACGGCGGGGTGGGCAGCGAGCTGCTCGTCGACTCCCTGACCACGCAGCTGTCCGTGACGATCCTGCGCAAGCACGCGAACGTGATCTTCCGGGAGCCGGACGGGTCGGCCTGCCTGACCTTCCGCCAGGAGCACCTGATCCGCGACTACGTGCAGAGCCACCTGCACGACCGGCTCACCCTCGAGGACCTCGCCGACGCCGTCGGACTCTCGAAGTTCCACTTCGCGCGCCGGTTCCGTGCCTCGACCGGGACGACCCCGCACGAGTTCGTGCTCCGGCAGCGCGTCGACCGGGCGCGCCGGTTGCTCCAGCGCACCAGCATCCCGCTGCCCGAGGTCGCCCAGACCTGCGGGTTCGCCGACCAGAGCCACATGAACCGCGTCGTCCGCAAGCGCCTCGGTGCGACGCCGGGTGAGGTGCGGCGGTTGGGCTGAGGGTCGGGTCACGGCCGGTGCCCGAGCCCTACCGCTGCGGGTTCACCCCGGATGCGAGCTCGGTGAGCTGGGGGCGCAGCGCGGCGGCGAAGCGGTCGGGCTCGCCGAGCAGCGCGAGGTGGCGGGCGCCCGGCAGGTCGGCGACGAGGGTGGTGTGCAGCCGGGCCGCGGTCGCGACGGCCTGGGTGTGGTCGAAGCTGGTGTCCTCGCTGCTGGAGATGACGGCGGTCGGGACGCGGACCTGCCGTTCCTGGTCGTCGGTGAGCCCGATGAGGGGCTGGCGCCCGATCGCGAGCAGAGCGGTGACGCCGCCGGGGGCGAGGAAGGGGGCGCGCCAGCGGTCGACGGCGCGGTCGTCGGTCGGGCATCCGGGACCGCACTGCGAGGCGACGAGATTCCGGATCGGGTCGCGGTGGCGGACGACGCCGGTGACCACGGCGGGCCCGAGCGGCGGCAGCGTCACCAGCGAGCGCAGCACTCCCCCACCTCCGCCCGCGGCCGTGCGGTCGTTCCCGAAGTACGGGGTGCCGTCGCCGTTGGCCGCGACCACCCCGGTGACCGCGCCCGGGTCGCGCAGGGCCAGCGAGAGCGCGATCGCGGCGCCGAGCGAGTGACCGACGACGATGGGCCGGGTCAGGTGCAGCGCGGCGAGGAGGCCCGCGAGCTGGTCGGTGTCGGACGCGAGCGTATACGGCTCCTGGTGCGCGGTGAAGCCGTAGCCGCGCACGTCGTAGGCGTAGACGTCACGGTCGGCGGCCAGCCGTGGCGCGAGCCGGGAGAAGACGTAGGTCGACTCCGCGAACCCCGGCACGAGCACCAGCGGCGGCTGACCCGACGGGTGCACGGCGGGCCAGTGCTCCACGTGCGTGGCCACGCCGGCGGCGTCGACGGTGTACCCGGGGACCGTGGTCGACACGTGGACCGGGGCGAGGTCATCCCAGGCCAGGTAGAGCCCGGCGAGCGACAGCACGACGAGCACCACCACGACGAGCGCGATCCCGGTCCGGCGCAGCCACCGCAGCACCCGTCGTCGCACGCTCACCTCCGCCCGGCCCCGTGACGGATCACCCTCTCAGGCGCCCGGTGAGATCAGCGCACGGCACGTAGGTGACGCACAGCGAGCGCTCACCGCCGCTTCATCGCCCGGGCGGACCCTTCAGGGCATGGACACCGCACACCTCACCAACGGCTCCTGGATCCGCGGGGCCCTCGTCGTCGCCCTCCTCGTCGACGTGCTGGGGCAGCTCGTCGGTGTGGTCCCGTCCGGGTCGGTCGGCATGGCGATCTCGGTCGCCGTCGCCGGAGTGCTCGCCGTCGTCGGCTGGTGCGCCGTCCGATGGACCCGTCACTCGTCCGTGCACACCCGTTAGGGAACGCAAAGATCGGATACTTTCGGGGTATGCGTACCCCGAACGACCAGTGGGACATCGTGTCGAGCGTCGGCTGGACGGCGCTGATGGTGGCGGCGGGCCGAGCGGTGGAGACCCATCGTCCGGAGCCCCTCGTCGAGGACCCGTACGCGGAGATGTTCATCGCCCGCGCCGACACCCCGCAGCCGGTCCCGACCCGGGCCGACCAGCCCTGGCCCGACCCCGAGCGCGTCGGTGACGAGACCACCCCCGTCGACGAGTTCTGGTCGATGATGACGACCTACCAGGGCGTGCGCTCGCGCTTCTTCGACCGCGCGCTGCTCGAGGCCACGGCGGCGGGCGCGGACCAGGTGGTGCTGCTCGCGGCGGGCCTCGACGCCCGCGCCTACCGGCTGGACTGGCCGGCCGGGACCACGGTGTTCGAGGTCGACCAGGAGCAGGTGCTCGCGTTCAAGGACCGGACCCTGGCCGAGGAGGGCGTGCACGAGCGCTGCCGCCGGGTCAGCGTGCCGGTGGACCTGCGCGACGACTGGCCCGCCGCGCTGCGCGACGCCGGGTTCGACCAGCTGCGCCCGTCGGTCTGGCTCGCCGAGGGCCTCCTCCCGTTCCTGCCCGCGGACGCCGAGTCCGCGCTGCTCGAGCGGATGAGCGGGCTGGCCGCACCGGGGAGCACCGTCGTCGTCGAGAACTTCGGGAGCGCCTTCGACCAGCTCCAGCACGACGAGGCACTGCCCCGCTTCGGTCGGGCGTTCGGCGTCGAGATGAGCGGGCTCGTCGACATGTCGGAGCGCCGACCGCACCCGGCCGAGCAGCTCGGGGCCGACGGGTGGACCACCGAGACGACGCAGACCGCCGACGTCGCGAAGCAGTGGGGCCGCCCGCTGCCCGAGACCAGCACCGGGGTGTCGCTGGACAACGACTTCCTGGTGGCGCGGCGCTGAGTCAGCCCTCGTCGCGCTCCGCCGCCCGCTTGCGGCGCTTCCCCTCGTGCATCGCGGCGACGCGCGCGACGGGGATGGTGTGGCCCTCCTCGATCAGCTCGGCCGGGATCGCCCGGCCCTCGCCGAGGCGCTCCTGCCAGGTCGGGCCGCGCAGGAAGCGGTCCGGGGTGGCCACGGTGATCTCGGCGGGGACGACGTCGTCGAGCGTGTCCCAGTCGCACGGGCACGAGACCGGGAGGCCGGGTCGGACGCGGGGGCTGTAGGCGGCGACGACGGTGGCGCCGCCGGCCCGGGTGGCGTCGAGGAAGACCTTGCCGCCGCGGTCGGCCTTGATGAACGCCGTCGTCGTGCCGTCCGGGTCGAGCTTCTCGGCGCGGGCGGCGACGGCGCGGGTGGCGGCGTGCACGTCCTCCATCGCGGCCGGGGCGATCGGGGTGACCACGTGCAGGCCCTTCGCGCCGGAGGTCTTCACGGCGGGGTCGAACCCGGCGTCGCGGAGCACCTCGCGCACGGCTCGGGCCGCGGCGACGACGGGTCCGAGGCCGCTGCCCTCGGGCGGGTCGAGGTCGAGGACCAGGTGGGTCGGAGTGCCCGGGTCGGCGGCCAGGGTGAGCGGGACGTGGTACTCGACGGCGCGCTGGTTGGCGAACCACAGCAGCGTCGCGCGGTCCTCGGCGAGGGCGTAGTGCACGTCGCGCTGCGAGCTCTCCGACCAGAAGGTGACGGACCTGATCCAGTCCGGCGCGCCCTTCGGCAGGTTCTTCTGCATGAAGCGCTCACGGCCCCGGGCGCGGACCACCGACAGCGGCCGGCCGGTCAGGAGCGGGACGAGCCGGTCGGCGGCGGCGTCGAGGTGGTCGACCAGCGCGCGCTTGGTGACCGTGTCGCCGCTGAGCAGTTCCTGGTCGAGGTGGGTGAGCCCGACCCCGTCGCGCACCTCGTCCGGTTCGCTCGCCATGTCGCAGAGCCTAGGTGCGCTGCGCGCCTGTGAGCAGAAATCGTCGTCAGGGCGTCAATTTCTGCTCACAGGCGCGGAGCGCACCTATGCGTACCGCGTCAACGCCAGCGCGGCGTGCTCGGTCGGCTCCGGGTCGTCCGCGCCGGCCACGCAACCCTCCAGTGCCTGGATCAGCCCGGCCTCGTCGAGTCCCGTCCCGATGAGCACCAGCCGCGCGCCCGAGGTGGCCGCCCGGACCGGCGCCGGCCGCACCCGGATCGCCGTCCCGACCGTCTGCACCTCCCAGAGCTCGCCGTCCCCGGCCAGCCGCACGACCCCCTTCGCCCTGACCACCCCGGCCGGCCCGGCCTCCAGGAACGCAGCGAGCCGACCCGGGTCCACCGGCTGCTCGCTCGAGAACGAGACGCTCTGGGCCTCGTCGTGCGCATGCGGGCCGTCGACCTCGCGCAGCAGCTCGTCGAGCCCCAGCTGCGCCGGCTTCGGCCGCGACACCGGATCGACCAGCAGCGCCGGGTCCAGCGCCCCGTGCCGGGTCCCGACGACGGCGCCCGCCGCCACCGCGCGCACCGTCGCCAGGGCGGCGTCGGGATCGTCGACGCGGTCCAGGCCGTTCACGACGGCGAGGTCGGCGAGGCGGGCCTGCTCGAGATCCGGGTCGGCGGCGTCGAGCACGACGACGAGCCCGCCGTAGACCGCGTGCGGGTCGGTGGGCGCCAGCAGCAGGCGCACCAGCTCGCGCGGTTCGGCGAGCCCGCTGGCCTCGACGACGACGAGGTCGAGCCCGGTCGCGGGGGCGGTGAGGTCGGCGAGCAGGTCGGACAGGCCGTCGGCGTCGGTGGTGCAGCACAGGCACCCGTTCGCCAACGACGTCACCGAGTCGGCCTGCCCCGCGACGAGCATCGCGTCGATCCCGAGCGCCCCGAAGTCGTTGACGACGACGCCGATCCGGGTGCCGTCGGCGTGGCGCAGCAGGTGGTTGACCAGCGAGGACTTCCCGACGCCGAGGTGCCCGGCGACGAGGACCACCGGCACGGTGCGGTCGCGGGGATGACGGTGGCTCACGCCCGGCGAGCCTGCCAGACCGCGGCGACGTAACCTCCGCAGCCGTGCGACCCCTGGAGGGCATCCGCGTCCTCGACCTCTCGAGAGTGCTCGCCGGCCCCTATGCCACCCAGTGGCTGGGCGAGATGGGGGCCGACGTCGTCAAGGTCGAACCACCGGCCGGCGACGACACCCGCGGCTGGGGCCCGCCGTTCCTCAACGACGACGCGGACCCCGACGACGAGGCCCGTCACCGACAGTCGCTCTACTACCTGTCGACGAACCGGAACAAGCGCGGGATCGTCCTCGACCTCAAGACCGACCGCGGGCAGGACGCGGTCCGCCGGCTCGCCGCCCGCGCCGACGTGCTCGTCGAGAACTTCCGGCCCGGCACCCTGGAGCGTTGGGGCCTGGACTACGCGACGCTGACCGCCGAGAACCCGCGGCTGATCCACGTCGCGATCTCCGGGTTCGGGCAGACCGGCCCGTACCGCGACCGGCCGGGCTACGACGTCCTCGCGCAGGCCATGGGCGGGATCATGAGCCTGACCGGCGAGCCGGACGGGCCGCCGACGAAGGTCGGGCTGCCGATCGGAGACCTCAACGGCGGCACCTGGGCGATCATCGCGGTGCTCATGGCCCTGCAGGCCCGGCACACCACCGGGACGGGCCAGTACCTCGACGTCTCGCTGCTCGACACCCAGACCGCGTGGCACATCTACGCCGCGCAGGCGGTGTTCCACGACGCCGCCCGTCCCGGCCGGCTCGGCTCGGCCCACCCGACGGTCGTGCCGTACCAGCCGATGGCCTGCGCCGACGGGACGCTCGTCGTCGCCACCGGGAGCGAGCGGCTCTGGCGGCTGTTCTGTCAGGTGCTGGGCCTCGACGAGCTCGTCGACGACCCGCGCTTCGCCACCAACGCCGACCGCGCCGGACGTCGGGAGGAGCTGATGGCGCTGGTGGAGGCGGTGATGCGGGAGCAGCCGGTCGCGCACTGGGCGGCGGCGTTCGAGGCGGCGGGCGTGCCGATCGGGCCGATCAACTCGCTCGACGACCTCTACGGCGACGACTGGTCGGTCGAGCGCGGCCACCACGTGACGATGGACCACCCGGGCGTCGGGACGTACCACGGCACCGGCTTCCCGGTGCACGCCTCGGGGCCGGGGGCGACCCCGCCCGCCCCGTCGGGGCCGCCCCCACTGCTCGGCCAGCACACGGCCGAGGTGCTCGCGGAGCTCGGCTACTCCGAGGACGAGATCCGCGAGTTCTGAGAGTCCACCGGGGTCAGCGCGGCACGCGGTGGATCGGGGCGGGCTCCGACCGACGCCGCTGCTCCGGGATCTCCACCGGCGCCCGTCCCATCTGGTCGACCCACGCGGCCATCGCCGCCCGGTAGGCCTCCCGGCGCAGGACGTCGGTGACGACGATCGGTCCAGTGGCCATGCGCAGATCCCCCAGTCCTCTCACTGGACGAGAGCCTGGCAGTGAATGCCTCGCAGTGACCACGCTGAGCGAGAAGTTACCGGTCAGCATCACCCGTTCAGCGCATCGCGGTGTCCCGCTCAGTCGCGCAGCAGCTCACGCACCTTCACCGAGCGCAACCGGTTGAGCGCCGCGGCCACCTCGTGACGGCGGGGCAGTGCGAGATCGATGGCGTCGCGCCCGCCGGAGAGCAGGGCGTCCACCCCGCCGCGCGCGAGCTCGGCGTCGAGCAGGTCGAGGCCCTCGGCGAGGGGGACGGTCCCGTCGAGCACGCCCTCCCCGAGCAGCGCCAGCGCGCGGCCGATGCCGGCCACCTGCGAGCGGTCGACGATCTGCTCCACGGCCGCGAGGTCGACGTCCTGTTCGCCGAAGGTCAGCGTGTCGACGCCGCGGGCGGTCACCCGGCGCTTGCCCTGCCGGCCGGTCGGGTCCAACGACGACGGGTCGACGACGCGGCGCGTGACCGGCGGGAAGCCGGAGTGCTCGACCACGCGGGCGCGGCCCTGCGCGGCGATCTCGTGCGCGCGCCCGGTCACCTCGGACGCGACGTAGGAGTCCATCATGATCACCGTGTCGGCGACCTCGAGGTAGTCGCCCGACCCGCCCATGACCAGCACCGACGACACCCCGCGCTCGGCGTGCAGCGGCCGGATGCGCTCCACGAACGGCACCAGCGGCTCGGTCTCGATGAGCTGCTGCATCCGGCCGTCGCGGATCATGATGTTGGTGGCCGACGTGTCCTCGTCGACGAGCAGCGCGCCCGCCCCGGCCTCCACGGCCTCGACCATCGACGCGGCCTGGCTGGTGGAGCCGGATGCGTTCGTCGTCGAGAAGTCGTCGGTCGGCTCGCCGCTGGGCAGGTGCGACACGAACGCCGAGACGTCCGTGCGCACGACGCTGCGGCCGTCCTCGGCGCGGACCTTCACGGCGTCGTCGCGGGCCACGACGCACTCGCGGCCGTCGCCGGGCTGGTGGTCGTAGACGCCCGCCTCGATCGCGCGCAGCAGCGTCGACTTGCCGTGGTACCCGCCGCCGACGATCAGCGTGACCCCTTCCGGGACGCCGAGCCCGGTCACGTCGCCCGCGTTCGGGGTCGGGATCGTCACCCGCAGCGACTCCGGCGAGCGGAACGCGGTCGCCCCCTCCAGCGGCCGGTCGTCCACCCCGGAACGCCGCGGCAGCACCGCCCCGTCGGCGACGAAGGCGACCAGGCCCCGGTCGGCGAGCGCGGCCCGCAGTGCGACGGCGTCCTCGACGGTCTCGACGAAGCCGGTCGCCGCCGCGCGGTCGTGCTCGGAGAACACGCTCCAGCGCAGGTCGGCGACGGCGTCCGGGAGCGTCTCCCCGAGCAGGGTGGCCGCTTCCCGCCCGAGGATGCGCCGCTTCGGGCCGGGCATCGGCACGCCGAGCTCGATCGTGACGGTGCCGTCGGCGGCGACCCGGCCCGCGCTGCGCTCGAGCACCTCGGGGCCGCCGGCGTCGACGTGCAGCGAGGTGCCACGCAGCGCCCGGCGCAGACGGCGCAGCAGGAAGCCGGCCAGCGCCCGGCGACGGTCGGCCGTCGTCGTGAGCTCCTCCGGGGCCGCGCCCGGCAGCGTCACGCGGACCCGCGACGGCGGCGCGAACGGGTCGGCCTGGACCCGCACGATGGTCAGCGTCGCGTCGCCGGCCGGCCAGTCGCCGGTCAGGGACTTGTAGCGCCCGTAGCTCTGGCCGTCGAGTCCGCGCAGGGTGGCGGCGAGGTCGTCGTTGCGGGACATCTCCGCAGGGTGCCCGACTTGACCGCGACCCATGTGGCCGGTGGGAGGATGGGCCGGTGATCATCGCGATCGCCTGGGTGATCGGCGTGGCCGCCCTGGCCTGGGCACTCTGGTGCGCCGTCTCGGCGGTGCTCGACCAGGCGCCCACCTACTGGCACCGGGTCACGCTGCTCGGGATCGAGGTCGCCGCGCTGGTGCAGGCGGTGATCGCGGTCGTGCTGCTGATCGTGCAGGGCGGACGCGGGACCGGGGCGGTCGCGGAGATCGTCGGGTACCTGGTCGCCGTGGTGATCACGCTGCCGATCGGGGCGGCGCTCGCGTACGGCGAGCGGACGCGGTACGGGTCGGTGGTGCTCGCGATCGCCGGGTTCACCCTGGCGGTACTGGTGCTCCGCACGACGCAGGTCTGGGAGGCGACACGTGTCTGAGGCGGGTCCGACGGACGCCGTCGGCAACGGTGCGCCCCGGCTGCGGCGCATCAACGACGGCCCGGGGCGGGTCCTGCTGGTCGTCTACGTGGTGTTCGCGATCTCCGCGGGCGCCCGGGCGGTGTTCCAGATCGCCACCCAGTTCTCGGACGCCCCGGTCGCGTTCCTGCTCTCGGCGTTCTCGGCGCTGGTGTACCTCGTGGCAGCGGTGGCGATCGGGCAGGGACGCCGTGGCCTCGCCCTGGTCGCGGTGTGGATCGAGCTGGTCGGGGTGCTCGCGGTCGGACTGTTCAGCGTGGTCGCGGCCGGGGACTTCCCGCGCTCGACGGTGTGGTCGGACTTCGGGATCGGCTACGGCTTCGTCCCGGTGATCCTGCCGATCCTGGGCCTGCTCTGGCTGCGGCGGCACCGGCCCACTCCGGCCGGATAGCTTCTCGGGAACGCGTGGTCCTGTTACCGTACTTTTCGTGGAGACCCGCACGCTCGAGACCCCCGAGGTCGACCTCGTCCACGATGTCGCGGGTCCGCTCCCGCCCGCCGACGGACGCCCGCCACTGCTGATGATCGGCCAGCCGATGGACGCCTCCGGGTTCCGGGCGCTGGCCTCGCACTTCGACGACCGGACCGTCGTCACCTACGACCCCCGCGGCCTCGGACGCAGCATCCGCCACGACGGGCGCACCGAGAGCGACCCCGAGGTACAGGCGCGGGACCTGCACGCCCTGGTCGCCTCGCTCGGGGCCGGACCGGTCGACGTGTTCGCCTCGAGCGGCGGCGCCGTCACCGCGCTGGCGTGGGTCGCGGCGTTCCCCGACGACGTCGCGACGCTGGTCGCCCACGAGCCGCCGCTGATCAGCGTGCTGCCCGACGCCGAGGCCGCGGTGCGCGGCTACGACCGCGCGCGGGCGGCCTACGAGGAGCGCGGCTGGGGCGCCGGGATGGCCGCGTTCGTCGGGTTCACGTCCTGGCCCGGGGAGTTCACCGACGAGTTCTTCGCGCAGCCGCTCCCCGACCCGGCCGCGTTCGGGATGCCGACCCAGGACGACGGCTCGCGGGACGACCCGATCCTCTCCGACCGCTCGCAGCCGGTGGTCCGCTACGCGGTCGATGTGCCCGCCCTGGAGAAGGCCCCGACCCGCGTCGTCATGGCCGTGGGCGCCGAGTCCGCGGGGATCTTCACCGCCCGAACGACCGGCATCGTCGCCGCCCAGCTCGACCAGCAGCCGATGGTCTTCCCCGGCGGTCACGGCGGGTTCGCGGGTGAGCAGGACCCGTGGCCCGGCCAGGCGACGGCGTTCGCCGCGCGGCTCCGCGAGGTGTTCGGCTGACGAGGCTCTGAGCGAGGGGCACCTTCGGTCGAATAGATCGTCGAAGGGCGCCCTCGCCCGAACGCCGGTCCCGTCCATCGGGCTGATCGTGTGCGCCGCGCACACAGTCAGGCAGCGGACCCACCCGCTCCGGTGCCGCTCTGCGTGACGCACACGGCCGGCCGGCGCGCCACCCAACTCCGGCACGACGGTGCGCCACGCACACGGTCACCAGGAGCGTCCCGTGCGGCCCGTGGGTCGCACGAGTTCAACCGCACAGGACCGGTCGGCGCCGCCAGCCGTGCGCGTCCCGCACATGCCGTCCGAACCGCACGACGTCTCGGGCCGACCGTGCGCGTCCCGCACACGCCACCAGAACCCGACCACCTCCCGGCCCGACCGTGCGCGCCCCACACACGCCGTCAGAGCCCGACAGGCTCCGGGTGGGATGGACACGTCGCGCACCGGCCGGGCGGCACCGAGGCGCTCAGCCCAACCCGGTCCCCTCCACCCCGCGGCGCCAGTAGCCGTCGAGGTCGATCCATTCGGTCGGGAGCAGGTCCCGCAGCCGGCGGCGCACCGGACGCAGCGCCGACGCCTCGGCACCCATCCAGACCAGACCCTCGCCGTCGGGACGTTCCCAGCCCGCGACGGCGTCGCCGAGCAACGTCGTCGTGCCGGGATCGGCCCCGTCGCGGTGCAGCCAGCGGATCTCGACCCCCGCCGGCCCGACCAGCGACTGCTCCTCCGCCGCGTCCGCCACCTCGACGAGCACCGTCCCGCGCGCCGACGACGGCAGCCGCGCGAGCCACCGCGTCAGCGCCGGCAGGGCGGTCTCGTCGCCGCCGAGCAGGTACCAGTCGCGCGGCTCCGCGGCCAGCGACCACCGCGGCCCGAACACCCAGAGCGCCCCGCCCGGCTCCTCGATCCAGCGACCCGCGAGCCCGGCGCCGTGGCGGACCATGTCGATCTCGAGCTCGTCGCCGTCCACCAGCCGCACCGTGTACTCGCGGTACGGACGCGGCCGCCCGGCCGGCGGGGAGACGAGTCCCCGCGGACCGATCTCCGGGCGCTCGGGCTCGCCGCCGGGCTCTAGCGGGAAGAACAGCTTGGCGTGGTCGGTCGGGCCGGACACGGGCAGAGCGGCCACCGCACCCGTCGTCGTCGCCCGGAACCGGACCCGTCGCATGCGCGGCGTCACGTCGTCGGCACCGACGACCTCGACCCGCACCGGGTCGACGTCATGGGCCTCCTGCGTGATCACGGGGGCGTTGCGGACGACCATGGGTGTCACGCTAACGGCGGGTGTTCACCCCGTCTCGCGGACCCGGAACCCGCCCGCCACGGGCGTACGGCAGCATCGCCGACCGTGACTGCGCAGCACACGGACCTCGACGCGGCCCCTCGCGACCCGGTCGCCCGCACCGGCCACGTCCCCGGCCTCGTCGCGAGCCCGTTCCCGCCGATCGCCGACTACGGGTTCCTCTCCGACTGCGAGACGACGGCCCTCGTCGCCCCGAACGGCGCCGTCGAGTGGCTCTGCCTGCCGCGGATGGACTCGCCCAGCGTCTTCGGCGCGGTGCTCGATCGCGACGCGGGCACGTTCCGGCTCTCCCCCGACGGCGTCGACGTCCCGGCCGCCCGGCGCTACGTGCCCGGGACGATGGTGCTCGAGACGACGTGGTGCACGCGGACCGGCTGGCTGCAGGTGCTCGACGTGCTCCTGATGGGGCCGTGGCACCACGAGGGCGAGCGGTCGGGCTCGCACATGCGCGCACCCACCGACTACGACGCCGACCACGTGCTGCTGCGGGTCGCGCGGTGTCTCTCGGGCCAGGTGCAGCTGCGCATGGAATGCGCGCCGGTGTTCGACTACGGCCGCTCGCCCGCGACCTGGTCCTACCCCGAGGAGGGGTACCGGACGGCGCGCGCGGTCGGCGGCGAGGGGACGCCGGAGCTGCTGCTGACCACCGACACCAACGTCGGGTTCGAGGGCACCCACGCGACCTCCCGGACGCTGATCAAGGAAGGCGAGTGGCGCTACGTCGCGCTCTCGTGGAGCGAGCACGCGCCCCCGGCCACCGTCGACGACGCCCTCGACCGCCTCACCTGGACCGAGCACCACTGGCGGCACTGGCTCGACCGCGGCGACTTCCCCGACCACCGCTGGCTGCCCTACCTGCAGCGCTCGGCCCTGACGCTGAAGGGCCTCACGTTCGCCCCGACCGGCGCCATTGCCGCGGCGGCCACGACGTCGCTGCCCGAGACCCCGGGCGGTGAGCGCAACTGGGACTACCGCTACTCCTGGATCCGGGACTCGGCGCTCGCGCTGTGGGCGCTCTACGCGCTGGGCTTCGACTGGGAGGCCAACGACTTCTTCTACTTCGTCGCCGAGGCGGCCGAGGCCGCGGCCGGGCACCTGCAGATCATGTACGGCGTCGACGGCCGCTCCACGCTCGACGAGGAGGTCCTCGGCCACCTCGACGGCTACGAGGGCGCCTATCCGGTGCGGATCGGCAACGGTGCCTACGACCAGGCCCAGCACGACGTCTGGGGCGCGGCGGTCGGTGCGATCTACCAGTACGTGCGTTCGCGGGACCGGCTCGACGACCGGCTGTGGTCGATCGTCGTGACCCAGGTCGAGGCGGCGCTGGAGAACTGGCAGGGGCCCGACCGCGGGCCGTGGGAGGTCCGCGGCGAGCCGCAGCACTTCACCACCTCGAAGATCGCGTGCTGGCTCGCCGCCGACCGCGGTGCCCGGCTCGCGGCACTGCGCGGCGACGCCAAGCGCGAGGACCGCTGGTCGCGCGCCGCCCAGGAGATCCGCGACGACGTCCTCGCGCACGCCGTCGACTCGCGCGGGGTGCTCTGCCAGCACTACGCGACGACGGGGCTGGACGCGTCGCTGCTGCTGATGCCGATCGTCGGGTTCCTCTCGCCCGAGGACCCGCGGTGCCGCGCGACGGTGCTCGCGATCGCCGACGAGCTCACCCAGGACGACCTGGTGCTGCGCTACCTCGTCGAGGACACCGACGACGGCCTCCAGGGCGAGGAGGGCACGTTCACGATCTGCTCGTTCGCGCTGGTCTCGGCGCTGGCCGTGATCGGTGAGGTCGACCGGGCGACCGCGCTGTGCGAGAAGCTGCTGGCCTCGGCGTCGTCGTTGCACCTCTACGCCGAGGAGATCGACCCGCACTCCGGCCGGCACCTGGGCAACTTCCCGCAGGCCTTCACGCACCTGGGGCTGATCCAGGCGGTGATGAACATCGTGCGGGCGGAGAAGAAGGCGGCTCGGCGGTAGGTCTCCGGCTGTCTTGTCAGCGATGCGGCATGGCTGACGCTGAACGTCAGCAGCTCCACATCCTCAGACCGGAGCCCACTCCGGTTCGTCCGCCCCGAGCTCGCGCGCCGGACCCGCCCACGACGACGGGCCGCCGGGCATGACGACGGCGGGCGGCGGCACCTCGACGCGGCCGAGCGCCTGAGTGACCGCCTCGACGGCGGGCACCCGGTTCGCGTCATCGAGGCCACCCACCGGACCCGACCACAGCCACTCCGCCGTCCGCGCCAGCGCCAGCTCGCGTACCGACCCGCCGACGGTCGACCGCTCCGCGAGACCCAGCAGGGCGGAGGCGGCGGCGAGGTAGCCGGTCGCGTGGTCGAGCGCCTGGGCCGGCAGCGCGCCCGGTCGGCCGTCGTCGCGGGCGCAGGCGACCGCGATCCCGGACGCCGCCTGCACGATGCTGTCGAACCCGCGGCGCCCGGCCCACGGCCCGGTCCAGCCCCAGGCGTCGAGGAGGACGACGACGAGGTCGGGACGTCGC
Source organism: Actinomycetospora endophytica (assembly GCF_021026375.1). Lineage (GTDB taxonomy): Bacteria > Actinomycetota > Actinomycetes > Mycobacteriales > Pseudonocardiaceae > Actinomycetospora > Actinomycetospora endophytica. The sequence goes on along the minus strand of NZ_JAJNDB010000008.1, from coordinate 211,932 downwards.
TCGAGCAGCTCCTCCGGGGCGAGGCCGAACCGGTCGAGAGCACCGGGCCGGTAGCCGGTGACGACGACGTCGGCGGTCTCCGCCAGCGCGCGCAGCCGGGGGTCGGCGGCGTCGAGGATCGTCGTTCGCTTCCCGAGGCCGGTGTCGGCGTGCTGGGCGGGGATCTCGGGCAGGTGCGGCGGGTCGACGCGCAGCACGTCGGCACCCGCCAGGGCGAGCGTCCGGGTGGCGACGGGACCGGCGATCACGCGGGTGAGGTCGAGGACGCGGAACCGACGGCCAGGGGGTGCTCCCGCGCGGCCGGTGCGGCGGATCGTCACCAGCGGTTCGGCGGCGACGGCACGGCCGGGTCCCGACGACGACCAGGTGGTCCGGTCCCGGACGGCGACCGCGATCCCGCCCGCGGCGGCGACCGCGTCCTCCACCTCGAGCGCGGGCCGGGCGGCGATCGCGGCGGCCAGCTCATCGGGACCGGCGTCGTCGGGAAGGGCCAGCGCGGCGAGCAGGCGCGCACGGTGGTGCGGGTAGTTGGCGTGCGTGCGGATCCAGCCGCGCGTGCCTCCCCCGTCGCTCCGCTCGCCCAGGCCGGCAGTCCAGAACCCCGACAGCGGCGCGAACCCACCCGGCGCCTCGCCGTCGAGGCGCATCAGCTGGTCGGCGCGGAACGAGCTCCCGATCCGGACCGGGTCGATCTCGGGCACCGGAGCGCCCCGCAGCAGTGCCGCCGCTCCGGCCGCGACGCCGACCGAGGCCTGGGCGAGCGCGTCGACGGGCAGCGGCGAGGCGAGGCCGGTCGAGTCGCCGCGCCACGGGACCGACGGCGGCGGGCCGGGCGCGTCCAGCCTGGTCCACAGATCACGCAGTGCGACGTCACGTGCCTCGATCACGGACCGAGGATGCGGCGTCGCTGACGTCCAACGCCAGCGACGCCGCATCGCTGACCTCCCGGGTGGGGCACCATCGACGCTATGAGTGACCTCCGGGAGCGGCTCGTCGCGGCGGTCGGTGCCGCGCACGTCCTCGACGGCACCGACGACGCGGCGCGCGACCTCGCCCACGACGAGGCCCTCGCCGTCGGGCACGGCACCCCCGCCCACGTCGTCCGGCCGGGCAGCACCGCCGAGGTCGCCGCGATCGTCACCGCGGCCCGCGAGACCCACACCCCGCTCGTCGCCCGCGGCGCCGGTACCGGGCTCTCCGGCGGCGCGAACGCACCCGACGGCGCCGTCGTGGTCGCGTTCGACCGCATGACCGCGATCCGCACGATCGACACCACCGATCACGTCGCCGTCGTCGAACCCGGGGTGTCCCTCGAGCAGCTCGACGCCGCGGCCCGGGAGCACGGGCTCACCTACCCGGTCCGCCCCGGCGAGCAGAGCGCGAGCCTCGGCGGCACCGTCGCGACCAACGCCGGCGGGATGCACGCGGTGCGCTACGGGGTGACCCGCACGCACGTCGTCGGGCTCGAGGCGGTGCTCGCCGACGGCAGCGTCGTCCGGACCGGCGGCCGACTGGCCAAGATCTCGGCCGGCTACGACGTCACCCAGCTGCTCACCGGGTCCGAGGGAACGCTCGCGCTCGTCACGGAGGTCACCGTCCGCCTCCAGCCGCATCTGCCCGTGCGGCGGACCGTGCTCGCGCCGTTCCGGGACCTGGCGACGACGACGGCCGCCGTCGCCCGCGTCGTCGGGAGCGGCCTCGCGCCGGCGCTCTGCGAGTACCTCGACGACCCGACGATGAACGCGATCTGCACGGCCGCCGACCTCACGCTGGGCATCCCCGACGACGTCCGCGCGGCCGCCGATGCCTACCTGCTGGTGGAGCTCGTCGGACGCCGCGAGGACCGGGTCGAGGAGGACCTGACCGAGCTCGGAACGCTGCTCACCCAGCGCGGGGCCGTCGACGTCTACGCATTGCCCGACGGCTCCGCGCGCCGCCTGGTCGCCGCCCGCGAGCAGACGTTCTGGACGATCAAGGCGCGCGGGGCGGACGAGATCGTCGACGTCGTCGTGCCCCGCTCGGCGCTGGCGGAGTTCCTGGCGCGGGCCCGCGCGGCCGGTGAGCGGCACGGGTCGCGGGTGCTCGGCTGCGGGCACCTCGGCGACGGCAACGCGCACCTCGCGGTCTTCCAGCCCGACGACGAGGCGCTCCACGCGACGCTGCACGAGGTGCTGGCGGCGGGGACGGCGCTGGGTGGGGCGGTGTCCGGGGAGCACGGGGTCGGGCGGGCTAAGGCCGGCGCGCTGGCCGAGCTCGGCGACCCGGGCGCACTCGCCGTGATGCGGCGGATCCGGGCGGCGCTCGACCCGGACGGGCTGCTCAACCCCGGAGCCGGGCCGCCCTGAGGATGCGGAGTTCCTGACGTCCGACGTCAGCAACGCCCCATCGCTGACACCGGCACCACCCTGGCGAAGATCCGACAAAGACGGCACCATGCGTGGTCACGTCAGCACGGACCGACGCCGACGCGGTCTCCTCGGTCGGGCGCCCCGTGCGCAGGAGGTGCCACCCGATGCTCCGACGACCCCCGACGCGGCGCGAGACGGCCTGGGCGGTGGTCGGCCTCGTGGCAATCGTGCTGGTGAGCACCTACGCCGTCCTCTTCTGGACGAACTGGCCTGCCGCCCCGGTCCGGAGCGGGCTCGTCGTGGGCCTCATGGTCGTGGGGCTGCTCGTGTCGGTCCCGTTCGTCCGGGCGGACCGGGCGGATCCGCCCGCGAACCTCGGGCTGGTCGACGTCGAGCGGTCGGCCCGGTGGCCGCTGCGCCGCGAGCTCTGGGCCGGGCGTCCCGGACCGGTGGAGCTGCGCCGGTACGCGGTCGGCTGGGCCACCCGGAAGATGGAGTGGCCGGCGCGGGGTCCGACGCAGATCTGGCTCGGGGGCTGGTTGATGGCGCAGAACGCGAGCTACGGGCGGCCGGACAGCGACGCATGGGTGTGGCTGATCAGCGTCCTGCCGCTGGTCCTGGTGGCCACCGGCGTCGTGTCGCTCGTCCTGCGCCGGCGGGCCGAGCAGGTCGTCGACGCGCTCGAACGGGAGAGCGACCACGAGGAGGTGCCCGCCGACCGCTGAGCACGCCTCAGCGGACCTGCAGGGCCGGCCGGTCGGGGTGGTCGGCGAGCACGACGAGATCGGCGAACGCGGCCGGGTCCACCTCCGCGGCGTAGCGCGCGTACGCGGGCAGCGTCCACGCGTCGGTCTCCGGAGTGTTCCGCGCGAGCGCCCCGGCCGAGAGCGACACGTGGATCTCCATGTCCGCTGGCAGCCCGCGCCCGAGCAGCAGCGGGCCGTCGACGAGCACCACGGCCCCCGGCGCGAGGTCGACCCGGGCGTCCCGCACCGCGCGGTCGGTCTCGACGTCCCACAGCCGCGGCAGCACCGGGTCCCCGACGGCGGCGGGCGCGAGCACCTCACGCACCAGCGCCCCCGCGTCGAGCCAGTCGTCGTAGAACGAGTCCGGGTCGGTGCGGCCACGCTCCAGCCGCAACGACGCCGGGCGCAGGAAGTCCCACGCGGACACCCGCAGCACCGCCCGCGACAGCGCCTGCAACCGTTCGACGAGCCCGTCGGCCCACCGGTCGGGGCGGGCCGCCGCGGCGCCGTCCACGAGGACCCGCACCGCACCCCGGGCCGAGCCCGATCCGCCGTCGGGACCCGACCCGCCGTCCGGCACCGGCCGCGCGTGGATCTCCTCCGCGAGCTGGTCGAGCAGGGCGTCGGGCGTGAGCGGGCGGATGGACGGGCTGGTCATCACCGTCCAGGTTCCCAGGCGCGCGGGCCTCAGGCCTGGGCGACCGGCCCGTCCCCGACCCGCGCCGACTCGCCCGCCACGACCGGGACCGACGCGTGCTCCTCGGAGTGCTCGTCGTCGGAGTCCGGCGGCCGCGGGTGCATCAGCAGGAGCGCGATCAGCGAGACCACCGCGCAGGCGATGATGTAGATCGCGATCCAGAAGAAGTTCCCCGTCGCGGCGAGGATGGCGGCGGCGATCAACGGCGCCGGCCCGCCCGCGATGACCGAGGCGAGCTGGTAGCCCAGGCCCGCCCCGGTGTAGCGCACCCCGGTACCGAAGCTCTCCGAGATCAGGGCCGCCTGCGGGCCGTACATCATGTCGTGGAAGACGAGCCCGAGGATCATCCCGAGGATCACGAGCCCGCCGACGCGGGTGTCGAGCAGCCAGAAGTACGGGAAGGCGTAGAGCCCGGTGAGCACCACCCCGGCGCCGTAGACCACCCGGCGGCCCACGCGGTCGGAGAGCCAGCCGAAGAACGGCACCGACACGATGCCGATCAGCGCCGCGACGATCAGGTAGAGCAGCAGGTCCGTCTGGGCCAGCTTCAGCTGCTTCGTGCCGTAGACCAGCACGAACGACGTGAACAGGTAGAACGGCGCCTGCTCGGCGGTGCGCACGAACATCGCCTTGAGCACGTCACGCCACTGGTACCGGAAGGTGTCGATCAACGGCATCTTCACGACGGCGCCGCGGGTCCGCAGCGCCGCGAACGCCGGCGACTCGAGCACGGTCAGCCGCACGAACAGCCCGATGCCGATGAGCACGATCGAGGCGATGAACGGCCAGCGCCACCCGCCGTCGAGGAAGCCCGGCCCGGAGAAGAAGTAGACGACGGCGGTGCCCAGGGCGAGCCCGATGGGAACGCCCGCCTGCGGCCAGGCGGCCATCAGCCCGCGCTGGCGCCGGGTGCCCCACTCCATCGACATGAGCACCGAGCCGCCCCACTCGCCGCCGACCCCGATGCCCTGCAGCACCCGCAGCAGCGTGAGCAGGATCGGCGCCCACACGCCGATCGCGGCGTAGGTCGGCAGCACCCCGATCAGCACCGTGGCGCCGCCCATGAGCAGCAGCGTGACGATCAGCGAGTACTTCCGGCCGATCCGGTCGCCGTAGTGCCCGAAGATCGCGGCGCCGATGGGGCGGGCGGCGAACCCGACGAACTGCGTCGAGAACGCCAGCAGCACGCCGCCGGAGGCCGAGTTGTTGAAGAACAGCGGGCCGAAGACCAGCGCGGCCGCCGTGTTGTAGAGGAAGAAGTCGTACCACTCGATCGTGGTGCCGACCGTGCTGGCGACCACGGCGCGTCGCTTGATCCGCCGGCGGGCGGCCGGATCGGACAACTGGGATGCCGAGGCGCTGGTTGCCATGGCCGAAGATGGTGCGCGTCACACTCGATCCGGGCAAGGCTCCAGTTCACTCAGCGGAACGGTCAGATCACGGAGAAGCGATCGGTGAGCTTCTGTCCATCCGACCGAGTGATGAGACAGGACACGAGGCGTCCACCGGACGACCCAGCGCCCGCGCCGTTCGGGTCATTGAACGTTGCTGCGTCCGGCACGATCGCGGCGACCCGGAGATCGGACCGGTCGACGCCGCTCGCGTTCGGCGCCACCTGGCCCGAACTGGCCACCATGGCGCAGAAGGATCGTCCGAACGCCGCCATCGCGTCGTCGCCCGGGTACGTGACCTGCCGGCTCTCGTTGAGCGGCGTCGTCGAGCCGACCACCTCGACGTCGTGCGGGTCGCCGCAGGGCGTGTTCGAGCCGCTCGAGTAGGCCGCGCCGTCGCCGAGCGTCCCGCTGGCGCACTGGCCGTCGAAGAGCGAGAAGTCCGGGAGGTCGCCGCCCGGTCCGTAGGTGAAGACCTCGGGCTGCGACGTGAACGGCCGCCAGCCCCCGACCAGGGCGCCGACGGCGAACACGACGACCACGAGCACGACCGCGGCCGCCCCCAGCTGGAGGCGGCGGTCGCGGAGGACGGGCGGGACGGCGCGCAGGGTCAGCTCTCCTGCTGCACGTGCAGGGCGGAGCGCTCGGCGCCCTCGGTCGGCCATTCACCCTCGACGTCCGCAGCCTCGGAGCCGTCGATGTCGTCGACGGAGTTGGCGGGGTCGTCCACTGACTCGTCGAGGTCCATCGCGGGGGTCGCGGCGACCGGGCGCGCGGGCGGCTCCTCCGACTCGACGTCGGGCTCCTCCTGCGGGATGCGGTAGGCCAGGGTGTCCTGGTCCTCGGCGTCCTGCGTCCCGCCCAGCCGGACGTCACGGCTGTAGCCCTCGGCGGTGTCCATGCCGTCCTCGAGCGGGTCGGCACCCATCCGGTCCTCGTCGAGGACCAGCGACGGCTCCGCGTCCAGGGCGCTCGTGTCGTTGTCGACCACGGCCTCGGCCTGCTCGGCGTACTGCTCACTCACGGGTGGTGGCTCCTGTCCTGCCTCGACCGGGGAGACGACGCGACCCGGCCACGGATGCATGGTGCACGGTCGGACGAGCGTTCCCGGCGGCGGGGCCGGTCATGCGTCCGGCAGGGGGAGATCCCCGTCAGCGGTGGTGACCGTGCCCGTGGCCGTGCCCGCCACCGGCCTGCGCGTGGGCGATCATGGCGCGCTCCCACGCCTGGGCGTACGCCTGCTCCCAGGCCCGCATCTGCGCGGCCCGCGCCCGCATCGCCGCCGCGTAGGCCTGCATCCGGGCATCGCGGTCGGACGGCGCCTTCGTGGTCGGACGGCTGCGGGTGGTCGGCGCCGCGGTCTCGGCGGCGGGACTCGGCGTCGTGGTCACCACGGGCGGCGCCGGGCTCGCGGGCACGATCGGGGCACCGACGGCGGGCGGGGCCAGCGTCGCCGCGGCCCCGGCGGCCGGGGCCAGCGACGCGGCGGCCGAGGTGACCTCCGGCTCGCCGCCGCCGGAGAGCGAGAGCCCGACCGCGGCGGCGCCGACGGCGAGGGTCCCGGTCACCCCGGCCAGCACGAAGCGACGCCGGCGCGGGGCGGCCGCGGTCTCCTGGTCCTGCGCACGCGCCAGATCCAGGGCCAAGGGGCCGCTGGAGGGAGCGGCGAACGGATCAGTCGGAAGGCTCATCAGTGGTCCTATCGGGTCAACGACGACCATCGTTACCCATCCGTGATCGCGGCACCAGGTCGAGTGACGGATCGGCTATCCCTGGATGCGCCGTTCCTGCCCGCCCCACTCCTTGTTGCGCAGCTCGAACTTCTGAATCTTGCCGGTGGAGGTCTTCGGCAGCTCGGCGACGATCTCGACGTCCCGCGGCGCCTTGTAGCGCGCGATGGCCGTCTTGACGTGGGAGATGATCTCCTCCGGCTCCGCCTTCTTCCCCTGCCGGAGGATGACGAAGGCCTTCGGCCGCTCGCCCCAGCGCTCGTCGGGGACCCCGACGACGGCGGCCTCGAGGACGGCGGGGTGCGCCAGCACAGCCTGCTCCACCTCGACCGTCGAGATGTTCTCGCCGCCGGAGATGATCACGTCCTTGGCGCGGTCGCGGAGCTCGACGTAGCCGTCGGGGTGCATGACGCCGAGGTCGCCGGAGTGGTACCAGCCGCCGGCGAAGGCCTTCGCGGTGGCGTCGGGGTCGCGGAAGTAGCCCGACATGACGTTGTTGCCGTGCATGACGATCTCGCCCATGGTCGTGCCGTCGGCCGGGACGTCGACCAGGTCGACCGACGCCCAGTCCGTGACGTCGTCGCCCATGACCTGGACCACCCGCACCGCGTCCGTCTGGATCATCCCGACGCCCTGACGGGACTGCAGCCGGGCGCGCCGGGTCGGCTCCAGCGCCGCCCAGTCGTCCTGCCACTGACACACCGTGTACGGGCCGTAGGTCTCGGTGAGCCCGTAGACGTGAACCACCCGGAACCCGAGGCGCTCCATCTCGAGGATCGTCGTCGGGCTGGGCGGGGCGCCCGCCGTCGTGACGACGAGGGCGTAGTCGAGGATGCGCGCCTCGGGCGCGTTCATGATCGTCGTGACGACGGTGGGGGCGCCGTTGAGGTGGGTGACGCGGTGCTCGTCGATGAGGCCCCAGATGGCGTCGCCGCGGACCTCTCGCAGACAGACGTGGGTGCCGCCGATCGCGGTGAGCGCCCACGGGGTGCACCAGCCGTTGCAGTGGAACATCGGCAGGGTCCAGAGGTACACGCTCGACGGGTCGTGGTCGGAGTGCACGATCTCGCCGAGCGAGTTCAGGTAGGCCCCGCGGTGGTGGTACTGCACGCCCTTGGGCCGGCCGGTGGTGCCCGAGGTGTAGTTGATCGAGACGGTGCCGCGCTCGTCGTCGACCGCCCAGGGCAGGTCCTCGCCGTCGTCGCCGCGGGCCAGGAGGTCGGCGTAGGTCGGATCCGTGACCGTCGACCCGGCGTCGGGACCCTCCGGATCGACGTGGACGACGATCTCGCGGACGGTCTCGAGGTTCTCCCGGATCGGCTCGACCGCGCCCAGCAGCGCGGAGTCGACGACGAGGACCGTCGCGCCGGAGTGGTCGAGGATGTAGCGGACCTCCTCGGCCGAGAGCCGGGTGTTCACCGCGACGAGCACCGCGCCGGCGAGCGGTACCCCGAAGTGCGCGTGGAGCATCGCCGGGACGTTGGGCAGCAGGCAGGCGACGCGGTCGCCGGGCGCCACCCCGGAGGCGCGCAGGCCGCGTGCCAGCCGCTGGGCGTCCCGGGCGAACTCCGCATAGGTCCACCGCGCGGCGCCGTGGATGATCGCGGTCTTGTCCGGATAGACCCCGGCCGAGCGGCGCAGGAACGACAGCGGCGTCAGTTGGGTGATCCAGGTCATAAGGCACAGCCTAGGTGAGTGGAATCGGTCGTCATGGCGACCAAATGCGTTCACATGCGCTCTCGAGCGCCGTGACGACCGCCTCCGAATCCTCGCCCGCGAGCACCCGGCGTCGTGCCTCGAAGTACAGGACCCGGAAGATTCCCGCCAGGCGCGCCGCCTCCACCCGGGCGGGAACCTCGTCGTCGGATTCCGCCACCAGCACCGCGGCCAGCGCGTCCTCCTGCTCGAGCATCATCGTGCGCTCCCGGGTGCGCAGCGCCGGGCTGGCCTCGACGGTGCGGGCGAACTCGAGCCCGACGAACGCCAGCGCGGGCCAGCGCTCCTCGAGCCGCCGTCGGTACACCGCCGCCACGGCCTGCTCCGGCGTGCTCCCGGCCGCCCGCTCCGCCACCGCGTCGGCGAGCAGCGCGATGATCTCGGGCGCCCGGTCGAAGAGCAGGTCCTCCTTGAGCGCGAAGTAGTTCGTCACGGTCATCTTCGCGACCTCGGCCCGCTCGGCGATCTGCGCGATCGTCGTCGCCTCGAACCCCTGCTCGACGAACAGCCGCGTCGCGACGGCCGCGATGTGCGTCCGCGTCGCCTGCTTCTTGCGCTCCCGGAGCCCGGGGCCCGCCGTCGTCATACGGCCAAGCTTAAAGCATCAACCCATTTTTATGCTTGACCTTTTCGTAGGTCGAGCCTAATTTCTTCCGCATGGACGTCGCCGTGAAAGAACCCACCACCTCGGGAGGCCTCGGCGCCACGCTCGTCCCGCTCGTCGTCGACGTGGCGCTGCCGCTGACGGCGACCCTCGCCGTCTCCCACCTGGGGTTCGGCACCGTCGCGTCGCTGACCGCGGGCGCGGTGGTCCCGGTGACCCGCACCGTCGGCTCGCTGGCGTTCGGTCGGCGGCTCAACCGGCTGGCCGCGCTGATGCTCGCGACGTCGGTCGCAGGCATCGTCGGCGGCCTGATCGTGGGCGACCCGCGCCTCATCGTCGCGAAGGACGGCCTGGTCAGCGCGACGATCGCGGCGGCGATGCTGCTCTCGACGCTGCGCGGGACGCCGATCATGTCGGCCGGGCTGCTGCCCTGGATCACCCGCGGGGACCCCGCGACGATCGCGGCCTGGGAGCGGCTCTCGGCCGGCTCGGCCCCGTTCCGCCGCCTCGAGCGCCGCTACACCGCGGTGTGGGGCTGGGTGCTGCTGACGGACTGCGTCGGGCGCGCGGTGGCGGCGTTCCTCGTGCCCGAGGCCTGGCTGACCTGGATCGGCGGGGCGGTGACCGTCGCCGCGATCGTCGTCGCCGCGGTCGTCAGCGGGGCGCTCGTCGTCGAACGACTCACCGAACTCATCGAGGCCGACACGGCCGGAACGGAGGCGGCATGACCGCGACCCCTGACCACGACGTGCTCGTCTCCGGCGGTGGACCGGTCGGGCTGATGGTCGCTGCCGAGCTCGCGCTCGCCGGCGTGGACGTCGCCGTGATCGAGCGCCGCACCGAGCCGGACACCACGATCAAGGCGGGGGCGATCGTCCGCTCCGCGGTGCACGCCCTGGATCGCCGCGGGCTGCTCGACGCGGCGCTCGCGGTCCAGCAGCGCGTGATGGCGGAGTTCACCCGGGCCGCCCCACGCCGCTCCGGCCCGCCCACCGGCGGTCACATCGCCGCGTTCCCGCTGCGCCTCGACCTGCTCGACGTTCCCGAGGACGGTCCCGACGACGGCCCGATGCCGTTCATGGTCGTCATCCCGCAGCACGAGCTGGAGACGATCCTGCGCGACCGGGTGGCCGAGCTCGGGGTGCCGGTGCACCGGGGTGTCGACGTGGTCGGCATCGAGCCCGACGACGCCGGCGTCACCGTGGGCCTCTCCGACGGCGGCCCGCGGCGCGCGGCATGGCTGGTCGGGGCCGACGGCGGGCGCTCGGTCGTGCGGCAGGCCGCCGGCATCGGCTTCCCCGGCACCGACCCGGAGATCACCGGGCGGCAGGCGCTCGTGGAGCTGGCCGACGCCGACGACCTCGAGGGCGGCTGGCACCACGGTCCCGACGGCGTGTGGTGCCTCGGCCCCGCGCCGGGGCGCATCCTCACCGTCGAGTTCGACGGCCCGCCCGCCGACCGCGACGCCCCCGTCTCCGCCGAGGAGCTCGAGAAGTCGCTGCGGCGGGTCACCGGGTCGCGGGCGCGGGTCACCGCGGTGCACAGCGCCACCCGGTGGACCGACAACGCCAGGCAGGCCTCGGCCTACCGGGCGGGCCGGGTGCTGCTCGCCGGCGACGCCGCCCACGTGCATCCGCCTTTCGGTGGCCAGGGCCTCGGCCTGGTCCTGTCCGACGCGATGAACCTGGGCTGGAAGCTCGCGGAGGTGGTGCACGGGACGAGCGGGGAGGAGCTGCTCGACACCTACGACCCCGAGCGGCGCCCCGCCGGCGAGGCCGTCCTGGAGCTCACCCGGGCGCAGGTCGCGCTGATGCGCCCGGACCCGAAGACGCTCGCGCTGCGGCGGTACGCGGCGGATCTGCTGAACACGCACGTCGGCGTCAACGCCGCCGCGGCGCTGCTGGCCGGGCCGGACGTGCACGCCCCGATCGCGGGGTCGGACGACGACCCGCTGATCGGCCGGCTCGCGCCGGAGGTGCGGCTCGACGACGGGCGCCGGCTCGCGGAGGTCGCGCGCGACGGCCGGTTCACGCTGGTCACCGACGGGACGGTGGCCGGTCCGGGCGACGGTCGGACGACCACGGTGCGCGCGTCCGGGGTCAGGCCGATGCTGGTGCGTCCGGACGGGGTCGTGAGTAGGTGCGCTCCGCGCTCGTGAGCACAAATTGATGCCAGGGCCTCAATTTCTGCTCACAGGGCCGAAGGCCACCTAGGTCGCATACTCCGGTGGCGCGTCCGAGCCCGGGGCCGTCGGCAGGCCGGCCGCCTCCCACGCCCGGTACCCCCCGACGACGTCGGTGGCCCGGTGGATCCCGAGGTCCTGCAGCGCGGCGGCCGCGAGCGAGGACGTGTAGCCCTCGGAGCACAGCACCACCCAGGCCACGTCGTGGTCGCATGCCTCCGGGATGCGCGCGTCCGACGCCGGGTCGAGGCGCCACTCCAGGTGGTTGCGCTCGATCACCACCGCGTCCGGCACGGTCCCCTCGGCCAGCCGCTGCCAGCCGGGCCGGATGTCGACGAGCCGCGCGCCGGCGCCCACCGCGGCGGCCGCGTCCTCCGGCTCCAGCCGGGTCAGGCGGGCGCGCGCCGCGGCGAGCACGTCGGCGATCGTCGTCATCGGAGGACCTCGCCACCCTCCGGCGACGCACCCGGCTCCACCAGTTCGGAGCGGGTGCGGGTCAAGTTGCCCCGGTCGACGTCGTAGTAGGACATCGTCGACAGCGGCGGCGAGTAGGCGTGGACGCTGACGGCGGGCTCGGGGCGCCGGTTCGACACGTCGTGCACGTGCCCCAGCGGGAAGGCTGCACCCGAGGACGCACCGAGCGTGCGGCGGCGGAGCCCCGGCCCCGACGCGGCGAGCTCCTCCGGGGTCACCTCGTGGTCCTCGGCGCGCCCGGAGCTCCAGCGCCACTCGGTGAGCTCACCGCGCACGACGGTGAGCGCGCCGATGGAGCCGCCGTGGTCGTGCAGCTCGGCGGCCTGCTCGGTGGTCCAGCTGATCAGCCAGACGTCCAGGTGGGGGTCGGCGTGCAGGCGCCGCGACCAGCGGGCGGTGTGGTCGACGCGGACCTCGTGCATCCCGGCGACCACCTCCGCGGCGACCTGCCGGGTGATCGCGGTGAGGTCGGCGAGGCTGGCGGGCGTCGGCCCGTCGTGCCAGCGGCGGCGGTCACCGCGGAGGGTGCGGGGGAGGAAGGGGAGGGTGGCGGGGGCGTCGACGCGTGCCTCGGTGCGAGCGACGGCGGAAGTCATGGCGGGACGAATCCTCGAGGTGACGATCGGCCGATACCGGCCTTCAGGACGCTCCCCGGGGGCCTGGCCGCGTGGGGAGCGGGGACTCGTCGTCAGCGACAGCGCTGGTCGAACACGTGCGCACGCCGACCCACCCAGAACGGGTCGAGCTCCTCGCGGCGGATCACGTCGTCATTTCATCACGGTCCGGCCCGCTCGTCACCCGCGGGGCCCTGTGCGCTCCGTGAGGACCGCTGACCAGCACCGTCGCGCTTCGGAAGGACACTGTCGGGGGACGGACCTAGCCTGGATCGCGTGCCCGACCCCGCCTCTGCCGAGGCTCCCACCACCCCCAGCACGGAACCCGCTCCCCGCGACACCGCTCCCGACACGCCCCGCGACCCCGAGCGCGGCTGGGTCCGCCGCCTCTCCCGCGACTGCTGGCGCCACCGCGGCCTGACGGTCGCGTCGATCGGTTCCTCGACGCTCGGTGTGGGCCTGGAGTCCGTCGGTCCGCTGCTGGTGGCGGTCGCGGTCGACCGGGCCGTCAAGGGGTCGACCGCCGGGCTCGGGCCGATCGTGGCGGCCGTCGCCGCCCTCGCCGTCGTGAAGTTCGCGATGGCGTTCACCCGGCGCTACCTCGGGGGCAAGCTCTCGCTGACGGTCCAGCACGACCTGCGACGCCGGGTGTTCCGGTCGATCTCGCACCTCGACGGCCCGCGCCAGGACGCGCTGCGGACCGGGCAGGTGGTGTCGCGCGCGAACTCCGACCTGCAGCAGGTCCAGGGCCTGCTCGGGATCGTGCCGTACTCGGTCGGCACGCTCGCGCAGGTCGTCGTCTCGGTCGTGATCATGGCGTGGCTCTCACCGCTGCTCACGGTGGTCGCGCTGATCACGCTGCCGGTGGCGCTGGTGTTCACGACGGTGATGCGACGGCGGCTCTTCCCGGCGACGTGGTCGGCCCAGCAGCGGGCCGCGGAGGTCGCGCAGGGCGTCGAGGAGACCGTCACCGGCGTCCGGGTGGTGAAGGGTTTCGGGCAGGAGGAGCGGGAGACCGACCGGCTCGCCGGGGTCGCCGGGCGGCTCTACGGCGAGCGGCTGCGGGCGGCCCGGCTGACCGCCCGGCTCACCCCGACGCTCTCCGCGCTGCCGACCCTCGGCCAGCTCGTGGTGTTCGCCCTCGGCGGCTCGCTGGCCCTCTCCGGCCAGATCACCATCGGGACCTTCCTGGCGTTCACCACCTACATCGCCGCGCTCATCGCCCCGGCGCGCATGGTCGCGGCCGTCGTCGTCACCGGGCAGCTCGCCCGCGCCGGCGTCGAGCGGGTCTACGAGCTCATCGACTCCCAGCCCGACATCGTCGACCCGGCCGACGCGATCGAGGTCCCGGACGGCCCGGTCGGTCTCGAGCTCGACGACGTCCGGTTCGGCTACGCGCGCAGCGAGCCGGTCCTCGACGGCGTCACGCTGGCGGTGCGTCCCGGGGAGACCCTCGCGGTGATCGGGACGGCGGGCTCGGGCAAGTCCACGGTCGCGCTGCTGGTCCCACGGTTCTACGACGTGCAGGGCGGGGCCGTGCGGGTCGGTGACCACGACGTGCGGGAGCTCTCGCTGACCTCGCTGCGCCGGGCCGTCGGGGTGGTGTTCGAGGAGGCGTTCCTCTTCTCCGACACGGTGCGCGCGAACATCGCCTACGGATCCCCGGACGCGACCGACGAGCAGGTCCGGGCGGCCGCGGCGGCAGCGCAGGCGGACGAGTTCGTCCGCGAGCTGCCCCAGGGCTACGACACCCGGGTCGGCGAGCGCGGCCTGACGCTGTCCGGCGGGCAGCGCCAGCGCGTCGCCCTGGCCCGCGCCCTGCTCTACGACCCCCGCGTGCTGGTGCTCGACGACGCGACCAGCGCTGTCGACGCCGCCACCGAGGCCGCGATCGGCGAGACGCTGCGCGCGGTCACCGCCGAGCGCACCACCCTCGTCATCGCGCACCGTCGCTCCACGCTCGCCCTCGCCGACCGGATCGCGGTGCTCGACGAGGGCCACGTCGTCGACGTCGGCACCGCGGCCGAGCTCGCGGCGCGCTGCGACCTGTTCAACGCACTGCTCGCCGGGCCGGGCGAGCGGATCGACGAACCCGGCCCGGCGCGCATCGACACCGCCGTGTCCTCCCCCACCCACCCAGGTCCGGACGGGACGACGCCGTCGCTCTGGCCCGACCCGGCCGAGGTCCCCGTGGACGCCCCGCCCGGCGACCGCGGCGCCCCCGACCCCGTCGCGGCCGGGCTCGACGGCACCGTCTCGTCCCGCGAGATGCAGGCCGCACTGGCGACGCTGCCCCCGGCCGAGGAGCGTCCCGACCTGCACGGCGAGGACCCGACGGCGCCCGACCCGCACTTCCGGCTCGCCCGCCTGCTGCGCCCGGTGCGGCTCGCCCTCGCCGGGGTGATCGGGCTGGTGGCCCTCGACGCACTGGCCACCATCGCGTTCCCGTCGCTGGCACGGCTCGCGGTCGACGGCGGCATCAACGGTCACGCGCCGTCGATCCTGGTCCTCGCGGTGGCCGTGGGCCTCGTGGTGGTCGTCGTGGACTGGATCGTCGTGTTCGCCCAGACCGTGCTCACCGCCCGCGTCGGCGAGAGCAGGCTCTACCTGCTGCGGGTGCGCAGCTTCGCCCACCTGCAGCGCCTCGGGCTCGACTTCTACGAGCGCGAGCTGGGCGGCCGGATCATGACGCGCATGACGACGGACGTGGACGCGCTCTCGTCGTTCCTCCAGACCGGGCTGGCCCAGGCGGTCGTCGCGCTGCTGACCGTCGTCGGGGTGGCGGTGGCGCTGCTGGTCACCGACGTGGAACTGGCGCTGGTCGCGCTCGCGGCGATGCCGATCCTGGTCGTCGCCACGGTGATCTTCCGGCGGTTGTCGTCGGTCGCCTACGCCGAGGCGCGCGAGCGGGTCAGCGTGGTCAACGCCGACCTGCAGGAGAACGTCGCCGGGCTGCGGGTCGCGCAGGCCCACACCCACGAGCGGGTCTCGGCGGCACAGTTCGCCTGGAACAGCGACGCCTACCGCCGCGCCCGGATGCGGGCCCAGCGGCTCATCGCCACCTACTTCCCGGGCGCCAACCTGCTCTCCGACCTCGCGCAGGCCGCGGTGCTCGGCGTCGGCGCGGCTCGGGTGGCGAGCGGCGACCTGTCGTCGGGGATCCTGGTGGCGTTCCTGCTCTACCTGTCGATGTTCTTCGGCCCGGTGCAGCAGCTCTCCCAGGTCTTCGACGGCTATCAACAGGCCCGCGTCGGCCTGACCCGCATCTCCGAGCTGCTCCGCACCCCGACCTCGGTACCCGCCCCGGCCGACCCGGTCGCGGTGGGGACGCTGCGCGGCGACGTCGAGCTGCGTGACGTCTCGTTCTCGTACAAGGGAGCTGAGACGCCGGCGCTGTCGGAGGTGTCGCTGCACGTTCCGGCCGGGCGCACCGTCGCCCTGGTGGGCGCCACCGGCGCGGGGAAGTCGACCGTCGTCAAGCTCGTCGCGCGCTTCTACGACACGACGACGGGGTCGGTGCTCGTCGACGGCGTCGACGTGCGCCGCTACGACCTGTCCGGGCTGCGCCACCGCCTCGGCGTGGTGCCGCAGGAGGCACACCTGTTCGTCGGGGACATCGCCTCGAACATCGCCTACGGCCGGCCCGACGCGAGCCCGGCGGAGGTCGAGGAGGCGGCGCGGCGGGTCGGGGCCCTCGACGCCGTCGCCGCGCTGCCCGCCGGGTTCCGGCAGCCGGTCGGCGAGCGCGGCGGCGGGCTCTCCGCCGGGCAGCGCCAGCTGGTGGCGCTGGCCCGGGCCGAGCTGGTCGACCCGGCGCTCCTGCTGCTCGACGAGGCCACCGCCGCGCTCGACCCGGCCACCGAGTCGGCGGTGCTGGCCGCCGGCGACCGGGTCGCGGCCCGGCGCACCACCTTCGTCGTCGCCCACCGGCTCGCCACCGCGGCCCGCGCCGACCGGATCGTCGTGCTCCACGGCGGGCGTATCGTCGAGGAGGGGACCCACGAGGAGCTGCTGGCGGCGGACGGGCGCTATGCCCTGCTCTGGCGGACCGGAGCGGCGACCGCGGACGACGCCGAGGAGCTCGTCGAGCGCGACGGCGTCACCCGGGCGGGCACTGCCGTCGCATGAACCGGTGCAGTGGGCAACAGGGCCGCCACCCGCGCGCACCCCGGGGTCTAACCTGGTGCCGTTTCCATTCCCGCACGTGATTGAGGCGATTTCGAGCCGTGTCGACGAGTAGCCCGGCAGCTCAGTTCGGTCCCAACGAGTGGCTGGTCGACGAGATGTACCAGCGCTACCTCGCCGACCCGGACTCCGTGGACACGGCCTGGCACGAGTTCTTCGCGGACTACGCTCCCTCCGACGGAGAGAGCACCACCGCGTCCTCGTCCGGCACCTCCTCCACGGGGGGTGACACGCGCGCGGCGGCCAACGGATCCGCCCCGGCGTCGTCGTCGGCCGGCGGCACCGCGAACGGGAATGCGCCCGCCCGCAGCGCCGCCCCGGCGCAGCAGGCGAGCGCGTACACCCCGTCCGGCACCACGACCTCCGACGGCCCGACGACGGGGCCGGCCGCGCCGCGCCCGTCGGGCACGGACGCCAAGGGCGAGACGAAGCCCGCGGCGGGCTCGACCAGCCCGGCGAAGTCGTCCGGGCCCGGCTCGGAGGACGAGACCGTCAAGCCGCTGCGCGGCGCCGCCAACGCCATCGCCAAGAACATGCAGGCGTCGCTGGAGCTGCCGACCGCGACCAGCGTGCGCGCCGTGCCGGCGAAGCTCCTGGCCGACAACCGCATCGTCGTCAACAACCACCTGCGCCGGTCCCGCGGCGGCAAGGTCTCGTTCACCCACCTGCTCGGCTACGCGATGGTCCGTGCCCTGCAGGAGTTCCCGAACATGAACCGGCACTACGGGACCGACGAGAAGGGCAAGCCCGCGGTCGTCGACCCGGGGCACGTCAACCTCGGTCTCGCGATGGACCTGCAGGGCAAGGACGGGTCCCGCTCGCTCGTCGTGGTGGCGCTCAAGGGCTGCGAGAAGCTGAACTTCGCGCAGTTCTGGGCCGCGTACGAGGAGATGGTCCGCAAGGCCCGCACCGGGAAGCTCACCACCGAGGACTTCGCGGGCGTCACGATCAGCCTGACCAACCCGGGCACGATCGGGACGAACCACTCGGTGCCCCGCCTGACGGTCGGCCAGGGCACGATCGTCGGCGTCGGCGCGATGGAGTACCCGGCCGAGTTCCAGGGCGCGAGCGACGAGCGCCTCGCGAACATGGGCATCAGCAAGATCGTCACGCTGACGTCCACGTACGACCACCGCATCATCCAGGGCGCCGAGTCCGGCGACTTCCTGCGGCGCATCCACAACCTCGTGCTCGGCGAGGACGGGTTCTACGACGAGATCTTCGCGTCGCTGCGCATCCCGTACGAGCCGATCCGGTGGACCCAGGACCTGCCGGAGACCTCGATCGACCGCACCGCGCGGATCATCGAGCTGATCGACGCGTACCGGACCCGCGGCCACCTGATGGCCGACACCGACCCGCTGGACCACCCGCAGCGCCGGCACCCGGACCTGGACATCCAGACCCACGGGCTCACGCTGTGGGACCTCGACCGCGAGTTCCCGGTCGACGGGTTCGCGGGCCGGCAGCAGATGAAGCTGCGCGACATCCTCGGGGTGCTGCGCGACTCCTACTGCCGGACCATCGGCGTCGAGTACATGCACATCCTCGACCCCGAGAAGCGCGACTGGCTGCAGGAGCGCATCGAGGTGCCGCACGAGAAGGTGCCGGTCGCCGAGCAGAAGTACATCCTGTCGAAGCTCAACGCCGCCGAGGCGTTCGAGGCGTTCCTGCAGACCAAGTACGTCGGGCAGAAGCGCTTCTCGCTCGAGGGCGCGGAGACCGTCATCCCGCTGCTCGACGCGGTGCTCGACGAGGCCGCGGCGCACGAGATGGACGAGGTCGTCGTCGGGATGCCGCACCGCGGCCGCCTCAACGTCCTCGCGAACATCGTCGGGAAGCCGGTCTCCCAGATCTTCCGCGAGTTCGAGGGCAACCTCGACCCCGGCCAGGCGCACGGCTCCGGCGACGTGAAGTACCACCTCGGCGCCGAGGGCAAGTTCTTCCGGATGTTCGGCGACGGCGAGACCACGGTGTCGCTGACCTCGAACCCGTCGCACCTCGAGGCGGTCGACCCGGTGCTCGAGGGCATCGTGCGCGCCAAGCAGGACCTGCTCGACAAGGGGCAGGAAGGCTTCACGGTGCTGCCGGTCGCCATGCACGGTGACGCCGCGTTCGCCGGCCAGGGCGTGGTCGCCGAGACGCTGAACCTCGCGCTGCTGCGCGGCTACCGCACCGGCGGCACGGTCCACGTGATCGTCAACAACCAGGTCGGCTTCACGACGGCGCCGGAGCACACCCGCTCCACGCACTACTGCACCGACGTGGCGAAGATGATCGACGCGCCGGTCTTCCACGTGAACGGCGACGACCCGGAGGCCTGCGTCTGGGTGGCGCGGCTTGCCGTCGAGTTCCGCGAGCGCTGGAACTCCGACGTCGTGATCGACATGATCTGCTACCGGCGCCGCGGCCACAACGAGGGCGACGACCCCTCGATGACCCAGCCGGAGATGTACGACGTCATCGACGCCAAGCGCTCGGTGCGCAAGACGTACACCGAGTCGCTCATCGGCCGCGGCGACATCTCCCTCGACGAGGCCGAGCACGCGCTGCGCGACTACGGCAGCCAGCTCGAGCACGTGTTCAACGAGGTCCGCGAGCTGGAGAAGGCGCAGATCGAGCCCAGCCCCTCGGTCGAGTGGGAGCAGGCGGTCCCGAACTCGCTGAAGACCGCGGTGCCGCTCGACGTCATCCAGCGCATCGCGCGGGCGTTCGTCGAGCTCCCCGAGGGCTTCACCGTGCACCCGCGCGTGAAGCCGGTGCTCGAGCGCCGCGGGAAGGCCGCCGCGACCGACACCGAGGAGGGCATCGACTGGGCGTACGCCGAGCTGCTGGCCTTCGGCTCGCTGCTCGTCGACGGCAAGCTCGTCCGGCTCTCCGGGCAGGACTCCCGCCGCGGCACGTTCGTGCAGCGCCACTCGGTGCTGATCGACCGGCACACCGGCGAGGAGTACGTCCCGCTGCGGCACCTGACCGCCGACCAGGGCCGGTTCATGCCCTACGACTCGGCGCTCTCCGAGTTCGCCGCGGTCGGCTTCGAGTACGGCTACTCGGTGGTCAACCACAACGCGCTGGTGCTGTGGGAGGCCCAGTTCGGCGACTTCGTCAACGGCGCCCAGTCGATCATCGACGAGTTCATCTCGTCCGGTGAGGCGAAGTGGGGGCAGACCTCGGACGTCGTCCTGCTGCTCCCCCACGGCCACGAGGGCCAGGGCCCGGACCACACCTCGGGCCGCATCGAGCGGTGGCTGCAGCTGTGCGCGGAGGGCTCGATGACGGTGGCGCTGCCGTCGTCGCCGGCCAACTACTTCCACCTGCTGCGCCGCCACGCGACCGACGGGGTGCGCCGCCCGCTCGTCGTCTTCACCCCGAAGTCGATGCTGCGCAACAAGGCCGCGGTCAGCCCCGTCGAGGAGTTCACCTCCGGCGGGTACCACCCGGTGCTCGACGACCCGACGTTCGCCGACAACGCGAGGGCCTCGGGCGCCTCCCGGCTGCTGCTCTGCGCCGGCAAGCTCTACTACGAGCTCGTCGCGGCCCGCGAGAAGGCCGGGAGGACCGACGACATCGCGATCGTCCGTCTCGAGCAGCTCTACCCGATCTCGCCGGACGAGCTCTCCGCGATCGTCGGCCGGTACTCGACGGTCGACGACATCGCCTGGGTCCAGGAGGAGCCGGCCAACCAGGGCGCGTGGCCGTTCTTCGGGCTGATGCTCCCGGACAAGGTGCCCGCGCTGCGGGGGCTGCGCCGGATCTCGCGGCGCCGGATGGCTGCGCCCGCGGCCGGCGTCGCCAAGGTGCACGAGGTCGAGCAGAAGGCGCTGATCGCCGAGGCGATCGAGCAGTAGGCGCTCATGTACTTCACCGACCGCGGGATCGAGGAGCTCGAGGACCGGCGTGGCGAGGAGGAGGTCACGCTGGCCTGGCTCGCCGACCGGCTGCGGGCGTTCGTCGACGTCCACCCCGACGACGCGGGCGCGGCGGAACGGTTCGCGACGTTCCTGGCGCGGGACGAGGAGTAGGCGCGAGCGCCATGTGAACGATTTTGGTCGTCCCAGCGACCAAAATCGTTCACATGCGTCAGCCGATGCCCGCCGAGGACAGCCAGTCGCGGGCGACCTGCGACGGGTCCGGCTTGTCGGGCCCGTCGAGGCGGCGGTTGAGGTCGGTCAGCGTCGCGGTGTCGAGCTTCGACGAGACCTGGTTCAGCACGTTCGCGACGGTCGGGTCGGCCAGCTTCGCCCCGTTGACCAGCGGCACGACCTGCTGCGCGGCGAAGTTCGACTTCGGGTCGTCGAGGATGACGAAGTCGTTGGTCGGGATCGAGGAGTCGGTGGTGAACAGGTCGGCGGCCTGGACCGAGTTGTCCCGGAGCGCGGCGACCGTCAGCGGCCCGCCCGAGTCGAGCGCGCGGAACTCCTTGAACGAGCACCCGTAGCTCTTCTGCAGACCGGGGATGCCGTAGGCGCGGGTCTGGAACTCGGGCGGCCCGCCGAAGGTCACCGTCGTGCAGAGCCGCGCGAGGTCGGTGATCGAGCGCAGGTTGTTCTGCGTGGCGAACGCCTTGGTGACGACGACGGCGTCCTTGTCCTCGGCCGCGCTGGGCTGCAGCACCTTGAGCGCCGGCGGCAGCTTCTGCTGGACCTGCGCGTAGACGTCCGCGGGCGCGGTCGCCGTCGCCTGCGGGTCGAGGTACTGCAGCAGGTTGCCGGTGTAGTCCGGGATGAGGTCGATCGACCCGTCGCGCAGGGCCGGGAAGTAGGTCTCGCGGCTGCCGATGCCGAACTGCCGCTCGACCTTCACGCCCTTGATCGACAGCGCGGTCGCGTAGATCTCGGCGATCAGCCGGTTCTCGGTGAAGTTCGCCGACCCGATGCGCACCGTGTCGGCCGCCGACGGTGCCTGCGGGCTCTGCGCGAGCGGGTCGCCCCCGCCGCCGCACGCGGCGAGCAGGAGCCCGAGGGTGGCCAGCACGGCGGCGCCGAGCGAACGTGCGGAGCGCGACGGTGTCACGGGGCGGTCCTTCCTGACGGAGCGGGGACGGGAACGACGTCGGGTCCTGACGACGGGTCAGGGCCCGACGACCGGTCGGGGTCCGACGACCGGTCGGAGCCGCGGGCCGCGAGGAAGGCTGCAACGCGGCGGGCCGCGCGGTCCCCGGGGCGGCCCGGCGCGACGGCGCGGCCGAGGGCCTGCAGCGCCAACTCCAGCACGATCGCCAGCACGGCGACGAGGATCGCGCCGCCCGCCATCTGGGCGAAGTCGCGCTGGGCCTGGCCGTCGACGATGTAGCGGCCGAGACCGCCCAGCGAGACGTACGCGGCGATCGTCGCCGTCGCGACGACCTGCAGCGTCGCGGTCCGCAGCCCGGCGACGATCAGCGGCAGCGCGTTGGGGAGCTCCACCTCGAGCAGGATCTGCCGCTCGGTCATGCCCATGCCGCGGGCCGCGTCGACGGCCGCCGGGTCCACGCCCGCGACGCCGGAGTAGGTGCCGGCGAGCAGCGGCGGGATCGCGAGCAGCATGAGCGCGAGCACCACCGGGAGCAGGCCGAGCCCGATGAGCAGCACGAACAGCACCAGCACGCCCAGCTCGGGCAGCGAGCGCAGCCCGTTGGCGATCCCCACGACGACCAGCCGCCCGCGGCCGGTGTGCCCGATCCAGGCACCGATCGGGACCGCGATCACCGCGGCGACGAGCACCGCCAGCGCGGTGTAGCCGAGGTGCTCGGCCAGGCGGGCCGGGATGCCGGTCGACGACGACCACTGGGCGGGTGCGGCGAACCAGGCCACGATCCGGGTGAGCACGTCAGACCCTCGCACCGACCGTGGCGTCGTCCTCGGCCGCCGACCGTCCCGGGCCCCGCGCCGCCCGAGTCCACGGCGCGAGCAGGCGCCCGACGAGCACCCAGAGCGCGTCGAAGATCAGCGCCAGGACCACGATCGAGACCAGCCCGAACACGATCTGCGCGGTGTAGAAGCGCTCGAAGCCCTGCGTGAACAGCGCGCCCAGTGCGCCCTGTCCGATGATCGCGCCGACCGCGACCAGGCTGAACGAGCTCACCGTCGCCACCCGCAGCCCGCCGATGAGCACCGGGACGGCGAGCGGGAGCTGGACGCCGACGAGCAGCCCGCCCGGGCGGTAGCCCATCGCGACCGCCGCCGTCATGACGTCGTCGGGAACCTCGTCGAGCCCGTCCACGACGGTGCGGACCAGCAGCGCCACCGCGTAGAGCACCAGCGCGGCGGCGACGTTGAGCGGGTCGAGGATGCGGGTCCCCAGGATCAGCGGCATCACGACGAACAGCGCCAGCGACGGGATCGTGTAGAGCACCCCGGTCAGCGGGACGAGGACGCGGCGCACCGCGGGCACGCGCCACGCCCACCACCCGAGCACCAGGCTGATGACGAGCCCGATCAGCACCGGCACGACGGCGAGGACCACGTGCTCGGCCGCCAGCGGCAGGATGTCCTCGCCGAAGAGCCTCAACGAGCCGCCCCGGCCGGGTCCGAGGACCGGTGCAGCAGGGCGATCACGGCCTCCGCGTCGATGCCGCCGAGCAGCCGGCCGTCGCCGTCCACCGCCACCCCGCGGCCCGACGGCGAGCTCAGCGCCGCATCGAGGGCGCCCCGCAGCGACCCGCCGTCGGCGCGGTACAGCGAGCCCACGGCGACGTCCTGGCCGTCGTGACGCCAGGTGACCGGGCGGCGGTCGTCGTCGAGGACGAGCACCCAGCCACCCTCGCCGTCGTCGGGACCGGTCGGCAGGTCGGTGAGCGTGAGCTCGCCCGCCCCGAGGAACTGCAGCCGCCGGTAGCCGCGGTCGCGGCCGACGAACTCCGCGACGAAGTCGTCGGCGGGCGAGGACAGCAGCTCGGCGGGGTGCGCGAACTGCGCCAGAGTGCCGCCCACCCGGAGCACCGCGACCATGTCGCCCAGCCGGATCGCCTCGTCGATGTCGTGGGTGACGAAGAGGATGGTGCGGCCGAGGTCGGACTGCAGGCGCAGCAGTTCGTCCTGCAGGTCGGCGCGCACCACCGGGTCGACCGCCGAGAAGGGCTCGTCCATGAGCAGCACCGGCGCGTCGCCGGCGAGCGCGCGGGCGACGCCGACCCGCTGCTGCTGGCCGCCGGAGAGCTGGGCGGGATAACGGGAGCCGACGCGCGGGTCGAGCCCGACGCGCTCGAGCAGCTCGGCGGCCGTGGTGCGCGCCTCCCGGCGGCTGCGGCCGAGCAGCACGGGGACGGTCGCGACGTTGTCGAGCACCGTGCGGTGCGGGAAGAGCCCGGCATTCTGGATGACGTAGCCGATCCCGCGGCGCAGCGCGGCAGGGTCGCGGCCGCCGACGTCGGCGCCGTCGAGCAGGACCTGGCCCGACGTCGGGTCGACCATGCGGTTGACCATCCGCAACGTGGTCGTCTTGCCGCAGCCGGACGGCCCGACGAGGACGGTGATCTGCCCCTCGCGGGCGGTCAGCGAGAGCGATCGCAGGGCGACGGTGCCGTCGGGGTACGCCTTGCCGACGTCCCGGAACTCGATCACCGGACGGACGCTAGCCGAAAGGTGCGCCACGCGCTTGTGAGCACAAATCGTCGCCATAGCATCAATTTGTGCTCACGAGCGCGGAGCGCACCTACGAGGCGTCGGCCACCTCGGCCGTGATCGGGCCCGACGCGAGGATCTCCTCGAGCGCGGCGGACGGCATCGCCCGGGCGAACAGCCAGCCCTGATAGGCGTCGACGCCGAGGTCGCGCAGCACCGCGAACTGGTCGAGGTCCTCCACCCCCTCGGCCACGCAGGTCTGGCCGATCGCGGCGGCGAGCTCCACGACCGCCCGCGCCACCGCCCGGTCGGACTCCCCCGTCGCCACGCCGCGGACGAACCCGCGGTCGAGCTTGACGATCTGGGCGGGCAGCCCGGTCAGGCGGGAGAGCGACGAGTAGCCGGTGCCGAAGTCGTCCACGGCGAACCGCACGCCCGCCGCGATGAGTTCGTTCATCTCGCGCAGCGTCGCGGGCGGCAGGTCGGCGAGGCAGGTCTCGACGAGCTCGAGCACCAGCCGGTCCCACGGCAGCCCGGCCTCGGTGACCGCCTCGTTGACGGTCGCGAGGAAGTCCGGGTCGCCGGGCAGCAGGCCCGCGAGGTTCACCGCGACGGACGCCGCCGGGTACCCGTCGTGGGTCGGCCACGTCGCCGCCTCGCGCACCGCGGTCCGCAGCACCCAGCGGTCGAGGTCGCCGAGCAGGTCCGCGGCCTCGGCGACCGGCAGGAACTTGTCCGGGAAGATCAGCCCGTGCTCGGGGTGCTGCCAGCGCACCAGCGCCTCGGCGGTCTGCACCCGGCCGTCCGGCGCGACGACCGGCTGGAAGTGCAGCACCAGCTCGTCGTTGACCATCGCCTGGCGCAGCTGGGACTCCAGCTTCAGCGCCTCGTCGGCGCCGCGCATGATCGCCTCGTCGGCCAGCGCGAACCGGTTGGACCCGCTCTTCGCCTCGAACAGCGCGGCGTCCGCGAACCGGACGAGGTCGGCCGTGGCCGGGTGGTCCGGGGCGTCGTCGGCGGCGGTGGCGAGCACCTGCTCCACGGGGTCGCCCGCGAGGTCGATGTCCGGGTCCCCGGAGGAGGCCGGCAGCCCGAGCGTCGCGCCCGCCGCGGCTCCGATCGTCGCCGAGACCCGGACCAGCTGGCCGTGCACCGGAACCGCCGTCCGCAGGATGCGCCCGACGGCCGCCGTGAGCTCGTCGAGTCCGCCGTGGGCGTCGACGTCGGCGCAGAGGACGACGAACTCGTCCCCGGAGTGGCGGGTGGCGGTGCACCCGGCCGGCAGGCTCTCGCGGAGCCGGTCGGCGAGGACCACCAGCAGCTCGTCGCCGGCGTCGTGGCCGAGCGAGTCGTTGACCCGCTTGAAGTTGTCGAGGTCGCAGAACAGCACCGCGGTCCGGCGCGCGCTCGGGCCCGCCAGCAGGTGGGACACCGCGCGGGTGAGCGCGCGACGGTTCGGCAGGCCGGTCAGCTCGTCGTGCATCGCCTGGTGGCGCAGTGACGCCTCGACCCGGCGGTTCTCCGTCACGTCGGTGAAGACGACGAGGTGGGTGGCCCGCCCGATGTCGTCGACCGACACCGAGACGTGCAGCTCGGCCCACACCGGCTCGGTGACCGCACCCCGCGCGCCCCGCTCACGGCGGCGCAGCGCCCGCGCCGGGCACGACCACGAGATCGAGCCGGCCGAGCCCGCCGGACGGCCGAGCAGCGGGGTCGCACCGGTCGTCGCGACGCCGGGCGAGAGGGCGGCGCGCTCGGCGGACAGGTCGAGCAGTTCATCGGCACGGCGACCGCGCAGCGCCTCCTGTCCCTCACCCAGCAGCCGGCACAGCGACTGGTTGGCCTGGACGAGGCGCTCGTGGTCGTCGAACAGCGCGACGCCCACCGGGGCGACCGCGAGCAGGTCGGTGAACCGCTGCGTCGAGGTGCGCATCTGCGTCTCGATGGCGCGGCGCTCGGTGACGTCCTCGACGGCGCCCGCGACGACGACCCGCTCCCCGACGACGGTCCGTGTCGCCTTGACGTGCAGGACACGGGCGGGATCGTGCGCGGGACGGACCTCGAGGTCGAGCGGGACGTTCTCCTCGAGCATCGCGCGCCAGCGCGCCCCGACCTGCGGCCGGTCGACCGGATGCACGCACTCCGCGACGTGGGCCCGCTGCAGCGCGCCGAACGGCGGCAGCCCGAACAGCGAGCGGGCCACCGAGGTGAGGGTCCAGGAGTCGCGGGTGCGGTCGTTCTCGAAGGAACCGACCCCGGCGAGGCGGCTCAGATCCTCGAGCCGGCGGCGCTCCTCGGCGACGGCGGCGTCCACCGCGCGCCGCTCCTTGTCGGTGGGCGGCGCGGCCGGAGCCGTCAGGTCGCTGACGTCCACCACGAGCAGGGCCTGGTGCGGCGTCCCGGGAACCTGGCGCCAGCGCACGATCCGGACCGGCAGCGGCGCCCGGCCGGGTCGGAGCACCTCACCCTGGTCGCCGGCCGACGACCCGCGGGTGACGACGGCCTCGACCGGGCGCCCGACCAGGTCCTCCGCGGGCACCCCGGCCAGGCGCGCGAACTCGGGCGAGACCGTCACGACGTGGCCCACCGCGTCGAAGAGGACGACGGGGCCGTCGGGCATCGGCCCCGGCACACCCGCCGTCGTGTCCGCCGCGACGGCGACCGTCGGAGCGGCGACCACCGGCTCGTCGGACCGGGTCTCCCGACGACGGCGGACGGTCGGTGACGGACGCTCGGCGCCGGCCTCGGCGCCCTCCGACCGGGCCGACCGCGGCGGCGTGATCGCCGGGACCGTCGCGGGCAGCGCGGGGGTCCGGGCCGCCGGGACGCCGGCCGGGGCGTCCTGCCCGTCGTCCTCGGGGGTCGCGACCGGGGCGTCCGGAACCGGGGCGTCGAGCGCCGGGGCGTCGGGGCGCGCCGGCCGCACGCGGGGCACCGTCGGAAGCGTCGCCGCGTCGTACCCACGGCCCGCGTCGTCGTGCCCGTCCGCGTCGCGACGAGGGCTCATGAACACACCCGAGGCCGTCGGCTGGGCGGGCGACGGGAGCGCCGGAGGCCCGGCGGGCCCCCGGGTGGACGCCACCTCGGCACCGTCGTCCTCCGAGACCCGGACGACGGTGAGTCGTGGCGTGCGCCCCGCTCCGTTCACGCGATCGCTCCTTCACCGACGGACTCCGCGTCGCCCCGTCCGGGTCGACTGTGCCGTCTCCTGATCACCGCAACGAAGGAGACCCCGCCGGGGTCCGGGCACATCACCCTGTCGAGTGGCCCGTGGCGCCGACCGTCCTTTTCCACGCGGTCGGGTGGCATCAAGTCGAGCGTTCTGTCTCAACCCGAACGATGAACGGTCTCCGAACTCCCGGTGGATGCGACGAACGGCACAACCTCCACCGCGTGTCGCTCCAACGCGCACTGGTTCACCCAGACGCGTGTCGGTTCGCACGGTACGTGGGAGATCGTCCGCGTCAGCGGTCACCGACGAGCCGTGACCGGTACCCGAGCCCCGATCGGTTCATCCCTGATCACCCGAGTGTCCGTGCGACTCAGCGTTCGTCGTGGCTCGCGACCTCCGCGACGTGCCGCCGGACGACGCCGTCCGACCCCGCCGCGTCGGCCACGGCAGCCGTCACCGCCGGCGCCACGCGCGGGTCGAGCGCGCTGGGGACGATGTGGTCGACCCCGAGGTCCTCGGAGGCGATCCGGAAGATCGCGTCCGCCGCCGCGAGCTTCATGTGCTCGGTGATGCGCCGGGCGGAGGCGTCGAGCGCCCCCGCGAAGACGCCCGGGAACGCCAGCACGTTGTTGATCTGGTTCGGGTAGTCGCTGCGGCCGGTCGCGACCACCGACGCGTGTGCGCGGGCCACGTCGGGGTCGATCTCCGGGTCCGGGTTGGAGAGCGCGAACACGATGGCGTCCTCGGCCATCGTCTCGATCACCGACTCGGGCACCGTCGAGCCGGAGAGCCCCAGGAACACGTCGGCGCCCTGCATCGCCGACGCGATGTCGCCCCGCAGTCCGCGCGGGTTGGTCTGCTCGGCCAGCGCGTACTTGGCGACGTTCATGTTCTCGCGCCCGGTGTGGATGACCCCGCGGGAGTCGAGCACGGTCACGTCCTCGACCCCGGCCTCGAGCAGGATCTTCGCGCAGGCCACGCCGGAGGCGCCCGCGCCCGAGACGACGACCTTCAGCGGCTCCAGATCCCGGCCCAGCGCCGCCGCAGCACCGCGCAGCGCGGCGAGCACGACGATCGCGGTGCCGTGCTGGTCGTCGTGCATCACCGGGCAGTCCAGCGCCTCGATCAGCCGGCGCTCGATCTCGAAGCAGCGCGGCGCCGCGATGTCCTCGAGGTTCACGGCACCGAAGGACGGTCGCAGGTGGGTGAGGGTCTCGACGATCTCGTCGACGTCGGTGGTGTCGAGCACCAGCGGGATGGAGTCCAGCCCGGCGAACGCCTTGAACAGCGCCGACTTGCCCTCCATCACCGGCAGCGACGCCCGCGGGCCGATGTCGCCCAGGCCGAGCACCGCGGTGCCGTCGCTGACGACCGCCACCAGCCGGTGCGTCCAGGTGTAGCGGGCGGTCAGCGCCGCGTCGTCGGCGATCGCGCGGCTCACCTTCGCCACGCCCGGGGTGTAGGCGATCGAGAGGTCACGGCGGCCCTGGAGCGCCACGGTGGGCGCGACCGAGAGCTTGCCGTTCTCGTGCGACGCGAAGATCTCGTCGTCGGTGAGGTCACGGCCGTCGATGTCCGGGGTGCTCGTCCCGGCGTGGATGCTGCTCACGCGGTCCTCCTACGTGTGGTGGGTCGCGGGGTGGAGGACGGCGTCGCCTCGCACCGCGTGGGGCGCGGCGGGGCGGTCGCCGTCGGCGATGGTCGGGTGCCGGCGGTCTCGGGCCGGCGGGGTCTCGGGCTCGGGCAGGTCGGGATCAGGGTGCGGATCCAGCCGCCCGGCGCATCCGGGCGGACGGGGTGGGCCCGGACCGGTCGATCCTGACGGCTCCCGCGCCCGCTGTCCGTGCTCCGTCGGGCGGGTCACGTCTCGACCGCGGCGCGGCGGACGCACCGACGGGGCCACTAGGCTGCCGCGGCGTGAAGGCCGAGGAGCTCGCCGTACCCGGTGCGTGGGTGTTCACCCCGCCGGTGTTCCCCGATGCGCGCGGGGCATTCGCAGCGCCCTTCCAGGCGGAGGTGTTCGCCGGGACGGTCGGGCACCCGCTGCATGTGGCGCAGGCCAACACGAGCGTATCCCGCCGCGGCGTGGTCCGCGGACTGCACTACGCCGACGTGCCGCCCGGCCAGGCGAAATACGTCCAGTGCTCCGCGGGCGCCCTGCTCGACGTGGTGGTGGACATCCGAGTGGGATCGCCCACCTTCGGCCGCTGGGACGCCGTCGTGCTCGACGCCGAGGGGCTCCGCGCGGTCTACCTCTCCGAGGGTCTCGGGCACGCGTTCCTGGCACTCGCCGACGGCACCGTGGCCACCTACCTCTGCTCGACGGCCTACAACCCGGGGGCCGAGCACGGCGTGAATCCGCTCGACCCCGAGCTCGGCCTGCCCTGGACCGAGCACGTGCCCGCCGACGAGCTCGTGCTCTCGGCCAAGGACACCGAGGCGCCGTCCCTGGCCGAGGCCCGCGACGCCGGAGCCCTGCCCGACGCCGAGGCCTGCCGGGCTCGGATGGCCGCGCTGATGGCCGCGAGTTAGCTACTACACAGCGTGATGTTGACTCACGCTGCGTGATGCATCGGGTCGTTGCCCAGCGTCACGACCACGCGGTCCCGATCGTGGCGAGGGCGGTGCGCGCCCGGTCGGCGGCGACACCCGCGGTAGGCGGCACCGTCAGCACGGTGCGTCCTCCCGCGACGGCGCGACCGACCCCGGTGGCGGGGGTGGGCGGGGCGGGCGCGCCCGTGTCGGCCGTGACCGCGACGAGGAGCGGGCCGTGCGGTCCGCGCACCGTGCAGGTGGTGCGCCCCGCGCCCGGGCCGGCCTCGCTCGACGCCGTCACCTGCGCCGCCGGGACACCGAGCGCGCGGGCGACGACGGGAACCGCGGCGGTGCAGCGCGCGGCGGGGGTCGTGGTGGGCGGGGTGGTCGTCGGCGGGGTGGTCGTCGGCGGGGTGGTCGTCGGCGGGGTGGTCGTCGGCGGGGTGGTCGTCGGCGGGGTGGTCGGTGTGGTCGTGGTCGGCGCGGGCTGACGAGGCGTCGTCGACGACGGCGCCGCGGCCGGTGCGGGCACGCTCGGCGCCGGTGCAGGCCTGGTCGGTGACGAGGCGGCCACCGGCGCGGGCTTGGTCGGCGCAGGTCTGCTCGACGACGGCCTCGTGCTCGGCGGGCCGGTACCTGCGGCAGTCGTTCCCGGTGTCGTGGTGACCGGGACGGTCGTCGTACCCGGCGTCGTCGAGGTGCTCGAGAGCGGGGAGCCCGGCGCCGGGCGACCGACCGCCAACGGAGCGGCGCCGGTCGTCGTCGGGCCCGCACCGGTCGTCGTCGGCGCGGTCGCGGCCGGGGCGCCAGCAACAAGATCCGAACCCGGTGAGCGTGTCGCGATGGTCCCCGGGCGTGTCGCTCCCGAACTCGTGATCACCGGCGCTCCGGGCCCCGCCCCCGGCACCACAAGCCCCGCACCCGCCGTCGCCGGCTCCGGGAGCGCCGCCAAGGTCGGCGCACCGTCGGCGAGCGTCTCGCCGGTCTCGGTGGGCGTCGTCGAGTCCGGCACCGGCAGCGCGCCGGAGGCGTAGGCGTCCGCCCACCGCAGCACCGTCGCGACGTAGGCCTCCGAGTGGTTGTAGCGGAACACCGCGTCGTGCCGGGCCGACGCCGAGGTGAGGTCGCCACCCCCGGCGCACAGGTAGCGGGCGGTGGCGAGGCCGGCGTCGAAGACGTTGTCGGGGTCGGCGCGCCCGTCGCCGTTGCCGTCGGCGCCGTAGGTCCGCCAGCTCGACGGGATGAACTGCGTGGGGCCGACCGCCCGGTCCCAGACGGCGTCGTGGTCGAGCCGCCCGCCGTCGGTGTCGGGGATCGCGGCGTTGCCGCCGGTCCCGGTGAGCCGCGGGCCGAGGATCGGGCGGAGCGTGGTGCCGTCACCGTCGACCGCACCGCCGGACGCGTGACCGGACTCGATCTTCCCGATCCCCGCGACGAGCGGCCAGGTCAGGCGACAGCCGGGCGCGCTGCGGTCGACGGTGGTCGCCGCCGAGCGGTACGCGGCGAGCACCGTCTCGGGGATGCCGAGCCCGGACCCGGTCACGGTCGGGCCGAGACCGGGGTCGCCGGGCAGGGCTCCCGCCGGAGCGTCCGGGAGCGGGACGGGCGTGGGGTCGGGGAGCCGGCCGGTCGCGCCGAAGGCGGTGGTGTCGGGCGGGGGCAGCGCGGTCACGGTGGTCACCGGCGCGCCCGGGCCGCCGCCCCCGAGGACGGCGAGCAGGACCAGCGCGCCGAACGCGCAGGCGATCGGCGCCCGTCGGCTGCGACGGCAAGCCCGATGGCTGCCCCGCGGCCGGTGATCGTCCCCCACGTGCTGTCCCCGTCCCCCCGGATCGGTGCGCCCGGACGGTGATCTCGTCCCCGGGCGTCACGGGGAACGTCGTCCGCGGGGGTGCTCCGCGCTACCGGGAGTCCCCTGATCGCGCGCGACCGTCGCCGTCTCGTGACCCGGCGGTGTCCGGGCCGGGACCGACGGGCCCATGAGCTCCACCCGTCGCACCGCATCCGCCAGCCACGAGCGCAGCGCGGCCGTCTCCGCGTCCGGGTCGTCCGCCTCCGCCGCGACCCGCCGGACCTCCGGTGCGGTGAACGACCGGACGATCCCGACGAGCGCGATCGCGGCGAGCCGGTCGGCGGGTTCCGGGGGCGACTCGTCGGCGAGGGCCTCGGCCACCGCGTCCTCGCACTCCGCCCACAGCCGCAGGAGCCGGGAGCGGAGCGCCGGCGCGTCCCCCGCCCGGCGGAAGTACCCCTCGAGCCCCGCCGGACCGGGTGCGTCCAGCGCACCCTCGAGCACCTGGCCGACCGCGCGGGCCGGGCTCCGCTCCCGCGACCGCACGGCGGCGACGAGCGCGTCGAGCAGGGCGGTGTCCGCGAAGGCCAGGTCCTCCTTCGAGCGGAAGTAGACGAAGAGCGTCTTCACCGACACGTCGGCGCCGTCCGCGATCTCGGCGACCGTGACGTCGTCGTACCCGCGCTGCTCGAACAGCTGCTGGGCGACCTCGAGGATGCGCGCCCGCGTCGCGGCCTTCTTCCGCTCCCGCAGCGGGAGCCGCTCCCCCGGAGGACTCACGCCCTCATCCCACCACGACGACGGGTGGCGCTCACATAGGTGAGTGACTTACCTTTGATACCGACTGAGGGTGAGTGACGTGGACTGGACGGGGCGGGTGGCCGTGGTCACCGGCGGGAGCAGCGGGATCGGCCGGACGACGGCCGCCGAGCTCAGCGCGCGGGGTGCGGCGGTGGTGATCGTCGGACGGGACGAGGGCCGCCTCGAGACGGCACGCGCCGCGATGCCCGGACCGGGAACGGTGACGGCCGTGGCCGCCGACCTGCGCCGCGAGGAGGACGTCGACCGGCTCGTGGCGACGGTCGGCACGCGGCACGGCCACCTCGATCTGCTGTTCGCCAACGCCGGGGTCTCCGACGCACCGCCACCGGCCGAGACCACCCGCGCCGACGTCGACCGCCTCTTCGACACCAACGTCCACGCGGTGTTCACGACGATCGTGCGGGCGCTGCCGCTCATGGCCCGTGGCGGCGCCGTCGTCGCGACCAGCTCCGTCGCCGAGGCGAAGGGCCGCCCGGCCGACCCTCTCTACGCCGCGAGCAAGGCCGCCGTGCGCAGCCTCGTGCGCACGCTCGCCCTCGACGAGGACGTGCTCGCCCGCGGGGTTCGCGTCAATGCCGTCACGCCCGGGTGCATCGCCACGCCGCTCACCGACCAGGAGGACGCCGAGATGCAGGCCGCGATCGACGCCTGGGTCGCCGACGCGGTGCCGATGGGTCGCTGGGGCCGGCCCGAGGAGGTCGCGCACGCGGTGCTCTTCCTGGCCGGTGACGAGGCCGCGTACGTGACCGGCAGCGAGATCCTCGTCGACGGCGGCCTGGCGCAGACCTGACCCGATCCCGGCTCAGCGGCGCGGCAGCCGCCCCGGCGCCGGCCACAGGCGGTGGGTGACGACGGCGAGCGCGACGGCCGGCCCGAGGCTGCGCGAGTCGGTCGAGGCGGTGGAGGCGTCGCCCACCGCGAACCAGCAGGCGCCGGCAGGATCGTCGTCGGGGAAACGCAGCGCGAGCCGCTTCACCGAGAGCTGCCCGGGCCGCTGCGGCCAGCGCACGAGCGCCACCGCACCGTCGGCGGGTCGCAGCCACCCGACGGCGAGGACGACGTCGCCGTCGCGCAGGGTGGGAGCCATCGAGCCGCCGCGGACGGTGACGCGGCGCGGTACCCCGCGCACCGAGCGCAGAAACCCCGCCCGCAGCCAACCCTTGCGCATCGACAGCCCTCCCGACCAGCGGTGATGATTCCCGGTGCCGTCCGTCGCCACACGGGTTGACGGTCACGTCCGCGCGGCTGCCCGGCGGGCCGCACGGGAGTAGGTTGGGCCACGGTCGGAACGATCATCGTGTTCCCCGTCAGAGGGGAGTTTGGGAGGCGACATGGGACTGCTCACGAGCATCCTCCGTACGAACCTTGAGGCCACCGCTCACTGCGACCTCCCCTGCGGCGTGTACGACCCGGCTCAGGCCCGGATCGAGGCCGAGTCGGTCAAGGCGATCCAGGAGAAGTACCAGGGCAACGAGGACCCGTCGTTCAGGGAGCGCGCCATCCAGATCAAGGAGGAGCGCTCCGACCTCGTCAAGCACCACCTCTGGGTGCTGTGGACCGACTACTTCAAGCCGCCGCACTTCGAGAAGTACCCGCAGCTCCACGAGCTGTTCAACAAGGCCACGAAGGCCGCGGGGGCCACCGGCACCAAGGGCTCGAACGACCCGAAGACCGGTGACGAGCTGCTCGGCTACATCGGCGAGATCTCGGACATCTTCTGGGAGACCAAGAAGGGCTGAGCCCTCGACGCACTTGGCGACGCGCCCGTCCCGGCTCGGGGCGGGCGCGTCGTGCGTCGGGCCTCGAGAGGAGTCGCGGTGAGCGAGAGTCCGGTCGGGCGCATCTTCCTGCTGCGCCACGGGGAGACCGAGTGGTCGGCGAACGGGAAGCACACCGGGCTCACCGACATCCCGCTGACCCCGCGCGGCGAGGAGCAGGCCCGCACGGCGGGTCGGCTGCTGACCACGCTGCGGGGCACCGACATCGCGCCGCCGGTGGTCTGGTGCAGCCCACGGCGTCGCGCCCGCGACACCGCCGCGCTGGCGGGCCTGGAGCCGGACGCGATCCGCGAGGACCTCGGTGAGTGGGACTACGGCGACTACGAGGGCCGCACCACGCCCGACATCCGCACCGAGGATCCCGGCTGGACCGTCTGGACCCACCCGGTGCCGCACGGCGAGACCGCGCCGCAGATCGCGCAGCGGATCGACGGGGTGATCGCCGACGCCGATCGTGAGCTCGCCTCGCGCGACGTCGTGCTCGTCGGCCACGGGCACGCCGGCCGGGTGCTCATCGCGCGCTACCTGGGCCTGACGCCGGCCGCGGGGGTGGGCTTCGCCTTCGACCCGGCCTCGGTGACCGTGCTGGGCCACGAGCGCGGCAGCCACCGCATCGACCTGCTCAACGCGCCCGGCGGGCTCGTCGAACCGCCGCCCCCGCCGGCTGACCGGTAGGTGCGCTGACGCGCTTGTGAGCAGTAATTGATGCCAGAGCCTCACTTACTGCTCACGAGCGCGGAGCGCACCTACTGCTCGGCCCAGTCCCGGCCGGCCCGGGTGAGCACCCCCACGAGGATCGCCAGGCACACGACCGCGATCGGTACGCCCCACTCCGGGCGCTCGCTCGTCACCCCCGCGTAGAAGGCGACGCCGAGACCGAGCAGCTGCACCACGACGACGGGGCCGCGGGCACCCCGCGCGCCCCGCGCGAGCGCGACGCCGGCCGCGGCGACGCCGACCCCCAGCAGCACGACGAACCCCCACACCTGGGGGGTGCCCTCGACGATCAGCGCGACGACGCCGCCCACGAACAGCGCGAGGCCCTCCAGCGCCGCACCGAGCGCCGCGATCACGAGCGATCGCGGGGGCGCCGCCGCCTCGGGAGCGGGCGGCGGGACGGGCGCACCGGACACGTCCCCCAGCCTAGGTCGGCCCGTTCCGAGCGATCCGTGCACCACGCCCGGCCCAACGCCGCGCGGCCCGGCGCTACGGTGAGTGCCGTGCGCGCCCTGCTCGTGGCCAACCCCTCGGCCACCACCACCACGGCAGCCGGACGCGACGTCATCGCCCACGCCCTCGCCAGCGAGGTGAAGCTCGAGGTGGTGGCCACCCGCTACCGGGGCCACGCCGCGGAGCTGGCGGCACGGGCCTCGACCGAGGGCGTCGACCTCGTCGTCGTGCTCGGCGGCGACGGCACCGTCAACGAGGCCCTCAACGGCCTGCTCGTCGACGGCCCCGGCGACCGGGTGCCCGCGCTGGGCGTGGTGCCCGGCGGGTCGGCGAACGTCTTCGCCCGCGCCCTCGGTGCCGCGCGCGACCCCCTGGAGGCCACGCACCAGCTCCTGGAGGCGCTCGCCGCCGGGCGGAGCCGCACGGTGGGCCTCGGGCGGGCGGACGAGCGGTGGTTCAGCTTCAACGCCGGGCTCGGCTGGGATGCGGACGTCATCTCGGCGATGGAGCACGCGCGCGACAAGGGCCGCGAGGCGACGCCGGCCCGCTACGTCGCCACCTCGATCCGGCGGTGGACGACGGCGCGCGCGAGGCCGCCGTCGTTGCGGGTCGAGATCCCGGGGCGGGATCCGGTCGAGGACGTCAAGCTCGCCCTGGTCTCCAACACCGACCCGTGGACCTATCTCGGCGGCCGGGCGGTGCGCACCAACCCCGGGTGCTCGTTCGACACCGGGCTCGGCCTGTTCGGGCTGCGCTCCCTGGGCCTGCCGACGATCGGGCGGATCGTCCGCCAGATCCTCTCGGAGGACGGCTTCGGTCAGCTGGACTCCGTCCTGCGCGACGACGACGTCTCCGCGCTGCGGATCGTCTCGGAGGAGCCGGTGAACCTGCAGGTGGACGGCGACCACCTCGGGCGCCGCAGCGACGTGGAGTTCCTCGCGGTGCCTGGCGCGCTGCGCGTCGTCGTCTAGTCGAAGTGAGCCAGGTCACGCCCGTGCGGTGAACGGGCCGCCGGATGCCCTCCGTAACCCGACGAACGGGGGCTGTATCCGGCCATCGGGGGACCTCAGCGGGTCGGATCCGGGCCGACGGGGCTCCTGCGGTGATCCTAGCGACCGCTCGTCGCCCCCCGTCGCCCGGGTCGACGCCTCGTCGTGCGGCTTTTTCCGCTCGTCGCAGTGACCGAGCCGTCACGGTGCGCCGATATCCGCTCACCGACCGACCAAGCCCGTCGAGCCGCTTGGGACTCGATCCAGAGGCGATCGTCCTGCAGATTCTTGGACATCCCCCGCGAGAGCCGGGCAGGAATGCACCAGCAGAACTGCCCGGCCGGGTCCACGGGAAGCCGGAGACATTGTCTCCGCCGACCGAGGGCGAGGGAGGCGGACACGCCAGGGTGTTCGGCCGGCGGCACGGTTGCCGCAGGTCCGGACATTTTGCGGACCGGCTCCCCAGTACGACGAGAACAGCACAGGGGCCGTTGGAGGCCCCGGGCGATTCCGCCCCGAAGGAATCGCCGATGACCACCGCAACCCGGTGCGCACCCCGAGCGCGCACCCAGCGAGGAGACCAGCACGATGGACTGGCGGAACGAAGCTGCTTGCCGCGACGAGGACCCGGAACTGTTCTTCCCGGTCGGGACGAGCGGCCCCGCGCTCTCGCAGATCGCACAGGCCAAGGCCGTGTGCCGCCGCTGCCCCGCGATGTCGGAGTGCCTGAGCTGGGCGCTCGAGTCCGGTCAGGACGCCGGCGTCTGGGGCGGTGCGGACGAGGACGAGCGTCGCGCCATGAAGCGCTACGGCGTCCGCGTCGACGCGCAGGCCTGAGCCCGACCCCCGCCGGCCGGTAGAGCGGCGGACGCTCGCTCCCCACGCGTCCGCCCCAGGCCGGCGGGAACCTGCAGGACCTGAGCGAAGGGCCCCTTCGGTCGATCTATTCGACCGGAGGGGCCCTTCGCTCGTTCCGGGGCCGCTGCGACCCGGCCGCTGCGGTTTCCGGGGCCGCACGGCGCCGCTCAGCGGCCGCGGGGGTCCCCACGGTGCGGCAGCGGGATCGTCAGCTCGGCGCGCGTCCCGCCCTCGGCGTCGGGGCGCAGGCTGAGCGTGCCGCCGAGCTCGGAGTCCACGAGCGTGCGGACGATCTGCAGCCCGAGTCCCGGCGCCCGCTCCAGGGAGAAGGTCTCGGGCAGGCCGCGGCCGTCGTCGACGATCTCGACGAGCAGGCGGCTCGCGCTGCGGGTCGAGACGATCCGGACGGCGCCCGTCGTCCCCTCCCCGAAGCCGTGCTCGAGGGCGTTCGAGACCAGCTCGGTGACGACCATGACGAGCGGGGTCGCCATCACCGCAGGGAGCACGCCGGCGCGGCCCTCCCGGCGCATCTCGACGCCCGCGCCGGGGCGCACCACGTCGTTCATCATCGGCACGACGCCGGCCAGCACCTCGTCGATGTCCACCCGCTCGTCGACCGACGCCGCGAGTGCCTCGTGGACCAGCGCGATCGACGCGACCCGGCGCATCGACTCGGTCAGCGCGGAGCGGGCCTCGTCGTGAGGGGTCCGGCGGGCCTGCAGGCGCAGGAGCGCGGCCACCGTCTGCAGGTTGTTCTTCACCCGGTGGTGGATCTCGCGGATCGTGGCGTCCTTGCTCATCAGGGCGCGGTCCCGACGACGGACCTCGGTCACGTCGCGCACGAGCACGAGCGCGCCGCCGGGCACCCCGCGCGGGCGCAGCGGCAGCGCCCGGACGACCGCGGTCGCGCCGCGGCTCTCCACCTCGACGCGGGCGGACGGGGTACCGGCGAGCGCATCCCGCAGGAGCGTGACGACCTCGGCGCCCTCGAACGGGTCGGCGGACACCTTGCGGGCCACCGTCGGCAGGTCGGCTCCCACCAGCTCGTCGGCCCAGCCGAGCCGGTGGAACGCCGAGGCGGCGTTCGGGCTCGCGTAGAGGACCGTGCCGACGGCGCTGACCCGGACGAGCCCGTCGCCCACCCGTGGCGTCGAGCGCCCTTCGTCGACGGTCTCGGCGGTCGGGAACGTGCCGTCCGCGATCATCTGGCAGAGGTCGCCCGCCACCGCGAGATAGGAGATCTCGAGGGTCGACGGGACGCGGGGGGCGGCCAGGTTGGTGTCGCGGCCCAGCACGGCGATCATGCGGCCCTCGTAACCGACGGGGACGACCTCGCGGCGGATCGACCGCCCGCGGTGCCAGCGCGGCTGTTCCTCGCGGCGCATCGTGGTGTCGCCGAGGGCGCGCACGAGCTGCGGGTGCTGCGCGGCGGACGAGGTACCGCCGACCATGTCGTCGGGATGCGCGGTCGGCGCCGTCGTGGGCCGGCTGTGGGCGACGCAGAGGAACGTCGCGGCCGCGTGCGGACCGGTCGCGACGCCGTCGGGCCCGTCCGGCACCGTCACCGGCACCCAGAGCAGGAAGTCCGCGAACGACAGGTCGGAGAGCAGCTGCCACTCCGAGGCCAGCCGCTGCAGGTGCGCGACCTCGTCCCCGGAGAGCTCGGTGTGCGTCGCGAGCAGGAAGCTCAGCGTCGACATGAACGAGCGCTCACTCGGACTCCGCGGCCCGCTCGATGACGGCGATGAGGTCGCCGCCCTGCACCACGTCGCCCTCCTTGACCGCCACCGACACGACCGTTCCCTCGATCTCCGTCAGGACGGGGATCTCCATCTTCATCGACTCGAGGAGCACGACGGTGTCGCCGTCGCTCACCCGGGTGCCCTCACGGGCGACGACCTCGAGGACGTTCGCGACCATCTCCGCGCGGATCTCGTCAGCCACGACCGACATCCAACCACCGACCGGACCGCCCTCGCCCTCATGAGACACCTGACCCTCGTGGGAAGATGGCCACATGTCGAAGCGCGCACGCCAGAAGCGGGACCGCAAGAAGAAGAGCTCGAACCACGGCAAGCGCCCCAACAGCTGAGGCGGGCACCGTGCCCACGAACGACGAAGGGCCCCGGAGAGAGTCTCTCCGGGGCCCTTCGTGTGTGGTGCCTACGTGCGGCGCCAGGTCTCGACGCGGGTCTGGTTCACCTCGACCACGGTGCCCGACGGCGTCCGCTCGACGCTGACCTGCGCCTGCTCCAGCACCGTCGCGCGGATCCGCTCGCGGAGCTTGGAGTGCAGCTCCTCGGGAGCGCGGTCCCCGCCGCAGGTGCGGGCCAGCAGCATCTTGACCTTCTCCTCGAGCCCGTAGCGGGCCAGGCACGGCCCGCACTCGTCGAGGTGACGCCGCAGCTGGGCGTCGCGCTCCTCGCCGCACTCGTGGTCGAGCAGCAGCCAGACCTCGGCGAGGACCTCGTCGCAGTCGGTCTCGTGGGGTTCTCCGCAGCTCACGACTGCACCCCCTCAGCCTCGCCCCGAATGAACCCACGGTCCCGCGCGGTCCCGGTCAGGGCCTCCCGCAGCTGCTTGCGGCCCCGGTGGAGACGGGACATCACGGTGCCGATCGGCGTCCCCATGATCTCCGCGATCTCCTTGTAGGCGAACCCCTCGACGTCGGCGAGGTAGACCGCCATCCGGAAGTCGTCCGGCAGGGCCTGCAGCGCGTCACGGATGTCGGTGTCCGGCAGCCGGTCGAGGGCCTCCACCTCCGCCGAGGGCAGACCCGACGAGCTGTGCTCCGCGGACTGCGAGAGCTGGTAGTCGGTGAACTCGTCGGTCGGGCTCTGCTGCGGCTGGCGCTGCCGCTTGCGGTAGGTGTTGATGTAGGAGTTCGTCAGGATCCGGTACAGCCAGGCCTTCAGGTTGGTGCCCGGCTTGAAGGACGTGAACGACGAGTACGCCTTCAGGACCGTCTCCTGGACGAGGTCCTCCGCGTCCGGCGGGTTGCGCGTCATCCGCATCGCCGCCGCGTAGAGCTGGTCGACCATCGGCATGACGTCGCGCTCGAAGCGCTCCGCCCGCTCGGCGACGGTCTCGGTCTCGAGGTCGGCGGGGGTGGACCCACCCTGGTCGACGGCGGACTCGGACGTCGCGGTGCCGTCCTGCTGAGCGGGCACCGTCGCGTCGCTCGTCGCCACGTCGTGGTCCGCGCGCACGGCTTCGGCCACCGGACTCCCTTCGCGCCGCGCGTCGGCCGCGGCGTCGGAACGCCGGGAGGTTACCCCCACGAGCGTTCCCGCACCCTCCTCCGAGTGCTTCGGGCCGGTGTCCGGGAGCAGGATCACGACCCCGTCGGCCGCGTCGGGGCTCCGCACCCCGAGCTGCGTGCCGCGCTCCATCGTCATCGCTGGCATCGTCACCTCTCCTCGGCCGCGGCAACGACGACCGCGGCGCCTCTGCAGGACGGAACGCCCACGCCCCCGCGCCGATTCCCCGCTAGCCTCCGTGCCCGTGGCGCGACGAACCTCCGGCGGGACGCCCGCGCTGAGCGCCCTGGAGCGCGCCGGGATCACCCACCGGACCCACCCGTACGAGGCCCCGGGGGTGGCTGCCTACGGCGCCGAGGCGGCCGAGGCACTCGGCCTCGACCCGCGCCGGGTGTTCAAGACGCTCGTCGCGGAGGTCGACGGGACGCCCGTCCTGGCGATGGTGCCGGTGGCCGGCACGCTCGACCTCAAGGCGCTCGCGGCCGCGCGCGGCGGGAAGAAGGCGGTGATGGCCGACCCCACGACGGCGGAGCGCCTGACCGGCTACGTCACCGGCGGCATCAGCCCGCTCGGGACGAAGCGGCGCCTGCCCGTCGTCGTGGACGCCTCCGCCCTGGAGCACGAGACGGTTTTCTGCAGCGCGGGCAAGCGTGGTCTGCAGCTGGAGACGGCACCCGCGGATCTGGTCGCGGCGGCCGCGGCGACGACGTCACAGGTCGCCGACGAGTAAGCGCTCGTTCACCGGGCATCCCGAGATCGACACCTCGACCACGGGAGGACCAGGCCCGATGGGCATCATCGCCACCAGCTCCGAGACGACGTTCCGCCAGAGTCCCGAGGAGCTCTACGACTTCGTCACCGACCCCCGGAACTGGCCCAAGACCTACCCGGGCAGCGCGGGCATCGAGGGGATCGAGAGCGTGCCGCTGCAGGTCGGCGACGTCTGGAGCGAGGCGGGCAAGCTCGAGGACCTGGAGTGCCGGTTCACCTGGCGGCTCGTCACCGCGGAGCGGCCGTGGCGCTTCGAGTTCCGGTCGGTCGGCCTGCTCGCCCACGATCCCGACGACCACTCCGGCGGCTTCGAGGGCATCACGACGATCTCCTACACGTTCACGCGATCCGGTGAGGGTGTGACGCTCTTCCACCGCTCGATGACCACCGAGGTGCCCAAGCACGGGCGGATGGCCCCGCAGGTCGTCGCCTCGCACGAGCCGATCGCGATCGACCTGTACCACGACGCGGTGGCCGCGGCCCTGGGCTGACCGGACTCAGGAGATCGGGCCGGGCGGGGTCGGGAGGAGCTTTCCCAGCCACGGCTCGACCGCATCGCGGATCGGCCCCTTCGCCGTGAGCGAGTGGTCCCCGCGCACCGTCACGACCTCGCGGTGCGGCGCCTCGGGCGGCACCCCGAACCGGTCGCGGTCCCCCGAGACCGCCAGCACCGGGATCCCGGCCGCGTCCACCGCGTCGATCTCCGGCGTGCGGTCTCCCCGGGTGCCGTCCTTGCGCGGCGGCGCGAGCAGCGGGAACGCCAGCGCCAGGACCCCGACCGGCGGCGGCGAGGCCACGACCGCCCCCCGGCACGCCACCCGCGCGCCCGACGACCGCCCGCCGTGGACCTGCGGCACGTCCGGGAAGCGCCGCATCAGCTCGGCCAGCACCGCCGCCCACGCCTCGTCGAGCTGCACCGCCGGGGCCGGACCGCGCCGACCCGCCACCCGGTAGGGCTGCAGGACCCGCGCGACGGCGATCGTGCTGCCGGCTGCCCCGGCCGCGGCCAGGAGGTCGGGTGCCTCGATCCCCCCGCCGGCACCGTGGCCGAGCACGAGCAGCCCGCAGGTCAGGTTCGACGCCTCCAGGGCCACCCGGGCGGGCCCGTGCGGCGTCTCGACCTCGAACTCGTCGACGCCGACGATCACGAGGGGTTGACCGCCTCGAGGTCGAGCCCCTGCTGCTCGGGCTGGTCGTGGACCTCCTCGACGAGCTCGGCACCGTGGTTGCGCACGTTGTTGACCTTCGAGGACACCTGGCGCATCTCGATCGCGGCGAGCACGTCCTCGGAGGGGGTGAGCAGGCTCGTCGGGTCCTCGTGGTCCGGGTCCAGCCACTCCGCCCAGCGCTCGCGCGGCAGCACCAGCGGCATCCGGTTGTGGATCTCGGTGAGTGGGCCGGCCGACGCGACCGTGACCACGGTGGCCGACACCAGC
This sequence comes from Actinomycetospora endophytica, assembly GCF_021026375.1. GTDB lineage: Bacteria > Actinomycetota > Actinomycetes > Mycobacteriales > Pseudonocardiaceae > Actinomycetospora > Actinomycetospora endophytica. Next base: position 169,121 of record NZ_JAJNDB010000008.1, on the reverse strand, counting down.
GGCGCCGTCCCCTTCTCGGCCGAGCGCGGACGCCAGGTCTCCCACAGCCCGGCGAGCGCCAGCGGGTGCCCGGCCAGGCCGGAGGACTGCGAGTACGTCATGAAGTACGGGATCTTGTGCCCGCCGTCGCGCAGCCACTCGTACCAGCCGTCGGCGGGCAGCAGGCAGCGCCGGGACGCGGCCGCGCGGCGGAACGCGGGCTTCTCGGTGAGCGACTCCGCGCGCGCGTTGATGAGCCGGTTGCCCACCGACTCGTCCTTCGCCCAGGAGGGCACGAGCCCCCAACGCATGGCGCGCAACGAGCGCTCGAGCGTCGACGGGTCCGGGGTCCCGGAGTCGTCGCGGGGGTGCCGGTCGACCACACCGGGGACCGTCAGCGTCGGCGCGACGTTGTATTCGGGTCCCTCGACCGCGCCGTCCGTGGCGTCCTGGGCCTCGAACTCCTCGGCCAGGTCGGCCGGGTCCTTGGCCAGGGCGTAGCGACCGCACATGCCACCGATCCTGCCACCGCCCACCGACAGCCACCCCGACACGCGAGAATGGCGGCGTGAGCACCTGGAGCACGCCCGTCGCCGAAGGACCCGTGCGCGGCACCGTCGCGGTCCCCGGGTCGAAGTCCATCACCAACCGCGCGCTGCTGCTGGCCGCGCTGGCCGGTGACGGCGCCATGCGCACCGTCGCGGGCGCCGCCCGCTCCCGCGACACGACCCTCATGGTCGACGGCCTGACCGCGCTCGGCGCGCACACCGCGGTGACCCCGGGTCGCGACGGCACCCTCGACGTCGCCGTCACCGCTCCCACCCACCTGCACGCCGGCCGGGTCGACTGCGGTCTCGCCGGCACCGTCATGCGCTTCCTGCCGCCCGCGGCCGCGCTCGCCGACGGCCCGGTCGAGTTCGACGGCGACCCGCACGCCCGCGCCCGCCCGATGAGCGGCGTGCTCGAGGGGCTGCGCGGGCTCGGCGTCGCGATCGGGCCCGCCGACGCCGACCGGCTGCCGTTCACCGTCGTCGGCCGGGGCGGGGTCGCCGGCGGCGCGGTGAGCGTCGACGCGTCGGGCTCGTCGCAATTCGTCTCCGGGCTGCTGCTCTCCGGCGCCCGGTACGACGACGGGCTCGCGGTCACCCACCGCGGCCCGGGCGCCGTCCCCTCGCTGCCGCACGTGGACATGACCGTGACGATGCTGCGCACCGCGGGCGTCACGGTGACCTCCGAGAGCGACGGCGCCACCCCCTCGCGCTGGGCCGTCTCGGCCGGACCGATCACCCCGGCCGACCGCTTCGTCGTCGAGCCCGACCTCTCCGGCGCCGCGGTGTACCTGGCCGCCGCCCTCGTGACCGGCGGCGAGGTCACCGTCGCCGGCTGGCCGGAGTCGACGCCGGGGAGCCCCGACCTGCAGCCGATCGGCGCCGTCCGCGAGGTCCTCGAGGCCTTCGGCGGCTCGGTCACCGTCGACGCCGCGGGCCTGACGGTGCGCGGTGACGGCCGGCTGCCGGGCGTCGACGTGGACCTCGCCGAGATCGGGGAGCTCACCCCCACCGCGACGGCGCTGGCGATGCTCGCGGCGCGCGACGGGGCCCGCTCGCGGCTCCGCGGGGTCGCGCACATCCGCGGGCACGAGACCGACCGGCTCGCCGCGCTGGCCGCCGAGGGCGCCGCCCTGGGCGCGCGCGTGACCGAGACCGACGACGGGCTCGTCGTGGAGCCGTCCTCGACGCTCGCGCCGACGCGGCCGTGGGGCGCCTACGCCGACCACCGGATGGCCACGGCGGGCGCGCTCGTCGGGCTCGTCGTCCCCGGCCTGGAGATCGACGACGTCAGCGCCACCACCAAGACGCTCCCGGACTTCGCCACCGACTGGCCCGCCCTCGTGCACGGGGTGGGGATTCCGGCGTGACCCGCGGCGGCGCGGCGGGGCGCTACGACGAGAGCGACGTCCGGGTCCGGCCCGGGAAGGGCACCCGGCCACGGTCCAAGCGCCGTCCCGACCACGCCGACGCCCGGGCCGCGATGGTCGTCGGCGTCGACCGCGGCCGCTGGACCTGCGCGCCCGAGGACGACCCGACCACCCGCGTCGTCGCGATGCGCGCCCGCGAACTGGGCCGCACCCCCGTCGTCGTCGGCGATCACGTCGACCTCGTCGGCGACACCTCGGGCGCCGACGACACGCTCGCCCGCATCGTGCGGGTCGCCGACCGCACGAGCGTCCTGCGCCGCACCGCGGACGACACCGATCCCTACGAACGGGTCGTCGTCGCGAACGCCTCCCACCTCGTGATCGTCACCGCGCTCGCCGACCCGACCCCGCGGACCGGGTTCGTCGACCGCTGCCTGGTCGCCGCCTACGCGGGCGGGCTGGAGCCGGTGCTGTGCCTGACGAAGGCCGACCTGGTCGACGACGGCGGGGCGGGCTTCTCGTCCGCCTACGCCGAGCTGGATCTGCCGGTGGTCGTGACGCGGCTCGACGAGGACCCCGTCGCGCTGCGGGAGGTCGTCATCGGGCGGGTGTCGGCGTTGATCGGGCACTCCGGGGTCGGGAAATCGACGCTGGTGAACGCGCTGGTGCCGGACGCCGAGCGGGCGGTCGGGGAGGTCAGCGGGGTCGGCAAGGGGCGGCACACGTCGACCTCGGCGGTGGCGCTGGCGCTCCCTGGATCAGGCTGGGTCGTCGACACCCCGGGCATCCGCTCCTTCGGGCTGGCGCACATCTCCCCCGACGACGTCGTGGCCGCGTTCGGCGACCTCGCGGCGGCCGTCGAGGACTGCCCGCGCGGCTGCTCCCACCTCGGCCCGCCGGCGGACCCGGAGTGCGCGCTGGACCCGCTGGTCGAGTCCGGGGCGCTCTCGGCGGGGCGGTTGGAGGCGCTGCGGCGGGTGCTGACGGCGCTGCGCACGCCGGCCTGGGAGGCGTGAGGGTCAGTCGTCGAGGTCTGTGTCGTCGGTCAGGCGGCGGTCGGCGCGGTGGGCGGTCCGGGCGATCACGACGGCGTTGGCGGCGTCCGACCCGTCGGCGCGGGCCACGGCCTCGTCGTGCGTGCGCCCGACGCGCTCGTGCCGGGCGATCAGGCGCTGTCGCCGGGTGGCCTCGTCCGGCTCCAGGAACCAGGCGTCGTCGAGCAGGCCGCGGACGCGGTCCCAGGGCGGCTCGTCGAGCAGCAGGTAGTTGCCCTCGGTGACCAGCAGCGTGACCTCGGGGCCGATCTCCAGCGCGCCGCCGATCGACTCCTCCACGGACCGCCGGTACTCCGGCGCCCAGATCGTCGTCGTGCGCTCGGTCCGGAACCGCTCGAGGAAGGCGACGTAGCCGGCCGCGTCGAAGGTGTCCGGCGCGCCCTTGCGCTCGAGGCGGCCGAGCCGCTCGAGGGTGGAGTTCGCCAGGTGCCAGCCGTCCATCCCGACGACGGCGACCCGGTGCGGGTCGAGCCGCTCGCCCAGCGCGTCGGCGAGCGTCGACTTCCCGGCCCCGGGTCCCCCGACGATGCCCAGGATGCGGCGGTCGGGGCCGGCGGCGAGAGCGCGGGCGCGGGCGAGCACGGGACCTCCTCCGGGGCTGGTCCCGCCGAGTGGACCACGAGGGCCGCCGCGGCAACCGTGAGGGTCCGCTCGGGGCGGGCGGGGTACGCCCCGATGTGCGCCTTCCCGTTCCCGACCCCGGTCCCGACGCCGCCGTCGCCTTCGTCGGCGAGCACCTCGCCGACCTCGCCTGCGACACCCCGGCCGCCTCGCCGTCGTTCCGGGGCGGGCAGACGGCCGCGGACGCCGCACTCGCGGCCCTCGACGTCACGCACTACGCCCGGCGTCGCAACGAGGTCTGGCCGCCCGAGCGGCGCGGCGCCTCGCGGATGTCGCCGTGGATCCGTCACGGGCTGCTCTCGCTGCCGGCGCTGTGGGAGCACGTCGCCGACGCCGCCCCCCGCGACCGCACCAAGTACCGCGACGAGCTCGCCTGGCAGGAGTACGCGCGGCACGTGTACGCGCGGGTCGGGACGCGGCTGCGTGACGACCTGCGCGCCCACCCGCCGCGTCCGCCCGAGCTCTGGGACGACCCGTGGCCGCGCGACATGGCCTGCATGGACACCACGGTCTCCGAGCTGCACGACGACGGGTGGCTGGTGAACCAGACCCGCATGTGGCTCGCGAGCCAGTGGACCGTGCGCGCCGGGGCCCGCTGGCGCGACGGCGAGGACGCGTTCTTCACCCACCTGCTCGACGGGTCGCGGGCGGCCAACCGGCTCGGCTGGCAGTGGACGGTCGGCTCCGGGACGGGCAAGGCGTACGGGTTCTCGCGCTACCAGGTCGAGAAGCGGGCGCCGAAGCTCTGCGCCGGGTGTGCCCTGAACCAGGCCTGTCCCGTCCAGGACTGGCCGCCCGAGCAGCGCACCGAGCGGATCGAGCCACCGTCGCTGCTGCGCTCCGACCCCGATCCCGAGGCGACCGCGGGCCCGTCGTCGTCACCCGCCGCCGAGGTGGATGCCGTGTGGCTGACGGCGGAGTCGCTCGGCGACGACGACCCGGCACTGGCCGCCCACTCCGACGTGCCGGCGGTGTTCGTGTTCGACGAGCCGCTGCTGCGCCGGCTGCGGCTCTCGGGCAAGCGGCTGGTGTTCCTCGCCGAGACGCTGGCCGACCTGGCGACGCGCCGGCCGGTCGAGCTGTACCGCGGCCGGGTCCCGGACGAGCTGGGCGAGCGACGGCTGGCCGTGACGTTCGCGCCGGTGCCCGGCTTCCGGCGGCTCTCGACGCAGCTGCAGCCGAACGCGGTGCATCCCTGGCCGTGGCTGTTCCGCCCGAACGCCGGCCGGTTGCAGAGCTACACGGCGTGGCGGAAGGGGATGCCCGCGTAGGTGCGCTCCGCGCTCGTGAGCACTAATTGACGCCCTGGCGTCAATTAGTGCTCACGTGCCGTCAGGCACCTCCAGGTCCAGCACGAACGGCAGCTCCTGGAGCCCGTACCAGGCGAGGTCGTGATCCTCGGCGTCCCCGAGCGTGAGCTCCGCGTCCTCGTCGCCCATGTCGGCGGCGTCGATCACCCCGGCGGCCCGGCGGACGTCCTCGACCGCGTCGGACACGTCGAGGTGCACCGACGCGAGCCGAGGCATCGGGATCGGGCCGGCCACCCGCACCACCGCGGCGTCCAGGTCGGGACGCAGGGTCACCTCGTCCACGTCGGCGGCGACGACCGCGCGCCGGGCCGGGGTGTCCGGGTCCTCGACGAGATCGGTCGCGAGCAGCCGCAGCGAGGCCCGCGCCGCCTCGGTCATCGCGACGTACTCCAGCTCCTCGTCGTCACCCGCGATGTAGGCCTCCCGCAGCGCGGGGGTCAGCGCGAACGCCGTCCCCGAGAGCGGCTGCAGCGCCTCGTCGGCCAGGAGCGCGCGCAGCCCCGCGACGGTCGTCGGTACGTAGACCCTCACTCGTGTCCTTCCCCGATCGTCCGGCCCCGGTCCTTGCGCGCCCACCAGGCCGCCGTCGTGCGCAGCGCCGTGCGGAGGACGTCGCCCTGCTTCCGGGCGTCCATCACGTTCCATCCCATCGCCGCGCGGTCCTCCGGGCCGGGGGCGTGCGCCGTCACGCGCAGCCCCGCGGTCCGCAGCCGGCCGATCTCCCGGGCGCTGCGGCCGCCGACGATCCCACGGAACAGTCCGTCCGCCGCCGCCCCCGCCCCGCCGAGCTGCATCCGGCCGCGCCGGGCGAGCGGGATCAGCACCAGGGCCTCGTCGAGCGGCGGCATGTCCGGCCCGAGGAGCAGGTCGGCCGAGGTCGCCGAGCACACCCCGCCGTCGACGTAGCGCCGCCCCGCGATCCGCACCGGCGCGAACCACCCGGGCACCGCGCACGACGCCGAGGCCGCCTCGGCCGGCGACGTCGGGGGTGCCCCGGCCCGGCCGAACGGCACCCGGGCGCCGCTGTCGTAGTCCGTGGCGACGATGCGCAGCTCCGGCCCGTCCGGCGGCGCCGGCCAGGTCTCCGACGCGAACGACGACACCAGCCGCACGACCCCGGAGGTGTCCGCGCGACCGACCGGCAGCAGCGCCGAGGCCGCGGCGAGCGGTGGGAACTTCGTCGGGGCCTGCGCGATCCGGCCGAGCAGGCGCACCGAGCCCGGCCCGATCCGCGGCATCGGCGGGAGCCCGCCCCGGGCGCCGCGTCGTCGGGGCTTCCGGTTCGACGACGGGCGCGACGGCGCGTCGAGCAGGTGATCCACCAGGTCCTCGACGGCAAGGCCACTGGCCAGCGCGGACGCGACGATGGATCCGGCGGAGGTCCCGACGACGACGTCCGCGTCGCGTGCGTCGAGCCCGGTCGCCTGCTGCCAGGTGGAGAGCGCCGCGACGGTCCACGCGTAGCCGAGCGACCCGCCGGTCCCGAGGACGACGGCCCGCCGGGACGGGGTGCGGCTCACCCGGCTGCCCCTCTCATCGCGGCACCGTCGCGACCAGTTCCGCGAGCGCTTCGGCCACGAGGTCACCGAACTCGTCGACGTCGGCCATGGCGTCGCGGTCGGCGTTGAACCCGTAGAACACCCCGCCGTCGTAGCTGGTGAGCCCGACGGCCAGCGACTGCCCCTTCGCCAGCGGGACGACCGGGTACATCTCGAGCATCCGCGCCCCGCCGGCGTAGAGCGGGTGCTGCGGGCCCGGCACGTTGGAGACGACGACGTTGAACAGCCGCCGGGACAGCCCGCTCGCCGCACGGGCGCCGAGCGCGTGCAGCGTCGGCGGGGTGAACCCGCCCACCTGCACCAGCGCGTTCGCGCCGACCGACTGCCCGGACTGCTTGTGCTCGCGCATCGCGTGCGCCACGTGGTGCATCCGCAGCACCGGGTTCGGCTCGCCGACCGGCAGGTCCACCAGGTACGACGCGATCCGGTTGCCGAGCAGCCCCGCCCCGTTGATCGCGCCGGTCGCCTCGGCCTCGCCGCGCACCGAGAGCGGCACCATCGCGCGCATCGTCGTCGAAGGGGTCACCGAGGCGCCGCGCGAGAGCAGCCAGTTGCGCATCGCCCCGGAGATGACGGCGAGGACGACGTCGTTGATGGTCCCGCCGTGCGCGCGGCGCACCGCCCGGTAGTCCTCCAGGTCGGTGCGCGCGTGGGCGAAGCGGCGCTGCGTGGAGATCGGGACGTTCAGTGGGCTGGTCGGGGCGGGCCGGACCGCCGTCCGTACCGCCGACAGCAGCCCACCCGCGACGCCGGCGACCTGCGCGACGGTCTCCGTGGCGTCGCGCACCGCCGCCCGCGCGACCTCCACCGCGTTGCCGGGCCGCGCGACGGCCTCGCCCATCGCGTCGAGCATCAGCTTCCACGGCGCCGGTTCGGGCCGGGCGCTCCACTCGTCGACCGGCTCGTCGCGGCCCTCCGGCGAGTCGTCCAGCACGACCTGGCTGATGTCGATCGACGCGATGCCGTCGACCATCGCCTGGTGGGTCTTGGTGACGATCGCGACCCGTCCGCCGGACAGGCCGTCGACCAGGTACATCTCCCAGAGCGGCCGCGTGTGGTCCAGCGGCCGCGACATGAGGCGCGCGACGAGCTCGTTGAGCGCCCGGTCGGTGCCCGGACCGGGGAGCGCGGAGCGGCGCACGTGGTAGGTCACGTCGAACTCGGTGTCGTCGACCCACACCGGGCGGGCCATCCCGGCCGGGATCTCGCGAATCTTCTGCCGGTAGCGCGGAACCAGGCCGATCCGGCCGCTGATGAGCTCGACGAGACGTTCGTAGTCGAAGCCGGCCCGGGGCTTGCGGAAGACGGCGACGCTGCCGACGTGCATGGGCGTCGTCGGTTGGTCCATGTAGAGGAAGGAGGCGTCCAGGGCCGAGAGGCGGTCCGGCATGGACCCGATCCTCGCACGTCACTCCGGAGCGCCCCGTCTGCGAGAGTGCACAGTGATGTCCCCCTCCCAACCGCCCGCGGGGTCAGCCGATCCGGCCACCGACGAGCCCACCGGCCCGTCGCCGAAGGACCGGTTCGTCACCGTCTACGGGCGCAAGCCGGTCCTCGAGGCGCTCTCGGACCCGGCGCTGGACGTGGACAAGGTGATCCTCGCCGAGGGGGCCGACCCGCGGGCCGTCCGTCCGCTGCTCGACGCCGCGCGTCAACGTGGGGTGCCGGTGCGGCGGGCCTCGGCGCAGCGGGTGAAGGTGCTCGCCGGGAACGGTCGCCAGGACCAGGGCGTGGTCGCGGACGTCGTCGCGCCGGGGATGCGGACCGTGGAGGCGTTCGTCGCCGGGCTGGGTCCGGACGACGGGGCGCGCGTGCTCGTCCTCGACGGCCTGACCAACCCGTCCAACGTCGGGATGATCCTGCGCTCGGCGACGGCGGCAGGCCTCTCCGGGGTGCTGCTGCCGCGTCGGGGAGCGCCGTCGATCGACCCGCTGGTGGTGAAGGCGTCGGCCGGGGTGGCGTTCCACGCGCCGGTGCTGCGGGCGGGGACGGCCGCGGCGGGGCTCGGCGCGCTGGCCGAGGCCGGGTTCGTGCTGCTGGGGCTCGACGGCGGCGGGCAGTCGTCGCTGTTCGACGTCGAACTGCCCGACCGGGTCGCGATCGTCGTCGGCGGCGAGACCGACGGGCTCACCGAGGACGTGCGCGGCGAGCTGCACGACACCGTCGTCGTGCCGATGGCGGGTGGCGTGGAGTCGCTGAACGCGGCGTGCGCGGCCACGCTGGCCTGCTTCGAGCTCGCCCGCCGCTGATCCTCCTCGAACCGCACCCGCCCGTCCCGACACTCGCCTAGATTCGGGCTCCGGGCGCGGTTCCTCCCGCCGCATCCGGATCGGTGCGGTGCGACGGCGGGAGGACGGGTCATGAGTGTGACGGCGGGCGAGGCCGTTCCGGAGCCGGCGGGAGGCGGTTCCGGGTCGGGTGGATCTCGAGCGCTGCTGCGGCCGCGGGAGGCGTCCGCCTGCAGCGCGCCGACCCGGGCCCGGCGGATGGATCGGCGTCCGCTCCCGCGCTTGCGTGCCCTGACGGCGGTGCTCGCCGAGCAGCGCGGGTCCCTCGAGGAGCGCTCCGGGGTCGGCGACTCGGCGACGCCGGACGCGGCGAGCGGGCCCGGGTGGGACGCGGCGCTGGAGGCCGCGTGCGCCCAGGTCGGGCCGCTCGCGGTCGGGCTGCTCACCGCGGTGGCCGAGGTCCTCGACAGGCGTCGGCCACCGGCTCACCTGATGCGGCTGTGCCCGGCGCCGCTGGTCGAGCGGGTGCGGGCCGGTGTGGCGCGGAGTCGTGAGTTTCCGCAGGGTGCACGGGTGCGGGGGTTGCGGCTGTGCCCGGTGGTCGGGGCGTCGGGGGTCGCCGTCGAGGTGGCTGCGGCGCTATGTGGTCAGGGTCGGGCACGGGCAGCAGCCGCCCGCTTCGAGCTGGACGCGACGCGGACGTGGCGGGTCACCGAGCTGGCCGTGCTCTGAGGTCAGCCGCGCGCCGGCGCCCCGTGGCACTGCTTGTACTTGCGCCCGGAACCGCAGGGGCAGGGCGCGTTGCGGGACGGGGTGTCCGCGCGGCGCGCCTGCTGCGGGTTCGCCGGGCGCCGACCGGCCCCGCCGTTGCCGCCGGCCGGAGCCGCCTGACCGTCCTCGTCGGGGCCGGAGTAGTTGAGCTGCTGCGGACGCTGTCCGCCGAGGCCCGCACTGCGGAACGCGTTCGGCGCGGGCGCGCCGCCGAGCTGCGACATGGCCGGACCCGCCGAGGTCGGGGCGTCCTGCGGCGGCGGAGCCTGGCCGGGCTGCGGTCCGCGGGGCGGGCCCTGCCGACCCCGTCGCCCGGTCGGGGCGCCACGCTGGCCCGCGCCGGGGTGACCTGCCCCGTTCGTCCCGGGCTGGGACGGCCGGTCGGTCGGCGCGGTCGTGGGAGCAGGAGGAGCAGGCTGCTGGCCCTGGGCGGTCGGGATCGCCGCCGTCGGCTCGAACCCGGGACGGCGCGCGTTGGGCGGCACCATCATCGGCCGACCCTGACCCTGGCCCTGGGGCGGCACCGGGCCGCCCGCCGCGGGCGCGACCGGACGCGTGGGCGGCATCCCGACGGGTGCGGCACCCGCCGTCGAGAGCCGGCGCGGGTCGGGGTCCTCCGGGCGGATGACCGGCTGCATCGCGGTCTCGGTCTGCGGGTTCGCGCCCGGGACGGCGTCGACCGGGGCGATCTCCTCGACCTGGATGGTGAGGTTGAACAGGAACCCGACGGACTCCTCGCGGATGCCCTCCATCATCGCGGAGAACATCTCGAAGCCCTCGCGCTTGTACTCGATCTTCGGGTCGCGCTGGGCCATGGCGCGCAGCCCGATGCCCTGCTTCAGGTAGTCCATCTCGTAGAGGTGCTCGCGCCACTTGCGGTCGAGCACGGAGAGGATGACCTGACGCTCGAGCTCGCGCATCCCGCCCTCGGGCACGATGCCGTCGATCTCGTCCTCACGGCGCTGGTACGCGTCGAGCGCGTCCTCGGTGAGGATGTCCACGAGCACGTCGCGGTCGATGTCGTCGTTCTCCTCGACGACGTCCTCCCAGCGCACGCCGACCGGGTACAGCTGCCCGAGACCGGTCCAGAGCTTCTCGAGGTCCCAGTCCTCGCTGTAGCCCTCGGACGTCGCGCCGTCGACGTAGGCGGTGACGACGTCGACGATCATGTTCTGCATCTGCTCGGCGAGGTTCTCCCCCTCGAGCACGCGGTGGCGCTCGGCGTAGATCACCGTGCGCTGCTGGTTCATGACCTCGTCGTACTCGAGGATGTCCTTGCGGATCTCGAAGTTCTGCTGCTCGACCTGGGTCTGCGCGCTGCGGATGGCCCGGGAGACCATCTTCGCCTCGATCGGCATGTCCTCGGGCAGGTTGAACCGGGTCATGATCGTCTCGACCATGGCGCCGTTGAACCGCCGCATGAGCTCGTCGCCCAGCGAGAGGTAGAACCGCGACTCGCCCGGGTCGCCCTGACGGCCGGAGCGGCCGCGGAGCTGGTTGTCGATGCGGCGCGACTCGTGGCGCTCGGTACCCAGGACGTAGAGGCCGCCGGCCTTCTTGACGAGCTCGGCCTCGCGGGAGACCTCGCCCTTGACCTGGTCGAGCGTGTCGTCCCACGCGGCCTCGTACTGCTCGCGCGTGTCGACCGGGTCGAGGCCCTTGGCCCGGAGCTGCAGGTCGGCGATGAAGTCGGGGTTGCCGCCGAGCACGATGTCGGTACCGCGGCCGGCCATGTTCGTCGCGACCGTGACGGCCTGACGACGCCCGGCCTGGGCGATGATCCCAGCCTCCTGCTCGTGGAACTTCGCGTTGAGCACCGAGTGCTCCACGCCGCGCTGGGTGAGCAGCTTGGCGAGGTACTCGGAGCGCTCGACGCTCGTCGTCCCGATGAGCACGGGCTGGCCGCGCTCGTAGTGCTCGGCGACGTCGTCCGCGACGGCCTCGAACTTCGCCGCCTCGGTCTTGTAGACCAGGTCGGGCTGGTCGACGCGCAGCGGCGGCTTGTTCGTCGGGATGGTGACGACGCCGAGCTTGTAGGTCTTGGAGAGCTCCGCGGCCTCGGTCTGGGCCGTACCGGTCATCCCGGAGAGCTTCTCGTAGAGCCGGAAGTAGTTCTGGAGCGTGATCGTCGCGAGGGTCTGGTTCTCCTGCTTGATCTCGACCGCTTCCTTGGCCTCGATCGCCTGGTGCAGACCCTCGTTGTACCGCCGCCCCGCCAGGACGCGGCCGGTGAACTCGTCGACGATCAGGACCTCGCCGTCGCGGACGATGTAGTCCTTGTCCTTGAGGAAGAGCTCCTTCACCTTGATCGCGTTGTTGAGGTAGCCGACCAGCGGCGTGTTCGCGGCCTCGTAGAGGTTCTCGATGCCGAGCTGGTCCTCGATGAAGGCGACGCCCTCCTCGGTGACGCCGACCGTCTTCTTGCGCTCGTCGATCTCGTAGTGATCGTCCTTGGTCATCTTCGGCGCGAGCCGCGCGAACTCGGTGTACCAGCGTGCGCTCTGCTCCGCGGGCCCCGAGATGATCAGCGGCGTACGGGCCTCGTCGATGAGGATCGAGTCGACCTCGTCGACGATCGCGAAGGCGTGCCCGCGCTGGACGCACTCGGCCTTGGCCCAGGCCATGTTGTCGCGCAGGTAGTCAAAGCCGAACTCGTTGTTCGTGCCGTAGGTGATGTCGGCCAGGTACGCGCCGCGGCGCTCGTCCGGGGGCATCTCGGCGTAGATCGCGCCGACCTCGAGGCCGAGGAAGCGGTGGACGCGGCCCATCCACTCGGAGTCGCGGCGGGCGAGGTAGTCGTTCGTCGTGACGACGTGCACGCCCTCGCCGGCGATCGCGTTGAGGTAGGCGGGCAGCGTGGAGACCAGCGTCTTGCCCTCGCCGGTCTTCATCTCCGCGACGTTGCCCAGGTGCAGCGCGGCGCCACCCATGAGCTGCACGCGGAAGTGACGCTGGCCGAGGGTGCGGGACGCGCCCTCGCGGACGACGGCGAATGCCTCGCCGAGCATGTCGTCGAGCGACTCGCCCTCGGCGTAGCGGTCCTTGAACTCCTGGGTCTTCGCGCGCAGCTCGTCGTCCGAGAGTGCCTCGACCTCGTCGGCGAACGTGTCGACGTAGTCCGCGATCGCGCCGAGACGCCTGACCGTCCTCGCCTCGCCCGCCCGCAGCAGTCGGTTCAGCACCACGATGGGTGACCTCGCTCGTCCTCGTCGCTGGCTCTCATCGGCTCCGGGGGCCCGTGGGAGGACCGTCCCGGTGTCGCGGCGAAACCGACCGCTCGGGGCCCTCTCCGCCACACCGCACGGCGAATACGCGCGTGCGCTTCCTCCCATGGTAAGCGCGACCTTGTCGGCGACGGCCCGGGGCGGCTGGTCCGGACGGACGACGGGGCCCGGCCGCCGCCCGGCCGGGCCCCGTCGCCTCTCCGATCAGACCTGGATCACACCAGTGAGATCACGCCGTAGTCGTAACCGCGGCGCCGGTAGACGACGCTCGGCCGACCGCTCGACTTGTCGGAGAACAGGAAGAAGTCGTGCCCGACGAGCTCCATGTGTGACAGCGCGTCGTCCACGGTCATCGGCAGGCCCTCGTGCTCCTTGACCCGCGCGATGTGTCCCGGCCCGTCGCCGTCGACCTCGCGACCGAAGCGGTCGTCGAGCGCCTCGCGCGCGGCGGGCACCTCGCTCTCCGGCAGGTAGGACTGTCCCTCGTCCTCGCCGACGTCCTCCCGCAGCGGTGCGGGGAGCGCCTCGTCGAGGTCGGCCCCGGACGAGGGCAGGTCTTCCGCGGGGCCGCCCACCCCGACGGCGACCCGGCGTCGTCCCGCCTTGTGCACCCGGCGGTCGTGCGCCCGGCGCAGTCGTTCCTCGATCCGTCCCAGGGCCATGTCCATCGCGGAGTAGAAGTCGGACGCACAGCCGACGGCCCGCACGACGGGCCCCCGTCCGCGACCGGTGATCTCGACGCTCTGGCAGGTCTTGGCCTGACGCGGGTTGTTCTCGTGCGAGAGCTCGACGGACAATCTGATGATCTTGTGGTCGTAACGTCCGAGTCGGGCCAGCTTGTCGGTCGTGTGGTCGCGGAAGTGCTCCGGGACCTCGACGTTGCGGCCGCAGATGACGATCTCCACATCAACTCCCGAGGGAAGTAGGAGCGGCGCCTCGTCCGGCCCGTCGTCGGGCCGTGTCCTCGGTGAGGACCGGGTGGGGAGGGGGCGGTCGCGCCTCCCGGAGACCCATGGCGCCGCAGTACGCCGTTCGCGCCTCCTCTCGGTCGACCTGACCGGTGAGATGGGACACGCTATCGACTCCGGCGGGTGTCCGGAAGGTGTCGAGTGGGCGGCCCCCGTGTCGAGGGAACGCCACGACAGGACGAACGCACGCCGTGTCCGTTGCGCCGGGCGGGGGTCCGTCCGCACGGGTGAGGGACGCAGGTGAGGGACGCGGCACGGGCGACGCCGCGCTGGGCGCGCGAGCCCCCGGCACCCGGGGTCGCCGCGCCCCGACGGCGGTCACGACGAGCACCAGATCCACTGGCAGCCCAGCCTCGGCGAGCGCGGCGGAGCAGGCGGCCGCGGTCGCCCCCGTGGTGAGCACGTCGTCGAGGAGAACGACCGGTCCCCGATGCGGCGGCAGCCCGTCCAGCGCGGCGTGGCGTACCCGCAGGTGGGCCGCGAGGTTCGCCGCGCGCGCCGCGGGATCGAGGCCGACGGAGTCCCGTGCGCGACGCCCGAGCGCGAGTGCGGGCAGCACCTGCCCGTGGCCGGCACGGGCGAGCCGACGGGCGATGCGGAGCATGTGGTCGCCCCCGCGGGCCCGGGCGGCCGCGGCCCGCGAGGGCGCCGGGACCAGCAGGCCGCCGCCCATGCCGAGACGGTCCAGCGCGGCGCCGAGCACGGCGGCCAGCGGCTCCGCGAGGTCCCGTCGCCCGCGCTCCTTGTAGGCGATCACGGTGTGCCGCGCGGGGCCGGAGTAGGGCGCGAGCGCCATCGCGGGCGGCAGGTCGTGCCGCTCGGAGGCGGGCAGCGGACGTCGCAGCGAGGCCAGGCAGGCCGCGCACAGGCCGGTCCCGGGCGGCACGGTCGCGTCGCAGCCGCCGCAGGGCGCGGGGAGGAGCAGGTCGACGAGGGCCCGCAGGAGTCGTGGGAGCACGCCGTCGAGCCTCGGCCGAGCATGCCCCCGCCGACCAGCGCCGCCTCACCGCCTGTGGACAACCGACGGGTCCGCTGCCGGTGTGGACAACCGACTGGGCCGGACGCAGCAGCCGCCCCGCGCGATCGAGGATGTGGAGCTACTGACGTCCAGCGTCAGCAACGCCGCATCGCTGACACCAGGACACCGAAGGCCACCTACCCCGGATACGCCGGCACCGAGGTGTTCGACCCGCCCGGCACCGAGCTCCACACGTCGCCGCCGTCCGAGGGCAGCGACCACAGGCCGCCCTGGTCGACCACGAGCGTGGGCCGGTCCGGCGCCGCGGCGACCGCGCTGACCGGCGGCGTCAGGTTGGTCGTGGGGCCGTCGTCCAGGTCCAGCCCGTCGACCGAGGCGAACTGCACCGGGTGGCCGACACCGGCCCCGACGGCCACCAGCCGGTCGGTCTGCGACCAGGTGACGTCGAGGACCCCCTCCAGGACGTCCGCCGCGGGCGCCGGGCGCAGCACCCGCACCGCGCCGAGCTGCACGCCCCCGGCCCCGTCGCGCACCACCGTCGCGATGACCACGCGCCCCCCGGCGACCATCGCGACCTTCGTGCCGTCCGGGGAGAGCCGCAGCACGCTGATCGGCCCGAGTCCGGCGAGCGGTGAGGTGTCGAGCGCGACCGGGGTGAGACCCGACGAGTCCGACGACGACCCGGACCGCACCGCCCGCACCGGCCGGCCGTCGACGACCGTCCACACCTCGGAGCCGTCCGGCGTCCAGGAGGGCCGGGTCATCGTCGTGCCGGTGATCGACGTCGCGGCGGCGGCGGCACCGGCGCGTCCGACGGAGAGGCGCATGGTCGCGCCCTCGAGCCCGACGACGGCGACGTCGCGGCCGTCCGGCGACATGCTCGCGCTGCGGGCGTCGTCCACCCCGGTGACGAGGTCGGGCGTCGCGGGCCGCCCGGCGTCGGTCGCCACCGTCGTGTCCTGCGGGACGGTCCGGACCCGGCCACCGGTGACGACGACGGCGGGCGGCGTCATCGCCGCGTCACCGCCGGTCCCCGCGCTGGGGAGGTCCTGACGGTCGCGCACCGCGGGCGGCAGGCCGGCGAGCACGTCGGCGACCCCGAGCTGCGGGCGGCCGTCGAGCAGGGGGGCGCCGTCGACGGTGACCTGCACCCGGTCGATGCCGACGCCCGCGAGGGTGAGCACGATCTGCTGGGCGATCTCGGTGCGCCGCGCCTCGTCCATCGCCGCCGCCGACCCCGCCCGGGTCAGGTCCACCGTCGTGACCCCGTCGGAGGTGGTGCCGACCGCGGACCGCAGCAGCACGCCCGGCGGCAGCGCCGAGACCGCCGCGCCCCGCAGGCCGTCCGACGGGCCGGAGAACAGCTCGTCGAGCACGCGCGCGGGCACCGAGCGGACCGGGCTGGTCGGGAGGTAGCGCGTCTCCCCGACCGGCGCGCCCCCGACCGCCCCGACGAACCAGATGCGGACCGGGCGGGTGTTCGCCCGCAGGTCGGAGCGCCGCACGATCGTGCCCGGCGGGACCGAGGAGATGCGCCAGACCCCGTTGTTCTGGGTGAGCCCGACGACGACGTCCACCATGCCGGTCGCGGGGACGAACGCCCCGTCGGGACGCAGCGTGCCCAGCTTGTCGGCGCGGACGCGCACCGACGCCGTCCCGGACTGCCCGCTGCCCTGGGAGAACACCGTGTCGACCCGGTCCGACACGACCGTCGGCGAGGACCCGTCGTCCCACGAGCCCGCCGCCGGTGGCGAGAGGAAGGCCCGGGCCGCGCTGTGCCGCTCGGCGGTGGCGCCCGAGGCCAGGATCCAGCCGCGGACGATCTCCAGCGGGCCGGCCCCGCGGGCGGGTCCGGGCGGGGCGCTCGGCTCGGCCGGGTCGCCGACGCGCCGCAGCACGGTCACGTCGGACGAGCCGGGCACCGTCGCGCACCCGGCGAGCAGCGTGGTGACGAGCCCGAGGAGCGCCACCAGCACACCGCGCCTCACCAGGTCTCCCCGCGCCCCGACACCGCGCCCGGCCGGTCGGTCTCCGCGGACCCCGGCCCGTCACCGCCCGCCGCGGGGCCCTCGTCGTCGTCCCCGCTCCGCACGGCCGGGATCTCGCCGGTGGGCGGGGGCAGCGCGGTGCCGGTGGTGGCGGCCGCCTCCCGGATCCCGGGCTCGGCCCCGGCCGGTGCGCCGGTCACCGGGATGAGCGGCAGCGGGCTGGTCCGCAGCAGCGCACCCGCGGTGCGCGGGAGGGTCAGCCGGAACACCGCGCCGTGGTCGGTCTCGCCCCAGGCCTGCAGCCAGCCGCCCTGCAGCCGGGCGTCCTCGAGGCTGATCGCGAGACCGAGCCCGGTCCCGCCGCTGCGGCGCTGCCGCGACGGGTCGGCGCGCCAGAACCGGTTGAACACCAGCCCGGCCTCACCGGGCTTGAGCCCGATCCCGTGGTCGCGGACGACGACGGCGACGGCGTGCTCGTCCGCCGCCACCCGCACCTCGATCGGCCGGGACTCGCCGTGGTCGATCGCGTTGGCGAGCAGGTTGCGCAGGATGCGCTCGACGCGGCGCGGGTCGACCTCGGCGTCGGCGTCCTCGGTGAGGTCGAGCAGCAGCGGGGTGGCGGTCTCGTCGACGAGGTGGCGCACCGTCTCGGCGGAGCGCCGCACGATGTCGCGGATGTCGACGCGCTCGTTCGCCAGCTCGGCCACGCCCGCGTCGAGGCGGCTGATCTCCAGCAGGTCGCCGAGCAGCGACTCGAAGCGGTCCAGCTCGTCGACGAGCAGCTGCGCCGAGCGCTGGGCGACGGCGTCGAGGTCCTCGGCCTGCGCGTGGAGCACCTCGGCCGCCATGCGCACCGTCGTCAGCGGGGTCCGCAGCTCGTGGCTGACGTCGGAGGTGAACCGTCGCTGCAGCGCGCCGAACTCCTCGAGCTGGTGGATCTGCTGCTGGATGCTCGCCGCCATCTCGTTGTAGGACTCCGCCAGGCGGGCCACCTCGTCGTCGCCGTAGACCGGCATGCGTTCGTCGAGGTGGCCGTCGGCGAACCGTTCGGCGACGTCGGCGGCCTGCCGGACCGGGCGCACCACCTGGCGCGTGACGATGCTCGAGATGCCCGCGAGCAGCCCCAGCAGGGCGAGCCCCGCGAGTGCGAGGGTCGACTGGATGAGCGCGAGGGTCCGCTGCTCCGCCGAGAGCGGGAAGATCAGGTAGAGCTGCAGGTTGCGGCCCGCGGTGCGCACCGGCTGGCCGACGATGAGCGCGGGCACGTCGGCGTGCCCCGGCTCGGACACCGTGACGTACTTGGTCGCGAGGAAGCCCTTGAGCACCGGGTCGCGCAGCTGCGGCGGGACCACGGAGGCGGGTCCCGACGACGGCTCCGACGTCGCCTGGGAGTCCTCGGGCGCGGCCGAGGTCGCGGTGCCCGACGTGCTCGTCGCGCCGAGTGGCTCGGTGCCCGCGACGAGCACCGCCTCGAAGGCGCCGGCGTCCCGGGAGTCCGACCCGGAGCCCGAGGACGTCAGCCGGTCCAGGGCCTCGTCGAGGGTGGACTGGGTGCCGTCGCGGTCGGGGTCGACCCGGGCGAGGTCCCGCTCGAGGTTCTGCCGGCTGATGTCGGCCTGGATCAGCGCGGCCTGCTGCTTGCCCTGGAGCAGCCGGTCGGCGATCTGGGTCTGCAGCACGAGGCCCAGCACGAGCACGACGACGCTGGACATCGCGACCGTGGACAGCACCACGCGCAGCTGCATCGAGCGGCGCCAGAGCACCCGCACGGCCCCGACCCGCTCGGCGAGCGCGAGCTCGAGGCGGCGGCGCACGCTCGCGATGCGGTCAGCCACGACGGCTCACCGATCCGGGGTCGATCAGGGCGGGCCGGCCTTGTAGCCGACGCCGCGCACCGTGAGCACCACCTCGGGGTGCTCCGGGTCCTTCTCGACCTTCGAGCGCAGCCGCTGGACGTGCACGTTCACCAGACGGGTGTCGGCCGCGTGCCGGTAGCCCCAGACCTGCTCGAGCAGCACCTCGCGGGTGAAGACCTGGCGCGGCTTGCGGGCGAGGGCCACGAGCAGGTCGAATTCCAACGGGGTGAGCGGGATCGGCGAGCCGTTGCGCCGGACCTGGTGTGCCGGGACGTCGATGGTCACGTCGCCGATCTGCATCTGCTCGCTCGGCTCGGTGGGGAACTGCCGCAGGCGCGCCCGGATGCGCGCGACGAGTTCCTTGGGCTTGAACGGCTTGACGATGTAGTCGTCGGCGCCGGACTCCAGCCCCAGCACGATGTCCACCGTGTCGGTCTTCGCGGTGAGCATCACGACCGGCACCCCCGACTCCGCCCGGATCGCCCGGCAGACGTCGATCCCGTTCATCCCGGGGAGCATCAGGTCGAGCAGCACGAGGTCCGGTGAGGACTCGCGGACGGTCGGCAGAGCCTGGGCCCCGTCGGACACCACGGTCGTGTCGAACCCCTCGCCCTGCAGGACGATCGTCAGCATCTCGGCGAGCGAGGAGTCGTCGTCCACGACGAGGATTCGAGAGCTCATGTCTCAATGGTGTCACTTCTCACCGACGATCCGGGAGCGAACTCCGCGGTCAGCACGGCACTAATCACGGCGTCAGCCGTACGGGTGAGCGCTTCATCACCTGAATGCCGATTCTCGGCGACCCACCAGGGGCTCCACCAGTGCCCCGCGGCGAGTCGGTCGTAGACCTCGGCGCACCGTTGCTGCAGGGCCGCGTCGGCCTCGAAGCCGTCGGGGTCCCGGTCGGGGGCCGTCCGGGCGCGTTCCCTGACTCGTTCCGCGGCCAGTTCCGGCGGTACGCGGACGAGCACCTGGGCGTCGGGGGCGGGCACCGCGAAGCGCTCGATCTCGGTGGCGCGCACCCACGCCGCGAACTCCCCCACGCCCTGGTGCAGCCGCGCCGACCCGTAGGCGGCGTTGGAGGCGACGTACCGGTCGACGAGGACGAGGTCGTTGGCGTGTCTCAGGTCGTCGATGTGGCCGGCCGCCGCGCGCCGGTCGAGCGCGAACAGCAGCGCCATCGCGTGGACCGAGGCGGCGGTGTCCCCGTGCTCGCCGTGCAGCGCCTCCCCGGCGAGCGCGGCGTGGACGTCGTCGTCGTAGCGGGGGAAGGCGAGGGTCGCGACGGAGGCCCCGCGTGCCCGGGCGGCCCGGCCGAGGGCGTCCACCAGCGTCGCCTTGCCCGCTCCGTCCAGGCCCTCCACGGCCACCACCACACCCACGGGCGACCACGCTAGCCAGCGGCGCCGTGTGACGACGGTGGTGGGCTCGGAACCGGCGGGCGCGGGGCGAACGAGCGAAGGGCCCCTCCGCTCGAGCAGATCGAGCGGAGGGGCCCTTCGGTCAGAACGTGCTCAGAACGTCCAACCGCGAGAACTCAGTAGCGGTAGTGGTCCGGCTTGTACGGGCCCTCGACGTCGACGCCGATGTACTCGGCCTGCTCCTTGGTGAGCTTGGTCAGCTCCGCGCCGAGCGCCTCGACGTGGACCTTCGCGACCTTCTCGTCCAGGTGCTTCGGCAGGCGGTACACGCCGATCGGGTACTCACCGGGCTTGGTGAAGATCTCGATCTGCGCGATCGTCTGGTTGGCGAACGAGTTCGACATGACGAAGCTCGGGTGCCCGGTCGCGTTGCCGAGGTTCAGCAGGCGCCCCTCGGACAGCAGGATGATCGAGTGGCCGTCGTCGAAGCGCCACTCGTCGACCTGCGGCTTGATGTTGATGCGCGTGGCACCGGACTTCTCGAGCTTCTCGACCTGGATCTCGTTGTCGAAGTGGCCGATGTTGCCCAGGATCGCCTGGTGCTTCATCCGCTTCATGTGCTCGAGGGTGACGATGTCCTTGTTGCCCGTGGTCGTGATGACGATGTCGGCGTCGTCGATCACGTTCTCGAGCGTGTTGACGTCGTAGCCCTCCATGAGCGCCTGGAGCGCGCAGATGGGGTCGGACTCGGTGACGGTCACGCGGGCGCCCTGGCCACGCAGCGACTCGGCGGAGCCCTTGCCGACGTCACCGAAGCCGGCGACGACGGCCTTCTTGCCGGAGATCAGCACGTCGACGGCGCGGTTGATGCCGTCGATGAGCGAGTGGCGGCAGCCGTACTTGTTGTCGAACTTCGACTTGGTGACCGAGTCGTTCACGTTGATCGCCGGGAAGAGCAGCTTGCCCTCGTTGGCGAACTCGTAGAGACGGTGGACACCCGTCGTGGTCTCCTCGGTGACGCCCTTGATGCCGGACGCGACCTTGGTCCAGTGCTGCGGGTCCGCGGTGAGGTTGCGGCGCAGCGTCTCGAGCACGACCTGGTACTCGGCGGGGTCGTCGGCCTCGGTCGACGGGACGACGCCGGCCTTCTCGAACTCGACGCCCTTGTGGACGAGCATCGTGGCGTCCCCGCCGTCGTCGAGGATCATGTTCGGGCCGCGGGTGTCGGAGTCGGCCCACGCGAGCATCTGCTCGGCGCACCACCAGTACTCCTCGAGCGTCTCGCCCTTCCAGGCGAAGCACGCGATGCCCTTGGGGTTGTCCGGCGTCCCGTTCGGGCCGACGACGACCGCGGCGGCCGCGTGGTCCTGGGTGGAGAAGATGTTGCAGGAGGCCCAGCGGACCTCGGCACCGAGCGCGGTCAGCGTCTCGATGAGGACCGCCGTCTGGACGGTCATGTGCAGCGAGCCGGAGATGCGCGCACCGTGCAGCGGCTTCGCCTCGGAGTACTCCCGGCGCAGCGCCATGAGCCCGGGCATCTCGTGCTCGGCCAGGCGGATCTCACGGCGGCCGAAGTCGGCCTCACCGAGGTCGGCGACCGCGAAGTCGATCCCGTTCTTCTCGGCGTACTTCTCGTGCGTGGTCCCTACTGCTGCCATGACTCCTCATCCGGTCGGTGTGAACTCGTCGGTTGTCCGGTGGTCGGACCGTTGAACTGTCTGTCCCGGCGGCGTCGGGGGAACAACCCACTCCCGCGTCCGCGAAGGTTCAGAGCACGGACCTCCACCATCTGGAGGCGCCCTTGATGATCCGGAGCCCTGCCGAGCGTGGCGGACACGAGGTGTCCGTTGCAGCGCCACTCGTCAGGCCCGTCGCACCAGCGGTGCGACCTGTTGCCGTGGAAACGACACTCACACAGGCCGTCGGGACGGTCAAGACGGCGCGCGCACGAGCACGGGGCACCGGACGGCCCCGTCGCAGGTCGTCGCCCGGTCCGCCGGGTCGGCGTCGACCAGGTCACACCGTCGCCGCCGGACGGACCGGCGCGAGCGTCCAGGCGGGCGCGGCTGGGACGGTATGACCGGGACCACCCGAACGGTATGACCGGGACCACAGCCGCCGTAGGCTCGTGGCCCCAGCCCCCGTCGCGCGCCCAGGAGGCCCCAGCCGTGCTCGGACAGATGCAGACCACCCCCCTCGCCCTCCCTCACGTCTTCCACCGTGCCGAGCAGCTCTTCGGCCACAAGACGCTGACGGGCGTGGGTGTCGGGGGCGCCGTCACGACGACGACCTACGCGGACTGGGCCGTCCGGGTCCGCCGCACGGCGGCCGCCCTCGACGCGCTCGGCGTGGCGCACGACGCGCGGGTCGGAACCTTCTGCTGGAACACGCCGGTCCACCTCGAGCTGTACTTCGCCGTGCCCTGCAGCGGGCGCGTGCTGCACACCCTGAACATCCGGCTGTTCGCCGAGCAGCTCGTCTACATCGTCAACCACGCCGACGACGACGTGATCTTCGTCGAGCGGGCGCTGTTCGGGCAGCTCTGGCCGCTCGCGGACCAGATGCCGCACGTGCGGAAGTTCGTCGTGATCGACGACGGCTCCGACACCCCGGTCCCCGACGACGAGCGCATCGTCGACCACGCGACGCTGCTCGCCTCGGTGGAGCCGTACGCGGGGCGCTTCGTCGTCGACGACGAGAACCGCGCGGCGGCCATGTGCTACACGTCCGGCACCACCGGCAACCCCAAGGGCGTCGTCTACTCGCACCGCTCGACGGTGCTGCACTCCGTCTCGGTGCTCATCGCCGACGTCGCGGGCCTGGTCGAGCGCGACATCGTGCTGCCGATCGTGCCGATGTTCCACGCGAACGCCTGGGGCACGCCCTATGCCGCGGTGTTCGCCGGCGCGGCCCTCGTGATGCCCGGGCCGAACATGGTGCCGAAGGCCATCGCGGGGATGCTGCGCGACCACGACATCACCCTGACCGCGGGCGTGCCCACGATCTGGATGGGCGTGCTGCCCGAGCTGTCCGGTCCCCAGGACGTCCCGCACCTGCGGCTGCTGCTCTGCGGCGGGTCGGCGGTGCCGAAGTCGCTGTCCGAGGCCTGGCGGAAGAAGATCGGGCTGCCGATCACGCAGGCCTGGGGCATGACCGAGACCAGCCCGATCGCGACGACGGGCACGCTGCGCTCGATCCACGACGGCCTGTCCGACGACGACCTCGCCGACGTCCGTTCGACGGCGGGTCAGCCGGCGCCGATGGTCGACCTGCGCCTCGCCGACCCCGAGACCGGCGAGATCCAGCCGTGGGACGGGGTCTCGTCCGGGGAGCTGCAGGCGTCCGGGCCGTGGATCGCGGACTCGTACTACCTCAACGAGGACGGCGGGAAGCAGTTCACCGCCGACGGCTGGCTGCGCACCGGCGACGTCGCGGTGATCGACCGCTACGGCTACGTCCGTCTGGTCGACCGCACCAAGGACCTCGTCAAGTCCGGCGGCGAGTGGATCTCCTCGGTAGACCTGGAGAACGAGATCATGGCGATGCCCGAGGTCGCCGAGGCCGCCGTCATCGCGATCCCGGACGAGAAGTGGTCGGAGCGCCCGCTCGCGTGTGTCGTGGTCCGCGACGGGTCGCAGCTCACCGCCGAGCAGGTCCGGGACCACCTGCTGACGCGGGTCGCGAAGTGGCAGGTCCCGGACGACGTCGAGTTCATCGACGAGGTGCCGAAGACCTCGACCGGGAAGTTCTCGAAGAAGACGCTGCGGGAGAAGTTCGTCGGGTAGGTAGGTGCGCTCCGCGCTCGTGAGCAGTAATCCGTGCCCTGGCACGGATTACTGCTCACGAGGCCGCAGGCCACCTAGCTCTGCGACGAGGCCGCCACGCTCGCCTCCTCGCCCCTCTCCCGCCGGCCGAGCACGGAGTTGCGGCGCGAGTAGGCGAAGAAGACGACGACGCCGATCACCATCCAGAGGATGAACCGCAGCCACGTCTCGGCGCTGAGGTTGAGCATCAGCCACAGGCAGGAGATCACGGCGAGGGTCGCGACCACCGGCAGCGCCTTCACGGTGAAGCTGCGGGAGAGGTTCGGCCGCTTGACCCGCAGCACCCAGGTCCCGATCGCGACCAGGACGAACGCGAACAGCGTGCCGATGTTGACCATCTCCTCGATGGTCGTGATCGGCACGAGGCCGGCGATGAGCGCACAGACCGTGCCGATGATGATCGTGATCGTGCTCGGGGTGTCGTAGCGCCCGGTCTTCGCCAGGCCCCGCGGCAGCAGGCCGTCACGGCTCATCGCGTAGAACACGCGGCTCTGGCCGAGCATGAGCACCAGCACGACGGTCGTCAGGCCGGCCAGCGCACCGACCGCGATGATCGTCGACGCCCAGTTGGCCCCGACCAGGCTGAACGCGTCGGCGAGGGTCTTGTTCTCGCCGTCGGGCGAGCTCTTCAGCTGGGTGTAGTTGACCATGCCGACGAGGACCAACGACGTCGCGACGTAGAGCACGGTGACGACGGCGAGCGAGCCGAGGATGCCGCGCGGCAGGTCCTTCTGCGGGTTCTTGGTCTCCTCGGCAGTCGTCGAGACCGCGTCGAAGCCGATGAACGCGAAGAACACCAGCGATGCCCCGGCCAGCAGCCCGAACGCGCCGTACGTGCTGCCCTCACTGCCGACGAGCAGCGAGAGCAGCGAGGACCCGAGCCCGCTGGCCCCTTCCTTCGGCGGCTCGGCCGGCGGGATGAAGGGGCTGTAGTTGGACGCCTTGATGAACGTCGCGCCCAGGATGATCACGAAGAGGACGACCAGGATCTTGATCGACGTGATGATCGTCGACACCCGGCTGGAGAGCTTGATGCCGAGCACCAGCACGGCGGTGAGGGCACCGATCACGAGGATCGCTCCCCAGTCGACCTCGACCGATCCGATGTCGAACGACGTCGAGTCGCCGAGCCCCAGCACCGAGAAGATCTTGCCGAGGTAGGACGACCAGCTCTTGGCGACGGTGGCGGCACCGAGCGCGTACTCCAGGATCAGGTCCCAGCCGATGATCCAGGCGATGAACTCGCCGAAGGTCGCGTAGGAGAACGTGTACGCACTGCCCGCGACCGGCACCGTCGAGGCGAACTCCGCGTAGCAGAGCCCGGCGAAGCCGCATGCGATCGCGGCGATGACGAACGAGACCGCGATCGCGGGACCCGTCACGTCACCGGCCGTGCGCGCGGTGATCGTGAAGATGCCCGCGCCGATGAGGACCGCGACGCCGAAGATCGTGAGATCCAGCGCACCGAGCTCGCGGCGCAGCTTGCTGTCCGGCTCGTCGGTGTCGGCGATCGACTGCTCGACCGACTTCGTCCGGAAGAGACTCCCGGAACGCGTGGGACTTGCCATGTCCGGCCCCCTTTCGTGCTGTCACTAGCTGTATGTCCACCTGTGCGGTGACGGGCACCATACTCACAGTGACCCCGGTGTGCTCCCTGGTCCGCGGAGGTTCGTACCAGTGGATCGGCGTGCGGCGACGATCGGGCCACCGTTCAGGACGATGGGCTGGCCCACACGGCACAGCGGGCTACGGCGTCGGGTCGAGCGCGGGGTCGAGCCCGTCCTCGGAACCGGTGCGGTCCAGATCGGGCTCGAGGTAGATGATCCGGGCTTCCGGGACCTTCGCCCGCAGCCGCGCCTCCGCGGCGTCGATCGCCCGGGCCACGGTCTCGGTCGGCAGGCTGGCAGGAACCGCGATCTTGGCGGCGACCAGCAGCTCCTCGGGCCCCATGTACTGGGTGCGCATGTGGATCACCCGCTCCACCGGTCCGCCGATCAGTGACGCCGTGATCGTGTTGACCAGCGCGGGCCGCGCCCCCTCGCCGATGAGCAGGCTCTTCGTCTCCACGATGAGGACGACGGCGATGACCCCGAGCAGGACGCCGATCGCGATGGTGCCGATCGCGTCCCAGATCGGGTCACCGGTCGCGACGGTGAGCCCGACCCCGCCGAGGGCCAGCACGAGCCCGATCAGCGCCCCGGTGTCCTCGAGCAGCACGACGGGCAGCTCCGGGTTCACCGACTGCCGGATGAAGCCCCACCACGAGAGGTCGCCCTTGAGCTCGCGGGACTCGCCGATGGCGGTCATGAAGCTGTAGCCCTCGAGCCCGATGGCCACCAGGAGGATGACGACCGCGACGAGCGGGCTGGTGAGCTCCTCGGGGGCGGAGAGCTTGTGCACCCCCTCGTAGATCGCGAACACCGATCCGAGGCTGAACAGCAGCAGCGCGACCACGAACGAGTAGAAGAAGCGGTCCCGCCCGTAGCCGAACGGATGCGCCTGCGTGGCCGCCCGCGAGGCCCGCCGGCGGCCGAAGAGCAGCAGGCCCTGGTTCGCGGTGTCGGCCACCGAGTGGACCCCCTCGGCCAGCATCGACGACGAGCCGGTGATCGCGAAGCCGACGAACTTCGCCACCGCGATCCCCGCGTTGGCGGACAGGGCGGCGATGATCGCCTTGGAGCCTCCGGATGCGGACACCGCGACCTCCTCGGGCGCAAGGACGGGACGAACCGGGCACGGTGCCCGATCCGCGGCAATCTAGTCGGCTCCGCCGATCGTCCCGAGGGCCCCGTTCGGACCCGCGGTCCAGCCGTCGCCCGCCGCGAACACGAGCGCCCGGCCCGGTCCGGCGTGGACGGTCACCGGCCCGTCGGCGGCGGGGGCCCACACCGCCCGGCCCTGCGCGAGCGCCACGGCCCGGCCCTGACCGGCCCGCAGCTCGGCGTCGCCGCGGATCACGAGCACGATGCGGGGACCGTCGATGCCGAGGTCGACCGGGCCGTCGTCGGGGCCCACGTCGAGACGCACCAGCCGGAAGTGCTCGCTCGGCGCGGTGAACACCGCGCGCGGGCCCTCCACCGTCGGGCGGATCACCGGCGGGGGACCGCAGCGGAAGTCGAGGATCCGCAGCAGCTCGGGGACGTCGACGTGCTTCGGGGTGAGTCCCGCGCGGAGCACGTTGTCGGAGTTGGCCATCAGCTCGATGCCACATCCGGACAGGTAGGCGTGCGGCGAGCCGGCGGGCTGGAAGAGGCACTCGCCCTCGGCGAGCACCACGCGGTTGAGCAGCAGCGCCGCGAGCACGCCGCCGTCGCCGGGGTAGCGCTCCCCGAGGTCGAGCAGGGTGCGGACCTCGCGCTCGAACTCCCCGCCCGGCGCACCCGGGGATCCGGGGGTCTTCGCCAGGCGCACGCAGCCGTCCAGCAGCGCGGGCACCAGCTGGTCCACGGTGCGCTGCGGCAGGGTGATCCAGGTGGTGAACAGGGCACGCAGGCCGTCGGGGTCGGGCTGCGCGGCGAGCAGCTCGGTGTGGTGGGCCAGGCAGTCGACGTCGAGGGCGCGCAGCAGGCGCACCGTGACCGAGGCGTCCCGGAACCCGGCGAGCGCGTGGAACTCCTCGAGGGCGCAGAGGATCTCCGGCTTCGGCAGCGGATCGCGGTAGTTGCGCTCCGGGGCGCTCTGCGGGATGCCCGAGGCCTCCTCGCGGGCGAAGCCGGCCGCGGCCTGTTCCGCCGACGGGTGCGTCTGCAGGCTCAGCGGCTCGTCGGCGGCGAGGACCTTGAGCAGGAACGGGAAGCGGCCCCGCCAGTGCTCGGCGCGCCCGGCCCCGAACGTGGCGTCGGGGTCGTCGGCGAGGGCGTGCAGCAGGGTGCTCTCCCCGGGCCGCTCGACGAGCCGCGACGGCGCGTCGTGGTGCGCGCCGAGCCACAGCTCGGCCTCCGGGTGCGGCGACGGGACCGGCTCACCGAGCAGCGCCGCGATGTGCGTGCGCGAGCCCCATGCGTACGGGCGCACGGTCCCCTCGAGCAGCTCCACGTATCCCCCTCACGTCGCCTGGTGTGACGGTGGCCGGGCCGGTCGGTCGCCCGCCGACGAGCCCGGGAGTGCCGGGCCGTCGGTCATCCCGCACCGACGCCCGGGCGTGCCGCGTCCGCCGGGTCGGCGCCGGTGGTCCCGGTGGCCAGGCCCAGGTAGAGCGCGGCGAAGTCCAGCCGCAGGCCGAGCACGCCCGCGCGGACCGCGTCGTGGCCCGGGGTGTCCCCCGCGAGCTCGACGTCGTCGAGCTCGAGCAGGTCCGCCGACGGCCAGCGTCGCGTCGCGTCCTCGGCCAACCGGCGGGTCCCGAGGTCCTCCCGGACGGAGACGACGGCGAGGCGGGGCGGCGGCGCGTCCCCGCCCGGGTCCTCGAACGGGTCCGCGAAGATCGAGTCGGCGGCGGTGTCGGACTCCAGCCGGGCGGCGAGGGCGGGCACCGCGGACGCGCCGGCGAGCGGCCCGGAGTGCGCGACGACGCCGGCGTGGGCGGCGAGCACGACGGCGCCGTAGCCCGCGAGCGCCGTCGCCACCGGGTCGGTGCCCCACAGCAGCGGGGTGTGCTCGGCGAACCGGAGCGCGAGCGCCTTCGCCGGCGCCACGAACGCCTCGTGGCGCGGCCCGCTGCGCTCCGCCTCGTCGTCGAGCCGGTCGGCGAGCGCCTCGCCGTCGATCTCGAGCAGACCGAGCGCCCGGGTGGTCGCCAGGGTCGCCGCGAGGTCGGTCGCCGTCGAGAGACCCTCGAGCCCGGGGACCCGCGGCACCACCTGCATCGCCCGGCCCGCGGCGGCCGCGGGCGCCGGCCCCTCGGCAGGGCCGGTGAGCACGACGTGGGCGCTGCGCCGGACCGCGCGGTCCACCGCCTCCGCCACCAGCGCGTCGCCCGGGTCGCGCTCGGAGCCCCGGTGCGACACGACGACGACGTCGAGCGCCCCCAGCCACGGCGGCGCGACCTCGCTGACGACGACGGGGCACGGGCAGGTCGGCGCGAGCAGCGCGGCGACCAGCCGGGCCGCGGCCTGCTCGGTCCCGGCGCGCGCGAGCAGGACCAGCGCCCGGGGGCGCAGCCCGTCCAGGGCGCCCTGCGACCCGACGCCGGCCTCGACCGCCGCGGCCCACGTGGCGCGCACCTGGGCGCCCGCCGTCGCCGCGGCACGCAGCAGTCCGGCCCGGTCCGCGTCGAGCAGCCGGCCGGTGTCCTCGAGCAGTGCCTCGTCGAGCACGGCGCTCACCCGTCCGCGGGAGTCCCGGCGGCCCCGCCGCCCCGGCTCGCCGACGACCCGGCGTCGTCGGGACCGCCGGTCGCCTCGTCGAGGAGCAGGACCGGGATCCCCTCGGTCACCGGGTAGCTGCGCCCGCAGCTCTGGCACGTCAGGGCCGCGGCGGACCCGTCGTCGGGGGTGCCCGGACGCAGCTCGCCGTGGTCCGGCGCGGGGCAGGCGAGGATCTCGAGCAGCACCGGGTCGAGGCCCAGCGGGCCGGCGCTCATCGCCGCACCACCGCGAGCACCTCGTCGCGCAGCGCGTCGATCGCGCCGGCGTCCGACGCCTCCACGTTCAGTCGCAGCAGCGGCTCGGTGTTCGAGGGCCGCAGGTTGAACCAGTCCCCGTTCTCGAACGAGACGGTCAGCCCGTCGAGCGTGTCGGTGGTGACGTCGTCGCGGTCGCCGTAGCGCTCCTCGACCTCGGCCATCTTCGCCTGCGGGTCGTCCACGGTGGAGTTCACCTCGCCCGACGCCGCGTAGCGCGAGTACTGCGCCATCAGCTCCGAGAGCGGCTTGTCCTGCTCACCGAGTGCGGCCAGCACGTGCAGCGCGGCCAGCATCCCGGAGTCGGCGCGGAAGAAGTCCCGGAAGTAGTAGTGCGCCGAGTGCTCGCCGCCGAAGATCGCGCCGGTCTGCGCCATCGTCGCCTTGATGAACGAGTGCCCCACGCGGGTGCGCACCGGGACGCCACCGGCCTCGGTGACGATCTCGGGGACGGCGCGCGAGGTGATCAGGTTGTGGATGATCGTCGCGCCCGGCTCCTTGGCCAGCTCGCGGGTGGCGACCAGCGCGGTGATCGCGCTGGGGCTCACCGCGTCGCCCTTCTCGTCGACGAGGAACACGCGGTCCGCGTCGCCGTCGAAGGCCAGGCCGCCGTCGACGTGCTTGAGGTTGGAGACCTCGCGCTGCAGGTCGACGAGGTTGTCCGGGTCCAGCGGGTTCGCCTCGTGGTTCGGGAAGGTGCCGTCGAGCTCGAAGTACAGCGGGTGCACCTCGATGGGCAGCGGGCCGAGCACCGCCGGAACGGTGTAGCCCGCCATCCCGTTGCCGGCGTCGACGACGAGGGACAGCTGCCGGATGCCCGAGAGGTCGACGAGGCTGCGCAGGTAGGCCGCGTAGTCGTCCCGGAGGTCGCGCTGCGCGATCTTGCCCGTCGTCCCGGACGGGTCGGCACCGGCGGCCGCGCCCGGCCCCTGGTCGAGCAGCGCGGCGATCTCGTCGAGCCCGGTGTCCTGCCCGACCGGGCTCGCGCCCACGCGACAGAGCTTGATGCCGTTGTAGCGCGCCGGGTTGTGGCTCGCGGTGAACATGGCGCCCGGCGCGTTCAGGGCGCCCGACGCGTAATAGAGCATGTCGGTGCTGGCCAGGCCGATCTCGGTGACGTCGACCCCGAGGCCGGTGATCCCCTCGGCGAACGCGGCGGCGAGCTCCGGCGAGGAGTCCCGCATGTCGTGACCCACGACGATCCCGTTCGTCGGCGCGCCGCCCTGCTCGCCGATCAGGAGCTGGGCGAACGCGGCCCCGGCGTCGCGCACGAAGGCGGCGTCGAGCTGCTCACCGACGAGCCCCCGGACGTCATAGGCCTTGATCACCTGACTCACTACACGGGCGCGGGCGGCGTCCGCGGTCTCGGTGCTGGCGTGCTGAGCTGGCGCTGAACTGCTCACGTCGGCCAGCGTATCGGCCGGGCCCGACACCGTGCGGCACGGCGGCCACCCGATGGTGTGCCGGTCGCCGGGCGGCTCCCGCGATCGCCCCGTCAGGAGCCGGAGGGGTCCGGCAGGACGCGCAGGTGTCCCCGCCGCCCGGTGCCCGCGATCGCGCCGACCTGTCCGACGGCCTCGCTCGGGGGCTCCGCCCGGCCGGCCTCGCGCACCGCCTCGGCGAGCGCGGTGAGGTCGTCGGCCGAGGGCTCCGAGGGGAACTCGCCCTCGTAGCGCACGACCTCCCAGCCCCGGGGGGCGGTGAGGCGCAGGGCGTGGTGCTCACAGAGGTCGTACGAGTGGGGCTCCGCACTGGTCGCCAACGGACCCACGACGGCCGTCGAATCGGAGTAGACGTACGTCAGCGTGGCAACGGCCGCACGGCCGCACCCGGTCCGTGAGCACTTCCGCACTCCTCGCACGAGCCGGAACCATAGTCGCCTCCGGCTCGGACGCCGCACAGGCGCGCTCGGCGCGTCGAGGGTCCGACGTCACCGTCCGGTCACGTGCCGGTCGTGTCCGGACGACCACGGCCTCAGCCGCCCCACCAAGGGCACACTGGGCAGGTTCGGAGGCCCCGCGGCCTGCCCCATGTGCTGGTGATCAAGGAACCCGCCGCGACGACCCCCCGGCGCGCCACTCTCCCGGCCGCACGCTGTCCGACCCGCGGGCGGCGTAGGCTCGCGCGGCGTGGCGAGAGGTGGGACGCGGACCGGCGCCCGGGAGCCCGACCGGTCGGAGCGCGGCTCGGCGCGCGCCACGCTCCCGGCCCGCCCGAGGCGGCGTCGCGACCGCCGCGGACGCGGGATGCGCGCGCCGCTCTACCCGGCCGGCTCGCCCGCGGCCCGCACCCGGGCGGAGCGCTTCGACGCCGTCGTCCTCGAGGCCCTCGAGCCGATCGAGGACCGCTGGGGCGCCGAGCTCGAGGAGCTCGACGTCGCGGTGGACGACGTGCCCGAGATCAGCGACGCGGCCCCGGACGAGGACGGCGTGGTCGGTGACGGGGAGATCCCGCTCGCGCGGCTGGTGCCCGCGGGCGTCGACCGCCGCGGGGCCGCGACCCGCGCCCGGATCGTGCTCTACCGCCGGCCCCTCGAGGCCCGCGCGCTCGACGGCGAGGACCTGGCCGACCTGCTGCACGACGTGCTCGTCGAGCAGGTGGCCGAGTACCTCGGCGTCGAGCCCGACACCGTCGACGGCGAGGGCTGACCGCGAGCCTCAGAACCCGTGGGTGACGGCCTCGACGTTGTGCCCGTCGGGGTCGCGCAGGAACACCGCGTAGTAGCCCGGGTGGTACTCCGGCCACTCCCGCGGCGCGTGCAGCACCTCCACCCCGGCCTCGACGGCCGCCGCGTGCACGGCCTCGACCGCGGCGCGGTCCGGCGCCGAGAACGCGACGTGAAGCTCGCTGCCCAGCGCACCGCCCGGGGTGAGCCAGAACTGGGGGATGCCCGCGGCCCCGGCGAGCCCGACGACCGAGCTGCCCTCGTGCGGGATGCGGATCGCCTCCTGCAGGCCGAGCGGGGCGAACACACGCAGATAGGTCGCGACGGAGGCGTCGACGTCGGCGACCGGGAACCCGAAGTGATCGATCACCTCCCGGACGCTAGCGCCACCCCCTGACACTCAGTCCAGTCTGCGACGCGAGGGCAGCGCGGAGACCGCCGTGAACAGCACCAGCGCGAGTTGGCCGAGCAGCAGCAGGCTGCGCAGCGTGTCGTCGCGGGCGACCACCACCGGGCCACCCCCGGACGGCACCGCCACGCCGACCAGGTGCCCCCAGGCCGACACGATCGGCGCCGGCCGGCCGCCGACCGTGGCGTTCCACCCGGACTCGCGCTCGGCGGCGAGCACCACGAGCCGCCGGTCCGCGCCCGAGGAGATCTGCACGCCCACCGTCGGGGGTGTCGCCGGCAACGGGGTGATGCCCGCGGCCTTCGTCGGGGCGGCCTTGGCGTCGGTGGCGTCGTCGGAGACCGGCGGCTCGAGGATCACGGCCCCGGCGGCGGGCAGCCCGATGGCCAGCACCGGGCGGCCGTCGCTGGTCGGGGGCGCGTCGGTGAGCAGCGGCGTCCCGGCCGCCTTGGCGCGATCGGCGACGGCAGGGTCGGGCAGCACGACGGCGGCGGTGCCCGCGGTCGCGAGCTCGGCGGCGCCGGCCTGCACCGTGGCGGGGTCGCCGGACAGGAGCGCGGTGACGTCGCGGGTGAGGCGGGCGGGCGCGGCGCCGACCGGCGCGAGGTCGTCGTCGCCGTAGCGCGGCAGGTCGGGCCCGGACCGGCGGGTGCGGTCGGCGTCGAGGGCGTAGCCGGGACCGTCGGGCAGCCGGGTCAGGCCGACGTCGGCGACGGTCGCCCCGGCGCCGGTGAGCTTCTCGGCGAGCGTCGGGTCGAGCGTCGCGGCCGGACGCGGGGCGAGGGGTCCGCCGGAGGAGAGCAGCATGGCCGACACCGCGAGCGCGACGGCCACCGCGGCGGTCACCGGGACGGCGGCGCCGCGGGCCCGGCGCCCGCCGGTTCCCTCCGCGGCGCGACGGGTCCGGAACCGGGACCCCACCACGGTGCCGACCCGGGAGGCGGCCGAGCGCGTCCCACCCCCGACGCGGGAGAGCACGCCGTCGGGACCCAGGTCGATCTCGGACTCGCCGCGACGACGGGGCGCGGGCCGGTGCCTCGGGCCGCTGCGCCCGGTCACGAGCGTGCCGAGCGGCGTCACCTGGGCCTCGGCGACCAGCGCCAGCAGCGTCCACACGGTCCCGCAGGCGGCGAACGCCAGCGCCGCGCCCGTCCAGCCGGGGCGGGCGTCGCCACCGGACAGCGGCGGGAGCGCGACCGACCCGACGATCCCCGCGGCGACCACGCCGAGCACGGTGATCGCGAGACCCGGGGCGACGCTGCGCCGCGGCGCGAGCAGCGCCCCGCCGACGGCGGCGATCAGCACCACGAGGCCGACGACGGGGAGCGAGCCGGGTCCGCCCGGGTCGAGCGAGAGGACGTCGAGCGCGCCGGCGAACTGCTCGAGCACCGGCGAGCCGGTGCCGTGGACGAGGATCTGGGGCGCGCGCAGCAGCGTCGACGGCCACGGCATGAGCAGCAGCACGGGCAGCACGACGACGACGCCGAGCGCGATCGCCCGCCGTCGGGCGGCCCCGGCGGGCGCGGGCACGAGGACGAACCCGACCACCACGACGACGAGCACGAGCACGTAGACGAGCGGCGCGAACGCCGAGACCGCCGCGAGCAGCAGCACGGTCCCGGCCGCCGCGCTCCACCACGACCCGCGACGGCCCTCGATGCGGCTGCCGCGCAGCACCGCGGCGACCCCGGCCAGGACCACGGGCAGCAGGACCACCGCGACGACGCCGTCGAGCCTGCCCTGCGCGACCGCGGCGCCCGCGATCCCGAGCAAGGCGTAGACCGCGCCGGCGAGCGCGCGCAGCACGCGGCCGACCCGGATGTCGCGGGTGGAGAGGTAGGCCGAGAGCCCGGCGAGGGGCAGGGCCCCGAGCAGCAGCAGCGAGACCGCGACGCCGGGACCGTCGGAGCCCACGAACGGCCAGAGCACTCCCCCGAGGACCCCGACGACGGCGAGGGCGGCCGACGCGGGAGCGGCGGTGCCGCCGGCGACCGGGTGCCACTCGGCGAGGTAGGAGCTCCACAGCGCGCCCAGGCCCGGCAGCGACGCGATCCGCCCACCGGCCAGGTCGAGCCCGAGCCGGGACCGGTTGACCAGCAGCGACACCGCCGTCAGTGCGACGACCATGAGCAGCGGCGGGGCGAGCAGCAGCTCGCGCAGCACCCGGCCGACGGTGACCGGGACGACGACGAGGGACTCGTCGTCGGCGGCCGATCGCTCGTCGTCCGTGGTGCGCGGAATCCCCACGACGGAGGTCTCGGCGTGCGGCGAGACGATGGCCTCGGTCGGGCCGGCCGGGACCCCGGCGGCCGCCCCGGCCGCGGCGAGCGTGACGCCGACCCCCTCCCCGGGGCGGCGCAGCCCGGCCTTGCGGCGCGTGCTGCGCCTCGGGGCGGTGGCCCCGGCGGGCAGGGCGCCCTGCCCGACGAGCAGCGACCCCTCCTCGGGGCCGTCGGCGGCGGCGACCGACGACGCGGCGGGCCGGGACGGCCGGGCGGCCCAGTCGGGCAGCCGGCCGAGGTCGAGCTCGTCGCGGATCCGGGCCCGGACCACCCGGGTGAGGCCGCCCTGCACCGCGTTCCGCAGCCGGGTCGTGCGGCTGGTCAGCAGGCCGCGCATCCCGCGGGGCACCCCGGACCCCGCAGGCACGCGGCGCCGGCGGGCCTCGCTGAGGTCGGACAGGTCGGAGAGCACCCGGCTGGTCGCGCCGAGCTCGGCGCCGGCGTCGCCGGGGCGGCGCAGCAGCAGGAAGCCCAGCGCGCGGAGCAGCGCGAGCACCGGGAACCGCACCAGGCCGAAGGCGAACGCCGCGCCGGAGACGTTGGCGAGCACCGTCCACTGGCCGTTGCGGCGGTCGACGGTGCGGAGGGTGGGCGGCGCGGCGCCGTTGACGGCGGCGGCGTCGAGGGCGCGGTTGCCGGTGCTCGCCGCGCGGGCGTGGTGCAGCCGGGCGGAGGGGACGCAGAGCACCAGGCCGCCGGCGCGGTTGATCCGCCAGCCGAGGTCGACGTCCTCGCGCAGCAGGCCGTAGGCGGAGTCGTACCCGCCGAGGGCGTCCCACTCCCGGCGGCGCACGAGCGCCCCGGCGGAGCCCACGGCGAGGACCTCGGAGTTCGTCGCGAACTGCCCGAGGTCGAGCTCGTCGGAGCCGATCCCGGTCTGGCGGTGTCCCGAGGAGTCGGTGGACAGTCCGGCCTCGACGACGAGGCGGGGGTCGTCCCAGTCGAGCTGCAGCGGCCCGAGCATCGCGACCGCGGGCGAGGACTCCGCCACCGAGAGCAGCACGTCCAGGCAGGAGGGCTCGGGGGCGGCGTCGTCGTGCAGCACCCAGAGCCACTCGCCGGAGCTGCGCTCGCTGCCGGGCGCGCCCCAGCGACGGTCGGCGTCCGCGACGGCCGCCGCGATCGCGGTCCCGAAGGCGGTGTCCCGGGGGAGGTCGAGGACGACGTCGACCCGGTTGGACGAGCGCAGCAGGTCCGGCGTCGAGTCGGTCGAGCCGGTGTCGACGGCGATCACCCGGCGCGGCCCGACGGTCAGGCGTCCGAGCGCGCCGAGGGTCTCGGGCAGCCAGGTCTCGCCGTCGTGACAGACCAGAACTGCCAGCACGGGCGCCGTCGGAGCCACGCGTCCGTCCCTCCCGCGGGCACGGCGGGAGCGTCCTCGCCCCCACCGCGTTCGTCGCGCCGTCGTCGGTTCCCCGGCGTGCGCCGGACGACCCCGAGACTAGAAGGGCGCCACGACGCCACCGTCAGGGGTGTGGCCGGGGGTCGGGGAGCAGTCCCCTCGACCACGTGCGGACGACGGGACGACGCCGTCCGCGCGCCCGGCTACACGACCCGGCGCTTGAGCCGACGGCGCTCCCGTTCCGACAGCCCGCCCCAGATCCCGAAACGCTCGTCGTGCCCCAGGGCGTACTCCAGGCACTCCGACCTGACCTCGCAGCTGTTGCAGATCTGCTTGGCCTCCCGCGTGGATCCGCCCTTCTCCGGGAAGAACGCCTCAGGATCGGTCTGGGCGCACAGCGCGCGCTCCTGCCACTCCTGTTCGTCCTCGCCCGCGATGGCCATCAGCTCACCGAGGACATCCCGTGATCCGTCAGATCCGACGCTGCCCAGCACCACCGACCCGCTCTCCGCACCGTTCACACGGCCTCCCTCACCGCTAGCACTCCCCAGCTGGCGGAGCGCCGGCCCCGCACCGGCGTGTACCTCGCAGTGAATTACAGCGGTGTCGTTCCATGTGGGTCAAGCTGAGCCACACAACCGGCCGCATGTCGCGACGGACGGTCGTCACGTGCGGTGAACGCGAGCGGCCATCTCATCGACGCAGCGTGGCGAAGGACGGTACCGCGGGCCTGGGACACTGGAACCGTGGCCAGCGTGTTCTCCGCCCGGAGCTCCCCCCGGATCAGCCCGATCTTCCTCGGGCTCGTCCTCGTCACGGCGGCGGGAGGCGCGCTCACCCTCCTCGGCACCCGGATCCCGGTGACGGCGGGTGTCGTGATCCTCGTCCTCGCGGGCTGGGCGGTGTCACTGTGCCTGCACGAGTTCTCCCACGCGCTCGTCGCCGACCGCTGCGGCGACCACTCGGTGCGCGGACTCGGGTACCTGACCCTCGACATCCGCCGCTACGCCAACGTCGGGCTGACGTTCGTGCTCCCGCTGCTGTTCCTGCTCATCGGTGGCATCCCGCTGCCCGGCGGCGCGGTGTGGATCCAGCGCTCGGCGCTGCGGTCCCGGATCGCGGCCAGTGCGGTCTCGATCGCCGGGCCCCTGATGAACCTGCTGCTGGCGTTCCTGCTGGCCGTCGTCGTGCCGTTCGTGCCGCCCCTGCTCGGCGCCGGGATGTCCTTCCTGGCGCTGATCCAGGTCCTGGCCTTCATCCTCAACATCCTGCCGATCCCCGGCCTGGACGGCTGGGGCGTGATCGACCCGTACCTCTCGTACCAGACGCGGGCCGCGGTCTCCCGCTTCGCGCCCTACGCCCCGCTGGTCCTGTTCGGGCTGCTGGTGTTCGTGCGCCCGGTGGCGAGCGCGCTGTTCGCGTTCGCGTCGTTCATCTACGGCGCGGTCGGCGGCGACAGCACGCTCGCGAGCCTCGGCCAGGAGCTGTTCTTCTTCTGGCAGCGGTGACCGGTCGGCTTCCGGGCCCCGGAGCGGCACGCTGTCGGGGGGTCGGGGCACGATCAGCGGTGTGAAGGTGACGGTTCTGGTCGGGGGCGTCGGCGGCGCGCGGTTCCTGCAGGGAGTACTGGCAGCGCTGGGCGACGGTGACGCTGCTTCGGGGCACGAGGTGCGCGCGGTCGTCAACATCGGCGACGACATCTGGTTGCACGGGCTGCGCGTCTGCCCGGACCTCGACACGTGCATGTACACGCTCGGCGGCGGCATCGACACCGGCAAGGGCTGGGGACGCGCCGACGAGACCTGGTCGGTCAAGGCCGAGCTGGAGGCGTACGGGGCCGACCCGACGTGGTTCGGACTCGGCGATCGGGACGTCGCCACCCACCTGGTGCGCACCCGGATGCTGCGCGCCGGCTACCCCCTCTCCCAGATCACCGAGGCGCTCTGCCGCCGGTGGTCGCCGGGCGTCGCGCTCATCCCGGCCAGCGACGACCGCGTCGAGACCCACGTCGTGATCGACGACCCCGAGACCGGCGAGCGCCGCGCGGTGCACTTCCAGGAGTGGTGGGTGCGCCACCACGCAGGGCCGACCGCCCACGGGTTCGCGTCGGTGGGACGGGACCAGGCGAGCGCCTGCCCGGCCGCCCTCGCGGCGATCGCCGACGCCGACGTCGTGCTGCTCGCCCCGTCGAACCCGGTGGTCAGCATCGGCACGATCGTCGACGTCCCGGGGCTGCGGGCCGCGCTCGCGCAGGCCCCCGGACCCGTCGTCGGGGTGTCGCCGATCATCGGCGGGGCCGCGGTGCGCGGGATGGCCGAGCCGTGCCTGGACGCGATCGGCGTGGAGGTCTCCGCCGAGGGCGTCGCGCGCCACTACGGCGCCCGCGCCGAGGGCGGCCTGCTCGACGGCTGGCTCGTGGCGGAGGGCGACACCGCGGACGTCCCGGGGGTCGCCGTGCGCTCGGTGCCGCTGCTCATGAGCGATGCCGAGGCGACGGCGGCCATGGTCCGTGAGGCGCTGGACGTGGTCGGGCTCGCCGGTGTCTGAGCAGGCTGAGCAGGCTGAGCACACCGACCACCGGGCCACCGGCACGGTCACCGCCTGGGGCGTGACGGGACTGCCCGAGTTCCGCCCCGGCGACGACCTCACGGCCGCCCTCGCCACCGCGCTCGAACCCACCCTGGCCGACGGCGACGTCGTCGTCGTGACCTCGAAGGTGCTCTCCAAGGTCGAGGGCAGGCTCGTCACGGTGCCGCGCGACCCCGAGGAGCGCGACACCGCCCGGCGGGCGCTCATCGACGACGAGACCGTGCGCCTGATCGCCACCAAGGGCCGCACGAAGATCGTCACCAACCGCCTGGGGATCGTGCAGGCGGCGGCCGGGGTGGACGGGTCGAACGTCGAGGGCGACGAGGTCGCGCTGCTGCCCGAGGACCCGGACGGCTCGGCCGAGACGCTGCGGGCCGGGCTCACCGCCGCGCTCGGGGTGCGCGTCGCGGTCGTCGTCACCGACACCATGGGCCGCTGCTGGCGCCTCGGGCAGACCGACGCCGCGATCGGCTCCGCCGGCCTCGTCGCGCTGCACGGTTACGGCGGTGCGTTCGACGCCCAGGGCAACGAGCTGCTGGTCACCGAGGTCGCCGTCGCCGACGAGGTCGCCGCCGCGGCCGACCTGGTCAAGGGCAAGCTCGGCGGCGTGCCGGTGGCCGTGGTGCGCGGCCTGCGCCACCTCATCGGCGCGGGGCGGTCGGCGGGCGAGCTGGTGCGTCCCGTCGAGGAGGACCTGTTCTGGCTGGGCACGGCGGAGGCGCTCGCGCGGGGGGCGCAGGAGGCGGTCGGCGCGCGGCGGTCGGTCCGGTCGTTCGGCCCGGACCCGGTCGATCCCGAGGCGGTCCGCCGCTCGGTGAGCGCGGGCCTGACCGCACCCGCCCCGCACCACTCCCGTCCGGTGCGCTTCGTCTGGCTGCGGGACCCGGCCCGGCGGGCGGCCCTGCTCGACGCGATGGGCGACGCGTGGCAGGTGGACCTGAAGGCCGACGGGTTCACCGCCGAGCAGATCGCCCGACGGACCGCGCGCGGTGACCTGCTGCGGCGCGCTCCCGAGCTGGTGCTGCCCTTCCTGGTGCGCGGTCCCGAGGGCGGGGCCCACGACTACCCCGACGAGCGGCGGGCCGACTGCGAGCGGTCGATGTTCACGGTCGCCGGCGGCGCGGCGGTACAGGGCCTGCTCGTGGCGCTGGCCGCCCAGGGGCTCGGGTCGTGCTGGGTGGGTTCGACGATCTTCGCCGCGGACGTCACCCGGTCCGTGCTCGACCTGCCGCCCGAGTGGGAGCCGCTCGGGGCGGTCGCCGTCGGGCACCCGGCCGAGCCGCCCGCCGCCCGCCCGGACGCCGGGCCCGACGAGCGGCTGCTCGAACGGTGAGCTCGCCGACCGCGGCGGTCCACGCCGACGCCACCCGGGTACTGGCGGCGTGGAAGGCCCCCGACGCCGGGCAGTCCGCGATCCGCGAGGCCCTGCTGGCCTATCTCGCGGTGCGGGACGACGCGTGCTCGCGCTCCTGCGAGGCCGGGCACCTCACGGCGTCCGCGCTGGTGGTGGACGAGGCCGGGGAGCACGCGCTGCTCACGCTGCATCCCCGGGTCGGGCGGTGGCTGCAGCTCGGCGGGCACATCGAGCCCGAGGACACCACGCTCGCCGGCGCCGCCCTGCGCGAGGCGACCGAGGAGTCCGGCATCGAGGGCCTGACGATCTCCGAGGCGCCCGTGCACCTCGACGTGCACCCGGTGACCTGCTCGCTCGGGATCCCGACCCGCCACCTCGACGTCCGCTACCTCGTCCGCGCGCCAGCGGGGGCCCGCGGGGTGCGCAGCGACGAGTCGGTGGACCTGCGGTGGTGGCCATTGGCGGAGCTGCCCGACGACGTCGCCTTCGGCCGGGCCCTGCTCCTGAGCTGAGGCTCGGGGCTCGGGGCTCGGCGGGATCGACGCGCACACGGACAGGCGCTGTCGACGGCCCCGCGCCGGTGTGCGGGACACACACGGCCGACGTCGTCGGCATCCGGCCCCCGCGCCGGTGTGCGGGGCACACACGACCAGGGCTGCCGACACCCCGCCCTGTGCGAACCTCGAGGACCCCCGCAGGGATCGCGCGAGCGACGCCTGCGACCGGGCCCGCGGCTCGCCGGTCCCTGTCGTCCGCCGGCCGTCGCGCTCCTCGAACATCGCGACTTCGGGAGCGACACGCGCAAGATCTGACGCGACACGCTCCCGAACTCGTGATCACGCCCCGTCGGACATGCGGACGAGGTCCAGCAGTCCCCATCAGCC
Source organism: Actinomycetospora endophytica (assembly GCF_021026375.1). GTDB lineage: Bacteria > Actinomycetota > Actinomycetes > Mycobacteriales > Pseudonocardiaceae > Actinomycetospora > Actinomycetospora endophytica. The sequence continues at coordinate 128,395 of NZ_JAJNDB010000008.1, read as the reverse complement.
CTGGCCCGGCCGTGTGCGCGACGCACACCAGCGCCGACACACCACGCCGACCTGGCTCGCCGTGTGCGCGCCGCACACCGGGAGACCTCCCGGCCCGATCACCCCACGGCGACGGCGAGCGCGTCCCGGGCGTAGGCGGCCGTCCCGAGGCCGTGGCGGTCCAGGGCGTCGGCGACCCCGGGCGACACGTCCGGCCCGGTGAGCCCGCGGTGCCGCGCCGCCAGGGCCTGCGCCGCCGCGCCGTCGACCTGCCGCCCCAGCCGCTCGCGCATCGCCTCGAGGACGTCGAGGTGCATCCGCAGCGCCGTCGCGAGGTCGTCGGTGCGGTCGAGAGCCGCCCCGATCCCGTCGTCGGGCACTCCGAGCGCGCGCAGCAGCAGGACGCGCCGGAGCCGGACGAGGTCGTCGGGACCGTAGGCGCGGTACCCGTCGTCGGACACGACGTCGGGCACCACCAGCCCGGAACCCTCCCAGGCGGTCAGCTGCGCGAGCGACGCGCCGCTCGCACGCGCCACCTCCGCCGCACTCCACCCCTGCATGCCGCCCCCCTGGATCGGGACACCCTCACATCTCGCGGAAGTCGCGCGGCGAGTACCGCGGCCCGAACCGCGGCCGCCGGAAACCGGACGCCTCGATGTAGCGCACCGCCCGCTGCCGCTGCGGCGCGTAGCACGCCAGGACCTCGAGCATCCCGGCGTCGTCGAGCTTGTGGCCCACGAGGGCGTAGCCGACGGTCGAGGGGATGTGGAAGTCCCCGACGGAGACCGCGTCCGGGTCGCCCCACGCCCGTTGGGCCACCTCGGCGGCGGTCCACACGCCGATGCCTGGGATCTTGCGCAGCAGGGTCCGCCCCTCGAGCCCCCGTAGCTCGACCGCCTTCTCCAGCCGGTGCGCGACGGTCGCCGAGGCCAGGATCGCCCGCCGTCGCGCGCTGTCGACGCCGGCCTTGTGCCACTCCCAGTCCGGGACGGCCTTGGTGTCCTTCGGCGTCGGCGGGACGCGCATGCCGCGCGGGGCCGGTCCGGGCGGGGCGGCACCGAAGCGCCAGCACAGCTCCCGCCAGGAGCGGTGCGCCTCGGTCCCGGTGACCTTCTGCTCCAGGACGGCGGCGAACAGCAGGTCCCACACCGCGCCCGTCGCGCCGAGGCGCAGGCCCGGCATCCGGTGACGCGCGTCCGCGACGACGGGGTGGTGGCCCACGAAGCCGGCGTCGTCGTCCTCGGCGCCCAGCAGCGCGGGCAGGCCGTCGAGCACCCACTCGGCGCCGTCGCCCCAGGCGTCGGCGACGACCTCGGTGCCGGTGCGCCGGATCCGCGTGGTCGCCGGGCCGATCGGGGTCGAGCAGACCCGCCAGACGACGCCGTCGTCGTCGATGCGGCAGGTGGGGTCCCCGCGACCGTGCCGCAGCGGCCCGATCAGCGCCCCGATGTCGAGGACGAAACCGGGCTCCCACCGACGACGCCGGGCTCCGGCCGGAGCAGACTCGGACGGTCGGGCTCCGCTGCGCTTCGCCTCCGTGGCGGAACGGACCTCAGGCACTCCCCGAGAATCGCAGACCACCGTCCGGGATGGTGATGCCGGGCCAGAGCCGCACGCCCTCGCGGAGCTCGCACCCGGCGCCGACCGAGACGCCGTCGCCGACGACCGCGTCGTTCACGACGGTCTCGTCGCCGATCACCGCGCCGGGCCCGATCACCGAGCGGGTCACCGTGACGTTGTCGCCGATCCGCGCACCGTCCATGACCACCGATCCGATCACGCGCGAGCCGTCGCCGACGACGACCTCGCGCCCGAGCGTCGTGCCGTCCGACAGCGACGCCGACCCCGCGATCTTGGCGCCCTCGAGCAGCAGCGCGGTGCCGACGGGCCCGGGCAGCGCCGAGGTCGGGGCGATGCCCTGCACCAGGTCGGCGCAGCCGCGCACGAAGGCGGCCGGCGTCCCGAGGTCGAGCCAGTAGGACGACTCGACGTGCCCCTGCAGCCGGGCGCCGCGGTCGAGCAGCCCCGGGAACGTCTCGCGCTCGACCGAGACCGCGCGCCCGGTCGGGATCGCGTTCACCACCTCGCGGCGGAACACGTAGCAGCCCGCGTTGACCTGGTCCGTCGGCGGATTCAGCGTCTTCTCGAGGAATCGCTCGACCCGTCCCGAGTCGTCGGTGGGCACGCAGCCGAACGCGGTCGGGTCGGGCACCCGCACCAGGTGCAGCGTCGCGTCGGCCGACGCGGCGCGGTGCTCGTCGACGACGGCGCCGAGGTCGACCCCGGACAGGATGTCGCCGTTGAAGACCATGATCTCGTCGTAGTCGTCCTCGAGCGCGTCCGCGGCGTGCCGGATGCCGCCGCCGGTGCCCAGCGGCTCGGGCTCGGGCACGCAGTCGAGCTGCAGCCCGAACGACGAACCGTCGCCGAGATAGGACGAGAAGACCTCCGCGCGGTACGAGGTCCCGAGCACCACCCGGCGGATCCCCGCCGCGGCGATCCGCGAGAGCAGATGCCCGATGAACGGCACGCCCGCGGTCGGCAGCATCGGCTTCGGTGTCGAGGCGGTGAGCGGGCGCAGCCTGCTCCCCTGCCCCCCGACGAGGACGACGGCGGCCGTCCGGTCGAGTCCCCCCATGGTGTCCACGACCGACCTCCCTCATGATCGTGTGGGCCCGGCGTGACGACGGCGTCCCGGCCGGGCGCTACTGTGACGTTCCTCGGCACGTAACGGGTAACGGACCCCGCCGTCGGGGCCACTCCGACCGAGACCGGGCAGGAGCAGCGTGGTGGAGCCGTCGAACGCGTGGGACCGTGCTCAGCAGGCTATCGCCCGCGCGCAGCAACGCAACGGCACCGTCGTGACACCCGACAACGCCGAGTCACCGTTCGACGCCTCGAAGACCCAGATGATCCCGACTCCGGGGTACCAGAACGGGTCGATGAACACGCACGGTCGCCAGCCCGGGCGGCCGCCGTCGCCGCGTCCCCCTGCCGACGGGCGTCGTCCGGGACCCGGTCAGGACCCGCACCGTCGGGGGAGCCACGGGCGGCCGAATCCGAGCGAGCCGGAGACGACGCCGGTCGAGGTCTCGGACCCGACGCTGATGCGCCCGCTCTCACCGGTGGAGCCGCCGACCGTGCGGACCGCCGCCACCCGGCCGCGCACGGCGCCGTTCCCCGCCCAGGGCGGATCACCGGCCGCCCGCCCCGCCACCCCGCGCCCCGACTCCAGCCCGGGGCCGGGGCCGGACGACACGCCCACCACGCCGCCTGTCGGGATCCGCGTGCCGTGGTGGAAGCGCCTCTTCGGCCTCGGCTAGGCCCGCTGCTTCCGGGTCTCCCAGCGCGCCCGCGCGGCGAGCGCCATCCGCAGCCCGCCGCGTAGCGGGGCCCACCGGGCGCCCGAGTAGCGGTCGGCGAGGAAGCGGTACGCGCTGCGGTGGTGCTCGCGGAGCATCCGCGCCGAGGTCCCGTCGTCGCGGGTCGTGGCGTGGCCGCCCGTGTGTACCACCTGCGCGTCGGGCACGTAGACGTTGAGCCAGCCGGCGCGTCCGAGCCGGTCGCCGAGATCCACGTCCTCGAAGTACATGAAGTACCGCGGGTCGAAACCGTCGACGGAGTCCCAGGCCTCGCGACGCAGCAGCACGCACGAGCCGGAGAGCCATCCCGCCGTCCGCTCCTCGACCGAGCCCTCCTGCCGGTAGGACCGCGTCCACGGGTTCCCCGGCCACACCCGGGCGAACAGCGCGTGCCCGATCCCGCGCCCGAGGGACGGCTGGAGCCGCGCCGAGGGGTAGACCTCGCCGTCGGTGTGGATCAACGGGCCGAGCGACCCGGCGCGGGGCCAGCGCTCGGCGGCCTCCAGCAGGGTGTCGAGCGCGCCCGCGCCCAGGACGATGTCGGGGTTGCTGACCAGCACCCAGCCGACCGACCGGTCCAGTCCCGCGACGGCCCGGTTGGCGGCGGCGCCGTAGCCGAGGTTCTCCCCCATGCCCAGCAGCTCGGCCCGCCCGGCCGACGCGGCGGCCTCGGGGACACCGTCGACGGAGCCGTTGTCCGCCAGCACCGTGCGGACGGGGCGGTCGGTCGCGTCGACGACGGAGTCGAGGAAGGCGGCCAGCGAGTCGCCCGGGGAGTAGGTGACGACGACGACGGCCAGGCCGTCGCCGTACGTCGTGGTCGCGCTGGAGCTCCGGGGCGCCGCGGTCATGGGGGCCATCCTGGCCCCGGGGTCCGGGCGGCGATCACGCGGCCCGCCCGAGGGCTACCGGTGGAACTCGTCGGTCGCCGGGAGCGCGAGCGGCCAGTAGCGCCACGAGTCGGGTCCGACGCCGCCGGTGTTCAGCTCCGCGGGACGGGCCGCCGGGGCCGGCGTGCGGACGGACCGGCGGTGCGAGGCGGAGACGCCCATGGGGCTGTCGTCACCGACCGCTCGGCGCGCGGCGCGGTCCATCCGCGCACGGAGACGATGGCGTTCCCGCCCGGCGTCGATGACCAACCAGACCGCCACCACACCCAGGAGGGCCAGCAGGACCGTCTCCATCGCCATGCCCGACCAACGCGCGGGGCGCCGGGAGGTGACGGTCTTTCGCCGACACGCCTGATCGGGGTCGAGAAAAGGTCCCGACGACGGGTGCCGCCGGGCGGCGGCGCGGGGAAGCCGTCCGTCGTCTGATGATTACCCTTCAGCGCACGGCGGGGGTACGGCCGATGAGCTCCGGGTGACGGCGCACCGCCGCGGCGAGGGCGTCGCGCCAGGGGCGCAGCGGGGGCAGTCCGGCCGCCGTCCACGAGGCCGGGGAGAGCACGGACCACGCCGGGCGCGGTGCCGGGCGCGGGAACTGCTCGGTGGTGCACCCGTGGACCCGCTCGGGGTCGGCGCCCAGTTCCTCGAACACCGCGCGGGCGAACCCGCACCACGTGGTGATCCCGCCGCCGGTCGCATGCAGGGTGCCGGGCGCGACGTCGGAGCGCCCGAGCGCCACCAGTCCGGCCGCGAGGTCCGCGGACCATGTGGGCGAGCCGTGCTGGTCGTCGACGACGTCGAGGGTCTCCCGCTCGCCGGCCAGCCGGGCCATGGTGCCCACGAAGTTGGCGCCCGTGCCGCCGTAGACCCAGGCGGTGCGCACCACGTGATGGGCGGCCGCCGCCTCGCGGACCCGCTGCTCGCCCTCCTCCTTGGTGCGCCCGTAGACACCCGCCGCACCCGTCGGATCGTCCGGCTCGTACCCGGCGGTGCCGCCGTCCGGGGCGGTGCGCCCGGGTCCCGCGCCGTCGAAGACGTAGTCGGTGGAGACGTGGACGATCCGGGCGCCGTGGCGGGCGCACGCCTCGGCGAGCAGGCCGGGCGCCACCGTGTTGACCGCCTCGGCGGCGCGCGTCGCGTCGGGGTCGGTCTCGGCCAGGTCGACCGCGGTGAACGCGGCGGCGTTGAGCAGCACGGCGGGCCCGACGGCGTCCGGCTCCACCCACGCCGCGACCGCTCGCTCCACGGCGTCCGCGTCGGTGATGTCGAGTTCGGCGCGCGTGAAGGCGGCCACCCGCTCACCGTCCGCGCGCAACTGCCGGACGAGGTCCGTCCCGAGCGCCCCGCCCGCTCCCGTCACCATCCAGCGCACGTCGTCGTCCTCCCGTCGTCGGCATCGGCCCCGCGTCGTCGGATCCCAGGTCCCCGGGGGCCGTCCCGGCTCCGAGGACCTGCGCGAGCGTGTGTCATCCTCCGACGCGCCGTGGCAGGCCCGAACGGGTGGTGGGCACGAACCGCCGTGGAGGCCGTCTAACCTGCCTGGTGAGTTGCGCACGACGGACGATGACGTCCTCGTTCGCGAGCGCCGCCCCGCGGGTCCCCCCGCGCGGCAACGGTGACACGGACGCCCGACCCCGACCCCCGGCTGCCCGGGCCCGCCGACCCCGAAGGGAGGCCCGCGTGAAGGACGAGCGTGGTCGTCCCCCGCGGGATCCCGGACGCCGGTTCGGACCGTCGGCCGGACGCGGCGCCGAGCCTGCGGCGGCCCCGAACGGCCCGCCCGCGGCGCGGGGTCCCGGTGAGGCCCCCGGCGCCGACGAGGCCCGCGGACGCCGGGGCACGGTCGGCTTCCGGGACGGCCCGCCGCCCGAGGGCGCCGCCCGTGGCGGTGGCCCTCCGCCCGAGCCCCAGGCACCGCCGCGCGAACCGAAGGCGCCGCCGCGTGAGCCGAAGGCGCCCCCGCGTGACGCCAAGGCACCGCCGCGGGATCCCAAGGCGCCCCCGCGTGACGCCAAGGCACCGCCGCGGGATCCCAAGGCGCCCCCGCGTGACGCCAAGGCGCCGGCCGGGGCCGCCGGGAAGCGCCCGGACGGTGCCCGTCCGAACGGTGCCGCCCCGACGCGCCCGGCCCCGGCACGCCCCGTCCCGCCGCCCCGTCCCGGCGGGCCGCCGGCGCCACCGTCGGGCGACGGTCCGAAGCCCGGCCGGGGCCGGCGGATCCTGCGCATCGTCGCCGTCGTCGCCTCCGTCCTGGTGTTCGCGATGAGCGGCACCGCGTGGGCCGCGCTCTCGGGCAGCTTCTCGAGCTCCGGCGCACTGTCGAAGAAGGGCACCGCCGCCGACGGCGCCACCGACATCCTGCTCGTGGGGACCGACAGCCGGACCGATGCGCAGGGCAACCCGCTGCCGCGCGACGTCCTCAACCAACTCGACGCCGGGTCCGCGGACGGCGAGCTCAACACCGACACGATGATGCTGGTGCGCGTGCCGAACGACGGCAGCCGCGCGGTGGCGTTCTCGCTGCCCCGCGACAGCTTCGTGAAGCTGCCGGGCCAGACGGGCAAGGGGAAGCTGAACTCGGTCTACCCGGCCGCCAAGGCCGCCGCGCAGCAGCAGCTCGCGGCGAGTGGGGACAGCAACCCCGCCGACGTCGACGTGAAGTCCTCCGAGGCCGGACGGCAGTCGCTCATCGAGGCGGTCCAGGACCTCACCGGCATCGGGGTCGACCACTACGCCGAGGTCAACCTGCTCGGCTTCTCGAACCTGACGAACGCCATCGGCGGCGTCGACGTCTGCCTCAAGAACCCGGTGGACGACGACTTCTCCGGGGCGCACTTCGCCGCCGGTCCGCGCACGGTGCAGGGCAAGGACGCGCTGGCGTTCGTCCGCCAGCGCCACGGGCTGCCGCTCGGCGACCTGGACCGCGTCCGGCGCCAGCAGGCGTTCCTCGCCGGGCTCTCCCACAAGATCCTGTCCGCGGGCACCCTCGCCGACCCGATCACCCTCACCAAGCTCCTCGACGCCGTGAAGCAGTCGGTCATCCTCGACAACGGCTGGGACCTGCTCGGCCTGGCGCAGCAGATGCAGGGCGTCAGCGGCGGCTCGGTGTCGTTCATGACGATCCCGACCCAGGGCGGCGAGAACACCTCGTCGGGCGATGCGCTCAAGGTCGACCCCGTAGAGGTACAGCGCTTCGTCGCCGACGCGATCGGCCCGAAGCCCGCACCCACGGCGGCCACGCCCAGTGGACCCGCGCCGGGGACGATCCCGGTCGACGTCCGCAACGCCTCGGGCACCGAGGGCGCCGCGGGCCGCGTCGTGCAGATCCTCGGTGCGCAGGGCTACACCCACGTCACCTCGGGCAACGCCGACCAGCACACCGACGCGTCGTCGATCGTGTTCGGCCCCGGCGGCGACGCGGCCGCGGGCGTCGTCGCGAAGACGCTCGGCGGGCTGACGACGAAGCCCGACCCGACGGTGCCGCCGAACACCGTCCGGGTGCTGCTCGCGTCCGACTACAAGGGTCCGGGCGCGGTGGCGCCCCAGCCCACCGGCGACTCGCAGGACAGCGCGCCGCCGCCGCCGTCGCAACCGCCGATCACCGCCGACGGGGTGCCCTGCGTGAACTGAGCCGGCCGTATCCTCACGAGCCGATGACCGTCACGGACGCCCTGCTGGCCCCCGCGCTCGCCGCCGATGCGCGACGGCCGCTGATCACGTTCTACGACGACGCCACGGGCGAGCGTCTGGAGTTCTCCGGCGAGACGCTGGCGAACTGGATCGCGAAGACCGCGAACCTCCTGCGCGACGAGTGCGACGTCGAGCCGGGGATGCGGGTGGCGGTGCTGCTGCCGGCGCACTGGCAGACGGCGGCCGTGCTGCTCGGTGCCTGGTGGAACGGCGCGGTGGTGACCGACGACCCGGCGGGCGCCGACGTCGCGCTCGCCGACGCCGAGCACCTCGACGCGGCCACCGCCGCGGGCCTCGTCGTCGGGCTGTCCCTCGACGCCTTCGGCCGCCCGCTCGACGGGCTGCCGGGCGACGCGGTCGACTACGCGAGCGAGGTCCGGATGCACGGCGACGCGTTCGCCCCGCTCGACCCCGTCCCCGGCGACGCCCCGGCGCTCGACGACGCGAGCGTCGACGAGGTGGTGACCGTGTCCCGCCGTCGGGCCGCGGAACTGGGGTACGACGCCGGGTCCCGCGTTCTGTCCATCGCGGACTGGCCGCTGCGACTCGAGGGCGGCCTGGTCGACGGTCTGCTCGCGGTCCTCGCCGTCGGGGGCTCACTGGTGCAGGTTCGCCACCCCGACCTCGCGGCGCTGGACCGCAAGGGCGAGGTGGAGAAGGCGCTGCGCGTGCTCTGACGCGGGGCGTCAGCCCCGCAGGACCTGCCGGGCCATCACCATGCGCTGGATCTGGTTGGTGCCCTCGTAGATCTGGGTGATCTTGGCGTCGCGCATCATCCGCTCGACCGGGAAGTCGGTGGTGTAGCCGGCGCCGCCGAAGAGCTGCACGGCGTCCGTCGTCACCTCCATCGCGGTGTCCGAGGCGAAGCACTTCGCGGCCGACGCGACCAGGCCGATGTTCTTCTCGCCGCGCTCGGCCTTCGCGGCCGCGACGTAGACGAGGTGGCGGGCCGCCTCGATCTTCATCGCCATGTCGGCGAGCATGAACTGCACGCCCTGGTTCTCCGAGATCGCCTTGCCGAACTGCTTGCGGTCGCGGACGTAGTCCACCGCCGCGTCGAGGGCGCCCTGCGCGATGCCGACGGCCTGCGCACCGATGGTCGGGCGGGTGTGGTCCAGCGTCGCGAACGCGGTCTTCAGGCCGCTGCCGGGCTCGCCGATGATGCGGTCGCCCGGGATGCGGCAGTTCTCGAAGTAGATCTCGGTGGTCGGCGAGCCCTTGATGCCGAGCTTGTGCTCCTTGGGGCCGACGCTGAACCCGGGGTCGTCCTTGTGCACGACGAAGGCCGAGATCCCGTTGGCGCCCTTGTCCGGGTCGGTCTTCGCCATGACCGTGTACCAGTCGGACTCGCCGCCGTTGGTGATCCAGCACTTGGTGCCGTTGAGGATCCAGTCGTCGCCGTCGGCCTGGGCGCGGGTGCGCATCGAGACGGTGTCCGAGCCGGCCTCGCGCTCCGAGAGCGCGTAGCTGATCATCGACTCGCCGGACGCGATGGTCGGCAGGACCTGCTGCTTCAGCTCCTCGGAGCCGGACAGGATGATCGGCATCGAGCCGAGCTTGTTCACCGCCGGGATGAGCGAGGCCGACGCGTCGACGCGTGCGACCTCCTCGATGACGATGCAGGCGACGATCGAGTCGGCGCCCTCGCCGCTGTACGCCTCCGGGATGTGGATCGCCTGGAAGCCGGCCGCGGTGAGCGCGGTGCGGGCCTCCCGGGGGAAGCGGGGCGTCGCGTCGACCTCCGCCGCGTGCGGGGCGATCTCCTTCTCGCAGAGCGAGCGGACCGACTCCCGCAGTGCGGCGCGCTCCTCGCCCAGGTCGTAGACGTCGAACTCCGGGTTCACTGCGACTCCTCCCAGCACCAGCGCTTTCGTGCCACGGTACCGCCAGAAGCTAGGACGTCCTACGGTCCGGGTGATGGCCCGCGTCTCACGTTGGCCTGACGGCACGTGCGTGCGTTTCCGTGCCTGAGCACGGAAACGCACGCACGGGCGTCAGCGAAGCTGGGGCGCGACCTCCGAGGCGACCAGCTCGAGCGCGTCGAGGTCGGTGAGGTCGAGCGCCTGCAGGTAGACGCGGGTGATGCCGGTGCGCTCGCGCCAACGCCCGAGCGCGTCGACGATCTGCGCCGGGCTTCCCGCCAGGGGGTTGCTCTCCAGCGGCCCGGTGCCGCCCCCGACGGCCTCGGCGCGGCGGGCGACCTCGGCGTCGTCCCGCCCGATCACCAGCGTGTGCGCGGCCGACAGGACCAGCTCCGAGGGGTCGCGACCGGCGTCGGTGCACGCCTGCGCGACCCGCTCGTACTGCGGCGCGGCCTCGTCGAGCGGGGTGAACGGGATGTTGAACTCGGTCGCGAACCGGGCGGCGAGCGCGGGGGTGCGGCGCGGACCCTTCCCGCCGATGATCACCGGGATCGGCCGGGCCGGCTTGGGCAGGCCCGGCGAGTCGACGACGGTGTAGTGCTCGCCGGAGAACGAGTAGGGCTGGCCGGCGGGGGTCGTCCACAGCCCGGTGACGATCTCGAGCTGCTCGGCGAGCCGCTCGAACCGCTCGGCCAGCGGCGGGAACGGGATGCCGTAGCCGGTGTGCTCGGCCTCGAACCAGCCGGCGCCGAGCCCGAGCTCGATCCGCCCGCCGGACATCTGGTCGGCCTGCGCCACGGTGATCGCGAGCGGGCCGGGCAGGCGGAACGTCGCCGACGTGACCAGCGTGCCGAGCGCGATCCGCTCCGTCTGCACGGCGAGCGCGGAGAGCGTGGTCCAGGCGTCGGTCGGCCCCGGCTCGCCGGACACCCCACCCATGGCTCGGTAGTGGTCGGAGCGGAAGAACGCGTCGAAGCCCGCGTCCTCGGCGGTGCGCGCGACGCGCAGGAGGTCGGCGTAGGAGGCGCCCTGCTGGGGTTCGGTGAAGATCCTCAGGTCCACGGGGCCACCCTAGGCCCGCGAGGTCAGGGTCCGGCGCGGCTGGTGTAGGTGTGGCCGGTCGGGGTGGTGGTTCGCACCGTGTGCGGCTGCTCGCCTCGACCGTCATGGATCACGTCGGTCTGCCGGCCCGGCATCTCCTTGACGTAGTTCCCGCGGGCACACACCCCACGACCGTTCGCGAGGCTCGCCGGGGCGTCGCAGAAGGGGTCGCGACCCCCTGACAGTCACGCTGGAACGCTCAGGCCCCGCCGGGTCCGAGCTTGCGCACGGCCTCGTCCTTCCCGGCCACCGAGGTGCGCAGATCAGCCTGGAAGTCCGCCATGCGCGAGGCCAGCCCGGCGTCCGCCGCGGCCAGGATCCGCACCGCGAGCAGACCGCCGTTGCGGGCGCCCCCGATCGACACCGTCGCGACCGGGACCCCCGCCGGCATCTGCACGATCGAGAGGAGCGAGTCCATCCCGTCGAGGTGCTTGAGGGGCACCGGCACGCCGATCACCGGGAGCACCGTCGCCGCGGCCACCATGCCCGGCAGATGTGCCGCGCCGCCGGCCCCGGCGATCACCACGCGGAGCCCACGCCCGGCGGCCGACTCCGACCAGTCGAGCATCGCCCGCGGGGTCCGGTGCGCCGAGAGGACGCGGGCCTCCCACGGCACGCCGAACTCGTCGAGCGCCTCCGCGGCGGCCTGCATCGTCGGCCAGTCCGAGTCGCTGCCCATGACGATGCCGACGAGCGGCGGCAGGTGACCAGCCACCTCGAGCTCCGAGGACATCAGTGCACGCTCCATCCGTCGGTCCAGACACCGGTCGCGAGATGGTCCGCGGCCAGGCGCGCGCGGCGCCGGAGGTCGTCCATGTCGTCGCCGGTGATGTTGACGTGCCCGATCTTGCGGCCCGGCCGTTCGGCCTTGCCGTAGAGGTGGACGCGCGCCTCGGGGAACCGCGCCAGGGTGTGGTGCAGGCGCTCGTCGGGACCGGTGGCCGGAACCGGATCACCGCCGAGCACGTTGGCCATCACGCACGCCGGCCGCAGCGTCGACGTCGAGCCCAGCGGATAGTCGAGGACCGCGCGCAGGTGCTGCTCGAACTGCCCGGTGACCGCGCCGTCCATCGACCAGTGCCCGGAGTTGTGGGGGCGCATCGCCAGCTCGTTGACCACGACCCGCCCGTCGGGGGTCTCGAAGAGCTCCACCGCGAGCAGCCCGACGACGCCGAGCGCGGCCGCGATCCGCAGCGCGAGCTCCTCGGCGGCCTCGCCCGCGTCGTCGGACAGCCCCGGCGCCGGCGCGAGGACCTCGGTGCAGATCCCGTCGACCTGCACCGTCTCGACCGTCGGGTAGACCGCGGCCTGCCCGTAGGGCGAGCGGGCGAGCAGCACGGCCAGCTCGCGGCGCAGCGCCACCTTCTGCTCGACCATCAGCGGCGTGCCGGCGTCGAGCAGCTCGGGGACGGTCGCGGCGGCCTCCTCCAGGGAGTCCAGCATCCAGACCCCGCGCCCGTCGTAGCCGCCGCGCACGGCCTTGAGCACCACCGGCCACCCGTGCTCGGCGGCGAAGGCCTCGACGTCGGACGTGCCCTCGACCGGCGCGAACGGCGGCACCGGCTCGCCCAGCTCGGCGAGGCGGCGGCGCATCACCAGCTTGTCCTGGGCGTGGCGCAGCGCGTCCGGACCGGGGTGGACGGCGACGCCCTCGGCCACGAGCGTCTCGAGGAGCTCGCCGGGGACGTGCTCGTGGTCGAAGGTGAGCGCCTCGGCCCCCGCGGCGACCCGGCGCAGCGCGTCGAGGTCGCGGTGGTCGCCGAGGACGATGTCGGGGCTGACCAGCGCGGCCGGCTCGTCCGGCCCCACCGCGAGCACCCGCAACGACTGACCGAGGGCGATCGCCGCCTGGTGGGTCATCCGCGCGAGCTGGCCGCCTCCCACCATCGCGACGACGGGCAGGCCGGTGCGCTTCTCCACGAGCAGGGAAGACTAATCGGGCGCGGGACCGGGGGCCTCAGGCGGACCCGGCCGGTCGTCGTCACCAGCACCAGCGCCGGACTCGGTCCCCATCGCGGGAACGTCGAGACCGATGATGCGGTCACGCCGCGGCAGGGGCGGCTCGGCGTCGCGGAGCCGGGTCAGGGTGTCCCGCACACCGTCGAGCGTGGCGGGCAGCGCGACGATGCGCGCGCCCGGCGTCCCGGTGACCCCGCTGGCTCCGGAGAGCCGCCGTGCGAGCAGCCCGCGCAGCACCCGGACGCGGGCGGCCAGGCCGGCGCGCGGGGCGAGCACGACGACCGTCGAGCGCCCGACCACCGCAATCGTCTCGCCGGCGTCGAACACCACCGACGCCGCGTCGCCCGCGACCGTCAACGGCGCGACCCGCGACCACCCCGCCACCGGGAGGTTGATCGCGACGAGGGCGTGGGTCTCGGGGACGCGGGTGCCGCCCGCGCGGGCGGCGCGGTGCACCTCGGCCAGCCGGGTGAGCAGGTAGCGGGAGCTGGCGAGCCCGGAGAGCGGGTCGACGGCGGCGGTCTCGGAGAGGTCCCCGCACGCCACGTCGGTCCAGCCCAGCGACACGACCCGCACCAGCCGCGACCCGTCCGCTCCGGGAAGAGCGAGCCGACGACGGGGCCCGAGCTCGCCCAGTGCCCCGCTGACCGCGGTGTGCAGGGCGGCCAGGTCGGACAGCGTCTCGTCGAGCCCGATGCCCGCGGTGGCGCGCGCGCCCGCCCAGTGGGTCAGCGCCTGCTCCAGCGGCGGGCCGGTGTGCCCGTCGAGGACGGCTTCGCAGACCTCGTCGACGGCCGGGTCGGGCCACTCCGAGACGACCGACCACCCGAGCGCGTTGCTGCAGGCGAACCACCGTTCCCGGAGTGCCTCGAGGGCGAGACCGCGGCCCGGGCGGCGACTCACGGTGTCACCGATCGCCCGGTCGTCCGAGGACGCGACGTCCTCGGTGCGCTCGTCCGCGAGGGTCATGCACGCCTCTCCTACTCGTCCGTCGGCCCGTACACCATCGCCGGGTCCTGTGGTGGCGACGCGCGAGACGGTCATCCGTGACGGTGACGCTGCAGGGATCCTCTCGTGCGCGCCCGCACACTCGCCCGCGAGGGGGTGGTGTGCCGAGATGGCGGACGGCGGCGGTCCGGTCGACGGGCCCGTGTCCGGCGGTGAGCCGGACGACGGGTCCGGACGCGCGGACGCCCGCAGCGACGCGGAACTGCTCGCCGTCGTGCGGGGGCGCCCCGGGGACGCGGCGTCCTCACGCGCCTTCGGCACCCTCTACGCCCGCCACCGCGACGCCGCCCGGGGCCTGGCCCGCCAGCTCGCCCGCTCCCCCGCCGACGCCGAGGACCTGGTCTCGGCCGCCTTCGCCCGCCTGCTGGAGATCCTCCGTGCCGGAGGCGGTCCGACCGAGGCGTTCCGGGCCTACCTGCTCACCTCGCTGCGCCATCTCGCCTACGACCGCACCCGCGCCGAACGCCGCCTCGACCTCACCGAGGACATGGGCGACGTCATCGGCATCGACCCGGAGCGCACCGTCGTGCCCTTCGCCGATCCGGCGGTCGCGGGGCTCGAGCGCTCGCTGGCCGCCCGGGCGTTCGCGACGCTGCCCGAGCGCTGGCAGGCCGTGCTGTGGCACCTGGAGGTCGAGGGGGACTCGCCCGCCGACATCGCCCCGCTGTTCGGTCTCACCGCGAACGCGGTCTCGGCGCTGGGCTACCGCGCCCGCGAGGGGCTGCGGCAGGCGTACCTGCAGGAGCACCTCGCCGGTGGCGGCGCCGCCGCCCCGCCGCGCGACCGCAGGCACCGCGAGGCCGAGGAGAAGCTCGGCGCCTACACCCGGGGCGGACTGTCCAAGCGCGACGCGGCCAAGGTCGAGGAGCACCTGCGCGAGTGCGCGGAGTGCCGGGCGCTCGCCTCGGAGCTGCGGGAGGTCAACTCCGGGATCCTGCGCTCGACGATCGCGCCGCTGGTCCTGGGCGCCGCCCTCGTCGGCTACCTGGCCGACCGCGCGGCGCCCGGCGTGTTCACGGGCTCGTGGCCGACGACGGCGGAGTGGGTCGTCGCCGGCGGTGGGGTCGTGGGAGTGCTCGGCTCGGTGGGGGGTGTGGTCCGCGCCGCCGAGGTCCCGCGGGCCCGGCGCCTGGGCGCGGCGGCGGTGGGGCTCGCGGGGCTGGGGGTGGCGACGGCGACCGCGCTCGGCACCGGCGCGCCGGCGGTACCCGAGGCGGCGGCCCCGGCGGTGACGTTCCCGGGATCGGTGCTGCCGGGGGCGCTTCCCGGGCTGTCGCCGCCCGGCCCGGCCGCCCCCGGGGCGCTCGGGATGCCCTCGGCTCCGACCGTTCCCGGCGGCTCCGCACCGAGCGGGCCCGGTGGGTCGTCGGGCACGACGGCGGGTGGTGTCGGCTCGTCGGGCACGACGGCGGGCGATTCCGGACCGTCGAGTGCGGCGGCGGGTGGTCCCGGCACCAGCGCACGACCCGACGTCGCACGTGTCCCGTCGGTCGCGGCCCAACCGCAGACCGAGGAGTCGGCGGCGCGCCTGTCCGGCTCCTCCGACGCGGCCGGCGCGTCGGGCTCCGACGACCGACCTGCGCGCCGGAGCGAGGTCGCGAGCAGCGGCACGGTGACGTCCGGGACGTGGTCACCGGATGCGACACACCACGCCCAACCGTCGAGTGCCCGCTCGCAACCGAGTCACGACGACTCGGTCGAAGACCAGCAGACACCCTCCCCGCTCGTCCGGCTCCGCGTGCTCGGGCTGGGCGCCGAGCTCCGCGAGTCCCGCTCGTCCCACCGCGGCCTCCTCGAGCCGGCGCTCGACGTCCTCCTCCGCTGAGCCCCGCGCCCGACCCACCCCCGCCTCACCCCACCCCCGCTCGTTCTGAGCGCCGGGCCCCTCGCTCGAACAGACCGGCGAAGGGCGCCCCCGGCCAGAACGCCGACCCGGCCCGACGAGACGAGCGAAGGGCCCCCGCAGTCGATAGAGCCGACCGAAGGGGCCCCTCGCTCAGAACGGGACCGCGCGATCACCCGCCGAACATCCCCCGCGGGTCGACCGCCTCCCGCACCCGAGCGAGCAACGCCCGCACCGACGGCGCGTACAGCTCCTCGTCCGAGACCGGCGCACCGCCGTACACGAACCCCGCCATCCGACCCAGCGTCACCTCAGCCACCGGCGCCAGCACCGCCGCGTGCGCCGCCCGCATCTCCGCGTCCGGGACCTCCCCCCGCGAAGACAGCACCCGCACGATCCATCCCGCCTCCCGGAACGAGACCGCGTCGGGCCCGTCGGCCGGGCGGGACAGCGCGCCGCCGAGCCGCCGGACGTCGACCACGCACCCCACCGACGCCGAGCGCGCGGCGGCCACCACGGCATCGAGCGCCGCGTCGGACAGCGACGACACCAGCACGTTCATGCCCTCGTAGGCGTGCGGGACCTCGGGCTCGGCGAAGATCGAACCGCTCTCGGTCCACGGCAACTCCCGCAGCCCACCGAGCAGCACCGGGGACACCGCCCGCAGCGCGGCCTCCGCCTCTCGCGCGGCCGCCCCGTCGGTGTCCACCAGCCGCACGTGCAGCACCGTCCGGCCGCGGATCGGCGCCGGCACGCCCTCCAGGTCCGGGATCGGGATCACCCCGACCGACACGCCCAGCGACTCGGGCGCCGCCTCGCCGACGCGCCGCACCACCGGCAGGACCCGGTCCGCGTCCGCGGCGTCGAGGAAGAGCCCACCCCCGACGACGGGCCCGAGCGGCACCAGCCCGACCGACACCGCCGTCACCACGCCCACCGCCGGCCGCCCGCCACGCAGCGCCGCGAACAGCTCGTCGCCCGGCCCGACCCGCCGCAGCACCCCGTCCGCGGTGACGATCTCGACCTCCCGCAGCCGGTCGGACGCCCACCCGGACTCACGCCCGAGCAGGCCCAGCCCGCCGCCGAGCGTGTAGCCGACGACGCCGACCCCCGGGAACGACCCCGACACCGGCGCCAGCCCGTGCCCGGCCGCCGCCGCGACGAGGTCCGCCGAGCGCGCGCCGGCCTCGACCCGCGCCACCCGCGACGCCGGGTCGACGCTCACCCCGCGCATCCGCCCCGTGGCCACGAGGACCCCGCCCGCGAGTCCGGTCATGTGGCCGTGGCCGGTCGCCGTGACGGCGACCGGGAGGTGGTGCGCGGCGGCGTGGCGCACGGCGGCCACGACATCGTCGGCGTCGAGGGCGCTCACGACGACGTCGGGTCGGTGCGGGTCCGCGGTCTGGAACCCGACGACCCCGTCGGGCAGGCCGTCGTCGCCGCGGCGCAGGACGGAGCCGCGGACGTCGGCCGGGAAGTCGGTCTCGGTGCTCGTCATGACCTCATCCTCGGAACGCCGACCTCAGAAGTCCAAGACACAGTCATGACCGCCGCCAGAAGCAACGGTTCTGGTCACCGACGCGCCCGGACCTCGACCTCGGCCGGCGTCCGCGCCCCGGCCAGCCCGACGGTCAGGTCGAGCTCGGCGAGCACGTCCCGCACGACCTGCTCGACCCCGCCCGCCCCGGCGAGCGCGAGCCCCCACACCCACGGCCGGCCCAGGCACACCGCGGTCGCCCCCAGCGCGAGGGCGAGCGCGGCGTCGGCCCCGGTGCGCACCCCCGAGTCCAGCAGCACCGGCACCCGGCCCGCGACGGCGTCCACGACGCCGGGCAGCGCGTCCAGCGAGCCGACCGCGCCGTCGACCTGCCGTCCGCCGTGGGTCGAGACCAGCGGCCCGTCGACGCCCGCGTCGAGGGCACGGCGCGCGTCGTCGGGGTGCAGGACGCCCTTGAGCACGATCGGGAGGCGGGTGCGCCCGCGCAGGCTCGCGAGGTCGGACCACGACAGGTGCGGGCGCGAGTACACGTCGAGGAAGGTCTCGACGGCGGCCCGGGGCAGCGGCGAGGTGAGGTTGTCCAGGAGGCCCCCGGGGTGGTGGCGGGAGATCTCCAGCAGCGTCCGTACGGCCCGCGGAGTGATGCGCGGCGCGGGTCCGGAACGCGGCGCGGATGCCCGGTCCGCGGCCAGCCGCAGGAACACCGGATCCGACGTGTACTGCGCGATCCCGAGGCCGCGGCTGAACGGCAGGTGCCCGCGGTCGAGGTCGCGCGGGCGCCAGCCGAGCATCGTCGTGTCCAGGGTGACGACGACGGCGTCGCACCCGCTGCCCTCGGCGCGGCGCAGGAAACTGTCGACGAGGTCGTCGGAGGTCGACCAGTAGAGCTGGAACCAGCGCGGCGCGGCACCCCCGGCGGCCGCGATCGCCTCGAGCGGGGAGCCGGCCTGGTTGCTGACGATCATCGGGACGCCCGCGGCGGCCGCCCCGCGCGCGACGGCGAGGTCGGCGTCGCGGCGGACGAGGTCGAGCGCGCCGATCGGGGCGAGCAGCAGCGGTGAGGGGAGGCGCCGGCCGAACAGGTCGACGGAGAGGTCGCGCTCCACCGAACCCCGGAGCACGCGCGGGACGATCTCGTACCGGCCGAACGCGGCCCGGTCGGCGCGCATCGTCGCCTCGGCCCCGGCGCCACCGCTGACGTACGCGTCCGCCGCCCGGCTCATCGCCCGCCGACCCCGGCGCTCGCGCTCGGCGGGCGCGGTGGGCACCCGGGGGCGCCGCCCCGAGACGCCGTCGCGGTAGATCTCTTCCTGGCGGGCACGACCCGGACCGACCGTCACGGGCCGGTCGTCTAGCACGGATCCATCGGTCGCGGGCAATCGGATACCGCGCGTGTCAATATCGTCACCCTCCGCTTGCCCATGTCGGATCTATCCCGGACGCTCGTTGTGAACGCTAACAACCTCTACGGGGAGGCATTTTCGATGGTGGACGACCAGGCCCTGGCGAGCCGGTTCGAGCAGTGGGACGTGGTGTCGAGCGTGGGACTCACGGCGCTCGTCGTCGCCGCCGGGCGGGCCGTCGACACGCACCGCCCCGACGGCCTGATCTCCGACCCGTACGCCGAGTCGTTCGTCGCCGCCGCGAACCCGGCCCACCCGCTGCCGGTCCGTCCGACCGAGCCGAAGGACGACTCCGAGGACGAGACCTGGCAGATGATGTCGGGCTACATGGGCACGCGCACGAAGTTCTTCGACGAGTACTTCGCCGCCGCGGCCGACCGGGGCGTGCGCCAGGTCGTCATCCTCGCGGCCGGCCTCGACACCCGGGCCCAGCGCCTCGACTGGCCGGACGGGACCGTCGTCTACGAGGTCGACCAGAAGCTCATGATCCAGTTCAAGGACGAGGTGCTGGAGGCCCAGGGGGTGGCCCCGCGCTGCGACCGCCGCGCCGTTCGCGCCGACCTGCGCGACGACTGGCCCGCGGCGCTCGAGGCCGCCGGGTTCGACGCGACGAGGCCCACCGCGTGGCTCACCGAGGGACTCCTGCCCTACCTGCCCCCGGAGGCCCAGGACGCCCTGTGCACGGCCATCGACGAGCGCTCCGCCCCGGGCTCGGAGTGGGCCATCGAGGACTTCACCAACGTCGCCCAGCAGATCTCCGACCCCGCGTTCCGGCGCATCGCCGCGACCATGGGCGTCGACATGACGCAGCTGCTCTACACCGACGAGCGCCCCGACCCCGCCGCCTGGCTGCGCGAGCGCGGCTGGAGCACCGAGGTCTCGGTGGCCATCGAGGTCGCCAAGGGCTACGGGCGGGAGCTCGACGCCCTCACCCAGCGGCTGAACGGGCAGAGCTACCTCGTCGTCGCGCAGAAGGGCTGACGACGCGACGACGGAGCCCGACCCATCGAGTCGTGGGTCGGGCTCCGTCGTGTCCGCTCAGGCCTGGTCCTCCGCGAGGCGGGCCGCCGCCCGGCGACGCCGGCGGAACGTCACGATCGCGACCGGGCCGATGACGGCCGCCGTCAGGAACGGCGAGACGAACAGGAGCGTCCCGGGCGTCAGGACGAACGCGAGCGCGGCGCGCAGACCGGCCTCGACGACGAGGGCGGTGCCCCACTCGATCGTCGTGCGCCGGTGCCCGGCGCGCACCGTCGCGCGGTCCCAGCTGGCCTCGAGCGCGGCCGACTGCGCGGGCGTCGAGGCCATCATCGAGCGCGCCAGCACGAAGGTGAGCGGGCGCGCCGCGAGGAGCGACCCCAGGAACACCAGCCCGATCGTCCCGGTGACGACCGACTCCTTGAGCAGCAGGAACAGCGGGCTGTCGAAGATCAGCGCCCCGATCAGGCCCAGGATGATCCCGCCGAGCGTCATGAGCGCGATGGGATCGGGACGCCGGGTGCGGATCAGCGTCCACAGCGTCGCCGCGGCGGGGAACACGGCACCGACGGCGAGGGCCGTCACGACGGAGGTCCGCCCGCTCAGCAGCTCGTAGACCACGAACGGCGCGACGATGCCGAAGAGCAGCGTCGGGTTCATGGCCGCCCGGAGGAACTGCCGGCGGCGATCGGTGGCCTCCGCCGGGGCGACGCGGTGGGCGCCTGCGGAGTGCTGCGGTGCGGTCTCCATGGCGGTCATGTCGTCCTCCCCGATGGTCCGTGACCCCGGTGTTCCGGGGGCGAGAACGACGTTAGGGAGGCCCCGGACCGCGGACGTCGTCCTGCGGGTGGAGGCGGGGTGGAGACGCGGGTGGAGACGCGAGTGGGCCGCGAGGCAACGAGATCGTCACGGCGGTGATCGCACCGTGAACGGCGCCGACTCGTTCGACCATTCGTGTCGGTCACCACTCGACTGCTGCCCGTAGCCGCAGCCGCCGCGCTCGCCGTCGCCGTGCTCGTCCCGGGCGCCGCGGCCGCTGCGCCGGGCCCGGCCGCGCCACCCGCCGGAGCGGCGGCATCGGGCTCGACCGCACCGCGCTCGGTCGTCGACGGCCCGATACCGGCCCCCGGCCTCGTCTCCACCCGCAACGTGCTGCCCGGTCTGGCGAAGGCCACCGACCAGGGGCCCGCGCCGGGCAACGCACCGATGCACGTCATGGTGACCCTGCAGCGCCCGGACGTGGCCGGCGAGGAGGCCGCGCTGGCCGCCCAACAGAACGGGAAGGCCGCGCCGTTGTCGGTGGGCGCGTTCGTCGACCGCTTCGGGGTGCCCGCCAGGACCGCCGACGCCGCGAAGGCCTGGCTGTCCTCCACCGGCATGCATGTGGTCTCGGTGTCCGCGGCGCGCGACCAGATCGCCGCCGACGGGCCGGCCGACGCGGTGTCGCAGCTGTTCGCCACCCCGTTGCACGGGTTCGACTCCCCCGACGGGAAGTTCCTCGCCAACACCGCGGATCCGCAGCTGCCGGGGAACCTCGGCATCACCAACGTGGTCGGCCTCAACACGCTGCAGCAGATGCACACCCCGCATCCGCTGCCCCAGGGCCCGCTGCAGTCGACCTGTCTGCCCGGGGCCTGCACCGGCGGCACCACCCCGGCCGATCTCTGGTCGGTCTACGAGCAGCCGCCCACGCACACCGGGTCGGGGCAGCGAGTCGCGATCTTCGGCAACGGCCGCACCGACGGGGTGATCTCCGACCTGCGGGCCTTCGAGGACCGGTTCCGGCTCGGCCACCCGCCGGTGACGGTGAAGCACCCGGCCGGTGACACCGACTTCTCCGACGACTCCGGCCACACCGAGTGGAACATCGACACCCAGGCGTCCCACGGGATGGCCCCGGGCATCGGCGGGATGGACCTCTACTTCGGGACCGACCTGTCCGACGCCGACGTCGCCAGGACCTTCAGCCAGTTCACCGACGACCAGGACTCGCCGCGCCAGGCGTCCGCGAGCTTCGGCGAGTGCGAGCAGGTGCCGGTGGTCTCCGGCGTGCTGAACAACCCGATCACGAACCCGCAGCCGGCGCCGCCGGTCGCGCAGGGCCTGGGCAACAACCTCGACACCACGCTCACCGCGATCACCCGGCAGGCGGCGCTCGAGGGCAAGACGATCTTCTCCTCGACCGGCGACACCGGGTCGTCGTGCCCGGTGGCGTCGCTGCCGGTGGTCGGCGCGGGGAACGGCGTCCTCAACCAGGGCGTGCCGATCACCAACTCGCCGGCGTCGCTGCCCTACGTCGTCGGCGTCGGCGGCACGGTGCTCTACACCGACGGCCGCGGCGGGCGCGCCCGCGAGTACGGCTGGACCCACGGCGGCGGCGGCACCGCGCTGTTCACCCCGGCGCCCGCCTACCAGCAGGGCACCCCGGGACTGAACCTGCCGTGCGTCACGGCGCCGACCAGCGTCTGCCGCGGGATCCCCGACGTCGCGGCGCAGTCCGGCGACGTCCTCGGCAACGGCTACGACATCGTCTCGGACGGCAAGTTCAGCGACGGCGGAGGCGGCGGGACGTCGTTGTCGTCGCCGCTCTGGGCGGGGATGTGGGCGCGGATCCAGTCGGCGTCGTCAGCCGGCGGCGGGCTCGGCTTCGCGAACTTCGACCTCTACCGCGTCGGCAAGGACCCCGCGACCTACGCCCGCGACTTCCACGACATCAGCTCCACCGACGTCCGGAGCGGGCTGCCGAGCACCAATGGCGCGTACCCGTCGCTGCCGGGCTGGGACTACCAGACCGGCTGGGGCGTCCCGCGGGTCGCCGGGCTGATGTGCGACGTGGCGAAGGCCTGCTAGGTGCGCTCCGCGCTCGTGAGCAGTAATTGACGCTGGAGCGTCAATTACTGCTCACAGGCCGAAGGCACCCAGCTCGGTCAACCAGGCCAGGTGGGCGGTGAGCGCCTCGCGGCCGGCGTCGGTCAGCCGGAACCAGGTGCGGGCGCGGCGTCCGACGGCGCCCTTGCGCACCTCGAGGTAGCCCGCGTCCTCGAGCGTGCGGGTGTGCTTCGAGATCACCGAGTCGCCCGCGCCGACGGTGTCGCGCACCGTCGCGAAGTCGGCCCACTTCGCGCCCTGCAGCAGCGCGCAGATCGCGAGACGCGGACCGACCTCGAGCAGCGGATCCCGGGCGGGTGTCACGCGGAGCGCACCCGGCCCTCGCGGATGTCCCGCCGCATCGCCCGCTGCATGGCCACCATGGCGCCGACCATGAGGACCGTCGCCAGGACCAGCACCGCCACGGCCCAGGGGAGCTGCTCGACGCGGTGCAGCGTGGAGACCCCGATGATGCCCACGATCCCGATCAGCAGGAACGCGATCCCGGGCCGCCGCGCGGACGGGTAGGCGGTCATCCGGGTCGAGAGGCTGATCCCCCGGGTCCACCGCACCAGTCGGTCGGCGACCGCGTAGACCAGGATCGACGGCCACGTGATCACGTAGGTCGAGACGTCGCCCGGGAGCGCCCGCGCGAAGAGTGGGCCACCGACCAGCCCGACGGTCGCGACGGTGAACAGCACCCAGAACCACCAGGGCAGGCGCGCCTTCTCCGCCAACTGTTCCCGCTGTGCGGCCACCTGGGCCATCGCCTCGTGCGTCATGTCGCCCTCCCCGGCAAGCACTTTCCGTATGGAAAGCATATGCGATCCGGCGAGTACTTGCCAACCGCCCCAGTCGACGGCGGAGGTTTCCCGCCGGGCGGTGTCGACCCGCTCGGACCAATGCGCTCGTCCGACATCACCACGGGCGGTCCCGGCCCTAGACTCGGGCGCGATGCGGATCGACGGCTCGCTGGCGCGCCCCCGCCTCCAGGCGTTGCTGCGCCGCCACGGCGAGCTGGTGCGGTTCGCCATCGTCGGGGCCAGCACGTTCGTCGTCGACACCGCCGTGTTCCTCCTGCTCGAGAACACGATCCTCGAGCCGAAGCCGGTCACCGCGAAGATCGTCGCGGTGCTGGTCGCGACGATCGTCGGATACCTCGCCAACCGCGAGTGGTCCTTCCGTGCCCGCGGCGGGCTCGCCCGGCCCCGGGAGGCGACGCTCTACTTCGTCGTGTCCGGCATCGCCCTGCTGGTCAACGCGGCGCCGCTGGGCGTCTCGCGCTACGTCCTGCACCTCGCGACGCCGTACGTCTCGGCGTTCACCGAGCAGGCGGCCGACCTCGTCAGCGCGCAGGTGGTGGGCACCCTGCTCGCGATGGCGTTCCGCTGGTGGGCGTTCCGGCGGTGGGTGTTCCCGGCGGCGCTGGCCGACTGACGACCCGGCTACCGCGGCCCCGTCGCCGGCAGCGGACGCGGGGTGGCCACCACCTGGTCGGTCCGCGGCACCGGCAGGAACACCGCGAACACCGCGGGCCGGGTGCGCGCCAGCTCCAGGCGCCCGCCGTCGGCCTCCACCAGCGCCCGGGCCAGCGCCAGACCCACCCCGGTGGACGCCGCGCCGGAGACCCCGCGGTCGAACACGTGCGGCGCGAGCTCGGAGGGCACCCCGTCGCCGTTGTCGGACACCTCGACGACGATCGTGTCCGTGTCGGAGTGCCGCCCGGAGATCGTGATGGTGCCCGCACCGTGACGCAGGGCGTTGTCGACGAGCACGCCGAGCGCCTCGCGCAGCCGGGCCGACGTCGCGCGGGCCACCAGCCCCTCGCCGACCCGGACCCGCAGCGTGCGGCCCTCGGCGCCCACCGGCCCCTGCCACTCGTCCCGGACCGCCGCCAGCTCGCCGTCGAGCTCCAGCGGCGAGGCGCTGGCCGCCCGCGCCTCCCGGGCCGAGCTGAGCAGCTCGTCGAGGACCTCGGAGAGCCGCTCGGCCTGCTCCAGCGCCGCGCCGCCCTCGGCGGAGACGTCCGGGTCCGGGTGCATCGAGAGCTCGTCGAGGCGCAGCTGCAACGCGGTCAGCCGGCTGCGCAGCTGGTGCGAGACGTCGCCGACGAGGTCGCGCTCGCGCTGCAGGAGCTCGGCCAGCGCGACCGCCGACGAGTCGAGGACGTCGGCCACCCGGTCGAGCTCGGGGATGCCGTGACGGTGCGGGGTCGGCCGGAAGTCGCCCGCGCCCAGCCGGGCCGCCCGGCCCGCGACCTGTTGCAGGGGGTCGGCGAGGCGCCGCGCGGTGAGGGTCGCGACGACCGCGCCGACCGCCACCGAGAGCAGGACGGCGGAGAGCACCAGCGCCGTGGCCTGCAGCTGGCGCGCGCGCATCTCCGCGGCCGGCTCGGAGAGCACGGCCGAGCCGTTCAGTCCGAACGGCAGGGTCTCGGCGACCTGGGTCGGGTCCGTCGTGTCACCGATGGCGCTGGTCCCGCGCGGGGTGCGCACGACGAGGGAGCCGCCCGGCGGGACGGCGATCGCCACCGCCTCCAGGTTCACCGGCCGGTCCGACTGCACCTGCGCGTCGAGGGTGTTGACCACCTGACTCAGCCGCCCCGCCAGCTCGGCGTGCGTGAAGTCCTCCACCAGGCGCCACGTGGTGAACGCCAGCGGGCCACCGAGCACGGTCACGGTGATCGCGACGACGAGCAGCGTCGAGATCAGGATCCGGCGGCGCACCCCTCGCCCCTACGTGTTGAAGCGGAACCCGACCCCGCGCACCGTCGAGATCCGCTTGCCCGACGTCGGGCCGGCGTCGGTGTCGCCGAGCTTGCGGCGCAGCCACGACATGTGCATGTCCAGGGTCTTCGAGGTCTTCATCTCCGGGTCGTTCCAGACCTCGCGGAGGATCTCCTCGCGGGACACGACCTGCCCGGCGTGCGCGAGCAGCACCCGCAGCAGCTCGAACTCCTTGTTCGCGAGCCCGACCTCGACCCCGTCCACCAGCACCCGGCGCGCGGACGGCTCCATCCGCACCCCGCCGGCGTCGAGGATCTCGGGGGCGCGGCGCCGCAGCAGGGCCCGGACGCGGGCGAGCAGCTCGGCCAGGCGGAACGGCTTGCCCACGTAGTCGTCGGCGCCGGCGTCCAGACCCACGACGAAGTCGACCTCGTCGGTGCGCGCGGTCAGCATGAGCACGGGCAGGTCCGGCTTGCCGGCGCGGACGCGGCGGCACACCTCGAGGCCGTCCATCCCCGGGAGGCCGAGGTCGAGCACCATGAGGTCGACCTCGCCCTCACCGGCGCGCGTCACGGCCGAGGGGCCGTCGTCGATGACGTCCACCTCGTAGCCCTCGCGGGTCAGCGCGCGGGAGAGGGGTCCGGCGATCGCCGCATCGTCCTCGACGAGCAGCACGGTGGTCATGGACCAGCAGCCTAGTCCGCCGGATGCATGATCTCCGTGCGGCTGTGCCCGTCCTTCCTGGGAAGATGCCCGCCGTGACGGATTCCCTCGCCGCCGACCTGGACCTCGCCCTCCGGATCGCCGACGCGGCCGACGCGGTGACCCACGGCCGCTTCCGGGCGAGCGACCTGAAGGTCGACCGCAAGCCCGACCGCACCCCGGTGACCGACGCCGACGTCGCCTGCGAGGACGAGGTCCGCCGGCTGCTCGCCGCCGAGCGGCCGGACGACGCGGTGCTCGGCGAGGAACGCGGCGGCGACACCACGGCGACCCGGCACTGGATCGTCGACCCGATCGACGGCACCAAGAACTACTCGCGCGGTGTCCCGGTGTTCGCGACGCTGCTGGGGCTGGTCGTCGACGGTGACCCGGTGGTCGGGGTCGTCAGCGCCCCGGCGCTGGGCCGGCGGTGGTGGGCGGCGCGCGGGCTCGGGGCGTTCACCACCGACGTCGCGCGCGGGATCGAGGCGGCCCCGATCGGGGTGTCCGCGGTGTCGGCGCTGGGCGACGCGTACGTGTCGACCACCGACCTCGAGTACTGGCGCGAGATCGGCGCCCAGGACCGCTGGCTGGCGCTGACCCGCGAGACCTGGGAGAGCCGGGCGTTCGGCGACTTCCTCCACCACATGCTCGTCGCGGAAGGGCTGTTCGACGTCGTGGCCGAGCCCGGGGCGAGCGCGTGGGACCTGGCCGCACCCGCCGTCGTCGTGCGCGAGGCCGGGGGGCGGCTCACCGACTTCGCCGGCGCCGAGCGGATCGACGGCGGGGACGCGGTGTCGACCAACGGGCTGCTGCACGACGCGGTGCTCCGGATCGTCGGGTCACCGGGGCCCGCCGGCCCGTAGCGCGCCCCGCATCATCTGGGCCCACGCGAGGCGCCCGAACAGGTGGAAGCACGCGGTCGACTCCTCGTCGAACCGGGTCCACGACCACCGCTGCCCGTCCTCGACCCAGTAGACGTCCCAGCCTTCGGGGCCGGCGACGACGCACCAGAGCTTCTCGGCGTCGTCTCCGACCTCGTCGGGGTCGTGCGCCACGAGCACCGTCGGCGGTGACAGGCCCAGCGCCTCGAGCCAGCCCGGCAGCACGTCGATCCCCACACGGGTTCCGACGACGGCGGGTGTGCGCCGGTTCCGCTCGGTTCGGCGAGGGGCACACCGCGCATCTACGGAGCGCTCGATTCCTGCGTGAGGTGCTGTTGATCAACGAGTGGGTGGGGCTGTGCGCCGCGCCACCGCCACCCGATCCCGCGAGGGGCACATCGCGCAGCTTCGGATCGTTCGGATCATGCGTCAGGTGCTCTTGATCAGCGAGGGCAGTGCGGCTCGCGCGACGAGGGGCACAATGCGCAGCTCCGGGGCGATACGGCGTGCGCCACGTGCTCTTGATCAAGCCGAGAGCGCCCGTCGCCGACGCCAGCGCCCCTACCGCCCCGCCGTCAACGCCCGACGACGGGTGAACGGCAGCCGGCGACGGGGGCGCGGCGCGGGGACGTCGGCGAGGGAGTCGCGCTCGTCGTCGTCCTCGGAGTCCCAGTCGGCGTCGTCCCAGTCCTCGTCCTCGTCGTCCTCGCTCCAGTCGGCGTCCTCGGCGTCCTCGACGTCGCCGTCCCGCCACGCGCCCCACCGGTCGGGGCGCAGCCCGCCGCGCCGCTGGGCCATCCGCTCGACCTCGGAGGCGACCCGGTCGACGCGCCCGATGCCGTCGAACTGCCACGGCTCACGGGTGTCGTCGACCGCCACCACGAGCGTCCCGCAGCCGAGCATCCGGTCGGAGAACGTCCGCGTGGTGCGTACCGACGTGATCGACGCCCCGACCACCGCCACGCCACTGCGCGAGAACACGCCCTCGCGCACCAGGATCCGCCGGTCGGTGACGACGAAGTGGGTGGAGCGCCAGCGCATCACCGGCGCCACCGAGAACCACCCGACCAGCCCGATCCCCACCACGAGGACCGCGACGAGCACCGTGATCGACCACGGCGTCGAGCGGGTGAGGGCGACCAGCCACGCGCCGAGGAACGCGACCACGATCGGCAGGACCGCCGGGAGCACGAGCATCCGCCAGTGCGGCCGCACGTGCCGCGCGACCCGCTCACCCGCGACGAGGAGGCGCTCCGGGTACGGCACGGATCCCCCTCACGCTCGGTGTGGTCCGTCCGAGCGTATCCGCGCCAGGGCCCGGATCCGAGCGCATCGCCCGGCGAGCCCACCCCACCGGGTGCTTCCGGCTACGACCCGACCGTGCGCACGTGCACGACGTCGCCCGCCGACACCGTCGTCAGTGACCCGTCGTGACCGCGGACGACGAGGCGCCCGTCGTCGTCGACGTCCTCCGCCACGCCCTCGAGCACCCGGTCCCCGGGCAGGGAGACGCGCACGGTGGCCCCGAGCGTGGCGCAGCGGCGGCGGTACCCGGCGAGCAGCCCGGCCCGGGCCGCGTCGCCCCGGGCGGCGCGCCAGTCGGCGTCGAGCGAGGCGTAGGTGGCGAGCACGTCACCCAGCACGTCGGGCCGCGACCGCGTCACGCTCTGCGCGAGCAGCGAGGTGCCTCCCTCCGGGAGCTCGGCCTGCGGCGTCGACACGTTGATCCCGATCCCGACGACGAGCGCCTGGGGCGGTTGGGAGGAAGCACCGCCGTCCACGACCTCCGAGAGGATGCCCGCGCCCTTGCGCAGGTCGGGCCCCAGCAGCAGGTCGTTCGGCCACTTCAGCGCGGCCGTGACCGGCGCGTCGCCCGCGGCGGGCCGGTAGTCCTCCATCGCGACGACGAGGGCCAGGCCGGCGATCAGCGGCGCCCACCCCCACTGCGCGACCGGCACCTCCGACGGGCGCAGCAGTACGGAGAACGTCAGGCCCTCCGACGGCGCCGACTCCCACACCCGCTCGCGACGCCCACGCCCCGCGTCCTGGCGGTGCGCCACGAGCACCGTGCGGTCCGGCGCCCCGTCGGCCGCCGCCACGACGAGGTCGGCGTTCGTCGAACCCGTCCGGTCGACGACGTCGACGCGGGCCCACGCGCCGCGCGGCGCGACGGCCGTCTCCCGCAGCGCCGCCCACGCCGCGGCCTCCTGAATCCCGGGGAGCATGCGCGCACGGTAGCGGGCCCCACCGACAGCCGCCGCCGCCGGACGTGGCTGGTCTCACTCCCCGGTTCATCTGGGTGTCCCCACCGAGGTGTCGCTAGGGTCCGCGCTCATGACCGCCGCGACGAAGCCGCCGCCCGAGCCCGACGGGGCCGGGGACGAACCCGACGTCCACACCTCCGCCGGGAAGCTGGCCGACTGGCACCGCCGGCAGGAGGACGTCGTCCACGCGGGCTCGGAGCGCGCCGTCGAGCGTCAGCACTCCCGCGGGCGCAAGACCGCCCGCGAGCGCATCGACCTGCTGCTCGACGAGGGCAGCTTCCTCGAGTTCGACGCCATGGCCCGCCACCGCTCCACGAACTTCGGCCTCGAGGCGAACCGTCCGTACGGCGACGGCGTCGTCACCGGCCAGGGCACCGTCGACGGCCGCCCGGTCTGTGTCTTCTCGCAGGACGCGACGGTGTTCGGCGGCGCGCTCGGCGAGGTCTACGGCGAGAAGATCGTCAAGGTCATGGACGTGGCCATGAAGATCGGCTGCCCCGTCATCGGCATCAACGACGGCGGCGGCGCGCGCATCCAGGAGGGTGTCGTCGCGCTCGGCCTCTACGGCGAGATCTTCCGGCGGAACTCGCACGCCTCCGGCGTCGTCCCGCAGATCTCGCTGGTCATGGGACCGGCGGCCGGCGGCGCCGTGTACTCCCCCGCGCTGACCGACTTCACGATCATGGTCGACGAGACCTCGTTCATGTTCATCACCGGACCGGACGTCATCAAGACGGTCACCGGTGAGGACGTCGAGTTCGAGGAGCTCGGCGGCGCCCGCACCCACAACACCACCTCGGGCAACGCGCACTACCTCGCCTCGGACGAGGACGACGCGATCGCCTACGTGCAGGAGCTGCTGGGCTACCTGCCGTCGAACAACCTCTCCGAGCCGCCGCGGCTCGGGGCGGGTGGGGGCGACACGGCCGAGGAGACCGGCTCGGTCGAGGACGGGATCACCGAGACCGACCGCGAGCTCGACTCGCTGGTGCCGGACTCGCCGAACCAGCCCTACGACATCCGCCAGGTCATCCGCGGCGTGGTCGACGACGAGGAGTTCCTCGAGGTCCAGGAGCTCTACGCGGCGAACATCGTCGTCGGGTACGGCCGCGTCGACGGCCGCGCGGTCGGCGTCGTCGCGAACAACCCGACCCAGCTCGCCGGCTGCCTCGACATCG
The DNA here is from genome assembly GCF_021026375.1 of Actinomycetospora endophytica. Taxonomy (GTDB): domain Bacteria; phylum Actinomycetota; class Actinomycetes; order Mycobacteriales; family Pseudonocardiaceae; genus Actinomycetospora; species Actinomycetospora endophytica. The sequence continues at coordinate 98,203 of NZ_JAJNDB010000008.1, read as the reverse complement.
GGGCCAGCGAGAAGGCGGCGCGGTTCGTGCGCACCTGCGACGCGTTCAACATCCCGGTGCTGACCTTCGTCGACGTGCCGGGATTCCTGCCCGGCGTCGACCAGGAGTACAACGGGATCATCCGGCGCGGCGCGAAGCTGATCTACGCGTACGCCGAGGCGACGGTCCCGCTGATCACGGTCATCTGCCGCAAGGCCTACGGCGGCGCGTACGACGTCATGGGCTCCAAGCACCTCGGCGCCGACCTGAACATCGCCTGGCCGACCGCGCAGATCGCGGTCACCGGCGCGTCCGGCGCGGTGAGCATCCTGTACCGCAAGGAGCTCAAGAAGACCGAGGACGAGGGCGGCGACGTCGAGGCCCGGCGCGTCGAGCTGCAGCAGGAGTACGAGGACACCCTCGCCAACCCCTACATCGCGGCCGAGCGCGGCTACGTGGACGCGGTCGTGCCGCCGTCGTACACCCGCGGGTACGTCGCGCGGGCGCTGCGCTCGTTCGGCACCAAGCGCGAGACGCTGCCCCCGAAGAAGCACGGGAACATCCCGCTGTGAGACGCAGCGAAGCGGAGCTCGAATGGACGATGCTGTGAGACGCAGCGAAGCGGAGCTCGAATGGACGATGCGGTGAGCGGCGACGGCGAGACCGACGAGACCGCGCCGGCCCGGCCGGTGCTGCGGATCGTGCGCGGCGACCCCACGCCCGAGGAGGTGGCCGCGCTGACCGCCGTGCTCGCGGCCGCCTCGGGCGGCGGCGGGGAGCCCGAGGAGACCGGGCCCACCTCGGTGTGGAACGAGCGGGAGTCGCTGGTCCGCCGTCCGCTCACCCCCGGTCCCGGGGCATGGCGGGCGTCGGCGCTCCCCCGCTGAGGCCAACGCCCGATCACCCGTAGGGTCCCGCGCCGTGCACCTGGTCCTCGCGTCCGCGTCCCCCGCCCGCCTCGGTGTGCTGCGCTCCGCGGGCGTCGAGCCCACGGTGCTGGTCTCCGACGTCGACGAGGAGTCACTGCTCGCCGCGCTCGGGGACGCGAGCCCGGCCGAGAAGGTCACCGGGCTCGCGATGGCCAAGGCTCGGTCGGTGGCCGGGCGGGTGGCCGCCGAGGTCGACGGCGGGTTCGACGGCGTCGTGATCGGGTGCGACTCGATGCTCGACCTCGACGGCGAGCTGGTCGGCAAGCCCGGCACGACGGAAGCCGCGCGCGCCCGCTGGCAGCAGATCGCGGGCGGGCACGGCGAGCTCGTCACCGGGCACGCCGTCATCCGCCTGCGCGGCGGTCTGCCGGAGTCCGAGATCTCGGGGCACGCCGCGACGATGGTGACGTTCGGGTCACCGACCGAGCTGGAGCTGGAGGCCTACCTGGCCTCGGGCGAGCCGCTGGCGGTCGCCGGCGCGTTCACCCTCGACGGCCTCGGCGGCTGGTTCGTGGAGGGCATCCAGGGCGACCCGGCCAACGTCGTCGGGATCAGCCTGCCGCTGACCCGCCACCTGCTCGCCGAGCTGGGAGTGGCGATCAGCGATCTGTGGGCGACGGCGGCGCGGGGCGGCCCGGCGGCGGGCTGACCGGAGCCCGCGACGACGGGCGCGGCGGGCTCGAGGCCGGCGCGCGCGGCGGGGCGGACGTCGGCGCACCGCGGGGCGGGAGCCCCGGCGCGGCCGACGCCGGCGGGGCCTGGGCCCGGCCGTTGCGCGGCGGCGCGTCGGGCGGGGCCGAGGACAGCGAGCGGACGATCCGGTCCGCCGCGGCCGCGTCCGCGGCCTGACGCGGCCCGGGGCCGGCCACCGCGAGCAGGACGAGGCCGGGCTCGCCGCCCTGCCCGGCGACCGTGGTGACCCGGACGAGCGCGCCGGGCCCCTTCGCGCCGGTCACCCGGCGGACCACGGTGTGGGAGTCACGGCCGTCGAGACGGCCGGCGTCGTCGGAGACGTCCGCGATCCGCCCGTTGCCGCCGGGGGCCTGACGCGTCGTCCCGTCGGCGAACGCCCCGACGAGACGGCGTGCCTCGTCGGCGAGCGCGTCCGGCCCGAAGCCTCGTGCCGCGTCCATCCGGCCGACCAGCACGGCCGCGCGGTTCGGGAGGGCCACGATCGTCGGGAAGCGGTCCGGCGGGACCGGCACGAGGTCCTGGTCGGGCGTCGCCTCCCACCCGGCGGGGATCTCGACGGTGGCGCCCAGCGTCGGGGCACCCACCCGTTCGGGGCCCGCCGCGGGCCGGGTGGTGACGGCGGCCGTCGCCGTGTCGGCGGCGGGGTGAGGTGTGGGCGGGCGGGACGCGTCCGCGGCGTCCCGGGCGGCCGCCTCGCTGCGCTCGGCCTGGTCGCCGTCAGCCCCGGCGGCCGTCGCCACCGCGGCCACGGTGCCCGCCAGCGCCGCCAGTGACGCGCACGCCACGACCGCCCGCCCCCACCAGCGACCCCCGCCGGACCCGGCCGGGGGCGTGGCGCCCTCGCCCGGGAGTCCTGCCCCGCTGCGCTCGGTCTCGCGTCGGCTCATCGGGTACCGACGGTAGCGATCGACCCCGACAGCCCCGTCACCGACGCCCCCTCCAGCTGTGGCCATGACCACGCGCACACCGGTGGTTCGCGGTGGCGAGGTGCGGGAGAGTCGCCGGAACGGTCACGGCCGACCGTTCGGGGCAGACCCGACCGGTCGAACGGCGGCCGCGCCCCTACACTGCGCGCGGATTCACCACCTTGTGTCCACGCAACGATGCGCTCGCCCCAGGAGGCAGTCCGATGGCAACGCCGGCCCAGCAGGCTCCGCTGCACACCGTGCTGATCGCCAACCGCGGGGAGATCGCCGTCCGCGTGGCACGCGCGTGCAAGGACGCCGGCCTCACCAGCGTCGCCGTCTACGCCGACCCCGACCGCGACCTGCCGCACGTGCGCCTGGCCGACCAGGCGTTCGCGCTCGGCGGTGACAACGCGGCCGACACCTACCTGAACATCGAGAAGATCATCGCCGCGGCGAAGGAGTCCGGCGCCAACGGCATCCACCCCGGGTACGGGTTCCTCTCCGAGAACGCCGACTTCGCGCAGGCCGTGCTCGACGCCGGGCTCATCTGGATCGGGCCCTCGCCGCAGGCCATCCGGGACCTCGGCGACAAGGTCACCGCCCGCAAGATCGCCGAGCGCTCGGGAGCGCCGCTGGTGCCGGGCACGAAGGACCCGGTCGCCGACGCCGACGAGGTCATCGCCTTCGCGGACGAGCACGGCCTGCCGGTCGCCATCAAGGCGGCGTTCGGCGGCGGCGGACGCGGCATGCGCGTCGCCCGGGAGCGCGACGAGATCGCCGACATGTTCGACGCCGCGGTCCGCGAGGCGGTCTCGGCGTTCGGGCGCGGCGAGTCGTTCGTCGAGCGCTACCTCGACCGCCCGCGCCACGTCGAGGCGCAGGTCCTCGCCGACCAGCACGGCAACTGCATCGTCGTCGGCACCCGCGACTGCTCGCTGCAGCGTCGCCACCAGAAGCTCGTCGAGGAGGCGCCCGCGCCGTTCCTGACCGACGAGCAGCGCAAGCGCATCCACACCTCCGCCCGCGACATCTGCGTCGAGGCCGGCTACTCCGGCGCGGGCACCGTCGAGTTCCTCGTCGGCGAGGACGGCACGATCTCGTTCCTCGAGGTGAACACCCGCCTGCAGGTCGAGCACCCGGTCTCGGAGGAGACCAGCGGGCTCGACCTGGTGCGCGAGCAGTTCCGGATCGCGAACGGCGAGGAGCTGCGGTTCCACTCCGACCCGGAGCCGCGCGGGCACTCGATCGAGTTCCGGCTCAACGGCGAGGACGCCGGGCGCGGCTTCCTGCCCGCCCCGGGCACCGTCACGCGGTTCGTCGCGCCGGCCGGGCCGGGCGTGCGCGTCGACGCGGGCGTCGAGTCCGGCACCGTGATCGGCGGCCAGTTCGACTCCATGGTCGGCAAGCTCATCGTCACCGGCGAGGACCGCGAGCAGGCGCTGCAGCGCTCGCGTCGCGCGCTGGACGAGATCGTGGTCGACGGGATGCCGACCGTGATCCCGTTCCACCGCGTGGTCGTCGACGACCCGGCCTTCGCCGCTCCCGAGGGCGCCTCCTCGTTCCTGGTGCACACCCGCTGGATCGAGACCGAGTTCGACAACCAGATCCCGCCGTTCGTGGCCGAGGGCGAGGGCGACGACGAGGACGACGAGTCCGGCGCGCGCCAGACCGTGGTCGTCGAGGTCGGCGGCAAGCGCCTCGAGGTGTCGCTGCCCGCCGGGCTGTCCCTGGGGGGTGGCGGCGGCGCGGCGGCGCCCGCGGCCAAGAAGAAGGCGCGCAAGCGTTCCGGCGGCGGTGCGAAGGTCTCCGGGGACGCGGTGACCTCGCCCATGCAGGGCACCGTCGTCAAGGTCGCGGTCTCCGAGGGCGACACGGTGTCGACGGGCGACCAGATCGTCGTCGTCGAGGCCATGAAGATGGAGAACCCGGTGACCGCGCACAAGGACGGCACGGTGACCGGGCTGTCGATCGAGCAGGGCGCGTCGGTCAACCAGGGCGCCGTGATCTGCGAGATCGCCGACTGACCCCGTTGTCAGCGATGGACCACCGCTGACATCTGACGTCAGGACGGGTTCATCCTCACATCGGCGCCTACGCTGGCCGCGTGGGCGAGCTGCGGATCGGGACCCGGGAGCGTGAGCTCGCCATGGCCGCCCTCGACGAGCACCTGCGCGACGGCAGGCTCGACCCGACGGAGTACGCCGAGCGGTCGGCCGTCGCGTCCAACGCCCGGTTCCGGTCCGAGCTCGACGCGCTGTTCACCGACCTGCCCGACCCGCACCCGGCCTTCCCGTCGGCCCCGGTGACGACCCCGCCGGCCGCCGACGGCGAGGCCGTCGCGCCGTCGTCCCCCTCGCCCGCGTCCCCGACGACGGAGGTGCGGTCCGGCGAGGACCTCCCGGAGCTGGTGGCCCCGCTCGGCGCCCGGCTGGGTCGGCACGCGGGCAAGCTCTCCGCGCTCGCGCCCCTGATCGCGATCGCGCTGTTCGTGCTGACGGGCTTCCGGTTCCCGCAGGTGTTCCTGCTGGTTCCCGCGGCGATCGCGATCCTGGGCTATCTGGGGCACCGCCACGGCGGCTGACCCGGGAACGAACCGCGGCCCGGAGATGTTCGCCCCGGTGCGCGCCCGTGGCACGTCGACGGGGAATCCGGTCGTCGTTGTCAGGGGGTCGTGGTTGTCTGGACACCGTCGGCGGCGAGGCCGACCCCCGCATGCCGCTCCCCGTGACCCGAGAGGTGCCCTCCCATGAGTTCGGCTCCGACCACGCCGGAGGCCGCTGCCGGCCCGCAGCCGGACGCGCCGGGCACCACGCGGGCCGGCGTGGTCATCGCGGTCCTCGTCGTGTCCGCGTTCGTCATGATCCTCAACGAGACGATCCTGTCGGTCGCGCTCAAGGACCTCACCGTCGACCTCGGGGTCTCGACGACGACGGTGCAGTGGCTGACCAGCGGCTTCCTGCTCACCATGGCCGTGGTCATCCCGACCACCGGGTTCCTGCTCGAGCGCTTCACCCCCCGCCAGGTCTTCCTCGCGTCGCTGACGCTCTTCAGCCTCGGCACGCTGATCAGCGGGGTCGCGCCGGGCTTCGCGGTGCTGCTCGTCGGTCGGGTGGTGCAGGCCTGCGGCACCGCGGTGATGATCCCGCTGCTGATGACGTCGATCATGCGGCTGGTCCCCCCGGAGCGCCGTGGCTCGACGATGGGCACGATCACGATCGTCATCGCGGTCGCCCCGGCGATCGGCCCGACCATCGGCGGCGCGGTGCTGGCCTCGCTCGGCTGGCGCTGGATGTTCTTCATCGTGCTGCCGCTGGCCGTGGCGGCCCTGATCCTGGGCGCGATCCTGCTGCGGCTGCCGAGCGAGACCCGCTCGGTCCCGCTCGACCTGCTCTCGGTCCTGCTCTCGGCCATCGGGTTCGGCGGCATCCTCTACGGCTTCTCGACCATCGGGGAGTCCGGCGGGAGCGGTCATCTGCCGCCCTGGGTGCCGATCGTCGTGGGCGCCGTGGCCCTCGTGCTGTTCATCGCCCGGCAGCTGGCCCTGCAGAAGCGCGACGCCGCGCTGCTGGACCTGCGGCCGTTCACCCACCGCTCGTTCGTGGTCTCGATCATCCTCGCGGCGCTGCTGTTCATGTCGCTGCTCGGCGCCGCGGCGATCCTGCTGCCGCTGTTCCTGCAGACCGTGCTCGGCCTGGACACCTTCTGGACAGGCCTCGCGGTGCTGCCCGGCGGGCTGGTGCTCGGTCTGCTCGGCCGTCCGGTCGGGGCCGCCTACGACAAGGTCGGTGCCCGCCCGCTGGTGATCCCCGGCTCGATCATGATGGCGGCCGCGCTGTGGCTGTTCACGCTGCTCGGGGCGGGTTCGTCGCTGTGGGCCGTCGTCGGGATCCACGTCCTGCTCATGGCCGGGCTCGGCCTGATGATGACGCCGCTGATGACCGAGGGCCTCTCGTCGCTGCCGGGGCCGCTGTACTCCCACGGCAGCGCGATCCTCGCGACGCTGCAGCAGGTGGCGGGCGCGTTCGGCACCGCGGCCTTCGTGACGATCTCGGCGATCGCTTCCGCCTCACTCAGCGGCATCCCGGACGCGCAGGGCCTGCGGGTCGGGTTCATGGCCGCGGGCATCGTCGGGGTGGTCGCGTTCGTGGTGTCGCTGTTCATGGGCGGCAGGCCCGCCCCCGTGGCCGAGACCGAGGAGGTGGGCGCGCCGTCCGCCGAGTCGATCCACACGGAGTCCGCCGACGCGGGCCCCCTCGACGACGGGCCGGTGAGCGGCGGGACCTCCCCGACGGACCCGCCGGTCACCGCACCGACCGATGCACCGACCGGCCGGCCGGCGACCACATCCGCGGGCACCGTCGTGCGCGGGCGCGTCGGGCTCGCCGGGCCCGGCGAGGCCGTGGTCACGCTGGTCGACGAGCACGGGGTCCAGTACGGCCGCGCGGGAACGCGGGGCGGGGTCTACGAGCTGGCGCTGCCCTCGTCCGGGGCCTGGCTGCTCGTCGTCAGCGCGCCCGGGCACGCGCCGCACGCGGCCCGGCTGGTGGCCGACGGCGACCGTCCGGTCCTGACCCACGACGTGACGCTGCCGGTCGCGCCGGGTCCGTCGTCGTCGGGCCCGGTCACCTCACGCCGCGAGCCGGAGCCCGCCGCCGGCTCCTGACGTTCGGCCGGTTCCGGACGCGCCTGACCCGCTCCCGGCCGCCCACGCAGGGCGGGCCGGGAGGCGGGGTCGGCGTCCTCGAGAACCGTCAGGAGGTCGCGAGGCCGGCGAGACGCTCGGCGCGGGGGTCGGGCGCCGCGATCCGGAGCTTGTCGGCCTCCTCGTCGGTGTCGACCGTCTGCGAGCGACGCTCGGCCTCGACCCGCTCGACGTACGAGCGGACCTCGCGCTCGCGCGTCGCGTCGTCCCAGCCGAGCAGCGCCGCCATCTGCTCACCCACCGAGGCGGCCGACTCGGCCCCGCGGTGTGCGTACTCGATGGAGATGCGGGTGCGGCGGGTGAGGACGTCGTCGACGTGCAGCGCGCCCTCGTAGGCCACCGCGTAGGCGATCTCCACCTTGAGGTAGTCCGGCGACCCGGGCACCGGCTCGAGCAGCGACCGGTCCTCCTCGCTCATCGCGAGCAGGCCGTGCAGCAGCGAGCCGTACCGGTCGAGCAGGTGCCGGATGCGGTGCGGGTGCAGCCCGTACCGGCGCCCGAGGTGCTCGGCCTGGTTGATCAGCGCGAAGTACCCGTCGGCCCCGATGAGCGGGACGCGGTCGGTGATCGACGGGGCGACACGGGCCGGGATGTCGTCCACGGCCGCGTCGAGCGCGTCCTTGGCCATCACCCGGTAGGTGGTGTACTTGCCGCCGGCGATCGACACCATGCCCGGCATCACCCGCGAGACCGCGTGCTCGCGCGAGAGCTTGGAGGTCTCCTCGCTCTCCCCGGCCAGCAGCGGGCGCAGCCCCGCGTACACGCCTTCGATGTCGTCGTGGCTCAGCGGGGTGACGAGCACAGAGTTGATGTGCTCGAGCAGGTAGTCGATGTCGTGCCGGGTGGCCGCCGGGTGCGCGAGATCCAGGTGCCAGTCGGTGTCGGTGGTCCCGACGATCCAGTGGTTGCGCCACGGGATGACGAACAGGACCGACTTCTCGGTCCGCAGGATCATCCCCACGTCCGAGGGGATCTTGTCCCGGGCGACCAGGAAGTGCACGCCCTTCGACGCCTTCACGTGGAACCGGCCGCGGGTCCCGGCCGTGTGCTGCATCTGGTCGGTCCAGACCCCGGTGCAGTTGACGACGACGTGGGCACGGACATCGGTCTCGCGGCCACTCTCGACGTCGCGCACCCGGACCCCCGCGACGCGATCCACCTCGTGGAGGAAGTCGACGACCTGGGTCGACGTGCGCACCACCGCGCCGTACTGGGCGGCGGTGCGCCCCACCATCATCGTGTGGCGGGCGTCGTCGGCCTGCGCGTCGTAGTAGCGCACCGCCCCGACGAGCGCGTCGCGCTTGAGCGCGGGCGCCATGCGCAGCGCACCCGAGCGGGTGAGCTGCTTCTGCTTGGGCAGCGAGCTCTTGCCGCCCATCGTGTCGTAGAGGGTGATGCCGGCCGTCACGTACGGCCGTTCCCACACGTTGTGGGTCAGCGGGTACAGGAACGGCACCGGCTTGATCAGGTGCGGGGCGAGGCGCGTCATGTTCAGCTCGCGCTCGTGGAGCGCCTCGCGCACCAGCCCGAAGTCGAGCTGCTCCAGATAGCGCAGCCCGCCGTGGAAGAGCTTCGACGAGCGGCTCGACGTGCCCGCGGCCAGATCGCGGGCCTCGACGAGGGCCACGGTCAGGCCGCGGGTCGCGGCGTCGAGCGCCGCCCCGACGCCGACCACACCGCCGCCGACGACCACGACGTCGAACCGCTCCGTGGAGAGCCGCTCCCAGGCGGCCTCGCGCTCGGCCGGGCCGAGCCGGGAGGGCTCCACGGCGGCGTCGATCTCGTCGGCGTCCGTGGAGGGCGACGTGGACTGCCGCCCCGGTTCATGCTCTGCGGACTGAGCAGCCACGCAAGATCCTCCTCGTATCGCATCGACCTGACGGCGGGGAATGCCCCCCACCACCCTGCCGCACGCGTGGGGCAGGTGGGGTCACACCTGTTCGGGGCCGAGCCGTTCCTGGACAGTCGCCTCCGCCCGGCTCTGCGCGGGGACGTCGGCCGAGTCGACGCCGTCCCCGGTGCGTCCGGGAGGCGGCGGGGGCTCCTCACCGCCGGCGGCCTCCGCCCGGGCCTCGAGCACCTGGCCGATGATCAGGTCGTACACGACGATCCCGATGACGGCGCCCACCAGTGGACCGACTATCGGGACCCACCAGTAGTTGTCGAAGTACGTGCCCGCCCCCGGGAAGGCGAGTGCACCCCAGCCCTCGATGTAGGTCCAGAGCCGCGGACCGAGGTCGCGGGCGGGGTTGATGGCGTAGCCCGCGTCGGTGCCGAAGCTGAATCCGATCCCGACGACGACCAGGCCGATGATGAACCCGCCCATGTTGCCCGTCGGCGCCTGGTTGCGGTTGTCGACGATCGCCGCGATCAGGGCGACCAGGAGTGCCGTGCCCACGATCTGGTCGAACAACGGCCCCCACAACGCTCCGCCGAAGTACTTGGCCGGGAACGTCGCGAAGATCGAGAAGGTGTCCTGTGACGCAGCCCGCGAGGCGATGCCCTTGGTCGCGTTGTACGCGTCGATGGCCGGGTAGTACACCGAGTAGATGAGCGCCGCCGCGGCGAACGCACCAACCACCTGGGCGAGCCAGTAGGCAGGCACCTTGCGCCACGGGAACCCGCGCCGAACGGCGAACGCCAATGTCACCGCGGGGTTGATGTGGGCCCCACTGACGCCACCCGCGACGTAGACACCGAAGACCACCGCGAGGCCCCAGCCCCAGCCGATGATGAGCCAGTTGGCGGGGCCGAAGTCGACGGTCTGGCGGCCCGAGCCCGGGAGACCCACCACGGCGACCGCCACACATCCGAGGCCGAACATGATCAGGACGAACGTCCCGAGGAATTCCGACAACATCTCCCCGCCGGTCCCGCTTCGCCATCCGGCCGGCTTTTGCGCTCGGGTCACTTTCCACCTCCTCGTGAGCCGTATACGCCCGGAGTGCATGAGCGTGCGTCAAGGCAAACCCCCGCTTGTGACCTGCGTCAACCCCTTGTCACAGCGGGCTCGGTGGGCAACCGTCTGTGGCCGGGAGGGCGTGCGACGCCCGGGCGAGTAGAGGAGACACGGAATGCCCCAGTACGTCGCGGCGATCGATCAAGGCACTACCTCGACCCGCTGCATGATCTTCGACCACTCCGGGCGGGTCGTCGCCGTCGACCAGCTCGAGCACCAGCAGATCTTCCCGCAGGCCGGGTGGGTGGAGCACGACGCCGCGGAGATCTGGGGCAACACCCGACAGGTGTGCGGCGGCGCCCTCGCGCGCGCCGACCTGGACTCGACGAGCATCGCCGCGGTCGGGATCACCAACCAGCGCGAGACCACCGTCGTCTGGGACCGCGCGACCGGCGAGCCGGTCTACAACGCGATCGTCTGGCAGGACACCCGGACCCAGGCGATCTGCGACGAGCTCGGCGCGCTCGGCGGTGGCGCCGAGCGCTACCGCGCGAAGACCGGCCTCCCGCTGGCCACCTACTTCGCCGGCCCGAAAGCGCGCTGGATCCTCGACAACGTCGAGGGCGCCCGGGAGCGGGCGGAGCGCGGCGAGCTGGCGTTCGGGACGATGGACACCTGGGTCCTCTGGAACGCCACCGGCGGGAACGAGGGCGGGCTCCACATCACCGACCCGACGAACGCGTCGCGCACCCTGCTGATGAACATCGACACCCTGCAGTGGGACCCGGAGCTGTGCGCCGAGATCGGCGTACCGATGTCGATGCTCCCCGAGATCCGCTCGTCGTCGGAGAACTACGGCCCCATCCGCGCCCGTGGCACGTTCCGCGACGTCCCGGTCTCCGGCATCCTCGGCGACCAGCAGGCGGCGACGTTCGGGCAGGCGTGCCTCGAGGTCGGCGAGGCCAAGAACACCTACGGCACCGGCAACTTCGTGCTGCTCAACACCGGCACCGAGAAGGTCGAGTCGAAGAACGGCCTGCTCACGACGGTCTGCTACAAGATCGGCGACCAGCCCCAGGTCTACGCGCTCGAGGGCTCGATCGCGGTCACGGGCTCGTTGGTGCAGTGGCTGCGCGACAACCTCGGGATGATCTCGTCGGCGCCCGAGATCGAGACGCTGGCCGCGCAGGTCGACGACAACGGCGGCGCGTACGTCGTGCCGGCCTTCTCCGGGCTGTTCGCGCCGTACTGGCGCGCCGACGCCCGCGGGGCGATCGTCGGGCTCACCCGCTACGTCAACAAGAACCACATCGCGCGGGCGGTGCTCGAGGCGACGGCGTTCCAGACCCGCGAGGTCATCGACGCCATGAACGCCGACTCCGGGGTGCCGCTGACCGAGCTCAAGGTCGACGGCGGCATGGTCGGCAACGAGATCCTCATGCAGTTCCAGGCCGACATCCTCGACGTCCCGGTCACCCGGCCCGTCGTCGCGGAGACGACGGCGCTGGGCGCGGCCTACGCCGCGGGGCTCGCCGTCGGGTTCTGGTCCTCCGAGCAGGACATCCGCGACAACTGGGCCAAGGACAAGACCTGGACCCCGGCGATGGACGCGAACTCCCGCGACACGCTGATGAGCCAGTGGAAGAAGGCGGTCACGCGGACCTTCGACTGGGCCTAGCGGCATGTGAGTGGATTTGGTCGTCAGAGCGACCGAATCCGCTCACATGGCCGAAGGCCTAATCCAGGTCGTCGTGCTGCATGAGGCGGCGACCGGCCTCGGTGACCGACCCGGACAGCGACGGGTAGATCGAGAACGTGTGGGCGAGGTCGTCCACGGTGAGGTTGTTCTGCACCGCCATCGCGAGCGGGAGGATCAGCTCGCTCGCGACCGGCGCGACGATCACGCCGCCGATGACCACCCCCGTCGCCGGTCGGCAGAACACCTTCACGAAGCCCCGCGAGAGGGCCTGCATCTTGGCGCGCGGGTTCGTCCCCAGCGGCAGGAGCACCTCCCGAGCGGCGAACTCCCCGGACTCCACCTGCTTGTGCCCGATGCCGACCGTCGCGACCTCGGGGCGGGTGAAGACCGCCGACGCGACCGTCTTGAGCCGCAGCGGTCCGACCCCCTCGCCGAGCGCGTGCCACATCGCGATCCGGCCCTGCATGGCGGCGACGGACGCGAGCGGCAGGAGCCCCGTACAGTCCCCGGCCGCGTAGACGCCGGGCACCGAGGTGCGGGAGACGCGGTCGACGGTGATGTGGCCGGAGTCCCGCAGGTCGAGCCCGATCTCCTCGCACCCGAGTCCCTCGGTGTTCGGCACCGATCCGACCGTCATCAGGGCGTGCGAGCCGGTGACCTCGCGGCCGTCGGAGAGCGTCACCCGCACCCCGTCGGCCGTCGCGACGACCTTGTCGGCCCGCGACCGCGGCTCGATCGTCACCCCGCGCTCGGTGAAGACCTCCTCCAGCGTCGCCGCCGCGTCCGGATCCTCGTGCGGGAGCACCCGGTCGCGGCTGGAGATGAGGGTCACGGGCACGCCGAGCTCGGCGTAGGCGGACACGAACTCGGCGCCGGTGACGCCGGAACCGACGACGACGAGGTGCTCCGGCAGGTCCTCGAGGTCGTAGATCTGGCGCCAGGTGAGGATGCGCCGGCCGTCGGGCACGGCGTCGGGGAGCACGCGCGGCGAGGCGCCGGTGGCGATGAGGGCGACGTCCGCGGTCACGACCTCGGTGCGCCCGTCGGAGTGCGAGACCTCGATGTCGTGGGTGGCGCTGTGGATGTCGCTCGCCCGGAAGCGTCCCCGGCCGTCGCAGACCCGCACCCCGGCGCGCTGCACGGTCGCCTTGATATCCGCCGACTGGGCGAGGGCGAGCCCCCGGACGCGGCCGTTGACGCGCGGGAGGTCGACGGTCGCCTCGTCCGAGTCGACGTCGATGCCCATGTCGATGTTGCGGCGGAACCCGGCGCGCACCCCGGCCGAGGCGATGAACGTCTTCGACGGCACGCAGTCGTACGCCACGCAGTTCCCGCCGAGGCTGTCCTCCTCGACCAGGACGACGTCGGCCTCGTGCTGGGCGGCGACCAGCGCAGCCTCGTACCCGGCCGGTCCGCCGCCGAGGATCACGATGCGGGTCATGGAAGGGGGTCCTCCGTTTCGGTGACGGCGCCGGGACGGGTGCGGGCCCCGGGTGGTGGCGCCGGGCGGTGGTGGTGGGCGCCCGGCCTGCCGGTCACGGAACATCCTGCCCGTTCGGCGTAACGGGCGGGATTCCGGCGTCGGTCGAGTGCCTCCGTCGTGGATACCCTGTCCGCCGTGCCGCTCTACGCCGCCTACGGGTCGAACATGGACCCGGGGCAGATGATGCAACGCGCGCCGCATTCTCCCGTGTCGGGGACCGGCTGGCTCGAGGGCTGGCGCCTGACCTTCGGGGGCGAGGATCTCGGCTGGGAGGGCGCGCTGTCCACCGTCGTCGAGGACCCCGGGTCGCGGGTCTTCGTCGTGCTCTACGACGTCAGCGAGCTCGACGTCGACCAGCTCGACCGCTGGGAGGGCGGCGAGCTCGGCATGCACAAGAAGCTCCGGCTGCGGATCCAGACGATGGACGGCCCGCAGCTCGCGTGGGTCTACGTGCTGGACGCGTACGAGGGCGGCCTGCCGTCGGCCCGCTACATCGGGGTGCTCTCCGACGCGGCCGAGGCCGCGGGTGCGCCCGACGACTACGTGCAGGCCCTGCGCGAGCGCCCCTGCCGCTCGATCGGGCCGGGGACGTCGCTGTAGGTCGGGCTCCGACGGCGAGCGGCGGCCTCGACGAGGGGCACACCACGCAGCACGGGCGACGATCGAACCTGCCTGAGGTGCCCCTCGCGGGCTGACTGCCCGCCGAGCCCCCCGCCCGACCCCGCGCGAAGGGCACACCACGCAGCGCAGGCGTCCTCAAAACCTGCGTGAGGTGCCCCTCGTCAGCGGCTACTTGTCGAGGCCCGCCCGCCGGAGCGCGTCGGCCATGGCCCCGCCGGGTGCGGGTCGATCGTCGCGCTTGCCGCGCCGGTCCCCGCCCTGACCACCTCGGGGCTGCTTGCCGCCGTTGCCGCGCTGACCCCCGTTGCCGCGCTGGCCCCCGTTGCCGCGCTGCCCGCCGTCGCCACCCGGCGACCGCTTGCCGCCGCCACCCTGGCCGCCGTCCCGACCCTGGCCACCGCCGTCGCGACCACCTCGGGAGCGACCACCACCACGGCCGCCGTCCTCACCGGAGCCGGAACCGGGCTCGTCCTCGAGCCGGAGCGTCAGCGAGATGCGCTTGCGGGGCACGTCGACGTCGAGCACCTTCACCCGCACCACGTCACCGGGCCCCACGACGGCCCGCGGGTCCGACACGAACTCCTTCGACATCGCCGAGATGTGCACGAGACCGTCCTGGTGCACGCCCACGTCGACGAACGCGCCGAACGCCGCCACGTTGGTGACCACGCCCTCGAGCACCATCCCCGCCGCGAGGTCGGTGATCTGCTCGACGCCCTCGGCGAAGCTCGCGGTCTCGAAGGCCGGGCGCGGGTCGCGGCCGGGCTTGTCGAGCTCGGCGATGATGTCGGTGACCGTCGGGACGCCGAAGGTCTCGTCGGTGAACGTCGTCGGGTCGAGCCGCCCGAGCAGCGAGGAGTTCCCGACCAGCGACGCGACGTCGGTGCCCGTCTCCTCGACGATGCGCCGCACGACGGGGTAGGCCTCCGGGTGCACGCCGGAGCGGTCGAGCGGGTCGTCGGCGTCGGGGATGCGCAGGAAGCCCGCACACTGCTCGAACGCCTTCGCCCCGAGACGCGGGACCTTGGTCAGCGCGGTGCGCGACCGGAACGGCCCGTTCTCGTCGCGGAACCCGACGATCGTCGTCGCGAGCCCGGTCGAGATGCCGGAGACCCGGCGCAGCAGCGGGGCCGAGGCGGTGTTGACGTCGACGCCGACGGCGTTGACGCAGTCCTCCACGACGCCGTCGAGCGAGCGCGAGAGCATCGTCGCGGACACGTCGTGCTGGTACTGCCCGACGCCGATCGACTTCGGGTCGATCTTCACGAGCTCGGCGAGCGGGTCCTGGAGCCGGCGGGCGATCGAGACCGCGCCACGGATCGAGACGTCGAGATCCGGCAGCTCCTTCGAGGCCTCCTCCGACGCCGAGTACACCGACGCCCCGGCCTCCGAGACCATCGCCGGGATCAGCCCGGGGGTGGCCTTCGCGAGCTCCTGGGCGAGCTTGTGGGTCTCGCGCGAGGCGGTGCCGTTGCCGATCGCGACGAGCTGGACGCCGTGCTCGGCCACGAGGCCCGCCAGCGTCGCCAGGGACTTGTCCCACTGGTTGCGCGGGACGTGCGGGTAGATGGTCTCGTGCGCGAGGACCTTGCCGGTGCCGTCGACGACGGCGACCTTCACGCCGGTGCGCAGGCCCGGGTCGAGGCCCATGGTCGGGCGGGCGCCGGCGGGGGCGGCGAGCAGGAGATCGCGCAGGTTGCCCGCGAACACCCCGACGGCGCCCTCCTCGGCCACCTCGCGCAGCCGTACCCGCAGGTCGACGACGAGCCGTGACGAGATCCGCGTCCGCCAGGCCCAGCGGGCGACGCCGAGCAGCCAGGAGTCGGCCGGCCGTCCCCGGTCGGCGATCCCGGCCGCCGTCGCGACCCGGCCCTCGTAGGCCGAGGTGTCGCCGTCGTCGTCGGCGGAGCACGGGTCGAACGTCAGCGCCAGGACCTCTTCCGACTCGCCGCGCAGCAGCGCGAGGATGCGGTGCGAGGGGAGCTTGGTGAACGGCTCGTCGAACTCGAAGTAGTCGGAGAACTTGGCCGCCGTCGGGTCCTCGGCCTTGCCCTCGCGCGCCGCCGCGACGACGCGGCCGCGGGTCCACATCCGCTCGCGGAGCTCCCCGACCAGGTCGGCGTCCTCCGCGAGGCGCTCGACGAGGATGGCCCGGGCGCCCTCGAGGGCGGCGTCGGCGTCGGCCACGCCCTTCTCGGCGTCGACGAACGCCGCCGCGGCGGCCCGGGGCTCGACCGTCGGGTCGCCCAGCAGACCGTCGGCGAGCGGCTCGAGGCCGGCCTCACGGGCGATCATCGCCTTGGTGCGGCGCTTCGGCTTGTACGGCAGGTAGACGTCCTCGAGGCGGCTCTTGGTCTCCGCGGCGAGGATTTGCGCGTGCAGCTCGTCGGTGAGCTTGCCCTGCTCACGGACCGACTCCACCACCGACGTCCGGCGCTCCTCGAGCTCCCGCAGGTACCCGAGGCGCTCGTCCAGGGTGCGCAGCTGCGCGTCGTCCAGCCCGCCGGTGACCTCCTTGCGGTACCGCGCGACGAACGGCACCGTCGCGCCGCCGTCGAGCAGCTCGATCGCGGCCCGGACCTGGCCCTCGCCGACCTCCAGCTCGGTGGCGATCCGGCTCGGGACGGGCGGCAGCGCGGCGGGTGCGGGCGTGCTCGGAGCGGTCACGGGATCCATCGTGCAACACCCCACCGACAGCCTCGTCCGGACCCGGGACCCGTCGTCGGGACGGCATGTGCCAGCCCCATGTCAGGAAGGGTTCATCCTGACGCGAGATGTCAGCGACGGACCATCGCTGACGAACCCGACCTAGCCCTCCAGCGAGAGCAGCGCCGCCTGGACCATCGTCCGCACGCCCACCGGGAGCGCCCGCTCGTCGAGCGCGAACGTCGGCTGGTGGATGTCGGACTGCGGGCCCTCGCCGGACCACACGCCGAGCCGGCCCATCGCGCCGGGCACGTGCTCGAGGTACCAGCCGAAGTCCTCACCGCCGGAGGACTGCTCGGTGTCGGTCGCCGCGCCCGGGCCCGCGGCCCGCTCGGCGGCCCGGGACAGCAGGTCGGCCGACACCGGGTCGTTGACCACCGGCGGGACCCCGCGACGGTGCTCGAGCACGTACCCCACGCCGGTGGGTGCGAGCAGCGCCGTGACGAGCTGGCGCACCAGCGGCTCGAGCTCGTTCCACGTGGCGTGCTGGGCGGTGCGCAGCGTCCCGGACAGCGTCCCGAGCTCGGGCACGGCGTTCGCGGCGTGCCCGGCGTCGACCTGGCCCCAGACCATGACCGTGCCCGAGCGCGGGTCGACGCGGCGGGAGAGCAGGTCGGGCAGGCCGGTGATGACGGTGCCGAGCGCGTGGACGAGGTCGGCGGTCAGGTGCGGGCGCGAGGTGTGCCCGCCCGGCGAGGTCAGGCGCAGCTCGAGCATGTCGCAGGCCGACGTGATCGGGCCGACCCGCGTGCCGACGTGCCCGACCTCGAGGCGCGGGTCGCAGTGCAGCGCGAAGATGCGGTCGACCGAGTCGAGCCCGTTCGCGGCGATGACGTCGAGCGCCCCGCCGGGCTGGACCTCCTCGGCGGGCTGGAACACCAGCCGGACGCGGCCGGGCAGCCGGTCGGCCACCGACGCCAGCGCGAGGCCGGCACCCAGGAGCACCGAGGTGTGCGCGTCGTGCCCGCACATGTGCGCCACGCCGGGCGTCTGCGACGCCCACGGCACGTCGGCGTGCTCGTGCAGCGGCAGCGCGTCCATGTCGGCGCGCAGCGCGACGGTGCGCGGTCCGGTGCCGATGTCGCAGATCAGGCCGGTGCCGGGCAGCAGCCGCGGCTCGAGGCCCGCCGACTCCAGCACGCGGGCGCAGAGGGCGGTGGTCGCGTGCTCGGAGCGCGCCAGCTCCGGGTGCGCGTGGATGGTGCGGCGCCAGCTGAGGACGTCCTCGGTGTGCTCCGCGAGCCACGCGTCGAGCCACTGCGGCCCGGTACCGAACCCGAGGTCCGCCACGCTCCCGCGGGACGACGGACCGTCCGGACGGGTCTGCAGCAGCGTCACTGTTCCACCTCCTCGAGCCGCGGACGGGACCGTCGCGCGACTGGTAGGCCCAGCATGCATCCCCCGGACGGCCTCCCGGGGTCCGCGAACGCCGATGGCGGTGAGGGGTCCGGACGCTGCTGTCAGTGGCGTGACACACCCGGTCCCGACGAGACGAGCGGAGGAACGGTGCAGGTCACCGGGTCAGCGGTGCCGAGCCCCGGTCGTCGTCCGACGAGCGGTCACACGCGCGGTGACGAGCGGCCCCGTTCAGGTTGCACACGACCGGTCGCCGACGGACGCGGCCGGACGGGTGGGGCGACGGTCACCGCAGGCCGGGGCGCCATCATGGGGGTGTGAGTCCCCGCCCCGCCGAGACGCGACGCCTGGTCGGGCGCTACCGCCTGGACTCCGAGCTCGGGCGGGGCGCGATGGGCACCGTGTGGTCGGCCTACGACGAGGTGCTGCACCGTCCGGTCGCGGTCAAGGAGGTGCGGCTGTCGCTGGTGCCCGTCTCCGAACGGGCGATCGTCCGCGAGCGCACCCTCCGCGAGGCGCGCGCGACGGCGATGCTCAGCCACCCGAACGTCGTGACGCTCTACGACGTCGTGGAGGTCGACTCCGAGCCGTACGTCGTCATGGAGCTGCTCCCCTCGCGCAGCCTCGCGTCCTACATCGGCGAGCGCGGAACGCTGTCGCACGCCGAGACCGCGGAGATCGGGTCGGCGGTCGCCTCGGCGCTGATGACCGCTCACCGCGCGGGGATCACCCACCGCGACGTCAAGCCCGGCAACGTGCTCATCGGGACCGACGGTCAGATCAAGCTCACCGACTTCGGGATCGCGCGCAACGCCGCCGAGTCGTCGATGACCCAGACCGGCACGGTGCTCGGCTCGCCGCCCTACATCGCGCCCGAGGTGGCGATGGGACGGGCGGTCGGGCCGCCCGCGGACCTGTGGGGGCTCGGCGCGACGCTGTTCGCCTGCCTCGAGGGCCGCCCGCCCTACGACGCCGGGGACCCGGTCTCGACCGTCTCCGCCGTCGTGCACGGCGAGATCCCGCGGCCGTCGGGGCAGGGACCGGTCGTCGACGTCGTCCGCGGCCTCATGGTCAAGGACCCCGGCCTGCGGATGCCGCTGCCCGCCGTGCGGCGGCGCCTGCGGCCGCTGATGGCCGACCCCGAGGGCCCGATGCTGTCCGCGCCGTCCTCGCCGGCGACGACGGAGTTCCGCATCCCGGAGGGCCAGCCCGGCCCGCAGCCGCCGCCCCCGTCCACCGACGACCCCCGCTCCGGGCTCATCCCGGTCCGCGGGCGCAGCGGGACCCTGGTCGAGGGCGCCGATCCGGCGGGTGAGCGACCCCCGCCGCCCAGCCCGGCACCACGGCGACCGTCCCCGACGCCGCCCGCGCCCCGGACCGCGCCGATCGCCGACCCGGGTCGCGACACCCCGCCCGGCGACGACTCCTCCTCGGAGGCGGCGGAGGCCCTCGCCGCGCCGGCTGAGGCGCCCGCCGGCGGGAGCACCGCACCCTCCGGGAGCGACGACGAGGGTGGGGCGGCGGGCGCGGTCGCGGCCGCGGCGGCCTCGGGCACCGCCGACGCCGCGTCCTCCACCGCCACGAGGACCGCGGACGGCCCGGGCACGGACGGCGACCGACCGACCGGGACGCCCGACGACGCCGGGTCCGACGAGGCACGGGAGGGCGCCGAGGCGCCCGCCGCCGACCAGGAGCCGGACGAGGCGTCGACCGGAGGGGCCGCGGACGCCGCGTCCGACGACGAGCACGACACCGGCGCCGAGGCCTCCGCGCCGGACGCCGACGGGAAGAGCGCCGAGGACGGCGACACCGCCGACCAGGGCGCGGACGACGCCGAGGGCACCGGCACGGCCGACGCGGCGGCATCGGAGGGCGACGGGTCCGACGACGCCGCGGGCGATGACGCCGACGACGGCGGGTCGGGCGCGGCCGCCGCGGTGGCCGGCGGCGCCGCGGCTCTCGCCGCGGGTGGTGCGGCCGCCGTGGCGGCGGGCCGGGCGAAGGCCCCCAGCATCGGGTCCGAGGAGTCGGAGCCGGCCGAGGGCGGGTCGACGGCCGACGACAGCGGGTCCGACGAGAACGCAGCGGCGAAGGACGCCGGCTCGACGAAGGACGCGGCCTCGGGCACGAGCGCCGCCGCCGCGAGTGCCGGTGTCACGGCGAAGGAGACATCGGCCCCCTCGTCGAGCACGGACACCGGGAAGACGACCACCGAGGACGACCAAACCGACGACGAGGCCGCCACCGGCGACGACGCCCCGGCCGCGTCCACGACGCCGTCCTCGGGCACGCCACGTACGGGCCCCACCAAGCCGGGCACCCCGCCGTCGGGCACCTCCCGGCCGGGCACGCCGCCGTCGGGCACCACCCGGCCCGGCACCCCGCCGTCGGGCACCACCCGGCCGAGCACCCCGTCCGGCGGCACGCCGCGGACCGGCACCCCGCCGTCGGGCAGCCCGCGCACGCCGACGCCGTCGTCGGGCAGTCCCGCGGTCCCCGAACCGAGCGCCGCCGAGACGACGATGGTCACACCGCGGCTGACCGACCCGCCGCGCCCGGTCCCGCGCCCCGGACCGTCGGCACCGGGACCGTGGTCGCAGCCCTACCAGCGGCCCCGCGCGCCGATGACCCCGCAGCGCCGTCCGGGGAGCCCCCAGGCGCTGGCGTCCGATCCCGGCCCGCTCCCGTTCGCCCCGTCCCGCTCGGCGCCGGCGGGCCCGAGCCGCATGCGGCGGGTCGGGGTGGTGGTGCTCGTCGTCGTCCTGGCCCTCGCGGGGCTGCTCGGCGGCTACGCGGCGGTGCGGATGATCGGCGGGCAGCCGCCGTTCTCGGTGTCACTCGCGCCCGCGGGACCGGTCGTCGACGGCGTGCGGCTGGTGTCCCACACCGACGACAACGCCCGCTACAGCGGCACCGGGATGGGATTCACCGCGCTCGTGCCGAGCACCTGGCAGCAGTTCCGGCTGCAGGAGCCGACCGGGGACATCGTCGTGCGCTACGTCTCCGACGACGCCACCCGCGAGCTGCGGATCGACCGGCTCGTGCACTTCTACCCCGCCCAGCGCGCCGCCGCGTACGTGGCGCTGCTCGCCGACCCGTCCCGGCTCGGGGCTGACGCGGTGCGGGTCGAGCCGGTCACCGTGGTCGCGCCGCCGCGGGCGGGCGCCCAGGAACCCGTCCAGCAGACGGTCTACCGCGCGCGCTCCGGCGCCACCGACGACCGCACGACCTGGACCCGGCTCATCCCGTCGGGCACCGACCTGTGGGTGGTGCGCATGACCGCTCCCAGCACCGCGCCGGGCGGCACGCCGGAGCAGTTCGCGACGGTCGCGGACAGCTTCACGCCCCCGGTGTAGCGACCTCCTAGGGTGATCGACCGATGAGCGCCGAACCCGTCACGAGTCCCCGCACCGACCCCGACGGGGCCGCCCGCGCCGCCGCGGCCGAGCTGGCCCGGCGCACCGGGGTCGAGGGGCACGACGTCGCCGTCGTCCTGGGCTCCGGCTGGGGACCGGCGGCCGACGGGATCGGGCCCGCGGACGCGGAGGTCCCGGTCGCGGAGCTGCCGGGCTTCACCCCGCTCGGCGCCCCGGACCACCGTGGCACCGCCCGCTCGGTGACCGTGGCCGGCCACCGCGTGCTGGTCCTGCTCGGGCGCACCCACGTCTACGAGGGGCACGGCGAGGCGCAGGCGGTGCACGCGGTCCGGACGGCCTGCGCGGCGGGCGCCGGCACCGTCGTGCTCACCAACGCCGCCGGCGGGATCGACCCGTCCTACGCCGTCGGGCAGCCGGTGCTCATCAGCGACCACCTCAACCTCACCGGCCGCTCCCCCCTGGTCGGGCCGGCGTTCGTCGACCTCACCGACGCCTACGACCCGGCCCTGCGCGCCGCCGCCCGCCGGCTCGACCCGAGCCTCGTCGAGGGCGTCTACGCGGGCCTGCCCGGCCCCCACTTCGAGACGCCCGCAGAGATCCGGATGCTGCGCACGCTGGGCGCGGACCTCGTCGGGATGTCGACGGTGCTGGAGACGATCGCGGCGCGGGCGGCCGGGGCCCGGGTGGCCGGGATCGCGCTGGTCAGCAACCCCGCGGCCGGGACCACCGAGGAGGGCATCGACCACCTCGCGGTCCTCGATGCCGTGCACGCCGCGGCCGAGCGCACCGGTGAGCTGCTGCGGGAGCTCGTGACGGCGGCGGTGACGACGTGACCGGCCTGCTGGTGGTCCACCACACCCCCTCGCCGTCGTGCCAGGAACTGCTCGAGGCGGTCCTGGAGGGCGCGGGGACCGACGAGCTGCCCGAGCCGGTCGAGGTGACGACGCGGCCCGCGCTGAGCGCCGGGGCGGCGGACGTCCTGGCCGCCGACGCCGTCGTGCTCGGCACCCCGGCGAACATCGGGACGATGTCCGGGGCGCTCAAGCACTTCTTCGACCAGATCTACTACCCGAGCCTGCAGGACACCGGCGGGCTGCCGTTCGGGCTGTACGTGCACGGCGGCGACGACGTCGCGGGGGCCGTCCGCGACGTCCTGCGCATCACCGGGGCGCTCGGCTGGGAACAGGCCGCGGCCGTCGTCGAGACCACCGGCTCCGTCGGGACCGCGGAGCGTGAGGCGGCCTGGGAGCTCGGGGCGACGGTGGCTCTCCGAGCCATGTGAGTGGATTTCGTCGTCCTGGCGACGAAATTCGTGCACATGGCAACGCGTTGCCCCAGCCATGACATCGCGAGCCGTGCAGTACGCCCGCTACGGCGGGCCGGAAGTGCTGGAGATCGTGGAGCGCGAGGACCCGCAGCCGGGCCCCGGTCAGGTCCGCCTGGCCGTCCGCGTCGCCTCGATCAACCCGATCGACTGGAAGCTCCGGGGCGGCGGCATGGCGCCGTCGGACGCGCCGGAGAAGCCGGTGGTCCCCGGGGTCGACCTGGCGGGCACCGTCGAGGCCGTCGGTGAGGGGGTGACCGGGCTCGGCGTCGGCGACGAGGTGCTCGGCAACGCCAGCGGCGGCGCCTACGCCGAGAAGGCCCTCGCGGACGCGAAGGGGCTGGTGGCCAAGCCCGCCGGGGTGAGCTGGGAGATCGCGGGGTCGGTCGCCGTCGTCGTGAACACCGCCTACCGCGTGCTGGCCCAGCTCGGGCTCGGCGCGGACGACGACACCGCCGGCAAGGTCCTGGTGATCAACGGGGCGTCCGGGGGTGTCGGGGTCGTGGCGACGCAGGTCGCGGTGGACCGCGGCATCACCGTGATCGGCACCGCGAGCGAGCGCCACCAGGGCGACGTCAAGGCCCTCGGCGCCACCCCGGTGGTGTACGGCGACGGGCTGGCCGACCGGATCCGGGCGATCACCGACCACGTCGACGCCGCGTTCGACACCGCGGGCAAGGGATCGCTGGGCGACCTCGTCGCGCTCACCGGGTCCGCCGACCGCGTGATCACGATCGCCGACCCGCAGGCCGAGGAGTACGGCGTGCAGTTCTCCTCGGGCGGCGGGATCGACGGTGCGCTCGCGGAGTTCGTCGGGCAGGTCGCGGCCGGGCGCTACAGCGCGCCGGAGACCGTCGTGTACTCCCTCGACGAGGCGGGCAAGGCGCAGGAGGACAACCGCACCGGCGCCGTGAGCGGGAAGCTCGTGCTGCGCATGTGAACAGATGTGGTCGCCTGGACGACCACATCTGTTCACATGCGGCGGAGCCGCACCGCCGCGTCGTAGAGCGCGTTGGTCGACACCCCGCGCTCGCTCGCCACCGCGCGGGCGGCGTCCTTGAGGCGCTGCCCGCCGGCGACGAGCGCGAGCACCTCGTCGGCGAGCTCCTCCGGCTCCGGCGCGACGAGGACCGCGCCGCCGAGCACGACGGTCACCTCCCCGAGCACGTCGCGCTCCCGCGCCCACGCCGCCAGCTCGCCGAGCCCGCCACGGACGACCTCCTCGTGGGTCTTGGTGAGCTCGCGGCACACGACGGCGGGCCGGTCGGCCCCGAGCACGTCGACGGCCACCGCCAGCAGCGACGCGAGCCGGCGGGGCGACTCGAAGAACACCGTCGTGCGCTGCTCCGTCGCGAGCTCGGCGAACCACGAGCGGCGCTTGCCGTCCGCGCGCGGGGCGAACCCCTCGAAGCAGAACCGGTCGGTGGGCAGCCCGGAGACGGCCAGCGCGGCGAGCACCGCCGAGGGACCGGGCAGGCAGCGCACGGTGAGACCGTCCTCGACGCACGCGGCCACCAGCCGGTAGCCGGGGTCGGACACCGCGGGCATCCCGGCATCGGAGACCACGAGCACCGTCGCGCCACCGCGCAGCTCCTCGAGCAGCCGCGGGATCCGCGCCCGCTCGACGTCCTCGTAGAAGCTCACGACGGTGCCCGTCACCGTCACCCCGAGGGCGGACGTGAGGCGTGCCAGCCGGCGGGTGTCCTCGGCGGCGACGACGTCCGCCGTCGCCAGCGCGTCCCGCAGCCGGGCGGACGCGTCACCGGGGTCGCCGAGGGGGGTCGCGGCCAGCAGCAGGACGCCCATCACGGCGACCGACACTAGATCAGGGGTGCGCGCTCGCGGTCCGGCCGGGCGCGGAGCGCTCGTCGCGGTCTTCCCTTGGATCACCGTCGGGTTGTCGCACTGAATCACAACGACACGGTGGACCCATCGGCGCAGTAGACCCGCGACAAGATTGGGCCTGGGCGTCCCGTTCACCTTGAGCGCTCACGGTCCCGGTTCGCGCCGTCACCGCCGGCGCACGCGCGGCCCGTACGATCGGCCCCCGTGACGGCCGGCAGCACCCTCGAACGGCCCGCGACGCCTTCGGCAGCGGACCCGCGCGGCGTCCTCGCCCCCGGACCGCGTGGCGTCGAGAGCCTGCTCGGGCGCCCGATGCCCACCGACCGGCTGCGCGGCTGGAGCGTCACGCTCGTCCTCACCCTGATCGCCGGCGTGGTCCGGCTCTGGGACCTCGGCTGGCCCTCCGACAACGGCACCCCGGTCTTCGACGAGAAGCACTACGTGCCGCAGACGTGGCAGGCGCTGCGCAACGGCGGGTACGAGGACAACCCGGGCTACGAGCTCGTCGTGCACCCGCCGCTGTCCAAGCAGCTGATGGCGGTCGGGCAGTGGGTGTTCGGTTACGACCCGGTCGGCTGGCGCGTGATGTCCGCGCTCGCCGGGACGGTGTGCGTGCTGCTGGTCATCCGCATCGCGCGCCGGCTCACCCGCTCGACGCTGCTCGGCGGCGTCGCGGGCGTGCTCCTGATCTGCGACGGGCTCTCGCAGGTGTCGAGCCGCGTCGGGATGGTCGACATCTACCCGACGGTGTTCGTGCTCGGGGCCTTCGCCGCGATCCTCGTCGACCGCGACGACGTCCGGAGCCGGATGGCGCTCGTCGTCGCCGAGGGCCGGATCCTCGACACCCCGTTCGGGCCGCGGCTCGGGGTGCGCTGGTGGCGGTTCGCCGCCGGGCTGTGCATCGGGCTCTCGCTGGCGAGCAAGTGGTCCGGGCTCTACTACGTCCTCTTCTTCGGCGCGCTGACGATCGGGTTCGACATCGCCGCCCGGCGAGCGGCGGGGGTCGCGCGCCCGTGGGTCGGGTCGCTGGTGCGCGACGTCGTGCCGCTGGTCTGGGCGTTCTTCGTCATCCCGCTGCTCGTCTACGTCGCGAGCTGGCTGCCCTGGATCGCCTCGGAGACCGGCACCGACCGCCACGTCCCGGCCGCCAAGGGCGACACGGTGGCCCTCGTCGCGCTGCTGCCCGACTGGCTCCCGGACTGGATCCGCGGCATGGCGTACTTCCAGTCGAAGGTGCTGGAGTTCCACGCGACGCTGTTCACGCCGCGCGGCAACCCGCACCCGTGGGAGTCGAAGCCCTGGACGTGGCCGATGGGGCTGCGCCCGATGCTCTACTACTACGAGTCCGGGGCGTCGGCGCCCGGCTGCGGGACGAACGACTGCGTCGGCGCGGTGATGGCCATCGGCACGCCCGCGCTGTGGTGGACCGCGTTCCCGGTGCTCGGCTGGGGCGTGTGGCGCTGGATCACCAAGCGCGACTGGCGCTACGCGGCCGTCCTGGTCGGCTACGGCGCGGGCATCCTGCCGTGGTTCACCGACATCGACCGGCAGATGTACTTCTTCTACATGACGCCGGTGATCCCGTTCCTCGTGCTGGCGGTGACCCTGGTGCTGGGCGAGGTCCTGGGGCGGCGCACGTCCGGGCCGGAGCGGCGCGCGACCGGCCGCATGGTGGTCGCGCTGTACGTGGGGCTCGTCGTGGCGAACTTCGCGTGGCTGTGGCCGATCCTCGTCGGCGCCTCGATCACGGCCGCGCGCTGGAACGCGGAGCTGTGGCTGCCGTCGTGGCGATAGGTGCGCTGACGCGCTCGTGAGCACTAATTGATGCCCTGACGTCAATTAGTGCTCACGGGCGCGAAGCGCACCTAGGGTGCCCGGGTGCTCCTGCGCGCGGTCCTGTTCTCGCTGATCCCGGTCGCGGCGGCCGGCGTCTCGGGCGTCGTCGCGGCGATCCGACCGCCCGGCCGACGCGTGACCAGCGGGATCCAGCACTTCGCGGCCGGGGTGGTGTTCGCGGCGGCGGCGATCGAGCTGCTGCCCGGCGTGCTCCGCCAGCAGCCGTGGGTCGCGATCGCCGGGTTCGCCGCCGGGATCGTCGTGATGTTCGCGTTCCGGGCGCTGTCGACGGCGCTGGAGCGTCGCCGTCACCCCGACGGGCCCGCGCTGCCGATCGGGCTCGCGGTGGCGACCGGCGTCGACTTCGCCGTCGACGGGCTCGTCCTGGGCGCCGGCTTCGCCGCGGGTTCGACGACGGGTGTGCTGCTCTCGATCGCCCTCGCCGTCGAGTACCTCTTCGTCGGGCTCTCGCTCTCGGGGACGATGTCCGGGGCCGCCTCCCGGACGCTCACCGCGACCGCCCCGGCCGCGCTGTCCCTGCTCACCGTGGCCGGGACGGCGGTGGGCGCGGTGCTGCTGGCTGGAGTGTCGCCGCAGCTCCTGGCCGGGGTGCTCGCGTTCGGGGCGGTCGCGTTCATGTACCTCGCGACCGAGGAACTGCTGGTCGAGGCGCACGAGCAGGGTGAGACGGCGCTCGGGTCGGTCGGCTTCTTCGTCGGGTTCCTCATCTACCTGCTGCTGGACGAGCTGATCAGCTGACGGCCCGGCCCCCTTCCGACCGAAGGGCACCTTCGCTCGAATAGACGAGCCAAGGGCGCCCACCGCCGGAACGCGCTCAGGTCCGCGTGATCACCGCGAACCGCGCCCCCGACGGGTCCGCGAGCACCGTCCGCCGCCCGCCCAACCCCTCCCCCGGGCCCTCGAGGACCAGCCCGCCCGACGACCCGGCAGCAGCCACGGCGTCGTCGACGTCCGACACCCCGAAGTGCACGAGCCAGTGCGGCAGCGCGTCCCCGGCGAACACGACCGCACCGAGCGCCGGGCCGTCACGGTGCAGCGTCGTCGTGCCGGGCTCGTCGGTCGGCTCGTGGGTGAGCCCGAGGACGGTGCCGTAGAACGTCTTCGTCAGCCCGGGATCCGCGGACGCGGCCTCCACCCAGGCGGGCGCCGCCCCGGGCGCGTCGGACTCCCAGAGCCCGACCGTCGCCCCGCCAGCATCGAGGGCGACGACGACGAGGCCGCCGCACCCGTCGTCGTCGGGACCGTGGAGCAGCATGCCGCCGGCCTCCTCGAGGCGCTCCGCGACGTCCGCCGCGTCCTCGACGCCGAGGTAGAGCGTCCAGCCGGGCGGACTGCCGTCCGGCGCGCCGAGACCCGCGACGCGCCGCTCACCGGCCAGCGCCACCGCCTCGTGGTGCTCGGCCGCGCCGTCGTCGGTGAACGTCCAGCCGAGCACCGCGCCGTAGAACGCCGTGACCGCGTCCGTGTCCCCGGCGAGCGCGAGGTCGGCCCAGCACGGCATCCCGTCCACCCCTCGGAGTGTGACCGGAGCCATGGCCGCACGCTCGCCGACGTCAGCGGTCGGTGTCCGGCGTGAACCACCAGCCGTCGGGCGTCGTCTCGTCGTCGGTCGCGACCTGCTCGAGCTGCGAGGCGAGCGCCCGCGCCAGCAGCGGCACCATCGCGCGCCCGTCACGACGACGGTCGTCCCGCGACGGGCCCCGGTCCGGGACGTGCGCCGGTCCGGGCACCCCCGACGACGACGGACCGGCGTCCGCCGACGACGGCCCGGGTTCCGACGACGGCGCCTCGCTCGCCGGCACCGGCGTCCCCGTCTCCTCGGAGACCGCGTCGGCCCGGATCACCCGCCCGGTGACGTCGTCGAACACCAGACCGGGCAGCGGGCCGTCCGCCCACGGGTCCCGCGACGAGCGCACCTCCCCGGGCAGAGGCTCCCGGTGGTGCGGTTCGGGTTCGGTCATGAAGGGGAGCCCCCCGCGATCAGCGACGCCACGTCGAGGCGACGGTCGATCATGCCGGCCTGGGTCATGAGGTCGGCGACGCGCTGGATCCGCGCCGCCTCCACCGTCGTCGGATAGTTCGGCAGGGTGATGAGCGTGGCGGTCGGCGCGTCGACCGGGGCGAACCCGGGCAGCGCCGCCGTCGTCGCGCGGGAGTTGGCCGCGAGCGCCGCACCCCGCGCCAGCGCCGACCGGAACGCGTCGACCGTGTGCGGGAACTGCTCGGCGAACCGTGAGGTGGTGAAGTAGCCGTCGAGCGGGAGCGCGGCGGTCGGTCCGCTCGCGGGGTCGATCACCGGCAGCGCGCCCACCGCCTGCTCGGCCTGGGTGACGAACGGTTCCACCAGCCACGCCGCGTCCAGCGACCCGTTGCCCAGCGCCGTGACGGCCTGCGCGAACGGCATCGGCACGTAGCGCACGGTCCGGGGGTCGACGCCGCGCGCGGCGAGCACCCGGTCCAGCGCGAGGGTCTGGATGTTCGGCGGCGGGGTGTTGACCGCGATCGTGCGCCCGGCCAGCTGCGAGGCGTCCCGGATCCCCGACCGCGGCGACGCGACCACCTGGTCCAGCCCCGGCGACGCTAGCGCCGCCTCGGCGACCACCCGCAGGTCGGCGTTCCCGCGCGCCTGTTCCTCCAGGTAGCTGACGTAGTTGGCGCCCGCGACGATGTCGATGCTGCCGTCGGCGAGCCCCGCGAGGCCCTGCGGCGAGGAGCTCAGCGGCTTGATCGTCACGTCGAGCCCGGCGTCGCGGAAGAAGCCGTTCTGCTGGGCGAGGTAGAGGGGCGCGACGTCGACGATCGGCAGGCTCGTCACGGTGATCTTCGTGCGCTCCGGTGCCGCGGACGGCGCGCTCGACGCACATCCGCTCGCCAGCACCAGGACGGCCACCAGACCGAGCAGCGCGCGCCTCATGCCTGGCCCCCGGCAATGGGTACGACGACGAGCGACGGCTCGCCACTGCGCTGCGCGGCCGCCACCGCGGGCCCGATCTCCTCGCCGCGCTCGACCCGCGTGCCGCGCAGCCCCATCGACTCCGCCAGCCCGGCCCAGTCCACGCCGCCCAGCCTCGTCCCGGCGAAGCCCGGCGGCAGCGCGTCGCTGACCGCCCGGTACCCGCCGTTGTCGACGACGACGTAGGTCACCGGCGCGCCGACGCGCGCGGCGGTCCAGAGCCCCTGCACGCCGAACATCGCCGACCCGTCGCCGAGGAACCCGACGACCGGCCGCGACGGATGCGCCAGCGCCAGCCCGACCGCCGCCCCGGCGCCCCAGCCGAGCCCGCCGTTGCCCGACGAGTTGTGGTAGTCCCCGGCCGCGCGCTGGACCAGCGCGCGCCGCAGGTCGGGACCGCTCGTGGGTGCCTCCTCGACGACGACGCTCCCCGGCGCCAGCGCGTCCGCCACGGCCTGCGCGGCGCTCGCCGACTCGATCGGCCCCGCCCCCGACAGCCCGGC
Source organism: Actinomycetospora endophytica (assembly GCF_021026375.1). Lineage (GTDB taxonomy): Bacteria > Actinomycetota > Actinomycetes > Mycobacteriales > Pseudonocardiaceae > Actinomycetospora > Actinomycetospora endophytica. The sequence continues at coordinate 68,369 of NZ_JAJNDB010000008.1, read as the reverse complement.
CCGCGCCCGCTCCCGCCAGGCCGTCCGCTCCGCCACCAGCGCCTCCGCGGTCCGCCCGGCCCGGCGCTCGACGGTCTCCCGACGAGACTGCGACCCGGGAGTCAGCGCCGACGCCAGCGCCGCCAACGACGGCCCGATCGCCCCGGCCATCGCGACCTCGACGGGGTACGACCGTCCGAGCTCGCCCGGGTCGTCGTCGAGCTGGACCACCCGCATCCCGTCGGGCATCGGGCGGTCAGCGGTCCACGTCTGCGGCCGGATCGCCGCGCCCGCGACCAGCAGCACGTCATGGCCGGCCAGCGCCTTGGCGATCTCGGTGCCGGTGAAGAACGGCGACGGCGCGGTCAGCGGGTGCTCGGAGTCGGCGTCGACGTACTCGTACTGCGGCTGCGGGTAGACGGTCGCGCCCAGGGCCTCGGCCACCGCGGTCAGCTCCGCGATCGCCCCGGTCGCCCCGACGCGGTCGCCGGCCAGGATCGCGGGCCGCTCGGCGGAAGCCAGCACCGCCGCGGCCTCGTCGATCGTCGTCGCGGCTCCGACGTCGGGCACGGGGATCCGGGCCGGCAGCGCGAGCTCGTCCGACCAGCCGTCGCCGCCCAGCAGGTTCATCGGGATCGACAGGAACGCGGGCCCCGACGGCTGGCGGCGCACCCGCGCGAACGCGCGGCGCAGCAGCGGCAGCAGATCGCCGGGGGTGTGGATCTCCTCGGCGGACAGGCACGCCGAGCTGGCCAGGCCCACCAGGTCGCCGCCGAGCATCGGCTCGTCGCGCAGGAAGCGCTGGTCCTGCTGCCCGGCGGTGACCACCAGCGGCGTCCGGGACCGCCGCGCGTTGTTCAGCCCGATCAGCGCGTTGGAGACCCCGGGCACCGCGTGCACCGACACGAACGCCGGGCGCCCGGTGCCGCGCGCGTACCCGTCGGCGGCCGATACCGCGGAGAACTCCTGCAGCGCGAGCACGTAGGACGGATCCGACGTCCCGGCGAGCTCCCGCAGCAGTGGCAGCTCGGTGGTGCCGGGGTTGCCGAAGACGCGGTCGACGCCCTCGTCGCGCAGCAGGTCGAGCATGATCGCCGCGGGGTTCATCGGGCCGCACCTCCCGTCGTCGTCTGGGGATCCCGCCGGTACGACGCCACCCGCTGTGGCTCCCGCCCCGTCGCCCCGCCGCGCACCGTCAGCGCGTGCCCGACGAGGCTCGCGAGCGTGCCCGTCGCGGACGCCCGGTCGCGGGCGTCGCAGGTGACCACCGGCGTCGTCGTCGGGAGCGCCAGGGCCTCCCGCACCGCGTCGACGCCGTGGGGGAACTCGCCGTCGAACCCGTTGATCGCGACGACGATCGGCAGGTCGGTGCGGTCGAGGTAGTCGAGGACGGGGAACGAGTCGAGCAGCCGCCGGGTGTCGACGAGGACCACCGCGCCGACCGCTCCGCGCACGAGCTCGTCCCACATGAACCAGAACCGGTACTGGCCGGGCGTGCCGAACAGGTAGAGCGGCAGCGCCCCGGCGGTGTCGGTGTCGCCCGGGTCCAGGTCGAGGCGGCCGAAGTCCATCGCGACGGTGGTGCTGCGCTTGTCCGGGGTCGCGGAGAGGTCGTCGACGCCGACGCTCGCCGCCGTCATGACCTCCTCGGTCCGCAGCGGGGTGATGTCGGAGGCGGAGCCCACGAAGGTCGTCTTGCCCACCCCGAACGCGCCCGCGACGACCACCTTGAGGGCGGTGACGGTCGGGCCGGGTGCCGTCTCAGATCCGGCGCTGGAGTCCACGCAGTGCCCTTTCCAGCTGGTCGGTGTCCGCCCCGGCGCCGGGGCGGTGGACGCGGACGTGGCCCGCGTCGGCGAGGTCGGTGACGAGGACGCGCACGACGCCGAGCGGCAGCCGCGTCCCGGCCGCGATCTCGGCGAGCGAGCGCCACGGCCGGGCGGCCTCGAGGATGGCCCGGGCCTCGGGCGGTCCGGTGTCGAGGCCCGCGTCGTCGTCGGGGCGGTCGTCGGCCAGCGCCGGGACGGCGTAGCCGAACCGGAACACCTCGTCGGGGTCCACGCGGGCCTTGAGCGCGCGCAGCCGGCGGTAGTCCTCGCGGGTCCAGGCGGTCGCGACGACGTCGGAGTCGGTGACGGTGCCGAGGAAGTTCACGGTGGCGCCGGTGGAGTGCGGCTCGAGCGCCTCGACCAGCCGCCGGCCCCGCTCCGGCGCGCCGCCGTCAGCGCCGTGCGCGTCGACGATGAACACCCCGTACCGGGCGTCGCGGCCCCCGACGGCGTTGTCGGGCTGCGGCCGGCGGGCCATCGCCCCGCCGAGGTGCCGGATCTCGATGCCGGCGACCGGGTCCGTCGCGTCCGGCCCGGCGGTGCGCAGCACGGTCTCGACGACGCCGGGCGGGAGGTCGCCGAGGAGCAGGCCCCGCTTCCAGACGTCGGCGGGTTCGGTGGGGTCGTCGTGGATGGTGCCGATCGCCTCGAAGGGCAGCTCGCCGACGGTGTCCAGTGCCGGGACGAGCGCGCGCATCGGCGCGAGGATCTCCGCGGCGGCCTCCGGCGGGCCGACGTGCGCGAACCGCAGGTGCACCGTCGGCGACCGGCCGCCGGCCCGGTTGCGGCGCCCGAGGTGCGAGAGCGACACCGACGTCGTCGTCGCCTCGGAGAGCCCGGCGGTCCAGCCGGGGTAGGCGCGCAGGACGGCGTCCGCGGCGTCGCCGTCGAAGAACAGCCCGCCGCCGACGAGGCTCGTGATCGGGAACAGCCGCACGACGAGGGCCGTGACCACCCCGAGGTTGCCCTTGCCGCCGCGCAGCCCCCAGAAGAGCTCGGGCTCGTGGGCCTCGTCGGCCGGCCGGACGTGACCGTCGGCGGTGACGACCTCGGCCGCGACGACGTGGTCGGCGGTGAACCCGAACGTCCGCGCGAGCGGGCTGATCCCGCCGCCGAGGGTGTACCCGACGACGCCGACGGCGGGCGCGCTGCCGCACAGCGGCGCGAGGCCGTGGCGGGCCGCCGCGGCGATCACCTCGCTCCAGACCACCCCGGCGCCGACGGTGGCCGTGCGGGCGTCGGGATCGACGCGCAGCGTGCGCATCCGGCGGGTGGAGAGCATGACGCCGTCGTCGACGGGGCGGACCGCGCCGTGCCCGGTCGCCTGCACCGCGACGGGCAGACCCCGCTCGACGGCGAACGACACCGCCGCGGCGACGTCGCCCGGGTCGCGCGCCCCGACGAGCACCCGCGGCCGGTGCGCGACGCTGGAGTACGACGACGCGATCTCCTCGGCGAACCCGGGATCGCCGGGCAGCCACACCGGGCCGCGGACGTGGTCGGCGAGTCGGCGCAGGTCGCCGTCGGGAAGATCGCGGCCGTCGGCGGGACGGGACGGTGCGGGCGTGCGCGGCGAGGGCACCCGCGCGGTCGCGGACACCACCGTCTCCGGCGGCCAGGAGTCCGCGGCGGCGGTGCGACCGCCGGTCAGCGTGTAGGGCCGGACCAGCGCCCGCGGCGGGCCGTCCCGCGACTCCGGTCCGGGGGGCGTGCTCACGGGCGGGCCGCGGGGCTCAGGCCGTGTCCGACGCGATCCACGAGCAACGCCATCTCGTACGAGACCAGCCCCATGTCGCAGCCGGGGGCGGCGAGCACGGCGAGCGAGGACCCGTCGGAGATCGCGGTGACGAGGAACGTGCCGTGCCGCATCTCGATGATCGTCTGGTCGACCGGCCCGCCCTGGAACACCTTGGCGGCCCCGCCGGTCAGGCTGGCCAGGCCGGAGGTGATGGCGGCGAGTTGGTCGGCGCGGTCGGCGGGGACCTCGGCGCTGCGCGCGATCGGCAGCCCGTCGGAGGAGACGACGACGGCGTGCGCGACGCCGGGGACGCGCTCGACGAAGTCGGTGACGAGCCAGTCGAGATCGCTCGCCGATGTGTGCTGGTCCCCGCTCGTCATCACGGTCGGGCCTCCTCGGAGTGGACGGTGCTGGTGGTGCGGGCGCGGTCGCGGCCGGCCTGGAACCCGGCGAACCGGGCACGGACGGCCTCCGCCGAACGGTCCCAGGCCGGGCCGGATCCCGCCGGGCCCGAGGTCGTCGGGGTGGTGACCGGATCCGGCGCGGGGTCGGCGGCGCCCGGGACGTAGTTGGCGCCCGGCGCGCGGCGGGGCAGCCCGTCGGCGGTGGTCCCGTCGGCGACGGGGTTCGCGACCGGGTCGGCGGCGGTCCCGCTCGCCGGGTGGGCGGTCATCGGGCGCAGAGTGGGTGCGGGCGTCGGAGCCGGCTCGGGTGGCGGCGTCGGAGCCGGCTCGGGTGCCGGCGTCGGCCCGGGCTCGGGTGCCGGTCGGGTGGCCGCCCGATGGGCGCCTCCGTTGTCGGCCCGGGGGGTCCCGGCGGCCGGGGTGGAGCCGGTCTGCTCGACCCGGGCACGGGCCCGCCCCTGCGCGACCCCGGCGTAGCGGTGGCGCACGGCGGCGGGCGAGCGGTCCCAGGCCGGGGCGTCGTCACGGGTGGTGTCCGCCCGGGCGTGCGCGGGCCGCGGCGCCGGCCGGGCGGAGCGGCTCGGCGGCGGGGCGGGCGCGTCGTCCGGCGGCGGGCCGACCGGGACCTGGTTCGCGCCGGGCGCCCGCTGCGGCAACCCGGTGGCGGTGGTGCCGGCCGCGGTGGGGACGAAGGCCGGAGCGGCCGGCGGAGCTTCCGGCGCCGGGGTCGACGACGCGCCCGACCCGCCCGCGGCCGCCGCCCCGGCCGAGCCCGCGGCGGCGAGCGGGGCGCCGCCGAACCAGCCCGGGGCGCCGTCGTCGTCGGGAGCCACCGCGGCGGGGGGCGCGGCCGGGCGACCTCCCGCGCCGCGGTCGGAGGCGACCTCGCGCGGCCCCTCGGCCGCGAACAGCTGCGCCGGGACCGACACGGTCGCCGTGGTGCCGCCGTCGTCGCCGGGACGCAGCCGCACCCGCACGCCGCGCCGTGCGGCCAGCCGCGCGACCACGACGATGCCCATCCGCCGCGACGCGTCCGCCCCGAGGTCGGCGGGCTCCCCGGCGACGGCGAGCCGCTCGTTCAGCGCGTCCCGCTCGTCCGCGGCGAGCCCGATGCCGCGGTCGGAGATCTCGACGAGCGCCGTCCCGTCGCGCAGCACGGTGGCCCCGACCCGCACCGGCGCGGTCCGCGCGGAGAACGCGGTGGCGTTCTCGATCAGCTCGGCGTGCAGGTGCACCAGGTCGCTCACGGTGTCCTCGGCGACGAACACCTCGGGGATGGCGCGGACCTCGACCCGCTCGTACTGCTCGACCTCCGACGCGGCGGCCCGCAGCACGTCGAACAGCGGCATCACGCGGTTCCAGCGCCGCAGCGGCTCCTCGCCGCCGAGCACCAGCAGGTTCTCGCCGTTGCGCCGCATGCGGGTCGCGAGGTGGTCGAGGCGGAAGAGGTCACCGAGGCGGTCCGGGTCGTCCTCGCCGGCCTCGAGGTCGTCGATCAGCGCGATCTGGCGCTCCACCAGCGACTGCGTGCGCCGCGACAGGTTCACGACGATGGCCCCGGTCGCGGCACGACGACGGGCCTCGGCGGCGGCCAGGCGCACGGCCTCGCGGTGGACCTCGTCGAACGCCCGCGCGACCTCGCCGATCTCGTCGTCGGACCGGACGTCGATGGGCTCGACCTCGGTGCCCACCCGCGACGGGTCCTCGCGTCCCATCCGGCCGACCAGGGTGGGCAGCCGGTCGTCGGCGACGTCGAGCGCGCCGCGCCGCAGCGCCCGCAGCGGCCGGGTGAGCGACCGGACCACGAGGATCGTCGCGACCAGGACGATCAGCACGACGAGCAGGGCGACCAGGCCGGCGACGACGGCGGTGGTGATCTGACTCGAGCGCAGCGCCGCCGCGCGGTCGTGGGCCGCGGTCACCAGCGAGCTCTCGACGGTGTGCAGCGAGCCGAGCGCCCCGGACGACGCGGTGTCCCAGGCCTGGGCGGCGGGCGGTCCGCCAGGCACGGTGCCCGACACCGTGGGGCTCGACGCGGACGTCGCCCCCGGCCGCAGGACGCCGTCGAGGATGCCCTCGGTCTGGTCGACGTCGGGTCCGGCGACGACGTCGTCGTAGGACTGCGCCTGGGCCTCCGTGGCCGCCGCCCGGAACTGCGCCTCGTAGCCGCTGCGCGCGGCGTCGGCCTCGACGAGGTCCTGGGCGCCGCCGGGCTCGAACCCGCCGGCGAGATAGGCGGCCCCGAGCTGGGCGCGCTCGGTCGCGAGCTCGGCCCGCTCGCGGGAGAGCGCGCCGAGGGCACGGACGGTCGCGGCGAGCTCCGGGTCGGACCCGGACTGCGCGACCTCGTCGTCGACGGCGAGCAGGTCGTCACCGACGGCGGTGTAGCGGGTGACGACCACCCCGGCCGGCACCTGGCTGGACAGCACCGCCGCGCGCACTGCGGGGAGGCTGTCGACGCGGAAGAGGGCCTGGTCGAGGCGGGCGCGCGTCGAGGCCGCGGTCGCCGAGTCGGAGGTGACCGCGTCGGCGCGGCGGCGCAGGTCGGCGGTGGCCAGGTCCGCGCGGCGCTGGGCGTCGGACACGGCGGTGCGCAGCGCCGGGGAGCGGCCGGAGGCGACGTAGGCCGCCGAGGTGGACTGCTCCTCGTCCAGAGCGACCGCGGTGGCGGTGATCCCGCCCGCGAGGTCGGCCAGCGTGGCGACGCGGCCGTACGCGGCGGCGGAGCGGACGGCACCGGTCACCCCGACGACGCCGAGCGCGACGGCGACGATCGTCGGGACGGCGATGAGCGCGACGAGGCGGGTGCGGACGCTGCGGCGGCGGGGCCGGTCGGCCGCGGTCCGGTCCGGGGCGCGGGCGGCGCCGGGACCGACCCGGCTGGTGCCTCCCGGCGGGGTGGCGACGGCGGTGGACGGGATCGCGAACGACTCGGTGGGCGGGTCCTCGTCGAGGGGGCGCCGCGAGCGGTCGGTGCGCACCAGCGCCGCAGCGACCACCGTGATCACCGAGACGACGACGAGGTAGCCCGCGACCGCCGCCGAGGTGCCGGTGGCGGCGAACAGCGCCGTCGCGATGATCGGCGCGAGGCCGCCGCCGAGGACGGTGCCGAGCTGGTAACCCAGCGAGGCCCCGCTGTAGCGGACCCGCGCGGCGAACAGCTCGGTGTAGAGCGCGGCGAGCGGGCCGTACATGGCGCCGAGGGCGAGGTGCGCGACGGCGAGGGCCAGCCACAGGCCCCACGTCGCGCCGGAGTCGATGAGCGCGAACGCCGGGAACGCCCAGACCAGCGAGACGATCGCGGCGACCAGGTACACCGGCCGTCGTCCGAACCGGTCGGAGAGCACGGAGCCGCCGACGATCCCGGGGACCTGGAAGACCTGGGTGACGGTGAGGACGAGCAGCGCGCCGGTCTTCGTCAGACCGAGCTGGGCGGGCAGGTAGCTCAACAGGTAGGTGACGTAGACCCAGAGGCTCGCGCTGGCGGCGACGAAGAGGGCCGCGGCGAGCAGGATCGTGCCGGGGTTGCGCCGCAGCACCTCGAGCACCGGGGCGCGGGCCGGGCCCTTCGACCACGTCGTGGTGTCGCTCGACAGCGCCGTGAACGCCGGCGACTCCTCCAGACGCCGCTGCATCACCAGGCCGAGCACGACGACGACCACGCTGGCCAGGAACGGGATCCGCCAGCCCCAGGTCGCGAACTGCTGGGTGGGCATGAGCGCCGAGACCAGGAAGAACAGCCCGCTGGAGACGATCCCGCCGATCGGCGACCCGAGCTGCGCGATGCTCCCCCACAGCCCGCGCCGGCCCGGGGGCGCGGCCTCGGTGAGCATGAGGACCGAGCCGGCCCACTGCCCGCCCAGCGCCAGCCCCTGCAGCAGCCGCAGCACGACCAGGATGATCGGCGCGGCGATCCCCCAGCTCCCGTAGCTCGGGAGCAGGCCGAGCAGCACCGACGCGACGCCCATCGCGATCGTCGAGCCGGTCAGCGCGGCCCGTCGCCCGGCCCGGTCCCCGATGCGCCCGAAGAGGATGCCGCCGAGGGGGCGCGCGACGAAGGCGAGCGCGAACGTCGCGAAGCTCGCCAGCACCTGGCCGGTGGACCCGAGCGGGGTGAAGAACGCGGGGCCGAGGACCACCGCGGAGGCGGTCGCGTAGAGGAAGAAGTCGTACCACTCGACCGAGGACGCGGCCGTGCACAGCGCAGCGAGTCGCCCCATCGGTCTCGCCTGGTCGGGCACGGTTTCGGACATCGTGTCGGATGCTAACGAGTACCGGGCGACGGGGCACCACGGAGTCGACCGTTCGGCGCGCGGATCACGTCGACTCCCGGCGCCAGACACACGACGACCCCCGCCGGAACACCCGGCGGGGGTCGTGAGGTGGGAGTGGAGCTGAGGGGAATCGAACCCCTGACCTACTCGATGCGAACGAGTCGCGCTACCAACTGCGCCACAGCCCCAACGAGCGAGAACTCTAGCAACCGACCCCACGCCCGTCGTGAGGCGGCCCCGCCCGCCCCCGGGTGATCATGGAGTGGATGCCGTCGGGGGAGAGCAGCATCCACGAACGATCACCCGGGGACGGACCTCAGGCGCCGGCAGCCATGCGCCGGTACGCGGGAACCCGCGAGTCGGAGAGATCGTGGAAGGCCGGGTCCTCGTCGGTGTCGGCGACCAGCTCGAGGCCGTCGGGCACCGCGGGCGCCGGGCTACGTGGCGCGATCCAGCGCGGCGCGGGGACGTCGACGTCGGAGCCGTCCTCGTCCTCGTCGTCGTCCTCGAACTCGTCGAGGTCCTCGTCGTGGGTGGCGTACTCGTCCTCGTCGTCCTCGACGTCCCACCGCTCGCCGTCGGCGAGGTAGTCCTCGTGCGCCGCCTGGCGCTCCTGACGGGCCTCGAGCGCGCGGCGCTCCCCGGTGAGCCGGGCGAGGCGACGCCGGCGGACCTCGTCCTCGATGCGCGTCTGCCGGCGCAGGAAGACCAGGTAGCCGATCAGCCCGAGGTCGGTGACCCCGTGCAGCCACCAGAGCGTGGGCGTGACGACGAGCGCCGCCAGCAGCGAGATCACCGCCACCGCGATCAGCCCGACGGCGACCCGCTGCCGGAACGAGTAGCGGGCGTGCGCCGCGGCGGCCGCGGCGTCGGCGTCGAACCCGCCGCGCCCGGGGCGGTAGGTCCGCGGGTGGTGGTCGGGCACGCCGTACCGGCCCGCGCCGTCGTCGTACTCGTCGTACCCGTCGTCGGCGGTCGCGAGGTGACCCTCGTCGTCGCGGTCGTCCATGCCCTCGTCCTCCCAGGCGTCGTCCCGGAACGGCCTGCGGCCCCGGCCGCGGTCGAGCACGCGGCCCTGCGGCGCGTCCGCGCCCGGCCGGTGCGTGTCGTCGCTGTCCATCTCCGGCCCCGCGTCCTCGACATCCGAGTCCGGGTCCGCGTCCGAGTCCGTGGCGCTGTCCGTAACGGGCTCGGCGGCCGTCGTGCCCACGGCGGCGGTCGCGGTGCGGTCCGGCCGCGCGAGCACCCGCGCACTGAGGTGCGACTCGGCGGGGCGCGGCACCGTCTGGCGCCGCCGGGCCACCACCGGCACGAGGACGGCCAACCACGCCACCACCAGCGCGGCGAACACCAGCGAGCTCGGCACCGTCCACCTCCCCGACCCGGCCACGACCTGACCGGACCGACCCCGCGAGGCCGGCCCGTCGGCGCAGCCCCTGGTGTGGAACGTGACCGACGCTCGCCACGCTAGTCACACGAGTCCCATGCGCCCCGTAGCCGACGCGGCGTGTCGTGTGCGAACCGTGACCGTCACCCTCCAGTGAGGGAAACCCACGTCGGCGCGGGCCGATGACGGCCACTCGATGGGCTGGCAGGACGACCGAGGCTGCTGGGCCATGTGGGTGCTCCAGCGCCGGTCGAGTCCCGGGTGAGGCGTCGAGGGTGCCCGACCGACCCCGCTCAGGCGCGGGAGGCGCGCCCGGCGCGCAGCAGACGGGCAACGAGACCGTCGGGGAGCACGTCCTCGGCGGTGACCGCGAGCACGATGTGGTCGCGCCAGTCCCCGTCCACCTCGAGGTAGCGCTTGAGGAGCCCTTCCTCCCGGAAGCCGAGCTTCGCGAGCACCCGCAGGCTCGCCCCGTTCTCCGGGCGGACGGTGGCCTCGATGCGGTGCAGCCCGACCCGGGAGAAGCAGTGGTCGACGGCGAGGGCCACGGCCGCCGTCGTCACCCCCTGTCCGGCGTGCTCGGCCGACACCCAGTAGCCGACGTAGGCCGAGAGCAGCGGTTCGCGGACGATGTTCCCGACGACGACCTGGCCCGCGAAGCGCCCGTCGACGGTCAGCGCGTACGGCAGCGCGGTGCCGGCCCGCCCCATCGCGCGCAGCGTCCCCCAGCGCCCCGGCCATTCGATGAGCGCGTTGTGGTCGACCCAGCGGCCGGGCGGCATCGGCTCCCAGGGCGTCAGGTAGGCCTCGTCGCGCAACCGCAGGCGGGACCACTCGCGGCCGTCGCGGAAGCGGACCGGGCGCAGCGAGACCACGCCCGCCGGGGTGCGCAGCTCACGCAGCCGGTCCGGCCAGCCGGGGTGACGGCCGGTCGGGCGCGTCCCTCCCCAGATCGGCACGCCCATGTCGATCGTTCTAGCAGAGGTGCACTGCGCCTACCTCGGCGCCAGGAACGCCACCTGCACCGGCTGGTCCAGCCCGGCCTCGACGGTGTCCTCGTCGATGATGATCAGCGCGTTCGCCTCGGCCAGCGACGACAGCAGGTGCGAGCCGGCCGTCCCGAGCGGCTGGGCCAGGTAGTCGCCCGTCGAGCGGTCCCGCAGCAACTGCCCGCGGACGTAGCTGCGCCGACCCGGCCGCGAGGACACCGGCGAGAGCAGCCGCGCGGTCACCTCCCGACGGTGCAGCTCCGGACGACCGAGGGCCAGGCGCACCAGCGGGCGGACGAGCACCTCGAACACGATGAGCGCCGAGGTCGGGTTCGCCGGGAGCAGGAACGTCGGGACCTCGTCGTCACCCAGGCGCGCGAACGCCTGCACCGAGCCCGGGTGCATCGCCACCCGCGAGGTGTCCATCGGCCCGAGCTCCCCGAGCGCGGCCGCGACCGACTCGCCCTGCGCCCCGCCGACGGCCCCCGCGACGAGGACCACCTCGGCCAGCCCGAGCCGCGCCTCGACCGCTTCGCGCACCGCCGCCGGGTCGCTGGCGACGATGCCGATGCGCGTCACCTCGGCGCCGGCGTCGCGGGCGGCGGCGGCCAGCGCGTAGGAGTTGACGTCGACGACCTGGCCCGCGCCGGGGGTGCGGTCGACGTCCACGAGCTCGTCCCCGACCGCGATCACCGACACCCGCGGCTTCGGGTGGACGAGCACCTTCGTGCGGCCCACGGCGGCCAGCAACCCCACCTGGGCGGGCCCGACGACGACGCCGCGGCGCACCGCGACGTCCCCGGGCGCCACGTCCTCACCGGTGCGCCGCACGTAGGCGGCCGACGGGACGGGGGTCTTGACGGTGACCCGGGCCCGGCTCGAGGGGGCGGCGTCGTCGGTGTGGTCGTCCGGGGCGACGGCGTCGGCCAGCGTCGGCAGCGGGGCCCCGGTGGCGACGCGGACGGCCTGCTTCGGGCTCAATCGATGAGCCTGGCGCGATCCGGCGGCCACCTCCCCCACGACCGGGAGCTCGACCGGCTCCGAGTCGGCCTCGCGCACGTCGACGGCACGCACCGCGAACCCGTCGACGGCGGCCTGGTCGAACCCCGGCAGCGCGCGGTCGGCGACGACCTCCTCCGCACAGAGCAGTCCCTGCGCCTCGGAGATCGGTACGCGCATCGGGGCCGGTCGCACCGCGGCGTCGAGCACCCGGCGCAGCTGGGCATCCACGGTCCTCACGGGCTCCATCGTCCTACGACACGCCGCGCCATCCGGTCAGCGACGCGCCCGGGTTCCCGACACACGACCAGGCCCGATGGTGCACAGCCCGTGCACACCGGACTCCGGGCCGCTTTCGCTAGTCTCGGCCGCGTCCGGTCCGGGGCGGAGATCACATCCGTACCCGGCCTCCCGAGAACCGAAGGCAGCCACCGCATGGTCGATCCGGCAACCGTGAGCGCCGACCACCCGGCCCTCGTCGCGCTGGAGAAGTCGGGCGCGCACCCGATGGAGCTCGCCGCGTTCCGGCGGCGGCTGGCGCAGCTCGCCGACCCCGGGGCGGGCACCCTGCCCGGCGACGAGCTCTCGCCGGTCGACCCGCTCCCCCGCCTGGACGACCTTCCGGAGCCGGACGAGGCGACCACGCGCGCGGTCCTGGACCGCCTCGCCGTCGTGAAGCTCAACGGCGGGCTCGGGACGAGCATGGGCCTCGACGGGCCGAAGTCGACGCTCGAGATCAAGCCCGGCCGCAGCTTCCTCGACGTCATCGCGATCCAGACGCTGGCCCTGCGCCGCAGCACCGGGGCGCGCCTGCCGCTGCTGCTCATGGACTCGCCGACCACCCGCCCGCCGTCGCTGGAGCGGCTGCGCGGGCACTCCGGCCTCGACGACCAGCCGCTGCCGCTCGACTTCCTGCAGGGCATCGAGCCGAAGCTGGACGCGTCGACCCTCGAGCCGGTCGAGTGGCCCGCCGACCCACAGCTCGAGTGGTGCCCGCCCGGCCACGGCGACATCTACACCGCGCTGGCGGCCAGCGGGATCGCGGCGACGCTGCTCGAGGCCGGCGTGCGCTGGTGCTTCGTCTCCAACGCCGACAACCTCGGCGCCCGCCCCGACCCCCGCATCGCCGCGTGGCTCGTCGAGCACGAGGTGCCCTTCCTGCTCGAGGTGGTGCGCGGGACCGAGTCCGACCGCAAGGGCGGCCACCTCGCGATGCGCGACGGCAAGCTCGTGCTCCGCGAGTCCGCGCAGGTCCCGGATGGCGACCCCTCCTTCGGCGACCTGTCCCGCTGGCACTACTTCAACACCAACAACATCTGGTTCGACCTGCAGGCGATCACCGCGCTGCAGGAGGCCGACCCGGCGGCGCCGGAGCTGCCGCTGATCGTCAACCGCAAGACCGTCGACCCGACCGACAAGTCGTCCACGAAGGTGCTCCAGCTGGAGACCGCGATGGGCGCCGCGGTGTCGACGATCGACGGGGCGGGCGCGCTGGAGGTGCCGCGGACCCGGTTCGCGCCGGTCAAGACGACCGACGACCTCCTCGTCGCGCGCTCGGATCTCTGGGAGCTGCGCGACGACGGCGCGATGGTGCCGCACTTCGACGGCGTCCCGCCGGTGGTCTCGCTGGACAAGGCGCACTTCGGGATGCTCCGCGACTTCGAGGCGCGGTTCCCGGCCGGCGCGCCGTCGTTGATCGACGCCGAGCGCCTCGAGGTGCGCGGCGACGTGACCTTCGGCGGCCCGGTGACGGTGCGCGGGTCGGTGACCGTCGACGGGCCGCGCACGCTCGACGGCGGCACGCTCGAGGGGTGACTCGCCTTCCCCGCCGCACGAGGGGAGCCCTCGTGCGCCTGGAGCGACCGGATCCTCCCCTCGTCGGCCGGTCGGGGGCGTCGTGACCAAGGACGAGGTGCGACGGGAGCTGCTCGCCCGCCGTCGGGAACGTCCCGACGACGACCGGTGGCGCGACGCCGCCGCGCTGGCGGCGGCTCTCCCCGGCGTGCTCGACGAGCTCGGCGCCGATCCGCAGCGCCCGGTGTGCCTGCACGTCCCGGTCCGCCGCGAGCCGGGCGCGGCCCCGGACGGCGCGGTGCCGGTGCTCGACGCGGCGGTCGCGCTCGGCCGGCACGTGCTGCTCCCGGTGACGGTGGGTGAGGCGCCCCTGGACTGGGCCGTCTTCGGGGGCCGGGCCGACCTGGTCCCCGGCCCGCACGGGCTGCTCGAACCCGGTGGCGCGCGCCGCGGCCCCGCCGCGATCGGCGAGGCGACGGTCGTCGTCGTACCCGCGCTGGCGGCGACGGCGGCCGGGGTCCGGCTCGGGCGCGGTGGCGGGCACTACGACCGGAGCCTGCCGCTGGCCTCGCCGACGACGCTGCTGGTGGCGCTCGTCGGGGACGACGAGCTGGTGGCGGAGCTGCCCGCCGAGCCCCACGACGTCCTGGTCCACGCCGTCTGGCGCCCCACGGCGGGCCTGCTGCGCACCGGCGCGCCCGGAACACCGTGATGTCCGTCCGTGTTGGCACTCACGTGGGGTGAGTGCCAGATACACTGCCCCCGATCTACGAGTCCCCTCGGGTGACGACAGGAGCGAGCGTGCCCACCTACCCCTACGCCTGCACCGTGTGTGACCACCGGTTCGAGCAGGTCCAGGCGTTCACCGACCCGTCGCTGACCGAGTGCCCCGAGTGCGGGGGCCGGCTGCGCAAGGTGTTCTCGTCGGTCGGCATCGTGTTCAAGGGCAGCGGCTTCTACCGCAACGACAGCCGTTCGAGCTCGTCGAGCTCCTCGTCGTCGTCGGAGTCCGGATCGTCGGCGGGCGAGTCGTCGGGGTCGTCGTCCTCGGACGCCGGGTCGGGCTCGTCGAGCGGCTCCTCGTCGGGCGACTCGTCGTCGTCCGGGGGCTCGTCGTCCGGTGGCTCGTCGTCCGGTGGCTCGTCCTCGAACGGTTCCTCGTCGAGCGGCTCGAGCAGCTCGGGCAGCGGGTCGTCGTCCGGGTCGTCGAGCACGACGGCGGCGAAGAGCGCCTGAGCGTCGTCGGGCCGGGTGAGACCGGCCCGACCGAAGATCAGCAGCACGTAGCGCAGCCCCGGAGGCGCGCAGACCTGCGCACCGTGCCCCTCGTGGAGCCGGCCCCGACCGGCTCCACGATCACGGGCACACCAGGCAGCACGAAGCGGGCGCACATCGGCGTGATGTGCCCCTGATCGAAACGCGGAGAGGAAGACCGAGGGGATGGTCCGGGTCGGCAACCCCGAGTCGCCGACCCGGACCCGCACGGCGCCCGACCCGCTCCCCAGCGGTCGGTGGCTCCGTGCCTCGTACAACGAGAGACGCTTGCACTCGTCTCGCGTTGCCATGAATCAGGTTTGACTTTCCCGTCGCACCCGTTCGAACCAACGACTACTGCGGACGCCGTCGCTCTGCGCCACCACTGGCGGCCTTGGTGGTGGGCCGGTCGCGAGGACTTCCCTCCTGCGCGGCCAGCACCGGCGACCGGGCGAGCAGGAAGACACCGACGGTGAGCAGCACGGCGCCCAGGAAACCGCCCCAGAGCCACGCGCCGCCCGCGACCTGCTCCCCCAGCAGCACCGTCCCCCACAGGAACGCCAGCAGCGGGTTCCCCAGCGTGAGGCCCGGCTGGGAGGCCAGCAGCCGCCCGGCCCGCAGACCGCTCTGCAGCGTCCAGAACGCGATCGGCGCGACCGGGATCAGCAGGTAGGTCTGCCACGTCGTGAGGACCATCCAGAGCCCGCCGATGGCGAGCGCGTCGGTCATCGCCTTGAAGATCACCGCGACGAACCCCGAGCCGATGCCCGCCGCGATCCCGAAGAACGCGGCCTTGCCCGCCGCCCGCGACCTCGTCGCGATCCCCACGGTGATCGCGAGGACGGCGGAGGTCACCAGGACCCCGAGGATCCAGCGGACGTTCCCCGCCGCGAGCGCGTCGCCGCCGTGCGGGCGCAGCGAGGCCAGCATGACGACGAGGCCGACGCTCATGGTCGCGACGGCGGCCCACTCGTAGGGCCGGAGCGCCCCGCCGAGGATCCACCAGCCGACGAGCAGCGTGAACGGCAGTTCCATCACGAGCACCGGCTGGACCAGCGAGACCGACCCGAGGCGCAGCGCGGAGATCTGGCAGATGATCGCCAGCGCGAAGATCAGGATGCCGAACAGCCAGGGCGGCCGACGGACCATGTCCCGGAACGAGCCGGCGGAGCGGCCACGCTGTCGGGCGCTGTCCTGGGCGGCCTTGCGCTGCAGGGTGAGCGCGAGTGCGTTCCCGAGGCACGCCAGGAGCACCAGCACCACGGCCATACGGGTGCGCCTCTCCTCGCGTCCGGACGATCTCGTGACCCCCGGCTGTCCACAGCACCTCTGGGTCCCCCGCCATTGTCCACAGGCGGTGATCGGATTGCCGCACGGGTACGGTCATCGCCCTACCGTCCGGTTCGTGCAGATCACCGGACGGCCGCCGCCGGCAGGCCCCGAGCCACGCGCCGGCCGCGCCCCGCGGCGCCGCGTCCGGCCCCGCCGGGCCCGGGTACCGCACGGCTGGCGGCGCGGGGTCGCGCTGCGCCGCCTCGCCGCCGGGATGCTCCTCGCCCTGGCCGTGGTGCTGGCGGTCGCCGGGGCCGCGTCGCCGTCGGTGGCCGGGGCGCCGGTGGTCGTCGCCCGGCGGGATCTGCCGCCCGGGGCGGCGGTGGGACCCGGCGACGTCGGGGTGGTCCCGCGGCCACCGGAGGCGGTGCCGGTCGCAGCGCTGACCGATGTGGCCGACGCCGTCGGGCGCCGACCGGTCGGACCGGTGCGCGCCGGCGAGGTGCTCACCGACGTGCGGCTGGTCGGGCCGGAGTCGGCCCGGGCGTCCGCGGGGACGCCGGACGCGGCGGGCGTCCCGTTGCGCCTGGCCGACCCGGCGGTGGCGGCGCTCGTGCGGCCCGGCGCCCTGGTCGACGTCGTCGGGGGCGCCGGCGTGGGCGGCGGGGACGGCGTGGTGGTCGCCACCGGCGCGCGGGTGCTGACGGTGCTGCCGGGCGAGGAGCGCTCGGCGTCCGCGCCGCTCGTGCTCGTGGCGCTGCCGGGGAAGGAGGCGGCGCGGGTCGCCGCCGCGACGGTCGGGCAGGAGGTGACGCTGACCCTGCGGTGACGATCGTCGCCCCTGACTCGCTGTTGCAGACTAGTTGCAGAGAGCCCGGACACCACCGATGATCGTCGACGCCCTGGAACCCGGACAGCAGGCGGTGGAGACGGTGACGGTCGGTGTCACGAACGCGGTGGACAACGCGCCGGCGTGGACGCAGCGGTGGGAGACCCAGCAGGCGGGCCACGTCCCGGGGCGGGAGGAGGTCTTCGCGCTCATGCTCGACGTCGTCGAGCGGCTCGTCGGCGAGCCCGCCCGGGTCCTCGACCTCGGCTGCGGCCCCGGGTCGCTCGCCGGTCGGGTGGCGCACCGGTTCCCGGACGCCGAGGTGGTCGGGGTCGACGCCGACCCGGTGATGCTCGAGCTCGGCCGCCGGACCCTCGGCGACCGGGTGCGCTGGGTGCAGGCCGACCTGTCCGAGGACGGGTGGGCCGACGGCGTGGGCACGCCGGCGTCGGGGGTCGACGCCGTGGTCTCGTCGACGGCCCTGCACTGGCTCCCGGCCGACCGGCTCGGCGGGCTCACCCGGACCCTCGCCGGGCTGCTGCGCCCGGGCGGGGTGTTCCTCGACTTCGACACCCTGCTCGCCGACGACCGGGCCACGCCGCGCCTCGCCGCGATGACCGCCGAGCTGCGCCGCGAGCGGACCGACGTGCGCACCGGCGCGCCGGGCTTCGAGGACTTCGCCGCCTGGTGGGAGGCCGCGGCCGCTGACCCGGGGCTGGCGCCGCAGTTCGCCGAGCGGGAGGCGAACCGGCCCGCGGGCGGCCACGGCGGCAGCTCGCTCGTGACCTGGACGGACGCGCTGCGCGCCGCCGGGTTCGCCGAGGTCGACACCGTGACCCAGCTCCTCGACCGTCGCCTGCTGGCGGCGGTGCGGTGAGCCCTGCCCTCTCCCGACGACGGGTCCTCACGGGAGCGCTCGCCGCCGCCGGGGCCCTGGGCCTCGCGGGGTGCGCGGGCGGTTTCTCGTCGGGCCCGCCCGGGCGGTTCCGGGTCGCGATCGCCGGGGGAGGCAGCCGCGAGCAGCTCGACCCGCACGTGCTGCCGCAGGTCGTGGACCAGGTTCGGGCCAAGGCCTGCTACGACACCCTGGTCGGCTACAGCCCGGCGATGACCCCGGTGCCGCGGCTCGCGGAGTCCTGGGAGTCCGACGCGACCGGCACCCGCTGGCGGATCCGGCTGCGCCCGGCCCGGTTCCACGACGGGCGCCCGGTCACCGCCACCGACGTGATCGCCTCGTTCCGCCGGATCGCCGACCCGGCCACCGGCGCGAGCGCCGCGCAGCTCTTCACCGACGTCGACTTCGCCGCGAGCCGCGCGGTCTCCGACACCGAGGCCGAGATCGTGCTCCGCTCCCCGAACCGCCTCTTCCCGATCTCCTGGGGCGCGACCGGCACCGCGATCGTCCCCGGCGGCCGGCCCGACCCCACGCACCCGGTCGGCTCCGGACCCTTCCGCTTCGTCTCCTTCTCCCCCGGCGGACCCGCGCTCTACCGCGCGTTCGAGGCCTACCGGGAGGGCAGGCCGCCCAGCACCGAGCTCGAGATCGTGCCGGTCGACCAGGAGAACGCCCGCGCCGGCGCGCTGCTCTCCGGCCAGGTGCACTGCGCCTACGACCTGCAGCCGACCAGCGTCCTGCGGCTCACCGACGACGAGCGGGCCCACGTGCTGTCCTCGCCCCAGGGCACCAGCCAGTACCTGTGCCTCAAGGTCGACCGGCCGCCGTTCTCGGATCCCCGGCTGCGCACGGCGGTCCAGGTCGGGATCGACCGCGCGGCCCTGGTCCGGGTCGTGCTGCTCGGCCGCGGCGAGATCGGCAACGACCTGCGCGGGCCCGGCGTCCAGTACTACGACACGACGATCCCGCAGATCACCCGCGACCTCCCGCGCGCCACCGCGCTGGTCACCGAGGCCGGCGCCCGCGGGACCCCCGTCGAGATCCTCACCAGCACCACGGACCCGACGTTCGTCCCGGCCGCCACCGAGATCGCGCGGCAGCTGACCGAGACCGGCCTGGACGCGCAACCACGCACCATCCCGCCGGACAGCTACTTCTCGCAGGTCCGCAGGACCGGTGTGGCCGCCATGACCAGCGGCGGACCGCTCCCGATCCCGGACTACGTCGGCCGCAAGCTGGTCACGAACGGCACGCCGAACTACACCGGCTACCGCAACCCGCAGATCGACGCGCTCTACGCGCAGGCCGTCGCGACGCCCGACGAGGCCGAACGCGTCCGTGCCTTCTCCGCGGTCCAGCAGCTCTTCCACGGCGAGTCCGGCAACCTCGTGTGGGGCATCGCCGGGTGGAACGTCGGGGTCGCCGCGGACGTGCGCGGCGTGGAGGCCGACGAGCCCAACACCGACCGCTGGGGGATGTTCGACCGCGCCGTCGCGGCCTGAGAGCCCTACCTCGGCGCCACCCGGGGCGCGGTCCGCTCGAGCACCTCGCCGGTCGGCCCGCGGTCGACCACCCGTCCCGCCGCGAGCACGACCGTCGTGCCCGCCACCTGCCCGACGAGCTCGAGGTCGTGGCTCACCAGCACCAGCGCCGTACCGTGCGCCCGGCGCACCTGGTCGAAGACCTCGACGAGGCCGGCCTGGTGGTCGGCGTCGAGCGCCGAGGTCGCCTCGTCGGCGACGATGACGTCGGGCCGCGCGAGCAGGGCACGGGCCACCGCCGTGCGCTGGAGCTGCCCGCCGGACAGGGCCCGCGGCCGCCGTCGGGCCGTGGTCTCGTCGACCCCGAGCGTGCCGAGGACCGCGACGGCCTCGGCCCGCGCCGCCTCGCTCCCGAGGCCGCGCAGCCGCACCGCCGGGCGCGCCACCTGCTCGAGCACCGCCCGGCGCGGCGCGAACGTCGCGCGGGGGTCCTGGTGGACGTACTGCACCGCGCGGCGCCCGTCGTGGGTGCGGTCGAGGGCGTCGGGGCGCAGCACCGTCCCGTCGACCTCGACCGTCCCGGACCGCGGCACCGCGAGCCCGGCCAGCGCCCGGGCGAGCGTCGTCTTGCCCGCGCCCGAGGGTCCGACCACCGCCACTGCCGCGCCGGCCGCGGCGTCGAGATCGACGCCGTCGAGGATCGCCCGGCCGTCGGCGGTCACCACGGTGAGGCCCTGCGCCCGCAGCCGCGGATGGTCCGTCTCCGGCCCGGGCTCCGCCACGGTCGGCGCCGCGAGGGCGTCCAGCACCTCGGCCGCCGGCCCCTGCGCGTCGACCTGCCCGCCGCGGACCGCCAGTGCCTCGTGGGCGAGCGCGCGGGCCACGTCGTGGTCGTGGGTCAGCAGGACCAGGGCGACCCCGGACTCCGCCAGCCCGGCGAGGCTCTCGACCAGCGCCCGCGTCGTGTCCGCGTCCAGGCCCGTCGTCGGCTCGTCGAGGACGACGACGTCCGGCCCGGTCACCAGCGCCAGCGCGAGCGCCATCCGTTGCTGCTGGCCCCCGGAGAGCTGGTGCGGGAACCGTCGGGAGAGCTCGCCGGTGGGCAGCTGCGCGGCCCGCAGCGCCGCGCCGACCGCCTCCGAGCGCGCCGCGCGATCGGCGCCGTGGACGACGGCGGCCATCTCGTCGAGCACCGCCCCGACCCGGCGCAGCGGGTCGAGTACCGCGCCGGGGTGCTGGGGCAGGTGGCCGACCCGGCCCCTTCCGGCCGTCCCCACCAGCTCCGTCCCGCCGACGCGCACGCTCCCGGTGAGCGCCACCCCCGGGGCCGCCTCCCCGAGCAGCGCCAGCCCGAGGGTGCTCTTCCCCGACCCGGACGGCCCGACGACGGCGAGCACCCCGCCGGTGTGCAGGTCGAGATCGACCCCGGCGACCAGCTCGGCGTCCCCGGCCCGCGCGGCCAGCGAACGGACGGACAGCACCGGGCCGGTCACACGTACTCCCGGCGGTCGAGCAGCCGGTCGGTCAGCAGGTTGGTGCCCGCGCAGAGCGCGACCACCAGCACGGCGGGCACGACGAGCGTCTCCGGCGCCAGGAAGAGCGAGTCGCCGTTCTGCTGGATCACCACGCCCCAGTCCGGCGACGTCGGTTCCAGGCCGGCGCCGAGGAAGTTCGCGCTGGTCAGGACGGTCACGACGAGCACGACCCTGGTCCCGGCGTCCACCGCGAGCGCCCCCACGGCCGCCCGGGCGGGTTCGAGGAGATGGGAGCGCCACCACGGCTCGCCCGCCTGGATCTGGGCCTCCTGCACGGCCAGCCGGCCGGGGGCGCGCGCGGCGCTGCGGACCAGGCGCACCAGCGCGGGCAGCTGCACGAACGCGGCGCCGACGATCAGCCAGAGCACCCCGCGCCGCCCGGTGGCCGCGAGCACCAGCAGGACCAGCAGCGGCGGCAGCACCAGGGCCACGTCGACGAGGCGCAGCCCGGCGGTGTCCAGCCACCGGCGGCGGGTCGCGGCGAGCAGCAGGCCCAGCGGGGTGCCCACCGCGTAGGCGAGGGCCAGCGCGCCGACGGTCAGGCCGACGACCGACAGGCCGCCCGTGAGCGCGAGCCCCAGGACGTCGCGGCCGTAGACGTCGGTGCCGAGCACGGTGCCCTCGGTGCCGGGCGGCAGCAGCGGCGTCGTGCCCGGCGGGGTCTGCGGCGCGACGAGGGGACCGACGAGCGCGGCCAGCAGCGGGATGCCCGCCAGCAGGCTCCCGACGACGAGGGTGGCGTCCGGACGGCGGGTCACCGGAGGGCCTCGCGGTGCGGCGCGAGGCGGTCGGACACGAGGTCCGCGAGCAGGTTGACCACCACCGTCGTCGTCGCGAACAGCAGGGCGTACCCCTGCACCAGTGGGAGGTCCCGCCCCTGGACGGCCTCGACGAAGCCCGCGCCCACGCCGGGCAGCGCGAAGAGCGCCTCGACCACGACGACGCCGCCGAGCAGCCCGTCGACGACCCGGGCGAGCTGCTGCACCGTCGGGGGGAGCGCCCCGGGCAGGACGTGACGCAGGAGCAGCGTCCGCTCGCCCATCCCGAGGCGGCGCAGGTGCACCACGTACTCGGCCCGCTCGGTCTCGACGACCCCGATCCGGATCTGGCGCGCGAGCCGGCCGACCTGGTTCAGCGCGAGCACGACCACCGGCAGCACGAGCACGGCCGGTCCGGTGAAGCTGCCGCCGCCCGCCGTCGCGGGGAGCCAGCCCAGGGTGACGGCGAAGACCGCGACCAGCACGAGGCCCGACGCGAACTCGGGGATCGCCTGGCCCGCCGTCGCGACCGCCGTGATCACCCGGTCGGTCACCGACCCCGGCCGGCGCCCCGCCGTCACACCCGCGGCGAGCGCGACCGGCACGATCACGAGGAGCGCCAGCCCGGCCACGCTCGCGGTGCTCGCCAACCGGCCCGCGAGCTCGTCGGCCACCGGGACCCCGGTGACCAGCGAGCGGCCGGGGTCGCCGGTCAGCACGCCGCCGACCCAGTCGGCGAAGCGCAGCAGCACCGGACGGTCGAGGCCGAGCTGGGCGCGCAGGGCCGCCACCTGCTCGGGGGTGGCCTGCTGGCCGAGGACGACCTCCGCGGTGTCGCCGGGCAGCGCGGCGGTCAGCGCGAACACGATCACCGAGACCGCGACGAGCTGTCCGGCGGCGACCGCGACGCGTCCGACCAGCCGCCGCGGGAGCGTGCGCGGCCGGTCGACGGTCCCGGGGGCCGGGGCGGTCGTCGTCACGGGCGGTCAGCCCAGGCGGGCCCGGTCGAACCGCGCCCACCGGTCGGTGTTCGGACGGGCGACCTCGACGCCACCGAGGTCGGCCGCGATCCCGACGTGCATGTCCGCGGCGGCCCACACCAGCATCCCCGACGAGGCGCGGATGAGCTCCTGGGCGCGGGAGTAGCTGGCGACCCGGTCGGCCTCGTTCGGCGTCGCGACGGCCGCGGCGGAGAGCGCGTCGATCTGCGGGTCCCGGTAGCCGGTGAAGTTGCGGGCGGTGGCGCTCGAGACCATCCGCCGCCCGATGTAGTCGGGCAGCGGAAGTGAGCCCACGCTGCTCACCGAGGAGACCCCCTGCGACCGGATCGTGGCGTAGTAGCTGTCGGGCGGCAGGGTACGGGGGACGACCTGCAGGCCGATCTCCCCCAACTGCTGCGCGATCACGCCCGCCGCGGCCTGGTAGATCGGGTCGGCCGTGCTGGTCTGGAGCTCGATCCGCGACCCGGTCGCCCCGGCCTGCGCGACGAGGGCCGTGGCCTGCTCGACGTCGCGGGTCACCTGCGGCGGGGCGGTGTCGTAGTACTGCGCGCCCTGCCCGAAGAGGTCGTTCCCGACCTGCCCCTTCCCCAGCAGCACGACCCGCACCAGCGCCTGCCGGTCGAGACCCAGGCGGACGGCCTCGCGGAGCCGGGGGTCGACGAAGGGCGGCCGGTCGACCCGCAGGTAGAGGAACTGCGACGCCGAGCCCGGTGCGGAGAGCACCTTCGCGCGCGAGTCGGTGCCGAGCGAGACCGCGCTCGAGGCGCGCAGGTCGAAGGCGTACGCGACCTGCCCGGACAGCAGCGCCCCGACCCGGCCCTGCTCCTCGTCGACGGGGACGAACTCCAGTTCCCGGCTCGGCGGCGCGCCGCCCCAGTGGTCCGGGTTCGCGCTGTAGAGCGCCGGCCCGCCCGGGCTGAACGAGACCCATCGGAAGGGGCCGGTCCCGACCGGGCGTTCGAAGCTCGTCGTGCCTCGCGGGACGATCTCGGCGCCGGGTGCGGCCCAGGCGAGCGGGAACAGAAAGTTCGGCGCGGTGAGGACGACCTCGACGTCGCGGGGGCCGAGGGCGCGGCTCGCGGTGAGGTCGACGGTGGTGAAGAGCTTGGCCGCGGTCGCGCCGGTCGCGGGGTCGGCGATGCGCCGGAACGTGTAGAGGACGTCGTCGGGCGTGAGCGGCCGGCCGTCGTGGAAGCGGGCGTCGCGCAGGTGGATGCGCCAGCGCGTGCCGGTCGGGTCCACCTCCCACGACTCGGCGAGCCGCGGCACCGCCCCCATGTCCTCGGACCAGCAGCTCAGCGTGTCGAAGCACGCCTTGGCGCGGGCCTGGTCGACGTAGTTCAGCACGACGTGCGGGTCGAGGTTCTCGCGCGAGCCGCCCCCGGCGAACGCGACCCGCAGCCGGTCGTCGGACGCCGCCGACCCGCACCCGGAGAGCAACGACGCCGCGCCCAGGGCCACCCCTGTCCCGAGCGCTCCCGCCAGCACGGTCCGCCGAGTGGGCCGGCCCTCCGACATCACACCTCCTGAGTGCGACACCTCAACATGTGATGAAGTGAGGGTAACGTGGCTCCCCGCGTCCGGTTCGTGTCGTGGAGTGACGCTCGGCACCGTTCCGCGCCGACTCAGCGCCGACTGATCAACAGCACACAGCGCAGCCCGACCGCGCCGCGGACCTGCCTGACGTGCCCCTCGTCGGCAGCTCAGCCGTGGTGGGGCGGGCGCTGGTCGTCGTACCAGCGGCGGTCGCGCTCGGCGTCCCCGCGCGCGCGATCAGCGTCGTCGCGCTCGTCGGCACTCGCCCCGGGGTCCTCCCCGAAGAGCGCCTCACGAGCCCGACGACGGGCGGCCGCCGCCCCAGCGTCGTCGTCGGAACCCTCCGGGGTCAGTTCTCCTCCAGCCCCGACAGCTCGGCGACGACGTGCGAGATCAGCGGCGTCAGCGTGGCCATCCCGTCGCGCACGGCAGCTCGCGAGGCGGCGAGGTTGACCACCAGCGTCGACCCCGACACCCCGACCAGCCCGCGCGACAGCCCCGCGTCCACGGCACCCGCCGCCAGTCCCGACGCGCGGATGGCCTCGGCGATGCCGGGGATCGGCCGGTCGAGCACCCCGGCGGTCGCGTCAGCCGTGACCGCGCGCGGGGAGACCCCGGTGCCGCCGACGGTGACGACGAGGTCGACGCCGCCGATCACGGCGGTGTTCAGCGCGTTGCGGATCGCCACCGACTCGCCCGGCACCACGATCGTGCCGTCGACGACGAGGCCCGCCTCACCGAGCAGTTCGGTCACGAGCGGACCGGTGGTGTCGGCGACCTCCCCGGTCGAGATGCGGTCGTCGACGATCACGACGAGGGCGCGGCCCAGCAGGTCGTCGTCGCCCCCTCCGAGGGACTCGTCCTGCATCGCCGTCGACCGGGGGTGCTCCATACCCGCAGACCCTAGCGAGCCCCCCGCGGACCCCGCCGCCGGATTGCCCGACGTTACCGTGAGCGACGTGCGCGTCCTCCTCACCGGCGGTGCCGGGTTCATCGGGTCGGCCATCGCCGACCAGCTCGCCGACCGCGGGCACACCCCCGTCCTGCTCGACGCGCTCCTCCCGCAGGCGCACGCCGACGGCAAGGCCCCGGAGTGGACCGACCGCTTCGACCTGGTCCACGGCGACGTCCGCGACGCCGGCCTGCTCGACCGGCTGCTGCCCGAGGTGGACGCGGTGTGCCACCAGGCGGCGATGGTCGGGCACGGCGTGGACCCCAACGACGCGCCGGACTACGCCGAGAACAACGACGTCGCCACCGCCGTGCTGCTCGCCGCGATGTACCGCGCGAAGCACACCAGGCTGGTCATGGCGAGCTCGATGGTCGTCTACGGCGAGGGCCGCTACTCGTGCCCGGAGCACGGCGTGCAGCCGCCGCCCGCGCGCACGCAGGCCGACGTCGACGCCGGGCGCTACGACCTGCCCTGCCCGGTCTGCGGCCGGGATCTCCAGGGCGAGCTGGTGCCCGAGGACGCCGCCCTCGAACCGCGCTCGACCTACGCCGCGACCAAGCTCGCGCAGGAGCACCTCGCGGTCGCGTGGGCCCGCGCGACCGGCGGCCGGGTGTTCGCGATGCGCTACCACAACGTCTACGGCCCGCGGATGCCGCAGAACACGCCGTACGCGGGCGTCGCGTCGATCTTCCGGTCGGCGCTCGAGCGCGGCGAGGCCCCGCGGGTGATGGAGGACGGCCGGCAGCGGCGCGACTTCGTGCACGTCAGCGACGTCGCGGGCATCAACGTCGCCGCGCTCGAGGCCGCGGTCGACACCACCCCCGAGGGGACCTGCACCCCGCTGAACGTGTGCTCCGGCGAGGTCCGCACGATCTCCGACCTCGCGACCCAGCTGGCGAGCGCGATGGACGGGCCGGCACCGCAGGTCGTCGGCGGGGCACGGCCGGGCGACGTCCGGCACGTCACCGCCGACCCCGCCCGCGCCACCGAGGTGCTGGGCTTCCGGGCCGCGACGTCGTTCGCCGACGGCATCACGCGGTTCGCCACCGACCCGCTGCGCGCCGCCGTTCGCTGACGCATGTGCGTGTGTTTCCGTGCCCTGGCACGGAAACACACGCACATGTCCGTCAGGACGAAGTCACCACGTCGTGAGCAGCAGGCTGTTGACGGCGATCGCCACCGCGGCCTGGACGAGCAGCCACCAGCGCGCCGAGCGCGGCGGGAGCATCGCGCAGGCGAGCACCGTCCACGTCGCGAACGGCAGCCAGATCCGCTCCACCTCGGCCTTCGACAGCCCCGAGACGTCCGCGGCGGTGACCGCCACCAGGACCGCGCCGACCAGCAGCACCACCGCGAGCGGCGCCCGCCGCGGCCACCACGCGAGCCGGCGCACCCCGGCGAACGCCGCGGGCCCGATCGTCAGCGCGAACGCCGCGAGGTTCCCCCACACCCAGTAGTCGTACGGCCGCAGCAGCCCGTACTCGCCGACCTGGTAGTAGCGCAGCTGGACCTGGTCGTACCCGTCGAGCCACCAGAACCCGCCCCAGGCGAACAGCCCGACGACGACGGCCGCCCCGACCGCACCCGCGATCAGCGGGGACCAGCGCCGCACCAGGATCGCGACCACGATAGGGACCAGACCGCCGGTGACCAGCCCGTACGACAGGAACAGCGCCCCACCGAGCACGACCCCGCCGAGCAGGCACAGCACCGCGCCGAGCACCCCGCGGCGCACCGCCCCGAGCGCCAGGAACGCGACGCCCCAGGCGAACACGGCGGCGAACATCCCGTCGGCGGACACCCCGACCCAGACCGCGCCCGGGAAGAGCACCCCGAACGGCAGGTAGCGCCGCGCGACGTCCCGGCCGGCGGTCACGGTCTCCGTCGGGAGTCCGAACTCGCCCCGGCGGGCACGCAACCCGCCGAGCGAGCCCACCGCCACGGCGACCGCCACCGGCGCCGACGCTCCCAGCAGCAGCGTCGCCAGCCCGGCCGGCTCCCCGCCGGGGCCGAACAGGTCGGCGACCCAGACGTAGAAGATCGTCGCCAACGGCGGGTGGCCCGACGCGTGCGTGACCAGGGTGCCCGGGGTCATCCCGACGATGCGGCCCGCGAAGGTCTCGAGGAACGGGCCGAGGCCCGGGAAGCGCGCCACCTCGACGAGGTACTCGGTCGGAGTCGTGAGCCGGTTGATCACGCCGACCTGGTAGCCGTCGATCAGCGCCAGCCCGAGGGTCCACCCGGCGGACGCCACGTAGGCGAGGCCCAGCAGCGGGCCCCAACGCATCCGCGCGGCCACGGCGGGCCCGGCGAGCGCCACGAGCAGGGCGACGAGGACCGCGGTGATCCCGCCCGGCGAGAAGTGCGGCAGCCAGTCCGCGAGCAGCGGCGGCCAGCCGACGAGAATCTTCTGGCCCTCGTGGATGTCGGCCCACCCGACCAGCGAGGCGGCCACGACCAGGCCGGCGCCCAGCAGCGCCGCGACGAGGTCGCCCGGCAGCCGTGGCCCACGCCGGCGGCCGGTCTCGGGACCACCGGGCGTGACCGAGCCGCCGTCGTCGTCGTGGGAGCGGGTGGCTCCGAGCACGGTCGTCACGGCCACGGAGAGTACGAACCGGACGTGGCGGCCCGGTGAGCCGGGCCCACCCGGACGTGGCAGGTCCTCCGGATGGGCGGACTTCACCCGGGACACACGCGAGCGTGATGGACGGGACCCGGGTGCGCGGACCGGACGGCGACCTCATAGCGTGACCGCGGTGAGCGACCGTGTCGATGTCGTGCTCCCGTGCCTGAACGAGGTCGAAGCGCTGCCCGCGGTGCTGGACGCGCTCCCCGAGGGGTTCGACGCCGTCGTCGCCGACAACGGGTCGACGGACGGCACGCCGGACCTCGCGGCCGGGCGCGGGGCACTCGTGGTGCACGAGACCCGCAAGGGCTACGGCGCCGCGGTGCACGCGGGCCTGGAGGCGACCCGCACCGAGGTGGTCGCGGTCATCGACGCCGACGGTTCACTGGACCCGGCGGAGCTCCCGGCGATGGTGAGGATGCTGCGCGACACCGGCGTCGACCTCGTCGTCGGGCGACGCGTCCCGGCCGCACGTGGGGTGTGGCCGTGGCACGCCCGGCTGAGCAATCTCGTGCTCTCCGGGCTCATGCGGGTGCGCGGCGTGGGGGTCCGCGACATCGCGCCCGTGCGGGTGGCACGCCGGCAGGCGTTGCTCGATCTCGGGATCACCGATCGGGCCTTCGGCTACCCGCTCGAGCTGCTCATCCGCGCCGGCGCCGCCGGGTGGCGGATCCGTGAGGTGGACGTGGCCTACCGGCCGCGGGCAGGGGGGAGATCGAAGGTGTCCGGTTCGGTGCGCGGCACGTTCCGCGCGGTCCGCGACATGACCAGAGCGCTGGCACGCACGAGGCCCGGCGCACCGCCCGCCGACGCGGACGGGCGACGGGCGAACCGATGACCACCCCCGCCGCGAACGCGACGATCATGCAGGCCGACCAGGCAGGATCTCGCGGGTCCGGCGGCGACGCGGCCGTCCGTCGCGTCGTGCTGGTGCTCGCCAAGGCGCCGGTCCCGGGCCGGGCCAAGACGCGGCTGAGTCCGCCGGCGACCCCCGAGGGTGCCGCCGGACTGGCCGCCGCCGCGCTGCTGGACACCCTCGAGGCCGCGGCCGCGACGCCGGGCGCGCGGGTCGTCGTCGCCCTGGAGGGCTCGATCCCCGACGCCGTGCGCGCCGACGAGATCACCACCGCGCTGGCCGGGCACACCGTCGTGCCCCAGCGCGGGGACTCCCTCGGTGAGCGCATCGCCGCCGCCCACGCGGACGTCGCCGAGGCCTTCCCGGGCGCCGTCACCGTGCAGATCGGCATGGACACCCCGCAGCTCGACGCCGGACTGCTCGACGACGCGTTGCGCACGGTCGAGTCGCGGGCGACCGCTACGCTCGGCCCGGCCCTCGACGGCGGCTGGTGGGCGCTCGCGCTCGCCGACCCGCGGCACGCCGCGCTCATCACCGACGTCCCGACCTCCAACGACGACACCGGCCGGCTGACGCTCGCGGCGCTGCGGGCGGGCCTGGGTCACGACGCGGTGATCGAGCTGCCGCTGCTGTCGGACGTGGACACCGCCGACGACGCCGTCCGCGTGTCCGAACTCGTTCCCCACGGTCGTTTCGCCCGCGCGGTCGGCGACCTCCTGCCCGTGCCCGGAGGTGTCAGCCCGTGACGTCCCTGTCGCCGATGACGCAGCCGTTCGCCGTGGTCGACGCGGCCCGCGAACGCCCGGTCCCGCCGACGGCCGTCGCGGCCCTGGAGTACCCCGTGTCCGAGACGCAGCAGACCCAGTGCCCGGCGGTCGTGCCCGGCGGCGCCACCGTGTTCGACGCGGCCCTCGCCGGACGCAGCCACCGCCTCGTCCGCGCCGACGGGGTCGTGCTCCCGCTGGCCGTGCAGCGCTGGCAGGACGAGGCCGACGGCGACGACGGGTGGCTGCTCGAGCGATGTCTCGGCGCCACCCTCGATCTCGGCTGCGGGCCGGGCCGGCTCGTCGTCGCGCTGGCCGACCGCGGGGTGCCCGCCCTCGGCGTCGACGTCTCCGTGCAGGCCGTCGAGCGCTGCCTGCAGCGCGGGGCCGCGGTGCTGCACCGGGACGCGTTCGAGCGGCTGCCCGGCGAGGGCCGCTGGGAGCACGTCGTGCTCGCCGACGGCAACATCGGCATCGGCGGCGATCCGGTCGCCCTGCTGTGCCGCTGCCGGGACCTGCTCGCCGAGAACGGCACCGTGCTGCTCGAGGTGGAGCCCGGCGCGGAGTTCTGGCAGGGCGCCGCGCACCTGGTCAGCGAGGAGGGCCCGCGCGACGAGGCCGCGGGCCCGACCGGCACCTGGTTCCCGTGGGCGGTGCTCGGGCCGGCCGCCGTCGACGAGGTGGCGGCGGCCGCGGGGCTGTGGGTCACCGAGCGCTCGGCGCCCGAGGAGATGGACGCGACGGGGCGGTCGTTCGTGGTGCTTTCTAGGTGGCCTACGGCCTCGTGAGCACTAATTGATGCCCTGACGTCAATTACTGCTCACAAGCCGCAGGCACCTACCGGCCCCCGATCACCCGGCTCCCCAGCGTCACCGGGACCTGCCGGGGCGCCGCGCCCTGGCTGGCCACGGTCAGGGTGACCACCTGGTTCGGCGCGCTGGACTGGATCGCGGCGACGAGCGCGTTCGCGTCCTCGATCACCCGGTTGTCGACCTTCGTCACGAGGTCGCCCGGGACGATCCCGGCGGCCGCGGCGGGCGAGCCCGGCGTCACGACCGCGACGGTGGCGCCGCGCGGCCCGCCGTTCGCGAGCTGGACGCCGATGATCGCCTGGGTCGCCCGGCCGGTCTGGACCAGCTCGGTCGCGATCCGCCGCGCCTGGTTGACCGGGATGGCGAACCCCAGGCCGATCGAGCCGCCCTCCTGGCCCCCGCTGCCGCCGCCCGAGGGCACGCTCGCGATCGCGGTGTTGACGCCGATCACGTGCCCGGCCGAGTCGGCGAGCGGCCCGCCGGAGTTGCCCGGGTTGATCGCGGCGTCGGTCTGGATCGCGTCGATCGTGCTGTCCGCGCCGGACGAGGACCCGCCCGCCGCGACCGGACGCTGCAGCGCCGAGACGATCCCCGTGGTCACCGTCCCCTGCAGGCCCAGCGGCGACCCGATCGCGACGACGGCCTGCCCCTGGCGGAGCTTGTCGGAGTCCCCGAGGACGGCGGGCTGCAGTCCACTCATCCCGGTCGCCCGCACGACGGCGATGTCGGCCGCCGGCGCCGTACCGACCAGCGAGACCGGCGCGACACGCCCGTCGGAGAAGACCGCCTGCAGGGCGCCGCCCCGTCCCGCGGCGAGCACGTGGTTGTTCGTCATGATCAGGCCGTCCGGGGAGATCACGACGCCCGAGCCCTCGCCCGCCGCGCCGATGATCTGCACCGTGCTCGGCAGCACCGTCGACGCGATGGACTCCACCGAGCCCGCCGGTGCCGGGGGCAGGTCGTCGGACGAGCCGCTCGACGCGAGCGAGGTCCCGGAGGTGCCGCCCGCCGCGAGGGAGCCCGCGATCGCGCCGCCGATCAGCCCGGCGACCAGGGCGACGAGCGCGACCAGGATCAGCCCGGTCCGCCCGACGGCCCCCGCCCCCTCGCGACCACCGCCCCGGACCCGCTCGAGCAGTCCCGGGCGGGTGTGGTCGTCCCCGGGGTCGTAGGGGTCCGGGGCGGGCGTGCCGCCCCAGCCCGCGCCGGGGTCCGGGCCGGCGGTCCCGCCCCAGCCGGCGCCGGGGTCGGAGGGGAACCCGCCCGGTGGGGTCGCCGTCGTGCCCGACGACGACGGCCGTCCCCCGGCCGGGGTGCGTCCCCAGCCGTAGTCGGCCCCGTCGCCGGACGAGTACTGCGCCGCGGCCTCCGTCGTCGGTGAGTTCGAGGGCACGTGCCCACCGAAGGGCGCTCCCGCCCAGGACCGCGGCGCCACGTCGTCGCCCGCGGTGTCGCTCCAGCGCACGCCCGGCCCACTCGGGCGGGCGTAGCCGGTGCCGAGGCCGTGCTGCCGGTCGCCGGCCGGATCCTGGTCCGCCGGGTCGCCCGGCGACCACCGCTCGGTCTCCGGATCCTGGCCCGAGCCCCGGCCCGCGTCGTCCGGCTCGGCGCCCTCCGCCGGGCCGCCGCGCGGCGGGCGCGGGTCGCTCTCGCTCATGGCGCCCAGCCTCCCCCATGTCGACCGATCCGCGCCCGCCGGGAACGCCGTCGCCGGAGTGAACGCCCTCGGCCGGCCCGACGGCGCCCGGACCGGGGAGCCGACCCGCACACGACGGGTCATCCGGGAGGATCACGGGTGATGAGTACGACGACGGCCGCCGGGGACGCGGGCGGCGACGACCCCGTCCCGGACGGGGACGAGCCGGCCGAGCGCCCCGCCGCGCCGTCGGGCTGGCACACGCTGCTCGAGATCCCGCTGCGGCGCCGGGTCGCGATCCTGGTGTCGGTCGGGGCGGGCCTGCTCGTCGCGCTGGTCTCGGTGGCGGTGTTCTTCACGGCCTACCGCGCGCTCTACGACCAGCTCGACCAGAGCCTCGTCGAACGCGCCACCGCCGCCTCCTCCAGCGATCTCGCCGACCCGACGCTGCTGTTCAAGGTCGTCTCCTCGGACGCGCTGGCCGCGGGCGACTTCCGGGTCGCGATCGTCTCCGCCAACGGCCGGTGGATCGCCATCCAGGGCAGCCAGCCGCCGGTGGGCCAGCCGGAGACCGAGGTCGCGAACGGGATACCGCAGCCGCCGCGCACCGGCTTCGTCAACGGCGCGCCCTACCGCGTCGTCGCCGTGGGGGCCGGGCAGGGCCGCGCGCTGGTGCTGGCCCAGGAGCTGGAGCCCACGCGGCGGACGCTCTCGCGGCTGGCGATCGTGCTCGTCGTCGTCGGCGGGATCGGCGTGGTGCTCGCCGCGCTGGCCGGCGTCGCCATCGCGCGGGCCGGGCTGCGCCCGGTGGAGCGGCTGATCTCGGCGACGGAGCGGGTCGCGCGCACCGGGGCCCTGCAGCCGATCACGGTCACCGGCGGGGACGAGATCGCCCGGCTCACCCGCAGCTTCAACGCGATGCTGGCGGCGCTGGCGTCGTCGATCGAGCGGCAACGTCGCCTGGTCGCGGACGCCGGGCACGAGCTGCGGACCCCGCTGACGTCGTTGCGGACCAACCTCGAGCTGCTCGTCGCCGCCGAGGAGGGCGCCGCGTCGGGACGCCCGGACGCGCCGCGGCTCTCCGACGACGACCGCGCGGAGCTGACCGCCGACCTCCGGGCCCAGATCGACGAGCTCGCCCAGCTCGTCGGCGACGTCGTCGAGCTCGCCCGCGACGACCCGCCCGAGGTCGCGGCCGAGCACCTCGACCTGTCGGAGGTCGTCGAGCGGGCCCTGGACCGGGCGCGGCCCCGGGCCCCCGGGGTGCGGTTCGAGGCGCAGCTGGCGCCCTGCGAGGTGATCGGCGACGCCAGCGCCCTGGAACGGGCGGTGCTCAACCTGCTCGACAACGCCGCGAAGTGGAGCCCGCCGGAGGGGACGGTGCGGGTCGTGCTGCGCGAGGGCGTCGCCCCGGAGCGGCCGGGGACCGCGGTCCTCGAGGTCGCCGACGCCGGGCCGGGGATCGCTCCCGAGGAGCGCGACCTGGTGTTCGACCGCTTCTTCCGCTCCGCCGACGCCCGCACCATGCCCGGCTCCGGGCTCGGCCTCTCGATCGTGGCCCAGACCGCGGTCCGCCACCACGGCGGCGTCTCGGCGCACGAGGCACCGTCGGGCGGAGCGCTGCTGCGGTTCTGGATCCCGCGTGCCTAGGTGGCCTCCGGCCTTGTGAGCACAAATTGACGTCTGAGCGTCAATTACTGCTCACACGCGCGGAGCGCACCTACACGCTGTGGAGCCGGGTGCGGCGCGGGTGCTGACGACCTCTGACGGCGCTCACCGCGATCGCGGTCACCCCCTGCGCGAGGAGGTCGGCGGAGTCCACGACGCTCCTCGCGGCCCAGTTCGCCGCCCGCCGTGCGTCCTCCACCCCCGACAGGGCGGCCCAGCGCCCCGCGGTCGTGCTCCGGTCCGCCATCCGCGCGTCCCTCCCCTGAAGGCCGGAACCGGACGCGGTCCGCCACGGACCGTCGTCCCGGTCCGCGGTGTCACACCCGCCGGCCACCTCCCATGCTCGCGCTGAGTGAGAACGACTTCCATCAGAGGTCCGTGTGAGTGCCGCGGTTCAACCGTTCCCGCGAATGGCGGTGACGGCGGGCCGACGAGGCCCGTTCCGGCCACTCGCCGTCGTCGGTCCGACGGAAAAACCGCTGTCCGGGGAACGTCAGGGTCCACTCGTGCGCGAACTATTGTGTCCGCAACGCAAGCACTCTCGCCGTCGTCGCAACCCGACGCTCGACCGGTCGTTGAGCCGGACGAGGTATGTCGCCACGTACGGAGGTAGCACCACGATGACCTGCAGCGTCGCGTGACCGCTGTCTGCGATCGTCCGCCGCCGCAGGGTGGTCCGCCTCCCGGTGGCCCGGACCCGTCGCGGCTGCGGCTCATCCTCGCCGCGGTGCTCGCGGGTGCGGTGATCGTGCTGCCGCTGGTGCTGCTGACCGGGCACGGGTCGGGCGGGCCCGACGCGCCGCCCATCGCGACCTCGCCTCCACCGCCGCCGAAGCCCTCCGCCGCCCTGGTCGACCCCCTGGCCGCCGGGCGCCTGCTCGCCTCGCGCCCCGCGACCGGGAATGGCGTCCTGGACTCGACGATCGGCGACGTCGCGAGCCACTTCGACAACAGCGGCGGGGACGGCCTCGTCAACGGGGCCGCGCGCCCGAGCTTCGTCGACGGCAAGGCGATCACCTTCGCGATCCCGGGCGGCGGCGAGCGCTCCGAGGTGCTGCCGCTGCTGCCCGAGTACCACGAGGGCGACGACCTCTGGGTGCACGACGTCAGCACGCTGCACGGCCTGCCGACCGACACCCAGACCTGGCAGCTGGTCCTGCAGTGGCACCAGCGCGGCGGCACCGGCTCACCCCCGGTCGCGCTCGAGGCGGGGAAGGGGCGGCTGCGGCTCGCCAACGTCGGTACGGACGAGCAGGACGTGGGCGCGCTCGGCCCGAACGACACCATCGACGTCGTCGTGCACGTCCACTTCTCCCGCGACCCGGCGAAGTCCGTCGTGGACGTCTGGCGGGACGGGCTCCCGAAGGTCGTGAACTACCACCCGCCGCGCGGCACCATGATCGACGCCGGCGACTACCTCAAGGTCGGCCTCTACCGCGACCCCTCGATCACGCAGGACTCGTCGATGACGACGAAGCGGCTGGTGGTCGGACCCACGGACGCGTCGATCAACGCCACGGGGATCACGCCGCGCTAGGAGATCCACCCGCCGGAGCTGTCAGCGATGGTCCTTCGCTGACATGTGACGTCAGGATGAACCCTTCCTGACATGAGGCGACGCGCCCGATCACGCCACCGGCAGCGTCAGCACGAACACCGCCCCCGGCCCGCCGTCGTCGGGCGCCGTGCACACCAGGTCGCCGCCGTGCACCCGCGCCGCCTCCCGGGCGATCGCGAGCCCCAGCCCCGCTCCACCGCCGCGCCCACCCCGCGCGCCCCCGGACCGCGCCTCGTCCAGCCGCACCATCCGGTCGAAGACCCGCTCCCGCTCGCCGTCGGGAACCCCGGGCCCCTCGTCGCGGACCGCCACCGTCGCGACGCCGGCCGAACACCCCACGGTCACCGTCACCCGACCGTCCCCATGACGCCGGGCGTTGGTGATCAGGTTGGTCAGCGCCTGCCCGGTCAGCTCGGCGTCCACGGACACCGGCACCGCGCCACAGGCGTCGAGCACCGACGGATCGTCGGGGTGCAGCACCGCGTCCCGGTCGGTCTCCACGCGCACCAGCTCCACCAGGTCCACCTCGAGACGCTCCGGCCGCAGGCCCGCGTCGTAGCGCGCCAGGGTCAGCAGGTCGTCGACGATCCGCCCGGCCCGACGCGCGTCGCGGACCAGCAGCATCGCCAACCGTTCCCGCGCCTCCGGGTCGAGCTCGGGTGCGGTGCCCGCCTCGGCCGTCGCCGCGATCCCCGCCAACGGTGTCCGCAGCTCGTGCGCGGCGTCGGCGACGAAGCGGCGGGTGCTCGCCTCCGACGTCCGCGCCTGTGCCTCGGCGCCCTCGAGCGCGTCGAGCATCTCGTCGAACGCCGCGGCCGCGCGCCCGAGCTCGGTGTCGCGGCGCGCCGGCGTCAACCGCTCCCCCCGCCGCCCGCCGGCGATCGAGCGGGCCAGCGACGTCAGGGTGTCGAGCGGGGCCAGCGCCAGCCGCGTCGTCAACAACAGCGCCCCCGCCGCGACCACGACCGCGATCCCGCCGACCAGCAGCAGCACCCGCAGCAGCCGCCGCTCGGCCGCGCCCTCCAGCGAGGGGTCGGCGGTCAGCGTGACGGTGTCGCCGTTGGTGAGCCGGCGGGTGACACTGCGCCGGGCCGACGACGAGCCCGGGTCGCCGCGGTTGGAGGCCACGACCGAGCCGTCCGGGCCCCGCACCACCACCGCGACGCCGCCGCCGACCTCGACCCGCCGCACGATCTGATCCGGCGCCAGCCCCTGGTCGCCGAGCTGGACGGCCTGGAGCGCACGCCCGTTCAACGTCGTCAGCGCCTCGGACCGGGTCTGCACCGCGAAGATCAGGTCGGAGACCACGACGACCACCACGACGACGACCGCGACGACCGCGACCGACGTCGCCGTCACCCGCCGACGCAGCGAGGCGCCGCCCCACCGGTTCGGGGTCATGACGACGGCGCCTCCTCGGTGGCCTCCGCGCGCGCCACGTACCCCTGGCCACGCACGGTGTGGATCACCCGCGGCTCGCCGAGCTTGCGCCGCAGCGCGCTGATGTGGACCTCCACCACGTTGAGGTCGTACTCGTCCCAGCCCCACACCGCGCCGAGCAGCTGCGACTTCGAGCGCACCCGTCCGCGGTGCGCGACGAGGTCGTGCAGCAGCCGCAGCTCGGTGGCGGTCACCGGGATCTCCCGGCCGGCGCGGGTGACCCGCCCGGCGTCGGGGTCGACGACGACGTCCGCGACCTCCACCGCGTCCCCGACCCCACCGCTGCGCCGCAGCAGCGCCTCGACCCGCGCGATCAGCTCGGCGAGCGCGAACGGCTTGACCAGGTAGTCGTCGGCGCCCGCCCGCAGGCCGCGGACGCGGTCGGCCACGCCGCTGCGCGCGGTCAGCAGGATGACCCCGGCACTCGTCGCCCGGACGGCCGGCAGCAGCTCGTAGCCGTCGCGGCCGGGGAGCATGACGTCGAGGACCACCACGTCGGGGGTGAAGGTGGCGAGGTCGTCCTCCAGGCGGGCGCCGTCGGCGCGGGCCAGGACCTCGTGACCGACGCCGGTCAGCGCTGTCGTCACCGACGCCAGGATGGGTTCGGAGTCCTCGACGACGAGGACCCGCGCGGGTCGTTCCACGGCCCCGGTCAGCTGTCCTGACGCAGGACGTAGCCGACCCCACGCACGGTGTGGATCAGCCGCGACTCGCCCTCGGCCTCGGTCTTGCGGCGCAGGTAGCCGATGTAGACCTCGAGGGCGTTGCCCGTCGTCGGGAAGTCGTAGCCCCAGACCTCCTCGAGGATGCGGCTGCGGGTCAGCACCCGGCGCGGGTTCGCGATGAGCAGTTCGAGCAGCGAGAACTCGGTGCGGGTCAGTGTGATCGGCCGGTCGCCGCGACGGACGTCGCGGGTGACGGGGTCGAGCGAGAGGTCCGCGAACGTCAGCGGGTCCGGGTACTGGTCGCGGCCGGCCTCCTCCGGCGAGGTCCGCCGCAGCAGGGCCCGCAGCCGGGCGAGCAGTTCCTCGAGCGCGAACGGCTTGGCGAGGTAGTCGTCGGCGCCCGCGTCGAGCCCGGCGACCCGGTCGGAGACGGCCTCGCGCGCGGTGAGCACGAGGACCGGCAGGTCGTCCCCGGCGCTGCGCAGCCGCCGGCACACCTCGAGGCCGTCGAGGCGGGGCATCATCACGTCGAGCACGAGGGCGTCGGGACGCTCCGTCGTGATCGAGTCGAGGGCCTGCTGGCCGTCCGTGGCGAGCTCGACCTGGTACCCGTTGAACGCCAGGGACCGGCGCAGGGAATCGCGCACGGCCCGGTCGTCGTCGACGACGAGGATCCGCATGGGCACAGTGTGTACGGCCGTGCTGAGAAGGGGCTGAGCCCATGTGAACGGATTTGGTCGTCAGGGCGACCAAATCCACTCACATCAGAATTCGACCCGCATCAGCCCGACGACCTCGGCGCGCCAGTCGGCGTACGCCTTGCCGATGCCCTCGTCGCCCCCCGACGGCGGCGGTGTCTCCGACCGCCCGTCCCCGCGCAGCTTCGCCGCGATCTGGTCGGCGGTCCAGCTGTGGTCGACCGTCCGCACCGTGAGCCGCTCCGGCGCCCGCTCGGCGCGCAGCGCGTGGGCGAGGACGCGCATCAGGGCGACGCGGGCCTCGCGGTCGTCCGGGGCGTCCAGGTCGATGTTGGTCTGCCCGCCGACGAGGATCACCGTCGCGCCGGGCGAGAGGGTCGGCAGC
Organism: Actinomycetospora endophytica; assembly: GCF_021026375.1. Lineage (GTDB taxonomy): Bacteria > Actinomycetota > Actinomycetes > Mycobacteriales > Pseudonocardiaceae > Actinomycetospora > Actinomycetospora endophytica. The sequence goes on along the minus strand of NZ_JAJNDB010000008.1, from coordinate 30,355 downwards.
ACGGTCCCCGCGGCGCGGAAGCGCGACAGCAGGCCCTGGGTGAGGAACTGCTCGACCTTCGAGACGAGGCTTCCCTCGGGCGGGGTCATCGCCACCGGGAGCTGCACGTACGCGTCGAAGGTCTTCCCCGTGACCGCCTCGCCGAGCCGGTCGGGAGTGTCCACGACGACGACCTCGGCCCCCGTCGCCTTCACCGCCGACGAGACCTCGTCGAGCCGATCGCCGCCACCGGTCACCAGCACCGTCGTCATGGTCGGGAACCCTAGTTCTCCACCCCACGGCTCGTCAGCGCGCGAACGGCCGAAGATCGGTTCAGCCGTAGAGCGCGACGACGTCGGCCGCCCGTTCCGCCATCAGTGCCCGGACCTCGGGCGGCCCGAGGACCTCGAGGACCACCCCGAACCCGAGCAGGGCACCGACGGCCGCCCCGGCGGCCCGGAACGGCAGGCGCACGACGTCGGGTTGATCGTCCTGTTCCGGAGGGCCCACCAGCTGCGCCGTCACCACCCGCTCGACCATCGCCCGCCGTCCTGGGTCGACGCGCACCCGCACGGTCACCGCTTCCGGCGCCTGCTCGAGCCGGTCGCGCAGCTCGATCCACACCTGCTCCAGGTCGCGCTCGTCGGGACGGCGCGCGGGCGTCCCGGTCGCGGCGACCTCCTCGACCCGGCTCACCCGGAACATCCGCGGCGTCCCGCGCGCGGCGGCGATCAGGTACCAGGTGCCCGCCTTGCTGACCAGGCCGTAGGGGTCGACGGTGCGCCATCCCGGGTCGCCGGACGCCGGTCGGTACCGGATCCGGATCCGCTCGTCGGCGGCGACGACGCGCTCGAGCTCGGTGAGCGCCGCGTCGTCATCGGTCCGCTGCCCGGCCCGGTGCCACCCCTGCTGCTCGACGACGACGGTGCGCCGCGCCCGGGCGATGCCACCCCGCCGCGCCTCGGGCACCGCGGCGAGCAGCTTGCGCACCGCCGAGGCCACCGCGCGGCCGAGCGAGCCGCCCTGCTCGCCGTCGGTGAGCGCGAGCAGCGCCCGCATCTCGTCGTCGGTCAGCCCGCTGACGTCGGTCCGGAACCCCGGCATGAGCACCACCCCGCCGCGCCGGCCCCGCTCGACGTAGACGGGGACGCCGGCCGACGAGAGCGCCTCGACGTCCCGCGCGACGGTGCGGGTGGACACCTCGAGACGCCGGGCCAGCTCGGGCGCGGGCAACCGGCCGTGGGTCTGCAGCAGCAGGAGGGTGGCCAGCAGGCGGTCGGAGCGCACAGCTCCGAGATTCTCGCAGAATCGCGACAGCACGTGTCGGGTATTCGAGCGCATCGTGCTCGGCATGACCAGCACCCCAGTTGTCAGCGATGCGGCGTCACAGACGCTCGACGTCGGCAACTCCACATCCTCGATCCGCGCCACGACCCGCCACGTGATCCACCCCGAGGGCCCGTTCTCCCTCGACCTCGCCCGCACCGCGGTGATGCGCTGGGCCCCGGTCTCCCGCTTCGCCCGGGACACCGACCGGCCGTTCACCCTCGCGGCGATCGCCGACGACGACCTGCGCCCCGTCGCGTTCGCCCTCACCCAGGACGCCGTCGACGGGCCGGTCACCGTCGAGATCACCGGCAGCGGAGACCCGGACCGGGCCCGGCAGCAGTGCGCCCGCATCGTCTCGCTCGACCACTCCGCGGTCGGCCTCGACGCCGTCGCCACCCGCGACCCCGCCGTCGGGGAGCTCCTCGACCGCCACCACGGCCGCCGTCCCACCCTGTTCCCCAGCCCCTACGAGGCCGCCGCGTGGGCCGTGATCTCGCCGCGCATCGGCAAGACGCAGGCCGCCGCACTCACGCGGAGGATCGCCGCCGACCACGGCGAGACCCTCACGGTGGCCGGCGAGAGCGTCACGACCTTCCCGACCCCGGGCACGCTGCTCGGCCTCGACGAGATCCCCGGCCTGCCCCTCGAGAAGGTCCGGCGCCTGCACGGCGTCGCCCACGCGGCGCTCGACGGCGAGCTCGACGTCGCCCGCCTGCAGGCTCTGGGTCCCGACGGTGCCCGCGCCGCGCTGCGTCGGATCCGCGGCATCGGCGAGTTCTGGTCGTCCGGGATCTGGCTGCGCGCCTGCGGGGTGGTCGACGAGTGGCCCGACGAGCCGCTCGCCACCGCCGCGCTCGCCCGCATCCACGGCCGCGACCCGCACGACTACGACGACCCCGCGACCCTCGCCGCCGCCACCGCCCCGCTCGCGCCCTTCCGGATGTGGGTCGCGTTCCTGCTGCGGATGTCCGGCGAGTGACCACCACCCAGATCGACGAGGAGGCCCTCATGAACGACCCCCGCCCCGCCCTGATCCGCGCCGCCGCCCAGATCGGCGACCTGGTCACACCGGACATCGACCTCGACGCCCCCACCCCGTGCGAGGGCTGGACCGTCGACGACCTGCTCGCCCACCTCGTGACGGTCCACCGCCGCGTCGCGCACGTGGGCCGCGGCGGGCACCCGTTCGACCTCCCGCACCAGATCCGTCAGGACGACGCCGCGGCCTACGTCGCGGCGCTCGCCGACGGGCGCCGCGAGATCACCGAGGTCTGGGAAGCGGACGACGCGATCCTCGAGCGCGAGATGACCGTTCCCTGGGGGGTCGTCGCGGGCCGCGCCGCGGCGTGGGGCTACGTCCGTGAGCTCGCCGCCCACGGCTGGGACCTCGCCACCGCGCTCGGCGCGGCCGACACCCTCGACCCGGAGCTCGCCGCCGTCGTCGTCGACCGGGTCCGCGAGACCCTCCCCGCCGATCCACGCGGCGGGGACATCCCGTTCGGACCGGTCGTCGAGGTTCCCGACGACGCCGGGCCCTACGACCGGCTCGTCGGCTGGCTCGGCCGCGACCCCGCGATCACAGTGACCCGCTGAGCGCCTGCAGACCCAGGCTCGAGGCACCGACCAGCGCCCACAGGCACGCCCCGAGCAGCAGCGGGCGGACGCCGGCGCGGCGCAGGTCGGAGAACCGCAGCGAGAGGCCGATGCCGGCGAGCGCCGTCGTGATGAGGAAGGTGCCGACGGCGGTCAGGGCCGGGTGCCACGACGTGGGCACCACCCCGACCGTCGTCAGCGCCGACGCCACGACGAACCCGATGAGGAACGGCGGGACGAGCCGCCGCCACGGCAGCCGCTGGCTGCCGCCCGGGACAGCCGCACCGCCCCGGCGTCGGGACACCCAGAACGCCACCGCCATGACGACCGGAATGATCATCAGGCTGCGGGTGAGCTTGACGACGACGGAGTACGGACCGGCATCGCCGCCGTAGGCGTACCCGGCGGCGACCACCGAGGAGGTGTCGTTGATCGCCGTGCCCGCCCACAGGCCGAACGCGTGCGGGTCGAGCCCGAGCAGGTGCCCGAGCGGCGGGTAGGCCAGCACCGCGACGATGTTGAAGACGAAGATCGTGCCGATCGCGTAGGCGACGGTCGACTCCTTCGCCTTGAGCACCGACTGCGTGGCCGCGATCGCCGAGGCGCCGCAGATCGCGGTGCCGACGCCGATCAGCATCGTCGTGTCCCGCTCGATTCCGAGCAGCCGGCCCACCAGCCACGCTCCGCCCAGCGCGACCGCGAGCGTCCCGAGCATCACCGGCAACGACGACGAGCCGACCGACGCCACCTGCCGCAACGACAGCGTCCCGCCGAGGACGACGATCGAGGCCTGCAGCACCGGCTTCGCGGCGAACGTGAACCCCGGCCGCCACCGCTCGCCGGGATGCAGCACGGCCGCGACCAGCACCCCGATCACGATCCCGAACACCGGGCCGCCGACGACGGGGACCTCGGTCCCGGCCGCGGTCGCCACCCCGGCGACGACGAGCGCGACGGCGAGGCCGGGGAGGCGCTCGCGGACCGCTCGTCCATGACCCGACGCGGGAGCGAGATGTGGCCGGGTGACGGTCTCCGGAGTGGCCATCGGGGCTCCTCGCTCGTCGTCGCGCCGAGTAAATGTCCGTACTTTTATGTCCGGACATTAGGTGGGGGACGATGTACGGTCAAGCGGGAAGGAGGCGCATGGGGCCGAGGGCACTGGAGCGGGCGGGCGGGCGGCCGCTGTGGGCGCAGCTGCAGGACGACCTGCTGCGTCGGGTCCGCGCGCACGAGTTCGACGCGTCCTTCCCCGGCGAGCTCGCCCTCACCGAGGAGTACGCGGTCAGCCGCCACACCGTCCGTCAGGCGCTGGGGCAGCTGCGCGCGGACGGCATCGTCGTCGCGGAGCGCGGGCGGCCGCCGCGGCTCGCGCGAGGCGGACCACCGCCGGGGATCGACCAGCCGGTGGACGAGGTCTACAGCCTGTTCGCCTCCGTCGAGGAGTCCGGCCGCACGCAGACGAGCACCGTGCTGCGCCTCGACCGGATCGCCGACGGCGTCGTCGCCACCCGCCTCGGGCTCGAGGAGTCGACCCCGCTGCTCCTGCTCGAGCGCCTCCGCCTCGCCGACGACGAGCCGCTGGCCTGGGATCGCGTGTGGCTGCCGTGGTCGGACGCCGAGCCGCTGGTCGGGGTCGACCTCACCCGCACCGCGCTCTACACCGAGCTCGCCGGCCGCGCGGGCATCCGTGTCGACGGCGGCCGGGAGCGCATCCACGCCGACGTCGCCGACGCCACCGTCGCCCGCCTGCTCGGCATCGGAGAAGGCGCGCCGATCTTCGAGATCGACCGACTCGGCTCGTCCGGGGACCGTCCCGTCGAATGGCGCCACACGACGGTGCGCGCCGACCGCTTCTGCCTGACCGCGACGTTCGGGGCCGGCCATGGGGGCGCAAGTCCTTGGGCACTCGAGCAGGCGGGCCCGGCGGCCGGTCCCGCACACTGAGGGCCCGACCCGACCTCTGGAGGACACCGATGGCCGACACCGCACTCATCCCGGCGGCGGCGAAGTCGCTCGCGCGCTGGCACGAGATGGTCGCGGCCGAGGACATGTCCGGGCTCGCGGAGATCGTCCACCCCGACGCGGTGTTCCACTCCCCCGTCGCGCACATCCCGTACCAGTCGCGCGAGGCCGTCGTCCTGGCCGTGACCACCGCGCTCGATGTGTTCTACGACTTCAGCTACCACCGGACGTTCACCGCGGCCGGCGGTCACGACGTGGTGCTCGAGTTCCGGGCGCGGGCGGGCAACCGCGACGTCCACGGCGTCGACATGATCGCGTTCGACGACGACGGGTTGATCGTCACCTTCGAGGTCATGGTGCGCCCGGGGTCGGGCCTGCAGGCCCTCGCGCGGGAGATGGCCGAGCGGGTCGGGACGCAGCTGTCCGGCTACGCCTGATCCGGGCCGTCCGCCCGACGGCGGGTCAGTGCGCCGGTTCGATGTCGTCGAGCCACGACCGGACGGTGCTCGCCGTCAGGCCGTCGACCGGCGTGAGCAGTTCCCGGAGCTGACCGGTCATGCCGGTGACGGCGGCGCGGTCGAGCCGACCACCGGAGCCACCTCGGGCGCTGAGTTTCTGGGCCAGGTCGATGACGCGGTCCCGGCTGCCACCGTCGAGGCCCCCCTTGTTGAGGTCCTCGATGTTCGCCAGCACCGAGCGTGCGGCCACGCGGGCCTGCTCCCCTGCTCGGTCCTCCTCCATCACGCGCCGACGCTACCGGAGGAATCGACCCGATCGACACCACGCGATGCGGTGGGCTGCTCACACGCGGCGGGCGTCGAGCGGCGTGCGGTCGCCGGGATGCGGGCGTCGCTGTCGGGGCGGCTCGCTCAGCGGCGGGCGCTCGCCGCGATCCGGCCGTCGCGGGGTGACGGCGCGGCCTGCTCGTCGTCGGTGGTCCGGGGCCGGAGCAGCGAGTTGCGGTGCGCGACGATCGCCGTCGCGAGCTGGTCCGCGTGTTCCCGGACGGCGCCGCTCTCTTCGCCGGCGACGTCCTCGACGGCACGACCGACGACGTCCGCGATGCGGGCGAGCTCGTCGAGGGCGTCCGCGGACCAGAGGAAGCGGTCGGCGTCCTGGGGACGCGTCCGCGCCTGGCTCACCAGCCGTCGCAGTGCGTCGGTCGCCTCGCGGGCACTCGACGTCTCACACTTCTCTCCCACACGCGAGGGCTACCCGGGCGTCGACGAGGCACGCCCGGGAGCGCTCGAAAAATGCCCGATGTCACATCTCGGCAACACGGGGTCAGCGGGCCGGCGCCCAGAGGGTGTCCGCGTCGCCGGCCGCCATCCGCCCGCGGTAGATGTCGATCTTCCGCTCGATCTCCTTCAGGTGCTCCTGGGTCTCGGCGAGCTTCTGGAGCACCTCCGCGTGGTGGGTCTCGAGCAGCGCCAGCCGCTCGTCCTCGTTCCCGGGCCCGGCCGCGACCAGCTCGGCATAGCGCCGCATCGTCCGGATCGGCATCCCGGTGGCCCGGAGCTTGCTGCAGATCGTGATCCACTTCAGGTCGGTCCGGTGGTAGCGCCGCGTGCCGCCCGACGTCCGGTCGACGGCGGAGACGACGAGCCCGGCCCGCTCGTAGTAGCGCAGCGTGTGAACGGAGACCCCGGTTCTTCTCGCTGCCTCGCCGATCGTGACGCCGGCGGCGGGGATCGGTTCGCCGCTTTCCTTGACCTTGAGCACGCTCTAGATCGTAGCGTCGGTCGTCATGAACGGTGTCGATTCGACGATCACGCTCGTGACCGGGGCGAACAAGGGTCTCGGGCGGGAGACGGCCCGCCGTCTGGTGAAGGCGGGTCACACGGTGCTGGTGTCGGCGCGGTCTCCTTCGGCTGGGCGCGAGGCGGCGTCCGACGTCGGGGGCACGTTCGTCCCGCTCGACGTCACGTCCGACGCGAGCGTGGCGGAAGCTTTCGCGTTGGTGCGCGACCGGTTCGGCCGGCTCGACGTCCTGGTCAACAACGCCGGCATCGTCGGGCCTCGCTGTCCGTTGCCGGAGGTCACCGCCGACGACGTCCTGGGCGTGCTCGACGCGAACGTGCTCGGCGTCGTCCGGGTCACCCGCGCGTTCCTTCCGCTGCTGCGGGCATCCGCGCACCCGCGCATCGTCAACGTCTCGAGCGGGACCGGGCGCCTGACCTGGCAGGTCGAGCGCGGCTGGCCCCAGGACGTCGCGCCGCCGATCTACTCGATGAGCAAGGCAGCGCTGACGATGCTGACGTTGCAGTACGCGCAGTCGCTGCCGGGAATCCTGGTCAACGCCGCGTGGCCCGGCTACACCGCCACCGGCCTCAACGACCACCAGGGCACCCAGACCGTCACCGAGGGCACCGATCCGATCGTCGCGCTGGCGACGCTGCCGCCCGGTGGTCCGACCGGGACGATGCGGGGCCGGAAGGGTGCTGTGGATCCGTGGTGACGGCTTACCGGGTCGTCGAGCGATCCCGACCGGCTAACCCCGCAGGAGGGGCCGTGACACGTATTCGGTCGGCAGGGACGTGATCGGCTCGTCGGGCTCGACGTCCGCCCGCCGGCGGGCGACCGCCCGCACGTAGCCGAGGTTCCGACCCCGGTCGGCGGTCACGGCGTCGATCTCGACGTGGTTGTCCGGGCTGACCGCGCGCTGCCACTCCAGCCACCGCTGCCATCCGTCGGGCATGGTGTCGGCCCGCTCGACGTCGAGGAGCCCACTGCGCTCCCAGTGTCGCCGCCACCAGGCCGCAGAGTGCAGGCACGCCAGGCTCGGCTCCCACCACGACCTCAGGTGCTCCGGCACCGGACCGTCCAGCTCGTCGACCAGGCCCGCCCCGGCGATGCCGAGCGCGCCGGCGGGGACGAGGAAGCGGGCGAGAGTGTTCGCGTAGAGGTCGTCGGTACCGAAGTAGACGAACGAGTCGACGCTGACGACCGCGTCGAAGAAACCCGGGGCGAACGCCAGCGACCGCGCATCGGCACGCAACGGGAACACCGCGTCCTCGACGCCCGCATCCCGGAACCGGGCGAGACGCTCGCCGGGGTCGAACCACAGGTCGACCGACCACACCTGCACCCCGAACTCGCGGTGCAGGAACACCGACGAGGTGCCACGCCCGCTGCCGAGGTCGAGCACACGCATGCCCGCCCGCAACTCCATGGCCTCGGCGAGCCACTCGGTCAACCACAGCGCGTTCGCGCCCCCGCTGGCGCCGGTCAGGATCCAGTCGGGGTGGTAGGCCGACGACCGGGGAAAGCGCGGTGGCTCCTCGGCGTTCGGCATGGTCACAGGTCGATCCTGCCAGGCGCGGAGGGCCGCGCAACGGCCTTCGAGACCCAGGTCGGGACGCCGCGACGAGGGCCTTCGGTACGGCGGCGGCGTTCACTGCTCCGACGACGCGGTGTGGACCGGATGTGAGCCGGGGGTCGACCGGGGAGGACCACGAGCGACGACGAACGTGCAGCTAGGCTGCACCCGGGCCCCCGTAGCTCAGGGGATAGAGCACCGCTCTCCTAAAGCGGGTGCCGCAGGTTCGAATCCTGCCGGGGGCGCCCACGTTGACCAGCGGTTTCACCATTCGACCCCAGCGACCGTGACCGCGCCGAGAACGGTCTGCGTGAAGGCCAGGACCGGAGTGCGCGCCTCCATGCGCAGCATCTGCACCGCGATCACCCCGACGAGGGGGGCGACCAGGCCGAGTCCGAAACTCGCGAGCATGAAGCCGGCCCGCGCCCCGGCCAGGTTGTCCGCGTAGAACGCGACCGTCTGGGCCGCCGAGTAGTCGGCTCGCGGGGGCACTGGGAGGACTCCGGCAAGGGTGAACCCGGCCAGGACCACAACCAGAGCCACCAGACCGCTCCACGCGCAGGCGAGCTGCACTGTCCGGGTCATCCCTCTCCTCTTCTCCCGGCTCGATGCGAGGCGCCGGGCCGGACTCTGATTCAGCCCGTCGGCGCCGCCTCGCATTTTAAGTCAGATTAAGGCACGGCGAGTCCGGGTGCCGGTTCGCCTGCCCCCGGCGGGACCTCCCGGGCCCCGGCGCGCTCGCAGGCAGACCCGGACAGCGCCCGCAGGACGAATCGCTGGAACGACTCGACGTCCACCGACTTCTCGGAGCCGCCGGAGACCTTCCACTGCGGAGCGAAATTCAGGGCGCCGATCACCAGCAGGTACGCGGTTCCCACGTCGATCCCACGGGCGAGAAGTCCCTCGTCTGCGAGCGAAGCGAGGAGCCCGCGCCAGAGCTCTCCGTAGGAGCGCTGGGTGCCGGCGAGGCTCTGACGCGCCGCAGCCGGCAGTTGACCGGCGACACGGAGACTCGCGGACGCCGCGCCTGGGGTGGAGAGCGCGATCTCGAGATGGGCAGCAACGGCGACCGCGACACGGTCCAGCGAACCAACGCTGTCCTCGAGCCGCGAGAGCCGGTCGGCGACATGATCCGTGATGGCGTTCTGTCCCAACAGGACGACCTCCTCGATCAGCGCTTCTCGGGATCGGAAGTAGTGGTAGGTCGCCGAGGTCCGAACATCGGCGATCTCGGCGATCTCCGCGAGCCGGGTACCGGAGTAGCCTCGTTCGTCGAGCAGCACGGCGGCGGCTCGAAGAAAGCGTTCGCGGGTATCGAGAGAAGGTTCGTTCGACGATTCAGATCTCACGCCCCCTCACCCACCTACTTCGCGACAGGCTGCGACGCGGCTATCCGAATGAACTGGTCGAGGGCAGCGGGGTTCTGCAGCGCTCCTCGACTCACAGCTCGCTCGGGGTCGGCGCCGGCCAGGATCTTCTTGACCGGTCGGGGGTGGGGTGGGTGTGCAGGCGGGGCCGGCAGCGGGCCCGCCGGGCCGGGCCGGCGCACACCGCGAAAACGGGGCCCACATAGGCCGTGATAAATGGGCCTATCACGGCGTCGGCGTCCGGAGTCCGTCCATCCGGTGGCCCTCGGGAAGGCTTCCGGAGGCGACCGTTCGATTATCCCTCGCTCGGGGCCCTCCATCACCTCGAGGCCGCTCTCGGACGGCACCGACGCCGATGGGACGGCGCTCCTCAGATACTCAGGAGACCGACGTGGACCTGTCACGTCGACGACGATTCAACCTCGACGACCTGACGCCGGGCTGTGTCCTGGTCAGGTCGCCCGGGTCGGCCCTCAGACGCGCAACCCACCGCCTCCGCCGCCACCCTGAGGCCCGTCACCGAGGCCGAGCCCGCGGAGTCGGCGCCGGGCGATCACGACGACAGCGAGCGCGATCAGCCAGACCACCTGCAGCGGCGTCGGGGCGGCGACCACGAAGACCCCGCTCGCTACGATTGCCAGTTCCGGCAACTCGTCGACCAGATCCACGGTGACCGCCTCGATCCATCTCGACGGGATGTTCGTGACGGCGCGGGATCGGGTTCGAGTCCGCTCTCCGGTGATCCGGCGTCAGGCTGAGTCCTGCCTTCGGTTGTGTACTCGCCCTGGCTGATCGTCGTGAAGCACGGCTGGCTTCCCACCCGCACGTGTAACCGGACCCGCCGAGATCGACGCCCGACTGCGCCTGTTATCTCATATCGTGAGCGGACGTGCGCATGTAGCAACCGGCTTCGGTCGGCCCGGGGCCAGGGATCGCCTCATCGATGAAGGGTGGCCGGCCAACTCTTGCCGTGCAATCAGGCGCAACGGCTGGTGTCCTTCACAAATTTCCTTAGGCTCGACGGAGTACACGAGTCCTCTCGCGCGAGTCGCCTGAACCGACTCCCTGAGCAGAAACGCTAACGAGATGGACGCCTCCTGGAGTTCCCAACGCGTCGAGAATATCCGCCCGGGATCCTGGCTATTCCCCGGTTATCAATTGGCAGGTTGCTCGGGCTTGTTGGTGTCCGAGGGCGGCGATCGGACCTGGACGGGCGTTTGGGGCGTCCGGGCAGTGAATTAGCCGGTGCTGGATGTGCGAGGCGGCGCGCCGACTCCACGACCGCGAACCGCAGCACGTACTGCTCCGGAGTCAACCCAGCGCGGGCGGCCCGGCCACCGATCACGACCTCGACACTGCTCGACGCGATGCCCCTTGTCGAGGGTGGCGAGCCCGGAGACCAGGCCTAGATGCGATGTCGCCTGAGTCCGCCCACATCTCACGCTTCTGGCTGATCCACGACTTGGACACGACGCAGCAATCCACGCAACGGTGCGGACCAATCGGCAGTGCGGCAGGCCGTGATATCCCGGATTATCACGGCCTGTCCGCATCACCAGGTCCCGCCGGGACATCAGAGGCGCTGGCGCCAAGGAGAGCCGTGGTGTCGCCACGTGCACGACGTGACCCATGCTGGCGTGGTGGCCGCTGTGCGTTGTTGGGAGCGTTCCTCGGTATTGGCGGCTACGCCCGGGGGCGCGCCACCAATATCTCAGTCATCGGGTCACGCTGGACCCGCTTGCTTGCGCTCCGCCAGGCCATCGCGGTGCGTCATGGTGCCCGCGGACGGGGATATGACCGAGCATGGCAAGGGTCGCCCAGCTCAGGGTCGGACCGAGAGTCGGTGCGCAGACCAGTCCGAGCACGGTCCAGTCGTAGTTGTGCAGCAGCGCGCCCGCTACCAGCGGCGCTACCGCGAGCGCCATGCAAACCAGCAATGCGAGTGCCACCACGAGGTCGCTGCTCGGGCGGCGGAGGTGCCCGGCTCGCCATGAGAGCATGCGCTCGAGCTTGGGGTCGCTGGCGGCGAGTTGCTCCGCGAGTCGCGTGAGGCTTTCCTGCTCGGCCCCGCTGAGCTTGCGTGAGGGATTCGGTTCCTTCTGGGCGCCGCGGAAGGCTTTCCCTGACGTCCTGCGTGATCTCACCTGCGGCCTCCTGCACGGTTGAACCGAACAGGGACCATCAGCAGGGATCCTGCGCTTGAAGGCGAGTCCCATCGCCTGTGAGGCACAGCCTAGCCCGGTGGCGGGCGAGATAGAAGGCATGCAAGGGGCCAGCCGTGAAGTTCTGGCCCCGGCGGGCTTCGCGATGATGACCGGACGGCCTAGGGCATTGCGAAACGAACCTGTGAACTTTGGGCGCTTGTTGAACCGGGTCGGACCTCGGCTACGGTAACCTCCGCATCAGGTGATGGGACTCGCCTTCAACTGCGGAATGGCACCGCTGATGGTCCCTGGTCGGAGATCTCGACTAGGAGGCCAGGAATGTTCTCGGTCAGCGGCAGCGAGGTCTGGGTGCTGGTGTGCCTCGCCGGGGCAGCAACGATGTGCGTTGCGGCGGTCGCGCCGCCTCCGGTGGTCGCCGTGATGGCTTTGCTGCTCGCGTTGGCGGGTGTGGCCGGGGCGGCCGCGGCGCTGCCCGAACCGCGGGAGAACGTCGGACTCGGGCTCCCGCGGAGGGCGGGCTGGATGCTGATGTGCCCGTTCGGCGCGGCGGTCGGCGCGCCGATCGAGATGCAGCTTCCATCGGAGGTGTTGCAGGAACCGAGTCCTTCGGGTCCGCGACCGCTGGTGTCGGTGCTCGACACGCTGTCCTTCCGGGCGTTGTGCGCGGAGTGGCGGCGCTGCCTCCCCGCACCCGGCCAAGTCGCAGCGAGACCAGCCGGATCAGCTGAGTTGACCGCCACATCCACACCGGAGACGACGCCGGAAGACTCCGGCTACCCGCCCACGGAGACAGCCGCTCGCGCCCGGTCACGAGCTCGGCGCGGGTGCGGCGCCGGCGACCTGGTTGACGAGATCGATGACCCACCCGGAATCGGGACGATGGTGGAGCATGTTCCAGCAGGCGGTGTGCTGAGTGATCGTTTGCGGCTCGCCGAGCGCAGGATTGAGCGCTGCGAGCAGGGCGCTGTTGGTCGCATCGTGAGAGATCAGCACCACCGGACCCGCCCGTGCCTCGTCCCACTGCTCGTTGAGCACCTCCAGCATCCGCCGTGTCACGTCGTCGCGTGGTTCGACGCCCGGCGCCCGATCGAGGCTGCCCCATTGGGCCTCGGCGTCGGGTTGCGCTTGACCGGCCCACTGCCCGTAGTCCCGGTCGATCAGCCGCCGGTCGTTCGCGACCGGAACTCCGGTCAGCTCCGCCAACGGCGCGACCGTGGCGGTGGCTCGTTGCAGCGGGCTGGACACGATCCGCCGGGGGCCGAAGGCAGCGATGGTGCGGGCGAGTTCGGCGGCCTCCCGCTCCCCGGCGGCGTCCAGGGGCGGGTCGAGCCGACCGCGCAGCCGTCCGGCGCTGTTGAGTGCGGTTTCGGCGTGTCTAAGGAGTAGCACGCAGTTCTCGGGTATCGGGCTCACGGGGTTGACCTTGGTGGTTGATGTCGATGCCGGAACGGTGGCGACCGGTCAGTGCGTCGCGGCGGGGCGGTGGGCTCGGGGCGGCACCACGAGGACAGGCCGATGGGTGTGAGCGATCAGCCCGTGGGAGACCGACGGGCGTCCCAGCAGGCGGCTGGCGATGCTGCCCGCCCCCTCCCCGCGGGATCCGACGACGAACATCATCGCGTCGCAGTCGTCGGCGACCTGGCGTAGCAGCGCGACCGGGCTGCCGTGAGCGGCGTGGTAGGTCCAGCTCGTCGGGCTCGCGGCCAGTGCGGTCTGCACGTCGCGCTGTTCTTGGGCGAGGTGCTCGGCGGCCTTGCGGTCCCAGTCGGGGTCATCGGAGCTGAGCGGATAGTCGGTGAGGTCGACGATGTGGACCACGTGCAGGGTGGCGTTGAGGCGGGTGGCGAGGTCGGCGGCGAGACCGAGGATGGTGTCGCTGTGCTCGCCTTCGGCGTAGCCGAGCACGATGTGCGCTGACGGCGCTCGCTCGGGGTCGGGCCCCTGGGTGTGCAGTACCGGACCGGGCAGGTCCGCGTCGTCGACCTCGGGGGTGTTCTCGTCGGGCACGATCTGTTCCGCCCTCCTTGTTCCGGATTGGGGATAGATCTGGCTACGGGTCAGCGCGGCGCGACTTTGTGGCCGCGGGCGTGCTGCTGGCGATAGCGCTCGATCGATTCGTCGATCTCGAGCCGGGCCTGCTCCCGGTCGGCCCATCGGGTCCCGGTGACCGGCTTGCCGGGCTCGAGCTGTTTGTACACCTCGAAGAAGTGGGCGATCTCGGCGCGGATGTGCCCCGCGAGGTCGTCGATGTCGCGCAGGTGGTCGTAGCGGGGATCGCCCCGGGGCACGGTGAGCATCTTGTTGTCCGAGCCGTGCTCGTCGGCCATCACGAACACGCCGATGGGTCGGGCGTCGATGAGGCAGCCGGGGAAGGTGGGGGCCTCGGTGAGCACCAGCGCGTCGAGCGGGTCGCCGTCGAGGCCCAGGGTGCCGTCGAGGAATCCATATTCGGTGGGGTAGCAGGTCGCGGTGAATAGCTGCCGGTCGAGGCGCAGCCGACCGGTCTGGTGGTCGAGCTCGTACTTGTTCCGTCCCCCTTGCGGGATCTCCACGGTCACATCCACCGGAGCACTCGCCTTTCTGGTCGTTGAGCCGGTTCCCGGCTGGAACGGGGGTGGGGCCGGGGTAGGAACTCCCGGTGCCGGCGCGGCGGCATCATGACCGCGCCGGGCACCGGGAGCCCGTGGTGACCGTGACGTTCAGGGGCTGGCCACCCTGACGTGGAGGGAACCGAGCCACTCTCATCAAAGGGGCCTGAGCGTCACAGCCACGATCGGCGGCGACCCGGTCGGGTCGCCGTGGTGGCGGAAAGGGTTCTTCAGGTCAGCGGCCCCACCGGCAGCAGCCGGCGCCCGAAGGTGCCGGCGACGATATCGCTGGCGGCGTGGTACCAGGCCAGGACAGCGAACGCGAGGGTCACCCAGCCTCCCGCGAGGGTTGCGGCGCCGGAGCCGGTGCCCTCCCCGATCGCCAGCAGCACCAGCCCGATGAAGATCAGCGCGAGGATCACCGCCAGTACCGCGTCGGTGCGCAGTGAGGCCACGAACAGATACGCGGTGATCACCGCGAACATGGCCAGGAACAGGCACAGCCCGGAGGACAGCGTGGCCGCGGGGACGGTGGAGGCGAACAGCGTCTGGATGGCCGCGAAGATCACCCAGAACGGCCCGTACGTGCCGAACACCGCGGCCCCGAACAGGTTCCCCCGCTGGATCTCCAGGATGGCCACGATGATCTGGATCAGGCCGCCGAAGAAGAACGCGACGGGGATCACGATCGCCGCGCCGGCCTTGTCGATCAGGCCGGTGTTGTACATCCCGAGCATGAAGGAGGTGGTCGCGAACGCGGTGACCGCCCAGGCGCCGGGGTCCGCCGACCGCCCGCCCGGGTCGGCCGGCTCGGAACCGCGGCGTCGCGAGGCCGGTTCCAGATCCGGACTCGCGCGGGCGTCGGTGCTCTCGGCGGTGGCCATATCTGGATCTCCTTCGATGGGGTGGGCAGGCACGGGTAGCAGGGGTTGTTCCAGCGGGGCGGCGGCGGTGCCGGTCTCCGGGGTGATCACTGCGGGGTCCCGTCGCGGAAGGCCACGAAGTGGTGGCGCCGAACCCAGCGCAGGGTGGCCCACATGCCGGCTGGGGCGGCGACGAAGCCGGTGATGACCCCGACGAGCAGCAGTGGTGGCTGCATCCAGGCCACGCCGAGGGCAATCGGCACCAGCCCGGCCGCCATCCAGGCCAGCAGCACGGTGATCACGGCCAGCTCGCGCGCTGCTGACTGCGGGGCCTGCATCGGCTGCGATAACCGGCCCGAGAGCCGCGGATCGGAGGCGCTGAGATGCTCCGCGAGCTCGGTGAGGGTGCGGTGCTCGGTGGGGGTCAGTGCCATGACCGCGGCCCTGCTGAGTGCGCGGTGCGGTCGGCGGCGGACCGACGCGGGCCGCTGACCGTGCTCCTCGCGGGGAAAGCGGGTGTGGTTGATGGCATGGGGTCTCCTGCGCGGTGGTGGATACCGAGCAGGGACCGTCAGCAGGGAGACCTGCGGTTGAAGGCGAGCCCCATCGCCTGTGGGCCATCAAGGTAGACCTCACGTCGGGCCCGACAACCCCCCGAACGGGTGGCTCGTGCCGGTCACGGGGGGTTGCCGGGCGCCCGGACGGCGGGGTCGTCGATCGGGTGGTGCGCTGGGGTCGTCGACCGCGGGCGACGGCACCTATGGCGGGTGCGGGAACGGGCGGTGCGGGCGCGGCGGGCCCCGCCGACCCGGCCACGGGCGGGACCGGAAGGGCCTCGGCCGTGGCCGCAGCCGGGGGGTTCATCCGGCCTGCGCGGTGCTGTGTGCCGGGCCGTAGGGCAGCGAGGGGTCGGTCTCGGCGAGGTAGAGCAGGTGGTTGTACTTGGCGATGCGTTCCCCCCGGGCCGGGGCTCCGGCCTTGAGCTGGCCGCTGCCCGCGCCCACGGCGAGGTCGGCCACGAAGGTATCCAGCGTTTCCCCGGAGCGATGCGACACCATCGCGGTCATCGACCTGGCACGCGCGAGACGCAGCGCATTCAGGGTGCCGGTCACGGTGCCGACCTGGTTGGGTTTGATCAGTACGGCGTTGCTGTAGCCGTGGTCGGCGCCGTAGCGGATGCGGTCGACGTCGGTGACGTAGAGGTCATCGCCCACGATTTGAATCCGGTGCCCGGCCCGGGCGTGGAATCGTTTCCATCCGAGGTCGTCGTCCTCGGCGAACGGGTCCTCGATCAGATGGATGGGATATTCGTCGATCAGCGACTGGTAGTACTGCGACAGGCTGTCACGGTCGTAATCCGTGCCATTGACGGTGTACTTCCCGTCGCCGTGATGGAAATGGTTCGCGGCGGCGTCGATGGCGATGCTGACCCCGTCCGAGCCGAAGCCGTAGCCCGCGGCGGCGATGGCGTCGACGAGGTGGTCCAGGACGACCTCGGGGTCTGTGATGGGGGGCGCGAACCCACCCTCGTCGCCGAGCCCGGTGGTGCCGTGGCGCCGCCGGAGCTGGCGGCCGAGGGTGTGGTAGACCTCGGCGCCGATGCGGATCGCGTCCTCGAGATCCGCGGCGGCCACCGGGGCGATCATGAACTCCTGGAAGTCCAGTTCGCCGCGGCCGTGCGCGCCACCGTTGATGATGTTGAAGTGCGGCACGGGCAAGGCCGGGGCGGTATCGAGCAGCTGGGCGAGCCAGCGGTGCAACGGAACCTGCTGGGTGTGAGCGAGGGCGCGGCAGGCCGCGATCGAGGTCGCGACCGCGGTGTTGGCGCCGAGCCGGGCGAAGTGGGGGGTGGCGTCGAGGGCCGCCAGCGCGTGATCGACCTCGTCGAGGTCGTTCCAGGCCCGCATGCGCAGCAGGGGACGGATTTCGGTGTGGAGGATCCGCAGCGCGTGGGTGACCCCGCGGCCCTCGAACGCGGCGCCCTCGTCGCGCAGCTCGACCGCTTCGTGTGCGCCGGTCGACGCTCCGGCCGGGGCGCTGGCGCGGGCGATGGTCCCGTCGGCCAGGATCAGGTCGACCTCGATGGTGGGGTAGCCACGGGAGTCCAGGATCGGGCGGCCGCGCACGTCGGCGATCTCGCAGGGTCGCTGGCCTGTGGTGTCGCTGGTGGTGCTCGGGGTGTCGTGGGTCATCGCGGTTCTCCGTGCTGGCCGGGGATCGGTGCAAGTGGTTCTCCGCTGCCGAGGGTTGAGAGGTATCGCCCGCCGCGGGTCTCGGTGCGCAGCAGCCAGTCGAAGCGGTAGACCAGCGGTGTGGCGGCGGGGATCGTCAGCTCCCGCAGCTCGGCGCTGCTGAGGTCGTCGAGCACCGCGCACAGCGCGCGCAGCGAGTCGCCGTGCGCGACGACCAGCACGGTGCGGCTGCTCAGTGCCAGGGCCGGCAGGATTCGTTCGCGGTGGAATGCCGCGGCGCGCAGGGTGACGTCGGCCAGCGACTCCGCCCCGGCGAGGTATTCCGGTGCGGCGGGGAAGGTGCGGTGTCGCTGCCGCTGGGCGGCGGTCATCGGGGGCGGTCGGAGGTCGACGTCGCGGCGCAGCCGCAGATACTGCTCGTAGCCCAGCTCGTCGACGAGCTCGGCCTTGCGGCGGCCGGTGTAATCCCCGTAGTGGCGCTCGTCGAGCCGGTGATCCACCGTGGCCGGGCAGTCGGCGAAGTCTCCGGCGATGGCGGCCAGGGCGGCGGTGTCGCGGGCCCGGGTCAGGGTGGACGCCCAGATCTGGTCGGGGCGCAGATTCGCCCGCCGCAGCATGGCCCCGGCCCGGCGGGCGGCGTCGCGGCCCGCGTGCGTCAGCTCCGGGTCGCCCATGCCGGCGAGGATGCCCGCGGCGTGGCTCTTGCTCTCTCCATGGCGCAGCAGAACCAGCGCCGCCCCGTGCAGGTCGGACCGTTCCCCTCTCTCACGACGGACTGCGGCGGGGGAACTGTCCCCGTCGCCGGTGACCGAGCGCAGTGGCCGGTTTCTGGGTCGGGGTGGTTCGCGGGATGTGTCCATGGAGGTCTCCTGGGTGCGTGGTGTCGGTGCATCCAGGGACCATCAGCGGCCTGGTGGCCGCGGTTGTTGGCGAGTCCCATCGCCAGTTGTGAATGGTATCGCGGTGCGCGGGTTTCCCCTCGCCGCCGAACGCGCTCAGCGGGTACTCCGGGCGGAGCGACCCGGTGTGTTGAGCTGCCGGATCCGCTCGACCAGGGCCACCGGTCGGGTCAGCAGCAACGAGCTACCGGCTCGAGACACGATGCGCCGGTCGGCCCGGGTCAGCTGCAGCCCGCCGTGGGCTCCGAAGGGCTGGCCCCGGCGTACCACGAGGTCGTCGGGGCCGAGATCGAGATCGGCGAGGTCCACGGCGAGGACTTCGCTGACCCCGGGCCGCACCTTGTGCAGGTGCTCCGCGGTGCGGCCGGCCCCGCGCGCGCCGCGCCCGAGCAGCACCACCCCGGGCGGCCCGTGAACCCCCGGGGAGCACAGCCCACCGTCGGGCAGCACCGGCTCGGGCGCCGGGTCGTCCGGCAGCGGGCTCGCGTCGATCACCAGCCGGGTGACCGGGCTCCCCGAGGCCCGCCCTGGCGCCGCGAGGGCGACCGCGGTCGTGAGTCCCCGCACCGCCCGAGCAAGCGCGCGGCCCCGACCCCACCGGGACGGTGCTGTCTCGACCACCACGGCGCGAGGCGCGTATCGCGCCAGCTCGCCCAGCGCAGCGCCGATCGAGGGGGCGGCGTACTCGAATGAGCGCACCACCCGCGCTTCGGCCGGCCCGAACCGGGCGGCCGCGGCGCGGGCCGCTTGCGCGGCGCGCAGTTCGCGGTCCGCCGCCACCGCGGCGCCTCCTGCCCGGGCCGGGGCGTGCAGCCCGATCACGTCGATGCCGCAGCGCCACCACCGCGAAAGCTCATCGGCCAACGCCAACGCGTCGCCGCTGGCGTCGTCGCCTGCGCACGGCACCAGCAACGATCCAGTCCCGGCCCGCCCCGGGGATGTGCAGCTGTTGCGCTGCGCGCTTCCGCCCGCGCTGCCGCGCCCCGGGGTATCTCGGCTCTGGCTGGTCAACAGGTCACGATCCCTACATCTCACCAAGGCGTTTCCATGAATCTCGCGGAACGTGTTCGGCGCCCGGCCGTGGGACCAGCGTCGACGGCCGGATCGTCAAACCGGCCGCGCGGGGCTATTCGGCCCAGGCCGACGGAACGATGACCCAGTGCGGCCGGGAATGACGCGGCCGAGGCCCGGGCCAGCGCGCCAGCCCGATGACCCCCTGGATCGACAAATGCCAGAGCGCGTCGGCGGCGACCCGCGGTTCGATCCCGAACCGCTCCCACAGCCGGTCCGCGAGCTGGTCGGTGGAGAGCGGGAATCCGTCGTTGGCGTCCAGCTCGGCCAGCATCAGCCACTGCGCTTGGGCGCTGTCGGCGAGCGGTTTGTCGCGGTGGGTCATCGTCGCGGTCCCCGGCAGCGCACCGCCCGACACCCGAGCCGGATCCCGTGGCTCTGCGACCTGACACGACGTGGCGGGGGCGCGCGCAGACCGTGCCGATCCGCCCGGCCGCCGAGGCCCCGATCCGCGAGTGCCGCCGACGGCCCAGCCGGGTCCTCGACCGGCGCGCCGACGCGAGCCCCCGACGTCCGGCCGTCGTCACGTCCGGCGGAATCGACGACGCCGTGATCGCGACCGGTACCGGTCCGCGGGGCTGCCCCACAGCTACTGACGGGGGAAGACAGGGTCCGCACGACGCCTCCTGCACAGTCGAAGACCGATGCAGGGACTGTCAGCAGAGAACTCTGCGGTCAAAGGCGAGCCCCATCGCCTAGCGGCGTAGCGAACACCATCAGCGCGCGGCCGGCCATCCTCTGAACGAGTGACCGCGATGCGACCCGGGCCGACAGAGGTGGACTCACAACACCGAGGACCACAGGGCGGCGCCGATGACCAGCCCGATCGAGGCGGCGCCGATACCGGCGAACGCCGAGGCGACCACGTTGAGCATCGCGTGTGAGGACTCGTCGGCTTCGGCGAGCCGGACGGTCTCGTAGGCCAGGGTGGACCAGGTCGAGAGCCCGCCGCAGAACCCGGTGCCCAGCGCGGCGACGACCGGCGAGGGGGCGTGCCCACCCAGCACGATCCCGAGGACCAGCGCGGCGAACAGGTTGACCGCGAAGGTCCCCCACGGGAACGAGGTGCTGTGGGTCGTCTGCAGCGCCCGATCGGCCAGGTAGCGGGCCGGAACACCGAACAGCGCGCCGAGCGAGACCCACAGGGCGGCGACCAGGCTCATGGTGCGCTCCGGCGGGGTACGCGGCGGCTGGTGCGGCGGGCCAGCGCGAGACCGAGTGCGGCGGCGCCGACCGACCCTGCGGTGGTCGCGAGGAGGTAGCCCAGCGCGGTGCCGAGGTGACCGCCGCTGAGCAGCTGCTCGGTGTCGACCGAGAACGTCGAGAAGGTGGTGAATCCGCCCAGCACTCCGACCCCGAGCAACGGCCGCACGATCGGGTGCGCGGTGCGGGCCTCAGCGACGTGCACGACCAGGACACCCATCAGCAGGCAGCCGACGATGTTGATCGTCAGGGTGGCGCTTGGGAACGCGCCGTGCGCGGTCGGCCACGCGACCCCGACCGCCCAGCGCGCCAACGAGCCGATCACCCCGCCGAGCGCGACCGCGGCCACGATGGCGCCCTGCCCGCGCAGAATGTCGGCCCCGGGCTCGCGGCCGGCGATGACGTCCTCGGCGATCTCGGGCTGCTCCGCGCGGCCATCAGGGTGCGCGGCGCCCACCGCCGCGGTCTGCTCCGCGGTGGTCTCGACCGCCGGCGGGGGGTCGGGTGGGTCCTCGGCACGGGACCGACCGGCGGGTGGGTGGTCATCGCTCATGAGGCGGTCTCCTAGCGCGCAGCGTCGTCGCCGGTCCCGCCGGGACCGGCCCTCGGGTCGCACCAGGGACCATTGGCCGTACGGCCGCCGCCTGCCGTGGCCGGCGACCGTGCTGCGGTTCTCGGCGAGTCCCACCGCCGTCAGCGACAAGCTAACCCCGGCGCAGTTGCTCGCGGCCCCCACCCTCGCGCTGCGATCTCCCGCGCCGGGCCATCGCTGCCCCACCCGCCGACCTGGTTCCCCCTACGTTGCCCCGAATGGAGTACTGACAACTCGTTGACGAGGAGTACATTCCACAGGATAAAGGTGATGGGGCTCACCTCTCTAACCGCAGACTCTGTCTGCTGACGGTCCCTAGTCGTGGTGTTGACGACTGGGGAGCGTGAGGCCTATGACCTCCGGGATCGTGAATCTGCCCGTCCCGTATCTGGCCGCTGAATCCCGCGCCACCCACATCCGGGACGGCCCGATCCTGTGACCCGGGCGGGCCCGGTGCCACGTGCGCCGCGCCCGCCGACCGGAAATCGCAGCTCGACCACTTCTTTCCTCCATGGGGCGGTCGAGACCGTCACCGCCAACCATCGCCTCGACCGATCACGGGCACCGGCGATGGCAATTCGTGCTGGCCCGCGCCATTTTCCGGGCCAGGCCACGCGCGTCGCGACCGCGACGCGACCCAACCCATTTTCGGTGATCGTTCACGAAGGAGTGCTCCGAGATGACCGAATCGACTCAGCGCCACGCCGCCACAGAAAGCGACGGAACCGGCGCCAACCTGACCGTCGAAGAGATCCAGGAGGGAGAACACCTACAACTCGGGCGGACCGCGGTCCCGGTCCACGTCGGCGGGTTCAGCGACCCGCTGGTGTTCGGACTGCCGGTGTTCGTCGCCGGCTCGCTGGTCCTGGGCTTCGCCCTGGTCGGCTTCGTCCCGATCCCCAGCGGGCTCGGGTCGGTGCTGCCCGAGACCACCTTCGCCGCCGGGCTCGGAGAGTTCACCACCGCGCTGTGGGCGATCATCGTCGGCAACTCCATCGTCGCCTCGATCTTCGGGCTGTTCGGGGTGTTCTGGTTCAGCCTGTTCGTGCTGGTCACCGGGCTGTTCAACGACTGGTTCAAGATTCCCACCGCCTCGACCAGCTCCGCCGAGGTCATGTTCTTCCTGGCCTGGACGATCGTGTTCGTGCTGCTGACGCTGGGCAT
The DNA here is from genome assembly GCF_021026375.1 of Actinomycetospora endophytica. GTDB lineage: Bacteria > Actinomycetota > Actinomycetes > Mycobacteriales > Pseudonocardiaceae > Actinomycetospora > Actinomycetospora endophytica. The sequence continues at coordinate 8,069 of NZ_JAJNDB010000008.1, read as the reverse complement.
CCTGCGGCTGCCGCTGGCCTACATCCTGATCTTGGTCTTCGTCGACCTCGCGGTCCTGGGGAACCTGCTCGCGATCGGTCTCTCGCTCCCGATCCTGTTCGTCGCCGCCGGCATCGCGGTCCTCATCTTCTGCGCGATCGGGCTCTACGCCTTCCTCAACGTGGCCTGGACCGCGACCGGCGCCACCGGTGGCCTGCCGCCGCTGGGACCGCCGCTGTGGCGTTGACCAGGCCATGACTAGGACCTCGGGCCGCGGGCCGGGCCGGCAACGATCCCGGCGCACCCGCGGCTCGAGGCCAGCCTCCACCGAACCGGCGCAAGCCCAGAGAGGGGACCTGCCCCATGCGCACTCATCGTCACCGTGACACCGAAGAGGCACGTTTGGGCACCCCGAGGCCGCTGGTCGGGGCGGAGGCGTCACCACTACACCGCAGACGGGGCCAGCCGGCTGCCGCGGGCGTCTCCGCCATCGAGCTCGGTAAGGCGTCCGGCGAGTCACCGTCCCGACAGCGACGCGTGAGGCGGTGGGCACCGTGACCATTGTCGAGTTGCTGGCGCTGGGTCGAATTGCCGATGGTCTTCGGCGTGACGATCCCGATCTCGCGAAAGCCCTCAGCGGCCGGAGGTCGATGACACGCGCCCGAGAACCCGACGCCCGAGGGGCAGCTGCCGCCGATCGTCCCGCGCGGCGCCGTGGGCGCCACCCGCGGCCTCGTGGCCTCGTCGGGTGGTGGGGCGCCGCCCTGTCGCCGAGGTCAACGAAACCAGGAGACCGGCCGCCGGCTGACGGCGATGCTCCGGACAGAAAGGGACGGCCATGACCTGGTGGGGAGCGCGGCGCGAGCGCCGAGCAGAACGACCCGGCGAGACATTCGGGCCCGGCGGGTCGGGCGACCCGCCGCCGGCCGGGTTGCCGGTGCTCTCGCGCGGGCGCCACCACGGTCCGGAGCAGGGCAGCTGTGTGATGGAGTACGTCTCAGTGCTGGCCGGAACCCCGTTCAGCGCCCACCCGGCCTGCACCCACCCCCACCTGGCGTGGCTGGCCCGCCGAGTCAACGACCGCCTCGACGAGAGCTCCCGTGGCCGGCTCGCGGTGCTCGCGCCCGCGCTGATCGGAACCCGGCGCCCTCATCCCGCCATCCCCGCAGCGGTCTACCGAGCGATCGCCCGCGCCGGCCTGACCGCAGCCCCCGACGAGCACATGCTGCAAGACGTCGCTGAACTCGCCGGCCGCCACGTCGACTGGCACACCGCGTCCGGTCCGAACGGCCGCTCGTGGCGCCGAGCACGACCGTGGCAACCGCTGTGGACCGTGGACCGCCACGCGCTGCTGGCCACGGCCTGGGCCGCCGCGGACCGACTACCCCACCCCGAGGGAGATCGGTTGCTGCTCGCCGCCCTCGCCGACGCAGTCACCACCACCCGCGACACGCTCGGCCTCCCCCCGATCACGACCGGCCTCGACAGCGAGCGCGGCCCACGACCCGCCTCGCACTGAGCATGGATTCGCCTGCCTCGTCCCGGACCCCGCGACTGGGTCCCCGTTCGCGCTCACCGCCCGGAACGTCTTCCCCAGCTACCTGGCCAGCTCGGCGGGGGCGGCACGGACAGTGTCGGTGAGTAAAGCCCGCTCGACCGGAGCGGAGTCCTGGTGCACGCCCACCGAGGTCTGCTCCGGAGCCGCGAAGGCGCGGCGCGCGAACTCCAGTCGGACCTGCTGTGGATAAGAGGATGCCGAACGAGATGGACGGGATGGAACGGCGACGGGACGTGGTGCCCGACGAGCTGTTGACCCACCTGATCGCGCAGCTCGCACACCTGCTCGAGCGCCGCGTCGACCGCGCCGTCGCAGATGCCGGGCTCACCCTGCGCCAACTCGTGGCGTTAACCCTCATCGCGCAGCGCCCCGGGCTGAGCCGACGTGAGCTGGCCTGCACCCTGCTCACCACACCGCAGGCCGTCAGCCCGCTGGTGTCCCGGCTCATCACCGCAGCGCTGATCGAGTGCACCGCGAGCCGGGGATCGCACCCCGGAGGCCTCACGCTGACCGAGGCCGGTCACCAGGCCCTGCAGCAGGCCGCGCCCCACGCCGCCGTCGCCGAAGCCGCCGCCCTCGACCCCCTCGACGCCGCCGAGGTCGCCGCTAGCGGCCGAACCCTGCGGCGACTCCTCACTCGCCTCATCGGCCACACGCACGACACGGACGGGGCGGTTCACGCCGCCATGTAGGAGGTCTGTTCTGAGTTCATCGAATTGGCCGCTCCTGATCGCGGGGTCAACGCCAAGTACCTGAGAGGAGGCTGGAATGGGGCGGTCGACCCGACCCTGGCCGGGCGCCGGGACGATGCCCCGCATGCTCTCGCGCCGCAGGGTCATCGCGGTGCCCGATGGGGCCCGCGGTCCCGGTCCACATAAACATCTCGTCGTCAGCTGACCCGGTGGTATTCGGTCCGCCGGTCTTTGTGGCCGCTACGGAAATAGCCAGTCGCCCCGGTCGGGGCTCACTAGTTCGGAGGTCAATCTCATGTACGTGTATCGCTATCGCGACGCCGATCCGGTGCGTTCGGGCGCCGCGATGCCTTTGCTCACGGCGGGTCGCCATCACCACACCGGGGACGGCGCCTGCCTGCTGGAGTACGTCTCGCTGCTGTGCGGCGAGCGGTTCGGGGACCATCCACGCGCCGTGGATCCAAGCCTGGCGCAGCTGGGCCGTCTGATCAACGACGCGCTGTCCGATCAGACTCGTCCTCAGCTGACCCTGTTCGCCCCCGAACTGATCGGAACGCGCTCGCGGTCGCGCCGCGACCTGGTGCAGGCCGCGGTCGCGGTCACGCTCGCCGACGCCGGGCTGCTCCTGGCTCCGGAGGAGACCCTCTTCTGGCGCCTCGCCGCTGAGGCTCGCCGCCTCGAGCACCGAAGCAGCCGCGGTCCCGGAGGGCGGCGCGGGGCGCGATCGCTGATCGCCCGATGGGGATGCGGGCCCGCGACGTTGGCCAGCACATTCCAGCGACTGCGAGCGCGGCTGCCGAGCGCGACGCCCGAGCGCGACGAGTTCCTGCTGCACACGATGCGGTCCGCTATCCGCAGTGTGCACGCCTGCCTGGACGGCCCCGGCGAGTCGACACCCACCCCGCCGGCGCCCGGGCCGGCCGCGACCGCCGGGCAGCTCTCCGGTTAGCCGGACCGGGGACGACCGAGGTCGCCGCGCGCGGCGCTTCCGGCATGGCCACCCGGGTTGTTCTCGTCTCAAGAACGGAGGTGCCGTGGGGGCCGCAGCGATACTGACGACGCGGGTGAGCCGGCTCCGTGACAGGGAGCCGGCGTGGCCCGCGCCGGTCGCGGGGACGTGATCAGGTTCGGGTCACCCGAGGCACTCGGGAAAAGCTGGGCGCGGTCACCCACGCCGGCAGTGTCGAGTTCAAGGTGGCGCTGGCCGGCCCGGCGGGCGCGGCGGCCGAACTGCTAACCGGACGTTCGTCGCTGGCCTGGAGCCAGCGTCGGATGTATCTGCTGGACACCCCGGCGCTGGATCTGCTGCGGGCCGGTGTCGAGGTTCGTCTGCGAGGTCGGGCCCGGGGGCGCTACGACCTGGCGGTCTCCGCCCGCCGGGCGGGTCCTGTCGATGAGGCGGATGTCCCACCCGGCGCGCGGATCGAGATCGACGTGACGCCCGGCTCGACGTGGCAGGACATCGAGGTCCGGCGCGGCGTGGATCCGGGCGTCGCGGCGGGCGTGATCGGTGGCGATCTCCCGCCAGGGCGGCTGCTGTGCCCGGCCCAGCGCGGGTGGGCGTGCCACGGCGGGCACGAGATCGTCGACGACGCGGGCCTCGAGGGCCTGGTGGTGCACGGCCCGCTGGTCGTGCACCGGGTCAAGAGCGCCGGAGAGGTCCGGGTCGACCTGGAGCATTTCCGGTTCCCCGGTGGCCGGGAGCTGGTCGAGCTCTCGACCCGCTGCCGACCCGAGCAGGCCACGGCGAGGGCGACGGAGTTCGAGCGGCTCCTCGATGAGCGCGGCATCACCGTGTACCCGCGCTACCGAGCCAAGAGCACGTTCTGGTTCGCAGACCTGGCTACCCGGCGACGAATCCGAACTGCGGGACCGACACGACCCGCTGCGCGCCGAAGTGATCCAGCGTTCCCCGGTTGAGGGAGCGCCGACGACCAATTGCAGAACACCGAGGAATCGCATTCATCGCTCAGACACCACCGAATCGGGTCACCATCGCTGGCGCACCCGCCCGGCTGGGCTGTAAACTAACGCGCTAGGTGATGGGGCTCACCTCAACTGCGGCAGAATCCGCTGACGGTCCCTGGTTGCACGTCTGACCAGGGAGGCCGCGTGGGATGAGCATCAACGGCACCAACAGCCCCAGCGGACGCCCGGCCGGTGGGACCGCGGCGCTGGCCCTGCTGGCCAAGGCGCTTCCGACGGGACCGTCAGTGTCTGTCGTGGCGGTCGCCACCGGGTGCGCCGCGGCCGCGTTCCCATCCTCGGCGGCCGGCGTCGGCGCCGTCGCGATCACCTTGCTGGCGATCACGTTCATCGGCGTCGCGGTCTGTCTGTGCGAGCCGGCCAGCACCGGGCACGCCGACCCCGGCTCCAGCCGGCCCGCGGGGCGGCTTCCCCACAGCTCGCAGCAGGCACTGATCCTGCTCGTCCTGGCGATCGCGATCGGCTGCACCGCGCCAGCGTTCATGCACCACACCTCGGCGTCGGGTGCGCTCGGTGAGCTGGTCACCCTGGTCGTGGCCGCGAGCATCCTGACCTTCGCGGTGCTGGAGTTGCTGCACGCCGCAGCCGCGCAGCTCCCCGCGCCCCCACCCTCCGAGGCTCCAGCGCGTAGGCCGGTCGAGGTGGTGAGCGAGTGGTCCCACCGCGCGGTCTCGCTGGAGTCGTTGCCGACCGCGTCGCTGTGCCGCGAGTGGAAACTCAGCTTCCTCGCCCTGCGCGCCACCAGCGACGCCCTGGGCCGCGCCCGGGTCGTCGACGACCGGCGCCGGTATCTCGATGAGCTGGCCCGACGGGACCCAGCAGGATTCCAGCGGTGGATCACCGACGACCCCTACCCCGTCGCGGGACATCCCGAGAACTTCATCGCCGGCTCCCCTACCCCACCGCCGGTCAGCGAGGTCTGAGGATGACGCGGACTTCGCGACCGACCATGACCAGGCGCGGTGCCCCGTGAGGCGCCCCAGCTCCGCGCGGACGCGTCGAGACGAGCTCGTCGTCGGCTACGACGGCAGCGCCGGAGCCCGCGACGCGCTCGCCCTGGCCGTACCCCTGGCCAAGCTCTGGCACGTCGACGTGCAGGTACTCACCGTTCGCACCCCCGTGGTCCTCGGCGGGTCGCGCGCCGCGGCAGACCGCGAACTGGCCGCGCTGCGCTGCGCCGAGACCGGCCTCGCAGGCCTCACGGGGGGGGTGCGGGCCCGGTGCGCCGAGCAGCAGGCCTCCAAGGTCGCCGCGGGCCCGCACGCCGCAACGGTGGGCCATGCGGGTCTGCTGATCGGACGCACTCACCGGCGGCTACGGGCCCGGATCCGGCCGCATCACACCCTGTTCGAGGACGCCCGGTGCCGGTAGCCGTGGCCCGCCGCCACCGGCGACCTCACCCCGAGCTGCGCCACGTAGTACTTGCCCTGCCCCCGGACCAGCACGTCGAGGGCTCAGCCCAGGACGGCGCCTTCGCGGCCCTGCTCCTGTTCGCCGAACGCTACCTGCGTCACGCCGGCCTGGGTGTCACCGTCTGCGCGCTCACCACCGACGCCGATGCCGTCCACGAGGCGTTGGCCGCGGCCGCGTTCGAGCTGCGCTGGGTGGTGGAACGACCAGTGCGGACCAGCGTGGCCGCTGACCCAGGTCAGCGGCTGCACTGTCCCGGTGGGGCACGAGTTTGACCGTTGAGCGAGGCCGGAGGACTCTCGACGGGACGCGGCGGCCCGGCGTCTGCGAGGTGAACGGACCCCAGCGGATCGAGCGCCGGGCCCCGCGTCGCCCCGTAACCCCGGTGTCAGGGGCGGCAGCGCTCAACCGGCATGCCCGGCCGGGTGCATGATCGCTTCGTCGGCGAGATCGCTGAAGGCCCAGCACGCCCACCAGCCGCCGGGTTTCGCGACGTCCTTCGGCTCGTCGCGGCGCCAGACCGCTCTTGCGCCTCACCGTCATCCGCGGGACCCGCGCACGGTCACCGTTTAGCGGCAGATGACCCTCCCAACCCAGACGGCAAGGGCGAGAACCGGGCGGGACCTACCGACATGGCGCAACCGGGATCCTACCGAGCACCAGGACTGTCACCGAACCCAGCAATGAGAGATCCCGTCCTCGTGACAGTGCCCTGATCCCACAGATACCGACCCGGCGGTTAGGGCCCGGGGGGCTGAAGGTCGGCTGGATAGTCGCCGTGTTCGCTGTAGTGCTCAACGACACGGGCCCGGTCGTCGGCGTTGAGGCCGTCGAACCACGCCTTGTACCGAGCACGGTCCCGGTTAGCGCGTTCGGCGACCGCTTCGACGCGCTCCGGGGCCGGCGGCTGCCAGCCGGCGCTGCGCAGGCTGGCGACGATCTTGCGGGCGATCGGCCACGGCGCGGTCGATCCCCAGGACTCCAGCGCGTCCACCCGTCCCCGGCGCTCGGCGGCGATCCCGTCGCGCACCGTGAGAATGCTCGCCACCCGGCTGACCGCGACCTCGGTGGTATCCAGATCGGCATAGGCCGCCGCCGCGATCGGGTCGATCTCCTCGGGCATCAGTCCCCCTTCCGCACCCCGCCGCCTGAGCGTTCCCCGCCGCCGGAGTGGCCAGCCAAGATCCTGCCGCAAGACCGTGGATGTTGGAACTGCGGGTCTCGCCGCGGTGCCTCGGCCCCGGGCGCGCCATTTGTCCGATCGGGCCGGGCGGCTCCGCTACCGCCAACAGGTGGCGGGAGCCCGGTGAGAACACAGAAAACGATGTCGGCATCGGTGGACGCGGCGCCTTGGACCAGCACCGCGGACGTTTCCGGCCACCGGGCCATGACTGATCCACTGAACGGGGCGCGGCCATGAGGATTGGCGAGCTCGCGATCACAGGGCTTCGTGTCCCCGGCGCGGATCGGCCGAGCAGCCCTGGATCTCGGGGCCCGGTTGGCCGAGACTGCCATGTCGTGACCGGACTGCCCAGCGCGCGGGGCGACGATGACGCCGTGCTGCGGCGGTGGGAGATCGCGACAGTGCTGCTGCTGGTCTCTGCGGCCCTTGCCGCGTCGGCGGCGATCGTCTGGCTCCTGCTCGACCTCACCGCCTCGGGCTGAGCGGAACAGGCCCGCCGCGATCCGGGCGACCGGCGCCGCGCACCGGGCCGCCGGTGCCACAGACTCGAGCCCACGACAACCGACGGACCGGCCTGCACGCCTGGCCCGGGCCGCCCGGGCCGCCGCCTCCCCAGATCATGTGACGGCTGCTTGGCGGACTCCGGACCTGAATTGGACTGCTTCGTATGGCCCCGTCCCTCGGCGTGATCGGATGCTGCGTCCCGATCCGGCTGCGCCCTCGCCGAAGTGATTGAACACCGCAGGGAGCGGTAGGACGCTGCTACTCGACCCAGAGCCGATGTCTGGTCGGGCAGGCGGACCTACCTCCCGATGCAGCGCGGCACCGGTTGGTGACGCTTCCACCGCGCATATACTCCGGTCCTGATCCCGGTGCCCGTCTCATTGTCGCTGCAGTGTTGCCGATACCCCGGCCCGGAACCGCCGGTCACCGCCTGCGGCGTGGCCCGGGCCAGGCCGCCCTCGACCGCCCCAGTCTCACGCTCGGCCCATGGAAAGCACCCCACCGATGACCAGCCCGCCCCCCGCCGACGCCCAAACCGGCCACCGGGCCGGTCTCCCGCCCGAGCGTGGTCGCCCGAACCGGCAACAGCAGCGCGCCGCGACGACCCGCCACGCCATGCTGGTCGCTGCCGGCGAGCAATTTGCCGCGCAGGGGTATCACGGCACCAGCCTTAACGACCTGCTCAGCCAGGCGCCGGGCAGCAAAGGCGCGCTGTATTTCCACTTCCCCTCCAAACACGACGTGGCCGCCGCGCTGG
>NZ_JAJNDB010000007.1 GCF_021026375.1 Actinomycetospora endophytica | reverse complement strand
TCTGGAGCCCGTTCGCGAACGCCACCACCTGCGCCTGCAGCTCCGCGTAGCTGATGTCGCGCGTGTCCGGCGATTCCGGCCCGTCGTCGGGCACCACATGCAACGCGACCTTGCCGCCGTTGCCCGCCTCCACGTGGCGGTCGACGCAGTTGTGGCAGGCGTTCAGCTTCCCGCCCACGAACCACTTCGCGTACGGCAGATTCCACTCCAACACCGTGTCGTACGGGGTGAACCAATCAATCCGCTGCTTCGCCTGCTCGTCCCAGAACTCCTCGAGACCCTGCTCCTTCATCTCCGGGCGGGCGTTCGCGGTCTTCGACAGTTCGGGATCCGGCGGATACTGATTCCCCTGGCTCGACGTAATCGTGCCCTGCTCCGACATCCGCTGGCCTCCGGTCGATCGACGTCGTACGGAACTGCTGGCCGGCCCCGACGCTGCGCCGCACCAGGTGTGCACAGCGTCACGTGGCCGACCCTGATCAGGCAACCCTGCCATGGTCGACGCGGCACGGTCCCCTCTCCTCGGAGAGGCTGTTTCCCCACCGTGAAGGTGTGCCAATCGCCGGACGGGCAGCGGGAACGGCCGGTGGACCCCTCGCACGGGGCCTGGCCGACACTGGGCGCGTGATCGAACCGACCCCGGTGACCGACGACGGCCCGGACCTCGACGCCGTGCTCCTGCCCGACGTCGCGCGGCGCCTCGCCGACCCGCTGCGCCGCGCCGGCTTCACCGTCGACGGGGTGGCCGAGGCGCTGGGCTCCGAGGCGGGCACGGCCCTCGACCGCAACGAGCCGGTGCCGGCCGCCCGGGCCGTCGGCGACGACGGCGCGCTCGCGACGCTGGTACGCCTGTTCCTGCTCGACGAGTCCCGCCGCGCCGACGACGTGGCCGCGGCCATCGACCCCGTCGGGCTCGCCGAGGCCGTCGCGGCCGGGCTGCTCCGTCACGACGACGAGGGCGGCATCTCCGCCGCCCTCGACCTGCGCCCCCACGCCGACGAGCACGGCTCCTGGTGGGTGCTCTCGGATCTCGAGGTCCGCGCGGAGGGTCCCGACGACGGGAAGGGGCGCGAGCACGTCCTGGGCACCGGCGCCGCGTCGATGTCGCTGGCCGCCGCCACCGTGCGCCGCCCGGTCGCCACGCTGCTCGACCTCGGCGCCGGCTGCGGCGTCCAGACCCTGCACGCCGCAGGGCACGCCACGAGTCTCACCGCCACGGACGTCTCGGAGCGCGCCCTGATCCTCGCCCGGGCGACCTTCGCGCTCGCGGGCGTCGCCGTCGAGGTGCTCACCGGCCCGTGGTGGGAGCCGGTCGCGGGCCGCCGGTTCGACCAGGTCGTCTGCAACCCGCCGTTCGTCCCCGGCCCGCCGGAGGTCGAGCACGTCTACCGCGACGCCGGCCTGGGCGGGGACGGGGCGAGCGCGCTGCTCGTCTCGACGGTTCCCGCGTACCTCGTCGAGGACGGCGTCGGGCAGCTGCTCGCGTCGTGGCTGATCACCCGCGACGACGTCGAGGCCGCCCGCGAGGCGGGGGATCCGCACGACGGCTGGGACGCGCGTCCCCGCCGCTGGCTCACCGAGGCCGCCGCGGCCGCCGCGCCGGGCGGGCTGGACGCCTGGGTGGTGCAGCGCGACGTCGCCGACCCGGCGCTGCACGTCGGGACCTGGCTGCGCGACGCCGGCGTCGACCCCGCTTCCGCCGCGGGCCGGGCGCGCGCGGCACGCTGGCTCGACTTCTTCGCCGAGCACGACGTCGTCGGGATCGGCTTCGGGTTCGTGACGCTGCGTCGCACCGCGCCGGGCATCCCGGGCACCGTCGTGTGCGAGGACATGCGCCAGGCCCACGGCGACCCGCTGGGCCCGGAGGTCGAGGCCTGGCTGGACCGCGTCGCGTGGCTGCGGGGGCGGGACCTGCTCGACGAGACGCTCGTCGTGCCCCCGACGACGGCGCTGGAGCGCGGCTACACGCCCGTGTCGCCGGAGGAGGACGTGGCCGACGACGACGGCGGCTGGCGGCGGATCGGCGGGACCCTGGTGCGCCTCGACGGCCCGCAGTGGCGCCACGACCTCGACGAGCTCGGGGAGGCGCTGCTCGCCGGCTGTCGCGGCCACCTCCCGCTGCGGGATCTGTGCGAGCTGCTCGCGCTCGCGCACGGCCGGGACGCCGACGAGCTCACCGCCGCCGCGCTCCCCGTCGTCCGGGAGCTGTTCCTGCACGGGATGGTCGTGCCGCGATGAAGGCCGTCGTCGCGCGGGTGAGCCGGGCGTCGGTGGAAGTGGCCGGTGAGGTGGTCGGAGCACTCGACGGGCCGGGGCTGCTCGTCCTGCTCGGCGTCCACCGCGACGACGCGGCGCGAGTGGGGACGAAGGACGACCCGGTGCCGGTGATGGCCCGCAAGCTGCACGAGCTGCGCCTCCTGGGTCCGGGCGAGCGAAGCGACGGGGAATGGGCTCGGGAGCAGTCCTGCGCCGAGACCGGCGCGGGCCTGCTCGTGGTGAGCCAGTTCACGCTCTATGGCGACACCCGGAAGGGACGACGACCCTCGTGGTCGGCGGCCGCGCCGGGCCCGGACGCGGAACGATTGGTGGACGCCGTCGTGGACACCCTCCGAGAGCGGGGCGCCACCGTCGCGACCGGTGTCTTCGGGGCCGACATGGCCGTCGAATCGGTCAACGACGGACCGTTCACGGTGATCGTCGAGGTGTGACGCGGGTTGCTCCCGGATGGCCCGGAACATGCGTCAGCACCGTCACAAGCGGTTATCCGCGACGGTGCCCGGCGGTCGGGAACGATCGCGCCCCGCCGTGCGTTCGACCAAGTGACGCGGCGCGCCAGACCAGTGCCGCGCAGGGAGGATTCCATGACGGCGACACTCGCCCCGCAGCAGTCTCGCGACGCCGAGGCCGTCCTGCCCGAGTCGACCCCCGACAGCGCCGGGACCGCCCCCGAGTCTACTGCGCTCCAGACCGAGGCGGAGGTCCAGAGCGACCTCGACGCCCAGAGCCCGGCTGCCGACCTCGTGCGCGTCTACCTCAACGGTATCGGAAAGACGGCACTGCTGACGGCCGCCGACGAGGTGGAGCTGGCGAAGCGCATCGAGGCAGGCGTCTACGCGGCGCACCTGCTCGAGGACGACACCCTCGACGCCGAGCGCGCGAGGGATCTCCGGGCGGTTGCCCGTGACGGGCGACGGGCACGGGCGCACCTGCTCGAGGCCAATCTGCGGCTCGTCGTCTCGCTGGCCAAGCGCTACACCGGCCGCGGGATGCCACTGCTCGACCTGATCCAGGAGGGCAACCTCGGCCTCATCCGGGCGGTCGAGAAGTTCGACTACTCGAAGGGCTTCAAGTTCTCGACCTACGCGACGTGGTGGATCCGGCAGGCCATCACCCGCGGCATGGCCGACCAGGCCCGCACCATCCGCCTGCCCGTCCACCTGGTCGAGCAGGTCAACAAGCTGGCCCGCATCAAGCGTGACCTGCACCAGACCCTCGGCCGCGAGGCCACGAACGAGGAGCTCGCGGAGGAGTCCGGCCTCGCGGTCGACAAGGTGGCCGACCTGCTCGACCACAGCCGCGACCCGGTGAGCCTGGACATGCCGGTCGGGTCCGAGGAGGAGGCCCCGCTCGGGGACTTCATCGAGGACGCCGAGGCCACCGACGCCGAGTCGACGGTCATCTCCGGCCTGCTCCACGACGACATGCGCCGGGTCATCGCGACGCTCGACGAGCGCGAGCAGAACGTCATCCGCCTGCGCTACGGACTCGACGACGGTCAGCCGCGCACGCTCGACCAGATCGGCAAGCGCTTCGGGCTCTCCCGCGAGCGCGTCCGCCAGATCGAGCGCGAGGTCATGTCGAAGCTGCGCGAGGGCGACCGCGCCCGTCGGCTCAAGGCCTACGCCGCGAGCTGACGGCCGGGTCGTGATCCCGCGGTGTCCGCCGCGAGATCACGCGCTGCGACGACGGCCGCCGGACCGGGGGCCCATCGGTGCCCCGGCCGGCCGTCCGGACCGTGACGATCCCCTCCCGCCATCACCGATCGTCGCGGAATCGGTGCCGAGCCGTCCGCCCGGCTGCGTGCTTGACCCCTCCGTTCGGCAGCGGTCATGCTCTCCTTCAGCGCAGGTGATGTGACGCCGGGCACGCCGGAACGGCGGTACCGCCGGCGCGACAGGAATGTGGCGACGAGGACGGTCGTCAGCGACGAGGGACCGGGACGGCCGGGGGCCGGCCCGGTCTCTCGGCTTCTCCGGGGCCGGTCGCCCGTGATGCCCGTCGCTCAGTGCATCTCGCCGGTGAGCACCACCCGGCGCTGCCCCAGATCCGCGGCAAGGGTGACCTCGAGCGGCGGGTAGCGCAGCTCCCGCGTGCACGGCCCGGTCGAGGTCGTCGTCTGCACCACCCGGACGGTCACCGCCGTCGGGGTCTGGTCGACCAGCTGGGCCGTTGCCTGCGTGCACCCGCCGGCGCGCCCGTAGACCCCGACGGTGCGCGGACCGCGGGTCCAGGCGAGCGTCGGGAATCCCGGCGGCAGGCCCGAGCTGTCGACCTGGGACGTCGGGAGCGCCGTCGTGCCGTCGGGCGGATCCGCGACCAGCGGGTCGACCGGTACCGGCGGGGTGGAGGTGCCTCCGGGCGGCGCCCCGGTCGCGATCGTCGGCGGCGCTGGGGTGGAGGACCCGCCCGGCGGCGGTGAGGACGTCCCTCCGCACCCGGCGAGCAGCAGCGCGGCGCCGAGGAGCGCCGACGGGAACAGCACGGTCACGCGGAGGGCAGGCATCGCCGACCGATTGTGGGCGGGATCCGCCGCTCCCAGGGTTCCCAGGGGGAAATCCGCTCACATGGGCTACGCGCCCAACCTCCGGGGACCGCTGTCGCGCGGTCCGGGCGGCGGGCCGAGCATCGCGTGCATCGAGGTCGGGAACGCCCCCCGCTCGGCGGCCAGGACCGGGTCGAGCACCAGCGACCGCAGCTCCGGGACGTGATCGGCGAGCTGGCCGACCCGCAGCAGCAGGTCCTCCAGCGCGGCGAGGTCCATCGGGCGGGACCCGCGGTAGCCGTCGAGCAGCGGCGCGGCCCGCGGGGCCCGGACCAGCGTGTGCGCGTCCATCGTGGACAGCGGGGTCGAGCCGTAGGCGCGGTCGCCGAGCAGCTCGGTGACCACCCCGGCGAGCCCGAACGAGACCAGCGAGCCGAACGACGGGTCGTCGCGCAGCTCGACGACCACCGGCATCCCGGGCGGCACCTGGACCTGCACGTCGACCTCGGGCGAGCCGGAGAGCCGCGCGAGCTGGTGGTAGGCCGTCGTGACGGCCTCGGCGTCGGACAGTCCCAGGCGCACGCCCGCGAGGTCGCTGCGGTGGCGCCAGGTCCGGACGACGGTCTTGACGACGACCGCGCCGCCGAGCTCCGACGCGGCCTCCACCGCCTCCGGCGCGGAGCGGGCGCGGCGGAACGGCGCCACCCGGATCCCCACGCAGCGCAGGAGCTCGTCGCACTGCTCGTCGGTGAGCACCGTCGCCGTCTCGATCGGCCCGAAGGAGTCGACGTACGCCCGCGCGGCCGCGACGTCGCACCCGGGCGGGACGACGAAGTCGCCGACCGGGCGCTCGAGCCACTGCGTGTACCGGACCACCCGCGCGAGGGCGACGACGGCGCGCTCCGGCGACGGGTACGACGGCACGCTGCCCCGGGCCGGGACGTCCGCGCCGCCCGCCTCGGGCTCCGAGGGCACCACGAGGTGCTCGGGCACCCCGGCCGAGGCGAGGAACGTCGTCGTCACCGGCTTGTCCGCGCCGGTGACGACCTCGGCGAGCGCGTCGGCGTGCTCGGCGCCGTCGGTGGACACCGGCGGGGAGAACACCAGGACCAGCGCGTCGCAGCCGTCGTCCTCGAGCGCGCGCAGGGCGGCGTCGGCGAGCACCGCGGGCTCGGCCATCGCCCCCACGTCGACCGGCGGGAACGCCAGGTGCATCCCGTGGGCCAGCGCGACGTCCGCGGCGAGCACGCCCAGGGCGCTGGAGTTCCCGACGACGCCGATGCGCGGCCCCCGCGGCAGCGGCTGGTTGGCGACGAGCAGCGCCACGTCGAAGAGCTCGTCGACCGAGGCGACCCGGATGACGCCGGACTGGTCGAACACCGCCGCGACCGAGGCCTCCTCGAGCGGCGAGGTCGACGCGGCGAGGCCCGGGGTCGCGTGCCGCCCGCTGGCCACCGCGACGACCGGCTTGCGCCGCGCCAGCCGCCGGGCCACCCGGGCGAACTTGCGCGGGTTGCCGAAGCTCTCCAGGTAGAGCAGGACCACGTCGGTGGCCGGGTCGGTGTCCCAGTACTGCATGAGGTCGTTGCCCGAGAGGTCCGCGCGGTTCCCGGCCGAGACGAACGTCGACAGGCCCAGCCGGCGCCGCGCCGCCGTCGCGAGGATCTGGATGCCCAGCGCGCCGGACTGGCAGAAGAAGCCGACCCGGCCCGCGGGCGGCATCTGCGGGGCGAGCGAGGCGTTGAGCCGCACCGCCGGGTCCAGGTTGGCGACGCCGAGCGCGCTCGGGCCGACCACGCGCATCCCGCGCGCCCGGGCGAGCGTCACGAGCTCGCGCTGCGCGGCGATGCCCGCGTCGCCGGTCTCCCCGAACCCGGAGGTGACGACGACGAGGGCCTTCACCCCCTTGGCGACGGCGCCGTCGACGACGCCGGAGACCTCACCCGCGGGGACCGCGACGACGGCGAGGTCGACGTCGTCGGGGATGTCGAGCACCGTCGGGTAGGCCCGCACGCCGCGGACCGAGCGGGCGTCCGGGTTCACCGGGTAGACCGGGCCGGAGAAGCCCTGCCCGAGCAGGTTCGCGAACACGACGTGGCCGACCTTGCCGGGGTCGACGGACGCCCCGACCACCGCCACCGAGCGGGGGTGCAGGACGTTCGCGACGCTGCGGGCCTCGGCGGCCTGCTCGCGCCCGCGGCGGACCTCGGTGGAGCGCTCGGTCGCGGCGACGTCGAACTCGAGGTGCAGGGTCGAGCCCTCCATCGCCCGGGTCACGTCGTAGCCGGCCTGGCGGAACGTGCGCACCATCGCCCGGTTCTCGGCCAGCACCTCGGCGACGAACCGGGTGATCCCGACCTCCTCGGCCGCCGCCGCCAGGTGCTCGAGCAGGATCGACCCGAGGCCCCGGCCCTGGTGGTCGTCGCGTACGACGAACGCCACCTCCGCCGACGGATCCTCCGACCCCAGACGGACATAGCGGCCGATCGCGATGATCTCGTCGCCGAGCCACAGGACCAGCCCGACCGCGTCGTGGTGGTCGACCTCGACGAACTTCTCCAGGTCGCGGGCCGGGATCGTCGGGTACGGGCTGAAGTACCGGTAGTAACGGGTGCGCTCGGAGAGCCGGGAGTGGAAGTCGACGACGGCGTCCGCGTCCGCCGGGCTGATCGGGCGCAGGTGGGCGGTGGCGCCGTCGGCGGCGACGACGTCGGCCTCCCAGTGCCGCGGGTAGGGCGCGTCGGGCGACGCGCGCACCGGGAGGGTGGCCGCGTCGAGGTCCGGGACGTCGGGCTCCTGGCCGGCGAACGACTCGAGCGACGGTTCGGGGGGCGGCTCGGGGGCCTGCGAGGTCATGATCAGTCCAGGACGTTCTGCGGTTCCAGGCCGTGCAGCGGGAACACCGCCCGGCGGGTCTCCAGGACGAAGCGGTCGACGTCGATCTCGGTGTAGCCGCCCCAGGGCGACCAGTCGGTGGGCGCCTCCTCGGTCATGCTGGTGGGGAGCGGGCGGTTCGAGAGTCCGGCCGCATAGGAGGTCCACGACGCCGGGATCGTCCGGTTCGGGTCGAGGTCGCGGTCGAGCACGGCGGCGAGCAGGTGGGTCCAGGAGCGGGGCACCCCGCGGAACAGGTTGTAGCCCCCGCCGCCCAGGGCCAGCCACTTGCCGCCCGCGTACTCCTCGGCGAGCCCGCGGCAGGCCTGGTAGATCGCGCGGTGGCCGTCCACGGAGAGCGAGAGCTCGGCGAGCGGGTCCTCGTGGTGGGTGTCGGCCCCGCACTGGGTGACGAGGATCTGCGGTTCGAACGCCCGCAGCAGCGACGGCACGACGGCGTGGAAGGCGCGCAGCCACGCCGGGTCGCGGGTGCCCGGCGGCAGCGGGAGGTTGACGGCGGTGCCCGCGGCGGGACCGTCGCCGAGCTCGGAGGCGAACCCGGTGCCGGGCCACAGCGTCCTCGGGTGCTGGTGCATCGAGATCGTCATCACGCGCGGGTCGTCCAGGAACGCCGCCTGCACCCCGTCCCCGTGGTGGACGTCGGTGTCGAGGTAGGCGATCCGGGTGTAGCCGTGGTCGAGCAGCCAGGAGATCGCGATCGCGCAGTCGTTGTAGATGCAGAAGCCCCACGCGTGGTCGCGCATCGCGTGGTGCAGCCCGCCGGAGAGGTTCACCGCACGGTCCGCGCGGCCCTCCGCGATCTCCCGGGCGGCCGCGATCGAGCCGCCCGCGATCAGGGCCGCCGCGTCGTGCATGCCCTCGAAGATCGGGTTGTCGGCGGTGCCCAGCTGGTGCACCGGGTCGTCGCCGTGCTGCGGGGCGCGCCGGACGGCGTCCAGGTAGGACGCGACGTGGGCCCGCTCCAGTTCCGCGTCGGGCGCCGGGGTCGGTACGAGCGGCTCGATCCCCTCGAGGACCCCGAGCGACCGGGCCAGGCGCATGGTCAGGTCGAGGCGGACCGGGTGCAGCGGATGGTCCGTGGACAGCTTGTACGCGAGCAGGGCCTCGTCCCAGACGACCGTGGTGCGCATGGGCCGAACGCTACCGAGGCCCCGTTTCCGCACGAGGGGACCCTTCGTACCGCTAGAGCGTCCGGATCCTCCCCTCGCAGAACGCTCGCCCGGACGCGAGGGGAAAATCTGGTCGCTCTAGCCGTACGAAGAGTCCCCTCGTGCGCGGGGTGGGAGGTCAGGCGCCGGTCGCGACCGGGCGCTTGCCCGCGCACCAGTTCGACCAGGACCCGACGTACAGCGCGACCGGGTCGGCGGGCGGGCGCACCCCGGCGATCTCGGCCGCGAGCACGAGCATCGCCGCGCTCACCCCCGACCCGCAGTACGCCCCGACCGGACCGGCCTCGCCCACGACGCCGCGCAGCGCGGTCGCGAGCGCCTCCGGGGGTCGCCACCGGCCGTCGGTGTCGAGGAGCGAGCCGGCGGGCAGGTTGGCCGCTCCCGGCACGTGGCCCGCGACCGGGTCGATCGGCTCGCTCTCGCCCCGGAACCGCTCCGGGGCCCGGGCGTCGAGCAGCACGCCGGTGTTCGCGATGCCCAGCGCGGCGTCGGCGGTGAGCACCGGCATCGCGCCCGCGGTGATCGCGATGTCGCCCTGGGTGCGGGCGCCCCCGGACTCGGTCGAGGTCTCCCCGCCGGCCGCGGTCCAGGCGTCGAACCCGCCGTCGAGCACCCGGACCCGCTCCGGCGCCAGGCCCGCCCAGCGCAGCACCCACCAGGCCCGCGCGGCCGCCATGCCGTCGCCCGCGCCGACGCCGTCGTACACGACGATGCCGCCGCTCGGGCCGATCCCGGCCCGGCGCAGCGTGGTCTGCAGGTCGTCGGGATCGGGCAACGGGTGCCGCCCCGCCGGGCCGGGCGGGCCGGCCAGGTCGGTGTCCACGTCGAGGAACACCGCGCCCGGCACGTGGCCGGCGTCGAAGTCGGGCTCCCCCACCGGATCCGGCCGGCGACGGGGCTTGCGACCCTTCGGCGGCGGGACCAGGCGCCAGCGGACGTCGAGGACGACGGGGCGCCCGTCGGTCCCGGCGGGACCGCCGGCGAGCTCGGTGATCAGATCCGGGGCGGCGACGAGCGGCGCTGCGGGGGTCGGCACGTGACCATCGTGCCCCTCCCCGTGCCGCGCCGCGGGTCCGCGGTGTCGCCTCGCCTCGGTAGGATCGGACACGGGACGGAAGGGGTGGGGATGAACGACCTCATCGACACCACGGAGATGTACCTGCGCACGATCTACGAGCTCGAGGAGGAGGGGGTCACCCCGCTCCGGGCCCGGATCGCCGAGCGCCTCGAGCAGAGCGGCCCCACGGTGAGCCAGACCGTCGCGCGCATGGAGCGTGACGGCCTCGTGCTGGTCGCCGGGGACCGCCACCTCGAGCTGACCCCGGAGGGCCGCGCGAAGGCCGTCTCCGTGATGCGCAAGCACCGGCTGGCCGAGCTGCTGCTCGTCAACGTCATCGGCCTGGAGTGGGAGCACGTCCACACCGAGGCCTGCCGCTGGGAGCACGTGATGAGCGAGGCCGTCGAGAAGAAGGTCTTCGCCCTGCTCGGCGAACCGGCCGTGTCCCCGTACGGCAACCCGATCCCGGGCCTCGAGGAGCTGCGCGGCGGCCCGACGGAGCTGCCCACGCGCACCCCGACTCCCGACGAGGCCGGGCTCGTGCGCCTCGACGAGTTCGCCCGCTCCGGCGGCGGCAAGGTCGTCATCCGGCGCATCGCCGAGCACGTGCAGCTCAACGAGGTCCTCATGGCCGGGCTGAAGTCGGCCGGTGTCCTGCCGGGCAGCGACATCGAGGTCGTCGGGATCCCGCGCTTCGGGGACGCGGTGAACATCGGGCACGCCGGCCAGCGCTCCGAGGTCGACCCGCTGGTCGCGCACGCGGTGCTCGTCCGCGCCGTCTAGTCGCGCCGCGAGGCGTCCGCCCCGGTCCCGGGCGGGCGCCTCCGTCGCCGTCCCCCACCGGTACCCCGCGCCGCTGATCGCGGGCACAGCCCCGTGCGTCAGACTCGTGGTCATGAAGCTGCTCGTCACCGGAGGCGCCGGCTACGTCGGCAGCGTGTGCACCGCCCACCTGCTCGCCGCGGGCCACGACGTCACCGTGCTCGACGACCTCTCCACCGGTCACCGTGACGCCGTGCCCACCGCCGCCGCCTTCGTGGAGGGCGACGTCGCCACCGCGGCCGACGACGTCCTGAACGGCCAGGGCTTCGATGGCGTGCTGCACTTCGCGGCGCGCTCGCTGGTCGGCGAGTCGGTGGTCGACCCGGCGAAGTACTGGCACGGCAACGTGGTGACCTCGGTGGCGCTGCTCGACGCGGTCCGGGCCCACCGCGTCCCGCGGCTGGTGTTCTCCTCCACGGCGGCGACCTACGGCGAGCCGGAGATCAGCCCGATCACCGAGGACTCCCCCACCCGCCCCACCAATCCGTACGGGGCGACGAAGCTCGCGATCGACCACGCCATCACCTCCTACGCCGCGGCCTCCGGCGGGGAGCTGGGCGCGGTGTCGCTGCGCTACTTCAACGTCGCGGGCGCGCACCGCCCGACCGACGGCCCGATGCTCGGCGAGCGGCACACCACCGAGACGCACCTCATCCCGCTGGTCCTGCAGGTCGCCCTCGGCGAGCGCGAGCACGTCTCGATGTTCGGCGACGACTGGCCGACCCCGGACGGCACCTGCCTGCGCGACTACATCCACGTCGACGACCTCGCCGCCGCGCACCTGCTCGCCCTCGACGCCGCCGGGGCGGACGGCGGCCACCTGGTCTGCAACCTCGGCAACGGCACCGGGTTCTCGGTCCGCGAGGTCGTCGAGGCGTGCCGCCGGGTGACCGGACACCCGATCCCGGCGATCGTCGCCCCGCGCCGCGCGGGCGATCCGGCGGTGCTGGTCGCCTCCGCCGAGCGGGCCCGCACCCGGCTGGGCTGGGCCCCCGAGCGCGGCGACCTCGACGGCATCGTCGCCGACGCATGGGCGTTCGCGCAGGCCATGCGGGTCGGGGCGGGCGCGTGACGGCGGTGTCCGAGGGTCGAGCTCCGCTCCGCTCCGTCTTCCGCCCCCCGCTGGTCATGTTCGACCTCGACGGCACCCTCGTCGACTCCGGCCCCGGCATCCGCGCCTCGATCCGCCACGCCTGCACCGCCGTCGGGCTCGCCGAGCCGACGCCCGAGCAGCTGCGCGCGCTCATCGGCCCGCCGTTCCCGGCGGCGTTCCGCGACATCCTCGGGGTCGACGTGCCCACCGGGGACGCGATGATGACGGCGTACCGGGAGCTCTACGGCGCGAGCGCGATGTTCGACGT
This sequence comes from Actinomycetospora endophytica, assembly GCF_021026375.1. GTDB lineage: Bacteria > Actinomycetota > Actinomycetes > Mycobacteriales > Pseudonocardiaceae > Actinomycetospora > Actinomycetospora endophytica. The sequence goes on along the minus strand of NZ_JAJNDB010000007.1, from coordinate 454,318 downwards.
GTCGCTCTACGAGGGGATCCCGGAGGCGCTCGAGGAGCTCACCGCGCGCGGTGACGTCCTCGCGGTCACGACGAGCAAGCCCGGGGTCTACGCAGGCGAGATCATCGCGCACCTCGGGCTCACCGACGTCTTCGCCGGCGGGGTGCACGGCGCCGCGATCGACGGCAGTGTCGAGGGCAAGGCCGCCGTCGTCGGGCTGGCGCTCGCGCGTCACGGCGACGGTCCGGTGACCGGCCTGGTCGGCGACCGGAACCACGACGTCGAGGGCGCCCACGCCCACGGGCTGCCCTGCCTGGGGGTGTCGTGGGGCTTCGGCGGCCACGACGAGCTGGCGGCGGCGGGCGCCGCGGACGTCGTCGACAAGCCCGCGGAGCTCCCGGCCGCGCTCGAGGCGCTGCGCCGGTAGCCGGTGATCACGCCGTGAGCCGGGCGGTGGCCTCGGTGGCGGCGCCGACGACCATCTCGCGGACCTCGCTCGGCTGGATGCCGGCCGTGACGATGCTGCCGAGCAGCCGGCTGAGGCGGTGCAGCGGGTCGGCGCCCATGGCGCGCTCGAGGGCGACCGTCAGCGTCGCCCCGCCCCCGTCGTCCAGCGACGCGAACGCGACCAGCGTCGCCGGTTCGGCCACCTCCGGGGCGGGCACGGCGCGCATGAGCACCCTCCAGAGCGCCCGGGCGTGGTCGGGGGCGACGGCGTCGTCGTGCCCGGCGGCGAAGCCCAGTGCGATGTCTCGGACCCGCGGGTCGCCCAGCGCGACCGCGAGCCGCGCGATCTCCTCCTCGGCCAGCACCCCGCCGTTCCCGACCTCCGCCGCCGCGCGCCGGACCGCGTCCAGGTCGCGTCGGGCGGCGCCGATCCCGGAGAGCTCCCGGTCGGTCAGCGCGGCCCGGTAGGCGTCGTCGATCAGGCCCCGACGACGACGGCCGCTCGCCGCGGCCTCCGGGGCGAGCGCGGCCTCCACCTCGTCGCGCGAGCCGTAGGTGATCCGGCCCGCCCCGGCGACCTCGGCGGCCGCCTGCATCCCGGTCGGGTCGGGCAGCGTGCCCACGCACGCGCACTCGTCGTAGCACTGCCAGGGCGCGTCCACCGCGACCCGCGCGGTCCACACCGCGCCCGTCACCGGCACCTCCACCTCCGCGAAGCTCGCCCGCAGCGCGTCGACCAGGTCCGCCTGCGGTGGCCGCACACCCGGGACGCCGTCGGAGACGACGACGATCATCAGCTCGTCCGGCCCGGTGCGCCGCAACCGGTCCCGGAGCGCGGCCGCGAGCAGCCGGTCGGTCTCGGCCGGGTCGTGCGACCCGTCGTCGGCGGGCAGGTCGACGCGGGCCATCCCCCCGACCCGGCCGCGCTCGCCGCGGCGGTGCATCGCCATGGCGACCACCGACTCCTCGGGGACGAAGCCGAGCATCGCCGGGAGCGACGCGACGAGTTCCGGCGGCGTCCCGACCCGGACGACCACCGGCTCGTCGTCGGGACCCGGTGACGGACGGGAGGGCAGGGGACCCGGCAGGCGGCGGGGAGGGATGCGGCGACGGGCTTTGCGGGAGCTCATGTCCTGTCGACTCCGCCCGGCCGCGATCGGATCCACGGATCACCCGGACGGCCGCAGGCGACGACCACCCGTCACCTGGACGTCACGTCGATTGGCTTGCCGTGCTCCGGCGCACGGGTCACGCTCCCGGACGTGACCAGCGCCGATACGGCCCCATCCCCCCGGCACGACTACGACCTGCTCGTCATCGGCTCCGGGCCCGGCGGCCAGAAGGCGGCGATCGCGGCGGCGAAGCTGGGCAGGCGGGTCGCGGTCGTCGAGCGGCGCGGCATGGTCGGCGGGGTCTGCACCCAGACCGGCACGATCCCGTCGAAGACGCTGCGCGAAGCCGTCCTCTACCTGACCGGTTACGCCATGCGGGGGCTCTACGGCGAGAGCTACCGGGTCAAGCAGGACATCACCGTGCAGGACCTGCTCGCCCGCACCCACTTCGTCATCGGCCGCGAGGTCGAGGTCATCCGGGCGCAGTTGCAGCGCAACCGCGTCGACCTGCTCAGCGGGGCGGCCCGGTTCCTCGACGAGCACGCCGTCGAGGTCCTCGGCGAACGCCGCGGTGAGCACCAGACGGTCACCGCCGACAAGATCATCGTCGCGACGGGGACGCGGCCCGCGCGCCCGCCGGCCGTCGAGTTCGACGACCGCCGCGTGGTCGACTCCGACGGCATTCTCGCGATGGAGGCGATCCCGGCGAGCATGGTCGTCGTCGGGGCCGGGGTGATCGGGATCGAGTACGCGTCGATGTTCGCCGCCCTGGGGACGCGGGTCACCGTCGTCGAGCGACGCCCGCAGATGCTCGACTTCTGCGACACCGAGGTCGTCGAGTCACTGAAGTTCCACCTGCGCGACCTCGCGGTGACCTTCCGCTTCGGCGAGGAGGTCGCGAGCGTCGGGGTCTCCGAGCGCGGCACGGTGACCACGCTGGTCAGCGGCAAGAAGATCGCCGCCGAGACGGTCATGTACTCCGCGGGCCGGCAGGGCGTCACCGACGAGCTGGCCGTCGAGAAGGCGGGGCTCGAGGTCGACGCCCGGGGCCGGCTGACCGTGGACGAGCACTACCGGACGTCGTTGGGGCACATCTACGCGGTCGGCGACGTCATCGGCTTCCCCGCGCTCGCCGCGACCTCGATGGAGCAGGGCCGCCAGGCCGCGTACCACGCGTTCGGCGAGCCGGTGGGCAACACGAGCGCTGTGGCCCCGTACGGCATCTACACGATCCCCGAGGTCTCCTACTGCGGCGCCACCGAGACCGAGCTGACCGAGCAGGCCATCCCCTACGAGGTCGGCATCGCGCGGTACCGCGAGCTCGCGCGCGGGCAGATCGTCGGCGACGACTACGGGATGCTCAAGCTCCTCGTGTCCCCCGACAACCATGCGCTGCTGGGCGTGCACGTGTTCGGCACCTCGGCGACCGAGCTGGTGCACATCGGCCAGGCGATCATGGGCTGCGGCGGCACCGTCGACTACCTCGTGGACGCGGTCCTCAACTACCCGACGTTGTCCGAGGCCTACAAGGTCGCCGCGCTCGACGCGACCAACAAGATCCGGGCGCTCCGCGCCATGTGAGTGGATGTGGTCGTCATAGCGACCACATCCACTCACATGGGCTACGCCCCAGTCGGGAACCGCAGCAGCGCGCCGACGTTGTCCTGCAGCTCGGTCCCGGCGCCGAGCACCGCGACGTCGCCGCCCAGGGCGCCGGTCGCCCGCACGAGCACGTTCTCCGCGGGCCGCGAGACCGGCTCCGCGTCCGAGATCTCCTTCAGGTTCGCGGGGTCGGTGGAGAGCGCCTCGGGGCTGTCGCCGACGTACAGGTCGCCCGGGACCTCCGTCCCGTCGACGAGCAGCAGCGTCGCGACCGCACCGGTGCGGGCGGCCTCGAGCACCGGCTCCAGGCCCTCGACGGCGTTCGCGTGCGCCTTGGCCTCGTGGAACTGGCGCCGGACGGCCGCCTCCTGCTCGGTCGCGGCCCGGCCGGCCTCGGTGAGCAGGGCGTCCTCGAGCGCGTCCTCGCTGGCGCCCGCCGCGCGGCTGCCGGCGTCGACCTCGCGGGTGACGTCGAGGAGCTCCTTCGGCAGTTGCTCGCGGATCACCTCGCGGCCCTGGACCTCGCCGGCCAGCACGACCAGCTCCGGGCGGAACGAGGACGCGGCGCTGCGGATGCCGGACACGACGTCGGCGGCGTTCTGGTACGAGGCCTGCTCGTGGCGACGCTGGCGCTGCTTGTGGGCGTTGCCGCCCTCGCGCGGCTTGTGCACCTGCTCGGCCGCCGACCCGTCGATGGTCTCCCCGGTCAGCTCGCGCGCGCCCTCGGCGTTCGACGCGATGACCTGGTGGACGTCACCGCCGGTCTTGTCGGCCACCACCAGCAGCACCCGGATCGAGCCGGACTGCGAGCGGTAGTAGGCCCCGAGCTCGGGCAGCGGCGACCAGATCGCCGAGTCACCGGAGGCGTCGACCGCCTCCACGGTCTCGTCGAACAGCACGCCGTCGCGGGACGCGACGACCACGCGGCCGTAGGCGTCGAGGTCGCCGCCGCGGGCGGTCCCCAGCACCTCGTCGAGCGCGGCGACGGTCTTGTCGTCGGCGCCCTGCTCGGTCAGCGAGTCCGACAGCCCACGCCAGCGCAGCTGGGTCTCCTTGTCGGCGTTCTCGCCCGGGTTGCGGGCCTCGAGGTAGACCGTCGCGAAGGGCCCGGTCCGTTCGAAGAGATCCCGCGTGCGCGACAGGTCCATCCGGCGTTCCTCCTTCTCGTCGCCGCTGGAGGGGGTCCGCGGCGACGGGTGTCGTTCAATGCCTGGGGCCAGCCGTACCCGGTGTGTCCCGTGCGGCATGCGTCGGATCGAACGAGCCGGGATCACCAGCCGCGCAGGTCGACCGGCCAGGTCTCGAGGACCTCGTCGTCGCGGACCAGGTGCATCCGCTCGTGCAGCGCGACGGTCGGGTCGATGTGCGCCGGGACGACGAGCACGCGGTCACCGACCCGGACCGGTTCGGCGGGCGCGAACGTCACGTGCTCGTCCGAGCAGAACCACACCTGACTGCCGGGGATCGTCGGGTTCCCGTGGTCCATCCCCAGGGCCTTGAGCCCGACGTCGGCGACCGCGTAGCCGGGCATCTCGCCGCGCGGCGGCGCCACCGACACGACGGTGCCGAGGACGTGCAGCGCCTGGGCGTACCCGACGCCGGCGGCGGCGTAGGCGGAGTCCATGAGCGCGTAGGACCCGGCCTGCATCTCGGTCACCCACGGGTTCATCGCCGAGGTGCCCGTCCCGCCGCCCGAGACGACCTCGCCCCCGACGTCGGCGTGCGCGGCGAGCAGCAGCGCCATGCACGCCTCGGTGAGCCGGGCCCGCTCGGCGGTGTCCGGCAGCGCCTGCAGGTGGCCTTCGTAGCCCATGACGCCGCGCACCGTCAGTCCGTGGGCCCGCGCGGCGTCCGCCAGTGCTCCGGCGTCGGACGGTGCGCAGCCGCAGCGGGGGAGGCCGACGTTGACGTCGACGAGGACCTCGCGCACCCCGCCTGTCGTCGCTGCCTGGATCGTCTCCGGCGAGTCGACCGCGACGGTCACCCGCGCGCCCCGCTCGACGAGCGCGCCCAGCCGCCGGGTGTCGAGCACCTCGTTGGCCAGCAGCAGGTCCGTGCCGAGCCCGGCGACGACCATCCCCTCGACCTCGCGGATCGTCGCGCACGTGAAGCCCGGCGAGCCGTGGGCGGCCTGTCGGTGGGCCAGCGCCGTCGTCTTGTGTGCCTTGACGTGCGGGCGCAGCGTCGCGCCGGGCCAGCGCGTCGCCATCGCCGCGAGGTTGGCCTCCAGCGCGTCGGCGTCGACGACGAGGGCCGGTGTCTGCAGGTCAGCGCTTCGCACCGGTGGCTCCCAGGATGCGGTCGAGGTGGGCGTTGGCGAACCGGCCCTCGGGGTCGAGCCGGTCGCGCAGCGCGGCGAAGGCGCCGAACTCCGGGTACGACGAGGCCAGCTGGGCCGCCGTCCGGGTGTGCAGCTTCCCCCAGTGCGGCCGGCCGTCGAGGGCGGTCATCACCGACTCGACGGCGGCGAAGTAGGCCTCGTGCGGCCGGCCGCGGTAGACGTGCACCGCGAGGTACGCGGAGTCGCGGCCGCTCGCCGTCGAGAGCGGGATGTCGTCGGCCCCGGCCACCCGGACCTCGACCGGGAAGGTGACGTCGCGGGCGTGCCGGGCGGCCGCCGCGCGCAGTCCGGCCAGCGCCTCGGGCAGCGCCTCCCGCGGCACGGCGTACTCCATCTCCAGGAACCGGACGCGTCGCGGGCTGGTGAACACGCGGTAGGAGCGGTCGACGTACTCGGCGTTCGCCATCTGCCCGGCCATCACGCGGTTCAGGGCCGGCACCAGACGCGGGGCGGCGGACCCGAGGCGGCAGACCAGCTCGAACGCGCCGTTGCCGAGCAGTTCGTCGCCGAACCAGGCCGAGACCGGCCCGCGGGCCGGGCCGCGCCGGCCCTCGTCGTCCGGAACCCGATCGTTGATCTTGGTGGCGGCGAGGTCGGTGTGCGGGAACCAGTAGAACTCGACGTGGTCGTGCGCCGCGGCGAGGTCGTCGAACCCGGCGAGCACCTCCGCCAGCGGCATCGCGCTCTCGCGGGCGTGCAGTCGGAACGCGGGGACGGCGGCGAGCGTGACGGCGGTGACGACGCCGAGCGCGCCGAGCCCCACGCGGGCGTGGTGGAAGATCTCCGGGTGCTCGTCGGGGCTGCACGCGAGCACCGAGCCGTCGGCCGTGACGAGCTGCAGCGCCCGGATCCGCGCGGCGATCCCCTGGTGGGCGGCGCCGGTGCCGTGGGTGCCGGTGGCGACGGCGCCGGCGATCGTCTGGGCGTCGATGTCGCCGAGGTTGGGCAGCGCGAGGCCGCGGTCCCAGAGCCGCTCGTTCAGCGTCCGGATCGTCATGCCGGCGGGGACGGTGACCTCGTTGCCGTCCACCCGAAGGAGATCCGGCGACGACGGTGCCGCGAGCGCGACGCCGTCGGGGACCCCGATCCCGGTGAACGAGTGGCCGGTCCCGGTCGCCTTGACCCGCAGGCCCTCGCGGGCGGCGGCCTTCACCGCCGCCGAGACCTCCGCGGCGTCCCGCGCGACGACGCGGCGCACCGGCTCGGTGCGCTGGTTCCCGGCCCAGTTGTGCCAGGTCATCCGGCCTCCACCACGGTCGTCGTCGGGGTCGTGTCGGGGAGCCCGGCCGTCCCGTCGCGGAGCCGCCGGCGCAGCACCGCCACGTACCAGAGCCCGGCCAGTGCGATACCGCCGAGCACCACATAGTCGGCGGCCCGGAACGCGTCGGGCAGGCTCAGCGCCGCGACCACGACGACGAGCCACACCAGCGCGAGCGTCGCCACCGGGAGTGCCGCGCGGCCGAGCTCGAAGCCGGAACCGCCGTCGGTGCGCAGCCGGCGACGGCGGGCCAGGTAGCCGCCGAGCGTCAGCAGGTACGCCAGGTAGGGCACGAGCGCGGTGGCCCCGACGAGCACCGTGAACGCTTGGCCGTCGAGCGTGCCGTAGCCGAGCAGCAGGAGGCAGACGATCAACGACACCACCAGCGCGGTCACCGGAGTCGCGGTGCGGGGATGGACGCGGGCCATCGCGGTCGAGGCGGGCAGCAGGCCGTCGCGGGCCATCGCGAACAGCAGCCGCGAGTTCGACGCCGCGGCAACCACGAGCAGCGCGAACATCGAGAACACGACGATCACGAGGAAGACCTTCGTCAGCACCGGCCCGAGCCAGTAGCCCGCGATCGCGGCGAGCGGGACCGGGGAGGCCTCGACGGCCGCGAGGTCCGGGATGGCGACCGTGAACCCGATCAACGCCACCAGCCCGAGCACCCCGGAGATGACGGCGGCCGCGATCATGGCCCGCGGCACGGTCCGTCGGGCGTCGACCGCCTCCTCGGCCATGTCCGCGGCGGCCTCGAAGCCGACGAGGGTGAAGATGCCGATGAGGGCGCCCCCGACGATGCCGTCGGCGAGCGGGGTGCCGGGGTTGGTCGTCGTCAGGAAGCCGAGGCCGTGCCCGCCGTCGGGGGTGCTCGCGTGGCCGTGGGCCCACAGGGCGAGCACGACGACCGAGAGCACGACGGTCCCGACGATCTCCGCGAACACCGCCAGGTTGTTCACCCGCGCCGCCCACTGCACCCGGATGATGTTGACCAGGTAGGCGAGGACGATCGCGAGCACGGCGATGACCAGCAGCAGCGTGGTGTCGGTCGCGTCGAGGCCGAGAACAGTGGCGGTGAGCGGGGCGAGCCCGATGAGCGCGATGCCGGGGAGCCCGACCGCGCCGTAGAGCACGCCGAGCGAGCCCACCGCGTAGCCGAACCGGGTGCCGACGAGCCGCGCGCTCCACTGGTAGTTCGCCCCGGCCAGCGGCATGTGGCCGGCGAGCTCGGCGAGGACGAGCACCACCAGGATCTGGCCGACCGCGGCCACCGGCCACAGCCACACCGCCGCCGGCCCGAGGGTGGTCAGGCCGTAGGCGTAGTTGACGAAGATCCCGGTGGTGATCGAGACGACCGAGAACGCGATCGCGAACAGGGCGAACCGCCGCAGCACGCGGGGGAACGCGGTCGCGTAGCCGCTGGTGGTCGTCTCTTCCACGAGCGTCAGCGTGTGGTGTGGGCCATACTGTGTCAAGCGTCTGAGACGGTTGACCAAGTTCGGGGGTGCGCGGTGGCTCGGGTGTCGGCGATCGAGCGGCGCCGCCAGCTCGTGGAGGCGGCGTTCCGGGTGATCGGCGCGGAGGGGTTCGCGGCCGCGACGACCCGGCGGATCTGCGCGGAGGCCGGCGCCCCGGTCGCGACGTTCCACTACTGCTTCGCCTCGAAGGAGGAGCTGCTCGTCGAGCTGACCGAGGCGACGGTCGCGGCGCTGATCGACGCGCAGGCCGGTGGGGTGCTGGTGCGGGGGTCGGTGGCCGAGTCGCTGCGGGCGACGCTGCGCGAGTACTGGGCGACGGTCGAGGCCGACCCGAACCGCGAGGTCGTGCTGACCGGCCTCACCCAGTACGCGCTGCACGAGCCGGCGCTGGCGGGGGTGGCCCGGCGGCAGTACGAGGCCTACCACCGGACCGCGCGCGTGACGCTGGAGTCGCTGGCGTCGGCGTGCGGGGTGTCCTGGCGGCTGCCGGTCGAGGAGCTGGCGCGGATGCTCGTCGTCGTCACGGACGGGGTGGTGATCGCGTGGCTGGTGGACCGGGACGGCGCGGCCGCCCGGGCGTCGTTGGACGCGTTCGCCGACGCGCTGGCGGGCTTCGCCGTGTCAGCGGTGGCCCATCGCTGACATCGGCCCGGCACCCGGGGTGCACGACGACGGCCCGTGCGGTACGCCTGAGGGGTGCCGGAGCTGCGGACCGTCGACGTCGCCGAGATCGAGGACACCGTCCGGAAGCTCTGCGTCGAGGCCAACCACGAGCTGCGCGCCGATCACGTGGCGGCGCTGGAGCGGGGCCGGGCGGCCGAGGAGTCGCCGATCGGGCGCGAGGTGTTCGACCGGCTGCTCGAGAACGCGCGGGTCTCTGCGGCCGAGCGGATCGCGTTCTGCCAGGACACCGGGTACGCGGTGGTGTTCCTGACGCTCGGCCAGGACGTGCACCTCACCGGCGGCTCGCTGGCCGAGGCGATCGACCGCGGCGTGGCCGACGGGTACCGCGAGGGCTACCTGCGCGCCTCGCTCGTGCGCTCCCCCGTCGACCGCGTGAACACCGGGGACAACACCCCGGCGATGGTCCACTACGACATCGTGCCCGGGTCGGCGATCGAGCTGACGCTGCTGGTCAAGGGCGCCGGCTGCGACAACATGTCAGCGCTGCGGATGCTCACCCCGGCGGCGGGCGTCGAGGGGATGAAGCAGTTCGTCGTCGAGACCATCGAGAAGGCCGGGCCGTCCGCGAGCCCTCCGGTGACCGTCGGGATCGGGATGGGCGGCACGTTCGACCGCGCGGCGGTGCTGGCCAAGCGCGCCCTGACCCGCGACCCCACCGGCTCGCCGTCGCCGGATCCGAAGCTCGCGGAGCTGGAGGCGGAACTGGTCGACGCGATCAACGCGACCGGGATCGGGCCGGCCGGGTTCGGCGGGACGGTGACGACGGTGGCCGTGCACGTCGAGTCCTACCCGACCCACATCGCCGCGTTCCCGGTCGCGATCAACCTGGACTGCCACTCGCACCGGGTGCGGAGCGTGACCCTGTGACCGGCCCTGGAGACGTCAGCGATGGGGCACCGCTGACGCCCAACGACAGCAACTCCACATCCTCGATCCGGCTCCCGCTCGAGGAGACCACGCTGCGTGAGCTCCGCGCCGGCGACTCCGTCCTGCTCTCCGGCACCGTCTACACCGCCCGCGACGCCGCCCACGCCCGCTTCGCCGAGGCGATCGCCGCCGGCGAGCCCCTCCCGTTCGACGTCGACGGCGCCACCATCTACTTCGTCGGCCCCACCCCGGCCCGCCCCGGCCACGTCATCGGCTCGGCCGGGCCCACCACCGCCAGCCGCTGCGACGCCTACTCGCCGATGCTCGTCGAGCGGGGGCTGCGCTCCATGATCGGCAAGGGCCGCCGCAACCAGGCCGTCAAGGACTCGATGCGCGCCCACGGCTGCATCTACTTCGGCGCCATCGAGGGCACCGCCGCGCTCCTGAGTCAGTGCATCACCAGCGCCGAGATCATCGCCTACGAGGACCTCGGCGCCGAGGCGGTCCGGAAGCTCACCATCGAGGACTTTCCCGCGCTCGTCGTCAACGACGTCCACGGCGCCGACCTCTACGACGACGGGCCGGCCCGCTGGCGCCGGCGCTGAAGCCGACGCAAACCGGACCTACGCCGCCCCGACCCGGCCGGCGTCGTCGTGAAGTGCTCTGATCGGGAATCGAGCGGTGCCGCCGGCACCGACGAGGAGGGAGTACTCGCCATGAAGTACGACGCCGTCCTGGCCGAGACCGTGGGCATCCGAGGACACGGCGACGACCTCATCGAGGCCTACAGCGCACGACCGATGGACGCCGCCCCGCACAGCGGCATGATCGTCATCCACCACATGCCGGGCTACGACGCGGAGACCAAGGAGATCACCCGCCGCTTCGCGACGATGGGCTACTCCGCGATCTGCCCGAACCTCTACACCCGCGAGGCCCCCGACGCCGACCCCGACGACGCCGCGGCCACCGCCCGCGCGAACGGCGGGGTCCCGGACGAGCGCTTCGTCGGCGACGCGAAGGGCGCGGCCGCCTGGCTGCGGGCGCTGCCGAACGCGACCGGGAAGGTCGGCGTCATCGGCTACTGCTCGGGCGGGCGCCAGGCGGTGCTGACCGGCATCGAGGTCGACGTGCAGGCCGCGGTCGACTGCTACGGCGCGCTCGTCATCGAGACCCCGCCGGAGGGCTTCCCGCTGAAGGTCAGCCCGTTCCCGGAGCGCATCAAGGACCTCGGCGCCCCCCTGCTCGGCCTGTTCGGCAACGACGACGCGCACCCGGCGCCGGACCACGTCGACGAGCTGGAGAAGCTGCTGCAGGAGAGCGGCAAGACCTACGAGTTCCACCGCTACGACGGGGCAGGCCACGCGTTCTTCGCCGTCGACCGGCCGTCCTACCGGCCCGAGGCCGCCGTCGACGCCTGGGGCCACGTCGAGAACTTCCTGGCCGAGCACCTCGGGGCGTCCTGATGTGCACCTACTCCACCGAGAAGGTCGCGCTCGACCGGTCGTCCGGGAAGACCCGTGACGGCTGGCAGTCGATGTCCGAGGCATCCGTCTACTACGACCACCCGGTGCACGCCCCGGACGCGCACACCGTCAACATCGACTTCCTGAACCCCGACCGCGGGCCGTCCTCGCGCATCGCCGTCGAGCTCTCGCTGGACTCGGCTCGCGAGCTGCTCGCCGCGCTGCAGACGACGGTGGAGCGGGCCGAGGAGCACTAGCGTGCTTGTGAGTGGATTTGGTCGTTCCAGCGACCAAATCCACTCACATGGCGGCAGCCAGGCGGCCTACTCCGACATCGGCCCGCTCCGGATCCGTCGTCGCGAAGCACAGCCGCAGCGCGTCGGTGAAGTGCCCGGCCGGGGAGAACGCCTGGCCCGGGATGTAGGCCACGCCTTCGGCGAGCGCCGCCGGGAAGAGCTCCTGGGTGTCGACGCCGGGCAGGGTCACCCAGAGGAAGAACCCGCCGTCGGGGTCGGTCCAGCGCGCCCGGTCCCCGAGGTGACGCGACAGCGCCGCCTGCATCCCGGCCTTGCGCTCCCGGTACACCGCGCGCTGCGTCGCGAGGTGCTCCGTCAGGTACCCGCCGGCGAGGAACCGCGCGACGAGCCGCTGCGCGGGCATGTTCGCGCAGGTGTCCATCGCCTGCTTCGCGTTGATCAGCAGCGGTGACAACGACGGGTCCGCGTCGACCCAGCCGCACCGCAGTCCGGGCGCGACCGTCTTGGAGAACGTGCGCACCGAGAACACCAGCGGGTCGCCGCCGGCCACCGCCCGCAGTGACGGCACCTCGGTCCCGGCGAAGCGCAGCAGGGCGTACGGGTCGTCGTCGATCACCATCGAGCCCCAGCGCCGCGCGAGCTCGACCAGCCGTTCCCGACGCGGTGGCGACAGCGTCGTCCCGGCCGGGTTCTGGAAGGTCGGGATCGTGTAGATGACCGTCGGCGCCCGCCCGGCCGCGGCCACCGCCTCCTCGAGCGCGTCGACGTCGAGGCCGTCGGCGTCGGTCGCCACCTCGAGCAGCTCGGCCCCGTAGGACAGCGCGACCGCCGACCCGCCGGTGTAGGTCGGCGACTCGACGACGACGAGGTCGCCCGGGTCGACGAAGAGCTTGCAGGCGAGGTCGAGCCCCTGCATGCCACCGGCGGTGATCGTCAGGCGGTCGTCGGTGGTCTCGTCGGAGGTGCCCCGCAGCGACTCGAGCAGGGCGCTGCGCAGCATCGGGTCGCCCTCGGTGGCGGCGTAGTCGTACGACGACGGGCGGGTCAGCTCCTCGGCGGCGAGCGCGGCGAGGACCTGCGACGGGATCGAGTCCGGGGCCGGACTGCCCATCGCGAACCGGACGATGTCGTGGGTCTGCGCCGCGAGCAGCGAGGTCGACGAGTCGATCACCGACCCGACGAGTCCGTCGGTGCGGGCGGCGAACGGGAGGGTGATCACGAGGGCTCCTTCTGCTGCGACGTCCACTTCGACTTCTTCGACGTCCCGACGACGGGGGCGGTGGCCGGTTCGGGTGGCGACCTCACGACGGGTCCGCCCGTCCGGTGAGCAGCAGCGCCACGCGCATCCCGGCGAACTCCCCGGCCCGGCCGACGAGCAGCGCGAGCCCGGCCGCGGCGGCGGGCTCGACGGCGTGGCCGAGCGCGTGCAGCCGGTCGGTCGCGGCGACGATGGCGTCCTCGTCGACCACCTCGACGCTCTCGAGGACCTCCCGGCACACCGCGAACGTCACCGCGTTGTCCGGGCCGAGGTCGCCCATGAGCGAGGTCGCGACGGTGTCGATCTCCGGCACCGACACCGGATGGCCGGCGGCCAGGGACCGGGCCATCGCGGGCGCCCGCTCGGCGGACACCCCGACCACCCGGGTCCGCGGCGCCAGGGCCCGCAGGGCCAGCCCGACGCCGGCCGCGAGCCCGCCGCCCGAGACCGGGACGAAGACCGCGTCGTACCGCTCCCCCACTTCCAGCCCGAGCGTGCCCTGGCCGGCCACCACCTCGGCGTGGTCGAACGGCGGCACGAACACCTCGCCGTCCCGGACGGCCGACGCGGCAGCGATCGCCGCGGTCTGGTCGGCGGCCGAGGCATCGACCTCCGCCCCGGCCTCCGTGAGCGCCCGGACCCGAGCCGCCGAGACCGACGACGCCACGTACGCCCGCACCCGCAGGCCTGCCCGTGCGGCCACCGTCGCGACCGCCCGCGCGTGGTTGCCGGTGGACGCCGTCGTGACCCCGGTCGCGCCGCGCTCGGCCGCAGCGAGCACCGCGTTCGCCGCCCCACGGATCTTGAAGCTGCCGCTCGGCTGGCGGTACTCGCAGACGAGATCCACCGTCACGCCGAGCTGGTCGGAGAGGACGTGGCTGGGCCGCAGCGTCACCGGGTCGGCGACCGTCGACACCCGGGCGACGGCGGCCTCGACGTCGGCGACGGTGGGCAGGAGCTGTGCCGTCACGCCGTCACCACCAGCTCGCGCGGCAGCGTCGTGAGCGGACGCGGGCCATCGTCGGTGACGTGCACCGTCTCGGACAGCGCGTACCCGAGGTCGTCGAGCCAGACCGCGACCATGAGGTGCAGGACGTGCCCGTCGACGAGAACCGTCCGGTCCCCCGGGGCCAGGCTGATCGTGCCCTCCATCCAGATCGTCTTCGGGAACGAGATGCCGATCGAGTAGCCGATCCGCGCGGCCTTGGTGATCCCGAACGGCGCGACGACCTTCCGCCACGCCGCCTCGACGTCCTCCGCGCGCGCCCCGACCCGCATCGCCTCGAGGGCTGCGGCCATCCCGTCGGTGACGACGCCCTCGACCCGGCGGTAGCCCGGCGACGGCTCGCCGAGGTGGAAGCTGCGGGAGAGCCCGGCGGCGTAGTTGTGCCGGTGCCCGCCGAGCTCGACGTACACCGGGCCCGGGCCGTACGTGCCCTCGCGCCAGCGCAGGTGCGGGTTGTTCGTGTTGTCGCCCATGGCCATGTAGGGCTGGGCCGGTGTGGAGCCGATCAGGTCGCCGGTGCCGCGCACGAGCGCCGCGTAGACCTCGGCGGCGACGTCGGCCTCCCGCGCGCCGGGTGTGATCGCCTCCCGCGCGACCTCCATCGCGGCGTCGCTGATGGCGGCGGCCTCGGTGATCACCGCGATCTCCGCCGGGGTCTTCACCGCCCGCACCCACTCGACGAGGCCGTCGGAGGACGCGACTGACGAGCCCGGGAACGCCGCGCGCAGGATCTCCAGCTCGCGCGGGGTCAGCGTGCCGTCGAGCTCGACCCCGATCCGGGCGCGCGGGATCCCGCGCTCGGCGATCGTCGTCGCGACCACCGAGAACGGGTGCTCGCCGCGCGGTCCGTCGTTGATGCAGGACTCGGGATAGCCGACGAGCTCGTCGTCGGAGAGCCACGTCGTGACCCGGGCGCCCTGGACGTCCATCGCGCGCAGCACCAGCACGATCTGGGCGGTCGGGTCCACCGGCACCAACAGCGCCTGCGGGACGTAGAACGAGTACGCGTCGTAGCCGGTCAGGTAGAAGATGTTCTTCGGGTCGGTGACGACGAGCAGGTCCAGCTCGTCGCGGGCGGCGGCCTCGCGCACCCGGGCCAGGCGGCCCGCGAGCTCGCCACGGTCGAACGGCACGGTCGGGGTCATCGACGCACACCTCCGGCTGGATCAGGACTGGGAGATCAGCTCGGTCCACATCGCCGTGGACAGCTCGAGACTGCGCAGGTCGACCCGCTCGTCGGGGCCGTGGAACATCCGCCGGAACTGCTCGGGCGTGGCATGGCCCGAGTGCATCGAGAAGCCGTACACCTCGGCGCCGGCCCGGCGGAAGTAGTCCGCGTCGGTAGAGGCGGTGATCATCCCGGGGACGAGCCGGGTGCCCGGGACGAGCGCGTCCGCGATCCCGGCGATCGTGTCGCGCAGCGGGCTCGCCACCGGCGAGGTCGTGGTCTCCAGCCGGTGGCGCCACACCACGTCGACCCGATCGGTCAACGGTCCCAGGGCCCGGGCGATCTCTGCCTCGACCTGCGCGCACGTCTGCCCGGGCAGGATGCGCGCGTCCACGTCGATCTCGACGAGGTCCGGGATCGCGTTGATGACGACGCCGCCCCGGGCGCCGGTCGGGGTGATCGTCAGGTGGGTGCACGCGTGGGCGTGGGCGGCGAGCGCCGGGTCGCCGGTCGCCTCGGCGGTGGCCAGCACCGTCGCCGGATCCAGCAGGCCCGCGGCGAGGTCGGCGTCGAGGCCCATCGCGGCGACCCAGGCCTCCCACTCCGCCGGGATCGACGGCGCCACCCGGTGCTCCGCCAGCCGGCGCACCACCTCCGCGGCGGTGACCAGCG
This sequence comes from Actinomycetospora endophytica, assembly GCF_021026375.1. Taxonomy (GTDB): domain Bacteria; phylum Actinomycetota; class Actinomycetes; order Mycobacteriales; family Pseudonocardiaceae; genus Actinomycetospora; species Actinomycetospora endophytica. Next base: position 438,723 of record NZ_JAJNDB010000007.1, on the reverse strand, counting down.
CGTTGTCCGCCCCGTGGGGCATGGCCGCGTGCCCGGCACGGCCGTGCACGTCGAGGCGCAACCACGCGGAGCCCTTCTCCGCGACCGCCCACGAGAGCGCCGGCACCGGACCCGTCGTCAGCGGCCACCCACCGCCCTCGGTGACGATCCGGTCGGCCATCACCTCGTCGCGGTGGTGGTCGAGCAGGTAGCGGGTGCCGTGGTCGGCGTGGCCCTCCTCGTCGGCGGCCGCCACGAACACGATGTCCCCGCGCGGCCGGATCCCCCGACGGGCGGCGAATCCGGCCCGGCGCATCGCCACGGCCATCGTGGCGGTGGTGTCGAGCATGTCGATCGCCCCGCGGCCCCACACGATCCCCTGGTCGACCTCGCCGGCGAACGGATCCCGCGTCCAGTCGGCGTCCGTCGCGGGCACGACGTCGGTGTGGCAGACCAGCCCGAGCGACGGCGCCGTCGGGTCACTTCCCCGGAGCCGCGCGACCACCGAGCGCCGTCCGGGCGCGGCGTCGACGACGGCGGTGTCCACCGCGTCGCCGAGGAAGGCGCGCAGCGTGTCCGCGGTGCGCACCTCCTGCCCGGACGCCACGTCGCCGGTGTTCACGCAGCCGTTGCGGATCATCGTCGTGAGCAGCTCGACGACCTCGCCGGTCGCCGCGCTCACGAGCCCACCCCCGGCACGAACCCGCCGTCGAGGTCAACCACGTTCGCCAGCGGCCGGCCGTCGAGGAACCGCTCCATCTGATCCACGAAGAGCGCCGCGAGCGTGTCCCGCCAACCGATCACGTCGCCCGAGCAGTGCGGCGAGATCAGCACGTTCGGCGCCGCAAAGAGCGGGTCGTCGGGCGGGAGCGGCTCGACGTCGGTGACGTCGAGCGACGCGGCCCCGAGCCGGCCCGCCTGCAGGGCGTCCACCAGCGCCGCGGTGTCGACGATCGGCCCGCGCCCGACGTTGACCAGGTGCGCGCGCGGCGACATCGCGGCCAGCACCTCGGCGGAGACCATCCCGCGTGTCGCGGGGGTCAGGGGCGCGGTCACGACGACGTGGTCCGCGTCGCCCACCACCGCGTCCGGGTCCTTCGCCAGCTCGGCCGCACCGACGACCTCGTCGAAGTCCGGGTCGGCCTCCCGCGACGACCGTGCGACCCCGCGCACAACCACCCCGACAGCACGCAGCAGCCGCCCGGTCGCGCGCCCCAGCGCCCCGGTCCCGACGACGACGGCCCGGGTGCCGGCGAGGCGGGCGTTCTCGCGGTAGTGCCAGCGGTGCGCGTCGGTGTCGCGGACGGTGGTGGCCAGGTCCTTTGCGCGCGCGAGCAGCAGGGCGAGGACGTACTCGGCGATCGGGCCGTCGAACACCCCGCGGCTGTTGGTGACCACCACCCCGGAGGCGCGCAGCTCCGGCGTCATGACGTGGTCGACGCCCGCGGCCGCGACGTGGATCCACCCGAGCCGGTCGGCCCGGTCCCAGGCCGACCCGAGCGCCGCCGAGAAGTGGTCCCACATCAGGAGGGCGTGGGCGCCGGGCAGGGCGTCCGCGAGACCCTGGGCGTGGGTGTGCCGGATCGCCAGGCGGCCGTCGAGCCGGTCCAGACCCGCGGGCGGGTCCAGACCGGGAGCCGAGAGGACGACCAGCACCGACCCGTCGTCGGGAACCTCCGAGCTCACGCGGCCACCGGAGGAGCCTCGACGGCGCGGGGGATCTCCGTCCCGCGTAGTGAGCAGCCGCGGGTCTCGGGCACGAACCACAGGGCCACCATCCCGACGACGAAGGCCACCATCATCACGTAGGCCGGGATCAGCTTCGACCCCGTCGCGCCGATGAGGGCCTCGCTGACCGCGGGCGCGGTGCCGCCGAAGATCGCGGTGGCGATGTTGTAGGCGGCCGCGAACCCGACGTAGCGCACCTGGGTCGGGAACATCGCCGGGAACGTCGACGAGATCGTGCCCAGCTGCAGCGTGTAGATGACGCCGAGTACCGCGAAACCGACCAGCGCGCCGACGAAGCCCTGCGCCATGAGCAGGTACATCGGGACCACCAGCACGAACATCCCGATCAGCGAGATCCACCAGAGCGGCTTGCGCCCGATCCGGTCCGACCACGCCCCGGCCAGCGGCAGGAAGATGATCATCGCGGCCTGGCCGATCGCGATGAGGAGGTCGGTCGCCCCCGAGCCCATCCCGATCGTCTCCTGTAGATAGGTCGGGGAGTACGTGAGCAGGGTGTAGTTCGCGACGTTGAGGGCGACGACGAGTCCGCCCAGCATCAGCAGCGGGCGCCAGTAGAGGCGCACGAGGTCGACGAGGCGTGTCCGCGCCGACTGCTGGACGCGGCCCTGCTCCTCGAGCTCCCGGAAGACCGGGGTGTCCTCGAGCCGGGACCGCAGGTAGAGCCCGACCAGGCCGAGCGGCAGGCCGAGCAGGAACGGGACGCGCCAGCCCCATGCGGCCATGGCCTCGGAGCCGATCGACGCCTCGGTCACCCCGACGACGATGATCGCCAGGGTGAAGCCGGACAGCGTCCCGACCTCGAGGAAGCTGCCGAAGAACCCGCGGCGGCGGTCCGGGGCGTACTCGGCCATGAACGTGGCGGCCCCGCCGTACTCGCCGCCGGTCGCGAAGCCCTGCACCATCCGCAGGATCAGCAGCAGGATCGGGGCGAGCACCCCGACCGACGCCGCGGTGGGCAGCACCCCGACCAGGAACGTCGCGGCGCTCATCAGCAGGATCGTCATGGCCAGCACGGCCCGCCGCCCGACCCGGTCGCCGAGCGCGCCCCAGAAGATCCCGCCGAGCGGCCGGAGCACGAAGCTCACCGCGAAGACGAGCATCGAGGCCAGCGTGGAATATTCGCCGGGGAAGAACGCGTCGCCGATCTGCGTGGCGACGTAGGCGTAGACGCCGTAGTCGAACCACTCGGTGGCGTTGCCGATCGCGGACGCGGCGATGGCGCGGCGGACGAGCGTCGGGTCGGCCTCGACCGTTCCGGTGGGGCTCTGGCTCATGGGAGGGCTCCCGGGATCAGGTGACGCGTCGGTCGAGAGCCGTGCGGATCGTCGTCGCGATGTGGTCGACCTCGTCGTCGGTGACCACGAACGGCGGGCAGATCTGCAGCGTGTTCTCGTGGATGGCGCGCAGGATCACGCCCTCGTCGGTGACGTCGGCGGCGACCGCAGCCCCGTCGACGTCCGCGCGCAGCGCGACCCCGGCCAGGAAGCCGGCGCCCGAGCGCACCTCGGCGACCAGCGGGTGGTCGCGCAGCGGATCCAGCACCTTCGTCAGCACGTCCTCGGCGGCCGCGGCGCGGGCGACGAGCTCCTCCTCGGCGAGGATGTCGAGGTTGGCCTCGGCGACCGCGCAGGCGGTCGCGTGCCCGGAGTAGGTCAGGCCGTGGCGGAACATCGGGGTGTCCGGCGTGTCGGCGAAGAAGCGGTCGGCCACGCGCGGCGCGACGAGGACCGCGCCGAGCGGCGCGTAGCCGCTCGTCAGGCCCTTGGCGAGGGTGATGACGTCGGGCTGCAGTCCCCAGCGGTCGCTGGCGAACCAGTGTCCGGTACGTCCGAAGCCGGTGATCACCTCGTCGGCGACGAACAGCGCGCCGATGTCGTGAGCGAGGGCCTGGAGCCCCTCGAGGTAGCCCTCGGCCGGGCCGTGCACGCCGCCGGTCCCGATCACGGGTTCGGCGACGATCGCGGCGATCCGCTCCGGGCCGATCCGTTCGATCTGCGCCCGGGCACCGTCGAGGTCGTTCGTCGGGATGCGCGCGGTGTCCGGCACGAGCGACGGCGAGCCGTACCCGTCGCGGTTGTAGGGCAGCCCCGCGATGCTCGTCCCGAGCCCGTGCAGGCCGTGGTAGGCGCGGTCCCGGGAGACCAGCACGGTGCGGGTGGTGTCCCCGGAGAGCTGCGCGTGGCGCAGAGCGAGCTTGCAGGCGAGGTCGACGGAGTCGGACCCGCCGCTGGTGAGCATGACCTTGGCGCCGTCGACCGGACCGAGCGCTGAGAGCCGGTCGGCCAGGCGTAGTGCCGGCTCGTTCGCGAAGCGCCCGAAGCAGTGGTAGGTCTCCAGCCGGCACATCTGGTCGTAGGCGGCGCGGGCGATCCGCTCGCGCCCGTGCCCGACGTTGGTGTGCCAGAGCCCGGCGGTCGCGTCGAGCAGCCGGCGGCCGTCGTCGGTCGTCACGTACGCGCCGTCGCCGCCGGCGATCGTCAGCCGGGTCCGCGCCGTCGTGGGCATATGTGCCTGGCCGTGCCAGAGGGCCTCACCGAGCGTCATCCGCACCTCCCTGGAGGCTCGAAACTGTAAGACAGTTCAGCAGTGAGGCACAAGGACTAGAGTAGCGGCGTGCGAGTCGACGAGGGACTCACGGCCGGGATGACGGTGCGGCGCACCACCACCGCGCAGCAGGTCGCGGACGGGCTCGCGGAGCGCATCCTCGACGGACGGATCTCGCCGGGCGCCCGACTGCGCGAGAGCGCGATCGCGACGGATCTCGGGATCTCGCGGCCGACCGTCCGCGAGGCGGTGCGAGCCCTGGAGCTGCGCGGACTGGTGCGCTACGAGATCAACCGGGGCGCCGTCGTCATCTCCCCGACCCCGGAGGAGCTCGCCAGCCTCTACGCCGCCCGCGCCGAGCTCGAGGTGGCCGCGGTGGCCTCACCCCGTCCGCCCGAGGCGCTCGCCCGGGTCCGGGCGGCGCTCGAGGACCTGCGCGAGGTGGCCGCAACGCACGACCCGGAGCTGATCGTCGAGCGCGACCTCGCCTTCCACGCCGCGCTCGTCGGGATGCTGGGTGTGCGCCGGCTCGACGACTTCTACGCCCAGCTCACCCAGGAGCTGCGCGTCTACCTGCTCGTCCTGTCGGTGTCCGACCGCGAGTACGAACACTCCGACGCGGTCGTCGCCGAGCACGCCGAGATCGTCGACGCGCTGGACTCCGGCGATCCGGCACACGCGGCCGCCGTCGTGCGCCATCACGTCGAGGCGAACGCGGCGCGGTTGACGGAGATCCTCTCGCGGGGCTGACCCGCGTCGGCGAGTGTGACGAGCGCCACATCGCTTTGCGAGCGCTAACGATATATCGTTGAGCCATCGCCGACAGTCGGCGACATCAATCGAGAGGAACACTCACCATGTTCAACACCCATGAGCGCCCGGAGCGGGCGCACCGACACGGCGGCCCGGGTGGGCCGCACGAGCACCGAGGCGAGCCCGGCGGGCCGCGACGCGGTGCACGCCGACGGGGTGGCCCGTTCGGCGGAATGGACTTCGGTCCCCCCTTCGACGGCCCGTTCGGCCCGGGGGGTCCCCGTGGCCGCGGACGCGGTCGGGGTCGCGGACCGGAGGGCGAGGGGCCGCACGACGGTCCGGGTCCCGACGACAGCGGCCAGTTCCCCGGCCCGTGGGGTCCGGGAGGGCCGCGCGGACGTCGGGGTGGTCCCGGCGGTCGCGGTCCCGGTGGCCGCGGCGGCCACGGTCACGGCCCGGGTGGTCGCGGCAAGGGCCGGCGCTCGCGGGGCGACGTCCGCCTCGCCATCCTCGCGCTGCTGCGTGAGGAGTCGCGCCACGGCTACCAGATCATCCAGGAGATCTCCGAGCGCTCCGGCGGCTCGTGGAAGCCCAGCCCGGGCTCGGTCTACCCGACCGTCTCGCAGTTGGCCGACGAAGGCCTGGTCCACACCGAGAAGGAGTCCGGCCGCACGGTCGTGCACCTGACGGAGGAGGGCAAGCGCTACACCCAGGAGCACGCCGCCGAGCTCGACGCGGTGTGGTCGCAGGTGGAGGCGGGTGCGAACGACGGGTTCACCGATCTCCGCACCGCGGGTCGTGGACTGGCCGGCGCCGTGGCGCAGGTCGCCCAGGTCGGCACGAACGAGCAGGTCACGCAGGCGACGAGCATCCTCGACGAGGCCCGACGCAAGCTGTACCTGCTGCTCGCCGAGGTCGATCCCGCTTCCGGGGCCGACAGCGACGACGACGAGCCCGAGGACGACGGGCCGGAGGGCCCGGTCGCCGAGACGACGTGACCGCCGGTCGCGCCGCCACATCGGTGAAACCTCCCCGTCACGTGACGTCACATGGCGCTCCTACGCTCGATCTTCCGGTTGCCGCGATCCGCGAGCTTCGTGCCGGGACGAGAGGAGCCAGGAGTGCTGGGACTGCTACGGGCGACGTACGCCCTGCTCGGTCCTGTCCGTCCGGGACGGGGAGGTCCACCGGCCCCGGGTCCGGTGCTGCGCAACGTGCCCGGCGAACGCTGGGCCCTGCAGTACCGCACCGTGCACGGGTACCGGCGAGCCTTCCGCATGGCGGGCTCCGGCCCGGTCCTGCTGCTGATCCACGGGATCGGCGACGACTCGTCGACCTGGGGCCCGATCCTCGACGACCTCGCGCATGACTTCACCGTGCTCGCCCCCGACCTCCTCGGCCACGGCGGCTCCGACAAGCCCCGCGGCGACTACTCGATCGGCGCCTACGCGAACGGGATGCGCGACCTGCTCTCGGTCCTCGACATCGACCGCGCGAGCCTCGTCGGGCACTCCCTCGGCGGCGGCGTCGCGATGCAATTCGCCTACCAGTACCCGGAGCGCACCGAGCGGCTCGTGCTCGTCGGCGCGGGCGGCGTCTCGCAGGGAGTGACCCCCGCACTACGGGCCGCGTCGCTGCCGTTCGCCGACCTCATCCTGCCGATCCTCAGCTGGCCCGGCGTCCGCTTCCAGACCGAGCTGCTCCTGCGGTTCGCCCAGCAGCTCGACACCAACCTCGGCCGCGACGCGGAGGACTTCGTCCGCCTCGTCGACGCCCTGCCCGACGCCACCAGCCGCGCCGCCTTCCTGCGGACGCTGCGTGCGGTCGTGGACTGGCGCGGTCAGGTGGTGACGATGCTCGACCGCTGCTACCTCACCGCCGGCATGCCGACGCTGCTCGTGTGGGGCGCCGACGACATGATCGTCCCCGTCGAGCACGGCCGCACCGCGCACGCCGCGATGCCGGAGAGCCGCCTCGAGGTCTTCGAGCGGGCGGGACACTTCCCGTTCCACTCCCACCCGGAGCGCTTCATCGCGGTCCTGCGCGAGTTCCTGGCCACCACAGAGCCCGCCCACTGGAGCCCCGCCGAGTGGCGGAACCTCCTGCGGACCGGTCGGAGTGAACGAACCGCCCGCGCGGTCCGGACCGCGGCGCCGGACGACGCACCACCCGCACCACGGACGAACGGGACACTGATCGGCCACGCCGGTCGGTGAGATCCTGGCCCGGCGTCAGCCGTCGGAGGTGAGTTGCCCGGCCCGCTGGAAGGAGACGCCGAGCAGCTTGCCGATGTCGCGCAGTGAGAGCCCTGCCCGCTTCAACTCGGTCGCGGCCGCCCGGGCCTCGGCGGCGGCGGCCTTCCGGGCCTCGGCCTCCTGCTCGCGCAAACTCGCTACGCGCGCCAGGTGCTCTCGAGCGGAACCCGGCAGCTGGATGTCGATCTCGAGGTCGATGCTGTCCGGTTCGATGTGACGCAAGGTCGCGATCAGGTCGCGAGCCATCGTCTCGATCTCGGCGACGTTGCGAGCCTGGGTGTACTGGCCGAGCTCAGCAACGTGGACCAGCCAGAAGCGGTCGTTGTCGCGCGTTGCCCGGGCCGTGTAGGTCGTCATTTTCGCCACCAGCCCCTCCCGAGCTTCGCTTCGCACTGCTTGTAGATCTCCCGGGTCAGCCCCTCGCCGAGCTCAGCGTGGCGCGGAATCGGGATCGTGACCCCGTCGAGCCCGTACAAAGAGTGATTCGCTCCCTGACGAAGCAGGGTCCAGGACAGGCCCTGGCGTTTGGCCTCCTGTCGAATCCGCTTCTCCAGGGTCCTTGCCCTGGTCATGTTTGTCTATCCAGGGATAGACGCACGGATCTATACCGCACTAGACGCCCGAAGCGCCACATATCAACACCGCATCGATCGGTCGTGGCCCGGCTCGGCTGGTGTAGGTGTGCCCGGTCGGGGTGGTGGTCCGGATCTGCTCGAACAGAGCGATCCGATCGACCCGCGCTGCGTCCGACACCGCCGCGTCCTCAGCACGGGCGAGTTCCCCGAGGCGCCCGAGCAGCGCGGTCAGCTCGGCGCTGACCGCGTCACCCGTCTCACACGCATCGTTCGAACGCATGTTCGAGAGACTAGCAAGACCCCCCGACGACGAAGCCCGAACCGGACGACCGGCCCCGACCGCCTCACCCGACGGCGCGGCTCGTCGGCACCCGGTCAGGACAGTTGGGCAGACTGGGCGGGTGACCTCCACGCCTGTGACCACCGAGACGAGCACCGACGACCCGTACCTCTGGCTCGAGGACGTCACCGGCGACGAGGCCCTGTCCTGGGTCCGGGAGCGCAACGGCGAGAGCCTCGGTGCCCTCGCCGACGGCAAGCGGTTCACGGCCCTGCGCGACGGCCTGCGGGCGGTCCTCGACTCCGACGACCGCATCGCCTACACCCGTCGTCGGGGGGACCTGCTCTACAACTTCTGGCAGGACGCCGAGCACGCGCGCGGCCTGTGGCGGCGGACCACCCTGGACTCGTACCGGACCGGCGACCCGGACTGGGAACTGCTGCTCGACGTCGACGCGCTCGCCGCCGAGGAGGAGGAGAACTGGGTCTGGGCCGGCGCCGCGGCCCGCTGGCCGGACTACACCCGCGCGCTCGTCCAGCTCTCCCGCGGCGGCGCCGACGCGACGGTCGTCCGGGAGTTCGACCTCACGACGAAGCGCTTCCTCACCGCCGACGACGGCGGGTTCGCGCTCCCCGAGGCCAAGAGCCGGATCTCGTGGATCGACGACGACACCGTGTTCGTCGGCACCGACCTCGGACCGGGCTCGCTGACGACGTCGGGCTACCCGCGGGTGATGCGGCGCTGGACCAGAGGCACCGAAGTAACCGACGCCCCCGTCGTGTTCGAGGCCGACGAGACCGACGTGTCGGCCTTCGCCGGGCACGACCACACCGTCGGCTTCGAGCGCGACATCGTCGGCCGCAGCCCCGACTTCCACACCGCCGAGGAATTCGTGCTGCGCCCCGACGGCGGCCGCGTCCTCGTCGACGTCCCGCCCGACGCGGACACCGAGATCGAGCGCGCCTGGCTACTGGTGCGCACGCGCTCGGCGTGGACGGTCACCGGCACCGAGTACCCGGCCGGGACGCTGCTCGCGTTCGGCATCGAGGACTACCTCACCGGGGGCCGCGAGCACACCGTGCTGTTCGAGCCCACCGCCAGCCGCTCGCTCTCGGGCTGGGCCTGGACGCAGCACCACCTGATCCTCACCCTGCTCGAGGACGTGGCGACGCGCCTCGAGGTCCTGACCCCGCCGTCCGGGCCCGAGCACGCCACCCCGGGCGAGTGGAGCCGGCGCGAACTGCCGGCCGCCGACGACTTCTCCGTGGTCGGCGTGATGGGGGTCGACCCCGACCAGAGCGACGAGGTCTTCCTCGACACCGACGGCTTCACCCGGCCGTCGACGTTCGTGCGCACCGAGATCGGGGACACCGCCGCGCAGGACGCCCCGCTGGAGACGCTGCGCTCGGCGCCGGCGTTCTTCGACGCCGCCGGGATCACCGTGCGGCAGTTCTTCGCGACGTCCGACGACGGCACCGAGGTGCCGTACTTCGTCGTCGGGAAGGAGCGTTCGACGCCGGGTCCGGTGCTGATGACGGGCTACGGCGGCTTCGAGATCTCCCGGACGCCCGCGTACTCCGGGGTGATGGGCCGCGGCTGGATCGAGACGTCCCCGGAGCAGGGGTGGGACGGCGGCACGTACGTCGTCGCGAACATCCGCGGCGGTGGCGAGTACGGGCCGGAGTGGCACACCTCGGCGCTGCGCGAGCACCGCCACCGCGCCTACGAGGACTTCGCCGCGGTGGCGCGCGACCTCGTCGACCGCGAGATCACGACGCCGGGGCAGCTCGCCATCCACGGCGGGTCCAACGGCGGGCTGCTCATGGGCGTGATGATCACGCGGTACCCGGAGCTGTTCGGGGCCGTCGTCGTGATGGTGCCGCTGCTGGACATGCGGCGGTTCCACCTGCTGCTCGCCGGGGCGTCGTGGATGGCCGAGTACGGCGACCCCGACGACCCCGACGACTGGGCCTTCATCTCGCAGTACTCGCCGTACCAGAAGCTCGACAAGGACTCGTCGTACCCGGCGATCCTCGTGACGACCTCGACCCGCGACGACCGCGTGCACCCCGGGCACGCGCGGAAGTTCGTCGCGCGGCTGCGGGAGTACGGGCACCCGGTGGAGTACTACGAGAACGTCGAGGGCGGGCACGGCGGCGCGGCCGACAACGCGCAGCGGGCCTTCCAGTGGGCGCTCGTCCTGGAGTTCTGCCGCCGCCAGGTGGGCTGACGCTCAGACGAGCCGCGCCAGCAACCGTTCGACCTCGGTCTCGGGATCGTCGGTCAGCCCGGTGTGCACGGGACCGGGCTGCACCACGGTCGACCGCGGCGCGGTGAGCCACCGGAAGCGCTCGCCGGCCGAGAGCACCCCCGCCGGGCCCTCCCCGGCGACGGTGCGCTCCCAGGCCGCGACCGCGGTCGCGACCTCCTCGACGTCGAGGTCGGGCGCCAGCGCCGCGAGCCGTGCGGTGTCGAGCGCAAGCCGGATCGTCAGGTGCACCTCGTGGCGACAGTAGAGGAGCACCCCGACGTTGACGCACTCGCCGCGGTCGACCCGGGGCACGACCCGCAGCGCCGCCCATTCATAGGTGTTCCGCTCGGCCCCGGTCACGGCACCCACGTCCGATCCGCCAGCCGCGCCAGCAGGTGCTCGACGTAGGCCGCCCGGGCCGCGGACACCGAGGAGAAGAACGCGTCCTCGGCGAGCCACTCCTCCGGGACCTCGGCGACGACCGCCTCGAGCACCGACCGCGTCACCGCCGCCGCCATCTCTTCGTCGGCCGACGCTCGCGCGGCCGTCGTCGTGAACGGCAGGAGGACGTGGTCGGACGCGTCGTAGGCCCGCCCGACGACGCCGTCCGCGCGCGCCCACGAGTGGTGGAAGTAGAGGCAGGCGCCGTGGTCGATGCTCCAGAGCTCCCGATGCCAGCGCAGCAGGTTGGGGTTGCGCCAGGTGCGGTCGACGTTCTCGACGAGGGCGTCGAACCACAGGATCCGCGCCGCCTCGTCGGCGGGCACGGTGTGCGCGACGGGGTCGAACCCGATCGCCCCGGGCAGGAAGTCCATCCCGAGATTCGGCCCGCCGGAGCGGGCGAGCAGCTCCTGCACCTCCCAGTCGGGCTCGGCGCGCGCGACCACGGGGTCCAGATCCACGACGACGAGCTCCGGCACCCGCAGCCCCAGCGCCCGGCCGAGCCCGCCGGCCACGACCTCGGCGACGAGCGCCTTCACGCCCTGCCCGGCGCCGGTGAACTTCACGATGTAGGTGCCGAGGTCGTCGGCCTCCACGACCCCGGGCAGCGACCCGCCCTCGCGCAGTGGCGTGACGTAGCGGGTCGCGGTGACGCGCTGCAGTGTCACAGCAGAGCCGGCGTCACAGGAGGTCCAGCGCGTACCAGACCTGGGCGTGGGGGTTGTCGTTGTACGGCTCGACCTCGACGAACCCCGCGCGCTCGTAGAGCGTGCGGGCCTCGATCAGATCCGCCCGCGAGTCGAGCACCAGCCGCGCGCAGCCCGCCTCCCGGGCCAGGCGCACGACCTCGTCGAGCAGCAGCTTCCCGACGCCGAGCCCGCGCACCTCGTGCGCGCTCCACATCCGCTTGATCTCGGCCGCGTCGGGCGGCACCCCGGGACCGCGCCAGCGGAGTCCGACGCAGCCGACGGCGGCCCCGCCGTCCTCGACGGCGACGACGAACGTGCCGTCCGGCGGGACGAGCCCGTCGTCCGGGCTCTCCACCCCGAAGGCCTCGACCTCGTCCTCGGTGGCGGGCCGACCGTGCATCCGGCCGATGACGTCGTGGAGGTAACCGCGCAGCGCACCGAGACCCGGCTCCACGTCGGGACGGGCCTCACGCAGGACGATCGTCGCGCTCACGGGGGACATTGTGACCTCCGGCGAGATCCGGGACGTCGTCAGTACCCCGCCCCGGAGAGCATCTCGGTGATGACCTCGCCGATCCGCGTCGTGTCCTCCTTGCGCAGCCCGAACATCGCGAAGTGACCCGCCGGGGTGTCGATCACGCGCAGCTCACCGTGCGGCAGCAGGCCGGCCTCGACCTCGCAGTCCTCGACCGGGAAGAAGTTGTCGCCGCCGAACGGCACCACGAAGAAGTGCCCGGTGATCTTGCTGAGCGCCGCGGGCAGGAACCCGTGGCCGTGCGGCGAGATGTCCCCGGCCCACCACTTGGCCGCCTGGGCGACGAGGTTGTTCGGGTCCATCGGGGCGAAGTAGCCGCGGATGAAGTGCTGGCGGAAGTCGTTCGCGCTCGCGTACCCGAGCCCGCGCCAGTGCTCGCCGCGGTACCACTCGTGTGTGAAGCCCTCCAGCGAGAACGCGAGGGCGTGGCGGGTGAGCCCGAGCCGGACCTCGGAGGAGTCGGCGTAGAAGCCGCCCGCGAACGCCGGGTCCGAGCGGAGCAGTTCCATGTGCAGGTCGATGAAGACCTGGTTGTGCGCCGGGGTCTTCGCCGTTCCCGCGAACGCCGCCGCCCGCGGCACCATGCCCGGGAACCGCGCGGCCCACTCGTAGGTCTGCTGGGCGCCCATCGACCACCCGAGCACGGCGTGCAGCCGCTCCGCCCCGAAGTGCTCGGTGACCAGGCGGTGCTGGGCGACGACGTCGTCGACGATCGAGACGGCCGGGAACTGGCCGCGGTCGAAGGGCGGCGGCGTGTTCGACGGCGAGGACGACATCCCGCCGCCGAACTGGCCGGGGCAGACGACGAAGTACTTCTCGGTGTCGACGGGCAGGCCCGGCCCGATGTAGGCGTCGAGCGACGACGGCGTCCCCGAGTACATGTGCGGGAACAGGACGAGGTTGTCCTTCGCCGCGTTCAACGTGCCGTGGGTGCGGTACGCGAGCACGGCGGACGGCAGCGTGTAGCCCGAGGTGAGGACGAAGGGCCCCAGGTCGAAGTACTCGTGCTCGCCCTGCCGGCCGTGGGAGTAGTAGCCCTGGCCGTCGGTGCCGGTCATCGCACGCGCCCTCCGCCTCGACTGGATCGGTCGCCGAGCGTATCGGCGGCGCCGCGTCACGGTCGTGTCAGGGAACCCGGACGCCCACCCGGTGCGCCGCGTTCCGGGCGCCGCTCGCGGGCTGGGTCCGCCCGGCGGCGTCGGTGGCGGACGCGGCGAGCACGTGCTCGCCCGGCCCGAGGGCGACGCGCGCCCGGAAGCCCTGCCACGCCGGCGCGTCCGTCGTCCGGGGTCGAGCTCGGCCGCCGTCGGGGTCCCGTCGACGGTGACGACGACGGCGGTCACCGGATCGACGCTCCACGCCCAGCCGGTGACGACGACGTCGGGCCCGACCGCGGCGCCCTCGGCCGGGACGGTGATCGCAGCGTTGACGTCGAGGTCCCGGACCGGCACCGGCTCGCCGTCGGGACCCGGTCGCAGGTAGAGCCGCGTGGTGAACAGGTGCTCGGGGCGGTGGTCCGCGAGCGTCAGCCGGGTGAGCCACTTGACGCTGTTGGTGCCGAAGTAGCCGGGCACCACGAGGCGCAGCGGTCCGCCGCGGTCGGTCGCGAGCGGGGTGTCGTCGACCGCGTACGCCACCAGCGCCCGGTCCGCGACGACGTCGAGTGGGAGGTCCTTGAGGTAGTCGTCCGCCGCGATGCCCCCGAACTCGCCGTGGTCGGCGCCGCGCGCCCAGAGCGTGTCGGCCTCGTCGAGCGGTCCGGCGAGCGCGAGGACGTCCCGCAGTCGCGCGCCGGTCCACACGAGATTCGCGACCCGTCGCACCGGGACGCCGGGCTCGAGCGGGTTGCCGAAGCACTCGTGCACCGACTCCACGCGGTGCGCGGGGAGGGCGCGGACGTCGGCCGGGGTCAGTCGCACCTCGGTCGCGACGAGTCCGCCGACGACGACCGGCCGGTCCGGCTCCGCGACGGCGAGGCCGAAGTGGGCGATCACGAAGGCATGCTCGAGGGGCGTGACGCGGTCCGTCAGGCGTTCCGGGGGCACGAGGCGGCGCACGGCGGTCGCCGGATCCATCGTCGCGCGCACCCGGGTCAGCCTAGGTCGCCGCCGGCCACCGGACGGCCAGCCGCGCGCCGCCGTCCGGGGAACACCCGGCGCGCACCGTCCCGCCGCGCCCCTCGACGAGCCGCGCCACGAGCGCCAGCCCGAGACCCGCGCCGGGGGCACCGGTGGTCGCGTCGAGCCGGGTGAAGCGGTCGAACACCCGCTCGCGGTCGGCCGGCGGGATGCCGGGGCCGTCGTCGTCGACGAGCAGCCGCACCCACCGCCCCGCGGGCACCGCCGACACGTGCACCACCGAGCGGGCGTGCCGGTGGGCGTTGGCGAGCAGGTTGTCCAGGACCAGCCCGACCTCGGGGTCGGTGGCGGCCGCGCGGACCGGGACGGGCACCCAGACGGTGGTGGCGACGGTGGTGCCGGGCGCGCGGGCGACGGCCTCCCCGAGCGCCTCGGCGAGATCCACCGGCGTGGGGTCGCCCGGCGTGGCGCCCTCCGCCCGGGCGAGCGCGAGGAGGTCGGCGACGAGATCGGTGAGCCGTTCGGCGTCGCGCGCGACGCCGCGCCAGGCCGCCCGGTCCTCCTCCGACGAGTCCGGCGACGGGTGCGCGACCGCGACCTCGGCCTGCGCCCGCAGCGACGCGATCGGCGAGCGGAGCTCGTGGGCGGCGTCGTCGGAGAAGCGCCGGAGCCGGTCGACGGCGTCGTCGCGGCGGGCCAGCAGGGCGTTGATCTCGACGGCGAGGGCGGCGATCTCGTCGGCGGCGACCGGTACCGGGAGGCGCTCCCCCGGGCCGGTGTCCGCGGCGGCCGCCCGCATCCGGTCGACCGGGCGCAGTGCCGCGCGGGTCGCGATCCACGCCGCCCCGGTGAGCGCCGCCGCCGCGAGCAGCACGCCCGGGATGAACCAGCCGGCGGCGTCGCGGAGGAGCACGACCGACCCGAGCAGATCCCGGGTGGCCACCACCAGCCGCGGCGATCCGTCGGGCAGCGTCACCGGCACCGCCACCCACCGGCTGAGCCCGCCGGGACCGCCGACCGTCACGGGCACGCCGGCGACGAGGCCGCGCACCGCGGCCGGGTCGAGCGGGACGGGGCCGCGGCCGTCGGTCGGGGTGCCCGCGACGTCGACAACCCGGACCCCGGGCGGGGTCGGCGTCCCCGCGACGACCGCGGCGCCCGCCGACTGCGCCCGGTCGCGCAGCTCCCCGTCGCCGGCTGCGACCACGGCGGTCAGCAGCAGGCCCGCCCCGAGCCGGACGAGCGCGGTGAGCACGACGACGGCGACGAGCGCGACGACCAGCGTGATCCGCGTCCGCAGCCCGCGGCGGGCCCACCAGCCGCGGAGGCCTCGCCGCTGTTCTGAGCGAGGGGGCCCTTCGCTCGATCCAGCCGACCGAAGGGGCCCTTCGCTCGAATCGGGAGTGCTCACGCCGGCACGAGGTCGAGCCGGTACCCGCGCCCGCGGACCGTCGTGACGAGCTCCCCCGCCCCGGCCGCCGCGAGCTTGCGGCGCAGGTAGCCGACGTAGACCTCGACGACGTTGGGCGCGGCCGCGCCCTCGCCCCACACCGCGGTCAGCAGTTCGTCCTTGGTGACGGTCTCGCCCTGCCGCGTCGCGAGCACGTGCAGCACGCCGGTCTCCCGGTTCGACAGCTCGATCTCGCGGCCCTCCCAGCTCGCCGTCCCCGCCCCCGGGTCGACGGTGAGCGCGCCGAGCACCACCCGGGCCGGCGCCGGACCCCGTCGGCGCAGCAGCGCGCGGAGCTGCGCCACCAGCACGACGAACGAGAACGGTTTGACGACGTAGCCGTCCGCGCCGAGATCGAGCCCGTCGGCCTGGTCGACCTCGCCGTCCTTCGCCGAGAGCAGCAGCACCGGGGTCTCGACGCCACCGGCACGCAGCCGCTCGAGCACGCGGTAGCCGGACAGCCCGGGCAGCACGACGTCGAGCACGACGACGTCGAACGCGCCGGTCTCGGCCTGTGCGAGGCCGGTCGGGCCGTCGCCCACCGCGACGACCTCCATGCCCTCGGCGCCGAGCCCGCGGATCAGCGCCGCGCGCACCCCCGGTTCGTCGTCGACGACCAGCACACGGGGCACGCCCCCGAAGGTAGCGCCGAGCCCGCCGTGACGGTCGGCCGTCAGAGCACCGGGACCGGCGACAGCACCACGGCCATCATCAGGACGGCGATCACGACCCCGGCCAGGACGCACTGTGCGCCGTAGCCGAATCGGTGATCCCCCTCGCGTTCGCGCGCCCTGGCCGTCGTCCCCCGTGTTTCCCCCACGTGAGGGATCGTCACAGCCGGGGACGCGCCGCGGGATCTTGCCGCGCCGCACGTCCGGGTGACACCCACAGGAACCCCACGACCGTGATCAGCGGGCGCGGACGACGCTGTGGGTCTCTCAGGAAGTTCCGCCCAGGATGGAGCCATGAGCAGGCGAGGGCGCTGGGGCGCCGGGCTGGCGGGGATCGTGGTGGCCGGGGCGGTCGCCGTCGGGGTGGCGGTGGCACCGACCGCGGCGGCCGCACCGCCGCTGCCGCCCGTGACGCCGGAGGCGCTCGCCGCCTCGGTGATCACCGCGAAGCCCGGCCCGATGAACGGCACGGTCACCGTCGACAACGAGCTCGGCCTGCCCGCCATCCCGCAGGTGCCGCAGCTGGGGAACGGCACGTCGACGGTGCGGGTGTGGTCGAACGGGGACGGGAAGGGCCGGGCGGCGATCCCCTCGCCCGACGGCGAGCGCACGCTCGTCTCGGACGGCACGACGCGCTGGTCCTACGACTCGACCGACCGCACCGTGACGAAGGCCCCGGCGCACCCGGCGAACGCGCCGGCGCACCCGGGTCGGCCCGGCGGTGTCGACCCGCAGACCGACCCGTCCGGGGCGGCCACGCAGATGATCGCCGACCTGCGGAAGACGAGCACCGTCACCGTCGACGGCACGACCGACGTCGCGGGCCGCTCCGCGTACCAGCTGGTGCTCACCCCGCTACCGACCGAGCGCACCCTGCTGCGCGAGGTCCGCGTCGCCGTCGACGCCGAGAAGCGCATCCCGCTGCAGCTCACGGTCCTGGCGACCGGCTCGCCGCAACCGGCGCTGACCGTCGGGTTCTCCGACATCACGTTCGGGCCGCAGGACCAGTCGCTGTTCACGTTCACCCCGCCGCCCGGGACGGCCGTCAAGGACGCGCCGGCTCGTGGCCCGGGTGGCCAGAGTGGTCCCCCGCAGGGTGCCCAGGCGCCCAAGGTCGTCGGTGACGGGTGGGACCGCGTCATCGTGGCGCAGAAGCCCGCGACCCGGCCGAACCCGAACCGCGACGAGGGCGACGCCCCCGACCTCTCCGCGCTCGGCACCCCGGTCAGCGGACCGTGGGGTCAGGGCCGTCTCATCAGCACCGCCGTCGCGACCGCGATCGTCACGAACGACGGCCGCATCGCCGCCGGGGCGGTGCCCGAGCAGGTGCTCTCCGAGGCGCTCGGCCGGTGACCACGGCACCTGGGACGCTCGACGTCGTGCCGTTCCCCGACGGGCCCACCCCCGACGACCAGCCCGCGCCCGCCGCCCGGGTGCGGGGCCTGCGCAAGACGTTCGGCCGCGTCGTCGCGGTCGACGGCGTCGACCTGGACCTGCCGTCGGGCGCGATCGTCGGGATGCTCGGGCCGAACGGCTCCGGGAAGACGACGCTGATCCGGATGCTGCTCGGGCTGACCCGGCCGACCGCGGGGCACGTCGAGCTGCTCGGCCGGACCGGCGACGACCTCCCGGCCGCCCTGCCCGACGTCGGGGCGCTCGTCGAGGGCCCGGGGTTCCACCCGTTCCTCTCCGGACGCGACAACCTGCGTCGGGCCGCGGCCACCGAGCCGCGACTGGCCGGCGACCTCGGGGCACCGGTCGACGCGGCGCTCGAGCGGGTGGGCCTGACCGAGGCCGCCCGGCGCCGCTACCGCGGCTACTCGCTCGGGATGAAGCAGCGCCTCGGCCTGGCCGCCGCGCTGCTCGTCCCGCGCCGGCTCGTCGTGCTCGACGAGCCCACCAACGGCCTCGACCCCGCGGGCACCCGCGACGTCCGCCGGGTCATCGCAGAGCTGCACGACGCCGGCACGACGGTGCTGCTCTCCTCCCACCTGCTCGCCGAGGTGGAGGCGGTGTGCACCCACGTCGCGGTCCTCCAGCGGGGCTCGCTGCTGGTCTCCGGGGAGCTGTCGGGGCTGCTCGACGCGGGCGCGGGCGAGCTCGTCGTCACGACCGACGATCCCGACGCGGCCCTGGACGCCCTGCGGGCCGCGGGTGCCGGGCCGTATCTGCGCGACGGCGGGGTCGTGGTCCCGTCGGGTCCGCTGGAACCGCCCGACGTCGTGTCGGCGCTGGTGCACTGGGGGGTCGGGGTGTGGGAGGTGCACCGGCGACGCGCCCACCTCGAGGAGCTCTTCGCCCGGCTGACGGAGGAGGACGCGTGACCACGACCGCCGACACACCGGTGACGACCCGCACCCACGCCCCGCTCGGTCGGCTGCTCGGCGCGGAACTGCGGTGGGTGCTGCGCCGGCCGCGCACGCTGGTGGTGCTCGGCCTGCTCGCGCTCGTGCCGCTGGCGATCGCGATCGGGGTCGCGACGGCGGGCGGGCCGCCGTCCGGGCGCGGTCCCGGGCTCGTCGCCGAGATCGCGGGCAACGGCTTCGTGCTGCCCGTCGTCGCCCTCGGGCTGGCGCTCGCGCTGCTGCTGCCGCTGGCCGTCGCCCAGGCCGCCGCCGACGCGATCGCGGGCGAGGCGGCGACCGGCACGCTGCGCGGACTGCTGCTCGCCCCGGTCGGGCGGGTGCGGCTGGTGGTCATGAAGTCCGCCGGAGTCGTCATGGTGGCCGTGCTCGCGGTGCTGCTCATCGCAGTGGTCGGGATGGTGGCCGGAACGGTCGTGGTCGGCGGCGCGCAGGGCACGCTGGTCACGCTCTCGGGCACCACGCTCGGGGTGGGCGAGGCGCTCGGGCGGATCGCGCTGGTCGCGGTGTGGACGGTCGGGCAGCTGCTCGCCGTCGGCGCGGTGGCGCTGGCGATCTCGACGCTCACCGAGCACCCGCTCGTCGTGCTGGCGTCGGTGCTGGGCGGCCTCATCGTGTTCGGGGTGCTGTCCGCGATCCCGTCGCTGGAGTGGCTGCAGCCGGTGCTGCTGACGACCGGCTTCAGCGCGGGCACCGACGTGCTGCGCGATCCGCTGCCGTTCGACAACCTGTGGTCGTCGACGATCCGCGCGCTGGTCTACATCGCGATCGGGCTGGTGGTCACCGTCGTACGGATGCGCCGCCGCGACGCTTGACGGGGGTGGGTTCCGTCGGCGGGAGCGCGACAGGCACACCACGCAGGAATTCCAGCGCCCTGGCATGCCTCGCGTGCCCCTGATCAGCACGGATCCGCTCGTTCATCGGGACGACCCCGAACGGTCCTTGAGGAAGATCACGGGGTCCCACTACCGTACTGTGGTAACCGATCCGGACAATTCCGACCGGTCCCTACAGCCCGGAGGAGCGTATGAGCACCCCGACCGACGCGCCGACCAGCGTCACCAGCATCGGCGTCGTCATGTTCACCGTCTCGGACGTGGACGCCGCCATCTCGTTCTACCGCGACCGGCTCGGCTGGGACGTCCGCAGCGACACGACGTTCGGCGAGAACGGCGAGAACCGGTGGGTGGAGGTGGCACCGCCCGGGTCGGTGGCGCGGCTCGCGCTGAACCCGCCGATGTACGACGAGCCGGGCGGCAGCTCGATCGGCGTCGAGACCACCGATGTCGTCGGCGAGCACCGGCGGCTCACCGCGATCGGCGGCGTCGACCTCGAGCCCGAGCCGATGCGGACGCCCGGCGCGCCGTTGATGTTCATGTTGCGCGACCCCGACCAGAACGTCGTCGTCGTGGTCGAGGCCCCGCCGGCGAGCTGAGCTCGACCGGCCCGGAGGTGGGGAGAGCCGTCGCGGCCCTCCCCACCCGGGGCGATACTGGTGCAGGGCACCTATTCCGAACCTGCGGTAAGCATCGGTCGTGCGGCCACGAAGTCGTGCCAGTCGCGCGCGGCGAGCTGGGACCAGCGTGCGGCGGTGTTGTGGTGCAGCCCGACGAGGTCTGCCAGGACAGCCGACGGGAGTTGCGCGGCGAGTGAGATCAGGGCCGCGTTGCGGGCTGGTCGGGTATGCAGGCCGAAGCGGGCGAGCTTGACGTTGAAGCCTTCGGCGCTCAGAGGAGCGCCTGGGACGAGCCCGGGGAAGAGCCACCGCCGGGCGCCGGGGCGAGTCGGGTAGCGGGAGCGTCCGGAGCCGGCTTCGGCGAGGCGACTGAGCATGTCGGCGAGCTTGGGTGGAAGCAGGAGGCGGTGGGCGCCGACGATGAGGTGGGTGCGTTCGTCGGAGTGATGCTCGAGGTGGTCCGCGGTCAGGCTCCGGATTCGGATCAGCGGGAGTCCGTAGAGGAGGATCAGGGCCCCCGCAGCGCGAGTGTCGAGCGGTGGGGTCGTGTCGTTGAAGCACCGCTCGAGCAACCGCCAACGCTCCCCTTCCTCGAGCATCGCTTCCGGCTGTTGCCGTGGTGGGAATGGGACCCGCAGCTCCTTGGTGAGGCGGTGGGATCGAGCCCAGGCGAGGAAGGAGCGAATCTCGCGGGCTTGGGATGTGCCCTGGGTCAGCCAGCGATCGATGGTCGCCTGGTCGAGTTCGGCGAGGTCGAGTTGCAGGGTGTCGAGCCAGGCGAGGAATTCGTGAGCAACACGGACCTTGGCTCGGAGGTGGTGACCTGCCCTGGCTTGATAGCGGCGTCGGGCCGCGGCTCGGCGGGCGCGGCGTAGCACGAACCAATGGACGAAGGGGCGGATCAGGCGGGCGTGGTCGGGCTGGTCGGCGAGGAAGGTCTCGAGCCAGGGCCGGATGCGTTCGAGCTCCTCATTGCGGGCGGGGAGGACGCCAGCGTCGACGAGCAGTGCGCGCAGAAACGTCTCAGCCCGGTTCTGGGGCAGGGTGTCAAGGTAGTTGTGGGTGACAACGTCCTCGCGACGGGCGAGATCCCGCAGTAGTTGTGCGGCGTCGCTTCGCATAAGCCAGGCGATTTGGCCGTTGGGGCGGTCGGCGGCAAGCAGCAGCTCTCGGACGGGTTGTAGCTGCGGGTTCGGTGTGCCGTTGGGACCGGCGAGCAGGTCGTCGACCCGCTCGTGGAGCTCGCATCGGGCGCACTTCTCGTCGGAGTAGTGGCGGCCCGGGCGCTTGCAGGTGCGGCAGCGTGGGTCGAGCGTGCTGCCGGCGCAGGGCCCGCAGAGGGGACCGTGGTCGTCGCGTCCGATCAGGACGCGGAGCTCGTGACAACTCGCGCAGTGTTCGGGGTGATCGTGCAGCTTGATGTGGCAGGTGTTGCAGACCGGCCCGAGTGGGAGATGCGCGTGGACTGGGCGGGAGCGGCCGCAGCGCGAGCAGGCGCGTGGGACGCGGGCGCAGCTTCGGCAGATCCACTCGCCGGTGGCGTCGCGGTGGCCGGAACGGTCGCGACCGCATTGGCTGCAGGTGGCGGTGGCTCTGGTGGCGGGGTTGCAGCTCTCGCAGAGGTCGGGCTCGCCGTTCTTGCCGCGGCGGGACACGATCCGAACGCGGTTGCAGCGTCCGCAGCGCGCGCGGGGTCGGTGGTCGCGGCGGTAGCAGTTGACGCAGAGGGGCCCGTCGTCGCCGACGAACACGACCCGGCCGGTTCGTCCGCATCCGACGCAGCAGCGCTGGGGCGGAGTCCAGCAGCGGGAGCAGAGGGCGCCGCCGTCGTCGGTGCGGGAGGCGACGGGGCGGTCGCGGGCGCAGCGAGCGCATGTCTCGATCCGCTCGGGATCAACGCGGTAGCACGGGTAGCAGATCGGGCCCTCTGGTCGGCGGGCGGCGATGCGGGTGTCGAGTCGCCCGCAGCGTGCGCAGTCGCCGCGGTAGTTCCTTCCCGCGCATGCCGGGCAGATCCGACCGTTGGCACCAAGTCGGGGCAGGTCCGCGGTCTGCTTGCTGCAGTCTGTGCATCGGGGCAGGGCGACCGGATGGCCAGCCGTGGCGAGCACGCCCAAGACCCGCATCAACGCTCTGGGACCGTCCGCTGAGCCGGTCAGGAGGGCGTCCGGGTGAGCTTGGAGGTGGTCGGCAAGCTCGCGCAGCGCCCGACCGTCAGTGGCTTGCGCGGTCGCGAGGACCTCGTCGAGTTCCTGTTCGGCGAGGTTGGTGATGGAGGCTTGGATGGCGGATCGGATGGTGGTGTGACGCTGCCGGATCTGGTGCTGGCGCTGGGCTTCCCGGGTCTCCGGTGAGGTCACGACTGGTCGGGGCGACGGATGGTGGTGCGCCGGACTTCTGGAGCGCGCCGCGGCGTGGAACCGGTACCGGTCTTGCGGACCGTCGTGTTGACGGTGGTGATCTCGATGAGGTCGTTGGGGTTGCAGGCGAGGATGTCGCAGAGCGCGGCGAAGGTGTCCATCGAGAGCCGCTGCGGGGGCTGGGTGACCAGGCGGTAGACCTGTTCGCGGGAGAGCTCGATGCCGCGCTCGGCGAGTAGCGGCACCAGGTCTGAGGTCTGGTAGAGGTCCCGCTCGGCCATGCGCCGGCGCAGATGCCATTCGAAGCCCATCTTCTTGATCATGAGACAGGCTCCCAGAGGTCGAAGCCGGGCGCGGTGAGCGACCGTTGCAGCAGCCGGTTGCGGTAGTCGTCGGACACTCCGGTGTAGATCGCGGTGGTGCTGGCGTAGGAGTGGCCGACCTGCTCCTGGACGAAGCGCTCCGGATAGTCGAACTCGACCAGATGCGTGACGTAGGAGTGCCGCAGCGAGTGCAGGTCGAGCTCGGGGTCGATGCCTGCAGCGGCGCGGGCGTGCTCGAAGGCATCGTTGATCGACCGGAGTGACATCCGGCCGCGGCGTTCGGTCACCCAGAACGCCGGGTGGTCCCCCGGGACCAAGATAGGCCGGACCTCGGCGAGGTAGTGCTCGACCAGCTCGACGATCCAGTCGAACTCCGGCACCGTCAGGACGGTGCGACGCTTTGCGGTGCTGCCCCGCGAGGATTTGCCGTGCCGGACGAAGAGCCCGCCGATGCGCCCGAAGGCCTTCGCCTTCGGGTTGCTGCGTAGGTCAACCAGGTCGAGGCCTTGGGCTTCCTGGCGCCGTAGCCCGAACGCGTAGACCGTCTTGAGCAGAACCGCGTCGCGCTGGGCGGCGGCAGCTCCCTTGCGTCGCCGTTCGCGGATCTCCTCGACGCGGCCATCGGCGGCGTCGAAGAGAGCCTGGACCTCGTCGTAGCTCAGCGGTCGCCGTGAGGTGCGGCCCTCGAACTCGACGTTGTGGAGCACCGAGTTCCACTCGTGCAGCACTTGCTGCGGTGAGGCGCCGAACCGCTCCAGACACTCGCTCGGCCAGCCGTAGCGGGCGTCGGTGATGTAGTCGCAGAACAGCCGCAGCGCGTTCTGGTAGCTGCGCGCGGTCGAGACCGCTACCGACATCGAGCTCATGAACGCTTCAAGCTCACCAGGTGTCCACTGCCAGGGGTACTGGTTGGAGAACCGGGCGAAGCGACGCACGACCTCGAGCCGCGGCTTGATCGTGGCGTCCGCCCGTAGGAACCGGGACCGCTGTTGACGTGACCAGCCGTCCAACATCGCCTCGAACACAGCAGGCGCTGGGTCCAGATGCAGGACGCCTGACACCAGCACCAAGGACGCCGCTCCTGGCAACGCCGGACCATGATCCACGATGTTGCATCAAACCCAACATCGTTGCGTTGGTCAAGATCGTCAACGTCGCGAGTCAGTGCCCAGTGCGGCTCCAACGAGGAGCTAATGCCCGCAAGTGAGCCTGGACCGCTCGGGTGTAGGCCTCCTCTGCTGGCTTCAGGGCGCTCAGGTCAACAAGGGCACGCGGAACGATCATGCCTTCGTCAGCGTCGGCTGCTGAGGTCTGCCACGCCGACTTCATGTGTTCCCCGGCCACTGTTCTGGTTTGCTTGATGAGTTCAGCGAAAGCGCGCCCAACGTGCTCGGACTCCAGCTCGGTCCAAGCGAGATGAAAGTCGATATTCGCCTGTATCTCCCTCAGCGCCTCGCTAAGCCTGATGCGCTCGTCGACAGGGCGCTCCGCTGCCCGCCGACGGATCGCGTAGGGGAACTCCTTGTAAGCTGCCTGAGCGCGTCGAGCATCGGCGAATGCCTGTCGGAGCCGCGCTCGTTCTTCTTCTCGACTCTTCCGTCGAGCGAGAACAACCGTAACTAGCCCAGTGATGACAGCCGCTGCGACCGTGCCCGAAAGTATCGCGGCTAGGACCAACGTCGCCGCAGAGGCCGATGAGGTCGTCGCCGCCTCAGCCGACAACCCACAATTCATATCGTGTCCGCCTCCTCATGAGGGTATTCCTCACCCAGCCACTCGCCGTGTTCGCGCCACCACGCTTCCTTGAATAGATGCTCGGCGATCATTCCTAGTAGCTTAAGCAGGCCGTCTTCGGGAACCCATCTACGGCAAGCATCGTCTCCAGAATGCCAGATACAGAGCATCCGTCCACCGCGCTTGTTCCGGAAGCGATGCGGCGACTCGACCGACCCGTCGGCGTAGACCTGCGGGTAGGCGGGTCGTCGGCGGTCAAACTCGACTATCACAGTTCGCGCCTCGTAGCCTGCGATCGGAAGTTGAACCTGCCAAGTGTCCACCGGACCACCCGCTCGCTGCTTGCGCCGATATCGAAGACCGGGAAACGCTTTCCGGGCTGCCGCCTCGAGGCGTGCGCGTCTCGGCCAGTCCTCAAGCCAACACCTCGCCGGCTGCCTCCTCACCCTGCGGCATCACCGTAGGAGCGAGGCCGCTTCGTGAGTGCAACACCGGTGCTGGCCGCCGGGCTGCCGGAGAGACCTGTCCTACCGAAGGAAAGAGACTCCCCCGCTCGCACCGTCGCTGCGATGCGGGCCTTCGAGTCCCCGCCAGCAGTGGCGACGTAGTCAGGCCAGAGCGGAGCCAGTGCCTTACGCACATAGGGCTCGTCGTCGTCATGCTCGAGCGCGTCTTTCAGCGCTCCAGCAGCAACCTCAAGCCGATGCACTGCCCGGTCGCGGTCGGCGACTTTGATCGCACCGGACACCTTGGCAGGGTCCGGAGTCAGACGTCTGCGAAGATCCTTCGCGCCTTGAGACCAGAGAGCGAGCAATGCCTCCGGTTCGGCCATCGCCCCTTCGACGAACATTAGACCGAACGCCTCGATGTTAAACGAGCAGAGGGGGCCCGTGGCAGTCCTCTTGTTCTCCGCCTTCGCGAGGCGGATCGCACGAGCCCTAGTGACTCTCACCTCCTTCGGGTCCGCCGTCAGCATCTCCGTATGACGCTGCGGATGGGACGGGTCCCATCGTTCGCGCTCAGTGTTCGGAATCCACAAACCCGGCGCATCCTTGCGCTCAAGGCCTGCCACAAGGTCAGCGCTGGGATCTTCTCCCGTAGGCAGGGGTGAGTGGAAGCGGACGAGCAGGGCCCTCTTGGTGATCGTGATCGCAACGTCCGGGTAGTCAGCCTTCAGCCGACTTCGAACATGCACCCGAAGTCTCTCAACGACACCTCCGGGTCCCTCCTCCTGATCAGAGTCTGGTCCGAGGGTCCGGTGGAATCGACGATCGAGTCGCACGCCGCAATCAGCGTCCAGCCCTTTGTCTCGAAGATGGATCGGGCAGTTCGCCGTGCCGTGAGCAATCGACCCCGACGAAAACGTCTCTAGAACTCCCTCGAATCCTCCGGCCGCCGCGAGCGTAGCGTCTCGCCGCTGACGGGCTTCCTTCAGCGCCGCATCGTCTGGAGTAATCTGCCGTCGTACGTCCGCGAGAATGTCTGCTGTAAAACCCATGGAACTGCCCTCGTGCATATCCGGAGACGAGTAGGATCGGAGCCCGGGCAAGTTCGTCACTGAGACCCACCCGGGCAGCCGCATCTCTGCCTACTTGCGGCGCTTACGCTTCGTCGTCGGCGCCTGAGCCAGTGCGCTGCCGGCAGCTCGCTTCGCAGTCTTCGAGAACCGCGCGTCGCGGAGAACTCGCGACGCTGCCTTCGCAGCAGCCTTGCTCGTCTGTCGAGGGTTCCTCGGCATCTTCATCTCCTTCGGATGGGGGCCTTGCGGCCCGCTACCCAGGGCGTGATGTGATGCCGGTGCAGTACCGCAGGGGACATCACGTCCTGGCTGCAACGAGCGCCCGGCCCCGCAATGGCCGGGCGTTCGTGTTTCCGCAGGCTGTCGACCTACGGAGCTACCTGGACGGGGGCTGAGACCTACCCAGCCCCCGTCCGCAGCACTATGAAGTTGCGCCGATCGACGTTGCAGCTGGTGCAATACCGCTCGGTTTCAGCTGCAGCCGCTGGTCGAGCCGCAGCCCTCGCAGACGTAGCAGGACCCGGCCGGACGCATCTTCGTGCCGCAGGTCAGGCACAGCGGCGCGTCGGCCGCCTTGCCCTGCTGCAGTTCGAGGAGCTCCGTCGAGCTGCCGACCGAGACGTCGGCCCGGCGGCTGCCGGACTCCGTCGAGGTGCTCTCGGCGGGCGCGTCGATCGTGGACCGCAGCTCGGACACGTCCACCGACTCGTCGGGGATCGGTGCCGCGGGCCCGGACGACCCGTAGTCGGCCTCCACCTGCGCCGAGCGCTCGTCGGCCGAGAAGATGCCGAGCTGCGCCCGCTTCTCGTAGGGCAGGTGGTCGAGGGCGATCCGACGGAACAGGTAGTCGACGATGCTCGTCGCCATCCGGACGTCCGGGTCGTCGGTCATGCCGGCCGGCTCGAAGCGCATGTTCACGAACTTCGACACGTAGGTCTCCAGCGGCACGCCGTACTGCAGCGCTATGGAGATGGCCATCGAGAACGCGTCCATGACGCCCGCGAGCGTCGAGCCCTGCTTCGACATCTTGACGAAGATCTCGCCGAGCCCGTCGTCGGGGTACGAGCCCGCCGTCATGTAGCCCTCGGCGCCCGCGACCGCGAACGACACCGTCTCGCTCGGGCGCCGCTTCGGCAGCCGCTTGCGGACCGGGCGGTGGTCGCTGACGGCGACCTCGGCCGCGGGCGTCGAGGTGGAGGTGCCCGACTTGCCGGTGGAGAGCGGCTGCCCGACCTTGCAGTTGTCGCGGTAGATCGCCAGCGCCTTGAGCCCCAGCTTCCAGGACTCGAAGTAGATCTCCTCGACCTCCTCGACGGTCGCCCGCTCGGGCATGTTGACCGTCTTCGAGATCGCGCCGGAGATGAACGGCTGGACCGCCGCCATCATGCGCACGTGCCCCATCGGGGCGATCGCGCGCGTCCCCATCGCGCAGTCGAAGACCTCGTAGTGCTCGGGGCGCAGACCGGGGGCGTCGATGACGTGCCCGTGCTCGGCGATGTACTCGACGATCGCCTCGACCTGCTCGTCCTGGTAGCCCAGCGCCGTGAGCGCCTTCGGCACGGTCTGGTTGACGATCTGCATCGAGCCGCCGCCGACCAGCTTCTTGAACTTGACCAGCGAGAAGTCCGGCTCCACCCCGGTGGTGTCGCAGTCCATCATGAAGCCGATGGTGCCGGTGGGGGCGAGCACGCTGGCCTGCGCGTTGCGCCAACCGTGGCGCGAGCCGACCTCGAGGCCGCTCTGCCACTGCTCGGTCGCCGCGTCGCGGATGCGGGAGTCCTCGCGGTGCAGCGTGCGGATCGCGTCGTTCGCCGCGGCGTGCTTGCGCATGACCCGGCGGTGGGCGTCCGCGTTGCGGGCGTAGCCGTCGTAGGGCGCCACCGCCTCGGCGAGCTCGGCCGAGCGACGGTAGGCGGTACCGGTCATCAGCGAGGTGATCCCGGCGGCGAGCGCCTGCCCGCCCGCGGAGTCGTACGCGTGACCGGTGGCCATGAGCAGCGCCCCGAGGTTCGCGTAGCCGATGCCGAGCTGGCGGAACGCCCGCGTGGTGTCGCCGATCGACTGCGTCGGGAAGTCCGCGAAGCAGATCGAGATGTCCATCGCGGTGATGACCAGCTCCACCGAGCGCACGAAGCCCTCGACGTCGAACCGGCCGTCGTCGCCCAGGAACTTCATGAGGTTCAGCGACGCGAGGTTGCAGCTGGAGTTGTCCAGGTGCAGGTACTCCGAGCACGGGTTCGAGGCGGTGATGCGCCCGGACTCCGGCGAGGTGTGCCAGTCGTTGATCGTGTCGTCGTACTGCAGGCCCGGATCGGCACACTCCCACGCCGCCTCGGCCATGCTCCGGAAGAGCGACTTCGCGTCGACGGAGTCGATGACCTCGCCGGTCATGCGGGCACGGAGGCCGAACTCGCCGCCCGACTGGACGGCGCGCATGAACTCGTCGGAGACGCGCACCGAGTTGTTCGCGTTCTGGTACTGCACCGAGGCGATGTCCGCGCCGCCGAGGTCCATGTCGAACCCGTTGTCGCGCAGGACGCGGATCTTGCGCTCCTCCTGGCGCTTGGTGTCGATGAACTCCGCGACGTCGGGGTGGTCGACGTCGAGCACGACCATCTTCGCGGCGCGCCGCGTGGCGCCGCCGGACTTGATCGTCCCCGCGGACGCGTCGGCACCGCGCATGAACGACACCGGCCCGGAGGCGGTGCCGCCGGAGGAGAGCAGCTCCTTCGACGAGCGGATGCGCGAGAGGTTGAGGCCGGCCCCGGAGCCGCCCTTGAAGATCAGGCCCTCCTCGCGGTACCAGTTCAGGATCGACTCCATGGTGTCGTCCACGGAGAGGATGAAGCAGGCGCTGACCTGCTGCGGCGAGGCGGTGCCGACGTTGAACCACACCGGCGAGTTGAAGCTGAAGTACTGGTGCAGCAGCATCCAGGTCAGCTCGTCGGAGAAGACCTCGGCGTCCTCCGGGGTCGCGAAGTAGCCGTTCTGGCGACCGGCCTCGGTGTAGCTGCGGACGACGCGGTCGATGAGCTGGCGCAGGCTCGACTCGCGCTGCGGCGTGCCGACCGCGCCGCGGAAGTACTTGCTCGTGACGATGTTCGTGGCGTTGGCCGACCACGCCGTGGGGAACTCGACGCCGCGCTGCTCGAAGTTCACCGAGCCGTCGCGCCAGTTCGTCATGACGACGTCACGACGCTCCCACTCCACCTCGTCGTAGGGGTGGCGCCCCCCGGTGGTGTGCACGCGCCCGATCGACAGGCCCCGACCCGCGGCCGCACGCCCGGCCGCTCCGTCCGCGGCGCCGTCCGTGCTCGTGTCGGACCCGACGGTCTCCGTCATCCGTTCATCCCCTCGTGCTCGCGTGTGCCGGGGACGCTTCCCCACGACCCGGCATCGATGTCCCCGAGCGGTCACCCCCGACGGCGTCCTCGCCGCCGGACCGCTCGTCCGTCCCGTTCTCGCCGTTCTCCCCCGACCCGCCGTCGTCCTCCGCGGACATCCGCCCGCGCAGGTCCGCGATCTCGGCCTCGAAGTCGGCCACGGAGGAGAAGTTGCGATAGACGCTGGCGAACCGCAGGTACGCCACTGCGTCCAGCTCCCGCAGCGGCCCCAGGATCGCCATCCCGACCTCGTGACTCGGCACCTCGGCCGTGCCCGACGCCCGTACCGTCTCCTCCACCTTGTGCGCCAGCAGTGCGACCGCGTCCTGGTCGACCGGGCGGCCCTGGCACGCCCGCGCCACGCCGCGCACGACCTTGTCGCGACTGAACGGCTCGGTGACCCCACTGCGCTTGACCACCGCGAGGACGGCCTCCTCGACGGTGGTGAACCGCTTCCCGCACGCCGTGCAGGAGCGGCGGCGACGGATCGCCTGGCCCTCGTCGGCCTCGCGCGAGTCGACGACCCGCGAGTCGTCGTTGCGACAGAACGGACAGCGCACCCTCGGCTCCTCTCCCGCGTCGAGACCTGCGCCCCCGGGCCCGAGCCTGGGGACACACCTGTGGACCGGACACCTCCGGTCGTGGACCGGGCGGTGCCGCCGGTGGACGGACCACCGACATCGGTGGAGTTCCCTGTGGACAGGGCCTCCACCGGCATTCACAACCTGTGGACTAACTACAACCATGTAACCACAAGATGTAGGGGCGCGACGCTAGCGACACCCGAGGAAACGAATCAAGCCCGATCGCGCCGTCGAGGGACGCGCGCGGCGAGCGGTGTCCCCAGGCGCCGGGCGGCGGCGCCCCGGGGCGACTGGGACGCACGGTGCTCCGGGGAGTGACACGACCGTCAGGAGCCCGCCGGCACGACCAGCGGCCGCCCCGGGACCACCGCCGACCCGGAGAGGTGGTTGTCGGCACGGATGCGCGACACGACGGCGTCCGCGTCCGCCGTGGGCGCGGTGCGGTGCGCGACGTCGAGCAGCGACTCCCCGGGCGCCACCACCGTGACCGTCGACCCGGCGGGCACCGGCCCGCCCGGCACGGCCGCCGCGGCCGCGCCGCCGAGGCGCACGGCGAGGACGACCAGGCCGAGCAGCACGACGCCCAGGACCACCGTCGCGACGGTGCGTCGCCGGCGCAGCACCGCGGCCCGCGCGGACGCGCGCTCGTCAGGCGCCTCCGGATTCACTCGTTCGGCCGAAGGCCACGGGCGGGCGAGCGGTGCAGCGAACGGCGCCGGCCGCCCTGCCGGACGGCACGCGTCGCGCCGGCCCGCGGGGCGCGCGGGCACCGCCGGGGCGGGGGCGTACGCCGGCCGCACCCGACCCGGGGATCCGACCGTCCCCGTCGCTCCACCCTCCCGGCCCACCTGGGCCGGGACCTCCACGTCCTGATCCGGGCCGGAGGCCGGCCGCGTGCCCGTCACAGTGCTCGTCCGGGTCGTCATCGCCACGCATCTCCCCTCGCACACGCGTTCGATCGAACGCGTGTGCGATGTCTAGCATCGACCCCTGACAACGTCGACGGACCGCGCGGCGTGTCGTTCGAACACGTGTTTGATCCCGTCGGCCGTCGGCGCTACCTTCTGGTTCCGGGAGCACGCAGCGTCACCGGCGCTCCGGCGGCACGACGGGATCACCGCCGGCCGCGGCGCCCGCTGTCGGACCGGACGGAGGAGGAACCCATGGCTGGACGCAGGCGCGACGGCGGGGTCGAGGAGCCCGCGGAGGTCGCGCGGGCCGCGTCGCCGCCGCCCGGAGCCGAGGGCGAGGTGGCGGCGGCGGAGCAGGCCGAGGTGGTCACCGCGCAGGTGCACGCGTTCCCGGACCGGGAGCCGGAGCCGTCGGCCTCGGGGGCGCCCGCGCTGACCCCGCGCCAGCGCAAGGTGCTCGAGGTCATCCGGGACCACGTGGAGCGCGTCGGCTATCCCCCGAGCGTCCGTGAGATCGGCGACGCGGCGGGACTCACCTCGACGTCGTCGGTGGCCCACCAGATGAAGGTGCTGGAGAAGAAGGGCTACCTGCGCCGCAATCCGAACCGCCCCCGGGCGCTCGACGTCCGCCTCCCCGAGGAGCTGGACCCCGAGCTCGGCGCGGCCGCCGAGACCGAGGCGGTGCGCGCCGACCGGCCCACGCCGTCGTTCGTGCCGGTGGTCGGGCGGATCGCGGCCGGTGGGCCGATCCTCGCCGAGCAGGCCGTCGAGGACGTCTTCCCGCTGCCGAAGGAGCTGGTCGGCGAGGGCGCGCTGTTCATGCTCAAGGTCGTCGGTGACTCGATGGTCGAGGCCGCCATCACCGACGGGGACTGGGTGGTCGTCCGGCAGCAGCCGAACGCCGAGAACGGCGAGATCGTGGCCGCGATGCTGGACAACGAGGCCACCGTCAAGACCTACAAGCGCAAGGACGGGCACGTCTGGCTGCTGCCCGCCAACGAGGCGTACGAGCCGATCCCCGGCGACGAGGCCACCGTGCTGGGCCGCGTCGTGGCGGTGCTCCGGAAGCTCTGAGGACTCCCGAGCGGGGTCAGCGACGCGACCTCCCGGACCGTCGTCGGGCCCTGACCGCGAGGGCGACACCGCCGAGGACACCCAGGACCACGACGGCTCCCACCACGACCTCCGCGACCACCACCGGCGGTCCGGACGGTGGGTCGCCGGACTCCGGCGAGCCCGGCGCCGGGGTCGCCGTCTGCGGCGCCCTCCCGACGAGTCCGGCCGCGCCCGGCACGGCCCGCAGCGACGCCGTGCCACCCGAGTCCCCGGCCTCGCCCGCGGAGAGCAGCGTCCCGTCGGCGGTGAACGCGACGGCCTCACCCTGCGGCTCGCCCGGGAGCGGTACACCGACGGGCGCGGCACGCAGCCCGGCCACGACGTCGTCGGCGGTGCCACCCGTGACGGGATAGAGCCACGCGTCGGTGTAGGTCCGCACCGCGGCGACCCGGCCGTCGGCCGAGAGCGCGCCCCCGGTGAACAGGCCTCGACCGAACGGCCCGAGCGGCCCGCCCTCGGTGCTCGAGAGTGGCACGTCCAGTTCGCCCACGCGGTGCAGCGGGGTCGTCGCCGCGGCGGTCGGCGGGACGTCGGTGGCGTAGATCCCGCTGCGTCCCCCGAGGTCCTTGGTGACGATCACCGGACGGCCGTCCGCGGGCAGCAGCAGCGTCTCGGCGTCGTGCGACCCGTCGGGATAGGTCAACCGGAGCACGGTGGGCCCGCCGCGGACCGGCAGCCGGATCAGTGCGATGTTCGACCGCCGACGGTCGTTGTCCCCGATGTCGGCGAGCCAGAGCGTGCCGTCGCTACGGGCGAGGTCCTCGACGTCGCGCCCGGTCACCCCGACCTGTCGCGTCGACGCCACCGAGCAGTTCGGGGCGAGGGTGTACACGACGGTCGCGTTCCCGCTGTCGTTCACGACGGCGGGTCCGGACGGCGTCACGGCGAGGCCGGACACCTCGTCGAGCGTCCGGTCACGCAGGGCGCACCGCGTCACCGGGGCTTCCGGCGCGGCCCCCGCCACCGGCCCGGCCGCCACCAGCATGGCGAGGACCGGGAGCACCACGAGGACGCCGAGGCCCCGGGTCACCGCTCAGGACACCGGCACGTCCGCCGACACCGACGCCCGCCCGACGGCGGCCGCGAGCTCGGGACGGACCCGCGCCTGCAGCACCGTGCCCTCGGCGAGGTGCCGCTCGGCGAGCACCTCGCCCTCGGCGTGGACCCGGGCAACGAGAGCGCCCTCGGTGTAGGGCAGCACCACGTCGATCTCGACCTCGGGCCGCGGCAGCGCCTCCGCGATCCGGCGCCGCAGGAGCTCGATGCCCTCGCCGGTGCGGGCCGAGACGAACACCGCCCCGGTCAGCGTCGCGCGCAGCTGGGCCAGCGCCATCGGGTCGGCGTCGTCGACCTTGTTCACGACCAGCAGCTCCGGCGGCGCCTCCGCCCCGGACCGCTCCGGGGTGATCTCCCCGATCACCTCGCGCACGGCCGCGATCTGGTCGGTCGCGGAGGGATCCGACCCGTCGACCACGTGCACCACGAGGTCGGCGTCGCCCACCTCCTCCAGCGTCGAGCGGAACGCCTCGACCAGCTGGTGGGGCAGGTGGCGCACGAACCCGACGGTGTCGGTGAGCGTCGCGTCGCGCCCGTCCGGGGTCTGCCAGCGGCGGGTCGTCGGGTCGAGGGTCGCGAAGAGCGCGTCCTCGACGAGCACACCCGCATCGGTGACCGCGTTGAGCAACGAGGACTTCCCGGCGTTGGTGTACCCGGCGATCGCGACGGCCGGCACCTCACGACGGCGTCGCCGGTCGCGCTGGGTGTCGCGGACGGTCTTCATGCCCTCGAGCTCGCGGCGCAGCTTCGAGATCCGCTGGTGGATGCGCCGGCGGTCGGTCTCGAGCTTGGTCTCACCGGGACCACGCGTGCCGACCCCGCCGCCGCCCGCGCCGCCACCACCGGCGCCGCCGCCCTGCCGGGACATCGACTCGCCCCAGCCGCGCAGCCGGGGCAGGAAGTACCGCAGCTGGGCGAGCTCGACCTGCGCCTTGCCCTCCCGGGAGCGGGCGTGCT
This sequence comes from Actinomycetospora endophytica, assembly GCF_021026375.1. Lineage (GTDB taxonomy): Bacteria > Actinomycetota > Actinomycetes > Mycobacteriales > Pseudonocardiaceae > Actinomycetospora > Actinomycetospora endophytica. The sequence continues at coordinate 404,711 of NZ_JAJNDB010000007.1, read as the reverse complement.
GGGCGAAGATGTCGAGGATCAGCGCGGTCCGGTCGACCACTTTGACCTTGAGCTTCTCCTCGAGCTGACGCAGCTGGCCGGGCGAGAGCTCGCCGTCGGCGATCACGGTGTCCGCGCCCGTCGTCGACACCGTCTCGCGCAGCTCGGCCACCTTGCCCGAGCCGACGAACGTGCCCGGGTCGGGCGAGGAGCGCCGCTGGATGAGCCCGTCGAGGACCTCCGATCCCGCGGTCTCGGCCAGCCGGGCGAGCTCGACGAGCGAGGCGTCCGCCGTCGCCGAGGTGCCCTCCGTCCACACGCCGATGAGCACGACGCGCTCGAGGCGCAGCTGCCGGTACTCGACCTCGGTGACGTCGGTGAGCTCGGTCGAGGCTCCGCTGAGACCGGGCACCCGGCGGAGCGAGGAGCGCTCCTCGAGGTCCAGCGTGCCGGTCGTCGGGTCGGGGGCACCGGCCTCGTCGTGGACCGTCGGATCGATCTCGATGCGGCCGTGGGAGGAGCGGCCGTCACGACGACCGGGCGTGCCGGTCTCGGACGGGGCGGGACGATCGGATGCGGGTTCTGTCATCGTGCGCTCCACTGTCCCACGGGCGACGCGCCGTCACCACGCCTTTCCGGAGCGCACCGCGGGGCCGGACCACCCGCCGTCAGACCCCGGCGGTGTCCCGCAGACGGACGAGTGCCCTGAGCTCACCGGGTGCAGCGGGGTCGGCCGCCAGATCCACCTCGCCGCGGGCGACCAGCACGGCGGGACCGGTCAACGTCGTCGTCGAGCCGGGCGCCGAGCCCAGGCCCGGACCGACGCCGACCTGCAGCACCCCACCCGGCGTCGCGACCGTCACCGTCCCGGAGTCGAGGTCGACGGCCCGCAGTGCGGCGACCGCACCGGCCACCGTCCCCGTCCCGCACGAGCGGGTCTCGCCCGATCCGCGCTCGTGCACCCGCAGCCGGGTGACGCCGTCGGGCGTGAGCGGCGTCAGGAACTCGACGTTGACCCCGTCCGGGAAGAGCTCGACGTCGTGACCGGGGGCGACGGTGAGGTCCAGGGCGTCGAGGTCGGCGGTGGTGACGCACGCCAGGTGCGGGTTGCCGACGTCGACGGCGACGCCCGGGAACGACGTCACGAACCCGGCCGGGCCCACCGAGGACGGCACCAGCGCCGCCGAATCGGAGCCCAGCCGCGCGGGGCCCATGTCGACCGAGACCTCGCCGTCGGGGTCGTCGCCCAGCTCGACGACCCGCAGGCCCGCGCGCGTCGCGATCGCGGAGGTGCCGGCCGGGGCCAGTCCGGCCTCGACGAGGAACCGGGCGAACACCCGGATGCCGTTGCCGCACATCTCGGCGAGGGAACCGTCGGCGTTGCGGTAGTCCATGAACCACGCCGCGCCCGGGTCCGGCGACGGCGCGACCCGCAGCACGCCGTCCGCCCCGAGCCCGCGCCGACGGTGGCAGAGGGCACGCACGGCGGCCGGCTCGAGGTCGAGGCGGCCCTCGAGGTCGGGCAGCAGGACGAAGTCGTTCTCCGTGCCGTGGCCGAGGACGTACTCCATGCCCACCAGCCTACGAAGTGGCTGCCGCCTCACGCGTCAGGGTGACGACGTCGTCGGCGAGCGTGGGCGAGGACGCGTCGAGCCACGTCACGCGGGGGTCGCGGCGGAACCACGAGCGCTGCCGCCGCACCAGCCGCCGGGTGGCGACGACGATGCGGCGGCGGGCCTCGGCGAGCGCCGCCGGGTCCGGGTCGGCGGCTCCGTCGAGGATCTCCAGGATCTCGCGGTAGCCGACGGCGCGGGACGCGGTCTCGCCATCGGCGAGGCCCCGCGCGGCGAGGTCGCGCACCTCGGCGACGAGTCCCGCCGCGAGCATCCCGTCCACGCGGGTCTCGATCCGGGCGTCGAGCTCGGCGGTGTCGCGGTCGATCCCGACCAGCACGGTGCCGCGTCGGGGCTCGCCGGGGCGCGGCAGGCTGGCCGCGAACGGCTCGCCGGTGATCTCGACGACCTCGAGCGCGCGCACCACCCGCCGTCCGTTGCTGGGCAGGATGTCCGCGGCGGCGTCCGGGTCGATCCGGGCGAGCCGGGCGTGCAGCGCGGCCGGGCCGTGGGCCGCGAGGTCGCCGTCGAGCCGCGCGCGGACGGCCGGGTCGGTGCCGGGGAAGCGCAGGTCGTCGACCAGCGCCTGCACGTAGAGCCCGGAGCCCCCGACGGCGACGGGGGTCCCGCCCCTGGTCAGGACGTCGTCGAGGGCGTGCCGGGCGTCGCGCTGGTAGGCCGCGACGGTGGCGGTCTCGGTGACGTCGAGGACGTCGAGCAGGTGGTGCGGGACGCCGCGGCGGGCGTCCGGCGGCAGCTTGGCGGTCCCGAGGTCCATCCCCCGGTAGAGCTGCATGGCGTCGGCGTTGACCACCTCGACGCCGTCCAGCCGTCCGGCCAGGTCCAGCGCCAGGTCGGACTTGCCCGTGGCCGTCGGCCCGACGAGGGCGATCGGTCGCGCGCTCACCGTTCCCACGCTAGTCGCGGCCCGGTGACCGGTGGACCATGCCTCGATCGCCCGCGATTCGTTGTTCCGGCAGCGGGCAAACCGCGGGTCGTCGCAGGTCGGGGGTGCGACGCTGCCCACGAAGCTGTTTGAATGCCCGGACGATCGGATCGGGAGGTGTGCGGCGAATGGCCGACGAGCAGGCCACGGGGGTGGCCGGCGCGGTCCCGGGAGCGGTCGGGACGGATGTGACGGCGACCCCGGAGGCGCAGGAGGCCGAGGTCAGCGTGGACGGCGCCGGCGAGCAGGACGCCCAGGACCGGCCGGACAACGCCGCGCCCGCGGCTGAGGACCACCACCCCGCCGCCGACCAGGTGCCGGACCCGGAGCCGGATCCGCTGCCGACCCCGGCCGATGACGCTCCCGGTCCGGCTCACCACGCCACCCCGGCCGACGTCGCCGGCGCTCCGGCCCCCGTCCCCGGCCCGACCCCTGCCGGTCACGCACCCAGCCCGGCCGACGTGGCCACCGCTCCGCCCCCTGTCCCCGGCCCGGCCGGACACGCACCCAGCCCGGCCGACGTGGCCGCCGCTCCGACCCATGCCCACGCCTCGGCCGATCACGCGCCCAGCCCGGCCGATCACGCGCCCAGCCCGGCCGACCTCGCGCCGGCCTCGCCGGGCAGCGTCCCGACCCCGGCCGCCGTCGCACCCACCCCGCCCGCCGTCACACCGGATCCGGCGGAGGCCGCCCCGACGGACGACGGCGAGTCGCCGGCGGCGTCCGCCGACTCTCCGGCACCCGCGGCCGAGGTGACCGACCTGCCGTCCGTCGCCCCCGCGGTCGACGAGCCGGCCCGCTGGGGACGCGTCGACACCGACGGCACCGTCTGGACGGTGGCACCCGAGGGCGACCGTGCCGTCGGCTCCTGGCAGGCGGGCGACGCCACGGAGGGCCTCGCCCACTACGCGCGCCGCTTCGACGACCTGCGCACCGAGGCCGACCTGCTCGTCAGCCGCCTGCAGTCCGGCCGGGGCGACGCGGCGGGCGTGCTGCGCAGCGCGACGGTGCTGCGCGAGCGGCTCGACGTCGCGTCCGTCGTCGGCGACCTGCCCGGACTGGTGACCCGGCTCGACGCCGTCATCGGCGCCGCCGAGCGCAGCGGCCGGGCCGAGAAGTCGGCGAAGGCCGGCGCGCGCGAGAAGGCGGTCGCGCGCAAGGAGGCGCTCATCGGCGAGGCCGAGACCCTCGCGGAGGAGACCACCCGCTGGAAGCACGCGGGCGACCGCTTCTCGGGGATGCTCGAGGAGTGGAAGACGGTCCGGGGGATCGACCGCAAGACCGACGACGCGCTCTGGAAGCGCTTCGCCAAGGCCCGCGAGACGTTCACCCGCCGTCGGGGGGCGCACTTCGCCGAGCTCGACCGCGCCCGCTCCGCCGCGAAGACCCGCAAGGAGGAGCTGGTCACCGAGGCCGAGTCGCTGCAGGACTCCGAGGACTGGGGTCCGACGGCGGGGCGCTACAAGGAGCTCATGGTCGAGTGGAAGTCGGCCGGACGGACGTCGAAGGACGCCGACGACGCCCTCTGGGCCCGCTTCCGCGGCGCGCAGGACCACTTCTTCGCGCGCCGGTCGGCGACGTTCGACGCCCGTGACGCCGAGTTCGCCGGCAACGCCAAGGCCAAGGAGTCGCTGCTCGTCGAGGCCGCGGCCATCGACCTCTCCGACGTCGACTCCGCCCGGGCCGCGCTGCGCTCGGTCCAGGAGCGCTGGGACGAGATCGGCAAGGTGCCGCGCGAGCGGGTCCGCGAGTTCTCCGCCCGGCTCAAGGAGGTCGAGGACCGGGTGCGCGGGGCGGTCGACCGTCGCTGGTCGAAGACCGACCCGGAGAAGGAGGCGCGCGTCGGGCAGTTCCGGGAGCGCGTCGAGGCGTTCGAGGCGCAGGCCGCGAAGGCCCGGGCCGCCGGGGACGAGCGACGCGCCAGGGACGCCGACCGTCAGGCCGAGCAGTGGCGGGAGTGGTTGGCCGCGGCGGAGCGCGCGACCGGCTGAGTCTTCCCAGGGCTCGAGTCGTCCCAGAGCTCAGGCGGCGAGCTCCAGGTGCACGAGCCGGAACGCGTCGTCCATGAACGGCACGACGTCGAGGCCTCCGAACACGGCCCGCAGCAGCGGGCCGGGCGCGCTCCCGTGGGCGAGCTCGCCGACGACCGACAGGTCGGCCAGCGTCCGCGCACCCGGTCGGCCCGCCGTCAGGTCCTCGAGCGGCGAGGCCAGCCGGATCCCGGAGCTCTGCAGGTAGCGCGACCACCGGGTCAGGGTGATCACCCACGGCGCGAACCCGTCGAAGGCGAGCTCCACGCCGGCGGTCAACCGCTCGCGGGCGCGGTCCACCAGGGCGTGCACCTCGACGTCGGGCAGGTACATGAGGAGGCCCTCGGCGACGAGGATGGTCGGTAGAGCGGGCTCGACCTCGTCCCACCAGCCGGGGTCGGTGACCGAGGCCGGGATCGTGACGATCTCCGGCGGCAGGTCGTAGAGCTCACGGCGCAGCGCGATCACCTCGGCCTGGTCCACGTCGACCCAGCGGCTGCCCGCGGGCCGGTGCACGCGCAGCGGCCTGGAGTCGAGCCCGCAGCCGAGGTGGAGCACCTGCCCGTCGGGGTGCGCGTCGAGGAAGCCCCGGGTCCACGCGTCGAGGCGGCGGCCGCGGGCCGCGATCACCGGGGCGTTCCCGCGGCCGAGGGCGTACTTGGTGAACGAGTGGCCGTCGGACGCCAGGCGGTCCACGAGGCCGACGGCGTACGGGTCGCCCAGGATCGGCGTCGACGACCGCGCGTCGACCGCCCGCAGGTAGACCGTGACCAGCATCGTCTCGGCGACGCCCTCGAGCACCCCGTACCTCCTCGATCAGGTCCGTCCCACCGGCGGCACGGACACCCGCCGGAACCGCACCGCCGACCCGGGCCGCAGCTGACCCGCCCGGTCGGTGTCCGCGTCGAGCACGACGCCGATCACCGGGTAGCCACCGGTCACCGGATGATCAGCCAGGAACACCGTAGGACGACCCGACGGCGGCACCTGCACGCTCCCCCGGATCACGCCTTCGCTGGGCAGCTCGGCACCCCCGTGCCCGGGGGCGCGCGTCAGCTCCGGGCCGTCGAGCCGGAACCCGACCCGGTTCGCGTCGTCGGTCACCGTCCACGTCGTGCGCAGGAACGCGGCGACGGCGTCGTCGGCGAACCAGTCGTGGCGCGGGCCGAGCACCACCCGCAGCGTCGCTCCCGTGGCCTCGGGCGCGACGTCGACCGCGGGCACCGGCGACGACGGCGGCGGTCCCACCGGCAGCTCGTCCCCGGTCGCGACGACCGGTGGACCGAGCCCGGCGACCGTGTCCGTGGCCCGGCTGCCCAGGACGGGGTCGACCGCGAGCCCACCGCGGACCGCGACGTAGGAGCGCAGCCCGCACGACGGCGTCCCCAACCGGACCTTCGACCCGGCCGGCACGACGACGGCCCGGTGCAGATCACCGGGGCGGCCGCCGATCCGCACCGGCGCCGGCGCCCCGGTCACGGCGACCAGGCTCGTCGTCGTCACCCGGAACGCCAGCCCGCCGAGCGTGGCCTCCAGGCCCGCCGCGCCCTCGTCGTTCCCGACGAGCCGGTTCGCCAGCCGCAGCGCCGCGCGGTCGGCCGCGCCGGACACTCCGACCCCGAGGTCGGCGCGGCCCGGGCGGCCGGTGACGTCCTGGATCGTCGTCAGCGGGCCGGTCGCGGTGACCGTCAGACGGTTCATGTGGCCCGGAAACGGATCCGGGCGCCCGGCACGAGGACGGCCGGCGGATCGCGGTCGAGGTCCCACAGCACGTGGTCGGTGCGGCCGATGAGCTGCCACCCCCCGGGCGACTCGCGCGGGTAGATGCCGCTGAACTCGCCCGCCAGCCCGACGGCGCCGGCCGGGACCCGGGTGCGCGACGACGACCGTCGGGGCACGTGCAGCCGGTCGTCGCCGTCGCTCGCCAGGTACCCGAAGCCCGGCGTGAACCCGGCGAACGCGACCGTCCAGACCTGGCCGGTGTGGGCGGCGACGACCTCCTCGCGGGCCAGGCCGGTGTGCGCGACGACGTCGTCGAGGTCCTCGCCGTCGTAGGTCACGGCGATCTCGGTGACCTCGCCGTCCGTCTCCCGGTCCGCGGTGGACGCCGGCTCGCGGGTGCGCACGTCGTCGGCGACCGTGGCCAGGTCGGCGGCGGAACGCACCCGCAGCAGCACGGTGCGCGCCGCCGGGACGAGGTCGACGACGCCGTCGGGCGGAGCCGCGGCCAGCGCCGCGTGCAGCGCGAGGACCTCGGGGAGCGTGTCCAGCTCGACGAGCAGGCCGGTGTCGCCACAGGGCCGCACGGTGCGGGTCACGGTGCCCATCCTGCGCGGGTGCCCGCGCTCACCGGAAGATCGCCGGGATCGCGGCGACCGACTCGACTCCGGCGTAGACGGTGAACGCGAAGGCCGCGACCCCGATGATCAGCAGCCAGACCGGCTGGCGGACCCCGGCGAGCAGGTCGCGCCGCCGCCAGGCGATCCAGAGCAGGAGGCCGAGCCCGAACGGCAGGATCAGCCCGTTGAAGGCGCCGGCGAAGACCAGCAGCGAGGACGGCGCCTGGCCGATCACCAGGAACGCGATGGTGCACACCGCGACGAACGCGGAGATCGTGAGGTTGAAGCGCCGGTCGACCGTCGGCGAGAGGGTCCGCAGGAACGACGCCGAGGTGAACGACGCGCCGATCGTGCTCGTCATCCCGGCCGTCCAGAGCACGACGCCGAACAGGTGCAGCCCGACCGGTCCGAGCGCGAACGCGAACGCCGAGCCCGCCGGGTCGGTCTTCGAGAGCTGCGCGCCCGCGGCGACCGCCCCGAGGATGCCGAGGAACAGCAGGACGCGCAGCACCCCGGTGACGAGGATGCCGTTGATCGAGCCGCGGGTGATCGTGCGCAGGTTCTCCGGGCCGGTCGTCCCGGACTCGATGAGCCGGTGCGCGCCCGCGTAGGTGATGTAGCCGCCGACGGTGCCGCCGATCAGCGTGAGGACCGGCAGGAAGTCGAGTCCGACCGGCGCGACCGTCCGCAGCGCGGCCTGGCCCACCGGCGGTGCCGTGATCACCGCGACGATCGCGATGAGGGCGATCTTGAGGACGCCGAGGCCGATCACCGCGCGGTCGACGGTGCCCTCGAGCGCGCGGTAGTTGAAGATCACGATCGCGATGACGGCGCTGACCACGGCGCCGTAGCGGAGGTCGATGCCGGTCGCGTCCTGCAGGCCGAGGCCCGCGGCGCTGATGTTGCCGATGCCGAACACCAGCCCGCCGACCACCACGAGGAACGCCAGGACGTGCCCCGAGTACGGGACGACGCGGTTGGCCAGGTCCTGGGCGCGCAGGCCGGAGAGACCGACGACCCGCCAGACGTTGAGCTGGATCGCCAGGTCGATCAGGACGCTCGCGACGATCGCCGCGGCGAACGAGGGGCCGTACTTCGCGGTGAAGGTGCCGGTCTGCGAGATGAAGCCCGGCCCGGCCGCGGACATGGCCATGAGGAACATCGCGCCGGCGACGGCGACGGACCGCTTCACGTTCACCGTCGGGCGCTCGGGCCGTCGCTCGGCGTCGGGCGCTGGCTCCGTGTCGGGCGCTCGCTCGGTGTCGGGCTCGGGATTCTTCTCCGGGACGTCGGTCATGGGGGCCTCCCTGCAGGCCTCGCTCGTGCGGCAGGGGCACCGGGCCGGACGTCGTCGCACCGATCGGGCATCCCCGCAGAGTTCGTCCAACGTAGGGATCGTTCAACAATCCGTCAACGCCGACGAAGAGTCGGTTCGGAGCGGACGAACCCCGTTCTGAGCGAGGGGCACCTTCGGTCGATCTATTCGATCGAAGGTGCCCTTCGCGCAGAGGGCGTGATCAGGTCGTTGGGCCGTTCAGTCGCGGGAGAACGCCCAGCCGGCCCACCGACCGGCGAGCACGACGACGGCGATCAGCGCGAGCACCAGGCCGAACCCCGGCCCGTTGCCCGGCACCGTGTTCTGCGACCAGATCGCCCAGAGCCCGGTCACCGAGGAGACGCAACAGCCGGCCGCCGTCACGAACACGACCACCCAGCGCCGCGTCATCACCGCCGCCGCCGACGCCGCGACCCCGAACACCAGCGCGAAGATCGAGAAGAGGCGCGGGAGCACGGAGACGCCCGGGGCGCCGAGTACGACCTGCCAGCCGGTGGCGCCCTGCGCGGTCCACGGCAGGATCGCGGCGACCAGCAGCACGAGGATCGCGACCGCCGCGACCAGGACCTTCGGCCCGAAGTCGACCTCGCGCGAGATCGCGGGGCGCTGCGGTTCGGCCGTGACGGGACCGACGGGCTCGTCGAACGGGTTGGGACGGGTCATGCGTCGGGACTCCCCACCCCGCAGGCCGCCGACACGGGTTCCGGCCGCGGCTCCGGCCGACCGATCGACGGCAGCCCCAGCCCGACCCGCGGCGTCGTCGGGCGCGTACCCGCCTCGTGGGCGTCGCCCGCCCGCGTCCGGCGGTGGTGCAGGACGTCGCCGTCGGCGACGACGTGGTGCGGCGCGCCGTAGGTGGCGCGGACCGTGACGAGGTCGCCGGGACGGACCTCGCCGTCGAGGGCGCCCCCCGTCGGCGTGAAGTGCACCAAGCGGCCGTCGCGGGCGCGCCCGCTCATCCGGCGGGTCGCGGTGTCCTTGCGGCCCTCGCCCGTCGAGACGAGCAGTTCGAGGTCGCGCCCGACCTGCTCCCGGTTGCCCGCCAGGGACATCTCCTCCTGGAGCGCGACCAGCCGGTCGTAGCGCTCCTGCACGACCGCCTTCGGCACCTGGTCCGGCAGGGACGCCGCCGGGGTGCCGGGCCGCGGCGAGTACTGGAAGGTGAAGGCCTGCGAGAACCTGGACTCCTCGACGACGCGCAGCGTCTCGGCGAAGTCCTCCTCGGTCTCGCCGGGGAAGCCGACGATGATGTCCGTGGTCAGCGCCGCGTCGGGCATCGCCTCCCGGACCTCGGCGACGATGTCGAGGTAGCGCCGCGCGCGGTAGGAGCGGCGCATCGCCTTGAGGACGCGGTCCGACCCGGACTGGAGCGGCATGTGCAACTGCGGGCACACGTTCGGCGTCTCGGCCATGGCGGTGATGACATCGGACGTGAAGTCACGCGGGTGTGGGCTCGTGAAGCGCACCCGCTCCAGGCCCTCGACCTCGCCGCACGCGCGCAGCAGGTCGGCGAACGCGGTCCGGCCGGTCGCCCGGTCCTCGAAGCCCACGCCGTACGCGTTCACGTTCTGCCCGAGCAACGTCACCTCGAGCACGCCCTCGGCGACCAGGGCCTCGACCTCGCCGAGGATCTCCCCCGGCCGCCGGTCGACCTCCTTGCCGCGCAGCGAGGGGACGATGCAGAAGGTGCACGTGTTGTTGCACCCGACGGAGATCGACACCCAACCCGAGTAGGCGGAGTCCCGCCGCGCGGGCAGGTGCGACGGGAACGTCTCGAGGGCCTCGAGGATCTCGACCTGGGCCTCGCCGTTGTGCCGCGCCCGCTCGAGCAGCGCCGGCAGCGACCCGACGTTGTGGGTACCGAACACCACGTCGACCCACGGGGCCTTCTTCGTGACCGTCGCACGGTCCTTCTGCGCGAGGCACCCGCCCACGGCGATCTGCTGGTCGGGGCGGGCGGCCTTGCTCGGAGCGAGGCGTCCGAGCTGGCCGTAGAGCTTGTTGTCGGCGTTCTCGCGGACCGCGCAGGTGTTGAACACGACGAGGTCGGCGTCCTCGGGGGCCCCGTCGCTCGGCGCGGGCTCCCACCCGGCCTCGACGAGCACCCCGGCGAGACGCTCGGAGTCGTGCACGTTCATCTGACACCCGTGGGTGCGGATGGCGAAGGTGCGGGGGCCTGCAGCGGTCATCACGACCCAGAATAGGCCCCCGACCTGCCACGATACGAAGGGCACCTCCGACCACACCGGGTGGCCGAAGGTGCCCTTCAGTTCGCGCCGGTACCGCTCAGCTGCCGATCGGCCCGATCGAGTCCGCGGGCAGCGGCGAGCCGTTCTCCGGGCCGGCGTCGTCGAGCGACAGCTTGCCCGTGGCGTCCCGCTGCTCCAGCTCCTCGCGCTTGAAGATCTTCTTGCCGAGCCAGACCAGCGGGTCGTACTTGCGGTCGACCACGCGCTCCTTCATCGGGATGAGTGCGTTGTCGGTGATCTTGATGTGCTCGGGGCACACCTCGGTGCAGCACTTCGTGATGTTGCAGAAGCCGAGGCCGTGCTCCTCCTGGGCGTCCTCCTTGCGGTTGCGGACGTCGAGGGGGTGCATGTCGAGCTCGGCGACCCGCATCAGGTAGCGCGGCCCGGCGAACTCCTGCTTGTTCTCGTCGTGGTCACGCACCACGTGGCAGGTGTTCTGGCACAGGTAGCACTCGATGCACTTGCGGAACTCCTGCGAGCGCTCCACGTCGATCTGGGTCATCCGGTACTCGCCCGGCTCCAGATCCTCCGGCGGCGCGAACGACGGGATCTCGCGCGCCTTGACGTAGTTGAAGTCCACGTCGGTGACGAGGTCCCGGATGACCGGGAACGTCCGCAGCGGCGTGATCGTGATCGTCTCGTCCTCGGTGAACGTCGACATCCGCGTCATGCACATCAGCCGCGGCCGGCCGTTGACCTCGGCGCTGCAGCTGCCGCACTTGCCCGCCTTGCAGTTCCAGCGCACGGCGAGGTCGCCCGCCTGCGTCGCCTGCAGCCGGTGGACGATGTCCAGCACGACCTCGCCCTCCTCGACGTCCACGTCGAAGTGCTGCAGTGAGCCCTCGCCGCTGGAGTCGCCGCGCCACACCTCGAACTTCGCCTGGTAGCCCATGCTCACGCTCCCTGGCCCGCGCGGTGCCCGCCGAGCTCGTCGCCGGTGTAGTACTTCTTCAGCTCGTCCATCTCGAAGAGGTCGAACAGGTCCGAGCGCATCGCCGTCTGGTCCTGGTGGGTCAGCTTCACCTGCAGACCCTCGGCGTCCGGGGCGAACGTGAGCGCCAGCAGCTGCTGACGCCAGTTCTCGTCCATCGTCGGGTAGTCGTCGCGGGTGTGGCCGCCACGGCTCTCCTGCCGCTCGAGTGCCGCCAGTGCGATGCACTGGCTGACCAGCAGCATGTTGCGCAGGTCGAGGGCCAGGTGCCATCCCGGGTTGTAGGCGCGTCCGCCGACGACACCGACGCGCGGAATGCGATCGGTCAGCTCGGCGAGCCGCTTGAGCGCCGTCTCCATCTCGTCCGCGCGGCGGATGATGCCGACCAGGTCGTTCATCGTCTGCTGCAGCTCGTGGTGGAGCGTGTAGGCGTTCTCGTCGCCCTGCACGGTGAACGGCCGCTCCGACTCCTCCAGGGCCGAGTCGACGGCCTCGGTGGTGATCGCGGGCGCCGTCGGGAGCGCGTCGAGGTACTCCGCCGCGCCCGCACCGGCCCGGCAGCCGAAGACGAGCAGGTCGGACAGCGAGTTGCCGCCGAGACGGTTCGAGCCGTGCATCCCGCCGGCGACCTCACCCGCCGCGAAGAGCCCGGGCACCGAGGTGGCCGCGGTGTCGGGGTCGACCTCGACACCGCCCATCACGTAGTGACAGGTCGGTCCGACCTCCATGGGGCCGGCCGTGATGTCGACGTCGGCCAGCTCCTTGAACTGGTGATACATCGACGGCAGCCGTTTGCGGATCGTCTCGGCCGGCATCCGGCTCGAGACGTCGAGGAAGACCCCGCCCGCGGGCGAGCCGCGGCCCTCCTTGACCTCGTTGTTGATCGCGCGTGCGACCTCGTCGCGGGGCAGCAGCTCCGGGGGCCGACGGTTGTTGTCGGCGTCGGTGTACCAGCGGTCGCCCTCCTCCTCGCTGGTCGCGTACTGCTCCTTGAACACCTCGGGGATGTAGCCGAACATGAAGCGCTTGCCCTCGGAGTTGCGCAGCACGCCGCCGTCACCGCGGACCGACTCGGTGACGAGGATGCCCTTCACGCTGGGCGGCCAGACCATCCCCGTGGGGTGGAACTGGACGAACTCCATGTTGATCAGCGTGGCGCCCGCGCGCATCGCCAGCGCGTGGCCGTCGCCGGTGTACTCCCAGGAGTTGCTGGTGACCTTGAACGACTTGCCGATGCCGCCGGTCGCGAGCACCACCGCCGCCGCGTGGAAGCAGATGTACTCGCCGGTCGGGCGCCGGTAGCCGAACGCGCCCGCCACGCGGTCGCCGTCCTTGATCAGCTCGGTGACCGTGAACTCGTGGAAGACCTTGAGGTCCGACTCGTAGTCGCCGGTGCGGGCGTGGTCCTCCTGCTGCAGCGAGACGATCTTCTGCTGCAGGGTGCGGATCAACTCCAGGCCGGTGCGGTCGCCGACGTGGGCCAGGCGCGGGAACTGGTGCCCGCCGAAGTTGCGCTGGCTGATCTTGCCCTCGGCGGTCCGGTCGAAGAGCGCCCCGTAGGTCTCCAGCTCCCACACCCTCGACGGTGCTTCCTTGGCGTGCAGCTCGGCCATCCGCCAGTTGTTGAGGAACTTCCCGCCGCGCATGGTGTCGCGGAAGTGGACCTCCCAGTTGTCGCGGGAGTTCGCGTTCCCCATCGACGCCGCGATGCCGCCCTCGGCCATGACGGTGTGCGCCTTGCCGAACAGCGACTTCGAGATGATCGCGACCCGCTTGCCGCGCATGCGGGCCTCGATGGCCGCGCGCAGCCCGGCACCCCCGGCCCCGATGACGAGGACGTCGTAGGTGTGGTGGGTGACGTCCGGCGTGGTGCCCCCGGCGGCGCCGGCCGCCTCGGTTCCTGGAGCCATCAGTTCACGATCCTCAGGTCGGAAATAGTGCCGCTCGCGACGAGCATGATGTAGAGGTCGGTGAGAATCAGCGTCCCGATGGTGATCCACGCGAAGAGCATGTGGCGCGTGTTCAGCTTCGAGACCGTCGTCCAGATCTTGTAACGCACCGGGTGCCTCGAGAAGTGCTTGAGCCGCCCGCCCGTGATGTGCCGGCAGGAATGGCACGAGGCGGTGTAGAGCCAGAGCCCGACCACGTTCACCAGCAGGATGATGTTCCCGAGCCCGATCCCGGTCTCGAACGCCACGATCATGTCGTAGGTGTTGATGACCGAGATGACGAACGCGAGATAGAAGAAGTACCGGTGCGCGTTCTGCAGGATCAGCGGGAAGCGCGTCTCCCCGGAGTACTTCGAGTGCGGCTCGGCCACGGCGCACGCCGGCGGCGAGGACCAGAACGCCCGGTAGTAGGACTTCCGGTAGTAGTAGCAGGTGAGCCGGAAGCCGAGCAGGAACGGCAGCGACAGGATCGCCAGCGGGATCCACGGCGGGAACGCCGGCAGGAACGTCCCGAAGTGGCTCGAGCCCGGGACGCAGCTCGCCGAGAAGCACGGCGAGTAGAACGGCGAGAGGTAGCGGTACTCGGACACGAAGTAGGCCGAGCCCCAGAACGACCGGATCGTCGCGTAGACGACGAAGGTCGCCAGGCCCAACGCATTCACCAGCGGCGAGAGCCACCAGCGGTCGCGGCGCAGGGTGCGTGCCTTGATGTCGGCGCGCCCCGGTGCGATCGGGGGGCTGGCGCCGTGGTCGCGTTCAGTGGTGGTCACTCGCACCTGTCCTCGTCGACGGAGCCGGACGGCGCCCGCACGGATGCGCCCGCCGCGTCCGGTCGCGGTCGTGGTGGGGACCGCGCACGGCGAGGGGAACCGCACGGCGCCGAGCCGAGTAGTGCGGGGCACATTACGACTCTTATTCCCGGCCTGTCGTCCGGGTCACAGGTGATCATCCCGTGATCCCGGTCACCGGCTCCGACGAAGAGCGTCGCCGCAGGTCACGGACGTGGTCCGGCGACCGGCTCCTCGTCCTCGAGGTCCGGTTCGGCATCGTCGAGCTCGGCGCCGCGCTCGGCCATCTCGGTGCGTACGACGTCGTAAGCCAGCCCAGCGCCGTAGCCCTTCCGGGCGAGCATCCCGACGAGGCGACGAGCGGCGGCCTGAGGCTCGACACGGTCCAGTGACGGGAGCCGGCGACGGACCAGCTCGGACGCCTTCTCCCGCTCGGCGTCGGCGTCGAGGCCCGCGACGGCCTCGCCCGCGGTCTCGGAGTCGACGCCCTTGCGCCGCAGCTCCTGCGACAGCGCCCGTCGGCCGAGCCCCCGGTGGCGGTGACGGGAGTCGACCCACTGCTCGGCGAACGCGGCGTCGTCGAGCAGTCCGACCTCGACGAGCCGGTCGAGCACCAGGGTGGCGACGTCGTCGTCGAACCCTCGACTCTCGAGTCCGGCGGCCAGCTCGGCCCGCGTGCGGGCGCGCGTGGTGAGCAGGTTCAGGCAGACCGTCCGGGCCGCCGACTCCGGGTCGGCGGGCGGATCCGCCTCCCCGTCCCGGGGTCGGCCGTCGGCGGTGTGACCGTCGGCGTCCGGGGGTTCGGGCGCCCGACGGCGCGGGCGTCGGCCGAATCCCCCTCCGAGCTGCGCCACCCGCGTCAGAAGTCGACGGGGGCGGGCGTCGTCTCGTCGGCATCGAGCTTCGGCCCGACACCGAGCTTCTCCTTGATGCGCTTCTCGATCTCGCCGGCGACGTCCGGGTTCTCCAGGAGGAACTTCCGGGCGTTCTCCTTGCCCTGGCCGAGCTGGTCGCCGTCGTAGGTGTACCAGGCGCCCGACTTGCGGACGAAGCCCTGCTCCACGCCCACGTCGATCAGCGAGCCCTCCTTCGAGATGCCGTGGCCGTAGATCATGTCGAACTCGGCCTGCTTGAACGGCGGGGCGACCTTGTTCTTCACGACCTTGACGCGGGTGCGGTTGCCGACCGCGTCGGTGCCGTCCTTGAGCGTCTCGATCCGGCGGATGTCCAGGCGGACCGAGGAGTAGAACTTCAGCGCGCGGCCACCGGTGGTCGTCTCCGGCGAGCCGAACATCACGCCGACCTTCTCGCGCAGCTGGTTGATGAAGATCGCCGTGGTGCCCGAGTGGCTCAGCGCGCCGGTGATCTTGCGCAGCGCCTGGCTCATCAGGCGGGCCTGCAGGCCGACGTGGCTGTCGCCCATGTCGCCCTCGATCTCTGCGCGCGGCACGAGCGCGGCCACCGAGTCGATGACGACGATGTCCAGCGCATTCGAGCGGATCAGCATGTCCAGGATCTCGAGCGCCTGCTCGCCGGTGTCCGGCTGGGCCACCAGCAGCGCGTCGGTGTCGACGCCGAGGGCCTTCGCGTACTCCGGGTCCAGTGCGTGCTCGGCGTCGATGAACGCGGCCACCCCGCCCGCGGCCTGCGCGTTGGCGACCGCGTGCAGCGCCACCGTCGTCTTGCCGGACGACTCCGGGCCGTAGACCTCGACGACGCGGCCGCGGGGCAGACCGCCCACGCCGAGCGCGACGTCCAGGGCGATCGAGCCGGTCGGGATGACGCTGACCGGCGCACGGCCCTCGTCGCCCAGCCGCATGACCGAGCCCTTGCCGAACTGCTTGTCGATCTGCGCGAGCGCCAGCTCCAGCGCCTTGTCGCGGTCCGGTGCCTGAGGCATTCGGGGTTCCCCCTCGGGACGGGTGTTCGGATCCGGTCGGTCCGGTCGCTTCAGGACGCTAGGCCGGGGGTCCGACATCGTGGGTGCCTGCGGTGTTCGGCTGTGGACGGATCGGGCGGTCGGTGCCGCTGTGGATGACCGCGTCGGACGTTCAGAGTAGACGAACAGATGTTCGATCCCCGAGGGGGACACGCCGGGAAATCCGCGTCATCGGCGTTCGGCGGGCACCTCGAACTCGGCGCACACCGCCCGCCACACCTCGCGGGGCTCCGTCCCGCCCTCGAGCGCCTGCGCGACGGTCCGACCGTCGAGTGCGGAGAACACGTGGTCACGGCTGATCGACCCGGCGCGGACCGCGCCGAACTCGTCCTCCATCAGCTGCCGGAAGTGGGTCAGACGCACCCTTCCGAGGGTAGGGACCGCGTCCACCGGCGGAACCCCGGGGGACGGGGCTCCGCACACCGGGACCGGCATCGCCGCGACGGGTAGCGTCGACCGGGTGGACCCCCTGACGCTCGGGCTCGACCTGCACTCCACGGGTCCGGCCTGGCTCTGGCAGGTCGTCTCGGTGCTGGCCGTGGTCTCGGCGCTCGTCGTGCTGCTGCGCTGGTGGTTCTCGCAGCGCGGACGCTGACCGGACCACGCTGACGGGTCACTGTCGGACCCCGCGGGCACCATGGGGGCGTGACCATCCCCGAGGGCGTGCTCGAACGCTTCTCCCCCGCCACGCGCGACTGGTTCTCCGGCGCGTTCGGGGCGCCGACCGCCGCACAGGCCGGCGCCTGGGACGCGGTCGCCGACGGCGAGCACGCGCTCGTCGTCGCGCCCACCGGGTCCGGCAAGACGCTCGCCGCTTTCCTCTGGGCGCTCGACCGGCTCGCCGCCGCCCCGATCCCCGAGGAGCCGCAGCGCCGCTGCCGCGTCCTCTACGTCTCGCCGATGAAGGCGTTGACGGTCGACGTCCAGCGCAACCTGCGCTCGCCGCTGGCCGGCCTGCGCCAGGCCAGCCACCGGCTGGGGCGCCCGGAACCGGACATCCGCGTCGCCTCGCGCACCGGGGACACCCCGGCCGACGAGCGCCGGTCGTTCGCGCGCACCCCGCCGGACGTCCTCGTCACCACCCCCGAGTCGCTGTTCCTGCTGCTCGCCTCAGCCGCGCGGGAGTCCCTGCGCGGGGTCGAGACGGTGATCGTCGACGAGGTGCACGCCGTGCTGGCCTCGAAGCGCGGCGCCCACCTCGCGCTCTCGCTGGAGCGCCTCGACGCACTGCTCGACTCGCCCGCCCAGCGCATCGGTCTCTCCGCCACGGTGCGCCCCGTGGAGGAGGTCTCGACGTTCCTCGCCGGCGGACGCCCGGTCCGGGTCGTCCAGCCGGAGACGCCGAAGACGGTGCAGGTGGGCGTCGTCGTGCCGGTCGAGGACATGAGTGCGCTCGACGCCGGCGACAACCAGTCGGGTCCGGGGGTCGAGGAGGAGGTCGAGGGATCCGCTGCCGGGGCGGCGCAGCGGGCCTCGATCTGGCCCGCGGTGCAGGAGAAGATCCTCGATCTCGTGGAGGGCCACCGCTCGACGATCGTGTTCGCCAACTCCCGCCGCCTCGCCGAACGGCTCACCGCGCGGATCAACGAGCTCGCCACCGAACGCGCGGCGGCGAAGGAGGCGGAGCGGGAGCCGATCGACCTCGACGACGAGGACGACGGGCCCGACGACGAGGGTTCCGACGACGAGGCGCCTGACGGCGAGGGTTCCGACGACGCCGGCCCGGCGCGGCCGGGCCGGACCGGTCCCTTCCCGGCCGAGGCGGTCGGCCAGTCCGGGGTCGCCGAGCCGGCCGAGGTGATCGTCGCGCGCGCCCACCACGGCTCGATGAGCCGCACGCAGCGCACGCTGGTGGAAGAGGCACTGAAGTCCGGGCAGCTGCCGTGCGTCGTGGCCACGTCGAGCCTGGAGCTGGGCATCGACATGGGCGCGGTCGACCTGGTGATCCAGGTCGAGGCGCCGCCGTCGGTGGCGAGCGGGCTGCAGCGGGTCGGGCGCGCGGGCCACCAGGTCGGCGCCGTGTCCGAGGGCGTGGTGTTCCCGAAGTACCGCGGGGACCTGGTCTCCTGCGCGGTGGTCGCCGAGCGCATGGCCGGCGGGAAGATCGAGGCGATGCGCTACCCGCGCAACCCGCTGGACGTCCTCGCCCAGCACGTCGTCGCCATCACCGCGATGGAGAACTGGTCGCTGTCCGACCTCACCGCGCTCGTCCGCCGGGCCGCCCCCTTCTCCGGCCTGCCGGACTCCGCGATGACCTCGGTGCTCGACATGCTCGCCGGCCGCTACCCCAGCGAGGACTTCGGCGAGCTGCGGCCGCGCATCACCTGGGACCGCGTCACGGACGAGCTCGCCGGTCGGCCGGGCGCCCAGCGGCTCGCCGTCACCTCCGGCGGCACCATCCCCGACCGCGGCCTCTACACCGTCGTCACCCCCGGCTCCGGGGAGAACGGCACCGGCGGCAGCCGCGTCGGCGAGCTCGACGAGGAGATGGTCTACGAGTCCCGCGCGGGCGACACGTTCCTGCTCGGCTCCACGAGCTGGCGGGTCCTCGACATCACGCGCGACCGCGTCATCGCCGAGCCCGCGCCCGGCGTGCCGGCACGGATGCCGTTCTGGAAGGGCGACGCACCCGGCCGTCCGCTCGAGCTGGGCCGGGCGCTCGGCGCGTTCGTCCGCGAGGTCGCGGCGGCCGACGAGTCCGACGCCCGCGCCCGGGCCGTGGAGGCCGGGCTCGATCCCTGGGCCGTCGACAACCTGGTCTCCTACCTCGGAGAGCAGCGCGACGCGACGCGCCACGTCCCGAGCGACCGCACGATCGTCGTGGAGCGCTTCCGCGACGAGCTGGGCGACTGGCGGATCGTCGTGCACTCGCCGTTCGGGGCGCAGGTCAACGCGCCGTGGGCGCTGGCCATCGCCGCCCGGTTCCGGGAGCAGCGCGGCCTGGAGGTCTCGGCCGCCTCCGCGGACGACGGGATCGTGCTGCGGCTGCCCGACACCCTCGACGACGCGGGCGAGGAGATCCTGCCGGGCGCCGAGGACGTGCTGCTCGACCCCGACGAGGTCGACCAGCTGGTGACGGCGGAGGTGAGCGGGTCGGCGCTGTTCGCGGCCCGGTTCCGGGAGTGCGCGGCCCGCTCGCTGCTGCTCCCCCGCCGCGACCCGACCCGCCGGACCCCGCTGTGGCAGCAGCGTCAGCGGGCCTCGCAGCTGCTCTCGGTGGCCTCGAAGTACGAGCAGTTCCCGGTGGTGCTGGAGACGTTCCGCGAGTGTCTTCAGGACGTGTACGACGTCCCGGGCCTGGCCGAGCTGATGCGTGACGTGCGGTCGCGGTCGGTCCAGGTGGTCGACGTGGCGACGCCGTCGGCCTCACCGTTCGCGCGGACGCTGATGTTCGGCTACGTCGGGATGTTCCTCTACGAGATGGACGCCCCGCTGGCCGAGCGGCGGGCGGCAGCGCTCTCGCTGGACTCCAACCTGCTCGCCGAGCTGCTCGGCTCGGAGGCCATCCGGGAGCTGCTCGACGCCGAGGTCGTCGCCGAGATCGAGGCCGGGCTGCAGCGCACCGACCCCGAGCGCCACATCCGCGACGCCGAGGGCACCGCCGACCTGCTGCGTTTCGTCGGCGACCTGACCACCGCCGAGGCGGCCGCGCGCGGGGTCCGCGAGGAGTGGCTCACCGAGCTCGAGTCGGCCCGCCGGGCGATCCGGGTGAAGGTCGCCGGCGAGTCGCGGTGGGTGGCGATCGAGGACGCCGGCCGGCTGCGCGACGCCCTCGGCGCGGGTCTGCCGGTGGGGGTGCCCGAGGCGTTCACCGAGCCCGTCGCCGACCCGCTGGGCGACCTGCTCGCCCGCTACGCCCGCACCCGGGGACCCTTCCCGGCGGCGGCCGCCGCGCGGCGGTTCGGGCTCGGCGTGGCGGTCGTGACCGCGGTGCTCGAGCGGATGGCCGGCGCCGGGCGGCTCGTCCGCGGGGAGCTGCGGCCCACCGACGCGCCCGTGGTGCCGGGCGGGCAGGAGACCGTCGAGGGCGGCGGCACGGTCGACTTCTGCGACGCCGAGGTGCTGCGCCGGATCCGGCGGGGCTCGCTGGCGCGGCTGCGGGCGGAGGTCGAACCGGTCGAGCCGGCCGCCCTCGGACGCTTCCTGCCGACGTGGCACGGGATCGGCGAACGTCGCCGGCGGGCGCCCGGACCCGACGACGTCCTCGGCGTGGTCGAGCAGCTCGCCGGCTCACCGATCCCGGCGAGCGCGTGGGAGTCGCTGGTGCTGCCCGCGCGGCTGCCCGGCTACCAGCCCGCCCTCCTCGACGAGCTGACCAGCGCCGGTGAGGTGACCTGGACCGGCTGCGGGACGCTCGCCGGCGGCGACGGGTGGCTCGCGGTCGCCCCGACCGACGTCGCCGATCTCATGCTGCCCGACCCGGAGGACGATCTCGCCGACTCCCCGCTGCACCGGGCGCTGCTCGAGGCCCTGGGGCCGGTCGAGGGCGGGGGCGCGCTGTTCTTCCGCCAGCTCGCCGACCGCGCCGGGACGATCCTGCGCGACACCGACGAGACGATCCCGGACGACCCGACCACCGTCGAGGCGCTCTGGGACCTCGTCTGGGCCGGTCATGCCACGAACGACACGCTCGCGCCGGTCCGGTCGCTGGTCTCCGGCGGGGGCGCGCGGTCGGCCGGGAAGAGCCGGGGCGCGGCCCACCAACGACGACGCGCTCCCTCGCGGGGGCGGTACGCACGGGTCGGGCGCCCGCAGATGCCCTCACGCACCGGTCCCCCGACGGCGGCCGGGCGCTGGTCGCGGGTGCCGCCGCGCGAGTCCGACGCGACGCGGCGGGCGCAGGCACGGACCGAGTCGTTCCTGGAACGGCACGGGGTGCTCACCCGCGGGGCGCTGGAGACCGAGCGGATCGGCGGCGGGTTCGCCGGCATCTACCCGGTCCTGCGGGCGATGGAGGAGTCCGGGCGCTGCCGGCGTGGCTACGTCGTCGAGGGGCTGGGCGCGGCGCAGTTCGCGGTGCCCGGCGCGATCGACCGGCTCCGGGCGACCTCGCACGACGACGACGCCTCCGCCCGGGGCCAGGCCGCGGTGGTGCTCGCGGCGACGGACCCGGCTCAGCCCTGGGGCGCCGCGCTGGACTGGCCGCAGACGCGCGCCGCGCAGGACGGCACCACCGGGCACCGTCCGGGACGCAAGGCCGGGGCGCTCGTCGTGCTCACCGACGGCGAGCCGACGATCTACGTGGAGCGGGGCGGGAAGTCCCTGCTGTCCTTCACCGACGACCTCGAGACCCTGACCGGGGCGGCCAACGCGCTCTCCGCGGCGGTCCGTGACGGCTGGCTCGGTGGGCTCTCGGTCGAGCGGACCGACGGCTCGGGCGCCCTCGACGGGGTCCTCGCGGAGGCACTGTCCGAGGCCGGGTTCCGCAACAGCCCGAAGGGCCTGCGGCTGCGGGCGTGAGAGGCCGACCCGTCCCGCGGCGCCCACGACCGCCGGGCATGATGGAACAGGGCGGGCGACGAGGGGAGACCGATGGCGCTGGCGTGTCCCAGCTGCGAGGCCGCTGCCGCGGAGTACGTCGGGATGGCGGACGACGGGCGCAACGAGATGAAGTGCGGAGCCTGTGACCACCACTGGTTCCTCGGCGCGAAGCCGGTGTCGCCGCGCGCGGTGACACCGAAGCCTCCGAAGGCGGCGAGGCCCACGACACCGCGGGCCTCGCGGGCGACCGGCACCCGGTCGGGCTCGACGGGCACCACCGGCGCGACCCGCCCGGTGACGCCGTCCACCCCAGCCGCACCTCCCGTCGTCGTTCGGTTCCCGACCCTCGACGACGTGCCGGGCGAGTCCCTCCAACGCCTGGCCTCGCTCAAGGGGGCCTGGCCCCGGCAGCGCCCGCGACCCGACCCCTACGCCGCGGACTTCCGCCGGCTGTACGAGCTGATGTTCAGCCGCGCCGGCCTGCCGCACGCGGAGCCGGGCCAGCTCAAGGACTTCGTCACCACCGACGTGCTCGCCCTCTCCGGGAACACCAGCTCGTTCTCCCGGGAGTGGCGCCGCCTCGGGGACCGGGACGCGTCGGAGCGGTTCCGCAACGTGGTCGAGTACCTGCTGCGCGGCGAGAGCGGCGACGACGAGGGCGGGGCCGACGGGGGCGCCCCCGACGACCCGCCGCTCGAGGACCGGTTCACCGCGCTCGCCGAGCAGCGCTCGCCCTACTCGATGGGCGGCGTCCGCGAGTCGATCCTCACGCACGTGCTGGCGGTGGCCCGTCCCGACCGCTTCCTGCCGCTGCTGCGCGTCGACAGCGGCCCCGGCGGCGAGGGCAAGCGCGACATCGCCCGCACGGTGCTGGGCGTCGAGATCCCGGCCGTCGACCGGGCGCGGCACACCTCCGGGAGGGTCGCCTGCGGGTCGAACGACCTGCTCGTCGACGCCCTCGGCGCGGGATTCAGTGACCTCGACGACGCCGCGGCGTTCCTGCTCTGGGCGCACGCCGAAGGCTGATCCCGGCCGGGCTCCGGGGTCAGGCGCCCGCCCAGGCCGCGACCTCGGCGCGCAGCTCGACGCGCCGCGCGTCGTCGACGAACGCCGCCTCGACGGCGTTGTCGGCGAGCGTCCGGACCTGGTCCGGGGTCAGGGCGAGGGTGTCGGCCACCGCCCGGTGGTTGTCGTCGACGTAGCCGCCGAAGTACGCCGGGTCGTCGGAGTGCACGCTCACCGCGAGGCCGGCGTCGAGCATCCGAGGCAGCGGGTGGTCGGCGAGGGTGTCGACGGTGCGCAGCCGCACGTTCGAGAACGGGCACACGGTCAGCGGCACCGCCTCCTCGGCCAGCCGCCGGACTAGAGCAGGGTCGTCGAGGCTGCGGATGCCGTGGTCGACCCGCTCCACCCCGAGCACGTCGAGCGCGTCCCGGACGTAGGACGCCGGGCCCTCCTCCCCCGCGTGCGCGACCAGGTGCAGGCCCTCCGCGCGGGCCCGGGCGTACACCTCGGCGAACTGTGCGGGCGGGTGCCCGACCTCCGCCGAGTCGAGCCCGATCCCCAGCAGCGGCGTCGAGGAGCGGACGAGCGAGTCGAGGACCTCGGCGGCCTCGGTGGCCGGGCGGTCGCGCAGGAAACACGGGATCAGTCCGGTGGTCATGCCGGACGGCGCGTCGGCGAGCGCACCCGACACGCCCTCGAGCACAGCCTCGAGCGGCACCCCGCGCGCCAGGTGGGCCTGCGGGTCGACGAACAGCTCCACGTGCCGGACCCCACCCGCCGCCGCCCGCTCGAGGTACGCGGCGGTAATCGCGGCGAAGTCCTCGGCGGTGCACAGCACGGCCATGTTCGCGTAGTAGAGGTCGAGGAAGTGCGGGAGGTCGGTGAAGGCGTAGCGGGCCCGCAGGTCGTCGAGGTCGGCGTACGGCAGGGCGACCCCGCGGCGCTCGGCCAGCTCCAGGATGAGCTCGGGCTCCAGGGTGCCCTCGACGTGGACGTGCAACTCGACGGCCGGTGGGGTGTCCATGGGAGTGATCCTCCCCGATCACCCCGTCGTCACTGGTCAGGCCGGAGCAGGAGCGTCCCGGACCGCGGGGCCACGAGCCGACTCCTGGTCGCCGGCGCCGGTGTCCGTGCCGGTCACCTCCCGCCCCGACCCGCGGTCGGACGGGGAGCACCCGACGCGCTGGAGCCGGACCCCGACCGCCGCGGCCGTGCGACCCAGCCGGGCGGCGAGCTCGTCGAGGACCTGCCACCGGGGCCGGGTCGGGTCGGCCTCGAGCCATCCCTGCCGCAGGGCGCTCTCCTCCTCGGCCCGCCACGGCTGCCCGCAGTGAGCGGGGCGGGCGCGGGCATCGCGGTAGGGGAACGGCAGCACCTCCCCCGGCGCGCCGTACCGGCCGTCGGGCCAGTCGTCACGCCAGCCGAACCGGACCCGTTCCTCGCGGAAGGGATCGTCGTCCGCGTCGTCGGGGTACGGCTCGTCGGGCGGCGACAGCGGGGGGTCGAGCGGGCCGAGGGTGCCGTACTGGTCGTCGGCCCAGGCCGCCCGCAGCAGCGCGTGGAGCCGCCGGGCGGGCAGCGATACCGCCCGCGACCACTCCTCGGTGACCTCCGGCTCGTCGACGGCCATGATCGCGACGTAGGCCCGCCCGTCCAGCACCTGGATCCGCAGCTCCTGGTCCGTCTCCCGCACCCTGATCATCTCGCGCATGACGACCACGGTCGCCGTACCGGAGAGCTGGACACAACGTCGACCGCGCCTGCCTGTGGACAACTCGGGCGGTCCACAGGCCGCGTTGCGCCGACCAGCGGAGTCGATCCGGGGGTCAGGACGCGACCGTCCGACCCGGGGCTCGACGACGGGCACACCACGCACCCCGAACCCGGCGCCGACCTGCCTCAAGTGCCTCTCGCAGCACACCGCGCCCCGACACGAGCCGCCTCAGAGCACCTCGCGCACCACGACCCGCGCCGGCAGCCGACGCCCGAAGTACTCCACGGCCAGCTCCGTGCCCTCGACAGCGAGCGCCGACGGCACCGCCGCCAGCGCCAGCGACATGTCCTCGGTGTGCGAGACCTCGGCCGCGGACACCCGCCCCACGCACTCGTCGCCGGCGAGGACGGGCTCGTCGCCGACGACGACCTCGCCCGGATCGTCGAGCGCGAGGGTCACCAGCCGACGCTCCGGCGCAGCGAGAGCGCCGGCCCGCCCGAGGAACAGACCCTTACCCGGATCGACCAGATGCTCCAACCCCGCCTCCGGCGGAGTGAGCTCCGTGTCCAGGCCGAGCCCGAGGGTCCGGTGCCCGGCCTCGACGAGCAGGCTGGTCACGGCGCGGGCTCCCGCGGCCACCACCCCGAGGGTCGCGCCGGCGTCCCAGAGGACGTCCCACAGCGCGGCGCCGAGGTCGGCGCCGGTCCACAGCTCGACGCCGTCGACCCCGGCGGGTGTACCGCGCAGCGCCAGGACCGGGACCGCCCCGACGTGCGTCTCGAGGGCGTCCGCCGCCCACCCACGACCCGACGGGTCGCTCAGCCGCGAGAGCAGCACCCCGGCGGCCGGGCCCCACACCCCCAGCGAACAGGTCCCGCCGGTCACGTCGGCGACCTCGACGGCACCGAGGGCGTGCTCGGCGAGCCACCGGGCCTCGAGGCGGGTCGCCACCCCCACGGCGAACCGGTCGGCGCCGAGGCGGGCGACGTCGAGATCCGCGTGGATGCGCCCGGCCCGGTCGAGGGCGAGCGCGCGGGTGCGCGTCCCGACCGGCCGGTCGAGGTCGACGGTGGCCAGCTGCTGGAGTAGACCGAGCGCGTTCGGGCCGGTGACCTCCAGCCGGTGGCGGCTCGTGAGGTCGACCACCGCGACGGCCCGGCGGACCACCAGCGCCTCGGCCCCGGCGATCGGCGACCAGTGCCGTCCCGCCCAGGCCCGGCGCGGGCGGACCTCGCAGACCTCGGGCAGGTCGGCGTTGTCGCCGAACCACGCGGGGACGGCCCAGCCGTCGAGCTCGGCCACCACGGCACCGAGCTCGCGGTGGCGCGCCTCGAACGGCCCGGCCCGCGGCGGGCGCGACGACGTCGAGAGGCGCTGGGGGTGCGCGATGTCGTCGATCTCGTCGAAGGACCGGCAGGCCCGGCTGCGCACGGTGGTGGGCGCGAGCAGGGCCGGGTCGAAGCGGTCGTGGTGGGCGGCGGAGAGGTCGACGGGCGCGGACCCGCCGTCGGGGCCCGGCAGCGACGGCACCCCGTCGACCATCCAGCTCACGAGGGCCTGTGCCACGCCCGCGGAGTGGGTGGCCCCCACGGCCTCGGCCAGCCAGAAGCCGGGCACCCGCGTCTCGCCGAGCAGCGGCATCCCGTCCGGGGTGACCGGGACCAGGCCGTTCACCCCGCGCTCGACCTTGGCGTCCGCGAGAGCCGGCAGCAGGGCCTGGGCGGCGTTCCAGCTCGGCTCGAAGTCGAGGTCGGTGAACGTGCGCTCGCTGGGCATGCCGCCGCGGTCGGGGCCCGGACGGTCCAGGCCGGCGGGGTCGGCGGGCATCGCGCGGTGGCCGGACGCCCCGACGCCCAGCCGGTCGCCGTGCTCACGGACGGAGAGATCGGCGTCCGGGTGACGCAGCGTCGGGAACACCGCGCCGCCCGGGTCGACGAGGCCGCGCAGCTTCTGCAGGACGTCGAGCTCGCGCATGGGGGTCGTCCACGCGTACTGGTGCGCCATCGGTGTGAGCGGCACGGTGACGCCGGCCATCGCGCCGACCAGCGGACCCCACATCCCGGCCGCGGCGACGACGATCTCCGCCGCCACCCGCCCGTCGTCGGTCTCGACGCCGCGGACCCGTCCGCCGGCGGTGTCGATCCCGGTGACCCGCACGCCGTACCGGAACTCGGCCCCCCGCGCGGCGGCCGCGCGCGCCTGGGCCTCGGCGGCACCGAGCGGGACGGCCACGCCGTCGGAGGGGACGTGCAGGCCGCCGAGGACGACCTCCCGGTCGATCAGGGGGTGCAGGGCGGCGCACTCGCCCGGATCGAGCAGGTGGCTCTCGATGCCGGCCGCGGTGGCCCAGCCGTGGCGACGACGCAGGTCGGCGAGCCGCTCCCGCCCGGCGGCCACCTCGAGCCCGCCGACCGGCCGGAAGCAGGCCCGCCCGTCGAGCCGCAGCGAGCCGTACTTCGCGGTGGTGGCGCGGGCGAGGCGGGTCATCGTCGGGTGGCCCGTGGTCTGGAAGACCAGGCCGGGGGCGTGCGAGGTCGAGCCGCCGGTGCGCACCGCCTCGCCCTGCTCGAGCACGGTGACCCTGGTCCATCCGCGTGCCGTGAGCTCGTCGGCGAGGGAGCAGCCGACGATGCCGGCTCCGACGATGACCACGCGAGGTCCCATGGCGTCTCCCGCTCGGGCGAGTCATCCCACTCGTGTTGCGTTTTACGCAACACGTTCTGCTTGTGGCAACACCGTGGGACGCCGGACGGAAAGCTGTCAAGAGATCAGAGGCGGAGCGTAACGAGGACGTTCCCCGGTGACGGGCACGGAGTACTCCGTCCAGACACGGAGCGTCAGAGTCGCTGCGCCGATCAGCGCAGCGGTCCGCCCCCGCTCGGCTCGACCCAGCCGAGCTTCGCCGAGAGCTCCCGCGCCGCCTCGCGCATGTCCGCGACGACCGCCCGCGCACGACGGCGGGGCAGCCGGTACGACGGCCCGGAGGCGGACAGCGCCGACACCACGTTCCCGTCGTGGGCCCACACCGGGACCGCCACGGCGTGCATCCCGACCTCGAGCTCCTCGAAGGAGCGCGCGTAGCCCTCGTCGACCACGCGGGCCAGCTCGGCGCGCAGGGCCGCGGGCTCGGTGATGGTGGCCTCGGTGTAGCGGGGCAGCCGGCGCCGCAGGACGGTCCGCTGCTCGGCCTCGTCCATGTACGCGAGCAGCACCTTGCCCGCCGACGTGGCGTGCAGCGGCGTCCGCCGGCCGACCCAGTTCTGCGTGCTCACCGCGGAGTTGCCGAACTCCTGGGCGACGTTGATCGCCGCCTCGCCGTCGGACACCGCGAGGTTCACCGTCTCGCCGATGACCTCCGCGAGCGCCTGACAGGTCGGCTGCCCGAGGCGGGCGAGGTCCATCCGGCCGGTCGTCGCGGCGGCCAGGCGGACGACCCCGAAGCTCAGGGCGTACTTCCCGCGGTCGCCGAGCTGCTCGAGCAGACCGCGACGCTGCAGCGCCGACACCAGCCGGGAGGCCGTCGACTTGTGGACGCCGAGCTCCTCGGCGATCTCGGTGATGCCGGCCTCGCCCCGCGCGGCGAGGATCTCCAAGATCGTCACCGCCCTGTCGACGGACTGGACCGAGGAGCGGTCATTTCGCTCTCCGTCGGCCCTCGACATGCGCAAAAGTGTACCGATTCCCGGACTCGCCCAGGTCACCCCCGATCACGGCCCCGTCGTGCGATCCGCGAATCGACCCCACTCCGTTTCGCATTGCGGCCAGTGTTCCCCGATGTGCAACCGAGGACCGCGTCGAACCGGGTGGACCGCACATCGCGCATGAAACGATCGTGTGGTCCACGGCGCAGGCGCCCGCCCGGTCCTCCGAACGGCCGTGGTCCAGACTGGTCGGCGTGTCGGAGACCCGGGTCGAGCGCGACGACCCGGGCCCCTCCCCGGAGCCCGCCACCGGCGGCACCACGACGATCGACACGCCCGCCCCCGACGGCGCGCCGCTGCACGGGCCGCACCCCCGCCCGCCCGCCGCGCACGTCGTCCACCGCGGTCCGGGGCCGCTGGACCGCCGCGGCCTGCGCTGGCTGCGGGTCGACGCCCTCGGTTTCACGCTCGCCGTCGCCACCGGCGCCCTGGCGATGACCCCCTCACTGATCCCGCGCACCTGGTGGGTCCAGGGCCTGGCGACGGGGCTCTCGGCGGCCGTCGGCTACGGCATCGGCACGTCGATCTGGTTCCTGCTGCGCCGCACGCACCGCGGGGTTCGCCTGATCGCGCACGCCCGCGGGTGGATGCCGCGCCGGGTCCGGCAGTCGGCCTGGCCGATCCTGCTGGCCGCGGCGGCCGTCGTCGTCCTCGTGATGCTGATCGCCGGGGCACGCTGGCAGCGCGAGATCGCGGTCCTCGTCGGGATCGAGCCGCCCGGCTACCTCGGCTACCTCCGCGCGGCCCCGACCGGCGTGGCGGTCGCCGCCGTGCCCATCGCCCTCGTCCGGATGATCCGGCACGCCGACCACGTGCTCGTCCGGGGCCTGCGCCGCTTCACGCGGCTGCCCCGCCGCATCGCCACCGTGGTGGCGGTCGTCGTGCTCGCCGTCGTCATCGCCGCGTTCGCGAACAACGTCGTCCTGGCCGGCACCCTCGCCGTCGTCGACCAGGCGTTCAGCGGCGTGAACGACCAGACCTACCCCGGGTTCGACCAGCCCCAACGGCCCACCCGCTCCGGGTCGCCCACCTCGCTCGCCCCCTGGGCCACCCTGGGCAAGGAAGGCAGACGGTTCGTCGCCGCCGGGCGCAGCGGTGCCGACCTGACGGCGGCGTCCGGCAGGCCCGCGCTGGACCCGATCCGGGCCTACGTCGGGCTGGAGTCCGCCCCCGACCCGCAGTCGCGCGCCGACCTCGCCGTCGCCGAGCTCGACCGCGAGGGCGCGTTCTCCCGCGGGGTGGTCGCGGTCGTCACGACGACGGGTACCGGCTGGGTCGACGACCCGGTCGCCGACTCGTTGGAGGCGATCTGGGGCGGGAACTCGGCCATGGTCGCCACGCAGTACTCCTACCTGCCCAGCTGGCTGTCCTTCCTGCTCGACGGCCCCCGCGCGGAGGAGGCCGGGCGCCTGCTCATCGACGCGGTGCACGCCCGGATCCAGGCGATCCCGCCCGGGCAGCCCCGGCCGAAGATGATCGTCTTCGGGGAGAGCCTGGGTTCGCAGGGCTCGGAGGCGGCGTTCACCTCGCTCGCGGACGTCCGCGCCAACACCGACGGCGTGCTCTGGGTCGGCCCGCCGAACACCAACCGGCTGTGGTCGCAGCTGGTCGCCCGGCGGGACCCGGGCACCCCGGAGATCCGGCCCACGTACTCCGACGGGCTCGTCGTGCGCTTCGCGGGCGGGGACGCCACCCGCACCGTGAGCAGCACGCCGTCGACGCCCTGGATCCCGCCGCACGTGCTGTACCTGCAGCACCCGTCGGACCCGGTGGTGTGGTGGTCGCCGGACCTGATCTGGAGCCGCCCGGACTGGCTCGTCGAGCCCCGCGGCAACGACGTTCTCGGCGCGATGAGCTGGTATCCCGTCGTCACGTTCTGGCAGGTCTCCATCGACCTCATGAACGCCGTGGGGGTGCCGCCCGGGCACGGCCACGTCTACCAGGGCGAGATCCTCGACGGCTGGGCCGCGGTCGCCGCGCCCCCGGGCTGGACGCCCGCCGACACCGAGCGGGCCCGGCACGTCCTGGCCGGCGACGGGTGACGGACGACATGCCGAGGGTCACCCGTCGTCGTCGGCGGGTATGACCTCGGTGACACCCCACCGGGGCCCTCACGGATCGCTCACGGCAGGTGATGGCACGGTGGAGGGTCGAGACCGGGCCACGGCGCGGCCTCGGATCTGACCCCGGCCCGAAGGACACATGACCGCTCCGACCCTCCCCGCGCCGGCGCCCACCCCCGACCCCACGGCCGGGACCGCGCCCCGCCGGGTGCCCGCCGTGGTCGTGCTGTCGGCGGTCGCGGTCGTCGTCGCCGGGGGTCTGGTCGCCTGGAACAACCTGCTCGTCCCCGCGCTGCCCGCCGATCCCGTCGTGCGGATGATCGCGAACGTCGTCGGGGTGCTCGTGCTGGTGCTCGCCGCCCGCGCGGGCGGCCTGACCTGGCGCGACCTGGGGCTGTGCCCGACGACGTGGTCCGCCGGGCTGCGGTGGGGCGGCGCGGCGGTCGGGATCGTGGCCCTCGGGTACGCGGTGGCGTTCCTGCTGCCGGCCACCCGCCCGCTGCTGGAGAACCCGGGCGTCGCGTCGAGCCCGACGTCGGCCGTGGTGCTGCGGGCGCTGCTGCTCATCCCGGTCGGGACGGTGCTCTGCGAGGAGCTCGCGTTCCGCGGCGTGCTGCACGGGCTGACCGAGCGCGCCTGGGCCGGACGCTGGTGGGCCGGCCGCGGTGCGGTGTTCGCGGTGGCCTCGGCGTTCGCGGTCTGGCACCTCGCGGGGGCCGTGGCGGCGCCCGCGGGCGGCATCCCGGTGCTCGGCGTGCTCGTCGTCCTGCTGGTCACGGCCACCGGCGGCGTCGTCATGTCGGTCGTGCGCCGCCGGACGGGCAGCATCTTCGCCTCGATCGGCATCCACCTGGGCACGAACGTCGTCGGTCTCGTCGCCGTCATCCTCGCCACGCGCTAGTCACGAACCCGCCGCCGGCTCCGGAAGAACTGTGAGGAGCCGGACGTTGGCCCTCTCGTGGGCAACCCGCGTCCTACTGTGACGTCCGAGTTGCTGAGCACACGAAACGGACAACGCGGAGGCCCGGTGGCGCAGGCGGTCGTGCACGAGAGCTCGATCGACCCCCGGCGGACGAAGGCGAGCCCCGGCCTCGTCGTCGCCGTCCTGTCCTCGGTCGGCCTCATCGCGTCGCTGTGCATGACGCTGGTCGTGCCGGTGGTCCCCCAGCTCCCCGCGCTGCTGCACACCACCTCCGCGGACGCCTCCTGGGTCATCACCGCCACGCTGCTCGGCGGCGCCGTGGCCACCCCGATCGCCGGGCGCCTGGGCGACATGGTCGGCAAGCGGACGATCCTGCTCGCGACCCTCGGGCTCCTCGTCGTCGGCGCCGTGATCTGTGCGCTGACGTCGTCGCTGGTGCCGGTCATCATCGGGCGCTCGCTGCAGGGCGTGGCGGTCAGCGCGGTGCCGCTGGGGATCAGCCTCATGCGGGACGCGCTGCCCGCGGAGCGTCTCGGCTCGGGCATCGCGCTGATGAGCGCCACGCTGGGCATCGGCGGTGGGCTCGGCCTGCCGCTGTCCGCGCTGATCGTGGAGGTCGCGGACTGGCACGCGCTGTTCTGGGTCGCCGGCGCCCTCGGTGTCGCCGGGACCGTGCTCATCCTCGCCGTCATCCCGGAGTCGCCGCAGCGTTCGGGCGGACGGTTCGACGTCGTCGGCGCACTCGGCCTCACCGTCGGCCTGGTGCTGGGGCTGCTCGCCATCTCCAAGGGCGGCCAGTGGGGCTGGGGCAGCGCGACGACGCTGGGCACGGCCGCCGGCGCCGTCGTCGTGCTGCTGGTCTGGGGCGCCTGGGAGCTGCGGACGACCGACCCGGTCGTCGACCTGCGGGTCTCCGCGCGCCGCGCCGTGCTCGTGCCGAACCTCGTCTCGGTGCCGGTGGGCATCGCGATGTTCACCGGGATGGTGACGTTCCCGCAGCTGCTCCAGGCGCCGACGTCGTCGGGCTACGGCCTGGGACTGTCCCTGCTGATGGCGGGTCTGGTGCTCGCCCCCAACGGCGTCGTGATGATGCTGATGTCCCCGGTGACGGCGCGGGTGTCCGCCCGGTTCGGTCCGCGGACCTCGCTGCAGGCCGGGCTGGTGATCATCGTCGCCGCGTACGTGCTGGGGTCGATGCTGCTCTCGCAGGCCTGGCACGTCGCGCTGGTGATCTCGCTGGTGGGCGCCGGGGTCGCGCTGGCCTACGGCTCGCTGCCCGACCTGATCATGCGGGCCGTCCCGACCGACCGCACCGCGGCGGCCAACGGGCTGAACACCCTGATGCGTTCGGTGGGCACCTCGACGGCGTCCGCGGTCGCGGCCGTCGTGCTCTCGGTGATGACGATCCGCGTCGGGGACGCCCTGCTGCCCTCGCTGGACGGCCTGCGCACGACGCTGCTGATCGCGGCCGGGGCGGGCCTCGTGGCGCTGGTGGCGACGGGGGCCATCCCGGTGCTGCCACGGTCGCGCTCGGTCGACGAGGTGGTCATCGACACCGGCATCGAGCCGGTTCCCGACGACGAGCCGCGCTCGGCCGTGCACGGCCGCGTCCGGTTGGCGCACGGTGCGCCCGCCCCCGACGCCCGCGTGACCCTGGTCGACCTGCACGGCCGCCAGCTCGCGGTGGTCCCGGTCGGTGCCGACGGGACGTTCTGCGCGCCCGTCGACAACCCGGAGACGGTGCTGGTGATCGCCAGCGGACCGGGCGGCCGCCCGACGGCGGAGCACGTCTCGCTCGCGCAGCGGTCCTCGCCGCGGGAGCTGGTGCTGGCGAGCTGAGGGCCGTGCGGTTCTCCGGCGGCCCCGGACGGGCATCATCGAGGTGTGCCCGAGGGTGACACCGTGTTCCTCGCCGGCCGGCGCCTCGACGACGCGCTGGCCGGTCAGGAGCTGACGCGTGGCGAGCTGCGGCACCCGCGCCTGATCGACCACGACCTGACCGGGCGGACGGTGCTGGGCGTGGCCTCCGTCGGGAAGCACCTGTTCACACGGTTCGACGACGGGACGAGCCTGCACAGCCACTTCCGGATGGACGGGACGTGGCATCTCTACCGGCCGGGGCGGCCCTGGCGCGGTCGGGAGCACGACATCCGGGCGATCCTCGAGGTACCCGACCGGGTCGCCGTCGGGTTCCGCCTGCACGACCTCGACCTGCTGCCCACCGCCGACGAGTCCCGGTGGGTGGGTCTTCTCGGTCCCGACCTGCTCGGGCCCGCGTGGGAGTCCGATCCCGAGGGGTGTGCTTCCGAGATGGCACGCCTCCTGCGTGCGGACCCGGAGCGCGAGCTCGGCGCGGCGCTGCTCGATCAGCGGGTGGCCTGCGGGGTCGGGAACCTCTACAAGGCCGAGATCTGTTTCCTGCTGCGGGTGTCGCCGTGGACGCGGGTCGGGGACCTGTCGGACCGGAAGATCGACGACGCCGTGGCGTGGTCGCGCAAGCTGCTGCTGCGCAACGCCTGGCGCCCGGAGCAGTCGACGACGGGCGATCTCGGCGAGGGTGCGCAGCACTGGGTGTTCGAGCGGGGCGGGCGCGGGTGCCGGCGCTGCCGGGACGGCGTCGTGGTGGCGCGTCAGGACGACGGGCGGCCCGACGCCGAGGACCGCGTCGCCTACTACTGCCCGACGTGTCAGCCGGGTCCGCATCCCGACCCGGGTCCGCGGCGGGGCGGGCGGCGGCCGCAGCAGCAGTCGGGCCGGCGGGCGCGATACGGCTGAGCCCGGCCGCCGTTCCGTTCTTGAGCGCTGACCCGCCGCCGTTCTGAGCGCCGACCCGTTCTGAGCGCTGGCCCGTTCTGAGCGCTGACCCGTTCTGAGCGCTGACCCGTTCTGAGCGAAGGGCACCTTCGCTCGAATAGACGGGCCGTGGGCGCCCCTCGCCGGAACGCGCGGCCCGCCCCCGGAACGAGCGAAGGGCCCCGTCGCGCAATCTATTCGCGCGAAGGGGCCCTTCGGTCAGAACCGGAACGGGCTCAGTTCTGCTGTGGCGGCGCGTACTGCTGGGTCGGCGCCTTCGCCGGGGCGGGCTGCGCCGGCTGGGTCTGCCCGTCCACGGGCTGGCCCTGGGTGACCTGACCCGGCCCGTTCATCGACGCCCGAATCTGCTCGAGGCGGCTCTGCCCGGCGTAGTCGGTGCTCGCCTGCTGCACCTCGAGCATCCGGCCCTGCACGCTGTTCTGCGCGAGCTCCGCCTGACCGAGCGCGGTGGTGTACCGCTTCTCGATCTTGTCCCGGACCTCGTCGAGCGACGGCGTGTTGCCCGGCGCCGCGACCTCGCTCATCTGGCGCAGCGACGAGGAGACCTGCTCCTGCATCTTCGCCTGCTCCAGCTGGCTGAGCAGCTTGGTCCGCTCGGCGAGCTTCTGCTGCAGCACCATGGCGTTGCGCTCGACCGCCTGCTTGGCCTGCTGCGCGGCGCCGATCGACTGGTCGTGCAGCGTCTTGAGGTCCTCGACGTTCTGCTCGGCCGTCACGAGCTGCGTCGCGAACGCCTGCGCCGACTGCTCGTACTGCTGCGCGGCCTGCTCGTCACCCTTGGCGCGGGCCTGGTCGGCCATCGTCAGGGCCTGCCGCGCCGAGGACTGCAGCTTCTCGATGTCGCCGAGCTGGCGGTTCAGCTTCATCTCGAGCTGACGCTGGTTGCCGATCACCGAGGCCGCCTGCTGCGAGAGCGCCTGGTGCTGGCGCTGGGCGTCCTCGATCGCCTGCTGGATCTGGACCTTGGGGTCCGCGTGCTCATCGATCTTCGAGGAGAACGCTGCCAGGAAGTACTTCCAGGCCTTCACGAAGGGGTTGGCCATCTGCTCCCGCCCAACTCGTCATCGTCCGCACAGGCCCGAACACGCTGACCTGGACTCCTCACCCATCGTGTCAGCTCACGGCCGCACGTTCCACCGAGGCTCACATCGGACGTGGAGGATCGGTGATCGCGAGCGGCGAGCGGTCGGCACCGACGGGCACTCAGGCCGCCGACCGGACGACCCCGACCGGCTCGCGCCCGAGGGTCACCAGCTCGACCACCCGCAGCTCGCCGGCCGGCTCGGGGGTCTCGATGTCCCCGAACCCGCCCAGCTCGTCCTCGTCGAGGTCCGGGGCGTCGGGCGTGGTGTCCCCGGCGAGGTCGACGGCTCCGCTCGGCACCGGCTCGGGCGCGGCGTCCCCCTCGATCGCGGGGGCCTCCTCGGTCTCCGTGGCCTCGGCGCCACCGAAGGCCTCCTCGACCGCGGACCGCAGCGCCGGGTCGACCCCGACGAGGCGCCGCCGGGCGAGCCGCGCGGGCTCGGGACGCATGGAGTCCGCGACGTCGTCGAGCAGCTCCGGCAGCGAGAGCGCCAGCGCCTCACAGATCGCCGCGAGCAGCTCGCTGGAGGGCTCCTTGCGCCCACGCTCGATCTCCGACAGGTAGCCCAGGCTCACCCGCGCGTCCTTGGACACGTCACGCAGGGTCCGCCGGCGCTCGGTGCGGGCCCGGCGGATGGTCCCGCCGATCGCCTCGCGCAACAACAGCGCCATCTCGCACCTCCGCCCTCACCGCACCCCGGACGCGGGGACCAGCATCGGCCCCGCGGGGAGCCCGGCGTCGATGACCGTTCCGACCACGGTACCGACTCCCGCAGCGCCGCGTCGGTTCCGTGGTGTCCCGCACGGACGGGTTCGCCGACAGCGAACGGCGCCGCGCGGGCTCAGGCGGTCGCCGCTCGGCGTAGCCGCACCGCCTGCGCGACGTAGTCCAGCCCCGTCACGACCGTGACCACCACCGCGAGCAGGAACAACGTCGCGACGACGGGCTGGGCCACCGCGGGCAGCGGCATGATCGCGAGCCCCAGCGCGAGGGTCTGCAGCACCGTCTTGAGCTTGCCGCCCCGGCTCGCCGGGATCACGCCGTGGCGCAGCACCCAGAACCGCATGGCGGTGATCCCGAGCTCCCGGATCGCGATCACGATCGTGACCCACCAGGCCAGCTCGCCCAGGACCGACAGCCCGACCAGCGCCGCGCCGACGAGCGCCTTGTCGGCGATCGGGTCGGCGATCTTGCCGAAGTCGGTGACGAGCCCCCAGCGGCGGGCGAACTCGCCGTCGAAGGAGTCGGTGAGCGACGCGACCGCGAAGACCCCGAAGGCGACCCAGCGGAAGTACGGCGTGTGCCCGCCATCGACGAAGAGCACGCCGAGGAACACCGGCACCAGGATCAGCCGGACGACGGTGAGCGCGTTGGCGATGTTGACCAGCGGCACCGGGGCGCGCGCGCTCGTGGTCGTACCGGGCGTGCTCGTCCCGTCGGCGGACGACGGGGCGGCCGACCCCGGCGGCTGGGTCATCGCGCGCCGGCCACGGCGGGCTCGGGGGCCTCGGCGGTGCCGGGGCCGGGGGCGATCACGTCGAGGACCTCGGCGACGAGGTCCACCCCGGTCGAGCCGGTGACCACGGCTCGCACGACGGCGCCGCGGGTCAGCCCGGCGAGCAGCTCGTCGTCGCCGGTGAGCAGGCACTCGCCGTCGACGTCGGGGCCCTGGTGGGCGGCGCGCCCGATCCAGACGAGGTCGCCGGGCTCGGAGTCGACCAGCTCGACCGGACCCTCGGCCTCGTCGTCGGGGAGGTCGGTCATCTCGGGGACGTCGTCCTCGGTGAGGCCGAGCTCGGCGAGGTCGACGTCGCCGGTCTCGGAGATGGGCGGGTCGTCGAACTCCGCCTCGGCCTCCTCGGAGAGCTCCTGGCGCTCGACGAGGACCTCGACCTCGGTGCCGACGCGGCGGGCGGCACGGTCGGCGCTCACCACCTCGACCAGCGAGGTGATCCGCTCCACGCGGGCGGCGACCTCGGCGGGGTCGACCTTGTCGGGCAGGTCGGCGGCCTCGGTGCCGTCCTCGTCGGAGTAGCCGAACACCCCGACGGCGTCGAGCTCGGCCTCGGAGAGGAAGGCCTCCAGCTCGGCGAGGTCCTCCTCGGTCTCGCCGGGGAAGCCGACGATGACGTTCGAGCGGATGCCCGCCTCCGGCGCGAGCGCGCGGATCTCGGCGCACAGCGACAGGAACGACTCGCGGGACCCGAACCGCCGCATCCGCCGCAGCAGCGGCCCGGAGGCGTGCTGGAAGGACAGGTCGAAGTAGTCGGCGATCCCGGGCGTGCGCGCGATCGCGGCGAGCAGCGGCGGCCGGACCTCGGCGGGCTGCAGGTAGGACACCCGGACCCGGCGCAGGCCCGGCACCTCGGCGAGCGAGCCGAGCAGCCGCTCGAGCGCCCCGCCCGCGGCACCGCGCGCGTCGATGTCCTTGCCGTAGGAGGTGGAGTTCTCGCTGACCAGGGTGACCTCGGCGACGCCGTGGTCGGCCAGCCACGCCGCCTCGGCGACGACGTCCTCGGGCGCGCGGGACACGAAGGCGCCCCGGAAGGACGGGATGGCGCAGAAGGCACAGCGCCGGTCGCATCCGGAGGCGAGCTTCAGCGGCGCCACCGGGGCGTCGTCGAGCCGCCGGCGGGGGATCTCCGGCAGCCACTCGTGCCCGGGGATCGAGCCCTCACGGACCGCCTCGGGACGCTTCACGGGGCTCAGCGGCAGCAGCGTGCGCCGGTCCGCGGGCTGGTGGGAGGCGAGCGGGCGCCCGGACATCACGTCGTCGAGGCGCTCCGAGATCGACCCGTAGTGGTCGAAGCCCAGCACCGCGGACGCCTCGGGCAGTGCCTCGGCCAGCTCCGCGCCGTAGCGCTCGGCCATGCAGCCGACGGCGACGACCTTCGAGTCGGGCCCGCCCGCGGCCAGCACCGCGTCGACGGAGTCCTTCTTGGCCTGCTCGACGAAGGTGCAGGTGTTGACGAGGACGACGTCGGCGCTGCCGTCGTCGCCGCCCGCGACGTCCCACCCCTCGGCGGCCAGCCGTCCGGCCAGTTCTTCGGAGTCGACGTCGTTGCGGGCACAGCCCAGCGTCACGAGCGCCACGCGGCCTCGGGGTTCGGGCTCCACGGCGCTGTCCGTTCCGGGTGAGCCCGCGCGGGACTGCTCTTCGCGCTGCGGCACCCGTCCAGGGTAGACGCCTCCGGGCCGCGCCGAGGAGGCGACGCCGGGGTCCGGCGGTGGGCGGAGGGTGCGGGTCGCGCCCGGCCCGGCGACCCGGCCGCGCCTAGGCTGGACCGTCATGACCCCGGAGACCGAGCGGAGCGCAGCGACCCCCTCGACCACGGAGTCCGGGAACGGACGATCCTCCGGCGCCCCGATCCTGCTGCGCCGCGCCCGGACCGCCGACGTGCGGGGCATCAAGACGCTGGTCGACGGCTTCGCCTCGGACAACATCCTGCTGCGGAAACCGCTGGTCACGCTGTACGAGACGATCCAGGAGTTCCGGGTCGCGGTGCGCGGTCACGAGGTCGTCGGGTGCGGCGCGCTGCACGTGCTCTGGGAGAACCTCGGCGAGGTCCGCACCATCGCGGTCGATCCTTCGGTGCAGGGCGGCGGCGTCGGGCACGCCCTCGTCGACGAGCT
The DNA here is from genome assembly GCF_021026375.1 of Actinomycetospora endophytica. Lineage (GTDB taxonomy): Bacteria > Actinomycetota > Actinomycetes > Mycobacteriales > Pseudonocardiaceae > Actinomycetospora > Actinomycetospora endophytica. Next base: position 366,195 of record NZ_JAJNDB010000007.1, on the reverse strand, counting down.
GATCGCGCAGGCCCGCGCCCTCGGGCTCGCCAGTCTGTTCGTGCTCACCTTCGAGGTGGAGTTCTTCACACGTCACGGATTCCGGGAGATCGACGGCTCGCCGGTCAGCCAGGACGTCTACCTGGAGATGATGGAGTCGGCCGACGAGGGCGTCGCGGAGTTCCTCGACCTCGCCTACGTCAAGCCGAACACGTTGGGCAACAGCCGGATGCTGCTGGATCTCTAGGAGCCGGAGGCACCTACCCCCACACCCAGACCGATCATCACGACGCCCCCGGTCCCGCCGACGACGGCGAGCCGGCGCGGCGAGCGCGCGAACCACGTCCGGGCGGTCCCCGCGACGAGCACCCACAGGCTGTCGAGGACGAGCGCGATCCCGGTGAACACCGCCCCGAGCAGCAGCACCTGGCCGGGCACCGGCGCCCCGGGGTCCACGAACTGCGGCAGGAACGCCGTGAAGAACACCGCGCTCTTCGGGTTCAGTGCACCCACCGCGATGCCGTCGAGCACCGCCCGGCCGACCCGGCGGCGGCTATCGGGGACCGCGCCGGCGCGGCCGAGGGCGGCGAACGCGTCGTGGCGGTGGCGGATCGCGTTCACCCCCAGCACGACGAGGTAGGCGGCTCCGGCCAGCTTCAGCACCGTGAACGCGACGGCCGACCCGGTGACGAGCGCGCCGAGCCCACCGGCCACGACGGCGACCTGCACCATCAGTCCCAGCTCGTTGCCCACGACGGCGGCCAGGGCCCGGCGCCGCCCGACCGAGAGCGCCCGGCCGACCGCGAACACCACGCTCGGGCCCGGCACCACGATGAGCACCGCGGCGGCGAGCGAGAACGCGATCAGTCGGTGGTCCACGCCCGGGAGAATAGGCGCGACTCCGTCGCCTGTGAGCAGTAATGGACGCTCCGGCGTCGATGAGTGCTCACCAGCGCGGAGCGCACCTACGCGGCGGCCACCGAGCCACCCGGCGGCGTCGACGGCTGCACCGGAGCGGGCACCGTCGCGGCGACCGGGAGCGAGACGCGCACGGAGAGCGCCTCCCGGCACGACGTCACCTCGACCGTCCCGCCCACCAGGGCGGCCCGCTCAGCGAGCGCGGCGGGCACCCGCCCGGGACGCGGCCCCGAGACCCGGGTGCGCCCGCAGGCGACCTCCAGGACGACGGCGTCGTCGCGGTGCTCCACGGTCACGCACGCCGCGTCCGGGCCGGGCCGGGACGCGAGCTCCGCGACGAGCTCGGCCAGCAGGCGCGCGGCGAGCAGTCCGACCTCCGGCCGGTCCCGCCCGGGCACGCCCCGCACGACCACCGACGGCGGACGTCCGCCGTGCCGCGCCGCGGGCTGGCCACCGAGGAGGGCGGCGTGCCGGGCCGAGGCCACGAGCACCGCGAGCCGACCCTCGTCGAGCACGGCGTCGACCTCCCCGACGAGGTGTCCCGGCTCGGCGTCGACGGCCGCGAGGGTCGGGAGCACCGCGGCGACCCGGTGCCGCGCGATGCGCCGGCGCCGCGGCTCGGAGGCGTCCGGCGCGGCGAGCACGGCCAGTTCGGCGGCGAGCGTGCGGTGGGTCGAGGCCGCCAGCCCGAGCCGGGCGTCGACGTCCCCGCGCGCCTGCTCGTCGAACGCGTGGAGCAGGTGGCCGCGGCCGACGGCGATCGCCCGGCGCCGCCGGTGCAGCCCGACCGCGTAGGCGGCCGCGAGCACGACCCCGAGCAGCAGGCACTCCCCCGGCTCCGGCGCGGCCTCGACGGGCAGGTCGACGGTGCCGGCCACGGCACCGGTGGTCGAGGCGGTCGTCGTCGCGAACGGCGCGGCGAGGGCGAGCACCCCGAGGACGGCGGCCAGCACCACCCCGGACGCGGCCGGCGGCGCGTGCCGGGCGGCCAGTGCGACGGCCACCGCCAGCCCGACGACGAGCAGCGGTTCGGCGGCGACGGTCGCGGGGAGCAGCACGACGACGAGCGCGGCCAGCGAGGCCGCCGCGGCTCCGAACAGGGTCCCGACGACGAGGCCTGCCGGGCGCAGTGCCTGCCCCCGGGTCGGGTCGGTGGGCCCGGCGGGAACCGGGAGCCCGCCGAGAGCGGCAGCACGGCGCGTGGCCCCGAGCGCGGCCCGGGCGTGACCCGCGACCGGCCCCCGGTCGCCGTCGTCGACCGGGATCTCGACCAGCCGGTGCAGGGCGTCGACGACGACCGCGCGCAGGTCGACGGCGATCCGCGCCCGCTCCCGGGTGACCGCGGGCGCGGCGGCGGGGTCGGGCCCGCCGAGGTCCTCGGGGAGCGGGAGGTCCTCCGCCCCGTCCACCTCCGGCCCGCTCCGGAGCAGCGCGTCGCCGAGCGCGGGGTCGGCGGGGTGCGGGGGCCGGTCCGTCGTGCCGACCGTCGCCCTGGGCTGCTGCTGCGCCATGTCCGCTCCCCTCGTCCATGGGATGTGCGGCGCAGCCTCGCAGAGCACCCCGGGCGCGCCGGAGGGACACGCGGACCCGATCAGGCGGGTTACTCCGGATAGCCACCATCGGGGTCGTCGTCGGCCTCAGGGACTCCGCCGCCGGCGTCGGAGGCGCTGCTCGGGGCGGGCTCGCCGCGCAGCGAGGCCATGAGATCGGCGAGCTCGTCCGGCTTGAACAGCACGTCGCGGGCCTTCGAGCCCTCGCTCGGCCCGACCACCCCGCGGGTCTCGAGCAGGTCCATGAGCCGCCCGGCCTTCGCGAACCCGACCCGCAGCTTGCGCTGCAGCATCGAGGTCGACCCGAACTGGCTGGTGACGATCAGCTCGGCCGCCTGCAGGAGCACCTCGAGGTCGTCCCCGATGTCCGGGTCGATCTCCTTCTTCTCGCCCGCGGCCTCGGTGGTCACCGAGTCGTCGTAGTCGGGCTCGGCCTGCTCCTTGCAGAAGTCGACCATCGCCGAGATCTCGTCGTCGCCGACGAAGGCGCCCTGCAGCCGGTTCGTCTTGCCGGCGCCCATCGGCAGGAAGAGCGCGTCGCCCATACCGATGAGCTTCTCGGCGCCGGGCTGGTCGAGGATGACGCGGCTGTCGGTGAGCGAGCTGGTGGCGAACGCGAGCCGCGACGGCACGTTGGTCTTGATCAGGCCGGTGACGACGTCGACGCTCGGCCGCTGCGTCGCGAGCACCAGGTGGATGCCGGCCGCGCGGGCCTTCTGCGTGATCCGCACGATCGCGTCCTCGACGTCGCGCGGGGCGGTCATCATGAGGTCGGCGAGCTCGTCGACGATCGCCATGATGTACGGGTAGGGCCGGTAGACCCGCTCGGAGCCGGGCGGCGCGGTGATCTCGCCCGAGCGCACCTTCTCGTTGAACACGTCGATGTGCCGCACGCGGTTGGCCTGCATGTCCGCGTAGCGCTGCTCCATCTCCTCGACCAGCCACTGCAGCGCGGTGGCGGCCTTCTTCGGCGAGGTGATGATCGGCGTGATCAGGTGCGGGATGCCCTCGTAGGGCGTCAGCTCGACCATCTTGGGGTCGATGAGGATCATCCGGACCTCGTCCGGGGTGGCCCGGGCGAGCAGCGAGACCAGCATCGAGTTGACGAAGCTCGACTTACCGGAACCCGTGGACCCGGCGACCAGCAGGTGCGGCATCTTCGCGAGGTTGGCCAGCACCATCTGGCCCTCGATGTCCTTGCCCAGCCCGATGACCATGGGGTGGGTCTCGCGGCGGGCGGTGCCACTGGTCAGGACGTCGGCGAGGCGCACCATCTCGCGGTCGGTGTTGGGCACCTCGATGCCGACGGCGGACTTGCCGGGGATCGGCGCGAGCAGCCGGACGTTCTCGGTCGCCGCCGCGTAGGACAGGTTCCGGTGCAGCTGGGTGATCTTCTCGACCTTCACCCCGTGGCCGAGCTCGACCTCGTAGCGGGTGACCGTCGGGCCGCGCACGAAGCCGGTGACCTGGGCGTCGACCTTGAACTGCTCCAGCACGCCGGTGATCGCCTCGATCATGGCGTCGTTCGCGGCGCTGCGGGCCTTCGGCGGCTCGCCCGCGGTGAGCAGGTCCGGCGGCGGCAGGTGGTAGACGACCTCGCCGTCGGCGCCCTCCGGGACCTCGCGGTGCGAGCTGAAGGACGTCGCGGCCTGCGGGTCGGTCTCCGAGTCCGGGGGGTCGACGACGGGCGGCGTCTCCGGGATCTCGGCCGCCGGCACCTTCTTGCGGCGCTTCGCCTTCGGCGGGGCGGGCTCGTCGGCCGGGGTGTCGGCGGGCGCCTCCTCGGCCGCGGGCGCCTGGCCGTCCCGGTGACGGGCGGGGTGCCCGGCGGCATCGTCCAGGTCCGGCTCGCTCGCGGCCTCGGCGTCGGCGCCCTTCTTGCGGCGGGGGCGGCGCAGCGCGGTGGTCTCGGCGTCGGCCTCGGGGGCCTCCCCCTCGATGTCGTCGACCCCGCCCCACTCGTCGTCGTACTCGTCGTCGAAGGGCTCCCCGGTGATCAGGCAGCGCACCCGGCGCGGGACGTCGCGGACCGGGGTCCCGGTGAGCACGAGCAGGCCGAACGCCGCCACGAGGACGAGGACGGGCATCGCGAGCCACACCGTGACGCCCGCGGTGATCGGGTCGGCGATCACGGCGCCGACCACGCCGCCGCCGGCCTGGCGACCGGCCAGCGTCGGAGGGGCACCCACGGACAGGTGCCAGACCCCGAGCACGCCGAGGCCCAGCAGCAGCGCCCCGACGACGGAGCGGGGACGGGTCTCCGGGTCCGGATCGGTGCGCAGGAGCAGGACGGCGACCCCGAGCAGGATCACCGGCACGGCGAGGGCCACCGAGCCCAGCACCGTCCGGAACGCGACCTCGATCCCCCACCCGACCGGCCCGCCGGCGTGCAGCCACAGCCCCGCCGCGGTGACCAGCGAGAGGATCACCAGCGCGAGCGCGATCCCGTCCCGGCGGTGGGCGGCGTCGATGTCACGGCCGCGGCCGACGGTGCGCGCCAGCGAGCCGAGCCCGCGGGCGGTCAGCGTCCAGACGCCCTGCAGACCGCGGACGATCGGGCCGGGACCTCGACGCGCCGGCTTGCGCGCGGGAGTCCGGCGCTTGGCCGGGGCCCTCCCCGTGGCCGGTGCCCGGCGACCCGATCCGCCCCGGCCCGTTCCCGACCGGGAGCGCGGCGCCGGCTGAGCCGACTCCACGGTGCGCTGCGGTGTGCGGCCCCGGGTGAGGGGTCGACTGCGCGCGGAGGTGTCGGTTCGGGCCATGCGTCTCACCGTAAACGGGAGACGGCACGCGTCACGGGAGCCACACGCGCCCAGCAGGTGCGCTTCGCGCATGTGAGCAGAAAGTGAGGCTATAGCGTCAATTAGTGCTCACGAGCGCGTCAGCGCACCTACGCAGAAGATCCGACGGAACGGGAACCAGGTGGAGCCGTCGGCGCGTTGCGGGTAGGCCTCGCGCAGCCGGGGGGCGAGCTCGGCGGTGTAGGCCGCGTAGTCGGCGTCGGAGAGTGCGTCGCGGACCGGGCGCAGCGCGGTGCCGGAGATCCAGTGCAGCACCGGGTCCTCCCCGGTGAGGCGCTGCAGATAGGTCGTCTCCCACACGTCCACCGCGCTCGCCCCGGCCGCGGCGATGTCGTCGGCGTAGTCGGCCGGCTCGGCCACCGTGGCGGCGTCGCGCAGCGGCACGCCGAACCGGTCGGCCACCTCCCGGGCCAGGACGTGCGACGGCGCGGTGAAGTTGCCGGGCACCTGCATGGCGAACCAGCCCCCGGCCGGCAGCGCCCCGACCCAGCGCCGCAGCAGGTCGCGGTGCCCCGGCACCCACTGCAGGACGGCGTTCGTGACGATGACGTCGACGTCGTCGGCCGGCGTCCACGTCCCGACGTCCGCCTGCACCGCGTCGACCCCGCGACCGCGTGCCGCGGCGACCATGTCCGGCGACGAGTCGAACGCGCTCACCCGGGCGTCCGGCCACCGGGCCGCCAGCACCCGGGTGAGGTGCCCCGGCCCGCACCCGGCGTCGACCACGTGGACCGGGTCGTGCGCCCCGATCCGTGCGAGCAGGTCCGCGAACGGCCGTGAGCGGAGGTCGTCGAAGTCGAGGTAGAGGTCCGGGTCCCAGGTGGTCGCGCTCGTCACGGCAGGGACGCTACGCCCGCGATCAGCAGCACGGCCCCCGTGACGCCCGCCCCGAGGACGCACCCGACGACGACCTGCGCGACCGTGTGCGCGGTCAGCCGCAACCGCGCCCAGGCCACCACCGGCACCGCGAGCCAGGACAGCGCCCACCATCCGCCGCCGAGCAGCGTCAGCACGCAGGCCGCCGCCCCGACCACCGCGACGTGCAGGCTGACCTTCCACGCCAGCGTCACGGCCGTCACCACGAGCACCGTCACGAGCACGGCCACCTGCAGCGCGACGATCGCCCGCGGCGCGCCCGCGAACCCCAGCACCGCCAGCCCGACGAGCACCGAGGCCGCCGACAGTCCCAGCGGCACCGCCCGCTGCTCGCGCCGGGACAGGTGGTGGTCGGTGTAGCGGCCCCGCCGCACCCCGACGTCCACGATCGCCGCCGGGATCGCGACCGTGAACACCATCCCGACCAGCGACCACCCGACGCCGGGCCACCCGGCCGCGAGCGCGCCCACCACCGGGTAGAGCACCGCGAGCAGCACCGTCGGCGAGCTCACCTGGGAGATCCGGGTCGCGGCCAGCACCGGCACAGTCTGCCCTCACGCCGCGAGCAGCCCGACCGCCACCAGCGCGAACGCCGCGACCAGCAGGGCGACCCGGCCGTAGTGCAGGCGGTCCCAGCGACCCACCTGGGCGCGCCAGTCGGTCGGTGCGTTCCCGGCGCTCCAGGTCTTCACGCGGTCGTTGATCGGCACCAGCAGCGTGACCGACGCGATGACCGCCACCACCAGCAGCGCCATCGCCACGACGACGGGGACGGTCACCGGACCGCCCCACGCCAGCACGAGCCACGCGACGCCCAGCACGACCGATCCGACGTACCAGAACGGCATGACCCGCCCGAGCACCCGAGCCCCGTCGCTGCGGGCAGCGAGCCCGGCGTCCCCGGGCAGGCGGTCGAACATCGGGTTGACGAACACCGCCACCGCGAGCTCGACCCCGACGAGCAGTCCCACCGCCACCACCGTGACGACACCAAGCACGTCCATGACGCCTCCTCGAGTTCTAGCACTGCTAGTTCGACTGCCGACGCTAGACGAACGTCGCTTGAATTTCTAGCACTGCTAGAGTCGACACCGTGACGACCCAGGACCGCAAGGAACGGGAGCGCGCCGACCGGCACGGCCGGATCGTCGCCGCCGCCCGCGAGCTCGCCGAGGACCAGGGCTGGGACGCGGTGACCACCCGGCGGCTCGCGGACCGGATCGAGTACTCGCAGCCCGTGCTCTACGGCCACTTCCCCGGCGGCAAGGACGCGATCGTCGCGGCGGTCGCCGTCGAGGGCTTCGCCGAGCTCGCGACGACGCTGCGCGCCGCGGTCACCGGTGCCGGCCCGGGGCGCCGCCCCGCCGTCGCCGCGCTGGCCACCACCTACCTGGACTTCGCCGCGCAGCACCCGGCCACGTACACGGCGATGTTCGACCTGGCCGCGCTGCCGTTCGCCCGCGACGACACCCCGGGCCCGCTGCTGGAGGGCTTCGCGGTCCTGCGCGACACGCTGGCCCCCACGACGACGGGTGACCCGGGCCGGTACGCCGAGCTCGGGTGGGCCACCCTGCACGGGCTCGCGACCCTAGCCCGCGCCGGACGGCTCTCCCCCGACGACGACGGCGAGCGGCTCACCCTCGCCGTCGACCTCCTGACACCGTCCGACGGTCCATGATCGCGACGACCGTGACGGACCGTTCGGTCCCCACCCACCTCCCTCACTCGGGAGTCGATCACGCGTCGGTTCCCGGTCCGGCGACCCGCTCCGGTCGCGACGAGCGTGGTAAGCAGACGCCGTGAGCCGGGAGAACCACCTCGTGCTGGCGGTCGTGACCGCCGGGCCCGGCCTGCTGCTGGTCCACCGCCCCGGCGAGACCCCGCCCGCGGTGCTGCCCGGCGGACGCCCCGAACCGCGCGAGACGCCGGGGGCCACCGCCGAGCGCGGCTGCGAGGAGGAGACCCGGGTGCGCATCCGGGCCGGCCGCCAGCTCGGCCGGATGGTGGTCGACGGGATCGCGACGACCTACGTCGCGGCCCGCCCGGTCACCGAGCCGCCGGTCGGCGAGGTCGCGGTGAGCCTGCAGGTCGCCTGGTACCGCCTCGAGCAGGTCGACCTCGTGCTCCCCGAGCTCTGGCCCCCGGTGCGCCAGTATCTGGAGAAGGCGCTCCGCGCCATGTGAACGAATGTGGTCGTCATGGCGACCACATCCACTCACATGGGCTTCGCCCTATACCGGCAGCACCGTCGGGACGATCATCGGCCGGCGGCGGTAGGTCTCGCCGACCCACTTGCCGACCACCCGGCGGACCGCCTGTGCGATGCGGTGGGTGTCGGTGATCCCCTCGGCCTCGGTGCGCGCGAGCTCCATCTCCACCAGGGAGACGACGTTCTCGAGTGCCTTCGGGTCGTCGGAGAACCCCCGTCCGGAGATCCGCGGGGGCGCCACCGCGCGTCCGGTCGCCGCCTCGACGGCCACCGTGATCGCGATGAAGCCGCCCTCGCCGAGCACCAGCCGGTCGGACAGCGTCGTCTCGCCGACGTCGCCGACCTGGTTGCCGTCCACGTAGACGTGCCCGACCTCGACGCGCCCGGCGATCGCGGCCTGCTTCTCGACGACGTCCACGACGACGCCGTCCTCGGCGATGACGACGTTCTTCGCCGGGATGCCGACGCGCTTCGCGATCTCGGCGTTGGCGCGCAGGTGGCGCCACTCGCCGTGCACCGGCATGACGTTGCGCGGGCGGAGCGCGTTGTAGAGGAACAGCAGTTCCCCGGCGCTCGCGTGCCCCGAGACGTGGACCTTCGCGACGCCGGAGTGGACCACCTCGGCGCCGAGCCGGGTCAGGCCGTTGATCACGGCGAAGACCGCGGTCTCGTTGCCGGGGATCAGCGACGAGAGCAGGACGACCGTGTCGCCCGGGGTGATCGTGATCTGCCGGTGGTCACCGCGGGCCATGCGGCCGAGCGCCGAGAGCGGCTCACCCTGCGAGCCGGTCGAGACCAGCACGACATCCTTCTCCGGCATCTGCAGCGCGTCGTCGAGGTCGACGAGCAGCCCCTCGGGGATGTCGAGCAGGCCCAGGTCGGCCGCTATCCCCATGTTCCGGACCATCGAGCGGCCGGTGAAACAGACCTTGCGCTTGTGCTTCTGCGCCGCGTTGAGCACCTGCTGGACGCGGTGTACGTGGCTGGCGAAGCAGGCGACGATCAGCCGGCTCGGGGCCCGGCGGAACACGTCGTCGATCACCGGCGCGATGTCGCGCTCCGGGGTCACGAAGCCCGGGACCTCGGCGTTCGTCGAGTCGACGAGCAGCAGGTCCACGCCCTCGTCGCCGAGCCGGGAGAACCCGGCCAGGTCGGTGAGGCGGCCGTCGAGCGGGAGCTGGTCGAGCTTGATGTCCCCGGTGTGCAGCACCGTGCCGCCGGGCGTGCGGACGGCGACGGCGAGGGCGTCGGGGATGGAGTGGTTGACCGCGAAGAACTCGAGGTCGAACGTCCCGATGTGGTTGCGCTCGCCCTCGCGGACCTCGAGCAGGTGCGGGGTGAGGCGGTGCTCCTTGCACTTCGCCTCGACCAGGGCGAGCGTGAACCGGGACCCGACGACGAGCAGGTCCGGCTTCTGGCGCAGCAGGAACGGCACCGCGCCGATGTGGTCCTCGTGCCCGTGGGTGAGCACCAGGGCGTCGATGTCGTCGAGCCGGTCCTCGATGGTCCGGAAGTCCGGCAGGATGAGGTCGACGCCGGGCGACTCCTCGCTCGGGAAGAGCACACCGCAGTCGACGACGAGCAGCCGCCCGCCGTACTCGAACACGGTCATGTTCCGGCCGACCTCGCCGACGCCGCCGAGCGCCACGACGCGCAGCGCGCCCTCGGCGAGCGGCTTCGGCGGGACGTCGGCGACGGCGCCGGAGGTCTGCGGCACCGACTGGGTCGGCACGCCGGAGCCCTGCCCGCAGTCGTGCTTCTCGTGCCCGGGGTCGGCGCCGTTCTTGCTCTGCTCACCCTGGTTCGGGGAGCTCTGGTTGCCGCCGTTGCCCCGGCGGCGCTGTGCGGTCGATCGGCTCACCGGGTCACCCCGGTGGGGTTCTCGCTGGGAATGGGTTCCTCCTGGTCACAGGGCGTCGCCCGGCACGACCTCGTGTCGCGGGGCGCTCGCCCACGGGTGCGACCCGTCGTGGGCCGCGGGGATGTCTCGAGCGGCAGAGCGCGCTCCGGGCGCGAGTCGAGCACCGACCCCCTGAGGGGGCGAGGTGCGATCGGCGGGCGTACTCATGCCATGGTCAATGTACCGCTCGTGCGATGGGGCGGGTGATGGTGGAGGGGCACGACGCCACCGACGGGGCACTCGGGGCCGCCGTGGGCGACCTAGAGCCCCCGGTCGGTGGCCTGCACGCTCGCGACGTCGGCCGGTTCGCCCTGCCAGGCCACGACGCACTCGTCGCGCCCGCTGGCGAACATCACCAGCTCGTCCGGCTCACCGACGATCGTGACGGTGCGCGGGCCGCTCTTCACCGCGTGCTCGCGCCCGTCCGGGGCCTGCAGCGTCACGCCCACCGGGCCGGCGCGGAACGCGAGCCGGCCGAGCATCCCGAGCTGGCGCCACAGCAGGGCGTCCCGGTCCGGGTCCGGTGGCCGCGGCGACCAGCCGTCGACCGCGCGCCGCACGTCCTCGTGGTGGATGAAGTACTCCTGGACGTCCACGCCGGCCAGGAACGGCAGCGCCATCGGGCTCCACGACGGCGGGCCGCTGCGGATCAGCGCGACGTTCGCCCCGAAATCGCGCCGCGCGGCCTGGGACTGCACGCGCTCGGTCCAGAAGGCCAACGGGGGGATCATGATGCCGGGCGCCGCGTCGGGTCGACGCTCCCGGACGACGAGGTGGGCGAGCAGGTCGTTCGTCGTCCACTCGCCGCACAGCGTCGGTTCGTCGGGCCCGCGCTCGAGGAACAGGTCGGCGAGGGCGTTGCGCTCGGCGGCGGCCACGTCGGCGGCGGACCGGACAGCACTCATGGATGCCTGCTACCCGCTGAGCCCGCGGATCACCCCTCGGCGACGAACGGGCTCGACGCGACCCGGGAGCCGCTCGGCAGCTCGCTGATCTCGAAGTCGGCGAACACGTTCGGCACCTCGGCCTGCAGCGCCTCGAGGCACATCACCGCGAGGTCGCGGATCTCCACGTCGGCGTGCTCGGAGGCCCGCATGGCGATGAAGTGCCGCCACGCCCGGTAGTTGCCGGTGACGACGATGCGGGTCTCGGTGGCGTTCGGCAGCACCGCGCGGGCCGCCTGCCGGGCCTGCTTGCGGCGCAGCGTGCGGTTGGGCTCGTCGGCGAAGCGCTCCTCGAGGCCCGCGAGCAGCTTCTCGTAGGAGGCCAGCGCGGCCTCGCCCGCCTCGGTGAAGAGCTGGTGCAGCTCGGGGTCGTCCGCGATCACGTCGGGCTCGACCATCGCGGCGTCGCGCTCGGGCACGTAGCGCTGCGAGAGCTGCGAGTAGGAGAAGTGGCGGTGGCGGATCAGCTCGTGGGTGAGGCTGCGCGACATCCCGGTGAGGTAGAAGCTCACGCTCCCGTGCTCGAGCACGGAAAGGTGCCCGACCTCGAGGATGTGGCGCAGGTAGCCGGCGTTCGACGCCGTCGCCGGGTTCGGCTTGGTCCACGACTGATAGCAGGCCCGCCCCGCGAACTCGGCGAGCGCCTGCCCCCCGTCGGCGTCCGTCTCCCACGGCACCCCGGCCGGCGGCAGGAACTCGGTCTTCGCGATCAGCGTCACCTGCGGTCCCACGGTCTCCACGCCCGACACGGTATCCGCTCGTCCGTGGTGATCCGGCGCTCCCGCTCCGGGGTACCAACCCGATCATGGCCAAGCCGGTGAGCGACGACCCCGACGACCCGAACATCACGATGACCCTCGCCGGGCGCGTGATCACCATCCGCGACCGCTACGAGACGGCGAGCATCGTCAACGACGCGCTGATCGCGGTGGAGTTCCTCGTCGGGTCGTTCTTCTTCTTCGAGGGCGTGCCGTCGTCCGCGAAGGACGTCGGGGTGTGGCTCTTCGTGGTCGGCTCGGCCCAGCTCGCGATCCGGCCCGCCATCCGGCTCTCCCGACGGTTCACGCTGCGCCGGATGGCGAGCGGCGGCAAGGACTACCACGAGAGCTCCGACGACTTCTGACATCAGCGTGACACCATGACGGTGTTCGCCCAGCGCTGACATGACACCAATCGCTTGTCGTGGTGTCGCAATGGTGTCACTGTGGTGCCCATGGACCTCACGCCCTATGTCACCGCCCTGCGGGACGACCTCGCCGCCGCGGCGTCGGTGGGCGACGAGCAGACCGCCCGGGCCGGCACCGCGCTGGCCGGGGCCCTCGAGCCCGCCGTTCGCCTCGCCCTCATGAACGCGCTCTCCGACCTCGCCGCGGAGATCTCCGACTCCCTCGACGACCACTCCGTCTCGCTGCGCCTCCGGGGCCGCGAGGTCGACGTGGTCGTCGACCGCTCCGCCGCCGAGGAGCCGGCCGAGGAGGAGGCGCCGGCGGGCGGCTTCTTCGCCGGGCCGTCGTCGAGCCCGTTCGTCGGGCCCGGCGGGGCGTTCCGGCGCCCGGGCTTCGATCACCCCGGGTTCGGCCGGCCGAGCGCCGGACCCGGCGACATGGGCGACATCTCCCGGATGACCCTCCGGCTCGTCGACCAGATCAAGGGCCAGGCCGAGCAGGCCGCCGCCGCCCAGGGCATGTCGCTCAACTCGTGGATCTCGCAGGCCGTGCAGGGAGCCCTGCACGACTCGTGGGGGCACGGGCGGGGCCGCGGACGCGGTTGGGACAAGCACGGCTGGGACGGTCCGGGCTCCGACGACGAGCCGCGGAACCGGCCGTCGTCGTCGGGTGACGACGACGAGGGCGACTCCGGCGTGTCGGGGTGGGTTCGCGGATGAGCGCGCCGAGCAGGACCGAGCGTCACGACGTCGAGGGCCCGGTCGACGTCGTCGTCGAGATCGACGCCGGGCGGGTCGACGTCCGGTTGGACCAGCGGCCGGAGACCTCGACCGACGCCTCCCCCGCCGAGCTGCGCGTCGAGGTGACCGCCGATCCCGAGGGGGCGCCCGGCTGGGTCCGGGGACTCGCGGGCCTGGTGGACGCCGCGGGCGGGCTCGAACGGCGCTTCGGGTTCGACCTCGGCGCCATGGCCGGGCTCGGCGTCCGGCCCGGGGAGGACCCCGAGGAGCGGGCCCGACGCGCGGTCGACGCCGTCGAGATCACCCTCGCCGACGGGCGGCTGTCCGTCCGCGGCCCCCGCGAGGTGGCGCTGCGGGCCGTCCCGCTCGCGGTGACCGTGCACGCCCCGGCGGGGTCCGGGGTGGCGGTGCGCGCCGGAGCCGCGCCCGTCGACGTCGCCGGGCGCCCGGGTGCGGTGGAGATCGGGACCACCGGCAGCGTCAGCGTCTCGGAGCTCACCGCCCGCAGTGCGATCCGCTGCGGGGCCGGGGACGTCTCCGTCGGCCGGGTCGGCGGCGTCCTGAAGGTCAAGGGCGGCGCCGGGGACATCACCCTCGACGAGGTCCTCGCCTCGACCGAGGTCGTGACCGGCAGCGGGTCGGTCGCGGTCGCCCGGGTCGCCGCGGACCTCGCGGTGCGGGCCGGCAGCGGTGACGTCACCGTCCGGGACGCCTCCGCGGGCGACCTGGACCTCTCGACGGGCGCGGGCTCGGTGCGGGTCGGGGTGCACTCCGGGGTCGACGCCTCGGTCGACCTGCGCTCGGCCGCGGGCTCGGCCTCGTCGGACCTGCCGGTGAGCAGCAGCCGCCCCGAGGGCACCACGACCGAGACGGTGGTCCCGCTGCGCATCCGCGGGCGGGCCGCGGCGGGCAACGCCCGGGTGAGCACGGCCTCGTCGTCGTAACCACCCGGCCGGCGCCGGCACCCGGCCCCGGTGGCACCCCCCAAAGCCACGAACGGCTCGTTCGTCACCTTCGAAGGTGACGAACGAGCCGTTCGTGCGTTCGGAGCGAGGTCCGCGGAGCAGCGCTAGTCCGCGCGGGCCCCGGACAGGGTCGCGCCCAGCACGTCGTGGTTGAGCCGCGAGATCGACGCCAGCGGGATGCCCTTGGGACACACCTCGGCGCACGCACCGACGTTGGTGCACCCGCCGAAGTCGAGCTCGTCCTGCTTGGCGAGCATGTTGATCGCGCGGGTCGCCCGCTCCGGCTGCCCCTGCGGGAGCAGGCCGAGATGGGTGACCTTGGCGGCGGTGAACAGCATCGAGCTGCCGTTCGGGCACGCCGCCACGCAGGCGCCGCAGCCGATGCAGGTCGCGGCGTCGAAGGCGTCGTCGGCGGAGACCTTGTCCACCGGCGTCGCGTGGGCGTCCGGCGCCGATCCGGTGTTGACACTGACGTAGCCGCCGGACTGGATGATCTGGTCGAACGCCGACCGGTCGGTCACCAGGTCCTTGATCACCGGGAACGCCCGCGCCCGCCACGGCTCGACGTCGATGGTGTCGCCGTCGGAGAAGTGCCGCATGTGCAGCTGGCACGTCGTGGTGTTCTTCTGCGGGCCGTGCGGGACCCCGTTGATGACCATCGCGCACGAGCCGCAGATGCCCTCGCGGCAGTCGTGGTCGAACGAGACCGGGTCCTCGTCGTCGAGGGTCAGCTTCTCGTTCAGCACGTCGAGCATCTCGAGGAACGACATGTCCTCGTCGACGTCGTCGAGGTGGTACTTGACCATCTTGCCCTTGGTGTCGGCGTTCTTCTGACGCCACACCCGCAGGGTGAGCTTCATCGTCTGATGCCCTCCTACTTGTAGCTGCGCTGGCTCGGGTGGACGTAGGAGAAGTCGAGGTCCTCCTTGTGCAGGGTCGGCCTGCCGCCATGGCCGTCACCGCCCCACTCCCACGCCGCGACGTACGAGAAGTTCTCGTCGTCCCGCGCCGCCTCGCCGTCCTCGGTCTGGTGCTCGACGCGGAAGTGGCCGCCGCACGACTCCTCGCGGTGCAGCGCGTCGAGGCACATGAGCTCCGCGAGCTCCATGAAGTCGGCCACGCGGCCGGCCTTCTCCAGCGACTGGTTGAGGCCGTCCCCGGTCCCGACGATCTTGACGTCGCGCCAGAACTCCTCGCGCAGCGACGGGATCCGGTCGAGGGCCTTCTCCAGACCCTCCTTGCTGCGGGCCATGCCGCACTGGTCCCAGACGAGCTGGCCCAGCTCGCGGTGGAACGAGTCGACGGTGCGGTTGCCGTTGGCCGAGAGCAGCTTGTCGATGCGCTCCCGGGTCGACTCCACCGCCTCGACCACGGCCGGGTGGTCGTCTCCCACCGGCTCGAAGGGGGCGTCGGCGAGGTAATCGGCCACCGTCGTCGGGAGGATGAAGTAGCCGTCCGAGAGCCCCTGCATCAGCGCGGACGCGCCGAGCCGGTTGGCGCCGTGGTCGGAGAAGTTGGCCTCGCCGCCCACGAACAGGCCCGGGATGGTCGAGCGGAGGTCGTAGTCGACCCAGAGCCCGCCCATCGTGTAATGGATCGCGGGGTAGATGCGCATCGGGACCTGGTACGGATCGTCCCCGGTGATGCGCTGGTACATCTCGAAGAGGTTCCCGTACTTGGCCTCGACGGCGTGGCGCCCCAGACGCTCGATCGCGTCGGAGAAGTCCAGGTACACGCCGAGCCCGCCGGGCCCGACGCCGTACTCGGCGTCGCACATGTTCTTCGCGGCGCGCGAGGCGATGTCGCGCGGGACCAGGTTGCCGAACGCCGGGTACTGGCGCTCGAGGTAGTAGTCCCGCTCGTCCTCGGGGATCTCGTTGGGCGGGCGCTGATCGCCGCGCTCCTTCGGGACCCAGACGCGGCCGTCGTTGCGCAGCGACTCCGACATCAGGGTCAGCTTCGACTGGTAGTCGCCGCTGACCGGGATGCAGGTCGGGTGGATCTGGGTGTAGCAGGGGTTCGCAAACAGCGCGCCCCGCCGGTGCGCCCGCCAGGCAGCGGTGACGTTGGAGCCCTTGGCGTTGGTCGAGAGGTAGTAGACGTTGCCGTAGCCGCCGGTGCAGAGCACGACGGTGTCGGCGGTGTACGTCTCGATCTCGCCGGTCAGGACGTTGCGGGTGACGATCCCGCGGGCCCGCCCGTCGACCACGATGAGGTCGAGCATCTCGGTGCGCGGGTGCATCTCGACGGTGCCGGCCGCGACCTGGCGCTCGAGGGCCGAGTAGGCGCCGAGCAGCAGTTGCTGCCCCGTCTGGCCCCGCGCGTAGAACGTCCGCGAGACCTGCGTGCCGCCGAACGAGCGGGTGTCGAGCAGGCCCGAGTACTCGCGGGCGAACGGCACGCCCTGCGCGACGCACTGGTCGATGATGTTCAGGCTGTTCTCGGCGAGCCGGTGCACGTTCGACTCGCGCGACCGGAAGTCGCCGCCCTTGACGGTGTCGTAGAACAGGCGGTGCACCGAGTCGCCGTCGTTGCGGTAGTTCTTCGCGGCGTTGATGCCGCCCTGCGCGGCGATGGAGTGCGCGCGCCGGGGCGTGTCCTGGAAGCAGAACGACTTGACGTGGTAGCCCGCCTCGCCGAGCGTCGCGGCGGCGGCGCCACCGGCCAGACCGGTCCCGACGACGATGACGCTCATCTTGCGACGGTTCGCCGGGTTCACCAGGCGCGCGGAGAACTTCCGGTCGTCCCAGCGGTCACCGATCGGGCTGTCGGGCGACCGGTCGTCGGCGATCGGCTCGCCGAGCGCGTAGCGGCCCTCGCCCTGCGTGGCCGTGGGTTCCTGCTGCAGCTCAGACATTCCTCACCTCACCAGGCCGAACATGACGGACAGCGGAATGATCGCGAAGCCGACGGCGATGACGACCCCGACGGTCACCGAGAACGCCTTCAGAGAGTGCTGGCGGACGGCGCTGTTGCCGCCCAGGGTCTGGACGGCCGACCAGAGGCCGTGACTGATGTGGAAGCTCAGCGCGACCATCGCGACGATGTAGAAGATCGCCACGACGGGCCGGTCGAAGCTCGCGACGAGCTTCTCGTAGGCGCCGCCGGCCGGATCCGGGTTCACCGTGCCCGTGGTCAGGTCGAGGATGTGCCAGATCACGAACAACAGGATGATCACCCCGCCCCAGCGCATGGTCCGGGCGGCGTAGCTGCCCTGGGGGCTGCGGTGCTGGTAGCCGACCGGACGGGCCCGCTTGGCGCGGTACCAGAGCGAGAACGCGGCGGCCATGTGGAGCAGCACCGAGGCGATCAGCACGACGCGGATGATCCACAGGACCCCGCCGTAGCCGAAGATCTCTGCCCCGAGGGTCCGCAGGTGCTCGGAGTACGCGTCGAAGGTCTCCTGGCCAAAGAAGATCTTCAGGTTGCCGATCATGTGGGTGATGACGAACAGCAAGAAGATCACGCCCGTCACGGCCATGACGGACTTCTTGCCGACGGACGATCCCCACGTCCTCGTGACGATGTTGCGCTGGGTCAGGACCACGGGCGACACGCTAGGCCGGTGAACACGCCGACGGCCAATGCATGCAACTCGGTCGGACGATGCTCTTAAGCTATCGGCGTGACCCTCAAACAGCTCGTCTACTTCCTGGCGGTCGCGGACTCGGGACGGTTCGTGCAGGCAGCGGGCGAGGTACGGATCGCGCAACCGACGCTGAGCCGGCAGATCCAGGCACTCGAAGATGATCTCGGCGAGACCCTGTTCACACGGGGTCGGGATCACGTCACACTCACAGCGGCGGGTGAGACGTTGCTGCCGCTGGCGCGGCGCATCGTGGCCGACGTCGAGACCGCCCGCCTGGAGATCGCCGAGCTCGCCGGGCTGCGCCGCGGGCGGCTGCGGGTGGGCGCGACGCCGAGCCTGTGCGTCGGGGTCGTCGCGGACGTCCTGGCCGTCTTCCACGCCAGCTACCCGGGCATCTCGCTGCAGATCAGCGAGGGCGGGTCCCAGGATCTGGTGGCCGACCTCGAGGACGGCCAGCTCGACCTGGCGCTGGTCATCCACCAGCAGAACCGGGGGGTCGCGGCGGCGGCCGGTGCGGGGCCCACCCGTGGTGCCACGTCGGGATCGGGGGACTCCACCCTGCGACTCACCCCGGTGCTGCGCGAGGAGCTCGTCGCCGTCTCCGCGACCGGCGGCCAGGTCGGTCTCGACGAGGCCCTGGGCGACCACGCCGGCATCGTCGAGCTCGCCCGCCACCCGCTGGTGGTCAACCGGCCCGGCTACGAGCTGCGCGAGGTGGTCCTCTCCGCCTGTGCCGCGGCGGGCGTGACCCCGCGGATCGCCGTCGAGGGCGGCGAGATGGACGCGGTGCTCCGGATGGTCGAGCGCGGGCTGGGCGTGGCGATCGTCCCGAGCCTCGTGCTGGCCGGGCGCCCCGGACTGCGCACCACGCGCCTCGACGGCTCCGGCTGGACGCATCGCACGATCGCGCTCGCGCACCGCACCGACGTCGCGCCGACCCGCGCCGCCGAGGCGTTCCGGGAGACCCTGCTCGCCGTGCTCGCGCGGACCTCACGCACCGGCGCGCTGCCGCCCGGGGTGCGGTTCATCCACTCGTCGTCGACGGGGTGAGCCTTCGCCGGCGCCGCTGATCAGGAGCACGTCAGGCATCCGCCGAGCGCCTCGAGCTTGCTCGACGTGCCCCTCGTCGACGCGTGACGCGTTCAGCCGGCCTCGGGGTACGCCAGCGCCCGCGAGAGGGCCGGCGCGAGCGGGCCGCCCTCGACCACGACGTCGTCCACCCCGAGCCACGCCGCCATCTCCCACAGCGCGCCGGCCATCTCGATCGCCACGTGGTCCTCGTCGGCGCCGCGCTCGACGCACTCCGGCTCGGCGAACGCCCCCGGCACGCGCAGCACCCCGGCCGCCCGGTCGGTCTTGAGGTCGACGCGGCCGACCAGCTGCCCGTCGAGCAGGAACGGGAAGACGTAGTAGCCGTGGGTGCGCTGCTCGGCGGGGGTGTAGATGCCGATGCGGTAGGTGAAGTCGAAGATCCGCTCGGTGCGGGGGCGGAACCACACCAGCGGGTCGAACGGGGCCAGCAGCGCGCGTCCGGTCACCTTCCGCGGCACCCGCGCCCCCGCCGCGCGGTAGGCGGGCGCGTCCCAGCCCTTGACCTCGACCGGGGTCAGCTCTCCCGCGTCGACGAGCTCGGCCACCGCGGCGCGACTCTCCGCGGGCGGGAGACGGTAGTGGTCGCGCAGGTCCGGCTCGGTCGCCACGCCCAACGCGACGGCGGCCTTGCGCGTGAGCTCGCGCATCGCCTCGCCGCGGTCCGGGTCGCGCGCGAGCACGTCGGCCGGCAGCACGTCCTCGGTCACCGCGTAGGCGCGACGGAAGCCGCGCCGGGTCCCCGTCGTCAGGACCCCGGTGGCGAACAGGTGCTCGCACGCGACCTTGACGTCCGAGCGGTGCCACCAGCCGCCGTGCGCGCGGGCCCGGCGCTCGCCGCCGTCGCCGAGCACCTGCTCGACCTCGCGGGCCTCGAGCGGGCCGTGCGCGGCGATCGCGTCGTGCACCGCGTCGAGGACGTCCGGCCGGTTGTCCAGCGCGTTGCCGAGCCACCGGCTGGTGCGCGCGGCGTTGTCCCGCATCCGCCAGCGCAGCAGCGGCCAGTCCTCGACCGGCAGCAGGCTCGCCTCGTGCGCCCAGAACTCCACGAATGCCCGACGCCGCCGGTCGGCCCCGGTCAGCGGCCAGGCCAGCGCGTCGAGCGCGTCCCGGTCGTACGGCCCGAGCCGGGCGAACGGCGGCGCGTAGTGCGCCCGCACGGCCACGTTCACCGAGTCCAGCTGCAGCAGTCCGAGCCGCCGGACGAGCCGCTTGAGCGCGCCCCGGTCCGGGGTCGATCCCCTAGCCGGCGCATCCAGTCCCTGAGCGGCCAGCGCCGCCCGCCGCGCGACCGCCGCGCCCATCCGCTCCGGAGCCCCTGCCACGCCGGTGATCGTGCCAGCCACCCCTGACAACGACGGGAATCGAGGCCCTCACACCGGCGTTGACCAGGGAGAACAGTGAAGGAGTACCCATGATCGGGGACCGTGTCGAGATCGTCGTGGACGCCGGTGGCACCACGCGCAGCTGGGACGTGGAGGCGACCCGGGCGGGTCGTCGGGTGGAGATCGCGCACGGGCGCGGCGTCGTCGAGGTCAGCGAGGTGACGCGCGGCGGCACCCCGGTGCGCACCGCGCGCTTCATGTCCTCCCGGGTGCTGGCGCTCGTCGAGCACCCGGCGTCCGCCAAGGTGCGCCTCGCCGACGACGAGCCGCCCGCCCTGCCGTTGCCGCGACCGGCCTGAGGCCCGGCCGCGCCCGGCCTGAGGCCCGGCCGAGCCGGGCCGGCGGCGGCCTCAGCCCACCTCGGTGAGCGTGCCGGCGTCGACGTCGTAGACGAACCCGCGGACCGCGTCGGTGTGCAGCAGGAACGGGCTCGAGCGCACCGCCGCCAGTGAGTCCCGCACGTCCTGGGCCGTGTCGGCGAAGGCGCCGGGCGCCCACACCGGACGCTCGCCGCACTCGGACTCGAGCTCGGCCACGAAGTCGTCGTCGGCGAAGGTCGCCATGCCGCACTTGGTGTGGTGCACCAGCACGACCTCGGTGGTCTTCAGCTTGCGCTGGCTGATCGTCAGCGAGCGCAGCACGTCGTCGGTGACGACCCCGCCGGCGTTGCGGATCACGTGTGCCTCACCGTCGGCGAGGCCGAGGACGCGGTAGACGTCGAGGCGGGCGTCCATGCAGGCGACGACGGCGACGTGGCGCGACGGCGGACCGGGCAGCCCGCCCCCGGAGAACGAGCGGGCGAAGGACTCGTTGGCGGCGACGAGTTCGTCGGTGACGGACAACTGGGCTCCTCGGGTGGCGTCGACTCTCCGGTCCGGCGGCATCCTGCCGGACCCGACCGACATCGTCGTCGGGAACGTGTGGAATGACCGTTTCCCGCCCTGCCCGGGTGACACGGACGACAGCCCTCGTGCCACCCTCGCGCCATGGCGATCGCCCTCGTCCGTCCCGCCACTCCCGACGACGCGGCGGCCGTCACCGCCGTGCAGCGCGACGTCTGGACGACCGCCTGGGCGGACTTCCTGCCGGCCGGGCTCACCCAGGGGTTCGACGACGAGGCGGTGACCGCGGCCTGGGAGCGCGCGGCAGGCGCACCGGGGCTCTGGGTGGCGACCGAGGGCACGGAGGTCGTCGGGTTCTGCCTCGCGGGCCCGGCGCCGCAGGACGACGTGGCCGATGCGGTGGGCGAGGTCCCGGACGACGCGGCGCAGGTCGGGCTGGTCGCGACGCTGCTGGTGTCGCCCCGGTGGGGACGGCGTGGGCACGGCGGACGGCTGCTGGTGACGGCGGCCGAGGCGCTGCGCTCCGGCGGCGGGCCCCGCGGGATCACCTGGGTGCCCGAGCGCGACGCGTCGTCGCGGGCGTTCTACCGGCGCGCCGGGTGGGAGCCCGACGGGACGGTGCGCACCCTCGACGCGGGCGGGCGGCCGCTGCGCGAGGTGCGCCTGGGCGGGCCGCTGGGCCTCGAGTTCGCCCCGGAGCCGAGCGCGGACGACCTCGGGCTGCCGCTGCTGTAGAGCGGCCCGCTGGTCCAGGTCGAGCTGGTCCAGGTCGAGCTGGTCCAGGTCGAGCTAGTCCAGGTCGAGCACCGACTCCAGGCCCACCGTCAGACCGGGGCGCGACACCACGTTGCGCACGGCGAGCAGCACGCCGGGCATGAACGACGCGCGGTCGAGCGAGTCGTGCCGGATCACCAGCGTCTCCCCCGCCGTCCCGAGCATCACCTGCTGATGCGCGACGAGGCCCGTCATGCGGACCGCGTGCACGTGCACCCCGTCGACGACGGCGCCGCGGGCATGGTCCGGGTCGTGCGTCGTGGCGTCCGGGCTCGGACCCAGACCCGCCGACTCCCGGACCTCGGAGATCATCTGCGCGGTGCGGGTGGCCGTCCCGGACGGGGCGTCGGCCTTGTTCGGGTGGTGCAGCTCGACGATCTCGACCGAGTCGAAGAACTTCGCCGCCTGCGCCGCGAACCGCATCGAGAGCACCGCGCCGATCCCGAAGTTCGGCACCACCATGACGCCGAGCTCGGGCTTGGGCTCGAGCCAGCCCCGGACCGTCTCCAGGAGCTCCGGCGTGATGCCGCTGGTCCCGACGACGCAGTGGATGTTCTGGTCGATGCAGAACCGGATGTTCTCGGCGACGGACGAGGGGTGGGTGAAGTCCACCGCGACCTGGGTGTCGGCGTCGGCGAGCGAGAACAGCCAGTCGCCCTCGTCGACCATGGCCACCAGGTCCAGGTCCTCCGCGCCCTCGACGGCGCGGCACACCTCGCCACCCATGCGACCACGGGCCCCGAGCACGCCGACGCGCACCGGCTCGTCGTCGATCAGGGGGTCACTCATCCGGCTACCTCACGCAGCTCGTCGGGGAGATCGTCCGCGTCAGCGTAGGGCCCGACCACGGCCGCCGACACCGGCGTGGCGAACAGGTCGGCGGCCAGTTCGGCGACGTCGGACCGGGTCACCGCGTCGATCCGGGCGAGGGAGTCGGCGAGGTCCAGCGAGCTGTCGCGGCCGTCCAGCTCCCGACGACCCAACCAGCTCATCCGGGAGGAGGTGTCCTCGAGACCGAGCACGTACTCGCCGCGCAACTGGCCGCGGGCGCGGGCGAGCTCGGCCTCGGTGACCCCGCCGCGGGCGAGGTCGGCGAGCTGGGTCCGCAGCACCCCGGCGGCCGTGCCGAGCCGCTCCGGCGCGCACCCGACGTACACCGAGAGCACGCCGAGATCGGAGTAGCCGGCGGTCGAGGAGTAGACCGAGTACGCCAGGCCGCGGCGCTCGCGGACCTCCTGGAACAGCCGGGAGCTGGTGCCGCCGCCGAGGACGGTCGACAGCACGAGCTGGGCCTCCCAGCGCGGGTCGCTGCGCCGGACCGACGGCACCCCGAGCATCAGGTGGGCCTGCTCGGTGTCGTCCTCCCGGACGGCGAGCCGGTCGGCGGGCACCTGCGGCCGGACCACGCCACCCGGCCGCGTCCACGAGCCGTCGCCGAGCGTGAGCCGGTCGCCGAACCCGGCCGTCACGGCGTCGAGCACCGCGGCGTGGGTGACGTTGCCGGCGACCGCGAGGACCGACCGGGACGGCACGTAGTGCGCGGCGTGGAACCGGGCCAGGACGTCCGGGGTCATCTCGGCGACCGACTCCTCGGAGCCCACCACCGGACCGCCCAGGGGGTGGTCGCCGAGCAGCAGGTCGTCGAAGTCGTCGGCGAGCAGGTCCTCGGGGTCGTCGTCGCGACCGGCGATCTCGGAGAGCACGACGTCCCGCTCGAGCGCGACGTCCTCGGGTGCCATGACGCCGTCGAGCACCACGTCGCACACGACGTCGACCGCGAGCGGCATGTCGCTGTCGAGCACGTGCGCGTAGAAGCAGGTGTGCTCCTTGGTGGTGAACGCGTTCAGGTCACCACCGACCGCGTCGATCTCCTCCGCGATCTGCTGCGCCGACCGGCGCCGGGTCCCCTTGAACAGCAGGTGTTCGAGGAAGTGGGCGGCGCCCCGCGATGCCGGGTCGAACCCGGGCTCGTCGCGGGAGCCGACGTCGACCCACAGGCCGACCGACGCCGACCGCGCCCCGGCGACGTGCTCGGTCACCACCCGGAGCCCCCCGGGCAGCACGGTGCGTGCCACCCCGGGGGCCGGGTGCTCGGTGACGAGGGGCGAGCCCTGACCCGTGTCTCCGATGGCCGGTCGTGCCGTGGAGGTCAGGAGCGACCTCCGCCGATCGCGCCGGTGATGGCGCCGGTCGGGGCGTCCTCGGCCGGGGGCGCGTCCGCGCCCTCGGCCCCGGTGCCCTCGGGGGCGTCGCCGTCGCTCGAGGCCTCCGCCGCGTCGTCCTCCTTGACCGGCACGAGGCTGATCTTGCCGCGGTTGTCGATGTCGGTGATCTCCACGCGGAGCTTGTCGCCGACGTTCACGACGTCCTCGACCTTGCCGATCCGCTTCCCGCCGCCGAGCTTCGAGATGTGGACCAGGCCGTCGCGGCCCGGCACCAGCGAGACGAAGGCGCCGAACGCCGCGGTCTTGACCACGGTGCCCAGGTAGCGCTCGCCGATCTTCGGCATCTGCGGGTTGGCGATGGCGTTGATCTTGTCGACCGCGGCCTGGGCGCTGGGCCCGTCCGCGGCACCGACGTAGATCGTGCCGTCGTCCTCGATGGAGATGTCGGCGCCGGTCTCCTCGGTGATCGAGTTGATCATCTTGCCCTTCGGCCCAATGACCTCGCCGATCTTGTCGACCGGCACCTTCACCGTGGTGATGCGCGGCGCGTAGTCGCTCATCTCGTCGGGCGAGTCGATGGCCTCGGCCATCACGTCGAGGATCGCGAGCCGGGCGCCCTTGGCCTGCGTCAGCGCCTTGGCCAGGACCTCGGACGGGATCCCGTCGAGCTTGGTGTCCAGCTGCAGCGCGGTGACCAGATCCTTGGTGCCGGCGACCTTGAAGTCCATGTCCCCGAACGCGTCCTCGGCGCCGAGGATGTCCGTCAGCGCGACGAACGTCTCCTTGCCGTCGACCTCGCCCGAGACCAGGCCCATCGCGATGCCCGCGACCGGCGCCTTGAGCGGCACCCCCGCGTTGAACAGCGACATCGTCGAGGCGCAGACCGACCCCATCGACGTGGAGCCGTTGGAGCCGAGCGCCTCCGAGACCTGCCGGATCGCGTAGGGGAACTCCTCGCGGGTGGGCAGCACCGGGACCAGCGCCCGCTCGGCCAGCGCACCGTGGCCGATCTCGCGGCGCTTGGGCGAGCCCACGCGGCCGGTCTCGCCGGTGGAGAACGGCGGGAAGTTGTAGTGGTGCATGTAGCGCTTCGTCGTCTCCGGCGTGAGGGAGTCGATCGACTGCTCCATGCGCAGCATGTTCAGCGTGGTGACGCCGAGGATCTGGGTCTCGCCGCGCTCGAACAGCGCCGAGCCGTGCGCCCGCGGGACGACCTCGACCTCGGCGGCCAGCGGCCGGATGTCGGTGACGCCGCGGCCGTCGATGCGGAACCCGTCGGAGAGGATCTTCTGGCGGACCGTCGACTTGGTCAGCGAGCGGAAGGCCTCGCCGATCTCCTTCTCGCGGCCCTCGAACTTCGGCCCGAGCTCGGTGACCAGGCGCTCCTTGAGGGCGTCCTGGGCGTCGTCGCGCTCCTGCTTGCCGGCGATGGTCAGCGTGCGGGCGAGCTCGTCGCCCGCCGAGGAGGTGACGGCGGAGAGCACGTCGGCCTGGTAGGGCGGGAAGGTCGGGTAGTCCTTCGTGGTGACGCCCAGCGAGGTGTAGAGGTTCTTCTGCGCCTCGCAGAGCGTGCGGAGGAACGGCTTCGCGGCCTCCATGCCCTGCGCCACGACCTCCTCGGTCGGCGCCGGCGCGCCGCCCGCGACGAGCGCGAGCGCCTTGTCGGTGGCCTCGGCCTCGACCATGGAGATCGCGACGTCGGAGCCGTCCTCGGTGATCGAGCCCGCGATCACCATGTCGAACACGGCGCCCTCGAGCTGCTCCCAGGTCGGGAAGGCGACCCACTGGTCACCGATCAGCGCCATGCGGGTGGCGCCGACCGGGCCGTCGAACGGCAGGCCCGAGATCTGGGTGGAGGCCGACGCGGCGTTGATCGCGAGCACGTCGTACGGGTCGTTCGGGTGCAGGCTCTGCACCGTGACGACGACCTGGACCTCGTTGCGCAGGTTCGACACGAAGGTCGGGCGCAGCGGGCGGTCGATGAGCCGGCAGGTCAGGATCGCGTCGGTCGACGGGCGGCCCTCGCGGCGGAAGAACGAGCCGGGGATGCGCCCGGCCGCGTACATCCGCTCCTCGACGTCGACGGTGAGCGGGAAGAAGTCGAAGTTGTCCTTCGGGCGCTTCGAGGCGGTCGTCGCCGAGAGGAGCATCGTCTCCTCGTCGAGGTAGGCGACGACGGCGCCGGCGGCCTGGCGGGCGAGGCGGCCGGACTCGAAGCGGACGGTCCGGGTGCCGAGGGCACCGTTGTCGAGGACCGCGGTGGTCTCGTGGACACCGGTCTCGGTGTCGACGGCGGCCGGGGAGGCGGAGTTCGCCATGGGTGGGGATTCCTCCTGGTCTTCTGGCCGGGCGGGGCGGACGCCCCGGCCCGGCCTCGGGAGACCCGCCGCCGCGTGCCCCCGCGTCTCGGGGGCCACCGCGGACGGCCGACGTGACCGGTCTTCGATCGAAGCGCCCGGGAACGGATCGCCCTCGTACGGGCGCCGGGTCCGGGAGCCACTACCGAGGACCGGGTCGGATCGGTCGCCACCGGCGCTGCGGTGGCGGGGCTCGTCGTGATTCAGCTGTGGGTGTGGAACGAGATCGGGCCGCCCGCGTCGGCGACGCGGGCGGCCCGGGGGGTCAGCGGCGCAGACCCAACCGCTCGATGAGCGACCGGTAGCGCGAGATGTCCACCGAGGCCACGTACTTCAGCAGCCGGCGGCGGCGGCCCACCAGCAGCAGCAGGCCGCGGCGGGAGTGGTGGTCGTGCTTGTGCGTCTTCAGGTGCTCGGTGAGCTGGATGATCCGCTGCGTCAGCAGTGCCACCTGGGCCTCGGGCGAACCCGTGTCGGTGGTGTGCACTCCGTAGTCGGAGAGGATCGACTTCTTCTGATCGGTGGTCAGGGCCACGTCGGTGGTGCTCCTCGGTATTCGGGGGTGTTGCCCGTCCGCGCGGCCCTCTGGCCGCACGACCGGTGCCGTGTGACGGTGCGTCGGGAGACCCGGTGCGCCAGGTCGGCGCCCAGCCCCGCGCGTCCGGCCGCCACGGACCGCAGCCGGATCGGTTCCCAGTCTACCCAAGGGGTCCGACAGCCTCGTCGCCACCCGCCCCGTCACGCGGTCGGGCACCCCCGCCCACCAGCGGGAACTCCTCGACGACCCGGTACGGGGTCCCGCTCGCGACGAGCAGCACCGCGCCCGGCGTCCACGCCGGTCCGCGGTGCCCGGCGAGGCCCTCCGGGACGGTGCCGTCCCGGCCCCGGGCAACCGTCAGATGGGCGACGTGCCCGCCGGGGTCGGTCCCGACGGCGACCAGCAGGTCGCGCCACGCCTCCGGTCGCTCCGGTCGCACGCCGAGCCAGAGCGCGGTCCCGAACACCCCGGCGCCCGTCGTGTGCAGGGTCGGCGCGAGCACCCCGGCGAGATCCCGGCGCAGCGTCGCGGCGGTGACGTCGGGAGCGGCGTCGGCGAGGAAGCGCAGCGTCACGTGCCTGCGCTCCGGGGCCACCGCGCGCCACCCCGTGCCGGGCAGGGCGCGCTCGAGCGCGGCGCCGACGGCCGCGGTGACGGCCTCGTCCGGGAGGACCGCGACGAAGAGGCGCACGGCCCTCGTCAGCCCTTACAGCCCGAGCAGCTGGCGCGTCGTCGCCACGTCGCCGGCCATGGCGACCAGGAGCTCGTCGATCGAGTCGAAGCGCTCCATGCCGCGGACCCGGCCGACGAAGTCGACGGCGACCCGCTGGCCGTAGAAGTCCTCGGAGTGGTCCAGGACGAACGCCTCGACGGTGCGGACCTGCCCGGAGAACGTGGGGTTGGTCCCGACGGAGATCGCGGCCGGGAGGCGTTCGCCGTCCCGCACGAACCACCCGGCGTACACCCCGTCGGCCGGGATCGCGGCGTGCTCGGTCGCGGCGACGTTCGCCGTCGGGTAGCCGAGCTCGCGGCCCCGCTGGTCGCCGCGGACCACGACCCCCTCCACGCGGTGCGGCCGACCGAGCGCGTCCGCGGCGGCCTCGACGTCGCCGGCCGCGATCGAGCTGCGGATGTAGGTGGACGAGAACGTCACGGTGCGGCCGCGGTCGCCGTCGGCGACGAGGTCGAGCCCGATCGCCTCGAACCCGAAGCGCTGCCCGAGCCGCACGAGCTCGTCGACGTCGCCGGCGGCCCGGTACCCGTAGGTGAAGTTGCGCCCGACGACGACGGCCGAGGCGTGCAGCCGGTCCACGAGCAGCTCGTGGACGAACTCGTCCGGCGCGACGTGGGCGAAGTCGGTGGTGAACGGCAGCACCCAGAAGGCGTCGACGCCGAGCTCGGCGACCAGCTCGGCCCGCCGGGTCAGCGTCGTGAGCTGCGCCGGGTGCGAACCGGGACGCAGCACCTCGCTGGGGTGCGGGTCGAAGGTGATGAGCGTGGTGGGCACCCCGAGCTCACGGGCCCGCTCGACGGCGTGGCCGATCAGCTGCTGGTGACCGCGGTGCACGCCGTCGAACACGCCGATGGTGACCACGCAGCGCCCCCAGCCCGGGGGGACGCCGTCACGACCGCGCCAGCGTTGCACTGCTCGGGCCTCCGGGGCGGGTCGACGGGGTCGGGTCCACCGCCGCGGGCGGTGCGACGGCGGGTCGGCCGCCAGCGTACGGCCGTCGGCGCGGGTGCCCGCGCGCGCCGGGGGACCCGACACGATCCCGTCACCGGAGCGCCACCGCATGGGGTGATCGGTCGGCGGGGGTGTCGGCGAGGGGCACGTCACGCATCCCGACGACGCCTCCCGCCCGCGCCATGTGCCCCTCGTCGACCAGGTGGCCCGGCGCCTAGCCGGCCGGAGCCAGCACGAGCACCGGCCGCGCCCGCCCGTCGTCGTCGGCGACGAGGCCGATCACGTGCCCGTCCGGCCCGAACACGCCGGTGGTCCCCGCCGTCCCGGTGGTCGGGAGCGGGCGGCCGTGGGCGAGGTCGTCGGCGCCACCGGCATCCACGTCGCGGCGGGGGAACGCCGTCCCGACGGCGGCGTCGAGGTCGAGCGACAGGCTCGCGCGGCCCGCCTCGCCGTCGGCCTCGGCGCCGAGGGTCTCCAGGTCGCGGGCGTGCGCGAGGGTGAACGGCCCCACGCGGGTGCGCCGCAGCGCGGTGAGGTGCCCCCCGACCCCGAGCGCCCGGCCGAGATCCCGGGCGAGGGCGCGGACGTAGGTGCCCGAGGAGCAGTCGACGACGACGTCGAGGTCCACCGTCGCGTCCTGGCGGCGGGTCTCGAGCACGTCGAAGCGCGCCACGTGCACCGGCCGAGCCTCGAGCTCGACCTCCTCCCCCGCGCGGGCCCGCTCGTACGCGCGCTTCCCGTCGACCTTGATCGCCGAGACGCTGCTCGGGACCTGCGCGATGTCGCCGGTCAGCGCTGCGATGCCGTCCACGACCGCCGCATCGGTGACCGCACGGGCGTCGGCCGTCGCCGTCGGCTCACCCTCGGCGTCGTCGGTGGTGGTCTCGACGCCGAGCCGGATCGTGGCCAGGTAGGTCTTGGTGTCCAGGGCCAGGTGGCCGAGCAGCTTCGTCGCCCGCTCGACGCCGAGGACGAGCACGCCGGTCGCCATCGGGTCGAGCGTCCCCGCGTGCCCGACCTTCCGGGTACCGACGAGCCCGCGGACCTTGCCGACGACGTCGTGCGAGGTCCAGCCGGCCGGCTTGTCGACGACGAGCAGTCCGGGCGGCGGGGGCTCGCGGCGGGGTCGGCGGGGGGATCGCTGGTTCATCGCCGGGCATCATGCCCCGCCCCTGGCCCCTCCCCCACGCGCACGTCCTCGAAGGAGATCGAGACCGCCGGGATCCGCCGCGGCGCAGGGACCTCGTCGGGGCCGTGCATCCAGACCGGCAGCGCGGCGAGCCACGTCGGCCCGGTGTCGTGCTCCCAGGGCACGGCGAGCCAGCCCGCCGTCGTCGCCGAGACCGGGTCCCCCGTCCACACCAGCACGACGTGGGACAGCCCGACGCGGCCGTCGTCGGGGACCGCCCGCGGTGGGAGGCCGAAGCCGTCGAACCACAGCTGCCCCGTGCGGTCGTCCGGGGAGGGGGCGTAGACGAGGCCGTTGGCGGTGGCCGCGGCGCCGCGGACCTCGCCGACCCAGCGCAGCGTCCCGAAGTCCGGACGGCTGCCCGACCCGTCCGGCGCCTTCATCAGGTGCAGGACCACCCCGTCGTGCGCGACCGCCAGGGAGTTCCACGGGGCACCGACGAGGACACCCCGCGGCTCCCACTCCGGCGCGGTGCGCAGCAGCACCGTGCGCAGGTTCTCCGAGGAGGTGATCCCGAGCGTCACCGGGGTGTCACCGGCGACCTCGGGATCGTGCCTCGCGACGTTGCGCTCCCACACCTGCGCGACGGCGTCCTCCAGCACCCCGAGGACCCCGACCGCACTCCACCGCTCCCGCACCCCGCGCAGCCACGCCAGGGCCGGAGCGTCCCAGCCACCCTCGCCGCCGTCCCACGTCCCGCTCACGGGTCGGATCAGAGCACGGACCCCCGACAGCGTGGCCCCGGGCGGGACGGCTCAGGTCTTGGGGCCGCCCGCGACGTAGATGACCTGGCCGGAGACGAACCCGGCCCCCTCGCCGGCGAAGAACGCGACCATGTTCGCGATGTCCTCGGGCGCCCCGGCGCGCTGCACCGGGATCTCCTTGGCGCGCCCGGCGACGAACTCGTCCCACGGCACGCCGAGCCGCTCGGCGGTCGCCTTGGTCATCTCGGAGGCGATGAACCCGGGGGCGACGCAGTTCGCGGTGATCCCGAAGCGGCCCAGCTCGATCGCCAGGGTCTTGGTGAAGCCCTGCAGACCCGCCTTGGCCGCCGAGTAGTTCACCTGGCCGCGGTTGCCCAGCGCCGAGGTCGACGACAGGTTCACGATCCGGCCCCAGCCGGCGGCGACCATGTGCTTCTGGCAGGCCCGGGTCATCAGGAACGAGCCGCGCAGGTGCACGCCCATCACGGCGTCCCAGTCGGTCTCGGTCATCTTGAACAGCAGGTTGTCGCGGGTGATGCCGGCGTTGTTGACCAGCACCGTCGGCCCGCCCAGCTCGGCGACGACGCGCTCGATCGCCGCGTCGACCGCGGCGGAGTCGGAGACGTCGGCGCCGATCGCGATGGCGCTGCCACCGGCCTGGGTGATCGCGTCCGCGGTGCCCTTGGCCGCGCTCTCCTCGAGGTCGATCACGGCGACGGCGTGCCCGTCGGCGGCGAGGCGCTGCGCGGTCGCGGCACCGAGTCCGCGGGCGGCACCCGTGACGACGGCGACGCGGGAACTGGGAGCGGTCATGGTCTGCGAGACCTCCTGGTCCGAAAGCGATCGTTCACCGGCATCCTGCACCGGGTCGGCACCCGACGTTCAGATGCCCCCGGGCACCATCCACCGATCACCGCGCGCCCGCACGCCGACCCCGAGCGCGCGACCCAGCATGAACAGCGACAATCCGGCCCACACGCCCGCGAGCCCCCACCCGAACGCCAGCGAGAGCCAGATCATCGGCAGGAAGCCCACGACCGCCGAGCCGAGGGTCAGTCGGCGCAGGAAAGCCGCATCTGCGGCGCCGAGGAGCACCCCGTCCAGGGCGAACACGTACCCGGCCACCGGCTGCAGCGCGACGAAGAACCACCATGCCTGCGGGATCGTCGCGAGCACCGTCGGGTCGGGGCTGAACACACGGGGCAGCACCCCGGCGAGTGCGGCGAACACCACACCCGCGAGGACACCCAGGACGAGCCCGTAGCGGGTCACGCGGCCGGTGACCGTCCGCGCCGAGGACCGCGACGACGCTCCCAGCGCGGCCCCCACGAGCTGCTGGGCGGCGATCGCGAGCGAGTCGAGCACGGTCGACATGAACGTCCACAGCTGCAGCACGACCTGGTGCGCGGCGACCGAGGCCGCCCCGAAGCGGGCGGTGACCGCGGTCGCGGACAGGAAGCAGGCCTGGAAGGCCAGGCTGCGCAGCAGGAGGTCGCGCCCCAGCCCGAGCTGGGCCCGCAGATCGGCGGGCACCGGGCGCAGCGGGACCCGCAGTGCCGTCGCCTCGCGGACCAGCGCCGCCCCGAACAGCAGCAGCACCACGGTCTGCGCGCCGACGTTGGCGATCGCGGAGCCGACCAGTCCCAGGCCGGACCAGGAACCGGCCCCGTGCACCAGGAACGGACACGCCACCGCCGACGCCCCGTTCCCCGCCAGCACGACGACGACCGGTGCCCGGGTCGACTGCACGCCCCGCATCCAGCCGTTGCCGGCCATCGCGACGAGGATCCCGGGCGCGCCGCACAGCGCGACCCGCATCCACGACACGGCCTGGTCGGCCAGCGCCCCGCCGTCGCCGAGCACCTCGGCGACGGGACGCGCGATCAGCTGCCCCACGACGACGACGGCGAGGCCGGCCAGCAGCGCGAGCCACGTCGCGGCAACCCCCTCGGCGATCGCGCGGTCCCGCCGCCCCGCACCGAACGCGCGGGCCGCGCGCGCCGTCGTGCCGTAGGCGAGGAAGGTGCCCAGCGACGACACCTGGGCGAGCACCACGGCGCCCACCGCGAGCGCGCCGAGCGGCAGCGCCCCGAGCCGCCCGACGACGGCGGTGTCCACCAGCAGGTAGAGCGGCTCGGCCACGAGCACGACGAGCGCGGCGGCCGACAGCGACAGGACCCGGACCGGGCCGGCGTCGAGGACCTCGGGCCCGGAGGTCGGGTCCGCGGAGCTCACAGCAGCGGGGCCGCCGCCAGGGCCCGGCGGACGTCGGCGACCACGTCCGAGCCGTCGGTGGTGGTGGCCTCGACGGTGAACCCGGAGGCCGAGCGGTGCCCGCCGCCGCCCATCGCCATCGCCGCCGCGGCCACGTCGAGCCGGCCCTTGGAGCGCAGCGACGCCGTCCAGCGCAGCGGGCCGACCTGCTTGAGCACCATCGCGACCTCGGCCTCGGCGGTCGTGCGCAGCACGTCGATGATGCTCTCGACCTCCTCCTGCCGGCCGCCGTGGATGTGCTCGGTCGTCGCGCACGCCCAGACGAAGCCGAGCCCGCGGGCCTCGTCGGGCTCCAGCGTCGCGGTGGACAGGACCGCCGAGAGCATCGCGAGCCACGAGAACGGGTGGGTGTCGAGCAGCGGCCGCGTGACCGCCTCGGCGTCGACCCCGGCCACCAGCAGGCGGGCGGCCATGTCGTGGGTCTTCGGCGATGCCGCCCGGAAGTTGCGGGTGTCGGTGACCAGGCCGGCGTAGAGGCACCGGGCGATCGGCAGGTCCACCGGGGCGCCGAGCGCGTCGAGCAGGCCCAGGACGATCACCGCGGTGGCCTCGGCGGTCGGCTCGACGTAGTACGCGGTGCCGAACCCGCCGTTGGACACGTGGTGATCGATGACGAGCGTGGTGCCCGCGCCGTCGACCCGCGAGGCCAGGGAGCCGAGCCGGTCGACGCTGCCGGTGTCGAGGACGACGAGCAGCTCGGGCGCGGCGGGGACCTCGGCCGCGGGGACGACGAGGTCGGCGACGTCGAGATCGCGCAGCGACTCGGCGGGCTGCTCCGGGGCCCCGAACGACACGTGCACCCGGGCGCCGCGCCGGTGCAGCGCGAGACCGAGGGCGAGCGCGCTGCCGAGGGCGTCGGCGTCCGGGTTGACGTGGGCGAGCAGGACGACGTCGTCGGCCGCCGCGAGCATCGCGACGGCCTCGTCGATCCCGACCGCCCGGGGGTTCACCGCGACGGGCCGCCGAGCGCGGCGTCGTCCGAGAGCCCGTCGTCGGAGAGCTCGTCGTCGAGGTCGTCGGCGTCGAGATCGTCCTCGTCCTCCCGCGGCTTGCGGTAGGGGTCGGCCTCGCCGGCGTAGGACGCGCCCGCGGCGTGCGAGGCGACCTCGGCGTCCGCCTCCCGGGCCCCCGCGAGGAGCTCCTCCATGCGCGCGGCGCCCTCGGGCACCGCGTCCGGGACGAAGTCGAGGGAGGGCGTGTGGCGGACGCCGGTCTGGCGGCCCACGGCGGAGCGCACGACGCCCTTCGCGCTGTCCAGCGCCATGGCGCTCGCCTGCCGGGCGTTGTCGTCGCCGTAGACGGTGTAGTAGACCGTCGCCTCCCGCAGGTCCGCGGTGAGCCGGGCGTCGGTGATGGTGACCATCGCCAGACGCGGGTCCTTCACCTCGTGCTCCAGGGTCGAGGCGACGATCTGGATGATCCGCTTGGCGAGCCGTCGGGCCCGCGGTGCGTCGGCCATCGGGGAGGCCTTCCTCCTGCCCACCGGCGTTGGCCGGCGAGGGTCGTCAGTCGTCGTGCGGGCCCAGCCAGCGGGTCCGCGCGGAGAGCACCTGGAACTCGGGATGGGAGCTGACCAGGCGTTCGCAGTGATCGAGCACGTCGGTGACGTGCCCGGGGTCCGCGGCCACCACCGCCACGCCGATGAGGGCGCGACGGTGGAGGTCGAGGTGTCCGGCCTCGGCGACCGAGACCGCGTACTTCCGCTTGATCTCGGCGACGACCGGGCGCACCACGGAGCGCTTCTCCTTGATGCTCCCGACGTCGCCGAGGAGCAGGTCGAGCTCGAGGGCGCCGACGTACACGTCAGCGCCCCCGAACCCCGATCAGGACCGTCACTCGCGCGGCTTCTCCCGCATCTCGTAGGTCATGATCTTGTCGTCGACCTTGAGGTCGTTGAACGACCCGAGCGTCAGACCGCACTCGTAGCCGTCGCGGACCTCGGTCGCGTCGTCCTTGAACCGTCGCAGCGAGGCGATGGACAGGCTCTCCGCGACCACCGCACCGTCGCGGACAAGCCGGGCCTTGGCGTTGCGCCGGATGATCCCCTCGGTGACCAGGCAACCGGCGATCGTGCCGAACTTGGAGGACCGGAAGACCTCGCGCACCTCCGCGGTGCCGAGCTCGACCTCCTCGTAGATCGGCTTGAGCATGCCCTTGAGGGCCGCCTCGATCTCGTCGATCGCCTGGTAGATGACCGAGTAGTAGCGGATGTCGATGCCCTCGCGGTTGGCCAGCTCGGTGGCCTTGCCCTCCGCGCGGACGTTGAAGCCCATGACGATGACGTTGGACGCGATCGCGAGGTTGATGTCGCCCTCGGTGATCGCACCGACGCCCCGGTGCAGCACGCGCAGCTGCACCTCCTCGCCGACGTCGATCTTCGTGAGTGCGTCCTCGAGCGCCTCGACGGTACCCGAGTTGTCACCCTTGATGATCAGGTTGAGCTCGTTGGTCTCCTTCAGCGCGGCGTCGAGGTCCTCGAGCGAGATGCGCTTGCGGCGGCTGGCGAGCTCGGCGTTGCGCTCACGGGCGCGCCGCCGGTCGGCGATCTGACGGGCCACGCGGTCCTCGTCGACGACGAGGAACGTGTCTCCCGCGCCGGGCACCGACGTGAAGCCGATAACCTGCACCGGACGGGAGGGCAGCGCCTCCTTCACGTCCTCGCCGAACTCGTCGAGCATCCGCCGGACACGGCCCGAGGCGTCGCCGGCGACCACCGAGTCGCCGACGCGCAGCGTGCCGCGCTGGACCAGGACCGTCGCCACGGGGCCGCGGCCGCGGTCGAGGTGAGCCTCGATCGCGACGCCCTGGGCCTCCATGTCGGGGTTGGCCCGCAGGTCCAGGGAGGCGTCCGCGGTGAGCAGGACGGCCTCGAGCAGCCCCTCGATGTTGATGTTCTCGCGTGCCGAGATGTCGACGAACATCGTGTCGCCACCGAACTCCTCGGCGACGAGGTTGTACTCGGTGAGCTGCTGACGGATCTTGGAGGGGTTCGCCCCCTCCTTGTCGATCTTGTTCACCGCGACCACGATCGGCACGTCGGCCGCCTGGGCGTGGTTGATCGCCTCGACCGTCTGCGGCATGACGCCGTCGTCGGCCGCCACCACGATCACCGCGATGTCCGTGGACTTCGCACCACGGGCACGCATGGCGGTGAACGCCTCGTGACCCGGGGTGTCGATGAAGGTGATGGCCCGCTCGGCACCCTCGAGCTCGGTCTCGACCTGGTACGCGCCGATGTGCTGCGTGATGCCACCGGCCTCGCCCTCGGCGACCTTCGTCTTCCGGATGGTGTCCAGGAGACGCGTCTTGCCGTGGTCGACGTGACCCATGATCGTGACGACCGGAGGCCGGGCCTCGAGGTCCTCGTCGTCGCCGTCGTCCGAGCCGTAGGTCAGCGAGAACGACTCCAGCAGCTCGCGGTCCTCCTCCTCGGGGGACACGACCTGCACGTCGTAGTTCATCTCGCCGCCGAGCAGCTCGAGCACGTCGTCGGACACCGACTGGGTGGCCGTGACCATCTCGCCCAGGTGGAAGAGCACCTGGACCAGCGAGGCCGGGTTCGCGTCGATCTTCTCGGCGAAGTCGGTCAGGGACGCGCCGCGGGGCAGCCGGACGGTCTCGCCCTTGCCCTTCGGCAGGCGGACACCGCCGACCGACGGCGCCTGCATGTTGTCGAATTCCTGACGCTTCTGCCGCTTCGACTTGCGACCACGACGCGCGGGACCACCCGGACGCCCGAAGGCACCCGCGGCACCGCCGCCACGACCGCGGCCACCGCCGCCGCCGGGACGTCCGCGGAAACCGCCCGCGGGCGCGCCGCCGCCACCGCCGCCGGGTCCGCCGCCCCCACCGGGACGGAAGCCACCGCCGCCGCCACCGGGACGGCCACCGCCACCGGGACGGCCACCGGGGCCACCACCGCCGCCGGGACGGCCACCAGGACCACCGCGACCGGGGGGACCGGCCGGGCGGGCCGGCATCATGCCGGGGTTCGGGCGCGGGGGCATGTTGCCCGGGGACGCGCCGCCGCCGCCCGTGCCGCCGGGACGCGGCGGCCGGTCGTTCGCGGCCGGACGCTGCTCGCCGTCACGGGGCGGACGCGGCGGGGGGGCCTCGCCGTCACGCGGCGGACGGG
This sequence comes from Actinomycetospora endophytica, assembly GCF_021026375.1. Classification (GTDB taxonomy): domain Bacteria; phylum Actinomycetota; class Actinomycetes; order Mycobacteriales; family Pseudonocardiaceae; genus Actinomycetospora; species Actinomycetospora endophytica. The sequence continues at coordinate 329,422 of NZ_JAJNDB010000007.1, read as the reverse complement.
GCGGACGCTCGCCGCCGCCGGCACCGCCGCCACCGGCCGGGCGCTGGCCCTGCGGACGCGGCGGGGCGCCGGAGCCGACGCCGAAGGGGTTGTTGCCGACGCGGGGCGTCTTCGGGCCCGGCTTGGGGGCCGCGGGACGCGGCGCGACGGTGCTGCCGTCGGCCGCCGCGGCGGCCGGACGCTGGTCCTGGCCGCCCTGGCCCGGACGGCCCTGGCCGGGACGGCCGCCGCCCTGGCGCTGGTCGCCGCCCTGGCGCTGGTCGCCGCCGCGCTCGCCGCCCGGACGCTGAGAGCCCGGCTTCGGGATCCCGCGGGACTGCTGGCGGTCCGAACGCTCCGTGCCGCCCGGGCGCGGGCCCGGACGACCGGCGTCGCCCGACTGGCCCTCACCGGGGGTCGGCGCGGAGGGACCGTCCCCACCGGGACGCGGGGCGTCGTCGGGGCGCGGGGCCGCGGGGGCGTCCGCCGGGGACGCCGACGCGGCGGGGGCCTCCGGAGCCGCGGGCGCGGCCGGAGCCGCGGGACCGGGCTTGGGGCCGGCGGGACGCGGGCCGGGCGCCGGGGCGGAACCGCCGGACGCCGGGGCACCGCCGTTGCCGGCGCCGGAACCGGAGCCGCCGGGGCGGGCGCCGGGACGCGGCTTGCGGGCGGCGCCTGCGCCGTTGCCGCCGCCGTTCATGGAGTCGCGCAGCTTGCGCGCGACGGGGGCCTCCACGGTCGAGGACGCCGACTTGACGAACTCGCCGAGGGATTCCAACTGCGTGAGTACCTGCTTGCTGGTGACGCCGAGCTCCTTCGCGAGCTCGTGCACCCGGGCCTTGCCTGCCACTGATCTCCTCATTCTCGAGGTCGGCGGCGTGCCCGCGACCTCGTGTCCTACGCCTGCGCGCTCATCGCGAGTGCTTCACGGCTGGCTCATCGGGGGTCGACCTGCTTCCTTGTTCTCCGGTTCCGGCGGGGCCGTCGGAACCTGCACCCGCGTCGGACGGCGGCGGGTCCACCTCGAGCAGTGCGTGCAGCGCCCCGGTGTCGAGCGACCCCGGGACGCGTAGCGCCCGGGAGAACGCCTTCCGGCGCTCCGCGCGGTGCAGACAGTCGGAGGCGGGATGCATCCAGGCTCCCCGCCCCGGCTTGCGACGCCGTGGGTCGGGTTCGCATGCCCCGTCCACGGCCACCACTCGCAGCAGTTCCGACGCCGGCCCCCGCGTTCGGCACCCCACACAGGTGCGCACCGGTCCTTCGATCGGTGGAACCTCATGGGGGACCGGGCGGGTCCGGGCCATGGGTAACTCTACCGCGCCCCGCCCCCGCCGCTCGACGTGGTCCGAACCGGAGGGCGGAGGAGGATCGATCCCGGTCAGGGCGCCACGAGATCCGGCTCGGCCTGACCCGGCTCGGCGTCGGACCGGATGTCGATCCGCCATCCGGTCAGACGTGCGGCCAGACGGGCGTTCTGTCCTTCCTTCCCGATCGCCAGCGAGAGCTGGTAGTCGGGGACGACGACGCGGGCGGCGCGCGCCCGTTCGTCGACCACCTCGACCGAGACGACCTTCGAGGGCGAGAGCGCGTTGCCGACGAACTCGGCCGGGTCGTCCGAGTGGTCGATGATGTCGATCTTCTCGCCGTGCAGCTCGTCCATGACGCCCCGCACCCGCGCGCCCATCGGGCCGATGCAGGCGCCCTTGGCGTTCAGACCGGCCACGTTCGAGCGGACCGCGATCTTGGACCGGTACCCGGCCTCGCGGGCGATCGCGGTGATCTCGACCGCGTCGCTGGCGATCTCGGGGACCTCGAACGCGAAGAGCTTGCGCACCAGGTTGGGGTGCGTGCGCGAGAGGGTCACCGCCGTGCCGCGCGGCGTCCGCGTCACGCCGATGACGTAACACCGGACCCGCTCGCCGTGTTCCAGCTTCTCGCCCGGGACCTGCTCGGCGGACGGGATGACGCCCTCGATCGAGCCGATGTCCACGACGACGACGCCGCGGGCGTTCGCGCGGGCGTCGCGCTGCACGACCCCGGCGACGACCTCGCCCTCGCGGGTGGCGTACTCGCCGTAGTTGCGGTCGTTCTCCGCGTCGCGCAGCCGCGCGACGACGACCTGGCGGGCGGTCGACGCGGCGATGCGGTCGAAGCCGGCGGGGGTGTCGTCGACCTCGCCGAGCGGCTCGCCGTCGTCGGAGAGCTCGGGGACCAGCACGCGGATCTCACCGCTGTCGCGGTCGACCTCGGCGCGGGCGCCCGGCGTCTCGCGTCCGGTCTGGCGGTAGGCCGAGAGGAGCGCGGACTCGATGGCGGTGACGACGCTCTCGAAGGAGATGTCCTTGTCACGCTCGATCGCGCGCAGGGCCATCAGGTCGACCTTCACTGCTCCGCCTCCCGCCGTGCCGCCCGCAGCGCCTCGACCTCGGCCTCGGGCGCGGGCTTGAACTCGACCTCGACCGCCGCGCGGGTGACGTCGGCGAGGGGCACCGTGCGCAGGTCCTTCCCGACGGCGAGCGTGACCGTCGCGGGCTGGGTGCCGACGCCGCCGACCCGGCCTGTGAGGGTCTCGCCGTCGGTCAGCGTGACCGCGACCCGGCGCAGCCAGGCGCGTTCCCAGTGCCGCGGCTCGGTGAGCGGCCGGTCGGTGCCGGGGGTGGTGACCTCGAGCGTGTAGGAGCCGGAGAGCGCGGAGCGCACCGCCGGGTCCTCGGCCTCCCGCGCGTCGACGGCGGCCGACACCTCGCGGGACAGCTCGGCGACGGCGTCGAGGTCGACGCCTCCGGTCGGGCCGTCGTCGACCCCCGGGACGTCGGAGGATTCGACGGTGACGCGGACGACGAGGCTGCGACCGGCGGGGCGGACGTCCAGTTCGTCGAGCACGAAGCCGGCGCGCGCCACGACGTCGTCGACGACGGGTTGCAGCGCGCTGGCGGCGGCACCGGTGGGTGAGCCCACGGGCGCACGGGACACGGGGGTCCTCCTGGCTGGGTGGAGTCCGGGCTGGGGGCGCCGCGGGGCACGGACTACAGCTCCCGCGGGCCTCCCAGGGTAGCCCGCACCGCACCGGCGCGGCCCGGACCCGCGTCCGGCCCGTCGCCCGGTCCGGCTGGCAGGATGAGCGCCGATGTCCACCCCGTCACCGTCGCGGCGCAGCGTCCTGCGCGCGACGGCCGGGCTGGTGCTGACCGGGACGGCGCTCACCGCCGCGGCGGCCTGCGGGAACGCCGACCAGGGCCCGGACGAGCTGGAGGCCCCCCTCGCGGCGGCCCGCGCGGATGCCGCGCTGGCCACGGTGGCCGGCCAGGTGTTCCCCGACCTCACCGCGCGGGTGACCCCCGTGGCGCAGGCGCGCCGCGCCCACGCCGACGCGCTCGCCGCCGAGGTGCGCCGCGCCCGGCCGGACCGTGCCGACGCCGTCGACGCCCCCGTGACTCCCCCACGCCCGCCCGCCTCGTCCGCGGCCGCCGCGTCGGCGCTGCGGACGTCGCTGGTCGCGGCGCGGGACGCGGGCTCGGACCTCGCCGTGCGGACCGCGCGCTACCGCAGCGGGCTCATGGCGTCCGTGGCGGCCGCGTGCGCCGGGTACGCGGAGGTGCTGGGCTGATGGCCGGTCCGCTGGACGACTCCGACACCCGCAACGCCGTCCAGGCCGCCCTCGGCGCCGAGCACGCGGCGGTGTGGTCGTGCGGCCTGGCCAGCGCCTACCTGGCGCCCGGGGACCAGGGCACGCTCTCGGAGTCGGCGCTCGCGCACCGGGAGCGGCGGGACTCGTTGGTGGCGCTGTGCGAGGCGGGGGAGGTCGCGCCGGTGGCGGCCGCTGCCGCGTACGCGACCCCGCGGCCGGTGAACGATGCGGCGAGCGCGGCCGCGCTGCTCGTGGTGGCCGAGGACGACTGCGCGGTCGCGTGGCGGGCGGTCCTGGAGCGGACCGACGACGCGGGGCTGCGGAAATCCGGGGTCGCGGCGGTGGTGTCGTCGGCGACGGTGGGCGTGCGCTGGCGGCAGGTGTCGGGCACCCAGCCGGTGGTGCCGACGTTCCCGGGGACGCGCTGAGGCCCGTCCCGTTCTGAGCGAAGGGCTCCCTCGCTCGATCTATCCGGCCGTGGGCGCCCCTCGCCGGAATCGGGGGCGCTCCGGCGGCGCAGATCCTGGCCTTGATCGTTTTCTGTGTGAGGAAAGGGGGCGAGGACCGAACGGTCCATCACACCCGTCGCGATCTTGTGGGATCAGCCCAGGCCGAGCGCCTGCTTGGCGACCTTGTCCAGCGTGCTCTCCCCCACCGACCCGGACCCGGCCGAGGCCGTCTCGGTGATCACCACCGAGTCGCCGAGCAGGGCCGACCCGTACCCCGCGTTGCCGAGGGAGGCGGGCGCTCCGGGGAAGCCCCGACCCTCGCGCAGCAGGTCCGCGACGTTGCCGGTGCCCGACGAGTCGACGAGCGCCTTGAACGCCGTCGCCGACGCCACGTCGTGCATCCGCACCAGGGCGACCGAGGCCACCATCGGGGTGCCGCCGACGTCGCCGGACCACAGCGACCGGTCGAGCTGCGTGCAGGGCCGTTCGCGGAGGAACTGCACCGCGAGGCCGTAGGCGTGGCCCTCGCAGGTGGGCTCGGTGGCCACGACGCGCTGCGTCCAGGACACCCCGTCGACCACCCGCACCGGCTGGGCGGCGACGTCCTCGGGCGCCGGGGACACGCCACGCACCACGAGCACGGCGACGCCGAGCGCGACCGCGAAGGTCACGACGGCGGCGACCGCGAGACCCCGCCAGGTGCTGAGCCAGGTGGTGAGGGCGGGTCGCCGGGTCGGGCGGCCACGACGGCGGCGCGGTCTGCTCCCGGCGTCGACGGCCGGCCAGGGCCCGGGAGTCGCCCAGGTGCCGGACGTCGCGGGCGCACCGGCGGAGGCGTGCGTGGCGCGGTCGTCGGCCGCCGGGATCGGGGAGGTCGAAGGTCGGGGTGCCGCCTCGTCCTCGGGGAACCCGTCGGGGCCGACGGGCAGGACCCCGGTACGCGGCGGTCCCGCGGGCGCACCTCCGGGACTCGACGCACCCGCGGAGCGCGCGGCCGGGACGACGGCCGGGACGGCGGAGCCCGACACGCCGGGGCCGGACGACGTCGGGCCGGCGCCGCCGACGGCCGGGTTCGAGCCGGACGACGTCGGGCCGGCGGACGGGCCGGGAGCGGACCGGCCGGGGCCGGACGACGTCGGAGCACCCGACGGCCCGGAGGTCGGGGACCCGAACGACGCGAACCCTGCCGGCGCCGAGCTGGCCGGAGCGATCCCGGGCGGCACCGAGCGCGGCCCGGACGACGAGGACCCCGACGAGCCGGCACCGGACGACGACCCCGACCCCACGACGCCGGACCGGTCCCGGCCGCCGTCCGCGAGCTCGCCCGGGAATCCGGCGGTGTGCAGGTCGGCGGCGTCCGGGACGAACTCGGCGAGGCGCCAGGCGGCGAAGAGGCGGCGCACCTCGCCGGCGTCGAGGACGCTCGGCCCGGCGGAGGCGGTCAGGACGAGGCGCGCGGCGGTCGCGACGCCGACGCCGGTGTCCTCGTCGGTGCGCTCCGGGTCCTCGTGGCGCGAGGTGGCCGGCGCATGGCGGTCGACGATGGGGACGACCTGGCGCGGGGCGGTCGGGGTCGGCTCGGCCAGCGCCAGCAGGCGGTCGATCTCGGCCGCGGCGAGCTCCTGCGGGCCGGCGCCCGCGCCGCCGTCCGCACCAGCCGTCGTGACCCCGACGCCCACCGGGTCCCGACGCGACGACGGCGCCGGGACGAGACCCAGGACGCCGTCGGGACGCAGCACCAGCGCGTCCAGCTCGCCGTCGGGTCCGCCCGGGAGCGCGACCGCGACGCCCGGTGCGGTGGGCAGCCCGTCGAGCAGGGTGCGGACACGACTGATGCGCTCCGGAGAGATCCCCAGGCGGGGATCCGGGGCGACGAGGAGCATCCGGCCTCCACGATCGGGGGACGACGACCGGCGCTCACCGTAGCCCGTGAGATCACGGCGACGTCACGACCCCCGGCGTCGTCGGCCGGTCACCGGACGGGCCGGCGCCGTTCGCCGATGCGGGCGACGATCGGGGTCAGGGTGCGGGAGGCGGCCGGGAGTACGGACTGTGTCCGGGTGAGCCAGCCACGCCAGGCGGGCAGGACCTTCAGCTGCCGTCGCGAGGAGAGCAGGTCCATGGCGCCGGCGACGACCTCGTCGACCCCCAGCACCCGGGGCCCGGTGAAGAGCAGGGCCGAGCTCGGGCGGTCGGCGACGGCGTGCAGCAGGTCGGTGCTCACGGCGTCGGGGCACAGCGCCCGCACCCGGATCGGGCGCCGCGCGGCGCCCAGCTCGATGTGCAGCGCCTGCGAGTACGACAGGGCGGCCGCCTTGCTGGCCCCGTAGATCGCGAGACCCGGGGTCGGGCCCAGGCCGGAGAGCGACACCACGTTGAGGATGTCGCCGCGGCGCATGACGTCGACCGCGGCGCGGCAGCCGTGCACCAGCCCGAGGGTGTTGATCTCGATGGTCGACGTGACCTCGGCATCCGTGGACTCCCAGACCGACGCGGTCGAGAGGACGCCCGCGTTGTTGACCCACACGGTGACGTCGCCGAGGTCCGCGGCGGCGCGGGCGACCGCGCGGTGGGCGGCTGGGTCGCGAACGTCGAGGGGCATGGCGGTGGCGGGGCCGTCGAGGGAGTCGGCGGTCGCGCGGGCGGTGTCGCCGTCCACGTCGGTGACGACCACGTGGTGGCCGCGCGCCGACAGGGCCCGGGCGATCCCGGCCCCGATGCCGCGCCCGGCTCCGGTGACCACGGCGACTCCGGCGTGACCGGTCATGGCGACGTCCTCTCGGTTGCGGGCGGGCCTGGTCGAGCTGTCAGCGATGGTCCGTTGCTGACGTCTGTCGTCAGCAACGGACCATCGCTGACACGACGAGCCGGGCGATTCTGACGCACCGCCACGACCCGTAGGCTCGAGACCGATGCGCAGCGAGGAGATCGAGATCCGGACCGGTGATGACGAGGCCGTCCGCGACATCACCCGCGAGTGCGAGCGCTTCCTCTCCGACGCGGACGCCGGCGACGGCCTGCTGCACGTCTTCGTCCCGCACGCCACCGCGGGCATCGCCGTGATCGAGACCGGCGCGGGCAGCGACACCGACCTGCTGCGCCAGCTCCGCGAACTGCTGCCCGCCGACGACCGCTGGGGCCACCGCCACGGCTCCGCCGGCCACGGCCGCGACCACGTCCTGCCGGCCCTGATCAGCCCGTCGCTCTCGGTCCCCGTGATCGGCGGCCGGATGACGCTCGGCACCTGGCAGTCGGTGTGCCTCGTCGACACCAACGGCGACAACCCGAACCGTCGCATCCGTCTCAGCCTGCTCGCCGGCTGATCGCAGCGGGCATCCTGGGCACCGTGAGCATCCCGACGCGCACCGACGTCCTCGTCGTCGGCGCCGGCCCCGCCGGGTCGGCCGCCGCGGCCCGGGCCGCCGAGGCCGGGCACGACGTCGTCCTCGCCGACGCCGCCGTCTTCCCCCGCGACAAGGCCTGCGGCGACGGCCTCACCCCGCGGGCGATCGCCGAACTGCAGCACCTGGGCCTGGGCGAGTGGGTCCGCGGGCGCGGCGTGAACCGCGGGCTGCGCGCGGCCGGCTTCGGCCAGCTGCTGGAGCTGCCCTGGCCGGGTGGATCGCTGCCCGGGCACGGCGGCGCCGTCGCGCGCACCGAGCTCGACGCCCGCATCCGCGCCGCCGCGCTCGAGCGCGGCGCGGTCCCGGTCGAGGGGGCCCGCGCGGTCGACGTCGAACGGGACGGCGACCGGGTCGGCGGCGTCGTGTTCGACGGTCCGGACGGCCCGACGACGATCGCCTGCCGTCACCTCGTCGTCGCCGACGGGGCCCGCTCGACGCTGGGCCGCGTGCTCGGGCGCGTCTGGCACCGCGACACCGCCTACGGGGTGGCCGCCCGCGGCTACGTCCGCTCCGGGCGACACGACGACGAGTGGATCTCCTCGCACCTGGAGCTGCGGGGCACCGAGGACGAGGTGCTCTCCGGCTACGGGTGGGTGTTCCCGCTGCACGACGGCAACGTCAACATCGGGGTCGGGACCCTCGCGACCGAGGCCCGGCCGGCCAACATCCGCCTGCGCTCGTTGATCGCGCACTACGCCGAGCAGCGCCGCGAGGACTGGCAGCTCGACGGCGAGGTCCGCGACGTCGCGTCGGCGCTGCTGCCGATGGGCGGCGCGGTCTCGCACGTCGCGGGGCGCAACTGGGCGCTCGTCGGCGACGCGGCCGGCTGCGTGAACCCGCTCAACGGCGAGGGCATCGACTACGGGCTGGAGACCGGTCGGACGGTCGTGGACCTGCTGGAATCCGGCGACGATCTCTCGGTCGCCTGGCCCGCGACGCTGCGCCGGCAGTACGGGTCGGCCTTCTCCATCGCGCGGCGGCTGGCCAAGCTGCTGACGACGCCGCGGCTGCTCCCGCTGGCCGGCCCGGTCGGGATGCGCTCACGGGCGCTGATGACGGTGGCGCTGCGGGTGATGGGGAACCTGGTCACCGACGAGGACGCCGACGTCGTCGCCCGGGCCTGGCGGCTGGCCGGCCGGGCGTCGCTGCGGGTGGACGAACTGCCGCCGTTCCCGGCGGCGGACCTGCGCACGCCTGCCGTCGCCGGGTAAGAGCTCCCCGGACGACGATGGGCACGCCACGCAGGTTCCGAGCGCTCCGGACCTGCGTGACGTGCCCGTCATGATGAACCCGCGAGGGGCTCAGGGCGTGATGACGACCTTCAGCGCGAGGTTCGCCGCCGCGTTGCCGAAGACGTCGTAGGCCTCGTCGAACTGGTCGAAGTGGAACTTGTGCGTCCCCATCTTCTCGGCGGGGATGCGTCCGCTCGCGACCATCTTGAGCAGCGTCGGGATGGACACCGTGTCGACCAGGCCCATCGTCAGCTTGACGTTCGCGATCCACATGTCCTGCATCGGGATCTCGACCGGCGTGCCGTGGACACCGATGTTCGCGATCGTCCCGCCGGGCCGCACGAGCGACGCCGCCGTCAGCAGCGTCTCCGGGTAGCCGACCGCCTCGATCGCCACGTCGACGCCGAGACCGTCGGTCAGGCTCACGACGTCGGAGACGGTGCCGGGACCGACCTCGATCGCGTCCGTCGCGCCGAACTCGAGCGCCCGCTCCAGGCGGAACTTGTTGGAGTCGACCGCGATGACCTTCGAGGCGCCCCACAGCCCCGTCGTGAGGACCGCCGAGAGGCCGACCGCGCCGGCGCCGACGACCGCGACCGTGTTGCCGGGCCGGACCCCGCCGGCGAGGACCCCGACCTCGTAGCCGGTCGGCAGCGAGTCGGCGAGGAAGATCGCCTGCTCGTCGCTGACCGACTCCGGGACGGCGTAGAGCGAGGTGTCGGCGTAGGGCACGCGGACGAGCTCGGCCTGGGTGCCGTCGATCAGGTGGCCGAAGATCCAGCCGATGCCGCCGACGGTCTGGCAGTGCGACGGCATCCCGCGCTGGCAGTACTCGCACCGGCCGCACTTGGTGATCGCCGGTACCAGGACGCGGTCGCCGACCGAGAAGCCGCGGACCGCGTCGCCGACCGCGGTGATCGTCCCGACCGCCTCGTGGCCGAGGATCCGGCCGTCGGTCACCGCGGCGACGTCGCCCTGCAGGATGTGCAGGTCGGTCCCGCAGATCGTCGTGGTGTCGACCTTCACGACGACGTCGGTGGGCTCCTGGACCTGGGCGTCCGGGACGTCCTCCCACGCCTTGGAACCGGGACCGTGGTAGACAAGGGCCTTCATGGCAGGGACCTCCCGTGGCTGCGCTGCGACGCGACCGACGCTAGTGGCGCAGGACACAGCGGGACTGTCCGATATCGAGACGATCCGCCCCGGCCCCGCGGCGCCGCCGACCCTCGACTGTCCCGCGCGTGGGACAGGTCAGGTGCGCTGCGCGCCGGTGAGCAGAAATTGACGCCTGGGCATCAATTTCTGCTCACGAGCGCGGAGCGCACCTACGCGATGTAGCTGATCCCGAACGCGTCGATCTTGCGGTAGAGCGACGACCGGGCGATGCCCAGCAGCGCGGCGGCCTTGTACCGGTTCCCGCGGGTCTCGTAGAGCGCGTGGATGATCGCGTCGGCCTGGGCGGTCTCGAGCATCGTCAGCCGCGGGGCGCTGGTGAAGCAGAACGCCGGGAGGTCGGGCGCCTGCACCACCCCGACCGGCTTGCGCGCCACCACGTAGCGCAGCACGTCCTCGAGCTCGGCGATGTTGCCCGGCCACGAGTAGCCCTCGAGCACCCGCACCACCTGGTGCGACAGCCGCAACGACCGCGCCCCGCTCGTCGAGCGCAGCACCGACCGGGCGATCTCGGCGAGCTCGTCGGTCCGGTGGCGCAGCGCCGGCACCCGCACGGTCTCGTGGAAGTGGCGCAGCAGCAGCCCGTAGGGCCGGCCGGCGTCGACGGACGCGCTGTCGAGGCACCCGACGACGACCACGCGACCCGGTAGCGCCGTGTGCGGCCGCAGCGCCTCGTCGAGACGCCGGGCGCTGCGCGGGGTGAGCGCGTGGACCTGGTCGAGCAGCACCAGGTGGACCTCACCGCCGACCTCGCCGACGAGCCGGTCGTCGTCGGGACCCGCGTGCTCCCCGAGCGCCGAGCAGTCGACCGCCGTCGACGTGCCGGCCGGGAACAGGTGGCCGAACCGCTCCCGGGCCAGCGTCCGCTTCCCGACCCCGGTCTCTCCCACCAACAGCAGGTGACGACGGTGCGCGAGCGTCGCGGTGACATCGCGGCGGGCCCGGACGTAGGGGCTGAAGAGCTCCTGGTTCGCCCGCAGCCGCGCCTCCTCGGAGGCTTCCCGGGACGGGCGTCGGTGCAGGTCGGCGGCGAAGTCCCGCCGGACCGTCGGCGCCACGTGCGAGCCCTGACGACGGCGGGCCTCCCGGGCCGCCGACGAGCCCTGACCGGCCCCGACGTGCGTCTCGACCGGCGTCCCGCCCAGGACCGCACCGACGACCTCCCCCGCCTCGCCCACGACCTCGCGGATGCGGACCTCCGCGCACAGTCCCGACGGCAGGTCCAGGTGGCGGGCCGCGCCGGTCTCGTCGAGGAGCACGCTGGCGGTGAGCAGGTCGTGCAGCGACTGCTGGTCGGGCGGCGGCAGCGCCTGCACCCCGCGGCCGACCCAGAGGTCGTCACCCCCCGCGGCCAGCACCCACGGCACGCCGTCGGCGCGCAGAGCCGCCGTCGCGTCGTGCATCGCCAGCACCCGCCGCTGCCGTGCCCGCTCGTCGTGCTCGGTCACGCCCCGGGCGAGCGTCCGGGCCAGCGCCAGCGGCGTCCCGCCCTGCTCGGCGGCATGGGTCACGACGACGACGGCGGCCCGGTGCGGCCCGCGCGTCACCGGCGCGGCGGCGTCGCGCAGGACCCGCAGCGCCGGATGGAGGTGCTCGGGGCCCTCGACGAGCACCGCCCGACGGGTCTGCCGGGTGAGCGCAGCGGCGGTCGTCCCGACCGAGCGCTCGTCGTGGCGGTGGCCCGGGACCCACCAGGCGGCGTCGAGCAGTTCGACGGGCGCGGTGGCGGTGTCGTGGCGGATGCGCAGCGTGCCGTCGTCGGAGACCAGGCCGACCGAGCACCCGGCGTCGGGGTTGTCGGTGACGAAGGCGCCCAGCACGGCGTCGGCCGCGGCGAGCAGCGGGCCGCCGTCGTGGTGGCCGACGAAGGGCGCCGGGCCGCCGTCGACCCCGCCGCTGCGCTCCCACGACGCGAGCACCTCGGCCCGCACCTCGTCGGGCACGAGCGCCGACCGGCCGCCGCGCAGGAAGCGAGCGCGCGCGGCGTCGAGATCCCGCTCGCGCACCACGCAGCGACGGTAGGCCGGACGTGCGGTCCGGCACCACCGCCAGGTGGCTACGCCGAGCGGGCGCCCCGGCCCCGAACTGTTGATCATCAGCACATGGCGCATGTCTAGAGCGACGTGGGCCTGGCTGAGGTACTCGTGATCATGTGGGGGTCGACGGCCCCATCCACGGTGGGCACCATCCCGCAAGCCGGAACGACCTGCGTCGCGTGCTGATGATCATGACGGGCCCAGGTTGGGGCGTGGCGCGCATGGCTCAGCTTGTCAGCCGATGGCGCGCGCCAGTCCCTCCGCGCTCGTCACGTCGTCGAGGGCGAGCGCGACCGCACCGTCGAGCGGCGCGTCGTCGCCGTGGACGCCGTCGAGGACCGGGGTCGGGTCGGCCCGGCGGAACGCCATGAGGCCGCGCTCGTAGGCCTCGTCGAACGCCGGGCCGCGCAGCCGCGGGGCGAGGCCGCCGAGGACGACGACCTCCGGGTCGTGCGCGTTCACCAGCCCGGCCACCCCCCGGCCGAGCGCCGCGGCGACGCGAGCGACAGCGGCCAGCGCAGCCTCGTCGCCGGCGTCCGCCCGGTCGAGGATCTCGGTGGCGAAGGTGCGGGGGTCGGCGGGCGGGTCGACGCCGAGGTGGCGGGCGAGCGCCCGGCCGTCGAGCTCCGGCGCCCAGCAGCCCCAGGCCCCGCACGCGCAGGGGATCGCCGGGTCGCCGAACGGCAGGTGCCCGAACTCCCCCGCGGCCCCGTGCGCGCCGAGCTGCGGGCGTCCGTCGAGGAGCAACGTCCCGCCGATCCCGACCTCCACCGTCAGCGACAGCGCCGTCCCCGCCCCGACGGCCGCGCCGGTGCGGGCCTCGGCGAGCCCGGCCAGGGTCGCGTCGTTGCCGGGCAGCACGGGGATCTCGGGGTGGTCCGGGCCGGCGACGAGATCGGCGGCGATCGGGGCCCAGTCGAGCTCGGTGGCGCGGACGAACACGTCGTCGGACAGCGGCGCGGGGACGGCGAGGCCGAGCGCGAGGGGTGGTCGTCCACCGCTCCCGTTCGGGACGAACGACTCGTTCGTGCCCGTAGACGCCACGAACGAGTCGTTCGTCCCGGGAGCTGCGGGAGCGGCGGCGCCGATCGCGCGACGCAGCTGCTCGGTGAGGTCGTCGCCGCGCCGACCGGAGCACAGCACCGTCGGGACCCCGTCGAGACCCGCGACGGCGAGGCGCCAATCCTCGTGGCGCAGGTCGAGCGCGAGGACGCGGGGGCCGTCCGGAGCCGGACGCAGGCACGTCGTCGGGCGGCCGCGCCCGCTGATCGGCGCGCGGTCCTCACAGAGCCAGCCGGACTCGCGCAGGCGGGCGACGGTCTCGGTCGTGGTCGCGCTGGACAGGTTCAGCCGCGTCGCGAGCTCGACGCGCGTCAGCCCGGGTGAGCGGCGGACCTCGTCGAGCACACTCGCGCTGGTGCGCCACCGGTCGACCCGGGCGCGATACGGCTCACAGCGTTCGCTGCTCTCGCCGCTTCCCACGATGCCCACGTCCTCATTATGCTCGGATGGCGAGGAAAAGCGTGGGGAGGGGACCGGCCATGACCCGCACGAGCGATCGCCCCACGGTCGAGGCGTTCGCCGCGGTGCTGTTCGACATGGACGGCACCCTGGTGGATTCGGACGGCGCCGTCGAGCGGTCCTGGCGGACGTGGGCGCGGGAGTACGGCGTCGACGCCGAGCAGGTGATCGCCGTGATGCCGGGCCATCCCGCCGCGGACACCGTCGCCCGGATGCGCCCCGACCTCGACGCGGCCGCGGTCGAGGCGGCCGCACAGGCCCAGCTCGAGCGCGAGTACCACGACCTCGACGGCGTCGTCGCCACGCCGGGCGCCCTCGCGCTCGTCGCCGAGCTCGACCGCACCGGCCGCCCGTGGGCCGTCGTGACCAGCGCGGACGCCCGGCTGGCCGCGATCCGGCTGGGCGCCGCGGGCATCCACGCCTCGGTGGTGATCGACCGCGGCGCCGTCGTCGCGGGCAAGCCGGATCCCGAGGGCTACCGCCTCGCCGCCGCCCGCCTCGGCGTCGACCCGGGCGACTGCCTCGTCGTCGAGGACACCCCGACCGGCGCCGCCGCCGGCCGCGCGGCCGGAGCCACGGTCGCCGGCCTCAAGGGCATCACCGCCGACGTTCCCCTCGCCGCCCTCACCGACCTGTTCTGACCCCCTCTCGAGCCTGCCCCCGGAGGCCCCTGCAGTGAGCACATCCGTCGAGTCCCCCACGACGAGCACGTCGGGGTCGACGACCACCCGCACGCCGCTCGGCGGGCGCGTCCCCGCCGGGGTCAGCCTGGCCGCGCTCTCGCTCGGCGGGCTCGCGATCGGCACCACCGAGTTCGCGAGCATGGGCGTGCTGCCCGGCTTCGCGTCCGACCTCGGGGTCTCCGTCCCGACGGCGGGTGCGGCGATCAGCGCCTACGCGCTCGGCGTCGTCGTCGGCGCGCCGCTGATCGCGCTCGTGGGCGCGCGCTGGCCCCGCAAGCGGCTGGTGGTCGCGCTCGCCGTCATGCTCGTCGTCTTCAACGCGCTCTCGGCGCTCGCGCCGGCGTTCCTGCCGTTCGTGGGTCTGCGCTTCCTCGCCGGCCTGCCCCACGGGGCCTACTTCGGCACCGCGGCGGTGCTCGGCTCCGCGCTGGTCCCGCCGGAGAAGCGCGCCCGCGCACTGGCCACCGTGATGCTCGGGCTGACCGTCGCGAACATCGTCGGCGTCCCCGCGGCCACGTGGCTGGGCGACACCTTCGGCTGGCGCAGCGCCTACGTCGCCGTCACCGCTATCGCGCTGATCACCGTGCTGGCCGTGACGACGCTCGTACCCAGTCCGGCCGGCGACCGCGGCGGCAGCCTGCGCGGCGAGCTCACCGCGCTCACCCGCCCGCAGGTCTGGCTGACTCTCGGCGTCATCGCCGCGGGCTTCGGCGGGTTGTTCGCGGTCTACAGCTACATCAGCCCGATCCTCACCACCCAGGCCGGGGTCTCGACGACGCTGGTGCCGCTGCTGCTCGGCGCGCTCGGCGTCGGCATGACGATCGGCAACATCGCCGGTGGGCGCTTCGCGGAGCGCGCCCCGCGGGTGACGATCGCGGTGGCGCTCATCGTCTACTCGGCGGTGCTCGTCGGCTTCGTGTCCGGCGCCCACCACGTGGTCTCGGCGACGATCGGGCTGTTCGCGCTGGGCTTCGTCGGGATGTCCGCCGGGCCGGCGCTGATGGGCCGGCTGATCGACTTCGCCGCGGAGGGGCCGTCGCTCGCGGCGGCGAGCTTCCACTCCGCGTTCAACGTCGCGAACGCCCTGGGCGCCGCGCTCGGCGGAGCGGTCCTGGCCGCGGGGCTGGGCTACGACGCGCCGGCCGCGATCGGTGCGGTGCTGCCGGTCGTCGGGCTCGTGGTGTTCGCGGTCAGCGTCGGGATGGAGCGCCGCCGCCGGGCGTGATCAGGACCCGCCGGTCAGCGCCGCGACCACCTCGTCGACCGGCACCTCGCGGCGCTCGCCGGTCGCCCGCTCGGTGACCTCGACGACGCCGTTCGCGAGGCCCCGCCCGACGGTGATCGAGGTCGGGACGCCGATGAGCTCGGCGTCCGCGAACTTGACCCCGGGCGAGGCCTTGCGGTCGTCGAGGAGCACCTCGAGGCCCGCCTCGGCGAGCCCGGCCGCGATCGTCTCGGCGGCCTCGCTCTGCGCGGCGTCCTTGCCGGCGATCACCAGGTGGACCTCGAACGGCGCGACCTCGCGGGGCCAGACCAGGCCCTTGCCGTCGGCGTGCTGCTCGCAGATCGCGGCGACCGCGCGGGAGACCCCGACCCCGTACGAGCCCATGGTCACCGTCACCGGCTTGCCGTCCGACCCGAGCGCGGTCAGGCCGAGCGCTTCGGCGTACTTGCGGCCGAGCTGGAAGATGTGGCCCATCTCGATGCCGCGGGCGGCGACGAGCGGGCCGGCCCCGTCGGGCGACGGGTCGCCGGCCCGGACGTCGGCGGCCTCGATGGTGCCGTCGGGGGTGAAGTCGCGGCCCGCGACGAGGTCGACGACGTGGCGGCCGGGCTCGTCCGCGCCGGTCACCCAGGCGGTCCCGGTGACGATGCGGGGGTCGACGAGGTAGCGCACGCCGTTCTTCGCGAGGCCCACCGGACCGATGTAGCCCTTGGTCAGGAACGGGTTGGCCGCGAAGTCGGCGTCCTCGAGCAGGGCGACCTCGGCGGGTGAGACGGCGGCCTCGAGGCGCTTCATGTCGACCTCGCGGTCGCCGGGCACCCCGACGCCGAGCAGCGTCCACTCGGTCTTCCCGGGCAGCTTCGTCTTCACCATGACGTTCTTGAGCGTGTCCGCCGCGGTGAACCGCCGGCCGAGGCCGAGCGTGTTCACGTGCGCGACGAGCGTGTCGATCGTCGGGGTGTCCGGGGTGTCGTAGACGACGGCCTCGGGCTTGTCGGCGATCGACTGCTCCGGCGGCGCGGGCGTCGTCACCGCCTCGACGTTCGCCGCGTAGCCCGACTCCAGGCACCGCACGTAGGTGTCCTCGCCGGTCTCGCACGGCGCGAGGAACTCCTCCGACGCCGAACCGCCCATCGCCCCGGACATCGCCGAGACGATCTGGACGTCCAGGCCGAGCCGCGAGAACAGCCGCTGGTAGGCGAGGCGGTGCGCCGCGTAGGACTCGGCCAGCCCCTCGTCCGAGAGATCGAACGAGTACGAGTCCTTCATGACGAACTCGCGCCCGCGCAGGATGCCCGCGCGCGGCCGCTCCTCGTCCCGGTACTTGGTCTGGATCTGGTAGAGCGTCACCGGGAAGTCCCGGTACGACGACGTCTCCCCCTTCACCATCAGCGTGAACAGTTCCTCGTGCGTGGGCCCGAGGAGGTAGTCCGCCTTCTTGCGGTCCTTGAGGCGGAAGAGCGCGTCGCCGTACTCGGTCCAGCGACCGGTGGCCTCGTAGGGCTCCTTGGGCAGCAGGGCCGGGAAGTGCACCTCCTGGCCGCCGATCGCGTCCATCTCCTCGCGGACGATGCGCTCGATGTTGCGCAGCACCCGCATGCCCAGCGGCAGCCAGGAGTAGATCCCGGGCGCCACCCGGCGCACGTAGCCCGCCCGCACCAGCAGCCGGTGGCTGGGCACCTCGGCGTCGGCCGGATCCTCGCGCAGGGTGCGCAGGAACAGATCGGACATGCGGGTGACGCCTCGTGCCATGTCCCGAGCCTAGCGACGGTGCACGAACCCGTTTCCGCGCGGCCCGCACCCGGCGGACGGGGCCGTCGCGACCGCGGCTAATGGTAGGTGACGAGGTCCGGCGCGGGGGCCAGCGCGAGCGCCTGCTGCGGGGAGAGCATCGGGGTGTCCTGGGTGTAGAAGAGCTTGAAGCCCAGGTGCATCTGCGCCGGTCGCTGGAGGTCCTTGTACTTGCCGAGCTTGTTCGGAGGGGCGCCGAAACCGTCGATGTGCTGCACGACGGCGAGCTGCGGCGGCGTCGCCAGGCGCTCCGGGTTGGTGATCATGTTCGAGGTGAACTGGTGCACCACGAACAGCTTCTGCGGGAGGTTGTCGGCCGCGACCATGCCCGCGAGCCACGTCGAGACCTGGTTGATCTCGTCGGCGGACACGGTGCCGATCTGCTGGCCCGGCACCTGCCCCGGCGGCATCCGCCACTCCGGGTCGAGCGCGAGGCTGACGTCCGGCTCCTTGAGCAGATCCGCCCACGGCCGGACCGCGGTCATGAAGTCGGTGCGCCCGGGCTGGATGTCGATGATCATCAGCTGCTTGTGCGCCCGTGCCGCCGCGAGGTACTGGCGGGCGGCGTTCTGGTCGATGTCGTGGTGGTAGTCGCCGTCCGGGCCGGGGCCCCCGTCCGCGACCCCGACGATCAGCTCCATCGCCGGCTGCACCGTGCGCCCGGCGGACGCGAACGGCGCCGCCGCCTGCTCGAGCTTCGTCGCCGCCTGCTCGGGGGTGCCCGCCCCGAGGACGCCGAGCCGGTCCGAGTCCGCGGTGCCGTAGTAGGCGACGACCCGGTAGTTCGGGAAGATCGTCGTGCCACCCCGGGGCAGCTGCGGGATCGGTGGTGGCGTGGGTGGAGCGGCCGGGACGGTGATCGCCGGGGTCGCCGCCGCGCGGGGAGGCGGCGCCGACGATGCGGCGTGGTCGGAGATCAGCGCGACCAGCCCCAGGAACACCGCCAGGATGAACGCCGCCAGCAGGAACGCGAAGAGCACCCGACGACGACGGCGCCGGTCCCGCACGATCCCGGGCCGCGGCGGCGTCTCCGGTGCGGCCTCGGGGTCGGTCTCCGGGTCGGCGACCGGGACGATCCTGTCCGTCCGCTCCGCCTCCGCAGGGTCCGCGACCGGGACGATCGTGTCCGTCCGCTCCGCCTCCGCAGGATCGGTGACCGGGACGATGGTGTCGGTGCGCTCCGCCTCGGCCGGCTCGGCGACCTTCGCGGTGGTGGAGGTGGTGTCCTCGCCGGCGCGGGTCCGGGTGGAAACTCCCGCCGGCGATCTCGTCCGCTCCTTCTCCGGCGCCGCCGCCACGGCCCCCGTCGCCGCGGCGGCACCTGTCGTGAGCTCGACGTAGCGCCGGGACTTCTTCTCCTTCCCCGGCGGGGCGGATGCGGTCGAGGGGCGCAGGGACGCGGTCTTCGCGCGGTCCGGCCACTGCCCGTTCCGCGTCGTCGGCTCGGTCGGTGCCGATGCCGTCGGAGCCGTGGTCTTCGCCGCTGCGGCCGCACCCACGCCGGCCGCAGCGGCGCCCGCGACCGCCGCCCCGGTGCCGTTCGCGCGGCCGGTCTTCTCCGCCGTGGTCGGAAGTCCTGGTGCGGAACCGAGTCGCGATGACTCGGTTGCGCCATCACCCTCGGACCTCGCCTCGCTCGGCGAGCCCGAAGGCTGCACCGCAGGTGTCCCGGAGCGCACGGTGTCCGGCTCGGTGGGCGTCGGCGGTTCGGGCGACTTGCCGCGCCGCTCGGCCGGGGGTGCGCTGCTCGCCGACACCCCGTTCGAGCGCGCCGGCTTCTCCGCCGTGGTCGGAAGTCCTGGTGCGGAACCGAGTCGCGATGACTCGGTTGCGCCATCATCCTCGGACCTCGCCTCGCTCGGCGAGCCCGGAGGCTGCACCGCAGGTGTCCCGGTGCGCACGGTGTCCGGTTCGGTGGGCGCGCCCGCCGCGTCCTCGCGTCGAGGCGCCGACGGACCGGAGCGCTTGACCGGCGACGGAGCCCTGGACGCGGCGTCCCGCTCGGTCGGCGCCGTCTCGTCCTTCGGCGACGTCCGCGACGAGGCGATCGCCGCTCCGACGGCCGCCGCACCCACCGCGGCCGCGCCGGCAGCCGCCGCCGGACCAGCCGTGGAGTCCTGACCATCGGCCACCGTCGTCGACGAGCCCTCCGCCCCGCCGACCGCTGAGCCCCGTCCCTCGGTGGCCGTCGCCGGGCTGCCCTCGGCCGGGACGTCCGGTGACGGGTCGGGCGTCGTCGTCCGT
Organism: Actinomycetospora endophytica; assembly: GCF_021026375.1. Classification (GTDB taxonomy): domain Bacteria; phylum Actinomycetota; class Actinomycetes; order Mycobacteriales; family Pseudonocardiaceae; genus Actinomycetospora; species Actinomycetospora endophytica. The sequence continues at coordinate 310,057 of NZ_JAJNDB010000007.1, read as the reverse complement.
GCCGTCGTCGCTTCCGCGGGCGGAGGAGTCCGGCGGTCGTCGGCCGACGGGTCGCCGGTCCGCCAGGGTGGGACGCCGAGCATCGGGGGTCGTTCGGCGTCGGCGCGCGACGCCGGCGGCCCACCGGGCGGAGCGCCGTTCTCGGTCCGCTTCGCCGACGACGGGCGTCGGCTCCAGGGCATGCGGCGGCCCTCGCCGGGGCGGCGCGCGTCCTCCGACGGGCGGGCGGGTCCGGTCGAGCCTCGCGGGGGGACCGGGCGCGCGGACGCGCCGGAGGGGCGCTCCGGTGCCGGGGCATCGTCCGAGGCCGGAGCCGGGTCCGCCGCCGACGCGGCCCGAGCCGCTGCCGCCTCACCCGACGCCGACACCCCCGTCGCACCGGACGCCGACGCACCCGACGGCGACTCGCCCTCGTCGTCGGGCTCGTTCTCCGGCGAGCGGCGCGGCTCCGGGGCCTCGGTCGGCGCCTCCGCGACCATCGTCGAGCCGGATTCCTCCGGTGCCGCGGATGGGAGCTCATCCCCCTTCGCCGCCACGTACCGCTCCGGCGGCTTCAGGGTCACCTCGTCCGGCCCGCCCCAGCGCATCACGCCCACCTCCGCCTCCCCCGGGGCGGCGGACGGCCGCACCCCGGGCACACCGTAGGCAGCGAGCGCCGGGAATTCAGCACATCCGGCCCGCGTGTCACAGGCGCATCACGCGTAACAGAGGCGATTCAGGCCAATCCGAGCACGGACAGTGCCGTTCGCGCCGCTTCACCGCCCTCGCTCTCGGCGATCGCGAGGGCGGACGGGACGTCGAGGTCGTCGAGGAGGGCGGCGACGACGGCGTCCGCGGCCGCGTCCCCGTCGACGTGCCGCGCGGCCGCGGCGAACAGCCGCTCGAGGCGACCGGCGGCGGCGTCGAGCGCCCCCGGGGCGATGTCCCAGGCCTGCGCCCACGGCCGATCGAGCAGCAGGAGGCGCACCGCGGCGGCCGGGTGGGTCTCGAGGAGGTCGGCGACGAGGACGAGGTTGCCCGCCGACTTGGCCATCTTGGCGCCGTCCACGCGCACCGTCCCGACGTGCAGCCGGGCCCGCGCGAACGGATGCACCCCGGTGACGGCCTCGGCCATCGCGGCCATGCACCGGTGGTGCGGGTGGCGCAGGTCCGCCCCGCCCACGTGCAGGTCGACGGCGGGGCCGAGCACCGAGAGCGCCATCGCGGCGCACTCGGCGTGCCAGCCCGGGCGCCCGTCGCCCCACGGGCTCGGCCAGGCGGCCTCGCCGGCGGTGGCGGGCCGCCAGACGGTCGGGTCGTGCGGGTCCTCGGCCCGGGCGGAGACGGGGACCTCGGACGCGTCGGGATCGGTCGCGACGACGTCGAGACCCACCGCCGAGGCCCGCAGCAGGATCTCGCCGTCGCGCTCGTAGGCGACACCGCGCTCGAGCAGGGCGGCGGCGAGGCGGACGACGTCGGCGACGTGGTTGTGCGCCCGGGGCTGGTGGGTGGGCGGGCGGACGCCGAGCGCGGCCATGTCGCGGTCGAACCGGAACTGTCCGACCGCGGCGAAGCTGTCGAACCGTCGGCCGGCCCGCTCGGCGGCGGCGTCGAGGACGTCGTCGACGTCGGTGATGTTGCGGCAGGTCTCGACCTCGATGCCGATGCGGCGCAGCACCCGGGTCGCGACGTCGGCCCACACGAAGGTCGAGGCGTGGCCGAGGTGGGTGGTGTCGTAGGGGGTGATGCCGCAGACGTAGGCGCGGGCACGCCCGACCAGCGGCAGCGGTTCTCCGGCGAGGGCGAGGCGAGAGGTCACGCCCTCATCCTGCCCTCACCGTCGCGCTCTGCCGCCCTTCGAGGCCCGTCGCCACTGGAGCATGCGGGCCAGTCCCGGGATCGCGAGGAGCAGCACTCCGGCGATCGCCGCGAACAGCAACCAGATGCCGAGCGGCAGCTCCGCCTGCCAGCCCAGGAAGTAGACCCGGGCCGGCCCGAGGTTCTGCAGGACGAAGATCAGCAGGAAGATGAGGAGCACGGCGCCGACGATCAGCCCGACCCAGGCGCCGCCGATCCGGGTCACGCCCGGCCCGGACCGAGGGGCGGTGCTCGTGCGGGTCGGAGCGGCGCCCGACGTCGGGTCCACCGCACCCGACGTCGGGTCCGAGAGCTCACCCGCACCCGCCGTCCCACCCGGCAGCCGATCGGTCTCCCGCTCCACCGGGCGCGTCGTCGTGGACTCCGGGACCGCGGGCGAGCCCGGCGTCGTCGGGCCGTCCGCGGGGGACGGCGCGGTGAGATCGGGCTGCTCGCTCATGCGCACATCGTGGCGCGGGCGCCGTCGGGCCCACCAGTCACCTCTCCCGGGACGAGGTCGGTCCGGGGCGCCGTGTCGCGCTGGGCCGCCACCTCGGCCGACCGCTCCCGCAGCGCCTCGGTGATCAGCCGGTGGGCGTCGGAGCCGAGCACCAACCGCCGGGGCGGGTCCGGCCGCTCCCCCGCCTCGATCATGGCGGCGACGACGCGGCCCTGGTCGCCCGGCATGTCCGCGACGGAGATCCGCGGGCCGTGCAGGTGCTCGTAGGCCGGGAGCTCGTCGGCGTGCTGGGCGGCGTCGAAGAAGGAGGTGCGGATCATCCCCGGCTCGACGAGCACGGTCCGGATCCCGAACGGCGCGACCTCCGGCGCGAGCGCCTCGTAGAAGCCCTCGATGCCCCACTTCGACGCGTGGTAGAGCGAGAACGCCGGGAACGACATCTGCCCACCCATGCTCGAGACCTGCATGAGCAGCCCGCCGCCCTGCTCACGCAGGTGCGGAACGGCGAATCGGGCGAGGTGGATCGACGCGGTCAGGTTGACGGCGAGCATGTCCTCGACCTGCGCGTCGGTGAGCTCCTCCGCCGCCCCGAACGTCCCGGAGCCGGCGTTGGAGACGACGACGTCGATCCGGCCGAGCTCGGTGAAGGCGGCGTCGACGACGGCGTGGAGCCGGTCGGTGCCGGTGACGTCGAGAGCCGCGCGCCAGAGCCGGTCGCCGTGGGTCGTGGCGAGGTCGTCGAGCTGCTCGGGGCGTCGCAGGGTGGCGGCGACGCGATCCCCGCGGGCCAGGAGCTGCTCGGTGAGCTCGCGCCCGAAGCCGCGGGACGCGCCGGTGACGAACCATGTCTTCATGAGTCCATTGCGCGCCCCGGACGCCCCGTGATCAACGACCGTCTCCGCCACGCTGTGACAGGCTGAGCCTGTCAATCACTGTCAGCGAAGGAGCGCGGGTGGAGCTGCGTCAGCTGGAGTACGTGATCGCGGTGGCCGAGGAGCGCCACTTCGGGCGGGCCGCGGCCCGGATGCACGTGCGCCAGCAGTCGGTGAGCGAACAGATCCGGCGCCTCGAGCGCGAGCTCGGCGCCCCGTTGTTCGGCCGCACCAGCCGTCGGGTGGAGCTCACGACAGCGGGTGAGGCGTTCCTGCCCGAGGCGCGCGCGACGATCGCGGCCGCGCGTCGTGCGAGGGACGCCGCGACGGGGCACGCCGAGCTCCGCGTCGGGTACGCCGAGGACCTGGGCACCGACCTGTTCACGCGGGCCGCCGCGGCCGTGCCGCCGGTGCACGTCGTCCCGGTGCCGATGTCGAGCCCCGAGCAGCTGACCGCGCTCGTCGAGGGACGACTCGACGCCGGGTGGGCGTGGGAGCCGGAGCTGTCGGCGGAGCTGGCCTCGGCGCTCGTCGGGCGCGAGGAGGCGGTGATCGTGCTGGCCGCGGACGACCCGCTGGCCGACCACGCAGAACTCGACCCGACCGCCCTCTCCGGACGCCCCCTCGCCGTCGTGCCCCGCTCGGTGAACCCGTGGCTGCACGACCGCTTCGTCACCGGTCTGCGCGAGCGGGGCGCCGACGTCGTCGCGACCCACGAGGCGCTGCGCCTCGACCGGCTGGTGCCGCTGGTGGTCTCCGGCGTGGCGTTCGGGATCACCCAGCGGCGCTCACTCGCGGGTGGGGTGCCGCCCGGGGTGGTCGTGCGGCCGCTCGCCGGGGAGCCGCTGCTCGTCGAGCACCGGCTGGTGTGGCGGCGGGACGCGCCGAACGCGCTGACGCGCATGTGAACGAATGTGGTCGCCAGGGCGACCACATCTGTTCACATGCGAAGCCACCGCTCGAACGCCTGCCGGGCCGAGGCGTCACGCGCGGCGATCGCGGACAGGTCCTCGGCCAGCGCCTGCAGCCACTGCTCGACGTCGACCCGGCGCCGGCTGATCACGACCCCGCCCGACACCCGCCGGACCTCGGCGTGCACCCGCTCGCCCTCGGCCCGCAGTTCCAGGTCGCGGCCCTCGCCGTGGACCAGTACCGACTCGGCGCGGCCCTCCCGCCCAGCGAGCCGGTCGGACAGTCCCCGCCGGTAGCCGACCTGCACGGTCCCCGGTGGGAGCGCATCCCCGAGGGCACCGGAGAGCACCCGGGCGTAGGAGGCGACGTCGGCGCGGTCGGTGCGCAGCGCCTGGGCGAGCACGGCCACGTCGGCCATCGGACCGAGGCCGGTCGGCTCCACCCCGCCCGCACCGGACGCGCGCGGCTCCAAGGCGCCACCCCCGTCGTCGGGACCCGTCGTCATACCCTCACCCGTCCGTCAGCGGCAGCACGAGCTGCGGGGTCGGGATGTGGTGGTCGGCGCGCAGCGGGCGGACCGCGGTGCCGATCGCGAAGAACTCCGTCGTGTGCCCGCCCCAGCGGTGACCGTGCGCCCGCAACCGGACCCCGACGATGCCCTCGGCGTGCAGCGCCTCGGCCTCGGCCTGCATGCGGCTCATGGCGAGCTCGCGGGCGTCGTAGAGCCCCTCGGTGTACTGCGGCAGCTCGACGTTCTGCCCGATGTTGCTCATCGCGCGGAACATCCCCTGGTGCGCGATGTGGTAGACGCAGGTGCCCATCACCATGCCGAGCGGGGCGTATCCGGCCTGGATCAGCGTCCAGAAGTCCTGCCCGGAGAGGTCGGAGGTGAAGGGCTGACGGTGGACGTTGCGCCAGGACCCGCCCTCCGGCGGCGCGCTCTCCGCCGAGACCGCGGTCCCGACGGCGATGAACTCGGCGAGATCGTTGCCGAACTCCTTGAACTCGATGTCGAGCCGCACCCCGACGATCCCGTCGGCGCCGAGCTGGTCGGCCTCGGCCTCCATGCGGGTCATCGCGAGCTCGCGGGCGTGGTACATCGCCTGCGAGAGCGTGTCGAGCTCCTGGTTCTTCCCCCAGCGGCCCACCTGGAAGCCCACGTGGTAGATGCTCGAGCCCAGGACCAGCCCCAACGGCCGGAACCCGGCCTCGCGCACCAGCAGGAACTCGTTCACCGAGAGGTCCGAGGTGAACATGCTCGTCGCCTGGCCGGGCCGCATGTGGGCCAGCCGGCGCATGGCGTCGGACGGGACTCCCGTCGCGGTGGGTGCGTCGGACTCGGTCACGAGGTCTCCCGGGTGGGGCGCAGGGGCAGGAACGTCAACGACGACGTGGTCGCGGGGGTCGTCGGATGGTCGACGGCGAGCAGGGCGTTGCCGAAGACGGTGGCCTCGGCGATGTGGTCGCGGTGGTTCTCGGACGGTTCGATCTCGTGCATGCCCACGCCCATCGCGGAGACGATCGCGCCCTCGGCGCCGATCGCCCGGATGCGCCCGGCGAAGTCCTTGCGGGCCTGGGCGCGGGCCGCCGTCACGAGCTGGGTGTAACCGGTGACCTCGGTGTTCCCGCCCATCCAGGACACCTGGTTGCGCGTCCGCATGTCGTCGTGGCGGACGAGCATCGCGATCCCGTAGGCGATGCTGACCGGCAGCCAGCCCGCCCCGAGGAGCTTCGCCACGTCCTGACCGGCCAGCTCGGTGCAGAACGGCCGCGGCGGGCGGTCGTGCGCACGGCGGGACCGGACGGCGGTGCCGAGCGCGGTGAACTCGCGGCTGCCCTGGTCGAACGGCGTCGCGGCGAGGGTCACCCCGACGACGCCGTCCGCGCCGATCCCGGAGGCCTCGAGCTGCATGCGGTGCAGCGCGGTGTCGTAGCCGTGGCGCAACGCGTCGACGTAGGGCGCGAAGGCGGGCACCGGGGTCATCGGGCCCAACGGGCCGCCGAACCCGCCGCCCCACGCCCCGCAGCCGCCGTACCCACGCCAGCCGATGTTCTCGACGATCGAGCCCATCACCTCGCCGACCGGCTCGAACTCGGTGGCCGAGAGCCCGGCGGCCGAGGGCACGGTCAGCATCGAGGTCCACGGACCGCCCGACGCGGCACGACGCACCCGCTCGGCGGCGACCGGAGGCAGGCCCCGGCCGTCCCACTGATCGGACACGCCCGCAAGCTACACCCGCTCCCTGGGACATCCCTGCTGGTCAACGGGGGTTTCGCCGGGTCTGCGACGCGCCGTCCGGTTCACGCCGTGGCGTCCTGCCCGCTCCACTCCCGACGACGGGTCGCGTCCAGCGAGCGCATCCCCTCGAGCATGGTCGCGAGGTTGTTCTCGAGGTGCTCGCGCACGGCGGCCCGGACCTGCTCCTGGTCGCGGGAGCGGGCGGCGCGCACGAGCTCGTCGTGGGCGTGCGCCCGGTGCGCGGCGAACGACTCCGGGGCGCCGACGGGGTCGAAGACCAGCCGCGTGTAGCGCTCCGAGGCGTCCCACAGCGGGGCGAGCATCCGGCGGTCCCAGCCGCTGGCGGCCGGCTCGATCATCGCGGCGTGGAACTCCCGGTGCGGCGCCCAGAACGCCTCGCCGAGCACCTCGCCGAAGGTCGCGCGGACCATCCGGTCGAGCTCGTCGACCTCGGCGTCGGTCCGGCCGGGCGCAGAGAGCGCGGCGAGCTCGGGCTCCACGGTGATCCGGAGCCGGTAGATCGCGCGCAGGTCGTCCGCGTCGAGCGGGGTGACCATCGCGCTGCGCGACGGGCTCAGGGTGATCAGCCCCTGGGCCTCGAGCTGGCGTAGCGCTTCACGGACCGGGACGTGGCTGACGCCGAGCTGTTCGGTCAGCGCCGGGACCGTGAACGGCTGCCCGGGCGGCAGCTCGCCGGACAGGATCGAGCGCCGGATCTCGTGCAGCACGAGGTCGACCGCCGAGGCCTTGCGCGAGGCCACCGACCGCACCCCGGAACCCGCATCGCCCGCCACGCCCACCCCCGTGATCTCCCGGTACGCGGAGCAGCGTAGCGCAGATTGACAACTTATAACTTAGCGCCCTAGCGTCGAGCGTGGCGCAGGTCACGCCGTCCGTGACCACCGACCGGAGGTGCCCGCATGTCCTCGACGTCGATGTCCGACTGCTCGCTCGACCGTCCCGGCACGTCCGACGAGGCCCGTGCCCTGCGCGCGGAGCTCGTCGGACGGGCCCGCGAGATCGTCCCGGTGCTCGCCCGCAACGCCGCGCAGACCGAGGCCGACCGTCGGGTGGTCGAGGAGAACATCGAGCTGATCGACCGGGCCGACCTGTTCGCGATCATGAAGCCGCGGCGGCTCGGCGGGCTCGAGACCGACATGCGCACCAAGCTCGAGGTCTCCCGCGAGCTCGCCCGCGGCTGCGGCTCGACGTCGTGGGCCGCGACGCTGATGAACGTCTGCTCCTTCTTCGCCGGTCTCTATCCGGACCGGGCGCAGCGCGATCTCTGGGCGGACTCCCCGGGTGACCGCATCGCCGGCGTGCTCGCCCCGACCGGCGAGGCGACGCGGGTCGAGGCCGGGTACCGCCTGTCCGGGTCCTGGGGCTGGGCATCGGGCTGCCTGCACGCGCAGTGGGCCGTCGTCGGGTTCCCGGTGCCCGACGAGCGCGGCGAGATCGTCGACCAGGGCCTGGCGCTGGTGCCGATGAGCGAGCTGTCGATCTCCGACACCTGGTACGTCGCCGGCATGCGCGGGACCGGGTCGAACACGCTCGTCGCCCGGGATGTCTTCGTCCCCGGCCACCGGGTGATCTCGATCCCGGCGGCGATCGGCGGCCGCTACGCCACGGAGCACACCGACGAGGCGCTCTACCGCTCGGCATTCATCCCGGTCGCGGCGCTCGTGCTGGCCGGCCCGCAGCTCGGGCTCGCCCAGGCCGCGCTGGACCTGGTGATCGAGAAGGCGCCGAAGCGCTCGATCTCGTACACGTTCTACGAGGTCCAGACCGAGGCGCCGACGGTGCAGCTCGCGGTGCCAAGGCCGCCTCGCTGGTCGACGCGGCCCACCTGTTCGCCTACCGCGCGGCCGCCGACATCGACCAGGCCGCCGTCGACGGCGTCTATCCCGACTACGCGGCGCGGGCCCGCGTCCGGATGGACACGGGCGCGGCGATCGAGAACGCCCGCGAGGCCATCCGCGTGCTCGTCTCGGCCCACGGCGCGTCGTCGTTCGCGGAGACCAGCCCGCTGCAGCGGATCTGGCGGGACTCGGAGGTCGCGTCGCGCCACGCGGTGATCAGCCCGGCGATCTCGACCGAGGTGTACGGCCGGGCCCTGCTGGGCCTGACCGACGGCGTGACGGCGCTGGTCTGACGGGTCGGGAGGACCTCCAGCATGCGAATCACCACTGTCAGCGGCCGGCTCACCCTGCTCGAGCCCGGCACCGATCCCGACGAGCCCCGCGGGATCGACGTCGCGGACGCCTCCGGGGGCCGGTTCGACGCCGACCCGCAGGCGGTCTACGCCCGGTGGGACGAGCTGCGGGCCTGGGCCGCGGCCGCGTCGTTCACCTCGGCGGCACCGCTCGACCCGACGGCGCTCGGGCCCGTCACCCCACGCCCGACCCAGGTCTTCGCGATCGGCCTGAACTACCGCGACCACGCCGCCGAGTCCGGCTTCGAGCTGCCGAACGAACCCGTCGTGTTCACCAAGTACGCGTCCAGCTTCACCGGCCCGCGCGGCGACGTCCGGCTGACCGGCGGGAACGTCGACTGGGAGGTCGAGCTGGTCGCGGTGATCGGGGCGGGCGGGCACCGGGTCGCCGAGGCCGACGGCTGGGACCACGTCGCCGGCCTCACGCTGGGCCAGGACCTCTCCGACCGGGTCGCCCAGTTCGCGGCACCCCCGCCGCAGTTCGGGATGGGCAAGTCGTTCCCCGGCTTCTCCCCCGTCGGCCCGGCCCTGGTCACCACCGACGAGCTCCGGGCGGACGGGATCGACCCCGACGACCTCGAGCTGGGCTGCCTGGTCAACGGCGAGAGCGTCCAGAAGGGCCGGACCTCGGCCATGATCTTCTCGGTCCCGGCGCTGGTCGCGAAGCTCTCGGCGATCGTGACGCTGCTGCCCGGCGACGTGATCTTCACCGGCACGCCGTCGGGCATCGGCGCGGGCATGACGCCGCCGCGCTTCCTCGCCGAGGGCGACGAGCTGACGTCCTGGTGCACCGGCATCGGGCACCTGCGGCAGCGGTTCGTGTCATGACCGGCTACCTCGAGGCCGAGGACCGGCCCGGCACCTTCGTCCCGCACACGTTCGACGAGCACACCGTCGACCTCGGCGAGATCCGCATGAACTACGCGGTGGCGGGTGCCCCGTCGAACCCCGCGCTGCTGCTGATCCCCGGCCAGACCCAGTCCTGGTGGAGCTACGAGCCGGTGATGGGCCCGCTGGCCGAGCACTTCCACGTGCACGCCGTCGACCTGCGGGGGCAGGGCCGCTCGACCTGGACCCCGGGCCGCTACACGATCGACCTCTTCGGCGGCGACCTCGTGCGCTTCATCGACCTGGTGATCGGCCGGGAGACGCTGGTGGGCGGGCTGTCCTCGGGCGGCGTGCTGTCGGCGTGGCTCTCGGCGTTCGCGAAGCCCGGGCAGGTCCGCGCCGCGCTCTGGGAGGACCCGCCGTTGTTCGCCTGCGAGCGGACGCCGGCGATCGGGCCCGGCATCGGGCAGGCGATCGGGCCGCTGTTCGCCTGCTGGCACAAGTGGCTCGGCGACCAGTGGTCGATCGGCGACTGGCCCGGCGCCCTGTGCGCCATGCCGACCGAGATCCCCATGGAGCTGCTGCGCGGCCTCGCGGCGATGATGCCCAGCGACGACGCCGAGGCTCCCGACGCGGGGCCACCGCAGAACCTCCGCGAGTACGACCCCGAGTGGGCGCGGGCCTTCGTCACCGGCGCCGCGACGGCGTCGTGCGACCACGCCGCGATGCTCGCGCGGGTCCGCGTCCCGGTGCTGTTCACCCACCACTTCCGGACGGTGGACCACGGGACCGGCCGGCTGATCGGCGCCTCGTCCGACGACCAGGCCCGTCGCGTGCGGGAGATCGTCACCGCCGCCGGCGCCCCGATCGAGTACCGCTCCTTCCCGGACATGCCGCACTCGATGCACGAGCACGACCCGAAGCGCTACGTCGAGACCCTCCTCGAGTGGGTCGCGACCCTCGACCGTCCGCAATGACCGGGAGGACACCGATGCCCACCGAGAACCGTCAGACCCCGATCATCCCGCCGCGGCTGCACCACGCGACGTTCCTGACGCTCAAGCTCGACGAGATGGTCCGCTGGTACGGGATCGTCTGCGGGCTCCACCCGGTGCACTACTCCGCGGGCGCGGCCTGGCTGACCAACGACGAGGCCAACCACCGGATCGCGCTCATCGCCCACCCGGCCGTGCACAAGCCGGTGAACAAGCCGACCAGCGCGGGGCTGCACCACACCGCGTTCGAGTACGCGGGCTTCGGGCAGTGGCTCGACAACTACGCCCGGCTGCGGGGCCACGGCATCACGCCGTTCATGTGCCTCGACCACGGCATCACGATGTCGATGTACTACGCCGACCCGGAGGGCAACGGCGTCGAGATCCAGTTCGACGCGTTCGGCGACTGGGCGGTCTCCAAGGAGTGGATGTGGGCCTCGCGCGAGTTCGCCGAGAACCCCATCGGCGAGTGGTTCGACCCGGACAAGCTCCTCGAGGCCCGCGAGCAGGGCCTGTCGCCGGACGAGATCCACGAGGGCGCCCGCGCGGGCAAGTACCGGCCGGAGCACCCGCCGGCCGACCTGCTGCTGCCGGAGGTCTACTGAGCGGGTTCGGCGGGCCGGCGGGCGTGCCCGGCCCCGCCCGCCGACCAGGGGCACATTGCGCAGGTCAGCGGCCCTTCGGAGCTGCCTGACGTGCCCCTGATCATGCCGCGCGGCGGGCGCAGCCCGGCGTCAGCGCGCCAGCGCGACCGTCACCCCGGTCCCGCGCTGCTTCTCGACGACGAGCACCCCGGCCCCGCCGGTCGCGCGCGCCGCGAGGATCGCGGCAGCCTCGGCGACGCTGCCGGTGCCGGTAAGGCGGCGGACGACGGCGGACGGGTTCGGGACGACGACGGCGTCGAGCTGTTCGGTCGTGTAGGCGAGCAACGTGCGACCGTCGGCGACGGCGTCGATCGAGGGTTCGCCGAGGCGCCGGTCGATGGTGGCGACGACGGCGATCGTCACCTCGCCGAGCGCGGCGACCGCGTCGGCGAGGTGCGCCGGCGGTGTCCCGGGCTCGACGCCGACCCCGAGGACCAGCGGTTCCGTCATCGGGCGCGGCACGCCCGGGCGAACCGCGCGACGGCGTGCGGGCGACCGGCGGGGTGGGTGTGCAGATAGGAGGCGTGGACGTTCCCGGCGACGTACCCCTCGGTGACCGACTCGCCCCCGTGCGCCGACCAGTGCCAGGCCGGGGTGGCGCCGGCCCTCGGGGTGGTGACGGTCCGGTGGAACTCGTGCCCGGTGACGGTCTCCGCGCCGGCCGCGACGGGTGAGTCGGCGGCCGCCGTCGCGGTGCGGTAGCCCAGGTGCAGCCGCGGGCCCATCGCGGCGTCGGCGTCGAGGACCCCGCACATCGCGGCACCGTCGAGCGAGCGCCCGAGGTAGAGGAGCCCGCCGCACTCCGCGTGCACCGGGCCGCCGTCGAGCGCGAACCGCCGGACCGCCTCGCGCAGCGGCGCGTTCGCGGCGAGCGGCTCGAGGTGCTCCTCGGGGAACCCGCCGGGCAGCACCAGTCCGGCCGTGCCCTCGGGCAGTGCCTCGTCGCGCAGCGGGTCGACCGTCACCACCTCGCAGCCGGCCGCTCTGAGCAGCTCGGCGTGCTCGGGGTAGCCGAAGGTGAACGCGGGCCCGCCGGCCATCGCGACGATCGGCGGCGGGCCGTCGAGGCGTTGCGTCCCGGCCGCGGGGTCCCAGGCCGCTGCGGGAGTCGCCGGCGCACGACGGGCCAGCGCCTCCACCGCGTCCAGGTCGACGTGTTCGGCAACCAGCGCCGTCATCGCGTCCACCGCCGCGCGGGCCGCGTCCCCGTGCTCGGCGGCGGTGACGAGGCCGAGATGTCGCGAGGGCACGGCCAGCTCGGCGCGCCGGGGCACCACCCCGAGCACCGGCATCCCGACCTCCGCGCAGGCCGCCCGCAACGCCTCGGCGTGCCGCTCGGTGCCGACGCGGTTGAGGATCACGCCGGCCGGGCGCACCCGGGGGTCGAAGTGGGCGAACCCGTGAAGCAGCGCGGCGATCGACCGGTGCTGGCCGCGGGCGTCGACCACGAGCACGACGGGCGCCTCCAGCACGCGCGCGACGTGCGCCGTCGACCCGTCGTCGTTCGCGCTACGCGCCCGTGCGTGTGTTTCCGCGTCCTGGGACGGAAACGCACGCACGAGACGGCCGTCGAAGAGCCCCATGACCCCCTCGACGACGGCGAGCTCGGCTCCCCGGGTCCCGTGCACGACGAGCCCGGGCAGGCGATCCGCGCCGACCAGGACCGGGTCGAGGTTGCGACCCGGCCGGCCCGCGGCGAGCGCGTGGTACCCGGGGTCGACGTAGTCCGGGCCGATCTTGAAGGGCGCGGGACGGGTGCCGCGGGCGGCGAACGCGCCGAGCAGTCCCGTCGCGATCGTCGTCTTCCCGCTGCCCGACGACGGCGCCGCCACCACCACCCGCGGCGGCAGAGTCACCACTCGATGCCCTTCTGACCCTTCTGGCCGGCGTCCATCGGGTGCTTGATCTTGGTCATCTCGGTGACGAGGTCCGCGACCTCGACGAGGGCGTCCGGCGCGTCCCGCCCGGTGATGACGACGTGCTGGAACCCCGGCCGGTCGCGCAGCACCTCGACCACCTCGTCGACGTCGATCCACCCCCACTTCAGCGGGTAGGTGAACTCGTCGAGGACGTAGAAGTCGTGCGCGCCGGACTCCAGCCGGCGCCGGATCTCCGCCCAGCCCTCCCGGGCGGCGTCGGCGTGGTCGTCCTCGGTGCCCGCCTTGCGCGACCACGACCAGCCCTCGCCCATCTTGTGCCACTCGACGGGCCCGCCCTGCCCGGTCTCGGAGTGCAGCTCGCCGAGCGCCTTGAGCGCGGTCTCCTCGCCGACCCGCCACTTCGCCGACTTCACGAACTGGAACACGGCCACGCTCGAACCGGCCGTCCACTGGCGCAGCGCCATCCCGAACGCGGCCGTCGACTTGCCCTTGTTCGGTCCGGTGTGCACGACGACGAGCGGACGGCGGCGGCGCTGGCGGGTGGTGAGCCCGTCGGCGGGCACCGTGCTGGGAACGCCCTGCGGCATGGTGGTTCCTCCTGGACTACGGCGCGGGCTGGACGGCGGCGCGGGCGACCGCGGCCACGCTCTCGCCGGTCAGCTCGTCGAGGGTCACGATCGCACCGGCGGCCGCCCCGGCGACCCGACCGGCGAGGCCCAACTTCACCGGCCCGGACTCGCAGTCGACGACGACGGTGCTCATCGCCGCCCCGCCGCGGCCCGGCCCGGCCTCGCGCGCGAGCCCGCGCGCGGCGTCGAGGGCCTCGTCGAGCGGCCTGCCCCCGGCGCCCCCGGACCGCGGCGACACGGTCGCGCGCCCGTCGGTGAGCACGATGAGCAGGCCGCGCCGGCGCGGGTCGCGCACCCGCTCGGCGCGCAGCACCCGGCGCGCTGTCCGCAGCCCGTCGGCGAGCGGGGTCCGGCCGCCGGTGCGCAGGTCGGCGAGGCGGTGGTGCGCGGTGTGCACCGACGTCGTCGGGGGCAGCGCGAGCGTGGCGCCGGACCCGCGGAAGGTCACCACACCGACCTTGTCGCGGCGCTGGTAGGCGTCGCGCAGCAGCGCCTCGACCGCGCCGGTCACCGCGGTCATCCGCCGCCGCGCGGCCATCGAGCCGGAGGCGTCGACGCAGAACAGCACGAGGTTCCCCTCGCGGCCCTCACGCTGCGCGTGCCGCAGGTCGTCCGGCGCCGGACGACCGCGCCGTCCGCCGCGGATCGAGGCGAGCACCGTCGCCGGCAGGTGCGGCGCCGGACCGGAGGCGGGGGTCTCGACGACGGCGCGGACGGTGCGGCCGCGTCGTCCGCGGGAGCGGGAGCGGCGCCCGGGCGCGCCCTCGCCGAGGCCGTGCACCTCGAAGCGCCGCGTGCGCAGCCGCGTCGGGGTGGGGGCGCCGACCGGGCGACCGGCCGGCTCGTCGGCCGTCCCGGCGGGAGTGTTCTCGGCACCGGCGTCGGCGTCCTCCGACGACGGGTCGGGAGGACCCTGACCGTCGGTCATGGACTCTGCCGGGGCCTGCCCCGTCGGGCCGCCGTCGCCGGAACCACCCGACGGCGGGGCGCCGGACGGCACTCCCTCGTCACCCTGGTCGTCCGCCTCGACCTCCTGCGGCTCGCCGTCGTCGGGGCCGGGGTCCTGCGGACCGTCGTCGTCGGGACCACCGTCGTCGGGACCACCGGTGGGCGGGTCCGGCGGCTGGTCGTCGTCGTGGTCCTGGACCGCCTGTTCGGCCTGCTCGAGGGCCTTCTCGAGTTCGTCGGAGGAGAGGTGCGGCTCGTCGAACGGGTCGCGGCGGCGGCGGTGCGGCAGGGCGAGCCGGGACGCCGCGCGGACGTCCTCGACGTCGACCGCGGCGCTCCCCCGCCACGCCGCGTGCGCAACGGCGGTGCGGGCGACGACGACGTCGGCGCGCATGCCGTCCACGTCGACCGCGGCGCAGACCGCCGAGATCCGCACCAGTTCGCGGTCGGCGAGCATGACGTCGGAGAGGCGCTCGCGGGCCACGGTCAGGGCGGCCCGCAGCTCGTCCTCGGCGTCGGCGTAGCGGGCGGCGAACCCGGCCGGGTCGGCGTCGTGGGCCAGCCGGCGGCGCACCACCTCGGTGCGCTCGCCGACCTCCCGCGAGGCGGTCACCGCGACGGTGAGCCCGAAGCGGTCGAGCAGCTGCGGGCGCAGCTCGCCCTCCTCCGGGTTCATCGTCCCGACGAGGAGGAACCGGGCCGGGTGCGCGAACGAGATCCCGTCGCGCTCGACGTGCGAGCGCCCGGAGGCGGCGGCGTCGAGGAGCAGGTCGACGAGGTGGTCGTGGAGGAGGTTGACCTCGTCGACGTAGAGCACGCCGCGGTGGGCGGCGGCGAGCAGGCCGGGCTGGACCGAGCCGCGGCCGTGGGCGAGGACCTCCTGCAGGTCGAGCGACCCGATCAGCCGGTCCTCGGAGGCGCCGACGGGCAGCTCGACGAGCCGGGCCGGACGGTGCTCGACGGGCACCTCGGGGCCGAACGGGCCGTCCGGGCTCTCCTCACCGGCCTCGACGTCGACCCCGAAGCGGTCCCCCGCGCGCACCGTGACCTCGGGCAGCAGGTCCGCGAGCGCCCGGACGATCGTCGACTTCGCGGTGCCCTTCTCGCCGCGCACCAGCACGCCGCCGATCCCGGGGTCGACCGCCGAGAGCAGCAGGGCCAGCCGCAGGTCCGGGTGGCCGACGACGGCGGAGAAGGGGAATGCCACGAGGCGCGACCCTAACCCGGGCCGACGCGCGACATCTCATCCGTCGCTGAGATGTGGCGTAGGTGGCCTCCGGCCATGTGAGCAGAAATTGACGCCGGAGCGTCAATTTCTGCTCACGGGCGCGGAGCGCACCTCGCGGCCTTCAGCACCAGCAGGTCCCGCTCGGCGACGCTGGTCGCCGCGGCCGCGGCCGCGCCGTAGGCGTGGTGGGCCGCGGCGAGGTCGCCGGCGCGCACCAGCAGGTGGGCACGCGCCGCCGGCAGCCGGTGCCCGAGCCGGCCGGCCTCGCCGTCGAGCGCGTCGAGCAGCGCCAGCCCCGCCCGGGGCTCCCCCGCCTCGGCGAGCGCGACGGCCCGGTTGAGCGCCACCACCGGCGACGGGTCGATGCGGCCGAGCACCTCGTAGAGCCCGGCGATCTGGGGCCAGTCGGTGTCGCGGTAGTCCGCCGCCTCGGCGTGCACGGCGGCGACCGCGGCCTGCAACTGGTACGCCCCGACCCGGCCGCGGCGCATCGCCCGCTCCACCCGCTCGGTGCCCTCGGCGATCAGCGCGGCGTCCCAGGCCGAGCGGTCCTGCTCGTCGAGCGGGACCAGCTCGCCGACCGGGCCGGTCCTGGCCGGCCGCCGGGCCTCGGTGAGCAGGACCAGCGCGAGCAGCCCGCCGACCTCGGGTTCGTCGGGCAGCAGCCGGTCGAGCTCCCGCAGCAGCCGGAGCGCCTCGCCGGCGGCCTCCGGGGGGCCCGCGTCGTCGGGACCGTTCCCGACCGTCGCGAGCAGGTAGAGCACGTGCAGCACCGCGCGCAGCCGGTCGGGCCATTCCTGCGGCGTCGGGAGCCGGAACCGGTCCCCGGAAGCGCGGACGGCCTGCTTGGCCCGGTGGATCCGCTGGTTCACCGCGGGCTCGGTGAGCAGGAGCAGCCGGGCGATCTCGGGCGTGGCCAGGCCGCCGACCGCGCGCAGGGTCAGCGGGATCGCCGCCGACGGGGTCAGCGCCGGATGCGCGCAGCTGAAGAGCAGGGCGAGCGAGTCGTCGCGCGAGGGCGCCAGCGACGACGGGAGCCCCGGGTCGGCGACGACCACGGCGTCCTCCCGGGCCCGCCGCGAGGTGTCGCTGCGGACGCGGTCGACGTGGCGGCGCACGGCGGCGGTGACCAGCCACGCCGTCGGGTCGTCCGGCACCCCGCGCTCCGGCCAGGCGCCGGCCGCCGCGATGAGGGCCTCCTGGACGGCGTCCTCGGCGTCGGCGAGGTCCCCGAGGCGCCGGGCGAGGGCCGCGAGGGCCCGCGGCGCGTGCTCGCGCAGCAGGCCCTCGAGGTCCCCGGTGGTCGTCACGGTCAGGCCCAGGTGAACATCACGGCGCGGACCTCGATGCGGTTGTTGATGGGCTTCCCGCCCGGCCCGGGGGCGGCGGCGACCTGGGCGGCGATCTCGACGGCGCGGTCCTCGTCGACCACGTCGACGAGCTGGTAGCCGGCGAAGAGCTCCGTGCTCTCCGGGTACGGCCCGTCGGTGACGATCGGGACGCCGGCGTCGATCCCCGAGACCACCCGGGCGCTCGCCGGGTCGGCCAGCGCCTGCATGGTGAGCAGCTCCCCGCTCTCGGTGAGCTGGGTGTTGATCGCCCGGAGCGCGGCGAGGTGGGCCTCGGCGTCGGCGGGGTCCCACTCGGTCATCGGGGGGACGGCGGTCTCGGCGGCGTTGTGGCGGGTCAGCAGCAGGAACTTCACGGCGGGTCTCCTCGCTCGGTGTGGCCGCACCCGGTGTGCGGCTCGACCGGGGGTCGGAACCGCGACCCGCACGATGACACCGTCGGGCCCCGCCGCCCACTCCTCACCCGATCAGACCAGTGAATGCCGTGAGCACCGTCAGGCCGCGACGCCGTTCCCCGCACGCTTGTCGGCCTGGAACGCCTCCTCGTCGAGGCCCCGGCGCCAGTAGCCGGAGATCGAGAGCAGCTCGCGCTCCAGTCCGCGTTCCTCGAGCAGGTGGGACCGCAGCGCCCTCACCTGGCTGGTCTCACCGTGGACGAACGCCTGCACCCGCCCGGCGGGCCAGGCGGCGTCCCGGACGGCGGCGACGACGTCCTCGCCCGCCTCGCGGTGGGCCCAGCGCACCGTCAGGTCACCGGGGCAGTCGAGCGTCAGCTCGTCGTCGGGACCGTCGACCTCGACGAACGCGTGCACCGGCGTGCCGGGGGCGACCCGCTCGCACGCCGCGGCGATGGCCGGCAGCGCGGCCTCGTCGCCGATCATGACGTGGGCGTCCGCGTCCCCGGCGGGCGAGTAGGCGCCGCCCGGGCCCTGCAGGACGAGCTCGTCGCCCGGCTGCGCGGCCAGCGCCCACGGTCCGGCGACGCCGGTATCGCCGTGGACGACGAAGTCGATGACCATCTCGCCGGCGGCGTGGTCGAGGGAACGGACCGTGTAGGTCCGCATGATCGGCCAGTCGGAGCGCGGCATGGTCTCGCGCACCGCGCCGACGTCGAACGGCTCGGGGTAGTCCACGCCCGGCCGGCGGAAGGCGAGCTTGACGTAGCGGTCGGTGTAGCCGTTGTCGGTCACGCCGGCCACTCCGGGACCGCCGAGGACGATCCGGACCAGGTGCGGGGTGAGCCGCTCGGAGCGCAGCACGGTCAGGCGGTGGCCGGAGCCACCGCGCTTGGTCGCCGGTGCCGTGGGTGACGCCATGGAGCCTCCTCGAATCAGGTTAGGCTCACCTTACCGTGCACCCCTGGGCGCGGCCTGTGTCCGGGAATGACTCTGTCCGGGAATGACTCTGTCCGGGAATGACCGAGGGCGGACCGGCCTGCCCGCCGATCCGCCCTCATCCCCCGTCCGGTCTGCCCACCAGGGGGGACGCCTCAGGACAACTGCTTCTGGATCAGCGCGGAGTTCGGGCCGACCCGGGTGTAGAAGCCCGGCTTGCCCGCCCGCGCGCACCCGTCGCCGAAGCTCGTGATGCCGATCAGCTTGCCGCCGGCCACCAGCGGCCCGCCGGAGTCGCCCTGGCAGGTGTCGACACCGCCGTCGTCGTACCCGGCGCAGGTCAGCAGCCCCGGGTCGAAGTTCGACGCACCCGCCTTGCAGTACGAGTTGTCGCGGATCGGCACCGTGGCGGAGAGCAGGAAGCGCGAGGGCGTCCCGTTCTCCGCGGTCGAGCCCCAGCCGTAGATCGTGGCCGCGGTCGCCGGCGAGTAGAGCGCGCTGTCCGCGGGTGTCGCGAGCGGGAGCGGCTTCTGGGTGGCCGGCGTGGCGAGCGTGAGCACCGAGACGTCCAGGCCGCTGCCGACCGCGGTGAACGTCGGGCTGACCCAGGTCTTCGTGACGGGGATCGAGCTGCCGGCCTGGGACTGCTTGTCGTCGCGCCCGACGACGACGAAGGTCTTCCGGTCCGGCGACGAGGCGGTGCAGTGCGCCGCGGTGACGACCTTCGTCGGGCTCACCAGCGTGCCGCCGCAGAACTGGAAGCCGGAGGCGTCGGTGAGGT
Source organism: Actinomycetospora endophytica (assembly GCF_021026375.1). Lineage (GTDB taxonomy): Bacteria > Actinomycetota > Actinomycetes > Mycobacteriales > Pseudonocardiaceae > Actinomycetospora > Actinomycetospora endophytica. The sequence goes on along the minus strand of NZ_JAJNDB010000007.1, from coordinate 290,910 downwards.
AGACGACCCAGGGAGCGGCCGAGGTGGAGGCCTGCTGCCCGCCGACGACGCGACCCTGCTCGGCGTCGTTGCCCGATCCACTCCCGCTGTCGGACCCGCCGTCCGAACCGCCGTCGGAGCCACCCGAGCCGCCGGACCCGCCGTCGGAACCCGCGTGACCCGAGACGACGACGTCGGCGACGCCGTCCCGCACCGTCGCCGAACTCTTCCCGCCGAAGCCGACCAGCCCGACCGCGACGACGGCCAGGACGACCACGCCCGTCGTCGCCAGCAGCACGGTCCTGCGCGCCATCGCCGCGGCGATCACGCCCCTGGGCGTGGGCGCCGCCCGGTGACGGCCGCCCGCACGGCTCCGCCCGTCCTCGGGGTCCGCGGCCGCGTGCTGCACCCGATCCGCCGTCGCACGTTCCCGCATGCACCCCTCCCCTCACGTTCCGCTGCCCCGGGCTCCCCCTGACCGGGGGCTGTCCGGGGCAACGCCCAGCGCCTGACGGAGCAGAACCTGACCAGAGGTGGCGGAGGCGCGACAAGACGAAGAGACGGAGTTCGCCCCGCTGAGCGACGACGAACGGTCGATTTCCGTCGGTAAACGACACCGCCGAGTGAGTTGCGTGCGGTGAGCGGTCGGATGACAGCGTTGTTCGGCCGGTCGTTGACCGCTCGTCGTGCCGCTCGGCGGTGGTGACGGTCGGTCGTCGTTGCGACGACTGTGGGTGACGACGTGCGGACGCGCCGGAGTCGGCCGTCCTCAGTAGCGTGGAGGTCGTGCCGCACCACGACCTCGTCATCATCGGCTCGGGATCGGGCAACTCGATCCTGGACTCGCGTTTCGACGACTGGGACGTCGCGATCGTCGAGCACGGCGTCTTCGGCGGGACCTGCCTGAACGTCGGCTGCATCCCGACGAAGATGTACGTCTACGCCTCCGACGTCGCCCAGGCCGTCCGCGAGGCGAGCGCCTACGGCATCGACGCGAGCATCGACAAGGTCCGCTGGCCCGACATCCGCGACCGGGTGTTCTCCCGCATCGACCCCATCTCGGCCGGCGGCCGCCGCTACCGCGCCTCCGAGAGCCCCAACGTCACGCTCTACGAGGGCCACGCCACCTTCACCGGCGAGCGCGAGCTCGCCGTCGCACCCACCGACGGCGGCGCCGCCGCGACGTTGTCGGCGGACCGGGTCGTCATCGCCGCCGGATCCCGCCCGACGGTGCCCGCGTGCATCGCCGAGTCCGGCGTGCCGTTCCACACCTCCGACGACGTCATGCGCCTCGACGACCTCCCCCGCCGGATGATCGTCGTCGGCGGCGGCTACATCGCCGCGGAGTTCGCGCACGTCTTCGACGCCCTCGGCGTGGACGTCACCGTCGTGACCCGCGGCCCGGCGCTGCTGCGGGAACAGGACGAGCTGGTGACCGAACGGTTCACCGCGCTCGCCCGGGACCGCTTCACCGTGCACACCGACGCCGCGCCGACCGCGGCCGAGCAGCGCCCGGACGGCACCATCGTGCTGACCCTCGCCGGGCAGGGCACCGTCGAGGGCGACGCCCTGCTCGTCGCCACCGGCCGCGCCCCCAACGGCGACCGGATGGACGTCGCGAAGACCGGCCTCGAGCTCACCGACGACGGCCGCGTGCCGGTCGACGAGTACCAGCGCACCGGAGTCGAGGGCATCTGGGCGCTCGGCGACGTCAGCTCCCCCTACCAGCTCAAGCACGTCGCCAACCACGAGGCACGGGTCGTGCAGCACAACCTGCTCCACCCCGACACGCCCCGCGCCACCAGCCACCGGTTCGTGCCGTCGGCGGTGTTCAGCCACCCGCAGGTCGCCGCGGTCGGGCAGCGCGAGCAGGACCTGCGCGACGCGGGCACCGCCTATGTCTCGAAGGTCCAGGCCTACGGCGACGTCGCGTTCGGCTGGGCCATGGAGGACCGGACCGGGTTCGCCAAGGTCCTCGCCTCCCCCGACGGCACGCTGCTCGGCGCGCACTTCATGGGCCCGCAGGCGTCCTCGCTGATCCAGGTCCTGGTGCAGGCGATGGTGTTCGGCCAGAAGGCGCAGGAGGTCGCCACCGGCCAGTACTGGATCCACCCCGCGCTGCCGGAGCTGATCGAGAACGCGCTGCTGGGCCTGCCGCTGGACGTGTAGCCGGTCCGGCCCCGGGCCGGCCCCGGACCGCACGAACGGCTCGTTGGTCACCTTCGAAGGTGACCAACGAGCCGTTCGTCCCGTTCGGCGACTACTCCGTCCGCCGGAACCGGGTCACGGCGAGCCCGAGCAGGAGCACCGAGAAGCCGATCGTCAGCACGATCTCCAGCCACGTCGGGACCAGGAACGAGCCCCAGTGGATGCCCGGGTCGTAGCGCGCGAGGTCGGCCGCCGAGGCGTTCAACCGCGCGAACACCACGTGGCGCAGCGGCTCGACGGCGTAGGTCATCGGGTTGATGTGCGTGAGCACCGTCAGCCAGGTCGGCAGGTTCCCGAGCGGGAAGAGCGCCCCGGACAGGAACATCAGCGGCGTGATGATCAGCTGGACCATCGGCATGGCGGTCTGCACCTGCTTGAGCCGCGCCGCGAGCATCAGCCCGAGCGCGCAGATCATGAACGCCATGAGGAAGATCAGCACGAGCAGCTCGACGAACATCAGCGGGTCGTAGGGCACCCCGACGAGCCCCGCCAGCGCGAGCAGCAGGATGCACTGCAGCGTCGCGACGGTGGCGCCGCCGACCGCCTTGCCGAGCAGGATCGACGTCGTCGACACCGGCGCCACGAGCATCTCGCGCAGGAAGCCGAACTCCCGGTCCCACACGATCGAGATCCCCGAGAACGCCGCGGTGAACAGCACCGAGATCGCGAGCACGCCGGGGAACAGGAACGTCGGGAGCGAGACCCCGCCGCTGCGCCCGCCCGCGCTGGAGAGCAGTGATCCGAGGCCGCTGCCCAGCACGAACAGGAACAGCAGCGGCTGGGCCAGCGAGGACACGATCCGGGTCCGGTCCTTGAAGAACCGGATCATCTCGCGCTGCCAGACGACCGCGGCGGCGCGCGCCTCGGTGGCGATCCCGCTCTGCGGGACGCGCACCGCCTCCACGCGCAGTCCGGCCGCCCGCTCCGGACCGCGGTCGTCGAGAGCGGCGCCGTCGGGACTGCGTTGCGTCTCCGTCATCGCGTCAACGTCCCCTCATCCGCATGGCCATCGGGTGCATGGACGGCCCGCGGTTCGCCTCGGCGTCACGCAGGGTCGTGCCGGTGTGGGCGAGGAACACGTCGTCGAGCGACGGCCGCGTCACCGCCACGGACTTCACGACGACGCCCTCGGCCGTCAGTGCCGCGAAGAGGCGCGGCACGAACCCGGCGCCGTCGGGCACCGAGATCGTCACCGCTCCCTCCCGGACCGCCGCCTCGAGCCCGAACTCGCGCCGGACGGCGACCAGCGCCGCCTCGTCGTCCTCCGTCGTGACCGAGACCCGGTCCGCCCCGACCTGCGCCTTGAGTGCCTCCGGGGTGTCGAGCGCGACGATCCGGCCCTCGTTCATGATCGCGATCCGGTCGCAGTTCTCGGCCTCGTCCATGTAGTGCGTGGTGACGAAGACGGTGATCTCCTCGGCCTCGCCGAGCCGCGCGAGGTAGTTCCAGATCGACGCGCGGGTCTGCGGGTCCAGGCCGATGGTGGGCTCGTCGAGGAAGAGCACCTGCGGCGAGTGCAGCAGGCCCCGGGCGATCTCCAGGCGCCGCCGCATGCCGCCGGAGTAGGTCGTCACCGGGTCCTTGCGCCGCTCCCAGAGCCCGACGGTGCGCAGCACCTCCTCGCGCCGCGCGGCGGCGGTGCGCCGGTCCACGCCGTAGAGCTCGCCGTGGAAGCGCAGGTTCTGCTCCCCCGACATCGGCCCGTCCAGGGTCGGCTCCTGGAACACCAGTCCGATGCGCCGGCGGACCGCGGCCCGGTCGGCGACGACGTCGAGGCCGGCGACGGCCGCGGTCCCGCCGGTCGGCTCGACGAGGGTGCACAGGATGTTGATCGTGGTCGACTTGCCGGCGCCGTTGGGGCCGAGGAAGCCGAACGTCTCGCCGCGGGCCACCTCGAGGTCGATCCCGCGGACCGCCTCGACCTCCCCGTAGCGCTTGGTCAGACCGCTGACCGATACGGCCGGTTGGTCCACCTTCGCTCCATTCTCTAACAGCGTTAGAGTCACGGTAGTGGGGCGCCGACCCGAGCAGCAAGGAGGTTTCGCCGGTGGCGATCAGTCGCGACGAGGTGGTGACGGCCGCGATCGACCTCCTGGACGAGGCCGGGCTCGCGGCGCTCTCGCTGCGCCGGCTCGCAGCGAGGCTCGGGGTGTCGGCGCCGACGCTGTACTGGCACGTCACGGACAAGCGCGCTCTGCTCGACCTCATGGCCGAGCGCATCGTCGGCGAACCCGCCGCTCCGGACGCACCCGCGGACGGGGAACCCTGGTGGGAGTGGTTCGCCGAGCAGGCCCGCCGGCAGTACCGGGCCCTGACGTCGCACCGGGACGCCGCCCTCGTCGTCGCGGGCAACCGTCCGACGACGAGCACCTCGGTCGAGCACATCGAGCACGTGCTCGCGGTCCTGGTCGCTGCCGGACTCGAGCCCGGCGAGGCGATGGACGCGGTGTTCGGGGTCGGCCACTACGTGCTCGGGGCGGCCCTGGAGGCGCAGGCCGAGGCGGCGCGCGGCGACACCCCGCCCGATCCCGACCTCGTCGCTCGGATCGCGGAGCTCCCGCACCTGCGCGCCGCCGGTGAGGCGGGCCTCGACGTCGGGCGCACCTTCGAGCGGGGACTCACCTGCCTGATCGACGGCCTGCGGGCGCGGGCGGAGTCGGCGCCGGAGGCGGATCGGGCGCCGGCCGGCCAGGCTCCGGCCAGCCAGGCTCCGGCCAGCCAGGCTCCGGCCAGCCCCATTCCATGATCAGGAGCACATGGCGCAGGCCTGCGGGCGCCATCGGATGCCTGGTGTGCCCGTCGTCGACGGCCCGCCCCGCACCCCGTTGATCATCAGCACTCCAGGCATGCGCAGCGCCGCCGCACCGCGCCCCACGTGCTGATGATCTTGAGGCGAGGTGAGGGGAGCCGCGCCCGAGCGCCCCTCAGCCGATGCCGACCGACGTGGCCGCCGTCCCGGCCACGTGGTCGAAGTAGGCCTCCCGGTCGATCACCACGTTCTCGTACTGCCCGAACAGCTCGAACCCGACGGTGCCGAACAGCAGCGTCCACGCCGAGACCGCCGCCGGCGCCAGGCGCGGGTCGATGCCGAGCGTCCCGGGGACGTCGGGCGCGACCGCCGCGGCGACGTCGTCATCCCCGACGACGCCGCCGTCGGCCGCCGTCGCAATCGCGCCCAGCACCACGCCGACCCGCCCGGCGGCCGGCAGCGTGTCCTGCGGGGCGGCGTAGCCGGGCACGGGCGAGCCGTAGATGAGCGCGTACTGGGCCGGGTGCTCGAGCCCCCAGGCCCGCACGCTGCGCCACACCGCGAGCCAGCGCTCCCGCGGCGACCGCCCGGCCACAAGAGCGGCGGCCGCCTCGGCCGCCTCCCCGACGTCGTCGTAGGCCTCGATGATCAGCGCGGTGAGCAGTTCGTCCCGGCTGGGGAAGTAGCGGTAGACCGCCGAGGAGACCATCCCGACCTCGCGTGCCACCGCCCGCAGCGACAGCGCCGCCGCCCCGACCTCGGCGAGCTGCGTGCGGGCCGCGGCCAGGATCGCCTCGGTGGTCTGTGCGCGGGCGCGCTCGCGGGCGGTGGGCATGGAGCACACCCTCGCACATTTCCGAGAGCACTGCTCTTGACACGCCCCGCTCAAACAGAGAGCATTGCTCTCAACAGAGAGCGCCGCTCTCGAAAACCGTGAAGGAGCGATCCCGATGAGCACCCACTACCAGCAGCCCGGCTTCCTGACCCGCCACGTCATGAACCCGATGGTCGCGTTCATGACCCGCCGCGGCGTCTCGCTCGCCGGCTCCTCGGTCCTCGGCGTCCCCGGCCGCAGTACCGGCGAGATGCGCACGACCCCGGTCAACCCGCTCACCCTGGACGGGCAGCGCTACCTGCTCGCCGCCCGCGGCCACACCCAGTGGGTGCGCAACCTGCGGGTGTCGGGCTGGGCCGAGCTCACCGTCGGCCGGAAGACCGAGCGCGTGACCGCCCGGGAGATCACCGACCCGGCCGAGATCGTCCCGATCCTGCGCGCCTACCTGAAGGTCTGGGCGTGGGAGGTCGGCGCGTTCTTCCAGGGCGTGGGCGCCGACGCCTCGGACGAGGAGCTGGCCGCCATCGCGCCGCAGCACCCGGTGTTCGCGATCACCGGGTGACGGGGGCGGCGCGGCCCTCCGACCGGCGATAGCGTGCCCGACCATGAGCGAGCGCGTGCACGACGTCGTCCTCTACGGCGCGACCAGCTTCGTCGGGGCCCTCACCGCCGACTACCTCGCCCGTCACACCCCGACCGGCACCCGCGTGGCGCTGGCCGGCCGCTCGCGGGACAAGCTCGAGCGCGTCCGCGCGTCGCTCCCCGCGCCCGGCTCGGACTGGCCGCTGATCGTCGCCGACTCGACCGACCGCGCCGCGCTCGACGCGATGGCCGCCTCCACGACGGCGCTGGCCACCACCGTCGGGCCCTACGCGAAGTACGGCCTGCCCCTGGTCGAGGCATGCGCCGCGGCGGGGACGCACTACGCCGACCTCACCGGCGAGGCGACGTTCGCCCGCGAGGCCATCGACGCCACCGACGCCCGCGCCCAGGCGACCGGTGCGCGGATCGTCCACTCCTGCGGCTACGACTCGGTGCCCTCCGACCTCGGCGTGATGCTCCTGCACACCCGGGTGCAGGCCGACGGCGAGGGGGAGCTCACCGACGTCGACGCCGTGGTCCGCATCCGGGGCGGCGTCTCGGGCGGCACCATCGACTCGATGCGCGGGCTCGCCGACACCGTCAAGGCGGACCGGTCGACGATCAAGATCCTGCGCGATCCCTACAGCCTCTCGCCCGACCGCGGCGGCGAGCCCGACACCCGTCAGCCCAGCGACAACCCGCCGCCGCACCGCATCGACGGCGGCTGGCGGGACGGCCGGTGGGCGGCGCCGTTCGTGATGGCGTCGTACAACACCCGCATCGTGCGCCGCTCCAACGCGATCGCCGGCTACGCCTACGGCAAGGGGCTGCGCTACGGCGAGGTGATGGCGACCGGCTCCGGTCCCGCCGGCGCGCTGACGGCGGGCGCGGTCGCCGCCGGGCTCGGCGCCCTGCTCGCGGGGTTCGCGACGCCGGGTGCGCGCCAACTGCTCGACCGCGTCCTGCCCAAGCCGGGCGAGGGCCCGTCGGAGCAGACCCAGGCGAAGGGGTGGTTCCGCCACGACCTCGACGCCACCACGACGACGGGTGCCCGCTACACCGGTCGGATCTCGGCCTCCGGCGACCCGGGGTACGCGGCCACGGCAGTGATGCTCGGGGAGTCGGTCCTCTGCCTCGCCCTCGACGGCGACCGGCTGCCCGACCGCGCCGGCTCGCTGACCCCGGCGACCGCGATGGGCCCGGTGTTGGTCGAGCGGCTGCGGACCGCCGGGCACGTGTACGAGGCGGGCCGCGCGTCGTAGATCTCGTGGACCTCACCGGCCCCACCGGCCCCTCCAGGGCCGATCGTCCGAACGTCGACGGCCGAATGCCGTCCGATCGGTCAGCGCCGAATGGCCGATCGTGCGCGATTGAAGTGTCCGCCATCCGGGCACGCCTGCGATGTGTCGATCGCCCGCGCGGGCTCCTCCGCCGCGGGCGATCCACCGACCAGTCACGCGACGCGCAACGGAGGACGCCGTGAGCGACCAGATCCAGGTCAGCAAGACCGTCGACGCCAAGCCCGACGAGATGTTCGCCATCCTCTCCACGCCGCAGCGGCACCAGGAGTTCGACGGCGCGAACATGCTCCGCGGCGTCGAGGGCAGCGGCAACCAGGTCAACGGCACCGGCGACGTGTTCATCATGAACATGGAGAACGACGCGCTCGGGCCGTACCAGATGAAGAACACGGTCACCGCGTTCGAGCAGAACCGGAAGATCGGCTGGGCGCCGTCGATCCACCCGATCGACGGCTACACCGACAAGCTCGGCGACGTGAAGGCCACCGGCCACACGTACACCTGGGAGCTCGAGCCGGCCGGCTCCGGCACGAAGGTCACCCAGACCTACGACTGGAGCGGCGTGAAGGACGAGAGCTTCCGCGGCTTCTTCCCGATGGTCTCCGAGGACCAGCTCACCGCGTCGATCGACAAGGTCGCGAACGCCGCGAAGTAGATCTCCCCACCCCGTTGTCAGCGATGGTCCGTTGCTGACGTCAGACGTCAGCAACGGACCATCGCTGACCTCAGGGGGCGCCGGCCGGCGGAACAGTCCGTAGCCCGGACGGCGCTCCGTGCTCGATCAGATGCTCCAGCGCCGCCGTGTCGAGATGGGACTCCACGAGGTCGGCCAGCAGGTCGAGCTGAGCGGCGCGGGCCGCCGCGAACGACGTCGTCGTCGACACCCGGAACGCCCGGCCCGTCGTCGTCGCGACCCGTTCCAGCAGACGCCGCCGGAACCCGTCGTTCTCGAGCAGGCCGTGCCAGTGCGTACCGAGCACCGCGCCGGCGTCGACCCCCTCCGGCGTGCCGTCGGCGAGCGTGACCAGCGGTGCCGAACCGTGGCCACGCACCTCGCGGCCGTGGTGAATCTCGTAGCCCTCGACCGTCTCGCCGAGCGCCGTGCCCGCGGGGTTGCCGAGGTGCTTGTCGGGGTCGAAGACGACGTCGACGTCGAGCAGCCCGAGCCCAGCATGGCGCCCGGGCGCGGCCTCGACCCCGTGCGGGTCATCGACCGCGCGGCCGAGCATCTGGTAGCCGCCGCAGATCCCGAGCGTGGTCCGGCCGGCCCGGGCGTGGGCGAGCACGGCGTCGGCGAGCCCGGTCTCGCGCAGCCACGCGAGGTCGGAGACGGTGGTCTTGGAGCCCGGGAGCACGACGAGGTCGGCGCCGGTGAGCTCGCCCGGTGCGGTGACGTAGCGGACGGACACCCCGGGCTCGGCCGCGAGCGCGTCGACGTCGGTGCCGTTGGAGACCCGCGGCAGGCGCACGACGGCGACCCGGAGCCAGTCGGCACCGAGCGGCGCGGCCGGACGCCCCACGGCGCCGTCGTGGCCGAGCGAGTCCTCCGCGTCGATCCACAGCTCCGGCGCGAACGGGATCGTGCCGAGCGTCGGGCGCCCGGTGAGCCTCTCCAGCTGCGCGAGGCCGGGCTCGAGCAGCGCCGGGTCGCCGCGGAACTTGTTGACGACGAACCCCGCGATCAGGGCCTGGTCCTCGGGCTCCAGCACGGCGAGCGTCCCGAACAGGTGGGCGAGCACGCCGCCGCGGTCGATGTCCCCGACGACGAGGGTGGGCAGGTCCGCGGCGCGCGCGAGTCCCATGTTGGCGATGTCGGTGGCGCGCAGGTTGATCTCCGCGGGCGAGCCGGCGCCCTCACAGATCACGACGTCGTGGCGGGCCCGGAGGTCGGTGAGCGTCTGCGTGACGACCTCGAGCAGCGCCGCCTTGCGCTCCCGGTAGGACAGCGCCGTGACCGAACCGTCGACGCGGCCGTGCACGACCACCTGGCTGGTGCGGTCCGAGCCCGGTTTGAGCAGCACCGGGTTGAACGCGACGCTCGGCGCCAGGCCGCACGCCGCCGCCTGCAGCGCCTGCGCCCGGCCGATCTCCCCGCCGTCGGTGGTCACGACGGAGTTGTTGCTCATGTTCTGCGCCTTGAACGGCGCCACGTCGACGCCCTGCCGGTGCAGCCATCGACAGAGGCCCGCCACGAGCACGCTCTTGCCCGCGTCGCTGGTGGTCCCGGCGACGAGCAGCGCACCATGCATGATCAGGTGAGCCTAGGTGCGCTGCGCGCTCGTGAGCACAAATTGATGCCCTGACGACAATTTCTGCTCACATGGCCGAAGGCCACCGGGCGGACCGCCGGGCCAGCGGCTCCCACCGCGGCAGGTGCGTGGTCGTGATCCCGGCGCGCTCGAGCGCCGCGATCCCGGACGGGCGGGCGACGAACTCCGGCGGCTCGCGCCAGGCGTAGACGACCCGGCCGATGCCGGCCCGCTCGATCAGCGTCGCGCACGAGTCCGGCCGGGACGCCCGCTGCCCGCAGGGCTCCAGGGAGCTGTAGAGCGTCGCGCCGGGCAGCCGCGGGTCGCCCGCCAGCTCCCGCAGGACGCCCTCCTCGGCGTGGTCGAGCGGGTCGTCGCGCCGGGACCAGCCCGAGCCGAGAACGGCGCCGTCGGCAGCGACCACCAGGCACCCGACGCTGAACGCGCTCTCGCTGGGCGGGCAGCGCTCGGTGAGGACGCAGGCCTCGGCGAGGTGGCGGTCGTCGGGCGGGCCGAAGCGGTGGCGCAGCAGCACGTCGTCGCCGACCGACCGGGTCTCGACGAGCGCCGCCCTCACCCCCGGCGCCCCGGTGAACCGCGGTCCGGCCCCCACCAGCACCGGCGCCACGACCAGCTGCAGTTCGTCGACCGCACCCGCCGTCAGGAACTCCCGCAGGACGCCGGCGCCGCCCTCGATCATGAGCCGCACGACACCCCGGCCGGCCAGGTCGTCGAGGACCTCGCCCGGCGACCCGTCCAGCACCACCGTCTCGGCGCCCGGCTCGGTGAGCACGCGCGCGGCCGGGTCGAGGGGCTTGCCGGAGAGCACGACCCGCAGCGGCGACGGCGTCCGGCGCCACGAGACGCGCACGTCGCGCCGCTCGGCCGAGCGCACGAGCAGCCGCGGATCGTCGGCGCGCACGGTGCCCGCGCCGACCAGGATCGCGTCCACCCCCGCCCGCTCCCCGTCGACCCGGTCCAGGTCGGCGGGCCCGGACAGGATCAGCCGCTCATCGGACGCGTCGTCGAGGAAGCCGTCGAGCGAGACCGCGCACGAGGCGAGGACATGCGGTCTCATGGGTGGATGGTGCCGGACCCCGGCACCGGGCCTCACGGCAGCGTCAGGATCTCGCTACCGGTGTCGGTGACCAGGAGCGTGTGCTCGAACTGGGCGGTGCGCGACTTGTCCTTCGTCGTCACCGTCCAGCCGTCGTCCCAGATGTCGTAGTCGATGGCCCCGAGGGTGATCATCGGCTCGATCGTGAACGTCATGCCGGGCTCGAGCATCTCGTGCCGGTCGGGGTCGTCGTAGTGCACGACGACGAGGCCCGAGTGGAAGGTCCGCCCGATGCCGTGTCCGGTGAAGTCGCGGACGACGCCGTAGCCGAAGCGGTTCGCGTACGACTCGATGACCCGCCCGACGACGTTCAGCTCCCGTCCGGGCTTGACCGCCTTGATCGCGCGCATCGTCGCCTCGTGGGTGCGCTCGACGAGGAGCCGGTCCTCCTCGGCCACCTCTCCGGCGAGGAACGTGGCGTTGGTGTCGCCGTGCACGCCGTCGATGTACGCCGTGACGTCGATGTTCACGATGTCGCCGTCCTCGATCACCGTCGAGTCCGGGATGCCGTGGCAGATGACCTCGTTCAGCGAGGTGCAGCAGGACTTCGGGAACCCGCGGTAGCCGAGCGTCGACGGGTACGCGCCGTGGTCGACGAGGAACTCGTGGATGACCCGGTCGACGTCGTCGGTGGTCGCGCCCGGCTTGACCGCCTCGCCCCCGGCGACCAGGGACTGCGCCGCGATCCGGCTGGCCACGCGCATGCGCTCGATGACGTCGGGGTCCTGCACCCACGGGTCCGTCGAGCGGGCGGGGGCGGGCTTCCCGACGTACTCGGGACGGACGATCGAGTCGGGCACCGGGCGCAGAGGGGTCTGCTGCCCGGCGCGCAGAGGAGCACGCACCGGCATGACCCCACCCTAAGCCGGGTGCTGCGCGTCCTGACGGGCCCGCCTACCTCGCAGCGCCATGATTCCGCGCACCACCCCGCGCCAGCCCAGCACCAGGACGGCGAGCGAGATCGTGGCGACGACGATGAAGGACAGCGGCGGGTTGTCGACGAACGCCCACCGCAGCAGCATCCCGATCACCACCGCGCCGAGCCACACCGCGATCCCGCTGCGCCACGCGAGCGGGTCCCGCCAGGACCGGACGGCGAGCGCCGCGACCAGCCCACCGGCCAGGAACGGCGCCGCGACCTCGACGATCCCGACGACGGCGAGGCCCTCGTCGTGACTGCGCCGGCCGATGGCGGCGAACATCAGCACCGCGAGGGCGTCGACGAGGGCGAGCAGCGAGGTCCGGGAGGTCACGACGGCGAGGGTAGGCGCTAGAACAGCACCGTCGCGAAGCTCGCCACCTGGTCGAACCCGACCCGCTGGTAGGCGGCCCGCGCCGGGGTGTTGAACGCGTTCACGTAGAGGGACGCGATCCGGCCCGCCCGCACCAGGTGTTCGACGACGGCGGCCGTGCCGGCCTGGCCGAGCCCGCGGCCGCGCCAGTCGGGGTGCACCCAGACGCCCTGGATCTGCCCGACCCGGGTGGAGAGCGCCCCCACCTCGGCCTTGAACACGACCTCGCCCGCCTCGAAGCGCACGAACGCCCGCCCCGAGGAGATCAGCTCGCCGACCCGCGCCCGGTATCCCGCGCCGCCGTCGCCGAGGCGCGGGTCGACCCCGACCTCCTCGAGGAACATCGCGATCGCCGCGGGGAGGTAGCGCTCCATGTCGTCCGGGCGGGCCTGCCGCACCGCGGGGTCGGAGCGGATCGAGGGCATGCCGTCGATGGCCATGAGCGGCTGGTCGGGGCGCACCTCGCGGGCGGTCCCCCAGTGCTCGGCGAGCTCCTCCCAGAGCGGGAGCACGAGCTCGCGGCGCCCGACGAGCGAGGAGCAGGTCCGACGGTGACGTCGGGCACGGTCGGCGAAGGCGCGGACCGCGGCGCGCTCGCCACGGAGCGGAACCAGGTTCGCGCCCGAGAAACAGAGGCCGTCGAGGCGGCCGCCGACGCCCCAGAGCTCGCCGCCGAGCCGCCAGGGCTCCACGCCCACGGTCTCTACCCGTGAGGCGACCATGCAGGTCGCGACCGGGTCGTCATCGAGCACACCGCGCACCCTCGACCGGTCACGGTCGTCGAGGAGCCGCGCACCGGCGGTACGGAGCACGGGACCAGAGTGCCACATCAGGGTCGCCACCGACCGTGCACGGTGCGTACACCTCGGACAGGTTGCGTCGCGCGATCATCATCGCACCGTCATGATCACCACAGCCATGGGACATGTACTCCACAGGCTGGGCGAGCATCCTGGGATCATGAACGAGAACGACACCACCCACGAGGATCAGGACCGCGCCGCCATCCTCGAGACGCTGGCCCGACAGAGCAGCGTGGCGAACCCCCGACGCACCCGGCGCTGACACCCCGAGACCTCCCGACGCCCGCCGCGACGACGCGGCGGGCGTCTTTCGTGTCCGGACCTAGACCAGTTCCGGGCGCACCCAGTCCTGCCCCAGCACGTGGTGGGCGAGGAACGCGAACACCGTCGAGTACCAGAGCTTCGCGTCGCCCGGCCGGAGCACCCAGTGGTTCTCGTCCGGGAAGTACAGGAACTGCGAGACGTCCCCGACGCGGCCGTGACGCTGCAGGTCGTACCAGAGCCGCAGACCCTCCCCGATCGGCACGCGGTAGTCCTTGTCACCGTGGATCACGAGCATCGGCGTGGTGATCTCCGACGCCCACCGGTGCGGGGAGTGCTCGTCGTAGCGGTCGCGGTCCACGATCGGGTCGCCCCACTGGCGCACCCAGTGATACGAGCCGTCGGTGGTGCCGACGAAGCCGTCGAGGTGCCAGATCGAGGCGTGCGTGACGATCGCGCGGAACCGGTCGGTGTGCCCGGCGACCCAGTTGGCCATGTAGCCGCCGAACGACCCGCCCATCGCCGCCGTCCGGGACGCGTCGACGTCCGGCCGTGCGGTCGTCGCGTCGGTGAGCGCCATCAGGTCGGTGTACGGCAGGCCGCCCCAGGCCCCCGTCGAGACGTCCAGGAAGTCCTGGCCGTACCCGGTGGACAGCCGCGGGTCGGGCAGCAGCACCGCGTAGCCGCGGGCGGTGGCCGTCCACGGGTTCCAGCGCCACGTCCAGGCGTTCCAGCTGCCGAACGGCCCGCCGTGGATCCAGAGCAGGAGCGGGTGTGGACCGGCGCCCTCCGGCAGCGCCAGCCACGCCCGCAGCGGCGCGCCGTCCTCGCCGGTGGCGGTGACCTCGGTCAGCGTGCCCGGGATCGGGTCTATCTCGGTGGCCCCGCGCAGGACCGCGGGGTCCTGGTCGGGGGTGCGGGGGTCGAGGCGCACCGGGGTGGGCGCGGTGTCGATCGCCGACCGCATCGCGTAGACCGCGCCGCCCTCGGGGCTCGCGACGACGTCGGTGTAGGCCCCCGACCCGGTCAGGCGCGTGAGGCCGCCGTCGGTGATCGACAGCCGGAACACCGGGCAGTGCCCCTGCTCGTCGGCGGTGACCAGCACGACGTCGGGCTCGGCCGACCCGACCACCGACTGCACCGTCAGCCGGCCCTCGTCGAGCACGGTGACCGTCCCGCCGCCGTCGAGCGGGCGCGCGAGCAGGGTGTGCGCGGGCGCGCGACCGGGACGGGCGTGGCGCTCGCGGATCCAGAGCAGCCAGCGGCCGTCCGGGGTGATCGTCGGGCGTTCGTGGTCGGCGCCCTCGGAACCGTCGATGGCGGGCTCGTCCGCGACCACCTCGACGTCGTCACCGCGGCGCAGCTCGACCCGGACACGGACGGCGGCCGGGTCGGACGGGTCCCGGACGTCGACGGCGACCGCGACCGCTGCGCCGTCCGGGCTCACCGCGTACTCGCGCAGGCGCTGCCGGGCCTCCGTCGGGTCGATCACCGTCGTGGCGGGGTCGAGGCGCTCGCCGTCGAGCGGGTCGTGGACGCGCAGCTGGGGGCGGCCGGGCCCGAGGTCGTGGTCCCAGAAGCGGACGGGGAACCGCTCGTGCAGCAGGGCGGTCACGCCGGCCTTCTTGCGGGCGGCGCGCAACGCCCCGGCGGCGTCGGCCGGGGTCTCCTCGCCGTCGGGCACGTCGGCGGGCTTCTCCGGCGTCGGACCGACGGGGACCGAGGTCACGACGACGACCCGGCCCGAGTCCCGCGCGACGTCGAACGACGCGACGCCGTCGCCGCAGGTCAGCACCGGACGCGCCTCACCGCCCCGCAGCGGCAGCACCCACAGCGCTGCCGGCTCGCCGTCGGGCTCCTTCGCGCCGGGGTCGGGGCGGCGGGAGGTGAACAGCAGGTCGCCGTCGGGGGTGAACGCCGCGGACGACTCCCCCGCCGCCGATCGCGTCAGCCGCCGCGCGGGCGCCTCGCCCGTCGGGTCGACCTCCCAGACGGCGCTGACGTAGGACGTCGCGTCCGGGGAGAGCTCGGCGACCGTGGTGACCAGCCGCGCCCCGTCCGGCGAGAGCGCGAGCCCGGCCTGGCGGCGGGCGGAGACGAAGGCGTCGAGGTCGTCGAAGGTGCTCATCGACGCCGATCCCACCACGCCAGGTGCGCTCCGCGCTCGTGAGCACAAAGTGACGCCCTGACGTCAATTTCTGCTCACGTGCGCGAAGCGCACCTACCCGACGGTCACGCTCGGCGTGCCACCCGCCTGTCCGCCCGCGAGCTCGCCCTCACCGGCCTCCTCGGCCAGGCGCATCGCCTCGTCGATCAGCGTCTCGACGATCTGCGCCTCGGGGACGGTCTTGATGACCTCGCCCTTGACGAAGATCTGGCCCTTGCCGTTGCCGCTCGCCACGCCCAGGTCGGCGTCGCGCGCCTCGCCCGGACCGTTCACGACGCAGCCCATGACGGCGACGCGCAGCGGCACCTCCATGCCCTCCAGGCCCGCGGTGACCTCGTCGGCGAGCTTGTAGACGTCGACCTGCGCGCGCCCGCAGGAGGGGCACGACACGATCTCGAGCTTGCGCGGGCGCAGGTTCAGCGACTCCAGGATCGACAGGCCCACCCGGACCTCCTCGATCGGCGGCGCCGAGAGCGAGACGCGGATGGTGTCGCCGATGCCGCGGGACAGGAGTGCCCCGAACGCGGTCGCCGACTTGATCGTCCCCTGGAACGTCGGCCCGGCCTCGGTGACGCCGAGGTGCAGCGGGTAGTCGCACTGCTCGGCCAGCAGCTCGTAGGCGCGCACCATCGTCACCGGGTCGTGGTGCTTCACCGAGATCTTGATGTCGTGGTAGTCGTGCTCGGCGAACAGCGAGGCCTCCCACAGCGCCGACTCGACGAGCGCCTCGGGCGTCGCCTTGCCGTGCTTGGCCATGATCCCCGGTTCGAGCGACCCGGCGTTGACGCCGATGCGGATCGGGATCCCGGCGTCCTTGGCCGCCTTCGCGATGTCGCCGACCTTGTCGTCGAACTTCTTGATGTTGCCCGGGTTCACGCGGACGCCGGCGCACCCGGCGTCGATCGCGGCGAACACGTACTTCGGCTGGAAGTGGATGTCCGCGATGACCGGGATGCCCGACTTCTTCGCGATCGCCGGGAGCGCCTCGGCGTCGTCGGCGCTCGGGCAGGCGACGCGCACGATGTCGCAGCCCGCGGCGGTGAGCTCCGCGATCTGCTGCAGGGTGGCGTTGACGTCCGCCGTGAGGGTCGTGGTCATCGACTGCACCGACACCGGGTGGTCGCTGCCCACGCCGACTCCCCCGACGTCGAGCTGACGGGTCGTGCGTCGCGGCGCGAGCACCGCGGGCGCCTCCGGCATGCCCAGATCGATCGTCATGCCACCCAGTCTGCTACAGCCGACCCGGTCCCGCCGCCGCCGTGCCACGTGAGACGCGGCATCGGCGGGCGGACCTCACGGGGAAGTCGTCAGAGGTTCAGCTTGATGGGGTTGACGATGTCGGCCACGATCACGAGCCCGCCGTAGAGCATGATCAGGATCGCGAACCCGTAGGCGATCGGCATCAGCCGGGCCATGTCGACCGGACCGGGGTCCGGACGCCCGCGCAGCCGCGCCAGCCGTTTCTTCGCCGCCTCCCAGAGCGCGGGCAGGATGTGCCCGCCGTCGAGCGGCAGGATCGGCAGCAGGTTGAGCAGGAACAACGAGACGTTCACCGCGGCCAGCAGCTGCAGCATCGTCGCGAGCTCCTCGGCGACCGGCTGGTCGGACGCGAGCACCTCGCCGCCGATCACCGAGACCCCGACGACGCTGACGGGTCCGGTCGCGTCGCGCTGCTCACCGAGGAAGACCGCGCCGAACAGCGCCGGGACCTTGTGCGGCAGCGCGGCCACGCTGGTGACCACGTTGGAGAACATCTGGCCCGTGTAGTCCAGGACCTGGGCCGGTGTCTGACGCATCACCGGCTGGATCGGGGTGAGCCCGAGGAACGACCCGGTCACGTACCGCGGCTGCCCGGACTGCGCCGAGTCCAGGTCGAGCAGCTGGGTCTCGATGAGCTTCGGGTAGAGCGTGAGGGTCTGCACGGTGCCGTTCGGCTGCGGACGCTGGACGACGACGGGGACCGTGCCGGAGGCGTCGCGGATCGCCACCTGCAGGTCCTGCCAGGAGTCGAACGTGCGCCCCTCGAAGCTCACGATGCGGTCACCGGCGCGGAACCCGGCCTGGGCCGCGGGGGTCAGCGGCGCGCCGGCGGGGCAGCGGTTGTCCGGGGTGGCCTGCGAGGCGGGGACGACGCAGGCGCTGACCGTGCTCACCACCGGCTGCGAGGTCGGGATCCCGAAGCCCATGAGCACGATGACGAACAGCACCGCGGCGAGGATCAGGTTCATGAACGGCCCGGCGAACATGACGATGATCCGCTGCCACGGCTTGCGGGTCCAGAACTGCCGGTCCTCGTCGCCGGGCATGATGTCGCGCGCCGAGTCGGCCCGGACGTCGTCGATGAGCCCCTGGAAGGGCCCGGACCGGCGGCTGCGACCGATCCGCTCACCCGGCGCCGGCGGCACCATCCCGATCATGCGGATGTAGCCGCCCAGCGGGATGGCCTTGATCCCGAACGAGGTCTCGCCGCGCTGGCGGGAGAACAGCGTCGGGCCGAACCCGACCATGAACTCCGGCACCCGCACCCCGAACCGGCGAGCGGCCGTGAAATGGCCGAGCTCGTGCCAGGCGATCGAGAAGAGCAGGCCGAGCGCGAAGAGCACGATCCCGACGACGAGCATCACGAGGCGTCACGGTATCCGGGACCTTGTGGAGATCACGTTGCGCCCCGGGGGGAATCAGCGGCGCGCCGCCCCCAGCAGCTCCCCGGCCCGGGCCCGCGCCCACTCCTCGGCGGCCAGCACGTCGGCCACCGACGCCGGGTCGCGCGACCACCCGCCGGCCGCGTTGAGCACCTCCGCCACGGTGTCGACGATGCCCAGCCAGTGCCCCTGCCCGGCGAGGTACGCGCGGACGGCCTCCTCGTTCGCGGCGTTGAACACGGCGGGCAGGCAGCCGCCCGCCGACCCGGCCGCGCGGGCGAGGTCGACGGCCGGGAACGCGGTCGCGTCGAGGGGCTCGAACGTCCAGGCCGACGGCGACGCGAACGTCTCCCGCGGCGAGGCCCCGGCCAGGCGCTCCGGCCAGCCGAGGGCGAGCGCGATCGGCAGGTGCATGTCCGGCGGGCTGGCCTGCGCGATCGTGGCGCCGTCGGTGAAGGTGACCATCGAGTGGACCATCGACTGCGGGTGGACCACCACGTCGATGCGCTCGTACGGCACCCCGAACAGCAGGTGCGCCTCGATGAGCTCGAGACCCTTGTTCACCAGCGTGGACGAGTTCAGCGTGACGACGGGTCCCATCGCCCAGGTCGGGTGCGCGAGGGCGTCGTCGAGGGAGACCTGGGCGAGCTGCGCGCGGCTGCGGCCCCGGAACGGCCCGCCGGACGCGGTGAGCACGATGCGGCCCACCTCGCGCGCGGCCCCCGAGCGCAAGCACTGTGCGAT
Source organism: Actinomycetospora endophytica (assembly GCF_021026375.1). Classification (GTDB taxonomy): domain Bacteria; phylum Actinomycetota; class Actinomycetes; order Mycobacteriales; family Pseudonocardiaceae; genus Actinomycetospora; species Actinomycetospora endophytica. The sequence goes on along the minus strand of NZ_JAJNDB010000007.1, from coordinate 271,981 downwards.
CGCGGAGTGCTCCGAGTCCACCGGGACGATCTGGCCTGGGGTGGCCGCCCGGGTGACGAGCGGACCGCCCGCCACCAGCGACTCCTTGTTCGCGAGCGCGAGCGTCGCGCCGGTGTGCAGCGCCGCGAGGGTGGGCGACAGGCCCCGTGACCCGTCGACGGCGTTGAGGACGACGGTGCCGCGCCCGCCGGACCCGGCGAGGTCGGTCATCGCCTCCGGGCCCGCGGTCACGGTGGCGCGCGAGCCCGCCGCGCGCAGCGCCGCCTCGACCGCACCCGCGGCCGACGGCGCCGACACCGCCACCGTCGCCACCCCGAACTCGGCGGCCTGCGCGGCCAGCAGCTGCGGGCGCCCGCCGCCCGCCGCGAGCCCGGTGACCACGAACCGGTCCGGATGGGCCCGCACGACGTCCAGCGCCTGCGTGCCGATCGACCCGGTCGAGCCGAGCAGGACCACCGGGCGGCGGACGGGGATGGGCTGGGAGGGCGGAGCGGTGGGGTGTGCGGTGGCCATCCCCGCCATCCTGTCCCGTCGGCGGTCACGACGGGAACGACACACCGCGTCATTTCCCGCCCACCCACGGATCGCCCCGAGCGCCGCGGCCGGATAGGTTGACCCCCGACATCCCGGGCAGGCCCCGGAACGACCCGCGAGGAGGATCCGGTGGCGAGCAGCACGAGCCCGGCCCGTACCGACCACGGTGACGTGGAGCATCACGGTCACGAGCACCGGGCCGTCGTCGTCAACGGCGTCTCGTCCGACGACGAGCCCTCGGTCGAGTGGGGATGGCACGGGCACTACCCGAAGGTGGCCCACTTCGCCGGCTTCGTGGTCGCCGCGATCTGCCTGATCATGATCCACGGCAACCACGTCGGCAAGGAGGAGGACATCTGGCTCGTCGTCCTCGCCGTCGCCTTCTTCGCGTTGTCGCTCGGCGCGATCATCCGCAACCGGACGTCCTGGCGCCGATAGGTGCGCTGCGCGCCTGTGAGCACTAATTGACGCTATGGCGTCACTTAGTGCTCACAGGCGCGCAGCGCACCTATGCCGGTGACGCCGGGCTGTCCGCCTCGACCGCCTTCGTCGCCTTGCGCGCCGCGACGAGCACCGCGTCCCACACCGGCGAGAACGGCGGGGCGTACGAGAGATCCATGAAGGTCATCTCCTCGGCGCCCATGCCGTTCCAGATCGCCGTCGCGAACACGTCGATCCGCTTGGCCGCGTTCGCCCGGCCGACGATCTGCGCCCCCAGCAGCCGCCCGGAACGCTGCTCGGCGAGCACCTTCACCGTCATCATCTCCGCGCCGGGCAGGTAGCCGGCGACGTTCGACGACTCGATCGTCGCCGTCACGTACGCGAACCCGGCCGCCGTCGCCTCGGCCTCCCCCAGCCCCGTGCGGCCGATCTCCAGTGAGCACACCTTGGAGATCGCGGTGCCGATGACGCCGGGGAAGGCGCCGTACCCGCCGGCCAGGTTCGTGCCGATGATCCGCCCGTGCTTGTTCGCGTGCGTGCCCAGCGCGATCGCGACCCCGCGACCGGAGAGCCGATGGTGGGTCTGCACGCAGTCCCCGCCCGCCCACACGTTCCCGTGGCCCACACAGCGCATCCGCACGTCGGTGGCGATCCCGCCGGACTCCCCGATCGTCAGGCCCGCCTCGGAGGCGAGCGAGACGTTCGGCCGCACCCCCAGGCCCAGCACGACGACGTCGGCCGGCAGCGTCGCGTCCCCCGTCCGGACCGCCCGCACCCGCCCGTCGTCGCCGACGTCGAAGCCCTCGACCGGCGTGCCGGTGAGCACGGTCATGCCCATGCCCTCCATGGCCTCGCGCACCAGCGCGCCCATGTCCGGGTCGACCTGGGTGAACGGCTCCGGGGCCTGGTCGACGACGGTCACCTCGAGGCCTCGCCGCAGCATCGCCTCGGCCATCTCGACGCCGATGTACCCCGCGCCCACGACGACGGCCCGGCGCAGGTCGCGTCCGGTCAGGTCGTCGAGGATCGCCTCGCCGTCCTCGAGCGACTGCACCCCGAAGATGCCCTCGGCGTCGATCCCGTCCAGCGGCGGCCGGATCGGGCGCGCGCCGGTGGCGAGCACGAGGTCGTCGTACTCGAGCTCGCCGTCCTGGCCGTCGCCGTCGACGGCGCGGAACGACACCACCTGCTTGTCGAGGTCGACCGCGGTCACCTCGGTACGCATCCGCAGGTCGATGCCGGCCTCGCGGTGCTGCTCGGGGGCCCGGGCGATGAGGTCGTCGCGCTCGGTGACGTCGCCGGCGATCCAGTACGGGATGCCACAGGCGGAGTACGACGTGTAGTGCCCGCACTCCAGCACGACCACCTCATAGGAGGCGGAGCCGCCGTGCCGCAACGCGGTGTTCGCCGCGCTCATCCCGGTGGCGTCACCACCGACGACGACGATGCGACGGGTCATATCCCGAACCTCCGATAGCGTGCGCTCGTGGCGGACGCAGCCGAACTCGAGGTCGACGGGCGCATCGTGCGCCTGACCAACCCGGACAGGGTGTATTTCTCGGCTCGCGGCGAGACGAAACTCGATCTCGCGCACTACTACGAGTCGGTCGGGCCCGGCATCGTCAACGCGCTGCGGGACCGACCCTGCATGATGCACCGCTTCCCGACCGGCGTGGACGGCGAGAAGGTCCACCAGAAGCGGCTGCCGAAGGGCGCGCCGGACTGGGTCCCGACGGTGCGGGTGCGCTTCCCCCGCTACAACCGCACCGCCGACGAGCTCTGCGTCTCCTCCGTGGCGGACGTCGTCTGGGCGGTGCAGATGTCGACGGTGGAGTTCCACCCCTGGAACTCCCGCGCCGCCGACGTCGAGTCCCCCGACGAGTGGCGCATCGACCTCGACCCGATGCCCGGGGTCGGGTTCGCGACGGTCCGCGAGGTCTCGACGGTCGTGCACGAGGTGCTCGACGAGCTCGGCGCCGTCGGCTTCCCCAAGACCTCCGGCGGCAAGGGGCTGCACGTCTACGTGCGCATCCGCCCCGAGTACTCGTTCGGCGAGGTCCGTCGCGCCGCGTGGGCGTTCGCGCGGGAGGTGGAGCGCCGGGCGCCGCGGCTGGTGACGACGGCGTGGTGGCGCAAGGACCGCGAGCCCGGCACCGTCTTCGTCGACTACAACCAGAACACCCGCGACCACACCATCGCCTGTGCGTACTCGGTGCGCGGGACGCCGCTCGGGATCGTGTCGGCGCCGGTGCGCTGGGACGAGATACCCGACGTCGAGCCGGGCGACTTCACCATCGCGACGATGCCGGCGCGCTACGCCGAGATCGGGGACCTGCACGCCGGGATCGACGAGGCCGTGTTCGACCTCGCCCCACTGCTGGAGTGGGCCGACCGCGACGACGCCGAGGAGCCCGAGGCCCCGGAGGTCTAGGTTCTCAGAACGGTGTCCCGTTCCAGGGCACCGACGGCGCCGCCAGCAGCCGCGCCAGCCGTCCGGCCGCCCCCGGCGAGGCCTCCTCGAGCCGACCGGTCCGCGCCAGCACCCGCGGGTCGACGCCGCCGAGCACCAGCGAGCCGAGCGAGGTCACCGGGAGCACGACGTCGGGGGTGTCCCGGGTGGGTTCGACGGCGGGTGCGAGCCGGTCGTGCGTGTCGAGTCGCCACCGGCCGGGGGTGAACCCGGCGTCGTCGGCGACCTCGAGCACGATCGCGTCCTCGATCGGGTAGCGCCGGGCGGCGAGCAGCGCGGGCACGTCGAGCACCCGTAGCCAGAGCATCGCCTTGTCGCCCTCGACGGTGACCGCCCGGTGGTCGGAGAGCAGCCACCCCAGCGGCTCGTCCACCGAGGCCTGGCCCCAACGGACGGTGCCGACGAGGTCCTGCCCGCACAGGTGGCGCCACAGCTCGGCGTAGGCGGTCGGGGTCACCGCCTGCAGGTCGGCCACGCCGAGGGTCGCCGAGCCGGTCGCGTACCAGCCCTCCTCGACCCGGTGCACGACGTAACCGGCCGGCTCGCCGTCGTCGTCACGCCAGATCACGACCTGACGGGCGCGGTCCGGCTCGAGCCCGTTCCACGGGCCCGCCCCGGAGAGCACCGCGTCCCACTGCTGCGGCGTCCGGGCCAGGGCACCGGGGTGACGACGGCGGGCGCGGTCGTGCACCGGGCGCGCGAGGGCGAGGGCGGCGTCGGGCCGGTCGACGATCTCGACGGTGCCGCGCGGCTCGGCGTCGCGGAACCGGGCACTGGTGGCGTCGAGGGTGATCGAGCGGGTCCGGGTCGCGAGGCCGAACCCGAACCGCTCGTAGAGCGAGCCCTGTGTCGAGGTCAGGACGGCGGCCGGGCTCCCCGTCCGCACGGCGGCGGCGAGGTCCTCGGCGAGCAGGCGGCGGGCGAGGCCGCGGCGGCGGTGCGTCGAGCGGACGCCGATCCCGGTGACCGCGTGGGCCGTCAGCGTCCCGCCGGGCACGGTGAGCTCGGCGTCCCAGGACCGCAGCGTGGCCACCGGTGACGGGTCGGGATCGTCGTACGCGCCGCGGAGCCGCATGCCCTCGAAGCCCGCCCCGATCCGGGCGAGCTGCTCGGACTCCAGGCGCGGTCCCAGGAACGACGCGAGCATCGCGCGCGTCCACGCGACGGTGCCGGCGTCGGCGGAGCCCTCGGTGACGCGCGGCGTCATCGAGCGGATCTGGGTGGGCACCCTCGGCTCAGCCCCCGGTCGCGGCCAGCTGACCGCACGCGGCCGCGATCTCGCGGCCCCGGGTGTCGCGGACGGTGCACGCCACCCCGCCGTCGCGCACGCGGCGCACGAACTCCGCCTGCACCGGCGCCGGGCTCGCGTCCCACTTCGACCCCGGCGTCGGGTTGAGCGGGATGAGGTTGACGTGCACGAGCCGCCCGAGGTGCTTCGACGCGAGCTGGGCGAGCAGGTCGGCCCGCCACGGCTGGTCGTTGATGTCGCGGATCAGGGCGTACTCGATGGACACCCGCCGCCCGGTGACGTCGGCGTAGTGACGCGCCGCCTCGAGGACCTCGCGCACCGGCCAGCGGGTGTTGACCGGGACGAGGGTGTCGCGCAGCTCGTCGTCGGGGGTGTGCAGGCTGACCGCGAGGGTGACCTGCAGGCCCTCGTCGGCGAGGCGGTGGATCGCCGGGACGAGACCGACCGTCGAGACGGTGACGCTGCGCTGCGAGATGCCGAAGCCCGACGGCGCCGGGTCGCAGATCCGGTGCACGGCGTCGACCACTCGGCGGTAGTTGGCCAGCGGCTCCCCCATGCCCATGAAGACGATGTTGGAGAGCCGGGCCGGGATGCCCTCGCCGAGTGCCCCGTCGCGCGCCGCCACGGCCGCCACGCGGACCTGCTCGACGATCTCCGCCGTCGACATGTTGCGCTGCAGCCCGTTCTGGCCGGTCGCGCAGAACGGGCAGGCCATCCCGCAGCCGGCCTGGCTGGAGATGCACACCGTGGCGCGGTCCGAGTAGCCCATGAGGACGCTCTCGACGAGGGCCCCGTCGATCGCCTTCCACAGCGTCTTCCGGGTGGCGCCGCCGTCGCAGTCCACGACGGACGTCGGCTCGAACAGCTGCGGGAAGAGGCTGCCGATGGCGTCGCGCGCGCCGGCCGGGAGGTCGGTCATCGCGGCCGGGTCGGCCTCGTAGCGGGCGAAGTACTGCCGCGCGATCTGGTCGGCGCGGAACCCCGGGAGGCCGAGGTCGGTGACGGCCTTCTTGCGCTCCTCGGGGCCGAGGTCGGCGAAGTGGCGCGGCGGGCGGGTCCGTCGGGTGCCGGTGCCCGACAGCGAGAGGACCGGCAGCTGCGTCGCGTCCTCGGAGGCCTCGGGTGCGGGGTCGGCAGTCACCGGACCCGGTCCCGCAGCGTCTCCAGGAGCCCGATGCGGTCCGCCGCCGAGACCAGCAGGAGAAGCCCGCACAGCAGGCCGAGGATGCCCTGCGAGACGAAGCTCGAGGTCTCCTGGGTCGACATCAGCGCGCCGAGCACGCCCAGCACGATGAGCGCGATCCCGAGCCACTGCGTCGGGCGCTGCCCGGTCGAGCGGGACAGCGCGAGGAAGGCGACGCCGGTGATCACGGCGGCGATCCCGGGCCCGAACCCGGCCTCCGAGATCAGCCCGAGCAGCACCGACTCCGCGATGATCGCGACGATCGCGATGGCGCCGTAGCGCATCAGGTCCGCCGAGCGGTGGGGGTCGAACGCGTGCGAGCCGCGCCGGCGGTTCTCGACGAAGATGAAGACGACCAGCGCGATGCCGCCCGCGAGCAGCAGCGTCCCGGCTCCGTCGGCGCCGAGCCCGAGGGTCCCGACCGTCAGCCACGCGACGCCCGCGAGGCACTCCACGATCACCGGGTCGATCCGGATCGCGGAGCTCGGACCGCGCGATCCGCGCCCACCGCTCGGGGCCGGGCCGCGGGAGGGTGGGCGGGGCGCACCGCGCGGCGGTCCCGCGGGGCCGGACGGCGGGCGCTGGAAGCCGCCCGGGCCTTGTCCGCCACCGCGGTGGGGCTCACCGGGGCGGGGTCCGGGATGCGGGTACGACACGCCCACCACGGTAGCGGCGTGTCGGCAACGGGGTGACGGGCAGGTCCTCGCTGCCTCAGCGGGCGGGCAGCAGGCCGTCCGGACGCCGTCGCACGTGGATCCGGTACGCCACCGGCAGCGCCAGCCCCGGCGTACCGTCCACCGCCCGATCCGCCACCGAGGGGGTGAACTCGATGTGCAGCACCGCGGAGAGCGTGGCGCGGTCGGGGAAGCGCCAGAGGGTGTCGACGCGCCGCGTCGAGAACCCCCGTTCGGCGAAGAAGCGCTCCGCCGCCCGCGGGTCGTACTTCGGCGCGGACGCGCGCATCCACGAGCCGTAGGAGTGGCGGCTCGCGTCGAGGTCGACGACCACCAGCACACCGCCGGGGCGCAGCACCCGGTCGGCCTCGGCCAGACCGGGTTCGCAGCCCGGGCCGAAGAAGTAGGCGGTGCGCGCGTGCAGCACGTCGGCGGAGTCGTCCGGCAACGGCAGGGCCGCGGCGCTGCCGCCCAGCACGGTCACGGTGTCGAGCCCCTGGCAGCGGCTGCGGGCCCGGGTCACCAACGGCGGGTGCGGCTCGACCCCGGTGACGCTGCGCGCCGTCGTCGCGAACCGCGGCAGGTGGTAGCCGTCGCCGCAGCCGACGTCGACGACGTCCACGTCGTGCAGGTCGACCGCGTCGGCCAGCGCCTCCCACAGCGCGCCGGTGGCGTCCTGCGCCTCGTTCTCGGCCTCGTAGACGTCGGGCCAGCGCCAGATGTTGGGGCTCTCGGCCACCCCGGGGAACGTCACCGGGTCAGGTCATCGGCGGGATGAGCAGGAACAGCAGCAACCAGGCGACCGGGGCGGAGGTGACCAGCGAGTCGAGCCGCTCCATGAGCCCGCCGTGCCCGGGGATGGTCTGGCCCATGTCCTTGATGCCCAGGTCGCGCTTGATCAGCGACTCGACGAGGTCGCCGATCACGGCGGTGCACACCAGCACCGGGCCGAGGATCAGGCCGTACCACCACGTCGAGCCGAGCAGCCACATGATCGACAGCGATGCCCCGGCAGCACCGAGCACCATCGACCCCGCGAGTCCCTCCCAGGACTTCTTGGGGCTGACCTTGGGTGCCATCGGGTGCTTGCCGAACAGCACCCCCGCCGCGTAACCGCCGGTGTCGGAGCACACCACGATGATCAGGAAGGTCAGGACCCGGCCGGTGCCGTCGGGCGGCACGACGAGCATCGCGCCGAACGCCATGCACAGCGGGATCCAGACGAGCACGAGCATCGACGCGCCGACGTCGCGGACGAAGCCGGCCGCGCCGAGACGCATCCGCCACACGAAGCAGCCGAGCACCGTGACCAGCAGCGACGCGAGGATGCCTTCGGTGCCGAACGGCCAGGACAGCCAGATCATCGCCTGGCCGCCGATGAGCACCGGGACCCGCGAGAGCCGGATCCCCGCCGCGCGGTTCAGCGCGCCGAAGACCTCCCAGGTCCCGATCACGGCCGAGACGGCGACGATCGCGATCCACGCCTGCCGGACCGTGAGCAGGGCGACGATGATCACCGCGCCCATGAGCAGCGCGACACCGATGGCGAGCGGGAGGTTGCGACCGGCGCGCGAGCCCGAGCCGCCGGACCCGCCCGAGGGCGGGGCCGCGTCCGACGGGGCAGGCCCCGCCACGTCCTCCGCCACCGCGGACCTCCCCGATCGAGGACCCGGTGCCGAGACTCCGGGTCGAGCCGCTCAGACCTCGAGCAGCTCGTTCTCCTTGGCCTTGACCATGTCGTCGATCTTCGAGACGTACGTGTGCGTGGTGCCCTCGAGCTCCTTCTCGGCCCGGGACACCTCGTCCTCGCCCGCCTCGCCGTCCTTGGCGATGCGCTGCAGCTCGGTCATCGCGGACCGGCGCACGCTGCGGATGGACACGCGCGCGTCCTCGCCCTTGCTGCGGGCGACCTTGACCATGTCCTTGCGGCGCTCCTCGGAGAGCTCCGGGAACACGATGCGGATGATCGTGCCGTCGTTGGACGGGTTGACGCCGAGGTCGGAGTCGCGGATGGCGCGCTCCATGACGCCCAGCGAGCTCACGTCGTACGGCTTGACGATCGCCATGCGGGCCTCGGGCACCGACACCGACGCGAGCTGCGGCAGCGGGGTGTACGCGCCGTAGTACTCGACGTTGATGCGGTTGAACATCGCCGGGCTGGCCCGCCCGGTGCGCACCCCGGTGAGGTCCTCGCGCGCGACGCTGACGGCCTTCTCCATCTTCTCCTCGGCGTCGAGGAGGGTCTCGTCGATCACTGCGGTCTCCTCTCGGCGGGCGAAGATCAGGAGGTGGGGGTGTGGACCAGCGTGCCGATCCTCTCACCTCTGACGGCACGGGCGATGTTCCCCTCGACCAGCAGGTTGAACACCATGATCGGCATCTGGTTGTCCATGCAGAGGCTGAAGGCGGTGGCGTCCGCGACCTTGAGGCCCTTCTCCAGGACCTCGCGGTGGGTGATCTCGCTGTACATCGTGGCGGTCGGGTCGATCTTCGGGTCGGCCGTGAACACGCCGTCGACGCCCTTGGCCAGCAGCACGACCTCGCACTCGATCTCGAGGGCGCGCTGTGCGGCGGTGGTATCGGTGGAGAAGTACGGCATGCCGACGCCGGCCCCGAAGATCACCACGCGGCCCTTCTCGAGGTGCCGCATGGCCCGGCGCGGGATGTAGGACTCGGCGACCTGGCCCATCGTGATGGCGGTCTGCACGCGCGTGTCGATGTGGTGCTCGCGCTCGAGGAAGTCCTGCAGGGCCAGGCAGTTCATGACCGTGCCCAGCATGCCCATGTAGTCGCTGCGCTGGCGCTGCATCCCGGCCTGGGAGAGCTCCTCGCCGCGGAAGAAGTTGCCGCCGCCGATGACGACGGCGACCTGTACCCCGGAGCTCACGACCTCGGCGATCTGGCGGGCGACGGTCCGCACGACGGTGGGGTCGACCCCGACCCCGCCCCCGCCGAACATCTCGCCGCCCAGCTTGAGCAGTACCCGGCGGCGCGGCTCCGGCGTCCAGTCCTCGGTGCGCTGCGCCGACGCGTCGACGATCTCGGTACCGGTCACTGGCGACGGCTCCCCTCGTCCGCTGGGTGCTGCAGGTGACCGCCGTCCCGGGCCCGCGGTCGGCTGACCGCGGGCCGGGACGGCGGAACCGCTCAGGCCTGGCCGACCTCGAACCGGGCGAAGGTGCGGAGCTCCACGCCCGCGTCCTTCAGCACGGCGCCGACCGACTTCTTGTCGACGGCCACCGAGTCCTGCTCGAGCAGCACGGTGTCCTTGTAGTAGCCGTTGATCCGACCATCGACGATCTTCTCGATGATCTTCTCCGGCTTGCCCTCCTCGCGCGCGGTGGCCTCGGCGACGCGGCGCTCGCCCTCGAGCACGTCCGCCGGCACCTCCTCGCGCGTGGTGTAGAGCGGGCGCGCGGCCGCGACCTGCATCGCGGCGCCGCGGGCGGCCTCCTCGTCGGACCCGGTGTAGGCCACGACGACGCCGATCGCCGGCGGCAGATCCGAGGAGCGACGGTGCAGGTAGGTCGTCGTCGGGCCGTCGAGGGTCACGACGCGGCGCAGCTCGAGCTTCTCGCCGATGCGCGCCGAGAGGGCCTGCACGGCGTCCTCGACGGTCTGGTCCCCGAGCTTCTCGCCCTTGAGCGCCTCGAGGTCGCTGGTCTTCGCGGAGATCGCGGCACCGAGGATGTCCTCGGCGAGCGCCACGAAGTCCGGGTTCTTCGCGACGAAGTCGGTCTCGGAGTTCAGCTCGATCATCGAGCCGTCGCGGGCGGCCACGACGCCGTTGGCCGTGGCGCGGCCGGCGCGCTTGCCGACGTCCTTGGCGCCCTTGATGCGCAGCGCCTCGATGGCCTTGTCGAAGTCGCCCTCGTTCTCCTCGAGCGCCTTCTTGCAGTCCATCATCCCGGAGCCGGTGGCCTCGCGGAGCTTCTTCACGTCGGCGGCGGTGTAGTTCGCCATCGCGGTGTCTTCCCGTTCCTCGGTGTCGGTGGGTGCCGGTCCGGCGGCCGCCCGCGATCGCAGGCGGCCGCCGGGCCCGGCCTCAGGTGTCAGCTCTGGGGCGCCGCGCCGTTCGCCGAGCCCGCGTCGGGGGCCGCGGCGACGGCGTTGTCGTCACCCTCGGACGCGGAGTCGACGGTGCCGCGGGTCCGCTCCGGGCGGGCCTCCTCGCCCGTCGGCTGGACCTCGTCGCTGGTCGCGGCGGCCTCGGCCTCGGCGGCCGGGCTCGCCACCGGGGCGTCGCCGCCCGCGTCGGCGACCGAGTTCGACGGCAGCGTCTCGGGCGCCGAGGCGCCGTCCCCGCCGACCGGCGCGAAGTCGGCCTCGGCCTGCGCGTCGGCGGCCGGGTCCTCCTCGTTGCCGCTGTGGCGCTGGCCGCGGGTCTGCAGACCGTCGGCGCAGGCCTCGGCGACGACCTTGGTCAGCAGCGCCGCCGAGCGGATCGCGTCGTCGTTGCCCGGGATCGGGTAGTCGACCTCGTCCGGGTCGCAGTTCGTGTCGAGGATCGCGACGACCGGGATGTTCAGCTTGCGGGCCTCGCCGACGGCGATGTGCTCCTTCTTGGTGTCCACGATCCAGACCGCGCTCGGGACGCGGGCCATGTCGCGGATACCGCCGAGGGTCTTCTCGAGCTTCTCGTGCTCACGGGTGAGCATGAGGATCTCCTTCTTGGTGCGACCCTCGAAGCCCCCGGTCTGCTCCATCGCCTCGAGCTCCTTGAGGCGGGTCAGCCGCTTGTGCACGGTCTGGAAGTTCGTCAGCATGCCGCCCAGCCAGCGCTGGTTCACGAAGGGCATCCCCACGCGAGTGGCCTGCTCGTCGATCGCTTCCTGGGCCTGCTTCTTCGTGCCGACGAAGAGGATCGTGCCGCCGTGGGCGACCGTCTGCTTCACGAAGTCGTAGGCGCGGTCCACGTAGGACAGCGTCTGCTGCAGGTCGATGATGTAGATGCCGTTGCGCTCGGTGAAGATGAAGCGACGCATCTTGGGGTTCCAGCGCCGGGTCTGGTGTCCGAAGTGGACACCGGAATCCAGCAGCTGTCGCATGGTGACGACGGCCATGGTGGTCGTACTACCTCTGTCTCTCGGCCGGCCCGCGGACGGACCTGCGTGCGGTTGTCGCGCCGGACCGGTCGGACCGGCGCCCTGGTGTCCCGTTCGCGACCGATCCCGGGCCCCTGTCAGGACTCCGGACCGCTCGACCGCGAGAGGTGGCGCGCACGAGGCAGCGGGGCTGCTGTGCGGGCTGGTCGGGGCACGCGAAGTCGACCCACACCAGGTGGGCCGCTGACGGTCAGTGTACGCGGGCGCCCCGACGGCCTCCGACCGGCACGGACCTCACGAATCCGCAGGCCGCTGCGGCCGTCGAGGGGCACTCCACGCAGCCCCAGCCCGCCCCGGCGCTGCCCCACGTGCCCCTGATCAAGCCACCGCCAATTCGACGGAGCCGTGCGGCCGCCGCGCGCGTCCCATCCCCGTGAGACCCCGCTCCCGACCCCGCCTCGCCCTCGTCGTCCTGCTGGGCGCGCTGCTGTTCGCACCGCCGACGACCGCCGTCGCGTCGCCGCCCGACCCGATGCCCGACCCGCCGGTGCCGAGCATCGCGGTCGGGTCCTTCGGCTGGCCGCTCGGCGGGCTCGACGGCGGCGGTCCGCCGACCGACGGTGCCCCGGGCAGCGCCGCGAAGCGCTTCCTCCCGCCGCCGAACCCCTACGGCCGCGGGCACCGCGGCGTGGACCTGGTCGCCGCGCGCGGCACCCCGGTCCTCGCGGCGGGCCCCGGCGTCGTCGCCCAGGCCGGGATGCTGGCCGGGCGGGGCGTCGTCTCGGTCGTTCACCCGGGCGGGCTGCGGACCACCTACGAACCCGTGACGGCGGCCGTCGTCATCGGGAGCCCGGTCGCGCGCGGCACCGTCGTCGGGACCCTCGACGCCGGGCACGCCGGCTGCCCCGCGGCGGCCTGCCTGCACTGGGGCCTGCGGTGGCGCGCCGAGGCGGGCGCCCGGCGGGAGCAGTACCTCGACCCGCTGCTGCTGGTCGGGCTCGGCCGGACGCGCCTCTGGCCGGTCCGGGGGTAGGGCTCAGGCGCGTTTGTCCAGGACGATCCGGTTGCCGAACGGGTCCAGGAGAACCAGCGACACCCCGTCGTCGGAACCCGGGCTCGAGCACAGTCCCGGATTCAGGAACGGGTAGTCCTTCGCGGCCAGCTCGGCGTGCAGCTCGCGCACCCCGGTGGCGGCGACCCACACGCCGACACCGGGCGATCCGTCGCCGTGGTGCTCGGACAGGTGCAGCACGAGCTCACCCCGCGAGACCTGGGTGTAGGTCGGCCCGTCCTCGCCGGTGCGGTGCGTCCAGTCGACGGTGCACCCGAGGTAGCCGACGTAGAACTCGTGCGCCCGCGTCCGGTCGAAGATCCGCAGGATGGGGACCACCCGGCCGGCCGCGAACGCCACCGATCAGTCCTCGTGCGCCTCGGCCAACCGCGCCCGCAGCCGCAGCACGGCCCGCGTGTGGAGCTGGCAGACCCGCGACTCGGTGACCCCGAGGACCTTGCCGATCTCGGCGAGCGTCAGGTTCTCGAAGTAGTACAGACCGACGATGGTCCGGTCGCGTTCCGCCAGTCCCTGGACCGCCTCGGCCAGCTGACGACGGGTCTCGCGCGACTCCATCGCCGTGACCGGGTCCTCGGCGGACGCGTCGGGCAGCGAGTCCGCGAGCGACGGTGCGGCCCCGGTTCCCGGGCCCGCGGCCTGCGAGCGACCCGCGGACACCAGCTCGTCGAGCGCGGCGACGCTGGTCATGGCGATCTGCCCGTAGGTCGATCGCAGGTCCGCGGTCTCCATGCCGAGCTCGCCGGCGAGCTCGCCGTCGCTGCAGGAACGCTGCTCGCGGGTCTCGAGGCGCTCGATGGCGCGCTCGATCTCCCGGGCGCGGGAGCGCACCGAGCGCGGCACCCAGTCCTGGGAGCGCAGCTCGTCGAGGATGGCGCCGCGGATGCGCTGCATCGCGTAGACCTCGAACTTGCGGCCGCGGTCCGGCTCGAAGCGCTCGATGGCGTCGACGAGGCCGAAGATCCCGCACTGGACGAGGTCGGCGACGTCGACGTGCGACGGGAGTCCGGTGCCGACGCGGCCGGCGACGTACTTGACCAGCGGCGCGTAGTGCAGCACCAGGCGGTCGCGGACGGTCCTGTCATGCGGCGCGTCGGCGTAGTCGGCCCACATCTCGGCGATGCCGGCCTCGACGATCGCCTCCTCGTCGGCGACCGAGCCGTCGGCCTCGGTGACCGGGCGGATCGTCGTGGGGCGGGCGCGCACGGCGGTGCCGCGGCCGGGCCGCGGGGCGGTGAACACGGGGTCGACGCCCGGGAGCGCCGGCAGCGGGCTGACGACCGCCGCCGACGTGGCCGTGGCACGGCCCGCCGGGCGCGGCGGCTCAGGCGCGGGGATGGGCGGAGTCATGAACGGCCCTCAAGCGGTCGGCGGTCACGTGGGTGTAGAGCTGGGTCGTCGCCGGTGAGGCGTGTCCCAGCAATTCCTGGACGCTTCTCAGGTCCGCTCCCCCTTCGAGCAGATGGGTGGCCGCGGAGTGGCGCAACCCGTGCGGTGCGATGTCCGGTGCGCCCGGGACCGACTGCGCCGCGTCGTGGACGACGGTGCGGGCGATCCGCGGGTCGAGGCGCCCACCGCGGGCGCCGAGCAGCAGCGCGGGCGGAGAGCCCGCGACGGCGAGGTGGGGGCGCCCGTCGGCGCGCCAGGCGTCCAGCGCGGCCGCGGCGGGCCCGCCGTAGACGACGGTGCGCTCCTTGGCCCCCTTGCCGAGCACCCGCAGGGTCCGCCTGCCGTCGTCGACGTCGTCCACGTCCAGCCCGCAGAGCTCCGAGACGCGGATGCCGGTGGCGTAGAGCAGCTCGAGCAGCAGGTGGTCCCGCAGCGCGACCGGGTCGTGCTCGGCGGCCCCGGCCGCGGCGTTGTCGAGCGCGGCGGCGGCCTGGTCGGTGCGCAGCACGGCCGGGAGCCTGCGGTGGGCCCGGGGCGAGGCGAGGCGGGCGCCGGGGTCGGTGGCGGCGCGTCCGGTGCGCGAGGCCCACGCGGTGAACGCGCGGGCCGCGGCGGCGCGGCGGGCGACGGTGGTCCGCTGCGCGGGGCGGCGGCCCGCCGAGCCGCCGCGCGCGGGGGTCCCGGCCGTCCCGGTCTGGACGGCGCCCGCGGCGAGCCACGACCGCAGGGCCGCCAGGTCGAGATCGGCGAGCGTGACCTCCCGGCCGTCCGCGTCGGCGCTGCGCCGGGCGGTCGGCCGCCCGGCGAGGTGGCGCAGGGCCGCGGTGACGTCCCCGGTGTACCCGCGCACGGTGTGCTCCGAGAGCCCGCGCTCGAGACGCAGGTGCTCGGCGAAGTCCTCGACGGCCCGCGCGAGGCCGCTCGGGAGGTCACCCACAGGCGGGGTGTCGACGTCCCTGTCGACAACGCCGCGAGCTGCGAGGATCTCCGATTTCGTCGCTCTGTGTGACCGCTCCGACCGTCCCTTCCCGGACGGGTCGGGCCCGTCACCGAGGCTCCCCGCGCTCGGCCCGGAGGCCTGTGCGTCGAAGCCCTGAGAGGGGAATCTGCCGGTCATCGCGGATGAGACTCCCGGGCTGGGCCGGGGCCGTCAAGCACCGCCGCGCACTCGTCGGTGACCGTACGGCGCCGTCGGGCAACGGTCGCGGTCGTCGCGCTCCGCAACCGCTCGTCGCAGGCCTCCGGGCGTCAGCCGGACCGGCACCACCCCCGCTCGCCGTCCAGGATCACGAGGCCCGCCGCGGCGAGCTCGTCGAGCGCGGCGGGCACCGTGCTGGGGTCGACGCCGGACTCCCGGGCGAGCGCGATGACCGTGGCCGTCGCGAACCCCCGCAGCGCGCCGTGGACGCGCACGGCGGGCGTCGAGAGGCCGTCGAGGGGCCCGCTCGGGCGGACGGGGCTCGTGTCGGAGTCCCGCACGGGGCCGACGTCCGCCAGCACGTCGTCGACCGACCCGACCAGCGTCACTCCGGGCTGGCGGGCGAGGTGGTGGCTGCCGACCGACAGCGCCGACGTGACCGGTCCCGGCACCGCCATGACCGGACGCCCCAGCTCGAGTGCGGCGGAGGCCGTCCGGGTGGCCCCGCTGCGGGCGCCGGCCTCCACGACGAGGGTGCCGCTGGCCAGGGCGGCGATGAGGCGGTTCCGGACGAGGAACCGGTGTCGGGCGGGCACCGCCCCCACGGGGTACTCGCTGACCACCAGGCCCTGCGCCGCGATGGTCTCGAGCAGGCGGGCGTGCGCGGCCGGGTAGGCCCGCTCGACGCCGCAGGCCAGGACCGCGACGGTGCGCCCGTCCACGGCCAGAGCGCCCCGGTGGGCCGCGCCGTCGATCCCGAACGCGGCGCCCGACACCACCGTCAACCCCTCGTCCGCGAGCGAGGCCGACCACTCGCGCGCCACCCACCGCCCGTACCCGGTGGCCGCCCGCGAGCCGACGACCGCGACGCTGCGGTGCCCGGCGTCACCGACCGTGGCGAGCGAGCCCGGTCCGCGCACCCAGAGCCCCAGGGGCGTCACCCAGTCGGTGCTCGCGTCGAGGCCCGGGTGATCGAAGCCCGCCATCGCCGCGACGGGCCAGTCGGCGTCCTCGGGCACGACGAGACGGCCTCCGAGCGCGCGCACGCCGTCCAGGTCGGCGTCGACCCGGTCCACATCGCGCCGCGCGTTGACCTCGGCGCCGACGTGACGGCCCAGGTCGGCACCCCCGCGGATGCGCTCGGCGGCCTCGACCGGGCCGAGCAGGGCCACGAGGTGCGCCAACCGCGGCGCCGGGGGCTCCGCGAGGCGCATCAGGTAGGCACGGGCGCGCAGCACCTCCTCCGGGACAGCGACGCCGTCGTCATCGGTGCGCGTTCCCGGCTCGGCCTCGGCGCTCATACCGCCGACCCCTCGTGCTTGAGCTCGAGGGCGGCGTGCACGTCGGCGGCGTCGGGGCGCTCGCCCCCGCGGAGATCGCACAGCGTCCATGCCACGCGCAAGCACCGATCGAGTCCTCTCGCCGTGAGGAGCCCGCTGCGCAGCTTCCGGTCGAGATCCATGGCCGCGTCGCGCGGGATCGGTACGTGGCGGCGCAGGGCCGGACCGGGCACCTCGGCGTTGCTGAGCCAGCCCGACGCCCGCCACCGCTCGCGGGCACGCTCCCGCGCCGCGAGCACCCGGCCGCGCACGGTGGCGGTGTCCTCGGGTGTCTCGTCGGGCCCGCGATCCAGCGAGCCCACCGCCTCGAACACGACCCGCAGGTCGACCCGGTCGAGCATCGGCCCGGACAGCCGGCCCGCGTAGCGCCGCAGCTGGTTCGGACCGCACTGGCAGTCGGCCGGGCGCGGCGGCGCGCAGGGGCACGGGTTCGCCGCCATGACCAGTTGGAAGCGCGCCGGGTAGCGCACGACCCCGTCCTTGCGGGCCAGCCGCACCTCGCCCTCCTCGAGCGGGGTGCGCAGGCAGTCCAGCAGGTGCGGACCGAACTCGAAGACCTCGTCGAGGAACAGCACGCCGCGGTGCGCCATCGAGACCGCGCCCGGCCGCGCCAGGCCCGACCCGCCGCCGACCAGCGCCGCCGCGGACACCCCGTGGTGCGGGGCGACGAACGGCGGCGTGATCGGCAGTTCCTCGTCGGGCGGCAGCGCTCCGGCCAGCGAGCGCACCGCGGCGACCTCCATCGCCTCCTCGACGACGAGGTCCGGCAGCAGGCCCGTCAGCCGGCGGGCCAGCATCGTCTTGCCGGAGCCGGGCGGGCCGACGAACAGCAGATGGTGCCCGCCGGCGGCGGCCACCTCGATCGCGCGGCGGGCGGGCTCCTGGCCGACCACGTCCGCGAGGTCGTCGATCGGGGGCCGCGACCGCGAGCGCGGCCGGGTCTCCGGCCCGGGAAGGTCTCCCTCCCGGCGCAGCCAGGCCAGCACCTCGCACAGGTGCGAGGCCCCGAACAGCTCGACCCCGTCCACCAGGCCCGCCTCGTCGAGGGCGTTCGCGGGCACGACGACCCGCTTCACCCCGGCGCGGCGCGCCGCCATGACGCACGGCAGCACCCCGCGGACGTCCCGGATGCGGCCGTCGAGGGCGAGCTCGCCCAAGAGCACCACGCCCTCGAGGGCGTCGGCGGCGAGCCGGTCGTCCGCCGCGAGCACGCCGCAGGCCAGCGCGAGGTCGTAGCTCGACCCCTGTTTGGGCAGCGTCGCGGGCGAGAGCGCCAGCGTGATCTTGCGGTTCGGCCAGATCTGCCCGGAGTTGACGACCGCGGCGCGGACCCGGTCGCGGGCCTCGGCGAGCGCCGCGTCGGGCAGCCCCACCAGGGACAGCCCCGGGAGCCCGATCCCGACGTCCGCCTCGATCTCCACGAGGTCGCCCTCGACGCCGTGCAGACCGATCGACCACGAGCGCGCGAGGCCCATCAGAAGGCCCCCTCGTAGTGCTCGATCTCCGGGGTCCGGCCGGGCACCAGCAGGACCGCGACCACGTCGAAGCGCACCTCGACCCAGCGCGCCCGCGACTCCGCGAGCCACTGCTGGGCGAGCCGGCGGATCCGGGCGGCCTTCGCGCGCGTCACCGCTTCCACCGGCAGGCCGTAGCCCACCCCGGAGCGGGTCTTCACCTCGCAGACGACCAGGCTGCGCCCGTCGGTCGCCACGACGTCCAGCTCGCCCTCGCGCCGCCGCCAGTTGCGCGCCAGCACCACCAGCCCCCGGGCGACCAGGTGCTCGACCGCGACCTGCTCACCGGTCCGCCCGAGCTCGTCGGACGCCCTGGGCGCCCGGTGCACCGCCGCCTCGCCCCCGGCGCCGCCCGAGCCACCCGAGCCGCTGCTGCCCACCTCGCCGACTCCCACCGCCGCCTCCCACCGCGTCGGAGAGGGCGGCCGGGCCGCCCCCTGCGGAGATCACGGTGGCCGGGGGCGGGCGGCGACGGACAGCGTCGTCGGGCGAGCTGTGGACAACCCGGGGGTCAGGTACGGACTGTGGACGGAGCGCTACGCCGCCTGACGCGGCGGCCGCGGCCGACGGCGGCGGGTCAGCCGCCGAACGGACCGTCCTCGAGACGGAGCTCGGGCTTGTCGAGCTCCTCGACGTTGACGTCCTTGAACGTCACGACGCGGACGTTCTTGACGAACCGCGCGGGCCGGTACATGTCCCAGACCCACGCGTCGGACATCCGCACCTCGAAGTACACCTCGCCATCGGCGTTGCGCACCGCCACGTCGACCGTGTTCGCCAGGTAGAACCGGCGCTCGGTCTCGACGACGTAGGAGAACTGGCTCACGATGTCGCGGTACTCGCGGTAGAGCGACAGCTCCATGTCGGTCTCGTACTTCTCGAGATCTTCCGCGCTCATGGTTCCTCTCCCCCCTCCGCCTCGGCGTCCGTCATGCCCTCGATGACGTCGACCTCGTCGGACGCGAACTCCGTGAGCTCGTCGTCCACGACGTCATCATTGTGGCCCACCGCCCCGTCCGGCGAGTCTGCCGCCCGACCGGCGGCGAGGCGAGCCGCTCCGGCGACGTTCACGAAGCTGTAGCGATGATCGGCGCTCGGGCCGTGCTCGGCGAGCGCTGCGACGTGCGTCGGGGTCGAGTAGCCCTTGTGGAGGTCGAACCCGTACTCCGGCCGGCGCTCGTGCAGCTCGGTCATCAGCCGGTCCCGGGTGGTCTTGGCGAGGATCGACGCCGCTGCCACGCACGCGGCCGCCAGGTCGCCCTTGGGCACCGCGAGGCTGGGCACCCCGAAGCCGTGGACCGCGAAGCCGTCGGTGAGCACGTAGCCCGGCCGGACCCCGAGGCGGGCCACCGCCCGGCGCATGCCGTCGATGTTCGCGGCGTGCACGCCGCGGCGGTCGACCTCCGCGGGGTCGACCAGCACCACGCAGTGGTCGACGGCGCGGCGCAGCACCACCTTCGCGAGCCGCTCGCGCTCCTCGGCGCTGAGCAGCTTCGAGTCGGTGAGGCCCTCGAAGCGGGCGGCGTCGTTCGGCCGCAGGATGCACGCCGCGACGGCGAGCGGCCCCGCACAGGCCCCGCGGCCGGCCTCGTCGACACCGACGACGGGTCCGAGGCCGTGCCGCTCGAGCGCCGATTGCAGCGCCCACGACTCGCTGGAGCGCCGGATGATCGCCCGCGGCGGCTGCACCCCGGTCCGGGGCGGCAGCGGGCGGGCGCGGCGGCGCGGACGTCCTCCGGTCCGGGCACGTCCGTCGCCTCCGGGGCGGGATCGTGCGGACGTCACTCCCGGTCGGCCTCCGCCACCTCGGGGGCGTCACCGTCGGCGTCCGGCGGCCCGGCTTCGTCCGGCGGCCCGGCTTCGACCGGCGGCCCGGCTTCGACCGGCAGCCCGGCTTCGACCGGCAGTCCGTCATCGACAGCCTGCCCGACCTCGTCCTCCCCGGGCCGCGGCGGCGCCGCCGTCGAGGTCTGGGAGCCCGTCGCACGACGCAGCCGTCGCCCGACCCCCACGACGGGGACGGCCAGCAGCGCACCGGCCGCGGCCCCGGCGGTCCCGGTCCCGAGGGGCGTGGACGTGGCGCCCAGCGCCGTCGTCGTGGTCTGCGGATCGATCGCGGGCACGGTGCGCCAGCGGCTGATCGGCAGCACCACGACCCGGACCTTGCCGATGACGTCGCTGACCGGCACCGGGCCGTGGAACCGGGCGTCCGCCGAGTTGTTGCGGTTGTCGCCCATCACCCAGAGCTGGCCGTCCGGCACCCGCACCGGGTCGAACGTGGCCTGCTTGTTGCCGAGCCCCGGCTGGTAGTACAGGTAGGGCTCGTTGATCGGCCTGCCGTTGACCAGCACGTGGTTCTGGGTGTCGCAGCACGCGACCGTCTGGCCGCCGGTGGCGATGACGCGCTTGACGAAGTCCTTCTCGTTCGGCGCCGCCAGGCCGACCAGCGACAACGCGTCCTGGAATCCGCGGATCAACGCGTTGCTCGACGGCTGCTCGTCGCCGACCTCGTCGTTGTCGAGCCACGCCTGCGGGCCCTTGAACACGACGACGTCGCCGGGCGAGGGGTCGCTGAAGCGGTAGGTGACCTTGTCGACGGCGACGCGGTCGTTCGCGCAGCCGTCGCAGCCGTGCAGCGTCTGCTCCATCGACGCCGACGGGATCACGTAGATGCGGGCGATGAACGTCTGGATGACGAAGGTCAGGACGATCGCGACGACGACGAGCAGCGGCAGCTCGCGCCAGAACGAGCCCTTGCGCTTCTTCTTCCCGCCCGGGGAATCGTCGTCGGCGTCCTTGCCGCCGGAGCGACGACCGGGCCCCGAGGCGTCGTCACCGCGACCGGGTCCGGCGGCGGCGCCGCCGCCGCGGCGGTGACGGTGGCCGCTCGCGCCGAGGGCGGTGGTGCTCGCGTCCTCGGCGCCGTCGCCCGACGACCGGCCGGGCCGCGCCCCCGCGGACTCCTCGCGCTTCTTGACCGGCGGCGGGATGCCGCCCGAGAGCAGCGGCGCATCGGCCGGAGCCGGCTGCTCCGGGACGGGCGGTTGCACCGCCGTCGACGACGGACGGCCACCCGAGGCGGCCGGCTGGACGGCCGTGGACCCGGGGCCGGTCGCGCCGCCGTGGCCCGCGGCGGGGTACTGGCCGCTGCCGCTCGCCGGACCGTTGCCGGAGCCCGGCGCGCCGGCCCACGCGCCCTGGCCGTTCTGACCGGTCGGCCCCTGGGTCGGTGTCGCCGACGTCGGCGAGGACGGCCCGCGGCCGTACCCGGCCGGGCCGCCCTGCGGCGGGGCCTGGCCGTACGACGGCGGCTGCCCGTACGGCGGCGAGGGCGGCGCCTGGCCGTAGGGCGACGAGGGCGACGACGGCTGCTGGCCGTACGACGACGGGCCCTGGCCGTAGGACGGCGCCTGCTCGTGCGACGGCGAGGAGGGCGGCTGGCCGTAGGGCGGTGACGAGGGCGGCTGGCCGTACGACGACGGCGCCTGCTCGTAGGGCGGCGAGGACGGGGCCTGCCCGAACGAGGGCGACGACGGCGACTGCCCCGGGCCGTGGCCGTTCGGTGCGCCGTAGGACGACGGGCGGGCCGGGTCCGCGCCGCGGCCGTGCTCCCCGCTGCCGAACCGGGACGCCGACGGGTCACGCCCGGCGTCGTCGGTACCGAACCGCGGGGCAGGCGCGCCGGTCGCGTGCGGCAGCGCGGTCGGCGGCGGCCACGGCGCCGGGGCCGCGGGCTCGCCGTGCCGCGAGCGACCCGACGGCGCGTCGTCCGGGGCTCCGTGCCGGGGGCCGGCGTCGTCGGGCGTCCCGTGCCTGCCTCCCGACGCGCGCCCGCCGCTCACGTCCCCGTAGGGATCGTCGGCCGGGTCGGCCGCGCCGGGCCCGCCCCACCGCGAGTCGGGCTCCCCGTGACGGGGCGAGCGGTAGCGGCGACCGGGCTCGTCGGAAGGTGGCACGAGATCAGGCTAGGAGACGGCGTCGGGAGTCAGCACAGGGAGACCGCACCGGGGCACCACCCGCTCAGGAAGCGGGGGTGGTCTCGCGCTTCTCGCGGATCTTCGCGGCCTTGCCGCGGAGGTCACGGAGGTAGTAGAGCTTCGCGCGACGGACGTCACCGCGGGTGACGACCTCGATGTGGTCGATGTTCGGCGAGTGCACCGGGAAGGTGCGCTCCACTCCGACGCCGAAGGAGACCTTACGGACGGTGAAGGTTTCCCGGAGGCCACCGCCGTGGCGACGGATCACGACGCCCTGGAAGACCTGTACACGGGAGCGTGAACCCTCGATGACCTTGACGTGCACCTTGACGGTGTCACCCGGACGGAAGTCCGGGATGTCGGAGCGCAGCGACTGCGCGTCGAGCTCGTCCAGGGCGTTCATGGCTCGTCGTCCTCGCGTCTCACGGGTCGGCCCGGCACGCACCGTCGGGGACGACGGCGGCCGTGCGACCGGATGGGTTCGTACCGTGTTGCTCGCGACGGTCCCGCCGGATGCGGCCGGATTCGCGTCACGCGGACGGACCCGGAAGCCGATATCCCGGCCCGTGGCAACTCCCCCAGTCTGCCAGACCGCTCCGCCGCCCCCGGTGGGCGGGGGCCGGACCCGTCGCCTCAGCCCGGGACCTCGTAGCCCGCCGCGGCCAGGACCTCCCGGTCGTGCCGGTCGAACACCGCGGCCCCGTGGGCGGCGAGCAGCCCGTCGAGGAGGTCGGGGCGGACGGCGGCGGTGCGCTCCAGCGAGCGGTCGCGCCGCCAGCGGGCCACCGCCCCGTGGTCGCCGCCGCGCAGCACCCCGGGGACGTCGAGGTCGCGCCAGGACTCCGGGCGGGTGAAGGCGGGGGCCTCGAGCAGGCCGTCCGAGAAGGAGTCGAGCTCCGCGGACTCCGGGTTGCCGAGCACGCCCGGGACCAGCCGGGACACCGCCTCCACGGCGACCAGGGCCGCGACCTCGCCGCCGGCGAGCACGTAGTCGCCGAGCGAGAACTCCTCGACGCGGCCGTGGCGGGCGGCGTCGGCGGTGACCCGCGCGTCGATCCCCTCGTAGCGCCCGCAGGCGAGCACGAGCCGCGGCTCCCCCGCCCACGCGGCGGCGCGGGCCTGGGTGAGCGGCGCCCCGGCGGGGGTCGGGACCAGCAGCAGGCCGGGCTCGTCGGGCGACTCGGCCCGGACGGCGTCCAGCGCCTCGCCCCAGACGGTCGGCACCATGACCATGCCCGGACCACCGCCGTAGGGCGAGTCGTCGACCGCCTTGTGCACCCCGGTGGCCCAGGCGCGCAGGTCGTGCACGTGCAGGTCGATCAGCCCGGCCCGCCGTGCCCGCCCGACGAGGGCCTCGTCGAGCGGTCCGAGGTAACCAGGGAAGATCGTGACGACGTCGATGCGCACGCCGGGATCCTGCCGGGTGCCCCGCGGAGAGGATGCGAATGGGCGGGACGTTCCCGGTGCTGTGGGCATCGGACCTCGGCGTGCAGTGGCTCGTGATCCTCGACCTGTTGCTCGCCCTCGTGCTGTGCACCGTCATCGGGATCGAGCGCGAGCTCGCGGCCAAGAGCGCCGGGCTGCGCACCCACGCCCTGGTCGGGGTCGGGTCCGCCGCGTTCATGCTCGTCTCGAAGTACGGCTTCGGTGACCTGCTCGCGCTCGAGCACGTCGCGCTCGACCCCTCGCGCATCGCGGCGCAGATCGTGTCCGGCATCGGCTTCATCGGCGGCGGGCTGATCTTCGTCCGCCGCGACGCCGTCCGGGGACTCACGACGGCGGCGACGGTGTGGGTGGCGGCGGCGGTCGGCACGGCCTGCGGCGCGGGCCTGCCCCTGCTCGCGGTCGCCGGGACGGCCGTCCACTACCTGATCACCCGCGGGTACCGACCACTGGCGCGGACGCTCTCCCGGCAGTCCAGCGCGCCGCGGCCGATCCACGTGACCTACAACGACGGTCACGGGGTGCTGCGCTCGGTCCTCACCCTCTGCACCGAGCGGGGCTTCGCCGTCGCCGGGATGACGGTGGACCGCGAGGACCCGGCCGACGGCGACAACGGCATGCCGAGCACGGCCTCGGTCACCCTCTCGCTCCTGGGCCGCATCCCGATCCACCCGTTGACCGGCGAGCTCGCCGAGATCCCGGGCGTGCGGGGCGTCCGCATCCCCGAGGAGGAGGAGCCGGCCGACTGACGCTCAGGCGGGGTCGAAGAGCCCCTCGGGCGGGTCGAGCACGACCCGCCCGCCGGCCACGTCCACCGTCGGGACGATCGCCCGCACGAACGGGACCAGCAGCTCGCCACCGTCGGGACCCGCGAGGACGAGGAGCTCGGCGCCCGCCCCGTGCTGGACGGCGGTGACGGTCCCGACCAGCGTCCCGTCCGCCAGCTCGGCGCGCAGGCCCTCGAGCTGGTGGTCGTGGAACTCGTCCGGGTCGTCGATGTCCGCGTCCGTGGCCGCCGCCGACAGGACCGCGCGGCGCATCGCCTCGGCGGTGTCGCGGTCGGCGACCTCGTCCGCGGTGACCAGGAGGCGTTCGCCGTGCCGGCGGGCGGCGGTGATCGTCAGCGCGCGCGGGCCGGGCCCCCCGGAGACCTGCAGCACGACGCCGGGCGCGAAGCGCTCCTCGGTGTTGTCGGTGCTGGGCTCGACGACGAGCTCACCGCGCAGACCGTGAGCCTTGACGACCCGCCCGACGATCCGGAGATCGCCGGACGGGTCAGCCATGGGCCGCGGTGACAGTGGTGCTCATGCTCAGCGGTCGGTGTCGACCACGTCGACGCGCACCCCGCGACCGCCGACCCCGCTGATCACGGTGCGCAGGGCGGTCGCCGTCCGTCCGCTGCGCCCGATGACCTTGCCCAGGTCGTCCGGGTGCACGCGGACCTCGAGGGTCCGGCCTCGACGGTTGGTCACGAGGTCGACGGAGACCTCGTCGGGGTGCGAGACGATGCCGCGCACCAGGTGCTCGAGGGCCTCGGCGAGGTCACTCACCGCCGACTCACTCGGCCGCGTTGTTGCTGACCTTGGCCAGCTCCTCGTTGAAGCGGGCCTGCTTGTCGACCTTCTCCGGTTGCGCCTGGAGCTTGCCCTCGGCGCCGGGGAGGCCCTTGAACTTCTGCCAGTCGCCGGTGACCTTGAGCAGGCCGGCCACGGGCTCGGTCGGAAGGGCACCCACGCCGAGCCAGTACTGCGCGCGCTCCGAGTTGATCTTGATCTCGCTCGGCTGGCTCTTCGGGTGGTACTCGCCGATCGTCTCGATGACGCGCCCGTCACGACGGTTGCGGGCATCGGCGATGACCACGCGGTAGTGGGGCTCGCGGATCTTGCCCATGCGGGCGAGCTTGATCTTGACGGCCACGGGTCCGGTGTACTCCTCGTTCGCGGTACTGCTGAGTGCTCGGCGTCCCCGGCCGACGTGGGGTCACCATCGGCCGTGCACCGCAGGTCTGAGGTCCCGGCCCGGAGAGAGGGTGGCCGTGACGCAACTCCCCGATTGTGCCAGACGCTCCCCTCACGCCGGGGCGGCGGGCTCCGCGTCCAGCGCCTCGCGCACCGCCCGGGCGTTCGCCACCGCCTCCGGGGTGTCCCCGTGCAGGCACAGCGAGTCGGCCCGCACCGCCAGCTCGGTCCCGTCGACCGCGACGATCACCCCGTCGCGGGCCAGCCGGACGGCCCGTTCGACGACGGCGGCGGTGTCCGGCAGGAGCGCCCCCGGCTCACGACGCGGCACCAGGGTGCCCTCGGGCGTGTAGCCGCGGTCGGCGAAGGCCTCGGCGATCGTCGTCAGCCCGGCCCCGGCCGCGAGCGCCAGGAGGCGTCCGCCCGGCAGTCCCATGACGGGCAGGTCGCCCGCCGCCCGCGCCGCGTCGACGACGGCGGCCGCCTGCTCCTCGTGGTGCACGACGGTGTTGTAGAGCCCGCCGTGCGGCTTGACGTACTCGACGCCCACCCCCGCCGCGGAGGCCATCGCCCGGAGGGCACCGATCTGGTAGAGGATCTCCGCGGCGAGCGTCTCGCGGTCGACGTCGAGGAAGCGCCGCCCGAACCCGGCGAGGTCCCGGTAGGAGACCTGGGCGCCGATGCGGACCCCGCGCTCCGCCGCGCGCGCACACACCCGGCGCATCGTCGGCGCGTCGCCCGCGTGGAACCCGCACGCGACGTTGGCCGAGGTCACGACGTCGAGCAGGGCGTCGTCGTCGGTCAGCGACCACTGCCCGAAGCCCTCGGCGAGGTCGGCGTTGAGATCCAGTGTCACGGCGCCAGCACCCGTCCGTGCCGCAGCACCGCCACCGGGCGGCGCAGGACGCCCAGGTCGGCGTACGGGTCCGAGGGCAGGACGAGGACGTCGGCCGGCGCACCCGCCTCGATCCGCGGCCGCCCGAGCCAGGTCCGCGCGGCCACCGTTGCGGCGGCCAGTGCCCCGTCGCGGCCGAGGCCCACGTCGGCCAGCGCCTCGACCTCGTCCACGATCCGCCCGTGGACGATGCCGCCGCCCGCGTCGGTCCCCGCGTACACCGTCACGCCCGCCTCGATCGCCGCGCGGATCGTCGCCGAGGCCCGCGCGTACAGCTCGCGCATGTGCGTGCCGTAGCGGGGGAACTTCTCCCCGGCCGCGTCGGCGAACTCCGGGAAGTTCTCCACGTTGATCAGCGTCGGGACCAGCGCCGTGCCCCGGGCGGCCATCATCGCGATCGTCTCGTCGGTCAGCCCGGTGCCGTGCTCGATGCAGTCGATGCCCGCCCCGATCAGCCCGGGCAGGGCGTGCTCGCCGAACACGTGCGCGGTGACCCGGGCGCCGTGGGCGTGGGCGGCGTCCATCGCGTCGCGCAGGACGTCGTCGGGCCAGAGCGGGGCGAGGTCGCCCTCGTCGCGGTCGATCCAGTCGCCGACGAGCTTGACCCACGGGTTGTGCCACGCCTGCTCGGCGACCAGACCCGGCAGGTCGGCGGGGTCCTCGGCGTCGATCGGCAGACCGCGGATGTAGCGCTTCGGCCGCGCGAGGTGCCGCCCGGCCCGGACGATCTCGGGCATCTCCGGGTCGTCGTCGAGCGGCCGGGTGTCGACGGGCGAGCCGCAGTCGCGGATCAGCAGCGCTCCCGCGGCCGCGTCGATGTGTCCCTGCGCCCGGGCCTCCTCCAGCTCGACGGGGCCGTCGGGGCCGATCCCGACGTGGCAGTGGGCGTCGACCAGGCCGGGCAGGATCCACCCGGTGATCGTCTGTGCGTCGGCGATCGGGCCGTCGGTGAACCGCCCGTGCTCGTCGACCCAGAGGTCACGGGCGCCGTCCCCGGCCCGGGCCGTCTCGTCGAGCACCACGCCGTGCAGGTGGAGAGGGGTCACGGCGGGAGATCGTAGGAGAATCCCCCGCCATGGCGACCCGCCCCGCCCGGATCGACGACGTGCACGCCCTGGCCCGCGCGATGCCGCACGTCCGCGAGCTGACCGGGCCGAAGGGCAACACCGTCTACCAGGTGGGCGGGAAGTCGTTCGTCTTCTTCCGCACCCCGCAGCGCGACGCGTCCGACCCGGACACCGGCGAGCGGTACGACGACGTGATCATGCTGTGGGTCGAGTCCGACGAGGCGAAGGCCGCGCTGCTCGGCGACCCGGCGGCGCCGTACTTCACGACGCCCCGCTTCGACGGGCACCCGTCGGTGCTCGTCCGCGGCGGGCGGCTGGGCGAGATCGGCCTCGCCGAGCTCACCGAGCTGGTCCAGGACGCGTGGCTCGCCCAGGCCTCCCCGCGGCGGCGCGACGCCTGGCTGGCCGAGCACGCGGACGCCCCGGCCCCGGAATGAACGAACGGCTCGTTCGTCACCTTCATAGGTGACGAACGAGCCGTTCGTCCGGAACCGGTCGTCCTACTTCCGCTTCTTCTTGTTGCCCTTCTTGCCGCCGCCGGACCCGCGGCCGCCGTTACCGCCGCCGGAGTTGCCCGGGAAGGTCAGCGCGCCCGGGTCGAAGCCCTCGGGCAGCTGGTCGAGGCCCGCGAGCCCGGGCGGGAGCTGGTTGAGCCCGGGGGTCTCGTAGGACCCGACCGAGCGCTGCCCGCGGTTCGACGAGCTCTCCGACGCGATCCCGGCGATCGCCGGCATCGTCTTGCCGCCGCCACCGCGCTGGCTCTTGGCCCCGCCCTTGCGGGCGCTGCGGGCCGCCTTGCGACCACCGCCGCCCATGCCGGGCAGGCCGAACTGGCCCGCCATGTTCTTCATCATCTTGCGGGCCTCGAAGAACCGCTCCACGAGCTGGTTGACGTCGGTGACGCCCACGCCGGAGCCGTTCGCGATCCGCAGCCGGCGCGACCCGTTGATGATCTTCGGGTCCTCGCGCTCGGCGGGGGTCATGCCGCGGATGATCGCCTGCACCCGGTCGAGATGCTTCTCGTCGACGTTCGCGAGCTGGTCCTTCATGCCCGCCGCGCCCGGGAGCATGCCCAGGATGTTGGCGATCGGGCCCATCTTGCGGACCGACATCATCTGCTCGAGGAAGTCCTCGAGGGTGAAGTCGCCCTCGCCCATCTTCTTCGCGGCGGCCTCGGCCTGGCCCGCGTCGAAGGCCTGCTCGGCCTGCTCGATGAGCGAGAGGACGTCGCCCATCCCGAGGATGCGCGAGGCCATCCGGTCGGGGTGGAAGACGTCGAACTCGTCGAGGCCCTCGCCGTTGGAGGCGAAGAGGATCGGCTGGCCGGTGACCTCGCGGACCGAGAGCGCCGCACCGCCGCGGGCGTCGCCGTCGAGCTTGGTGAGCACCACGCCGTCGAACCCGACGCCGTCGCGGAAGGCCTCCGCGGTGTTCACCGCGTCCTGGCCGACCATGGCGTCGAGCACGAAGAGGATTTCGTCCGGCGTGACGGCGTCGCGGATGTCCGAGGCCTGCCGCATCAGGTCCTCGTCGACGCCGAGGCGGCCGGCGGTGTCGACGACGAGCACGTCGTACTGCCGGGACTTGGCGTCGGCGATCGCGCGGCGCGCCACGTCGACCGGGTCGCCAACGCCGTTGCCGGGCTCCGGCGCGAAGACCTCGACCTCGGCGCGCCCGCCGACGATCTGGAGCTGGTTGACCGCGTTCGGGCGCTGCAGGTCGCAGGCCGCGAGCATCGGGGTGTGGCCCTGGTTCTTGAGCCAGCGCGCGAGCTTGCCGGCCAGCGTCGTCTTACCGGAGCCCTGCAGACCGGCCAGCATGATGACCGTCGGCGGGTTCTTCGCGAACCGCAGCCGCCGGGTCTCGCCGCCGAGGATGCCGATGAGCTCCTCGTTGACGATCTTGACGACCTGCTGGGCCGGGTTCAGCGCCTCGGAGACCTCCGCGCCGCGGGCGCGGTCCTTGATCTGCTTGACGAACTGCCGGACGACGGGCAGGGCGACGTCGGCCTCGAGCAGCGCGATGCGGATCTCGCGGCAGGTCGCGTCGATGTCGGTCTCGGAGAGCCGGCCCTTGCCGCGCAGGTCGGACAGGGCCCCGGTGAGGCGTTCGGACAGGGTGTCGAACACGGCGGACGTTCTCCCCCAGACGGTGGGCGGGTCATCCCGGCGTCCCGGAGATGCCGGTGGTGCAGGGCCCGGGCACGCCACGGGCAAGCTCCCAGCCTAGCCGTGCGCGGTGCCGGCCCTCTCAGCCATCTCCCCCGTCGCTCCCGACATCCCCCGTCGCTCCGCTCGCCCCTGGCCTCACACTCAGCCCACGCGCGTACCCGACTCGTCGTCGGCGTCCCGGCCCGGAGCGGCGGCCGCCATCACCGCCGCCTCGATCGCCCGACGGCGGGTCGGGTCCAGCGGGACGGTGGTCCCGGTCCCGGGACCGTCGTGCGGCACCTCGACGCCCTCGCCGTCCGGGTCGGGTGACGCCTCCAGGCAGAACGCGTCGACGACCGACGAGCCGAGCGTCGACACCCGGGCCCACCGGACGTCGACCCCCTGGTTCTCGAGGGCCGCCGCGACCCGGTAGAGCAGTCCGATCCGGTCGGCGGTACGCAGCTCGAGCACGACGGCGCCGGTGGCCTCGTCGTCGAACCACAGCACCCGGCTGGCCGAGGACGCGGTCGAGATCCGGCTCGAGTAGTCGCGCTCCTTGGCCGCGAGCCGCGCCGGGAGGTCCAGCGAGCCCTGCAGCACGCGGACGAGGTCCTCGCGCAGCAGCGACGCCTCGGGCAGCCGGCCGAACCGCGGCGAGACGGTGAAGCTGTCGACCGCGACGCCGTCGTGCTCGACCAGGACTGCGGCGTGCACCTGCAGCGAGTGCAGCGCGAGCACCCCGGCCGCCCGGCTGAGCAGGCCGGGCCGGTCCGGCGCGGCCACCGTCATCGTCACCGTCGTCAGCTCCTCGCCCAGGTCGATCGACACCTCCGGGCGGCCGGAGCTCTGGACTGACTTGGCCAGCGCGAGCCGGTCGTCGGACAGCGGCTCCGGACCCGGGACGGGCTCCCCGGCCATGACCACGCGGCAGCGGCGCACCAGGTCGCCCATCAGCGTGGCGCGCCACGGCGTCCAGACCCCGGGGCCGGTGCCCAGCGCGTCGGCCTCGGCGAGGGCGTGGAGCAGCTCGAGCAGCACCGGGTCGCCGTCGAGGGTGTCGACGACCCGCTGCACCGTCGCCGGGTCCTCGGGGTCGCGGCGCTGCGCGGTGTGGGGCAGCAGCAGGTGGTGGCGGACCATCGCCGCGAGGGTGTCGACGTCGGAGGGCCACAGGCCGAGCCGGCGCCCGATGTGGCGGGCGAGCTCCGCGCCGACGACGGAGTGGTCCTCGTCGCGGCCCTTGCCGATGTCGTGGATCAGGGCGCCGAGCAGGAGCAGGTCGGGGCGGGACACGCGGGTGGTCAGCTCGCCGGCACGCCGGGTGACCTCGACGAGGTGGCGGTCGACGGTCCAGACGTGCTGCCGGTCGCGAGGCGGGAGGTCCCGGACCGCGCCCCACTCCGGGAAGAGGCGTCCCCACAGCCCGGTGCGGTCGAGCGCCTCGATCACGTCGACCATGCCCTCGCCCGCCCCGAGCAGGGCGAGCAGTTCGGTGCGCGCGGTCCGCGGCCACGGTTCGCGCAGCTCGGGGGCGGCGTCGGCGAGGCGGCGCAGGGTCCCGGCGGCGATCGGCAGGCCGGTGCGGGCGGCCACGGCGGCCAGGCGCAGCACGAGCGCGGGGTCGCGGCTGACCTGCGCCTCCCGCGCGAGCACGATCTCGCCCGCGTGCTCGACGACGCCCTCGTCGAGGCCCCGGCGGGCCGGGGTGCGGCGCAGCGCGGCGAGCCCCCGCTTCGGCAGGGCGGCCCGGGCGGAGCGCAGCGCGACGTCGGTGGCGTAGACGACGGTGCGGGCAGCGCCGGAGAGCGAGCGGGCGAGGTCGTAGCGGTCGGTGACGCCGAGGTCGGGGATCCCGGCGAGCTCGTGGGCGTCCTCGGCCTGCAGCACGTCGCGGGCGCGGCCCGCGCGACGGTGCAGCTCGGTGCGCAGGTCGAGCATCAGGCCACGGGCGGAGCGGACGTCGACGGCGGGCCGGTCGACGAGCTGGGCGGCGGCGAGGGCGTCGAGGAGCTGGACGTCGCGCAGCCCGCCGCGGCCGTTCTTGAGGTCGGGCTCGATGCGGTGGGCGACCTCGCCGGAGCGCTGCCAGCGGCTCTGGGTGGTCTCGACGAGCTCGTCGAACCGGCCGCGCATGCCCGCGCGCCAGGCCTGCCGGGCCGACGACGACAGGCGCGTGGCGAGCTCGGCGTCGCCGGCGATGAGACGGACCTCGAGCAGCCCCAGGGCCACCCGCAGGTCCTCGGTCGCGACGGCGACGGCCTCGCCGACGGTACGCACCGAGTGGTCCAGGCCGATCCCGGCGTCCCAGAGCGGGTACCAGAGGGAGTCGGCGATCCGGGCGATCTTGTCGGCGCCCTTCTGGCGGCCGGTGCCGTCGTGGACGAGCACCAGGTCGAGGTCGGACCAGGGAGCGAGCTCGCGGCGTCCGAGGGCTCCGACCGCGACCAGCGCGGTCCCGGTGCCCTCCCCGACGCCGACCGCGGCGGCGCGGGTGGCGAGCCAGAAGTCGTGCAGTTCGACCAGGGCCTCGCGCAGGGCGGCGGGGCCGAGCCTGCGGGCTCCCGGTGGTGGGGTGAGCAGCGCGGTGCGGGCGCGGACGAGGTCGACCGCCGCCCCCTCGTCGGACTCCCCCGAGACCTTCGGCACCGCTCCGACGTCCGTCGGGTCCGACCCGGACGTCCCCGGGGGTCCCGTCCCCGCAGCGACCATGCCCGTCCTCTCCGCGCTCGCCCTTCGGCAGGTTGGTGGGCGCGGGGAGTCCCCGCGCCGAAGGGCGCGCAGGCGGCCACGGCGCCGGGACCGGTCACGAGGACCGGTCCCGGCGCCGGGTCGCACCGGACGCGTCCCGCCAGCTACAGGGCGTCGGCCCCGCGCTCGCCGGTGCGCACGCGCACCACGGTCTCGATCGGGGTCACCCAGACCTTGCCGTCACCGATCTTGCCGGTGCGGGCGGTCTCGGCGATCGCGTCGAGCACCTTCTCCGCGGTCGGGTCGTCGGTGACGACCTCGATGCGGACCTTGGGCACGAAGTCCACGGAGTACTCGGCTCCGCGGTAGACCTCGGTGTGGCCCTTCTGCCGGCCGTAGCCCTGGACCTCACTGACGGTCATGCCCAGGACGCCGAGCTGTTCCAGCGCCCCCTTCACGTCCTCCAGCACGAACGGCTTGATGATCGCCGTCACCATCTTCACGGGTCAGCCCTC
Source organism: Actinomycetospora endophytica (assembly GCF_021026375.1). Taxonomy (GTDB): domain Bacteria; phylum Actinomycetota; class Actinomycetes; order Mycobacteriales; family Pseudonocardiaceae; genus Actinomycetospora; species Actinomycetospora endophytica. The sequence continues at coordinate 239,242 of NZ_JAJNDB010000007.1, read as the reverse complement.
CTGACCGGCCGAGGCCGGAACTCGCGACGCTGCGCCGTCCAGGATGGACGACCCGGTGCCACCACCGCTGCGCAGACCGGAGTAGTCGTAGCTGGTCTCCGCGTGCTGCGACTCGTCGATACCCGCCGCCTCGTCCTCCTCGGTCACGCGGAAGCCGATCGTGTACTTGATCAGCAGGGCGATGATCGAGGTGACGACGAAGGAGTAGAGGAGCACGGCGAACGCGGCCACGGCCTGCTTGCCCAGCTGGTCGAACCCGCCGCCGTAGAAGAGCCCGTCGGCGCTCGAGGAGTTCAGCGAGGTGGTGCCGAAGAACCCGATGAGCAGGGTGCCGACCAGACCACCGACGAGGTGGACGGCCACCACGTCGAGCGAGTCGTCGAAGCCGAAGCGGAACTTGATCGACACGCAGAGCGCGCAGACCGCACCGGCGATGAAGCCGACCGCGAGGCCGCCGACCGGGTTGACGTACGCACAGGCCGGGGTGATCGCGACGAGGCCGGCGACAGCACCCGACGCGGCACCGAGCGTGGTCGGCTTGCCGTCACGGACCTGCTCGACCAGCAGCCAGCCGATGGTCGCCGCGGCGGTGGCCACGGTCGTCGTCGTGAAGGCGATCGCGGCGGTCGAGTTCGCGCCCAGCGCCGAGCCGGCGTTGAAGCCGTACCAGCCGAACCACAGCAGGCTGGCGCCGAGCAGGACGAACGGCAGCGAGTGCGGGCGGCCCGGGTCACGCGGCCAGCCGCGGCGCTTGCCGAGCACGATCGCCAGCGCCAGGCCCGCGGCACCGGCGTTGATGTGGACCGCGGTCCCGCCGGCGAAGTCGAGCGCCTTGAGCGAGTTGGCGATCCAGCCGCCCTTGTCGGAGGCGTAGCCGTCGAACGCGAACACCCAGTGCGCGACCGGGAAGTACACGATCGTCGACCAGAGCACGACGAAGATGCCCCAGCTCCAGAACTTGATGCGCTCGGGGACGGCGCCCGAGATCAGCGCCGGCGTGATGACGGCGAACATCAGCTGGAACATCACGAACGCGAGGATCGGGATGCCGTCACCGGTGCTCGCGCCGACGATCGCCTGGGAGCCGTTCGGGAACATGTTGCCCAGGCCCAGGTACTGGAAGCTGCCGACGAGGCCGCCGAACGCGTCGTTACCGAACGCGAGCGAGAAGCCGTAGAGGCACCACAGCACCCCGACGATCGCGAGGCACATGAAGTTCATCATGAGCATGTTCAGAACGCTCTTCGAGCGGACCATGCCGCCGTAGAAGAACGCGAGCCCTGGGGTCATGAGCATCACCAGCGCGGCGCTGGCGAGTACCCACGCGGTACTTCCGGCATTCAACACGGTCGTTCGTCCCTCCTGCAGTCACCGTCTCGGTGGCGATCACTGGGAGGGAAGGATGGTGAGAGTGTGTTTCGGGCGGTGTCGAGGAGTGTTTCTCGGCAGTTAACAGCCGCCCTGATGATGTATCCATCAGATTGCCGAACCGGACAAGCCGGGGTGGAGTGCTCCGCATCACTCACCGACCGCTCACGATCAGCGACATCGCGTTGAACTCGATCGCGTCGCGGGTCACCCGATCGGCGGCCGAGCCACACCCGGATTTTCCCCGCCGGACGGGGGAACGGGCGCGTGCGGTCAGCGCAGCAGCGCGTCCACGAAGGCCTCGGGCTCGAACGGCGCGAGGTCGTCCGGGCCCTCGCCGAGACCGACGAGCTTCACCGGGACCCCGAGCTCGCGCTGCACCTGGAAGACGATGCCGCCCTTGGCGGTGCCGTCGAGCTTGGTGAGCACGACCCCCGTGACGTCGACGACCTCACCGAACACCCGCGCCTGCGTCAACCCGTTCTGGCCGGTGGTGGCGTCGAGCACGAGGAGCACCTCGTCGACCTCGGCCTGCCGCTCCACGACGCGCTTGACCTTGCCGAGCTCGTCCATGAGCCCGGTCTTGGTGTGCAGCCGGCCGGCGGTGTCGAGCAGGACCGCGTCGACCCCGGCGTCGGCGCCCTTCTTGACGGCGTCGAACGCGACGCTGGCCGGGTCCGCACCCTCGGCGCCCCGGATCACCTGCGCCCCCGCGCGCTCGCCCCAGGTCTGCAGCTGCTCGGCCGCGGCGGCGCGGAAGGTGTCCGCCGCGCCGAGGACGATCTCGTGGCCGCCGCCGACGAGCACGCGGGCCAGCTTGCCGGTCGTCGTCGTCTTGCCGGTGCCGTTGACGCCGACGACGAGGACGACGGCGGGCCGGCCGTCGTGCGCGAGCGCCCGCACCGAGCGCTCCAGGTCCGTCCCGAGGGTCTCGACGAGCACCTCCCGCAGCAGGTCGCGCACCTCCTCGGAGGTCCGCACCCCGCGTGAGGCGATGCGCTCGCGCAGCTTGCCGACGACCTCCTGCGTGGTGGCGGCCCCGAGATCGGCCATCAGCAGCTGGTCCTCGACCTCCTCCCAGGAGTCCTCGTCGAGGTCCCCGGCGCCGAGCAGGCCCAGCAGCCCGGTGCCGAGCGTGGAGCGCGAGCGGCCGAGGCGGCCCCGCAGGCGCTCGAGCCGGCCCTCGGGGGAGGCGATCGGCTCGGCCGGTTCCGCCGGTTCGGCGACCGCCGCTTCTGAGCGAAGGGCACCTTCGCTCGACTCTTCGGGCCGTGGGCGCCCTTCGCCAGCGGGCTCCGGCTCCGCGGGCGCGGCGGGAACGGACGGCGCGGGCTCAGGCTCCGCACGAAGGGAACCCTCGGCAGGCTCTAGCGGCTCGATCCTCCCCTCGTGAGCGGGCGCGGGCGCCGTCGCGTCCGGGGCCGATTCGGCCGGCGCGGCGGGCTCGGCCGGCGCGGCGGGCTCGGCCGGCGCGGCGGGCTCGGCCGGCGCGGCGGGCTCCGGCGCGGCGGGCTCGGCCGGCGCGGCGGGCTCGGCCGGCGCGGCGGGCGCAGCCGGTGCCGTCGCGGTCGCCGATTCCGAGCGAGGGGCCCCTTCGCTCGACTCTTCCGGCCGTGGGCGCCCCTCGCCAGCGGGCTCCGGCGCGGGCTCGGGCTCCGGCGTGCGCGCCGGCTCCGGAGTGGGCTCGGGTTCCGGCGTGCGCGCCGGCTCCGGAGTGGGCTCGGGTTCCGGCGCGGGCGCCGGTTCAGCAGCAGGCTCCGGCGGAGGCTCTGCTGCCGGCGGCCGCTCCTTGGTGGGCGCACTCCCGCCGGTCCCGGACGAGAACGAGAACCCCCCGCCCGCCGCGTAGGTCCCCTTGCTGGGCTTGGCCTCCTCGACCTCCTCGCTCGGCTCCCGGTACGAGATGCGCCGACGCCGCTGGAGCACCAGCCCGAGGACGACTGCCAGCAGCAGCACGACGACCACGACCGCGACGATGATCGCGGTCAGCACCCCCGGCGCGAGCCCCGCGGGCGGGGACGGCGGCGGGGGGACCTGCCCCGGCAGGACCGGGAGGCCGGACAGCAGGTCGGTCCCCCAGGGCGTGGTGATGGTCAGCGTCGAGCTCACCGCACCATCCTGTCAGCCGCCTCCTCGCGGTCCTGCCCACCGCCGTCGGTCAGCAGCACACCAGGCAGCCCGGACCCGGTCGCGGCAGGCCTCCTGTGACCCTCGCGCCGCGGCGACCGGCGGCTCCGTCCCACGAGGAGCACACCAGCCACGCCGAAGCCCGCCACGGGCTGCCTGCTGTGCCCCTGGCGCCGACGGCGCCAACGACGACGCGGACGGCGCCGACGGCCCGGACAGCACCAACAGCACCAACAGCGCGATCGACCCGAAGCGACCCCGTCAGACGAACAGCGCGAGCGTCACACCCGTCACGACGCCGAGCACGACCAGCGCCGCGAACAGCATCCCGAGCAGCGCCACGACCCCGCCCGTCGACTGGGGCTCCGGACCGAGCGAGCCGACCCGTCCCGGCAGGGCGGGCGCGCGGTAGAAGACGTCGACCGTGTGCCCGGCCGCGACGGGGACCGCGTCGACCACCCGCCCCCAGCCGTCGCCCCGGTCGACCTTCACCTCGACGCGGTGGCGCCCGGCGGGCAGCGCGATGTCGGTGCGGCCCCACCGCACGTGCAGCGGCAGGTCGTCGATGGTGACCGCGATGTGGCTGGTGGCGAGCTGGGGGCAGAGCACGCTGTGCGAGGTGTCGATGACGAGGTGGCCGACGAGCGCCTGCGAACCGCGCGACGGCGTCGGGCTGGATCGATTGAGCTGGACGTAGCGTCCGGGCTGGAGCACCGTCATGCGTCCGACCTCTCCCCGAGCCTCGCATGGTGAACCACCACGCCGACGACCTCGACGTTAGGCCGGTCCCTGCCCCGATGGGATTCCCCGGCCGAGTCGTCGTCGGTCACGGGTGCGTGATCAGAATGATCACGCAGAGCTATCCTAGCGCGACACTCCGTCACGACACGGGGGAGGGGTCCGCTCCGGCGAGTGGTCCTGGCGCATCGCTGCCACGCAGGCGTTGGGACACGACCGCCGTGATGCCGTCGCCGCGCATGCTCACGCCGTAGAGCGCGTCGGCGATCTCCATCGTCGGCTTCTGGTGGGTGATGATCACCAGCTGCGACGAGCGGCGGAGGTCGTCGAGCAGGCTGATCAGCCGGCGGAGGTTGGCGTCGTCGAGGGCCGCCTCCACCTCGTCGAGCACGTAGAACGGCGAGGGCCGGGCCCGGAAGATCGCGACGAGCATCGCCACCGCGGTGAGCGACTTCTCGCCGCCGGAGAGCAGCGAGAGCCGCTTGACCTTCTTGCCGGGCGGGCGGGCCTCCACCTCGACGCCGGTGGTGAGCAGGTCGTCGGGGTCGGTGAGCACGAGCCGCCCGTCGCCGCCCGGGAACAGGACCGGGAAGACGATCTCGAACTCACGCGCGACGTCGGCGAACGCCTCGGCGAAGACGTCGAGGATGCGCCGGTCGACGTCCGCGACGACGGAGAGCAGGTCGCGCTTCGAGGCCTTGACGTCCTCGAGCTGGGTGGACAGGAAGCGGTACCGCTCCTCCAGCGCCGCGTACTCCTCGAGCGCGAGCGGGTTGACCTTCCCGAGCGTGCCGAGCTCCTTCTCCGCCCGGGTGGCGCGGCGCTGTTGCTCGCCCCGGTCGTAGGCCAGCGGCGGCGGCATCGAGACCTGCTCGCCGCGCTCGCGGGCGGCGGTCACCTCCGCGACCTCGGCCTCGCTCGGCGGGATCCCCACGTCCGGCCCGTACTCGCGCACCAGGTCGTCCAGGCCGATGCCGAAGCGCTCGCCGATCGACTCCTCCATCTGCGAGAGCCGGGTGCGTTGCTCGGCACGCAGCACCTCGTCGCGGTGCACCGCGTCGGTGAGGCGCTCGAGGGTCTGCTGCAGCCCGCGCAGCCGCTCCCGCGCACTCTCCAGCTCCGCCGCCCGGGCCTGGCGCGCCGTCGCGAGCCGGTCCCGCTCGGCGGCCGCCCGCGTCACCGACACCGCGATCTTCTCCGCGCCCGCCCGGCCGTGCTCGAGGACCTCGTCGAGCAGCGCCGCCGCCCGCTCGCGCTCCCGACGGCGCTCCGAGGCCCGCTCCCGCTGCTCGCGCTCGCTGCGGGCCCGGTGGCGCAGCGCCTCGGCCCGCCCGGTGACCGCCCGCGCGCGCTCCTCCGCGGTGCGCAGCGCGAGCCGCCCCTCGACCTCGGCGGCGCGGGCGGCCGTCACCGCGGCCGACGCCGCGTCGCGCGCCGCGGTGTCCTCCTCGCCCGCGTCGTCCCCGTCGGTCTCGGCCTGGTCGGTGGCCATGGCGAGCCGCTCGGAGAGGTCGTCGAGCTCGGCGCGGCGCTCGTCCCGCGAGGTCTCGACGGCGGCACGGCGCTCGGTCAGCCGCGCGACCTCGGCCTCCGCGCCGCGCACCGTCTCGGCCAGCCGCCCGAGCCGCCGGGCCTCCTCGGCGCGCCGCGCGTCGTCCTGCGCGCGACGGGCCTCGTCGGCCTTGCGGCGCTCGGCGGCGGCCCGCCGGTGGTCGTCGCGCACCTGCCGGGCGACGCCGACCTCGGCCCGCGCCGCCGCCTCGGCCTCCTTCGCCTCCTCCAGCGCGGCGTCGGCGGCGGCCACGGCCCGCTCGGCCTCGGCCCGGCGGTCGCCCGCCTCGTCGGCCGCCGACTGCATCTCCAGGATCGACTGGTTGCCCGACGGCCCGCCGACCGCCCAGGACCCGCCGAGCACATCGCCCTCGCGGGTGGCCGCCGAGAGGTGCGGATGGGCGACGACGACCGCACGGGCGGCCGGGAGGTCGTCCACCACCACGACGCCGGCCAGCAGCTCCGCCACCGCGCCCGCGAGCGGCCCCGGGGCGCTCACCACGTCGGCCGCCCACCGCGTGCCCGCCGGGGCCTCGCCCGACGGTGCCGGCGCCGTGGCCCCGGCGACGACGAGGCCCGCACGGCCCGCGTCGGATGCGTGCAGGTGCGCCAACGCGTCGGCCGCGGCGTCGGGTCCGGTCACGACGACCGCGTCCGCGGCCGGCCCGAGCGCCGCCGTGATCGCCGCCTCGTCGCCCGCCGGCACCCGCAGCAGCGCCGCGACCGAGCCCAGGACCCCCTCGCGGTCCCCACCCAGCAGCTCCCCGGCGCCGTCGCGGCGGGTCAGCGTGAGCTCCAGGGCCTCGACGCGGGCCGTCCAGTGCGCGCGGTCGCGCTCGGCGTCCCGGTGGGCGGATCCGGCGCGGTCGAGCTCGGCGCGGACCTGCTCGTGGCGCTCGGTGGCGGCGTCGAAGGCCGCCTCCGGATCGGCGTGCCCGGAGTCCGCCCCGCCGTCGTCCTCGGCCGTCGAGGCGGTGCTCTCCGACTCCGCGGGCGCGCCGTCCTCGGGCGCGGTCGTCCCGGCCTCCTCCTCGGCCTCCGAGAGCTCCTCGCGCGCGGCGGCGGCGCGCTCGGTGGCCTCGGTGATCGAGGTGCCCAGGGTCTCGAGCTCCTCCACCGCGGAGGCCACCCGGCCCCGCTGGGTCTCGACCTGCCCGGAGAGCCGCGCGAGCCCCTCGCGACGGTCGGCCGCGGCGCGCTGGGCGGCCGCGAGGCGACGCTCCGCCCCCGTCAGGGACTCCTCCGCGTCCTCCCGGCGTGCGGCGGCGTCCTCGAGGGTCTCCCGCGCGGCGGCGACCTCCTCGGCGAGCTCGGCCTCGGTCTCGGCGGCCTGCTCGGCCTGCCGTTCCAGCTCGTCCGGGTCGGGGCCGGTCGGGCCGTCCTCGGGCGCCGAGAGGTGGCGGTGGCGCTCGGCGGCCAGCGCGACCGTCCCGCGCAGCCGCTCGGCCAGCGAGGACAGCCGGTGGTGCGCGGCGACCGCCCGGTCGTGCGCCGGAGCGTCCTGCTCCAGCGCGGTCTCGAGCTCGGCCATCGCGTCGGACTCGGCGGCCAGGGACCGCTCGGTCTCGTCCCGCTTGCGCCGTGCCTCGTCCTCGTCGGCGGTGTCCCGCGCGATGGTGGTCCGCAGCGTCACCAGGTCGTCCGCGGCGAGGCGCAGGCGCGCGTCCCGCAGGTCGGCCTGGATGGTCTGGGCGCGGCGCGCGATCTCGGCCTGCCGGCCGAGCGGCTTGAGCTGCCGGCGCAGCTCGGTGGTGAGGTCGGAGAGGCGGGCGAGGTTGGCCTCCATCGCCTCCAGCTTCCGCAGCGCCTTCTCCTTGCGCTTGCGGTGCTTGAGGACGCCCGCGGCCTCCTCGATGAACGCGCGGCGCTCCTCGGGACGCGACTGCAGGATGGTGTCGAGCTGCCCCTGCCCCACCAGGACGTGCAGCTCCCGGCCGATGCCGGAGTCCGAGAGCAGCTCCTGGACGTCGAGCAGCCGGCACGAGCTGCCGTTGATCTCGTACTCGCCCGCGCCGGAGCGGAAGACCCGCCGGGTGATCGACACCTCGGTGTACTCGATCGGCAGCACGCCGTCGGAGTTGTCGATCGTCAGCGTCACCTCGGCCCGGCCCAGCGGCGACCGGCCGGACGTGCCGGCGAAGATGACGTCCTCCATCTTCCCGCCGCGCAGCGCCTTCGCGCCCTGCTCGCCGAGCACCCAGCTGATGGCGTCGACGACGTTGGACTTCCCGGAGCCGTTCGGCCCCACCACCGCGGTGATGCCCGGCTCGAACTTCAGCGTGGTCGACGAGGCGAAGGACTTGAAGCCCTTGAGCGTGAGGCTCTTGAGGTGCACGTCACCCCTCCCCCATCACACGGATCCGACTCGCGGGCGACGCTACGCGAGCCCCCTGACAGTGGTGCGCCGCGGCGCCTTCTGGCATGTCGGGCACCAGTAGGACGACCGGTTGGTGAACGACGATCGCACGATCGCGGTCCCGCACCGCAGGCACGGCTCGTCCTCGCGCCCGTAGACCGCGAGCGAGCGCTCGAAGTAGCCGGACTCCCCGTGCACGTCGACGTACAGCGCGTCGAACGACGTGCCGCCCGCGGCGAGCGCCTCCCCCATGACCTCGACGGCCGCCGTCAGGACCCGCCGCCCCTCCGGCCGGGTCAGCCTCGTCGTCGGGCGCAGCGAGTGCAGCTTCGCCCGCCACAGGGCCTCGTCGGCGTAGATGTTGCCGATCCCGGAGACCACGTTCTGGTCGAGCAGCGCCCGCTTGAGCTCGGTCCGGCGCCGCCGGTACGCCCCGACCGCGGCCTCGAGGTCGAAGCGCGGGTCGAGGGGGTCGCGGCCGATGTGCGCGACGAGGGTCGGCACCGTCTCCCCGTCGACGACGACCGTGTCGACGGCGGTGAGCCCGCCGAAGGTCCGCTGGTCGACGAAGCGCAGCTCCGAACGCCCGTCGTCGAACCGCAGCCGCACCCGCAGGTGGGCCTCGTCGGGACGCTCGGCCGGCTGGACGAGCAACTGGCCGCTCATCCCGAGGTGGACGAGGACCGCACCGTCGGGAGCGCCGTCCGGCCCCTCCAGGTCCACCCAGAGGAACTTCCCTCGACGACGGGCGGCAGCCAGCGTGCGGCCGGTCAGCCGGCCCGCCAGCTCGGGCGCACCGCCGGGCTGCCGACGGACCGCCCGCGGGTGCAGCACCTCGACCGACGCGATCGTGCGCCCGATCGCGTGGTCGGCGACGCCGCGGCGCACCACCTCGACCTCGGGGAGCTCGGGCAGCTCAGCCGCCCGAGCCGGGCTCGGTGTCGGTCGACCCCTGCAGCGCCTCGTACGCGGCCTGCGCCGCCTTCTGCTCGGCGTCCTTCTTGGTGCGGCCCACCCCGACGCCGAGGTCCTCCGCGGCGACCACCGCGGTCGCCGTGAACTCCTTGGCGTGGTCCGGGCCCTCGTCGGTGATCCGGTACTCGGGCACGCCGCGGCCGGTCGCCGCGGTCAGCTCCTGGAGGCTGGTCTTCCAGTCCAGGCCGGCACCGAGGCGGGGCGCGGCGTGCATGAGGTCGCCGAACAGCCGCAGCACCAGGTCGCGCGACACGTCGATGCCGTGCTCCAGGTGCACCGCACCGAGGATCGCCTCGACGGCATCGCCGAGGATCGAGTCCTTGTCGCGGCCGCCGGTCATCTCCTCGCCGCGCCCGAGGTACATGAGCTCGCCGAGGCCGAGGGTGCGTGCCACCCCCGCGAGGGCGTGCATGTTGACCACGCTCGCGCGCAGCTTCGCCAACTGGCCCTCGGGCAGGTCGGGGTGCTCGCGGTAGAGCCGCTCGGTCACCGAGATGCCGAGCACCGAGTCGCCGAGGAACTCGAGCCGCTCGTTGGTGGGCAGCCCGCCCTTCTCGTACGCATAGGAGCGGTGCGTGAGGGCGAGCTGCAGGAGCTCGGGGTCGACATCGACCCCGAGCACGCGGCTCAGCCGCTCGACTCGGTCCTCGTCACGCACGTCGTCCGTCCCGGGAGCCTCCGGGTCCTGTTCGTCGCGCCCCGTCGAGGGCGCGGGCGCCGTCGGGGGCACCGCCGCGATCAGGCCGGGGTGACGGCCCGGCGACCGGCGTACTGGCCGCAGGTCGGGCAGGCCACGTGCGGGGGCTTCGGCTGCCCACAGGCCTTGTTCTGGCACGCGACGAGCGCCGGCACGGACGCCTTCCACTGCGAGCGGCGGGCGTGGGTGTTGGCGCGCGACATCCGGCGCTTGGGGACGGCCACGGTAGTTCGATCTCCCTATCGGCGTGCTGTATCACATGTTCTCTGAGCTGCTGCCGCCGGCGAATCGCTCCTGGAGGGCGGCCCAGCGAGGATCGATTCTCTCACGCTCGGTCCCGGCGGGCACGAAGGCCCATGCCTCCTCGTCCGGCGAGGCCACCCCGGGGCAGTCCTCACGGCACAACGGCGCGTTCGGGAGCTCCAGCAGCACGGCGTCGCGCACGGCCGGCTCGAGGTCGATCTTCTCGTCGACGATCCGGCTGACGTCCTCGGAGTCGGTCGTCTCCTCGGTGACCGAGTCCGGGTAGGCGTACAGCTCGGTGAGGTCCACGTCGACGTGGTCGTTCACCGGCCCGAGGCACCGGGAGCACTCCCCGACGACGTCGGCGCTCACCGCGCCGCTCGCGAGGACGCCCTCGACGACGGACTCGAGGCGCAGGTCGAGGTGGATCGGTTCGCCGGCGGGCACGCCGATGGTCTCGAGCCCGAAGTCGTCCGGGGCGGGCACGTCGCGCACCCAGGGCTTCATGGTCCCCGGACGCCGCGAGAGCTCCCGCAGGACGTCGATCGTCCAGGGGCTCACGGAGTCGGGCACGGGGGTCCTGCTCTGCGGGGTCTTGTCAGTAGTCATCTCGCCGCGTTCCAACGTGCTCGGCCGCGGGACGTGTTCCCGACGGCGGACGTCCGTCCCCGAGCGTACGGGCCAGGCTTCCGGACGCCGTCAGGCGCTGGCGCGATCGGGCCAGCGGGCCCCGTCGTCGTGCCGGTCGCCGCGATCACCGCGGTCGGCGCGGTCGTCGTGCGAGCCCGTGCCCTGCTGGCCGTTGCGCAGCTGGTGACGGTGCCGCCCGACGGTGTCGAGCACCGACTCGAGCGTCTCGGTGAACTCGGCGAGGGCGTTGTCGACGTAGGAGTCGCAGTCGGTGCGGGCACGGTGCGCCTCGTCGGCGGCCCTGTCGACGATGCGGCCGGCCTCGTCCCGCGCCGCGAGCGTGACCTCGTGCTCGGAGACCAGACGCTGCTGCTCGGCGCGCCCGTCGGCGACCGCGCGGTCGTAGCTCTGCCGTCCGGCCTCGGCCATGCGGTCCGACTCGGCGGCGGCGCGGTCGGTGAGGTCGGCGTACTCGCGACGGCCGCGGGACACCACGCGCTCCGCCTCGTGCTCGGCCTCCGCGATCATCTGCTGGGCCTGCTCACGGGCCTCGGCGAGGATGCGGTCCGACTCGGTCTGCGCCTCGGTGCGGGCCTTCTCGGCCTCCTCGGTCGCGTCGTTCACCAGCTGGTCGCGGTGATCGAGCACGTCCTGCGCGTCGTCGAGCTCCCCGGGAATCGCCTCCCGGATGTCGTCGAGCAGCTCCAGGACGTCGCCCCGGGGCACGACGCAGCTCGTCGTCATGGGGACCCCGCGAGCCTCCTCGCAGATGGTCACCAACTCGTCGAGCGCCTCGAACACCCGGTACACCTCGGCCACCTCCCGCGTCGCGACGGCTGGGCCAGTGTGCGGCGCGGTCGGGACCGGACGGCGCATTCGGCCGGTCCGGGCGTGTCCCGCGCGGTCAGCCCTCCGCGAGCCGCCTCGTCAGCGCCTCGAGCACCCCGGGAGTCAGGAACGCCGAGACGTCCCCGCCCCCGCGCGCGACCTCCTTCACCAGGGAGCTCGACACGAACGTGTGCGCCGGGTCCGCGGTCAGGAACACGGTGTCGACGCCGGTCAGGTGCCGGTTCATCTGCGCCATCGGCAGCTCGTAGGCGTAGTCGGTGTCCGAGCGCAGGCCCTTGGCGATGACGCCGACCCCCTGCTCACGGCACCAGTCGACGAGCAGGCCGGTGAACGCGGCGGTGCTGACGTTCGGAAGGTCACCGACCGCGCCCGCGATCAGCTCGCGGCGCTCGTCGACGCTGAACGTCCCCTGCTTGTTCGGGTTGACGGCCACCGCCACGACGACCTCGTCGAACATGGCGGCCGCGCGCCGCACCACGTCGACGTGCCCCAGGGTCACGGGGTCGAACGAGCCGGGGCAGACCGCCTTCATGTCGCGTGATCATGCCGGATCCCCGGACCGGATAGTCACGGGCCACGATGGTCCCCGTGGACCCCGGCCTGCTGCGCGACGACCTCGCGGCGCTCTACCCGCAGTTCGGCGTGCGCGTGGCCCACGCGGGCCTCGTCCTCGCCGGCCCCACCGACGTCGAGCTGCTCGAGCTCGCCGCGATCGTCGGCGAGCCGGGCGGCGTGGTGGAGCCCGGCCGGGAGCACGAGCTGCTGGGCTGGCCGGAGGAGACCGGGGACGCCGCCGCGCGGCGCTTCCTCGAGTACACCTGGGGGCTGCGCGAGGCGCCGACGGCCCCGCGCTGGCGGGCGCCGCTCGCGGTGCTGGAGGGCGGACGCGCCCTCGGGCTGGTGATCCTCGCCCACGAGCACGACGACCCCGCCGGCACGGTGCGCACGTCGTCCTGGCTGGCGCGCGCCGAGCAGGGCCGCGGTCTGGGTCGACGGGTCCGGCTGATGCTGCTGGAGCTCGCGTTCGCCCACCTCGGCGCCGTGCGGGCGGTGACCGCCGCCGCCGAGGGCAACGCCGCCTCCCGCCGGGTCAGCGAGCGCTGCGGCTACCGCGAGACCCACCGCGGCACCGGCGTCCACGGGGTCGTCGAGGTGCACTCCGCGGTGACGCCCGGCGTGTGGCGCCGGCGACGGCTCCACGACGTCGTGGTCGACGGCGCCGGGCCCCTCCTCGAGGCGATCCGGCCGTTCTGACCGGCCGGGACGATCAGCCCAGCGTGATCGTCCCGGACACCGAGGGCGCCGTGCCCGGCACGCCGGAGGCGACGGCGAGCTCGTCGTCGCCGGGAGCGTCCCGGTGGTCGGCGACGAGCCGCGTCCCGACGAACGCGGGCCGCGAGAGTCTGTAGTCGAAGCCGGTGACGGCGCGGGCCGGGCGGCTCCGGCGCGGGATCTCCAGCAGCATCAGCGCGAGCAGCGGGCCGTGCACGACGAGGCCGGGGTAGCCCTCGACGGCCGTGACGTAGGGCTCGTCGTAGTGGATGCGGTGGGTGTTGTAGGTCAGCGCCGAGAACCGGAAGAGCAGCGTGGCGTCCGGGGTGAGCTCCACTGCCTCGGCCGAGGTGGCCGGCGGCTCGTCCGACGGCGAGTCGAACCCGATCCCCCGCGCCTGTCCCGGCGCCTGCGAGCGGTAGACGATGTCGGCCTCGTCGGTCACCACCGGCTCGTCGGAACCCTCGCGCCGGTACTCGTCGCGCACCGTCACCAGCAGCATCTCGCCGCTGCGCCCGTGCTTGACCTGGGCACTCACCAGCGACGACCGCCGCGTCAACGTCTCCCCGACCAGCATCGGCGTGCGGATCCGCAGCCGCCCGCCGGCCATCATGCGACGCCGCTGCTCCATGGGCGGGAGGAAGTGCCCGGCGTCGAGGTGCCCGTCGTCGCCGAGCTGGTCCTGGCGCGGGTGGTCGAGGAACCCGAACCAGTGCCACATCGGCGGCAGCGGCTCCCCCTCGCGCGCGACCGGGTCCAGATCGAACAGACCCGAGACCGCGGCGACGCTCCACGCCGACGTCGTCCCCGTCGTCGTGACGGGCTCCGGGGCCCAGCCGTCGATCGCCGTCGCCAGGTCGGTCACGCGCCGATCATGGATCACGACGACGCCAGGTGCAGCGTCGTCTCCCCGTAGACCCGCGGCTCCTCGGCGGTCAGCGCTTCCGGCCAGGCGGGCGTGCGCGACCGCGAGTCCCGTTCGACGACGACCAGCGCGCCGCCCGAGAGCCACGCCGGGAGGGCGGCGAGCACGGAGTCGACCTCGTCCTCGGTGTCGGCGTACGGCGGGTCGACGAAGACCAGGTCGACGGTGTCGGTGGCCCGCTTGAGGAACGTCGCGACGGCGGCCCGGCGGATCATCGCCCCGCGCAGGTTCGTCGACTGCGCGTTCTGCTGGATCACCCCGCACGCCCGCGGGTCGCGCTCCACCAGCGTCACGGTCAGCGCTCCCCGGCTGAGCGCCTCGAGCCCGACGGCGCCCGAGCCCGCGTAGAGGTCGAGCACGATCGCGTCCTCGAGCAGCCCGCGCGACTCCAGCAACGAGAACAGCGCCTCGCGGACCTTGTCCGACGTCGGCCGGACCCCGGTCGGCGGCACCGCGATCCGCTGCCCGCCCGCGGTGCCCGCGACGATGCGGCTCACTGGCCGAGCACGACGACCAGGTCGCCACCCTCGACCTGCTGCACGTTCCCGATCGCCAGCCGCTCGACGGTGCCGCCCTTCGGCGCGGTGATCGAGGCCTCCATCTTCATGGCCTCGATCGTCGCGACCGTGGCACCCGAGGAGACCTGGTCGCCCTCGGCGACCTGGAGGGTCACGACGCCGGCGAACGGCGCGGCCACGTGGCTCTCGTCGGACCGGTCGGCCTTCTCGGCGGCCTTGACGTCGGTGTCGACGGCGCGGTCGCGCACCTGCAGCGGCCGCAGCTGGCCGTTGAGCGACATGAGCACGGTGCGCAGGCCGCGCTCGTCGGGCTCCGAGATCGCCTCGAGCTCGATCAGCAGCTGAACCCCCGGTTCGAGGTCGACGGCGTACTCCAGCTCGGAGCGCAGGCCGTAGAAGAACTCCTGGCTGCGCAGCACCGAGGTGTCGCCGTACGACGTGCGGTGCTCGCGGAAGTCCTTGGTCGGGCCGGGGAAGAGCAGCTCGTTCAGCGTGGCCGCGCGGTCGGACTCCAGGCCCTTGCGGTCCTCGTCGGACAGCTCCGCGAGCCCGGGGCGCTCGGTCCGCCCTTCCAGCGCGCGGGAGCGCAGCGGTTCCGGCCAGCCACCGGGCGGGTCACCGAGCTCGCCGCGCAGGAACCCGATCACCGAGTCCGGGATGTCGAACTTGGACGGCTCGGCCTCGAAGTCGGCCGGGTCGACCCCGGCGCCGACGAAGTGCAGCGCGAGGTCGCCGACCACCTTCGACGACGGCGTGACCTTCACCAGGTGCCCGAGCATCCGGTCGGCGGCCGCGTAGGCGTCCTCGATCTGCTCGAACCGGTCGCCCAGGCCGAGCGCGACGGCCTGCGCGCGCAGGTTGGACAGTTGTCCGCCGGGGATCTCGTGGGTGTAGACCCGCCCGGTGGGGCTCGTCAGGCCGGCCTCGAACGGGGCGTAGACCTTGCGGACGAGCTCCCAGTACGGCTCCAGGGCGTTGACCGCGTCCAGGTCCAGCCCGGTCGGCCGGTCGGTGTGGTCGGTCGCGGCGACGAGCGCCGAGAGCGGCGGCTGCGAGGTGGTCCCGGCCATCGAGGCCACGGCGGCGTCGACCGCGTCCACCCCGGCGTCGATCGCCGCGGTGAGCGTCGCGAGCTGCCCGCCCGCGGTGTCGTGGGTGTGCAGGTGCACCGGCAGGTCGAAGCGCTCGCGGAGTGCCCCCACCAGACGGCGGGCGGCCGGCGGCCGCAGCAGCCCGGCCATGTCCTTGATCGCGAGCACGTGCGCGCCCGCGTCGACGATCTGCTCGGCCAGGCGCAGGTAGTAGTCGAGGGTGTAGAGGTCCTCGGCCGGGTCCGTCAGGTCGCCCGTGTAGCAGAGCGCGACCTCCGCGATCGCCCCGCCGGACTGGCGCACCGCCTCGATCGCCGGCCGCATCTGGGAGACGTCGTTGAGCGCGTCGAAGATCCGGAAGATGTCGATCCCGACGCGGGCCGCCTCCGCGACGAAGGCGTCGGTCACCTCGGTCGGGTACGGGGTGTAGCCGACGGTGTTGCGCCCGCGCAGCAGCATCTGCAGGCACAGGTTCGGGACCGCTTCGCGCAGCCGGGCCAGCCGCTCCCACGGGTCCTCGGCCAGGAACCGCAGCGCCACGTCGTAGGTCGCCCCGCCCCAGCACTCCAGCGAGAGCATCTCGGGGGTCGTCCGCGCCACGTGCGGCGCGATCTCGAGCAGGTCGCGGGTGCGCACCCGGGTGGCCAGCAGCGACTGGTGGGCGTCCCGGAACGTCGTGTCGGTGACCCCGACCTCGCTGCGCTGCCGCAGCCACGACGCGAACCCCTCGGGCCCGAGCTCGCCCAGCCGCTGCCGCGACCCCGCGGGCGGCTCGGCCTGCAGGTCCACCCCGCGCGGCAGCTTCTCCCGCGGGTCCGCCAGCACGGGCGGGGCGCCGTTCGGCCGGTTCACGGTGACGTCGGCGAGGTAGGCCATCAGCCGGGTGCCGCGGTCGGCGGGGGCGCGGGCGGAGAGCAGCTCCGGGTGCTCGGCGATGAAGCTCGTCGTCACCCGGCCCTCCCGGAAATCCGGCTCGTCGAGCAGGGCCATCAGGAACGGGATGTTCGTCGAGACGCCGCGCACCCGGAACTCCGCCAGCGCGCGGCGGGCGCGCCGCACCGCCGTCGTGAAGTCCCGGCCGCGGCAGGTGACCTTGACCAGCAGGGAGTCGAAGTGGGCGCTGATCTGAGCCCCGGCGTACGCGGTCCCGCCGTCGAGCCGGACACCCGAGCCCGACGCCGAGCGGTAGGCCGAGATCATCCCGATGTCGGGGCGGAACTCGTTGGCCGGGTCCTCGGTGGTGATGCGGCACTGCAGCGCGAAGCCGTGCAGGGCCACCGAGTCCTGCGAGAGGCCCAGGTCGGCCAGCGTCTCCCCCGAGGCGATGCGCAGCTGGGCGCCGACGAGGTCGACGTCGGCGACCTCCTCGGTGACCGTGTGCTCCACCTGGATGCGCGGGTTCATCTCGATGAAGTGGTGGTTGCCGTCGGCGTCGAGCAGGAACTCGACGGTGCCCGCGTTGACGTAGCCGATCTTCGTCGCGAACTTGACGGCGTCCGCGCAGATCCGCTCCCGCAGCTCGGCCGACAGGTGCGGCGCCGGCGCGATCTCGACGACCTTCTGGTGACGACGCTGCACCGAGCAGTCCCGCTCGAACAGGTGCATCACGTTCCCCTCGGCGTCCGCGAGGATCTGCACCTCGATGTGCCGCGGGTCGATCACCGCCTGCTCGAGGATGACCGTCGCGTCGCCGAACGCCGACGAGGCCTCGTTCATCGCGGCCGACAGCGCGTCGCGCAGGCCGTCGGGCTCGCGCACCAGCCGCATGCCGCGCCCGCCGCCGCCCGCGACCGCCTTGACGAACAGCGGGAACGTCATCTCCTCCGAGGCCGCAAGGAGGGTGTCGATGTCGTCGGACGGGTCGGAGGAGTCGAGCACCGGCACCCCGGCCTCGCGCGCCGCCGCGACCGCCCGGTGCTTGTTGCCCGCCATCGCGAGCACCCGCGACGGCGGGCCGATGAAGGTGATGCCGGCCGCGTCGCAGGCGTCGGCCAGGTCGGGGTTCTCGGAGAGGAAGCCGTAGCCGGGGTAGATCGCGTCGGCCCCGGCCTTCCGGGCGGCCGCGATCATCTCCTCGACCGAGAGGTACGCCCGGACCGGATGGCCCTGCTCACCGATCTGGTAGGCCTCGTCGGCCTTGAGCCGGTGCTCGGAGTTCCGGTCCTCGACCGGGAACACCGCCACGGTGCCGGCCCCGAGCTCGTAGGCGGCGCGGAAGCCCCGGATCGCGATCTCGCCCCGGTTGGCCACCAGCACCTTGCGGAACATCGACACTTCCTCCCACTCCGACCGGCCTGCTGCGACGTCGGGCCCACCCTGCCCTGCCACCGCCCGGGCGGCACCTCTCCGGACGGGGGTGACGTGCCGCGGAGCAGGCGCACGGTATCCGGAGTGCCCGACACGCACGCGAGGGTTCCGGTACCAAGGAGTGGACACTCGCGCCGAGGAGGTCCAGCAGCGATGACCGACCGCACCACACCCCTGCGGCGCACCGCCGTGCCCTGGCTCTACGGGCTCGCGGTCCTGCTCACGGTGCTCTCCCCGGTCGTGTTCCTCGGCGTGTGGGTCGCCGAGGGGACGATGGACGGCCTCGGGGCCGCGCTGCTCGCCGCGGTCGTCGACCTCGTCGCCGCCGTGATCGCCGCCGGCGTCGCGACGGTGATGGTCACGCGCCGCGGGGTGCGTCGGGTGCGTTCGGTCGTCGTGGGTCATCCCGACGGCCGCGCGGGGCGGCTCGCCGCCCACGGCTCGGCCCGCTGGACACTCGCCCGGGACCGGTTCGCCGCGCTGCAGCGTGAGTACGCCGGCGTCGAGTCCGACCCGCGGGAGGTCGCGGCCCGCCCGGCGCTCGTGGACGTCTCGGTGCCCGCGACCGGCCGCTTCGTCGAGGCGCTCGCCGTGGCCCAGGGCCTCGCGACGCCGACCGAGCCCGCGGACCCCCACCACCGGGAGCAGTTCACCGCGGCGGTCGACCGCGCGGTGGCCACGTGGGACGAGGCGCGCCGGAACGCGGAGGCCCTCGCGCCGCAGCCCGCCCCGGAACCGGCCCCGACCCTCGCTCCGGGCGCGTCGCCCGCCGGGCAACCGGGCGCGGACCGCGACGAGTACGCCGCGGTCGCCGACGCCGTGCGCCAGGCGGCAGCTCGCGGAATGCGTGACCTGCGCGACCGGATGCGGGCCTGACCGCGTTCCGATCGACCGCTCGGCGCGATGAGGAGACCGGCGGACCCGGCAAAGAGTGTGACCTACGCCACATTCACTGATCGAATCCGGTTGAGGTCGGGCTCGTTGGTCCACCCTTGTTGTGACGGGTTCGACAGCGTCGGACCAAGTCCGAGGACCATCGGTGACTGGGAGCTGGGGAGCGTCCGTTCACCGAAAAAGGCCCGGGGTTCCCTTTCGGGGAGGGAACCCCGGGCCATTCCTCTGTTCGGGGAGCGCCCGGCCGAGGCCGGGGAGTGCGAGGGCTTCTCAGGCGACGCGGCGCGCGCCGACGACGTTCTTCTCGATCTTCGACAGCGGGGTGAACTTGACGTCCTCACCGCTGTTCGGCGCCTCGATGACCTTGCCGTTGCCGACGTACATGACGACGTGGCTGACGGGGCTGTAGAGGAAGATCAGGTCACCGGGCTTCAGGTCGTCCATCGAGACCTTGTCGCCGACCTTGGACTGCGCGGCCGCGGTCCGGGGCAGGTCCTGGCCCGCCTGCTCGAACGCGTACTGCATGAGACCCGAGCAGTCGAACGAGTTCGGCCCGGTGGCGCCCCAGACGTAGGGCTTCCCGAGCTTCGACTCCGCGGCATCGAGCGCGTCGGCGGCGGCGGACGAGGGCTCGTCGGCCGCGGGCTTCGCGGCCGGAGCGGCGGCCGGGGCCTGGCGGGCCGTCGCGGCGACCGTCTTGTACTGCGGCGCCTGCACCGTCGACGCGGCCGGGACCACCGGCATGACCGTCGTGACCGCGGGCGCCGCGACCTGGTGGCTCGCGCCCTGCAGCGACATGTTGCTCGCCGCGAGGTTGGTGGGGATGGCGGTCTCGCCGGTCTGCGCCGGCTGGTCGCCCGGGATGAGGCCGTGCGCCGCGGCTCCGCCGGCGCCGGCGAGGGCACCGAGCGCGGCCAGCGAGAGGCCCGCGGTGCGCGCGGCGCGGTTCAGCGGGGCGGGCCCGGTGCGCGGGTCGCGCTGCTGGGCGCGCGGGTCGCGCTGCTGACGCGGGTCGGCGGCGTCGCCACCGTGAGCCGCACGACCGGTCCACTCCTGCGGGATCGGGCCGAGGGAACCGGTCGTCGCGGCGTCGGGGGCACGGTGACGACCGGCCGGGACGGGCCTGGCCGAAGGAAGAACAGCGGTCATGCGGTCGTCTCCCGCCCGACGGCGACCGGACGGGGACGATGTCCCTGGCCGACCCGACCGCTGGGGAGTGCGAGCGGGCCGACGATCTCCGTCCCGTTCTGGACGGTCAGGCGCTCCGGGGAGGCCGCCGAACGGGAATCGGGTGAAGCGGCCGAGCGCACCGGCCCGCTGTTGCTGACCGACTGCCTGACCGTAACCGAACCGTGACCGATACCGCGCATCCGAGACCTGCGTGTCGCGCCCGGAGGTCGCCGTCGCGCGCCGATCGGCCATCAGGCCGTGTCCGCCCGGTCACGGGGCGTTCCCTCCGGTGGTCGTGCCCCGTCCGCCGCCCGACGGCCTGCGGGACCGTTCGAGCCGGTGACTCTGCCGTTCGGACGTCGTCCCTCCCGCCGCTGCGAGGCGGGTGATCGCCCTAGAGCCGGTCCAGGAACTGGGCACCCTCGTCACCCACCACCGCCCGGACGAGCCCGTTGAGACGAGGGTGCCGGGTGAGACCCGGGTCGTCCTCGAGGACCGTCCGGGCGACCTCCCGCGCCTCCGCGATCTCCTCGCCGTGGCGGCGCACCGACAGGAAGCGCAGCGTCGAGTAGCGCCCGGCCTGCTCGGTGCCCAGCACGTCGCCCTCGCTGCGCAGCTCGAGGTCCAGGTCCGCCATCGCGAACCCGTCATGGATCTCGGCGATCCGCTCCAGCCGGGCCATGGCGGCGCCGGCCGGGGGCAGGTCGGTCACGAGGAAGCAGGACGCGGGCGCGCTGCCCCGGCCGACCCGGCCCCGCAGCTGGTGCAGCTGCGAGACGCCGAAGCGCTCGGCGTCGAGCACGACCATCGCGGTGGCGTTCGGGACGTCGACGCCGACCTCGACGACCGTGGTGGCCACGAGGACGTCGATCTCCCCCGCGGAGAAGCGGCGCATCACGTCGTCCTTCTCGTCCGACGGGAGCCGCCCGTGCAGGATCTCCACGCGCAGTCCGGCGAGCGGGCCCGCGGCGAGCAGCTCGCCCACCTCGAGCACGCCGAGCGGCGGCCGGCGCTCCTCCTCGGCACCGTCGGCGCCCTCGGGCTCGTCGGCGTTCTCGTCGGCGGCCGGCTCGTCGTCCCCGATGCGCGGGCAGACGACGTAGGCCTGGTGGCCCGCGTCGACCTCCTCCCGGACGCGCTCCCACACCCGGGCGAGCCACTTGGGCAGCCCGCCGGGGATCGCCCGCGTCTCGATCGGCTGCCGCCCCGCGGGGAGTTCGTCCAGCACCGAGACGTCGAGGTCGCCGTAGAGGGTGAGCGCGACGGTCCGCGGGATCGGGGTCGCGGTCATGACCAGCAGGTGCGGCGCCGTCTCGCCGGTGCGGGAGCGCAGCTCGTCGCGCTGGCGCACCCCGAAGCGGTGCTGCTCGTCGACCACGACCAGGCCGAGGTCCGCGAACCCGACGCCCTCCTGGATCACGGCGTGGGTCCCGACGACGATGCCCGCGGCTCCGGACTGGACGTCGAGCAGGGCGGCGCGGCGCTCCTTGGCCGAGAGCGACCCGGTGAGCAGCACGATCCGGGTGGCCTGCTCGCTCGAGTCGAGCTCGACCGGCTCCGCGTCGCCGTCGTCGGAGAACAGCGCCGCGGGTTCGCCCGCCCGGCCCAGCGGGCCGAGCATCGCCCGCAGCGATCGTGCGTGCTGCGCCGCGAGGACCTCGGTGGGCGCGAGCAGGACGGTCTGCCGCCCGGCGTCGACGACCTGCAGCATCGCGCGCAGCGCCACCACCGTCTTGCCCGACCCGACGTCGCCCTGCAGCAGCCGGTTCAGCGGGCGCGTGCCGGCGAGGGCCTCCGCGAGGTCGGCCCCGACCTTGCGCTGCCCGGCGGTCAGCGCGAACGGCAGGCGCGCGTCGAACGCCGCCGCGAGTCCGTCCTCGACACGGGGGCTGGCCGGTGCCGGGCGGTCGGTGGCCGCCACGAGCTTCTCGCCCTGCAGGACGAGCTGGAGCGCCAGCGCCTCGTCCCAGGTGAGCCGCCGCATCGCCGGCTTCGTGTCGTCGAGCGTGGCCGGCAGGTGGATGTCGCGCAGTGCGCGTCCGAGGTCGACGAGCCCGTGCCGGCGCCGGATGTCCTCGGGCACCGGGTCGAGCGGGTCGTCGAACACCTCCAGGGTCTGGCGCACCGCGGCGAGCAGGTCCCAGGTCTGGACGTTCTTCGTGGCCGGGTAGATCGGGGTGACCGGCGGGAGCTTGAGCGACTCCTCGTCGTCGTCATCACCCTCCGCGCGGATCTTGCGCGCCTGCGGGGTCCCGAGCGTCCAGCGGCCCTGGAACTTCTCGAGCTTCCCGGCGAACATCGCGCGGGTCCCGCGGGGCATCTGGAGATGACGCCACGGCTGGTTGAAGAAGGTGACCCCGAGATCGATCGCCCCGACCGAGACCTGCATCGAGGTGATGTCCAGCATCCCGCGGCCGCCCTTGCGGGGACGCCGCTGGTGGGTGGCGCGCTCCACCTCGGCCACGACGGTGACGTAGGTGCCCTCGCGGAGCTCCCGCGGGTCCATGGCCCCGAGGTCGTTCACCAGCTGGTACTTGCGGGGCAGGTGGCGCAGGAGGTCTCCGACGGTGTGCATGTCGAGCGCCTTGCGCAGCGCGGCCGCCGAGCGCCCGCCGAGGGCCTCCGCGAGCGGGGAGTCCATGTCCACCACGGGATGAAGGTTCTCATCCCCCAACCGACGGCGTCGCCCGACACGGCGGGCAGGGCACCCCACCGGCCGGGGTCGCCCCGGCGCTCCGTTACTGTGGAGCTCTGCCGCGCGGACGTGTGTCGTGCCGCGCGCTCGGATGACCGGCGATGTCGAGAGGTGTTCGAAGTGGCTGCGGTGTGCGATGTGTGCGCGAAGGGCCCCGGTTTCGGGAAGTCGGTCTCGCACTCCCACCGCCGGACCAACCGCCGGTGGAACCCGAACGTGCAGACCGTGCACGCGCGGATCGGCAAGGGCAACCGGCAGCGGATCAACGTCTGCACGTCCTGCCTGAAGGCCGGCAAGGTCAGCCGCGCCTGAACCCCGGTCCGGCCGAGCGCCGGACCACCCACCTCCCGGGCCCGGCCGCCGATGCGCGTGCCGGGCCCGAGGTGTGTCCGGGCCGGGTCGGGACGCGCGGGTCAGGACGCGACGGCACCCGGCCTCGCGCACCGGCCGGGCTCGGCCAGGTCGTCGAACTCCCCGTCCTTCGTCCCGCGCACGAACGCGTCCATCTCGGCGCGCGTGTAGCGCAGCACGGGCCCGTCGACGTCGCCCACGGCCCGGACCAGGAGCCCGCCGTCGGCGAGCCGCGCCGTCTCGACACCGGCCCCGCTCGCGCTCCAACCTGACGTGTCGGTCATGTCGCCCCCTGTCCGACCGGTCGCGATGTGTGCCGTCGGCAGACGCACATGCGCTCGTTCTTGCGCCTGCACGGTACGTAGGTGAAGATCGAACAAGCGGGTCGAGGGTGGATGTGCGGCGAACGGAGGTCGTGGTGAGCCGATCGGACACGTCCACGACCGCTGAACCTCGCGTTCCGCGCGCCGAGCGCACGGTGCATCGCCGCTCGGCCCCGGTCCCGATGCGGGTCGTGTCGCAGCGACTGACGCCGGAGGAGGCGCGGGCCGCCGCCCCGGCACCGCCCGCTGACCAGCCCGCCGCGGCCACGCCCGTCGCCGCTCCCGCCACGGGAACGGCGGCCGCCCTGGCGGAGCCGCCCCTGCCGTCGCCGGAGATCGTCGGCCTCCCCGCGGTCGCGGAGCGGCCCCTGCCGGTGCTCGACCGGCGGCCCCGGCAGACCCCGTTCGCCCGGCTGATGAACCTGGTGCGCGGGCGTCGCCGGGCGGACCGCTGCGGGCGCCACCGGCCCGACACCACCCCCAGCCGGGCCTGGAGCATGTTCGCTCCGCAGCGACGCTCGCGGCGGCGGTTCGGCGTCCGGCGCTGAGCGCTCGGCTCGGCCGCGAGGGGCACATCAAACAGCTTCGGACCGTCGCCGGCGTGCGCCCTGTGCTCCCCGACCGGCGGCGGCAATGCTCAGGGCAGTCGCCAGTCCACCGGCTCGTCGCCGAGCTCCTCGAGGTAGGCGTTCGCCCGGCTGAAGGGGTGCGAGCCGAAGAATCCGCCCGACGCCGACATCGGGCTCGGGTGTGCCGACTCCACCGTCGGGACGTCCTCCCCGAGCAGCGACGTGAGCGACCGGGCGTCACGGCCCCAGAGGATCGCCACCAAGGGCTGGTCGATCCGCTCGACGAGGGCGCGGATGGCCTGCTCGGTGACCTTCTCCCACCCCTTGTCGCGGTGCGAGCCGGGTGCGCCGGGTGCCACCGTGAGGACCCGGTTGAGCAGCAGCACGCCCTGCTCGGTCCACGGCGAGAGGTCACCGCTCGAGGGCGGCGGATGGCCGAGGTCGTCGCCGTACTCGCGGAAGATGTTCTGCAGGCTCTTCGGCAGCGGACGCACGTCCGACGCCACCGAGAACGAGAGCCCGACGGCGTGCCCCGGCGTCGGGTACGGGTCCTGGCCGACCACGAGGACCCGCACGTCGGCGAAGGGCTGGGAGAACGCGCGCAGCACGTTCGCCCCCGACGGCAGGTACTTCCGGCCGGCCGCGACCTCGGCGCGGAGGAACTCGCCCATGGCCGCGACGTCCTCGGCCACCGGCTCCAGCGCCTCGGCCCATCCGGCCTCGACGGTCTCGGAGAGCGGGCGCGCCATCAGACGGTCCCGCGCGGGTCGGGGGCGGGCTCGCCGCCGGGGGCGTGGATCGGCACGGCGGTCACGCTAACCGCGGGCCGGGCACGCGCCCCGTCCGGGTCGGACGGGGCGGGTGCCTGCTCGCGCCGGGTCAGCTGCCGGGGTGGACGACGACGTCGCCGCTGGTCACCGGGAGGAACGCCACCGCCGGGGCGCACCGGCCCGCGAACGCCGCGGTCGGGAGCGGGCCGACGAAGCCGATCGAGTCCGGGCGCCCCGGGCCGCCGTCGTGCGCGGTGATGAGGATCGAGGTGAGCGGCACCGCCGCGGGACGGGTGCCGTCGGCCAGCGGGTAGAGGAAGCCGACCGAGTCACCGCGCACGTCCACGCACGTGGCCGGGCCCTGGGGCGCGATCAGGGCGCCGGCGGGCGGGGTCAGCGCCGCCCGGAAGTACCCGCTCGCGGCATGGGGGTCGGCGCCGTGCTCGGTGACGTCGAACGAGAACGAGAGCCCCGGCCCGGTCCCGGTGCCGTGCGCGGTGCCGCCGGTTCCGCCCGGGCCCGTCGGCGGCGCGGCCTGGCCGACCCCGGCGCCGGCGACCAGGAGAGCGGCGACGGCGGCGAGGCAGGTGGCCAGGCGGGCGACGAGGCGGTGTCGATGCACGACACCCTCAACGAGCGTAGGCCGAGCGGGTGATGCGGTTCACCCTTACGCCTTTACACCAAGATCCGTGCGAAGCAGATGCTGTCAGGCTCGTCCCGGTAGACGCCGAAGTTCGGGATCCGCTCGTAGCCACGGATCTCGTAGAACGCCTGGGCCTCCGGCTGTCGGACGCCGGTCTCGAGGATCGTCCGTCCGCAGCCGGCCGCCCCGGCGGTGCGCTCGAGCTCGTCGAGGACGGCGCCCGCGAGCCCCCGGCGACGGTGGGCGGGATCGACCCACATGCGCTTGATCTCGGCGTCCCCGGGGCGCATCACCGCGGCGTCCGCCACGTCGATGGTGGCCGCGGTGTGACGGCGCCAGCCCCCGCAGCACACCGCGCCCGTTCCCGGGAGGCTGCCGACCAGGAAGAGGCCCCGGGGCGGCGCGAACTCGGCGGGGTCGACCGGCGTCCGGTCCGCCCCGCCGTAGCGCTCCACGTAGAAGGCCTGCACGGCCTCGACGAACCGGACGCTCTCCGGGTCGTCGTACGCGGCCACCCGCAGGACGAGCCCGGCGGCGTCCGGGCGCGAACGGGACCGGGACACCTCAGTCGACACCCGTCGGCGGCATGGCGGTGTGCCCCTCTCCCCCGATGACGCGGCGGCCCGGGATCGACGGTAGCTCCCGGGCCGTCGGATTTCTACACCGCGGAACTTGATTTTCACGATGCGGAATGCTGGACTGATCCGGACACGCCACCGTGAGGCAGGCCAGGGATGGCCGGGGAGGAGGCCCGCCGTGCCGGAGTCCCCCGGTGGTCGCCCCGTGCAGTCCCTGCAGCGGGCGTTCGACCTGTTGGACGATCTCGCGGACGCCGGCGGCCGCGCCACCCTCTCCGAGCTGGCGGTCGCCTCCCGGTTGCCCGCCGCCACGATCCATCGGCTGCTGGGCACGCTCGTGGAGCTCGGTCACGTCCGTCGCGAGACCGGGCGCCGGTACGCGCTGGGCCCCCGCCTGGTCCGCCTCGGGGACGCGGCCGGACGGGTCCTGGGCGACGGGGTGCGGCCCGTGCTGGCCGACCTCGTGGAGCGCACCGGCGAGTCGGCGAACCTCGCGGGGCTCGACGGGTCCTCGGCGGTCTACCTCGCGCAGGTCTCCTCGCCGCACCCGATGCGGATGTTCACCGAGGTCGGCGCCCACGTCCCGCTGCACTGCACCGGGGTCGGCAAGGCGCTGCTGTCCACCGTCGAGGCCGAGCTGGCCCACCGGCTGGTCGAGCGCGCCGGGATGCCGGCCCGCACCCCAGCCACCATCGTCGATCTGGTCACGCTCGACCGCGAGATCCGCGTGGGCCTCGAGCGCGGGTGGCACGTGGACGACGGCGAGCAGGAGGTCGGCGTGCGCTGTGTCGCCGTCGCCGTCCCGGAGGCCCCGACGCCGTGCGCGGTGTCCGTCTCCGGCCCGGCGGCGCGGCTGGGCCTGGACCGCGTCGAGGTGGTGGGGGCGTTGCTGCGCGACGCCGCCCGGCGCATCTCCGACCAGCTGACCGGGATCCCGGCCCCCGAGCGGGCGTCGGACCGCGTGCCCGAGGGGACGGGCCGGTGAGCCGGCCGGTCGGGGTGTGCTGGGACATCGATGGCACGCTGCTGCGCGGCGGGCGGGTCGGTGGCGAGGTGCTGCGCCGCGCGTTCGTCGCCGTCACCGGCCGGGAGCCGCCGCCGGTACCGATGGGCGGGATGACCGACCACCTCGTCGCCGAGGCCTTCCGCGACGGCCTGCCCCCGGCCGAGGCCGCGGAGCTGCACCGGCGCGGGGCGGACTACACCCGGGAGATGGTCGCCGCGATCGCACGGGAGTGGCACGGCCGCGGACCGGAGCTCGCCGAGGTGCTCACGGTGCTGCCGGGCGTCCCCGACGCGCTCGCCCGACTCGCCGCACGGCCGCGGGTCGACCAGCTCGTCGTCACCGGGAACGTCCGGGCGGGCGCCGAGCTCAAGCTCACCGTGGCGGGCCTGTCGCCGGGCCCGCTCGATCTCGAGGGCGGGGTGTACGGCGACCTGCCCGGGCCGCGCTCGGTCCTGGTGCACACCGCGAGGGCCACCCTGGAGCGCCGTCACGGCGGTCGGGTGGCGCTGGTCGTCGTCGGGGACACCCCGCGCGACGTCGAGGCCGCGCACGCGGCCGGGGCGCTGGCCGTCGGTGTCGCCACCGGCGCCGCGACGGCCGCCGAACTGACCGCCGCGGGGGCCGACCATGTCACCGAGGACCTCTCCGACCCGGCCGCTCTGGTGGCGATCGTGACGGCGGCGGGCGAGGATCCCGGAGCCACCTTCAGGGAGCGTGCAGATCGATGACGACAGCCACCACGGGCGCGGGGAGCACCACCGGCGCGCTCGCCGCGGACTTCTCCGCCCTCCTGCCGGACACGTGCGTGATCACCGACGAGGTCGGGCTGCGCAGCTACGAGTGCGACGGGCTGACCGGTTTCCGGCAGGTCCCCGCGGTCGTGGTCCTGCCCCGCGACGCCGAGGAGGTCGCCGCGTGCGTCCGGGTCTGCGCCCGGCACGGGGTCCCGTTCGTCGCCCGCGGGGCGGGCACCGGCCTGTCCGGCGGCGCGCTCCCGGTGGCCGACGGCGTGGTGATCTCGCTGCAGAAGCTCCGCCGCATCCTCGAGATCGACGTCGAGAACCGGCGGGCGGTGCTCGAGCCCGGCGTGTTCAACCTGGACATCTCCGGGGCGGCTGCCCCGCACGGGCTCTACTACGCGCCGGACCCGTCGAGCCAGCAGGTCTGCACCATCGGCGGCAACGTCGCGGAGAACTCCGGCGGGGCGCACTGCCTGAAGTACGGGTTCACCACCAACCACGTCCTCGAGATGGAGGTCGTGCTGGCCGACGGCACGCTGGTCACCCTGGGCGGGCCCTCGTCCGAGCAGGCGGGCCCCGATCTGCGCGGCCTCTTCCTCGGCTCCGAGGGCACGCTGGGGATCTGCACCAAGGTCACCGTCCGGCTGCTGCGCAAGCCCGAGGCGGTGCGCACCGTCCTCGCCGACTTCCCGTCGATCGAGGCCGCCGGGGACACCGTCGGCGCCATCGTGGAGGCGTCGATCGTCCCCGCCGCGGTGGAGATGATGGATTCGCTCGCGATGGAGGCCGCCGAGGCCGCGGTCGGCGCCGGGTACACCGTCGAGGCCCCCGCCGCGCTGATCATCGAGCTCGACGGCCCGGCCGAGGAGTGCGACGAGCAGTTCGCCGAGATCACCCGGCTCTGCGAGGAGCACGGGGCGACCCGGATCCACGTGGCCGGGACGCCCGAGGAACGCGCGAAGGTGTGGAAGGGCCGCAAGGCCGCGTTCGCCGCGGTCGGGCGCATCAGCCCGGACTACTTCGTCCAGGACGGGGTCGTGCCCCGCACCCGCCTCGCCGAGGTGCTGACCCGCATCGCCGAGATGGGCTCCGAGGTGGGGCTGCGCGTGGCCAACGTGTTCCACGCCGGCGACGGGAACCTCCACCCGCTGGTCCTGTACTCGGAGGCCGCGGGCGAGCACGAGACCGCGGAGGACCTCTCCAGCCGGATCGCCGAACTCTGCGTGGAGCTGGGTGGCTCGCTGTCCGGCGAGCACGGCATCGGCGCGGACAAGGCGTGCTCGATGACGCGGATGTTCACCGACGACGACCTCGCGGTCATGCAGCGGGTCCGGGCGGGCTTCGACCCCGACGGTCGGTGCAACCCCGGCAAGATCTTTCCCACGCCGCGGCTCTGCGGTGAGCGGCCCGGCCCGTTCCGCCCGCATCCCCTCGAGGAGGCCGGAGTGATCAGCCGACTGTGAGCACCTCCACCACGGCACCTACCACCACCACCGAACTGCGTGACGCCGTCCGGGACGCCCCGGGACCCGTCGTCGCGACCGGGGCGGGCACCGCCGCCGACTGGGCCGCCCCGCCGGCCCCGGACGCGACCGTGATCTCGGTGCGCGGCCTCGCCGGCGTCGTCGCGCACAACCCCGGCGACATGACCGTCGCGGTCGGCGCGGGCACGCCGCTGGACGCCCTGCAGTCCGCGCTGGCCGAGCACGGGCAGCGGGTCGCGTTCGACGCCGCCCGGGTGCGCCGCGGCGCCACCGTCGGCGGGCTGTTCGCCACCGCCGACTCCGGCCCGCTCGCCCTCGCGTACGGCTCGCTGCGCGACCT
This sequence comes from Actinomycetospora endophytica, assembly GCF_021026375.1. Classification (GTDB taxonomy): domain Bacteria; phylum Actinomycetota; class Actinomycetes; order Mycobacteriales; family Pseudonocardiaceae; genus Actinomycetospora; species Actinomycetospora endophytica. The sequence goes on along the minus strand of NZ_JAJNDB010000007.1, from coordinate 210,032 downwards.
GGTGATCGGCGTGACCGTCGTCCTGGCCGACGGCACCGTGGCGCGCTCCGGCGGGCACGTGATCAAGAACGTCGCCGGCTACGACCTCGCGAAGCTGCTGCACGGCGCGCACGGGACCTTCGGGGTGATGTCCGAGGTGGTGCTCCGCCTGCACCCCCGTCCGCCCGCGGTGCGCACCGTCGCGCTGCCGTGCCCGGACCTGGCCGGCCTGCCCGCCGCGGGCCGGGCGGTCACCGACACCCCGGTGGAGCCCTCCGCGCTGGAGTGGTCCGACGGTCGGCTGCTGGTCCGGCTGGAAGGCACCGAGGGTGGTGTCGAGGGGCGGGCGACGCGACTCGCCGGGCTCCTCGACGGGGCCGCGGAGCTCCCGGCCGCCGACGCGGACGCGGCCTGGTCCTCGCACGCCGACGCCGTGGAGGGCCCGGACGGTCGGGCGGTGATCCGCGTCGGGGTGCGTCCCACCCAGCTCGGCGAGGTCCTGACGTCGCTGGTCGGCGAGGCCGACGCCGAGGACGTGACCGCGGCGCCCGCCACCGGGGTCGCGACGCTGACCGTGCCCGCCGACGCCGAGGTGGTCGCGGCCGTGCACCGCCGGCTCGCGGCGGCCGGCGGCACGTCCACCCTGCGGTCCCGGCCCGCGGGTACCGATCTCCCCGCGTGGGGACCCGCCCCGGCGAGCGCCGTGCTGCTGCGCGCGGTGGCCGCCTCCCTCGACCCCGACCACCGGATCGGCCGCGGGCGCATGGACCCGTGGCTGCCGAGGACAGGAGCGCCCGCGTGACGAGCACGCCCACCACCGGACCGACCGGCCCGGGGCCCGACTTCTCCTCGCAGCGCGGGGAGAAGGACTCGCCGGAGCGCACCGACGCGCTGGCCGAGGCCGGGCGGCCGGGGCACGGCAGCTTCGACGCGCACCACCCGCCCGCCCAGGAGCTGCTCGACGACTGCGTGCACTGCGGGTTCTGCCTGCCGACCTGCCCGACCTACGCGCTGTGGGGCGAGGAGATGGACTCCCCGCGCGGGCGGATCTATCTCATGCAGATGGCGGAGAACGGCGAGATCCCGCTCGAGGGCGCCTTCACCACGCACATGGACCGGTGCCTGGGCTGCATGGCGTGCGTGACCGCCTGCCCGTCCGGGGTGCAGTACGACCGGCTCCTCGAGGCCACCCGGCCCCAGATCGAGCGGAACGTGCCGCGCTCCCGGGCGGATCGGCTCTTCCGCGAGGCGATCTTCACCCTCTTCCCGTACCGCCGCCGGCTCCGGGCCGCGTCGCTGGGCGGGGCGCTCTACCAGAAGCTGCGCCCGAAGAAGATGGACCGGCTGCTCGCGCGGCTGCCGCGCCGCCTGGAGCGCCTCGTCGCGATGGAGTCGCTGCTGCCGCCGGTGTCGGTGCGCGACGCGTTCGCCCGGACCCCCGCGCGCACCCCGGCGGTCGGGCCCCGGCGCGGGCGGGTCGGGATGCTCACCGGCTGCGTGCAGGACGTCTTCTTCCACCAGGTCAACCTCGCGACGACGCGGGTCCTCGCCGCCGAGGGCTACGAGGTCGTCGCGCCCCGCGAGCAGGGCTGCTGTGGGGCGCTCGGGCTGCACGCCGGCCGCGAGGAGGAGTCGGCCGAGCGGGCGAAGGCGCTGATCGCGGTGTTCGAGCAGGCCGACGTCGACGTCATCGCGGTGAACGTCGCCGGGTGCGGCTCGTCGATGAAGGAGTACGGCGAGCTGCTGGCCGACGACGACGAGGCGAGCGGAGTGACGGGGGACGGGCTCAGCTGGTCCGACCGCGCGGCACGCTTCTCGGCGAAGGTCCGCGACGTCTCCGAGGTGCTCGCCGACGCCCTCGAGGACTCCCGGGCCCCGCGGCACCGGGTCGACGCGACCGTGGTCTACCACGACGCCTGCCACCTGGGTCACGCCCAGAAGATCCGCTCGCAGCCGCGGGAGGTGCTGCGCTCGATCCCGGGCGTGGAGCTCACCGAGCTCCCGGAGGCCGAGATCTGCTGCGGGTCCGCGGGGATCTACAACATGCTGCAGCCGGAGGCCGCGGGCGATCTCGGGCGCCGCAAGGCCGAGAACATCCGCGGCACCGGGGCCGACCTGCTGGTCACCGCGAACCCGGGCTGCCTGCTGCAGATCCGCAAGTACCTGACGGGCGAGCTGCCGATGCTCCACCCGGTGCAGCTGCTCGACGCCTCGATCCGGGGGGTCCGCCCGCCGGGCATGTAGGGATCAGCGCCAGTGCCGCCAGCCGGGGTCGCCGGCGCCGCCCCAGCGGTCGGCGTCCACGCTCACGCCCGTGCCCAGGCGGACGTCGGCACAGACCGTCCATCCGTCGGGCACGGCGTCCTCCTCGCGGAAGCAGGCGACGAGAGCGTGGTCCTCGCCACCGGTGAGGGCCCACGCCAGGGCGTCCTTGCCGAGCGCGGAGGCCACGTCGCGGAGCTTGTCGGCCACCGGCACCAGCTCCGAGCGGACGTCGATGCGGACACGCGAGGCCGCGGCGATGTGCCCCAGGTCGGCGAGCAGCCCGTCGGAGGTGTCGACCATCGCCGTGGCTCCGGCCCGGGCGGCCACCGGGCCCTCGGTGAACGGCGGCCGCGGGGTGCGGTGCGCCGCGACCATCGCCACCGGTGACCGGAAGCCGCGGCGCAGCACCTCCATCCCGGCGGCCGACCAGCCGAGCACGCCCCGGACCGCGACGACGTCGCCGACCTTCGCGCCCGACCGCCGCACCGGGGCCCGGCCCTCCAGGTCGCCCAGCGCGGTGATCGACACCACGATCTGGTCGGCGGACACGGTGTCGCCGCCGACCACCCCGACGCCGGCCTCGGACGCGGCGTCCCAGATGCCGGCGGCGAGACCGTCGACGACCTCGGTCGACGTCGAAGCGGGACAGGCCAGCGAGAGCAGCAGCGCCGTCGGGATCGCTCCCATCGCGGCGACGTCCGCGAGGTTGGCGGCGACCGCCTTGCGCCCCACCTGTTCGGGCCCGGACCAGTCGAGCCGGAAGTGCACGCCCTGCACCAGGGTGTCGACGGTCGCGACCACCCGGCCGTCGGGCGCCGCGACCACCGCCGCGTCGTCACCCGGACCGAGCAGGGTCCCGTCCGGCTGGGGCCGGTCGGCGGTGATGCGGTCGATCACACCGAACTCACCGAGGTCGGAAACCTGCCCGCCACCAGCGGATTCGCGTCCTGCTCCGTCCTGCTTGGTGGTGTCACCGCTCGCCGTCCGGCTCACCCGTCTGCCCCCTGCGGTACCTTCCGACACGTCGTGTCACGTCCCGTGCACGCCGTCCTCTCCCCGACGAGCGGGCGAGCGTGCCCGTCCCCCGAGGAGGCCCGTCCGTGGTCCAGGCCTACATCCTGATCCAGACCGAGGTGGGCCGCGCCGCCGCGGTCGCGTCGGACGTGGCCGGGATCGAGGGCGTGACACGGGCCGAGGACGTCACCGGGCCCTACGACGTGATCGTCCACGTCCAGGCCGCCGACGTCGACACGCTGGGCGACCAGGTCATCGTGGCCGTGCAGAAGGTCCCCGGCATCACCCGAACGCTGACGTGCCCGGTGGTCTCCGCCGCCGCGACGGCCTGACCCCGCACCCGCGGTGACCCCCACCCGCGCGCCGGAGCTCGACCGCCGCCTCCCGAGAATCCTCCTCGGCCTGGCGCTCGCGCTGCCGGTCCTCCTCGTCGTCGGCGTCCTCGTCGCCTCGCAGCTGCTCGGGCAGCAGGCCGACCCGGACCCCGACACCGGTCCACTCGCCGTCGCGGCGGTCTCGGTGCCCGCCGCCGCGTCCGCGGACTGCTCCCGGTTGTTCTCGGGGCTGCCGCTGGACATCAACACCGGTGAGGGGCTGCTGCCGCGCCGGACGCTCGCGGCACCCGCACCCGCGGGGACGATGGCGTGGGGCGGGGAGAAGGAGGCCACCGGGCGGCCCGAGGACCAGCCGATCGTGCTGCGCTGCGGCCTGCCCGCCCCGGCCGAGCTGGGCCCGACGAGCCCACTGCTCGACGTGGACGGCGTCTCCTGGTTCGGCATCCCCGGCCCGGGGGCGACCACCTGGGTCACGGCCGATCGCGCGATCTTCGTCGGGCTCACGCTGCCCGACGGCGTCGGCAGCGGCGCCATCCAGGACGTCTCGCGCGGCGTGAAGATCACTCTGGTGAGCCGGGACTCGACGCCGCCCGCCCCGACGCCGACACCGACCCGCTGAGGGGCCCGCCCGCGGACCTCACCGGACACCGGTCCCGTGGGCGAGGGCGGTCTCGACCAGCGTGGTGAGCAGCGTCGGGTAGTCGACGCCCGTCGTCGCCCACATCCGCGGGTAGAGCGACGTGGCGGTGAAGCCCGGCATGGTGTTGAGCTCGTTGACCAGCACGCGCCCGTCGTCGGTCACGAAGAAGTCGACCCGCGCGAGGCCCGAGCAGTCCATGGTGCGGAACACCCGCACGGCCTGCTCGCGGACCGCCTCGCCGACCGCGTCGTCGAGCTTCGCGGGCACGTCGAGCTCGCTGACGTCGTCGAGGTACTTGGTCTCGAAGTCGTACCAGTCGTCGGCACCGGGCAGCCGGATCTCCGCGGCCACGCTGGCCTCGACCCGGCCGTCGGGGAACTGCAGCACGCCGCACTCGATCTCGCGCCCGACGACGGCGGCCTCGACCAGGACCTTCGGGTCGCTCTCCCGGGCGAAGGCCACCGCGTCGGCGAGGTCCTCCCAGGCGGTGACCCGCCGGATCCCGACCGACGAGCCCGCGCGGGCCGGCTTGACGAAGACCGGCAGGCCGAGCCGCTCGCGCTCGGCGGCCGTGAGGTCGGTGGCCGTGCGGTCGAGCGCGACGGCGTCGCCGACGACGAGGCCGGCGTCGCGCAGCAGCGCCTTGGTGACCGTCTTGTCCATCGAGGCGGCACTCGCGCAGACCCCGGCGCCCACGTAGGGCACGCCGGCCGTCTCCAGCAGGCCCTGCACCTCGCCGTCCTCGCCGGCGGGCCCGTGCAGCGCGGGGAACACCGCGTCGATCGTCGCGAGCACCGCGCCACGGCGTCCGTCGGCGAGGCTGACCAGCTCACGGCGGGTGGGGTCGGGCAGCAGCGCGACCGGTTCCCCCGCGTCCGCGGTGACCTCGGGCAGCTCGCGGCCGTGCAGCCGCCAGCGTTCGGTGTCGTCACCGACGGCGAGCCACTCCCCGTCGCGGGTGATGCCGACGGCGACGACGTCGAACCGGTCCCGGTCGAGGTTGTCGAGGATCCCCCCGGCGGAGACGCAGGACACGGCGTGCTCCCCCGACCGGCCGCCGAAGAGGACCAGCAGCGTCGGGCGCCGCGCGGGTGCTCCCATGCGCGCGGAGCCTACGCGGGCCCCACACCGACGCCACGCGCCGTGCCGGGGACGTCGGCGAGCGCAGTCCCCCACCGGAGCAGGGCGTCGGCGAGCTCGGCGCGTGTCGGGGCGGCCCACCCGACGAGGACGCCGTGGCTCCGCGGCGCCCCGCCCTCGAGGTGGTGCGCCGCGAGCCCGTCGACGAGCAGGCCCGCGTCGGCCGCACCGGCCACGGCCGCCTCCTCGGCGGCCGCCGACCCCAGCGGCACGACGAGGTGCGCCCCCGCCCGGTCCCCGACGACCCCGTGCCCGGCTGCCGTGACCGCGTCGACGACGAGGGTGCGGCGGGCCGCGAGCTCGCGTCGCAACCGCGCGAGGTGGCGCCCGAGCGCGCCGTCCCGGGCCCATGCCGCCAGCACCGCCTGGCCCGCCGGCGCCGGGCGCGTCCCGGTCTCCCACCGGGTGGCCAGGACCTGGTCCCGCAGCGCGGGCGGGGCCACCATCCAGCCGACGCCGAGCGTGGGCGTCGCGATCTTGCTCGCGGTGCCGAGGTGCACGACGACGTCGGGCGCGAGCGCGGCCAGCACCGGCAGCGGCGCGACGTCGTAGCGCAGCTCGCCGTCGTAGTCGTCCTCGACGACCACGAAGCCCTCGGCCCGCGCCCGCTCGACGAGCGCGCCGCGACGCGCCACCGGGAGCCGGCCGCCGAGCGGGTACTGGTGCGCGGGGGTGGTGTAGACGACGTCGAGCCCGGCCGGCAGCGCGTCCACGACGAGGCCGTCGGCGTCGACGGCGAGCCCGACGACCTCGGCACCGTCGGCCCGCGCGACCCCGGCCGCGCGCCGGTAGCCCGGATCCTCGATCCCGACGCGAAGCGGCCGTCCACGTTGCCGTCGCAGCACCGCGAGGACCTCGGCGAATCCGGTGGTGGTTCCCGCGGTGGCGAGCAGGTCGTCGGCCGCGGCCGGGATGCCGCGGTGGCGGAGCAGGTGCTCGGCGACGGCCGACCGGTACGCCCCGGTGCCCGCGTGCTCGGGGCGTTCCGCCGGTTCGAGGTCGCCCGCGCGGCGCCAGGCCCGCCGCCAGGCCGCGGTGTCGAGCACCTCGAGGCAGGGAGCGCCGGGTCGGAGATCCACTCCGTGCATGGGTGGCGCCGTCCGCTCGTCAGATGACAGGGATGAGCCGTTGCCGACACGGGGCGGGGGCGAGGCGGACCGGGGCGGCGCGGCACGGGGCGGCGCCGCCGTCACGAACGTCCCCGCCCCGTGCCGGGCGCCCAGCCAGCCCTCCGCCACGAGCTGGTCGTAGGCGGCGGCCGTGACCGTGCGGCTCAGGCCCAGCTCCCGGGCCAGCACCCGCGTCGCCGGGACCCGGTCCCCCGGCCGGAGCCGGCCGTCGACCGCGGCACGACGCAGCGCGTCGGCGAGCTGCACGGCCAGCGGCTCAGGGGCGTCCCGGTCCAGGACCACCACCGACGACACCGGACTCCCCACGAATGGCCTCCTCGATCGCCTCGCGAATGGCCCTCGCAGCATGCCACTGACCGCGCCACGATCGTCGTCGTGAGCCTCTCCACCACCGCCCGCACCCAGCTCCGGCGCAAGCGCGAGCGTCAGGCCGACGACTGTGCCGCCCTGCACGCCGTCCTCGACGAGGCGCTGCTCTGCCACCTCGGGCTCGTCGACGGCGACGGCGCCCCGCTGGTGCTGCCGACGATGCACGCCCGGGTCGGCGAGGTCGTCTACGTGCACGGCTCCAGCGGCGCGGCGAGCCTGGCGACCGAGCGGGAGGTCTGCCTGACCGTGACGCTGCTCGACGGCCTCGTCCTGGCCCGCAGCGTCTTCTCGCACTCCGCGAACTACCGCAGCGCCGTCGTACGCGGCCGGGCGCGGCGGGTGACCGATCCCGACGAGCACCTCACGGCACTCCGCGCCGTCGTCGAGCACCTCACCCCCGGGCAGTGGGATCACGCCCGCCGACCCGACCGCCGGGAGACCGCGGCGACCGCTGTCCTCGCGCTGGACCTCGCCGAGGCCAGCGTGAAGGTGCGCCAGGGGCCGCCGGGGGATCCCGAGGAGGTCGCCGCGGGCGACCGGCGATGGGCGGGGGTGGTGCCGGTGACGACGGTCCTCGGCGCGCCCGAGACCTGCCCGGCGCTCCCGGACGACGTGACCGTCCCGGAGCACGTCCGCACCTGGGCGGGCGGCTGAGGCCCTACGGCTCGATCCAGCGCCGCAGCCGGATCGTCGTCCCGGTGGTCCCGGAGAGCACCGAGGCGCAGCTCAGGGTGTGCATGAGCGGGATCCCGCGACCCCGCCACCCGGGCTCGCCCGACCGGCGCCACGCACCGTCGTCGGAGATGGTGACGACGAGGTCGCGTCCCCCGTCGAGCGGCGGGGACGCGGCGGCCCACAGCCGCATCTCGCCCGGGGTGCCGGTGGCGGCGTACGCGTGGTCGACGACGTTGGCGAGCGCCTCGTAGACGGCGAGGGTGAGGTCGTCGACGGTGTCCTCGTCGGCGAGCTCGGCGAGCCAGGTGCGGAAGCTCCGGCGCAGCGCGGAGGCGTCCGCGCGCGTGGCGGTCGCCGTCCGGGCGAGGGTGATCCCCGACCCGACCGGTCCCGTTCCGCTCACGCGGGGCGGCTCCGTCCGCTGCAGCACGTCCACGAAGCCCTGTGTTCCTCGCGTATCCGCGGGCGAAACCCGGAGCCGACCGTTCGGACGCGGGAGCGCGACGTGGGTCACTCCGGCTTCCGCTCGCGGTTGATCAGCTCGTCACCGACGTCGCGCGCGGAGACCTGACCGGCGCACACCCGGCTCACCGCCTCCACGATCGGCGTGTCGACGTCGTGGCGGCGCGCCAGCTCGCCGATCGCGTCGCACGACTTCACGCCCTCGGCGACCTGGCCGTGGTTGGCCTCCTCCGCCTCGGCGACGGAGAGCCCCTTGCCCAGCGAGGCGCCGAAGCGGCGGTTCCGGGACAGCGGCGAGGAGCACGTGGCGACGAGGTCGCCCATGCCGGCCAGCCCGGCGAGGGTGAGGGCCTGGCCGCCGAGCGCCACGGTCAGCCGGGAGATCTCGGCGAGCCCGCGCGTGATGAGCGACGCGGTCGTGTTGTCGCCGTAGCCCATCCCGGCGGCCATCCCGCAGGCGAGCGCGATGACGTTCTTGCACGCCCCGCCCAGCTCGCAGCCGATCACGTCGACGTTGGTGTAGGGCTTGAAGTACCCGGTCGAGCAGGCGTGCTGGACCGCGACGGCCCGGTCGTGGTCGGAGCACGCGACGACCGTGGCCGTGGGCTGCTCCGCGGCGATCTCCCCGGCGAGGTTCGGGCCGCTGACCACCGCGATACGTCCGGGGTCCACCGCGCCCGCGTCGGCGACGACCTCGCTCATCCGCTTGAGCGTCCCCATCTCGACGCCCTTCGCGAGGCTGACGACCGTCGCGTCGCGCGGGAGCTGGTCGCGCCAGTCCTCGAGGTGGGCGCGCAGCTTCTGCGCCGGGATCGCGAGGACCACGGTGGTGACCCCGTCGAGCGCGGCGTCGGCGTCGTGGGTGGCCCGCAGGCGAGCGGGGAGCATGACGTCGGGCAGGTACTCGGAGTTCAGGTGATCGTTCTCGATCTCGTCGGCGACCTCCTTGCGGCGCGCCCACAGGCAGACGTCGGTGCCCGCGTCGGCGAGCACCTTCGCGAATGTCGTGCCCCACGAGCCGGCGCCCAGCACCGCGTAACGACCGTCGACCTCAGGACTCACCGAGCCGTCCCCGCTCCGTCTCCCGACCCGCTCGGGGCCGACTCGCCCCGGACCTCCTCGAGCAGCGCACGCACGGCGGACATCATCCGCTCGGTCGTCTCCCGCAGCAGCGCCGCCCCTGGTGCCTTCCCCCCGACGCGCGCCCGCAGGTCGGAGAGGTCGAGCGGCGCCGCCGCCCGCACCGTGATGGTCGCGCCGAGCGGGGAGGGCCGGAACCGCTTGTTGTAGTGGTCGTAGACCTGCAGCGTCCCCCAGTGCACCGTCGGGATCACCGGGATGTCGTTCAGCAGGGCCAGCCGCGCGGCCCCCGAGTGGGCGGTCATCGGCCAGCCCTCGGGATCGCGCGTGATGGTGCCCTCGGGGTAGATGACCACCACGCCGTCGTCGTCGAACGCCCGCTGGGCGGCCTCGAGGCTCGATCCGGCCTCCCGCGAGCCCCGCGAGACCGGGATCTGGCGACTGCCCGCCAGGACCCGTCCGAAGACCGGCACCTTCCACAGCGAGTCCTTCGCGAGGAACCGCGGCACCCGGCGGGCCCGGTGGACGAACACCGCCGTGTAGACCGGGTCCAGGTACGACACGTGGTTGCACACGAGCATCGCCGGGCCCTGCGCCGGGACGTGCTCCAGCCCGACCATGCGACGCCGGGCCAGGAGCACCGTCAGCGGGTAGAAGACCACCGCGCTCAGCGCGACCCACGGCCCGCCCGGCTCGCGGCGCCTGCGACGCACCTCGTCGGGCAACGCGACGACCGCGTCACCGCCGGGCCTGCGCACGATCGCCACCAGGTCGCCTCCTCGTCCCCGCACGTCCCGCCGGTCGCCCGCCGACGGAGTGCGCGCAGTCTCCCGTGGGCGGTGATCGTCCGTCCAGACTCGAACGGCGGGCCACGACGTGACGAACGGCGGGTTCCGGCTCGGTGCCCGCGCCCGCCCGGGCGGAAGATGGCACCCATGGCCGCCCCCGTGGACCTCGTGGTCCCGATCAAGGAGCTCCGGCGAGCGAAGTCACGGCTCGTCGGCGCCACGGCCGACCTCGCCCCCACCGCGGCCGGGCGGTCGGCGAGCCGGGCCGGGCTGGCGCTGGCCCTCGCCTCGGACACGCTCGCGGCCGTGCTCGCCTCCTCGGTGCGCCGGCTCGCCGTCGTGACGTCCGACCCGCACGCGGCGGCCCTGATCGGCCCCGCCGACGGCGCGAAGGAGCCGCCGCGCGCCGTCGTCGTGGACGACCCCGGGACCGGGCTCAACGCGGCCGTCCTCGCCGGGGCCGACCATCTCCGCGGGGGCGACGACCCGCCCGGGCTCGTCGCCGCGCTGCTCGGCGACGTCCCGGCGCTGCGCCCGGCCGAGCTCGACGAGGCCCTCGCCGCGGCGGCGGGGGTGATCGCGGACGGTGCCCCCGCCGCGTTCGTCGCGGACCACACCGGGGACGGGACGACGCTGCTCGTGCTCTCCCGGCCCGGGGACGGCGGCCCGCACTTCGGCCCGTCCTCGGCGCGCGTCCACGAGACCGCGGGCGCCGTGGCCCTGACCGGCGCCTGGCCGGGACTGCGCCACGACGTCGACGTCCCCGAGGACCTCGACCAGGTCCGCGCCCTCGGGGTCGGGCCCGCCACCCGGGCATGGCCCGACGTGCACACCCCGGCCGTTCCCCTCGCCGGGTGCCGCTGAGCACCCGTTCACCACCGGTGTGTCGCGCGTCCGGTGACCCGGGCCCCGTCGGCCTCGCCCGCACGCCGGTCGCTGGGGACAATGCTCCGTGTGAGCGACTCCTCGGACCTCGGCGGTGTGGACACCGCCCTGCCGGACGCCGTCGACGCCACGGCGGGAGCGGACGACGGCACGGTCACCGAACCGGGCCCCCCGCCGCCCGTGCCCTCGGCACGCAACGGCGCGACGGACGCCCGCGGGCGCCTCCCGCTCGCGCCGGCCGCCGTGACGCCGGCGATCGAGGAGACCGAGGATCTCCCCGAGGACCGCTACGACAACCGCGAGCTGTCCTGGTTGGAGTTCAACGCCCGGGTCCTGGCGCTCGCCGAGGACCAGAGCCAGCACCTGCTCGAGCGCGTCAAGTTCCTCGCGATCTTCGCGTCGAACCTGGACGAGTTCTACATGGTCCGCGTGGCCGGTCTGAAGCGCCGCGAGGAGACCGGGCTCTCGGTGCGCAGCGCCGACGGTCTGACCCCGCGCGAGCAGCTGGCGCGCATCGCGGCCCGCAACCAGGAGCTGGCCGAGAAGCACGCCAAGATCTGGCTCGGCGACGTCGGCCCGGCGCTCGAGGACGCCGGGATCCGGGTGATCGGCTGGGACCGCGTCACCGAGGAGGCCCGCGAGCGGCTCTCCGAGTGGTTCGACGCCCAGGTCTTCCCGGTCCTCACGCCGCTGGCGGTCGACCCGGCGCACCCGTTCCCCTACATCTCGAACCAGTCGCTGAACCTGGCCGTCGAGGTCCGCGACCCGCAGACCGGCACCGAGCACTTCGCCCGGGTGAAGGTGCCGAACAACGTGCCGCGGCTGGTCCGGGTCGGCCCGGAGCCCGGGGACGCCGACGAGGACGACTCGGGGAACCTGGACCGGCGCTGCTGGTTCCTGCCGATCGAGGACCTCATCGCCGAGCACCTCGACCGGCTCTTCGAGGGCATGCAGGTCGCCGAGCACCACGTCTTCCGCGTGACCCGCAACGCCGACCTCGACGTCGAGGAGGACCGCGACGAGGACCTGCTGCAGGCCCTCGAGCGGGAGCTCGCCCGGCGGCGCTTCGGGCCCCCGGTGCGCCTCGAGATCACCGAGTCGATGAGCGAGCACATGCTCGAGCTGCTGCTGCGCGAGCTCGACGTCGATCCGCACGACGTCGTCCAGGTGCCGGGCCTGCTCGACCTGTCGGCGCTGATGGAGCTCATGGCGCTCAACCGCCCCGAGCTCAAGGACCCGGTGTTCGTGCCGGCCACCCACCCGGCGTTCAGCGAGGGCGAGACCCCGAAGAGCGTCTTCGCCACGCTGCGCGAGGGCGACGTGATGGTGCACCACCCCTACGACTCGTTCTCCACGAGCGTGCACCGCTTCCTCGAGCAGGCCGCGATGGACCCGAAGGTCCTCGCGATCAAGCAGACGCTGTACCGCACCTCGGGCGACTCGCCGATCATCGAGGCGCTGGTCGACGCCGCGGAGGCGGGCAAGCAGGTTGTCGCCGTCGTCGAGATCAAGGCCCGGTTCGACGAGCGCGCCAACATCAACTGGGCCCGGGCGCTGGAGCGTGCGGGCGTCCACGTCGTCTACGGCCTCGTCGGCCTGAAGACCCACGCCAAGGCGGCGCTGGTGGTGCGCCAGGAGGGCGGCACCATCCGCCGGTACTGCCACCTGGGCACCGGCAACTACAACCCGAAGACCGCCCGGCTCTACGAGGACATCGGGGTGTTCACCGCCGACGAGACGATCGGCGCGGACCTCACGGACCTGTTCAACGTGCTGACCGGCTACGCCCGCCGTCGCAAGTACCGCCGCCTGCTGGTCGCCCCCTACGGCGTGCGGCGCGGGGTGATCGAGCGCATCGACACCGAGCGCAAGCGGGCCCAGCGCGGCAAGAAGTGCGGCATCCGGATCAAGGTCAACGGGCTGGTCGACGAGCAGGTCATCGACGCGCTCTACCGCGCCTCGCAGGCCGGGGTGCCGGTCGACCTCGTGGTCCGCGGCATCTGTGCGCTGCGGGCCGGTGTGCCGGGGCTCTCGGAGAACATCCGGGTGCGCTCGATCCTCGGGCGCTTCCTCGAGCACTCGCGGGTCTTCCACTTCGTCGGGGCCGGCGAGCACTGGATCGGCAGCGCGGACATGATGCACCGCAACCTCGACCGCCGGGTCGAGGCACTGGTGCCGGTCACCGACCCGCGACTGGTCGCCCAGCTCGACGAGATCCTGGACTCCGCGACGGCGCCGTCGACGCGGTGCTGGATCCTCGATCCGGACGGGTCATGGACGCCGTGGCCGGTGGCGGCCGGGGAGGGCACGGACGGGATGCAGGTCAGCGACCACCAGATGCAGCTGCTGACGCGGCGCGAGGCGAAGGCGTGATCCCCCCTGACGGACTGATGCTCCCGGACGGCAACTCGGGCACCGTCACCCCGGACGAGGACGTCCCCCGCAGCGTCCACGCCGCGGGCGCGGTGCTGTGGCGCGAGGGGCGGCACGGCCGCGAGGTGGCGGTCGTGCACCGGCCGCACCACCAGGACTGGAGCCTCCCCAAGGGCAAGGTCGACCCGGGCGAGTCGCGGGCCAGGACCGCGGTGCGGGAGATCGCGGAGGAGACCGGCTTCGCGGCGGCCCTCGGCCGGCACCTCGCGACCGTGCGCTACCCGGTCGGGGCGGACCGCAAGGTCGTCGACTACTGGGAGGCCCGCGCCGGCGACGGCTCCTTCACCCCGAACGGCGAGACCGACGAGCTGCGCTGGCTCGCCCCGTCCGAGGCCGCGGGCCTGCTGACCTACGGCTCCGACCGCGACGTCCTCGACACCTTCACCGCCGCGCCCCACCCGCTCGCGTCGCTGCTGCTCGTGCGGCACGCGAAGGCCGGGAAGCGGGGGTCCTGGGCCGACGACGACGAGCGTCCCCTCGTCGAGGAGGGCCGCGACCAGGCCCGCCGGGTCGCCGACCTGGTGACCGCACACGGGGTGCGTCGTCTCTACGCGGCGCCCCGGGTCCGCTGCCGCGAGACCCTGGAGCCCGCCTCGCACCGCCTCGGCGTCGGGATCTCCGACGCCGCCGCGCTCGCCGACGAGGCCGTCGCCGAGGACCCGGTGGGCGCCCGCGGGTTCCTGCTCGACCTCGTCGCCGGCGAGACCACCGCGATCTGCGCCCAGGGCTACGGCATCCCGACGCTGGTGCGGGATCTCGCCTCCGACGGGTCGGACGGCCCGCGGCCCGAGATCGCGAGCAACCGGCGCCTCACCGAACCGCCCTCGCGCAAGGGCAGCGTGTGGACGCTGACGTTCCACACCGTCACCGGCGAGGTGCCCCGACTGGTCGCCGCGGACTACGTCCGGGACCCTGCCGTCTGAGCGCGATGCTCCGTCTGCACCACGTCTGCACGAGCGCGGGGGTCGGAGTCAAGTCACAACACCGACTCGGTTAGCGTGCAGCACGGCCGTCGCCGGGTCGGTCGCCGCCTGCCCGCTCCGGGCCGACGCCGGGGACCCGGTTCCCAGGACCGTGGAGAGTGGGCTTGCGCGCGAAGACCCGTCGGTACCGGCAGATCGCGCTCGTCGTCGTGGCCGCCGCCGTGCTCCTGGGGGTCAACGTCCCCCCGGCCGTCGCGTACGTCCAGGAGTGGCGCCACGAGCGCCTCATCAACAGCCCGGAGTACAAGGCCCAGTACGGCCACTGGGACACCGTCGAGGTGCCGCCGGACAGCCGCGTCAACTCCATCCACGCCGCCCTGCTCAACGACGGCAAGGTCCTCCTCATCGCCGGGTCCGGCAACAAGGAGGACATGTTCGCCACCAAGGCGCTCAAGAGCATGATCTACGACCCGGCCACCGGGGCCTCGAAGATGATCCCGGTGCCCGACGACATGTTCTGCGGGGGCCAGACGGTCCTGCCCGACGGGCGGCTCCTGTTCGCGGGCGGCACGCAGCGCTACGAGAAGCTCGACGGCGCCGTGACCAACGCGGCCGGCGCGATGCGGATCAAGAACGAGAACCCGAACGCCCCGCGCTTCCTGCCGGCGGGCACCGAGTTCACCGCGCCCAGTGGGCAGAAGTACCGCTCCGACTTCGACACGACGGTGCCGCCGGCGCTCAAGATCGGGACGGGCGCGCGCACCAAGGTCACCTCGTCGGAGGAGAAGGTCTTCGTCGAGGCCGAGCAGCCCGGCCCGCAGGCGGTCAACGGCAACCGTGACAAGTACGCGATCTCCGGGCTGGACCCGGCCGACGCCAAGAACCTCTACGGCCTCGGCGAGCCGATGACCCTGGACAAGCAGGACTACCAGGGCACCAACAAGGCGTACACGTTCGACCCGAAGACCGAGCAGTGGTCCGAGGTCCCGAACATGAACCAGTCCCGCTGGTACCCGACGCTGACGCCGCTCTCGGACGGCAACGTGCTCACGGTCGCGGGCCTGGACAACGTCGGGCAGGTGATCAACGGGCAGACCGAGGAGTACGACCCGAGGACGAACACCTGGATCGACCGCAAGGACCTCAACCAGTACTTCCCGACCTACCCGGCCCTCTTCGAGACCGAGACCCCGCACCAGATGGTCTACACCGGCGCGACCGCCGGGTACGGGCCGTCGGACAAGGGCCGCATCCCGGGGTTCTGGAACATCGACAACAACCAGTTCACCCCGATCCCCGGCCTGCGTGACCCCGAGCTCCTCGAGACGGCGGGCTCCGCGTTCATCGGCCCGGTGCAGGACCAGCGGATGGCGGTGGTCGGCGGCGGCGGGGTCGGCGAGAGCCCGATCTCGACGGCACGGATCGACTACCTGAACCTCAAGGATCCGGCGCCGCACTTCACCCCGGGCCCGAACCTGGCGCAGCCCACCCGGTACCCGAACCTGGTGAACATGCCCGACGACTCCACGTTCATCACGAACGGGTCGCTCGACTACCGCGGCAAGGGCGCCACGAACAACCACCTCGCGTACTCGCTGGACCCGACGACGAACCAGCTCACCCCGATGGCCGACCCCAACATCGGGCGGGACTACCACACCGAGGCGCTGCTGCTGCCCGACGGACGCGTGCTCGTGGCCGGGTCGGACCCGCTGTTCGACGACGAGAAGAACACGATCCCGGGCACGTTCGAGCAGCGCATCGAGATCTTCACGCCGCCGTACCTGGAGAAGGGGACGCCGCGTCCGACGATCACCTCGGCGCCCCCGACGATGCCGCGCGGCCAGAACTTCGACATCCCCACCCCGGACGGGAACCGGATCGCGAAGGCCCGCCTGGTGCGGACCGCCACGGCCACCCACGTCACGACCACCGACATGCGCGACGTCGCCCTGCCGATGCAGAAGACGCCGGACGGCGTGTCGGTGACGGTGCCGCCGGAGCCGACGATCACCCCGCCCGGGCCGTACATGCTCTTCCTCGTCGACGACAAGGGCGTGCCCAGCATGGCCAAGATCGTCGACGTGCCGTAGGCCGCGGTGACCATCGGGCCCGTCGACGGGCAGCAGGTGCCGCGCTTCGCCGGTCCGCCGACGTTCGCGCGCCTGCCCCGCCTCGACGAGGTCTCCCGGGCCGACGTCGCGATCGTCGGGCTGCCCTTCGACGCCGGCGTCAGCTACCGGCCCGGCGCCCGGTTCGGCCCCGCGCACATCCGGCAGTCCTCCCGGCTGCTGCGGCCGTACCACCCGGCCGTCGGGGTGTCGCCGTTCGCATCGCTGCAGGTCGCCGACGCCGGGGACCTCGCGCTCAACCCGTTCGACATCACCGGGGCGCTCGACGCGTGCCGGGCCGGGATCCTCGGTCTGGCGCAGGACGGGGCGACCGTCGTCGGCCTGGGCGGCGACCACACCCTCGCGCTCCCGGCCCTGCGCGCCCTCCACGCGCTGCACGGCCCCCTCGCCGTGCTGCACTTCGACGCCCACCTCGACACCTGGGACACCTACTTCGGCGCCCCGTACACGCACGGCACCCCGTTCCGCCGGGCGAGCGAGGAGGGGCTCATCGACCAGGAGCGGTCGATGCACGTCGGCATCCGGGGCCCGCTGTACTCCGCGGCGGATCTCGACGACGACGCGCGGCTCGGCTTCGCGGTGGTGCGCGCGGACGACTACGAGACCGACGGGGTCGCGCGGACGGTCGAGCGGATGCGCCGACGGCTCGCGGGCGGCCCGGTGTACCTCTCGGTGGACATCGACGTCCTGGATCCGGCCGCCGCGCCGGGCACCGGCACCCCCGAGGCGGGCGGGCTGACCTCGCGGGAACTGCTGCACTCCCTGCGGGGTCTCGGCCCGACGGGAGACGAACCTGGCCTGGACATCGTGGGGATCGACGTCGTCGAGGTCGCCCCCGCCTACGACCACGCCGAGATCACCGGCATCGCCGCCGCGCACGTGATCTACGACCTGCTGGCCGTGCTGGCGGCGAACCGGTCCTGACTGACGTCAGCGATGGGGCGTCGCTGACACTGGACGTCGGTAGCTCCACATCCTCGATCGGGAGGCGACCGGTGCGGATCGCGGTCTGGCAGGCGCGGGGTCCCGACGCCGAGGCGGTGCGGCTCGAGGCGGCCACCGCCCGGGCCGCGGCGGCCGGCGCGGACGTCGTCGTCACCCCGGAGCTGTTCGCGACGGGCTACGGCGCGCCGTTCGCCGGCCCGGACCCGGCGCTGCTCCCCCGCCTCCAGGAGATCGCGGCCGCGCACCGCATCACCGTCGTCGCCTCCGAGCCGCACGACGGGCACATCACCGCCGTGGCGATCGACGCCGACGGGACCCTGGCCGGCCGCTATCGCAAGACCCACCTCTGGGGTGACGACGAGCGCGCGGCCTTCACCCCGGGCGACGGGACGCCGTTGATCGTCGGGATCGGCGGCCTGCGCTGCGCGGTGATCATCTGCTACGACGTGGAGTTCCCCGAGGTGGTCCGCGGCCTCGCGCTGGCGGGTGCGCGGGTGGTGCTGGCCCCGACGGCGCTCGACGACGAGGCGGTCGCCCGGGTCCTCGTCCCCGCCCGCGCCATGGAGAACCGGCTGGCGCTCGCCTACGCCAACCAGATCGGCCCCGGCTTCTGCGGCGCGTCGGTGATCGCCGGGCCGGACGGCCGCGAGCTCACCCGGGCCGGGGCCGACACCGAGGAACTGCTGATCGCCGACGTCACCACCGACGATCTCGAGCGCGCCCGCGCCCGCGGCGACTACCTGGCCGACCGACGCCCGGAGACCTACCAGTGGTGACCGATCCCGGCCCGAGCATGCTGGTCCCCGACTTCCCCTTCGCCTACGACACCTACCTCGCCCACCCCGGGGGCCTGGGCGCCGTCCCGGACGCCGCCCGGGGGACCGAGGTCGCGATCGTCGGCGCCGGGATGGCCGGGCTGGTCGCCGCCTACGAGCTGATGCGCCTCGGCCTGCGCCCCGTCGTCTACGAGGCGGGCGAGATCGGCGGCCGGCTGCGCTCGCAGGCCTTCCCGGGCGCGCCGGGCGCGGTCGCGGACCTCGGCGGCATGCGCTTCCCCGCCTCCGGCCGGGCCTTCGGGCACTACCTGCGCGTCCTCGACGTCCGGACCTCGCCGTTCCCCAACCCGCTGGCCCCGCACACGCCGTCGACCGTCATCGAGCTCGCGGGCCGCGCGCACTACGCGGAGCGCGCCGAGGACCTGCCGCCGGTCTTCGGCGAGGTCTCCCGCGCCTGGGCGGAGGCACTCGCCGACGGGGCCGAGCTCCCGGCGCTGCGGGCGGCCATCGGCGCCCGCTCCCCCGGCGCGATCAAGCAGATCTGGAACCGGCTGGTGCCCCGTCTCGACGACGAGAGCTTCTCCGGCTTCCTCGCCCGGTCGTCGGCGTTCGGCCGCTTCGAGCATCGGGAGCTCTTCGGGCAGGTCGGCTTCGGGACCGGCGGCTGGGACACCGACTTCCCGAACTCGATGCTCGAGATCCTCCGGGTCGTCGCGACCGACGCCGACGACCAGCACGTCCGCATCCAGGGCGGCGCCCAGACGGTGCCGCTCGCGCTGTGGCGCCGGGCCCCGTCGCAGCTGACCCACTGGACGCCCGGCGCGTCGCTGGAGTCACTGCACGGCGGGTCGCCCCGACCCGCCGTCCGGGCCCTGCGACGGCTCGACGACGGACGGATCGGCGTCCTCGACCGGTGGGGCACCGAGCGGCCGTACGCGGCGGTGATCTCGACGGTGCAGTCCTGGCTGCTGTCCGCCGGGATCGACACCGACGAGTCGCTGTTCAGCCACGAGGTCTGGATGGCGCTCGAGCGCTCCCACTACATGCAGAGCTCGAAGACGTTCGTGCTGGTCGACCGCCCGTTCTGGCGCGACCGCGACCCGGCGACCGGGCAGCACGTCCTGTCCACCACGCTCACCGACCGCATGACGCGCGGGACGTACCTGCTCGACGGCGGCGGTGGTCTCGACGATCCCGACGCCGCCACCCGGCCCGCGGTGCTCTGCCTGAGCTACACCTGGAACGACGACGCCCTGAAGTGGCTGGCGCTGCCGACCGACGAGCGGGTGCGGTTGATGCTGCACTCGCTGCGCCAGATCTACCCCGACCTCGACGTCGCGTCCCACATCCTCGGCGAGCCGATCACGATCTCCTGGGAGCGGGAGCCGCACTTCATGGGCGCGTTCCGCGGCAACCTGCCCGGGCACTACCGCTACCAGCGGCGCATGTTCACCCATTTCATGCAGGAGCACTTCGACCCCGAGCACCAGGGGATCTTCCTCGCGGGCGACGACATCTCGTTCATCCCGGGCTGGGCCGAGGGTGCCGTGGACACCGCACTGAACGCCGTCTGGGGCGTGGTGCGCCAGCTGGGCGGCCACTCGTCGACCGGCAACCCCGGGCCCGGCGACCGGTTCGCCGACCTGGCGCCCGTCGAGCTCTAGGCCCGGGCCGCGACGCGGACGAGGTCGGCGACCGCGCGGGAACGGCTCTGCGGCGGCCACGCGAGCAGGGTGGTCACCGGGGGCGCGTCGACGAGCGCGACGGCCGTGACGTCGTCGTGCAGGTCCACCCGGGCGGAGTCGGGCAGGACCGCGGCGGTCCGGCCGAGCGCGACGAGCTGGCGCAGCTGCGCGGTGTCGCGGACCTGCGGGCCGGGCCCGTCCGGGTAGGTGCCGTCGGCGGCGGGCCACCGGGGCAGCGGGAGGTCGGGGAGCGCCTCGATGTCGGCCATCCGCAGCTCGGTCCGGGTGCTCAACGGGTGGCCGGCCGGCAGGAACAGCGACTGCCCCTCCGTGTGCAGGTCCTCGGTGTCGAAGCCCGCGGTGGAGTCGAACGGGCGGTGCAGCAGCCCGACGTCGGCCCGCCCGTCGCGCAGCAGCCGCTCCTGCTCCCCCGGCCCGCACAGTTCGACGTCGACGGCGACCGCGTCCGGCTCCGCCGCATAGGCCGCGAGCAGCTTCGTGAGCAGTTCCTGGGACGCGCCGGCCTTCGCGACGAGCACGACGCCCGGCCCCGTGTGCGCGGTCCGCCGGGTGCGGCGTTCGGCAGCGTCGACCGCGTCGAGGGCCGTCCGTCCCTCGGTCAGCAGCACCGACCCCGCCTCGGTCAGCGCGACCGCCCGGGTGGTCCGTTCGAGCAGGGGCGACCCCAGCCGCCGCTCGAGCGCACGGATCGCGCGGGACAGCGGGGGCTGCGCGATCCCGAGACGCTCCGCGGCCCGACCGAAGTGCAGTTCCTCGGCGACGGCGACGAAGTACCGCAGCTCACGGGTCTCCATGCCTCATTCATACCCCCGCGGTATCGATCGACACCGAGTCGGTCTTGGACGCCACGCCGATCCGCGCCGACGATCGATCCCATGAGCAACCAGACCACCGCCCTGGTCACCGGGGCGAACAAGGGCATCGGCTACGAGATCGCCGCGGGGCTGGGTGCCCTCGGCTGGAGCGTCGGCGTCGGCGCCCGGGACGACGCCCGTCGCGACGCCGCCGTCGAGAAGCTGCAGGCCGAGGGCGTCGACGCGTTCGGCGTCCCGCTCGACGTCACCGACGACGCGAGCGTGGCCGCGGCCGCCGCGCTGCTCGAGGAGCGGGGCGGCCTCGACGTGCTGGTCAACAACGCCGGGATCACCGGCGGGATGCCGCAGGACCCGATATCGGCCGACCTCGACGTCATCCGGAGCGCGCTGGAGGTGAACGTCTTCGGCGTCATCCGCACGACGAACGCGTTCCTGCCGCTGCTGCGCCGCTCCGCCTCGCCGCGGATCGTCAACATGTCGTCGAGCGTCGGCTCCCTCGGCCGCCAGCAGGCCGGCGAGGCCGGCCCGATCAGCATCGCCTACTCGCCGTCGAAGACCTACCTGAACGCGGTGACCTACCAGTACGTGCGGGAGCTCGCCGACACGAACATCCTGATCAACCTGGGCTGCCCGGGCTACGTCGCGACCGACCTCAACGGCTTCAACGGATTCCGCACGCCGGAGCAGGGCGCGGCGATCGCGGTGAAGCTCGCGACCCTGCCCGACGACGGCCCGACCGGCGGCTACTTCGACGACGCCGGCGCAATCCCCTGGTAGGTCGTCACACGGTGGTCGGCTTGTGGGAGGGCCGCGTCGTCTCGTAGGCGTCGATGTCGTCGGCGTGGCGCAGCGTGAGCCCGATGTCGTCGAGCCCCTCCATGAGCCGCCAGCGGGTGTAGTCGTCGACCTCGAAGCGCACGACGAGGTCCTCGGCGGTGATCGTCTTCGCGCCGAGGTCGACGGTGAGCTCCATGCCGGGCCGCGACTCGATCTTCTTCCACAGCAGCTCGACGTCGGAGTGCTCGACGGTGGCCGCGAGCAGGCCGGCCTTCGACGAGTTGCCCTTGAAGATCTCGCCGAACCGCGACGAGATGACGACGCGGAAGCCGTAGTCCATCAGCGCCCACACCGCGTGCTCGCGCGACGAGCCGGTGCCGAAGTCCGAGCCGGCGACGAGCACGGAGCCCCGGTCGAAGGGCTCGACGTTGAGGATGAACGACGGGTCGGCGCGCCAGGACGCGAACAGGCCGTCCTCGAACCCGGTGCGCGACACCCGCTTGAGGTAGACGGCCGGGATGATCTGGTCGGTGTCGACGTTCGAGACCCGCAGCGGGGTGCCGATGCCGGTGTGCGTCGAGAACTTCTCCATGACGTGTCGTCCCCTCAGGCGATCGTCAGCACGGACGGCGTCAGGTCCTCGGGCGAGGACAGCGTGCCCCGGACGGCGGTGGCGGCCGCGACGAGCGGCGACACCAGGTGCGTGCGCCCGCCCTTGCCCTGCCGGCCCTCGAAGTTGCGGTTGGAGGTCGAGGCGCAGCGCTGGCCCGGCTCGAGCTGGTCGGGGTTCATGCCGAGGCACATCGAGCACCCGGCGGAGCGCCACTCCGCGCCGGCCTCGGTGAACACCGCGTCGAGGCCCTCCTGCTCGGCCTGCGCCTTGACCTTCATCGAGCCCGGGACGACGAGCATCCGCACCGAGTCGGCGACGTGGTTGCCGCGCATGACGTCGGCCGCGGCGCGCAGGTCCTCGATGCGGGCGTTGGTGCACGAGCCGAGGAAGACGGTGTCGACGGCGATGTCGCGCAGCTTGGTGCCGGGCGTCAGGTCCATGTAGGCGAGCGCCTTGCGGGCCGAGGCCGCCTTGTCCTCGTCCGCGATCTGCTCGGGGTCGGGCACCTCGTCGCCGAGCGGGACCCCCTGGCCGGGGTTGGTGCCCCAGGTGACGAAGGGAGTCAACGTCGAGGCGTCGATGTGCACGACGGTGTCGAACTCGGCGTCGTCGTCGGTGCGCAGCTGACGCCAGGCGTCGAGCGCGGTCTCCCACTCGGCGCCCTGCGGGGCGTGCGGGCGGTCGTGGAGGTAGTCGAACGTCGTCTCGTCCGGGGCGATCATCCCGGCGCGGCCGCCCGCCTCGATGGACATGTTGCACATCGTCATGCGGGCCTCCATCGACATCGCCCGCACCGCCTCGCCGCGGTACTCGAGCACGTAGCCCGCGCCGCCGCCGGTGCCGATCTGGGCGATGACCGCAAGGATGACGTCCTTGCTGGTCACGCCCGGGCGCAGCGCCCCGTCGATCTCGATGGCCATGGTCTTGAACGGGCGCAGCGGCAGCGTCTGGGTCGCGAGCACATGCTCGACCTCGGACGTGCCGATCCCGAACGCCAGCGCGCCGAACGCGCCGTGGGTGGAGGTGTGCGAGTCGCCGCAGACCACCGTGGTGCCCGGCTGGGTCAGCCCGAGCTCCGGGCCGATCATGTGGACGATCCCCTGGTTGAGATCGCCCATCGGGTAGAGCCGGACGCCGAACTCCTCGACGTTGCGCCGCAGCGTCGACACCTGCGTCGCGGACGTCTCGTCGGCGATCGGCTTGTCGATGTCGATCGTCGGGACGTTGTGGTCCTCGGTGGCGACCGTGAGGTCGGGACGGCGGACCGGGCGACCGGCCATCCGCAGCCCGTCGAAGGCCTGCGGGCTCGTCACCTCGTGCACGAGATGCAGGTCGATGTAGAGGAGATCCGGCTCCTGACCCTCACCGTGGCGAACCACGTGCTGGTCCCAGACCTTCTCCGCGAGTGTGCGTCCCACCGTGTCACCTCTTGATATCCCACATCGTGGGACTAGTGTGTCGTCCCGTGGGACAGACTAGCGGAATCGGTGTGCTCGACAAGGCGGTGGGGGTGCTGCGCGCGGCGGCGGTCGCCCCCTGCGGCCTGGGCGAGCTGTGCGAGCGCACCGGGCTCCCGCGCGCCACGGCGCACCGCCTCGCCGTCGGGCTCGAGGCGCACCGCCTGCTGGAGCGCGACGCCGACGGGCGCTGGCGCACCGGCCCCGCGCTCGCGGAGCTCGCCCACGGCCATCACGACCCGCTGCTCACCGCCGCCGAGGAGGTCCTCCCGACGCTGCGCGACCTCACCGGCGAGAGCGTCCAGCTCTACCGCCGCGAGGGCGACTCCAGGGTCTGCGTGGCGGCCTCCGAGCCGGCGTCGGGGCTGCGGGACACCGTGCCGGTCGGGGTGCGGCTGCCGCTGACGGCGGGGTCGGGGGCGAAGGTGCTGGCGGCGTGGTCGGAGATCGACGTGCCGCTGGTGGACGGTCGCTCGCCCGCCGAGGTGTTCGGGGCCGAGCTGCTGGCCGAGATCCGGCGCCGCGGCTGGGCGCAGAGCGTCGCCGAGCGGGAGGCCGGGGTGGCGAGCGTGTCCGCGCCGGTGCGGGGTCCCGACGGCGGGGTGGTGGCGGCGGTCTCGGTGTCGGGCCCGGTCGACCGCATCGGGCGCAAGCCGGGCTCCCGCTGGGCGAACGACCTGCTGGCCGCGGCGCGGGACCTGGAGAAGGCGCTCGTCTGAACCCCCTTGCCTGTCGCCCTACCGTCGACGGCATGGGCGAGGCCACGCAGATCACCAGCGTCGAACAGCTCCGCGACGTCGTCGGCGAACCGGTGCGCCGCGCCGTCGTCAAGCAGCGCGACCGTCTCGACGACGTCGACCGGGCGTTCATCGCCCGCAGCCCCTTCCAGATGATCGCGACGTCGGGCGCCGACGGTTCCGTGGACGTCTCGCCCAAGGGCGATCCCGCGGGCTCGGTGTACGTGCCGGACGACCACACCGTCGTGCTCCCCGACCGCCCCGGGAACCGCCGCGTGGACGGCTTCCTCAACGTCCTCGAGAACCCGCACGTCGGGCTGATCTTCCTCGTGCCCCGGCGCACCGACACCCTGCGCATCAACGGCGCCGCCCGCATCCTGCTGGACCCGCCCTACGCCGAGGACCTGCGACACAAGGGCCACGTCCCGCGGATCGTCCTCGAGGTCGCCGTCGAGGAGGTCTTCACCCACTGCGCGAAGGCGTTCCTGCGCTCCGGGCTGTGGGAGCCCGAGAAGTGGCCGGAGGACGACCTGCCCTCGATCGCGCAGATGGCCACGCGCACCACCGACGACATGAGCCTCGCCCAGATGGAGGCCTACTACTCGGAGGAGAACACCCGCTCGATCCTGTACCGGGCGACCCCGCCGTGATCTCCGCTCCTCACCCGTCGATGCTCTCGACGTGGTGGTCCGGCCGCTCGAGGTAGGTGGCCACGTTCTCCGGGTGGTAGGCCAGGTCGGGCTTGGCGGCCCGGGTCACGACGGTGTCCGCGACCGCCTCCGCCGCGGGGTCCGTCGTACCGATCTCGCGCACGTACGGGCCGAGCAGCCGGTACGCCCACGTCATCGTGTCGTTGATCGGGCCGAGCGGGTCGGGATCGACCTCCGCGATGCGCGGCGACGCACCGCCGGCGCGGTCGGTTGACAGCGGCGAGTCCGGCAGGAGCGCGAGCCCCGCCCCCACCGCGTGCTGGGCCATCCAGCGCAGGGTGACGTCCGAGAGCCCGTGCTCGGTGTTCCCGCCGCCGACGTCCCCGTGGCAGCCCGCGAACCAGGTCTGGTGGCGCGGGACTTCCCCGGCCGGCGGGTTCCAGAGCGTCGGCCGGAACGGTCGCCGCTGCTCGTCGACGGCGATCGCGTGGCACGCGGCGTCGACGGTGGAGCTCAGCTGCGTGTCGTGGAACTGCCACGGGCGGTTGAGCTGGTCGACCAGCTCGATCCCGGACAGCGGGATGCCCAGCGAACCGACGGTGTCCCAGACCCCGATGAAGCGGATGCGGGTCTCGAACGAGTAGCGCGCCCGGAACTCGGCGGCCTCGTCGGAGTCGGGCGCCGAGTCGTCGTCGCGGCGGCGGTAGAGGGAGTAGGCCTCGTCGAGCCGGTCGACGTGCTCGGGACGGAGGACCCCGCAGTTGCGGATGAACCCGACGAGGCTCCGCGCGGTGTAGGCGCCGCGGCTGAAGCCGAAAGCGAAGATCTCGTCGCCGGGGTTGAACGCCGTCACGACGGCCCGGTACACGTCCCGGACGACCGCCGAGAGCCCGAAGCCGAAGGCCCCGCCGAGCAGTCGTTCGCCCGGCAGCGTCCCGACGCCGTCGTGATAGTGGACGACCTGCTCGGTCCCGTCCGGGGCCCGCAGTGCGATCTCCTTGGTGAGCCGCTCGACGTTGGTCGGGAACGGTTGCCCGGCGGTGCTCCAGGTGCCGTCACAGCACGCGACGATGCGCTTCACGATTCCCCCCGCGGTTCGGTCGGGGAATCATCGCCGCTGTATCCCCGGCCGCCATCTGCCGTCCGAGCGAATGCGGGTCCACCCGGCGGGTCGGGACGACCGACAGATGCCAGGATTGCGCGGTGACCGCGCCCGGCCCGGCCGTCGACGCCCTGTCCGCCCGGTTCGTGGCGGCCCTCGGTCGTCGCGGGGCGATGGCGGAGGTGATGGCGCTCGCGAGTCTCGGCGGGCCACCGCGGCTGACCCCGACCCCGCCGGACCTGCCCGTCCTGAGCCACCTCGACGACGCCGTCGCCCGGGTCGGCGACGAGATCGACGGCCAGCTCCGGGAGGCCGTCGCACTGGTGGCCGGACGCGCGGCGTGGACCCGGACCGCCGGCTACGCCGCCGACGAGGCCCTCTTCGCGGGCTACGCGCACGCGATGCTGCGCGGCCCGGACCCCGACCGGCCGGACCCGGACGACGACGTCGCCCTCGGCCTCGTCCTGCTCGGACCGGACGTCCACTACCGCGCCCACCACCACCCGGCCGAGGAGTACTACCTCCCGCTCGGCGGCATCCGGTGGGACCACGGGGACGGCTGGGTCGACGAGCCCGCCGGCGAGCTCGTTCATCACGAGCCCTGGCAGCCGCACGCGATGCGGACCGGCGACCGTCCGGTGCTGCTCGCCTACCTGTGGTTCGGCGAGGTCGGCACGCCGTCCGCGTTCGTGGCGGACGACGGCTGACCGTCCCCGGACGCCCGGAAACCCGGGCCCCGTCCGTGCGCTTCCGACGAGGGTGCGTCTCCGCGGAGCGCGGGGTACGTGACCTCAGTGCGGGTCGGGACGGCCCCGTCGTCGATCGCGGCCCGGAAACGACGAAAGCGCCGCGGTCCGGTGTGGACCACGGCGCTCGACGTCTCGTGATGTAGCCCCGAGGGGATTCGAACCCCCGCTACCGCCTTGAGAGGGCGGCGTCCTAGGCCGCTAGACGACGGGGCCCTAGGAGGAACAGCGGCGGGAACCTTACCGGACCACCGGAACGCTGCTCGCAGCTGGGGTACCAGGACTCGAACCTAGAACAACTGAACCAGAATCAGCCGTGTTGCCAATTACACCATACCCCATGGCCGTCACCGTCCGTAAGCACACTGGCTCAAGCCTGATGACGCGAACCATCGTAGAACACCGTCGCACCCCGGTCCGACAGGGCCCCGCAGCATCCCGTTCCACCGCAGGTCACGGCAGGTGACCGCACCCGCTCCGGCCCGGGGTCGCGCTCGGTAGGCTGGAGCGGTTGGCCCGACCCGTCCGATGCGAGGGAAGCAACACCCGTGAGCCCCAGTTTCGCCCCCCTGCCCGCGAGCGTCGACCTGCCGGCCGTCGAGCAGGAGATTCTCGAGCGCTGGGACAAGCGCGACGTGTTCCGCCGGTCGTTGGAGCAGACCGCGCAGGGTGAGCCCTGGATCTTCTACGAGGGCCCGCCGACGGCCAACGGGACACCGGGCACGCACCACGTCGAGGCCCGCGCCTTCAAGGACCTCTTCCCCCGCTTCAAGACGATGCGCGGCTACCACGTCCCGCGTCGCGCCGGGTGGGACTGCCACGGCCTGCCGGTCGAGCTCGCCGTCGAGAAGGATCTCGGCTTCACGAGCAAGGGCGACATCGAGCGCTACGGCATCGCCGAGTTCAACGCGGCCTGCAAGGAGTCCGCGCTCCGCAACGTGAGCGCGTTCGCCGCGATGACCGAGCGCATGGGCTACTGGGTGGACCTCGACGAGGCCTACCTGACGATGGCCCCGCGCTACGTCGAGAGCGTGTGGTGGTCGCTCAAGACGATCTTCGACAAGGGCCTGCTCGTCGAGGACCACCGCGTCACGCCGTACTGCCCGCGGGACGAGACGCCGCTGTCCGACCACGAGGTCGCCCTCGGTTACGAGGACACCGTCGACCCCTCGGTCTACGTGCGGTTCCCGCTGACCGACGGGCCGTGGGCAGGGGCCGACCTGCTGGTGTGGACGACGACGCCGTGGACGCTGCCGTCGAACACCGCCGTCGCGGTCGCATCCGACGTCGAGTACGTGCGGGTGAGCCGCGACGACGGCCCCGACCTGGTCCTCGCCGACGCGCTCGTCGGCCACGTCCTCGGCGACGGCGCCGAGATCACCGATCGGAAGACCGGCGCCGAGCTGATCGGCAGCCACTACCGCCGGCCGTTCGAGCTGCTCGAGGCCCACCGGTTCGCCTCCCCGGACGGCGAGAACCGGGCGTGGCGGATCGTGCACGGCGACCACGTCACGACGGAGTCCGGCACCGGCCTGGTCCACATGGCCCCGGCGTTCGGCGCCGAGGACCACCAGGTCGCGCGCGCCGAGGGCCTGGAGATGGTCAACCCGGTCGGGCCGAACGGACACTTCCACGACGACGTGCCGCTGGTCGGCGGGATGTTCTTCAAGGGCGCCGACCCGACGCTGGTCGCCGACCTGCGCG
The DNA here is from genome assembly GCF_021026375.1 of Actinomycetospora endophytica. Lineage (GTDB taxonomy): Bacteria > Actinomycetota > Actinomycetes > Mycobacteriales > Pseudonocardiaceae > Actinomycetospora > Actinomycetospora endophytica. The sequence goes on along the minus strand of NZ_JAJNDB010000007.1, from coordinate 181,754 downwards.
AGCGCGGCGTGCTCTTCCGGTCGGAGGACTACGAGCACTCGTACCCGCACTGCTGGCGCTGCCACACGCCGCTGATCTACTACGCGCTGCCCAGCTGGTTCATCCGCACGACGGCGGTCCGCGACCGCCTCGTCGAGGAGAACGAGCGCACCAACTGGTACCCGCCGCACATCAAGCACGGGCGCTACGGGGCGTGGCTGGAGAACAACGTCGACTGGGCGCTCTCCCGCAAGCGCTACTGGGGCACCCCGCTGCCGGTCTGGCGCAACGACGCGGACCCGGCCGAGCTCGTCGTCGTCGGCTCCCTCGCGGAGCTGGGCTCGTGGGCCGGTGAGGATCTCTCGAACCTCGACCCGCACCGGCCCTTCGTCGACGACGTGACGTTCCCGGCGCCGTCGGGAACCGGGACGATGCGACGCGTGCCCGACGTCATCGACGTCTGGTACGACTCCGGCGCCATGCCGTTCGCGCAGTGGGGCGCGCCGCACCACCACGAGGCGGACTTCGAGCAGGCCTACCCGGCGCAGTACATCTGCGAGGCGATCGACCAGACGCGCGGGTGGTTCTACTCGCTGATGGCGGTCGGGACGCTGGTGTTCGACCGGTCGTCCTACGAGAACGTCGTCTGCCTGGGTCTGCTCCTCGACGAGCAGGGCCGCAAGATGTCGAAGCACCTCGGGAACATCCTCGACCCGTTCGAGCTGTTCTCGACCCACGGTGCCGACGCGGTGCGCTGGCTGATGCTGGCGCAGGGCAACCCCTGGGTCGACCGGCGCGTGGGCCACGAGACGCTGCGCGAGATCGTCCGGAAGGTCCTGCTGACCTACTGGAACACCGCGTCGTTCCTGGTCACCTACGCGAACGCGTCGGGCTGGTCGCCGTCCGACGATGCTCCGGCGCCGGACGACCGGCCGGCCATGGACCGCTGGGCCCTCGGCGAGCTGCGGGCCTGCGTCACCGAGGTCACCGCGGCGCTCGACGACTTCGACTCCTCGCGCGCCGGCCGCGCGATCGTCGCGTTCGTCGACGACCTCTCGAACTGGTACGTGCGCCGCTCGCGTCGCCGGTTCTGGGACGGCGACCCCGCCGCGCTCGCGACGTTGCACCAGTGCGTCGAGACGGTCAGCCGGCTGATGGCGCCGTTCACGCCGTTCGCCACCGACTACCTGTGGACGCTGCTGCAGGGCGAGGGCGGCGCCGGTCTGCCGGAGGGCACGCCGGACTCGGTGCACCTCGCGCCGTGGCCGGAGGTGACCACGGCCCCGGCCGGCGAGGCCGTGCTGCGGTCCGAGATGGACCTGGTCCGCCGCGTGGTCGAGCTGGGCCGATCGACGCGCGCCGCATCGGGCGTGCGCACCCGCCAGCCGCTGTCGCGGGCCGTCGTGTCGGCGCCCGGGTTCGCGGAGCTGGCGGCCGCGGCGTCGTCCGCTCCCGGACAGGAGCGCGAGCTGCTCGCCGAGATCGCCGAGGAGCTCAACGTCGCCGCGGTGGAGACCGCCGGGTCGGACCTCGTCGAGATCGAGGTGAAGCCGAACTACCGCGCGCTGGGCAAGCGCTTCGGCAAGCAGACCCCGACGGTGGCCGACGCCGTGAAGGCCTCGACCGCGGCGCCCGTCGACGGGACCCTGACGGTGATCGTCGACGGCGCTCCCGTCGAGCTGTCCGGTGACGAGATCCTCGTGTCGGAGACCCCGCGCGAGGGCTGGGCGGTGCGCTCCGAGGGTGGCCTCTCGGTCGGGCTGGACACCGAACTGACGGCCGAGCTGCGCGAGGCGGGGCTGCTGCGCGACGTGCTGCGCTTCGTCCAGGACGCCCGCAAGCAGCTCGGGTTCGAGGTGTCCGACCGGATCGACCTGTGGTGGACGGCCACCCGCGAGGACACCGCCACCGCGATCCGCAACGGCGCCGCGACGCTCGGGACCGAGGTGCTGGCCGTCTCGGTGACCGAGGGCGAGGGACCGTCGGAGCTCCCGGCGCAGCGTTCGGAGGACCTCGGCCTCACCGTGTGGGCCCGCGTGACCCGATGAGCACGACCCGGCGGATCCCCGTCGGCACTAGCGACGACGGGCCGTACGCGGTGCTCTTCCCGCTCCCCCGGGCCGGGATGCCCGCCATGATCACGACGGGTCCGGACGGCGCCCTCTGGTGCACGCTCAACAGCGCGGGCGCTCTCGCGCGGGTGGACCTCTCCGGGACGGTCTCCGTGCACGAGCTCCCCGACCCGGGCCGCGGCCCGGTCGGGAGCACGGCTCGTCCCGACGGCCGCGCGACGTGCCCCGCCCTGACGACCATCCCCACGGCCTGGTGGTGCACGACGGCGAGGTCTGGGTCGCGCTGGACAGCGGGGACACCGCGGTCGTCGCGGTCGTCGCGGTTTGAAGTATCGTTTCAGGATTGATCTGTTGCTTCGTGGGACGAGACCGTGCGACGGTAGCTCGCATGAGCCTGCCGAGGACGACCGACCGTGAGACCTGGCTGCAGGAGCGCCGAGCGCTGCTCGAGCAGGAGAAGGAGCTGACCCGGGCGCGAGACGAGCTCAACCGCCGTCGTCGGGAGCTCCCGATGGTCGAGGTGACCGAGGGCTACCGGTTCACGGGTCCCGACGGCGAGGTGACGCTGCGGGAGCTGTTCGGGCCGTACCGGCAGCTCGTGGTCAGCCACTTCATGTTCGACCCGGACTGGACCGACGGCTGCCCCAGCTGCTCCGCGGGCGCGCAGGAGTGGTCGCCCGGCATCCGGGAGCACCTGCACACCCGCGACACCGAGCACGTCTACGTGTCGCGGGCGCCCTACGAGCGGATCGCCGACTACCGGGACCGGATGGGCTGGACGTTCCCCTGGTACTCGTCGTACGGGACGGATTTCAACGCCGACTTCGGCGTCACCGTCGACACCTCCGGCGCACTGATGACCTACAACTTCCGCGAGGACCCGACCTGGGAGGGCGCCTCGGGCCTGCAGGAGCTGCCCGGCACGAGTTGCTTCCTCGCCGTCGACGGGCGGGTCTTCCACACGTACTCGATGTACGCGCGCGGGGCGGAATGGTTCGGCGGCTCGTACGCCTATCTGGACCTCACCGCGCTCGGGCGGCAGGAGGACTGGGAGGAGCCGAAGGGCCGGGTCGAGGCCGTCCGGGCCGGGGTGCCGGTCTTCGACTGACCCTCGGGTTTCCGCTGTCGTCCGCCGCGGCGCAGTTGGGACCGTGCACCGGTGAGTTCGACGGGTCGCGGTCGGCGTTCGCGGAAGATGGGACGCACCGGACCTGGTCCCCGGGCGGCGGACGAGGATCGGCGGGAACTGGCGATCGTCGGGGAGCACCCGTAGTAGCGCTACGTCCTCGAGGACCCGGTCTCCGACGAGCTGATCGACGGAGTGAACCCGCGCGTCTGCACGTCGCCCTGCACCCGATCCTCGCGAACCAGCTCTGGGACGACGACCCGCCGGAGGTCTGGCAGGCCGCTCGACGACTCCTGGACCAGGGCCACGAGAGGCACACGGTCCTGCACGCGCTGGCCCACGAGCTCGCGCTGGAACTCCATCCCACGCTCACCGGGCAGGGGAACCCAGACCCCGAGATGGCGATCTACCGAGCCCGACTCCGGGACCCCTGAACGGGGCGTGACTGTCAGACCCTCGGTCTAGCTTGCCGGGTATGACGGTGAGGGTGGTCGATTCCGGTGTCGGGGACGCCGGGTTCGACGACGACGGGTGGGGCGCGCCGGCCGGGGTGTCGGCCGAGGAGTGCTGCCCGCTCGAGGACGCCGTGTTCTGCGACGAGTTGCCCGAGGCGTGGCTGGTGGCGGTGGATCCGGCGGCGGTGCCGGGGCAGTGGGCCGAGGCCGCGATGGTGGCGGCGTTCCGGGCGGACAACCGGGCGACGTGGCGGCGCTACCGCTGGATCTGGGAGGCGGCGCGGGCGGCGGCGGGCACCACCGAGCGGGTGACCGGGCGGGCGCGGCCGGGGAAGATCCCGGCGGGGTCGTTGGGGTGGTCGGAGCAGCGGGGCACGGCGAAGATCGAGTTCGCGCGTCAGATCCTGGTGCGGCTGCCCGCGCTGGGCGAGCAGATGCGGACGGGTCGGCTGGAGGAGTCGAAGGCCGAGATTCTGGTGTCGACGGTCGCCGAGCTCGACGATGCGCAGGCCCGGGAGGTGATCGACCGGTTGCTGGGTCGGGCGCTGGAGTTGCCTCACGGCCGGTTGCGGGAGCGGGCGGAGGCCACCGCGAAGGCGGTCGATCCGGGGTGGGCGGAGGCGCGTAAGGCGGCGGCGATCGCGCGGCGGCGGGTGTCGTTGCGGGCGGCGCCGTCGGGGTCGGCGGAGCTCTCGGGGGTGGATTTGCCGCCGGAGCCGGCGCAGGACGCCTACGACCGGATCGTGGCGCTCGGCGATGTGGTGCATGGCCGGCTGCGGGCGGTGGGGCGGGACGCCGGGCACGGCGTGATCCGCTCCGAGGTGCTGTTGGTGCTGACCGGCCCGGACGGCGCCGGGCTGTGGGACGACGACGTCATCGAACTCGTGCTGGCCCGCTTCACCGACCCCGGCACCGGGTCCGACGACCCCGACGACGGCCCTGGCCCCGACGGCGGCCCCGATCCTCGGCCTAATCCGGATCACGGCCCCGCCGACGGCCCCGATTCCGATCCCGGTCCTGGCCCCGACCGCTCGCCCGATGCCGGACCCAGTCCTGCCCCCGACCCCGGCCCCGGCCCCGGCCCCGGCCCTGGCCCTGGCCCTGGCCCTGGGCCTGGCCCTGGCCCCCGAGGGTGACGACGCCTCACCTAACGAGCGTGCCGACATCGACCGATCCGAGTGCGACCCTGTCGACTACGGAACCGACGCCCGGCTCGGAGATGACTCCGAGGCTGCTGCCGGGGACGATGACCGTCACGACGGGGAGGCCGACCCGCGCGAGCCCGATCCCGCCGGACGGCCACCCGACGACGCCGGAAGCGACGGCTCCGACGATCCCTCGCCCGCTCACGAGAACGATCTTGTCGACGCGCCCGTAGTCGATGACGACGGACCGCGGAGCGACGACGACGACGACGACGACGACGACGACGACGACGACGGGGTCGCCGAGATCGAGCCCGACGACACCGGTCTCGGCGAGGCTGCGTCGAACGACACCGGCGTCGGCGAGACCGCGACCGGCGACACCGCCGACGCCGGATCAGCGCCGTGGGCGGTGCCGTTCCGGGCGCGGACCGCGATCCGGCTCGGGCTGCGCACCGTGCTGGGCCTGGACCGCCGCCCCGGCGAGATCCCCGGCGAAGGCTCGGTGTGCTGCTCCACCGCCCGCCAGTTGGCCTGGGACCGCACCGACACCACCTGGCGAGTCCACCTCTACGACACCGACGGTGCCCTCGAATGGCTGCTGACCGTCCGCCCACCCTCCTGCGGGCCGCCTGGGGCCGGCGGACGGCGACGACGCCACGTCGTCGAACTCACCGCATACACGCGCGAACTCGACGACCTCGCCGCCGGCCGCGGACTCGGCGGTGTCGGGGTCGGCGGGCTCATCGGCGCGGACGCGATCACCCTGCTCGACCGCGCCACCCGCGCGCTGGCGCAGGCGCGCGCCCGCCCACCCGAGGAGCACCCGGCGGTCACCACCGCCGACGCCCACCGCCGCCGCCCCGGCGCCGAACTGGCCCGCTGGGTCATCGCCCGCGACCGCACCTGCCGCGGCATCGGCTGTGACCACCAAGCCGTCGGCGCCGACCTCGATCACACCCTGGCCTGGGACGACGGCGGCCAGAGCACCGCTGATGACCTCGGCCCGCTCTGCCAGGGCGATCACCTGTTCAAACACGACCCCGACTCCGGCTGGACCCTCGAACAACCCGAACCAGGCGTGTTCGTCTGGACCAGCCCCACCGGCACCCACCACACCAGGACCCCGGAGCCCTACGACCCGTTGCCCGACCCCCTACCCCCGACCGACGGCAGCCCGTGCACCCTGCCCGCCGACCTCTACGCCCCGGCGCCGCGGTCTCCGGCTCCGTACACCCCCAGGCGCAACCGCCACGGCTACGTCACCGGACCCGCCCGCCGGACCGCCGACGCCATGGCCGCCCGCCATCGCGAACAAGAGGGGGAGCCGCCCGGCCGCTACGACCACGACCCCGACTTCTGATGCCGAGGCCGAGCGCTACGCGAACCGGGCGTAGCCCTCCTCGAGCCGGCCGCCGACGCGATCGAGCTCCGCGCGCCCGCAGCCCACGAGCGCGACGGCATCGCCATCCAGGGCCTCGCGGAGACCGGTGACGAGACTGTCGGCCAGCGAGGCATCGGCCTCGGCGAGGCGACGTGCCAGCCAGCGCCCGCGGCCGCCCCACCGGCGTCGCGACGCGAGCGCGAGATCAGCGACGTCGGGGAACGCCGCGGCGGCCAGGCTCGCGAGGCAGACGGGGTCGCGCTCGTCGGCGAGGTCGTCGAGGAGCGCGGTGAGCCGGTAGCGGCGGTCTTCGAGCTCGGCGTCGCTCAAGCTGGGAGGTCCGGCCGACCACCGGGCACGGGCGAGATCGCGGAGCCGGGTCATGCAGCCCTCACGGTCACGGATCACCAGGCCGTGAGCACCCATGTGCAGCAGGGGCGAGCGGCGCAGCGGGACCTCGCGGTCGACGAACCCGAGGAACGACGCCTCGGTGTGGACGAAGAACTCGACCACTCGTCCGTCGATGCGCTCGGTGCGGCGCATCGGCGCGGGTCGGCCGGGCAGCAGGACGAGGAGGTCGAGGTCGGAGGTCGGCGTGTCCTCACCGCGCGCGACGCTGCCCGCCACCAGTCCGCCGACCGCCTCGGGGAACCAGGCGTCGAGGATCTCCTCCGTCCGCATGCCGAGCACGCTCGACGCCCCACGCCACGGCCGCAAGACGATTCGTAGGCTCCCGCCTCGTGGTCAGGTCAAGAATCGGATCCCAGGAGGACTACTCGGTGCGCCTGGAGTGGGGCCCGGTCGGTGGGCCGGTCATCGCCGAGGGCTGCGACGTCGCCGTCGTGGTCGATGTCCTGAGCTTCACGACGACGCTGACCGTCGCGGCCGACCGCGGCGTCGCCGTGATCCCCTGCCCCACGGACGACCACCACGCCGAGGCCCTGGCCCGCCGCCACCACGCGCAGCTCGCCGTCCGCCGATCCGAGGCCGGCCGCGGACAGGTCAGCCTCTCGCCGAGCACGGTCCGAGCCGCCGAGAACCTGCACCGACTCGTACTGCCCTCCCCCAACGGCTCAACCATCAGCGCCGCGCTCGCGCAGCACGGCGTCCGGGTCGTCGGGGCGAGCCTCCGCAACCGCCGCGCCGTCGCGACCTGGCTGCATCATCGAGCGGTGGGCGAGCTCAGACCTCGGGTCGCGCTCATCCCCTCCGGCGAGCGGTGGACCGACGGCACGCTGCGCCCGGCCGTCGAGGATCTCTGGGGTGCCGGCGCCGTCGCGAGTGCCCTGCTCGAGGCGGGATGGACCGGTCTCTCCCCCGAAGCTCACGCTGCAGCGAACACCTACAGAGCCGTACACGCCGACCTCGAGAAGGTCCTCCACCAGTGCGTCAGCGGCCACGAGCTCGACGACCTCGGCCACCCCGACGACGTCGACATCGCCGCCGAACTCGATCGCAGCACGGCCGTCCCCGTCCTCGACGACGGCGTCTTCACCGCCGCCGACTGACGACACTCACCCGCTCCCACGCACCACCAGACGCGGCGAGAGCAGCCGGTGCTCCGCGGCGTGTCCGTCCAGGCGCCGGGCGAGCACGTCGAGCAGGGTGCGGCCGAGCTCGTACTTGTCGGTGTGCACCGTCGTCAGGGGCGGGTCGAGCAGGGCGGCCATGGTGATGTCGTCGTAGCCGACCACCGCGACGTCCTCCGGCACCCGGCGTCCCGCCTCCCGCAGCGCCCGGACCGCCCCGATCGCCAGCAGGTCGTTGAATGCGAACACCGCCGTGACCTCGGGATGCCGGGCGAGCAGCTCCCGGACGGCGGCCGCTCCGGCGGTGACGGTGGGCGGCCCGGTGACAACGTGGTCGGCCGGCTGCGGGTGTCCGTGCTCGGTCAGGACGGCGAGGAACTCCTGCCGCCGTACCGGGTCGACGCCCACGACACCGTCGAGCATCCCCAGCCGGGTGTGGCCCGCGGCGTAGAGGTGCTCCACCGCGGCCCGTGTCCCGGCCGCGAAGTCGGAGATCACCGAGGCGACGCCCTCGCCGGGCGCCCGCCGGTCGGCCACCACCAGCGGCAACCGGCGGCCCAGGGCGACCAGGGACTCGTCGTCGAGCGCCTCGAAGAACCCGATCGCGCCGGCCGCGCCGGAGTCGACGATGGACCGGGTCGCCTCCCGCTCCGCGTCCGCGTCGGCGTCGGTGTTGTGCACGACGACGGCCAGCCCGCGTCCGGCGGCCGCGTCGAACACCCCGCGGGCGACGGCGGGGAAGAACGGGTTGGCGATGTCGGAGAGGATCAGGGCGAGCGTCCCGGCACGCTGGGTGCGCATGCCGCGGGCGAAGGCCGAGGGGCGGTAGTCGAGCTCCTCGATCGTCGCGAGCACCCGGTGACGGGTCGCGGCGCTGATCTCGCCCTTGCCGTTCATGGCGCGCGACACCGTCTGACGCGACACCCCGGCGACCCGGGCCACGTCGTCGATGGTCACCCGCACGCTCGGGTGAGGCGCCCAGCCCTCAGCGTCCCCCACGACGGTGACCCTAGAGGTCCCGACGGGCGCCCGGGGCCGGTGCGACCTCGCGCACCGTGGGCTCGGGCCCGAGAGCGGCGGCGCGGCAGGCGGTGGCGACCTCGTCGAGGGCGGCGCGCGGCACCAGCGCGAGCACCGACCCTCCGAACCCGCCGCCGACGATGCGGGCCCCGAGCGCGCCGGCGCCCTCGGCCGCCGTGACCAGGGCGTCGACCACCGGGACGGAGACCGCGAAGTCGTCGCGCAGCGAGGCGTGCGACGCCGAGAGCACCGGACCGACCCCGGCGGGCCGACCGGCACGGAGCAGCTCCACGACCTCGAACACCCGGGCCTCCTCGGTGACCACGTGGCGGGCCCGGCGGCGCAGCACGTCGTCGGCGAGGCCCTCCACCGCGGCGAGGTCCGCGTCGCGCAGGGCGGGCACCCCGAGCGCCTTCGCGGCCGCCACGCACGCCGCCCGCCGGTCCGCGTACCCGCCATCGGCGAGATCGTGACGCACCCGGGAGTCGACGACGAGGATCCCGAGGCCGGCCGCCTCGAGGCCGAGTCCGACGTCCTCGGTGGCCATCGAGCGGCAGTCCAGCAGCAGCGCCGAGCCCTCCCGGCACAGCAGCGACGCCGCCTGGTCCATGATCCCGACCGGCGCCCCGACGACGTCGTTCTCGGCCCGCCGCCCGGCCGCGGCCAGCGCGAAGCGGTCGAGGTCGGCGCGGCTGCACTCGGACACCGCCAGCGCGACGGCGCTCTCCAGCGCGGCCGACGAGGACAGGCCCGCGCCGAGCGGGACCTCGCCGTGCACCACCAGGTCCCAGCCGGACGGCCCGACCCCGGCCTGCTCCAGCGCCCACACCGTGCCCAGCGGGTACGCCGCCCACCCCGTCGTCCGGTCGAGGGTCCCGACGGCGGCTGTGACCGGCTCGGTGCCCGGGTCGGAGGACCGGACGGTGACGGTCCCGTCGTCGCGGCGCCCGGCCGCGACCCAGGTGCGCCGGTCGATGGCGAAGGGCAGCACGTGCCCCTCGTTGTGGTCGGTGTGCTCGCCGATGAGGTTGACGCGGCCGGGGGCGGAGAAGATCCCGTCGGGCTCGCGGTCGTGGGCGGCGACGAACGCCTTCCGCACGTCGTCCACCACGTCGTCCACCGCCCTCATGCCGGGACCTCCACGTCGGCCGCCGCCGCCCGCAGGCGCGGCCCGGCGACCTCGGGCGCGACGTCGGTGAGGAACGCGCCCCCGAAGGTCTCCGAGCCTGCCAGGTATTTGAGCTTGCCCTCGCCACGGTGGGGCGGGCATATCTCGAGGTGGAGGTGCCCGAGGGTCGGGTCGGCCTCGGGTCCGCTGCCACCGACCGGCGCGCTGTGGATGCCGAGCAGGTACGAGGTGCGGATTCCGAAGAACGCGTCGTACCCGGCGAGGACCCGGGCCAGCACGCGGGCGAGGTCGTCCCGGGCGGCGGCGTCGAGCTCGGGGATCGTCCCGACGTGGGCCCGGCTCCAGATGTCGATCTCGTACGGGAACCGCGCCCAGGGCGGCACCCCGGCCAGGAAGTGCGTCCCCTCGACGACGACCCGCGGCCCGCCGGTCTCCTGCGCGACGACGTCGCAGAACACGCACCGCCCGGTCCGGTCGCGGTGCTTCGCGGCGGCGCGCTGCTCGCGCGCGGGGCGCGGCGGCACGTCCGGGTAGGCGTAGATCTGGCCGTGCGGGTGGTGCAGCGTCACGCCGACCGCCTCGCCCTTGTTCTCGAAGGGCAGCACGTAGGCGATGCGCGGGTCGGCGGCGAGCGCGGCGAACCGGTCCGCCCACGCGTCGACGAGCAGCCGGATCCGCTGCGTCCCGACGGAGGCGAGGGTCGCGTCGTGGTCGTCGGTGAAGACGACGACCTCGCAGTGCCCGTACGCCGGCTCGACCGGGACGAGGTCGGTGCCCGCGATGTCGGGCTCGGGCGGGGTGGTGGTCAGCGACGGGAATCGGTTGTCGAAGACCGCGACCTCGAAGTGCTCCCGCGGGATCTCGGTCTCCGGGCCACCGGGCCGGGTGGGGCACAGCGGGCAGGCCGCGGCCGGCGGCTTGTAGGTGCGGTCCTGGCGGTTGGTCGCGAACGTGACCCATTCGTCGTGGGTCGGGTCGTAGCGCCGCTCGCTCACCGGGAGATCCCGTAGTACGTGATGCGGCGGCCGTCGGCGAGGCGCTCCTCGGTGACGACGAGGCCCACGGTGGTGGCCCTCGTCGTCGTCCCGGCGGAGTGATCCCGCGGACCGTCGGAGTCAGGAGAGCCGCTCCCCCGCGTCGGGTCATCGTCCGGCGTCGTCATCGATCGCCCTCCTCACCTCGGAGCTTCATGCCCTCTTGACGTCCACCGCTCGCACGGGTGAACCTGTGGCCCGCCTTACGATAACGTTCACGGGAACCTTCTCGGAACTCCGCTCACTGCAAGGGGTCGCGATGCTGCGCCTGAATCCGGGATGGCTGGACTACACGCTCCTGGCGCTCTACTTCGTCGTCGTCCTGGGCATCGGCGTCGTCGCGCGCCGCGCCGTCGGGACGAGCGCGGACTTCCTCCTCGCCGGCCGGTCGCTCCCCGCGTGGGTCACCGGTCTGGCGTTCGTCGCCGCCAACCTGGGCGCGACGGAGATCATCGGCATGGCCGCGAACGGCGCCGAGTACGGCGTCGCGACGGTGCACTACTACTGGATCGGCGCCGTCCCGGCGATGGTCTTCCTCGGCATCGTGATGATGCCCTTCTACTACCGGTCCAAGGTCCGGTCGGTGCCGGAGTTCCTGCGCCTCCGGTTCGGCAACTACACCCACGTGCTCAACGCGGTCGTCTTCGCGGTCGCCTCGGTGCTCATCGCCGGCGTCAACCTGTACGCGCTGGCCATCGTGCTCAACGCCCTGCTCGGCCTGCCCCAGATCTGGGGCATCGTGCTCTCCGCCGCGGTGGTGCTCGTCTACATCGGCTTCGGCGGCCTGGGCTCCGCGATCTACGGCGAGGTACTGCAGTTCTTCGTCATCCTCGCCGGGCTCATCCCGTTGGCGATCGTGGCGGTCCGCCACGTCGGCGGCTTCCACGCGCTGGCCGACAAGGTCACGCAGTCCGCGCTCGGCTCCGAGGGCCTGCACGCCTGGCAGGGCACCGGGATCGGCAGCGTCACCAATCCGATCGGCGCGAACTGGATCTCGATCGTTCTCGGTCTCGGCTTCGTGCTGAGCTTCGGCTACTGGACGACGAACTTCGCCGAGATCCAGCGGGCGCTGTCGGCGAAGGACCGGTCGGCGTCCCAGCGCACCCCGCTGATCGCCGCGTTCCCGAAGATCTTCATCCCGGCCCTCACGATCATCCCCGGCCTCGTCGCCCTCATCGCCATCCCGAACTTCGGCAACGAGGCCTCCGGCGGCCTGGAGTACAACGACGCCATCCCCGCCCTGATCGGGCAGCTGCTGCCCGAGGGCGTCCTCGGCATCGCGCTGACCGGCCTGTTCGCCTCGTTCATGGCCGGCGTCGCGGCCAACGTCTCCAGCCTCAACACCGTGGTCACCTACGACCTGCTCCAGCCCTACCTCGCCAAGGGCCGCGGCGACCGCTACTACCTGACGGCGGGCCGGTGGGTGACCCTCGTCGGCGTCGTGATCGCGATCGGGACCGCGCTCCTGGCGTCGTCCTTCAACAACATCATGACCTACCTGCAGTCGCTGTTCGGGATCTTCAACGCGCCGATCTTCGCGACCTTCATCCTCGGCATGTTCTGGAAGCGCACCACCGGCTGGGGCGGCTTCTCCGGTCTGGGGTCCGGCGTGCTCGCCGGGACGCTGGTCTTCGTGCTGGCCGAGGCCGGCGTCGTCGACTTCGGCTCCGGGATCGCGACGAGCTTCTACCAGGCCGGTGCCGCGTTCATCGTGGACGTGGTCGTCACGGTGCTGGTCTCGCTCGCCACCACGCGGCCCGAGCCCGAGCGCCTCGCCGGGATCGTCTACGGCGTGCCCGGTGCCGACGGGGTGGTGCCGACGCTGCGCCAGCCCAAGGAGCGGGTCTGGTACCGCAAGCCGATCCTGCTCGGCGGCCTCGCGCTCGCGATCACCGTCGTCCTCAACATCATCTTCGCCTGAGCCCGGGAGTCACCATGAGCGAACCGACGGAACCCGGTCAGCCGCAGTCCACCGTCGCGACCGGCAGCCGGATGCAGCGGCTGTTCGACCTGCGCTACGTCATCGGCGTGCTGATGGGCGTCTACGGCGTGATCCTCGTGATCCGGGGCGCGCTGGACGGGCCCGAGCAGCTCGCCCGGGCGGCCGGCACGGAGATCAACCTCTGGACCGGCATCGCCCTGCTCGTCGTCGCCGCGATCTTCCTGATCTGGGCGCGGCTGCGCCCCCTCGGCATCGACGTCACCGAGGAGGAGTAGCTCGTCAGACCCCGGGCCCGACGTCCGGGATCGGGCCCATCCGCGGGGTGCGGCCGTCGTCGAACGTGATCGGCGGCAGCAACGTCCGGACGGGCCCGGCGGAGCTGTCCACCTCGACGAAGCGTCCGCGCTGTTCGTGCTGGGGGTGGGTGAGGACCTCGTCGAGCGTTCGACGGCGGGCGTTGGCGACGCCCGCCCGCTCGAGCCGCTCGACGAGCTCGTCGCCGGTCAGCCCGGCGAGCACCGCGTCGATCGCCCCGTGCAGCGCGGGACGGTTCTCGACGCGCGCCGAGCCGCTGGCGAAGCGCTCGTCGGTGGCGACCCCGGGGTCGTCGAGCACGACCTCGCAGAAGCGCTCCCACTCCCGCTCGTTCTGGATGCCGAAGACGACCTCCACGCCGTCGCCGGCCGCGAACGCCCCGTACGGCGCGATGGCCGGATGGCTCGTCCCGGCCCGGACGGGGGCGTGGCCGCTGCCGGCCGCGTACTGCAGCGGGAAGCCCATCCACTCGGAGAGCGCGTCGAACAGGCTGACCTCGAAGGTGGTCCCCTCGCCGGTGCGCTCCCGGTCGTAGAGCGCGGCGAGGATGCCGGAGAACGCGTACATCCCGGCCCCGATGTCCGCGGCGGGGATCCCCGCCTTGGCCGGGTGGTCCTCGGTGCCGGTCACCGAGACCAGTCCGGCCTCGGCCTGGATCAGCAGGTCGTAGGCCTTGGCGTCGCGGTACGGGCCGGTCGAGCCGTAGCCGGAGATGCTGCAGTGGATCAGGCCCGGATGGTCCCGACGGAGGTCGTCCGCGCCGAGCCCGAGCCGCTCGGCCGCGCCCGGCGCGAAGTTCTGGACGAAGACGTCGGCCCCCGCGATCAGGTCGCGGACGCGGGCGAGCTGGTCCGGGTCCTTGAGGTCGGCGCTGACCGATTCCTTAGACCGGTTCAGCCAGACGAAGTGGCTGGAGAGGCCGTGCACGACGGTGTCGTAGTCGCGCGCGAAGTCGCCGCGGCCCGTTCGCTCGACCTTGATCACCCGAGCGCCCAGGTCGGCGAGGTGACGGGTGGCGAGCGGCGCGGCGACCGCCTGCTCGCAGGCCACGACGAGGACACCCTCCAACGGCAGCGCCCGCCCGGGCGTGGGGTCGGTCATGCCCCTGATCGTGCCTGCCACCCGGAGCGTGCGCTCTCCGTCACGCTGCGATACTCGGCCGAACGGCGTCACGCGGACGAGTGAACGTCGTTCCACCGGTGAGTGGTGGGTCCCCGCCGGAGGGATCGACCCCATGCGAACGGGAGCGGCACCCGGATGAGACGCAGTGCGCGGGCGGCGACGGCAGTGGTGATCACCTCGGCTCTCGGACTCGTCGTGGCGGGGACGTCGACACCGGGCGGACCGCCGACCGTGCTCGCCGCGGGCGGGCACCTCCTGCTGGCAGATCACGACGACGGGTCCGGGGATGGCTCGGGGTCGTCCGGGTCGCAGTCGGGGTCGGGCAGCCCGGCGCTCGATCTGGGTGGGGCGCTCTCGGGCTCGACGTCCGGCTCGTCGGAGTCGGGGTCGTCGAAGTCGGGGGCGTCGAAGTCGTCCGGTTCCGGATCGTCGACGGCGGCCGGCTCGAAGTCCGGCTCCGGCGTCCTGCCGAAGGTGCTCGACGGGGTCTCGGGGTCGCCTTCGAAGGTGTCCTCCGGGTCCTCGTCGTCGGCGTCGCACGACTCCGGGTCCGGCGCGGCCCAGGCCCCGGCCGTGTCGGTGCCGGCCGTGAAGCTCCCGGCGGTGCAGACGCCCCAGGTGCAGCTCCCCGAGGTGAAGACGCCCGCGGTGAACCTGCCCTCGGTGCAGACGCCTCAGGTGCAGCTGCCGTCGGCGCAGACCCCGGCGGTGCAACTCCCCGGGGCCTCGGTGCCGTCGGTGTCCGTGCCGTCGGTGTCCGTGCCCTCGGTATCGGTCCCACCGGTGTCCGTGCCCTCGGTGTCCGTGCCGTCGGTGTCGGTCCCGCCGGTGTCGTTCCCGGCCGTGGCGCTGCCCGTCGTCACCCCCTCGACGCCGCTCGCGGCCACCGCTCCCCTGATCGCGCCCGCCGACGTCCTCGCCGGCCTCATCGACACCCCTGCCCTCCCGGCGTCGCTGCAGCTCTTCGGCCCGCCGACCGGTGACCAGGGTGTGCTCCGGGTCGCGCACCTCTCGCCGTCGACGGGCGCGGTCGACATGTACGTCTCCGGGCCGGGGCTCCCCCTGACACGCGTCGCCTCCGACGTCACCTACCGGACCGTGAGCTCCTACCTGACCGGGTCACCCGGCGTGTACACGCTCGAGGCCCGGCCGGCCGGCGCCGCCCCGACGACCCCGGCCGCGCTCACCGCCTCCGTCGCCGTCGGTCCGCGCACGGCGCAGACGGCGGCCTTCGTCGACGTCGGCCCGAACTCGACGCCCCAGGCCGAGGTGCTCAACGACGGCACGACCGCGGCCCCGCCGGGGAAGGGCTTCGTCCGGGTCGTCTCGGCGGCCGACGGAGTCGGGCCCCTCGACGTCATCGCCCGCGGCGGCGGGACCCTCGCCCAGGGCCTGTTCTACGGCTCGGGCTCCTCGTACGCGGAGGTCGACGCCAAGACCTGGACGATGGACGTCCGCACGACGAACGGGGAGAGCGCCGTCGCGACGGTGCCGGTCGCGAGCACGGCGGTCGCCACCGTCGTCGTCGGGCGGGACGCCAAGGGCGCGCTCGCCGTCACCGCGGTCGCCGATGCCGCCTCGGCCTTCCCCGCGAGCCCCGCGCCCGCGAGCCCCGCGCCCGCGAGCCCCGCGCCCGCGTCGAGCGCGCCCGCCCAGCGCCCCAGCCCCACCCCGCGGTCGGGCAAGCAGCCCCGGGGCGGGGTCCCGGCGGGCTTCGGCGGGATGGCCGCCCAGGAGAGCCGGCTGGTCCCGGTCAACGTGCACGCGGCCTCCCCCGCGCCCGCCACCTCGCCCGCGGCCATCGCCGCCCCGAGCTCGGCGCTCGTGTCGCTGACCGAGCGCCTGACCCGATCGACCACGTCGCCCCTCGTCGCCCTCGCCGCCCGCCCGGCGACCGCGCCGGCCGCACCCGCCCCGGCCGCAACCACCCAGGCCGCCTCCTCCCCGCTGGTCCCCCTGAGCGTCCGCGCGCCCGCCCGCGCCGTCCGCGGCCCGGTCGCCCTCGCCCCGGCGGCGCCGATCGCCGCTCACCCGTCCGGCCTCGTCGTGCCCGCCGCGGGGATCGACGCCCGCGACGTCGGGTCGCTCGGCCTCGACAGGACGGGCGCGCTCCAGGCGCCGGCCACCTCCCATGACGTCGGGTGGTACGGCGAGGGCGCGACCCCCGGCGACCCCGGTACGGCCGTCATGGTCGGCCACGTCGACTCCTGGCAGGGGCCGGGCGTCTTCTACCACCTGCGCGACCTGAAGCCGGGCGACACGATCGACGTGCCGCGCAGCGACGGCACCGTCGCCCACTTCGCGGTCGACGCGATCGAGACCGTCGACAAGGACGCGTTCCCGGCCGACAAGGTCTACGCGCCGACGGTCGGCCCGTCGCTGCGGCTGATCACCTGCGGCGGGGCGTTCGACCGGGCGGCGCGGTCCTACGAGGACAACGTCGTCGTCTACGCGTCGGCGCGCTGAGCCCGGGCGGGGCATGCTGGACGGCGTGGAGATCCGGGCCGCCACGGAGGACGACGTCGAGGCCGCCGCGGCGATCGCCGCCGTCGTCGCCGAGGAGGGGACGATCGGGGCGCAGCCACCGGTCGACGTCGCGGCCCGCGCCGCGGGGCTGCGCACCCTGATCGACGGCGACGGCCGCGGCGGGGTATGGGTGCTGCGCGACGGGGAGCGGGTCGTCGGTGTGACCACCGCCCTCGAGCGGATCTCCGGAGTGCTCTCGATCGGGATGATGCTGCTGCCCGACGCCCGCGGCCGGGGCGGCGGGCGCGGGCTGCTCGACGCCGTGCTCGAGCACGCCCGGACGACCGGGGCGCACAAGGTCGACCTCGAGGTGTGGCCCGACAACGGCCGCGCGATCGCGCTCTACGCGGGCGCCGGGTTCACCGTCGAGGGGCTGCGCGACCGGCACTACCGGCGTCACGACGGGTCGCTGCGCTCCTCGCTGATCATGGCCCGCCGCGTCGTTGACTCTTCGTGATCGCGAGACGGATGATCTGGGGCACACTTCCCTGATCCGAGCACCGTGAGTCACTAGGAGGCCTCGATGCGCAGCCATCTGTTCGCCCCGGAGAACCAGGAGCAGGAGTCCGCCCAGCCGGGACTGCGCCTGCAGAACTCGAAGATGCTCAAGATCGAGCTCGACGGCGAGGTCCTCGCGCGCCAGGGCTCGATGGTCGCCTACCAGGGTGACGTCCAGTTCGAGGCGAAGGGCGCGGGCGGGATCGGCGGGTTCGTCAAACAGAAGATCACCGGCGAGGGCGTGCCCCTCATGCGGCTGTCGGGGCGCGGCGACGTCTTCCTCGCCGACGCGGCCGCCGACGTGCACATCATCGACCTCGAGGGTCCCGACGACGCCCTCACGATCAACGGGAAGAACGTCCTCGCGTTCGAGCCGAGCCTGTCCTACGACATCCAGATGGTCTCCGGAGCGGGCTCGATCGGCGGGGCGGGCCTGTTCAACTGCGTCTTCCGCGGCCGGGGTCGGCTCGCGATCACCGCGAAGGGCTCGCCGGTGGTGCTCACCGTCGACGCCCCGACCTACGCCGACCCGCAGGCCGCGATCGCGTGGTCGGCCGAGCTGCAGGTCGGTGTGCACCGGGTGGAGCAGTTCGGGATCGGGATGTTCATCGGCCGGACCACGGGCGAGTCGTTCACGATGGCGTTCGCGGGGCGCGGGTTCGTCGTCGTGCAGGCCTCCGAGGAGGTGCCGCTCAGCGCGATCTCCGGTACCGGCGGTGGTCAGCAGAGCGGCGTCGGAGGCGTCAACGGCGTGGGTGGCGTGCTCGGCAGCTTCCTGAGGTAATCACGCTTGACCTGAACCGCGCTCCAGGTTGCACGGTCGTCCCATGACCACCGTGCGACCCCCCGTCACCACCGACGAGCTGCGCCGGCTGATGGCGCTGATGACCGGCGACGAGAAGCACTCGGCCGCCGCCACCTCCACGCTGGACGTCCTGCACGTCCTCTACGGCCGCGTGCTGCGGGTCGATGCGGCGGACCCCGCCGACCCGGCGCGCGACCGCTTCCTGCTCTCCAAGGGCCACGGCCCGATGGCGTACTACGCGGTCCTCGCCGCGCACGGGTTCCTCGACCCCACCGAGCTCGTGGACTGGGCCGGTCCCGGCTCGCGCCTCGGCCTCCACCCCGACCGGACGCTGATCCCCGGCGTCGAGATCGGCAGCGGGTCGCTCGGTCACGGCCTGCCGCTCGCCGTCGGGACCGCGATCGGCCTGCGGGCGCGACGGATCACGAGGCCGGACGGCGAGCCCCGGGTCGTCGTCCTGGTCGGCGACGCCGAGCTCGACGAGGGCTCCAACCACGAGGCGATCGCCTACGCCGGGCGACGCGGCCTCGCGAACCTCACCGCGGTCGTCGTCGACAACTCCTCCGCGACCCACGGCTGGCCGGGCACGTGGAGCGAGACCGGCCTCGCCGAGCGCTTCCTGGCCGAGGGCTGGCGGGCGATCACCGTCGACGGCCGCGACCACGACGCGATCGAGATCGCCCTGGACGCCGCGCACGACGACCGGCCCCTCGCCGTTGTCGCGCGCGTCGAGCGGAAGGACTCCTGATGACCGCCACCCTCACCGTCCCGGCCACCATGCGCGAGGCGTTCCTGCACGCCGCGGCGGACGCCGTCGACGGGGACGAACGCGTCGCCCTGGTGCTCGCGGACATCTCCGCCGCGGCCGACCCGGTCCCCGCGCTCGCCGCGCGGCACCCCGACCGCGTGATCAACGTGGGTATCCGGGAACAGCTGATGGTCGGGGTCGGCGGCGGGCTCGCGCTCGCCGGGCTGCGTCCGGTGATCCACTCGTACGCCCCGTTCGCGGTCGAGCGCCCCTTCGAGCAGCTCAAGCTCGACCTCGGGCACCAGGACAGCGGGGCGGTGCTCGTCTCGATCGGCGCGTCCTACGACGTCGGCGGGGGCGGACGGACGCACGAGGCCCCCGAGGACGTCGCGCTGATCGACACCCTGCCGGGCTGGACGGTCCACGTGCCCGGGCATCCCGAGGAGGCCGACCGTCTGGTGCGCGACGCGATCGCCGCGC
Organism: Actinomycetospora endophytica; assembly: GCF_021026375.1. Taxonomy (GTDB): domain Bacteria; phylum Actinomycetota; class Actinomycetes; order Mycobacteriales; family Pseudonocardiaceae; genus Actinomycetospora; species Actinomycetospora endophytica. Next base: position 162,445 of record NZ_JAJNDB010000007.1, on the reverse strand, counting down.
AGGGCCGGATCTACGTGCGACTCTCCGACGCGACGAACGCCGCCCCGCACCACGGGCCCGGACTGGTCACGATCCGGCAGGGCAGCGAGGGCGTGGTCGTCGCGGTCGGGCCGATGCTCGATACCGTACTGACGGCGGTGGCCCGGTCGGGACGGGACCTGAGCGTGCTCTACACGACGACGCCGCGTCCGTTCGACGCCGCCGGGCTCCGGGCCGCCGTCGATGCGCTCGCCCCGGAGCACGCGGCGGCGCCGACCGTGACGATGGTCGAGCCCTACCTGGCCGGGACCTCGGCGCGGGTGGTGGCCGAGGCGCTGGCGGATCGTCCGCACCGGCAGGTCATGCTCGGCACCCGCCGCGAGGAGCTGCACCGCTACGGGACCCGGGCCGACCACGACGCGGCCCAAGGCCTCGACGCCTCCGGCGTATGTGAACGAATTTGGTCGTCATGACGACCAAATTCGTTCACATGCGGAGCTGGCGACGCACCGCGTCCGGACCGGCCGCCAGCAGCAGCGTCGGGAGCCGGGGGCCGGTGTCCGACCCGACCAGCAGCCGGTAGAGCAGCACGAAGAAGCGTCGCTGCGAAGCCTTGAGCTCGTCCGTGGGCTTGGTGTCCATCGGCAGCCCGGCCTGGATCTTGGGCACCCCGTAGACGAGCGAGGTCAGGCCGTCGAGCGACCAGTCCTGCTCCAGCCCGTCGAGCAGCAGCCGCAGCGACTCGCGGTCGGTGTCGTCCAGCGACTCAACCAGGGCCGTGTCGGGCGCCGCCAGGAGGCGCGTGTGCGACTCCTCCGGCATGTAGTGCTCGACCCAGTGCTCGGCGCAGCCCAGCCGCGGCTGCAGGTCGTCGAGCGTGACCGGCTCCTCCGGGTCGCCCGGCACCAGACCCGACAGCAGCCGACCGAGCTGCTCGGGGTCGCCGGTGGTCACGTCGACGACGGAGGTCAGCGTCCGGAACGACACCGGCTGCGGCGTCGTCGGCAGGGTCCGCTCGGCCGTCGCGACCGACCGGGCGTGCCCGAGGGTCTCGATGGCACCCGTCGTCCCGGCAGCCACCTTGCGCGAGAGCGCGTCCCATTCGTCGTAGAGCCGGTGCAGCTCGGCGTCGAACGCGACCTTGATCGCCTGGTTGGGACGGCGACGGGCGTAGAGCCAGCGCAGCAGCGGCGCCTCGAAGACCTCGAGCGCCGACGACGGCGTCGGGACGCCGCCCTTCGACGACGACATCTTCGCCTGCCCCGAGATGCCGACGAAGGCGTACATCGGGCCGATCGGCTGCCGCCCGCCGAAGATCTCGGAGACCAGCAGCCCGCCGACCTCGTACGACGAGCCCGGCGACGAGTGGTCCACCCCGGAGGGCTCGAAGTCGACGCCCTCGTAGGCCCACCGCATCGGCCAGTCGACCTTCCAGACCAGCTTGCCGCGGGTGAACTCCCGCAGCAGCACCGTCTGCGACGACCCGCACGCGCAGGTGAACGTCATCTCGGTGGTGGCGTCGTCGTAGGCGACGATCGCGGTCTCGTCGGTGCCGCACGCGCCACAGTACGGCTTGTAGGGGAAGTACTCCCCCGACGCCGAGCCAGCCAGATCCTCGTCGAAGGGGGCCTCGTCGGGATCGACGCCGTCGTCACCCTCGCCGTCGTCGTCGGAGTCGGCCGTCTCGGCGTTCTTCCTCGTCCGGAACCGGCCGAGCACGCCGTCGATGCGGGAGCGCTCGCGCATCGCCAGCAGCGTCTGCTCGACGTAGGCGCCGGAGGTGTACATCTCGGTCTGGCTGATCCCGCGGTACGGCACGCCGAGCCGCTCGAGCGCGTCGATCATCGGGGCCTTGAAGTGCTCGGCCCAGTTCGCGTACTCGCTGCCCCGGGGCGGCGGCACGGACGTGAGCGGCTTGCCGACGTGCTCGGCCCACGAGTCGTCGACGCCCTCGACGCCCTTCGGCACGCGGCGGTAGCGGTCGAAGTCGTCCCAGGAGATGAGGTGCTCGCAGGCGATGCCGCGGCGGCGGATCTCGTCGGCGACGAGGTGCGGGGTGAGGACCTCGCGCAGGTTGCCGAGGTGGATCGGGCCCGACGGCGAGAGCCCCGAGGCGCACACGATGGCACGGGCCCCGTCGGGATCCTCCTTCTCGTGAGCGGCGATCACCTCGTCGGCGAGCGTGGCCACCCAGTCCTGCGAGGTCGACTCCTGCTCGGCCCCACCGCCGCCCCGGCGCCTGCTCATGGGCGGTCCTTCACCGGGTTGGTCAGCGTCCCGATGCCCTCCACCGTCACCGACACCGTCTGGCCGTCGACCATCGGGCCGACGCCGGCCGGGGTGCCGGTGAGGATCGTGTCGCCGGGCAGCAGCGTCATCACGCGGCTGATGTAGGCGATCTGCTTCTCGATCCCGTGGATCAGCATCGACGTCCGGGACTTCTGCACGGTGGCCTCGTCCAGCGTGGTCTCGATCGCGAGGTCGGACGGGTCGAGCGAGGTCTCGATCCACGGGCCGAGCGGACAGAAGGTGTCGTAGCCCTTCGCGCGGGTCCACTGGCCGTCGGCCGACTGGAGGTCGCGGGCGGTGACGTCGTTGGCGACGGTGTAGCCGAGGACGACGTCCTTCGCGCGCGCCTCGGGCACGTCGCGGCACGGCTGGCCGATGACGACGGCGAGCTCGCCCTCGTAGTCGACGCGCTGCGAGTCGGCGGGCCGCAGGATCGGCAGGCCCGGCCCGATCACGCTCGTCGAGGGCTTCATGAAGATCAGCGGGTTCGCCGGGGCGTCGCCGCCGCCCATCTCGGCGACGTGCTCGGCGTAGTTCTTACCGATGCAGACGACCTTCGACGGCAGGATCGGCGCGAGCAGCCGGACGTCGGCGAGCGGCCAGGTCCGGCCGGTGAAGGTCGGGTCGCCGAACGGATGCTCGGCGATCTCCGCGCAGACGTCGCCTGCGGTGGGTTCACCACCCCCGGTCGTCGGGGACTGCAGAGCGGCGAAGGAGACACCGTCGTGATGGGCGATCCGAGCGAGACGCACGGTGATCCAGCGTAGTCCCCGGCGGCTACGGGCCCGGTCGGTCCCCGGCGGCCACCGGCTCCTGCTCGTCCACCCAGCACCACGGGTCCGCGATCGCCCGTCCGAGCTCGGCGTCGAGCGCCTCCACCGAGGTGCCGCGCAGCGCCGCGAGCCACACCCCCTGGTCCGACCACGTCCACGCGAGCCGGGGCCATCCCGACGACGACGGCGGGGTCGCGGCCCGGAGCGCGCCGGCCACCGCGACGTGCAGCTCGGTGCTCAGGTACGTCGCGGCGCCGCGGTAGTCGAGGGTCCGCCGGTGCCGCGGGCCGCCGACCGGTCCGAGCTCCAGCCCCAGCCGCGTCCGGCCGCCCGCGGTGAGGTCGACGTCGACGAGGCGCACCGTGAACACGTCCCCGACCAGCCGGGCGAGGTCCTCGACCTGGCCGCGGAGGGTCTCGGCGAGCTGCTCGGTGTGGGAGGCGTGGAACGCCAGCGCCGCGAGGTGGTCCTCGGCCCGGAACCCGGGGCGCCAGAAGTCGGCCTCCTCGACCGCCGCCAGCACGACGTCGAGGGTGACCGGCTCGCCGCCGTCCGCCACCGCCTCCACCAGGTCGACCGGCGCCGGGGCGCGCGGTGCGAACAGTCCGGCGTGGTCCGCGATCCCGACGATGCGCGCCAGCTCGGCCTTGCCGCGGTCCGAGAGCTGCGGGGGTGCCGCGGGGTCCCGGCCCCCGGCGACCCGGCCGCCGTCGTCGGGAACCCGTCGTCCGACCCAGCCGCCGACGGGGCCGGAGGACCGCTCGGCCCGGGTCTCGCGGTCGCGCCGGTGGTGGCGCCAGGCCACCGTCGAGAACCCGACGAGCGCGACGACGGCGAGGACGACCAGCGGCACCGGTGAACCGAGGGCGGGCGGGCCGAGGGCGAGGTAGCAGAAGTACCCGGCGACGACGACGCCGCCGAGCGCCCAGAGCACCGCGAGGACGGCGTCGATCCTCCAGCGCACGCCGGCCTCGCGGGGTTCCGGGCGGAGACCTACGCCAGGCTGCGGGTGCCGGTCGCGGACGAGACGAGCGCCGCGAGCCGGTCGCCGACGGCGTGGGTGCCGCCCGGGTTCTGGTGGTCGCGGGTCGCGAGGTCGAACGCGACGGCGGCCTCGACGCGGCGCGCGAGCTCCGGCTCACCGAGGTGGTCGAGCAGCAGCGCGACGCTCAGCACGGCGGCAGTCGGGTCGGCGATGCCCTTGCCGGCGATGTCCGGGGCCGAGCCGTGGACCGGCTCGAACATCGACGGGTTGGCGCGGCTGACGTCGAGGTTGCCGGACGCCGCGAGCCCGATCCCGCCGGTCACGGCGGCCGCGAGGTCGGTGAGGATGTCGCCGAAGAGGTTGTCGGTGACGATCACGTCGTAGCGCGACGGGTCGGTGACCAGGTGGATCGTCGTCGAGTCCACGTGCTGGTAGTCGACGGAGACCTCGGGGTGCTCCAGCGAGACCTCCTCCACGACGCGCGACCACAGCGAGCCGGCGTGGGTGAGGACGTTCGTCTTGTGCACCAGGGTGAGCTTGCGGCGCTCCCGCTTCGAGGCGCGGTCGAACGCGTCGCGCACCACCCGCTCGACGCCGAACGCGGTATTGACGCTGACCTCGGTCGCGATCTCCTGCGGGGTGTCCTTGCGCAGCAGGCCGCCGGTGCCGGCGTACGGGCCCTCGGTGCCCTCGCGGACGACGACGAGGTCGATCTCCGGCTGGGCGGACAACGGGCCGCGGACCCCGGGGTAGAGGCGCGCCGGGCGCAGGTTGACGTGGTGGTCGAGCTCGAAGCGCAGGCGCAGCAGCAGGCCGCGCTCCAGGATCCCGCTGGGCACCGACGGGTCGCCGACCGCGCCGAGCAGGATCGCGTCGTGCTCGCGCAGTTCGGTGAGCACCGACTCCGGGAGCAGCTCGCCGGTCGAGTGCCAGCGCGCCGCTCCGAGATCGTAGTGCGTCGACTCGATCTGCGGCGCGACCTCACCGAGAACCTTCAGTGCCTCACCGACGACCTCGGGTCCGATGCCGTCACCGGGAACCACCGCGAGTCGCATGTCCAGACTTCCTCCCCCGACGGGCCGACCTCGATGGTGCGACCGGGCTCACCTCCGGTGGAGGCTACCGCGCGTGTCGGCCGGACTCCGCACCGGATCACCCGGCCGACTCATCCGCGGACCCTCCGTCACTCTTTCGATATCAGCCGAAGGGGATCGACCGGGTGGTCCGGGCACTCAACGCCTGCCCGATCGGGGCCAGGACCTCGTCCGATACGGCCTGGTCAACCCGCAACAGGATGATCGACGTGCCCCGGTCGCGGTTCTGCGACATCTGGGCGGCCTCGATGTTGACCCCGCCTTCCCCCAACAGGGTGCCGACGGTGCCCATGGCGCCCGGCCGGTCGGTGTACTCGAAGAGCAGCACGTGGCCCTCGGCGCGGATGTCGAAGGACCGACCGTTGATCTCCACGAGCTTCTCGACCTGGTCCTGGCCGGTCAGCGTGCCGGACACCGTGACCGCCTCGCCGCTGTCCGGGATCGCCCGGAGGGTCACGACGCTGCGGTGGTTCGGGCTCTCGCTCGCGGTCTCCACCTCGACGGTGACCCCGCGCTCCTCGGCCAGCGCGGGCGCGTTCACGAAGGTGACCGCCTCGTCGACGACCTCGCCGAACACCCCGCGCAGCGCCGCCAGCTCCAGCACCCCGACGTCCTCGTGCGCGAGCTCGCCCCGGACCTCGACGATGACGCTCGACGGCTGGCCGACCAGCGTCGAGAGCAGCGTCCCGAGCTTCTGGGTGATGCCCAGCCAGGGGCGGACCTCCTCGCCGACGGCGCCGCCCTGGACGTTGACGGCGTCCGGGACGAAGTCGCCCTGCAGGGCCTTGAGCACGGAGTGCGCGACGTCGGTGCCCGCGCGGTCCTGCGCCTCGGCGGTCGACGCCCCGAGGTGCGGGGTGGCCGTGACCTCCTCGAGCTCGAACAGGGGGCTCGAGGTGGTCGGCTCGGTGACGTAGACGTCGACGCCGGCGCCGCCGACCTGGCCGGAGCGGATCGCCTCGGCGAGGGCCTCCTCGTCGACGAGCCCGCCGCGGGCGGCGTTGATGATGATCACGCCCGGCTTGGTCTTGGCCAGCGCCTCCTTGCCGATGAGGCCCTGGGTCTCCGGGGTCTTCGGCAGGTGGATGGTCATCATGTCGGCGCGGGTCAGCAGCTCCTCGAGCGGGACGAGCTCGATGCCGAGCTGGGCGGCGCGGCTCTGCGGCAGGTACGGGTCGTAGGCGATGACGTGGGTGTCGAACGACCTGATGCGGTTCGCGAACAGCTGGCCGATCTTGCCGAGGCCGACCACGCCGACCGTCTTGCCCTGGATCTCGACGCCCGAGTACCTGCTGCGGGCCCACTCGCCGCGGCGCAGGCTCGCGTCGGCGGCGGGAATGTGGCGGGCGGTGGCCAGGAGCAGCGCGAGGGCGTGCTCGGCGGCGGAGACGATGTTCGACGTGGGGGCGTTCACGACCATGACGCCGGCCGCCGTCGCGGCGGGGACGTCGACGTTGTCGAGCCCGACGCCCGCGCGGCCGACGACGGTGAGGTTCCGCTGCGCCGCGAACACCTCGGCGTCGACCTGGGTGGCGCTGCGGACGAGCAGCGCGTCGGCGTCCGTCACCGCCTCCAGGAGCGCGGCACGGTCGGTGCCGTCGACCTGCCGGATCTCGACCTCGTCGCCGAACACCTCCAGCGTCGACGGCGCGAGCTTCTCGGCCATCAGGACGACGGGCCTGGCGTTGGCGGTGGTCACGGTACTGGCGCTCCCCGGGTCGGCGGCCTGGTCCACGCCGGCGTCCGGTGTCAGGTCACCCCTCGCACGCCGGTGTGCCGTGGGTCATCGTGCCCACTGGCTCGACACGATATCGCCGCGCTGTGAACCGGCTCACGTGCGGCCCCACCCCCCGGAACGACGACGACGGGCGCACCTCAGGGGTACGCCCGCCGTCGGGAACTCACGCCGCGCGTGAGTGGTTCGGTCCGCTCGTCAGAGCTTGTTCTTCGGGATGAACGGCATGAGGTCGCGGAGCTTCTGGCCGACCTGCTCGATCTGGTGGGCCTTGCCCTCCTCCTCGAGCTTGGTGAAGTTCGGGCGGCCGTTGTCGTCCTCGGCGATCCACTCGCGGGCGAAGGACCCGTCCTGGATCTCCGAGAGCACGCGACGCATCTCGTCCTTGACCGCCGGGCTGATGATGCGCGGCCCGCGGGTGAGGTCGCCGTACTCGGCGGTGTCAGAGCAGGAGTAGCGCTGCCCGTAGATGCCCTTCTCCCACATGAGGTCCACGATCAGCTTGAGCTCGTGGAGGCACTCGAAGTAGGCGATCTCGGGCTGGTAGCCGGCCTCGACCAGCGTCTCGAACCCGGCCTGGACCAGCGCCGAGGTGCCGCCGCAGAGCACGGCCTGCTCACCGAACAGGTCGGTCTCGGTCTCCTCGGTGAACGTCGTCCTGATGACGCCGGCCCGGCCGCCGCCGATCGCGGTGGCGTAGGAGAGCGCGAGCGCCTGGGCGTGCCCCGACGCGTCCTGCTCGACCGCGATCAGGCACGGCACGCCCTTGCCGTCGACGAACTGGCGGCGGACCAGGTGGCCCGGGCCCTTCGGCGCGACCATGGCGACGTCGACGTCCGACGGCGGCTGGATCAGGTCGTAGCGGATGTTGAAGCCGTGGCCGAAGAAGATCGCGTCACCGGAGCGCAGATTCGGCGCGATGTCGTCGGCGTAGATCTGACGCTGCTTGGTGTCGGGCGCCAGGATCATGATCAGGTCGGCCTCGGCGGACGCCTCGGCCGGCGTGACGACCCGCAGCCCCTCCTCCTCGGCCTTGGCCCGCGACTTCGAGCCCTCGGGCAGGCCGATCCGCACGTCGACGCCGGAGTCGCGCAGCGACAGCGAGTGGGCGTGGCCCTGGCTGCCGTAGCCGATCACGGCCACCTTGCGGCCCTGGATGATCGACAGATCGGCGTCCGCGTCGTAGAAGATCTCGACACTCATGGGGACTGCGGTTTCCTTCCTCGAAGTACGTACTTCTCAACGATTCGCGGCGATGGCGCGCGGCCCGCGGGACAGCGCGACCATGCCGGACTGCACGATCTCCCGGATGCCGTACGGCTCGAGCATCCGCCGCAGCGCCGACAGCTTGTCGGCGGTGCCGGTGGCCTCGACGGTGACGGCGTCGGGCGCGACGTCGACCACCTTGGCGCGGAACATCTGCGTCACCTCGAGCACCTGGGAGCGCACCGTCGCGTCGGCGCGCACCTTGAGCATCACGAGCTCGCGCTGGACCGAGGTCGTCGGCTCCAGCTCGACGATCTTGATGACGTTCACCAGCTTGTTGAGCTGCTTGGTCACCTGCTCCAGGGGGAACTCGTCGACGCTCACGCAGATGGTCATCCGCGAGATGCCGACCTCCTCGGTCGGTCCGACCGCGAGCGACTGGATGTTGTAGCCGCGCCGGGAGAACAGGCCCGAGATCCGGGCCAGCACGCCGGGCTTGTCCTCGACGAGGACCGACAGGGTGTGGGTGCTCACCGGTCCTCCTCGACGGTCGTGACGACCTCGTCGGCCCCGCCGGCCTCCGGGTCGTCGAACAGCGGCCGGATGTCCCGGGCCGCCATGATCTGGTCGTTGCCGGTCCCGGCGGCCACCATCGGCCACACCTGGGCGTCGGCGCCGACGGTGAAGTCGATGACGACGGGGCGGTCGTCGATCGCCATGGCCTCGTTGATCACGCGGTCGACGTCGTCCTTCGACTCGCAGCGCAGGCCCTCACAGCCCAGCGCCTCGGCGAGCAGGACGAAGTCGGGCACGCGGTGCTTGTGGGTGCCGAGCTCGGTGTTGGAGTACCGCTCGCCGTAGAACAGCGTCTGCCACTGGCGGACCATGCCGAGGTTGCCGTTGTTGATGACGGCGACCTTGATCGGGATGCCCTCGATCGCGCAGGTGGCGAGCTCCTGGTTGGTCATCTGGAAGCAGCCGTCGCCGTCGATGCACCACACCGTGGTGTCGGGCTTGCCGACCTTCGCGCCCATCGCCGCGGGCACGCCGTAGCCCATCGTCCCGGCGCCGCCGGAGTTGAGCCAGGTGCGCGGGTGCTCGTAGCCGATGAACTGCGCCGCCCACATCTGGTGCTGGCCGACGCCGGCGGCGTAGATCGCCTCCGGCCCGGCGAGCTTCCCGATGCGCTCGATGACGTACTCCGGCGAGAGCGTGCCGTCGGCCGGCTCGTCGTAGCCGAGCGGGAAGGTCTCGCGCCACGACTCGAGCTGGTTCCACCAGGGGGTGAGGTCGGGCGTCGCGGCGTCGGAGGCCCGCAGCGCCGCGGTGAGCTCGCCGATGACCTCGCGGGCGTCGCCGACGATCGGCACGTCCGCGACCCGGTTCTTGCCGATCTCCGCCGGGTCGATGTCGGCGTGCACGATCTTCGCCCCGGTCGCGAAGGTCGACAGGTCGCCGGTGACGCGGTCGTCGAACCGGGCTCCGAGCGCGACCAGCAGGTCGGCCTTCTGCATCGCCGCGACCGCCGCGACGGTGCCGTGCATCCCCGGCATGCCCAGGTTCTGCGGGTGCGAGTCGGGGAAGACGCCACGCGCCATGAGGGTGGTGACGACGGGGGCGCCGGTCTGGCGGGCGAGCTCCATCAGCTCGGCGGACGCCTCGGCCTTGACCACGCCGCCGCCGACGTAGAGGACCGGCCGCGACGCCTGCGCGACCAGCCGGGCCGCCTCGCGGATCTGCTTGCCGTGGGGCTTCGTCGTCGGGCGGTAGCCCGGCAGTTCCATCTCGGCGGGCCAGGAGAACGTGGTCTGCGCCTGCAGCACGTCCTTCGGCAGGTCGACGAGCACCGGCCCCGGGCGCCCGGTCGAGGCGATGTGGAAGGCCTCGGTGATCGCCCGGGGGATGTCCGCCGGGTCGGTGACCAGCATGTTGTGCTTGGTGATCGGCAGCGTGATGCCGCAGATGTCGGCTTCCTGGAACGCGTCCGTGCCGATCATCTTGCGCCCGACCTGTCCGGTGATCGCGACGATCGGGACCGAGTCCAGCATCGCGTCGGCCAGCGGCGTGACGAGGTTCGTCGCGCCCGGACCGGACGTCGCGATGCACACGCCGACCCGCCCGGTGGCCTGCGCGTAGCCGGTGGCGGCGTGCCCGGCGCCCTGCTCGTGGCGGACCAGGATGTGGCGCACGAGCGTGGAGTCGTAGAGCGGGTCGTATGCCGGGAGGATCGCGCCCCCCGGGATACCGAAGACGACGTCGCAGCCCACGGACTCGAGTGAGCGGACGAGGGCCTGGGCGCCGGTCGCCGGGGTGGGGTCGACACGGGCCGGACGGGTTGCGGCCGGACGCGGCGCGGGTTGCGCCTCCGCGTCCTGCTGCTCGGTCGGCGCGCCGGATCGCGGCGCTGGACGCGGTCTGGCTGTGGTCATCGGTGATCAGCCTCTGGTGGGTACCGGGTGGATGAGGTGGATGGGCCGGGCGGTGGACGACGGGTCGTCGGGCTGGGCCCGCCGTCGGGCCCCGAACACGAAAAAACCCTCGCCGCCGGTGGCGGAGAGGGCAGGCGCGTCAGGGTCTCGGGCAGCGAGCACGAAGCTCGTCAGACGCTGACGCGCCCGGCGAGTACGAGAATTCGCTGCATGCGGATCACGGTAGCACGAGCACCGTGGGCCGCGGCCAGACCCTGACCGGAGAGAACCGGCCGGGGTCTTCCGTGGCGGGCGGTACCGCAGCCCCCGGGGAAGGCAGGGCGGTGACGTACTTCGCGACGACGGCGCCGTCGACGCCGGCCCGCCGCCCGGCTGGCACCATCGCGGACGTGAGCGAGGAGCGGGGGACCACCGCGGTGACCACGGACGAGCCGGACGACGCGTCGACGGAGCGTGAGCGGACGGGCAGCACCGAGCCCCGACCCGCCGCGCGCCCGGCCACGTTCCGCGCCGTCCACACCGTCGCGCTGGTCGCCGTCGGGTTCCTCGCGCTGTGCCTCTCCCCGATCGCGTTCCAGGGCGGACCCTGGTTCCTGCTGTTCCTGATCCCGCTCGCGGTGGCGGTGTGGGTGGTGCGCTCGCGGACCCGGGTCGACGAGGCCGGGCTCCACGTGCGCGGCGTGGTCGGTACGCGGTCGATGCCGTGGTCGGAGGTCTCCGGGCTGCGCCTGCCCGAGAAGGGCTGGGTGCGGGCCGTCCAGACGGACGGGGCCGAGCTCGAGCTGCGCGGCGTGCGCATCCGGGACCTCGGCCGGGTCGGCGAGGCCAGCGGCGGGCGGATCAGCGCGCCGACGCCGGCCGAGGCCGAGGCGGCCGCCGAGCACGCGCGGGAGCTGGAGGCCGCGAAGATGCGGATCGCGAAGCTCCGGGCGGACGGGGTGGCCGAGGACGAACCGGCTGAGGAGCACGCCGACGCCGACGCCCCGAGCCCGGAGGACGAGGGCACCGACGTCCGCGGTACCGAGCGCTCCTGATCGCGCGCGGTGTGCGCCCACCGGCACCGACCCGGCGTCGGGAACATCGCTCCCCCGACGACGGGCACAGCACGCAGGCTCGCGCGCGGGCTCCCCTGAACTCACCTGCTCTTGATCATTGATGCGCCCAGGACCGCGCGGCCCGACCGCTGATCACCCCGGGCGTAATGTCCGACGGAGAGTCGCACTCGCCCGAGGAGGATCTTCCGTGCCGCCGCTCCGTTCCCGCGTCACCACCCAGGGCCGCAACGCCGCAGGCGCCCGCGCCCTGTGGCGGGCCACCGGCATGACCGACGACGACTTCGGCAAGCCCCTCGTCGCGATCGCGAACTCCTACACCCAGTTCGTGCCCGGCCACGTCCACCTCAAGGAGATGGGCGAGCTGGTGGCGGGCGCGGTGCGCGAGGCGGGCGGCGTGGCGCGCGAGTTCCACACCATCGCCGTCGACGACGGCATCGCCATGGGCCACGGCGGGATGCTCCACTCGCTGCCGAGCCGCGAGGTCATCTCCGACTCCGTCGAGCACATGGTCCAGGGCCACGCCGCCGACGCGCTGGTCTGCATCTCGAACTGCGACAAGATCACCCCGGGGATGCTCAACGCCGCGATGCGGCTCAACATCCCGACGGTGTTCGTCTCCGGCGGACCGATGGAGGCCGGGAAGGCCGTCGTCGTCGAGGGCGTCGCGCAGGCCCCGACCGACCTGATCACCGCCATCTCGGCGAGCGCCTCTCCCGACGTCGACGACGAGGGCCTCACCGAGGTCGAGCGCTCCGCCTGCCCGACCTGCGGCTCCTGCTCGGGCATGTTCACCGCCAACTCGATGAACTGCCTGACCGAGGCGCTGGGGCTCTCCCTCCCCGGCAACGGCTCCACCCTCGCCACCCACGCCGCCCGCAAGGCGCTGTTCGAGAACGCCGGCCGCACCGTGGTCGACCTCGCGCGCCGCTGGTACGAGGGCGACGACGACTCGGTGCTGCCGCGCAACGTCGCGAACAAGCACGCCTTCGAGAACGCGATGGCCCTCGACGTCGCGATGGGTGGCTCCACGAACACCGTGCTGCACATCCTCGCCGCCGCGCACGAGGCCGGGCTCGACTTCACCCTCGCCGACATCGACGCGGTCAGCCGCCGCGTGCCGTGCGTCTCCAAGGTCGCGCCGAACTCGAACTTCCACATGGAGGACGTCCACCGGGCCGGCGGCATCGCCGCGATCCTCGGGGAGCTGGACCGCGGCGGGATGCTGCACCGCGACGTCCACGCGGTGCACGCGCCGAGCCTCGAGGAGTGGCTGGGGCGCTGGGACATCCGCGCCGAGCGCCCGTCCGCCGAGGCGGTCGAGCTGTTCCACGCCGCGCCCGGCGGGGTCCGGACCACGGAGCCGTTCTCCACGACCAACCGCTGGTCCTCGCTCGACACCGACGCCGCGGGCGGCTGCGTCCGCGACGTCGCCCACGCCTACTCGGCCGACGGCGGACTCGCGGTGCTCACCGGCAACCTCTCGACCGACGGCGCCGTCATCAAGAGCGCGGGACTGCCCGACGACGGCCGGCACTTCCAGGGCCCGGCCCGCGTCGTCGACTCCCAGGAGGAGGCCGTCTCGGTCATCCTCAACCGCGAGGTGCAGCCGGGCGATGTGATGGTCGTGCGCTACGAGGGGCCCTCGGGCGGGCCGGGCATGCAGGAGATGCTGCACCCGACCGCGTTCCTCAAGGGCGCGGGCCTCGGCGCCAGGTGCGCGCTGATCACCGACGGGCGCTTCTCCGGCGGGACGTCGGGCATCAGCGTCGGGCACATCTCGCCGGAGGCCGCCGCCGGAGGCGCGATCGGGCTGGTCCAGAACGGCGACCAGATCCTCATCGACGTCGACTTCCGGTGCATCCAGCTGCTCGTCGACGACGACGTGCTCGCCGAGCGGCGCGCCAAGATGGACGCCTCGGAGCGCCCGTGGCAGCCCGCCGAGGAGCGTCACCGCACGCTCACGAGCGCGCTGCGCGCCTACGCGAAGCTCGTGACCTCGGGGGCGACGGGCGCCGTCCGGAATCTCTAGCCGCGGAGAGCGAGCAGCACCGTCAACCCGGTGCCGATACCGATGATCATGCAGGCGACGCCGACCGGGGTCTGGGCGCGGAACCAGGCCCGGTCGGCGTCGCCGCTGATCCGGCCCGGCCCGACCAGCACGACCACGGCGGCGAGCACCAGCCCGAACAGCGGGCCCTCGACCGGCCCGACGGCGAGCGTCGGCACCGTCGCCGGGAGACTCACTCCGAGGGCCACCACGCCGACCGCCACCAGCGCGGACGCGGCGAACGACGCGAACACCCCGAGGCCGACGAGGACCCCGGCCACGAGCTGCGCCCATCCGTACGCGGTGACCAGGGCGCTCGCCGGCGCGAAGCCGTAGCCCGCCACCAGGGTCGCGACCGCGTCCGCGGCGCCGTGTCCGCGCGGCAGGTCGAACAGGGCGCGGGCACCGTCGAGCAGGGCGGTCAGGGCGAGCACGACGCGCGCGAGCAGCAGCCCGACGTCGGCACCCACCGGGCGGACGACCACGGTCCGCGTCGCGACCGGTTCGTCGGCCATCGAGCCGAGGGCGTCGTCGCCGGCCCGCCAGGGGAAGACCGCCGTGTCGTGGGGTGCGCCCTCGAAGCCGAGCACCGAGAAGTCCGGCGGGTCCTCGATCACGGGGCCGGTCGTCTCCGGCGACCCGCCTCGTCTCCACCGGCCCACGGCTGCGCACCCTAGGCGGCCACGATCAGGTGATCACGCCCGGCACGCGGAACCGGAGGATCTAGTACTGCCCGACGACGAGGTTCGGCGGCTCCTGCCCCGCGCGGACGGCCTCGAGCTGGGTCACCACGACGCGGTAGGCGCGGTCGAGATGCCCCGGGACGCTGCCTCCGACGTGCGGGGTGAGCAGCAGGTTCGGCGCCGACCAGAGCGGGTGGTCGGCGGGCAGCGGCTCGGGGTCGGTGACGTCGACGGCGGCCCGCAGCCGCCCGGACTGCAGCTCGGCGAGCAGCGCGTCGGTCCGGACGACGGGTCCGCGGGCCGCGTTGACCAGGAGCGCCCCGTCGGCCATGGCGGCGAGGAACGCGGCGTCGACGAGGCCGCGGGTGGCGTCGGTGAGGGGGACGAGGAGCACGACGACGTCGGCCTCCGGCAGCAGGTCCGGCAGTTCGTCGGTGCCGTGGACGCCGTCGCGGGCCCGGGACCCGACGAGGGTCACCGGCCCGACGTCGAACGGCGCGAGCCGCCGCGAGGTCTGCTCGGCGAGGTCGCCCGCGCCGACGAGCAGGATCCGCTTGCCGAGCAGGGTGTCGGTGACGTGCTGGTCCCAGCGGCCGGTCAGCTGGTTGCGCACGAACGCCGGGAGCTCGCGGACGACCGCGAGGATCGTCGCGAGCACCCACTCCGCGGTGACCCCGCCGTGCGCCCCCTTGCAGTCCGACAGGGCGACGCCGTCGGGGAGGTGGCCGACGAACTTCTCCGCGCCGGCCGAGAGCAGCTGGACGAGCCGCACCTTCGGGCAGGCCTGGATCATCGCCGCGGCGGCGTCCTGCGCGAGGAAGCCGGGGATGAGGATCTCGGCGTCGGCGGCCTCGGGCGGAAGGCCCTCCGGGCCGGCCGACTCGTCGTACCGGACCGCCCGGACCCCGTCGAGCGCCGCCAGGGCACGCTCGCCGACCTCGTCGGGCACCAGGACGATCAGCTCGCTGTTCTCGGCCATCGCGGCCAGGCTAATGCCGTCCGGGCCGGGTCGGCGGACCGGCTCACGGTGCGCTCAGTCCGGGACGCCTAGGCTGTCCGCCCGTGTCCGGTCCGTTGCCCCGTGCGTTGTCGCGACGACGCGCGGGCGGCGTGGTGCGCGTGGCCGCGGCCGCCCTCCTCGTCGTGCTGGCGCTGCTCGCGGGAGGGTGCGCGACCTTCCCGGACGCCTCGTCGCAGCCGTGGCGCGACAACCCCGAGCTCGGCCCGGAGAAGGCCCCGGCGCCCCAGTCGCCCGCCCCCTCGGAGCCGTCCCAGCCCGCGCCGCCGCCCAACGGCGGTGCCGCCGCCGCGCCGGGGCCGTGCGTCGACCCGGACCCGCAGGTGGTGGCCACGTGCCTCGCCCCGGTCTCGGCGGTGGTGACACTGCCCGGCGGGACGGCCGCGCTGGTCGCGGAGCGCACCACGGGGCGCATCCTGCGCGTCGCGCCGGACACGCCGCCCCAGGTGGTGGCGACGGTGCCGGTGGACGCCACGGGCGACGGCGGGCTCACCGGGCTCGCGCTGTCCCCGAGCTACGACGAGGACCAGCTCGTGTACGCCTACGCGACGACGCCGGGCGGGAACGCGGTGCTGCGCGTCGCCCAGGGCGACGTGCCGAAGCCGGTGATCTCCGGCATCCCGCGCGGGTCGACCGACAATCGCGGGGCCATCGGGGTCGAGCCCACGGGGACGCTGCTCGTGGCCACCGGCGACGCCGGGAACGCGGCGTCGGCGACCGCCGCCGGCTCGCTCGCCGGCAAGCTGCTGCGCATCGACCCGTTCGGCCGTCCCGCCCCCGGCAACCCGGATCCGACGTCGCCGGTGGTCGGCTCGGGGCTGCACGCGCCCGGTGACGTCTGCCCCGACACGTCGTCGAACACGACCTGGGTGAGCGACCGCGCCGGGACCCGCGACGTCCTGCTCGCCGTGCGGCCGGGATCCGTGCCGGGCGCGGCCGCCGCGGCGGCTCCGGCCTGGACCTGGCCGGACCGGCCCGGCGTCGACGGCTGCGCGGCGGGGGGCGGTTCGCTGTTCGTCGGGCTGAGCGACGCGAAGGCGATGTACGTGCTCAAGCCGACCGCGGAGGGCCGCTTCGTCGGCGCGCCCGAGGCCGTCCTGCAGAACACCTACGGCCGCATCTCCGGGGCCGACCTCGGCTCCGACGGCATGCTCTGGCTCGCCACCGTGAACAAGGACCCGGGCGGGACGCCGGGCGCCACGGACGACCGCGTCATCCGGATCAAGCCGCCCTCGGGTGGGGGTTCCGGCCCGGACTAGGTGCGCATGCCACGGCCCCGCCACCGGCACCGGGGCAGCGGTGCGGTGACGGGGCCGTGGTTCTGGGGAGCGGACGGGCCGGAACCCGAACGCCCGACCGTGTCGGAGTCGGTCGGACGCTCGGGCGGGAGCCGCCGCAGGTCCGGGACGGGGAAGGCCCGGACGATCGGAGGGTCAGCCGAAGGAGAGGACGCTCTTCCCCGGCAGCTCCGGCGCGTGCCCGGTCAGCGACGAGCTCCAGCTCGCCACGTCCTTCTGCCCGTTGGCGACGGCGTGGTTGACGTCCTGCGCGACCAGCTTGGCCTGCGTCGCGCCCTCGGCCGGGGTGAGCCCGCCCTTCGCCGCGGCGGACCAGTTGGTGGCCGCGTGCTGGATGTCGTTCACCGTGTTGGTCGCCCCGGCAGCGGTGTCGGCCTTCATGTCCGAGACCGGCAGCGAGGTCGGCGGCTTCGTCGGGAGCGACGACGGCGCCTTGCCCTGGAGGGCCGAGGTGGCGGCGCTCGCCTTGTCCTGCAGGTCCGTCCCGTGGCTCGAGACCGAGCTGGTCAGCGAGTGCGCGGAGACGTGCGAGGCGTCCGAGAGCGGGGATGCCTTGGCTGCGCTCTGCAGCTCGTGCGCCCCGTCGGTGGCGTGACCCGTGATGGCCTGCGTCGTGGGGACGCTGGGCGCCTCCGAAGCGAACGCCAGCGACGCGGTGCCGCCGGTGAGAGCCAGGGCCGCGGCAGCCGTGAGGGCGCCCCGCCCGGCGAGGCGTGCGGCGTGGGACGACGACGAGTGGGGAGCGTGATGAGCGCCCATGCGAAGGCCTCCTCCTATCGGTGTGTACGTGTACGACCGGACGGCGGATCAAGCGTGCCTCCGCCGGGAACTCAGCTACGAGCTGTTCTCCACCGACTCCAACGGGTGAGTCCGGATCGGGTTACGGAATGGTCACGGCACGTTGGCTGGAGCACACAGTGACCACGAGGCGTGACGGCTCACCGCGGTCAGTGATCAACCTCGGGGCGCCGTGAACGACCGGAGGGCCCCTCCGCCCACTGAGGTGGACGAAGAGGCCCTCCGGTCGAGATCGGGACTGGAGTGTCAGGACCCGGCGGCCACCCGCTCGAGCACCAGCGACTGCACCCGCGCGGCGTCCGCCTGCCCGCGAGTGGCCTTCATCACAGCGCCGACGATAGCCCCGGCGGCCTTCGTCTTGCCGTCACGGATCTTCTGCACGACGTCGGGCTGCGCGGCCAGCGCCTCGTCGACGGCGGCGGTGAGCGCCGAGTCGTCGGAGACGACGGCGAGCCCGCGCCCGGCGACGACGTCGTCCGGCGAGCCCTCCCCCGCGAGCACCCCGTCGACGACCTGGCGGGCCAGCTTGTTGGTCAGCGTGCCCTCGGAGACCAGCGTGATCACCCGCGCCACCTGCTCCGGCGTGATCGCCAGCTCGGTCAGGGCGACCCCGGAGGTGTTCGCCTCCTGCGCGAGGTAGGCGACCCACCAGGACCGGGCCGACTCCGGGGGCGCCCCGGCGTCCACGGTGTCGGCGACGAGGTCGAGCGCGTCCGCGTTGACCAGGTCCCGCAGCTCCTCGTCGGAGAGACCCCAATCGGTCTGGATGCGCGCGCGACGCTCCCACGGCCGCTCGGGCAGACCCGCGCGCAGCTGCTCCACCCAGTCGTCCGAGGGCTCGATCGGCACGAGGTCGGGCTCGGGGAAGAAGCGGTAGTCGGCGAAGGTCTCCTTGGGACGACCGGCCGAGGTGGTCCCGGACTGCTCGTCGAAGTGCCGGGTCTCCTGGGTGATCGTCCCGCCGGAGAGCAGCACCCCCGCGTGCCGGCCCATCTCGTAGCGCACCGCCCGCTCGACCGAGCGCAGCGAGTTCACGTTCTTCGTCTCGGTGCGGGTGCCGAACTCCGCCGTGCCCTTCGGCTTGAGCGAGACGTTCGCGTCGCAGCGCATCGAGCCCTGGTCCATGCGCACGTCGGAGACGCCGAGCCCCTTGATGACGTCGCGCAGCGCCGACACGTACGCGCGCGCCACCTCCGGCGCGCGGACCCCGGCGCCCTCGATCGGGCGCGTGACGATCTCGATCAGCGGGACGCCGGCCCGGTTGTAGTCGAGCAGCGAATAGTCGGCGCCGTGGATGCGACCGGTGGCCCCACCCATGTGCAGCGACTTCCCGGTGTCCTCCTCCATGTGCGCGCGCTCGATGTCGACGCGCCACGTCGTCCCGTCGTCGAGCGGGACGTCGAGGTAGCCGTCGAAGACGATCGGGTCCTCGTACTGGGAGATCTGGAAGTTCTTCGGCATGTCCGGGTAGAAGTAGTTCTTCCGGGCGAAGCCGCTGCGCTCGCGGACCGAGCAGTTCAGCGCCAGGCCGATCAGGACGGCGCTCTCCACCGCGCGGGCGTTGACCCGCGGCAGCGAGCCGGGCAGGCCGAGGCAGACCGGGCAGACGTTGGTGTTCGGCTCCGCGCCGAACTCGTTGCGGCAGCCGCAGAACATCTTGGTCGCGGTGTTGAGCTCGACGTGCACCTCGAGCCCCATCACCGGGTCGAAGCGCTCGACGACCTCCTCGACGGTGTAGGGCGCGGCCTCGACGATGCTGGTCATGACGCCCCCTGCAGCGTGGAGACGGAGCGGAGCGGAGCTCGACCATCGAGGTCCGCGGGATCGGGGATGGTCGACGCGAACGGCGCCCCGGCGGCGGAGTCCCGCGCGGTCTCGTACGCGGCGGCGACGCGGTACGCGCGGTCGTCGGCCAGCGCGGGCGTCATCACCTGCAGCCCGACCGGCATGCCGTCCTCGGGCGCCCGGCCGCACGGCACCGACAGCCCCGCGGTGCCCGCGAGGTTGGCCGGGATCGTGCAGAGGTCGGCGAGGTACATCGCGACCGGGTCGTCGACGCGGTCGCCGATCGGGAACGCCGTCGTCGGCACCGTCGGGGAGACCAGCACGTCGCACTGCTCGAACGCCGCCGCGAAGTCCCGGACGACGAGGGTGCGGGCCTTGAGGGCCTTGCCGTAGAGCGCGTCGTAGGACCCCGCCGACAGCGCGTGGGTCCCGATCATGATGCGGCGCTTCACCTCGGGGCCGAAGCCGGCCTCGCGGGTCAGCGACATGACCTCGTCGGTGGAGTGCGACCCGTCGTCGCCGACGCGCAGGCCGTAGCGCATCGCGTCGAAGCGGGCGAGGTTCGACGACGCCTCGCTCGGCGCGATGATGTAGTAGGCCGGCATGGCCGAGGTGAACGAGGGGCAGGAGACCTCGACGACCTCGGCACCGAGGTCGGTCAGCACCCGCACGGCGTCGGTGAACGCCGAGAGCACCCCGGTCTGGTACCCCTCGCCGGACAGTTCGGTGACGACGCCGACCCGGACCCCCGTCAGGTCCCCGCGCGCGCCGGCCAGGGCGGCCTCGACGACGGGCGGCAGCGGCGCGTCGATGGAGGTCTGGTCGCACGGGTCGTGCCCGCCGATGACCTCGTGCAGCATCGCGGCGTCCAGGACGGTCCGCCCGAACGGCCCGATCTGGTCGAGCGAGGACGAGAACGCGACGAGGCCGTAGCGCGAGACCGTGCCGTAGGTGGGCTTGCACCCGACGGTGCCGGTGAACGCGCCCGGCTGCCGGATCGACCCGCCGGTGTCGCTGCCGATCGCCAGCGGGGTCTCCCCCGCCGCCGTCGCGGCCGCCGACCCGCCACTGGATCCCCCGGGCACCCGCGACGGGTCCCACGGGTTGCGGACGATGCCGTACGCGGAGTTCTCGTTGGACCCGCCCATGGCGAACTCGTCGAGGTTGGTCTTGCCCAGCGGCACCAGGCCCGCCTCGCGCAGCCGGCGCACCGCGGTGGCGTCGTACGGCGGGCGCCAGCCCTCGAGGATCCGCGACGCGCACGTCGTCGGCATGTCGCGGGTCGCCATGTTGTCCTTGATCGCGACCGGCACCCCGGCCAGCGGACCGCGCACGGTGCCCGCCGCGATCTCGGCGTCGATCTCGGCCGCGGTCGCGAGGGCCTGCTCGGCCGCGACGTGCAGGAACGCGCCGAGTCCGCCCCCCTCGGCACCGTCGACGGCGTCGATGCGCGCCAGGTGCGCCCGGGTCACGTCGACCGAGGAGACCTCCCGGGCCTGGACGCGGCGGGCGATCTCGGCGGCGTCGAGGCGGGTGAGCTCGGCGTCGGGGCTGCTCACAGTTCCTCCCCCAGGATGCGCGGCACGCGGAAGCGGCCCTCCTCGGCGGCGGGGGCGCCCGCGAGGGCCGCCTCCCGGTCGAGGCTCGGGATGTGCTCGTCGGCGCGCAGGACGTTGGTGATCGGGGCGACGTGGCTGGTGGGCGGGACGTCGTCGTCGATCTCCGACACCCGGCCGACGGTGTCGAGGATCGCGTCGAGCTGGCCGGAGAACACGTCGAGCTCGTCGTCGGTGACGGCCAGCCGGGCCAGTCGGGCGAGATGGGCGACGTCCTCGCGCGTGATGTCGGACATGATCCTCCGGGTGGGGATCCAGCGGGATCCTCCGTGACGGGCCTGGACCGATCCATCCTAGGCTCCGCACCCCCGGTGACCTCGACGCGGTTTCGCCGCCGACCACCGTCGCCCGGCCGGGACACGACGTCCCCCGGCCGGGAGGTTTACGCCGGGCCCCGGTTGCCCACTTCCCCGCGGGCCGCCCTGGGCCTCGCCCCGCTCTCGCGTGACTGGCACACTCGCCGCGCCCGAGGGAGTGCGTGGTGCCGTCGGGCCCGTCGGTGTGCCCGGGGGGCGCACCGGGCCGTGACGTGATGGCGAACGGGAGGACGGAGGCGGCGTGACCTATCTGCTGCGGGTGGTGCTCCCCGATCGGCCGGGCACCCTCGGTGCGGTCGCGTCGGCCCTCGGCACCGAGGGCGCGGACATCCTGTCGGTGGACGTGGTGGAGCGGCACCAGGGCGTGGCCGTCGACGACCTCGTCGTGGACCTGCCCTCCGCGCGGCCCCCGGACGTGCTCATCACCGCCGCCGAGTCGGTGCGCGACGTGACCGTCGAGTCGGTGCGGCCGTTCTTCGGCCCCCTCGACACCGCCCGCGAGCTCGAGCTCGTCGAGGCGATCGCGGCGGACCCGGACGCCGGGATCGGGCTGCTCACCGACGCGGTGCCGCGCATCTTCCGCTCCGCCTGGGCGCTGGTGGTGGAGGCCTCGACCGGCGACGTCTGGGCCGACGGCGGCACCCACGTGCACCGGGTCGCGGCCAGTTCCGCGGCGCCGGAGACCGAGGCCGAGAGCCTGCCCTGGCTGCCGCTGACGAAGGCGACGGTCCTCGACCCGGCGGCCGGGCACACCGTCCCGTCGGCCTGGACCGACCTCGACACCGAGCTGGCGGCGGCCCCGCTGGGCCGTGCGGACCGGGCGCTGGTGCTGGGACGCCCGGGCGGGCCGGCGTTCCGGCCGTCGGAGCTCGCGCGGCTCTCCCACCTCGCCGGCATCGTCGCGACCATGACCGGCTGACGATCCCGGAACCGTCTCAGCGGCGGTGCTCGGAGCGGGCGCGGAAGCCGCTGAAGTTCGGGCCCCACCCCGGCCGGCGGCGTTCCGCGAGGCGCGGGGAGACGGCCTGCCCGAGGGCGTAGCGGACGAGCTCCTCGTTCCCGGTGGCCAGCCACGTGCCGTCCGGGCCCTTGAGGGTGTCCTCGAAGCCCATCCGGGTGTCGAGATTGTTGCGCCGCGCGTAGTCGAGGACCGGCCAGGCGCCGCCCTCCTCGCCGTGCAGCAGGATCGGCACCTGCATCGGCCCGAGCGCCTTGAGGATGCGGACCGCCTCGGCCACCGCGGTGTCCGGGTCGGTGACGGTGACCTCGGCGAGCACGCGGACGGTGCCGCGGGGGACGCCCGCCTGCTTGAGCTGCACCGCGTCGCCCGTGGTCCACACCCCGAGCTCGATGCCGATCCCGACCGAGTCGAGCGCCTCGCAGACGATCTCCCAGCCGCGCTCGTGCACGTTCACCGAGGCCACGTCGGGACGGGCGTGGTGCGGCAGGCGGGCCCACTGCTGCACCAGGTCGGTGCGCTTGAAGGGGTCCGGCTCGACCCAGCGCGCCGTGGTCACCCCGATCTCCAGCGACGGGGCGGCCTGCCGGATGGCCGACACCACGGCGCCGATCGGTCCGGGGTCCAGGCTCTCCTGGCCGTCGACGTCGCGCGGGTGCACGTGGAAGCTGGTCACCCCGAGGGCCGCGACCGCGCGGGCGTCGCGCGCCAGGTGACGTGGCGTCATCGGGACCGCGGGGTAGACGTCGGCGGGCCGGGCGCCGTTGGGGCAGCACTGGAGCATCTCTCCGCGCCACCTCCTGCTTCCGGTCCGGACCCCGAGTGGGACCAGCTTCAACCTTATGCGGGCCGACGGCAACGTCTGCACGTGCGTCTGCACACCTTTTCGGCGTATGCCACCCGTCCGCCCCAGGGGACATCGCTGAGTGACCAATCGCCAGTGTGCGCCGACGCGGGCCGTGATCAGAACGCCGCCGGGCGCTGCGGGACTACCCTTCGTCCCCTTCTGTGGCCGGGGCCACCTCGCGCGCGGCGTCCGGGCCCTGCTCGAGCAGGACGACGAAGCCGTCCTCGTCGAGGATCGGCACCTTCGCGGCGACCGCCTTGTCGTACTTCGACCCCGGCTCGTCCCCGACCACCACGAACGCCGTCTTCTTCGATACCGACGACGCGGCACGGCCGCCGCGGGCCAGGATCGCCTCCTTCGCCTCGTCCCGGGACCAGGTGGGCAGCGACCCGGTGACGACGATCGAGAGCCCCTCGAGCGTGCGCGGCACCGACTCGTCGGCCTCCTCGGCGAGCTCCACCCCGGCGGCCCGCCACTTCTCGACGACCTCCCGGTGCCAGTCGACCGAGAACCACTCGCGCACCGCCGCCGCGATCGTCGGGCCGACCCCGTCGACCCCGGCCAGCTCCTCCTCGCTCGCCTCGTCGATCGCGTCGACCGAGCGGAAGTGCCGCGCGAGGGCCTGCGCGGCGGTGGGTCCGACGTGGCGGATGGACAGCCCGACGAGCACCTTCCACAGCGGCCGGTGCCGCGCGGTCTCCAGGTTCGCGAGCAGCTTGCGGCCGTTCGCGGAGAGGTTGCCCGCCTTGGTGCGGAAGAGCGCGACGTCGGCCAGGTCGTCCTCGGTGAGCGCGAAGACGTCGCCCTCGTCCTGGACGGCCCCGGCGTTCAGCAGCGCCGTCGCCGCCTCGTAGCCGAGGACCTCGATGTCGAACGCGCCGCGCCCGGCGACGTGGAAGAGCCGCTCGCGCAGCTGCGCGGGACAGGAGCGCGCGTTGGGGCAGCGCAGGTCCTTGTCCCCCTCGCGCATCTGCCGCAGCTCGGTGCCGCACTCCGGACAGTGGGTCGGCATGACGAACGCGTACTCGTCCCCGGTGCGCGCCTCGACGACCGGCCCGAGCACCTC
This sequence comes from Actinomycetospora endophytica, assembly GCF_021026375.1. GTDB lineage: Bacteria > Actinomycetota > Actinomycetes > Mycobacteriales > Pseudonocardiaceae > Actinomycetospora > Actinomycetospora endophytica. The sequence goes on along the minus strand of NZ_JAJNDB010000007.1, from coordinate 138,467 downwards.
GGGGATCACGTCCCCCGCCTTCCGGATGATCACCCGGTCCCCGATGAGGACGCCTTTGCGCTCGACCTCGCCGGCGTTGTGCAGCGTCGCCATCGACACCGTCGAGCCCGCGATCAGCACGGGGTCCATCTCCGCGAACGGGGTGACCCGCCCCGTCCGGCCGACGTTGACGCTGACGTTCCGCAGCGTCGTCGTGGCCTGCTCCGGCGGGTACTTGTAGGCGATCGCCCACCGCGGCGCGCGGGCCGTGGAGCCGAGGCGGCGCTGCAGCGCGACGTCGTCGACCTTGACCACGACGCCGTCGATCTCGTGCTCGGCGTCGTGCCGGTGCTCGCCCCAGTAGCGGGTGTGCTCGATGACCGCGTCCACGCCGTGCAGCACCCGGGTGTGCGTGGAGACGGGCAGGCCCCACGCGGCGAGCGCGTCGTAGGCCTGGGACTGCCGCTCCGGGGTGAAGCCGCGCCGCTTGCCCAGGCCGTGGCAGATCAGGCGCAGCGGCCGGGTGGCCGTGATCCGCGGGTCCTTCTGGCGCAGGCTGCCCGCGGCGGAGTTCCGCGGGTTCGCGAACGGCTGCTTGCCCGCCGCGACGAGGCCCGCGTTGAGCTCCTCGAAGTCGGTGAGGCGGAAGAAGACCTCACCGCGGACCTCGATGAGCTCCGGGACCGGGAACTCGTCGGTGCCGGTGAGCTCGGTGGGCACGTCGGCCAGGGTGCGCATGTTCAGCGTGATGTCCTCCCCGGTGCGCCCGTCCCCGCGGGTGAGCGCGCGGGTGAGGTGGCCGTTCTCGTAGAGCAGGTTGCAGGCGAGGCCGTCGATCTTGAGCTCGCAGAGGTACCGCAGTTCCTCGGTGGGGTGGTCGAGCTCGCGCTGGACCCGCAGCACCCACTCGCGCAGCTCCTCGGGCTCGAACGCGTTGTCCAGCGAGAGCATCCGCTCGAGGTGGTCCACCGCCACGAAGTCGGTGGAGAAGCCGCCGCCGACCCGCTGCGTCGGGCTCGCGGGGGTGACCAGCGACGGGTACTCCTCCTCCAGGCGCTGCAGCTCGCCGAAGAGCTCGTCGAACTCGCCGTCGGTGACGATCGGCGCGTCGAGCACGTAGTAGCGGAACTGGTGATCGGCCAGGACGTCGGAGAGCTCCTTGTGCCGCGCCTGGGCGTCAGCCGGAACGTCGGGCGAGGCGAGCGCTGCCGCCGGGGTCTCGCTGGTCACGGCGCCGAGGATAATCGGGACGTCCGACAGTCACTGCCGACCGAGATCACCACGTCCGGCCGGGATCACCAGGACGACGGCGGGTCCGCGAACGCCCGGGCGAGCTCCACGCTGCGCGCCATCGCGGTGCGCGCCCACCCCGGGCTCGCCCCCGCCAGACCGCACGCCGGCGTGACGACGGCGCGGTCGGCCAGCCGCTCGCGGTCGAAGCCCAGCCGGTCGGCGAGGTCGAGCGGGCGGCGGGCGAGCGCCTCGATCGCGGGCGGCGCGCCGGCCGGGTCGGTGCTGGGCACCACGCCGAGCCACAGCTCCGTCGGCGCGTCCCAGAGCTCGCCGACCGCGTCGAGCACCGCGCTCGAGCGGTCCAGGGCGGTGAGATCCACGGCCACCGCGTCGGCGCCCGTCGCGCCCAGCAGCGCCAGCGGCGGCGTCGGGTGGCAGCAGTGCACGACGACGCCCGCGGCGCCCGCCTCCCGGGCGGCCCGCACCACCGTCTCGAGCGCGGCCCGGGCCTCGGCGCCGGGGACCGCCCGGACGGTGCCGTAGCCGCTGGGGGTCGGCAGCGAGCCGGCGAGCACGGCGGGCAGCGTGGGCTCGTCGAGCTGCACGACGACGTCGGCCCCGGTCCGGCGCGCGAGCTCGGTGACGTGGCCGCGCAGCCCCTCGGCGAGGCTCTCGGTGAACTCCGCGACCGCGCCCCGGTCGGTCAGCACCCGGTGCCCGCTGCGCAGCTCCACCCCCGCGGCCAGCGTCCACGGACCCGCGACCTGGGCCTTCACCCGCCGCGGCGCCGCCCCGGTCTCGCCGAGCATCTCGTCCAGCGCGTCGACGTCGCGGGCGAGCAGCTCGACGCCGCGGCGGTGGTGGGTGCCGGGCCGGGCGGTGACGCGGTAGCCCGACGGCCACACCTCGACGGCGAGATCGACCAGCAGCGCCGTGGCCCGGCCGATCATGTCGGCGCCGACCCCGCGCTCGGGCAGTTCGGCGACGTGCGGGAAGTCGGGCAGCTCCCCGACGACGGTGCGCGCGGCCTCGCGGTGGTCGGTGCCGGGCAGCGACCCCAGCCCGGTGGCGCGTTCCTCGGGCCGCCGCGGCTCGTCCGGCACCCCGGACGGCACGGGACCACCGACACCGTCGGGACCGTCGGGACCGGGCATCACCAGGGCGGACAGCGGGTCGCTCACGGCCCCAGGTGTACCAGTCACGCGGGCGAGCGCTCCGGGCCCCGGTCGGCGACGATGACTCGTCCGTTCCGTACGACGTCGTCGGGAGGCCCGTGGCGAGCCGGCCGGAGACCCTGCGCGTCGACCGCGGGCGGATGCTGTCGATCGGCGTCGTCGGCGGAGTCGTCGGCGGGCTGATCGGCGGCGGCAGCGGGGTGCTCTTCGTCCCCGCGCTCGACCGCTTCACCAACCTCACCCGGGCCCAGGTCCACGGCACCTCGACGATCGCCAACGTCACGGTCTGCGCGGCCGGCGCCGCGGTCTACGGACTGGTCGGCGGCTCGCTCGACCTGCGCGCGGGCGGCGGCATGATGGTCGGCGGAATCCTCGGCGGTGTCTTCGGCGCCCGCCTCCTCGCCCGCGCCTCGGAGCGGGTGCTGCGGGGCCTGCTCGTCGCGGTCCTGCTGCTCACCGCGGCCAAGCTCTACCTCGACGCCGCGGGCCTCGACCCCACCCGCGGCGCCCCGGTCGTGCCCGCCCACCTCCTCGACGACCCGTGGTTCGTCATCCCGGCCACCGTCGCCGCTGGGCTCGTGATCGGGGCGTGGGCCGGGGCGATGGGGCTCGGCGGCGGGCTGCTGGCGGTCCCCACACTCGTGCTGCTCTTCGGGGTCGACCTGCACACCGCGGCCGGGACGGCGCTGCTGGTGTTCGTGCCGAACGCCCTCGCCGGCGGGATCGTGCACCTGCGCCAGGGCACCGCGTCGCTGCGGATCGGCTCCCTGATGGGGGCTGCCGCCACCCCGGGCACCGTCGCCGGGGCGCTCCTGGGGCTCGCGCTGGGCGACGTCGTGCTCGGCGTCGTGTTCGGCACGTTCGCCCTGACCATGGCCGTCCGGGAGATCGTCCACCTGCGCCGCTGAGCCCGCTGGCATCCTGGGATCCGCGATGTCCCACCTCGACGAGTCCACCTGGCGCGCCCGCGCGCAGGCCCACGCCGAGCGGGCCGACGCGCTCACCGCCGCCCACCGCGCCCGTCGGGAACGGCACGAGTCCCACCCCGTCGAGGACTTCCTCTTCACCTACTACCCGACGCGGCCGAACCGGTTGCGCGTCTGGCACCCGGGCGCCGGGGTGTCCCTCGCCGGGTCCGACCGTGCCGGATGGCGCCACTACGTCCCCGACGGCTCCCGGGTCGACCCGGCGACGATCCGCCCGGCGACGGTCGCGTTCGTGCGCGGCCTCCTCGACGCGACCGCCGCACGCCCGGCCCAGCTGGGCTGCTTCGGGCTGCACGAGTGGGCCATGGTCTACCGCGCCGACGAGATGCGTCACCCGGTCCCGCTGCGGCTCGGGGCGGGCGGCACCGACGCCGTCGTCGAGAACCACCGCATCCGCTGCACCCACTACGACGCCTACCGGTTCTTCACCGACGACGCCGCGCCCCGGAACACCGAGCAGCCGACGCGGGAGCGCCAGGTCGAGCTGGAGCAGCCGGGCTGCCTGCACGCGACGATGGATCTCTACAAGTGGGCGACGAAGCTCGGCCCGGTCGTGCCGGGCGAGCTGCTGCTGGACACCTTCGAGCTCGCCCGCGACGTCCGGACGCTCGACATGCGCGCCTCGCCCTACGACCTCACCGCGCACGGGTACACCCCGGTCCGCGTCGAGACCGCCGCCGGGAAGGCCGAGTACGCCGAGGCTCAGCGGGGGTTCGCCGCCAGGGGCGCCGATCTGCGCGAACGACTCCTCGACGTCCTGCGCCCCCTCTAGACCGCGGCGAGGGCCGGCAGGTGCCCCGCGATCGCCCGCAGGGTGTGCTCGGCCGCCGCCGGCTCGCCCGTCGTCTGCATCATGAGCGCCACCTGCCCGACGCCGCTGCGCTGCGCCGTCTCCGCCAGCCGGGCCGCGCAGTCCGACGCGGTGCCGAGCGGGTGGAGGCGGGTGAGCAGGTCGGCGTAGTCGTCGGGGTCGCGCGGGCTGGTCGGGTGGCCGTCGGCGCGCACGTACCCCGCCAGGCCGGGACGCAGCCAGCGCGGGAGCGCGTCCCGGACGGCGGTCCGCGCCGCGCCGACCGACGACGCGACATGGGCGATCCCGACCGCGACGTGCTCCCCGGCCCACCCGGCCCGCCCGGTCCAGGCGTCCACCTGGGCCCGCTTCTCGGCGTCGTCGGCGTGCATCCCGAGCAGCAGCGGCAGGCCGCGGTCGGCCGCCGTCGTGACGGTGTCGGCGCTCGTCGCCGCCACCCGCACCGGGATCGCCGACGGCGGCGCGGGCACGAGCGGCGCGTCCCCGTGGGGCAGCGCCACCGGTACCCCACGCAGCGCGTCGAGCAGCACGTCGAGGTCGGCGCCGAAGCCCTCCGACCACCGCGCGATCCCGTCGCCTAGCACGTCCAGCTCGCGCCACGGCCCGCCGCGCCCGACGCCGAGCCGCAACCGCCCGGGCGCGACCGCGTCGAGCAGCGCCGCCTGCTCGGCGAGCGCGACCGGCCGCGTCGTGGGCAGCACGGACACCGCGGTCCCGACGCCGACCCGTGAGGTCACCCCGAGCACGTGCCCGGCGAGCACCACCGCCGACGGGCACACCCCGTAGGGCGAGAAGTGGTGCTCGGCCAGCCACACGTCGGCGTACCCGAGGTCGTCGGCGAGCCGGGCGAGCCGCATCGTCCCGGCGAGCGCCTGCGCGTCCGAGCGTCCCGGCCACCGCGGACTGATCAGGAACACGCCGACCCGCACGGCCGGTCAGCGTCCCACCGGGTGATCACCGGGCGCGGGGCGCCCCCACGGCACGCAGCATCCCGGCCACCAGGTGCGTCGGCGCGGGCAGCGGCGCACCGGAGCGCAGCCAGGCGCACAGCTCCGCGACGTCGGCGCGCTCGTGCAGCGGGCCGACGATCAGCGCGGGCCCGGTCGGCTGCCGCGCGGTGTCGCAGGGCTGGGCGATCAGCTGCGGGCCGGCCGAGGCCTCGCCCGCGGTGCACGTCCCGCCGCGGGGGCAGCCGGTGCGCACCAGCATCCCGTGCGGCGTCTCGCGGATCGCCGCCCGGAGCTCGTCGTCGCACCCGTCGGGGGCGACCGCGGCGTGCGGGCAGGCGTCCTCCCCGCACGCCACCACGGTGATCCCGTTCACGACTGTTCTCCTCGGGTCTGGTCGATGCGGGTGCCCGGGCCGTCGAGCTCGTCGCACGGGTCGGTGTGGGCGGTGCCGAACGGGTCGTCGAAGTGGCGCCAGGCCTCCTCGCCGAGGGCCAGCTCCTCCTCGGTGAGCAGCGCGAGGTCGAGCGCGGCGATCACCTCCGCGGGCTCGGCGTCGTGGACGAGGATCACGAGCTGCTGCTCCCGGTCGCCCCAGCGCTCGTCCCAGCGCAGCGAGGCGGCGGCGCGGCGCTCGGCGTCGACGGCCTCCCACGCCTCGTCGCCGGCCGAGACCAGCCAGCGGCCGGCCATGCCGACCTGCAGCCCACCGCCCGCGGACTCGATCCACAGCGCCTGGTCGGGTCGGCTCGCGACCCAGACCCGGCCGCGGGCCCGGACGGTGCCGGTGAGCAGGACGTCGAACGCCTCGTGCAGCCGCTGCGGGTGGAACGGCGTGCGCAGCCCGACGTGCAGCAACGACACCCCGACGTCGCGGGCCAGCGGCGGCTGACCGCGCAGCAGCGGGCCGTGCGGATCGTCGGGGACGCCGCGGCGGGCGTCGGGGTGGAGCTCGGCGAGCAGCGGGGTGGCGTCCGGCACCGCGGCGGCCGACGACGCGTCGAGCCGCCGCGCCTGCGGGGCGAGGCGGGCGAGGACCGCGTCGCGCCGGACCCGGTCCCAGGGGTCGGGGGTGCCCACGACGACGAGCACGTCGGCGAACTCCGCGTGCCCGACGACGATCTGGGCGACGGTGCGGTCGTCGTCCTCGGTGAGGGCGAGCTCGCGATCAGCCAGGGCATCGTCCGACCCGGCGTCGTCGAGCCAGGTCGCCCCGTCGAGGACGGCGACGACGCCCGCGATGTCCAGCACGTCGGTGACGGGACCCTGGGCGCCGTCCGGGACGAGGTGCGCGAGGGCCTCGCACACCGGCTCCGGCTCCATGCCCGGGTCGAGCAGCAGCCCGACGCGGCCGACCGTCTCGTCCGCCGCGAGCCGCAGCAGCAGCGGCAGCAGGTCCTCGCGCAGCGTGCAGGAGACGCAGCCGTGGGCGAGCTCGAGCGCCGTGGTGCGCCAGCGGTCCCCCGGCAGCCGCACCGAGCGCGTGACCACGCCCTCGCCGAGCCGTCGCAGGTCGTGCACCACGAGCGCGGTCGCCGGGTCCGTGGCGGTCATCGCCTCGCCGGTGGCGTGCACGGCGGCGCGGTCGACCCCGCAGACCAGCACGAGTGGGTCGGGCATCGGGAATCCTCCTCGGTCGGTTATCGTTAATGATAATCAGTACCGACAAGGGAGGGACCATGGCTCGCAACGAACTGCGACCGATCGTGAAGCTGCGCTCGACGGCGGGGACCGGCACGACCTACGTGACGCGCAAGAACCGTCGCAACCACCCCGACCGGCTGGTGCTGCGCAAGTTCGACCCGCGCGTGCGCCGGCACGTCGACTTCCGCGAGGAGCGCTGATGGCAGGGCGGAGCTGCCGGCTGACCGGCCGCGAGCCCGGCTCGGGCCGGAACGTCTCGCACTCGCACGTCCGCACCCCGCGCCGTTTCGCGGTCAACGTCCAGGACCGGCGCTACTGGCTGCCCTCGGAACGGCGCTGGGTGCGGCTGCGCCTGTCGACCAAGGGCATCCGGACGGTGGACCGGGACGGGATCGAGTCGGTGGTCGCGCGGCTGCGCGCGGCCGGGGAGAAGGTCTGACGTGGCCAAGCGCAGCAAGATCGTCGCCAACGACCGCCGTCGCGAGACGGTCGCCCGGTTCGCCGCCCGGCGGGCCGGGCTGAAGGAGATCGTGCGGCATCCGTCGTCGTCGGACACCGCACGCGCCGCCGCCGTCGCCGAGCTGGCGCGCCAGCCGCGCGACGCGAGCCCGACCCGGGTCCGCAACCGCGACGCCGTCGACGGCCGGCCGCGCGGGCACCTGCGGGCCTTCGGGCTCTCGCGGGTGCGGCTGCGGGAGTACGCCCACGCCGGCTACCTGCCCGGCGTCACGAAGTCGAGCTGGTGAGAGGAGAGACCATGAAGGTGCGTGCGTCGCTCAAGGCGCTGAAGCAGAAGCCGGGGTCGAGCGTGGTGCGCCGCCACGGCCGCGTCCTGGTGATCAACAAGCAGAACCCGAAGTGGAAGGCGCGCCAGGGCTGAGGATCAGTCCCGGTGGTCCGGGTCGGTGACGCGCAGGAGCAGGGCGACGAACGCGTCGGCCTGCAGCTGCCCGCCGTCCCGGGCCTCGGCGCCGCGGCGCTCGTCGTCGTCGCGCAGCTCCTGCACGACCCGCTCCAGGGCGCGCACCAGCGGCTCGGCGAGGTCCGGCGGGACCTCGCCGCTGATCTCGAGGTCGCCGTCGGAGCGCCGCTGGGTGTGGATGCTCGCGAGGGCCTCGCGCAGCACGCCACGCGGTTCGCCGGCGACGAGGTCCTCGGTCACGGGGCTACCGCCGCGCGAGGCGGCGTCCCGTCCGCGGCCCGTAGTCGATCCCGTAGTGCTCGAAGATCGCCGGCTCGTCCTCCACCGGCAGCTCGCCGTCGGTGTCGATCGACGGGGCGTGCTTGGCGAGGTCCTTCTCGACGGTCACCTTGACGTGATCGGGGTGCACGGTCGCGCCGTGCAGCGGGACGAAGACGAGACGCTTGCGGCCGATCATCCCGAGCTCGACGGTGACGAACGTCGGCTCGTCGGTCGCCGTGTCGTAGTAGACCGCCTCCATGTCGCCGATCTTCGAGCCGCCGGGGTCGACGATCTTCTTCCCCAGCCAGTCGCGGATGTTCTCGGCCTCGAACCCCATGCCGCCGATCATAGGCTCGGGGCCGACCCCGTGCTGTGACGTGCGGAAACTCAGCGCGTCGAGGTGATCGTCGCCGAGCCCAGCACGCGGTCCCCGGAGTAGACGACGACGGCCTGCCCGGGCGCGACACCCCGCAGCGGCTCGGCGAGCGCGGCCTCGAGGCCGTCGTCGGACACCGTGACCCGGGCGGGCGCCAGTCCGCCGTGCGCCCGGACCTGCACGACGACGTCCTCGGTCACCCCGTGCCCGCCGTGCCAGACCGGAGCCGACGCGGACAGCGCGTGCACGTCCAGCTCCTCGACCGGCCCGACGGTGACCTGGCGCGACACCGGCTCGATGCCCAGCACGTAGCGCGGGCGCCCGTCCGCGGCCGGAGCCTGGAGACCGAGGCCGTGACGCTGCCCGACGGTGAAGCCCGCGACCCCGGAGTGGCGACCCAGCACCGCCCCGGACACGGCGTCGACCAGCTCCCCGGGCGCCTCGGAGAGGCGGTCGGCCAGGAACCCGCGGGTGTCGCCGGAGGGGATGAAGCAGATGTCGTGGCTGTCGGGCTTCTCGGCGACGACGAGCCCGCGCCGCGCGGCCTCGGCCCGGACCTCGGACTTCGGCGACTCCCCGAGCGGGAACATCGCGTGCGCCAGCTGGTCGGCGGTCAGCACGCCGAGCACGTAGGACTGGTCCTTGTCGGGGTCGACGGCCCGGCGCAGCACGCCGTCGGTCAGCCGCGCGTAGTGCCCGGTGACGACGGCGTCGAAGCCCAGCGCGAGCGCCCGGTCCAGCACGGCGGAGAACTTGATCTTCTCGTTGCAGCGCAGGCAGGGGTTCGGGGTGCGGCCCGCCGCGTACTCGGCGACGAACGGCTCGACCACGTCCTCGGTGAACCGTGCCGCCATGTCCCAGACGTAGAACGGGATGTCGAGGACGTCGGCGCACCGCCGGGCGTCGTGGGAGTCCTCGACCGAGCAGCACCCGCGGGCGCCCTCGCGCATCGTCGCGGGCTTCGCCGAGAGGGCGAGGTGCACCCCGACGACGTCGTGCCCGGCGTCCCGGGCGCGGGCGGCGGCGACGGCCGAGTCGACGCCGCCGCTCATGGCGGCGAGGACCCTCATGACCGCGCCAGCGCCCCCCGGGCGCGCTCCACGACGGGGCCGATCGCCGCCACGGCCGCGTCGACGTCGGCGGCCGTCGAGCTGTGGCCCAGCGAGAACCGCAGCGAGCCGCGCGCGGCGGCCTCCTCGACCCCCATCGCCAGCAGCACGTGCGAGGGACGCGCCACCCCGGCGGTGCAGGCCGAGCCGGTCGAGCACTCGATCTCGTGGGCGTCGAGCAGCATGAGCAGGCTGTCGCCCTCACAGCCGGGGAACGACAGGTGGGCGTTGCCGGGCAGCCGCGCCGGGCCGCCCGCGACCGGCGCCGCGTCGAGCGGCACCCCGTTGAGCGTCGCGTCCGGGACCTCCGCGACGAGCCGGGCCACGAGGTCGTCGCGCAGGCCCGCGAGCTCCACGGTCCGCCGCGGGACGTCGTCGACGGCGGCGTGCACCGCCGCGGCCAGCGAGAGGGTCCCGGCGACGTCGAGCGTGCCCGACCGGACGTCGCGCTCCTGCCCACCGCCGTGCAGCAGCGGCATGCAGGAGGCGTCGCGGCGCAGCAGCAGCGCTCCGACCCCGACCGGCCCACCGAGCTTGTGCCCGGTCAGCGACAGGGCATCGGCCCCGGACGTCGCGAAGTCGACCGGCAGTGAGCCGACGGCCTGGACCGCGTCGGTGTGCAGCGGGACGTCGAACTCGTGCGCGACGTCGGCCAGGGCGCGGACGTCGTTGACGGAGCCGACCTCGTTGTTCGCCCACATCACGCTGACGACGGCGATCTCGTCGGCATGGGCGGCCAGGAGCTCCCGCAGCGCCGACGGGTGCACCCGGCCGGTCTCGTCGACGCCGAGCACGTGCAGCGTCGCGCCCTCGTGCTCGGCGAGCCACTCCGCGGCGTCGAGCACGGCGTGGTGCTCGACGGCGGACACCACGACCCCGGTGTGCCGCGGATCGGCCTCGCGCCGGGCCCAGTAGATGCCCTTGACCGCGAGGTTGTCGGCCTCGGTCCCGCCGGTGGCCAGGACGACCTCGGTCGGCAGCGCGCCGACGGCGCCGGCGATGCTCTCGCGGGCCTCCTCGACGTCCTTGCGCGCGCGCCGACCCGCGGTGTGCAGCGACGAGGGGTTGCCGACGCGGCCGAGCGCCTCGCTGTAGCGGGCGACGGCCACGGGCAGCATCGGCGTGGTGGCCGCGTGGTCGAGGTAGGTCATCGCCGATCGAGCGTAATCCTCTGGATGGTCGAGCGCTCCCATGACCTTTCAACGAAACCGGACCCGGAGCGAGCGAAGGGCCCCTCCGGTCGGGTAGATCGACCGGAGGGGCCCTCGCTGCGCACGGCCCGGCGGGTGTCAGGCCCGCTTGCCGACCTCCTCGGTCAGCTGCGGCGCGACCGAGAACAGGTCGCCCACGATGCCGAAGTCGGCGATCTCGAAGATCGGGGCCTCGGGGTCCTTGTTGACCGCGACGATCGTCTTCGAGGTCTGCATGCCGGCGCGGTGCTGGATCGCGCCGGAGATGCCGAGAGCGATGTAGAGCTGCGGCGACACCGTCTTGCCTGTCTGCCCGACCTGGAACTGGTTCGGGTAGTACCCGGAGTCGACCGCGGCGCGCGAGGCACCGACGGCGGCGTGCAGCGAGTCCGCGAGGGTCTCGACGACGTTGAAGTTGTCGGCCGAGCCGACACCGCGGCCACCGGCGACGACGACGGACGCCTCGGTGAGCTCGGGGCGGTCGCCACCGACGATCGGGGCACGGTTGGACACCTTGGCCGAGCGCGACGCGTCGATCGCCGGGACCTCGACGGTCTCCTGCGTGCCGGCCGCGGCGGTCTCCTCGGCCTCGATCGAGCCACCACGCCACGAGATGATCGCGGTGTCGGTCGTGGCCCGCGACTGCACCGTGAAGGCGCCACCGAAGATCGAGTGGGTGCCCTCGCGCTGGCCGTCGAGCTCGACGAGGTCGTTGAGCCAGCCGGAGTTGGTGCGCACGGCCAGGCGGCCCGCGACCTCACGGCCGTCGGCGCCGCCGGCGACGAGCACCGCGGGCGGCGAGACGCGCTCGACCAGGGCGGCCAGGACGTCGACCTGCGGGGTCGAGAGGTAGTTGACCGCGTCGTCGGACTCGGCGACGTAGACCTTCTCCGCACCGTGCGCGGCGAGGCCCTCGGACAGCTTGGTGGCCGTGCCCGGGGTCCCGACGACGACCGCGGACGGCTCGCCGAGGCGGCGGGCCGCGGTCAGCATCTCGTAGGTGTTCTTCTTGATCTCACCGTCGACGTGGTCGACGAGGACCAGTACTTCAGCCATCTGGGTTCTCCTCTATCGCTCGTTGACGGTGGCTCAGATGAGCTTCTGGCCGACGAGGAACTCGGCGATCTTCGCGCCGCCGTCGCCCTCGTCCTCGACCTTCTGACCGCCGGACTTCGGCGGGCGCGGGGCGAACGAGTCGACCTGCACGAGCGAGCCCGCGAGTCCGACCTCCGAGGCGTCGAGGCCGAGGTCGGAGATGCCGAGGGCGCTCACCGGCTTCTTCTTCGCCGCCATGATCCCCTTGAACGAGGGGTAGCGCGGCTCGTTGATCTTCTCGCCGACGCTGACGACGGCGGGCAGCGCGGCGGTGACGTCGCAGGTGCCCTCGTCGGTCGCGCGCTTGACGGAGGCGGTGCCGTCGGCCACGGACAGCTCGTTCGCGTGGGTGAGCGAGGGCCAGCCGAGGATCTCGCCGATCATCCCGGCCATGGCGCCGCTGCGACCGTCGGTGGCCTCGTTGCCGGCCAGGACCAGGTCGACGTCCCCGACGGTGCCGATCGCCTTGGCGAGCACCTTGGCGGTGGCGATGGCGTCCGAGCCGTGGATGGCCTCGTCGTTGACGTGGACGGCCTTGTCGGCGCCCATCGAGAGCGCCTTGCGCACGGCGTCGGTAGCGCGGTCGGAGCCGGCGGTCACGATGGTGACCTCGGCGTCCCCGGCCTCCTTGATCTTGAGCGCCTCCTCCACGGCGCGCTCGTTGATCTCGTCCAGCACCGCGTCCGAGGAGGCGCGGTCGAGGGTCTTGTCGCCGTCGGAGAGCGTGCGCTCCGACCAGGTGTCCGGCACCTGCTTGATGAGCACGACGATGTTCATGGGTCCTCTGTGACCTCCTGTGCCTGCGAATTCCCTGACCACCGACGCTTGGTTACCCGTCGGTAGCGATCCGCTCCGTGCCGACTGTCCCACGACTGGAGGCCGAGGGCGACGTGGCGTACCCCTCTCAAGTTACTCGCGAGTAGGTAGTAGGTGGCTACTGATCGGTAACAAAAGTGGCCCCCGGAGCCGCGTACTGTGAAACGGACACATCGGATTCGCGCCCCAGGAGTGCCCCGTGCCCGGTCTGTTCCAGAAGGTCCAGGATTTCCTCAGGAGCCCGCAGGGCCGCAAGTACGCCGACCAGGCGAAGCGCTACGCGCAGGACCCGAAGAACCGTGCGAAGGCCCAGGAGATGCTGGGGAAGTTCCGCGGGAAGGGTGGCGGCCACCGCTGAGGCGGCCACCGGTCTCAGTCGCGGCGGTGACGTCCGCCCGAGTCCCGGACCGGGTGCGGGGCGCGCAGCGGCGGCGACGTCCGCGGCCGCGGCGCGGGCACCGTCCGGTCGAGGGGGACCGGCGGAGCGGGAGGCGACGGCGAGGCCGGTAGCGCCAGGGGCGCGCGGAGCCCCGGACCGAGCGCCTTCTGGGCCGGGTGACGCAGCCCTCCCCGGAGGAGACGGACGAGCGCCTCGTACCACTGGACGAGGAACGCCCACGGCGCGCTCGGCACGCGTCGTTCCTCGCGCCCGCGCCGGGACACCGCCTCGCGGCACGGGCGGCAGACGTGCTTCGCGGTCGCACCGAGCGGGGCGAGGTCCACGACCGTGCCGCAGAGGCCCATCGGCGCCTGGCCGGTGCGGTTGGCCTGCTCGAGCTCGGTGGCCATGACGGCGTGCTCGGCGCCGTCGGCGCGGGACGTCATCGACAGCGGACGATCACCCGGAGTCGGCGGTGGCCAGGCACCCCATCCGGCACCGGACGACTGATCGACCGTCGGACGCGCTGAAGGAACCGTTCGGCGCGCGTCGGTCGACATGCGTCCATTCTGCGGCCACGCGGCGCGACCCGGACCGCGACGTGTGCCACCCGAGCGGGTGATTCTCACCGCGCGGACGGCCCATTCGCTCGTCGGACCACCCGGACAGCGGTCGACCATGCACTCCGTGCTCACGCGGTGACGGCTGATCGGCGGCACCTCGGCCGGCACCTCGGCGGGCCGCTCGGCTTGTCGCTCGGCTTGTCGCGGGCTCTCGCGGGTACCGCACCGGCTTGTCGCAGTGATTCACAACGACAAGGCGAGGGGGGTGCTGCGACAGGCCACGACAAGCGGACGCCGGCCCGGCGTCGGAGCACCTGTCCACCCCGGGAGCGGCCGCCAGGGATGATCGCCACCGTGAGCAGCTCCGACCTCGACGCGCTGCCCCTCACCGGGGAGCGCACCGTGCCCGGCATCAGCCACGAGAACTACTGGTTCCGGCGCCACGAGGCGGTGTACGAGGCCCTGGCCGACGACTGCCGCGACGCGACAGTGCTCGAGGCCGGGATCGGCGAGGGCTACGGGGCCGCGCTGCTGGCCGAGCGCGCGCACCGGGTGATCGGGCTCGAGCTGGACGGTCCGACCGCCACCCACGTCGCACGCCGCTACGGGGACACGGTCGCCGTGACCCGCGCCGACCTGCAGGCCCTCCCGCTGCGGGACGCCACGGTCGACGTCGTCGTGACCCTGCAGGTGATCGAGCACCTCTGGGACCAGGCCGGCTTCCTGAGCGAGTGCGCCCGCGTGCTCCGTCCCGGCGGGCGGCTGCACTGCGCCACGCCCAACCGGCTCACGTTCTCCCCCGGCAACGTCCTGGACGACCGCCCGCTCAACCCGTTCCACACCTACGAGCTCGCGGCGACCGATCTCTCCGGCCTCGTCACCGGCGCCGGCCTGGACGTCATCGCGATACGCGGCCTGCATCACGGAGCCCGGCTCGCCGAGCGCGACGCCCGGCACGGCGGATCGATCATCGACGCGCAGGTCGCGTTGGCGCTCTCGGGCGAGGACTGGCCGGCGACGCTGGCCGACGACGTCGCGGCGGTGACGACCGACGAGTTCGACCTGCACGCCGACGACGTCGACGCCTCGCTGGACCTCCTGGTCAGCGCGGTACGGCCGCGATGACGTCGGTGTGGACGAAGTCGTCGCCCTTGTAGAGCAGGGGTTCGTCGAGATCCTTGGCCAGCGCGTAGGCGAAGCAGTCGCCGAGGTTCAGTCTCGCCCGATGGCCGGAGCCTCGCCCGTAGTCACGGTGCGCAGCGCGCGCCAGCCGGGCCTGCTCCGGCGTCAGCGCGACGACCTCGACCCGCATCGTCGAGAGGTAGCGATCGAGCTCGTGGCTCATCACCGGGTCTCCACGTCCGTCCACCACGAGCGCGGTCTCGACGTAGTTCGCAGCCGAGATGCGTCCGCCCCCGGCCCGGAGCAGGGTGTCGTGATAGCTGTGCGCGTCGTCCTCCGTCCGGAGCACGGCGATGACCGCCGACGAGTCGACGATCACTGCGGCAACCCCGTCTCCTCGTCGTAGAGGAAGGCCGTGGGATCGACGTCGGGGTCGTAGCGCCCCCAGCGGGCAGCCATGTCTGTCGCGATTGCCCACCCCACGCGCCCGCGCTCCTCGACGTCGTCGGTGTCACGGAGCTTGAGCCGGGCGAGGCGCTCACGGACGGCCGTGGTCACGGCCTCGGTCAGGCTCTCACCCGTCTCGTCGGCCAGCTCGCGCGCGAGCGCGTAGGTCTCGTCGTTCTTGATGTTCAGGGCCGCCATCGGTTCCTCCATGGTGGAAACCCGGTGCCACCATGGTAGACGCCGCCGTCGCACCGTCGCCGACTACCAGCGAGTAACCTGCGGCGAACCGGACGAACGAGGAGGGCGAGTGCGGACCGAGGGCACGTTCTGCCTGGTGCTGCACTCCCACCTGCCCTGGCTGGCCCGCCACGGCGCCTGGCCGGTCGGCGAGGACTGGCTCTACCAGGCCTGGGCGCACTCCTACCTGCCCGTCGTCGACGTCCTGCAGCGCCTCGCGGACCGCAGCCACCGGGACCTGCTCACCCTTGGCGTCACCCCGGTCCTCGCCGCGCAGCTCGACCACCCGTACACGCTGCGCGCGATGCACGCCTGGCTCGCCGACTGGCAGTTGCGCGCCCACGCCACCCACCGCCGGCTGCCGGACGTCGCGGTCCGCGAGCACCGCGCGGCCGCCGCGGCGCTGCGGACCTTCGAGGACACCTGGCGGCACGGGGGCTCGCCGGTGTTCCGCTCGCTGGCCGACCGCGGCGCGGTGGAGCTGCTCGGCGGCCCGGCGACGCACCCGTTCGGGCCGCTGCTGCCCGGCAGGGTGCGCCGGTTCCTGCTCGACGGCGGGCTGCGGGACGCCCGGCGGCGGCTGGGTCGGGCGCCGGAGGGGATCTGGGCCCCGGAGTGCGGCTACTCGCCCGGCATGGAGCACGACTACGCGGCCGCCGGAGTGCGCCGCTTCCTCGTCGACGGGCCGGCGATGCGCGGCGACACCGCGGCGGCGCACCCGGTCGACGGCACCGACGTCGTCGCCTTCGGCCGCGACCTCGACGTCACCTACCGGGTCTGGTCGCCGCGGTCGGGCTACCCGGGCGGCGCCGACTACCGCGACTTCCACGCGTTCGACCACGACTCCGGGTTCAAGCCGTACCGGGTGACGGGACGGCGGGTCGCCGAGAAGGCTCCGTACGACGCGGATCGTTCTGCCGCCGCCGTCGACCGGGACGCCGACGACTTCGTCGCGACCGTCGTGAACCGGCTCCGGGGGCTGCGCGAGCGCCGCGGCCGGCCCGGGCTCGTCGTCGCCGCGTACGACACCGAGCTCTACGGGCACTGGTGGCACGAGGGCCCGGCCTGGCTCGAGGCGATCCTGACGCGGCTGCCGGAGGCCGGGGTGCGGGTGACGACGCTGCGTGGGGCGGTCGAGGCCGGCCACGTCGAGGAGCCGGTGGTGCTGCCGGCGTCGTCGTGGGGCTCGGGCAAGGACTGGCGGGTGTGGGAGGGCACCGCCGTCTCCGACATGGTCGCCGACAACGCCGACGTCGCCACCCGGCTGCTCGCCGCCGTGGACGGCGTGCCGCGCTCGTCCGGCCGCGACGCCACCCTCGACGCCCTCGCCGTCCAGGCCGCGCTGGCCCTCTCCTCGGACTGGGCGTTCATGGTCACCAAGGACTCCGCGGCGCACTACGCCCGCCGTCGGGCCGCCGAGCACCGCGATCGGGTCCGTGAGCTCACCGACCTGCTCCCGGCGGGCCGCCACGACGACGCCGCCCGGCGCGCGGCGCAGTTCACCGCGCAGGACGACCTGTTCGGCCACCTCGACGCGCGCGGACTGGCGCGGACGCGGGATCGTGCGCTGGTGGGAGCCCCGTCGTGACGCGCGTGCTGCTGGTCTCGTGGGAGTACCCGCCGGTGGTCGTGGGCGGGCTCGGGCGCCATGTCGGCGCCCTGGCGACGCACCTCGCGGAGGCCGGGCACGACGTCGTCGTGCTCACCCGCCAGCCCACCGGCACCGACGCGGCGACGCACCCGACGACGGACGCCGTCGTCGAGGGGGTGCGGGTGGTGCGCGTCGCCGAGGACCCGCCGCACCTGGAGTTCACGAGCGACCTCGTGGCGTGGACGCTCGCGCTCGGGCACGCGATGGTCCGCGCGGCGCTGCTGGTGCTGCGCGACTGGCGTCCGGACGTGATCCACGCGCACGACTGGCTCGTCGCCCACGCCGCGACGACGCTGCGCGAGATCACCGAGGTGCCCCTGGTCGCGACGATCCACGCGACCGAGGCGGGCCGGCACGGCGGCTGGCTCTCCGCGCCGCTCAACCGGCAGGTGCACTCGGTGGAGTGGTGGCTCGCGAACGCCGCCGACGCGCTCGTGACGTGCTCGCGGGCGATGCGCGACGAGGTCGCGGGCCTCTTCGACGTCGACCCGGACGGGATCACGGTGATCCACAACGGGATCGACGCGTCCGGGTGGTCGGGTGGTCCGGCGTCAGCGATGGCACCTTCGGGTCACCTGACGAGCGAGCGGCGCCACTCACCCACGGGCTCGCCGACCCTGGTCACGTTCGGCCGCCTGGAGTGGGAGAAGGGCGTGCAGGACGTGATCGCCGCGCTCCCCGCGATCCGGCGCGCCCACCCCGGCACGCGGCTGATGGTCGCGGGGACCGGCTCGCACGCGGGGTGGCTGGCCGACCGGGCGCGCGAGGCCCGGGTCCGGCGCGCGGTCACGATGCTCGGGCACGTGGACGACGCGGCGCTGATCGACCTGCTCGGTCGGGCCTCCGCCGTCGTGCTGCCGAGCCGGTACGAGCCGTTCGGGATCGTCGCGCTCGAGGCGGCCGCGGCGGGCGCGCCGCTGGTGGCCTCGCGGGCGGGTGGACTCGGCGAGGTGGTGCTCGACGGCGTCACCGGGCTCTCGTTCGACCCGGGTGACGTCGCCGGATGCGCGGCCGCGGTGATCGCGGCCCTGGACGCCCCCGGCGCGGCGCAGCGGCGTGCCGTCGCCGCCCGCGAGCGCCTGACCAGCGACTTCGCGTGGCCGGCGATCGCCGCCGACACCGCGGCGCTCTACCGACGCACCCGTCGTCGGGAGGACCGGGCCGTCCTCGGCCGGCCGAAGATCCCGACCGGCAACGTGTTCGGGCGGACCTAGGGCTCAGCCGTCCCGCGCCGTCTCGGCCGCGCGGGCGGTCTTCCGCGCGATGTCCGCGAGGGCGGCGCGCTCCGAGGCGGCGGCCTCGTAGTCGGCGATCCGGTCCCGGACGACCCGCGCGGGCGCGCCGACGGCGACCGCGTAGTCGGGGATGATCCCCCGCACGACCGCGTGGGCGCCGAGCACGCAGCCCCGCCCGACCGTGGCGCCGCGCAGGATCGACACCTTGGTCCCGACCCACGTCTCCGGCCCCACCCGCACCGGCGTCTTGACGATGCCCTGGTCCTTGATCGGGGTGTGGATGTCCTCGTAGCGGTGGTCGAAGTCGCAGACGTAGATCCAGTCGGCGAGCAGCGTCGAGGCGCCGAACTCGATGTCGAGGTAGCAGTTGACGGTGTTGTCGGCGCCGAACACCGCCTTGTCGCCGATGCGCAGCGAGCCCTCGTGGCAGCGGATGTTCGTGTGGTCGCCGATGTGCACGAACCGGCCGATCTCCATCCGCGCCAGCCCGGGCCGGCACTCCAGCGTCACGCCCTTGCCGAGGAACACCATCCCGCGCAGCACGATCTGCGGGTGGAGCAGGCGCAGGCGCAGCAGCCGCCAGTAGCGGATCAGGTAGAACGGCGTCCACGCCCGGTGCCGCACGATCCAGCGCACCGACGCCCACGACACCAGGCGCGCCTGCGCCGGGTCGTGCCGCGTCGCCCACCGAGCTCGTGTCCGACTCACCCGCCGGAGCGTACGGCGGACCGGCTCCGGCCACGGCAGGATGCCCCGCGTGAGTGGCCCCCGGCAGGTGCCGACCGTCGCCGTGGTGGGCAGCGTCAACCTCGACCTGGTCGCCCGGGTCGAGCGCCTGCCGCGACCCGGCGAGACGCTCCCCGCGCGCGGCGCCTCCCGCCACCCCGGCGGCAAGGGCGCCAACCAGGCGCTCGCCGCCGCTCGACTGGGCGCTCAGGTCTCACTCGTCGGCGCGGTCGGGGCGGACCCGTTCGCCGCCGAGGCGCTGGCGCTGCTGCGCGACGGTGGCGTCGACCTCGACCGGGTGATCACCGTCGACGACCGCCCGACCGGGACCGCCCTGATCCAGGTCGACGACGACGGCGAGACCACGATCGTCGTCGACGCCGGCGCCAACGCGGCCGTGACAGTGCCGGACGGGGTCACGGCCGACGTCGTGCTGACCGTGCTCGAGGTTCCCGACGACGCCGTGGCGGCCGCGATGGCGTTGCCCGGGTTCACGGCGCTCAACGCCGCCCCGGCGCGCGACGTCGCGGCGGAGGTCCTGCGCACCGTCGACCTGCTCTCGGTCAACGCCGACGAGTACGCGGCACTCGCCCGCACCGCCGACCTGGACGCGCAGCCCGCGGTCGTCGTGACCCGGGGCGCGTCCGGGGCGACGCTGCTGCGGTACGGCCGGGAGGCAGCGCGCGCGGTGCCGCCGCCGGTCGACGCCGTCGACGGGACCGCCGCCGGCGACGCGTTCACCGCCGCCCTCGCCGTCGGGCTGGCCGGGGGTCTCGACGACGGGTCCGCGCTGCGGCGGGCGTGTGCCGTGGGCGCGCTGACCGCCACCCGCGCGGGCGCCCAGCCCGCCCTCCCGACCCTCGCCGAACTCGACGCCCTCCTGGAGGCTCACGGATGATCCCGCTGATCGTCGACACCGACCCCGGCGTCGACGACGCGTTCGCCCTCGCCGTCGCCGCCCTCTCCCCCGAGGCCGACCTGCGGGCGGTCACCACGGTGCACGGCAACGTGGACGTCGAGCGGACCACCGACAACGCCCGCCGGTTGCTCGGCACGTTCGGCCGCCCGGACGTCCCGGTCGGGCGCGGCGCGGGCGTCCCGCTGGTGCACGCGATCGAGCAGCGCTCCGACGACATCCACGGCGGCGACGGGCTCGGCGGCCGGGCGGCTGATTTCGGCCCGCCGGTGGCCGAGTCGTCGCTGCGGGCGGTGGCGCTGATGGCGTCGGTGCTCGAGGCGTCGACCGAGCCGGTGACGATCGCGGCGATCGGGCCGTTCACCAACATCGCGACGCTGCTCTCCGCCCGCCCGGACCTCGAGGAGCGGATCGGGCGGTTCGTGCTGATGGGCGGGTCGATCGCGTTCGGCGGCAACGTGTCCGCGGCGGCCGAGTTCAACGTCTGGGGCGACCCGGAGGCCGCGCGGCGGGTGCTCGCCGCGTCGAACGTCCCGACGACGATGGTCCCGCTCGACCTCACGATGCGGATCACGCTCAGCGCCGACTGGCTCGACGACCTGGCGACCACCGGGCCGATCGGCGCCGCGCTGGCGTCGACCCGGGAGAGCTACCTCGCCGCGTACTCGGCGCGGTTCGGGCACGCCGCGATGGCCGTGCACGACGCCGTCGCGCTCCTCGAGGCACTCACCCCGGGCACCGTGACGACGACGCCGATGCCGGTCGACGTGGACACCTCCACCGGGCCGGGGCGCGGGTCGACGATCGCGGACATGCGCGGGGCCGAGGCGATCGCGGTGGCCCGGCCGGTCGACGTCGCGCTGGAGGCGGATGCGACGGCGGTGCGGGCCGAGCTGCGGCGCCGTCTCGCGAGCCCACCCTCATCATGAGAGTTGACTCGCAGGAATCCCGGTTCTAGCTTCTTCGTGACGGTTCACTCTCACGAAGGAGGCGCGCCATGCGTGTCCTGCTCACCGGCGCGACCGGCTTCCTCGGCTCCTCGGTCCTCTCCGCCCTCCTCGCCGGCGGCCACGACGTCGTCGCCCCCGTCCGTCGCCCCGAGGTCGCGGACGACCTCGCCCGGCGCGGGGTCACCGCCGTCGTCGGGGACCTGACCGACAGCGCGACCATCCGCCCGCTGCTCGAGGGCGTGGACGGCGTCATCCATGCCGCCTCGCCGAACGACGCGACCAGTGCCGCGCTCGACGGCGGGTTCCTCGACGTCGTGCTGCCCGCGCTGGCGGGCAGCGGCGCCGCGTACGTGCACACCGGCGGGACGTGGGTGTACGGCAGCGGGAAGGGGATCACCGAGGACGACCCGACGGCGCCGCCACTGGTCGTGGCGTGGCGGCCGGCGGTCAACGACCGGGTGCTCGGCGCCGCGGCGGACGGGATCCGCAGCGTGGTGATCGCCCCGGCCAACCTCTACGGGCAGGGCCGCGGTATCCCGGCGCTGCTCGCGGGCGGTCCAGTGCGCGACGGCCGGCTGCTGCACCCCGGGTCCGGCGACCAGCACGTGGCGGCGGTGGCGGCCGAGGACGTCGCGGCCCTCTACGTGCTGGCCCTGACCTCGGCGCCGGCCGGGAGCACGCTGCTCGCGGCCGAGGACGGGTCCCCGACGATGCGCGAGGTCGCGGAGGCGGCGGCGCGCGGCCGGGGTCTCGCCGGGGTGGCGGCGGAACCGGAGGACGAGACCCGCGGCCGGATCGGTCCGATGACCGACCCGCTGCTGCTCGACCAGCAGGTGGACGCCTCGGCGGCCCGCTCGCTGGGCTGGCGCCCGGGCGGACCGGGTCTGCTCGCGGACCTGGAGCGCGGGAGCTACGCGGGCTCGCACAGGTAAGCGCGGGCGCCCCGGCCGACGCGGGCGAGCACGACGGTGGCCGCCTGCGGGCCACTGAGCTTGAGGCGGGGCCGGAGGCGGTTCGGGTCGACGTCGAGGCCGCGCACGAGGATCTCGACGCGGCCGGCCTCCCGGCGGCGCAGCGTCTGCCGGAGCGCCTTCTCGGTGTAGGGGCCGTGCTCGACGACGCGGAAGGACCTGATGCCGGGAGGAGGTGCGTCTCCGGTCAGGTAGGCCAGCTGGGGATCGAGCTGGCCGAGGCCGTGGCGGGCGGCGTACTGGCGGACGAGCCCGGCGCGGACGACGGCACCGTCGGGGTCGACGAGGACGGTGCCGACCTCGCGGACCGGGCAGGTGTCGTCGTCGGCGTCGGTGACCTCGTAGCCGGCGCCGTCGGTGCGCAGGACGGTGGCCCGTCGGGCGGGGCCGTCACGGTCGACCAGCCCGGCGGACCACAGCGCCGCCTCGCGCACCCGGCCGTCGAGCGAGACGAGCTCGACCTCGCGGGCCCAGGGCGTGAGCGCGAAGTCGAGTCCGGGCGCGGTGGAGACGACCAGGTCCCCCGTGTCAGCGATGCGGCGTGGCTGACGTTGAGCGTCAGCGGTGCCGCATCGCTGACTTGTGGCCAGAGCGTCCAACGGCGGCGTCATCTCCTCCGGACGGCGTACCCGACGGCCGGCCGCCGTCCGCCGCGCCGGGTCCGCGACGAGCACCGCTCCCGGTCGGACCGCCGGCGCGAGCGCGTCGGCCCGCACCAGCCGAGCGTCCGGGACGTTGCACCGCGCCATCGCGAGGCGGACCGGGTCGAGGTCGGCGCCGACGACCCGGTCCAGCACCGACGACAGCACCGCCGTCTCCACCCCGACCGAGCAGGTCACGTCGGCCACCACGCGGTCGGCCGCCACCGCCGCGAGACGACGGGCCCGGTGCTCGGCGACCGGGAGCGCCGTCGCCTGCTCCAGCGCGTCGGCCGTCCACAGCCAGCCGTCGGGGAACCGCCCGACCGCCCGTGCGCGCAGCAGCGCCGTCTCGAGCAGCGCCCCCGCCCGCTCCTCGCCCACCAGCCGCCGCGCCGCCCCGACGTCGCGCAGTGGATCACCGCTCGGGACCAGCGACCCCAGCGCCTCGCGACCCGCACCCGACGTCAGGAACCCGACGTCGTCGGGCGTGAAGGCGTACGGCACCTACAACGACTCCGGCGGCGCCGGCGTCACCCCGGTGACCAGCGCGTTGTAGAAGAGCCCGCGCGGCACGACCCTCGAGAGCACCGTCTCGTCGAGCCACGAGAGCCGCTGCCAGGAGCGGTAGGCGAACATCGCCCACGGGAAGCCGAGCTTCTCCGGCGGCACCGCGGCCTCGAAGGTCCGCACCGGCCAGCCGAACAGTGCCGCGGCGAGTTCCTCGGTCACGCACCGCACGTCGACCGCCCCGGCGCCGAGCGCGAACCGCTCCAGGCGCGCCGGGTCGAAGACGTGCTGGTCCACGACCGCCTCGAGCGCCGCCGCCCGTGACGACTCGTCGAGCTCGGCCTGCGGACGCCGCCACCCCTGCAGGGGCCGCAGCTTCGTGAGCGTCGTCGTCGCCCACCACGTGGCCTGGCCGAGCTTGCGCGCATAGAGGTCGCCGATCCTCGTCGGCTCCCCCGCGAACACGAACCGCCCGCCCGGCCTGAGCACCCGGAGGATCTCGCGGAACGCCTGGTCGAGGTCGGGGATGTGGTGCAGGACGGCGTGCCCGACGACGAGGTCGACCGACGAGTCGGGCATCGGGATCGTCTCGGCGTCGGCGACGCGGCCCTCGACGTCGAGGCCGAGCCCCTCGGCGTTGCGCACGGCGACCTCGACCATGCCCGGCGACAGGTCGGTGACCGTGCCACGCTTCGCGATCCCGCCCTGCATGAGGTTGAGCAGGAAGAACCCGGTGCCGCAGCCGAGCTCCAGGGCGTGCTCGTAGACCTCGTCGCCCGGGGAGACCGCCCGGAAGCGGTCGACCGCGAAGGTGATGCAGCGCTCGTCGTACGAGATCGACCACTTCTCGTCGTACGAGCCCGCCTCCCAGTCGTGGTAGAGCACGTTGGCGAGCTTGGGGTCGTCGCGGGCGGCGTCGACCTCGGCCTGGGACGCGTGCGGGTTGGGTGCTGCGGCCATGCTCAGCGTCCCAGGAACTGGGCCTTGCCGGGCCCGTTCTCGACGAAGCTGCGCATGCCGATGACCTGGTCCTCGGTGCCGAACAGCGCCGCGAAGACCTCGGACTCGAAGTCCAGCCCGTCGCGCAGGTCCATGCCGAGCCCGCGGTCGACGGCCTTCTTGGCCGCGGCGAGCGCGCGCGTCGGGCCGTTCGCGAACTGCGACGCCCACGCGTGCGCCCGGGTGTAGACCTCGTCCGGCGGCACGATCTCGTCGACGATCCCCAGCTCGAGCGCCTCGGGGGCCTTGACGAAGCGACCGCTGAAGATCAGGTCCTTGGCCCTGGCGGGGCCGATCAGCCGCGAGAGCCGCTGGGTGCCGCCGCCGCCCGGGATGATCCCGAGCAGGATCTCGGGCAGCCCGACGGTGGCGTTGTCGCCGGCGATGCGACGGTCGCAGGAGAGCGCGATCTCGAACCCGCCGCCGAGCGCGTAGCCGGTCAGCGCGCACACCACCGGCTTCGGGATCTCCGAGACGGCACCGAAGCCGTGCGAGAGCTCGTGGGCGCGGCCGGCCATCTCCGAGTAGGAGAGGTCGGCCATCTCCTTCACGTCGGCGCCCGCGGCGAGCACCTTCTCGCCGCCGTAGACGACGACCGCGCGCACGTCGTCGCGGTCGGTCGCCTCCTGCGCGACCTGCGCCAGCTCGACGTTCACCTGCCGGTTCACCGCGTTCATCGGCGGGCGGTCCAGGCGGATGGTGCCGACGCCGCCGTCGACCTCGAGGCGCACGAACTCCGTCACAGCTTTGTCTCCTTCGTCGACGTGTGCGTGCGTTTCCGTGTCAGGACACGGAAACGCACGCACATGGCCTGCGGCCTAATCCTTGCGGTATGCGGTGAACCGGCCACGGCGACTCAGCAGCTCGAGCGGCTGGTCGAACGCCGTGGAGAGGTTCTCCGAGGTCATGACGTCGTCGAGCAGGCCCTGCGCGACGATCCGACCCTCGCGCAACAGCATCGCGTGGGTGAAGCCCGGTGGGATCTCCTCGACGTGATGGGTGACCATCACCATCGTCGGACCGTCCGGGTCGGCGGCGAGCGCGGTCAGCCCCGCCACCAGGTCCTCCCGGCCGCCGAGGTCGAGGCCCGCGGCGGGCTCGTCGAGCAGCAGCAGCTCCGGGTCGGTCATCAGCGCGCGGGCGAGCAGGGTGCGCTGGCGCTCGCCCGAGGAGAGCGTGCCGTACTCGCGGTCGGCCAGCGGTGCCGCGCCGAGCACCTCGAGCATCGCCTCGGCGCGGCCGTCGTCGATCGCCTCGTAGGTCTCGTGCCAGGTCCCGAGGACGCCGTAGCCGGCGCTGCGCACGACGTCGAGCACGACCTCGTCGGACGGCACCCGCCCCGCGAGGCTCGACGACGCCAGCCCGATCCGCTCGCGCAGCTCGAAGACGTTGACGCGGCCCATGCGTTCGCCGAGCAGGTCGACCGTGCCGATGGTCGCGTGCATCTCGGCGGCGGCCAGGCGCAGCAGTGTCGTCTTGCCCGCGCCGTTCGGGCCGATCACGACCCAGCGCTCGTCGAGCTCCACCGTCCAGCCGACCTCGCCGAGCAACGTGTTGCCGCTGCGGCGCACGGACACGTCACGCATCCGGACGATCTCGTCGGCGTGCGGACGGTCGTCCGTCCTGCCGTCGACGGTGGGCGAGACGGGACGCGGGGCACTCACGTGGCCATCCTCTCCGATCCGGTTCACCGCGCGCGGTGTGGGCCGGGGTCCGGATCGGGCACGATCAACCGTCATGCGCCCCAGCAGCCAGGGGACCGTCGAACCGGTGGCGGCCCTCCCGACCGACGCGCCCGCCGGCGTCCTCCTCGACGACGAGGGGGTGCTCTCGGCCGCCGTCCCGGCGACCGCGACCGCCGAGGCCGTCGAGCTCTGCGTGCTCGGCGAGAGCGGCGAGCGGCGGGTGGAGCTGGGACGTCACGACGACGGGTCGTGGCGCGGCTCGGTGACCGGCGTGGCCCCGGGCCAGGGCTATGGCCTGCGGGTTCACGGCCCCTGGTCCCCGACGACAGGGGTGCGGACCGACCCGGCGAAGCTGCTGGTGGACCCGTGGGCGCGGCAGGTCGGCGGGCGGTTCACCTCGCTCGCGGCGGCGGTGTCGCACGTCGGCGACGACCCGTTCGGCGCGCGCTCGGACGTCGACTCGGCCGGGTCGGTGCCGTTCGGGGTGGTGGCCGCGCCGACGTCGTTCGGACCGGTGGAGCGGCCCACGGTGCCGTGGCGCGACACCGTCGTCTACGAGACCCACGTGCGCGACCTCACGATGCGCCACCCCGAGGTGCCGGCCGCGCTGCGCGGGACCTACGGCGGCGTCGCGCACCCCGCCGTCGTCGAGCACCTGCGCTCGCTGGGCGTGACGACCGTCGAACTGCTGCCGGTGTTCGCCAACGCGCCGGAGCCCTCGCTGATGGCGCGGGGCGCGCACAACCACTGGGGCTACTCGACGCTGGCCTACCTCGCGCCGGAGCCGCGCTACGCCGCCGTCCCCGGCCAGGAGCTCGCCGAGGTCCGCGCGATGGTCGACACGCTGCACGCCGCCGGGCTCGAGGTGGTGCTCGACGTCGTGTTCAACCACTCCTGCGAGGGCGGGGTCGGCGGGCCGTCGTTGTCGTGGCGGGGGCTGGACGCGCCGTCGTGGTACCAGCTCGACGGCTCCGGTCGCGACATCGACCTCACCGGCTGCGGCAACACGTTCGACGCCGGGTCTGGGCTGGTCCGCCGGCTCGTCCTGGACTGCCTGCGGTACTGGGTCACGACGATGGGGGTGGACGGGTTCCGCTTCGACCTCGCCTCGACGATGGGCCGGCCGGGCGGCTCGGAGTTCTCGCCGCACGCCCCGCTGCTGGCCGACATCGCCGCGGACCCCGTGCTGGCGACGGTGAAGCTGATCGCCGAGCCGTGGGACGCGACCGGGGAGGGCTTCCAGGTCGGCGGGTTCGGCCCGGAGTGGGCGGAGTGGAACGGGCGCTACCGCGACGGGGTGCGCGACTTCTGGCGTGGTCACGGGCCGGTGAGCGAGATCGTGACGCGGTTCGCGGGCTCGTCGGACATCTACTGGCCGGGCCGCACGCCCGCGGCGTCGG
Organism: Actinomycetospora endophytica; assembly: GCF_021026375.1. GTDB lineage: Bacteria > Actinomycetota > Actinomycetes > Mycobacteriales > Pseudonocardiaceae > Actinomycetospora > Actinomycetospora endophytica. The sequence continues at coordinate 111,494 of NZ_JAJNDB010000007.1, read as the reverse complement.
TGAACTTCGTGACCGCGCACGACGGGTTCACCCTGCGCGACCTCGTCTCCTACGACCACAAGCACAACGAGGCCCACGGCGAGGACAACCGCGACGGGACCGACGACAACCGTTCCTGGAACAGCGGGGTCGAGGGGCCGTCTTCCGATGCTGCAATCGAGGCGCTCCGGGCGCGACGGATGCGGAACCTGCTCGCGACGCTCGGGCTCTCCGCGGGCACGCCGATGTTGCTCGGCGGCGACGAGCTCGGCCACACCCAGGGCGGCGACAACAACGCGTACTGCATGGACGACGAGACGTCGTGGCGGTCGTGGCCTGCCGACCGGTCGCTGGCCGACTTCGTGGCGCGGGTGTTCGCGCTGCGACGCTCGATCCCCGAGTTGCGCCGCGACGACTTCTACTACGGCCACTCCGGGCTCGCCGACGACGAGGTGCCCGACATCGTGTGGCTCTCGGAGACGGGTCGGGAGCTGGGTCCGGAGGACTGGCCTCATCCGTTGCGCACGCTGGTGGTGCGCGTCCGGTCGGCCTCGTCGCTGCTGGTGGTGCTGCACGCCGGGCCGGAGCCGGTGGAGGTGACGCTGCCGGGCGAGTACAGGGACGCGACGTGGGGGCCGGTGCTCGATTCGGGTGCCGCGACCGGGGAGCCGGGCGATGCGACGGCGCACGCGGCGGGTTCCGTGGTCACCGTTGCGCCGCACACGTTCCTGGGCTTCCGCTCCGCATAGCCCAGGCTCGCCCGGCGGCCGGGCGGTGATCGACTTCCCGGCGGCAGAGTGCTTGCTCAGCGATCACTCCGCCGCCGACGTCATGATCTTGCTGCGAGGACCCTCCCCAGGGTGTCCAGGAAGACCTGCGGGTTCCCGGTGAGCTCGTACCAGTGGGTGCGGACGACGATCCACCCTTCCGCCGTCAGGGCCGCCTGTCGTGGTCCGTCGATCAGGAACGCCCTCAGGTCGCGGTGGTAGGCCCAGCCGTCGATCTCCACGATCACCTTCTGCACCGGGAACGCGAGATCCACCACGGCACGGCCGTACCCGGGGATGTCGATCGGGAGGTTGGCGATCCAGCCCAGGATCGCGGCCATCCCGAGCACCGAGTGCGCCAGCCGCTCGGCCTCCGAGACCGCGCCGCCGGCCGCGAGGGCGATCAGACGGGCCGTGACGGGTGCCCCACGCCGGCCGGAGCGTCGGAGCTGGAGATGCCGGAGGGTGGAGAGCGCGACCCGGCCCTGCTGCAACGCCCGGTCCACCAGATGCGCCCCGTCGTCGGACCCCAGAACTGCCGCGGCGTCGAGCACCGTGGCGGCGAGCGTCGTCACCCGGATCCCGTGCCGGGTGGTCACCTCCCGGTCAGGGACCGGGCGCCGTCGCAGCACCGCGTCGGGCCGGGACCGCTGGTGACACTCGTGCCCGACCGCGACCTCGAACTCACGTGGAGGCGTGTCACGCAGGCCCCACCACCATGCGGCGGCCTCGCCCACCAGGACGGCATGATCACCGAGGGAGAGCAGCACCGCGCGCACCCGCGCGCGTGATGTGCACTCGTGGGTGGCGTCCTGGTAGACGCGATGCGCCAGGCGTCGCCACCGGCCCGACGCGACCAGCCGCCGCACCGACTGACGACTGATCCCGTGCGCGAGCGCCTGGTCGAGGGAGATCACCCCGTCCTGCCGTCGCAGGAGTGCCCGCAACCGCGCCTGCCGGTGCCTCGGGACGAGGCTCGTATCGGTGTCCACATCCGTTTCGACGCAGCCAGGGCCGCCACGGATCCACCGATTCTCACCCGAGATCGACTTCTCGGCGGCGGAGTGCTCGTTCAGCGATCACCCTGCCGCCCGAACGTCGATCATGGCCGGTGGTGCCTCGCGTCCCGGCCGGCAGACCGCGAGCGCGCTGCCGTCGGACCGGTCACCTATGCCGGGAGGACCACCTTCCCCAGCTCCACCGGCGACGCGAGCAGCTCGTTCGCCGGCAGCACGCGCACCGTGTATCCCAGCACCCCCGCGTGCGGGAGCGGCATCGTCGCCTCGAACCGGTCCGCCCCACCCGAGCCGCCGACGTGGGTCATCGGCTCGACGACGGTCCCGGTCAGCTCGTCGTGGTCGTCCGCGCGCCCGACGACCGCCTGGACCAGCACGTCCGTCGCGGCGAGCCCACCCAGGTCGACCGTCGCGCGCACCGTCATCGGCGCCCCCAGCACCGGGGTGTCCGCCGCCCCGGACGCGTCCACCTCCGCGACCCGCACCGACGGCCACGCGGCGTCCAACCGCGCGCGGAAGTTCGCGAGCTCCTTCGCCCCGGCGTACCCGTCGGAGGCCACCACGCGCGCCGCGGCGGCCGCGGGCGCGTACCAGTCGTTCACGTAGTCCATGACCATCCGTGAGGCCTGGACCTTCGGGGAGAGCGTCGCGAGGGTGTGACGCACCAGAGCGGTCCAGCGGTCCGGGACGCCATCGGCGCCGCGGTCGTAGAACAGCGGCGCGACCTGGCTGGTCAGCAGGTCGTAGAGCGCGTTCGCCTCGATGTCGTCGCGGCGGTCGGGGTCGTCGACGCCGTCGGCCGTCGGGATCGCCCAGCCGTTGCGGCCGTCGTAGAGCTCGTCCCACCAGCCGTCGCGCACCGAGAGGTTGAGCCCGCCGTTGAGCGCCGACTTCATGCCCGAGGTCCCGCACGCCTCCAGCGGGCGCAGCGGGTTGTTCAGCCAGACGTCGCAGCCCCAGTAGAGGTAGCGGGCCATCGACATGTCGTAGTCGGGGAGGAAGACGATGCGGTGGCGCACGGCCGGGTCGTCGGCGAAGTGCACCATCTGCTGGATGAGCCGCTTGCCGGACTCGTCGGCCGGGTGCGACTTCCCGGCGATCACCAGCTGCACCGGCCGCTCCGGGTCGAGCAGCAGCGCCTTGAGCCGCTCCGGGTCGCGCAGCATCAGCGTGAGCCGCTTGTAGGTCGGCACCCGGCGCGCGAAGCCGATGGTGAGCACGCCCGGGTCGAAGATCCGCTCCGTCCAGCCGAGCTCCGGCTCCGAGGCGCCGCGCTCCAGCCAGGACGCGCGCACCCGCCGTCGTACCTCGTTCACCAGCCGGGACCGCAGCGTCCCGCGCATCTCCCAGAGCAGCGCGTCGGACACCCCGAACAGCTCCGGGCCGGCACCCGCCGCGGCCGCACCCGCCGTCATGCCAGCGATCTCCCGGGCCGTCCAGGTCGGGCCGTGGACGCCATTGGTGACCGAGCCGATCGGCACCTCGGGAGCGTCGAACCCGCCCCACAGCGACGAGAACATCCCGCGCGAGACCTCGCCGTGCAGCTGCGAGACTCCGTTGGAGCGCTGCGCCAGCCGCAGGCCCATGTGGGCCATGTTGAACATGTCCGGGTCGGGCTCGCGGCCCAGCGCCAGCACCCGGTCGGTCTCGATGCCCGGCAGCAGGTCGCCGGAGAAGTAGTGCTGCACCAGGCCGAGCGGGAAGCGGTCGATGCCCGCCGGCACCGGGGTGTGCGTGGTGAAGACGGTGCCGGCGCGGACCGCGGCCAGCGCCTGGTCGATGTCCAGCCCGGCCGAGGTGACGAGCTCCCGCATCCGCTCGAGCCCGAGGAACCCGGCGTGGCCCTCGTTCGTGTGGAACACCTCGGGTGCGGCGTGCCCGGTCACCTGGCAGTAGGCGCGGACCGCCCGCACGCCGCCGATCCCGACGAGGATCTCCTGGCGGATGCGGTGCTCGGCGTCGCCGCCGTAGAGCCGGTCGGTGATCGAGCGCAGGTCGGCGTCGTTGTCCTCGATGTCGGCGTCGAGGAGCAGCAGCGGCACCCGCCCGACCGACGCCACCCACACCCGCGCCCGCAGCACCCGGCCCTCGGGCATCGCGACGTGGACGAGGATCGGCGCCCCGCCCGAGTCGGCCAGCAGGTGCAGCGGGAGGCCCTGCGGGTCGAGCGCCGGGTAGGTCTCCTGCTGCCAGCCGTCGAGCGAGAGCGACTGCCGGAAGTAGCCCGAGCGGTAGAGCAGCCCGACGGCGATCAGCGGCACGCCGAGGTCGGAGGCGGCCTTGAGGTGGTCGCCCGCGAGGATCCCGAGCCCGCCGGAGTAGTTCGGCAGCACCTCGGAGACGCCGAACTCCATCGAGAAGTAGCCGACGCCGGCCGGCAGACCCTCACGACCCTGGTACCAGCGCGGCCCGCTCAGGTACTCCCGCAGGTCGTCGGCGATCTCCCCGACACGCCCGACGAAGCCGGCGTCGGCGGCCAGCTCGGACAGCCGGGTGGGACTGACCTCGCCGAGCAGCCGCACCGGATCCCCGCCCGAGGCGCGCCACGCCGCCTCGTCGACCGACGCGAACAGGTCCTGGGTCGGACCGTGCCACGTCCACCGCAGGTTGGTCGCGAGGTCCTGCAGCGGCGCGAGGGCGGCCGGCAGCTGGGCGCGGACGGAGAAACGACGCAGTGCTCTCACGGGTCCGAAGCCTAGGCAAACCCTTCCGACGCGCCGTCATCGCCCGTCGCGGCTGGATCGATTCCACGACTACCCTGCGTCGCGTGAGCGTGCTGGGGAGATGGCGGGGATCCGGACGGCGTGGCGACGACGCCCCGGGCGGGGACGCGAACGGGTCGGACGGCGGGTTCGAGGAACCGGCGACGGGCCCCGCGAGCGGCGGGTTCGACCTGCTGCCCGGCGCCGAGGAGGAGTCGCGGCGTCGGACGAGTCCGTGGAGCGGTCGCTTCCGGGCCGTGGTCACGGGGCGTCGCGACGACGGTCCCGACGACGACCGCGCCGAGGCCCCGAGCGCCTCCCGCGAGGACGACCGGCGGGCGTCCCGGGACATCGAGCCCTCCCGCCCGGTCGATGACGACGACGCCGACGCCGACGACGCTGCGCCCACCACGCCCGGCCACCGGGCCGACGAGTTCCCGCCCCGCTACGACCCCCGGGTCAGCGGCCACCGCGGGGCGATGCCCGCCGGCTGGGGTTCGGCGAGCGACGTCGAGCTCGGCCCGCCCCCGCCCCCGGACGCCCCGGTGAACCCGGGCTCGCCGTCCGGCCCGATCCCCGTTGTCGGGCGGACCCCGGCCGAGCGTCCCCCGCGCCCGGCCGCGGCCCTGGCGGACGACGCCGGGTCGGCGCCGTCGTCGGCCTCGTCGTCCGTCTCGTCGTCGGTCTCGTCGTCGGGCGGTCGCGCCGGCTCCGGATCCGACCTCGACGCCGCGATCGCCTCCGGCCCGACGATCCCCTCGGGCCCGCTGCCCCCCGTCGGTCGCCAGACGCCGCGCCCCTCACGCCCCGCCTCGCCGCCCTCCCCGGCGGGCCAGGGTCCGGCCAACCGCGCCAGCCCCGACGCGTCGAGCCCGGCCGCGCCCGCCTGGTCGCGCTCGACCCAGACCGGCGGGTTCCGGGCGGTCGTTCCGCCGTGGCGCCGGCCCGTCGTGCCGCAGTCCTCCCCCGAGCCGCCGACCGCCCAGGCGCGCACCGCGACCCCACCGCCCGAGGACGAACGGGACGCGTCCACCGCGGTGACCCGGCGTCCGGGCGCTCCGGCCGCATCGAAACCGGCCACATCGGGTAGGGCGCCGGGCATGACCTCGTCGTCCGCTGATCGGCCGACCGACGACCGCGACGCGTCCGACCAGGACGACGCCGCGGCCCAGGACGCGCCGACCGCCACCACGCCGACCGCCGGACGCCACGCGCGCCCGGGGTGGGCGTTCAGCACCGCCGGCTCGTCCGAGGACGTCTCGCCGGGTCGCGGGTCCGCCGACGATCACGAGACGCCCGACCCGCTGACGGCGCCGGGCCGGCTGTCCACGCCGGAGTCCCCGACGACGTCGGGTCCGCTCACCTCACCCGGTGGCTCGCCGGCGTCGGACCGGCCCACGACGCCGGGTCCGCTCACCGCGGCCGGTGCGTCCGCCTCGGACCCGCTGTCGACGCCGGGTGCCTCGCCCTACTCGGACCGGTCCTCGTCCTCGGACCCGCTGGCCCGCCCGGACCGGCCGACGGCGTCCTCCTCGTCGGACCGCCCGACGTCGTCGGACCCGCTGACCCGCTCGTCCGCCGTGGACCTGTTCGGGACCCCCGGCGCGACGTCGGGTGCGACGCCGTCGGGGGCGGCCTCGTCCTCGGGGTCGGCCTCGTCCGCCGGCTCCTCCTCCACGCCCGGACCCTCGGACCGGCCGACGGTGCCCGGCTCCACGGCGCTGCCCGACCTCGGCGGTGAGCGGCCGGACCTCGGCGTCGACCCGCTCGGGACCGACTCGCCCGGGTCCGCGTCGTCGGGCCGGGAATCGTCGAGCGCTCCGTCGTCGAGCGCCCCGTCGTCGAGCGCTCCGTCGTCGAGCACCCCCTCGGACGAGCCCGCGACCGGGACCTCCGCGGCGCCCGCACTCGGCGCTCTCGCCGCCGGCGCCGGCCTCGGGGCCGCCGGTCTGGCCGCGGCGAGCTCCCACCGCTCGACGACGACGGCCGACCCGAAGACCGCCGACGCGACGACCGCCGACGACAGCCCGACCGTCGAGCCCGGCCGGCAGGCCCCGGAGGACACCCCGGCCGTCGAGGAGCCCGAGGTCGCCGGCCCGACGACGGCGGAGACCGGCGGCGCCGAGCCCGACGAGGCACCCGCCCGCACCGTGGCCCCCGCGCTCGCCCGGACCGGACCCGCGGACACCACGAAGACCGAGCGGCCCACCCCGACCCCCGCCACCGAGCCCGTCGCCACCGAGCGGGCCCGGCTGGCGCAGGGCCGGATCGGCATCGACGAGGTCAGCCCCGAGGTCTCGGGCGGGCGGTACCCGTCGAAGGCCGTCGTCGGGGAGGTCGTCCCGGTCGCGGCCACGGTGTGGCGTGAGGGTCACGACGCCGTCGCCGCCACGCTGGTCTGGCAGCGCTGCGCGGACGTCGACCACGCCGACGAGCAGGCGGTCGCGGTCGCACCGACGGTCGGCGAGGAACGCTGCGTGCGCATGGCGAGCCTCGGGCCGGAGACCGACCGGTTCGCGGCGAGCCTCGTCGCCGACGCCGAGGGCCTCTGGCGCTTCCGGGTGGACGCCTGGAGCGACCCGTGGGCCACCTGGCGGCACGCCGTCGAGGTGAAGGTCGCGGCCGGTCAGGGGCCGGGCGAGCTCTCGAACGACCTGGAGTCCGGCGCCCGCCTGCTCGAGCGCGGCGCCGCCCGGATCGAGGAGCGCGCGAGCGCCACGGAGGTCCGCGAGCAGCGCGCCACCGAGTCGACGACGCCGATCGAGATGCCGCCGACGCTGACCTTCGCCGCCGAGCTGCGCGAGGCGGCGGCGAGCCTGCGCGAGACCGGCAAGGGACTGCCCGAGCGGCTCGCGAAGGCGCTCTCCGAGCCGGTTCAACGCACGATGGGCGAGCGCCCGGTGCGCGACCTCCTGACCCGCGGCGCGGACCACCACGTGCTCGTCGAGCGGCCGCGCGCCCTCGACGGCGCCTGGTACGAGTTCTTCCCCCGCTCCACGGGCGGCACCGACGCCGAGGGCCGCGCGGTGCACGGCACGTTCGCGACCGCGCAGCGCGAGCTCGAGCGGGCCGCCGCGATGGGCTTCGACGTCGCGTACCTGCCGCCGATCCACCCGATCGGCACGGTGAACCGCAAGGGGCCGAACAACACGCTGACGCCCGGGGCGGACGACCCCGGGTCGCCGTGGGCGATCGGCTCCGCCGAGGGCGGGCACGACGCGGTCCACCCGCAGCTGGGGACGATCGACGACTTCGACGCGTTCGTCGCGAGGGCGTCCGAGCTCGGGCTCGAGGTGGCGCTGGACTTCGCGCTGCAGTGCGCGCCCGACCACCCGTGGGCCGCGGCCCACCCGGAGTGGTTCACGGTGCGCCCCGACGGGACGATCGCGTACGCCGAGAACCCGCCCAAGAAGTACCAGGACATCTACCCGGTCAACTTCGACACCGACCCCGAGGGGATCTACCGGGAGTCGTTGCGGGTCGTCCTGTACTGGCTCTCCCACGGCGTTCGGATCTTCCGCGTCGACAATCCGCACACCAAGCCCGCCGACTTCTGGGCCTGGCTGATCGCCAAGGTGCACGAGGTCGATCCGGGCGTGGTGTTCCTCGCCGAGGCGTTCACCCGGCCGGCGCGGCTCTTCGGCCTGGCCAAGGCCGGCTTCAGCCAGTCCTACACGTACTTCACGTGGCGGACCGGCAAGGACGAGATCCGCGAGTTCTTCGAGATGCACCGCGACCGTCTCGACGAGTGCCGACCGAACTGCTTCGTCAACACCCCGGACATCCTCCACGAATCGCTGCAGACCGGTGGACCGGGAATGTTCGCGATCCGGGCGACGCTCGCGGCCACGCTCGCCCCGAGCTGGGGCGTGTACGCGGGGTTCGAGCTGTTCGAGTGGCAGCCGGTGCGCTCGGGCAGCGAGGAGTACCTGGACTCCGAGAAGTACCAGCTGCGGCCGCGCGACTTCGACGCCGCGCTCGCCGAGGGCCGCAGCCTGCAGCCCTGGATCACCCGGCTCAACGAGATCCGTCGGGCCCACCCGGCGCTGCGCCAGCTGCGGACGCTGCGGTTCCACGACACCGACAACGACGCCCTGCTCGCGTTCTCGAAGACCGACCCGGTCAGTGGCGACACGGTGCTCGTCGTCCTCACCCTCGACCCGTTCGGCGCGCAGGACGGCACGGTGCGGCTCGACATGGGCGCGCTGGGCCTCGACCCGTTCGCCCGGTTCGGCGCGTTCGACGAGGTCAGCGGGCAGGTCTTCGACTGGGGGCAGGCGAACTACGTCCGCCTCGAGCCCTGGCGCGACGTGGCGCACGTGATCTCGGTGCAGAGGCGCTGACGCGCATGTGAGTGGATATGGTCGTCTGAACGACCAAATCCACTCACATGCGGAGCGCCCGCACCGCCGCGTCGACCGCGGCCTCGCGGATTCGCGGCAGGTCCGCGTCGCCGAACACGACGACGGCGTCCTGCACCCCGCCCAGCGCGACGACCGCGCGCACCCGGTCCGCCGCGTCGTCGCTGCCGACCAGCACCCCGTCGATGCGCTCGCGCCAGTGCAGCATCCGCGGCGCGAGCTCGATCCGGGCGACCACCCGCGGGTTGTGGATCAGCACCCGCATCACCGCACGGTTCCGGAGGCACAGCTCCCAGAACCGCTCGATCACCGCGCGCACCTGCGCCTCGTCGCCGGCATCGATCGACCGGCCCTCGAGCTCGTCGCCGAGCTCGCGCAGCTCGACGAACATCGGGTCGACGAGGTCGCCGAGCAGGGCGTCCTTCGACGCGTAGTGGTAGTAGAGCGCCGCCTTGGTGATGCCGATGCGCTCGGCGATCTCGCGGAGGCTCGTCGCGTCGACGCCGCGCTCGGAGAACAGCTCGAGGGCGGCGGCGCGGATCTCCGCCCGGGTGTCGACGGTGGTGCGGGGCACGACGGGGACCCTACCTCGCGTTGACTACCTGCCGCACGGTCAGTAACTTACCGGTCGGCAGGTAACTCACGGGAAGGGGTCATCCGATGACCAGCGTTCTCATCTCCGGCGCGAGCATCGCCGGACCGGTCCTGGCGTTCTGGCTGCGGCGTGCGGGGGTCGAGGTCACCGTCGTCGAGATCGCGCCCACCGTCCGCGGCGGCGGCTACCCCATCGACCTGCGCGGCGTCGCGGTCGACGTCGTCGAGCGCATGGGACTCCTCGAACCCGTCGAGGCGGCGCGCACCGGCACCCGCGCCCTGACGTTCGTCACCGAGCGCGGCCGCACCATCGCGTCCCTCGGCCCCGCGACGCTCCTCGGCGAGCAGTCCATCCGGGCCGTGGAGCTCCCGCGCGGCGACCTGACGACGGTGCTGTGGGAGGCCACCCGCGACGACGTCGAGTACGTGTTCGACGACCGGATCACCGCGCTCGACGACCGGGACGACGGTGTCCACGTCACCTTCCGCCGCGGCACGCCGCGGGTGTTCGACCTGGTCATCGGTGCGGACGGCCTGCACTCCGGGGTCCGGGCGCTGACGTTCGGCCCGGAGGCGCCGGTGCGCCGCGATCTCGGCGCCTGCTACGCGGCGTTCTCCGTGCCCAACGTGTTCGGGCTCGACCGCGAGGCCGTGATGATGAACCTCCCCGGCCGGTCCGTCACGCTCTACGCGGTCCGCGACCAGCCGGTGACGGCCCTGTTCTCCTTCGCCGGCCCCACCCCGACGCTGGATCACCGCGACACCGAGGGCCAACGCCTGCTCGTCGAGCACGTCTTCGGCGGCGTCGGCTGGTGGGCGCCGGAGCTGCTCGTGCGCATGCGCCGCGCCGAGGACTTCTACTTCGACACCGTCAGCCAGATCCGGATGCCGTCCTGGACGCGGGGGCGGGTCGGCCTGATCGGCGACGCGGCCCACGCCCCGTCCTTCCGATCGGGCCAGGGAACCAGCATCGCGACGGTGGGCGCCTACGTCCTGGCCGCCGAGATCGCGGCCCACCCCGACGACGTGCGCGCCGCGCTGCCCGCCTACGAGGCCCGGATGCGGGGGTTCGCGACGCAGAACCAGGACCTCGCGACGTCGGGCGCCTTCATCACGTCCCCGAGGACCGGGTCCCAGCTGGCCGGCCGCAACGCGCTGCTGCGCTCGGTGCCGCTCCTGGAACGCCTCCACCTGCCCGCTCCGGGCGGCGCCATCGCCCGGGCCGCCACCGCGCTGGCGCTGCCCGAGGAGCCCCGGCCGGCGGTGGCGGCCGTCGCGCCGTGAGTGAGTGCTGCCGTCCGCTCACCGGACGACAGCAACGAGCCGTTGCTGCCGGACCCCGGAATCGGGCACTTTCCGGCATCCCCACGCGTTGGACACGGTGAGAAGACCCGGAGGTCCGCATGCCCGTCCTGCTCGCCCTGCTGGCGTACGTCGCCCTCGAGATCTGGGTGCTGGTCCTCGTCGGCCAGACCATCGGTTTCCTGGGCCTGCTCGGCCTGCTCGTCGTCTCGGCCGTCGTCGGGGCGTGGGCCCTCAAGCACGAGGGACGCCGCTCGCTGACCGACCTCGGCCGCGCGGCGCGCTCGGGCCGCCCGGCGGAGGCCGAGGTCGCCGGCGGGATGTACGTGGCGCTCGCCGGGGTGCTGCTCGTGGTCCCCGGCATGCTGTCCACCGTCGCCGCGCTGGTGCTGCTGATCCCGCCGGTGCGCCGCGCGCTGGCGCGCCGGGCCGCGGCCCGCGCGGTGCGCGCCGGGAGCGCGCGCATGGGCCCGACGATCACCGTCGTGGGTGCGGGCGTGCCGGGCGGGTACGGCGCCGGACAGAACCCGTGGGGACCGGCAGCGAGCGGCGGGGATCCCTGGCACGGGCGCGTCATCGAGGGCCAGGTCGTCGAGCCCGCCGAGCACGACGACGAGACCCCCGACGAGAACGGGACCGGTGGCACGCGTCGCACTGGCTGACCACTAGCGTGACGCCTGATGAACGAGGGGATCGGCACGGGCACCGCCGGCGCGCCCGACACCAGCACGACCGGCACCGTCACCGCGCCGCGGGAACCTCCGACGCCCGAGGGGGTCGTCGAACCCTCGTCGCGGGATTTCCGCAGCGCGCGGGAGCTCCCGGTCGACGACGGCTGGTACAAGCGCGCGGTCTTCTACGAGGTCCTGGTCCGGGCGTTCGCAGACTCGAACCGTGACGGCTTCGGCGATCTGCCCGGCCTCACCGACAAGCTGGACTACCTCGCGTGGCTCGGCGTCGACTGCCTCTGGCTGCCGCCGTTCTACGACTCGCCGCTGCGCGACGGCGGGTACGACATCCGCGACTACCGCAAGGTGCTCGGCGAGTTCGGCACCGTCGAGGACTTCGTCGAGTTCGTGGACCAGGCGCACGCCCGCGGGATGCGCGTGATCACCGACCTGGTCATGAACCACACCTCGGACCAGCACCAGTGGTTCCAGGAGTCCCGCCGCGACCCGGACGGGCCGTACGGCGACTTCTACGTCTGGTCCGACGACGACACCCGGTGGTCCGAGGCGCGGATCATCTTCGTCGACACCGAGTCGTCGAACTGGACCTACGACTCGGTCCGCGGCCAGTTCTACTGGCACCGCTTCTTCTCCCACCAGCCGGACCTGAACTTCGACAACCCCGCCGTGTGCGAGGCGATGATCGACGCGCTGCGGTTCTGGCTGGACCTCGGGATCGACGGATTCCGCCTCGACGCGGTCCCCTATCTCTACGAGCGCGACGGGACGAACGGCGAGAACCTGCCGGAGACCCATTCGTTCCTGCGCCGGGTGCGCAAGGTGGTCGACGACGAGTACCCGGGCCGGGTCCTGCTCGCCGAGGCCAACCAGTGGCCCGCGGACGTCGTGGAGTACTTCGGCGACGCCGAGGTCGGGGGGGACGAGTGCCACATGGCGTTCCACTTCCCGCTGATGCCGCGCATCTTCATGGCGGTGCGCCGCGAGTCGCGGTTCCCGATCTCGGAGATCCTGGCGCAGACCCCGGAAATCCCGGAGAACGCGCAGTGGGGCATCTTCCTGCGCAACCACGACGAGCTCACGCTCGAGATGGTCACCGACGACGAGCGCGACTACATGTACGCGGAGTACGCCAAGGACCCGCGCATGAAGGCCAACATCGGCATCCGCCGCCGCCTGGCCCCGCTGCTCGACAACGACCGCAACCAGCTCGAACTGTTCACCGCGCTGCTGCTGAGTCTCCCGGGCAGCCCGGTGCTCTACTACGGCGACGAGATCGGGATGGGCGACAACATCTGGCTCGGCGACCGCGACGGCGTGCGCAGCCCGATGCAGTGGACGCCCGACCGCAACGCCGGTTTCTCCACCTGCGACCCGGGCCGGCTCAATCTCCCGATCGTCATGGACCCCGTGTACGGCTACCAGGCCGTGAACGTCGAGGCCCAGTCGAACTCCAGCGCGAGCCTGTTGCACTGGAACCGTAGGATGATCGAGATCAGGAAGCAGCACACGGCGTTCGGGCTCGGCGACTTCCACGAGCTCGGGGGCTCGAACTCCTCGGTGCTGGCCTACGTGCGCGAGTTCGTCGACGAGGAGGGCACCCGGGACGTCGTCCTGTGCGTGAACAACATGTCTCGCTTCCCGCAGCCCGTCGAGCTCGACCTCATCGCGTGGAAGGGCTGGGTGCCGACCGAGCTGACCGGCGGTGTCCCGTTCCCGCCGATCGGTGAGTTGCCGTACCTGCTGACGCTGCCGGGGCACGGCTTCTACTGGTTCTCCATCCACGCGTCGCAGGAGCGCTCGTGACGAGCCCCGGCGGACACCGCACCGAGGCCGCGCCGGCGCTCGAGGCCCTGCTCCCGGCGCTGGTCGGGTGGCTGCCCCAGCAGCGCTGGTTCGCGGCCAAGGACCGCACGGTCGACGCGGTGCGCCTCGTCGGACACTCCGAGGTCACCTCGGCGGACGCGGTGCCCGCCGTGACGCACGCGGTGATCTCCGTCGGGTTCACCGACGACGGCCCGGAGGAGACCTTCCAGCTCCTGCTCGGCTCCCGCCCGGAGATGCCCGGCGACCTCGACCACTCGGTCATCGGCACGGCGGCCGGCCGGACGGTCTACGACGGCCTGGCCGACGGCGAGATCACCCGGCTGCTGCTGTCGCTGATCGTCTCGGACACCACCGTCGGCCCGCTGCGCTTCGTGCCCGAGCCGGAGACCGAGGCCCCGATCGTCGGACCGGGCCGGCCGCTGCTGGGCGAGCAGTCGAACTCGTCGGTGATCTACGGCGAGCGGGCCATCCTCAAGCTCTTCCGCCGCGCCACGCCGGGGCTCAACCCCGACCTGGAGCTGCACCGCGCGCTGGGCCGGGAGCACTCGGTCGAGGTCGCCCCGCTGCTCGGGGCGATCGAGGGCGAGCTTCCCGACGGCGAGGGTGGCAGCACGCCGATGACCGTCGCGATGCTGCAGGACTACGCGTCGAACTCCGCCGACGGCTGGTCGATGGCGCTGACCAGCGTCCGCGACCTGCTCGCCGAGGGCGACCTGCGGCCCGACGAGGTCGGCGGCGACTTCGCCGGCGAGGCCACCCGCCTGGGCCGCACGGTCGGCAGCGTCCACCAGGAGCTCGCGCGGGCGCTGGGGACGGCCCGACTCGACGCGGCGGGGGTGCGCGGGGTCGCGGACTGGATGCTCGCCCGCCTCGAGCTGTCCGCGCAGGCCGTTCCGGAGGTCGCCGAGCGCCGCGAGGCGATCACCGCGGTGCTCGAGGGCGTCACCGCGGCGGACGGCCTCGTCGTGCACCGCATCCACGGCGACCTGCACCTGGGCCAGGAGCTGCGCACGCCGCGCGGCTGGCTGGTCATCGACTTCGAGGGCGAGCCGTCCCGCTCGCTGGCCGACCGGGTGCGCCCGGACTCCCCGCTGCGCGACGTGGCGGCGATGCTCCGGTCGTTCGACTACGCCGCGTTCCACCAGCTCGCCGAGTGGGAGCCGGGCGCGGAGTCGCCGAGCTACCTCAAGCGGCGCGCCCAGGAGTGGGCCGACCGCAACCGCTCGGCCTTCTGCGACGGCTACGCGGAGATCACCGGCGCCGACCCGCGCGCCGACCTCGCGGTGCTGCGCGCCTACGAGCTGGACAAGGCGGTCTACGAAGTGCTGTACGAGACCCGGAACCGGCCGAACTGGCTGGCCATCCCGCTCCGCTCGATGGAGCGCCTCATCGATCGCTCCTGATGCCGGATTGGCCGCCCCGCCCGGCGGGGTAGGTGATCGGCGAACCGTCTCACCTGCGAAAGAGTCCGACCACCGATGACCCGACCCACCACGCCGTCGTCCACGGGCCCGCTGCCGGTCGCGCCCGGGGAGCTCGACCGCCACCTGCTGCTCGAGGGCTCGCACCGCGACCCGCACGGCGTCCTGGGCCCGCACCGCCGTCCGGACACGCCGGGCACCGTCGTCGTCCGGGCGCTGCAGCCCGGGGCGGACGCGGTCGACGTCGCCGTGGAGCAGGGCCCGACGGCGGGTCGCTACCCGCTGACGCCGGTGGGCACGAACGGGCTGTTCGCGGGCAACGTGCCGGGGCCGCTGCCGCACTACCGGCTCGCGGTCCGTCGAACGGACGAATCGGGCGGGGACTCCCACGGCGACGTCATCGAGACCCTGGTCGACGACCCGTACCGGTTCTCGCCGGTGCTCGGGCCGGTCGACCTGCACCTGATCGGCGAGGGACGCCACGAACGGCTGTGGGACGCGCTCGGCGCCCACTTCCGGCGCTGGCCCACCCCGTCCGGGCCGGTCGAGGGCACCTCGTTCACGGTGTGGGCGCCCAACGCCCGCGGCGTGCGGGTGGTCGGCGACTGGGCACCGGAGCGCGGCAGCTGGGACGGGGTCGCGACGCCGATGCGCGCGCTCGGCTCCGGCGTCTGGGAGATCTTCCTGCCGGGGGTCGGCGTGGGCACCCGCTACGGGTTCCGCATCCTCACCGCCGACGGGCACTGGCTGGACAAGGCCGACCCGATGGCGTTCGCCGCGGACCTCCCGCCCACGCCGGCCTCCGTCGTCACCACCTCCACCCACGAGTGGGCCGACGCGGACTGGATGGCGCAGCGGGCGACCTCGAGCCCGCACGCCGAGCCGATGAGCGTCTACGAGCTGCACGTCGGCTCGTGGCGCCAGGGCCTGAACTACGCCGACCTCGCGCAGGAGCTCGTCGGGTACCTCTCCGCGCAGGGCTTCACCCACGTCGAGCTGCTCCCGGTCGCCGAGCACCCGTTCGGCGGCTCGTGGGGCTACCAGGTCAGCTCGTACTACGCGCCGACCTCGCGCTACGGGAGCCCGGACGACTTCCGCGCGTTCGTCGACACCCTGCACCGCGCGGGCATCGGCGTGATCGTCGACTGGGTGCCGGCGCACTTCCCCCGTGACGAGTGGGCGCTGGCCCGCTTCGACGGCACCCCCTGCTACGAGCACGGCGACCCGCGCCGCGGGGAGCAGCTCGACTGGGGCACGCTCGTGTTCGACTTCGGGCGCTCCCAGGTCCGCAACTTCCTCGTCGCGAACGCGCTGTACTGGCTCGAGGAGTTCCACGTCGACGGCCTGCGCGTCGACGCCGTCGCCTCGATGCTCTACCTGGACTACTCGCGCTCCGACGGCGGCTGGGTGCCCAACAAGTACGGCGGCCGCGAGAACCTGGAGGCGGTGTCGTTCCTCCAGGAGTTCAACGCCACCGTCTACAAGGCCCTCCCCGGCGTCGTGACGATCGCCGAGGAGTCCACCGCCTGGCCCGGCGTCACCCGGCCCACGCATCTCGGCGGCCTCGGGTTCGGCATGAAGTGGAACATGGGGTGGATGCACGACACCCTCGACTACGCCATGCGCGACCCGGTGCACCGGGGGTACCACCACAACCAGATGACGTTCTCGCTGACCTACGCCTGGTCGGAGAACTACGTGCTGCCGTTCAGCCACGACGAGGTCGTGCACGGCAAGGGCTCGCTGTGGACCCGCATGCCCGACCAGGGGCGGGGCGATCACGGCAGGGCGGCCGGGCTGCGCGCGCTGCTCGCCTACATGTGGGCCCACCCGGGCAAGCAGCTGCTGTTCATGGGCGGCGAGTTCGGGCAGGTCCGCGAGTGGTCCGAGGAGCGCTCGCTGGACTGGGACCTGCTCGACGACCCGCTGCACGCCGGTGTCGCTCGGCTGGTCGCCGACCTGAACGCCGTGTACCGGGCGCACCCCGCGCTGTGGACCGCCGACACCGACCCGGCCGGATTCTCGTGGATCGACGCCAACGACGCGATCGGCAACGTCTTCTCGTTCGTGCGGCACTCGACCGACGACGCGCCCGACGTGGTGTGCGTGGCCAACTTCTCGGGCGTCGTGCACGACCGCTACCGCATCGGGCTGCCGCGGGCCGGGCGGTGGCGCGAGGTCGTCAACACCGACGCGGACCTCTACGGCGGCGACGGGGCGGGCAACTTCGGGTCGGTGTTCGCGGCCTCGGTGGCGACGCACGGGCGTCCGGCCTCCGCCGAGCTGACCCTGCCGGCGTCGGGGGTGCTCTGGTTGGTGCACGAGCCCGAGTAGGTCGCGCTCCCGGGGCGAGTCCGGCCGTTCGACCACCATCGCGGGGCCCGGTCCACCACACTGAGCGGGTGCGGAGGAGATCCGGGGCGGTCCTGCTGGCGGCGGTGTGCGCTGCCGTCGCGCTGCTCGGCTCCGGGTGCGCCGCGGCGGTCGACGGGCAGGCCTTCGCGTCCGGGACGGTGACCGCGGGCGTCGACCCGGGATTCGTCAAGGGCAGCGACGGCAGCGACGACGACCGGCTGGCGGCGGCGGTCCTGCACGACCTCGAGGGCTGGTGGGGCGGACAGTTCCCGAAGCTCGCGAACGGCGCGAAGTTCACGCCGTTGAAGGGCTACTTCTCGGTCGATTCCTCGCGCGACGGTCCCGGGCCGCCGTGCACCGACGCCGCCTCCGAGGTGGAGGGCAACGCGTTCTACTGCCCGAACGCGGACATCATCGCCTACGACCGCGCGGCCCTGCTGCCGGTGCTGCGCCAGAAGTTCGGGGACTCCGCCGTCGTCGTGGTCATCGCGCACGAGTTCGGCCACGCGGTCCAGCAGCGCCTCGAGAGCTCCTCCCCGACGGCGGCCGGGCTGAGCTCCGGGGCGCCGACGATCCTCTCCGAGGGGCAGGCCGACTGCTACGCCGGCGGCTTCCTGCGCGCCGTGCACGACGGCGCCACCCCCGACCTCCGCACCGGGGACCGCGGCATCGACGCCGCGATGAGTGCGCTGATCACCTTCCGGGACCCGGTCGGGACGGACGCCGGGGACGACCGCGCGCACGGGAACGCGTTCGACCGCGTCTCCTCGTTCCAGGACGGCTACGACGGCGGGCCGTCGGCCTGTGCGGGCATGACACTGCAGAACCGCACCTTCACCCAGCAGTCGTTCGCGACCCTCTCCGACGCCCAGAGCGGCGGGAACCTGCCGCTGCCCGACCTGCTGCGGTCCATGGGCACCGACCTCGACCGCTATTTCGGCGGGCTCGTCCGCCAGCGCGGCAGGCAGTGGACCCCGCCGACGATCCGGGAGGGCCAGACCGGCTGCGGCCCGGACGCGGTCGACCTCTGCGCGGGCACCCCCGCGACGCTGGCCGTCGACGACCGGGCGCTCGCGCGAATCCACGACGGCATCGGTGACTACGCCAGCGGCACGGTGCTCGCGTCCCGGTACGCGATGGCCGCGCTGGCCGCGCTGGGCCGGCCGACGACGGGCGCCCAGGCCGGCAGCACCGCGCTGTGCCTGGCGGGCGCCTACACCGGTGACGTCGGGAAGCCCGGCGCCGACTTCAGCCTCTCCCCCGGCGACCTCGACGAGGCCGTCGGCGTCCTGCAGCGCGACGACTCCGCCGCCCGCGGCACCGACGGCGTCTCCGCCGCGGGCGGCGCCTACGCCCGGATCGCCGACTTCCGCCAGGGCGTCAGCGCGGGCGCCGGTCGCTGCCTGGGGAACTGACCCCGTCGTCGGACTCCGGCCCGTCGCGGCGGGTGGCGAGGTCGAAGGTCTCGACGAGCTCCTCGGCGTAGGCGGCGAGGTCGAGATCGGGGCGGGTCTCGATCAGGAACGGCAGCCCGTCGACCGACCGCTGGATGACCGAGGCCATGACGAACGGGTCGAAGGCCCGGAACCGGCCGACCTCCTGGCCCCGCCGCAGGATGTCCTCCACCGCGCCGATCGTCTGCTCGTCCGCGGCCGGCCGGAAGGTGCGGCTCTCCCCCGCCTCGTCGCGGAAGCCGACGAAGATGCGCGTCATCGCCTGCATCTCGACCCGGTGCTCACCGACGAACCCGACGACGGCCCGCACGTACGCGGCCAGCTCGACGCGGGGATCCTCGGCCTCGGCCAGGCGCGCCGTGAGATGCGCGTCGAGCTCGCCGTACACCTGGTCGACCGTCGCGGACATCAGCGCGTCGCGGCCGGCGAAGTGGTACGAGATCAGCCGGGTGCTGCTCAGCCCGCTGCGCTCCGCGATCTTCGCGAACGACGCCGACCGGTAGCCCAGCGCGGCGACCGTCTCGATGGTCGCGGCGACGATCTCGCGACGGCGGGCCTCGGGCGAGAGCCGTCGCCTGCCCCCCGTGTCAGCCACGACCCGGGTTTCTACCCGATCGGGCACCGCCGGTCGTCGCCGCGGCGCGGTGCGCTACGGTGGTCTTGTTACTTACACAAGTAATAAGGGAGGGTGCATGACCACGACGACGGAACCCGTCGACCGCCGCGTGCGGACCGTCACGGACCGGCGGGCCGCCTGGACGCTGGTCGCGCTCGCCCCGTTGTCCGCCGAGGCGACCTTCAGCGGCATCTCGACCCCCTTCATCTGGCTCGGGCTCCTGCTGCTCGTGCCGATGTACGGCGGCGGGGCGCTGCTGGTGCGCGAGCTCGCCCGCCGCAGCGGAACCGGATGGCCCGGGATGCTCGTCCTCGGGCTGGCCTACGAGCTGGCGGAGGACGGGATCGGGCTGCAGGACCTCACGAGCACCCACCTCTACACGGCGGCGGACTGGGGGCCGCGGGTGCTCGGCCTGAACACGACCTTCTGGGAGGCCCAGCTCGGGTACCACCTGGTGTTCACGGTGCTGATCCCGATCGCGCTCACCGAGATGATGTTCCGGGAGCACGGACCGCGGCCCTATCACCACCGGCGCGGCCTCGTCGTCACGGCGGGCGTCTTCGTCGTGGGGGTGGCGCTGGTCCGGGCCTTCCCGGCCTCCCAGGATCCCGGGTACCACCTGCCCTGGTCCGCGCTCGTCGGCTTCCTGGCCGCGATCGCCGTGCTGGCCACCCTGGCGCTGGCGGTGCTGCCACGACTCGGGCCCGTGCGTCCGTCGCCGGTCGTGAGCCCACCCGGCCCGCGCACGGCCGCCCTGGTCTCCGGCGTGACCACCCTGGTGTTCCTCGGGCTCATCTGGCCGCTGGGCCCGGACTCCGGGCACCCCGCGGTGGGCAGCGGCGCCTGGGTCTGGATCCCGATGGTCGCCGCACTCGGGGTCGCCGTCGCCGTCGGGTGGCGGGTGGCCCGCTGGTGCGCGACCGACGGGTTCGACGACCACCACCGCATCTGGCTCATCGGCGGCGCCCTCGTCGCCCACACCGTGAACGCCGCGGCGAGCGGCATCGTCGGGGGATCCGCGGCCCTGTCCACGGCGATCGCGGCGGTCGTGCTGGCCGCGACCGTCCTGGCGCTGCGGCGGCTGGACCGCCACGTGGCCCGAGGCGCCTAGTAGAGCGCCCGGGCGAGGGCCCGCCGCGACGCGGTGACCCGCGGGTCGTCGGCCGCGAACAGCTCGAACAGCCCGACGAGGTGCTCCCGGGCGGCGTCCCGGTCGTCGCCGGCGGTCCGCTGGACGGTCTTCACCAGCCGGTCGAACGCGGCCTCGACCTGACCCGCGGCCAGCTCGGCGTCGGCGGCCGCCTTCTGGGCCTCGACGTCGTCGGGGGCGGCGTCGGCCCGCGTCACCGCGGACGGGTCGGCCTGCTCGGCGCGGGACATGAACCGGACCTGCGCGAGCGCGGCCTGGGCCTCGGTGTTCGCGGGCTCCTCGGCGAGGATGTTCTCGTAGGCGAACACCGCCGCGTCGTAGTCGCCGCGCTCGAGGGCGTCCTCGGCGGCGGTGAACCGGGGGTCCTCCGGCTCGGGCGCGGGCTCGGCCGGCTCGCCCCCGCCGTCCTGGCCGGCGCGGGCCTCCGCCTCGGCGATGGCGGGCATCCGCTCGCGCAGCGCGTCGAGGATCTGGCCGATCCAGGAGCGCAGCTCGGGCTCGGGCTGCACCCCGTTGAACGAGGTGACCGGCTGCTGCGCGACCACGACGTACACCGTCGGGATCGACTGCACCTGGAACATCTGCGCGATGCGCGGATTCGCGTCGACGTCGACCGTCGCGAGGATCCACGCGCCGCCGCCCTCGGCCGCGAGCTTCTCCAGCGTCGGCGAGAGCTGCTTGCACGGCTGGCACCACTCGGCCCACAGGTCGACGACGACCGGCACCGTCATCGACCGCTCGAGGACCTCGGTCTGGAAGTTGTCCTCGGTGACCTCGATGACGTGCCCGCCGGCGGGCGGGGGCGCCCCTTCGACGACGGGTGCGCCGTCACCGCCCGCGGGCGGCGCCGCGGCGCCGCCGGGGGCCGCGCCGCGCGGGGCGGAACCGCGCTGTTCGGCGCGGGCCTTGAGCCCGGAGAGGTCGACGGCCCCGGCCATCGAGGAGGACATGGCGGCCGCCTGCGCGGCCTGCTGGCGGGGATCGGGTCGTGCCACGTGCCCAATCCTGCCAGGAGGTGCAGCGCAGCGCGTCAGGCCAGGTGCAGGGCCTCAGCCGAGGTGCTGCTCGACCCGCGCCACCTTTGCCGACAGCTGCCCGGTCCACCCGGGCCGGATGTCGGCCTTGAGCACCAGCGAGACGCGCGAGCCGTACCGGCCGACCGCCTCGGTGGCCCGCTTGACCACGTCCATCACCTCGTCCCACTCGCCCTCGATCGAGGTGAACATCGAGGACGTCTCGTGCGGGAGCCCGGACTCGCGGACCACGCGCACCGCGGCCGCGACGGCTTCGCTGACCGAGTCCGACACGGCTCCGTCCGGCGCGTCCGGTGCGGGGCCGGACGGCGCGACGCTGAAGGCGACGATCATCGTCCCAGCCTGCCACCGCTCACTGCTAGATTCCGCCCCTGATGGCCACGTCCGATCCCCTGCCGTTCGACCCGATCGAGCGGGCCGCACAGATCTGGTCGAGGCGGATCGGCGAGTCGGCCCCGATGGCCGCCGTGACCGGCGTGTTCCGGGTCCAGCAGATCCTCCAGCAGGCCGTCGACGCGGCCCTGCGCCCCCACGAGCTGACCTTCGCCCGCTACGAGGCGCTCGTGCTGCTGCGCTTCTCCAAGACGGGCGCGCTGCCGATGAGCCTCATGGGCCAGCGGCTCCAGCTGCACCCGACGTCGATCACCAACATCGTCGACCGCCTCGAGGGCGCCGAGCTGGTCCGCCGGCAGCCGCACCCGACCGACAAGCGCACCACCCTCGTCGAGATCACCGAGGCGGGCCGGCGCCGCGGCGAGGAGGCGACCGGGTCCGTGATGGAGATCGGGTTCGGGCTCGTCGGGCTCTCCGAGGACGAGGTGACGTCGCTGACGGCGCTGCTCGCGAAGGTCCGGCAGGCCGCGGGCGACTTCACCTGACGGAACCGGCCGAACTCCCCGCCCGAGGGGAACCCTCAGCCCGCTAGAGCGACCGAGGGTTCCCCTCGTGCGGGCGAGAACAGCCGACCGTCGGCGAGCTCGAGCACCGAGTCCATCCGGTCCAGCCCCTCGGGCCGGTGGGTCAGCAGCAGCACCGTCGCGGGGGTGTCGAGCAGGTCGGCCATCAGCGCCTCGGCGGTCTCGGTGTCGAGGCCCTCGGTGGGCTCGTCGAGCACGACGACGGCCGGGGCAGCGAGCACGACGCGTGCCGCGGCCAGCCGGCGCCGCTCACCCCCGGAGATGCTGTCCGGGCCGACGACGGTGTCCAGCCCCTCCTCGAGCCCGTCGACCCAGCCGCCCAGCCGGACCCGGCGCAGCGCGGCGAGCAGCCGGTCGTCGTCGGCGTCGGGTGCGGCGAGCAGCAGGTTCGCGCGGACGCTCGCGGTGAAGACGTGGTCGGCGTCGCCGAGCAGGCCGACGCGGCGGCGGACGTCGTCGCCGGCCAGCTCGTCCAGCGGCACCCCGCCGAGGATGACGGTGCCCGCCGTCGGGTCCAGCAGGCGCAGCAGCACCGCCGCGAGCGTCGACTTGCCCGACCCGGACGCCCCCGTCACCGCGACGCGTGCCCCGGCCGGCAGGTCGAGGTCGACCCCGCGCAGCGCGGTGGTGTCCGCCCAGCCGGCCGTCAGCCCCCGGATCCGCAGGTCACTGGCTGCGGGCAGCGCGCGCGGGCGGGCCGGTTCGACGGCGGGGACGGGCGTCGCCCCGAGCGCGGTGATCCGCTGCCGCGCCTGCGCGCCCCGCACCGCCGCCCGCGCGGCACCCGGCAGCGCGAGCACCGTCCCGGCCAGCGCCGTCGGCAGCAGCACGACGATCCCGACGAGCTCGGGCGGGGCCGTGGGACCCAGGCCGATCGCCGCGAGCGCGGCCCCGAGGGTCGCGACGGCGAGGCCCAGGTGGGCGGCGCCGTCGAGCCGGCCCTCCCGGCCGGCGGCCCGACGACGGGCGGCGTCGAGCGCGGCGGCGCGGGCCCGCGGGACGGCGAGCACCTCGTCGCGGTCGCGGGCGGCGAGCTCCTCGCGCGCGGCCACCGTCTCGACGACCGCGGCGCGCAGCCGCTCCCCCGCCGCGTCGAGCGCCCGCCCGTCACGACGTGCGCCGAGCGCGGCGACCGCGGGGACCACCACCGCCGCGACCCCGAGCCCCAGGGCGAGCGCGGGCACCGTCGTCGGGACCGCCGCCCACGCGACCACCAGCACGACCGGCACGACGACCGCGGCCACCAGCAGCGGCTGCCGCCCGCGGACCAGGCCGTCGAGCCGAGTGTCGACGTCCTCGACCGCCCGCGCGAGCAGCTCGCCGCGCCGGCCCGCGACCGCGCCGGGGACCCGGTCGACGAGCACGGCCACCAGGGCGCGGCGCCAGCCCGCGACCCGGGCGAGCGCGCCGTCGTGCACCACGAGCCGTTCGAGGTGGCGCAGCAGCGGACGCAGCACCGCCGCGGCGCGCACGAGCACGACCGCGATCGACAGCGTGAGCACCGGCGGGCGGGCGTCGGCGCGCACGATCAACCACGTCGACGCCGCGGTGAGCAGCAGCCCGGCCAGCACCGCCGCGGCACCCAGGGCGACCCCGGCGGCCGTCGTCCCCCGGCGTTCCGCCCTGTGCGGCGCCGGCTCCGAACCCTGCCGATCCCGCGGCGCTCGGGCGTGCCCCGCGGCCGCCTCGGCGGGTGGGCGCTCGAGCGTGACCACCCGGTCCGCGGCGGCCAGCGCGGCCGGCCGGTGCGCCACGAGCAGGACCGCGGCGCCCCGCCCGGCCGCGGCCCGCAGGAGGTCGAGGACCCGGGCCTCGATGGCGGGATCGAGGTGGGCGGTCGGCTCGTCGAGGAGCACGGTGGCGTGCGGGGTGGCTTCGAGAGCGAGCAGCACCCGGGCCAGCGCCAGCCGTTCGCGCTGGCCCGCGGAGAGCGAGGTGCCCTCGTCGGCGAGGGGGTCGTCCGGGTCGAGCGGCAGGTCGAGCGCACCCAGGACGGCGAGCATCCTGACGCGGGGGACGTCGCCGAGGGCCTCGCCCACGGTCCGGGCGTGCGGCAGCGTCGGGCGCTGCGGGAGCAGGAACAGCGGGTCCCCGACGACGGCGGTGCCCGCGTCGGCGCGGACGGCGCCGGAGAGGACCCGCAGCAGCGTGGTCTTGCCCGCACCGGACTCGCCGGCGAGCGCGACCAGCTCGCCGGGCGCGACGTCGAGGCGGTCCAGGCGCAGCGCATCGGCGCGCCGCCCGGGGTAGCGGACGCGCAGGTTCGAGGCGCGAGCGCCATGTGAACGAATGTGGTCGTCGGAGCGACCGAATCCGTTCACATGGGCGGCGGCCACGCCGGCCTTGGCCGTGTCGTGGAACCGCGCGCCCACCTCACGGATGGGTCGGAAGGCCTCCGGCGCCAGCAGGATCGCGACGAGCGCGGGCCCGAGCCCCAGCGACCCGTCCACCACCCGCAGCCCGGCCGACACCGCGACCAGCCCGACCGACACCGTCGCGACCAGGTCCAGCGCGGTCGTCGACAGGAACGCCGTGCGCAGCACCGAGCCGGTCGCGCGCCGGTGCGCCTCCCCGAGCCGCGCCACCTCGTCGACCTGACGACGGGCGCGCCCGAACACCCGCAGCGTCGCGAGCCCGGTGACGACGTCGAGCACGTGGCCGGCCAGCCGCTCCCCGGCCGCCCACTGCCGGGCCGCGCGCGCCCGGGTCGCCCACCCGACCAGCGCCGCGAAGACCGGCAGCAGCGGCAGGGTCAGGGCGACGACGAGCGCCGACGGCGGGTCGACGACGACCAGCGCCACCAGCACCACCGGCGGCAGCACCACCGCGAGCACCACCGCCGGGAGGTAGGCGGTGAACCAGGCGCGCAGGTCGTCGATCCCGCCCGACGCCAGCTCGCGGCGCATCCGGCCGCCCGGGTCGCGGCGCTCGGCGTCCGGGTCCCGCGCGTCGAGCAGGTTCTCGCGCAACGGTTCGACGACGCGACCCGCGGTGCCGGCCGCCACGCGCGGCGTCACCGTCGCGACGAACGCCCGCACGACGAGGGCCGCGGCCAGCGCCACGAGCGGGGTCGTCGTGCTCGCCCCGCCCCCGACGAGCGCCGCGACCAGCAGCCCCGCGGCCACCAGCGCCGTCGCGTCCGCGAGCGCGCCGAGGCCGCCCAGCACGACCTGCGCCGCCACCCCGGGCAGCGCCGGGCGCGCGAGGCGGAGCAGGCGACGATCCACCGGGCCGGTCACGCCGACACCTCGCGCCCGCTCGCCACCCGGCGCCGGAACACCCAGTACGAGAAGGCCTGATAGGCGAGCACCCCGGGCAGGATGATCACCGCGCCGATCGTGATGACCTGCAGCGCCTCGGGCGAGGCCGCCGCGCCCGCGATGGTCAGCGACAAGGCCGGGTCCAGCGTCGAGGGCAGCACCACCGGGGCGTGGGCGACGAACGCGGCGACCACCCCGCCGAGCACCGCCAGCGAGGCCGCCGCGAACGCCGTCGCCTCCCAGCGGCGCACCCCGGCGATCCCGGCCACCAGGGCGAGCACCGCGACGATCCCCGCCACCGGCGCCGCCACCCCGGCCAGGATCCCGACGACGACGGCCGCCACCCCCGCCGTCGTGACCGCGACCCGGCGGGCCCGGACACGCACCGGACCCGTCGTGCGCAGCCCGAGGAAGGCCGCGCCCTGCAGCAGCGTGGCGAGCACCCCGAGCACGGCGCCGGTCAGCGCGGGCCACGAGGCCAGCGGAGCCAGCGAGCGGGCCGGGCCGGCGCCGGCGACGGCCCCGCCCGGGCCGAGCGCGAGACCCGTCGTCGCCACCCCGAGGGCCGCGCCGAACCCGGCCGCGCACACCAGCGACGAGACGCCGAGCGCGACGTCGCAGCGGTGCCGCCAGCGGGCGGTGTCGACCTTCCCGCGGAACTCCAGCGCGACCCCGCGCGCGGCGAGAGCGAGCAGCACGATCACCAACGGCAGGTAGAGCCCGGAGAGCAGGGCCGCGTACCAGTCGGGGAAGGCCGCGAACGTCACGCCGATCGCGGCGACGAGCCACACCTCGTTGCCGTCCCAGACGGGTCCGACGGTGCGGACCGCGGCGCCGCGCTCGTGCTCGTCGCGCCCGACGATCCCGGCGAGCATCCCGACGCCGAAGTCGAACCCCTCGAGCACGGCGAACAGCACCCAGCACAGCACCACGAGGGCGAACCAGAGCATCGCGAGATCCATGACCGGCCTCCTGTCAGTAGCTCGGCTCGAGCACCGGGTCGGGCTCGTCCGACGGTTCCGGGTGCAGGTCGGCGAGTTCGCCGCGGGAGACGTGCAGCACGAGGCGCACCCAGACGACCGCGAGCACCCCGTAGACCAGCGCGAACCCGGCGAGCGAGGCCCAGAGCTCGATCGGGGTCAGCGTCGGCGAGACGCCGTCGGTGGTGCGGAAGAGCCCGAAGACGAGCCACGGCTGGCGGGCGGTCTCGGTGAACAGCCAGCCGAACGTCGCGGCGGCCGCCGGCAGCGCCGGGATCACCGGCAGGAGGCGCATCAGCCACCGGTCGGCGAACGGGAACCAGCCCCGCCCGGCCGGCTCGAGGTCCCGGCCCCGCCGCGTGCGCCAGAGGACCCAGGCCGCGACCGCGGTCGCGAGCACCCCGAACCCGATCATCAGACGGAACGTCCAGTAGGCGACCGGGATCCAGGGCGTGTAGTTGCCGGCGCCGAACTGCGTCGCGTACTGCGCCTGCAGGTCGTCGATGCCCTGCACGGTGGCCGTGGGGTCGCCGGTGGCCAGGAAGCTCAGCAGCCAGGGGACGTCGATCGACCAGGGCTGCGCCTGGCCGGGCAACTGGACGGCGAACAGCGAGAACGGCGCGTGGGCGGTCGTCTCGTACAGCGCCTCGGCCGCGGCCATCTTCATCGGCTGGACCTCGGTCATCACCTTGCCGAGGAGGTCGCCGGTGAGGGCGACGGCGACGCCCCCGGCCAGCGTCGTCCAGGCGCCGACGCGGGCGAGGAGCCGCCAGGTGGGTGCCTCGTCCGATGTCAGCGATGCGGCGTCACTGACGTTGAGCGTCAGCGATGCCGCATCGCTGACAACCCGGCGGGGCCACCGCCGCCACACCCCGAGCGCCAGCAGCAGCGCCCCGCCGGCCATGAACGCCCCGGCGATGGTGTGCGGGAACGCCGCGAGCACGACCTCGTTGCTCATCAGCGCGCCGAAGCTGCCCAGCCGCGCCCGACCCGTCGTCGGGTCCAGGGCCACGCCGACCGGGTGCTGCATGAACGCGTTGGCCGCGAGGATCACGTACGCCGAGAGCAGCGTCCCGACCGCGACCACCCAGATCGTCGCCAGGTGCAGCGCCGGCCGCAGCCGGTCCCGCCCGAACCACCACAGGCCGAGGAAGGTCGCCTCGAGGAAGAACGCGAGCATCCCCTCGATCGCGAGCGTCGGCCCGAACACGTCGCCGTAGTACTGCGCGAACGCCGACCACGAGAGTCCGAACTGGAACTCCTGGACGAGCCCCGTCACCACCCCGACGGCGAACGTCGCCATGAGCAGCTTCCCGACGAGCATCGTGGCCCGCCCGAAGCGCGGGTCCCGGGTCCGCCAGTACGCCGTCTGCAGGCCCGCCGTCAGCGCCGAGAGCGAGATCGACAGGGGGACGAACAGATAGTGGTAGACGGTGACGACGGCGAACTGCAGTCGTGAGAGCTCCAGTGCGGTCACGACGCGACTCCCTTCGCGCTGGGAGGTTCCTACGACGTTTCGTAGTACCTACGACGAAGGGTAGTACGACGTGAGTCGTTGACACACCGTGTCGCTGGGTACACTCACGTGCGTGGCCCTGGGAGAGCTCGAACGCGCGGTCATGGCACAGCTGTGGTCGGCGGACGGGCCGCTCACCGTGCGGGACGTCCACGATCGACTGGAACGCGAGCTCGCCTACACCACCGTGATGACGGTGCTGGGCCGCCTGGCGAAGAAGGGCCTGGTCCGGCAGGAGCGCGACGGGAAGGCGTACCGCTACGCCGCCGCCTCCAGCCGCGAGCAGATGGCCGCCGAAGTCATGATCGACGCGCTCGGGGACGTCGGCGAGGACCGCACCGCCGCCCTCGTGGCGTTCGTCGACCGCGTCGGGCCCGAGGAGGCCGACGCCCTGCGCCGGGCCCTGGACACCCCGCCGCAGGGAATGCCGCGATCACCCGAGTCGTGAGAAGGGCCACCAGCGGGCCACACTGACCTGTCATGGCGTCGGTGTGGTTGACGGGGCTGGCCCTCGTACTCGCCGGGCCCGTGCCTGCCCTGCTCGCGCGCGCCCGGTGGCCGCGTGCCGTCCCGCGCGCGGCGATCGTGCTCTGGCAGGCCGTCGCGGCGGCCGCCGTGCTCGCCGCTGTCGGCAGCGCCCTCGCCGCTCCCGAGGCCCTGCTGCGCGTCCTCACCCACCCCCGGGAGCGCACCGGGTTCCCGCTGCTCATCGCCGTCGGGGTCGCCGCGGTGCTCGCGGGGCTCATCGTGGTGCGCCTGTTCGGGGTGCTCGTCCTGCTCGCCGTCCGGACCCGGATGCGCCGCGCCCGCCACCGCGACATGGTCGACCTGCTCGCGCGCGCGGAGCAGAACGACGCGGTCGGCTCGCTGCGGGCCGGGACCGTGCTGCGCGTGCTGGACGGCGCCGTGCCCTTCGCCTACTGCGTGCCGGGCCGGGTCGGGCGGGAGGGCCGCGTCGTCGTCACCGGCGCGACCCTGGACACGCTCGGCCCGGACGAGCTCAGCGCCGTCATCGCCCACGAGCAGGCCCACCTCGACGCTCGCCACGACCTGGTGCGCGAGGGCTTCACCGCGCTGCACAAGGCATTCCCGGTGGTTGCCCGCAGCCGCGAGGCCCGCGACGCGGTGGCACTGCTGCTCGAGATGCTCGCCGACGACGCCGGGCGGCGCCGCCACGGCGACGACGCCATGGCCGGCGCGCTCGACGCCTTCGCCTCCCGGGGGGGCGAAGGCACCGAGCACGACGACGTCCTGCTGCGTCGCGACCGCATCCGCGCCCACGTGCAGGGCGGGCGCGCGCTGTCGGTCGGGATCTACCTCGCCGCGGTGGCCCTCGTCGTCGTCCCCACCATCACCATCGTCATCCCCTGGCTCACCGACGCCCTCCAGGGGCTGCGCCCGCTCTGACCGGGTCCGGGCGACCGCGACCGTTCACAGCGGCTTGTCCCCCGGCCAGTCCCGCATCGCCCCGCCGTCGCGCCCACGGTGCGCGCCGCGCCGACAGCGCCGCCCCCGGACCCGGCCCGCGAGCCCCACCGTCTGCAGGAGCGCCAGCGCCCCGACCACCCACCAGCACAGCATCGTCGACTCCCCTCACCTGGGGTCGACTTTAACCACTCACCAGTCGTCATCCGCGTCAACGACACACGGTGAGTCAACCGTCGTCCACCGCCGCCTCCCGCAGCCGGTCCGCCGCCGCGAACGGGTCCAGCTCGCCCCCGGCGACCTCCCCGGCGAGCGCGTCCAGCGCCGCGGACCCCGACACCGCCCGCAGCTGCGCCCGCAGGTCGGCCAGCGCGATCGCCTCGATCTCGGCGCGCGCCCGACGACGCCTGCCCTCGTCGCCGCGCCCGTGCTCCACCATCCAGGCGCGGTGTGCGTCGACGGCGGCCATCAGCTCGTCGACGCCCTGCCCCGCCGACGCGACCGTCCGCACCACCGGGGTGCGCCACCCCGGACCGCTCTCGCGACGGGCCATGGACATCGCGTTCTGGAGCTCGCGCACCGTGGCGTCGGCCCCCTCGCGGTCGGCCTTGTTGACGCAGAAGACGTCGGCGATCTCCAGCACGCCCGCCTTGGCCGCCTGGATGCCGTCGCCCATGCCCGGCGCGAGGAGCACGACGGTGGTGTCCGCCAGCGCCACGACCTCGACCTCGGACTGCCCGACCCCCACGGTCTCCACCAGCACGACGTCGCACCCGGCCGCGTCGAGCACCCGCAACGCCTGCGGCGCGGCCGCCGCGAGCCCGCCGAGGTGCCCGCGGGTGGCCATGGACCGGATGAACACGCCGGGGTCGGTGGCGTGCTCGCTCATCCGGACGCGGTCACCGAGCAGCGCGCCGCCGGAGAAGGGCGAACTGGGGTCGACGGCGAGCACGCCCACCCGCCGGTCGTCCGCGCGGAGCGCCGAGACCAGCGCCGACGTCGTCGTCGACTTCCCGACCCCCGGCGAGCCGGTGAGCCCGACGACGACCGCGTGGCCGGTGTGGGGGGCGAGCGCGGCCGCGAGGTCGCGCACGCGCGGGCTCCCGTCCTCGACCAGGGAGATCAGCTGCGCGACGGCGCGGGCGGACCCGTCCCGGGCGCGCGTGACGAGGTCGTCGAGGTCCGAGCCAGCTGCCGCCATTCCGCCGATCCTGGCATCCCCGCCCCCTCCACCGGCCCGGTCGGAGGGGGTCACCCGATGAGAGGTCGGGGTGGCGGCCGTCACCTGCTGTACTTCTCGATTCAGTCGCTTACATTCCCAAGCATGACTGCACTGGTGGACGCGAGCGTCGGCATCGTGGCCGTTGACCACGTCGGGATCGCCGTTCCCGACCTCGATGCGGCCATCGAGTGGTACGCACAGACGCTCGGCCTCGAGGCCACGCACACGGAGACGAACGAGGACCAGGGGGTCCGCGAGGCGATGCTCCATGCGCCGGACGACGCGTCCGGGGCGGCGGTGCAGCTGCTCGCCCCGCTGAACGAGTCCTCGACCATCGCGAAGTTCATCGACCGCAACGGCCCCGGCCTCCAGCAGGTGGCCTACCGGGTCACCGACGTCGAGGCCGCGGCCAGCGCGCTGCGGGAGAAGGGCGTCCGTCTCCTATACCAGGAGGCCCGCCGCGGGACGGCCGACTCCCGGGTGAACTTCGTGCACCCGAAGGACGCCGGCGGCGTTCTGGTCGAGCTGGTCCAGCCGGCCGCGACCGCTCACTGACCCCCGTCACAGCCACCTTCTCCGCACTACCTACTCGTCGGTAGCCTGAGGGCCGACCCGACACCCCGGAGGCTTTTGACCGTGCACGAGATCCGCGACGCCATCCTCGCCGACGATCTGGGAGGCATCGGCTCCCTGAACGTCCCCGAGTCCTACCGGGGCATCACGGTCCACGCCGACGAGGCCGAGATGTTCGCCGGGATGTCCTCGAAGGAGAAGGACCCCCGCAAGTCGCTGCACCTCGACGAGGTGCCGACCCCGGAGCCTGCCGCCGGCGAGGCCATCGTGGCCGTGATGGCCAGCGCCATCAACTACAACACCGTCTGGACCTCGATCTTCGAGCCCGTCTCGACGTTCGGCTTCCTCAAGCGCTACGGACGCATCTCCGAGCTCGCCAAGCGGCACGACCTGCCGTACCACGTGGTGGGCTCGGACCTCTCCGGCGTCGTGCTCAAGGTCGGCCCGGGCGTCCAGATGTGGAAGCCGGGCGACAAGGTCGTCGCGCACTGCCTGTCGGTGGAGCTGGAGAGCCCCGACGGCCACGACGACACGATGATGGACCCGGAGCAGCGCATCTGGGGCTTCGAGACCAACTTCGGCGGCCTGGCCGACATGGCATTGGTCAAGACCAACCAGCTCATGCCCAAGCCGGACCACCTCACCTGGGAGGAGGCCGCCTCCCCGGGGCTGGTCAACTCCACCGCGTACCGCCAGCTGGTCAGCCACAACGGCGCGAACATGACTCAGGGCGACGTCGTGCTCATCTGGGGCGCCTCCGGCGGCCTGGGCTCCTACGCCACCCAGTTCGCGCTCAACGGCGGCGCCACCCCGGTCTGCGTCGTGTCCTCGCCGGAGAAGGCCGAGCTGTGCCGCAAGATGGGCGCCGAGCTGATCATCGACCGCTCCGCCGAGGGCTACAAGTTCTGGTCCGACCCCGAGACCCAGGACCCGCGGGAGTGGAAGCGGTTCGGCTCGAAGATCCGTGAGCTCACCGGCGGGGACGACCCGGACATCGTGTTCGAGCACCCGGGCCGCGAGACGTTCGGCGCGTCGGTCTACGTCGCGAAGCGCGGCGGCACGATCGTCACCTGCGCCTCGACGTCGGGCTTCATGCACCAGTACGACAACCGCTACCTGTGGATGAACCTCAAGCGGATCATCGGGTCGCACTTCGCGAACTACAAGGAGGCCTACCTGGCCAACCGCCTGGTGGCCCAGGGGAAGATCCACCCCACAGTGTCGAAGACCTACGCGCTCGAGGAGACGGGCGAGGCGGCCAACGACGTCCACCACAACAGCCACCAGGGCAAGGTCGGCGTGCTCTGCCTCGCGCCGGAGGAGGGGCTGGGCGTCACCAACCCCGAGCTGCGCGAGCGGCACCTCGCGGGCATCAACCGCTTCCGCGGCGAGTAGGTCCCCGCACCCCGTCCCGTCACGAACGGCCCGTTCGTCACCGTCGTCGGTGACGAACGGGCCGTTCGTGTGTTGCGGGGTTGCCGACGGCGGGCGTGAGCCGGGCTCGGCGGCGGGGGTGATCGGACTCACGAACCACGTGACCGGGAGCGATCGGCCCGAGGTCGGCGTGTCCGTCACCCGTCCGTGGCCGTGTCGCACACAGCCCTAGTAACCTGGGCCGATGCCGTCGGGAGAGCGTGATCTGCTGCCGCTGGGCACCGGGTTCGACGTCGTCCGCCGCGGGTACGACCGCGGCCAGGTCGAGGAGCACCTCGACCGCGTCGAGGCCGATCTGCGCATCCTCACCGCGGACCGGGACGCGGCCGTGGCGCAGGCCTCCGAGCTCGCCCGGGCCCTCGACCGGACGCGGTCCCACGTCGAGGAGCTCCGCGCGCAGATCGACCGCCTCGCGGCGCCGCCGGACTCCATGGAGGGCCTCTCCGAGCGCCTGCAGCGGATGCTGCGGCTCGCGCAGGACGAGGCGCGGGAGATGCGCTCCAGCGCCGAGCAGGCCGCCCGCCGCACCCGCGAGGAGGCCGACGAGCGGGCCCGCCGCACCGTCGAGGAGGCGAACGAGCACGCGCGCCGCACGGTGGCCGAGGCCGACGAGCACGGCCGCCGGACGATCGCCGAGGCCGACGAGCACGCCCGCGGGACGATCGCCGAGGCCGACGAGCAGGCCCGCGGCACGATCGACGAGTCGCACCGCCAGGCCCAGGAGACGCACGAGGCCGCCGAGGCCGCGGCCGCCCAGGTCCGCACCCGGTACGACTCCGGGGTCGAGGACAACGAGCGCCGCCGCGCCGAGATGGAGGCCGAGCACCACACGCAGATGGAGACCGCGCGCGCCGAGGCCGCCCGCATCCGCTCCGAGGCCGAGGCCGAGCGGCGCCACCTGGACGACGAGTCCCGGGCGCGGCGGGTGCAGATCGAGGAGGACTTCGAGATCGCGATGGCCTCCCGGCGCACGGAGTCCATGCGCGTGCTCGCCCGCAGCGAGGCCGACGCCCGCTCCCGCGCCGACACGCAGCTACGGGACGCCGCCGAGGAGTCCCGCCGCCGGCGCCAGGAGGCCGACGACGAGGTCGCCGAGACCCGCCGGCTGCGCACCCGCGTGACCAACCAGCTCGCGACGCTGCGCGAGTCCCTGGCTGAGCTGCCCGGCCTCGACGCCTTCCCCGAGGAGACGTCCGACGGGGCACGCCCGGCGCGCGCCGCGGAGCCCGACGAGCGCTACGGCGACAACGGCCACCAGAACGGCGGCCACCCCGACGACGGGTACGACCAGCCCGCCCCGCGCGGGCCCCGCAGCGCCGCCACCACGTCGTCCTGAGGGCGATTCAGCGCTGCCAGCAGCCGGTGTGCCAGTGGCGGCGCTCGTCACCGCCGCCGTCGGGACCGTCGACCGGCCACGCGACGACGTGGGACACCCCGGGTCGGATCTCCTGGTTGCAGCCCGGGCAGCGGTAGGTCTTCGCCGCCGCCGACCCGCTGATCGAGCGCACCGCCCACCGCCGACCGGCGCGCTCGACGTACGAGAGCGCACCACCGAACAGCGGACGGGGCTCCCCGCCCGCTGCTCGCCGGTTGCGTCGTGCCATGTCGCGTAGGTGCGCTCCGCGCTCGTGAGCACTAATTGACGCTATAGCGTCAATTAGTGCTCACAAGGCCGAAGGCCACCTAGGAGTAGTCCCGGAACCCGTGCCCGGTCTTGCGCCCGAGCCGGCCCGCCGTGACCAGGTGCTCCAGCAGCGGGGCGGGCGCGAAGCCCGGCACCCGGAACTCCTGGTAGAGCGAGCGCTCGATCGCCAGCGACACGTCCAGGCCCACCACGTCGAGCAGCGCGAACGGCCCCATGGGCAGGCCGCAGCCGTTCTTCATGGCCGAGTCGATGTCGTCGACCGTCGCGTAGTGCGCCTCGAGCATCGACACCGAGTCGTTGAGGTACGGGAAGAGCAGCGCGTTGACGATGAAGCCCGCGCGGTCCCCGCAGAGCACGGGGTTCTTCTTGATCCGCGCGCAGACGTCCCGGACGGTCGCGGTGACCTCGGGTGCGGTGGTGATCGGGCTGACGACCTCGACGAGCTTCATCACCGCGGCCGGGTTGAAGAAGTGCATCCCGATGACGTCGGCCGGGCGCGAGGTCGAGGCCGCGCACTCCACGACCGGCAGCGAGGACGTGGTCGTCGCGAGGATCGTGCCCGGCTTGCAGACCTCGTCGAGGGCCGAGAAGGCGGCCTGCTTGACGTCGAGGTCCTCGGCGATGGCCTCGACGACGAGGTCGCACTCCGCCAGACCGGAGAAGTCGACCGTGGTCGAGATCTTCCCCAGGGTCTCGTCCCGGGCCTCCTCGGAGAGCTTGCCCTTGACGACGGCCTTCTCCAGCGACTTGCGCACGGCGGCGACGGCGCCGTCGCCCTTGGACTCCGACCGGCCGCGCACGACGACGTCGTACCCGGCCTTGGCGAAGACCTCGGCGATGCCGGTGGCCATGGTCCCGGTGCCGACCACGCCGACCCGGTTGATCGGGCGCAGGGTGGCGTCGTCCGACCCGGGCGGCGGCGGGGTGAGGCCGTCGGCCACGACCTCGGAGGAGCCCGGCTCGGCGTAGGTGTAGAAGCCGCGGCCGGCCTTCCGGCCGAGCAGACCCGCCGTGATCATCTGCTTGAGGATCGGGGCGGGCGCGTGCCGCTGGTTGCGCGACTGCCGGTACATCTCCTCGAGGATCTCGTACGCGGTGTCGAGACCGATGAGGTCCATGAGGGCCAGCGGGCCCATCGGGTAGCCGCAGCCGAACTTCATCGCGGCGTCGAGGTCCTCGCGGCCGGCGTAGTTCGACTCGAACATGCCCACGGCCTGGTTGAGGTACGTGAACAGCAGCTGGTTCGCGATGAAGCCGGCGCGGTCGCCGCAGACGACCGGCGACTTGCCGAGGCGCTCGGCGAGGCCGCGGACGTCCTCGACGACGGCGGGCTCGGTGACGACGGTGCGCACCAGCTCGACCAGCGCCTGGACCGGGGCCGGGTTGAAGAAGTGCATCCCGACGACGCGGCTGGGGCGCTCGGTGCGCACCGACAGCTCGGTGATCGAGAGCGACGAGGTGTTCGACGCGAAGATCGTGTCGGGCCCGCAGACCTTGTCGAGGGCCGCGAAGACCTCGGCCTTGAGCTCGAGGCGCTCGGGCACGGCCTCGACGACGAGGTCGACGTCGGCCAGGTCGGCGAGGCTCGTGGTCACGCGGACGCGGTCGAGCAGGGCGGCCCGGTCGTCCTCGGCGAGCTTCCCGCGCGACACCGCCCGGGAGGTGGAGTGCTCGATGTGCTCCCTGCCGTGGGCGGCCGCGGTCTCGTCCACCTCCACCGCGACGACCTCGATGCCCGCGCGGGCGAACACCTCGACGATGCCCGCACCCATGGTGCCCAGACCGATCACACCCACCCGGGCGAACTCGCGAGCCACGTTCACTGTCCCTTCGTCGACTCCCGGGTCGTCGGCGACCCGGTTCGGGCGATCCTGTCATGCACCTGCGAGGGGCCGTACCCCTCGACCAGGCCCGGTGACGCAGCCCTCCGGGCAGCTTTACCGGTTCCGTCGGTAGATCAGTCCGGCCAGCACCGTCATGGCCTTCACGACCCACCCGGGCCGGTCGAACGTCATGACGTTGATGCTCTTGAACCGCCGCTCGGAGACCGCCAGCGGCCGGGTGAACTCCCGCAGGCCGTCCCGGCCGTGGATGCGTCCGAACCCGGAGTCCCCGACCCCGCCGAAGGGCAGCGAGGGCATCGCGGCGAACGCGATGACGCCGTTGACCGAGACCATCCCGCAGCGCAGCCGCCGGGCGATCTCGTAGCCACGCTTCTTCGCGAAGACCGACCCGCCGAGCCCGTAGCGCGACGCGTTGGCCCGCTCGACCGCCTCGTCGATGTCCCGGACGCGGTTGACGACGACGGTCGGGCCGAACGTCTCGTCGGTGACCGCGATCGAGTCCTCGGGGACGTCGGCGAGCACCACCGGGTCGACGTACGGGGCGTGCACCGACTCGCGGCCGCCGACGACGGCCCGCCCGCCACGGGAGAGCGCGTCGTCGATCTGGTCGGAGATGATCCCGAGCTGGCTGGGCATGGTGATCGGGCCGTAGATCGAGCGGGGCTCGCCGCCCGGGCGCACCGTCGCGGCCCGCTGGGCCACCTTGTCGAGGAAGACCTCGGCGACCGACTCGACGACGTAGACGCGCTCCACTCCGACGCAGGTCTGCCCGGCGTTCGACATCGCGCCCCACACCGCGGCGGCCGCGGCGTCGTCGAGGTCCGCGTCGTGGTCCACGAGCAGGGCGTCCTTGCCGCCGCACTCGACGAGGACCGGGGTGAGCGACTCCGCGCAGGTCGCCATGACCTTCTTCGCCGTGGCCGTCGAACCGGTGAACGCGACCTTGTCCACGCCCGCCCGGCACAGCGCCGCCCCGGTCTCGCCCTCGCCGGTGACGAGGCCGAACACGTGGCCCGCGTCGTCGCGGCCCGGGTCCGTGCCGCGCAGCACCTCGGCGAAGGTGTCGACGAGCCAGCGGCCGACGGTCGGGGTCAGCTCGGAGGGCTTGAAGACGATCGCGTTGCCGGCGGCGAGCGCGTAGACGATCGAGCCCATCGGGGTGAAGACCGGGTAGTTCCAGGGCCCGAGCACGCCGACGACGCCGAGCGGCCGGTACTCGATCGTCGCGGTGTGGTTGACCATGAGCGCGCCCGCCTCGGCCCGACGGCGGCCCAGTGCGGCCTTCGCGTGCTTGCCCGCCCAGTGCAGGTGGTCGATGACGAGGACGACCTCGATGCGGGCGTCGTCGAGGGGCTTGCCGGTCTCGTGGCTGACGAGGGCGGCCAGCTCGTCGGTGCGGGAGATGAGCAGCCGCCGCCAGGCCGCGAGCCGGCTCCGGCGGCCGTCGAAGCCGAGGTCGGCCCACCAGTCCGCGGCGGCGCGGGCCTGCGCGACGACGGCCTTGACCTGCGCCGGGGTGTGCCGCGGGTGGGTGGCGACGACGGAGCCGTCGCGCGGGTCGAGGGAGTCGAACGTGTCCGACCCGGCCGCCGGGCCGGTGCTCGCGGGCTTCGGTGCCGTGCTCGTCATACGGCTGGACGTTACCGGCGGGTACACCTACTCCGCGAGGGGGAGAGACGCCCGCAACCGCGTCGCGACGCCATCGAGGACGTCCCGCTCCATCAGCCGGAACGCGCCGTCGAGCCGCAGGCCGTCGCCCGGGGTGCGCGGCAGGACGTGGAGGTGGACGTGCCAGACCTCCTGGCCGGCCGCGGCACCGTCGGCGAGGAAGAGGTTCACGCCCTCGGCGAGCCCCGCGGCGCGGGCGGCGGCGGCCACCCGGCGTCCGAGCTCCCACACCGCCGAGCCCTCGGCAGCCGTCAGGTCGGTGAGGGCGACGACGTGGCGGCGCGGCACCACGAGCGCGTGGCCGGTGACCGCGGGCTGCACGTCGAGGAACGCGACGGCGTCGTCGTCCTCGGCCAGGAGGCTGCGCTCCGCCCGGCCGGCGACGATCGCGCAGAACACGCACTCGCCGTCGACCTCGGCCGGCAGGACCCGGCGCTTCGCCATCCTGAGAGGCGGCAGTCGGCGGATCGGCGGGAGGCGCACTCTAGAACAGCCGGAACTCGTCCGACTCGATGCCGCGCAGCGCGTCGTAGTCGAGCGTCACGCAGCGGATGCCGCGGTCGGTCGCCAGCACCCGGGCCTGCGGCTTGATCTGCTGCGCGGCGAAGATGCCCGCGACCGGGGCCAGCAGCGGGTCCCGGTTGAGCAGTTCGAGGTAGCGGGTGAGCTGCTCGACGCCGTCGATCTCGCCGCGGCGCTTGATCTCGACGGCGACCGAGCCGCCGGCGTCGTCCCGGCAGAGCAGGTCCACCGGCCCGATCGCGGTGGGGTACTCGCGCCGGACGAGGCTCCAGCCGTCCCCCAGCGTGTGCACGTGCTCGGCGAGCAGCTCCTGCAGGTGGGCCTCGACGCCGTCCTTCACCAGGCCGGGGTCGACGCCGAGGTCGTGCTGCGAGTCGTGCTGGATCTCCTCGAGGGAGATCGTCAGCGTCTCGTCGGCCTTGTTGCGCACCACCCAGGAGCCGGGTTCCTCGGTGAGCCAGCACGGCGGGCTCATCCAGTTGAGCGGCTTGTAGGCCCGGTCGTCGGCGTGGACGCTGACCGAGCCGTCGGCCTTCACCAGGAGCAGGCGGACCGCGCTGGGCAGGTGCGCGGTCAGGCGGCCCGCGTAGTCGACCGTGCAGCGGGCGATGACGAGACGCACGCGGGGATCAGTTCCGCGACGCGGACCGGTTCAGCTCGTCGAGGAAGGAGTCGACCGACGCCTTCTTCGCCTGGTCGGACTGCAGCTCCTGGCGCACGAGGCGGCCGGCGAGCTCGGTGGAGTGGCCCCCGAGCTCGGTCTTGAGCTCGCGCACGACCTGGGAGCGGGCGTTCTCGAGCGACTCCTCGCCGCGGCGGCGGAGGCGCTCGACCTCCTCCTCGGCCTTCTGGCGCATCTCGTCGGCGATGCGCTGCGCGTCGGCCCGGGCGTCGTCACGGATGCGCGCGGCGTCGTTCTGGGCGTTCTCGACGGCCTCGCGGTAGGCGGCCTCGGCCTGCTCCAGGCGCTCGCGGGCCTTGCGGGAGTCCTCGACCTGCTGCTCGATCTCCTGCGCGCGCTTGTCGGTCATCGCCTTCAGCGGCGGCAGCACGTACTTGTAGAGCACGAACAGGATGATCAGGAATGCGAAGA
This sequence comes from Actinomycetospora endophytica, assembly GCF_021026375.1. Taxonomy (GTDB): domain Bacteria; phylum Actinomycetota; class Actinomycetes; order Mycobacteriales; family Pseudonocardiaceae; genus Actinomycetospora; species Actinomycetospora endophytica. The sequence continues at coordinate 72,131 of NZ_JAJNDB010000007.1, read as the reverse complement.
CCTCAGCGAGGATCGTGCTAACCATGTGCTCTGCCGTGCTCCCGTTCCGCGGTGACCGGTATCGCCCTGCTCGTGCCGCAGCGTAGCAAGGGGTCGCGTCGCCCGGGCGGCGGAGTGTGATCACGGCGCCGGACCGGCGTCCTCGGTACTGGGTGCCGCGGCCGGCCGCGGGCGGGAGACGACGATCTGCGCGATGCCGACGAGCAGGACACCGATCGTCAGCAGCCGTTCGGCGGGAGGCAGCTCGCGCACGTACCCGTAGATCTGGGTGGCGACGGCGACCACCTGCGCGGCGACCGGGAGCGCGATCGCCCGCCAGCCGGTGATCTCCCGCGGCGCCTGCGGCGCCGAGGGCGTCCGGGTCGCCCCGACGGCCATCAGGAGGGCGCCCGCGCTCCAGAGGAAGTCGTAGGGCCCCTCGTGGGACACCGCGATCGCGGCCGTGACGCTGTAGACGGCGTCGGCCACCGTCAGGCACAGCAGCCCGGCCCCGACCCACGGCCAGCTCCCCCCGAGACGCCAGGACATCAGGGGCAGGCTGCCGAGCACGGCACCGAGCAGCAGCACGTCCCCGACGGGGTAGGCCGCGTCGACGACGAGGCCGAGCGGATCGATCGGGGCGCTCTGCAGCACCGGCACGATCACCAGCACCACCCCGGGGGTCGCCACGATGAGCACGACGACGAAACCGTCGAGCCAGCGGTGCCAGGGGACGTCGAGCACCCGGTTGCGCACCATCAGCACCAGGCCCGCCATGAACAGCGGGTAGGTGGCCAGGTAGAGCACGTCGGTCGGGTTCGGGGCGGGCACGGGCTCGCCGCGCGAGAACATCAGGCCCCAGGCGATCTCGGCGAGGGCGAAGAGCAGCAGCGCCGCCGCGAAGCACCACCAGGCCGCGCGGCCGGGCCCCGGGACGCGGTGCGTCGCGCCCCGGGCGCAGATCGCGCTCGCGGCGAGGATCAGCCCGGCGTGCAGCCAGTCGTCGATGACCGGCAGATCCGGCGCGTCGTTGCCGGCCAGGATCTGGTGCACGGCCTCGACCACCAGCCCGACCAGCAGCACCCCGGCGACCACCCGTCCGGTGACCGGTCGGGCGCCGAGGTCGCGGAGGCGCACGAGCTGTCGCGAGTGGGACACGGGCACGCCTCCGGCTCTGGCATCGAGGAACGTACCGCGCACCGGAGGCCCGCAGGCCCGGGAATGTGCTGACGACCGGAGGGCATGATCGGTCGCGTGGACACGCTCTCGAGCCGCCCGGTGTACGAGAATCCCTGGATGACGGTGCGGGAGGACACCTTCCGGCGTCCCGACGGCGGCGAGGGCCTCTACGGCGTCGTCGACAAGCCGCACTACGCGCTGGTCATCGCGCTGGACGGCTCGGGGCCGACGGCGCGGATGATGATGGTCGAGCAGTTCCGGTACCCGCTCGGCCTGCGCCGCTGGGAGTTCCCCCAGGGCACGGCCCCGGACCGCGCCGCGATGGAGCCGGGCGCGCTGGCGGCGCGCGAACTGCGCGAGGAGACCGGGCTGGAGGCCGGGCGCTGGCTCCCGCTCGGCCTGCTCGACGTCGCGCCGGGCCTGTCCTCGCAGCGGGGGCGGGCGTTCCTGGCCACCGACCTCACCGCGGGCGAGCCCGACCGCGAGGACACCGAGGCGGACATGCGCAGTGCGTGGGTGACCCGCTCGGAGTTCGAGGACATGGTGCGCGCGGGCGAGATCACCGACGCCCAGTCGATCGCGGCCTACGCGATGCTGATGCTCTCCGGCCGGTGAGGCGCGCCAGGGTCCATAGTCACCACGTGGCGCGCCCCGAGGCGGAACACTGGGCCTCATGCCGCTCGTGCGCCTCGGTCCGCTCGCCGTCCCGACGCCCTCCGAGGTCCTGGGCTGGACCGCCGCCACCCTCGAGGTGGGCGTCCGGCTGCCGGGGCAGGTCGACGCGCTGCTCGGCGAGGCCACCCGGCTGCTCGGGGTCCTCGACGGCATCGCGGGCCGGGTCGACGGGCTCGTGGACCGGGCGGACGGCATCGTCGTCGAGATCGAGGGCGTGATCGGCGAGGCCCGGACGATCACCGGCGGCGCGACGGCCGTCGTCGCCGACGCGCGGGGCATCACCCGAGGCGCATCGGAGGTCGTGGAGTCCGCGCGGGGCATCACGACCGGCGCGTCCACCGTCGTCGACGAGGCCGGGGGCATCACCAAGGGCGCCGCGTCCGTCGTCGACGAGGCCCGGGACATCACGACGGGGGCGGCCTCCGTCGTCGAGTCCGCGCGGGGGATCACGTCGGGTGCCGAGGACGTGATGAGCTCCGCCGGCCGGACCAGCCGCGAGGCGCAGGAGCTCCTCGACCTCTACCGGCCGATGCTGGAGCAGGCGGCCCCGCTGACCAAGAAGTTCGTCGACGACCTCGCCCCGGAGGAGATCGAGGCGGCGATCAAGCTGGTCGACGAGCTCCCCGCGCTCGCCCACCACATGACCACCGACATCCTGCCGATCCTGGAGACCCTGGACCGCGTCGGCCCGGACCTGCACGAGCTGCTCGACGTCACCAAGGACCTGCGGCGCGCGATCGACGGCATCCCCGGGTTCTCGTTCCTCAAGCGCCGGGGCGAGTCGCGCGAGGACGACGAGTAGGCGCGCGGGATTCCGCCGGGCTGACCGGCGCCGATGTCGGCATCCGCCGATCCGCCGCGCAGCGAGCCGTCATCGAGGCGCGCCCTGTCGAGGATGGGTGCCACCCACTCCTCGGAAAGGTTCCCTCGATGATCCTCGTGACCGGAGCGACCGGCACCGTCGGACGCGCCCTGATCGACGCGCTCGCCCCCACCGGTGAGCCCGTCCGCGCCATGACCCGCCGGCCCGACTCCGCCGCCCTGCCCGCCCACGTCGAGGTCGTCGCCGGCGACCTCGACGACCCCGACTCGCTCACGGACGCGGTCCGCGACGTCGACCGCGTCTTCCTGGTCTCCACCGGACCCGACGGCCCGGTCCAGGACCGCAACCTCGCCACCGCGGCCGCGAAGGCCGGGGCGGCCCGGATCGTGAAGCTCTCCACCCTCAGCGTCGGCGACCACCGGATCGACGACCCGATCACCCGCTGGCACCGGGCCGGCGAGGACGCCGTGCTGGACGGCGGCGTGCCCGCGACGTTCATGCGCCCGACCGGCTTCATGTCCAACGCGCTGACCTGGGCCCGGACCATCGCCGCGCAGGACACCGTCTTCCACCCGTACGCCGACGGCCGCGTCTCGCTGATCGACCCCCGGGACATCGCCGCCGCGACGGCGACCGTCCTCACACAGCCCGGGCACGAGGGGCAGGCCTATCCGCTGTGCGGGCCTGAGGCGCTCGGGCCCGCCGACGAGGTCGCGGCGCTCGCCGAGGTCCTCGGGCGCCCGCTGCGCTACGTCGAGGTCTCCCCGGAGGCCGCACACCGGGCGATGACCGAGCACGGGATGCCCGCGGAGCTCGCCGACGCCGTCGTCGCGAAGGGCGCCACGACGCTGCAGCCCGGGGTCGCCGGTCCCGACGACGAGCTGCGCCGGCTCATCGCGACCGCCCCGCGCACCTTCCGCGAGTGGGCCCGCGACCACGTAGGTGCCTTCGTCCGCTAGGCCCCGGGAAGAACCGCCTGCGTCTGCGTGGTGCGCGCGACCAGCCGGCCGGACTCGTCGGTGATATCGGTCTGCACGACGACCTGCGTGCGGCCCCGGTGCACCGGGCGCGCCGTCGCCGTGACCGTCCCCTCGCGGACGCCCCGCAGCAGGTTGGTCGCCGACTGCGTGGTCGCCGTCGACGCGCCCTCCGGCAGCCCCAGGTAGGCGCACACGGCCCCGATGGAGTCCGCCAGGGTCATGAGCGCGCCGCCGTGGGCCAGGCCACCCGCCGTCGTGATCGTGATCCCGAGCGTGCCGGTGCGCTGCGCGCCCGTGAGCAGAAATTGATGCCAGAGCGTCAATTTGTGCTCACGGGCGCGAAGCGCACCTAGGCAGGCGCGCCCTCCCGCTCGAGCCCGTGCACCTCGCGGATGACGTCGACGAACTCGCCCATGATCCCGGTCAGCGAGTACGACTTCGGCGTCACCACCCGCTGCACCCCGAGCCGCTGCAGCTGCTCGGCGTCGTTCGGCGGGATGATGCCGCCGACGACGACGGGGATGTCCGACGCGTCCGCCCGCGCGAGCCCGTCGAGGACCGCCGGCACCACCTCGAGGTGCGAGCCGGAGAGCACCGAGAGCCCGACGACGTGCACGCCCTCCTGCACGGCGGCCGCCACGATCTCGCCCGGGGTGAGCCGGATGCCCTGGTAGATGACCTCGAACCCGGCGTCGCGGGCCCGCACGGCGATCTGTTCGGCGCCGTTGGAGTGCCCGTCGAGCCCGGGCTTGCCGACCAGCATGCGCAGCGCCGAGACGCCGAGCTCGTCGGCCGTGCGCCGGACCCGCTCGCGCACCGCGTCGAGGTCGGTGGGCTCGCCGTCGTCGGTCTCCGAGCCGGGAGCCGACGCCGACGACGAGGCCGCCGTGACCCCCGTCGGCGCGCGGTAGGACCCGTAGACGCCACGCAGCGCGCCGGCCCATTCCCCCGTCGTCACGCCGGCCTTGGCGCACTCGAGGGTCGCGTCCATGAGGTTCTCGGAGCCGCCGGCGGCCTCGGTGAGCGCGTCGAGCGCGCGCTTGACGGCCTGGTCGTCCCGGTCGGCCCGCCAGGCGGCGACGGCCTCACGGGCACGCTCCTCGACGTCCGGGTCCGCGACGAAGATCGCGTCGGCGCCCTCGGCCTGCAGGGGGCTGGGCTCGGTGGACGTGAACTTGTTGACCCCGACGACGGTGTCCTCGCCGGACTCGAGGCGCATCCGCCGCCCCGCGAGCGAGGAGACGAGTTGGGACTTCATGTAGCCGGAGTCGACGGCCGCGACCGCGCCGCCCATCTCGGCGACCTTCGCGATCTCGGCCCGGGCGCCCTCGACGATCGAGGCCGTCTTGGCCTCCATGACGTGCGAGCCCTCGAAGATGTCCTCGTAGTCGAGCAGGTCGGTCTCGTAGGCGAGGACCTGCTGCATGCGCAGCGCCCACTGCTGGTCCCACGGACGCGGCAGGCCGAGGGCCTCGTTCCACGCGGGGAGCTGGACGGCACGGGCGCGGGCGTCCTTGGACAGCGTCACCGCGAGCATCTCGAGCACGATGCGCTGGACGTTGTTCTCCGGCTGCGCCTCGGTCAGGCCCAGCGAGTTGACCTGCACGCCGTAGCGGAAGCGGCGCATCTTCGGGTCGGTGACGCCGTAGCGCTCCTGGCAGAGCTCGTCCCAGAGCTGCGCGAACGCCCGCAGCTTCGCGATCTCCTCGATGACGTGCAGCCCGGCGTTGACGAAGAACGAGATGCGCCCGACGACCTTGCCGAAGTCCTCCTCGGGGACCTGACCCGAGTCGCGGACGGCGTCGAGGACCGCGATCGCCGTCGAGATCGTGTAGGCGACCTCCTGCGTCGGCGTCGCCCCGGCCTCCTGCAGGTGGTAGCTGCAGATGTTGATCGGGTTCCACTTCGGGACGTTCGACACCGTCCACGCGATCATGTCGGTGATCAGCCGAACGCTCGGCGCGGGCGGGAACGCGTACGTCCCGCGCGAGAGGTATTCCTTGACGATGTCGTTCTGCGTGGTGCCGGAGAGCTTCGCGCGGGTCTCCTCGACGGACTGACCGCCGGCTTCCGCCTGCTCGTCGGCCACCGTGACGTAGAGCGCGAGCAGCCACATGGCCGTCGCGTTGATCGTCATCGAGGTGTTGGCCTCGTCGAGCGGAATCTGGTCGAACAGCGCCCGCATGTCGCCGATGTGCGAGACCGGGACGCCGACCTTGCCGACCTCGCCGCGGGCGAGCTCGTCGTCGGGGTCGTAGCCGGTCTGGGTCGGCAGGTCGAACGCGACCGAGAGCCCGGTCTGGCCCTTGGCGAGGTTGCGCCGGTAGAGCTCGTTGGACGCCTTCGCCGACGAGTGGCCGGCGTAGGTCCGCATGACCCAGGGGCGGTCACGGGAGTCGTCGGTCGGGTACGGCATCTGATACCTCCGCGCAGGGGACCCGGAGAGGTTACCGGCGGGTCATCCGAAGTCTGCACATGCTGTGCTCCACGGAATCGGTCACGATGACGGAGGAGACGGCCCGGAGCGCATGCTCGGCCTGATCGGACGGGACGCACCAGTCGGACGGAGGGGCCGCATGATCGGCTCCATCGACGAGATCCTCACGGCACTCGCCGTGATGATGCTGCTCGCCGGGCTGCTGCGCTGGACCTTCGGCTCGGGTCCCAAGGGCGCGGTGCCCGGTGACGACGGCGACGTGGGCCTGCTCGAGACGGTCGCGACGGTGCCGACCCGCGAGGCGGCCGAGGTGCTGGCCGCACGCCTGGCCCGCGAGAAGGTGCGCGCGACGATCGCCCACGACGAGGGCGGCTGGAACCTGCTGGTGTTCCCGCAGGACGCGGACGACGCGAAGGTGGCCCTCCGGGCCTCGTGAGTACTTGTGGTGGCTATAGCCACCACAAGTACTCACGAGCGCGAAGCGCACCTACCGGACCGGCGGCGCGTTCACCCGCCGGATGTCCCCGCCGAGCGCGGTGAGGTTCTCGACGAACAGCGGATAGCCGCGGTCGATGTGGGCCACGTCCCACACCTCGGTCTCGCCGTCCGCCACCAGCCCGGCGAGCACCAGGCCGGCCCCCGCCCGGATGTCCGAGGCCCACACCGGCGCCGACGAGAGCCGCTCGACCCCGCGGACCACCGCGTGGTGGCCGTCGGTGCGCGCGTCCGCCCCGAGCCGGACCATCTCCTCGACGAACCGGAAGCGGCCCTCGAAGACGTTCTCGGTGATCATCGAGGTGCCGTCGGAGACCGCGGAGAGCGCGATCGCCATCGGCTGCAGGTCGGTCGCGAAGCCCGGGTAGGGCAGCGTCACCCAGTCCACGGAGCGCGGGCGCCCGCTGCCGACCACCCGGAACCCCTCGCCGACCGGCTCCACCGTCGCGCCGGCCTGCATGAGCTTGTCGAGCACGAGGTCGAGGTGGTGCGGGTCCACGCCCTGGACGGTGACGTCGCCCGAGGTGATCACCGAGGCGAACGCCCAGGTGGCGCCGACGATCCGGTCGCCGATGACGCGGTGGGTGGTCGGCGTCAGCTCGGCGCCGCCGTGCACGGTCAGCGTCGACGTCCCGCCGCCGGAGATCTTCGCGCCCATCTCCTGCAGCATGCGGACCAGGTCCACGATCTCCGGCTCGCGCGCGGCGTTGTCGATGACCGTGGTGCCCTCGGCGAACACCGACGCCATGAGGATGTTCTCGGTCGCGCCCACCGAGGGGAAGTCCAGCCAGACCTGCGCACCCCGCAGCGCGACGCCGGGCCCGTCGGCCTCCGCGACGACGCAGCCGTGCGAGATCTCGGAGCGTGCCCCCAGCAGCCGCAGGCCGGCCTGGTGCATGTCGAGCGGGCGCGAGCCGATCGCGTCGCCGCCGGGCAGCGGCACCACGGCACGCCGACAGCGCGCCACCAGGGGGCCCAGCACGCACACCGACGCGCGCAGCCGCGACACCGAGCGGTAGTCGGCCTCGGGGTTCAGCTCGGCGGGCACGTCGATCACGACGACGTCCCCGTCCACGGCCACCTCGCACCCGAGGCTGCGCAGGACGTCACCCATCAGGGGCACGTCGAGGATCCGGGGGCAGTTGGTGATCGTCGTGCGGCCCTCGGCGAGCAGGGCCGCGGCCATCAGCTTGAGCACGCTGTTCTTGGCGCCGACGACGTCCACCGTCCCCGCCAGGGGGCCCGCCGAACGAACGACGAAGTGCTCATTCACGCTCGGCGACGCTACCGCCCGCGCTTCGGGCCCCCTCCCCCGGCCGCCCGCCGGCGCCCGGCGTGTCCGGGTCAGCCGCCCGGACCGCCCTAGACTGACCCCGTGGCCGTTCACCTGACCCGCATCTACACGCGCACCGGCGACGACGGGACGACCGGTCTGTCGGACTTCTCCCGGGTCCCCAAGACCCATCCCCGGCTCGACGCCTACGCCGACTCCGAGGAGGCCAACGCGGCCATCGGGGTCGCCCTCGCCGTCGGGAACCTGCCGGAACGGATCGTCGGGCCGCTGCAGCAGATCCAGAACGACCTGTTCGACGTCGGGGCCGACCTCGCCACCCCGGTCACGGAGAACCCGGAGTACCCGCCGCTGCGGGTCACCGAGGCCCAGGTGGAGCGACTCGAGGGATGGTGCGACGAGTTCAACGAGGAGCTGACCAAGCTCAACTCGTTCATCCTGCCGGGCGGGACGCCGGGCGCGGCGTACCTGCACGTGGCTCGGGTCGTCACGCGCCGGGCGGAACGCGCCACGTGGGCGGTGCTCGAGGCCGATCCGGACCGGACCAACGTGGCGCCCGCGCGCTACCTCAACCGGCTCTCGGACCTGCTGTTCATCTTCGGCCGGGTCGCGAACCCCGGCGGGGACGTGCTCTGGGTGCCGGGCGGCCCCGAGGCCCAGGCCCAGGAGGCCTAGGACGCCTGCCGGTACCCCGTCGAGCGGCCCGGGGGCGTCGACTCCAACCAGGACGAGAACCCGGTGAGGACGTCGACGCTCATCGCGAGCTCGTAGGTGCCCCCGGAGGTGCGACATCGCAGCACCGTCGCGCCCGGGGGGTGCAGTTCGGTCGCTCGCGGGGCCCGGCGGTCGACGATCTCGACGTCGAAGCGGTCGAGGACCACGTTGGGCCCGGACCGGAGCCCGCTGACCCGGTACCAGCGGAACTGGTCGCCGCGGTAGCGGGCGATCCCGGAGTGCCAGCCGCGCTGGTCCTCCGCCGCCGTGGGTGGGGTGGACGTCGCGTCCGCTGCCGGTGCCCGGCGCAGCGCGACGTCCACCCCGCCCCGACGGAGCTGCTGGAGACGGCGCAGGGCCACGAGGGCGAGCAGCAGCAGGACCGCCGCCACCACGACGAGCACGACCTCCACGATCACCCCGGAGGTCGTCATGCTCGTCGTGCCATCGTGGGTCGGGCCTGCACTCGCCTCGGTTCCGCCCGCTCGCCTACTCGGCGGCCTGGCCGGCCGCCGCGAGCCGGGCCTCGGCCCGGGCCTTGGCCGCGCGTCCCGCCGCGTCGTCGGTGTCGGCGCGGTCGCGGTCCTGCTGGGCGGCGGAGACGTCGATCTGGTCGCCGAGCTCCGCCTCCTCGGCCAGGATCGTCAGCTTCTCGCCGTCCATCGAGAGGAAGCCCCCGAAGACGGCCACCCGGACCGACTCGCCGTCGCTCGGGTCGATCCGCACCATGCCGGCGTCGACGAGCTGGGCGATGAGCGGCTCGTGGCGGGGCAGGATGCCGATCTCGCCCACGCTGGTGCGCGCGAAGACGAACTCGGCCGTGCCGGACCACACCTTCCGCTCCACCGCCACGAGATCGACCTGCATCTCGGCCACGGAGAAGTCCTTTCGTCAGGCGGTCCCGGGCGGGGCGCGCGATCGCACGCCCCACCCGGGGAGAGCGGATCAGTCGTTGTACTTCTTCTGGTTCTCCTCGACGTCGTCGAGGTCACCGCACATGAGGAACGACTGCTCGGCGTAGTCGTCGTACTCACCCTTGGCGATCTTGTCGAACGCCTCGACGGTGTCCTTGACGTCGACGAACGAGCCCGCCTCGCCGGTGAACTGCTCGGCGGCGTACATGTTCTGACCGAGGAAGCGCTCGATGCGCCGCGCGCGGGCGACGGTGAGCTTGTCCTCCTCGGAGAGCTCGTCGATGCCGAGGATCGCGATGATGTCCTGCAGGTCGTTGTACTTCTGCAGGATGCGGATGACCTCGCGCGCGACGCGGTAGTGCTCGTCGCCGACGAACTGGGGGTCCAGGATCGTCGAGGTGGAGGTCAGCGGGTCCACCGCGGGGAAGATGCCCTTGGCGAACACGTTGCGGGAGAGCTCCGTGGTCGCGTCCAGGTGGGCGAACGTGGTCGCCGGGGCCGGGTCGGTGTAGTCGTCGGCGGGCACGTAGATCGCCTGCATCGAGGTGATCGAGCGGCCCTTGGTCGAGGTGATGCGCTCCTGGAGCTCACCCATCTCGTCCGCGAGCGTGGGCTGGTAGCCCACGGCCGACGGCATGCGGCCGAGGAGGGTCGAGACCTCCTGGCCGGCCTGCGTGAAGCGGAAGATGTTGTCGATGAAGAGCAGCACGTCCTGGTTCTGCTCGTCACGGAAGTACTCCGCCATCGTCAGCGCCGACAGCCCGACGCGCATGCGGGTGCCCGGGGGCTCGTCCATCTGGCCGAACACCAGGGCGGTGTCCTTGAGGACGTCCGCGTCGCCGAGCTCGACCCAGAGGTCGTTGCCCTCACGGGTCCGCTCGCCCACGCCGGCGAACACCGAGGTGCCGCCGAAGTTCCGGGCGATGCGCTGGATCATCTCCTGGATGAGGACCGTCTTGCCCACACCCGCGCCGCCGAACAGGCCGATCTTGCCGCCCTGCACGTAGGGGGTGAGCAGGTCGACGACCTTGAGGCCGGTGACCAGCATCTCGGTGCGGCCCTCGAGCTGGTCGAAGGGCGGCGGGTCGCGGTGGATCGACCAGCGCTCGGCGTCGTCGGCGTAGCCCGGCTGGTCCAGGCACTTGCCGAGGGCGTTGAACACGTGGCCCTTGACGACGTCGCCGACCGGCACGTTGATCGAGGAACCGGTGTCGGTGACCTCGGTGCCGCGGACCACGCCGTCGGTGGGCTGCATGGCGATGGTGCGGACCTGGTTGTCGCCCAGGTGCTGCGCCACCTCCAGGGTCAGCATCTTCGTCTCACCGTCGAGGGTCAGGTCGAAGGTGAGGGCGTTGAAGAGGTCCGGCACGGAATCGCGCGGGAACTCGACGTCGATGACGGGACCGAGCACGCGGGCGATGCGCCCGGTGCCGGCCTTCTGCTCGGTTGCCTGCGTCATGGGTGTCACTCCCCTGCCGTGGCGAGGGCGTCGGCACCACCGACGATCTCGCTGATTTCCTGGGTGATCTGCGCCTGACGAGCCTGGTTGGCCTCGCGGGTCAGGTCGTCGATGAGGTCGTTCGCGTTGTCGGTGGCGGCCTTCATGGCCCGCCGCCGCGCCGCCGACTCGGAGGCCGCCGCGTCCAGGAAGGCCGCGAACACCCGGGTCCGGAGGTACTTCGGGAGCAGCACGTCGAAGAGCTGGTCGGCCTCGGGCTCGAAGTCGTACTCCGCGTCCTGAGACGACGGGGCGTCCTGAGACGACGAGGCGTCCCCGGAGTCCTCCGCATCGGAGGGGTCCCCGAGCTCCTCCAGCGACAGCGGCGCGACCTGGCGCGCCTCGGGCGTCTGGCTGAGCATGGTGGCGAAGGCGGTGTAGACGACGTGGAGCTCGTCCACCCCGGTGAGGCCCTGGACCTCCTCGGGGGCGACGACCGCCGGGTCCTCGTCCTCCGCGGGTGCCTCGATCGTCTGATCGCCGCCGGCGAGGAACGCCGCGGCGAGCGAGTCGGCGACCGAGACCGCGTTCTCGTACTGCGGCAGCTCGGAGAACCCGGTCCAGCTCTGGGCGATGTCCCGACCGCGGAACCGGAAGAAGTCCCGGCCCTTGCGCCCGACGACGAACAGCATCGGCTCGTGGCCGGCCGCGGTGATCTCGGCGAGCCGCTTGTTCGCGAGCCGCAGCGTGTTGGCGTTGTAGCCACCACAGAGCCCGCGGTCGCTGGTCACCACCAGCACGCCCACCCGCCGGATCTCCTCCCGCGGGACGAGCAGCGGGTGGTCGGTCGCGGCCGCCTTCGAGGCCTGGGTGAGGACGTTCGTGAACTCCGCCACGTAGGGACGGGAGTTCTCCACCCTCGCCTGGGCCTTGGAGATCCGCGAGGTCGCGACGGTCTCCTGGGCCTTGGTGATCTGGGCGATGTTGCGCGACGACCTGATGCGTCGCCGCAGCACGCGCAATGAAGCCGGCATCCGCTACCTCAGCTCTCGGAAGCGACGACCGAGGACCCGTCCGAGGCCTCGAACGACTTCTTGAACTCGGTGACGGTATCGGTCAGACGCTTCTCGTTGTCCTCCTGGAGCTTCCCGGTGTCACGGATTTCCGAGAGAATCTCGGCACCGTTGCGCTGGAGGTACTCCAGGAACTCGCTCTCGAAGCGGCGGACGTCCTCCGCGGGCACCGAGTCGAGGTGACCACGGGTGCCGAGGAAGATCGCCGCGACCTCCTGCTCGACCGGGTACGGCTCGCCCTGGCCCTGCTTGAGCAGCTCCATGAGGCGCTGACCGCGGTCCAGCTGGGCGCGCGAGGCGGCGTCGAGGTCCGACGCGAACGCCGCGAACGACTCGAGCTCGCGGTACTGCGCCAGCTCCACGCGCAGCGACCCGGCGACCGACTTCATCGCCTTGATCTGGGCGTCACCACCGACGCGGGACACCGACACACCGACGTTGATGGCCGGCCGCTGCCCCTGGTTGAACAGGTCCGACTCGAGGAAGCACTGGCCGTCGGTGATCGAGATGACGTTCGTCGGGATGTAGGCCGAGATGTCGTTGGCCTTCGTCTCGATGATCGGCAGCCCCGTCATGGACCCGGCGCCCAGCTCGTCGGAGAGCTTCGCGCAGCGCTCGAGCAGCCGCGAGTGCAGGTAGAAGACGTCGCCCGGGTAGGCCTCGCGGCCCGGCGGGCGGCGCAGCAGCAGCGAGATCGCGCGGTACGCCTCGGCCTGCTTCGACAGGTCGTCGAAGATGATCAGGACGTGCTTGCCCTGGTACATCCAGTGCTGGCCGATGGCCGAGCCGGCGTAGGGGGCGATGTACTTGAAGCCCGCCGGGTCGGAGGCCGGGGCCGCGACGATGGTGGTGTACTCCATCGCGCCCGCGTCCTCGAGAGACGCCTTGACGCCCGCGATGGTCGAGCCCTTCTGGCCGACCGCGACATAGATGCAGCGCACCTGCTTGTCGGGATCCCCGGTCTCCCAGTTCTCCCGCTGGTTGATGATGGTGTCCGTGCAGACGGCGGTCTTGCCCGTCTTGCGGTCACCGATGATCAGCTGGCGCTGGCCGCGGCCGATCGGGGTCTGCGAGTCGATGGCCTTGATGCCGGTCTGCAGCGGCTCACCGACCGACTGCCGCTGGACGACCGAGGGGGCCTGCAGCTCGAGGACGCGGCGCTCGGTGTCCGCGATCTCGCCCTGGCCGTCGATGGGCTCGCCGAGCGGGTTCACGACCCGGCCGAGGAAGCCGTCGCCGACCGGCACCGAGAGGACCTCGCCGGTGCGGCTGACCTGCTGGCCCTCCTCGATCTGGTCGAAGTCGCCCAGGACGACGACGCCGATCTCGCGCTCGTCGAGGTTGAGGGCGAGGCCCAGCGACCCGCTGGGGAAGCGCAACAGCTCGTTCGTCATCGCCGACGGCAGGCCCTCGACGTGGGCGATCCCGTCCCCGGCGTCGACGACGGTTCCGACCTCCTCGCGGGACGATTCCGCCGAGAAGGACGACACATAGTTCTCGATCGCGCTCTGGATCTCGTCCGAGGAGATCGTCAGCTCCGCCATGGTTCCCTGCTAACTGTTCTCACGACTGCTGATGGTCTGGGGGATGGGCAGCCCGCCCCGGTCCTGCCGGAGCGGACCGCGCTCACGTCGGGAAGGCGTCGGCCGCACCACGCAGATGACGGGCGACGCTGCCGTCCAGCAGCTCACCGCCCACCCGCACGACCAGGCCACCCAGGATGTCGGGGTCGACGTCGGACTGCACCGAGATCGACCGGCCGTACAGGCGGGACAGCACGTCGCCGAGCCGGTCCTCCTGCTCCTGCGAGAGGGCGATCGGGGCGACCACCCGGGCGATCGAGCGGTCCCGGCGCGCCGCCGCGGCGTCCGCGAGACGCTCGGCCGCGTAGTCGAGAGCCTTCGAGTACGGGTGACGCACGATCTGCTCGAGCAGACGGTGGGCGGTCGGCGTGACCTTGTCGCCCAGCACCCGCGAGAGCAGGCCCACCCGCTTGTCGGCCGGCGTGGTGGTGTCCGCCAGCAGCGTCCGCAGCTGCGGCTCGCGCTGGAGGATCCGGCCGAACCGGAACAGGTCGTCCTCGGTGTCGGAGAGCGTCCCGTCCTTCTCGGCGGCCGCCAGCGCGGCGGTGCGGCCGATGGTCTCGACGGCCTCCACCAGGTCGGTCGGCGAGCTCAGCCGCGTCTGGACCAGCGTGGTCAGCAGCTGCACCGTCGTGGCGTCGAGCTTCGAGGAGAAGAGGTTCTCCACGAGGCCGCGACGCAGCGACGCCGAGCCGGTCGGGTCGACGAGGTGACGGCGCAGCTCGATGTGCTCGGTGAGCACCCGCGCCACGCCGTACAGCTCGTCCGACACCTGGGCCAGGTGCGCCGTGGTGCCCGACGTGGGGTCCGACACCACCCGCTCGAGCGCTTCGGTGGCGTTGTCCACGGCCCCCTGGCTCGCGCTGTGCATCAGCCCTCCCCGGGCTCGGTTGTCGCCGACCCCGCGCCGGAGCCGGCCGCGACCGTGCTCGCCGAGGAACCGCCGGAGGACGACCCCGACGAGTCCAGCGACCGCACGTACGACTCGGTGGTCGAGCGCGCGGCGGAGTCGTCGGAGATCGACCGCCCGAGGATGCGCTCCGCGAGGGTGCGCGACAGGTCGGGCAGCTTCTCCTGCAGGTCACCGCGGGCCCGGGTCCGCTGCGTGTCGAGCTCGCGCTCGCCCCGCTGACGGATCTCGGCGATCTCCCGCTCGGCCTGGCCGCGCTGTTCGGCGGCCTGCTCCCGGGCGGTGCCCCGGGCCTCGTCACGGATGGACGAGGCCTCGTTGCGGGCCTCCGAGAGCACCTCGGCGTGCCGGTTCTCGGCCTGACGGTACTGCTCGTCGGCCTGCTCCCGGTCGCGCTGCAGCTGCCGGACGCGCTCCGCCCGCTCCTCCATCGCCTGCCGGATCGGCGGGACGATGAACTTGGCGATCAGGAAGAAGACGACGACGAACAGGATCAGGATGTAGAAGAACGTGCCGTTGGGGAGCAGGAAGTTCTGGCTGCTGCCCCCCTGCGCCAGCACGGCTTCCGTGCTCGGCTGTGCGGCCACGTGAATCACCCGGCGAGCACGAACACGAACAGAGCCATGAACGCCAGGTTGATGAAGTACATGGCCTCGACCAGACCGACGGTCAGGAAGAAGATGTTGAACAGGCGGCTCTGGGCCTCGGGCTGACGGGCGACACCCGCGATGGTCTGGGCACCGACCAGACCGTCACCGATGGCCGCGCCGATCGCGCCGCCGGCCAGAGCGATGCCACCGCCGATGAACGCGCCACCGGACCGGAGACCGGTCGTGGGGTCGCTGCCCTGGGCGAGGACGGACTGCACGAGCGACATGACACTCCTTGGAGTTCGTTGGGTGGAGATGGTCGTGGGGTTGCGGGGATTTCGACGAGCCGCCCGACCGCCGGGTGCGATCGGCACACGCGAAGGCCTAGTGGCCCTCCTCGCTCACGGCCGGTCCGAAGAACTGCATGATGGTCAGCAGCGCGAAGATCAGCGCCTGGATCGCGCCGATGAACAGGTCGAACAGCTTCCACGCGGCGTTCGGGAGCCAGAGGCCCCACCACGGGATCAGCGCGATCACCGACAGCATGATCACGCCAGACAGGATGTTGCCGAACAGTCGCAGCGAGAGCGAGATCGGCTTCGCGATCTCCTCGATGATGTTCAGCGGCGCGAGTGCGACGTAGGGCTGGACGAACCGGCGCAGGGTGCGCGTGCCCTGCTCGCGGAAACCCCAGACCCACGCGGACACGAACACGAAGATCGCGAGCGCGTAGGCGGTGTTGACGTCCGACGTCGGCGGCTTGAGCAGTTCGGGGTGACCGCTGGGGATCACGCCGAGCCAGTTCGAGAAGAGGATGAACGCGAAGAGCGCGATGGTCAGCGGCGCGAGGTACTCGGCGGGCCGCCGGCCCATCCGGCCCTGCACCTGATCCACCATGTAGCCGGTGAGGGCCTCGTAGGCCATCTGCACCTTGTTCGGAACGGCGGACGTCACACGGCCCCGGACGTAGAACCCGGCGCCGATCACGATGACCGCGGCGATGGTCGCGGTCCACATCGTGTCGCCGTTGAATGTCATACCGAGGAACTCGAACTGCCCGACGTGCTCGCTCGGGGAGATCGAGGAGCCGCCTTCGGCGGCGGCAACGGACAAGAATCCGGTCGTCACTTGCGGAGCTCCTTGAGCGCAGGCACGGATCCGACGATCGTGTTGATGACCTGGAACAGCGCCAGCCCGAGGAACGTCCCCAGGCCGGTCGGGAAGAAGATGAGTGCGAGCGCGACGGACACCGCGGTGACGAGGGCCAGTCGTGCTCCGACGCCACGCACGAGCGCCGCCTTGCTGGGCAGGTCCTCCGCCGACTGGCGCAGGACCGACCGCTGGACCATGAGGGCGTTCGCCGCCCCGAGCAGGAGACCGAAGCAGCCGAACGCGGCGATGCCCGCGGCACCGAAGAGGTAGCCCGCGACGAGACCGAGCACGCCGAGGACGACCGCCACGATCAGGGACGTCCGGAAGGCCTCACGCGTGGCCCCGGGAACAGTCAGCATCGGTGCATGACCGAGGGGTTCGTTCACATCAGCTCCCGAGGAACTTGCGCATCTCCGTGTAGGCCAGTCTCGCCGTGGCCGCGATCCCCAGCGCCAGCCCGATCAAGAGGAAGATCGGGAACGTACCGGCCAGGTGATCGACCAGCCACCCCAGGAGTGTGGGTCCGATGAGGCAGCCCGCCAGAGTGGTGCCCAGACCGAGGAGAGCCCATCCGTCCGCCCGCGAATCCGCCATGCCCGGTCGCCCACGCCCTCATGCGGTACGCAGGGCTGACGCGTTCATGGTCAGTCCTCCTCGACGACGACCGGCGACGCGGAACCACCCGGCGCCACGTTGCCGTGCCGTCCTCGGGCGGTCCGGCTCTCACTCATCTGGACCACTCGATTTGCCCCGTTTCGACGGGACGCGAGGAACCTATCACACCCCCTACGACGACCTGTCGTCGTACGTAATCCGCTACTCAGCACCCGTGTGGTGATCGAACTCGGATGCCGGAGAACGATCACCGGGCGCGTAGTCGGGGCACCGCCGAGGCCAGTACCGCGACGAGCAGCCCGAAGGCCACGAGCCCCACGACGAGGAAGACGTCGGTGATCAGCGCCAGGGCCACGGCGCCGAACGCGAAGACCCCGGCCCACAGGTAGATCAGCAGGACCGCGCGCCGCTGCGAGTGCCCGATCTCGAGCAGGCGGTGGTGCAGGTGCATCTTGTCCGGCGCGAACGGGCTGCGTCCGGCGCGGGTACGGCGCACGACCGCGAGCGCCAGGTCGAGCAGCGGGACCAGGACCACCGCGGCGACGACGACGATCGGCGCCAGCAGGGCGAGCGCGTTGCGGGGCGCGGAGTCCGCGTAGGTGATGCGCCCCGACGCGCTCGTGGTGGCGGCCGCGAGCATCAGCCCGATGAGCATCGAGCCGGAGTCGCCCATGAAGATGCGGGCGGGCTGGAAGTTGTGCGGCAGGAACCCCGCGCACGCGCCGGCCAGCACCGCGGCGATCAGGGCGGGCGGGTAGGCGGTCACGTCGCCGCCGCGCTGCTCGAGCAGACCGAGCGAGAAGGCCAGGATCGCGAGCGAGGCGATCATGCCGATCCCCGCGGCGAGACCGTCCAGACCGTCGACGAAGTTGACGGCGTTGATCAGCACCACGCAGATGAACACGGTGAGGACGACGCCCTGGTTGGGGTCGAGGATCAGCAGGGTCCAGTCGCCGCCGTCGGGGATGGGCAGCACGAACCACTGCACCCCGAGCAGCACCAGCACGCCCGCGGAGGTCGCCTGGCCGGCGAGCTTGGTGAGCGCGTCGATGCCGAAGCGGTCGTCGAGCGCGCCGACCAGCACGATCAGCCCGCCCGCGACCATCACGGCGCGGGTCTCCGAGGAGTAGTCGAAGGCACGGCGCAGCACCGGCAGCTGCGAGGCCACGAACACCCCGGCGAGGACGCCGATGTACATGGCGACCCCGCCGAGGCGCGGGATGGGCACGGTGTGGACGTCACGCCCGCGCGGGACCGCGATGGCCCCGGCGCGGATGGCCAGGCGCCGGACGACGCCGGTCACCAGGAACGTGACCACCGCCGCGGAGAGCCCGACCAGGAGGTACTCCCGGATCGGCAGCCCCTGCGGGACGAACGGTGGCGACGGGTCCACGCGCCCAGATTAGACGGGGGCCCTCAGCCCCTCGGGTAGGCGGGGAACCGGGCGACCAGTGTCGACACCTCGTCGCGCACGTCCGCGAGGGTCCGCTTGCCGTCCTCGCTGGTCTCGTCCGCGGTCACCGCGGCCGCGATCAGGCGCGCGACCTCGGGCATCTCCGCGGTCGTCATGCCCTGCGTGGTGATCGACGGCGAGCCGACCCGGATGCCCGACGCGGTCATCGGGGGCTGCGGGTCGTACGGGATCGCGTTCTTGTTCAGCGTGATCGCGGCCAGCCCGCTGCGGGCCTCGGCCTCCTTGCCGGTGACGCCGAGCGGCTGCAGGTCCAGCAGCGACAGGTGGGTGTCGGTGCCGCCGGAGATGGCGCGCATCCCGTGCGACTCCAGGCCCTCGGTGAGCGCCTGGGCGTTCGCGATGACGCTGCGCGCGTAGGCCTGGTAGTCCGGGGTGGCGGCCTCGGCGAGCGCCACCGCCTTGCCGGCGACGGCGTGCATGAGCGGCCCGCCCTGCAGGAACGGGAAGACGGCCTTGTCGAGCGCCTTGGCGTGCTCGGCCTTCGAGACCAGCATGCCGCCGCGCGGGCCGCGCAGGACCTTGTGCGTCGTGAAGGTGACGACGTCGGCGTAGGGCACCGGGCTGGGGATGGCCTGGCCGGCGACGAGGCCGATGAAGTGGGCGGCGTCGACCCAGAGGATCGCGCCGACCTCGTCGGCGATCTCGCGGAACTTCGCGAAGTCGATCAGGCGCGGGTACGCGGTGGCCCCCGCGACGATCATCTTCGGCCGGTGCTCGAGCGCCAGCTCACGGACCTGGTCGTAGTCGATGAGCCCGGTGTCCTCGCGGACCGTGTAGGGCACCGGCTCGAACCACTTGCCGGAGAAGCTGACCTTCGCGCCGTGGGTGAGGTGCCCGCCGTGGGGCAGGCTCATGGCCAGCACCTTGTCGCCCGGCTGGCAGAACGCCGCGTACACCGCGAGGTTGGCGTTCGCGCCGGAGTGCGGCTGCAGGTTGGCGTGCTCGGCGCCGAAGAGCTGCTTCGCCCGCTCGATGCCGATCTCCTCGGCGCGGTCGACGACCTCGCAGCCGCCGTAGTAGCGGCGGCCGGGGTAGCCCTCGGCGTACTTGTTCGACAGCGTCGAGCCGAGCGCGGCGAGCACCGCCGGGCTCGTGAGGTTCTCGCTGGCGATCAGCTGGAGTCCGCCGCGGAGCCGCCCGAGCTCGTCGTCGAGGACCTGGGCGATCTCCGGGTCCACGGCGGAGAGGGCCTGGTAGTCCGGGCCCCAGAAGTGCTCGTCTGCGCCTGCCACGGTCGTGTTACCTCACTCTGGTCGGGGTGGACCGCATGCGGCCGCGTCCCCGGAGCGGGACGACGGCGTCGGTCCGGATTCAGTACGACGCTACCCGGACCGGCCCTGCCCGGTCGGGGCGATTGTGCCGGTGGTCACCAGTCGGCGATCGTCAACGAGGTGTCCGGGCGCGGGCGCGCGTCCAGGCCCCGGGCGAGGTAGTCCCACGCGGCGAGCCCGATCATGGCGCCGTTGTCGGTGGACCAGCGCAGCGGCGGCAGGCAGAGCGACACCCCGGCCTCGCCGCACAGCTGCTGCGCCGCGGCCCGCACCTGCGGGCTCGCCGCGACTCCCCCGACGACGACGAGGCAGCGGCTCGGGTAGCGCTCCAGCGCCCGGCGGCACTTGGCGACGAGCACGTCGAGGCACGCGTCGACGAAGGACGCGGCCACGTCCGCGTGCGGGTGGTCGGGGTTCGCCGCCAGGAAGCGCGACACCGCCGACTTCAGCCCGGAGAAGGAGAAGTCCAGCTCCAGGTCCTTCGCCGGGCGCGGGAAGGCGACGTCGGCGGTCCCGGCCTTGGCCAGCATGTCGATCGCCGGCCCGCCCGGGTACGGCAGCCCGAGCATGCGGGCGACCTTGTCGTAGGCCTCGCCCACCGAGTCGTCCCGCGTCGACCCGACCAGCTCCACCTCGCCGGGGCCGGCCAGGTGCGCGAGCAGCGTGTGCCCGCCCGAGACCAGCAGGACCATGGCCGGGTACTCGACCCGCCGCTCGTCGAGGTCGGCGCTGCGCAGGTGCCCGCGCAGGTGGTTGACCCCGTGGACCGGCAGGCCCCAGCCGTCGCCGAGCCCGACGGCGCTGTTCGTCCCGACGACGAGCGAGCCGATCAGCCCGGGACCGCGGGTGACGCCGATCGCGGTGAGGTCGGCCGGGCGCAGGTCGGCGTCGGTGAGGACCTTGCGCACCGTCGGGAGGATCGCGTCGACGTGCGCGCGGCTGGCCATCTCGGGGTAGACGCCGCCGTAGCGGTCGTGCAGCTCCACCTGTGAGGCGACGGCGGCCGCGACGACCTGGCCGTCGGGACGGACGACCGCGACGCCGGTGTCGTCGCACGACGTCTCGATGCCGAGCATCAACCCGTCGTCGGGAAGGACCGTCGTCATACGCTGCGCTCCTCTCCGATGACCCGCGCGATCTCCGTGGCCGGGACCACGCCCTCGCGCTCGATCCGCGGCGTGTCGAGATGGCAGTTGACGACCGTCGACGCCTCCCCCGACCGCACCCCGCCGTCGACGACCGCGTCCGGGCGCCCCGCGAGCTGGTCGAGGATCGGGCCCGGCGCCTGCCGCGTCGGTTCGCCGTGGGCGTTCGCGCTGGTCACGAGCAGGGCGCCGACGTCGGAGAGCAGGGCGCGCAGGTCGGGGTCGGCCGGCACCCGGACGCCGACCTCCTCGCGACCGGCCAGCCACGGCGGGGCCTTCCCGGCGTCGATGCCGAGGGCCACGGTGATCGGTCCCGGGGAGAACGCCGCGAGCAGCCGGCGCGCCGTCTCCGGGACGAGCACGCCGAGCGAGGGCAGCTCGTCCGGGGTCGCGACCATGATCGGGAGCTCGCGGGTCCGCGGACGGTCCTTGAGGGCGAAGAGCCGGTCGATCGCCTCGGGACGGCGCGGGTGCACGGCGAGCCCGTAGACGGTGTCGGTCGGCAGCAGCGCGACCCCGCCGTCGAGCAGGGCCTCCCGCGCCGCGGTGAACCCGTCGCCGCGGAACCGCACCGACGCCTCGGTGAGCGGCGCGGCGCTGACCACCGGCGGGTCGTGGTCGCCGGCGCGCAGCCGCTCGGTCAGGGCGTCGACGTCCGGCGCGTCGAGCCCGGTGTCGTGGGTGGCCAGGCCGTGCTCCGCGAGCAGGGCCGCCGCCGGGGCGCGGCGGGCGCCCGCGAGCGCGACGGTGCCCTCCCCGACGCGTTCGGCCAGGTCCTTGACCACCACGTCGAACTCGCCGTGGCGCAGGGTGACCTGCCCGTCCGCGTCGGTGAGCGAGGCGTAGACGGCGGTGCCCCCGGCCGGCCGCAGGACCAGCGCCGGGGTCCGGGCCGCCTGGGTGGTGAGCAGCGCGAGCGAGTCCACCGCGACGACCGGGATCTCCCGCGCGAACGCGACGGCGTTCACGTACGCGATCCCGGCGCGCACCGAGGCGAGGTTGCCGGGCCCGACGTCGACGGCGAGCCGGTCGAGGTCGGTCACCGAGCGCCCGGCGTCGCGGATGACCTGGCCGGCGAGCACCCCGACGTCGACGAAGCCCGGGTCACTGCGGTCCGCGGTCGCCCGCGCGACGACCGTCCCGCCGTCGAGCAGGGCGGCCCCGTAGAGCCGTGAGGAGGTCTCGACGGCGAGGGTGAGGGTCATTCCGGGCTCCGGGCGGTGCTCGTTCCGGCGGCGACGGCGTCGAGCACCGGGGCCCACCGCGCACCGCCCCGCATCGTGATCTCGCGCGCCGACGCGTCGTCGGGCCGCGTCGCGAGGTGGACGTAGAGGGGGTCGACGAACTCGCTGGTCACGAGGGCGCCCCACTCGACGAGCGCGATCACCTCGTCGAGGTACTCGTCGAGGCCGAGGTCGCGGAACTCGGTGAGGTCGGCGAGGCGGTAGGTGTCGACGTGCAGCACCCGGGGCCCGGGCGTGGCGTAGAACTGCGCGAGCGAGAACGTCGGGCTGGAGACGGCGGCGTCGGAGCCCAGCGCGGCGACGAGCGCGGACACGAAGGTGGTCTTCCCCGCCGCGAGGTCCCCGGTGAGCAGGACCGCGTCCCCCGCGTGCAGGTGCGGCGCGAGGTCGGCGGCCACGCGGGCCGTGCCCTCCGTGCCCTCGACGCGGCGCACCGTCTCGTGCGCGCTCACCTGCTTCTCCATCGCCGCTCCATGATAGGAGCAGCCGGGGCTGGGGCCTCGCGACGGGCCCGGCGACCCATGATCATCGGGCCTGGGTGGTCGTCCGTCTGGACCCGGGACAGCCATGCAGGCCCGTTGATCACCGGGACCGCCTCAGGCGACGGCGGGCGTGCGCCCGAGGACCTCGCCGATCTGGGCGGTGCTCACCGCGCCCTCCCGCCGCACGACCGGCTCGGCCCCGGTGAGGTCGACGATCGTCGATCCGCCGTCGCTCTCGAGCGCTCCGCCGTCGAGGTAGATCTCGACGGCCTCGCCGAGCTGGGCGTAGGCGTCGGCGCAGGTGTGCGGGACCGCCCCGCCCCCGGCGTTCGCCCCGGTCATCGCCATCGGCCCGCACTCGCGCAGCAGCTCCAGCGCCACCGGGTGCAGCGGCATCCGCAGGACGACGGTGCCCCGGGTGCGGCCGAGATCCCACGCCAGCGACGGCGCGTGCGGCAGCACGATCGACAGCCCGCCGGGCCAGAACGCCTCGACGAGGTCACGGGCCGCGCTGGGGACCACGGAGACCAGCCCGTCGATGGTCGACCAGCTGCCCACCAGCACCGGGACCGGCGTCTCCGGTCCGCGTCCCTTGGCGGCGAGCAACGACCGCACGGCCGGCTGGTCGAACGCGTCCGCCCCGATGCCGTAGGAGGTGTCGGTGGGCACGACGACGAGCCGGCCCGCACGCACCGCAGCCGTGGCCGCGGCCAGGCCGGCCGCCCGGGTGTCGGGCACGCGGCAGTCGAAGGTGGTCACGGCGGGGAGCCTAGGACGTGCGGCGACGCGCCCCGGTAGGGCGGCACGACGGGCACACAGCGCATCCTCCCAAGCACCTCACCATGCCCCAGGTGCTCCTGATCATCGAACGGGGCGGCGACCTACGGGACGGCCCAGCGACCTCAGGCCGCCCGCTGACGCGTACCGACGGCGACGCGCGGCCGGCCCGCCAGGTCGGAGCGGGTCCTGACGTCGGCGAACCCCGCCCCGGCGAGCACCTCGAGTACGGCAGGCGCGTGCGACTCGTCGTGCTCCACGGCCACCCGCCCGCCGTCCCGGAGCAGCCGCGCCGCGGTGTCGGCCAGCGGCCGGATGACCGCGAGACCGTCCGGCCCGCCGAACACCGCCTCGTGCGGATCGTGGTCGACCTCCGGCCCGACCGCCGTCCCCTCGGGCACGTACGGCGGGTTCGCGACGACGACGTCGACGGTCCCCTCGAGCAGGGCGAGCGTGCCGCCGTCGGTCACGTCGGCGCCGGTGAGCCGCACCGTCGAGCCGGCGAGGTTGCGGCGCGCCCAGGCGAGCGCGCCCTCGTCGAGCTCCACCGCGTGCACCTCGGCGTCCGGACGGGCCGTCGCGAGGGCCAGCGCCAGGGCTCCGGAGCCGGTACAGAGATCGACCGCCCGCGGCTCGGCGATCCCGCGCATCGCCGCGACCCCCTCGGTGAGCAGCAGCTCGGTCTCGGGGCGGGGCACGAACACTCCCGGCCCGACCGCGACCGACACCGGCCCGAGCACCGCGCTGGTCAGGAGGTGCTGCAGCGGCTCGCGGGCGGCGCGGCGCTCGACCAGCGCGTCGAGGCGCTCGACGTCCGAGTCGTCGAGCTCCGGGGCCAGCACGAGCCGGGTGCGCGGGACACCGAGCACGTAGGCGGCGAGCAGCTCGGCGTCCACCCGTGGGCTCTCGACCCCCGCCTCGGCCAGGCGTGCGGCGGCGTCGGCGACGCGGGTTCGGGTCAACGTGCTCATCGGGCCCTTCCTTCCTGCCCGGCCTCCTGGGCGGCCTCGGCGAGCCGCTCCTCCCGGTCGGCGGCGCGCAGCGCGTCGAGCACGTTGCCGAGGTCGCCGTCGAGGACCCGGTCGAGGTCGTGGGACTTGTAGCCGATGCGGTGGTCGGAGATGCGGTTCTCGGGGAAGTTGTAGGTGCGTACCCGCTCGGAGCGGTCGACGGTGCGGACCTGGCTGCGCCGGTCGGCCGACGCCTCGGCCGCCTGTGCCTCGTCACGCATGGCCTGCAGCCGCGAGCGGAGCACCTCCATCGCGCGCGCCTTGTTCTGCAGCTGGGAGCGCTCGTTCTGGCAGGACACGACGACGCCGGTGGGCAGGTGCGTGATCCGCACCGCCGAGTCGGTGGTGTTGACGCCCTGCCCGCCCTTGCCCGACGAGCGGAACACGTCGATGCGCAGGTCCTTCTCGTCGACCTCGACCGAGGCGTCCGCGGCATCAGCCTCGGGGTACACGAGCACCCCGGCCGCCGAGGTGTGGATGCGCCCCTGGGACTCGGTGACCGGCACGCGCTGCACCCGGTGCACGCCCCCCTCGTACTTCAGCCAGGCCCAGACGCCGTCGCCCGGGGAATCCGACACGGTCTGGCCGGGCGCGGACACCGTGACGGTGACGTCCTTGTAGCCGCCGAGGTCGGACTCGGTCGCGGCCAGGACGTCGACCTTCCAGCCGCGGTGCTCGGCGTAGCGGGAGTACATCCGCAGCAGATCCCCCGCGAACAGCGCCGACTCCTCGCCGCCCTCGCCGGAGCGCACCTCGACGACGACGTCGTGGCCGTCCGACGGGTCGCGGGGCACCAGCAGCTCGCGCAGCCGCGCGCGCAAGGTGTCGACGGTCGACTCCAGGCTCTCCGCCTCCGCGCCGAACGCGGGGTCGTCGCGGGCCAGCTCGCGGGCGTCCGCCAGGTCGGCCTCGGCCTGCTCCAGCTCACCCGCGGTCGCGACGACGGGGGCCAGCTCCGCGTAGCGGCGGCCCAGCCGGCGGGCGAGCGCCTGGTCGGCGTGCACCTCCGGATCCGCCAGGCGCGCCTCGAGACCGGCGTGTTCCTCCACGAGCGCGCGCACCGACTGCTGCGTCGCGTTCGGGTCCTGCCCCGCCACCTGCGTCATCTTTCCCGCTCTCTACAACTCCCGGCGCCTCGTCCAAACGCACGAACGCCCGCCGTCCCCGCCCCGGGGTGCCGGGGTGGGACGGCGGGCGTCGCGGGAGCTACTTGCGGCCGGCGCGCTTGCCGTACCGGGCCTCGAAGCGGGCGACCCGGCCACCGGTGTCCATGATGCGCTGCTTGCCCGTGTAGAAGGGGTGGCACGCCGAGCAGACCTCGACCGTGATCGCACCGTTCTGCTTGGTGCTGCGCGTGGTGAACTGGTTGCCGCAGCCGCAGGTCACCTGCGTCTCGACGTACTCGGGGTGGATGCCCGTCTTCATCTCTGGCTGGTCCTCTCGTATCCGCCGCCGGGTCCCCGTCGTGATCGTCGGGGTGAACCGGAAGCACCTGTCGCCGGAGTCATTCTCTCAGGACCGCCGACTCCTCACGTCAACAACCCCGGGCCGGAGCGTGTTCCCGGCCCGGGCGCCCTCGACGACGGGCTAGACGTCCTCCTTGCCGGGGGTCGTCTTCGCGACCTGCATGAGGAACTCGATGTTGGTCCGCGTCTTGCGCAGCCGGTCGAGGACCAGCTCGATCGCCTGCTGCGAGTCGAGCGCCGCGAGCACCCGCCGCAGCCGGTGCATGACCGCGGTCTCGTCCGGCGAGAGGAGCAGCTCCTCCTTGCGGGTGGACGAGGCGTCTGGGTCGATCGCCGGGAAGATGCGCTTGTCGGCGAGCTTACGGTCGAGCTTGAGCTCGGCGTTGCCGGTGCCCTTGAACTCCTCGAAGATCACCGTGTCCATCGTCGACCCGGTCTCGACCAGCGCCGTCGCGAAGATCGTCAGCGAGCCGCCGTCCTCGATGTTGCGCGCCGCGCCGAGGAACCGCTTCGGCGGGTAGAGCGCCGTCGAGTCGACACCACCGGACAGGATCCGGCCCGAGGCGGGCGCGGCCAGGTTGTAGGCCCGGCCGAGGCGGGTGATCGAGTCGAGCAGCACGACGACGTCGTGGCCCTGCTCGACGAGGCGCTTCGCGCGCTCGATCGACAGCTCGGCGACCGAGGTGTGGTCCGACGGCGGCCGGTCGAAGGTCGAGGCGATGACCTCGCCCTTCACCGTGCGCTGCATGTCGGTGACCTCCTCCGGGCGCTCGTCGACGAGCACGACCATGAGGTGGACCTCGGGGTTGTTCGTGGTGATCGCGTTGGCGATCGCCTGCAGCACCATCGTCTTGCCCGCCTTCGGCGGCGAGACGATCAGGGCGCGCTGCCCCTTGCCGACCGGCATGACCAGGTCGATCACGCGGGTGGACAGCATCTGCGGCTCGGTCTCGAGACGCAGCCGCTCGTTGGGGTAGAGCGGCGTGAGCTTGGTGAACTCCGGGCGGCGCCTGGCCTGCTCGGGGTCGAGCCCGTTGACGGTGTCGACGCGGACCAGCGGGTTGAACTTCTGCCGGTTCTGCTCGTTCTCCCGCTGCTGGCGGACCTGGCCGGTCACGGCGTCACCGCGACGCAGCCCGTGCTTGCGCACCAGCGATAGCGAGACGTACACGTCGTTCGGGCCGGACATGTAGCCCGAGGTGCGGACGAACGCGTAGTTGTCGAGCACGTCGAGGATGCCGGCGACCGGGATGAGGACGTCGTCGTCGCGGACCTCCGGCTCGCGGCCGCCGTCCTGCCCGGCGCCGCCGCCCTGGCCGCGCTCGCCGCGGTTGCGGCGGCGGTCCCGGAACCGGCGCCCGCGACGACGGCCGCCGCCGCCCTCGTCGTCGTCGTCCTCGTCGTTGTTGTTGTTGCGGTTCTGGTTCTGGCCGCCCTGGTTCTGGCCGCCGCCCTGGTTGCCGCCACCCTGACCGCCGTCGCGGTTGCGACCGCCGCCCTGGTCGTTGCCGTTCTGGCCGCCGCCCTGCCCGCCGTTGCGGTTGCGACGGTTGCCGCGGTCGCCGTCGCCACGACCGGAGTCCTGGTCGGCGTCCGTGTCCTGCCCGGAGTCGCCGGACCGGCCCTGATCGGAGGTGCCGTTGTTCCGGCCGCCGTCCTCGCGGGGCGCGCGCTCGGGCGCCTCGGCCGGCGCGGCGGCGGGGGCCTCGACGGATCCGGTGGCCTCGCCGGCGCCCGAGTCGGAGCCGGCGGACTCGGAGCCGGGGCCCGCGTCGCGCCGGGCGCTGCGCCGCGACCGGCGCGGCGCGGCCGGCGCACTCGCCTCCGCGGCCTCGCCCGCGTCGGCGGCGGGCGCGTCGGTGGTGGCCGTGACGGCCTCGGCGACGGTCTCCGCCGTCTCGGGGGTCGCCGTGCGCGGCGCGGAGTCGGCCTCGGCCGGCGCCTCCGGCTCGGACTCCGGGGTCACCGCGGTCTTGCGGCGGGCGGCACGACGACGGGCGGGCTTGGCCGCGGCCTCGTCGTCGGCGGCCTCGCCGGCCTGGGGCGCCTCGGTGGCCTGCGGCGCGGCGGCCGGCGCCTCGGGCTCCTCGCCGAGCGGGAGCTGGGCCGCACCCCCGCCGCTCTGGCGCTTCTTGATCTCGTTGATCAGGTCACCCCGGCGCATGCCGGTGGTGTCCGTGACGCCGAGCGTCCCGGCCAGCTCGCGCAGCTCGGCGAGCACCATGCCGGAGACGCCGCCACGGCGGCGCTTCTCGGTGCCGCCGGAGCCGGACGTCGGGGCGTCGTTCCCACCCGGGGCCTCGGAGGAGGCGGCGTCGGTGGAGAGGACGTCGGTTTCGGTCACGCAGGTCCTTCCTGACCGGCTCGGGCCATGCTGCCCGGGCCAGCGGACATGTCCGCACGCCTCTGGTTCACGCGTGCGGTTTCGCCGTAACGACACGGTTCACGGGATGACGGAGTGGAGGTTCGGCTCCCGGGAAACACGATGCGCTGCGGAACATCTTCGGGGCCAACGACCACGCGTGGAGCCGTCCGAGAACGCCGAACCACCTGCGCCACCGGGCGGATGCGGTTCCGGAGCGGGGAAGACCATCCCGGGATTCCGGGACGTGGCACCGGCGCGGATCACGCTGGTCGCTGTCGTGGCCCAGGGTAGCCCCACCCGCCACCCGCGGCAACAACCGGGTGGTGTCGGCGTGCCGGGGCGATCCTCAGTCGGTCACGACGGCACCGTCGGTGTCGATCGGCAGCCACATCGTCGTGAACCCGCTGGTGGGGAGGTCGGCCGGCAGCGGGTCGCCGGTGGTCAGCGCGAGCACCGTCGGGCCGGCCCCGGACACGACCGCGGGCACGTCCGCGGCGCGGAGCGCGTCCACCAGATCCGCGGTCGCCGGATAGGCCGGACGCCGGTACGGCTGGTGCAGCCGGTCCTCGGTCGCCGGGAGCAGCAGATCCGGTGCACACGTGAGCGCGTGCACCATCAGCGCGGAGCGCGCCGCGGTGAACGCCGCGTCGGCGTGCGGGATCCGGTCGGGCAGCAGCCCCCGGGTCGCCTCGGTGGAGCTCGAGTCCCCGGAGACGAACACGACCGGCACCACCTCGGGCCGCGGCGCGAGCCGGGTGCCCCGGAAGGAGCCGCCCTCGCACCAGGTCACGACCAGGCCGCCGTAGAGGCAGGCGGCGACGTTGTCGGCGTGCCCGTCGAAGCGCGCCGCGAGATCGAGCACCGCGGCGTCGTCGGGGGCCTTGCCGGGCCCGAGCAGCGCACAGGCCGCGGTGATCCCCGCGACCGCCGCGGAGGCCGAGGAGCCCAGCCCGCGGCTGTGCGGGATCTCGTTGTGGCAGGTCAGGTGCAGCGGCGGCCGGGCGACGCCCGCGAGGTCGAACGTCGCGCACGCGGCCTTGAGCACGAGGTGGCGCTCGTCGCGGGGGACCCGCCCGGCGCCCTCGCCGTGCACGTCGACCACGCTCGGGCCCTCGTCGAGCGCGGTCAGCTCCACGTGGTCGTGCAGGCCCAGCGCGAGGCCGAGGGTGTCGAAGCCGGGGCCGAGGTTCGCGCTGGTGGCGGGGACCCGGACGCGGACGGTGGGACTTTCCGTACCCACGGTCAGCCGAGACCGAGCGCGTCGGCGACGGCGTCCACCCGCTCCGGGACCACGACCGGCTCGGGCACGTCGGCCAGGGCGGTGCCCGGGTCCTTGAGCCCGTGGCCGGTGACCGTGCAGACGACGACCTGCCCGGCGGTGAGCTCACCCGCCGTCGACCGCGCGAGCAGGCCGGCCACGGAGGCCGCCGACGCGGGCTCGACGAACACGCCCTCGCGCGCCGCCAGCAGCCGGTACGCCGCGAGGATCGCGTCGTCGTCGACCTTGGTGATCCGGCCCCCGGACTCGTCCCGCGCCGCGACCGCGCCGTCCCAGGAGGCCGGCGACCCGATGCGGATGGCCGTCGCGAGGGTCTCCGGGTGCGACACCGGGGCCCCGTCGACCAGCGGCGCGGCGCCCGCGGCCTGGACGCCGTGCATCTCCGGGGTGGACTCGACGACGCCGTCGCGGTGGTACTCGACGTAGCCGCGCCAGTAGGCCGTGATGTTGCCGGCGTTGCCGACGGGCAGCACGTGGAGGTCGGGCGCGCGCCCGAGCTGGTCGCAGATCTCGAACGAGGCCGTCTTCTGGCCCTCGATGCGAGCCGGGTTCACCGAGTTGACGAGGGCGATCGGGTGCTCCTCGGCGGCCTTGCGGGCCAGCTCCAGGCACGCGTCGAAGTTGCCCTCGAGCTGCAGGATCCTCGCGCCGTGCGCGGTGGCCTGGGCGAGCTTCCCCAGCGCGATCTTGCCCTGCGGGACGAGCACCGCGCAGGTCATGTCGGTGCGGGCGGCGTAGGCGGCCGCGGACGCCGAGGTGTTGCCGGTG
Organism: Actinomycetospora endophytica; assembly: GCF_021026375.1. GTDB lineage: Bacteria > Actinomycetota > Actinomycetes > Mycobacteriales > Pseudonocardiaceae > Actinomycetospora > Actinomycetospora endophytica. The sequence goes on along the minus strand of NZ_JAJNDB010000007.1, from coordinate 42,002 downwards.
GACGCGCAGATGACGGCCTTCGCGCCGCCGGCCGCCGCCTCGGTCATCGCGACGGTCATGCCGCGGTCCTTGAACGACCCCGTCGGGTTCGCGCCCTCGATCTTGAGGTGCACCTCGCAGCCGGTGAGCGCGGAGAGGTGCTGCGCCGGCAGCAGCGGGGTCCCGCCCTCGCGCAGCGTGACGACGTCCCAGCCGTCCTTCACGTGCGGCATCCGGTCGGAGTAGGCGCGGATGACCCCCGGCCACTCGACGCGGTGGGCGAGCAGGGCGGCGGGGGTCACTGGGCTCCTCCGAGAGCATGGACGGGGCGGCCGAGACCTTCCACGCGCAGCACGCTGGCGACACCGCGGACGGAGTCCAGCCCGGACAGCGCGTCGACGGTGGCCCGCAGGGCCGCGTCGGGGGCCTCGTGGGTCACGACGACCAGTGTGGCGTCCGTCCCCGCGTCGCCGCCATGACCCGCGTCATCCGCGTCCGGGCTCTCGGCCTCGCGACCGCCCTCCTGCTTGACGGTGGCGATGCTGACGCCGTGCTCGGCGAACACCGAGGCCACCGCGGCGAGCACACCCGCGCGGTCGTGGACGTCGACGTTGACGTGATAGCGCGTGCGGACCTCGCCCATCGGCTGCACCGACAGGTGCGCGTAGGCGGTGTCGCGGGGCCCGCGGCCGCCGATGACCCGGTTGCGCGCGGCCGCGACGAGGTCACCGAGCACGGCGCTCGCGGTCTGCGGGCCGCCCGCGCCCTGGCCGTAGAACATCAGCGGCCCGGCGGCGTCGGCCTCGACGAAGACGGCGTTGAACGCGCCGGAGACCGAGGCCAGCGGGTGCGCCTTCGGGATCATCGCCGGGTAGACGCGGGCCGACACCGTACTGCCAGCGTCGCCGTCGACCTGCTCGCAGATGGCCAGCAGCTTCACCGAGCAGCCCAGTGCCTTCGCCGACGCGATGTCGGTCGCGGTGACGTCGCGGATGCCCTCGCGGTGCACGTCGGAGGCGGTCACGCGGGTGTGGAACGCGAGGCTGGCGAGGATCGCGGCCTTGGACGCGGCGTCGTAGCCGTCCACGTCCGCCGTCGGGTCGGCCTCGGCGTAGCCCAGCCGCCCCGCCTCCTCGAGCGCGTCGGCGTAGCCCGCGCCGGTGGACTCCATCGCCGAGAGGATGAAGTTCGTCGTGCCGTTGACGATGCCGGCGACGCGGCGGATCCGGTCGCCGGCCAGCGACTGCTGGATCGGGCGCAGCAGCGGGATGGCGCCGGCGACGGAGGCCTCGTAGTAGAGGTCGGCGCCGGACTCGCGGGCCGCCGTCGCGAGCGCCTCGCCCTCCTCGGCGAGCAGCGCCTTGTTCGCGCTGACCACCGACCGGTCGTTCTTCAGGGCGTCGAGCAGCAGATCCCGCGCCGGCTCGATGCCGCCCATGAGCTCGACGACGACGTCGACATCCGGGCGCGCGACGAGCCCGGCGGCGTCCGTGGTGAGCAGTTCGGCGGGCACGTCGGGGTGGCGCTGCGGGCGGCGGACCGCGATCCCGGCGAGCTCGATCGGGGCACCGACCCGGGCGGCGAGCTCCTCGGACTGCTCGCGGAGAAGCCGCACCACCTGCGTGCCGACCACCCCGCAGCCGAGCAGCGCGACCTTGACCGAGTCGATGGTCCGGCTCCGCTCCGCTACGCGTCCCGCGTCCTTGCTCACAGCACCTCCAGGCGCGCCAGGTCGTCGAGGGTCTCCCGCCGCAGCATGGTGCGGTCGGCACCGTCGGCCACGGCGACGACGGCGGGGCGCGGCACCTTGTTGTAGGCGCTGGCCATGGCGTAGCAGTACGCGCCGGTCGCGGCCACGGCGACGAGGTCGCCGGGCGCGAGGTCGGCGGGCAGCCAGCAGTCCCGGACGACGACGTCGCCGGACTCGCAGTGCCGCCCGACCACCCGGCACAGGGTCGGGACGCCGCCGCCGGGGTTGCCCGCCCCCGCGGTCTCGGCGGGAACGGCCGACCGCGAGACCAGCCGGCAGTCGTAGGCCGCGTCGTAGAGCGCGGTGCGGATGTTGTCGCTCATCCCGCCGTCGACGCTGACGTAGCGCCGCCGCGCTCCCCCGCCGAGCTCGACGTCCTTGATCGTCCCGACGGTGTAGAGGGTCACCGTGCCGGGCCCGGCGATCGCCCGGCCGGGCTCGACGGCGATCCGCGGCACCGGGATGCCCGCCCGCTCGCACTCCCGGTCGACGATCGCGCGCAGCTCCCCCGCCAGCCACGACGCGGAGCGCGGGTGGTCGGCGGTGGTGTAGGCGATGCCCATCCCGCCGCCGAGGTCGATGAGGCCGGAGGCGGTGTCGGCGCGCTCGCCGTGCTCGGCGCGGATCTCCGCGAGCAGCCCGACCACCCGGCGCGCGGCCAGCTCGAAGCCGCCCGAGTCGAAGATCTGCGAGCCGATGTGGCTGTGCAGCCCGACCAGGCGCAGGTTCGCCGACTTCAGCACGCGGCGCACCGCCTCGGCGGCGTCTCCCCCGGCCAGCGAGAACCCGAACTTCTGGTCCTCGTGCGCGGTGGCGATGAACTCGTGGGTGTGGGCCTCGACGCCGACGGTCACGCGGACCATCACCTCGGCCACGATCCCGCGACGACGGGCCGCGTCGTCGAGCCGCGCGACCTCGGCGAACGAGTCCAGGACGATCTTGCCGACGCCGGCGTCGAGGGCGGCCTCCAGCTCGGCGGGCGACTTGTTGTTGCCGTGCATCGCGATCCGCCCGCCCGGGAAGCCGGCCCGGACCGCCGTCGCGAGCTCGCCGTCGCTGCACACGTCGAGCCCGAGGCCCTCGTCGGCGACCCAGCGGGCCACCTCGGTGCACAGGAAGGCCTTCGAGGCGTAGTGCACGAGCTCCGGGTCGCCGAAGGCCTCGGCGTGGTCGCGGCACCGTGAGCGGAAGTCGGCCTCGTCGACGACGAACAGCGGGGTGCCGTGGCGTTCGGCGAGGTCCCGGACGTCGACGCCGGCCAGCCGCACGACGCCGTCGTCGCCGCGGACGGCGTGACGGGGCCACACGGCGGCGGGCAGCGCGTCGAGGGCGGTGCCGTCGTGCGGGACCGGGCCGGGGGCGTCGTGCGCGGGCAGGACGTCGGCATGGCGGGGCCCGGCGGGATGGGCGCGCGTCATTGGGAGATCAACTCACATCGGGGTTCGATCACATACGGCTGGGGGCGGAGACGCCGAGCAGGCCCAGGCCCGACGCGAGCACGGAGCGGGTCGCGCCGCAGAGCGCCAGGCGGGCCGTGTTGACGGGTCCCGGCTGCTCGTCACCCTGGGGCAGGACCCGGCAGGTGTCGTAGAAGCGGTGGTAGGCGCCGGCGAGCTCCTCGAGGTAGCGCGCGACCCGGTGCGGCTCGCGCAGCGCCGCGGCCGAGGACAGCACCCGCGGGAACTCGCCGAGCGTGCGGATGAGGTCGCCCTCGCGGGGCTCGACGAGCAGGCTCAGGTCCGGGTCCGCGGCGGTGACGCCGAGGTCGGTGGCGTTGCGGGCCAGCGCGCAGAGCCGGGCGTGCGCGTACTGGACGTAGAAGACCGGGTTCTCGTTGGTGCGCTTGCTGATGAGGTCCAGGTCGATGTCGAGCACCTGGTCGACGCTCGAGCGCGTCAGCGTGTAGCGGGCGGCGTCCACGCCCACCGCGTCGACGAGGTCCTCGAGCGTGATGATCGTGCCGGCGCGCTTGGACATCTTCACCGGCTCGCCGTCGCGCAGCAGGTTCACCAGCTGGCCGATGAGGACCTCGACGGTGTCGGGCGGGTCCCCGAAGGCCGCCGCGACCGCCTTGAGCCGGTGGATGTAGCCGTGGTGGTCGGCGCCGAGCATGTAGATCGTCAGGTCGGCGCCGCGCGCCCGCTTGTCGCGGTAGTAGGCGATGTCGCCCGCGATGTAGGCCGGGTTGCCGTCGGACTTGATGACGACGCGGTCCTTGTCGTCGCCGTGGTCGGTGGAGCGCAGCCACCACGCGCCCTCGGCGTAGTAGAGGGCGTCGTCGTCCTTGAGCTTCTGCACCGAGGTCCCGACCGCGCCCGAGGCGTGCAGCGCGGCCTCGGAGGACCAGACGTCGAAGTGGGTGCCGAACGCCTCCAGCGACTCCCGCATCTCCCCGAGCATCACCGCGACGCCGAGGCGCTTGAAGGCGGCGACCTGCTCCTCGCGGGGCTGGTCGAGCAGACCGGGCTCGAGCTCGACGACCCGCTGCGCGACCTCGGCGACGTAGGCCCCGCCGTAGCCGTTCTCCGGGACCTCCTCGCCGTGCGCGGCGGCGGCCAGCGACTCCGCGAACCGGTCGATCTGGGCGCCGGCGTCGTTGACGTAGTACTCGCGGACCACCGCGGCGCCCTGCGCCTCCAGCACGCGGCCGAGCGCGTCCCCGACGGCGGCCCACCGGGTGCCGCCGAGGTGGATCGGACCGGTCGGGTTCGCGGAGACGAACTCGAGGTTGATCGTCGTCCCGGTCAGCGCGTCGGTGTGTCCGTAGGCCTCCCCCTGCGCGAGGATCTCGGCGACGATCCCCGCCTGCGCGTCGGCGGCCAGGCGCAGGTTGAGGAAGCCCGGACCCGCGACCTCGGCGCTCGCGATCGCGCTGGTGTCGGAGAGCTTGGTGGCCAGCCAGTCGGCGAGGTCGGCCGGCTTGACGCCCGCCTTCTTGGCGCTGCGCAGCGCGAGGTTGGTCGCGTAGTCCCCGTGCTCCGGGTTGCGCGGGCGCTCGACGACGACCTCGTCGGGCAGCGCCGCCGTGTCGAGTCCGCGCTCGGTCAGCACGTCGACGGCGACGGCGTGCAGGAGATCGGCGAGCGCAGCGGGGGTCACGGACGTCGAGTCTAGGGAGCCACGCGGCGCACGTGGGGCGGTGGGCGGACGGCCGTACCCCGTCCAGGGCAGCGACTACTCACGCAGGGCTCATCCCTACACTCCGTGGCCATGGCGAGTGGACGCTCCACCGGTTCCCCCCGGCGGCCTCCGGCAGGTGGGCACCAGCGAAGCAGGAGCGCTCCGCCGCGGGGCCGGGGTGCTCCGCCCGGCCGGTCCCGGCCGCCGCAGCGCGGGAAGAACCCGGTCACCGGCGCGCGCCGGCGGGCACCGTCGGGAGGCGGTCAGCGCCAGGTGCCGTGGCTGCTGATCGGCGCGATCGTCGTCGTGCTCGCCCTGGTCGGCGGGATCGGCTACTTCCTGCTCGCCCGGAACTCCACGGTGAGCCCGTGGCGGCCGTCCGACGACAACAAGGACCCGTCGCTGGCGATCCCCGGCATCGCGACCACGAAGTACGAGGGCCAGCACCACGTCACGCCGCAGCAGCGCGTCGCCTACGACAGGACGCCGCCCTACGGCGGTCCGCACGACGGCTACTGGGCCGCCTGCAACGGGCAGGTCTACCCGCGGGCCGTGCGCAACGAGAACATGGTGCACGGGCTCGAGCACGGCGCCGTCTGGATCGCCTACGACCCGACGCGGATCTCCGGCGCCGCCCTGGACGGACTCACGGCCAAGGTCCGCGGGCAGAACCAGATGATGATCTCGCCGTACCCAGGGCTGGACCAGCCGATCTCGCTGCAGTCCTGGGGCCACCAGCTCAAGCTCGCCGACCCGAACGACCCGCGCATCGACGAGTTCATCACCTCGCTGCGCGGCAACCCGAACACCTACCCCGAGGTCGGGGCCAGCTGTGACGCCCTCGGGCCCGGCGCCTTCGACCCGCAGAACCCGCCGCCGTTCGACCCGCCGCCCTACCCGAAGAACGCACTGCCGATGACCTACCAGGGCAGCTCGGGCGGGACCGGGTGAGTGCGTCGGTGAGCTCCCCGCCGGAGCCTCCCGACGTGGACGACTTCGAGGACGACGGGGGTGGCTGGTGGTCGCGCAGTCCCGGGTGGGCCCGCGGCGTCGTCGTCGGGGGCGTGGTGCTCGTGCTGCTGCTGGTCGGCGCGCTCGGCGGGCTGGTGCTCGGGCAGCGCACCGCCCCGTCGTACGGGCCGCCGCCGGGCGCGGTGGACGTCGCGTTCCTGCAGGACATGGCGGTGCACCACAACCAGGCCGTGCAGATGGCGGTGTGGGAGCGCAACAACACCACCGACCCGGCGCTGCGCCAGCTGGCGTTCGACATCGAGTCCACCCAGAACCAGCAGATCGGGATGATGCAGGGCTGGTTGCGGCTCTGGGAGCAGCCGACCGAGGCCCAGCCCGGCCAGTACATGGCCTGGATGGGGATGCCGTCCGCGGCGATGCCCGGGATGGCCTCGGACGCGGACCTCGCGCGGTTCACGTCGCAGACCGGCACACCGATGGACGTGGCGTTCCTGCAGCTCATTCTGCGCCACCACCGCGGCGGGCTGTCGATGATGCAGGAGGAGGCGGACCGCGGCTCGGTGTCCGTGGTCACCCAGCTCGCGCGGTCGATGGTCGCCTCGCAGACCGCGGAGGCCGACACGATGACGCAGATGCTCGCGGCGCGCGGGGCGGCTCCGTTGCGGTCGTGAGTCGGGTACCGCGCGCCGCCGGCGATGGTCCGTTGCTGACATCAGAGGTCACGATGAACCCTTCCTGACATGGCCCCGGCGTCCGGACGATCACGGGCGATGCGCTAGGCTCGTCGCCGGTACGCCCCCGTAGCTCAGGGGATAGAGCACCGCCCTCCGGAGGCGGGAGCGCAGGTTCGAATCCTGCCGGGGGCACCACCCGCTCATCAGCGGACACCTCGGGCCGCAGCTTCCCACGCCGCGCGGCCCTGACGGTCGGACGCAGGCTCTCGCCGCGCAGGACGGTGTCCTCCTCGTCGCCGTCGCGCTACGCCGTCCGGTCCCGGTCGCGTGCGGGGTCATCGGGAACCGTGAGGGGGCGGTCCGATGCGACAGCGCGGCCGGCAGGCGCGGCGTCCGCGCGCGCCGCACCCGCGCGCGAACCGGTCCGCCGCCCCCGACTGCCCCCAGCTGACCTACGACGACGAGCAGGACCCGCCCGGCATCCCGCGCGGTCCGCCCGAGACACCCCGCGGTCGCCGACGCGCTGCTCGTCCCGGCGCTGAAGACCGGGTCGGTGTTCGTGTTCACGCTGACCGGCGACGGCGGCTCGGTGCGGGGCGACGCGGGCCGGCTCTTCCGCACCCGCAACCGCTACCGCGACGTCGCCCTCAGCCCCGACCACACCCGCCTCTACGTCGCCACCGACAGCGACGGGCGCGCCGGACCGCAGTCCGGCTCGCGCACCGGCACCCTCGACAACCCGGGCGGCGTGCTCGAGTTCCCGCTCACCGGCCTCACGACCGCTTCCCGATGACCCCCGGGGTGGTCGCAGTGCGGGACGCCCCGGACTAGACCGCTGTACGGGACTCCCGGGTTCCTGGCGTGCCGGTCCCCCCGACGACGGGCGACGGCGTGAATCCCCGAGCGACGAGCCAGACGCCCAGCGACAGTTCCCAGACGGCGATGGGAACGGTCGTGACGGCCGGCAACACCGAGAACTGGTCGACGATTCCGAGGATCGCCGCAACCTTGGCGGCCAGGAAGAATGGCGCTCCGATCAACCCGATCATGGGGATCATCCGCGGCACGAGCCGGGATCGGTAGAGCAAGGTGCCCAGGAGCAGTGCATTCACTCCCGGAATCAGCCCCTGCCCGAGCAGGAACGCCTCGTCGTAGATCGCGACGAGGGATTTTCCGACCGCCACGAGCGCGACCGGGTCGGCTCCGGCCGATGCCCGCCGCACGGTGACGATCGCGAACAGGCTGACCACTCCGACGAAGATCGTGGCGGCCTCCAGGACGCGGGCGGCCACGAACCCGAGCGCCAGGGCCTCGTTCTGCCGCTTGACCACCGGGAAGAGGGTCACCGCCGTGCCGATGCACGCGAGGGCCACGACGATCTCGAGCAGGCCGCCCCGGAGCGCTCCCCCGTCGGGCCCCGGACCGACGATGTAGCCGACACCGTGGATCGGGCCGTACAGAACGAGCGTCGGCACCGACACGAATGTCAGGAGATAGCAGAGGCCCGCGACGAGGGCGGTCTTCCGCAGCGACGTCATGTCGAGAATCCCCCTGTCGACGCGTTCCGCCGCGCCGAGAACAGGCTGGCCTTGCCCGACGGATCGGCTCGACTTTACGCGCGGCCACCGGATCCGGGAACGCATTCGTCCGTGACTTCGCCCGGTGCCTTTTCGGCTACCGCGCGTCGGATTCGAAGGGGCGCGTCGGAATGGGGCGCGACCGTCCGGCTCGACGGGACTGCCCCGAGCGTCGTCACCGGCCGCTCAGCGCAGGGCCGGTGCCTCGCGCCCGTCCGGGGCGTGCGCCACCAGTTCGGCGTGGGCCCGCTCGGCGGCCTCCGCCGGGTTCTCGCGCAGCGCGCCGACGACGGCGTCGACGCCCCCGGACCACGCCATCCGGGCCGCCTTGCGCCGCACCGGCTCGGCGTCGTCGACCAGCAGCAGCGCCAGGTGCTGCGGAGTCCGGGCGTCCGTGCTGCCGATCAGGTCCAGCGCCTCGGCCCGCACCCGCGGCAGCGGATGCGCCAGGTAGCCGCGGATCATCAGCGCGCGCCGCCGGGGCTGGGACGCGGTCTCCCAGTCCTGCAGGGCGTCCGCGGCGCCGGGGGCGGTCAGGTCGAACGGCGGGGTGGGGGCGGCCACGGCAAACGTCAGATCCCCGGGCTGCGGCTCCGCCGTGAGCAGCAGGACGCCGTCGGTTCCGAGCGCCCCGAACCGGTCGGGGACCGAGATCGTCCCGACGGCGAGGTCGGCACGGTCCGCGGCGTTCGCGACCCGTCGTCGGGCCGCCGCGCCCCGCCTGGCGCGCCGCGCGCCGCCCTCCCGCATCCGCTGGATCATCCAGATCAGGGCCGTGCCGAGGACGAGGACGGCGATCGCGGCCCCGAGCAGGACCAGGTATCTCGCTGTCACACCTCAGGCCTGGGCGATCGCGGGGGCGTCGTCGGAGGCCGCCACCTGCTGCAGCGCGGCCTGGTCCTCGGCGTGGAAGGTCTCCTCGAGGCGCTCGGGGTCGGCGTCGGTGTCGATGCTGAGCAGGTCGGCGCCCCGGGCGGACTCGATCGTGCCCAGGCGCCGGTTCAACCGGTCGGCCGCGTACTCGGTCATCTCGTCGACGCTGATGCCGAACGGCGGGTTCTCGTCACCGAAGTGGTCGAAGGTGTTCGCGATGACGCCGACCGCGGGCGCGAAGAGCTCCTCGAGGCGGTCGTTGACCACCGTCCACAGCGCGTCGTCGGCGGCGACGTGGCGACGGCAGGTGAACGTGCCCCAGGCCATGTGCCGGCGCTCGTCGTCGCCGATCAGCTTCACCACCCGCTGCATCCCGGGGAGGATCCCGCGCGAGGCGCAGACCTGGCTCCACCCGAAGTAGCCGGTCAGCGCGAGCGCGCCCTCGACGACGTGGTTGTAGGTGACCGACGCCCGGACCTGGTTGGCGGGCGACGGGTCGTCGTGCAGCGCGTGCAGGCAGGCCGGCAGTTCCTGGGCGAAGATCTGGGTGTAGGCGTCGTTGAAGTCGACGAACTCGTGCAGGTCGTCGGTCATGCCCACGGCGTCGAACCAGCGCCGGAACGACTCGGTGTGCTTGGCCTCCTCGTACAGGAACTGGGTCAGGTACATCTCGTCGGCGAGCCGCCCCTCGGCGGCCATCGCGGCGATGAAGGGCTGCAGGTCCTGGGTCACCGACTCCTCGCCGGCCAGGAACTGGGCGGCGAGCGCCGAGGTGAGCCAGCGCTCCTCGTCGGTCATCGCCGCCACGTCGCGCGCGTCCTGCGAGAAGTCGATGTCCGCGGGGTTCCAGTGCCGCGCGTTGCCCTTGGTGAACAGGCGCATCGGGAACGACTCGAACGAGAGCCGCCCGGCCTCGAGGCTGGCGTAGCCGGTGCGCTGCCCGTGCGCGATGCTGCGTGTGCTGCTCACTTCGATCCGCTCCGTCCCCTCGAGGCCGGCCTGACTGGCCTGGACCGCCGCCACGGTGGCACGGATCACCGTCGGGGACTCGGGGACATGCCTCCTTCGGGGGCGCAAGACACCACCACGGTGAGCCCGGCCCGCCTCGTCAGCGCCCCCGGTCCGCCGCGCGCCCGAGCATCTCGGCGAACAGTTCGCCGAGCGGGACGCCGGCCCGCTCCGCCATCGCGACGATCACGCTCGTGGGGGCGAAGGAGCAGTACAGGCCGGCCTCGAGGAACCACGGGCGGCCCGCGGGGTCGACGCGGAAGTCGAAGAGCCCGTAGTCGCGGCACCCCAGGGCCGCGTGGCAGCGGCGGGCGGCCTCGTGCACCGGACCGACCACGGGGTCGTCGGGAGAGACCGCCCACGCCCGGTCCGCGCCCTTCGCGACCAGGCCGAGCCCGCCGTCGTCGTCGCGGGCCAGCTTGTCCGCCGGCAACCGGACCGGCGCCGCGTCCTCGTCGACCGGGTACTCCTCGAGCGGCAGGCACACGAGCTCCCCCCGGTGCTCGATCACGCCGCACCGCACCTCGCGCCCCGCCGGGACGTAGGTCTCGACGAGCGCCGCGCCGGAATGCCCGAGCGCCGCCCCGAGGGCCGGGCCGTACTGCTCGGGGCGGCGCACCAGCGTGACGCCGAGCGAGTTGTCGGAGTCCGCGGGCTTGACCACCACCGGCAGCTCCGGCACCGCGCCGGGCGACGCGGAGGTGACCACCCGGCCGTCGGGCACGTCGACCCCGCCGTGCGCGACGAGTGCCCGCGCCCGCGGCTTGTCGGCGCCGAGCGCCATGACCTCGGGCGGGTTGCCGACGACCGGGACGCCGAGCACGTCGAACAGCGCGCGGTAGGACGTCATCCCGGGCAGGCAGAACATCTGGGGGATGACGACGTCGGGCGGGAGTTCCCGGATCCGCGCCAGCGCGGCCGGCAGATCGAGGGCCGGGGCGGCCGTGTCCACCGTGGTGGGGAACCGCCAGCACCCGTCGGGCGAGACGTGGGCGATCACCGGCTCGTACCGGTCCGGGTCGGCGGTGGCGGCCAGGCAGCCGCGGGCGTAGAGCCGGGAGAGCTCGGCGAGGAACTCGCTGGTCGGGGACCCGACGAGGTGCAGGACGCGTAGCACGGTCAGTCCCCGGCCGGTTCGACGAGCTTGCCGATGTTGACGTCGATCCGGACCCAGTCCCGCCCGGCGAGCAGGCTCGACCACAGCAGCGCCGGGATCTGCAGGTGGTGGACCAGCAGGAACGGCAGCGGGTCGTCGAGGTCGAAGATCGCGTCCGTACCGCGCAGGACCACCCGGAGCCGCTCGAGGGCCGTCGCCGGCCGCGACACCATCCGCCAGAGCTCCTGGTAGAGCCAGTAGGTGGGCCGGGCGGTCGGGCTCGGCCGCAGGGTCGCGACGTCGTCGTCGAGGTACGCCGCCGCGAGAGCCTCGGGCCGGTCGTGGAACATCGTGATCGCGGAGTGGGTGCGGGGGTTGCACTCGATCGCGACCGGCGCTCCGTCGTCCTCGACGATGACATCGAACGAGTACTGGCCGGTGAGCTTCCGGTCGGCGACGAACCGCGACACCCACTGCTCGATCTCCGGGACGTCGACCGGCGCGTAGTTGAGCTGGAAGGCCGACGACTCGCAGCAGCAGTAGACCTGGAGCCGGCCGTCGCGGGCCGTGCCGTGGGTGCAGTACTCCTGGCCGCGCACGAACGCCTGCAGGATCCACGGCGTCTCCGGCGAGATCGGCCTGGACCGGGCGAACGCGGCGGTCTCGTCCGGTGTCGGACGAGGCAGCGGCGTGAGATCGAGGCGGTTGACCGCGTCGTACGGGATGCTCTTGAGCACGTACCCCGGCCCGCCGGGCGGGAAGTCGAACGCCTCGACCTCGGCCGCGGACGTCACCCGATGCGTGTCCGGCACCGGCAGCCCGCCGGCCTGCGCCGCCGCGGCGAACGCGGCCTTGTCGTCGACGGTGCCGATGGCCTCGGCGTCGCCGTGCAGCACCTCGCAGTACTGCTCGAGCACCGGCTTGGCCAGCGCGTCGTACCAGCTCGACGCCGGGCTGCAGACCGGCACGTAGACGTCGACGCCCTCGTGGCGCACCACCTCCACGAGCGCATCCACGTAGCCGAGGTCGTCGGGGGCGGGCACGACGTGGAACGCGGCGACGGCGCGGGAGAAGCGGTGCCCGGTCAGGCGGTAGCGCGCCGACTCGACCAGCACGACCCGGTGACCGGCCGTGTGGAACGCGCGGGCGAGCGTCAGCGCCTTGGTCATCTTCCCGCCGCTGACCAGCACGGTCCGCGGCCGCTCCGGCGTGTCACGCGGCGGGGCGCCGACCAGGGCCGAGCGGACGAGCGCGGCGCCCGTGACGGCGAGGTTCGCGGGCAGCGCGGCGGCCAGCAGCGCCTGGATCGCCAGGGTCCGGGCGGCGCCGGTCAGGCTCATGACACACCCGGGTAGGTCGCGACCATCCCGCGGTGCATCACCCGGTGCCCCACGACGCCGTCGTGGTCGGCCCTGTGCATGACCGCGCCGTTGTCCCAGATGACGACGTCGCCGGGCCGCCAGGCGTGGCGATGGACGTTGTCGTCGCGGGTGGAGTGCTCGAGCAGCGCGGTGACGGTGTCGGCGGCCTCCTCCTCGCCCATCCCGCTGACCGCGGCGCAGCGCTTCGGCGCGTCGAGGTAGAGCGCGACCCGCCCGGACACCGGGTGGGGGCGCAGCACCGGGTGGTCGGCGGCGGCCTCGTCGTCGGGACCGAGGTCGAGGCCGGTGACGACGTGGCACAGCGTGCGGCCCTGCACCCGCTGCCGGAGCTCGTCGGGCAGCGTGTCGTGGGCCCGGAACTGGTTGCTGAACAGCGTCCGGCCGCCCTGCTCGGGGACCTCCACGGCCCGCAGCGCGGTGTAGGCGGGGGGTCGGGCCACGTACCCGGTGTCGATGTGGAAGGTGCTGCGGGGCGGCTCGGTACGGCCCACGTTGGAGACGACGTTCAGGTCGGGGTGTCCCGCCAGCGGCGCCTCGCCGGTGGTGAACGCCAGGTCCCCGAAGCTGCGCAGGAACGCCGTGAAGCGCTCGTCGTCGACGTCGCCCTGGTCGGGGAGCACGAGGACGCCGTGCTCGGCGAGCAGGTCGCGCAGGGCCGTGACGTCGTCGAGCGGACCGACCGCGAGGCCGGTGATCTCGGCGCCGACGGGTGCCAGTGCCTCGATGTTCATCGGTCCTCCTCGACGCGGCGGATCAGCGTCATGCCGTCCCGCAGCGGGACGAGGACCTGCTCGACCCGCGGGTCGGCGGCGACGGCGTCGTTGAACGCGGCGATCGCGGCGCCGTTGGCGGTCGGTGCGCCCGCGCCGTACGCCCGGCCCTGCATGAGGGTGTTGTCGACGACGACGAGGCCGCGCGGGCCGAGCAACCCGCCGTCGAGCAGGGCCGTGAGGTAGTCGGCGTAGCCGGCCTTGTCGGCGTCGACGAACACCAGGTCGAAGGACTCCCCGGCGAGCGCGCGCAGCGTGTCGGCGGCCGGGCCGACCCGGACGTCGATCCGGCCACCGGCGGGCGAGCCCGCGAAGCACTCCCGGGCGAGGGCGGCCACGTCGGCGTCGACCTCGCAGGCGACGACCCGGCCGTCGTCGCCGACCGCCTCGGCCATCGCCAGCGCCGAGTAGCCGGTGAACATGCCGATCTCGAGGACGGAGCGCGCCCGCGTCGCGTGGACCAGCGTGCGCAGCAGCTGTCCCTCGACGTGGCCGGAGAGCATCTCCTGCTCGAGCCCGGTCCCACCGGAGTGCGTGCGCCAGTCGTGCTCGACGGTCCGCCGGGCGAGCGCGGCCAACCCCGTCGACTCCGGGGTGGTGCACCGCTCGAGGTAGGGATCGAGCCCGACGGCGAGATCCCGCGCCTCGCGCAGCCGGTCGAGTCCGTCGGCGTCGAGCGCCCCTCGCTGCGCCCGGTCGAGCACGTCGTCGAGGGCGGCGGCGAGGATCCCGACCGGGGTGACCGGGCGCGGCGCCCCCGGTGCGGTGGCGGCCGGGGTCACGAGGCCGTCACCTCCTCCGGCACGACGAACATGTCCTCGCCGTGGCCGCCACGCGGGTAGCCCGCGGCGAGCTCGTGGTGGGCGTCGAGCGTCGCGGCGAGCTCGTCGGCGGTGAGGTCGTTGACGAAGAAGCAGGTCCCGATCGGGCGCGGAACGGCGGCGCGCAGCTGCCCGTTGCGGGTCTGCACGATCGAGTCCGTGGCCTTCGCGAGCAGCTCGGGCGTGAGGTACGGGCTGTCGAGCGTGAGCCCGATCCGGCTCATCAGCCAGAAGATCCGGTCCCGTTCCCCGGCCGAGATGTAGCCCCGCCGCTCGGCGAGCGTCGTCGAGAACGCCATGTCGACCGCGATCGCGTGGCCGTGGAAGTACGGCCGCTCCGGGGTGAGCTCGAGGGTGGGGCTCCAGGTGTGCCCGAAGGCGATGACGCGGTCGAGGTCGAGCTCCTGCAGGTTCGGGACCTCGAGCTCGAGCATGGTGCGGATGGCGTCGTAGGTGAGCCGGTGCGCGGTCCCGCGCAGCTCGGGTGACCCGTCGAGATGACCGAACCGCGTCGTCAGCAGGTCCTCGCCGTACTTCTCTAGCGTCTCGAAGATGTCGGCGTTCCCGACCGTCGCGATCTTCACGAGCTCGGCCATCCCGTTGCGCACCTGGTCGGCCGGGAGGGTCCGCAGGAACGAGAAGTCGAGGATGACCTGCTGGGAGGCGTGGAACGCCCCGAGGCGGTTCTTGTTCTTCCCGTGGTTGACCGCGACCTTGATCGCGACGCTGGCGTCGATCAGGCCGATCAGCGTCGTCGGGATGCGGATGTAGTTGGTCGCGCGCCGGAACATCGAGCACGCCGTGCCGGTGACGTCGGTGATGAGCCCGCCCCCGACGACGAGCACCGGCTCGGTGCGCACCAGCCCGAAGTCGCCGAACGCGTCGACGATGCTCTCGACGGTGCGCATGGTCTTGTCGGGCTCGCGGATGGTGAGCGGGAACAGCGTCAGCGCGAGCCCGTGGTGGTCGAAGTAGGCCTGCATCTGCTCGCCGTGGAGCTCGTGCACGGCGCTGTCGATCACCGCCAGGCAGCGCCCGTACGGGCGGTAGGCCTCGGCGAGCTCGGGGTTCTCCGGCGCGAAGACCCCGTCGACGTAGCGCAGCGAATAGTCGATCTTCTCGTACGCCTCGACGTGGAAGGCGGTGTCGGTCGCGGTCAGCGTCGGCTCGGGTGGGGCGGCCATGGCGGGGCTCCTGTCCAGGTCGAGCGGGGTCAGCGGTTTCCGGCCAGGGAGCGGAGCTCGCCCAGGTCGAGCGCCTCGACGCGGCCGGTGACGCCCGCGAACTCCAGGTCGGCGGTGTTCTCGTTCGGGAACGCGACGCACGGGACGCCCGCGGCGGCGGCCGCGTGGGCGCCGCCGGGGTTGTCCTCGACGGCCAGGCACCGCGAGGCGTCGAGCCCGAGCTCACGCAGCGCCACCGTGTAGGCGGCGGGGTCCGGCTTGGTGCGCTCGACCCGCGAGGAGTCGACGACGACGTCCCACGCGTTCGCGTCGATGTCACCGGAGACCGCGTCGAGCAGCGCGGCGACGTTCTCCTTCGAGGTCGACGTCACGAGGCCGACCCGCAGGCCGGCGTCCCGCGCGGCCCGGACCGTCTCGGCGACGCCGGGCCGGGGACGGACGTCCGCGGACGCCAGCCGTCGCTGGAAGATCGTCGACTTCGTCGCGTGGACCGCGTCGGCGTCGACGGGCTCCCCGATCGACCGGGCGTACTCGGCGATCCGGTCGCTGCCGCCGTTGCCCGCGAGCATCGCGCGGTACCGGTCGCGGCTCCACTCCCAGTGCAGGCCGTGCTGCGTGAAGGCCTCGTTGAAGGCCTGTCGTTGCAGCTCGGAGGTGTCGACGACGGTGCTGATGGAACCGAGCAGGATCGCGGAGACCATGGAACCTCTTCCTCTGGTGCGGGTCGGGTGGTGCCGGGTCAGTGCTGGAAGCGCATCCAGGCCTGGCGGCGGTCCTCGTGGGTGCGCAGGTCCCCGATGGCCCGGACCCGCCGGGCCTGGTCGGGGGTGGCGGTGTGCTGCGCGACGGCTTCCTCGGCGACGGCCATGTCGCGGTCGGCGAGCGCCTCCGCGGCCGTCGTCGGGGTCGGCTGCGGGGGTGGCGCGCCGGCGTCGTCGGCGTCCCCGGAGCGGTACGGGTTGTCGGCCGGCGGCCGGCCGCTCAGCCGCCCGTACGCGCCCACGAGGAGCAGCACGAGGCCGGCGCCGATGCTGAAGAAGACGTTGGGCAACCGGAACGCCAGCAGGTTGGCGACGGTGCCGATCAGGGCGAGGTTGACGAACGCCGAGATCAGGAACAGCGCGCCGACGACGATGAGGACGGTCGACGCGGTCCGTCCGCCCCGGATCGCGGCGGCGACGAGGACGACGGCCGTGGCGATCGAGATCGCGGAGAGCAGCCCGTTCGAGGAGAGCCCGAGCACGGGCCGGCCCTCGGTGGAGAAGAACTCCAGGCCGCCGGCCACACCCGCCGTCGCGAACGTGACGAGGACGGCGGCGGCCAGCACGGCGCCGATCCGGTGGACCAGGAGCACCCCCCGACCGGGACTCGGCGCGTGCTCGTGCCGTCCCGGGGGGAACATCCGTCCGAACAGTGTCGTGGGCATGACCGGCCGTCTCCTTCCACGTGCGGGGGCGAACGCCCTGGCCCACGGGTCTGGAGCCGGCATGTCGTCGGGGGGCCCTGACGACCTCCCCTCGCGATCGCGGGCAGGATTGCCGACGCGGCGAGAGTTGAAACGACGCAGAACCGTTGCGGTTCAGCGAGTGGCGAGCTGCGCTCCGAGCCGCCCGGCGATGTGCCGCAGCACGGCCGGCAGATCGTCGACGGTGTCGACGGTCGCGGGCAGGTCCAGCAGGTCCAGCCCGGCCCATCCGGGTCCGACCGCGAGGACCGATCCGGCGGAGGCGCCGACCTGGTCGAGCACCACGGCGCGCGCGGTCGACGGGGTCTGGGCCCACAGCACCACGGTGTCGGGCCCGGTCCGGCGGCAGGCTTCCGCGAGCGCGACGTCGGGGACCGACGGGCCCAGCATCCGGGCGGGCAGGTGCGACTCGGCCAGCGCCGCGTGGAGGGCCTCGAGGGCCAGCGTGTGCTGCTCCCCGTCGGTGCACGCCAGGAGGACTCCGGCGCCGCTCGCGACGGCGGGCGGGTCGGACGCGGCGCTGACCGGACGCAGGGCGGTGCTGATGGCCCAGGCGGCGATCAGCTGCGCGTCGATGCACCCCCCGGTCTCGGCGACCTCGCGGTCGAGCGTCGCCAGGGCGGGCCGGCACATCTGCTGCCAGGTCGCGACCACGCCACGCTCGGCGAGCTGTCCGGCGACCGCCGCGACCACGGCGTCGGCGTCGAGGCGGTGGGCCGCGCCGACCACCCCGCGGACCACCTGCGCATACGAGCGGCGACCGCCCTCGGGGTCCGCGCCGACGGCCGGTTCGGCGCCGGGCACGTGCTGGCGGGCGACGGCCGCCGCGGCGGACGGGGCCACACCCTGCCCCACGAGGCGACACATCGTCTCGAGCTCGGCCACGTCCCGTTCCGAGTAGCGGCGGTAGCGGCCGGACTCGTGCTCGGCGGGTCCGACCCCGTACCGGCGGGCCCAGCTCCGCAGCGTCGACGGCGCTACGCCGAGCCGGCGGGCGACCGCGCCGGCGGTCAGTTCGACGCCGGCCGGGCGCGCCCGGGGCGCGATGGAGCCGCCGTCGTCGTCGCCCTCGCTGCCGCCCATCCGGCCTTCGCCCCTCGAACCACGCCGTCGCCGCCTCGGCCTCGGCCTGCGCGTCGTCGGCCAGGACAGCAATGGCGTCTCGACTGCTGCCGGGAGGATCCTACGGCAGGACCACCGGGGCCCGGCCGGATCGCCTGGACGCCGCACGCGGCGCTGATAAAACGTTGCACGAACGATGCGCTGACTCACCGGGTGATGACCAAGGCGTCGGGAACGTCCGCGAAGAGCGCAGCCACCAGGTCGGCTTGTCGATCGCGAACGCGGCGGAGCGCGGCTGAGCAGTCGGGTGCGTCAGTCAGCGTTGATCAACAGCACACCACGCAGACGCGTAGGCCCCGAAACCTGCACTCAGTGCCGCTCGAGGCCGAGCGCGGCTGTTGGTCACCCTGACGGGCCCGATCTGAATGGGTCCCGGAGGGATTCCGCGCTAGCGTCCTGTGGTCATGGCAGACAGCGCCTCCTTCGAGGGCCGCACCGTCGTCGTCACCGGCGGCGGATCCGGCATCGGCCGGGCCACGGCACGGGCGTTCGCCGCCCGCGGCGCCGCGCACGTCGTCGTCACCGGGCGCCGCCCGGAACCGCTGGCCGAGACGGCGGCCGGGCATCCGGCGCTCGTCCCGGTCGTCGCCGACGTCGCCACCGACGCGGGCGCCGACGCCGTCCGGCACGCCGTCACGAACAGCGGCGGCCACCTCGACGTGCTGGTCCACAACGCCGGCGTCTTCCGCGCCACCCCGCTCGACGGCGGCTCGGTGCAGGCCGCCCGCGACCTGCTCGACATCAACGTCCTCGGCCCCGTCGTGCTCACGACGCACCTGCTCCCGCTGCTGCGCACTCCCGGCGCCGCGATCGTGCTGATGTCCAGCGTCGTCGGGCACACCCCGCAGCCCGGGCTCGGCGTACTCGGCGCGAGCAAGGCCGCCCTCGACAGCCTCACCCGCTCCTGGGCCGTCGAGCTGGCGTCCCGCGGCATCCGGGTGAACGCGGTCGCGCCCGGCCCGACCCGCACCGACGCCGTCACCGCCGGAGCCGAGGACCAGGCCGCCGCCGATGCCCTCGTCGAACGCTTCGTGGCCAAGGTCCCGCTCGGGCGCATCGGCGAGGTCGACGACGTCGTCCCGTGGATCCTCGCCCTGGCCGACCCCGCGTCGTCGTGGATGACCGGGAAGATCCTCGGCATCGACGGCGGTCGCGACCTCATGGGCTGATCACCCGAGCCTCAGCCGCCGAACTCGGTCACGCCGAGGGCGAATTCGAAATGTCCCACCCCGTGACGGGCGAGGCCCATCGTGAGCAGGCCCGCTCCTTCGAGCCAGTGCGCCATCCCCAGGTCGCCGACGTCGCGCGGGCGCAGCCCGAGACTGGCGATGAACGTCGCCACGCCCGCCTTGGCCTGCGCGTCGTCGCCGGCGAAGAAGACGTCGGGCCGACCACCCTTGTCCAGGACATGACCGAAGATGGTGTTGAAGCCCTTCACCACACTCGCGCTCGCCGGCGCCACCTTCGCGGCCTCCTGCGCGACCGAGGTGTCCTCACCGACGGCCAGTCCGTCGGCCGTGGCGTTGAAGGGGTTGCTGATGTCGACGATGACCTTGCCCGCGAGAGCGTCTCCGTACTGGCTGATGACCGGGACGACACCGTCGGCCAACAGGGCCACGATGACGATGTCCCCGGCTGGGACGGCTCCCCACTTTCCCGTCGTGGCGCCGTCGCCGAGGGCCCCGGCCAGGTCGGCGGCCTTGGACTGATCACGACCCAGGATCTCGGCGGTGTTGCCGCCCGCCACCGCCAATCCGCCGATGATGCGGGCCATGTTCCCGGTCCCGATGATGCTGATAGTGCCCATGAGATGTGGCCTCTTCCTCGTTCTCGGGATTTCGTGGCGTACCCACGCCGAATGACACGAACGGGACGGTGCGCAATTCCTGATGTGTCCGTTCCCGTTCGGCCCCATCGACGATGCCAGTGGCGAGAATGGGCGTCCAAGACTTCTTCCGGACGTGGCGATACCCTGGAGGCATCGCCGGATCGGGAGGCTCCGTGGACCTGGACCTACGCAAGGTGCGGTACTTCGTCACCGTCGCCGACACGCTGCACTTCGGTCGCGCCGCGGACGAGCTGCACATCGCGCAGCCGGTGCTCAGCCGCCAGATCCGCGCGCTGGAACAGGATCTCGGTGCCTCGCTGCTCACCCGCGACAGCCATGGCGTGGCCCTGACCGACGCGGGCCGCCAGCTCCTCGACGATGCCGGCCCGCTGCTCGCCGCCGCGGACGCCCTCCGACGGCGGGTGTGCGTGGCCGCACGCGGCGACCGGCGGCTGGTGGTCGGCTTCCGGACCGGCATCCCGGTCATCCCGGCGGCGCGGGCGTTCGAGGCCCGGCACCCGGACGTCGTCGTGGACGTGCAGCGGATGGAAGGGGCCGACCAGGCGACGATGCTGCTCGACGGCCGCGTCGACGTCGGCTACGTCCGGCTGCCGATCGACGAGACCGGGCTGCGGGTGACCCCGCTGTACACCGAGCCGCTCCTGGTCGTGGTGCCCGCGGGCCACCGGTTGGCCGGCAAGGAGGAGGTCACCGAGGCCGACCTGGCCGATGAGCCGCTGGTGTGGCATGCCGACCCGAGCACGCAGCCCACCCGGCGCCCCCTGCCCGACTCCGGGCTCCGGGTGCGCGGCGTGGAGGAGAGGCTCGAGCACGTCGGGGCCGGCCGGGGCATCTCGTTCGTGGCGCGTTCTGAGACCACGTTCTACTCCCGGCCGGACATCAGCTACGTGCCGATCCCCGACCTGGCGCCCGACCAGGTGTGCCTCGCGGTCGCCGCATCGCGTTCCTCGCCGGTGGTCGACGATTTCGTCGCCGCGGCCCGGGCGGCGGCCGAGATCACGGCGGAGTGCGGGAACGTCGACGTGGCCCAGGGCACTGACGCCGGAGAAACGACGACCGTACGGGGTTGACCCTCCGGCGAGGGGAGACCGGAGCGTCGTCGGCATGACCGAATCCGAGACGCTCGTCCAGCGCTACTTCCTCCTCGCCGCTGCTCCCGACCTCGCGGCCTACCACGCCCAGTTCGCCGACGACGCGATCGTCGAGGACGAAGGCCACCTCCACCGGGGCATCGACGCCATCCGGGCCTGGCGCACGAGCGTGCCGCCGGTGACCTACGAGGTGCGCGGTGTCGACCCGATCGCCGGTGACGGCCGGCGTGCCGTCGTCGAGATCGCGGGGGACTTCCCGGGCAGCCCGGTCGACCTCGCGTTCGGGTTCACCTTCCGCGGCGACCGGATCGAGTACCTGACGATCCGGCCGACGGCCTGAGCGGATCAGGCAGGGGCGGCGCGGCGGGTGGGCTTCCCGGCGGTGCGGTGGTCGTTGCCGACGATCGGGGTCCGCAGGACGCCCAGGCGCTCGACCTCCACCTCGACCTCGTCGCCCGGCTGCAGCAGCCACGGCGGCGTCCGCGCGTAGCCCACCCCCGACGGGGTGCCGGTCGCCAGCAGGTCGCCGGGCTCGAGGGTGAGGGTCCCGGAGACGAGGGCCAGGGTGTCCCCCACGTGGTAGACCATATCGTCGGTCGACGCGTCCTGCACGACCTCACCGTTGACCCGGGTCCGCACCCGCAGGCCGTCGCGGAGGTCGCCCACCTCGTCCGCCGGGACCATGGGCCCGAGCGGCCCGGACCGGTCGGCGTTCTTGCCCAGGATCCACTGCGAGGTCAGCTTCTGGGCCCGCCTCGCGGTGAGGTCGTTGAAGGTCGAGTAGCCGACGACGGCGGCGAGGGCCTCGTCGGGGGTCGCGTCGACGAGGCGCTCGCCGACCCAGGCGACGACCTCGCCCTCCCAGTCGAGCCCGGCCTCGTTCGCCGGCACCGGCACCGCGGCGCCCCCGACGGTCAGCGAGCGGCTCCACCGGGCGAACAGCGTCGGGTGCTCCGGGAGCGCCTCCCCGGAGTACGAGCCCTCCGCGAGGTGGCGGAGGTAGTTCAGGCCGATGCAGATCACCCGGGCGTCGGGCAGGACCGGCGGGACCACCTCGGCGGACCGCACCGACACCTGCCTGCCCCGCGCCGGCGACGCCAGGTGCGCCCGCGGGTCCCGCCAGAACTCCGCCAGCGGACCCAGCACGGTCGCGGTCTCCCCGTCCGGCGACAGCCTCGCGACCTCGACGTCGCCGGTCGCACCGGCCAGCCCCACGATCGCCATGCCGTCCTCTCGTAAACCTTCTAAAGGTTATGATCTTATGCTTCACTGGCCACTATGACCGAGGGCCCGGCGGAGCGCCAGCACGAGGCGGGCGTCGTCCCCCGTACCCGGGCGGAGCACCTGGCCGCCCGGCTGGAGGCCCGCATCCGGACCCTGGCCCCGGGCGCTCCGGTGGGCACGATCGAGGAGCTGCGCACCGAGTCCGGGTTCGCCCGCGCGACCGTCAGCGAGGCGGTACGCCTGCTGGCCGACCGCGGTGTCCTGGTCGTCCGGCCCGGCCGGGGCGGCGGCCTGTTCGCCGCCGAGCAGGGGCCGGTCGTGCGGATGCGCCGCACCCTGCTCGCCGCGGCCAATCGCCCGACCGAGGTCGCCGACGCCGTGGAGCTGCGCAACCAGCTCGAGGAGCTGATCGACCTCGGCGCGGCCCGCTGCTGCGGCGAGGCCGACGCGGCGGAGCTGCGGAGCCGGCTGCGGGCGATGGAGGTGGCCGCGGACTGGGGCGGCTTCGTCCGCGCCACCTGGGCACTCCACGAACGCATCGCGGAGCTCTGCCCCAACGCGATGGCCCGCGCGGTGTACGTCGCCACGCTCGGCCACCTCGGCACCACCTCCCCGCAGCTGGAGTCCGACGACGCCCGGTCCTACCGCGGCCGCCGGCTGCAGGTCCACGTCGACCTGGTCGACGCGATCACCGCGGGCGACGACGCCGCCGTCCGGGCCGCAGTGGCCCGCCACCACCACACCGACTGACGCTGCCCACCGATCGGCGCCGAGCCGCGAAGGAGCCCCGTGCCCGCCGAATTCCGCCGCTACCTGTTCCCGCCGGACTCGGCGCGCATCAACGACGTCAAGGGACTCGACGCCTACGAGTACCGGGAGGCCGCGAAGTCCCACCCGTTCACCGGCGGCCTCATCCGCGGCTGGGCGCCGCTGCAGCTCGCCGAGTTCCGCGGCGTCACCGAGGAAGGGACGCTCCGCCCGGACCAGCACCCGTTCACGCCCGCCCGGCCCGGTGAGGAGGCCCCGGTCGCCGCGATGATCGAGGCCGCCCTGGTGCTGGAGGACGCGCTCGACGAGGCCGGCCGCGCGAGGCTGAACCACGCCGTCGACGCCGTCGAGTGGCAGACCTGGGCCAACCCCGAGTTCCTGCAGTTCGACACCGGGGTCCGGCTGGAGTTCCAGCCGGCCGAGGTCCAGCGGCGCGCCCTGGCCCTGGTCGCGGCGTCGCTGAGCCCGGAGGGCTACACGCTGGTCCACGACATGATGCTGATCAACGGCTTCCTCGGCGAGGTCGTCGGCCTCGAGAACATCCTCAACGAGTTCAGCTACAACATCGCCCTCTACGGGCGGCCGCACCCGGTGGCGCCGTGGGGCTGGCAGCTCTTCGGGCACCACTGCGCGGTCAACTGCCTGGTCGTCGAGGATCGGATGGTCGTCAGTCCGGTGTTCCTCGGCGCCGAGCCGAACGAGATCGACGAGGGGCCGCACGCCGGGGTCGAGACCTACACCGAGAAGATCCGGCTCGGGACCGACCTCATGGCCGCGCTGCCCGAGCAGCAGCGCCGCGAGGCGACCGTCTACGAGCAGATGGTCGACCCGGCGATGCCTCCGGACCGGGTGCACCCGGGCGACGAGCGCCACCTCGCGGGCGCGTTCCAGGACAACCGGGTCATCCCGTTCGAGGGTGTCCGCGTCGCGGAGATGCCTGCCGAGGCGCAGGAGCTCGCGTTGGCCGTCGCCGAGGCCTTCGTCGCGCTGCTGCCCACCGGACCCCGGGCGGCGCGGATGCGGGAGGTGCGGGAGTCGCTCGACGAGACCTGGTTCAGCTGGATCGGCGGCCACCGCCCCGGCGACGTCTTCTACTACCGGCTCCAGTCACCGGTGCTGATCGTGGAGCTCGACCACCACTGCGGGGTCTTCCTCGACTACGACACCCCGAAGCAGTTCCACATCCACACCGTCCTGCGCACGCCCCACGGGAACGACTACGGCCGGGCCTGGGTCCGGGCCTGGCAACAGGGGCGCTGACACTCCTCGTCACCTGTCCCTGGTCGGCTGCGACCTCTTCCGAATCTCCTCGGAAGAGATTAGGTTTCACATCAAGAGCCGAAGGGATCCACGATGACGACCGACGCCTCTCCCGTGGTGCCGCCCCAGCCGGGCCCCACCACGAGCCCCCTGTCCGAACCGTCGCTGGCCGAGCTCGCCCGGGCCGACGGCGTCCGCTTCCTCCTCGCGATGTTCGTCGACCTCACCGGCAAGCCGTGCGCGAAGCTCGTGCCCGTCGAGTTCGCGGACGAGCTGCAGCACGAGGGCGTCGGCTTCGCCGGCTACGCGGTGGGAGCGATCGGCCAGCAGCCGAGCGATCCGGACCTGATCGTCCTCCCGGACCTCGCCAGCTACACCCCGCTGCCGTGGGTCCGCGACGGCCTCGCGCTGGTGCACTGCGACCCGCACGTCGAGGGCGAGCCCTGGCCCTTCGCCCCGCGGGTGATACTCAAGCGGATGCTGGCCGCGGCCGCCGACCGTCAGATCGAGCTGTTCGCCGGCGCCGAGATCGAGTACTTCCTGGTCCGGCGGGATGACGACGGCACGCTGACCCCGGCCGACGTCAAGGACACCGAGGCGCGTCCCTGCTACGACGCCCGCGGCCTGACCCGGATGTACGACCACCTCACCGGGATCTCGACGGCGATGAACGCCCTCGGGTGGGGCAACTACGCCAACGACCACGAGGACGCCAACGGGCAGTTCGAGCAGAACTTCGCCTACGCGGACGCCCTGACCACGGCCGACCGCGTGATCACCGCCCGGTACCTCATCTCGGTGCTCGCCGAGCAGCGCGGCATGACCGCCACGTTCATGCCCAAGCCGTTCGCCGACCGCACCGGCTCCGGCATGCACCTGCATCTCTCGCTGTGGCGCGACGGCAGCAGCCGCTTCCCCGACGGCGAGGACCCGCGCGGCTTCGGGCTCTCCGAGCTGGCCTACCGCTTCCTCGGCGGCATCCTCGAGCACGCGCCGGGCATGCAGGCCGTCCTCGCGCCGACCGTGAACTCCTACAAGCGCACCGGCGCGACGTCGACCCGCTCCGGGGCCACGTGGTCGCCGAACCGCCCGACCTACGGCGGCAACGACCGCACCCACTACGTGCGCATCCCGGACGGGAACCGCGTCGAGCTCCGCGGGGGCGACGGCGCGGCGAACCCCTACCTCGCGCTCGCGGTGGCGCTCGGGGCGGGGCTCGACGGCATCGACCGCGAGATCGACCCCGGTGCCGCCGGCCCGGGCGGGCGACCCGAGCTCCCGCCGACGCTGCTCCACGCCGTCGAGGCCCTGACGGCGGACCCCGTGGTCAGCGCCGCCCTCGACGCCGCCGGCCCGGGCGTGGCCGAGTACTTCGCCAACGCGAAGCGCGACGAGTTCTTCGACTGGCACGCCACGGTCGGCGCCTGGGAGCACGACCGCTACCTGACCGCGTTCTAGGGCTGCGCCCATGTGAGCGGATGTGGTCGTCATGGCGACCACATCCACTCACATGGCCCGACGAAGGAGGGCCTTCACCCATGTGCGGAATCGTCGGACTCCATCTCCGGGATCCGGACCTCTACCCCCGGCTCGGCCGGCTGATGGCGTCGATGCTGGACGGCGTCGTCGAACGCGGCCCCGACTCGGCCGGCGTCGCGGTCTACGGCGACACCCGCCGCGTCCCCGAGGGCCACGCCGCGGTCTCGGTGCTGCTCCCCCCGGACGCCGACCCGAGCGGTCTCGGCACCCAGGTCACCGCCGCCGGTGACACCACGATCATCGCGGCCCCGATCGGCGTCGACGACCTGGTCGCGCGGGTGACGACGGCCTTCCCGACGGCGACCGTGGTCGGTTCCGGCGAGGACCTCGCGGTCTACAAGGGCACCGGGCACCCGGCGGCGCTGGCCACGACCTACGACGTCGCGGGCGCCTCCGGCTGGCAGGCGCTCGCCCACACCCGGATGGCCACCGAGTCGGCCGTGACGCCGGAGGGCTGCCACCCGTTCTCGGTGGGGCCCGACCAGTGCCTGGTGCACAACGGCTCGTTCTCCAACCACGCCACGATCCGCCGCGAGCTCGAGCGCGAGGGCGTGCGGTTCGACTCCGAGAACGACTCCGAGGTCGGGGCCCGCTTCGTCGCCTCGCGCCTGGCGCAGGGCGAGGACCTCGAGAAGGCGCTGCTGGCGCTGCGGGAGACCTTCGACGGCTTCTACACCCTGCTCGTCACCAGCGCGCAGGGATTCGCCGTCGTCCGGGACCCGATCGCCTGCAAGCCCGCCGTCATCGCCGAGACCGACGCGTGGGTGGCGATGGCCTCGGAGTTCCGCGCCCTCACGGGCCTTCCCGGCATCGACTCTGCCCGCCTCTACGAGCCCGAGCCCGGAAAGGTCTACGCGTGGACCCGTTGACCGAGGCGATCACCGTCGACCTCGCCACCCAGCCGGTCCGGGCACTCAATGCCGAGCTGCACTCGCCGTCGTCGAAAGCCTACGAGGTGCTGGCCCCCGCCGGCGCGCACGCCGTCGCCGCCGGCATCGACAGCGGGATCAGCGTCGACGTCCGCGGGCACGTCGGCTACTACGCCGCGGGCATGAACGACGGCGGCGTCGTGACGATCCACGGCAACGCGGGCACCGGCGTCGCCGAGAACATGATGTCCGGGACGGTCCGCGTCACCGGCGACGCCTCGCAGTCGGCCGGGGCGACCGCCCACGGCGGCCTGCTGGTGATCGACGGCAGCGCCTCCATGCGCTGCGGCATCTCGATGAAGGGCGTGGACATCGTCGTCGGCGGGTCCGTCGGGCCGATGAGCGGGTTCATGGCCCAGGCCGGGCGCATGGTCGTCTGCTGCGACGCCGGCGACGGCCTCGGCGACTCGATCTACGAGGCCCGCCTCTACGTCCGTGGCGCGGTCGGGGCGCTGGGCGCGGACTGCGTCGAGAAGCCGATGCGCGACGAGCACCGCGCCGAGCTCGCCGAGCTCCTCGCGGCCGCAGGCCTCGAGCACGACGTCACGGAGTTCCGCCGCTACGGCTCGGCGCGGCGCCTCTACCACTTCCACTCCGAGCAGGCGGGGAGCTACTGATGACGCCCTCACCCGCCGAGCGCGGACTGCGCGAGTCGGCCACCTTCGACCGCGCGACGATCGCCGGCATCCGGCACGCCGCCGCGACCGGGGTCTACGACATCCGCGGCTGGGGCGCCAAGCGCGCCGTCCCGCACTTCGACGACCTGCTCTTCCTCGGCGCCTCGATGTCCCGCTACCCCCTCGAGGGCTACCGCGAGCGCTGCGACACCGACGTCGTCCTGGGCAGCCGCAACGCGAAGTACCCGCTGCACCTCGACACCCCGGTGACGATCGCCGGCATGAGCTTCGGCGCGCTCTCCGGTCAGGCCAAGGAGGCCCTCGGACGGGGCGCCTCGGAGGTCGGCACCAGCACGACGACGGGCGACGGCGGCATGACCGCCGAGGAGCGCGGCCAGTCGAAGACCCTCGTCTACCAGTACCTGCCCAGCCGGTACGGCATGAACCCGACCGACCTGCGCAAGGCCGACGCGATCGAGGTCGTGCTCGGGCAGGGCGCCAAGCCCGGCGGCGGCGGGATGCTGCTCGGCCAGAAGATCTCTGACCGCGTCGCCGGGATGCGCACGCTGCCCGCGGGCATCGACCAGCGCAGCGCCTGCCGCCACCCGGACTGGACCGGCCCCGACGACCTCGCCATCAAGATCCTCGAGCTGCGCGAGATCACCGACTGGGAGAAGCCGGTCTACGTCAAGGTCGGCGCGACGCGCACGTACTACGACGTCAAGCTCGCGGTGGCGGCCGGCGCCGACGTCGTCGTCGTGGACGGCATGCAGGGCGGCACCGCCGCGACCCAGGACG
This sequence comes from Actinomycetospora endophytica, assembly GCF_021026375.1. Classification (GTDB taxonomy): domain Bacteria; phylum Actinomycetota; class Actinomycetes; order Mycobacteriales; family Pseudonocardiaceae; genus Actinomycetospora; species Actinomycetospora endophytica. Next base: position 14,134 of record NZ_JAJNDB010000007.1, on the reverse strand, counting down.
TGTTCATCGAGCACGTCGGGATCCCGACGCTCGCCGCGATCCCGCAGGCCGTGCAGGCGCTGCAGGAGCTCGGCCTGCACCGGCACGGCGTGCAGCTGATCGCCTCCGGGGGCATCCGGACCGGGGCCGACGTCGCGAAGGCGATGGCGCTCGGGGCGGACGCGGTGGCGATCGGGACGGCGGCCCTGATCGCCCTGGGCGACAACTCGCCGGAGTACGCGGCCGAGTACGAGGCGCTGGGCTCGGCGGCCGGGTTCTACGACGACTTCCAGGACGGCCGCGACCCGGCCGGCATCACCACCCAGGACCCCGAGCTGGCCGCGCGGCTCGACCCGGTCCGGGCCGGCAAGCAGCTCGCGAACTACCTGCGGGTCCTGACGATGGAGGCCCAGACGATCGCCCGCGCCTGCGGCAAGTCCCACGTGCGGCACCTCGAGCCGGAGGACCTGGTTGCGCTGACGATCGAGGCCGCCGCGATGGCCCGCGTGCCGCTGGCCGGGACCGAGTGGATCCCAGGGAACACGAAGCGAAGCGGAGCTGGACCATCGACGGGGAGGAACACCCATGCCTGAGGTCGTGATCATCGGCGGCGGCCTCGAGGGGTGCGCCGCCGCGTGGGCGCTGGCCGAGCGGGGCGTCACCGACGTCGTCATCGTCGAGCGGGCCACGGTCGGCGACGGCGGCACCGGGAAGTCGTCCGGCGTGGTCCGTTGCCACTACGGCGTCTCCTCGCTCGCCGCCATGGCCACTCGAGCTCTGGACGTCTTCGAGAACGCCGAGGAGGTCCTGGGCACGGACGTCGGGTTCCACCAGACCGGTTACGTGGTCGGGGTCGGGCCGCAGAACGTCGACGCGCTGCAGGCCTCGCTGGCCGACCAGCGCGCCGTCGGGGTCCGGACCGAGGACATCGACCGCGGCGAGGTCGCCCGGTTGTGGCCGGTCGCGGATCTCGAGCCGTTCGCCGCGTTCGCCTGGGAGCCGCGCGGCGGGCACGGCGACGCCTACCGGACCGCCCAGGCGTTCGCCGCGGCCGCGCGGCGCTCCGGTGTCCAGCTCCGCCAGGGGACGACCGTGGCCGAGATCCTCGTGACCGGCGACCGGGTGAGCGGGGTGCGGTTGGCCGACAGCTCGGAGATTCACGCCGATCGGGTCGTGCTCGCCGCGGGCCCGTGGTCGGTGCCGCTGCTGGCCGCTCACGGGATCGAGCTGCCGATCACCGTGCACCGCGAACAGATCGTGCTCATCGACCCGGGTCGGGACCTCGGCCCGGTGCCGGTGTTCTCCGACCTGGTCTCGCTGCAGTACGTCCGCCCGGAGACCGGCGGGGAGATCCTCTTCGGGAACTCCGACCTGTCGGTGCTCGAGCCCGCCGATCCCGATCGCTATTCCAACCAGGCCACCGAGAGCTTCCTCGACATCGCGGTCGAGAAGGTCGGGACCCGGTTCCCCGGTCTCGAGAACGCCGCGATCGCCTCGACCTATGCCGGCTGCTACGACGTCACCCCGGACTTCAATCCCGCGATCTCGGAGACCCCGGTCGACGGGCTGATCGTCGCGGCGGGATTCTCCGGGCACGGATTCAAGATCTCGCCATCGGTGGGGCGGTTGGTGGCCGATCTCGTCGTCGACGGCAAGAGCAGCATCGCCGACATCCCGGAATCCGACTTCCGGCTGTCCCGATTCGCCGAGGGCGAGCTGCTGACGAGCCCGCATCCCTATGTCGGTGCGGGGCAGATGCGATGAACGACACCGGCCCTGATCACGGACCGGCGGCCCGGGAGGTCGCCACGCCGCCGTCGCAGGAGGGGAAGCTCGAACGCGCCATCGGTGCGCGGGTCCGCCGCATCCGCCAGGAGTCGGGTGCCACCCTCGCCGAGATGGCGGTGCGAACCGGCATCTCCAAGCCGATGCTGTCGAAGATCGAGCACGCGCAGACGTCGTGCAGCCTCACCACGCTGGCCCGGCTCGCCGACGCGCTCGACGTGCCCGTGACCTCGTTCTTCCGCGGCGCGGACATGGAGCGGGAAGCGGTCTTCACGCCCGCCGGGTCGGGGCCGCGGATCGTCGCCCGCGGCACCCGGGTCGGCCACGACTACACCCTGCTCGGCTCGCTGCGCGGCCCGCACAAGCGCCAGGAGGCCCACCTCGTCACGCTCACCGAGCAGAGCGAGGAGTTCCCGCTCTTCCAGCACCCCGGGCACGAGCTGCTGTACATGCTCGAGGGCGTCATGGTCTACGCCCACGGCGAGTCGAGCTACACGATGCGGCCGGGTGACGCGCTGCAGCTCGACGGCGAGGGCCTGCACGGTCCGCAGGAGCTGGTGGAGCTCCCCATCCGCTTCCTCTCGGTCCTCGCCCACGGCGACGACGGCGGTCTTCCCGACGACGGGTAGCGCGCCGCTTCGGCGGCGTGTCGTCAGCCCAGCGTGACGCGGGACGCCTCCTGCCTGCCCTGGGCGAAGCCGGCGTGCGCGGCGGGGCCCCGGCTCGCCGGGTCCATCTGGTTCCTGCCCGACGCGGCCCGGGAGCCGGCGTCCGGGGTGATCACCTCGACGTGGCTGCCTTCCCCGCGCAGGGCCTCGACCTGCGCGGACAGGTCCGCCTCGGGTGGTCGGCGCAGACCCTCGAAGTCCCGCTCGGTCGGTGTGCCGCCGCGGCCGCCCAACGGTGAGAGCACGACGACGGTGGCGTGGCCCGAGGCGAGGTCGGCGTTCTCGGTGGACCGCACGCCGCCGTCGATGTAGCGGGTGCCGTTGACGGCGACCGTGGGGGCCAGACCGGGCAGCGCGCAGCTCGCGGTGACCGCGTCCACCAGGTCGACGCCGGAGTCGCGGTCGAGCGCGACCATCTCGCCGGTGTGCGCGTCGAGGGCCACGACGATCACCTTCCGGTCCGGCCATTCGGGGCGGGGCAGCCTGGCGGCGACGGTCGCGCGTCGCTGGTCCGCGCCAGGTCCGAGGACGGCGTCGCTCTCCAGCCCGAACGCACCCATCGCGCGGTGGAGGTCGGCGGCCGACGTGGCGGCAGCGCCGATGGCCCGCATCCGCTCGAAGACCGTCGCCATCGGCAGCGAGGGTGGCCGCTCCCCCGGCTGTCCGGCCGGCCGGCCGGGCCCGGCGAGAATGTCGGCCAACAACTCGGCGATCGGGACGCCGCTGCACACCTGCGCGGCGGCGGTGGCCCCGGCGGAGGTGCCGACCACCAGATCGGCGGCCCCGATGAGGTCGACTCCGGCGTCGGCCAGACCCGCGAGTATCCCGATCTCCCACGCATTCCCGGCGGCACCACCACCACCCAGGACCAGAGCGACGTCGTGAGCCATCCGCTCACTGTCGCAGCCCGTGGATAGCCATTTTCCGGTCCGACCGTGATCCCGCCGGAATCCGGCCGCACGAATGGATCTCGGTGGGCGGGTCGTGACCGGAGTGGCAACCGTGATGCGGCAACCGAGTCACGGTGACTCGGTTGCCGCACCAGGTTCTGGCCCGGGTTCCGGTCAGGGACGCCGAGCGGCGTGGCCGTGTCTGCGTCCGGAGCCGGGTCCGGAGAGGCCACCGCGATGGCACAACCGAGTCACCGTCAGGCGGCGCCGGCTGTCGAAGTCGACCTCGGCCTTGCCCCGCTCAGCCGTCGCGACGGACAGAGGCCAGGAAGGCGTCCACGCGGGTGCGCAGCCCCGCGACACGCTCGTCGACCGGCAGTCCGACGTCGGGTACGACCTTCGCGGTCGGGCTCGGGACGACTTCTGACCGGGTGGTGACCGGGCAGGCGAGGTCGTCACAGATGTAGGTACCGACGCTGCTGCCCTCGCGGCCTGCGGCACCCGCACGTCGCGCGGCGTAGAGCGAGACGTCCCCGTTGGTGTAGGTGGTCCGGCACAGCGCGCACATCGCGGTGCGGCGGTTGCCACCGCCGGTGGCGGCCCGGAGCACGACGCCGGTGAGAACGTCGTCGTGACGAGTCAGGAGGTACGCCCGCGCGGGCATCTTCGGATCGTGCCAGCCCACGAACTCGACCGCGTCGAGATCCGTGCCCAGGACGCCGTCGCCGATCGTCATCCGCTTCGTGTCGCCCTTCGAGCAGTTGATCATCGAGCGGCGGATGTCGTCGGCGCTGAGCGCGGTCACGATCGGCCTTCCTGTGCGTCGTGGGCGCCGACCCGCGAGCGGGTCATCGCGCAGAGCGGAACGAGTACGCCGACAGTCTCTTGATCGTCACGGTGGAGGTGCATCCGATTTTCCGTCGTGCTCCGCTTGCACGATCGGTTTCGGGGTCACCGGACGCTGACGCCGAAGCTCAGCGGTCGCGCTGCTCGCCGCGCACACGTCTCTGCTGTCGGACGCCTTCGATCAGGCCGACGAGCAGCAGCGCGATCGCGAGCGTGTACAGGATCGCGCTCAACCACCCTGGTGAGGACCTGCCCGAGCCCGCCGCGATGGCCGTCAAGGAGGCACCCACGATGACGTAGGTCAGCGCGTAGTTCGACGAGCTCGCGCTGTCGTCGCCACGTGCCACAAGATCCACCGTAGCCCTGGAGCCGCCCTGCGAACAGGGAGATTGCGTCGACAGGTGCCACGACCTGCATGACCGGTCGGCGGCTGCGTCGTCGCCGCTCCGCCCGGGGCTCTGGTTCTTCGTCGCGGGGGCGAGGGTCGCCACCTTCTCCGCCGACGACTCACTGACCGGAGACACCTGGCTGAACCTCACGCGGAACCGGGCACCCCCTGGGTCAGGGCGGCGCGGACGACGTCGAGCGCCCCCTCCGGGGTCGCGCCGATCTCCGCGGCCCGACGGGCGTACTGGACGGCGGCCGCGCGCAGCTCGTCGTCGTCGGACGGCGGCCCGACGACGAACGTGCCGCGGGTCCCGCGACCCTCCGCGATGCCGGCCTGCTCGAGCTCGCGATAGGCACGCGCGACGGTGTTCGCGGCGAGTCCGAGGTCCGCCGCGAGGCGGCGGACCGGCGGCAGGCGATGTCCCGCGGGCAGCTCGGCGCTGCGGATCTGATCGGAGATCTGGGTGCGGAGCTGCTCGAAGGGCGGGACCCACGACTCCGGGTCGATGTGCAACATCGTCACGCGGCCGCCTCCGCGGAGAGGTTGCTTCCCGCGCCAAGATCCGTAGCGTCGGTCGGATGGAGCAGCAGGCGCTGGCGACGGTGCTACGGACGCTGGAGTCCGCCTCCGACGCCCAGGGTCGGGAGCCGACGCCCGAGCCCCGGGAGCTCTACGGCTGGGGTGCGGCGCTGGCGGCGATCACCGATCAGCTCGACGGTGCGGTCAGCGTCGTCTCGGGGGAGGTCGCGCGGCTAGAGAGCGAGTCCGAGCTCCGCGACGACATGGGCACCGACCCGAGCGAGCGTCTCCAGGTGGCCCGCGAGCAACTCGAGTCCCTGCGTTCGGCGTTGGGCGCAGCGAACTCCGCCGCGCGCGGGTTCCACGCCTCGATCGGCCATGTCGGCCGGTCCTTCTCCCGACCCTGATCGCCGGCCTCGGGATCTTCGCCGGATTGCTCCGGCCCGGCCCGTTGCCGTGCCGACACCCGATCGCGACCGGCGAGCAATTGTCCGCTGAGCGAAGCAGATGTACAAAGACGGGCACGGAGCTGCGGCCCGGCCACGGCGTGATCGGAAGAGAAGATCCCGTCCCCCGGCCCGTGGTCCCGTGCTCGGATGATCACGGGAAACCCACGCGAAACCACCGCTTTCATGGCGACAGCCGTGGGTCTGCGCCAGTTCACCGGCCGGCGGCGGCTGGCGCCGAGACCGCACAACACGGCGTCCGGTGCACGCCTGGTAACCCGCGGATTCCGAGCGCCCCCGGCGCCCGTCCCGTCTCTGTGCCCGCCGCCCGGGCACGGAGCGGGCGCCGTGGGCCCACCCCGACGACGAGTCGTGTCGGCTCGCGCGGTGTGCGGGTACGCCATCCTGCGATGAGCACTCAACGCCCCCTGGCGATGGTGACCGGCGGCTCCGCCGGCATCGGCTTCGAACTGGCCGCGCAGCTGGCGGGTCGCGGCTACGACGTCGCGATCTCCGGCCAGAGCACGCGGGTCCACGACTCGGCCGAGCGGCTCCGCGAGTACGGCGTCGAGGCCTATCCGCTGCAGGCGGACGCGGCCACCTACGACGGCGTCGAGGCGTTCTGGAGCCACGTCGCCGACCTCGGGCGCCCGATCGCCGTGGCCTGCCTCAACGTCGGCGTGGGCGTCGGCGGCGCCTCCTTCGCCGAGACCGATCTCGACGCCGAACTGCGCATGATCGGGATCAACTGCAGCGGTCTGGTCCACATGGCCAAGCGGGTCGTCCGGGCGATGCGGACCCAACAGGGCGAGCGGCGCATCCTGGTCGTCTCCTCGACCTCGGCGACCACCCCCACCCCGTACGAGCCGGTGTACGGCCCCACCAAGGCCTTCGGGTTCTCCTTCGCCGAGTCCATCCGCGAGGAGCTGCGCGACGAGGGCATCATCGTCACCGCCCTGCTGCCCGGCGCCACCGACTCCGAGTTCCACGCGAACGCCGGCATGGGCGACACGCGGTTCGGCGACAACTCCTGGAAGAACGACCGGACGCTGGTCGCCCAGCAGGGCATCGAGGCCCTCCTCGCCGGGGACGACCACGTGGTCGGCGGGGACGACGCCACCAAGCAGCAGGTCATCGACAATCGCGCGATGTCGGAGCCCGAGAAGGCCACCCGTCAGGGAGCCCTGGCCCGCCCTGACCAGGCGCCGCTGATGGGCACGGTCACGGTAGGTGCCCCACGAGCCCGGTGATCATCAGTACGTGAGGCAGGCCGGAGGGCGGTCCGGCCGGCCTCTTGTGCCCTTCGTCGACATCCAGGGATGACCTCGAGCTGGTGCGCTGTCGCGCCTGTGAGCACCAATTGAGGCTATAGCGTCAATTGGTGCGCACGAGCGCGAAGCGCACCTACCCGAGCGTGAACGGGTCGCGGGTGCCGCCGGTGAGCTCGACCCACACCGCCTTGTCCTCGAGGTAGGCGTCGATGCCGTGGATGCCGTTCTCGCGGCCGAGCCCGGAGGCCTTGAAGCCGCCGAACGGGACACTCGGCCCGAGCACCCGGTACGCGTTGATCCACACCGACCCGGCGCGGATCTTCGCGGCCACCCGGTGGGCCCGGTGCACGTCCTTCGTCCAGACCGCCCCGGCCAGCCCGTACGGGGTGTCGTTGGCGAGCTTGATCGCCTCGTCCTCGTCGGTGAACGTGACCGCCGAGAGCACCGGCCCGAAGACCTCCTCGCGATAGACGGTGTCGGTCGGCTTCACCGAGAGCACCGTCGGCTGCACGAAGTAGCTGCCCAGGCTCTCCTCCGAGACCCCGCCGTAGGCGATCGTCGCGCCCTCCTCCTTGGCCTTCGCCAGGTAGCCGAGGACCTTCTCGTACTGCGGCTTGTTCGCGACCGGGCCCATCTCGGTCTCGGCGGCCATCGGGTCGCCGAGCTTGATCGACGCGGCCCGTTCGGCCACGAGGCGCACGAGCTCGTCGTGGACGTCGGCGTGCACGACGAGCCGCGAACCGGCCATGCAGGTCTGGCCGGTGGCCGCGAAGACGCCGGCGACGAGGCCGTTGGCGGCGGCCTGCAGGTCGGCGTCCGGGAACACCACCTGCGGCGACTTCCCGCCGAGCTCGAGGGTGACCGCGTTGAGGTTCTCCATCGCGGCCTTGCCGACGGCCTTGCCGGTGGCGGTCGAGCCGGTGAACGCGACCTTGTCGACGCCGGGGTGCGACGCCAGGTGGGCGCCGGTGTCGCGGGACAGGCCGGTGACGACGTTGACCACCCCGGCCGGGATCCCGGCCTCGGCGATCAGGTCGGCGAACCCGAGGGTGGACGCGGGCGCGTGCTCGGAGGGCTTGATGACGACGGTGCACCCGGCCGCGAGCAGCGGGGCGAGCTTGAAGGTCATCAGCAGCAGCGGCGAGTTCCAGGGGGTGATCGCCGCGACGACGCCGACCGGCTCCCGCCGGGTGTAGACGAGGTAGTTCGGGTTCGGCGACGGGATCTGCTGGCCCTCGATCTTGTCGGCCAGCCCGGCGAAGTAGTGGTACCAGCCGCCGAGCCCGTTGAGCTGCCCGAGCATCTCGCGGTAGAGCTTGCCGGAGTCGTTGACCTCCTGGCGGGCCAGCTTCTCGGCGTTCGCGGTGACCAGGTCGCCGAGCCGGCGGATGCAGGCGGCCCGGGCGAACCCGGTCATCTGCCCCCACTCGCCGTCGAACGCGGACCTGGCCGCCGCGACGGCGCTGTCCACGTCCTCGGGCCCGCCGTCGGGGATGCTCGCCCAGTTCTCCCCGGTGTACGGATTCTGGGACTCGAAGGTGCGGCCGGATATCGCGTCGACGGCTTTGCCGCCGATGAGCATCCGGAACTGTTCGAGATCGGCCACGGGACTCACTTCCTCGGTGTCGCTACAGGAGGGCGCTACAGGAGGGGCTTCAGGGCACGGACGGCCGGCGCGGCGCGGACGCCCGCGGTGAACTGGGCGAATGCGCGGCCGTGGGCCTCGGCGAGCTGCTGGGCGGACTCCCCGAGCACCGTGGGTTCGTCGTAGTCGGCGCCCTCGAAGTACAGCCCGGGAGCGAGCACCTGGGCGGCGAAGAACCCGGCGAGGACGTCGCGCAGGTCGTCGACGGCCAGGAAGTGGTGGGCGGTGGCGCCGGTGTGCACGATCGCCGCGGCCTTGCCGAGCAGCGGTGACCGGGTGTCGCCGACGATGCCGCGCTCGGTGTTCTCCAGGACCGCCTTGATCAGGCTGCTCGAGCGCGCCCGGTAGGTGGGGGTGGCGAACGCGATGCCGTCGGCGACCTCGAACGCCTGCTGGATCTTCTCCGGGTCGGGGCCGTCGGCCAGTTCGAGGACCTCGACCTCGGCGCCCTCGGCGGCAGCGCCCGCGAGCAGAGCGCGCACCGCGGTCAGGCTGCGACCGCCCGGCGACGGGGACCCGACCAGGCCCAACAACCGGGGACGCGCCGGGTGGTCGCTCGACACGGACATCAGATGCTCCCCGGATCCCCTACGACGACGGCGTCTCCCGACCGAGGCTAGGAAGCAGCACGGCCCCGCCCCATCCGTCTCGCGCACCGCACCGGCCGATTTGCGCAGCCCGGCTCCGGCCCGCGCTCAGAGGTCGGCGTCGCTCGCACTCCGGGCAGCGGCGTGGCGGGCGCCGAGGATGTGGGACCGCATCGCCGACTCGGCCAGGGCCTCGTCGCCACGTTCGATGCCGAGCACGATGTCGTGGTGCCCGGAGATGCTGCGGGCCAGGTCGGCGTCGGTGTAGTGGTGGAACGCCTGGCGCACCCGCGGTGACGACGACAGCGAGCTGAGCAGCGCGAGCAGCCGGGGGCTGTCGGCGGCTTCGAGCACGCCCCGGTGCAGCGCCCCGTTCGCCTCGACCGCGTCGCTCAGCGCCGCGTCGGCCGCCTCGGATCCGCCGTGGCCCGCCGCCCGGAGACCGGAGAGCTCGGTCGCGGCCCGCTCGAAGCGCCGGTCCTGATCACGCAGCGCCCGCAGGGCGGCGGTGTCGGCACGGGTCACCGCGAGCCGGGCGCCCTCGCCCTCGAGCATCGCCCGCAGCCGGTAGACCTCGTCGACGTCACGCACCGTCCAGGAGCACACCCGCGCGCCGCGGTGCCGCACGATCTCCACCAGGCCCTCGGCGGCCAGCGCGTTGAGGGCCTCGCGGACGGGCGTCCGGCTGACGCCGAGCTGGTCGGCGAGCGGACCTTCGCGGACCCACCGTCCGGGCGGGAGCGACCCCTCGACGATGTCGTCGCGGATCCGCCGGTACGCCACCGACCGCGCCCCGGACTCCGGGGCCGTGGCCCGGTCGGCCCGTGGGAGCGGGCTCGGAGCCGCCGCCGTGACGTCTCGTGCTGACACACTCATGATCGTCCGCTCCGACGGATCGCATGCAACCCGGTCACCCTTCCGGACGAACCGCATGACGTTCCGCCATCACATCGCCGTGGCCGAACATCGGTTTGCCTGCGTATCGTATACGTGTCACTGTGGCCCACGACACGGTCCGACCGGGGTCGAGAGGTCAGCAGCGTGGGCGCACCCAGCACGACGACGAGTGATCGCGCCGCTCGTGCGCACGAGCCGCTGGCCGCGCACGCCGTCATGGAGACCGCCGACGTCGACGAGGCGCAGCACGTCGTCACCGACGTCTACGTCCCCCACGAGCTCGACTCGCTCGGCGGCCGCCCCCTGGACGCCCGGCTCAACAGCATCGCGTCCGAGCGGTTGACGCTGGGCTACCTGGTCTACGGGGCGAACGCCTCGCTGGACCTGCCACCGCTCGAGCACTGCTACCACGTCAACCTGACCCTGAACGGCCGCACCGAGGTCACGCGCCGCGCGGGGAGGGAACGCGCGGTCACCGAGGCCGGGCGCAGCGGAGCGGTGCTCCTGCCCACCGAGGACTCGACGGTGACCTGGAGCCCCGAGGCCGTCCAGTTCGCCATGAAGTTCCCCCGCGGTCCCCTCGAGGAGCACCTCGGAGGGCTGATCGGCCGGCCCGTGACCGATCCGCTGGACTTCGACATCTCCATGGATCTCTCCGACGGCCCGGGCGCCGCGCTGATGGCCGCGGTGCGCTTCCTGCAGACCGAGATCGACCGGCCCGGCGGGATCAGCGACTCGCCCCTGGCACGGGCCCAGCTCGAGACCTACGTGATGACCGCGCTGCTGCACGGTGTCCGCCACCAGTACACCGACGCCCTGCACGCCCCGCGGGCCGAGGATCGGCCGACCCTGGTCCGCCAGGCCCTCGAGTTCATCGAGACCCACGCCGGCGAGCCGTTCAGCATCCCCCAGCTCGCGAAGCGGCTCGGGGTCTCCACCCGCACCCTGCAGGTCACCTTCGCCCGCAACGTCGGCATGACCCCCAGCGAGTACGTCCGCGACCAGCGGCTGTCCCGGGTGCACGCCGAGCTCGTGACCGGGGATCCCTCGAGCACCTCGGTGACCGAGTGCGCCGCGGCCTGGGGATTCCTGCACCAGGGCCGGTTCTCCGAGCAGTACCGCCACAAGTACGGCGAACTGCCGTCCCGCACGCTGCGCAACGGCTGAGAGATCACCGGGACGGCTGCGCGTATCGGATGCACGCCTTCGCCTCGCGGATGGTCGGCCGCATCGTCGCCTGCCTAGCGTGGTCCCGATCACGGCGCCCGGGATTCGTCCCGCTCCGCGAATGCCGCGAGCGAGGGCGCCGGTTTCGCGACCATCGACGACGCTGGAGGTTCAGGCCATGGTCCAGACCATCACCCGCGGCCGCGAGCAGGAGATTCCGCTCAAGCACCCTCGTGAGAACGGCAAGCCCTCGATCTTCAACGACCAGAGGATGAAGCTGGGGCTGTTCGGGTCCAACTGTTCCGGCGGCCTGTGCATGACCGACGCGCCGACCACCTACGAGATCACCTGGGACCACACGCGCTCGATCGCGCAGAAGGCCGACCGGCTCGGGATGGAGGCCATGGTCCCGGTCGCCCGCTGGAAGGGGTTCGGCGGGAACGTCAACTTCAACGGCACCAACTTCGAGACCTTCACCTGGGCGGCCGGCCTCGCCGAGGCCACCGAGCAGATCACGATCTTCACAACGACCCACATCCCGACCGTGCACCCGATCGTCGCCGCGAACATGGCCACGACCATCGACCACATCTCGAACGGTCGCTACGGGATGAACCTGGTCATGGGCTGGTTCACCCCCGAGATGGAGATGTTCAACCCGAAGCAGCTCGAGCACGACGAGCGCTACCAGTACGGCGGCGAATGGCTCGAGTTCGTCGAGAAGCTCTGGACCGCCGAGGGCGAGTTCGACTTCGGCGGGAAGTACTTCCAGTCCTCGAACTGCGAGTCCGAGCCGAAGCCCGCGCAGAACCCGCGCCCGGTACTGATCAACGCCGGCAACTCCCCCGCGGGGACCGACTTCTCGGCGAAGTACGTCGACATCAACTTCGCGTCGCTCGACATGGAGAAGATGCCCGACTACACCCGGGCGATCAAGAAGAAGGCGAAGGACGACTACCTCCGCGAGATCAGCACGATGACCTACGGCCTGGTCGTCTGCCGGGACACCGAGGCCGAGGCCAAGCGGGTGCACCAGGAGATCATCGACAAGGGCGACTGGCCCGGTGCCCGCCACCTGATGAGCATCATCGGGATGGAGAGCGAGTCGTTCAACGAGCAGATCGAGAAGTTCCAGGAGCGCTTCATCGCCGGGTGGGCGGGCCAGCCGCTCGTCGGCACCCCGGAGCAGGTCGTCGACGGTTTCCAGCAGCTCTCCGACGCCGGCATGGAAGGCATGATCATGGGTTTCCTCGATTACAACGAGGAGATCGACCACTTCGGCGAGGCCGTCATGCCACTCATGCGTGAAGCCGGACTGCGCTACTGACGTGGTAGGCATGCGCCCCCGGAGAACGGGCTCCGGGGGTGCATGCAGGAGGACGTCATGGCTGGTCAGCTCGACGGCAGGGTCGCCGTCGTCACCGGAGCGGGCAAGGGACTCGGGGCGGCCATCGCCGGCCGGTTCGCCGAGGAGGGCGCGACCGTCGTGGTGTCCGACATCGACGCCGGCGCCGCCGAGAAGGTCGCCGCCGGGCTGCCCGGCGCCCGGGCGATCCCGTGCGACGTCCGCGACGAGGGCCAGGTGCAGGCGCTGATCGAGCGGACGGTGTCCGAGTGCGGCGCGCTGCACGTGATGGTTCCCAACGCCGGCGTCGGCACCCCGTGCCCGCTGCTGGCGATGGACCTCGCCGCGTGGCGCTCGGTGCTCGAGGTGAACCTCGACGGCGTCTTCCTGTCCCTACGCTACGCCGCGCCGGCGATCATCGCCTCCGGTGGCGGCAGCATCGTGAACCTGGCGTCGGTCACCGCGACGACGGGATCGCCGCTGATCGGGCACTACGCCGCGGCGAAGGCCGGCGTCGTCAACCTGACCAAGACCGCCGCCACCGAGCTCCGTGATCAGGGCGTGCGGGTGAACGCGGTGCTGCCCGGCTTCGTCGGGACCGATCTGGTCACCGCGGCCGCGCCGGTCTTCGAGCAGCTGCTCGGGCTGCCGGACGGGGGCTTCGACGGCCTCATCGCCCAGAAGCAGGGCCGGTACGGCACCCCGGAGGAGGTCGCGGACGCGGTGCTGTTCCTCGCGTCCGACCGCTCCGCCTTCTGCAACGGCAGCGGTCTCGTGCTCGACGGCGGGTTGGACGCGTCCCTGCTCTGACGCCTCACGGCGGCCATATGCGCTGGTAGGACGGTCGGACGCCGAGGTTGCTCCTCGCGTGTCGATGCACAGGCAACGCCTAGACGCGGCTGGGCCGGCTCCCCGGGAACCCGGTGACCGTGGGGCCATGGCCACGACGATTCCGGCAGGCGCTCCGCGCAACGCTCCGACGATCCCCGCCCGGCACTCGACCCTGCACATCGGGATCAGTCGCCGGCTGAGCGTGTTCGCCGTGTCCGGACCGATCGACGCCGAGACCGTCGGAGAACTGCGGCGCAGGGTGCGCAGCCACGTGGCCAAAGGGGCGGGCACCGTGGTGCTCGACCTGACCGGCGGCGACCGCCTGACGGCCGCGTCCTACGCCGGCGTCGTCGGGTGCGCGTGGGACGTCGTCGCCGACGGCGGGGCGCCGATGCGTCTCGTCGTCGACGCCGGCCGTCCCGCGGTGAGCCTGACCCAGCTCGTGGGTCTGGGACACCTGCTCGCGCTGTACGAGTCGCTCGACGAGGCCTGCCACCCCGAGCCGGCTCCCCCGCTCACGGTCGCCCTCACCGTGTCCGGCACGACCCTGCACCGCACCGTCTGAGCGGGACGTGACCACCGCCACACCCGACACGCCGGGGCATATCCAGCACACAGGTTCGTCCCAGCCACGATCAACGTCGCTCACCGATCGTGATCGGGTGCTCACAGACAGCCGGAAGGCTTGCCTCGCTCCCCAGCACCAGCCCTCCGCCGCCGACGTCGACCCCGAGCCGCCCCCGGTGCTCGATGTCGTGGTTCCGGTCTTCAATGAGGAGCGGGGGCTGGGTCCGTGTGTGCAGCGGTTGCATGCGCATCTGTGTGAGGCGTTCCCGTACCGGTTCCGGATCACGATCGCCGACAACGCCT
>NZ_JAJNDB010000006.1 GCF_021026375.1 Actinomycetospora endophytica | reverse complement strand
CGGCGACACCACCACCCTGGTCGACCCGACGGTGGTCACCGAGATGCAGAAGCAGGTCCAGAACTCCTAGGTGCGACTTCGTCGCTCGTGAGCACTAATTGATGCTCTGGCATCAATTAGTGCTCACGAGCGCGCAGCGCACCTAGTCGGACACCCGCTCCTCCATCGGCGGCGGGACCTCGCCGCGCAGCTCGCCGAGGCGCTCGGTGACCCGGTCCATGATCCGGTCGGTGGCTTCCTGCAGGGCACTGCGCCGACCCTGCTTCCCGACCAGGTCTGACAGATCCACGGGCTCGCCGGCCAGCACGTGCAGCGTGGCGCGCGGGACCAGCGTGCCCACCTTCGCCGTCGGGGGCAGCAGCTGGTTCGACCCCCACTGGCCGACCGGGATCACCGGCGCGCCCGTCGCGAGCGCCATCCGGGCGACGCCGGTGTGGGCCTTGCGGGGCCAGCCGTCGGAGTGGTCGGGGAAGCCGCCCTCGGGGTAGACGACGATGCACTCGCCGCGCTTCACGCCCTCGACCGCCGCGCGGTAGGCCTCGATGCCGGACGCCCGCCGGTCCACCGGGATGTGCCGCCCGCCCCGCAGCGGAGCGCCGACGATCTTCATGTCCCAGAGCTCGGACATCGCGAGGAACCGCGGCACCCGCCCCTGGGCCATGCAGTAGGCGACGAGCACGATCGGGTCCACGTGCGAGAGGTGGTTCACCGCGAGCAGCACCCCGCCCCTGGCCGGCACGTGGCGGCCGCCGCGGAAGTCCCAGCGCGCCACCGCCATCAGCACCGGCCACAGCAGGTCGATCGCGAAGCCGTACCCGAAGCCGCGGTCGAGCCTCGGGTAGAGCAGCCAGATCGCGAGCTTGCGCCAGAGTCGCATCGCCCGGCCCGGAGGGCGCTTGTCGTGGCCCTGCGCGATCCGCCGCACCCGCGGGTGGGCCCGCGGCTCGGGGTGGTCCGAGGCCTTCGCGACCGGGATCGAGGGCTGCGAACCGGCGTCGGTCGCGTCGTCGGGCTGCGAGCTCATGGCCGCAGATCATGCAGGGTGGTTCGCCCCGCCCGCATGAGTAGTTCTCCCGGGGACGCACGTCACCGCGCCGACCCGAACCGATCGGCCGCGCGCGGCGATGATCGGAGGCGGGCACGGAGGAGCGGCCCGCGAGGATGTGGAGCTGCTGACGTCCAGCGTCAGCGGTGCCGCATCGCTGACACCCCAGGGAGGACCACACATGGCGCAGGCAGCAGGACGGGTCGCTCGCGCGCTCGGGGCGTTCGTGGACGGCGCGATCCCGGTCCGCATCCGCGCCTGGGACGGCAGCGAGGCCGGCGCGCCCGCCGACTCCGGCGCACCCGTCGTGGTGCTCAACCACCGGCGGGCCCTGCGACGCCTGCTCTGGCAGCCGGGCGAGATGGGGCTGGCCCATGCCTACGTGTCCGGAGACCTCGACGTCGACGGCGACCTCGGCGAGGGCCTCGCCGCCATGTGGGGCCTCGTGCGCGACGGTGCGGTGAAGCCGCGCAAGCCCCGGCTGGGCGAGCTGCCGGGCGTCGTGGCCGACGCCGCCCGGCTCGGCCTGCTCGGCCCGAAGCCGGCGCCGCCGCCCGAGGCGATCCGGCTCCCGCGGTTCGCGCGCCTGCACTCCAAGCTGCGCGACCGGGCCGTCATCGCGCACCACTACGACGCCGGCAACGACTTCTACGAGCTGATCCTCGACGCGAACATGGCGTACTCGTCGGGGTACTGGGCCGACCTCGGCGGCGAGCTCACCCCGGCGAACCTCGAGGCGGCCCAGGAAGCCAAGCTCGACATGATCTGCCGCAAGCTCGGGCTCGGCCCCGACTCGACGCTCCTCGACGTCGGGTGCGGCTGGGGCTCGCTGCCCATCCACGCCGCGAAGCACTTCGGCGCGCAGGTCCGCGGCGTGACGATCGCGGCCGAGCAGCGCGACCACATCAACCAGCGCATCCGCGCCGAGGGCCTGGCCGACAAGGTGCAGGTCGACCTCGTCGACTACCGCGACATCGCCGCGCGCATCGACGGGTACGGCGAGTTCGACGCGGTGTCGAGCATCGAGATGGGCGAGCACGTCGGCGACGAGAACTACCCGACGTTCGCCGCGACGCTCTTCGGCGCGCTGCACCCGGGCGGGCGGGCGCTCGTCCAGCAGATGTCCCGCCGCCCCGCCGACAGTCCCGGCGGCGGCGCGTTCATCGAGACCTACGTGACCCCGGACATGGTCATGCGCCCGGTCGGGGACACCCTGACGCTGTTGCAGCAGGCCGGGCTCGAGGTCCGCGACGTGCACGTCATGCGCGAGCACTACGTCCCGACGATCCGCGCCTGGCTGGCCACCCTCGAGGCCGACTGGGACCGGGCCGTGGCGCTGGCCGGGGAACGCGGCGCCCGGATGTGGCGGCTCTACCTCGTCGGCGGCGCGCTCGCGTTCGAGGAGAACCGGATGGGCGTCGACCAGATCCTGCTCAGCCGGCCCACGACGACGGGTCGCTCCGGGATGCCCGCGACCCGCGTCTCGTTCGAGCCGGTGTCGGACCCAGCGGGTATCACTGCCCCATGAGCTTCGACTGGGCGGCCGCCGGCGTCCTGCTGGTGGTCGCCGTCGCCGTCATCGTGATCACCTTCGCGGTGACGCTGGTGATCGCCCGCGCCGTCGGCAAGCACTCGATCGTCGACGTGACCTGGGGCCTGGGCTTCGTCCTCGTCGCGGTCGCGGCGTACGTGGTCTCCGGGGTGCTCGGCGCCGGGAACCCGACGGTGCGTCTGGTCGCCCTGGTGCTGCCCGTGGTCTGGGGGCTGCGGCTCGCGATCTACATCGGGTGGCGCAACCACGGCAAGGGCGAGGACCCGCGCTACGCCGCGATGCTGGGCGACGAGCACGCACCGGGCGCGGTCACCGGAACCGTCCTGCGCAAGGTCTACCTGCCGCAGGCCGGCGTGATGATCGTCGTCGTGCTGCCGGTTCTGGCCGCGATGGTGCGTACCTCGGTGGTGCTGCCGGTGCTGATCGTCGGCGTGGTCGTGTGGCTGGTCGGGTTCGTGTTCGAGTCCGTCGGCGACGCACAGCTGGCCCGGTTCAAGGCGAACCCGCAGAACAAGGGGAAGGTCCTCGACTCCGGCCTCTGGCGCTACACCCGGCACCCGAACTACTTCGGCGACTTCTGCGTCTGGTGGGGCATCTTCGTCGTCGCGGCCGGGCACCCGGCGGCACTGGTCACCGTCGTCGGACCCGCGCTGATGTCGTGGCTGCTCATCGGGGTGACCGGCAAGGAGCTCACCGAGAAGTCGATGTCGACCCGCCCGGGGTATGACGAGTATGTGCGCCGCACCTCCGGGTTCTTCCCGCTGCCGCCCGGCAGCGCGCCCGCCCGCGCCACCTGAGAGAGGACTTCCGTGACCCTCCCGCTCCCCGAAGGACTGGTGACGCTGCTGCGCCGCCCCGCGCCGTGCTTCGTCGCCACCGTCATGCCGGACGGCTCGCCGCAGCTCACCGAGACCTGGGTCGACACCGACGGCGAGCACGTCGTGATCAACGTGATCGACGGCATGCAGAAGGCCCGCAACGTCGCCCGCGACTCCCGGGTGGCCGTCAACGTCACCGACCCGGACCAGCCGGCGCGCTACTGGGGCCTGCGGGGCCGCGTGGTGGAGTCGACCACCGAGGGCGGTGCCGAGCACATCGAGGAGCTCTCGCAGCGCTACCTCGGCCGGCCGTACCCGAACTTCGGCGGGCGGAACGGGTCGCGGCTGATCCTGCGCATCGCGGTCGACTCGGTCTCGCACACCCCGGAGTGGTGACCGGCCGCCCTCAGGCCGCGTGGTGCTGGGTGTTGACCACGAGGACGTCGGCGGGGGTGTGCCGGAAGACCGACGCGGCGACCGCGCCGACCATCCGGCGCCGCGGCGCGTGCAGCCCGTGGCTCCCGACGACGACGAGGTCGGCGCCCACCTGGGCGGCCTGGGTCACCAGCGCCCGGCCGGGCGGGGTGTAGGCGCGGGCCAGGGTCCTCGGAGCGCGGGCGCCCACCGCGACCGCGGTCTGCCGGGCCTCCCGCAGCGTCGCCTCGACCGGGTTCGAGCCCCGCACACGGAACGCGTCGTCGACCCCGAGCGCCGACTCGGCCCGGGACAGGTCGTGCGACTCGGCCGGCACGTAGCTCGACGAGAGCACGATCTCCGCGTCGCAGATCGCCGCCATCTCGGCGCCGACCTCGACCACGCGGTGCATGCTGCCGGAATCGCGGATGCTCGCGTGGACGCCGACGAGCACGCAACGGTACGGGGCGGCGGTCGGGCCCAGCCGGCGGCGACGGGCCTGCCGGACGTGCCAGCGCTCGTCGGTGGTGTGCACGATCAGGACGTCGCTCGGCGCGCGGCGGACCGACCCGGCGGCCACCGATCCGAAGACCCGGCCCGCCGTCGTGTTCACCCCGTGGCTGCCCACGACGACGAGGCCCGCCCCGAGCTCCGTCGCCAGCCCGGTGAGGACGTCGACCGGCCGCCCGGACCGCGCGACGGTCCGCGCGTCCGGGACGCCGTGCGCGCCGGCCCGGTCGACGAGCTGGTGGAGCACGTGGGGCGGGGTCGGCTCCATCCGGACCCCGCCCGCGTCGTCCCCGGCCGGGAGGTGGCCGGCGCCCGGTGGAGCGTCGGTCGCCGCGGCGAGGTGGAGGACGGCCCGGCTGCGGGCCGCCACCTCGATCGCCCGGTCGGTGGCTCGCAGCCCGCGGTCGGTGTCGTGCACGCCCGCCACGATGGTCCGGTACGGCTCCATGGCCTGCTCCTTCGACGCTGAAGGAATGGGCCGTTCAGGCTAGAACCGGTGTGAAATCGGGGTCAAGATCCGTGAGGTCGCGGCAACGTATCGGGCGTGCGATCAGCGCTCGGCGCGCTTGCGGAGCACGGTCAGCGCGGAGTCGGCGTGCTCGTCGAAACGCATCTCGCCGGTGATCACCTCGAGCACCGTGCGGTCGGTGTCGATGACGAACGTCTTGCGCTTGATCGGGAGCGCGGGCAGCCACGCCCGCTTGGCGTCGAACTGCTTCGCGACGACGCCCTTCGGGTCCGAGAGCAGCGGGTAGTCGAAGGAGTTGTTCGTCGAGAACGTGTGCTGCTTCTCGACCGAGTCGGCGCTGATCCCGACCCGCTGGGCCCCGACCGCGGC
This sequence comes from Actinomycetospora endophytica, assembly GCF_021026375.1. Classification (GTDB taxonomy): domain Bacteria; phylum Actinomycetota; class Actinomycetes; order Mycobacteriales; family Pseudonocardiaceae; genus Actinomycetospora; species Actinomycetospora endophytica. Next base: position 524,689 of record NZ_JAJNDB010000006.1, on the reverse strand, counting down.
GAACTCCGCGGCGAGATCCCGGAAGTGGCAGCTCTCCTGGGTGCAGCCGCCCGAGGAGGCCAGCGGGTAGAAGAACAGGACCACCGGCCCGTCCGCGAGCAGCCCGGAGAGCGTCCGGGTGGTCCCGGTGTCGTCGGCGAGCGAGAAGTCGGGCGCGGTGTCTCCGGCCTTCATGAGGATCCCTTCGGCAGCGTGTATCGATGCGCGTTCGGGCCCGGCCGTGATCCGGTTCGGCCGCGATCGAGGCGCAGGATGGACGTGTGAGTCTGCCCCGATTGGAACCGGCCTCCCCGCAGGGCGACGGCTCGGCCGGCGTCGTTCTCGTCCTGCACGGCGGACGGCCGGACGGTCAGCAGGACGCGGGCGGGTTCCTGCTCTCGCACGTGCGGATGGTGCCGTTCGGGCAGGCGATCGCGCGGGCCGGGGCGTCCCGCGGGGTCGAGACCGCGCTGCTGCGCTACCGGGTCCGCGGCTGGAACGCCCGGGACGACGCGGCCGGCATTCCCGACCCGGTCCGGGACGCGCGCTGGGCGCTCGACGACGTCCGCGGTCGCCACGGCCCGGACGTGCGGATCGTCCTGGTCGGGCACTCGATGGGCGCCCGGGCGGCGCTGCGGGTGGGGGGCGACGAGAACGTCGTCGGGGTCGCCGCCCTCGCCCCGTGGATCGGGCGCCACGAGCCGACCGGGCACCTGCGCGGGCAGACCCTGCTCGTCGCGCACGGCGACCGCGAGCGGATGACCGACCCGCGGGCGTCGCTGTGGTTCGCGGGCCGGGTCGCGGAGATCAGCGACCACGTCGCGCGGTTCGAGGTGCTCGGCGACGGGCACGCGATGTTGCGGCGCGCGGGGGACTGGCACGGGCTGGTCGCGCGGTTCGCGATGGCCGCGCTCGGGCTCGAACCGTTCGACGACGCCGTCGCGAACGCCATGGCGGCCGGCGCCCCCGAGGGCCTGTCCGTCCCCCTGAGCCGTTGAACCCCGGGAGCAGCCGTGCCGCGTGACCGTGTCGCCGTGATCGGGGCCGGCGTGTCCGGCCTCACCGCCGCCTACGTGCTGCAGCGCGATCACGACGTCACCCTCTTCGAGGCCGAGGACCGCCTCGGCGGGCACGCGCACACCCACGACCTGGGCGACGTCAGCGTCGACTCCGGCTTCATCGTCCACAACGCGGCGACCTACCCGAACCTGATCCGGTTGTTCTCGGAGCTCGGCGTCGCGACGCAGGACTCCGAGATGTCGATGAGCGTGCGCGACGAGTCGACCGGGCTCGAGTACGCCGGGGCGCGCGGCCCGGCGGGGCTCTTCGCCCAGCGTCGCAACCTCGCGAACCCCCGCCACCTCGCGATGCTCGTCGAGGTCCTGCGCTTCCACCGGGCGGCGCGGCGGGTGCTCGCCGGGCAGTCGGATCTCGACGAGGAGGTCACGCTGGGCGAGTTCCTGCGCCGCGGACGGTTCTCGCGCTACTTCGTCGACACGTTCGCCGTGCCGGTGGTCTCCGCGGTCTGGTCGTCCGGTCCCGAACTGTCGATGCAGTACCCGGCGCGCTACCTGTTCGCGTTCCTGGCGAACCACGGGATGCTCTCGGTCGGCGGCTCGCACCGGTGGAAGACCGTGGTCGGCGGTTCGGCGCGCTACGTCGAGCAGGTCGTGAAGGGGCTGTCCGCGGTCGAGGTGTCGACCCCGGTCCGCTCGATCGTCCGCGACGCCGACGGCATCGAGGTCCGTGACGACGGCGACGTCGCGCACCGGTTCGACCGGGTCGTCGTCGCGACCCACGCGCCCACCGCACTGTCGCTGCTGAGCTCGCCGACGACCGCGGAGCGGGAGGTGCTGGGCGCCTTCGAGTACTCGCCCAACGAGACCTGGCTGCACACCGACACCTCGGTGCTGCCGACCGCCCCGGACGCCCGTGCCTCGTGGAACCTGCTGCTGGTGCCGGGCGAGGACCGGGTGCTGGTCAGCTACGACATGACGCGGCTGATGCGCCTGGACGGGCCCGAGACCTACGTCGTCACCCTCAACGCCACCGACCGGGTGGACCCGTCGACGGTGATCGCGAGGATGGACTACGAGCACCCCGCCTACACGCCCGCGTCGGTCGCGGCGCAGAAGCTGCTGCCCGGGCTGAACGACGGCCGCATCGCGTTCGCCGGCGCGTACCACGGCTGGGGCTTCCACGAGGACGGCTGCGCCTCCGGGGTGCGGGCGGCCGCGTCGTTGGGCGTGACCTGGTGAGGTCGGCTCTGTACGACGTGCTCGTCGAGCACCGCCGCTCGCAGACCCTCGACGACGCCTTCACCCACCGCATGTACCTGTGGCTGGTCGACCTCGACGACCTGCCGCGGTACCCGGGCATCGCCTTCCGGGGCGCCGACCACATCGGGAGCCCCGACCGCTCGATCCGCGCGAACCTCGACGCCTTCCTCGCGGCGAACGACCGGCCGCGCCCGGCGCGGATCCTCATGCTCGCCCACCCGCGGACGCTCGGGTACGTCTTCAACCCGATCACGCTCTACTGGTGCCACGACGACGGCGGGGCGCTCACCGCCGTCGTCGCCGAGGTCCACAACACCTACGGCGGGCGCCACCACTACCTGCTCGACGTCGACGAGGCGGGCCGGGCGCGGGTCGACAAGGACTTCTACGTCTCGCCGTTCTTCCCGGTCGACGGCGAGTACCGGATGAAGGTCCCGAAGCCGGGGGAGTCGTTGTCCGCGACGGTCGTCCTGCGGCGCCCGTCCGATGACGACGCCGGGCTCACCACGGCCTTCGTCGCGACGATGCACGGGACCCGGCGGCCGGCGACGGTCCGGAACCTGCTGCGCGCGGTGGCCCGCCACCCGCTGGTCACCCAGCGGGTGTCGGTGGCCATCCGCCGCCGCGGGGTCTCGTTGTGGTGGCGCGGGCTGCCGGTGATCGGCCGGACCGCAGCCGATGTCGACCGCGGCCTGGGCCAGCTCGAGCCGGCCCGGCAGGAGAGCGCCGCCTCGTCCGAATCCTGAGCTGGTCGGCGGGTCCGGCGCTCCCATCCCTGGCCCGCGAGGCTCGGGCCCTCCGGTCGCTAGTGCCTGGCGAGCGGAGAGCCGATCCCGACGAGCGAGGGGTCGGCTCGTCGGAAGATCGGGAGTTCGTGAGCGCGCCGCCGGAGAATCTTGCGCGTGTCGCTCACGAGTCCGCGATCATGCTCGGCGCGGCCTCGTCGATCGGCCGAGGTGTCCCTGGTCCGCCCGGCCACGCACAATCGCGGACGTGACCAGTGTTCCGCTCACGATCCGCACGGCCGTCGCCGACGACGTCGACGCGCTCCTCGACCTCATCCACGCCGCCTACCGCGGGCACGGCGGGCAGAACGGCTGGACCACCGAGGCCGAGCTCATCGACGGCCCGCGCACGACCCGCGAGCTCCTCGCCACCGACCTCGCCGACCCCGCCATCACGGTGCTCGTCGCCGGCGGGCACGACGGGTGCGCCGCGGTGACCCACCGCGCGGGCGAGCCGACCGCGTCGTTCGGGATGTTCGCGGTGCGGCCGCACACCCAGGGCGCGGGGGTCGGGAAGGCGCTGCAGGCCGCGGCCGAGGAGCACGCCCGCACGGCGGGTGCCACGACGATGGAGCTGTGCGTCATCGACCGGCGCGCCGAGCTGATCGCCTGGTACGAGCGCCGCGGGTACGTCCGCACCGGGGAGTCGCGGCCGTTCCCGTACGGCGAGCCGGGCGTCGGCTTCCCGCACGACCCGGACCTGCGGTTCACCGTGCTCGCCAAGCCCCTGGGCTGACGCCGTCCCTTAGGCTGAACCCCGTGCCGCCGCTGACCCTCGCCCAGGACCCGGACGCCGACAAGGTGCTGTCCGAGAACCCTCTCGCGCTGCTGATCGGCATGGTGCTCGACCAGCAGTTCCCGATGGAGCGCGCCTTCGCCGGCCCCGCACTGCTCACCGAGCGGATCGGGGAGATCACCGCGGAGAAGATCGCGGACTACGACCACGACGCGCTCGTCGCCGCGTTCACCGGCCCGCCCGCGCTGCACCGCTACCCCAAGTCGATGGCCGAGCGGACGCAGTCGGTGTGCCAGGCGATCGTCGAGGACTACGACGGCGACGTCACCCGCATCTGGACCGAGGCCGCGGACGGCCGCGACGTGTTCCGCCGGCTCAACGCGCTGCCGGGCTGGGGCAAGATGAAGGCGCAGATCTTCACCGCCCTGCTCGGCAAGCAGCTCGGCCTCGAGGCCGACGGCTGGCGGGACGCCGCGGGGTCCTACGGCGACGAGGGCTCCCGACGCTCCATCGCCGACGTCGTCGACCCGGTCACCCTCAACGAGGTCCGCGACTTCAAGCAGGCCCAGAAGAAAGCCGCCAAGGAGGCGAAGGCCGCCCAGGCCTGAGGCGCGGCGGGCCGGTGCGGTGAGATGTATCCATGCGCACCGTGCACGTCGTCGGCATCGGCGCCGGCTCCCCGGGACACCTGACCCTCGACGCCGTCGACGCCCTCGGCTCCGTCGACGTCGTGCTCCTGCTGCACAAGCGGGGCAGGGCCGACGAGCTCACCGACGCCCGCGCGGACCTCGCGGCGCGGTTCGCCCCGCAGGCGACGATCGTCCGCCGTCAGGACGCGCACCGGGAGCGCGGCACCACCGAGGAGGGCCACTACCTGCAGACCACGCAGGAGTGGCGCGACGAGCGGCTCGCGCTCTACGAGGACCTCATCGCCACCGAGGTTCCCGACGGCGGGTCCGTCGCCCTGCTGGCCTGGGGTGACCCGGGGATCTACGACGGGACCGTCGACACCGTCGAGCGCATCGTCGAGCGCGGGAACGTCGAGATCACGTGGACGGTGATCCCGGGGATCAGCGCGCCGGCCGCGCTCACCGCGGCGCACCGGGTGACGATGACCCGCACCGGTCGTCCCGTGGCGGTCACCCCGGCGCGCCAGGTGATCGCGGGGACGCCGACCGAGCGCGCCGACCTCGTCGTCATGCTCGACGGCGCGGACTCCCACGGCGTCGACGCCGCCCCCGACGACGCCACCGTCTACTGGGGCGCCTACCTCGGTACGCCCGACGAGGCCCTGATCAGCGGCCGGCTCGGCGACGTGCGCGACGAGATCCTGCGCCGGCGGGCCGAGCTCCGGGAGCGCAAGGGCTGGATCATGGACACCTACCTGCTCCGGATGTGACGTCGGCGGTCGATATCTCATCACCTGTGCAGGTGAGGCCGTAGTCTGACCGACCGTGACCGGACGTTCCGGAGGATTCACCCTCCTGCTGGTGACCATGTTCGCGCTCGGGGTCGCCGCCCCGGTGTCGGCGCACGAGAGCGCCGCGACCGGCGTCGTCCGGCTGGCCCAGTCGCTCGGCGACCGCGACCTGACCGTCACCCTCGTGCCGCCGCAGAGCGGGCCGGGCCGGGTGTCCGTCGGGCTCGAGGCGCTCGGGGTGGGTGGCGGCGCCCCGGTGCGGGTGCGGGCGGAGCCGGTCGGGGCGCCGGGGGGCACGGTCGCGAGCACCGAGGTGCGGCCGGGGCGCGTCGGCACGCCGGGTCAGGCGGCCCTGACGATCGACCGGCCCGGCCGGTGGGACGTGGTGCTGGACGACCCGACGTCCGGGGCCCCGGCGCGCATCCCGATGACCTATGTCGACCCCGGGACGCCCGCGTGGGTGTGGCTGGTGCGGGTCGGGGTCGTGCTGGCCGTCGTCGCGGGGATCGCGGCCACGACCGGCACCGTCCGTCGACGTGCCCGGCCCGCCCGGGGTGCTCGCGCCGACCACGGGCCCCGGCCCGCGGACCGTCGCCGGCATGACGGCGACCGTGGCGGCCGAGAACGCCGTCGTCGGGCGTCCCGCGCGGATCCGGATGACGCTGGCCGCCGGCGGACGTCCCGTGACCGACCTGCAGGCGTGGCTCGGCATGGCCGGACACCTGTTCGTGCTCGGCCCGGGACGTGCCGGAGCCCCGGACCCGACCGACGTCGCGACGTCGTTCGCGCACGTGCACGACATGACGCCCGCCCTCCCCGGTCGCGCTTCCGGTCCCGAGGTCTCCTTCGACTACGTGTTCCCGCAGTCCGGCGCCTACCGGCTCTGGCTGCAGGTGCTGCGGGCCGGCGAGGTCGTCACGGTGCCGGTCGACCTGGCGGTGGGGTCGGCGGCGACCGGAATGTGATCGAAGTCCGCGTTCCCGCCTGACGGGAGCGCGTCGATCACCTACGCTCGCTGCTGTCGCCACGGAATGGCAGCAAGATCATTCCCGGTGGCTCGTTCCGGAGGTGGGCGCGTGACGGACGGCGTGCGGCTGGAGCGTGGCGGTCACGCCCACGCCGAGGCGGGCTCGTGCCTCATGGAGCGGGTCTCGATCATCGCGGGCGAGCCCTTCACCGACCGGCCCCGCTGCGCCCATCCCGCCCTCGCCGCGCTCGCCCAGCAGGTCAACGACCGCGTCTCGGACGAGGCCCGGCAGGCGCTGCTCCGGCTCGCCCCCGGACTCGCGACGAGCGCCACCGACGACCCGCGGGCGTCGTGGGCGCTGGTCGCGGTCTGCGCGCGCCACGTGCTCGAGCGCCGGCCCGGGGACGTCCTCGCCGCCCGGCTGCTGCGGCGGGCGTCGCGGGGGCAGCGGCACTGGTCGCGGCTGCGGCTGCGCGGCCTGCCGGCTCGTCTCGCCGGACTGCGGGCGCTGCCCGAACTCGCGGTGGCGTTCCACCGGGCCGCGGCGCTCTCCGGGCCGTCGGGGTCGGCCGAACGCGACGCGGCGCTCGTCGCGCTGCTCGAGGCGGCCGTCACGACCGTGACGCGCCCGGATCACGCGTCGGTGAGCCCCGGGGTGTCGGTGAGCCCGGATGTCAGGTGCTCGACGTGGAAGACGGCCTCGTCGAGCAGCTGAGCGACGTGGTCGTCGTGCAGGCGGTACCGGATCTGGCGGCCGTCCCGGTCGCCGACGACGAGCCCGAGATGGCGGAGCACCCGCAGCTGGTGTGACACCGCGGACTGCTCCATCCCGACGTCGTCGACCAGCTCGCCGACCGTGCGCGGCCCGGTGCGCAGCCGCAGCAGCAGGTGGACCCGGCTCGGGGTGGCGAGCGCGTGCATGGTCCGTGCGACGGCGTCGACGGCGGGTTCCGAGGCGACGGTCGGGATCATGCCGTCGGTGCCGTGACCCATGGCGCGAGCGTACTCACCTCAGCGGTTGGTCAGGTATGAAAGTATGAACGAGCGTTCATAGGTGTGTACGGTCGCGGCCGTGTCCACGACCGAGCTCCCCGTCGCCCCGGCCGACGCCCCGATCTCCTTGCCCGCCGCGCGGCCGTCCGCCCTCACGACCCTCGTCGGGCTGCCCGAGGCGCGCCGGGCCGGCCTCGCGCTCGCCGCGTTCCTCGTCGGGGGCCTGCTGGTCCTGGTGGGCGCGTCGCCCTGGGCGTGGGGTCCGCTGCTGGCGGTCTGCTACGTGGCCGGCGGGTGGGAGCCCGCGGTCGAGGGGCTCCGCGCGCTGCGGGAGCGCTCGCTCGACGTCGACCTCCTCATGGTGGTCGCCGCCCTCGGCGCGGCCGGGATCGGTCAGTACGTCGACGGCGCGCTGCTGATCGTCATCTTCGCGACGTCGGGGGCGCTCGAGGCCTGGGCGACCGCCCGCACCGAGGAGTCGGTCGGCGGCCTGCTCTCGCTGGCTCCGGCCCGGGCGCGGCGGGTGTGTGGCGGGTCCGGTGACTCTGATGACGGCGAGGAGGCCGACGCCGACGCGCTGGTGGCCGACGACGAGATCGTCGTGCGGCCGGGCGAGGCGATCGCGGCGGACGGGATCGTGGTCTCGGGCGGCGCCGATGTCGACCAGGCGAGCATCACGGGCGAGCCGCTCCCGGTGGCGAAGGCGGCGGGCAGCGAGGTCTACGCGGGCACCGTCGCGAGCGGCGGCGCCCTGCGGGTGCGGGTGGTCCGTCCGGTGGGGGAGTCGGTGGTCGCGCGGATCGCGGCCCTGGTCGAGGAGGCGTCGCGGACCAAGGCGCGCACCCAGCTCGTCGTCGAGAAGGTGGAGCAGCGGTACTCGGTCGGGGTCGTGGCGGTGACGCTCGCGGTGTTCGGCGTCCCCCTGCTCTTCGGCTCGACGCTCGACGACGCCCTGCTGCGGGCGATGACCTTCATGATCGTCGCCTCGCCCTGCGCGCTGGTCCTCGCGACGATGCCGCCGCTGCTCGCCGCGGTGGCGACGGCCGGCCGGCGCGGGCTGCTGGTGCGCTCGGCGCAGGTGATGGAGCGGCTCGGGGCGGTCGACGCGGTGGTGCTCGACAAGACCGGGACGCTCACGCACGGCGCGCCGCGGGTGGTCGCGGTGACGGCGGTCGACGGCGACGACGAGGCCCTGCTCGCGGCCGCGGCCGCGGTGGAGGGGCCGAGCGAGCACCCGCTCGGGCGTGCGGTGGTGGCGGCGGCCCGCGAGCGGGGGGTGACGGTGCCGCCGATGACCGGGTTCGTGACCGAGACCGGCGCGGGCGTGCGGGGGCGCGTCGGCGGGCGGCTCGTCGGGGTGGGTCGCCCGGACGCGGCGTGTTCTGGCGAGGGGCGCCCCTGGTCGGATAGATCGACCGGAGGGGCCCTTCGCTCAGAACGGGAGGGCCGCCCGGAACGGCTCGAGGCCGCCGCCGCGGAGGCCGAGGAGCGGGGCGACACGGTCGTCGTCGTGACCGACCTCGACGTGGGCCGCCCGCTCGGCGTCCTCGCGATCGCGGACACGCTGCGCGAGGAGGCCCCGGACGCCGTCGCCGGGCTCGCCGCGCGCACCACCACCGCCCCGGTGCTCGCGACCGGCGACCGCCCGCGGGCCGCCGCGGCCGTCGCGGACCGTCTCGGGATCTCCGATGTGCGGGCCGGTCTGCTGCCCGAGGACAAGGTCGGGGTCGTCGAGGGGCTGCGGGGCGCGGGCCGGACGGTGGCGGTCGTCGGCGACGGGGTGAACGACGCGCCCGCGCTCGCCGCCGGCGACGTCGGGGTCGCGATGCACGGGGTGGAGCTCACGATGCGGGCGGCCGACGTCGTCGTGCTCGGCGGGGACCTGCGCCGTCTGCCCTGGCTGCTCGACCTCGGTCGGCGCGCCCGCCGCACGGTGGTCGCGAACCTCGTGATCGCCGGCGTCCTGATCACCGGACTCGTCACGTGGGACCTCGTCGGACACCTCCCGCTGGCGCTCGGCGTCGCGGGGCACGAGGGCTCGACGATCCTCGTCGCGCTCAACGGCCTGCGCCTGCTGCGGAGCCCGGGCCCGCGGTGAGGAATCCCTCCGCGAACCGGTGCGTGAGGTCGGGGTGCCGACGGGGACCCGTGGTGGGACAGTGAGGTGTGGAACGAGGTAGGGGGAGGTGATGCCGTGACACGGCGTCACGACGACGACCCGGTGCTCATCACCGAGGCCCAGGTCTCGTTCGACGACGAGTTCAGCGCCCGCAAGCGCCGGTACTCGATCATCATGCTGTGCCGCATCCCGTGCCTGCTGCTGGCCGGGCTGTTCGGGATCGCGTTCAACATGCCGCTGGTGGCGGTGCTGTTCATCGTGCTCTCGGTGCCGTTGCCGTGGGTGGCGGTGCTCATCGCCAACGACCGGCTGCCGAAGAAGGCGGGCAAGGTCAACCACTACCGGCCGAACCGCAAGGCGCTGCCCGAGGTGAGTGAGGCTCAGATCATCGAGGCCGCCGAGTCCCTCGACGCCCGCTCCCACCGCACCGACGGGCCGCGGCAGGACCGGCAGGATGCGCCGGACCACGAGCCGCCGCACCCCGAGCAGGCCCCGCCGCGCACCGGCACGGACGGCTGACGGGTTTCTCGGGCAGGCCGCGGAGCGGTCGCACCGAACCCGGGTGCCGTGGGGCATCATGGAGCCATGAGCCAGACCGCGGTGCTCCCCGACGTCCGCCCCGAGGGCACGGACCGCACGAACGACGACGACCCGAAGGTCTTCCACTACGTCCGCAAGGACAAGGTGGCCGAGAGCGCCGTCATGGGCTCGATGGTCGTCGCGCTGTGCGGGGAGACCTTCCCGGTCACCCGGTCGCCGAAGCCCGGGTCGCCGGTCTGCCCGGCGTGCAAAGAGATCTTCGAGAAGATGCCCAGCGGCGGTGGCGACGACGACGAGTGAGGGCTGACCCCCACCCGTCCTCCCCACCCACCGCAGGCCGGACCGTCGTGGCGGTCCGGCCGATGACCGGCGCCCACCGCCGGATGTCCCTGGCCACGTCCCGCCCCGGAGGGTCATGACCACGCGCGCGCCCCGCAGGAACCCCGGCCCCTCGACGGGGGCGGGCGGAGCCCCACCCTCGGCTCCGCCCCTGCGGCAGTGGCAGCGCCGCGCGCTCACCCGCTACCTGGCCGAGCGGCCGAAGGACTTCCTCGCGGTCGCGACGCCGGGCGCCGGCAAGACCACGTTCGCGCTCAAGGTGGCCTCCGAGCTGCTCGGGGACCGGACCGTCGACACCGTCACGATCGTCTGCCCGACCGAGCACCTCAAGCACCAGTGGGCCGAGGCGGCCACGCGGGCGGGGATCGCGATCGACCCCGAATACTCGAACTCGGTCGGGAGGATGTCGGCCGACTTCCAGGGCGTCGCGGTGACCTACGCCCAGGTGGCGGCCCACCCGGTACTCCACATGAACCGCACCGAGGGCCGTCGCACGCTGGTGATCTTCGACGAGATCCACCACGCCGGGGACGCCAAGAGCTGGGGCGAGGCCACCCGGGAGGCGTTCGCCGGGGCGACGCGGCGGCTCGCGCTCACCGGGACGCCGTTCCGCTCGGACGACAGCCCGATCCCCTTCATCACCTACGAGCCCGACTCCGCCGGCGCGCTGCGCTCGAAGGCCGACCACTCCTACGGCTACGCCGACGCGCTCGCCGACGGTGTCGTGCGGCCCGTGGTCTTCCTGGCGTACTCCGGGCAGGCGAGCTGGCGGACCAGTGCCGGCGACGAGATGACGGCCCGGCTGGGCGAGCCGCTGACCGCCGAGCACACGGCCCGGGCATGGAAGACCGCGCTCGATCCCAAGGGCGACTGGATGCCCGCCGTCCTGCAGGCCGCCGACACCCGGCTGACCCAGCTGCGCTCGGGAGGCATGCCCGACGCCGGCGGCCTGGTCATCGCGACCGACCACACGACGGCGAAGGCCTACGCGAAGATCCTCGCGCGGGTGGCGGGCGAGGACCCCGTCGTCGTGCTCTCCGACGACCCGAAGGCCTCCTCGCGGATCGCGGCCTTCGGGGAATCGAACGACCGGTGGCTGGTCGCGGTCCGGATGGTCAGCGAGGGCGTCGACGTGCCGCGCCTCGCCGTCGGGGTCTACGCGACGAGCGCCTCGACGCCGCTGTTCTTCGCCCAGGCCGTGGGGCGCTTCGTCCGGTCCCGGCGGGCGGGGGAGACGGCGTCGGTGTTCCTGCCGTCGGTCCCGACGCTGCTCGGCCTCGCGAGCGAGCTCGAGCTGCAGCGCGACCACGTGCTCGGCGAGCCGCACCGGCCGAAGGAGGGGCTCGACGACGAGCTGATCGAGCGCGCGAACCAGACCGAGGACGAGCCGGGCGAGCAGGAGAAGAGCTTCGAGGCGCTGTCCGCGGAAGCGGAGCTCGACCAGCTCATCTACGACGGTGCCTCGTTCGGCACCGCGGCCGGCGCCGGCACCGAGGAGGAGCAGGACTACCTGGGCCTTCCGGGCCTGCTCGACCCGGACCAGGTGCGCGCGTTGCTCCGGAAGCGGCAGAGCGAACAGCTCGACGAACAGGCGAAGCAGGAGGCGGCCGATCCGACGCCGGCGCCGCCGCCCACGCGGCCCAAGGCTGGTGCGGCCGAAAAGCTCAAGGAGTTGCGCCGCGAGTTGAACACCCTCGTCGCGGCCCACCACCACCGCACCGGAGCCCCGCACGGCGCGATCCACGGGGATCTCCGGAAGGCCTGCGGCGGGCCGGCGACCCCGGTCGCGACGGCCGAGCAGATCGAGGACCGCATCGCGACCCTGCGGTCGTGGCGCTGAGGGCGCTCCCGACGCATCGTGGTCGTGTGCGCGACATCACACCCGATCATGCCGGGCACAGCAGGTATCGATCACACTGCGATACGTGGTCGTCATCGCGGACACTCGGTCGTCACACACCGTCGCCGTCCGGGAGGTCGGCGCGGAGCGGCGATCACGGCGCCGGAGCGGCCCGGGATGTCCGGCGTGCGCGGTGTCCGGAGCGGAATTCCGTGGATCTCCGGGCGTGTCGCGGTCGGTCGGGGACCGGGTCCTCGGGGATCTGCGGCCCGGTCGGGAGGCGGGCCCCACACACGACGACGGCGGGCGGGGACCGTGGTGGTCCCCGCCCGCCGTCGTGTCGGTACTGCGAGCAGCGAGGTCGTCGCCGCTGGTCAGCGTCGCGTCACACAGCCTCTCCGGCCTGCACGTCGATGGAGAGCTCCTTGAACTTCGCTTCGTGGGCTCGGGCGTGATGCCCGCAGAAGAGCAGCTCTCCGCCGGAGGGCAGGATCGCGCGAACCTGGGCCGCTGCACCGCAACGGTCGCACCGGTCCGAGGCGGTGAGTTCTGGCCGGGTCAGGGTTCCGGGCATCGTCATCTCCCTCCGTTCGGGAACCGGTGGGGGAACCGGTCCCGCAGGCTTCGGCCGAGTGACCGTCGCCCCTCCACTGTGTCAGACCGGGGCGACGACCGCTCGTGTTCACGCGCCGCTTCGTCGTCGGTCACATACCGCTCATCGCCGTTCAGCGACCGTTGTTATCGGGTACCGCGAGGAACCACACGATGGTGAGTCGATCTTCCGCGACGAGCGGTACGCCCGCGCCCCTACTGTTCGTGATCGGCGGCGTCTCGATGTACGCGGGCGCCGCGCTCGCCGTGGGCCTGTTCGACAAGGCGTCACCGGCCGGGATCGCGTGGTTACGGCTCGCAGGCGCGGCGGTCGTGCTCGCGGTCTGGCGGCTCGCAGCGGCCAGGGCCGGACGGCCGCATCGGCGTTGGACCGGACGGCGGGTGGTTCTGGCGGGCGCGTTCGGCCTCGTGACCGCCGGGATGAACATCGTGTTCTACGAGGCGATCGCCCGTTTGCCGCTCGGCACCGCGGTGGCGATCGAGTTCGCCGGGCCCGTTCTCGTCGCGGCGCTGGGTTCCCGCGGGCGACGCGACTGGATGGCCCTGGGACTCGTCGTCGTCGGGGTCGGCCTGATCGCCGACGTCCGGCTGGAGGGCTCGCTGCTCGGCGTCGTGTTCGCGCTCGCGGCCGCGCTGGCATGGGCCGGCTACATCGTGCTCGGGACGCGGGTCTCGCGGGCGGCAGGGACCGCGGGCGAGGGGATCGACGGGCTCGCCGTCGGGTTCGTGGTGGCGACGGTGCTGCTCTCGCCGCTGGCGCTCACGGTGGGCCCGATCGCAGCGTCACCGCTGCTGCTCGGGTCGGCCCTCGCGCTCGGGGTGCTCTCGTCGGTGGTGCCGTACGTGCTCGACCAGGTCGTGCTGCGCCGGGTCGGGCGCGCCCGCTTCGCGCTGCTGCTGGCGCTGCTGCCGCTGACGGCGACCCTGGTCGGGCTGATCGGGCTCGCCCAGGTCCCGGCACCGCTCGAGGCGGTGGGGATCGCCGCCGTCGTCGGCGGGGTGGCGCTGCGGCGGGAGTCGACGGAGCCGCCCGATTCTGAGCGAAGGGCCCCTCCGGTCCACTAGATGGGCCGGTGGCGCCCTTCGCTCATGCCCGCCCGGAACCCATGGGCTGAGCGAGCGGCCCCTTCGGCCGACCAGATCGACCGAAGGTGCCCATCGCTCGGAATCACCGGGTGCGCTGACTAGCCTGACCGCGATTTCCGTGACGTGGCGCATGCCGACGAGAGGTGGGGGACCGTGACCGCTGTGGACGAGGCCCGCGAGCGGGGTCGGGAACTGGCCGCCGCGCTGGCGGCCGACGGCGTGGCCGGCGTGACGATCGCCTGGGCGGACAACAACGGCATCCCGCGCTCGCGCACCGTGCCGGTCGCCTCGCTGCCGGAGGTCGCCGTCGCCGGGGTCGGCGTGACGACGCTGTTCGCGGTCTTCGACACCAACGACGCGATCACCTTCGCCGCGCCCGGTCTGCAGACGCCCTCCGGCGACGTCCGGCTCGTCCCGCAGCTCGACCGCGTGACCCGGCTCGCCGGGCAGCCCGCCTTCGCGTGGGCGCCCGGGCGGCAGGTCACCGCCGACGGCGGGCCCTGGGCGTTCGACCAGCGTTCGGTGCTCGAGCGGACCGTCGCCCGGCTCGCCGAGGACGGCTACTCGGCGCTGGTCGGGTACGAGATGGAGTTCGGGGTCTTCGAGCCGCCGCAGGACGACGACGAGGACGCGCTGGTCCCGGCCCACCCCGGGCCGGCGTACAGCCCGCACGCGCTGCTCCCGATCCACGACTTCGTCGCCTCGGTGATGCGCGACGCCGAGGCCAACGGCCTGCGCCTCGGGCAGATCCACGCCGAGTACGGCCCGGCGCAGGTCGAGCTCTCGATCGCCGCCACGGATCCGCTCACGGCCGCCGACCAGCAGCTGCTCGCCCGGCAGACGGTGCTCGCCGCCGCCGAGGCGCACGGCCTGCGCGTGTCGTTCGCGCCGCTGCCGACGCTCGCGGGCGCGGGCAACGGGTGGCACATCCACACCTCGCTGTGGCGCGACGGTGAGAACCTGCTCGCCGGCGGTCCGGAGGGCCCGCGCGGGACGGCGGGCGCCGCCTACATCGCCGGGCTGCTGCGCGACCTGCCCGCGCTCGCCGCGGTGACGGCTCCCTCGGTGGGGTCGCTCGCGCGGCTGCGCCCCGGGTTCTTCGCGGGCGCGTTCGGGTTCTGGGGCGTCGAGAACCGGGAGGCCCCGCTGCGCTTCGTCCCCGGGTCGGCGCTGCTCGGTGAGGACCATGCGAACGTCGAGCTCAAGGTCTCCGACGCCTCCGCCAACCCCTACCTCGCCCTCGCGGCGCTGCTGTCCGCGGGCGCCGCGGGCGTCGAGGAGAACCTCGCGCCGCCCGCCCCGGTCGGCGAGGACCCGGGCACCTGGAAGAAGAAGGAGCGCGCGGCGGCGGGGATCGCGAAGCTCCCGACGACCCAGGCCGAGCAGGAGGAGGCGCTCGCCGCCAACCCCCGGATCGCGGGTGTGCTCGGCGAGGAGCTCCTCGGCGCGTTCCTGGCCGTGCGGCGGGCCGACGCCGCCTGGGCCCAGGAGAAGGAGACCGAGGAGGTCCTCGCCGCCTGGCGGTGGAAGTACTGATGTGAGTGGATGTGGACGCTCCGACGACCACATCCACTCACATGCGGCGGAGCCGCTCCAGCTCGTCGTCGGACAGGGTCAGCGACACGGCCGGGAGGATCTCGGAGAGCTGGTCGAGCGTCCGGGCGCTCGCGATCGGGGCCGCCACCGTCGGTTGCGCGGCCAACCACGCCAGCGCGACCGCGGCCACCGGCACCCGGTGCGCCGCGGCGATCTCGTCGAGCACCCCGAGCAGCGCCACGCCACGCTCGTCGAGGTAGCCGCGGGCGCCCTCGGCGCGGGCGTTCGCCATCGTGCCGGTCGCCGCGCCGGTGTCGACGTCCCCGCCCTCGGGCCGGTACTTCCCCGTGAGGAAGCCCTTCGCGAGCCCGAAGTACGGGTAGCAGACCAGGCCCTCGCGGTCGACGAGCGCGGCCTGCTCGCCCTCGTACTCCCGCTCGACGAGGTTGTAGTGCGGCTGCACGGCCGCGAAGCGGGTGAGGTCGTGCTTGTCGGCGAGCTCCAGGGCGCTGGCCAGCCGGTCGGCCTCGAAGTTCGACGCCCCGACCGCGCGGACCTTCCCGGCCCGCACGAGCCCGTCGAACGCCTCGAGGTAGTCCTCCTGCGGGGTGTCCGGGTCGTCGCGGTGGGCGTAGTAGAGGTCGATGTGGTCGGTCTGCAGCCGGCGCAGCGAGTCGTCGCACGCCGCGCGGACGTTGTCGGGGCCGAGGCCCTTGCGCTCCGCCCACGACCCGACCTTCGTCGCGATCACCACGTCGTCGCGGCGGCCCCGCCGGGCCAGCCACCGGCCGATCACCGTCTCGGACTCGCCGCCGGAGAGCCCCTCGGCCCGCGCCATGTAGCTGTCCGCGGTGTCGATCATGCGTCCGCCGGCGTCGACGAACGCGTCGAGCAGCGCGAACGAGGTCGACTCGTCGGCGGTCCAGCCGAAGACGTTGCCGCCGAGGCAGAGGCCGGTGGGGAGCGTGGGGGAAGCGGTCATGCTCCACGCGTACCCGACGACGGCGGGGCAGACCCTGCATCTCGGTTGCGGATCTTGGTTACTGCAGCACACCCGTGGCAGCGTCCGCCGCAGTCGATCAGGAGCGGGGAGGCGGCGTGGAGTCCGATCTCGAGGATCTGCTCGCGGACATGGCGACGCTGGGGGAGGCGCCGACGCTGCTGGTCGCCTGCGGCTTCGACGGCGCGCTGTCCCCCGACGGCGACGACCGCGCCGTCCAGCAGTCGTCCGAGGCGCTCAACGTGCTCCTCGCGCTCCCCGGGACGACGGTGGCCGTGGTCTCCCGGCGCCCCGCCGAGGAGATCTCCGAGCTGATGTTCCTCTCCGGCGCCAAGGGCGGGCTGCGGATGTGCGGCCCGGGCGAGCTGCCGGAGCTGCGCCGCGAGATCGGCGGGGTCGCGCTGGTCATCGACGTCGACCCGGAGTCGCTCGCCGGGCTGGGTGCGGACGACGTCGGCGTGCTCGTCGACGACGACGAGGATCCCGAGGACGACGGCCGGCGCCGGGTGACCGACGCCGACGAGGTCATCGAGGTGCTCGAGGAGCTGGTGTCGGCCCGCCGGCACTGAGCCGCGCGTCAGCGCCCGAGCGCCTCCAGCACCGCCGCGTGCACCGCCGGGCGGGCGATGAGCAGGTCCGGGGAGTAGGGGTCGTCCTGCCCGTACGGCATCTCGGTGCCGTCGATCCGGGTGGCGCGCAGCCCCGCCGCCATCGCGACCGCCATCGGCGCGGCGTTGTCCCACTCGTACTGCCCGCCGGAGTGCAGGTAGACGTCGGCCTCGCCGCGCAGGACGGCGAGCGTCTTCACCCCGGCCGCCGAACGCTTCACCAGCCGGACCCGGAACGCCCGCTCGACCGCCAGCAGCTCCGACGGCGGGCGCGAGCGGCTCACCGTCACCGCGAGCTCGCCGCCGGGCCGGACCGGCGAGTCCGGGACCGGCTCGATCGTCGCGGAGTCCACGAGCGCGCCCATCCCGGGCACCGACACCGCCCCGGCCGCCAGCCGCCCGTCGACGACCAGCGCGACGTGCACGCCCCACTCGTCGGTGCCGCGCCCGAAGCCGCTGGACCCGTCGAGGGGGTCGACGATCCAGAGCCGGTGCGCCCCCCGTCGGGTCGCCGGGTCGAGCGAGCCCTCCTCGGAGAGCACCGCGTCGTCGGGACGACGGCGGGCGAGCTCGCGGGTCAGGTAGGCGTGCGCGTCGGCGTCCCCGGCGTACTCCCGGTCGCGGCCCGGCGGGGTCCGGTCCCGCAGGTCGAGCAGCAGCTCGCCGGTCGCAGCGGCGAGCTCCCGGGCGAGGGCGGCGTCCTCGGCCGTCGCGGGGCTGCCGGGGGTCAGGACGTCTGCGGCGCTCACCCCCCGATCTTGGCTCACGACGGCGAGGTCCGCTGGCAGGGTGACGCCGGTCCCGACGACGGGTCAGGGGGTCTCGGCCGCGACCAGGACGCGGGCCAGCTCGTCCAGCACCGCGGACCGGGCCTCGTCGTTCTCGGGGCCGGTGGCCGGCACCTGGTCGAGCAGCAACCGCGCCAGGCTGGCCAGGCTCACCACCTGCGCCGCGAACTCCTCGGGTCCCCCGAGCTCGCCGAGCAGCCCCCCGACGGCGTCGAGGTCTCCGGAGTCCATCGCACGGATGACGGCGACCGACCGCTCGTGGACGATCGCGGGGTCGGGACCGGGCAGCTCGTCGGCGTCGGGGTGCTGGGTCATGGCCGACAGCATCGCAGGCGAGCGCGACGCGCCGGGGGTGATACCCCGGAGCTAGCCGCCCGACCCGGACCGCAGGGCCATCAGCGCCCAGCCGGACAGCCCGGCGATCACCGCGCACACCGCCAGGAGCACGGCGAAGTACCAGGCCCCGGTGGCGATGTACATGACGAGCCAGATGATCCCGGCGACGACGTTGAAGCCCAGCCCGAACTGGTAGCGGCGGCGCTCCTCGGGTCGGACCCGCTCGTTCCGGGCGCCCGGTCCCAGGAAGTCGTCCACCCCGCCACGGTAGCGAGGATGACGACGTCGGCGGCGAGCCCGTGCCCTCTCCGACGACGAGCACATCTCGCCCGGGGCACGGAAGCGTGTCGTGCCGATCACCTGGTCGGTGCGTCCGGATGACGGACGCGCGACTGCTCCGGACGCTCAGAAATGTTCTTTGCGCGGCCACGAATTTCTCGATCTGTCCTGGTCGTCGTTTCTCGTCCGATCGGGAGCACCGCCGACCGTCCGCGTTCGTTCCATATTGGGCGTTGAGTGAAATCCACTGTCACTCGTATGGTGTTGCGCGCACCCCGGTCGGCCGAGCGATCTGACGCAGTGACAGCTGTCGTCCGGGATCGACGCCAACCGTGTGGGGGAGCGCGGAGTGACGACACCGTTACCGAGCGGCAGACGCAGTCCGTCGGTGCCCGACCGGGCCGCGATTGCGGTCGATCCCGGCCTCCGGTGGGACGGCGGCGACCGAATTCGTCCGGGTTAGAGTCTCGTTCTGAGAAAGCGATCGGATTTTCTCAGTGACGACCGCGTTCGACCGGTCGATTCTTCTGCGTGCGCCGAATAGCTCCCCGGTGCATCCCGTCGTGTCTTCTTCTCCTGCGAATCATCAGCGAGGTGCCGGGTTGTCCGACTCCGCCACGATCGACGCGTCCCGGGTCTCGTGGTCCGGTCTGGGGCGTTATCTTCCCCGCGGCAACATGCTCAGCGACGCGGAGTGGCGTCGTCGTCACCATTTCCTGTTGTGGGTGCTCGGCCTGCACATCCCGTTCCTCGCCGTCTTCGGGCTCGCGATGGGGTGGAGCGTGCTCGTCGTCGGTGCCATCGCCGGCTACCTGGCGCTGATCGTGCTCGCGGCGGCGCTCGTGAGGCGGCGGCACCCGGCGTCCTGGCTCGTGACGCTCGGTCTGACCTCGTGCTCGGTCGCGCTCGTCTGCCTGTCCCACGGGGCGATCGAGGCGCACTTCCACTTCTTCGTCATCGTCGGCTTCCTGGCGCTCTACCAGGACTGGTTCCCGTTCCTGTGGAACATCGCCTTCACCGTCGTCAGCCACGGGGTCGGGGCCGCCTTCGCCCCTGACCTGATCTTCGACCACCATGCCGGCCAGACCTATCCGTGGCTGTGGGCGCTCATCCACGGCGTCAGCGTCCTCGCGGCGTGCGTCGGCGTGCTCGTGTTCTGGCGGTTCTCCGAGGACGTCCAGATCCAGCGGACCGAGCTCACCCGCCGTCTCACCGAGGCCGAGCTCAACAAGAAGCAGTTCACGTCGGACCTGCTGCTCAACCTGGCCCGGCGGAACCAGAGCATGTTCGCGCGGCAGCTCGAGATCATCAACGACCTCGAGGACAAGGAGCGCGACCCGGACGTCCTGGGCGACCTGTTCCGTCTCGACCACCTCGCGACCCGGGTGCGGCGCAACGCCGAGAACCTGCTGGTGCTCTCCGGCGAGCAGCCGGCCCGGGTCTGGTCGGAACCGGTGCCCCTGCGCGACGTGGTGCGGGCGGCGATCGCCGAGACCGAGGATCTGGACCGGGTGGTGTTCTCCGTCGACGAGCACCTGGAGATCGTGGGGAGTGCGGTCGCCGACCTGACCCATCTCCTCGCCGAGCTCACCGAGAACGCGGTGCACTTCTCGCCGCCGACGAGCACCGTGACGATGCAGAGCCGCGCCTACGCGTGGGTCTCGGGCTCGCACCTGCTGGTCATCGAGGACACCGGGGTCGGGATGCCCGCCGAGGATCTCGCCGCGGCCAACGAGCTGCTCGCCGAGCCGCAGGACGTCGATCTCTCCGCGTCGCGGCGCCTGGGCTTCCACGTGGTGACGCGCCTGGCGCAGCGCCACGACGTCGAGGTGTCCCTGGCCCCGACGCCGGGATCCGGGGTCACCGCCGTGATCATCCTCCCGCCGGCCCTGTTCGCGTCCTCGATGACGCCGCCCCGGGGCTCGGTCCGACCGGCGCTGCTGAGCGGCGCGCAGTCGGAGAAGGTCAGTGCCCCGAGCGCCGAGACGTTCTCGGCGTCGCGGCTCGGGGAGCCCGCCGAGATGGCGCCGATCACCGTCGGCGTCAACGGACGGCACGGGTGGCCGGGCGCGCCGGACGTCGAGCACGCCGGGCGGCGGGAGGCCGGCCGGACGGCGACCCACGCCTCGGAGGACCGGCGCCTCGTCAGCGCGCCCGGCCTCGTCGGCGCCGGTCCCGTCAGCGCCCTCAGCCCGGTGCCCGCGACCCGGCGGACGGGCAAGGACCGGCACGACCCGGCGTCGGACCCCACCACCGGACCGGTGAGGACCAGTGGGCTGCCGACCCGGACTCCCGGTCGGACCGCGCTGATCCGGCCCAAGGTCGTGCCTCCACCGCCGCTCGGTGGGGATGGCACGACGGCGGCCCGGGACGGCGCGACCGCGGACGCTCCGGCTCCGCGCCGGTCGACCGAGGGCGGCGCCGGGGGACGGCCGACCCTGAAGCGGCGGGTGCCCCAGTCCCACCTCGCCTCCGAGCTCACGAGCCCGGGTGCCGCGCCCAGCGCGAGCGCGCCCCCTGCAGGGTCGAGGCCGGCCGGGCCCGGCCCGGACATGCCCGACACCGGGGCCCTCGACGCGCTCTCCCGGTACCAGGCGAGCCGGCAGCGGGCCCACGCCGAGATCGACGGCACCGACGGTCCGGACGGCGCCGGCAGCCCCGACCACCCCGGCGCCGGCCCCGACGGCGACCCCGCCGGCTCGGACCGCTCCGACCCGAAGGGACCGCAGGAGTGACGCACCCGCAACCGGAGCGCGGACGGCTCGACTGGCTGCTCGCCGACTTCGCGCAGTCGACCGCCGGGGTGATCCACGCCCTGGTCGTCTCGTCCGACGGCCTGCGCCTCGCGGCGTCCCCCGGCATCGACGAGACCCTCGGCGACCAGGTCTCGGCGGCGGTGTCGGGCCTGGTCAGCCTTGCGCGCGGCGCCGCGTCGCTGCTGGGTGCAGCGCCGGTCAACCAGACGATCCTCGAGATGGCCGGGGGCTACCTGTTCGCCACCTCGATCAGTGAGGGATCCGTGCTCGCGGTCCACACCCACCGCACCGTCGACATGGGACTCGTCGGGTACGAGATGACGATGGTGGCCTCGCGGGTCGGTCACGCGCTGACCCCCGGTGGTCGGCCCGACCGGGCCGCACCGACGCGATGACCGTGGACGAGAAGACCGACGGGCGCTCGGACGGCGGGCGGGTCGTTCCCAACTACGCGGTCACCCGGGGCCGCACCCGCTCGGCCGGGCCCGACCTGCCCATCGAGGCCCTGATGACCGCGACCGCGCACGGGCGCGCCGCGCTCGCCGGTCTCGCGCCGGAGTACCGCGCGATCGTCGAGGCCTCGTCCACGCCGCGATCGCTGGCCGAGATCGGGGCCGTCCTGGACGTCCCGGTCGGTGTGGCCCGGGTGCTCGTCAGCGACCTCGTCGAGTCCGAGTACCTCGCGGTCCACCTGCCCCTGGTCGACGCCGACGGCCGCCCCCGCCGAGAACTGTTGGAGAGACTCCTCGATGGACTGCGCGCCCGCTGAGCACGGGTCGGTCGCCCGGCCCGACCGTCAGCAGCTCGTGCCCCTGAAGATCCTGGTCGCCGGCGGCTTCGGCGTCGGCAAGACGACGTTGGTGCACGCCCTCTCGGAGATCCCGCCGCTGTCCACCGAGCAGGAGATGACGAGCCTGTCCGTGGGCGTCGACGACGCCGCGGTCGTGCCCGACAAGGTCACCACCACCGTCGCCATGGACTTCGGGCGGATCACCGTCGACGACGCGATGATCCTCTACCTGTTCGGGACTCCCGGTCAGTCGCGGTTCTGGTTCATGTGGGACGAGCTGGCCCGCGGTGCGGTCGGCGCCCTGGTCCTGGTCGACCTGCGTCGCGAGGACGACTGCTTCGCCGCGATCGACTACTTCGAGAACCGCGGCCTCCCGTTCGTCGTCGCCATCAACGACTTCCCGGGGTCCGGGGACTTCGACGACGAGACGGTGCGCGACGCGCTGGTGCTGCACCCGGACTGCCCGCTCGTCCGGCTCGACGCCCGCCGCGCCGACTCGGCGCTGGGCGGCCTGGTCGCGCTCGTCGAGCACGCCGTCGCGCGGAGCGCGGCGTGACCGGCATGACCGGCATGACCGGCACCGTCCGGACGCCCGGACGGACCGTCGAGCTGACGATCCGGGGCATGACCTGCGCCGCCTGTGCCGCGCGCATCGAGCGCAGGCTCAACCGCCTCGACGGCGTGTCGGCCACGGTCAACTTCGCCACCGAGACCGCGACCGTCGACCCGACCGACGAGACGGCGAGCGTCCCGGTCGACGACCTCGTCGCGACGGTGCGTCAGCTGGGCTACGAGGTCGCGCCCCCGGGCGGGGACACGCGGACGGAGAGCCCCGACCCCCCGGACGACGGCCGCTCCGCCACCATCGCCGGGCTCCGCCGTCGCTTCGTCGTCGCCCTGCTCGTCGGGGTGCCCGTGGCGCACGTCTCGATGGCACTGGCCGTCGAGCCGGCGCTGCGCTTCCCGGGCTGGCAGGCGCTGCTGCTCGTGCTCGCGCTCCCGGTGGCGCTGTGGGCGGCGTGGCCCTTCCACCGCGCCGCGGCGCGGGGCGTCCGGCACGGAACCGTCTCGATGGACACGCTCGTCTCGATCAGCGTCCTCGCCGCCACGGCGTGGTCCTGCTGGGCGCTGGCCCGGCCGGGCGGCCCGCCACCGGCGGGGCGGGGCTGGTGGCAGACGCTCGCCGACCCCGACGGTGCCGTCTACCTCGACGTCGCGATCCTGGTCACGCTGTTCCTGCTCTCCGGACGCCTGTTCGAGGCGACGGCCCGGCGCGACGCGGGCGCCGCGGTACGTCGGCTCCGGGGGCTGCGCCCGGGGCACGCCACGCTGCGGCGCGACGGGCGCGAGGAATCGGTGCCGATCGATGTCGTGCGGGTGCGGGACGTCCTGGTGGTCCGCCCCGGCGAGGCGCTCGCGGCCGACGGGACCGTCCTCGAGGGGTGCAGCTCGCTCGACACGAGCGTCCTGACCGGCGAGTCGGCGCCCGTCGAGATCGGCCCCGGTGACGCGGTCGCGGCCGGGGCGATCCTCGCCGGCGGGCGACTCGTCGTGCAGGTGACGCGGGCTGGTCGCGACACCCACCTCGCCGCGCTGACCGAGCTCGTCGACCGGGCCCAGCTCGCGAAGGCGGCGGCGCAGCGGCTCGCCGACCGGGTCTGCCGCGTCTTCGTGCCCGCGGTGCTCGTGCTGGCGGTGGTCACGGTCGTCGGCTGGCTCGCCGTCGGCGGCACCGTCGAGCACGCCGTCGCGGCAGGTCTGACGGTCCTCGTCATCGCCTGTCCCTGCGCGCTGGGCCTCGCGACCCCGATGGCCCTGATGGTGGCCACCGGGAGGGGCGCGGAGCAGGGGATCTTCCTCAAGGGCCACCGGGCTCTCGAGACCGCGGAGCAGGTCGACGTCGTCGTGCTCGACAAGACCGGCACCGTCACGGACGGCGCGATGGTGGCGGTGGACGCGGTCGCCGCCCCCGGCGTCGAGATCCTCGACGTGGTCCGCTGGGCGGGCGCGATCGAGACGTGCTCCGAGCACCTCCTCGCGGCGCCGCTCGCCGCGCTGGCCAGGGCGGCGGTCGGGGAGCTCCCCGCCGTGTCCGGCTTCCGGAGCCTGTCCGGCCTGGGCGCGGGGGCCGAGGTCGAGGGAACCACCGTCGTCGTCGGGTCGGCCCGGCTCATGACCGGGCTCGATCTCGACGTCGGGGTCGAGGTCGCCGACCGGGTCGCCGGCTGGGAGGCCGCCGGGAGCACGACGGTGCTGGTCGGCCGGGCCGGCACCGTGGTCGGGGCGTTCGCCCTCGCCGACGAGGTCGGCTCCGGTGCGGTGGCGGCGGTGAGCGCGCTGCACGCTCTCGGGCTCCGGACGGTGCTGCTCACCGGCGACCGCGAGATCGTGGCCCGGGCGGTGGCCGAGTGCGTCGGGATCGGGGAGGTGATCGCCGGGGCGACCCCGGCGGAGAAGGCGCGCGCGATCGAGCGGCTGCGCGCGGACGGGGCGTCGGTGGCGATGGTCGGCGACGGTGTGAACGACGCCGCGGCACTCTCCGCCGCCGACCTGGGGCTCGCGATGGGCTCGGGAACGGACGTCGCGGCGGCGGCCGCGGACATGATCCTCGTCCGCGACCGGCTCGACGTGGTTCCCGCGGCGATCGTGCTCGCCCGGGCGACCCGCCGCACCGTGCGCCGCAACCTCGCGTGGGCGTTCGCCTACAACCTCGCCGCGCTGCCGGTGGCCGCTCTCGGACTGCTCAACCCGCTGGTGGCGGGGGCGAGCATGGCGCTGTCGTCGGCGTTCGTCGTGTGGTCGAGCCTGCGGTTGCGCCGCGCCTGAGCAGCGCCTCCGTTGGTGGGGCCGGGGGAGAGGGTCCGACCCCGTCCGCCGTCAGTCCAGGTAGTCGCGCAGCACCTGCGAGCGCGACGGGTGGCGCAGCTTCGACATCGTCTTCGACTCGATCTGGCGGATGCGCTCACGCGTCACGCCGTAGACCTGGCCGATCTCGTCGAGGGTGCGCGGCTGGCCGTCGGTGAGCCCGAAGCGCAGGCGCACGACGCCGGCCTCGCGCTCGGAGAGCGTCGCGAGGACCGACTGCAGCTGGTCCTGCAGCAGCGTGAAGGACACCGCGTCGACCGCCACGACGGCCTCGCTGTCCTCGATGAAGTCACCGAGCTGCGAGTCGCCCTCGTCGCCGATGGTCTGATCGAGGCTGATGGGCTCCCGGGCGTACTGCTGGATCTCCAGCACCTTGTCCGGGGTGATGTCCATTTCCTTGGCCAGCTCCTCCGGGGTGGGCTCGCGGCCCAGGTCCTGGAGCAGCTCACGCTGTATGCGGCCGAGCTTGTTGATGACCTCGACCATGTGCACCGGGATGCGGATGGTGCGCGCCTGGTCGGCCATCGCGCGGGTGATGGCCTGGCGGATCCACCACGTCGCGTAGGTCGAGAACTTGTAGCCCTTCGTGTAGTCGAACTTCTCGACCGCACGGATCAGACCGAGGTTGCCCTCCTGGATGAGGTCCAGGAACGCCATGCCGCGCCCGGTGTAGCGCTTGGCCAGCGAGACGACGAGGCGGAGGTTCGCCTCGAGCAGGTGGGACTTGGCGCGCTCGCCGTCGCGGACGATCCAGCGCAGGTCGCGCCGCATCTGCGTCGCGAGCTCCTGCTGCGCCTCGGCGACCTTGCGCAGCCGCTCCGCCGCGTAGAGGCCGGCCTCGATCCGCTTGGCGAGCTCGACCTCCTCCTCGGCGTTGAGCAGCGCCACCTTGCCGATCTGCTTCAGGTAGGCGCGGACCGAGTCGGCCGAGGCGGTGAGCTCGGCGTCCTTGCGCGCCTGGCGCAGCGCCTCGGACTCCTCCTCGTCCCAGACGAAGTCGCCGGACTTCTTGTCCTCCTCGGTGGGCTCCTCGGTCTCGACGTCGGTCGCCTCGACGACCTCCGCCCCGAGGGCCTCGACCTCGTCGGTCAGGTCCTCGGCGGCCGGCGCGCCCTCCTCGAGCGCGGGCTCGCCCTCGGGACCGTCGAGCTCGACCTCACCCTCGCCGTCGGCGGGGGCGTCGCCCTTGGCCGCCTTCTTGGCGGGGGCCTTCTTCGTGGACTTCGCCGCGGCCGGGCCGGACTTGGCGGCCCGGGACTTGGTCCCGGACTTCGCGCGGGCCGGAGCGGCCGCGGGAGCGTCCGCGTCCTCGGTCACCACGGCGAGCGCTGAGGGCTGCTCTGCCGTGGCGGTGGTGGCGCTACGGCGTGAAGCGGAATCTGCGGCTGCCACGTACGACCTTTCGCGACGAACGACTGCGGGGCGGACACCGGGTCGACGGACCTGGGCCGAGCCATCACGACGGGGCGTGTCGGGACCGGCTGCGGACCCGGATCCGGCGGTGTGCCGCCCTGGGCTGACGACCATTGTAACGACGCCGGGTGACCGCCGCCCGTACCTCGTGTCGACCGGTCGTCGCGCCCCGTCCGTGAAGATCCGGACGCGGACGAATGGCGCCACGAACGTGCAGGTCAGGGGCTTGTGCCCTCCGCCGCGGCCATCGCCGCGCCCACGATCCCGGCCTGGTTCTGCAGCTGCGCGGTGACGATCGGTGTGCGTGCCTCGAGCAGCGGGAGCCACTTGTCCGGTTTCTTGCTCACCCCGCCGCCGAGGACGAACAGGTCGGGCCAGATCAGATCCTCGAGCACCTGCAGGTAGCGGGAGAAGCGCTTGGCCCACTTCCCCCAGCTCAGGTCCTCGCGCTCGCGGGCCGACGCCGAGGCGCGGGTCTCGGCGTCGTGCCCGTCGACCTGCAGGTGGCCGAACTCGGTGGAGGGCAGCAGCACCCCGTCGTCGAACACGGCACTGCCGATGCCGGTGCCGATGGTGAGCATGCACACCACCCCGCGGCGGTCCCGGCCGGCGCCGAAGCGCATCTCGGCCAGCCCGGCCGCGTCGGCGTCGTTGAGCACGTGCACCGGGACCCGTCCGAGGCGTTCACCGAAGAGCGTCAGCGCGTCGGTGCCGGGCCAGCTCGGGTCGATGTTCGCCGCGGTGTGGGCGATGCCGTCCTTGACCACCGACGGCAGCGTGATGCCGACCGGGCCGGTCCACTCGTGGGCCTCGACCACGGCCGCCACCGTGTCCGCCACGGCCTCCGGGGTCGCCGGGTGCGGTGTCTCGATCCGGACCCGTTCGGCGACCGTCGCCCCGGTCGTCGTGTCGACGATGTTCCCCTTGACCCCGGTACCCCCGACGTCCACCCCGAGCCGCCATGCGTCGTTCACTTCGGCCCCCTCTCGCGCTGGTCGGGAATCGTAGTCGCGTGTGGTCCGATGGAACCTGTGAACGATCAGGTGGATGGCCGGGAGCTGGAGAAGATCTCGGTGGAGGTGGCCCGGGAGGCGGCCGAGCTCGCCCTCGCGGTGCGCGACCGCGTGGTCGGCGCCCGCTCGGTGGCCGACCTGCCGACCAAGAGCTCGGCCACCGACGTCGTGACCGCGGGCGACGAGGAGTGCGAGGCCCTGGTCCGCGAGCGCCTCGGCGTCCTGCGCCCCGGGGACGTGGTGCTCGGTGAGGAGGGCGGCGCCGACGCCGAGCCCGAGCCCGGCCAGGTGCGCTGGATCGTCGACCCCATCGACGGGACCGTGAACTACGCCCACGGGCTGCCGTGGTTCGCCGTCTCGCTCGGTGTCGAGGTCGACGGCCGGCCGCTCGCCGGCGCCGTCGTCGAGCCGGTGTCCGGGCGGGTGTGGAGCGCGGCGGCCGGGTGCGGCGCCCAGCTCGACGGCCGGACCCTGCGGGCCTCCGCGCTCGAGCGTCCCGGCCTCGCCGTCGTCTCCACCGGGCTGGCCTACGACCCGGCCCGCCGCCGCCGCCAGGCCGCGCTGCTGGCGCGCATGGCGGGCGAGGTCGGCGACTTCCGGCGCCAGGGCTGCGCGTCGCTGGACCTGTGCTCGGTCGCCGCGGGCTGGGTCGACGGCTACTACGAGCACGGGCTGAACCACTGGGACTGGGCGGCGGGCGCCCTGATCGCCGAGGAGGCGGGCGCGGTGGTGCGCCGGCCGGGCGCGCCCGGGTCGGAGGACCCCGACGGTCTCGGCGCCGAGGCGGTCCTCGCTGCCGCCCCCGGGATCGCGGCCGGCCTGGCCGACCTGCTGCGCGCGCACGGAGTGGCGGAGGTGTAGGTGCGCTGACGCGCTCGTGAGCAGTAATCCGTGTCAGGGCACGGATCAGTGCTCACATGCGCGGAGCGCACCTATGAGGAGGAGCAGTCCACGTCACGCAGCGCGGAGAGCGCGGACGCGTCGGTGCCCGGCACGGGGCCGCCCGTGGAGCTGCCGCGGGTGAGGGCCTTGAGCGCCTCGGTCACGCCCTGGCTGGGGGTGATGTCCCGGAAGTCGCTGCCGAGCGCGAGATCGACCGAGGCGCCCTGGCGGTTGTCGTCGACGAGCTCGGCGCACGGCACCACCAGCGAGAGGGTGCGGGCGGCCGACGCGCCGTCCGGGCCGTAGCGGATCTGCCCGACGCACGAGAGGTCCTGGGCGGGGTAGAGCGGGTCGTTGTCGGGCTGGCCCGCCTCGGGCAGCCCGAGCTCGCCGAGCTCCACCGCCGCGAGCTGCGCCGAGCCGCGCTGCCCGGCGCCGTTGAGCACCCGCACCGAGGCGTTCGCGGGGGCCGCGGCCTGCGTCGAGTCGAGCGCGGAGCGCGACTCGACGGTCCCGCCGCCGGACGCGGGCGCGTTGCACGTCGTCACCGAGGTGGAGGTCGAGTTGACGAACACGACGATCCAGGTCAGGAGGCTGGCGACGGCGAGGACGAGCACCAGCAGGCCCATGGGCAGGAGGTGCCGGCGCCGGTACCCGCCGCCGGCCCGGAAGAGGGAGGCGGCCACGGGGCCCCACCCTAGAGGCGAGGGTGCGCCCGCTCGACGGCGCCGCACCGCGTCGGACACCCGGATCCGGTGCGGATCCGGGCCGGCCCCGGTCCCGGATCGACCGACGAGCCCGACATCACACCTTCGGCCCAACGGATCCATGGGGTAATGCGGTGGCCCGTGGTTTACCCTTCCGCCGCCTCGCGGCGCGGCAGGTGTCAGCACCCGACGTCGATGAGACCCGCGTCACTCGACGGCCCCGGCACAAACCGGTGCCGTCCCGCGTTGTGCAGCCGCACGACAACACCGCACGTACGAGGGTGGGACACACCAATGGCGACCGACTACGACGCCCCGCGCCGCAACGAGTCCGACGAGATCGGAGAGGACTCCCTCGAGGAGCTCAAGGCCCGGCGCAACGAGGCGCAGTCCGCGGCCGTCGACGTCGACGAGACCGACACCGCGGAGAGCTTCGAGCTCCCGGGCGCCGACCTGTCCGGTGAGGAACTGACCGTCCGGGTGCTCCCGAAGCAGGCCGACGAGTTCACCTGCGGGAGCTGCTTCCTGGTTCACCACCGCAGCCGGCTGGCGGAGACCCGCGGCAACGCGTTCATCTGCCGCGACTGCGCGGCCTGACCTCACCGTTCACGGGCCGGCGACCGGCACCGGGCACGGCAGACACCGCACGAACGACATCGCACGAACGACACCGCACGAACGACACGGAAGCACGACAACGACGGGCCCGGCCCGGGGACTCCCGGACCGGGCCTCTCGCGTGCCGGGGCCTGTCGCGTGCCGGGATGGAGCCTGCCGGCTGCCCCTAATGCTCGCCGCGGATCGCCGCGAGCAGCCGGTCGGGACGGCGGGTCGAGACCACCCAGTAGGGCGTGGGGTCGTCCGGGTCGGTGATCTCGAGCCGGACGGCCGGCGCGACCCACGGCCGGAGCAGGACGTGAGCCGCCGGGTCGAGCTGGGGGCCCAGCGCCATCCGCTTGTCCTCGCCGCGCACGACGTCCGTCCGCCCGATGAAGCGCGTGGGGATGTGGGCGGGGCCCGCCCAGAACTCGCGCTCGCCGTCGGGACCCGGCCCGACGCCGACGCGCATCCGCCCGAGCCACCAGAGCACGACGACCGCGAGCGGCATGACGATGACGTACGGGATCCAGAACGGGACGGCAGGCAGCCCCATGTTGGCCTCGACGCCGACGAGCGCCCCCGCGAACAGGCCCGGCGGCCACGCCCACCAGGGCAGGCCGAGACGCTCGAGCCCCGGTGGGGGAGCGGTCGCGGCCGGGGCCGTGGAGGGGCGGGAGCGCGTCACGGGTCCCAGGGTAGGCGGCACGACGCCGTGGCTCACCCGGGGCAAGGGCCCTGCTGACGTGGGCCGGGGCGGGTGGCCCCGCTCAGGTGCGGCGTGATGCCCGGGTAATCTCGCCCACCGTGCTGGAGGTCGACCTGGTCCGCCTGGACCCGGGGCTGCCCGTCCCCGAGCGGGTCCACCCCGACGACGCCGGACTCGATCTGTGCGCCCGCACGGACGTCGAGATCGCGCCGGGCGAGCGGGCCCTCGTCGGGACCGGGGTCGCCGTGGCGGTGCCCACCGGCTACGCCGCGTTCGTGTGCCCCCGGTCCGGGCTGGCCGCCCGCGAGGGCCTCGGCCTGCTCAACGCCCCCGGGACGATCGACGCCGGGTACCGCGGCGAGATCCAGGTCTGCCTGGTCAACCACGACCCTCGGCAGCCCGTCGTCCTGCGGCGCGGCGACCGCGTGGCCCAGCTGGTGATCCAGCGCGTGGAGCTCCCGACGGTGCGCGTCGTGGACGAGCTCCCGGCCTCCGGACGGGGCGCCGGGGGGTTCGGTTCCACCGGAGGATGGAGCCGGACGGGTGATCTCGGCCCGTTGATGTCACGAAATGGTCACGGGCAGGGTATTGAGGAGCCGGCACGCGCGGCCGATGGAGCCGCGGTGGACGATCACGGTCGCGTGCGGCCGGCGGCAGAGGAGCTCTGAGGTGGAGTGGTCGTGACCGATCCGGCACGCGGGAAGCACCGCAAGGGCCGCATCGCGCAGGTGTCGCCGTCGGCGGACCCGGCGGGACGCCAGCACCACCAGCACCGCGGCCCGTGGGACTCCGAGGACGCGCCGCGGGACGGCCGGCTGCGCCTGGACCTCGGGTCCGTGCAGCTGCCGGTGCCGCCGAACGCGAAGCTCGTCTGCGAGCCCGACCCGACCGGCCCGCTGCGCGCGGTGCACGCCATCCTCCCGGAGGGCCGCCTCACGGTGAGCGCGTTCGCCGCGCCGCGCACCGGCGGCCTGTGGACCGAGCTCATCGAGGAACTGGCCGGTCAGCTGCACGCCGAGGGCGCCACGATCCGGCGCGACCGTGGCGAGTGGGGCCGGGAGCTGGTGGCCCGCAACGGTGACGTGGTGGCGCGCGTGGTGGCCGTCGAGGGCCCGCGCTGGCTGCTGCGCGGCGTCGGGACCGGGCCGGCCGAGCACGCCCTCGCGCTGCACGGGATGCTGCGCGAGATGATCCGCGGCACCGTCGTCGCCCGCTCCGAGGACCCGCTGCCGGTCCGCTCGCTGCTGCCCCTCGAGGTGCCCGAGGACGTGCCCGAGATCTTCCGCGACACCCTCTTCCAGTCGCTGCCCACCCGCCCCCGTCAGATCACCTCACAGGACGGTCCCGTCATCCCGATGATGCTGCCGCAGCAGGGGGAATCCGGGACGTCACCCGGGCGTTCTTGACGGGTTAGGCTGAGTTCGGACCCGATGGCGGGTCCGACGGCACCGCGGCGGCCGCGATGTCACTCCAGAGGAGCGGACGATGGGCAAGAGCTCGGGTTTCGTGTCGCGCATGGTCCGCAAGCTCACCTCCGACGTGTCCGAGCTGGACGCCGACGACCTCTCCGCCGAGGCGGAGCGGTCCGGGTGTCATCTCGCGAGCGACTGCGCGGGCTCCGGTGAGGCGATCACGGTGAAGGGCCGGCTGCGCTCGGTCGAGATCTGTCCGCGGGACTCCGTCGCCACGTTGGAGGCGGAGCTCTTCGACGGGACCGACGGTGTCACCCTGGTGTGGATGGGCCGGCGGCGCATCCCCGGCATCGAGCCGGGTCGGACGCTGCGGGCCAGCGGTCGGGTCGCCGTCCGCGACGGCCGCAAGGTCATCTACAACCCGTACTACGAGCTCCAGCGAGCGCCCTGAGGGGAGCACCACCATCCGCCAGCCCGACTTCGGTCAGACCCGGCACCAGGCCGGGGGCGGGCGCCACGCGCGCCCGGACGAGCCGCCGACGGATGCGTTCTCGGCCTCCGACGAGACGAATCCGGCGGGTGCGCGGGCGGTGGGACGACCGGTCGCCCCGCGCCGCGCGCGCCCCGACCCCCCGACGGCGCCGGTGGCCGGCCGGGCCGGCACCGCGCCGGTCCGGGACGGGCGGGTCGGTCGTCACGGGTCAGACGGCGGCAGCGGTGCCGAGGACGAGGCCGACGGGTCCGCCGAGGCCGCCGAGGAGCGGGCCCCGACGCTGCTCGAGCAGATGGGCGGGGTCACCGGGGTGATCTCCTCGGCGGTCCCCGTCATCGTGTTCGTCGTCGTCCAGGCGATCTTCCACGCGCTCGTCGCGTCGATCATCGCGGCGGTGGTCTCGGCGGTCGCGGTGGCGGTCTACCGGCTGGTGCGCGGCGAGAAGCTGCAGCCGGCGTTCTCGGGCCTGTTCGGGGTCGCCGTGTGCGCGTTCATCGCGTGGCGCACCGGGCAGGCCAAGGGCTTCTTCCTGCTCGGGATCTGGACCAGCCTGCTCTACGGCGGGGTGTTCCTGATCTCGATGATCGTGCGCTGGCCGCTCGTCGGGACGCTGTGGCACCTGGTCAACGGCGACGGCCAGGGGTGGCGCCGCTCGGCCTACCTCCGCCGGGGCTACGACATCGCGACCCTCGCCTGGGTCGTCGTCTTCGGGGCCCGGTTCGTGGTGCAGCGCTGGCTCTACGACTCGGCGTACGCCGACACCTGGCTCGGCTGGGTCCGGCTCGCGATGGGCGTGCCGCTCGCGGTGCTCGCCGCCGCGGTGACCGTGTGGGCCATCCGACGGGCGACCGCGGAGGCGAAGGCCGAGGAGGAGGCCGCCCAGGGCGACGCCGCCCCGGCCTGACCGGCCCTCAGTTCCCCGACGCGGGTTCCTCCCGAGGGCAGGCGGCCCGGGCCGCGTCGAGCAGCTCCTTGAGGCCGGGGACGTCCGCCGCCGGCTCCGGCTTCTCGCCCCACACCCCCGAGCGGGACAGGGCGCGCCCGCAGTGCACGAACGACTCCTCGACGTCCACCACCAGCGCCAGCGGCGGTGGGTCCTCCCAGAGCCCGAGGACCTCGGGGTCGCGGACCACCCGGCCCCGCCCGTTGACCCGCAGCGCGTGGGGCACGCCGGGGACCAGGAAGAGCAGGCCCAGCCCCGGCGCGGTGACGACGTTGCGGAGGGTGTCGATCCGCCGGTTGCCGCTGCGCTCGGGCAGCGCGAGGCGCCGGCCGCCGTCGAGGACCCGCACGAAGCCCGCGGGGTCGCCGCGGGGCGAGACGTCGACCCCGCCCGCCGCGTCGCCGGAGCCCACGACGACGAGCGGCGCGGCCGCCAGGAACGTCGCCGCGACCTCGTCGACGTGGTCGGCGACCTTCTCGACGACGAGCGGATGCGGCTCGTCGACGACCTCCCGGAGCGCCGGCTCGTCGGCGAGGTGGTGCCCGCCGTCGACGTACCCGTCGTCGTCGGCCGCCGTGGTGGCCGTGACCAGGTCCGGGCGGACCCGGTGCCGCCCGATCGTGACCACGAGCGGCGTGCCGGACACCGGGTCCTCGACGACCCGGACCGGGGTGCCGAACACCGCCTCGACGGTCCGCTCGGTGACCACCTCGGCGGGGCTGCCGGTGGCGACCACGGCCCCGTCGCGCATCGCGATGAGGTGGTCGGCGTAGCGGGCCGCGAGGTCGAGGTCGTGCAGGACCACGGCGACGGTGGTGCCCTCGCCGAGGTTGCGGTCCACCAGCAGGTCGAGGACCTCCACGGCGTGGGCCATGTCGAGGTAGGTGGTGGGCTCGTCGAGCAGCAGCGTCGGGGTGTCCTGGGCGAGCACCATCGCGATCCACACCCGCTGGCGCTGGCCGCCGGAGAGCTCGTCGACGGACCGGTCGGCGAGCTCGAGCACCCCGGTGGCGGCCATGGCGCGGGCGATCGCGGTCTCGTCGGCCGCCGACCGGCCCCCGAACCAGCCCTGGTGCGGCGACCGGCCGCGTTCGACGAGGTCGGCGACGGTGATGCCCTCGGGCGCCACCGGGGTCTGCGGCAGCACCCCGAGCCGGCGCGCGAGGTCACGGCCGGACAGCTCGCGGACGTCGGAGCCGTCGAGCAGCACCCGCCCGGCCACCGGCCCGAGCAGTCGCCCGAGCCCTCGCAGCAGGGTGGACTTGCCGCAGGCGTTCGGCCCGACGACGGCGGTGATCCTCCCGGTCGGGATGGTGACCGAGAGGTCGTCGACGACCACGCGGTCGTCGTACCGGAGGGTCAGGTCCTCGGCGTTCAGGGTCATGGGGTCTCCTCTCAGCCGAACCGTCGTTGGGATCGCGCCAGCAGCCACAGCAGGTACGGGGCGCCGATCACGCCGGTCACCACGCCGACCGGCAGGGACACCGCGCCGAGCAGGTGACGGGCCACGAGGTCGGCGACGAGGACCAGGGCGGCCCCGGTCAGCGCCGCGTGCGGGAGCGAGCCCCGGCCGGGCCCGGCGAGGCGGGCCGCGACCGGTCCGCTGACCAGCGCCACGAACGAGACGGGGCCGGCCACGGCGACGGCGGCCGCCACGAGCAGCACCGCGAGGGCCAGGATCGTGGTGCGGGCGCGCTCGACCGGCAGCCCGAGCGCCGCGGCCGCGTCGTCGCCGAGCTCGAGGCGGGGCAGCGCGCGGGCCGCGACCAGCGCCGCGGGCACGAGGACGGCGCAGGCGACGAGCAGCGGCACCGTCGAGGTCCAGGTGACGGCGTTCAGGCTGCCGGTGAGCCACAGCAGGGTCTGCTGGGCGGTGGTCAGTGACGCCGAGGTCATCAGCCACGAGATCACCGCGAGCAGCGCCGACGAGACACCGACGCCGATGAGCACGAATCGGACGCCGTGCAGCCCCGCCCCGGCGCGGCCTCGGGAGAGGCTCACGATGAGCACGGTCGAGGCCACGGCGCCGAGCACCGCGGCGCCGGACACGACCGCGCCGGAAGCACCGAACAGGGCGATCGCGACGACCGCGCCCGTGCTCGCCCCGGCGCCGACCCCGACGATGTCCGGGCTGGCCAGGGGGTTGCGCAGCAGCCGCTGGAAGAGCGCGCCCGCGAGACCGAGCGCGGCGCCGACGGCGAGCCCGGCGAGCGCGCGCGGCAACCGGAGCCGGGTCACCACGAACTCGACGCGCGCGGGGCCGGCGCCGACCAGCGAGGACAGCAGGTCGCCGGGAGCGATCGGGTACTCGCCGAGGGAGACGGCGAGCAGGAACGCCAGGAGCGCGATGGCGGACAGCCCGGCCCCGGCGACGAGCCGCCGTCGTCGCGCCGCGGCCCGGACCTGGTGCAGGATCGCCGAACCCGCCGCCGTCGTCGTCGCCTCGTGCAGGGCGGGCTGGGCGGTCATCGGGCGAACCGCTTCCGCCGGACCAGCACGATGAACACCGGGGCGCCGACGATCGCGGCCACGATGCCCACCTGCACCTCGCGGGGTGCGGCGACGACGCGCCCGAGGACGTCCGCCGCCAGCAGCAGCGTCGGGGCGGCGAGCGCGGCCAGCGGCAGCAGCCGGCGGTGGTCCGGCCCCGCGAGCCCGCGCACCAGGTGCGGCACGGTGAGCCCGACGAAGGCGATGGGCCCGGCCGCGGCGGTCGCGGCGCCGGTGAGCACGACGAGGGCCAGGCCGCACACCGACCGGTCCCGCCCGACGCGGCGGCCGAAGGAGCGGGCCACGTCGTCGCCGAGGGCCAGCGCGTTGAGCGTCGGCCCGCACATCAGCGCCAGCGCCAGGCCCGCGGCGACGAACGGGGCCGCCTGGCCCGCGATGCCCAGGTCGCGACCGGCGAGCGATCCGACCTGCCAGAACCGGTAGTCCTCGAAGGCGTCCGGGTCGGTGAGCAGCATCGCGGTGGTGATCGACCCCAGGCCCGCGGTGAGTGCCGCTCCCGCGAGCGCGAGCGTGCCGGGGGAGCTCGCCGAGCGGCCGTTCCCGAGCCGTCCGACCCCGGCGACCCCCGCCACGACGAGCGCCGCCAGCGCCGCCCCCAGGAAGCCGAACCACACGTAGGCGGTGAGGGAGCGGAGGCCGAGCAGCCCGATCGCGAGCACGACCGCCAGTGCCGCGCCGGTGTTCAGCCCGAGAATCCCGGGCTCGGCGATCGGGTTGCGGGTCAGGCCCTGGGCGAGCACCCCGGCCGGGCCGAGCGCGAGTCCGGCGAGCAGCCCGATCACGGTGCGGGGCACCCGGACCTCGGTGACGACGAGGTGGTCGGGGTTCGTCGGGTCCGTCGCCACGAGGGCGTCCCAGACGATGGAGACCGGCAGGGCGCGCGGACCGATCGCGAGGCTGGCGACGACCGCCACCAGCAGCACCGCAGCGAGCACCAGGACCGGGCCGAGCACGGAACCGCGGCGCGCGGGGGCCGGCGCTGGTGGGGCGGTCGTCGTCGTGAGCGTCACGGCGCGCCCAGGCTGCCCGTCATGGCTTCGCCACCGCGGCCGAGATCGGGCCGACCATGCGGTCCAGCGCGTACATCTGGCCGGGCACCGAGGAGCTGGCGAACGCCAGGGACACGTTCTTGTCGTCGAGGACGATCCCGCGGCCGGCCGCGACCGAGGGCACCGTGCCCCACAGCGGGTCGCCGGTGACGTCGGCGGCGTTCCCGCTGATCGCCTGCATGATCGTCACCCGGGCGTCGAGCAGCCCCATCTGCTCGCGCGAGATCGGCACCGAGAAGCTCTGGCTGGGGATGCGCTCGATGGCCGGCGAGTTCACCAGCCCGAGGTCGCGCAGGAACTCCACGCGCCCGGTCCGGCCCACGTAGGCGGCGTACTCGCCGAGGGTGTTCTTGGCGCCCGAGACGACGGTGGCGCCGTTGAGCTGCGGGTTCCGGGCCCGGGCGGTCGCGAACCGGCCGTCCAGATCACCCTGCAGCCGGGCGGCCTCCTGCTGCTTGCCGAGGGCGGCGCCGACCATCCGGAGCTGGTCCTGCCACGACGTCAGGTAGTTCTCCCCGCCGGCGGGGATCTCCACGACCGGCACCCCGAGCTGGGCGAGCTGGTCGTGGCGCTCCTTCGAGCCGGACGAGCGGGTGTCGAGGATGAGGTCGGGCTGCAGCGCCGCCACCTGCTCGAGGTCGACCTCGAGGGTCCCGAGCTTCTGCGGTGGCGTCGTGTACCGCTGGGTGACCCACGGTCCGAGCCCGTCACCGCCGACCGCGAGCCAGTCCGACGCCCCGACCGCCTGCACGCCCAGCGCCAGCGCGGTCTCGGCGTCGCTCCAGCCGAGCGCCACGACCCGGGTCGGGTTCGCCGGGGCCGTCACGTTCCCGAACGCGGTCGAGATCGTCGCGCCGGTGCCGCCGGTGCCGCCGGTGCCGCCGGCCTGCTGGTCGGTCCCGCTGGAGCACCCGGCCAGGAGAGCCAGGGCGGAGAGCACGACGGCGAGCACGACCATGGGCCGCGGGCGCGATATCGACAACTCGACACCTTCCGGACGAAGCGTTTAAGGCTTGGCTAACCTAACGCTTCAACCGTCAAGGTGCTCGGGCGGGGCGGTGTGATGATCGTCGGCGTGGTCCGGGCGTCATCTCATGCGGCGTCGGTCCGGGTTGTGGGCAGTCCGGCGCCGCCGGGGATCGGTCTTTGCCGGGGTCGGTCCAGCGGGGTGGGGTGAACCAGGGGCGGCCGTCGATCATGCGTATTTCCCAGGCACCGTGGTGGACCAGGTGGTGGTGGTACCGGCAGAGCAGGACAAGATTGTCCGGCTCGGTGAGCCCGCCGTCGCTCCAGTGCTGGATGTGGTGAGGATGTGGTGGGCGTGGGTGCGGTTGGGCCGCCGGGTGCAGCCGGGGTGGGCGCAGCCGCGGTCGCGCATGGTCAGCAGACGGCGGAGGGCTTCGGTGACGACGTAGCTGGCGCGGCCGAGTTCGACGGGTTCGGAGCGCGTGCCGAGCACGACCGGGATGATGTTGCCGTCGCAGGCCAGTCGCCGGGCCGTGGCCGGGTCGAGGGCGCGTCCGGAGTCGAGCTGAGCGTGGCCGGTCTGCTCACGCAGCCACTCCAGCGGGATGGTCAGCGCGATCTGGGCGCGAGCCGGGATCGGCAGCACCGAACCTCGCCGTCCCGAGCGCAGCGGCAGTGTCGGCGCCGGCTCGAGCGGCGTGCTGTGGCCCGGCGGCTCGGCCGGCGCTCCGTGATCCGGCGGGTCGGGCGGCGCGTCGGAGTTCGGATCGGCAGCTTCTGACCGCGCGCCAGGATCCGACGGCTCCTCGGTGCCCGGCGGTTTCTCGGAGCCCGGCGGCTCGGTCGATCTCCGCGGCGCGGGGCTGGCGTCGTGCTCGGGCTCGGGCGGTTCCGGGGGTGGTGGTGTGAACAGCCGACGTGGACCGGGTGCAGGGTCGGGGACGGGGCGCAGCCAGCCGTGGCGGCGGGAGGCGTCGCTGTCCTCGTCGCGATGGTCGCGCCAGTCGAGGTCTCGGTAGGCGTCCTCGTCGACGGGGTCGTCACCGAACGGATCCGGGGCGGCGGGATCGTCGGCCGGGTCGGCGATGCCCTCGGGGCCGCGAGCCTGGCCGCACAGGTCGAGCAGGGCCTCGGCGCGGCGCTGGGCCAGGCTGCGCGGGTCGTCCGGCCCGGCCGGGGTCGAGAGCGCGTCGAGGGTCTCGAGCAGCAGCTCCACGTCGGCGACGCCGTGCACCCGGCCGGTGAAGGCGAGGGTGCCGTCGCGCCGGTGGGTGAGCAGCAGCTCGTCGACCGGCTCGGGGTCTTCCTCCGGCGCGGCTCCGTCCTGGTCCAGGGTCGCCAGCAGCTGGTCCACCACCCGCTGCAACCCCGAGGGCGACAGCGAGCGGGCTGCTTCGGCGAGCAGCTCCTCGGCCTCGGCCACCCGCTCCGGGGCGAGCCCGACGATGCGTTCGATCAGGCCGCGGGCCCGGACCAGCACTCGCAGGTGCTCCTCCCCGATCTCCCCGGCCGCCGCGATCGCCGCGGCCCGTGCCAGCCGCGCCGGCAGCGTCTGGCCGCTCAACGCGACCAGGGCCAGGGTGTGCTCGGCGTGCGCCACCAGGTGCTTGGCGTGGGCGGGATCGACCCGCCACAGCTCCTCGAGCAGCCGGCCCACCCCGCGATGGCCGGTGGCCTGCCAGGCCCCGGAACTCGGCGAGTTCCCCCACCGCGACCAACAGCCCATGCTCCGCCTCCCGGGCCGCGGTCATGGCCGCACGGGCCCGGGCGATCACCGCCTCGTCCGCGGCACTCGGAGAACTCATACCAGCAACGCTACAACCCCCTGACCAGCAACAACAGCCGCTGTTCGAACGTATGTTCGACAGCAAACGGATCAGTTGAGGCTGTCGCGTGGATCAACGTCGGCCCTGGCCGGTCACGCCTCGTCGTCGGGCATGCTCCAGGCTGGAGCGTGTCCCACGAGGCGACGTATCAGGCGCTCTTCCTGTAGAGCCGAGGCCCTCAGCTGAGCCGGACGGCGAAAGAACTGACACACCCGCCCCGGACCCGCCACGCTGCCGCCCGTGGACACGACACGCTGGCTGGAAGCGGTCGAACAGGACGGACGCGAACTCGGCCGCCTGTGCGCACGAGCCCCACTACGACAGTCCGCAGCTGCCCCGACTGGACCGGTGCCGACCTGCTCGCCCACGCCGCCGGCTTCTGCCGCACGCTCGACGGGCTCTTCGCCGGACAACGGGACGCGACCGCACCCGCCGTCGTCGTGACCCCCGACGAAGCCCTGACCACCTTCGACGACGACCTCGACCGTCTCCTCGCCCTGCTCGCCAGCACCGACCCGCGCCGACCCGTCCCCAACTGGTCGGCCCTGCCCGACGAGGCCGTCTACTGGGTCCGCCGCGCCGCCCACGAGTTCGCGATCCACCGCTGGGACGCCGCCACCACGCAGGACGACGACCCCGTCCCGGTCCCCGCCGACCTCGCCCGTGACGGCATCGCCGAGTTCTTCGAGGCCTTCGTCGCCACCGCGTTCGCGGCGGGCTACGCCGAACCCGCCGAGGCGACCCTCATCTTCGAGATCACCGACACCGGTGAGGTCAGCCGCCACGACCTGCCCCACCCCGGCCCCGAGACTCACGTCAGCGGCACGACCCCGGAGCTGTTCCTGGCGGTCTGGCGCCGTCGCGACCCGACGTCGTTCCACACCAGCGGCGACCGCACTCCACTGGAGACCTGGCCGCAGATCTGAGCCCTACCGCGTCGGGTCCGGCACCTCCTGCACGGCGTGCACCCGGGCGGTGTCGGCCGGCGTCCACCCGGGCGGCGGGACGATGTCCATCCAGGCGTCCAGGGACTCGGGGCCGTAGTTGTGGCCGTGCCCGAACGGGACGGTCTGCGCGCGGATCATGTCCATCGTGACCTGCCAGAACGTGACCAGCGGGTACCAGTCGACGTTCGGCAGGACGTCCTCGCCGCGAGGCTCGGCGAGCCAGTCGGGACGGGACCACAGCAGCTCCGGGCTCCACCAGACCACCGGGTCGCTGGCGTGCTGCAGGTAGACCACGCGCGGGTCAGGCCACGGCCCCGGCGGAGCAGACGTCAGGTGCGAGCTGACCGAGCCGCCGCCGAAGCGCACCGTCCGGCCGCCCTCGACAACGGGTCGGACCTCCGGGCTGCCCGCGTCGCGGCGCGCGACGAGGCCGTGCCAGAGCGGCGACGAGTTCGGCGGGCCGTTCCAGAGCGCACCGTCGGACCGGGCCCGCACGTCGTCGACGGAAGGGAACGCCGCCTGCGATCCCAGCGACCCGAGCGACTCCCCGAAGGCGACGACCTTCGGGCGCGGCTGCCCCGGGGGCAGTGCGTCGACGGCGGCGCGGACGGCGTCGAACATCGTCGTGCCCGCGTCGCGCACCCGGTCGCCGTCGAGCAGGAACGACAGCCCGCTGGGCAGCAGCGAGTACTGGCTGGTGACGAGCGCCGTGTTCCCACCCCAGGCGAGCTCCAGGGCGTTCATGGCCTCGGCGTCGGCGAACCCGGTCCCGGTGGTGGTGACGACGGCGATGACCGGCCGGGTGAACGCCCCGGTGCGCTGCAGTTCCCCGACCGCGAGCCGCGCCCGCTGTGCCGCGTCCTCCGAGGCGCCGAGCCCGACGTACACCCGGATCGGGTCGACGGCCGGATGTCCGCTCGCCCGCCCCAGATCGGTGGGCGACGGCGTGGAGGTGACGAAGGTGCGCCCGCCCCGACCGAGGCTGTCCCAGCTCACCAGCGACGCCGGCGACCCGGAGCGCAGCGGGTCGGATGGCTGCGTCGCCCCGCCGAAGACGCCCTCGTTCTGGACGGCGAACGCGCGGTCGAGCAGCGAGCGGACCGGGTTGAGCCCGCCGATCCCGGTCAGCGAGATCACGACCGCCGCCACGACGACGACCCCGACGACGCCGAGCAGGCGCCGCGGCCACCGGGGGAGCGCCCGCACGCCCCGCACGAGCAGGAGCAGCACGACGAGGACCCCGAGGGCCACCGGGGCGGCGAGCAGCCAGTCCGTGAGCTGCGGCGCGGGAATGCCGAGCAGTGCCGCCTGCTCGGTCTGCCACCGGAACCCGAGGTACCCCATGACCGCCCAGGCGATGAGGGCCACGACGACGAGCAGGGTCCACGCGGCCCCGTTCAGTCGCCGCCCGGTCCGCCGCGAGAGCGGGCGGATCAGCAGGCCGAGCAGCACCCCGATCAGGTAGCCCGCGGCGAGCATCACCCCGGAGATCAGGCCCTGGAAGAGTCCCGTGCGCGGGATCAGCCCCGGCGTGAGCGCGAGTGTGCCGAGAGCGGTGCCCACGAGCAGGCCGCCCGGGTGCAGCAGCGGACGGCGGCGGGGCGCCGGGGGAGGGGTCGGGTCGGGCAGGGTCGGTCGCAGCACCGGGGCCTCGGGCACGGCCAGAGTCTCGCGCGATCACCGCCGGCCCGCCCGCACGCCCTCTACACGGGCACGCCCTCGAGCACCTCCAGCACCGTCGCGACCACCGTCTCCGGGCTGTCCTCCTGCAGCAGGTGCCCGGCGTCGTCGACCACCCGCAGGTCCGCGCCCGGGATGCGTCCCGCCAGGTCGTACCCCTGCTCGACCGGGATCCACGCGTCCCGCGCGCCCCAGAGGATCGTCACCGGGCAGCGCATCTCGGCGAAGCGGTCCGCGATGGCGTCGGTGTAGCGGTCGTGCATCTGCGCGATCTGCCGGTAGAACGCCGGCTGCCCGGTCTCGCCGAGCCACGGGTCCAGGTAGCGGCGCATCTCGGTCTCGTCGAGGGTGCGGTGGACCCCGCCCGCGACGTAGGCCCGGACGACGGCCTCGTGGACGTAGGGCGGCATCCCGGCGTAGGCGTCCGCGTGCCCGCGCGCGGCCTGGATGAGCTGCGAGCCGGTCGGGCTCAGCGCGACCGGGTCGATCAGCGTCAGGGTGCGGTAGTCGCGACCGTCGAGCAGGTGGGTGCGCAGGGCGGTGGCGCCGCCGAAGTCGTGCGCGACGACGTCGGGCCGGTCCAGCCCCCAGTGGTCCAGCAGTGCCGCGAACAGCTCGTTCTGCACGCCGAGCGAGACGTCCTGACCCGCGTGCTTGTCCGAGGCGCCATAGCCCAGCAGGTCGAACGCGTACACCCGACGACGGCGGGCGAGGTGCGGCGCGATGCGTCGCCACACCACCGAGGAGAACGGCGTGCCGTGGACGAGGACGAGCGGTTCGCCCTTGCCGCAGGCACCCCAGCGCACCTCGTCGCCGCGGAAGGTGAAGGTCTCGGCGAGTTCCATGTCTAACCCCTTTCGCTTATATTAGGGTTAGCTAAAGCGAGGAAAGGTGTCAACCGTGGCGAGGGACTGGGGCGCGGCGGACTTCGTCGGTGGCCACGTGGCGCTCGATGTCACCAACACCGTCGGCGGGTTCCGGCGCGAGCGGGTCGAGCGGATCGCGACGTATGCCGACCTGCTGGCCTGGGCGCGGACGGCCGAGGTGGTCGACGACGAGGAGGCCGGCGCGTTGACGGCGCTCGCCGAGGTCTCTCCGGACAAGGCGGAGGCCGCGCTGCACGACGTCCGGAACTTCCGCGAGGCGCTGCACCGGTGGCTGGCGGCGGCCGTCAGCGAGACCGCGCCCGACGACCCCGACCGGGTGCGGGTGGCGCACGACGTGGCCGAGGCCTTCCGTGACGCCCGGCTCGCCCCGGACCCGACGAGCGGCCCGGCATGGCTGCTCACGGTCGACGACGTCGGGCTCGCGCTCCCCGCCCGGCGTCTCGCGCTGGCCACCGCCGCC
The DNA here is from genome assembly GCF_021026375.1 of Actinomycetospora endophytica. Lineage (GTDB taxonomy): Bacteria > Actinomycetota > Actinomycetes > Mycobacteriales > Pseudonocardiaceae > Actinomycetospora > Actinomycetospora endophytica. Next base: position 481,541 of record NZ_JAJNDB010000006.1, on the reverse strand, counting down.
CTGCTCGCGAGCGACGACCGACACCGGATCGGGCTCTGCGGCCGCTGCTCCTGGCTCTTCCTCGACCCCTCGCCGTCACGCCGCCGGCGGTGGTGCTCGATGGCGACCTGCGGGAACCGCGCGAAGGCCGCCCGCCATCACGCCCGGTCGTCAGGGTGAGTCGTCGGGGTGAGGCGAGTGACCGGGCCGGCCCCGCTCGACGGCGAACCGCTCCACCCACCGGCGCTGGCCACGCGTCTCGACCGCCCGCCGGTGGTGCACCGCCCGGACCCACGCCACGGCCTCGTCGGGCCCCAGACCGTCGAGCACGGCCAGACAGGCGAGCACCGTCCCGGACCGCCCGATCCCGCCGCCGCACGCGACCTCGACGTCCTCGCCCAGTTCGACGATCCGGTGATGGGTCCCGACGATCGCGTCGGCCGCCTCGGCCGGATGGCGCGGCACGCGGAAATCCGGCCAGACGAGCCAGCGGCGGGGCCAGGTCAGCTCGCCGTCATGACGCCGGGCCGAGCGCGCCGACCCCAGGTAGAGCCCGAACGCCGGAGAAGGCCCCGGCGGCAGTCCACCCCGCAGTCCCCGGCCCCGCACCAGCCCGCCGCCGGGAAGCGTGATCGCCCCCTCCAGCACGGCTCAGATCAGCTCCTGGCCGCCCTCGTCGTGCGTCGTCAGCACCGTGTGGATCTCGCGCTCCACGCCCTCGCCCGCGACGAAGAGCATCTCGTCGCCGCCCTCGAGCGGGTCGTCGGACTGCGGCACGATCACGCGGCCACCGCGCAGGATGGCGACGAGCGCGGCGTCCGCGGGCAGCGGCACCTCACGCACCGGCCGGCCCGCGAGCGGGGTGTCCGGCGGCAGCGTGACCTCGACGAGGTTGGCCTTGCCCTGGCGCAGCGTCAGCAGGCGGACCAGGTCGCCGACCGACACCGCCTCCTCGACCATCGCCGCGAGCATGCGCGGCGTCGACACCGCCACGTCGACACCCCAGGACTCGGTGAACAGCCACTCGTTGCGCGGGTCGTTCACCCGCGCCACCACGCGCCGGACCGCGAACTCGGTCTTCGCGAGCAGCGAGACGACGAGGTTGACCTTGTCGTCGCCGGTGGCGGCGATGACCACGTCGCAGTCCTGCACCTGGGCGTCCTCGAGCGAGGCCACCTCGCACGCGTCGGCGTGCACCCACTCGGCGGCGGGCACCGACTCCGGTTCCACCTCGGCGAGGTCGCGCTCGATGAGCATCACCTCGTGGGAGTTCTCGATGAGCTCGGCGGCGATGGATCGCCCCACGGCGCCCGCCCCGGCGATCGTCACGCGCATCCCGCTACCCCCGCTCCACCGGCGCCGTGAGCGCCGCCTGGGTGACCGTGGCCACCGTCCCGCTGACCGCCGCGGCGTAGACCACGTCGTCGGCCTGGATCACGGTGTCGGGCCGCGTCAGCACCCCGGTGCCGAACCGCACGATGAACGCGACGCGGCTGCCCGTGGCCTCCTCGAGTTCGGTGACCGGGCGTCCCGACCAGTCCTCGTGGAACGGCAGCTGCATGATCGCGACGGTGCCCGACGGGTCGCGCCAGGCGGTGGCGACGCCGTCGGGCAGCAGCATCCGCAGGAAGCGGTCGGTGGTCCACGGGACCGTGGCCACCGTCGGGATGCCGAGCCGCTCGTACACCGCGGCGCGCTTGGCGTCGTAGATCCGGGCCACGACCGTCTCGACGCCGAACGTCTCCCGCGCGACACGCGCGGAGATGATGTTGGAGTTGTCCCCGGACGAGACCGCCGCGAACGCCTGCGCGCGGTGGATGCCCGCCGACGTCAGGACCTCGCGGTCGAAGCCGACGCCGACGACCTCCTGGCCGTGGAAGTCGTTGCCGAGGCGCCGGAACGCCTGGGGGTCGCGATCGACCACGGCCACCTCGTGACCGAGCCGTTCCAGCGACAGGGCCAGGGCCGAGCCCACGCGGCCGCAGCCCATGACGACGATGTGCACGCGTCCTCCCGTCGCAACCGCGGTCCCCGACCGCCCCACGGTCGCCCGATCCCCGACCGACCGGGCTGGGCTCTCGTCCCTCGCCGCGCGCACGGTATCGGGTGCCCTCGGCCATCCGTGCGGCAACGGGTGGTGGCGCCGTGAAGCGGGGCCGCCGGGTCGACCCGAAGGGGGGACAGGGGTCCACGGCCGGTCGCCCTGCCCCCGTCCAGCCCGTTCGGCCTACGCTCTGCGCCGTGCCCAGGCTCGCGACCGCCGCGAAACGCCTCGTGCTCGGACTCCCGTTCCGCAGCGACGAGCTCTCGGGAACCTTGCTGCGCAAACGGATCGCGCTCCCGGTCTTCGCGTCCGATGCGCTCTCCTCGGTGGCGTACGCCCCGCAGGAGGTGCTGATCACCCTGTCGCTGGCGGGGCTCGGGGCCTACGTGTTCTCCCCGTGGATCGGGTTCGCGGTCGTCGTCGTGCTCGCGACGGTGGTGGTGAGCTACCGGCAGAACGTCCACGCCTACCCCTCGGGCGGCGGCGACTACGAGATCGCGACGGTGAACCTGGGTCGCCACGCCGGCCTGACCGTCGCGTCCGCGCTCCTCGTGGACTACACGCTCACCGTCGCGGTGTCGGTCTCCTCGGCGGCGGACAACCTCGGGGCGCTCATCCCGTTCGTCGGGACCCACAAGGTCCTGTTCTGCGTGGCGGCGATCGCGATCCTCACCGCGATCAACCTGCGCGGCGTGCGGGAGTCCGGGGCGGCCTTCGCGATCCCGGTCTACTGCTTCATCGCGAGCCTCGTCGCGATGATCGTCGTCGGGGTCGTGCGGATCGTGGTGAGCGGCGAGCCGCTGGTCGCGCCCAGCGCGAGCATCGGCATCGTCGGCGAGGACCACCAGCTCTCGCAGTTCGCGCTGATGTTCCTGGTCCTGCGCTCGTTCACGCAGGGCTGCGCGGCGCTGACCGGCGTCGAGGCGATCTCCAACGGCGTCCCGGCCTTCCGCAAGCCCAAGTCCCGCAACGCCGCGACGACGCTCGCGATGCTCGGCCTCATCGCGGTGGGCCTGTTCGGCGGCATGCTCGCCCTGGCCCGCGCGACCGGCGTGCACCTGGCGGAGGACCCGGACACCCAGCTGATCGGCGCTCCGCCGGGCTACAAGCAGGAGACGCTGATCGCCCAGCTGGCCCAGACGATCTTCGAGGGCTTCCCGCCCGGGTTCTGGGCCGTGACGATCTTCACAGCCCTGATCCTGGTGCTGGCCGCGAACACCGCCTTCAACGGCTTCCCGGTGCTCGGCTCCATCCTCGCCCAGGACCGCTACCTGCCCCGCCAGCTGCACACCCGCGGCGACCGGCTGGCGTTCTCGAACGGGATCCTGTTCCTGGCGTTCTTCGCCGTGGTGCTCGTCGTCGGGTTCGGCGCCGAGGTCACCTCGCTCATCCCGCTCTACACCGTCGGCGTGTTCGTGTCGTTCACCCTGAGCCAGACCGGGATGGTGCGGCACTGGAACCGGCTGCTGCGCACCGAGACCGGCGACGCCGAGCGGCGTCGCCTGCACCGCGTCCGCGTCGTGTCCGCCTTCGGTGCCGCCATGACCGGCGTCGTGCTGGTCGTGGTGCTCATCACCAAGTTCGCGGTGGGGGCGTGGATCGCGATCGTCGCGGGCGCGCTGGCGTTCGCGCTGATGCTCTCGATCCGCAAGCACTACGACCGCGTGGCCGAGGAGATCGCCGCCCCGGAGGGTGTCCTCGAGGGCGTGCTCCCGAGCCGCAACCACGCCATCGTGCTGGTCTCGACGGTGCACAAGCCGACGCTGCGGGCGGTCGCCTACGCCCGCGCGACCCGGCCCGACGTCCTCGAGGCGGTCACGGTCAACGTCGACGACGCCGACACCCGCAAGGTCGTCTCCGACTGGGAGGCCCGGCAGCTCCCCGTCCCGCTCAAGGTGCTGGAATCGCCCTACCGGGAGATCACCCGGCCGATCCTGCAGTACGTCAAGCGCATCCGGACCGACAACCCGCGCGACGTGGTGACGGTGTTCATCCCGGAGTACGTGCTCGGGCGCTGGTGGGAGCAGGTCCTGCACAACCAGAGCGCGCTGCGGCTCAAGGGCAGGCTGCTGTTCCAGAAGGGTGTGATGGTGGTCAGCGTGCCGTGGCAGCTCGAGTCGTCGGCGCGGCTCGCGGCCCGCAAGCCGCCGGGCGCTCCCGGCTCCGCGCGCCGCGGCTACGAGGCGCTCCCCCCCGGCGCGGGCGGGGCCCACCCCGGGAACGCGCCCTCGGCGACCGGCACCGCGACGCTGCCTGCCGACTCCTCCCGGACGACGGGCGCGACGACGGATCCCGCCGGCCCGGACGGGTCGGCCAGCCGGCCCGGCGCCGATGTCCGATGACGCGGGTACGGCGGGCGTCGTCGGCGCTGCCGGTGGCCCGGTGACCGCGGCGGAACGGGCCACCGACTCCTGGGTCGACCGGATGCTCGACGTCGAGGTCGGCGCGGTCGCCCACGGCGGGCACTGCGTGGCCCGCCACGAGGGCCGCGTGGTGTTCGTGCGGCACGCGCTGCCCGGCGAGCGGGTCCATGCGGTGGTCACCGAGGACAACGGCGGGTCGTTCTGCCGGGCCGACGCGGTGACGGTGCTGCGGGAGGCCCCCGGCCGGGTCGAGCCCGCGTGCCCGTGGGCCGGCCCGGGCGGCTGCGGCGGCTGCGACTTCCAGCACGCCGACCACGACACCCAGCGCGACCTCAAGGCCGCCGTCGTCGCCGAGCAGCTCTCGCACCTGGCCGGGATCGACCGCGAGATCACCTGCGAGGCGCTCCCGGGCGGCCCGCTGGGCTGGCGGACGCGGATGCGGATGGCGGTCACCGACGACGGCCGCCCCGGGCTGCGGGCCCACCGCAGCCACGAGGTGCTGCCGGTCGGCGACTGCCCGATCGCGGTCCCGGGGGCCCTCGCCCCGGTGCTCGCGCAGGACTGGACCCCGACCGCCGAGATCGAGGTGGTGCACGACGGGGCGGGGGAGACCCACGCCGCCGAGCTCCTCGAGGGCGAGCGGCACCCCGGGATCGGGTCCGGGACGGCGCACGAGCACGCCGCCGGCCGGGACTGGGAGCTGCCCGCCCCGGCGTTCTGGCAGGTCCACCCGGGCGCGGCGGACGCGGTGGTCGCGGCGACGCTGGACGGGGTCGGCGACCTGCGGCCCGGCGAGACGGTCTGGGATCTCTACGGCGGCGCCGGGCTGATCGCGGCGGCGCTCGCCGAGCGGGTCGGCCCCGACGGGCTCGTCGTGAACGTGGAGTCCGACCCCGACGCCACCGGTGCCGCCGGCCGCAACCTCGCCGACCTGCCGGCGTGCCGGATCGTCCGGGGACGGGTCGAGAAGGTGCTGGACTCGCTCGTGCGGGTCGGGGCGAGCGAAGCGACGGGGGACCGCGGCAGCCGGCCGCCGGACGTGATCGTCGCCGACCCGCCCCGCAAGGGCCTGGGGCGGACGCTGGCCGGGCGCATCGGGGGCCTCGGGGCGCGGCGGATCGTGCACGTCGCCTGCGACCCGGCGGCGCTGGCCCGCGACGTCGCCGCGCTCGCCGAGACCGGCTACCGGCTCGACGACCTGCGGGTCTTCGACGCGTTCCCGATGACCCACCACGTGGAGTGCGTCGCGACGCTGGTGAGGGAGCCCGACCCGCAGGAAGCCCGGTGAGCTGTCCGACTCCCCCGGACGGCGGGAGCCTGGTCTCGCTCGGCCTCGTCCCGGCCGGGCCGGTGAGCTTTTTGGACGGCGTCGGGCTGGTCGACCACCACTGCCACTCGGTGGTGGCCGCCGACCTGGACCGGCCGGGGTTCGAGGCGCTGCTCACCGAGGGCGCGGGGCCGGCGCCCGGGACCTCGGCGTTCGACTCGTCGCTCGGCTTCTCGGTGCGGCGCTGGTGCGCCCCGGTGCTCGGGCTGCCGCCGCACGCCGCCCCGGACGACTACGTGGCCCGCCGCGCCGAGATCGGGACCGGCCCGGCCTCCCGGGCGCTGATGCGCGCCGCCGGGACGGAGTCGCTGCTGGTCGACCACGGGTTCGCCGCGGAGAGCCTGCTCGGGCTGGACGACCTGCGGGACACGGCGGGCGTGCCGGTCGGCGAGGTGGTGCGCCTCGAGGCGGTGGCCCAGGACGTGGCCGACGCCGGGGTCGACGCCGCCGGCTACGGGGACGCGGTGGTCGCCGAGGTCGCGCGCCGCACCGCCCCGGGGGTCCGCCCGCTCGCCGTCGCGTGCAAGACGGTGCTGGCCTACCGCGCGGGCCTCGACGTCGACCCGCGGCGCCCCGAGCCCGCCGAAGTGGCCGCCGCGGCGGACGCCTGGCTGCCGCGCCGCGCGGCCGAGGGCGCCACCCTGCGGGACCCGGTGCTGCTGCGCCACGGCATCTGGACCGGCCTGGACACCGGGCTGCCGCTGCAGGTCCACACCGGGTTCGGCGACGTCGACGAGGACCTGCACCGCGCCGACCCCGCCCTGCTCACCGGCCTCGCGCGCCTCGTCGAGCCCCTCGGGGTGCCGCTGATGCTGCTGCACACCTACCCGTACCACCGGCAGGCGGCGTGGCTCGCGCAGGTGTTCTCGTGCGTGCACGTCGACGTCAGCCTCGCGGTGCCCCACGTCGGCCCCCGCTCCCGCGACGTGATCGCCGAGATGCTCGAGCTGGCGCCCTTTGCCAAGGTGCTCTACGCCTCGGACGCCTACGGTCTGCCCGAGCTGCACCTGCTGGGCGCGCTGCGGTTCCGGGCCGCGCTCGGCGGCCTGCTCGAGCGGGCGTGCGCGACCGACGAGATCTCTCCCGCCGACGCCGAACGGGTGGCAACCATGATCGCTCGCGAGAACGCCCGCCGGGTCTACGCACGGATGCCGGCGTGACCGACCCGACGGCGCCCGCCACACCCCCGGCCGTGGCGACGGCGCCCCCGGTCCCCGCGGCCCTGACCGCCGCGCTGGAGGCCGAGCTCCCCGCGGCGATCGAGCTCCGGCACGCCCTGCACCGCGAGCCGCGGCTCTCCGGTGACGAGGCCGACTCCCGGGACGCGGTCGCGGACGCGCTCGGGGCGAGCGGAGCGACGGGGGGTGCTGCCGGCTCCCGACTCGAGCCGGTCGCCGACACCGGCGGGATGCTGCGCCTCGGCGGCTCCGGACCCGCCGTCGCCGTCCGCGCCGAGCTGGACGCGCTGCCCGTCGTCGAACAGACCGGCCTCCCCTTCACCGCCACCGGTCCCGTGGCCCACGTCTGCGGCCACGACGTCCACGTGGCCGCGCTGGTGGCGCTGACCCGCGCCGTGGCCGCCACCGACCCCGCGCTGCTGCCCGCGCCGCTCCTGGCCGTCTTCCAGCCCCGCGAGGAGAAGGCGCCGAGCGGCGCGGCCGACGTCGCCGCCGCCACCGCGTTCCGCGCGCACGACCCCGCCGCGGTCCTCGGGGTGCACGTCCAGCCCGAGCTGCCCCGGGGGATCGTCTCGGTCCGCCCGGGCCCGGTGAACGCCTCGGCCGACGAGATCGACATCGTGGTGCACGGCCGCGCCGGGCACGGCGGCTACCCGCACCGCACCCGCGACCCGGTGCTCGCGCTCGCCCAGATCGTCGTGTCGATCCAGCAGGTGGTGTCCCGGCGGGTGAACCCGCTCGAGGCGGGCGTCGTCACCGTCGGACAGATGACGGCGGGCACCGCCCCGAACGTCGTCCCGGCCGAGGCCACCGCCCGCGGCACCGTGCGGGCCCTCGACGCCGACCGCGACGAGATCCTCGCCGCGGTCCGCGACGTCGTCGAGCACACCGCGGCCGCCCACGGCTGCACCGGCGAGATGCACGTGATCCCCAACGAGCCCGCCGTCGTGAACGACGACGGGCTGGCGGCCGCCGTCGCGGCGTTCCTCGGCAGGCGACGCCGGGGTGAACAGGCCCCGAACGCGACGGGTCTCACGCTCGACACCCTGTTCCGGTCCTGTGGCGCGGACGACTTCTCGCACTACGGCGACGGTCCCTCGGGCCTACCGTCCGCCATGCTCTTCGTCGGCACCGCCGATCCGGGCGCCGCGCCCGGCACGGCGCCCGGTCTGCACCACCCGGCGTTCTCGCCCGACGACGCGATGGTCGGCGAGGTCGCCCGTGCCCTGCTCGCCGCCGTCGTCGCCGCCGGCCACCACCTCGCCGTCCCACCTCGACCCCAGGAGTCCCGGTGACCGAGATCCGTCACTTCAGCAGTGCCTTCCTGCGCGACCCGCTGCACGTCGCGGCGCTCTTCCCCAGCTTCCCGCCGCTGTGCCGGCAGGCGATCGCCCCGCTGCCCGAGACCGGCGACCCGGTCGTCGTCGACCTCGGGGCGGGCACCGGCTCGGTGACCGACGAGGTCCAGAACCGGCTGCAGGGCCGCGGCCGCCACATCGCGATCGAGTTCGACGAGGGGATGGCCGCGGTGCTGCGCGAGCGTCACCCGGAGGTCGAGGTGATCTGCGACGACGCCGACGCGGCCGTGGAGAAGCTGTTGGCCGAGGGCGTCCGCGCGGACCTGTCGGTGTCCGGGCTGCCCTGGCTCGCCACCGCCCCGAAGGAGCGCTCGATCTTCCCGCTGCTCGCCCGGCTGGCGGCTCCCGGCGGCGCGGTGACCCAGCTCGCCCACGCCTGGATCCGCTTCTTCCCGACGGCCAAGCAGGTGCAGCGCAACCTGGAGGCCAACTTCGAGGAGGTGGTGGTCAGCCGCACGGTGTGGCTGAACGCCCCGCCCGCCGTCGTCTACGTGGCCCGCCGTCCCCGGACCGTGTAGTCGCCCGCCTCGTCATCGTCTGACTCGTCACCGGCGGGCGCAACGGGCCTGCAGGTCCCCGGGTACTCCGTAGACTGGCCGCGGCCCGCGCGCCGGGCCGATCCGGGACCCGTGAGAGATGAGGCGAGGAGCAGTGAGCCTGCTGCAGCGCGTCCACACCCCGGCCGACCTGCGGGCGCTCGCCGCCGGTGAGGTCGACTCCCTGGCCGCGGAGATCCGCGGTTTCCTGGTGGACAAGGTGTGCCGCACCGGGGGACACCTCGGGCCCAACCTCGGCGTCGTCGAGCTGACGCTCGCGCTGCACCGGGTCTTCGACTCCCCGCGCGACGCGCTGGTGTTCGACACCGGCCACCAGAGCTACGTCCACAAGATCGTCACGGGGCGCTCCGGCGCGTTCGACGGCCTGCGCCAGGGCGGCGGGCTCTCCGGCTACCCGAGCCGCACCGAGAGCGAGCACGACCACGTCGAGAACTCGCACGCCTCCACCGCGCTGTCCTGGGCCGACGGGCTGGCCAAGGCCGACGCGCTGCTCGGGCGGGACCGCTCGGTGGTCGCGGTCGTCGGCGACGGCGCCCTCACCGGCGGCATGTGCTGGGAGGCCCTGAACAACATCGCCGGCTCCGACCGGCCCGTGGTCATCGTCGTCAACGACAACGGCCGCTCCTACGCCCCGACCACCGGCGGGCTCTCCGAGCGGCTGTCGTCGCTGCGGCTCGCGCCGCGCTACGAGGAGGTCCTCGAGCAGGGCAAGCGCGCGCTGCAGAAGCTGCCGGTCGTCGGCGGGACGCTGTACTCGGCGATGCACGCCGCGAAGGCCGGGGTGAAGGACGCGTTCACCCCGCAGGCGCTGTTCTCCGACCTCGGCATCAAGTACGTCGGGCCGGTCGACGGGCACGACGTCGAGGCGCTGGAGACCGCGCTGACGGCCGCCCGGGACTTCGGCGCGCCGGTGATCGTGCACGCCGTCACCTACAAGGGACGCGGCTTCCCCTCGGCCGAGCAGGACCAGGCCGAGCAGATGCACTCGGTCGGCGTGCTGGACCCGGACACCGGGCTGCCGGTCGGGCCGAAGCCGCGCGAGTGGACGGCGGTGTTCACCGAGTCGATGCTCGAGATCGGCGGTGAGCGCCCGGACGTCGTCGCGATCACCGCCGCGATGCCGGGCCCGACCGGCCTGTCGGCGTTCGGCGAGGCCTACCCGGAGCGGCTGTTCGACGTCGGGATCGCCGAGGCACACGCCATGACCTCGGCGGCCGGCCTCGCGCACGGCGGCATGCACCCGGTGGTCGCGGTCTACTCCACGTTCCTCAACCGCGCGTTCGACCAGCTGCTGATGGACGTCGCGCTGCACCGCGAGCCGGTCACGGTGGTGCTGGACCGCGCCGGTGTGACGGGATCCGACGGCGCCAGCCACAACGGCATGTGGGACCTCTCGGTCATGGGCATCGTCCCCGGCCTGCGGGTCGCGGCCCCGCGCGACGCGGTCACCCTGCGCGAGGAGCTGCGGGAGGCGGTCGGGATCTCCGACGGGCCGACCGCCCTGCGCTGGTCCAAGGGCGCCGTGCCCGGTGAGGTGCCCGCGCTGCGCCGGCTGGGGCCGGGCCGGGTGAGCGCGACCGGCGGTCCGGGCGCGGTGGACGTGCTCGCCGAGCCGGGCCGGCTCTCCCGCGCCGCCCCGCGACCCACCGCCGTCGAGCGCCTCGACGAGCCCGAGACGCCGGACATCCCCGACGTGCTGCTCGTCGCCGTCGGTGCGTTCGGCCAGCTCGGCGTCGAGGCCGCCGACCGGCTCACCGCGCAGGGCATCGGGGTCACGGTGGTCGACCCGCGCTGGCTGCAGCCGGTGCCGGAGGTCCTCGACGAGCTCGCGGCCGCGCACCGGCTGGTCGTCACCGTCGAGGACGGCGGGCGCCACGGCGGGTTCGGGGCCGCGCTGGCCGACCACCTCGTCGAGGCCGGCATCGACGTCCCGGTGCGGCGCATCGCGCTCGACCAGCGGTTCCTGAACCACGACAGCCGCGGCGCGATCCTCACCGCGGCGGGTCTCACCGACCAGGACGTGGCCCGCCGGATCACCGAGTGGGTCTCCGGCCGGTCCGGCGAGTCGGTCGCGGCCATCCCGTCGCTGCCGCGGGTCGCGGGCGACGGGGGCCGCTGACGGCTCAGGCTTGGTCCGGCGCCGTTCCGGCGCCGGGCATCACGCCGACCAGCATCATCAGGGTGTCGGTGAGCTCGGCGATCGCCCGCTCCAGGCGCTGACCCTCGAGGCCCGCGAACCACACGGCCGACTGGCTCATCGACGCGTGCATGCACCGCAGCGCGGCGTCGACCCCGGTCACCGTGAAGTCGCCGGCGGCGACGCCCTCGTCGATGAGCTCGCGGAAGAGCCGGTCGTGGCGCTGGCGTAGCTCCTTGATCACCGCGCGCTGCTGCTCCGGCCAGTCCTGCGGGACCAGGAACATCCGCAGCCCCGCGGGGTAGTCGCGGACGGCGATGCTGATGTGCTCGCCGATCAGGCCCCGCAGCCGGTCGTGCACCGGGCCGTCCAGGCCGGCCAGCAGCTCCTCCAGACGCGCCGTCCACCGGTTCCCGAGCGTCTCGACGGCCGAGATCCCCAGCTGGTCCTTGCTCGGGAAGTAGTAGTAGAGCGATCCCTTGGTGACGTCGAGCCGCTCGGCCACGTCCTCGAGGCTGACGGCGTCGTAGCCGCGCTCGCCGAACAGCTCGGCCGCGGTCGTGAGGATCTCCTGGATGCGGCGGTCCCGCTTGCGCTGCACCCGGCTCACCGGGGCCTCGTCCGCCGCCTCGTCCACTCGTGTCGTCGCCACGCCGCACCTCCTCGCCGCCCAGGCTAGGGCACCTGTCTCTGACCCAGGGTACGAGAAACTACTTCAAGGTCATAACTTGACCTGAGAGTCAAAGTTTGTCACCGTCGTCAACGACAGCGATCCGAGCTGGAGGTTCTTTCCACCATGAGCGACTACGAGGACGTGTCCTACGAGGTCGAGGGCAGCACCGCGGTCATCACCATCGAGCGCCCGGAGCGCTACAACGCCTTCCGGGGACGGACCGTCGAGGAGCTGATCCGCGCCTTCCGCACCGCCTGGGCCGACCGTTCGGTGCAGGCCGTGGTGCTCACCGGTGCGGGCGAGAAGGCGTTCTGCACCGGCGGGGACGTCAAGCAGCGCGCCGAGACCGGCGACTACGGGCCGACCGAGAGCGGCATGTTCGAGATCGGCAACCTGCACAAGCTCATCCGCGACATCCCCAAGCCCGTGATCGCCGCGGTCAACGGCGTGGCGGTCGGCGGCGGCCACGTCCTGCACGTGCTCTGCGACCTGTCGATCGCGTCCGAGAACGCCCGCTTCGGCCAGGCCGGCCCCAAGGTCGGGTCGTTCGACGCCGGGTTCGGCTCGGCCTTCCTCGCCCGCGTCGTCGGCGAGAAGCGGGCCCGCGAGATGTGGTACCTCTGCCGGCTCTACGACGCCGGGACCGCCGAACGCTGGGGCCTGGTCAACGCGGTCGTGCCCGCCGCCGAGCTGCTCACCGAGGCCAAGGCGTGGGCCGCGGAGATCGGGCAGAAGAGCCCGACCGCGATCCGCTTCCTCAAGCAGTCGTTCAACGCCGACACCGACCACCAGGCCGGCCTGAGCAACCTGGCGATGTCCGCTCTCGACCTGTTCACCGCCTCACCCGAGGGGCTCGAGGGCGCCACGGCGTTCGCCGAGAAGCGCACGCCGGACTTCGCGTCCCACGTCGTCGGCCACTGACCCGCTGACCTGCTGACGGCTGGGAGGCCCGCGATGCACTTCGACCTGACCGACACCCAGCGCGAGTACCGCGATCTCGCCCGCGCCGTCGCGACCGAGCAGCTCCTGCCCGGCTACCGGGCGCGCGAGCACGCCGGCCGGATCGAGCCCGGGCTGCGGCGGGAGATCGGTCGGCGGGGTCTGATCGCCCCGGAGCTGCCGGTCGAGCTCGGCGGCCGTGGTCTCGACCGGCTGACCGCCGGCCTGATCACCGAGGAGATCGGGCGGGGCGACATCAACGTCGCCTACCTGCAGGTCGTGGGCTCCCTGGTCGGGCAGCTCCTCGCCGGCAACGCCCGGCCCGACGTCGCGCAGGAGTGGGTCCCGAGGATCTGCTCCGGCGACGGGATCGTGGGCATCGGCCTGACCGAGCCCCACGCCGGTTCCGACGCGGGCATGCCGCGGCTCACCGCGGTCCGCGACGGGGACTCCTACGTGCTCGACGGGGTCAAGTCGCTGTCGTTCGCGAACGACGCCGAGGCCGTCGTCGTGTTCGCGCGGACCGGGGACGACCCGGGCCGGGGCAGGGACATCAGCGCACTGCTGGCCCCGCTGGACCTGCCCGGCGTCACCCGCGAGCCGTACGCGGACATGGGGACCCGGGCCGTCGGTCGCGGCGCCGCGCACTTCGAGGGCGTCCGGGTGCCCGCCGAGTACCTCCTGGGCGAGGAGGGCCGCGGGTTCACCCAGGTCATGCACGGCTTCGACTTCAGTCGCGCCCTGATCGGGCTGCAGTGCCTCGGGGCCGCCCAGCAGACCGTCGACGAGACCTGGGCGTACGTGGGCGAGCGCCACGCCTTCGACCGGCCGCTGTCGGTGAACCAGGGCGTGTCCTTCCCGCTCGCCGAGGCCGACACCCTGCTGACCGCGGCGCGGCTGCTCTGCCGGGAGACGCTGTGGCTCAAGGACGCCGGGCTCCCGCACACCTCCCAGGCCGCGATGGCCAAATGGTGGGCGCCGAAGACCGCCCACGACGTCATCAACCAGTGCCTGCTGCTGCACGGCCAGTACGGCTACCGCACCGAGCTGCCGATCGAGCAGCGGATGCGCGACGTGCTCGGGCTGCAGATCGGCGACGGCACCGCCCAGATCATGAAGCTGGTGATCGCCCGCCGACGCCTCGGCCGCGAGCTCGCGCCCTGAGTCCGGCCGCCGCACGCCATCCACGAGACCACGAGAGAGGACACCCCATGGGAAAGCTCGCCGAGAAGATCGCGATCGTGACCGGCGCCGGCCAGGGCATCGGCCGGGGCATCGCCGAGAAGCTCGCCGCCGAGGGCGCCACCGTCGTCGTCACGGACGTCAACGAGGCGACCGCGAAGGAGACCGCCGACGCGCTCGGTGGGGGAGCGGTGGGCCTGCACGCCGACGTGACCTCCCGCGAGTCGGTCGACGCGATGGTGGCCCAGGTGCACCGGGACCACGGGCGCATCGACGTCCTGGTCAACAACGCCGGCTGGGACGTGGCCGGCCCGTTCGTCGACTCCGACCCCGCCGACTGGGACAAGGTCATCGCGATCAACCTGTACGGCGTCCTGAACACCTGCCGGGCCGTGCTGCCGCTGATGGCCGAGCGCGGTGCCGGGTCCGTGGTCAACCTCGGGTCCGACGCGGGCCGGGTGGGCTCCTCCGGCGAGGCCGTCTACTCCGCGGCCAAGGGCGGGGTCATCGCCTTCACCAAGACCATCGCGCGCGAGATGGCCCGCAAGCACGTCAACGCCAACTGCGTGTGCCCGGGGCCGACCGACACCGCCCTGTTCGCCTCGATGGGCGGGGACGACCCGAAGCTGCGGGAGTCGCTGACGAGGGCGATCCCGTTCCGCCGGCTGGCCGACCCGTCGGACCTGGCCAACGCCGTCGCCTTCCTCGCCTCGGACGAGGCCGCCTACATCACCGGCCAGACCGTCAGCGTCAGCGGCGGCCTCACCATGAGCTGACCCGGTACCGCGATGCGGACCGGTCGGCGGACAAGGACGTCGCCATGAGCTTCGAGACCACCCTCACCCCGGAACAGATCGAGCGGTTCACCGCCGAGGGCCACTGGACCGGGCAGGTCATCACCGACTTCCTCGACGAGGTCGCCGCCGCCCACCCCGACCGGACCGCCGCGATCGACGCGCGCGGCCGGATCAGCTACGGCGAGCTCAAGGCCCGCTCCGACCGGGCGGCCGCCGGGCTCCTCGAGCTCGGGGTCGGACCGGGCGACGTCGTGTCGTTCCAGCTGCCGAACTGGATCGAGTTCCTCGTCGTGCACTACGCGGTCACCCGGATCGGCGCGGTCAACAACCCGCTCATCCCCATCTACCGCGACCGCGAGGTCGGCTTCATGGTCGGCATGGCCGCGTCGAAGGTCCTGATCGTCCCGCAGTCCTTCCGGGGCCACGACTACCCGGCGATGGTCGGCCGGCTGCGCGGTGAGTGGCCGGCGCTCGAGCACCTGCTCGTCGTCGACGGTCCCTCCGACGGGACCCAGACCGGGTGGGACGACTTCATGGCCACCGACTGGGAGAGCCGCCGCCCCGCCGCCGAGCTCGCGGCGCTGCGCCCGGACCCGGACGACGTCACCCTGCTGATCTTCACGTCGGGGACCACGGGTGAGCCGAAGGGGGTCATGCACACCCACAACACCCTCGTCGCGGCCAACGCGCCGCTGTCCGCCCGGCTCGGGGTCGACGCCGGGGACGTCATCCACATGGCCTCGACGTTCGCGCACCTCACCGGCTTCCTCTACGGGGTCCGGCTCCCGGTGCAGGTCGGCGGCGCGACGGCGGTCTACCAGGACGTCTGGCGGCCCGAGGAGTTCGTGGAGCTCGTCGCGGCCCACCGCATCACCTACACCTCGGCCGCCACCCCGTTCCTCCACGACACCCTCGCGGCACCGAACCTGGCCGGGCACGACATGTCCTCGCTGGTCCGGTTCTGCTGCATGGGCGCCCCGATCCCACGCTCGATCGTGCGGGACGCCCGCACGAAGCTGCCGGACCTCGTGGTGCTCGGCGGATGGGGCCAGAGCGAGGACGCCCTGGTCACCCTCGGCATCCCCGGCGACCCCGAGGAGAAGATCGTCGAGCGCGACGGCTACCCGTGGCCGGGCATGCGCATCCGGGTCGTCGACCCGCTGGGCGACGAGCTCCCGGCCGGCGAACAGGGCCGGCTGCAGGTGGCGGGCCCGTTCCTGTTCGTCGGCTACCTCGAGCGCCTCGAGATGACCCGGGACGCGTTCGACGGCGAGTGGTTCGACACCGGCGACGTCGCCGAGATCGACGACGACGGCTACCTGAACATCACCGGCCGGACCAAGGACGTGATCATCCGCGGCGGCGAGAACCTCCCGGTCGCCTACGTCGAGGACGTCCTCTACCAGCACCCGGCCGTCGCGGCGGTGGCCCTCGTCGGGATCCCCGACCCGCGGCTGCAGGAGCGGGCCTGCGCCGTGATCGTGCCCGAGTCCGGCGCCCCGGTGACGGGCCTGGCCGACGTGCAGGCCTTCCTCGCCGGGCAGGGCGTCGCCAAGCAGTACTGGCCCGAGCGCGTCGAGATCGTCGACGAGCTGCCCCGTACCCCCAGCGGGAAGATCCAGAAGTTCGTGCTGCGCGAGCAGCTCTCCGAGGAGTCCGCATGAGCACCCCGACCCTCGCCGGTCCGACGCCTGCCACCGGCCTCGCCCACGACTACCTCGACATCGACAGCCTCCTCACCCCCGACGAGATCGCCCTGCGCGCCCGGGTCCGCGGGTTCGTCGACGAGCGCATCCGGCCGCACGTCGCCGAGTGGTTCGAGGCGGCGCACTTCCCGCGCGAGCTCGTCACCGAGATGGGCTCGCTCGGGCTGCTCGGGATGCACCTGCACGGGTATGGCTGCGCCGGCCGCAGCGCCGTCGACTACGGCCTGGCCGCTCTCGAGCTCGAGGCGGGCGACTCCGGGATCCGCACCTTCGTCAGCGTCCAGGGCTCGCTCGCGATGAGCGCGATCCACCGGTTCGGCAGCGACGAGCACAAGCAGCACTGGCTCCCCGGGATGGCCACGGGCGAGCTGATCGGCTGCTTCGGGCTCACCGAGCCCGGCGCCGGCAGCGACCCCGGCTCGATGACCACGCACGCGGTGCGGGACGGGGACGGGCCCCAGGCGGACTGGGTGCTCACCGGTGCCAAGCGCTGGATCGGGCTGGCCTCGATCGCCGACGTCGCCGTCATCTGGGCCCGGACCGCCCACGGCATCCGCGGGTTCGTCGTCCCCACCGACACCCCGGGCTTCTCCGCCACCCCCATCACCGCGAAGCTGTCCATGCGGACCTCCATCCAGTGCGACATCGCCCTGGACGGCGTGCGCCTGCCCGCCGACGCGGTGCTGCCCGACGTCACCGGCCTCACCGGCCCGTTCTCCTGTCTGAACGAAGCCCGCTACGGGATCCTGTGGGGAGCGCTCGGGGCCGCCCGCGACGCCTACGAGACCGCCCTGGCCTACGCGCTGGAGCGCCGGCAGTTCGCCGAGCCGATCGCGGCGTTCCAGCTCACCCAGCAGAAGCTGGTCGACATGGCCCTCGAGATCCAGAAGGGGCAGCTCGTGGCCCTGCAGACCGGGCGGCTCAAGGACGCCGGCCGGCTGCGCCCCGAGCAGATCTCGTTCGGCAAGCTCAACAACGTCCGCGAGGCCATCGCCGTCTGCCACCAGGCGCGCACCGTGCTCGGCGGCAACGGGATCACCGGGGAGTACTCGCCGCTGCGCCACGCCAACAACCTCGAGAGCGTGCGCACCTACGAGGGCACCGACGAGATCCACACCCTGATCATGGGCCGCGCGCTCACGGGCATCCCCTCGTTCCAGGCGCGCCGCTGAAACCCCCGGCCGATCGAGCAGATCCGCCCAGCTGATTCTCAGCGTCCCTTCAGCCCGGGGGTGGCATCGTGAGGGTGTGCGGATTCTGATCGTGGAGGACGAGCAGGCCCTGGCCGATGCGCTGGCGCGCGGCCTGCGTCGTGAGGGCATGGCGGTCGATGTCGCCTACGACGGTGACTCCGGCTCCGAGAAGGCCTCGGTGACCCGTTACGACGTCGTGGTCCTCGACCGCGACCTGCCGGGTCGCTCCGGGGACGACCTGTGCGCCGAGATGGCGGGCGGCGTCACCCGGGTCATCATGCTGACGGCGAGCGGCACGCTGCGCGACAAGGTCGCCGGCCTCGCGCTCGGCGCGGACGACTACCTCGCCAAGCCGTTCGACTTCCCGGAACTCGTCGCGCGCATCCGGGCCCTCGGCCGGCGCGCCACCCCGGCCACGCCGCCGGTGCTCGAGGCCGCGGGCGTCGTGCTCGACCCGTCGAAGCGCACCGTCGTGCGCGACGGCGGGGTCGTCGACCTGACCCGCAAGGAGTTCGGCGTCCTCGAGGTGCTGCTCGCCGCCGGCGGCGCGGTGGTCTCCTCGGAGGAGCTGCTCGAGCGGGTGTGGGACGAGAACGCCGACCCCTTCACGACGACCGTGCGGGTCACCGTCATGACCCTGCGCAAGAAGCTCGGCGAGCCCGGGATCATCGACACCGTCGTGGGGTCGGGCTACCGGGTGCGCACCGACACGCACGTCACGGTCTAGCCGGTCCGGCCCGGCCCCGGCACCCCGAGCATCTGCCGCGCCTCGGCGCTGCTCGCGGGTCGGCGGCCGAGGTCGGACAGCAGGGCGAGCGCGCCGTCGAGCAGCTCGGCGTTACCGGGCGTCCGGGTGCCGTCCGCGAAGTCCTCGAGCCCGACCCGCACGTGCCCGCCCCGCTCCAGGGCGAGCCGCGCCAGCCCGCACCCGACGACGTCGCCGCCCAGCACCGCCACCGACCACGGCAGCCCGCTGGGTTCCAGCAGCTCCAGGTACGCCTCGAGCGCGCGCTCGGTGGGCGGCAGCCCGAACTCCAGCGATCCGCCGAAGTAGAGCTTCACGAGCGCGCCCGGCGGCACCCGCCCGTGCCGGTGCAGCGTGAGCGCGGTGCGCAGGAAGCCGGGCTCGAAGATCGAGATGCTGGGTGCGGCCCGGTGCTCCGCCGAGCGCGCGAACATGTACTCGGTGTCGGTGTAGCTGTTCTGGTACGGCTCGGGCGCAGCGGCGTCGGGGACGGTCCCGTCGCTCGTGAGGCCCACGTTCACCGAGCCCGGGTCGACGAGCGACATCCCGCCGAGCCCGCGCCGGGCCAGTTCCTCTACGTGGGCCCACCGGCGCTCGACGGGGATCCCGCGGGCCCCGGCGGCCATCGTCGGGTAGAGCAGCGCGTCCGGGCGGGCGGCGACGACGGGCTCCCAGGCGGCGAGGTAGGGCTCGACCGCGTGCACCCCGTCGGCGGTGAACATGGGCTCGTCGTTGTGGTTGTGCACGATCGCGGCCCCGCCGTCGAGACAGGTCAGGGCGTCCCGGGTGATCTCCTCGGGTGTCCGGGGCACGTGCGGGTTCCGCTCGCGCCCGGTGGCACCGTTGAGGGCCACCTCGAGGATGACCGGGTCCGCGTCGACCGTCATGGGCCCGAGCATGCCGGACGCCCGCGATGATCACCCGATCGGCGGATGGGTGTCCGAGAACCGTGACCTGAGGATCTCCGGCTGCGTTAACGCCACGTATTCGGACGATCGCGCTCGGTAGGCGATCGCCCGGCGCTCCCCCCAGAGAGGAACCTCCCATGGCCATGATGAAGAAGGCCGTCCTGGCGGCCGCGCTGGTCAGCTCCGGCCTCGTCTCCACCACCGGCATGGCGCTCGCCGGCACCGAGCACGGCGGCGACGACGCGGGCTCCGGCGCCACGGTCCAGAAGGGCGTCGTGAACTCCAGCGACTTCGCCCCGAACACCACGGGCGACGCCTGTGGCAACGACGTCCCGGTCAACGTCCTGGGCGTGCAGGTGCCGGTGCAGGACAACGCCGCGGGCGTGCCGGTCGGCTCGAAGGCCGGCGAGGGCAACGGCGCCGCGAACGCCAAGAAGTGCTCGAACCCGATCCACGCGATCAACTGACGAGCGCGCCGCGCCTCCGGGCCCGGTCCTGCGCCTCCTGGGTGCGGGACCGGGCCCGAGGTGTCTGTCGGGCCGGTCGCCGTGGCGAACGGGCCCGAGGGAAGGGAACGACGATGGCCGGGCGCGACGAGATCACGGCGCTCTTCGCCCGGGCACTCGACGGCGACGAGCACGCCGAGCTCGAGCTCGGACGCCGCTGGCTCGACCACGGCGACACCACGGCCGAGCGCGCGGCCCACGCCCTCGCCGCGGCCGCCCTCGCCGAGCTGGAGCGCGACCCGGTCTATCGCGCCTGGACCGACGGCTGCCCGCTCTCCGGCCGGGTCGCCGCCTGGGCCCGCCGCGAGGCCGCACCCGTCCCGGCCACCGGGCTCACGCGGGGGCGGCGCCGGCCGACGTAGGCTCGCACACCGTGTTCCGTCGTGCCGACCGCGCGCCCGAGGGGGGCAGGAGCCCCGCCCCGGCGGAGGCCCGCGCCCCGGCCGGGACCCGCGCGCGGCGCCGGCGCGGTCCCGGGCTCCGGGTGCGCCTCACCCTGCTCGCGACCGGTCTCGTCGCGGCGGTCAGCGCCGTCCTGCTGTGGCTCGGCTGGATGCTCGTCGGCGAGGTGGCGGCCTCGCTGCCGACGCTGCCGCCGCAGACACCGGTGCTCGTCGACGGCGTCGCGGTGCCGGCCGGTGAGATCGCCGCCGCGCTCGGGCACAGCGCGCGGACCGAGGTCCTGCAGGTCGGCTCGGTCGCGTTCGCGCTGGTCGTGGCGGCGGCCGCGATGGTGTCCTGGGTCCTGACGGGCCACGTGCTGCGCCCGGTGCACGACGTCACCGCCACCGCCCGCCGGCTCTCCGCGGAGTCGCTCGACGAGCGCATCGACCTCGAGGGGCCCCGCGACGAGGTCGCCGAGCTGGCCGACACCTTCGACGAGATGCTCGACCGCCTCCAGGCCGCCTTCGACGCCCAGCAGCGCTTCGTCGCGAACGCCAGCCACGAGCTGCGGACCCCGCTGGCGGTCCTGCGCACCGAGATCGACGTGACCCTCTCCGACCCGGACGCCGACGTCGCCGAGCTGCGCCGGATGGCCGGGGTGCTGCGCGACGCCACCCGCCGGGCCGAGGGCCTCGTCGAGGGACTCCTGCTGCTCGCCCGCACCGAGGCCGCCGACCACCGCTCCGAGGACGGCGACGAGCCGGTGGACCTCGACCTCGCAGCCCGCGGGGCGCTGGACGCGGTCCGCGCCGAGGTGGAGGGGCGGCGGCTCCGCGTCGACGTCGGACACCCCGTGGACCGGGCCGACGGCGGGGAGAGCGGCGACGGCGCGGCGGCGGCGACCGCCGTCGTCGTCGGGGACGCGGCCCTGCTCGAGCGGGTCGTCGGGAACCTCGTCGAGAACGCGGTGCGGCACAACGTCGAGGGTGGCTGGCTCGCGGTGACCACCCGACGGGTCGCCGGCGGCGGCCACCCGAGGGTCGAGCTGGTCGTCGAGTCGTCGGGACCGGAGCTCGACCCGGCGCGGGTGCCCGACCTGTTCGAACCCTTCCGTCGCGGCGCCGACCGCGTCGGTTCGGGTTCCGGGCTCGGGCTGTCGATCGTGCGGGCGGTCGTGCGCTCGCACGGCGGCACGGTCGCCGCCGAGCCGGTGGCCGGCGGCGGGCTGTCGGTCCGGGTGCTGCTGCCCGCCGCGCCGGAGGATCAGGTGTCGGGGTCGCTGAACACCGGGGTGACGGTCCCGACCTGACCGGGTCCCGGGGTGCGGGGGCCGGCGGGCGGCCGGTCCGAGGCTCCCGAACTGTCGGTGCGCCGGCGTCGGCGGGGTGTCCGGGTGCGCCCGCCGGAGCCCTCACCGGGTCCGGTCCCCGCGGCGTCGTCGGTGTCGGGGGCGGACGCGGGTGCCACGGCCCGCAGCGCCTCGACGAGCCCCGGGACGGCCAGCCCGCGCTGCCAGGCGCGGGCGCCGCCGGTGCTCAGTGCGGCGTCGACGGTGTCCGGGTCGATCTGCTCGGGCGGGCTCCAGCACAGCCGCCGCACGAGGTCGGGCTGCAGGAGGTTCTCGACCGGGGTGTCCCACTGCTCGGACAGCGCCGCGAGGTGGGCGCGCGCGGCGGTGAGGCGTGCGGCGGCGTCCGGGTCCTTGTCGGCCCACCGGTTGACCGGGGGCGGCCCGTCGCCGGCGGGAGAGGACTCGGGGAGCTCCCCGGGGGGCAGCGTGGCGCCGGTGTGGACGGCGCGCCACCAGCGGTCGGCGAGGCGACGCTGGGCGCGGCCGCGGAACACCGGGAGGTTCGAGAGGGCATCTTTGTCGGCCGGCTCACGCAGCGCGGCGTCGACGATCGCCGCGTCGGGCAGCAGCCGGCCCGGGGCGACGTCGCGGGAGGCGGCGAGCTGGTCGCGGGACTCCCACAGCGAGCGCACGACGGCGAGCTGGCGGGGCTTGCGGACCTTGTGCAGGCCCGACGTGCGGCGCCAGGGCTCGGCGCGCTTCGGCGGCGGCCCGGCGGTGCGGACGGCCTCGAACTCCTCGGCCGCCCAGCGCGTCTTGCCCTGCTCGAGGAGGTCGGTGGCGAGCAGCTCGCGCATCTGCACGAGGAGCTCGACGTCGAGGGCGGCGTAGACGAGCCAGTCGGCGGGCAGCGGCCGCGTCGACCAGTCGGCCGCGCCGTAGCCCTTGCGCAGCCGGACCCCGAGCAGCCGCTCGGCGAGCGGACCGAGGCCCACCCGCGGATAGCCGGCCAGCCGCCCCGCGAGCTCGGTGTCGAACAGCGAGTCCGGGTGCATGCCGACCTCGGCGAGGCAGGGCAGGTCCTGGGAGGCGGCGTGCAGCACCCACTCGACGCCCTGCAGCGCCTCCCCGAGCTCGCGGAGGTCGCCGTCGAGGGCGATGGGGTCGACGAGGGCCGAGCCGGCACCCTCCCGGCGCAGCTGCACCAGGTAGGCCCGGGCGGAGTAGCGGAAACCCGAGGCCCGCTCGGCGTCCAGGGCGACGGGTCCGGTGCCGGCGGCCATGGCCTCGGCCAGCGAGGTCAGGGCCGCGCGATCGGTCACCAGATCCGGCACGCCCTCGGCGGGAGCCAGGAGGTCGGTGACGTCGTCCGGATCGGACTCGGTGTCACCGACCTCCCGGCCTCCGGCCGTCCCGGCGGTGCCGGGGTCGGGGTGCGCGCTCAGCGGATGACGCCGGCCCGCATGGCCAGCGCGACCATCTGGGCGCGGTCTCCCGTGCCGAGCTTGCGACCGATGCGCGAGAGGTGGCTCTTGACCGTGAGGGCCGAGAGGCTCAACGCATCACCGATCTCCTTGTTGGAGCGCCCGTCGGCGACCAGCTGGAGCACCTCCACCTCACGGGCCGAGAGCTCCCGCGGGGTGTTGTCGGTCGCCGGGACCCGGGTGCCCGCCGCGAGGAGCGGCGCCACCGAGGGGTCGGCGTAGAGGCCGCCCTCGAGCACGCGCCGCACGCCGTCGGTGACGATGCCGGGTGAGGCGGACTTCAGCAGGTACGCCTGGGCGCCCGCCTGGAACGCCGCCCGGACGGCCGACGGGTCGTCCGACGCCGCCAGCACCACCACACGGTTCCAGCCCTGGGCGCGCAGCTCCGCGATCAGATCGAGGCCGCTGCCGTCCGGCAGGCCCAGATCGAGGATCGCGAGGTCGCACGGCCCGGAGGCCAGCGCTCGTGTCCGTGCCTCGGAGATCGAGGCCGCCTCGTGGACGGTGCCCGCGCCCATCGAGGAAAGTCGCTGCGCGATCGCCTCGCGCAACAGCGGGTGGTCGTCGACCACCAGCACGGAGAACATCTCTTCCCGCGGATGCGGAACCATCGCCGGTGGCAACAGCCCGCTCGCGACGCCTCGTAGAGCCATCCCTGGGCCCACGGTAGCCACGTCAACTACCTCCCTGGAGTCGGTCTTGCCCCCCGACGGGACGCACCGGGAACCCTCGGTGTCCGACCGCGCCGCCGAACGGCCGAGGAAGTGCGTCGCGGGAGAACATATCCCCCCTGGCGAGTTAACGAGAGCATTAGGGCCAACTTCGCTCGGTGGAGTTTCGTCCGTTGCGGCTGGGCGGTCACTCCTTGGTGTTCTTCACGAACGCTCTGTCGTCGTCTCGTGACACTCTGTGTAAGCAGTGTGACGCTGAGTGCTCGATAAGGCCGTTCACCGTAGTGCCGCTGCTACCTTTGATCCAACGTGAGCTTCACATCGGCCGCAGCGCCCCGACGACGTTCGGCGGCGTGATCGTGACCCCTTCGCTGCGGGACGTTCACCCGCGTTGGCGAAGCGCAGATGCAACCGCAGATGCGGACAACGCGGTGCCGTGGCCTGCGAAAATGCTCCGATCGGCACCAGTGGTACCGGGAAATGGCCGTTCGCAGAAGTGCCGTTAGACGTTCAACGTCGAGACGTCGAGAACCGTCTGTCTCTGTCCGGGCACAATCCGACGCGGCGGGACCGCGGGGACCGGGAATCAGCTCGGTCGGCGGGCCGCGAGGCTCGCCACACCCACCGGGGGGAGCCCGGCCGCGGTCGCCAGCACCGTCGTGAACGCGCCGCCGTGCTCGGTGAGGTCGACGACCCCGGCCTCGAGGACCGGCGTCCACGACGCCCGCAGCTCCAGGTCGGTGACGTGGGCCGGCCCGGAGATGTCGCCGAATCGCACCGACGAGGTCTGGGTGACGGTGCCACCGACCGCCGTCGCCGTGGCCGCGCTCTCCTCCAGCGCGCCGGTCAGCCAGGACCAGGCGACCTCGGGCAGCAGCGGGTCGTTCGCGTGCTCCGGGTCGAGCTCGGCGCGCACGAAGGTGACCAGCCGCAGGGTGCCGTCCCAGGCCTCCTGGCCGTCGGGGTCGTGCAGCAGCACCAGGCGGCCGGTGACCAGGACCTCGGGCTCGACGTCGGGGTCGCCCGTCACCGGGCTCGCGGAGACGACCTCGGCGCTCCACGCGGCCGACCACGGCGCGAGGCGCTGCGGCGGGCGCATGTCGCGCAGCTCGATCTCCGGGCGGGGGCGCAGAGCAGCAAGCGACTCCACGGCCCGTCGGAACGTCTCGGGGGCGGTCGCTGTAGCTGTCACCTCGCGGAGCGTAGGTGGCGGGCGCCACCGGCGGGAGTACCGACGCGCCGGGGCCGCCACGCCGTGCGACGGGGCCTCCGGTGGCCCGCCGGCGGCGACCGGGGGGCTGGCACACTGGACGCCACCATGAGTGCGCCGACGACGAGCACGGCCGCCGGGTCGGGCGGCCCGACGGGTCCGGCGAACCGCCGCGCCCTGCCCGGTTCCGCCTTCCTCGCCGCGGCGCGTGGCCAGACCCCCGCCCAGGTGCCCGTCTGGTTCATGCGCCAGGCCGGCCGGTCGCTGCCGGAGTACCGCGAGCTGCGCCAGGGGACCGGGATGCTCGAGTCCTGCCTGACCCCGGACCTGGCCTGCGAGATCACGCTGCAGCCGGTCCGCCGCTACGGGACGGACGCGGCGATCCTGTTCTCCGACATCGTCGTGCCCCTCAAGGTGGCGGGTGTCGGCGTGGACATCGTCGCCGGCACCGGCCCCGTCATCGACACGCCGGTGCGCACCGACGCCGACGTCGCCGCCCTGCCCCGGCTGGAGCCCGAGGGCGTCGCGCCGGTCGCCGAGGCGGTCGGGCTGCTGGTGCGCGAGCTCGGGGACACCCCGCTGATCGGGTTCGCGGGCGCGCCGTTCACGCTCGCCTCCTACCTCGTCGAGGGCGGTCCGAGCCGCAACCACGAGCGCACCAAGGCGCTCATGCACGCCGAGCCCGCCACCTGGCACACGCTGCTCGACCACCTCGCGGACCTCACGCTGACCTTCCTGCGCGCGCAGGTGGACGCCGGGGTCGACGCGGTCCAGCTGTTCGACTCCTGGGCCGGCGCGCTCTCCGAGCGCGACTACCGCGAGCTCGTCATGCCGCACTCGGCGAAGGTCCTCGCGGGCCTGGCCGACGCCGGGGTCCCGCGGGTCCATTTCGGGGTCGGCACCGGTGAGCTGCTCACGGCCATGGGCGAGGCGGGCGCGGACGTCGTCGGGGTCGACTGGCGGGTGCCGCTCGACGAGGCCACCCGCCGCATCGGGCCCGGGCACGCGGTCCAGGGCAACCTCGACCCGGCCGTGCTGTTCGCCGGCCCCGACGTGGTCGAGCGCGAGGTCCGTCGCATCGTCGACGAGGGCCGCGCGGCGCCCGGCCACATCATGAACCTCGGGCACGGCGTGCTGCCCGAGACCGATCCCGACGCGCTCGCCCGCGTCGTCGACCTGGTCCACACGCTCCCGGTCCGGTGAGCGGGCCGGGGGAGCGGTCGCCCCGGGTCGTCGTGGTCGGCGGCGGGGTCAGCGGACTCGCCGCGGCGCACCGCCTGCGGACCCTGCTCGGCGACGCCGCGTCGATCACCGTGCTGGAGTCCGCCCGGGTGCTCGGCGGGAAGCTCGCCGCGGTCGACCTCGGCGGGCTGCGCGTGGACGTCGGCGCCGAGGCCTTCCTGGCCCGTCGCCCGGAAGCGGCCGCGCGGCTGACCGAGCTGGGACTCGCGGACGAGATCGTGCACCCGTCCGCGGCGTCCTCGGCGATCCGCGCCGGCGGGGCCACCCACGCCATGCCGCGGCGCACCGTCATGGGCGTGCCAACCGACCCGCCCGCCGTCGCCGACCTGCTCTCACCGGCCGGCCGCGCGGCGCTCGAGGCCGAGGACGCGATGGGGCCGCTCGACTGGGAGGGGGACGACTCCGTCGGCGGCCTCGTGCGGGCCCGGTTCGGCGACGAGGTGGCCGACCGGCTCGTCGACCCGCTGCTCGGCGGCGTCTACTCCGGACGCGCCGACTCCCTCGGCGTCCGGGCCACCGTGCCCGCGCTCGCCGACGCGCTCGACCGCGGCGCGCCCTCGCTGCGCGCGGCCGCCGCTGCCGCGTTGCCCGCGGCTCCTGTGGAGGGCACCGCGCCGGCGCCGGTGTTCGGCACCCTGCGCACCGGGCTCGCCGACCTGCCGCCGGCGCTCGCCGTCGCCGCCCGCGCCCAGGTGCGGCTGGCCCGCACGGTCACCGGGCTGGCGCGGACGGACGACGGCTGGCGCCTGACGGTCTCCGGGCCGGCGGGGGAGGAGGCGTGCGACGCGGACGCGGTGGTGCTCGCGGTGCCCGCCCCCGGCCTGCGTCGGCTGCTCGACGACGTCGCTCCCGCGGCCTCCCGGGCCGCCGCCGGCATCGAGCTGGCCTCCAGTGCCGTCGTCGCGCTCGCCGTCCCGCCCGGCACCGACCTCGGGGAGCGCTCCGGCGTGCTCGTCGGCTCGGGGGAGCGCCGCCCGGACGGCACGCCCTGGACGATCAAGGCCGTGACGGTGTCCTCGGTGAAGTGGCCGCACCTGGTCGGCGACTCGGCGGTGGTGCTGCGCGCGTCGGTCGGCCGGTTCGGGGACACCGGGGTGCTGCAGCGGGACGACGACGACCTGGTCGCCGCGGTCCGGTCCGACCTCGCGGCGCTGATCGGGCTGGACGTCGAGCCGGTCGAGACGGTGGTCGCGCGCTGGGGCGGGGGGCTGCCGCAGTACGGCGTGGGGCACGGCGAGCGCGTGGCCGACCTCGAGCGGGCGGTGGCCGCGGTGCCGGGGCTCGCGGTGGCGGGGGCCGCGCTGCACGGGGTCGGGGTGCCGGCCTGCCTGGCGACCGGGGACGCGGCGGCCGAGCGGGTGGCGGCCTCCCTGGCCGGTCTTTCCGGTAATTCCGAGCGAAGGGCCCCTTCGGTCGGATAGATCGGCCGTGGGCGCCCCCGGCCGGAATCCTGGTGTGCCCTGGGCGGGAGCCCTCCCGCCGACACGTTCGTGTGAATCCCGGGTGTCACTCCCGCCCGGACGAATCGGGCACGGTTGTCCGACAGTGACCCGGCGTCGACGAGGTCGTCCGTGGGCCGCGCCGGCCCGTCCGGACGTGTCGACGACCGTGGCACGATGGGGTCGTGGCCAGGCTGAACTACGACGAGCTGAACTCGACGATCCGCTACGCCATGTGGTCGGTGTTCCGCACCGACCAGGCGCGGCTCCCGGAGGACCGTCGTGCGGCGGCGGACGAGCTCACCGCCGTCGTCGACGAGCAGGAGGCGAAGAACGTCGTCGTGCGCGGCGTCTACGACCTCGCGGGCATGCGGGCCGACGCGGACTGGCTGGTCTGGACCCACGCGCCGGACGTCGAGGCCCTGCAGTCGACGTACACGGCGCTGCGGCGCACGGCGCTCGGGCGGGCCTCGGAGCCCGTGTGGTCGAGCACGGCGCTGCACCGGCCGGCCGAGTTCAACAAGAGCCACGTCCCGGCGTTCATCGCGGGCGAGGAGCCGAAGGGCTACCTCTGCCTCTACCCGTTCGTCCGCTCGCTCGACTGGTACCTGCTCCCCGACGAGGAGCGCCGCCAGATGCTGGCCGACCACGGCAAGGCCGCCCGCGGGTACGCGGACGTCCGTGCGAACACCGTTCCCGCGTTCGCCCTCGGCGACTACGAGTGGATCCTCGCGTTCGAGGCCGACGAGCTCGACCGCATCGTCGACCTGATGCGCGATCTGCGCGCCACCGAGGCCCGCCGCCACGTCCGCGAGGAGGTCCCGTTCTTCACGGGACCGCGCGTGGAGCCGGGCGCGCTGCTGGCCCTCTCGGCGTGACGACGCTGCGTCCCGGGACCCGCGCCGTCGTCACCGGCGGCAGCCGCGGCATCGGCCGCGCCGAGGCGCTCGCGCTCGCGGACGCGGGCGCGCGGGTCGTCGTCGGGTACGGCCGCAACGCGGAGGCCGCCGACGCCGTCGTCGCCGAGATCGCCGCCACGGGCGGGGAGGCGCACGCCGTCCGGGCCGACATGGCCGACCCGGACGCCGTCGTCGCGCTCATGGACCGGGCGGCCGGGCTCCTCGGCGGGATCGACGTCCTGGTCAGCAACGCCGGGATCGAGCACTTCGGCGCACTCGGGACGGTCACGGCCGACGACTTCGACGCCACGTTCGCCGTCAACACCCGCGGGCAGTTCCTCGCGGCCCAGGCGGCGCAGGCCCACATGGGCGAGGGCGGGCGGATCGTGCTGACCTCGTCGATCTCCGCGGGGATGGGCGTGCCCGGGCACGCCGTCTACGCCGGGTCGAAGGCCGCGGTGGAGGCGATGGTCCGCTGCCTCGCGCTGGACCTGGTCCGCCGGGGGATCACGGTCAACGCGATCGCCCCCGGCGGCACGGCCAGCGACATGGCCGCGGAGAACGGCAGGCACTACGACAACGACCTGACGGCGATCTCCTGGCCGATGGGCCGCTACGGCGAGCCCGAGGACATCACGCCGACCGTGCTCTTCCTCGCCTCACCCGACAGCGCCTGGATCACCGGCCAGACGCTGCGGGTCTCCGGCGGGCAGTGACGCTCAGCCCTCCTTGGGCTCCAGCGTCAGCGAGACGCTGTTCATGCAGTACCGGTCGTCGGTCGGCGTGCCGTAGCCCTCGCCGTGGAAGACGTGCCCGAGGTGCGAGTGACAGGTCCCGCACAGCACCTCGACGCGCTTCATGCCCATCGTCGAGTCCTCGCGCAGGATGACGTTGTCCTCCGCCGACGGCGCGTAGAACGACGGCCACCCGCAGTGCGAGGCGAACTTGGTCTCCGAGCGGAACAGCTCCGCGCCGCACGCGCGGCAGTGGTAGACGCCCTCGGTGAACGTCTCGTCGTACTCCCCGGTGAACGGGCGCTCGGTGCCCGCCTTCCGCAGGACCTTGTACTCCTCGGGCGAGAGCTGCTCGCGCCACTCGGCGTCGGACTTCTCGACCTTCGGCTTGCCGATCGCACTGCTCATGCGTCCAGGCTAATACGAGTCGCGCGCAACCGGCCCGGATCAGACGAGCCAGCTCCCGACCACGAACTCCAGCACGCCGTAGATGACGTACCCGGTCCCGAGCAGCACGAGCACGACCAGCAGCCAGGCCGCCCACCGCTGGAGCCCGCCCGCGCGGTTGGCCGACTCGGCGAAGTCCCGCACCCCGGACAGCTCGCCCTCCACCGTGAACATCGGCCGCACCCGCTCCATGCGGTCGAGGTGCTCGGCGAACGCGCGCGCCTCCGGGTCGTCGGGGTCGAGCCCGACGAGGTCGTCGTGGAACCGGCGCGTCGGGTCGGGACGGCCGGCGCCAGATGAAGCACCCCAGGTCACGCCGGTCACGGTAACCTCCGAACCTGTGGCGCGGTCCCCTGCGGTGGAGCTCGAGGTGGGCGGACGCACGGTCCGCGTCTCCAACCCCGACAAGGTCTACTTCCCGGAGCGGGAGATCACCAAGCGGCAGGTGGTCGAGCACTACGTCGCGGTGGCCGACCCGCTGCTCGGCGTGCTGCGGGACCGCCCGACGCACCTGAAGCGCTTCGTCGACGGCGTGACGGGCGAGTGGTTCTACGCCAAGCGCCTGCCCAAGGGCGCCCCGGACTACGTCGAGACGGTGCAGGTGCGCTTCCCGTCCGGTCGCCCCGCCGACGTGCTGTGCCCGACCGAGCCCGCGGTGCTGGCCTGGGCGGCGAACCTGGGCACCTTCGACTTCCACCCCTGGCCGGTGCGGCGTCCCGACGTCGACGCCCCGGACGAGCTGCGCATCGACCTCGACCCGCAGCCCGGCACCGACTTCGCCGATGCGGCGCGGGTGGCGGCGACGCTGCGCGAGGTCCTGACGGAGGCCGGCCTGCGCGGCTGGCCGAAGACCTCCGGTGGGCGCGGCATCCACGTCATGGTCCCGATCCGCGCGGAGTGGGACTTCGTCGCGGTCCGCCGGTGTGTGATCGCGATCGGGCGCGAGGTCTGCCGCCGGATGCCCGCCGAGGCCACCGTCGACTGGTGGAAGGAGGAGCGCGGCGAGCGCGTGTTCCTCGACTTCAACCAGGCCGCGCGCGACCGGACGATCGCCTCGGCGTGGTCGGTCCGCGGCACGCCGCGGGCGACGGTGTCCTTCCCGTTGCGCTGGGAGGAGCTCCCCGACGCCGAGCCGGACGACTTCGACGTCCTGACGGCGGCCGGCCTGCTCGCTGAGCGCGGCGACGCCCACGCGGGGCTGCACGACGAGCCGGCGGGCCTGGAGACTGCGCTCGAGTGGGTGGAGCGCGACCAGCGCGACCACGGGCTCGGGGACATGCCCTACCCGCCCGAGTACCCGAAGATGCCCGGCGAGCCGAAGCGGGTCCAGCCGAGCAAGTCCCGGGCGGACACCACCGGCAAGACCGTTTCCTGAGCCCTCGCGGGTAGCGAGGAGCCCTCGCCGAGCACCGGACCCGGGCCTCGGGGTCGATCAGGTGGCGGGGACCCCGCTCATGGCCTCGAGGATCATCCACTGGGCGTGCCGGGCGTGGCGGACAGCGAGGTGCTCGGCCTCCGCGCCGTCGCGGCGGGCGATGGCGCCCAGGATGTCGGTGTGGTCCTCCCAGACCCAGAGCGGCCCGCCGTCGTGGAGCAGGACCTCGCTCATCAGGCGATGGACGTTGCGCCACATCACCTCGGCGCTCTCGGCGATCAAGGGGTTGGCGGCGGCGTCGACGACGGCGCGGTGGAACTCGACGTCCGCGGCGATCATCTGGGCGAAGGCGCCCTCGGAGCGGGCGCGGTGGCCGGCCTCGACGATCTCGGTGGCTCGGGCGAGCCATGGTTCGTCGTGCCGTTCGGCGGCCAGGCGCGCGGCGGGGCCGTCGATCACGCCGCGCAGTTCGTAGACGTGGCCGACGAGGTCGGCGGCGACGGGGGCGACCTCGAGGCCGCGGCGCCCGAAGTCGCGCAGCAGGCCCTGGTTGCGGAGCAGGAGCAGCGCCTGCTGGATGGGCTGGCGGGAGACCTCGAACCGCTCGGCGAGCCGTTCCTGGCGCAGCGGTGTGCCGGGGGTGAGACGGCCGGTGCAGATGTCGTCGACGATGGCCTCGTACACCCGGTCGGTGCGCGACGGCGCTCCGGAGGCGGTCATCGCGACGCCCCGACCGCGGTGCGCGGGGGTCGCTCGGCTGGTGGCGTGCTCCGCCGGGCTCGGCACTGCTGACCTCCTGCTCGGCGTGGGCATCGACCGTTCGGGGCAAGATCATGGGCGGTACGGCCGCAGCTGATGTTCTGAATTCAGTGTTGACACTGAATTCAGAGTGCGGCAAGCTCCGCGCCCAACCTGATGTGGTCCGGTTCACACGCGAGCCGAGCCCTCTCGGGCCGACCTCACCCCGACCACGTCGCTACCCGGCTCCGGCTCCCCGGTCGTCTCCGGGTCTCGACGATTCCCGCAGCCGGTTCGGATCCCGACGGATGGACGCTCCCCGGCTTCCACTCTCCCGCCGAGACCCCGAACCGGACCGACCAAGGATCGTGACGATGACATCGAGATCCACAGTGGTCCCGCTGGCCCGAGGTGACCCTGCCGCTGGGTTCCGCTCACACGCTACGACGTGAGCGGCAAGGACCCCGAAACGTCGAAGACGTCGGCGAGTCGGGGTATTTCGACGAACAGTATCAAACCAGACATCGACGCTCTATCGGACGGCCGGGTGCCGACGATCCGAGTGTCGGACCCGGCGCTGACGGTCGCACTGCCGTCACGCGGCATCGGTATGCCGTAGCGCCGGCGCTACGAATTCTATCCAGGAAATGAATAACCGAGCCGTATCCTTCCGGTCATCGGTTCGTTATCTGCATACGTCGATCGAGGAGTTCAGGGGCCTCGGTCGGTGTCCACTACCGTGTCGCGCCACGTCGAGGCCGATCGGTGATCATGTCGCCGGTCGGACAGATCGACGGGTTCGACGTCGCCCCTGATTCTCAGGGGCCCGGAACCCCTTCGAGGAGCTACTCCACCCGCCGGTGGGTCTCGCCGTCTCGTCCTCCTTCTCGGGGCGCGGCCGCTCCCACTCCGGCGTAGACGCAGATTTCTTCGGAACTGCCGGACGATCATCACGTGAGTCGTCCTCTCGACGACTCGCTGGTTCGGCTGTGCCCGGATCCGGGTGTCGACCCCACGATCCCCGATTCCCGGCTGCCTGAATCAACTGACACGAATCGTCATCCGCATCGAGCGGAACGCTTCTTCGTGGGCGCCCACGTGTTCGGTCCGTTCTGTCCGCTCGTCTTCGGTCGCACCCCAGTGGACCGACCCCTGAACCGTCCGACGGAAAAGACTCCCCAACACCGAAAGAGGCCTGATGTCTCGAATTCGCCTCCGTCCACCTCGTGCGAGGTGGCTGGTCCGATCACTGGGCGGGGCCACGCTGGCCACCGCACTGGTCGCGGGGCTGGTCGCGGCCACCCCGGCGGCCGCTCCGGCACCGGCCGATCCGGCCGTCGCGAACCTCGCCCTGCTCAAGAAGGTGGTCGCCGACATGCCGGCCGACTTCCGTGCGAGCAACGAGAAGGCCCAGGCCATGGCCGCGGCCGCCAATCCGGCGGCACTCGGGCCGCAGGTCCCGACGGTCGGGCCGGCTCCGAAGGACACGCAGATCCTCGAGTACCCCCTCCCGCCGGGGACCTTCCCGATCGATGAGAAGAACGGGGTCGACGGGGCGATCTGGTACACCGCGCTCCAGTCCATGATCCGGCAGGACCCGGTGACCAAGAAGATCGACATCTTCCCGGTCCCGGCCCAGACCGGAATCCCGTACGCGGTCAACTCCGGCCCGGGTCCGTGGGTGTACTTCACCTCGCTCGGTGTGAGCGGTGGCCCCGGCCTCAAGGTCGTCGGGAACGCCATCAACCGGATCAGCACGATCGACCACCATTTCGAGTCGTTCCCGATCCCGACGCCCGAGGCGTACCCGGCCGACATCAAGACCGGCTCGGACGGCAAGCAGTGGTTCTCGGAGACGGTGGCCGGCAAGGTCGGCCGGTTCGACCCCGTCACCAAGAAGATCGACGAGTTCGAGGTCGGCCCGGGCACGCTGCCGCAGGATGTCACCACCGGCGAGGGCAACTGCCTGGTCTTCCGGGGATGCACCCGGGACTACACGCAGGGCATCAACTACGCCCACTGGCCCATCCAGGACCAGAACGTGTACTTCTCGATGACCGGGCCGGCCTCGCTGGGTAGCGGCAGGCTCCCCGTCGTGGGCGGGACCAAGCCCGAGCCTCCGACGCCGTCGCCGGCGCCGAACACCGGCCCCGCGCAGGGGAACGGGCTGTTCGTCATCGACC
Organism: Actinomycetospora endophytica; assembly: GCF_021026375.1. Taxonomy (GTDB): domain Bacteria; phylum Actinomycetota; class Actinomycetes; order Mycobacteriales; family Pseudonocardiaceae; genus Actinomycetospora; species Actinomycetospora endophytica. Next base: position 447,852 of record NZ_JAJNDB010000006.1, on the reverse strand, counting down.
CCAAGAACCCGGGACCGACGACACCGATCGTGCCCGCCACGGGTACCGACCCCGCCGCGAAGAAGTACCCGTACCCCACCGCGGCCGCGCTCACGGTCGACAACGAGCCGGGGCCGTCGAACGACTGTGACGTGTGGTCCATCTACCTCAACGGCAACAAGTTCGACAAGTTCAACACCGTCACCAAGAAGCACACCGAGATCCCTCAGCCGACGCCGAACGAGCTCTCGTACACGAACGGCCCGACGGCGGTGGGCGTCAACGAGAAGCGGATGTACGCGGGCGGGTGGCGTAGCAACGCGCTCTCCGTCGTGCGGAACATCGACTCGCCGAACCCGGTCGTCGAGGACCTGCCGTACCCGACGCCGCTGGCCATCCCGGTCGACTTCGCCCAGAGCCCGCGGTCGCAGTCGACCTGGTCCGCCGAGCTGCGCGGCAACAACCTCGTCGAGATCCGGAACCCGGAGTCCTACCCCACGGGATACGACCCCGGCCAGCACCTCCCGCCCGGCGTGGGCCAGCAGCGCGACGCTCACAACTCCTACCCGCCGGTCGACCCGCCCGGACGGGCGGTCGACAAGGCCAAGGAGAGCGACGTGCTCCCGGCCCCCGGCCCGTCGGGTGTGTCGAAGGACGCCACCCCGGCGACGGTTCACCCCGGGTCGGGTCTCCCGATCGCCCCGCCGCCCCTTCCGCTGCCGGGCACCCCGCTGCTCCCCGGAACCCCCGCAGGGGCGGCTCCCGCAGCACCGGCTCCCGCAGCGCCGGGTGCTGGGGCGCCTGACGCCGGGGCACCGGCTCCCGCAGGACCGGCTCCCGCAGCGCCGGGCCGCGGGATCCCCGGGCTGGGCTAGGAGGACGAGCGGACGGGGTTGACCTGTCGGCTCGCCGAGACCTCGCCGCATGACGGGCGAGGAAGCACGACAGGCGGGCGCGCCCCTCGGGGAACGCGTATCCGCTGATGCCGCACGAGGCGGGGGCGGGCCGGCCCACCACGGACCGGTCCGCCCCCTGCTCGCCGCTCGGAATCGCCCGGGAGCGAGCAGCAGCAGCCGCCGACCGCTCCTCGGTCGCGGCGGTAGGAACTGCCGGTGTCACCGAATGGGGTGAGGCGGCACCGGCCAGCACTCGGCCCCGGCCCGGGCCTCCCCTGACCCGGACCGGGGCCGACGTGCACCGGATCGACCCGACAACCACGAGAGACCGACCAGTGGCCTGCAGCCCGGAGGGCGACCATGGGACGCCACGACTTCCACGACGACTTCCTCGACGACGATGTCCACGACTTCGACGGCTTCGACGGCTTCGACGGCTTCGACGAGTTCGACGAACCGCCGACGCTGGCGCTGCCGGCTCCGCGCGAGCCCCGCAGACGCCGCCTGCGCGCGCAGCGCGTGGAGGCCGCCGCGTTCGACACCCTGATCGCCCACGCCCGACGACGGGCTCTGCAGGTCGCCCTCGCCAGTCGTCCCACGTCGCCGCCGGAGCCCTCGGACCCGTGGCCCGCGGATCCGGACGAGGTCGCCGGGGGCCGGTCGTCCGCGCGCGGTCGGCACCCGCACCGGCGCGCCGGCCGCGGCCTCCGCCCGGGGCGTCACCGTCGATGACCGCGGCCGATCAGCACCTCGACGCCCCGCACATCCGGTCGGTGTGGGAGGCGATCCTCGCCGCCGCGGCCCGCGAGTGCCCGGCCACGACCACCTTCACCACCGCGCAGCTGTTGCTCTGGCGCACGTTCGCCGGCCCGGACGAAGCCATCGAGTCCGAGATCGGGTGTTCCTTCGAGCGCGCCCACGACGGCCCTCATCACGCCCCGCTGGGACCCAACGATGCCGCGGGCGAACTGGGGCAGCGCGACGTCTGGTGGTTGCGCTGGAGCGACGACGGCGAGCACCACGAGTTCGTCGACGCCCCGTTCTGCCCCGGCACCCGCGGCGGCGCCGGCCACGACTTCTGCGTCAAACCCGCCCGCCACCGCGCCCACCACCTGTGGTCCACCGACCTCCGCGGTCGATAGCGCGCCCGCCCGGGTCCTCTCCCTCCCGTACGTCATGGCTCGACCAGTCCAGGTAGCGACACGAACGCCGAGGTTCCGATGAGTTCTCCGTCAGCATCGCCTTCCGGGGCCGCTTCCGCGGCCCCTCCCACCCCGTCCGGCACTGCCCCGGACGGCCACACGCGAACCCTGCCCTGGTGGGTGTTCGGGCTGGCCAATGTCGTCGTCGTCGCGGTGGCGGCGGTGCTGTTGTGGTGGCTGTTGATCGATCCGCAGTGGAGCCCGGTGGGTTCGTATCCGCAGCCGTTCAACGCGTCGCTGTTCTGGGCGATCATCGCCACGGTGTGGGTGGCGTTCAACTGCGGCTGGACCGGGCCGGCGCGGCTGGGTCAGCCGGCCCGCGGGCTGGTGGGGATCGTGGTGGTGCTCGCGATCGCGGCGGCGGTGGTGGCGCTGCTGGCCTACGGCTGGTCGCGCGTGGATCCGAGCTTCGCCGCGTCGCGGGCCGAGGGGGCCGGGTTCGGGACCGGGCAGCTGATCGTGCTGTTCGCGTTCTTCTTCTACGTGACCGCGGTGGTGAACTGGGCGCAGTGGCCGTGGGCGGATCGGCTCTCGCCGCCGTGGGCGGGGCTGGCCGAGATCGGGACGCTGGTGCTGCCGACGCTGGTGCTGTTCGGGGTGTTCGCGGTGCCGAGCGTGGCGACGTGGGCGGATCCGTCGACCGCGTTGATGAGCAAGGCGACGCTGACCGGCTGGTTCTACAGCTGCATCGTGGCGGTGGTGGTGACCGGGCTGCTCTGGGACAACCTGCCGTGGGCGCTGCTGAAAAGCCGCGCCGCGACGGCGGTGGTCTCGCTGGTCGGGAACTTCGTGCTGGGCACGGTGATCTATTTCGGGACGCTCGGGGCGGCGAAGCTGCTCATCGGCCCGGCCAACGTGGCCGCGCTGGGGGACGGGGTGACCTCGTATGCCGCGGAGTTCGGGGTGTGCTGGGTGTTCTGGATGATCGCCTGGGCGAACGTGTTCGGGAACAAGCCCACCCATCTGGGTCGGGCGGCGAACCTGGTGGTGCGCACCGTGGTGACCCTGGTGCTCGCCGTGGTGACGTTCCTCGGCTACTACTTCGTGGTGGCCGGGTCGGTGCTGCACGAGCCGGCGGCCGGGGTGTCGCTGCACGGTGACGCGCTGGGGTTCATGAACTTCGCGGTGCTGGTGATGCTGTTCTACGTGCTGTTCCTCGGGTCGTTCGGGCTGCCGCCCGCCGAGCCCGACGCCGCCGCGGCCGACGCCGAGACCATCGCCGTCGAGACCGCCGGAGCCCGCGAACCCGCCTGACGCACGGTCCCGCCCGCGCGGCCCGTCGACGCCGCGCGGGCGGGATCCGGGGATGGCAGTCTCGGAGGCATGGGCATTCGACTCGGCTACCAGATGCCGAACTTCTCCTACGGCGACTCCGTCGAGAAGCTCTTCCCGACGGTGATCCGTCAGACCCGCGACGCCGAGGCCGCGGGCTTCGACACCGCCTTCGTCATGGACCACTTCTACCAACTGCCCGGCCTCGGGGCCCCGGACGAGCCGATGCTCGAGGCGTACACCGCCCTCGGTGCGCTCGCCACGGCGACGTCGTCGATCCAGCTCTCGACGCTGGTCACCGGCAACACCTACCGGAACCCGACGCTGCTGGCCAAGGCGGTGACGACGCTGGACGTGGTCAGCGGCGGCCGGGCTGTGCTGGGCATCGGAGCGGGCTGGTTCGAGCTCGAGCACCGCCAGCTCGGGTTCGAGTTCGGCACGTTCACCGAGCGGTTCGAGCGTCTCGACGAGGCCCTGCAGATCATCGTGCCGATGCTGCACGGCGAGCGCCCGACGTTCTCCGGGAAGTGGTACCGCACCGAGAACGCCATCAACGAGCCCCGCGTCCGCAACGACCTGCCGGTGATGCTCGGCGGCGGTGGCGAGCGCAAGACGTTCGCGCTCGCCGCCCGCGACGCACAGCACCTGAACATCATCTGCAGCCCGTCGGAGCTGCCGCGCAAGATCGAGGCGCTGGACGCCCGCTGCGCCGAGGCGGGTCGCGACCGGTCGACGCTGGAGACCAGCTTCCTCGCGTTCGTCATGATCGACGAGAACGGTGACCGGGCCCGTGCGCAGCTGAAGCAGGTCCTGCGGGGTCAGGGCCTCGACCCGGACGCGCTGTCCGACGACGAGTTCCGGGCCGCCACCGAGCGGATGTTCGTCGGGACGCCGGACGACGTCGCCGCCGACCTGAAGGAACGCGTGCTCGACCGGGGCGTGGACGGGCTGGTGATCAACCTGCCGGCCACCGGGCACGTCGAGGGCGCCGTCGAGCTCGCCGGCCGGACGCTGCGTCCGCTGGTCGACGCCTGAGGGCTCGGTCCCGGCGCCGCCGGCAGGCCGCCGGGACCGATTCCTTCCGGTGGTGTCCGCGGTCTACCTGGGGGGAGGCCGCGCACGGGCCGGTCTCCGCCACCGAGACCGGAGGGCCGAGGAGCCGATGACCGTTCCCACGACGATGCGCGCGCTGCAACAGAGGTCTCTCGACGGACCGCTCGACATGGTGCTGATCCCCGATGTGCCGGTTCCGCGCCCCGGCCCGGACGACGTCCTGGTCCGCGTCACCGCGGCCGGCGTCAACTTCGCGGACGTCTCGAAGGCGCACGGGACGTTCGGGGACGGCCCGCGGCCGCCCTACCTGGCCGGGTTCGAGGCCGCCGGAGAGGTCGTCGCCGTGGGGGAGGCGGTGACCACCGTGGCGGCGGGGGCACACGTCGTCGGGGTGGGGGAGGGCGCCTTCGCCGAGTACATGGTGCTGCCCGCGGTCGCGGCGATGCCGGTGCCGAGCGGCTGGACCCACCAGCAGGCGCTGGGACTCGCCGTCAACTGGCCCACCGCCCTCGCCGTCGTCGGGCACCTGGGTGGCGTCACGGCCGGCCGGACCGTGCTGGTGCACGCGGCGGCGGGTGCGACCGGCCGGGCCGCGGTCACCGTCGCCAAGCATCGCGGTGCGATGGTCATCGCCACCGCCTCCCGGGAGAAGCACGCGGCGGTCCTGGCCGCGGGCGCCGACCACGTCGTGGACTCGCGGGGCGACGTCGCGGCCGAGGTCCGGCGGCTGACCGGCGGGGTCGGTGTCGACGTGGTGCTGGAGTCGGCGGGCGGCGCCACCCTGGAGGCGAGTCTCGCCGCGGCGAAGCGGGTCACTGGCCGCGTCGTCGTCTACGGCCTGGCGGGCGGCGAGGCCTCCCTCACCAACTGGGACCTGGTGTACCGGCACCAGGTCCACGTCGTCGGGTTCAATCTCGGCGTCTTCATCCGGTCCGCGCCGCAGCTCTTCGGGGAGGTCCTGGGGGAGCTGCACACGCTCATCGCGGACGGCGTCCTCACGCCGTCCGAGCCCACCACCTACGCGTTGCCCGGCGGCCCGAAGGCGCTCGCGGCCTTGGAGACCAGGGCCACGATCGGCAAGCTCGTCCTGGCGCCCTGACCACCCGGGGCCGAGGTCCCAGCGACGCGAACGGACACCGATGACCACGGACGCCGATCCGGCCGCCGTCGGGAGGGCGCGCACGTTCGCGGCCGAGACCGAGCCGTTCCGTCGGGAGCTCCTCGCGCACTGCTATCGCATGGCCGGCTCGGCGCAGGACGCCGAGGACCTGGTGCAGGAGACCTACCTGCGGGCCTGGCGCTCCTACGCCGGGTTCGAGGGCCGGTCGTCGATGCGGACCTGGCTCTACCGGATCGCCACCAACGTCTGCCTCTCGGCGATGACCTCGCGCCCGGTCCGGCTGCTGCCCTCGGGCCTGACCGGCCCCGTCGACCGGGCCGACGGCCCGCCGAGCCTCGCGGGACCGGGCGAGGTCTCGTGGCTCGAGCCGCTCCCGGACGCCTGGATCGCCCGGCCCGACGACGACCCCGCCGCCGTCGCGGTGGAACGCGAATCGGTGCGGCTGGCGCTCATCGCCGGCCTGCAGCACCTGCCGCCCCGGCAACGCGCGATCCTCATCCTGCGCGACGTGCTCGCCTTCTCCGCGCTCGAGACCGCGGAGCTCCTCGGGACCACGACGGCGGCGGTGAAGAGCGGTCTGCAGCGTGCCCGCGTCCGGCTCGACGACGTGGGGCCCACGGACCTGCTCGAACCGACGGATGAACGGGCCCGGGCCCTGCTCGAGGGCTACATCGCCGCCTTCGAGCGCTCCGACGCCCGCCTGCTGGAACAGGTGCTGCGCGCCGACGCCACCCTGGAGGCCACGCCGTTCCGCGACTGGCAGTCGGGTCGGGCCGCGTGCATCGACGTCCTCGACACCTACGTGCTGGGTGCACCGGGCGACTGGCGGATGATCGCGACCACGGCCAACGGCCAACCCGCGGCGATCGTCTACCGGCGCGACGCCGGCGGGGTCCTACGAGCCGACGGCGTGGTGGTCCTCGCGGTGACCGCCACCGGGATCGCCCGCGTGACGAAGTGTCACGATCCCGCTCTGGCCGCGTCGTTCGGGTTCCCGCCGGCGCTGCCGTCGTCGGCCGACGGGGTCGGGAGCACGTCCTCGGGACGCCAGGTGCGGCCGTTCTTGTCGAGGTAGCGGACCCGCATCGTCGGGCCGTCCAGGTCGAGGACGGCGAAGCCCGGCATCCGCCAGGTCAGCCCCTCGGGGTCGGTGAAGGTGGCGTCGAACTCGCCGGGGTGCGGGTGCTCGGGCGGGGTCTCGAGGATCGCGCCGTGGCCCATGCAGGTCGCGTAGCCGATCCCGGAGTGGTCGCCGTAGGCGATCAGCTTGTGCTCGTGGCCCCAGAGCCATCCGGTGAGCCGACCGGCCTGCCGCAGGGCCCGTGTCCGGTCGAGCAGGTTGCCGATGGGCTCGACCCCGTGATCGCCCCAGGTGATCGGCTGGTGATGGCTGAACAGCATCGTCCGGTGATCGGGGTGGGCCTGGACGTGCCGGGTGACCCACCGGCTCTGGCGCCGGCTCAGGTGGCCGGCGCCGCCGCGGGGATCGCGTAGCCGGAACTTCCAGCTGGTGTCCAGACCGATCAGCGACCAGTGCCGGTTCGCCAGCAGGAACTCGGTGGTGATCGCGCCGGCGGTGGTGCGCTGCGCGGCGAACCGCGGGTCGGTGAGGACGACCCGGGTGAGACCCCGACCGGCGGAGTACATGTCGTGGTTGCCGTTGAGGCACCACGACGGGTGCTCGTCGGCGTCGGTGACGGGCCAGTGGTCCAGGAAGCGCCTGCGCGCCTCGGCCGGGGTCCCCGCGTAGTAGATGTCGCCGAGGTGCACGACGTGGACCTCGCGGTCCCCGGCCTCCTCGATCGCCTCGCGCATCCGGGCGGCGACCTCGATGGCCAGGCCCTCGCCGGTACCCCAGTCCCCGACGACGACGACGCGGGCGTTCTCGGCGAGCGGCTGCTGCCGCGGCTGACCGGCGGGCAGCCGGAAGCGGATCCGTCGGAAGAGGTGGACCGGCAGGGTGCGCAGGAAACCGGTCACGAAGCCGCGGTCGATGCCACGGCCCTCGCTGAACGGCTCCACCGAGCGCGAGCCCATCGGCTTCGGCGCCTCGGCGGTGGTGAGGTGCTCGGGGTGCTCGCGGTCCAGGTGCTCCTCGTGCTCGGCCTGGAACAGCGAGAGCAGCATGTCGCGCGGGATGTAGGCCTTGCGGTCGGCCTGACCGGGCTCCTCCGGCAGCGTCTTCCGCTCGGCGCGCATTGCCCCGCGCAGCAACAGGCTGCCGAGCCCGAGCCGGGGATCGACGAGCGTCCGCCACCGCGGGGTGCGCGCGAGCAGATGCGACGTCCCGGCCAGCACCGCGGACTTGTCCACCGCGTCGTCGATCATCTCCGGGATTCTGCCTTCCCGACGGCGAGGGGGCGCCCGGCCTATCTCCGGCCCAGGGCCGGGATCAGCTCCCGGGCGGCTCCGTGCCAGAACGGCACCGCGGCGAGGTAGAGACCGCCGAGGGCGAGCAGCCCGATCGCGGCGTCGACGCTCGAGCGGCCCTCGCGGGACCAGTAGACGTCCTCGAGGTCGATCAGCAGTGCGAGCTCGTCGACGATCAGCGCCGCACCGCTGCCATAGGCGGTCGCGGTGACGGGATGGCGACGATGACGCTCCTCGCCGCGCAGCGCGACACCCCCGACGGCGGCCAGCAGCAGGATGCCGATGTTGTAGTGGTGCAGGTGGCGCCCGCCCGCGCTCATCCCGCCGCTCGACGGACCATGTCCCGCGCGGATCCAGTGGGTGATCGCGCGGGTGACGCCGAACGTCGCGCCGAAGCCTCCCCACGCGACGATGAGCGACTGCTCGGTGGGCCCGACCCGGTCCACCGCGACCTGGCGCAGCCGGGCGACGACACCCTTGTCCGCCATCTGGTCCTCCTCCCGCCGTTCGGCGCCACTCGGGGGAGCGGGCCGGATTCCTGGCAGGGGTGACACGGCGTCGTCGTCGGGAATCGCCGGGGAACCGCCTTCCCGACGAAGGGGTGGCGCCGGTCGGTGACCGGTGGGCTGCGTCAGCGGCGGTTCAGGGCCGACCCAAGAACGCGTCACCGTCCGGCAACCGGTCGGCGTCACTCAGCGCGGCCGTGAGGAGACCGCGACCGGCGTCTCCGCGAAGGCGCGCCACAGGTGCGTCAGGCCGAGCAGGAACACGGCCGCGATGACGAAGCCCTCGATCTGCAGCGGCGCCAGGCCCGCCCGGGGACCGGGGACGAACGCCGCCAGTGCCACGAGGAGGTACAGCAATGGTGCGAGAACGCCCAGCACCCGCTCGACGGTGCCCGGCAGGCCCTGGTGCCCGATGAGGAACGGCACCGACTCGACGAGCCCGATGACCGCCCCCAGGACGAAGACCACCCGCCACGCCAGCGGGTTCGTCCCGCCGAGCACGGAGGCGAGCCCCATCGTCCCCGGCAGGAAGAAGAACAGCGCGACGTGGAGGCGCTCCCGGTGGCGTGCCGGGGAGCCCCAGTCCCCGCGGCCGATCCCGAGCACCACGAACCACAGTCCGAGCAGTGTGAAGCTGATCGATGCCAGTGTCTGGTAGAAGCTGAATGCCGTCTGCGTATCCCCCATACAGGCAGGGTGACATCGGGGAAAGCGGGCACGAATACCTATGACAGCAATGACTACGTCGGCCCGGGAATGCGACCGGCGTCGGTAGTCATCTCGGCCGGACAGCGGATCGGAGAATCGGCGATCATTCCATCAGCGCGCCGGACAGCACGGTGTCCAGCACGGCCGAGAGCTCCCGGTCGAGGCTGAACGGCGCCGGCTCGACGACGATCCAGCGCACGACGGCGGAGTAGTACCCCAGCGCGAGCAGCCGTCCGACCTGCGCCGCGTCGGTGGTCGGGCGCAGTGGCTCCCCGCTCGCGGTGATCAGCTCGGTGAGGTCCTGACCCAGCGTGTGGCCGCGGAACACGTCGTGGACCTTGAGCGAGAGCGACATCAGCGCGGTGGTCTCGGCGCGGGTCTCGGCGTTCACCGCGGCGAGCGCGGTGAAGTACCGCGCGAGGACCTCGCGCAGCGGCTGCACCGGCACGGAGGCGTCCTCGATCGCGTAGGCGGCCCGTTGCCGGCGGCGCAACGCCCATTCCTCGAGGAACAGCGCCTTGCGTGGGAAATGGTTGAACACCGTCGTGCGGGCCAGGTCCGCCCGGGCCGCGATGTCGTCCATCGACGTCTCGTCGAAGCCCCGTTCCACGAACAGGGCGATGGCCGCGGCGTAGACACGGTCCCGGCGCTCGTGGCGCTTGCGGGTCCGGGTGCTGACCGCCGGGAGGTCCGCCACACCCGCCGTCGCTCCTCGCGGGTCCATCGTGATCAGTACAGCACAGACCGCGAACCCGTACTCGAGTCTTGATTCGCGTCACACCGGGTCGTAGCGTCGCCCACGAACCTGTACTGGAGTGCGGATTCAGCGTGGAGGCGGCCGTGAAGTGGGTGACGTACGACGCGGGCGCTCCCGGGGCGAGCGGAGCGACGGGGATCAGTTTCAGCCCGCGGACCGGGCTGCTGACCGACGACGGGATCCGCGGGCTTCCGCCCGGCGTCACCCTCCTCGCGCTGCTGGAGGACGGGGCTCTCGACGACGCCGCGACGACGGCCCGCCGCGACCCGGCCGAGGTCCGGGCCCTCGACGAGGTGCGCCTCCTGGCCCCGATCCCGCGCCCGCCGTCGATCCGCGACGGGCTGTCCTTCCTCGACCACCTCCGCGGCTGCTACCGCGCGCTCGGTCGGCCGCCGGAGCTGCACCCGGCGTGGTCGCAGGCGCCGGCGTTCTACTTCGGCAACCCGGCCGCCGTCGTCGGGCCCCACGACGACGTCCCGATCGCGCCCGGGTCGCGGATGTTCGACCTCGAACTGGAGGTCGGCGCCGTCGTCGGGCGGCCCGGACGCGACCTGCACCCGGACACCGCCGCGGACCACGTCGTCGGGTTCACGTTCTTCAACGACTGGACCGCCCGCGACCACCAGATGCGCGACATGGCGCAGGGGATCGGCATGGGCAAGGCCAAGGACATGGCCATCACGCTCGGGCCCGCACTGGTCACCGTGGACGAGCTCGAGGCCTACCGCGGTCCGGACGGCTACGCGTTCGAGGTCGCCGCCACCGTCAACGGCCGCGAGATCGCCAAGGGCTCGCTCGCCGGCATGGACTGGACCTGGGGCGAGCAGCTCGCCTACATGTCGCGCGGGACCGAACTGCAGCCCGGCGACGTCATCGGCTCGGGCACCGTCCCCGGGGGCTGCCTGCTCGAGCACGTCGACACCCCCGACCCGTTCGCCTTCACCGGCTGGCTCGCGCCCGGCGACGTGGTCTCGCTGTCCTCGGAGGTCCTGGGCGAGACCCGCCAGGTCGTGCGGGAGGCCGAACCGATGACGCCGCTGCGGACCGGTTACTGAGGAAGGGACCCATGAGCACGCTCGACTACCGCAAGGGACTGCACGACCTCGGGCAGGGCTGCCACGCCTGGCTGCAGCCCGACGGCAGCTGGGGGTGGAGCAACTCCGGCCTGATCACCGGCTCGGGCACCTCGCTGATGGTCGACACGCTGTTCGACCTGGCGCTGACCCGGGAGATGCTCGCCGGCCTGCAGCCCGTTCTCGACCACCACCCCCTCGGGACCCTGGTCAACACCCACTCGGATCCCGACCACGTCAACGGCAACGAACTGGTCGGGGAGGACGTCGAGATCATCGCGTCCGAGGCCGCGGCCGCGCTGATGACCCAGGAGGCGCTCGACGCGGTGGCCCGGGTCAAGCACCTCGACGGCACCCTCGGCGAGTTCGCGCGGCACATCTTCGGGCCGTTCGAGCTCGACGGGATCACCGCCACCGGCCCCGACCGCACCTTCTCCGGCGAGGACAGCGTCGACGTCGGCGGTCGGGAGGTCCGGCTGATCCAGGTCGGACCCGCGCACACCCCCGGCGACGCGCTGGTCCACGTGCCGGACGCGCGGCTGCTCTATGCCGGCGACGTGCTGTTCGTCGGCGGCACCCCGATCGCGTGGGCCGGGCCGATCGACCGCTGGATCGGCGCGCTGGACCTCATCCTCGAGATGGACGTCGCGACGATCGTGCCGGGTCACGGCCCGGTCAGCGGCAAGGCCGAGGTCTCGACGATGCGGGAGTACCTGGTCTCGGTCGAGACCCAGGCCCGCAAGCGGTTCGAGGACGGCCTCGACGTCGACGAGGCCATCGCGTCCATCGACCTCGGACGCTTCGCCGATCTCCCCGAGCACGGCCGGCTGGCTCAGAACGTGCTCAACGTCTACCAGCAGCTCGACCCCGCGATCCCGCGCCCGGACCGGCTCACGGTCCTGACGAAGATCGCCGCGCTCGAGGGCTTCAGCCCCTCGACGTTCGACGAGGCCACGGCCCCCTGACCCATCCGTCCCCCGGAGGACAGCCCCGATGACGACCGTGCGCACCACCCACGTGGGGAGCCTGCCCCGCCCCGAGGCGCTGACCCGGCTGATGTACCTCCACCAGGAGGGCAAGGGTGACGAGGCCGAGCTCGAGGCCGCCGTCACCGACGCCGTGCACGACGTCGTCGCCATGCAGCACGGCGCGGGCATCGACATCGTCTCCGACGGCGAGATGGGCAAGCCCGGCTTCGTCAACTACGTCCGCGAGCGCCTCGACGGGTTCGGCGGGCAGGCCCCGCCGTGGAGCATCGACGACCTCGCGGCCGCGCCCGAACTGGCGATCGCGCAGTACGGCGGGGAGGCCGGCGCGCACATCATGCCGGCGAACTGCGAGGGACCGGTCAGCTACATCGGCGACACCGCCGTGCAGCGCGACATCGACACCCTGCGCCTCGCGCTCGACAAGACCGGGCACCGCGACGCGTTCGTCCCGGCTGCCTCACCCGGCTGCATCGCGACCGGCAGCCCGAACCTGCACTACCCGGACTACGACAGCTACCTCGACGCCCTCGCCGACGCCATGGCCGTCGAGTACCGCGCGATCGTCGACGCCGGCCTGCTGCTCCAGCTCGACTGTCCCGACATCCCGATGGCCGCCCACACCGAGTTCTGGTGCCGCGACGAGGTGCGACGGCGAGGGCTGGTCGGGTTCGCGGAGCGCCACGTCGCCGCGATCGACCGGGCACTGGCGGGGATCGACCCGTCGCGGGTGCGCCTGCACATGTGCTGGGGCAACTACGAGGGGCCGCACCACCTCGACGCCCCGCTGGCCGAACTGCTCCCGCCGGTGCTCGCCGCCCGCCCGACGATGATCTCGTTCGAGGGGGCCAACCCCCGCCACGAGCACGAGTGGGCCGATCTCGGAGCCATCGCGATCCCGGCCGACAAGGTCCTCGTGCCCGGCGTCGTCGACACTCTCAACAACATCGTCGAGCACCCGCGGCTCATCGCCCAGCGCCTCGAGCGCTACGCGTCGATCGTCGGCCCCGAGCGCGTCATCGCGAGCACCGACTGCGGCTTCGGGACGTTCGTCGGCTTCGGCCGCGTCGGCGCGCAGGTCGCCGAGATGAAGCTCCGGGCGATGGCCGAGGGGGCGGCGCTCGTCCGCGGCTGACCCCCGGAGAGCCGTGATCTGGATCATGGCCGGCGCCGCCATCGGGCGCCGCTGATAGTTGTTGCATCAACTGTCAGGCACATCGGGCCGGCGGAACTCCGACCGATCGGGATCGGAGAGCCTCTGGCCACCCACGACGTCGCGGACCGTTCGGCCATCGTCACCGGAGCAGGGTCGGGGATCGGGCGGCGGGCGGTGGCGCTGCTGCCGGCCGCGAACGGGGCGGCCGTGCTCGTCCACGACCTCACGAGCGACGCGGCCGACAAGGTCGTGCAGGAGGTCGTGGACGCCGGCGGGACCGCCGCCGCCTTCGTCGGGGACGCCGCCGACGAGGATGTCGCGGTGGCCGCGGTCGAGGCCGCCGAGGCGCTGGCCCCGCTGCGCATCGCCGTCGACAACGCCGGCATCGGCGGACCGGACCTGCCGGTCGGCGAGTACCCGACGGAGGCCTGGTGCTCGGTCATCGACGTCAACCTCGACGGCGTCTTCTACGGCATGCGCGCCCAGAGCCCGGCCATCGCGGCCCACTAGCCGACCCCGGCGCATGCGGGTGGCTCCGGTTCGCCCGGACGAAAGGTCAGACCTAATCTCGCGGCCGACCGTCCCGCCCCGATGCCTCCGGAGCCGCTGATGCTCGACCTGCGCCCGCACCTGCGGCCCGGGGACGGCGTCTGGTGGAGCCAGGCGGGGGCCGAGGCGACCCCGTTGGTGGACGCACTGCTCGACCAGGTCGGCGACCTCGGGCCGGTCCGCGCCTTCTGCGGGCTGACGTTCAACCCCCGGCTCCGTGACCTGCCGCCTCAGCTCACGCTCACGTCCTACGGGGCGATGGGCGAGCTCCGGGCGGCGAGCGCGGCGGGACGGCTCGAGATCGTGCCCGCGCACTACTCGGTGCTGCCCCGGCTCTTCGCCGAGGGACGGCTGCCCGGCGACGTCGGGCTGGTCCAGGTCGCACCGCCCGGCCCCGACGGCCGGTGCTCGCTCGGGATCGGCGTCGACTACGCCGGCGACGCCGTGCGGTACAGCCGGACCCTGATCGCGGAGATCAACCACCGGATGCCGGCCGTCGCGGGCGCCGACACGGTCGCGCTCGGCGACTTCGCCGCCGTCGTCGAGACCGACCGGGCGCTGCCCGAGGCGCCCGACCAGGGGCCGAACGCCGTCGACCGGGCGATCGCGGCGCACGTCGCGGGACTGGTCCGCGACGGCGACACCGTCCAGATCGGGGTGGGTGCGCTGCCGTCGGCGATCCTCGATGGGCTCGCCGGGCACCGCGACCTCGGCGTCCACTCCGGGATGGTCAGCGACGGCGTGGCGCGGCTGGTGGAGGCCGGTGTCGTCACCGGCGCCCACAAGGAGATCGACCCGGGCGTGGTCGTCGCCGGCGCCGCCCTCGGCAGTGGCGGTCTCTACGCGCGCCTGCCGGAGATGCCCGTGCGGTTCCGTCCCGCGAGCTACACGCACGCCCCCGCGGTGCTCGCCCGCCTGTCCCGGCTCGTCGCGATCAACTCCGCACTCGAGGTCGACCTCACCGGGCAGACGGGTGCGGAGGTCGCCCGGGGCCGCTGTCTGGGCGGCGTCGGCGGGCAGGCGGACTTCTCGGGTGCGGCGGCGCGGACCGGTGCCTGCTCGATCATCGCCCTGCGCTCCACGGCGGGCGGCGCGTCGACCGTCGTCCCGGCGCTGCGCGGACCGGTGACGACGGCGCGGGCGGACGTCGACGTCGTCGTCACCGAGCACGGCGTCGCGTGGCTGCGGGCGTGCCCGCTGTCCGAGCGCGGGACGAGGCTCGCCGCGATCGCCGCGCCCGAGCACCGGGACGCGCTCCTGGCAGCGCTGCGCTGAGCCCGATGCTCTCGTCCCGGCCCGCGAGTCGGGGCAAGCTCGGTGGGACGGCGTTCGCCCCGAGCGCCCCGGCGAGGAGCAGCCCATGGACGACGACCTCGATCGGTACCTCCCGCCGCTGTCCGAGGACGTCGTCCGGGCCCGGCGGCAGAGCATCGGCTCGCTGCTGGCCCGCACCGCGCTGAAGTACGGCCCGAAGCTCGCCGTCGTGCACCGCGACACGCGCCGGACCTTCGCCGAGCTCGACGCCGACGCCAACCGGGTGGCTCAGTCGCTGGCGCGGCGCGGCGTGGTCCGGAACCAGCGGGTGGCGATCCACTCGCGCAACTCGTACGCGTTCGTCGTCGCCAGTCGCCGAAGTACGTCGTGCTGGTCGAGGAGTTGCCGAAGAATCCCAGCGGGAAGATCCTCAAGCGGGAGCTGCGGGACACCTACGCGGGGCTCGCGGGCGACGCGCCCTGAGCGGACCGGCGGGGTCGGCTCCAGGACCGGTGCGCACTCCGCGCGCCGTCGTCGTCGCCCCGAGTGTTGCGTCCGAACGGCGGTTCGTGCTCCGGCCCGTCCGCGGCGAGAGTCGGGGACATCGGGGGAGGGGTGATGCGCGGATGTCGACCGATCGATCGTCCTGGCCGGGGGAGGACTGGGCGCGCGCCTGGCTCGACCGGCTGCTTCCCGGGCGCTGGGCCCCGGGCGTCCTGACCCAGCCGATCCTGCCGGGCTGGAGCTTCGGGCCGACGCTGACGATCAACGAGGCCAACTCGTCGTCGCCCCGGACCGAGGAGGCCATCCTCGAGACACACAGCTACGGACGTCAGCTGGGACGGATGGCCGGGGCCCTCGACGCCGTCATCGATCACGTCGACCCGGACGACGCCGATCCCCGGATCGAGGCCTTCCGCGAGATGCAGCGCGAGATCGCGGACGTCAAGCAACGGACGAGCGACGACGACGTCGACCGTGCGCGGACGCTGCTCGGGTGGTTGCGGGAGACCAACCGCCCGGCCTTCGACGGACTGATGACCGAGTTCGCCGACGGGCGCCCCGGCTGATCTGGCCACGAACGGGACGTAACGAGATCCGCTGTCGCACGATGCACAGGGCGTACCGCCTCCGCCCGTTCGGCAGAGGTCCTGACCGTCGGGGGAAGCCATGACCGAGTCCACCGGGGCGACCTGCCCCACCTGCGCGACCGTCCTGCCCGTCGCGGGCGCGCCCTGCCCCCGGTGCACGACGACGCCGGCGGCCGGCCCGCAGTACGCGGCCCCGCAGGGGATGCCGTTCCAGCAGGCCCAGTACCCGCAGGCGCCGTACCAGCCGGGCTTCTACCAGCCGGCCCCGTTCCAGGCCGTCCCGTACCAGCCGATGGCCTACCCGCCGGCGCCGTACCAGCCGAACCCGTACGCGGTGCGCGCCCCGAAGTCGGCCGGCATCGCGGTCCTGCTGACCATCCTCTGGATCGGCGCGGGCCACCTCTACCTGGACCGCATGGGCACCGGGCTCGTCCTGATGGGCGCCCACCTCGTCGTGGGATTCATCCTGATGTTCATCTTCCCGATCAGCTTCTTCATCTGGCTGGCGGCGGTCGTCGGCGTCTCGATCTGGTGCTCGAACCTTTCCGGGCAGATCAACGCCGGGACGGTGCCGGCCCGCGAGACCTGGTGACCCGGCGCGGCCGATCCCCCGCTTGATCGCGCCGCCGACGAGGACCATCGTCGGCGTCGTCGCGAGGAGGGTCGATGCCGGACGATCGGATGCAGACGTTGCTGGGCGCGGTGGACGCGCTGGTGCCGGAGGCGCAGGAGTTCTACACCGACCTCCACGCCCACCCCGAGCTGTCGATGCAGGAGCACCGGACCGCGGAGCGCGCGGCGGCCCGCCTCGCCGACGCCGGGTTCGAGGTGACCACCGGCGTCGGCGGGACGGGCGTGGTCGGCGTGCTGCGCAACGGCGACGGCCCGACCGTCGCGCTCCGCGCCGACATGGACGCCCTCCCGGTGCGGGAGGACACCGGTCTGCCCTACGCGAGCACCGTCACCGCCACCGACGACGACGGGCACGAGGTCCCGGTCGCGCACGCGTGCGGCCACGACATGCACGTGGCCTGGCTGGCGGCCGCGTCGGCGCTGTTCGGGGCCCACCGCGACACCTGGTCGGGAACCCTGGTCGCGCTCTTCCAGCCGTCCGAGGAGACCGGGGGCGGCGCGCAGGGGATGGTCGACGACGGGCTGGTCGGACGGTTCCCGAGCCCCGACGTCGTGCTCGGGCAGCACGTCATGCCGGCGCCCGCCGGGGTCGTCAGCACCCGGCCCGGCACCGTCACCTCGGCGTCCGACGTGTGGCGCATCCGGTTGTTCGGCCGCGGCGCCCACGGCTCGATGCCCGAGGCCGCCGTCGACCCGGTGGTGATGGCCGCGTCGACCGTGCTGCGCCTGCAGACCGTCGTGTCCCGGGAACTGGGCATGAACGAGCCCGCGGTGCTCACCGTCGGGATGCTCCGGGCGGGCAGCAAGGAGAACGTCATCCCCGACGAGGCGACGATCGGGCTCAACCTGCGCTGCTACGACGAGGCGGTGCGCGCCCGGGCCCAGGACGCGATCCGGCGGATCGTCGCCGCGGAGGCGCACGCGGCCGGCGCACCGCGGGCCCCGGAGATCACGCCGGTCGAGACCTACCAGGTCACCGACAACGACCCGGCCGCGACCGACCGGGTGCTGGCGGCGTTCCGTGGGCACTTCGAGGCGGAGCAGGTGCAACCGATGGGCCCGACGTCGGCCAGCGAGGACTACGGGGTGCTCGGCCGGTCCTGGGGCGCGCCGTCGGTGTTCTGGTTCGTCGGCGGCGTCGACCGGGACACCTATGACGGCCTGGCGCGCGCCGGTCGCCTCGCCGAGCTGCCCACCAACCACAGCCCGCAGTTCGCGCCGGTCCTGGATCCGACGGTGCGCACCGGCATCGAGACCCTCGTGACCGCGGCGGGTGCCTGGCTGGCGTCGGGCTGATCACCGCGTGACCACGGCATCGGCGACGGCTCTCGTGCTCGACCTCGCGGGCACGTTCGCCTTCGCGCTCAACGGGGCGCTGACCGCGGTGCGGGCCGCGCGGCTGGACATCGTCGGCGTCATCACGCTGGGCATGATCACCGCGCTGGGCGGTGGCATCCTGCGGGACGTGCTGCTCGGGGCGCTGCCCCCGTCGACCTTCAGCGACTGGCGCTACCTGGTGGTCGCCGCGGTCGGTGGGCTCGTGGCGTTCGGTCTGAGCCGGCAGCTCGAGCGGCTCGCCACCCCGATCACGGTGTTCGACGCGCTCGGGCTGAGCCTGTTCGCGGTGACCGGGGCGGGCAAGGCACTCGCCCTGGGCGCCGGGGTCGGCCAGTCGATCCTGCTCGGCGCGATCACCGCGGTGGGCGGCGGCACCATCCGGGACGTGCTCGTCCGCCGCATCCCGACGGTGCTACGCAGCGAGCTGTACGCGATCCCGGCGCTGGTCGGCGCGGCGATCGTCGTGGTGCCGGCCCGGTTCGGGCTCGGTGGGCTGGTCTGGGCGCTGGTGGGCGCCGGAGTCTGCCTGGCGATCCGCCTGCTCGGGGTCCGTTTCCGGCTCGAGGCGCCGCATCCGCCGGGTGGGAAGTCCGACGGGGACGCGCCGGCCTCGTAGCTGCCCGGCTGTTCGCATGATCAACGGGCCTGTACGGCTCCCGCAGCCCCCGCCGGCAGCCACACAGGCCCGTTGATCATGCGCAGCGGCCGACGCCCGGCGAGTCGGGGTGACTGCCCAGCGGCCGCCGCAGTTCTCATGATCGCCGGGATGACGAGAATCTGAGGGCTGGGCGTCCAGATCCTCGTCATCCTGGTGATCATGGCCGGTCAGGGCCCCACGGGCGGCCGACACTGACGCTGCGTCGCGAGGCATTGCGGCATCCGGGGGATCGCCGCGCCCGCGAAGCGACGCTCACATCTCAGCGTGATGGCCGATGTTTCACCGTGCCGGGCCCACGACGCTGAACCCATGTCGATGACGAAGGTGCTCGTGGGCTTCGTGCCCTGGATCGTGTTCTCGTTGGTGGCCACGCGCGTGGGTCCCGGAGCGGTCGGGGTCGCCGCCGTGCTGGCGTTCCTCGTCGCGCTCGGCCTGGTCATCCGGTCGGTGGTCCGCGGGGAGTCGCCGAAGCTGCTCGAATTGGCCGGCGCCGCGGTGTTCCTCGCGTTCGCCGTCGTCGCGCTCACCGCGCCGGTCCTGGACGCGGTGCTCGCGAGCTACGGGCGCGCGATCGCGGCGCTGGTGCTGGCCCTGATCATCTTCGCCCTGCTGCCGATCATGCCGTTCACCGAGCAGTACGCCCGGGAGAGCGTGCCGCGGCAGTACTGGCACACCCCGGAGTTCCGTGCGGTCAATCGGCGCATCAGCGCGGCGTGGGGCGGTGTCGTCGCGGTGATGGCGCTCGGCCACGCGATCGCCGGCACGTTCGAGGTCCCCGACCCCGGCGCCGGGCTGCTGCACCGCCCCGTCGACCTGGTCTTCAACTGGGTCGTCCCGGCGCTGCTGGTCTGGTGGGCCGCGCGCTACACGCAGCGCGTCAGCGCCGCGGCCGGGTCGTCGACCCCGGCCCCCGCGCGGCAGTCCAGTCCCCGGTGACCCCGCGCGGGGCCGGTGTCACCGCTCCCGCTCGAGGTGGGCACGCACCGACTCGCCGTCGTCGCTGAGCCAGCCCTTCTCGCGGGCGTAGTCGATCATGCCGTCGAAGTCGGCGTCCCAGCCCTCGGGGACCCGGCCTTCGGCGAGCCGGCGCAGCGTCGCGACCGGGATCATCAGGTGGGAGGCGCCCTCGAGCAGCTCGCCCGCGTCGTGCTCGGCCAGGACCGCGGCGAGCCGGTTCGCCGTGAGCCGCTGGTGGTAGGAGGCGTAGAGGTCGGTGACGACCTCGGGCTGGTGGAGGGTGACGCCGTCGTCGGCGATCGCCAGGTACATCTCGCTCCTCTGCTGACGCTGCTGTACGTCGGTGGTCGGGATCTGCGGTGCCGAGTCTGCCCGGTCGGGCCAGGAGTGCACGACGATGCCGGTATGCCTCCCGAGCAGCCCGCGTCGCCGTCGTCGCACCTCTTCCCCGGCAGCGGTCTCGACGCCGCCGTCGTCCCGACCTTCACCGCCGAGCCCGGGATGATGCCCGCCACGGTGCTCCCCGAGCACGAGCTCGCCCCGGAGCTCGCGCACCAGCTGGTGCACGACGAGCTCATGCTCGACGGCAACGCGCGGCTCAACCTCGCCACCTTCGTCACGACGTGGATGGAGCCGCACGCCGCGGCGCTCATGGCGCAGACCGCCGACAAGAACATGATCGACAAGGACGAGTACCCGCGGACCGCCGAGCTCGAGCGGCGCTGCTCCCGGATGCTCGCCGACCTGTGGCACGCGCCGGATCCGCTGACCGCTCCGGGCTGCTCCACCGCTGGGTCGAGCGAGGCCTGCATGCTCGCCGGGCTCGCGTTCAAGCGCCGCTGGAGCGCGCGGGTCGGGCCGTCGTCGGGACGGCGCCCGAACATCGTCATGGGCGCGGACGTCCAGGTCTGCTGGGACAAGTTCGCCAACTACTTCGAGGTCGAGCCGCGCGTGGTGCCGATGCGGGGCGACCGGTTCCACCTCGACGCCGAGCAGGCGCTCGCGCGCGTCGACGAGGACACCATCGGCGTCGTCGCCGTCCTCGGGTCGACCTTCGACGGCAGCTACGAGCCGGTCGCGGACATCTGCGCCGCGCTCGACGACCTCGCCGCCGGCGGCGGGCCGGACGTGCCGGTCCACGTCGACGGGGCCTCCGGGGCGATGGTCGCGCCGTTCCTCGACGAGGAGCTGGTCTGGGACTTCCGCCTGCCGCGGGTCGCGTCGATCAACACGTCGGGCCACAAGTACGGGCTCGTCTACCCCGGTCTCGGCTGGGTCGCCTGGCGCGACACCGCGGCGCTGCCCGAGGACCTGATCTACCGGGTGAACTACCTCGGTGACGAGCTCGCGACCTTCACCCTGAACTTCTCGCGCCCGGGTGCCCACGTGGCCGCGCAGTACTACCAGTTCCTGCGGCTGGGCCGGGACGGCTACACCCGCGTGCAGCAGCACTGCCGTGACGTCGCCACCCGGCTGGCCACTCAGCTCGGAGCGCTCGGCCCGTTCCGGCTGCTGACCCGCGGCGACGAGCTCCCGGTGTTCGCCGCGACCCTCGACCCCGCGATCACCCACTACTCGGTCTTCGACGTCTCGGCCGGCCTGCGCGAGCACGGCTGGCAGGTGCCCGCCTACACCTTCCCGGCCGAGCGCACCGACCTCGCCGTCCTGCGCTTCGTGATCCGCAACGGGTTCACCCACAGCCTCGCCGACCAGCTCCTCGCCGACCTGCGCCGGGTGCTGGCCCGCCTCGACCGGCAGCACGGGCCCCTGCACGACGCGAGCGACAGCTCCTTCAGCCACACCGGAGCGCCGAGCCCCCGCTGATCGGAGGCCGTCAGATGGCGGATGTCCCGGCCGCCGTCCGGGGCCACCGTCGTCGTATGACCACGCAGCACACTCCGGACCCCGCCCTGACGGTGGACCAGCTCGACCACAAGGGCACGACCTCCCACGAGGTCTACACCGCCGGCTTCTACGACCAGCCCGCCTGGGACTTCGTCGTGCGCACCCTGCTGGGCAAGGCGACCCGCGGCGGCGCCGACATCGGCGAGGTGCTCGCGACGATCGCGGCGGTCCGGCCCAAGGACGACGAGGGCTGGTTCGCGGCCTGGAAGGCGCTGGGGGAGCGGACGGCCGCGATCGCCGCGACCTGCGCGCAGCGCGGCCACCGCTCCAGCGCCTCCCGCGCCTACCTGCGGGCCGCGAACTACTACGCGGTCGCGGTCAACGCCATCAACGGCCTGGACACCGACGAGCAGCTGCTGCCCACCTTCCGGGCCCACCGCGCCGCGTGGGAGGGGTTCCTCGCGACCACCCGCTGGCCGGTCGAGCGCCTCGAGATCCCCTACGAGGGCTCCACCCTGCCGGGCTGGATCCTCCGGCCGGACACCAGCGGCGCGACGCGGCCGACGCTGGTGATGACCCTCGGCAGCGACGAACCGATCACCGGGGTCTGGAGCGAGGGGGCGGAGGGGGCGCTCGAGCGCGGGTACGCCGTCGTGCTCTACGAGGGGCCGGGGCAGCAGTCGATGCTCTTCGAGCGCGGCATCCCGTTCCGGTACGACTGGGAGAAGGTCCTCACCCCGGTCGTGGACACCGTGCTGGCGCTCCCGGACGTCGACCCCGCCACGCTCACCGTCTACGGCGTCAGCCAGGCGGGCTACTGGGTGCCCCGGGCGCTCGCGTTCGAGCACCGGTTCGCCGCCGCGATCGTCGACGGCGGCGTCGTCGACGTCTCCCGCACGTGGACCGAGAACATGCCGCACCGACCGCTGGAGGCGTACCGGCGCGGCGAGAAGGAGCACTTCGACAAGGAGATGTCGATGCTCATGCACCTGCCGGGGACGAAGGCCGTCCGCACCGGGTGGAAGTTCCGTACCCGCCCCTACGGGCTCTCCGGCTACTCGGCCGTGCTCGACGAGGTGACGAAGTACGACGTCACCGACGTCGCCGGGCAGATCACCACCCCGCTCTACGTGATCGACGCCGACGGCGACCAGTTCTTCGGCGGGCAGGCCGCCGAGCTCGCCTCCCTCGTCCCGGGCGCGACGCTGCAGCGCTTCAGCCAGGCCGAGGGCGCGAGCCACCACTGCCAGCCGTTGGCCCGGGAGCTCACCGAGCAACGCATGCTCGACTGGCTGGACGAGCAGATCGGTCACACCGAGCGGTGACGGACCCCCGGATGAGCAGGGATCTTCCGACCGAATATTGCGCTCCGAACACGGATCGATCTCGATGAGGTTACGGATCGCCGCATCCAGGGGAACACCCGCCGCGTTCGGCGCACAGGACGTGCCGTTCCGGACGCTCCCTAGGGGGAAAGATCATGGGTAAGCACACGAGCACCGTCCACGGTCTCGAGTCCCAGGCGGACTCGCAGCCGACCGGTGACCGCCGGGTCGGCCGTGGCGGCCGGGCCGTCGCCGTCGCCGGCATCGCCGGAGTCGGGCTGATCGCCGCGGCCGGGTCCGCGATGGCCGGGGAGGCTCCCTCCTCCGGCGACCACGGCCAGGACTCCGTCTCCTCGGCCAGCTCCGGTCACCACGACCAGGACGGCAAGAAGGACAAGGACGGCAAGGGCGACAAGGGCCACGGCAAGTCGCCGGTCTCCGACGTGACGACGACGGTCGCCGGCCTCACCGGCGGGAACGCCGGTTCCGGCGGCAACGGCGGTGGCAACGGTGGCAACGGCGGCACGGCCCTCGGCGGGCAGGGCGGCGTGAACGTCCTGTCCGGCAGCAACCTCGGGCTGCTGGGCCACTCGGCGCCGAGCAAGGTGTCGTCGCACGGTGGTGACGCCGACGCCTCCGGCGGCATCGGCGGCACCGGTGTCGGCGGCTCCGGCGGGAACGCCGGGCTGCTCGGCAGCGTGCTCTGAGGCTTCGTTCCGAGCGAAGGGCCCCTTCGGTCGAATAGATCGGCCAGGGGCGCCCTTCGCCGGAACGCCGACCCCTGCAGTGCACTGAGTGAAGGGCACCTTCGAGCGACTAGATCGACCGAAGGTGCCCTTCGCTCAGAACGAGGGTCAGGTGCTCACCGCCGGTTCGTAGCGGCTGAACCGGCGGGTGAACGTCGCCGTCCCGGCCGTCAGAGCACGCAGATCCACGGCGTAGCGCAGCAGCGCGGTCTCCGGCACCTCGGCGCGCACCCCGGTCCGCCCGGTCCCGTCCGGCTCGGTGCCGACCACCCGCCCGTGCCGGGCCGCGAGGTCCCCGAGGACCGCACCGAGCAGCCCGTCGTCGACGGCGACCTCGACCTCGTAGAGCCGTTCCATGACGACGGTGCCCGCCGCCGCGACGGCCTCCCGGACGGCCAGCGACCCGGCGGTCTGGAACGCCTGGTCGGACGAGTCGACGCTGTGGGCCTTCCCGTCGACCAGGGTCACCCGGACGTCGACGACCGGGCGGCCCGGCGTCACGCCGTGCTCCAACTGCGCCCGGACGCCCTTCTCCACGCCGGGGATGTAGGCGCGTGGGATCGCTCCGCCGACGATGCGGTCGACGAACTCGACGCCCGACCCCCGCGGCAGCGGTTCGATCTCGATCCGGCAGACGGCGAACTGCCCGTGCCCGCCGGACTGCTTGACGTGCCGGCCCAGACCCACCGCCGACCCGAGCACGGTCTCGCGCTCGGGGACCGCCACCTCGGTGACCTCGAACGTCGCGCCCGCGGCGCGCAGTCGCGCGAGCACGACGTCGGCGTGCGCCTCGCCCGTGCACCACAGCACGATCTGGTGGGTGTCCTCGTTGCGCTCGACGCGCAGCGTGGTCTCGCTGGCGGCCAGGCGCGCGAGCCCGCGGGCGACGGCGTCCTGGGCGCTGCGGTCGGCGATCAGCGCCACCGGCAGGAGCGGCTCGGGCAGTTCCCAGCCGTCGATCCCGATCGGGTCCTCGACCTCGCAGAGCGTGTCCCCGGTGGTCCCGGCGCCGAGCCGGGTCAGGGCGCAGAGGTCGCCCGCGACGCACCACGGCACCTCCCGCATGGTGGCCCCGAGCGGCGCATGGATCCGGGACACCCGCAGCGGTGCGTTGCCGGTCGGGTCACCGCCGTCGCGCGGTGACGGGATCCGGAGCGGGTCGCCGCAGACGGTCAGCGCGGTGTCCGGGGTCAGGCACCCGGAGAACACGCGGACCAGCGACACCCGGCTGCCCTGGCTGTCGGTGCCGGTGTGGACGACCTCGGCGACGACGGGTCCCTGCGGGTCGGGGGTGACCGGCTCATGCCGGGCGCCGTCGGGAGCGTGGGCGGCCAGCGGCTGGTGGGCGGTCGCGGGCGGGACGGCGTCGACCACCAGGTCGAGCAGCGCGTCGAGCCCGGCGCCGGCGGGGGCGCACACCCCGGCCACCGGGACGACGGTCCGCCCGGCCACGGCCGCGGCGAGCACCTCGCGCAGCGCCGCCATCGGGACCGGCTCGCCGCCGATCCAGCGCTCGAGCAGCGCCTCGTCCTCGCTCTGCTCGATGAGGGTCTCGACGAGGCTGCGCCGGGCCTCGTCCGGGTCGTCGGCCGTCGGGTCCGGGTCGTCGGCGCCGAGCAGCGGGTGCACCGACAGCGTGCCGTCGCTCGCGCGCTCGGTCCGGGTCACCGGCACCAGCACCTCGCCGGCCTCGGCCGCGGTGACCGCCTCCCGGCACGCCGCGAGCGCGGCCGTCTCGTCGGCGCGGGCGTGGTCGAGGCGGCTGAGGACCAGCACCGCGGGGAGGCCCGCGCGGCGGCACTCGGCGAGCAGCCCGGACGTCGGCGCGGCGGCCCCCTCGGCGGCGTCCGCCGTGCCGACGACGAACAGCACGGCGTCCGCGGCCCGCAGCCCCGCCCGGACCTCGGCCAGGAAGTCCGGGCAGCCGGGGGTGTCGACGAGGTTGACCTTGATCCCGCGGTGGGGGAGCGAGGCGACGGCCACCGACACCGAGTGCTGCTGGCGCCGCGCGTCGACGTCGTGGTCGGTGACGGTGGTCCCCGCCGCCACCGTGCCCGCGCGGGAGATCGCCCCGGACCGGGCGAGCAGCTCCTCGACGAGCGTCGTCTTGCCTGCCGACATCGGCCCGACCACCGCGACCGAGCGGAGGCCGCCCGGATCGTCGGGTGCCAGATCGGTCCCCGCCCGCGGGCCGCGTGCTCTCCGGGCCGTCTCGCCCGCCGTCCGACCACTCATGACGATCACCTCGTCGCCTCACCGGCACGAAGTCCTGAGGCCGCGCCGTCGTGCCCAGTTCTAGACAGTGACCTAGATCACGGCAAGCCCTCGGCGGGGGTCGGCTGCGCTCAGCCCGGGATCGTCGCGCGCGGCTCGGCCACGACCGGCGTGCTCCGCTCGCCCTCGGCCCGGCGCGCCAGGGCACGGTGGTGGGCGTAGACCGCGGCCAGACCGAAGACCGGGAGCAGGATGTCGGTCCAGAGGATGACCCCGGAGTTGCCCGCGGCGTGGTTGCCGTGCGCCAGCAGCTGGTAGACGTGCCCGCCCGCGGCGCCCCACAGGAATGCCGTCACGCCCAGCACGGCCGCGAGCTTCACGCGCAGATCGGCGCGCCGCGAGAAGGCCAGGAAGCCGATGAGCGCGAAGCCCAGGCTGGCGAACGCGACCTCGAGCTGGAACGGGCTCTGCGGCCAGCCGATGACCTTCGCGGAGAAGTCGCCGAACACGCTGTGGACGACGAAGTTCCAGGTGTAGGCGACCCCGATGCTGAAGAACAGGAACCAGTCGAGCAGCGCTCCCGACACCAGGCCCGGCGGCCGCTCGTGCCGGTTCCGGGCGATCCGGACCCCGGACGCGATCAGGCCGACCACGAACAAGGTGAGGGTGAAGTTGACCAGCAGGAACTCGATGGTCTTGGCGATCATGTGGGGCCTCCGGGGGCCTCGGGAGAGGGACACCACGACGATCGCTCGGCGCCGGGGGCGAAACATCCGCCACCTCGCGGATGCTGACGCTCCGTAGATCGGGCGGTGGGCCGTCCGGGTGGTCAGCCGGCGCCGTGGGTCATGTCGACGTCACGGGTCTCCGGTCCGACGGCCGCCCCGACGGCCACGAGCACCCCGGCGACGACGAGCAGCCCGACCGGCGCGAGGAACGACGGCACGACGGTGCCGAGCCCGGCGAGGTAGAACGCGTAGAACGCCGGGATCACCAGGGCGAGGCTGTAGCCGACGCCGAAGCCCGTCGCCCGCACCGGAGCGGGGAAGAGCTCGGTCAGGTACGCCGCGACCGGGCCGAACGTGCCGACGGTCGTGAGCCCGACGAGCACGGTGAGCAGGATCGTCACGCCGAGCCCGCTGTCGGTGACCGTCATGACGGCCGTGTACGCCGCGCCGCCCAGGATCGCGATGCCCGGCGCGTAGCCGAGGTAGAAGCGTCGGCGCCCGGTCCGCTGCGAGAGCGCGCCGAACAGCGGGAACGCGACGACGAGCGCCAACGACTCGATCATCATCGTCACCGACGCGCCGGTGGCGGAGAGCCCGACGTGCTCGCGGAGCAGCCCGGGCAGGACGGCGCTGGTCATGTTGTTGGCCAGCCACACTCCGGTCATCAGCACGAACGCCCCGAGCAGCAGGCCGCGCTGTGGCCCGGCGACGAGCGCGACCAGCGTCGACCGGGAGCCCGTCCGGGTGCGCGGGGTCGGCGACTCCGCCACGGTCCGCCGGAAGTGCAGGAAGATCGGGATCGTCAGGAGCCCGCCGATCAGGAACGGGACGCGCCACCCCCACTGCGTGTAGGCCTCGGCCGACGGCAGGGTCCGCAGCAGCACGAGGGTCAGCGCGGCGAGCACGGCGTAGGCCGCGGGCGAGGCGGCGAGCATCGTCCCGGCGAGCAGCCCCCGTCGTCGGGGTGGGCTCCACTCCAGGGCGAGCGGGATGGCCGCGGTGTACTCCCCGCCGAGGAACACGCCGTTGACGGCGCGCAGTCCGATCAGCGCGACGACCGACCAGATCCCGATCGACGACGCTCCCGGGATCGCCGCGATGAGCAGCGTGACCACGCCCGACCCGGCGATCGCGATCAGCGTCGCCCGTTTCCGGCCGGTCGTGTCGGCGAGCATCCCGAACACCGCGGCCCCCAGCGGCCGGGTGATCAGCGTCGAGGCGAACACCGCCGCCGCGAGCACCCCCGCCGTGCCGGCGGAGAGTCCGTGCGGCTGGAAGTACGCCGTCACGGGCGCGAGCACCAGCACCGGCAGGTAGATGTCGAACTGGTCGACGAAGAACGCCAGCACCCCGGCGCGGGCGGCGGCCCGGGCGGGTCGGGGGTCGTCGGCCGGGGCCGCCGGCATCAGGAGGTGTGCCGGGCGACCGTGGTCGCGAGCTCGACCCGCGAGCGGAGATCCAGCTTGCGCAGGCTGTGGGAGATGTGGGTCTGCACGGTCCGCGGCGAGATGAACAGCTGCGAACCGATCTGCGGGCTGGTCAGGCCCTTCCCGACGAGCTCGGCGACCTGCCGCTCGGTGGGGGTGAGGCTCTGCCACCCGGTGGCCGGCCGGCGGCGGGAGCCGGACACGCCCAGCCGGACGTCGTGGGCACGGAGCCGGGCGGTGAGCCGGCGGACGGTTCCGGCGGCCCCGAGCGACGCGGCCAGCTCGGTGCAGCGGCGGGCGTGGGTGCGCGCCCGGTCCCCGTCGCCCCGCGTCGCGGCGGCGACGGCGGCCTCCTCCCACGCGCTGAGCGCGCCCGCGGCGTGACCCCGGTGGTCGAAGGCCGCGGCGGCGGCCGCGGCGAGGTCCGGGTCGGCGTCCGCGACGGCCGCGACGAGGTCGACCGCGGGTGCCAGCGCGACCGCCTCGTCCACCGGCACCGCGGCGGTGTCCGTCGCCACCTGCCGCAGCAGGGCCGCGTCGCCGACGTCGAGCGCGAGCCGGGCGATGTCCGGACCGGCGAGCAGCGCCCACAGCAGCCGCCCGCCGTCGAGGGTGGTGGTCCAGCTCGTCCGGGCGAGGTCGACGACCTCGCTCTGCCTGCCGCGGGCCTCGGCCAGCAGGATCGTCGTCAGCGCCGTCATCGGCAGCCCGAACTGCTCGGGCAGGCCGCGGAGCCGCCAGCGTTCCTGCGCGGTCTCGAGGCCGTCGAGCTCGCCGCGGCGGATGCGGGTCTGGAGGACGCCGGCGGTGGCGCGGGACAGCCAGCCGCTGCCGGTGAGTGCCGCGGCCTCGAGTCCGGTGTCGAGCTCGGCGAGGGTGTCGTCCCACCGCCCCGCGACCCGGTCGATCTCGCCGGCGACGAACAGGTGCAGCGGACCGAGCCATCCCTGCCCGCGCTCCTGGGCGCGCCGCCGGGCCTCCACCGACTCCGCGCGGGCGGCCTCCGGGCCCCGGGCGTAGAGCGCGAACCAGGCGGGCCAGATCGGTGCGGTGGCGCCGTCCGCCCAGGGGGGCGAGCCGCCGGCCTCGCGGGCGTCGCGGGCCTCCACCGCCAGCTCCAGCGCGCTCTCGCAGCGGCCGGCCAGGAAGAGGTCCATGGCGGCGGGGACCAGCGCGGCCCCGCTGCGCGGCCCCGACGGCATGGTCCGGACGACGGGTCCGCGCCCCTCGAGCACCTCGACCCAGCGCCGCAGGTGCCGCAGCGTCGTGCGCTCCGACTCCGGCGGATCCCCGGCGAGGTAGTCGTCGATCGTCGCCAGCGCCGCGCCGACGTGGGCGCTGCTCACCATCGCGTGCAACGCGACGCGGGTCAGGTCGTAGCGCGCCGCGCGGTCGCCGTCGGCGTGCAGCCGCTCCCGCGCGACGCGTTCGGCCTCGGCGATCTGTCCGGCCGCGGCGAGGGCACCGGCGCGGGCCAGGGCGATGGCGTCGGCCTCCGGCCCGTCCCCGCAGCGCTGGGCCGCTCCCGCGAGCACGTCGGCGGCCTGGGCGGGCGCGTGCGCGAGGTCCGACGCGGCGATGCGCAGCGCCTCGGCGGGCGGGATCGGCTCGGCGGCGTCGGTGTCGTGCTGGAGGATCTGCGTGGCGATGCCGCCGGTCGCGCGCAGCCGGGACGCGCACGCCTCGTGCAGGAGCCGGCGCAGCGGCGGCGCGAGGTCGGCGTAGATCACGTCGCGGAAGAGGTCGTGCCGGAACGCGAGCTCGTCGTCGGCGTTCCAGCCCGCGATGCCGGCCGAGACGGCGGCCTCGACCGCGCCGACCAGCGCGAGGGCCGAGGTCCCGCCCACCGCGGCGAGCTGCTCCACCGTCGACGGGCGACCCCAGACGGCCAGCAGCCGCAGCAGATCCCGGGCCGGCGCCTCGAGCAGGGCGAGGTGTGCCCGCACGCTCGCCTGGACCGAGGTCGGCACGTCCCGGCCGTCGCCCCGCACGACGGTCTCGCCGTCGACGACCGCCAGCCGGTCCTGGCGGCGCAGGTCGTCGAGCAGGACGCCGGCGTGGAACGGGTTCCCGCCCGTCACCGCGAGCAGTTCGCGCAGCCGCGCCCCGGGTGGTGCGCCGAGCCGCTCGCGGACGAGCTCGTCGAGCCCGCCCGGCCCCAGCCCGGCGATCTCGAGGGTCCGCACGTCGGGTCGCGCGGCGAGTGCGTCGAGGGACTCGCGCACCGGCAGCGCCCGCCGCGCGAGCACCAGCGACAGCGGGAGGTCACGGACGGTGCCCGCCAGCCGGCCGAGCAGGGCGAGCGAGTCCGCGTCGGCGTGGTGCACGTCGTCGGCGCACAGCGCCACCGGACCGTCGGCGCACCGCTTCTCGACGGCCTCCAGCACGAGGTCCGGGGTCTCGGCGAGCGGCGGGTAGTGCTCCTCCAGTCCGAGCAGCGTCGACATCAGCCCGAACGGACGGCGGCGCCCGATCTCGTCGGCGACCACGCGGTAGACCCGCACCCCGCGCTCGCCCAGCATCCGGCCCACCCGGTCGAGCGCGGTCGACTTGCCGGCGCCGGGTGCCCCGGTCAGCAGCAGGACCTGCTGCGGCGCGCGACCGTCGGCCATCGCGTCCACCGAGTCCCGCAGGTCCCCGAGAGCGTCGGGGTGCACGGTGTCCGTGGTGGTCGCCACGGATCGATCGTACGGAGCAGTGGCGCCACGGCGCGTGATCGCTTCGGGCTAATCGTGTACGACGACGGCGGGGGGTCATTCCGCGACGGGAACGGGGTCCCCGGGCGGCTCGGACCAGCGGATCAGCGCGATCGCGCCGACCACGAGCACGCCGCCGGCGACCTGCACCGTCGTGGGGCGCTGCGCCACGAGCCACCACGCACCGAGCACGGCGAAGAGCACCTCGCTGAGCCCGACGAACGACGCCAGCCGGGATCCGAGCCGCCCGACCGCGGCGATCCCGGTGAGATAGGCCAGCGCCGTCGACAGCGCCGCCACCAGCACCACGCCGACCCACCACGGCACCGTCGCACCGCCGAGCACGATCGGTGTCGTCGTCGCGGTCAGCGGCAGCAGGCCCACGACGCCGACGAGCGCGACGACGGCGCTGCCCACGACCGCGCCGCCCGCGGTCAGCACTAGCGCCGGCGGGCCGGTGCCGTCGTCGCCGGAGCCGGCCCCGGCCGAGAGCCGGAAGTACGCGGCCAGGCACACCGCGGCCCCCAGCCCCCACAGCACGCCGACGACGTCGACCGCGGCACCACGCCCGACGTCGAGGACCAGCACCAGCCCGGCGACGGCGGCGGCCGCGCCCAGCAGCGTCGCCGGGCGGGGCCGCGTCCCGGATCGCGCCCACGTCCACCCGAGCAGCAGCACCGGCGCGGTGTACTCGATGAGCAGCGCGACGCCGACCGAGAGGTGGCCGACGGCGCTGAAGTAGCAGACCTGCGCCCCGGCCAGCGGGACCAGCCCGTAGACGACGACCGGACGCAGCTGGCCGGCGCGGGGCCGCCACCCGCGGGCCAGGACGATCACCAGCGGTACCGCCAGCAGGACCGCCGCGCCCGCCAACCGGCCCAGCGCCACTGCGGGCGGTGACCAGCCGGTGGCCAGGAGCGAGGCCGCGAACGGGCCGGCCAGCCCGAACGCCAGCCCCGAGAGCAGCGCGATCGCGAGCCCGGGCGCGGTGCGGGACGGTCGTCGATCGGCGTGGTCCACTCCGGTGATCAGAGCAGGCCCATAGCGCTCGGCAGAGTGATGTGGGTCACTTCTCGGCGGCGGCTGTCGATGACGGTGGGGGTGCTGCGTGGAGGGGCGGAGCGGCCGCCACCCGCGGTCGCCGGGGCGATCGGAGGTCATCGGAATGACGACGACGAGTGCGGTGCCGTCCCTGCCGCCCGCCCGGACGCTGCTGACCGGGCTGACGATGGTGGAGGGCGCACGCTGGCACGAGGGCCGGCTGTGGTTCGCGCACTGGGGGATCGGCGAGGTCGTGGCGGTGGACCTCGACGGACGGTCCGAGGTGATCGCGCCCGGTCCGCCGCGGATGGGCTGGGCGTTCGACTGGCTGCCCGACGGGCGCCGGATCACCACCGGCGCGTCCGTCACCCGGACCGAGGCCGACGGCACCGAGGTGACGCTGCGGGAGCAGGCGGCCAACGAGGTCGTCGTCGACCCGACCGGGCACGTGTTCGTCGACGGGTTCGACTTCGACTTCCTGGGCGGCGGCACCCCGGAGCCGGGCTGGATCGACCTCGTCGCTCCCGACGGCTCTTCGGGCCGGGTCGGGGAGGACATCCAGTTCCCGAACGGCATGGTCGTCACCCCCGACGGCCGCACGCTCGTCGTCGCCGAGTCCTTCGCGAGCCGGCTGACCGCGTTCGACATCGCCGACGACGGGAGCCTGACGAACCGTCGCGTCTGGGCGGACGGCCTCGCGCCGGACGGGATCTGCATCGACGCCGAGGGCGGGATCTGGGCGCAGGCGGCCGACACCGCGGCCCACACCGGCCGCCCGAGCGCGCCGTCGGGTGCCTGCGTGCGGGTGCTGGAGGGCGGCGAGATCACCCACCGGATCGAGGTCGACCAGCCGTGCTTCGCGTGCGGGCTCGGCGGCCCGGACGGGCGCTCGCTGTTCCTGCTCTGCAACGACTTCGAGGGCGTCGACCAGCTGCAGGCGGTGCTGTCGCGTCGGTCCGCCCGGGTCCTGGTCACCGAGGCGCCGGTGCCGGCGTGGACCCCGTCGGTCAGGTGAAGGTCGGTCAGGTGAAGACGGCCGTGATCGGGCTCGCCGTGTGCGGGAACGGCGCGGCCCCGGGGACGACGACGTCGGAGCGGCTCCGTCCGCCGGCGACGGTCGGGGTGGTGCTGGAGGCGGGCACGCCGAGCACGACGTCGTCGACGACGTTGCGGGCGCGGTGATCCCCGGGTCCACCGTGGGCGGGCCGGGGTGCGGCCGATGCGCTGATCGTCGGCGGGGCCGGCCGCTCCAGGCCCGCCATGATGCCGCCCGCGCTGCCGATCGCGACGAGGCCCGCGACGGTGCCGACGATCGCGGTCCGACGCCGCCGCGGCGGCAACCACTGCCCCGGCCGTCCGGTCGGCTGGTCGTCGTGGCGCGGGCTGGTGTCCATGTGCTGGCCTCCCTGGGGTCTCGGACGATCGTCGAGCCGTTCGGTGGGGCGTGGCTCGGTGCACTGTGTGGGTGGGCTGTGATCACTTGCGTTCGAGCGCGCTCGAACACCTAGCGTCGAGGGCGTGAGCACAGCGAACGCCGCCAGGATCTGGTTCATCACCGGCACGTCCCGTGGTTTCGGCCGCGAATGGGCGATCGCCGCCCTCCAGCGGGGCGACTCCGTCGCCGCCACCGCCCGCGACGCGGCCTCGCTCGACGACCTCGTCGCCGAGTACGGCGACCGCGTGCTGGCGCTGACCCTCGACGTCACCGACCGCGCGGCCTGCTTCGCCGCCGTCGAGCGGGCCCGCCGGCACTTCGGCCGGCTCGACATCGTCGTCAACAACGCCGGCTACGGGCAGTTCGGCATGATCGAGGAGATCAGCGAGGACGAGTTCCGCGCGCAGATCGAGACCAACGTCTTCGGGGCCTTCTGGGTCACCCAGGCCGCGCTGCCGATCATGCGGGAGCAGGGCTCGGGCCACCTGCTCCAGGTGTCGTCGATCGGCGGCATCTCGGCCTTCCAGAACATCGGCGCCTACAACGCCTCGAAGTGGGCCCTCGAGGGCTTCAGCCAGGCGCTGGCCCAGGAGGTCGCCGCCTTCGGCATCCACGTCACGATCATCGAGCCGGGTGGCTTCTCCACCGACTGGGGCGGGTCCTCCGCGAAGCACGCCAGGTCGCTGCCGGCCTACGACGGCGTCCGTGACGCGGCGGCCGAGTCCCGGAAGGCGCGGGTGTCGTCCCCGGGCGACCCGAACGCGAGCGCCAAGGCCGTGATGGAGATCGTCGACGCGGCGGAGCCGCCGCTGCGGGTCTTCTTCGGCGACGCCCCGCTGCAGATCGCCGAGGCCGACTACTCGTCGCGGCTCGACACCTGGCGCTCCTGGCAGCACGTCGCGCACCTCGCGCAGGGCTGACGGTCCCGCTCCCGCCATCGGCGAGGATGGCGGGCGTGGCCAGGTCTTTCGGCGCCGTCGTGATCGGTACCCCGGACCCCGCGGGGACGGCGGCCTTCTACCGCGAGCTCCTGGGGTGGCTGACCGTCGAGGGCGACGACCCCGACTTCATCCGGCTGCGCGACCCGGGCCGGGAACGTCCGGGACTGAGCTTCCAGCGCGAGTCCGGGTTCATCGCCCCGACGTGGCCGCCACAGCCGGGCGCCCAGCAGTTGCAGGCGCACCTCGACGTCCTGGTCGACGACCTCGACGCCGAGGTGGCGCGGGCGCTGGCACTGGGCGCGTGTCGGGACGACCACCAGCCGGCCGAAGGGGTCGTGATCATGCGCGACCCCTGGGGCGGGGTGTTCTGCCTGTTCCTCGACGGCTACTGACTGGTCCGGTCGGGTGATCTCGCCGCCCGGGCTGGCTTCGGTGTCATCGCGGCCGGTCTGGCTCCGACCCCCGGTCGAACCGCACCGCGGGTGCGGCGACACCGAGGAGGAGAGCCGCATGGGCACCGTGGTCGTGAAGCAGTGGATGTCGCTGGACGGCGTCGTGGAGTCGGAGTCGATGGCGACGTGGTTCGCGCCGTTCCACTCCGACGCCCGGGGCGCCCGGATCACCGCGGACCTCGCCGAGGCCGACGCGATGGTGATGGGCCGGCGCACCTACGAGACCCTCGCGCCGTACTGGTCGGTTCTGCAGAACAACGAGATGGGTGTCGCGGACCGGATCAACGGCATGAAGAAATACGTCGCGTCGCATTCGATGACGAATCCGACCTGGATCAACGCCGAGGTCCTCCCGGGTGACGCCGTCACCGCCGTCGCGACGCTGAAGAACGAATCCGACGACCTGCTCTACGTCGACGGAAGTGCCCACCTCGCCGGGCAGCTCCTCGCGGCCGGCCTGGTGGACGAGCTCCGGCTGTTGATCAACCCCGTGGTGATGGGCCGGGGCGTGAACTTCTACGACGCGGTCCCGCCCGGGACGGTGCTCGAGCCGGTGGCGATCACCCCGCTCGACCTGGGTGTCGTCGCCGCCCGGTACGCGGTCCGGCAGGGCTGAGGTCCCGGTCCGGGGGGCCGGTGCGGCGGACGGACCAGCGGGTCCGCCTCGCCGGTCACAGCGTGATCACAAACTGCGGCGCCGACGAACCCGGGGCCCGGCTCCACGTCCCCCTCACTGCGTTGCGGCCATCATCGTTCGGACCGCCACGGTCAGGCACATAGGGACCAAGGAGAAACCAGTAGTGGCTGAGACAGAAACCCGTCGGTCGCCGGCCATCATCGTCCCGAAGCGAATCGGGCAGAATTCCACGAACCCGGCGGAAAGTGCTGGTAGCGCTGAGACCGCGACGCCGGCGGTCCCCGCTCCCCGGACCCCGGAATCCGTCACGACCGACGCGCGGTCGTGGTGGGGCGCGGGCTTCACCGTGACCCGCCGGGGCTACGACCCCCGCGAGGTCGAGGCGGCGTTCGACCGGGCGGCGGCCGACTACTCGGTGGTCGTCACCGATCGCGACGAGCTGGCCCGCAACGAGCTGCGGGCCCGCGAGCAGGTGGCCGAGCTCCAGCAGGAGCTGCGCGACCTCGCGTCCGCCCCGATCGACGGCCGCAACCTCTCGGCGCGGCTGCGCCACATGCTCGAGCTCGCCCAGGAGGAGGCGTCCGAGGTCCGCGCCCACGCCCACGCATCGGCGACCGCGACCGTCGAGCAGGGGCGCACCCAGGCCCGGGCGATCCACGACGACGCGACCGGGCGCGCCCGGGCCCTCGCCGAGCAGACCGACGGCGCCGCCCGGGCCCGGCTCGCGGAGGCGTCGGAGCAGGCGACCGCGACCGTCGTCGAGGCCGAGCGGCAGGCGGGCAAGCTCCGCCGCGAGGCCGAGGACGCGCGGGCCGAGGCGGCCCGACGGATGGAGGCCGCCGAGGCGCAGGCGCGGGAGCTCGTCAGCACCGCCGAGGCGGAGGCCGAGCGGCTCACCAAGGACGCGCACGCCGAGCGGATCCGGCTCGACGAGGCGTCGCAGAGCCGCCGCGCCCAGACCGAGCACGACTTCGAGGTGGCCCTGACCGCGCGTCGTGACGAGGCGGCCGCGGCGCTCGAGGTCGTCGAGAAGGACCGTCAGGACCTCGAGCGGACCGGGCGGGAGGCCCAGGAGGCCGCCGCCACGCGCCTGGCCGCCACCACCGCGGCGACCGAGGCGCTCGAGCAGCACCAGCGGGAGATCACGGCGCGCTTCGCGACGCTGCGCGAGCTCGTCGACCGCGCGTCGGCGCCGATCCCGGAGCGGACGAAGACCCCGGAGTCGGCGGTCTGACGCGTCATCCGCGTCCATGATCACCGGGATGAGGAGATTCCGGGCGCCAGGCGTCCAGGAGCTCGTCATCCCGGTGATCATGCTCGGGCCGGCCCGCCCGAACAGCTCAGCCGGCCCGCCGCCACTCCTGCGGGGTGAGCCCGTGCGCGGCGCGGAACCGGCGCACGAAGTAGCCGGGATCGGGATAGCCGACGCGGCCGGCGACCGCGGCGACGGTGAGGTCGCTCGTCGCGAGCAGCCGCCGGGCCTCCTGCAGGCGCCGCTCGGTCAGCCACTGCCCGACGGTGCGCCCGGTCCCGCGCCGCAGGACGGTGGTCAGGTGCCCGGGTGACACCCCGACGACGGCCGCGACGTCACGCGTCGAGACCGGGACGCGGAACCGGGCCTCGATCTCGTCGAACGTCGCCGCGAGCAGCGGCTCGTCGTGACGGCGCAGGTCGTCGGGCACGTCGGTGTCCAGCCGCGCGAGCCGCACGAGGAGCAGCGTCACGTGGGCCCGGGCCGCCTCGGCGTAGCCGTCGCGGCGGGTGCCGAGCTCGTCGGCCAGCGCGGTCAGGTCGGCGAGCCACGCCGCGCGCTGCTCGGGCACCACGTGCAGGCGCCGCCCGGAGGGATGCCGGAGGCGGGTGAAGGGGTAGAGCAGCGGGTGCGCGCGCCACGCGGCGGGGGAGGACGGCGCGTCCGGGTCGACGAGGTCGGGCGGGAAGAACACCGCCCAGACGACGCGGTCCTCGGCCGGGCTCCCCTCGCTCGGGGTGACGACGGCGCCGGGCGCGATGACGAGCACGTCCCCGGTGTCGAGGTGCCAGGTGCGCCCGTCCACCGTCATCGGCCCGGCGCGGTGCTCGACGTAGAGCAGGACGAGGAAGTCGTGCGCGTGCTCCCGGTCGCCGAGGCCGGGCGGTGACGCGCTCGTCCAGCGCGCGACGGTGACTGCCGGCGCCCCGGGACTGCGGGTGTAGCCCACCAGCGGTACGCCGTCGACGTCCCGGTGCACGATCGGTCCCGCGGCGGAGAAATGTCCTGTCGTCACGACGTTCTGTCCCTTGTTCCCAGCTCAGGCACCATCGAGAGTAGTCCCCGCACCGGAGAACCGTCCGATACCGCGACCCGAGGAGCGACGACGATGCCCGATCCGCACGCGGGGCACGACGCCCGGCCGGCCCGCCCGTTCGTGCCGGCCATGGGGCAGGGCGGCCCGCTGGCCTTCTACGACGCGATGAGCCTCCTGCTCGGGGCCCGCCGCGCGCACGAGCGCCTGGTCGCGGCGGCCGGCCTCGCCGCCGGGCAGACCGTGCTCGAGATCGGCTGCGGCACGGGCAACCTGCTGCTGGCCGCCGCGCGGGCGGAGCCCGGGGCCGCCGTCGTCGGGCTCGACCCCGACGCGGGGGCGCTCGCCCGGGCGCGGCACAAGACGCGGCGGCTGCCGGCGATCCGGCTCGAGCAGGGCTACGCCGACGAGCTGCCGCACGCCGACGGCAGCGTCGACCGCGTCGTCTCGGCGTTCATGTTCCACCACCTCCCGGCGGACGGGAAACGGGCGATGCTGGCCGAGGTGCGGCGGGTGCTCGCGCCGGGCGGGGTGCTGGCCGTCCTCGACTTCGACGGCGCGCCGCGCCCGTTCGGACCGCTGACGCCGCTGCTGCGGTTCGCGCACCGCCGTCGGGGCCACGACCACGGTCACGACCACGGCCACGGGCACGACGCCGAGCCGCTCGGGATCGTCCCCAACGACCGCGCGGTGATCCGCGAGCTCATCGCCGACGCCGGGTTCGACGAGGTCGCCCAGGTCGACGAGGGCCGCGGTCACGCCGGCGCGTGGACCATCCAGCGCGCGGTGCGCCCGCGGGACTGAGTCAGAGCTGGTGTTTCGGACACCAGTAGGAGGTGCGCCCGCCTACGGTGGCCCGGCGCAGCTCGGTGCCGTCGCGGGGGCAGTGCCCGCCGAAGTGGCGGTGCGCCACCAGCGGCAGGGTGTGGACCCCGCCGTCGCGCAGGGCCTCGCCGATCGTCGCGCGCAGCGCCCGCTGCAGCCGCGTCCGTTCGGGCGCGGTCAGCTCGTCGACCGGACGGTCCGGGGCGAGCCGGGCGCGCCAGAGGATGTCGTCGGCGAGCAGGTTCCCGACCCCGGCCAGCGCGTGCTGGTCGAGCAGCCGCGCCTTGACCGGGCCGCGGCCGCTCCCCAGCGCCGTGGCGAACTGCTTCGGGGTGATCGTGGCGGCGTCGGGGCCGAGCCCGTCGAGCGGTGGGTCGAGCCGGATGCGCCCGAGCCGGCGGGGGTCGACGAGCCGGAGCATCCCGCCGTCGTCGAACGTCAGTGAGAAGCGCGACCAGCGGTAGTCGCCAGGGGCGCGCCCGAACTCCCAGTAATCGCCGCCGTCGACCTCGGTGCCGTCCACGTCGGAGATCACGATCTTGCCGGACATGCCGAGATGGATCCCGAGCACCGGGCCGGTCGCGGTGTCGCACCACAGCGTCTTGCCCCGGCGGTGGGCCGCGGCCAGGTCCTCACCGACCAGCGCGGCCGCGATCTCGCCCGGGGCGTGCGGACGGCAGACGTAGCCGTCGCCGTCGTCGACCGCGACGATCCGCCGTCCCAGCGCGGAGCGCTCGATCACCGCACGGGCCGACTCGGCCTCCGGCAGCTCGGGCACCGGGCCCACCCTTCCCCGTGATCGGGCCGAGGTCGAGCGCACCGCGCATACGGAGTTGAATGAGATAGTTTCATTCGATACTCTCTTACTGTGAACGATATGGCGGACGTGTCCGAGAGCGACACCCCGGCGACGACGGCCGTCGTCCCCGGCGGCTTCTCCGAGACCTTCCGGGCGGCGTGGGCCCGGTCCGGCGGGTGGTCGGGGATCGCGGTCGCCGCCGCGCCGACCGCCGTCTTCGTCGTGACGAGCGCGCTCACGGAGCTCCCCGCCGCCGTCATCGCAGCCGGCGTGACGGCCGTCGGCGCCTTCGCCTACCGGCTCGCGCGGCACGAACCCCTCGGTGGTGCCCTCGCCGGGCTGGGCGTGGTCGTCGTCTGCGCCGTCGCCGCGGCGGTCACCGGCGAGGCGCGCGGCTTCTTCCTCCTGCCCGCCGCCCTGCCCGGGGTGGTCGTGGTGATCTGCCTCGGCAGCCTGGTCGCCCGCCGGCCCGTGACCGGTCTGCTGCTCAACCGGCTCGCGGGCGGGCCGGTGCACTGGCCCCGGCGTCGCGACCTCCTCCGGGTCTACGACGTCACGACGGTGATCGCCGTCGCCGTGAACCTGGTCAACTTCGCTCTGCAGGCCGTCTTCTACGCGGCCGACCAGACCGCCGTCCTGGCGGTGGCCCACGTCGCGACCGGCCCGGTGTTCGCCGCGCTGGTCGCCGGAACGGTCGTCGCGGTACGCCGCCGGCTGCCGCGGCCCGCCTGAGTCCGCGTCCGCCCCCCTCGTCGTTCGGAGAGAGTCATGCGTGTGGTCGTCATCGGCGCCGGCCTCGGCGGACTGACCCTGGCCCACGGTCTGCGGTCGGCGGGCATCGAGGTCGCGGTGTACGAGCGCGGCTCTCGCTCCGGCCCCCAGCCGGCCAGCTACGGCATCCACGTCAACCGCCACGGCAACCGAGCGCTGCACGCCTGCCTCCCGGCCGGGAACTGGGCGCTGTTCGACCAGGGGGCCGTTCCCGCACCGGACGTCGTCCGGTTTCGCGACGCCCGCCTGACCGTCCTCACCGACCTCGAGCAGAGCGCCCCGACCGAGGACGTCGACCCCGTCGCCCACCGCCGGGCCGTCCGGCGGGACGTCCTCCACAGCGCGCTGCGGCTCGGGCTCGACGCGGTCCTGCACTGGGAGAAGACCTTCGAGTCCTTCGCGCGTCGGTCCGACGGGACGGTGCGGGTCCGGTTCGCCGACGGCACGTGGACCGACGGCGACCTGCTCGTGGGCGCCGACGGCAGCAATTCCCGGGTGCGCCATCAGTACCTGCCCGATCTGGTCCGTCACGAGCTGGGCATCCTCAACGTCGCGGGCCGCCTCCCGCTGGACCACCCCGCGGCTCGTGCGCTCCCGGCAGGCATGACCGACGGGTCGGTCAACAACGTGGTGCCCGGGACACCCGGGTGGCTCTTCGCCTCGGCGTGGCCGGCGGCCGACCGCAACGGGGCCGGCCGGCCCGTCGCGGGCGACGACGTCCTGGTCTGGGCCTATGCCGCTGCCCGCACGGCCTACCCGGACGGCGTCGAATCCCTCGACGGCGAGGCGCTGCGGCACTGGGTCGGCCGCCGGGTCGCCCGGTGGGATCCCCGCGTGGCGGCGATGGTGGCGGGCAGCGCGCCCGACACGGTGGCCCCGGTGTCGCTGCGCACCATGGGCCGGTTGCGCGTCTGGCCGGCATCGACCGTCACGCTGCTCGGGGACGCCGTCCACTCCATGACACCGATGGCGGGCGTCGGCGCCAACACCGCGCTGCGCGACGCCGACGCGCTCCGGCGGGCGCTCACCGATCCCGGACCCGACGATCTCGTCGCCCGGGTCGGGACCTACGAGGAGCAGATGCGCGGCTACGCGAACGAGGCGCTCGCCGTCTCGACCCGCAACGCCCGCAACGCCGCCTCCACCCGGCGGTTGCCCCGCCTCGCGTTCCGCGCCCTGCTCTCGGCCGGCGAGGCGGTGCCCCCGATCAAGCGCAGGGTGTTCCCCGCGACGCGTCAGGCGGTCCCGGCCGACGGGTAGGTGAACCGGGTGAGGAGGTCCATGAGCTGGTCGTACTCGCCCGGCTCCAGGGGAGCGACGAGCCGGTCGAACAGCGGGGCGCCGTTGTCGTGAGCGGCGTCGAAGACCTCCACGCCACGGTCGGTGATCTCGACCTCACGGACCCGGCGGTCGCCCGGCACGGGTTTGCGCACGGCGAGGCCGGCCTTCTCCAGATCGTCGACGACGCGCACGATCATCGCCTTGTCCATGCCGATCGCGGCGCCGAGGTCACGCTGGCTGGTGGCGCCGGCCCGGTGCAGCTCGATCAGCACCGCGAAGTGGCGCAGCTCCAGGCCGAGGGGCCGCAGCGCCTCGACGAGCGCCCCCGCAGCGTGGTCGTGAGCCCGCCGCAGCAGCAGGCCGAGGGCGAACGGCGACGCGTCACCGGGGCGGTCGGTCGCTCGCGGCGACGACGACGACATCGTCATGCCTGACTCCATATCAGCGTAGACCGTCTCGGATGACTCAGATTATCCCCCTCGTCCCCGGGTCGTGGCGCGCGCTGGCAGGGGTGGGTCCGGGGGAGGACGCTGGATCACGGTCCGGCCGGGGCCTCGGAGGGAGAGCGATCCATGGTGACCACCGCACCTCGGGAGTCGGCCGGGGAGCAGGGGCTGGTCCGCCGCGTGGTCGCGCTCTTCGCGCCCTACCGCGCCCGGCTGCTGCTGATCGCCCTGGCCATCCTGGTCACCGCCGGGCTCGGCATCGTCAACCCGTTCCTCACCCAGGCGGTGTTCGACGACGCCCTGTTCGCGCCCGGCGGGGCGAACCTGGGCCTGCTCGGCCTCCTGGTCGCGGGGATGGTCGTCATCGCCCTGGTGTCCGGGCTGATCGGGGTCGGGCAGACCTACCTGACGACACTGCTCGGCAACCGCGTCATGCAGGAGCTGCGGGACCGGCTCTTCGCGCACCTCCAGCGCATGCACCTCGGGTTCTTCACCTCGACGAAGACCGGGGTGATCCAGTCGCGGCTGGACAACGACGTCGCCGGGGTCCAGTCGGTGGTGACCGAGACGGCGTCGTCGATCCTGTCCAACGTCGTCACCGTGGTGGCATCGGTCATCGCGATGCTGGTGCTGTCCTGGCAGCTCTCGCTCGTGGCGTTCGTGCTGATGCCGGTGTTCGTGCTGCTGCAGATCCGCGTCGGGCGGGTGCGACGACGGGTGGCGGCGAGCACCCAGGTGTCGCTCTCGGACATGTCGGCGATCACCCAGGAGTCGCTGTCGGTGTCGGGCGTGCTGCTGGCGAAGGTGTTCGGACGCCAGGAGCACGAGATCGACCGCTACCGCACCGAGAACGCCCGCCAGACCGACCTGCAGGTCCGGCAGACCATGACCGGGCAGTCGTTCTTCGCCGTGGTGCAGGCCTTCTTCGCGATCACGCCCGCCGCGGTGTACCTGGTCGCCGGGTACGTGGGCACCGGCACCGGCGGCGCGGTGCTCTCGGCGGGCACCCTGGTCGCGTTCACGACGCTGCAGAGCCGGCTGCTCTTCCCCGCGGTGAACCTGCTGCGGGTCTCGCTCGACGTGCAGACCTCGCTCGCGCTGTTCGGCCGGATCTTCGCCTACCTGGACCTGGTCCCGGCGATCACCGACCCGCCCGGCGCGCGGGTCCTCGACACGGCGCACGCCCGGGGCTCCGTGGAGTTCGACGACGTGTGGTTCCACTACCCGCCGGCCGAGGAGGACGAGTCCGTCACCCCGGGTCCCGAGGACGACCGGGAGCCGACCTGGGCGCTGCGCGAGCTGTCGCTGCGGATCGAGCCCGGCCAGCTGGCCGCCGTCGTCGGGCCCAGCGGGGCCGGCAAGACCAGCCTCTCCTACCTGGTGCCCCGCCTCTACGACGTCGACCGCGGAGCAGTCCGTCTCGACGGGTACGACGTCCGCGACCTCGCCCTCACCTCGATCGCGCAGGTCCTCGGCATGGTCACCCAGGACACCTACCTCTTCCACGCCACCATCGCCGAGAACCTGCGCTACGCCGCGCCCGACGCGACCGACGACGAGCTGGTGGCGGCCGCGCGGGCGGCGAACATCCACGACCGCATCGTGGGCTTCGAGCAGGGCTACGACACGGTCGTCGGGGAGCGCGGCTACCGGCTCTCCGGCGGCGAGAAGCAGCGGCTGGCCATCGCCCGGGTGATCCTCGCCGACCCCAAGGTCCTCATCCTCGACGAGGCGACCTCGGCCCTGGACACCGTCAGCGAGCGCCTGGTCCAGCACGCGCTGGAGAGCGTGATGGACGGGCGGACCACGATCGCGATCGCCCACCGGCTGTCCACCGTGCTCGCCGCGGACGTCATCTTCGCCCTCGACGGCGGCCGGCTGGTCGAGTCCGGCACGCACGCCGAGCTGCTCGCTCGCGGCGGGCTCTACGCGAAGCTCTACGCCGAACAGTTCGGGGCCGGAGCGATCGAGGCCCGCTGCGCCGACGGGGTGCGCTTCCGCGACGGCGAGGTGATCCACCAGGAGCCGCAGCCCGAGGTGGCTTAGCGGACGTGAGGCAGGACGTCGGCGACGAGGCGCTCCATCTGCTCGCGGTCCTCGGCGACGTCCGCGCCGAGCGGGTTGAGCAGGATGGTCTCGGCGCCCGCGTCGCGGACCTCGGCCAGGCCGCGGGCGACGTCGTCGGGGGTGCCGGTGACCGGGACGTCCTCGATGCCCGGCATCCCGCCGTAGATCCGCCGCAGACCGGCGACCGCCCGCTCGCGCGCCCGCGCCGGGTCGTCGTCGACGGCGAGGTAGACCCGCTTGCCGATCGGGTAGGCGGCCGGGTCGCGGCCCTGGCGCTCGAGCTCCTGCCGGATCGTGGTCACCTGCCCGGCGAAGGCCGCGGTCGACGACGAGCCGGCGCCGAGGAAGGCGTCGCCGTGCCGGACCGCGCGGGCCAGCGCCTTCGGGGCGTTGGCGCCGAACCAGATCGGCGGGTGCGGGCGCTGCACGGGCTTCGGCGCGACGGGGAGGTCGTCGACCTGCCGGAACCGTCCGTCGAACTGCACGCGCGGTGCGTCGGACCAGGCGGCCTTCATCAGCTCCAGGCCCTCGGTGAACCGCGAGATGAAGGTCTCGCGCTCGACCCCGAACGCCGCGAACTGGCGGAACCCGCCCCCGGGCGCG
Organism: Actinomycetospora endophytica; assembly: GCF_021026375.1. Lineage (GTDB taxonomy): Bacteria > Actinomycetota > Actinomycetes > Mycobacteriales > Pseudonocardiaceae > Actinomycetospora > Actinomycetospora endophytica. Next base: position 403,730 of record NZ_JAJNDB010000006.1, on the reverse strand, counting down.
ACCCCGACGTCGAGCCTGCCGTGACTGAGCCGGTCGACCGCGGTGATCGACGCCGCGAGCTGCAGCGGGTCGTGCAGCGAGCTGACCAGCACCCCGACCCCGAGACGCAGCCGCTCGGTGCAGGCCGCGGCGTAGGCGAGCATCTCCAGCGGCGCGATCAGGGGTGTCGGTCCGATCGCCTGTTCCAGGGTCCAGCCGGCCTCGAACCCGAGCTCCTCGGCCCGGGTGAGGTAGGCCTTCAGCCCGGGCGCGTCGAAGCCGTCGGTGTCGCGCTGGGGGATCGAGATCGACCATCGCACGTCGCGGACGCTACCGGTGTGGTCACGTTCTCGGTCGGAGCCGGAACGCCCGGGCACCGCCGGCCCAGGCGAGGTGGAGGTCCTGCTCGCTCGGCTCGCCGTCGTCGTCGACCGTGATCTGGTTGAAGTCGGCGAACCGGCGGTTGTCGCGCGCCATGATCCCGTAGGCCTCGACGACCCCCGGCTCGTCGGTGATCGCCGTGACGTCGGCCGTCCGGCGCCGTCCCTGCAGCAGGATCGTCACCGGATCACCCGTGCGCAGGTTGCGGCCCCAGGCGAACGGGGTGCCGACGAGCAGGGCGTCGCCCTCGCGGGTGTAGGCGACCGGGACCTCGTAGCGCGTGCCGCTGCGGCGCCCGACGACCTCGATCACCACCAGCCGCGCCCCGACCAGCCGGTTCAGCAGCGGGACGTGGAGCAGGAAGCGGACGAGGCGGTTGACCGCGCTCTGCACCGGCAGGGTCCGTGCCCTCGGCTGGGTCATGTCCTTCTCCGTCCTATCGAGACGCTTCCGTTTCGCTATTTATCGATACGCTAGCGTCTCGATGGAGCGGAGGGAATGGGGATGACGACGACGGGTGCGGCGGTAGGCCGGGGACAGCACGCCCGACGGCGGGTGCTGTCGGCCGCGCTCGAGGTGCTGACCGAGGTCGGCATGCCCGGGTTCACGATGGAGTCCGTCGCCCGGCGGGCCGGCGCGAGCAAGGCCACGCTGTACCGGCACTGGTCGTCGCCGTCGGCGCTGCTCGTCGACGCGATGGACGCGGAGTTCCGGCCGTCGCCCGACCTCGACACCGGCGACCTCCGCGCCGACCTGGTCACCCTGCTCACCGGACTCGCGACCGGACTGACCGGCTCCCGCTTCCCGACGCTGATGGCCGCGTTCACCGACGCCGCCGAGCGGGACCCCACCCTGGCCGACCTGCACGCCGAGCTGACCCGCCGCCGTCGCGAACCGCTGCTCCGGCTCCTGGCGACCGCGGTCGGCCGGGGTGAGCTCCCCGCCGACACCGACACCGAGCTCGTCGTCGACCTCCTCGCCGCCCCGTTCTTCTACCGGCGCCTCATCGCCCACCACGCGATCCCGTCGGCGATGCCGGGCGCGGTCGTCGACCACGTCCTGCCGTCGTTGGGCGGCGGCTAGGGCGTGGAGGACGGGGTCCGCAGGCTCGCGAGCAGGCGCGCGGCGTCGTCAGCACCCTCGCCCGCCCCGGCCTCGGCGAACCACGCATCGGCCACCTCGACGAGCGCCCGGGCGGCGTCGCGATCGCCGCGGGCCAGCGCCGCCTCGGCGAGCCACGTCCGGATCTGGGCGAGCAGGCGGGGATCGGCGGCGTCCTCCGCCTCCGTCACCGCCTGCCGCAGGGTCGCCTCGGCGTCGGGGTCGCCCGCGGCGTGCTGCGCCCGCCCGAGGTGGGCGAGGTGCTGGGCCGCCGCGCCCGGGAAGCCGAGCCGGCGCGCGGACGTCGCGGCGTGGCCGTGGTGGCGGGCGGCGTCGGTGTGCCTGCCCTCGGCCGCGGCGATCCGCCCGAGCGCGGCCTCGGCGTGCAGCAGCCCCCAGCTGTCCCCGAGCGGCCCGACGAGCCGGATCGCGGCGTCGCAGGCCGCCCGCGCGGCCGTGGTGTCGCCGAGCGCGACGAGGACGAACGCGGCGAGCAGCGCCGACGCTCCCTCCTCCCAGGCGAGGTCCCGCGCGGTGTAGGCGCGGCGACACCGCTCCAGCGCGTCCAGCGCGGCGGCCAGCCGGCCTTCCTGGAGCAGCAGGAAGCCCTCGAACCACCGCGCGGCGTCGGGGTCGCCGTCCGCGTCGACGGCGTCGAACGCGTCCCGCGCGGCCCGCAGGTCGCCCGACATCGCCTCCAGCCAGCTCTCCAGCAGCAGCGCCCGACGGTGCAGGTCGGCCGGGGCCTCGGGCGCGGACCGGCGGGCGCGGCGCAACCGGGCGGCGGCGTCGTGGTCGTCGAGCAGCACCCACGCCCAGCCGAGATCGACGGTGATCCGCAGCGCCGTCGTCGGGTCGTGGTCGGCGCTGCGGGTGAGCGCGGTGTCGACGGTGGCACGCTCCGCGGCGACGGCCGCCACCCGTCCCGCCTGCCCGGGCCCGCGGACCTGTGCGGCCACGTCGCGGGCGAATCCCGCGACCCAGTCGACGAGCGCGTCGAGGGCGGTCCCCGCTGCGCCCGCCGTCGCCGACCGTTCCGCGGCCAAGGCCCGGACGCTGTGGAGCAGCCGGTACCGGGTGCTGCCGTTCCGGTCGGCGCCGACGGTGACGAGCGAGCGGTCGACGAGCCGGGTCACGACGTCGAGGCCGGCGCCGTCCGGGAGCCCGAGCCCGACGAGCACGTGCTCGACGGCGGCGGGGGCGGCCCCGTCGGGGAACGGCGCCAGCGCCCACAGCCCGCTCCGGTCGTCGGGGGAGAGCAGGTCGTAGCTCCACCCCAGCGTGCCCTCGAGCGTGCGACGCCGGTCGGGGCGCGTGGAGGCGGGGTCGCGGAGCAGCGCGAACCGGTCGTCGAGGCGCTCGACGATCTCGGCGACGCTCAGCACCCGGGTGCGCGCGGCGGCGAGCTCGATGGCGAGCGGGAGCCCGTCCAGGGCGCGGCACAGCCGGGTGACGTCACGGGGGCTCGCGGGCCGGTCGGTGGTGGCCCGCGTCGTGAACAGCGCGATCGCGTCGTCGTCGGCGAGGGGCTCGAGCGCGTGGACCCGTTCGCCGTCGAGCCCGAGCGGGCGCTGGCTCGTCGCGAGGACCCGGACCCGGGCCGCGGTGGCCAGGAGCTCCCCGACGACGGCGGCCACGGCCTCGGCCAGGTGCTCGCAGTTGTCGAGGACGAGGAGCAGGTCGGCGCCGCGCAGGCTGCCCGGCAGGTCGGCGGCGGCCGTCCCCGGGACCGCGTCGATGACGGCGGCGGTGATCCCGGCGGACGTCGTCACGCCCTCCAGCCGGACCAGCCAGGCCGCGTCCGCCGTCCGGGCCGCCTCGACGGCCAGCCGGGTCTTCCCGACGCCGCCGGGGCCGACCACCGTCACCAGCCGGTGGTCGTCCAGCGCCGCGACGAGGGCGGCCAGCTCGGCGTCCCGGCCGACCAGCGGGGAGAGGGCGGCGGGGAGGTTGCCGCGCCGCCGGGGGACCGGGGCGAGGTCGGCGTCCTGGGTCAGGACCCGGCGTCCGAGCTCGGCCAGCTCGGGACCGGGGTCGACGCCGAGCTCCTCGGAGAGCAGCCGGGTCGCCCGCCGCAGGGTCGCGAGGGCGTCGGCCTGCCGGCCCGACCGGTAGAGCGCCGTGACGAGCAGCGTCCACGCCCGTTCGCGCAACGGTCCCTCGGCGACCAGGGTCTCCAGCTCGCCCACGAGCTCGGCGGCCTCGCCGAGCGCCAGGCGCGCCGCCGCGCCGGTCTCGGCCAGCTGCCACCGGGCCTCGTCGAGCCGGGTCCGCCACGGCAGCGCCCACGCTCCGGCACCCGGGAGCAGCTCGGGTGAGAACAGCGCCGACCCCGCGGCGCACGCGGTGGCGGCCGCGGCGTGATCACCCGCCGCGAGCCGCTGGGCGCCGGCCTCGGCGAGGCGCAGCGCCTCCAGGGCGTCGACCGCGGTGGGCTCCACGACGAGCGTGTAGCCGGTGCCGTCCCCCCGCACGAGCCCGGCGTCGCCCAGCGCCCGGCGCAGCTGCGAGACCTTCGCCTGCAGCGCGTTGGGGCTCCCGTCGGACCCGTCGGGCCACAGCTCCGCGAGCAGCCGCTCGGCGCGGACCGGGCGCCCGGCGTCGAGGGCCAGGCGCACCAGGAGCGCGCTGGTGAGACCCCGCGGCACGCGCGCCTCGACGTCGTCGCGCCGGACCACGACGGGGCCGAGCACCGCGACGGTCAGCACCCGCCGAGCGTAGGCGCGTCGGGCGGGCGGACGGCACCGTCAGCGGTGCGTCAGCGGTCCCGCGCACCGTACGGCCCATGACCTCCCGGACCACCGCCGCCGCGATGATCGTCGCCGCCGCGCTCGTCAACATCGCCTTCGCCGTCCTCGGCGCCGTGTTCGACTACCCCGACGTGCTCGGGCACCCGCCCGCCGAGGTGCTGGCCACCTTCGGGGCGGCCGAGGTGACCGTCGCCGGCTGGTTCGCGGTGCTCGCGCTCGGTGCCGCGCTGCAGGCCCCGATCGCGATCGGGGTCGGCCGGCTCTCGGACGCCCGGGCGATGCGCTGGGCCGTCCCCGTCGGGATCGCCGCGGCGGTCGTCCAGGTGATCGGGCTGCTCCGATGGCCGCTGCTCGTGCCCGGCTGGGCCGCGGCCGCCGCCGGCGGCGACCCCTCGGCGGTCGACTCCTTCGCCACCGCCAACCGCGTGCTGGGGACGATCGTCGGGGAGACCGGCGGCTACGTGCTGACGGCCGGGTGGACGGCGCTGGTGCTCGTCGCGCTCGGCGGTCGCTTCGCGGGGCGCGCGTTCACCGTGCTCGGGGCCGTCGCCGCCGCGCTCATCCTGCTCGGGGTGCTCTCGCCCCTCGACTTCCCGCTCGTGGACCTCGCCAACTTCGCCGGCTACGTGCTGTGGAGCGTCTGGCTGGTCGTCTTCGCGGGGATCCTGCTGATCCGCGCCCGGCGTCAGACGTCGAGCTCGGCGCGGGTGCGGGCGACGTCGACGTCGTGAAGCAGGGACTTCAGGTCGTAGGCGCCGAAGTGCCGGCGGCCGTTGACGAAGAAGGTCGGGGTGCCGGCGACGTCGCTGCGGTCGGCGGAATCGAGGTCCTCGGCCACCCGCTCGACCGCGTCGGGTGCGTGGACGTCCCGGCGGAAGACCTCGACGTCGAGCCCGAGCGTGGCCGCGTGCCGGTCGAGGTCTGGAGGGCGCAGGTGCTCCTGGTTCTCGAGCAGCAGGTCGTGCATCGGCCAGAACGCGCCCTGGCGGGCGGCGGCCTCGGCGGCCTGCGCGGCGATCGTCGCGCGCGGGTGGACGTCGGACAGCGGCAGGTGACGCCACACGTAGCGGACGTCGCCGCGCTCGGCGAGCAGCTCGCGGACCGTCGGCTCGGCCTGGCCGCAGAAGGGGCACTCGAAGTCGCCGTACTCGACGACGGTCACCGGGGCCTCGATCGGCCCGCGCATGTGGTCGCGCTCGGGGTCCACCGGGTCGACGAGGTCGACGAGCACCGGGGCGGACCCGAGCAGGGCCCGCTCGCGGCGGCTCGCCGGCATGAACGCCAGGACCCGGAAGACCAGCCACGTCAGGGCCGGCGCGACGATCGCCGACGCCAGGATCCCGAGGGTGGCCTCCTCCAGGTCCGGCCCGTTGAAGGCGAGCGAGGCGATGAGCAGCGCGACGGTGAACCCGACCCCGGCGATGGTCCCCGCACCCGTGACCCCCGCCCACCCGACCGGCGGGCGCAACCGGCCCCGGCTCGCGCCGGTCAGCAGCAGCGAGGTCCCGACGATGCCCAGCGGCTTGCCCAGCCCGTAGCCGATGACCACGGCGAGCGTGATCGGCGAGGTCACCGCGCGGGCGAGGACGTCCCCGCCGAGCGGGATGCCGGTGTTGGCCAGCGCGAACAGCGGGACGACGCCGAACGTCACCCACGGCAGCACCGACTGCTGCAGCCGCTCGTTCGGCGAGACCGCGGCGCCGAGCCCGAGCCGCGCCGTCCGGGCGAGTTCCGCGGTCGGCTGCTCCCTGAACGCCCGCACCAGGTCGGTGGCGCGCTCGAGATCGTCGCGGGCGGCCGGGTAGGCGAGCGTCAGCAGCCCCAGGACCAGGCCGGCGACGACGGGGTCGAGCCCGCTGGCGAGCAGCGCCGCCCAGGCGCCGAGACCGAGGGCCACGTAGAGCGGTACCGAGCGCACCCGCACCCGCCGCGCGACGAAGGTGGCGACGACGAAGGCCACCGCCACCAGCAGCGCCGGCAGCTCCACGTGCTCGGTGTAGACGATCGCGATCACCGCGAGCGCGGCCAGGTCGTCGACCACCAGCACCGCGACCAGGAACGAGCGCAGCGCCGCCGAGCGCACCCCCACCAGCGCGAGCAGGCCGAGGGCGAGCGCGGTGTCCGTCGACATGACGACACCCCAGCCGTGCGCCGCCGGGGTCCCCGCCGTGATGGTCAGGTAGAGCACCACCGGGACCGTCATCCCGACCAGCCCGGCCACCAGGGGCAGCACCAGGCGCAACCGCTCCCGCAGCTCGCCGAGATCGAACTCGCGGCGCGCCTCCAGGCCCACGACGAAGAAGAACAGCGTCATGAGCCCGGCGTTGACCCAGGTCCGCAGGGTCTCGCCCGCCTCGTGGTCGCCGAGCCGCAGCGAGAACTCGGTGTTCCAGAGCCCGGTGTAGGAGGCCGGGGCGACGTTGGCCCAGAGCAGGGCGGCGACGGCGGCGGCGAGCAGCACGACCGCGCCGGCCCGCTCGTCGGCCACCCAGTGGCGCATCCGCCGGCGCACCGACGGGGACCAGATCGTCTGGCCGGCCACCACGTCAGCGTCTCGCCGGCCGGGGCGACGACAGGATCTGCACGACGAGGCGCTCGTCGACACCGAGCCGGGGCGCTGCCGTGCGGCAGCGCTCGACGATCTCGCGCGGGGAGAGCCCCATCTCGTGGTAGATCCGCACCAGGTTCTCCTGCTCGGGGGTCCAGGGGCGCTTCGGCGGCGTGCTGGGCCGGCGCCGCTGCGGGGTCCGTTGACGGGGCACCCCGCTCGCGGGCGTCGGCAGGACCGCCGCGTTCTTCGCGGCGAACTCACCGGCCTCCGCCCGCCGTCGGACGTCCTCCGGCTCCGCCACCACGAAGGACTCCCCGCTCTTGTTCACCCCGACGGCGGTGACCGCCGGCCCCTGGCGGTACCGCCCCTGACAGGCGGGCGCGAGGCAGTACTCGTACCCCAGCTCGGCCCGTTCCGCCAGCAGCTCCTCGCCGCACCCGACGCAGCGCATGACGTCGTTCATCGTTCCTCGTTCCACCTCGACCGAGGACCAACGCCGCCCGGCACGGTCCTGTTCCGGGGCCGCGTCGTCAGGTCCGGCGGGTGAACGTCACCGGCAGGTGGGTGATCGCCCAGGTGGTGCCGACGTCCTCGACGACGGCCTCCGGGTCGGTCAGGCGGATGTCGGCCATCGCCGCGAGGACCTCCTCGAAGGCGATCTTCATCTCGGCGCGGGCCATGTGGAGCCCGACGCACGTGTGGGCGCCGTAGCCGTAGCTCATGTGCCGGTTCGGGCTCCGGTCGATGCGGAGCTCGTCGGGGCGCTCGAACACCGCCGGGTCGTGGTTGGCCCCCACCCAGTTGAGGTGCACCCGGTCGCCGTCGCGCAGGTCGTGTCCGTCCAGGGTGGTGTCGGCGACGACGGTGCGGGTGTGTGACCGGGTCGGGGTCACGTAGCGCATCATCTCCTCGAGCGCGGCCGGGATGCGGTCCGGTTCGGCCCGCAGGGTCTGCTGCAGCTCCGGGTCCTCGGCCAGCATCAGGAACATGAAGCTCATCGAGCTCGCCGTGGTCTCGAAGCCGGCCGGCAGCAGGATGAGGCAGTAGTCGAGGATCTCCGACTCGGTCAGCGGCCGGCCGTCGACCGTGGCGGTGCACAGCAGCGAGACGATGTCCTGGCCCGGCTCGGTCCGCTTGGCCTGCGCCAGGCCGGCGAAGTACTCGTAGATCTCGGTGGCGGGGGTGCCGTCCTCGGCGTCGCCACGGACCAGCCGGATGGCGAGGGCGGCGAGGCGTTCGCGGTCGTCGTCGGGGATGCCGAGGGTGTCCATCAGCGCGTGCACCGTGACCGGCGTACAGAGCTGTTCGAAGAGCTCGGCGTGCCCGTCGTCGAGGAACGCCTGCAGGTGGCGGCGCACCAGGTCGCGGTAGTAGGGCTCGCGTCCGGTCTGCACGCCGCGGGAGAGCGGCGCGGCGATGATCTGCTTGTACTGCCGGTGCAGCGGCGGGTCGGACTCCATGGGGATCATCGGCCGGACCTGGCCGAAGTTCTGCAGGAGCACGGGGAAGTTCGAGTATGCCGTGCCCTCGTCGCGGTGCACCGCGACGAGCTGCTCGTACCCGGACACCGTCCACACGCCGTCGCCGAACCCGTCGCTGTGGATCACCGGGCACTCCCGGGCCATCGTCCGGGAGACCCGCGTGTACCGGCCCCGGGTCAGGCTGCGGCTGAGCGGGTCGAAGTGCTCGCGAAGGTGGCCGAGGTCGTCGTGGTCGTCCGCGGGGACCTCGGGATCCCAGTACCGGTCGGGCATGCGGCAGACCCCTTCGTGGTGGCTCCGGTCAGGGCGCGTGGTCGGGCGTGTGGTCGGCGAGGTACTCCTGGACCAGGTCGTCGACGGAGCCGTTCGGCCGCAGTCCCAGCGCCGTGGCGCGCGCGGTGTCGAAGCGCGCGGGCCAGCTCCCGACGATCGCGGTCACCGTGGCGTCCTCGGTCCAGTCGACCAGCCTCGCGGCGTCCCCGTCGAGCGCCTCGACCATCTCGCGCGGGCTCGTGGTGATCGACGGCAGGTTCATCGCGGTGCGGCTGCCCCAGGCCTCCGCGCCGACCGCGGCGGCGCGCACGATGCCCTCGATCGTGCGGCGCGGGGAGGACAGCGCCACCGGGGTGTCCGGCGGGACCGGGCACGCGGCACGCTCACCGGCCAGCGGCTCTCGGAGGATGCCGGACAGGAACCCGGAGGCGGCGGCGTTCGGTGGCCCCGGCCGGACGGAGACGGTCATCAGCCGGACCGACCGGCCCCGGACGAAGCCCCGGCGGGTGTAGTCGGCGACGAGCTGCTCGCCGATGAACTTCTGCACCCCGTAGCTCGACTGCGGACGCGGCAGGGTGTCGTCGTCGACGGTGCGGTGTGTCGGTCCGGCGGGGTCGGTTCCGAACACCGCCAGCGAGCTGGTGAAGACGAGGAGCGGCGGTCCTGCCTGGTGGCGGGCGTGCTCGAGGACCGCGCGGGTGCCGTCGAGGTTGGTGCGCATGCCGAGGTCGAAGTCGGCCTCGGCGGCCCCGCTGACCACGCCGGCGAGGTGGAAGATCGCGTCGACGTCCCCGAGGTGGTCGAGGGTCCGGTCGAGCTCGCCCGTGAGGGCGGTGACCCGGGGGTCGTCGGCGAGACGGGGGGCGGGTTCGGCGAGGTCGGCGATGATCAGCTCGTCGACGTCGGCGGGCGGGGTGTCGTCGAGGACGACCGGTCCGGCGAGCAGGTGGCGGGCGAGCAGGGTGCCGAGGAAGCCCGCGCCGCCCGTGATCGCGATCCTCACCGGCCGCCTCCTCGTCGCCCGTGCCACAGCGTCCGGGCCGCATCCTGCTCCATCCGGCCGGGCGACACCGCATGATCACGGGCTTCCCGTTCATGATCAGCAGGCCTGGGTGGTCGTCGGCGATCGGTGCGGCAGCAACCCAGGCCCGTTGGTCACCGGGTGGGTGCCCCGGCCCCGTCCTCGGGTGATCACCGGGACCTCATGGTCGTCGTCAGGGCCCGGCGGCAGCCACACCGTCCCGGTGATCACACCCCGGCGCCCGGGCCTCCGCCGAGTGGACTGTCACGGTCGGCGCCGCAGCCGTGGGGGTCCCACTCGACCCGCGCGCCGTGAGGCGAGTTCAGGGCACGGGCGCCGCGGCGTGCGCGGTGACGTCGTTGAACGCGAGCAGCCGGGGCGCCGACCCGGAGGTGTCGATCCGGCACACCGCGGCGTCGGACACCCACATCCGCCAGGTCACCTCGTCGCCGGCCCCGAGCGCCCACGCGGTCGCGGCCTTGATCGGGGAGACGTGGCTGACGACGATCACGTCGCCGGCCGCCGCCGCGCCCGTCAGGTCCCGGCACGCCGCCCGGACCCGGGCACCGACCGCCGCGATCGACTCGCCGCCGGCGGGAACGAAGGTGGGGTCGTCGCGCCAGGTCCGCCATCCCTCGGGGTCGAGCGCGGAGGCGGGGCAGCCGTCGAGGTCGCCGTAGTCCAGCTCGATCCACCGGTCGTCGATCTCGACGCCGACACCGGACACGGCGGCGATCGTCTCGGCGGTCTCCCGGGCCCGGCCCAGGGGGCTGCTGATCAGCCGCGTCGGCGCCGGGAGGGTCCGGGCCAGCGCCTCGGCCTGCTCCCGGCCGTCGTCGCACAACGGCGGGTCCGCTCGCCCGAGCAGGAGCCCCTGCTGGTTGGCGCTCGTCAGGCCGTGGCGGACGAGGATGAGCACGCTCGTCACGCTACTGACGGACGGCGTGCCCGAAATGTGAACCGCGGCGAGTTCGGCGAGGTGGCGGCCCGTCGTTGGACCGTCCGGCGCAGCAGGAGCACCCCGAGCCCGGGCAGCGTCGACACCAGCGCGAGCACCCCGAAGGCCACGGCCGTCGCCAACCCGGTCGGGGCGCCGAGGCCGGCGACGCCGAACGACACCGCCGTCGTCGCCTCCCGCGGTCCCCAGCCGCCCACGTTCAGCGGCACCCCCATCGCCAGCAGCGGCAGTACCAGCAGCGGGAGCAGCTCGCCGGGCGACGCCTGCACCCCGACCGCGAGCGCGGCCACCACGAGCAGTGCCAGGTGACCTGCCATCGCGAGCAGGGAGAGGCCGAGCACGCCCGGACCGGTCCGGGCGGTCAGCAGGCCGTCGCGGGTGGCGGTGGCCAGCGGCGCCAGGCGGCGACGGATGGGCGGGACCGCCGCGAGGCCGAGCGCCAGGAGGCCCAGCCCGCCCGCCACGAGAGCCGCCGGCCCGAGCCCGCCGACCATGCCCCGCACCGGGCTCGGGACCGCGAGCAGCACCGCCGCGCCGACCACCACGACGACGACCTGACCCGCGACCCGCTCGAGGACCACGGCACGGACGCCGCGGGCGAGGTCGCCGTTGCGCCGGCCGTGGTCCACGGCCCGGTGCACGTCGCCGAGCACGCCCGCGGGCAGCACCGAGTTCAGGAACTGCGCGCGGTAGCAGTCGCCGACCGCGCCGCCGAAGCCGATCGAGAGCCCCGTTCCGCGGGCGACCAGGCACCAGCGCGCCGCGGACGCCGCCGTCGTGACCGCCCCGAGGACCAGGGCGAGCACCACGGCTCCCGGCGACACCGCGCGGATCCCGTCGAGCACCGCCCCGGATCCGAGACGCGCGACCACCGCGACGACCACCGCGGCACCGAGCACGAGCTTGAGCGCCCTCACCGGTCCGTCCCGGGCAGGGCCAGCAGGTCGGCGTGGCCGACCTCGCCGTAGAGGTTCCCGGCGCGCAGCGTCTCGAGCCGGCGGCGCAGGTAGGGCTCCGCGACCGCGAGCAGCGCCGGGTCCTGGGCGCAGGCCGCGTCGATCCGGCCGCGCAGCCACTCCTCGACGAGGGCGGCGTTCCCGGGCCCGAGGCGCCAGGGGCTCGGCCGGCGGTGGACCGCGTACCCGTGCCGGGCGAAGGCGGCCTCGGCGACGTCGGGGGCGTCCGGGCCGAGCCGGCCGTCGCGGCGCTGGTGGGCGTCGAACGCGGCCGCGATGTCGTCGTCGAGCGGGTCGACGGGGTCGAGCGCGACGACGCCGGTGACGGAGAGCGTCAGCAGCGCGGCGCAGCCGGCCTCGGCGCAGCGCGCGGCGAGGCCCTCGACGTCGGACGCGGTGAGCAGGTCGAGCAGGGCCGAGCAGACGAGGACGTCGGTGCCGGCGAGCGTGTCGTCGTCGGCGAGGTCCCCGACGAGGGCCGTGGCGGGGACCGGCGTCGCGGCGGCCGCCCGGTGCGCGAGGTCGGCGTCGCGGTCCTGGAGCACCCAGCGCTGCGGCCGGGCCAGCCGTGGCGCGAGCCAGCGTCCCATCGAGCCGGTGCCGCACCCGACGTCGCGGACCACGACGTCGCGCGCACCCGGCCAGGCTCCGAGCCGGTCGGCCAGGCGGTCGGCCAGCTCGCCCGCGCGGGCGGCGTGGTCGGCGGGCTCACGCAGCCCGAGCCAGTCCGGCGTGCAGACCGGCGAGCCGGGTGCGCTCAGCCGGGCCCGGGGGAGCGGAACGTCCACGCGATCCGGTGACAGGTCGAGGTCCACGGCATCAGCGTGCCTCGCCGTCCGAGCGCTGAGAGTTTCCACCCGGAACGCAGCACCGGGTCCTCCAGCCACCTGACCAGTGCTGCGGCGAGCGCCCCAACGTTCTCAGTCGGTACCCAGATTCCGGGCATCGGCCCCGTCGTGCCCACCGCTTCGGAGACCCCGCCGACCCGGCTCGCCACGACCGGGATCCCGCGGGCCAGCGCCTCGGTGACGACCATCCCGAACGTCTCCGTCCGCGAGGGGAGCACGAGCAGATCGGTGGCCGTCCACGCCGCGTCCAGGGCCCGGCCGGTCAGTGTGCCGGGCGCCGTGACGCGCTCGGCGAGGCCGTGGTGCGCAATCGCCCGACGGAGCCGCACGACGAAGCCGGGGTCGCGGGTCGTCGGTCCGGCGAGCACGCACGTCCACGACCGGTCGGCCACACGGGCCAGCGCCTCGATCAGCACGTCCTGGCCCTTGGTCGGGGTGAGCGCGCCGAGGCACAGCAGCCGCGGCGGGGTCCCGGTGACGGCGGAGCCTCGTGCGGCCCGCGCCGGATCGACGCCGGGCGGTGCGACGAGCACCCGGGCCGGGTCGAGCCCGTGGCTGGCGACGACCCGGTCGGCGGTCCACCGGCTCGTCGTCACCACCGTCGTGGCGCATCCCAGGGCCGCGCGCTCGCGGGCGTCGAGGTCGCGGGCGGTGGCCGCGGGGAGCCCGTGCTCGTCGGCCAGCGGCAGGTGCACGAGCACCACCAGCCGCAGCCGGTCGGCGTGCGGTGCGAGCGCGTCCGGCACCCCGCAGGCGACGAGGCCGTCCAGCAGCACCGACCCGGCGTCGGGAACGTCGTCCAGGACGTTCGCGACGGCGGCCGCCTCGCCGCGCGGCCACGCGCCCGGCAGCAGGTGCTCGACGACGTCGATGCCGAGTTCCCGGAGCCCGCGCAGCACCCGCCGGTCGTAGACGTTGCCGCCACTCGGGACGGTGTGGACGTCGCCGGGGAGGACGGCGTGGACGATCATCGGCCCGCGCGAGGATGTGGAGCTGCTGACGTTGGACGACAGCGGTGCCGCATCGCTGACGTCACAGGGCCCGCTCGTACCCGGCCCGCGCGACGTGCGACTCCTGCAGTTCCACCGCGATCGCCGCGATCCCACGGGCACCCTCGCCGAGGTCGCCGGCGTGGATGCGCGCCGCGAGCCGGTCGGCCACGACCTGCGCGAGGAACTCCGTGGTCGTGTTGACGCCGGCGAAGGCGGGGTCGTCATCGAGGTTCCGGTAGCGCAGGTCGTCGAGCACCGCACCGAGCGCGGACGTCGCCAGACCGATGTCGACGACGATGTTGTCCCCGTCCAGCTCGGGGCGGCGGAACGTGGCGTCGACGACGAACGTGGCGCCGTGCAGCGCCTGCGCCGGTCCGAACACCGCGCCGGTGAAGCTGTGGGCGACCATGACGTGGTCGCGGACGGTCACCGAGAACATGATCAACTCCGTTGGTTGACGTCAGTAGTCGACGCGCACACCGAGGCCCGGCGTACCGGCCGCCAGCCGCGTCATCGTCTCCGGCAGCGTCCCGAACGCGACCACCTCGGTGATCAGCGCCTCGAACCGGTCGTCGGCGAGCAGCCGCAGAGCGAGCGCCATCCGGTCGGCGTAGGTCCAACGGGCCTGGCGCGCCGGCGACACCCGCCCCACCTGACTCCCCCGGATCGCGAGCCGACCGGGATGGAAGCCCTCGCCGAGCGGCACCCGCGGCGCGCGGTCGCCGTACCAGGACAGCTCGATCACCTCGCCCTCGACGCCGAGCAGCTCCAGCGAGCGGGCGAGCCCGGCCTCCGTCGCGCTGGCGTGGACCACCAGGTCGCAGCCGCCCGCGGCGTCGTCGGGCCGGGCGAAGCCGACGCCGAGCGCGTCCGCCACCGCCGCCCGCGCCGGGTCGACGTCGACCAGCTCGACCCGCACCCCGGGCATCGGCGCGAGCAGTGCCGCCACCGCGCACCCGACCATCCCGCCGCCCACCACCGCGATCCGGTCACCGACCCGCGGCGCGGCGTCCCAGAGCGCGTTCACCGCGGTCTCGACGGTGCCCGCGAGCACGGCCCGCGTCGCCGGGACGTCGTCCGGGACCGGACTGACGGCCGACGTGGGGACCACGAACCGGGTCTGGTGCGGGTGGAGGCAGAACACGTCGCGACCGCGCAGCTCGGCCGGCCCCTGCTCGACGGCGCCGACCGCGAGGTAGCCGTAGGTCACCGGTCCGGGGAACTCGCCGACCTGGAACGGCGCCCGCATCACCCCGTACTGGCTCGGCGGCACCCCGCCGCGGAGCACCAGCAGCTCGGTGCCCCGGCTGACGGCCGAGTGCCGGGTGCGGACGACGACGTCGTCGGGTCCCGGTTCGGGGACCTCCACCTCGACGACGGCGCCGTGTCCCGGCTCGAGGACCCGGTAGGCGAGCGCGGTCCGATCCAGGGTGAGCTCCTCCGTGTTGCCGCGCCGAGCGCGGGGTGAGTGTCGATCCGTCATGCGTCCGGGTGACGATAGGTGGATGCCCCGACCCGCCGCGATGCTCGTCCGTCCCTCGGTCGTGGCGACCGTGGCCGTGGCCGCCGTCGTCGCGGTCGGCCTGTTCGCGCTGCTCACGGTGTTCGCCGGGCTGCGGACCGCGGGCTGGCTCGGGGGCGGGACGTTCCTGGCGCTCACCGCGGCGCTCGTCACCCGGGCGGCCCGGCAGGCGGGCGCGTCGACGCTCGGCCCCGCGGGCAGCGTCACGGCGTTGCGGGCGGTCCTGGTCGGCGGGGTCGCCGGGCTGGTCGTCCAGGAGATCGCGGGCTCCCGCCCGGCGCCGACGACGACGCTGGTCGCGCTGACGGTCGCCGCGCTGCTGCTCGACGCGGTCGACGGGCAGGTCGCCCGCCGGACCCGGACGGTCAGCGAGCTCGGCGCACGGTTCGACTCCGAGCTCGACGCGGCGCTGCTGGCCGTGCTCTCGGTCCAGGTCGCCGGCGACCTGGGCGTCTGGGTCCTCGCGGTCGGCGGGATGCGCTACGCCTTCGTCGCCGCCGGCTGGGTGCTGCCGTGGCTGCGGGGGTCGTTGCCGGTCCGGCGCTCGGCGAAGGTCGTCGCGGCGGTGCAGGGCGTGGCGCTCGTGGTCGCGGCGGCTGACGTTCTGCCGCGCGTGGCCTCGACGGTCCTCGTCGCGGTGGCCCTGGCCGCGCTGGTGTGGTCGTTCGGGGTCTCGGTGGTCTGGCTGGCCCGGCATCGTCCGGGTGCGGTGCCGCGCGAGGGGAGGATCGCGTCGTTCTACGAGGACGAGGGTTCCCCTCGTGCGGGGGGTGACTCGGACGGCGAGCGCGGTGCGGCCGGCGAGACGCCCGACGACGACGGCGAGCGGGGTGCGGCCGGGCCGACGCGACCGGGATGGCGGCGGGCGCTCGGCGCCACGCTCACCGTCGTCGCCGTGCTGGTCCTCGGTGCGGTGCTGGTGGCGCCGCAGGACCCGGGCGCGGTGATCCCCGAGGTGTACCTGCGGCTGCCGATCGAGGGAGTGGCCGGGCTCGCGCTGCTGCTGCTCCTGCCCCGCCGGGTCCGCGTCCCGGTGGCCCTCGTCGCGGGGGCGCTGCTGGGGGCCTGGGCGGTGCTGACCGCGTTCGACGTCGGGTTCGCGACCGTCCTCGCCCGCCCGTTCGACCCGGTCCTCGACCGGGCGCTCGTCGCCGACGGCGTCGAGTTCGTCGCCAGCACCTACGGTCGGGCGGCGGAGATCGGGGCGATCGTCGCCGCCGTCGTGCTCGGCGTCGTGCTCCTCGGCGGAGCCGCCCTGGCCGCGCGCCGTGTCGTGACCCGGGCCGATGTCCACCGCCGGGTCGTGCTGCGGGCGCTCGGCGTGCTCGGCGCGGTGTGGCTGGTGGCGGTGGTGGCCGGGACGACGATCGCGCCGGGCGTCCCGCTCGCGGCCGCCAGCACGGCAGCGGGCGCGACCGTCCGCGCCCACATCACCCTCACCTCGCTGCGCGACGCCGACGCGTTCGCCGCGCAGTCCCGCGCCGACGCGTGGTCCGGGGTCCCCGCGCCCGACCTGCTCACCGCACTGCGCGGCAAGGACGTCGTCCTGGCGATCGTCGAGAGCTACGGCCGCGCGGCGCTCACCGATCCCGGCCTGGCGCCGACGGTGACCCCGGTGCTCGACCGCGCCGACCGGGACCTCCCGGCTGCCGGCTGGGGCGCCCGCAGCGGGTTCCTGTCGTCGTCGGTGGTGGGCAGCGGGAGCTGGCTCGCGCACGCGACGCTGCTCTCCGGGCTCCACGTCGACAACGAGCAGCGTTACCTCACGCTCACCTCCAGCACCCGGTTCACGCTCTCCGCCGCGTTCCGCCGGGCCGGGTGGGACACCGTCGCGATGCAGCCGGGCACCACGCGCCCGTGGCCCGAGGGCGCCTTCTACGGCTACGACCGGGCGTACAACGTGCGCCAGCTCGGGTACCGCGGCCCGTCGTTCGGCTGGGCGTCCATGCCCGACCAGTTCGTGCTCGACCGCTTCGACCAGCTCGAGCTCGACAAGCCCGCTCCCCGCCCGCCGATGATGGCCGAGATCGACCTCGTCTCCAGCCACGCGCCCTGGCAACCGCTGCCGCACATGATCGGGTGGGACCAGCTCGGCGACGGCTCGGTGTTCGACGGCCAGCTCCCCAACCCGCCGGAACCCCCCGGCAGCACGGCGGAGTCCCAGGCCCGCGCCGGGTACGCGCAGTCGATCGCGTACACGATGGACGCCCTGACCTCGTGGGTGCAGCGCTCGAACGACCCGAACCTCGTCGTGATCGCCGTCGGCGACCACCAGCCCGCCCCGCTCGTCACCGGACCCGGTGCGGGGCGCGACGTGCCGATGTCGATCATCTCCCGGGATCCTGCGGTGCTCGCGCGGACGGCGAGCTGGGGCTGGACCGACGGACTCCGGCCGCCCCCGACCGCCCCGACCTGGCCGATGGAGGCGTTCCGGGACCGCTTCCTGCAGGCGTTCTCCGGCCCGTGATCGTTCGCGCTCGGCCGCCGGCGGCTTGATCAGGAGTACGTCAGGCAGCCGCCGAGCCCGGCGCGCATGCGTGCAGTGCCCCTGGTCGGGGAGGGCGCGGAGAAGCGCGTGAGCACGTGTGACCGGCGTCACAATAGGATCAGATAACGCCTAGGAGGGGCCCGGACGACATCCCCGATGAACCCGGTGCCGTCAGACCCCCGACCTGACGGCCCGGGTTCCTTCATGTCCGGCCCCGGTTCCGGACCCGGGATGCGCGAGACACACGAAACGCCCGAACCGGCCGTCCCCCGACGGCGGCCGGACCGGGCGCTGTCGTCAGCCTAACGTGTGACACGCGGCGCCCGCCCGGAGTGTGAGCACTCGACCACTCGGAGTCCCGGGCTCGACGCGCTGTCGCCGCCCCGGCACGCTCCGCGCCATGCGCGTCCTCGTGGCTCCGGACAAGTTCAAGGGCTCGCTGACGGCGGCCGAGGTGGCCGCCGCGATCGTGCGGGGCCTGGCCGGCCGCGGCCTCGACACCGAGACGTGCCCCATCGCCGACGGCGGTGACGGCACCGTCGACGCCGCGGTCGCCGCCGGGTTCACCCGACGCCCGATCACCGCGAGCGGCCCGACCGGCCGCCCCGTCGACACCGCGTGGGCGCGCTCGGGGGAGACCGCGGTCGTCGAGCTCGCCGACGTCTGCGGACTCGTGCGCCTGCCCGACGGAGTGCTGCGCGCCGAGGACGCCACCACGCTCGGGCTCGGTGAGGTCGTGCGCGCGGCCCTCGACGACGGGGCGGACCGGATCGTGCTCGGGCTGGGCGGCAGCGCGTCCACCGACGGCGGCGCCGGCCTGGCCCAGGCCCTCGGCGCCGTGCTGCGCACCGCCGACGGCACCGTCCTGCCGCCCGGCGTCGGCGGCGGAGCCCTCGCGAGCGTCGCGACCGTCGACCTCGCGGGCCTCGCCGTCCCGCCCGGCACCACGGTCGAGGTCGCCTGCGACGTCGACAACCCGCTGCTCGGCCCGCACGGCGCCGCCGCCGTCTACGGCCCGCAGAAGGGCGCCGACGACGACGCCGTCGCCCGCCTGGACGCCGCCCTCGCCTCGTGGGCGCGGGTGCTCGGCACCGCCACCGGCACCACCGGCCGGGAGGACGAACCGGGCGCCGGGGCGGCCGGCGGGGTCGGGTACGGGGTGCTGACCCTGCTCGACGCGCGGCTGCGCCCGGGGTTCGACCTCGTTGCAGAGCTCCTCGGGTTCGACGACCGCCTCGCCGGCGCCGACCTCGTCGTCACCGGCGAGGGACGCCTGGACGCCCAGACCCTGCGCGGCAAAGGGCCTGCGGGAGTAGCCGCACGGGCGGCTGCGGCCGGGGTCCCGGTGCTCGCCCTCGCCGGCTCCGTCGCCCTGGGCCCGGACGAGCTCGCGACGGCCGGCATCGGTGGTGCGGCCGCCCTCGCCGACCTCGAGCCCGACCTGCGCCGCAGCCAGGAGCACGCCGCGGAACTCCTCGAGCGCCTCGCGGCGACGGTCCCGCTGCCGGACCGACCCAGCTGATCGCCCCCGGAACGGACGAACGGCGCGTTCGTCACCATCAAGAGTGACGAACCGCCCGTTCGTGCGTCTCGGGGGAGGGCCTCTCGGGGAGGGCCTCTCGGGGAGGTGAGCCCCAGCAGCGGACCCGAGGAACGATCACTTCCCGGGCGGCGCCACCCGGTAGATCGCGTTCGCCTGGTCGTCGCTCACGTAGAGCGCGCCGTCCGGCCCGGGCACCGCCGCGACCGGGCGGCCCCAGCGGGAGCCGTCGGGGGCCTGGAAGCCGCCGACGATCGTCTTCTGGTCGCCCATCCGACCGTTCGCCCAGCTGAAGAAGGACACCTCCGGCGCCCGCGGCGAGGTCCGGTTCCAGGAGCCGTGCACCCCGGCGACCGCGCCCTCGCCCAGCCCCGGGAGGTTAGCGAACGTCAGGCCCAGCGGCGCCGAGTGCGCCCCGAAGGTCTGCTCGATCGGGGCGAGCGTCGAGCAGTCGAGCTTCGAGCCGTCGGCGTTGGTCTCCACGTCGCGGGTGAACGCCAGGTCGGCGTGCTTGAGCGGCGACAGGGGTGCGCCGGGCTGGGTGTCCGGCTCCGGGTTGCAGTACGGCCACCCGAGGTCACGGCCCGGGGTGAGCGCGGCCAGCTCCTCCGGCGGGTGGTCGTTCACGTACTCCGGGATCACCTGGCCGAACGCGTCACCGTCCCCGCCGTAGGGCTGGTGGTACGGGAACTGGATGTTGTCGCGGTTGTTCACCGCGGTCCAGATCTTCCCGTCGGGGGCGACGGCGAGGCCGGTACCGTTGCGGACGCCCCGGGTGAAGACCTCCGGCGCGCCGCCGCCCGGCGGGACCCGCATGATCGTCGCCCGCTGCGGGTTCGCGTCGCGGTCCTGCGGCGAGATGTTCGCAGTGGAGCCGATCGAGATGTAGAGCGACTTGTCCGGCCCGACGATCACCGTCTTGAGCGCGTGCGCGTAGGCGCCGCCGAGGCCCGCGCCCTTGGCGTCCGGCAGGTTCGGGACGACGACGCGCGGGGCGGTCGCCTGACCACCGCCGTACCGGTAGGCCGACACCTGGTTGCTCTCCGCGACGTAGAGCGTCGAGCCGTCGAACGCGAGCCCGTGCGGCTGGTTGAGCCCGGAGAGCAGCGTCGTCTGCGTGGGCGGCGCGCCGTTCGCGCCCGGCACCAGCCGCGCCACGTCGCCGTTGCCGGTCTGGGAGACCAACAGCGAACCGTCCGGGGCCCACGCCTCGAGACGTGCGCTCGGTACCCGCGCCCACACCGAGGCGGTCCACCCGGCCGGCACCATCACCGAGCGCGGGCTGTCCAGCGGCGCGTCCCCGAGGCCGTTCCCGACCTGCAGCGGCGTCGACACCAGGCCGGCGGTGTCGGCCCCGGACGCGGCGGCGGTCGAGGTCGTCCCGGCGTTCGCGGCCGGTGGTCCGTCGCCCGACGACGAGCACGCGGCGGCGAGGAGCAGGAGCGTCGCCATCCCGGCGAGGAGGAGACGGGGAGCGGGGCGCATGCGGGGCGGTGTGGTCATGGCGGCCCCCAGCGTGGCGGTCGTCGCCGACGTCCACCACTCGGGGTGGCCGGTCCGCACGCCGTCGGGCCGGACGCTCGTACGATCACCGGACCGGGAGGAGGCACCATGACGAGCACGACCCCGACCACGAACCCGGGGACCGACGCCCCGCGCGACGGCACGCCGGGCGGCCCGGACCGCCCGCCGGGGACCGTCGCGCCCGCCCGCTTCCGTCCCCGGTTCCACTACGAGCTGATCACCTGCGGGCTGCGCGGGCACGCGCTGCTCGGCACCGACGCGGCCACCCTCTCCTCCGACGACGACGGGTTCGACCCGGCGATCGTCGTCCGGGAGGACGCCCACGAGGAGGGGACGACGGCGCTGCGGTGGCACCGCTGCCTGCGCTGCGACTCCTGGGTCCCGCTGCCCGCCCCGTCCGCCCCGACCCGCGACCGGCTGCCGGCCCGGGCCGAGGTCGAGCTGCCGCTGCGGGGCCGGGCCCTGCGCGACCGGTTCGTGCTGCGGCTCATCGCGATCGACCGGGTGATCCACTTCGTGGGCCTGGCGCTCGTCGCGGCCGCGGTGTTCGTCTTCCTGGCCGACCGCGACGTGCTGCGCACCCCGTTCTTCGCGGTGCTCGGGACGCTGCGCGACACCGTGGGCATCGGCGACGGCGACGACGGGGTGGTCGGTGAGCTCACCCGGGCGTTCTCGGCGAGCGCGACGACGGTCCTGCTCATCGGCGTCGTCGTCGCCGCCTACGCGCTGCTGGAGGGCGTGGAGGCCGTCGGGCTGTGGGGTGCGCGGCGCTGGGCGGAGTACCTCACGCTCGTCGCCACCGCGGTGCTGCTGATCCCGGAGATCTACGAGCTCACCGGGAAGGTCACGGTCTTCAAGATCCTCGCGCTGATCATCAACCTCGCCGTCGTCGCGTACCTGCTGTTCGCCAAGCGGTTGTTCGGGCTGCGCGGGGGAGGAGCCGCCGAGGAAGCCGCCCGGGCCCGCGACCAGGGCTGGGACGCCCTCGTCCGCACCGCACCCGGCGCGCAGTGACCGCGGACGCCGGAGCCGCCGCCGAGGAGCCGGACGACGCGGGCGGCGGGAGCACGCTCACCGTCCTGCTCGCGCTGGCCTCGAACGTCGGGGTCGGCGTGCTCAAGCTCGTCGCGGGCCTGCTCACCGGCTCGTCGGCCATGCTCGCGGAGGCCGCGCACTCGGTCGCCGACACCGCCACCGAGGGGCTGCTGCTCACCGCGCTGAACCGGTCGTCGCGGCCCGCGGACCGGTTCCACCCGTTCGGCTACGGCAAGGAGCGCTTCTTCTGGGCGCTCATCGCCGCGGTCTCGGTGTTCGTCACCGGGGCCACGTTCTCGGTGTACGAGGGCGTCGCGTCGATCGTCTCCGGCGAGAACGAGCAGACCCTGGCCTGGGTCGCCTACGGCGTGCTCGCCCTCTCCGCGCTCATCGAGGGGACGTCCTGGCGGCAGGCCCTGCGGCAGGTGCGCAGCGAGAGCCGGGCCGCCGGGACCCCGTTCATGCGCTACCTGCGGCTGTCCGACGACCCGACGGTGAAGAGCGTCTTCTTCGAGGACTCCGCGGCGCTGATCGGCCTGGCCCTCGCCGCGCTCGGGGTGGGGCTGCACCAGCTCACCGGGTCGGGCGTGTGGGACGGGATCGCGTCCCTGCTCATCGGGGTGCTGCTGGCACTCGTGGCCTTCATCCTCGGCCGGACCAACCGCTCGCTGCTCATCGGGCGGACCGCCGGCCAGGACCTGGTCCACGACGCGTTCGACCACATCGCCGACGCGCCCGAGGTCGACCAGGTCGTCGACATCCAGACCATGGTCACCGGCACCGACTCGGTCCTGCTCTGCGCCCGCGTGGACTTCGTCGACACCCTCACCGCGGCGGACCTCGAGCGCGCCTGCGTCCGCCTCGACGACGAGTTGCGCGAGGTCCTGCCCGACCTCGACGAGATCTTCATCGAGCCGGTGCCGCGCAACGACCCGGACGTGCGGGAGGCCGTGCTGGAGCGCTACGGCGACACGCTCTCGCGCTGGCAGGCGGAGCACGACGGGCGCAGCGGTCAGGGTTCGCGCGCGAGCCGGTAGGCCTCCGGGTCGGGCCCGGGCCGGTCGCGCCACGGCGACGCCGCCCACCCCTCCCGCCACGCCTGCGGCGCCATGATCGGCAGCAGGCCCTCCCACGACTCGGTCATCCGCGCCCACAGGTCGTCCGGCCCGACGGCGAGCGCGTAGTTGCCGGTCGCCACGGCGACGACCGCGCGACCCGCCCGCCGCGGGTCGACCTCGGCGGCGAGCAGGCCCGCCGCCGACGCCTCGGTGAGCCGCTCGATCGTCGCGGTCTCCCAGCCGCCGAACCAGCGGGTCCGCAGCGCGAGCAGTTCCGGGTCGTCCAGGGACCGGCTGGCCCCGCGGACGACGGGGTCGTACATCCAGCGCGCCACGTAGGAGTCGGTCTCCACGAGCAGCCGCCACAGCGGGTCGAGGCCCCGCCCGGCGATCTCGCGGACGACGGCCTCCCACGACCGCTCCACCTCGGTGAGCAGCGCCTCGGCGAGCGCGTACTTGGAGCGGAAGTGGAAGTACAGCGCTCCCTTGGTGAGCCCGGCGGCGGCGAGGATGTCCGAGAGCGAGGCGCCGCGGTAGCCGGCCTCGTCGAACAGCCCGGCCGCCGCGAGCAGCAGCCGCCGACGGGTCCGCCGGGTGCGCTCCCGGACCTCGTCGTCGGCCCAGCGCGACACCGGGGCCAGGAGCGCGGACGCCGGGAGCGGCGTGACGGAGGGCGTCACCCCCACATCGTACGACTCCGGATGATCATGGTCGGGGCGCACGCCGCCTCAGAGGGGTCACGAGCGCCCGAGGAGATGCCGCGGTCCGGCGGCGGAGGCGGGCACCCGCACCGGCCGCCGGGGGTCGCGCGTCGAGCCCGCGAAGGACAGCATCGTGCACGGCAGCGGGTCGTCGCCGCCGTCGCGCCACCACTGGTCCACCGCGTCGAAGATCGGCGTGACCGAGGTCGGGCGGGGCGGCGCGGAGGACGCGGACGACATGGGCGCGACGGTGACAGCCCCCGCCTGCGCCCTCCCAGCGCCGCTCCGGCGACTCACCTGGTCGGGATGCCAGGTTCGCCCGGTCCGGGGAGCACGGTCACGACGGCGGGGAAGATCGGCTCGGGGTGGCGGCGTTGCCCCCGGCATGCGCGCAGTCGGAGTGACGGAGTTCGGAGCGCCCGAGGCCCTCGAGGTCGTCGAGCTGCCCGACCCGGTTCCCGGGCCCGGTCAGGTGCTGGTGGACGTCGCCGCCGCGGCGGTCAGCCCCACCGACACGTACACCCGCAACGGGGCACGGGCGGAGAGCCTGCGCCGGTTCCCGCCGCCCTACGTGCCGGGCATGGACGTCGCCGGCACGGTCGCGGCGCTCGGCGAGGACACCGCGAGCTCGGGCCTGGCGGTCGGCGACCGCGTCATGGGCATCGTCGTGCCGTCCGGGTCGCACGGCGGGTACTCCTCGCGGATCGCGCTACCGGCCGGGTCGGTCGCGGCCGCGCCCACCGGGGCGTCACTCGTCGAGGCGGCCACCCTGCCGATGAACGGTCTCACCGCGCGGCTGGCGCTGGACCTCCTCGCCCTGCCCGCGGGCGCGACGATCGCCGTCACCGGGGCGGCGGGGGCGTTCGGCGGCTACGTGGTGCAGCTCGCGCACGCCGACGGGCTGCGGGTCCTCGCGGACGCGTCGGCGGCCGACGAGGACCTGGTGCGCGGGCTGGGCGCGGACGTCGTGGTGCGTCGCGGCGACGACGTCGCCGACCGGATCCGCGAGGCCGTCCCGGAGGGAGTCGCGGGGATCGCCGACGGCAGCCTCCAGGGGGAGGAGCTCGTGCCGGCGCTCGCCGACGGCGGCCGGGTCGCGACCGTCCGCGGGTACCGGGGTCCCGACGGCGGCAGCGGGCGCGGCATCACCTGGCACCCGGTCGTGGTCCGCGACTACGCCGAGAACCACGCAGCGCTCGACCGGCTGCGCGAGCAGGCCGAGAAGGACGAGATCACGCTGCGGGTCGCCGACGCGATCCCGGCCGACCGGGCGGGCGAGGCCCACGCCCGGCTCGAGGCGGGCGGGGTGCGCGGCCGGCTGGTCATCACGTTCTGAGCCGGCGGGGGCGCGCCCGGGGTCAGATCGTGGGCAGGACCGCCACGACCAGCAGCGCCAGCACCGAGAGGGTCATCCCGACGACGGCGACCGGGCGGCGGACCGGGGTGCGCAGGGCGACCCCGCCGACGACGAGGGCCACCACCGCGACGCCCAGGGCCACGTAGGTGTCCCAGGCCATGACCATCGAGCCGAACGCCAGCGGGCGGAAGCTGATCAGCAGCGCGAGCAGGCCGAGGATGACCGAGGAGGCCGCCGCGGCATTGCCCGGGCGCCGCGGGTCGTCGACGTCGTTCGCGGGGTCCCAGGAGTAGGGCCCCGCGTTGACCGCGCCGTGGGGGCCGGTCGGGGTGGGACGCGGGCCGGGCACGTACGGGCCGGGGTAGGGCCGGGCGGCGGGGTACTGGGCCGGGCCGCCGTACGGGTGCTGGGCGTAGGGCGATCGCGGGCCGGCGGGGAAGCCACCCGTCGGGGGGCGGTGTCCGCCGGGCGGGGTCATCGGCGCGACCGGCCCGGCCGGTCCCGGCCGCCCGCCCGCCGTGGCTCCGCCCGCGGTCTCCGTCTCCTGACCCATCATCTTCTCGCCCCCGAGGCACCCGGTCCCCGCGCCGTCGCGGGGGTGTTCACCCGTCGCATCGGTCGGCGCCCGTCCGGCGTTATCCGGACCCGGGACCGTACCCCGATCAGAGGTACCGGACGAGGGTCGTTCGCTCCCGGACCAGGTCAGCGGGCCGGGGTGCCGGGAGGGGTGTCAGGTCGGGCCGACCGCGTCGACGCACAGCGCCCACAGTCCCGCCCGCGCCTCGGGAGCCTCCTCGCCGCCGGGCAGGTAGTGGGTCGGCCGGGGCACCCGGTCGTGCCAGAACACCCCGCTGCACTGGCCGGGCTCGCGGGCGGCCTGCAGCCAGACGGCGGTGTCGGCCCCCTGGTCGACGGAGCGCAGCAGCGGCCCGGTGATCCGGCGGAACGCGGGCAGCGACCCGGCGACGCCGGGGGTGTCGGCCCAGCCCGGGTGCATGCTGTGAACCGCGACGCCCGCGCCCGCGAGGTCGTCGGCGAGCAGTTCGGCCAGGACCACCTGCATCCGCTTGGTGCGCGCGTACGCGGCCCCGCCCGAGAACTTCCCCTCGCGGAACTCCGGGTCGTCGGTGCGCAGCGAGGCGGTGTACATCCCGCCCGAGGACACGAAGACCACGCGCGCGGGGCTCCCGGGGCGGTCGGGCGGCGAGCCGGCCCGCAGCAGCGGCAGCAGCTCGCGGGTGAGCAGGAACGGGCCGAGGACGTGGGTGGCCAGGCACAGCTCGTGGCCCCCGGCGGTCTCGGTGCGGGCCTCGGGCAGCACGCCCGCGTTGTGCACCAGGCCGTGCAGCGCGATCAGCCGGTCCCGCGCGTCGGAGGCGTAGCGCCGGACGTCGTCGAGGTCGGCCAGGTCGCAGACCGCCACCGTGATGCGGGCGTCCGGGTGCGCCGCGAGCACCCGGTCCCGGGCGGCCTCGCCGCGGGCGCGGTCGCGCACCAGCATCTCGA
Organism: Actinomycetospora endophytica; assembly: GCF_021026375.1. Lineage (GTDB taxonomy): Bacteria > Actinomycetota > Actinomycetes > Mycobacteriales > Pseudonocardiaceae > Actinomycetospora > Actinomycetospora endophytica. The sequence goes on along the minus strand of NZ_JAJNDB010000006.1, from coordinate 377,708 downwards.
CCGCGGCGCCGAGCTCGACCAGCCCGGCCACGGTCGCCTCGCCGAGCCCCCCGCTGGAGCCGGTGACCGCGATCGTCCGGCCCGTCAGGGCCTCGCGGGGCAGGCGGGACCAGCCCGCCGACCGGGCGAGGAAGCCCAGGCGGGAGTAGCCCGGGACCACGAGGCGGTCGAGCGCGGCGTCGAGCAGGCGCGGCAGCGGCACGCGGGCAGCGTACGGGCGGTGCCGCCGCCCGGCACGCTGATGATCATCATGTCGCGCGGTGCGACCCGATCGGGACCGGCCGTCCTCACGGCGGGCAGACCGTCTCCTCCCGGGGGATCGTGCCGCCGACCAGGAAGTCGTCGACCACGCCGGAGATGCACGGCGTCGCCGGGTAGGCCCCGTGCCCGGCGCCCAGCCAGGACACCAGCACCGAGCCCTGCATGCCCGCGGCCACCCGCTGGCTCTCGGACAGCGGCACCGCCGGGTCCGAGGCGGTCCCGAGCAGCAGCGAGGGCGTCGGGGTGCCGGCGAGCGGGGCGGGGGCGCTGGTGGGGACCGGCCACGAGGAGCACTCCAGGGCCCGCTGCGCGAACCAGCCGCCGAACACCGGGTCGCCGGCCGCGGCCCGGCGCACCGCCGCGCCGACCTGGTCGACGGTCTGGCGGGCGGGGTCGTCGTTGCAGGTCTGCACCAGCCCGAGGTCGTACCCGGCGTCGTCGGGTCCGGTGCCCTCGCGGGCCTCCGCGAGCCCGAGGATCCCGGCGGGGTCGCCCGCCCGGGCCGTGGCGAGCGCGGACTCGAGGGCGGGCCAGGACTCCGGGTCGGCGAGCCGGTCGACCAGGACGGTCACGAGGGTCCCGGCGGTGACGGTGCGGCCGGGGACGGGTCCGGTCGCGGTCGGTGAGGCGGGCAGGGGAGCCGCGCGCAGCCGCGTGACGAGGTCGGTGACGGCGCCGCGCGGGTCCGGTCCGAGCGGGCAGTTCCCGGCCGCCACGCACTGGGTGGCGAAGGCGTCGAGGGCCGACCGGGCGGCGGCGGCGCGCGCGTCGGAACGGGCCGGGTCCACCGCGGTGGGGTCGGGCAGCGCGTCGAGCACGAGGCGGCCCTGCGCGCCGGTGTGCGACTGCGCCCAGGCGGCGAGCGTGGCCGCGCCGCCGCCCAGCCCGATCGCGTTGAGCCGCGGGGCCCCGAGCGCCTGGCGGACGGCCTCGAGGTCGTCGGCGTCGGTGGCGGTGGAGAAGTCGGTGACCGAGTCCTCGAGCAGCTGCGAGCAGGTCTTGGCGGCGCTGCCCGCGGCGGCCGAGAGCGGGCCGAGGGCGGCGGGATCCGCGGCGGTCGGGTCGGCGTCGTCGAGGGCGGCCCGGGTGGTGGGGGTGATGCAGTCGACCGCGGTGCCCGAGCTCCCGCGGACGTCGATCCCGTAGAGGGTGCGCCCGGCCAGCAGGTCGGCCGGGCCCTGCGCGGCCAGCCGGACGGCCGCCTCGGTGCCGGTGCGCCGCCCCGGGTCGCCGAGGACGGCGATCGGCACCGTCGGGCCGGCCGGGGCGGGACCGATGGTGACGCGGGTGACGTCGACCTCGGCGGCCGACGCCGACCCCGACGCGAACCCGCCGCCCACCGGCACCGTCGCGCACCCGGTCCGTACGTCGCGGCCGCCGAGCGCGGCCCGGCCGCCGAGGCCGGCGAGCGTCGGGCCGGTGCAGTCGGTGAAGTCGAGCGCCGGGTTCGAGGGCGTCAGGGGCGGCAGCGCGGGCGGTGGTGCCTCCGGGGCGGGCTCGGCCGGGGCCTCGGTGGCCGGCTCGTCACTGTTCACCGTGGCCACCGGGGGCCGCTGACTGGGGCCGACGGCGCACCCCGCGAAGAGCCCGAGGGCGGCCAGCACGGCGGCCGCGACGAGCACCCGGGTGCTGATGCGCGGAGCGGGGATGATGCGACCTCTCGTGATCGTCGGGGCCGGCCCATGATGCCCCGCCGGTGGTCGCGCCCCGGTGAGACCCCGCGCCGCGGGTCAGGCCGTCGGCAGGATCTCGCCGAGGTCGAAGCTCACCGGGCGCTCGAGCTGGTCGTACGTGCAGGACTCCGGGTCCCGGTCGGGCCGCCAGCGGACGAACTGGGTGGTGTGCCGGAAGCGCTCGCCCTCGAGGTAGTCGTAGCGGACCTCGACGACCCGCTCGGGGCGCAGCGGGGTGAACGAGAGGTCCTTGCCCGCGTTCCAGCGGCTGGTCTCGTTCTTGCGCGGCGTCCGGTCGCCCTGCTCGTGGGCGGCCCAGTTCCACGGGTGCTCGTCGAACGTCGTCACCAGCGGCTGCAGCTCGGCGAACAGCTCCTTGCGCCGGGCCATGGTGAACGCCCCGACCACGCCGACCGACGCGAGCGACCCCTCGGCGGTGTACAGGCCGAGCAGCAGCGACCCGAGCGCGTCCGGTCCCGACTTGTGCACCCGGTAGCCCGCGACGACGCAGTCGGCCGTCCGCTCGTGCTTGATCTTGCTCATGACCCGCTTGTCCGCCTGGTAGAGCAGGTCGGGCTTCTTGGCGATCAGCCCGTCCAGCCCCGCGCCCTCGAAGCGCACGAACCACTCCCGGGCCTCGTCGAGCTCCGAGGTCATCGGGGTGACGTGCACCGGGGCGCGCCCGGCCGGGCCCAGCGCGTCCTCCAGCGCCGCGCGGCGCTCGGCGAACGGCCGGGAGGTGAGGTCGTCGTCGCCGAGGGCGAGCAGGTCGAACGCGACGACGCTCGCCGGCGTCTCCTTCGCGAGCAGGTTCACCCGGGAGACGGCCGGGTGGATCCGCTGCTGCAGGGCCTCGAAGTCGAGCCCGCGGCCGTCGGGGTCCGCGACGATGATCTCGCCGTCGAGCACGCAGCGCGGCGGCAGGTGCTCGCGCAGCGCCTCGACGACCTCGGGGAAGTAGCGGGTCATCGGCTTGGTGTTGCGGCTGCCGATCTCGATCTCGTCGCCGTCGCGGAAGACGATCGCGCGGAACCCGTCCCACTTGGGTTCGTAGCGCTGGCCGTCCGGGATGGTCTTCACGGGCTTGGCCAGCATCGGGAGCACCGGCGGCATGACGGGCAGGTCCACACCGACCAGTGTGGCTCAGAGCACGCGCGGGGTCTTCGTGGCGGCGGCGTCGAGCTCGATGCGCACCGCGGTGGGCAGCGCGTCGACCGCGAACGCCTGCCGGGCCCGGGCGAGGACCCGGCCGTCGACCTCGGCCCACACGTCGCGCACGTCGGCGTCCTCGACGAGCCACAGCGTCATCCGCAGCGCGGGCCGCCGCTCGGTCCCGACCAGGCGCACCCGCGCCCGGCTCACGCCGTCGATCGCCTCCGCGTCGTTGCGCACCGCCTCGGCGATCGCGGAGTGCTCGACCGTCAGACGTTGCCCCGGGGTCTCGGAGAGCAGCACGTCCGGGCGCGCCTCGGGCCGCAGCGAGCGGATCGCCCACGTCAGGCCCACCACCAGCAGGACGATCCCGCCGACGATCGCGATCCAGCGGGTGAGGTTCGCGTTGGCGGCGATCCAGGCGGTGACGTCCGGGTCGATCAGCGGGCGCTGCGCCCGGTAGACCCCGAAGATCCCCATCCCGAGCAGGACCACCAGCACGCCGGCGGCGAGCAGGACCAGCCCGGACAGGACGACCAGGCTGCGGTCGGCGGCGGTGGAACGGGCGACCGCGGCGCGGGATCGGCGACTCACTTGACCCCCTTGGTGGCGGCGACGGACACCGACACGCGCGGGCGGCGCGCGAGCGGCAGGCGGGAGAGCAGCTCGTCGACCCGTTCGCGGACGCCGGCGCGGACGTCGTCGGGGGCGTCGAGGGTCCCGGCCTTGATCACGACCTTCTTCGACGAGGCGACGACCGACGCGGACACCACGTCGGCGTGCGACCGGACCTCGTGCCCGACGGCGCGGGCGAGCGATCGCGGCGAGGTGGTCACCGTGACCTCGGGGACCGGGTCGGTGAGACGGACGTCGTGGCGGCGGGCGACGAGGGCCACCAGCAGCACGAGCAGCCCGACCACGCCGACCCCGATGGCCACGCCGCGCACGACCGGCGAGGACCACGTCGAGGAGAGCAGGGCGGCCTGCCAGGTCGGCCACGGGACGACGAGCGGGGAGGACGCGGGCGCGACCCACGCGGTGACGACCTCGATCGTCGTGATGAGCCCGACCGCTGCCACCAGCAGGCCGAGCACCGGGGAGAGCAGGCGCAGCACGAAGCGCATGGGAGACCTCACTCCGTCCGTCGGGTGGGGGCCGCGGGACCGGCCGGGACGGCGAGCGCCGAGACGGTGACGTCGAGCGCGCGCACCGCGTAGCCGGTGAGCGTCTGGACGCGCTCGCGGACGTTGCCGCGGACCGCGTCCACGGTGAGCGCGATCGGCGCGGGGTAGGCCAGCGGCACCTCGAGGCGCAGGTCGACCTGGTCGCCGTAGCCGGAGACCTTGGCGGTCGCCCCGGCCTCGCCGAGGCCGACCCCGACCAGGCGCCGCTCGGTGCGGACGGTGCCCTCGGTGGTGTCCGCGGCGTGCTCGGCGATGCGGCGCACCACCGAGAAGGAGATCGCGAGGGTGCCGCGCTCGCCCGCCTCGTCCTCGGACGCCGCGGCGGTCGCAGCGCCGGTGGCGGTCGGGACCGGCGTGGTCGCGTCGCTGGCGGGTTCGCTCATCGGTCGCGGCCGCGGCCGGTGAACTGGGTGAGGTCGAGCTCGCCGTCGAGCACCCGCCCGACGATCAGGCCGATGACCCCCAGGAGGAGGGCGATGAGGAAGCCGGTGACTCCGGCGACTGCTGCGGCGATGCCGAGCAGGAGGCCGACGAACAGACCGGCCGTGGTTGCGCTCATGGGAAGGACCTCCAGGCAGAGCGAGAAGCGGGACGGGGCCGTCGGGTCAGATCACCCGGCGGGAACGGACGGGATGGAGCGGGCCGCGGCCGAGCCACCGACGGCCCGCACGGAGGGTGCGGGGCACGACGTGGCCGGAGACCGCGACGACCGGCGCGTCCAGGCGCGGGTCGTCGTCGGGGACCGTCCACCGCGGCGCGGGCTCCTCCGTGGTTCCGGACGGATCGACCTCGCCCACCGCGGCGAAGGGCGACCGGCCGGCGCGGAAGGCCTCCACACCGAGCCGGAAGGTCTCCGGGTCCCCACCGACGTCCGGGTGGTGGCGCCGGGCGAACGCCCGGAAGCGCGCGGCGGCCGGGTCCGCCGCCGGGCCCGTGTCCGGACCGTGCTCCCGGTCGTCCACCGCGGTCACGGCGTCGGGCCGGCGGGCTCGACGTCGGTGACGACGACGTCGACCCGCTCGGCCCCGGTCTCGGCGCCGACGAGGGTGCGCAGGGCGTCCGCGGTCGCGGGCACCGGTGCGCCCAGGCGCAGGACGACGCCGATCCGCGCCGGCTCGTCACCCTCGCCGAGCGCGACCCCGATCAGACGGCGCCCCGGCAGGTAGGTCGCGATCGACCCGAACCGGCCGCCGGAGAGCCGCACCACGTCGGGGTGCGCGAGCAGGGCGTCGGCGACGCGCTCGGACAGCGCCCCGCGGCCCGGGGACGACGCGTCCCCCGGGGAGGTGGCGCGCACCCCCGGGGCCGACGCGGGGATCGCCCCGGGAGCGTCCGGCGCGGGGCCGCTCACTCGACGCGCGAGGACGGAGCCGGCGCGGGCTCGGAGTCGTCGCCGTCGTCGCCCGGCATGTGGATGTCGTTGACCGCGATGTTGACCTCGATCACCTCGAGGCCGGTCATCTGCTCGACGGCGCCGATGACGTTGCGGCGCACGGCGCGGGCGAGCTCGACGATGCCGGCGCCGTACTCGACGATGATGTCGAGGTCGATCGCCGCCTGCTTCTCGCCGACCTCCACCTGCACGCCCGCGGCCTGCGAGGTGCCGGTGCCGCCGGGGATGCGCTCCCGGATGGCGCCGAAGGCGCGCGAGACGCCGCCGCCCATCGAGTGCACACCCGAGACCTCGCGGGCCGCGATGCCGGAGATCTTCTGCACCACGCCGGAGGCGATGGTGGTCTTGCCCTGGCCGGAGTCGTCGGCGAGGCGGGACGGAGAGGCGCCGCCACCGGTCCGGGGACCGGCGGGGGTGGGCGTCGACGTCGAGGGGGAGTCCGCGGTCGTCATGTAGCGCTCCTCTGCGCTGGGGGACTGGGGCAGCGTGCCGGGCGGCGCGATCACGCTCGCGGCCGCCGACTACCCGTAGGACTCGGCCTGAAGGGGGATCGTCACGGCATGTCACTCGAACGGACTACCCGGCTCCGTCCGTCGGTCCGCCGCCCCGCGGAGCGACGATCGCGACGCCGATCAGCGAGTGGGCCGCGCCGAGACCGCGCTGGAGCCTGTGCTCGACCTCGCGCAGCCCCGCCGCCAGACCGGTGCGCACCGCGGCGGCCGGCCCGGCGGCGGCCTCGTGCGCCGCGGCGGCCGCGACGCGCGCGTTCCACGCGGGCTCGAGCGTGGCGAAGAAGTCGGCGATCTCGGCCGGGGCGTCGACGGTGGGCGCGGTGAAGCGCAGCCGGTCCAGGTCGAGGGTGACGTCGCCGTCGTGGAGGCGGTTGACCAGGGACCGGTACTCGGGCAGGTCCGGGGTGAACGCGCCGGTGGTGGTGTGACGGCCGACCATCACCGACCGGTCGTGGAAGGTCACCGAGCGCAGCACGGTGCCGGTCTCGTGCGCGGCGGCCTCCAGTGCGGCCGCCACGGTGCGGCGGCTGTGGACGCTCATCGGCATCGCGACGGCGTCGTCGCCCTCGCCGGCGCCGTGGAAGAACGACATCCGGTAGTCCCAGGCGTCGAGGGCCCAGCGGGTGGTCCATTCGATCGAGTACCGCCCCAGCACGTCGACGACGACCGCCGTCGGGCCGCGCCGCCGGGCCGCGGCCGCGAGGACCCCGGTCAGCGCGCCGCGGAACTCCGCGTGTCGCAGGTGCGACCAGGGCACGCCCGCGGACAGGTGGAGGTCGACGTCGTCGACGGGCAGGTCGTCGCGGACGTCGCCGAGGACGAACTCGACGTCCGGGCGGTCGGCGTGGGCCGCCCGGGCGGTCTCGATCATCACCGGGTCCGGGTCGAGCCCGACGTAGTGGATCGGTCGTCCGGGATCGGACGACAGCGCGAGACCCCCTTCCAGCAGGGCCAGCCCGTCGCCCGTGCCGGCGCCGACGTCGAGCACCCGCAGCGGGCGGGACGAGGCGGGCAGGGCGTCGACGGCGGCGGCGATCACCCGGTGGTTCACCGGCTCCTCCCAGAGCCGCTTCACCGGGTCCCGGCGGTCCGGGGACAGGTAGTGTGCCGGCGCGTGGCCGTAGGCGGCGCTCCGGTCGTCGGGTGTCACATCGAGGATCTTCACCCGCCCTCGGGGTCGGCACCGTCCGGGTCGGCCCGGTCGCCGCGCGTCGTCCGGTACCGGAGCATCAGCCCGTCGTCGTGGGCGATCACCGACGCCGTCCGCAACGGCTCCGGCCCGTCCTCGAGCGCGGGGCCGCCCAGGATCCGGTCCGCCCCGGCGCCGGCGAGCTGCGGCGCCACGCTGAGGCACAGCTCGTCGACCAGCCCGGCCGCCGCGAAGGACCCGAACAGGGCCGGTCCGCCCTCGCAGAGCACCCGGCACAGCCCGCGGCCGGCCAGCGCGTCGAGCGCCGCCCCGGGCGTGACCTCCTCACCGACCGCGAGAACCTCGGCGGTGTCGCCGAACCGCTCCCGCGCCCGGCCGGCCGCGCCCGTCGTCGTCAGCAGCAGCGGCGGGACCGCGGTGTCGGTGAACAGCCGTGCGTCCGGCTCCAGGTCGGCGGTGCCGGTGACGACGGCGACCGGCGGGACCTCGGTCCGACCCCGCGCCCGGCGCCGTTCGCGCAGCTCGGGCGAGGTGCGCACGCCGCGGTACCGCTCGGCGCGGACCGTGCCCGAGCCGGCGAGGACGACGTCGGCGAGCTCGCGCAGCAGCCCGAACACCTGCCGGTCGCCCGGCGCGGACAGGCCGGTGGAGAGCCCGCCCGCGCTGACCGCGCCGTCCGCGCTCGCGACGAAGTTCACGCGCACGAAGGGCCGGTCGAGGCGCGCGGGGTAGGCGTAGACCCCCGCGAGGGCCGCCCGGTCGAGCTCGCCCGGCGGGCCGCCCGGCGGCCAGACGTGCCTCACCCCTTCGCCTGCGCCTGCAGTTCGTCGATCGCCCGCGAGGCCTGCGACTTCGTGAGCCCGGTCGGCGGATCGGTGCCCGCCTGCTGGGCCAGCGTCTCGAGGTAGCTGGCCTGCGGGCCGGTCATCGGCTCCTCGCCGGTGACCCATTCGTCGGTCGGGCGCTCCACCCCGTCCGGACCAGGGCTCTCGCCCGACCGGTCGGCGCCGGACGACTGCAGGCGCTCGATCTCGTCCGAGGCCTGCGCCTTGGAGAGCCCCTCCGGCACCTTCTCGCCCGCCTGGTGCGCCAGGGTCTCCAGGTAGGAGGCCTGCGGACCGGTCATCGCCTCGCCCCCTGTGACCCACTGCGCGGAGTCCTTCTCGGCGGCGGATCCGTCCCCCTGGGCCTTCACCCCGTGGGGGTCCGGAGCGGCCTCCGGCGACTGTGTGTCAGCTGTGTGACGTCCAGGGTCTTGGCCGGACGGCGTGTCGGACGGCAGACTGTCCCGCGTGTCGGTCTCACTCATGATGGCTCCCGAGGTCGTGGCCGTCGTGGGTCGTGCTGCTGCTTCTCGCACGGGCGGTCCCACCGCCGCGGGGCGTCACAGACGCATCACGCGTCGGAGGCGCTCCGTGCGATCGAACATCCGTTCGAGACCATAAGGGCATACCCCGACACCACGACCCCGATACCCGTCGGTCCCCGCAGATCGGGCTGCGGAGCGGACCGTCGGTGCACGGGGACTCCGACGACGAGGGCGGCGATCCCGCCCCCGGCGCCGGAACCGACGCCCCCGGGCGAGCCGACACCGGCAGTGACAACGACGTCACGTCGGGATGCCGGGAGCGTCGTGGATACGGCCGGCAGGTTGCCGGAACGTGGCGATCAGCACGTTCCCGATCTCGTCCGGGGCAGTGCGCAGGACGTTCCGCACCGTTAACGTCTTATTGCTTCGGACCACACCACGGAGACGTCCGCCCCGGGCCGGCGGTCGACGCTCCGGCCCGACCCGGGACGCCGTCCCCCGACTCCCGCTCTCCGGCCCGTCTCCTCACCCCCGCCCGTATCCGGGTGACGGTCTCCGGCCGCCGCTCGCCGACCGCCTCCTCGCCCGCCGGAACCACCCAGACCCGCCGCTCTTCGTATGCGCTGCTCGGCCGTTCGGCCGCACACCGTCGTGGACCGGCTCACCACCTTCGTCGACGACGGGAGGGGCACGTGGCCACCACCGCCACCGGCACCAGCACCACCGGCCGGACCCAGGGCCAGCAGGCCCGCGGAGCCGACACCGCATCCAGCACCCGCCCGGGCGCCCAGGGGCTCTACGACCCCGCGCACGAGCACGACGCCTGCGGTGTCTCGTTCGTCGCCGACATCGCGGGCCGCCGCGACCACGGCATCGTCACGAAGGGGCTCACGGCCCTGATCAACCTCGAGCACCGCGGTGCCCGCGGGGCCGAGCACGCGACCGGCGACGGCGCGGGGATCCTCATCCAGCTGCCGGACGGCCTGTTCCGCCCGCTGCTCGCCGACCTGGGGGTCACGCTGCCCTCGGCCGGCCGCTACGCCGCGGGGACCGCGTTCCTGCCGACCGACGAGGCGCGGGCCGCCGAGGCGTGCGCGATCGTCGAGCGCCTCGCGGCCGAGGAGGAGCTCGAGCTCCTCACCTGGCGCGACCTGCCGACCGACCCCGACGGGGCCGGCATCGGCCCGACGGCGCGCGAGGTCATGCCGCGGTTCCGCCAGCTCTTCGTGGGCCTGCCCGACGACGTCACGCACGTCGTCGACACCCCGAACGCCGGCGACGACGAGGCGGGCATCGTCCTGACCCTCGAGCGCCGTGCCTTCGCGCTGCGCAAGCGCGTGGAGCACGAGACCCGCGCCGCCGGGTGCGAGACCTACTTCCCGAGCCTCTCGGGCCGGACGATCGTCTACAAGGGCATGCTCGCCGAGGAGCAGCTCGGGCCGTTCTACGCCGACCTGCGCGACGAGCGGACCACCAGCTCGCTCGCCCTGGTGCACAGCCGGTTCTCGACGAACACGTTCCCGGCCTGGGACCTCGCGCACCCCTACCGCTACCTCGCGCACAACGGCGAGATCAACACCCTGCGGGGCAACCGCAACTGGATGCGGGCGCGCGAGTCGATGCTCGCCACCGGCGCGTTCTCGGCCCGCGACATCGACCGGCTCTTCCCGATCGTGACGCCCGAGGCCAGCGACTCCGCCAGCTTCGACGAGGTGCTCGAGCTGCTCCACCTCGCCGGGCGCTCGCTGCCGCACGCGGTGCTGATGATGATCCCGGAGGCGTGGGAGAACCACACCGAGATGGACGCGGCCCGGAGGGCCTTCTACCGGTACCACTCCACGATCATGGAGGCCTGGGACGGCCCGGCCCTCGCCGCGTTCACCGACGGCTCGGTCATCGGCGCCGTCCTCGACCGCAACGGCCTGCGCCCGGCGCGCTACTGGGTCACCGAGGACGGCCTCGTCGTGCTCGGGTCCGAGGTGGGCGTCCTCGAGATCGAGCCGTCCGCGATCGTGCGCAAGGGCCGCCTCGAGCCCGGCCGCATGTTCCTCGTCGACACCGTCGGTCGGCGCATCGTCGACGACGACGAGATCAAGGGCGAACTGGCCGCCGAGCACCCGTACGACGAGTGGCTGCACGCCGGGATGATCGAGCTCGCGGACCTGCCCGCGCGGGACCGCGTGCCGTTCGACCGCGAGGTCCTCGTCCGGCGCCAGCAGACCTTCGGCTACACCGACGAGGAGCTGACCCTCCTGCTGCGGCCGATGGCCACCGGGCAGGGCGAGGCGACCGGGTCGATGGGCAACGACGCCCCGCTCGCCCCGTTCTCGTCGCGCAGCCGGTCGCTGTTCGACTACTTCACCCAGCTCTTCGCGCAGGTCACGAACCCGCCGCTGGACGCCTACCGCGAGGAGCTCGTCACCTCGCTGCAGGTCTCCCTCGGCTCGGAGACCAACCTGCTCGAGGTCAGCCCGGCCTCCTGCCGGCGGGTGGTGGTCTCGCTGCCGGTGATCGACGACGACGAGCTCGCCCAGATCATCGGCATCAACGACGACGGGAACCTCCCCGGGTTCGCCCCGCACGTGGTCTCCGGGCTCTTCCCGATCGCGGGCGGCGGCGACGCCCTGCACGCCCGGCTCGCCGAGATCCGCGAGGAGGTCTCGGCCGCGGTCGCCGACGGCGCCCGGGTGATCGTGCTGTCCGACCGGCACTCCGACCCGGACCGCGCCCCGATCCCGACGCTGCTGCTCACCGGCGCGGTGCACCAGCACCTGGTGCGGGAGAAGACGCGGACCCAGGTCGACCTCGTCGTCGAGGCCGGCGACGTCCGCGAGACCCACCACGTGTCGCTGCTGCTCGGCTACGGCGCCTCCGCGGTCAACCCCTACCTCGCGCTGGACACCGTCGCGGACCTCATCGACCGCGGCGTCATCACCGGGGTCGGCGTGCCCACGGCGACCCGCCACGTCGTCGAGGCGCTGGCCAAGGGCGTCCGCAAGGTGATGAGCAAGATGGGCGTCTCGACGGTCGCGTCGTACATCGGCGCCCAGATCTTCGAGGCGATCGGGCTGGGCGAGCAGGTCGTCGCCGACTGCTTCGCCGGCACCACCTCGCGGCTCGGCGGCGTGGGCTACGACGTCCTCGCCGAGGAGGTCGCGATCCGGCACCGGCTGGCCTGGCCTGCCGACGGGGTCCGGGCGAACCACCGCGAGCTGGCGGTCGGCGGCGAGTACCAGTGGCGCCGCGAGGGCGAGCTGCACGTGTTCAACCCGCACACCGTGTTCAAGCTGCAGCACTCCACGCGGACGCAGAACTACGACGTCTTCAAGGAGTACACCCGCGCGGTCGACGAGCAGAGCTCGGCGCTGCTGACGCTGCGCGGCCTGTTCGCGTTCAAGGACGAGCGGGAGCCGGTGCCGATCGAGGAGGTCGAGCCGGTCTCCGAGATCGTCAAGCGGTTCAACACCGGTGCCATCTCCTACGGGTCGATCTCCCAGGAGATGCACGAGGTCCTGGCCATCGCGATGAACCGCCTCGGCGGGCGGTCCAACACCGGCGAGGGCGGCGAGGACCCGAACCGCTTCACCCGCGACGCGAACGGCGACTCGCGGCGCTCCGCGGTCAAGCAGGTGGCGTCCGGCCGGTTCGGCGTCACCAGCGAGTACCTGGTCAACTCCGACGACATCCAGATCAAGATCGCGCAGGGCGCCAAGCCCGGCGAGGGCGGGCAGCTGCCCGGCCACAAGGTCTACCCCTGGATCGCCAAGACCCGGTACTCCACGCCCGGCGTCGGCCTGATCAGCCCGCCGCCGCACCACGACATCTACTCGATCGAGGACATCGCCCAACTCATCCACGACCTCAAGAACGCGAACCCGGCGGCGCGCATCCACGTCAAGCTGGTCTCGCAGGTCGGGGTCGGGACGGTGGCCGCGGGCGTGTCCAAGGCCAAGGCCGACGTCGTCCTGATCTCCGGTCACGACGGCGGGACCGGCGCCTCGCCGCTGTCCTCGATCAAGCACGCGGGCGGGCCGTGGGAGCTCGGCCTGGCCGAGACCCAGCAGACGCTGCTGCTCAACGGGCTGCGCGACCGCATCGTCGTGCAGACCGACGGCCAGCTGAAGACCGGCCGCGACGTCATGATCGCCGCGCTGCTGGGCGCGGAGGAGTTCGGCTTCGCGACGGCGCCGCTGGTCGTCTCGGGCTGCATCATGATGCGGGTCTGCCACCTCGACACCTGCCCGGTCGGCGTCGCGACGCAGAACCCGGCGCTGCGGGCGAAGTTCAACGGCAAGGCCGACTACGTCGTGGCCTTCATGGAGTTCATCGCCCAGGAGGTGCGCGAGCACCTCGCGGCGCTCGGCTTCCGGTCGCTCGACGAGGCGATCGGGCACACCGAGATGCTCGACACCCGCGCCGCCGAGTCCCACTGGAAGGCCGAGGGTCTCGACCTCTCCGCGATCCTGCACCGCCCGGAGCTGCACGGCGCCTTCGCGGAGCAGACGCTGCACCAGTCGAAGCCGCAGGACCACGGGCTGGAGAAGGCGCTCGACCACACCCTGATCCAGCTCGCGGAGGGTGCCCTCGCCGACGGCTCGCCGGTGCGCCTGGAGCTGCCGGCGCGCAACGTCAACCGCACCGTCGGCACCATGCTCGGCTCCGAGGTGACCCGGCGCTGGGGCGGCGACGGCCTGCCCGACGACACCATCGACGTCACCTTCACCGGCTCCGGCGGCCAGTCGTTCGGCGCGTTCCTGCCGCGGGGCGTGACCCTGCGGCTGATCGGCGACACCAACGACTTCTGCGGGAAGGGCCTCTCGGGCGGCCGGATCACGGTCCGCCCGCACCCGGACGCCCCGCTGACGGCGGAGGAGAACATCGTCGCCGGCAACGTCATCGCCTACGGCGCGACCGCCGGCGAGATCTTCCTGCGCGGGAAGGTCGGCGAGCGGTTCTGCGTGCGCAACTCCGGGGCCCACGCGGTCGTCGAGGGCGTCGGCGACCACGGCTGTGAGTACATGACCGGCGGGCGCGCGGTGGTCCTCGGGCCGATCGGGCGCAACTTCGCGGCGGGCATGTCCGGCGGCGTCGCGTACGTGCTCGACCTGCCCGAGAACCGGGTGAACCACCAGATGGTCGAGCTCGAGGTGCCCGACGCGGTCTCGCTGGAGGAGCTGCGCGCGCTGGTGGAGAAGCACTACGCCGCGACCGACTCCGCCGTGGCCCACCAGCTGCTCACCGACTGGGAGGCCGCGACCATGCGGTTCACCAAGGTGATGCCGGTGGACTTCAAGCGGGTCCTGGAAGCCACCGCCGACGCCGAGCGCGACGGGCGGGACGTGAACGACGCGATCATGGAGGCCGCACGTGGCTGACCCCCGTGGATTCATCACCACCGGCCGCGAACTGCCGCGCCGCCGGCCCGTCGACCTGCGTCTGCGCGACTGGCACGAGGTCTACGAGGAGCTCAACGAGACCACGCTCAAGAAGCAGGCCGGGCGCTGCATGGACTGCGGCATCCCGTTCTGCCACCAGGGCTGTCCGCTCGGGAACATGATCCCGGAGTGGAACGACCTGGTCTGGCGGGACGACTGGTCGGTCGCGATCGACCGGCTGCACGCCACGAACAACTTCCCGGAGTTCACCGGGACGCTGTGCCCCGCCCCGTGCGAGGCGGCGTGCGTGCTCGGGATCAACTCCGATCCGGTGACGATCAAGCAGGTCGAGATCGAGATCATCGACCGGGCCTGGGAGGAGGGCTGGGTGCGCCCCGAGCCCCCCGAGGCGAAGACCGGGTTCCGGGTCGCCGTCATCGGCTCCGGGCCCTCCGGTCTCGCCACCGCCCAGCAGCTCACCCGCGCCGGGCACGAGGTGACGGTCTACGAGCGCGCCGACCGCATCGGCGGGCTGCTGCGCTACGGCATCCCCGAGTTCAAGATGGAGAAGAAGCGGCTCGACCGGCGTCTCGAGCAGATGGCGGCCGAGGGCACGCACTTCCTCGCCGGCGTCGAGGTCGGCGGCCGGGGCGAGAACGACCTGTCGGTGGAGGAGCTGCGCTCGCGCTTCGACGCCGTCGTGCTCGCCGTCGGGGCCACCGCCTGGCGCGACCTGCCGATCCCCGGCCGCGAGTACGCCGGCGTCCACCAGGCGATGGAGTACCTGCCGCCGTCGAACCGGGTGCAGCAGGGCGACTACGCCCGCTCGGACATCGACGCCGAGGGCAAGCACGTCGTCGTGATCGGCGGCGGCGACACCGGCGCGGACTGCGTCGGCACCGCGCACCGGCAGGGCGCCGCCTCGGTGACCCAGCTCGAGATCATGCCGATCCCGCCCCACGAGCGGCCGGCGTCGAACCCGTGGCCGACCTACCCCGCGATCTTCCGCGTCTCCTCGGCCCACGAGGAGGGCGGCGAGCGCCTGTTCTCGGTGAACACCGAGGAGTTCCTCGGCGGCCCGGACGGCGAGCTGCGGGCGCTGAAGCTCGTCGACGTGCAGCGGGTCGACGGGAAGTTCACCCCGGTCGAGGGGTCGGAGCGCGAGATCCCGGCCGACCTGGTCTTCCTCGCGATGGGCTTCCTCGGCCCGCAGAAGGAGGGCCTGGTCGAGACGCTGGGCGTCGAGTGCGACGAGCGCGGCAACATCCGCCGCGACGCGTCGTACGAGACCTCGGTGCCGGGCGTGTACGTGGCCGGCGACGCGGGCCGCGGGCAGTCGCTCATCGTGTGGGCGATCGCCGAGGGCCGCTCCGCCGCGGCGGGCGTGGACGAGAAGCTGACCGGGCGGGGCGTGCTCCCGCGGCCGATCAACCCGGGGGATCGCGCGTTCGCCTGACGGCATGTGCGTGCGTTTCCGTGTCTGAACACGGAAACGCACGCACATGGCCGTCAGGCCGACCGGCTCACGACGGGGCTCGTGTTGATCGCGGGCACCGTCACCTGCAGTCGGTGCGAGGTGACCTGCCAGAAGCGGCGCGCGGGGTCGACCTGCCGCCAGGACTCCGCCGCGTCGTGCACCTCGTCCTGGGACAGCCCGTCGCGCGGGACCACGGCGACGGGACGGGGCACCGGCAGCCAGCGACGGCGTGGCGCGTCGACCCGGTCCGGCGCCGACTGCGCGCCCAGCGCGGTCGCGAGCGCCGCCCAGGCGTCGACGGCGCTGCCGTGCACGCTGACCGTCGTCGGGCCGACACCGTCCCCGAGCAGCACGGTGTAGGCGCTGACCGCGTCGTACGTCACGGACCCTCCTCACGCCCCGGACGAGTTCCGGGGCTCTTGTGCGTCCTGCTCCAGACAACGGTTCCGGGCCCTCCGCGCCCAGTGGGCACGCGGGGTGTCGCGCCGAACTGAACCGATTCCGCGCCGGATGGTGCCGCCGATCGAGGCCTCACTCGACAGGACGTACCGCCGGGCGACGTCGTTCCGAGAGCCCGATCACCGTCGGGGTCGACCCGTCCCGGAGCGTGTCCGGCGCGGGGGGAGAACCCCACCTCGGCCCGGGGGACGTCCCCGGCCGTCCGGGGGTCCGCTCCATCGTCCGGTAAAGCGCTGACCAGCAGTCTTCTCGGTGTCACCAGGGAGCACGACGACACCGGGGAGGTCCGACGATCATGCTCACCACTCTCGCCACCACGCCACGGACGGTCACCCCGACGGTGTCCGTCGTCATCCCGACCTTCAACGAGGCCGGCAACGTCGACGAGCTGCTCCGTCGCCTGGCCGAGGCCCTGCCCGCCGGCGCCGAGGTGGTCGTCGTCGACGACTCCACCGACGACACCGCCGACCGCGCCCGCGCCGCGACCGTCCCCTTCACCCTCACCGTGATCCACCGCGACGAGCCGTCCGGCGGCCTCGGCGGGGCGGTCGTGGAGGGGCTGCGCGCCGCGCGGGCCGACTGGGCCGTCGTGATGGACGGCGACCTCCAGCACCCGCCGGCCGTCGTCGCCGAGCTGCTCGCCGCCGCGCCCGGCCACGACGTCGTCGTCGCCACCCGCTACGCCCACGGCGGCGACGGGTCGGGCCTCGGCTCGCCGTACCGCCACGCGGTCTCGCGGGGCTCCAAGGCACTGGCCGCCCGCCTGCTCGGCGGCGCCGTGGCGCAGATGAGCGACCCGCTCTCCGGCTTCTTCGCCGTCCGCCGCGCCGCCCTCGACCTCGACGCCGTCGACCCCATCGGCTACAAGATCCTCCTCGAGCTGGTCGTCCGCTCCGGGCTGGAGCGCATCGCCGAGGTCCCCTTCACCTTCGGAGTCCGCCACGCGGAGGAGTCGAAGTCGACCGCCCGCGAGGGGATGCGCTTCCTGCAGCACCTCCGGACGCTGCGTCGGGCCCAGCGGGTCGTGACGCCGTCCGCCGCCCCGATCCGCCTCGACGACCACCGCCGGCCCCGCGAGAACACCTCGCCCCGTCTCGAGGTCCTCATCGTCACCAGCGAGGCGCCGCCGATCGTCTCCGGCATCTCGCGCTGCGTGGATCGGCTGACCGTCGGGCTGCGCGAGCGCGGCCACCGCGTCGACGTGCTCTCCTCGGTGCAGATGCCGCGCCTCATGCTCGGCGAGTACCGGTTCTCGCCGCTCGTCGCGTACTGGCGGCAGATCGGGCGGCTGCTCGACGGCTACGACGTCGTCAACCTCCACGGCCCGGTGCCGACCATGAGCGACGTCGTGCTCCTGCTCGCCGGGGCCCGCCGCGGCACCCCGATCCTCTACACCCACCACAGCGCACTCGCCGTCCGCGGCGCGGAGACGCTGTCGCGCGTCTACAACCGGCTCCACCGCGTCCTGTCCGGTCGCGCCGACCGCATCCTGACCACCTCCGAGCACTACGCCGACGAGCAGCGCCGCACGGGCGGCCCGACGGTGGAGGTCGTGCCGTGGGGCGTCGACGTCCGGCCCCAGCCGCTGCGGCCGCGCCAGGACGGTGCCCCGCTCAAGGTCCTGTTCGTCGGCCAGATGCGCCCGTACAAGGGCCTCGAGTGGCTGATCCCGGCGGTCGCCGGCCGTCCCGGGCTCGAGCTCACCCTCATCGGTGACGGAGCGCATCGGGCCGAGTACGAGGCATTGGCCGGTTCGGCTGACAATGTCTTGTTCGCGGGCCGCGTCTCCGACGAGGATTTGCACCGTGCGTATGACACGCACGACGTCGTCGTCCTCCCGTCGGTCACCCAGGCGGAGGCCTTCGGTCTGGTCGTGCTCGAGGGAATGGCCGCCGGGTGCGTCCCGGTCGTCTCCGACCTGCCCGGGGTCCGCGACCTCGTGTCCGACACCGGCCTCGTCGTCGGGACCCGTGACGTGGACGCCCTGGCGGCCGCGCTGGACGGCCTCGCCGCCGACCGGTCGCGCCTGGTGGCCCTGGGCCGCCGCGCCCGCCGCCGCGCCGAGGGCCTCGGCTGGGACACCTGCGTCGAGCGCTACGAGGCGGCCATGATCGCCACCGTCGCCGACCGCGGCCGCGTCCTGCCGGCCGCCCATACCACCACTGTTCCCGCGGCCCCCGCCGCCATCACCCGGGCGGGCTGAGCCATGACCCTCCTCGACCGTGCCGGCTCGACCCCGGTGACCCGCGACGTCTGGCGGGAGGTCCTCGCGGCCGACCCCGACGCCGTGGCCACCCAGTCCCCGGAATGGATGGACTGCCTGGCTGCTCGCGGCTACACCGACGCGAGCAGGCTCTACGTCCTCGCCGACGGACGGCGGCTGGTCCTCCCGCTCGCCGCCCGACGGCTGGCGGGGGTGACGCTCTCCGAGGAGTCCTGGCCGTACGGCTGGGGCTACGGCGGAGCCGTCGTCGAAGGCGGGGACCTCACCGCCGCCGACGCCCGGCTGGTCCTCGACGACCTGCGGGCCCGGCCCGCGGTGCTCCGCGCGGTGGTGCCGATGCCGCTGCGGGGGCAGGTCTGGGACGAGGCGGCCGGCCCCGACGTGGCGCGGGTCCGCTACACGTCGCAGGTCGTCGACCTCGCCGTCGGCTGGGACCAGCTCTGGGAGAAGGGCTTCAAGCGCCAGGCCCGCAACTCGGTCCGGAAGGCGGAGAAGTTCGACCTCGACGTGCGCCGCGAGGACGGCACGACGGCGAGCGGGCCGGACGGGCGCGGGCTCGCGGTGTTCCGCGACCTCTACGCCCAGTCCGTCGACCGCTGGGCCGCCGACCGGGGCCAGCCGCTCCCGCTGGCCCGCCGGCTCGCCGCCCGCCGCGACCGGCCGGGCCAGGTGGCCGCGGCGGCCGCCGCGCTGGGGGAGCGGTGCGTGGTGTGGTCGGTGCTGCGTGACGGTGAGCCGGTGGCGGTGAACGTCGTGCTGCAAGCCGGGGCGAGCGGAGCGACGGGAGATGGGCCCGGCGGGCACGCGGTCGGCTGGATGTGCGCGATGGACACCACCGGGATCGCCCGGGAGACCCTCGCGACCTACCTGCTGCACTCCCTGGCCATCCGCGACGCCTGCGAGCACGGCATCCGCTGGTTCCACATGGGCGAGTCCGACGCCGGGTCGGGGCCGGAGCACTTCAAGCGCTACTTCGGCGCGGAGCCGGTGTCGTACGCGGCGCTGCGCTTCGAGCGGCTGGCGCTCTCGCGCGCCGAGCACACCGCCCGCGCCGCGTTCGCCGCGGTCTCGAAGCTGCGCCGATCGTCGTGAGCCCGGTCGTCGTGAGCCCGGTCGTCGTGAGCCGGGTCGTCGTGAGCAGGCCGTCGTGAGCCGCGTCGTCGTCTCGATCTACGACGACCTGGGCAACCCGCACTACGGCGGCGGTGGCGCCGCCGTCGTCGCGC
Organism: Actinomycetospora endophytica; assembly: GCF_021026375.1. GTDB lineage: Bacteria > Actinomycetota > Actinomycetes > Mycobacteriales > Pseudonocardiaceae > Actinomycetospora > Actinomycetospora endophytica. The sequence continues at coordinate 358,313 of NZ_JAJNDB010000006.1, read as the reverse complement.
GGGTGGCGGCACGGCTGGCCGAGGAGCACGAGGTCACCGTCTACTGCGGTTCCTACCGGGGCGCGGTGTCCGGGGTGCGCGACGGCGTGCGGTACGTCCACCTGCCCGTCGGGTGGGCCGGGCCGCGGGGCGGGCAGATCCTGTTCACGCTGCTCGTGCCGGTGCTCGCGCTCGTGGTGCGCCCGGACGTGTGGATCGAGAGCCTCACCCCGCCGGTGTCGGCCAGCCTGCTGCCGCTGGTGGCGCGCTGCCCCGTCGTCGGTCTGGTCCAGATGCTGTGCGGGGCGGACATGCAGCGCCGCTACGGGCTGCCGTTCGAGGCGGTCGAGCGCCGCGGACTCGCCCTCTACCGGCACTTCGTGGTGCTCAACGACGTCGACGCCCGGCTGGTCGGAGAAGCGAGCCCCCGGGCGCGGGTCACCGTGATCCCCAACGGGATGGACCTGCCCGACGACGGCGGCGACGACACCGCCGAGGGCCCGGTCCTCTTCCTCGGCCGCATCGACGTCCGGCAGAAGGGCCTCGACCTGCTCCTCGCGGCCGTCCGCGACGACCCGACGATCCGGCTGGACATCGCCGGGTCCGGGACGGCGGCCGAGGAGGCCCGGCTGCGGGAGCTCACCGGAGGGCTCGGGGACCGGGTCCGGCTGCTCGGCCGGGTCGACGGCGAGGCGAAGGAGGAACTGCTGCGGTCCTGCTCGGTGATGGTGGTGCCCTCGCGCTACGAGACGTTCTGCCTCACCGCGCTCGAGGCCATGGCCCACGGCCGCCCGGTGATCACCTTCGACCTCGAGCGGCTGGCGTGGATCGGCGCCGGTGCGGGGCTCACGGTGCCGGCGTTCGACGTCGGGGCGCTGCGGGCCGCGATCGTGCGCCTCACCGGGGACCGGGCGCTGCGCGCGGAGCTCGGCCGCGGGGCCCGGGTGCGCAGCCGGGCCTTCGACCGGCGGGTCGCCGAGGCCCGCTACTCCGCGCTGGTCAACGACCTGCTCGCGGACACCCTCGCACCGCCGGGTCGCCAGCGGTTGCGCCACGCGGACAGTCGCGCCCGGGTGTCGTCCGACATGCGGGACACCGCCTCGGCGCGCAGCCGCGCCGCGCTGGCCAGGGCGGCGCGGTGGGCGGAGCCGGTCAGCCGGTGGCCGAACACCTGGAGACGGACCTGCTCGCGGGTGCCGCTGGCGAGGTCCGCCTTGTACGACTCGGAGTCGCCCAGCAGGTCCAGCTCGACGAGCTCCGGGTCGGAGCAGCAGTGATCGACGAGGTGGTGGGTGAGCACGACGCCGGGCCCGAGCTTGGCGAGCTCGTCGTCCATGCCGAGCTTGAGGAAGGACAGCGTGCCGCCCTGGCGCAGGCAGTAGCCGAACGCGACCCCGCGCCCGTCGATCCGCAGGTGCACCAGGCGGAGGATCCCCTCGGCGGCGGCCCAGCGGGCGGCCTCGGTGTAGAAGCGGACGCTCGCCGGGGAGGAGCGGATCGCCGAGCCGGCGGCGAGCTTCCACGGCCGCGCCTCGAGACCGAACCCTTCGTCGAGCAGGGCGTCGAGATGCTCGGTGCCGTCGCGGACGTCGAGGACGACCTCGCCGACGTCGGCCATCCGGTGGCGTAGCCGGCGCAGGCCGTGGCGGCGGTTCTTCGACAGGCGGGCCAGGAAGGACGCCGGGTCCCCGGTGGTGTCGATCCACGGCGAGACGCAGACCGGCCGCTCCAGCGACGGTGCCCCGGCCCGGCCGGCGGCGGCCCGGAGGGCGGGAGTCGCCGGGGATTCGACGGCGAGGGCCCCGAGATCGACGGTGGTGCCCGCCGCGAGGAGGCGGTCGGCCAGCTCGGTGGCGGCCTCGTCGTCGGCGAGCACCGGGGCGAAGCGCGCGGTCTCGTGGTTGGTGGGCGCACGGAGCCCTAGCGGACCCGGCAGCAGCGGCAGCACGCCCACGAGCTCGCCGCGGCGCTCGACGGTGAGCACCCGGAGGTCGTCCGCACGGCCGAAGGCGTCCGCCCACGCGCCGAGCCACCCGGGACGCATGAACGGCGCCGCTCCGGACGCCAGGGCGAGCGCGTCCCACCGCGCGCGGAGATCGGGGTCGGGGGCGCGAAGGTCCCGCGGTCGCATGGTCGCGGACGCTAGTGGCCCGGTAGGCCCCTGACCAGGCACGTCGCGCTCCGTCGTCGCGCCGTCGCGGGGTGTGGATCAGCGACACCGGGGTCCGCGGGTCGGGGGAGGACCCCACCCCGGTCGAGGGCGCGCACCATCCACCCGACGGCCGCGCGTTGCCACGCTCGTCCGGTCGGCCCACCCCGGGCCGCGCCGGGTCGGAGGAGACGCCATGACCGCCATCGCAGCCCGCGGACCGGGCGTGCTCCTCCGGGCGCTCGTCGCGGCGCTGCGCGGTGACGAGGTCGCGCTGCTGCCCGAGCCTCCGTCGGGCCTCGGCTACCCGGCCCCGTCCGCGTACCCGCGCGTCCCGATGCTCCCGACGACGACGCCGGCGGGGCTGACCCCGGCCGGCGCGGCCGAGGTGGCCTACCTCGTCGCGCTGGACGGCGTCGACGGGGCCGGCTCGGTCGTGCCCGTCCCGCGGCCCGCGCGGCACCGGTCGCGGCCGGGGGGAGGACCCCACCCGGATCGGGGGGAGCGCCCCGGCGGCTCGCGGGTCCACCCCCTCGGATCGCCGGGCGCGCTCGCGCAGGCTCGACCCCGAGCAACAGAGCATCGGCCCCGCCGGGGTCGACCGGCCGAGGAGTCACGGATGAACGCGACGATCATCGATCTGCGGACCGAGCGTCTGGCGCGTCGCCGGACGTCCACCATCCCGGCGTCCCCGGCCCCGACGGGCGACGAGACGTGCCCCGTGCTGCTGTTCCACCGCCGCCCGTCCCGTGCCGCACGGGCCGCCGCCGGCCACCGGGCGACCGACACGGGCCGTCGTACGGACCTGTCGCGATGAGCGCGACGACCACCGACGAATCCGTCAAATCACCCGTCGTGAGCACTGTTCGCGGTCGTGGCGGGGTCGATAGAGTGAATCACTCGGGAGTCGCGGCGGGCGATGCTCACACAGAGTTCCTGCCGGCGAGTCTCGGGCCCGGGTGGGGAGGTGGGGACGTGCCCGAGAGCCGTGGCGTGCCCGGTGGTCCCCAGGGCCCCCGGCCCACCGGTCCGATCCCGGGACCGCCCCGGCCGCCCGGCCCGCGCCCCACCCGCATCCCGGGCCCCCGCCCCGTCCCCGGCGGGCCGCCGCGCCCGCCGGGTCCACCCCGTCCGCCAGGACAGACCGGACCCGGACCGACCGGACCAGGACCGACCGGACCCGCCGGGCCGCCCGGGACGACCCGGCCGCCGTGGGGTCCGCCCGCCGCCGACCGGCGCCCGGGCCCGCCGTCGGGATCGCAGGGCCCGGCGCTCACCTCGATCATCCGGCCCTCCCAGCGCGGCCGCCTCGGGTGGCTCACCGTCGGGCGGACGTGGCCGCTGACGGCGCTCATCGGCCTGATCGCCTTCGCGATCCGGGCGATCGGCCTGGAGCGGGCGAACGACCTGTTCGTCGACGAGCTGATCTACGCGCAGATCGGGAACTCGGTGGCGTCGGGGCAGACCCCGACGTTCCAGGGCGACCACTTCTACCTGCACCCGATCGGCTCGTTCCTCCTCGACGCGGCGTTCATCAAGATCTTCGCGCTCGGGTCGCTGCCGGTCATGGATCTCGTCTACGACCTGCGCTGGGTCACGGCGATCCTCGGCGCGATCACCGTCGTGCTCGGGTTCCGGCTGCTGCGCAAGGTCGTGCCGCTCCCGATCGCCCTGGGCGGCGCCGCGGTCCTGGCGTTCGACCCGTTCATCCTGCGCAACGACAGTCGCGTGATGCTCGAGACGCCGGCCACCATGTGGACCCTCGCGGCCTGGCTGCTGCTCCTCGGCGTCCTCACCAACCCGGCGACCCCGTGGGTCCGGCGCTGGCGCGAGGTCGGCGTCGGGGTGGTGTTCGGGTGCGCGCTGGCCACCAAGGACATGACGGCCATCCAGATCCTCGTCCCGCTGCTCCTCGCCGTGGTCTGGCGCCGCACCCTCGGGCCGGCGCAGACCGGCCGCATCCTGCTGGGCTCGCTGGTGCCCTACACCGTGATCGTGGCCGTGGTCGCCGCGAACGGGGAGTTCGGCGAGTGGGCGGGGCAGAAGCTCGGCGGCCTCCGTCGGCTGATCGGGCTCGACCAGGTCACCGGGTTCCACGCGAGCAACGTGAGCCTGGTGGACCGGCTGATCGCCGAGCTCTCGCGCTTCGGCACCAGCTACGTGCTGCTCGGCCTGTGCCTGTTCGCCGGCTTCGGGACGGTCTTCGCGAAGTCGACCGCGCGGCGCCTCATGGGCCTCATCGGCGTGTCCACCGGCCTGTTCGGGGTGTACTCGCTCGCGGCGGGCGCCCTCGAGGAGCAGTTCGGCTACTACACCGTCGTCGTCTCGGTCGTGGTCTGCGCGACGTCGCTCGCGGAGCTGCGGGACCGACGGCCGACGCTGCGCCGCCCGCTAGTCGTCGTCGGGTCGGTGTTCGTGGCGGCCACCCTGATCCTCGGGATCTCGGCGCGGCTGACCGTCGACGACACCTTCCCGCAGGCGAGGGCGTGGATGGCGACGAACCTGCCCGCCGACGCGCGGGTGGGGCTCACCGGGCCGGTCGGCCAGCTCGCGTTCCTGCCCCGCGAGGGCTGGGGGGACTGGCCCAGCCTGACCCAGCTGCGGGACAACGACGCGCAGTACGTCCTGACCTCGTCCAAGCCGCTCGAGCAGGGCTACGGCGACGCCGCCCCGCAGATGCTGAGCTGGCTGTCCCAGCACGCCCGGCCGCTCTACACCGCCCACGGACCGACCAACGGCGACACCACGGTCTGGCAGGTCGACCGGCCCGCCCTCGACGCGGCCGTCGCCGCCGGCCAGGACGTCCCGCCCGTCTCCGAGAGCGGATGAGTCGTGCGCGCACGGTGGTGGCTCGCCGGCGGCGGCGTGGCGGCGGTGGTGGTGGTGGTCGTGCTTGTGCTGACGGCGTTCGGGTCGATCGGGCGGCCCGCGCCGCCGGAGCGGCCCGCGTTCGGGGTGCTCGCGTCCTCCTGCGACCCGGACCGGGTCGCGGCGCTGCGGAAGGCCGGGGTCACCACGGCCATGACCGAGATGCAGTGGGCCCAGGCCGAGCCGGCCCCGGGCGTCACCGACGAGGGCTACCTCGCGTCGGTGCGCGCCCGGATCGAGGCCTGCGCCGCGGGCGGACTGCGGGTCGTGCTGGGACTCGGCCTGCAGAACCCGCCGCCGTGGGTCCTCGGGCTGCCCGGCGCCGCCTTCGTCGACCAGGCGGGCCGGAGCTCCTCCCAAGGTGAGGCCGACCTGGTGTTCAGCGCCGGGGCGCGGGACGCCGCCACCGCCTACCTGCGCGACGTCGCGGGTCAGGTCGGCTTCGGGCGGGTGGCCACCGTCCGGGTGGCCGGCGAGCTCGGCTACCCGAGCGCGGAACCGGAAACGGGCGGCACGGCGTTCTGGGCGTTCGGCGCGCCGGCCCAGGGAGGGCCCGGCCGGGCGGCGGGCGTCGACGCGTCGCCGCTGCCCGGGTGGGTGCCGGGCTCGCCGACGTGGCAGGACGCGCCGGTCACCGCCGACGACGCCGGGCGCTGGTACGACTGGTACACCGGCTCGCTGGCCGACTCCGTCGTCTGGCTCACCGACGCGCTGCGCGGGGTCGGCTTCACCGGGGACTTCCAGGTCCCGCTGGCCGGGCGCGGGGTGCTCCCGGCCGACCGGCAGGAGGCCGTCGCCGGGCTGCTCGACGGCCGGGCCGACCCGGACGGCGCGCTCGGGAAGGGCCTCGACTACCCGTCGCAGTTCCGGGTGTTCGCGGATCTCGACGCCCGGCTGCGCGCCACGTCCCCGTCGTCGCGGATCCTCGTCGACTTCACCAGCCTCGACGACGACAGCGCCGTCCGGGCCCGGGCCGCGGACCCGCCGCAGGACACCTGCCGTCCGGACGACACGACCGCGTCGCTGACCGCCGCGGGCCTTGACCGCGGCGCCTCCCAGCGCTGGACGGTCGCGCTCGCCCACGAGGCGGGCCTCGGCGTCGTGGCCGAGAACCCCGGGCCCCCGGACCTCACCAACACCGGCGGCACCGCCCAGTCCGACGACGAGCCCGACCAGATGGTCCAGGCGGGCCGGTACGCGCGCGACTGCGGCCTCGAGGCGTGGTACCTCGCGTTCGAGGACCAGCTCTTCGAGCCCGGCTCGGGGATCGACGTGGCCGGCTACGGCCGGGTCATCGCGGGGTCCGCCTCCTGATCGTCGGCGGACCGATGTAGGGACTGCCCCCGCCGTCTCCAGGGCCGTCCCCATCCCGCCCGGACCCGGCCGCAACGACGCTGAACTCGCCCACCAGCGAGGAAGGCGACCCACGATGCGAGACCTCCGAGGACACCAGTCCGCGGTCACCGGGACCGCGGTCTCGATGGCGGCCATCGCCCTGACCGCCCCCCTGAACTACGGCTTCGGGCTCGCGCTCGCGTGGCTGCTCCCCGCCGACGAGTTCGGCGTCGTCAGCGTGCTGCTGACCGTGCTGCTGCTCGCCACCTCGATCCTCGCGGCCGGTTTCCCCTGGGCCCTGGCGCGGCGGGTCGCCCGCGACGACGACCCGGCCTCCGCGGCGGCGTCCTTCCGCGCGGCCCTGCTGGGCAACGTCGGGCTCGGTGCGGTGCTCGCGGCGGGGTTCGCCGGCGTGCAGCTCGTGACCGGCGCGATCCTGCCCGGCGCCGGGCCGGGGCTCACCCTGCTGGTCGCGGTCACGATCGTGCTCCTCGCGCTCGGCCAGGTCCTCGTCGGCGGCCTGCAGGGCACCCGGCGGTTCACCGCCGTGAGCGCGGTCCGCATCGCGGAGGTCGTCGTCAAGGTGGCGGTCGGTCTCGGCGTGGTCGCCTTGGTCGGGGCGGGCGTCCTGGGGGTGGGGTGGGCCCTGCTGATCGGCGCGGTGGCCGCGGCGGGGACCGGGTGGTGGATGTTCCGTGACCGGCTGCCCCGCCTGCGGGGCGCGGTCGCCGGGTGGCGGGAGTTCGCGGCCGCCGCGCCGATGGCCGTCGCGACCACCGGCTTCGGCCTGATCGGCACGCTCGACGTGCTGCTGCTCGGCGTCCTGGGCCAGGGCCACGGCGTCACCGTCGCCGCGGTCGGCAGCTACCAGGCGGCGGCCATCCTGGCCAAGGCGCCGTTCCTCGTCGGGAGCGCTCTCTCCGACGTGGTGTTCCCGTTCGTCGCCCGGGCGCGCGGCGCGGCGGAGGCGCACGGCTGGGTCGTCACCGGGATGCGCTGGGTCCCCCTCGCGCTGGTCCCGATGCTGCTCGTGCTCGCGGTGACCCCGGACTCGTTCATCGGGCGGCTCTTCCCTGCCGAGTACGCCGACGCCGCGGGCCCGACCCGGGTGATCGCGCTCGGCGCCGTCGGGCTGATCGTCGGCGACATGCTGCTCAAGGCGCTCTTCGCGCGGGGTCTCGCCCGGGCGGCCGCGGTCCGCATCCCGGCGGCCGCCGTGGCCGAGGTCGCGACGATGGCCGTGCTCGTCCCGGGGCACGGTGCGACGGGGGCGGCCGCCGGATTTGCGGTCGGGGCCTGGGTCGGGGTGGGCGTGCTGGGCGCCGTGTACCTGCGCCAGCACCCGGTGGGCGCGCTGCCGGTGCGGCGCGCGCTGGCGTGGAGTGCCTCGGTGGGTGTGCTGGCGGGTCTGCTGGCGCTGGCAGCGGCCTCGGGGCGGGGGCCGGACCTGGTCGTGATCGCGGTGGCGCTGCTCGTCTACGTGGTGCTCGCCGTCGTCCTGGGTGCGGTCCCGGCGCAGGACGTGGCCCGGGTGCGAGGGTTCCTCGACGGCCGCCGGGTTCAGCGGGTGTAGGTGCCGGTCGGACCGTCGCCGTCGAGCAGCCGGCGGGCCTGGGCGTAGGGCTCCCGCAGGTCGTCGCCCCGGTAGGTGACCCGGGCGAGCGCCTCGACCACGGGGTCGGCGTTGACGGCGATGGTGTGCGTCAGGTGGGCGAACAGCGGCTCGTCGGAGCGGGAGTCGCCGTAGGCGACGCAGGCGTTCGTCGAGAGGTGGCGGGCCGCGCGCTCGGCCTCGGTGATCCGGACCTTGTCGGCCGGGGTCAGGATCGCGGCGGGGTCGACGGGAGCCGTGAACGGCAGGGGCGGGAACGCCGAGCCGTGCACGACGTCGACGCCCAGCCGCAGTAGGTGGCGGGCGAAGAAGTCCGGCGACAGGGTGATCAGCATCGAGGTCTCGCCGCGGGCGGCGATGTCGGCGCAGACCTCGGCGATCCCGTCGATCCAGGGCGCGCCGTCGGCGATGTCGTCGACCAGCTCGGTGTGCAGCGTCGACCAGAGTCCGTGGACCCCGACGGCGAACTGCGCGTCGGTGATCTCCCGTCCCCTGAAGCGGCGCTCGAGCTCGTCGATCTCCGCGATCCGGTCGAGCCGGCGGCAGATCTCCCGGCTCGCGGTGGTGCCGCGCAGCAGGGTCCCGTCCATGTCGAAGACGTGCAGGGCGGTCACGGGGGCAGCGTGCCCGACCGGCGTCGGCGGGCCCAGCCGATTCCGGCGGTCGTCGGGTAGGGAGAACCCCCGCTGACCCGGCGGGTGCTCCCCGCCCTGCTCGGGGGCGCACACGATCGTTGGTCGATCACGATCGCGACAGGCTTCTCCCATCACCGAGACGGGGTCGCCGAGGCCCCTCAGGACACACCGAGGAGCCCGCCATGACGAACTTCGACCCCCGCACCGTCCACCCCCAGCAGTACGGCACCCCGCGCCATGACGCCCCGCAGTTCCGCACCGGCCAGTTCGGGCCCCAGACCTCGTCCGGTCGGCAGTTCGCCGGCTCGGTCCCACCTCCACTCGGGCAGTCCACCCCCAAGCGGCCGCTGGCCGGGAAGATCGTCGCCGGGATGGTCGCCGCGGGCCTGGTCCTCGGTGGGGCCGGCACCTGGATCGCGCTCTCCAGCTCCCCGGCCCAGGCCGCGGTGCAGTCGACCTCCTTCGCCGGGGCCAACCCGACGACGAGCCCGTTCGGCACCGACGCCCCGCAGGTCGCCGCCGTCGCCGCCACCGGCCCGCAGTCCGGTGACACGAAGGGTCTCTATGCGGCCACCACCCCGCCCGCCTGCACCACCGCCGACCTCCTCGGCCAGCTGCAGGCCGACCCGGCCAAGCTCGCCGCCTTCGGCGGGGTCTTCGGCCTCGGCGCGAGCGACGTCCCCGCGTTCGTCGACAGCCTCTCCCCGGTGGTGCTGCGGGCGAACACCTCGGTGACCGACCACCCGTACAGCGACGGCGCGTTCACCGAGCAGCCCGCGATCCTCGCCGCCGGCACCGCGGTGCTGGTCAACAGCTACGGCGAGCCCACCGTCAAGTGCTTCAACGGCAACCCGCTCACCGCCGGGGCGCAGGCCTCGGACGCGGTCACGATCACCCCCACCCCCCAGGTCATCACGCAGTTCAGCTTCACCTCGATCGACAACTCCCGCGTCGTCGTCATCCCGGGCAAGCCCGACCCCAAGCCGCATCCCGGGCCCAATCCCACGACCACCCCGCAGCCCGACCCGGCGCTCGTGAAGCAGGCCCAGGAGGCGAAGGCCACCGCCGACAAGGCCCGCGCCGAGGCCACCGCCGCCCGCGAGCGGGCCGACGGCTTCAAGAACGCCGCCACGATCGCCCAGACCAACCTCAACGGCGCCGAGGCCGACCTGGCCCGCGCGATCGCCGAGGGCGCGAACCCGACGGTGATCGCCGAGCTGACGAAGGTCCGCGACCAGGCCAAGCAGGACCTGGAGACCAAGAACAACCAGTTCAAGTTCGCCGACGCCGCGGCCACCAGCGCCAAGGGCACCGCCGAGGCGGCCGAGAAGAACGCGAAGGACGCCCAGCAGAAGGCCGACGACTCCGCGAAGGCCCCGGCCGCGAAGGACGAGCAGGACAAGGCCACGAAGGTCCAGAACAACCCGACGGTCGGCCCGGGGGCCGGGATCCCGGCCGAGGAGCAGACGCTGCCGGCCCAGGGCCCGGCCACCGGCACCACGACCTGCACCGCCACCGTCGTCGCCGACACGGCCACCAAGGACTGCAAGCTCCCGACCGGCTCGGCCGACGCCGCGACCGGCACCACACCGGCGACGGGCACGACGAAGGGCGGCGAGACCGGCTCCACGGGGGAGACCGGCTCCTCCGCCACCGGCGGTTCCGCCAAGACCGGCTCGTCGAGCAGCAGCTCCTCGAACTCCTCGACCGGCGGCTCGCAGAAGAGCAGCAAGGAGGGCTCCGACCAGTGACCTGACCCTGCGACCCCGCTGCCCGGTCCCACCTCGGTGGGGCCGGGCAGCGGCGCGTGCCGGAGCATTCGCGCACCGAGAATGAAGACATTCTTGTGCGGAACCGGTGGCATGCTTGGGGCGCTCTTGGGGTCATATCGATGATTCGCACCGCTGCGGGCGGAATTGTTGGGCCGTCCAGGTCTGGCCTCTTGCATTCCAGAGGGCCCGTCGTCACTCTCGGTCGCCCGTGGACCAAGGGGGTCACTGACGCCGGAAAGGAACAGGACAGGACTCCGGCGTCGTGATCGAGATTCGCCGAATGGATCCGTCGATGATCGATTCGATCGGGATGTGGGAGCGCGAGTCGGTGGTCGGTGCGGTGGACCGACTGTTCGCGCGGACCCGGTCGGGCCGTGGCGGCGGACTGTTCCTGCTCGGTGGTGCGGGACTGGGCAAGACGAGCTGCCTGCGGAATGCCTGTTCGGCCGCGGCCCCCGATCATCTGGTGGGGAAAGCCCGCGGCGACGAGATGGAGTCGGCGTTGCCGTTCGGAATGGTGTCCCAGGCATTCGACGCGTGGGGATATCGGGATCTGGTCGGCGACGGTGACCGCGGATGGGACGGCCCGGCCGCGGACGCGGGGGTCGCGCGAGCGTCGAGGTTCTACCGCGTGCTCCGGCGGGTGCGGGAATCGCGGACACCGCTCCTGTTGGCAGCCGACGACCTGCACTGGGCCGATCCGGATTCCCTGGCGATGCTGGCGTTCCTGTGCCGGCGGATCGCCCAGCTGCCGGTGGCCGTCGTGGGTGCCCTCCGGCCGTTTCCGCCGGCCGCTCTGCAGATGTGCGAAGCGCTCGCCCACGACGGCGCGGCCGAGATCGAGGTCCTGGCTCCCCTGAGCCGACGCTCGGCGGGCGCGCTGCTGGCCGCCCTCGCGGGGCGCCCGGTCGACGACCGTCTGGTCCGTGCGGCGTGGACGTCGGCGGGTGGGAACCCGCTGCTCCTCGAACAGCTGGCCCGTGCGACGTGTCGCGGCGAAGAGACCGCGGTGCCGTCGTCAGGTGTGGCCGGGGACGGTGTCCTGCTGACGCGGTTCGCCGGGTTGCCGCCCGACGGGTTGCGGGTCGCGCGGGCGGCCGGCGTGCTGGGAGTGCGGTTCCCCCCGACGCTCGCGACGGCGCTCGCGGGGGTGCCCGATCAGCCGCCCGGGTCGACCACGGAGGCGCTGTGCCGGAGCGGTCTGTTCACCGCCGCACCAGGCGGGGCTCTCGAGTTCGTCCATCCGCTGTTCCGGCAGGCCCTCTACGACGAGATCCCGGCGCCGGTCCGGGCGCGGCTGCATGCGGGAGCGTTCGCGCTCCTGCACGCCCGCGGCCGCGACGCGGCGGCGGCCGAGCACGCCCTGCGATCCGACCTCGCCGACGACCCGGCCGTGGTCGACGTGCTGACCCGGGCCGGGACCGCGGCGCTGCGGGCGGGCGCGTCGGCGACCGCGGTCGGGCAGTTGCGCGCCGCGGTCGAGTGGGCCGGTGATCGGCCCGACCCGACGCTGCTGCTGGCGTACGGAGAGGCGTTGCTGAGCACCGCCGCCGCAGAGCGGGCGGTCGAGATCTACGAGCGCCTGCTGGCCGACCCGACGACCCAGGTCGCGGACCGGGCGAGCGCCCTCCGGATGCTGGGGCGCGCCCATACGTCGATGGCCGCCTACCCGGCCGCGTCGGCACGGTTCGCCGAGGCGGTGGAGCTGATCGCCGACGCCGACCCGGCGGCGGCGATCGAGGCACTGCTCGACGAGGCGATGGCCTCGTGGGCCACGGCCGGGCCGGTCACGTCGCTGCCGTTGGTGGCCCGCGCGCTCGACCTCGCCCCCGCCGCCGACCCGGTTCTCCGCCGTCGGGCCACGGTGGCCTGGGCCTTCGTCGCCGTCCTCACCGGAGACGCCGGCGGCACCCGGGCCGCCGACGAGGCCTACCGCGGCCTGGCGATGGACACGGCGGCGCAGATCGGCGACCTGTCGTGGACGTGGGGCACGATCGTGCTCTACGGGCACATGCTGAGCTTCACCGAGCGGATGTCCGAGGCCGAACAGGTGCTCGCGACGGCGGCAGCGGCGGCCGAGCGCGGCGGCGCGGTGGACGCGGTCGCCTCCCTCGCGATCGCGCGAGCCCGGTTGTGCCACGAGCGCGGTCGCCTCGACGACGCCCTCGGCCACGCCCGGCGCGCGGGCGAGCTGGCCGAACTGGTGCCGATGCTCGCCAGGTTCGTCGACGTCGGGCTCCTCGCGATCCTCTACGAGCTGGGGCGCGGCGCCGAGGCCGACGTCGTCTACCGGCGCATCGAGACCACCGCCGACACCGGCGAGTTCGGGGCGCTCGTCGTCGGCTGGGCCGTCCAGGCACGCCGGCTGCTCGACACCGGCGCGGTCGCGGCGGCGTGCGAGTTGTTCAGCCGCGTCGAGGACCTCGCCCGGCGGCTCCGCTTCGAGAACCCGTGCATGTGGTACTGGGCCCGGTACGCCGCCGTCGCGTACGTGGCCGGCGGCCGGTCCGACGATGCGCGGCGGGTCGTCTCGGTGCTGGACCGGAGCACCGCCCGGGGACTGCCGTGCCGCTGGCCGCGGATCGCCGCCCACGCCGGGCGTGCCGCGCTCGCCGAGGCCGACGGCGACCTCGACGGCGCCGAGGGCCACCACCGGTCCGCGGTCGCCGTGCACGACGAGGTCGAGCTGCCGCTCGAGCACGTCGAGACGCTGCTGGCCTACGGGTCGTTCCTCCGCCGGCGCGGGCGGCCGGCCCGGGCCCGACCGGTCCTGGCGGACGCCCTGGCCCGGGCGCAGGGGCTCGGCGCCGTGCGACTGGCGGGGACGGCCCGCGACGAGCTGAGTGCAGCCGGTGGTCGTCGCCATCGCGGCCGATCCCGGGAACTGACCGTCCAGGAATCGCGGGTGGCCCGGTTGGCCGCCGACGGTCTGGCCAACCGGGAGATCGCCGTCGCCCTGTCCATCACGGCGCGGACCGTCGAATATCACCTCGGGCATGTGTACGCGAAGCTCGAGGTGCGCTCGCGCCGCGACCTGATCGTTCGATCGGAACAGCTCGCTCCGGCCCCTGCGGTTCCCCCAGGGCCGATCGGCTGATCCCGGAGACCGGACGCCCCGTAGTTCCCGGTGTCTTCCCCGGGGTTGTCCGCGGCCCTCCTTCGTAGCGTCGGCGTCCGACCTCGCCGGCGCGACGCGAGAACGCGGACGCGACGGTCGGGGCGCCACCGCAAGGAGGATCACCGATGGACGTTGCCGAATTCATCCGTGACGGCGTCGACGTCTGGAACAAGCGGGACAAGGAAGCCTTCCTCGCCGAGTTCGACAGCGACTGCGAGATCAACGCTCCTGGCGGGGTCGTCCTGCGCGGCCGCGACGGGGCCGAGCTGTTCTGGCACGGCTACCAGGATGCGTTCCCGGACAATCACATCACCCTGCGGACCGCGTTCGGGGCCTCCGACCGCGGCGCCGAGGAGGCGGTGTTCGAGGGCACCCAGACCGGGGTCCTGCTCCTGGCGGACGGCAGCCGGATCCAGCCCACCGGTCGGCTGGTCAGGACCAGCTACTCGGCCGTCTACCAGTATCGCGGCGACTGCATCGCGACGTCCCATCTCTACTTCGACCGCGCCGAACTGTTGGCACAACTCGGCGTGCGCCCCTAGTCGGGCCCGGACGAGGAGTGACGATGGCCAAGTTCGTGGCGTTCTTCAGCTATACGACCGACGCCTGGCAGAAGATGCAGGCCAATCCAGGAGATCGACCGGCCGCGATCGGCGCAGTGATCGAGCGGCTCGGCGGAACGCTCGTGAGCGTGCACTTCATGCTCGGTCCCCACGACGGGATGGTCGTGACCGACCTGCCCGACGCGGCCGCGGCCGCGGCGATGTCGACCGTGGCGATGTGCACGGGCGCATTCAGGGAGTTGCAGACCCACGCTCTGCTCGACCCCGGGGAGATGCCGCACGTCTTCGAGCTGAGCCGGACCGAAGGCGCTGTCTACACCGCGCCCGGCGCATGACATCGCCCGCGATGTCGACCAGCGGGAATCAGCGACGAGGCCTCGAGGAGGAGAGATGAACAACAGCACGAAGTGCACCGTGAGCAGGATGGTCGCAGCGCCGAGGCAATCGGTCTTCGACATCCTCGCGAACCCCCGCGCGCACGCGGACCTGGATGGATCGAGCACCGTCGCGAGCAGCGAGAGCCCCCGCATCACCGAGCGCGGCCAGGTCTTCGTCATGGACATGTACCGCGAGGACCTCGGCCACTACCGATCACGGAACATCGTCACGGAATTCGTGCACGGTGAGCGGATCGCGTGGGCGCCGGAACTCGATCGGTCCTACGAGTGCTGGCTGGTGGAGCAGTTCGCCGACATCACGACCGGCGGTCACACGTATACCTACGCACTGCGGGAGACCGCCGGCGGAACCGAGGTGACACAAATCTACGACTGGTCCGGGGTCACCGACCCCCGGTTCGCTGCGTTCTGCCCCTTCGTCTCGGACCAGCGGCTCACGGAGACGCTGGAGAATCTGGCCCGAGTGGTCGAGCGCGCGCCGACCGGCACCACCTGACGAGCCCGCACGACCCCCGATGCCCGGCCCCACCTCGGTGGGGCCGGGCATCGGCGCGCAACGGGTGGCCGTGCGGCGAAACCGGAGACAAACCCTATTGACGTGATCTCGCTCACAGACGCAGACTCGTTGCGCCAGACACAACCGGTTGCGCTACTCGCAACCCGTCCCTCGGGTCCACCGCGGAGGTTCCCCGGACGCACGATGAAGTGGAGTGCCGATGACGGACGTCCTGCCCTCCCGGGCCGCGCTCGACATCGCGCCGGCGCCACCGCCCTCGACGGTGGTCACCAGCCCGGCGGTCCTGCTGTACCCGCGCCTGCGCAAGTCGCCCTATTTCTGGAAGTCCCGGGCGCACGGCGTGGCGATGTACAGCGTCTACAACCACACCTACCACCCCCGGCACTACGGCGATCCGGTCGCGGAGTACTGGGCGCTGCTCGAGGGCGTCACCCTCTGGGACGTCGGCGTCGAGCGCCAGATCGAGATCGCCGGGCCGGACGCGTTCGCGTTCACCAACATGCTCGTGCCCCGCGATCTGACGAAGTGCGCGGTCGGCCAGTGCAAGTACGTCTTCATCACCGCGCCGGACGGCGGGATCATCAACGACCCGGTGCTGCTGCGGGTCGAGGAGGACCGCTTCTGGCTCTCGCTCGCCGACTCCGACGTCGGGCTGTGGGCGATGGGCCTGGCGCACGCCGGCGGCTGGGACGTGCAGGTGCGCGAGATCGACGTCGCGCCGGTGCAGGTCCAGGGGCCGAAGGCCAAGGCCGTGATCACCGACCTGTTCGGTGCGGCCGTCGCCGAGATGCCCTACTACCACCTGCGCCACGCGGTGCTGGACGGCATGGAGGTGGTGATCAGCCGGACCGGCTACAGCGCCGAGATCGGCTACGAGATCTACCTCCGGCACGCGACCCGCGACGCCGGCCGGCTGTGGGACCGGGTCTGGGAGGCGGGCCGTCCCTACGACATCCGCCCCATCGGTCCGTGCCACATCCGGCGCATCGAGGGCGGGATGCTCGCCTACGGGTGCGACATCACCCTCGACACCAACCCGCTCGAGGTCGGCTACGACTACACGTGGATGGTCGACCTCGACCAGGAGGCGGACTTCGTCGGGAAGGACGCCCTGATCCGCGCCAAGCAGCGCGGGCTCACGCGGTCGATGGTCGGGCTCGATATCGGTGGCACACCGCTCGGCTCGTACAACGACGGGTCGATGATCGAGCCGTTCACGGTGTGGGACGACTCGGGCCAGATCGTCGGGTCGGTGACGAGTGCCTGCTGGTCACCGCGGCTCGAGCGCAACCTCGGGCTGGCCATGGTCGGGGTCGGATGCACACCGCTGGGGACGACGCTACGGATCACCACGCTCGACGACACCCGCGACGCCGTGGTGGTCGAGAAGCCCTTCGTCGACCCGAGCAAGCAGACCCCCAAGGGCTGAGCGGGAGCACGGCATGGACCGAGCCGGAATCCCGGGCGCGGCGGACGACCACACCGACCCCACCGCGCTCGCCGCGCTGCTGGCGCACCCGCGCTGGGAGGTGGTCCCGACGGCGGGTGTGCTCGAGGCCGCCGTCGGGCTCCCGGCCGGGGCCACGGTGACCGTGACGGCCTCGCCCGGCCGGGGCGTCGAGGCCACCGTGGCGGTGGCCGAGGGGCTGGCGGCCCGGGGGTTCGCCGCGGTCCCGCACCTCGCGGCCCGCAGCCTGCACGACCGGGCCGAGCTGGCCGGGTACCTCGAGCGGCTCGCCGGGGTCGGGGTGGACGACGTGTTCGTCGTCGGCGGCGACGCCCGGGAGCCCGCGGGCGAGTTCGCCGACGGGCTCGCGCTGCTGCGGGCGATCGAGGAGCTCGGGCGCCCGGCGCGGGTGGGCGTCCCGAGCTACCCCGACGGCCACCACCGCATCTCCGACGACGTGCTCTGGGCCGACCTGCGGGCCAAGCAGGCGCACGCCGACTACACCGTCACGCAGCTCTGCTTCGACGCCGACCGCCTCTGCGCGTTCGTCGGTGAGGCCCGTCGGCGGGGCGTGGACCTGCCCGTCGTCGCCGGCATCCCCGGGGTCGTGGACACCGCGCGGCTGCTGCGCATCGGCATCCGCATCGGGGTCACCGACGCCGCGCGGTTCGCGCGGTCCCACCGCTCGACCGCCGCGGCGCTCCTGCGGCCCGGCCGCCACCGGCCCGACGAGCTCGTCGCGCGGCTCGCGGCCCACGTCGCCGCCGGCGACTGCGACCTCGAGCGCGTCCACGTCTACACGTTCAACCAGATCGAGCCGACCGTGCGGTGGCTCTCGCAGGCCGGCCGCGCGGCCGCGTGAGGCGCCCGAGGAGGAAACCATGACCCCGTTCCCGGACCGGGCCCAGGTCGTCGTGATCGGAGCCGGCATCGTCGGCAACTCCGTCGTGCACCACCTCGCACGGCTCGGGTGGCGCGACATCCTGCTGCTCGACAAGGGGCCACTGCCCGATCCCGGCGGGTCGACCGGGCACGCGTCGAACTTCGTGTTCCCGGTGGACCACTCCCGCGAGATCACCCTGCTCACCGGCGACTCGATGCGGCAGTACAGCGAGCTCGGCATGCTCACCACGTGCGGCGGCATCGAGGTGGCCCGCACCCCCGAGCGCGTCCAGGAGCTGCACCGGCGGATGTCCTCGGCGCGGGCCTGGGGCATCGACGCCGAGCTCATCACCCCGGCCGAGGTCGCCCAGGACGTCCCCTGCCTCGATCCCACGGTGCTGCTCGCGGGCTTCCGGACCCCGTCGGTCGCGGTCGTCGACCCGTTGCGGGCGGGTGAGCTGATGCGGCAGCGCGCCACCGAGGCGGGCGCGCTCACGGTCGCGGCGCTGACCGAGGTGCTCGGCATCGACACCGAGGACGACCGCGTCCGCCGGGTCCGCACCGACCGCGGTGACGTCGACACCGAGTACGTCGTCGTGGCGTGCGGCGTGTGGAGCCCGCGCATCGCGCGCCTGGCCGGGGCGACGATCCCGCTGACCCCCGCCGTGCACCAGATGATCGACGTCGGGCCCATCGCCGAGCTCGCCGCGACCGGGCGGGAGATCGCGTTCCCGATCATCCGCGACATGGACCCGCTGATGTACGAGCGGCAGAGCGGCGCCGACCTCGAGATCGGCTCCTACGCCCACCGGCCGATCCTCTACGAGCCCGACGAGATCCCGTCCGCGGCCGCCGCGGCGCTCTCGCCCACCCAGCTGCCCTTCACCCCGGACGACTTCGACCCGCAGATGGAGGCGGCGCTCGACCTGTTCGCCGGCGTCCTCGACCGACCGGACGCCGGCATCCGCCACGCCATCAACGGACTGCTCTCGCTCACGCCGGACGGCCACCCGCTGCTGGGCGAGACGCCGGAGGTCCGCGGCCTCTGGTCGGCGGCCGCGGTGTGGATCAAGGAGGGGCCCGGGGTCGGCCGGCTGATCGCCGAGTGGATGACGGCGGGCGCGCCCGAGATCGACCCGCACGCCGCGGACATCGCCCGGTTCGCCCCGCACGAGCGCACGCGGTCCCACGTGCGCGCCCGCGCCTCCGAGGGCTTCAACAAGACCTACGGGATCGTCCACCCGCGCGAGCAGTGGGGCTCCGACCGTGGCGCCCGCCGCTCCCCGTTCTACGAGCGCGAGCGGGCACTGGGGGCCGAGTTCTTCGAGGTCGCGGGCTGGGAGCGCCCGCAGTGGTACGGCGCCAACTCACCGCTGGTGGCCGAGCTCGGGGTCGAGGGCCGCCCGCACGAGTGGGACGCGCGCTGGTGGTCGCCGATCATCAACGCCGAGCACCTGGCGATGCGCCGGGGTGTGGCGATGATCGACCTCAGCGCGTTCTCGCAGTTCGACGTGAGTGGCCCGGGCGCGCTCGCCTACCTCCAGCACCTGACGGTGGCGCAGATGGACCGGCCCGTCGGCCGGGTGATCTACACGCCGGTCCTCGGCCCGGACGGCGGGTTCCGCAGCGACCTGACCGTCGTCCGGCTCGGCGAGAACCGGTTCCGGGTGGTCACCGGCGGTTCCGACGGTGCCCGTGACCTGGCCTGGTTCGCCCGCCACCGGCCCGGCGACGGGTCGGTCGCGCTGGCGGACGTGACCTCCGCGGTGTGCACCCTCGGGCTCTGGGGCCCGCGGGCGCGCGACGTGCTCGCGGCGGTCACCGACGACGACGTCTCCGACGCGGCGTTCCCGTTCGCGACGGCCCGGGAGCTGACGATCGGGTCCACGCCGGTCCTCGCGCTGCGCCTGTCCTACGTCGGTGAGCTCGGGTGGGAGCTGCACGCGGCGCCCGAGTCCGGCCTGCGGCTCTGGGACACGCTCGTCGAGGCCGGGGCGCCGCACGGGCTCGTCCCGGCGGGCATCGGGGTCTACGGCACCACCGCCCGCATCGAGAAGGGCTACCGGCTCATGGGCCACGAGCTCGACGCCGAGCACGGTCCGGTCGAGGCCGGGCTCGCGCTGTCCGGGCTCAAGTCGCAGGACTTCGTCGGGAAGGCCGCCTACACCAAGGCGCGCGAGGGCGAGCCCGAGGCGACGCTGTGCACACTGCGCCTCGACGACGCCCGCGACACGGCCGGTCTGCGGCGGTATCCCCAGGGTGGCGAGCCGCTGCTCACGCCCGACGGGCGGCGTGTCGTCGACCGCCGGGGCCGGCCGTCGTACGTCACGAGCGCGGGCGCCGCGCCGTCGCTGGGGACGCACCTGCTGATGGCCTACCTGCCGCCCGGGTACGCGGCGGAGGGCACCGGGCTGGTCGTCGAGTACCTGGGGGAGCGGTACCCGGTGACGGTCGCCCGGGCGGGGCGCACCCCGCTGTTCGATCCCGACGACTCCCGGATGCGCGGGTGAGGCGGTCATGGACGTCCTGGTGTGCGTCAAGCGCGTGCCCGCGGTGGGCGCGGAGATCCTGCTGACGGCCGACGGCACGGCCGTCGACACCCGCCACCTCGGCTTCACGATCGGCCCGCACGAGGAGTGCGCGGTCGAGGAGGCGGTCCGCATCGCCGAGCGCACCGGCGGGGCCGCGGGCGTGCTCACCGTCGGCGCGCCCGAGACCGAGGAACAGCTGCGCTACGCGATGTCGATGGGCGCCGACCACGCGGTCCGGGTCGACGCCCCGGGAGCCGACGGGGACCCGCAGGCCACCGCCGCGGCGATCACCGGGGCGCTCCGCGACCTGCCGCCCTACGACCTCGTGCTGTTCGGCGCGGCGTCGGCCGACGCCGGGCACGCCCAGGTGGGCGTGCGCGTCGCCTGCGCGCTGCGCCGGCCCGTGGTCGGCGGGGTGAAGGGCATCGAGCTCGACGACGGGTGCGTGCGCCTGCGTCGCGAGGTCGGGGACGGTGTCGAGGTCCACGAGGCGCCGTTGCCCGCCGTCGTCACCGTGCTGGAGGGGCTGAACCTCCCGCGCTACCCGACGATCAAGGGTCGGCTGCGGGCGAAGAAGGCTCCGATCCGGGTGCTCCCCGCCGCGCCGGCGGCCGGGGACCTGCGCCTGCGGCGGTTGCGGCACCGACCCGAGGCCCGCGCCGCGACGATCGTGCTGGGTCGCGGGGCCGACGCGGCACCCGCCGTCGTGGACGTCCTGACCGACCTGGGGATGGTGCGCCGATGATGCTCGCGATGGTCGAACGGGACGGCGACGGAGCGCTCACCGCCGAGTCCGCGGAGGTGCTCGCGACCGCCCGCGGGCTGGCCGAACAGTGCGGCGTCCCGGTCGGGGCGGTCGCGGTCGGGGACGCCGGTGACC
Organism: Actinomycetospora endophytica; assembly: GCF_021026375.1. Lineage (GTDB taxonomy): Bacteria > Actinomycetota > Actinomycetes > Mycobacteriales > Pseudonocardiaceae > Actinomycetospora > Actinomycetospora endophytica. The sequence continues at coordinate 337,627 of NZ_JAJNDB010000006.1, read as the reverse complement.
TCCCCGACGACCTGGCCAAGCGGGGTATCGCGACGCTGCACCTGCTCCAGCACGAGCTGCTCGCCGACGGGGAGCCGGCGTCCGTGGGCGAGGCCCTCGCCGGACTCGTCACCGCGCTGCGGCCGGCGGCGGTGCTCGCCGCCGACGGAGGCCGGTGCACCGACGCGATGGCCTGGGCCGCCGCGGCGCTCGACGCCCCGCTGGCCACGGCGTGCACCGAGATCCGGCCGGGGGACGAGTGGGAGGTCACCCGGGAGCGCTCCGGCGGCATCCTGCTCGAGGACGCCGTGCTCGCCGCCCCGGTGCGCTTCTGCACGCTGCGCCCGGGCGGTCCGTCGCCGAGCGAGACAGCGGCGGCCGCGGAGGTGACCGTCCACGTGGTGGTCCCCGAGCTCGGCACCTCGGTGCCGCGCGCCCGGCTGGTCGAGCGCACCCGGCGCTCGTCGGGCATGACGCTGGCGAGCGCTCCGGTGGTCGTCGCGGGTGGTCGCGGGGTCGGCAGCGCCGAGGGCTATGGCGTGCTCGAGGAGCTGGCCGGTCTCGTCGGCGGCGTCGTCGGGTGCTCGCGGGTCGCGACGAACAACGGTTGGCGGCCGCACGCCGACCAGGTCGGGCTCACCGGCACCCGGATCAGCCCGGACCTCTACGTCGCGTGCGGCATCAGCGGCGCCACCCAGCACTGGGTCGGGTGCATGAACGCCCGCGCGATCCTCGCCGTCAACACCGATCCCGAGGCCCCGATGGTCAGCCGCGCGACGTGGGCGGTGATCGGCGACGTGCACGCGGTGCTGCCCGCCGTCGTGGCGGAGATCCGGCGACGCTCCGAGGGTGGGTGATCCGGGATGCTCGACGGGCAGCTGCGCGCCGGAATGCGAGTCTGGCGTGACGGGGTGTATCGCGACGTCCTCGGCCTGATCACGTGCAGTCGGCACGCGTGGTGCCGAGCTCGTCGACCACGAGCACAACAGGTGGTTTCGAGATCGCGGGGCCTGTCCGCTCATGTGGCCCGGGGAGCACGCCCCTGACCGGCGTCGGCTGCCGCCGGGCGCGACGTGGCGGGACCCCTGACGGCGAGGTACGCCATCCCGGACACCACGGCGACCACGACGAGCATCGCGATCCCGATCAGCAGCATGACGATCCCGCTCGGCCCCGACGAGGACGAGGCGTACGACGAGGAATACGACGAGACCGCCGACGACGAGTGGGACGCCGACGCGATCGACACGACCAGCCAGAGGAGCACCGTCAGGCCCATCCCGACCACCGCGAGGATGCTCCACAGCCTGACCCAGAAGGCGATCTTCCGCGTGGACGTCGCGATCTCGAGCAGTCGCGCGTCGCCGTAGCTCATCGGGCCCGCGGCCCGCGTCATCATCTGCTCGCTCATCGTCATCTCCCCGGCTCACGGATCTTGTCGCCCGATCCATCGCAGCGCGGCCCGTCCCGTTACGCCCCTTTCGACCGACCCGTCCCGGTCGCCGGTGGTGGCACGCGCTGCACCGCCACTGCCTCGCGTGGCCAGGGTGTAGGTGCCCGCGGCAGCCGTGCGTTCCCGAGACCGCGGCGTGATCACCGGCAACGAGCCTCCGGTCGCTCAGCCCACCGCGCCGAGGATCCGGCCCACCTCCGCGCCGAGTTCCGCCGCGTCGAGGGGCCGGACGTGCTGCTGCACCACCGTGCCCAGCAGCCACGACACCAGGGCGCGCGAGTCCTGGCGCGCCCCGACCGGCCGAGCGGCGGCCAGGAGCTCGTCGAACAGCGACTCGACCGACGTCAGCATCCCCTCGGTCGAGGCGCGTTCGCCGCGGCGGCCCGCCGCGATCCAGTGCTCGAACCAGAGGAACGCGGCGTACGGCCGCTCGGCGAAGGTGTCGAGGTAGGCGGTGACCACCGCGCGCAGCCGCTGCTCGGGATCGGTGTACGAGCGCGCGACCTCCCGCAGCCCGGTCAGCATCGCCTCGAGGTGGGCGGCGACGGCGGCGTCGACGATCTCGTCGATGTCGCGGAAGTAGTAGTGGATCGCGCTCTTCGTCAGCGGGCTGGCGTCCGCGACCGCCCGCGCCGTGCACCCCGCGACGCCGTCCCGGGCGAGGTTCCGCGGCACCCACCGGGGCCCGTTCCAGGGGATCGAGCCCACCGGCCGGCGGGTCGAGTTCGGTGCCATCCGGATCTACCGGCTGCACGACGGCCTCGTCGTCGAGACCTGGGCGCACCAGGACTCGATGGGTCTGGCGCGCCAGCTCCGCGGCTGACGGTCTCAGCGGGCCCAGTACGTCTCGGCCAGCCGCGGGATCGTCCCGGACGGGAACAACGCGTCGACCTGGGTGCCGTACCCCCGGACCAGCGCGTCCTTGGCGTCCAGGCCCTCGTCGAACGACCACGGACGCAGGTCGGCGCGGCGCACGAACGCCGGGTCGGGGGCGTGCTCGAGGGCGTAGGGGAAGTCGGAGAACCACACGACGGTCCCGGGCCAGGCGAGGCCGAGGTCACGGGTGACGAGGTGGTCGACGTGGCGCCCGATGCCGAGCGGGCACAGCAGCAGGTCGGCCTCGGTCGCACGGACGGCGATCCTGGCGGCGAGATCCGCGCGGAGGCGTCGATCGCCGCGGGAGACGCGCCCGCGGGCGATGTCGAAGCGGTAGGTCGGGTAGCGGTGGACCAGCTCGGGGAGCAGGCGGCCCACCGGGGAGAGCGCGGCGGGGACGTCGCGCTGACGGAACAGCGCGTCGGTGAGCCCCAGGTGCTCGGGTCGGGCGCCGAGGGTCTCGACCACACCACGGTCCTCGGCGCGGCGGGCGCGGAACAGCGTGGCGGCGTCGGGGTGGGCGCACTGGCGCAGGAACGACCGGGCCGCGCGGCTGTGCGGGCCGTCGGTGGCCTCGGTGAACAGCGTGAGGACGGTGATCTCGCAGCGGGGCGCGAGCGCGCGGAGCAGGGCGCCGCAGGACAGGACGGCGTCGTCGAGGTGCGGGGAGAGGACGAGGCAGCGTGCCCCCGAGGTCAGCGCGGACCGCAGGGGTGCGGGGGTCGGGTCGGGCACGGCGTCTCCTCTCGGCGGGTCGGGCGGGTCGGGCTCCGGTCAGGCGGCGAGCGCCTCGACGCCGTCGCCGGTGAGCCGGGCCGGCCCGGAGACCTGGGTCTCGAGCACGCCGGCGGCGCGCAGCCGGGCGGCCACGAACTGGTCCGCGCACGGCAGGCCGTCGATGAGCAGGCGCCCGGCGGTGACGGTCCCGCGGCCGGCGGCCACGGCGGCCAGGACGGCACGGTCGCGGCGGGACAACTGCGGGACGGCGGAGGAGAGGGTGGCGGACATGGTGTGCTCCGGCGGTTCTGGGTGCGGCTGGTGATGGCACTCAGCCTGGCCGTTCCCCCTGGTCGGGCGCGGTGGAGCTGACCCGACGACGACGGGTGCCCGCCCTGCGATCGGGGTGGGGACATCCCCACCTCTAGAGCACGCCGGTGGCGAGCAGCGCACCCCCGACGAGCACCAGCAGCACGATCACGGCCGCGACGACGAGCAGCACGGTCCGCGAGCTCCGGCCGCCCGACGGGGCCTCGGTGGGCGACGGGGCGGGAGCCTGCGCCGGCGGCCCGGTGCCGGGGCCCCCGGCGCCCGGGAAGGGCCCCGTCATCGGCCGCTGGGGCGCGCCCGGCGGACCGGCCGGTGGACGGCCGCCCGGCGGGCCCGGACGACGGCCCGGACCCTGACCACCCGGCCCTTGCCCGCACGATGCCTGCCCACCAGGACCTTGCCCGCCGGGACGTTGAGCACCCGGGCCCGGCATCGGCACCCCCGGTGCGGGTCCCTGTCCCGGGGCCGGCCGGCCCACCGCGGGGAACGACCCGCTCGGCATCCCGGGCCGCGCGGGCTGCTGGCGCGGCGCGCTCTGCTCGCCGGAGGGCCGCGTCGACGGACCGCCGGTTCGCGGCTGCGGGCCGGTTCCGGGCGACGGGCGCACGACGGCGGTCTTCGTCTCGTCGGCGGGCGAGCTCGCGCGAGTCACCGTGGTCTGCGCGTCGCCGGGTTCCGGGCGGGTGACGGTGGTCTTGGTGTCGTCGGCCGGCGAGCCCGGGCGGGTCACCGTGGTCTGCACGTCGTCCTGGCTGACGGCGGCGACCCGACCGTCGACCACCGGTCGTGGGGTCACCGTCGTCGGCGCCGAGGACTCCGCATCGGCCGACGACGAGGCCGCCGCGGCCGCCGTCTCCACCTTCGGCTTCGAGCGGCCCTTCGCCCGGGCCTTCCCGCGCGCCGGCGACGATCCGGCGGCCGCCTCGCCCGCCGGGGCGTCGGCTCCCGCCAGCTCCGCCGCCGCGCGCGCCGCCCCGAGCGCCACCATGTACTCCGGGTGGTCGTCGACGATCACGCGGAGCCCGAGCCGGTCCGCGACGGTCCGCTCGACCAGCGGGACCCGTGCCGAACCGCCGATCAGCAGCACGGCGCCGGGCCGCACTGGCGCGGCCTCCAAGGCCCGACCGAGCGCCTCCACGCTGCGGGTCACGGTCGGCCGGATGCGCTCCTCGAACGCCGCGCGCGACACCGAGACCTCCGCGTGCCGCCCGGGCAGCAGCACCGGCACGTTCACCTCGTCCTCGGAGGAGAGCGCCTCCTTCGCCACGAGGCAGTCCTGGCGGAGGCGGGCGAGGACGGCGGCGCTCGCGTCGTCGTCGGGGTCGAGGTCGGCGAGCAGCCCGCCGGAGGACTCGTCGACCAGCGCGATCACCGCCTCGTCGAAATCGGTGCCGCCGAGGCGCTCGATGTCGACGGGCGACCCCACGGGCTCCAGCGCGTCGCCGCGGCGGGTGAGCACGGAGGCCTCGAAGGAACTGCCGCCGAGGTCGTACACCGCGACCACGGACCCGTCGTCGAACCCGTGGAGGGCGCGCTGCTGGCCGGCGGCGGCCTGCGCGTCGGTGATCATCGCGGCGTCGGGCAGACCGGCCGCGGCCGCCACGTCCTCGAAGAGCCCCCGGCGGAAGGGACCCCACCCGGCCGGGTGGGTCAGGACCACCCGCCGGGCCGTCTCGCCCCGCACGGTCGCCACGCGCACGAGGACGTCGCGCAGGATGGCCGCGAGCAGGTCGGTCGCGGGCCGTGTCTCCTCGCCGAGCAGGACGGGTGCCGGGTCCCCGAGGCGGCGGCGGACCCCCCACGCCGCCCGGGACGGGTCGGTGGTGGCCCGCCGTGCGGCGACCTCGCCGGTGACCAGCGAGCCGCCGTCGCGGTGGTGCACGACCGCCGGGACGATGATCGACCGGTCGCCGAGGGCGACCATCTCGGGGCGGCCGTCGTCCCCCGCGACCGCCGCCGCGACGGTCGTCCCCCCGAGATCGACCCCGAGAACGTGGGCCACGCCGTCTCCCCTCCGCGCACGAGCCCACGCATCGTAATGACATCGGCGGCGGGCGGGGAGCACCCGACGCCGGTGATCACGGAGCGACTCCGGACCGTCACACGGCGCTCGTCAAGGGGGAGAACCCTACCTCGCGGGAGGGTGCGCCCCCTCGCCGTCGGACGCCGCGCCCGGAAGGCTGTGCAGCCATGACGCCCGCGGTGGTCGTCGACCGGAACCCGCGTCCCGGCCGGCGGCCCGACCAGCCCGGATCGGGGGATGCCGCCGTGCCCGCACCCGAGACGGACGCCCGCGAGGACCGTCGTCGTCAGGAGGAACGGTGGCGCCGCCGCCGCAGCCTGGAGCGCCAGCTCCACGACGGCGCCGCGCTGAGGATCTCCTCGCTCGCGCTCCGGCTCGGGGTGCTCGAGAACGGCAGCGTCGATCCCGACGACGGCGCCCGGCACCGCGACATCGCCGCGCTGCAGGACGAGGTGGCCGCCGCGCTCGAGGAGCTCCGGGCGGTCGCGAGCCAGATCTACCCGCCGTTGCTGCACGAGGCAGGCCTCGGCCCGGCGCTGCGCGAGCTAGTCACCGCGCGGCAGCGCGACGTCGTCCTGGACGTCGCCGCGGACCGCGCCGAGCCCGCCGTCGAGGGCGCGGTGTACTTCGCGCTCGCCGACTGTCTGGAGGCGTCGGGGGCCCCGCTGGCCGTGCGGATCCGCCGGGAGCCAGGAACCGTCGAAGGGGGAGACATCGTGGTCGTCGTCATCGAGGGGGCGGACCCCGCCCTCGGTCCCGCCGTGCTCGACGAGGCGGGTCCGCTCGGCGGCACCGTCGACGTCGAGGGTGCGCCCGGGAGCGCCGGGACGATCACGGCGAGGTTCCCGTGCGCGTAGCGGTCGCCGAGGACGGGGCGCTCTTCCGCCAGGGCCTCGTCATGCTGTTGGAGGCCTCGGGGCACGAGGTCGTGGCGTGCGTGCCGGGCGGGGACGAGCTGGTCGCGGCGCTGGCGAACGACCCCGTCGACGTCGCGCTGCTCGACATCCGGATGCCCCCGGAGCCCGACGGCGGGCTCGTCACCGCCGAGCGGCTGCGCGCCGCGCACCCGGAGATGGGGCTGCTGTTCCTCTCGCACTACGCCGAGTCGCACTACCTCGTGCGGATCCTCGAGATCGGGACCGACCGCGTCGGCTACCGGCTCAAGGAGAAGGTCGGCAGCGTCGAGGTCCTCTCCGACACGCTCTCCCGGATCGCCGACGGCGAGATCGTCATCGAGCCGGTCCTGGCGAAGCGCCTGGTCGAGAAGCCGCGCAACGACCGCAAGGACGTGGTGGCCGCGCTCTCCGAGCGGGAGCGCGACGTGCTGAAGCTGATGGCCGAGGGACGGTCCAACGGCGGCATCGCGTCCACCCTGTTCGTCAGCGGCAAGGCGGTCGAGAAGCACATCGCGAGCATCTTCGACAAGCTCGGGCTGCACGGGGACGCCTCGGTCCACCACCGGCGGGTGCTCGCCGTGCTGACCTACCTCCGGTCGCAGCGCGGGGAGTCCTGACCGACTCTTCCGCCCCGGCCCCGGCCCGCCTACTCTCCGTGCCCAGAGGAGCGGACGAGACGGCGGTGTGATGGACCGATCGGGTGCGGAGCGGGTGTGGCGAGCACTCAGCGCCGTCGCCATCGTCGCTGCCTGCCTGGCCGTCGCGGTGGTGATCGGCGAGGCGGTCCTCGGCCCGGACATCGGGCCGCTGCTCGCGCCGTTCGGGGGCGCCGGGCTCGCGGCCGCGGTCCTGGCGGCGACCGGCCGGGCGCGCCCGGGGAGCCCGGACGACCGCACCGACCCCGGGCGGGCGGGCCGCTCCGCGCTGCTCGCCGCCACCGCCCCGGCGTCCTTGTCCGGCCTCGCCCAGGTCCTGCGCGAGGGGACCGGGGCCGCCCACGCCGAGGTCTGGCTGGCCGTCCCCGGCGGGCTCGCCGCGCAGTCCGGGCCGGAGCGGGCCGCGTCGCTGACGGACCTGCTGCTCCGGCCGGACGTCGACCACGCGCTCCCGGTGGTCGACGACGGCGAGCTGCGCGCGGTCCTCACCCTCGGCAAGCCGGGCCGGCCCGTGACGGCCGCCGACCGGACGCTCGTCGCGGAGGTCGGGTCGGGCGCCGGGCTGCTGCTGCGGGTGGTCGCCCGGGGGGCCGAGCTGCGCAGCCGGGTGGCGCGTGCGGGCGAGCTGGCCCGCGAGACCGAGGCGTCGCGGCGGCGCCTGGGCCGGGCCCGGGAGGTCGAGCGCCGCCGCCTGGTCGGCGAGCTCGGGGGCGCCACCACCGACCGGCTCGTCGCCTTCCGGACCGCGGTCACCGACGCCGGCGAGTCGATCGACGAGGGCCTCGAGGAGCCGGAGGACGATCGTGACGAGGCGACCGAGCTCGCCCGCCACCACCTGGAGACCGCCCGCGAGCGGCTGGAGGAACTGCTCGACCGGTTCCGGGCCATCGCCCGCGGCGTCCACCCCGCCGTGCTGCGCGACCAGGGCCCGCGCGCCGCGCTCGAGGAGATCATCGCCGACCTGCCGCGGGCGGTGCACCTGTCCGGGCGTCTCACCGACCGCCTCCCGTGGGAGGTCGAGTCGGGGCTGTACTACGCCGCCGCCTCGGCGCTCGGCCTGCTCGGCGGCCGCTCCGGCGACGAGCCGCTGGAGCTGGATCTCGAGCAGACCGACGACCGCGCCGAGGTCCGGCTGATCGACGCCGAGGCCGACCCGGACGCCACCCGCGAGGCCCTCGCCGACGACGCCGACCGGCTCGCCGCCCTCGGCGGCTCGCTCGAGACGCACGTCGACGACGCCGGGCGCACGGTGCTGCGGGCGCGGCTTCCGATCCAGCTCAGCCCGCTGGTCGAGGCCGGGGCCACCCGATGACGGCGGTCGCGGCGGGCGGGCCGGTCGAGGCGGACCGGCCCGGCACCGACCGGCTGCTGACGGTGGTCTGGTGGGTCGTGTTCGTCGCGGTGTCGGCGCTGACCCTGGTGTGGCTGACCGTGGGCGCGCTGGTCTCCACGCCGCTGAACGAGCCGCCCGGCCAGGCGATCGTCGACTACCTCGCCAGCGCCGTGAACCTCGTCGTCGCCGTGGTGCTGCTGCGTCACGGCGGCCGGTCCTGGGCGATGCGCCTGCTCGCCCTGGCCATGGTCGGCTCGGCGGGCGCGTTCAACCTCCAGGCCCACGCGGCCGCGCTGGCCGTCCAGGAGGCCACCGGGATCGAGATCGGCGAGGCGCACCAGATCCTGCTGCACGGGGTGGCGGGCGCCGCGTTCGCCGGGGCGCTGCTGCTCGTGCCGGTCGAGACCGCCGGGAGCCCGGGGCGGCGCCGGGTCGTCTACGCCGTCGTGGCGGTGACGCTGTTCGTCGCGGGCGTCGGGACCGCGCTGCTGCCCCACACGCTGAGCTGCGTGGTGTTCTTCGGGTTCGCGGTGCCGCTGCTCGGGGTCGCCGCGATCGCCCCGGGGGTGCGCCGCGGCCCCACGCCGGAGGCCCGCGCCCGCGCCCGGCTGCTCACCAGCGTGCTGGTCGCGGCGGTGGGGGCCGCGACGGTGCTCGCGGTGCTCACCGCGGTCCTCGTCGCGCTCGGGCATCCGGGGCTCACGCTCGACGACCCGACCGCCCACCACAGCCCGCTCGGCATGGTCCCCACGGCGCTGCTGTTCTGGTTCGCCCGGCTGACCGCCGCGGTGATCGCGCTGGCCGTGCTCGTCGCGCGGCGCGCCCGACCGGCCGAGCGCTGGATGCGCGGCGGCCTCGCGGCACTGGTCACGATCGTGCTGCTGGGCGGGCTGGCCGTCCTGCTCGCGACGGTCGTCGCCACCGTGACCGGGTCGGCCGTCGTCGGGTACGTCGTGGCGGTCGTGGTGGTCGCGGCCCTGTGGCTGCCGGTGTCCGCGTGGACCGACCGGCTCGCCGAGCGCCTCCTCTACGGGACCCGGGCCACCCCCGCGGGCGTGCTCGCCGAGGTCTCGGAGCTCTCCCGGCGCACGGCCGGCGACCCGACCGGCCTCGACCGGGTCCCCGAGGCCGTCGGCCGGGCGCTCGGCGCCCGCGCGGTGCGGCTGACGACCCGCCGCGACGGGATGAGCGACCGCACCTCGCGCTGGCGCGCCCCCGACGGCGGCGCGGACGAGGACGAGGTGGCCTTCCCGGTGCGGCACGAGGGCGCCGAGGTCGGCACCCTCGTCGTCGACGCCGAGACCCTCGCCGGCGGCGACGACCGCCGCCGGCTGGTGAGCGACGTGGCCGACGGGCTCGGCGGGGTGCTCGCGGCGCACCGGCTCGAGATCGAGCTGGAGCGCCAGCTGCGGGTCGCGCTCGCGCACGCCGAGGAGATCGCGGCATCGCGGCGGCGGCTGGTCTCCGAGATGGACAGCGAGCGCCGGGCGATCGAGCGCAACCTGCACGACGGGGCCCAGCACCACCTGGTGTCGCTGCGGCTGACCCTCGGGCTCGTCGAGCACCTGGTGGGCGCGGCGCGGCTCGACGGCGCCCGCGAGCGCCTCGACACGCTCGTCACCCAGCTCGACACCGCCGAGTCGGTGCTGGCCGAGACCGCGACCGGGGTGTCGTCGGCGACGCTACGGCGCCTCGGTCCGCTGGAGACGCTGCGCTCCGACCTCGCCGAGGCCGAGCCGCCGATCGCCGTCGAGGGCGACGGCGTCGCCCGGCACGACGAGGCGATCGAGTCGGCCGTCTACTTCTGCGCCCTGGAGGCGGTGAACAACGCCCGCAAGCACGCGGGCGGCGCCGCGATCACGGTGCGGGTCAGCGACTCCGACGGCGTGCTGCGTGCGGTCGTCCGGGACGAGGGCCCCGGCTTCACGCCCACGCCGGGACAGGGCCCGGGCCGGGGGCTGCGGAACTTCACGACGCGGCTGTCCCCGGTCTCCGGGCGCGTCGAGCTGGACTCCGCCCCCGGGGCCGGGACCACGGTCCGCGTCGAGGTCCCGCTCCCCGCCGAGCCCGCGCCGGTGGCGGTCCCCGACGACCCGGCCGCGACGACCGCCCTGGCGGCGACGATCGTCCGCCCGGTCGAGACCACCGCAGGGAGCACCCGGGAGGACGTGGGCTCCCCGGCCGTGCCCGAGCCCGTCGAGCGGATCCGCGCCGTCGTCCCGGTGCTCGGGCCGCCGCGCCCGGCCCCCGATCCGTCCGGTCCCGGACCGGCGCCGCTGCCGCCCTCGGGGTCACGCCTGTTCGACGCGTCGATCGACCTGCTCCGGCGGATCGTCGCGCAGACCCCGCCGCAGCACCCCGTCGCCCGGCCGCTCGCGGGGCTGCTCGCCCGGTACGGCACGCCGTGGCGCATCGGGGTCGCCGGCCCGAACCGGCCCGACGCCGCGGCCACGGCCCGGGCGGTCGTCGCGCTCTGCCCGCGCCCCGCCCTCGTCGTCGACCTCTCGGCGCGCGCCGCCGAGGGCCCGCTCGCACCCGAGGACGTCGTCGACGTGCTGGTCCTGCTCGCCGAGGACGAGGCCGGCTCGTGGGTGCCGGGCTGGCTGGCCGACCTCCCGACGGTGGACGTGCGGGTCGTCCCCGCGGTCTCGGTCGGCGACGACGAGCCGTCGATCAGCGCCGCACCGACGACGTCCCCCGTCGCTCCGCTCGCCCCGGTCGGTCACACGGTCCGCGTCGCGCTGCCCGGTCCGGGCTCGCCGGAGGGGCGGAACCTGGAGCGCGTCGTCGAGGTGGTCGTCGACGACTGCCGCCCCCGGGCCGCACGCTCCCGGGCCCGCGCGGTGCTCGACGAGCTCGACCGGCTCGCCCGGCGCGGCGGGAGCGAGCCCTGGGCGCGCCGGGTCCTCTTCGACGTCGAGCGGGTGCGCGCCGCCGGGGCGCAGGAGGTCGCCGAGGCCGAGCTCGCCGAGGCGCTGCGGACCGGGCGGCTGGTGCTCCCCGAGGCACACCGCGACGCCGCGGTGCGGCTGCTCGGCCGCGACGGGATCTCCCCGCGCGCCCGGCTCGGGCTGGAGCCCACGGCCGAGACCACCGAGGTCACCACCGCCGCGCTGGAGCAGCGCGCCCGGTGGCAGCGCCTCGCTGCGCACATCCCGGCCCAGCGGGCGGTCCGCGACGCGGCCGAGGTGCTGGCGTCGTCCTGTGAGGGCCTGATCAGCACCGCTGGACGTGCAGCAGCACGGTGACGACCTCCCCGGCGGCCATCAGCCGCCCGAGGATCTCCTGCTGGCGCCCGGCCTCGACGAAGTCGGGATGGTCGCCGTGGTCCCGGGCCACCACGGCGTCGACGGCATCGGCCCGCCGCGACCAGTCCGCGGGCGCGTCGGGCAGCGACGACGCGTCCAGGCGGTCGGACACCCGGAAGCCGGTGGCCGCGAGCGCGCGGTGCAGCGAGACGTCGGTGGGGAAGTCGTTGCTGGCCAGCTCCTCGGAGAGCTCGCCGCGCGCGACCAGCTGGAGCAGCCCGAGCCGCGCGCCGGGCCGCAGCACCCGGTGCAGCTCGGCCAGCAGGGCGCGCGCGTCGCCGGCGACGTCGAGGACGCCGAGGGACCAGGCCGCGTCGACGGCCTCGTCGGGCAGGGGGAGGTGCTCGGTCCAGGCCGCGACGGTGGGGAGCCCGAAGAGCCGGCGGGACGCGGCCGCGGCGTGCGCCATCGGCTCGGCGAGCACGGCGGGCCCGGTCCAGTCGGAGCGGTGCTCCTGCGCCAGCCACGCCGTCGGCCCGCCGAGCCCGGACCCGGCGTCGAGGAAGCGGTCGCCCCGGTGCAGGTCGAGGCCGTCGGCGAGCCAGGCGAGGTCCGCGGGCCGGCCCGACCCGCGGCAGGCGGCGGGGATCGCGTGGTCCTCGCCGAGCTCGGCGACCGCGCGCTCGGTCCAGGCGGCGACGGTGTCGAACTCGGCCTCGAGCGAGGAGTCGGCCTCCGCCTCGTCGGTCAACCCGCACCTCCCGCTGATCACGCCCGGGCGCCGACCCGTTCGGTCGCGAGCCGCCGCCCGATCTCGGCCTTGATGTCGGCCGCTGGTACCCAACCGGCGCTCGACCCGACACCGGAGAGGTTGACGCCGACGACGCCGGGCACCGCGAGGAGCGCCCGGGCCTCGTCGACCGCGTTCGCGATGCCCGCCTCGACCGGGTCGGGAGCGGTGACCACCGACGCCACCGCGTCCTCGTCGAGCGCGAGCCCGGGCAGGTCGGCGAGCCCGCGCGCCGAGCGTTCGTCGGTGTAGACGGCCACCCCGGCGATCACCGGGATGTCGGCCCCGGCGGCCCGTGTCTCCTCCAGGAACGCGGCCAGCGCCGCGGGCGAGGAGACGTGGTTGACGACGACGAGCGACGCGCCGGCCCGTTGCTTCTCGGCCAGGGCCGCCGCCCGGGCACCCGCCGGGGGCGAGGCGGGCGACGCGGCCACGCTCGCGACCAGCCCAGCTCGGGCGGCCAGGTGGGTGAGGCGGGTCGAGTCGAGGTCGAACACCCCGGTGACGTCGGGGCGGGTGCCCGGACCCCGGCCGTCGCCGGTGACGCAGAGGATGCCCTCGACGCCCAGCGCGGCGAGTCCCGCGAGCTCCTGCTCGAGGACGACGCGGTTGCGGTCCCGGCAGGTGAGCGTGATCCACGGCCGCGCCCCGACCCGGGCCAGCTCGGCCGCCATCATCGTCGGGGGGAAGTCCGGGTTGTCGTGGTGCTCGGGCACGAGCAGCGCGTCGGAATGGGTGGCGAGCCGGCCCGCGACCTCGCGCAGCGTCGCCACGTCGTAGGGCGGGATGCACAGGTCGGAGAGCACCACCGGGCGCCGCGCGGACGTCGCGAGCAGGCCCCCGACGACCGCGGGCGCCCGGGGCGGGGTCGGCCCGTCCCACGGGCGCACCGGGACCGCGCCGGCCGGGTCGCCCCACGGGCAGGGCAGGTCGGCGTCCATCTCGCAGCCGCCGCTCGACCGGACACCGCCGCAGGGGCCGAACACCATGCGTTTGGGACACGCGTCGACGGACATGGACCGGGGGTTCCCGGCCGGACCGGTCACCCATCCGTCGCGGTGCGCACCGAGGTGATCTTGCGCACGCACCGGGCGGGAACCACGATGGGGTGGTCAGCGACGATGGGAGGGCGTGTGCGGGTTCGGGTGCTCGGGTCGGCCGCGGGCGGCGGCTTCCCGCAGTGGAACTGTTCGTGCGCCGGGTGCACGGCCGCGCGCGACGGGTCCGCGACCCCGCGCACCCAGTCGTCGATCGCGGTGACCGCCGACGACGACCGGTGGTTCCTCGTCAACGCCTCGCCCGACGTCCGCCAGCAGATGACCGCCTGCCCCGGGCTGCACCCGCGCGACGGCCGCGCGACCCCGCTCGGCGCGATCCTGCTCACCGACGCGGAGATCGACCACACCCTCGGGCTGATGCTGCTCCGGGAGGGCCGCGGCGTCACCGTGCACGCCACCGCCGCGACCGAGGCGACGCTGCGCCGGGGCACCGGGTTCCTGACGACGCTGGAGCGCTACTGCCCGGTCGAGGTCGTCCCCGTCGAGCCCGGGGTGCCGCACGCGCTCACCGCGGACCTCTCCTACACCGCGATCGACCTGCCGACGGGCAAGGAGCCACGGTTCGCCGAGGTGGGGTCGGCCGACGACCCGGGCCGCGTCGTCGGCTACCGGTTCCACGACCGCCGCACCGGTGGGACCGTGGTCTACGCCCCCGGGGTGGCGGACTTCGCGCCGCTGCTCGACGCGTGCGACGGGGCGTCGTGCCTGCTCGTGGACGGCACGACCTTCCACGACGACGAGCTCGTCCGGCTCGGCCTCGGGACCAAGACCGCGCGGGACATGGGCCACGTGAGCCTGGACGGCCCGGGCGGGACGCTGGAACGGCTGGCCACGCTGCCGGTCGAGCGCCGCGTCCTCGTCCACATCAACAACTCGAACCCGATCCTGCTCGAGGACTCGCCCGAACGGGCCGTCGTCGAGAAGGCCGGGGTGGAGATCGGCACCGACGAACTGGAGATCGAGGCATGAGCGACCTGGTCGACCGGCTGCGCTCGCAGGCTGAGCGCTACCACGCGGCCCACCCGTTCCACGTGCGCATGAACGCGGGTGAGCTCTCGCCCGAGCAGTTGCGCGGCTGGGTCGCGAACCGGTTCCACTACCAGGAGTCCATCCCGATCAAGGACGCCGCGATCCTGTCGAACTGCCCCGACGTGACCATGCGGCGACGCTGGATCCGGCGGATCACCGACCACGACGGTCACGACGGCGAGGAGGGCGGCATCGAGGCCTGGCTGCGCCTCGGCGAGGCGTGCGGGGTGCCCCGCGGGGAGATGACCGACCACCGGCACCTGCAGCCCGGCGTGCGCTTCGCCGTGGACGCCTACGTGACCTTCGCGCGGACGAAGCCGTGGGTCATCGCGGTGGCCTCGTCGTTGACGGAGCTGTTCGCGCCCGACCTCATGGCCGAGCGGCTCGCGGCGTTCGAGAAGTACTACACGTGGATCGACCCGGAGGGCCTGCAGTACTTCCGCAACCGGCTCTTCCAGGCCCCGCGGGACTCCGAGCACGCCCTCGAGGTGGTGCTCGAGCACTGCCACACCGAGGCCGACCAGCAGTCGGCCTTCGACGCGCTCGCGTTCAAGAACGACGTCCTCTGGAGCATGATGGACGCCATCGACCTGGCGTACCCGTCATGACGGGGCTGACCGTCCCGACGACCGGGCGACCCCGCCTCGGCCGCGGGGTCCGCATGCGCTTCGACAAGACCCGCGGCAAGCACGTGCTCGTGCTCCCGGAGACCGTCGTCGTCCTCAACGCCACCGGCGCCGCGATCCTCGAGCTCTGCGACGGACAGCGGACCGTGACCGACATCGTCGCCGCGCTGCGCGAGCAGTTCGGAGAGGTTCCCGACGAGCAGGTGGTCGGGTACCTGAGCAAGCTCGCCGAACGCCGGCACCTGGAGATCCTCGATGACTGAGCCCGCCGTCCCCGAACCCCCGATGGGCCTGCTGGCCGAGCTCACCTACCGCTGTCCGCTGGCCTGCGCCTACTGCTCGAACCCGATCGAGATCGCGGCCTACCGCGACGAGCTCGACACGGCCGACTGGCAGCGCGTGGTCACCGAGGCTGCCGAGCTCGGCGTGCTCCAGCTGCACCTCTCGGGCGGCGAGCCGCTGCTGCGCCGCGACCTCGCCGACATCGTCGCGACCGCCTCCGGGCTGGGGCTCTACACCAACCTCGTCACCAGCGCGCTGGGCCTGAACGAGAAGCGCGCCGCCGAGCTGCACGACGCCGGGCTCGACCACGTGCAGGTGTCGCTGCAGGCCGACGAGCCGACCCTCTCGGACCGCATCGCCGGCACGCCGTCGTTCGAGCGCAAGATCGCCGCGGCGCGCACCGTCCGCGACCTCGGGTGGCCGCTGACGCTCAACGTCGTGCTGCACCGCCAGAACATCGACCGGGTCGACCGGGTGCTCGCCGCCGCCGAGGACCTCGGCGCCGACCGGATCGAGCTCGCCAACACCCAGTACTACGGCTGGGCCTGGCACAACCGGACCGCGCTGCTGCCCAGCCGCGAGCAGCTGGCGCAGGCCGAGGTCACCGTCCGGGCCGCGAAGGAACGGCTGCGCGGCCAGATGGAGATCATCTACGTGGTGCCGGACTACTACGCCACCTACCCGAAGCCGTGCATGGGCGGCTGGGGGGCGCGCCAGCTGGTCGTGGTGCCGACCGGGGACGCGATGCCGTGCCTGGCCGCGCACGAGCTGCCGCTGCCGCGGGCGAACGTGCGGGACGGCTCGCTGCGCTGGATCTGGGAGGACTCGCCGATGTTCTCGGCGTTCCGCGGCACCGACTGGATGCCCGACCCGTGCCGGTCCTGCGAGCGCCGCGACGTCGACCTGGGCGGCTGCCGCTGCCAGGCGTTCGCGCTGACCGGCGACGCCACCCGCACCGACCCGGTCTGTCACCTCTCGCCGGACCACCACCTCGTGGAGTCCGCGGTCGAGGCGGCGAACGCCGACCGGGCGGGGGAGACGGTGAGCCTCCCGCTGGTGGCCCGGCCGCACGCGTAGGTGCGCTTCGCGCTCGTGAGCACTAATTGACGCTATAGCGTCAATTAGTGCTCACAAGGCCGAAGGCCACCTAATCGGTGTCCAGCGGCACCCCGTTGAACACCACGAGGCTCAGCACGAAGTACGCGACGTAGAGCCCGAGCAGGACGACGCCGTGCCAGCGCTTGAGCTTCCCGGTCGCCAGGAAGCCCGCCGAGATCGCCGTCATCACGAACAGCACCGGCAGGTGCCAGTCGAGCACGTCGGAGTCGACGGTGATCGCGCCGCCGACCAGCAGGATGATCCCGAGCTTGCCGGTCACCGAGAAGACGACGCTGCCGATGATGTTGGCGACGGCGATCTCCGGTGCGCCGCGGCGCTGGGGCTCCACGGTGAGGAAGATGTCCTCGAGGGAGAGCGCGATCGTCGCGATGGTGACGCCGAAGATCGTGCCGTCGATGTCGAAGTTGCCCAGGATGCCGTTGGTGCCCTCGCCGGCGACCACGGCGCCGATCACCAGGCCGACCAGCGCGATGACCGCGAACGCCAGGATCGCCCACGGGGACTGCCGGCGGGCCTTGAGGAACCCGTCGTCGATGCGCAGGTCGTCGGGGAGGTCGAACCCGCCGAGCAGCCCGCCGCCCTTCGGGCCGCCGCCGCCGGCCCGGGTACCGCCGACGACACCGCCGACGACGCCGTCGTCCCCGCCGCCGCCCTCGCGGATCAGCGTCGCCGTGCCGCCGCCCCCGGTGGTCACGCCGGCCTTCTCGAGCTGCTCGTAGACCTCCGCGTTGCGCCACACCGGGCGCCGCGAGGCGTACTCCCGCCACGCGACCCAGGCCACGAACGCCACGAACAACACGACGAGCGCGACGCCGGCCACCAGGGTCAGCGCTCCGGTCGCGGCGAGCGCCCACATGATCACCGGTGCCAGCACGAACAGCACGAGGTAGGACACCGGCACGTTGACCTCGCACGGCGCGATGATCGCCGCGAGGGCCAGCACCAGGCCGGTCATGGCGATCGTCGTGCCGATGACCGTGCCCAGCGCGACCTGGCTGAGGTCCTCGAGGTTCAGGACGATGCCGAAGGTGAGGTCGTCGAACTCGATCCCGGTGAAGACGACCGCGATGAGGAACAGCGAGATCGCCCACCGGCTCGCGACCCCGACCAGATACCCGATCAACTTCTCGGCGCTGTACACCAGCACTCCGATGCCCAGCACGAATTCGATGATCGAGATCATGGGCAGCTCCCCGGTGAGCCGAGCGACGGGTCGAGATCGACTCGTCGATGGTGATCGGGACCACCGGCGAATTCAACGGGTTGACAGATCCACTCGTGTGGGGGTTGAGCGCTACCCGGTGTTGCGCATCCCGGCGGAGATGCCGTTGACGGTGAGCAGCAGCGCCCGCTGCAGGTCCGGGTCGGGCTCGTCGACCCGGCGGCGCTCGGCGAGGGCGTGGACCTGCAGGTGGTGCAGGGGTTCGAGGTAGCTCTCACGCACCTCGAGGGTCTGGCGCAGCAGCGGGTTGTTGGCGAGCAGCCCGTCGCCCGGGGAGAGGGCGAGGACCTGACGCAGCGTCAGCGCGTGCTCGGCCTTGATGATCTCGAAGACGTCCTGCAGCTCCGGGTCGACCAGCTCCGAGACGTAGAAGCCGGCGATGCGCATGTCGGTCTTCGCCAACGTCATCTCCACGTTGGAGAGCAGGTTGGCGAAGAAGGCCCAGTCGCGCATCTCGTCGATGACCTCGCCGTACCCGGCGTCGTGCGCGGCCTTCAGCCCGGAGCCCAGGCCGAACCAGCCCGGGACGATCATGCGCGACTGCGTCCACCCGAACACCCAAGGAATCGCGCGCAGGTCGTCGAGCGAGGCGTTCCCGCCGGCGCCGGGGCGCTTGCCGGGGCGGGAGCCGACGTTGAGCATCGACAGCTCGTCCACCGGCGTGGCCTGGGTGAAGAAGTTGGGCAGGCCGTCGTGCTCGATCAGCTCGCCGTACGCGGCCTGGGCGGCGTCGGAGATGACGTCCATCGCCTCGTCCCAGCGCTTGAGCTGGTCGGCGGGGACGCGGCTGGTCTGGTGCAGCAGCGTCGCGTCGAGGACCGCCGACAGCATGATCTCGAGGTTGTCCTCGGCGAGGTTCGGCAGTGAGTACTTGTCCGAGATGACCTCGCCCTGCTCGGTCACCTTCATCACCGCGTCGACGACGCCGTGCGGCTGGGCGGCGATCGCCTCGCCCGCGGGTCCGCCGCCGCGCCCGACCGAGCCACCCCGGCCGTGGAAGAGCCGCAGCCGCACCCCGTGCTTGGCGGCGACGTCGCGCAGCTGGCGCTGGGCCTGGTGGATGGACCACTGGCTCGTCGTGATCCCGGCGCCCTTGTTGGAGTCCGAGTAGCCCAGCATCATCTCCTGCACGTCGCCGCGGGCCGCGACGATCGCCCGGTACGACGGGTCCGAGAGCATCCCGTCGAGCAGGTCACCGGAGATCTTCAGTTCCTTGGCCGTCTCGAACAGCGGGACGATGTCCACCGACGACACCGCCTGCTGCCCGCCGCCGGGCGCCGCGGTGATCTCGATCAGTCCGGCCTCGCGGGCGAGGACGGCGACGGCGAGCACGTCGTCGACGTTCTGGGCCATCGACATGATGTAGGTGTGCAGGGCGACCTCGCCGTAGGTCTCCTGCACGTCGCGGATGGTGTCGAAGACGTCGAGGGTCTCGCGGAAGCTCTGGTCGCCGATCTGCTGCCAGTTGCGCCGCGGCGTGAGCGCGCGTCGCCCGGCCAGCTCGTGCGAGAGCACCTCGATCCGCCCGGCGTGGTCCAGCTCGCCGTACGGGGTCTCGAGCTCGCCGAGCCGGTCGAACAGCGCCGCGAGTGCGGTGTGGTGGAAGTTGGTGTGCTCGCGGACGTCGACGCTCGCCAGGTGCAGCCCGACCGCGTTCGCCGAGCGCATGACGTCGCGCAGCATCCCGTCGGCGATCCGCTCACCCGCGTGCTCGCGCAGGGAACGGTCCATCATCGCGAGGTCCGCGAGGTACTCGTCGGCGCCCAGGTAGTCCCGGCCGGGGACGTGCGGGGTGCCGCCGGCGTAGCGCTCGCGGGTGTTCTCCAGACGGGCGTGGACGTAGGAGCACTTGAGCCGGTAGGGCTCCTCCGCGTTGAGCCGGACGTACCGCTCGTAGATCTCGGGGAGCTGGCGGCGGTCGCGCGCGAGGCTGCGGCGCAGGTCCTCGGACACCCCGACCAGCCGCGTGGAGACCGACAGCTCCTGGACGAGCTCCTCGAGCAGGCCGATCTGGATGCGGACCCCGCGCTCGGCGTAGATCCGCATGACCTCGGTGGTGAGCTCGGCGGTGACGTTGGGGTTGCCGTCGCGGTCGCCGCCGACCCAGCAGCCCAGCACCAGCGGCCGCGCCCCGGCCGGCAGCGAGAGCCCGACCCGGGCCAGCTCCTCGTCGAGCACCGTGAGCACCTCGGGCACGGCGTGCTGCCCGAGCTGCTCCAGGTAGTAGGAGACCGACCGGGCCTCGTCGAGCACCGTCGGGCGCTCCGGGCGGATCTCGTCGGTCTGCCAGATGAGGTCGACGAGCCGGGCGAGCTTGGTCTCCTCGACGTCGTCCGGGAGGTCCTGGGCCAGCAGGTTCGCGATCCCGCGCAGCTTGCCGAGCACCGACTGGCGCTGCGCCTCGGTCGGGTGCGCGGTGAAGACCGGCTTGAGCTCGAGGCGCGACAGCGCGGTCTGCACCTCGTCGGGGTCGGCCTCGGTGACGAGCCGGTCGGCGAGCTCGTGGATCGGGCCCTCGCCGTCGTCGTGGCGGGCCTGGCGCTCCAGGGAGCGGTGACACTGCTCGGCGACGTTCGCGAGGTGGAAGTAGGTCGCGAACGCCCGGGCCAGCACGGCCGCGGTCCCGGGGTCGAGGTCGGCGAGCAGATCGCGGATCTCGGTGTCGCCCTTCTCGGGCACCTGGCGCACCAGCCGGCGGACGTTCTCGACGAGCTCGAGCATGTCGTCGCCGTTCTGCCGGGCGAGCGTGCGCCCGAGCAGCGTCGTCAGCCGGCGGATATCGGTGCGCAGGGCGCTGTGCCCGGACTCCGACGCGACGCTGCCCTCGGTGGGAACGGCGTCGGCGCGGGCGGAACGGCGGCCGGTGCTCATGGTGCGCGTCTCCTCGGGCCGAGCTTCTCTGGGACGCCCACAGCACCGGGGACGTGCCCGATTGTGCCCCGGAACCGGCGTCCGCCACACCTCGTCGGGCCGTGTGTGGTGCCGCACGCGCGCCGGCCGTGTGCGTGCCGCACACGGCGGGGTGGCCGGCGGTTCCAGGTCGGCGTGGGGGTGCGTCGCGCACACTGCGCCCGACGGACGCTGCCGTGCTGAGTGTGCGTGCCGCAACGGGGATGACCGTTCGTGGTCGACCGGTGCCGGCCGTGTGCGTGCCGCAACGGGGATGACCGTTCGTGGTCGACCGGCGCCCGCCGTGTGCGGGACGCAACAGGGAAGACCGTTCGTCGTCGACCCGCGCCCGCCGTGTGCGTCCCGCACACCGCGACCTCTATCGCTCGTCGCGGTCCTGCAGGAAGGTCCGTTCGACGGCGTTGCCCGCCAACAGCAGGGCCTCCGACCCGGCCAGCGCCGCCTCGTCGTCGTGACCCAGCAGGCGCAGGAACTCGGCACGCGCCGCGGCGAGGTAGTGGTACGACGCCAGGCGCGGCTCGGCCTCGAGCGGCCGCAACGCCTCGAGCCCCGCGGCCGGGCCGTCGGCGAACCCGACGGCCACCGCCCGGTTCAGCGCGACGACCGGGTCCGGGCGCCCGGCCAGCAGGACGTCGTAGAGCCCGACGATCTCGGCCCAGTCGGTGTCCGCGAACGTCGGTGCCTCGCAGTGCACCGCGGCGATCGCGGCGAGCAGGGCGTACCGCGACGCCGGGCGGCCCGGTCCGGACCGGAGCAGCACCTCCTTCGCCAGCGTCGTCCCCTCGGCGATCATGGGAGCGTCCCAGCGGGAGCGGTCCTGGTCGGCGAGGCGGGTGAGCGACCCGTCGGCGCCGACCCGGGTCGCCCGCCGCGCGTCGGTGAGCAGCACGAGGGCGAGCAGCCCGGCCACGGCCCCGTCGTCGGGGAAGCGGGCCCGCAGCAGCCGGGCGAGGTCGAGGGCGCGGTCGACCAGGTCGCGGCGGACGAGGTGCTCGCCGTCCGGGGCGGTGTGGCCGGTGGTGAGGACGAGGTGCACGACGGTGAGCACCGCATCCAGGCGCTCCGGCAGCTCGGCCGGGCCGGGCACCCGGTAGGGCACGCGGGCGGTGGCGATCTTCTTCTTCGCCCGGGTGATCCGGGCGGCCATCGTCGGTTCGGGGACCAGGAACGCCTTCGCGATCTGGAACGTGGTGAGCCCGCCCAGCAGCCGCAGCGTCAGGGCGACGCGCGCAGGTTCGGCGAGCGCCGGGTGGCAGCAGGTGAAGACGAGGGCGAGCAGGTCGGTCCGGTCGGGTTCCGGGTCGTCGGGCGCGGCCTCGTCGGTGACCAGCAGTGGGAGCGCGCGCGCCGCGACGTCCGCGTGCCGCACCCGGTCGAGGGCCCGGCGCCGCGCGGCCGTCGTGAGCCAGGCGCCGGGACTGCGGGGGACCCCGTCGGTCCGCCAGGCCTCCAACGCCTGCGCGTAGGCCTCCTGGACGCACTCCTCGGCGGTGTCGAGGTCGCGCGTGACGCGCACCGTCGCGGCGAGGACCGGGCCCCACTCACGACGGTGCGCGTCGGCGACGGCGTCGTCAGGTGTCACGTCACGACATCGGGATCAGCGGCCGGACCTCGATCCCGCCGAAGGCCGCGGGGACGTCCCGGGCGACGGCGAGCGCGGCGTCGAGGTCGGGCACGTCGATGAGGTAGTAGCCGCCGAGGGCCTCCTTGGTCTCGACGTACGGCCCGTCGGTCACCTCCGCGTCGGTGCCCGCGGCGTAGTCCGGCGTCGTGCCGGCGCCGCGGACCGCGGTCGCCGTGGCGCTCGGGGCGAGCTGGGCGCCCCCGCGCAGCGCGTCGCCGTGCGCGGCCTGGAACTTCAGGTGCGCGTCCATGAGGTCGTCCGGCTTGTCCGCGGCGTAGGCGGCCTCGTCGACGTAGAGCAGGATCAGGTAACCGGCCATGACGGTCTCCTCGGGTGCCGGGCCCGGCGTCTCCGGGCCCTCATCATGACGTCGCGCACCGTTCCCCGGAATCGACAACTCCTCACGTGGGAACCTCGGGGACGTGACCACGACAGCCGGGAACACGAAGGCCTACGCCGACTCGAGCGGCTCGTTCAAGCGCCGCGGGCCGCGCTTCACCGATCGCATCGTCGCCTCCCCGTCGGGCTCCGGCGAGTGGCCGGCGGAACCCGGCCGCTACCGGCTCGTCGCGTCGCTGGCCTGCCCGTGGGCGCACCGCTCGATCATCGTGCGGCGGCTCATGGGGCTCGAGGACGCGATCTCGCTGGGGATCGTCGACCCGCTGCAGGACGACCGGTCCTGGCGGTTCAGCCTCGACGACGGCGGCGTGGACCCGGTGCTGGGCTACCACTACCTCGAGGAGGCCTACCTCGCCCGCGATCCGGTGGACGGGATCGAGAACGGGGTCTCCGTCCCGGCGATCGTGGACGTCCCGTCCGGCCGGCTGGTCACCAACGACTTCCCGAACATCACGATCGACCTCGGCCGTGAGTGGTCGGCGTACCAGCGGGCCGGAGCGCCGACGCTGTACCCGGACGAGTTGCGCGACGAGATCGACGAGGTCGCCGACGGCGTCTTCCACGACGTCAACAACGGCGTCTACAAGGCGGGCTTCGCGACCTCCCAGGCCCGCTACGAGGAGGCCTACACGGCGCTGTTCGCGCGGCTCGACGCGCTCGACGAGCGGCTGCAGGACCGGCGCTACCTCGTCGGGGACCACATCACCGAGGCCGACATCCGGCTGTTCACGACGCTGGCCCGGTTCGACGCCGTCTACCACGGCCACTTCAAGGCCAACCGGCAGAAGCTCGCGGAGTTCGACGCGCTCTGGGCCTACGCCCGCGACCTCTACCAGACCCCCGGCTTCGGTGACACGGTCGACTTCGACCACATCAAGCGGCACTACTACATGGTCCAGACGACGATCAACCCGACGCAGGTCGTGCCGCTGGGCCCCGATCCGTCGGCGTGGCTGACCCGGCACCACCGCGAGGAGCTGGGCGGCTCGCCGTTCGGACCGGACGGCACCCCGCCCGCGCCGCTGCCGGGCCCGCTGCGCCCGTTGGGCCCGATCGACATGTAGGTGCCGTCGGCTCCGGGTAGCCGCCGGGCGTGGGACATCCGAAGAACGTCGCCGAGCACGTGCTGGACCGCCTCGCCGCGTGGGGTGTGCACCGCTTCTACGGCTATCCCGGGGACGGCATCGGCGGGATCTTCACCGCGCTGCCGAAGCGCGAGGACGCCGAGTTCGTCCAGGTCCGCCACGAGGAGACCGCCGCGTTCGCCGCGAGCGCCGACGTCAAGTACGGCGGCTCGCCGATCGGGTGCTGCGCGGTCACCAGCGGACCGGGCGCCATCCACGCCCTCAACGGCCTCTACGACGCCAAGCTCGACCACCAGCCCGTCGTCGCGCTGCTCGGTCACACCGCGCAGACCGCGCAGGCCGGCGGCTACTACCAGGAGGTCGACCTCCCGACGCTGTGCGCCGACGTCGGCGGCTACGTCGCCGAGGTGAAGGACCCGTCGCAGGTCCGGCACATCGTCGACCGCGCGTGCCGCACCGCCCTGGCCGACCGCACCGTCGCCGTCGTGATCCTCCCCAGCGACGTCCTCGAGCAGGGCGCCGTCCCGGAGCCGCCGGACGCGCACGGCTACTACCGGACCTCGGCCGTCCCCTCGACGACGCCGGGTGCCCCGCCCGCCGAGGCGCTGCGGGCCGCGGCCGAGGTGCTGAACGCGGGGGAGAAGGTCGCGATCCTCGCCGGCGCGGGGGCGTTCGGGGCGTCGACCGAGCTGACGGAGGTCGCCAACAAGCTCGGCGCGGGCCTGTCGACCGCGTTGCTCGGGAAGGGCGTGGTCGACGACCGCTCGCCCTGGAACACCGGCGCGATCGGCCTGCTCGGGACGACGGCGTCGTGGCACCTGATGCGCGAGTGCGACACCCTGCTGATCGTCGGCTCGACGATGCCCTACACCGAGTACTACCCGGCGCCGGGGCAGGCCCGGGCGGTGCAGATCGACGTCGACGGTTCCCGGTGCGGGATCCGCTACGACACCGAGGTCAACCTCACCGGCGACTCCGCCGCCACGCTCGCGGCGCTGCTCCCCCTGCTGGCGGAGCGCGCCGATCACCGGTGGCGCGACCACGTCGAGCGCTGGACGGCGTCGTGGCGGGACTACTCGCAGCAGCGCGCCCACGAGCACACGACGGCACTGAACCCGGAGCTCGTCGTCCGGGAGCTCTCCGACCGCCTGCCCGACGACGCCCTCGTCGCCGCCGACTGTGGTACCGCCACCTCCTGGTACGCCCGCGACCTGGCGCTGAAGCCGGGCCAGCGGGGCTCGCTGTCGGGGACGTTGCTGTCCATGGGCGGCGCGATGCCCTACGCGCTGGCGGCGAAGACCGCGCACCCGTCGCGACCCGTCGTCGCGCTCGTCGGGGACGGCGCGATGCAGATGAACGGCGTCAACGAGCTGATCACCGTGGCGCGGTACTGGCAGTCCTGGGCCGACCCGCGGCTCGTCGTGCTGGTGCTCTCCAACGACGACCTCTCCTACGTCTCGTGGGAGACGCGCGGGATGCTCGGGGAGCCGCCCGACCCGCAGTCGCAGGCGGTGCCGGACGTGCCCTACGCGCAGTGGGCGAAGCTCCTCGGGCTGGACGGGACCGAGCTGCGGGACCGCTCGGCCATCGGGTCGGTGTGGGACCGGGCGCTGGCGGCCGACCGGCCGTTCGTCATCGACGCGAAGGTCGACAAGGACATCCCGCTGGTGCCGCCGCACGTGACGCTGCAGCAGGCGCTGAACACCGCGCGCTCGCAGGCCGCCGGGGACCCGGACGCCCTGTCGATCATCGCGAACGGCGTCCGGGAGACCGTCGGCGCGAAGGCGCGGTCGCTGCTCGGCCTGGCCCCGAAGGAGTAGCCGGCTGCTCACGGGCGCGGGGCACACCGCTCGACGACGGTGCGGGCGGCCAGGTCGCCGAGCCGCTGGTGCTCCCGCGTCCCGCGCATCGCGACCAGCGCGACGAGACCGAGCAGCATGAGGTCGACGTAGATCAGCGCGCCCCGCAGGATCATGCGCCAGAACCCGACCCGTCCCCGGCCGTCGGCGGCCCGCACCCGCATCCGCAGCACCGCCATGCCCACCGTCCGTCCGCAGAGGGCCGGCACGATGATCATGAGCACGACGAACAGCGTCGGGATCAGCCAGTTCTGCCAGGTCGGATAGGGCAGGGGCGCGAGGCGGCCGAGCACGCCCCCGTGCTCGAGCGCCCACACGCCCAGGGAGAGCACGCCCCAGCCCACGAGGTCGAGGACGAAGCCCGCCAGGCGTCGGCGCAGTGAGGCGATCGGGGCGGGGGCGGCGGTCGGGATCGCGGTGGTGATCGTCATGGCGGAGACCCTGCCCGGCGCACGACCGGGTGCCATCGGCCCGCGGACCGATCTCCGTCTCCACCCACGGGAGGAGATCCACGATCATGGACCGGTGAGCGAGGACCGGTGGCCGGCCGAGCGGGCCGTGGCGGCGCTGCGGGCCCGGCCCGTGGTGGCCGACGCGCTGCTGGCCGCCGTGGTCGCGCTCGTCGGCGTCGTGGTCGCCGGGCGGGGCCACAGCCCCGAGCACTTCTGGAACGGCTCGACGGTGGCGGGGGTCGCCGCGTCCGTCCCGCCGGCGGCTCGGCGGCGGTGGCCGTTCGCCGCGGCGCTGGCGGTCGCCGTGGTCGGGCTGGTCGGCGGGTTCACCGTCGGGGTGATCGGGGCCGCGCCGGCGATCCTCGTCGCCGCGTACTCGGTGGTCGTCCACGGGCCGCGCTGGGCCGGGCCCGCGATGGCCGGGGTGATGCTGCTCGGCTCGGTCGTACCGGTCGTCGGGGCCGGGTTCCGCGGGCCGGTGGTCGGGGTGGCCGCGGTCGTCGCCGTGCTGGCCGCGGCCTGTGTGTGGCTGGTCGCGGCGCTGCGCCGGGCCGTACTGGGCACCCGGCGCCAGGAGGTGCGTCTCGGGGTGCTGGCCGAGCGGTCGCGGCTCTCGGCGGAGGTCCACGACGTCGTCGCGCACTCGCTGACCGGCATCGTCGTCCAGGCCGACGGCGGGCGCCTGGTCGCCCCGCGCGATCCGGAGCGGGCCGCGGTCGTTCTCGAGGGCATCGCCGAGACCGGACGCGCCGCGCTGGACGAGGTCCGGGGGCTGCTCGCCGTGCTGGCCGAACCGGAGGGTGGTCCCGCCGACGGCCCGGGCCCCGCCGACGTCCCCACCCTCGTCGAGCGCGAGCGCGCCGCCGGCCGGCCGGTCACGTGCGAGACCCGCGGCTCCCCGGGCCCGGTCGCCCCGTCTGCCGGGCTGGCCGCCTACCGCGTGGTGCAGGAAGGTCTCACCAACGTCGTCAAGCACGCCGGACCCGCCGTCGGTACCCTCGTCGTCCTGAGCTGGGAACTCGACCGGCTGGTCGTCGAGGTCCGCGACGACGGCGGATACGTGCCCGCGCGGGTGCCCGCGGGCGGCCGCGGGCTGACCGGGCTGCGCGACCGGGTGTCGCGGGCCGGCGGCGAGCTGGAGGCCGGGCCACGTCCCGACGGCGGGTTCGCCCTGACCGCCCGACTGCCGCGGACACCGTCGTGAACCCGGACGGCGCGGCCCGGGTGATGCTCGTCGACGACCAGGAGATCGTGCGGTCCGGCTTCGCCATGGTGCTGGAGTCCGCCGGGGACCTGCAGGTGGTCGCGCAGGCCGGCGACGGCACCGAGGCACTCGCGCTGCTCGGGACGACCGCGGTCGACGTCGTGCTTATGGACGTCCGCATGCCGGGCCTCGACGGCATCGAGACCACCCGGCGGGCCGTGGCGGCGCATCCCGAGGTCCGGGTCGTCGTGCTGACCACGTTCGACCTCGACGAGGCCGTCGTCTCCGCGATCGGAGCGGGGGCCGCCGGATTCCTGCTCAAGGACGTCCGGCCCGAGGCGCTGATCGACGCCGTGCGGGCGGTGCACCGGGGCGACGCCGTCGTCGACCCCGCCTCGACCCGCCGGCTGCTCCGGCACGCCGCGCCCCTGCTCGGAGCCGGTGACGCGTCGCCCTCCGGTGACGTGCTCGCCGGGCTCACCCCGCGGGAGCGCGAGGTGCTGACGCTGATGGGCCGGGGTCTGACGAACGCCGAGATCGCGGCCGAGCACGTGGTGAGCGAGGCGACGGTGAAGACCCACGTCGGTCACGTGCTGGCCAAGACCGGGTGCCGCGACCGGGTCCAGGCGGTCGTGCTCGCCTTCCGGTCGGGTCTGGTGCGGTGAGCCCGGCCTCGCGGGCCGGTCGACGGGGTCCCTACGGTGGAGGCATGGCTGTCACCGTGGAGAACGCCGAGGACCTGACCCGCTCGCCGGGCGCGTCGGTCACCCCCGACACGCTGCCGAGCGACCTGGACATCACCGACCTCGTCGTCGGGAGCGGCAAGGAAGCGGCCGTCCGCGACACCGTGCAGGTGCAGTACCAGGGGATCCGGGTCGCCGACAGCGGCGAATTCGACTCGTCCTGGGGCCGCGGCGGGACGCCCGTCGAGTTCCCGCTCGGCCAGGTGATCGACGGCTTCAAGCTGGGGATCTCGGGCATGCGCGAGGGCGGGCGCCGGATCCTCGTGGTGCCGCCGCACCAGGGCTACGGCCCGCAGGGCGCGGGCGGCGTCATCCCGCCGAACGCCCACCTGGTGTTCGTCGTGGACCTCGTCAAGGTCAATTAGGCCTTCGGCCTCGTGCGTGCGTTTCCGTGTCTGAGCACGGAAACGCACGCACAGGGGCGCGTCAGCGGCCGAACGTCGCCGGCTGGCCCGTCGCCTCGAGCACCGACATCCACAGGTCCCCGTCCGGGTCGACCTGGTTGCGGTGGCCGGTGATGAGCGCCATCGGCACGTGCACGAAGCGCCGCCGCCAGCGCACGACGACGGTCTGGGTCCGGCCCGCCATCGCCGCGTGCACGGCCGCGTGGGCCAGGCGCACGCAGTAGACGCTGTCGTAGGCGTTCGCGGCCACCGACCGGATCGCGTACGACGGGTCGAGGTAGCGCACCGTCGGCGCGAGCCCGACCTCGGTGAGCCGGTCGGTGATCCGGTCCTTGAGGAACAGCCCGATGTCGCCGAGCTTGTCGTTGCCGGAGGCGTCCTTCGCCCCGTCGCACTCCAGCAGGTCCTGGCCCGCGCCCTCGGCGACCACGATGACCACCTGGCCGTGCTCGCGCAGCCGGTTCTCCACCCGGCAGAGCAGTCCGTCGTCGCCGTCGAGGCCGAACGGCACCTCGGGGATCAGGACGAAGTTGGCCTCGTTCACCGAGAGCGCCGCGTAGCAGGCGATGAAGCCGGAGTGCCGGCCCATGAGCTTGACGATCCCGACGCCGTGCTCGGCGGCCTGGGACTCGATGAACACCGACGCGATGAAGTCGGTGGCCCGCGCGAACGCCGTCTGGAACCCGAAGCTCTGGTCGGTGTAGGGGAGGTCGTTGTCGATCGTCTTCGGGACCCCGACGACGCTGATGTCCAGCTCGCGCTCGTCGACCCGCTCCACGAGCCGCATCGCGCCCCGCATCGAGCCGTCGCCGCCGATGACGAACAGGACGTCGACCTCGTGGATGAGCAGCGAGTCGACCATCTCGTCCGGGTCCTGGGCGCCGCGGGAGCTGCCCAGGATCGTGCCGCCGTCGTTGTTGATGTCCCGGACGGCGTCGAGGGTCAGGTCGGTCACCGAGTTCCGGGCGTCCTTCGCCAGGCCCTTGAACCCGTTGCGGAACCCGACGATGCGCTTGACGCGGTAGTGCTCGGTGAGCTCCTGCACGATGCCGCGGATGACGTCGTTGAGCCCGGGGCACAGTCCGCCGCAGGTGACGATCCCGACGGTGGTCTCGGCCGGGTCGAAGTAGATCTTCTTGCGCGGGCCGGCCGCCTCGAAGCTCGGTACCTGGTCGATCGGGACGCCGTGCGAGAGCAGCACCGAGACGGTGTCGTCGACGAGCACGCGGTCGTCCTCGGCGACGTAGTGCGGCGAGGTGCGCTTCGTGGAGAGCATCTCGGCGAACGGCGAGTCGTACTCGCACGCACCGAGGGAGCGGACCCGGAGGTCGTCGAGCGCCAGCGACATGGGGGAGGTCCGTCCGTGTCCGGGGTGGGCAGGTTCTGTATCGATCCGGAACCAGGGTAACCGGCACTCCGACGGGCCGAGTTCCCACGCTAGACGAGCGGTGTGACCGTCGTTGCCCCTAGAGTGCGCGCTCACTCGTGGTACCGACGGGTACCGCACTGCGGAGACGAGGAGGCCGAACGTGGCGGAGAAGGCGCCCGACGTGGTGGTCAGCGAGGTCGTGGACGCGCCCCCGGCGGCGGTCTGGGAACTGGTCGGTGACCCCTCCCGCATCGGCGAGATCTCGCCCGAGACCTACTCGATCCGCTGGCTCGGCGGCGCGGACGGGCCGAGGCCGGGAGCGCGCTTCATCGGATGGAACCGCAAGGGCATCCTGCGCTGGCCGACGACGAGCACGATCGCCGAGTACGAGCCCCAGCGGACGATCAGCTGGGACGTCGACGTCGTCGGGCAGAGCGTCGCGCGCTGGAGCTTCACGCTCGAGTCGGAGGGCGCGGGCACCAAGGTGACCCAGCGCTGGCAGGACAAGCGCACCCCGATCGCCGCGCTCGTCGGGAAGGGCCGCACCAGCGACAGCCCGTCGCACAACAAGGCCGGGATGGAGCACACGCTCGCGACGGTGAAGCGCACCGTGGAGGGCTGAGCGCGGCTGTCGGACTCCCCGGCTAGCGTGGCGGGCGTGCGAGTGGCGACCTGGAACGTGAACTCCGCGAAGGCCCGCGAGCCGCGCCTGCTCGGCTGGCTCGACGAGCGCGCGCCCGATGTCGTGTGCCTGCAGGAGACCAAGCTCTCCGACGAGGCGTTCGACGAGACCTTCGGGGCGCCGCTCGCCGAGCGCGGCTACGCCGTGGCCCATCACGGCGAGGGGCGCTGGAACGGCGTCGCGCTGCTCTCGCGGGTCGGCCTCGACGACGTCGTGGTGGGCCTGGCCGGCGGCCCCGGCTACCCGCACCAGGAGGCGCGCTCGGTCACCGCGACCTGCGGCGGCATGCGCGTGACCTCGGTGTACGTGCCCAACGGGCGGGACCCGCAGGATCCGCACTACGCCTACAAGCTGGAGTGGCTGGCCGCGCTGCGCGACGCCGTGGAGGCGGGCGACCCGTCGACGACGATCGTGGCGGGCGACTTCAACATCGCCCCCACCGACGCCGACGTCTACTCCGTCGAGGCGTTCGCGGAGTCCACCCACGTGACGCTGCCCGAGCGTGACGCGCTCGCCGCGCTGCAGAAGACCGGCCTGCACGACGTGGTGCGCGAGCGCTGGCCCTCGGAGAAGGTCTTCAGCTACTGGGACTACCGCGGCGGCGCCTTCCACCAGGACCGCGGCATGCGCATCGACCTGATCCTGGCCGGTGCGCCGATCGCCGAGCGCCGCGCCGCGACCTGGATCGACCGGCAGGCCCGTAAGGGCACCGGCCCGTCCGACCACGCCCCGGTGATGCTCGACCTCGACGAGGCTCCCGACGGCGACCTCGGTCCGGTCGTGCCGCCCCCGTCGCTCGGGGCGAAGAAGGGCGGGTCACGGAAGAAGAGCTGACCCGGCGGTCGTCGGGAGCAGCCCGAGGCGTCCCGCCCGGACGACCGCGGACACCCGGTCACGCACGCCGAGCTTGGCGTACGCGCGCTCGAGATGCTTGTGGACGGTGCGCGGGCTGATCCCGAGGCGCCGGGCCACGGCGTCGGCGGTCAGGCCCTCGGCCACCGCCACCAGGGCGGCGGTCTCGCGCGGGGTCAGCCCGACATCGGCCGCGAGGTCACCGGGCACCTCACGCGTCGCGGCGATCTGGCCGGCGAGGCCCCGCAGCAGGCCCTGGAGCCGCCGCGCGAACCGCACGTCCTCGGGTGCGAACGGCTCGCTGCGGCCGATGACGTAGCTGTGGTGGTGACCCGGCGCGTGCACGAGCGGCACGGCGATCTGCCGGTCCACGGCCTGGGCGCGGGCCTGCTCGCGCCAGTCCCCGCAGCCGTGCCGGTCGATGAGCACCGGGACGTCGTCGAGGTCGTGGGCGCGGTCGTCCCCGGTCGCGAGATAGTACGCCAGGAGCGGATGCTCGACGGCCGCACGGGTCCGGGCGAACCGGTTCGCCTCCTCCCACCGGTCGGCGGGTTCGTGCGGGCCGTGCACGGTCTGCGTGACGTGCGGCCCGCGGCGGACGTGGACGGCGGTCGCGGTGGCCTCGAAGCTGGCGGTCAGCGCGTCGGCGACGACCGCGTCCGGAAGATGGTCGAGTGGGCTCGCGCAGAGCGAGGCGACCAGGTCGAGCCAGAACTCCGCGCGCTGACCCCCCGGTGCCCCCGGCGCGAGAAGCGGGGCAGCCATGGGTCGAGTGTGACGCCGTGTAGCGCGTGGGGTGCGTGTGACGACCCGTCTGCCAGCCCCTGTCCCTCGAAGCGTCCAGTAAGCCGTCGCGCCGTCCGACCGTCACGGCCGAGCGGGCGACCGCCGTCCGGACCATCAGATTGCGCGAGTGGGTCGCCGTCGAACGAACCAGCGGTCTGCGGACTCCGGGATGGCCACGTGTTCTGGTGCGACCGAGTCACCGTGACTCGGTCGGGCCGTCGCGGTTCCGCCTGCGGAGGTCGGGTTGCGGATCGCGACGCCGCGGACGTTGCCTGCAGGGGGAAATGCTCTGGTGTGACCGAGTCACGGTGACTCGGTTGCCGGGCGCCCGGCTGCGGACCGCGATGATCGGAGTTTCGCGCGAACGGCCTCCGCGCTCCGTCGGAGACGCCCAGAGTGGTCCGGTGACCGAGGCGGACCACAAGCAGGAACGCGAGGCGGAGATCGTCGCCGCCACCGACGAACTGACCGACCTGCTGGTCGATCATCTCCTCCCGGTCGTCCAGCGCTACCGGGAGTCGGTGGCGGCCCGGCTCGATCTCGGGCTCCCGGAACTACACACCCTGGACCTGTTGCGACGGCTGGGTTCGTTGTCGAGCGGAGCCATCGGTGAGCGTGTCGGCCTCACCCGGAGCACCACGTCCAAGATGCTCCGCCGGCTCGAGGCGGCCGGGCACGTCGTGCGCGAGCCCGACGTGGCGCACCGGCAGGGGTGGCCGGTCAGTCTCGTCCCGCACGAGGAGCGCGACCTGGACCTCGCCGCCTTCCGTCGGCGGATCCGGTCGACCGTGCGCTCCGCGGTGACCACCTACGGGCTGTACCGGCGCGCGAACCTGGCGGTCGCCGCGGGGCTGGTGATCCACGTGGTGCACGGTCTCCAGCTCACCGTCACCGCCGAGTCCGAGCGCACCTGGTGGCAGCGGGCGAAGGTTCGCCGGCGGCGGGCACGGGAGGCGGCCGGCCTGCACTGAGATCCCTCAGACCCCTCAGACCCCTCAGACCACGGAGAACGGCCCCACGTGGGTCACCTGCACGACCGCGGAGCCGATCTCGTCGGAGGCGTCGAGGTCGACGGTGGCCGTGATCCCCCAGTCGTGGTCGTTCTCGGGGTCGTCGAACACCTGGCGGACCTCCCACGTCCGCCCCTTGTCGTCCACCCGGAACAGCGCCGGACCGCGGGCGTCGGGGCCGGCGCCGAGGGTCGGGTAATCGGCGAAGTAGCGCTCCATCGCGTCGGCCCACTCGTCGGTGGAGGGCCCGTCGTCGCCGGAGAGCTCGGCGAGATCGGCGGGCCAGCGGCGCTCGAAGAGCTCCACGCGACGGAACATCTCGTTGCGCACGAGCACGCGGAACGCCCGCGCGTTGCGGGTGACCGGCGGCGGGCCCTGGTCGATCGGCGCCGCGTCCGCGCCCGCCGCGTCGAGCTCGGAGGGGTTGGTCAGCGTCTCCCACTCGTCGAGCAGCGAGGAGTCGGTCTGGCGGACGAGCTCGCCGAGCCAGGCGATGACGTCCTCGAGGTCCTCGGTGCGGGACACGTCCGGGATCGTCTGGCGCAGCGCGCGGTAGGCGTCGGTCAGGTAGCGCAGGACGAGGCCCTCGGAGCGGGCGATCTTGTAGTGCGAGACGAACTCGGTGAAGTTCATGGCCCGCTCGTAGAGGTCCCGCACGACGGACTTGCAGGAGAGCTCGACGTCGCCGACCCACGGGTGGCCCTTGCGGTAGGACTCGAACGCCGGCTCCAGCAGCTCCAGCAGCGGCTTCGGCCAGGTGATCTCCTCGAGGCGTTCCATCCGCTCCTCGTACTCGAGCCCCTCGGCCTTCATCGCGCCGACCGCCTCGCCGCGGGCCGAGTTCTCCTGGGCGCGCAGCACCTGCTTCGGGTCGTCGAGGGTCGACTCGACCACGCTCACCATGTCCAGGGCGTAGGTCGGCGACTCCGGGTCGAGGAGGTCGAACGCGGCGAGCGCGAACGGGGAGAGCGGCTGGTTGAGCGCGAAGTCGACCTGCAGGTCGTCGACGAGCCGGACGGTGCGCCCGGCGTCGTCGGGAACCTCCAGCCGCTCGACGACGTCGGCCTCCAGCAGCCCGCGGAACTGCTGCACGGCCCGCAGGATGAGCCAGCGCTGCGTGGGCCGGTCGGAGTGGTTGTCCTCGAGCAGGTGGCGCATGGCCGGGAAGTACGGGCCGGGGCGCTGCGCGACCTGCAGCAACATCGCCGTCGTCACCCGCATCTGGCTGGTCAGCTGCTCGGGCTGGGCCTCGACGAGCTTCTCCATGGTGCGCTCCGACCAGGAGACGAACCCGTCCGGCGGCTTCACCCGCACCACGCGCCGCTGCTTCTTGACGTCGTCGCCGGCCTTCGCGAGACGCTTCGCGTTCTCCACCTCGTGCTCGGGGGCCTGCACGACGACGTAGCCCGCGACGTCGTACCCGGCGCGGCCCGCTCGGCCCGCGACCTGGTGGAACTCCCGCGCCCGCAGGTGGCGCACGCGCTGGCCGTCGAACTTCGTCAGTGCCGTGAACAGCACCGTCCGGATCGGGATGTTGATCCCGACGCCGAGGGTGTCGGTCCCGCAGATGAGCTTGAGCAGGCCGGCCTGGGCGAGGGTCTCCACGAGCCGGCGGTACTTGGGCAGCATCCCCGCGTGGTGCACGCCGATGCCGTGGCGGACCAGGCGCGAGAGCGTCCTGCCGAACCCGGCGGTGAACCGGAAGGAGCCGATCAGCTCGGCGATCTGCTCCTTCTGCTCGCGGGTCGAGACGTTGAGGCTCATCAGCGCCTGCGCCTGCTCGACGGCGGCCGCCTGCGTGGTGTGCACGATGTAGACCGGTGCCTGGTTCCCCGAGATCAGCTCGGAGATCGTCTCGTGCAGCGGTGTGGTCGACCAACGGAACGACAGCGGCACCGGGCGCTCGGTGTGCGCGACGACGGCGGTCTCGCGGCCGGTGCGCGCGGTGAGGTCTTTCTGGAAGAACGAGACGTCGCCGAGGGTCGCCGACATCAGCAGGAACTGGCACTGCGGCAGTTCGATCAGCGGCACCTGCCAGGCCCAGCCGCGGTCCGGGTCGGCGTAGAAGTGGAACTCGTCCATCACGACCTGGCCGATGTCCGCCGCCGCCCCCTCGCGCAGCGCCCAGTTCGCCAGCACCTCGGCGGTGCAGCAGATGACCGGGGCCTCGGGGTTGACCGCCGCGTCACCGGTGAGCATCCCGACGTTCGCATAGCCGAGCTGCGCGCCGAGGGAGAAGAACTTCTCGCTGACCAGCGCCTTGATCGGCGCGGTGTAGACGGTGCGCTCGCCGCGGGACATCGCCGCGACGTGGGCGCCCAGCGCGATGAGCGACTTCCCGGACCCGGTGGGGGTGGAGACGATGACGTTGGCGCCGGTGACGAGCTCGATGAGCGCCTCGGCCTGGGCGGGGTAGAGCTCCAGCCCACGCTCGGCCGCCCACGCGGAGAAGCCCTCGAACAGCTCGTCGGGGTCAGCGCCGGGGGAGGGGAGGAGGGCCGGGGTACTCATCACCGGCCATTGTCCCGGATACGCCGCCGGCTCAGGCGGACGCGGGGCTCACCGCCGGCGCACGGTCGAGTGGTCGCTGCCTCGTGCGCGGTCCGAAGAGGGCCACGACGACGGCGCCGACGAACCAGGTGGCGGCGATGAACACGAACACCGCCTGGTATCCCGAGCCGGTGTAGAGCGCCGCGATGATCAGTGGGCCCGC
Source organism: Actinomycetospora endophytica (assembly GCF_021026375.1). Classification (GTDB taxonomy): domain Bacteria; phylum Actinomycetota; class Actinomycetes; order Mycobacteriales; family Pseudonocardiaceae; genus Actinomycetospora; species Actinomycetospora endophytica. Next base: position 301,898 of record NZ_JAJNDB010000006.1, on the reverse strand, counting down.
GGCGTTGGAGAGTCGTCCGACGCCGTACGAGATGCCGGTGCCCAGGGACCGGGTGCGGGTGTCGAAGAGCTCCGGGGAGTACGCGTAGGCCAGGGCCGTGTAGCCGCGCTCGACCAGGTTGACGAGGAACCCGAACACCACGATCAGCACCGGGTCGAACGTCAGGCCGTAGAGCAGGCCGAACAGACCGATCGCGGCGCCGAACACCGCGAGGCACCACTTGCGCTCGACGCGGTCGATGACGGCGGCGGCGAGCAGGCAGCCCAGCGGGGCGCCGACGGTGGTGAGCGCGACGTAGAAGATCGAGCTCTCCACGCTGAAGCCCTGCTTGGCCAGGAGCGTCGGGGCCCAGCTCGAGTAGCCGAAGAAGCCGATGGTCTGGGTGACCCACAGGACGCAGAGCAGCAGCGTCGGCATCAGCACCGGTCGCCGCAGGAGCAGCCGCCAGCGGGGCTCGTCGGCGGAGGCACCCTCGACGGCGGGTGCGGCGGGGGCCGCCGTCGGGATCTCCGGCTCGGGCAGCGGGCCGTGCTCGGCCTCGACGCGGGCCTCGATCGAGCGCAGGACCTCGTCGGCCCGCTCGGTCTCGCCGCGGTTCTCCAGCCAGCGCGGCGATTCGGCCAGGTGGCGCAGGAAGAACACGAAGCCCAGCCCGAGGGCGCCCCAGAGGAAGACCAACCGCCACGTCCAGTCGGCGACCGGGACGAGGGCGCTCGCGAGCAGGCTCGTCGCGGGCGTCCCGCAGATGCCGATGGCGATCGCGTACGCCTGGAAGCGGCCGCGCTTCGCGGCGGGGAAGAGCTCGGAGAGGTAGATGACCGCGACCACCGTCATCGCGGCGAGCCCCGCCGAGGTGAGGAAGCGGAAGACGCCGAGCGAGACGACGTCCCACGAGAACACCGAGACCAGCGAGAAGAGCCCGAAGAAGACCGTGGTCGCGGTCAGGGCCCGCTTGCGCCCGATGCGGTCGGCCAGCGCGCCCGCGACGATCGAGCCGACGAACATCCCGACGAACGACGTCGAGGTCACGTAGGCGATCTGGTTCACCGTGACGCCCCAGAGCTTGATCAGTCGCGGGGCGGTGACGGCGAAGGTGTTGATGTCGGCGAACTCGAAGAAGTAGGCGAACGACACCGCGATCAGCGTGATCCGGTGGAACCGGGAGATCGGGAGCCGGTCGAGGCGCTGCTGGGCGCTCGCGGCGGCGAGGGGTGCGCTCACGGCCGGACCTCCTCGGGCCAGTAGAGCCGCATCGGGTTGTCGACGAGCAGCCGCTGCTGCGACCCGGAGCTCGGTGCGACGTGCGGGACGTGGTCGACGAGCAGGCCGTCGTCGGGCATGTGGTCGGTGAGGTTGGGGTGGGGCCAGTCGGTGCCCCAGAGCACGCGGTCGCCGAACTCGGCGACGACCCGGCGGGCGAACGGCACGACGTCGCGGTAGGCGTCGCGCTCGCCGTCGCGCGCCGGCGGCCCGGACACGGAGAGCCGCTCCGGGCAGCTGACCTTGACCCAGACGTCGTGGCGGTCGACGAAGCGCAGGAAGTGCGAGAACGCGGTGCCGTGGACATCGCGGGTGACGTCGGGCCGGCCCATGTGGTCGACGACCAGCGGTACCGGCAGGCCGCCGAGGACGCCCTCGAGCTCGTCGAGCGACTCGGCCTCGAAGTAGACGACGGCGTGCCAGCCGAACGGGGCGATCTTCGCGGCGATCACGGCGAGGTCGTCGGCCGGGGCGGCGTCGACCAGGCGTTTGAGGAAGTTGAAGCGCACCCCGCGGACGCCCGACTCGTGCAGCGTGGCCAGCTCGGCGTCGGTGACGTCGGGGCGGACGGTGGCGATCCCGCGGGCGCGGTCGCCGGCGGCGCGGACGGCGTCGACCATCGCCCGGTTGTCGGCGCCGTGGCAGGTCGCCTGGACGATCACGGAGCGGCTGACCCCGAGGTGGTCGCGCAGGGCGAAGAGCTCGTCGCGCCCGGCGTCGGTGGGGGTGTACTTGCGCTCCGGCGCGTAAGGGAAGACGGCGCCCGGTCCGAAGACGTGGCAGTGCGCGTCCACGGTGCCGGGCGGCAACCGGAACGTCGGCGACGACGGGTGGCGGTCGTGATCCAGCCACCCCGGGGTCGGGGTGAAGCTCGGAGAGCCCACGGTGGTCCTCCCGGTCTGTGACGGCCCGCTCACTCTCCACGCCCGCCACAATCGGCGCAAGTATTGTTCACAATCTTGGATCAGATACTGGTGGCTGGCAGTCTGGGTGACGGGGACGCGTACTGTCCGTCCCGTTCGGACGAGGGGGTGGCGATGAGCGTGGTGACCTCAGCCGCGGGCGGGACCGAGGACGTCGTCGACCTCGTGCGCACCGCCATCCACGAGGGCGAGTTCGCCCCCAACCAGCGACTCGTCGAGGCGGACCTCTCGGTGCAGTTCGGGGCCAGCCGCGCCGCGGTGCGCACCGCGCTGGTCCAGCTCGCCGCGGAGGGGCTGGTCGAGCGGGTCCAGAACCGCGGCGCCCGGGTGCGCGCGGTCTCGCTGGGCGAGGCGATCGAGATCTCCGAGGTGCGCATGGTCGTCGAGGGCCTGTGCGCCGCCAAGGCCGCCGAGCGCGCGACCGACGAGGACCTCGAGGCGCTGCGCCAGATCGGCGACGACATGCGCGGCGCTGTGGAGCGCGGCGACGTCTTCGCGTACTCCGACCTCAACCGCCGGCTGCACACCGCGGTACGGGCGGCCGCCGGCCAGCAGGTGGCCGAAGGCGTGCTCGAGCGGCTGCGCGGGCAGAACGTGCGCCACCAGTTCCGGCTCGCGCTGCTGCCGGGCCGGGCGTCGGTGTCGCTGCCCCAGCACCTCGAGATCATCGAGGCGGTCCGGGCCCGGGACGCCGCACGCGCCGAGGCCGCGATGCGCGCCCACCTCGCGAGCGTCATCGAGACGCTCCCGCAGGTGGGCACCTCGCGGCTGCCCTGACCCGGCTCTCACGGCGAGAGGTCCTCGAGCGCGCGGTTGCGGGCCCGCGGGGTGAACTGCGCGATCACCGCGGCGACGACGAGGAAGCTCGAGACGAGCACGAGCGCGGGCAGCGGCGCGAGCATCGGGACCAGCGGGGCGATGACCAGCACCCCGGCCGCCCCGCCCAGCACGCCGAGCCCGTCGACCAGGCCGAACCCGGCCGAGCGCACCCGGGTCGGGAAGCTCTCGGCGGAGAGCGCGAACGTCGGCGGCACCCACACGTTGAAGCCGAAGAACACGAGGAACGACCCGACGAACGCCCAGGCGATGCTCTGCCCGAGCACGGCGACGACGATGCCGCCGACCATCGTCATCACCGCGGCCACCGGCAACCACGCGCGCCGCTCCAGCGCCTCGGAGTACCGGGCGGAGAACAGCGCCTGCACGAGGAAGCCCAGCCCGCCGACCGCGGAGATCATCCCGGCGACGGGCGCGGTGAAGTGCAGCCCGGTGAGGATCGCGGTGGAGCCGGTGGAGTAGCCGAACACCGTCGCGTACCCGAAGAACCACATCAGGGTGAGCAGTACGAGGCGGCGCCGGTAGAGCGGGTCGGCGACGATCTCGCGCAGCGCCACCGTCGGGTCGGCCGCGGACGCGACGTCCGGCGCGGGTTCGGGATCGGCCAGCGGCCCCCGTCGTCGGGCCCGCGCCTCGAGCCCGGCGACGACCCGCTCGGCGTCGTCGTACCGGCCGTGCTGGAGCAGCCAGCGCGGCGACTCCGGCAGGGCGAGCACCGCGAGCAGCGCGGCGAGGGCGACGAGCGCGGCCAGTGCGTAGATCCAGCGCCAGCCGCTCGCGAGCGAGTCCCCGACCGCGATCGGCAGCCCCGCCGGGAACGGCGCCCCGGGGGTCGTCAGCACGACGCCGAGACCGATCCCGAGCGTGGCGCCGAGGGCGCACAGCACGAACGTCGTCGCGGTGTACGCCGCGCGGGCCCGGGCCGGCGCGACCTCGCCGATGTAGGTGTTGCCGACCGAGAGCAGCGTGCCCATCGCCACCCCGGTCACCGCCCGCGCGATCACGAAGAACGCGTAGTCGCCGCTCACGGCCGTGAGCACCGAGCCGACCAGGGCGAACACCAGCCCGACGAACATGATCGGCCGGCGGCCGCGGCGGTCGGACAGCGGCGCCACGACCAGTCCGCCGAGCATGTAGCCCAGCAGGTAGAGCACCACCGGCAGCGCGAGGAAGCCGTCCGCGCTCGCGTCGGTGCAGCCGGGGACGATCCCCGTGCAGGTCTGGATGAACGACACGTTGATGTCGAAGTTGCAGAAGAACACCACGAAGAGCGCGAGCCCGGTGATGCCCGTCGCGGCCCACGACACCGCGTGGCGCGGGAGCCGGTCCAGTCGGGCGGTGATCTCGCCGATGAGCCGACCCGGCTCCGTCGTCCCGGTCATGGCCTCTCCCCGCTTCGGTGTGCCGATCCCATGGAGCGGTGACCGTAGACACACCGACGGTTCGGCTACAAGAAGGGAGCCGAAATTGTTGACAATCGAGCGCCGCTGACGAACGCTCGGGGCGGTAGTCGATCCGCCGGCGAGGGGAGTGCCGCCCGATGAGGACGGTCGTCGTGACCGATCCGCCACGCGCGGACGTCGAGGACGCCTCGACGTTGGGGAAGTACGGGGTCGCGACGGTGCACGAGGCGCTCGGCCGCGTCGGCTACCTCGGGCCGGAGCTGCGGCCCGCGTGGCCGGGCGCGCGAGTCGGGGGGACCGCGGTCACCGCCGTGTGCTGGCCCGGCGACAACCTCATGATCCACGTGGCGGTGGAGCAGTGCCGGCCTGGCGACGTCCTGGTGGTCACCACGACCTCGCCGTCGACCGACGGGCTGTTCGGGGAGCTGTTCGCGACCTCGCTGGCGCACCGGGGTGTCCGCGGCGTCGTCCTGGGCTGCGGCGTGCGCGACGTCGCCGAGCTGCGCGAGATGGGCTTCCCCGCGTGGTCGCGGGCGGTCAGCGCGCAGGGCACGGTGAAGGCGACGCCGGGCGCGGTCAACGTGCCCGTGGTGCTCGGCGGGCAGACGGTGCACCCGGGCGACGTGGTGCTGGGTGACGACGACGGCGTCGCGGTCGTCCCGCGGGGCGACGTGCCCCACGCGCTCGCGGCGGCCGCCGCCCGCGTCGAGAAGGAGGCCGCGACCCGCGCGGCGTTCGAGCGCGGCGAGCTCGGGCTCGACCGCTACGGCCTGCGTGACCGCCTCGCCGGGCTGGGGATCGACTACGTGACCCACGACGAGTACCGGCGGGCCTCCGATGGGTGAGGGCGTCCGCACGACGATCATGCGCGGCGGGACGTCACGGGGGCTGTTCTTCGAGGCCGCCGACCTGCCGGCCGATCCGGCCGCCCGTGAGGACCTGCTGCTGCGGCTGATGGGCACTCCCGATCCGCGGCAGATCGACGGGCTGGGCGGGGCGACGTCGCTGACGAGCAAGGTCGCGGTGGTCTCATCCTCGCCGCGTGACGACGTCGACGTCGACTACCTGTTCCTGCAGCTCGGCGTCGCCGAGGCGACCGTCTCGGATGCGCAGAACTGCGGCAACATCCTGGCCGGGGTGGGGCCGTTCGCGATCGAGCGCGGCCTGGTCCCGGCCGTCGACGGCGAGACGGTGGTGCGGATCCGGATGGTCAACTCCGACAGCGTGGCCGTCGCGACGGTGCCGACGCCCGGCGGGGAGGTGGAGCTGCGCGGCGACGTCGCGATCGCCGGGGTCCCCGGGACCGCGGCCGGGATCACGCTCGCGTTCACCGATACCGAGGGGTCGACGACGGGGTCGCTGCTGCCGACCGGGCAGGTGCGCGATGTCGTGGACGGCGTCGAGGTCACCTGCGTCGACAACGGCATGCCGGTGGTTCTGGCGCAGGCCTCGTCGTTCGGGCTGACCGGCCACGAGAGCCACGAGGATCTCGCTGCCGACACCGGCCTCGCGGAGCGGATCGACGCCTTCCGGACCAAGGCCGGCGCGCTGATGGGGCTCGGTGACGTGGCACGGTCGTCGGTGCCAAAGACCGTGCTGCTGGCTCCGCCGGCCGATGGTGGCCAGGTGGCGACGCGCTCGTTCATCCCGGTCGTGCCGCACACCGCGATCGGCGTGCTGGCCGCGGTCAGCGTCGTCACCGGGATGCTGCTGCCCGGCGCCGTGGGGCACGAGCTGACGCATGACTGGCCCTCCGATTCGAGCCGCGTCGACGTCGAGCACCCGACGGGGCACTTCCTGGTCGACGTCGTCGTCGACACCTCCGCCTCCCCGCCGCGCGTCGTGCGCTCCGGGGTCGTGCGCACCGCCCGCACGCTCATGGACGGGGTCGCCTATCCCCGAGGTGCGCTGCGCGCTCATGAGCACTGATCCGTGCTCTGGCAGGGATGAGTGCTCACAAGCGCGCAGCGCACCTACGACTCGGACGGAAGCAGCACAGATGCCACCGATGCACGAGGTCGCCCACCTCGCCCACCTCGAGCTGCGCACCCGGGTGCTGGACGAGTCCGTCGCGTTCTTCACCGACTACCTGGGCCTGACCGTGACGCAGACGGTCGGCGACTCGGTGTTCCTGCACGCGTTCGACGACTACGAGCAGACCACCGTCAAGCTCACCGCCCACGAGACCTCCGGCATCGGACGGACCAACGTGCGCGCCGCGTCCCCGGAGGCCCTGGAACGCCGGGTCACGGAGATCGAGGCCGGCGGCCACGGCATCGGCTGGGTCGACGGCGACCCCGGCATCGGCCCCACCTATCTGTTCCGCGACCCGGACGGCCACGAGTTCGGGATCTACTACGAGTCCGAGTGGTATCGCGCGCCGGCCGGGCTGGCGCCGTCGCTGAAGAACCAGGCGCAGGCCTACCCGAACCGTGGGGTGGGGGTGCGCCGGCTGGACCATGTCAACTTCCTCGGTGTCGAGGTGGTGCCCAACCGGGACTACCTGCGCGACACCCTGGGCGCGCTGGTGACCGAGCAGATCGTGCTCGACGACGGCACCGTCGCCGGCAGCTGGACGACCTTCACCAACAAGGGCTACGACGCGGTCTACACCCGCGACCGCACCGCCACCCCGGGCCGGTTGCACCACATCGCGTTCGCGACCGACACCCGCGCGGACATCCTGCGTGCCGCCGACATCGCGATCGATCAGGGTGTGTTCATCGAGACCGGCCCGCACAAGCACGCGATCCAGCAGACGTTCTTCCTGTATGTCTACGAGCCCGGCGGCAACCGCATCGAGCTGTGCAACGCCGGAGCACGGCTCGTGCTCGCCCCCGACTGGCAGCCGGTCGACTGGACCGAGACCGAACGCGCCAAGGGCCAGGCGTGGGGGCTCAAGACCATCGAGTCGTTCCACACCCACGGCACCCCGCCGGTCGGTGAGAACGCATGACGACCCCGCTGCGAGTCGCGCTGCTCGGGCTCGGCGAGGCCGGCTCGGAGATCGCGACCGACCTGGTCGCCGCCGGCGCGGACGTACGGGGCTATGACCCGAAGGTCGCGCCGCCGCGCGGGGTCGAGCGTCGGGACGACGAGGCCGACGCGGTCCGCGACGCCGAGCTGGTCCTGTCCGCGAACAGCTCCCACGACGCCGCCGTCGCGCTCGCCCACGCACTTCCCGGCCTGCGGCCCGGGACCGTCTGGGCGGACCTCAACACGGCTTCCCCGGGGGTCAAGGCGGGACTGGTGACGACGGCGGCTGACGCGGCGGACGTCGTCGACGTCGCCCTGATGTCCCCGGTGCCCGGCAAGGGCCTGCGCACCCCGATGCTCGTCTCCGGCGAGGCCGCGGACCGGTACGCGGCGATGCTGCGCCCGCTGGGCGCCGAGGTCACGGTCCAGCCCGGCCCGGCCGGCACCGCGATCTCCCGCAAGCTGCTGCGCAGCGTGTTCTATAAGGGCCTCGCCGCCGCCGTGGTCGAGGCGCTCGAGGGCGCGAAGGCCGCCGGCTGCGAGCAGTGGCTCGCCGACAACGTCGCCGCCGAGCTGGCCGGGTTCACCGAGGACTCCCTGAACCGGCTGGTCGACGGCACGCATCGCCACGCCCGCCGTCGCGCCGACGAGATGGCGGCCGCCGCCCAGCAGCTGCGCGAGTTCGGCGTCGAACCCCGCTCCGCCACCGCCGCCCACGACCTGCTCGCCGCCCTCCGTGACCAGGGAGCCCGCACGTGATCATCGACTGCCACGGCCACTACACCACCGCCCCCGCCGCCCACACCGCCTGGCGCGACGCCCAGACCACCGCCTACGACGCCGGCGAGTTGGCCCCGCTGTATCCGGAGATCACCGACGACGAGATCCGCGAGACCATCGAGGGCAGCCAGCTCCCGCTCATGGACGCCCGCGGCATCGACCTGACGATCTTCTCGCCGCGCGCCTCGGCGATGGGCCACCACCGCGGCGACGAGGCGGTCAGCACCGTCTGGACCCGGGCCTGCAACGACCTCGTCGCCCGCGTCGTCGGGGTCTTCCCGCAGCGCTTCGCCGGGGTCGGCCAGCTCCCGCAGTCCCCGGGCGTCCCCATCGGGCACTCCATCGCCGAACTACGGCGCTGCGTGGACGAACTCGGATTCGTCGGCGTCAACCTCAACCCCGACCCCTCCGGCGGGCACTGGAGCGCGGCGCCGCTGACCGACCGGTCCTGGTACCCGTTCTACGAAGCCATGATCGAGGCCGACGTCCCGGCGATGGTGCACGTCTCGGCGGTGACCAACCCGAACTTCCACGCCACCGGCTCGCACTACCTCAACGCCGACACCACCGCGTTCATGCAGCTCCTCCAGGCCGACCTGTTCCGCGACCTACCGGAGCTGCACCTGGTGATCCCACACGGCGGAGGAGCGGTCCCGTACCACTGGGGCCGGTTCCGCGGGCTGGCCGACATGCTCGGTCGGCCACCGGTCGAGGACGCCGTGATGGGCAACGTCTTCTTCGACACCTGCGTCTACCACCAGCCCGGCATCGACCTGCTCTTCGAGGTCATCGACCCGGCCAACATCCTGTTCGGCTCCGAGATGGTCGGCGCCGTGCGCGGCATCGACCCCCGGACCGGGCACCACTTCGACGACACCCGCCGCTACGTCGACGCCCTCAAGCTCCCCGACGACCAGGCGGCCCGGATCTACGAGGGCAACGCCCGCCGGGTCTACCCCCGCCTCGACACCCTCCTGCGCGCCCAGGGCCGGTAGCGGGGGGTCAGGCGGTGTTCTGGTCGGCCGTCTCCACCTCGGGTGCGGGTTCCGCCCGGAGGTGGTAGACACCGGCGCCCGCCGCGAGCGGGTGCAGGTCGTAGTGGTGGACGACCTTCGGGCCGTCGTGGAGGTGGGTGTGGGTCACCGTCGGCAGCGGAGCGCCGTGGCGTGCCTCGCGCACCTCCACCCGCCCGTCCAGCGGGCCGCCGAGGAAGAGCAGAACGGCGTCCTGTGTCGCGTCGTCGTCGGACATGCTCTGCCTCCCCGAGGTCTCGCCGTTGCCGAACAGGGTAGGGGCGCTGATTCGTCCGCGCTGCGTCCGTCCGGAGTCTTCTCGTGACGGCCGGTGACGATGATGTGACGGCCGGTGGGAGCGCACTCGACGCGGAGGTCACGAGCTGGACCGCGCCCGGCGCCGCGCCGCTCGTGCCCGAGGTGACGCTGCTGCTCGCCGACGACATCCACCGCACCTGGTCGCAGACCGACGAGGAGGCCCCGCCGTTCTGGGCGTTCGCGTGGGCGGGCGGGCAGGCACTGGCGCGTCACGTCCTCGACCGGCCCGAGATCGTGGCCGGCCGGCGCGTGCTCGACCTCGCCGCCGGCTCCGGGATCGTCGGGATCGCCGCCGCGAAGGCCGGGGCGGCGGCCGTCGTCGCCTCCGACTCCGACGCGCGCGCCCGGGTGGCGACCGCTCGGAACGCGGCGCTGAACGGGGTGACCCTCGACGTCGTCGGAGACCTGGTGGGTGACGAGGCCGAGGACGTCGAACTGGACGTCGACGTGGTGCTCGCCGGCGACGTGTTCTACGAGCAGCCGATGGCGCGGCTGATGGGGGAGTTCCTCGACGAGGCGGTGGCGGCCGGCGTCGAGGTCCTGGTCGGCGATCCGGGGCGGGAGTACCTGCCCCGCAAACGGGTCACGCAGCTCGCGAGCTACGACGTGCCCGAGACGGCCGACCTGGAGGGGCGCGCGGTCACCCCCACCGCGGTGCACCGCCTGACCTGAACCCGGGTACCCCGGGGAGATCGCGGGCCCGTCACGGGACACACGGCTGCAACGTCGTCGGGTTTCGCTCGAAACGATTGCGCACAATCCTCGTCGGAGAGTCCTCCCCAGACCCGAAAGGCGCACCCGTGCCCGACCTCTTCTCCCCGTTCACCCTCAAGGGCGTGACGCTGCGCAACCGCATCGGCATGTCGCCGATGACGATGCACGCGTGCGCCGACCGCAGCGGCGCGATGAACGACTACCACGTGATGTACCTCGGGGCCCGTGCGGCGGGCGGCTTCGGGCTGGTCTTCCCGGAGCAGGTCGCGATCGTGCCGGAGGGCCGCACGACGGTGGACTGCGCCGGCATCTGGAGCGACGACCAGATCGAGGGGCACGCCCGGGTCACCGACATCATCAAGCGGCAGGGCGGGGTCGCCGGGATCCAGCTCGGGCACACCGGGCGCAAGGGCAGCGAGGTCGCCGCGCACGGGCAGGTCGGCGAGTACGGGTCGGGCGCGCAGCTGCCGCCGGACCACGACCGCGGCTGGCAGGTCTCCGGCCCGTCGAACATCCCCTACGGCGGCGACCACCCCTTCGACGTCCACGCGCTGACCAAGGACGAGATCCGGGGGCTGCACCGGTCGTACGCGGACGCGGCGCGGCGGGCCGCCGACGCCGGGTACGAGTGGCTGGAGATGCACTTCGCGCACGGCTACCTGGCCGCCGAGTTCTTCTCGCCGCTGGCGAACCAGCGCGACGACGAGTACGGCGGCTCGGTCGAGAACCGGGCCCGCTTCCTGCTCGAGGCGCTCGACGCCGTCCGCGAGGTGTGGCCGGAGCGCTACCCGCTGACGATGCGGCTGGGCTCGGACGACTTCCACCCCGACGGCATCCAGTTCGACGACTCGGTGCAGGCGGTCGGGTGGATGGCCGAGCACGGGCTCGACGCGGCCGACATGAGTCTCGGGTTCAACACCGACGACATGGCCGAGAAGCCCCCGATGAACGACCCGGGCTTCATGCTCGAGCGTTCCGCGCGGGTGCGGCGCGAGGTCGGCATCCCGACGGTGTGCTCGTGGAACCTCGGCGTCCCGCAGAACGCGAACCGGGCGGTCGAGACCGGCATGACCGACGTCGTGCTGCTCGGGCGCCCGGCGCTGTCCAACCCGCACTGGCCGGTGTGGGCGGCCCGCGAGCTCGGCCACGACGCGCCGTTCACGCTGCTCCCCGACGACTGGCGCCACTGGCTGGAGAACTTCCGCGGGCACGCGCCGTCGATCGGCCTGCCGCCGGCCGGGTCCTGGCAGTCGGCCTGACGGCCATGTGCGTGCGTTTCCGTGTCTGGACACGGAAACGCACGCACATGTCGGCTGCCGTCGATCATCGGCTCTAGGGTGCCGACGTCGGGTGTGCGTGTGTTTCCGCGTCTGGACACGGAAACACACGCACGAGGCCGGAGGCCGAAGGAGGGCGCATGCGCGCGGTGCAGGTGAGCAAGCTCGAGGGCCCGGAGGCGCTCGAGGTCGTCGAGATCGACGAACCGGTGGCGGGACCGGGCCAGGTCCTGATCGACGTGGAGTCGGCCGGCGTCGTCTTCCCCGACCTGCTGCTCACCCGCGGCGAGTACCAGATGCGCCCCGAGCTGCCGTTCACGCTCGGCTCCGAGGTGGCCGGCACGGTGCGCACCGCTCCCGACGGGTCCGGGCTCGCCCCGGGCGACCGGGTCGCGGCGATGTGCGTCGTCGGCGGGTTCGCGCCGAGCGTGGTCGCGCCCGCGAGCCAGGTCTTCCCGCTGCCCGACGGGGTGTCCGCCGACGTGGGCGCCGGGCTGCCGATGAACTACCTGACGGCCCACTTCGTGCTCGGCCTGCGCGGCCGGCTCGCGGACGGCGAGACGGTGCTGGTCCACGGCGCGGCCGGCGGCGTCGGGATCGCGTGCATCCAGTTCGCCAAGGCGCGCGGGGCGACGGTGATCGCCGTCGTGTCCACCGAGGGGAAGGCCGAGGTCGCGCGGGCGGCCGGCGCCGACCACGCGGTGCTGGTGGACGGGTTCAAGGACGCGGCGCTGGAGATCACCGGGAAGGCGGGCGTCGACATCGTCGTCGACCCCGTCGGCGGTGACCGCTTCACCGACTCGCTGCGCAGCCTCCGCCGCGGCGGCCGGCTGCTCGTCGTCGGGTTCACCGCGGGCGACATCCCGACGGTGAAGGTGAACCGGCTGCTGCTGCGCAACACCGAGGTCGTCGGGGCGGCCTGGGGCGAGTGGGCCATGGGCGATCCCGACTTCATGCGCGCGCAGTGGGCCGAGCTCACCGACGACATCGCCTCGGGCCTGCTCGCGCCGCCGATCAGCGCGACGTACCCGCTGGCCCAGGCCTCGGCCGCGGTCGGGGAGCTCGCCGAGCGGCGGGTCACCGGCAAGGTGGTCGTCCGTCCCCGGGAGTGAATAGGGTGCGCTCCGCGCCTGTGAGCAGTAATTGACGCCAGAGCGTCAATTACTGCTCACGAGCGCGAAGTGCACCTACCGACCCGACGGAGGCCCCCGTGCTCGCCCATTCCCGCTCCGGCCGCGGGGAGCCGCTGATCCTCGTCCACGGCGTCACCCACCGCCGCGAGGCCTGGGACACCGTCGTGCCCTACCTCGAGGCCGAGCACGACGTGATCGCGGTCGACCTGCCCGGGCACGGCGAGTCCGCCGACGTCGAGCCGGACTTCGACGGGTCGGCCGCCCCGCTCGTCGACGCGGTCGAGGACCTCGCCCGGGAGCTGGGCCTGGAGCGCCCGCACGTCGCCGGGAACTCGCTCGGCGGCCTGGTCGCGCTCGAGATGGCCGCGCGCGGCACGGTCGCGTCGGCGACGGCGCTCTCCCCGGCGGGGTTCTGGTCGCCGGTCGGCCGGGCCTGGGCCCGCGGGGTGCTCAGCGGCGCCTCGAAGGTGCTGCAGGGGATGTCCCGCGAACGCCTGGACCGGGTGCTCGCGAGCTCCGCCGGCCGCGTCGCCCTCACCGGGCTGATCATGGCCCACCCGGGTCGGCAGGACCCCGACGTGCTGAGCCGCGACCTCCAGGGACTCGCCCGCCCCCGCGAGGGCTTCGCCGCGATGATGGCCGGCCTCGACCGGTGGACGACGCCACGACCGTCGAAGGTCCCGACGATGGTCGGGTGGGGAAACCGCGACTACCTGCTGCCGCGCGCCCAGATCCGCCGCCTGCGCACGCTGCTGCCCCAGGCCCACGTCGTCGTGCTCCCCGGCTGCGGCCACATCCCGATGGCCGACGACCCGGCCCTCGTGGCCGAGGTGATCCTCGGCAACGCCCGCCTGGCCCGGGTGTAGGCCGTGGCGCACGAGTACCGGCTCGCCGTCGCCTGGCACGACGACCCGGGCACCGTCGACTACCGCTCCTACACCCGCGACCACGTCGTCTCCGCCGACGGCAAGCCCTCGCTCGACGGGTCCGCCGACCGCTCGTTCCGCGGCAACCCCGCCCGCTGGAACCCGGAGGAGCTGCTGGTCGCGGCGCTCTCGCAGTGCCACCTGCTGAGCTTCCTGCACGTGGCCGCCGACGCCGGGGTCGTGGTCACCGCCTACACCGACCACCCCGTCGGGCGGATGACCAAGGACGACGACGGCGGGTGGTCCGTCTCGTCGGTGGTGCTGCACCCGGAGATCACCGTCGCGGGCGGGGCGCCGGACCTCACGACGTTGCACCACGCGGCCCACGAGGCCTGCTTCATCGCGCGGTCCGTCGCGTTCCCGGTGACGGTCGAGCCGCCGGAGCGGTAGCGGCCCCGGAAATGCACGAACGGCTCGTTCGTCACGGTTCAAGGTGACGAACGAGCCGTTCGTGGTCTGCCGCAGGGGCCGGGCGGCCGCAACCGGGCTCAGTACCCGGAGGACCCGCCGTACGAGCCGCCACCGGACGAGGCCGGGGCCGGAGCGGCCGGCGCCTGGTACCCGGAGCCACCCGAGCCCGAGCCCGACGCCGAGCCGCCCGAGGCCGCGCCGGCGGCCGGAGCGGTGCCGCCGCCGGAGCCACCGGCCGCGCCGCCCGCGGGAGCCGCGTTCCCGGCGACCGGCTTGCCCTCGGGGCCGAGGGCCTTCCACGTGCCGCCGACGCCGTTGCCGGTCGTGTCACCCGGCTTGGTGTCCTTGGCGTAGCGGTAGAGCGGCCAGCCGTTGAGGGTCAGCTGCTTGGTGCCGTCGGGGCGGTCGACGCTGCCGACCTTCTCCGCGGACACGCCCTTGAGCCAGGGGGTGTCACCGGCGAGCACGGGGGGCCAGGCCGTCGCGCACGCGTCGGTGCACGTCGCCTTCGGCGGCTTGTTGGTGTCCTTCGTGTACTCGTACACGGTGAAGCCGTCGCTGGTGGCGACGAGGCCGAGCGGCGTCTGCTTCGTCGCGAGGTTGGGCCCGGTCAGCGCGGTCGCGGCGACCTGCGCGCCGCCCGTCGGGGCGGCGGCGGGCGTGCCGGACGACGCGCCCCAGCGGGCGATCGCGACGTAGCCGGCCGCACCGGCCACCACCGCGGCCGCGGCGATGAGCGCGAGCATCGCCCGCCGACGACCGCGGCCGGTGCCGCCGCCGCGGCGCTCGCCGCCGCGCCGGTGCCCGGAGCCGGCGGGCAGCGGGCCGCTGGGGTGGCCCTCGTAGGGGTCGTAGCCGGCGGGCGCGGCGTCGTAGGCGGTGTACTCGCTACGACGGGAGTGGCGCACCGTGGGGTCCGCCTGCGGCGCGGGGGGCGGGTAACCCTGCTCGGCCGCGGCCCACGAGCCCGTGGACGCCGTGCGCGGGGCGGCGGCCTGCGGTCCCGAGTAGGGCCCGACGGCGGGCTGCGGACCGGAGTACGGGCCGGGGGGTGCGGGCGGCGCGGGGACGGGCCCGGAGTACGGGCCGACGGCGGGCTGGGCACCCGACCACTGACCCTGGGGACCGGCCGCGGGGTCGTCGTACCGCGCGCGGGCCGCGTCCGGGGGCACGGGGATGCCGAACTCCGGGCGCGGATCCTGCTGCAGATCGGGGCGCATGGACGAAGTACCTCCGGTGATGGGGAGCGTGGCCCGTCGCGGTCTCGGGGAAGTTCCGCGGCAGGTGCGGCGCCGACGGTAGGGATCCCGCCCGCCGGGACCACCGGAGCTGAGAGAGCGCGGGGCCGGATGCCGAGCAGGGGCCGTCGTCGTGCGGCGAACGGCGAGAAAAGAGACCGGATGACGGCTGGCGCTGCTCCGAACGCCGAACCGTTCCTTCAGGTCGGACATCGAGCACTCATCCGAGAGCCACTCGATCGAATGACGTTCCATCGGGTGAGGGCCCGTGCGCTGCGCTAACGACCACCGGGCCCCTCACGAGTCTCCCAGCAGGAGATCACCGATGGGAGGACCATGCGCATCGTCACCGTCGCGGCGGCCGCCGTACTCGCCGTGCTCGCCGGGCTGCTCGTCGTCCGGGTGAACGCCGACGTCCGGGCCGCCGCCGAGGTGCACCCGGCGCCCGTCGCCGCCACCGCCGCCGTCGGGACCCGCCCGATGCTCGGCGTGATCGGGGACTCCTTCGCCGCGGGCACCGTGATCGGTGGCGCGGGCGGCACCGGCTTCCCGATGATGATCGCCGACCGGGTCGGCTGGCGGTGGGGGACCACGGCGGTCGGCGGCACCGGGTACGTCGCGCACCCGGCCGGGACGCTCCCGTACGAGGCGGAGCAGGTCGAGCGCATGGTGGCCGCGCAGCCGGCGGTGCTCGTCGTGGAGGGCTCGCAGAACGACGGGTCGGCGGCGCCCGCGGCGGTGGGCACCGCGGCCGACGCGATGTTCGCCCGGCTCGAGCGCGAGCTGCCGCGGACCCGCATCGTCGTCGTCGGGCCGGTGGCGTCGAACTCGCGGCAGGCCGCCGCGCTGGCGGGCGTGGACGCGGCCGTCGGCTCCTCGGCCCGCCGGGCCGGGCTGCCCTACGTGGACGCTCTCGCCGAGGGCTGGTTCACCGACGCACAGGCGGCGCTGATCGGGTCGGACCACATCCACCCGACGACGGCGGGGCACGCCCGGATCGCCGACCTCCTCGGCGCGGACCTCGCGCGGCTCGGTGTGCTGCCGCCGGCCCGGACCTGACGGGACACCTCAGTGCCGGCGGTTGCGTCGGCCCTTGAGGTGGCGACGCGACATGAGGCCGCGGCGCGGCGGGTCCAGGACGAGGACGAGGGTCGCGACGGCCACCACCGCGAACCCGACGGCCACGGGGAGCCACCCCTGGTGATCCGGTTGCAGAAGGCTCAGGACCCCGAACACCATGATCACGGTGCCCGCGAAGATCGCGACCGTGAGGCTGTGCACCCGGCGGCGGTCGAGCCGGGACTGCTCCTCGATCGTCGAGCTCGGCGCCGCGAAGCTGCCGGTGGGATCCCGGTGCTTCCCGGGCTCCCGCTCGGTGGCCGCCGGGATCCCGAAGGCTGGGGTGGAGTCGTCGAACGACTCGACTGTCATCGCCATGGCCCGGAGGGCGTACCCGGCCGTCACACCCGTAATCCGCCCGATCGCGAGATTCCCCGGAAGATGACGAAAGGCCCTGGCCGACGACCCCGTGTGGGGGCCTGACCAGGGCCTTCGTGGTGGGCGATACTGGGATTGAACCAGTGGCCTCTACCGTGTCAAGGTAGCGCTCTCCCACTGAGCTAATCGCCCGAGGCGGAGGCGGGAATCGAACCCGCGTACAGGGCTTTGCAGGCCCTTGCCTAAGCCACTCGGCCACTCCGCCGGGAGTTCGGAGACAGTGTTCCCATTCGAACCCCTGGGGGCCCGACGCCGAGGGGGCCTGCTCCCGAGCGGACGACGGGACTCGAACCCGCGACCCTCACCTTGGCAAGGTGATGCGCTACCAACTGCGCTACGTCCGCATGTCGTCGAAGGAAACAGCGGGTGACTTCCGCTCTCCCTGCCGACGACGAGAACTCTACTGCATCGTGCGCGCCCCCGATCAGGGGGGTCGTTCTCAGGAGGGGTCGGTCGACAGCAGCAGCCCCAGCGCGTGCTCGAGGTCCAGCCAGTCGTCCTCGGCGCCCGGCTCGATCACCTCGTGGGTGCGCTGGAGGAACTCCGACACCTCACGCGCCAGGGCGCGGAAGGTCGCGTGTCCGGAGGGGGAGGAGAGCTCGATCTCCACGGCCTCGCCCTCGGCGGGGCGGATGCGGACGTCGCCGTCGCCCGCGGTGTCGATGAGCCCCTCGGTGAGGAGGTCACGCGAGAACACCCACTCGACCCAGCCGGCGCGCCCGGTACGGAAGGCGGCCTGCACGGCGTAGGGGTCGCGGGTGTCGTAGCGGAGCTCGACCTGGACGGGCACCGGCGGGTTCGGCGGTCCGATGAGGTCGAAGACCGCCGTGGACCGGATCGTGACGTGGTCGTTGTGCATTCGAAGGCTGCCTTTCGCGCACGCTGCTGTCGAAGTGGGGAACGACCGTCGGCCGAGCCTGTGACGCTGGTTCACCCGGCTCACGCACCGAGAGCATCTTACGAGTACCCGGTGGAGCCCTTACCCCGTCCGGTTCCGTAACGACCCACCCTCCCCGCCGGAGCGTGCGGGGACCCCCAGGAGCACTAACCTGTGCTGCGTCTCCCCCGGACAAGAGACGATCAGGCAGGAGTCACCCGTGTCGGACGCTTCGCAGCGCGGTGCCGAAGTGGCTGCGCAGCGTGACCAGGTGTCCGACGATGCTGTGGCGGACGCCACACTCCTCCGAGCGGTCACCTCACGGGCGCCACGCGCTCTCGAAGAGCTCTACGACCGCTTCTCGCGGCGCGCCTACTCGCTCGCCCGCCGGGTGTGCGTGGACGAGGCGCTCGCCGAGGACGTCGTGCAGGAGGTGTTCCTCCTCGTCTGGCGCCACCCCGAGCGGTACGACCCCGCGCGCGGCAGCGTCTCGGCCTGGCTGATGACGATGGTCCACCACCGCGCGGTGGATGCAGTGCGTCGCGAGGCCACCCGACGGAGGCACACCGTCCCGCCGGGCGAGGAGGGTGACGAGTGGAACCTCCCGTCCGGGCCGGGAGCCGACGAGGCCGCGCTCGACGCCGTCGTCGCCGGCCACGTCCGCGAGGCGCTCGCCGCGCTGCCCGCGGAGCAGCGCGAGGCGCTGACGCTGGCGTACTTCGGGGGCTTCACCCAGCGTGAGGTCGCGAGCATCGCCGGCATCCCGCTCGGGACGGTGAAGTCGCGGATGTTCACCGCGGTCCGGACGCTGCGGGGCCTGCTCGAGGGGCACGTGGACCGCGGCGGCGAGGAGGGGCCGTCATGACCGCCCCGCTGCCCGCCTCCGCGCACGGGCACCCCGAGCTCGCCGTAGCGTGGGTGATGCACGGCCTCGAGCCGGACGAGGCGGAGGTCTTCGCGGCGCACCTCGACGAGTGCGAGGGCTGCCTGCGCATCGTGGCCGAGACCGAGGACGTCACGACGCTGCTCGGGACGGCCGTGGAGCAGGTGGACCCGCCGGCGTCGTTGCGGACGGCGCTGCTGGCGGCGGCTGCCGAGGAACCCGGCTCGGCGGACGTCAGCGATGCGGCACCGCTGACGCTGGACGTCAGCAACGCCACATCCTCGAACTCGACGTCCCCGAACGCGGTGTCCTCGCACTCGGCGTCGTCGAACGCGGCATCCCCGAGCTCGCCATCCTCGAACTCCACGGCCTCGACCGCCGATCCAGCGGCCGACGTCGTCGAGGTCGCCTCGCCCGACCCGACGCTCGTCGAGACCGAGCCCGCACCCGCCGTCGTGCCCATACGCCGTCATCGGGCTCCCGAGGCCGGCCGTCGTCGATGGGCCCGCCGCGCGACCGCCGGGCTCGCCCTCGCGGCCGCCGTCGCCGTCGTCGTCGCGATCGGTGGGCTGGTCGCCGCGAACCGGTCGCTGACCGAGCAGCGCGACGCCGCCACCGCGTCGGCGGCGCAGAACCAGCAGGTGGTGGAGATCATGAACGCCGCCTCCGAGCCCGGGACCCCGCACGCGGTCCTCGCGACCCCGCAGGGCGGCTTCGCCGGCCTCGTCGTCGACCGGGGCCGCGGGTCCGAGGTGCTGTCCTCCGGGCTGACGCCCGCCGACCCCGACCACACCTACGTTCTGTGGGGTCTGGCGGACGGCAAGCCGGTCGGGCTGTCGACGATCCAGATGTCCGATTCAGGCCCGCTCGTGCAGTCCGTACCCTCGGTGGAGGCGGCTGGACGGTTCGCCGGGTTCGCGGTGTCCCTCGAGCCCGGTCACACCGTGCCCGCCACGCCGACCCAGGTCGTCGCGAGCGGTCAGACGGCGGACTGACCGAGCCGGGGCCGCGACGCCGGCGAGCCGTGCCCGACCCGCCAGACCGGCACCGCCGGCCGACGCCTCGAGGAAGTCGATGACGCAGCCACAGGCCAGGCCCGACCGACCGGCGCCTCCCGACGACGGGTTCGCCCCGCCGGCTCCCCGGGGCGGGCGCCTGCACGCGACCCGCGTCCGGCTCCGGGCGCTGCGGATGAAGGTCCGTGCCCGGCCGGGCTGGAACCTCGCGTGGCGGATCGGGATCGGCGTGCTCGGCACCGTCGTCCTGGTGCTCGGCGTCATCCTGATCCCGTACCCCGGCCCGGGCTGGCTGGTCGTCTTCGCGGGCCTCGGGATCCTCGCCACCGAGTTCGCCTGGGCAGGCCGCCTGCTGCGCTTCGCGCGCGGCTACTACGACCGCTGGGCGGCCTGGGTGAAGCGACAGAACCCGTTCGTCCAGCTACTGCTGGGGTTCGCGACGCTGATCGTCGTGCTGGCGACGCTGTGGCTGCTGGACGCGCTCTGGCTCGTCGCGAGGATCGTCGGCCTGGGGGAGTGGACCTGGCTGCACAGCCCGATCATGGCGTGAGTTAGGCTGGGCGACGCTGCGGGCGATTAGCTCAGGGGGAGAGCGCTTCGTTCACACCGAAGAGGTCACTGGTTCGATCCCAGTATCGCCCACGCAGAAAGGCCCTGGTCAGGGCTCCGCAAGGAGCCGAGGCCAGGGCCTTCGTCGTTTACGCCCGAGTTCACTCCCTCTAAGATCCACTCCGAGCGGCGGCCGCCCGGCCACGCCGCTGGAGGGAGCGAAGCCATGCTCGCGATCACTCTGGGCGTCGTCGTGGTGGCACTCGTCGTCGGAGCTCTCGCCGTGAGGCGCCGGCGGGACGGTCGGGACGCACCGAACTCGAGTACCTATGAGCTGGTCGACAGTGGTGCGGTCGGTTTCGTTCCCGGGTACATGCCCGGCGTCCGTCAGAAGGCCGAGCACTACGAGGACGCGGCCACCGAGCTGGTCGAACCTCCGCACGACCGGGACGCTCGGATCGACCTCGAGGACAACACGGTCCACGTCCGCCGAGGACGCTGACCCTGAACCGTGGACCCGGCACAGCGGACTGCGCCAGACTCGTCGACGTGCCCGAGGCGACTGCTGGATCGGTGATCCCGCGGATGGTCGTGTCCGACGTCGCGGGAGCCGTGGCGTTCCTGCGCGACGTGTTCGGCGCGAGCGGTGAGGTGACGGACGGCCGACCGGCCGAGGTCGACCTGCAAGGCACCACCGTCATGGTCAGCGAGGCGGGGGAGCGGGACCTGTTCCCCGCCTTCCTCTACGTGTACGTCGACGACGCCGACGCGGCCTTCGGGCGCGCGATGACGGCCGACGCCCGCTGCATCGAGGATCCGGTCGACACGTTCTACGGAGATCGCCGGGCCATGGTGGCGGACCCGTTCGGCAACGTCTTCCAGATCGCGCACCGTCGTGAAGGTCGTTCCTGACCCGGCGGACCGAGCCGATGGGTCCCCACCGGAACAGGCCGGCTGAGCCCTCCGGAGCGGTACGGACCCTTCGTTCGTCGGATGACGGCTGATCGCGCCGGTCCCCGACGCTCCCGGTCTCCGACCTCAACGATTCGCTGAGCGATCAGCGGGTACGTTCACTGGATAGTGACCATCGACGGTGGCACTCGTCCCTGACCAGGCACGCACGGCGACGAGCGATCACCCGGAGGCCTCCCGGACCACGGTGAGCCTCCACGGTCGCGACGGAGTGCTCAGGGGGTCCGCGATGGCGTCGGCCGGCGAAGACCGGAACGGCCTCGACGAGGCGCTGCACCGGGTCCTGGTCGGGGGCGAGGCACACCGGCCACCCGGGTACGACCCCTTGGACGCCACCGTCGCGGCGTGCCTCGGGAGCATTCCGGCGGTCGAGGCCGCGGCGATCTCGTACGTCCGCGCCGGGCGGGTCCGCTCCACCCATTGCACGGACCCGGCCATCGCCGAGATCGACGGCCGGCACAACGAAGCGGGCCGCGGGCCGCTGTTCGACGAGGCGATCACGCAGCCGTGGCCGCGCTCGTTCATCGCCATCGAGGACCTGGCCTCGGCCGCGGTCTGGGGTGCCAGTTCCCCGCTCGAGATCGCGCCACCGTTCCGGTCGCTGGTCTCGATCACGCTGCGCAGCACGCCCCGCGGGCGAACGGCCCTGGACCTCTACGCCCGGGCCCCGCAGGCCTTCGACCTCGACACGACGATGGTCGTCGACATGTTCGCCGTCCGCGCCGCCCACCTGCTCTACGGCCCGGTCGACCCGGCCAAGTCCCGCTACGCGCTCGCGGTGGAGACCATCAGCCGGCGCCTGCGACTCGACCGCCCCAACGCCGAGCGTCTCCTGCTCACCCACCTCGAGCCGCTCGCGGACCCGGTGGCCGTGGCTGAACGTCTCACCCGCCACGCCGACGGGGCCGAGACGACCGAGTCCGACTAGGGCCCCGCTCAGGTCCTGACTGGTCGAGCGGCGCCGGACGTCCCGGTGACGTTTCCGTCGGCGTCCGGGCCGGGAACGCCCGTGCACAGTCCTCCGGCGAGCCCCACGGCGACCCGGTGGGCGAGGTCCCGGGCCGCCGGTAGGGGGCCACGGGAGCCCGGGGCCGTCAGCGCCCGATGTCCGGTTCGAGGCCGAACGGGTGAACCATTCCGACATCCGCGTAACGCGGCGCCTCGTGGTGGCGAACGGTCTCACGGTAAGTACGGGACCGCGGGTGCATGCTGGTCGGGCGGCGTCATCATGGAGGCGGAGGAGATGACTCTCCGCATCGCCGACCGGTCGCTGAGCAGCGCACCTGCCCTCGAGGGGAGCAGTGTCGATGACGTTCGCTGTCTCGTACCGACTCCGCGCCGAGGAGCGGGGGCGGGACCGCCCCCTGCTCCGTGAGGTGTACGAGGAGCTGGCGTCGGTGCGCCCGATGTGGATGACCGCCGAGACGTTCGCGGCCGCCGACGACCAGTCGATGATCCTCCTGATCAGCACCGACTTCGAACGGCGCCTGTCCGAGCTCGCGGTCCTGCGTCGTTATCGGGGCGGGCTCGACAGCCGCTGTGAGTTCCCGTCCCAGAGCTACGTGGTCCGACGGGCCACGATCGACAAGCTGCCGGTCGCCAAGATCGCGTTCTGGAACCCCTACCGCAGGACGTGGGCGCTCCCGCCGGACCTGCCGTCGGGCGTCCCGGGGCTCGTCTGAGCGTTGCGGCGGACGTCGGGACGCTGCCAGGCTCCGACCCATGGGACGACGCGGGCCGCGGCGGCTCCGTGACACCGCGTGGGCGACGGCGGGGGTGGCCGGCGCCTTCGCCGGGATCCGGGCGATGGAGGCGGTCCGGCCCGAGGTCATCGGCGAGGACTCCGGCGCCGCGGAGATCCGGGACGGCGTCGGCGAGCTGACGCGGGCCTACTTCTTCTCGGCCGGCGCGATCGTCGTGAGCCCGCTGCTCGCGACCTCCGTGCGGCTCCCGCGCAGCTGCGGTCCGATCGGGCTCCTCGTCCAGTTCGGAGCCGTCGGTCTGCGCGTGTGGGCCATGCGCACCCTGCGGGGGCACTACGCGCGGACGCTCCGGGTCGTCGACGGCCAGCCGGTCGTGCGGAGCGGCCCGTACCGCTCCGTGAGGCACCCGGGCTACCTGAGCGTGCTGCTGCTCTGGGCCGGCGCAGCGCTCACGGCCCGTAACGCCCTGGCGCCGGCCCTGACGCTCACTGCCGTCGGAACGGCTTATCAGCATCGTATGGATGCCGAGGACGCGCTCCTCCTGAGAGACCTGCCGGGCTACGCCGAGTACGTCGAGACCACCAGAAGGATGGTTCCGCGGCTCCTCGCGCCCCGGAGTGGATCAGGTCGGCACGAGCGCTGACGCCCGCCCTGCTCCGGACGAGAAGCAGCGAGACCGCAGGTCAGCCCCGGTGTGAGCACGGTCGCAACGACCGCCGCCCATCGTCGGCGCGGGAGACGGCAGACTGTGCGTCGGCTTCGAGAGTCACTCGGCGTTCACTCGTCGGAGGTTCCGAAGCCGGGTCGCGGTCCGTAGTGTCGCAAGCGCTTGCGTAGTTCGCTCCGGCAAGCACCGCACCCTGCGGAGGGATTGACCCGATGACCCCCGACGACCGCGGACGCGACTGCACCGTCGTCCAGGCCGCAGTGAGAACGCTGGTCGAGCGCTACCGGCTCGGCGAGGAGGACGCCCGCTCCCGGCTCGCGCAGTGCTGCGCGGCCACCGGGCAGACACCGTCGGCGGTGGCCACCCAGATCGTCCTCGGCGTGGTCGACGACACGAGCGGGGCGGAACCGTCGACGCCCCGCGCGCCCGCGACGCCGCCGGCTGACTGGGCCCTCGCCATCCCCGTGCTCTGACCGCCGTCGGCGCACCCCGGGAACGGCGCTGCGCCATGGGATCGCGAATAGACCGACCGTGTCCAATCTGACCGCCACCTAGTAACTTGGCGTCATGTTGTCGGACGACTCCGGGCGGACGATCGCCGAACAGGCGACGAACGCGCTGGGGAGTCTGGCCCGCTACGGTGACGCTCTGCGGCCGTCCGGCGCGGACGACCTGACCTGGCGGCTCGAGATGCTCGACGAGTTCGTCCGGACCGGCAGCCGCTTCGCGGCGGCCGTCGCGCAGGTCGTCGGGGAGGCGGACCCGTCGATCACCTGGCTGGTCCGGGAACTGGCCGCCGCCGTCGACCTGCACTGCGACCGCGTCGTGCGCGCCGTCCGCGAGCGGTCGGAGGTCGCGGCGCTCCCGGCCGTGGCGGGCGGGGCCCGCGTCGTCCCGTTCCCGACGCCGTACGTGCGCCCCGCCCGGCCGGAGGTCACCGACAACGGTGCCCATCTCGCGGGTCCGCTGGTCGGCGCACCCGCCGAGCAGATGTCCCCGTCCGATCCCGCCGCGCTGCTCGAGCAGCGCACCGCCATCCACACCGCGACCGGTGTCCTCATGGTCCAGCACGAGTGCGACGCCGAGACCGCCTACGCGCTGCTCGTAGGCCGCGCGCGCCAGGCCGGGACGTCCCCGTTCGCCGTCGCCGTCCAGGTGATCTCCGCTCAGCGCTGATCGGGCAGGGGGACGCCGGTGAGCTCGGCGCAGTAGTCGAGCAGGGCGTCCTGCCGGGCGGGGTCGTGCGCGGCGGCGGGCGGGTCGATCGGGCTCCGGTGGTAGAAGAACGTGGCCGTGACCTGGGCCGACGGCTCGTCGGAGACGGCCAGCCATGCCTGGGTGTCGGGCCCCGCGGCGAGGTCGTCGGGGGCGCCGGCGCCGCCCATCCTCGTCGCCACCCAGCCCGGCGAGACGGCGTTCGTCGGGATGTCCGGCCAGCGGCGTGCGACGCCGAACGCGAGCACGAGATCGAACAGCTTGCTGTCGGAGTAGGCCCGCGCGCCCGCCCAGCGACGCCGGGTCCACTGCGGGTCGTCGAGGTCGGCGCTCCCGCCGCGGGCCATCCCGGAGCTGAGGTACACGAGGCGCGCCGGGCGCTGCATCAGCGCGGTGAGCAGGTACGGGGCGAGCACGTTGATCGCGAACACGTGGGCGAGCCCGTCCGCGGTCTCCCGTCGACGGGACTCGCGGTAGCCGACGCCGACGTTGTGGATCACGGCGTCGAACGGCCCGCCCTCGTCGGCCTGTTCGGCGACCGCACGCATCCCCGCGATCGAGGACACGTCCCCGACGACGACGCGCTCCGCGGCCGGGAGTGCGGCCGCGGCGGTGGCGGCGCGGGAACCGTCGCGGGCGTGCAGGGTCACCGCGTGGCCGTCGTCGGCGAGCAGCCGCGCGGCCATCAGCCCCAGGCCGTCGGCCGAGCCGGTCACGAACACCCGGCTCATCGCGCACCGCCCGGCCGGCGGGTGAGGGTGCGCAGCGTCTCGGCCAGCCGGTCGCGGTGTCGCTCGAGGGCCGCGGTGGTGACCTCGGCGTCCGCGACGGCCCAGGCGAGCTCGTCGGTCAGCACCCGCAGGGCGGCGTTGACGGCAGCCGCACGGAGACGGACGTCGAGGTCGTCGACGGGCAGCCCGAGGCGGGTGGCCAGGGCGGCGGCGATGGTGGGCTCGGCCCGCTCGTGCAGGACGAGCCAGACCGCGCGCAGCCCCGGCTCGTCGCGGGTCAGGCGTACGACGGCGAGGACGGTCCCGGCATCCGACGGGGTGAGGTCCACCGCGTAGACCGAGCGCAGGTGCTCGTCGAGCTCGAGGTGCTCCGGCCAGCTGCGCAGCACCGCCACGAAGTCGTCGAGGGAGGTCGTGAGCACCGGCTCGACGCAGGCCTCCTTCGCGCGGAAGAGCCGCCACAGGGTGCGCTCGGAGACCCCCGCGGCGTGGGCGATCTGCTCGCCGGTCGTCTCGGTGACGCCCTGTTCGCGGAACAGCCGCACGGCGTGCCGCGAGATCGCGAGGCGGCGGCGTTCGCGCTGCTCCTCGCTCTCGGGCGGGCGGCCGCGACGGGCGCCACTCGCCTCGGCCTGCTCGGTCGTCATGACGCCCCCTCCGTCCGACGTGACCGGTTCCGCACACCCTAGCCACCCTTATTTGTGGCAGTTACTGCCATGAAGACGTACGGTCAGTGACGTCACCACCACTGTGAGGAGTGCCATGACCGTCGCGCCCGAGCGTCCCGCACTGCCCTTCACCCGCCCGAACGTCCTCGAACTGGCCCCGCTCTACGACGTCCTGCGCCGCGAGGCGCCGGTCGCCCCCGTCACCACGCCCGCCGGCGACCCCGCCTGGCTGGTCACCCGGTTCTCCGAGGTCCGCGACCTGCTCGGCGACAAGCGCCTCGGCCGGTCGCACCCGCACCCGGAGCAGGCCGCGCGGATCACCCACGGCGCCGTGCAGGAGGGTCCGTCCGGCACGTACGAGACCGAGGAGGCCGACCACACCCGCATGCGGCGCCTCCTCACGCCGGCCTTCTCGGCGAAGCGGATGCGTCGGATGGGCGAGGACGTGCAGGCGCTCGTCGACGGCTACGTCGACGACCTGATCGCGGCCGAGGAGGCCTCCCCGGACGGCGTCGCCGACCTGCACGAGAACCTCGCCGTGCCGCTGCCGGTCGCCGTCATCTGCCGCCTGCTCGGGGTGCCGCACGAGCACAGCGACTACTTCCGCGACCTCTCCGACCGCATGGCGACCTACTCGCCCGACGTGGACGCCACGGGCGCCCGCGCCGAGTTCCGCCGCTACATGACCGACCTCGCCGAGCAGAAGCGCGCCGAGCCGGGGGAGGACGTCATCTCCGACCTCGTGCGCGCCCAGGCCGAGGACGACTCCTACGAGTACGACGAGATGATCCGGCTCTCGGTGGGCCTGCTCTTCGCCGGCCACGAGACGACGGTGAACCGGATCGGGCTGGGCAGCCTGATGCTGCTCACCCGCCGCGAGCGCTGGGAGGACCTGGTCTCCGACCCGGACGGGCGCACCGACGCCCACGTCGAGGAGATGATGCGCCTCGGCGCGCCGGGCGATCTCGGGCTGTTGCGCTACGCGCACACCGACGTCGAGGTCGGCGGCGTCACGATCGCCGAGGGCGACGCCGTCATCCTCTCGATCAACGCCGCCAACCGGGACCCGGAGGCGTTCGCGGACGCCGAGGACTTCGACCCGGACCGCACCGAGCGCGCCCACGTCGGCTTCGGGCACGGCGGGCACTTCTGCATCGGGGCGAGCCTCGCGCGCACCGAGCTGCGCACCGTCTTCTCGACGATCGCGCGGCGCCTGCCGGGCCTGCGCCTCGCCGCCGACCTCGACGACATCGAGGTGCGGACCCAGCACCTCACCGGGGGTGTGAAGGCGTTGCCCGTGACCTGGTGAGCGTGGGGCAACCGTTTGGTCGCCCCGACCCTCCGGGCACCACCGGCGCGTCGGGGGCCGAGAGCCGTCGACCGGGGCGGCTCCGGCCCCCGTTGAGCACCCAGCTGGTGCCGGGGCCGTCACCGCGGTTGCCGGGTGAGGTCTGCTCGCGCATCGTGAGGTGCGTGACGAAGGCCGTACAGGATCTCATGGTCGAGGTCGAGCGCGTCCGTGACGCGTTCCTCGGCGCCGTCCTCGCGGCCGACCCCGACGCCGCCCACGCCCTGATCACCCCGGACGCCACGCTGCGGGTCGACCCGACGGGTACCGGCGCGGCCGGCGCGGACGACGTCCGGCGGTTCCTGGCCGAGCAGGTCGCTCCCGGGCTGCCCGACGACTTCGTCGTGCGGCGCCGGTCACGCACCGGCGACCGCTGGCACGTCGTCGACGAGGACACCGTCTCCTTCACGCACGACCGCGAGATGCCCTGGCTGCTGCCCGGGATCGCGGCGACCGGCCGCGCCGCGGAGGTCGACGTGGTGACCGTCGTGGGCGTGCGGCGCTCGCTCGTCGTCCGGTGCCGGATGGTGTGGGACCTGCTGGGGCTCGCCGATCAGCTCGGGCTCGACCCCGCCGAGCTCCCACGGCGACGGCTCACGGACGCGCCGACCAGGGCGTGAGCGCCGGGGCGAGCACCGCCGGCCGCCACCCGCGCAGCGAGCTCACGACGGCGAGTCCGCTCGCCCGCTCGAGGTCGTCGGGGGACAGCATGCGCTCGGTGAGGTCGCCGCGCTCGACCAGCACCGCCCGCGCGACCCCCGGCAGCGCGCCGCCGCCCAGCGGAGGGGTGAACCAGCGCTCGTCGAGGCGGACGGCGAGCGACGCGATCGTCGTCTCGGTGAGCTCTCCCGCGGTGTTGACCAGCACGACGTCGTCTGCGTCGGCGTGGGTGCGACGGGCGGTGGCGAGCCGGCGCGTGTAGGGCTCCCGGTCGGTGGTCTTGTGGTGGGGCCAGCGCGCCGAGGCGTCGACCGGGTCGGTGACCAGCGGCGGGGCCAGGACGACCGGGCCGCCGTCGGACGGGAGCGGGGCGAGGGTGACCTCGACGGCGCCGTCGGGACGCAGCACCACCCGGACGCGGGCCTCCCGGACGCCGGTGAGCTGCTCGTCCACCGTCGGGCGGACCGCCGTGGCGTCCAGGCCGAGGAACGCGGCCGAGTCCACCAGCCGCGCGAGGTGGCGCTCGCGGTTCACCGCGTGCCCGCCGCGCACCGCGAATGTCTCCAGCAGGCCCACGGCGGGCGGGCGGTGGGTGAGCACGCGGGCCTTGGCGCGGGTCTCGGCGTGCTCGGCGGCGGGGTCGGAGTCCCAGGTGATACCGCCGCCGGTGCCGTAGACGGCGCGGGCGGTGCCGGGCGGGGCGTCGGGCGGCGTCCGGTCCACCACCGCGGTGCGGATGGCGACCGAGAACTGCAGGTCCGGCAGGTCGGTGCCGTGGTCCGGTGGGGCCACCCAGCCGATCGCGCCGCAGTACACCCCGCGCGGGTCGTCCTCCAGCTCCGTGATCAGGCGCATCGTCGAGCCCTTCGGCGCGCCGGTCACCGAGCCGCACGGGAACAGCGCCCGCATCAGCTCGAGCACCCCGGTGTCCGGCCGGGCGGTGGCGGTGATCCCGCTGGTCAGCTGCCACACCGTCTCGAAGCGCTCCGCCGCGCACAGCGACCCGACCCGCACCGTCCCCTCGACCGCCACCCGCGAGACGTCGTTGCGCAGCAGGTCGACGATCATGACGTTCTCGGCGCGCTCCTTGGGGTCGGCCCGCAGCCGCGCGGCGATCGCCGCGTCCTCGGCCGAGGTGCGTCCGCGGGCCGCCGTGCCCTTCATCGGGCGCAGCGTGAGCTCGTCGCCGTCGCGGCGGACGAACAGTTCCGGGCTCGCGCTCACCACGACGAAGCGGCCGAGGTCGAGCAGCGCGTGGTGCGCGCCGCGCTGGGCGTGCGCGAGGTCGGCGTAGAGGCCGGTGAGATCCGGGTCGGCGGCCAGGTCGAGCTCGCCGTCGACGCGCGCGGTGAGGTTGGTCTGGTAGGTCAGCCCGGCGGCGATGTGCTCCTGCACCCGCGCGACGGCCGCGGCATGTCCGGCGGCCCCCTCCCGCGGTGACCAGCGCCCCGTCGGGGCGTCCGCCCGCTCGACGACCGGGACCTCCCGCGGCGGTGTCCGCGTCAGCCCGAACCAGGCGAGCGGCGGACCGTCGGGTTCCGGGGGGTGGGTGACCAGGTGGGGATCGAGGCCGGTGGCCGCCTCGTAGGCGAGGTGGCCGTACGCCCACGCCCCGGCCGCGGTCGCCGCGTCCACGCCGGCGAGCACCCCGGCGACCTCGTCGGGGGTGGTGGCGACCAGGACCTCGTCCGGCGGGTCGAAGCACCGGGCGCGGCCGTGGCGCAGGTCGTCGAAACGGGCGCCGCGGCTCACGCGGGCACAGCCTTCCCGACGCCGGGCCGGGAGTCGATGCGCGTACCGTCACCCCATGCTCGGTGCCACCCCGACCTGGCCGCCGCCGGACACCGACCGCAACCGGTTCCTGTTCCGACTCGGCTTTCCGCTCGGTGTGCTCGCGTCCGCCTACGTCCTCGCGTTCGCGCTGCTCAGCCAGGGGTGGTTGCCGTTCGTGGTCGCGGTGCTGCTGATCGCGGGAACGCTGATGCTCGGCATCGGCCTGCTCCTCATGCGGCGCCAGCGGCGCCACGGCGGGGGAGACGAGGCCGGGGGTGACGGAGCCGGGGGTGACGAGACCGACGCCGCCGCCGACGACGGCGACGACGGGCCCGGTCCTACACCGCGTCCTCGTCCGCGACCTGCTCCCATCGCTCGCTGAGCTTGTCGAGGGTCGCGAGCAGGCTCGCGAACTCCCCGGCCTCCTCCTCGCCGCGCATCAGGCGCAGGTTGAGCCGGCCGACGCGCGACGTCACGTCCGCGAGCACCGACTCGCCCTGGCTGGTCAGGGTGAGCAGCTTGCGGCGCCCGTCGGCCGGTGCGGTGTCCCGCCGGATGAGCGCCCGGTCCTCGAGGCGACGGCACACGTCGGCCATCGTCGAGCGGTCGAGCGCCACCGACGCCGCCAGCGACCCCTGGTCGATGCGCGGATAGGAGTGCACCGCGGTCATGACCGCGAACTGCGGCCCGGTGAGCGCGGTGTCCACATGTCGCAGCCATGCGGCCGAATAGGCCTGGTAGAGCCGCCGGACGAGGAAGCCTGGTGCGCCCCGCAGCGGCTCCGGAGTCTCGGGTGGATCACCCGGGCCGACACCGTTCGTGTTCGCCGGGCGTGGATCGTCCGGCTCCGTCGACCCGTCCTGTCGAGTCATCGTGTCCTCGTTCCCCCTGGCGCCGGAGGACTCCTTCGCCGACCACGAGGCGTAGACCTCGGTGAGGTGACCGACCGCGAAGCACTCCACCGCGAACAGCGCGTCACTCTTCCGACGGGACGAGGACGCCTTCCCCCTTCACACCGCGTCGCGGCGTTGACCCGCACGCTACGGTGTCGACCCTTCTGTAGCGAGTCGTGGCATTCCCTGGCGCGTCGGGCAGGGCCGGTCAGCCCCGTCCGGGCAGGTCCGAAGGGACCTGCGACGGGAACAGACGCCGTACGTCGTCGAGGGTGACCAGGCGCAGGCCGATCACCTGGTCGACGACGGCGACCCGCCAACCGCGGGTCTTGTCGTTGAGCCGCACGCCGCGCAACCATCGCTGGGCGTGGCGGAACGCCTCGCTCTGGGTCTTGGGGCTCGGTGCCGGCCGGCCCGCCTCCCGGTGCCACGCGGTGATCTGGTCGGCGTCGCCGTGGACGTCCCTCGCGACGCCGTCGGGACTCTGCGCGGCGGCGATCAGGGTCGGCCCGCAGGCCGCGACCAGGACCGACCACCACGTCTCGTCGGTGGGCAGGGCGGCGTTGACGGTGGCGCCGCCGGCCAGGTCGGGGACCTCGGACGCGGCGCCCACCGGCCCGAACGCCAGCAGCGCCAGCGTGATCTCGCGGCCGTCGGCGAGCCAGAGGCCCAGCGAGGCGCGCGAGTCGCGCACCAGCAGTCCGTTGCCCGCGCGGATGCGGTCCTGCCCGGCGACGCCCGGGACGAGGAAGGTCAGCTGCCCGCCGTGGCGCTGGCGGTTGATCACGAGGTAGGCGTCGTCGCGGACCTCGATCTCGGCCGCGACGCGGGACACCTGGTCGTCGCCGACGTGCACGTGCCGGTCCGAGGCGCCGTTGCGGCCGATCGTCGCGGTGTCGCCCCACGGCACCGAGATCCGCCGCTCGGTCCGCACGTCGAGCAGAGCCAGACCGCCGAGCGGCAGCCGCCGCGCCGGGTCGCGGACCTGCCTCACGCACCCTCCCGCCGTCGTCCTCCCGATCTCAGTATCCCCGGGAGACGACGGTGCCACGGGACACCACCGGTGCCGTCGTCGTCGCGTCCGTGCGCACCGCCGGACCGGGCTCGGGCACCTGCAGCCGCAGGCGCGGGCCGTCGGTGCCGAGCGCGAGGGACGCGCCGGGCGACAGCGGCGTCGAGCCGGTGACGCGGACGCCGTCGACCGTCGTGCCGTTGGTCGAGCCGAGGTCGGTGACCGTCCAGCCGCCGGCCGAGGGGGCGAGGGCGACGTGGCGCCACGAGACGCTCGGGTGGTCGACGACGACCCCGCACGCCGGGTCGCGCCCCAGCTCCACCCGGCCCTCGACGTCGGTGTCGCCGAGGCGGGAGCCGGCCGGGTCGTCGACGACGAGCACCGCCCGCGCCGCGGGGGTGGGGACGAGTCCGGCGTCCCGGGCCGCCCGGCCGACCCTGCCCATCACGGTCCGCAGCCGCGCCGGGACGGACACCGTCGCCATCGTGGCGAGGGTCCCTGCGGGCCGTGCGGGGGCGGGAGGTCCGGGCGGCCCGGGCCGCCGCGCCGGCCCGGGGTGTGCCGGTCCGGCAGCCGGGCCGGGGTGCTCCGGCCCGGGCGCGGGGGGCAGCGCCCGGGCCGGAGGGGCCGCACCGCGCGCGGGGGCGAGCGGCGCGGACGTCGAGGCGCACGCGGCGGCCACCGGCGGCTGCTGCGGCTCCGAGAACGCGGCGGTGACGACGACGCGGCCCAGCGGCACGTCGTCCGAGACCAGCAGGTGGACCCAGGTGCGGTCGGCGAGCCGGCGCACCCCCTGCTCGGCGCCGTGGGTCACGTAGCCCTCGGCGAGCTCCCGGGCCAGCGCCTCCAGCGGGCGGCGCTGCGCGACCTCGGCCGCATCGACCGGGTGCCACTCCACCCACAGGTGCGGGGCCGCGACCTGCTGGCCGCGCGGGGTCCAGACCAGGGCGTCGTGGCCGTCGAGCCGGGTCGCGGTGGCGCGCAGCAGCCCGTCGCCGTGCACCCACGGGCGGGCCAGGGCGAGCCGGAGGACCCGTCGAACCGGTGCCCCCGCCGGCGGGGCGAGCGAGAGGTCGGTGGTGGCGCGCTCCGCGGTCGGGGCGTCCAGCGGCTCGGGGCGGGGTCGGGCCCAGGCCGCGACGACGACCGCCAGGCCGGCGCCGAGGGCCAGGAGCACGACGACCAGCAGGGCGACCAGCAGCGACCCCGTCATCCACCAGAGCAGGAGCAGGGCGACCGCACCGCCGCCGAGCCAGAGCTTCCCGCGGGTGCCGAGCAGCGGCGCGCGGGCCGGGGCCGGCGTCGGGATCGGGGCGCTCACGAGGTCCCCCCGACGGCCATGACCCGGCCCAGCCCCGGCACCCGGTCGGCCACCTGGGATGCGGTCGGCAGGTGCGCGGCGGTCGCGGTGAGCACCGAGCTGCCCCGGACGGCCTGGCTCAGCCCGGCGGGTCCGACGGCCGCCACCGCGGCCCCGATCGCCACGCACACCACGAGCGCGAGCCCGCCGTGCGCGACGACCCCGACCACCCGCTCGAGCAGGTGCGGCCGCGCGATCCGGCCCCCGCCGCGGCTCGCCAGCGAGTCGGCGAGGCGACGGCCCGCGCCGAGCCCGATCAGTCCGCCCACCACGATCGCGACGACGAGCAGGACCGTCGAGGACGCGTCCCACCAGGTCGCGATCCAGCCGCCGAGGAGCACCCCGGCGACCGCGCCCGCCAACGACAGCACCAGCGCGGTACCCCCGCGCCGCCAGCCGCGGAAGGCGGCGAGGGCGACGACGGCGAGCACCACGAGGTCCACCGCCAGATCCGCTCCGGCGTTCACGGGGTCCTCCTCGCGTCCGGCAACGATGTCGACTCCGAGTCAAGCGGGGCGGAGGGGTCGGCGGCCGGGCGCGATCGGGAACTAATTACCGGGTTCGGGCCTCCGGCCCATGTGCGTGCGTTTCCGTGCCAGGACACGGAAACGCACGCACATGTGGGCCGGCCCACGAACCCGGCTGTGAGCCGGAACAACACACTCACCCGGTACCGTGGGTAGCGGTAACCGTCGGTCTCCGGTACTCCTGGTACCTAGTAATTCACCAGGCAGAGGAGAGACCGTGACAGCGATCGGAGACTCGCCGCTCGCGCGACGACTGCGCGACGCCGCGACCCGCTTCACCACCCCGCTGCTCCCCGACGACTACCTGACCCTCGTCAATCCGCTGTGGTCCGCCCGTGAGCTGCGGGGCCGCATCGTCAGCGTCACCCCGGAGGCCGAGGACACGGCGACGCTCGTCGTCGAGCCCGGCTGGGGCTGGAGCTTCACCCACGCCGCCGGCCAGTACATCGGGATCGGCGTGCAGATCGACGGGCGCTTCGTGTGGCGCTCGTACTCGCTCACGACGCCGCCGTCGCGCGACGGCCGGCGGCTCGTGGTGACGGTGCGCGCGATGCCCGAGGGCTTCGCGTCGCGTCACCTCGTGCACGGCGTCGCGCCCGGCACCATCGTCCGCCTCGCCCCGCCCGCCGGGGAGTTCGTGCTGCCCGACCCGCTGCCGGACAAGGTCCTCATGCTCACCGCGGGCAGCGGGATCACGCCGATCATGGCGATGCTGCGGACGCTGGACCGTCGTGGTGGCAGCGGATCCCTGCACGACGTGACCGTCGTGCACTGCGCGCCCGACGCCGAGCGCGCGCTCTTCGCCGACGAGCTCGACCTGCTCGCCCGGCGCCACCCCGACTGGCGGATCGTCTCGCACCACACCGCGACGGCCGGCCGGCTCGCCCTCCGGCCCGCCCCGCACGAGGGGAACCCTCGTCCCGGTAGAGCGACCGGATCCTCCCCTCGCACGAGCCTGGACGACCTCGTCCCGGACTGGCGCGAGCGGGAGACCTGGGCGTGCGGCCCCGCCGCCATGCTCGACGACGCCGAGAAGCTCTGGGCGGACGCCGGCCTCACCGACGCGCTGCACCTCGAGCGGTTCGCCGCCTCGTTCTCGGCCGACGCCGCGTCGTCGCAGGGCGGCACGATCACGTTCGCCCGCTCCGGGCGGACCGTCGAGGCCGACGGCGCGACCACGGTCCTCGACGCCGGCGAGCGCGCCGGAATCCCGATGCCGTTCGGCTGCCGCATGGGCATCTGCCACACCTGCGTCGCCCCGCTGCGCTCCGGCGCGGTGCGCGACCTGCGCGACGGCACCGAGGCACGCGTCGCGCCGACCGACCAGGCCACCCGCACCGTCCAGACCTGCGTGAGCGCGGCGTCGGGCGACTGCGTCATCGACCTCTAGAACCCACCTCACGGAAGGGGAGTCCGACCATGGCCATCTCCGACATCACGGAGTTCGCCCACCTGACCGACGCCGACGTCGAGGCGCTCGGCGAGGAGTTCGACCAGATCCGCCGCGACGTCGAGGCGTCGCGCGGGGCCTCCGACGAGGAGTACATCCGCTCGATCATCCGCACGCAGCGCCGCATCGAGATCGCGGGCCGCGTGGCGCTGTTCGGCAGCCCGATCCCGCCGCTGTGGATGGCGGGCGCCGCTCTCCTCGGCGTGGCCAAGATTCTCGAGAACATGGAGATCGGCCACAACGTCATGCACGGCCAGTGGGACTGGATGAACGACCCCGAGATCCATTCGGCCACGTGGGAGTGGGACAACGTCTGCCCCGCCGACCAGTGGAAGCACTCCCACAACTACCTGCACCACACCTATACGAACGTCATCGGCAAGGACAAGGACGTCGGCTACGAGATCCTCCGCGTCACGTCCGACCAGAAGTGGCACCCGGTCAACCTCGGCCAGCCGGTGTTCAACACGCTGCTGATGCTGCTCTTCCAGCACGGCGTGGCGATCCACGACCTCGACATCGAGGGACTGCTGCGCCGCGACGTCCAGGACCCCGAGGAGTTCCGGGCCAAGCTCGAGCAGGTCGGCCGCAAGATGCGCCGGCAGATGGGCAAGGACTACCTGCTCTTCCCGCTGCTGACCGGCCCGTTCTTCCTCACGACGCTGACCGCGAACATGACCGCGAACCTCATCCGCAACGTGTGGTCGTACGCGATCATCTTCTGCGGGCACTTCCCCGACGGGGCCGAGGTGTTCACCGAGGAACAGCTCGAGAACGAGACGCAGGGCGAGTGGTACCTGCGCCAGCTGCTCGGGTCGGCCAACTTCACCGGCGGGCGGCTCATGCACGTCATGTCCGGCTCGCTCGGCTACCAGATCGAGCACCACCTGTTCCCGGACCTGCCGTCGAACCGCTACCCCGAGATCGCGGAGCGCGTGAAGGCGATCTGCGAGAAGTACGACCTCCCGTACAACATCGGGCCGTTCCCGAAGCAGTTCTGGAAGTCGATCCGCACCATCTGGCGGCTCGCGCTCCCGAACCGTAAGGCGGCGGCCGAGCAGGCGGCGCACGAGTCGGAGGGACTGCGTCGTGAGAACGCCTCGACGACGCCCTCCGCGGCGCGGGAGGCCCGCGCGGCGGCGGCCGCCGCCGCGTAAAGGAGTTGATCAACAGCACATGAGGCCGAGCAGGAGGCCGTGCGAGGCACCTCATGTGCTGTTGATCAGCAAAGGGGCGGCGGGACCGAACCGGCCCGGCGATAGCGTGGGCCGCGTGTCGATCTCCTCCTACGGCTCGTGGCCGACGCCGATCACCTCCGAGCTCGTGGTCGCCGCCGCCGTCCGCCTCGACGAGGTCCGCCCGGACGGCACCGGAGCGGTCGTCTGGGGGGAGGGCCGCGCGACCGAGGGCGGCCGGATCGCGCTGGTGCGCCGCGACCCCGACGGGACCTGCACCGACCTGCTCCCCGACGGCGGCAACGCCCGGAGCGCGGTGCACGAGTACGGCGGCGGGAGCTGGTGGACCAGCGCCGCGGAGCCGGGCGTCGTGTTCTACGTCGAGTGGACCGACCAGCGGCTCCGACGGCTCGAGGGAAACGACGTCACCCCGCTGACCCCCGAGCCGGCCGTCAGCAGAGGCGACCGCTACGCCGACGGCGACGTCGCCCCGGACGGGACCTGGCTGGTCTGCGTCCGCGAGCACCACCCGACGACGGACGGCCCGGCCACCGAGGTCGTCAACGAGATCGTCCGCCTCGACGCGCGGACACCGTCGACACCCGAGGTCATGGTCAGCGGACCGGACTTCGTCGCCGCCCCGCGCCTCTCGCCCGACGCCGCCCGGCTCGCGTGGATCTCGTGGGACCACCCGTCGATGCCGTGGGACGACACCGTGCTCACCGTCCGGGATCTGGCGAGCGGTCACGAGACCGTCGTCGCGGGTGGACCGGAGGAGTCGGTCGCCGAGCCCGCCTGGCAGCCCGACGGGTCGCTGGTCTTCCTCTCCGACCGCACCGGGTGGTGGAACCTCTACCGCTGGCCGGTCGGCGGCGTCGTCGAACCGCTGGTGGTCCTCGACGCCGAGATCGGGGTCCCGGGCTGGCAACTCGGCGGGTCGCGCTCCGCGATGCTCAACGACGGAACCGTCGTGTTCGCCCGCTCCTCGGCAGGCTTCGACGCCCTCGCCGTGCGGAAACCCGACCGGACCGTGAACCTCCTCGACACCGGGTTCACCGCCATCCGCTCGGTACGCGCCGACGGACCCGACGCCGTCCTCTGCGTCGCCGGCTCACCCACCACCGAACCCGGGATCCACCGCGTCACCACCGACGGCACCGTCACCACCCTGCGCGCCCCACGCGACCTCGGCCTCGACCCGACGACGCTGTCCGTCCCGGAGCCGATGACCTTCCTCTCGGTCGACGCGCACGGCGCCCCCCGCGACGCGCACGCGCTGTACTACCCGCCGTCGGGCACCCACACCGGCCCGAGTGACGAGCTCCCGCCACTCCTCGTCGTCATCCACGGCGGCCCCACCGGCGCGGCGACCCCGGTGCTCGCCGTCGGGCTGCAGTACTGGACGAGCCGGGGCTTCGGGGTCGTCGACGTCAACTACGGCGGCTCGACCGGCTACGGCCGCGCCTACCGCGAGCAGCTCGACGGTGCCTGGGGGATCGTCGACGTCGCGGACTGCCTCGCGGCGGCCCGCGCGCTGGCCGACGCCGGCCGGGTCGACCGGGACCGGATGGCCATCCGCGGCGGCTCGGCCGGCGGGTTCACCACGCTCGCGGCGCTGGCCCGCGAGGACACCCCGTTCTCGGCCGGGGCCGATCACTTCGGCGTCGCCGATCTCGAGGCGCTCGCCCGCGACACCCACAAGTTCGAGTCCCGCTACCTCGACGGGCTCGTCGGGCCCTACCCCGCCGACCGGGACGTCTACGTCGAGCGCTCGCCGCTGCACCACGTCGAGCAGTTCGCGACGCCGCTGATCGTACTGCAGGGCGACGAGGACGCGATCGTCCCGCCGAACCAGTCGGAGATGATCGTCGACGCGCTCCGCGCCCGCGGTGTCCCGGTGGCCTACCTGCTGTTCGCGGGGGAGCAGCACGGGTTCCGGCAGGCCGCGAACATCCGCCG
Source organism: Actinomycetospora endophytica (assembly GCF_021026375.1). Lineage (GTDB taxonomy): Bacteria > Actinomycetota > Actinomycetes > Mycobacteriales > Pseudonocardiaceae > Actinomycetospora > Actinomycetospora endophytica. The sequence continues at coordinate 263,754 of NZ_JAJNDB010000006.1, read as the reverse complement.
GGCGCTCGACGCCGAGCTAGCGTTCTACGCGCGGCTGTTCGGGTTCACACTGCCCGACGACGAGGGCATCGAGCCGGTCGCGATCGAGAACCTGGACTGACGCATGGCGAAGCGCACCGACGACCGCGACGGGTTCGGCGGCGTGCTCGCGAGCTTCTGGATCGGCCTGGCCGTCATCGCCGTGGTCTTCGGCGTCGGGGCGTGGCTGCAGGCCGACTCGACGACCAACGAGGTCTGCTCCAGCCCGGCCGCGGTCCGCGTGGACGACACCGACTGCTCGGCCCACCATCCGGGCGATCTCTGGGTCTACTACGGCACCGGCCAGCGGGCGCCGGCCATCGACGGCTCGACCGCCGGCGCCTCGCACACCGCACCCGACGGCAGCGCGCGTTCCGGGGTTCCCGACGACGGCGGGTCGTGACGGTTCAGGCCGACGCGACCGGCTCCGGCTCCGGATCGTCCACGGGCTCCCGTCGTGGGCGGACCAACGAGATCACCCCGCCGATCGCCAGAGTGATCACCACGCCGAGCGGCACGAACCACGGGAACGCCAGCGGCTGCCCGCCGATGTCGATGCCCAGCGCAGCCCAGGCGGTCCCGATCAGCGTCGCGACGAACGCCACGAACGACGCCACCCCGTCGGCCCGCGGGACGAGCCGCCCGAGCAGGAACGCCCCGAGCAGCGCGCCGTAGGCGTAGGAGGCGATGGAGAGCCCGAGCTCGACCACCGGGTCCTGCGTGGTCGTGAACAGCGACGCGAACCCGACCATGATCAGCGCCCACACCCCGGTCATCCATCGGGCGACCCGCAGCATCGTCGCCTCGTCCGGCCGCCACCGCCCCCAGGACTCCACGAGGTCGGCGATCGTGGAGGTCGACAGCGAGTTCAACGCGCTGGACAGCGACCCCATCGTCGCGGCGAGGATGCCCGCGACGAGCAGCCCGGACAGGCCCATCGGCAGGTCGCGCAGGATGAACTCGCCGAAGAGCTGGTCGCTGGTCAGGTGCAGCGACGACAGCGACGCCCCGCGGTTGCGGGCCCAGAGCAGTGCCCCCACCAGCGAGAACAGTCCGAACTGCACCCCGATCGCCACCGCCGAGCCGATCATCGCCTTGCGCCCGTCGGAGAGCGAGCGGCAGGAGAGCACCCGCTGCGCGATCAGCTGGTCGGAGCCGTGCGAGCCCATCGTCAGCAGCGCTCCGCCGACGACCGCGGTGACGAACGCGTACGGACTGGTCAGGATCGGCTTCGAGAAGTCGAAGACGGTGAACTTCCCGGCGTCCCACGCGGCCGCCCAGCCGCCGGCGTCGACCTGCGTCGCGAGCACGATCACGCAGACCACCGCACCGACGACGTAGAGCCCCATCTGCAGGAAGTCGGTCCACACCACCGCCTTGATCCCACCGACGTAGGTGTAGGCGACGGTGACCGCGGTGATCGCCAGGACGATGACGAAGTAGTTGACGTCCAGCCCGAACTCGGCGAGCAGCAGCTTGATCGGGATCGCGCCGGCGAACAGCCGCACGCCCTCGGCGAGCAGCCGCGTGACCAGGAACGTCAGCGAGGCCAGCCCCTGCGTCGGCCGCCCGAAGCGCTGCCCGAGGTACTGGTAGGCGGAGACGAACCCGCCGCGGAAGTACAGCGGCAGCAGCACGAACGCCACGAGGATCCGCCCGACCAGGTACCCGACGGCGAGCTCGACGTACGAGAACGACCCGCCGTACGCCACCCCCGGAACGCTGATCACGGTCAGCGTGGAGGTCTCGGTCGCGACGATCGAGAACATCACCGCCCACCACGGCAGCGAGCGCTCCCCGGTGAAGTAGTCGGTGGCCGACCGCTGCCGACCGGAGAGCTTCAGACCGATCACGGCGATCGCCACCAGGTAGGCGACGATGACCGCGAGGTTGACGACGTCGTGCACGCCCGCCTCCTCCTACTCGCTGCCGGCGATCGTGGGCCGGCCCGCCACCAGCACCGTCGTGACCTCGAGAGCGTCGTCGAACACCGTCACGTCGGCGACCCCGCCGGGGCGCAGCCGGCCGAGATCGCGGTGCGGGCGCCGGCTGGGCGGCACGATCCCGGCCGGTGTCGCGGTGGCGGCGACGAGCGCCGCGGCGAGGTCGATGCCCGCGGCGACGGCCGTCCGGACGCAGCCGGCGAGGGTCGCCGCGCTGCCCGCGAGGGTGCCGTCGGGGTTGCGGACGGCGCCGTCGGCGAGGGTGAGCTCGACGTCGCCGAGGGTGAATCGGCCGTCGGGCATCCCGGCGGCCGCGGTCGCGTCGGTGACGAGCGCCCACCGCCCGGCCGCGGCGGCGGCGATCACGCGCAGCACGTCCGGGGCGACGTGGTGGCCGTCCGCGATCACGGAGACGACGGTGCCCGGGTGGGCGAGGGCGGCCGCGGCCAGTCCGGGTGCGCGGTGGTCGAACCCGCTCATGGCGTTGAACAGGTGCGTGGCGCCGGTGATCCCGCCGTCGAACCCGGCGTGGGCCTGGGCGGCGGTGGCGTCGGAGTGTCCGGCCATCACCGTGACGCCCCGGCTGGTCGCCCGGCGGACGAGGTCGAGGGCGCCGTCGAGCTCCGGGGCGAGGGTGGTGATCGCGACGTCGCCGGCGTCGAGGAGCTGGGTGAAGCATCCGTGGTCAGGTGCTCGGAGGTGCTGCGGCGGGTGGGTGCCGCGCCGCGCGGGGGCGAGGAACGGCCCCTCGACGTGGGCGCCGAGCAGCCGGGCGCCGTCGTTGCTCCCGCGTGACTCGTCGAGACAGGCGAGCGCCCCGGTCAGGGTGTCGGGCGCCGCGGTGATGATCGTCGGGACGACGGCGGTCACCCCGTCGGCGGCCACGGCGCGGCGGAACGCGTCCACCCGCTCGACGTCGGGGGCGTCGCCCAGCGTCGTGAGGTCGATCCCGGCGTAGCCGTTGCACTGCACGTCCACCAGCCCGGCGACGGCGAGCGCCCCGCCCCGCGCCGCCGGGAGCCCGACCGCCTCGACGACGCCGTCCGCGACCGCCACGTCGCCGGGATGCAGCACGCCGTCGACGAGGGCCGCGCCCACGCCCAGCCGCCGTCTCACGCCTGCACCCCGCCACTCCCGCACGAGGGGACCCCTCGGCCCCCTAGAGCGACCGGATCCTCCCCTCGCGGCGGCCCGATCCGGAGCGCGTGGACGGCCCCGACCGGCTCGGGGAGGCGCAGCGGTCGGCGCCCGGGGCTGATCCGGCCGAGCACCCGCGCGGTGTGCGAGCCCGTCGCGCCCGGCCGTACCCCGGGCACGCCGTGCCAGGTCAGCGCACCGAGCAGCGCGGTCAGGACCGCCTCCTTCGCGGCCGAGGGCAGACCGCGCTCGTCGGAGTACACGAGCCGCGTCGGGGCCAGCGCCTCGGCGAGCGCGGCGCGGAGTACCGGGTTGTCCATCCCGCCGCCCGACCCGACGACCTCGACCGGTCCGTGCGCCCGGCACGCGTCGGCCACCGTGCGGGCGGTCAGCGCGACGAGGGTCGCGGCCAGATCCGCAGGTTCGATCCCCGGACTCGTGGCGGCCACCGCGGCGTCCAGAGCGGCCGCGGTGAACAGCTCGCGGCCGGTCGTCTTCGGGGGCCGCGCCGCGTAGTAGGGCTCGGCGAGCAGGTGGTCGAGCAGCGCGTCGTCGACGGTGCCGGAGGCCGCGAGTGCCCCGTCGACGTCGTAGGGCACGCCGGTGGCGCGGTGGGCGACGACGTCGAGCCAGCAGTTCGCGGGGCCGGTGTCGTAGGCGATCACCGTCGGTCGGCCGTGAGGGGAGGATCCGGTCGCTCTAGCGGGATGAGGGTTCCCCTCGTGCGGGATGGTGGGGGCGACGACGGTGATGTTCGCGATCCCGCCGAGGTTCAGGGCGATCGTCCGTTCCCCGGTCGCGAGCCACAGCGCGTCGAGCGTGCTCGCCAGCGGTGCCCCGTGACCGCCCGCGGCGATGTCGGTGGCGCGCAGGTCGGAGACGACGGGCAGGCCGGTCGCCTCCGCGATCCACGCCGGCTGACCCAGCTGCAGCCCGCCCGTCGCCGTGCCGCCCGCGATCCCGTGGAACACCGTCTGCCCGAGCCACGCGACCAGGTCCCCGGGAACCCCGACCGCCTCCAGCGCCTGGTCGGCGGCTCGGCCGGCCGCCTGCCCGACGGCGTTGTCCAGCGAGGCGATCTCCTCGACGGTGGTCCGCGCCGGAGGGAGGACCGCGAGCAGCCGTTCCTGCAGGTCGGCGGGCCACGGCGCCGACCGGTGACCCAGCACGGTCAGGCTCGCAGCCCCCCTATCGGCGTGCTCAGTTGCTCCGTCGGGAACCTCGATCTCGCAGACCGCGGTGTCCAGGCCGTCCATCGACGTCCCCGACAGCATCCCGACGACGATCACCCGATCGCCTCCGGGTCGACCGCCGCACGCACCGAGCCCGCCGCCGCGAGCCGGGCCCGCGCGGAGTCGCCGTCGAGGCCGGCGAGCAGCGCGACCAGAGCCGTCGCAACGTCGTCGTGGGCGTCCGCGAGGGCCGCCCGCGCGAGGCCGATGTCGACCCCGGCCGCGTCGCACACGATCCGCTCCGCGCGCCGCCGCAGCTTCGCGTTGGTGACGCGGACGCCGACCATCCACGGCCCGTAGGTCGCCCCGGCCCGCACCATGGCCGCCGTCGTCAGCGTGTTCAGCGCGACCTTCTGCGCGGTGCCCGCGGCCAGCCGGGTCGAGCCCGCGAGCACCTCCGGGCCGGTGACCAGCTCGATCGCGGTCCCGGCGAGGGCCGCGGCCGGGCTGCCGGTCGCGTTCACGACGGCGACCGTGGCCGCCCCCCGATCGTCCGCGGCCCGCAGCGCGCCGAGCACGTAGGGCGTGCGCCCGGACGCCGCCACCCCGATCAGCACGTCACCGGGACCGACCCCCGCCGCCTCGACGTCGGCCCGCCCGGCGACGTCGTCGTCCTCGGCGTTCTCCACCGCCGCCCCGGCCGCACCCGCCCCGCCCGCGAGCAGCGCCAGCGCCCGGGCGGAGTCGATGCCGAAGGTCGGCGGCAGCTCGGCGGCGTCCTGCATCGCCAGCCTCCCCGAGGTCCCGGCACCGGCGTAGACCAGCCGCCCGCCGGTGCGGAACGCTTCCGCGAGCACGTCGACCGCCTGGGTCAGTGCCCCCGCGACCGCCGCGACCGCGGCCGGCGCCGCCGCCTGCCCGTCGAGGAGGCGCGCGACCAGGACCGGCGTCGTCAGGGCGTCGAGCTCCTCGGAGCCGGCCCGGACGAGCTCGGTCGGCAGCCGGTCGACCTCCGCGGCCAGACCCCACGTCTGACCGGGCACCGGGGCGGCGCGGCGGGTGACGAACGGTTCGTGCGCCGTCCCGGGGTCGTCGAGCAGGCGGAGCAGCCCCGCGATCGCGTCCCCGTCGGGGCCGCGCAGATCCAGGTCGGGCCGGGCGTCCGCGAGCCGCGGCGCGAGGGCGTCCGCGAGGCCCCCGACGACGGCGACCTCGGTGCCGGCCCGGGAGCCACCCGCGGCGTCGACGGTCGCGGCGAGAGCGGTGACGGCGTCGTCGACCAGGGCCCGCGCCACCCCGTCACCACCGTCGGCGGCCGCGAGCACCGCGGGCGCGAAGCCGGCGAACGCCGCGGGCGAATCCGGGCGCCCGGCGAGCATCTCCCGCGCCGGGCCGGCCAGCGCCGTCGCCGGCCCCGCGCCGTCCAGGGCCCGCAGCGCCGCCCGCAGACCCTCCTGCCCGAGCCGGGCACCGCCGCCGGAGTCGCCGAGCAGCAGGCCGTGGCCGTCGACGCGACGGACCCGCCCGTCGGCCCCGACCCCGAGCGCCACCGCGCCCGTCCCGACGGCGAGGACGACCTGGCTTCCGGGCGACGGGGCCGCGAACGCGCCGGCGTGCCACGCGACGACGTCGGAGCTCAGGGCAACCGCGATCGGGTCGGGACCGTGCCAGCCGGAGGCGAGGAGGTCGGTGAGCTCCTCGGCCGCGCCCGGGTGCGTGAGCGCGCCGGGCACCCCGACGACGAGCGACCAGGGCCCGTCCGTGGGCGGGGCCGCGACCGCCGCGCGCACCGCGGCCGCCACGGCCGCGGGGCCGCCCGCGTCACCGAGCCCGGCCCCCGCGGGCGTCGTCCGGCGGATGTCCGGGCAGCCCGGCTCGCGCCGCAGGACCCGGGCCCCGGAGCGGCCCATGTCGACGGCGACGACGGTCGTCACGGCATCGCTCCCGAGCTCACCGGCTCGGCCCCGTCCCGGGGCGGCATGATGTCCATCTCGATGAGGTAGCGGTCCCCGCGCGCGAGCGACTCGACACGTTCGACGACCTCACCGTGCTGGTCCCGGGAGGTCCGGACGAAGCGCAGCGCGGCATCGCCCGGCGGCACGCCGAGCAGGTCCGCCTCGTGAGCCTCGAGCACCACCGGCGCGACGGACTGGGTCCCGGACCGGATCCGCCGCCCGAACCGGGTCACGAGGATGTCGTAGTAGGAGGCGGCGCCCTCGAGGTCCTCCCCGGTGAGCCCCGGGACCCGCTCGGCCGGGGCGTGCAGGGTCTCGAGCGTCATCGGCTCGCCGTCCGCGAGGCGCACCCGGCACACCCGCAGGACCGCCTCGCCGCCGGGCATCTCCAGCCGCCCCGCCAGCTCGGTGTCCGCCACGACGGTGTCCCACCACAGCAGGCGCGACGACGGCTCCAGGCCCCGCCGGCGCATGTCGTCGCCGAACGAGGTCGCCATCAGCGGCTGCGCCACGGCCGGGCGGCGGACGAACGTCCCCGCCCCGTGACGGCGCTCGACGACCCGCCGGGCCATCAGCTCCTCCAGCGCCTTGCGCACGGTCGCGCGCGACACACCGAATCGCCCCGAGAGCTCCCGCTCGCCTGGCAACATGGCACCGGGGCCGAGTTCGGCGCACAGCGCGGCGACGCGGGCGCTCACCTCGGTGGATCGCCTGGCCGCCACCACCAGAGGTATAGACCTCTGACCTGAATGAATCAAGAGGTCCGGACCTGTCCGGACACGGAGGGATTCGTGCGGATCGAGCGATTCGTCGTGTCGCCCCGGCACGCCTTCGAGGGGCGGCCCGCTGACGGCCCGACGCCGGTCGACACGTTCTCCCCGGAGTCGATCGAGCTGCGGGCGGGACACGGCGTCGTCGGCGACCGCTATGCCGGCGGGCGGGCGCACCGGGACGCCGCGCTGACCATCGTCGCCGCCGAGGCCCTGGAGGCGGTCGCGGACGAGCTCGGCGTGCCCCGGTTCGACCCCGCCCTCGCCCGCCGCACCATCGTCACCCGCGGCCTCGACGTCGAGGCCCTGCGCGGCACCGACGTCCTGCTCGACTCCGGCGACGGCCCGGTCCTGCTCGGCGGCCGCCGCCCGGCCGCTCCCTGCGCGTGGATGGACGCCGTCCTCGCGCCCGGCGCGCACGCCGCGCTGCGCGGTCGGGCCGGGGTGCGGTTCGCGGTGCTGGGCAGCGGCACGTTGCGGGTCGGGCCGTTGGCGGTGACGTTCCCGCCCGACGGGTCGCTCTTCGACGACGCCTCCGACGCGCTGCGCGGCACCCACCTCCGGCTCGACCCGGCCCGCGCCGCCGTCGGGACCCATCGGTCGCGGCGCCCGGCCTGATCGCGACGTGTGCGGCGGAACAGCTCACATCTGACGCGTTCCGCCGCGCAGAAGTCGATCACTGCGGTTCCGGGACCGGCCTGGGCCATCGCGGGCCCGCGGCTCGTCACCGACGGCAGCGGCCGGGCCCGTCGGCGGTGTCCGCTCCGGAGACACCAGGGACGGCTGCGGGGTCGAGACGGGTGCGTGGTGACGTTGCGTGATCGCTGGCCTCCCGGGGAGGGAGCGCGCCGCCCCGAGTCACGGCGCAGCGAGCAGCACCATCGCGACCGCCACGACGCCCCCGGCGGTCCACGCGGCCGTGCGGTACCAGTTGGTGCGGACGAGGCGGTCGAGCACGCCGTCGTCGTAGGCGACCGCGAGCCGGCGATGGCACGGCACCGAGAGGCCGAGCGTGACCGCGACCGTCGCGGCCCCACATACCCCGGCCACCACCGCGAGCCAGAACGGGACGCCGGCCGGACGCCACACCAGCAGCGCCGCGCACGTCACCCCCTGCACCGCCCACGGGCCGCACACCGTCCACGTCATCAACCGGGTGTGGTGGTCGTGGTGCTCGCGCCAGGCCGACCGCTCGATCGCCCGGAATTCGGGATAGACCAGCACCTGCACGACCCACACCAGTCCGACGCAGAACCAGACCGCGGCCAGGTGCACGACGACGAGCAGCACACCGGACGGGTACCCGCGATCACGCCCGGGGCGAGGCCAGGCGTGATGACAGCTCGGCCGCGGCGTCCACGGTCGCGGCGGCCAGGGCGGGCAGGACGGGCCGCATCCGGGAGACCGGCCCGGACACGTTCACCGCGGCCACCACGCCGCCGTGCACGTCGCGGACGGGGGCCGAGGCACCGGCGAGGCGCGGGTCGAGCTCGCCGTCGACGATGGCCACGCCGTCGGCGACCACCTGCGCCGCGATCCGCGGGTCGAGTCCGCGCTCGGTCAGTCGACGCGCCAGCCCGGCCTCGTCCCGGAACGCGAGCAGCGCCCGGCCCGCGGAACTCACCACGATCGGCATGGCCGAGATGTCGAACCCGGTGCGGGGCGCGGAGCCGTCCCCGGCGACGGTCAGCACCGTCGCGACGGCCTCGCCGTGCAGGCGGCACAGGTGGGCGCCGACGCCGAGCCGGTCGGCGAGCCGCGTCAGGACCCGCCCCGCGGTGCGCACCAGGCGCGCCTCCGTGGTTCGGGCGGCGAACGCGTAGAGCCGCCAGCCGAGGGCGTAGCGGCGGCTCTCCGGGTCGCGCTCGACCAGGCCCTCCTCGGCGAGCACCACGAGGGCCCGCGAGACCTGGCTCTCGGTGCGGCCGGTCACCGCGGCCAGCCGGGCCACGCCGAGGCCGCTCGCCTGGGCCTCGGGTGCGGCGAGCGCGTCGAGCAGGTCCACGTCGCGCCGCACCCCCGCGCCGCCGTCCACCTGGCCACCTCACCAGGGCACTTGCGCTCACCGCAAGGTCGCCTTGTCCGGGTGGTCCACCGCGGCGTGCACTCGCGAGCGGCCTGTCGTCGACCCCGGGACCAGCGTGAAGATCACCGAGATCCGTGTGACCGAGCACGAGATCGACCTCGATCCGCCGATGCACGCCGCGTGGGACCCCGACCCGCGTCGGTCGTTCGCCGCCACCGTCGTGCGGGTGGAGACCGACGAGGGGGTCGTCGGGATCGGCTCCGGCGACACCATGGCGGGCTTCGCGCCGCACCTGGAGCACTTCCTCGGCACCGACCCGCTCGCGATCGAGCCGCAGGTCCGGCGCATCGAGTCGATCGCGTTCCACGGCGGGCGGTTCTGGCCGCTCGAGGTGGCGCTCTGGGACATCCTCGGGCAGGTCGCGGGCCTGCCGGTCTCGGTGCTGTTCGGGGGAGTGGCCGACCGGCTGCCGGTCTACGCCTCGTGGTGCTCGGTGCAGCCGCCGGAGCGCCGGGCCGAGGACGCGGCCGAGCTGGTCGCCCGCGGGTTCCGCGCCGTGAAGGTGCGCGTCGACCCGCGGGACCCGGAGCCCGGCGTCGCGTCGGTGGCCGCGGTGCGCGAGGCGGTGGGGGACCGGCTCGACGTCCTCGTCGACCTCAACCAGGCCTGGCGGATGGCCGGCGACACCCGACCTTCCGTGGAGCTGAGCCGGATCCGGCGTCTCGTCCGTCGGCTCGCCGAGTACGAGCCCGGGTGGATCGAGGAGCCGCTGCCGTACGCCGACCTCGCCGGTCACCAGGTGCTGCGCGCGGACAACCCCGGGCTGCGGATCGCCTCGGGGGAGATGCTCGACAGCGCCGCGCAGGTGACCGCGCTGGTGGAGGCGGACGCCCTCGACGTCGTGCAGACCGACGTGGTGCTCTCGCTGGGGATGTCCCGGACCCGCCACCTCGCGGAGACGATGGCCGCCAGACATCGCCGGTTCACGCCGCACACCTGGTCCAACGGGCTCGGGCTGCTCGCGAACCTCCACGTCGCGGCGGGGGTCGGGGCCGGCCCGTACCTCGAGTTCCCCTACGACCCGGCCGGCGGCTGGACCCCGGACCGGCGTGACTTCCTGCTCGCCGAACCGCTCTGGCCGTCCCCCGACGGCACGCTGGCCGTCCCGCAGGCGCCCGGGCTCGGCGCCGCGCTCGCCGTCTGATCCACCCCTCGCACCAGGAGAGCCGCCCGTGAGCACGACCGACCGTGCCGGCTGGCGCGAGCGCGCCGCCGCTTTCGCCCCGACCACGACCCTGCGCATCGACGGCCGCGAGGTCTCGGCCGACGCGTCGCTGCCCGACCACACCCCGCGCGACGGCTCGCTGCTCGGCGACGTGCCGCTCGCCGGGCCCGCCGAGGTCGACCTCGCCGTCGGCGCCGCCCGCCGCGCGTTCGACGACGGGTGTTGGGCCGACGCGGCGCCCGCGCACCGCAAGCGGGTGCTGCTGCGGTTCGCCGAGCTCGTCCGGGAGCACACCGAGGAGCTCGCGCTCGCCGAGACGCTGGACACCGGCAAGCCGATCCGCGAGTCCCTGCAGGTCGACGTCCCCACGTGCGCGGACGTGATCGCCTGGTACGCCGAGGCGATCGACAAGCACTACGACCTGGTCGCCCCGACCGGTCCGGGCGCCCTCGCGACGATCACCCGCCGGCCGCTCGGCGTCGTCGCCGCCGTCGTGCCGTGGAACTACCCGCTGATCATCACCTCGTGGAAGATCGGTCCCGCGCTCGCCGCCGGGAACAGCGTGATCGTCAAGCCGGCCGAGCAGTCGCCGTCGTCGGCGCTGATCCTGGCCCGGCTCGGCGCCGAGGCCGGACTGCCCGACGGGGTGCTCACCGTGCTCTCCGGCGACGGCCCGACGACGGGTGCGGCGCTGGGTCGGCACGACGGCGTCGACAAGGTCGGATTCACCGGGTCGGTCGAGGTCGGACGGCTCTTCCACCGCTATTCGGGGGAGTCGAACGGCAAGGCGGTGGCGGTCGAGGCGGGCGGCAAGTCCGCGCAGCTCGTCCTGCCCGACGCCGACCTCGAGGCGGCGGCGTCCGCGATCGCCTGGGGGATCTTCTACAACGCCGGGCAGACCTGCCACGCCGGTTCCCGGGTGGTCGTCGACCGGGCGGTGCACGACGAGCTGGTCGGCCGCGTCGTCGACCTCGCGAAGACCTTCACCGTGGGTGACCCGCTCGACCCCGACACCGTGCTCGGGGCGATCGTCGACCGGACCCAGCTGGACCGGGTCGTCGGCTACCTCGACCTCGCGCGCTCCACGGGGGTGCGGGTGGCGTCCGGCGGATCGGTGCTCGAGCCGGTCGTGGGCGGGACGTACGTCGAGCCGACGGTGCTCGACGGGGTCGCGAACTCCTCGCGGCTGGCGCAGGAGGAGATCTTCGGGCCGGTGCTGTCGGTGATCGAGTGCGACGGGGCCGAGGAGGGCGTGCGGCTGGCGAACGCGACCCGGTTCGAGCTGGCCGCGTCGGTGTGGACCCGCGACGTGTCCGTGGCGCACCGCACCGCGGCGGCGCTGCGGGCCGGGACGGTCTGGGTGAACACGTTCGACGCGGCGTCGGTGACCACGCCGTTCGGCGGCGGCGGGGACACCGGCGGCGGCCGGGACCGCTCGCTGGCCGCGCTCGAGGCCTACTCGGCGCCCAAGACCACCTGGTTCGCGCTGTGAGCGCCGTCGAGCCGCGGCCCGGCGCCCGTGTCAGCGATGCGGCGTCGCTGACGTCCAGCGTCAGTAACGCCGCATCGCTGACACCGGCCTGTGCCTGCGCCGCGACTACCCCGTTCGTCCACGAGCCCGGACCCGCCGTCGACTCCGGCCCCGGCGCGCTCGCCCGCCTCGGGGACCACGTGCTCGACGTCCACTCCGGCGCCCGCACCGGCGGCGCGGTGATCGTGACCGACCGCGGCCTGCGCGCGACCGGCATCGTCGACGAGGCCCTCGCCGTGCTCGCGGGGGTCGGCTGCCCGACGGTCGTGATCGACGACGTGCCGGGCAACCCGACAGTGGTCTCGGTCGAGGCGGGCGCGGGCGTCGTCGCCGAGGCGTTCCCGGGCTCGCGGCCGGTCGTCGTGGCCCTGGGCGGCGGGTCCGCGCTGGACGCGGCCAAGGGCATCGCGCGCCTGGCCGCCGACTCGTCCGGTCCCGGACTGCCGCTGGTCGCGGTCCCGACGACGGCGGGCACGGGCGCCGAGACCAACGGGTTCGGCGTGCTCGAGGACCCCGCGCGGCGCTGCAAGGTCTACTGCGGCGACGCGAGCACCACGCCGCGGGTCGCCGTGCTCGACCCGCTGCTCACCCACGGCCTGCCGGCCGGACCGACCGCGGCGACCGGGGTCGACGCGCTCGTCCACGCCCTGGAGTCGCTGGTCAGCCGGGGTCGCAGCCCGGTCTCCGAGGCCTTCGCGGTCGAGGCCCTGCGTCGGGTGTGGCGCTGGCTGCCGGCCGCGGTGGGCGACGGCGCGGACGGGACGGCGCGCGCCGAGATGCTCGTGGGCGCCCACCTCGCCGGACAGGCGCTCACCCGCAGCGGGCTCGGACTGGTGCACGCGCTCGGCCACGCGATCACCGCCCACCACGGTGTCGTGCACGGCCGGGCGCTGGGCCTGGTCCTTCCCGAGGTCGTCGCCTGGTCGCTGGACGGGACCGGGATCGTCTCGGGCGACACCGGCCCCGACGACGGGGCCTGGGCCCGCGTCGCGGAGACCCTCGGCGTGCCCGTCGTCGCGGTGCCCGAGGCGCTGGCCGGCTGGTGCGAGGCCGTCGGGGTGTCGGTCGGGATCGACGGCGAGGCGCTCGGGCTCGGGCGCCCGGAGATCGACGCGCTCGCGACGACCGCCGCGGCCGACCCGGTCGGCCGCAACGCCCCGCGCGCCGCGGACCGGGGGGCGCTGGTCGGGCTGCTCACCCGCTCGGTGCGGTGACGACCGGCCTCAGTGCTTCCGGATCACGGTCTCGGGGTGACCTTCGCGCCACGTCGTGATGTCGAGGTGGCCGCCGCCGACCGCCACGGCGGACGCCCCGACGATCTCGGCCCGGAAGCAGTGCTCGAACGGCTGACCGCGGATGTCGAGCCCGATCTCGGCGAAGATCGCCTCGGCGAACCGCGCGTGGAGGGCCTCGTCGTGGACGTCCTCGACGGTGCCCCACACCTTCGCGTCGCCCTCGGTGACGTGGGTGTCGACGGTGGCGGTGTGCAGGGTGAAGCGGGGGTCGCGGGCGAGATCGTCGAACTTGGCGGTGTGCGGCATGCCCGCCAGCCACAGCTCGCCTTCGAACACGCGCGGCTCCATCGGGCTGATGCGGGGGAACCCGTCGGGGCGCAGCGTCCCGAGCATGCAGAGCTTCCCCGTGGCCTCGTGCCGTCGCGCGAAGACCGCGGCGATCGAGGGGGCGAGCACACAGAACTCGGTCCACCCGGCCACGCCCTCAAACCCTAGACGACGTGACCGGAATCTCAGAAGAAACCGGTCGAATCGGGTGGAAAGCCCCGCCGAGCGGGCACCAATCCTGACTTTGTGGAGATGCAACAGAACCGGTCGGCACCTCCTCGCTTCCGGCGTAGAGCACGACGGCGGGTCTCCCTACCGTCGGGTGCGTGATCACACGAGCACCGGCACCCGGGATCCGGGAGCCACGCGAGGAGGCCCCCCGGCGGGGCATCGCGCGTCGTCTCGCCCGTGCGACGCGTGCCCTGGCCACCCCACTGCTGCCCGACGACTACCTCGCCCTGGTCAACCCGCTGTGGTCGACGAGGGCGCTCCGCGGCCGGATCGTGGCCACGCGCCCGGTCGGCCACGCGACCACCGAGCTCACCATCCGGCCGGGCGCGGGCTGGGCCGGTCACCGGCCGGGCCAGCACCTCGGGATCGGCGTCGAGATCGGTGGACGCCGTCACTGGCGGACCTACTCGATCACGAGTGCCCCCGGCGACGAACACCTGACCGTGAGCGTCACCGCCGTGCCCGACGGCTCGGTGTCCACCTTCCTGGCCCGCACCGCGGCGCCGGGCGAGCTGCTGACCCTGGGCCCGGCGATCGGGGACTTCGCCCCGGAGCACGACGGGCCGCTCCTCGCGCTGACCGGCGGCAGCGGGATCACCCCGATTCTCGGCCACCTCGCCGGTGGCGCCGGCACGGCGACGGGCGCCGACACCGTCGTCGTCCACTCCGGCCGCGGCGAGCGGGTGCACGGCGACGACCTGGGCCGCCTCGCCGCCTCACGGCCCCGTCTGCGGGTCCACGAGCACGACAGCGGTTCCGGCCGGCTCCGTCCCGCCGACCTCGACGACCTCGTGCCCGACTGGCGCGAGCGCACCGTCCTCGTCTGCGGCCCGGCGGAGATGATCGACGAGTTCTCCGCCCACGTCGCCGAGGCCGGCGCGACCTGCCTCGTCGAGCGCTTCCGTCCGCCCGAGCCGGTCGCCGAGGGCACCGGCGGACGCGTCACCTTCACGGCCAGCGGCATCGTCGCCGAGGCCGACGCGGTGACCCCCCTGCTCCGCGCCGGTGAGGACGCCGGCGCGCTCCTGCCCAGCGGGTGCCGCATGGGCATCTGCCACACCTGCGTCGGGCGCCTGCGCTCCGGCGCCGTCCTTGACCTGCAGACCGGTGAGTTGCACATCGCCGACGACACCACCGAAGCGGACGACGCCGTCGTCGTGCGGACGTGTGTCTCGGCCGCCGCCGGCGACTGCCGCCTCGACCTCTAGAGACCACCGCTCCCCGGCGTTCCAGGAGGACCGCAATGAGTGTCACTTCCCCCTCGCTCCGCTCGACCAGCACCGTCGCGAACCCCGAGGTCGTCCCCGACCACGTCACCCGGATCAACGAGGCGAAGACCCCGACCGGCCCCGGCCGCCCCGGGGCGAGCACGGCTCACATCACGCCGTCGACCGCGCACCTGTCGACCGAGGACATCGAGCGCATCGGCGCCGAGCTCGAGGCGATGCGCGACGAGGTCATGTCCTCGCTCGGCGAGGCCGACGCCCAGTACATCCGCCGCGTGATCAAGACCCAGCGCGGGCTGGAGATCGCCGGGCGCATCATGCTGCTCGGCGCGCTGTTCCCGCCGGCCTTCGTCCTGGGGACCGCGTCGCTCGGCGTCGCGAAGATCCTCGAGAACATGGAGATCGGGCACAACGTCCTGCACGGCCAGTGGGACTGGATGCGCGACCCGGAGATCCACTCCACGACGTGGGAGTGGGACGCGGTCTCGACCGCCGAGGGCTGGCAGCACGCCCACAACTACCTGCACCACACGTACACCAACGTCCACGGCAAGGACCGGGACATCGGGTACAACCTGCTCCGGATCGACCCGGACCAGCCGTGGGCGCCGCACTACCTGTTCCAGTTCCTCAGCAACGCCGGGCTCGCCCTGATCTTCGAGTGGGGCATCGCGATGTTCGACCTCGAGATCGACGAGGTCCAGCGCGGCGAGAAGACCTGGGCGGACAAGAAGCCGGCGATCATGGGCATGCTCCGCAAGGCGGGCAAGCAGATGCTCAAGGACTACGTGGTGTTCCCGGCGCTGTCCGGCCCCTCGTTCGTCCCCGCCGCGGTCGGCGGCCTCGTCGCGAACCTGATGCGCAACGTCTGGGGCCACGCGGTGATCTTCTGCGGGCACTTCCCGGTCGAGGTCGAGACCTTCGACGAGGAGCGCCTCGAGAACGAGTCGCAGGCCGAGTGGTACGTCCGCCAGATGCTCGGCTCGGCGAACATCGAGGGCTCGACGCTGCTGCACATCATGACCGGGAACCTCTCGCACCAGATCGAGCACCACCTCTTCCCGGACATGCCCTCGAACCACTACGCGCGGATCGCGCCCCAGGTCCGCGACCTGTGCCGCCGCTACGGGCTGCCCTACCACTCGGGCCCGATGTGGAAGCAGTACGGCGGCGTGCTGTGGAAGATCGCGCGGCTGTCGTTCCCCGGTGGGCACGAGGCCGTGGAGAAGCGCCGCCGTCGGGGACTGCCCGTGATCGGCGAAGCGGTGGCGACGCTGCGCCGACTGCGCGACGGGGCTGCTCCGGCCGCCGCCTGACCTGGCTCTCGTCCGCCCCGTCCGGCCACGGGATGCCATGATTTCGTCCCGTGGCTGACGAGGGCAGGTGGCGAGAGGAGCGCGAGCGGTTCGTGAACGGTGATCAGGACACGCTCGGGCCGCTCGCCGAGCAGTTCGTCTCGCTCGGTGAGGCCCTGACCATCGTGGAGGGCGGCCTCGGGGTCGGCGAGGTGCTCGAGCGCATCGTGCACGCCGCGCGGGCGGTCGTCGGGGCGGACGTGGTCTCGGTGACCCTGCGCCTCGACGGCGGGTTCACGACGCCGGTGGAGACCGACCCGGTGGCGAGCAAGGCCGACGCCGTTCAGTACGAGCACGAGGAAGGGCCCTGCGTCGAGGCCACCGTCTCACCCGGGCTCGGGTACGCCCTGTCGGCCGACCTGCGCCACGACTCGCGGTGGGCCCGCTTCGGTCCGGCCGCCGCCGACCTCGGGCTGCACTCGGTGCTCGCGACCGGGATGTTCCCGCGCGACGCCCGACCCCGGATGGGGGCGCTGAACTACTACTCGCGCACCCCGGGCGGGCTGGACGAGGCCGACAAGGACGTCGCGCTGGTGTTCGCGACCCACGCGGCCGTCGCGCTCAAGGGCGCGCAGGCGGTGGAGGCGGCCGAGCTGCGCTCCACCCAGCTGGCCGAGGCCGTGCAGTCCCGTGACGTGATCGGCCAGGCCAAGGGCATCCTCATGGAGCGTCGCGGACTGACCGCCGACGAGGCCTTCGACACGCTCCGCCGCACCTCGCAGGACCTCAACGTCAAGCTCCGTGACCTCGCGAAGACGCTCGCGGAGCATCGCTCGGAGCTGTGATCCAGCTCACGGTTCGCGGGCCGGGTCCATCGGAGATCTGAGCCGCGAACCCTCCCGCCGAGACCGCGCGGGCTCGTCCGAGCAGCGCCGATCGGCGGAGGTGCGCGATGACCATGTCCTTGTCCCGCGAGAACGACGACGTACGACTGCAGGAGCCCGCGGCCGTCGCGACGGCCGACCAGCGCCGACGTCAGGCGCGGACCGACGCGAACCGGTGGGCCCGGGAGACCGACGCCGGCGTCGGCCTCTGCGCGCACGACGACGGGTGTGTCGCGGTCGCCGTCGTCGGTACCGGCGGGCCCGCGCAGGTCAGGACGCTGCGCTCGATGCGCGACCGGCTCGCCCGAGAGGCCTGGGCGGAGCTCGTCGTCGACCTGTCCGGGCTCGACGGCGACTGCGGCCCCGCCCTGGTGCGGGTGCTCGGGCAGTTGCGCGTGCACCGGCTGACCGCGGGTGCCCGGGTCGAGGTGCACGGGGCGCCGCCCGCGCTCACGGCCGAGCTCGGCGCCCGTCCGGCGACGGCCTACACGGTGCGCGACGCGCCGTCGGACGGCTGACCGTTCGATCGTCTCCCGTCGTCGAGGGTCGGCCCTCGGTCAGCCCTCGACGGCGGGCTCGCCGAACGCCGGGCCGAAGCGCAGCGCGAGCGCGACCTCGAGGCGGGCCACCGGGTCGTCCAGGGCGCCGGCGAAGGACTCCTTGAGGCGGGCCAGCCGGTACCGGACGGTCTGCGGGTGTACGTGCAGGCGGCCGGCGGTCTCGGCGATGTCGCCGTGCGCGTCGAGCCACGCCCGCAGCGTCGTCACCGCGCGGTCGCGGGCCGAGGAGGTCATCCGGCGCAGTGGCTCGAGGCGCTGCGCGACGAGGTCGGTGGTCACCGAGACGTCGGCGTGCAGCAGGAGGGCCAGCAGGTGGTCGTCCGCGCGGATGAGGCCGGACGCGGGCCGGGAGGTCGAGGGGCGCTCGTCGTCGACCTCGGCCGTGACCTCGCCCGCGACGACCAGGGGCCACGCGGCCCGGGCGCGGGCGACCGTGCGCGCGACCTGGTCCGCGGGCACCGTCGGGCCGACGACCGCGGTCACCCCTGCCGTGGCCTCGAACAGGGCGTCCGCTCGTCCGGGGCCGTCGGGGTCGGGGATCACGAGCACGCCGAGACCGTCGACCCGGGAGCCCAGGGCGTCCGCGGGCAGCCGTCGGAACACGGCCTGCACCGCGTCCTCGTCGCACACCATCACCGCGAGCGAGCGGGGCATCGCCCACTCCGCCTCGCGGACCAGGCGCTCGAGCTCGGGTCCCTCGGGGGTCGGCGTCCGCAGGAACGCCGCGACCAGGGTGTGCCGACGGGCCTGCCGGGAGCCCGCGGTGAGGCTCTGCTCGTGCGCGTACCCGGCGACCGAGGCCGCCGCGAGCTGCTCGGTGTACTCGAACAGTGCCTCGGCGAGCCGGAAGATCCCGTCGGGCCCGAGGCCGTAGGCGTCGCTGCCGTCCGAGATGCGCCGCCACATCACGCGCGAGCCCACGCGGTAGGCGCTCTGCAGCGCGTCCATGGTGCGGCCGTGGCGGTGCTCGACCCGTCCGAGCTCGAAGTACACGCGGGTGTCCGGCAGGTCGTCGTCGGTCCCGAGCAGCTGCAGGAACTGCTCCAGGGCCACCGACACGCCCTTGCGGATGTTCTGGCCGAACACGCCGTCCATCGACAGCGCGTACTCGGGGACCTCGGCCCGGACCTGGTCGATGATGTCGTCCCCGGTGCCGACGATCATGGACCGCATCCGGTCCGCAGCCTCCGCCGGCACCTCGGCCCAGGGGTGGCTGCGCTGTCCGCATCCCGGGTCGCCGACAGCCCGCAGGGTGGCCCGGCCGCTCCCGGCCGCGCGCCCCGTCGGGGCCTCCCCGGCCTTCGCTTGGTCCGCCACGCCGTCATTGTGACCCACTCGGGGCGTTCGGTGGGGTTCGCCGCGACCCGCGCCACGCCGCGGGGCCGTGCGGGCTGCCCGTCGGGCCCGTGTCGGGGCGTGTCGGGCGCGACGCGCGGGGACGGGGCACAGTCCGGGCACAGGGGTGCGCGGGAGGATCGTGGGGGATCGGACGGCAGATGTCGGCGGCCAGGTCGGGGTGCCGGCGGGTGGGGAAGACGCGGACAGGCTCCGGCGGGTGCCGGACAGGCGACGGTAGGCGACGGCGGGGGAGGTGGTCGGACGTGACGACGGCGGACGGCCTGCCCGGTCGGCGGGCGTGGCGTGGACCGGCGACCCGGACGCGCGGTGGACCGAGGGCGGCCGCACTCGCCGCGCTCGCGGGCGGCGCGGGGGCGGCTCTCGTCGCGACCGCGGGCTTCCGGCCTCTCACCCGCCGCTGGCCCGCGGCGATCGGGGCCTCCCTGCTCGCCGCGTTCGCGACCGAGCTGCCGCGTCCCACCGCCGTCCTCACCGCGGGAGTGGCGCTCAGCGCGGCCCGTCGCGGCGCGAGCAGGACCATCCCCGGACGCGTCGGGCTCGGGCTCGCCGGTGCCGCCGTCGCCGCCATCCTGACGCTCGACCGCCGCGCCCGGACCACCGACCAGATCCTCTCCGAGGCGCTCTCGTCGGCGTTCGGCTCGCGCGCGCCCGCCCCGGAGGCGCCGGCCTGGCTCTCGCCGCGCGCGATCACCGCACCACGACGGTTCCGGGCCGCGGGCGCGGGCGACGTCGCCTACGGCCCCCACGGGCGGGAGAACCTCCTCGACGTGTGGCGTCACCCGGACCTGCCTCGCGACGCCGGCGCACCGGTTCTGGTCGAGATCCACGGCGGGGCCTGGTCGTCGGGGCGCAAGGAGGGCGAGGCCAACCCGCTCATGGCCCACCTGGTCGAGCGCGGCTGGGTCTGCGTGGCGGTCAACTACCGGCTCGGGCCCGGCTCCCGCTGGCCGGCCATGATCGACGACGTCCGCGCGGCGCTGCGCTGGGTGCACGCGCACATCGGCGAGCACGGCGGTGACCCGGACTTCGTCGCCGTCACCGGAGGCTCGGCCGGCGCGCATCTCGCGGCGCTCGCGGCCCTGACCGGCCGCGACGACGACGGCACGCGGGTCGACGCGGCCGTGACCCTCTACGGCATCTACGACCTCACCCAGGACGACGGCAGCGGCACCCTCGACCTGCTCCTCGCCGAGACGATGATGCCCGGCACGCTCACCAACGACGGTGCGGTGTGGATCGACGCCTCGCCCGCGCACCGTGTCCACCCCGGGGCGCCGCCGTTCTTCGTGCTGCACGGCACCGGCGACGCGATCGTCGTGCCCGAGCAGAGCCGCGGGTTCGTGCGGGGGCTGCGGGAGGTGTCGGCGACGCCGGTCGCGTACGCCGAACTGCCGCACGCCCAGCACGGGTTCGACGCGCTGCCCACTCCGCGGACCCTGCTCGTCGTGCGGGCCGTCGAGGCGTTCCTGATCGCGGTGCTGGGGCGGAAGCCGGAGCGCCCGGGCGGTCTCTGACGTCGGGCTCGCGTGATCACCGGGACCCGGTGGTCGTCGCCGGGGATGCTCCGGAGCTGCATCGGCACTCTCCACCCGCGCTGTCCCATGATCAACAGGCACCTGGCGGGGTCATCGGTGCTCGGCGGGCCCGCTAGGTGCCCGGTGATCATGTAACCGGCCATCCCGAGGGCCTCCCCATCCGCCGCCGGCCCGTCACTGACCCGTCGTCGGCACCGCTCCGGAGATCCGCCGCGACGCCGCCGCATCGCTGGTCGCGTAGTTGCCCGACGCGACGCTCACCCTGCTGCCCGTCGTCACCACCGCCGCCCCGAGCCGCTGGGTGCGCGCCTGCAGTTCCGCGGTGAAGCGGTCGAGCGACGCCGTGAGGGGGCCCGCGATCACGCCGCCACCCGCCGCGGCCGATGCCTGCCCCGCGTCCGCGCCGAGCTGCCCGACGGTGTCGCCGGTCGTCCGGAGGACCTGCGCACACGCCGCCATCTCCGCGAGGTCGGCGTCGATCCCGTCCGCCACCGGCGGCCACCCCCACTTCTCCGAAACGGCCACCGGCGCCCGGCGTCGCGACCTACGTTAGGTCGGCCCGACGACGGGTGGGGGCGGTTTCGCGGAGGAGGGGGGCGAGGTGCCGGGACCGGACATGACCCTGGGCGGCGACCCTGCTGCCGTCTCCGCCGGGGCCGCGCAGCTCGCCGGGCTGGCGGACCGGTTCACCAGCGGCGGCGAGGACGTGCGGGCCGCGGGCGGACGGCTGGGGGCGGCCTGGCGCGGTGACGCGGGGCCGATCGCGGCGCAGGCGGTGACGCGGGCCGGCGCGGCGGTGGACGTGGGCGCGGACGTCGTGCGGGCCGCCGGGCCGATCCTCGAGCAGTACGCCCAGGCCCTCCGCGAGGCGCAGCGGGCCTACGCCACGGCCCGCGCCGCGCTCGACACCGCCGTCGACGCGATGACGACCCGCCAGAACCAGCCGCAGCCGATGATGCCCGCCGAGGAAGGGTTGCTGCAGCAGGGGATCACCGGCGCGCAGGCGGGGATGAGCGCGGCACGCGAGAAGGAGCGCCAGGCCAACCAGGCGGCCGCGACCGGCATCGAGGCGCTCACCGCGCGGCTCTCGGGGATGACGGTGCCCGACGGTGTGTCGCCGGGTGACGTCGCGGTGGGGCTGCAGTCGTTGCCGGGCACGGCGACCGCGCAGCGCGCACCCGCGCCGGGCCCGGCGCCCGGCCCGGAGACCGTCGTCGACCAGCCCGGCACCCTCCTGCACCCGGCGCTCGCCGTCGCGAGCATCCCGCCGGGTCTCGGGGCGCCGTTCGCCCTGCTCGACGCGGGGCTCTACGGCGCCGAGGGCAGCCCCGGCGCGGCGGGCGTCGCGGCGCTGGGGGCGATCCCGGTCGCGGGGCCGGTCGGCCGGCTGGCCCGCGGGGGCCTGCTGCTCCGGGACGGACGCGGGGCCGAGGAGGCCGTCACCACCGGTGGCCGTGCCGTGGAGGACGCCCCTACGGCGAGCACCCCGGCGGCGGGACGTGCCCCGGAGGACGCGGCCCGTACGCCCGCGCCGGGCGAGAGCACGACCGTCGGCGACCCGGTCGACACCGGCACCGGCCACCTCCTGATGCCGGTCACGGACGTCGAGCTCCCTGGCGTCCTCCCGCTGGTCCTCGGCCGATTCCACCGGTCGTCGTACCGCTCCGGTCGGTGGTTCGGCCCGACCTGGGCGTCGCTGCTCGACGAGCACCTGCGCGTCCTGGACGACCGCGTGCTCCTCGCCCGCGCCGACACCCACGTGCTGCGCTTCGACCCGCCCGGCCCGCTGCCCGCCCGGGCGACCACCACGCCGCGGTGGACGTTGCACGCCGTCGAGGCCGGCCTCGTCGTGACCGACCTCGACACCCGCCGTCGTCACCACTTCGCCGGCGACGGCGAGACCTGCCGGCTCACCGCGGTGACCGACGAGGCCGGTCACCGCATCGACATCGTGCGCGACCCCGACGGCACACCCCGCGAGGTCCGCCACAGCGGCGGGTACCGGGTCGGCGTCCACGTCGCGCAGGACCGCGTGACCGGGTACGACCTGCTCACTACCGACGGGCCGATCCCGCTGATCCGTTTCGGGTACGTCGCGGGCAACCTGACCGCGGTCGTCGACTCCTCCGGCCTGCCGCTGCGGATGGGCTACGACGAGCGCGGACGCCTCACCGGTTGGACGAACCGGGTCGGGACGTGGTTCCGGCACTCCTACGACGACGAGGACCGGGTCGTCCGCCAGCGCGGGTCCGGGGGAGCGCTCAGCGCGGACTACGTCTACGACACGACCGGCCCGGTCGCGGGCACGATGACGCGCCGCGACGCCGTCGGGAACACCTGGATCTACGCTCACGACGAGCACCGGCGCCTCACCGCCGTCGTCGACCCGCTCGGCGCCCGCCGGAGCATCGAGTACGACGACGAGGGGCGTCCGGTCCGCGAGACCGACGCGGCCGGGGCCCTCGTCGAGCGGGCCTACGACGATGCCGGTGACCTGATCCGCGTCGTCGGTCCCGACGGTGCGGAGACGACGATCGACCGCGACGCCCGGGGCCTCCCGGCCCGCGTCGAGGGCCCGGCCGGCACGTCCCGGTTCCGCCACGACGACGCCGGCCGGCTGCTCGAGGAGATCGATCCCGCCGGCGTCCGGACCCGGTACCGGCACGACGCCGGCCGGCGGACCTGGTCGATCCTCGACGCCACCGGCGCGGAGACCCTCGTCGAGTGCGACGCGGCCGGCCTGCCCGTCGCCGTCGTCGACCCGCTCGGGGCCCGGACGACGTGGGAGCGCGACGCCTTCGGGCGGGTGGTCGCCGAGACCGACCCGACCGGGGCGCTCACCCGGCGGACGTGGACCGTCGAGGGGCGGCCGAGCGTGGTCGTGGACCCGCTGGGCGGGGTCGAGCGCCGGGAGTACGACGGCGAGGGCAACGTCGTCGCGCTGACCGACCCGGCCGGCGGGGTACGGCGCTTCGAGTACACCCACTTCGACCTGCTGGCCGCCGAGACCGCCGCCGACGGCACACGCACCGAGTACGCCTGGGACGCCGAACTGCGGCTGGCGGAGGTCGCCGCGCCCGGTGGCCTGAGCTGGACCTACGAGCGGGACCCGTGCGGCCGGGTCGTCGCCGAGACCGACTTCGACGGGCGCCGGACGGTCTCGGAGCGCGACGTGCTCGGGCGGGTGGTCGCCCGGACCGACGCCGCCGGGCAGCGCACGACGTACCGGTACTCGCCGTCGGGGGAGCTGGCGGAGCGCCGCGCGCCGGGGTCCCTGGCGACGTTCGACCACGACGACGCCGGCCGGCTGGTGCGCGCGACGACGGCCGACGTCGACGTCGTGCTGCGCCGGGACCTCGCGGGACGGGTGGTCTCGGAGAGCGTGAACGGCCGCGAGCTGCGGACGGCGCACGACGCGCTGGGTCGGCCGGTGCGGCGGGAGACCCCGTCCGGCGTGGTCTCCGAGCGGTCCTACGACGCGGCGTCCCGGGTGCGGTCGCTGGTCGCGGGCGTGTCGGTGGCGTTCGACCACGACGCGGCCGGGCGGGAGTCCCGCCGCGTGGCCGGCGCGGCGGCGGTGGACCTCGAGCACGACGTGGCCGGCCGGCTCGTCGGTCAGCGGGCCGGCGGGGTGGACCGGCGATTCGGGTACCGGGCGGACGGGCACCTGGTGTCGCTGGCCACCTCGACGGGCGCCCGGGAGTTCGAGCTCGACCCGCTCGGGCGGGTCACTCACGCGCGGGGCAGTGGCGACGAGGCGCCGTGGTCCGAGCAGTACGCCTACGACGCGCTCGGGAACACCGCCGCCGCCTCCTGGCCCGGGGCGGGCGCGTCGGCCGGCCCGCGGTCGGTGGTCGGTACCCGGATGCAGCGGGCCGGTGGGGTGACCTACGAGCACGACGCGCTCGGCCGCGTGGTGCGCCGGACCCGCCGCCGGCTCTCGCACCGGCCCGACACGTGGCTCTACACCTGGGACGCGCTCGACCGCCTCGTCGAAGTGCGTACGCCCGACGGCACCCGGTGGCGGTACCTGCACGACGCCTTCGGGCGGCGGGTCTCCAAGCAGCGGCTCGACGGCGCGGGCGGGGTGGCCGAACAGGTCGACTTCACGTGGGACGGGGCCACGCTCGTCGAGCAGGTGCGCTGGGCGCCCGACGGGGTGTCCTCGACGACCTGGGACCACTCCGGCCTGCGCCCGGTCACCCAGCGGGAACGGTGGCGCCGGGCCGGCCAGGACGAGGTCGACGAGCGGTTCTACGCGGTGGTCACCGATCTCGTGGGGGCACCGACGGAGCTGGTCGGGCTCGACGGGGTGGTGGCCGGGCGGGCCCGGCGGTCGTTGTGGGGGCGGACGTCGTGGGAGGGCTCGGCGTCGTCCCCGCTGCTCTTCCCCGGCCAGTACGACGACCCCGAGACCGGCTGGGCCGACAACCTGCACCGCCAGTACGACCCGGACACGGCCCGGTACGCCTCGCCCGACCCGCTCGGCCTCGCGCCCGCCCCGAACCCGGTCGCGTACGTGCACAACCCGCACACCTGGGTGGACCCGTTGGGCCTGGACCCGTCGCACGGTGGCGGGGGCGGCCTGGTCGACCTCTCCAGCCCCGAGGCCCGCAAACACATCCTCGACGGGGATGGCCCGGGACGAGGCGGGCACTACCCACCGGCCCAGCCCGGGAAGTCAGAGTTCCCGGGCACCTGGTCCAGAGATCAGACCATGCACCACATCTCGGATATCGTCACCGACCCGTCCTCGACGATCCGAGGGGGAGGGAGGGGCGGTTCGATCTGGGAGAGGACGGGGCGTCCCGCGACGTTCCGTGTCTACGGGGTGCGTGACGGTGTCCCCGTCAGGGTCGTTTATCAGCCCGCGGGCCGCGAAATCATCACGGCCTATCCATTCTACGGGAATTGGAACTGATGGAAGAACGGCAGATATTTCGGCGATTGATCGCCGACCTGCGTGGCCAGGGGTTCGACGACACGACGCTGCAGGTCTTCTCCGACGATGTCGAGGCCGGCGAGTCCGTGGTCGGGGTCGAACAATTGGCAGCCACGATCATCGAGTACGACATGGAGATCGACCAGCACTCGGCGCAGGTCCTGCGGGAGATCGCCGAGCGGTGGAAGATCAGCGACGAGAACCTGAGCGACGTGATCGACAAGTTCGCCGATCAAGGTTCCGTCGCCTCTCGGCCTGCCGAGTGACCTATGGTTGCCGGACTCCTCGCGAGAGTTCGTCTCGTAGGTGCGATTTTCTCCTCTAGGAGCGTCGGGGGCGGCTAGCCTGCTCTCATGATCAACAGGCCGTGGCGGGATGGACGGGGCTGAGGGCCCGGCAAGTGCCCGGTGATCATGTTGGGCGACCGACCACCGTGATTGACAGGCATGAATGGGTCCCACCAGCCGCGGACATCCCGAACAGGTCTGTTGATCTTGCAGCGGCGGCCGCGGGCGCCGGCTCACCTGCCGGACAACTCCCCGCGCATGATCAGCGGGCATGTGGCGGGGTGGACGGGGGGCGAGGAGCCCGCCAGGTGCCCGGTGATCATGACCAGCCGCCCGCCTCGCGTGATCAACAGGCCTGGGTGGGCCTTGCGGGCCGGGCGGGACACATGCAGGCCTGTTGATCAAGCGAGCACGACCGCCGCGTGTGATCACCGGGACCCAGTGGTCGTCGCAGGGACTCCTCCGCAGCCATCCAGGCCTGTTGATCATGCAACCGCCGCGCGGAGACCCCCGTCCGGCCCCGGCACGGCGCTCCGAACCCCCTCGCCGTCGGTCGATAGGCTGGTACTCGCGGGGGAGACCCTCCGCCACGACCCAGATCAGCCTTCACGACCCAGGAGTACGCGCCGTGTCCTCGCTCGCAGCCCCCGCTCCCGCCGCCACCGTCCGGGTCGGCGCCGGGACGACGGCCGGCGAGGCCCTCCGCGAAGCGAGCCTCTCCGGCACCGGCTCCAGCACCGTCGTCGTCGTGCGCGCCCCCGACGGCGCCCTCAAGGACCTCGCCTGGCGCCCCGACGAGGACGTCGACGTCGAGCCGGTCGCGGCCGACACCGACGACGGCCGCGCGGTCATCCGCCACAGCGCCGCGCACGTCCTCGCGCAGGCCGTGCAGCAGAAGTTCCCGGACGCCAAGCTGGGCATCGGCCCGCCGGTGGCCGACGGCTTCTACTACGACTTCGCGGTCGACAAGCCCTTCACCCCCGACGACCTCGCCGACCTCGAGAAGTCGATGAAGAAGATCATCAAGGCGAAGCAGCGCTTCGTGCGCCGGGAGTACGAGTCCCTCGACGCCGCCCGCGAGGAACTCGCCTCCGAGCCCTTCAAGCTCGAGCTCGTCGACCTCAAGGGCACCACCGACGAGGACGACAGCGAGATCATGGAGGTCGGGTCCGGCGACCTGACCGCCTACGACAACATCCACGCCCACACCGGCGAGCGGGTCTGGGGCGACCTGTGCCGCGGCCCCCACATCCCGACCACCGGGTACATCCCGGCCTTCAAGATCACCCGGTCGGCGGCCGCCTACTGGCGCGGCGACCAGCGCAACGCGCAGCTGCAGCGGATCTACGGGACCGCGTGGGAGTCGCCGGAGGCCCAGGACGCCTACCTGGAGCGGCTGGCCGAGGCCGAGCGCCGCGACCACCGCCGTCTGGGCGCCGAACTGGACCTGTTCAGCTTCCCGGACGAGATCGGCTCCGGCCTCGCGGTCTTCCACCCCAAGGGCGGGATCATCCGCAAGGAGCTGGAGGACTACTCCCGCAAGCGGCACACCGAGGCTGGCTACGAGTTCGTCAACACCCCGCACGCCACCAAGGGCGAGCTCTTCCAGACCAGCGGCCACCTCGACTGGTACCGCGAGGGCATGTTCCCGGCGATGCACCTCGACGCCGAGTACGGCGACGACGGCGAGCTGAAGCGGCCGGGCATCGACTACTACCTCAAGCCGATGAACTGCCCGATGCACAACCTGATCTTCCGGGCGCGCGGGCGGTCGTACCGGGAGCTGCCGCTGCGGCTCTTCGAGTTCGGCACCGTCTACCGCTACGAGAAGTCGGGCGTGGTCCACGGCCTGACCCGGGCGCGCGGCTTCACCCAGGACGACGCGCACATCTACTGCACCCGCGAGCAGATGGCCGGCGAGATCACCTCGCTGCTGACCTTCGTGCTCGGGCTGCTGCGCGACTACGGCCTCGACGACTTCTACCTCGAGCTCTCCACCCGCAACCCGGAGAAGTCGATCGGCACCGACGAGGAGTGGGAGGAGGCCACGCAGGCGCTGCGCGACGCGGCGTCGAGCTTCGGCCTCGACCTCGTCGACGACCCGGGCGGCGCCGCCTTCTACGCCCCGAAGATCAGCGTGCAGGCCAAGGACGCGATCGGGCGCTACTGGCAGATGTCGACGATCCAGGTCGACCTGATGCTGCCCGACCGCTTCGAGCTGGAGTACACCGCGAGCGACGGGTCCCGGCAGCGTCCCGTCATGATCCACCGCGCGCTCTTCGGCAGCATCGAGCGCTTCTTCGGCGTGCTCACCGAGCACTACGCGGGCGCGTTCCCGGCGTGGCTCGCGCCGGTGCAGGCCGTCGCGATCCCGGTGTCGGGCGAGCAGACGGACTACGTCGACGGGATCGTCGGGAAGATGAAGGCCCTGGGCCTGAGGGCCGAGGCCGACCACTCCGACGACCGGATGCAGAAGAAGATTCGCACGCACACCCTCGCGAAGGTCCCGTTCCTGCTGCTCGCGGGCGGGAAGGACGCCGACGCGAACGCGGTGTCGTTCCGGTTCCGCGACGGGTCCCAGGTCAACGGGGTGCCGGTCGACGACGCGGTGGCGGCCGTCGCCGACTGGGTCGCGCGTCGCGAGAACACCTCGCCGGACGAGGGGTCCTTCGGTCCGCACGTGACGCGTGCCTGACCCGACGAGCACGATGGGTCTGCGATGGACGACGACGCGGTGACGAGCGAGCACGCACCGGACGGGGCCGGCGCTCGCGGCCTGCCCGCCCAGCCCGGGCGGCCGGAGTCCGGCGTGCCCCTCGGGCACCCCGACGGCGCCCAGCAGCTCGACGGCGCCGGCACCCCGGACGGCTTCCGCCGGTTGTGGGCGCCGCACCGGATGGCCTACATCGCGGGGGAGTCGGGCACCGGCGAGGTCGACGGGGGCTGCCCGCTCTGCGCGATCCCCGGACGTGACGACGAGGACGGGCTCGTCGTCGCCCGCGGCGACCTGGTGTACGCGGTGCTGAACCTGCACCCGTACAACCCGGGCCATCTCATGGTCGTGCCCTACCGGCACGTGGCCGGGCTCGACGAGATCACCGACGACGAGTCGACCGAGCTGATGCGCGTCACCCAGCAGGCGATCCGGGCGCTGCGGGCGATGTCGGCGCCGCACGGGTTCAACGTCGGCATCAACCTGGGGCACGTCGCGGGCGGTTCGCTCGCCGACCACCTGCACCAGCACGTGGTGCCGCGCTGGGGCGGCGACGCCAACTTCATCACCGTCATCGGCCAGACGAAGGTCATCCCTGCGCTGCTGGCCGAGACCCGGCAGCGCCTCGCCGAGGTCTGGGCGAGCACAGCGACGGGAAGTGGACAGGGGCAGTGATCAACGAGTGGGGCCGCGCGGCGATCAACCGCGGCGTGCAGCCCGCCGGCAAGTGGCTGGTACGCCGCGGCATCCATCCGGACGCGGTGACGGTGCTCGGGACCCTCGGCGCGACGGGGTTCGCGATCTGGCTGATCCCGACGGGGCACCTCTTCGCCGCCGCGATGATCGTCTGGGGCTTCGCGATGCTGGACGTCCTGGACGGGGCGATGGCCCGCGCGCGGGGGGTGTCGAGCCCGTTCGGCGGGGTGCTCGACTCGGTCGGCGACCGCCTCGTCGACGGCACCGTCTTCGCCGGCATCGCCTGGTGGGCGGCGGCGAACGACCGGTGGACCGTCGCCGCGCTGGCCCTGATCTGCCTGGTCAGCGGTCAGCTGATCTCCTACATCAAGGCCCGCGCCGAGGCGGCGGGACTGCGCGGCGACGGCGGGATCGTCGAGCGGGCCGAGCGGCTCATCCTCGGGCTGACCGGGATCGGGTTGACCGGCCTGGGCCTGTGGTGGGCGGTCGACGTCGCGCTGTGGCTGCTCACCGTCGGCTCGCTGGTGACCGTCGGACAGCGCATCGCGACGGTGTGGACGAGCGCCCGCGAGCAGTACGGCGCGGCCACCGGACGCACCGACCGACCCGTCGGAGAGCTCCCCGCGGCGGAGTCGCGGGACGCCGACCGGTGACCGGTGGCGACCTCGCCGGGCGGGCGGCCGACCTCGGCTACGCCGCGGGCTGGCGCCTCGTCCGCGAACTGCCGGCGCCGCTGGCGCGGACCGCGTTCGACGGCGGGGCGGATCTCGCCACCCGACGCGGCGGGCCGGGCGTCGCCCGCCTGCGCCGGAACTACGCGCGGGTCCGGCCGGATCTGCGCGACGATCAGCTGGACCAGCTGACCCGCGCCGGCGTCCGGTCCTACGCCCGCTACTGGCGCGAGGCGTTCCGGCTCCCGACTATGGACCACAAGGAACTGGCCGAGCGCGTCGACCCGGCCGTGCACGGCCGCGAGCACCTCGACGCCGCGCTCGCCCGCGGCCGCGGCGCCGTCGTCGCGCTGACGCACTCCGGCAACTGGGACGTCGTCGGCGCGTGGGCGGTGCAGCGCTACGGCGGATTCGCGACGGTGGCCGAACGGCTGCGACCCGAGGCGCTGTTCCAGCGGTTCGTCGACTACCGCGAGTCCCTCGGCTTCGAGATCCTCCCGATGACCGGCGGCGAGGCCCCGGTCCGCGGGCTGCTCCGCGCGCTGCGGGCCGGGAGGATCGTGTGCCTCGTCGCCGACCGCGACCTCTCGCGCCACGGCATCGGCGTCGACTTCTTCGGCCACCGTGCGGCGATGCCGCCCGGACCCGCCTCGCTGGCCGCGGCGACGGGCGCCGCGCTGCTCCCGCTCGGCTGCTGGTTCACCGGGTCGGGACCCGACGAGAACTGGGGCTTCCGGATCCACCCGCCGGTGCCGGTCACCGGCCAGGACGCCGTCCCCGCCGCGACGCAGGCGATGGCCGACGCGTTCGCCGGCGACATCGCCCGGCACCCCCAGGACTGGCACATGCTGCAGCGCATCTGGCCGGACCTCGGCTGACGGCAGGAGTCACCGCGGCGCGAGGCGTGCCCGCAGGCCGGCGACGACGGGCCTGAGCCCGGCGACGTCGTCGTCGTGCAGGAGCCGCCCCAGCTCGTCCTCGATCGCCACCGTGGCCGCGGCGTGCGCCTGCTCGCCCGTCTCGGTGGCCCGCAGCAGCGACGAGCGCCGGTCGGTGGGGTGGGCCCGGCGCTCCACCAGGCCGCCCGTGACGAGCCGGTCGGTCAGCTTGCTCGCCGCGCCGACGGTGATCCGGAGCGAGACCGCCACGTCCTGCACGCGGCACGGGTCGCTCGTCGCCACGACCCGGAGCGCCTCGACGCGTCCGAGCGGCAGCCCGACCTCCGCACGCAGGCGCCGGTCGACGGCGTCCCACAGCACGATCTCGACCCGGACCAGGTCGTCGAACAGCTCGCTCAGGTTCATGTCGATTCCAGGGAATCAGCTTCCGGAGAAGTCGGTGGCAGCGCCCATGAGCATTCCGCACTCGGTGCGCGCCGTCCTCCCGGACGCGCCCATGAGTCCCGGATGACGATCCGACCACCCGCAACCGCTTGCGGTACTGGCGGTACCGCTCACTCGTGGTAAGACCGGCAACCGTGCTGCAATCCCGGACCGCGCACGTCCAGGTGGAGGTCGAACGGCTCTGCCGCGAGCTCGGGCCCGGGGCGCTGCTGCCGGGGGAGCGGGACCTCGCCGAGCGCTGTCACGTGTCGCGCTCGACGGTCCGGCTGGCCCTCGCGGAGCTCACCGCCCGCCGCGTCGTCGAGCGTCGCCACGGCGCCGGCACCTACGCCCGCCGCACCGCTCCCGCGCAGCCGCTCGCCGCGCTGTCGTTCCACGACGACATGACCCGGCGCGGCCTGCGCCCGTCCTCCCGGCTGCTGTGGCACGACGAGATCGCGGCCGACGACGACCTCGCCGAACACCTCGCCGTCCCGCTCGGCGACCCGGTCCGGCGGTTCGCGCGCCTGCGCCTGGCCGACGGCGAGCCGATGGCGCGCGAGCTGCTCCACGTGCCCACGCGGATCGTCCCCGACATCGCGGGCGCCGACCTCGACGGCGAGGCCTCCTGGTACGCGCTGCTCGAGACGCGGTACGGCCGCAGCGTCGTCGGCGGCACGCAGACCGTCGAGCCCGTCCTGGTCGAGGGCGAGGACGCGGCGCTGCTCGGCATCCCGTCCGGGCGCGCGGGGTGGCGCTTCCGGCGGACCTCGCGCGACGACCGCGGCACGCCGGTCGAACGGGTGGACGCCCTGGTCCGCGGCGACCGGTACCTCATCGAGGTGGAGATCAGCCGGCCGCGGCGCCCGACCCGCTGAGGTCCCTCACCCGACCGGGCCGCACAAGATCGTCCACACGGCCGGCGCCGTACGCTCCCGCCCATGACGACGTCCGCCGGCCCGCGGCGCGGTCGCCGGCTCACCGGCGCGGCGGCCGGTCTGGCGCTGGTCGTGCTCGGGTTCGTCGGCCTGACCGTGCTGCTCGTCGCCCTCGGCGCGCTCGTCCCCGGGCTCGGGGCGCTCTCCGGGTGGGCCACGGTCACCGTCCCCGCGCGCGGGGCGACGCTCGTCGTCGCCGGGCTGGTGGCCGCGGTGCTCGCGCTCCTGCTGCGCCGCCGGCTGCGGTGGGCCGCCACCGGGGTGGCGATCGGGACGGGCGTCGCGACGGTGGCGCTCGCGGTCGTCGTCGGGATCAGCGTGGTCACGACGGTGGCCGCGGGCGGGTCGGTGAACCCGTTCCGGGCGGTCGTCCCCTCCTCCGGCCTGGCGCTGCCCGACGGCGACCCGGTGTACACGACGGGTCCCGACGGCGCCGCGCTGCACGCCGCGGTGTGGGACCCGCGCGGCGCCACCGGGCCCGCTCCGGTGCTCGTCTACGTCCACGGCGGCGGGTGGAACGCCGGGTCCGAGCTTGGCAACACCGACGACCTGCGGTGGTTCGCCGATCACGGGCGCCTCGTCGTCAGCGTCGCGTACACGCTCTCCAGCGGCACCCGCCCGACGTGGGACGTCGCCGGGCCGGAGGTCGCCTGCGCGCTGACGAAGGTCGCCGCGCTGGCGCCCGGCCGGGGCGGCGACCCGAGCCGCATCGTCCTGGCCGGGGACTCCGCGGGCGGACAGCTCGCGGTGTCGGTCGGCTACCACGCGGCGTCCGGGACGCAGCCGTCGTCGTGCGGGGGGACGGTGCCGGTGCCGCGCGGGGTGCTCGTGCAGTACCCGGCGGTCGATCTGGTGGACGCCTACGAGCACGGCCACTTCCCCGGCCAGCCCGGCACCCCGGCCGGGTACCTGGGGCAGCTCTACACCGGCGGCACCCCCGAGCAGGTGCCGGACCGCTACGCCGCGGTCTCCGGCGGCCCCGCGATCACCCCGCGTGCGCCGGCGACGTTGGTCATCGGGCCGACCCGCGACGAGCTGGTCCCGCCCGGCGGCGTCGAGCGGTTCGTGGATCAGGCGCGTGCGGCCGGGGTGGACGCGACGCTCGTCCGGATGCCGTACGCGAACCACGCCTACGACACGCTCGGCACCGGCTCCCTGGGCAACCAGGCCCGCCTCACGATCAGTGAGCACTGGCTGGCCGACCACGGCTGGTGAGCCGGGTCAGCGCAGGATCTCCACCAGCAGCACCCAGGCACCGACCAGCCCGCCGAACAGCGCGAACCCGATCCCCGGCGCGAGCCAGATCAGCCCGCCGAGCCCGTCGGCGAGGACCCCGATCCCGGCGAGCAGGGCGCCCGCGGTCAGCACGACCGGAGGCAGCACGGTGGTGGCGATCCACGCCGGGAGGGGCACCTCCGGGATCGGCCGCGGCAGCATCACACCGAGGCTGCCCCCGATGATCACCGCGAGGACGACGAGCACGACGCCGAGGGTCGTCGACGACCCCCACGGCGCCAGCAGCGCGAGCGCGAGGAACACCGGCGAGGCGAGCAGGACCAGCGTCGACGCCGCCCGGGCGGTGGTGTGCGTCGAGGCGAGGACGGCGGTGAGGTTGATCGAGAGCGCCACGAACAGCAGGCCTGTCAGCGCGGCCGCCGCGCCGGCGGTGGCCACGCTGAAGTCGCTCCACGCCGCGGGGTCGGTCACGGGGTGAGTCTCGCCCGGGTGATCGCCGCCGCGCCAGCACTGCCGCTGATCAACAGCACACCAGGCGGCCGCACGAGGGCCGCCGGGATGTCTGGTGTGCCCGTCGTCGACGGCCCCAGCACCACCACCCGCACGCCCCCTTGACCGGCGTGATCACCGGGGTGTCTAGTGATCGATGTCGATGGCACTGCGTGTGCCCGAGAGTGCGAGGAGGTGAGCGTGTGAGTCCCGGTCACAGTCCCGTCGCCGAATCCCGGCGATCGAGGAGAACCAGGTCCGACTCCCACCCGCCCGCCCCGCGCTCCGCGTCCCCCTCGCTCTGAGGCCGGCCGCGACCGCGTGACGGGCCCGGCCGCCTGCACGCGGAGAGCGAGGCCGTCCCATGAGCATCACGATCACCATCACGATCCCCGGCCCCACGACGCTGCCGCCGATCCCCGGACCGCGCCCGGCGCCGGGCGACACGGCACCCGCCACCCGCGCCGAGCAGGTGTGGCACACCGTGCGCCCCTACCTGCCCGTCCTGCTCGCGGGCGCGGAGTCGCTGCTGCCGGGGCTCGGCGTCGTCGTCGCCATCGCCGGAGTGGTCGGGGTCAGCGCGAGCGCCGACCGCCGCAGCACCGACACCGACGACGACCAGGACGCCGCGGCCTGAGTCCTCACCGGTCCGTCAGGGCGGCGAGATCGACGACGGCGAGCGACCCCGCGTCGCGCAGGGCCTTCCGGTCGATCTCGGTGAGATCGGCGAGCATCCGGTAGGTCAGCGTCATCGGGTCGATCCCGAGCCGGTCGGCGGCCCCGGCCTCGAGCCGCTCGAGGGCGGTCTTCGAGACCAGGGTCTGCCCGCCGGTCGCGACCTGCTCGATCCGGGCGCACTCGTTCACCTCGTCGCCCAGGGCCGTGACCTCCAGACGGCCGCCGGTGACGATCTGACCGATGTAGAGGTTGGCGCCCCAGTGGACGCCGAGGTTCACCCGGCAGTCTGCCTCTGCGATCCCGATCCCGTCCTCGGCGAGGTCGGCGACGATCCCGCGCACCGCGGGCGGGAACGCCAGCGCGACGGCGAGCGCCGCGCTCGCAGCGTCCGACTCCGCGGGGTGGTGATCGGCGTCCGCGGCGAGGAAGAACGCGCTCGCCCCGTCACCCGCGTGCTTGCCGACGATGCCGCCGTGGCAGGCGACGAGGTCGTCGAACGCGGTGGTGAACCGGCGGATCAGCTCGAAGTAGGCCGGGGTGGGGAGCAGCCGGGACAGCGGTCCGGAGGAGTCGATGTCGGCGAACACCACCGCCGCGGGCCGCCGCCGTGGCTCGGTGAGGTCGGCCATGCGGGTGAACATCGCCTCGTCGCCCTCGCTGACGAGCGCGAGCACCCGGGCCGGGAGCAGCGGCGCGAACACCAGCGCGGTGCCCGCGACGGTCCCGTCCGACGCGCGCACCGTCACGCCGAGCATCCCGACGGGGCGGCGGCGCTTCGCCAGGTTCAGCTCGACGGGGGAGACCCAGATCGGGGCCATGTCGGGCCCGTCGGTGAACCGCTTCTCGAGGTCCTCGCGGAGCTCCCGGCGGGCCTCCGGCGAGAGCATCGAGGCCCAGAGCGGCAGCTCGAGCCCCTCGGCGATCCGGGAGCCGTAGCCGATCTCGGTGGACGGGTCGGCCCCGGCCAGCTGCAGCATCTGCTCGGAGACCCAGCAGAGCCGGCCCTCGCCGTCGTAGACCTGGGACGCCGTGCGGCTGGCCTCCAGGGCCTCGGTCACCGCCAGGCGGAGATCGGAGAGCTGATCCTCCACCGAACGGACGCTAGTGCTGTGCCGTCGTCACTCGCAGAGTGGGACGTCCGGCTCACTCGGCCGAGGTTGTGCCGAGCAGTTAGTGACATGCGACACAGCGACGCGTTAAGTTCATCCGATGAACGCGGCGGGGCCCGGATCGCCCGCGGGGCTGCGGGAGGCGAACCGTCGCCGCGTGCTGGACGCCGTGCTCACCGCCGGTGAACCGACGCAGTCCGGCATCGCCGCCGCCACCGGCCTCGCCCCCGCGACGGTGTCGAACATCGTCCGCCACCTGGTCGACGCCGGCCGGCTCACCGCGACGACGACGGTGCGTGGCGGCCGCCGGGTGCGGGCGGTGCGGCTGACCCCGCCGACCGGTCACCTCGCGGGGATCGACTTCGGCCACCGGCACGTCCGGGTGGCCGTCGCCCGCGCGGCCGACACGTTGCCGCGGGTGGCGCCCGGGGGAGCGGTCGTCGCCCCGCCGGCCGAGGTGCTCGCCGAGCGCGAGGCGGAGCTGCCGGAGGGGCACGACGTCGACAGCGGGCTCGACGCGGCGCACGCGCTGCTCGGCGAGGCACTGGCCGAGGCGGGCGTCGACCGCGCCGACCTGCTCGGCGTCGGCATCGGACTGCCCGCGCCCGTCGACGCCCGCTCCGGGACCGTCGGCGAGCCGGGCATCCTGCCGGGCTGGGTCGGGGTCGACGCCCCGGGACGCGCCGCCGCGCGGCTCGGGGTGCCGGTGGCCGTCGACAACGACGCCCTGCTCGGGACGCTGGCCGAGCAGGCGTGGGGTGCGCTCTCCGGGGTCGCCGACGCGGTCTACCTCAAGCTCTCCGACGGGGTGGGCGCCGGCCTGGTGCTGAACGGGCGCCCCTACCGGGGCCGCTCGGGCACGGCGGGCGAGCTCGGCCACGTCGTCGTCGGCGAGGACGCCGGCGGCCCCGCGGGGGTCCCGGGCGGCACCGTCTGCCGGTGCGGCAACCGGGGGTGCCTGGAGACCTGGGCGTCGACGACGACGGTGGTCGGGCTGCTCGAGCCGTTGCTCGGCCGCCCGCTGTCGGTCGCGGAGGTGGTGGCCCGCGCCCGCGGCGGCCACGCCCCGTCGCGGCGCGTGCTCGCCGACACCGGACGGCACGTCGGGCGCGCCCTCGGCGGGCTGTGCAGCGTGCTCACGCCCGCCCGCATCGTCGTCGGCGGCGAGCTCGCGCAGGCCGGGGACCTGCTCATCGATCCCCTCCACGCGGCCCTCGAGCGGTGGGCGCTACCCGGCGCGGCCGAGGGCGTCGAGGTCGTCGCGGCCGGCCTCGGGGCCCGCGCGCACGTCCTGGGCGCGGTCGCCCTCGCGGGGGAACAGCTCCTCGCCGCGCGTGGATGATCACCCGCGACGGGTATCGCCGATCCATGCCAAGATCACGTCGTGCGTTCATCCGTTGACCGCGACAGCAACCGGACCTAGCCTGTGAACCGCGTCACAACCCGGCATCGGGGCGGACGCACGTCGAGGGGGAGGTCGCATCCATGAGCGCGCGAGCGTCCGAGCTGCCCGCCCCCGAGGCGGTGCTCGCCGAGCGCGACGACAGGCGGACGCCGGCCGTCTTCCTCGACTACGACGGCGTGCTCACGCCGATCGTCGACCGGCCGTCCGACGCCGTGATGGGGCCGGAGATGCGCCGCATCGTCTCCGATCTCGCGCGGCGCACCAGCGTGTGCGTGGTGTCGGGACGGGACCGCGCCGTCGTCACCGAGCTCATGGGCCTGGACGACCTCATCGTCGCGGGCAGCCACGGCTTCGACATCCACAGCCCGAGCACCGGGACGATCACGCACGACGCGTCGTCGGGCTTCGAGGAGCTCGTCGAGAAGGTCACAGCGGAGGTCACCGACGGCGCCGCCGCGATCGAGGGGACGCTCGTCGAGCCCAAGCACGCCTCGGTCGCGCTGCACTACCGCGCGGTGGATCCGGCCCGCCACGGCGAGGTGTCCGACCTCGTCGACGGGATCCTCGCGGCCCACCCGGGCGAGCTGCGGGTCACGCCCGGCAAGTTCGTGCACGAGATCCAACCGAAGATCGACTGGAACAAGGGCCGCGCCGTCGAGCACCTCCTCGGGGTCCTCGACCTGCGCGGGCCCGACGTCCTGCCGGTCTACCTCGGCGACGACGTCACCGACGAGGACGCCTTCGTCGCGCCGAGCATCGCCGACGGCGGCCTCGGGGTGCTCGTCATCGACCCCGCCGACGCCGCCGCCCGCGAGACCGCGGCGTCGGCCGTGCTCGCCGACGTCGACGCGGTCGGCCGGTTCCTCGACGGACTGGCCCGCTAGGACGCCACCCCCACGACCATGCCCACGCCCCGAGCCGGGAGGAGACCGCGGTGAGCAGTGCCGCGACCGACCACGACGTTGCCGTCGGCGCCGAAGACGGCTGGACGCTGACCTGGGAGGGCGTCGACCCGGAGGAGGAGGGCCTGCGCGAGGCGCTGTCCTCCACCGGGAACGGCTACTTCTGCACCCGCGGCGCCGCCGAGTGGGAGGACACCGACCCGCCGGCGCACTACGCGGGCACCTACGCCCACGGCGCCTACAACCGCGAGACGACGATCCTCGGCGGCCGGCCGGTGCTCAACGAGGACCTGGTCAACCTGCCGAACTGGCTCGTCCTGATGCTGCGCATCGAGGGCGAGGAGGCGATCACGCTCGACAACGTCGAGGTGCTCGAGTACCGCCACACCTTCGACATCCGGACCGCGACGCTCTCCCGGGTCTTCCGCTTCCGCGACCGCGCCGGCCGTGAGACCACGCTGCGCAGCAGGCGGTTCGTCTCGATGGCGCACAGCCACCAGGCGGCGATCGAGTGGGTGATCACGCCGGAGAACTGGTCGGGCGACGTCGGGATCGTCTCGGCGATCGACGGCCGCGTCGACAACAACATGGTCGCCCGCTACCGCGACCTCGAGGGCCGCCACCTCGACCCGGTCACCCCGCGCACGTTCGGCCCCGAGGTGATCGCGCTCAAGGTGCGCACCCGGCAGTCGAACCTCTACATCTCCGAGGCCGCCCGCACCCGGCTCGCGCGCAGCCGGGGCCGGTCCTGGCAGGCCGTCGAGCCCCGCCGCACGTTGCACCAGATGAACGACTACATCCAGCAGGTCCTCGAGCTCGAGGCCCACGAGGGTGAGTCGATCAAGGTCGAGAAGCTGGTCTCGTTCTTCACCAGCCACGACAACGCGATCACCGAGACGCTCACGGCGGCCGGGCGCCACGTGGAGCGCTACCCGGACTTCGCCGAGGCGTACGCCGAGCACGAGTCGGCCTGGACCGAGCTCTGGGACGTCTGCGCGATCGACCTGCCGTCGGAACCGCGCGTGCAGCTGCTGCTGCGCTTCCACACCGCGCACATCCTGCAGGTCTGCTCGCGCCACACCGCCCGCCACGACGCCGGCGTGCCGGCCCGGGGTCTCAACGGCGAGGCCTACCGCGGCCACGTGTTCTGGGACGAGCTTTACGTCTATCCGTTCCTGGACTTCCGGCTGCCGGAGGTCACGCGGGGCCTGCTGATGTACCGCTACCGCCGCCTCGCCGAGGCCCGGGCCGCGGCCGCCGAGGCGGGCTACTCCGGCGCGATGTTCCCGTGGCAGTCCGGGTCCGACGGCACCGAGGAGACGCAGGTCGTCCACCTCAACCCGCTCTCGGGCCAGTGGGACCCCGACCACTCGCACAACCAGCGCCACGTCAACGCGGCGATCTTCTACAACGTGTGGCAGTACTACCAGGCCACCGACGACCTGGAGTTCCTGCGCGACTACGGCGCCGAGCTGATGCTCGAGATCGCCCGTTTCTGGGCCTCGATCGCGCACCGGAACCCGCAGACCGGGCGCTACGAGATCCACGGCGTCATGGGGCCGGACGAGTTCCACGAGCGCTACCCCGGGGCCACCGACGGCGGGCTGCGCAACAACGCCTACACCAACGTGATGGTGGCGTGGATCTGCGCGACCGCGCCGCGCGTGCTCGCCATGCTGCCCACCAGCCGCCGTCGGGCGCTGCGCAGCCGCCTCGGGCTCACCGACGCCGAGATCGAACGGTGGGGCGAGATGGCGCGGCTGATGTACGTGCCCACCCATGCGGCGCCCGACGGGAACCGGGTGATCAGCCAGTTCGAGGGCTACGAGAACCTCGAGGAGCTGGACTGGGACGCCTACCGGGCCAAGCACACCAACATCCAGCGCATGGACCGCATCCTCAAGGCCGAGGGCGACGACCCGGACCACTACAAGGTCGCCAAGCAGGCCGACGCGGTGATGCTGTTCTTCCTGTTCTCCGACGACGAGCTGCGCGAGATCCTCGGCGGCCTCGGCTACTCGGACGTCGCGGGCGACCCCGACCTCGCCCGCCGCACCATCGACTACTACGACCACCGCACCTCGCACGGGTCGACGCTGTCCCTGGTCGCGCACGCCGCGGTGCTGGCCGGGATCGACCCGGGCAGCAGCTGGGAGCGGTTCCTGGTGGCGCTCGAGTCCGACGTCGGCGACGTCCAGGGCGGCACCACCAAGGAGGGCATCCACATGGGTGTCATGTCGGGCACGCTCGACCTCCTGCAGCGGGCCTACGTCGGGTGCAGCGTGCGCGACGGGGTGCTGCACTTCGCGCCGCGCCTGACCACCCGCCTCGACGGCCTGCGCTACTCCATGGTCTTCCAGGGCACGACGCTGCAGGTCTCGGTGGCCGACGGTCTGCTCCTGGTCGAGGTCGCCACCGAGGGGTTCTCGCACCCGGTGAAGGTCGGCATGGGTGGCGAGGTGCGCGAGCTGGGCGCCGGCGACCGGGCCTCGGTGCCCCTGGTCTCCGACCCCGCCGAGATACCGGCCGCGGCGTCCGCCGAGGACGGTCAGGTCCTGATCGGGCAGAACGGGAGGAGCGAGCAGTGAGCGAAGGCTTCAGGGGCGCGATCTTCGACGTCGACGGGGTGCTCGTCGACTCCCCGCACGAGCAGGCGTGGCGGCAGTCGCTGCAGGAACTGATGGAGGGCCCCTGGGCCGACATCCGCCCGCAGACGACGTGGAGCCCGGAGGGCTTCACCTCCGAGCTCTACCACCAGCGGATGTCCGGCAAGCCGCGCAAGGCGGGCGCGACGGCGGCGCTGGAGTACTTCGGCGTGCCCGACATCGACAAGCGCGTCGTCGAGTACGGCGAGTACAAGCAGGACATGATCATCAAGCTGATCACGGAGGGGAAGTTCTCCGCGTACGACGACGCGGTGCGCTTCGTCATCGCGGTCAAGAACGCCGGCATCCCGATCGCCGCGGCCTCGTCGTCGAAGAACGCGAAGCTCTTCCTCGAGCGCGTCGACCTGGGGAACTACGGCGGCTCGGGGAACCTGCACGCGGCGTTCGACGTCGACGTCTCCGGCCGGGACTTCGCCCAGGGCAAGCCGCACCCGGAGATCTTCCTGACGGCCGCCAAGGAGCTCGGCGTCGACCCGCACGACGCGTTCGTCGCCGAGGACGCCACCAACGGCATCCAGGCCGCCCGGGCCGGTGAGTTCGGGGCGCTCGGGGTCTCGCGCGCCGACGACGTCGACGCCCTCAAGGCCGAGGGCGCGGACCTGGTCGTCACCGACATGGGCGCCATCGACGTGGGCGCGCTGGCCTCCCACCGGCTCACGACGAAGTAGGTGCGTCATGGCTGAGGGGGAGGTTCCGGCGGACGCCCTCACCGTCGGGGTCGACGTAGGGGGCACGAAGATCGCAGCGGGCGTCGTCGACGGGACGGGCAAGCTGCTCCAGCACACGCGCCGGGAGACCCCGGCGCAGGACACCCGGGGAGTCCTCTCGGGGATCGCGGACGCCGTCCGCGAGCTGGCGGCGACGCACGACATCGCCGCCGTCGGGATCGGCGCCGCGGGCTTCGTGGACGCGGCCCGGTCCACGGTCATGTTCGCGCCGAACCTGGCGTGGCGGGACGAGAACCTACGCGCGTCGCTGACCGCGCAGCTCGACCTGCCCGTCGTCGTCGAGAACGACGCGAACGCCGCCGCGTGGGCCGAGTCGCGCTTCGGCGCCGGCCGCGACCACGACGACCTCGCCGCGATCACGATCGGCACCGGGGTCGGTGGCGGCCTCGTCGTCGGCGGGCGGCTGCTGCGCGGCGGGTTCGGGGTGGCCAGCGAGATCGGCCACATCACGATGGTCCCCTACGGCAGGCGCTGCGGGTGCGGGCTGCAGGGGTGCTGGGAGCAGTACGGGTCCGGGCGCGCGCTGGTCACCGAGGCCCGCGAGATCGCCCGCCACTCACCGGCGTTCGCGGCGGGGCTGCTCGCCGACGCGGGCGGCGATCCCGACGGGATCTCCGGCGAGATGGTCACCGCGGCCGCCCAGCGCGGCGACGTGGGGGCCCTGCACTGCTTCGACGAGATCGGGCGCTGGATCGGGCTGGGCCTCGCCCAGCTGGCCGCGGTGCTCGACCCGTCGTTGTTCGTCATCGGCGGCGGCGTCTCCACGGCGGGGGAGGTGCTGCGCTCCCGCGTCGAGGACACCTTCCGGGGTCACCTCACCGGGCGCGGGCACCGCCCCGTGGCCGAGGTCCGCCTCGCCGAGCTCGGCTGGGAGGCCGGGATGGTCGGCGCCGCCGACCTGGCACGTACACACCGCGACACTGCCGTCTCCGGGAGGGCGTCATGACCACCGATTCACCTGCCGGGTCATCCGACCCGGCGGCCTCGGGCGCTGGGGGAGCCAGACCGACGACGTCGGCCAAGGCGATCCTCATCTCGATCGTCGCCGCGGTCGGCGGGTTCCTGTTCGGGTTCGACTCCAGCGTCATCAACGGCGCCGTCGACGCCCTGAACAGCAACTTCAACCTGACCAACAGCCCGCTGCTGTCCGGCTTCGCCGTGGCCTGTGCGCTGCTCGGCTCGGCCGTCGGCGCGTGGTTCGCCGGTCCGGCGGCCGACCGCTACGGCCGCATCCGGGTCATGCTCATCGCGGCGGCGCTGTTCGCGATCAGCTCGGTCGGCGCGGGCCTCGCCTTCGCCGTCTGGGACCTGATCATCTGGCGCATCCTCGCCGGCGTCGGCATCGGCATCGCCTCGGTGATCGCGCCCGCGTACATCGCCGAGATCGCCCCGGCCCACATCCGAGGTCGGCTCGCCTCGTTGCAGCAGATGGCCATCGTGCTCGGCATCTTCATCGCCCTGCTCTCCGACGCCCTGCTGGCCGGCGTCGCGGGCGGCGCCGCGAACACCTTCTGGCTCGGCCTCGAGGCCTGGCGCTGGATGTTCATCGTCGGGATCATCCCGTCGGTCATCTACGCGGTCCTCGCGCTGCGGATCCCGGAGTCGCCGCGCTACCTGGTGGCCCGCGGCGACCTGAGCCGGGCCGGCGAGGTCCTGCAGTCGGTGGAGCCGGGCCGGACGGCCACGGCGACCAAGACGAAGGTCGACGAGATCGCGGAGACGCTGCGACGCGAGGACAAGCCGTCGTTGCGGGACCTGCGCGGTCCACAGCTCGGCCTGAAACCGATCGTGTGGGTCGGCATCCTGCTGTCGGTCTTCCAGCAGTTCGTCGGCATCAACGTCATCTTCTACTACTCGACGACGCTGTGGCAGGCGGTCGGGTTCTCGGAGTCCGACTCGTTCACCGCCTCGGTGATCAACGGTCTGATCAACGTGCTGTCGACGATCGTGGCGATCCTCATCGTCGACAAGGTCGGCAGACGCCCGATGCTCATCGGCGGCTCGATCGGCATGACGATCACGCTCGGCATCATGGCCGTGGCGTTCTCCCAGTCGATACCGGCGGTGAGCCAGAGCGGCAAGTCGACCGTCGCCCTGCCCGGAATCTGGGGCCCGGTCGCGCTGGTGGCGGCGAACCTCTTCGTGGTGTCGTTCGCGATCACGTGGGGCCCGGTCGTCTGGGTGCTGCTCGGCGAGATGTTCCCGAACTACCTGCGCGCCGCCGCGCTCGCCGTCGCGGCCGCAGCCCAGTGGATCGCGAACTTCCTCATCACCGTGACGTTCCAGGCGCTGGCGAGCGTCGGACTGACACTCGCCTACGGGCTCTACACCTTCTTCGCGCTGCTCTCGCTGATATTCGTCCTG
Organism: Actinomycetospora endophytica; assembly: GCF_021026375.1. Taxonomy (GTDB): domain Bacteria; phylum Actinomycetota; class Actinomycetes; order Mycobacteriales; family Pseudonocardiaceae; genus Actinomycetospora; species Actinomycetospora endophytica. Next base: position 220,179 of record NZ_JAJNDB010000006.1, on the reverse strand, counting down.
AGAGCCGTGAAGGAAACGAAGGGCAAGGAACTGGAGGAAATGGTCGCCTAGCGGCATGTGAGTGGATTTGGTCGTCAGGACGACCAAATCCGCTCACATGCGCGAAGCGCTCTCAGCGTGGAGCCGGACGAGGCCTGCTTGAACAGGTACTCGGCCCGTTCGTAGGACAACCGGCGCCGCCCGGTGTGCGGGCAGAGATCCCGCGCACCGGGTCGGCGAGCCGGCCCCGGACGCCGCTCGGAGAGGAACAGCGGGCCCGCGGCGCGCGACCCGACCAGGGCCCGGAGCAGACCGCTCGTGGCCGGCGACCACCGGAGGGCCCCGGCCCGGTGTCCGGTGAGGTCGAGGTCGTCCACGTCGAGGCCGAGCGCCTCGGTCACCCTCGCCCCGGACTCCGCGAGCACGGCCCAGAGCGCCCGCTCGCGCAGCGGCCCGTCGGGGACGACGGGTGCGACGACGGCCGGGCGCGCCGGTGCGTCCCGCGTGGCCACCCCGGTGGCGATCCCCGGCCGGTCCAGCCAGGCCGCGAAGGACCGGACGGTCGCCCGGTGCCGGTTCCAGGTGGCGGCCGAGGCGTCGCTCCACGTCGTCGTCAGGACCCCGGCCACGACGTCGGCGTCGAGGGTCGCGAGCGGGCGCGCGTCGCCGAGGGCGCGCACCAGCCGGCGCAGGGTCTGGCCGTAGGAGCGGCGTGAGGCGCCCGAGAGGTCGTCGCGGGCGAGGAACCGTTCCACCGCCGGACCGAGAGTGGGCCCGGTGGCCGCGACCGCGGCGAGGGCGTCGGCGCGGCGCAGGAGCAACGCCCGTTCGGCGGCGTTGGCGGTCAGGGCGGCCGCCCGACGCCACTCCACCCGCGCCTCGGCGTCGCGCCCGAGCCGGCCGAGCAGATCGGCCCGCACCGCCGGGAGCAGGTGGTAGTCGCGCAGCGTGCCCTCGGTGACCAGCTCGTCGACGGCCGCCAGGCCCGCGGTGGGCCCCTGCGCCGCACCGATCGCGACCGCGCGGTTCAGCCGCACCACCGGGGTCGGGAGGACGGTCACGAGCAGGTCGTAGAGCGCCGCGACCTGCGCCCGGTCGGTGTCCTCGGGCCGGGCGGCCTGCGCGTGCTGCACGGCGATCGCGGCCTGCAGCACGTAGGGGCCGGGCCGCCCCGGGGTCCTACGCGTGCGCAGCAGTGACGCCACACCGCGGCGGATCGCGTCGCGGTCCCAGAGCGTGCGGTCCTGCTCGTCGAGGGGCACCGGCGCGCCGGCCGGGTCGGTGCGCGCGGCCGAGCGGGAGGCCTGCAGCTCCATCAGCGCGAGCAGACCGTGGGCCTCCGGGTCGTCCGGTGCGTGCGCGGTGAGCAGGCGACCCAGCCGCAGCGCCTCGCCGACGAGCCGCGGGCGCAGCAGATCCGCGCCCGCGGTGGCCGTGTACCCCTCGTTGAAGACGAGGTAGACGACCTCGAGGACGGCCCCGAGCCGACCGCCGAGGTCACCGCCCGGGGACACCCCGACCTCGGCGAGCGTCCGCTTGGCGCGCGCGATCCGCGCGACGACCTGCTGCTCGTGCAGCAGGAAGGCCCGCGCGATCTCGGCGGTCCCGAGGCCGCCGACGAGGCGCAGCGTCATCGCCGTGCGCTCGTCCCGCGCCAGCGCGGGATGGCAGGTGAGGAGCATGAGGCGCACGACGTCGTCGTCGTCCGCGGGCCCGTCGGCCGGCGCGGGCTCCGGTGGTGGCTCGTCGTCGTAGGACTCCAGCCGGCCGGTGCGGCGCAGGTGGTCGACGGCGCGGCGGCGCGCGACCGTGGTCAGCCACGCGCCGGGCTCGTCGGGAATCCCCGACCCCGGCCACTGCTCGAGCGCCGCGACGAGGGCGTCCTGGGCGAGTTCCTCGGCCAGACCGGCGTCGCCGACCATCCGGACCAGGGTCGCGACGACGGTCGCGGACTCCCGGCGCCAGTGGTCGGCGACGGCGGCCCGGACGTCACTCATCGGGCCCGAACACCTGGTGGATCGTCGACTGCCCGTCACCCACGATCGCCCGGAAGCGCCGCGCGATCTCCAGCGCCTCGTCCCACGAGTCGCAGTCCATGATCGCGAAACCGAGGATCGCCTCCTTGGTCTCGGTGAACGGGCCGTCGGTCACGGTGATCTCGTCGCCCAGCGACTCCATCCGCCGGGGGTCCGGGCCGAGCCCGCCGGTGACGACGAGCCTCCCGGACGCCGCCATCTCCTCGATGAACGCGCCCATCTCCGCGAACAGGGCCTCGTCGGGCTGCCGGCTGTTCTCCCCGGTCGTCATGAGGAATCGCATCGTCGTCTCCTTCGGGTCGTGATCGGTCGTGCCTGGTCACCACGACGTCGACTCGGGCGATGTGACAGGGAATCTAGTCGTTCCCTGTCACATCGGCCCGCACGACGCCCCGACGACCGCTCGACCCACGGAGGACGCCATGACCGCCACGCTCACCACCCCCGCCGCCGGCACCGACGCCGACCGGGCCGTCACCACCGACCGCCTGCTCCTCGCCGGAGCGGTGTCCGCGCCGCTGTGGTCGGTGGTGGCGCTGACCCAGGCCGCCACCCGCTCGGACTTCGACTTCTCGTACGAGCCCCTGAGCCTGCTCGCGACCGGTTCGCTCGGCTGGATCCAGATCGCGAACTTCCTGATCGGCGGCCTGCTGGTCGTCCTCGGCGCCGTCGGTCTGCGCCGGTCCTTCCCCCGCTCCCGGGCCCTGGCGGGCGCCTGGGGCCTCTCCGGGGTGCTGCTGGCCGCCGCGGGGGTGTTCTCCATGGACCCGGTCGGGACGCCCGGCCTGAGCTGGCACGCCGTCGGCCACATGATCACCGGAACGCTCTCGTTCCTCGCGTTGACCGTGACCTGCCTGCTCCTCGCCGGCCGGATGCGTCGCGAGGGCCACGCCGTCGCCGCCGGCGTCTCGGTGCTCGCCGCGGTCGGCGTCGTCGCCGGGAACGCCTGGGCCGTGACCGGCGGGGCGCACGGCTCGATCACCCTCGGCGTCGGGGTCATGGCCGCGATGCTCCGGGTGAGCGGGGTGTGCCTCGCCCGCCGGTGACCCGCCACCGACACACCCCCGCCCCGGCCCGTGCCGCGCGGGGGCCGTCGTCGTGCGTGGGACGCTGGTGGCCATGGCCGGAACGTCCCTGAGGGTCGGGATCGTGTGCCCGTACTCGCTCGACGTCGCGGGCGGCGTGCAGGCCCACGTCCTGGACCTGGCGCGGGCGCTCGTCCGGCTCGGTCACCACGTCGACGTCCTCGCCCCGGCGAGCCCGTCCACCCCGGTCCCGGACTTCGTCACCCGGGCCGGCCGCGCCGTCGGCATCCCCTACAACGGTTCGGTGGCCCGGCTGACGTTCGGCCCGGTCTCGATGCACCGCGTGCGGCGCTGGCTCGCCGCGGGCGCGTTCGACGTGCTGCACCTGCACGAGCCGACCGCGCCGAGCCTGTCGATGCTCGCGCTCGCCGTCGCCGACGGACCCGTCGTCGCGACGTTCCACACCTCGACGCCGCGGTCGCGGACGATGGCCCTGTTCGCGTCCTGGCTGCGGCCGATGCTGGAGCGGGTCACCGCACGGATCGCGGTCTCGCCGCTGGCCCGGCAGGTCTACGTCGAGCACCTCGGCGGTGACGCGGTCGAGATCCCCAACGGCGTTGATGTGGCTGCCGTCGCGTCGTTTGCGGCCGACCCCCTGGCCCGGCCGCCCGGGAGCACCACCGTGGGCTTCCTCGGGCGCTTCGACGAGCCGCGCAAGGGCATGGCCACCCTGCTCGCGGCACTCGCGCCCCTGGCGGCGTCGCGCCCCGGGCTGCGGCTGCTCGTCGTCGGGCGGGGCGACGTCGCCGACCTGCGACGCCACCTCCCCGCCACGCTGGCCGACCGCGTCGACATCCTCGGCGCCGTCGACGACGCCACCAAGGCGCGGGCCCTCGGCGCGATGGACCTGCTCGCGACGCCGAACACGGGCGGCGAGAGCTTCGGCATCGTCGTCGCCGAGGCGATGGCCGCGGGCACCCCGGTCGTCGCCAGCGACATCGAGGCGTTCCGCCGGGTGCTCACCGACCCCGACTCCGGCGCCGTCGCCGGGCAGCTGCTGCCGCCGGACGACCCGGCCGTGTGGGAGGAGGGGATCGCCGCCCTGCTCGCCGACCCCGCACGCCGAGCGGAGCTCGCGCGCGCCGGGCGGTCCCGGGTGGCCGCGTTCGACTGGACCACGGTGGCCTCGGCGGTGCTGCGCGTCTACGAGGTGGCCGTCGCGGCGGATCCGCGGCAGGTCGTCCCCCGGGAGGACGACACGGGGGCGCTCGACGGGCGGCTCGGCTCGCCGCGGCGCCGTGTCGGCGCGGACACCTCCTCGCGTACGGCGGAGGGGATTCCCGGGCGCCTACCGTCGTCGTCGTGAACCTGTTCGGCCCGGGCGGCTGGCTCGCGGTCCTGATCGTCGCCGTCGTCGTGGTGGTGCTCCTCGTGACCGCCGCCGTGATGATCGGCCGGGCCCGCCGGCTCGACCGGCTCCACGTGCGGGTCGACGCGGCCTACCACGGGCTGATCGACGCGCTGGACCGTCGCGCGGCCGTGGTCCGGGCGGTCGCGGCCACCGCGCCGCCGTCGTCGCTCACCCCGACCGACCGGCGCGCGCTGCGGACCGCCGCCCGGGCGGTCGAGGGCGCGCGCGGTGCCGAGGCGCGTGAGGCCGCCGAGAACGACCTCGTGGTGCGCCGCACCGCGCTCGACGACGCGCTGCTGCCGCCGGACCTCTCGGCCGAGCTCGCCGACGCGGACGCCCGCGTGGTGGTCGCCCGGCGGGTGCACAACGACGCGATCCGGGACACGCGCGCGCTGCGGGGGCGGCGGATGGTGCGGGTGCTCCACCTGGCGGGCACCGCGCCCTGGCCGCGCTACTTCGAGATCGCCGAGGCGGGGGAGCGGCCCGGCGACGGCGACGGCGCGGTGGATCTCCCGGTGGCGCGGGACGCGGCGCGCGTCGTGGTGCTCGACCCGGACGGACGGGTGCTGCTCTTCGAGGGCGTGGACCCCGCGCGACCGGGGGAGGCGTTCTGGTTCACGCCGGGTGGCGGGGTGGAGCCGGACGAGGACCCGGCCGACGCGGCCGGGCGGGAGCTGGGGCAGGAGACGGGGATCGTGGCCGGGAAGCCGGGGATCGGCGACCTCGACGGCCCGCTCTGGGTGCGCGACGTCATCTTCGACCACGACGGCGTCACCTACGCGGCTCGCGAGGTGTTCTTCGTGCTCCGCGTGGATCCGGTGCCGACGGTCGACGTCTCCGGGTTCACCGAGCAGGAGCGGCGCACCGTGCGCCGGCACCGCTGGTGGACCCGCACCGAGCTGGCGGCCACGATCGACGTCGTCTACCCGCGCCAGCTCGCCGATCTGCTGGGCGACCCCGGCTCCCTGGCGCCGCCCGATCCGCCGGTGCCGATCCAGTAGGTCGGCCCCGCCCGCCCCTCGGTCAGCAATGGCACATTCCTGACATCTGACGAGCGGACGGCGCCATCCACGCACCCGCGGGTGGCCTGATGCCGGCTCCGTGACGTGGGCCGCGTCGCGGGCGCCTGACGCTGTCGGGGGTCGCGTCTAGCATCGGGGAGTCCGACACCGTCGTTGATGCCGTTCGTTGATGGAGGCCCTGCCGTGACCCGCCCCGACCCGACCACCTCGTCCGATTCGCGGGGGGTCAAGCGCGGCCTCGCCGACATGCTCAAGGGCGGCGTGATCATGGACGTGGTCACCCCGGAGCAGGCGCGCATCGCCGAGGACGCCGGCGCCGTGGCGGTCATGGCGCTCGAGCGCGTGCCGGCCGACATCCGCGCCGACGGCGGGGTCGCCCGGATGTCCGATCCCGACATGATCACCGGGATCGTCGACGCGGTGTCGATCCCGGTGATGGCCAAGGCCCGCATCGGCCACTTCGTCGAGGCCCAGGTCCTGCAGTCGCTGGGCGTGGACTACGTGGACGAGTCCGAGGTGCTCACCCCGGCGGACGAGGCGCACCACATCGACAAGTGGGCGTTCACGGTCCCCTTCGTCTGCGGCGCGACCAACCTCGGCGAGGCCCTGCGCCGCATCGGCGAGGGCGCCGCGATGATCCGCTCGAAGGGCGAGGCGGGCACGGGCAACGTCGTCGAGGCCACCCGTCACATGCGGGCCATCCGCGCGGACATCCGCCGGCTCTCCCGCATGGATGCTCAGGAGCTCTACGCCGCGGCCAAGGACCTGCAGGCCCCGCTGCCGATCGTGCAGGAGATCGCCGAGTCCGGGCGGCTGCCCGTCGTGCTGTTCACCGCCGGCGGCATCGCGACCCCCGCGGACGCGGCCATGATGATGCAGCTCGGCGCCGAAGGGGTCTTCGTCGGTTCCGGGATCTTCAAGTCGGGCGACCCGGCCCGCCGGGCCGAGGCGATCGTCAAGGCCACCACGTTCCACGACGATCCCGACGTGATCGCCAAGGTCTCGGCCGGTCTCGGCGAGGCGATGGTCGGACGGACGACGTCCGACATGCCCGACTCCGAGAAGCTGGCCACGCGGGGCTGGTGACGGGCCGGACGACCGCCTGACGTCCGGGGTGGGAGGATCGCGACGATGACCGGGGAGACGAACGAGGGCGCTCGCCGCGTCCGCGTGGTCCCGCGGCAGGGACCGGGGGCCCCGCCGGCCGGGCCGCCGACCGCCGCGCCGCCGCTCGAGGCGGAGACCGACGTGCTGCCCCGAGTCGCCCCCGCACCGCCCGGCCCCGCACGGACGCCGCCCCCCGGCCCGCCGCCCGGGCCACCCGCCCCGCGCGGCCGACCCGGGCACGCGGCAGGCCCGCCGCCGCCGAGCACGCAGGGCCCCGCGGCCCCGACTCCGCAGGCTCCCACCCCGCCCGCCGTACCCACCCCGGGTGCGGACGAGGAGGCCGCGGCGGTCGCCGATGCCGAGCGCCGTGGCCGCGCCAAGCCCGACGACGCCGGGACCGCCGACGGCACCGAGCGCCGCAACGGCATGGGCATCCCGGCGCTCGTCCTGGGCCTGCTCGCGGCGGGCACGTGCTGGACCGGCTGGGCCGGCGTGGTTCTCGGGCTGTTCGGGGTGGCCGCCGGTTACCTCGGGGCCCGGCGCGCCTGGAACGGCCTCGCGACCGACGGCGGCTCGTCGCTCGGCGGCCTCACCCTCGGCGCGGTCGGGCTCGTCGTGGGCGTGGTCGTCGTCTGGCCGACGCTGTTCGGCACCGGCAACTTCGGGGACGGCCTGACGCTCGACCAATGCCTCCAGCAGGCGAACGGCGCCTTCGAGATGCACATGTGCAAGTCGCAGCACATCACCGAGTTCAACCAGCGCTTCCCGAACGCCGCCACCTGACCGGGCTGGCCGCGCGACGGGCACCGCCATGGCCGTGGCACCATCCACGCCCATGACGACATCCCGCTCCGCCGCTCCCGAGCCCGAAGCCGGTGGCTCCGCGACGGGGAAGGGCCTCGAGGGATGGGGAACCCCTGCCCTGGTGCTGGGCGTCGTCGCCGCCGGGACCGCGTGGTTCCTCGGCTGGGTCGGCATGGTCGCCGGGCTCGCCGCCGTGATCGTGGGCTTCATCGGCGCGCGCAAGGCCTTCCACGACCCGGACCGGTCCGGCGGCGCCGCGCTGGGCGGCCTCGTCCTGGGACTCGTCGGGCTCATCTGGGGCGCGGCGATCGTCGTCCCGGCCATGCTCGGGATCGGTACCTTCGGTGAGGGGCTGACCCTCGACCAGTGCATGCAGCAGGCGAGCGGTCAGCAGGAGCAGCGCATGTGCGCCACCCAGCACCTCGACGAGTACCAGACCCGGTTCCCGGACCGGAACAACAGCTGACGCCGGGCCGACGCGCCCGGGGACGGAGGAACCATGACCGCCGTCGGGCCGCCGGTGGGCGTGCTCGCCCTCCAGGGCAACGTGCCCGAGCACCTCGACGCGCTGCGCGCCTGCGGGGCCGACCCGCGCCCGGTCCGTCGTCCCGCCGAGCTGGCGGAGGTCGCCGGGCTCGTGCTCCCCGGCGGGGAGTCGACGACGCTGTCCAAGCTGCTCGTCGCGTTCGACCTCCTCGAGCCGCTCCGCGGGCGGCTCTCCACCGGGATGCCGGCCTTCGGCTCGTGCGCCGGGATGATCCTGCTCGCGCGCGAGGCGATCGACGCCCGCCCCGACCAGCACCAGCTCGGTGCGCTCGACATCGTGGTCCGGCGCAACGCCTTCGGACGCCAGGTGCAGTCCTTCGAGTCCGACCTGTCCGTCACCGGCATCGGCGGCGGGCCGGTGCGCGCGGTGTTCATCCGGGCGCCGTGGGTCGAGTCGGTCGGGCGCGGGGTCGACGTCATCGCGCGGGTCCCGTCGAGCATCGGCGGGGAGGCGTCCGGGAAGATCGTCGCGGTGCGGCAGGGGCCGGTCATGGCCACGGCCTTCCACCCCGAGCAGACCGGGGACGCCCGCCTGCACGACCTCTTCCTGCGCCGCGTACGCGAGTACGCCGCCTGACGACGGAGCTCGCCGACGAGGCCCGACGACCTGGGTGGCTCTCGACCACCCAGGTATCGTGGGCACCGTGAGCACCGAGACCCCGGCGTGGCGCGACCTCGACTCGAGCACCTGCTCGATCGCGCGCACCATGACCGTGCTCGGCGAACCATGGACGGTGCTGGTCCTCCGCGACCTGCTCAACGGCCTGCGGCGCTTCGACGAGCTGGTGACCCACCTCGGGATCGCGCGCAACATCCTCACCCGCCGGCTGACCACCCTCGTCGACGCCGGCCTCGTCGAGACCCGGGAGTACCGCGAGCCGGGCCGGCGGGCGCGCCGCGAGTACCGGCCCACGACGGCGGGGCTCGACCTGCGTCCGGTGCTGCTCGCCCTGATGGCCTACGGCGACCGGCACCACGCTGGTCCGGACGGACCGCCCGCCGTCGTGCAGCACGATTGCGGGGCGCCGGTCGTGCTGCAGGAGGTCTGCGCCGAGGGCCACGTGCTCGGACCGGCGGACCGGGTCCGGACGGTGCCCGGCCCGGGGTCCCGACGGAAGGTGGACGCCTCCGTCAGGGACGCATGATCAGGCAGCTCGACGTGGCCTCGCCGAGCAGCCGCCCGGCCGCGTCGGTGATCGAGGCCCGGGCGAGTGCGGTGCGCCGTCCGGACGAGACGACGATCCCCTCGCAGCGCACCGGTCCGGTGTCCGCCGACATCGGCCGCAGGAAGCGCACCGACAGGTCGAGGCTCGTGTACCCGACGCCCGCGGGCAGGGTCGACTGGACCGCGCACCCGCACGAGGAGTCGAGCAGCGTCGCGTAGACGCCGCCGTGCACCGACCCGATCGGGTTGTAGTGGTACTCGGCCGGCTCGAGGACGAACACGACGCGGCCCTCCTCGACGGACTCCACGCCCGCGCCGATGGTCGCCATGATCGGGGGCGGCGGCAGCTCGCCGTCCCGGATCGCCTCGAGGAAGGCCAGCCCGCTGCGCTGCGGCGCCTGCGCGGCGAGCGCGCGCGGGTCCTCCCAGCGGTAGGACCGTTCCCGGACGACGACGTAGGTGCTCACCTGGAGACCTCCTGAGTTGCAGATCGGAACTCAGACGCTAGGACGTGCGGCCGAGCAGGGCAACGGCGGCCCCGTCACACCGGGTGCGACACGCCGTCCCACCGGCCGTGTTGGTCGTCGGTAGACTGGAGCGTCGAGGCAGGAGGGCGCGACGACGTCGGGTGATGTGCTCGGGGCCGGGTCGCGACCCGTGCCGTCGTCGGGACGTCCGCCGCACCGAAGCCCCCGGGGTCTGGCGTGCGGTGTGCGCCGACGCTGCACGGCACGCGCGCGAGACGAAGGGCGGGAGAGTCATGAGCGGCCACTCCAAGTGGGCGACGACGAAGCACAAGAAGGCCGCCATCGATGCCAAGCGCGGCAAGATGTTCGCGAAGCTGATCAAGAACATCGAGGTCGCGGCGCGGACCGGCGGCGGGGACCCGGCGGCGAACCCGACGCTGTTCGACGCCATCCAGAAGGCGAAGAAGACCTCGGTCCCCAACGACAACATCGACCGCGCGGTCAAGCGCGGCTCCGGTGCCGAGGCCGGTGGCGCCGAATACCAGAACATCACCTACGAGGGCTACGCCCCGGGCGGCGTCGCGGTGCTCATCGAGTGCCTCACCGACAACAAGAACCGCGCCGCGGGCGAGGTCCGCACCGCCATGAACCGCAACGGCGGTCAGATGGCCGACGCGGGCTCGGTGTCCTACCTGTTCAACCGGCGCGGCGTGATCATCGTCCCGAAGGACCAGTCCTCCGGCGCGCTCACCGAGGACGATCTCCTGCTCGCCGTGCTCGAGGCCGGCGCCGAGGAGGTCAACGACTACGGCGAGAGCTTCGAGGTGCTCACCGAGGCGACCGACCTGGTGGCCGTGCGCACCGCGCTGCAGGAGAACGAGATCGACTACGACTCGGCCGACGTCTCCTTCGTGCCGACGTTGAACGTCGAGGTCGACGCCGACGGTGCCCGCAAGGTGCTGCGGATCATCGACGCCCTCGAGGACTCCGACGACGTCCAGAACGTCTACTCGAACTTCGACGCCTCCGACGAGGTCATGGCCGAGGTCGGGTGACCGCCGCGGCTCCCGACGACGCCCCCGGCGGGTTCGTCGTCGGGCCGCTGCGACCCGAGCACGCCGGTGAGGCGCTGACCGTCCAGTACGCCGCGTACCTCTCCGAGGGACGCCGGTACCGGACGACGGAGATCCCGCCGCTGGTCGAGACCCCCGAGGATCTCGCCGCCGACCTGCGCCGATCCGACGTCGCGGGCTTCGGCGCCTGGCTCGGCCCGCGGCTCGTCGGGTCGGCGCGCCTGCGCGGGGTCGGGGGCGGCGGCCCGGTGGCGTTCGTCCGGTACTCCGTGGCCCCCGACGTCCAGGGGCGGGGGATCGGCGCCGCCCTGATCGACGCCGCGCACGCGGTGCTGCCCCGGGGCGCGACGTCGTGGCTGGTCACCGGTGTGGACAGCGCCGAGAACCTGGCGCTCTACGCCCGCCGGGGATACGTCGAGTCCGGGCGCGAGGTCGATGCCGCAGGAGTCGCCGTGGTCCGGATGGAGCGTCTGGCTCCCTGATCGGGTGATCCTCCGGCGCGCCTGCGTGCTGCGGACCGTCACTCCCGGCCCTTCCGCCCGTTGCTCCTGGGTGAGCGCATCTGAACGGGGCGTGAACGGCGGGTGGGAGGCGCGGATGGCGACGACGGACTCCGGCGGGCGTCCGGACGCCGTCCCCTGGTACGCGGTGCACGAGTCCCCGCGGGCCGCGACCTCGACGATGATCGCGGCCGCGCTGGTCGCCGCGGCCGCGCTGCTCGCCATGATCGGCCTGCTGGTCGTCGGCGACGAGGTGTCGGCGCTCGTGGCCGCGATGGTTCTGATGGTGGCGGGGGCGAACACCTGGTCGGCTCGTCGCAGCCACCGGTGGTTGCGCGAGACCGCGCCGTCGTCCGCCGGCGAGACCGCCCCGGCGCGGCACCGACCGCGCCCCGGGCCGGCATCGGCAGCGCCCGAGCCGGCGTCGGGTGTGGCACCCGGGCCGGCGTCGGCGGTACCCGACCCGGTGCCGGGGGCGGCACCCCGGCCGGCGTCGGGCGTGGCGCCCGAGCCGGCGGTGGCGGCGCGGCCGGCTCTCGCTCCGTTGTCGACGGCCCCGCGCGGGCCCGAGCGCTCGCCACTGCCGGTCCCCGCTCCGGCGCGCGCGGCCGGGCCCCCGACGACGGCCCCGCCGCGCCCCGAGCCCGTTTCCGGGCCGGGGCCTGCGCCCCGACCGGAGCCCGCGCCCCGGCCGTCGCCCGAACCGGCCGTCCCCGCTGGACCGGCGCCCGCCGTCACCTCGGTGCCCTCACCCGGCGCCATGCCCTCACCCGCCGTCGCCCCCGAGGCGGCCGACACGGTGGTCCTCGACCCGGTCCGTCGGCCAGGACCCGGCCCGGCGCGCGACCTGCGCCCCGCGGGTCCTCCGGCCGACGTGGTCACCGACCCGGACGAGCTCGCGGCGCAGGAGACCACCGACGTCCCGATGTCGCCCGAGACGCCGTCGGGTGCGGGGCGCCCCGCCGCCCGGACCCGTCGTCGAACGGCCCCGGTGCGGCCGACGGGCCGCCGCGTGGCGGGCTCGCGGCGACCGTCCTGAGCCTGCTCAGGCCTCGCGGGCGTCCGGCGGCGGCGACGAGACCTGGCGTCCGCCGAGCTCCGGGACGTGCTTGTAGAGGGTGGACCGGCTGACGCCGAGCATTCGCGCGATGGACGCGACCGAGTTCTCCGGCCGGGCGAGCATCGTCCGGGCCTGGTGGACCTGCTCGGGGGTCAGCGCGGGCGGCCGTCCCAGTCGCTGTCCCCGGGCGCGGGCGGCGGCCAGGCCGTCCCGGGTGCCCTCGACGAGCAGCTCGCGCAGGAAGTCGCTCAGCGCGGCGAACACCTCGAACACCATCCGCCCGCCCGGCGTGGTGGTGTCCAGTCCCTCCTGGAGGGCGCGCATGCCCACCCCGCGGGCGCGCAGGTCGTTCACGAGCGTCACGAGCTGCGGCAACGACCGTCCGAGCCGATCGAGGCGGACGACGACCAGCGTGTCCCCCGGCTCGAGGGCGGCCAGACAGGCGTCGAGCTGAGGCCTGGCCGCTCCACCACGACCCGAGGAGGTGTCGAGGTAGACACGGGCACATCCGGCGTCGAGCAGCGCGGCACGTTGGTCCTCGGGTCCGCCGACGTCGGTGGGGGAGGAGACGGAGCCACGCCCGTACCCGATCGCGCGGCCGGACGGTACCTCGGGCTCCGCCGCGAGCATATCGAGGTCCTGGGCGCGGTTCATCCTGCAAATAATAGGAGAATGTCCCGCACGATGTCATTCCCCCCGGAATCATCGCCGCAGGAACGTTTCACGCGGTTGTCGTCGCGTTTTTTCGTCGCCGCTGAACCCAGTGGATCACGGACTTGCGGCCGGGTTCCTCCCGCTCAGTGATCGGAAACGTGGATCACGGTTCTGCCTCCGCGTCGTTCCGGATGAGAACCGAAGAACGCCCGATCGGTCCAACGAAGTGGCTCCTTCCCTCACGGCGACGGTTCGGAAGTCCACGTCACGGCCGATTCGGCCCAGCATCTGTACTGCTCATGGCCGCGTGATGCCCCGGGGAGGGGCAGGCCCGGCCGGGCGCACCGTGGCGGCGGTGGCCCGGCCGGGCCGTGAGGCGCTCCCGGGAGGTGAATCCGGAGCCCCGGGAAGAGAGGGCGTCGCGGGGACGTCCTGACGACGCAGGAGTCGCATTCCCCTGATCCGGGACGCGGACGCAGAATTTCGGACGGGAGTATCGAATATATCGTGTCACCCGGATGGAATGGCGCCACCATCATATCGTGCACCGAAGGGTTGTGCGCTTCCGGCTGGAGTCCGGTCGTCCGGTCCGACATATTGAGCATGGGTCATTGAATGTTCATGATCCGGGGCGGAGGTCTTTCTGCATGATCACGGTGTCGGCCCACTGCCCCCGCTTGTACCCGACCGAGGGCATGCGCCCGACGACCTCGAAGCCGAGCCGGCGGTGCAGCACGATCGACGGGGTGTCGTGCCGGGTGTCGGGCAGCGTGGCGATCACGGCCACGACCTGACGCATCTCGGTCTGGGCGAGCTCCTCGACGAGAGCCGTCAGCAGCCGGCCGCCGAGACCCTGGCCGGTCGCCTCGGGCGCGATGTAGACCGAGTCCTCGACGGTGAACCGGTAGGCGGCGTGCGGACGGAACGACGAGCACGCGGCGAAGCCGGCCACCCGCAGCCCGCCGGGCGGGGCGCTCGCGTGGCCCTCGGGCAGGTCGGCCACGAGGAACGGGAGCTTGCGGTCGCGGGCCGCGGCGATCCGCTCCTCCCACTCCGAGGCCGGCGGCGGCTCCTCGACGAACGTGGCGATCGAGGCCAGCACGTAGCCCGCGAAGACGTCGGCGATCCGCTCGGCGTCCCCGCTCTCGGCCGGGCGGACCGAGATCCCGGAGTCGGTCATGGTCGGCATCATCCCGCGCGGCTCGGCCCGCTCGCCACGGGCGGGCGAGCCGGGCCGGCGGCGGGGGTGCTACTCGATGCGGACGAGCTGGAACTCCCACTCCTCGGCGTCGTTGAGCGAGGTCCGCTCGTAGACGGCGTGGCTCTGTCCGCCGACCATGCGCGACATCGTCTGCTGCACGCCCCGCTCGGTCGCGGGGAGCGGGATCCGCTGCACCAGCGGCGGCTCGCCGGGTGCGTCGTCCGGTACCGAGATCGACCCCTCCCCCTGCAACGGACCGTTCACGTAGCGGACGGCGAACTCCCTCACTGCACCCTCCCGAGTGATCGTTGGCGCACAGCGTACGGCCGCGCTCCGCAGTCGTCACGGACCGGAAGACGACCCGAACAGAGCAACGCCGTCGGCTGAGGCGGCACCTAGCGTGGTGAGGTGCGTTCCCCAGTGCTGCTCCTCGTCGGTTTCGGGATGGTCGCCGCCGGTGCGGCGATCGCCTTCGGGGTGAACGGCGGCACGATGCCGGGGATCGCGCTCGTCGTCATGGGGCTCGTCGTCAAGGGCGCCGGATTCCTGCTGGGCGACTCGTCGTCGTCGACGCGGGCCGGTGGGCCCCAGACGCTCGCCGGACGCAGCGTCGAGCGGCCCCGGGCGGGCATCCCGGTCGGGCGCGCCGCCGTGCGTCGGCGGATTCCGTCCCGGGTGCCGGCCGGGGTGGTGCGGCCGCTGCAGGACACGCGCCGCGCCGTCGCGCCGGCGCCGACGGAGCCGGAGCGCCGCCATCGCCGAGCCTCCTGACGTCCGGTCGCTCCTCGTGACAGGGTCCCCCGCGTGACGTCCTGGGAGTACGCGACCCTGGAGATCTCTGCCGTCCAGCTGTCCACCGGGAGCCTCGACCCGGCCGCGAGCAGCCACGACACCGCGGAGTGGCAGGCCTACGCGGTCGGTCCGAAGGACGAGCTGATCTTCGAGGAGTACCGCCCCTACAGCGTGCCGTGGGCGCGGTTGTTCGCCGAGCACCTCAACCGGCTCGGCCGCGACGGGTGGGAGCTCGTCCAGTTCGGCGGGCCGCACCACGCGCTCTACCCGACCGGCTACGTGCACTCCTCGGGGACCTACACGACGGTCGTCGAGAGCCGGTTCGTGCTGCGCCGACCGGCCTGAGCGGCCAGGGCCGGACACACGACGGAGCCCGCCCCGCCGGGTACGGCGGGACGGGCTCCGGTCCGTGATCGCGGTGGCCGGCCGCGTGCGGTCTAGCCGCGCGCGGTGTGCCCCGAGGCGGCGAGCTCCCGGGCCTCCTCCGGCGTCGAGACCGCCGGGTTGGAGCCGGGCAGCGGCTTGCCGGCCGGGTCGCGCAGCGCGAGGAGCGCTGCGAGGCCCGCGAGGGCACCGAAGATCAGGTAGACGGCGGGCCAGTAGGCCCACCCGGTCCCGATCACCAGCGCCGACATGATCAGCGACGTCGTGCCGGCGAACGCCGAGACGAAGATGTTGAACGAGATCGACAGTCCGCCGTAGCGGATCTCGGTGGGGAACAGGGCCGGCAGTGTCGAGGGCGACGTCGCGCTGAAGAGGATCAGCAGGATCGCCATGACGGCCAGGCTGAGCCCGACGAGGGACACCGACCCGAGGGTGACGAGATAGATCATCGGGAAGGCAAGGATGACCGTGCCGATGGCGGCGGTCAGCATCAGCGGCTTGCGGCCGACCCGGTCGGAGAGCATGCCCAGCGCCGGGATGATGAAGACCGCGGCCCACAGGATGATGATCTGGGTGATCTCGGAGCTCGTCGCGTCGATCCCCTGACCGCCGGTCCGCGTCACGTCCTCCTTGAGGAAGGTCGGCATGTAGCTGGTCAGCATGTAGTTCGGGATGTTCCAGGCCATGACGATGCCGCCCGCGGTGAGCATGGCCGGCCAGTACTTCGTGAACAGCATCTTGATGCCGGCCGAGGCCTGGGTGCCTTCCCGCTCCTCGGACTCCGACAGCAGCGTCTGGAAGGCCGGGGTCTCCTCGAGCCTCACGCGCAGGTAGACCCCGACGATGCCGAGCGGGAGCGCGATGAAGAACGGGATGCGCCAGGCCCAGGTCGAGGCGAACTCGGGCGACGAGATGAGCGGGATGACCGTCGCGACGGTGGCGCCGAGCGCGTAGCCGATGAACGTCCCGCATTCGAGGAAGCTGCCGAAGAAGCCGCGTCGTCGGTCCGGTGAGTACTCGGCGATGAACGTCATCGCTCCCGCGTACTCACCGCCGGTCGAGAAGCCCTGGATCACACGACAGAGCACCAGCAGGATCGGGGCCCAGATGCCGATCGCCGAGTACGGCGGAATGAACCCGAGCAGGAACGTCCCGACCGCCATCATGATGACGGTGATCGACAGGACCTTGGTGCGGCCGATCCGGTCACCGAGCGGGCCGAAGAAGAGCCCGCCCAACGGTCGGACCAGGAACGACACCGCGAAGCCGGCGAACACGCCGATCTGCGCGAGCGGTCCCGGCGGGAAGAAGTTGGACTCGATCGTCGTCGCCAGGTAGGCGTAGACCCCGAAGTCGAACCACTCGGTGATGTTGCCGACCGCGGCCGCGCCCACCGCGCGCTGCATGGTCGCCGTGTCTGTGACGGTGATGTTCGGCGGCGTCCCACTCGATTCGACGTCCGTTGTTCCAGTCACGTCTCTTCCTCCCCGCCCTACGGCCCTCGGAACCGTGCGAGTCTTTATGGGTGAAATGTCCGATTCGCTTCGTTTTCGTGTGCCGAACCGTACTGCTCTCTTACCCGTGGTGCGCGCCGGACACCTGAGGGTGACATGGAACACCGGAATTCACCGGGCGACGGCTGGAACATCCGCCGAGATCGACGCGTCTCTACGGGTGGATGCAGCCAGCATCCACTCGATACGCAAGCGTCGGACTCCGACCGGGTCAGCAGGACCCGCCCACCGGATGCGGCGCGTGCACCTGGTGAGGAGGAGCCACCAAATGGCGGCAGTGTTCGTGGCCATGGTTGTCGTTGGAGGAGCGGGATTCGGGCTGGCGTCCAGCCTCGCCGCGTACGCGCAGCGCAACTGGAAGGGCGGCCGTCCGCAGGTCGAGGCGGGCCTCGTCGAGGCCTGAGGCCTCCAGACAGCTCACGACGGCGGGTCCACCCCAGGGGGTGGGCCCGCCGTCGTCGTTCGTGGGCCGGTGCGTGGCCGGCGTCAGACCGGCCAATTCTCCCGGCGCCAGGCCGCGTCCCAGAACATCCACTCGTAGCGCGAGGTCGTCCGGTAGTGCTCGAGGACCCGGCTCCGCTCGGCCGGGGCCAGGTCCACGGCGATGCGGTCCATGACCCCCAGGGCCGCGTCGACGACCGCCTGGAACTCGTCGCCGCCGTACATCGCGATCCACCGGGCGTAGAGCGGGTCCGGCGACGACTCCCCGAGCAGCGCCTCGCCGACCCGCGCGTAGATCCAGTAGCAGGGCAGCACCGCACCGAGTCCCTCGGCGAACGAGGCGCCGTGGCAGGTCGCGAGCAGATAGCTGGTGTAGGCGAGCGTCGTCGGGGTGGCCGGGGCGTCGGTGTCCAGGGCGAGCGCGTCGGAGAGTGCCGCGTGCATGTCCTGCTCGGCCGCGATCGCGCCCGCGGCGTGCTGGGCGAACAGCGTGGTGTCGTCCTCGGTGGGTGCCCGCGCGGCGAGCACGGCCAGCGCCCGCGCGTAGCCGCGCAGGTAGTGGCTGTCCTGCACCACGAACTGTCCGAACGCGGCGTGCGGCAGCGTCCCGTCGGTCAGTCCGGTGAGGAAGGGATGGGCGCGGATCGCGGTGTAGACGTCGGCCGCGGAGTCCCAGAGCTCGTCGCTGAACGCCACACCCGCAGCGTGTCACGGCGGGCGCCCGGCCGCTGCTGCGATGATCACCTGATGCGAGGACGGGCCACGGGGCTGCTGCTCGGGGTGATCGCGGACGCCGTGCTGGGCGATCCACGCCGCGGTCATCCGGTCGCGCTCTTCGGGGCCGGCGCCGCGCGTCTCGAGCAGGCCTGGTGGGCGGACTCGCGGCGTCGGGGTGCGGCCTACGCCGGAGCCCTCGTGGGCGGGGCCGTGCTCGGCGGCGCTCTGCTGGAACGGACGGCGGCGCGGTCGGCGGTCGGCCGGGTGGTGGTCACGGCGGTCGCGACCTGGGCCGTCCTCGGCGGCCGCTCGCTCGCGGGGGAGGGGTCGTCGTTGGGCGGGGAGCTCGCCGCGGGCGATCTCGACGCCGCCCGACGTCGGCTCCCGTCGCTGTGCGGCCGCGACCCGTCGTCGTTGGACGCCGACGGTCTCGCCCGGGCGGCGCTCGAGTCGGTCGCCGAGAACACCTCCGACGCCGTGGTGGCTCCGCTGGTGTGGGGTGCGGTCGCGGGGGTGCCGGGGCTGCTCGGGTACCGTGCGGTGAACACGCTGGACGCGATGGTCGGGCATCTCTCGACGCGGTACGCCCGGTTCGGCTGGGCGAGCGCCGAGGCCGACGACGTCGCCAACGCGGTGCCCGCCCGTCTCGCGGCCCTGCTCGCGGCCGGGACGGCGCCGGTGGTCGGTGGGCGTCCTCGCGCGGCGCTGGGGGCGTGGCGCCGGGACGCGGCTCGGCATCCCAGCCCGAACGCGGGGCCGGTGGAGGCGGCGTTCGCGGGGGCGCTCGGGCGTCGGCTCGGCGGGCGCACGGTCTACCCGTACGGCGTCCAGGACCGCCCGGTGCTCGGCAGCGGTCCGCCGCCCCGCGTGCCGGACCTGCGTCGGGCGGTGCGGCTCTCCCGGGCGGTGACGGTGGGGGCGGCGCTCGTGGCCGGGGCGGTGGCGGCGGCGGTGGATCGGGGGGAGCTGTCCGGGTGAGACCCGCGTGCCTGGTGGGGTGCCGGGGCTGATCTCGCGATGTGTCGTTCTCGGCCGGGCGAGGGGTGGGTGTGCTCCGCCGACGCTAGGCAATTGATCATGCCGAGTGCGGCACGTGTTGCCGGTCGCTTGCGGGAGTGCGGATTCTTGGCGGGGTGCGTGATCATCGGGCACCTGGTGGGCCGGTCGCCGGAGCGGGACCCCGTCAGGTGCCCGGTGATCACGGCCGGCGGGCCGGCTCGTGCGGTGTTTCGGCCGCTGCGCATGATCAACGGGCCTGGACGGTTGCCGGGCAGCACCGGCAGCAGCCACGTAGGCCCGCTGATCATGAGCCGCCCGACGTCCCCGGAGCGACGCGCGCACGCGGAACAGATCGTCGGCCGAACGGCAGTCGCCCGGCCCCGAGATGTCGGACTCGGCAAGATCAATTGCCTGGCGTGGCGACAGCGGTGCGGTCCCCGGCCTGCCCGAGAACGGCCCGCGCATCGCCAGGCCCCGCGCTCACCCGACCACGCTGATCAGGAGCACACGAGGGCCGGCGCCGCCGAGTAGCGAGGACTCAGCGGCCGTAGCGGTCGGCGAGGACCTCGGAGGTCGTGCGGGTGCGGGGGTCCGGCGGCGGTTCGACGGGTGCGTCCCGACCGGCACGGTCCGGAGCCGGCGCGGGCGGAACGGGAGCCGGTCCACCCTCGCCGTCGGGACCCGTGGACGCCTCCGCCTCGGCCAGGCGGGTGCGGTACTCCAGGCGGACGAAGTAGAACCAGCCGCCGATGGCCATGACGCCGAAGATCAGCCACTGCCAGGCGTAGGAGTACGAGGAGTTCGGGTCCGGCGGGGGGAGCGGCACGGCGGTGACGACGCCGGGCTGGTTCGGGAGGAGCTGGACGTAGCCCGGGGACAGCCGAGCGCCGACGAGCGTGCCGATCTGGGCCGCGTCGACCGCGTAGACCTGCCGGTAGCCGCCCTGGGTGATGGGGGCACGGTCGGTGGCCGGCTCGTCCGGCAGCTGGTAGCCCACCAGCGTCACCGGCCCGGCCGGCGGGGGCGCGATGGGCGGCAGCGTCTCGCCGGTCTGGGGCTTCACGTAGCCGCGGTCGACGAGCAGCGTCTCGCCGTCGGTGGTGCGCAGCGGCGTGAGGATCTCGCTCGCGGCGTTGCCGTCGACCGAGCGGAGGCGGGCGAGGACCTCACCGGTCGGCTCGTAGGTCCCGGTCACGATCACCTGACGCCACTGCGCTGCTGCTCCCGGCTCGGTGCCCGGCGGGACGAGCGTGCCACGGGGCACGGGCGCGGTGGAGACCGCGCGCGCGAGGGCGGCGTTGTTGCCGTCGCGCTCGGTGCTGCGGTGGAACTGCCACGGAGCGAGCAGGTAGTAGCACCCGAACGCGAAGCCCGCGACCGCCAACGTCAGGGCGATCCACCCGGGCCGGAGCAGGAAGCGCACACCGCACAGTATGGCCGGAGGCCATGTGAGTGCTGTGGGTCGCTATGACGACGAAATTCGTTCACATGCGGAGCTTGCGTAGCCTCCGCCGAAGAGCGCCGCGTGGACGAGCAGCGGGAAGAGCTGGTGCAGCCCGACCCGGTCGCGCCACCCGTCGGCGAGCGGGGCGGCCTCGTCGTACGCCGCGAGGACGGTGTCGAGCTGCGGACAGCCGAAGAGGGCGAGCATCGCGAGGTCGGTCTCGCGGTGCCCGCCGTGCGCGGCCGGGTCGATGATCCACGCGCCCGGGACGCCCCACAGCACGTTCCCGGTCCAGAGATCCCCGTGTAGTCGCGCAGGCGGTTCCTCGGGCCCGAGGTCGACGCCGGCCAGCCGCGCACACCCGTCCTCGAGCTGCGATGCCTGCGACGACGTCATCCCGCCGCGGTCGACCGCGAGCCGGACGTAGGGCATGACCCGGGCCTCGACGTACCAGTCGATCCAGCGGGTGCCCTCCGGCGCGGGGTCGTTGCGCATCGGGGCGTCGCCGATCCACGCCTCGGCCGGGCCATGAACCGGAGGCGAACCGAACGCCGGAGCCCCGGCCGCGTGCAGCACCGCGAGCTCGCGCCCGAACGCCTCGGCGGCGCCCCGCCCCGCGGACCCGTCGCCCACCGCCTCGCTGACCAGCCACGACTCGTCGGCCCCGAGCACCGCCGGGACGCCGGGCCCGCCGTCGACCGCCAACCAGCGCAGGCCGGCCGCCTCGGCCGCGACGTCGCCGCGCTTCGCGATCACCTCGGTGCCGTCCTCGAGGGTGCAGCGGGTGACCGGCCCCATCGGGCGGGTCCGGGTCACGGCGAATCCGGTCAGCCGGGCGACGGCCTCGGAGGCGTCGCTCACGCCCGCTCCCGCACCCAGTCCACGACGCCGGGCGTGGCCGCCTCGATCATCGCGAGGACGTCGTCGAACCCGTCCGGGCCGCCGTAGTAGGGGTCGGGGACCTCGGCGGCGTCGGGCGCGCCGGGGTCGAACGAGCGCAGCAGCCGGACGGCCTCGGCGGGCACGCCCGCCCGGCGCAGGTCGCGCACGTGGTCGGTGGTGGCGGCGAGGACGAGGTCGGCGTCGGCGGTCGTCGGGTCGATCTGGCGGGCGACGTGGTCGGTGTCGTGGCCGTGGCGGGCGAGGGTCGCGGCGGCCCGGGAGTCCATGGGTTCGCCGACGTGCCAGGGCCCGACCCCGGCGCTGGTCACGACGACCCGGTCGGTCAGGCCGGCGTCGGCGAGCGCCGCGCGGAGGACCTTCTCGGCCATGGGGGAGCGGCAGATGTTCCCGGAGCAGATGGTCACGACGTGCACGAGGTCCGACACGTCACCCATCGTCCTCGATCCGACCGGCCGCCCTGTCCGGCCCCGGGCGGTCGTGCACCACAATGGCGGCCACCATGGGAGCAACCGTCGCCACCGCCGTAGCCGCGCTCGAGGCGGCCTACCCGCCCGGGCTCGCGCAGGAGTGGGACGCCGTCGGGCTGGTCTGCGGGGACCCGGACGAGCAGATCACCCGGGTGCTGGTCGCCGTCGACCCGACACCCGCCGTCGTCGAGCAGGCCGTGTCGGAGGACGTGGACCTGCTGGTCACCCACCACCCGCTGCTGCTGCGCGGCGTCCACGGGGTGCCGGCCGACGAGCCGAAGGGCGCCGTCGTGCACCGGCTGATCCGGGCGGGCTGCGCGCTGTTCGCGGCGCACACCAACGCCGACGCGGCCTCGCCCGGGGTGTCCGACGCCCTCGCCGACGCGCTCGGCGTCGTCGTCGAACGGCCGCTGGCGCCGCAGGGCGACGACGGGGAAGGCATCGGCCGGATCGGGCACCTCGCCACCCCCGAGCCGTTCGCGGAGTTCGTCGAGCGGGTGTCCGCGGCGCTGCCCGCGACGGCGTGGGGCGTCCGCGGAGCGGGGGACCCGGAGCGCCCGATCTCCCGCGTCGCCGTCTCGGGCGGCGCGGGCGACTCGATGCTCGACCTGGTCCGGGACGCGGGTGTCGACGCCTACGTCACCGCCGACCTGCGCCACCACCCCGCCGACGAGCACCTGCAGCGTCCCGGCGCCCCCGCGCTGGTCGACGTCGCACACTGGGCCTCGGAGCACCCGTGGTGTGCACAGGCCGCCGCCGTCCTGCGCGACGCGCTGCCGCAGGCCACGGTGACGGTGTCGACGCGGCGGACCGACCCGTGGACCCTCGGCGTCGCCGGGAACGGGGCCCGCGCGACGGTCACCCCGACGGCGGCCGCGCCGCCGCCGACCATGTACGACGTCATCGAAGGAGCCGCTCGCCAGTGAAGGCCGACCCGTCCGCCCAACGCCGGCTCCTCGACCTCGCGGCCGTCGACGCCGAGCTCGCCCGCGCCGAGCACCGCCGCCGGACCATGCCCGAGCAGACCGCGGTGGAGGAGGCCGAGCAGGCGCTGCGTGCGGCGTCCGACGCCGTCGTCGTCGCGCAGACCAATCTCTCCGACCTCGACCGGGACGTCGCGAAGCTCGACCGCGAGGTCGAGCAGGTCCGCAGCCGGGAGACCCGCGACCAGGGCATGCTCGACTCCGGGTCGGTGTCGGCCAAGCAGATGACCGAGCTGCAGCACGAGCTGGACTCGCTGGCCCGCCGTCGGTCGGTGCTCGAGGAGGACCAGCTCGAGGTCATGGAGCGTCAGGAGGCCGCGGGCACCGACCTCGAGCACGAGAACCAGGCGCACGAGGCCGCGAAGACCGCTCTGGAGGACGCCGTCGAGCGCCGCGACGGGGTGCTCGGCGACATCGGGACCACCGAGGTCCGGCGCGGCGAGGAGCGCACCACCCTGCTGGCCGAGCTGCCGGCCGACCTCGTCGAGCTCTACGACCGCATCCGCGCCAAGGGCAGCGTGGGCGCCGGGGAGCTGACCGGGAACCGCTGCGGCGCCTGCCGGCTCGAGATGGACCGCAGCGAGCTGCGGGACGTGCAGAGCGCGGCGGACGACGACGTGGTGCGCTGCGAGAACTGCGGCGCGATCGTCGTGCGGGGCAAGGCGGCGTGAGCACCTCCTCCGACGCCGCCGGCGCCTGGACCGGGCGCGGCGCGGCGATCCCCACCCGGGTGCTGCTCCTGCGCCACGGGCAGTCCCCGCTCTCGGTGGACCGGCGCTACTCCGGGCGCGGGAACCCGCAGCTCACCGACGTCGGGATCGCCCAGGCGGACGCGGCGGCCGCCTCGATCGCGGCGCGCTACCCGGGCGCGACGGCGGTGGTCAGCTCGCCGCTGGACCGGGCCCGTTCGACGGCCGGTCCGGTGGCGTCGCGGCTCGGCGTCGACGTCGAGGTGGACGAGGGCTTCACCGAGACCGACTTCGGTGGCTGGGAGGGCCTGACCTTCCGGGAGGCGGCCGACCGCGACCCCGAGGTGCACCGGGCCTGGCTCGGCGACACCGCGGTGGCCCCGCCGGAGGGGGAGAGCTTCGACGCGGTGGGCGTGCGGGTCCGGTCCGCGCTGGACGGGCTGCTGAGCCGGCACGCGGGCACGACGGTGGTCCTGGTCAGCCACGTGACGCCGATCAAGACCATCCTGCGGATCGCGCTCGACGCCGGCGCGCCGCTGCTGTTCCGGCTGCACCTCGACCTGGCGTGCCTGTCGGTCGTGGACTTCTGGCCCGACGGCGGCGCCAGCGTGCGGCTCGTCAACGACACCTGCTACCTGGGCTGATCCGCTACAGCCACTCCAGCCAGGCCGCGCCCGGGTGGGCGAGGCCGAGGACCTTCCCGGAGATCGAGCCGTCGCGCACCGAGAGCCGTCCGACGACGCCGGTGACCCCGGCCCGGCACGCCTCGACCGCGCGCGCCGGCACCGGCAGGCCCTGCACGCTGTCGCGGCACTCCGGGCCGAGCGGCACCAGCGGGTCCACCGAGATCCACTCGAGGTCCCGCCCGAGCGAGGGGAGCAGCGCGCGGAAGCGGTCCCGCTCGTCGTCGGGCAGGAAGACGTGCACGTAGGTGTCGACGAGGACGAGCAGCGCGTCCGCGGGCATCTCGGTGCAGACCGCGGCGACGGTGTCGACGAGGTCGCCGCGCACCAGGCGGGCCGGGTTGCCGCGGGCGATCTCCGACGCGGCCGCGAACCGGTCGACGGCGCCGGTCTCGGGCGGGATGCACGCGGCGAGCCAGTCGCGGACGGCGGTGTCGTCGAGGTCGAGCGGCTCGACGTCGACCCCGGCGCGCGCGGCGACGTCGGGCACCGTCGTGGGGATCGGCGGGTGGCCGGCGCGGACGGTGCAGGTGAGCTCGACGGGGGAGTCCGGGTCGCCGACGACGGTGTCTCCGGTGGTCGTGGCGAACCGGTAGCGGTAGCGGTCGAGCTGCAGGCCGAGGCCCGCGCCGGTGCCGAGGTCGACCAGGGCGAGCGGACGGTCGGGCGCGATGTCGGCGAGGACGGCGAGCACGTCGGCGCTGCGCCCGACCTCGTTCATCTGGTAGCGGTGCACGGCGCACAACCGTCCCAGCTCGGCGGCGTGATCCCGGGCGAACGCGGCGAGCGCGGGCCGGAACCCGGCGTCCAACGGCGGCTGCCCGGACCCCGGCGTCGGGAAGAACCCGACGAGCCCGGCGGGCCGCTCCCGGGCGATCAGGGAGCGCAGCGCGGCGCTGAGCAGCAGCGGCGGCAGCCGGTCGGCGGGGATCGCGGCCGCAAGGTCGAGCAGCGCGTCCTCGCCGGCGATCGCCCGGAAGAGCTCGGCCGTCAGCGCCCACGACGCCGGCGCGTCCGGCGGCGACCAGCCGGCGGCGATGCCGAGGGCCTGGTCACGGACGGCGTCGCGGGCCTCGTCGTCGGGCATGTCCGGCAGCGTAGGGACCGGCGGGTCAGGTCACGAGCCACAGCGCGACCGTGCCCACGAGGAGAGCCGCCGGTGTGGTCACGAGGCCCGCGACGGTGAAGCGGCGCAGCGACGGCGCCGTGCCCTCGTCCAGCATCACCCGCCGCCAGAGCAGCGTGGCGAGCGACCCGACGTAGGTCAGGTTCGGGCCGACGCCGACCCCGATGAGCATCGCCAGCACGGTCGGCGTCGAGGGGGTGGGTCCGAAGGCGGCGAGCAACAGCAGCGTCGCGGGGAGGTTGTTGACGACGTTCGCCAGCACGGCGGCGAGGACGGCGACGGCGAGCAGCCCGGCGAGGCCCGTACCCAGCGGCGCGACGATCCCGCTCAGCACCCCGCCGAGCCCGTGCTTCCCGACCGCGGCCACCACGATCCCGAGTGCGAGCACGAACAGGCAGAACAGCGGCGCGGCGGCGCTGACCAGCTGGGTCGGGGTCGTGCGGCGGGCGAGGAGCGATCGCGCGCCGAGCACGACAGCCCCGGCCACGGCCACCCACACCGGCTCCACGCCCAGCGGCGCCGCGACCGCGAACCCGACGAGGGTCAGGGCCAGGACGACGAGGGCGAAGGCGGGGGCGCCGTCGTCGTCCGGGGTGTCGTCGTCGGTGGTCCCGGCCGGGTCGTCCGGTGCCGGACGGGTGAGCTCGCTGCGGAACACCCACCGCAGGCCCACGTACTCGACCGCGAGCACGACCAGCCAGGGCAGCGTCATGAGCCCCGCGAAGTGCAGGAACGACAGGCCGGCCGCGGCGACGGCGAGCAGGTTGGTGAGGTTGGAGACGGGCAGCAGCAGGCTGGCCGAGTTGGCGAGGTGCGCGCAGGCGTAGGCGGCGGGTTCGGTCGCCACCCGCAGGCGCCGCGCGGTGCGCACGACGACGGGGGTGAGCAGGACGACCGTCGCGTCGAGGCTGAGTACGGCCGTGGTCGCGGCGGCGACGGCGAAGACACGCCGGTAGAGGCTGCGCCCGACGTCGGCGCGGTCCCCGTCGACGTCCGGATCCCGGCTCTCACGACGATGCCCACGGCTCAGCAGCGACCCCGCCCAGGTGAACACGCCCTCGGCGTCGGCGAGATGGGCCAGCACGAGCACGGCGGCGAGGAACCCGACCGTCGGGCCGAGACGGACGATCTCGGCGAGCGCGTCGTCCCAGGTCAGCAGCCCGGTGACGACGGCGATCGCGGCGGCCGGGATCGCCGCGGCCGCTTCCGGGAGCCCGCGGGGCCGGGCGACGGCGACGACGAGCACCGCCGCGAGGAGCGCGACGGCGAGGGCGGTCGCGGCGGGCCCGGTCACCCCTTGACGAAGAGGTAGATCGCGACCGCGATGCCGAGCACGACCACCGAGAAGCGCAGCACGTTGTCCGGCATCTTCTGGGCGACGGCCATGCCGAGGTAACCACCGATCAGCGTCGACGGGGCGAGCAGCAGGACCGCGAACCAGTCGACGGGCGCGAAGATCCCGAACAGCACGACGGTCACCGAGGCGACCACGAGCGAGAGCAGCACCTTCACCGCGTTGAGGCGGCGCATCGAGTCCGCGCAGAGCAGCGAGAGCACCGCGATCAGCACGACGCCGAGCGCCCCGCCGAAGTACCCGCCGTACACCGCCGCGACGAACGTGACGACCCCGAGCGCGACGGGGCGCTCGCGGCCGGCCTCGGACTCGCCGTCGCGGGAGGTCCAGCGCTTGATCCACGGCTGCAGGCCGAGCGTGAGGCTGGCGAGCAGGACGAGCACCGGCACGATCGCGTCGAACACCGACTGCGGCAGGACGAGCAGCAGCGCGCACCCGAGCGCCGCGCCGAAGACCGCGGGGATCGTCGTGATCGCGATACGGCGTCGTTGGCCGCCGAGGTCGGTGCGGGCGCTGAGCGTGGAGCCGGCGTACCCGGGCCACTGCGCGACCGAGTTGGTGACGTTGGCCGGGAGCGGAGGGAGACCCGTTGCGAGCAGCACCGGGAACACGATGAGCGAGCCGCCGCCCGCGATCGCGTTCACTGCGCCCGCGAGCAGGCCGAGCACGACGAGCAGCACGATCTGGAGCGCGCCCGGGTCCGTCACGGCACGGGACGCTAGTCGGGGCGGTGGCGCGGTGCCTGGTCACCGGGCGGTTGCTGTGGCCGCCTCGTCGCGGTCTCCGACGTCGACCCGGGCGCCTTGTCGTTCTGAATCACTGCGACAAGGCAGGGCGGTCGGTGCGGGAGCCCGCGACAAGCAACGCGGTGGGACGGGTGACCCGGGCGGGCCCGCTATGATCGGCGAGGCGGAGTAGTCGGCCGGGCGACCGCGTCGGGCCCCACGAGGGCCCGTCGAGGAAAGTCCGGACTCCACAGGGCAGGGTGGTTGCCAACAGCAACCCGGGGTGACCCGCGGGACAGTGCCACAGAGAACAGACCGCCATCGGTGCGCCGATGGTCAGGGTGAAACGGTGGTGTAAGAGACCACCAGCGTCCTGGGTGACCAGGACGGCTCGGTAAACCCCACCCGGAGCAAGGTCAA
This sequence comes from Actinomycetospora endophytica, assembly GCF_021026375.1. GTDB lineage: Bacteria > Actinomycetota > Actinomycetes > Mycobacteriales > Pseudonocardiaceae > Actinomycetospora > Actinomycetospora endophytica. Next base: position 192,488 of record NZ_JAJNDB010000006.1, on the reverse strand, counting down.
GAAGGCGTCACCGGAGACGGTGGCGCCGCGCAGGTCGTCCGAGGGCTGCCCGTCCGAGACCTGCGGGTAGACCGCTGGAGCCCGTCGGCGACGACGGGCCGAGATGGATGGTCGCCGCCCGAGGACCCGCGAGGGTCCACGGGTACAGGATCCGGCTTACAGGCCGGCTCCTCCGCCTCCCGACCTGCACGGACGATCGCGGTCAGCCGTCGTCGTCGCCGTCGTTGTCCTTCTGCTGTTGCGGCGCCTGGGTCTGGGGTGGCGCGATCTGACCGGGCGCGACCGGCGCCTGGACCTGGCCGGGCGCGGGCTGCACCTGGCTGGTCGGCGGCGTGCTCGGCGCGTTGTCGTTGTCGTCCGCGTCGGCCTTGTGGCCGGCCCCGGTGAGGACGAGCACGAGGCCGGCGATCGCCGCCAACGTCGCGATGACCGGGCCGATCCGTTCCTTCGTCAGCACCGCGACGTCGCCCCTTCGGCATCGAGTGAGGTGGATCTCAAGCCTGCGGGTGACCATGGTCGATCGTCAAGAGATCTGCCGTAGCGGCCGGGAGGCGACGGCGCGGCCTCCCGGCTCGCGATCACGCCGGCCGGATGTTCGCGTTCCGGTGGAACACGTTGTCCGGGTCGTACTTCGACTTGATGGCCGCGAGGCGCGCGTACTTCACGGGCCCGTACGCCGCCCGGACGCGCTCCTCGTCGCCGTAGTCGGTCATGAAGTTGACGTAGCTCCCCGTGCCGCTGGCGTAGGGCCGCAGGGCGTTCCAGAACGCGCGGGCCCACGCCCGGTCCGCGGCGAACGCCTCGGGATCGGCGGCCACGGCGGCGATGTTGATCATCCAGCCCGCGGATCGACTTCCGCCGTAGGCGGAGTCCTCATCGGCCACGTCGCGGAACGCCCCACTCATCGCGAAGATCGGCAAGAACGACATCGGCGAGGTCTTCCGGGGGAACTGGTCGACGACGACGTCGATGGCGGCATCGCTGAACTCGTCCAGAGAGAGCGCCTTCTCGTAGCCGAGGGCGCCCCATGGAGCGCTGTCGTCGAGCATCTGCTGCAGCGCCGTATAGGGGATCGGCGTCACGAAGTCGACCGTGGGCGGAAGAGCGGCGCGGATCGGCGCCACGGCGGCCGCGTGGTCCTCGGCGGAGTCGAAGCCGGCGACCATCAGCGCGACGCCTGGGCTGAAGTGGTATTGCTCGGGCACGAACGGCGCAGGCGGGGCGTTCAGGCACCCACGAGACTGCCGACGCCCCGTGGCAACGCCTCGACAGCACCGCGGACCGCGCGCAGCGCGTCGCGCGCCGACGCCAGCGGCCAGAAGAAGAACCCCAGGTGCACCTCGGGACCGACCGGATGGAGCCTGAACTCGAAGGTCGTCACGACGCCGAAGTTGCCGCCACCACCGCGCAGGGCCCAGAAGAGATCCGCGTTCTCGATGTCGGACGCCCGCACACAGCGCCCGTCCGCGGTGACGACGTCGGCGGATGCCAGGTTGTCGCACGACAGCCCGTGACGGCTGGTCAGCCAGCCGAACCCGCCGCCCAGGGTCAGGCCGCCGACGCCCGTGTTGCTGATCGTGCCTCCGGTGACGGCGAGACCGTGCTCCTGTGTGGCGGCGTCGAGATCGGCCAGCGTCGCCCCGCCGCCGCACCGGGCACGGCGAGTCTCGGGCTCGACGACCACCTGGTTCATGGCGCTGAGGTCGATCATCAGACCGTCGGCGCCCACCGCCGCTCCACCGAAGTTGTGCCCACCGCCGCGCACCGAGATCTCGAGTCCTTTCTCGCGTCCGAAGGTGATCGCCGCGCCGACGTCCCCCGGGGAGAGGCAACGGGCGATGATCGCCGGTCGGCGGTCGATCTCCCCATTCCACACGGACCGGGCCGAGTCGTAGTCGGCGTCACCCGGACTGAACACCGGGCCGGACATCCGGGCCCGCAGTCCCTCGACGCCACCACTCACCGTTGCAGTCATCGTCTACTGTCCTCTCCGTGGGGAAGTGCGGCGCCTTGTGCGCGCGCACGCTGCGGCAGACTCGCCGGACCTGGACGGAATCGGCACCAGAAAGAATCGGCCGACGAACGCACATGGCCGATCATGCGTAATTTCCGGGGATGAATCGGACCGCCTCGGTCGAGGCTACTACGCTGAGTGACGGCGAGACAGAATAACTTCGGGCTCGGATCCTCTTACCGCGGGTGAGCTGTTCGTTGTCACCAACAATGGGATTCCGCAGTCACACGCTCGGAGGTGGCGCACCGAGGAGTCGCCCCACGAGTTCCCGGCGGCTGCGCACCCCCACCTTGTCGAAGATCGATTTCAGGTGGTCCTGGAGGGTGTGGCGGGAGATGTGCAGGGTGTTCGCGATCGTCGTCCTGGCGGTCCCGCGGATCACGAGCCGCGCGACGTCGACCTCGCGCGGCGTGAGGCCGTGGGCGGCGAGGAGGAGCTGGGCGATCGTGTGCCCGCCGGCCCGCTCGAGCACCACCGCGATCCGCCCCTCGCCCGGTGGTCCCTGCAGGCGCGAGGCGTGGACGTCGAGCCAGTGCCCGTCGGCGGCGCGGGCCCGCGTGCTGGGGACCGGCGGAGCAGCGGTGTCGCCGCGCTCCAGGCTGATCAGCGCGGTCGCCACGGTGCGGACGGACACGGGGAGGGGCCCGACCCCCTCGTCGACCAGCGACATCAGGACCTCGGCCTCAGGGTTCATCCCGACCACGGCCAGGTCCTCGTCGGCGAGCACCAGGACGGCGGGTCGGGGGCCGACCCCCGCACCGGCCGGACCGTGCACGAGGACCGCCTGTCGCAGTCCGTGGGCGATGTGCGGGCCGAGCCGGGCGAGCAGGTCCGCGTCGCCCGGCGCGAACCCCAGTTCGTGGTCCTCGCGGTGCAGGCACAGGTAGCCCCAGCACCGCGAGTCGACGACGAGGGCCGCGCGCAGCTCGTCGCCCAGGCCCAACGGCCCCATGATGTCGCGGTACCGCCCACTGGACGCACGCTCGTGGCGGGTCGCGCCGTCCAGCGACGCCACGTGCCGGGACGACGTGGCCAGCGTGGCGAACTTGTTGACGTCGGCGGCGCCGAATTCGTTCTCGACGAACAACGCCTGGGATTTCGGCAACGGTTCCTCGGCGTGGGCGCCCGTGAACAGGAGGGTGTCCGGATCGGCGGTGGCGAAGAATGCCGCGTCGATCGACATCACCCGCCGCAAGGTCGCGAGCACTTCGCGTTGCAGGCCGGGAACGTCGAGCCCTCGATGGCAGGCCCGCACGATCTCGTGCTCGATCTGGGCTGCGCTCGCTCGCGACATGGAGCGAGTGTCCGGCGCGGATCGCGGCCGGGGAAACCCCAAAGTTGTGGGATGGCCGCCGGCTCGGTCGGCGCCCACGATTCCCGGCATGACGAATGATCAGATCGACCACAACAAGAAGATCGTCGACTCCTTCATTCAGGAACTGTTCACGGCGGGGGATCTCGGCGCCGTCGACCGCTATCTCGCCCCGGGGTTCGTCGACCACGACCCGCCGATTCCCGGGGCACCGGACGGAGCCGAGGGGCTGCGGCGCGTGGCAGCGATGTTCCGCGCCGCGCTGCCGGACTGGCACAGCGTCCCGGACCAGATGGTCGGCGAGGGAGACATCGTCGTCGAACGGTTCGTCGCCCGCGGCGCCCACCGTGGCGAGCTGATGGGAGTCGCGCCGACGGGCAAGGCGATCGTCCTCGCCGGGATCAACGTGTTCCGGCTGGAAGGGGACATGATCGTCGAGCGGTGGGGACGCCTGGACGAGCTGGGTCTGCTGCGTCAGCTCGGCCTGGCGCCGCCCGCCTGACCTGGCTGCTCCTTGTCCGGGTCGACCGCGGAGGCGACGATGAGGTCCTCCCGGAATCCGCAGAGGCCGCCATGCCCGAGAACCCGTCCGTCGCCCGTACCCGGGCGACGGAGCTCCTCGGGACGGCCGCGGTGGCCTTCTCGGTCCTGTACTTCGCCTCCGACGTCTGGGAGGCCGTCCAGGGCGGTTTCTCCGCGCCGCAGCTCTGGCTCACCCTCGTCGCCGAAGCGGCGATCCCCGTCGTCGTGATCGGCCTGTACCTCGCGCAGCGTCCCCGGATCGCCCGGCACGCTGCGGTGGCCGCCGGGGCGTACGCGTACGCGTACGTCTTCTTCACGGCGACCGTCGTCGTCGCGCTGGTCCAGGGAACACCCGACTACGCGACGCTCTCCGAGCAGCTCGGGGTGTGGATGACGGTCCACGGCGCGATCATGCTGGTGGCGGGGGTCTGGTTCGGGTACGCGGTCGTGCGGGCCGACGTGCTGCCGCGCTGGGCCGGGGTCGCGCTGGCCCTCGGCGTCGTCGCGGTCGCGGCCACTCAGGGCGCTCCGGAGGGGGTGCAGCTGGTGGCCGCCGGACTCCGGGATCTCGGATTCGCCGGGATGGGGGCCGGGCTGCTGGTCAGGCTCCCGCGAGCAGCGATGAGACCTTCCTCATGAGACGGCGGGCGTCGATTCCGGTAGGCCACGCGGTCAGTCGAAGATGAGCACGCCTCGAATGTTCTTTCCGGCGTGCATGTCCTCGTAGCCCTGCGCGACCTCGTCGATGGAGTAGGTCGCGGTCACCAATTCGTCGAGCTTGAGCTTCCCGTGGTTGTAGAGGTCGAGCATCTTGGGGATGTCGGCGCGCGGGTTCGACGACCCGAACAGCGAGCCTTTGATCTTCTTCTCGAACAGCGTCAGCTCGCCGATCGGGATCGGGACTCCCACCGAGGTGATGTCGCCGAGGCCGGTGACGATGACGGTGCCCTGCTTGCGGATCGAGGCGAAGGCGTCGCCGACGTGCTCGGGCCTCGTCACTCCGATCGTGACGATCGAGACGTCGGCGCCCTGGCCGTTGGTGAAGCCCTTGGCGAGCTCGGTGGCCTCCTCGATCGACTCCACCGCGTGGGTGGCGCCGAGCTCCTGGGCCTTCTCGCGCTTGAACGCGACCGGGTCGACCGCGATGACGTTCGCGGCGCCGGCGTGCGCGGCGCCCTGGACGGCGTTGGCGCCGATGCCGCCGATGCCCTGGATGATCACGGTGTCGCCGGGCATGACGTCGCCGGTGTTCACCGCGGACCCCCAGCCGGTGCCGACGCCACAGCCGAGCAGGCATGCGACCTCGAGCTTGGTGTCCTCCGGGACCTTGATGGCCGAGTCGACCGCCACCGTCGTGTACTCGGAGAAGGTCGATATGCCGGCCGTCTGGCCGACGTCGGTGCCGTCAGTGAGGTGCAGGCGGGTCGAGGTGTCGTTCCATCGAGTGCCCGCGAGCAGGCCGGCCCCGAGGTCACAGAGGTTGGAGTGGCCGGTGGCGCACCAGCGGCATTGACCGCAGGCGGGGACGAACGAGAAGACGACCTTGTCGCCGACCTCGAAGCCCTTGGTGTTCGGGCCGACCGACTCGACGATCCCGCCGCCCTCGTGGCCGCCCGCGTGCGGGTAGACGCCGACCGGGAGGTCGCCGGTGGCGATGTGGTCGTCGGAGTGACAGAGCCCCGACGCGACCATCTTGACCCGGATCTCGTCCTGCCGGGGATCGTCGACCTCGACGGTCGCCGTCTCGTACTTCCCCGGCGCCTGACGGACCAGACTGGTTCGGCACTGCATGAGAACTCCTCGTCCCCGCTCGGACGATTTTCGCCCAGGGGATCACTTCGCGTGACAAAGAGGTTCTCACTGCCGCAAGAGCGACTCCATGATGGCGTCGTAACGGACCAGTACCGCTCCTCTCAGTAGGCGGTTGTACGGCGAGTGTGAATTCCTAGGCGTCCGGCCCTCACCGCTCGATGAGCTTCATCTGCTCCTCGGAGTGGTGCCCGCCGAGCGCCGGGGTGAGGTCGTCCAGCCGCTTCAGCTGATCCGTCGAGAGCAGCACCGCGTCCGCTCCGACGTTCTCCTCCAACCGCGACACCCGCTTCGTCCCCGGGATCGGGGCGAGGTCCGAGCCCTTCGTGAGCACCCAGGCCAGCGCGACCTGCGCCGGCGTCACCCCGGCCTCGTCGGCGATGGTGCGCACCTCGTCGGCCGCGGCGAGGTTGCGGCGGAAGTTGTCCTCGGCGAAGCGGGGGTTGGTGCGGCGCATGTCGCTCTCGTCGAGGTCGTCGATCGAGCGCACCTGGCCGGTCAGGAAGCCGCGCCCCAGCGGCGAGTACGGGACCAGCCCGATCCCGAGCTCCCGCAGGAGCGGCAGGATCTCGTCCTGCTCCCGGGTCCACAGCGAGTACTCCGACTGCAGCGCGGTGATCGGGTGGGTCGCGTGCGCCCGGCGGATGGTGTCCGCCCACGCCTCGGAGAGCCCGATGTGCCGGACCTTGCCCGCCGCCACCAGCTCCGCGACCGCCCCGACGGTCTCCTCGATCGGGGTCTGCGGGTCGACGCGGTGCTGGTAGTAGAGGTCGATGTGGTCGACGCCGAGGCGACGCAACGAGCCGTCGACGGCGGCCCGGACGCTCTCCGGGCTGGAGTCGGCGCCTTCGCGGCCGGTGTGCGAGATCAGCCCGAACTTCGTGGCGAGCACGACCTCGTCCCGCCGGCCCGCGATGGCCTTCCCGACGAGCTCCTCGTTCTTGTACGGCCCGTACACCTCGGCGGTGTCGACGAGGGTGACGCCGAGGTCGAGCGCACGACGGATGGTGCGGATCGACTCGTCGTCGTCCGTGCCGGCGCCGGTGTACGCGCCGGACATCCCCATCGCACCCAGCCCGATGCGGCCCACCTCGAGCGTGCCGAGCGTCGCGGTCTTCACGTGGTCGTTCCCTCCGACGGTTCCGGTGGTGTCACGACCAGGTTGCCCGCTGCGGCGACGATCAGCCCGCCTGCGCCCGGAACATCGGCATCGAGGTCGTCGCACCGCTGCGCCAGCACCGCACGCGGATGCCGTGCTCGGCGAGCACCCGCTGGGCGACGGCCTGCGCATCGGCCTCCGGGGTGCGGGCGTCGGCGCCGTGGGCGAGCAGCCCGGTCGACCAGCACCGGTCGTTGCCGGTCCACGCGATCAGGCTCCAGCCGGTGCCGTACCCGGTCACCGGGCGGGCGGGGTCGTTGAAGACGAGGAGGTAGAGGGCATCGGGCCCGGACGGCACGAGGCCGCCGAGGCGGCCCGGGTGGGCGGTCGAGGTGGCGACGACGATGTCGGCGAACGCAGTCATGGCGGGACCTTCCGGTCGCAAGGACGGTATGGCCCCGGTCTCGAGCCGCTGCGTCTCCCGGCTTGCCGACGACGGGACGCGCGGAAACGTCAGTCCGCGACGTCGTGCCCGGCGAGCCGCACGACGTGCCGGTACAGCGCCTCGGCGGCCGGGCTCGGCGAACGGTCCGCGGGGCGCAGGATGCCGAACGGCGGGTGCGACGTCGGCGGGCTCACCTCGTGCGCGTCCACCGGCGGTCCGGGGGTCCCGGCGGCCGAGGCGGCGAGCAGCGCGACGCCGAGCCCGGCCGCCACGAGCGCGCGGACGCCCGCCGGGGTGGCCGCCTCGAAGCGCACCGGCGAGGCGAGCCCGGCGTCGGCGGCCATCCGGTCGAGCAGGTCCCGCAGCCCGCTGCCCTCCGGCAGGCAGACGAACGGCTCGTCGGCCACGTCGGCGATACCGACCGGGTTCCCGCGCGGCAGGCGACCGGGCGCGGTGAGCAGGACGAGACGGTCGCTCACCAGCGGCCGGGCGACGACGCCGGCCGGCAGGTCGGCGTGGACGGGGCCGAGGACCAGGTCGACGGTGCCGTCGGCCAGCTCGTCGAGCAACGGCCCGACGAGGCCCGAGCGCAGCGACAGCGTCACCCCCGGAAAGCGCTGGGCGAACCCGGCGAGCGCGGCGGGGAGGTCGAACCCGCCGAGCACCCCGGTGGCCCCGAGGACGACCCGGCCGCGCTGCACCGCCCCGACGTCGTCGATCTCCTCCCGTGCGGCGGTGATCTCGCCCTGGATGCGCCGGACCCGAGCGAGGAACAGCTCGCCGGCCTCGGTGAGTGCCACCCGCCGTGAGGTCCGCGCGAGCAGCGGGACCCCGAGCTCGGTCTCGAGCCGGCGGATCTGCGCGGAGATCGCCGGCTGCGCGATGTGGAGATCCTCCGCGGCGCGGGTGAACCCGCCGCAGCGCACGACGGCCTCGAAGTACGTGAGTTGGCGCAGCTCCACGGTCGACGATCGTGCGCCGCGATCGATGCGGCGACAACAGCAGCAACCGGTGATCGATCGACTTAGGGTTCCCTCACCCGCCGGTCGCGCCTAGGGTCGAGTCGCACGACGCGGTGCTCAGGGTCCGCCTGCCCACCAGGAGGTTGCCGGTGTCCGAGACGACGTCCTCGGCCGCGATCCCGTTCCACCAGTCCGTCCGACGCTCGACGCTGGAGGCGCACCAGCGCGCCAACCACTCACCGTTCATGGACGCGCTGTTCGACGGGCGTCTGGCGGTGGCCGACTACGCGCGGCTCGTCGAGCAGTACTCGTTCGTCTACGGCGCGCTCGAGTCGGTGAGCGACACGCTCGCCGCGCACCCGGTGGCCGGGCCGTTCGTCATCGACACCCTCCGGCGCCGGGACCGGATCGCCGCGGACCTGGACTTCTTTCGTGTCACCGACCCGGAACCGCTGCCGTCCACCGAGCGCTACGCCGCCCGCATCCGCGAGGTCGCGGACTGGCCCGCCGGGTTCGTGGCGCACCACTACACCCGCTACCTCGGCGACGTCGCGGGCGGCCAGGCCGTCGCCGCGCTGCTGCCGCGACGCTACGGCGTGACCGGGGGCGGCACCGCCTTCTACGACTTCTCCGACCTCGGGCCGGTGCCGCGCTTCCGCGAGCACTACCGCGCGCTGCTCGACGCGGCCCCGTGGGACGAGGCCGAGCGCGCCCGCGTCGTCGACGAGGTGAAGACCGCCTACGAGCTCAACATCGCGATGTTCCACGACCTGTGGGACCGGGCGGAGCCTGCTGCGGCGTGAGCGGTTCGAGCGCCCGGCTCGCGGCTTCGTGACCGACCCTCAGGGCCTCGGCGAGCAGGCCGAGGTCGGTCGAGGTGCGTGACACCGCGGGCGCGTCGTCCGGCGGGCGCACGTGCAGCACGCGCCCGTCCGCCTCGAGCTCGGCGAGCAGCGCCTCGGTGGCCCGCGCCCGCTCGACCCGGTGGAACCAGGCGTCCACCACCCCCGGCGCGTGACGGCGCAGCCAGCGCCGCACGATCACGTCGACGACGCCGGGTGGCTCGGCCGGCGCGTGGGCGCCGGGGTGGGTGCGCAGGACGACGAGGTGCGTGGCGCCGTTCGCGAGCGCGGTGTGCACGGCGACCGGTTCGGAGAGCCCGCCGTCGACCCAGCGCCGGCCCGCGAAGGGCACCGGGGGACCGGCGAGCACCGGCAGCGTGGAGCTCGCCTGGAGCGCGCGTCGTAGCGCCGGGGGTCCGTCGAGCAGGGGCGCGAGGTCGGTCGAGTCGCCGGTCGCGGCGTCGGTGGCCATCGGGTGGTAGGTCACCGGGCTCGCGAGGATCGTCGCGAAGGGCATCGGTGCCTCGTGGACGTAGACGTGCTCGACGAGGTGCTCCAGGTCGACCACCCGCCCGCCGCGCAGCACCCGGCGCGGGTCGATCGTCCCGCGCATCACCGACCGGGAGGTCCACGGCGCCATGGCCTCGCGCGCCTTGCCGGCGACCAGCCAGGCCGCGTTGAGCGAGCCGGCCGAGACCCCGTAGACGTCGTCGAGCAGCGGGGTCAGGCCGAGGTCCTCGACGGCGGCCGCCATGCCGGCCGAGAAGGTCGCGCGGCTGCCGCCGCCCTCGAGGACGAGGGCGACGCGCGCCCCGCCGTCGTCGGGACCCTGTTCCTGCCGGCGGGCGAGGACCTCGAGAACGGTCACCGCGGCTCCCGGTGCCCGACGACGACGGTGGCGTCGGCCTCGTCGTCGTGCTCGGCCGTGGCGGACAGACCCGCGTCGGCGACCGCCGCTCGGGCCGCGTCCGCCTGGTGCCCGGCGCACTCGAGGAGCACGGCGCCGGCCGGGGCGAGCCAGTCGGGCGCGAGCGCGGCGATCCGGCGCAGCACCCCGAGTCCGTCGTCGCCGCCGTCGAGGGCGACGCGGGGCTCGTGCTCGCGCGCCTCGGGCGGCATCGTCGCGAGGCCGGCGGTGGGTACGTAGGGCGGGCTCGCGAGCAGCACGTCGACGCGGCCGCGCAGGTCGGCGGGCAGGGCCGCGTCGAGGTCACCGTGATGGACCCGGGCGCCCGGCGGGACGGTGTGACGGGCGCACGCGACCGCTGCGGGGTCGAGGTCGGCGGCGTGCAGCTCGACGTCAGGCACCTCGGCGGCCACCGCGGCGCCCAGCGCGCCCGAGCCGCAACAGAGGTCGACGACGACGGCGCCGGGCTTCGCGAGTGCGACCGCCCGGTCGACCAGCAGGCCGCTGCGCTGCCGCGGGACGAACACCCCGGCGGTCACGGCGACCCGCCGTCCCCGGAACGCCGCCCAGCCCAGGACGTGCTCGAGCGGCTCGCCCGCGACCCGGCGGGCGGTCATCGCCTCGAGCGCGTCGGGGTCGTCTGCTTCGGCGAGCAGGAGCGCGGCCTCGTCCTCCGCGAACACGCAGCCGGCCCGGCGCAACCGGGCCACGAGGGCGGTGTCCACGCCCGCCAGGTTAGCGATCACGCGCAGCGGGTCGGGGGAGCGGCGGGTGGGGCGCTCGCTGCCGCCGCCCGAGATCACCGGGCACCTGGCGGGGTCCCGCTCCCACGATCACCCCGCCTGGTGCCCGATGATCACCCGCCGGGGAAGGTGTCGACGCTCCAGGGAGCCCCCGACACCTGCTTCAGCCGACCGGCGGCGGGTTCGGTCCTGCCGACGATGCCCCGGGTGTGTTTCGGTGCTCCACGAGGACGCAGCGCTCGAGGAGGGCCGACGATGCAGTACGGCGACTACCAACTGGAGATCTACGGGGCGGGCCTGAAGGGCGTGCTGCCTCGTTGGCCGGTGGACTTCGCCGGGCTCGAGAGCGCGGCCGCCGCGGCCCTGCCCGACTGGATCCTGAACTACGTCGCGGGCGGCGCGGGCGACGAGCGCACCCAGCGCGGCAACGCCGAGGCCTTCGGCTGGTGGGGGATCGTGCCGCGGATGATGGCCGGCGCGTACGAGCGCGACCTCACGACGTCGATCTGCGGCATCGACCTCCCGACCCCGCTGTTCTGCTGCCCCATCGGCGTCATCGGCCTCTGCTCGCAGGACTTCCACGGCGACCTCGCCGTCGCGCGGGCCTGCGCCCGGACCGGGGTGCCGATGGTGATGTCCACGCTCTCGCAGGACCCGCTCGAGGACGTCGCGGCGGCGCTCGGCGACACCCCGGGGTTCTTCCAGCTCTACACGCCGCGCGACCGGGACGTGGCGGTGTCGCTCATCCAGCGGGCCGAGAAGGCGGGGTTCCGGGGCCTCGTCGTCACCCTCGACACCTGGGTGACCGGCTGGCGCCCCCGCGACCTCAACACCGCGAACTTCCCGCAGCTGCGCGGGCACTGCCTCGCGAACTACTTCTCCGACCCGGCGTTCCGGTCGCTGCTCGACGCGCCGCCCGAGGAGGACCTGCGCGGCGCCGTCGGGATGTGGGCGGGCCAGTTCGGCAACAGCGTCGGGTGGGACGACCTGGCGTGGATGCGCGAGGCGACAGACATGCCGATCCTGCTCAAGGGGATCAGCCACCCCGACGACGCCCGGCGCGCGATCGATCTCGGGGTGGACGGGCTGTACTGCTCCAACCACGGCGGACGGCAGGCCAACGGTGGGCTGCCGGCGCTGGAGACGCTGCCCGACGTCGTCGCGGCGGCCGGGGACGTGCCGGTGCTGTTCGACTCCGGGGTGCGCTCGGGGGCCGACGTCGCGAAGGCGCTGGCGCTGGGGGCGTCGGCGGTGGGGCTGGGCCGGCCGTACGCCTACGCGCTGGCGCTCGGCGGGGAGGACGGCGTGGTGCACCACCTGCGCTCGGTGCTCGCCGAGACCGACCTGATCATGGCGGTGGACGGGTACCCGACGCTCGCCGACCTGCGGGCCGAGGGCACCATCCGCCGGCTGCCCCACCAGGTGCAGTAGGTGCGCTGACGCGCCTGTGAGCACTAATTGACGCCATAGCGTCAATTAGTGCTCACGAGCCCGGAGGGCACCTAGTCGAAGGCCACCAGCATCGTCACGCCACCGGTGGCGAAGTTCGGGACGTCGCCCGCGGCCGCCTGGCCCTCGGGGCCGCCCATGCTGGCCTGCAGCGACTCGAGGGAGTCGAAGGCGAGCTCGGCGATGAGGTGGTACGGCGGCTTCGAGCCGTCCAGCGTGGCGACGTGCCGGTAGGTGAAGCTCCGGCAGTCGGGGATCTTGTTCGCGAGCGGGACGTGCGTCTGCTCGTAGTACTTGTCGAACGCCGCGGGGTCGTCGGGCTGCCCGTACAGGACCGTGAGGATGTGCATCCGGTCACCCTCTCGGAGATCGCCGGGTTCGGCCACCTGTCCGTCCGGAGGGGGTCGGATGGCCCCCGGTCGTGTGCACCAATCCGTGCCGGAACGAATTGGTGCACACGAGCGCGAAGCGGGCGGTTACTGCTGCGCGTGCTTCTCGACGACGGCGCCGAGCCGGGGCAGCGCCGCGATGACGTTCTCCTGGCCCTTCGGGCGGAGCTTCGAGTAGACCGACGTGATGGCCTGGCGGTTGGACTTCTCCGCCCGCCGGTCGGTGACGCCGAGCAGGGCCTCGGAGACCGGCTGCGCGTGGGCGGCCAGGTAGGCGCCGAAGTCGCCGGTGGGCGAGGCGTTGTAGGCGGTCCAGTGCGGCTCGAGGGCCTCGACGAACTCGTCGAGCAGCGTGTTGATCGCGCCCCAGATGATGCCGGGCTTGATCTTCTTGACGGCGGCGTACCCGGTCTTGATCATTCCGCCGGACAGTCCGCTCTTGTCGGCGACCTCCTCGTCGACCAGCTTGGCCAGGTCGTCGACGACGTATCCGCGCTTGTCGGAGTCGAGCAGAGCTGCCTTGAGGGTGACGGCCACGCGGCTGTCCTTCCGCTGGGGAGCAGGGCGAGCCGACCGTACGACACCCGTTCGTGATCACCACGCGCGCCCCTGACGGCGAATCACAGGCGTGTGGTTCTCACCGGTCGTCGTCGAGCGCCTCGTCGTCGTGGGTGCTGACGAAGTCCAGGAACGTCGCCCAGGAGTGGTCCCGGGCCCGCCGCCCGGCGAGCACCCCGAGGTGACCGCCCGGTTCCACCGAGAACCGCAGGTCGGACGACGACGTCAGCAGTTCGGTCCCGCGGCGCACCCCGGCGACGGGCGCGATCCCGTCGTCGGAACCCGCGATGAGCAGCACCGGGGCGGTGACGTCGGCCAGGCGCACCGGCCGGCCGTCGATCCGCACGGAGTCGGTGGCGACCTCGTTGCCCCGGATGACGTGGTGGTAGACCTGCCCGAACGCCCGGCCCGGGTAGGCGACCATGTTGTTCATCAGGTCGTCGACCGCCTCCATCTGCTCGAGCAGTTCGCGGTCGTCGAGGTGGGTCAGGATCGTCACCGGCTTCGTGATGTACCGGTCGACGCTCGCGAGCTGGAACGCCGCCCGGACGGCGGGCGCCGGGAAGCCGCCGAGCAGCCGGTACGCCGTGGTGAAGATCTGCCCGCCGGTGTACTCGGCGATCGACCGGAAGGGCGCCACGATCGGCACCGCGTCGACGTCGACGGGCGAGGCGAACGCGGTCACCGAGGCGATCGGCAGTTCCAGGTGGCCGGCCGCGGTGAGCAGCACGAACAGCCCGCCCAGGCTCCAGCCGGCGAGGTGCACCGGGCGCGGCGCGTCGCCGCCCTCGTCGGCGGCGACGCGTTCGACGGCCGTCGGGACGACGTCGTCGACCCAGGTCTCCAGCCCCCGACGACGGCCGCGCCAGAACGCCGCGTCGTAGGTCACGACGTAGACCGTGCGGCCCTGCTCGAGCAGGAACTCGACGAGGCTGTTGCCGCGGCGCAGGTCGAAGGCGAGGTCCGGCGCGCCGAGCGGGGGCACGAGCAGGATCGGGTCGCCCACCCCGGTCGGCCCCTGGGGGAGCGGTGCGTAGCGGTAGAGGCTCCAGCCGCGGTCGCCCGTCACCGCGGTGCGGGGCATCCGCCGGGTGTCGGCGAGGTGCCCGGAGACGAGCCGGTCGCGCACGTTCACGGCCGCGGCGCCGACGCGGTGCAGCGCGGTTCCGGCCTCGTGCAGCGCGGACCCGACGACGGCGGGCAGCAGGCCGGCGCCGTCCGACGACGTCGTGCTGTCGTCGTCCGGGTCGGATGCGGACGAGGACGCGGCTGAGGGCACGGCCCGGATCGTAGGGCTGTTCGGGGGATGACGAATGGTCCGGCCCGACCGTTCGTCGCCGGACGACTCCCGGGCGTGACGCGACGAGCGGGCGCTGCCCCGCGACCGGCAGGCATTCCCGCTGGTCCACGCAGCCCCCGAGGCGACTCCGGCGGGTGAGTCCTGCGCCCACTCGGACGCAGGTCATGCCGCCTGATCGTCAGAGGGACGACTACACCGTTCGTCAGTTTGACTGTGAACACGACGCCCGGACCAGGGCAGGAGTCCGGGTGTCGTGGCCCGGGCGGCGATCCCGCCCGGGCGGAGGAACAGGAGGAGCTCACGGTGGAACCGAGGTCGATGCCGGCCCCCGCGGGGGTCGACGGCGGGACGTTCGACCCCGGCGCCGCGTGGGTGTGCCTCACCGCCGACGACGGGCGCGGGGCGCGGCGTCGTCGGGTCGCGGTGGCCGGGGTGTCGCTCATGGGTGCGGCCGCGGTCAGCACGGCGGTCTTCCAGACGGTCACGGGCACCTCGACCTCGCTGGCGATGACGCCGGGGCTCGGCGCGCTGTTCGCGGGGGTCCAGACCCCGACCCCACAGGGTCCGGCGATCGCGCCGACCGCGGTCGCGGCTCCGGCCATCACCGACCTCGGGCCGGCGCCCGGCAGCGTCGTCGCGCCGCCGCCCAGCACCCAGGTCGGCCTGCGCGCGCTGAACGGACCGCTCCCCGGACCGGGCGGTTCGGCGGGCCCGGCCCGGGCCCTGCCCGCCGCCCCGGCACCGCTCGCGGGCGGGACGGCGGGCGGGTTCGGCGGCTCCGGCGCCGGTGGCGGCGCGGGGCCGGGGGCGCCCGCGGCGGGGTCGCCGGCCGGCTCGACGGGGGCGCCGTCCTCGCGGCCGACCTCGACCACCCCGAGTGCCACCACAGACCCGACGTCCACCCGGCCGACGTCCAGCGCCCCGTCGTCGACGGCGCCGAAGCCGACCACGCCGAAGCCGACCACGCCGAAGCCGCCGTCGACGACGACGCCGAGCCCGACGTCCTCGGCCTCGCCCTCGACGTCGCCCTCCTCGAGCTCGTCGGCTCCGTCGGCGTCCTCGGCCCCGTCGTCGGCATCCTCGAAGCCGTCGGGCTCGCCGTCGTCGGGAGGCTCGAAGTCCTCCGGGCACTCGTCGTCCTGAGGTTCTGCCGCGCCCGATCCCGTCGCGACCGATTCGCGTCGTTGGGGGGTCGGTGTCGGTGATGCGTGCGAGGATTCCGCCTCACACGGGTGGACCTGAGGTGTCCGCCCACCAGGAGTTCCGGACGCCGCCGGCGGGCCGGGTCGGGGGTGGGTCAGATGAGCGAGCCGGACGGCGAGCCCCGGGACGGCGACCCGTTCGCGAGGCCGCAGGGGGAGCAGGCGGGGTCGGAGTCGACGGGGTCGAGCCCGGGGTCCTCGTCGGAGTCGGGCTCGGGCGGCGGCTATCCGCCGCCGACCGCGTACCCCGGCAGCGGGTCCGGCTCGGCGTCGTCCGAGTCCTCCGGGAGCTCGCCGTACGACTCGGGGTCCTACGGCCAGTCCGGGTCCTTCGGCCAGTCCGGCTCGTCCGGCCAGCCCGGGTACTCGCAGCCGGGCTACCCGCAGGCTGGGGAGCCCCAGCCGGGGTATGGCCAGCCCGGGTACGGCCAGCCGGGATACCCCCAGCCCGCCTACGGTCAGCCGGGGTACGGCCAGCCCGGCTACCCGCAGCCCGGGTACGGCGCGCAGCCCTACGGAGCCGGCCAGCCGGGGCCCTACGGCTACTCCGCTCCGGTGGCGGCCCCGACCAACGGGCTGGCGATCGTCTCGCTGGTGCTGTCGCTGCTGGGCTTCTTCTTCGGCGTCACCGCGATCGCCGGCGTGATCTGTGGCCACATCGCCCGACGTCAGATCCGGGAGGGGCCCGAGTCGGGTGACGGGATCGCGCTCGCCGGGCTGATCATCGGCTACATCATCATCG
Organism: Actinomycetospora endophytica; assembly: GCF_021026375.1. GTDB lineage: Bacteria > Actinomycetota > Actinomycetes > Mycobacteriales > Pseudonocardiaceae > Actinomycetospora > Actinomycetospora endophytica. Next base: position 176,193 of record NZ_JAJNDB010000006.1, on the reverse strand, counting down.
CGCTCGGCGTGCTCTTCATCGTCTTCTTCATCGTCGTGATCATCGGCGCCGCGGCGTCGTCCGGGGTCAATTCCTTCTGACCGACGGGCCCCTCGAACGACGACCGCCCCCGGCTCCGCGTGGGAGCCGGGGGCGGTGCCGGGCGGGACCCGGGTCAGCGGCGCCCGAGACGCAGGGTGCGGCGCTGCTCGGCGCGCAGCTGGTAGATGACCACCGGCAGCACGACCACGGCCACGAACAGCAGACCCACCACCGGCAGGGCGAACAGTCCGAGCAGCCCGAGGGCCATGACGACGAGCGCGGTCACCGGCGAGGTCGCGATGTGCCGGGCACGGACCAGGACCTCGGGGGTCGGCCGGGCCGTGGTCCCGGTGGCGGAGAGGCGATCGGCGCGCAGGTCCGCCAGAGCGATGCGGGGCAGGGTCGGGGCGTTGTAGGGGAGTGCCATCGGAGGCGCTGGATCCTTCGTTCTCGGGGGCGGACCGTGCGACGGGGGGAGGTGCACCGGGCTCGTTCGTGATCGATCGAGCCCGGCATGGAGTCAGACGTGTCGTCCCCGGCGCGGTTGCCCTCGGCTCAGGTGTCGATTCGGCAACGACCGGCGGGACTGGGCGGCAGTGACGAGTCTGCTCCGCTGTCCCCCACACGGACCAGGACACGGTGGGGTGGTTGTCCTCGTAGGCTCACCGCTCGTGGCTTCCGCGAATCACGGCGATGCCGGTCTGGAACCGGACCTCGACACGTTCCTGACCCGCCGTCGGGAGCACGGTGAGCCGACGATGTTCGCCGGCACCGACACCGTCGAGGGCATCGCCACGGCCCGGGCCCGGTACGCGGCGGTGATGGCGGAGACGGCGCTCCCGGTCGAGCGCGCCCCGGAACTCGTCACGGAGGGCCCGGTGCCGCTGCGGGTGCACCGTCCGGCGTCGGAGCACTCCGGTGCGATCGTCGTGCACGTCCACGGCGGCGGCTGGGTCCTCGGCGGCGGCGACGTGTACGACCCCGTCGCCCAGCGGCTCGCCGACGACACCCGCGCCGTCGTCGTCGCCGTCGACTACCGGCTCGCCCCGGAGGACCCCTTCCCGGCGCCGTACGACGACGCCCTCGCCGCGGTCGAGTGGGTGGTCGAGCACGCCGACCGCTGGCACGCCGACCCCGCCCGGCTCGGGCTCGCGGGCGACAGCGCCGGAGCCAACCTCGCGGCCGGGGCCGCGCTGGCCCGCCGCGACGCGGGCACCCCCGCCGTCGGGACCCTGCTGGTCTACCCGCCGCCGGACTTCGAGGGCCGCTACCCGTCGATCCGCGGGAACGGCGAGGGTTACTTCCTCGGCGCCGCCGACGTCGTCGCGTGCAGCAAGCTGTACCTGGCCGGGACGTCACCGACGGGCGACACGCGGCTCTCGCCGATGCGAGCGGACCTGGCCGGGCTCGGCCCGACGATCGTCGCCACCGCTGGCTACGACCCGCTGCGCGACGCCGGGCACGCCTTCGCGGACGCGCTGACCGAGGCGGGCGTGGACGTCCGGCGTCGCGAGCACCCGTCGCTGGTGCACGGGTTCCTCGGCTTCACCGGGATCTCCGCGACGTGCGACGCCGCCGTGGCGGCGCTGAACACGGAGCTCGCCGGGTGCCTGGGTGCCTGACGGCCCGTGAGCAGTCATTGACGCCAGAGCGTCACTTACTGCTCACGGGCGCGCAGCGCACCTACTCGAACGAGTGCTCCGCCGTCGGGTAGACGCCCTCGCGGACCTCGTCGGCGAACTGCTCGGCCGCGCCACCCAGCGCGCCCGCGAGGTCGGCGTAGCGCTTCACGAAGCGCGGCGCCTTGCCGGTGTTCAGGCCGGCCATGTCGGGCCAGACGAGGACCTGCGCATCGGTGTCCGGACCCGCGCCGATCCCGACGGTCGGGACCCGAAGCTCGGCGGTGACCCGCTTCGCGACGTCGGCCGGGACCATCTCGAGCACGACGGCGAACGCGCCCGCCGCCTGCACGGCCAGCGCGTCCTCGATGAGCTTCTCGGCGCCGGCGCCGCGGCCCTGCACGCGGAACCCGCCGAGGGCGTGCTCACTCTGCGGGGTGAAGCCGAGGTGGGCCATCACCGGGATGCCGGCGTCGGTGAGCGCGCGGATCTGCCCGGCGTACTGCGCGCCGCCCTCGAGCTTCACCGCCGAGGCGCCGCCCTCCTTGAAGAACCGCACCGCGGTCTCCAGGGCCTGGGCGGGCGACGACTGGTAGGAGCCGAAGGGCAGATCGGCGACGACGAGGGAGCGGGAGACCCCCCGCACGACGGCCTTGGTGAGCATGAGCAGCTCGTCGACCGACACCGGCACCGTCGAGTCGTAGCCGAGCACGTTGTTCGCGGCCGAGTCGCCGACGAGCAGCACCGGGATCCCGGCGCCGTCGAAGATCCGCGCGGTGGGGAAGTCGTACGCGGTGAGCATCGGCCAGCGCTCGCCGGCGTCCTTCCACTGCTGCAGGTGGTGGATGCGGACGCGCTTCGGGAGACGGGGCGCCTCGACCGTGGTGCGGGCAGCGTCCTGTTGGGGTGACGTCATCGTCAGGTCCTCCTGCCTCGAGGCCCGCGGTGCGGGTCCCCGGGCGTGCCGAGGTTCGTGGTCGGACTGCCGGAGCGTTGCACCACGGAGGGCTCCGGCGAAGCGAGGAGGGGCACGGTGGGACGAGCTTCACAACCACGCCCCCCTCCCGGCCCTGCGAAGGGGGCGGACGGAGACCTGACCGGGCGGTTGCGAGGATGGCCCGCGTGACGCGACGGGGCGCGGGAACCGAGAACCGGTACGACGGCGCCTCGACGCGCCCGAGAAGGCGCCGACGAGGGCACCGGGGGGTGCTGCGCCTCGTCGCGGTGGCCGCGGTGCTCGTCAGCGCCGCCGGGTGCGCGGACGTCGCGAGCACCCCGACGGCCGCGTCGTCGGTGCCGCCGATCAGCACCTCCCCGGCGCCCGGCTCGGTGCCGCCGGACCTCACCCGGTTCTACTCGCAGCGCCCGACCTGGGGCTCCTGCCTGCCGTTCGCCACCACGGACGACCAGAAGGAGTACTACGGCCAGCCCGGGATGGAGTGCGCGAAGGTCGACGTGCCCGCGGACTACACCAACCCGCAGGGTCGTACCGCGCAGATCGCGATCTCCCGGCTCAAGGCGACCGACCCGACCCAGCGGATCGGGTCGCTGCTGGTCAACCCGGGCGGACCGGGCGCCTCCGGCATCGAGATCGCCTCGCAGCTCTCGCTGCTGATGAAGAACACCGAGGTCGCCCGCAAGTTCGACCTGGTCGGCTTCGACCCCCGCGGCACCGGGGCGAGCACCCCGACGATCCACTGCCTGACCGCGCAGCAGCAGGACGCCCAGCGCGACACCGACATCCTCGACCCGTCCCCGGCCGGCGTCGCCAAGGCCGAGGCGGCCGCGAAGCAGACCGCCGACGGCTGTGCGCAGAAGACCGGGGTGGACCTGCTCGCGAACGTCGGCACCCGCGACGTCGCCCGCGACATGGACGTCCTGCGTTCGGTGCTCGGGGACAAGCAGCTGAACTACATCGGCTACTCCTACGGCACCCGGATCGGCTCCACCTACGCCGAGCAGTTCCCCAAGAACGTCCGCGCGATGGTCCTCGACGGGGCCGTCGACCCGGACCAGGACCCGACCGAGCAGCTGATCGACCAGGGCCGTGGCTTCCAGGGCGCGTTCGAGGCGTTCGCGAAGGACTGCTCGTCGAAGCCCGGCTGCCCGCTGGGCACCGACCCGGCCCAGGCGACCGCGCGCTACCAGCAGCTGACCCGCCCGCTGATCGCGAACCCGATCAAGCTGCCCGACGGCCGCGTGCTGTCCTACAACGACGCCCAGCAGGGCACCATCCAGGCGCTCTACGCCACCTCGATGTGGCCGCAGCTGCGCCAGGGGATCACCGAGCTGACCCAGGGCCAGGGGCAGTCGCTGATGAACCTGGCCGACCAGTACTACGACCGCGCCCCGGACGGGACGTACTCGCCGCAGCAGGACGCGTTCAACGCGATCCGCTGCGTGGACGACCCGCAGGTCAGGGACCACGCCCAGGCACTCGACCGCGCCAACCGGTACAACGAGGCCGCCCCGTTCCTCGACTCCGGCCGCGGGGCGAGCTCCGCGCTGGACACCTGCGGGTTCTGGCCGACCCCGGCCACCGGCGGCCCGCACCTGCCGAAGGCGCCCGGTCTGGCCCCGCCGCTCGTCGTCTCCACGACCGGGGACCCGGCCACGCCGTACCAGGCGGGCGTCGACCTCGCGAAGTCGCTGAACGGCTCGCTGCTGACCAAGGTCGGCACCCAGCACACGGCGTCGTTCCAGGGCTTCCCCTGCGTCGACGCGATCGTGACCCGCTACCTCGTCGACGGCACCCCGGCGCCGCCGAACGCCAAGTGCCCGGAGAACGGGTGACGAACGACCCGAACGGGCGGGCAGCGCAGGACCCCCCTGTGACGTCCCTGTAACACCGTCTCCTTAGGGTCCGGGACATGGATCGCCAGCAGGAGTTCGTCCTGCGGACGCTCGACGAGCGCGACATCCGCTTCGTGCGGCTCTGGTTCACCGACGTGCTCGGGTACCTCAAGTCGGTGGCCATCGCGCCCGCCGAGCTCGAGGGGGCGTTCGCCGAGGGCATCGGCTTCGACGGGTCGTCGATCGAGGGCTTCAGCCGCGTCTACGAGTCGGACATGGTCGCGAAGCCGGACCCGTCGACGTTCCAGGTGCTGCCGTGGGAGGACACCGACGGCGACCACTACTCGGCGCGGATGCTGTGCGACATCACGATGCCGGACGGCTCGCCGTCGTGGGCCGACCCGCGGCACGTGCTGCGCCGCGCGCTCTCCCGCGCCGCCGAGGCGGGCTTCACCTGCTACGTCCACCCGGAGATCGAGTTCTACCTGCTCCGCGGACTTCCCGACGACGGGTCGCCGCCGCTCCCGGCCGACACCGGCGGCTACTTCGACCAGGCGTCGCACGACGTCGCGCCGCACTTCCGGCGCCGCTCCATCGAGGCGCTCGAGGCGATGGGGATCTCCGTCGAGTTCTCCCACCACGAGGGCGGGCCCGGCCAGCAGGAGATCGACCTGCGCTACGCCGACGCGCTGACCATGGCGGACAACATCATGACGTTCCGCTACCTCGTGAAGGAGGTGGCGATCACCCAGGGCGTGCGCGCCTCGTTCATGCCGAAGCCGTTCACGAACCACCCCGGTTCGGCGATGCACACCCACGTCAGCCTCTTCGAGGGCGACCAGAACGCCTTCCACGACGCCGCCGAGCCGTTCGAGCTCTCCAAGACCGGCAAGGCGTTCGTCGCCGGCGTGCTGCGCCACGCGCGCGAGATGTCGGCGGTGACCAACCAGTTCGTCAACTCCTACAAGCGCCTGGTGGTCGGCGGCGAGGCCCCGACCGCGGTGTGCTGGGGCCACGCGAACCGGTCCGCGCTGGTCCGGGTGCCGATGTACTCGCCGGGCAAGGCGTCGTCGCGGCGGGTGGAGGTCCGGTCGCTGGACTCGGCGGCCAACCCGTACCTGGCCTACGCGGTGATCATCGGGGCCGGCCTCAAGGGCATCTCCGAGGGCTACGAGCTGCCGCCCGCGGCCGAGGACAACGTGTGGTCGCTGACCGAGGGCGAGCGCCGGGCGATGGGGTACCAGACGCTGCCGCAGAACCTCGACGGCGCGCTGCAGTCCTTCGAGCAGTCGGACCTGATGGCCGAGATCCTCGGCGAGCACGTGTTCGACTTCTTCCTGCGCAACAAGCGGACCGAGTGGGACAACTACCGCCGCAACGTCACGCCGTACGAGCTGTCGACGTACCTGCCGATCTTGTAGATGTGAGTGGATTTGGTCGTCTGGACGACCAAATCCACTCACATACGCTGGCGTCATGAACGCTCCCCGAACGGCGCGGGACCGCCGTCCCGCGCGCGCCCCCGCGCGGTTGGGACTGACCGACCCCGACGCGGGCCGGCGCCTCGCCGACCTCGGCTGGTGGGACGGCGACGACGCGGTCCCGGCCGCGGCCCTCGTCGTGTGGGCGCTCGCTCGGGCGGCCGACCCGGATCTCGCGCTGGTCGCCGTCGAACGGCTCCGGGAGGCCCTCGACGACGAGGCGTGGGACGAGCTGGACCGCGCGCTGCGGACCGACCAGGGCCTGCGGGGCCGGCTGTTCGGCGTGCTGGGCGGGTCGACGGCACTGGGTGAGCACCTGGTCGGCCAGCCCGAGCGCTGGCGGATGCTGCGCACGACGACCGCGCCCGGGCGCGTCTTCGACCCCTCGCGGCTGCCCACCGCCGACGACCGTCGGCGCACCCACCTCGACGCGGTGGGCGCGAAGCCCGACGACGCCGTCCCGGCCGCGACCGTCACCGGGCACGCCGCCGTCGAGCTGCTGCGCCTGGCCTGGCGCGACGACGTGCTGCTGCTGGCCGCCACCGATCTGCAGGCGGTGTGCGAGCCGGAACTGCCGATCCTGCCGGTCGACGTGGTGTGCACCCAGCTCGCGGATCTCGCCGCCGCCGGGCTGGAGGCCTCGCTCGCCGTCGCCCGCGCCGAGGTCGGGCCGGAACGCGCCGGCGACCACCGCCTCGGCGTCATCGGCATGGGCAAGTGCGGCGGCCGCGAGCTCAACTACGTCTCGGACATCGACGTGATCTTCGTGGCGGAGGGGGCGGTCGACTCCGCGACCCGGGTGGCGGCCGCGATGATGCGCGTCGCCACCGAGGCGTTCCTCGAGGTCGACGCGAACCTGCGCCCCGAGGGCCGGTCCGGCCAGCTGGTGCGCACCCTCGAGGGCCACGTCTCCTACTACCGGCGCTGGGCCCGGACCTGGGAGTTCCAGGCGCTGCTCAAGGCCCGCCCGGTCGCGGGGGATCTCGACCTGGGCCGGGAGTACTGCGACGCGCTGGCCCCGATGGTGTGGAGCGCCGCCGACCGGGACGACTTCGTGGCCGACGTGCGCGCCATGCGCCGCCGCGTCGAGGACCACATCCGCCACGAGCACGCCGACCGCGAGCTCAAGCTGGGCCGCGGCGGCCTGCGCGACGTCGAGTTCGCCGTCCAGCTGCTGCAGCTCGTCCACGGGCGCGGCGACGAGTCGTTGCGGGGGCAGAACACCCTCGAGACCCTCGCCGCGCTCGCCGAGGGCGGGTACGTGGGCCGCGACGACGCCGCGAACCTCGCCGCGTCCTACCGCTTCCTGCGGATGCTCGAGCACCGGGTGCAGCTGCAGAAGCTGCGCCGCACCCACCTGTTCCCCTCCGACGACGACACGGCGGGCCTGCGCTGGCTCGCGCGCGCGGCGAAGCTGCGCGCGGACGGGCGCCGGGACGCCGTCGGGGTGCTGCAGGCCGAACGGTCGCGCACCACGGTCCGCGTCCGGCGCCTGCACGAGAAGCTCTTCTACCGCCCGCTGCTGGAGTCGGTGGCCCGCGTGCCGGGCGAGCAGCTGGTGCTCACCGAGGAGTCCGCCACCAAGCGCCTCGCCGCGCTGGGCTGGAGCTCGCCGTCGGGGGCGCTGAAGCACGTGGCGGCGCTGACCTCCGGGACCAGCCGCGCGGCGCGCATCCAGCGGGCGCTCATGCCGGTCCTGCTCGACCGGCTGGGCACCACGGCCGACCCCGACCACGGCCTGCTCGCCTACCGCAAGGTCTCCGAGGCGCTGGCCGACACCCCGTGGTTCCTGGCGCTCCTGCGCGACGAGGGGCTGGCCGCGGACCGGCTGTGCTACGTCCTCGGCACCTCGCGCTGGGTCGCCGAGATGATGCCGCGCTCGCCCGAGGTGCTGCGGATGCTCGGCGGCGACGGGCCGTCGGCCGAGCTCGTGGCGCGCGACCCGGCGGAGGTCGCGAAGTCGCTGCGCGCGGCGGTGGGCCGGCACGCCGACCCGCGCTCGGCGGGCAACGTGGCGCGGTCGTTACGACGGGTCGAGCTGCTGCGGATCGCGTGCGCCGACCTGCTGGGCCTCACCGACGTGCCGCACGTGTGCGCGGCGCTCTCGAGCGTGTGGGTGGCGGTGCTGCAGGCCGCGCTCGACGCCGCGGAGCGCGAGCGGGTCGGGGACGGGCCCCGGCCGGCGAAGATCGCGATCATCGGGATGGGCCGGCTCGGCGGCGCGGAGCTGGGGTACGGCTCGGACGCCGACGTCGTCGCGGTCTGCGAGCCCGCCGAGGGCGTCTCGGACCAGGAGGCGACGACCTACGCCCGGGGCGTCGTCGAGGCGGTCACCACGGCCCTCGGCGAGCCGAGCCCGGACCCGCCGTTGGAGGTCGACACCAAGCTGCGCCCCGAGGGGCGGACCGGCGCGCTGGTGCGCACGCTGTCGTCGTACGCCGACTACCTGCGGCGCTGGGCGGCCACGTGGGAGCGCCAGGCCCTGCTGCGGGCGCGGCCGGTCGCCGGCGACGCGGAGCTGGGGGAGCGGTTCTCGGAGATGATCGCCCCCTACCGGTACCCGTCGGAGGGGCTGCCCGAGGAGCAGGCCATGGAGATCCGCCGGATGAAGGCGCGCGTGGACGCCGAGCGCCTTCCGCGGGGTGCCGACCGGGCGCTGCACACGAAGCTCGGCATCGGCGGGCTGGCCGACGTCGAGTGGACCGTGCAGCTCCTGCAGCTCCAGCACGCCGGGCGGCTGCCCGCGCTGCGGACGACCTCGACGCTCGAGGCGTTGGACGCCCTGCGCGACGCCGAGCTGCTCTCCGCCGACGACACCGACGCGCTGGCCGCCGGGTGGACGGTCGCGACCCGGGTCCGGGGAGTGGCGACGCTCGTGCGCGGCAAGGCCACCGACCAGCTGCCGCGCTCCGGGCGGGAGCTGGCGGCCATCGCGTCGGCGCTGGGCTACCCGGAGGACGACCCGGGGGCGTGCATCGACGAGTACCGGCGGGTCACGCGGCACGCCCGCGCGGTGGTGGACGAGGCGTTCTCCGCGGTCTGAGCGGGCTCTCGTTCCGGCGTTCTGAGCGAAGGGCACCTTCGGTCGACTCTATGGGCGAGGGGCGCCCATCGCCGGTGCTGCTCCTGAGCATGATCGCCAGGATGACGAGGAGCCAGGCGCCGGCCGCCCAGATCCTCGTCATCCCGGTGATCATGGACGGCGTGGCGATCCGGGCACCGTCGTACCGCCCACCGACACTCTCGGGCCCGTCGAGTGACATCGGCGGGCCCGGTGGCGTCCGGACGGGGTGACCCGTCATCATCGAACACGTGTTCGACGAGCGAGGCCCGGCGCAGCGGAGGAACGAGCGCTCGGGCGCGCTCCAGCGCACCGAGGTCCGCCGGGTGTGGGTGGACCTCGCCGTGGCCTACCCGCGACCGTCCGGTCGGCCGCCGCGGGCGGTCCCGGACGGCGTGGACCTGCAGAGTCGCGTCCCGGGCGAGCTGCTCGGATGGCGGCGCACGACGACGGGGGAGTGGGTCGGCTGGGTCTGCGTGCCGATCAGCCAGGGCGAGGAGGTCCGCTACGTCTACCAGTACGTCGCGGCCGCGGCGCTCTCCCCGCGCGAGGACCTGCGCGACCGCCGGTGACCTGCCCACCGGAGGCCGCACCCGCCGTCGTCACCGGCCCTGCACAGCACGACGGCCCGGCCACCCCGAGCGGGGTGACCGGGCCGTCGTGGGTCGATCAGCAGTTGTAGTACAGCTCGTACTCGTACGGGTGCGGCCGCAGACGCAGGCCGGTCACGTCGTCGCGCTTGAGCTCGACCCACTTCTCGATGAGGTCGGAGGTGAACACGCCGCCCTCGAGGAGGTAGTCGTGGTCGGCCTCGAGGTTGTCGACCGCGGCGTCCAGGCTGGCCGGCACCTGCGCGATGTTGGCGGCCTCCTCCGGCGGGAGCTCGTAGAGGTCCTTGTCGACCGGCGTCGGCGGCTCGATCTTGTTCCGGATGCCGTCGAGGCCCGCCATCATCATGGCGGCGAAGGACAGGTACGGGTTGCCCGACGAGTCGGGGCAGCGGAACTCGAGGCGCTTGGCCTTCGGGTTGTTGCCCGTGATCGGGATGCGGACGCAGGCCGAACGGTTGCGGTTCGAGTAGACCAGGTTGATCGGTGCCTCGAAGCCGGGCACCAGGCGGTGGTACGAGTTCGCCGTGGCGTTGGTGAAGGCCACGAGCGACGGCGCGTGGTGCAGGATGCCGCCGATGTAGTGGCGGGCCATGTCCGAGAGGCCGGCGTAGCCGTTCTCGTCGTAGAACAGCGGCTCGCCGCCCTTGAACAGCGACTGGTGGCAGTGCATGCCCGAGCCGTTGTCGCCGGCGATCGGCTTCGGCATGAACGTGACGGTCTTGCCGGCCTGCCAGGCGGTGTTCTTGACGATGTACTTGAACAGCTGCAGGTCGTCCGCGGCGTGCAGCAGCGTGTTGAACTTGTAGTTGATCTCGGCCTGGCCGCCGGTGCCGACCTCGTGGTGCAGCTTCTCCAGCTCGAAGCCGGAGTTCATGAGGTTCGTGCCGATCGCGGCGCGCAGGTCCGAGGTCTGGTCGGTGGGCTCGACCGGGAAGTACCCGCCCTTGGCGGCGATCTTGTAGCCCTTGTTGCCGCCCGGCTCGTCACGGCCGGTGTTCCAGACACCCTCGATCGCGTCGACCTTGTACATCTGGGTGTTCATCGTCGACTCGTACTGCACCGAGTCGAAGATGTAGAACTCCGCCTCCGGCCCGAAGAAACAGGTGTCGGCGACGTCGACCGTCGACAGGAAGTTCTCCGCCTTGCGGGCGACGTTGCGGGGGTCGCGGCTGTAGGCCTCGAGCGTCAGCGGGTCGTGCACGAAGAAGTTCATGTTCAGGGTCTTCTGGGCCCGGAACGGGTCGATGCGCGCGGTCGCCACGTCGGGCAGCAGCGTCATGTCCGACTCGTTGATGGTCTGGAACCCGGTGACCGAGGAGCCGTCGAAGGCGAGGCCGTCGGTGAAGACGCCGCCGCCGAACTCCGAGGCAGGCACGGTGAAGTGCTGCATCTGGCCGGGGAGGTCACAGAACCGGACGTCGACGTACTGCACCCCCTCGTCGGAGATGTACTTGAAGACCTCGTCCTGGTTGTTGAACACCCTCGCTGGCTCCTTCTCTGGCCGGACACTGTGGTGCGGACGAGCGGGTGTCCCCCGCCCGGTCGGGGTTCGCTCACCACATCAGGTGACCCCGGACGCTAAGCGGTTGGCGTTACTCGCTCGTCGCACCGGTGTTTCGCAGCAGTTAACGGGACGGACTCACATTCCGCAGCACGTCCCATTGCCCACTGCCGAGTCGTGGACGAACCGATCGGCGACGTTGCCGTGGCGCATCCCGACGCCGCGGCACCGTAGCCTGTCAGAGTGTCGTGGATTCGTGAATGGCTCGCCGACGAGGGGCCTGATCGGGCGTCGACCGAGCGCCCGGAAGGTCCGGAAGGTCGGGCTCCGGCCTCCGCACCGACACGTCGCGTGCCGGACGCTGAGCCGAACGGGTCCGGCAGGCCGTCGCGGACGGGCGCGGCCGCCGGGCCCGACGCCGAGGGCTACCCGGGTCGTGATCTCGGCCTCCCGGAGGAGGGGCCGGGGTCCGTCGCCGCGCCGCTGCGTCGGGCGGGCCAGTTCCTGCTCGACCTGCTCATCGGCGGCCTGGTGGCCTCCGCGATCAGCTTCCCGGCGCCCGCCTACCTCAGCCTCGCCGTCTGGGCGGTGCTCGTGACGATCCCGGTCGCGGTCATCGGGCAGACCCCCGCGATGGTCCTGACGGGGCTGCGGACGGTCCGGGTGGACGGCGCGGCACGCGTCGGGGGGTGGGCGCTCGTGCGGACGGCGTCGCTCTTCTTCATCGTCCCCGCGCTGATCATGGATCGTGACGGGCGGGGGCTCCACGACCGCGTCAGCCGGACCGTCGTGATCAGGACGCGGTAGGCGGCTTTCTCGGCCTCGTTGTTGATCAGGGGCACGTGGGGCAGGTCGGCGGCGCTCAGCGGCTGCGCAGTGTGCTCATGATCATTGCGCGAGGAACCCGCTGAGGATCACCGGCGCCGGACGGTGCGCTGCATGCCCTTCATGCCCGCGCCCTTGGGCGCCGGCCCCTTGGGCATCGCCGGCCCACCGCGCCCCGCGATCGCCGTGAGGCGCTTCTCGAGCGTCTCCATCTGGTCCTTGTCGATGTTGCGGGGGAGCTTGGTCATGTGCCGCTGCAGCTTCGAGAGCGGGACGTCGCCCTCCTCGTTGCCGACCGTGAACTCGTAGATCGGCACCTGCCCGGCGACCCGGGAGACCTTCTTCTTCTCCTGGGCGAGCAGACCCTTCGTGCGGTGCGAGGCGCCCTCGGCCACGAGCACCACGCCCGGGCGGCCGATCACGCGGTGCACCACGTCGAGCTGCGTCGTCCCGGCGACCGCCTGGGTGACCCGCCACTGCCCGCGCATGTTGTCCAGCGCCCAACCGGCCGCGCCGGGCTGGCCGTCGGCCTTGGTGTAGACGTTGTTCTGCACGCGGCGCCCGAACAGCAGCATCGCCAGCGCCGCGCCGAGCAGCACGCCGATCGGCACCAGGAACCACGACTGGCCGATCAGTAGGCCGACGACCAGGAACACCAGCGCGGTGAGCACGATCGCGCCGACCATCAGCGGAACGAGGAGCTTGTCCTCCTTGCGCTGCATCTGGAAGGCCTGCCAGATCTGCGACCAGCGCTCGCGCCGCTGCGCACGCGAGGCCTGCTTGGCGGCCTTCTTCTCTTCCTTGGTCGCCTTGCCGGCCGAGTCCTTCGCCATGCCACCCATTCTGCCGTACCCGCCCGCAACGCTCCGGACGGAGATGGGGGAAAGACGCGGACGCTTCCCGACGGCGGGCTCAGGCCCGCCGGGCGAGCACCGAGCCGACCTCCTGGCGGGCCTCGCCCTCCTCGGCGAGCTCGGCCATGCCCTCCGGCAGCGCCTCGCCGCGGTGCAGCTTGGCCTGCGCGTAGAGCCGACCCGCGCGGTACGACGAGCGCACCAGCGGCCCGGCCATGACGCCCGCGAAGCCCATCTCGAGGGCGGCGTCGCGGTGCTCCACGAACTCCTCGGGCTTCACCCAGCGCTCCACCGGGTGGTGGCGCAGCGAGGGCCGCAGGTACTGGGTGAGGGTCAGCAGGTCGCACCCGGCGTCGTGCAGGTCCTGCATCGCCGCGGTGACCTCCTCAGGGGTCTCGCCCATGCCGAGGATCAGGTTGGACTTGGTGACCATCCCGGCGGCGCGCGCCTTGCGGATGACGTCGAGGGAGCGCTCGTAGCGGAACGCCGGGCGGATGCGCTTGAAGATGCGCGGCACCGTCTCGAGGTTGTGCGCGAGCACCTCCGGCGCGGCGTCGAACACCGGGCCGAGCTGGTCGTCCCGACCGTCGAAGTCGGGGATGAGCAGCTCCACCCCGGTGCCCGGATTCATCTCGTGCACCTGGCGGACGGTCTCGGCGTAGAGCCAGGACCCGCCGTCGTCGAGGTCGTCGCGCGCGACGCCGGTGATCGTCGAGTACCGCAGACCCATCTGGCGGACCGACTCGGCGACCTTGCGGGGTTCGTCACGGTCCAGCGGGGAGGGCTTGCCGGTGTCGATCTGGCAGAAGTCGCACCGGCGGGTGCACTGCTCGCCGCCGATGAGGAACGTCGCCTCCCGGTCCTCCCAGCACTCGTAGATGTTGGGGCAGCCCGCCTCCTCGCACACCGTCGCGAGGCCCGCCGAGCGCACCATGCCCTTGAGCTCGGAGAAGTTCGGGCCGGTCTGCACGCGGGTGCGGATCCAGTCGGGCTTGCGCTCGATCGGCGTCTGGGAGTTGCGGACCTCGAGGCGGAGCAGCTTGCGTCCCTCGGGAGCGGTCGCGGGTCCGGTCGTCGTGGTCACGTCGTCCAGTTTACGCGTGAGCCCGATCCATGATCGGCGGCGAACCTCACGCCCGGGGTCAGCGCCCGGCGAGCATCTCCACCGCGACGCCGCCGACGGTGGTCGTGTCGGGGCGGGCGATGGTGTGCTCGCTCACCGCCAGCTCGCCCGCGCAGGCGGCCAGGACGGCCTCGCGGACATCGGGCAGGACCTCGTCGACGGTGACCCGACGGCCGAGCTCGGCGGTCAGGCTCGTCACGCCGGCGTCCGCGATCCCGCACGGGACGATGGCGCCGAACGCGGCGAGGTCGGGGTCGGCATTGAGGGCGAACCCGTGCAGCGTCACCCCGCGGGCCACCCGCACCCCGATCGCGGCGATCTTGCGCTCGGGACGCCCGTCGCCGGCGGCCAGCCACACCCCGGAGCGCCCGTCGACCCGCCCGGTCTCCAGGCCGTACCCGGCGCAGACCGCGATGAGGGCCTCCTCGAGGCGGCGCACGTGGGCGACGACGTCGAACGGCTCGGCCAGCTTGAGGATCGGGTAGCCGACGAGCTGACCGGGCCCGTGCCAGGTGATCCGGCCGCCGCGGTCGACGTCGACGACGGGGGTGCCGTCCGCCGGGCGGTCCTCGGGCTGGGTGCGCTTGCCCGCGGTGTAGACGCTGGGGTGCTCGAGCAGCATGAGCACGTCCGGGCCGGTGTCGGCGACCCGCGCGTCGGCGTGGTCCCGCTGCTGCTCCCAGGCCTGCGTGTACTCGACGGTGCCGAGCTCGAGGACCTGCATCGGGTCGCTGCTCGCGCGGTGGGAGCCCATGCGCGCGACGTTACCCCGGTGCGGTGTCACGACGGCGCCGCGTCAGCGATGGTCCGTTGCTGACATCGCGCGGGGTCAGCCGTCCAGGACCGCCGAGAGCGCCGCGGTCACCGACGCGTGCTGGAACGTGTACCCCTCGCGCTCGAGGACGCCGGGCAGCACCCGCTGGCTCACCAGCACGCCCTCGTCGGCGAACTCGCCGAGCACCGCCCGCATCGCGAACCCGGGCACGACCCACGGCGCCGGTCGGTGCAGCGCCGAGGCCAGCGTCTTCGTGAACTCGGTGCAGGTCACGGGGGAGGGGCCGGTGGCGTTGACCGGCCCGACGACGGAGTCGTGCTCCAGCGCATAGGTGATCGCACCGACCTCGTCGTCGAGGCTGACCCAGGGCCAGAACTGCTCGCCGGAGCCCAGCCGTCCGCCGAGGCCGGCCTTCACGATCGGCCGCATGATGCCCAGGAGCCCGCCGGCGGGAGAGAGCACCAGCCCGGTGCGGACGGTCACCACCCGAGCGCCCGCCTCGGTGGCCGGGGCGGTGGCGTTCTCCCAGTCGCGCACGAGGTCGGCGAGGAAACCGCGGCCGCGCGGGCCGGACTCGTCGACGGCGACCGCCCCGGTGTCGCCGTAGAAGCCCACCGCGGACCCGTTGATCATCAGCGGGATGCCCTGGGCGGCGACCGCGCGGGCGAGCACGTCGGTCGGCACGAGGCGGCTGTCGCGCAGTTCCTGCTTGCGGGCCCCGGTCCAGCGCTTGTCGCCGATCCCGGCTCCGGAGAGGTTGATCACCGCGTCCGCGCCGTCGAGGGCGCCGGCGTCGGTGCGTCCCGACGGCGGGTCCCACCCGCGCTCGTCGGGCGCCTGCGGTGTGCGCCGGACGAGGCGGACGACCTCGTGCCCGGCGCTGCGCAGGTGGGGCACCAGGGCGGTACCGATGAGTCCGGACGAACCGGAGATGACGACGCGCATGGCGTGATCGTCGCGGAGACCGCCGCCGCGCGCGACCTGGCGTTCTGAGCGAAGGGGCCCGTCACTCGAACAGATCGAGCGAAGGGGCCCCTCGGTCAGAAGCGCGCGAACCGGCTACAGGCCGAGGTCCGCCTCGAACGCACCCGCCTCGAGCCGGGCCTTCACCGAGCCGAGGAAGCGGGCGGCGTCCGCGCCGTCGACGATCCGGTGGTCGTAGGACAGGCAGAGGTAGGCCATCGAGCGGATCGCGATCGACTCGCCGCCCTCGCTGTCGGTCACCACGACCGGCTTCTTCACGACCGCCCCGGTGCCCAGGATGCCGACCTGCGGCTGGTTGATGATCGGGGTGTCGATCAGCGCGCCGCGCGAGCCGGTGTTGGTGATCGTGAACGTGCCGCCCGAGAGCTCGTCCGGCGCGATCTTGTTGGCCCGCGTCCGGTCGGCCACGTCGGAGATCCGGCGGGCGAGCCCGCCGAGGTTGAGGTCCCCGGCGTCGTGGATCACCGGCACGATCAGCCCGGCGGGCGAGTCCACGGCGATCCCGAGGTGCTCGGCGCCGTGGTAGGTGACCTCGCCCTTCTCGGTGTCGATCGACGCGTTCACGCCCGGGTGGGCCTTCAGCACCTCGACGGTGGCGA
This sequence comes from Actinomycetospora endophytica, assembly GCF_021026375.1. Lineage (GTDB taxonomy): Bacteria > Actinomycetota > Actinomycetes > Mycobacteriales > Pseudonocardiaceae > Actinomycetospora > Actinomycetospora endophytica. The sequence continues at coordinate 159,946 of NZ_JAJNDB010000006.1, read as the reverse complement.
GCGCCATGAACGGCAGGAACGAGAGCTTCACGCCCTCGCGGGCCGCGAAGTCGGCCTTCGCCCGGTCGCGCAGCCGCGCGATCCGGGTGACGTCGGCCTCGACCACCGTCGTGAGCTGCGCGGAGGTCTGCAGCGACTCCACCATGCGCTTGGCGATGGTCGCCCGGCGCCGCGAGAGCTTCTGCGTGGTGCCGCGCAGGCCCGACTCGTCGGGCTGCGGGATCGCCGCGCCCGCCCCGGTCGGCTTCTGCACCTCGCCACCATGCACCGCACCCGATCCGGACCCGCCCGACGCGGCCGCGGCCGGCTGGGGGCTCGACGACGGGGCCGACGCGGCCTTCTGCTGGTCCTGCTCGTCGGCGGCGGCGACGACGTCCTGCTTGCGGATGCGCCCGCCGACGCCGGTGCCGCTGATCACCGAGAGGTCGACGCCGCGCTCGGAGGCGAGCTTGCGCACGAGCGGCGTCACGTACGGGGCGCCGCCCTGGCCGCCGCCGTCACCGTTCGACGACGGCGAGGCGCCACCGCCGGCGTCGGCCGGGCTGCTCGAGGCGGCCGGGGCGGCGGTCTCGTGGCTGACCTCGTCGTCGGCGCCGGACGGCGCGGGCTGCGGCTCGGGCTCCGGCGCGCGCTGCGGCTCCGGGGCCGGCTCGGGCGCCGGGGCCGGTGCGGCCGGGGGCTCGGGCTGCGAGGCGCCCTGACCGCCACCCGAGGACGGGCTCCCGCTCCCGACGACGGCGAGCACGCCGCCGACCTCGACGGTGTCGTCCTCGTTCGCCCGGATCTCCAGCAGCGTCCCGGCGACCGGCGAGGGGATCTCGGTGTCGACCTTGTCCGTGGAGACCTCGAGCAGCGGCTCGTCGACCTCGACCGTGTCGCCGACCTGCTTGAGCCAGCGGGTGATCGTGCCCTCGGTGACCGACTCGCCCAGGGCCGGCATCTCGACCGACGTCCCCGACCCGCCGGACGAGCCACCGGAGGACCCGCCCGACGACGAGCCACCCGACGACGAGCCGCCCGACGACGAGCCACCCGACGACGACGCGGCCGGCTCGGGCTCGGCGGCCTGCGGCGCGGGCTCCGGCTCCGGCTCGGGCTCCGGCTCCGGCTCGGCGGCCTGGGACGGCTGGGCGGACCCCCCGCCGGAACCGCCCCCGGAGCCCTCGGACTCGTCGCCGATGACCGCGAGGTCACCGCCGATCTCCACGGTGTCGTCCTCGTTCGCGACGATCCGCTGCAGCACCCCGGCCTGGGGCGAGGGGATCTCGGTGTCGACCTTGTCGGTCGAGACCTCCAGCAGCGGCTCGTCGACGTCGACGTGGTCGCCCTCCTGCTTCAGCCACCGGGTGATGGTGCCCTCGGTGACGCTCTCGCCGAGAGCAGGCATCTGGACGGTAAAGGCCATCGTGCTCGGAACTCCTTCGCGGAACCGTGGGTGAACGGTCAGCCGTCAGCTGTGGCTGTGCAGGGGCTTGCCGGCCAGCGCGAGGTGTGCCTCGCCGAAGGCCTCGTTCTGCGTCGGGTGCGCATGGATGAGGTTCGCGACGTCGGAGGGGAGAGCCTCCCAGTTGTAGACCAGCTGGGCCTCCCCGACGAGCTCACCCACGCGCGCGCCGATCATGTGGACCCCAACGACCGGTGCGTCGTCGGAGGTACCGCCCTTGACCAGCTTGATGGCGCCCGCGGTGCGCAGAATCTGCGACTTGCCGTTGCCCGCGAGGTCGTACGTCGTGGTCTGCACCTCGCCGTAGGTGTCCTTGGCCTGGGCCTCGGTGAGCCCGACCGAGGCCACCTCCGGCTCGCAGTAGGTCACCCGCGGGATGCCCGTCTCGTCGATGACCGGCGGGTTGAGCCCCGCGATCTCCTCGGCGACGAAGATGCCCTGCTGGAACCCGCGGTGGGCCAGCTGCAGGCCGGGCACGATGTCGCCGACCGCGTAGACGTTGCCCACGCCGGTGTGCAGTCGGTCGTTCGTCGTGACGAACCCACGGTCGAGGGTGACGCCCTGCGCCTCGTAGCCCAGGTCGGCGGTGTTCGGCCCGCGGCCCACGGCGACCAGCAGGAGGTCGGCCTCGATCTGCTCGCCGTTCTCCAGGTTCACCGTCACCGCGTCGGCGGTCTGCTCGACGCCGGTGAACTTGGTGCCGATCTTGTAGTTGATCTTCCGCTTGCGGAACTGACGCTCGAGCTGCTTGGAGAGGAACTCGTCCTCGTTGGGCACCAGGTGCGGCAGCGCCTCGACGATCGTCACCTCGGAGCCGAAGCTGCGCCACACGCTGGCGAACTCGACGCCGATGACGCCGCCGCCGAGGACGACGACCCGCTCGGGCACGTAGTCGAGGTTGATCGCCTCGGTGGAGGTGAGCACCCGGCCGCCGAGCTCGAGGCCGGGCAGCGTCTTGGAGTACGAACCGGAGGCGAGCACGACGTTGCGGCCGGTGTAGCGCTGGCCGTCGACCTCGACGGTGTCCGGCCCGACCAGGGTGCCGTGACCGTCGATCATCGTGATCTTGCGGGACTTCACCAGCCCCTGCAGGCCCTTGTAGAGCTTGCCGACGACGCCGTCCTTGTAGGAGTTGACGCCCGACATGTCGATGCCCGAGAGCGAGGTCTTGACCCCGAAGGACTCACCCTCGCGGGCGCTGTCGGCGACCTCGGCGGCGTGCAGCAGCGCCTTGGTGGGGATGCAGCCGCGGTGCAGGCAGGTTCCGCCCAGCTTGTCCTGCTCGACGAGGGCGACGGAGAGCCCCAGCTCGGCCGCGCGCAGTGCGCAGGCGTACCCGCCGGACCCCCCACCCAGGATCAGGACGTCGTAGGTGTCGCTCTCGCTCAACTCTCACTTCTCCCGCGTCGGCGTGTGACGTGCGGTGGACCGGACGGCGACGGTGGTCGCGGGCCGGGGCACTCGTGTCCTGGTCCGCTGATCGGACCAGGGCTCGCTGACCATCCTTCCACCGCGGGCAATCAGGTGCCGGGGCGCTCCCCGGTAGGACCGGTCAGCCCTGCCGGGCGACGTCGGCGAGCACCGCGGCGAGCGTCCGGACGGGCAGTCCGGTGCCGCCCTTCGGCGTGTAGCCGTGCGGCCCGCCGGTGTTGAACGCCGGGCCGGCGATGTCGATGTGCGCCCACGGCACCCCCTCGGCGACGAACTCCCGCAGGAAGATGCCCGCGACGAGCATGCCGCCGAAGCGGTGGCCGGTGACGTTGGCGATGTCCGCGATCCGGGAGTCGAGGTCGGCCCGCAGCTCCTCGGGCAGCGGCATCGCCCAGCCGCCCTCCCCGGTGCCGGCGGCCGCACCCGCGACCCGGTCGCGCCAGGCGTCGCTGCCCATGATCCCGGCGGTGCGCGAGCCGAGGGCCACCGTCTGTGCGCCGGTGAGTGTGGAGGTCTCCACCAGGTAGTCCGGCCCGTCCTCGCAGGCGCGCACGATCGCGTCGCCCAGGATCAGCCGGCCCTCCGCGTCGGTGTTGAGCACCTCGACGGTCTTGCCGCCGTACATCGTGAGCACGTCGCCCGGGCGGTACGCGGTGCCCGAGGGCATGTTCTCGGCCATCGGCACCGTCGCGGTGACGTTCACCGGGAGGTTCTGCTCGGCGGCCAGGCAGGCGGTGGCGACGACGCAGGCGGCCCCGGACATGTCCGAGGTCATGTGGTCCATGTTCGCGGCCGGCTTGATCGAGATGCCGCCGGTGTCGAACGTGATGCCCTTGCCGACGAGCGCGACGTGCTTCGTGGCGTCCGGGTGGACGTGGCGCAGCCGGACCAGCCGGGGCGGGCGCGACGACCCGGTCCCGACGCCGAGGACGCCGCCGTAGCCGGCCGCCGCGAGCTCGGACTCGTCGAGCACCTCGACCTCGAGACCGACCGCCTCGGCCATCTCGACCGCGCGGCGGGCGAACTCGGCCGGGTAGAGGTCGTTCGGCGGGGTGTTGATGAGGTCGCGCGCCGCGCACACCGCCCGCGCGGTGATCGCGGCGTCGGCCAGCCGCTCCTGCTCGGCCGGGCCGCCGTGGAACGTGACGGTGCGCAGCGGCCCGTCGGGTGCGCTGCGGTAGTCGGTGAAGGCGTAGGTGCCCAGGACGGTGCCCTCGACGGCCGCCGGGAGATCGACCGACGACAGCGTGGAGCCGATCCGGGTGGCCGACTTCGGCAGCGCGCGGGCGGCGGCCCCGGAGGCCCGGCGCACCTGCTCGGCGAGGTCCGGGGCGCCCTGCTTGCCCGCGGACGACGACTCCGGCCCGAGGCCCACGGCGAGCAGCAGCGGCGCCGTGATCGCCCCGCGACTGGGGAGCTTCACGACCTCCTCGGCGGCACCCGCGGCCCCGGCGAGCGAGAGCAGCGAGGCGAGCTCCCCGCCGAACGCGGCGTCCACGTCGTCCGCACCCACCAGCAGGGGCGGCACCGGCACCCCGTCGTCGTCACCCTCGTCGGCGGACGCACCCGGACGGGTCCCGATCACGAGGACGTCCACCTCGGCGGCCGCGGCCGCGGCGTCGCTGAGCTCGAGATCGGGCGGGATGCTCACGGGCTGGCCTCCAACGGTGGCGTCGGCGCGACCGGGAGACTCCCGGTGCTGTGATCGGCATGCTAGGACGACCCCCCGACAGCGCGCGTGCCGTACGGTCCCCGACCCGTGAGCGATGCTGACGCGAATGACCTGAGAAGGAGCCCCCTGCACGCCCGCCACGAGGCGCTGGGCGCGACCTTCGCCCCGTTCGGCGGATGGGAGATGCCCGTCCAGTACGCGGGCGGGGAGGGCGACAAGGGCGGGGTCGTCGCGGAGCACACGGCCACCCGTGAGGCGGCCGGGCTCTTCGACGTCAGCCATCTCGGGAAGGTCCGCATCAGCGGCCCGGGCGCGGCGGCGTTCGTCGACGGGTGCCTGACCAACGACCTGCGCCGCATCGTGCCGGGCAAGGCGCAGTACACGCTGTGCTGCGCGGACGACGGCGGCGTCGTCGACGACCTGATCCTCTACCTCGTCGGCGACGACGAGGTCTTCGCCGTGCCCAACGCCGCGAACTCGGCCGGCGTCGGGAAGCGCCTCGCGCAGGTCGCCCCGGACGGGATCACCGTGGCCGACGAGCACGACGCCCACGTCGTCCTCGCCGTCCAGGGGCCGGCGTCGGGCCGGGTGCTCGCCGAGGCGGGAATCCTCCCCGAGACCGGCGACGACGATCTGGACTACATGGCCTTCGTCGACGTCACCTGGGACGACACCCCGATCCGGCTCTGCCGCACCGGCTACACCGGCGAGCACGGCTACGAGCTCATCGCGCCCGCCGAGGGCGCCGAGGTGCTGTGGGACGCGCTGCTCGCCCTGGTCACCGAGGTCGGCGGCCGGGCCGCGGGGCTCGGCGCCCGCGACACGCTGCGCACCGAGGCCGGCCTGCCGCTGCACGGCCAGGACCTCGGCCCGGAGATCACGCCGCTGCAGGCCCGGTGCGGGTTCGCGGTGGGCTGGAGGAAGGACGCGTTCTGGGGCCGCGACGCGCTGGTCGCCGAGCGCGAGGCCGGGCCGCGCCGCCGCTCCTGGGGACTGAAGGCGACCGGCCGCGGCGTCCCGCGGGGGCACATGCCGGTGACGGTCGACGGCGCGACGGTGGGGGAGACGACGTCGGGCACGTTCTCGCCGACGCTCAAGACCGGCATCGCGCTCGCCCTGCTGGACACCGCCGCGGGCCTGACGGAGGGTGACCTGGTGTCCGTCGACGTGCGCGGGCGTCCCCTGGAGTGCGAGGTCGTCAGCCCGCCGTTCGTCGAGTCCCACGTGCGCTGAGGTCACCGGATGAGCTTCCCGACGGAGATCCCGGACTCCGAGCCGGGGCTCTACCGCTACCGCGCCGACGCCGAGCAGGCCGGACCCGCGATCTTCACCGCCCCCGGCGACGTCCTCGGGGGCGGGTTCGGGCTGTTCGAGAGCGCCGCCGACCCGGGCCGGATCGGCGCGGTGCCGCACTACCACCAGGGGTTCTCGGAGTCGTTCTGGGTGATCTCCGGGCGGCTCGCGGTGATGAGCGATTCGACCTGGCAGGTCCTCGGCAGCGGGGACTTCGCCCACGTCCCCGTCAACGGGGTGCACGCGTTCCAGGCCGTCGGCGACGAGCTCGCCCGTTTCCTCATCCTGTTCGTGCCGGGCGCGCCGCGCGAGGAGTACTTCCGTCGCCTCGCGGAGTGCCTCGAGCGCGGGGCGAGCGCCGCGGAGATCGACGCGATGGCGCTCGAGTGCGACCAGGTCAACCTGCGCGACTGGCCGGCCTTCGAGGACCGTTTGGAACTGTGACGCCCGAGTCATCGACGAACCTTTACTTAGCTCGGTACAACTAAGTGGGTCGGGATTCGTCGCGTCGGTGGAGGTCGTCGTGCAAGCCGCGGGAGCAAGTCCGTTCCGGCAACCCAAGGCGGTCTGGGCGGTCGCCTTCGCCTGCGTCATCTCGTTCATGGGCATCGGGCTGGTCGACCCGATCCTGCCCGCGCTCGCCCAGCAGCTCTCCGCGACGCCCGCGCAGGTCTCGCTGCTGTTCACCAGCTACCTGCTGATCACCGCGGTCGCAATGCTCGTGACCGGCTGGGTCTCGAGCCGCATCGGCGCGAAGGCGACCCTGATCGGCGGTCTGACGATCATCGTCGTCTTCGCGGCGCTGGCCGGACTGTCCGGCTCGATCGGCGAGATCGTCGGCTTCCGGGCAGGCTGGGGACTCGGGAACGCGCTGTTCATCGCGACCTCGCTGGCGGTGATCGTCGCGAGCGCCAGCGGCGGGTTCGCCGGCGCGATCATCCTCTACGAAACCGCCCTCGGCGTCGGGATCGCGCTCGGTCCGCTGGTCGGCGGGCTGCTCGGCTCGGTGAGCTGGCGGGCGCCGTTCTTCGGCGTCGCCGTGCTCATGGCGATCGCGCTGGTCGCGACGCTCGTGCTCCTGGACAGGACGCCGAAGCCGGCCGAGAAGATCGGCCTGCTCGACCCGATCAAGGCGCTGCGCCACCGCAGCCTCGCGACGATCGCCGTCACGGCCTTCGCCTACAACTGGGGCTTCTTCACCCTGCTCGCGTACTCGCCCTACTCGATGGGCGATCTCGGGCCGCTCGGCCTCGGCGGGGTGTTCACCGCCTGGGGCGTGCTCGTCGCGCTGTTCGCGGTGTTCGGCGCGCCGGCCCTGGAGCGCCGTTTCGGCACCGTCCGGGTCCTCTACTTCGTGCTCGGGCTGCTGGCGCTCGACCTGCTGGTGATCGCGATCTGGCAGACGACGCCGGCCGTCGTGATCGGGGCGGTGATCGTCGCCGGCGCCATGATCGGGCTCAACAACACCCTGGTCACCCAGGCGGTCATGTCGGTCGCGCCGGTGCCGCGGCCGGTCGCGTCCGCCTCCTACAGCTTCGTGCGCTTTCTCGGCGGTGGTCTCGCGCCGTGGGTCTCCGGGCTGATCGCCGAGGCCTTCCTGCCGAACACGCCGTTCTGGGTCGCGGCGATCGTCGTCGCGCTCGGCGTGCTGGTGCTGTCGACCGCGCACCGGCTGCTGCGTCGGGCCGAGACGTCCTCGGAGTCCGGTGATGATGTTCCCGACGAGGTTCCCGGGGTCCTCGAGCGGCCGGTCCTCGTGGCGGTCGACGACGCGCCCCACACCGACGAGGTCGTCGCGGCCGCCGCGCGCCTCGCCCGCACCGTGGACGCGCCGCTGCTGCTGGTCCACGTGCCCGAGGACGCCGTCGCCGGGGACGCACTGCCGGTCGGCGACGACCGCGGGGTGCTGACCGGCCGCGTCGCCGAGCTCACCGCCGCGGGGCTGACGGCGGTGGCCGAGTCGCTGCCCCCGGTCGGCTCGCACGACGCCGTCGGGATCGCCCTGGCCGACCTGGCCCGCCGTCGCGACGCCCGCGCCGTGGTGGTCGGCAGCCCGCACGGTGGTCCGCTCGCCGCGCTCGCCCGGCCCAGCGCCGACCGCGGCCTCTGGGAGCGCGCCGACCGGCCCGTGATCGTGATCCCGGCGGGGATGTCGGCTCGGTCCGGCGTCAGCGATGGCACAACGCTGCCATCTGACGAGCGGACGGAGCCACCCACGCCGGAGCTGACCGGCCACGTCGTCGACCACACCGGACGGCCCGTCGACGCCGTCCTCACCCTCGTCGACGGCGGCGGCCACCAGGTCGCCCGCACGACGACGGGTCCCGACGGCGCCTACCGGATCGCGGCGGGCCCGGACGCCGGGTCGGGCCTGCTCGTGGTCCGCGGCCGGGACGGGGGCTCCGCACCCGCCGTCGTGTCGGTGGTCCTGGGCGTTCCGGCCACCCACGACGTCGAGCTCGACACCGACGGCGCCCGACGCCCCGGGGCGACCCGGCGGACGGTGCCCGTGAACGGGAAGGCGGTCTAGGGTGGCGACCATGTCGAGCACGGCCTTCGCGCGTCTCCCGCACCCCGGTCCGGCGACCGAGGAGCGGGTCGCGGAGGTACTCGCCGCGCCGAGCTTCGGCAAGTACTTCACCGACCACATGGTCACGGTGTCCTGGGACGCCGCGCGCGGCTGGCACGACGCCACCGTCGGCCCGTACCAGCCGCTGTCGATCGACCCGGCCTCGGTGGTGCTGCACTACAGCCAGACGATCTTCGAGGGGCTCAAGGCCTACCGGCAGCCCGACGGGTCGATCGCCTCCTTCCGCCCCTGGGCCAACGCCGAGCGGATGGCCCTGTCCGCGGAGCGCCTGGCCATGCCGCCGCTGCCGCAGGACCTCTTCCTCGACTCGATCCGCGAGCTGCTCACGGTCGACGCCCGATGGGTGCCCGCGGCGGGCGGCGAGGAGTCGCTGTACCTGCGGCCGTTCATGTTCGGGTCGTCGTCCGGGCTGGGGGTGCGCCCGAGCGAGGAGTACCTCTACCTGCTCATCGCGTCCCCGGCCGGCGCCTACTTCCCGCGCGGACTCGCCCCGGTGAGCGTCTGGCTCTCGACCGACTACGTGCGCGCCGCCCCCGGTGGCACCGGCGAGGCGAAGTGCGGCGGCAACTACGCCGCGTCGCTCGCCGCGCAGGCCCAGGCCTCCGCGCAGGGGTGCGACCAGGTGGTGTGGCTCGACGCGCTCGAGCACCGCTGGGTGGAGGAGATGGGCGGGATGAACCTGTTCTTCGTCTTCACCGACGCGGACGGGAACACCGAGATCGTCACCCCGGAGCTGTCCGGGTCGCTGCTGCCCGGCATCACGCGCCGCTCGCTGCTCGAGCTCGCCCGGGAGGACGGCGCGAAGGTCACCGAGCGCCGAATCTCGACCGACGAGTGGGAGAAGGAGGTCGCGTCCGGGGCCCTCACCGAGGTGTTCGCCTGCGGGACGGCGGCCGTGATCACCCCGGTCGGGTCGGTCAAGTACGACGGCGGGTCCTTCGAGATCGGCGACGGCACGCCCGGCCCGGTCACCGCGCGGCTGCGCGAGCGCCTCACCGCGATCCAGCGCGGCGCGGCGCCCGACCCGCACGGGTGGATGGAGCGCCTGGCCTGATCCGCGGGGTCGGCGTCGCGCTCACGGCGCCGCCTTCGGTGATCATCAGCACGTGAGGCATGCCGAAGGGCGCTCGACCATGCGTGGTGTGCCCTTCGTCAGCCCGGACCCAGGCACGCCGCCGCGATCCGGACGAACTCGGTGACCAGGGCGCGCCGGTCACCCGCCCGGGTGGCGAGCACGACCGACACCGGCTCGACGTCCTCGACGGGGATCGCCACCAGGTCGGGCCGGAGCGCCCCGTCGAGGACCGCACCCGTGGCCAGTGCGACGGCCTCGCCACCGGCCACCACCTCGAGGCGGTCCTCCGGGGTCCCGACGACGGGTCCCGCTGGTGCGGGTCCGCCGTCGGGGCGCGGCTCCACCCGCCAGAACGCGGCGAACGCGGGATCGGGGTCGGCGAGCCGGGCGAGCGGCTCCTCGGCGAAGTCCGCGAGGCGCACCGCGTCCCGGCCGGCCAGGCGGTGCTCGCGCGGGACCAGCAGCACCCGGGACTCGTCGCGGACGCGGACGACCTCCAGGCCGTCGGTCGGGAACGGCAGTCGGGCGAGCACCACGTCGACCCGATGGCCGAGCAGCGCCGCACGCGGCTCGTGCCATTCCAGGTGCAGCGTCCGCACCTCCACCTCCGGACGGGCCTCCCGCAGCGCCCGCACCCCGGCCGTCACGAGCAGGGCCGAGACGTGCCCGACGACGAGCCGGTCCGGGCCGTCCGCGGCCCGCGCGGCCGCGACGGCGGACCGGGACGCCGACAGGGCCTCCCGCGCCGCCGGGAGGAACGCCTCCCCGGCCGCCGTCAGGCGGGTCCCGCGGGTGTCCCGGTCGAACAGCCGCGCGCCGACCTGGTCCTCGAGCCGGCGGATCTGGCGGCTCAGCGCCGGCTGCGCGATGTGCAGGGCCTCGGCCGCCCGACCGAAGTGCCGGTGCTCGGCGACGACGACGAACGCGTGCACGAGCCGGAGATCGAGGTCGTCCACGAGGCCAGCGTAGGCCGCTGTGCTGGGGTGATGCCGGTCAGGCATGAGTCGGCGGTGATCGGTCTTGGACGCCGGCCCCACGACGGGGCGAGCGTGGCGGCATGGGACGCCACGACGGAGCGACGGTGCTGATCACCGGGGGGACGAGCGGGATCGGGCTGGCCACGGCCCGCCTGCTGCACGACGACGGGGCCCGCGTGACGGTCACGGGGCGCAGCCCGGACTCGCTGGAGGCCGCGCGAAAGGAGCTGGGGCCCGAGGTCACCGTCCTCGCGAGCGACATCGCCGACCCGGATGCGACGGACGCGCTGGCCGCCGAGGTCCGCGACACCCTCGGGGAGATCGACCTGCTCGTCGTCAACGCGGGGGTCACGGCGTTCGCCGCGTTCGACGAGGTCACCGAGGACGACTACGACCGTCTGTTCGCGATCAATGCCCGGGGCCCGTTCTTCCTCGTCCAGCGGCTCGCCCCGCTGCTGCGCGCGGGCGGCGCCGTCGTCGTCACCACCTCCGTCGCGAACGTCAGGGGCCTGCCCGGCTCGAGCGTCTACGCCGCGACCAAGGCCGCCGCGCGCTCGATGGTGCGCTCGCTGGCCCGCGAGCTGCTGTCGCGCGGCGTGCGCGTGAACGCGGTGAGTCCCGGACCGATCGACACCGGGATCCTGGAACGGACCCTGCCGGCGGCCGCGGCCGAGACCACCCGCGAGCAGATGCGGTCGGTCAACCCGATGCAACGGTTCGGGCGCCCCGAGGAGGTCGCGGCCGCGGTGGCGTTCCTCGGGTTCGACGCCACGTTCACCACCGGCGCCGAGCTCGTCGTCGACGGCGGCGCCTCCCAGCTGTGATCAGCCCAGCGCGAGGACGGCGACGGCGGCGGTGACGGTGACCTCGCAGACCCCGCCGAACACGTCGCCGTTCACCCCGCCGAGGCGTCGGATCGCGTGCCATGACAGCCCGACGGCGGCGAGCGCGGCCACGACGATCGCCACCGGTCCCTGCCAGAGCCGTCCGGGCACGACGAGGACGGCCACCCCGGCGAGGACGACTCCCCAGCCGAGGGGCACCGCCGGCGGCTGGCTCCCGGCGACGAGGGCCCCGAGCCCACCCGGGGCGGCCGCCGGGACGCTGCGGCGCGCGCACCACGTGAACGACGCCCGCCCCGCGGCCCACGCGAGCGCCACGGCCGGCACCCCGAGCGGCCCGCGCCCGACGATCTCGGGCAGCGCCACCGCCTGCGCACCCAAAGCCACGATGAGGGTGATCACGCCGAACGCGCCGGTCGACGGGTCCTTCATCACCGCGAGCATCCGCTCGGGTCCGCCGTAGCTGCCGAGGCCGTCGGCGAGGTCGGCGAGCCCGTCGAGGTGCAGCCCGCGCGTCAGGCCGGCCGCCACCGCCACGCCCGCGATGCCCGCGAGCAGCGGCGGCGCGCCGAGTGCGAGCACCCCGGTCACCACCCCGGCGACGATCCCTCCGACCAGCAGCCCGACGACGGGTGCGAGGACCAGCGCCCGGGCCGCCGCCAACCGCCCGGTGCTCCGGGCGCGCACGGGGACGACGGTGAACAGCGACAGGGCGAGGGTCGCCGCGTCGAGCCACGAGCCGCGGTCGGCGGACGCGGGGAGTCGCGGGTCGGAGCCGGCCGCCCCGCGATCAGAGCCCGACCCACCGTCGCGCCCGGACCCGGCGTCGGGACCGGACCCGCCGTCGCGCCCGGACCCGCCGTCGGGACCCGTCACGACCCGGCGGCGACCCGCGCGGCCATCGTCACCAGCGGGACCGCCGCGAGCGCGCCCGTCGCGGCGCCGGCGCGCAGGTCGAGCAGGAGCAGGGGGTCGAGGCCGAGCACCTCGAGGGCGAGGGCCTGGGCGGGCTCGGTGTCGCGGGTCGCGGCCTGCCACCAGGCGCGGGAGCCCGGGGCCCACGCGTCGGCGAGCAGCGCGGCGACGCACACCGCGGCGCCGTCGAGCAGCACCGGCGTGCGGCGGCGGGCGGCCTGGGCGAGGAACCCGACGAGCGCGGCGAGGTCGGCGCCGCCGGCGATGCGCAGCAGATCCTCCGGGTCGCGCCCCGCGGCCCGGCTGCGGCGCAGTCCGTCGCGGACGGCGGCGGCCTTGCGCATCCAGGCGTTGTCGTCGATGCCGCTCCCGCGTCCGACGACGGCGACCGGCTCGCGGGCGGTCATCGCCGCGGCGAGAACCGCGGTCGGGGTGGAGACGCCGACGGCGAGCTCGCCGGGGACGAGCAGGTCGGCGCCCTCGTCGACGGCGGAGTCGGCGGCGGTGCGCCCGGCGTCCAGGGCGGCACGCACCCCGTCGTCGCTCAGCGCGTCCTCACGGTCGATCCGGCCGCTGGGACCGTCGCCGACCTCGACGACGCGGACGTCGGCGCCGGCCACGGTTGCGAGCGCGTTGGTGGGCGCGCTGCCCTCACGGACCGCCTCGAGCCGGGCCGCCGTCTCCTCGGGCCCGAACGCCGAGACCCCGGCGGCCGCGATCCCGTGCTCGGCCGCGAAGAGCACCACCCGCGGCGACGACGGCGGACGCGCGGGGGAGCGGGCCTGGCAGGCGGCCAGCCACACGGCGACGTCCTCGAGGCGCCCGAGCGCGTGCGCCGCGAGCGGCAGGCGCGTCAGGTGGGCACGGGCATCGGCCCGCGAGGTCTCGTCCGGGGGTGCCACCGACGACGGCACGGGATGCTCCCTTCTCCTCGCCCGTGAGCACCGGCTTCAGCAGGACCTAGTGCTCACGAGGCGCCGCCACCTTAAGGGCCACCGGCAGGCCGGCCACCAGCAGGCGCACGTCGTCGCACACGGCCGCGAGCTCGGAGTTCAGCAGCCCGAGCTCGTCGCGGAAGCGCCGCCCCGCCGACGTCGAGGGCACCACCCCCAGCCCGACCTCCGCCGAGACCAGTACGAGCGGGCCGGAACGACGGGCCACCGCCTCGACCAGCGCCGCCCGCGCGGCCGCGACCGACGGCGCATCCCGCACCCATCCGGCGTCGTCGAGCAGCCCGGTCACCCAGGTTCCGAGGTCGTCGACGAGCACCGCGACGTCGGTCCGTTCCTGCACCACGGATGCCGTGACGGTCCCGTCCGGGTCCACGACGGTGTCCCACCGGGACGAGCGCCGCGCGCGGTGCACGGCGATCCGGTCGGCCCACTCGGGGTCGGAGGTGGGGTCGACGGCGCGCGCCGTCGCCACGTACAGCGCGGGGGAGTCCTCGTCGAGCAGGGACTCCGCCCAGGCCGACTTGCCGGAGCGGGTCCCGCCGAGGACGAGGGAGCGGACGGCCCGGGTCAGGAGACCGGCTCGCCGACGGTGACCCGCGGCGCGGGCATGCGCAGCTTGCGGATCTGGGTGGCGCGGGTGAAGGCGTACCAGCCGACCGAGAAGCCCTTGACCTCCTCGTTCGGGAACTTCGCGCGCACCCGGGCGAGGATCTGGCGGCCGAGCAGCGTTCCCTCGACGACCATCGCGGCGAGCATGCACAGGCACAGCAGGCTGCCGATGTTCTGGATGCCCTTGATCGGCACGACCACGGTCACGAAGATCAGCACCGCGAGCGGCATGAACAGGCCCATGAGGTGGCGCCGCGAGTCCACGAGGTCCCGGACGAAGGCCTTGACCGCCCCGCGGTCGCGCACCGGGAGCACCCGGTCGTCTCCCGCCGCCATCCGCTGCCGGCGCTCGGCGGCCGCCTCACGGCGCTGCTTCTTGTCGCCGCGCAGCGTCTTCGCGCGCTTCATCGCCTCGCGCTGCGTCTTCGGGGCCGGGGCCACCGGGCCACGACGACGGCCCTCGGCCTCGCGTCGCGAGCGGGTCGGGCGGCCCTTGCCGGTGCTCTGGCCGCGCTGCCCGCCGACGGAGACGACCTCCTGCTCCTCGGCGGCGTCGGTCTCACCGTCGGAGGGGGCGGGCGCGGAGGTGGCGCTGGAGCCGCGGCGCAGGAAGTTCACCCGCCCAGGATAGGGCACCCGGCGCACCACCCGGTCACCTCACAGCGTGCTTCTCTCCGAGCCCTCACCAGCGGAGCGTGCGCCCGCTACCGTGGCCGCCCATGCGCGTGCTCATCGCGCCGGACGCCTTCCGGGGCACGCTGTCCGGCGACCAGGCCGCGGCTGCCGTCGCGGACGGCTGGGCCCGCGGCGCAGCGGGCGACGAGCTGACCCGCTCCCCGATCGGCGAGGCCGCGGCCACGCTCGAGACGGCCGCTGACGACGCCCTGCCCGACCTCGTCGTCACCGGCGAGGGCAGCCTCGAGTTCCGGTCGCTGCGCGACTCCGCGCTGGCCGCGGTCTCGGCGGCCGCGATGGCCCGGGGCGTGCCGTGCATCGTGCTCGCCGGGCAGGTCCACGTCGGGCCGCGGATGGCGTTCGAGTCCGGGATCCACGGCGCCTACGCGACGGCGGCCGACGCCGGCTCGGTGGAGGCGTCGATGGCCGACCCGGCGGGAACGCTCACGACCCTCGCCGAGGGGATCGCGGTGCACTGGGGAGGCCGGCGGGGACGCACGGACCTGCGCCCGGAGCTGCTGCCCGACGCCCGGCCGAATCCCACGGTCCCCGGGCCGCGCGACCCCGGCGGCCAGGGCGCCGGACCCGGACTCTGACGCGGACCTCACACGGATCCGGCACCCCGCGGCGCAGCGTGGGCGCGCAGGAGGGTGAGGGTGATGGACGATCGGGACGACGCCCTGTCGGTGCTGATCATGGTCACCGGGCCGGTGGCGCTGGTGGTCTCGACCGGCTGGCAGGTCGCGTGGCTGGTGCTCCTCGCGGTGTTCGCCGTGCTGCGCCGCAGCGGGACGAGGTGGCGGGGGACACCCGCCCCGACGGCCCCGCCGCCGGATCCCGCCGGGGCGTGAGGCGTGGCGCGCGTCGCGTCCGTGCGCGTGATGGCGCGCCGACGATGTGACACCATGGAGATCGCAGGCGAGCCGCGCCGTGCCCGCCGGGATCCCGATCCGGGTGACCGACGGAGCGCGCCGCGCCGGGCGGGAACATCCCGCCGCCCGGCGGGGTTGCACGGCGAGGACCGCACCGGGAGCTCCAGGGAGAACCATGACCGTCGAGAACCCCACCGCCCCCGCCACCGAGGCGGCGCCGGGCGAGCACGGCGTCGAGCTGAGCGAGGCCGCGTCGAGCAAGGCGAAGGCCCTGCTCGACCAGGAGGGCCGCGACGACATGCACCTGCGCATCGCCGTCCAGCCGGGCGGCTGCGCCGGTCTGCGCTACCAGCTCTTCTTCGACGACCGCAGCCTCGACGGCGACCTCCTCCGTGACTTCAACGGCCTCAAGGTGGCCGTGGACCGGATGAGTGCGCCGTACGTGATGGGCGCCACCATCGATTTCGTCGACACCATCGACAAGCAGGGCTTCACGATCGACAACCCCAACGCGACGGGGTCCTGCGCCTGCGGCGACAGCTTCAACTGAGTCGCCCCTGGCACGACGAGAGCCCCGGACCCTGGGTGGGTCCGGGGCTCTCGTGTGTCTCCGGTCGGTCCGGCCCCGCCCCGCCCCGGAACGGACGAACGGCTCGTTCGTCACCTGTGAAGGTGACGAACGAGCCGTTCGTCCGAAAACGGGAGTGGAGATCAGCCTCAGCGGAACTCGGGCACGTCCGCGGCGACCTTGGCCTTGAGGTCCTCCGGGGGCTGCGCGCCCAGCTGGGCGACCACGTGCGAGGCGGCGACCGAGCCGATCCGGCCCGCGACCTGCAGCGGCAGCCCGTGGGTCAGGCCGTAGAGGAAGCCCCCGGCGTAGGCGTCGCCCGCGCCGGTGGTGTCCACCAGCTGGTCGGCCGGACGGGTGTCGATCTGGTACGTCGCGCCGCCGACCCCGTAGATCGTGGAGCCCTCGGCCCCGTGGGTCACGACGACGATCTCGCAGTTGCCGCCGTTGTCGCGCAGCAGCGAGGGGATGCCGTCGTCGCCGACCAGCGCGGCGACCTCGTCCTCGTCGGCGATGATGATCTCGACGTTCGCCGCGGCGAGCTCACGGAAGTACTCCCGGTGCCGCTCGACGCACCCGGCGTCGGAGAGCGTGAGGGCCACCTTGGCCTCGCTCTTCGCGGTCGCGTCGACGATCTTGCCGATCGTCTCGCGGGCGTGCTCGGTGTCGGCCAGGTAGCCCTCGATGAGGGTCACCGCCGAGCCGGCGACGTCGTCCTGCTCGATGTCGTCCGGGCCGAGCGCGGTGCAGGCGCCGAGGTAGGTGCCCATGGTGCGCTCGCCGTCGGGGGTCACGAGGACCAGGCAGCGGGCGGTCGAGGGCCCCGCCGTCGAGGCCGGGGTGGTGAAGGTCACGCCGTGGCTGCGGATCGACCGCGTGAACGACGCGCCGAGCTGATCGTCGTGGACCTTCCCGACGTAGCCGGAGTCCGCACCGAGCGCCGCGGCGATGGCGATCGAGTTGGCCACGCTGCCACCCGAGCGCTCCGTCGTCTCACCGGCCTTCGCGTACAGCGTCTCGGCCTGCTCCTGGTCGACGAGCGTCATGCCCCCCTTCGGCAGGTCGAAGGCGGTGATGGTGTCGTCGTCGGTCTGCGTGAGCACGTCGACGATCGCGTTGCCGATACCCAGTACGTCCATCGGGCTGGGCGCTCCTCTCCGTAGCGGTTACTCGTTTCGGATCAACGGACCACCGTAGGTGATGGGACCGGCCCGGACAGCCCGATCGTTGCGTCGGGCACTATCGCCGGGGATCACGCATAGACCGGGTACTGCGGCTCCGGGATGGCCGGGGTGATCCGGCCCTCGACGAAGATGCCGTGCCAGAGCATGAACACCAGCAGCGTCCAGATGCGCCGCGAGTGGTCGACGCCGCCGGCGCGGTGCTCGTCGATCATGCGCAGCACCGCGGCCTTGTCGAGGATCGCGTCGGTCTGGGAGTCCCGGACGATGCCGCGCGCCCAGTCGAGCATGTCGGTGGCCAGCCAGTGGCGGATCGGGACCGGGAAGCCGAGCTTGCGACGGTGCAGCACGTGCGGCGGCACGATCCCCTCGATCGCGCGGCGCAGCGCGTACTTGGTCGTGCCGTGCGCGATCTTCTGGTCCGTCGGCAGCGCCGAGGCCACGCGGAACACCTCGGGGTCGAGGAACGGCACCCGCAGCTCGAGCGAGTTCGCCATCGTCATCTTGTCGGCCTTGACCAGGATGTCCCCACGCAGCCACGTGAACAGGTCGACGTGCTGCATCCGGGCGACCGGGTCCCACGAGCCGGAGTCCGCGTAGATCGGCGCGGTGACGTCGGAGTGGGAGAGCTCGTCGTCGTACCCGCGCAGCACGGCGTCGAGCTGGGCCGGGAAGAAGTTGCGGGCGTTGCCGTAGTAGCGCTGCTCCAGCGGGAGCGCGCCGCGACGCAGCAGGTCCTTGCCGCGCACCCCCGTCGGCAGCCGGTCGGAGAGCGCCCCGGCGAGCTTGCGGACCGCGCCGGGCAGCCGGTCGAACGGCGCGAGCGAGAGCGGCTCCTTGTAGATGGTGTAGCCGCCGAACAGCTCGTCGGCGCCCTCGCCGGAGAGCACGACCTTGACGTGCTTGCGGGCCTCGCGCGCCACGAAGTACAGCGGGACGAGGGCCGGATCGGCCACCGGGTCGTCGAGATACCAGACGATGAGCGGCAGGACGTCCATCATCTCCTGCGCCGTGACGGTGCGGACGACGTGGCGGACCCCGATCGCCTCGGCGGACTCGGCCGCGACGTCGACCTCCGAGTAGCCGGCGCGCTCGAACCCCGTCGTGAAGGTGATCAGGTCCGGGTTGTGCTCGCGGGCGAGCGCCGCGATGGCCGTGGAGTCGATGCCCCCGGACAGGAACGCGCCCACGGTGACGTCGGCGCGCATGTGCTTGGCCACCGAGTCGCGCAGGACCTCGGTGATCTCCTCGTGGCGCCGGGTCTCCTCGGCCAGGTCGCCGCGGGCGATGGGGCGCTCGTCGAACCGCGGCGTGAAGTAGCGCTGCACGCTGACCGGCTCGCCGGGGACGACGGTGAACGAGCAGCCCGACTCGAGGCGCCGGATCGCGCGGTGCAGCGTCGCCGGCTCGGGCACGTACTGCAGCGTCAGGTAGTGCTGCAGGGCCGCCGGGTCCGGTGCCGCCGACGAGGCCCCCAGCGGCCCGAGCACCTCGAGCAGGCACTTCTTCTCGCTGGAGAACGCCACCCCGTGCGCGCCCGCGGCGAAGAACAGCGGCTTGATGCCGAACGGGTCCCGCGCGCCGAAGAGCACCCGGTCCCGGGTGTCCCAGATGAGGAAGGTGAACATGCCCCGCAGCCGCGGCACCGCGTCGGCGCCCCAGACGGAGTACGCGGCGACGATGGCCTCGGTGTCCCCGCCGGTGGCGAACCGGATGCCGTGGTCGCGGCCGAGCTCCTCGCGCAGCTCGAGGTAGTTGTAGATCTCGCCGTTGAAGACGATGCGGTAGCGGCCCGCGTCCGCGCCGTCGGCGGGGAACACGAGCGGCTGGTGGGAGTTCTCCACGTCGATGATGGAGAGCCGGTTGAAGCCGAGCGCGACGTCGTCGTCGTTCCAGACGCCCGATTCGTCCGGCCCCCGATGGCGCATGCAGGGCAACGCGGCATCGACGTCCGCCGCGTGCCGTACCGCCGTGCCCTCCGCCGTGATCCAACCCATCAGACCGCACACGCGGCCCAGTATGGCGAGGACGCCCGACGGTCCGAGGAGCGCCCACCCCGCCCCGGCCGCGTCGTCGACGGGCGTGCTCCCATCGGAGCGCAGGCCGAGGCGTGCTCCGGACGCGCATCCGGGGGACGCGCCCGGCCCCTCCGACAGCGCGTAGTGGTTGGCTCGGCTAGTCTCCCCGTGTCCGGACCGAGGGTGCCGTTGCCCGAGGTCGCACGGCCTCGAGGAGGGCAGCCAGCAGTGCGCCGAGCAGCGAGCGTTGCGCAGGCCGGGGAGGTGCCGTCCCGGCAGGACCAGCGGGGCCGGGGGTCGCAGCGTCGGACTCGACGGGTGACCCGCGCGCTCCAGCTCGCGGTCCTGGCGGGCGCCGTCGCGATCTTCTCCACGGGGTGCTCGGTCCAGGACGTGATCCGCTTCGGCTGGCCGGTGGGCGTCACGCCCGAGGCCACCATGATGCGGACGCTGTGGACCTGGTCGGCGATCGCGGCGCTGGCCGTCGGCGTCATCGTCTGGGGCCTCACCGCCTGGACCGTCGCGTTCCACCGTCGCAAGGCGGGTGACTCGGAGCTGCCGCGTCAGTTCCAGTACAACCTGCCGCTCGAGCTCGTGCTCACGGTGGTGCCGCTGATCATCGTCGCGGTCCTCTTCTACTTCACGGTCGTCGTGCAGAACGTCGTCGACCGGCAGCCGGCGGGCAACGAGCTCAAGGTCGACGTCATCGCCTTCCAGTGGAACTGGGACTTCGAGTACCCCGGGACCCGCCAGCCCACCGGGCAGCCGGTCTCCACGGTCGGCACGACGGCCGAGGTCCCGCTGCTGGTGCTGCCGACCGACCGGCCGATCTCCTTCACCCAGCGCTCCGAGGACGTCATCCACTCGTTCTGGATCCCGGAGTTCCTGTTCAAGCGCGACGTGCTGCCGGACCCGGAGAAGAACGACCAGAAGAACGTCTGGGTCATCGACAAGATCGAGCAGCCCGGGTCCTTCGTCGGGCGGTGCGCGGAGTACTGCGGCTCGTACCACTCGATGATGAACTTCGAGGTGCGGGCGCTGCCGGGCAACCTGTTCGACCAGTACATGCAGCTGCGGCAGAGCACCAACGCCGCCACGGGTCAGCCGTACACCGCGGCCGAGGCGCTCGCCCGGATGAACTGCGGACCGCTGTGCTCGCCGACCGCGGTGACCACGCACCCGTTCAACCCGGACCCGACCACCCGCCTGGCGTTCTGACATGGCCGCCACCACGACCACCGCTGAGAGGAGCGCGCGGCGATGAAGGTCGAGTCCCGCATCTTCGAGATCCTGACCGTGTTCTGCTTCGTCTGCGCGCTGGTGTACGGCCTGCTGTCGAAGGAGGCGGTCGGCATCGTCGGGCTGACGCTCACCGGCGGCCTGTGCCTGATCGTCGGCACCTACTTCCGGTTCGTCTCCCGGCGCCTCGAGGAGCGCCCGGAGGACAACCCGGAGGCGGAGGTCTCCGACGGTGCCGGCGACGTCGGGTTCTTCAGTCCCGGCAGCTACTGGCCCATCACCGTCGCGGGCGCCGTGGCCTTCACCGGTCTCGGGCTGGCGTTCTTCCAGTGGTGGCTGATCGTGCTCGCGGGCATCGGTCTGATCATCGCGGTCTGCGGGCTGGTGTTCGAGTACCACGCGGGACCCGAGGCCCACTGAGGCCCGCTACCTGCGCTCCGACCTGACGGGCGTCGTCGGCTCCGGCCGGCGGCGCCCGTCGTCGTCTCCGAGGTCTCCCGTCTCGTTGGACAACGGGACCATCAGGTACTTCTCCGATACCGTCTGCCGGTATGCGGGAGCTGACGGTGGACCTGTTCATCACGGTCGACGGCTGGGCGAGGGGGACCTCGTCGCCCGCCTACTTCGGCTACGGCGGCCCTGAGCTCGACGCCTGGATCGACGACCAGACCGGTCGGCCGCACGTCATGCTCCTGGGCGCCACGACCTACCGGACGCTGAGCGGGATCGCGGTGGGCGCCGAGGACACGGGGTCGCTCCGGATGACCGAGCTGCCCAAGGTCGTGTTCTCCCGGTCGCTCACGGAGCCGCTGACGTGGCCGAACACGACGCTGGTGGCCGAGGGTGCCGAGGGGTGGGTCGCCGCGGCGAAGGGGGAGGAGGGCGATCCGCTACGGGTGGTCGGCAGCCTGTCGCTGACCCGGAGCCTGCTGCGCGCCGGTCTGGTGGACCGGTACCGCGTCGTCGTGTTCCCCCAGATCCTCGGTGCCACGGGGGCGGAGTCGCCCTACGTCGGCCTGCCCGACCTGGACCTCGAGCTGACCGGCACGTCGGTGCTCGACGGCCGGCTCGTGGTGCTGGAGTACGCGCCCGTCGCCGCGGGCTGACCCGTCGGCGGGCCGTCTCGCCGGCGGACTGTCTCGTCGGCGGGCTCGGGTCCGGACGCGGAACGACGACGGGGCGGGGAGCGTGTGCTCCCCGCCCCGTCGGCGGTCGTGCGGTGTGGTGCGGTGAGGGTCAGTCCCGCGGGTCGCGGGGGCGCCCGGCGTCGGGCCGGCCCGCGAGCTCGCGATCGCTGCTCGGCTCGACCTGCAGCGGGTCGGTGCCGGTACCGCGGTGGATACCGTCCTCCTGCTCCTCGGCCGGGTCGGGGCGGAACCAGCCGCCCTTCATCGGGTGCCCCGCGGTGCCCAGGTCGTTCATGCGCTTCGGGACCTTGGCGCCCTGGTAGTCCAGCGGGATGGCGTGGCCGTGATCGTCCACGCCACCGAGGGGCTGGTGCACCTCGATGAACTCACCGTGGGGCAGGCGCTTGATGACGCCGGTCTCGATGCCGTGGTCGAGCACCTCGCGGTCGCCGCGCTGCAGCCCGAGACAGATCCGGTAGGTCGCGAAGTAGAACAGCGGCGGGAGCACCAGCAGGCCGATGCGCCCGATCCACGTCATCACGTTCAGGGAGATGTCGAACGTGTAGCCGATGATGTCGTTGCCGCAGGCCACGACCAGCCAGAAGTAGAACGCCAGCGCCATCATCCCGGTGGCGGTGCGCACCGGGACGTCACGCGGACGCTGCAGCAGGTTGTGGTGCGCCTCGTCCCCGGTCAGCTTCCGCTCGATGATCGGGTAGGCGATCAGCAGGTTCACCAGGAGCCCGAAGCCGATGACGGCGGGGAAGAAGATCGCCGGGACGGTGTACCGCCCGAACAGGTACATCTCCCACGACGGCCACAGGCGGACCGCGCCGTCGAACACCGCCATGTAGAAGTCGGGCTGGGAACCGGCGGAGACCTGCGTCGGGTCGTAGGGGCCGAGCTTCCAGATCGGGTTGATCTGGAACACGCCGGACATGATCGACATGACGCCGACCGCGACGACCATGAAGCCGCCGCCCTTGGTGGCGAACGTCGGCAGGATGCGGACCCCGACGACGTTGCGCTCGGTGCGGCCGGGCCCGGGGAACTGCGTGTGCTTCTGGAACCACACGAGGGCCACGTGCACGCCGATCACCGCGAGGATGATCCCGGGCAGCAGGAAGACGTGGACGATGTAGAGCCGGGGGATGATGATCGTCCCCGGATACTCGCCGCCCATGATCGCCCACTGCAGCCACGTGCCGACCACGGGGATCGACATGATGATCGCCGAGAGGCCGGTGCGGATACCGGTGCCGGAGAGCAGGTCGTCGGGCAGCGAGTAGCCGAGGAAGCCCTCGATCATGCCGGTGAGCAGCAGCACGACGCCGAGCACCCAGTTGGTCTCGCGCGGCCGGCGGAACGCTCCGGTGAAGAACGTCCGCATCATGTGCGCGATCATCGCGGCGACGAAGAGCAGCGCGGCCCAGTGGTGCAGCTGGCGGATGAACAGCCCGCCCCGCACGTCCATCGAGATGTTGACCGCGGACTCGTACGCCTTCGACATGATGACGCCGCGCAGACCGGCGTAGGAGCCCTCGTACGTCGTCTCGGCCATCGACGGGTCGAAGAAGATCGCGAGCCAGGTGCCCGTGAGCAGCAGCACGATGAAGCTGTAGAGCGCGATCTCGCCCAGCATGAACGACCAGTGCGTGGGGAAGACCTTGTTGATCTGCCGTCGGATCGGCCCCGCCGGGTGGACCCGGCTGTCGACCTCGTCCGCAGCCGTCCCGAGGAGCTTCATCGCAGCGCTCCCGCTGCGCTTCGGCGTGGTGATGGCACTCATGGTCTGCGCTCCCAGAAGCCGGGCCCCACCGGCTCGATGAAGTCACTGCGGGCGTACAGGTAGCCCTGATCGTCCACGGCGATGGGCAATTGCGCCAACGGGCGGGCCGCCGGTCCGAAGACCGGGCGGGCGTACTCGTTGGCCTGGAACTGCGACTGGTGGCACGGGCAGAGGATGCGCATCGTCTGGTCCTCGTAGAGGGACGTCGGGCACCCCATGTGGCTGCAAATCTTCGAGTAGGCGAAGAGCGAGCCGTAGTTGAAGTCCTCCTGGCCGGCCCGCTTGATGACCGACACGTTGGAGCGCAGCCGGATCAGCATGACCGGGGAGTCCGCGGAACGGACCGTCTCGGCGAGCTTCTCGGGGTTGTTGCGGTCGGACTCCTTGAACGGGAAGACCGTCTCCATCGAGCCGGGCTCGAGATCGCCGGCGCGCACGAGGACCACGTCCTCGGGATTGCCGTCGAACTTGCGGACGTACACCCGCTCGCCGTTGTCGGAACGCCACTCGGTGACGAGGAGGGGCGACTCGTCGCCCTCCTTCCACGGGTTCTTCACCAGGCCGCCGAAGGCCGCGACCGCGACACCGACGCCGAGGACGCCGCCCGCGGCACCCAGCGAACGGACGATCAGCTTGCGACGCCCGAGGCCGCTCTGCTCGCCGGCCTGGACCAGGCGGGCGGCGGCGGTGCGGCGTTCGAGCTCGTTCGACCGGCCGTCGTGGCGCTGCTGGATCGTCAGGTCCTCGGGCAGCAGCTTCTTCGAGTACGCGATGACGCCCATCCCGGTCGCGAGGACCGCGATGCCGAGCGTGACACCGATGATCGGCGTGTAGAGCACGTACTCGACGGAGCCGGGCTCGCCCGGGGCGACCCAGTCGTGCGGCCACGCGATGAAGAAGACGATGAACGCCAGGCCCATGATCGCGGCGAGGATGAACCAGCCCGCGACCTGGCGCTCGGCCCGCTTCTCGGCCCGGGTGCCGGGCACCGGGAAGCGGGGGCGTCCCGAGACGACCTCGATGTCGTCGATGCGGTTGCCGAGACGGACCAGGTCGTCGGTGCTCATCTCGGCGAGCTCGGCATCACTGGGGATGCGCAGCTCGTCGGAGCCGTGGTCTCCGGACTGCGTGCCGGAACCGTGGTTCCGGCCGGACGGGGATTCGGGTGGTGCACTCACTGGCGGGATCCGATCCAGAGGGAGATTCCGATCAGGGCGGCGAGACCGACGAAGAAGGCGACGAGGCCCTCCGGCACCGGGCCGAATCCGCCGAGGCCGTTGCCGCCGGGGTTCGCGCCGGTGCTGTCCGAGCTCACCGACTTGATGTAGCCGATGATGTCCCGCTTCTCCTCGGGGGAGAGCTGCGAGTCGGCGAAGGTCGGCATGTTGCCGGGGCCCGAGAGCATGGCCGCGTAGATCTGGTGCGGGGTCGCCGGGTCGAGCACCGGGGCGAACTTGCCGGACGACAGGGCGCCGCCGCGGCCGGTGAAGTTGTGGCACTGGGCGCAGTTCAGGCGGAACAGCTCGCCGCCGCGGCCGAGGTCGGAGCCGACGACGGCGTCCTCCGGGCCGGCCGGGACCGTCGGGCCGCCGCCGTTGGCCTCGATGTAGGCGCCCAGGGCGTCCGTCTGCGCCGCGTCGAACGCGGGCTTCTTGCGGTCCGCCTGGGCGCCCTGGACCTTCAGCGGCATGCGGCCGGTGGAGACCTGGAAGTACACCGAGGCCTGACCGACGCCGATGAGGCTCGGGCCGCGACCCTGCACGCCCTGCAGGTTCGAGCCGTGGCAGGTGATGCAGGAGTTGTCGAACAGCGACTGGCCCTCACGGACGAGGGCGGCGTCCTGCCCGGCCGCGGTCTGGGGCGCCGGCTGCACGGCCGCGTAGATCCCGCCGACGGCCAGCAGCGCCACGCCGAGCGCGAGGAACCCACTGACGCGACGACGCGTCCTGGTGCCCGCTCGCGCCCACGGCCTCCTGCGCGAGGGCGGCGTCCGGTCGCTCATCTCCTGCCCAACCCCTGACTCTCGTGGTGGAAAAGTCACCGCGGCGGTGCCGGTTCCTGCCGTTTATCGGATGAAGTAGATGACCGCGAACAGGCCGATCCAGACCACGTCCACGAAGTGCCAGTAGTACGAGACGACGATCGCGGCGGTCGCCTGGGCCGGGGTGAACCGACTGAGGAACGTCCGACTGATCAGCAGGACGAACGCGACCAGCCCGCCGGTGACGTGCAGCGCGTGGAACCCGGTCGTGATGTAGAAGACCGAGCCGTAGGCGCCCGAGGCCATCGTCGTGCCGTGCTCGGTGACGAGCGTGTGGTACTCGTTCACCTGGCCGAGGACGAAGATCAGGCCCATCACGAACGTCACCGCGTACCAGCGCCGCAGTCCGAACACGTCACCGCGTTCGGCCGCGAACACGCCGTACTGACACGTGAACGACGACGCCACCAGGATGATCGTGTTCACGAGGGCGTACGGCACGTCGAGCTCGGTCGGCGGGGGCGGCCACTCGCCGACGTTCTGGGCCCGCGCCACGAAGTACATGGCGAAGAGACCGGCGAAGAACATCAGCTCACTGGAGAGCCAGATGATCGTCCCGACACTGACCACGTTGGGTCGGTTGAGGGAGTGGATCCGCGCGCTGAAAGAGGGCGCCGGCGCACTCGGGGCGGTCGTCACGGGCGACATCATGTCACCTCGTCCCGACATCAGCCGGTCGGGGCGACGGGTGGTGATCAGCCCGCCGACCTGCACCGCCGTTCACCTGCGGATTCTCCTACTGACCGTCGTACGTCGTGTCGTAGTCGAGACGTCGGACCGCCGTGTCCCACCCCTCGGCGCCCCTCCCGACTAGGCTGCGGCGCACCGTTCGTGACGCGCCGGGGAGGGCCCGCGAGATGACCGCCGACAGTGGTGCCGGACAGCCGCTCGACGTCGTGGTGATGAGCCACCGACCGGAGGTCCGCGAGGCCGTGATGTCCGCGGTCGGCCGGCGCCCGGCCCGGGACCTGCCGCGGTTGACCTTCACCGAGGCCGACGGGATCGCCGACGTGCTCGGCGCCGCGGACTCGGGGCGGCTCGACCTGGCGGTGCTCGACGCCGAGGCACAGCCGACCGGCGGCATGGGCGTGTGCCGCCAGCTCAAGAACGAGCGTGCCGACCCGGCGCCGGTGATCGTCGTCGTCCGGCGCGAGGACGACCGCTGGCTCGCGACGTGGTCCCAGGCCGACGCGGTGCTCGTGCAGCCGCTCGACCCGGTGACCGCCGCCCGGACGGTGGCCGACGTGCTGCGCGCCGGGCAGCCGGTCCCGGCCACCCGCGGGTGACCGCGGAGACGTCCGCGACCGCCGCCGGGGTGGCCCCCGATCCGGCCGCCGTGGACGCTCCGACCTGGCCGTCGCTGCTCGGGCGGCTGCTGCGCGGCGAGGACCTCGCCGGGCCCGAGGCGGCGTGGGCGATGGACCGGATGATGTCCGGCGAGGCGTCACCCGCCCAGGTGGCCGCGTTCGCCGTGGCGCTGCGCGGCAAGGGGGAGACCGCCGAGGAGATCGGCGGGCTGGCCGAGGTCATGCGCGCGCACGCGCGGGTGGTCACGGTCGACCCGTCGCTGGGGCCGGTCGTCGACATCGTCGGCACCGGCGGCGACCAGGCGCACACCGTCAACATCTCGACGATGGCCGCGGTGGTCATGGCGGCCGCGGGCGCCCGCGTGGTGAAGCACGGCGGGCGCGCGGCGTCGTCGGCGTGCGGATCGGTCGACCTGCTCGAGGAGCTCGGGGTGCCGGTCGACCTCGGTCCGGAGGCGGTCGCCGCGAGCCTGGACCAGGTCGGCATCGGGTTCTGCTTCGCCCAGACGTTCCACCCG
Organism: Actinomycetospora endophytica; assembly: GCF_021026375.1. Lineage (GTDB taxonomy): Bacteria > Actinomycetota > Actinomycetes > Mycobacteriales > Pseudonocardiaceae > Actinomycetospora > Actinomycetospora endophytica. Next base: position 132,810 of record NZ_JAJNDB010000006.1, on the reverse strand, counting down.
GCGATGCGCCACGTCGGCGGGGTGCGCCGCGAGATCGGCGTGCCGACGGCGTTCAACCTGCTCGGGCCGTTGACCAACCCGGCGCGCCCGGCGGCCGCGCTCATCGGCTGCGCGGACGTGCGGTTCGCGCCGGTCCTCGCCTCGGTGCTGGCCGGCCGGGGCGACACCGCGCTGGTGGTGCGCGGCGACGACGGGCTCGACGAGATCACGACGACGACGACCACCACGGTGTGGCGGGCGCGCCCCGCCGGGGTGAGCGTCGAGACGCTCGACCCGACCCGGATCGGGGTGCCGGTCTCGGCGCCGGGGGATCTGCGCGGCGGGGACGCGAGCGTGAACGCGCGGGTGGCGCGCTCGGTGTTCGACGGCGACCCGGGGCCGGTCCGCGAGGCGGTGCTCCTCAACGCCGGGGCGGCACTGGCGGCGCACGCGGAGGCGGAGTCGGGCGTGACCGAGGACCTGCACGAGGCCGTGGCGCGGGGGCGGGAGCGGGCCGCGGCCGCGGTGGATGCGGGTTCGGCGGCGGAGTTGCTGGAGCGCTGGACCGAGGTCGCGACGCGTTTGCGGGGTTAGCGGCGCGGATCGCTGGGCCTGCCGCGGCACGAGGGGCGCAGGGCGCAGCCCTCAGCGCTGGTGCGGGTGCCTGGTGTGCTGTTGATCAGCCGAGGGCCGAGGACCGGCCCACCCCCGCCGCGACGAGCGTCAGTCCAGCCCCACCGCGAACGCGGCATCGGTGTCGCCCGCCGAGTACGAGCGGAACGCGATGTGCGTGGACGTGGAGCTCACCCCGGGCACCCGGCTGAGGCTGCCGGCGATGACGTCGGCGAGCTCCTCGTGCACGCGCACCCGCACGACCGCGATGAGGTCGACGTCGCCCGCGCAGGAGTAGACCTCCGCGACCCCGTCGAGGTCGGCGATCGCCTGCGCGGTCTCGGGGATCCGGTCGGCGTTCGCGTGGATCATGACGATGGCCGTGATCACGGGGGCTCCCTGGGTCGGCGCCGTGGGCGGCGGTCGGCGTCCCCGGCGGACGTCCTCACCGGTGCGCCGGGTCCGGCGGGAACTCTAGGCCCCGCCGACTCGTGCGGCCCCGACACCGGGCCGGATGGCGAGCGCCCGGCCTCGCGCGCCCGCGACACCCAGTCCGACCAGGACCCGGCACCCCGGGCCGCGACCGCCCACGGCGTCGTCGTGCGCACCATCCGGGTGCCGGGCCGCTCCAACCAGCGGGTGATCACTGCGACCTCCTCCGGCGGAGCCCCGCGCAACGGGCCGGCCCCGGGGCGCACCGTCTCCGCCGAGCTGACCAGCGAGTCGACCACCGGCATCGGCGGCACCCCGCGCCGCGCGGTGCCCGCCGCGGCCAACCGGCCGTGCCGCACCACCGCGAGGTCCCAGCCGCCCCCGCCGTCCGGGCGCGCCGCGATCAGCTCCTCGGCACACGCCAGCGCCGACAGCCGCTGGACCCGGGCCAGCGCGCCCGCCAGCTCGGCGAGCCGGTCGCGGTGGGCGGCGGCGTCGTCGAACCGCTCACTGACCGCCAGGGCCGTGACCTTGTCCCGGAGAGCCACCAGCCCGTCGTCGGACCCCCCGTGGATCAGGGCGAGCGCCCCGGCGACGACCGGGGAGTAGTCCTCGGCGCTCTGCAGGCCCGCGCACGGCGCCCCGCAGCGGCCCATCCCGTGCAGCGCGCATGGACTGCCGCGACCGCCCCGCGCCGGGATCCGCTGGGTGCAGGGACGCAGCCGGGACGCGTCCGCGAGCGCCTCCACGGCCCGCACCGCGTCGGGGCGCCGGCCGAACGGACCGACCGCGTCCTCCCGGGGCGTGCGCACCACCGACCAGCGCGGGAACGGCTCGTCGGTGAGCGCCACCCACCAGCCCCGGTGCGGGTACCGGGATCGCCGGTTGTAGCGCGGCGCGTGCCCCGCGAGCAGGCGCAGCTCCCGGACCTCGGCCTCCAGGCCGTGGGCGCACTCCACCCAGTCGACCCGCTCCGCGAGCCCGACCATCTCCTTGACGCGGGCCCGTTTCTCCGAGCCGGTGAAGTACGAGCGCACCCGGCGACGCAGGTCGGTCGACGTGCCCACGTAGAGCACCTCGTCGGCCGGCCCGCGGAAGAGGTAGACGCCCGGCGCGTGCGGCACCGCCTCGGCGAGGTGGCGTCTGCCCCGCTGCGCGGGGGTGGTCTCGATCTGCAGCGCCAGCAGGTCCTCCAGCGAGGAGACCCCGTGCCCGCCGACCCGCTCGAGGAGGCCGTGCAGGACGTCGACGGTGGCCCGGGCGTCGTCGAGCGCGCGGTGGATCGGCCGCGTCCGCGTCCGGAAGAGGGCCGAGAGCGCCGAGAGCCGGCAGGAGGGCGCCTCGTCGCGCGTGAGCACCTTGCGGGCCAGCCGCGCGGTGCACACCACCGGCGGGCGCGGCCACGGCGCCCCGTGACGGCGGCACGCGGCCCGCAGGTGCCCGACGTCGAACGGCGCGTTGTGCGCCACCACCACCGCGCCCGCGCAGAACTCGAGGAACCCGGGCAGCACCACGTCCAGGTGCGGCGCGTCGCGGACCATCGCCGTGGTGATCCCGGTGAGCGCCACGATCTGCGGCGGCACCGCCATCCCCGGGTCGACCAGCGTGGCGTACTCGCCCACGACCTCCCCGCCGCGCACCTTCACCGCGCCGATCTCGGTGATGGCGTCCGGACGGGGCGCCGCCAGCGGCTCGGTGTCGGCCGGATCCGGGCCCGCGGGCGGCCCTCCGGTGGTCTCGAGGTCGAGCACGACGAACGTCGCCGCGTGCAGCGGCGTGCCCAGCTCCTCGAACGTGAGCTGCGGGTCGGGTCCCGTCACCGGGCGTGGCGCGTCCATCACGGCGGACGCTAGGACGGACCCCCGACACTCACCCCCCGCGAGCACGTTCGGTGGCCGCTAACCTGGGCGAATGGTCGACGGGGAGGTGGAGGCGCCCGACTCCGACGACTCCTCACCGGCCGCCCCACCCGCCGTCCGGGCCGCCCTGCTGGAGGCGGCCCCGGAGGCCGTCCGGGGCCGCGTCGCCGACCTCGTGTCCCAGGCCGTCGGTCAGATACCCGCCGCCGACCTGCCGGCCCCGGTGCGTCCCGTCGCCCGGTTCGCACCGGCCAAGCGCGCCAAGGTCGGGGCCGGGCCGATGCTCGCCGCGCTGGGCACCGCGGAGGGGTTCGCGGACGAGGTCGTGGCGTGGTGGCGCGAGCACCGCCCCGACGAGTGGGCGCCGCCGGTCGCGGAGCCGGTGCACGCCGCCGCCGTCGCGGTCCTGACCGGCGACGAGGACGCCGCCCGCGAGCTGCTGCGCGACGCCGGGGAACGGGCCGACGTCGGGAAGCTGCGGGCCGAGCGCGACGCCGCCCTGGCGCGGGCGGACAAGCTCGCCGCGGACCTCGAGCGCGTCACCGCGGAGCGCGACGAGGCGCGAGCGGCCTCGAAGGTGGTCACCCCCGACCTGTCCGACGAGGTCGCCAAGCTGCGGTCCCGGCTGCGCGAGCAGGGGGTCCGCGTCCGGAAGGCCGAGGACGCCGCGGCCGAGGCCGCCGCCCGCCTCCGCGACGACCGCGGCGACCTGCAGCGCGAGGTCGAGGACCTGCGCCGCGAGCGCACCCGCGACCAGGAGGCGGTCGCCGCCGCCGACGCGCGGGCGCGACGGGCGACCGCGGAGCTGGAGTCGGCCCGCCGGGCGGCCCACGAGGCCCGCCACGCCGACGACGCCCGGCTCGCGCTGCTGGTGGACACCGTCGCGGGCGCCGCGTCGGGCCTGCGCCACGAGCTGGGCCTGCGCGCCGACGACCACCGGGTGGGGCCCCGGCCCGCCGAGCTGGTCGGTTCGTCCGCGCGCGCCCCGATGGCGCGCGTCACCGACCCCGCGACGCTCGACCGCCTCCTGGCCCTGCCCGAGGTGCACCTCCTCGTCGACGGCTACAACGTCACCAAGACCGGCTGGCCGAGCCTCTCGCTGGCCGCGCAGCGCGACCGCCTGGTCGCCTCGGTCGCGCCGCTGGCGGCCCGCACGCACGCCGAGACCACGCTGGTGTTCGACGGTGCCGGCATCACCGGCGTGCCGACCGCGTCCGTGCGCGGGGTGCGGGTGCTCTTCTCCGAGGCCGGGGTCATCGCCGACGACCTCATCCGCCTGCTGGTCGACGCCGAGCCGGAGGGGCGGCCCCTCGTCGTGGTCACCTCCGACCGCGCGGTCGTCGACTCCGTGCGCCGCCGCGGCGCGCACCCGGTGCCCTCGAGCGTGCTGCTCGACCGCCTCGCCCGGATCTGAGACCTGGGTCACACCAGGGGCGCTGGACGCCCGAGGCTGTCGGACCCCCCTCCTACCGTCCGCCGCGACACCCCGGAGAACCCGGGGCCGGACCGGCGGAGGCCGAGATGATCATCGACTGCGACACGTGCGTGGTGCGCCACCAGGCCTGTGACGACTGCGTCGTCGGGGTCCTGCTCGGCATGCCGGAGGTCCCGGGGCACGCCGGTCCGGAGGCGGACGACGCCGAGGCGCCGCGCGAGCCCGCCGCCCCCGGCGCGCCGCTGCCGGTCGAGTTCGGCCCGGTGGAGCGCCGGGCCCTCGAGGTCCTCGCCGACCACGGGCTCATCCCGCACCTCCGGCTCGTGACGGCGGAGCCGGAGACGGCCGTCGACGAGCGGGTCCCTGCCCCACGCGGCCCCGGACGGCGGCGCGACGCCGGCTGACGGGCGCCGGGAAGCGGCCGTCCGGCGCACACCGGGGGCGGCTGGTGGCACCACACGGTCGGGCACGCGGGGTGGTCCGTTACCGTCCTGACACCTCTCGCGGACGTGCTCCCCGAACCGCGGCCGTCGAGCAGGCGGTCACTGTTCGAGAAAGGCTCCCCGCCCGTGATCCCCGGACCGTCTCCCCGTTGTGCGCGGCTGATCACCGCGTCCGCGGTCCTCGTGCTCCTCGCCCTGGCCGGGCTGGTGGCTCCGGCCGCCGCGTCGGCCGACCCGATCGTCCCGCCCGGCGCGAGCGACGTGGTCCGCCGCCTCGCCGACGCCAACGCCCGCGCCGAGGCCGCGAACGAGCAGGCCATGGGCGCGAAGGAGCAGCTCCCGGTCAAGAAGGCGGAGGCGGCCCGCACGACGACGGCCGCCGCGGACGCACGCGCCGCCGTCGGCGCCGCCCACGCCCGGCTCGACAAGGCCTACACGGCCGTCGACCAGTTCACCCGCAGCACGTTCCAGGGCGGGGACCTCAACCAGCTCGGCGCGCTGCTGTCCAGCCCGTCGCCGCAGTCCTACCTGGACAAGGTCAGCCTGCTCGACACCGTCTCGCAGTCCGACCGGGCGGCGCTGCAGAGCTACCTGGACGCCTCGTCCGCCGCGGACGCCGCCCAGCGTGACGCCGACGCCCGCGCGCTCGACGCCAACCGGGCCGCCGACGACGCCCAGCAGGCCGTCACCGACGCCGCCCGCACCAAGGCCGACGCCGACAAGGACGTCGCCGCGGCGAACGCCGCCCTGGCGCGGCTCTCGTCGTCCGACCGGGCGCAGCTACGCAGCGGCGGCATCACGAACTTCCCGGCGAACATCGCGGGCAACACGCTCGGCATCGCCGCGCTCCGGGCCGCCCTGACCCGGCAGGGGCTGCCGTACGTGTGGGGCGCCACCGGACCGAGCACGTTCGACTGCTCTGGGCTCGTGCAGTGGGCCTTCCGCCAGATCGGGATCGGGATGCCCCGGGTGGCGGCCGCCCAGCAACAGGTCGGGCAGCCGGTCACCGCGGACCAGGCCCAGCCCGGCGACCTCGTCTTCTTCGGCGACCCGGCCTACCACGTGGGCTTCTACGTCGGCGGTGGCCAGTTCCTCGAGGCGCCGCAGTCGGGCGACGTCGTCAAGGTCGCGCCGCTGCGGGGCAACGTGTCGTCGATCCGGCGCATCGCGCCGCCGCCGGCGTAGGGCACCGCGCCGACGGTGGCCCGGCCCGACGCCGCGAGGACCCTCCTCGTCACCAACGACTTCCCCCCGCGCCCGGGCGGCATCCAGTCCTACCTGCACGAGCTCGCGGTGCGGCTACCCGACGGCGCCCTGACCGTGCTCGCCTCGACCTGGCCGGACACTCACGACACCGACGGCCGCTGCGCCCGCTTCGACGCCGAGCAGCCGTTCGCGGTCCATCGGCTCCCGACGACGATGATGCTCCCGACCTTCGCCGCCCTCCGGCGCGCGACGGAGCTCGCCCGGTCGGAGGGCTGCGACACCGTGTGGTTCGGGGCCGCGGCGCCGCTCGGGCTCATGGCGCCGGCGCTGCGCCGCCGGGCGGGGGTGTCGCGCATCCTCGCGAGCACCCACGGCCACGAGGTCGGCTGGTCCATGCTGCCGGGGTCACGGCAGGCGCTCGGGCGTATCGGCCGCGACGCCGACGTCGTCACCACCGTCAGCCGCTACACGCGCGGGCGCATCGCGTCCGCGCTCGGCGCGGACGCCGCGCTCGAGCCGCTGCCGCCGGGCATCGACACCCGCCGCTTCGCGCCCGACCCGGCTGCGAGGGACGCCATCCGCGCCCGCCACGGCCTCGGGGACCGCCCCGTGGTCGGGTGCGTCTCGCGGCTCGTCCGGCGCAAGGGCCAGGACGTGCTGATCCGCGCCCTGCCCGCCCTGCGACGGCGGGTGCCCGGGACCGCGCTGCTCATCGCGGGCGACGGGCCCGACCGCGACCGGCTGCACCGCCTCGCCCGCGACCACGGCGTCGCCGAGCACGTGGTGTTCACCGGCCCCGTCGCGCAGGAGGAGATCCCCGCCCACCACGCGGCCCTCGACGTGTTCGCCCTGCCGTGTCGCACCCTGGGCGGCGGCCTCGACGTCGAGGGGCTGGGGATCGTGCTGCTCGAGGCGTCGGCGTGCGGGGTGCCGGTGGTCGCGGGGCGCTCCGGCGGCGCCCCGGAGACCGTGCTCGGCGGCCCGCCCGGGACCAGGACCGGCCGGCTCACCGACGGCCGCGACCCGGCCGACGTCGCCGAGGTCGTGGGGGACCTGCTCGCCGACCCGGACGCGGCGGCGACGGCGGGCGCCGCGGGCCGACGGTGGATGCAGGCCGCGTGGACGTGGTCCTCGCGCGCCCGTCGTCTTGCCGCGCTGGCCCGTCCGGAGTAAGCGGCGAAACCACGAACGGCACGCTCGTCACTCATGAAGGTGACGAACGCGCCGTTCGTGCCGGAAGGGAGCGAGCGCGTCGGAACGGGCGGGCGCCGACCGCCTCAGTGCTGGGCGTAGACCTGCTCGATGTCGCCCGCCCGCTGGTCGGCGATCACGTTGCGCTTGAGCTTCATCGTGGGGGTGAGCTCGCCGGAGTCCTCGGTGAAGTCCGAGGTCAGGATGCGGAACTGGCGCACCGACTCGGCCTTCGAGACCGCGGCGTTCCCGTCGTCGACCGCGGACTGGATCTCCGCGCGCAGGTCGGGGTCGTTCGCCAGGTCCTCGGCGGTGGAACCCGACTTGCCGTGCTCGGCCGCCCAGTCCGGGAGCGCCTCGGCGTCGAGGGTGATCAGCGCGGCCACGTAGGGACGGTCGTCGCCGACGACGAGGGCCTGGCTGACCAGCCGGTGGGCGCGGATGCGGTCCTCGATCACCGCCGGGGCGACGTTCTTGCCGCCCGCGGTGACGATCAGCTCCTTCTTGCGCCCGGTGATCGAGAGGAAGCCGTCGTCGAGGGCGCCGATGTCGCCGGTGTGGAACCAGCCGTCCTGCACGGTCTCCGCGGTCGCGTCCGGGTTGCGCCAGTACCCCCCGAACACCACGTCGCCCTTCGCGAGCACCTCGCCGTCCTCGGCGATCGCGACGGTGATGCCGGGCAGCGGCCGCCCGACGGTGCCGACCCGCAGCCCGTGCTCGCCGTTGGCGGTGATCGCCGCGGAGGTCTCGGTGAGGCCGTAGCCCTCGTAGATCGGGACGCCGACACCGCGGAAGAAGTGCCCGATCCGCGCGCCGAGGGCCGAGCCGCCGGACACCGCGCCGCTGCACTGCCCGCCGAGGGCCTCGCGCAGCTTGCCGTAGACCAGCACGTCGAACAGCGCGTGCTTGGCGCGCAGCAGCAGGCCGGGCCCGGAGCCGTCCAGCGCCGTCGAGTACTCCACCGCCGTCTGCTCGGCGAGGTCGAAGATCCGGCCCTTGCCGCCCTGGTAGGCCTTCTGCTTGGCCGAGTTGTAGACCTTCTCGAACACCCGGGGCACCGAGAGGATGAAGTCCGGCTTGAAGCGGGGGAGCTCGGCGGAGAGCTTCGAGGTGTCGGCGAAGTGGCCGATCACGTAGCGGTGCTCCTGGGCGGCGATCTGCACCACGCGCGCGAAGATGTGCGCGAGCGGCAGGAACAGCAGCGTGGAGTTCCCCGCCTGCATCAGCGAGCCGAACACCTCGCCCGCGGCGCGCACCTCGAAGAGCAGGTTGCGGTGGGTGATCTCGCAGCCCTTGGGGCGCCCGGTGGTGCCCGAGGTGTAGATCAGCGTGGCGAGGTCGTCGGCGTGGACCCCGGTGCGGCGCGCCTCGATGTCGGCGTCGGACACGTCGGCGCCGGCCGCCTTCAGCGACTCGACCGCCGCCGAGGCGCCGTCGATCTGCCACACGTGCGCGAGGTCGGGCAGCGACCCGATCACCTGGTCCAGCGTGGCGCGGTGCTCGTCGGTCTCGACGACCACGCCGCGCGCGCCGGAGTTCGACAGGCACCACTCGTACTGCGAGGCCGAGGACGTCTCGTAGATCGGCAGGCCGGCGCAGCCCGCCGTCCAGAGCGCGTAGTCCAGCAGCGTCCACTCGTAGCGGGTCCGCGCGACGATCCCGACGCGGTCACCCGGCTGCAGGCCCGCCGCGACGAAGCCCTTGGCGACGGCGACGACGTCGTCGCGGAACTCCCGGAAGGTCACCGGCGTCCACCGGCCCCCGACGGCGCGGCGGTAGGCGATCTCGTCCGGGTGCTCGTCCGCGTTGGCCCACACCGCATCGGTGAGCCGGTCGTCGTCCGCCACCTTCGCCGCGGCCGGCACGCTGTACTCCTGCACCCCGCACACACCCTCTCGCACCTCGCCGGTGGTCCTCGGCGACAACCGGTGCGCGCAGCCTAGGGCGACGACGACGGTCCGTCACTACCCCGTGGTAACCGGATGAAACAGTCGAATGCGACGAATCGGTGGGTACCCCCGGTGCGGAGCCGCTGATCGTCGGGCAGGCTGGGGCCGTGGCCGCCCTGGACGTGATCGACGAGACGTTCGTGCTCGCCGCGCGGGCGGAGGTCGCGGGAGCGTTCGCGGACCCCGACGAGTGGCCGCGGCTGTGGCCGGACCTCGAGCTCACGGTGTTCGCCGACCGCGGCCCGGCCGGCATCCGCTGGTCGGTCACCGGCGGCTGGATCGGGAGTGCCGAGGTGTGGTGCGAGCCGGTCGCGCTGGGACCCGGCCCGGAGGCGGGCGGCGAGGAGGGCACCCTGCTGCACTGGTTCCTGCGCGTCGACCCCGCTCCCGGCCCCGAGGGCGCGCGGGCGCGGCGCCTGCTGCGCGGACGGTCCGGCCCGGCGCGGGAGGGGCTGCGGCGGCAGCGCGCGGCCAAGGAGATCGCCTTCGGTCTCAAGGCCCGGCTGGAGCGCGGCCGCCGTCCGGGCGAGCCCGCGATCCCGGTGAAAGCCTGACGAGTGCCCGGCTCGTGTTAGTTCATGTCGTCTCCGACGTCCACGGCAACGCCGCCGACCTCGCCCGGGCCGCCGACGGGGCCGAGGCGCTGGTGGTGCTGGGCGACCTCCTGGACTTCGTCGACTACGACGACCCGGCCCACGGCATCCTCGCCGAGATCCTCGGCCCGCAGGCCACCGTGGAGTTCGCCCGGCTGCGCTCCGAGGGTGGGCCGGGCGCGCTGCGGGAGTACACCCGGCGGTTGTGGGCGGACGTCGAGGACCCGGCGACCCTCGTCGACGCGGCGGTGCGGCGCCGCTACGAGGAGATGTTCGCCGTGCTCGGCGCCATCGACGTGCCCGTGTACCTGATCCCCGGCAACGTCGACGTCCCCGCGATGTGGCCGGAGTTCCTCGCGAAGTACCCGCACCTGCGCGCCGTCGACGGTGACGTGGTCGACATCGGCGACACCCGTGTGGGGTTCGTCGGCGGGGTCCCGTTGCCGCCCGGGTTCGAGCCGCGCGCCGGGGTGTTCCGGGCCAACATGCGCGAGGCGGGGGAGTACGCCGCCGCGGTGGAGGCGCTCGGGGCGGTCGACGTGCTCTGCAGCCACGCGCCGCCCGCGATCGCCGAGCTCGCCTACGACGTCGTCGCCCGCACCCACGAGCTGACCTCGCCCACCCTCGTCGAGCACGTGCGGACGTACCGGCCGCGGCTGGCGCTCTACGGGCACGTGCACGCCCCGCTCACCGGGCGTGTCCGGATCGGGCCGACGGAGTGCCTCAACGTCGGGCACTTCCGCCGCCGGGGGACCCCCGCGGCGGTGCGATGGTGACCCGCGCGACAGCTTCCCGACGTCGGGGTGGGTACCGTGAGATGGATCGCGTCCCGGGCGGGGTGGCCTGGACGACGGCGGGGACGAACGCGTGAGCCGACGACGGTAGCCTCCGCGCCATGGCGGACGAGTCCACGCAGTCCATCACCATCGCGGCCGCTCCGGCGACCGTGCTCGACGTGATCGCCGACTTCCCCGCCTACCCGGAGTGGGCGGATTCCATCACCTCGGCGAAGGTCCTCACGCACGACGACGAGGGCCGGCCAGAACAGGTCCGCTTCACCCTGGACGCGGGTCCGATCAAGGACACCTACGTCCTCGCCTACGACTGGGTCGACGACGGCGTCACCTGGGACCTCGTGTCCGGTCAGATGCAGCGCGGACAGCGCGGCCGCTACCGGCTCGAGGGCACCGAGGAGGAGACCACCGTGACCTACACGCTGGCCGTCGACCTGGCGGTCCCGATGCCCGGGATGATCAAGCGCCGGGCCGAGAAGAAGATCATGGACACCGCGCTCACCGGCCTCAAGCGCCGCGTGGAGGCCTGATGCGGGTCCTGCTCTTCACGGGCAAGGGCGGGGTGGGCAAGACGACGACCGCCGCCGCGACCGCGGTGGCCCTCGCGCGCTCGGGCCGCAAGGTCCTGGTGCTCTCGACCGACCCGGCGCACTCCCTGGGCGACACGTTCGCCGCCGACCTGGGCAGCGAACCCACCGAGGTCGCCGCGAGCCTCCCGGGCCTGTTCGCGGCGCACGTCGACACCCGGGCGCTCGTCGACGAGGCGTGGGAGCCGCTGCGCTCCCAGCTGCGGACGCTGCTGGCCGGGGCCGGGGTCGAGGAGATCGTCGCGGACGAGCTGACCGTGCTCCCGGGCGTCGAGGAGCTGCTGGCTCTCGAGCAGGTCCGGCGGGCGACCGAGGACGGGCCGTGGGAGGTCGTCGTCGTCGACTGCGGTCCCACCGCCGAGACGTTGCGCCTGCTCAGCCTGCCCGAGGCCTTCGGCGGCTACCTCGAGCGGCTGTTCCCGGCCCATCGCCGTGCGGTCCGCGGGGTGCTGGCCGGCCTGGCCGGGAGCGGTGCGCAGGTCGCGAAGTGGGACGCCGCGGCCGGGGCGCTCTCGCGGCTCGCGGAGCAGCTCTCCGGCCTGCGCGACCTGCTCGCCGACCGGGAGACCACCACCATCCGGCTCGTCCTCACCCCGGAGCGGGTGGTCGCGGCGGAGACCCGGCGCACCCTGACCGCCCTCGCCCTGCACGAGCTGCACGTCGACGGCGTCGTCGCGAACCGTCTCGTCCCGGACCCCGGGTCCGGCCGCGGGGCCGCCGCGGCCTGGATGCGGGAGCGGCGCCGTGACCAGGAGGCGGTGCTCGCGGAGCTGAACGAGCTCACGACGGGGGTCGGGGTCCCGGTCCGCTCGGCCGGGTACCGCTCGGGGGAACCGGTCGGGACCGACGAGCTCGTCGGTCTCGCCGAGGACCTCTACGGCGACGACGACCCGCTCGAGGGCGGATTCGGCCGTCCCCTGCTGGACCTGCGCCGCACCGCCGGGGAGGGCACGTCCACGGAGAGCGAGTACGTGCTGGACCTCCAGGTGCCGGGCATCGGCGACGGTGAGGTCGACCTCGCCCGGATCGGTGACGAGCTCGCGGTGACCGTCGGGGGCCGGCGTCGGACGGTCGCGCTGCCGCCGGTCCTGCGCCGCTGCGACGTCGTCTCCGCCGACCTCGACGACGACGTGCTCTCCGTCGCCTTCCGCCCCGACCCCGCCGTCTGGATGCGGTGACGTGACGGGACCGGGGGGAACCGAGGCCGATCGCGCGGCGCGCGAGCGGCTGGCGCGCGAGGCGCGGGAGACGGCGACGGCGCTGCTGGACTGGGTCGGGACCCGCGTCGACGGGGTGGCCACCGCGCGCGCCGACGGCGCCTCCGGGCGGCCGCGGCAGAGTCCGGGGCCGTGCACGTGGTGCCCGGTGTGTGCGCTGGTCGCGGCCCTGCGCGGGGAGCAGCCGGAGCTCACGGCGACGCTCGCGGAGCAGGCGTCCGGGCTGCTCGTGATCCTGCGCCTGCTGGTCCAGGCGCATGCGACGGGTGCGCACGAGCACGCGCCGCACGGGTACGCACCGCACGAGCATCCGGCTCACGGGTACGCCACGCATCCGGCTCCCGAGCCTCCGCCCGCCGCGCAGCCCGGGGCGGGCGCGGCCCCCGCCGGAGGCGCCGCGCCGTCCGGTGACGCGATGGCCGAGGACCCGGCGTCCGGGGACGCGTCGTCGGAGGTGCCCTGGGACGTCGCGCCACACGCGCTGTTCGACCCGGAACCGCGGCCGACGCCCGCCTATCCCGGACCCGACGACTCGCCGCGCTCCGCCCCCGAACGGCCCACCGGCAAGCGCGGCCCCCGTCCGAGCCCACGCCGGCAGACCGCGGGCGAGTCGGACGGACCAGCCGCGGCCGCCGCCGAGCCCCGGCCGTTCCCGCAGCCCGCGCCGCAACCGCAGCCGGCGCCCGCTGCGCCCACCGCCCCGGCGGCCTCGTCAACAGCGGCCCCGTCCTCACCGGCCGGTCCCGCTCCGGCAGCCCCCGTCACGACGCCGACCACCGACCGCTCCGGTCGCGGCGTGCAGCGCATCCCGGTCCGCCGGCGGACCCGCCCGTGCTGACCGTCGGCGTCGACGTCGGTGGCACCTCCGCGAAGGCCGGCCTCGTCGACTCCGCGGGCACCCTCGTCGCGACCCGCGTCGCGCCCACCCCACGCAGCGCCGACGAGCTGGACGACACCGTCGCGGGCCTCGTCGACCACCTCGCCGGGCACGCCCGCGCGGAGGGCACCGAGGTGGCCGCCGTCGGACTGGCCGTCGCCGGGTTCGTCGCCCCGGAGCGCCGCTCGGTGTCCTTCGGCGCCCACCTGCCCTGGCGCGACGAGCCCGTCGTCGCCCGCATGACCGAGCGCCTCGGACTGCCGGTGACCCTCGAGCACGACGCGAACGCTGCGGGCCTCGCCGAGCACCGGGTCGGGGCCGCCGCGGGCGCCCGCGTCGCGGTGCTCGTCGCGCTCGGGACCGGGATCGGCGCCGCGCTGCTCGTCGACGGCACCGTCTTCCGCGGGGCGTACGGCGTCGCGCCCGAGCTCGGCCACCTCGTCGTCGTCCCGGGCGGGCGGCCGTGCCCGTGCGGGAAGCGGGGCTGCCTCGAGCGCTACTGCAGCGGGACCGCCCTGGGGACCGGCGCCGACGAGGCGGTGACGGCCAGCGAGGACTTCTCGACGCTGCGGGCGAGCTGGGAGCGCGGGCTGCCGCTGTCCGGACGTGAGGTCGCCGACGCGGCCGCGGCCGGGGACGGCCTCGCGCGCCGGGTGATGGCCGACTTCGCGAGCTGGCTCGGCCGGGGCCTCGCCCTGGTCGCGGACGTCTTCGACCCCGACGTCGTCGTGATCGGCGGCGAGGTGTCCGCCTCGGCGCCGCTGTTCCTCGACGAGGCGGTGCGCACCTACGGCGAGCAGGTCACCGGCGCGGGCCACCGCCACCTCGCGGACGTACGGCCCGCGGTGCTGGGCGGGGACGCCGGCATGATCGGCGCGGCGCTCGATGCCCAGGAGAGGTGCGCTCCGCACTTGTGAGCACTAATCGTCGCTACAACGACGATTAGTGCTCACGAGCGCGCAGCGCACCTACACGGTGCCGTGCTCGTCCGGACCCGCGTCGTGGTCGTCCTCCGAGGAGCGCCGCATCCCGACGACGAGCCACCCGAGACCCGCGGCCATGGCCAGCAGACCCGGGACGATGCCCAACCCGGCGAGCTCCCCGCCGACCAGCGCGGGCAGCGCGAGCAGCACGACCCCCGCCACCAGCAGGAGCAGGCCCAACAGGCTCGACATCCCGATCCGCGGGAGCGGCGGGGGGTCCGGCGGGACGAAGTGGTCGTCCGCGGCGTCGCGGCGGACCGGGGGCGGCTCCTGAGCGGCCGGCCCGGTGGGGCGGGCCCCGGCGGGCGGGGTGGGCGGTGCGCCCGGCGAGTGCGGGCCCGGGGCCATCGGACCGGTGGTGAACAGGTCGTCGTCCCGGCGTTCCGGATGCGCCTCGGGCTGGCCCTGCGGCGGCGTGGCCAGCCCGATCCCGGACGAGGGGCCGTCCTCGGTCGGGTCCTGCGGCCAGCGCGGGGCGTCGGTCCCCGCCCAGTCCGCGACGATCGCCGCGAACGCCGCGTCCACGTCCTCGGGCATCTCGAAGCGCCGCGCGTCGTTCGAGCCCGGCGACAGGCCGGCGTCGTCGGAGCGGCGGGGGGTCTCCGGCCGGGGGGTCTCCTCGGGGTCGGGCGAGCTCATGCGGGGTTCCCTGCGGTCGAGCCGGTCGGGGCGGGGGACGAGGCTGCACTGCAGGCCGCGTCGACCCGCCGCACGAAGGCGGTGCTGCCCTCGAAGATCGTCGGGGCGTCGTTGTCGAGCGTCGCCACGTGGTAGCTGTCGGGCAGGACGACCTCGGTGGTGTCGGTCGAGGCGATCCCGTCGAGCACCAGGCGCGCGTTCACCGGCTCCACGACGTGATCGTTCGCGGACCGGTAGAGCAACGTCGGCTGGTGGATCCGCCCCAGGTCGCCCCGCACCAGATCCCACAGTTCGCGCAGCGACACGAACGCCTTCAGCGGCACCCGGTCGTACGCCAGCTCGGTCACCCCGGGCTTGGCGACGTCGTTCGCGACGGCGCTCGCCCACGGCCACACGCGGGCCAGGTAGGGGGCGATCGCGGCGTCCCGCCGCAGCGTCGTCACGGAGGGGTTGACGAGGCAGATCCCGGCGATCGCGTCCCCGTACTCCTCGGCGAGGCGCAGCGTCAGCGTGCCGCCCATCGAGAGCCCGAAGACGAACACCGACCGGCAGTGGCCCGCGAGGTCGTCGACCGCCCGCGCCAGCTCGCCGTACCAGTCCGGCCAGCGGGTGGCCTGCATGTCCTGCCACCGGGTGCCGTGCCCGGGCAGGCGCGGGCCGCGGACCGCGAAGCCCTCGGCGGCCAGGTGCTCACCCCACGGCCGCATGCTCTGCGGGGTGCCGGTGAAGCCGTGCGAGAGCACGATCCCGATCCCGGGCTCGCCCACGGGATCGGCGGAGAAGGGCTCCGCCCCGGGCATCACGGGCACGCGCGCCTCCAGCACCAGGGTCTCGGGCGCCGCACGGCCGGCCGCCCGCGTTCATCGTGGCACGTCCCACACGCCCGCGATACGCCCAGGTGCCCCAACAGGTGGTGGAGTCGACACTCGGTCCGGGGACCCTTACGACGCCGCGTCGTTGTCCCCGGGTGGACCCGCTGCCTACGCTGCGACATCCGGGGTCCCGAGTCCGTCAGGAGGGAGAACGGTGCTCTACTGGCTGATGAAGTGGGTGTTCCTCGGACCGCTGATGCGCGCCGCGTTCCGCCCCGAGGTGCGGGGCGCCGAGAACCTCCCGCGCACGGGCGGCGCCCTGGTGGCGTCGAACCACCTCGCGGTCCTCGACTCCTTCGTGCTGCCGCTGATGGTCCCCCGTCGGATGGCCTTCCCGGCCAAGTCCGAGTACTTCACGACGCCGGGTCTGGTCGGCACCCTGCAGCGCTGGTTCTTCTCCGGCATGGGGCAGGTGCCGATCGAGCGCGGCAACGGCCGCGCCGCCCGGGCGGCCCTCGACACCGGCATCGGCGTGCTCCGCGAGGGCAGGCTGTTCGGGATCTACCCCGAGGGCACCCGGTCGCCCGACGGCCGGCTCTACAAGGGCCGCACCGGCGTCGCCCGGATGGCGCTGGAGGCGAAGGTCCCCGTCGTGCCGGTCGCCATGGTCGGCACCGACCGCGCCAACCCCGTCGGGTCCCGCTTCTGGCGCCCCGTGAAGATCCGGATCGTGATCGGCGAGCCGCTGGACTTCTCGCGGTACTTCGACATCTCCGACGACCGCCAGGTGGAGCGCGCGATCACCGACGAGGTGATGTACGCGCTCATGGATCTCTCCGGGCAGGAGTACGTCGACGTGTACGCGTCGAAGGCCAAGGAGGAGTCGGGGAGCTCGGACCAGGCCGCCTGACCGGCGCCCCCGGACCCCGCCTACCGGGTGGGAGAATCCCCGCCCGTGGCACGGATCTTCTACGACTGCGAGTTCATCGAGGACGGCACGACGATCGAGCTCGTCTCGCTGGGCGCGGTCGACGAGGCGGGCCGCGAGTTCTACGCGGTCTCCCGCCAGTTCGACGCGATGCGGGCCGGACCGTGGGTGCGCAAGAACGTGCTGGACAAGCTCCCGTCGTCGTCGGACCCGGTCTGGCGCAGCCGCCTCCAGATCCGCGAGGACTTCTTCGCGTTCGTGACGGCGGGCGACGGCGAGGTCGAGCTGTGGGCCTGGAACGCGCCGTACGACCACGTCGTCATCGCCCAGCTCTGGGGCGCCATGCCCGACCTGCCCCGGGCCCTGCCCCGGTTCACCCGGGACCTGCGCCAGCGCTGGGACGACGTCGGGCGCCCCGCCCTGCCGGCCGCGCCCGACGACGCCCACGACGCGCTCGCGGACGCCCGCCACAACCTGCGCAAGTGGGAGGTCATCGACGCCCGCTGGCACGAGCTCGGGATGGCCGACGTCGAGGGGCGTGCCGGCCGCCACTGAGCCGGCACTGGGCGGCCGCACGACGCCGGCGCGTGGCATCGTGATCGTCATGCGCATCGGACTGGTGGGCGGCGGGTTCCCCGAGGTGCGTCGGTGCCTCACGGCGGCGCTCGACGAGCTCGCGATCCCGGAACTGGCCGGGGCCGAACTGGTGGACGTGCCCCATTCCGCCCCGCAGCCGGTGGACGTGCTGTCCCCGCTGGGCAGCACCATCGACGGGCCGCTGATGGACGCCTGCGGCGCGCGGTTCGTCCAGCAGTTCGGGGTCGGGGTCTCGGGCGTCGACCTCGACGCCGCCCGGGAGCGGGCCATCCCCGTCGCCAACGTCCCCGGTGGCGACTCCGGCAACGCCACCGCGGTCGCCGAGCTCGCCGTACTGCTGCTCCTCTCCCTGCTGCGCCGGTTCTCCGAGGCGCGGGCGAACGTCGCCGAGAAGGCGGTCGGCGCCCCGATGGGGACGATGCTGCGCGGCCGGACGGTCGCCGTGCTCGGCACCGGGGACATCGGCGTCGAGGTCGCGACGCGGCTCGCGGCGTTCGGGGTCCACGTCGTCGGGGTCGGCCGGCGGGAGGCGGACGCCTACCCGGCCGCGGCCGCCGTCGTCGGGACCTACCGCCGGGCGCACGACCTGTCCGCCGCCCTCGACGGCGTCGACGACCTCGTCGTGGCATGCCCGCTCACCGAGGACACCCGCGGGATCGTCGACGGCGCCGCCCTCGGCGCACTGCGGCCCGGTGGGCACGTGGTGAACGTCGGGCGCGGCCCCGTCGTCGACTACGACGCCCTGCTCGCGGCCCTGCGCTCCGGGCGGCTCACCGGCGCCGGGCTCGACGTGACCTGGTCCGAGCCGATCGACCCGCACGACGAGCTGCTCGCCGAGAACGTGGTGGTCACCCCGCACATCGGGGGGATCACGGAGGAGTCCTACGCGGGCATGGCCCGCGGTTTCGTCGCCAATGTGGGGCGCTTCGCGCGCGGCGAGGAGATCGATCACCGCGTGTGCTGACGGGCGCCCGTAAGCTCCCGTGTCGTGTGGTCCGTCGATCTGCCCGTGGATGCCCTGCCCGGCCTTCCCCCGCTGCCCGCCGAGATGCGCGAGCACCTGGATGCCGCGCTCTCGAAGCCCGCCTCGCAGCAGCCGGAGTGGCCGGATGCGGATGCGGTGCTCGACGTGCGGACGGTGCTGGAGCATGTTCCGCCGATCACGGTGCCGGCGGAGATCGACCGGTTGCGGGGGCAGTTGGCGGCGGTCGCCCGCGGCGAGGCGTTCCTGTTGCAGGGTGGGGACTGCGCGGAGACGTTCGCGGACAACACCGAGCCGCATCTGCGGGGCAACATCCGGACCTTGCTGCAGATGGCGGTTGTGCTCACCTACGGCGCGTCGACGCCGGTGGTGAAGATCGGGCGGATCGCGGGGCAGTACGCGAAGCCGCGCTCGGCGGGCACGGATGCGTTCGGGTTGCCGTCGTATCGCGGGGACATGGTGAACTCGCTGGCGGCCAACGCGGAGCTGCGGGTGCCGGATCCGGGTCGGATGATCCGGGCGTACGCGAACGCGTCGGCGGCGATGAACCTGACCCGGGCGTTGACCTCGGGTGGGATGGCGGATCTGCACGAGGTGCACGACTGGAACCGGGAGTTCGTGCGCACCAGCGCCGCGGGGGAGCGCTACGAGGCGGTCGCGGCGGAGATCGATCGGGCGCTGCGGTTCATGTCGGCGTGCGGGGTGACGGATCATTCGTTGCACTCGACGGAGATCTACGCGTCGCACGAGGCGTTGGTGCTGGATTACGAGCGGGCGTTGTTGCGGCTGGATTCGGCGCGCACCGATGATCCGCGGTTGTTCTCGTTGGGGGCGCATTTCCTGTGGATCGGGGAGCGGACCCGGGCGTTGGACGGGGCGCACATCGCGTTCGCGGAGTTGTTGGCGAATCCGATCGGGGTGAAGATCGGGCCGTCGACGACGCCGGAGCAGGCGGTGGAGTACGTGGAACGGCTCGACCCCCGGCGTGAGGCCGGGCGGCTCACGCTGATCAGTCGCATGGGGGCGGGGAAGGTCCGCGAGGTGCTGCCGGGGATCGTGGAGAAGGTGACCGCCTCGGGGCACCAGGTCATCTGGCAGTGCGACCCGATGCACGGCAACACCTACGAGGCCACCACGGGGTTCAAGACCCGGCACTTCGATCAGGTCGTCGACGAGGTGCAGGGATTCTTCGAGGTGCATCACCGGCTCGGTACGCATCCCGGTGGGATTCATGTGGAGCTGACCGGGGAGAACGTCACCGAGTGCCTGGGTGGCGCGCAGGACATCTCCGACTCGGATCTGGCCGGGCGCTACGAGACCGCCTGTGACCCGCGGCTGAACACCCAGCAGTCCCTCGAACTCGCTTTCCTCACCGCGGAGATGTTGCGGCATTAGGTGCGCTGCGCGCGTGTGAGCACTCATTGTCGCCATAGCGACGATGAGTGCTCACAACCCGCCGGCACCCAGGCCCCAGCCGGCGATCCCGGCCGCCACGGTCGCCGCGGTGACGAGCACGAGCCACACCGCGAACACCCGCCGCGAGCGGATCCGGTCCCGACGCCGGGCGTGGCGCTCGACGCGGTCGACCACGTCGTCGACGTGCCCCGTGCGCCCGGTTCCGCCGGAGTCCCGGGTCGGCTCGTCGGGCTCGTCGTCCTCGTCCGGCTCGTCGTCGTCGACGGGAGGCGGCGGCGGAGCCTCCTCGGGGGCCGTGCGGGGCGTCGGGCCGCTGAACCGCCGCGTCCCGGTGTGCGGCGGCGGGGCTGCCGACCCCGCGCGGGGCCGGCGCGGCGGCGCGACCGGCGAGAACGGCAGCGACTCCTCCTGACGCACCCGCCGCGCGGCGTCGAGGAACGCGGCCGCGGAGGCCAGCCGCTCGCCCGGATCGCGGCGGGTGGCGGCGACGACGAGCCGGTCCAGGGCCCGCGGGATGCCCGGCGCCCGGGTGGACGGCGCCGGCACGTCGACGTTCACGTGCCGGTAGGCCACCGCCAGCGCGGTGTCTCCGCCGTGCGGGGGCGCGCCGGTGAGCAGTTCGAAGAGCACGACGCCTGCGGCGTAGACGTCGCTGCGCTCGTCGGTGCGCCCGTGCTCGACCTGCTCGGGCGCGAGGTACGCGGCGGTGCCGAGGATCAGGTCGTCCGAGGTGGAGCCGCCGGTGTCCAGCGAGCCGTCCGCGGCGCCGTCCCACGCGGCCGCCACCAGCCCGAAGTCGGCCACCTTCAGCTCGCCCGAGCGCGAGACGAGGACGTTCTCCGGCTTGACGTCGCGGTGGACCATCCCCTGCCGGTGCGCCACGCGCAGGGCCGCGAGCACGTTCTCGACCACCGTGAGCGCCGTCGCCGGGGCCAGGCGCACCTGCTCGCGGATGACGTCGCGCAGCGTCCCGCCCTCGACGAGCTCGAGGACCAGGAAGATCGTGCCGTCGTCGTCGCGCCCCTGGTCGTGCACCGCGACGATCCCGGGGTGCGAGAGCCGCGCCGCGGCCCGGGCCTCCCGCTCGAACCGGCGCACGAAGTTCGGGTCCTGCGCCAGCGACGGCTCCATGATCTTCACCGCGACCGGCCGGTCGAGGCGCAGGTCGGTCCCGCGGTGCACGGTGGACATCCCGCCCCGCGCGAGGACGTCCCCGACGCGGTAGCGACCCTCGAGAACCGTGCGCGACCCGGTCCTCGGAGGACCTGGGTCGTCGCGGGCCATGGACGGATGCTACGAGCGGACGACGGCGCTGCCCCTTCCGACGCGCGGACTCCAGGGTGGAGCAGGCGTTTCCCCGGGAGATCGGTGATGCCGGACGGTGTCCTCTGGCACAGTGTCCCGATGACCGCCGCACTGACCGCCATCGTCGGACGGGAGATCGACACCCTCACCCTCGCCGAGGCCTCCGAACGCCTCGGCGTACCCCGTACGCGCGTCGCCCAGATGATCAAACAGGGCCAGATGCTCGGGGTGCGCGACGGCGAGCGGTGGATCGTGCCCGCCGCGTTCGTCGGCGAGACGGCGGTGGTGAAGGGCCTGCCCGGCACCATCACGGTGCTGCGCGACGGCGGCTACTCCGACGAGGAGATCCTCCGCTGGCTCTTCCTCGAGGACCCGACGCTGCCGGGCGCCCCCATCGAGGCGCTGCGCTCGGACCGGGGCGGCGAGGTGAAGCGCCGCGCCCAGGCGATGGCGCTGTAGCGCCCGCCACCGAGGAGCCCACCGAGCACCGGCACGAGGGCGGCGGCCCGGCGTGGACCCAGGGTCGTGACCAGGCCCGCGGCGACCGCCGGGCCGTGCCACGCCCGCACCTCGTCGGCGCCGTCCGGGCGCACGCTCACCGCGAGCAGCGTCGGCGCCCACGGCGCGTCGGCCCCGTAGGCCTCGGCCCGCCAGGCCCGCACGCGGTAGTCGCGCAGCGGTGCCACCTCGAGACCGGGAGCGCGGCGTGCGGCCTCCGCGCCCGCCGCACGGCACCGGTGGCAGTCGGCGTCCACCGCGAGGACCAGCTCGTCGACGGCGGGGCGCACCTGCGCAGCCTACGGCCGGTGTCGGCGCCCGGGACGCCGTCGCGCGAGCACCGCGCGCACCAGCCCCGGGCCCGCGACCGCCGCTCGGCGGCCGTTGCCGACGACGACGCGGTGGGCGAGCACGTCGTAGTCGACCGCCACGATCTCGTCGAGGATGCCGCCGTAGAGCACCGCCGCCGCCCGCACGCAGGGGCGCGAGACCGGGTCGAGCAGCTCGATCCCGGGCTCCGCGCGCCGGTAGATCGCCCGGGTCCGCGCCACCAGGTGGGCCAGCGCCCGGCGCACCCGGGGGTCGTTGCGCTGCCGCGCCCGGCACCACAGCAGCAGCTCGCGGTCCACGCCGAACGCCGCCAGCTCGTCGCCCGGCAGGTAGACCCGCCCGCGGTCGAGGTCCTCGCCGACGTCGCGCAGGAAGTTCGTCAGCTGGAACGCCACCCCGAGCGCGGCGGCGGCGGGCTCGGCCTCGGCGCGCGGGACCACCGTCCCCAGCACCGGCAGCACCTGCAGCCCGATCACCGCCGCGGAGCCGTGGACGTAGACGCCGAGGTCGTCGAACGACCCGTAGTCGGGGACCGTGAGGTCCATCGCCATCGAGTCCATGAAGTCCTCGAGGTGGCGGTGCGGGATCCCGTAGCGCTCGACGGTGTCGGCCAGCGCCGCGACCACCGGCTCCTCGGTGAGCAGCCGCTCCCCGTCGGTGGTCCCGGCGAGCGCCACCCGCATCCGCGCCCGGACCTCCTCCAGGCGCGCCACCACCTCGGCGGTCGAGGCCGCGCCGGGGGTGTCGACGACGTCGTCGGCCATCCGCGCGAAGCCGTACAGCGCGTGGATCGCGGGCCGCTGCGCCGGCGTGAGTAGACGGGTGGCCAGGAAGTACGTGCGCCCGTGCGCGGCGTTGAGCGCCCGGCAGCGGGCATAGGCCCCGCGCAGCGCGGGCGCGGTGATGCCGGCGGCGTCGAGCTCGCCCGCCGCGACCCGCGGCGCGGCCACCCCCGACGTCATGCGGCGTCCCCGACGATGCGCTGCGCGGCGAGCTTCCCGGACACGACCACCGTCGGTACACCGACGCCCGGTGTCGTCCCGCACCCGGCGAGGACGACGTTGTCGACCCCGCGCGGGAGGTTGCCGGGCCGGAACGGGCCGGTCTGGGCGAAGGTGTGCGCGGTGGCGAACGGGGTGCCCGCCGCCATCCCGGCCCGCGCCCAGTCGGCGGGGGAGATGCGGTGCTCGGCGACGACGGACGCGGGGTCCAGGTCGATGCCCCGGCCGGCGAGCACCCCGAGGATCTCGTCGCGGTAGCGCGGCCCGATGCGGTCCCAGTCCAGGTCGGGCGCAGCGTCGAGGTGCGGGCACGGCGCGAGCACCGAGACGTAGTCGCCGCCGGGTGGGGCAAGCGCGGGATCGGTGGCCGTCGGGCGCGTGACCAGGAGTGACGGGTCACTCATCAGCCGCCCGCGGTGGATGATCTCGTCGAACGTGGACGCCCACGCGCCGCCGAAGGAGATGGTGTGGTGCCCGAGCGTCGGCTGCGGCCGGTCGAGCCCGAGGTGCACGACGAACGCCGACGGCGACCACCGCAGCGGCACCGGGCGTCGGGGGGTGCGGCCGAGCAGCCGGTGCACGACGGGGAGGTCGGGGGTGAGGACGACGGCGTCGGCCGGCACGCTGCCCCCGTCGGTGACGACGGCGGTGACCCGGTTGCCGCGACGTTCCAGTCCGGTCACCTCGGTGCCCAGGCGGAGCTCGACCCCGGCCTCGACCGCGGCGTCGGCGTAGGCCTGCGGCAGGGCACGTACCCCGCCCGGAGCGCGGTCGTGCCCCCTGGGGAAGAACACCCCCGCGATCGTGTCCATGTAGGCGATCACCGCGTACGCCGCGAGCGCCCGCTCGGGCGGCACCCCCGCGTAGAGCGCCTGGAACGAGAAGATGCGGCGCAGGCGCTCGTCGTCGAGGAAGCGGCCGATGCGCGGGCCGAGCCGGCCGAAGCCGCCGAGTGCGGCGAGCCGGGCCAGGTCGGGGGAGAGCACGTCGAGCGGCGAGTCGAAGTTGGCGTCGATGAAGGTCGCCATCTGCACGCGGTACAGCTCGCCGAGCCAGGTGCGCAGGCGCCGGTAGCCCACGGCGTCGCGCGCGGAGACCTGCTCGCGGATCTCCTGCTCCATGGCCTCGGTCCCGGTGTGCACGTCGATCGCGGAGCCGTCGGCGAAGCGCGCGTGGTAGGCCGGATCCAGTGGGACGAGGTCGAGGCGGTCGCCGATCTTCTCCCCGACGGCGGCCAGGGGCGCCTCGAGCAGGTCGGGCATCGTCAGGACGGTGGGCCCGGTGTCGAGCCGGAAGCCGGCCAGGTCGAGCCGGCCCGCCCGGCCGCCGGGGAACGGCTCGCGCTCGACGACGGTGACCTCGCACCCGGCCCCGCGCAGGTGCAGCGCGGCGGCGAGTCCCGCGAGCCCGGCCCCGACGACGACCACGTGGCGCGACGGCGGCACGGTCCGGCGCGGGCTCATCGGGTGCGGCGGGTGGCGGCAGCGGCGAGGGCGACGAGGCGCTCCCGTCCCTGCGGGTCGAGGTCGACCTCGGCGAGGGCGTCGAGCGCGGAGGTGGTCAGGGTGGCGATGCGCTCCTCGACGTCGTCGACCACCCCGAGCGTGTCGAGCGCCGCGCGCGCGGCCTCGACGTCGGAGGTGGTCAGGTCCTGCTTGCCCAGCGCGCGCTCGACCGGGGCGGCGCCGTCCTGGTCGGGGTGGTTGCGGGCGAGCGCGACGAGCAGCGTCCGCTTGCCCTCGCGCAGGTCGTCGCCGGCGGGCTTGCCGGTCACCGCCGGGTCGCCGAACACCCCGAGCAGGTCGTCGCGCAGCTGGAACGCGATCCCGAGGTCGGTGCCGAAGCGCCGGTAGGCGGAGACGACGTCGCCGCCGGCCCCGGCCAGTGCTGCGCCCAGGTGCAGCGGCCGCTCGATGGTGTAGGCCGCGGTCTTGTAGCGGCTGATCCGCAGGACCCCCTCGGGGGTGGCGAGGTCGGTCGCGTGGCCGACGACGTCGAGGAACTGCCCGGTGAGCATCTCGGTGCGCATCGCCTCCCACACCGGGGTGGCCCGCGCGAGCGCGGCCGGGTCGAGTCCCGCCGCGCGCAGCATGTCGTCGGCCCAGGCCAGGGCGACGTCGCCGACGAGCACCGCGACGGCCGCACCGAGGCGCTCCGGCTCGCCGATCCAGCCCCGCTCGCGGTGGCGGCCGGTCCAGCGCGCGTGCACCGTCGGGGAACCGCGCCGCAGGGCCGAGTCGTCGATGAGGTCGTCGTGGACGAGCGCGCACGCCTGGATCAGCTCGAGCGCGGCCACGGTGTGCAGCACGACGTCGGGGTGCGGCGCGTCGGGCGCGTCCGGCCCGCCGGCGGCGCGCCAGCCCCACCAGGCGAAGGTCGGCCGCAGCCGTTTGCCCCCGCCGAGCGCGAGCGCGGCGAGGTCGTCCACGGCGTCGAGGAACTCCTCCGCCATCTCGGCGCACGCCGCGCGGCGGACGTCGAGGAAATCACGGAGGGCATCCGTCACGGCCGCGGGCAGATCGGCGTCGACGGTGGCGAGGACCTCGCTCACGTCCCGGTCCCCGCGCCGTCGCGGGGCCGTCGACCCGTCGTCGGACCCGGGATCGTCGCCGGTCAGGGCGCCGCTCGGGGTCGCGAGCGTCCGGCCAGCCGTCATCCGTTCTCCTCTCGGCGGTTCGCCGGGTTCAGGGTAGGCACGTCCGCGCGGACCGGCCGGACGGGTGTCGGAGCGGGCGGCGGGGGTCACACGAGTGGTCCCGGGGGAGGTGTCGGCCACGTATGGTCACCGGATGGCCACTGTCATGGAACGCATCCAGCGTGGGACGCCGACCTTCTCGGTGGAGTTCTTCCCGCCCAAGAACGACGAGGGCGAGCGCACCCTGTGGGACACGGTGCGGTCGGTCGAGCCGCTCGACCCGGCGTTCGTCTCGGTGACCTACGGCGCGGGCGGCTCCAGCCGTGATCGCACCGTGCGCACCACCGGGCGGATCGCCACCGAGACGACGCTCACCGCGATGGCCCACCTCACGGCGGTCGACGCGTCCATGGACGACCTGCGCCACGTCATCGGCTCCTACGCCGAGGCGGGCATCTCCAACGTCCTCGCGATCCGGGGGGACCCGCCCAACGACAAGGACGCCGAGTGGGTGCCGCACCCCGCGGGCCTGCAGTACACCGACGAGCTGGTGCACATGGTCCGGCGCCTCGGCACCTTCTGCGTCGGCGTGGCGGCCTTCCCGTACCTGCACCCGCGCTCGGAGGACGAGGACGTCGACACCCGGTTCTTCGTGCAGAAGGTGAAGGCGGGCGCGGAGTTCGCGATCACCCAGATGTTCTACGACGCCGACCAGTTCCTCCGGATGCGCGACCGGATCGCCGCGGCCGGGTGCGACATCCCGATCATGCCGGGGCTCATGCCGATCACGACGGCGAAGTCGATGGAGACCGGCGCCGACTTCTCCGGGGCGCCCCTGCCCCGTCACATGCTCGACCGGCTCGAGCCGCTGGTCGACGACAAGGACGCCCTGCGGGATGCGGGCATCGACCTGTGCGTCGAGCTCTCGCAGCGGATGTACGACGAGGGCGTCGGCAACATCCACTACATCAGCATGAACCGCCACCCCGCGGTGGTGGACGTGGTCAGCCGCCTCGGCGTCGCGGCCGACCCCTCCGCGAGCTGACCCCCGCCGTCGTCAGCGACGTGCCCGCCGGTCGACCCGGGGGCGCGTCGCGGCGGCGAGGGCGAACACCACGCCCGCGGCGACCAGCACGACGAGGGTCAGCAGCAACGCCCAGCTGACCCACGACGGGGCGTTCGGGTCCGGGTAGTCGGCGACGGCGTTGACCTCGCCGACCTCGCCCGGGGCGAAGGTCCACGAGACGACGCCCTGCGACTGGGTGCCGTCGGTCTGACGGATCGTGCCCGGGAAGGCCATCTTCAGCTGCACGTCGGCGCTCTCCGCCGACACGCGCGTCAGGTCCACCTGGCCCGAGAGGATCACGCGGTCGCCCGCGCGGCGCAGCTGGAGGCGGACGGCCGACGACGTCGTCGGGCTGATCTGCGGGAGCAGCCGCGACACGTCGTCGAAGGACAGATCCTCGAACGACAGGTGCGAGCCGACGTAGCCGTCCTGCTCGTAGCGGGTGACCGTCACGTCACTGGAGAGGTCCGAGGGCACCTGCAGCGGCGGGCCGTTGCCGCCGGGCGCGCCGTCGGGCGTCCCGATGTCGATCGTCCCCGACACCGTGTCCTGCGGCGAGACCGCGAGGCCGGCGCGGACCCGGACGCACCCGGTGCTGAGCAGGGCCACGACGGCGAGCATCGCGGCGAGGACGACGACGGAGCGTCGGCGCGTGGGACGCGTGGGAGGGGAGCCCGGGGACACGGGACTCATCGTGCCAGGCACCCCCGACGGTCCCCGGGCGGCGCGGCGCGGCGCGTCCCGGTCAGCGCACCGACTCCGGGTCAAGCGGCAGCGGGCGGCCGAGGACCGCGAAGGGGCGCGGGTCGCTCGAGAAGCGGTGGTGGCGGAGCAGGTCGCGGAACCCGCACCGGCGGTAGAGCAGCCAGGCCCGCGTCGGGACGGGCGCCTCCGGGGTGGAGAGCAGCACGTGGCCCGCGTCGGCGCGGTCGAGGAGCCGCCGCAGCAACGCGTGTCCGAGCCCGTGGCCCTGCGCGTCGGTGCGGACGTGGAGCTCGGTGAGCTCGAAGTAGTCGGCGAGGTAGGTCTCGGGGTCGCCGTCGACGGGCCAGGTGTCGAGGTCGGCGGGGGACGGGCCGGGGCGGGTGCCGCCGAGGTTCGTCGCGTTCGCGGGGTTGGCCGCCTGGGCCGCTTGCGCCGCGTGGGCCGCGCTCGCGGCCTGGGCCGTGCTCGCGCCGCCGTCGCCGAGCAGCCGGCCGAGGCCGGAGCCGAGCAGACCGACGCCCGCGGACCGGGCCGGGCGCGCGGACCGCCGCAGCCCGCGGCGGACCTCCTCGTACCACCACTGGCCCGGCGCGCCGGGATAGCCGTAGGCGATGCCCTGCAGCACGTCGTGCCGGTCGAGGGCGGCGACGCCGCGCCAGCCGGGCCGCCGGGAGTGCTCGAGCCACATCGGGGCCCGCTGGCGGGCGGTGCCGGGTGGGTACCCCATGGCCGCCACATAGAGATCCAGCGCCTCGTCGAGCCGGGCGGCGAGCTCGGCCGGGTCGAGGTCGACCAGCCGCGCCTCCTCCGGCGCCGCCGTCATCGCCGCCCACCCACCCGGCACGGGGCCGGGATGTCCCGCGCCCGCGCCGCACCGTCCATCGCGCCATCTCATCACGCCCGTCGAGTGGGGTTCACCGCCCGGCCGGGGGAGGTCGCGCGGACGACTTGACGCGCGCCG
This sequence comes from Actinomycetospora endophytica, assembly GCF_021026375.1. GTDB lineage: Bacteria > Actinomycetota > Actinomycetes > Mycobacteriales > Pseudonocardiaceae > Actinomycetospora > Actinomycetospora endophytica. Next base: position 104,778 of record NZ_JAJNDB010000006.1, on the reverse strand, counting down.
GGAGGCAGGGTTCACTCGTGGCTGTCGAACACGTGTTCGACTCGGGTGCGGCGGGCCGTGGGGAAGCGTCTCGCCGCACCCTCCAGCCGCCGGCTTCCCCACGGTGGCAGGCACAAGGCCCGTCCCGCGTCCGGTGGGGCGGGGTAGCGCGCCGCCGTGGAGGACGCATGGTTCGTAGCCCCTCGCCGGTCCAGGTGCGGTGCGTCGACGGCGACCCCGTCGAGTTCCACCGCCGCCCGAACCGCCGTGACAGCCACTACCTGGTCACCGAGGTCCAGGAGCGCTGGATCGAGCAGTCGCGGTGGCCGTTCCGGTCGGTGATGCCGATCGGGGGCGATCGGTGCCGGTGCTGGCGGGTGCTCGCGCGTCGCTCCGACGAGCCGCACCTGCCGCCCGGCGAGTTCGTGCTCCGCATGCGGTCCGGGCCGGGGGTCTGGGACCTCCGCTGGCTGACCTGATCCCCGCTCCGAGTCCCCGGGAGGACACCATGACCACACCGACCACCACCCCGGACCGCGCCGCCGAGTCCGGGGGGCTCTTCGACACCGGGCTGGCCCACACGCCCGCGCCACGCTCCGCGCCTCGTGCCCGGTCCACGGGCGCCCGTCGCCCCGGCGGACCGGCGGCCGGGCCCCGCCCGCCCGGCCCGCCCCCGTCCCGCTCCGTGGTCACGCTGCTCGGGGCCGCACGCGACGGGCTGCGCGAGGCCCAGGCGGCCGATACGGCGGCGGAGCGCTTCCGTCTCGCCCACCTGTCGGCGCTGCGGTCGGCGGCCGCGGTGCTGGCGGCGCGGGCCAGGACCCGGCGGTCCGGGCGCCCCACCGACGCGTGGACGCTGCTCGCCTCGGTCGCGCCGGAGTACGGCGAGTGGGCCGCGTTCTTCGCGGCGCACTCGGCCACCCGCTCCGCGGTCGAGGCGGGCGCGCGCAGCCGCGTGACGCAGCGCGACGCCGACGACATGGTGCGCGAGGCCGACCTGTTCCTGGCCCTCGTGACGCGGACGGTGGCCGGACGGCGGCCGTCGTGACCCTCAGCCGGTGCGGCGGGAGCCCTTCTGCTCCTTGGGCGCCTTCTGGTCCCGGGCGCGGTGCCCGGCCCGCACGATGCGCCCGAGCAGGTTGTCGAACTGGTGGGAGATCTCGCGGGCGCCCGGGGTGTCCCAGCGCTGGATCGGCACGCCCGCGCCCTGGGCCTGCTGCACCGCGGTGCGGTCGGGCAGCACGCCGGGGAGGACCAGGGGACCGAACAGCTCGCGGAGCTCGTTCACCCGGAACTCGTGCTCGGCCGAGCGGGCCCGGTAGCGGTTGATGAGCACGCCCAGGGGCTGCAGGCTCGAGTTGTGGGCGCGCTCGGCCTGCACCGCCTCGAAGGCGCGCTGCACGCCGGAGACGGCGAAGATCGTCGGTTCGGTCACGAGGACCGCCCGGTCGACGGCCACGAGCGCGGAGCGGGTGAGCTGGCCCAGCGAGGGCGGGCAGTCGATGAGGACGAGCTCGTACTGGGGGAGGCGCGCGGACCCGCCGCGCGAGGTTCCGCCGTCGTCGGCGCCCGTCCCGCGCGGCAGGGCGGCGAGGAGGCGGGACAGGCGGCCGAGGCGCTGCGAGCCCGGGTCGGGGTGGTTGTGACGCTCGATGTCCTCGGAGCCGACCAGCACATCGATCGAGTCGTCCCAGGAGCTCGGCGCGATCGAGGTCGACAGCGTGGCGGGCGAGGGGTTCTCGAGCGCGTCCGCGATGGTGGTCTCGCTCTCCGCAGGCTCGAGGGCCGTGGTGGAGTTGCCCTGGGGATCCAGATCCACGACCAGGGTGCGCAACCCCTGCCGCGCGGCGGCCCCGGCCAGGCCGAGGGTGACGGTGGTCTTGCCGACCCCGCCCTTCAGGCTCAGCACACCCGTCACGTACACGGGGGCAACGTACCGGCTCGCGCACGAATCCCCGATGGGTGAGCACTACGGTGTGGCCGTGAACGCTCGACCGTCCGCGCCGACGACCGTCGACGTCGTGGCCCGTGCCCTGCACGACGAGCTCGTGGCCGCCCGCGCCCGACGCGGTGGTGCGGCCCCCCGCGTGCTCGACGTCGGCGGTGGCAGCGGGACCTGGGCCGTGCCGTTGGCGGCCGAGGGCTGCGAGGTCACCGTGGTGGACTCGAGCGCGAACGCCCTGGCGGTCCTCCGCAGCCGGGCTCGCGACGCCGGGGTCGCCGACCAGGTGCGCGCCGTCCAGGGGGACGTGGACGCCCTCGCCGACATCGACGGCGACGTCGGCGCCGACCTCGTGCTCGGCCACGGTCTGCTGGAGTACGTCGACGACCCGGCGGCCGCGGTCCGGGCCCTCGCGACCGCGACAGCGCCAGGGGCGGCGGTGTCCGTCCTCGTGGCCGGCCGCTGGGCGGCGGTGCTCGCCCGGGTGGTCGCCGGACGGGTGGCCGAGGCGCGGCGTCTGCTCGCCGACCCCGCGGGCCGCTGGGGGCGCAACGACCCGTTGCTCCGCCGGATGGACACCGGGGAGGTCCGGGAACTGCTCGAGCGGGACGGCGGGCTCGTCGTCGAACAGGTCCGCGGCCACCGCGTCCTCGCCGATCTCGTCCCGGAGGCCCCCGACGGCGGGGGAGGCGCGTCCGACCTCGCCGCGCTCGAGGAGCTCGCCGCCGACACGCCGCCGCTGCGGGATCTCGCCTCGCGCATCCACGTCATGGCCCGGCGTCGGTGACCCGCGGTGATCGTCCGCGTCCGGCACGCTGCGCGCCGGAATGATCGCGGCGCGTCGCCCGCGTGAGGCTTCTCACCGGCCGAAAGAATGATCGTCGGGGCAACACACCGGTCCGGGTAGTCGGAGTGCCGGACGACTCGTACGATGAGGTCAGCCATCCCGATGATGTGCCGATCGTCCCCTCCCGGGCCGATCATCGCTCTCGTTCCGGTGCCGGAGGAGAACCATGCCGCTCTCCGAGCACGAGCAGCGTCTGCTCGACCAGATCGAGCGCGCGCTCTATGCCGAGGATCCGAAGTTCGCGTCGACCGTGCGGGGTGGTCGACTCCGCCGTCCGTCACGGCGCCGACGGGTCCAGGGTGTGGTGCTGTTCGTCCTCGGCGTCGTCGCCCTGGTGCTCGGGCTCGTCTTCCAGTGGTTCGTCGCGGGCTTCCCGATCGTCAGCGTCGTCGGCTTCCTGCTGATGTTCGCCGGCGCGGTCCTCGCGATCACGGCCACGGGCGGGAAGAAGGGCGAGGCCGCCGCCGGCGAGGGAGACGGCAAGGCGTCCCCCGCGGGCGACAAGGAGAAGAGCAGGTTCACCAGCCGGATGGAGGAGCGCTTCCGGAAGCGCTTCGAGCAGGAGTAGCACTCCTTTCGTCTTCACGACGCGCCGTCGACCCACGTGATCGGCGGCGCGTCGTCGTGTGTGGGGCGGCGTGAGGCGGGCCTGCAAGATCAGGGAGCCCCTGCGCGGCGACAAGAAGATCCGCTCGACCCGTACCGGCTCCCTCGCGCCGCAGGGCGCCCGGCCGCGTGCGTTCCCCCTTGATCAGGAGCACGTGAGGCACACGCCGACGCGCCGCGGGCTGCGCCAAGTGCTCCTCGTCAGGTGGGGCGGGGTGACGCCGTTGATCAGGAGCACGTGAGGCATACGCCGACGCGCCGCGGGCTGCGCCAAGTGCTCCTCGTCGAACGGCCGGCTGTCCGGCGCCCCACCGCGCGCCCCACCCCGCCCCACCGACGCGCTCCACCGATCCCCACCCCGCGCTCCGGCCCTCCCCACCAGCCCCCACCGGACGCCCCACCAGCCCCCACGCCCGCCCCCGAGCAGGGCGAAGAGGGTCGATCGAGCCCGGAATCGCGTGTCGGAGCCCCCGCACCGGCCCCGGATCGGAGATCGTCGCCCCGCGTCCCCCACCACTCCCCACCGCAGTTGACCTGCGCGAACTCCTCCTAATGGGTCAGCGACGCGCGCACCCTGAGGTTGTGGGTGGAGCGATGTGGGGTATTGTGGTGAGCAGTGGGGCGCACTGGGCCTCATCGGGGAGGTGGGTCCGTGTTCCTCGGCACCCACACCCCACGGCTGGACGACAAGGGCAGGTTGACCCTGCCCGCACGATTCCGCGACGAGCTCGCAGGGGGGCTGATGATCACGAAGGGGCAGGACCACTGCCTGTACGTGTTCCCCCGCGACGAGTTCGAGCAGATGGCCCGCAAGGTCGCCGAGGCGCCGTTCACCGACGAGCGGGTGCGCGCCTACCAGCGCTACCTGTTCGCCGGCACCGACGAGCAGCGTCCGGACTCCCAGGGGCGCATCCCGATCACCGCGGAACTCCGCCGCTACGCCGGGCTGGACCGGGACTGCACGGTCATCGGGGCCGTGAACCGTCTCGAGATCTGGGACTCGACGGCGTGGCAGCAGTACCAGGACGCCCACGAGGACAGCTACGCGCAGGCTCAGCAGGAGGTGCTCCCCGGGGTCTTCTAGGCCCCGAGCGAACGATCGAGCCCACCGACGGTGCGGGTGCCGTGAGGCCCCGGCCCGCAGGGTGACGGCCCTGGCACACCTTCCCCGGTGCCAGGTCCGCCCGCCCTGCGGGCCGGGACGTGACGACATCCGCCCGACCGGGCCGGGGTGCGGCCGGGGGACCGACGTCCTCCGGCCGTACTCGCAGAGCGGACATGGCGGCGCACGGACACCGCGGCAGCCCGGCGGAGAGCGGCGGAGGCGACGATGGAGCCACGGGGTGGGGACGACGACGCGTCCGATTTCACCCACATGCGCACCACTGGCGCGCAGGGTGACGAGCCCCGCCCGACCTCCGGTCGCCACGTCCCCGTCCTTCTCGCCCGGGTCCTCGAGCTCCTCGACCCCGCGCTGACCGACCGGGACGCGGTCGTCGTCGACGCCACCCTCGGGCTCGGCGGCCACGCCGAGGCACTGCTCGCCCGCCACGCGGGCCTCACGCTCGTCGGCCTCGACCGCGACCCGGAGGCCCTGCGGCTCGCGACCGAGCGCCTCGCCCCCTACGCCGACCGCATCCACCTCGTCCACGCGATCTTCGACGAGGTCGGCAGCGTCCTCGACGACCTCCGCCTCGGACCCGTCCAGGGCGTGCTCTTCGACCTGGGGGTCTCGTCGCTGCAGCTCGACGAGGACGAGCGCGGCTTCTCCTACGCCCGCGACGCGCCCCTCGACATGCGGATGGACCCGACGACGGGCCCGAGCGCGGCCGACGTGCTCAACACCTACGCGCCCGGCGAGCTGGTGCGGGTGCTGCGGGACCACGGGGAGGAACGACAGGCCAAGCGGATCGTCGAGGCCGTCGTCCGTGCCCGGCGGCGGGCTCCGTTGCGTACCAGCGCGGAGCTCGTCGCCCTCCTCGAGCAGGCGATGCCCGCCGCCAGCCGGCGCACCGGCGGGAACCCCGCCAAGCGCACGTTCCAGGCCCTGCGCATCGAGGTGAACGGCGAGCTCGACGCGATCACCACCGCGATCCCCGACGCCGTCGACGCCCTCGCGCTCGGCGGTCGGGTCGTCGTCATGAGCTACCAGTCCCTCGAGGACCGGATCGTGAAGCGGGCGCTGGGGGAGCGCTCGCGCACCACGGCGCCACCGGACATGCCGGTGCTGCGCCCCGAGGACGAGCCCGAGCTCGCACTGCTCACCCGCGGTGCGGAGAAGGCCGACGAGTCCGAGGTCGCCGCCAATCCCCGGGCGGCATCGGTGCGGCTGCGCGCCGCGGAACGCGTCCGGGAGGCGGCATGAGCTCGAGCACGCTCGAACGCGGGACACGGACCGCCGAACGCGGACGGCCCGAACCGGCCACGAGGTCCCGGGCGGCGGGCACGACGACGGGTACGACGTCGGGTCGGGGCGCGTCGACGACCCGCGGCGGCTCGCGGGCCACGGCCTCGCGGGCGCGCGCCCGGGTCGAGGAGGTCGCCGACGCCTCCGGCGGCACCGCGCCGTTCGTGCTGCTGATCATGGTGCTGCTCACGACCGGACTCGTCGCGACCCTCTGGCTCTCCACCGCGGCCGCGGCCGACTCCTACCGGCTCGACTCCGCCCGCCAGGCCACCCGTGACCGCTCCGAGGAGGTCGAGCGGCTGCACCGCGATGTCGCCGCGATGCAGTCCGCGCCCGCGCTCGCGGCGGCCGCCGAGCGGATCGGGATGGTCCCGGCCGGTGTGCCCGCGGTGATCCTCGTGCACCCGGACGGCTCCTCGCAGGTCGTCGGGACGCCGGCCAAGGCCCGGGCGGCCGCTCCGCCGCCCTCGCCGGCCGCCGCGTCGGCGCCCGGCACCCCCGGCGCCGCGGCCGGGTCGCCGGACCCGGAGGCGCTCGCGAACGACCCGCGCTCCGGTGTCCAGGCCTCCACCGGCGGCGTCCTCGCCCCGGCACCCGCGGGCGCCGCGGCGACCGGCACCGCCCCGGCGTCGTCCCCGGGACCCGTCACCAGCCCGGCCGCAAGCCCCACGCCGGCCCCGGCCGCGAGCCCCACGCCCGCCCCGACGCCCAAACCGAAGCCCGGCCCGACGACCCCCGCGACCCCAGGAGGCCGTTGATGGCGCGCCTGCCCGCGACGCTCACCCGCCCGCCGTCACGGCAGGGCGGGCGGGGCGACCGCTCGGGACAGGCCGCGCCGGGACCCCGCAGGCCCGCGCCGAACCCGGGACCGCCTCGTCGTCCGGGCCCGCCGCCCGGACCTCCGCCGAAGGCGCGACGCGCCCCCACCCCGCCCGACCCCCGCCGCCGGCTGCGGCTCGGGCGGATCCTGCTCGTCGTCCTGCTGCTCGTCGCCGCGGGCAAGCTCGTCGAGGTGCAGGCGCTCAGCGCGAGCTCGCTCGCCGCCGACGCCGCCAAGCAGCGCATGACGAAGCTGGTCATCCCCGCCGAGCGCGGCGCGATCCTCGACCGCAACGGCACCCCGCTGGCGTTCTCGGTCGAGGCGAAGGCGCTCACCGCGAACCCGCGCCGGATCACCTCCGACTGGTCCAAGCCCGAGGTCCGCAACGTGCCCGGCACCCCGACCCCGGACCAGCGCAAGGCCCAGATCGCCCAGGGGATGGCGGCGATCCTGCACGCCGACCCCCTCGCGCTGTTCCAGTCGCTGATGAGCGACAAGAGCTACGTCGTGCTCGCCCCGCTGGTCGACCCGACGGCGGCGCGCACCATCCAGGACCAGTTTCCGGAGATCTCCGCCGAGGACCGGGAGTCGCGCCAGTACCCGGCGGGCGACGTCGGCGGCTCCGTCGTCGGCAGCGCGTCGTGGAGCATCGACAAGGGCCGGGTCAACGGCAACGTCGGGCTGGAGAGCGCCGAGGACAAGATCCTCGCGGGCTCCGACGGGTACCGCGTGGTCGACACCGCCGAGGGCAGCGACGCCGTCATCCCCGGCAGCACCCGGGCCGAGCAGCCCGCGCAGGCCGGGCGCGACGTCGTGCTCAGCATCGACTCCGACCTGCAGTACACCGTGCAGCAGAAGCTCTCCGCCTACGTGGCGAGGACCGGCGCGAAGGACGGCAGCGCCGTCGTCCTCGACGCGAAGACCGGGCAGATCCTCTCGCTGGCCAACAGCGCCGCGGGCGGGGCGCCCGCGCAGGGCGACGCCGCAGTCACCTCGCCGTTCGAGCCCGGCTCGGTGAACAAGGTGGTCACCTTCGCCGGGGCCCTCGACGCCGGACTGATCAAGCCGGAGGACGTCCTCGAGGTCCCGGGCAGCATCAAGGTCGCCGACCGCACGATCAACGACGCCTGGGTGCACGGCACCGTGGCGCTGACGATGAACGGCATCCTCGGCAAGTCGTCCAACGTCGGGACGCTGATGACCGCCCAGAAGCTGGGACCGGACCGGTTCGCGGCGATGCTGTCCAGCCTCGGCGTCGGCACCCGGACCGGCGTCGAGCTCCCGGGCGAGAGCCCCGGGTCGGTGCCGCCGCGCAAGGACTGGTCGGGGTCGACGTTCGGCAACCTGCCGATCGGCCAGGGCCTGTCGATGACGACGCTGCAGATGGCGAGCATCTACCAGGCGGTCGCCAACGACGGGGTCCGCGTCCCGCCCCGGGTGATCTCGGCGACGGTCGGGCCGGACGGGGTGCGCACGCCCACGCCCCAGCCGGCCGGGATCCGCGCGATGTCGCCGCAGACCGCGCAGACGCTGCGCCAGATGCTGCAGTCGGTCACCCAGAACGCGAAGAGCCCGAACGAGGGCACCGGGGCGAAGGCCGCGATGGACGGCTACCCGGTGGCCGGCAAGACCGGGACCGCCCAGCAGGTGGACCCGGGCTGTGGCTGCTATGCGAAGTCGACCTACTGGATCACGTTCGCGGGCATGTTCCCGGCCGAGAACCCCCGCTACGTCGTCGCGCTGATGCTCGACGCGCCGCCCGGCGGGGACTCGGCCGCGCCGCTGTTCCACGACATCTCGACCTACCTCGCGGCGCACGGCAACGTGCCGGTCTCGACCGCCCCGCCGCGGGTGGTGCCGCTGCAGCTGACGCCCTGACCCAGGTGGGACGAACGACTCGTTCGTGCACGTAGACGCCACGAACGAGTCGTTCGTCCCATCAGGGGATGGGCGGCTACAGCGCCAACACGTACGACTGCCCCAGCAGCTCGTCGCCGAACTCGCTGTGCGGCTGCTCGTCGACCAGCTCGAACCCGGCCGCCAGGTAGATCCGGCGGGCCGCGGCGAGCGGCTCGTTGGTCCAGAGCACCAGGCGGGCGAACCCGGCGTCCCGGGCGAACGCGACGCACCGCTCGACCAGTGCCCGGCCGACGCCGGTCCCGCGGGCGGCGGGGTCGACGATCAGCGTCCGCAGCCGGGCCGTCTGCGCGTCGTCGAGGGTGCACAGCACCGCGCCCACCCGCGCCCCGTCGAGCTCCGCGACCCAGCCGGAGAGCCCGTCGCCGTCGGAGGCCAGGAAGTCGGCCACGATCCGCGCTGTCACCGCCTCCACCGACCACCCGAACTCGGCCGCGTAGAGCTCCCCGTGGGCCATCAGCAGCCAGCCCAGGTCCCCGGGGCGGTCCGCGTCCCGGACCACGACGTCAGCCATGACACACGCCCCCTTCACTGAAACGACTGTTTCAGTGAAGCACACTGTGCGCGTGACGGCGACCGATTCCCCGACGGGCACGGACGAGGCGGCCGGCCCGGGCGAGGGCTCCGCGCGGCGGCGCGAGCTGCTCGACGCCGCCTACGGGTGGGTGCTCGCGCACGGGCTCGCGGACATGTCGCTGCGCCCGCTCGCGGAGGCGATCGGGTCCAGCCCCCGCGTGCTGCTCTACCTCTTCGGGAGCAAGGACGGGCTCGTCCGGGCGCTGCTCGGGCGCTCGCGGGCCGACCAGCTCCGCGTGCTCGAGGACCTCCCCGACGACGCCGGGCTGGACGTCGTCGCCCGCGGGGTGTGGCGGTGGCTCGCCGCGCACGAGCACCGCCCGCTGCTGCGGCTCTGGCTGGAGGCCTACAGCCGCTCCGTGATCGGTGAGCCCGGCCCCTGGGAGGGGTTCGCCGAGGACACCGTCACCGACTGGGACCTGCTGCTCGCCGCCCACCAGCCCTCCTCGCGGGTGGGCACGACCGACGGTGCCGCCGAGCGCGCACTGCTGCTCGCGGTCCTGCGTGGCGCCCTGCTCGACCTGCTCGCGACCGGCGACGACCACCGCACCGGGGCCGCCGTCGAGGCACACCTGCGGACCCTCTCGACGGGGCGACGCGCGGTGGAGGGCGCGGACGGTGGCGATCGGGACGATGGGTAACCTTCCGACCGTGCCGCCCGCGCCCAGCCGGACCGCCGGGGAGACCTCCGGGGACGCCGTCCCCGCAGGCCCCGACGTGATCCGCCCGCGCCACGTCACCCCGACCCGGATCGACGCGCTCGCCGCCCGGATCGCCGAGGCCACGGGGTCCGCGCCCGAGATCCATGGCGACCCGACGGTCGCCGTCACCGGCGCCTGCCTGCGGGCCCAGGACATCGTCGCGGGCGAGCTCTTCGCCGCCCTGCCGGGTGCGAACGTCCACGGCGCGGACTTCGCCGCCGTGGCTCTCGAGTGCGGCGCGGCCGCCGTCCTGACCGACCCCGACGGGGTCACCCGGCCGGCGATCGCCCGGGCCGGTGTCCCCGTCCTGGTCCACCCGCAGGCGCGGGAGGCACTCGGCCCGGCGTCGTCACTGATCTTCGGCGACCCGACCCGCCGGCTGGCGGTGCTCGGGGTCACCGGAACCAGCGGCAAGACCACGACGTCCTACCTGCTCGAGGCGGCCCTCGCGGCGGCCGGCGCGACGACGGGGCTCATCGGCACCGTCGAGACCCGGATGCGCGGTCGCCACGTGCCGAGCGCGTTCACCACCCCCGAGGCCCCCGACCTCCAGGCGTTGTTCGCGGCGATGGTCGAGGAGGGGATCACGCACACCGCGATGGAGGTCTCCAGTCACGCCCTGTCCCAGGCCCGGGTCGGCGGCACGACGTTCGCGGTGGGTGCCTTCACGAACCTCTCGGCGGAGCACCTGGACTACCACCACACGATGGAGGGCTACTTCGAGGCGAAGGCCCTGCTGTTCGACGGGCGGGCGTCGGCGCACGTCGTCTGCGTCGACGACACCTGGGGCCACCGGCTCGCGACGCGGGCGGACGCGGTGACGGTGAGCGCGACCGGACAGCCCGCCGACTGGACCGCGACCGGGGTCCATGCCCACCGCGACGGCACGCAGACCTTCCACGCGCAGGGCCCCGACGGACTCGACCTCCCGGTGACACTGCGCCTGCCCGGGGCGTTCAACGTCGCGAACGCGCTCGTCGCGCTGGCCTGCGGGGCCGCCGCCGGGCTCGACCCCGCCCGGCTCGCCGCCGGGTTCGCACAGGTCCAGGTGCCCGGCCGGATGCAGCGCGTGGACGTCGGCCAACCCTTCCTCGCCGTCGTGGACTACGCCCACAAACCGGCCGCCGTGGAGGCGCTGCTGACCACGTTGCGGGCGCAGGGCACCGGACGCGTGCTCACCGTGCTCGGCTGCGGCGGCGACCGCGACCGCGAGAAGCGGCCCGTCATGGGCGCGCTGGCCGCGGAGCTCTCCGACCTGGTGTGGATCACCGACGACAACCCGCGCACCGAGGACCCGGCCGCGATCCGCGCGGCGATGCTGGACGGGGCGCGCACCTCCGACGCCGCACGTGCGAAGGTGACCGAGCAGGGCGACCGCCGGACCGCGATCCGGGCCGCGATCGCCGCGGCGCGCCCGGGCGACGTGGTCGTCGTCGCCGGCAAGGGTCACGAGCCGGGCCAGAAGGTCGGCGCCGAGGTGCTGCCCTTCTCCGACGTCGACGAGGTCCACGCCGCCCTGCGTTCGACCATGACCGACCAGTCCATCCCGGAGGACCCTGCGTGATCGTGGAGACCCTCGCCGAGCTCGCGCGCCTCGTCGGCGGGCGGCTGCACCGGGCGACCGGGGACGAGCGCGTCACCGGCACGGTCGAGTTCGACAGTCGTGCAGTCGGCCCCGGCGGCCTGTTCGTGGCCCTGCCCGGCGAGCGCGTGGACGGCCACGACTTCGCGGCCACCGCCGTCGCCCGGGGCGCCGCGGGGGTGCTCGCCGCGCGCGAGGTCGACGCGCCCGCGGTGATCGTCGACCCGACGCCGGGTGAGCACGGCAGCTACGTCCTCGAGGCCGACCACGACGGGTCGGGCGCCGCGGTGCTGACCGCGCTGCAGATCCTCGCCCGCCACGTCGTCGACCTCCTGGTCGCGACGCGGGGCCTGTCCGTCGTCGGGATCACCGGCTCCTCGGGCAAGACCTCGACCAAGGACCTGGTCGCGACCCTGCTCGAGCGCGACGGCCCCACCGTGGCGCCCCCGGGGAGCTTCAACAACGAGCTCGGTCACCCGTGGACCGCGCTGCGCGCCGACGCCGCGACCCGCCACCTGGTCTGCGAGCTCTCCGCCCGCGGGCCCGGCCACATCGCCGCGCTGTGCCGCGTCGCGCCGCCGCGGGTGGGGGCGGTGCTCAACGTCGGGTCCGCGCACCTCGGGGAGTTCGGCTCCCGGGAGGCGATCGCCGCGGCGAAGGGTGAGCTGGTCGAGGCGCTGCCGGCCGCGGACCGGGGCGGCGTGGCCGTCCTCGGCGCCGACGACCCGGTGGTCGCCGCGATGCGCCACCGCACCACGGCCCGCGTCGTGCACGCCGGCCGTGCCCCGGAGGCCGACGTGCGGGCCGTCGACGAGTCCCTCGGCGACGACGGCCGCGCGCGGTTCCGTATGGTCACCGCGTCCGGCGAGTCCGACGTGGCGCTGCGGCTGCGCGGCGCCCACCAGGTCGACAATGCGTTGGTGGCGGCCGCGATCGCGCTGGAGACGACGGGCATGACGGTGGCGCAGGTCGCCGACGCCCTCGATGCGGCCGAGCCGCGCAGCCGCTGGCGCATGGAGGTCGGCGAGCGCGCGGACGGCCTCACGGTCCTGAACGACGCCTACAACGCCAACCCGGAGTCGATGCGCGCCGCCCTGACGACCCTCGCCGCCATGGGCGGCAACCACAAGGCCGTCCTCGGCCCGATGGCCGAGCTCGGCGCGGACGCGGACGACGCGCACGTCGCGCTGGGCCGCCTCGCCGCGAGCACCGGCCTGCACCGGCTCGTCGTCGTCGGCGAGGCCGCGCGGGGCGTCCACGAGGCCGCCCGCGACGCCGGGCTCGCCTCCGACCTGGTGCCCGACGCCGCCGCCGCGGTGGCCGCGCTCGACGCCGGGCCCGGGGACGTCGTGCTGGTCAAGGCGAGCCGCTCGGCCGGGCTGGAGTCCGTCGCGCAGGCGCTCCTGGACGGGGGGCCGACCCGATGAAGGGTGTACTCGTCGCGGCCGGGGTCGCGCTCGCGGTGTCGATCCTGCTGACGCCGTACGTGATCCGGCTGTTCATCAAGCAGGGCTTCGGGCAGGAGATCCGCGAGGAGGGCCCGCAGAGCCACCAGGGCAAGCGGGGCACCCCGACGATGGGCGGGGTCGCGATCCTCGTCGCCATCTGGGTCGGCTACCTCGTCTCGCACCTCGCGGCCGACGTCTCGATCTCGGTGTCCGGCCTGCTCGTGCTGCTGCTCATGACCTCGCTGGGGATCGTCGGGTTCCTCGACGACTTCATCAAGATCCGGCGGCAGCGCAACCTCGGGCTGAACAAGACCGCCAAGCTGGTCGGCCAGCTGGTCACCGCCGTGATCTTCGGGACGCTCGCGCTGCAGTTCGCCGACGAGCAGGGCCTCACCCCGGCCTCGACGAACCTGTCGTTCGTCCGGGACATCGCGGTGGTCGGCTTCGGCAGCGTCGGGTTCATCCTGTTCTGCTACCTGATCGTCACGGCGGCCTCGAACGCGGTGAACCTCACGGACGGGCTCGACGGGCTGGCCGCGGGCATCTCGGCGATGGTGCTCGCGACCTACCTCATCGTCTCGTTCTGGCAGTTCCGCAACGCCTGCGGCACCGCGATCGAGGCCGGCTGCTACCAGGTCCGCGACCCGCTGGACATCACGCTCGTGGCGGCCGCGGGCATGGGGGCGTGCATCGGGTTCCTGTGGTGGAACGCCGCGCCGGCCCGCATCTTCATGGGCGACACCGGCTCGCTCGCCCTCGGCGGTCTGTTCGCGGGGCTCGCGATGGTCACCCGCACCGAGCTGCTGCTGGTGGTCCTCGGCGGGGTGTTCGTCGTCGAGGCGCTCTCGGTGGTGCTGCAGGTCGCGGTGTTCCGGACGACGCGGCGCCGACTGTTCCGGATGGCCCCGTTCCACCACCACTTCGAGCTGGCCGGATGGGCGGAGACCACCGTGATCATCCGCTTCTGGCTGCTCGCGGCGATCTGCTGCGCGCTGGGCGTCGGCCTGTTCTACAGCGAGTGGCTCGCCGCGTCGGGCGGGTGAGCACGATCGAACCGCCGACCCCCGCCCGTCTCGCGGGCGCGCACGTGCTGGTGGCCGGGGCGCGCCGCACCGGGGCCTCCGTCGTCGACGTGCTGCTCGACCTCGGTGCCACGGTCACGGTCGCCGACGGCGACCCGGCCCAGCTCGCGACCCTGGGCGACCGGAAGGTCGCCGCCACCACCGACCTCACGACGCTGCCCGAGGGCTGCGACCTCGTCGTCACCAGCCCCGGCTTCCGCCCGGACTCCCCGCTGGCCACCGCGTCGAAGGCCGCCGGGATCGAGATGATCGGCGAGCCCGAGCTGGCCTGGCGCCTCGGGGACGACCCGGCGGTCTGCCCCGACGGGCCGCCGCGCTGGCTCGCGATCACCGGGACGAACGGCAAGACCACGACGACGGGGATGCTCGAGGCGATCCTGCTCGCCGCCGGCCAGGACGCCGTGGCCTGCGGGAACATCGGCCTGCCGATCGTCGACGCGCTGCGCGCCGGGCACCGGGTGCTCGCCGTCGAGCTCTCCAGCTTCCAGCTCGAGTGGTCCCCGTCGATCCGGCCGTTCGCGGGCGCGGTGCTCAACGTCGCCGACGACCACATCGACTGGCACGGCTCGATGGCCGCCTACGCAGGCGCGAAGGCGCGGCTGCTGCGGGGCGGGGTCGCGGTCGCGGGTCTTGACGACGAGCGCGCCGCCGGCCTGCTGCGCGACGCCCCGGCCCCGGTCCACGTGGGGTTCACCCGCGGCGAGCCGGGGCCCGGGGAGCTCGGCATCGTCACCGAGCGCGGCCAGGGCCTGCTGCTCGACCGCGCCTTCGCCGACGACGGGGCCCGGTACGGCACCGTGCTCGCGGGTCTGGACGACGTCGCCCCGCCCGGCCCGCCGGGGGAGGCGAACGCGCTGGCCGCCGCCGCGCTCGCCCGGGCGCACGGGGTGCCCGCCGAGGCCGTCGCGGCCGGGCTGCGGGCCTACTCCCCGGGTGCGCACCGCGGCGCCGTCGTCGCGGAGTCGAACGGGATCCGCTGGTACGACGACTCGAAGGCCACCAACCCGCACGCCGCGGCGGCCTCGCTCGCCGCGCACGACCGCGTGGTGTGGCTGGCCGGCGGGATGCTCAAGGGGGCGCAGGTCGACGACCTGGTGCTCGCCCACCGCGGGAGGCTGGCCGGGGTGGTCGTCCTCGGCGTCGACCGGGCCGCGATCCTGGCCGCGCTGGCCCGACACGCGCCCGAGGTGCCGGTCGTGGACGTCGGCGGGGGTGACGATGGCCCGATGACGCCCTCGATGCCCGATCCCATGACGCGGGCGGCGCACGCCGCCGCCTCGATGGCCCATCCCGGCGACGTCGTGCTGCTGGCGCCGGCGGCGGCCTCGATGGACATGTTCCGCGACTACGCCGCGCGGGGGGACGCGTTCGCGGCGGCCGCGCAGCAGGTGGCGGGACTCGGGGAGCCGACGACGGACCCGTCGTCGTGAGCACCCGGGGCGACGGCGCCGTCCGCTCGCGCGATCGCGGCGACGCCGCGTCGCTGACCCGGGGCCGGCGGGAGGCCCCGCCGCGGGTCCGCGCGCTCGGCGCGGCGCTGCAGCAGTGGCTCGGGCGGCCGCTGACCTCGCTGCACCTGGTGCTCGCGGTGTTCGGCCTGCTCACCGCGCTGGGCCTGGTGATGGTGCTCTCGGCGTCGTCGGTGAACGCCTACGCGGCGGGCGGCTCGGCCTACGGCGTGTTCTTCCGCCAGCTCGCGTTCGCGGTGCTCGGCGCGGTGCTGTTCTGGATCGGGGTGCGCGTGCCGCCGCGGCGGTGGCGGGCGGCGAGCCCCTGGCTGCTCGCGGGCTGCCTGGTGCTGCTCGTGCTGGTGCTCGTGCCGGGGCTGGGCGCGGCGGTCAACGGCTCGCGGTCCTGGTTCCGGATCGCCGGGGTGTCGCTGCAGCCCTCGGAGATCACGAAGGTCGCGCTGGCGCTCTGGGGTGCGCACGTCCTCGTCCGGCACCGCCCCGCGCCGCGCCGCTGGCGGCAGGCGCTGATGCCGGTCATGCCGGTGGCGCTGCTGATCCTCACGCTCGTGGTCGCCCAGCCGGACCTCGGCACCACGATCTCGCTCGCGGTGATCGTCGCCGCCCTGCTGTGGTTCGCGTGCGCCCCGGTGGGGCTGCTCGCGCTGCTCTCGACGGCGGGCGTCATCGGCGCCGTCGTGCTCGGCGTCGTCGCCTCCTACCGGCAGAGCCGGATCGCCGCGTTCCTCGACCCGTCGGGCGCCGACCCGCTCGGGCCCGCCTACCAGGCGCGCCAGGCGCTCTACTCGCTCGCCGACGGCGGCCTGTTCGGGCAGGGCCTCGGCCAGGGCCGGTCGAAGTGGAGCTACCTGCCCAACGCCGACAACGACTTCATCTTCGCGATCATCGGCGAGGAGCTCGGCTTCCTCGGCGCGGTCGCGGTGATCATCCTGTTCGTCACGCTGGCCTACACCGGGCTGCGCATCGCCGCGCGGTCGGTCGACCCGTGGATCCGCGTCGTCGCGAGCACGCTCACGGTCTGGCTCGTCGTGCAGGCCGCGATCAACGTGGGCTACGTCGTCGGGCTGCTGCCGGTCACCGGGATCCCGCTGCCCCTGGTCTCCTCGGGCGGCACGTCCCTCGCGCTGGCGCTGTTCGCCGGTGGCCTGCTGGCGAACTTCGCCCGCCACGAGTCCGACGCGGCCGCGGTGCTGCGTACCCAGGGCCAGGGCCGCCTCGCACGGGCCCTGCGCCTCCCACCACCCGAACCGGTGCGGGCCCGCCCCCGCACCGGCTGATCCCCAGACCGAGGAGGCACCTCGTGCCCGACCGGCCCCGTTCGTCCCCCCGCCCGCTGTCGGTCGTCGTCGCCGGCGGCGGCACCGCGGGCCACATCGAGCCGGCGCTCGCCCTGGCCGACGCAGTGCGGCGGCTGCGCCCGGACGCGACCGTGACGGCGCTGGGCACCGAGCGCGGGCTGGAGACGTCGCTCGTGCCCAAGCGCGGGTACGCGCTCGAGCTGGTGCCGCCGGTGCCGCTGCCGCGCAAGCCGTCGAAGGACCTCGCGGCGCTGCCGTGGCGGATCCTGAAGTCGGTCCGGCGGACCCGGAAGGTGCTGCGCGCGGTGGACGCGGACGTCGTCGTCGGGTTCGGCGGGTACGTGGCGCTGCCCGCCTACCTGGCGGCGCGCACGCCCGGCACCCGGATGCCGGTGGTGATCCACGAGGCCAACGCCACCGCCGGGCTCGCGAACAAGGTCGGGGCGCGGCACGCGGCCGCGGTGGCGGCGGCGGTCCCCGGGAGCGGGCTCGCCGGCCCGGTGATCGGGATGCCGCTGCGCCGCGCGATCACAACCCTCGACCGGGACGCCCTCCGCGCGAAGGCCCGGGCGCACTTCGGGCTCGACCCGCACGCCCCGACCCTGCTGGTCTTCGGCGGGTCGCAGGGCGCGCGCTCGCTCAACGAGGCGGTGGCCGGGGCGGCCGCCGAGCTGGGGCGGGCCGGGATCGGGGTGCTCCACGCGCACGGGCCGAAGAACACCGTCGAGGTCGACCAGGTCCCCGGGGCGCCGCCGTACGTCGCGGTGCCCTACCTGGAGCGGATGGACCTCGCCTACGCCGCCGCGGACCTGGCGATCTGCCGCTCCGGCGCGATGACGGTCGCCGAGGTGTCGGCCGTCGGGCTGCCCGCGATCTACGTGCCGCTGCCGCACGGCAACGGGGAGCAGCGGCTCAACGCGCTGCCCGTGGTCGAGCACGGCGGCGGCGAGATCGTGGAGGACGCCGACCTCACCCCGGAGCGCGTCGTCGAGATGGTGGTGCCGATGCTCACGAGCGGCGAGCGACTCTCCGCGATGAGCGCCGGGGCGCGGCGGACCGGTCATGCGGACGCGGACGAGACGCTCGCGCGCATGGTGCTGGAGGTCGTGGAAGGCGGCGACGGGGCTACGGGCACCATGGGGGGCGTGGCGCGGCAGGAGGAGAACGAGCGGTGAGCGAGCAGGAGCAGGGTCAGGGGCGGGCAGGGTCGACCATCCAGGCCGGAGACGCAGCGAAGCGGAGCTCGACCATCCAGCCGGGCGAGCAGGCGGTGATCCCCGAGCTGCCGCAGCTGCTCTCGCGGGTGCACTTCATCGGCGCGGGCGGCGCGGCGATGAGCGGCATCGCGCGCATCCTGCTGGCCCGCGGCGCGATGGTCTCGGGCTCCGACGCCAAGGACTCCCGTGCCGTGCTCGCGCTGCGCACGCTCGGGGCCGAGGTCGCCGTCGGGCACGACGCCTCCAACCTGGACCTGCTCCCCGGCGGCCCCAGCGCCCTGGTCACCACCAAGGCGGTCCACCAGGCCGACCCCGACAACCCCGAGCTCCTCGAGGCCGCCGCCCGCGGCATCCCGGTGCTGCACCGCTCGGCCGTGCTCGCGGAGCTGATGGCCGACCACCGCGCCGCCTGCGTCTCCGGCAGCGCGGGCAAGACCTCGACGACGTCGATGCTGGTCGTCGCGCTGCAGGCGTGCGGCGCCGATCCGTCGTTCATGATCGGCGGCGACCTGCTCGCCTCCGGGTCGAGCGCCCACCACGGGCACGGAGACGTGTTCGTCGCCGAGGCCGACGAGAGCGACGGCTCGTTCCTCGCGTACTCGCCCGCGGTGGCCATCGTGACCAACGTCGAGCCCGACCACCTCGACCACCACGGCACCGTCGAGGCCTATGTCGCGGTGTTCGACGCGTTCGCGTCGCGCATCGAGCCCGGCGGCTGCCTCGTCGTCTGCGCCGACGACCCGGGCGCCGCCGCGCTGGGCGACCGCGCCGAGGCCGCGGGCGTCCGGGTGCGCCGCTACGGCCGCGCCGCGACCGGGCCCGACGACGTCACGGTGCTGGACTACCGCGCCGAGGCCTCGACCGGGCTGCTGCACCTGCGGATCGGCGACGCCGGAGACGCAGCGGAGCGGAGCTCGACCATCGAGACCGAGCACCACGTCCGGCTCGGGGTGGCGGGGGAGCACCAGGCGCTCAACGCCTGCGCCGCGCTGCTCGCCGGCCTCGACCTCGGGGCGCCGCTGGACCGGCTGCTCGGGGGCCTGTCGTCGTTCACCGGGGTCCGGCGCCGCTTCGAGCTGCGGGGCCAGGCCGCCGGCGTGCGCGTGTACGACGACTACGCGCACGCCCCGACCAAGGTCGCCGCCCAGCTGCGGGCCGCGCGCCCGGTGCTGGGGGAGCGGGGCCGGCTGCTGGTGGCGTTCCAGCCGCACCTGTACTCGCGCACCCGGGACTTCGCGACGCAGTTCGGCGAGGCGCTCTCGCTGGCCGACGAGGTCGTCGTGCTCGACGTCTACGGCGCCCGCGAGCAGCCCGAACCCGGCGTCAGCGGCGACCTCATCGCGACCCGCGTCGGCCTGCCCGCCGAGCACGTCCACTACGAGCCCTCGTGGAGCGCGGTCCCGGCGCTGCTCGCGGACCTGGCCCGCCCGGGGGACCTGGTGATCACGATGGGCGCCGGCGACGTCACCGTCCTCGGCCCGGAGGTGCTCGCCGAGCTGGAGCGCCGCGAGAGCTCGGACCCCGGTGTGAGCGCGCTCGCCGACCGCGTCGGAGGCTGATCCTCTGCCCTCCTCCCCGCGCCGCGGCGCCTCCGCCCGCACCGGTGCCGCCGAGTCCGGCACCGGGCGCGGTGGGGGCTCTGCGGGGCAGTCCGGGGGGACGCGGCGCGGCTCGTCGTCGCGGGGTGGCCAGGAGCGGCGGACGCAGGCGGAGCGCACCTCCCGACGACGGCCGTCGAGCCGGCCGCCGCGCGACCGCGGCCCCCGGGAGCACCCCGCCCTCGATGCCCGCGCCGCCCGCCGTCGCACGGTGCTCCGGCGCGTGGCGATCGGGGTGGTCGCGGCGGCCGTCGTCGCCGGGCTCGTCTGGCTGCTGGGCTTCTCGTCGCTGTTCGACGTGACCGACGTCCGGGTCGACGGCGCCACGCCGGAGACGCTGCCCGCCGTCCGTCAGGCGGCCACCGTGCCGCCGGGCACCTCGCTGATCTGGCTCGACACCTCGGAGCTCGACGGGCAGGTGCAGACCATCCCGCGCGTGGCCACCGTCGACGTGCGGCGCTCCCTCCCGCACACCGTGACCGTGACGGTGACCGAGCGGGAGCCGGTCGCGGCGGTGCCGATGGGGGCGGGGGTCGCACTGGTCGACGGCACCGGGTTCGCCTACCGGACGATGCCCGCCCCGCCGCCGGGGGTCCCGCGGCTCGTCCTCGGGCTGGGGGTCGCGGCGTCGCCGTCCGACCCGACGACGGTGGCCGCGGTCCGGGTGCTCGCCTCGCTGCCGCCGGACCTGCGCTCGAAGATCACCGAGCTCCGGGCGGTGAGCCCCTACGACGTGTCGTTCACGCTCGACGCGAACCGGACGGTCCGGTGGGGCGCGGACTCCGACGACGCCCGCAAGGCCGCCGTCCTCGGCCCGCTGCTCACCCGGCCCGGGTCGACGTACGACGTCTCCACGCCGGACTTGCCGGTCGTCTCCTGACGGCGCTGCGGTCGCGGTCGACGAGGGGCACGTGGCGCGTCCCGCGGGCGTGCTCGGCCTGCCTGGTGTGCTGTTGATCAGCCGAGCGATCAGGTCCTGATCGGCGAGGGGCACGTGGCGCATCCCGCGGGCCTGCTCGGCGTGCCTGGTGTGCTGTTGATCAGCCGCAGTGTGGGCGGGGTGAGCACTCCGACCAACCCCTGACCGACGGGATCGGGTGGACGGCCCGTGCCGCAGGTGTGGCCCGGCGGACGAGGGGTACAGGACGCACGCCGCGACGCCGTCGGACCTGGCTCACGTTCCCGTGATCTTGAGGACAGGCCCGACACGCCGCACCGCCCTGCGGCGAGGAACACGTCCGTCGAGGCCCGTGTGCACGGCGCGACCGGCCGCGCCGCCCACCTCGCGCCGTTCACCCTCGGTCACCATTTTCCGTGATCCATCTGCTCGCCGAGCGTCACGAACAGCCCGTCGATCACTCGGACGAGTCCCACGCGTACCACGATCGTGTCGGTTCACGGCTCTTTGACCTGCGCGAACGCCCGTCACCTAGCCGGTTATCACTCACGCGCACACCACCTGTCTCTCTTGACCCACCCGTGTCACGGAGCGTCAACTCTGCGGCGTCCCGGATGCGGGGCGCGCGGCGTTCGGGGCCGCGCCGCATCCCGGGGACGGCGGAGGAGAGATCGCGATGACCATGACGACCGCGCGGGCGAGGCCCGACCGTGGGCCCGGGGGGCGGGCGCCGCGTGGCGGGGGGACGACCCGGGCCGCTCTCGGGTCGCTGCTCGCGGCGGGCCTCACGGTGGTCGCGCTGCTGGGCGCGGGTCTGGCCGAGGCCCCGGACGCGCGCGCGGCGGCGGCACCCGGTGACACGTGGATCGCCGAGCTCTCGGTGGCCGGCGGGGACGACACGAACGTCGTCGCGACCGACGGGGCCGTCCGCCTCGCCGGGACGACGACCCGTGCCCAGAGCGCCCGCTCGCCGCTGGCCGAGGGGGAGCTGCTGCTGCCCCCGCGCCGTCTGCCCACTCCCGTCGACCGGGTCAGCGCCGACGTCACCGCCGACGTGCCGCCCGGCGCGGTCGTCTCCGTCGACGTCCGCGGCCTGCGCGCCGACGGCACCTGGAGCGGCTGGGCGTCCGCGAGCCCCGGCGGGCCTGCCATGCTGCCGCAGGCGAGCTCCGAGGTGCAGGTCCGCGCCAGCCTCGTCGCGAGCCCGAGCGGTGCCGGGCCCGCGCTGCACCGCATCTACCTCACGGCCGACCGCACCAAGGCCGCGACGGCCCCGTCCGCGACGATCCCGATCGTGCCGGGCGCCCCGGCCCCCGCCCCGTTGGCGACCCCCGCGGTGAGCAGCAAGGTGTTCGCGACGCGGGAGGGCCTCGTCGGCGGCACCACCGCGAACGGGCACGTGATAGCGCCCAACGACCACTTCGTCGCGCTGCCCTCGCGCCGCGGCCTCTCGCCGCGCGACACGGGCGACTACACCGTGAAGGTCTGCGCCGCCACCGGGCGCTGCGCCTGGGCGCCGGTGTGGGACGTCGGCCCGTGGAACACCACCGACGACTACTGGAACCCGGCCGCGGCCCGCCAGACCTGGAAGGACCTCCCGCAGGGGACCCCGCAGGCCCAGGCCGCGTTCCAGCAGCGCTACAACGGCGGCAAGGACGGGTTCGGGCGCGCGGTCGTCAACCCGGCGGGCATCGACCTGGCCGACGGCACCTTCTACAACGACCTGGGCCTGCGCGACAACGGCTGGGTCACCGTCACCTACCTCTGGACCGGCACCGGTCCGACCGCGCTGGCGAAGCCGACCGGCACGCCGACCGTCGCCGTCCGCTCCGCCCCGACCGACGCCTCGTCGGCCGTCGGCGCCGTCGCCGGCGGTGCGCGGGTGGCCGTCCAGTGCACCGCCGCGGGCCAGCTGCGCTCCGGCGCCCAGGGCACGAGCAGCAGCTGGCTGCGCATCGGCCCGAACCAGTACGTCCCCGCCGCCGGTGTGGAGGCCCCCCGTGTCGCGTCCTGCTGACCTCGTCGACGACCTGTCCGCCGAGCCGCCGACGGTCTCCACGGAGGCCCCGACGGTCGACGTGACCGAACCCGCGGTCGCCCGTCTCCGCGCGTCCCTCGAGGTCACGGACCGTCGCCACGAGCCGCTCGCCCCCCGCCCGCTGTCCCCGCACGCCGGGCCGGGCGCCCGTCCCGAGGCCGGGCCGGATCCCGCCCGGGCACGACGGCGCCGTCGGGCCGCCCTGATCGCGGGCGCGGGCGCGCTGCTCGCCGCGGTCCTCGGGCTCGCCGCCTCCGCCACCGCGGTCCCGACCGGGGAGAGCTGGGGCGCCGAGCTCGCCGTCTCCGGCGGCGACGACGTCAACGTGCACCTCGCCGACGGGGCGGTGCGCCTGGTCGCGCCCTCGACGGCGCGCAAGCGTTCCGAGGGGGTCATGGTGCTGGCACCGCGCCGGCCCGCCGCCCCCACGAACGCGATCACCTCGGACCTCACCGCGGATCTCCCACCGGGCACGGCCGCCCGCGTCGACGTGCGCGGCGTGCTGCCCAACGGTTCGTGGAGCCGGTGGATCCCGACCCGGAACGAGGAGCGGACGGTGCTGCCGTCGGCCACCACCCAGGTGCAGGCACGGATCGTGCTGCTCGGCGGGTCGGGCGCGGTGAGCCCGGCGGTCGACCAGCTCTGGCTGACGACCTCGACCACGACGGCCGTGCCGGAGACGGCGACCGCCCCGGTCGCCCCGAGCACGACCGCGGTCCCGCCGCCGGTCAAGCCCGGCGGCACGAAGCCGGCCCCCGCGAAGCCGGGCGACGCGAAGCCGGGCGACACGAAGCCCGGCGACACGAAGCCGTCCCCCGCGAAGCCGACCCCGACGACGGCCAGGCCCCCGGCCTCCGGCCCGCTCGGGCTCCCGGGTCTCCCGCAGATCCTGTCCACGCCGGACCCGAACGCGCCGGACCCGAACACGCCGTCGACGGCGGTGAGCACGGTGCCGACCAAGGCCCCCGAGGCCTCGGCGACGAAGCCGTCGACCTCCGCACCGAGCACGTCGTCCGCCGCGCCGACCACCACGCCGACGACGCCCGCCCCGGCGATCGCCCCCGTCGTGAAGGCGATCTGGGACTCGGACATCACCGCGCAGTCCCTCGGGATGTTCAAGGACACGCCCTGGAACTTCGTGGGCGCCAAGCAGCCGACCGTCGTCCCCGCGACCGACCTGCCCGGCCAGAAGGCGCTGAAGTTCACGATGCCCGGCGGCGCCAAGCGCGCCGAGATCGAGCCGAACGTCGACAACTTCACCGAGGGACAGGACCGCTACATCCGCATGACGGTGCGGCTGGCGCCCGGTTTCCCGACCGACACCGACACCTGGCAGCTCATCACCCAGTTCAAGAACGACGGTGACGGCAGCCCGCCGCTGGAACTGCGGATCGGGAAGGGGAACTACATCCTCTCCGGCGGCGCCGACGCCCCCGGCGGGTCGAAGAACTTCGACCAGACGATCGCACCCGCCGTCGTCGGGAAGGTCACGACGCTGGTGCTGCACGTGAAGTTCTCGAGCAACAAGTCGGAGGGCGTCGTCGACGCCTGGGTCGACGGTCAGAAGAAGGTCACGGGCTTCCACCCGCCCGCCGGCACGCTCTACTCCGGCGACTTCAGCTACTGGAAGCTCGGCCTCTACCGCGACACCAGCATCGACCAGGCCGCCACCTACGAACTGTCCGACGCCCGCGTCGGCGACTCGTACGCCTCGGTGGCCGGGTAGTCCGCCTTCCGACCGGAGGGGCCCTTCGCTCGAATGGACGGGCGAGGGGCGCCTTTCGTCGGAACCTTTCCGGGAAACGCGTTCTGATCGGCCGAAGTCTCGACCTGGGATCGAGACTTCGGCGCGCGCGACACGACGACCGGGACACGCCCGGCGCGCCTGCTGGAAAAGGCGCGCGTCGGCTGCCTACGGTCGCGCCCGACGCCGGAGCGACGACCCTGCAGCATAAACCTCCACTCGAGGTCGAAGGTTGAGGGATCGGTCGCGTGTCGGGCCGGCGTCGCCCCGTGCTCCGCAGTGAAAGGCGGTCCCATGACGCCCCCGCACAACTACCTGGCCGTCATCAAGGTCGTCGGCATCGGTGGCGGCGGCGTCAACGCCGTCAACCGCATGATCGAGGTCGGCCTCAAGGGCGTCGAGTTCATCGCGGTGAACACCGACGCGCAGGCCCTGCTGATGTCCGACGCCGACGTCAAGCTCGACGTCGGCCGCGAGCTCACCCGCGGTCTGGGCGCTGGCGCGGCGCCGGACGTGGGCCGCCGCGCCGCCGAGGACCACGCCGAGGAGATCGAGGAGGTCCTCAAGGGGGCCGACATGGTCTTCGTGACCGCGGGCGAGGGCGGCGGCACCGGCACCGGCGGCGCGCCCGTCGTCGCGAGCATCGCCCGCAAGCTCGGCGCGCTGACGATCGGCGTCGTCACCCGGCCGTTCTCCTTCGAGGGCAAGCGGCGCGCCACCCAGGCCGAGAACGGGATCACCGAGCTCCGCAACGAGTGCGACACGCTCATCGTCATCCCGAACGACCGGCTGCTCCAGCTCGGCGACGTGTCGCTGAGCCTGATGGACGCGTTCCGCTCCGCCGACGAGGTCCTCCTCTCCGGTGTCCAGGGCATCACCGACCTCATCACGACGCCGGGTCTGATCAACCTGGACTTCGCCGACGTCAAGAGCGTCATGTCCGGGGCGGGCAGCGCGTTGATGGGCATCGGCTCGGCGCGCGGGGACGGCCGCAGCGTCGAGGCGGCCGGCAAGGCGATCAACTCGCCGCTCCTCGAAGCGTCCATGGACGGCGCCTACGGCGTGCTGCTGTCGATCGCCGGCGGATCCGACCTCGGCCTGTTCGAGATCAACGAGGCCGCCTCGCTCGTCCAGGAGGCGGCGCACCCGGACGCCAACATCATCTTCGGGACGGTCATCGACGACTCGCTCGGCGACGAGGTGCGCGTGACGGTGATAGCAGCCGGCTTCGACTCCGGGTCGCCGACGCAGACCAGGACCGTGCCCGCCGCGGCGCTCGGCAGCGGGCAGCCGAACGGCAACGGCCAGCCGACCCGGTCGTCGTCCACCGCCACCGCCCAGGCGGGCCAGGTCCACCGGTCCGCGCCGGAGCCCGCGATCCCGGCGGCCGTGGCCTCGGCGCCGACGATGCCGACCACGCCGGCCGTGTCGCGGGAGGAGGCGACCGCGTCCGCGCCGTCCGGCTCCGAGGAGAAGAAGCCGGAGGCGCCGGCCGCGGAGTCCGCCGCGCCGGCGTCGTCGTCCACCCCCACGGCGAAGACCCGCGGCGAGGACGACGAGGTCGACGTCCCGTCCTTCATGCGCTGAGGCCCGCTCGTGACGGCCCGGGGTGACGGCTCCCGGGTCGCCACGCGGGATGATGGTCGGGTGCGGGTCCGGCGTGTACTGACCACTCGTGCGGGCGGCCGGTCACGGCCCCCGTACGACTCGTTCAACCTCGGTGACCACGTGGGCGACGAGCCCACGGCGGTCGCCGCCAACCGTGAGCGCCTCGCCCGGGGCATCGGCCTCGATCCGTCCCGGGTGGCCTGGATGAACCAGGTCCACGGGACCGACGTCGCCGTCGTCGAGGGCCCCCAGGAGGAGGTCCCGACGGCGGACGCGCTGGTCACCGACCGGCCCCGTCAGGCGCTGGCCGTCGTCGTCGCCGACTGTGTCCCGGTGCTGATCGCCGATCCCGAGGCGGGCGTCGTCGCGGCCGCGCACGCCGGACGCTCCGGCGCGGCGGCCGGCGTGCTCCCCCGCACGCTCGGGCTCATGGAGCGCCTGGGCGCGGAGCGCGACCGCATCGAGGTCCTGATCGGCCCCAGCGTGTGCGGGCAGTGCTACGAGGTCCCCGCCGAGATGCGCGACGAGGTCGACACCGTGCTGCCGGGCAGTGCGGGGACCACCCGGATCGGCACGCCGTCGCTGGACCTGCGCGCCGGGCTGGTGCGCCAGCTCGAGGGCCTGGGCATCCGCAAGATCGACGCCGACGGGCGCTGCACCCTCGAGGACGACCAGCTCTTCAGTCACCGCCGTGCCCGACCGACCGGCCGGTTCGCCGGCGTGACCTGGTGGGAGTACGACCGGCCGTGACCGCCGCGGAGGAGTCGGGAGGCGCCGACGGGCGCCGTGGCGCCCTGGCGCGCTCCCTCGACGAGGTGCGCGCCCGCATCGACGCGGCGGCGCGCGCGGCCGGCCGCGACCCCGGCGAGGTCACCCTGCTCGCCGTCACCAAGACCTGGCCCGCCGCCGACGTCGCCCACCTCGTCGACCTCGGCCTGTCCGAGTTCGGGGAGAACAAGGAGCAGGAGGGCGCGGCGAAGGCCGCCGAGCTCGCCGCGCTGCGCCCGGCGGCGGCGGTGCGCTGGCGCGTCGTCGGGCGGCTGCAGCGCAACAAGGCGCGGAACCTGGCGCGCTGGGCGGCCGGGGTGGACTCGGTCGACTCGGCGCGGCTGGCCGACGCCCTCGACCACGCCGTCGGGAACGCCATCGACGCCGGGGAGCGGCGCGACCCGCTCTCGGTGCTGGTCCAGGTGAGCCTCGACGACGCCGTGGGCCGCGGCGGGGCCTCGATCGCGGACGTGCCGGAGCTCGCCGACCGTGTCGCACAGAGCGAGCATCTCTCACTCGACGGCGTGATGGCGGTGGCCCCGCAACACGCGGATGCCGCAGCGGCGTTCGCCACGTTTGCCGAGCTCGCGGCGCGGGTGCGGGCTGCCCATCCGGGCGCCACGACCCTCTCAGCAGGCATGTCGGGGGATCTCGAGGCCGCGATCGAGCACGGATCCACGTGTGTGCGTGTCGGAACGGCTCTCCTCGGCGCCCGGTAGCTAGCGTTCCGTGTGAGTGAATGACAACGCTGTAAGTCTTCCTGGCACGGGTCCCCGCGGGCGTCCCTCCCTGCCGGTGGATCTTTGTGAGGGGAGAGGGCTGCCATGACCGCTCTGCACCGCGTGAAGGCGTACTTCGGCATGGTGCCCGCGGACGAGCTGGACTCCTACGACGGGTACGGCGAGTACAGCGCCTACGCCGACGCGGACCGCCCTGCGCGGGGGAGCGACCGCTACGACGCGGACCGGTACGACTCCGATCGGTACGACGTGGACCGCCACGACTCCGACCGGTACGCGCGGCGGTCGCGCCACGACCGCTACGACGCCGCCGACCGGTACGACTCCGATCGGTACGACGAGGGCCGTCACGACCCCGACCGGTCCGACCGCCACGCGGCCGACCGGTACGGATCGGACCGCTTCGGCGATCCGCGCCATGACGACGACCGCTACGACGACCGGTACGACGGGGCGCGTCACGACCGCTTCGACGCCGACCGCCACGAGCGGACCGGCCGGGGCGAGGGCTCCCGCGCCGAGGAGCGGGGCCGCACGCCGCGGCCCCGCGACCCCGAGCCCGAGGTCCGCGCGGACCTGCCGCGCCTGGGTGACCACGACCGGACCGGGTCCGGCGACCGCGACGAGGAGGCCGACGTGACGAGTCGTTCGAGCACCCGGGGCCGGAGCTGGGAGCACAACACCGGCCCGAACCACACCTCCCGCAGCGGCCGGTCCGGCACGCTCACGTCGGTCGGGTCGTCGTCGGGATCCTCGTCGGGTTCGTCGTCGCTGTCCGGGTCGCTGAGTGCCTCCGGAGCGGCCGCCCTGGCCCTCGACGAGCCATCGCGCCGGCCGTCGGAGCGGTCGGACCGCGGCGAGCGGGCCGACGTCTCCGCGGTGCCCGACACCCCCGCCGTCCCGGAGATCACCACGCTCCAGCCCACCAGCTACAACGAGGCCCGGGTGATCGGTGAGCGCTACCGCGACGGCATCCCGGTGATCATGAACCTGACGGAGATGGACGACGTCGCCGCCAAGCGGCTCGTCGACTTCGCGGCGGGCCTCGCGTTCGCCCTCCGCGGGTCGATCGAGAAGGTCACCAACCGCGTGTTCCTTCTCTCACCGCCCAACGTCGAGGTCTCCGCGTCCGATCGGCGCAAGCTCGCGGAGAAGTCGTTCGCGACCGCTCCCTGAGCCGAATCTGAGAGCCGGCAAGCCCTCGCGGAATGATTGCGGTGGGTGGTCGGACGAGGGCGGTGAGCGTCTCGCCGAGGGTCGACCGTGCCGTGGAGCAGGGCATGTACCCACATCACGGGCGGTGGAGAACGGTGAGCGGTCCCGCCCCGTCCGGCCGATCGCTCTGTGGCGTGTCGCGAGGTACGCGTGTGGGTGGTGAGGCAGCCGGTTGTGGCACTGCGTCACCGATCGGGCGTCGTCCGCAGCGCATCCCTGGACCCGTCCACTATGGTTCACCTGCTCGCAGAGTCCTACTCTGCGTGTCGCGGAGCTCGAAGAGCCCGAGGTACCTGGGGTTCCGCAGCCGAGGAGTGCTTGAGGAGATCCGATGCCGCTGACCCCCGCCGACGTCCACAACGTCGCGTTCAGCAAGCCGCCGATCGGCAAACGGGGCTACAACGAGGACGAGGTCGACGCGTTCCTCGACCTCGTGGAGGCCGAGCTCGGGCGTCTCATCGAGGAGAACAACGATCTCCGCGAGCAGGTCGAACAGCTCGAGCAGCAGCTCTCGAGCGCTCACTCCGACCTCGATGACGCCCGGACGAAGGCAGCACAGGCCCAGTCCGCCGGTCCGCAGTCACCACCCGGCCCGTCGGCCGCGCAGACCACGATGGTCGCGCCGCCGCAGCAACCGCAGCGGCCCGTCGAGGACGCCCCTCGCACGGTGCAGCAGCCGATGCCGGTGCCGCAGCAACCGGCCCCGCAGCCGGTGCAGCAACAGCCGCAGACCTCGGCGGTCGTCCCGCCGCCCTTCGGCGGGGACTCCTCGCCGATGAACGGCAACGGCGACCACCACGTCCAGGCCGCCAAGGTGCTCGGGCTCGCCCAGGAGATGGCCGACCGGCTCACGGCCGAGGCGAAGTCCGAGGCCGACGGCATGCTCTCCGACGCGCGGACCAAGTCCGAGCAGCTCCTCTCGGAGGCCCGCACCAAGTCCGACAGCATGGTCAACGAGGCCCGCAGCCGGGCCGAGACGATGCTGAACGACGCACGGACCCGTGCCGAGACGCTCGAGCGGCAGGCGCGGGACAAGGCCTCCACCCTCGAGCGCGACGCGCAGCGCAAGCACAACGAGACGATCACCCTCATCGAGCAGCAGAAGAGCGGCCTCGAGAAGAAGATCGACGAGCTGCGTACCTTCGAGCGCGAGTACCGCACCCGGCTCAAGACCTACCTGGAGTCGCAGCTGCGGGATCTCGAGGGCCGGGGATCGGCTGCGCCTGCCGACGGTGGCAGCCGCAACGGCTCCGGGGGATACGCGACCAGCGGTTACGGCTCCCGGGCCGAAGCCGGCAGCTGAGTCGGGCGATCCGGTCGGGGCAGGGGAAGGCTTCCGACCGGTGACCCGGCGCGGTACGTGAGGGGTCGACCGTGCTTCTGCTGGTCCTGCTCTGCGTCGTCATCGCCTTCGGGCTCCTCGTCGTCGCCGTCGTCACCACGACGGCGGCGTGGGCGTGGGGCTCGGTGGTGGCGAGCGCCGTGGCCGCGGTGCTGCTCGCCGCGGACTTCATGCGGCGACGCAAGGCTGCCCGCGCCGCGGCTCCGGCCGCGGCGTCGGCGCCTGCCGCGGGTGACGCGTCCTGGAACGGCGGCCCGGGGGCCTCACAGCCCCAGCCGCTCGCCCAGCCCGGCCCCGCGGGGGCCTCTGCGGAGGCACCCACTGCGGTAGGTGCGCCCCAGCGGGCGGCGTTCGCCGGGGGACCGGGCGGTCCCGGTGCCCCGAACGGGCCTGGCGGTCCGGCCGGCTCCGGCGGTCCCGGTGCGTCCGGGCCGGGCGGGCCCGGGGGACCCGGCGGTCCTTCCGGTCCCGGCCAGGGCGGTCGCCCGCCGATGGCTCCGCCGCCGATGCGGCCCCGCGGGATCCCGCCGGGGCTGCGCGCGACGACGTCGGGTCGCCTCGGCACCGACCCGTCGCGCGTTCCGAACGCTCCCGAGGGCTCGCGTTTCGTCGGCCTCGTCCCGCTCCCGAACACCCCGGCCGCGGCGCCGCCCGGTCCGCCCGGGCGTCCCTACGGGCCTCCGCCGGGGGGTCGTGGCGGTCTGCAGGGGCCTCCGGGGCAGCAGTCGGGTCCGCCCGGCCAGCACGGCCCGCAGGGTCAGCCCGGCCAGTCCGCTCCGCAGGGGCCGGGCCAGCAGCCGCCCTACGGTGGGTCGTCCGCGGCCCGTCCGTCCCAGGAACAGCAGGGCGACGGCCGCGGCGCCGCGCCCGAGGACACCCGCACCGGCTCCCGGGGCGCGGCCGCGGCAGGCGCCGGCGTGGCTGCCGCCGGCGTCGGTGCCGGAGCGCTCGCCGCCGCGGCCGCCGGACACGAGGACGACGAGGAGGGCGCCACCTCGCGGATGCCCGCCGAGAGCCTCGACCGCGCCCGGCGCGAGGCCGGGCCCGAGGACGACGGCGCCACGCGGACCGGGGCCTCCGGGCCGGACTCCGCCGAGGCCGGGCCGTCCCAGCACGGTCCGGCCGGGGGCGACGCCCCGCAGGGCGGTCCGCAGACGCCGGGTGGCCCGCAGACTCAGGGTGGCCCGCAGACTCAAGGTGGCCCGCAGGCCCCCGGCGGCCCGCCGCCGGCCGGCAACGGCTACCGGTCCGCGGAGGCCGCGCCTTCGACGTCGCAGGGCAGCGGTCCCCAGGCCGCGCAGGCGCCCGGCCGACCGGCACAGCCCGACGAGGCCGCGGCGGCGTACGGCGGCGCGCCGGGCCACGGCGGCGCGCCGGGCCACGGCGGTGCGCCCGCCCACGGTGGTGCGTCCGGCAACGGTGGCCCGGGCAACGGTGCGCCTGGCAACGGCGGTGCTCCCGGCAACGGGGCGCCCCCGCGCTCCGGTCCTCCCGCGCGGGCCCCGGAGCCCGAGGACGAGACCCCGGACGCCGCCAGCCTCGACGTCGTGGCTGCCCGTGTCGACGAGGTCCTCGTGATCGACGAGGAGCCCCACTTCCACCTCGGGCGGTGCGGCTACCTCTTCGGCCGCGAGGTGATCCCGCTCCCGGTCTCGGAGGCGATCGAGCTCGGGTTCGCCGGATGCTCCTGGTGCACCCCGATCCGGGCGCTCGCCGAGCAGCACGGAGCCGACAGCCGCCGCTGACCCGCGCCGGCCGGGCGTGATCAGATGGTGGACGTGGAGACCGGAACGGAGACCGCCGCCGCGCGCTGGGCGGCCATGATGCACGCCCGTCGCGTCCCGGACGAGATCCTCGCCCACGCCCCGGGCAGCCCCTACCGCCAGGACCCCGAGCGCTTCCGCCCCGCGCCCGCGGCCCCCGACACACCGTCGCGACGGAGTGCGCTCGCGCTGCTGGCCGATGCCGCGGAGCGCACCGTGCTCGACGTCGGGTGCGGGGCGGGCGCCGCCTCGATGGCGCTGGCGGGGGAGATCGACCACGTCGTCGGGGTCGACCCGGCGTCGGACATGCTCGCGGCGTTCGTCGCGGCGTGTCTCGACCGCGGCGTGCCGTACCAGGCGGTGCTCGGGAGCTGGCCCGAGGCGGCGACGGACACCGGTGACGCCGCGGTGGTCCTGTGCCACCACGTCGGGTACGACACCGACGACCTCGCCGGGTTCGCCGCGGGCCTCTCGGGCGCGGCACGCACCGGCGTGGTGCTGGAGCTGCACGCCGAGCACCCGCAGGCCTGGCTCGACCCGCTGTGGGCCCGGTTCCACGGCATCGAGCGCCCGGCGCCGCCGACGGCCGGCGACGCCCTGGCCGTGCTCGCCGAGCTCGGGATCGTCGCGACCGTCGAGCGCTGGAGCGCCGGGCCCCGCCCGTCCGAGGACCCGGACACCCGCGCGGCCCGGGTGACCCGCCGGCTGTGCCTGGCGCCGGAGCGCGTCGGGGAGGTCGCCGAGGCGCTCGCGGCGGACCCGACGCTGGCCGGGTCGCCCCGCGAGCGGGTCACGATCACCTGGCGTCCTTGATCACCCCGCCCGCCCTGAGCAGCCGGGGGCCGACCGGACGACGGTAGGATCGCCGTTCCGCTTCGGGGGACGACGGGCAGGAGGGGCGCGGGCGCGTGGACCGGCTGCCGGTGCTGCTGGGGATCGGCTCCGGAGTCGTGCTGCTCGCGGTGGTCGCCGTCCGGCTCTCCACGCGGGTGGGGCTGCCCTCGCTGCTGCTCTACCTCGCGATCGGTGTCCTGATCGGGGAGTCGGGTCTCGGGATCCGCTTCGACGACGCCGACCTCACCCAGATGCTCGGCCTCGCCGCGCTCGTGCTGATCCTCGCCGACGGCGGCCTCTCCACCCGGTGGACGACGGTGCGCCCCGCGCTGGGCCTCGGGGTCGCCCTGTCCACGGTGTCGGTCGCGGTCAGCATCGTCACGACCGGCTTCGCGCTGCACTGGTTGCTGGGGCTGGACCTGCGCATCGGCTTCCTGTGGGGTGCCGTGCTCTCGTCGACCGACGCGGCCGCGGTGTTCAGCGTGCTCCGCGGCCTCGGGCTGGGCGGGCGGCTGGTGGGCGCCCTGGAACTGGAGTCCGGCCTCAACGACGCCCCGGTGTTCCTCGCGGTCGTGCTGCTCGCCTCCACCGCCGACCTCTCCTGGACCGACCCGCTGCTCGTTGTCTACGAGCTGGTCACCGGCGCGGTGCTCGGCGCGGTGCTGGGCCGCCTCGGCGCCGCCGGCCTGAAACGGGCGGCGCTGCCGGCGACGGGGCTCTACCCGCTCGCCACGCTCGCGGTGTGCGTCGGGGCCTACGCGCTGGTCCAGTCGCTGCACGCCTCCGGCCTGCTCGCCTGCTACGTCGCGGCGCTCGTCCTCGGCAACGCGGCCCTCCCGCACCGCGAGGGCACCCGGTCCTTCGCCGAGGGCCTGGGCTGGCTCGCGCAGATCGGCCTGTTCGTGCTGCTCGGCCTCTACGTCTCCCCGGACCGCCTGCTCGACGCGATCGTCCCCGCCGTCATCGCCGCCGCCGTGCTCCTCGTCGTCGCGCGCCCGCTCTCCGTGGTCGCGGCCGCGACCTGGTTCCGCATCCCGTGGCGGGAGCAGGCGTTCCTGTCGTGGGCGGGCCTGCGCGGCGCGGTGCCCATCGTCCTGGCGCTCGTCCCGCTCACCACCGGGCTGCAGGGGGCCCGCGAGCTCGTCGACGCGGTCTTCGTCCTCGTCGTCGTCCTCACCCTGGTCCAGGGCACGACGCTGCCCGCGGTGGCCCGGCTGCTCGGGCTGGCCGCGCCGCCGGTGCAGGAGATCGAGGTCGATGCCGCCCCGCTGGAGTCGCTGCGGGCCGACCTGCTCCAGATGACGGTGCCGCAGGGCTCCCGCATGCACGGGGTCTACGTGCGCGAGCTCCGCCTGCCCGAGGGGACCAACCTCTCGCTGGTCGTGCGACGCGGTGCGAGCTTCACCCCGCAGGACGAGACCCGC
This sequence comes from Actinomycetospora endophytica, assembly GCF_021026375.1. Taxonomy (GTDB): domain Bacteria; phylum Actinomycetota; class Actinomycetes; order Mycobacteriales; family Pseudonocardiaceae; genus Actinomycetospora; species Actinomycetospora endophytica. The sequence continues at coordinate 70,915 of NZ_JAJNDB010000006.1, read as the reverse complement.
ATCCAGGAGGGCGACCAGCTGCTCGTCGTCGCCACCGCCACCGCCCGGGACGCGGCCGAGCGGCGGCTGCGCGCGGTCGACCGCTCCGGGCGGCTCGCGCGCTGGCGCGGCGACGCCGGCCGCGAGGACGACGGCGGCTCGCGTCCGCCGCGATGATCAACGGGCCCCGGCCCGACTCCGCCCGCTCGCGATGATCAGGGGCACGCCAGGCACCCCGGAGGCCCGCGAACCTGCGCGCTGTGCCCCTCGTCCGGCCGACCCCTGCCCGAAACCCCACACACCGCCCCACTCCCGGCGCGGGGGAGGATGGAGTTGTGCAGAGCGCCACCCCGGGCAACGACCCGTCGGCTCCGTCCGCCGCCGATGCTCCAGACGAGTCGGGACCGGCGGGCACGACGGATCCCGCGGTGCCCCGCCGCCGTCTCGTGATGCTGGTCGTGACGGCGGTCGTGGTGCTCGCCATCGACATCGGGACCAAGGTCCTCGTCGTCGCGACCATGACCGACGGCCAGCGCATCCCGCTGATCGGCGACGTCGTCAGCCTCTACCTGATCCGGAACTCCGGCGCCGCGTTCTCGCTGGCCACGGGGATGACCTGGGTGCTGACGCTGGTGGCGATCGCGGTCGTCGTCGGGATCGTGCGGTTCGCGCGGCAGCTGGGCTCCCGCGGCTGGGCGCTGGCGCTCGGGCTCGTGCTCGGCGGCGCGCTGGGCAACCTCGCGGACCGGTTCTTCCGTGGCCCCGGGCCGCTCGAGGGCCACGTCGTCGACTTCGTCTCGGTGGGCTGGTGGCCGGTGTTCAACGCCGCCGACTCCGCGATCTGCTGCGGCGGCGCCCTGCTGGTGTTCCTGGCGCTGTGGGGCATCGAGATCGACGGCCACCGCTCCGGCCGGGATCCCGAGGCCTCCCGGTGAGCCTGCGCACGCTGCCCGTCCCCGACGGGCTCGACGGGATGCGTCTCGACGCCGGGCTCTCCCGGATGCTCGGACTCTCCCGCACGGTGGTGGCGGCCCTGGCCGAGGACGGCGCCGTCCGCCTCGACGGGACCTCGGCGGGCAAGTCCGACCGGCTCGTCGCGGGCAGCTGGCTCGAGGTCGACCTGCCCGACCCCGAACGAGAGCCCTCCGCGCACATCGTGACCGCCCAGGCCGTCGAGGGCCTCGTCGTGCTGTACGAGGACGACGAGATCGTCGTCGTCGACAAGCCCGTCGGGGTCGCCGTGCACCCGAGCCCCGGCTGGGGCGGCCCGACGGTCGTCGCCGGGCTCGCCGCGCTCGGCATCTCGATCGCCACCAGCGGGGCCGCCGAACGCCAGGGGATCGTCCACCGGCTGGACGCGGGCACGACCGGCGTCATGGTCGTCGCCAAGTCCGAACGCGCCTACGCCGTGCTCAAGGACGCCTTCCGCGAGCGCACCGTCGCCAAGACCTACCTCGCCGTCGTGCAGGGACACCCCGACCCGAGCGATGGCACGATCGACGCCCCGATCGACCGCCACCCCAAGCACGACTGGCGCTTCGCGGTGATGACCGACGGCAAGCCCTCGGTCACCCACTACCGCACGCTCGAGGCGTTCCCGGCGGCCTCGCTGCTCGAGGTCGAGCTGGAGACGGGGCGCACCCACCAGATCCGGGTGCACTTCTCCGCGCTGCGCCACCCCTGCGTCGGGGACTCCGGGTACGGCGCCGACCCGACGCTGTCCAAGCGGCTCGGCCTGACCCGCCAGTGGCTGCACGCCTACCGCCTCGGCCTGCACCACCCCGCCGACGGGCGCTGGGTCGAGTTCACCAGCGAACCCCCGGCCGACCTGGCGCACGCCCTCGACGTGCTGCGGGCGGCGGCCTGACCACGCCGGTGGACCCCGAGGCCCGTCCCGAGGACGAGGGTCCCGACGACGACGTGCCCCGCTGGCCCCGCTACGCGATCGGGCTGGCCGTCCTGCTCGTCGTCGTGCTCGTGACCGCGTGGGCGGCGGGGCTGCAGCTCTCCGGGCCGTCACCCGACGGCGGGTCCACCGACGCGGTACGTCTGGGGCCGGCGTCGGGGGAGGACGTCGGCGCGTACCTCGCCCGGACGGCGGTCGTCCCGGCGCCCACCGATCCGTCGCCGCGCCTCGCCCTGGTGCAGTTCGACGCCGCCCTCACCCCGGACGCGGCCGCGGCGGCCCTCGCGCGGACCACGCCGCTGCAGGCCGTGGTGCGCGTGCCGTTCCCCCGCGTCCAGACCGCGCTGCACCGCGTCGACACCCCGCCCGCGGCCCCGGCCGCGGCACTGCAGGCCGCGCTCACGACGGCGGGTGGCGAGGCCGCCGCGGACGCCGCCCGCGCCGGGCCGGCCACCTCACCCGCGGACACCCGCCGGGTCGCGGTCGCGGAGGCCGAGGCCACGGCGCTCGGCCGACCCGGCTGCGCGTGCCTGATCGCGGCGGTGGTGCGGGTGGCGCCCGACGCGGTCGCGGACGTGCGCCGCGCGCCGGGGGTGCGGGCCGTCGAGGTCGCCCCGCCGGGCGCGTCCCGCACCCGTCTGGCCGTGTCTCCGCTGCTGCCGGACCAGGGGCCGGGCCGCCCGGACGGGCCGGTGGTCGGTCCCGTGCCCGACGACGGCCCGGTGCCCGCAGGGTGATCCACATCGGTGCACCGTGCGTGACAGGACTAACGACGTGACATGCGCGGTACGGCCCCGACACCCCATCCGGGGGCGTGACGGAGGACCATGAGGGGTAGAGCAGAGGCAGTCACGCGCAGTCGTTCTCGATCGATTCCGCCCGGGTGGATCGGGCGTCGGGGACGGCGGGCGTGGTCGTGAGAGGAGCAGGTGCCATGAGTGCCGCGGTAGCCGCGGGGGCGGAGACGGACACCCGTCCCCACGTCGTCGTCGTGGGAGCGGGGTTCGCGGGTCTGTCCGCGGTGCGGTCGCTGCGCAAGGCGCCGGTCCGGGTCACCCTGATCGACCGCCACAGCTACAGCACGTTCCAGCCGTTGCTCTACCAGGTCGCGACCGGGGCGCTGAACCCCGGCGACATCACCTACGGGGCGCGCTCGTTCGTGGCCACCGTGGGGCGCAAGGGCGACACCTGGGCGACCTTCCGCAAGGGCGTGGTCACCGAGATCGACCCCGACGCGAAGGTGATCACCCTCGACGTCGGGCCGTCGCTGTCCTACGACTACCTCGTCGTCGCCAACGGCGTCACCACCAACTACTTCGGCGTCCCCGGCGCCAAGGAGCACGCCTACCCGATCTACACGCGCGCCGAGGCGCTCTCGGTGCGCGACCGGATGATGGGCTACCTCGACCACATCTCGGCGACGAAGGAAGCCGACGGCGCCTCCGTCGTCGTCGTGGGGGCCGGCGCCACCGGCGTCGAGATGGCGGGCACCCTCGCCGAGCTGCGCAACGCCATGCTCCCGAGCCGCTACCCCGAGCTGGACCCCGACCACGTCAAGGTCATCCTGCTCGAGATGACCGACAAGGTCCTCGCCCCGTTCGACCCCAAGCTGCGCACGTACGCCGCGGAACAGCTCCGGGCCCGCGGGGTGGAGCTGCGCCTCGGCGCGGCGGTGGCCGAGGTCAAGGAGGACCGCGTCGTCCTCAAGGACGGCTCCGAGCTGCCCGCCCAGATGACGATCTGGGCCACCGGCGTCGCCGCCCACGACACCGTGAAGAAGTGGGGCCTGCCGCAGGGCCGCGGCGGGCGGATCATCGTCTCCGACGACCTCCGGGTCACCGAGCACCCGGACGTGTTCGTCGCCGGGGACATCGGGATCATCGACGACAACCCGCTGCCGCAGCTCGCCCAGCCGGCCATCCAGACCGGTGCGCAGGCGGGCAGGAACCTGCTCGCGCTGCTCGAGGGCCGGCCGACGACGCCGTTCAAGTACTTCGACAAGGGGACGATGGCCACGATCGGCCGTCGTTCGGCGGTCGCCCAGATCGCGCACGGCCCGCGGCTGCACGGCACCATCGCCTGGCTCGCCTGGATGTTCGTGCACATCTTCGCGCTGCTGGGCAACCGCAACCGGATCATGGTGTCGCTGGCGCTGATGTTCCGCTACATCGGGCAGCGGCGCTCGGTCCTCGTCGTCGGGGACTGATCCCGGGGGCGTGACCTGCCTCGCTGCGTCGTCGTCGGCGGGGCGTGGGAGGCTCGCCGGGCAGGGAGAACGATCAGCTCGCAGCTTGGAGAAGCAATGGCCTCGCCCGTCAACGTCGTCGTCACCGGAGCCGCCGGACAGATCGGCTACGCGCTGCTCTTCCGGATCGCCTCGGGTCAGCTGCTGGGGGAGGACACCCCGGTCCGGCTGCGTCTGCTCGAGATCCCGCAGGCCGTCAAGGCCGCCGAGGGCACCGCGCTCGAGCTCGAGGACGGGGCGTTCGAGCTGCTCGACGGCGTCGACGTGTTCGACGACGCCGCGAAGGCGTTCGACGGTGCGAACGTCGGCCTGCTGGTCGGTGCCCGCCCCCGCACCAAGGGCATGGAGCGCGCCGACCTGCTCGAGGCCAACGGCGGCATCTTCAAGCCGCAGGGCGAGGCGCTCAACGGGGCGGCCGACGACGTGAAGGTCCTCGTCGTCGGCAACCCGGCCAACACCAACGCGCTCATCGCGGCGTCGAACTCGGACGTCCCGAAGGACCGCTTCACCGCCATGACCCGCCTCGACCACAACCGTGGCCTGGCCCAGCTCGCCAACAAGTTCGGCGTCGGCGTCGGCCAGATCTCGAAGTTGACCATCTGGGGCAACCACTCCGCCTCGCAGTACCCGGACGTCTCGAACGTCCTCGTCGACGGCAAGCCGGTGGCGGACCAGATCGACCAGGGCTGGCTGACCGACGAGTTCATCCCGCGGGTCGCCAAGCGCGGCGCGGAGATCATCGAGGTGCGCGGGGCCTCCTCGGCGGCGTCGGCGGCCGCGGCGGCCATCGACCACGTCTACACCTGGACCAACGGCACGAAGCCCGGCGACTGGACCTCGGCGGCGATCGTCTCCGACGGCTCCTACGGCGTGCCCGAGGGCCTCGTGTCGTCCTTCCCGGTCACTGCCGAGGGCGGGAAGTGGAAGATCGTCCAGGGCCTCGACGTCAGCGACTTCTCCCGCGAGCGCATCGACGCCTCCGTCGCCGAGCTGGCCGAGGAGCGCGAGGCCGTCACGAAGCTCGGGCTGGTCTGATCCTCCGGGTCTGATCTTCCGGTCCGCCCGGACGGCGCGCGAGGATGTCCGCATGAGCGAACCCGTGCGCGTCGTCCGGGAGGACGACCTCGTCGACGGCGACCCCACCCCCGGCATGCACCGGCAGGTCGCGTTCGAGGCCCCGTCGTTGTGGGCGGGCCTCGTCCACACCGAGCCGGGCGCGACGTCGGGCTGGCACCACCACGGCGATCACCAGACCAGCCTGTACGTGGTGTCGGGGACGATGCGCCTGGAGTTCGGCGCGGGCGGGGCCGAGATCGCCGACGCCGGCTCCGGCGAGTTCATCCACGTGCCGGCGTGGACGGTGCACCGGGAGTCGAACCCCGGGGGCGACCGCTCCACCGCGGTGATCGCCCGCGCCGGCGACGGCCCGCCGACGGTGAACGTGGACGGCCCGGACGCCGAGGTGAGCTGAGGGGCTCGTCGTCGGGCCGCGCCGTCTGCCGCTCGGCCGTCTGCCGCTCTACCGCTCGGCCGTCTGCCGCTCGGGGTCCATGATCAGGAGCGCCTGGCGCAGGTTCGACGGCGGGTGCGGCTGCCTGATGTGCCTCTCGTCGGGGCGGTCCGGGCGTTCGGGGCGTCGCGCGGTCGGTCCCGGCGTCCCCGCAGCCATGATCATGAGTTCGGGAGCGACACGCGCAAGAATTGCTGCGACACGCTCCCGAAGAAAAGATCTACGGCCGCACCCCGAGGAGCCCGGAGAAGCGGCCGCCCGACGTGGACGCCGCGCCTCGTCCGGAGCCGCCCTGCCCGCCCATGATCATCAGTATGTGAGGCATCCCCGGCGCCCGGCCGCAATGCCTGACGTACCCCTCGTGTGAAGCGGCGCTCCGGCCGTCCCCACCCGGCCGACACCAGGCGCTCCGTGGCCGGGGGTGGGCTCGACGCGCCGCACTCCGACAAGGCAACCTGTCCGTGTGTCGCTCGGAACCGTCCTCACCGCCATCGTCACCCCCTTCGACGACCGCGGGGCCGTCGACGAGAAGGCGTTCGTCGACCTCATGAAGTACCTGTGCGCGCACGGGTCGGACGGCGTCGTCGTGTGCGGGACGACCGGGGAGTCGCCGACGCTCTCCACCGACGAGCACCTGCGCCTGGTCGAGCTGGCGAGCTCCGAGCGCCCGGCCGGGGCCACGGTCATCGCCTCGACCGGCTCGAACGACACCCGCCATGCCGTCGAGATGACCGAGCGGGCCACCGAGGTCGGCGCGGACGCGATCCTCTCGGTCACGCCGTACTACAACCGGCCGAACCGGCGTGGCCTGCACGCGCACTACTCCGAGATCGCGCGGGCCACCGACAAGCCGGTCGTGCTCTACAACATCCCTTCGCGCTGCTCGCTGGACATCCCCAACGACCAGCTGGCCGAGCTCGCGCAGATCGAGCACGTCGACTACGTCAAGCAGGCCAACAACGCGAACCTCGCCCCGGTCGACGGGCTGGGGATCTACGCGGGCAACGACGACCTGTTCGCCGCCGTGCTCGACATGGGCGGCTGCGGCGGGATCCTCGTCGCGAGCCACGTGGTCGGCCCGCAGATGCGCCGGATGGTCGACGAGCCGGAGAACCGGGCCGAGATCGAGGCGTCCCTCAAGCCGGTGTTCGACGCGATGGGCGTGACCACCAACCCGATCCCGGTGAAGGCCGCGCTGGCGCTGGTCGGTCGCCCGGCCGGCCGGCTGCGGCTGCCCCTGGTCGAGGTCGACGACGCCGAGCGCGAGGTCATCCGGGCCGCCCTGCAGGGCGCCGGCGTCCTGTAGGCCATCCCGACGGCGGGTCGCTACCGCCGGTGACTGTCGGACCCTCCTGCCACTCTCCGCTCACCGACGAGGTGAGGAGGGTCGCCATGAGGCGGACAGGACGGCGGATCGAGGGGCTGACGGCGTGGGACGTCGCGCTCGTGCAGCGGGTGCGGCAGGGCGGGAGCGTCCGTCCCGACGAGTGGCTCCGGTTCGCGAGCGGGGTCGAGAACCTCGACGCCCGGCTCGAGGTCGACGACGGGTTCGACGACTGCGGGTACGACGACGACGGGTGCGACGAGGACCTCCGGCCGCTCCCGTGCGACGGCTCGGTGTGCTGCCCGTGCGGCCGGTGCCCGGGCCTCGAGCTTGCTCGAGGTGTCGACACGCCGTCGCGGGGCGATGAGCAGCACCGACGTCCCACCGCCCGAGTGAGCGGCCAGGCTGTCGGACCCGAGAGGTAGCGTTGCCCGCGTCCCGATGGCCGTTCCTGCGGGGAGGTTCCTGGCGTGTCCGACGACTCGTTCGTCCACCTCCACACCCATACCGAGTTCTCCATGCTCGACGGGGCCGCCCGGTTGGACGACCTGTTCTCCGAGGCCGCGCGCATGGGCATGCCCGCCCTGGCCATGACCGACCACGGCAACACCTACGGCGCCTACGAGTTCTGGAAGAAGTCGAAGGCGCACGGGGTGAAGCCGATCATCGGCATGGAGGGGTACATCGCGCCGGGCTCGCGCCACGAGCGCAAGCGCGCCTCCATCGGGCAGAACGCCAACGGCAGCGACAACCCCGACCTCATGTACACCCACATGACGCTGCTGGCGGAGAACACCGAGGGGATGCACAACCTCTTCCGGCTCTCCAGCCTCGCCAGCCTCGAGGGGTACTACTACAAGCCGCGCATGGACCGCGAGCTGCTGGAGACCTACGGCAAGGGGATCATCGCGACGACGGGCTGCCCGTCGGGCGAGGTCGCGCGCCTGCTCCAGCAGGGCGACCGCGACGGCGCGATGCAGGCCGCGAGCGACTACCGGGACATCTTCGGCAAGGACAACTTCTTCTGCGAGCTGATGGACCACGGCATCGAGATCGAGCGCCGGGTCCGGGACGACCTCTACGACCTCAAGAAGAAGCTCGACCTGCCCGGCCTGGCCACGAACGACCTGCACTACACCTACGCCAAGGACGCCAAGCCGCACGAGGTGCTGCTCTGCGTCCAGACCGGCAAGACGATGAACGACCCGAACCGCTTCCGGTTCGACGCGCAGGACTTCTACCTCAAGAGCGCGCGCGAGATGCGCGACCAGTGGGACCCGATCTTCCCCGAGGCGTGCGACAACACCCTCGCCGTCGCCGAGCGGGTCGACGTCGAGTTCACCGAGGGCCGCGACCTGCAGCCGGTGGCGCCGGTCCCCGAGGGGGAGACCGAGGGCAGCTGGCTCGTCAAGGAGGTCGAGCGGGGGCTGCACTGGCGGTTCCCGAACGGCATCCCGGACAACTACCGCAAGCAGGCCGAGTACGAGGTCTCGGTCATCATGCAGATGGGGTACCCGGGCTACTTCCTGGTGACCGCCGACCTCATCAACCACGCGCGTGAGGTCAACCTGCGCGTCGGGCCCGGCCGTGGATCCGCGGCGGGCAGCCTCGTGGCCTATGTCCTGGGGATCACCGAGCTCGACCCGATCCACCACAAGCTGATCTTCGAGCGCTTCCTCAACCCCGAGCGCGTCTCCATGCCCGACATCGACATGGACTTCGACGAGCGCCGGCGTGGCGAGATGATCCGCTACGTCACCGAGAAGTACGGCGAGGAGAAGATCGCCCAGATCATCACCTACTCCACGATCAAGGCGAAGGCCGCGATCAAGGACTCCGCGCGCGTGCTCTACGGGCAGCCCGGCTACGCGGTGGCCGACCGCATCACCAAGTCGATGCCGCCACCGGTGATGGGCAAGGACATCCCGCTCTCCGGGGTGTTCGACCCCAGCCACAAGCGCTACTCCGAGGCCACCGAGATGCGGGCGCTCTACGAGTCGGACCCGCAGGTCAAGGAGATCGTCGACACCGCGAAGGACCTCGAGGGCCTCAAGCGGCAGTGGGGTGTGCACGCCGCCGGCGTGATCATGTCGAAGGAGAACCTCCTCGACGTGATCCCGATCCAGCGCCGCGAGGCCGACGGCGCGATCATCACGCAGTTCGACATGGGGGTCTGCGAGACCCTCGGGCTGCTGAAGATGGACTTCCTCGGCCTGCGCAACCTCACGATCATCGACGACGCGCTGAACAACATCACGCTCAACGGCAAGGAGCCGCTCGACCTCGACAACCTCGGGCTCGACGACAGGCCGACCTACGAGCTGCTCTCCCGCGGCGACACCCTGGGCGTCTTCCAGCTCGACGGCGGCCCGATGCGCGACCTGCTGCGGCGCATGGCCCCCACCGAGTTCGACGACATCTCCGCCGTCGGCGCGCTCTACCGGCCCGGTCCGATGGGCGCCAACGCGCACAACGACTACGCCGACCGCAAGAACAAGCGGCAAGAGGTCAAGGCCATCCACCCGGAGCTGGCCGAGCCGCTCAAGGAGGTGCTGGGCGAGACCTACGGCCTGATCGTGTACCAGGAGCAGGTCATGGCGATCGCCCAGGTGCTCGCGGGCTACTCGCTGGGCAAGGCCGACCTGCTCCGCCGCGCCATGGGCAAGAAGAAGAAGGAGATCCTCGACAAGGAGTACGAGGGTTTCGCCCAGGGCATGCGCGACAACGGCTACTCCAACGACGCGATCAAGACGCTCTGGGACATCCTGCTGCCGTTCTCGGACTACGCGTTCAACCGCGCGCACTCCGCGGCCTACGGCGTGGTCTCGTACTGGACGGCCTACCTCAAGGCGAACTACCCCGCCGAGTACATGGCCGCGGTGCTCACCAGCGTCCGCGACGACAAGGACAAGGCGGCCATCTACCTGTCCGAGTGCCGCAAGATGGGCATCACGGTGCTCCCGCCCGACGTCAACGACTCGGTGCGCGACTTCGCCCCGGTCGGCGACGACATCCGGTTCGGCCTCTCGGCGATCCGCAACGTCGGCACCAACGTGGTCGACTCGATCGTCGCCACCCGCCGCGAGAAGGGGAGCTACTCCGACTTCTCGGACTTCCTGCGCAAGGTCGAGCAGCAGGTCTGCAACAAGAAGGTGGTCGAGTCGCTGGTCAAGGCCGGCGCGTTCGACTCGCTCGGCCACCCGCGCAAGGGCCTCGCCCTGGTGCACGCCGAGGCGATCGACTCGGTGATGACCACCAAGCGCGCCGAGGCGGACGGCCAGTTCGACCTGTTCGGATCCTTCGACGACGACCAGGCGGACGACGACCCCTCGGACACCACCGGGATGTTCGACGTCAAGGTGCCGGAGGGGGAGTGGGAGCCCAAGCACCGCCTCGCCCTCGAGCGCGAGATGCTCGGCCTCTACGTCTCCGGCCACCCGCTGAACGGGATCGAGCACGTCCTCGCCAGCCGCGCCGACACCCCCATCACGAAGATCCTCGAAGGGGACGTGGCGGAGGGCGCCGCGGTCACCGTCGGCGGCATCCTCGCGAGCGTCACGCGCCGGGTGAACAAGAAGGGCGAGCCCTGGGCGTCGGCGCAGATCGAGGACCTCGCCGCCGGAATCGAGGTGCTGTTCTTCCCGCGGACCTACGCGGCGGTGTCGATCGACGTGTCCGAGGACGCGATCGTGCTGCTCAAGGGCAAGGTCAACAAGCGCGACGACCGCGTCAGCCTGTTCGTCGAGGACCTCGCCGTTCCCGACCTGTCCACGGGGTCGGGCGCCGCCGCACCGGTCCGCGTGCAGATCGAGAGCGCGAAGTGCACGCCGGAGCGGGTCGGCAAGTTCAAGGAGGTGCTCGTCGCGCACCCGGGGCCGAGCGAGGTGCACCTGACGCTGCTGGCCGCGAACGGGGCGAGCCACGTCCTGCGGCTCGACGACGGGCTCAAGGTCACCAACTCGGGTGCGTTGATGGGCGACCTCAAGGCCCTGCTCGGACCCCGCTGCCTGGGCTAGCTACGGGTTCTCCCAGTCGACCGGGGAGTGCAGGACGCCCGGGCCGGAGGTGGTGAGCATCAGCTCCGGCACGAAGCACCGCGGCGAGGTCCGCAGGAGGAAGCGCACCGACTCGGCGACGTCCTCGGCGGTGATCATCGTGTCCTGGGCCGACGAGGCCCACGACGCCCCCGCCGTGTCGACGAAGCCCGGGAGCAGCGCGGTGACGTGGATGCCGTCGCGGCTCAGCTCGGCGTGGGCGGAGTTGCTCAGCGCGACGAGCGCCGCCTTGGTGGCGGCGTAGACGGACACCGTCGGCGGAGTCTGGCGGGCCACGAGCGAGCTGACGTTGACGACGGTCGACGGGCCGTGGCGGGCGGCGGACTCCCGGAGGCTCGTGATGGTGGCCCGCAGCAGTCGGAACGCGACGCGGAAGTTGAGGTCGAGCTCGAGATCCAGCGCCTTGTCGGTCTTCGTCTCGATCGGGGAGCGACCGCCGACGCCGACGTTGTTGACGAGCAGGTCGAGCCCACCGTGCTGCTCGAGGTGGCGGGCCTGGACGCGCTCGGCCTCCCGGACCTGGCGAGATTCGCGGCGACGGGCGTCGCCGTCGGGCCGAGCTGCGCCGAGGCGGCCGCGAGCTTGTCCTCGTCGCGGCCGCAGATGGTGACCGACCAGCCGTCGTCGACGAGCATGCGCGCGATGGCGTAGCCGATGCCGGCGGAGCCGCCGGTGACCAGCGCGAACCGTTTCGTGCCGGCAACCTGCTCGCTCATGCGGACACCCTTCGACGGAGATGTCGAAGGTTCTTCGGTCTCGTCGACCAGGACGTCAAGCGTCGGCCCCGAACGAGCCGTGACGGCCCTCGCCTGCGGCGAACCGGGCAGCGCCGGCCACGGTCTCGGCGTCCAGGGCCGCCCGGCCCCGCGCGAACTCCGCGGCCAGGGCGGCCTGCTCGTCGAGCCCCTCCTGGTCGAGCACCGACGCCCGGTCGCCACGCAGGCAGACCTGTGGGAATGCCGCGAGCTCCAGTGCCAGTGCCTGGGCCGCCGCCAGTGCCTCCCCGGCCGGGACCACCCGGTTCGCCAGCCCGATCGCGTGCGCCTCCGCCGCACCGACCGGGCGACCGGTGAGCACCAGGTCCATCGCGCGGCTCGTCCCGATGAGCCGGGGCAGCCGCACCGTCCCGCCGTCGATCAGCGGCACGCCCCAGCGCCGGCAGAACACCCCGAACACGGCGGTCTCGTCGGCCACCCGCAGGTCGCACCAGCACGCGAGCTCCAGCCCGCCGGCCACCGCGTGCCCGGCGACGGCGGCGATCACCGGCTTCGACAGCCGCAGCCGGGTCGGCCCCATCGGGCCGTCGCCGTCGGGCTCCGTCCGGTTGCCGTCGGGGGTGGCGACGGCGGTGAGGTCGGCGCCCGCGCAGAACGTCCCGCCCGCGCCGTGCAGCACGGCGACCGCGGCGTCGTCGTCGGCGTCGAAGGCCCGGAACGCGTCGGCCAGCGCGGCCGCCGTCGGCCCGTCGACGGCGTTGCGGCGCGCGGGCCGGTCGAGGGTCACCGTCGTGACCGGTCCGTCATGCTCCACGTGGACACTCATCCGGCCGCCCCGATCCCCGTCGCTCCGCTCGCCCTGGGCGACCATCCCAGAGCCGGCCCGAGCTTCGTCGCCATGTCGGTGAGGATCTGCACGTAGTCGGCGTGCTCGAAGGTGAACGGCAGCGCCCACACCACCTCGCGGACCTCCCGGAACGCGGCGTTCGTGTACAACGCCTCGGCGATCTCCTCCGACGACCCCACCAGGTCACGGGCGAAGAGCATCTGACGGGGCCCGTGGGCGACCGCGGTCCGGGGCGTGCGGGCCTCGACGTACGCGCGGTAGCGCGCCTCCTGGTCGGCGGTCGCGGTGTCGGTGGGGATGACGACGAGGCCCTGCGACACCCGCGCCGCCCCGCCGAGCGGGTGCACGGACCGGAACAGCTCGATCTGCTCGCGCTGGATCTGCTCGAAGACCCGGGAGGCGTCGTCGCCGAGGTCGTGGCCCTCGGACTGGATCACGTTGCTGGTGAGCATCGCGAGGCCCTGCTCGCCGGCCCAGCGCACCGAGCGCCGGCTGCCGCCGCCGTACCAGACCCGGTCGGCGAGCCCGGGGGAGTGCGGCTGGACCCAGTCGGTGAACGACTCGATGCCGTCGACGCCGGAGAAGGTGCTGACCGGCTCGCGACGCAGGATCCGCAGCAGGCGCTCCACCCGGGTGTAGGTGAGGTCCTCGACGTCGGCGGTGTCGGGGTAGAGCCCGCCCTTGACGTCGTCCCAGTGGATCGGCGGGCCGACGCTGATGCCCGGGTTCATCCGCCCGCCGGAGAGGATGTCGAGGGTGCCCAGGTCCTCGGCGTAGCGCAGCGGGTTCTCCCAGCCCAGCGGGGTCACGGCGGTCCCGAAGTCGATCCGCGACGTGCGCTGCGAGGCCGCCGCGAGCATCGTCACCGGCGAGGAGATGCCGGACTGGAAGTGCCGGTGACGCAGCCACACCGAGTCGAACCCGAGCTCCTCACCCAGGACGATCTCCCGGAGCAGGTGCTCGTGTCCCGGGGCGGGATCGTCGCCGTCGTAGGTGCCGAGGGTCAGGAAACCGAGCTTCTCCAGGGGCACACCGGGGGTCGGCATGCCCCGATCATGCCCCCGCCTGAGCGCTCCACCCCAACGCCGGACCCAGCTTCGTCGCCATGTCGGTGAGGATCTGGACGTAGTCGTCGTGGGCGAACGAGAACGGCAGCGCGAACACGACCTCCCGGGACTCGCGGAAGCCGGCGTGGGCGTACAGCGCCTCGGCGATCTCGGCCGAGGTCCCCAGGATGTCCCGGGCGAAGAGCAGCCGGCCCGGGCCCTGCGGCTCGGCCGTCCGCGGGGTGCGCGCCTCGACGTAGGCCTCGTACTTCGCGCGCTGCTCGGCGGTCGCCGAGTCGGTGGGGATGACGACGAGGCCCTGCGAGACCCGGGCCGCGTCCCCGGCCGGGTGCGCGGCGCGGAAGGCGCGGATCGAGCCGGCCTGGATGGCGGCGAAGTCCGGCTCCTCGTCCGGGGCGACCCGCACGACGCTGGACGTCAGCAGGTTCAGTCCCTGCTCGCCGGCGCGGCGGGCGGAGCTCTCGCTCGCCGCGCCGTACCAGAGCCGGTCGGCGAGCCCGGGGGAGTGCGGCTGGACGTGGTCGGAGAACTGCTCGATGCCCTCGGTGCCGGAGAACGCGCTGGCCTGCTCGCCGCGCAGCAGGCGGTGCAGGCGCGCCACGCGCTCGTAGGTGAAGTCCTCGACGTCGGCGGTGTCCGGGTAGAGGGCCTCCTTGACGTCGTCCCAGTGCATCGGTGGGCCGACGCTGATCCCGGGGTTCATCCGGCCGCCGGAGAGGATGTCGAGGGTGCCGAGGTCCTCGGCGTAGCGCAGCGGGTTCTCCCAGCCCAGCGGTGTCACCGCGGTGCCGAACTCGATGCGCGAGGTCCGCTGCGAGGCCGCCGCCAGCAGCGTCACCGGCGAGGACACGCCGTACTGCAGGTGCCGGTGGCGCAACCAGACGCTGTCGAACCCCAGCTGCTCCGCGAGCTCGATCTCGGCCAGCAGGTGCTCGTGACCCGGCCCGGGATCGTCGCCGTCGAAGGTCCCGATGGTGAGGAATCCGAGCTTGGAGAGCGCGACGCCGGGTGCGGGCATGGCCTCGATCATCCTCCGGTGCGCCCGCTCCCGACGAGGCCTTGACCGGCGCGTGTGTCGCGGCGCACCGTCGAGGCATGGCCGCACCCACGCAGGAGCCCAGCACCGACGGCATGTCCGCCTTCCGGCCCTCCCAGGAGGGTATCGAGATGCCGCAGCCGCCGAGTTTCGCGACGAGCGCAGAGGAGCGGCTCCACCGCAAGCAGCAGCTCGCGGGCGCCTTCCGGATCTTCGGGAAGTTCGGCTTCGGCGAGGGGATCGCCGGTCACATCACGGTGCGCGACCCCGAGGACCCGCACATGTTCTGGGTCAACCCGTTCGGGATGAGCTTCCGGCACATCCGGGTCTCGGACCTCATCGCCGTGAACCACCACGGCGACGTCGTGCACGGGAAGAAGCCGGTGAACCAGGCGGGCTTCGTGATCCACTCCGCGGTGCACGCCGCGCACCCGGACGTCGTCGCCGCCGCGCACGCGCACTCGGTGTACGGCAAGGCGTGGTCGTCGCTCGCCCGCCCGCTCGACCCGATCACCCAGGACGCCTGCGCGCTCTACGAGAACCACGGCGTCGTCACCGAGGGGCGCGGCGCGGTGGTGCTCGACCCGGAGGTCGGGCGCGCGCTCGCCACCGGGCTGACCGGCCGGAAGATGGTGTTCCACCAGAACCACGGCATCTTCACGGTCGGCGACACCGTCGCCGAGGCCGCGTGGTGGTTCGTCAACACCGAGCGCAACTGCCAGGCCCAGCTGCTCGCCGAGGCCGCGGGCACACCGACCCAGATCGACCACGCCAACGCGAAGTTCACCGCGGAGCAGACCGGGTCGGCCTACTCCGGCTGGTTCTCCTTCCAGCCGCTGTGGGACGAGATCGTGCGCACGGATCCCGACCTGTTCGACTAGGCCGCGAGCACCAGGCACGGCCCGGGCCCTACCAGGGTCCGGGGCCGTGGCTGACCTGGTCATCGCCCGCAACCCGGACCCGGACTCGACGCTCGCGTACCTGGTGTGGGTCCCGCTGGGGGACGGCCTGGTCTTCCGGACGTCGGACACGTGGCCGCGGACCAAGGCGCTCTACTGCCACCCGGTCGACCGCGACGAGTGGCCGGACGGACCCGACGTCGTCGAACGGATGCCGCTGCGGCAGTGCGCCCGCTACGGCGCGGCGATCGACGTGGTGGCCGACCGACACCGGGAGAAGCGCTCCCAGGTCGTCTACACCCGCGCCCGCGGGCGGGAGATGGTCTTCTGGCAGTCACCGCGCACGCGCAAGCAGGCGCGGCCGCAGGTTCGGACGCCGACCGCCCGCGCGGCCGGTACCGAGGCGGCGCCGGAGATCGTCGTCGACTCCCACGAGCGCTACGCCTACCGGTTCGCCGGCCAGCAGGTCTCCACCACCAAACGCGCCCTGAGCTGCGGTGACTACGCCATCGTCGTCGGGGACACGCTCGTCGCGTCGGTCGAGCGGAAGTCGCCCGCCGACCTCGTCGGCAACCTGCTCGACTCGACGCTGCGTCACGCCGTCGCGGAGCTCGCGACCCTCTCGCGGGCGGCCGTCGTCGTGGAGGACCGGTACTCGCAGGTCTTCGCGCTGCAACGGGTACGGCCGGCCCTCCTCGCCGAGGGCCTGGCCGAGCTGCAGGTGCGCTACCCGACGGTGCCGATCGTGTTCGCCGAGACCCGGTCGCTCGCCGAGGAGTGGACCTACCGGGTTCCTCGCGGCCGCCTCGACCTGGGCGCGCGACGAGCAGGTGATCGCCGACCGCGTCCCCGGCGCGAGCTCCGAGATCGACCCGGCGACCGCCCCGGAGCCGACGACGGCCGAGGTGCGCTGCGCGCTCGTGAGCACTAGGTGTTGCTATAACGACAATTAGTGCTCACGAGGCCGGAGGCCACCTGCTGATGATCGTCGACGCCCACGTCCACGTCGCGCACCTCGCGCGCCTGAAGGTGCCGTGGGAGACGTGGATCGGGCCCGCCGGGAACGCCGAGCGCTGGGCGTCGCTCTACGACGACGACGGGGCGCCGGTCCCCGAGCGGATCA
Source organism: Actinomycetospora endophytica (assembly GCF_021026375.1). Classification (GTDB taxonomy): domain Bacteria; phylum Actinomycetota; class Actinomycetes; order Mycobacteriales; family Pseudonocardiaceae; genus Actinomycetospora; species Actinomycetospora endophytica. The sequence goes on along the minus strand of NZ_JAJNDB010000006.1, from coordinate 54,208 downwards.
GCCGCTACTTCGCCGACGAGGGCGCGGACCGGGTGCTGCTCTTCTGTGAGTACAGCCCCAAGGCCACCGGTTGGCAGACGATCGAGGACATGCTGCCGATCGTCGGGCACGACCCGGAGCGCTTCCGGATCGTCGCCAACGTCAACCCGCACGTGCACCACCCGGTCGCCCGCGAACTGGACCGCCAGCTCGACCACGGCGCCGTCGCCCTCAAGATTCACCCGGTGCACGCGGGGATCGCCACGAACGACCGCGAGCTCTACCCGGCCTACGCCCGCTGCGTGGAACGCGGCATCCCGGTGATCGTCCACACCGGGCCGTCGTTCTTCCCCGGCGCCACCTCGCGCCACGGCGACCCGGTGCTCGTCGACGACGTGCTGCGTGACTTCCCCGATCTCACCGTCGTGCTCGCCCACGGCGGCCGCGGGTGGAGCTACGACGCCGCGGCGTCCCTCGCCCTGACCCGCGACAACGTCTGGCTCGACATCGCGGGGCTCCCACCGAAGCGACTGCCCACCTACTACGCGAGCTCCGGGCTGGACCGCGTCGCCACGAAGTCGATCTTCGGGACGGACTCCCCGGCCGCGAGCCCGGCGCGCAACGTCGCCGCGATACGCGATCTCGGCCTCTCCGAGGAGCTCACCGACGCGGTGCTCGGCGGCAACGCGCAGCGGGTGTTCCCCGGACTGTGACCGGGCGGTTCCGAACGGTTGACGCTTGAACGGTTCGGCGTGTGCAGACGCCGTGCGAAGGGGTAGACCGGAGTCATGGCCATCGCGACGACGAACCCCGCCACCGGGGAGACCGTCCGGGAGTTCGACTCCCTCACCCAGCAGCAGCTCGAGGACCGGATCCAGCGGTCCTGGGACGCCTTCCAGACCTACCGCGACACGACGTTCGCCCAGCGCGCCGGGTGGATGCGCGCCGCCGCCGACATCCTCGACGCCGAGACCGACCGCCTCGCCGAGCTCGCGACGCTCGAGATGGGCAAGACGTTCGCGGCCGCCAAGGCCGAGGTCGGCAAGTGTGCCCTCGGGTGTCGCTGGTACGCCGACCACGCCGAGTCCCACCTCGCCGACCACCCGTGGGACCCCGCGGACGCACCGTCGAACGCCCGGGTCTTCACCCGCTACCAGCCGCTGGGCCCGGTCCTGGCGATCATGCCGTGGAACTTCCCGTACTGGCAGGTCTTCCGCTTCCTGTGCCCGGCGCTCATGGCGGGCAACGTCGGGCTGCTCAAGCACGCCTCGAACGTGCCGCAGGTCGCGCTGGCCATCGAGGACGTGCTGGTGCGGGCCGGCTTCCCGGCCGACGTGTTCCAGACGCTGCTGATCGGCTCGTCGATGATCGAGGCCATGGTCGACGACGACCGCATCCGCGCCGTGACCCTCACCGGCAGCGAGCCCGCCGGCCGTGAGGTCGGGGCGCGGGCCGGCAAGAACGTCAAGACCAGCGTCCTCGAGCTCGGCGGCAGCGACGCGTTCATCGTCATGCCCTCCGCCGACCTGAACGCCACTGCCGACGCCGCGGTCGCCTCGCGCACGCTGAACAACGGCCAGTCCTGCATCAACGCGAAGCGGATCATCGTCCACGAGCAGGTCGCCGACGAGTTCCAGCGCCTGCTGGTCGAGAAGATGGAGGCGCTCACGGTCGGCGACCCGATGGCCGCGGACACCGACCTCGGACCGATGTCCGGCCCGCAGGGTCTCGAGGAGCTGGACAAGCAGGTCCAGGACTCGGTGGCCGCCGGGGCGAAGCTGCTCACCGGCGGCAAGCCGCTCGGCGGCGCCGGCAACTTCTACCCGCCGTCGGTGCTCGCGGACATCCCGAAGAGCGCGCCCGCCTACTACGAGGAGCTCTTCGGCCCGGTCGCGCTGTTCTTCCGCGCGAAGGACATCGACGAGGCCATCGCGATCGCCAACGACTCGAGCTTCGGGCTCGGGGGCAGCGCCTGGACCCAGGACGCGGGCGAGGCGGAGCGACTGGTGAACGAGGTCGAGACCGGGATGATGAACATCAACAAGATCACCGCCTCGACGCCGGAGGTCCCGTTCGGCGGCGCGAAGAACTCCGGCTACGGCCGGGAGCTCGCGAGCTTCGGGACGCAGACGTTCACCAACGCGAAGACCGTGTGGATCCAGTAGTGCCCGCACCCACCTTCACGCGGGCCGCCCATGTCGCGCTGGTCGTGCGCGACATGGCGGTCAGCGTGGCGTTCTACGAGCGCGTGCTGGGGTTCGAGCAGGCGAGCGAGCGCCGCGAGGGGCCGCCGGAGGCGCGGCACCCGCGGCAGCTCGTCCGCCACCCGGACTCCGGGCTCGTCCTGGGGATCCACGAGCCGTACGAGCGCTCGAACGACCGGTTCGACCCGCAGCGCACCGGCCTCGACCACCTCGCGGTCACCGTGGCCGATCGCGGGGCGCTGGACTCCTGGATCGCCCACCTCGACGCGCAGGGGGTCGAGCACTCGCCGGTCCGCGACGCGGGCTATGCCGAGTTCGTGTCGTTCGCCGACCCGGACGGCATCGCCTGGGAGATCTGGCTCCCGACCGCGTAGGTGGCCTCCGGCCCTGTGAGCACTCATTGACGTCCCAGCGTCAATGAGTGCTCACGAGCCGAAGGCACCTAGCTTCGGCACCGCCGGCGCCATCCCGTCGATCCACGCCGCGGGCGAGCCCGTCGTCGGGGTGACCATCACGGCGTCGACCCCGAGCGCGGCGTAGTCGGCCATCGCGCGGACGAACTCGTCGAGCGTGTCCGGGCCGGGCCGCGGGTTGTTCGCCATGATCGTGATGCGGATGTCGTCGACGTTCCGCCCGACGTCGTCGCAGTGGCGGCGCAGCACGTCGAGCTTGTGCTCGATGTCGGCGGGGGAGGACGCGAAGAGGTTGCAGGCGTCCCCGTACTGCGCGACCAGGCGCAGCGTCTTGCGCTCGCCGCCCCCGCCGATCAGCACCCGCGGCCGGTGCAGCGGCTGCGGCGAGCACAGCGTCTCCGCCAGCTGGTAGTGCTTGCCCTCGTAGGGACCGTTGTCCTTCGGGTCCCACATCTGGCCGCAGATCTGCAGCGCCTCCTCGAGACGCTCGAACCGCTCGGCCAGCGGCGGGAACGGGACACCGAGACCGAGGTGCTCCCGCTCGAACCACGCCGCCCCGATCCCGAGCACCGCGCGGCCGCCGGAGAGCACGTCGAGCGTGGTCACGGTCTTCGCGAGCAGGCCGGGATGCCGGTACGTCACGCCGGTGACGAGCAGGCCGAGGTCGATCGTCGAGGTGTGGGCGGCCAGGTAGCCGAGGGTGGTGTAGCCCTCGAGCATGTGGGCCTCGGCGGGCAGGCCGGTCGGCTGGATCTGGAAGAAGTGGTCCATGAACGAGAGCCAGCTCGCGCCGGACGACTCCGCGGCGCTCCCGACCCGACCGAGCTCGGCGGCGATGGCCGTCGGCCCGCCGTCGATGTCGAAGATCGGGATGTGAAAGCCGAGCTCCATGAGGCGATCTCCTCGCGCTGTGACGATGGTGCTGGCGGCCATCGTGCTGCTTCGAGCGCGCTCGAACGCAAGCGCTCGGACACGAGCAGAGTTCAGCCCAGCGCCACGAACGCCTCCCGTGCCCCCGCCGCCCACGCCTCGTGGCGGCGGTGGAACACCTCGGCGGCCCGCGCGCCGACCCAGCCGGCGGGGAGCAGCTCGGCCGGCAGCTGCGGGTCGAGGAACGGGAAGCGCCGCCACGCGTCCACCAGCCGGACCTGTGCGGCGAGGATCGCGATCGGGTCGGCGGGGTCGGGTTCGAGGTCGGCGAACCGGTCGACGAACTCGGCGTAGCGGGCCTCGAGCTCGCGCAGGTCCCAGGCCTGGGCCACGAGCTCGGCGTCGGAGAGCCCGCCGTGGGTGCCGCCCACGACGACCAGCGCGCCCTCGTCGAGCCCCACGTCGGTCAGCGCGCGGTGGGCCTCGGCGACCCGCTCGGCGTCCGGGCACACCCAGACGCCGGGCGCCGGAGAGCCCAGCCCCGCCCACGCGAGCTGCGTGCGCAGCTGGTGGCGCAGCGCGCGCTGTGCCTCCGGGACGCTCACGACGAGCACGAGCCACCGCCCGTCCCAGGCCGGCCGGGGCGCCCCGTGGGCGTAGATCCGTTCCGCGCCTTCGGAGAGCAGCCGCTCCCCGGACGGCGTCAGCGACCAGCGGACCCGTCGTCCGGCCCGTTCGGAGACGACGACGTCGTCCGCGGCGGTCCGCGCGAGCGCCTGGCGGGCGGACTTCTCCTCGACCCCGACGGAGCCGAGGGCGTCCAGGACGGCCTGGGTCCAGACGGGCTCGCCCCGGGGGAGGACGAACTCCCCGAGGACGGTGAGCAACAGCGAACGGGCGCTCGTCGCGGCCACCTCGCGGCGGCGGGAGAAGGCGTCCTCGGCCGAACCCGACGACGTCGCCGGTGCCGTGGAGCCCGACCCGTGCGTCACCCCCCGCGCGGCCATGACCGACGATCGTAGGCGTGTCCACCACTCCGGGCCTGCCGCGACCCGCACCCGACGACCTCCGGGCCCGCGACCGTGAGCACGTCTGGCATCCCTACGGCCCGATGCCGGGGCGGACCGACCCGCTGGTGGTGGCCTCGGCCGAGGGCGTGCGGCTCACCCTCGACGACGGGCGTGAGCTGGTCGACGGCATGAGCTCCTGGTGGGCCGCGGTGCACGGCTACCGCCACCCCGCCCTCGACGGGGCGCTGCGGACGGCCGCCGACGAGTACAGCCACGTCATGTTCGGTGGCCTCACCCACGATCCGGCCGTGCAGCTCGCGACCCGGCTCGTCGAGATCACGCCCGAGCCGCTGCGCCACGTGTTCCTCGCCGACTCCGGCTCGGTGTCGGTCGAGGTCGCGGTGAAGATGTGCCTGCAGTACCAGCGGGCGCGCGGCCGGGCCGGACGCACCCGGATGATGACCTGGCGCGGCGGCTACCACGGCGACACGTTCGCGGCGATGAGCGTGTGCGACCCCGACGGCGGGATGCACTCGCTCTGGAAGGGCTTCCTCCCCGAGCAGGTCTTCGCCGACGTCCCGCCGGCCGACGCCCCGCCCGCCGAGTACGACGCCGCCTACGACGAGCACCTGGCCGGGCTGGCGGCGGAACACGCCGACGAACTGGCCGGGATCATCGTCGAACCGGTCGTCCAGGGGGCGGGCGGGATGCGCTTCCAGAACCCGCGGCACCTGGCCACGCTGCGGGAGATCGCCGACCGGCACGACCTGGTGCTCGTGTTCGACGAGATCGCCACCGGCTTCGGGCGCACCGGCGAGCTGTTCGCCGCCGACCACGCCGGGGTCGCGCCGGACGTGCTGTGCGTCGGGAAGGCCCTGACCGGCGGCTACCTGACGCTCGCCGCGGCGCTGTGCACGTCCGCCGTCGCGGACGCGGTGAGCGACGAGCGCGGCGGCGGCGGACTCATGCACGGGCCGACGTTCATGGGGAACCCGCTCGCCTCCCGGGTCGCCCTCGCGAGCATCGACGAGCTGCTGCGCCGGGACTGGCGCGGTGAGGTGGCCGCCATCGGTGACGCGTTGACGACGGGTCTCGGGCCGGCGCGGACGGTCCCCGGGGTTCGCGACGTGCGTGTGCTGGGAGCCATCGGGGTGGTCCAGCTGGATCACCAGGTCGACGTCCCCGCCGCGCAGGCCGCCGCCGAGTCCCACGGTGTGTGGCTGCGGCCGTTCCGCGACCTCGTCTACACGATGCCGCCGTTCGTCACCCCGCCCGACGACGTGGACCGGATCGCCCGGGCCGTCGTCGCCGCGGCCGCCACGGGCTGACAGCACGGGCCGAGGAGCGTGTGGCGGGTGTGTGACTGGCCTGTGTGTCGGCCCGGGTCGCCGGCGACCGAGACCGATAGGGGCGATCTGTTCCGTTTTCACCTGATCGACGCAATCGTGCGACGTCGATCACGGGGCCGAACGGCCGATCGCGCCCGAGCGTGATCATCCTCCGGGGCCCGGTGTCCCTCCGGTCGGGTCCGGGGGACGTCATCACGCCGAACCCGGTACCGGCAGTCACGTGAACGACCGGTGAACCGGGTTGCGCGCGATCGGAGTCGTGCAGACTTCCCCGTGGAACGTCCGGTTCGTCCGGATCGCCCGCCTTCAGCTCGACCCCGACCCGAGCCCACTGCCGCCCACGACGCCGCAGGCCGCTCGGACCGCCCCGGGCGCCGCCGGTCGCGACGACGACGTCGCACGCCCGCCGGCGCCGAGACGATCCGTCCGGAGGACTCCCCTCACCCATGAGCGCTCCCGCCTCGACGCCGCCCCCCGCGCCGTCGTCCCCACCCCCGTCCTCCTCGTCGCTCGGCGCCGCCCTCGCCGACTTCCGTGCCAACCTGCGCTACGACCTGCCGGCCTCGCTGGTCGTCTTCCTCGTCGCCGTGCCGCTGTCGCTGGGCATCGCGGTCGCCTCCGACGCCCCGCTGACCGCCGGGCTGATCGCGGCGGCGATCGGCGGCATCGTCGCCGGCACCCTCGGCGGGTCGGCGCTGCAGGTCAGCGGGCCGGCCGCCGGCCTCACGGTGATCGTCGCCGACCTCGTCAACCGCTTCGGCTGGGGCGTGACCTGCGCGATCACCGTCGCCGCGGGCCTGCTCCAGCTCGTCTTCGGCTTCTCGAAGGCCGGACGGGCGGCGCTGGCGATCTCACCCGCCGTCGTGCACGGGATGCTCGCCGGGATCGGCGTGACGATCGTGCTCGGCCAGCTCCACGTCGTCCTCGGCGGCGAGCAGCAGGACGACGCGATCGCCAACGTCCTCGCGCTGCCCGGTCAGCTGATCTCGGTCCACGGGCCCGCGGCGACCCTGGGCCTCGCCGTCATCGCGATCCTGCTCGCCTGGCCCCGGCTGCCGCGCAGCGTCCCCGCCTGGATCCAGGGCATCCCGGCGCCGCTGCTCGCGGTCACGCTCCTGACCGTCGTCGCGTCGGTGCTGATGCTGCCGGTCGAGCGGGTCGAGGTCGGCGGGTCGGTGCTCGACGCGATCGCGCTGCCGGTGCTGCCGACGTCCGATCTCGGCGGCGTGATCGTCGGCGTGTTCACCGTGGCGATCATCGCCTCGATCGAGAGCCTGCTGTCGGCCGTCGCGGTCGACAAGCTGCGCCCGGGCCAGACGTCGAACCTGGACCGCGAGCTGGTCGGTCAGGGAGCAGGCAACACTCTCTCCGGACTGCTCGGCGGCCTGCCGATCACCGGCGTCATCGTCCGCAGCTCCACCAACGCCGCGGCCGGCGCGCGCTCCCGGACCTCGGCGGTGCTGCACGGCGTGTGGATCGTGGTCTTCTCGGTGGCGCTGCTCGGCCTGGTCCAGCAGATCCCGATGGCGGTGCTCGCCGGGCTGCTCGTCCACATCGGCGCGAAGCTGGTGAACATCGCGCACATGCGCGAGCTGCACCGTCACGGCGAGCTGCCGATCTACGTCGTGACGATCCTGGGCGTGGTGTTCGTCGACCTGCTGACCGGTGTGCTCATCGGGCTCGGCCTCGCGCTGCTGATGGTGCTGCGGCGCGTGGTGTGGGCGTCGATCGAGGTCCAGGAGCCGAGCAGCGGCCAGGGCACGTGGCACGTCGTCGTCGAGGGTGCGCTGTGCTTCCTGTCGGTGCCGCGCCTCTCGCGCCGCCTCGCCCGGATCCCCGAGGGTGCCGACGTCGTCGTCGACCTCGTCACCGACTACCTCGACCACGCGGCGTTCGACCACCTCTCCGAGTGGGAGGACCGCCACCGGCTCTCCGGTGGCTCGGTGCGGGTCGACGAGGTCGGGACGATGGGCCTCGTCGCCCGCCGGGAGGCGACGGCGGGCGGCCCCGGCGACCGCCGGCCCGGGCCGGTGCCGCGCTTCCTCGCGCCGTGGTCGGTCTGGCAGGCCGGGCACGACGCGACCTACGGCGAGGGCTGGGGGCACGGTCACCGGAGCAGCGAGCCGTGCGACGACGGGTGCGGCGGCGCCTCGGGTGCCGACCCGATCCTCACCGGGCTGCGGGAGTACCACCGCCGCGCCGCGGGCCTCGTCGCGCCGTACCTCTCCGACCTCGCCGACGGCCAGGCCCCGCACGCCTGGTTCCTGACCTGCAGCGACTCGCGGGTGGTGCCGAACGTCCTGACCTCGTCGGGACCCGGGGATCTCTTCACCGTCCGCAACGTCGGCAACCTCGCCCCGCTGGGGGGCCGGGGCGACGACTCGGTCGGCGCGACGGTCGAGTACGCCCTCGACGCGCTGCACGTGCCGACGCTCGTCGTCTGCGGCCACTCCGGGTGCGGGGCGATGCAGGCCGTGCTGCGGTCCGACGGCGGGTTCGACGGGGCTCTCGGGCGCTGGCTCGAGGGAGCCTCCGAGAGCCTGTCGCGGTTCCGGAGCGGTCATCCGGTCGGCGAGCACGCCGGGGCGGCGGTGGCGAGCGAGGTCGACCGGCTGGCGATGGTGAACGTCGCCGTCCAGCTCGACCGGCTGGCCCGTCATCCCGGGGTGGCGACCGCGGTCGAGGAGGGCCGGGTCCGGCTCGTCGGGCTGTTCTTCGACATCGCGACCGCCCGGATGTCGGTGCTCGACGGCGACCGGTTCGTCCCGGCGTCGACGGATCGGCTCGGTGCCGGGACACGCAGCGGAGCGGAGCTGGACCATCGAGTCAGCTCCGCGACCACCTTCCCGGTCAGCGGCTGAGCAGTCCCTAGGGTGTCGGCTGTGAACGACCCCCTGGCCTGGCTGGACGAGACGGCGCAGGACCGCCGCGCGGCGGGCCTGCGCCGCTCGTTGACCCCGCGGGAGGTCGTCGAGCCGCTCGTCGACCTCGCCTCCAACGACTACCTGGGCCTCGCCCGCGACCCCCGGGTCGTCGAGGGGGCGGTCGAGGCGACGCGGACGTGGGGCGCGGGGTCGACCGGGTCGCGGCTGGTGACCGGGACGACGCGGCTGCACGCAGCGCTCGAGGAGGAGCTGGCCGCGTTCTGCGGGGCCGAGGCGGCGCTGGTGTTCTCGTCCGGCTACACCGCGAACCTCGGTGCCGTGACCGCGCTCTCGGGTCGCGGGGCGGTCGTCGTCTCCGACGTGGCGGCACACGCGTCGCTGGTGGACGCGGCGCGGCTGTCGCGGGCGCGGGTCGTGGTGTCGCGCTGCTCGGTGCCCGCCGAGGTGGACGCGGTGCTGGCCGAGGCGCCGGAGACCCGCCGCGTGGTGGTCACCGACGGCGTGGACTCGGTGGACGGCGGGCTCGCGCCGCTCGGGGAGCTCGCGGCGGTGTGCCGGGCCCGTGGCGCGGTGCTGCTCGTCGACGACGCGCACGGGCTGGGGGTGCGCGGCCCGGCGTCGCGGCCCGGGGCCGGGCTGGTCGCGGAGGCGGGGCTGATGCGGGAGCGGGGCGTCGTCGTGACGGCGACGCTGTCGAAGTCGCTGGGATCGCAGGGCGGGGTCGTGCTCGGCGACGCCGACGTGATCGCCCATCTGATCGACGCGGCCCGCTCGTTCATCTTCGACACCGCGCTGGCTCCGGCCGCCGCCGGGGCGGCCCAGGCGGCGCTGGGGGTCCTGCGCGACGAGCCGGAGCGGGTCGCGGCGCTGCACGCGGCCGCGGCGTCCGTAGCGGCGTCGGCGCGGGCGGCGGCCTCGTGGGCCGGCGTGGCCGAGCCGACCGCCGCGATGGTCCCCGTCGTGCTCGGCGAGCCGGAGCTGGCGACGGCGGCGCGGGACGCCTGCGCCGAGGCGGGCCTGCGCGCCGGGTGCTTCCGCCCGCCGTCGGTCCCGGAGGGCACCTCGCGGCTGCGGCTGACGGCCCGCGCCGATCTCGGCGCCGACGACCTCGCGCTGGTCGACCGGGTCCTCGCCGAGGTGCTCCCGGCGGTGCGGGGGACCGCCCTGACGGGGTGAGCAGCGTCGTTCCCGGCGGGGCGGACGAGCGTCGCGACGGGGCTGGTGGCATGCTGGAAAGCGCTTTACGGAATCGATCCCGAAGGAGGATGGTGTGACCGTCACGGACAGCAGGTCGGCCTTCCGACTCTGGCACTGCGGCCGCTGTCGCCGCCCGCTGGCGGAAGGCTCCGACTACCTGCGCTGCGGGTGCTGCGGCGCGGTCCACGACATGGACGGGACCCCGCGTCCCGACGTCGAGGACGCCGAGCGACCCGTCCTGGACCCGAACGTCGTACGCGTCCGCAACTGGCTCTAGCCCCCGCGGACCGGCCGTACCGGTGTCCATCGTCCGGCCAAGATCACCGGAAGGACGAGGATCTGGACGCTCAGGCCTCAGATCCTCGTCATCTCGGTGATCACTCATCTCTCGGGCTCCGCAGCGCCGTCCCCGCCCTCGTCGCCCTCGTCCGGTCGCCGCGGACGCCCCGGCCCGCGCATCGGCCGGGCCTCCCGGGGCGAGCGCCCGGCGTCGTCGAGCGCGCGCCGCAGGAGGAACTCGATCTGGGCGTTCACGCTGCGGAGGTCGTCGGAGGCCCAGCGGGCCACGGCGTCGTGCACGGCCGGGTCGAGGCGCAGCAGGAGCTTCTTGCGTTCCGCCACCCGCGCTCCTACTGGTAGAGCGAGCCCGCGTTGACCACGGGCTGCGCGGAGCGGTCCCCGGCGAGGACGACGAGCAGGTTGCTGACCATCGTCGCCTTGCGCTCCTCGTCGAGCTCGACGGTGCCGCGCTCCTCGAGCCGCGACAGCGCCGACTCGACCATCCCGACGGCGCCCTCGACGATCCGACCCCGCGCGGCCACGACCGCCCCCGCCTGCTGGCGCATCAGCATGACCTGCGCGATCTCCGGGGCGTACGCGAGCTGGGTGATCCGCGACTCGATGATGTGCACGCCCGCCGACTCCACGCGGGTCGCGATCTCGGCCGAGAGCATCGCGGTGATCTCGTCGGCGTTCTCGCGCAGCGAGCGGCTGCTCTCGTCGGTGGTGTCGTAGGGGTACGAGCCCGCGATGTGACGGACGGCCGACTCGGTCTGGATGTCGACGAAGCGCACGAAGTCGTCGACCTCGAAGACGGCCTTCGCGGTGTCGTCGACCCGCCAGACCACCACGGCGGCCATCTCGATCGGGTTGCCGTCGAGGTCGTTGACCTTGGTGGTGTCGGACTCGTGGTTGCGGATCCGGGTCGAGATCGCGCGGCGACTGGTCAGCGGGTTGACCCAGCGCAGCCCCTCGGTGCGCACGGTCCCGCGGTAGCGCCCGAGCAGCTGCACCACCTGTGCCTGACCGGGCGAGACCGCCACCAGGCCGCGCAGCGTCACCACTGCGGCGATCAGCAGCACCACGGCCACCGCGATCGCCGGCCCGGGCCCGCCGACCAGCCCGACGACGACCGCCGCCACCAGGAGCAGCACGGCGACGCCGAGCATCGCCCACCCCGACACGTCGTGGGCGCCCACCTCCCGGATGCGGGCTTCCGGCATCTCGATCTCGGCCTGCGTCGGCGTGGACATGGCGACCTCCCCGGTGAGCTGTCTTGAAGACATCAAAGTGATATCACTATTCGAGCGCCCAGCACCAGCCCCTACTCTCGTCCGACGTGCGGACCTTGATCGTCACCGGCACGGGGACCGGGGTCGGGAAGACGGTGGTGACCGCCGCCGTCGCGACCCTGGCAGCGGCGGCCGGCGAGCGCGTCGTCGTCCTCAAGCCCGCGCAGACGGGCATCGAGCCCGGAGCGCCGGGCGACCTCGCCGACGTCACGAACCTCGCCGGCCACGCCGTCGTCACCCGCGAGCTCGCCCGCTATCCGGAGCCGCTCGCCCCGGCCACCGCCGCCCGCCGCAGCGGCCTCGCCCCGCTCCGCGTCGCCGACGTCGCGCAGGCCGCCGAGGACACCGCGGCCGAGAACCCCGCCGTCGATCTCCTGCTCATCGAGGGCGCCGGCGGCCTCCTCGTCCGGCTCAACGACGACGGCGAGACCCTGGCCGACGTCGCTGCGGCCCTCGACGCCCCGGTCCTCGTCGTCGCGACCGCCGGCCTGGGCGTGCTCAACACCGCCGCTCTCACCGCCGAGGCCCTCGCGCGACGCGGCCTGACCCTCACCGGCACCGTCGTCGGCGCGTACCCCGAGCAGCCCGACCTCGCGGAGCGCACCAACCTCGCCGACCTCCCGGTCGTCACCGGCGCGCCCCTGCTCGGCGTCCTGCCCGCGGGGCTCGGCGACACCGACCCGGGGACCTTCGAACACGCCGCGCGGTGTGGTCTGCATCCCGTCCTGGGCGGGCAGTGGGTCCCGGCACTGCCGTGATCGCGCACCGTGAGGCAGACTCCGGCCGGTCGACACCCTCCGGGGCCGACATTTCCTCCAGCACCATCCCCGACGACGAGGAGCGACGCGTGACGGCGAGCACCGAGACCGCCCGCGAGACCGGTGGCACGAGCGACGACATCCTCGCCGTCGCCCGCGAGCAGGTCCTGGAGCGCGGCGAGGGACTCTCCGAGGCACAGGTGCTCGAGGTGCTGCGCCTGCCCGGCGACCGGCTCACCGAGGCGCTGGCGCTGGCCCACGAGGTCCGGATGCGCTGGTGCGGCCCGGACATCGAGGTGGAGGGGATCGTCAGCCTCAAGACCGGCGGGTGCCCCGAGGACTGCCACTTCTGCAGCCAGTCGGGCCTGTTCGACTCGCCGGTGCGCGCCGCGTGGCTCGACAAGGACCGCCTCGTCGAGGCCGCGAAGCAGACCGCGAAGACCGGTGCGACGGAGTTCTGCATCGTCGCCGCCGTCCGTGGCCCGGACGAGCGCCTCATGGAGCAGGTCCGTGCGGGCGTCGCCGCGATCCGCGCCGAGGTCGACATCAACGTCGCCTGCTCGCTGGGCATGCTGACCCAGGAGCAGGTCGACGAGCTCGCCGCGATGGGCGTGCACCGCTACAACCACAACCTCGAGACCGCGCGCAGCCACTTCCCCGAGGTCGTCACCACGCACTCCTGGGAGGAGCGCTGGGAGACGCTGCAGATGGTCCGTGCCGCGGGCATGGAGGTCTGCTGCGGCGGCATCGTCGGGATGGGCGAGTCCCTCGAGCAGCGCGCCGAGTTCGCGGTGCAGCTCGCCGAGCTGGAGCCCGACGAGGTCCCGATGAACTTCCTCATCCCGAACCCCGGCACCCCGTTCGCGCACCTCGAGGTGCCGCAGGGCCCGGACGCGCTCATGACGATCGCCGCCTTCCGGCTCGCGATGCCGCGCACGGTGCTGCGCTTCGCCGGCGGCCGCGAGCTGACCCTCGGCGACTTCGGGGCCGAGCAGGGCATGCTCGGCGGCGTCAACGCGATCATCGTCGGCAACTACCTGACGAATCTCGGACGCCCCGCGGAGCAGGATCTGGAGATGCTCGACAGCCTCAAGATGCCGATCAAGGCCCTCAACGACACCCTCTGACGGCGACCGTGTTCTGTTCCTGGTGCGGTGGCGAGACCACCGGTGACGACGAGGCCCACGAGCGTTGCCGTGCCCGCCTCGCGATGGTCGACCCGCCGCGCTACTGCCCGGAGTGCGCCCGCCGCATGGTCGTGCAGGTCGACCCGATGGGCTGGACGGCGCGGTGCAGCCGCCACGGCGAGAGCTCCAGTGCCGCCAGGGCCCAGCGGTGACGGTCACTAGGCTGCGGCCGTGACCGTGGGCGCCGAGCAGTTCCCGGCCGACGAGTTCGTCGCCGAGCAGCCCACCGGCCTGCTCAGCCGCGCCGAGCTCCTCGGCGACGTCCGGTCCGTGCTGCGGACGGTGATCATCGTCGTGGCCGGCGGGCTGCTGCTCGGGGTGCTGTGGGCGCTGGTCGCGCCGGGCCAGGAGACGGTGACGACGGCGTCGGGCGCGACCGCGGGCCTCGCGGCCGAGTCCGACCACGTCTTCGACGCCACCGCGGTGTTCTTCCTGCTCGCGAGCGCCTACGGCGTCGTCGTCGGAGCGCTGGCGTGGCGGGTGAGGTCACGGCGCGGTCCGGTGATGCTGGTCGGGATCGCCCTCGCGTCGACGGCGGCGGCCTGGGTGGCCGCCCGGATCGGGACCCTGCTCGCCGGCCCGCTGACCGACCGCAACCCGGTCGGCGTCCTGCTCGACCGCGCCGAGGCCTCCGCGAGCGGCACCCCCGGCCCCCCGATCCCGGCCACGCTCACGACGGTGCCCGCCGCGATCGGCTCGTTCTGGACGGTGGTGGGCGCGGGCGTCGGCGCGGTGCTGGCCTATCTGCTGTGCGCGATCGCCCTCGGGACCGACGACCTCGGCCGGGCCGACGCCCCGGCGCCGGAGGCCTGACCGCCCGGACTCAGTTGTCGCTCGACGGCACCGCGAACTTCGCGGTCGGCGCCCAGACCGCGTTCAACCGGCCGAGCAGCTCGGCCTCCCGCGCCATCGAGTGCGAGACCAGCTCGAGGCGCTTGCGCGGGCACGTCTGCTCGAGGAGTTCCTGGCGGTCCCCGAGCGGCAGCAGGCAGTCGGCCGCGAGCACGTGGGCGAGCACCGACGCGTCGACCGGCTCGTCGTCGTCGGCGCCCATCGGCGGCGCCTCCGCCGAGAGCGCGGGCTCCTCGTCCGGCTCCAGGGTCTCGTCGTCGTCCTCGTCCGCCTCCTCGAGGATCGACTCCGCGGCGTCGGCGTGACGGCGGTAGGTCCTCGCCGTCGTGCAGTAGCGCCGGTGCGCGGCGCGGGCGGCCCGCTCGAGGGGTTCGATGGCCTCGGGGTCGCCGCCCTCGACGTCGGGGAGCCACTCGACGTTCGCGACGAGGTACGGGGCGGTCGAGTCGTCGACGTCGATCAGCCGGAACCGCCGGTCGCCCATGGTCAGCATGTCGAACCGGCCGTCGGGCAGCCGCCGGACCTCGCGCAGCGCCGCCGTGCACCCGATCTCGTGCAGGCCCTCCGGCCCGTCGTCGGGACCCCACCCCTCCCGCACCGCGACCACACCGAACTGCTTGCCCGGCACCGCGCCGGTGACCAGGTCGATGGTGAGCTGCCGGTAGCGGGGTTCGAAGACGTGCAGTGGGAGCGGTGCCCCGGGCAGCAGCACCGTGCCCAGCGGGAAGAGGGGCAGCGTCTCGACACGCCCCCCGTCGCGTCGCTCGCCCCTGTCCACGGCGGCCACGCTACGGTCTGCGGCCCGCCGTCGCCGGGTGGACGACAGGAGACGAAGCGGAGCGGGCACGACCCGCAGTCGCGCCCGGGCGCGCAAGCGCGTGCGCCGCAGCACCTGCTCAGACGGCCCCGGCTCCCGACGGCGGACGCAGTGCCGCGAACGGGTCGGTCACCCGCAGGGTGTGCTCGGAGAAGCGGAAGAGCGCCGCCGGCCGGCCCCCGGCGGGCCCCGGCGCCGCCGTCGTCCCGGTGGGGACGAGGACCCCGCGCCGGGTGAGCACCCGCTGGAGGTTCGTGGCCGAGACGTGGTGCCCGAGCGCGGCGGCGTAGAGGCGTCGCAGCTCGGAGATCGAGAACACGTCCGGGGCCAGCGCGAAGCCGATGTTCGTGTAGGAGAGCTTCGCGCGCAGCCGGTCGAGGCCCACGCGGGTGATCTCGCCGTGGTCGAACGCGGTCGGCGGCAGGGCGTCCACCCGGTGCCAGGCGGTGTCGTCGGGGATCGCCGGGTCGGCGTCGGAGGGGACGAGGCCGAGGAACGCGGTCGCGACGCGGCGCGGTGCCGGACCGCGGTGGGGATCGCTGAACACCGAGAGCTGCTCGACGTGGGCGACCTCCGCGAGATCGACCTTCTCGGCGAGGTGGCGGCGCACCGAGGCCTCGACGTCCTCCGTCGCGCCCAGCCGGCCGCCGGGCAGCGCCCATCGGCCCTCGTGCGGTTCGCGGGCCCGCCGCCAGAGCAGGACGGAGGGGACCGTCCCGGTGATGCGCAGGACGACGGCCAGCACGTCGTGCGCGATCAGGCCCTCGGCCTCCACGCCGCCACGGTAGCGCTCCGTGCACACGGGCTGACGGTGATGGGGCCGAGCGGGCGCCGGGCGTGTCCCTGGTCATACCGCCCGACCGGACGGGTGGCACCGGGCGTGGTCGCGGCGTACTGTCGCCCACGTTTTCGACCAAAAGGCGAAAACCTCGACCGCCGCACCGGGGCCCCGCGTTCCCACCATGAGCGCGCCAGCCCGGGGGAGGACCGCCATGACCGTCACCGTGGACGCGCAGGCCCACCAGCCTCCGACCGACCTCGTCGAGCCCCGGTCGCTGACCGAGGCCTCCGAGATCGAGCGGTGGGCGGCCGAGATCCGCCGGCTGGCCCGTGACCGCGACGCCGTCGTGCTCGCGCACAACTACCAGCGCCCCGAGATCCAGGACGTCGCCGACCACACCGGCGACTCGCTGGCCCTCTCCCGGATCGCCGCCGCGGCGGACGCGTCGACCATCGTCTTCTGCGGCGTCCACTTCATGGCCGAGACCGCGAAGATCCTGGCGCCGGAGAAGACGGTGCTCATCCCCGACGCGCGGGCCGGCTGCTCGCTCGCCGACTCGATCACCGCCGACGAGCTGCGCGCGTGGAAGGCCGAGCACCCGGGCGCCGTCGTCGTCAGCTACGTCAACACGACGGCGGCCGTGAAGGCCGAGACCGACGTCTGCTGCACCTCGTCGAACGCGGTCGACGTCGTCGCGAGCGTCCCGGCCGACCGCGAGGTGCTGTTCCTGCCCGACCAGTTCCTCGGCGCGCACGTCCGCCGCGAGACCGGCCGGGAGAACCTGCACGTCTGGGCGGGGGAGTGCCACGTGCACGCCGGGATCAACGGCGCCGAGCTCACCGCCCGCGCCGAGGCCGATCCTGATGCCGACCTGTTCGTCCACCCCGAGTGCGGGTGCGCCACCAGCGCGCTCTACCTCGCCGGCGAGGGCGCGGTGCCGCGCGAGCAGGTCCACATCCTCTCCACCGGCGGCATGCTCGACGCCGCGAAGAACACCACGAAGCGCAGCGTCCTGGTGGCCACCGAGGTCGGGATGCTCCACCAGCTGCAGCGGGCCAACCCCGCCGTCGACTTCCGCCCGGTGAACGAGCGCGCGGCCTGCGGCTACATGAAGACGATCACCCCGGGCTCGCTGACCCGCGCGCTGCGGGAGGGCCGCGACGAGGTCCACGTGGACGCGGCGACGGCGGAGAAGGCGCGCGCGTCGGTCCAGCGGATGATCGAGATCGGCCGGCCCGGGGGCGGGGAGTGAGCGCCACCCGGGACGCGCAGCGCAGCGGAGCCGGACCATCGACCTGGACGGCGGCCGCCGACCTCGTCGTCGTCGGCTCCGGGGTCGCCGGGCTCTCGGCGGCGACGGCGGCGTCGCGACGCGGCCTGCGGGTCGTCGTCGTCACCAAGGACGCCCCCGACGAGGGCTCGACGCGCTGGGCGCAGGGCGGCATCGCCGTCGTGCTCGGGGACGTCGCGGGCGACAGCGTCGACGCGCACGTCGCGGACACACTCGCGGCGGGCGGTGGTCTGGTCGACGAGGCCGCGACCCGGAACATCCTGGGCGGCGGACCGTCGGCGGTGGCCGAGCTCCGCACGCGGGGCGCGGTGTTCGACGACGCCCACGACGGCGGCAGACTCGCCCGCACCCGCGAGGGCGGCCACGGCACCACCCGTGTCATCCACGCGGGCGGCGACGCGACGGGCGCCGAGGTCGAGCGGGCCCTGCTCGCGGCCCTGCCCGGCGAGGTCACGGTGCTGGCGGGGCACACCGCGGTCGCGGTGCGCCAGGCATCCTCGGTGACCGGGCTCGACGTCGTCGACGACGACGGACGCGTGGGTGTGATCAGCGCACCGGCCGTCCTGCTCGCCACCGGCGGCGTCGGCGGGCTCTACGAGACGACGACGAACCCCGCGGTCGCGACCGCCGACGGCTGGGCACTGGCCCTGCGCGCGGGCGCGGCGCTCGCCGACGTCGAGTTCGTGCAGTTCCACCCCACCGCGCTCGCCGTCCCGGGCCTGCGAGGGCGCGCGCCGCTGGTCACCGAGGCGCTGCGCGGCGAGGGCGCGCACCTCGTCGACCTCTCCGGGCGGCCCGTGATGGACGGCGTCGACCCGAGGGGCGACCTGGCCCCGCGTGACGTCGTCGCCGGCGCCATCACCGCGGTCCTCGCGGGGACCGGCGCGCCCCACGTGCTGCTCGACGCGACCGGGGTGGAGGACGTCCGGCGGCACTTCCCGACGGTGACCGCGTCCTGCGACGCCATCGGGGTCGACCCCGCCCGCGACCCGATCCCGGTCCGGCCCGCCGCGCACTACGCCTGCGGCGGCGTCATCACCGACACGCGGGGGCGCACCGGGGTGACGGGGCTGTGGGCGGCGGGCGAGGTCGCGCGCACCGGCCTGCACGGCGCCAACCGGCTCGCCTCGAACAGCCTGCTCGAGGGCCTCGTCGTGGGCCGTGCGACCGGCATCGACGTGGCCCGTGCGCTGGCCGGGCCGCGGCCGGTGATCCGCCCCGGTGAGCCGGCGACCCCGATCGCCGGCGCCGCGGACCGCGCGACCCTGCAGCGGGCCATGAGCCGCGGCGCCGCGGTCGGGCGCGACGCGGCGGGCCTGGCCGCGACCTCCGACGCGATCGAGTCGGTGACCGTCGACCGCGCGCTGACCGACCGGGCCGCCGTCGAGGACGCCGCGCTCACCCTCGCGGCGGGGGCGCTGCTCGCGGCGGCCGGGACGCGCACCGAGTCGCGGGGCTGCCACGTCCGGCGTGACCACCCGCGTCGTGACGACCGCTGGCAGGCCGCGTCGTCCGCCGTCACGCTCGTCGACGGGCGACTGACGCTGTCCTCGACCGACCGGGTTCTCGGAGGTGCCGCATGACCAGCACGACCACCCTGCCCGTCGGGCTGGACGCCGCGGAGGTCGACGCGATCGTCGACCGGGCCCTCGACGAGGACCTCCGGGACGGCCCGGACCGCACGACGGCGGCCTGCGTGCCGGCCGGGTCGGTGGCGGTCGGGGAGTTCCGGACGCGGCCCGCGGGCACGCTGGCCGGCGTCGGCGTGGCGGTCCGGGTGCTGGAGAAGGTCTGCGGCGACGAGCTGGAGATCCTCGACGCCCGCGCCGACGGCGACCGTCTGAAGCCCGGCGACACGGCGCTGACGGTCCGAGCCCCGCTCACGACGCTGCTCACCGCCGAGCGCACCGCCCTCAACCTGCTCTGCCAGCTGTCCGGGGTCGCGACCGCGACCGCGGCGTGGGTGGACGCGGTCGAGGGCACCCCGGCCCGCATCCGTGACACCCGCAAGACCGTGCCGGGCCTGCGGACGCTGCAGAAGTACGCGGTGCGCTGCGGCGGCGGGGTCAACCACCGGATGTCGCTGGGCGACGCGCTGCTGATCAAGGACAACCACGTGGCCGCGGCCGGGTCGGTGACGGCGGCGGTGCGGGCGGCCCGGTCCGCGGCGCCGGAACTGCCCTGCGAGCTCGAGGTCGACTCGTTCGACCAGCTCGACGAGGCGCTGACCCTCGGCCTGGAGCTGATCCTGCTGGACAACTTCTCGGCCGACGAGTGCGCCGAGGCGGTCCGGCGCCGGAACGCCGGCGCCCCGACCACGGGCCTGGAGGCCTCCGGCGGGCTGACCCTCGACACTGCCGCCGCCTACGGGGCCGCCGGGGTGGACTTCCTCTCCGTCGGCGGGCTGACCCACTCGTCCTCGGCGCTGGACCTGGGGCTGGACCTGCGGTCCTCGTGAGCGGGCACGGCGCGGTCGTCGTCGGCGGCGGCATCGCCGGGATGTCGGTCGCGGCGGAGCTCGCCGCGGCCGGGGTCGAACGCCCGGTGCTCCTCGAGGCCGAGCCGGAGACCGCCCGGCACACCACCGGGCGCTCGGCGGCGAGCTACATCCCGGGCCACGGCCCGCCGCCGACCCGGGACCTGATCGCGGCGTCGCTCGACCGCTTCACGGCGATCGCGCAGGACGCCGGCCACCCGTTCCTGCGCCCGCGCCCGGTCCTGCACGTCGCGCAGACGGCCGAGGAGGAACGGACCCTGCGCGAGGAGATCCTCCCGCTCGGCCCGGTCACCGAGCTCGGCGTCGACGAGGCCGTCCGGCGCTGGCCCGCGCTGCGCCGTGACGCGGTCCGGGCGGCCGCCGTCGTCGAGGACGCGATGGACGCGGACCCGATCGGGCTGCACCAGTACTACCGGCAGCGCTTCCGCGCGCACGGCGGGGAGATTCGGACGCGGGCACCCGTCGTCGGGATCGACCCCACGACGACGGGCCGGCGGGTCACCACCGCCGACGGGACCACCCTCGACACCGACCTCGTCGTGCTCGCCGCCGGCGCGTGGACCGACCGGCTGCTGGGACTGGCCGGAGCGCCGCCGATCGGCCTCACCCCGTACCGGCGGACCATCGCGATCGTGCGGGTCCCGCCCGGCGCACCGGTGGACCCCGACGATCCGTTCGCCGTGGCCGTGGACGACTCCTGGTACGCCAAGCCGGAGGGCGCCCACCTGCTCGTCTCGCCCTCCGAGGAGACCCCGCAGGAGCCCGGCGACGCCAAGCCGGACGACCTCGACGTCGCCCTCGCGATCGAGCGCGTGAACGCGGTGACCACCCTCGGGCTCCGCTCGGTCGTCACCGCGTGGGCGGGCCAGCGCACCTTCGCGCCGGACCGCTGCTTCGTGGTCGGGGATCGTCCGGAGCATCCGGCGCTGCACGTGTTCGCCGGTCAGGGCGGGTCGGGCATCGAGACCGCGCCGGCGGCTGCCGCCCTCGCCGTCGCCGTCATCCTCGGCGGGGACACCCCCGCCGACCTGCGACGACACGGCGTCGAGGCCGCGCGCTACAGCGTTCGGCGCATCCTCTAGCCTCACCCGCGTGGGCGAACCCACGCGTGCTCCACGCGTTCTCCTGGTGGCCCTCGTCGCGGCACTGACGCTGCTGGCGACGGCGTGCGGCTCCTCGCAGGCGCCCACGGTCCCGCCGATCGCGGTCGACCCGACGGCGCAGAACCTCGCCGGGCAGCAGTCACTCCCGGCCGCGGCCCCGGCACCGGCCCGGCCGGCCGCCCCGGCGCCGCCGCTGGTCCCGAAGCTCCTCGCCCCGCTGTCCGCGATCGGCAGCCGCACCGGCCCGCAGGTGTGCGAGAAGTTCGGGTCGACGCCGGTGGCCGGGGGGCGGTTCGAGGTGCAGAACGACGCCTGGGGCGCGTCCACCCCGCAGTGCACGACGGCGTTCAACACCGGGTTCAGCGTCCAGGCGGACCACGACAAGGACTCCGGCCCCGCCGCCTACCCGTCGATCGTGTGGGGCTGCAACCACGGGAACTGCACCCGGGGCACCCCGTTCCCGCGGCCGCTCGCCGACCTCGGCGACGTCCGGTCCAGCTGGGCGGTGACGGTCCCCGACCAGGGCCGCTTCAACGCCTCGTACGACATCTGGCTCGACCCGACGCCGCGCCGCGACGGCGACAACACCGGCGCCGAGCTGATGATCTGGACGATCCGCGCCGGCGGCATCGACCCCATCGGCGACAAGACCGGGACCGTGACTCTCGCGGGCGCTCCCTGGGACGTCTACCAGGGCGACAACAACGGGGTGCCGGTCATCTCCTACGTGCGCCAGCAGTCGGTGCGCGAGGTCCTCGACCTGCCGATCACCGACTTCGTGCGCGACGCGACGCGCCAGGGCGTCGTGAAGCCGGAGTGGTACCTGACGAACCTCCAGGCCGGCTTCGAGCCGTGGGTCGGCGGTACCGGCCTCTCGACCGACGCCTTCAACGCCACGCGCGACGGCGTCTGAGATCACGCGACGCGCCACCCGTGTGGGTGGCATCCGTGCCCCCACGTGCACGAACGACTGACTCCGTCTGGCGCGTCATGTTGCGCCGAACGTACGTTCCGCCGCGCTGAACGGTCCAACGGGGAGGGCGCGCGGGATGAGCGGTAGGTGGCCGACGACCAACGACGGCGGAGCTGGAGAACGGGTGCGGCGCGGGGCCGGTCGCCACCGGCGGCACGACGAGCCGCGCCGGCTCCGGCCGGAGGCGCTGCGGGCCCTCGTCGGCGGGCTCGGGCTGGTGGCGCTCGTGGTCCTGACGACGGTGGTCCCCCAGAGCGCGGCGAGCTCCGCGACCGACGCGGCCCTGGTCCCCGCCGCGGTGCGCACGTCCGCCACGTCCACCGCGACACCCACGACGACGGCCGAGCCGACCACGTCGTCGTCGGCACCCACGTCCACGAAGGCGCCCACCACGACGAAGGCGCCGGCCGCGGTGACCGAGAAGAAGGTCTGCGACAAGTACGGGTCGACCCCGGTCCAGGGCGGGCGCTACGAGGTGCAGAACGACCTCTGGGGCGGTGGCGGCGAGTCGCAGTGCGTCTTCGCGTTCGACACCGGCTTCCGGGTCGAGGCGAACCACAACAAGGACAGCGGCCCGGCGGCGTACCCGTCGATCGTCTTCGGCTGCAACTACGGCAACTGCACCAAGGGCACCCCGTTCCCGCGCCCGATCGCCGACCTCGGCGACCTGCGGACCTCCTGGAGCACGACCACCCCGGACAAGGGTGACTACAACGTCGCCTACGACATCTGGCTCGACCCGACCGCCCGCAAGGAGGGCGCGCCGACCGGGCTGGAGCTCATGGTCTGGCTCAAGCACACCGACCGCGTGAACCCGATCGGCAAGCAGACCGGCGACGTCGTCCTCGACGGGGTGCCCTACGAGGTCTGGCAGGGCGACAACGGCGTCCCGGTCATCTCCTACGTCCGCAAGCAGCAGACCAACGCCGTCGCGAACATGTCGATCCCGAGCTTCGTCGCGGACGCCCAGAAGCGGGGGGTCGCGAAGCCGAACTGGTTCATGACGAGCGTGCAGGCCGGGTTCGAGCCGTGGATCGGCGGCACCGGACTGGTCACGACGAACTTCTCGGTCACCCGCAACGGTCAGTAGGTCGGACCCACCGCCGGCGGCCGGAAGGTGCCGTCGGCGTAGGGGCGGGGTCTCATGACGCGGTGCCTGCCGTCCTGGATCCGAGTCCTCAGTCCTCCAGGTCGGCCTCGACCGCGTCGGGCTCGACCGCCAGGTCGTGCTCGACGCCGTGGAGCAGCGACGCCCGCTCGAAGGCCTCGATCCGCCGCCGGTCGCGCTTCGTCGGCCGGCCGGCGCCGCGCTCGCGCCGGGGCACCGGTGGGATCTCCCCCTTGGGCGGGGGCGGCGGGGTGTGGTCGACGTAGCAGGTCACGGCCTCCGGTGCGCCGACCCGCTTCTCGATCACGCGGCCGACCTCGACCACCCGCGGGATGTCGTAGAGGCGCGTGCGCACGGTGTCCCCGGAGCGCACCGGCGTGGAGGCCTTCGCCGGTTTGTCGTTGACGCGGACGTGCCCGCCCCGGCACGCGGTGGCGGCGTCGGCCCGCGTCTTCGACAGGCGCACCGCCCACAGCCACCGGTCGATGCGCGTGGAGTCCATCGGCGCCAGTCTGCACCCGTCCCCCGTTGCCATGGCGAACGACGCTTTCGGGTGACACGGTGTGACGACGGCTGTCCGGTCTCGGGGCCGGTGCCCTCCTCTCGGGGGATGCCTGGCACGGTGAGTGGTGACACGTCAGGAAGGAGTGTCCGTGCTCGACGAGGACGACGACGAGGTCGCGGCGCTCGACGCGCTGTTGGCCGAGCGCGCCGTCGAGCCGGTCTTCCAGCCGATCGTCGATCTCGTCGGGGGCGACGTCGTCGGGGTCGAGGCCCTCATCCGCGGTCCGGTCGACGGCCCCCTCGCCCGCCCGGACGCGATGTTCGCCGCGGCCCGCCGCGCCGGACGGGTCGCCGAGCTCGACCTGCTGTGCCGCGGGCGTGCGGTCGAGGAGGCGTACGCGTCCGGCATGAGCGGTCCCCTCGCGCTGTTCGTCAACGTCGAGCCGCTGACGGTCGCCACGGAGCTGGTGCCGTTCACGGCCACCTCGGACCTCGCCGAGCGTGGGGTGCGGGTCGTCGCCGAGCTCACCGAGCGGGACCTCACCGCCGACCCGGCCCGCCTGTTCTCGTTCGCCGACCAGGTACGGGCCCACGGCTTCCACGTCGCCCTCGACGACGTCGGCGCGCACCCCGCCTCCCTCGCGCTGATGCCGTTCCTGCGCCCCGAGGTGGTCAAGCTCGACCTCCGGCTGGTGCACGCCCACCCCGGGCCCGAGGTCGCCGAGATCATGTCGGCGGTCGCCGCGTACGCCGAGCACAGCGAGGCGCTCGTACTCGCCGAGGGCGTCGAGACCCGCGACCACCTCGCCACCGCCCGCAGCCTCGGCGCGACGCTCGGCCAGGGCTGGTGGTTCGGCCCGGCGGAACCCGCGGCGGCGATCCTGCCCGGGCTCCAGGCGCCCCGCCTCGTCCCGCCCTGGCGCCGCCCGGCGGCCCGGGTCCCGCGCGGCAGCCCCTTCGCCACCGTCGCCCGGGTCCGCACGCCGCGGCGGGCGACCGCCCCGCTGCTGCTGTCGGTCAGCCACTTCCTCGAGCGGCAGGCGGCCGAGCTGGGGGAGCTCGCCGTCGTCGTGGCCGCCTTCCAGCGCGCCTCGTCGTTCACCCCCGGCGCGCGCCGGCGCTACCGGGACCTCGGCCGCTCGGCCGCGTTCGTCGGGGCCATCGGCGCCGGGATGCCCGCCGAGCCGGAACCGGGGGTGCGCGGGGCCGACCTCGCGCCCGGCGACCCGGTGCTCCGGGAGTGGGACGTCGCCGTCGTCGGCCCGCACTTCGCGGCCGCGCTCGTGGCCCGCGATCTCGACGACGCCGACGGCCCCGGCGGGGTGGACCCCGACCGCGCCTTCGACTACGTCCTCACCCACGACCGCCCGTTGGTCCTCGACGTCGCGCGCTCGTTGCTCGCGCGCACGGTGCCGTCGACGGCCACCGACACCGTCGGGTCACCCGTATCGCCCGTGAGGGTGGTGTCGGTGGGGGACGGCTAGCTCGTTCGGTCCACCCGGGTACGCTCCGTGTACTGATGGTGGTCGTGCCGGGCCTGGTAGGGCCGTCGCACAAACGGGTACCCCCAGGTGTTCCCGGCGGAAGAGGTGGTTCGTGACCGACGCGCTGCGTGCGGTCGACGCCGAGCCCGAACTCTCCGGGCTCACCACGGTCTTCCAGCCGATCGTCGACCTCTCGACGGGTGCCGTCGTCGCCCACGAAGGGCTCACCCGCGGACCCGCCGGGGAGTGGCACTGCCCCGAGAAGCTCTTCCGGCACGCCCGGTCCCGCGGTGAGCTCGCGGAGCTGGACGAGTACTGCCGCGTGCTCGCCCTGCGCACCGCCCTCGCGGCCGGGTCCGCGGGCCCGTCGGCGCTGTTCCTCAACATCGAGCCGGACGGCATCCCGCTCGGTCCGCCCCCGGAGGAGGCGGTGACCTTCCTGCGCGGCGGCGGCCGGCTCGTCCTGGAGTTCACCGAACGCGCCCTCACCGGCGACCCGGCCCGGCTGCAGTGGTTCGCCACCCGCCTGCGCCACGTGGGCATCGCCGTCGCGCTCGACGACGTCGGGAGCCACCCGAGCTCGCTCGCCCTCATGCCGTTCCTGCGTCCCGAGGTCGTGAAGCTCGACCAGCGCCTGGTGCAGCACCCGGTCGACGAGGAGGTGGCCCGGGTCGCCGCGGCGGTCGGGGCCTACGCCGAGCGCAACGACGCCGTCGTCCTCGCCGAGGGCATCGAGACCCTCGAGCACGAGCGCACCGCCCGTGCCCTGGGCGCCACTCTCGCCCAGGGGTACCGCTTCGCCCGGCCCGGCCCGCTGCCGGTGGGCTCCGGCCGGATGCCGGTGGCCGGCCCGGGCGCCCCCGTCGCCCGGGGTCCCGAGGGCCCGACCCGGCTCAGCCCGCTCGACGCGGTCGCCCGCGTCCGTCGCCTGCACCGCGGCTCGGTCGAGGAGGTGCGCGTCGTCGCCACCCTGCTCGAGCAGCGCGCGGTCTCCGCGGAGGGCCCGACGGTGCTGCTCGGCTCCGTCGGACCCGACGGCGCCCCGCGCGCGGAGCGGGCCCGTCGCTTCGCCGCCGTGGCGCAGCACTCCGCCCTCGTCACGCTCGTCGGCGCGTCCGGCCCCCTGCCGGGCGGCGTCCGCGGCGCGGCCCTCGCCGACGGCGACCCGCTGCGCGACGAATGGGACGTCGCCGTCGTCGGGCCGCACGTGGCCGCCGCCCTGGTGGCGCGGCCGTGCGGGGTCGGCGAGATGGAGTACGCCGTGGTCCACGACCGCGACCTGGTGATGGAGGTGGCGCGCTCCCTGATGAGCCGCACCGTCCCGGCGCCGGGTGCGGCGGCGCCGGGCGTCTAGCGACGACTCACCAGCCGCGTTCGCGCCACTCCGGCAGCGACGGCCGCTCGGCGCCGAGCGTGGTGTCGTCGCCGTGGCCCGGGTAGACCCAGGTCTCGTCGTCGAACCGGCCGAACACCTTGCGCTCGAGGTCGTCCATCAGCGCGTTGTGGTGCTCGACCGTCGCGGTCTTGCCGTGCCCGCCCGGGAAGAGGCTGTCGCCGGTGAAGATGTGCCCGGTGCCGTCCGGGTCCCGGTAGTACAGCGCGATCGAGCCCGGGGTGTGACCGTCGAGGTGGATGACCTCGACGAACGAGTCGCCGAAGCGGACCTGGTCGTCGTCGCCCACGGTCCGGTCCGGCGCCACCGGCAGCTCCGGGCCGTCGAGCGGGTGGGCGTACGTGGTGGGGGAGACCGCCTTGATGACCTCGCCGAGCGCCTGCACGTGGTCCCAGTGCTGGTGGGTGGTGATGAGGTCCTTGAAGCCGTCGCGGGAGCCGACCGTGTCGACGGTGTCGAGCAGCCGGTCGGTCTCGTTGGCCGCGTCGATGAGCAGTGTGCGGCCGGTGGCCTTGTCGACCAGCACGTACGCGTTGTTGTCCATCGGCCCGACCGAGACCTTCGTGATGGTCACCGCGCCGAGGTCCCGCCGCGCGGCCGGGCCCTCCGGGTCGACGTGTCCGGTGTATGCGTCGAGGAGCTCCACGCCCGACAGTCTGCCCGGTACCGGCGCCCCTCGTCGTCCCCGGTTTCCTTGATCAGGGGCCCTGGAGCCATCCCGGCGGCGGTCCGCGCCTGCCTCATGGGCCCGTCGTCGTCTCGGAGGTCTCGGCGAGGGCGGGTGGTGGTCGCGTCCGTCACCCACGGGGCCCACCCGCTCGTCCGTTCGCCGCACGCCGCGCGGTGACGACGTCGGGTCGCGGTTGCGGCCCGCCGTCGGGAACGTGCCGTCCGTCGCCCCGGTCCGGGTGCGGCGGGCGCTGTCGGCGGGTGCTCTTAGCATGGGATGAGACCCCCGTGAGGCAGGGCGATCCGTCACCGCGGACGAGGCTGTCGGTGCCCCGGGGTATGCAGGGCGGGACGTCCTGCCCGCACTGCTGTTTCAGGGAGCTGATCCGTGGCCGACCGCCTCGTCGTCAAGGGCGCCCGTGAGCACAACCTCACGGGCGTCGACATCGACCTGCCGCGAGACAGCCTCGTCGTCTTCACCGGGCTGTCCGGGTCGGGGAAGTCCAGCCTGGCCTTCGACACGATCTTCGCGGAGGGCCAGCGGCGCTACGTCGAGTCGCTCTCGGCGTACGCGCGGCAGTTCCTCGGGCAGATGGACAAGCCGGACGTCGACTTCATCGAGGGCCTCTCGCCCGCGGTGTCGATCGACCAGAAGTCCACGAACCGCAACCCGCGCTCCACGGTCGGGACCATCACCGAGGTCTACGACTACCTGCGGCTGCTCTACGCCCGGGCGGGCACCCCGCACTGCCCGACGTGCGGCGAGGTGATCTCCAAGCAGACCCCGCAGCAGATCGTCGACCAGGTGCTCGAGATGGAGTCCGGGCGGCGGTTCCAGGTCCTGGCGCCGGTCATCCGCGGCCGCAAGGGCGAGTACGTCGACCTGTTCTCCCAGCTCCAGGGGCAGGGCTACTCCCGCGTCCTGGTCGACGGCACGGTGTATCCGCTGGCCGAGCCGCCGACGCTGAAGAAGCAGGAGAAGCACGACATCGCGGTCGTGGTCGACCGGCTCTCGGTGAAGGCCAGCGCGAAGCAGCGGCTCACCGACTCGGTCGAGACGGCCCTGCGGCTGGCCGAGGGCATCCTCGTGCTGGACTTCGTGGATCTCGAGGAGGACGACCCGGACCGCGAGCGCCGCTTCTCCGAGAAGATGGCCTGCCCGAACGGCCACCAGCTCGCGGTGGACGACCTCGAGCCCCGCGCGTTCTCGTTCAACTCGCCCTACGGCGCCTGCCCCACCTGTGCCGGTCTCGGCACGAAGATGGAGGTCGACCCGGAGCTGCTGGTGCCCGACGACGAGCTCTCGCTCGCCGACGGGGCCATCGCACCCTGGAACATGGGCCAGACGGCCGACTACTTCCAGCGGCTGCTGACGGCGCTCTCGCAGTCGATCGGCTTCCGGATGGACACGCCCTGGCGCAAGCTGCCCGCGGCGGTCAAGAAGGCCGTGCTGCACGGGTCGACCGACCAGGTGCACGTCCGGTACCGCAACCGCTACGGCCGCGAGCGCTCCTACTACGCGGCGTTCGAGGGTGTCGTCCCGTTCCTCGAGCGGCGCCTGGACCAGGCGGAGTCCGACAGCGCCCGGGAGCGCTACGAGGGCTACATGCGCGAGGTCCCGTGCCCGGTGTGCTCGGGGACGCGGCTCAAGCCGGAGATCCTCGCGGTGACGCTGCGCCACGAGACCCAGGGCGACCGCTCGATCGCCGAGATCTGCGCGCTGTCGGTGGCCGACTGCGCGGAGTTCCTCACCGGGCTCGTGCTCGGCGCGCGGGAGCAGGTGATCGCGGGCGCGGTGCTCAAGGAGATCGAGGCGCGGCTGGGCTTCCTGCTCGACGTCGGGCTGGACTACCTCACGCTCGCCCGGGCGGCGGGCACGCTGTCCGGCGGCGAGGCGCAGCGCATCCGGCTCGCGACGCAGATCGGGTCGGGCCTGGTGGGGGTGCTCTACGTCCTCGACGAGCCGTCGATCGGCCTGCACCAGCGCGACAACCGCCGGCTCATCGACACGCTGACCCGGCTGCGGAACCTCGGGAACACGCTGATCATCGTCGAGCACGACGAGGACACCGTCCGCGCGGCCGACCACGTGGTCGACATCGGGCCGGGGGCGGGCGAGCACGGCGGCCAGGTGGTGCACTCCGGGTCGGTGGCCGACCTCGAGGCCAACACCGCGTCGATGACGGGGGACTACCTCTCCGGCCGGCGCAGCATCCCGGTCCCCGACATCCGGCGGCCGCGGGACAAGAAGCGCCAGGTCGGGGTGGTCGGCGCCCGCGAGCACAACCTGCACGACGTCGACGTCTCGTTCCCGCTGGGCTGCCTGGTGTCGATCACCGGGGTGTCCGGGTCGGGCAAGTCGACGCTGGTCAACGACATCCTCGCGACGGTGCTGGCGAACAAGCTCAACGGGGCGCGTCAGGTCCCCGGCCGGCACACCCGCGTCACCGGGCTCGACAACCTCGACAAGCTGGTGAAGGTCGACCAGTCGCCGATCGGTCGCACCCCGCGGTCCAACCCGGCGACCTACACCGGCGTCTGGGACCACATGCGCAAGCTCTTCGCGGCGACGAACGAGGCGAAGGTCCGCGGGTACGGGCCCGGCCGCTTCTCGTTCAACGTCAAGGGCGGGCGCTGCGAGGCGTGCGCGGGCGACGGCACGATCAAGATCGAGATGAACTTCCTGCCGGACGTCTACGTCCCGTGCGAGGTGTGCAAGGGAGCCCGGTACAACCGCGAGACGCTCGAGGTGCACTACAAGGGCAAGACGGTGGCCGAGGTCCTCGACATGCCGATCGAGGAGGCCGCGGAGTTCTTCGAGCCGATCACGGCCATCCACCGCCACCTCAAGACCCTCACCGAGGTGGGCCTGGGCTACGTGCGGCTCGGCCAGCCCGCGCCGACCCTCTCCGGCGGCGAGGCCCAGCGCGTCAAGCTGGCCGCCGAGCTGCAGAAGCGCTCCATGGGCCGGACGATCTACATCCTCGACGAGCCGACCACGGGCCTGCACTTCGAGGACATCCGGAAGCTGCTCGGCGTGATCAACGGGCTGGTCGACAAGGGGAACACGGTGCTCGTCATCGAGCACAACCTCGACGTCATCAAGGTGTCCGACTGGGTCGTCGACATGGGTCCCGAGGGCGGCAACGGCGGCGGCACCGTGGTCGCCGAAGGCACTCCGGAGCAGGTGGCGGCGGTTCCGGAGAGCTACACCGGGCAGTTCCTGGCGGACCTGGTCACGCCCGAGGAGGCGCCGGCGAAGCGCTCCCGGGCCAAGGCGGGCTGAGCCGGGGCCGACCCCCGACACGGACACGCCCGGCGACCGTCCGACACGCCGGACTGGTACAGTCGGTGTGAGCGACCAGCTCGGTGAGTGCACTCTGCTCAGCGAGCGGCAAGTGGAGCCCCGCCTCCCACCCGGTCTGCCGCCTCAGGTGGCCGGGTCCGGTCAGCCGGCCCTCCGTGGGTCGGTGACGACGGCTCGCCGTCGGGAGAGATCCCGCCGGCACCGCCGGATCGGTACGAGTCAGGGCCCCCGCCACGAAGCACGACGGCGCGGGGCCTGATGTCGTGGGGAATTCGGACCCCTCTCGCCGGGTTGCGGCCGGAAACACTGTCGAACCCGAGGAGAACTCATCACCGTAGAGACGCGCATCAACGAGCGCATCCGCGTGCCCGAGGTCCGCCTGGTCGGTCCGAACGGCGAGCAGGTGGGCATCGTGCGCATCGAGGACGCCCTGCGGCTGGCCCGTGAGGCCGACCTCGACCTGGTGGAGGTCGCCGCCCAGGCGCGCCCGCCGGTCTGCAAGCTCATGGACTACGGCAAGTACAAGTACGAGAGCGCGCAGAAGGCCCGCGAGTCGCGGCGCAACCAGCAGCAGACCGTGATCAAGGAGCAGAAGCTCCGGCCGAAGATCGACCCGCACGACTACGAGACGAAGAAGGGTCACGTCACCCGCTTCCTCGGCCAGGGTCACAAGGTCAAGGTCACGATCATGTTCCGTGGACGCGAGCAGTCGCGTCCGGAGCTCGGCTTCCGGTTGCTGCAGCGACTCGCCGAGGACGTCGGCGATCTCGCGTTCGTCGAGGCTTCACCGAAGCAGGACGGCCGCAACATGACCATGGTGCTCGCGCCGAACAAGAAGGTCGCGAAGACGCCGAAGCAGCAGGCAGCACAGCAGGCCGAGGCCGAGCAGGCCGCTCAGCCCGAGCCCGCCTCCTGAGGCCCCGCGCAGCGGGCCGTACCGTCGTCGCTCGACGACGCCGGCCCGCTGCCGCGCGGGACGCAGGAGCCGCCCCCGCCCGGGCCGCACACAGTGCGATCCCCGGCCGGCCGGACGACCAGGACGAGGACGGATGAAGAACAAGACCCACTCCGGGACCAAGAAGCGCATCAAGGTGACGGGCTCCGGCAAGCTGATGCGCGAGAAGGCCGGCAAGCGCCACCTGCTGGAGAAGAAGTCCAGCCACAAGACGCGCGAGCTCGCCGGCGAGACCGAGGTCGCGCCGCAGGACGACAAGCGCCTGCGCCGCATGCTCGGTATCTGAGCGGTCCCCACCCACCCGGACCGGTCCCGCCGCGGCGGCCGACCGTCCCCGACATGACCTAAGGCAGGACGACGTGGCACGCGTCAAGCGCGCAGTCAACGCCCAGAAGAAGCGCCGCACCACCCTGGAGATGGCCAGCGGCTACCGCGGCCAGCGCTCGCGGCTGTACCGGAAGGCGAAGGAGCAGACGCTCCACTCGCTGACCTACCAGTACCGCGACCGGAAGCAGCGCAAGGGCGATTTCCGGCAGCTGTGGATCACCCGCATCAACGCCGCCGCCCGGGCCAACGACATGACCTACAACCGGTTCATGCAGGGCCTCAAGCTCGCGGGCATCGAGGTCGACCGCAAGAACCTGGCGGAGATCGCCGTCTCGGACCCGGCCGCCTTCACGGCGCTGGTCGAGACCGCGAAGGCCGCCGTCGCGGACGTGCCCAAGGGCGCGACCAACGAGGACGCCGCCTGAGCGAGGTTCTCACCGAACGCACCCCGCGCGTCGCGGCAGCCCGCAAGCTGCTGCGGCGCGCGGCGCGTGAGGACACCGGCCGTTTCCTCGTCGAGGGGGTGCGGCCCGCGTACGACGCGGTCGCCCGGGCGGAAGCCACGCCCGGCGCCGTCGTCGACCTCTTCGTCACCGAAGCCGTGGCCGACCGTGAGCGGGATCTGCTGATCCGCGCCCGGGCCGCGGACATCCGCACCGCGCTCGTCACCGAGAAGGCGGTCGCGACCCTCACCGACACCGTGCATCCGCAGGGACTCGTGCTCGTCTGCCGCCGCGACGAGTCCGAGCCCGCCGCCGCGCTCGCGCACGCCCGGCTCGTCGCCGTCCTGGCCGGGGTCGCCGACCCGGGCAACGCGGGCACCGTCATCCGCACCGCCGACGCGGCCGGCGCCGACGCCGTCCTGCTCACCGGCGACGCCGTCGACCCGTACAACCCCAAGTGCGTCCGCGCCAGCATGGGGAGCCTGTTCCACCTGCCGGTCCTGCGGGAGCGGTCGGTCGAGGCGGCCCTCGGCGCGTTGCGGGCGGCCCGGCTCGCCGTGGTGGTCGCCGACGGCGAGGGCGAGACCGAGCTCGGGCCGGCCACCGACGAACTGCTCGCCCGCCCCACCGCGTGGGTGCTGGGCAGCGAGGCGCACGGCGTGCCCGACGACCTCGCGGCCGCCGCCGACGCCCGGGTCCGGGTGCCGATCCGGGGGCGGGCCGAGAGCCTGAACCTCGCCACCGCCGCGGCGGTGTGCCTGTACGCGTCGGTGCGCGCCCAGGGTCGATAGACTCGACACCCACCCGCCGCAACCAGGAGCAGCAGCCACCCGCATGTCCGGAACCAACGACTCGTTCGACCCGAAGCAGGTCGCCGCGCTGTCCCCCGAGACCCTCGAGGCGGCCCGCGAGGAGGCGACGAGTGCGTTCGCCGGTGCGACGACGCTCGAGGCGCTGACGGCCCTCAAGCCCGCCCACCTCGGGGACCGCTCGCCGGTGCTGCTGGCCCGGCGCGAGATCGGGTCGCTGCCGCCGCAGGCGAAGGCCGACGCCGGGAAGCGGGTCAACGAGGCCCGGCAGTCGGTGCAGGCCGCGTACGACGAGCGCCACGAGGTCCTGCTCGCCGAGCGCGACGACCGGGTGCTGGCCGAGGAGGCCGTCGACGTCACGCTGCCGACCGACCGGCACCCGCGTGGCTCCCGCCACCCGCTCACCCAGACCTCGGAGCGGATCGCGGACGTCTTCGTCGCGATGGGCTGGGAGGTGGCCGAAGGGCCCGAGGTCGAGTCGGAGTGGTTCAACTTCGACGCGCTGAACTTCCTCCCGGACCACCCGGCCCGCACCATGCAGGACACCTTCCACACCGAGCCCGCCGAGGCGAAGCAGGTCCTGCGGACCCACACCTCGCCGGTGCAGATCCGCACGCTGCTCGAGCGCGACCTGCCGGTCTACGTCGTCTGCCCCGGCCGCACGTTCCGCACCGACGAGCTCGACGCGACCCACACCCCGGTCTTCCACCAGATCGAGGGCCTCGCCGTCGACAAGGGCCTGACGATGGCCCACCTCAAGGGCACGCTCGACGCGTTCGCCCGCGCCATGTTCGGCCCCGACTCCGCCATCCGGATGCGGCCGTCGTACTTCCCGTTCACCGAGCCCTCGGCGGAGCCCGACGTCTGGTTCCCCCAGAAGAAGGGCGGCGCGGGCTGGGTCGAGTGGGGCGGCTGCGGCATGGTCGACCCGAACGTCCTGCGGGCCTGCGGCGTCGACCCGGACGTCTACTCCGGGTTCGCCTTCGGAATGGGGCTGGAGCGCACGCTGATGTTCCGCAACGGCCTGCCCGACATGCGCGACATGGTGGAGGGCGACATCCGCTTCACCAGCGCGTTCGCCGTCGAGCCCTGAGGCCCCGAGCCCCTGAGCACCGCCCCCTGAAGTCCGGACGACCCTCCCGAAAGGCCCGATCGTGCGCGTCCCCGCCTCCTGGCTCGTCGAGCCCGTCGCCCTCGCCGACAGCGCAGGCGACCAGTCCGCGGATGCCCTCGCCGAGGCGCTGATCCGCGTCGGGTTCGAGGTCGAGGACGTCGAGCCGGTGGAGCCGGTGAGCGGCCCGCTGGTCATCGGCCGCGTGCTCGAGATCGAGGAGCTGGCCGAGTTCAAGAAGCCGATCCGGTTCTGCCGGGTCGACGTGGGGACGCGGGGCTCGGATGCCGATCAGCCGCAGGGCGTCGTCTGCGGCGCGACCAACTTCGCCGTCGGGGACCTCGTCGTCGCGGCCCTGCCCGGGACGACGCTGCCCGGCGGGTTCGGGATCGCCGCCCGCAAGACGTACGGCCGGACCTCCGACGGGATGCTCTGCGCGCTCGACGAGCTCGGCCTCGGCGAGGACCACAGCGGCATCCTCGTGCTGCCCCCGGGGACCGCGGAGCCGGGGGACGACGCCGTCGGGCTCCTGGGCCTCGACCCGGAGGCCCCCGACGCGGTGCTCGACATCGCCGTGAACCCCGACCGCGGCTACGCGCTGTCGGTCCGCGGTATGGGGCGCGAGCTCGCGTGCGCCTACGACGCGGCGTACGGGGATCCGGCCGCGATCGACCAGGGCCTCCCGGCGGCCACCGGGGACGGTTGGCCGGTGCGCGTCGAGCCGGACTCCGGCTGTCGCCGCTTCGTCGCCCGCCGCGTCACCGGGCTCGACCCGACGGCGCCGACCCCGTGGTGGATGCGCCGCCGCATCCTGCTCGCCGGCATCCGCCCGATCTCGCTCGCCGTCGACGTCACCAACTACGTGATGCTCGAGCTCGGCCAGCCGATGCACGCCTACGACGCGGCCCGGGTCACCGGCGACGTCGTCGTCCGCCGCGCCCGCACCGACGAGAAGCTGACGACGCTCGACGACGTGAGCCGCGCGCTCGACCCCGACGACGTCGCCGTCTGCGACGAGTCCGGGCCGATCGGGCTCGCCGGCGTGATGGGCGGCGCATCGACCGAGGTCACCCACGCGACCGCCGACGTCCTGCTCGAGGCCGCCACCTGGGACCCGGCCTCGGTCGCCCGCGCCGCCCGCCGTCACAAGCTGCCCAGCGAGGCCGCACGCCGCTTCGAGCGGGCCGTCGACCCGGCCGTGGCCCGCGCGGCGACCGACCTCGCCGCGGCCCTGCTCGAGCGCTACGGCGGCGCGACCGTCGAGTCCGGCGTCACCGACGCCGGGCCGTTCGCGGCGGGGACCGACCCGGCGGCGCCGCCCATCCGGATGGCGCTCGACCTGCCCGACCGCGTCGCCGGGGTCACCTATCCGCGCGGGGCGAGCGTCCGGCGCCTGGTGCAGGTGGGATGCGCGGTGGACGTCGAGTCCGACGGCGTGTCCGTGTCGCCCCCGACGTGGCGTCCCGACCTCACGCGGCCGGCGGACCTCGTCGAGGAGGTGCTGCGTCTCGAGGGCTACGAGTCGATCCCGTCGCAGCTTCCCGCCGCCGCGGCGGGCACCGGTCTGACGCTCGCGCAGCGTCGTCGCCGGCAGGTGTCGCGCGCCCTCGCCGACGCCGGGTATCAGGAGGTCCTGCCCTCGCCGTTCATGGCGCCGACGGTGCTCGACGCGTTCGGCCTGGACGACGACGACCCGCGCCGGTCCGCCGTCCGGCTCGCCAACCCGCTCGACGCCGACCGCTCGCTGGTGGCGACGACGCTGCTGCCCGGGCTGCTCGACGCCGTGGTGCGCAACGTGTCGCGCGGGCTGCGCGACCTCGCGCTCTTCCACGTCGGCCAGGTCGCCCGTCCCGACGGCACGCCCGGCCCGGCGCCCGAGGTCGGCGTGGAGTCCCGGCCCACCGACGCGCAGATCGCCGCGCTGCTCGGCCCGCTCCCGGCGCAGCCGCTGCGGGTCGGCGCCGTGCTGACCGGGGCGTGGGAGCGCCCGGGCTGGTGGGGCGAGGGCCGTCCGGCCACCTGGGCCGACGCCATCGACGCCGCCCGCACGGTGGCCGCCGTCTACGGCGCCGAGCTCACCGTCACCGCCGACCGGCACGCCCCGTGGCACCCCGGCCGGTGCGCGGCGCTGCACGTCGGCGACGTCCTGGTCGGGCACGCGGGCGAGCTGCACCCGAAGGTGCTCGAGGAGCTGGGACTGCCGGCGCGGACGTGCGCGGTGGAGCTGGAGCTCGACCGGCTGCCGGTCACCGAGGTGCTCGCCCGGCCCGAGGTGTCGGCGTTCCCGCCGGTGCTGCTCGACGTCGCGCTGGTCGTCCCGGTCGAGGCACCCGTGGCGGCGGTGCAGGCCGCGCTGACCGACGGCGGCGGGGAGCTGCTCGAGGACGTCCGGCTGTTCGACGTCTACAGCGGCGCGCAGGTCGGGGAGGGCCGGCGCTCGCTGGCGTTCGCGCTGCGGTTCCGCGCGCCGGACCGGACGCTCATCGTCGAGGAGGCGTCGGTCGCGCGCGACGCGGCGGTGGCGCTGGCGGGGGAGCGGCACGGGGCGGTGCTGCGATAGGTGCGCTCCGCGCTCGTGAGCAGTAATTGACGCCCGAGCGTCAATTACTGCTCACGAGCGCGACAGCGCACCGGTGAGCAGCCACCGCAGCCCGGTCGCGTAGGAGGCCCGGAGTCGGTCGGGCTCGATCGGGCCGGAGCCGTCGGCGGACGCCGCCACCGCCGCGTCCCCGATCGCGTGCACCACCAGCACCCGGATCGCGGAGTCCTGCGCCCCGCGGTCGGCCACCCCGCCCCGGGTGAGCAGGACCCGCATCGCCTCGCCGAGACGCTGCGCGTTCGGTCCCCGTGACCCCTGGCGGGCCACGAAGTGCGGCACCAGGCCCGGGTGGGCGAGCAGCAGCTCGTGGGTCGCGGTCATGAGCTCGGTGAGCCCCGCCGTCGGGTCGGTGTCCCCGGCGGGGAGCGGGAGCGCGCCCAGCAGGTCGTCGAGCACGGCGTCGAGCAGCCCGTCCCGGCCATCGACATGGCTGTAGAGGGCGTTCGGCGCCACCCCCAGACGCCCGGCGACCGCGCGCATCGACAGCGCCGACCCCTCGTCGAGCACGGCCCGGGCCGCCGTCACCACCGCATCCCGGTCGAGTCCTGCACGCTGTCCCGGAGCCCGCATGCTTCCGAACTGTACGCTGTCCAGCTAAGCTGTACAGCGTCCAATTCGATGCTCGAGACCAGGAGGACGCGATGTCCCTCGCTCCCGACGCCGTCACCGGCACCGCCGCCGGCGTGCCCTACGTGCTGCGCCCGCCGGCCAGGCCTCGTCCGGACGCGCCCCTGGTGGTCGCCTGGCACCTCATGGACGCGCCACGCACCGAACGCGCCTTCGCCGCCGCCCTTCCGCTGGAAGGGCTCGACGCCTGGCGGCTCTACCCCGGTCTCCCACTGTGCGGCGCGCGCTCGCCCGGCTTCGAGGAGATCATGCGGCTCGGTCGGGAGGAACCGGTCCTCAACCTGCACGGCGCGGTCAACGCCCAGGCCGTCGCCGAGCTGCCCGCCCTGCTCGACGCGGTGCGCGCGGAGCACGGGGTCGGTGACGGACCGGTCGCCGTCGTCGGCGGATCGGCCGGGGCGGGGATCGCCGGCGCGGCCGTCGTCGAGAAGGTGGTCGAGGCGCGCGCGGGCGTCCTGATCAGCCCGCTCCTGCAGCTGCGACCGATCGTCGCGCAGCTCTCGAGCTTCTTCGGGATGGAGTACCACTGGACGCCCGAGTCCGAGCCGGTGGCCGACCGGATGGATCTCGTGGCCCGGTCCGGGGAGCTCGGCCGCCTGCCGGTGCGCTTCATCGTGGGCGCCGACGACGCCGAGGCGTTCCTCCATCCCGCACAGCGGCTGCGCGAGGCGCTCGTCGCCGGCGGTGCGGTCGCCGACCTGCACGTGATCGAGGGCATGGGTCACGCCCTCGCCGAGGAGCCGGGCGTCGACCCCGCGCCGCAGACCGCCCACGCCGCCCGGGTCGACCGGCTCGCCGTCGCGTGGCTGGCTCAGGCCTTCGAGCTGCCCTGACCCGAGTTGGCCTGACCGAGGGCCTTCGTCAGGTCCGCGAGCAGCTGCGGGACGTCGTCGCGCGGGACGACCGCCTGGACCACGGCAAGCGTCGACGGATCCTCGCGCGCCGCGGTCAGCGCCGCGCGCAGCTCGCCCACCGTCTCCGCGCGGCAGGCCCGGGCCCCGCCCGCCGGCGCGAACATCGCGGGGACCGCCGTCCAGTCCCAGCGGGTGATGTCGTTGTAGGGCTCGGCGGGCCCGTGGATGGCGCGCTCGACGGTGTAGCCGTCGTTGTCGACCACGACGACCAGCGGTGCGAGGCCTTCCCGGACGATCGTCCCGAGCTCGGCGACCGTCAGCTGCGCGGCGCCGTCGCCGATGAGCAGGATCCCGCGCGAGTCGGGCTGGGCCAGGCAGGCCCCGAGCGTCGCCGGGAGCGTGTAGCCGATCGAGGCCCACAGCGGCTGCCCGATGAAGGTCACCCCGCTCGGCAGCCGGTGCGTGGAGGCGCCGTAGAAGGACGTGCCCTGGTCGGCGAGCACCAGGTCGCCCTCGCGCAGGAAGCCCGCGACCTCCGCCCAGAGCGCGTCCTGGCTCAGCGGCTCGGAGGCGTCCGTGGCGGGCAGCGGCGCGGCCGGGGTGGGCTCCCGCGGGGTCGCCGGGGCCCGGCCGGCGAGCTCGCGCACCAGCGGGATCAGCGCGCCGAGCGCGGTGGGCAGCTCGACGGGCGAGAACGTGGCCGCCCCGACGCTCGCCGTCCGCGGGCCCAGCTCGACCGTCCGCGGCCGGGTGATGCGCTGGGTGAAGAACCCGCTGGTCAGGTCGGTGAACTGGACACCCGCGACGATCAGTGCCGCCGCGTCCTCGATGGTGGTGCGGACCTCCTCGGCGCTCGCGCCGCCCGCGTACGTCCCGACGAAGTGGTTCACGCTCTCGTCGACGAGGCTCTTCGCCCAGACCGTCGTCGCGTGCGGTACCGGCCCGGCCCCCAGCAGCTCGCGGAGGACCTCGCGGCCGCCGACGCGGTGGGTCAGCAGCCCGGCCAGCAGCGCGACGTGGTCGACCGACCCGGCCTTCTCCAGCAGCGCCCGGGCGGCGTCGACGAACCCGGCGAGCGCCTCCGGGTCGGTGGTGTCGACCGGGGCGGGCAGGGGTCCCGACGGCGGGTCGGCAGGGGCGGCGGAGACGTCGGTGGGGATGAGCAGGTAGCCGGGCAGGTGCCGGTCCCGGACCTCGACGAGCACCCGGTCGATCTCCGCGCGGGCGGTGTCGGCCGTCAGCGCCGCGCGGGCACAGGTGATGCCCTCGTGCATCGTCATGAAGTGGGTGAACACGCCGTCGCCCAGCGAGTGGTGCACGACCCGGTGCGCGGACTGGTGGTCGGTCGACGGGGCCCCGACGACGTGCACGACCGGGACGTGCTCGGCGAAGCTCCCGGCCATCGCGTTGATCGCGGACAGCTCGCCCACCCCGAACGCCGTCGCCAGCGCCGCCATCCCGCGCAACCGGCCGTACCCGTCGGCGGCGTATCCCGCGTCGAGCTCGTTCGCGCAGCCCACCCAGGTCAGCGCCTCGTGACCGACCACGTGGTCGAGCATCGCGAGGTTGTAGTCGCCCGGCACCCCGAACACGTGCTCGACGCCCACCTCGGCGAGCCGGTCCGCCAGGTAGTCCGCGACGCAGTAGGTCATGTGCCGAGATGCTGCCAGTCCGCCCCGACACCCTGCGACGATTCGGGCGTGAACACCGACTCCGTGGGGCTGCGCCGCCTCGCCGCCCTCCGCCTGGTCGGCCCGCGCTGCGCGACGCCGGCCGACGCCGTCGCGGTGCTGGGCGCGGCGCAGGGCCAGGACCTGCCCGGCGTGCTGGAGTCGATCGCGCTGCGGACCGCGTCCGGGGACGCCGGCGAGGTCCGGCAGGCGTTCGACGACGGCCTCGTCGTCCGGTCGTGGCCGATGCGCCGGACGCTGCACGTCGTCCCGGCGCGCGACCTGGCGTGGATGCTCCCGCTCGCGACGGCCCGGCCGCTCGCCGAGGCGGCGAAGCGCCGCACGCAGTTCGGGCTGGCCGACGAGGCCGTCGACCGTGCGGGCGAGGTGGCCCGGGAGGCCCTGGCCGGGGGCGGGCGCCTGACGCGGGGTGAGCTCGCGCAGCGCTGGGCCGACGCCGGGCTCGCCCTCGA
Source organism: Actinomycetospora endophytica (assembly GCF_021026375.1). GTDB lineage: Bacteria > Actinomycetota > Actinomycetes > Mycobacteriales > Pseudonocardiaceae > Actinomycetospora > Actinomycetospora endophytica. The sequence continues at coordinate 14,138 of NZ_JAJNDB010000006.1, read as the reverse complement.
GTCCTCGCACGTCACGCACACGATCTCGGTGCTCGCGATGCACGGGGTGCTGGCGTACGGGCCGTTCGCCGGCGCGAAGGAGCAGGCGCTCGTGCTGCTCGACGAGTGGGTCCCCGAACCCCGCCGGCTCGACCGCGACGAGGCGCTGGCCGAGTGGGCCCGCATCTACTTCACCGGCCACGGACCGGCCCGGCGGCAGGACTTCGCGCGCTGGACCGGGCTGCCGGCCGCCGACGTCCGGACCGCGCTCGACGGCGCGCGGGAGCACCTCGTCACCGACGACGACGGGATGTTCCTCGACCCGACGACGCCGGACCGGCTCGCCGACGCCGCGGACCCGGGAGCGGAGCTCCTGCTGCCCGGGTTCGACGAGTTCGTGCTCGGCTACGGCGAGCGTGCCGAGGTTCTCGACCCCGCGCACGCGGACCGGATCGTGCCCGGCGGCAACGGCGTCTTCCGCCCGACGATCGTGCGTGACGGCCGCGTCGTCGGGTGCTGGAAGTGGGCGGGCAGCGGCAGGAACCGGCGGGTCGAGCGGGATCTCTTCGCCGGCTGATCATGCGTGGGCCGACGATCAGGGAGCAGACTCCCGGGTCATGACCTCCACGGCACGGGAGACCTCCGCGGTGACGTCCCCCCGCAGCATCGAGATCCCGGTGGTCCCCGTCGGGGCGCTGCTCGACGGCGCGGCCCGGCGGTACGGCGACCGGGCCGCCCTGGTGCACCACGACGACGTCGTCACCTACCGGCAGCTGTGGGAGGAGGCGTGCGGCGTCGCGCACGCGCTCGTCGAGCGGGGCATCCGGCCGGGCGACGTCGTCGCCCTCCACCTGCCGAACCGCCTCGCCTGGCCGATCGCCTACCACGGGATCCTGCTGGCAGGGGCCACCGTCGCGCTCGCCAGCCCGGCGCTGCCCCGCGACCTGCTGGACGCGCAGCTCGCCGACGCGGGCGCGGTCGCCGTCGTGAGCCTGGACCCGTCGCTGGAGAACGTGATCACCACCGACGGGCGGCATCTGGACCTGCCCGTGGCCGAGCACACCACGCCGCCGTGGCTCGACCTCGACCCCGCCGTCGCCCTCGCGCACCTGGCCTACACCGGGGGCACGACGGGGCGGTCCAAGGGCGTCGAGCTGACCCACGCCAACGTCGTCGCCAACGTGCTGCAGTACGTCGCCTCGTCGGCGGGGGCGGTGGCGGTCCCGGACGTCGAGGGTGGGGTCACCGTCGAGCAGACGTCCCCGCCCGAGGAGCACCCGGTCCGGCTGGGGGAGGCGGTCTCGCTCGCCGTGGCCCCGTGGTTCCACGCGATGGGGACCAACGGCCTCACGATCGGCCTGGTCACCGGCGCGACCGCCGTGGTCCAGGACCGCTTCGACCCGGCCGCCTACCTCGCCGACGTCGAACGGCACCGGGCGACGACGCTGTCCGGGGCGCCCGCGATGTACCACGCGCTGCTCGCCCACCCGGACGCCTCGACGCGCGACCTGGGCTCGGTGCGCACGGTGACCTCGGGGGCGAGCCCGATGGCCGTCGCGCAGGCCGAGAAGATCGCCGCGCTGATGCCGGAGGCGGTCGTCGTCGAGGGGTACGGCCTCACCGAGGCGACCATGGGCCTGTCCATCTCGCCCTCGGAGCGGTCGGCGCCGCGCCGGGTCGGGACGGTCGGCGTGCCGGTCGCGAACACCGAGATCGTGCTGCTGCCCGTGGAGACCGGCCGGCCCGGCGACGAGCCGGTCGCCGTGGGGGAGCGCGGCGAGATCTGGGCCCGCGGCCCGCAGGTGATGCAGCGCTACCACGAGCGACCGGACGAGACCGCCGCCGGACTCGTCGACGGCTGGCTGCGCACCGGGGACATCGGGATCCTCGGCGACGACGGGTTCCTCGCGGTGGTCGACCGGGCCAAGGACATGCTGCTCTACAAGGGCTACAACGTGTTCCCGCGCGAGCTCGAGGAGCTCCTGGCGCACCGTCCGGAGGTCCGGACCGCCGCCGTCGTCGGGATCCCCGACGACGCCGTCGGCGAGCTGCCCGCCGCCGCCGTCGTCCTCGTGCCCGACGCTCCCGACGGTGCGGTGGGCGACCTGGCCGCCGCGGTGAACGGTGCCGTCCGCCCCTACGAGCGCCTGCGCCGGATCTACACGGTCGACGCACTGCCCATGTCGGCGGCGGGAAAGGTCCTCAAGGGTGACCTCCGTGAGGCGTTGCTCGCCTCCGACGGCGGGCCGGAGTGGGTGGACGGCGCTTCCTGAGAGCGGGGTTCGTGGGCACCGGAGTCCGCTGGTCCGATCGGACGATCTCGCTGCAGTTGGGCGCCCTGATCGCGGCGTCGGGCGGCATCCGTGGTGCCGGGGTTCTCATGTTGGCCCTGCGCGAGCGCGCGACTCCCTAGCGTTGCCGTCCGACCTCGCCGCCGGACCCCCGACCCGGCGGCGGGGCCGCTCCCCAACACCCGGTCCGGAGAGGCAGCTCCCCCTCGCCATGACTCGTCCCGATGAGCAGTACCAGTGGTCCCCGACCGGCCCGAGGCCCCGCACGGCGGCCCGGCTGCTGGCGGTCCTCGGCGTCCTCACGTTCCCCGTCCTCGCCGTCGTCCTCTGGGTCGGCGGTGTCGTCGGCGTCTGGATCGCCCTCGGCGTGGCCGCCGTCGCCCTCGGCCTCGGTACGGCCGTGCTCGCCGGCACGGCGCTGTTCCGCGCGTCCCCGGACGCCGCCCCCGACACCGGCGACTTCGTGCCCGGTGCCCGCGTCCTCGTCGTCGGCGGCGGCTACGTCGGGCTCGTCGCGGCCCGCGCCCTGCAGGCCCGCCTCGGCATCGCCGGCGACGGCAGGCACCGCGGCAGCCGGCCCGGGCGCTCCCGGGCGGCGGTGCCGATCGGCTCGGTGACCGTCGTCGACCCACAGCCGCACATGACCTACCAGCCGTTCCTGCCCGAGGCCGCCGGCGGCTCGATCGCGCCGCGGCACCTCACGGTCTCGCTGCGCCGGGTGCTCGACCGCTGCGACGTCGTCACCGGCTCGGTCGTGGCCGTCGACGACGTGCGTCGGCGCGCCGTCGTCCACCTGCCCGACGGCACGTCGCGGGAGGTCGGGTACGACGTCCTCGTCGTCGCCCCCGGGGCGATCGGTCGCGAACTGCCGGTGCCGGGCCTGGCCGAGCGCGCCCTGGGCTTCCGCTCGGTCGGCGACGCCGCCGCGCTGCGCGACCACGTGCTCTCCCGCCTCGACGCCGCCGCGTCGATCTCACCCATGACGGCGGTCGAGGCGGCCCGCCGTGCGCGGCTGCTCACGTTCGTGGTGGTCGGTGGCGGCTTCGCGGGTGTCGAGGCGCTCGGCGAGCTCGAGGACCTCACGCGCCGGGCCGGGCGCCAGGTCGGGGTCGACCCGGCCGAGATGCGCTGGGTGCTCGTGGAAGCGGCCAAGCGGATCATGCCCGAGGTCACCGAGCCGACCGCGGCGCGCGTGCACGGCAAGCTCACCCGCCGCGGCATCGAGGTCCGCGTCGGCGCGGGCCTCGTCTCCGCGCTCGACGGCGAGATCCGGCTCGCCGACGGCACCGCGATCCCGGCCGACACCGTGATCGTCGCCGCGGGTACCCGCCCCCACCCGCTGCTCGAGCGGACCGACCTGCCCCTCGAGCGCACCGGCAAGGTCCGCTGCACGGCGATGCTGCAGGTCATCGGCCGGCCGCACGCCTTCGCCGCCGGTGACGGCGCCGCGGTGCCCGACCTCGCGCGCGGCGCCACCCTGGCCGACGAGGACCCGAAGGTGCTCACCGCGCCGACCGCCCAGCACGCGGTCCGGCAGGCCCGGGTCCTGGCCGACAACGTCGTCGCCTATCTCGGCGGGCGGCCGCTGCAGCCCTACGAGCACTCCTCGGCCGGCGTGGTGGCCGGTCTCGGCCGCCGGCGCGGCGTGGCCGAGATCCGCGGCCTGCGGCTGATGGGCTGGCCCGCCTACGCGCTGCACCGCGCCTACCACCTGTGGGCGATGCCGACGGCCGAGCGCAAGGCGCGCATCGTGCTCGACTGGGTGGGCTCGGCGCTGCTCGGCCGCGACCCGGTGGCGGCGGGCGCCGTGGTGCCCGCGCCGCGCCGGGGTGACGCCGACGTGGAGGTCGGTGCCGTGCGGCCGGCTCCCGTCAGCGATGCGGCGCCGCAGACGTCCAGTGTCAGCCACGCCGCATCCTCGGATCCGGCGCCCGTGCCGTTCGTCGCCGCCGGGGTGGAGGTGGACCAGCCGACGCTGCGGGAGCCGCACCCGTCGTTCCCGGTGTCGGCCCCGGTCGCCGTTCCGGTGGCGGCGCGCCCGGACCGCGCGGTCACCGGCGACCAGCCCGCCCTCACCTGGCTCAGACCGGGGCGGCACGACTTCCTGGAGCGGTGACCTCGGGGGCGCCGACGTGACGAGCGTTGCATGATCTTCCGTGATCGTGCATAGTCATACGCATGCGGATCGCGGTGGCCGGGGCAAGCGGCTACGTCGGAGGTGAGCTCCTGCGGCTCGCGCTCGGCCATCCCGAGATGGAGGTCGGCGCGCTGACGGCGGGGGACTCGGCAGGCAGTCTGCTGGGTGCCCACCAGCCGCACCTCACCACCCTGGCCGATCGCCCGATCGAGGCCACCTCGGCGGCGGCGCTCGCGGGACACGACGTCGTGTTCCTCGCGCTGCCGCACGGGCGCTCGGCCGAGCTCGCCTCCGAGCTGCCGGAGGACGTGCTGGTCGTCGACTGCGGCGCGGACCACCGGCTGCGGGACCCGGCGGCGTGGGACCGCTGGTACGGCGGCTTCTTCACGGCGCCGTGGCCGTACGGGCTCCCGGAGATCCCCGGGGCGCGTGAGGCCCTCGTCGGGTCGCGCCGGATCGCGGTCCCGGGCTGCTACCCGACGACGGCGACGCTCGCGGCGATCCCCGCGGTCGCCTCCGGGCTGGTCGAGCCGGAGGTGAGCGTCGTGGCGTTCTCCGGCACCTCCGGCGCGGGACGGGCGGCGAAGCCGCACCTGCTCGGCTCCGAGGTCATGGGCTCGGCGACGGCCTACGGGGTCGGCGGTGCGCACCGGCACACCCCCGAGATCATCCAGAACCTCTCCGGGCTCGGCGCCGGCCCGGTGAAGGTGTCCTTCACGCCGGTCCTCGCCCCGATGCCCCGCGGCATCCTGGCGGTCGTCAGCGCCCCGCTGGCGGCGCCCGGGGTCGACGCCGCGCAGGCCCGGGAGGCCTACGCCAAGACCTACTCCGAGGAACCGTTCGTGCACCTGCTGCCCGAGGGCGTCCAGCCGGCCACCAAGAACGTCGTCGGCGCGAACACGGCGCAGGTGCAGGTCGAGGTGGACGTCGACGCGGGCCGCCTCGTGGCCACCGCGGTCATCGACAACCTGACCAAGGGCACCGCGGGCGGCGCGTTCCAGTCCGTGAACATCGCGCTGGGGCTCGACGAGTCCCTCGGGCTCCCGACGGCCGGGCTCGCCCCGTGAGCGTCACCGCCGCCGCCGGCTTCCGCGCCGCGGGCGTCCGCGCGGGGCTGCGCGCCCACGGCGACCGTCCCGATCTCGCCCTCGTCGTCAACGACGGCCCCTCGACGACGGCGGCCGGGGTCTTCACGCGGAACCAGGTCAAGGCCGCGCCGGTGCTGTGGTCCCAGCAGGTCCTGCGCGAGCAGTCGCTGCGCGCCGTGGTGCTGAACTCCGGCGGCGCCAACGCCTGCACCGGGCCCGACGGTTTCGCCGACACCCACCACACCGCCGAGCGGACGGCCGAGGTGCTCGGGTGCGGCGCGATCGAGGTCGCGGTGTGCTCCACCGGGCTCATCGGCGAGCGCCTGCCGATCGACTCGCTGCTCGCCGGGGTCGACGACGCCGCGGCGGCGCTCGGCGCCGGTCCGGAGGCGGGGACCCGGGCGGCCACCGCGGTGCTGACCACCGACACCGTCGACAAGCAGGCCCGGCACGGCGCGGCCGACGGCTCCTGGACCGTCGGGGGGTTCGCCAAGGGGGCCGGAATGATGGCTCCCAGCCTCGCGACGATGCTCGTCGTCGTCACCACCGACGCGGTCCTCGACGCGGGCGTCGCGGACCGCGCGCTGCGGGCGGCCACCGCGGTCACCTTCGACCGGCTGGACATCGACGGCTCCACCAGCACCAACGACACCGTGCTGCTCCTGGCCTCCGGCGCCTCGGGAGTCACCCCGGGCGAGGCCGAGTTCACCGAGTCGCTGCGGACGGTCTGCGCCGACCTCGCCCGCGGCCTGCAGGCCGACGCCGAGGGCGTCACCAAGCGCATCGCGGTCACCGTCACCGGGGCCGACTCCGACGCCGACGCCCTTCTCGGCGCCCGGGCCGTCGTCCGCGACAGCCTCGTCAAGACCGCCCTCTTCGGCTCCGACCCGAACTGGGGCCGGATCGCCGCGTCGGTCGGGGCGAGCGAGGCGCGCGTCGACCCGGCGAGCCTCTCGGTGACCGTCAACGGTGTCCTGCTGTGTGCCGCCGCGGCCGCGGTGGGCGACCGCTCGAAGGCCGACCTGTCCGGGCCGGAGATCACCGTCGAGGTCGACCTCGGCCTCGGCGCGGGCACCGCGACGGTGCTGACCACCGACCTGTCGCACGCCTATGTCGAAGAGAACAGCGCGTACTCGACATGACCGGCACCGCCGTCGGAGAGGCCGCCACCTCGCACGAGGAGGCCCAGGCCAAGGCCGCCGTCCTCGCCGAGGCCCTGCCGTGGCTGCGGGAGTTCCAGAACGCCGTCGTCGTCGTCAAGTACGGCGGCAACGCGATGGTCGACGACGACCTGCGCCGGGCCTTCGCCGAGGACATGGTCTTCCTCCGGCTCGCCGGGATCCGCCCCGTCGTCGTCCACGGCGGTGGCCCGCAGATCACGTCCATGCTCGAGCGGCTCGACATGCCCGGCGAGTTCCGCGGCGGGCTGCGGGTCACCACGCCGGAGACGATGGACGTCGTCCGGATGGTCCTCGTCGGCCAGGTCGGCCGGGAGCTCGTCGGGCTGATCAACGCGCACGGCCCGCTGGCGGTCGGGATGTCCGGCGAGGACGCCCGCCTGTTCACCGCGGCCCGCCGCACGGCGCGGGTCGAGGGGGAGGACGTCGACGTCGGCCTGGTCGGCGACGTGGTCGAGGTGAACCCCGCGGCGGTCCTCGACCTCGTGGCCGGCGGCCGCATCCCGGTGATCTCCACGGTGGCCCCGGACGCGGACGGCGTGGTGCACAACGTCAACGCGGACACCGCGGCCGGCGCGCTCGCCGTGGCCCTGGGGGCCCGCAAGCTCGTCGTCCTCACGGACGTCGAGGGCCTCTACACCGACTGGCCGGACCGCTCCAGCCTGCGCACCGAGATCGGCGCCGACGAGCTCGCCGAGCTCCTCCCCGGCCTGGCCAGCGGCATGATCCCCAAGATGGAGGCGTGCCTGCGGGCCGTCGACGGCGGGGTCCCGCGGGCGCACGTGATCGACGGCCGCGTGGCGCACTCGGTGCTGCTCGAGGTCTTCACCAGCAAGGGCGTCGGGACGATGGTCGTCCCCGCCCCGTCCGGAGACGAAGGAGGTCCCCCGCATGACCACAGCGACACCGACCGGTGAGGACCTCCGCCGCCGCTGGTCGAGCACCATGATGGGCAACTACGGCACCCCGCCGGTCAGCCTCGTGCGCGGCGACGGGGCCCGGGTCTGGGACGCGGACGGCCGGGAGTACCTCGACCTGCTCGGCGGCATCGCCGTCAACCTCCTCGGCCACGCCCACCCGGCGGTCGTCGAGGCGGTCTCGACCCAGGTCGCGACGCTCGGGCACACCTCGAACCTGGTGATCAACCCGCTCACCGTCGAGCTGGGTGAGCGCCTGCTGGCCCTGCTCGGGGCGCCCGACGGCCGGGTGCTGATGTGCAACTCCGGCGCCGAAGCCAACGAGGCGGCCTTCAAGATCGCGCGGCGCACCGGCCGACTGAAGATCGTGTCGACCGTCGGGGGCTTCCACGGCCGGACCATGGGGGCGCTCGCCCTCACCGGCCAGCCCGCGAAACGGGAGCCGTTCGAGCCGATGCCGCCCGGGGTCGAGTTCGTGCCGTACGGCGACGCCGAGGCGCTCCGGGCCGCCGTCGACGACGAGACCGCCGCGGTGGTCCTCGAGCCGATCCAGGGTGAGTCCGGGGTGATCATCCCGCCCGAGGGCTACCTGCAGGCCGCCCGCGAGATCACGTCCGGGCACGGGGCGCTGCTGGTGATCGACGAGGTGCAGACCGGCATCGGGCGCACCGGGGTGTGGTTCGCCCACCAGCGGGCGGGCATCGTCCCGGACGTCGTCACCCTGGCGAAGGGGCTCGGCGGCGGGCTGCCGCTCGGGGCCTGCATCGGGCTCGGGCCGGCCGCCGACCTGCTCGGTCCCGGCGCGCACGGCACCACCTTCGGGGGCAACCCCGTCTGCTGCGCCGCGGCGCTCGCCGTCCTGGACACCATCGCCCGCGACGGTCTCCTCGACCGCGCGGACGCGCTCGGCAAGGACCTCAGCACCCGGATCGAGGGCCTGGACCACCCGCTGGTCGACCACGTCGACGCCGCGGGCCTGCTGATCGGGGTCGCGCTCACCGCGGACGTCTCGGGTCCCGTCACGGACGCGGCCCGCGAGTCCGGCTACCTCGTCAACGGGCCCACCCCCGGCCGGCTGCGGCTGGCTCCGCCCGCTGTCGTCACCGATGCCCAGGTCGACGGCTTCCTCGCCGACCTGCCCGCGGTGCTCTCGAGCGGCGCCGAGGCCGGAGCCGCGTCGTGAGCGCCGTGGCCGGTGTGTCCGGCGGCCCTGGGCCGGCCGTGGCGAGCCGCCCCCGCCGTCACCTGCTCCGCGACGACGACCTCACCCCGGCCGAGCAGACGGAGATCCTCGAGCTCGCCGCGACGATGAAGACCGATCCGTTCGCGCTGCGCCCGCTCGCGGGCCCGCGAGCGGTGGCCGTGATCTTCGACAAGCCCTCCACACGGACCCGGGTGTCCTTCGAGGTCGGCATCGCGGCGCTCGGCGGCACGCCTGTGATCATCGACGGGCGGGCCGCCCAGCTCGGGCGCGGCGAGACCATCGCCGACACCGCCCGCGTCCTGTCGCGATACGTCGACGCGATCGTCTGGCGCACCGGTCCCGACGCCCGCATCGAGGAGATGGCGGAGTACGCGTCGGTCCCGGTGATCAACGCCCTCACCGACGGCTTCCACCCGTGCCAGGTCCTCGCCGACCTGCAGACCGTCGTCGAGCGCCACGGCCGCACCGCCGGGCTGACGATGACCTACCTCGGCGACGGCGCGAACAACATGGCGCACTCGCTGCTGCTGGGCGGGGTGACCGCGGGCATGCACGTCCGCGTCGCCTCGCCCGACGGCTTCCGCCCCGAACCGGCCGTGCTCGAGGCCGCGCAGCGCCGCGCTGTCGAGACCGGAGGGTCGGCCACGGTGCTCGACGGGGACGGCCGCGCCGACGCGGCGGCGGCCGTCACGGACGCGGACGTCCTCGTCACCGACACCTGGACGTCAATGGGGCAGGAGGAGGACGGCCTGGACCGGACCGCCCCGTTCCTGCCGTACCGCATCGACGCCGACCTGGTCGGTCATGCGACGCCGGGGGCGACCGTCCTGCACTGCCTGCCCGCGCACCGCGGCGACGAGATCAGCGCCGACGTCATCGACGGCCCGGCCTCGGCGGTGTGGGACGAGGCCGAGAACCGGCTGCACGCCCAGAAGGCCGTCCTCACCTGGCTCCTCGGTCGATGAGTCGGGTCGAGGGAGCCGCGGCCGAGGCACCGGGCGACGAGGAGCCGGTCGAGGTCAGCCCGGAGGACCGGGCGGCGGTCCGCGAACGGCTCGAGCGGCTGCGGCCGGCGCCGAGCCGGGCCTCCCGGCAGGCGCGCATCGTGACGCTGATCAGCACCCAGGCGGTGCACAGCCAGACCGAGCTCGCCGGGATGCTCGCCCGCGAGGGCGTCGAGGTCACCCAGGCGACCCTCTCGCGGGATCTCGACGAGCTCGGCGCCGTCAAGCTGCGCGGCGCCGACGGCGGCGCGGGCCGGTACGTCGTCCCGGACGACGGCAGCCCGGTGCGCGGGGTCACCGGCGGCACCGACAGACTGGCCCGGCTGCTCGCGGAGCTGCTGGTGTCGGCCGACCACTCCGGCAACCTGGCCGTCCTGCGGACCCCGCCGGGCGGCGCGCACTACCTCGCCAGCGCGCTCGACCGGGCGTCGCTCGCCGAGGTGGTCGGGACCATCGCGGGCGACGACACCGTGCTCGTCGTCGCCCGGGAGCCGCTCGACGGAGCCGGGCTCGCGGAGCTGCTGAGCACGTTGGGCACCCGGCCGACCAGGACGACCCCGGACCAGCAGGAGGAGGAGCAGCGGTGAGCTCACCGGGCGCGGGACCCGCGAGCGCGGCGCTCTGGGGCGGACGCTTCGCCTCGGGCCCGGACGCCGTGATGGCGGCGCTGTCGAAGTCCACCCAGTTCGACTGGGTGCTCGCGCCGTACGACATCGCCGGCTCCCGCGCGCACGCCCGCGTGCTGCACGGGGCGGGCCTGCTCGACGACGACGAGCTCGCCGGGATGCTCGACGGGCTCGCGCGGCTCGCGAACGACGTCGCCTCCGGCGCCTTCGTGGCCGCCGAGGACGACGAGGACGTCCACACGGCGCTCGAGCGCGGGCTGATCGAGCGGGTCGGGCCGGACCTGGGCGGCAAGCTGCGGGCCGGCCGGTCGCGCAACGACCAGATCGCGACGCAGCTGCGGATGTGGCTGCGCGACCGGCTGCGCGATCTGACCCGCGGCGTGTGCGACGTCGTGGACGCGCTCGTGGGGCAGGGCCGGGCGCACCCGGACGCGGTCATGCCGGGGCGCACCCACCTGCAGCACGCGCAGCCGGTGCTGCTCGCCCACCACCTCGGGGCCCACGCCCAGGCGCTGCTTCGCGACCTGGAGCGCTGCCGGGACCTCGACCGGCGTCTGGAGCTCTCTCCTTACGGGTCGGGCGCGCTCGCGGGCACCTCGCTCGGCCTCGACCCCGGTGCGGTGGCGCGCGACCTCGGCTTCCGCGACGCCGTCGACAACTCGATCGACGGCACCGCGTCGCGTGATCTCGCCGCCGAGGGCGCGTTCGTGTTCGCGATGGTGGCGGTCGACCTCTCGCGCATCGCCGAGGAGCTGATCCTCTGGGCCACCGCGGAGTTCGGGTACGTGACGCTGCACGACTCCTGGTCCACCGGGTCGTCGATCATGCCGCAGAAGAAGAACCCGGACGTCGCCGAGCTCGCCCGCGGGAAGGCCGGCCGCCTCGTCGGGAACCTCGCCGGGCTGATGACGACGCTCAAGGCGCTGCCGCTGGCCTACAACCGGGACCTGCAGGAGGACAAGGAGCCGCTGTTCGACTCCGTCGCCCAGCTGTCGATGGTGCTGCCCGCGATGGCCGGGATGATCCGCACCCTCACGATCCACACCGACCGGCTCGCAGCCCTCGCGCCGGCCGGGTTCACGCTGGCCACCGACATCGCGGAGTGGCTCGTCCGGCAGGGCGTCCCGTTCCGCCGGGCCCACGAGGCCGCCGGGGCGTGCGTCCGGGCCGCGGAGACCCGGGACGTCGGGCTCGACGAGCTCACCGACTCCGAACTGAGCACGTGCGACCCGGCGCTCACCCCGGACGTCCGCTCGGTGCTCACCGTCGAGGGCTCGATCGCCTCACGGGACGCGCACGGCGGGACCGCGCCCAAGCGGGTCGCCGAGCAGTACGACCGGATCGTCGGCGCCACCATCGAGGCCCGCGGGTGGGCGGCGGTCCCGATCGACCGCCGGTGACCGCCACGCTCGTGGACCGCGCCACGCTGGCCGTCGACCCGCTCGAGGCCGCGCGGGTGCTCCTGGGGTCCGAGCTCGTCGCCGACACCGACGACGGCGAGGTCCGGGTGCGCCTCGTCGAGGTGGAGGCCTACCGGGGACAGGACGACCCCGCGTCCCACTGCTACCGCGGCCGCACCCCGCGCAACGCGGTGATGTGGGGCGAGGCCGGCCACCTGTACGTGTACTTCGTCTACGGCATGCACTTCTGCGCGAACATCGTCGCCCTCGACGAGGGCCGGGCCGGTGCGGTGCTGCTCCGGGCGGGGGAGGTGCTCTCCGACCCCGGGATCGCGCACGTACGACGCCCGACCGCCCGGGGCAAGGACGCCGAGCTGGCGCGCGGGCCGGCCCGGCTCTGCTCGCTGCTGGGGCTGGGCCGGGAGCAGAACGGCGTCGACGTGGTCGACCCGGCGTCGCCGGTGCGCCTCGAGCCGGGTGAGCGGGTCCCCGACGACGACGTCCGCACCGGCCCCCGCGTCGGTGTCGCCGCCGGCCAGCAGCGGCCCTGGCGGCTGTGGGTGGCGGGCTCGCGTGCCGTCACGCCGTACAAGGCCGGCCGGGCACGCGCCGACGGGCCCGACTGGTAGCGCGGCTGCTGTCCGCCCGGACAGCACGACACAATGGGCCGGTGACCGCACCGCACATCCTCGACGACCTCGCCTGGCGTGGTCTCCTCGCCCAGAGCACCGACCTCGACGCTCTGCGCCGCGACCTCGACGCCGGACCGGTCACCCTCTATTCCGGCATCGACCCGACCGCGCCCAGCGCGCACATCGGGCATCTGCTGCAGTGGCTGACCCTAGCCCGGTTCCAACAGGCGGGCCACCGGCCGATCGCCCTCGTCGGTGGCGCCACCGGCCTCATCGGCGACCCGAAGCCGACGTCCGAGCGCACCCTGAACGACCGCGAGGTGGTCGCCGACTGGGTCGACAAGATCGGCGCGCAGCTCCGGCCGTTCCTGGACTTCACCGGGGAGCACGCGGCGCTGCTGGTGAACAACCTGGACTGGACCGAGGACATCTCGGCGCTGGACTTCCTGCGGGAGTACGGCAAGCACTTCCGCGTCGGGCGCATGCTCGCCAAGGAGGCCGTGAGCCGGCGGATGGAGTCCGACGAGGGCATCAGCTACGCCGAGTTCTCGTACCAGATCCTGCAGTCGCTGGACTTCCTCGAGCTCTACCGCCGCTACGGGTGCACGCTCCAGACCGGCGGCAGCGACCAGTGGGGCAACCTGACCGCGGGCATCGACCTGATCCACCGCGTGGAGGGCCGGACCGCCCACGCCCTCGGCACCCCGCTGATCACGAAGGCCGACGGCTCGAAGTTCGGCAAGACCGAGGGCGGCACGGTCTGGCTCGACGCCTCGCTGACGAGCCCGTACGCCTTCTACCAGTTCTGGATCAACGCCGAGGACGCGAAGGTCGGGGAGTACCTCCGGGCGTTCACCTGGCTGTCCCACTCCGAGATCGAGGAGCTGGAGCAGGCCACCGTCGAGCGGCCGCAGGCCCGGGCGGCCCAGCGGGCGCTGGCCCGGTCGGTGACGGCCCTGGTCCACGGCGAGGACGAGGTCGGGCGGGTCGAGGCGGCCAGCCAGGCGCTCTTCGGTCGGGGGGAGCTGCGCGAGCTCGACGCCGACACCCTCGCGGCGGCCCTCGCCGAGGTGCCGTCGACCTCGCTCTCCCGCACCGACCAGCCGACGATCGTGGACCTGCTCGTCGGGACCGGCCTCGCCACCGGGCGGGGCGCCGCGCGGCGGACCATCGCCGAAGGCGGCGCCTACGTGAACAACGCGAAGGTCGAGACCGAGGACTGGACGCCGGCGGACGCCGACCTCCTCCACGGCCGCTGGCTCGTGGTACGCCGCGGAAAGCGGACGACGGCGGGCGTCGAGCTCGTGACGGGCTGATGTCGGGCGCGGGTCGGGCCGGAAACGCGGCCCGACCTGCGACGACGCCCCAACCAGTACCCCCCTCGGAAGGCCCCCACACCGGCCCTGTAGTGTTCTCCATGTCGCCAGGGCAAAGGGGTTGCTCCCGGCCGGGGCGGCGGGATAGGTTGGAGCGGTTGCCCTCCGGTTGGTTCTGGTAGGGTGAGCGTCTGATGGCACCGGATGGTGCGGCCGCCTGATGTTGGTGGTTGGCAGTTCGTGTGGTCGTCCTTTGAGAACTCAACAGTGTGCTGACGTTTTGTGTGTTCTGGCCCCAGCTTTGGTTGGGGTTTCTTTGAGTATGGTCAGGGAAATTCGTTTCTCTAATGTTTTTTGTTGGAGAGT
>NZ_JAJNDB010000005.1 GCF_021026375.1 Actinomycetospora endophytica | reverse complement strand
GGAAGATCGTCGAGAAGTACAAGGTGACGATCCTCTACACCTCGCCGACCGCGATCCGTTCGCACATGAAGTGGGGCCCGCAGTACGCGCAGTCGCGGGATCTGTCGTCGATCAGGATTCTGGGTAGTGTCGGTGAGCCGATCAACCCGGAGGCCTGGGAGTGGTACCGCGAGCACGTCGGCGGCGGCAAGGCCCCGATCATGGACACCTGGTGGCAGACCGAGACCGGGCACATCCTGATCACCCCGCTGCCCGGGATCACCACGCTGAAGCCGGGGATGGCCCAGGCGCCGTTCCCGGGGGTGGCGACCGAGATCCGCGACGACGAGGGTCACGCGTTGGGGGCGAACCAGCCGGGGAACCTGGTGCTGACCCGGCCGTGGCCGGGGATGATGCGCGGGCTGTACAAGGACGATGCGCGGTTCCGGGAGACCTACTGGTCGAAGTACTCGGATGCCTATTTCGCGGGGGACGGCGCGAAGTACGACGACGACGGCGACATCATGTTGATGGGTCGTATCGACGACGTCACCAACGTCTCCGGGCACCGCATCTCGACCTTCGAGGTGGAGTCGGCGCTGGTCGAGCACGAGCTGGTGGCGGAGGCCGCGGTGGCGGCGCGCAAGGACCCGGACACCGGGCAGGCGATCGTGGCGTTCGTGTCGCTGGTCGGCGACAACACCGGCGACGACGAGCTCAAGCAGGTGCTGCGCGAGCACGTCGCCAAGCAGATCGGCAAGCTGGCCCGCCCAGCGGAGTTGATCTTCGCGGCGGATCTGCCGAAGACCCGGTCGGGGAAGATCATGCGGCGGTTGTTGAAGAACATCGCCGAGGGTGAGGAGCTCGGCGACACCACCACCCTGGTCGACCCGACGGTGGTCACCGAGATGCAGAAGCAGGTCCAGAACTCCTAGGTGCGACTTCGTCGCTCGTGAGCACTAATTGATGCTCTGGCATCAATTAGTGCTCACAGGCGCGGAGCGCACCCAGTGGTCGCCGCTGGGCGATCTGTCCCGGGATCCGTTCACGAAGGCGGTTCGAGTCGTTACGGTGCGCGACAGCCACGTCGTCGCCCGTACCGGACCTCTCCTCCGCACGGGCGCCCACACGAGAGGACGACCCGGGTGACAGCCACGCTCCTGAGCCGAGAACGGTCCATCGCACCACCCGGATGGAGCCGGTGGCTCGTCCCGCCGGCGGCGCTCGCGATCCACCTGTCGATCGGGCAGGCCTACGCCTGGAGCGTGCTCAAGACGCCCGTCCAGACCTCCCTGCACACCAGCGCGGTCGGGTCGGCGCTGCCGTTCCAGGTCGCGATCCTGGTGCTGGGGCTCTCTGCGGCGTTCGGCGGCACGACGGTGGAGCGGCGCGGGCCACGCTGGTCGATGATCATGGCGGCGATCTTCTGGGGCGCCGGCTTCCTGGTCGCTGCGCTCGGCATCGTCGCGGGCCAGCTCTGGCTCGTCGTCGTCGGGTACGGCGTGATCGGCGGGATCGGGCTCGGCCTCGGCTACATCGCCCCGGTGTCGACGCTGATCAAGTGGTTCCCCGACCGCCCCGGGCTGGCGACCGGGCTCGCGATCATGGGCTTCGGTGGCGGCGCTCTGGTCGCCACCCCGCTGTCGACGGCGTTGCTGTCCGCCTTCGGGAAGACCGGCGGCGGTCTGGCGCTGGTCTTCGTCGCGCTGGGCGTGATCTACCTGGTCTGGATGCTGCTCGGCGCCGCGCTGGTGCGGCTCCCGCGGGCGTCCGAGGGCGTCGCGGCCGAGACCCCGGTGCCCCAGGGCGGCGTCCCGGCGGCATCCGCGCTGAAGACCCCGCAGTTCTGGCTGCTCTGGGTCGTGCTCTGCTTCAACGTCACGGCGGGCATCGGCGTGCTCGAGCGGGCCGCGCCGCTCTACCAGGACTTCTTCGCCGGCATGTCGACCCCGACGGTGCTGGCGGCCGCCGGAACCGCGTTCGTCGCGCTGCTCTCGCTGGCGAACATGCTGGGCCGCTTCCTGTGGTCGACGGCCTCGGACGCGGTCGGCCGCAAGAACATGTACCGCATCTACCTCGGTGTCGGCGCGCTGCTGTACCTGCTCCTCCTGCTCATCGGGCCCGGAAACAAGGCCGTGTTCCTGATCGCGACACTGCTGATCCTGTCCTTCTACGGCGCCGGCTTCGCGACCCTGCCCGCGTACCTGAAGGACCTGTTCGGCGTCTACCAGGTCGGCGCCATCCACGGCCGGCTGCTCACCGCCTGGTCGGTCGCGGGTGTGCTCGGGCCGCTGATCGTCGACGGCGTCGTCGACGCGAACAGCGGTTCCGGCGGCAGCCCGGCCAGCCACTACACGACGGCGTTCGTGATCATGATCGTGCTGCTGCTGATCGGGTTCGTGTGCAACGAGCTGATCCGGCCCGTCCCGGAGCGACTGTTCATCGACGGCACGGGTGCTGCCGCCGAGGTCGAGGAAGGTGTGGCCCGATGACCGACCCCACGGCCTCCCGAGGCGGCTCGCAGACGGTGCTGCTCGTCGTCTCGTGGCTGATCCTCGTCATCCTCCCGCTGCTCTACGGCGTGGTGGAACTGATCGCGAAGCTCGGCGCGCTCTTCAGCTGAGGAGGTGCGCTGACGCGCTCGTGAGCACTCATTGGCGCCAGGGCGTCAATGAGTGCTCACAAGCGCGGAGCGCACCTACACCGCCTCGGCCTCGGTCCTCGCCGGCGTCGGGGCACCGTCGGAGTGGGACGGCTCGCGGGTGCCGAGCAGCATCGCCAGGGCACCGATCACGGCGAGGATGCTCATCGTGATGAAGCCGCTGGTGAATGTCCCGGTCCCGGCGACGATGAACCCCATCGCGAGCGGCGCGACGATCCCGGCGAGCGCGAACGCCGCGTCGGCGAACCCGGCCGCGGTCGCGGGCTGAGACGGCTCGGCGTCGATCGAGGCGACCCACCAGATGCCGCCCGTGACGAACCCGAAGCCCACGCCCGCCGAGATCGAGATCAGCGCGACGGTCAGCGTCGGGTCGAGGAAGACCGGGATCAGCGAGGCGCCCGAGAGCAGCAGCGCGACGCCCATGATCGTGAACCGGCTGCGGACGCTGCGGGTGCGCCGGTAGATCCGGTCCACGAGGAATCCGCCGATCAGCGCGCCGACGATCCCGACCGCCCACGGCGCGATCGCGAACGCACCGACGGCCTTGAGGCTCAGCCCGAACGCCGTCGAGAGGTACTGCGGGAGCCAGTACATGAAGCCCCAGAACATGAAGCCCCACGAGAAGTAGCCGACCGCGACGATCCACAGGTTCCGGTTGGTGAACAGCGAACGCCAGTCGGTGCGCCGCGGTGCGGACTGCTGCTCGGCGGCGTCCTGCCCGGCCGCGATGAGGGCACGCTCGGCGTCGTTGACGCGGCGCGAGTCGTCGGGGGTCGACGCCAGCAGCCCGGCGGCGACGACGGCCCAGAGCAGACCGAGCGCGCACATCGTCCAGAACATCCCGCGCCAGCCGATGGCGCCGATGAGCTGGGTGAGCAGCGGACCGGCGATGAGCAGGCTGCCCGAGACCGCGACCCCGCCGATCAGCGAGAGCGCGAACCCACGCTCGGCGCGGGGCAGCCACCGGCTCGCGGTGCGGCTCGCGGCCGGGAACGCCGGCGCCTCGGCCGCGCCCAGGACGAGGCGGATGAGCAGCAGGCCGACGAACCCGCCGGCCAGCGGGGTGAGCGCGGTGCACAGCGAGAACAGCAGGATCGCGGTGAGCAGCACCCGCCGCGTCCCGAAGCGGTCCACGAGCGGGCCCGACAGGAAGGCGAAGACCATGTAGCCGATCGCGAAGACGCTCGAGACGATGCCGTACTCCGCCGTCGAGATCCCGAATTCCTTCTGGAGCGGCGTGACCGCGTACGAGATCGCGCTCCGGTCGATGTAGTTGATGACGATCAGAGCGACGATCAGCGCGATCGTGGCCCACCGGAACCGGGTCGGCATGGTCTTCACCTGTCGAGGAATGTTCGTTCCGTTGAGAGAAACGAACGACGAATAACGTCGGAGGTCGAGAATGGCCGGACTTCGACTATGAGGTCAAGGTCAGCGGAAGAAGCGCCGAGGCCAATTCGAGAATCGTTCCGCTGATAGGAACGACTCAGGTCCGAAGTGCCCCGGACAGGCGTGCGCCGAGGTCCGCGGGACGCAGGTCGCCCCGCAGCTCCCACACCAGACGGGCCATCTCGGCCGCCTCACCTGCCCCGACCGACCGCGCGGCGTTGCCCGCGAACTTGGTCTCGTGCTCGGCGGCCGACAGCGGCCGTCCCGGCCCGCCGCGGTTCTCCCGCACCCGCTCGGTCACCGTCTCCCCGGAGCGCAGGTACGCGGTGAGCACCGCCGGGAACTGGTGCGGGAAGCCGGCCGTGGCCTCGTCGTCGGCGACGACCTCGACCCGCGCCGCCAGCGCCAAGCGCTCCGGGGAGGCCGCGGCCTCGTCGGAGAAGTCCGCGTGGAACACCCCGAGCCCCTCGCCGTCGTCCGAGCCGCACAGCGCCGCCGCGACGGTGTAGGGCCCGCTGAACGCCGCGTGATACCCGGACTGCGGATGGATCTTCGCCGCCCGAGGCTCCGCGATCGTCCGCAGCACCGGCGCGGGGGCACCCAGGACGAGCCGCTCGACGTCGTCGGGACGGATCCCCCGCGCCCGCAGCGCCAGCGCGGCGTCGATGCCGGCGTGGGTGAAGTGGTTGCAGGGGTAGGGCTTGAAGAAGATCCCCGGCGTCTCCCACCGCGAGCCGAGCTCCTCGGTGACCGCCTCGATCCGCACCCGGTCCCCGCAGAACGCGCGCAGGAACCCGAAGCCGCCCTCGAGCACCGTCGGGGGCCCGGTCAACCCGTGCCGCGCGAGATCGGCGGCGGCCACCCCGGCGTGCGCGGCCCAGCCGCAGTGCACCCGCTTGATCGTCCCGCCGGTGCGGTTGGCCTCGATGACGCCGCTGCCCATGCTCGCCGCGATCCCGATCGCCGAGGTCAGCTCGTCCGCCGAGAGTCCCCGCAGCATCCCGGCGGCGAGCGCAGCACCGACCGCCCCGCAGATCGCGGTCGCGTGCTGGCCCCACTCGAAGAACACCGAGGTGCCGGCGGCCTCGTCGTACCCGGCCATGCCGAGCCGGCAGGTGAGCTCGACGCCGACGGTGGCCGCGTCGAGGAACGCCGGCCCGCTCGCCCCGGTCGCCTCGGCGACCGCGAACGCCGCGGGCAGCACCGCCGACGACGGATGCAGCACCGACGGCAGGTGGGTGTCGTCGAAGTCCAGGCTGTGGGCGAGCGTGCCGTTGACCAGCGCGGCCGACGGCGGCGGGAGCCGGTCGCCGGTGGCGAACGAGGTGGCCGCGCCGGTGCCGCCCCAGTCGTCGACGACGGCGGAGACGATGCGGCCGGGGTCCTCGGCACGGGCGGCCAGGCAGTTGCCGAGGAGGTCGACGGTGCGGGCGGCGAGGTCGTCGCGCAGGTCCGCGGGAAGGCCCTCGACGGCGACCCGGGCGGCGAGGTCGGCGACCTGCTGGGCGGGAGTGCGGTCGTCGGCGCCGCGAGGGGAGGATTCGGTCGCTCTAGCCGCGCGAGGGTTCCCCTCGTGCGAGGGGGGAGCGACGGCGGGGCGGCTCATGCCAGCACCGCCACCGGGCGCACGGGGGAGCCGGTGCCGCCGACGATGCGCAGCGGCGCCATGACGAACAGGAACTCGCCGAGCCCGGCCTCCGAAGCGTCCTCCAGCGCCAGGTGCTCGACGATGTGGATGCCGTGCTCCACGAGCAGGATCCGGTGCACCGGGAGCTCCCGATGGCCGGCGCCCGGCGGGATCCGTTCGAACGCCGTCGTGTCCGACCCCGCCGCGATCACCCCCCGCTCGGCCAGCCACCGCGCCCCGCTCTCGTCCACCCCCGGCACGCCGTCGGCCTGGCCGAGGTAGGTGGCCGCGTCGCCGAAGTGCCGCGCCCACCCGGTCCGCACCAGCGCGACGTCCCCTCGGCCCGGCTCGGCGTCGGCGCGCTCGGCGGCCGCGGCGAGGTCGTCGGCGGTGACGCCCTCGCCAGGACGGAGCACGTCGACGCCGCGGGTGGCGGCCACGTCGAGCAGCACCCCGCGCGTGATCATCGGCGGGATGCGCTCCGCGCCGTGCTCGCGGTGCAAGCCCCCGACCTGCGACTCCATCGCGTCGACCCCGCCGTGCAGGCAGCCCTCGTGGCTGACGTGGGCGAGCGCGTCGACGTGGGTGCCGACGTGTCCGCCGGTCACGAGGATCTCGTTCGAGGCGGACCCGCCGTCGGGACGGACCATGTCGCCGTGGCGGCGGATGAGCGTCATCCGGAAGCCGGGGTGGTTCGGCGAGCACGGCATGCCGGTGAACAGCGGCTGGCCGAGCTCGATGGTCTGTAGCCCGCCCGCGACGGCGTCGAGCAGGGCGCGGGTGGCGGTGGTCGGGGCGCTCACGGGGTCTCCCTGGGGTCGGCGGGGACAGCGCGGTCGAGGACGGTGCGGGCGCCGGCGACGACGGCGGGGTCGACGAAGCGGCCGTCGGCGTCGCGGTAGGCGGTCTCGCCGTGGGCGGCCGCCTCGTCGAGAGAGGCCAGCAGCGCCCGGGCCCGCGCGAGGTCGTCGTCGGAGGTGGTGAAGGCCGCGTGCACGACCGGGATCTGGCGGGGGTGGATCACCGAGCGGCCCCAGAACCCGCGGTCGCGGGCGGTTCGGGAGTCGGCGGCGAGGCCGTCGAGGTCGGGCAGGTCGGTCCACACCGGGGCGAGCGGTGACGGCAGGCCCGCGGCCCGGCAGGCGACCACGACCCGCTGGCGCGCCCATTCCAGGGCGCCCCGGTCGGCGACGCGCAGGTCGGCCGCGAGGTCGGCCTCGCCGAGGGACAGCGCCGCGACCAGCGGGTGCGCGGTGGCCAGCGCGTAGGCGCGCTCGACGCCCAGCGCGGACTCGAGCAGCAGGTGCAGCGGGTGGCCGAGCTGGTCGGCGAGGCGGGCGATCGCGTCGGGGTCGGCGGCCTTGGGGACACGGACGCCGTCGACGGCGGCCCGCGCCAGCACCGCGGCGTCGTCGGCGCCCCAGGGGCTGTCGGGGGCGTTCATCCGTACCCACAGCGGTCGGGCGCGATCGGTGAGCGCCTCGACGGTGCCCCGAGCCTCGGTTTTCGACCCCGGCGCCACCGCGTCCTCGAGGTCGACGACGACGGCTTCCGCCTCTCCGACCAGCGCTTTCGCGACGAGATCGCCGCGGTGCCCGGGCACGTAGAGCCAGCTGCGCGCGACGCCCAGACCGGTGCTCACACCGCCCCGCTCGCCCGCAGGGACGCGAGCCGGTCGTCGTCCACTCCGTGTTCTGCCAGCACCTCGGCGGTGTGCGCGCCCAGCGGCGGGCCGGACGTGCGCACCCGGCCGGGGGTCTCCGAGAGCCGGAACGGGACGTTCTGCATCCGGACCGGGCCGAGCTCGTCGTCGTCGACGGTCACGACGCTCTCGAGCGCCGCGTACTGCGGGTCCGCGAGCACGTCCGCCGCGGTGTAGATCGGGGCGACCGCCGCCTCGGCCTTCTCGAACGCGTCGACCACCTCGTCGCGGTCGCGCTCGGCGATCCACGCCCCGACGGCGGCGTCGAGCTCGTCGGCGTGCTGCGCGCGGGACCAGCCGGCGGCGAACCAGGGCTCGTCGATGTAGTCCGGGCGACCCACCAGCCGCATCACCCGCTCGGCGATCGACTGTGCGCTCGTCGACACCGCGACCCAGCGGCCGTCGGCGCACTCGTAGGTGTTGCGCGGAGCGTTGTTCGAGGAGCGGTTGCCGTGGCGGGGCTGCAGCTCGCCGAGCTGGTCGTAGGCGATCAGCTGCGGGCCGAGCACGGTGAGCAGCGGCTCGATGATCGCCATGTCGACGACCTGCCCGCGGCCGGTGGTCTCCCGCGCCCGCAGCGCCGTCATGATCGCGAACGCCGTGGTCAGCGCGGTGACGCCGTCGGCGAGGCCGAACGGCGGGAGGGTCGGGGGGCCGTCGGGCTCGCCGGTGATCGCGGCGAACCCGCTCATGGCCTCGGCGAGGGTGCCGAACCCGGGCCGGTTCGCGTACGGGCCGGTCTGGCCGAAGCCGGTGACGCGGGCGACGACGAGGCCCGGGTTCCGCTCCTGCAGCACCTCCGGGCCGATGCCCCAGCGCTCGAGCGTGCCGGGTCGGAAGTTCTCGATGACGACGTCGGCGTCCGCGGCGAGCTCGCGGAAGATCTCCTGGCCTTCCTTCGTGGACAGCACCAGGGTGATCGAGCGCTTGTTCCGGCCGAGCATCTTCCACCACAGCCCGACGCCGTCCTTGGCCGCGCCGTGGGTGCGCGACGGGTCGCCGCGCGGGTGCTCGATCTTGATGACCTCGGCGCCGTGGTCGCCGAGGAGGGTCGCCGCGAGCGGGCCGGCGAACAGGGTGGCGACGTCGAGGACCTTGAGCCCGGCGAGCGCGCCGGTCCCGTGCGCGGTCGGGTCGTCGGGGCTGGTCATCGAGCCGTCCTCTCCGGGGTTGCGACGACGGGTGCGCCGGCGTGCGCGGCCATCGCGGGCGCGCGGCGCGGGGCGGCGCCGAGACGGTGCGAGATGCGGTCGGCGACCGCGACCACGCGGGGCGCGATCGCGGCGACGAACTCGTCGGTGACGCGGTAGCGCGGCCCGCACACCGAGATGGCGCCGAGGACCTCGCCGGACACCCCGAACACCGGAGCGGCGACCGACCCGGCGTCGGCCTGGCGCTCCCCGGCGGAGGCGGCGAAGCGGCGTTCGACGATGCGGTCGAGCTCGTCGCGCAGGGCGTCGGGGTCGGTCACGGTGCCCGGGGTGAGGGCGGCGAGCCCGCCGGCGAGGACCTCCTCGCGCTCGGCGTCGTCGAGGAACGCGAGCATGCACTTGCCCGAGCTGCCGGCGTGCAGCGGGAACCGGCGGCCCAGCTCCACGGTCATCTTGATCTCGTGGGTCCCGACGACCTGGTCGAGGTAGACCCGCCCGTGCGGCACCGGCGTGGAGAGCGTGACGGTCTCCTGGGTCGCGTCGCGCAGTTCGCGCAGCAGCGGCAGCGCGGCGCCCCGCAGGTCCGACTCGCGCAGCGCCCGCGCCCCGATCGCCGCCGCGGCCGGACCGAGCCGGTACTCGTGGCTGACCGGGTCCAGCGCGACCATCCCGCGGCTGACCAGCGACACCAGGATCCGGTGCACGACGGCCTTGGACAGTCCCAGTTCCCGGGCGATCCGGGAGACCCCGAGCGTCGAGGGTCCGTCGACGAAGAGCAGCAGCACGTCCGCCACCCGCGACGTGCCCTCCGTGCCGCCACCCACCTCGGCCACCGTCGGCCACCTCCGTGAAGTCCGTACCGCTGATCGAAACGCAGCGTGACCCGCTGGACCGTCGAACGTCAAGTGTCACCGCAGCACCGTTGCTTATCCGGCCCCGGCCTGCTCAGATGACGGACGAACGCCGAACCGGAGCGTTTCTTCCAGCGGAACGGAGTCAGCGGATGGCCGACGTCGACCTCCTCGTGGCGGGCGCGGGCGGTGGCCTGGCCGGCGCCCTGCGCGCCGCCGGGGCGGGCCTCGACGTCGTCGTCGCGGAGGCGAACCCGCACTTCCGGCGCGGCAACAACACCGCGATGTCGACGGCGATGGTCCCGGGCCCGGGGAGCCGCTGGCAGCGCGCCGCAGGCATCGAGGACTCCCCGGAGCGCTTCCTCGCCGACGTCGCCGCGAAGACCCACGGCGAGGCCGACCCCGCCGTCGCCGGGACCCTCGCCCGGGTCGGTGCTCCGCTGGTGGAGTGGCTGGCCGATCACGTCGGGCTGCCGCTCGAGCTCGCCGACGTCGACTACCCCGGGCACTCGGTCCGCCGCGTCCACACCGTGCCCGGTCGGCACGGGTCGGCGCTGCTGCGGGGACTCCTCGACGCCGTCGAGGCGGAGCCGCGGATCGACCTGCTGGTGCCGGCGCGGCTCGTCGAGATCCTTCCTGACGACGGGGCCTGGCGGGCCCGTCTTCGTCGTCCCGACGGCGGCGTCGAGGAGTTGACCGCCCGCGCGGTCCTGCTCGCGACCAGCGGCTACGGCACCGACCCCGACCTCGTCGCCACCCACCTCCCCGAGATCGCCGACGCCGCTTATCACGGGTCGGAGTACGCGACCGGCGATGCGCTCTCTCTCGCCGGTGCGCACGGCGCCGCGGTCCGGGCGCTCGACGCCTACCAGGGCCACGCCGGGCTCTCGGCCGCCGCGCGGACGCTGGTGACCTGGACGACGGTGATGGCCGGCGCGGTCGTCGTGGACGCCGAGGGCCGGCGCTTCGGCGACGAGACCGTCGGCTACTCGGAGTACGCCGCGATGCTCGCCGCCCGGCCCGGGGCACGCGGGTGGGTGGTGCTCGACGCGCGCATCGACGCCGACACGCAGGGCTTCCAGGACTACCGCGACGTCGTCGAGGCGGGTGCGCTGCGCTGGGCGGACACGGTGCCCGAGCTGGCTGCTCGGATCGGAGTCGACGCCTCGGTGCTCGCCGCGGAACTGGACGACGCGGCCGCCGTCGCACGCGGTGACTCGCCGGTCGACCGGGTCGGCCGCCGTCGGGTCGCCGCCCCGCTCGAGCCGCCCTACGCCGCCGTCGAGATCGTCCCGGCGCTCTTCCACACCCAGGGCGGGCTCGCCGTCGACGCCGACGCCCGGGTGCTCGCCGCGTCCGGGGAGCCGCTGGGCGGTCTCTACGCCTCGGGTGGTGCGGCGGTCGGGATGTCCGGCCACGGCGCCGCCGGTTACCTCGCGGGCAACGGCCTGCTGCCCGCCCTCGGCCTGGCCTACCGGGCCGCCGACCACCTCGTCGCCGTCAGCGCTGAGAAGGAGATCCCCGCATGACCCACGACCTCGTCGTCCGCAACGTCCGCGTGGTGCGGCCGGGAGTGGAGGAGGCGCCGCTCGCCGACATCGCCGTCGACGACGGGCGCATCACCGCGGTCGGTGCCGACCTCGGCGCCGACGCCACCGAGGTCCACGACGGGCGCGGGCAGCTCGCCTTCCCCGGCGTCGTCGACGCCCACCAGCACTGGGGCATCTACAACCCGCTGGCCGAGGACACCGTCACCGAGAGCCGGGCGTGCGCGCAGGGCGGCGTCACGACCTCGCTGACCTACATGCGGACCGGGCAGTACTACCTGAACAAGGGCGGCTCGTACGCCGAGGTGTTCCCCGAGGTGCTCGCCGCCTCGGAGGAGCGCTCCCACGTGGACTACGCGTTCCACCTCGCGCCGATGCAGGCCAGTCACATCGACGAGATCCCGATGCTGGTCGACGAGCACGGCGTCACGTCGTTCAAGATCTTCATGTTCTACGGCAGCCACGGGCTGCACGGGCGCTCCAACGCCCAGAACGACTTCCTCATGATCCCCGAGGGCGAGCGCTACGACATCGCGCACTTCGAGTTCGTCATGCGTGGAATCCAGCGGGTGCGCGAAGCCCGTCCGGACATCGCGGATCAGATCTCGCTCTCTCTGCACTGCGAGACCGCGGAGATCATGACCGCGTACACGAAGATCGTCGAGGAGGAGGGGCGGCTGACCGGGCTCGAGGCCTACAGCGCATCTCGCCCGCCGCACTCCGAGGGGCTCGCGGTGACGATCGCGTCCTACCTCGCGCACGAGACCGGGCTCCCGACGATCAACCTGCTCCACCTGTCGTCGGCGAAGGCGCTCGAGGCCGCGATGCTGATGGCCGGGGCGTTCCCGCACGTCGACTTCCGCCGCGAGGTCACCGTCGGGCACCTGCTGGCCGACGTGCACACCGCCGACGGCATCCGCGGCAAGGTCAACCCGCCGATCCGCCCGCGCGAGGACGTCGAGGCGCTGTGGCGGCACGTGCTCGCCGGCGACGTGTCGTGGGTCGTGTCCGACCACGCCTGCTGCAAGGAGGCGACGAAGTTCGGGGACGACCACGAGGACGTGTTCGCGGCGAAGTCCGGGTTCGGCGGGACGGAGTACCTGCTGCCGGGGCTGGTGGGCGAGGGGCTCAAGCGGGGGCTGGGGCTGGGCCGGATCGCCGATCTGGTTTCCGGTGCCCCGGCCCGGCGATTCGGGTTGGGCACGAAGGGCGACCTGGCGCCCGGGTTCGACGCCGACATCGCGCTCGTCGACCCCGACACCTCGTGGACGGTGGACCCGGCCGCGTCGGAGTCGACGCAGGAGTACAGCCCGTTCCGCGGGTTGGAGATCGGCTCGACGGTGACGCGGACGTTCCTCCGGGGTCGGACGGTGTTCGCGGGCGGGTCCGTCGTCGGGTCGCCCGCGGGGCGCTACCTGAAGCGGCCCACGTAGGTGCGCTTCGCGCTCGTGAGCACTAATTGACGTCAGGGCATCAATTAGTGCTCACGAGGCCGGAGGCCACCGAGGACCAGGTCCAGCAGGCGGCCGATCCGGGCGCGGTCGTCCGACACCCCGGTCGCGACGAACACGCCCACCAGCA
Organism: Actinomycetospora endophytica; assembly: GCF_021026375.1. GTDB lineage: Bacteria > Actinomycetota > Actinomycetes > Mycobacteriales > Pseudonocardiaceae > Actinomycetospora > Actinomycetospora endophytica. The sequence goes on along the minus strand of NZ_JAJNDB010000005.1, from coordinate 566,565 downwards.
CCGTCACGACGTCGTCGGCCTCCACATCCGCCCGCAACGACCCGTCCGCCGCGCCGGCCCGCAGGATCGTCCCGACGGCGTCGTCGATCGACTCCCGGGTCTGCGCGGCGGCCACGGTCCCGTCGGCGACCATCGCGCGGAACGTGTCGGCCATCCCGCGCTTGGTGGTCACGAACTCGGCGTAGCGGTCCATCCACGCGCGCAGCGCGTCCGCCGGCTCGTGCTCGCGCAGCAGGCCGTGGACGCTCTCGCACAGGGTGGTCAGCTCCGTGCGGTAGACCGCCTCGACGAGGACCTCGCGGGTCGGGAAGTGCCGGTACAGCGTGCCGATGCCGACGCCGGCGTCGCGGGCGATCTTCTCGAGGGTCGGGTCGTCCCCGGCGGCGAAGCCCGCGGCGGCGGCGCGGAGCAGGGCGTCCCGGTTGCGGCGCGCGTCGGCGCGCAGGGGCGGAGCGGGGTCGTCGGCCATGAAGCGGAGGCTCCTCCGGTTTCTGTGCTAGCGTCGGCCGCAGGGAACGGAGGTGCCTCCGTTTTCATCGGCCAGTCTGCCACCGCGCGAGGAGAACCACCATGACCAGCACCGACACGCGTCGTCCGCACCCGGGCGGCCTCGCGACCCTCGCCGGCCGCCCCGTCGCCCGGGTCGGCTACGGCGCCATGCAGCTGCGCTGGGCGGAGACCGACGACGAGCCGGTCGCCGTCCTCAGTCGCGCGGTCGAGCTCGGGGTCGATCACATCGACACCGCCGAGTTCTACGGGGACGGCGTCGTCAACGCCCGCATCCGGAAGGCCCTCGCGCCCTATCCCGACCACCTCGTCGTCGTGACCAAGGTCGGGGCGACGCCGAACCCGGGCGGCGAGCTCCCGCTGCGCCTCGCCCAGCAGCCCGACGAGCTGCGCTCCCAGGTGGAGGACAACCTGCGCTCGCTCGGCGCCGAGCGCCTCGACGTCGTCAACCTGCGCCGGGCGGACGTCGCACCCGGGCTCGTCGCCGAGGGCGACCAGATCGTCGACCTCGACGACCAGCTCGCCACGATGGTCGAGCTCCGCGACGCGGGGAAGATCGGCGCGATCGGGCTCTCGCACGTGTCGGCCGGGCAGCTGCGGCAGGCGCTGCCGGTCGGGATCGTGTGCGTCCAGAACGCCTACAGCCTCGTCGACCGCAGCAGCGAGCCGGTGCTGGATCTCTGCCGGGAGCAGGGGATCGCGTGGGCGCCGTACTTCCCGCTGGGCGGCGGCTGGCCCGGTCAGCAGCAGGTCACCGACCTGCCCGGCGTGCTTGCCGTCGCCGAGCGGCTGGGAGCCACGCCCGCGCAGGTGGGGCTCGCGTGGGTGTTGGCGCAGGCCGAGCAGGCGATGCTGATCCCGGGCACGCGCAGCGTCGCGCACCTCGAGCAGAACCTCGCCGCCGGCGACGTGGATCTCGACACGGAGGCGCTCGCGACCCTGGAAGGCTGAGGCTGTCGAATCGCGGGCAGTGGCGACGACATCCGCGAGACAACCCCAGGAGGAACCCGTGACGACCTTCGTCCTCATCCACGGTGCCTCGTCGGACTCGTGGTCCTTCTCGCGCCTGGCGCCGGTCCTGACCGCGAGCGGGCACACCGTCGTCGCCCCCGACCTCCCGATCGCCGACGAGGCCGCGGGGTTCGAGGAGTACGTCGACGCGGTGATCTCGGCGATCGGGACGCGGCCGCCGGTGGTGCTGGTCGGAGCGTCGATGGGTGCGTTCACCGCGGCGCTGGTGGCCGGCCGGGTGCCGACGTCGCTGTTGGTGCTGCTCACGCCCATGATCCCGGCGCCGGGGGAGTCGATCGGGACGTGGTTCTCGACGACGGGGCAGGGTGCGGCGGTGGAGGCGTACGCGGCCGAGCTGGGCCTGGACCCGGCCGCCATCGACCCGTCCGTCGACCTCCGCGGGGCGTTCTTCCACGACCTCCCCGCCGACCTCGTGGCCCACATGGAGGCGGCCGGCGCGCCGGTGCAGGCGGGCGGGATCTTCGGCGCGCCCTACCCGCTGCAGCGGTGGCCGGAGGTCCCGACCCGCGTCGTCGCCGGGCGCGACGACCGCATGTTCCCGCTGCCGTTCGTGCGCCGGCTCGCGCGGGAGCGGCTCGGGGTGGAGCCCGAGGTGGTGCCGGCCGGGCACCTCGCGGCGCTCGGACATCCGCAGGACGTCGCGACGACGTTGCTGCGCCTGGCCGGGGAGGCGGGTCACGGCTGAGCCGTGCGACGGTGGGGCGGTGGCTGCTCCGGACTCCGACCAGAACGACGTCGCCCGGGCGCGGGAGCTGATCGCGGGTGCGCGGTCGGTCGTGGTGCTCACCGGCGCCGGCGTCTCCACCGACTCCGGCATCCCGGACTTCCGTGGACCGCAGGGCGTGTGGACGCTCAACCCCGCGGCCGAGCGGATCTGGACCTTCGAGCACTACCGCGACGACCTCGAGGTGCGGCGCGCGGCGTGGCAGGAGCGGCTCGAGCACCCGATGTGGTCGGCCACGCCGGGCCGCGCGCACGACGCGCTCGTGACGTTGGAGCGCTCCGGGAAGCTGCGCGCGCTGCTGACGCAGAACATCGACGAGCTGCACCAGGCCGCCGGCTCCTCGCCCGACAACGTCCTCGAACTGCACGGCACCAACCACCACACGGTGTGCCTGGACTGCGGGGTCGTCGCGCCCATGACGGAGGCGCTGGACCGGGTGCGCGCCGGCGAGGACGACCCGCGGTGCGCGCGCTGCGGCGGGATCCTCAAGGCGACGACGATCATGTTCGGCGAGATGCTCGACATGGACGTGCTCCAGCGGGCGCGGGAGGCGGCGCTGGGCTGTGACGTGTTCCTCGCCGTCGGGACCTCGCTGGGCGTGCATCCCGCGGCGGGGCTGGTCGACGTCGCGCGGATGGTCGAGGCCGACGTGATCATCGTCAACGCGGAGCCGACGCCGTACGACGACGTCGCGAGCGTCGTCCTGCGCGGGGGGATCTCCGAGGTGCTGCCGGCGATCGTGGGCGGCTGAACGGGGGGCCGGGAAAGTCAGCGATGCGGCGTTGCTGACGTTGAACGTCAGCCGTGCCGCATCGCTGACACCCCGCCGATAGGCCGAACGGCGGCATCCGTCAGGGTGAGGACCCACGGCCGGAGCCCGACCGCGGCGCCGTCGTCGGGAGGCGGACATGGCACGGACCGGACGGGTCACGGCCGCGCTCGGAGGGTGGCGACGACGCGTCGCGGGGTCGCGGCACACGCGGCGGGCCGGCATGACGCTCGTGCGCTACCGGGACCGCGACGGCAACCACTACGCGGCCGCCCTCACCTTCTTCACGCTGCTCTCGCTCGTGCCGCTGCTGATGCTCGGGGTGTCCGCGGCGGGGTTCGTGCTCGCCGCCGACTCGTCGGTGTTCGCCCAGCTCGACGGTCTGCTCTCCGGGGTGCTGCCGCCCGGGGTGTCCGGGCCGGCGGGCCGGATCGTCGACACCGTGGTGGCCGAGCGCGGCCGGCTCGGCGTCGTCGCCCTCGCCGTCGCGATGTTCTCGGGGTGGAGCTGGATCTCCCACGTGCGCGACGCGGTGACCGCGATGCTCGGCCAGGAGCGCCCCTCGCGACGGCTGGTGCACACGGTCGCCTCGGACGTCGTGACGCTGCTCGGGATCGGGTCGGCGCTGGTCGTGTCGTTCGTGTTCGCGGCGCTGACCGGGAAGGCCGGGATCGCGCTGCTCGACCTGTCCGGGCTCTCCGGGACCCTCGGGGCACGCCTGGTGCTGCTGGCCGGGTCGCTGCTGCTCGGGCTGCTGGCGAACTGGCTCGTCGTGGGGTTCTGCCTCGCGAAGCTGCCGCGCACGCGCCGCCCGGTCGCCGAGGTGCTGCCCGCGGCGGCGGCGGGGGCGGTCGGGCTCGCGGCGCTGCAGCAGCTCGGCGGGCTCTACCTCTCGCTGCTCGGGCGTTCGCCCGCGGTGACCACGCTCGGCGCGCTGGTCGGGCTGCTGCTGTTCGTCTACACGGTGATGCGCTGGCTGCTCGTGGTCACGGTGTGGAGCGCGACGCACGTGGACGAGGCGGTGCCGGACGCGGCGACCGGGGCCCGGCAGGCCGGCGGGACGCTTGCGGTCGGGGCCTCGGCGGGGGTGGCGGTGCGGGCGCTGACGGGGCGCTGATCGCGCTCCGCGCATGTGCGTGCGTTTCCGTGCTGGGGCACGGAAACGCACGCACAAGGCCGGAGGCCGAACCTTGCGTTCGAGCGCGCTCGAAGTCCTAACGTTCCCGGAGTGCCAGGATCGATCTTGGGAACGGCCGTCCGCCGCGTCGAGGACCCGGAGCTCATCCGTGGTCGAGCGACCTACGTCGACAACATCGTGCCGGCCGGCGCCCTGCATCTCGTCTTCGTCCGCTCCCCGCTCGCGCACGCGCTGGTCGAGAACGTCGACGTCGCGAAGGCCCGCGCGGCGCCCGGCGTCGTCGCGGTCCTGACGGCGACCGACCTCGCCGACGTCCCCGATCACCGCCCCGCCATGGTCCTCAACGACGCCTGCGCGCGGCCGCTGCTCGCACGGGGGAAGGTGCGCTTCGTCGGTGACATGGTCGCGGCCGTCGTCGCGACCACCCGCGCCGACGCCGTCGACGCGGCCGAGCTCGTCGAGGTCGACTACGACCCGCTCCCGCCCGTCGTCGACCCGGAGGCCGCGCTCGACGCCGACGCCCCGCTGCAGTTCGAAGAGCTCGGCTCGAACCTCGCGAGCGGCGTCCGCGACCCCGACGACGTCCGCCCGCTCGACGGCGCCGACGTGGTCGTCCGGGCCCGGATGGTGAACCAGCGCCTCGCCGTCGCGCCCATGGAGGGCAACGCGGTGACGGCCACCCCCGGCGCGCCCGACGAGGCCCACGACATGACCGTCCACGTCTCCACCCAGATGCCGCACGGCCTGCGCGCCCAGGTTGCGGCGCAGTGGGGCTGGGAGCTCGAGCGGGTCCGCGTGGTCGCCCCGCACGTCGGCGGCGGGTTCGGCGGGAAGGCGGGGCTGGCGCCGGAGCACGCGGTCGTCATCGAGACCGCGCGCCGGCTGGGCCGGGTCGTCACCTGGACCGAGACCCGGAGCGAGAACCTCACGGCGATGCCGCACGGGCGCGGGCAGGTGCAGTACGGCGAGCTCGGGCTGCGCCGCGACGGGACGATCGTCGGTCTCCGGGCGCGGGTGGTCGGCGACGCGGGGGCGTACGCCGGGTTCGGCGGCGCGCTGGCCCTCGGCCCGACCCGGAACATGGCCCAGGGCGTCTACCGCATCCCGACCATCGCCTACGACGCCGCCGCAGTCCTCACGACGACGACGCCGATGGGCGCCTTCCGCGGCGCGGGCCGGCCCGAGGCGGCGGCGATGCTCGAGCGGCTGATGGACCTCGCTGCCGACGAGCTGACGATCGATCCCGCGGAACTGCGCCGGCGGAACTTCCTCGCGCCGGAGGACTTCCCGTTGACGACGGCGACCGGCTCGCTCTACGACTCCGGCGACTACGCCAAGGCCCTGGACAAGGCGCTCGAGCTCGCCGGGTACGACGACCTGCGGGCCGAGCAGGCTCGTCGTCGGGAACGCAACGAACGGGTGGTGCTCGGCATCGGACTCGCGGTCTACGTCGAGGTCACCGCCGGGGGCGCGGCGCAGGAGTACGGGAAGGTGACGGTCGACGACGGCGGGGCCACGGTCGCCGTCGGGACCTCGGCCCACGGGCAGGGGCACGCGACGTCGTTCGCGATGATCGTCGCGGACCGGCTCGGCATCCCGATGGAGCGGGTGCGGTTCGTGCAGTCGGACACCGCGGTCGTACCGCACGGCGGCGGGACGGGCGGGTCGCGGTCGCTGCAGCTGGCCGGGTCGAGCGTGCTGGTCGCGGCCGACGCGGTGCTGGAGCGGGCCCGGGAGGTGGTCGCGAGCGTCTTCGAGGCGGCGCCCGACGACGTCGTCGTGACCGACTCGGGTGGGCTCGGGATCGCCGGCGTGCCGGGGCGGGAGCTGACGTGGCGCGAGGTCGCGGCGGCCGCGCACGAGCAGGGGGTGCCGCTCGCCGAGGCCCGCGACGAGTCGCAGCCGGGCGCGACGTACCCGTTCGGCGCCCACGTCTCGGTGGTCGAGGTGGACCTCGACACCGGGCGGGTCGTGCCGGTGCGCCACGTCGCGGTCGACGACTGCGGACGCGTGCTCAATCCGACGCTCGTCGCCGGGCAGCAGCACGGCGGGCTCGCGCAGGGCATCTCGCAGGCGCTGTGGGAAGGCTTCTCGTACGACGAGGACGGCAACCCGACGACCGGCTCCTTCGCCGCCTACCTGCTCCCGACGGCCGTCGAGGTCCCGACGTACGAGGCCGCGAGCACCGAGACCCCGACCCCGTACAACCCGCTCGGCGCCAAGGGCATCGGCGAGGCCGCGACGGTCGGGTCGACGCCGGCGGTGCAGAACGCCGTCGTCGACGCCCTGCGCCCGCTCGGCGTCCGGCACCTCGACATGCCGCTGACCCCGGAGCGGGTGTGGCGGGCGGTCCGTGACGCCGAGGCCGGGGTGGTCGCGGATCCGTGGCGCGAGCCGCCGTCGTTCTTCGCGACGCTGCCGGTGCGGGGGACCGCCGTGGATCCGGAAGCGGCGTCGGTGGACATCTAGGTGCGCTCCGCGCTTGTGAGCACAAATTGACGCCAGAGCCTCAATTTCTGCTCACAGGCGCGCAGCGCACCCCCCCTCTTGACCACCGGAGCAACATCCTCGTGGTGAGCACATTCGGGTGGGGGCACCGAGGGGCGGCGGGGGTCGCGCTGCTCGTCGTCGGGATCGTCGTCCTGGCGGGATGTTCGTCCGGTTCCGACGACACCTCCTCCGGACCTCCGCCACCCGCCCCCGCCACCGTCGCGCCCTACCCGGCGCCGTCGGTGCCCGCGTCCGGCGCCGGTCTGGTGCTGCCGCCGGTGGCCGGGGCCGCCGCGCCGCCGCCCCCGCCGTCCGGGGGAGTGCGGGCGGGCGCGGACTGGCCGACGTACCACGGCGACGCCACCCGCACCGGCTACGTCGCCGCCGGACCCGACCCCGCCAACCCCGCGCTGGCCTGGCAGACCCCGCTCGACGGCAAGGTCTACGGCAGCCCGGTCGTCGTCGCGGGTGAGGTGGTGGCCGCGACCGAGGGCGGCTCGGTGTACGGGCTCGACGCGGTCACCGGAGCGGTCCGGTGGCGGACCCATCTCTCCGATCCGGTGCCCGGCTCGGCCCTGCCCTGCGGCAACATCGACCCGATCGGCATCACGGGGTCACCCGCGCTCGACCCCGCGACCGGGCAGGTCTTCGTCGCGACCACCGAGGCCGGCGTGCACCACCAGCTCTACGGCATCGATCCGACGAACGGCGGGGTCCGGAGCAAGCGGGACGTCGACGTCCCCGGCGTCGACCCGGCCACCCACCTGCAGCGCGGCGCGCTGCTGGTGTCCGGCGGCACCGTCTACGTCCCCTACGGCGGGAACTACGGCGACTGCGGCCAGTACCGCGGCAGCATCGTCGGGCTCCCGACGACGGGCACCGGCGCGGCGAAGACCTTCGTCGTCCCGACCCCGCGCGAAGGCGGCATCTGGGCCGCGTCCGGTCCGGCGGCCCTGCCCAACGGGGACCTCATCGTCACGACGGGGAACGGCGAGGCCACCTCCGGGGACTGGGACCACAGCGACTCGGTGCTGCGCCTGAACCCGGCGCTGGCGCTCGTCGACGGGTTCGCGCCGCAGCAGTGGGCCGAGGAGAACTCGACCGACGCCGACCTCGGCTCGATGGGCCCGGTGCTGCTGCCGGGCACGCACTACGTGATCGCCGCGGGCAAGGGCGGCGGGGTGTTCCTCGTCGACCTCACCGCGATGGGCGGGGTCGGCGGGCAGAAGAGCCAGCTCGACGGCTGTGAGGCCTACGGCGGCGGGGCGGCCGCGCCGGTGCAGGGCGGCGGGTCGGTCGCCTACCTGCCGTGCTCGTCCGGGCTGCTCCAGGTGCGGGCGGGGACCGACGGGCGGATCACCAAGGGCTGGCAGGCGCCGTCGCAGGTGCAGGGCTCGCCGTTGATCGTCGGGACGACGGTGTGGTCGCTGCAGCAGGACGGCGCCCTCATCGGGCTCGACGCGGCCACGGGGGCGCAGCGGGCCACGATCTCCGTCGGGGACTCCACCCGCTTCGCCACCCCGGCCTACAGCGGGAACGCCCTGTTCCTCCCGACCAGCCACGGGATCACGGCGGTCCGACTGGGTGCCTGACGGCAGGTGAGCACTCATTGATGCCAGAGCATCAATGTGTGCTCACAGGCCGGAGGCACCGACGAGCACGCGCAACTCGCTGAACAGCTCCGCCCGGCTCTCCGACCCGAGCCGGCGACGGATCCGGGACACGTGGTGCTCGACCGTCTTCGCGGAGAGGAACAGCCGGGTCGCGATCTCGCGGTAGGTCAGGCCCTCGAGGACCAGCGCGGCGATGTCGCGCTCCCGCTCGGTCAGCGCCGCCGCCCCCGCTCGCCGGGCGTGGACGCTCGCGGCGGCCCGGGAGGCCTCGGCGTCGGGAGCCTGGACCGGAGCCGGCGCGACCGGCGCCCGCCCCGCCTGCAGCGTCCGCGCACAGGCGAGCAGCGCGGCGGAGTCGGCGCGGTCGGTGGTGCGGATGGCGGCCTCGCCGGCGAGGCGCGTGCCGTCCCACCCGAGCCCGACCGCGCGCAGCCCCGCCGCGGCCCGCGCGACCTCCTCGGCGTCGACCACCCCCTCGAGCACCGCCAGCCAGACGCGGGCCGCGCGGGCCGGGGCGGCGGCGCGGTCGTTGGCGGCGACGGCGGCCTCGAGCGCGGCGGCGTGCGTGCCCGCGGCGGTGAGGTCGTGCGCGGTGATCGCCGCGTGCAGGCCCGCCCAGTGCCAGGACGTGCCCCACGACGCCGGGCCGCCGAGCGCCTCGAGCAAGGTCGTCGCCTCCGCGAGGTGCGGCTCCACCCAGCGGGTCTCGCCGAGCCGGGCCGCCGCGATCGCCAGCTCGCCCACCGGCAGGAGGCAGTACAGGTCGACCGGGTGGCGCAGCAGTGCCTGGCGCGCGCGCGACCACAGGTCGAGCAGCCCCCGGGTGTCCCCGGCCCGGCGGGCGAGCGCGACCTCGAGTGCCACCGCCGTCAGCTCGTCCCGCGGCTCGGCGGCGCGCGCGAGGTCGGCGGTGGCGGCCAGCGCGCTGCGGGCCGCCTCCTCGTCGTCGCGCAGCAGCGCCGCCCACCCGCGCAGCAGCAGGTGGCGGCGGCGCAGGGCGGGTCCGCCGAGGTCGGCGTCGACGGCGAGGTCGAGCAGCGGGTCGGCGAGCTCCGGCTCCCCGCGGTGCAGCGCGAGCAGGGCGCCGAGCGCGGCGGGGGAGTCGCCCATCGGGGAGCGCTCCACGGACGAGGCGAGCGCGGTCGTCGCGCGGACCAGCAGCGAGAGTGCGGTGCCGGCCGACCCGTCGACCGACGCGAGCAGCCCCTGCGCGGTCAGCGTGTCCGCGGTGTCGCGCAGGGCGGGCAGTCCGCGCCGGGCCGTGGCCGCCTGCCGGCCCTCGGCGAGGGCGCCGGTGCCGAGCAGCGCGACCGTCGCGCCCGCCGTCGCGACGCCCTGCCGGTCGATCAGCCAACGGTGCACGTCCGCGCCGCGGGCGAGCAGTCCGCGCTGCGGCAGCACGGCCGCGAGGACGGTCGCGCCCCGGACCTGTTCGTCCGGGTCGTCGGCCTGCAGGGCGGCATCGGCGCAGCTCAGGGCGGTGTCGAGGTCGCCGTCGGCGGCGGCGCGCTCGGCGGTGTCGGCGGTGCGCGGATGGTCGGGCTCCGGGGCGCTCACGAGCCGGCTCCCGGCGTCGACGAGCCGGTCGGGGCGGAGGCCATGGCGGGCTCGACGGACGAGGGCTCGACGACGGCGGGTGCGACGCTGCCCGGTGCCGGGGCGGCGGTCGCCGACGACGGCGGGTCGGACACCGGGGCGTCCGGTGACGCCGGTGATGCCGGGGTGGCCGTGTTCGGGGAGCTGCCGGAGATCGCCGAGCTGCCGGGGCTCGCCGTCGTCGGGACGAAGGCGGCCGGGGAGGTGCGGCGGGTCGTGGTCGGGCGCGAGGCAGTCGAGCGCGGGGTCGCCGAGGAACCGCTCTCCGAGGAGCCGCTCTCCGAGGAGCCGCTGCTGCCCTTCGAGGAGCCGCCCCCGGAGGAACCGCTTGCCGCGCTTCCCGACGACGAGCCGCCGGCCGCGGTCGTGCTCGGTGGCGCCGACGAGGGCGGGGGTGGGGCGGGGGTCGCCGCGGGCGTGGGGGTCGCGGAGGGCGGGACGGGGGTCGGGGCGGGCGTCGGCGTCTCCGTGGTGCGGGCCGCGGTGAGGCCGGGGATCGGCACGGTCGCCGCGCCCGCGCCGAGCACGACCACCGCGAACCCCGCGACGATCCAGCTCCGGTACCGGCGCAGCGGCCCCGGCTCGGCGTTCGGTCCGATCGGCGGGAGCGCGGTGTTCACCGGCGGGCGCGGGACCTCGCTGGTCGACGGGCGCGTGCGCTCGAGGACCGCGGTGGCCGAGCGTCCGGAGGCGCCGGTCCCGAGGGCGCCGGGTGCGGAGTCGGCGCTGTCGTCGAGGTCGGTGCTCCAGGCCCCGGTCGCAGTGGCGGCGGCGCCCGCACGCGCCGCCGCCGCATCCGCCGGGTGACCCGCCGCGTCCGTCGTCTCGGGGGACCGGTGCCTCGCCCCAGCTGCGCACGTGCCCACCGCGGTGCCGGCCATGACGGCCGCGCCGGCCGCCGCGACCGACCCCGCGCCGGCCGCCGCGAACTCGCCCGTCGCCGGACCCATCGCCTCCCGATGCCGCGTGGCCGCGTGCTCGGCGGCCGCGACCGCGGCGCCCTCCGCGACCACCGTCACCGGGTCGACCCCCGGATGCACCGGGCGTCCCAGCTCCTCGGCGAGCAGCCGCGCGACCAGCGGGATCCGGGAGGACCCGCCGACGAGCACGACGTCGTCCAGCGGCACCCCGGCCGCGTCGACGGTGCCGGCGAACGACTCGACCGTCGCGGCGACCAGCGGCGTGATCCGGCCCTCGAGGTCGGAGCGGGTGATCCGCACCGTCGTGTGCAGCGACCCGAGCGCCACCTCGATCCGGGCCTCGGTGTCCGCGGAGAGCAGCTCCTTCGCGTCGTGGGCGGCCGTGCGCAGGGTGCCCAGGCCGACCCGGGCCTCGTCGTCGGGAAGTCCCTCGATCGCGGCCTCGAGATCGCCCCCGAGCTGCTCGCGGACCAGCGCGAGCACCGCGGCGTCGATGTCGATGCCGCCCGCGCGGTCCGGGGCGCCGGAGTCGGCGAGGACGTCCCTGCCCGCCGGGCCGAGGCGCACGACGGCGGCCCGGAAGCTGCGTCCGCCCAGGTCGTAGACCCCGGCGACCGGACCGCGGGCGCCCCCGAGGGCCGCGGCGCGCGACTCGGAGATCAGCGTCGCGTGGCCCAGGCCGACCCGGATCAGGGCGCGGCGCAGCGTCCGCTCGCGGTGCGGGCCCCAGCCGGCCGGGTGCGTGACGGCCAGCGCCCGCGCGGCCCCGCCCTCCTGCGCGGCGACGCGGCGGACGGCGGCGAGGACGATCTCGGCGGCCACGTCGTCGGGCCGCCAGGGTTCGCCCCCGACGACGTGCGGGACCTCGTCGCCGAGGCGGGAGGTGACGTCGCGGACGACCCGGTCGGGCTCGGCCGCGGCGCGTCGTTCGGCCTCCTCGCCGGTGCGGACCGCGCCGTCGCTACCCCGGTGTGCGGTCGCGGGCAGGGCCGCGGCCCCGTCGAACCCCAGCGGTACCGCCTCGGCCTGCCGTGCCCCCTCGCGCAGGACCGCCGCGACGACGGTCGTGCCACCCAGATCGACCCCGAGGTCGTAACCCACCGTGCTCCCCCCGATCACCCTCCTGGCCGCACATCACTGTTCCCCAGTCAAGTGCAACATACTGAGCCATTCGGATTAATCGATGAGAAGGTTGAGGGGAAACGCCCGAGTGGGTGTCGATGCTCGCGTCGGGTGAGGGGGCGATCCGGGGGTGGTCGGATCCCCCTCCCCCTGGGGGCGTGGTCGCGGGGAGAACACCGATGGCAGCGCCGGTCGGCGTCCTTAGCGTTCATCCCAACGCCGGAGCCACCTGCTCCGGAGAGCCGAAGAATTGCTCACCGAGGAGCCACCACGATGCCCGTCACCGAGGCCAAGACGATCCTGCAGTTCCTGCTCGACCTGCTGCGCGACCCGAACGCCCAGGCCGCCTTCGCCGCCGACCCGCACGGCACCCTCGCCTCGGCCGGCCTCGACAACCTCTGCTTCGCCGACGTCCGCGACGCGCTGCCGCTGGTCATGGACCACGCCCCGGCCGCCGTCGCCGCCCGGTACGACGACGACGTGCGCGCCGGCACCGCGTCCACCGCCGCGGTCGTCTCCGACCCCGGGCACCACTGGAACCACGGCGGGCACCACGAGCCGGCCCACCACTGGAGCCCCGCCCCGGTCCCGGCGCACCACGGGCCGGAGGTCGACAAGGTGATCTCGCACCTGAACTGGACCACGAACAACTACTCGTTCGACTCGCACGACACGACGTTCACGACCGCGCTCGACCAGCACATCATCGCGAACGGCGACGTCACGACCACCGTCGACACCCACCCGCAGGTCGCCTCGGGCGACGGCGCCGTGGCCGTCGGCGGGAACCTGGCCGCCCCGGTCGCGACCGGCACCGGGTCGGTGGCCGGCGACGCCAACCAGGTCAACCACGACGGCACCGCGTCCTTCGGGGCGGGCGACGCCACCAGCGTCGGCGGCTCGGTCGGCGCCTCCCACGGCGGCGCGGTCTCGCTGACCGACCCGGCCACCGGCACCGAGCAGGACTCCGCGGCCACCTCGTTCGGCTCGGGCGACTCGGCCTCGGGCTCCGGCACCGCGGCGGTCACCCCCACCCACGACCAGTCGGACAACTCCACCCACACCGCGACGGCGACCGACACCAGCCACAGCGGCAACACCGACAACTCCACCCACGACGCCACCTCGACCGGCGCCAGTGACGCGGACGCCGGCAGCAACGACGCCGGGCCGCTCTTCGCCCACGACGCCGCGCCGGAGACCCACGTCGACGACGCCCTGGCCGCGCACGAGGCCCAGCCCACCCACGAGGTCGCGGTGCACTGACCTCCCTGTTCGTGCCTCCGGCACCTGTGCGTGCGTTTCCGTGTCAGAGCACGGAAACGCACGCACATGGGCCGCAGGCCCGAACGGGTGCACCGTCCACCGACCGCGCCGGATCGAGCGGGCGCCCGGGATCGCGCTCCGCGGTTATCGTCCTATACACGGCTGAACGGGCTAACGCGCTAGCCCATTAGTCGCGATGAGGGGATGGCATCGAGGACGGGGGGTGGCGCGTGAGCATGCAGATGGGCGCCGGGGACAGCCGGCTCGCAGCGGATCGCGAGGAGGCCCGCGCCGTCACCGCGCTGGCCGTGCGGGCCGCGACCGCCTACGGCCGCCCCGACATCGCGGCCACGCTCGACCTCGCCCACGACCGGCTCGCCGACACCGGCGCCCGCGTCCTCGTCGTCGGCGACTTCAAGCAGGGCAAGAGCGCGCTCGTCGGGGAACTGGTCGGCGTGCCGGTGTGCCCGGTCCACGACGACGTGGCCACCCGGCTCCCGACGGTCGTGCGGCACGCGGAGACGACGACCGCGACCCTCGTCGGCACCGACGCCGACGGCGCCGAGATCCGCCGGCCGATCACCTCGGCCGACCTCACCCGGGCCGTCACCGGCGGCGCCGACGACGACGGCGAGGCGTGGACCGCCGCGGAGGTCACCGTCCCGGGCGGGCTCGCGGCCGACGGGCTCGTCCTCGTCGACACCCCCGGCGAGGGCGGCCCCCGTTCGGCCCGCGGGCTCGCGGTCCGGGCGGGTTTCCCGGAGGCGGACGCGGCCGTCGTGGTCAGCGACGCCTCCCGCGAGCTCACCGCGCCCGAGATCGCGCTGGTCCGCGCGGCGACCGAGCAGTGCGCGACGGTCGTCGTCGCGCTGTCCAAGGTCGACCTGCACCCCCGGTGGCGTGAGGTCCGTGACCTCGACCGTCACCACCTCGCCGCGCACGGCCTCGACGTCGACGTGCTCCCGGTCTCGGCGACGCTCGCCTCGCACGCGCGCCGGCTGGCCGAACGTGCCGAGCCCGCGGCCGACGCCGTCGCCCGGGAGTCCGGCGTGCCCGCGCTCGCCGCGCGGCTGCGCGAGCGGGTCGGCGACCCGGCCGGCGCGCGCCTGGCCGTCGGCGTCCTCGACCAGGTCGCGGGCGCCGTCGCGGAGCTCGGGGCGGCGCTGGAGGCCGAGCGGGTCGGGCTCGAGGATCCCGAGCGCGCCCGCGAGGTCGCCGCCGACCTCACCGCAGCCCGCGACCGCGCCGCCGAGCTCAAGGAACGCAGCGCCCGCTGGCAGCAGACCCTCGCCGACGGCGTCTCCGACCTCGTCTCGGACATCGACTGGGACCTGCGCGACCGGATGCGCCACGTCGTCCGCGCCGCCGAGGAGGCCCTCGACGCCGCCGACCCCGGCGCCTCCTGGGACACCTTCGCGCCGTGGCTCACCGAGGAGGTGGGGGAGGCGGTCGCGACGACGTTCGTGTGGGCCGGGGAGCGCACGTGGCGGCTCTCCGAGCGGGTGGCCGAGCACTTCGCGCTCTCCGGCGACGACGTCCGGGGGCGGCTCCCGGGCGGCGCCGGTGGGGCGCTCGTGCACGCCGGGGTCTGCGACGAGAGCCGGGTCGAGCAGACGATGCCGGGCGGGATGCTGGTGCGCGCCGAGCTCCCGGACGTGCCCGGGATCGACGTGCCCGACCTGGAGCGCATCGGGTTCGCCAACGGCGTCGTCGTCGGGATGCGCGGGTCCTACGGCGGGGTGCTCATGGTCGGGATGGTGACGACGCTGTCCGGGCTCGCGCTGATCAACCCGTTCTCGATCGGCGCCGGGGTGCTGCTCGGGTCCAAGACGATCCGGGACGAGCGCAAGCGCGCGCTGCAGCGCCGTCGGGCCGAGGCGAAGCAGGCGGTCCGCCGGCACGCCGAGGAGGTCCTGCACCTCGCGGGCAAGCGCTCGCGCGACCTGCTGCGCGACGTCCAGCGCCTGCTCCGCGACCACTTCACCGGGCAGGCCGAGACGCTCGCGCGCTCGGTCGCGGAGGCGGTGACGGCGGCCGCGGCGGCGCAGGAGATCGCGACCGGCAGTCAGGAGCGGCGGCTGCGGGACGTGCGCGCCGAGCTCGGGCGGGTCGACCTGCTGGCGGAGCGGGTGGCGGCCTGCCGGGCGGGGTTCGGCACGTCGGATCTGAGCGAAGGGCACCTTCGCTCGAATAGATCGAGCGGGGGGCACCTTCGCTCAGAACCCGGGCACCCGGCCGGATCGGGCGAAGGGCGTCCTCGTCCGGATAGATCGAGCGAAGGGCCCCCTCGCTCAGAACCGGGCCGGACCTACGCCGCGACGGCCGCCCCGTGAGCGGGCTGCTCGACGACGCGCGCGGGGTGCTCGAGCACGCCGCCGGGGTGTTCGGCCGCGATCCCGACGCGCTCGCGGTGCTCGAGGCGCACACCGACCGGCTCGGCGGGCCGCTGCGGGTGGCGCTGGCCGGGTCGGTGAAGTCGGGGAAGTCGACGCTGCTCAACGCCCTGGTCGGCGAGCAGATCGCGCCGACCGGCGTGGGGGAGTGCACCCGCCTGGTCACCCACTACGCCGACGCCGCCAGCCCCCGCATCGGCGTGGTCTACCGCGGTGGGCGTCGCCCGGACGACCCCGTCGAGCTGCCCGCCCTGCACCGGCGCGGTTCGCTCGTGCTCGAGCTGGACCGCATCGCCGTCGACCGCGTCGCCGCCCTGCACGTCGACTGGCCCTCGCAGCACCTGCGCGAGGTCACCCTCGTCGACACCCCGGGCGTCGACTCGGCCGCGCTGGAGGGCCGGCCGCGACCCTGGGTCTGGCACGGCAACGACGGCGCCGGCGACGACGAGCACGGCGGGTGGGGCGCCGACGTCGTCGTCCACCTCGTCCGCCACCTGCACGAACCCGACGTCGCGTTCCTCGAGGCCTACGGCGACCGGGTGGCCGCCGGGGTCGGCGCGGCGGGGACGCTCGTCGTCCTGTCGCGGGCGGACGAGGTCGGCGGCGGTCGGGTCGACGCGGTCATGGCCGCCGGTCAGGTCGCCCGCCGCTACCGCACCGACCCGACGTTGCGCCCGTGGTGCGCCACGACGACGACGGTGGCCGGGCTGCTCGCCGAGACCGCCCGCACCCTGCGCGGCGTCGAGTTCACCGCGCTGCGTGCACTGGCCCGGCTCGAGCGCGCCGAGCTCGACGAGCAGCTCCTGACCGCCGACCGGTTCGTGGCCGCGGGCTCGGCGGGCGACGCCGCGGGACTGCCCGAGGGGACGCGGCTGGCGCTGCTCGACCGGTTCGGGCTCTTCGGGGTCCGGCTCGCGACCTCGCTGCTGCGCCGCGGCGTCGAGGACTCCTCCGCGCTGGCGGCCGAGCTGGGCCGCCGCAGCGGCCTCGACGAGCTGCGCGCCGTGCTGGCCGAGCGCTTCCTGGCCCGCCGTGACGTGTTCCAGGCCCGCGCCGCGCTGCTCGCCGTCGATCGGCTCGTCCGCCGTGCCCGCGCCGAGGAGCCGGTCGACGCCGACCGCCGTCCCTCGCCGGTCCCGCGCGGCGGCGGACCCCGCCCGGGTCCCTCGCCCGCCGCGGTGACCGCGCTCGCCGCCGAACTGGAACGGGTGCGCTCGAGCGCCCACGAGATCGTCGAACTGGATCTGCTGACGACGCTGCGCCGCCGCCCGCTCGCCGCGCCCGGGCGCCGCGACGCCGCCCGCGACGCGGAGCTCACCGAGGAGGCCGAGCGCCTGCTCGGCGACCGCGGCCCGTCGGCGTCGGCGCGGCTCGGGCTCGACGACGGGGTCGGGCAGGGCGAGCTGCGGGCCGTGGCACTCGCCACTCTCGGCCGGTGGCGCGCCCACGCCGACAACCCGCTCGCCGACCGGGACACCACCGAGACGGCCCGCGTCGTGGTGCGCAGTGTCGAGGGCCTGCTCGCGGGGCATCCGGGACCCGTCGGAGTCACCTAGACCGGACGACGCCGAAACCTGAGCGGACCGGACTCACACACCTCCGACCCGGCGTCGTCGTCTCGCCTACGATGGAGTGTCGGGTTCGAACGAGCCGTTCGGGAGGAGGTCCGACGACGATGAACTCCGAGGAACGCCGCATAGCGGTACTGCGCGCGATCGTCGCGGACTTCGTGGCGACCAACGAGCCGGTCGGGTCGAAGGCCATCGTCGACCGGCACAACCTCGGGGTCTCCTCCGCCACCGTCCGCAACGACATGGCGGCGTTGGAGGACGAGGGCTACATCATCCAGCCGCACACCAGCGCCGGCCGGATACCGACCGACAAGGGCTACCGCCTCTTCGTCGATCGCCTCTCCCAGATCAAGCCGCTCTCCGCCGCGGAGAAGAAGGCCATCGCGACGTTCCTCGACGGCGCGGTCGACCTCGACGACGTCCTGCGCCGCAGCGTGCGGCTGCTCGCGCAGCTCACCCGGCAGGTCGCGGTGGTGCAGTACCCGACGCTCTCCCGCTCCACGGTGCGCCACCTCGAGGTCGTCCCGCTCACCCCGGCCCGGCTGATGCTCGTGCTGATCACCGACACCGGGCGCGTGGACCAGCGCGTCGTCGACCTCGGGGACGTGCTCACCGACGACGACGTCGCCCGGCTGCGCGCCCTGCTGAACACCGTGCTCGTCGGACAGCAGCTGACCACGGCCGCCGCCCGGGTGGCGGCGTTGCCGGAGGAGGGCCCGAACCACCTGCGGGCCGTCATGACGACGCTGGCCTCGGTGCTGGTGGAGTCGCTGGTCGAGCACCCCGAGGAGCGCCTCGTGCTCGGCGGCACCGCCAACCTGGCCCGTCAGGGCGGCGACGCGACCTCACTGCGCGGCGTGCTCGAGGCCCTCGAGGAGCAGGTGGTGGTGCTGCGCCTGCTCACGGCGGCGGACGATCCGGCGCAGGTCACCGTGCGCATCGGCGAGGAGAACGAGGCCGAGGAGATGTGGGCGACCTCCACCGTCTCCATCGGTTACGGGCCCCTCTCCACCCCGGGTGCGGCCCTCGGCGGCATGGGTGTCGTCGGACCGACCCGGATGGACTACCCCAGCACCATCGCGGCGGTCCGGGCCGTCGCGCGCTACGTGGGGGAGATCGTGGGAGGGCGCTGACGGCGGCTTCCATCCCTGCACCGTTCCCCGGGGCGCCCCGAACGCCCGTACGACGACGAAGGACGACGAGGACACACCAGCGTGGCCACGGACTACTACGACATCCTCGGCGTGAGCCGGGAGGCCGACGAAGCGGAGATCCGCCGGGCGTACCGCAAGCTCGCCCGTGAGCTCCACCCCGACGTGAACCCCGAGGCCGCCGAGCGCTTCCAGCAGGTCAAGAGCGCCTACGAGGTGCTCTCCGACCCCGAGAAGCGCCGCATCGTCGACCTCGGCGGCGACCCGCTGGCCACCGCGGGCGGCGGCGGCGGCGGCGGTTTCGGCGGCGCGAGCGGCTTCGGCGGGGCGGGCTTCGGCGGCCTCGGCGACATCATGGACGCGTTCTTCGGCGCGGCGGGCGGCGGCTCCGGGCGCGGCCCGCGTGGCCGGGTGCAGCCCGGCGAGGACGCGCTGATCCGCATCGACCTCACCCTCGAGGACTGCGCGGCCGGGGTCGCGCGGGAGCTCACCGTCGACACCGCGGTGCTCTGCGAGCGCTGCGAGGGCGGCGGCGCCGAGGCCGGCTCGCAGCCGGTCCCCTGTGACACCTGCGGCGGCCGCGGCGAGATCCAGAACGTGCAGCGGTCGTTCATCGGCCAGGTCGTCACCGCGCGGCCCTGCCCGGTCTGCCGTGGGCTCGGCGAGATCATCCCCAACCCGTGCCAGCAGTGCGGCGGCGACGGCCGCGTCCGCGCCCGGCGCACGGTCACGGTGCAGGTCCCGCCCGGCGTCGGCGACGGGATGCGCATCCGGATGGCCGGCCAGGGCGAGGTCGGCCCCGGCGGCGGCCCGGCGGGCAACCTCTACGTCGAGGTCTCCGAGGAGCCGCACGAGTACTTCGAGCGCGACGGCGTCGACCTGCACTGCCACGTGACGCTGCCGATGACGGCGGCCGCGCTCGGCACCACGCTGCGCCAGCGCACGCTCGAGGGCGACGAGGAGCTGCACGTCGACCCGGGCACCCAGCCCGGCACCGTCTACACGCTGCGCGGCAAAGGGATGCCCCGGCTGCGTTCCTCCGGGCGCACCGACGGCCGCGGCGACCTGCTGGTCCACCTCGACGTCGGGGTCCCCGAGAAGCTCGACACCCGCCAGACCGAGCTGCTCCGCGAGCTCGCCTCGCTGCGCGGCGAGGAGCAGCCCGAGTACTGGGGGCAGGCGCGCAACGGGCTGTGGGGGCGGCGGAAGACGGCGGGTCGGGGTCGGTGATCTTGCGGTCCCCGTGTCAGCGATGCGGCACCGCTGACACTGGACGTCAGTGACGCCACATCCTCGCGCGCTCGCCTGGTCCCGCCCGGCGCTGTTCCTGCTCGACGCGGTGCCGGGCGCGGGCGAGGTCGTCCTCGACGGCGCCGAGGGCCGCCACGCCGCCGACGTCAAGCGGGTCACGCCCGGCGAGATGATCCTGCTCGGCGACGGGGCGGGCACACGAGCCCGCGCCGAGGTCACCGCCGTCGCCAAGGGCCACGTCACCGCGACGATCCGGGAGCACCGCCACGACGAACCCCCCGCCGTGACGATCACCCTCGCCCAGGCCCTGGCCAAGGGCGACCGCGGCGAGCTCGCCGTCGAACTGGCGACGGAGGCCGGGGTCGACGCCGTCGTGCCCTGGCGGGCCGAGCGCTGCGTGACCCGCTGGGACGACGGGCCGCGCGGCGCCAAGGCCCTGGCCCGCTGGCGCTCCACCGCCACGGAGGCGGCCAAGCAGGCTCGCCGCGCCCGGATTCCGCACGTCGAGGAGCCGGTGACGACGCCGCAGCTGGCCCGCCGTCTCGGTGGCACGACGACGCTGCTCCTCGAGGCCGGAGCCGACGAGTCCCTCGCGACCGTCGCGCTGCCCGAGGCGGGCGAGGTCGTCCTCGTCGTCGGGCCCGAGGGCGGGGTCACCGACACCGAGGCCGCTCGGCTCGCGGATGCGGGCGCCGTCCCGGTCCGCCTCGGCCCCGACGTGCTCCGCACCTCCACCGCGGGCGCCGTCGCGCTCGGTGCCCTCGGGGTCCGGACCGCCCGGTGGACCTCGCGGTGATGACCCGCCGCTCGATGCTCACCACGCTCACCGCCGCGGCCGGCCTGCTCGCCGCCTGCTCCGGACCCGGCGGAGCCACCCCGGCGGCGCGCCCGGGCACCCCGGAACCGCGCCGACTGACCTTCGGCCCCGACCCCTCGCAGTTCGCCGACCTCCACCTGCCGCCCGAGCGCTCGTCCGGTGGCGGCGGCCCATTGCCGGTCGTCGTCGTGCTGCACGGCGGCTACTGGCGCGCGCAGTACGGCCTGGAGCTGGGCACCCCGCTCGCGGTCGACCTCACCAACGCCGGGGTCGCCGCGCTCAACGTCGAGTACCGGCGCATCGGCGCCGGGGGCGGGTTCCCGACGACGTTGGACGACGTCGCGACCGCCGTCGACCTGCTCGCCGGGGCGGCGTCCGACGAGGCGCGGCAGGCCGGGCGGGCGCTCGACCTCGATCGCGTCGTGCTGCTGGGGCACTCCGCCGGCGGTCAGCTCGCGGCCTGGGCGGGGTCGCGGTCGCGGTTGCCGGTCGGTGCTCCTGGTGCGGGACCCCGGGTGTCCGCGCGCGGGGTGGTCGCGCAGGCCGGGGTGCTCGACCTCGTCGCCGGCGCGGAACAGGGGCTCGGCGGCGGCGCGGTCGTCGACCTGCTCGGCGGGCCACCGACCTGCTCGGCGGGCCGGTACGCGATCGCCTCGCCCGCCGCGCTCGTCCCCGCGCCCTGCCCCGTCGTGGCGGTCCACGGCACCGCCGACGTCACCGTCCCACCCGACCAGAGCCGCCGCTACGTCGACGCCGCCCTCGCCGCGCACGGTCAGGCCCGGCTGCGGATGCTCGACGGCGCCGACCACTTCCGACTCATCGACCCCGCCGACCCGGCCTGGGCGGCGGTGCGCGACGAGGTGCTCGCGCTCCTGCGCTGATCGTCCTCTCCGCCGCAAGGGACGAACGAGTCGTTCGTGCACGTAGACGCCACGAACGAGTCGTTCGTCCCGGACGGGGCTTCTCCGGACGGGCCTCGTCCGGGAAATCCCGTTGACCATCCGTCTCCACCCGGTATCGTCGGCGAACATCATGGAGCTCTGACGACGTCCTGACCACGGCCGTGGCCCTTCCGCGCGCCCGCCGTGGTCCTCGCTCCGCCTCCGGAGACGTCGCCCATGTCAGCCCCCGCCACCGCCCTCGCGCCGCTGGTCGCCCACGGCCTGACGCGCACCTTCGCCGCCCGGCCGTGCCTCGACGGCGTCGACCTCGTCGCCGCACCCGGGACCCACGTCGGCCTGATCGGCGAGAACGGCACCGGCAAGTCCACGCTGCTGCGCCTGCTCGCCGGCCGCGATCGTCCCGACGCCGGGTCGGTGCAGGTCCCGGACGACGTCGTGTACCTCCCGCAGGAACCGGAGATCGGGGGCGCCGGCACCGTCGGCCGGCTCCTCGACGACGCCCTGCGCGCGCTGCACGACGCGGTCGCCGAACTGGAGCACCTCGCCGACCGGATGGCGGCCGGTGAAGACATCGCCGCGGAGTACGACCGCGTCCTCCAGTGGGCGATCACCCACGACGCCTGGGACGCCGACCGCAGGGCCGAGATCACCGCGACCACCCTCGGCGTCGGGACCCTGGACCGGGCGCGGCCGGTCGCCACGCTCTCCGGCGGCCAGCGCACCCGCCTCGCGCTCGCGGCGGCGCTCGTCCGGCGGCCGGCGTGCCTGCTGCTCGACGAGCCGACCAACCACCTCGACGACGAGGCCCTCGACCTGCTCGAGCGCTCGCTGGTCGAGATGCCCGGCGTCGTCGTGGCGGCGAGCCATGACCGGACGTTCCTCGATCGCGTCGCCACCGAGCTGGTCGACCTCGACGCCGGGGCGCTCGGCACCGACGGGCATGGCGGGCGCCGGTTCGGCGGGTCGTTCACGGCATACCTCGACGAGCAGGCCCGCACCCGTCGGCGCTGGGAGGAGACCTGGGCCGCGCAGCAGGAGGAGATCGACCGGCTGCGGGAGCGGACCCGGGCCGACCTGCGCTCGGTCGCCGCCGGACGGGGCCCCACCGACAACGACAAGTTCATCCACGCCTTCAAGGGCGCGAACGTCGAGCGGGCGCGGGCGCGGCGGGTGCACGACGCCGAGCGCCGCCTCGAGACGGCCGAGCGGGAGGCGCTGCCGAAGCCGCCGGCGCCGCTGGAGCTCCGCGGCGGCCTGACCAGCGAGGCCCCCAGCGGGCTCGCGGTGACCGTCCGGGACCTGCGCGTGGACGGGGCACCGGGCGCGCCGCCGCGGGTGACGGTCGACGTGCTGGACGTCCCGGCGGGGGAGAAGCTGCTGGTCACCGGGCCGAACGGGTCGGGGAAGTCGACGCTGCTCGCCGTCCTCGCCGGGGTCCTGACGCCCGACGCCGGGCGGGTGGACGTCGGGGCGCGACGCGTCGCGTTCGTCGAGCAGGATCCCGACGTCGGGCCGTCCGACCGGGCGGCCGGTGCCGCCTACGCGGCACTGGTCGGCCCGACGACGGCCGAGGACGTGCCCCTGCGCACCCTCGGTCTGCTCCACCCACGTGATCACGGGACCGCGGTCGGGGCGCTGTCGGTGGGGCAGCGTCGGCGGCTGGCGCTGGCGGTCGCCGTCGCGACGGGGCCCGACCTGCTGCTGCTCGACGAGCCGACCAACCACGTCTCGCTGTGGTTGGCCTCCGAGCTCGAGGAGGCGCTCGGGCAGGCCGCGGGCACGGTGATCGTCACCTCGCACGACCGCTGGCTGCGGGCCCGCTGGGAGGGTCCGACGCTCGCACTCGGGGGCGCCGTGCCCACCTCACGCGGGCAGAACGGTGTCAGGGGGGAGCGCTAGAGTGTCGGGAGAGGCAGAGACCGGTTCCGGGGCGGGCATGAGCGTCGTCGTGGGCACCGGCAACAACGACGCGGGGAGCCGACGCTCCCAGGCAGGAAGCAGGACCGATCTGCACGTGACCGGCCAGGGACCCACGCCAGACCCCGCCACCGGGAGCGCGACCACGTCCGGCGAGTCGCGCATCGTCGTCCCCGAGTCCGCCCTGCTGGCGCTGCTCGGCAAGCGCGACGAGAACCTCCGCGAGGCCGAGGGCCTGCTCGACGCCGATGTCCACGTCCGCGGCAACGAGCTCACGCTCACGGGAGACCCGGCCGACGTCGGGTTCGCGGAGCGGGTGTTCGCCGAGCTCGTCGTGCTCGCCAGCCGCGGCCAGCAGATCGACCCCGACGCGGTGCGCCGCACGGTGCGGATGCTCTCCGAGGCGGAGGGCCCGTCGCCGGCCGAGGTGCTCAGCCTGGACATCCTGTCCCGGCGCGGGCGCACCATCCGGCCGAAGACGCTGAACCAGAAGCGCTACGTCGACGCGATCGACGTCAACACCATCGTCTTCGGGATCGGCCCGGCCGGCACCGGCAAGACCTACCTGGCCATGGCCAAGGCGGTCCAGGCGCTGCAGGCCAAGCAGGTCACGCGGATCATCCTGACGCGCCCGGCGGTCGAGGCGGGGGAGCGGCTCGGCTTCCTGCCCGGCAGCCTCTCCGAGAAGATCGACCCGTACCTGCGCCCGCTCTACGACGCGCTGCACGACATGCTCGACCAGGAGTCGGTCCCGAAGCTGATGGCCGCAGGGACTATTGAAATAGCCCCTTTGGCTTACATGCGTGGCCGCAGTTTGAACGACGCGTTCATCATTCTGGACGAGGCGCAGAACACCACGCCGGAGCAGATGAAGATGTTCCTGACGCGACTGGGCTTCGGCTCGAAGATCGTGGTCACGGGTGACATCACCCAGGTCGACCTGCCGGGTGGGCAGACCTCGGGCCTGCAGGTCGTGCGCCAGATCCTCGACGGGATCGACGACGTGCACTTCTCGGAGCTGACCAGCGCCGACGTCGTCCGTCACCGCCTCGTCGCCGACATCATCGACGCGTACGGCCGGTGGGACGAGCGGAACAGCGGACCGAAGGCGGTCCCGAACGCGCCCCGGAACGGGCCGCCGCAGAACCGCCGCGAGCGCCGGGGACGCTGAGCGCGATGAGCATCGAGATCGCGAACGAGTCCGGGGTCGACGTCGACGAGGCGCCGATCGTCGACGTCGCCCGCTACGCCCTGGAGCAGATGGGCGTCAGCCCGCTGGCGGAGCTGTCGATCCTGCTGGTGGAGCTGGAGCCGATGTCCGAGCTCCACGAGCGCTGGCTCGACGAGCCGGGCCCCACCGACGTCATGAGCTTCCCGATGGACGAGCTGGACACGGCCAAGCGGCCGGACGCGCCGCCGTCGGGTCCGAGCCTGCTCGGCGACATCGTCCTGTGCCCGGCGTTCGCGCGGGACCAGGCGACCTCGGCCGGGCACACGCTCGACGACGAGCTGCACCTGCTGACCGTGCACGGTGTGCTGCACCTGCTGGGCTACGACCACGCCGAGCCGGACGAGGAGAAGGAGATGTTCGGCCTGCAGGGCGAGCTGCTCTCCGGCTGGCGCGCCGAGGTGGCCGAGCGGGCCCGCGCCGAGCGGGAACGACTCACCCTGGAACGGCAGCGCGCGGCGGACGCGAAGCTGCTCGGGACCGTCGGGCTCGGCGAATCCCCCGGAGACGGCGCCCAGCGGAGCTCGACCGGCGACCCTGGCGGGCCGGAACCGTCGTGACCGGCGCCCAGGTCGCCGAACTGGTCGCGGCGCTGCTGCTGGTGCCGCTGGCCGGGGTCTTCGCGGCCGCGGACGCCGCGATCTCCACGATGTCGCCGGCCCGGGTCGACCAGCTGGTGCGCGAGGAGCGGACCGGGGCGCGGGCGCTGGCGACGGTGGTGGCCGACAAGCCGCGCCACCTCAACCTGGTGCTGTTGCTGCGGGTGTCCTGCGAGGCCGTCGCGACGGTGCTCGGGGCGTACGTGGCGCTGCAGTTCGTGGTGATCGACGGCCTGGCGGTGACCATCGCGGCCGTCGTCGTGATCGTCGTGTCCTACGTCCTGATCGGGGTCGGCCCGCGCACCCTCGGGCTGCAGCACCCCTACGGCATCGGCCTGGCCATCGCCCTGCCGATCCGCGCGCTGGTGCGCCTGCTCGGCCCGCTGGCGAACCTGCTGATCCTCCTCGGCAACGCGATCACCCCGGGGCGCGGGTTCCGGGAGGGCCCGTTCAGCCACGAGGTGGAGCTGCGGGAGCTGGTCGACATGGCCGGGGCGCGCGGCCTGGTCGACGACGACGAGCGCTCGATGATCCAGTCGGTGTTCGAGCTCGACGACACGCTCGTGCGCGAGGTGATGGTCCCGCGCACCGAGATGGTGTGGATCGAGCGCGAGAAGTCGGTCCGGCAGGCGCTCGCGCTGGCGCTGCGCTCGGGCTACTCGCGCATCCCGGTGATCGGCGACAACGTGGACGACACCGTCGGCGTCGTCTACCTCAAGGACCTCGTCCGGTTCACCACCGCGCGCACCAACGACCGGTCCGGCACGCCCGCCGACCACCCGGGCGCGGTCGCCGAGATCATGCGCCCCGCGGCGTTCGTGCCGGACTCCAAGCAGGCCGACGAGCTGCTGCGCGACATGCAGCGCACCCGCAACCACATGGCGCTCGTCGTCGACGAGTACGGCGGGATCGCGGGCCTGGTGACGATCGAGGACATCCTCGAGGAGATCGTCGGGGAGATCACCGACGAGTACGACGCCGCCGAGCACCGCCCGCTCGAACGTCTCGACGACGGGTCGCTGCGCGTCTCCGCGCGCCTGCCCGTCGAGGACCTCGAGGAGGCCGTCGGCGTCGAGTTCGACGCCGAGGACGTCGACACCGTCGGCGGACTGCTCGCCCAGCGCCTGGGACGGGTGCCGCTGCCCGGCGCGGAGGCCGAGGTCGCCGGCCTGCGGCTGCGCGCCGAGGGCGGCGAGGACGCCCGGGGCCGGATGCGGATCGTGACCCTGCTGGTGTGGGACCCGAGCCCGCCGGCGGACGAGGAGCAGGCGAACGGCGGGCCGTCGGACGCCGAGGACACCCACGACGTCGGGCTGGTCGGAGCCCGGGGAGAGGAGCACCGTGGCTGACGCGCCGCGCGCAGGGGCCGGGGAACCGGGAGGGTGGTCGGTGCCCGGGCCGAGCCCACGCCACGACGTGGTCGTCGTCGGCGGCGGCATCGTCGGCGTCGCCGTCGTGACCGCCCTGCTCGACGCGGGCCACACCTCGGTCGCGCTGGTGGAGCGGGAGTCGTCGCTCGCGGCGCACCAGACCGGGCGGAACTCCAACGTCATCCACTCCGGGCTGTACTACGCGCCCGGGTCGCTCAAGGCGCGGCTGGCGGTCGCGGGCTGCGCGGAGACCAAGGCGTTCTGCGCCGAGCAGGACCTGCCCTACCTCGAGTGCGGCAAGGTCGTGGCGGCGACCGACGAGTCCGAGCTGGGCCGGATGGCCGAGCTGGTCCGTCGCGGGCGCGCCAACGGCGTGGAGGTGCAGGAGCTCGACGCGGCCGGGGTGCGCGACCGGGAGCCGGCGGTCTCGGCGGTGGCCGGCCTCTGGGTCCCCTCGACCGGGATCTGCGACTACGAGGCGATCACCCGCCGGCTCGCCGAGCTGGCCGTGGCCCGGGGCGCGGTGCTGCACACCGGGCGGGCGGTGCGCTCCGCGGTCCGGCGCCGCTCCGACGTCGTCGTGCACACCGATGCCGGCGACCTGCTGGCCGGACAGGTCGTGGTCTGCGCGGGGCTGCGCTCCGACGAGATCGCCCGCGCGTCCGGGTTCGATCCGGGCGTGCGCATCGTGCCCTTCCGCGGCGAGTACTCCGACCTGCGCGGACCGAAAGCCGACGCGGTGCGCGGACTGGTCTACCCGGTGCCCGACCCGGCGTTCCCGTTCCTCGGCGTGCACGCCACCCGGGGCGTCGACGGTTCGGTGCACGTGGGGCCGAACGCGGTCCTGGCGCTGGCCCGCGAGGGCTACGACTGGCGGACGCTGAAGGTCCGCGAGCTGGCCGGCACGCTCACCGACCCCGGGTTCCTCGCGCTCGCGGCGAAGCAGTGGCGCTACGGGCTGGGGGAGATGCACCGGTCCGTGTCGAAGGCGGCGATGGCGGAGGCGGTGTCGAAGATGCTGCCGGGGACGACGGCGGACGACCTGCAGCCCCCGCACGACGTCATGCGCCGCGCCGGGGTGCGCGCCCAGGCGGTGCGCCCGGACGGGGCACTGGTGGACGACTTCCTGTTCGTCCAGGACGGCTCGGGCGGTGACGGCGAACCGACGGTGCTGCACGTGCTCAACGCGCCCTCGCCCGCCGCGACGGCCGCGCTGCCGATCGGCCGGGAGATCGTGTCGCGGCTCGAGGGCAAGTCGACGGACGGAGCCGTCGCGTCATGACGTGGCCCGAGGGGTTCCGCTCCGGGTTCGCCTGCTTCGTCGGGCGGCCGAACGTCGGGAAGTCGACGCTGACGAACGCGATCGTCGGGCAGAAGGTCGCGATCACCTCGTCGCGCCCGCAGACGACGCGGCACGCCATCCGCGGCATCGTGCACCGGGAGGACGGGCAGCTGGTGCTCGTCGACACCCCGGGGCTGCACAAGCCGCGGACCCTGCTCGGCGAGCGGCTCAACGACGTCGTGCGCACCACGTGGGCCGAGGTCGACGTCATCGGGTTCTGCGTGCCCGCCGACCAGGCGATCGGGCCCGGCGACAAGTTCATCATCTCCGAGCTGCGCAAGGTCGCCGACCGGACACCGGTGGTCGGGGTCCTCACCAAGACCGACCTCGTCAGCCGTGACCAGATCGCGGAACGGCTGATGGCGCTCTCGCAGCTCGCGGAGTTCGCCGAGATCGTCCCGGTGTCGGCCACGAAGGGTGACCAGGTCGAGCTGCTGGCCGATCTCCTGCTCGCGCAGATGCCGCCCGGTCCGCCGCTCTACCCCGACGGCGAGCTCTCCGACGAGCCGGAGACGACGATGATCGCGGAGTTCGTCCGCGAGGCGGCCCTGGAAGGCGTCCGCGACGAACTGCCGCACTCCCTCGCCGTCGTCGTCGAGGAGATGATCGAGGGCAAGACGCTGCAGATTCGCGCCGAGATCTTCGTGGAGCGGCAGTCCCAGAAGGCGATCGTGATCGGTCGCGGGGGCTCGCGGCTCAAGGAGGTCGGGACGCAGGCGCGGGAGCAGATCGAGAAGATGCTGGGCACCAAGGTCCACCTCGAACTGTTCGTCAAGGTGGCCAAGGACTGGCAGCGCGACCCGCGGCAGTTGCGGAAGCTGGGGTTCTAGGTGCGACTCCGTCGCTCGTGCTCACGAGCGCGGAGCGCACCTACGCCGAGTAGCTGTACGAGAAGCTCCCGCCGCCGGCGATGATCGCCACCCAGAACGCGATCCAGGCGAGGCACCCGAGCCCGCCGAGCACCAGCGCGATGATCGCGAGCGGCTTGCCCTGCTCGCCGGTGCGCGCGATCTGCCGGACCGACACCCAGCCGAGCACGACGGCGAGCAGCGGGATGAAGAACGCCGAGATCAGCGCGACGATCGACAGGACGTTCCAGCGCGGCGCGGGCGCGTACCCCGGCGGGCCGTACCCGGGCTGGGCCATGGGCGTGGCGGCGTACGGAGCGTCGGGGCCGGTGGGCTGCTGCTGCGGAGTGGTCATGACCGGTTCCTCTCGGTTCGATGTGACTGAGAGTGACGCTAGCCGGGTGACGATGCCCTGACGATGAGCTGAACAGGTGACGACGCCGCCGTCGGGTCGGAGGTGGCGTGGAGTGCCAGGATGGGCGCGTGAGCTTCTACCGCGACACCGGAGTGGTGCTGCGATGCCAGAAGCTCGGCGAGGCGGACCGCATCGTCACCCTCCTGACCCACCGGCACGGCAAGGTTCGCGCCACCGCCAAGGGCATCCGGCGCACGACGTCCAAGTTCGGCGCGCGACTCGAGCCGTTCGGCCACGTGGATCTCCAACTGCACACCGGGCGCAGCCTCGACATCGTCACCCAGGTCCAGACGATCGACGCGTTCGGCGGCGACCTCGTCGTCGACTACCCGCGCTACACCGCCGGGTGCGCGTTGCTCGAGACCGCCGACCGGCTCACCCCGGAGGAGGGCGAGCCGGCGCGGGAGCTGTTCCTGCTGCTGGTGGGCGCATTGCGGGGTCTCGCGGCCGGTCGTCGGGACCCGCATCTGGTGCTCGACGCCTACCTGCTGCGCGCCATGGTCATCGCCGGGTACGCGCCGGCGATCACCGAGTGCGCCCGCTGCGGGACCGAGCCCGAGACGCCGCTGGACGCGCCCGAGGGCACCCACGGCTTCCACCACCGGTTCGCGGTGACGGCGGGCGGGGCGGTGTGCGACGGGTGCCGGCCCGGCGGCGCCGTCGTCCCGTCGTGGTGGACGTGGCGGCTGCTCGAGGCGCTGCGTGACGGCGACTGGGAGGTCGCCGAGGACAGTCCCCCCGACGCGCGGCGGGACGCCGCCGGCCTCGTCGCCGCGCACCTGCAGTGGCACCTGGAGCGGCGGCTGCGGTCGTTGCCGCTGGTCGAGCGCCGCGGGGTGCCGCGGGTGGATCTCGAGGACGGCGTCCCGGTATCGAGCGAAGGGCCCCTTCGCTCGGAAGGCGCCGACGAACCTGAACCCGACGACGCCGGAGTCGCCCCGTGAGCCCCCTCCGTCAGCGCGCCGACCGCAGCAGCAACGGCGCACCACGCTCGGGCCGCCCCCTCCGCGGCCGCGACGACCCGACGGTGATGGCCCCGACCCCGCACCCCTCCGGCGCGACCGCTCCGCCCATCCCGCCCGAGCTCGTCCCGAACCACGTCGCGCTCGTGATGGACGGCAACGGGCGGTGGGCCAACCAGCGCGGACTGCCCCGCATCGAGGGCCACCGGCAGGGCGAGGGCCAGCTGCTCGACGTGGTCCGCGGGTGCATCGACCTCGGCGTCAAGTGGATCAGCGCGTACGCGTTCTCCACCGAGAACTGGCGCCGCAGCCCCGAGGAGGT
This sequence comes from Actinomycetospora endophytica, assembly GCF_021026375.1. Lineage (GTDB taxonomy): Bacteria > Actinomycetota > Actinomycetes > Mycobacteriales > Pseudonocardiaceae > Actinomycetospora > Actinomycetospora endophytica. Next base: position 536,300 of record NZ_JAJNDB010000005.1, on the reverse strand, counting down.
CCGCTTCCTGCTCGGCTTCAACCGCGACGTGATCCGCCGCCGCCGCGAGGAGATGCATGCGATGGGGGTGCGGGTGCGCTGGTCGGGGCAGCGCCCGCGGCTGTGGCGCAGCGTCATCAAGGAGCTCGAGATCGCCGAGGAGATGACGCGGGACAACGACGTCGTCACCCTCACCATGTGCGTCAACTACGGCGGGCGCGCGGAGATCGTGCAGGCCACCCGGGAGCTCGCCCGCCGCGCCGCCCGCGGTGAGATCGACCCCGACCGCATCGACGAGCGCGCGATCGCCCGCCACCTCGACGAGCCCGACATGCCCGACGTCGACCTGTTCGTGCGCAGCTCGGGGGAGCAGCGGACCTCGAACTTCCTGCTCTGGCAGTCCGCGTACGCCGAGATGGTCTTCCTCGACACGCTCTTCCCGGATTTCGACCGCCGTCACCTCTGGCAGGCCTGCGAGATCTACGCCTCGCGTGATCGCCGCTACGGTGGCGCCGCCGACAAGCCCGGCGACGCCGACGACGACGGCGGATCCGCCGACGCCGACCGGTCCGACCCGGACGCCGAGCACGCCGAGACCGACCCCGACCACGCCGAGGAGACCCCGTGAGCCGCGAGGCCGCGACCACCGCGACCCTGCTCATCACCGCCCGTGAGTCGCTCGAGAAGTTCGTCGACGTCCGGGTCGACGACGACGGCGCGCTGTCGTTCCGGCACGGCGACGTCCCGTGCGCGGTGCAGGGCATCGAGCTCGTCGAGGGGCTGGCGGTGCTGTCGCTGACCTGCGTCGTCGCCTGGGATCTCCCCGGCGACGACGTGCCCCGCCAGGTCGCCGAACGGGCCGGTCAGGGCCTGTTCGGGACCCTGGGCGCCGTCGCCACCGACGCCGGCTGGGACGTCACGCTGCGCTACGCGTTCCCCGCGGAGGGCCTGGCGACCGACCCGCTCGGGACGCTGCTCATGCTGGTCGTCTCCACCGCCTCCCAGGTGCGCACGGACCTCGTCGACGCCGATTAGGATCTCCCGAATCATCACGTTCGTCCTGTTCATCCCGTAAGGTCCTCTCAACGCCGTGCCGTGAGAGGAGGACGCCCGCCCCCGGGCGGGCGCACCCGCATGACCCAGCAGGAATCGCCGCCGTCCGGAGATCAGGACCGTGCCCGGGCGCCGGTCGACAAGGTGGTCTTCGGCGTCGGGGCGGTGCTCGCCGTCGTCTTCGTGCTGTGGGGGATCGTCAGCACCGGCACGCTCAAGAGCGTCACCTCCGGGGCACTGTCCGGCCTCATCCGCGGCGGCGGCTGGATGTTCATCCTCGCGGCCACCGGGTTCGTGGTGTTCGCGCTCTGGCTGGCGTTCTCGCGGTTCGGGCGGATCACGCTCGGCAGCGAGGGCGAGGAGCCGGAGTTCCGGACGGTGTCCTGGATCGCGATGATGTTCTCGGCCGGCATGGGCATCGGGCTGATGTTCTACGGCGTGGCCGAGCCGCTGTCGTTCTTCACCAGCCCACCGCCCGGGTCGGTCGCCGGCGGGGACCAGGTCGAGGCGCTGCGCACCGCGATGGCGACCTCGCTCTTCCACTGGACGCTGCACCCGTGGGCGATCTACGCGGTCGTCGGGCTCGCGATCGCCTACTCGACCTTCCGCAAGGGTCGCCGCCAGCTGATCAGCCAGGCGTTCATCCCGCTGATCGGGGAGCGGGCCGCGAACGGGGCGCTCGGCAAGGTCATCGACATCGTCGCGATCTTCGCGACGATCTTCGGCTCGGCGGCGTCGCTCGGGCTCGGGGCCCTGCAGATCGGCGGTGGGCTCGACGCGACCGGCTTCCTGCGCGGGGCGGGCAACGAGGTCCTCGTCCCGATCATCATCGTGCTCACCGCGGCGTTCGTCCTCTCCGCGGTGTCCGGGGTCGCCAAGGGCATCCAGTGGCTCTCGAACATCAACATGGTGCTCGCCGGGGTGCTGGCGCTGTTCGTGTTCGTCGTCGGCCCGACGGTGATCATCCTCGACCTGCTGCCCACCGCGATCGGCGCGTACTTCTCGGACTTCTTCGAGATGGTCGGCCGCACCGAGGCCACCGGCGGCGCGCCGATGCTCGACTGGCTGTCCTCGTGGACGGTCTTCTACTGGGCCTGGTGGATCTCGTGGACGCCGTTCGTCGGGATGTTCCTCGCCAAGATCAGCCGGGGCCGGACCATCCGGCAGTTCGTCGGCGGCGTGATCCTGGTTCCGAGCCTGGTCTCACTGGTCTGGTTCGCGATCTTCGGCGGGTCCGCCATCTCCCAGCAGCAACAGGGCCTGAACCCGGCCGGGGCAGGCACCGAGAGCCAACTGTTCGCGGTGCTGCAGGGCTACCCGGCGGCGACGTTCACCGGGATCCTGGTCATGGTGCTCGTCGCGATCTTCTTCGTGTCCGGGGCCGACGCGGCGTCGATCGTCACGGGCACCCTGTCGCAGAACGGCAGCGACGAGCCGAAGCGCTGGGTCGTGATCTTCTGGGGCGCCACCATGGGCCTCGTCGCGATGGTGATGCTGCTCGTCGGCGGGGAGGACGCGCTCTCCGGCCTGCAGAACCTGACGATCCTGGTGGCCGCGCCCTTCGTGGTGATCATGGTGCTGCTGTGCGTCGCGCTGACCCGCGACCTCAACCACGACGCGGTCGTCCTGCGCGAGCAGAAGGGCACCGAGGTCATCGAGCAGGCCATCGACTACGGCACCGACAAGCACGGCGACGACTTCTACCTGCACGTGCAGTCGTTCCCGGTCGACGCGGACGGACCCTGGCGGTCGAACGGCGAGGCGCCGGACCGGGTCACCTACGCGGACATCCGGCGCGGCGTCGATCCGTTCGCCGACGAGCCCGACGAGCTCACCGACGGGCCGGGGCGGGACGACGCGGACGGGGTCGACGACGCGCTCCAGTCCGGACCGGCCGCGGCCGCCGACCCGGCGCCGGCGGGGCGTCCGAGCGCGGAACGGGACTGATCGCCCGACGGTGCGGACGAGCGGACCCGACGACGACGGCGGGCGGCCGACCCGCGACGGCCGCCAGCGAAGATCAGGAGCACGCTGCGCACCCTCGGAGCGCCGAGAACCTGCGCCACGTGCCCCTCGCCGCCGACCCGACGACGCCCAGCCGACCCGACGCGTGACCTCAGGACCGGCAGGACTCGCAGACGCCGATGATCTCGACGGTGTGATCGATCTCGGCGAACCCGTGCTCGGCCGCGACCTTCTCCGCCCAGTGCTCGACGGCGGGCCCCTCGACCTCCACGGTGCGCCCGCAGGTCCGGCACACCAGGTGGTGATGGTGTGTGTCCGAGCACCGCCGGTAGGACGCCTCGCCCGCCGCGGTGCGCAGCACGTCGATCTCGCCGGCCTCGGCGAGCGCCTGCAGCGTCCGGTACACGGTGGTCAGGCCGATGCCCTCGCCGCGGCGGCGCAGCTCCTCGTGGATGTCCTGCGCGGAGCGGAAGTCGTCGAGCTGGTCGAGCAGATCCCCGATCGCGGCGCGCTGGCGCGTCGCGCGCTGGCCCGGCACGACGGTGGGGCGGGCGGTGGTCCCGTCCGCGGGATCGGCGCTCACGCGTCCTCCTCGGCGTGCTCGACGGCGTCCACCACGATGTGGGCGAGATGATCGTCGACGAGACGGTAGACGACCTCCCGGCCGCGCCGTTCGCCCCGGACCACCCCGGCCGCCTTGAGCACGCGCAGGTGCTGGCTGATCAGTGGCTGCGTGACGCCGAGCGCGTCGACCAGCTCGTGCACGCAGCGCGGCGAGGACCGCAGCTGCAGCACCACGGCGATCCGCACCGGGGCGGCGAGCGCGCGCAGCAGCTCCCCGGCGGCGGTCAGCGTGTCGGCCTCGGGCGGTGCCGGCGCGTCCGCGGGGGCATGGGTCGAGCCCGCCGGGAGGTCCCCGGGCGCCTCGGCTGCGAGCGCCTCGGCCGGCAGCGCTTCGGCGGGGGTCATCGCAGCGCCACCCCGATCGTCACCGCCACGAGCACCGCCAGGACGAACCCGCGCGCGAGGCGTTCCGGAGGCGACAGCCGGGCCCACGTTGTGGCGAGCAGGATCGCGACCCCGGCGGCCAGCAGGGCCAGCAGCAGCGCGCCGATCAGCCCACCGACGACGACCGCGACCGCGAACACCGCGGCGACCACCAGGAACACCAGCACCGGCGGCGTCCCGGCCAGCGGGCCGGAGCCGGGCAGCAGGGGTCGCCGCATGTCCCCGCGTCCGCGCCGGCGCGCCCCTGCGCCGCCGCCTTGCGTCGCCACCGTCGTCCACCCCCACCTCAGCTTGGTCCGAACGTCCGGCCCCAGTCTTCCACCTCCTGCCGGTACTGACACCCGGTGTCGATAAGCTCGGGCGGTGCTGCTGGTCTGCCGCTACGGGCCCGAGGAGATCGTCGAACCCGAGGGGGACTTCCTCGCCCGCGCCCGGCACGCGGTCGGCCTGCTCGCCCGGCAACCCGGATGCGAGCGGGTGGAGTTCGGCCGGGCCGTCGAGGCGCCGGGGGAGTGGGTGCTCGTCGCGGTCTTCGCCTCGCTGACCGACTACCGGCGGGCGCTCTCGCCGTTCGACGTCCGCGAGCACGTCGTGCCGTTCCTCGCCGCGGCCCGCACCGACGAGCCGGCCACGTTCGAGCGCCGGCTCTCCGCGAGCGGCCCCGCCGGCGACGACGGCCCGGCCCCGGCCGAGGACGGCGTCGTCGACCACCCGAGCATCCTCGACTGATCCCGGGCCGATCGTCCGTCGTCGCACGACCCGCCTGAGTTCCCGGGCATGAGCTACACCGCAGGCCTCTCCCGCCCAGCTGTCCACCCTCCGTAACGTGATCGGAACGCGCGGTGGCAGAGAGGTGCCGACATGGTGGCGGGATGGCCGGGGATGGTCGTGGTCACGGTCTTCGTGATCACGACGGTGCTGTGCGCCGTCTCGTTGTCGGTCCGGTCCACCTCGCACGGTCCGCGGCTCGCGGCGGCCGAGGCGAACCACGTCGTCATGAGCGTCGCGATGATCCTCATGGCGGAGCCGGCGACGATGTCCGTCGTCCCGCCGGCCGTCGGGGCCTGGATCTTCGGGGCCGCCGGAGCGGGCTGGCTGGCGCTGCTCGTGACGCTGCGGTGGCGTGAGGAACCGCTCGGGCCGGCCGTCGGCCTCGACCGGTGTGCCGCCCACCCGACGCACCTGCTGCTGGTCAACGCCGCGATGGCCGCCATGTACGTGGCGATGATGCCCGCGGGCGGCGACAGCTCGATGGGGGACATGCCCGGGATGGACATGTCCCGGTCCGGGCCCTCCCCGGCGCTCGTGGCCGTGCTGGCGGTGCTCGCGCTCTACCTGCTCGCGCATGCGGTCGCGACGGTCGTCGTGATCGCCCGTCGTCGAGGCGGGGTCGCGACGGCGGGTGACACCGCCTGTCCGACGACGGGTGACCCCGCCTGTCCGACGACGGGCGCGCGGGCGACGACGGGCGCCCCGGAGACGGCGGCGCCGACCCCGACAACCGGCTCCCTCGCCACGCTGGCCCGGCCGGTGCATGCCCTCGCGCACGGCGTCCCGCAGCTGATCGGGCAGGCCGGGATGAGCGTGGCGATGGCCGCGATGCTCCTGCTGATGGTCTGAGCGACACCCGCTACCACCTCACCTCCGACCTCGACCCGAGAGGCCGCCCGTGACCCTGGACGACCGCCCCGGCACCACGCAGGCCGCCGCCCCGTCTCCACCGCAGTCCGGCACCTGGGATCTGCTGCGGCCGCTGATCCTGCGCATCCACTTCTGGGCGGGGCTGCTCGTCGGCCCGTTCCTGCTGGTGGCCGCCCTGACCGGGTTCGCCTACACGCTGACGCCGACGCTGCAGCCGCTGGTCTACGACCACGAGCTCACCGTGCCCGCGTCCGCGGCCCAGGTACCGCTGGCCGATCAGATCCGGATCGGGGAGGGCGCCGCCGCGGGCGCGCCGTTGAAGGCGGTCCGACCGGGCGCGACCCCCACCGACTCCACCCAGGTGATCTTCGACCCGCCGTCGTACCCGGACTCGAACTACCGCACCGCGTTCGTCGACCCCCACACCGGCGAGCTGCGCGGGGTGCTCGACACCTACGGCGGCCAACAGGCGATGCCGCTGCAGGCCTGGATCGACCAGCTCCACCGCAACCTCCACCTCGGGGATCCCGGCCGGCTCTACACCGAACTGGCGGCGAGCTGGTTGTGGGTGATGGTGCTCGGCGGGCTCGCGATGTGGATCGGGCTGGCGTGGCGCCGGCGGCGGGCGCGCGCGGTGCTCGTCCCGCGCGTGCGGGGCGGGCGACGGGCGCGACTGCTGTCGTGGCACGCCGTCGTCGGGCTGTGGGCGGCGGTCGGGCTGCTCGTGCTCTCGGCGACCGGCCTGACGTGGTCGACCTACGCCGGCGACAACGTCACGGCGCTGCGCTCGGCGCTGTCGTGGAGCACCCCGGCGCCGAGCACGAAGCTGCCACCCGCCGCCGTCGCGCCCGGCACCCCGGCCTGGACCCCGGAGGGGTTCGGGACCGCGGCCGCCGTCGCCGACCGGACCGGGCTCGTCGGACCCGTCGAGATCACCCCCGGCAAGAAGCCGGGGCAGGCGTACTCGGTGTCGCAGGTCCGCAAGGCCTACCCGCAGCGTCTCGACGCGATCGCCGTCGACGCCGCGACCGGGCAGGTCACCGACACCGTCCGGTTCGCCGACTGGCCGCTCCCGGCGAAGCTGGCCCGCTGGGGCATCGACATCCACATGGGGACCCTCTTCGGCCTGGCCAACCAGATCCTGCTCGCCGCGCTCGCGGCCGGGCTCGCCTGCATCGTCGTCTGGGGCCATGTCCTGTGGTGGCGCCGCGGTCCGGGGCAGCGCGCCGGGGCGGCGCCGCGCGGCGGGGCGCTGCGCGCGCTGCCGCGTCGGTGGCTCATCGGTGTCGCGGCGGTGACGGTGGCCGTCGGGATCGCGCTGCCGGTGCTCGGCGCGAGCCTGGTGGTTTTCCTGCTCGCCGAGACCCTGCTCGACACCCGGATCCGGGGAGCAGCGGCCGGTGGGTAAACCCCGCTGCGTCCGTCGCTACGCTGGGTAGGCCAAGCACCAGCGAGTCCGGCGGGCCGGCGCGGCCCGCCGTCGGGAGACAGAAGTGCCCAGTCCCACCGGAAGCGCCCGTATCGAGACCGTGGTGAACCTGTGCAAGCGCCGCGGGTTCGTCTTCCCCTCGGGGGAGATCTACGGCGGTACCCGGTCGGCCTGGGACTACGGTCCGCTGGGCGTCGAGCTCAAGGACAACATCAAGCGGCAGTGGTGGCGGTTCATGGTCACCGGTCGCGACGACGTCGTCGGGCTCGACTCGAGCGTGATCCTGCCGCGGCAGGTGTGGGTTGCGTCCGGGCACGTGGACGTGTTCACCGACCCGCTCGTCGAGTGCACCAACTGCCACCGCCGCTTCCGCGCGGACCAGCTGGCCGAGGAGTACTCCGAGCGCACCGGCGGCCCGTCGCTGGAGACCACCGACGAGTCGGGTGCCGTGGGGTACGATCTCTCCACGGTGCCGTGCCCGAACTGCGGCAATCGTGGCGAGTACACCCCGCCGCGCGAGTTCAACATGATGCTCAAGACCTACCTCGGCCCGGTCGAGTCCGAGGAGGGACTGCACTACCTGCGCCCCGAGACCGCGCAGGGCATCTTCGTGAACTTCGCCAACGTCATGTCGACGTCGCGGAAGAAGCCGCCGTTCGGCATCGGCCAGATCGGCAAGAGCTTCCGCAACGAGATCACGCCCGGCAACTTCATCTTCCGGACGCGTGAGTTCGAGCAGATGGAGATGGAGTACTTCGTCGAGCCCGGCTCCGACGAGCAGTGGCACCAGTACTGGATCGACGAGCGGACCCGCTGGTACACCGAGCTCGGGATCGCGCGGGACAACCTGCGTCACTACGAGCACCCGAAGGAGAAGCTCTCCCACTACTCCAAGCGCACGGTGGACGTGGAGTACAAGTTCCAGTTCAACGCCGGCCAGGAGTGGGGCGAGCTCGAGGGCATCGCGAACCGCACCGACTTCGACCTCACGACGCACTCGAACCACTCGGGTGTCGACCTGTCCTACTACGACCAGGCGACCGACTCCCGCTACAAGCCCTACGTCATCGAGCCCGCGGCCGGTGTCGGGCGGCCGATGATGGCGTTCCTGCTCGAGGCCTATACCGAGGACGAGGCGCCGAACGCCAAGGGCGGGGTCGACAAGCGCACCGTGCTCAAGCTCGACCCGCGGCTCTCGCCGGTGAAGGCGGCTGTGCTCCCGCTGTCGAGGAACTCGGACCTGTCGCCGGTCGCGCGGGACGTCGCCGCGACGCTGCGGCAGCACTGGAACGTCGACTTCGACGACGCCGGGGCCATCGGTCGCCGGTACCGGCGCCAGGACGAGATCGGTACGCCGTTCTGCGTGACGGTCGACTTCGACTCGCTCAACGACCAGGCCGCGACGGTGCGCCACCGCGACGAGATGACGCAGGAGCGGGTCGCGCTCGACCAGCTCGAGAGCTACCTGGCGGCTCGGCTCATCGGCTGCTAGGTGGCCTTCGGCCTTGTGAGCACTAACTGACGCCATAGCGTCAATTAGTGCTCACAAGCGCGGCAGCGCACCTACTCGTACATGAGTACTCACTCTTGAACTAGGGCGAGTACTCGTGCTTGAGTACCTCATGAGCAGCGTGCGGCTGTACATCCTCGGAGCTCTCGCGGAGCTCGGCCCCATGCACGGCCACCAGATCCGACGGGAGGCGCAGACCAACCGCACCGAGCTCTGGACCGACATCAAGGTCGGCTCGCTCTACGCGGCCCTCGGGCGGATGGCCGACGAGGGGATCATCGAAGCGGTCCGCACCGAGCGGGCCGGCAACATGCCGGCCCGCACGGTCTACGCGATCACCGACACCGGCCGGCAGGAGCTCGCCGTCCTGCGCGGCGACGCCCTGCGCGAGGTCCACCTGCGCCCCGACCCCGTCGACCTCGCGCTGCAGTACAGCGCCGCGCTGGGTGTCGACGCGCTCGTCGGCGCATTCACCCACCGTCGCGCGGCCCTGCAGTCCCAGCTCGACGCCTGGCGGCTCCTGCACGCCGAGGCGGCCCCGCACCTGAGCGGCACCGAGCCGCTGAGCTTCCAGCACACCCTGATGCGCCTCGAGTCGGAGATCGCCTGGCACGACCACGTCATCGCCGAGCTGCCGGGAGCGCTCACCGGAGACCAGGAGACACCGTCATGACCGACTCACCCCTGCGCGTCCTGATCATCGGCGCCGGCATCGGGGGCCTCGCCCTCGGCCAGGCCCTCGTCGCGTCCGGCGGCGTCGACGTCCGCATCCACGAGCGCAACCCGGACGCCGCGGCCTGGCTCGACGGCTACCGCCTCAACATCAACCCCGACGGCGCCCGTGCCCTGCACCGATGTCTCCCGATAGGGCTGTGGGAGGCGTTCACCGCCACCTCCCCGACGCCGCCGGGCGGCATCTCGTTCCGCACCGAGCACCTGCGCGAGCTCTTCACGATCACGCGCGACGACATGACCGGCGGCTCCACCGACCCGGCCGACGGGCAGTACGGGGTCAGCCGCCGGGTGCTGCGTACGCTGCTGCTCGCCGGCCTGGACGACCACATCCGCTACGGCGCCGAGTTCGAGCGCTACTCGGTGGAGCCCGACGGGACGGTCACCGCCCACTTCACCGACGGCAGCACGGCCACCGGCGACGTCCTGGTCGGCGCGGACGGCGCGAACTCGGCGGTCCGGCGCCAGTACCTGCCCCACGCCGAGCGGGTCCCCTCCGACGCCGGGGGGTTCGCGGCCCGGCTCCCGCTCGACGACGAGACCCGCGCCTGGCTGCCCGCGGCCCTCACCGAGGGGATGACGCTGGTGATGCCGCCGTCGGGCCGCGCCTCGATGTTCACCTCGGCCTTCCCCGGCCGCGACGCGCTCACCGCGGCGATCTCCGACGGCGTCGGGCTCGCCGGCCTCGGTCTCGACGCGGACACGCTGCTCGACGACACCGACGACTACGTGCTGTGGAGCGTGATCGCCGACCATCGCGCGCTGCCCGACGACGGCCAGGACGGCCCGACGCTGCAGGCCCGCGCCCTCGACATGGTCCGCGGCTGGAGCCCGGCCCTGCGCCGGATGATCACCGAGACCGATCCCGCGTCCATCGCCGTCATGCGGTTCCGGCAGTCCACGCTCGTCGAGCCCTGGCCGAGCGCCACCGTGACTGTGCTCGGCGACGCGATCCACAACATGCCGCCCGTCGGCGGGCTCGGCGCCAACAGCGCCCTGCGCGACGCGGCCGAGCTCGCCGACCGGCTCCTCGCCGCCCGGGACGGCGCCCCGCTCGTCCCGGCGATCGCCGCCTACGAGGAGCGCATGCGCGGCTGGGGCTACGGCGCGGTCCGCGAGTCGACCAGGAACGCCCGGCAGGCCACGACGGCGAACCCGGTAGCCCGCCGGATCAGCCGCGGCTACTTCCGGACCCGCAGCGCCCTGCGCCGGCGACACAGCAGGCCGCAGGCCGTCACCACAGCTCCCCGCCGGTGAGCACGTAGACGAACGGCACGACCGGGATCAGCGACAGGATCGCCCAGATGGCCTTCTGGCCGCCGGAGAGCTCGGGCCGGACGATCAGGTTGAGCCATACCAGGATCACCGCGATCGGGTGCAGGAAGCAGACCAGGAGCTCCAGGAGCTTCTTCACGGGACCTGCCCCTCGCTGGACGGTGTCGAGCCACCGACGATAGTCCTCGACGGGTCCGACGCCGAGGGGTGAACATCGGGGTCGTACCCGGCCCGCAGGGTCGCCACGGTCGCCCGCGGGGTGAGGACGATGACGACGTCGGGGAGCTCCGAGCGCGGCCGTGACGCGTCGTACCCGGCCATCGACCAGCGGTGCACGTGTGCACCCAGGACCAGCCAGAACCCGTCGTCGTACGCGATCATCACGCCGTCCGGGAGCTCCGCCAGGTCCGCGGAGAACGTGCGATGAACACCGTCGACGTCGATCCGGTCCGCGTGCAGCCGGCGGTCGATCTCGCGGGCGCCGCGTGGGTCGTCGGGATGCGCCAGCGCCCAGGCGCGCGTGAAGCGCTGGTAGTCGTGGTAGCGGCACTCACCGCACGGCCGGTGCCCGGCCGCGAACGCCGTCGGCTCGTCGAGGAAGTAGAGCTCGGTGAGCCGGTTCGGCGTCCACTGCGTGCGGTGCCTGCCGTGGAACTCGAGGACGCAGACGATCCAGTTCCGGCCCAGGTGGTGGCGCGCCACCTCGCCGCGCGCGTTCAGCAGCCGGCCGCGGTTGCCCCAGTAACGGCCGCGGTCGGCGACGGCGTGGGTGGAGCCGTCGGGGGCGACCCGGTTGGGACGGCCGCTGGCATTCGGCGTCATGCCCCGGCCCGGGGGCGCAGGCCGTCGGAGACCAGCTCGATGTAGCGGGACCGCTGCGCGACGTCGTCCTTCTCCGGAGCGCGCGCGAGCAGCAGCAACAGGTCGGTGAGGGTGACGTCGTCGCGCATCTCGCCGGCCGCCTGGCTGATCCCCACGAGGGTCTGCAGGGAGCGCAGCGCCTCCGCGGCCGGCGCCGGGGTGCCCGACGACTCGTCGCCGAGACCGAGCAGCTCGGCGGTGCGCTCGACGGCGGCGCGGGCGCTGTAGCCCTCGGAGATCGCGGCGAAGACCCCCTCGAGCTCCTCCCACGCACTCCCGCCCGCGTGGGCGCGCTCCAGCGCGAGCCCGGCGAGATGCGCGAGCTGCGCGACGGACTCCTCCACGACGGCGTCGACGAGGGCGGTCTTGGTCGGGAAGTGGCGGTAGAGGGTCCCGACCGCCACGCCGGCCTGCGCGGCGAGGTCGTCCATGCGGACCTCGACGCCGTCGCGCGCCACCAGGTCCCGGGCCGCGTCGACGATCCGGGAGCGGTTGCGCTGGGCGTCGGCTCGCACCGATACAAGATGAACCTGAGTTCACCGCGGCGCAATCACGGGACCACCGCGTAAGGTGAACCCGTGCTCAGCTTGTCGAGGAAGATGTCCACGTGACCCGCGCCGTCGTGCTCGGAGGCGGCGGCGTCACCGGTATCGCCTGGGAGGCCGGTGTCGCGCGCGGACTCTGGGCCCACGGGATCGACCTGACGGCCGCCGACACGTTCGTCGGCACCTCGGCGGGCTCGGTGGTGGCCACGCAGCTGGCCGCCGGCGTCGCGCCGGAGGAGCTGTTCCGGGCCCAGTTCCGGCCGGCGTCCTACGAGTCGTCCCCGATGGTGGACGTGGACGGCCTGCTCGAGGCGCTCGCCCGGGCCTCGCGCGGCGCCACCGACGCGCGGGACGCCCGGGCCCGCGTCGGGAGCGTCGCCCGGTCCGCGTCGGTCGGCGACCCCGAGGCCCGGCGGTCCGTGATCGCCACGCGGCTCGCCGGGCTGTCGTGGCCGACCGGTCTGCGGGTCACCGCGGTCGACGCCGACTCCGGCGAGGTCGTCGTGTTCGACCACACCTCGGGCATCGACCTGGTCGACGCGGTCGCGGCGAGCTGCGCCGTCCCGGGCGTCTACCCGACGGTGACCATCGGTGGTCGGCACTACATGGACGGCGGCGCGGCGAGCGTGGCGCACGCGGATCTCGCCGGGGACCACGCCGCCGTCGTCGTGGTGGCCCCGATCTCGCCCGAGGCCACCGCGGCCACCACCGCGCTCGACGACGAGGTGGCGGCGCTGACGGCCGCCGGCGGCCACGTCGTCGTGGTCGGCCCCGACCTCGCGTACCAGCACGACGCGGGCGCCGAGCCGCTGAACCCCGGGCGGCGCGGCGACGCCGCCCGCGCCGGGGAGGCCTTCGCCGCCCGCGCGGCCCGGCGGGTCCGGGACGTGTGGGCCGATCAGACGACGAGCTACGCGGCCCGGTGAGCCCGGCGGGAGCCGCTCCCGTCACCCGTCGAGGTACCCCCGGGACGCTGCTCGGGGACGTCCGCGACGGGTGCGTCGTCCCGGTCCTTGGAGAGCGCGCCGAGCACCTCGCGCAGCCGTGACCCGTCACGCAGCGGGGCGCACCACTCGTCGATGACGGCCTGCAGCACGACGGCGTCGTCGGTGGTCGCGATCTCGGCGAGGCGCAGCCCACCCGGCAGCTCCGGCGACGGCGCCGACCCGGCCGGCATCCACCACGTCTGGGTCCACCGGCCGACCGGGGTGACCAGGGCGACGGGGACGAAACGGATGCACTCGTCGGTGACCTCGAGCTCGATCACCACGTCCACGCCCGGGAGCCACGGCGAGCGCAGCTCACCGTTCACGACGCTGATGTCGGGCGTCGGCCCGTCCTGCTCGCCCAGGGCGCCCAGCGACTCCGGCGCCACCGTCGCGGTGATGGTCACGCCGGTGGCCGTGACCGTCGACCCGACGGCCAGCGTGTCGCACTCGACGAGCAGCTCCCGCGCGGTGAGCTCCGGGGTGATGACGTCGCTGAGCACCACCTGCACGTCCTGGGCCCGGCCCAGCGACCAGCGTGGGCCCTGTGGACGGCCGTGCAGCGACACGACCGTGAACGCGGCGTCCCGTACCGAGAAACGCCGTCCCGTGAGCCCTCGTCCGACCCGCCGCAGGAGCGCGAACCACATGCGCGCCGGCGTCCGGGTCGACTCGTCTCGACCGTCCATGGCCCCGAGTGTGAGGGGCCGACGGGCGTCGGCGGGTGGGCAATCGGGCGAGCACGACGTCCGGCGGCCCCGGCGGGCTCAACGGTTCCCCTGGCGTGACCCCCGACACCTTGCTTGTCAGTCCCTGACCTGCAGCGACGCGGCGAGCCGGGCGAACCCGTCGTCGAGCGGTACCTGCGGTACGTAGCCGAGGTCGCGCCGCGCGGCGCCGATGTCGAACCAGTGCGCGGTGGCCAGCTGGCGGGCGAGGAACCGGGTCATCGGGGGGTCGCCCACGTCCCCCACCAGGGGGACCCGCTCCAGCACCCGCCACACCGACTCCACCGCTGCACCGGCGGCGACGGCCACCGGCAGCGGCACCGTGCCGTGGACCGGCTCCAGGCCGCCCGCGACGACGATGCCGTTGACGAGTTCGTGCACCGGGCGCGGGTCCCCGGAGGTGATGAAGTACGGCCGGCCCGCGCACGCCGCGCCCGGGGCGAGCCGGTCGGCGGCGTCGAGGTGGGCCCGCGCGGCGTCGTCGACGTACGTGGTGTCGATGATCGCGGTCCCGTCGCCGACGAAGCGCAGCCGGCCGGAGCGGGCGCGGTCGAGGATCCGCGGCACGAGCTGGGTGTCGCCGGGGCCCCACACCAGGTGCGGGCGCAGCGCGACCGTCGCCAGGTCGGGGCCGTTCGCGGCGAGCACCAGCCGCTCGGCCTCGGCCTTGGTCTCCGGGTACGGCGAGTCGAAGTGGGTCGCGTAGGGGAGGGACTCGTCGCCGCCGGTGATGTCGCCGCCGGTGTGCACCACGCTGGGCGTGCTGGTGAACACGAGCCGCCCGATCCCCTCGGAGCGGCACGCGTCGAGCAGCACCCGGGTGCCCTCGACGTTCGCGTGCCGGAACTGCGCCGCGCTGCCCCGGATCCCGGCCCGGGCGGCCACGTGGAGGACGACGTCGGCGCCGGTGACGGCCTCCCGGGCCGCTGCCGGGTCGGTCAGGTCGCCGCGCACCGTCGCCACCCCGCGCTCGCGCAGCGCCGGGTAGTCGCCGCGGGCGAGGCTGGTGACGGCGTCGCCGCGGGCGAGCAGCGCGTCGACGACCGCGCCGCCGAGGAACCCGCCACCCCCGGTGACCAGCGCCTTCACGCCAGCTCCCGCGTCGCCCAGCGGCCCAGGGCCTCGCGGTCGATCTTCGAGTTGTGCCGCGGGTCGACCGGCAGCGCGGGGTGCTCGAGCAGCGTCGTGATCGTCTTCGTGCGGGTGTCCGCGGCGGCCAGCGCGCGTAGCTCGTCGGCCACCTCCCCGGTCAGCCGGTTCCCGGCGAGCATCTCGACGACGGCGACCGGCGTCCGGTCGTGCTCCGGCCCGACCCCGACGAGCGCGCACCGGCGCACCGCCGGGTGGTGGTTGAGCACCTCCTCGCACGGGACGCTGTGCAGCGGGCCGCCCGCCGTGTGCACCACGTGCGCGACCCGCCCGGCGAACCACAGCCGGCCGTCGTCGTCGAGGCTCGCGAGGTCGCCCGTGCGGTGGGCGAGCCGGCCGTCCCAGCGCAGCTTCGCGGCGGCGGTCGCGTCCGGGCGGTCGGCGTAGGCGGGGCTGACGACGGGGCCGCGGACCACCACCTCGCCGACCTCACCGGGCGCGACGAGCCGGTCCGACGTCAAGGCGTCCACCGGTCCGTCGCACACCCGCATGAGCGCGACGTCGACGCCGGGCACCGGGCGTCCCACGCAGATCCCGTCGTCGGGCAGGGCGAGCAGCTCGTCGCTGCCGATGGATGCCACCGGGAGGGCCTCGGTGGCGCCGTACGGGGTGTGGACCTGCGCGCCGGGACCGAGCAGCGCGAGCACCCGTCGCTGGGTCTCCCGCGGCACCGGGGCGCCGGCCGAGATGACCTGGCGCAGCCACGGGATCCGGGTCCCGGCCGGGGCGCCGCGGCCCAGCCGGTCGAGCAGCGCGGGGGAGCCGAACATGACCGTCGCGCCGGTCCGCTGCGCCGCGTGCACGAGCCGGGCAGGTCTGGCCTTCGCCGGGCGGGTCGGGTCCATCCGCGGCACCACCGTCGTCATCCCCAAGGCCGGGCCGAACAGCGCGAACGGCGGGAACGTGGCGAGGCTGACGTCGCCGGGGCCGAGTCGGTAGAGGTCCCGGATGAGGTCGGCCTGGGCGAGCAGCCCGCTCTCGTGGTGCTCGACCCCCTTGGGCGGGCCGGTGCTGCCGCTGGTGAAGAGGATCGCGGCGGGGCTGCCCTCGGGACGGGGGAGCGGGTCCTGCGGCGCGCGTCGGGCCCCGTCGCGCTCGAGGCGGCGCACCGACGTCGTCCCGGGGACCGGTACGGCGCCGGCGGTGATCGCGATCCGCGCGTCCGGGCACCAGCGCAGCACCCGACGGGCGAGGTGGGCCTTCGCGATCCCGACGAAGGCCTCCGGTGCGGCCTCGCCGAGGCACGAGCGCACCCGGTCCAGCCCGATGCCGGGGTCGACGACGACGGGGACCGCGCGGATCCGCAGCAGGGCGTAGGCCAGCACGAAGAAGTCGGCGATCGGGGGCACGAGCAGCGCGGTGCGGGTGCCCGGCCCGACGCCCGCGGCGAGCAGGCCCGCCGCGACGTCCTCCACGCGCCGCTGCAGCACCCCGAACGTGACGGTGCGCATGCCGGCGCCGGGCACCGACGGGAGCATGACCGCGGCGTCGGCGGGGCGGGCCGCGGCGTGCTCGGCGAGCATGCCGTCGAGGCTCGTGTCCGGGGTCGTCGCGGTCATCGGCCGGCCAGGAAGGTGCGGACCGCGGGGACGATCCGGTCGGCGGCGTCCTCGAGCACGTAGTGGCCGGCGTCGGGGTAGCGGTGCACCTCGGCGTCGGGCAGGTACGTGACGAGGTGGTCGAGGATCCCGGCGTCGAACACCGGGTCCTTCATGCCCCAGTGGATCTGGACCGGCTTCGCGTCGAGGAGCGGCAACCGCTCGGCGAGGCGGGTGAGCACCGGATGCGCCGGGTCGGCCGGGCCGGTGGGGATGTCCTGGACGAAGGCGTGCACGGCGACCCGGTGGGCCGGGCTGTCATAGGGCGCGAGCAGGCCGCGGCGGGCCTCGGCGTCGAGCACCCACCGCCCGCTGCCCAGGGAGAGCGCGCCGAGCGAGAACGCGTTGAACCGGCGCACCGCGACGTCCCCGACGACGGGCAGCCGCGCGGCCTGGAGCGTCCAGGGGATCCGCTTGTCGGCCGGGAGCGGGAAGGCGCCGGTGTTGAGCACGACGACCTTGTCCACCCGGTCGAGGTGCTCCACCGCCCACGAGAGCCCGATCGGGCCGCCCCAGTCGTGCACCACGAGGCTGATCGGGTCGTCGAGGCCGAGCTTGTCCACGAAGTCCGTGAGGTCGGCGACGCGGCGGCCCAGGGTGTGCGGGTAGTCGGCGAGCGCGGGCTTGTCGGAGCGGCCCATCCCGATGTGGTCGGGCGCGACGGCGCGGAACCCGTCGTCGGGAAGGGTCGCGAGCAGCGAGCGGAAGTAGAACGACCAGGTCGGGTTGCCGTGGACGTGCAGCACGGGCGGGCCGGTCCCGACGTCGACGTAGGCCATCGTGTGCCCGCCGATCTCGACGGCCTTCTCGTCGAAGGCGAACCCGGGCAGCGCAGAGACGGTCACCAGATCACCTCCGCGGCGGCGGCGTTGATCCCGCTGCCGACGCCCATGAGCATCACGCGGGACCCGTCGGTGACGGTGCCGTCCTCGACCGCCTTCGACAGCACCGTCGGGACCCCGGCCGGGCCGATGTTGCCGAAGCGCGGGAACTGCGAGGGGAAGCGGTCGAGCTCCAGGCCCATCTGGTCGGACACCGCGCGGGTGTGCACCTTGCTGACCTGGTGCAGGCAGTAGACGTCGTAGCTGTCCGGCTCCCAGTCGAAGGCGGCGACGGCGTCCTTCCAGGCGCGGCCGCCGAGCTCCATCCCGGCCATGAGCAGGCCGCGGGTGTCGGTGCGCATCTGGTCGGCCTGCCCGACGCAGAGCTGCGAGTTCCCGACGGTGCTCGCCCGGCCCAGCCCGCCCAGGTACCGGTGCCCGCCAGGGCCGTCGGCCCGTGAGAGCACCATCGCCACGGCGCCGGAGCCGACGGTCAGGGTGGCGAACTGCTCGTGGAACATCGTGCGGGTCGCGTCGTCACCGGCGAGCCGCTCGATCGTCGATTCCATGGCGAATCGACTGGTCTCGCCCGCGACCACCAGCCCGTGGTCGATCTCGCCCGACGAGATCATCGTCGAGACGACGTTCATCCCGTTGATGAATCCCAGGCACGCATTTCCCAGATCGAAGTTCGCGGCCTCCGGCGACAGTTCCATCCGGCCGTGGACGATGCTCGCCGTCGACGGTTCCAGGTGGTCGCGGCTCACCGAGGTGTTGATCAGTGCGCCGATCTCGTCACGCGGGACGCCGCTGCGCGCGAGAGCTTCCTCGCCGGCCCGGGCGGCGACCTCGCTGGGCATCGTCCCCTCGTCCCAGATCCGCCGTTCCGCGATGCCCGACAGCTTCTCGAGCAGGCCGGAGCTGATGCGCAGCCGTGCCAGGGTCTTCGCCAGCCGAGCCTCGAGCTCGGTCGAGGTGACGGTGTGCGGCGCGTCGACGTGCGCCAGGCCGGTGATCACCACGTCGTCGTACCGCTGAACCGCTCTCATCGCCCGAGAATGCGGGAGCATTTCGCGGTCCGCCAGGAGTGGGTCGCGAACTCACGCAATTATTACAGGCGTCGGAGCCTGATACCGGGAATCACACGAACTCGGGTAACAGGAAAGACGGAGATCTGTCTCCGCCGGATGGTCGTACAGCTCTGCTCCGGGCGGGTCCGATTCGGGCGCGCGCACCGTACGGCACTACTGTTCGGTACAGCGACGCGTCCGGTGCGACATTCCCGGTATTCGTCGGGCGGTCCGCGAGGGAGTCGATGCGGGGCGAGCGGATCTCCGTTCGGCCCCGCAGCGACTCCCTGATCTTCGTCGTGGGCGAACACGCGGCGAGGGGCGGCGTCT
Organism: Actinomycetospora endophytica; assembly: GCF_021026375.1. Classification (GTDB taxonomy): domain Bacteria; phylum Actinomycetota; class Actinomycetes; order Mycobacteriales; family Pseudonocardiaceae; genus Actinomycetospora; species Actinomycetospora endophytica. The sequence goes on along the minus strand of NZ_JAJNDB010000005.1, from coordinate 517,620 downwards.
CCAGGCGCTGCGAATCGCGGAGACGGCCCGTGAGCCGAGCCCGGCCACCTCCCGCCCGGCGGGCATGGGGTGTCGGGGGGCTCCCCTACCCTGGTGGTGTGAATCGGCCGACCAGCAGGACTCCGTTGAGCGAGGTGCTCGCCGGGAGCGCGGGGTCCGACGAGTCCGTCGGCGTCGTGCGCGTGCTGGAGCGGCACGGGTTCGGCACCGTCGAGCCCGGCCAGCTGTTCGCGGCCCGCGGGGAGAGTCGCGGCGGAGACCTGCTGCGGGGCGCGCTGGACGACCGCGCGGCCGAGCTCGCCCTGGCCGCGCTCACCGCGCCCACCCTCGGCGAGGCCCACGTGGCCGAGGACGACGCCGTCGCGGCCGGGCTGGCCTGCGCCGGCGGCGCCACCCTGCTCGCGCACCCCCTCGCGGCCGACCCGGCGCGCGCCCTGGGCGCCGCCTTCGCCGCCGGGACGCCCGCGGCCCTCGTCTCGCCCGTCGACGGCACCCACGCGCTCGCGGTCACCGGGCTGACCCTCGACGAGGTGCACGGCTCGCTCGGCTCCCCGGCGCTCGACGACGCCGCGCTGGAGCACGTCCGCGGCCTGCTGCGCCGCGGGGCGACCACCACCGACCGTACGGAGCTCGCGGGCACCGACGTCCTGGTCGACCTCTGGGTGCCGGTCCCCGCGCTGCTCGTGGCGGGCGCGGGGGCGATCGCCGGGGCCCTCGAGGCGCAGGCGGTCGTGCTCGGGTGGGGCTACCGGCAGGTCGCGGGCGTCGAGGAGACCGCCGCCGCCGTCGCCGCGTTCACCGACGCCGACGTGCTGGTGCTGCTCGACCACGATCCCGCCTTCGACGCCGCCCTGGTCGCCGGCCTGCGCCACGGGCGCGGGTTCCTCGGGGCGCTCGGCTCGCGCCGGACCCAGGCCGCCCGTCGGGAGCGGCTCCTCGCGGCCGGGATCGCCGAGGCGGACCTCGCCCGCATCCACGGGCCGGTCGGGCTCGACCTCGGGGCCCGGACACCCGCGGAGACCGCAGTGTCGATCGTCGCGGAGGTCGTCGCCGCGCGCAGTGGCCGCGCCCCGGCCGCGCTGTCCTCCGGGCGGGGGCAGATCGGCGTATGACCCGGTCCGCTGAGGCGCCGACCCGGACCCACAGCCGCCCCCGCGCGGCCCTGACGTGGGCGCCCCGCGTCGTCGTCGGAGCCCTCGTCATCGGCCTGCTGCTGGTGGGCGGCACGGCGTTCCGCGTCTGGCAGCTCGGACGTGTCGACGAGCGCTCGCCCACCGACGTGATCCTCGTGCTCGGCGCCGCCCAGTACGACGGCCGTCCGTCCCCGGTGCTCCAGGCGCGCCTGGAGCACGCGCTCACGCTCTACCAGCAGGGCGTCGCCCCGACCGTCGTCACCGTCGGCGGCGCCGCGAAGGGGGACCAGTTCTCCGAGGCGGAGGCCGGCGACCGGTGGCTGACCGAGCACGGCGTCCCGAACCGCGACGTCCTGCCCGTCGACGAGGGCAAGGACACGCTGGGGAGCTTCGAGGCGGTCGGGTCGGTCGCGAAGCAGCGGGGCTGGAGCTCCGCGGTGATCGTCAGCGACCCGTGGCACTCACTGCGCTCGCGCACCATGGCCCGCGACGTGGGCCTCGACGCGACGACGTCGCCGACGAAGAGCGGCCCCGTCGTGCAGACCCGGCAGACCCAGTTCTTCTACATCGTCCGCGAGACCGCGGGCCTGATCTACTACCACCTCGCGCACGCCTCGTCGGACTTCTCCGACCCGAGCCTGCAGTGACTCCCACCCGGCGGGACCCGCGCGAGCGGTTCTTCCCCGAGGAGCCCAAACGCGGCCGGGACCGTCGCACGCCGTTCGCCCGGGACCGCGGCCGCGTGCTGCACAGCGCCGCGCTGCGCCGGCTCGCGGGCAAGACCCAGGTCGTCGGGCCGGGCGAGGCCGCCGAGGTCACCGGCGTGCCGCGGACCCGGCTGACGCACTCGCTCGAGGTCGCGCAGATCGGGCGGGGGATGGCCGAGGAACTGGGCCTCGACCCCGACGTCGTCGACACCGCCGGGCTCGCCCACGACATCGGGCACCCGCCGTTCGGGCACAACGGCGAGTACGCGCTGAACGCGATCATGGCCGACGCCGGCGGGTTCGAGGGGAACGCGCAGACGCTGCGGCTGCTCGCCCGCCTCGAGCCCAAGACCCTCGACGACGAGCGCTGCCGCGGCCTCAACCTCACCCGCGCGACCCTCGACGCCTGCATGAAGTACCCCTGGCAGCGGCGGCCGGGGTCGCGCAAGTTCGGGGTCTACGCCGACGACCTCGAGGTGTTCACGTGGGTCCGCGCCGGGCTGCCCGCGGCGCGCGCCGAGGTGCCGTGCCTCGAGGCGCAGACCATGGACTGGGCCGACGACGTCGCCTACTCGGTCCACGACGTCGAGGACGCCATCCTGGCCGGGCGCATCGACCCCGAGCGGCTCGCCCACCCCGACGACGGCCTCGTCGCGCTCGCCGCCCACGCGTTCGGGGCGGACACCGCCGACCTCGAGGCCGCCGCCGAGCGGCTCGGCGAGTACCCGCCGCTCGTGGGCGTGGCGCGCGAGGCGGGGGAGCCGGGCACGCTCGGCGCCCAGGTGGCCCTCAAGCACCTGACCAGCGAGCTCGTCGGCCGGTTCGTCACCGCCGCCGTCGACGCCACCCTCGCCGTGACCGGGGAGACCGCGGGCCCGGACGACGACCTCGTCGTCCCGCCCGGGGCCCGCGCGGAGGTGACGCTGCTCAAGGCGGCCGCGGTCCGCTGGGTGATGTCCGACCCCGAGCGGCTGGCGGCCCAGGAGCGGGAACGGGGGCTGCTCGCCGACCTGGTCGGGCGGCTGCACGACGGCGCGCCGGGCGTCCTGGACCCCGCGTTCCGCCCGGCGTGGGACGCTGCCTCCGACGCCGCGTCCCGGCTGCGGGTCGTCGTCGACCAGGTCGCCGTCCTCACCGACGCGCAGGCCAGGTCGTGGTCGGCCCGCCTGGACACCGAGGGGCCGCGGCGGTTGGTGTCGGGATGACGGGAAGGCCGGCGCGGCCGGCAGGGGGAGCAGCGGTGACGGTCGGCACGACGGCGGGTGCCGCGGAGGGCCCCGCGACCGGCCGGCTCACGATCCGCGCCGCGCACCCGGCCGCGTCGCGCGCCGTCGAGCTCACCGGCACCCTCGCGGGCCGCGCCCGCCGTCGTCCGGTGACGACGACGGCCGTGCTGCTCGGCCTCGCTGTCGCCCTCGACGTCGTGCTCATGTGGCAGCGGCGCTGGATGTCCGACGACGGCCTGATCTTCCTGCGCACCGTCCGGCAGATTCTCGCCGGGAACGGGCCGGTGTACAACATCGGCGAGCGCGTGGAGACCAGCACCTCGACGCTGTGGACGGTCCTGCTGCTCGGGCTCTCCGTGATCCCGGTGCGCCTCGAGTACACCGCCGTCGCGGCCGGGCTGGTGCTCTCCGCGGCCGCGCTCGGGTTCGCGCTCGACGGGGCCCGGCGGCTCACCGGGCTCGGGCGGGTCGTGGTGCCCGCCGGCGGGCTGGTGGTGCTCGCCCTGCCGCCGTTCTGGGACTTCGGCACCTCGGGCCTCGAGACCGGGATGTCGTTCTGCTGGCTGGCCGTCACCTGGTGGCTGCTCGTGCGCCGGTCCCAGCGCGAGCCGCGGCTGTTCGCCGCCCGCGGGACCCGACGCCGGCCCGGGGCGGCCTGGCCGTCGGCGCTGGTCATCGGGCTCGGTCCGCTGGTGCGCCCGGACCTCGCGCTGGTGTCGGTGACCGTCGGGATCGCGCTCGCGGTGCTCGAGCAGCCCCGGGACCGGCGCGGCTGGGCGCGGGTCGTGGGGCTCGGGGCGCTGTGCGTCGCGCCCGTCGCCGGCTACGAGGTGTTCCGCGCCGGGTACTACGGCCTGCTGGTCCCCTCGACGGCGCTCGCCAAGGAGGCCGGGGTCGCGCTCTGGGGGCGGGGCTACTCGTACCTGCGCGACACCGTGGCCACCTACTGGCTGCTCCTCCCGGCGCTGTTCCTGCTGGTCGCGGCGGCCGGGATCGTCCGCTCCCGGGTGGCTCGCAGCGAGTGGTGGGCCCGGCGGCGCGGGCGGACCGTGCCGGGCGCCGAGCCCGTCGACGCCGCGATCCGGGCGACCCGGAGGTGGGACCGCGCCGGGACGGCGGCGGTGGCGCTGGCGCCGGTCGTGGGCGGCCTGGGGATGGTGCTCTACGTCGTGCGGGTCGGCGGCGACTTCATGCACGCGCGCATGCTGCTCCCGGCGATCTTCTGCGTCCTGCTCCCGGTCATGGCGCTGCCCGTCCGCCGGCGCACCGCGCTGCCGCTGCTGGCGCTGCTGGTGTGGGCCCTCGCCGTCGGGACCCACGCCCGGATCAACTACGACGGCATCTCGGCGTCCGGGATCGCCGACGAGCGCGACTTCTACGTCCAGCTCCTCGGCACCCCGCACCCGCTGACCGCCGACGACTACCGCGGGCACCCCTACGTCGCGGGCGGCGCCAAGCTGATCGCCCAGAGCCCGGTGCCGGTGCTCGCGCTGCAGGCCCGGGGCAAGGGACCGGCGGGCCCGGAGTGGGAGACGGTGCCGCTCGCCCCGGGCCAGCCCAGCGGGATGGTCTTCCTCAACCTCGGAGTGGCGGGCGCGCTCAACCCGCTGAACGTCCGCGTCACCGACACCGTCGGGCTCGCGGAGCCGCTCGCGGCCCACACGATCATGGTTCCCGACGGCCGCGTGGGGCACGACAAGAACCTGCCCGCGGCCTGGAACGTCGCTGAGGGCGGGGGAGTGGCCCCGGACGACCGGGCGGTGCGCGCCGACGACGTCGCGGCTGCCTCGAGGGCCCTTCAGTGCCCGGCGATCCGCGACGTCGAGGCGTCGGTCTCGGCACCGCTCACGTGGTCGCGGTTCTGGGCCAATCTCGTCGGTGCCCCGGAGCGCACCGCGCTGCGCTACCCCCGCGACCCGGTGCTCACCGAGGTCGCGTGCACCCCGCCGGTGCGGTGATCGCCGACGAGCGGGTGATCAGGGCTCGGCGACCGGAGGATCCACACTGCTCCGAACCGGTGCACTTCGCGATCGGTATCGGCATGGTCACCCTGGGCTGATCCACCCGTCCGGGCGCGAAATACCCCGCTTCGCCACATGGCTACTACTGCGTTCGACGGCCAGGTCACTGGCACTTGCGGGGTAGGGGTGACACCCGGGTGCTCCGGCAGAATCCCGGCGTTCGGCCCAGCAGACCGGCGTGTCGCACCGCGACGCGAGGCAGAGACGCAGAGTCATGTCGTGTCCGGAGGAATGGTCCCCCGTTGGGCTGAACGGTGCTGTTGCCGGTCACGTGGGGCGATCCTTACCGTTCCCCGGTCCGGGACCCCGACAGCAGCAGTGAGGACGTGGCGTGGTCGCACACGGGTGGACGGCATCGCCTGCCGTCGAGCCCGCGCGCGAGCCTGGGCTCGCCGGGATCGGCCGGTTCGTGGACGGGCTCGCCGCACTGCCGGGCGCGGAGTACGTGCTCGCCGTGGACGCCGACGGCTCGCGGGTGCTGGGCGAGGTCGGCGGGCCCCCCGGACCGGCGCTCGCCGTCATCGAGTGGGTGCGTCAGCTCGCGGCGGTCTCGCACGACCGCCGGCGTGAGCTCGAGGACCTGGTGCTGACCACCAGCTCGACCTACCACCTGGTGCGCCTCGTCCCCAGCGACCGCGACGACGACGGCGTGTGGGTCACCGTCCGCATCGACCGCGCGCGCGGGAACCTCGCGTGGGCCCGTCGCGCGCTCGCGGGGCTGGGCACCGCGGGGTCGCCGACCGGGCCGCGGGCACTCACGGCGGCTCCGGAGCCGCCGTCGACGGTGCCGTCCACGCCGTCCACGCCGTCCCCGTCGTTCCCCGCCGCCCCGGCGCCGGCCCCGTCGTCGTTCCCGAAGACGACGGCCCCGTCGTCGTTCCCGCGGACGCCGGCCACGCCGGCCGCCCCGTCGTCGTTCCCGCGGACGCCGGCCGCGTCGGCCCCGGGGGCGACGGCCCCGGCCCCCCGATCGGCGTCGCCGACCGAGCAGGCTCCGCCGAGCATGCAACCCCCGCCGACGACGCCGGGGTCGTCGACCGGCCGCGCCCAGGCGAACAAGCCCTTCGAGCCGTTCCGGCCGTTCGAGCCCTCCCGCCCGTTCGCGCCGTTCCAGCCGTCCCGGGGGCGCAGCACCCGATCCTGGCCGTCCCCGAGGACCGGCCCGTTCCCCGCGTCCGCGCCCGCGGACGCGTTCACGCCGGCCGAACCGCCGAAGGACACCGCGACCCCGATGACGGGCGCGACCCCGGCGGCCATGCCCGGGCCCGCGGCGCCGCACGAACCCGACGTCGACATCCCGCCGCAGCGCCCGGCGGGGCGGGACGAGAGCGTCCGTCGCCCGACGAACGGCCGGTTGGCGCGCAAGGACCGGCAGGACCGCGAGGAGCCGGATCCGGCCGGCCCCGAGGTCGTGCCGCCCCCGCCCCCTCCGCCGGCTGCGGAGGCGGACACCGTCGACGCGCCCGCCGAGGCGTCGGCACCCGTCGAACCGTCGGCGCACCCCGAGCCCACCATCCCCGCGGCGCGGGAGTCGGCCGAGGACCCCGAGCCGCCGTCCGTCCCGGCCCCCCGCCGAACGAACCTGTGGGCCCCCGTCGTCGTCGTACCGCCCCCGCCGTCCCCCGTGCCGGAGGACGACACCACCGAGATGCCGGCCCCGGTGCCCTACCCGATCATCACCGCGCCGCCGCTGGAGCCCACCGAGACCGCCGCCGACGCTCCCGAGGAGGAAGCCGCGGCGGACGCCGAGGCCGACGACGACGAGCTGCCGGTCCTCCCGCAGCGCATGCCGGGCACCCACCTGCCCGGCGGCCTGCCCACCCCCCGATCCGTCCCGACGGTCCGCCCTGCGGCCGCCGTGGCCGGCGCCGCGGCGTTCACGAGTGAGCCCTCGGTGCTGAGACGGCTCATCGACGGACTACGCCGTCTGTCCTGAACCCCCGTCGTCCCCCGATCCGAGCCACCCCTGATGGAGAGCACCTTCAATGGCTGACATCGATTACGTCCTCAACGCCGCGACCAACATCAAGGGCGCCTTCGCGGTCGCGATCGTCGACTACGAGAGCGGCATGACCCTGGGCTCACGCGGCGGCAGCGCGGAGTTCGACCTCGATGTCGCCGCTCCCGGCAACAGCGAGGTCGTGCGCTCGAAGTTCGACGTGATGCAGAAGCTGGGCCTGCGCGAGACGATCGAGGACATCCTGATCACCCTCGACACCCAGTACCACCTGATCCGTCCCGTCTACTCGCGCAACGACGACGACAAGATCTTCTTCTACCTGGTGCTCAACCGGCAGCAGGCCAACCTGGCGATGGCCCGGCGTGACCTGCGCATGATCGCCCAGCGCTTCACGATGGACGGTCCGGACGCGAGCCCGGCGGTCGACCCGGGGTACTACCAGCAGGCCGGACGGCGCTGACCGGAACCGACCGATCCGAAGTGGGACGGCACCGTCACGTCACCTGCGTCCGCACCGACGGGCTCTCGACGGTGCTGGCGTCGCTGCTCGAGGACCGGCGGGTGGTCGCGGCCACCCTCGTCGACGTCGGCAGCGGCTTCGTCCTCGACGCCTGCACGCGCGAGGGCGACCTCGCCGACCTCGAGCTGCTCGGGGCCGGCCACGCCGACCTCGCGCGCGCGGCCCGGGCGATCACCAACGGCTCGCCGGGCACGGCCGGGACCCTGACCGTCGAGGCCGGGGACGGCTGGGTGCACCTGTTGCGCGAGATTCCGGATCCCCACGGCGACCGCCTCGTCCTGGCGGCCGTCGTGGCCGGGAGCCCGCGGGCCGTAGCGCGGGCGCGGCTGCGGCTCGCGGAGGTCCCGGTCGAGGAGCTCACCGCGGGCCCGACCCTCCAGCGCCGTCCCGTCGACGGGCGCTGGTTGGTCGGTCCCGTCCAGCCGATCGCGCCCGCCGTCGTGCCGGAGGGCCTGCCGGGCCTCGAACCGGTCGTCCCGACGGCGGGTGCGGTGCCGGAGGCCGTCGAGCCGACGCCGGGGGACGAACCCGCGCCTCCGCCGGCGATGGTGCCCGTCGTCGTGACCTCGGCTCCCGATCCCGCGCGGTGGGGCGGGGACGTGCCGGAGGCCGAGAGCGGGCCGGACCCGGACGACGACGGCCCGCCGATCCCCTCACCCCGCGAGGAGCCGGCCGCGGCGGACGTCTGACGCGACGGCCGCCCCGGCGGGCCCGGGACCCGGCTGATTCGATGGGCGTCATGGAGCCACTGCTCGTCACCGTCGACGGCCACCACCCGCAGGTCGATCCCACCGCCTGGATCGCCCCGGGCGCGGTCGTCGCCGGCCGCGTGACGCTGGGTGCCGAGGTCGGCATCTGGTACTCGGCGGTGGTGCGTGCCGACAACGACGCGATCTCGGTCGGCGCGGGCTCGAACATCCAGGACGGCTCGGTGCTGCACGCCGACTCGGGCTTCCCCTGCACGGTGGGGGAGAACGTGACCGTCGGGCACAAGGCGGTCGTGCACGGCTGCACCGTCGAGGACGGGGTCCTCGTCGGGATGGGCGCGGTGATCATGAACGGGGCGACGGTGGGGCGGGGCTCCGTCGTGGCCGCGGGTGCGGTGATCTCCCAGGGCGTGACGGTGCCGCCCGGCTCCCTCGTCGCGGGCGTCCCGGGCAAGGTCCGGCGCGAGACCAGCGAGGACGAGCAGGGGTTCAACCAGGTCAGCGCCGCCGCCTACCGCCACCTGCTCGGCGTGCATCGGGACGCCACGACCCAGGGCTAGTCGGACCCGGTCTTCGCGTCGGTCATGGCGTCGAGGATGAGCTGCTCGCCGTGCTCGGCGTGGCGTCGCGAGAGGGCCTCGGCCGCGTCGGCGTCCCGATCCCGGATGGCCTCGAGGATCGCGGTGTGGTCCTCCCACACCCAGGCCGGCGCGCCGCCCTGGAAGAGCACCTCGCCCATCACCCGCTGCACGTTGCGCCACATCACGCCCGCGCTCTCGACCAGCAGCGGGTTGCCGGAGGCGTCGACGACGGCGCGGTGGAACTCGACGTCGCCGCGGATCATCTGCGCGAACGCCCGGTCGGCGAACGCCTGGTTGCCGGTGGCGACGACCTCGGAGGCCTGCTCGAGCCACTCGTCGCTGCGGCGGGTCGCCGCGAGCCGGGCCGCCTGCCCGTCGAGCAGGGAGCGCAGCTCGTAGAGGTGGCTGACGAAGTCCGGCTCGAGGGGCGCCACCTCGAGGCCGCGCCGTCCGAACTCCCGGACCAGGCCCTGGTTGCGGAGCAGGAGCAGCGCCTGCTGGATCGGCTGCCGGGACACGTTGAAGCGCTCGGCGAGCTGCTCCTGGCGCAGCGGCGTGCCGGGGGCGAGCTTCCCGGTGCAGATGTCGTCGACGATGGCCTCGAAGACCTGGTCGGTCCGCGAAGGCATCTGCGGTAGCGCGCTCATCCCACCCCTCAGGGCCGCTCGCGAGCTCGAGAAACCCTCGACCTTTTCCGCACACGTGGCGCGCTTCACACCCGCCGCGGCGGGGTAGACCCACCGTATCGCGCTCCGTGGTCGCCGCCAGTAGCGACTGGATCACTCCCATGTATTGACTTCTGAATTCAGAATGCGCCAAGGTGGCGTGACAGCGGTCACCGGGGGCGTCGTGGCCGCAGTCACTCGACGATGAGGAGGGTCCATGGCGGACGCGGGGCCGGTGCAGGTCGCCGAAGTGGTCGCGAGGTTCCTGCAGGAGCACGGGGTCGATCGCGTGTTCGGCCTGCAGGGCGGTCACATCCAGCCGATCTGGGACCAGCTCGCGCGCTGCGGCGTGCGCATCGTCGACGTCCGCGACGAGGGCTCCGCGGTGCACATGGCGCACGCCCACACCGAACTCACCGGGCAGACCGCTGTCGCGATGGTGACCGCCGGGCCGGGCGTCACCAACACCGTCACCGCCGTCGCGAACGCCTCGGTCTCGCGCATCCCGCTGCTGGTCATCGGCGGCTGCCCGCCCATCCCGCAGTCGAACATGGGCCCGCTGCAGGACATCCCGCACACCGCGATCCTCGAGCCGGTCACCCGCCTGGCCCGCACGCTGCGCAGCGCCGACCAGGTGCTGCGCGAGTTCGACGAGGCCTGGGCGCGGGCCTCCGGCGACCGCGGCGAGCCGGGCCCGGTCTACCTCGAGATCCCCACCGACGTGCTGCGGCAGGAGGTCCCGCCGGCGCTCGTCACCCCCGAGCACCTGCGGGCCAAGCCGAAGCGCCGTCCCCAGCCGCACCCCGAGGATGTCGCCGCCGTCGCGGATCTGATCCGGGCCGCGTCGAAGCCGGCGATCATCTCCGGCCGCGGCGCGCGGCAGGGAGGGGAGCACGCCGATAGGGGCACCGACCTCGTCCGCCTGCTCGACGCCAGCGGCGCCGCCTACCTCGACACCCAGGAGAGCCGGGGCCTCGTCCCGGACTCGCACCCGGCCGCCGTCGGGAGCGCCCGCTCCGCCGTCATGCGCGACACCGACCTGCTGATCACCGTCGGCCGCCAGCTGGACTACCAGCTCGGGATGGGCTCGCCGGCGGTCTTCACGAACGCGAAGATCGTGCGGATCTCCGACACCGCGAGCGAGCTGATCGACAACCGCCGCGGCGAGGTCGAGATCCTGGCCGAGCCGGGGGCGGCGCTCGGCGCGATCGCGGACGCGCTCAAGGACCACACCGCGGACACCAGCTGGCGCGACGAGCTCAAGGCCAAGCACCGGAAGCGCTCCGAGGACTACCGCCAGGCGCTGCACACCACCGAGAACGGCGCCGACGGCCACATCCACCCGAACCGGATCTTCGGGGCGCTGGACTCCTTGGACGGCGATGCGCTCGACCTCGGTGAGGCGGTGATGATCGCCGACGGGGGAGACCTGCTGTCCTTCGCCCGCCTGGGCATCACCCGGTGCGCGCGATACCTCGACGCCGGCGCGTTCGGCTGCCTCGGGGTCGCGACACCGTTCGCGATCGCCGCCTCCCTGGCCTACCCGGACCGGCCGGTCGTCGCGGTCACCGGCGACGGCGCCTTCGGGATCACCGCGACGGACATCGACACCGCGGTCCGGCACGGCGCGAAGATCGTCGTGATCGTCTCGAACAACCGCGCCTGGAACATCGAGCGCTACGACCAGGCCGAGAACTACGGCCTCGTCGTCGGGACGGACCTCGCCGACTCCGACTACGCGGGCCTCGCCCGCGCGTTCGGGGCGCACGGCGAGCGGGTCACCGACGCCGCGGACCTCGAGGGCGCCATCCGCCGCGCCGTCGAGAACGCGCCCGCCGTGGTCGACGTCGTCACCACCCAGGACGCGCCGTCGCCGGACTCCGGCAAGGGCCTCGGCTTCGTCCCCGATTACCAGGCACTCACCCCGTGGAACGACGCCGAGGTCGCGCGTCGCAAGGAAGGGACGAGCTGATGGCAGCCATGGAGGAGTGGGCGTTCCCCACCCGCTACGACCAGGACTACCTGCCCGACCCGTCGTCGCCGTACTGGTTCCCGGTGCGCGAGACGATGGACCCGGCCGAGCGCGACGCCGCCGTGCTCGTGCGGCTGCGCGAGGTCATGGAGTACGCGTACTCCACCTCGAGCTTCTACAAGAACAAGTGGGACGCGGTGGACCTCAAGCCGGCCGACATCACGTCGTGGGAGGCGTTCGAGCAGGTCCCGGTGGTGACGAAGGCCGAGATGCGTCAGTCCCAGGCGGACCACCCGCCGTTCGGCGACTACGTGTGCTGCGACGAGTCCGAGATCCACCACATCCACGGCACGTCCGGGACGACGGGTGCCCCCACGGCGTTCGCGCTGGGGCGCCGCGACTGGGAGGTCATCGCCGACAACCAGGCGCGCATCCTGTGGGGGATGGGCGTGCGGCCCGGGGACACGGTGTTCGTCGCCGCGCTGTTCTCGCTCTACCTCGGCTCGTGGGGCGCGATGACCGCGGCCGAGCGGCTGCGCTGCCGCGTCCTGCCGTTCGGTGCCGGCGCGCAGGGCATGACGGCGCGGGCGGTCACCTGGCTGGCCCGGGTGAAGCCGGCGGCGTTCTACGCGACGCCGTCGTACGCGCTGCGCCTGGCCGAGGTCGCCGAGAAGGAGAAGATCGACCCCCGCGAGTTCGGGCTCAAGGTCATGTTCTTCTCCGGCGAGCCGGGGGCCTCGGTGCCGTCGGTGCGCAAGGCGATCGAGGACTCCTTCGGCGCGACGGTGATCGACTGCGGGACGATGGCCGAGATGACGCCGTTCATGTCGGCGTCGGCCACGAAGGAGACCCCCGAGGGGATGCTCCTGTGGCAGGACATCGTCTGGCACGAGGTGTGCGACCCGGAGACGTTCCGGACGGTGCCCTACGGCAGCGAGGGCACGCCGGTCTACACGCACCTCGAGCGCACATCGCAGCCGATGATCCGGCTCGCATCGAACGACCTCACCCGCTGGGTCATGGAGGACAACCCCTGCGGGCGCACCTACCCGAAGCTGCCGAACGGCGTGTACGGCCGGATCGACGACATGATCCACATCCGCGGGGAGAACGTGTACCCGACGGAGGTCGACAACTACCTGCGCCAGGTGGCCGACTACGGCGGCGAGCACCAGATCATCGTGCGCCGCACGGGCTCGATGGACGAGATGATCGTCCGGGCGGAGACGACGCTCCCGGACGGTCAGCGGGAGGCCTTCGACCGCGACACCGGCTCGGGCCTGCAGTCCTTCCTCGGCGTCCGCGTGACCTTCGAGTCGGTCGACGCCAACACCCTCGAGCGCGCCGAGCACAAGTCGCGGCGTGTGGTCGACGAGCGGGAGCACACGAAGCGCTAGCCGGCTCCCTACCGGCAGCGATGGTCCGTTGCTGACACCTGACGGCAGAGGCAGACCAGCACGCCGATAGGGCTCTCTCACATCCGGCTCCCTACCGGTCCTGACAGCACAGCGAGGTGGAACCGAACTCATGTCCCTGACGCTCGACACGACGGCCCGCAAGGCCGAGCACGCCCAGATGTTCATCGACGGCGGGTGGACCGCCGCCGGTGCGGGCGGCTCCTTCCCGACGGTCGACCCGAACACCGGCGAGACGATCGCCCAGGTGCCGCGCGGCGACTCCGCCGACGTCGACAAGGCGGTGGCCGCGGCGAAGCGGGTCGCCGTCGACTGGCAGTTCACCGACGCGCTCGGCCGCGCGGCCCTGCTGCGCGCGCTCGCCGAGAAGGTCACCGAGAACGCCGACGAGCTGGCCCGCCTCGAGGCCCTCGACTCCGGGCACTACCTGGCGAAGGCCCAGGAACTGGTCGGCGCGATCCCGATCTGGCTCGACTACTTCGCGAGCATCGCCGACAAGGTCGGCGGGCGCACCATCGAGGTGCCGGGCAACAAGCTCTCGTTCACGCTGCTCGAGCCGCTCGGCGTCACCGCGCACATCATCCCGTGGAACTACCCGCTGCTGATCATGGTCCGGTCCACCGCTCCGGCGCTGGCGTTCGGCAACACGGTCGTGGTCAAGCCGGCCGAGGACACGTCGCTCTCGGCGCTGAAGTTCGCCGAGCTGGTCAAGGAGGCCGGGTTCCCGGACGGCGTGTTCAACGTCGTCACCGGCTACGGCGCCGAGGCGGGCGCGGCGCTGGCCGCGCACCCCGACGTCGCGGGCATCACCTTCACCGGCTCCACCGAGACCGGCAAGCAGATCTCCAAGCTGGCCGCCGACCACGTCGCGCAGGTCACCCTGGAGCTCGGCGGTAAGTCGCCGACGGTCGTGTACCCGGACGCCGACCTCGACGAGGCCGTCGAGGTCGCGGTGCAGGGCTTCTGCTCGCACACCGGTCAGGTCTGCGTCGCCGGCACCCGGCTGTTCGTGCACGCGGACGTCAAGGACGAGTTCCTGGGCAAGCTCACCGCGCGTCTCGACCAGACCAAGGTGGGCGACGGGTTCGCGGACGGGACCCAGATGGGCCCGCTGGTGTCGAAGAAGCAGTTCGACCGGGTCAACTCCTACATCGAGCTCGGCAAGAGCGAGGCGACCCTCTTCTACGGCGGCGGACGCCCCGCGGGGACGCCCGAGGGCGGCTACTTCGTCGAGCCGACGGTCTTCACCGACGTCGACAACTCGTCGCGCATCGCCAAGGAGGAGATCTTCGGGCCGGTCGCGTCGGTGCACCCGTGGTCGACCGAGGACGAGCTGGTCGCGGCGGTCAACGACTCGATCTACGGCCTGTTCGCGGTGCTGCTCGGCAAGGACATCACGACGCTGCTCTCGACGGCCCGCCGCCTGCAGGTCGGCGGCGTGATGATCAACGACTGGTTCGGCGAGCTCCCGATGACCCCGCACGGCGGCCACAAGCAGAGCGGCACCGGTCGGGACGAGGGCCTGGAGGCCGTCCACAACTACACGCAGGTCAAGCACGTCGCGATCAACCTCGACCCCTTGCGTGCGGCCACCGACTGGGCCGGCGCCCCGCTGTAGGGCTTCGCCCATGTGAACGGATGTGGTCGCCATGACGACCACATTCGTTCACATGGGCTCCGACGAAGGAGGAGACCTAGACCGATGAACAACGCCCTGGGAGAGAAGCCCGCACCGTTCGGCGCCCCGGAGACCTCCGCGACGCCGGGTCAGGCGGGCGGCTACTTCGAGTCCGGCCGCCCGCGTCTCGGCGGGCTGCAGAACCCGATCCGCTTCAGCGAGCCGCAGGCTGCCGTCATCAATGCGGCCGCCGACACGATCATCCCGCCGAACCCGAACTGGCCGACGGCGAGCGAGCTCGACCTCGTGACGTTCGTGGGCCGCTACGTCACCCCGAGCGGCTACCAGAACAAGCACTTCCCGTTCGCCAGCGAGGACGAGTTCAAGGCCGGCCTCGACCGGCTCGGACAGTCGTTCGTGAGCGCGGACGCCACGGGCCGCGCCGAGGCGATCGCGGCGCTCGAGAAGGCCGAGGACCCGCTGTTCGAGCAGCTGCGGGCGCTCGTCTACTACGGCTACTACTCGCGGCCGGTCGTCACGCAGGCGATCAACCGCAACCTCCCGGCCGGCCGCGACTACCACGGCCCGCCGCTGCCGTACGGCTACCTGCAGACCACGGAGCCCTGGGACGAGGAACTGCTGACGCAGGCGCAGGAGAACGGTTCCTACCTCGAGACCGAGGACGTCGTCCGCGTCGACCTGTCCCAGCTGTCCTGGAAGAAGTGAGGAGCGCACCATGGCCACGTACGAGGAGACCGACGTCCTGATCATCGGCGCGGGCCCGGGCGGTGCGGGCAACGCGCTCAAGCTGGCCAAGGCCGGCATGCGGGTGATCTGCCTGGAGCAGGGCCCGTGGGTCAAGCCGACCGACCACCCGCACTACCACGACGAGTGGGAGCTCGAGAAGCAGCGCGGCTGGGCCTACGACCCGAACGTCCGCCAGCTGCCCGAGGACTATCCGGTCACCGGCACCACGACGCCGTACATGATGAACAACGTCGGCGGTTCGACGGTGCACTACGCCGGCCACTGGCCGCGCTACAAGCCGGTCGACTTCCGCAAGGGCACCGAGCACGGCCTCGAGGGCACGATCGACTGGCCCATCTCCTACGAGGACCTCGCTCCGTTCTACGACGAGAACGACGAGATCTACGGCATCTCCGGCCGGATCGGTGACCCGTCCTACCCGGATCGCAAGCAGGCCGTCCGCGACCCGGAGGTGCTGCCCGGCAAGCTCGGGCTCAAGTACGCCAAGGCCTCCAAGGACCTGGGCTGGCACTGGTGGCCGTCGGACAACGCGGTCATCACCGTCCCGCGGGAGAACCGCGAGGCCGACCAGGCGATGGGCAACGAGCTCTCCGGCAGCCCGACCGGATCGCTGTCCACCCCGGCCAACGCCCACTGGCCCTACGCCATCCGGTACGGCGCGGACCTGCGCACCATGGCGCGCGTCGAGACGATCAACGCCGAGAACGGCAAGGCGACCGGCGCCACCTACATCGACCGCAACACCGGTGAGCGGCACGAGGTCCGCGCGAAGATCGTGATCCTCGCGGCCAACGGCATCGGGTCCCCGCGCCTGCTCCTGCAGAGCGCGCAGAAGGGGCACGAGAACGGGCTTGCGAACTCGAACGGGATCGTCGGGAAGTACCTGATGCACCACGTGTTCGCGTTCTGCGACTCGTGGTTCGACGAGCCGATCGAGGGCTTCAAGGGCTCGTTCGGTGCGCCGCTGTACTCGCACGAGTTCTATCACACGGACATGAGCCGCGGATTCGTCAACGGTTTCGGTATGCAGGTGGCGCGCTCGTTCGGACCGGCCTACGCCGCGATGGGCACCCACACCGGCTACACCGCGCCGTGGGGCGAGAAGCATCGCGACTTCTTCGACGGTCACTTCGCGAACCACCTCATGGTGTTCATGTTCGGCGAGGACCTGCCCGTGGAGACCAACGCGGTGACGCTCGACCCGAGCGTCAAGGACTCGTCGGGCCTGCCGGCCGCGCACGTGAACTACGAACTGCACCCCAACGACATCGCACTCTCGAAGTACGGTATCGAGAAGATCTTCGAGGCCACGCGCGCGGTCGGGGCGACCGAGACCAACGACACGGGCGTGCTCTACCCGCCGCCGGCCTGGCACCTCATGGGCACCTGCCGGATGGGCAACAACCCCGGTGACTCGGTGCTCAACAAGTGGTGCCAGACCTGGGATCTGCCCAACCTGTTCGTGGTCGACGGCAGCACCCTCACGACCGGTGGTGCGGTGAACCCGACCTCCACGATCGGGGCGCTCGCCTGTCGGTCCGCCGAGTACATCACGCGGAACTTCCACGACATCACGTCGCAGAAGACGACGCCGAGCAACACGGATGCGCCCTCGATGTAGGTGCGCTTCGCGCTCGTGAGCACTAATTGTCGCCCG
Organism: Actinomycetospora endophytica; assembly: GCF_021026375.1. GTDB lineage: Bacteria > Actinomycetota > Actinomycetes > Mycobacteriales > Pseudonocardiaceae > Actinomycetospora > Actinomycetospora endophytica. The sequence continues at coordinate 500,670 of NZ_JAJNDB010000005.1, read as the reverse complement.
AGCGACAGTTAGTGCTCACGAGCGCTCCGGTGCACCTGCTCTAGGATCGCCGCGATGATCCATGACGTGACCGACGAGGACACCGCCATCGCGCTGGGCAGCGGCGACGTGGCGGTGCTGGGCACCCCGCGCCTCGTGGCCTGGCTGGAGGCCGCGACGGTGGCCACCGCCGCGCCGCTGCTCGCCGACGGTCGCACGACCGTCGGGACGGCGGTCCGCGTCAAGCACCGCAAGCCGACCCCGGTGGGCGGCACCCTCGGGTGCACCGCCGAGGTCTCCGCCGGGCCCGACGACAAGGGCCGGATGACGTTCACCGTGCGCGCCGTCGACGGCAACGGGGACGTCGCGGGCGAGGGCGAGATCGACCGGGTCGTCGTCGACCGGGGTGCCTTCGGCTCGTGAGCACTAATTGATGCCATAGCGTCAATTACTGCTCACAGGCGCGTAGCGCACCTCTGAGCCGTCTCCACCAGACTCTCCGTCGCCTCCTCGGGGGCCAACCCGCACAGGTCGAGCAGCGTGAACAACGCCTCGGCGCTGATCACCACCGCGAGCGCGCGCACCGTCGCCTCCTTGGCCGTGCCGTCCGGAACCGGCCCCAACGCATAGTCGATCACCTCGAAGCGGTGCGCCGGGCGCTTCTCGCTCGCCCCGGTCAGCGACGCCGCCACGATCGCCCGCACCGCCCGCTCGTGGCGCAGCGTGCGCCCGCAGAAGACCCGCGCCGCCCGGGCGACCCGCTCGCCCACGTCGTCGACCCCGGCCAGCTCCGCCCCCAGCAGATCGTCCGGCGTCGGCCAGGTGTCCTGGACCGCGTCGCGCAGCAGCGTCACCAGGTCGGGGAAGTACCGGTACGCGGTGGCCTCCGAGACGCCGGCCCGGGAGGCGACGGCGGGCATCGTCACCTCGCCGCCGGCCTCCACGAGTGCCCGCGCGGCCTCGGCGATCGCCCGCCGCGTGCGCTCCTTCTGCTTGACCCGCCCCACCATCGTGCCTCCTGAGATACGACCCTCGTCGTGAGAGTTTACTTGCACGAAGATGCCGGACGCGACTACCGTCCTTCGTGACAGCACACTCTCACAAAGCGCAGCGAGGAGGGGTCACGATGACCCTGGTGTCGATCGTCGGAGCGCAGGACGGCGAGGTCATGGTCGGCGGCGCGGTGACCATGCGGATCCTCGAGGACGGCTCCACCACCGGGCACCGTCTCGGGATCGGCGAGATCACCATCGCGCCGCACACCGACGGCCCGCCCCAGCACCGTCACGCCCAGCACGACGAGGGCTTCTACGTCGTCTCCGGCACGGCCCGGTTCACCGTCGGGACCGACGTCCACGACGCGTCGGCGGGCTCGCTCGTCATGGTCCCGCCCGGCGCCCCGCACACCTTCGCGAACCCCGGTGACGAGCCCGCGGTCCTGCTCAACACGTTCACGCCCGACCTCTACGTGCAGTACTTCCGCGACCTGCGCGCCATGGTCGAGGGCGGCGGAGCGATGACCGCCGAGAACGTCACCGGCGTGATGGCCCGCTACGCCACGACGCCCTCGACGGAGTACGCCCCCGCGCTCGACGACCGCGGCTCCGGCAGCCCCGTCATGGTGCTGCACGGCGGCGGTGGCCCGGCCTCGGTGCTCGGGCTCTCGGCCGCCCTGGCCGCCGACCACCGCGTCCTCACCCCGACGATCCCCGGCTTCGAGGGCACCCCGCGTCCCGACGACTGCCGCACCGTCGCCGACATCGCCCGCCGCTACCTCGACGTCCTCGCCGAGCAGGACCTGCACGACGTCGTCGTCGTCGGCAGTTCGGTCGGTGGCTGGATCGCCGCGGAGATGGCGCTGCAGGACTCCACGGCCGGCCTCGCCGGTCTCGTCCTCGTCAACGCGGTCGGCATCGAGGTGCCCGATCACCCGATCACCGACATCTCGGGGCTGACGATCGACCGCATCGCCGACTATTCCTACGCCGACCCGGACCGCTTCCGCCTCGACCCGACGACGCTGCCCGCCGAGCGCCAGGAGGCCATGGCCGCCAACGCGGCGGTGTTCGCCGACTACGCGGGCGACCCGTACATGGAGGACCCGACGCTGCTGGGGCGCCTCTCGAGCATCAACGTCCCGGCCGCGGTCCTCTGGGGCGAGGCGGACGGGATCGTCGACGTCGGGTACGGCAAGGCCTACGCGGACGCCCTCCACGCCCCGTTCACCGTCATCGAGAAGGCCGGCCACCTGCCGCATCTCGAGCAGCCGGAAGCCACGCTCGCCGCGATCGAGGACGTCCTCACGGCCCACCCCGGAGCATGATCACCGGGTATCTGGGTGGCTCGACGAGCGAGGGCGAGCCCGACAGGTGCCCGTTGATCACTCCTTGTCGGCCGACTTGCCGCACGCACCCCCGGCGCCCACACCCGGCGTCGTAAACTCATGCCCGTGGCGGGACGGATCCGGGACTCCGACATCGCGGAGGTGCGCGACCGGAACCGGGTCGACGAGGTGGTCGGCGACTACGTGGCGCTGCGCCCCGCCGGCCCGGGCTCGATGAAGGGGCTCTGCCCGTTCCACGACGAGAAGTCGCCGTCGTTCAACGTCCGCCCCAGCCACGGCACGTACCACTGCTTCGGCTGCGGGGCGCACGGCAGCGTCATCGACTTCCTCATGCAGATCGACCAGCTGGGGTTCGTCGAGGCCGTCGAGAAGCTGGCCGACCGCGTCGGGTTCCGGCTGACCTACGAGGGCGGCGGGTCGAGCGTCCAGCGCGACCGCGGCACCCGCTCGCGGCTCCTGGCCGCCAACAAGCTCGCCGCCGAGTTCTACGCCGCCGAGCTGGCCAAGCCCGGTGAGGCCAACACCGCGCGGCAGTTCCTCGCCGAGCGCGGGTTCGACCAGGCGGCCGCCGAGTCGTTCGGCTGCGGCTTCGCGCCCGGCGGCTGGGAGAAGCTGACCAAGCACCTCCTCGCCCAGGGCTTCACCCTCGACGAGCTGGAGAAGGCCGGGCTCTCGGTCCCCGGCCAGCGGGGCCACCGCGACCGGTTCCAGCGCCGGCTGCTGTGGCCGATCCGGGACCTGGGCGGCGACGTCGTCGGGTTCGGCGCGCGGCGGCTGTTCGACGACGACCGCATCGAGGCCAAGTACCTCAACACCCCCGAGACGCCCGTCTACCACAAGTCGAAGGTGCTCTTCGGGCTCGACAAGGCCAAGCGGGAGATCGCGAAGACCCGCCAGGCGGTCATCGTCGAGGGCTACACCGACGTCATGGCGATGCACCTCGCGGGCGTCCCGACGGCCGTCGCGAGCTGCGGCACCGCGTTCGGGGACGAGCACGTCGCGGTGCTGCGCCGCCTGCTCATGGACGACTCGTTCGACCGCGGCGAGGTCATCTACGTCTTCGACGGCGACGCGGCGGGCCAGGCCGCGGCGCTCAAGGCCTTCGACGGCGACCAGCAGTTCTCCGCGCAGACCTACATCGCGACCGCGCCCGAGGGCATGGACCCGTGCGAGCTGCGCCAGGCCCGAGGCGACGTCGCGGTGCGCGACCTCGTGGCCCAGCGCTCGCCGCTGTTCACCTTCGCGATCCGCTCGATCCTCGACGACCACGACCTCGGCACCGTCGAGGGCCAGACCGCCGCGCTGCAGCGCTGCGTCCCGCTCGTCGCCCAGATCCGCCGCGACGACCTGCGCGACGGCTACGCCCGCCGCCTCGCCGGCTGGACCGGGTGGGCGGACGAGGCGCAGGTCGTGCGCCGGGTGCGCGAGACGGCGGGCCGGCCCGCGGACGCTCGCCAGCAAGGGTCCCGACGACGGCAGGTGCGGCCGGTCGCGCCGTCGTCCGGTGGTTCGCCGGAGGGCCCCTCGATGCCCGCCCGGGACGACCCGCGGCTGCGCGTGCAGCGCGAGGTGCTCAAGGCGGCCCTGCAGGTCCCGGGGCTCGCCGGGCCGGTCTACGACACGCTGCCCGAGGACGCCTTCAGCCACGACGGCTACCTGGCGGTGCACCGCGCGATCCTCGCCGCGGGCGGGACGTCGAGCGGCCACTCCGGGTCGGGCTGGGTGTCGGTGGTGACCGAGCAGGTGACCCCGCCCGGGTACGGCCGGCTGGTGGCGGAGCTCGCGGTCGAGCCGATGCAGTCGCGCGAGGCCGACGACGCCCGCTACGTCTCCTCGATGCTCACCGCGTTGCAGGGGGCGCTGGTCGAGCGGCAGGTCGCCGAGATCAAGTCGCGGCTGCAGCGGATCTCGCCGGTCACCGACGCCGACGAGTACCACGAGCTCTTCGGCGACCTCGTCGCGCTCGAGCAGTACAAGAAGGCGCTGCGCGACCAGGCGATCGGCGGCCAGTGGTCGGCCTGACCGGCCGGCTCGCGGCGCTGCTCACCGGCCGGGAGATCACGCCCGAGGGGTTCACCGGCACGCTGCAGCCCGACGAGCGGGTGCTGGCCGACTCCCGGACCCGACGCGGCGAGGTCGTGCTCGCCACCGACCGCGGGCTCTGGATCGACGACCACCACGTGCCCTGGCACCTCGTCTCGAAGGCGACCTGGGCCTCGGGGACGCTCGAGGTGATCGAGGCGAGCGAGGCCGAGCACCTCGAGGGCGGCGTGGTCCTGCTGGCCGACGCGTCGCCGCAGAAGCTGCCGCTGCCCGAGCCGGGCAAGATCCCCGAGACGGTGCACCGCCGCGTCACCGGCGTCATCCACTCCCGCCAGCACCACGACCTGCCCAGCGGGGGAGCGTGGTTCGTCCAGCGCCGGACCCGCGACGGCGTCGTGCTGCACGTGCGCCCCGACCCCGGCACCGACCCGGACGAGATCCGCACCCTCGCGGCCGGGGTGGGGGAGAAGCTGGGCCGGGCGCGGGGCTAGCCCCTTTTGTCATCGATGCGGCATGGCTGACGCTCAACGTCAGCAGCTCCACATCCTCGATCAGCCCCCTAACGACGAAACGCGGCGCCGCGGACCGAGGGAGGGTCCGCGACGCCGCGCGCCGCACTGCTCGAGTGCTCAGGCCACGATGATGTACAGCCCGTAGATCACGATCGCGGCGGCGGCCACCAGGGACACCACTCCGACCGCGGTGCCCGTCGACGGCGAGAGCGCCGGCTCGGGCCCGTCGGGTCGCGGTGCCCGCGCGGCGAGCCCGACGATCCCGAACGACACCAGCGCCGTCACCACGACCGCTGCCGCGAAGGACACGATCGCCACCAGACCCAGCGAACCCCACGCGATGCTCATGCCTGCGCCACCCCGCTCTCGGTACGGACCTCGTCCGGCGCGAGCGGCGCCGGGACGTCGTTGACGTTCTCCGCCGTGACCGGCGTGCGGCGCGAGGCCGCGTAGATGCCCGCGGCGACGCCGATGGCGACGATCGCGACGAGGACGGTCCCGATGACGCCCTGCGAGGCCGCGAACGCGGCGACCGCCCCGACGATGGCCGCGGCGGGCAGCGTCAGGATCCAGGCGACGGCCATCTGGCCCGCGACGCCCCACTGCACGCCGGCGATCCGGCGGCCGGCGCCCGCACCGAAGATGGAGCCGGTGGCGACCTGCGTCGTCGAGAGCGCGAAGCCCAGGTGCGACGAGGCGAGGATGACCGCCGTCGTCGCGGTCTCCGCCGCGAAGCCCTGCGGGGTCTCGATCTCGCTGACCCGCTTGCCGAGCGTGCGGATGATGCGCCAGCCGCCGAGGTAGGTCCCGAGGCCGATCGCGAGGCCCGCCGCGAGGATCACCCAGACGGGCGGGCCGGCGTTGGGGGCCAGCACGCCGGAGGCGATCAGGGTCAGCGTGATGACGCCCATCGTCTTCTGCGCGTCCGAGGTGCCGTGCGCCAGCGAGACCATCGACGCCGAGGCGATCTGGCCCAGCTTGAAGCCGCGCTTGGTGCTCTCGTTGTCGGACTTCGCGGTGCTGCGGTAGGCGATGATCGTGCCGACCATCGCGATGATCCCGGCCAGGATCGGCGAGATCACCGCCGGCAGGATGATCTTCGAGATCAACGTGTTGAAGTGCACCGCACCCGCGCCCGCCGCGACGACGACGGCGCCGATGAGCCCGCCGAACAGCGCGTGCGACGAGCTCGACGGCAGACCGAGCAGCCAGGTCAGCAGGTTCCAGAGGATGGCGCCGACCAGGCCCGCGAAGATGATGTACGGGTTGATCTTCGTCTCGTCGACGAGCCCGCTGGAGATCGTCTTGGCGACCTCGACCGAGAGGAAGGCGCCGACGATGTTCAGGACGCCGGAGATGAGGACCGCGATCTTGGGCTTCAGCGCCCCGGTCGCGATCGACGTCGCCATGGCGTTCGCGGTGTCGTGAAAGCCGTTGGTGAAGTCGAACGCCAACGCCGTCACGATGACGACGATGACGATCAGGGAGATTCCCATGGACCGTCCGATTCCCTCCGTCGGGCGCGCACGCCGAGTGACGGCGCGGCCCGCACTGTCGTGTCAGGACGGCGGGGACGCTACGGAGCGCCCGCGTCCTGGCCCGCCACACGGAGTGGAACATGAGGTGAACAGCGATCATCCGGACCGTGAAGTCGGCCCGAATGATCCTGTTCGTCCGTTACGCCGGGATCAGCGACCGGCCCCGTTGGTCCCGGCGGCGCGGCCCGGCGCCGTCGGCTGGTGTCCCGACGACGTCGGGGCGACCTTGTCCTTCGCGACGGCCACGCCGGCCTGCACCGCCTCGCCCGCCTTGGCTCGGGCCACGCCGGCCGCGGCCTGGACCTGCGGGTTGTCGGCGACCCGTCGGTAGGCCTGCGAGAGCTGCTCGTAGCGCTCGCGTCCCGCCCTCGTCCCGAGGACGTACCCCACGCCCATACCCAGCAGGAACGGCAGCATCTTCATGATCGAACCTTCCGACGACGGCGTTGACCCATCCTGCCGCACGACGCTTCGGGTCGGTCAGGTACGGTCTTCTCCGAACCCGGCGCCGACGGGTTCGTGACGGTCCTCCGTAGCTCAATCGGCAGAGCATGCGACTGTTAATCGCAGGGTTACTGGTTCGAGTCCAGTCGGAGGAGCTCCCGCCGCAGGTCAGCGACTTACGGCCTCCTTCTCCTCGAGATCACGCCACTTTCGCGTGGCCGAGCTCTGCTCTTGATCATCGGCGCAGGGTGTCCTCCGGCGATTCACCGCCGGTTGCGTCGGTGTAGGCGATCCGGAACGAGTGCCTACTGACGAACCCCCACCGGGCAGCGACCGCCGCGATGGTCTCGGTGGCGGGATCGGCGTTCAGAAGATCGCTGAATGCCCCACGGAGCCGGGCAGCCCAGAGCGTCTGAGCAGGGTGGAGGCCGTCGCGGCGACGCAGGCCTTCGACGACCTCGCGGTAGGGCGTGCCGGCGAGGTCGGCGATGTCCTCGGGCCCGATCGGTCGGTCGGCGAAGGCATCGAGATAGGCGGTGACCTCACGCAAGGTCGCCGCGGACACCTCACCGCGCACCGACGGGGCCTCCGGGTCGGTGGTCCGGGCGAGCGCGGTGTTGGGGAAGGTCGAGAGCAGCGCCGCAGCCAGGGTTCGGAACGCCTGGTCGAGCAGGGTCGGGCTCCGGGCGGCCCAGGGATCGGTGAGCACGTCGTCGCGGACGTGGGTGATGGTGTCGATCCAGTACCGGGCCAGGGTCGGGGTCAGCGGGGTGATCGCGGCGAAGGCCAGTTGGTCGGGATCGAGACCGGTGACAGCCGCGGCATAGGCGGTCACGGCGCTGCGGTCGAGCTGGACCATGGCGAGGTCGAAGCGTTCGCAGACGGTGCGCATCCCGCCCCGCGGTGGGATCAGGACGACGTCACCGGTGTCCACGTGGACGTCGGGGTAGGAGGTGTCGGAGTAGGCGAAGCGGCCACCCACAGGTTGGACCACCGAGAGCGGGTCGTCCGGTCCGGCCGCGCCGTCGAAGATGAGGTCGACCGCCACCTGCACGCGGCCGAGGGAGAACCGGGGGGCAGTGAGAGCCTGGAGATCGAGCCGGAAGTCGTCGGCGAACCCGGTGATGGTGGCCCTGGTCTCGGAGGTGTAGCCGCGGCCCAGGAAGTCCTCGGCGATGTCGGTGTCGGTCGTGGAGAACTCGCTACGGACCACCCTGCAGTCGACGTCGTCGGCCATGTCACTCCATGCGGTACTGCCGAGTGAGGGCCTCGGACGATACTCCCGCCGCGACACACCTGGACACCCAGCGAAAGCAGCGAGGCGGAGTCGGGCGTGCTGATCCGAGGATGAGGCTTCCGGGACCGACTGACGGAAGACTGGCGCCGTGCGGAGACTCTGCTACGGCATGAACCTGTCCGTCGACGGCTACATCGCCGCGCCCGGCGACGACCTCGGGTGGAGCGCGCCCAGCGACGAGCTGTTCGAGTGGTGGCTCGACGAGGAGCGGGCGATCAGCCTGTTCCTGTACGGGCGCAGGCTGTGGGAGACGATGAGCGCCTACTGGCCGACCGGCGACCAGCAGCCGGGCGCCACCCCGGCGCAGATCGAGTTCGCGCGGAACTGGCGGGACACCCCGAAGGTGGTGTTCTCCTCGACCGTCGACGAGGTCGACTGGAACGCCCACCTGGTCGCCGGCGACGCGGTCGCGGAGATCGCCCGGCTCAGGTCCGGGGACGGTGGGCCGATGAGGGTCGGTGGCGCGGCGCTCGCCGGGGCGGCGATGCGGGCCGGGCTGATCGACGAGTACGCGATCGTCACCCATCCGGTCCTGGTCGGTGGCGGCGCCCCGTTCTTCCACCCGCTGGACGGCTGGGCGAACCTGGACCTGGTGGAGACACGGACGTTTCCCGGCGGCGTGACCCTGGCCAGGTACGAGACGCGGCGCTGACCCCGACTCCTCCCCGCGACGGGGAAAGGTCAGCTCGTCCGGAACACGGTCACGGCTGGGCCTGGGCGATCCGGGTGGCCACCATCTGCGAGTAGGCCTGCAGCAGTGCGACCCATCCGCCGCCGCCGTGCTCGATGGCGCCGTAGACGCTCTCGCCGCCGACGAGGCGCTCGAAGTGGCGCTGCTCGACCTCGACGGTGGTCTGCTCGGGCCCGTCGGCGTGGAAGCGGACCTCGATCTCACTGGCGTGGGCGGGGTCGGGGTCGGACTGCCAGTCGCCGCCGATCTGCCAGGTGAACAGCACCCGCTCGGGCGGCTCCCAGGCCAGTACGCGGCCCCAGTCGCACTCGCTGCAGTCGACCCCGCGCTCGAACCAGCGCCCGCCCTCGTGGGGCTCGAGGATGATGTCGGCGACCTCGGCGGCGCCGATGTGGTACTGGCGCGGCCACCACGACCCGATCGATCCGGTGAACAGCTCGAAGGCGCGCTCACGGTTGAGGTTGACGGTGGTCTTGCCCTCGATGGGCGGGATCGGAGTGGTCATGGCTGCTCCTCGTCGGGGTGTTCGATGTCGGCTGCCGTCTCGTCGGCGACGGTCTGCTCGGCGAACTTGTGGAAGCCGGTCAGCGCGTGCTCCCAGAGGCCGTCGAGCCAGGCCCGCAGCGCGGAGACGCCCCGCGGGTCGAGGCTGTAGACCCGCCGGTTGCCCTCGGGACGGGACACGACCAGACCGCCGTCCTTGAGGACCTTGAGGTGCTGGGAGACGGCCGGTCGGCTGATCGGGAGCTGGTCGGCGATCTCGCCCACGGCGCTCGGGCGCCGCGCGAGCAACTCGAAGATGGCGCGCCGGTTCGGGTCACCCAGGAGCCCGATCGCACCATCTATGTTCGACTCCACGAACGGTAAGACTAGACGCACATAGATGGGAGGGCCAGGGCCGGCCGGTGCCGCACGGTCGAAGGCTCAGGAACGCAGTGTCGTGCTCGGCGGACAGCCATACAGGCGCCGGTACTCGACCGAGAACCGGCCAGGGTGGGCGAACCCCCAGCGGGCGGCGATCGTGCTCACGGTGTCGCCGCCGGTGGGGTCGGCGGACTGCAGGTCGCGGTGCGCCCCGGCCATGCGGACCTGGCGGAGGTAGCCGAGCGGGGTCTGGCTGCGGTGCTGGCGGAACAGGTGCTGGAGCCCGCGGGGTCCGATGCGGGCGGCCTGGGCGATGTCGGCGAGGCCGATGTCGCGGTGGGCGTTGCCGTCGATGAAGGTCGTCGCTCGCCGCAGCGCGGCGGACTCGGCCCCGAAGGTGTGTGGCGCGGGCCGGTCGGAGGCGGCCTCGAGTGCGGTGTTGGGGAACGTCGTCAGCAGCGTGGTGGCCGGGTAGCGGAAGGTCTCGGCGCGTACCAGCGGGTTCGTGGCGATCTCGTCATGAGCCAGCACGTCCCGGCTGACGTGCTCCACCGCGGCCTGCCACCGGCGGCCGTGTGCGTCGCTGAGCGGGCGCGACAGATGGAAACGGACGTCGGCGGCGGGCACGCCGGTGATCTCCTCGGCGATCGCGCACGTGGCTGTCAGGTCCATGCGGATCGGCGTCAGGCTCAGGTCGTCCTGCTCGACGCTGACCGGCCGGAGCGGATCGACCAGCAGCACCTCGCCGGGCCCGGCCTGCGCGGTCAAGCCGCCGGAGCTGACCGTCAGCCGCCCGCCGTCGATGCTCACGGCCAATAACAGCTCGTAGGGCTCCAGGTCGGCGTGCAGCAGCAGCGAATGCTTCATGTGGTCCACGCCGAGCCCGCCGAGGGTGTTGACGGCTAGCGGAACCGGTAGTTCTCGGCGTTCCCGGACAGGCGCGGGGTGTGGTCGGCGTAGAGCTGACGCGGCAGGTCGTGCCCCGTTTCGACGTCCCCGGTCTCCAGCAGCAGACGCTCGACCGCCGGGCCGCCGGTCTCCGCCATGACTCCCCTCCCGCCTCCCCGACAGTCCGGACGTGGGCAACAGATTAGCCGTAGAACGCGGCATTGTCCGCAGAGCGCAGCTCTGTCGACACCGGGTCAGCGGAGCAGCGTGTCCTCCGGCGACTCGTCGAACGCCCGGGCGTAGGCGATCCGGAACCGGGCGGGCCGGCCGAACCCCCAGCGGGCGGCCACGTGGGTGACGATGACGCCGGCGTGCGGGTCGGCGTCGAGGAGATCACGGTGCACCCCGTGCAGCCGCGCCCGCCAGAGGAGCTCGGCGGGGTGGCGTCCGTACCGTCGCCGGACCCCCTCGGCGAGCTCGCGGTAGGGCGCGTCCCCGACGGCGGCGATGTCGGCCGGCCCGATCGCCCGGTCGGCGTGGGTGTCGAGATAGTCGGCGAGCTCGCGGACGGTCGCCGCGGAGACGTCACCGCGCACCGGCGGTGCCTGGGGGTCGGTGGTGCGGGCGAGGGCGTTGTTGGCGAAGGTCGACACCAGCGCGGCGGCCAACGTGCGGAACGCCTGGTCGAGCAGGATCGGCTGCTCGCCGGCCCAGGGGTCGGCGAGCACGTCCTCACGGACGTGGGCCACGGCGTCGGTCCAGTACCGGGCCATCGCCGGGGTCAGGGGCGCCAGGCCGTCGAAGGCCAGGGTGCGCGGGTCGAGCCCCGTCAGGCTGGCGGCGTAGTCGGCGACCCGGCCCCGGTCGAGGGTGACGATGGTGATGTCGAGGTTGTCCGACTCCACGTGCACGCGACCGAGCGGCGGACTGAGCACAGCATCCGCGACCACCGTCTGCACATCGTGATACGCGTTGTCGAAGTAGCCGATGTGCCCCCTCGTCGGAGCGGAGACGATCAGGACGTCGGCGGGCACCTCGTCCACGGTGTGTATCAACCCGGCACTCGTCTCGAGCCGGCTCACCGCGAGGTCGGGGGTGCACAGCGAGGACACGGCGGCGGTGAAGCCCTCCCGCGGGCCGGTGAGCTGGAGGCGTTGGTCGACGTACGTGGTGCTGAGGAACTCCTCGGCCTTCCGCGGATCGGCGGTGGCGAATCCGCCGCGGACGACCGCACTGCTCATGGCGTCGTCGCTCATCGAGCCTCACCACCGCAGCGTCTCGCCGGGTGAGCGGCCGTAGGACCGCCGGTAGTCGATCGCGAACCGTCCGGGATGGGCGAAGCCCCACCGGGCGGCGATGGCTCCGACGGTGTCACCGCGGGTCGGGTCGGCGGCCTCCAGGTCGCGGTGGGCGCCCTCCATCCGCACCCGTCGCAGGTACTCCAGGGCGTCTCGTCGCGATACCTGCGGAACGCCTGCTGCAACCCGCGTGGGCCGATCCCGGAGGCCTCGGCGATCCGGGTGATGTCGATGTCCTCCTGGGCGTGTGCATCGATGAACTCCACCGCGCGACGCACCGTGGCGGGCTCGGCGTACCCGGGCGGCGGCGCGCTCGGGTCGGTCAGCTGCTCCAGGGCGGTGTTCGGGAACGTCAGCACCGCTGCGGCGGCCAGCTCTCGGAAGGCCTCGCCGCGCGCGAGCGGGCTCGCCATGACCTCGTCGTTGCTGAGCACGTTCCCCGCGATGTGGTGCACCACCGTGGACACGTGGCGCGCCCGCTCGGCCGTCACCGGCTCCATACCCGTGAAGGTGACCGACCGCTCGTCGAGCCCGGTCACCTCGGCGGCGACCCGACGCGCCCCGTCGAGGTCGAGCACGCCCAGCGCGCAGGACATGTCGTCCCACTCGCACTGGAACTCCGACCAGTACGGCGCCAGGAAGATCGGTCCGGTCTGCTCCCGGCCGACGCGGTAGCTCGCGTAGCCCGAGGTGACCGAGACGATGATCAGCGCCGAGACCGGGTCGCACGGGGCCGTCAGCCGCATGGTGTTGCTCAGGAGGTCCACGCTGAGCCGCCCGTAGCCACTCTCGACCGCCGCCGAGCTCAACTCCAGGCGGTACTGACGGGCGCTGCCCGAGAACGACGGTGCGTGGTCCGTGTAGAGCGACCGGATCTGCTCGGTGCCCTCGTCCGCGTCGGTGGTCGCGTAGTTCAGACGCTGCACCGGAGATGTCATCCGTCGACCCTTCCCGACCGAGCTCGTCGTCCCGCACTCGCTGCGAGATCCTCCGACGCCGGGCGAAGAACTGCCCGACGGGATCGGATCTCTACGCCTTCGCGACGACGGGTCACGGCTTTTTCAGCCGAATGTCGAAAAAGCAGTCCACTGAGCGAACGAAGTGTAGACCCGCCGGTCCTCGGCGCGACGGAACTCGCGGAGATCGTTTCGTGCGCTCTCGCTGTCCTCCTCCGGACGGAATGGCGGCCTGCGGGAACCGTCGTCCACCGAACGGTGGTGAGCAGGAGAGCGGCGGGCGATCGGGTGGCTCACACCCGCAACGTCGTGCTCGGTGGCCGGCCGAACTGGCCCTGGTAGAGGATGGAGAACCGGCCGGCGTGGCTGAAGCCCCACCGCGCGGCGATCGCCGCGACGGTGTCGCCCCGCGTCGGGTCGGCGGCCTGGAGGTCGCGGTGGGCCCGTTCCAGCCGCACCCGCCGCAGGTAGGTCAGCGGCGACTGGCCCCGGTGCTTGCGGAATGCGGCCTGCAGTCCTCGGGGACCGATCCGGGCGGCGGTGGCGATCTCGCTGATGTCGATGCCGCGATGGGCGTTGGCGTCCATGAACTCGACGGCCCGGCGCACCATGGCCGGCTCGCCGTTGCCCGCAGGCGGCGCGGTGGGATCCCGCAGCGAGTCGAGCGCGTTGTTCGGGAACACGACGACGACGGCGGACGCGAGCTGGCGGAACGCCTCGGCCCGCACCAGGGGCTGGGCGATCAGTTCGGCGTCGGCGAGGACGTGTCGCCGCATGTGGTCGACGGTGCGGTTCCAGTACTGCTCGTGGGCCGCGTCGATGGGCACGTCCAGGTGGAACCGCACCCGTTCGGGCATGAGCCCGCTGAGCCCCCCGGCGACGACCTGCGCGGCGTGGAGGTCGAGGGCCACGACCTCGACGTCGAGCAGGTCCCAGGTGGTCCAGCCCGCACTCAGCGGGTCCATCACGGTCAGGTCCCCGGGGCCGGGAGACAGCGATCGGCCGCCCATCTCCATCCGGTAGCGCCCGGAGCGGACCCGGTTGACGATCAGGCGCTGGTACGGCGCGACGGCGGTCTCCACGCTCATCGTGTGCACGAGATCGTCGATCCGGAAGCGGTCGGTCTCCAGGGAAGCCACCCGCATGCGGAAGTCCGCACGGTCGCCGCGGAGGAGCGGGGTGTGTTCGGTGTACGTGTCGGAGATCCATTGATGGGCGAACTCGGGATCGGTGGTGTCGACCTCGGCGTGCGACACCGCTGACACGTCCAGCACGACATCCCCCCGTCAGAATCGGCCCCGGGAAACGCATATATTAGCCATTGACCGCGCACAACCTATCCACCAAGCGGCGCACTGGCCAGCAACAGAACCGGGCGTCTCCGGGTACCGGGCGGTTCGCCGAGCCCGGTGCCAGGAAACCTGCTGGACAAGGGCGGGTGCCCACGACGAGCCTCGATCCCATGACCGCCGTCGAGGAAGCACGAGCCCCGGGTGAGCAGGCCGTCGCGCGAGCCGCCGAGGGCGACGTCGTGCTGCCGCTGACCGTGGACCAGGCCGCCGCGTGGGTGCCGGCCGAGCACCGGGACGCCTACCTCGACGGCGCCGCCAGCGTCCTGGGGTACCGCCCCCGGATCGCGTGAGTTCGCCGCACGCCGCCGTTCGGCGGTCGCACCGCGCAGGAGTCAGCCGCCGCGAGCACCCGACCGTCCGTCCGGCCCAGCAAACTGAGACAAAAACTTCGAGCGCGTAACGCTGTTCGGGCTCGGACGAACCTGCCATCCTCTGCGTCACGTCGTCGTCTCTTGCCCCCCAGGAGACCCGGCGAGGTCCCGCTGCCCGGTCCCCCTCGGGCGGCGGGACCGTCCCGTCTCAGACCTCGATCACACGCTTGATCGCCGCGAGCGTCTCGGGAATCCCCGCGCGGGCGTCGGCGACCCGGATGGCGATCTCTTCCTCGGCCCGGTCGCCGTAGCGCTCCCGGAAGAAGTCGCGGCCCACCTGGGGGAACTCCCACGTCTCGGTCAGGCGGCTGCCCTCGCCGTCGGGGGCGATCTCGAATCCCCAGAACACGCGCCCGCCGCTCACCGTCCACCGGAAGAGCCGGCCCGGCTCGGCGGCGACCACCTCGCTGCGGGTCTCCCACTCCCGGTCGGGCTTGACGTTGAAGCCGGTGAAGTGCGCGCCCACCCGGGGGCCGTCGCCGTCGTCCCACTCGCAGCGCGCGCAGATCGGACTCCATTCGCCGGTGCGCGTGACGTCGGAGACGACGTCGTAGACCGCCTGCGGGGCGGCCGCGACGTGGATCGAGTCGGTGTAGGTGAACTCCACGCGGTCATCATGGGGCGTCGGGAACGCCGTCGCCGACCGGGAATCGGGGATGCGCCGCGCGGGCCGGACGCGCCAGGGTGTGCCCCGTGATCGACTCCGACGGCGGCCCGACCATCACGACGGAGATCGTCCCCGATCTCCTGCGCGGAGCGCTCGACGCCGAGCGCGGTGAGGTCGGGCTGCGGCCGCACCGGCTCCCCGCCCGGGCCCGGGCGCGGGCCGACCAGCAGCTCCGGCTCGCGCAGTCGCAGCCCTCGGGGGTGCGGCTGGTCTTCCGGACCGCCGCCACGTGGATCGAGGTCGACGCGCGCCGGACCACCCTCGCCTTCCACGGCGTGCCGCCGCGGCCCGACGGCCGGTACGACCTGGTCGTCGACGGCGACTTCGTCGCGCAGCAGACCTCGAGCGGCGGCATCGCGCTGGTCACGGACCTCGCCACCGGCGTGACCGAGACCCGGGTCGGGCCGGTCGGCACCGTCCGGTTCGCCGGCCTCGCCGCGGGCGACAAGCTCGTCGAGGTGTGGCTCCCGCACCAGGAGGCGACCGAGCTCGCCGTCGTGCGCACCGATGCTCCGGTCGCGGCCGAGCCGCCCGGAGCGCGTCGGGTGTGGCTGCACCACGGCAGCTCCATCAGCCAGGGCTCGAACGCCGCGAGCCCGACGACGACGTGGGTCGCGCTCGCCGCCGCGCGTGGCGGGGTCGACCTGGTCAACCTCGGGTTCAGCGGCAGCGCGATGCTCGACTCCTCCGTCGCGCGCACCATGCGCGACCAGCCCGCCGACGTCGTGAGCGTCAAGATCGGGATCAATCTGGTCAACGGCAACGTCATGCGCATGCGGGCCTTCACCCCCGCGGTGCACGGGTTCCTCGACACCGTCCGCGACGGCCACCCCACGACGCCGCTGCTGGTGATCACCCCGGTGCTCTGCCCGATCCACGAGGACACCCCGGGGCCGGGCGCCGCCGACTTCGGCGACGGCACGATGCGCTTCCGCGCGACCGGCGACCCCGCGGACGTGGCGGCGGGCCGGCTCACGCTGCGCACGATCCGCGAGGAGCTCACCCGCATCGTCACCGAACGCGCGGCCGACGACCCGCACCTGCACCTGCTCGACGGCCTGACGCTGTACGGCGAGGCCGACGCGGCCGAGCACCCGCTGCCCGACCGGCTGCACCCCGACGCCGCGACCCACCGGCTGATGGGGGAGCGGTTCGGTGATCATGCGTTCGGGCCGGGCGGTCCGTTCGCGGTCGCGTGAGCGCTCCGGCGGTGAGCCGCGCCGGCGGTCAGTCCGACGCGGCGCTGTCGGCGAGGACGGCGTCGGCGACGTCGTCGTAGAGCTCCACGGCGTCGTCGAGCCCCGCCGCCGTCAGGGCCCGGCGCACCGCCCCCCGCGCGCCCACGACCAGGCGCAGCGGCCGCCCGGAGCCGTCGCGCTCGCGGGCGAGACAGGCCAGCGCGTGGCCCGCGACGAAGGTCGCCTCGCGCAGGTCGACCACCACCGCCGTCGCCAGTTCGCGGCAGCCGTAGTGCTCGTGGAAGTACGGGTTGCCGCGGATGTCCGCGGTCCGGCGGAGCTGTCGCCGCAGCTCGTCGTCGTTGCCGCGGTCGACCTCACCGCTGACGGAGAGCACGAGGACCGGACGCGGCGGGCCGTAGAGCGCCCGCGTCACGAAGGTCGCGGTCACGACGCGGCGGAGTGGACCGGGCACAGGGGATCGACGAAGGCTTCCTCCCCGGGCGCGCCGGCGCGGAACGCGGCGTTCGCGAGCACGGAGCAGGTGCAACCGCGGTCGACGGCGGTGCGACCACCCGGAGCGTCGGTCGGGTCGGGCGCGACCGGCCGCTCCTCGTCGACGTCCTCGGCCATGGCGGCCCCCCCGGCTTGCTGTTCCGGCTTGTACCGTTTACGCCAGGTCACGGTATCGCACAGGTTCACACCACTGCGAGGCCGGTTGTGTACCACCGGTGTGGTGTCCGAGTGGGTGAACGGCCGTCCGGTTGCGTTCGAGGGCTCCGCCGGTGTCTGTCTCGCTAGGCAGATGATCTTGCCGAGTGCGGCCCGGACCCCGCCGCGCTCGCGAAGATCATCTGCCTAGGCAGTGCGGAGGGGTGTCGGTCGGGCGGAGGCGACAGGGCTGCAGGTGACGGCCCAGAGCCCTCACCCCGCGACGAGATCTCCGTCCGAATGGCCGATCCGCGTCGGAGCGACCGCGGTGGCAGCGGTGGCGGACCCGTAGGCGTTCAGGACGCGGCGTCGCGCACCCAGCGAGGTCAGTGCGAGCTGGACGACCGACGGTTCGCCGCCGTCGTCGAGGAGCGCGCCCAGGACGGCCAGGTCGGAGATCTCGCCCAGCGTCCCCTGTGAGGCGCGCCGGATCAGCGCTCCCACCCGTGGTGAGACCGACACCCGCTCGACGGGGATCACGCCCGGCCTGGCTCCGACGCCGGTGATCCCCTGCAGTGCGGCCTGCACCGTGGCGCGGTCGACGCCCGCCCGGCGGAGGACCGCCGCGGCGTCTCCGTCGGTCGCGAGGAGCGCCAGGAGGACGTGCTGGGTCCCCACCGTCCGGGTGCCCGCCGCCGCCGCGCTCGCCCGCGCGAGCACCAGCGCGGGCCACCACGCGCTCCCCGTCCGTCCCCGAGCCACACCTGTCCATCGCGCGAGACGGGCTGATCATGACCCCGGATCCGGACTCGATCCGGTCACGAAACCCGGGGTGGTCGGCCGGGCGCGGGCCGTGACGAGGCCCGGGCGGGTCGACGACGCCGTGCGCCGACACATTCGTCACGTGTTCGCGGTCCGTGTGCAACCACCCTGGAATGGAAACGTCGCCGGCGAGCCGAAGCAGTTACACCGGCCACGACCGATCGGCGGGAAATGTCAGGGCGGTGTCATCCGGAAAACGTTGAATGACGACACCGCGGAGCTGTTGTGGGGAATTCGGACTCCCAGCACTCTGCTGTCCGACCCCTCGTTGTTCCGCCACCCAGCGCACGCGTGGCAGACGTCGGAAGGAACCGTTCCCGTGAAACTGCCTGTTGCCCTCGCGATCGTCATCGGCGTCGTCGGTGGTGTGCTGACCTGGCTCTACGTCGGTCCCCTGGCCGCGCTCGGCCTGTTCGTCCCCGCGACCTTCATGGGGGCTGCGCTGTACTTCGCCGCAGGTGGCGACCTGCCGGCGCTGAAGAAGTCGGTACCCGCGACCGTCTGGGGCGTCGTGATGGGAACCGTCACGCTGATCGTGGTGGGAACGGTCTCCGGCGCGGCGATGACCGGGGTCGTGGTCGGCGCCGGGACACTCGTGCTGATCCTCGGGGCGCTCGTGCCGCTGCTCGAATTCGTTCCCGGCGCGGTCGTCGCATTCGCCATGACCGTCGGATGGGGCCTGCTCAGTTCGGCGTCGGGTACGGATTTCGCGTTCAAGACCGGCCCGTTCACCGTCATGCTGATCTCGTTCGTGATCGGCGGTCTCTACGGCTGGGTGGGCAGCATCCTCGTCGGGAAGCTGATCGGCGCGACGACCAGGACGCCGGCCGCGGCGCCCGCGAAGGCGGTGGCCTGAACGAGGTGGACGCCCGCCGACGGCCGGCCGGTCGTCGGCGGGCGGTTCAGCCCGACGCCGTGGAGCGCCCGGATGCCAGCCGCGCGGCCGCGGCGGGCAGCACCGTCAGCGCCGCCCCGCCGGTCAGGAAGGCCAGGGCGACGAGCAGCGGATCGCCCACGTCGGCGACGAACGGGACGACGGCGAGTGCGACGGCGGGCGTGAGCGGCTCCGCGAGCACCGTCGCGAAGGCCATCACGACGACGACGGCGAGCCCTCCCGTCACCGGTGCCGGCCCGCCCGAGGCGAGGGCGAGCGCGCCGACCGCGCCCGCCACGCCCATGAGCAGGACCCGCCGCGCGGCTCGCCAGGACCACACCGTCCCGCCGGTCACGGTGAACTCGAGGCCCGCGACCAGCAGCGGAGGTGCGACGGCGAGCGCGGGCGCCCCGAGCACCCCGACGCCGAGGATCCAGACGACCGCCCCGGCGAGGAACCCGACGACCCGGCCCGCGGGCCACGTCGTCGGGCGACGCGGTCCCGGGCGGGGCAGCACGGTCAGCGCCAGCACCCCGCACCAGGCGAGGACCGCCAGCGGATAGGTGAGGTCCCGGACGCCGAACACCACCGGGAGCACCGCCGCCGAGACCGCCGGGATCAGCGGGCTGTGCACGCACTGCAGGAGCCCGACCGCGATCGTCAGCGCCACGGCCACCCACACCCAGCGCGGGCCGGGGCCCCAGGCGCACGCGGCCCCCACGACGGCGCACGCGGTGGGGACCGCGACCAGCGGCACCGGTCGCGCCCACGCCTCGCGGCGCAGCGTCCACACGCCGTACCCGAGGGCGACCGCCTCGGGGAAGAGCACGGCCCGCCGGCCGGTCACGCTCGCCGCCAGCAGCATCGCCGCGGCGAGGAGCGGTGGCCCGGCCTGGCGCAGGACGGTTCCGGCACGGCCCACGCGGCGAGCCTGCCACCCGCCGTCGCCTCAGCGCTGGCCGTAGTCCCGGAGGCGCTCGGCGACGTCGTCGACCTGCTCGGTCGAGAGCAGCCGCGGCGAGCCCACGGCCGCGGCGCGCAGCCAGACCTCGCAGAGCCACTCGAGGTGAGCGGCGCCGTCGTAGGCGGCGCGCAGCGAGCCGGCGAGCACGACGGTGCCGTGGTGCCGCATGACGGCGGCGGTACGTCCGGCGAGCGCGGCGGAGACGTTCGCGGCGAGCTCGTCGGTCCCGAACGGCGCGTACTCGGCCACCGCAACGGTGCCGCCGAAGATCGCGGTCTGGTAGTGGACGAGGGGCACATCGTCACGCAGCAGGGACAGCGCGACGGCGGCCCCGGAGTGGGTGTGCACGACCGCGCCCGCGTCGTGGCGGGCGTAGCAGAGCAGGTGCAGCGGCAGTTCGCTGGTCGGCTTCAGGGTCCCGTCGACGACCGACCCGTCGAGATCGACCACGCACACGTCGTCGCCGGTCAGGGTGTCGTAGGCGACGCCCGACGGAGTCACCGCCAGCAGGTCGCCGACGCGCACCGAGAGGTTGCCCGCGGTCCCGGCGACGAGGCGGTCGGCGACCAGTCGTCGGGAATGCTCCGCCACGGTCTGCCGTGCTTCGTCCAGTCGGGTCAGCTCACGCGCCATGGGAGATGCCTATCAGCGGGCGCGGCCGACTGCTCTGCGTGGCCGCGGGGAACACGGTGGGTGACACCTTGGTGTTGCTCGGCCGTTGGTCGCGGGTGATGGACCGTTGGCCGCTGTTCACGCCACGTCGGGTGACAGTGGTTGCGTCAAACGGTCCACTCCGGTGCGACCGAACCGACTACTCGGGGGAGGCCACCGTGACGGCGAGTTCGACGCCGGCGGCGCCGCCGCACCTGTCCACCGGGGCGAGCTCGTTCGTCCCGCGACTCGACCTCACCTCGGGACGCATCGTCGGCTTCCTGGCGGTTCTCCCGGAGCGCCGGCCCGGCCGAGGTGCCGGGGAGGAGGAGCCGTTCCAGGACCGCATCGACCGGGAGATCGGCGACGTCCTCGACGCCGCCCGGGCGGCGGGGACCTCGTCGGCCACCGTCCACCTCCCGGTCGCCGCGGACGCCGTCGCGTGGGCGCCGCACCGGCTCCGGGCCGTCCGGCCCGCGATGCTGCACGGCGCGGGTCGCGGCGCCGGGGTGTCGCTGCTGCTCAGCCCCCGCGCCCGGTCGGCGTCCACGGCGGCGCTGGAGCAGGGGATCGGGCAGGCCCGCCGGGACGGGTTCGGCATCGCCCTGCCGGCCTCGGGGTTCGCGCCGCCCGAGATCGTCCGGCTGGCCCCCGACGAACTGGTGCTCGACCCGGCCTGTCTCGCGGGCGTCGCGGCGGGGGACCCCTGCGCGCTCGCGACGCTGGAGGCGACGACGACGCTCGCCCGCGCCGGGGTCGCGGTGCTCGTCGCCGACGGGGTGCGTGACGAGGGGCTGCTGCGCGAGCTCCGCCGCCGGGGAGCGCAGGTGGGGTCCGGCCCGATCCTGGCCGCCGACCAGTCCTCCGCGCTGCCCGCGCAGGCGACCCTCGCGCCCGGTCTGTCGTCGCGGCTGCGGGCCACCGAGCCGGAGGTCGAGGTCGTCGACGCCGTCGCGGGTGGCCCCGACCGCGAGGTGACCCTCGGCGACGTCGCCCGCACGGCCACCGTCGTGCCGGACACCGCCACCGGCGACGACGTGCGCAACGCGCTGGCCGACGACCAGGACTGCGCGGGCGTCGTGCTCATCGACGGGCAGGGCCGGCCGACCGGCTACGTGGACCGCAACCGGTTCCTGCTCACGATCGCCAGCCCCTACGGGCGCGCGGTGTTCGCCCACCGCACCGCGGCCCGCCTCGCCGACGAGCCGACGCTGCGCCCGACGACGACCCGGGTCCGCGACGCTGTGCGGGAACGGCTCGACGGGGATCCGGGGCGGCGCTACGACGACACCGTGCTCACCGAACCCGACGGGCGCACCGTGCGGGTGGCCCGGTTCGCGGACCTCGTCCGGGCCCTCGACCCGGCGGGCACACCGGACTCGGTTCCGGCCGCCCGCCCGACGACGGCGGTGGCGGAGTCCCGGCCGTCGCCCTCGTCTTCGCCCTCCCCGTCCCCGTCGCCGTCCGCGGCCGGCCGGCGCGGCCGGCACCGTCTCGTCGGGCTGTCTCCGCGACCGGCGGGGATCGCCGCCGGCTGAGCCCGGCCGGTGCGCGGGTCGCCGCGGGGGAGTAGGCAGGGCACCACGACGGGGCCCAGCGGGGAGCCCCCGAGGGAGGAGCCGCCATGGCGCAGGTGAGGGCCACGGTCAGCCGCACGATCGCCGCCGACCCGGAGAAGGTGCTGGGTGCGCTCTCGGACTACCGCGAGACCCGGCCGGCGATCCTGACCGAGCACTACCGGGACTACCGCGTCGAGTCCGGGGGCGGCGGGGAGGGCACCGTCGTCGGGTGGGTGCTGCAGGCGACCTCGAAGCGGCAGCGGGACCAGCTCGTCGACGTCGCCGCCGATCCCGCGGGCGGTCTCGTCGAGACCGACCGCAACTCCAGCATGGTCACGACGTGGCGGGTCCGGCCCGAGGGGCCGAGCGCCGCGACCGTCGAGGTCGACACGCACTGGAACGGCGCGGGCGGGATCGGCGGGTTCTTCGAGCGGATGTTCGCGCCGAAGGGGCTGGCGCGGATCCACGACGGCGTCCTCGAGAACCTCGAGCGCCGGCTCGCCGCCCACGGCCGCAGCCCGGTGTGATGCGCGTTCTCTCCCGGAAAGTGGGCACGGACCTGACGTAGGGTGCATTCATGGTGGAGCGCCTCGCGGCGAGGCTCGGTATCTCGCAGATGCGTCTGTTGCTCGGCGGCTGGGCCCTGGCCGCCGTCCTGCTGGTGGTCGGCCTGCTGCTCGTCCTGAGCAACTCGACCATCGTGGGCGCGGTCGTGTTCATGCTCGGCGTGATCACGTCGATGACCGTCGCCGTCAACCTCTTGCGCCTCCGGGCGGCCGAACACGCGACGAGGCAGCCCGAGTAGCACTCCAGTGGGTGAACTCGTGTGGTGATCGAGGGTATTAGCTGGACGCGGACGTGTTCTGTGCCTCACCGTTGCTTCACCGACGGACGGTTGGTGTCGGCGTTCGGGGAACGCTGACGGGCCGAGGTCGGCGGCGGTCGCTGGGGAGCGGATCGCCGTCGACCTCGGCTCTCTTTCTGTCGGGCCACGTGCGGTCAGGTCGGGCTCTGTCAGGTCGCGGCGGACACCCGGTAGAGGCGCTGCGCCCCCCGGATGCCCTTGAACCGCCGCGGCGCGGCGACCCGCCACCGGAACTCGGTGTCCTCGCCGATGCGCTCGACGACCGCGTCGTGCACCGCCGCCGTCACGACGACCTGGCCCGGCCGCGCCGTCGCCGTCACCCGGGAGGCGAGGTTGACCGGCGGGCCGAACCAGTCGCCGGCATGCGGCACGCCGATGCCCGTCGCGCACCCGACGCGCACGTCCGGGCGCCCGTCGTCGGACTCGGCCCACCGGCGGGCCAGCTCCACCGCCGCCCGGACCAGCGCGACGGTGTCCGAGGAGACCAGCATGACCGCGTCGCCGATCGTCTTGGCGAGCCGCACCGGCCGCGTGACGACCTCGGTCGCGCACGCCGCGAGCTGCTCGGCGACCTCGGAGAGCTCGGTGGCCGAGACGTTCTCGCCGAGGTCGGTGAACCCGACCAGGTCGGCGAAGCACACCGCCACCTCCTGCGCGCCCTGCATCCGGCCCGCCGAGGACTCCTCGACGGCGACGGCGTGCGAGCGGATGCGGTCCGCGAGCGCCACGGCCACGAGGTGGGTCAGGTGCAGCGCGTCCTCCTCGGCGAACCGGCGCGCTTCGATCGCGTAGCGCAGCGCCGACTCCGGCTCGGGCTCGCCGGCCGCGAGCAGCGCCTCCCCGATCATCGAGCCGAGGGCGTCGGCCATGTTGAGCACGCCGCGGCCGATCGCGCGGACCACCGGCATCATGTCCTCGTCGTCGAACCCGAGGGCGCGGTAGTGCTCGATCCGCTGGGCGATCTCGGCGTCCTCGTCGGTGTAGATCGGCTCGTCGGGCTCGGCGGACACCGGACGGCCGAGCGCGCGGAACCACTTCGCGACGACCTCGGGGTCCTGGCCGGTGTGGGCGCAGATCGAGGTCATCGACCAGCCGTCCTCGGGATTCAGGGTGCGCTCGAGCAGCAGCAGCCCCAGCCGGTCGCGCTCGATCGCGTCGCGCATCGTCTCCAGGCCGACCCCGTCCCCGGCCAGCGCGTGCAGCACCTCGACCCGCGTGCGCCGCTGCGCCCCCGACAGGCCCTCGAGCAGACCGGCGCGGTCGTACTCGGTCTCCGCCATCGCCGAGCGCAGGCGTTGCGGGATCGGGAGCGAGGTCGAGTGACGGGGCGGCACCTCGTCATCGTGACAAAGGCGTCGCCCGATGGCTCGCGAAGGCCTCGGTGGTCACCGCCGGGGCGGACTATCGTGATCACTTGATGGCCCCCCGCCTGCTCGCGACCAGCGACCTCCACGTCAACCGCACCGAGAACGAGGCGGTGGTGGAGGACCTGCATCCCACCGACCCGGGCGACTGGCTCATCGTCGCGGGCGACGTCGGCGACCGGGTGGAGCACCTGCGGTGGACGCTCTCGATCCTCGCCGGCCGCTTCGAGCGGGTGATCTGGGTGCCGGGCAACCACGAGCTGTGGACCCCGTCGGACGAGGAGGTCGACGCGGTCGGGCCCGCGCGCTACGCGTATCTGGTGGAGATCTGTCGCTCGCTGGGGGTGCTGACCCCGGAGGACGAGTGGCCGGTCTGGCAGGGCGACGGCGGACCCGCTCTGATCTGCCCGCTGTTCCTGCTCTACGACTACTCGTGGCGCGTCCGCCCGGACATGGTCGGGCTGGACGAGAAGGCGGCGCTCGACGTCGCCCGCGAGGCCGGGGTGGTGTGCACCGACGAGTTCCTCATGTCGTCGGATCCGCATCCGGGCGCGTCCGCCTGGTGCGCCGAGCGGCTCGAGATCTCGCGGGCCCGGCTGGCGGAGCGGCCCGCCGGGATGCCGACGGTGCTGATCAACCACTGGCCGCTCACCGAGTTGCCGCTGCGCATCCTCCGCCACCCGGAGTTCGCCCTGTGGTGCGGCTCCCGGCAGACGGCCCGGTGGCATGTCGAGCACGACGCCTGTTGCGTGGTCTACGGCCACCTCCACCTGCCGCGGACCACCTGGGAGGACGGGGTGCGCTTCGAGGAGGTCTCGGTCGGCTACCCGCGCGAATGGCAGAACCACGAACTGGTGCGCGGGCCGTTGCGCCAGATCCTCCCGGCGCCGCCGGTGGAGGAGCACGATCCGTTCACGGCGTGGGCCATCTCCAAGGGGGCGCCGTGGGGGCGGTAGAGCTGCTGTCGTCGGTGCTCCCGGCGCCCGTGGTCGCGGTGGCGTGCGTGTCGGACGACGACGCCGGGCCACTGCACCCGAGCGAGGAGCCCGCCGTCGAGCGGGCCGTCGAATCGCGGCGCGCGGAGTTCACGACGGGGCGTTCGTGCGCGCGGTCGGCGTTGGCGTCGCTCGGGGCTCCTGTTGCGGCCGTGCCGGTGGGGGAGAAGCGGGCGCCCGTCTGGCCCGACGGGGTGGTCGGCTCGATCACGCACACCCGCGGGTTCCGTGGTGCCGCGGTGGCGTGGCGATCGGTGGTGCGCTCGGTGGGGATCGACGCCGAGGCCCACGACGCCCTGCCCGACGGGGTCCTCGACGCGGTGTCCTCGGAGTCGGAGCGGGCCGGGCTGGCGCGCCTGTCGGCTGCCTCGCCCGAGGTGTCCTGGGATCGGCTGCTGTTCTCGGCGAAGGAGTCCGTCTACAAGACCTGGTTCCCGCTGACCGGCCGCTGGCTCGGGTTCGAGGAGGCCGAGCTCGAGCCGTCGCCGGACGGGACGTTCCTCGCGCGGCTGCTGGTTCAGGGGCCAGTGGTCGACGGGGCGGTGGTGTCGTCGTTCTCCGGGCGGTGGGCCGTGGAGGGCGGGATCCTCGTGACGGCGATCGCGCTGCCGGCTCGCTGAGGGGCTCTCGCGGCTCGCCTCGCTGATCAACAGCACACTGCGCAGGAATTTCGCGGCAGAAGCTGTCAGGTGTGCTCTTGATCAGCTGAGAGTGGGGGTGGGTCGGCGACGAGCGTCAGCCGGCGTCGCGCAGCGGGTCCTCGGCCGACCCGGTCGCCTCATCCGACATGGCGTCCTCCGCCGGCGCGGGCTCGGCCGACGGCACCGCAGCGGGCGGCGGGAGCGAGGGGGACAGCGGGACGGTGCGCGCAGCGCCGATCCCGCGGTAGCGCGCCGGGCTGCAGGTCAGCACGACGACCTGATGGGTGGTCCCCGTGGTCGCGGCGGTGAACACGGCGGCGAGGCGCTCGAGGCGGGCGGGGTCGGAGTGCCCGAGCGCGTCGTCGATCATCACCGGCACGCCGTCCTCGGCGTCGACCAGCGCGGCGACCGCCAGCCGCGCGCACAGTCCGAGCTGCTCCTTCGCGCCGCTGGAGAGCGCCTCGAACGGCACCGTCACCCCGCCGAGCGTCCGGGCGACGATCCGCAGCCCGGGGTCGACTTCCAACGCCAGCGAGGGCCCGAACACGATCCGTGCGAGACGCTCGACCTCCCGGCGGAACGGCGCGACGTAGGCCTGTCGGACCTCGTCGCGGTGCCGCGCCAGCGTCGAGTGCAGCCGGGTCGCGGCGGCCGCGCGCCGGGTGACCGAGGTGTGGTCGCGCTCGGCGGCGGCGAGCTCGTCGCGCGCGGCGGTCAGCCGGTCGTGCCGGCCCTCGCCCCCGGCCATCTGCAGTCGTCCGGTGACCTCGGCGCGTCGCCGCTCGACCTCGCCGCTGCGCTCGGTCATCGCCTCGGTCGCCCGGCGGGCGGAGACGACGAGGGCCTCGACGGTGTCCGGGTCGTCGGCGGCGAGCGCGGCGGCCCGCTGCTCGTGGTCGGCCTCCGTGCGCCGGGCGCGGGCGAGCGTGTCGGTGGCCTCGGCGTCGAGCGCGTCGTCGGGCTGCGCGGTCCGGGCGTCGGCGAGCTCGGCGGCGAGGCGGTCGGCGTCGTTGCGGGCGACGGCCCCGGTGGTGCGGGCCGCGGCGATCTCGGACTCGGCCGCCCGGACCGCGTCGTCGTACCGCCGCCAGGCCTGCTCCGCCTCCTCGGCCGCGCGGCGGGCCTCGCCGGCCGCCTCCCGGGCCTGCGCCGCCTCCCGTCGCAGCGCCTCCAGCTCGGCGGCCCGGGCCGTCCGCGCCTCGGCGTCCGGCCCGTCGGCATCCTCGACGTGCGCCGGGTCGTCGAACAGCGCCGGGCCGTCCGGTGCCTGGCGGCCCTTGCGCTTCGCGGAGCGCGGGTCGGCGGCCGGCTCCGGGCGCAGCCGCTCGACCAGCCGGTCGACCTCGGCGCGGACGTCGGCGGTGGTGCGCCCACCCAGCTCGCGGTCGAGCACCGCGGTCAGCTCGCGGATCCGTCCCGCGGCGTCCTCGGCGGCGTGGCGTGCGGCGCGGGCCGCGGCGAGGTCGGCCACCCCGAGCTCGGCACAGCCCCGGTCGCGCTCCTCGCGGGCCTGCTCCACCCGGCGTCGGGCCTCCGCGCCGTCGAGCCCGGGGCGCACCCGGACCTCGACCACACCCGGCACCCCGACCGTCACCGGTCCGGCGACGGGAACGCTGCGCGTCTCCCCGGGCGCGACCGCCTCACCGTCGGCGGTCACCCCGGAGGCCCCGTCGAGCCCCACGACCTCGACCGTGCCCGCGCCCGCGGCGAGCTCGGCCTCCGCGCGCACCACCCCACGGTCGAGCTCCTCCAACGACTCCACCGCCGCGGCGTCCACCGTGGGACCGGCGGCCGCGCGCTCCACCTCGCGGCGGGCCGACTCGGCGGCCTCGGCGCGACGGAGGCGCTCGGAGAGGTCGGCCAGCTCGGCGCGGTCGCGCGCGGTGGCCAGCGCATCGTCGGCGGTCCGCGACGCGGTGTCGGCCTCGGTGGCGGCGGCGCGCGCGGTCTCCCACGCGGCCTGCTGGTCGTCGCGGTCGGAGCGACGCGCGGCGTCGCGCTCCTCGTGCGTGGCGATGGCGGCGTCGGCGGTCTCCGCGGCCCGCGCGGCATCCCCGGCGCGCTCGACGAGCCGGGCGCGCTCGGCCTGCCGGTCGGTCGCCCGCCGCGAGCGCTCGCGCGCCGCCTTGGCCCGCTCGGCCGCCGCCGTGACCTCGAGCCGGCGGGCCTCGAACGCCGACCAGCGGTCCTCCAGCTCGTGTGCCCGCTCGGAGTGGCTGCGGCGCTCCACGGCGAGTGAGGACGCCTCGCGGTCCAGGTCGGCGCGCAGTGCGACGTCGCGCTCCACCTCGGCGACCGATGCCTCGGCCGCCTCGGCCTCGGCACGGGCCGCCGTGAGCCGCTCGTTCGCCTCGCGCAGCGGACCGACCGGGCGGTTGTTGCCGCCGTGGTAGCGCCGGACCTCGGCGAGGGCCCGTTCGACGAGGTCCTCGGCGGCGGCGTCGGCACCCGGCGGGGCGCCCGCGCCGGAGACTCCGGAGGCCGCCCGGTCGAGCGCCCGCGTGAGCGCGTCCTGGCCGCCGAGGTCGGCCTGCCCGAGCGGGGTGTGCTGCTCCACCCGCAGCGCCCGCCAGAGGCTGCGGTCCATCGTCTCGTCGAGGATCGCCAGCATCCGGTCGTGGGCCTCGCGGCCGGTCAGCTGCTCGGCCGTGGGGGCGAGAACGGTCAGCTCGGTGAGCTTCCGCCGCACCCAGCGCTTGCGGTAGACGACGCGGTACGGCCCGCTGACGATCTCCGCCTCGACCTCGGGCCCCGCGTCGCGCCCCGCCGGAGCGGCCGCGCGGACCTCGGCCGCCGTCGAGGAGTCCCGGAAGTCGACGAGCAGGTCGAGCGCCGAGACGGTGGACGTCTTCCCGACCTCGTTGTCGCCCTCGAGCACCGTGACGCCCTGCTCGGCGAGCTGGACCTCGCGGTCGTGGACCCCGCGGAAGTTCGTCAGGCGGATGCGCAGCAGCCTCACCGCTCACCCCCGGTGGCGGCGAGCCGGTGCAGCAGGGCGAGGGCGTCGAGCGCCTCGGGGTCCTCGACCTCGGACGCCAGCTCGGCCGCGGCGGAGGCGGCGAAACCCGACAGCCCGAGGGCCTCGACGTCCGCGTCGTCCGGGCGGGTGACCAGCTCGGCGGTGTCGACCTCGAGCGAGGCGAGCACCGGCGTGTGGCCGGCGAGAACGTCGTCCAGCCGGGACCGCTGCCGCAGCGTCAGCGTGCCCTCGCAGGTCAGGCGCAGTGCGGTGCGCTCCGGACCGGCGAGCGCGCCCAGGCGGGTGTCCAGCGCCGCCAGGTCCTCGTCGGTGTCGAGCACCGCGCGCTCCCGGGTGAACGCCCACCGGCCCACCCGCACCGGCCGGACGGCGGCCCCACCCGCGTCGGCGTCGACGACGAGCACGTTGCCGGGATCGGTCTCGTCGTGCGCGGTGACCTCGGGTGCGCCGGAGTACCTGATGCGCGACTCCCCGGGCAGCGCCCAGGTGGAGTGCCGGTCGCCCAGCGCCACGTAGTGCACGCGGCCGTCCGCGAGCGCCGCACGGCACTGGTCGGTGTGGATCACCGCGGGATCGTGCGCGTCGGGGGACAGCACGTCGACCGCGCCGTGGCCCGCCAGCACCCGAACGACGCCGGGCCCGGCCGGTTCGAGCGCCCGCAGCTGGTCGGCCACGAGGTCCGAGAGCGGGCGCTTCGACGGCCACGGAGCCGCCACGACCTCGATGCCGGGCGCGACCTCGTGGATCCCCGGCTGGTCGAGCACCGTGACGTGCGACGGAGCGCGGCGCGCGAAGTCCGCCCGGCGCATCACGAGCGCGGCATCCGCCGGATCGTGGTTCCCCGGCAGGAGCAGCACCGGCACGGTGAACGCCCGCAGCGCCTCGCACGCCCGGCCGACGACGTCCGGCCCGACGAGGTTCGACTCGAACACGTCCCCGCACACGACGACGAACGCGGCGCCCTCGTCGGCGGCCACCCGCCCGAGCGCCGCCACCGCGTCCAGGCGCGCCTGCGCGAACCGGGCCTGCGCCTCGCCGGCCGCCTGACCGGGGCGTCCGGCGCCGAGGAAGCGCCGCGTCATGCCCAGTTGCCAGTCGGCCGTGTGGACGAAGCGCATGCTCACCTCCCGAACGCCGGCCCCGACCGTAGGCCGTCCGGACCGACGACCCGACGGCGACACCCCGCCGCCGTCGTGATCAGGAGAGCACGGCCCCCTGACAGCCTTCGCGCTGCCGCGCATGTGCGTGCGTTTCCGTGCTGGGACACGGAAACGCACGCACATGCCGCAGGCGAAGTGGCAGGGTCCGACGGGTGAGCACCCCACCTGTGCGCGTCGAGACCGGCAGCGACCCCGAGCTCGCCGTCGTGACCGTGAACCACCCGCCGCTCAACCTCTACGACCGCGATCTCCACACCTCGCTGAACGAGGCGGTCACGGCGCTGGAGCAGCAGCGTCCGCGCGGGGCGCTGTTCCGCGCGGAGGGGAAGGTCGTCTCGGGCGGGGTCGACGTCCGCGAGACGTTCCTCCCGCTGGCGCAGACGCACGACGTCGAGGGCGGCCGCCGCTACTTCGCCGAGCTGGTCGAGCTGGGGGAGCGAGTGCATCTGCTGCCGTTCCCGACGGTCTTCGCCGCGCACGGACTCACCCTGACCTGGGCGTTCGAGCTGGCGCTGGCGTGCGACCTCATCGTCGCGGGCGAGTCCGCGAGCTTCGGGCTGATCGAGGCGACCGTCGGCCTCACCCCGGCGATGGGCGGCACGCAGCGGCTCGCCGAGCGGGTCGGGCAGGGCCGCGCGAAGTGGTTCGTCATGACGGCGGGACGATTCGGGGCGGCCGAGATGGAGCGCTGGGGCGCGGTGGACCGGATGGTTCCCGACGACGAGGTGGAGACGGTGTCGCGCGAGCTCGCCCGCTCGCTGGCGGCCGGACCGACGCAGGCGCACGCCGCCACGAAGGAAATCCTGCGCGAGCTCGCCGTCGGGGGTCTCGGCCAGGCGAACGCCCGTACCGCGGAGATCGCCGGCGCCCTGTTCGGGACCGAGGATCTCCGCGGCGCGATGGACTCGTTCGTCGAGCAGGGCCACGGGAAGGCCACCTTCACCGGCCGCTGAGCCGCCCGGAACGGCGCCGCCCGGAACTGCGCGAGGGGACCCTTCGGTCGCTCTATCCGACCGAAGGGTCCCCTCGCGCAGAACCGGAACGGGATCAGGCCCAGGTGAGGACCTCGTCCGCGTCGAGGCGGGGCAGCCGGCCGAACCACGGGTCCTCGCCGGGGTGCCCGATGTTCACGACGAGGTTGGTGCGGTACCGGCCGTCGGCGAAGAACTCGCGGTCGATCGCCTCGCCGTCGAACCCGGCCATCGGACCCGCGGCGAGGCCCTGCGCGCGCACGCCGAGGATGAAGTACGCGACCTGCAGGGTGGAGCCGTAGGTCGACATGTGCTCACGCATCCCGTCGTTCTCCTCGAGCACCTCGCGCATCTCCGGGCGGAACGGCAGCACCGTCGGGACGTGCTCGTGGAAGCATGGTCAAGGGACCCGGCAAGCTCCTCTGGCGGCGCGCCTTCCTGCTGCGTCAGCGCAAGACCGCCTGACCAGCTACGTCAACGGCAGGTCCGCCACCGGCTCCAACCGCCCGTCCCGCCCGGAGCGCTCCCAGCGCACCCGGGCGGTCCGGCCGGTGATCTCCAGCGTCGCGACCGCGTTGCCGAACCACGGGCCGCCGATCGGATCCCAGGTCACGGGCTCCTCCGGCACGCCCCACCAGCGCCCCAGCCGGCGGACCAGCGCGACGACGGGGCGCACCCACCCGAGCGCGAACACGTACTCCATGAACCACGGGACGCCGTTGCGCACCGGCGAGCAGGTCAGCTGGTAGACCCGCGAGCGCGTCGGCGTCGCGAACCCGGCGCGCGCGGCGTAGCAGTGGTGGACGTCGCCGGAGAGCACGCAGATCGTCTCGGGCGCCGACGACGACGAGGCCACCCGCTCCACGAGCCGGGCCAGCCGGTCGAACGACGCGCGGAACGCCGGCCAGTGCTCGAGGTCCACGGCCTGGCGCAGCCGCTCGGCCACCCCGCTCCCCGCCGCGGCCGAGCGCTCGTTCATCGCCTGCACCTGGGTCGCCGCGGGCGGCATCAGCCACGGGATCGAGGACCCCAGGAGCAGGTGGTCGACCTCGTCCGGTCCCTCGGCGGCCTGCTCCTCGATCCACGTGAACGTGGCGTCGTTGACCATCAGGCGCTCGTCGTCGTTCAGCACCCGCCCGCACCGCGAGTCGATCATGAGCAGCCGCGTCCGGCCGAGGTCCCAGCGGTAGCTCCAGCGGATGCCCTCCGGGTTCCCGACGGCCGCGTCGGCCCGCGCCGCGTACTCCCCGAGCAGCGGCCAGACGTCGCCGTCGGCCGAGATCACCGCCTGGTACAGAGCGTCCGAGGCCAGCGTGTCCGGGTCGAGGTTGCCCAGGTGCTGGTAGACCCAGTACGAGGCCAGCCCGGCCCGGATCCGGGCCGGCCACCAGTCCTGCTGAGCCATCTGCGCGCGCCAGGCCTGCGAGGTGTTCCAGTCGTCGCGGATGTCGTGGTCGTCGAAGATCATCGACGTCGGCACCGTCGAGAGCAGCCAGCGGACCTCGGGATCCGACCAGGTCTCGGAGTAGAGGTGCGCATACTCCGGATAGTCGGCGATCTCCAGCCCCGCCCCGGAGTCCACGCCGCGCCGCGAGCGGATCCACTCCTGGGTGCGCGGCGTGGTCTCGTCCGCGTAGATCTGATCGCCGAGCAGGCAGACCGCGTCGGGCAGCTCCGCGGCGGCGCCGTCGTCGTCGGCCAGGCCTTCCAGACGCGCCAGCAGCCGCGCGGCGTAGGCGTCGAGGGCGTCGACGCCGAGGCCGCGCTCCAGCTCCGGGTCGCCCGTCGGAGGGTAGCGGCACGATCCGAAGACGATCCGCTGCGGCGCCGGGTCGGCGACGACGGACGACGTCGGGCGCGTGCGGATCCGGCTCGGCGGCATCCCGGAGCCCTCGAGGGGCCACACCCGCCGTCCGTCGACGTGTACGTCGTAGGTCCGGCACGTGCCCGGGTCGAGATCCCGCACGACGACGAGCGCGTAGTGCTGCTCCTGCACGGCGAAGGTCGGCGCCCGGTGCCCGAGCACCTCGACCACGCCGGGACCGGCGGTCTCCACCCATACCGTCGCGGTCCTCGTCCCCACGTGCCGCAGAATCGGGCCCAGCACCAGGCCGGGGGATTGCCTACCGGTCGCCGTCACGCCCGCAGATCTACCCCACGACGCCGGGTGTGCCCCGCTACGGGCGGTCGGTGAGTCGCCCGAGTCGTCGCTGCAGCTCGTCGAGCCGGGCCTGGAGGAGGGTGACCTCCGCGGTCAGGAGCGGGATCTCGGCGTCGGGGGAGAGATCGGGGACGGCACTCTCGTGCGGCTCGAGATCCGCACGGTCCGCCTCGTCGAGCGGGGCGAGCGGAGCCATCGGGGCGTGCCCGGTGCCGTGGTCGACCCGCACCGGCACGCCGGACAGCGCGCCGAAGGTCTCCAGCGACAGCACCGCGCGGCGCCCGGCGCACTCCCGGCACACCGGCTCGAGCCGCCGCCATCCGACGATGCCACCCCCGACGTCGTCGAGCGCGGCCGACGTCCGTCCGCACCGGCAGCGCCCGATCCGCACCGAGCGCACCGTCTGGCGCTGGTAGCGCAGCCCGAGCTCGTAGGAGACGTAGCGCCCGGACGCGAGGATCTCGAGCAGGACGCTGCGGTCGTACTGCTCGTCGCAGGCCAGGGCGCGCGCCTGGTCGGCGTCGTGGAAGCAGTAGAACCCGCAGTCGCACCACGTCGACGGGCAGCGGTGCCGCGTGGACTGCACGCACACCGCCTCCGCGACGGCGCCGTAGACCTGGCTGCGGCCCAGCGCGACGCCGTTGAAGCCGACGGCGCCGCCGTCGGCCGAGAGCATGGGGTACGCGATCTTCCACCCGGGCAGGGCGGGACGGTCGGCCGGGACGTCCGGCTCGGGCCGGTCGGCCCGGCGGCCGAAGAGAGCGCGTCCTCCGAACGCGCTCAGCTCAGTTCCCGGAGACGGCCGGGTCCGGGACGCGGTCGGACGTCGCCCGGGCCTCGACGACCGGCGTCGGCGCGTCGTCGTCCGCGACGGCGGGCGTGACGGGAGTCGGGGCGGGCGGGTCTTCGGCGATCCCGGACGTGAGTCGGCGGCCCAGTCGCATGTCTGCCTCCCGTGGCGGTGCGTGGCGGTGACGCGGATCCGATGGTCGGCGCCGGTCACGTCCGTGTCCAGAGGGCGGGACGGGTCGTCACGAGATCGTCGCGGGCGAATGCGGTGCTCAGATGTGTCCCGGACGGGTACGAGGACCCGGCCCGGGCTCCAGGGGAGCGGTCCGGGTCGGGTCCTCGTGGGGTCGGCGGTGTCCGAGTCCGCCGGCCCCGTGGGTGCTACTTCGCGGCCTCCAGGCCGAGATCGTCGATCGCCGCGCCGACCTCGTGCTCGGTGTCCGAGACGCTGTGGTCGAGGTACTTCGCGACGGGTGTGACCTCCGCGGCGTTGGCGGCCGGCGCCGCGATCCCGATGGCGAGCGCCGGGCCGGCGACGGCCGCGAACGCGAACCGGAGGGAGCGGGCGGAGGGCTTCTGCATGTGGGGGTCCTTCCCGATCAGGACGGTCGGTCCCGGAGCGCCGCTGCTCCGGACGACACCGCGGGGGTGTCATCCGGCGCAACGAACCGTCACCAACCGGGATCACGCAGATCGGACATCCGTAACACGAAGATCATCCGTACTCGGACCGGACGTGCTCGTGATCGCCGCCTGCGCCCAGCTCATGACCGGATACGGACGATTCCGGCGCTCCGCACGCGCGGTGATCTCCGCCTGATGTCCGGGAAACGTGTCGTTCACGCGCGGCCTCCCGGCGCTTGCGCGTGGATGGCGCCGTCCGCTCGTCAGATGACAGCAACGGCCCATCGCTGACCGGCCCGCCCCGGCTACGCTCACCGCAGTGCCCGCCAGCTTCAACCACACGATCGTCGCCTCCCGCGACCGCGACGCCTCGGCCCGCTTCTACCGCTGGCTCGTCGAGGCCGACGAGGCACCCGGCTGGGGTCCGTTCACCAACATCACCCTCGACGGCGGCGTGCTCTTCCAGTTCGCGACGCTGTCGCCCGAGGCGTTCCCCGAGATTCAGCCGCAGCACTACGCGTTCCTGGTCGACGAGGAGCTGTTCGACCGCGCGCTCACCCGGATCCGGGACACCGACCTCGCGCACTGGGCCGACCCGCAGCGCACCCGTCCGGGGGAGACCAACACCGAGCACGGCGGCCGCGGCGTGTACCTGCTCGACCCGTCGGGCCACTACCTGGAACTGACGACGCGCCCGTACCTCTGAGCAGCGTCGGGACCGTCGCGGACCGCCCCGAGCGCTCCCGTAGGCTCCCGCTCGCGGCGCACGACCGGGTGAGGCGCAGGGTCGGCCGCATGGGGGCAGTAGCTCAGCCGGTCAGAGCAGCGGACTCATAATCCGTCAGGTCGTCGGTTCGAACCCGACCTGCCCCACCATCTCCGCAGGTCAGCGACTTGCCGGGTGCGGGCGGGGCGGGCCAATGGGCACTGTTCGTTCCCCTCGTCGTGCCTCTGGGTTACGGGGCCGTGCACAACCGGGTGGCTTACGCGTCCGAGAACTGCCAACCCACCCCTTGGCGCCGTCAATGCAGGATCGACGCGATATGTGCGCGCTCCGGGGTGAAGGTCTCATGAGAGAGATCCGCGCTCGATGGACCGGGGCGAGTGATCCACACGAGCGCGTGGAACAGTGACCGGCCTGGCTCCCCAGCGACGGCGGTTGCTCGCCCGCCGGGCAGCCGGCCGGGGAGGGCTCTGTTCCATCGAGGAGCAGAGCCCTCCTTCCTGTTCGGCCCGAACGCGCAGGATCCCGTTTTCGTCCACGATTTCCGGGCAGGAGGCCGTCGTCCCGACCGCGGTTGTATAACGTGCGCCGGATGCGCGACGACAGCCGTGCGGCGGAGCAGGCGCGGGTGGCCGCTCGTTCCGTACTGGCGAACCTGGAGAGCCTGGTCGCCGGCGGCCTGGCCGGTGCCAACCGCGAACAGGTCGTCGGGCTCGCCACCAGGCTCAGCGGCTGGGGCGCACGCGGACCGCACCTCGAAGGTCCGGCGACGCGGTCAACGATCGAGCAGCTGGTCGCGCTCCTTCGGCCGGTCCGCGGCCTGACCGCACGGACGGTGGTCTGGTGGCTGGATGAAGCTCTCGTCGCCGACGCTCGCCATGACCCGTACCAGGGCGACCACCATGTGTGCTGCCTCGAGCGTTCCGGAGACTCCGAGCCTTCATCGTGAGCGTCCGCGCGTCGTGGTGATGGGCGCCTGACGACGACGTCGTCTTCGAGGAAGCGCCCGCCAGGCGGCTGCGTCGCGCGACTTGGGATCCAGTTCCGGTCTCATCGAGGTCCTGAACCGATCTTGCCTCAACCGAGGGGTTTGCGCTGGTCACCGACGAGCCACCCCGGGGCTCACAGGGCACGAGCGCTCTCGGGGGAGCAGCGGCGGGGCCCTTCTCTCGAGCGGTCCCGCTCCTGGTGCTGGGGAGCCCCCAGGAGCGGGACCTGCTCGCGTCAGCGGCGAGGTGGCGGCGGTTTGGGTCGCCCTGCGGCGTGACCGACGGCGCGGGGTCGTGCCTAGCGACCTTCCGGCCAGATGGCGATAGAAGCCCTGCCCGACGAGTTCGACCGGCCGTCCCTCCCGGCAAGGGCCGCAAACCATCTTGTCCGCCAGCACCAGCGGCCAGGCTGCCCGGGGTTCCTTCATCCGGGACCTGGACCGGCAGGAAGCCGTCCGCCCCGGCGCCACCGCGCAGTACCGCGAGGTGCTCTGACCGACGGCGATCTCGTCGACCAGAACCAAATCTACAAAAGTTAGGTTGCGTGCCATGGGCATCGGGTAGCCGCGCCGACACTCGCTCCCCGAAGGGATGACCATGGAATCTCTCGCCCGTGTTCGTGCCGGTATCGCCGGCATCGTGGTCGGCGTCGTCGTGATCGTCGTCGGGCTGCTCACCAGCGGCCTCAGCGACTCGTCCACCAGCTCCGAAGGGCTCGGATGGCCGGTCGTCGTCGGCGCCGTGCTCCTCATCGGAGGGGCGGTGCTCCTGGTCCTCGGGCTGCGGCACAAGCGCGAGGAGGAGCGGGAGCTGGCGTCGCTGCGAGCCGACGAGACCCGCGACAACTCCGACGACAGGCCCCTCTAGCGCCGAGTTCGAGGTCGCGCCGCCGGCCGCACCTACGGGTGGACCAGAGCCTGCGCACCCGCACCAATCACCCGAGCAGTCGGAATGAGGACGGCAATGACACCTTCCGAGCCGAGCGCAGGCGATCCATACGACCCTCTCGGTCGCAGGCTCGACAGACTCATCGAACGGACCGGGGTTCTCGGCCCCGAGGGCTTCGAGCGACTCGTGCTGTGGTCCGACAGGCTCCAGATGACTCTCGTCGATGTCGCCGAGCTGGTCGTCGCCGAAGCAGACGTCATCCGCAGGTGTCAGCGCGGAGACTGACCCCGGAGACGCTGGAAGTAACAACCTGGTCAGTCGAGGCCGGCAGTGTTGACCCCCGACGTCCGATGGTGTTCGTATAGTGGATGTCGGATGCGTCCATCGGATACTCCTACGAGGGTGCTTCCGGGTCATGCCTCGGCGGTTCAAGGGAACGAGGCCGCCCAGGCACCACTTCCAGCAGGAGGGAAGTGCCGTGAACAGCACTTCCAGGTCCGCTACGACAGGCAGCCCCGCCGACGAACTCCCGCTCGCCAGGGTGCACTCGATCATCGCGGCGCGTCACGACGACGGCGTCGGCGACGAGCGAGACCCGCACCGGACCACCTACATCGCCGAGCAACGACGTATCCATGCCGAGCAACGCGCCATCCGAGCCGAGGACCGCGCCGAGGCCGCGGAGCGCCGGATCGCCGACCTCGAGTACGCCCTCGACTCCCGAGCCCCGATCGATCAGGCCAAGGGCGTGCTGATGGGCGTGTTCGACCTCGAGCCGGAGCCGGCCTTCCAGGCACTGGCGTGGGTGTCTCAACACGCCAACATCAAGCTCGCCACCATCGCCGAGCGGTTCCTCGCCGACGTCCGGCACACCGAGTTCGGTGGGCGACTGCGCGAAGAGGTGACCCGCGTCCTGGCGGCCCAAGGACGACGCCGGGGACCCCACCTGCCCTGACCAGGCCCTTCGCCTCCAGCGGCCGGGCGCTCCGCCCTGGATCAGGGCACCCCCCACAGAGGTGGCGGGACCGGCCCAGAGAGAGGGGACCCGCTCCGGATTGATCGAAATCGCGGTGCCATGGACGTGTGCCCCTCGGGGGCGGCTGGGCATCACGAGAGCTGCTCTGCGATCAGAAGGCGGTTCACTCCAGAAGCCGAGGTCGCCACCCCCGAGCCCGTCGGCGGGCAGCCATGTGCCCCGCGCCGGGTGAGTCTGGAGGCACGCCATGTGCCACACGTGCGACCTACTGTCACTTGACCGGTGTCCGCCCGCCAAGGCGGTACCCGAGCCGGACTTCGAAGCGCATCTCGCCGAAGAGCAGGCCGTCAACACGATGCTCCGAGCGATCACCTGGCAGCCGCCGACGCTCGACGGAGTCGCCGAGCTCGTCCTGCGGTCCCGTCTCTGTCGCGACGAATTGCCCACGCTTCGTTGGAGCCCAGCGTGGTGAATTGTGCGAGAGCGAATGGTCCAACAGAGAAAAGCCGAGGACGTCGACAGAGCGCCCGCTGCAATCGTCCGTTTACGGAGCGACACCGCGGGCGTACCGTTCCTTGATTGACCCCAAGACCGCCGGGGCGACGCTCGGCGGGAGGAGACCCCGATGTCCTCCCCCTTGCGACGACGCGAACTCGCCAAACGGGCCTGGTGGGCCTCCGAGCGGGCCGCCGAGCTGAGGCACGCGGCAGAAAGCTTCGACCGGCGCGCATGTGCGGCGAGGCGCGACGCCTGCCGACGCCAGGAGCAGGCGTCCGCGGATGCAGCCGGGCTGCTGGCAGACGAGACCCAACGCAACGACAGGGACGATCTGCGGCCCCGTCGACTCGCTCCATGCGAAGCCCCGAGGTTGTCGCCCACAGCAGTTCCGGACGCGAGTTCGATGGACGCGCCGTCATGAAGACGATCAGAACGTGGCTCGTCCTGCGCGGCGAGGGCCGCGGACTCACCTTGTTCGCCGTCGCCCGTGGTTGGTCCTGACCGCCAGAGCACATGATCGTTTGGGCACTTGACGGACACGAAACGGCGTGAGACTGCCCATCGGGACGGTGGATAGCCGCTGACGACCAAGGGCGGTTTCTGCAGTTCAGCGGTCGATTCCGAAGTCAGGCGCGAGCGCTCCGGACGGCCCCGGCAACGATTCGTCAGGTCGTCGGTTCGAACCCGACCTGCCCTCCATCTGTGCAGGTCACAGGTCTGCAGGGTGCGGGCGGGACGGGCCGATGGGCTGTGTTGGTTGCCCTCGTCGGGCCCCGGGGCGGCGTCGGGTTGGTGAGCGGGCTCGTCCGGCTCCGGATTCGTCGTTGGAGCCGAGCGGGAGAACACCCGGGGGACGTACGGACAGGCCCGTACGTCGTCGTCGAGGAGTGAGAAGACCGACCGACAGGCGCGGTCAAGGCCCCCGTGTGGGACAGTCGCGAACCTGGCTGGCCGGACGTAGCGGTGACCCGCTCGTCCGGGCAGCCGGCGGGGAGACCCGGCCCCTGATCCTGGGGCAGGAACCGACCCCCGCACCCTGGACGCTTCCCGCCCGTGCTCGGGAGAGGAGCCCCGAGCCGAGATCCTCGGCTGGGTGAGCACCGAGCGAACCGAGCGGATCGGGGCGGGGCATGCGGGTCGACCACCACTGGCAGGTGCTCAGCGCCGATCGGCTCGTGGGGACCGAGATTCACCGGTTCGCCGACGAGGTGACCGCCGTGGAGTGGGCCAAGGGCCACGTCCGGAGCGCTCCTGGCGGGTCGACGGCGGTGGTGCTGTGCAAGGACGGCGCCACGGACGAGACCGATCCCGCCGTGCCCGCGTTCATGGTCTGGTCCGGCGCGGAAGGCCTCATGGTCACCGAGTGGCAGGGACGGGACACCCCCGACGACGTCGCGGCGGCCCGCTCCGAGGTCCTGGCCCGGACCGTCCACGCGGCTGATCTCGGCCTCCGAGCCGTGCCGGGCACCGGGAACCACTCGGACCGCGAGAACGGGACCGAGCCCGCCCCTCCGGAACCGCTGCAGTGCGATCCTCTCGAGGACGACCGGTCGCGCGCTGTCTCCCGGGGTGCGGAGGTCGCACTACGAGCGATCCACGATCCGGTGTCCGCGGCGGTCGGTGTCCTGATCGAGCGCTACTCCCAGACCGTGGGCGAGGCGTCGACGATGCTGTTCGACATGGCCGCCGAGCGCGGGGTCGGGATCGACGAGATCGCCCACGGGGTGATCGAGCGGACGCTGGAGGACACCGTCGACGAGTTCGGCCCGCCCGAGCCCGCCATGGTCCGTCGAGCGGTGGCCTTCATCGACGAGCACGCGCGACGGGAGATCTCCGTGGAGGAGATCGCCGAGGCGGCCGGGGCCAGTCGTCGCGCTTTGGAGTACGCATTCCAGAAACATCTCGGACAGACACCGTCGGCCTACCTGCGCGAGGTCCGTCTCGAGGGCGCACACCGCGACCTCGTCGATGCGGACTCGACGAACGGCGCCACCGTGGCCTCGGTGGCTGCGCAGTGGATGTTCAACCACCCCGGACGGTTCTCCGTCGAGTACCGCGCGACCTATGGGAACTCCCCGAGTCACACGCTGCGCAGGTGACCTGCCCGCGCCGCCTGGGTGACGCCGTGAGTCAGGGCCGCGAAGCGGGACGAGGCGCTTCGATGGCCTTCGCCGCCAGCTTCTCGGCGCGCCTGCGGCCGGAGTCGGCCTGAATACCCGCTCGGTCGGCGTTGCGGAGGAGCAGGACGCGATCATCGCTCGATCGACAGTCCTCGGCGCGCTGTCGGAGGCTCGACGCAACGGTATCGAGGATTCCCGCGCTTTCTGACAGCACGTCCACGACCCTGGCCCGGAGCTGGTAGGCGTCCTCGGCGACAGAGTTCTTGAAATTGAGTTCGGTGCACAGCCTGACGAGTGCGCCGACTCTGCCGTCCTCGCGCATGACAGTCAGCCTGCGCCCGACCGATGTCCTGCGCCAGAGTAAACGTTCGGGCCTCCGGTCGAGCCGCACTCCCTTCTGACGCGAGCGGGCAGCGGCGTGCGACGGCTGGTCGGTCGGGTAGGGCCGCGGGCCAGCTCCGAACGGGCACGCTACGTCGTCATGAAGACCCTGCGGATCTGAATGGCGCTCCGACGCGACGGCCGGCGCCTCGGCCTCATGGTCGTCGCCCGTGGCCGGTCCTGACCACGACAGCGCATGATCGTCTGGCACTTCACCGACACGGCACAACGCGAGAGCGGCCGCGAAGACGGTAGGTAGTCGGCAGGCCGTCTTCAGGCCGCCCCTGAGAGGGTTACCCAACCGCGTTCCAGGTGGCGCACACTTGCTCGCGACCCGGCCGCGATGTGGGTGGTTCCTCGTGGCCTGGTGGAGATCATGAGGAAGGGCCCGGAGGTTCCGGTGGCTGACGAGTCGTCCACGCTCGGACCGGTCCCGTCGGACGGTCCCGAGCCCGTCGGCCGGCCGGACGCGGACCCGGAGGCGCGGCAGGCGATAGACGATGCCCGGGCGAGCGCCGCTGACGAGCGGGACCGGGCCGCCGATGAGCGGGACCGGGCCGCCGATGAGCGGGACCGGGCCGCCGATGAGCGGGAGGCGCGCGCGGACGCCCGGGACCGGGCCGCTGATGCCCGGGACCGCGCCGCCGACGAGCGGGAAATGGCGGCCGACGAGCAGGAGGAGGCCGCCGAGCAGCGGCAGGCCGGTGCCGACCGGCGAGAGCACCAGGCCGATGTGCGCGAGGGATGGGCCGACGTGCGCGAGGCGTCCTTGGACGAGCTGGCGCGGGCCAGCGGAGTGCCGACGGCCGATCGCTTCAGTCGAGCGGACGCAGCATTGAAGCGCGCGGCCGAGACGGTGGCCCGGGCCGAGGAGCACCTCAAGCGCTCGCGCGAGGCGCTGCACCGGGACCGTCGGCAGTCCGAGCGCGAGCAGCGCGAGATCGAACGTGAGATCAGGATGACGGCTCGGGGGGTCGACGCGCGGGACGGTGCCCAGGGCGCGGCAGCGAAGCTCGCATCCACCGCCGATGACATCGCTACGACATTCGACCGTGTCGCCGAGACGAGGGAACCACGGGCTGAGCAGGCCGACCTCGCTGATTCCGACTCGAGGCGGGAGGCCGCGCAACGGGCCCGTGACCTGGCGGCTGGTGAGCGCCGTGAGAGCCAGGAGTTGCGGGAGAGCTGGGGCCTGCCACCGGACTGACCCGGCCCCCTCCGCTCCGCAACACGGTGCTCGGGTGGCGCCCGACCGCAATGGCGCAGTCGCCGAACGAGCGCCCCAACCCACGTCCGGGTGGCGCACACTGGTCCGGGACATGGAGACGACCTGAGTTCTCCCCTCTGGCTTGGCGGACATCATGAACAGCGGCCCGATGCATCAGGTACCGACTCTTGGCGCCGGCCTCGAGCCCGGAACGGTCCCCGGCCCTCGTCCCATGCCGACCGGGCGCGGAGAGTCGATCGCTGATCAGCGGGATGCACGTGCGGATGCTCGGGACCGAGCCGCTGATCAGCGCGACTACGAGGCCGACCGGCGGGAGGCCGAAGCCGATCAGCGGGAGCATGACGCCGACGCCCGCGAGTGGCGGGTCGATGCGCGTGAGGCCGCTCTGGACCGGCGGTCTCGGGCTCGGGGCCGGACCCTGGCGGACGTCCTCGGCCGGTCGAGGGCCGCGCGAGACCGCGCCTCCCAAGCGGTGGCTCGAGCTGACAGCCGTGTCGCTCGCCTCGACGCCGCGCTGTACCGGGTCGGCTCGCTGATCGATCGCCAGCACGATGAGATCGTCCGCAAGGCCGACGTGGTGTCTGTGCGAACCGCAGAAGCCGGTGCACATGCTCGACATCTGGCCGGCCGACTTGCTCACATGGCGGACGAGGTCGCCTCGACACTCGACCACGTCGCCGACGCCAGGGAAGCTCGAGCGGATCAAGCCCGTGCGGCTGAATCCGACGACACGCGCGAGTCCGCGCAGCGGGCCCGCGACAAGGCCGACGACGAGCGTCGCGAAGGTCATCGGCTGCGCGAGAAATGGCACTTGCCACCGGCTTGACCCGGCTGTGCGCCCGCCCCAGCGGCGCCGAGCGTCAGTCGAGGCGAAATCTGTTTACGGAGCGAGACAGCGCGAGTACCGTCAGTCGACTGGCCCTGACGCCGCCGGAGCGCTGCCCGGCGGGAGGAGACCGTCATGTACTCCGCCTCCCGGAGACTCGAACTCGCGAGGGAGGTCTGCCAGGTCGTCGCCCGAGCCCGCCACATGCGCCAGACGGCGGAGTTGCACCAGCATCGCGCCCAGGCCGCGAAGGATGACGTCGACCGTCGCCGGCACAACGCCTCGACGGCAGGTGCCCGACTCGCGGACGAGGAGCTTCGGCGCATCGGGGAGACAAGCCAACGGCCTCCATCCGCTCGGAGTGTCTGACGGCCCGGGATCGGTCGAGTTTCTCCCGGGCACGGCCGTCGCGACCCGGTACGGGCGGCGCCGGTGTGGGCGATGAGTCATCAGGCCCGCGTCCTGAGACCGACTGCACGACGCCGGGACGTGCGGCGATGGTTGAGTACGGTCGCGTCATGGCGCTGGGGCTTCACTGGCAGGTGCTCAGCGCCGACCCGTGCGCCGGCACCGAGATTCAGCGCTTCCGCGACCTGGTGACGGCGCTGGAGTGGGCGAAGGGATTCGTCCGGAACTCCCCGGACGGGTCCATGGCCGTCGTGCTCTACAAGGACTACTCGACCGACACGATCCACCCGGGAACGGCGTCGTTCCTGGTGTGGTGCGGCCCGGACGGGCTGATGGTGACCCGATGGGGCGAGGAGGACGACGAGCCCGTCGGCAATGACGGGCCCGCCGACGGATACGGCGACACCGCCCGGGCTGCCGACCTCGGGCTGCGGGCACTGCCGTCGTCCGCCGAGTCGCAGGACGAACCC
Organism: Actinomycetospora endophytica; assembly: GCF_021026375.1. GTDB lineage: Bacteria > Actinomycetota > Actinomycetes > Mycobacteriales > Pseudonocardiaceae > Actinomycetospora > Actinomycetospora endophytica. The sequence continues at coordinate 456,669 of NZ_JAJNDB010000005.1, read as the reverse complement.
GGCTGTTGCCGCCGGACCGCCTAATTTCGCTGAATGATCAACCGGTACGTTCCTCGGACAAGCTGCGGCTGAAGCCCGTCTGTCCCGGGAGTTCCGATCACGGTCCGCCCGGTGGCCGCGGCCGAACCTCGCGGGAGGTCCACGATGGCGGCGGACGGCGATGACCCGAGCAGTCTCGACGAGGCTCTGCATCGGGTCCTGGCCGGCGGTGCCGGACACCGCCCCCGGGGTTACGACCCCCTGGAGGCCACCGTCGAGGTGTGCCTGGCCAGCGTGCCGGCGGCCGAGGCGGTGGCGATCTCCTATGTCAGGGCCGGGCGGGTGCGTTCCACGCATCGCACGGACCCGGCGATCGCCGAGTTCGACCGTTGGCACACCGAGCGGGGTCGCGGGCCGTTGCTCGACGCGGCGTTCATCCAGCCGTGGCGACGGTCGTTCTTCGCGGTGGCGGACCTGGCCGCGGACGCCGTCTGGGGCGCCGACACGCCGCTCCCGGCCGCCCCGCTCTTCCGGTCGCTGCACTCGACCACGCTGCGCAGCGCGTGCGGTGAACGCACTGCGCTGGACCTCTACGCCAGGACCCCTCGAGCCTTCGGCGTGGACACGACGGTGCTGGTCGACATGTTCGCCACGCGCGTGAGCACCCTGCTCTACACCCCGGACGACCGGGTCAGCGCCCGCTACGACCTCGCGATCACAACCATCGGCCGACGCCTCGGAATCGAGCCGTCGGCGGCGGAGCGGCTCCTGCTGGTCAACCTCGAATGGTCGGCGGACCCGATGGTCGTGGCGGACCGCCTCACGTGCCACACCGACGACGTCGAGACCCCGGAACCCGACTGACGGGTTCTGCCGCGACCCGTCAGGCGCGGGTTCGTGACGGGCCTGGATTCCTCGTGCCGGTCGGTTGACCACCGCCGAGGCCACGTGCTCGCATAATGGCCTGTCGCATCGTTTTCCGGATCAAGATTGCGACGCGACGGCAGGGAACGAGCAGGCCCCGGCGGCTCACAACACGACGCTGCTCCGGCTCCAACGCGGCAGACCGCACCGGAGAGCGTCATGACCGAGCTGACCCACACCGTCCCGGGCGCCGAACCGCCGTCCGCGCACCGTCACCACGCGACCAGGCCGCGCTCGGCCGAGAACGGCGGAGGCGCCGCGGCGGGGGACGAGCGGGTCCGCGACGCCGAAGACCGCGCGAACCAGGCCGAGGCACGCGCCTCGAGCGCCGAGGGTCGGGCCGAGCAGGCGGAGGAGCGCGCCGAGGCGGGTGAGCGACGCATCGAGGCGCTGCTCCGTGCGCTCGACTCCCGCGCCCAGATCGACCAGGCCAAGGGCGTCATCATGGGCGCCTTCGACATCAGCGCGGAGGCGGCGTTCGACGCCCTGGTCTGGGTCTCCCAACAGGCGAACGTCAAGCTGGCCGTCGTCGCCGACCGCTTCCTGATCGAGTTGCGCGACATCGACACCGGCCAGCCGCACCGCGACGAGCTCACCCGGCTGCTGGCTTCGATGGGCCGTCATCACGGCGAGCACTTCCGCTGATCCGGCGCGCGCGGCGGCCGAACCGGGCTCGAGGACCCTGCCCACATCGCCGACCGGGGTTTGCTGTCGGTGGTCGTCCGGGTACCACCCACCCTCTCGATGCGTTTCCGGCGCCGCGTCCTGGCTCGAGCCGTAGCCGCTCACCTGAGGAAGGCGCCGATGGCCAGCGAGAAGACGGGTCGCGTCGCACTCGCGCTCCAACGGGCGCAGGCAGCCGTCGCCGCCGCGGAGGCGACGAGGGAGCGCAGCGAACAGATCAAGCTCGAGATGCAGCTGCGGCGGCGACGGTCCGAGCCGGCTGTCATCACGCCCGGGACCGAGGCCGCGCTGCGCGCACGACTCGCCGGCCCCTGACGGCAATCCGGCCGCAGTGCATCCGACAGGCGGACTCCCGGCGGGTTTTGTCCACCGAGCGCACGGGAAGTCCGCCCGACGAAGCTTGCCGGTGATTCGCCGGGGAGAGCCGACACCGCACCTCGCCCTGTGGACCCGCAGGACGGAGGAATCGGGACCTGATGGATACCAGCCACGACCTGACCACCGCACTGCGCCGCGCGGCGCATGACCTGACCGCCAAGCGCAGCATCCGCGACCTGGACCAGACGCTCAGCAACATCGTCGCAGCGGCCGTGAGCACGGTGCCGGCCGCCGACGCGGGCGGGATCTCCATGACCGACAGCGGCCAGGTCGTCTCCCGCAACCCCACCAGCGACGCGGTCACCAAGCTCGACCAGCTGCAGGGCGAGCTCCAGGAGGGGCCCTGCGTCACCGCGATCGTGGATCCGCCGGAGGACGGCAGCGTGCTGGTGCGCGATCTCGCCGGCGAGGACGCGGCGCGCTGGCCCCGGTTCGCCCCGCACGCCACGGAGTCCGGCTACCGCTCGATGCTCTCCAGCGAGCTGCACACCGGCGGCGGGATGCGCGCCGCGCTCAACCTGTACGCCGCCGGGCCCGATGCCTTCGACGCCGAGTCGCGGCTGACCGCCGGGCTGTTCGCCCTGCAGGCCGCGATGCTCCTCTACGGCAGCGAACAGACGCAGTCGCTGCAGCGTGCGGTCGACAGCCGGGATCTGATCGGGCAGGCCAAGGGCATCCTCATGGAGCGTTTCCGGGTCGACGACGACGCCGCGTTCCAGATGTTGGTCAGATCCTCGCAGGAGACGAACATGAAGCTCGCCGAGGTGGCGCGGTGGGTCCACGACGAGACAGTGCGGCGAAGTGGCGGGCACGTGGTCGACGACGCGGACATCCCGGGCATCGGCCGTTGACTACTTCTTGGCATACCACATCACTGTACGTAGAGCGCAAGATATATCCGCTGAGCGCTAGGAATGCTCCGGATCGGGGGATATGCTCATCCGGTCTGCTGGACGAGCGGTCGGCTGTTCCGCAGTCATTCGCCAATGTTGCGGGGACGGTCCGACGGCGGCCGCTGAGACCCGCTGGGAGAGCAACGCTCCCGGGCGCCATGTGTGCGCCCCCGAGTCCCGGGTGTGCGCCGCGGCCTCCAATCCCCCTGTGGTGTCGCGACACTGCGTGCCCCGGCCCGGGTGCCCCCGCTCCCGCGGCCCCCCAGCGGGAGCGGGGACACCCTCAGCCTCTTCCGATCGGACGTCACATGCCAGCCCCGTGGGAACCCTTCAACCCGACCGTCTGCCAGGCCGAGGGAGTGCTCAGCGCGCGTTTCGAGGTGCCGATACACCTCGCGCCGATGCTGTTGGCCCGGCACGCCCAGCACGCGGGACTGAGCGTGGCGGCGATGGCCGAGCAGATCGTGAGCGAGGTGAACGGACGCGCGGACCCGGAGACCGCCGCGGCGCGGCCGGACGGACCCCGCTCCACGTCCTGCGCCTCACCCCGTCGGCTCGCCGCCCGCCGGTGGCGCTGACCCCGCCGACACACCCGACGGCGAGAAGCCCGGAGATTGCTCCGGGTCGGCTCGACCGGTCCTACGGAGAACCCATGACACCCGGCACCGACCTGAGCGTCCTCGACGACCCGCCGCTCACGGACACCACGCTGTCCGACTGGCTCCGTGACCACGACGTCACCGCGCTCGCGGAGGTGGCCCGCAGCGCGCGCCTGGCCGGCGGGTCCTTCGGGCGGCATCTCCGTGCGCTCGCCTGAGGTCTGAGCTGACCGAGGCGGTGCCCGGGAGGCGGCCGAGCCCGACCGGTACCGTCGTCAACGATCCGGGGGGACAGCCGTTTGCCGTGCCGCGTGGCCTGGCACCCACGCCGATCTCGATCGGAGCCCCGATGGTCGATCCACCGGAACCCGTCCTCGCCAACGAGGCGCGGGTCGCCGCCGCGGCGGGTGTGGTGATGGACGCGCTCGGACTGCCCGCGGGCCGGGCGTTCGAGTGGATCATGGACGGGTCCAGCCTGACCGGTATCCCGGTGCTCGAGCTGGCTGACCTGGTCGTCCTCGAGGCCGGGCGGACCGGGGCCTGAGAGCACCCTGCGCGTCGGCTCTCACCGGACTGCGAGCCTCGCTCCGAGGGTGGATCCCGGCGCCCGGCCGGAGGACCATCCCGGTGAGCAGTGACGGCCCGGACCCTGTCGTCGCTTCGCCCGAGAAGCGCGAGAGGCCGGACCCGGGAGGTCCGATGGCCGAGGGACTGAACCCGCGCGACTGGCGCGACATCCAGATCCTGCGCGCCCAGGGGGTGCTCGCCGAGGTCCTCACCGTGGACGTCGGCGAGGCCGACCGGGGGCTGCGCACCTACGCCGCCATGACCGGCACCGCGCTGCACGAGGTCGCTCAGCAGGTCATCTACGGCGAGCTCTCGCTGACCCGCGAGCTGTGCGTGACCGAGGAACTGTCCCGGCTCCCGGGCCGACGCGTCCTCGGGCGCGATCGGGCGGAGGGCTGCTGACGTCGTTTCCGGCCGCCGTGACGCAGATCGCGTCCGGAGCGGGGATTCTTCGTCCCGAGTTCATCGTCTCCAGCCGTCCGCGCGTCCACCCTGGATGCGGTGAGCCTCCAGCACCCGGGCGTGACGCCGAACCAGATGGTGAACCTGCGCGACGTCGGCGCGCCGGGCTCCGCGATGAGCCGCTGGGTCCGCCCGGGCGTGCTGTGGCGATCGGACGCTCCGCACCCGGGCGACGCGGAGGAGCCCGTCGTCGAGACCCTCGGTGACGGCAGCTGGCCGCCGCGGGTCGTCATCGACCTCCGGGACCCGAAGGAGCTCCGCGACCAGCCCCACCCGTTGACGGGGCGCGGGGTGGAGATCGTGGCGCTCCCGCTGGCCGGTTCGCTCGCCCCCGCGGAGCAGCTGCGGATGCGGGAGGGTCGGACCAGCCTCGGCGAGCTCTACCTGCAGCTGTTGGGGACGGCCCCGAGGTGGCTGCCGGTCCTCGTCGCCCGCGCCGCGCAGGCCGACGGGCCCACGCTGGTGCACTGCGCCGCGGGTAAGGACCGCACCGGCGTTGCCGTCGCGCTGTTGCTCACCCTGGCCGGCGTGCCGCGGTCGGAGATCGTCGCCGACTACCTCGCCACCCGCGACGCCCTGCCGAACCTGCGGCCGAGGCTCGGGCTCGACGGGACCGACCTGGCCGCGATCGAGCATCTGCTCGATGTGTCCATCCCGGCGATGACGGCCGTGCTCGACCACGTCGGGCCGGACCCGGTGGCCTTCCACCGCGAGAACGGCGTCGCGCCGGAGGACATCGAGCGCTGGCAGCAGCGCCTGCGCCGCTGACCCGTCGTCGCCGAGCGCGGCCCGCGCCCGCCGGGGATCGTGGCCGGGTGCCGACCCCACGCTTCCCCGAGCCCGACGTTCCCGCCGGCGCCACCTCGCTCCCGGCCCGGCTGCGGGCGCTCGCGCAGGCCGCACCCGACGCCCCCGCGGTGTCCGACGGCGACGTCGTCCTGACCCGCGCCGAGATGGACGCCCGCACCGACCGGCTCGCGCGGGCGTTCGCGGCGCGCGGGGTCGGGCGCGGCGACCTGGTGTCGATCGCGCTGCCGAACGTCGTCGAGCACGTCGCGTGCTCGGTGGCCGCGTGGAAGCTCGGAGCCGTCCCGCAGCCGCTCTCGGCCCGGCTGCCCGACGGCGAGCTCGAGGCGGTCCTCGCCGTCGCCGAGCCCGCTCTGACGGTGGGCCTGCGGCCCGCCGACCGGCCGTGGCTCGACCTCGCGGACCTGCAACTCCCCGAGGCCGACGACGACGGCGGCCCGTTGCCGGACGTCGTCGGGCCGTCGTGGAAGGCGCCGACGTCCGGAGGCAGCACCGGCCGGCCGAAGGTGATCGTCGCCGGGCAGGCGGCGTGCACCGAGCACGTGCTGGCGCGCGCCGACGGCCTCCGGATCGACCGGGACGGCGTCTTCCTGGCGACCGCGCCGCTGCACCACAACGCGCCGTACATGTTCTCGCTGATGGCGTTGCTACAGGGACACCACGTGGTGCTGATGCAGCGGTTCGACGCGGCCCGCGCGCTGGCGCTGGTGGGGGAGTGCGGCGTCACCTGGCTCTACCTGGTGCCGACGATGATGGGCCGGATGCTGCGCCTGCCCCAGGAGGCGTGGCGCGACGCGGACCTGTCGAGCCTGCGCACCGCCCTGCACGTCGGCGCCCCGTGCCCGCCCGAGGTCAAGCGCGGCTGGCTCGAGCGGCTGCCCGCGCCGGAGGTCCTCGTCGAGCTGTACGCCGGGACCGAGTCGCAGGCGAGCGCCATGATCGACGGGCGGGAGTGGCTGGCCCATCCCGGGTCGGTCGGGCGGGTCACCCGCGGGCTGATGTCGGTCCGGGACGACGACGGCGGCGAGTGCCCGCCCGGCGTCGTCGGGGAGATCTGGATGCGGCCCGAGGCCTCGCCGACCTACCACTACCTGGGGGCGCGGGCGCGCGCCGTCGACGGATGGGAGTCGCTGGGCGACATGGGCTCGTTCGACGACGAGGGCTACCTGTATCTCGCCGACCGTCGCGCGGACATGATCCTCGTCGGCGGCGCGAACGTGTACCCGGCGGAGGTGGAGGCGGCGCTCCTCGCGCATCCCGAGGTGGCCGACGCCGTCGTCGTGGGCGTGCCGGACCCCGACCTCGGGCGGGTGGTGCACGCCGTCGTGCAGCCGGCACCGGACGCTGGGCCTGACCTGGCCGAGCGGCTGCCGACCGACCTCGCGGGGCGGCTCGCCCGGCACAAGATCCCGCGCGCGGTGGAGCTGGTCGACCACCCGCTGCGCGACGACGCGGGGAAGGTGCGCCGAGGTGCGCTACGCGCTCGTGAGCAGTAAGTGATGCCCTGGCGTCACTTACTGCTCACGAGCGCGGAAGCGCACCGACTTACCGCATCCGGCCGTAGCTCGCGTCGCCGAAGATGTTGCCGAGCTTGACCGACTGGCCGGGCTCCGGCGCGGTCCAGATCTTGTTGTTCCCGGCGTAGATCGCGACGTGGTAGATGTCGCCCGGGCTCCCGATGAACACCAGGTCGCCGGGCTGCGCCTGGCTCTTGCTGATGTGGTCCGCGGCGTCGTACTGCTGCTGCGCGGTACGCGGGAGGCTGATGCCCATCTTCTTGAACACGTACTGGGTGAACCCGGAGCAGTCGAACGAGTCCGGCCCGGTGGCGCCCCAGACGTAGGGCGTGCCGGCGAACCCGGAGGCGGTGTTGACGATCCGGTCGCCCATCGCGCCGAGGCTCGCCGCGGCCGACGCCTGCTTCGCGCTGGCGGCCTTCTGGGCGGCGGCCTTCTGCGCGGCGGCCTTGGCCGCGGAGGCCTGGTCGGCGGCGGCCTTCTTCGCGGTCTCGGCCGCGGGCGAGGTGTGCTTGACGGCGGGGGCCGCGGACGGCGCGCTGGCGGCGATCGGGGTCACCGAAGCGTGCTGCGTCGGCAGCGAGGTGTGCGCCGCCGCGGGGGCGTACGACATGTTCGTCGCGGCATGCGAGACGTCGGCGTTGCCGACCGCGGCGAAGGCCCCGGTGGAGCCGGCGACGGCCGCGGCGCTCGCGGTGACGAGGGCGGCGGCGATCCCGGCCCGGGTCAGCGTGCCGTCGGTGAGGGAGCTGGGGAGGGACACCGGCAGCGACGCTGGACCAGCGGCGGCGACATGACGTCCGGGCATGGCGGCACTTTCTCGGTCGTCCACGGCGCCTCGGGGTGACGCCGCTCCCGTCCTCGACCGCGCAACTCGCACGTGGCCCGGTCCGCACCCTGGGGAGCGGGTCGCCGGACGGGCACGGCGACCCGGGTACAGGAACCGGGTCGGCCCACCGGGAGGCGAGCCGGTCGAGACCGTACCGAGACCTTTTCGTGACCGACAGGACGTGCTCCGGGGCGTGGGACGGCGGACGGTCGCCTGGCCCGCGCCGTCCTATGGGACCGCCCGTCGTGGTGTGTCCCGCGCCGATCGCGGTGAACGCCCTGCTGTACGGCCTGACGGAGCAGTGATCGTCCGCCAGGGGCAGGGCCACGCGCCGCGGAGCGTGGGCGATTCGTCCAGGTTCGACCCGCCGATCGTCGCGATGGCCGCGCGGTGAGCCGTCCGTGTGACGCGGTGGGCGGTTGTCCGTGTCGGGACGGCCCGCCGTTCCGACCGAAGGGCCCCGTCGGTCGGTCTACCCGGCCGGGGGCGCCCTTCGCCGGAATCCCGGGCCGACCACGTTTCGAGCGGGGGGCGCCTTCGCTCGAGTAGATCGACCGAAGGGGCCCTTCGCTCAGAACGGGGTGCTCAGAACGGGGTGCTCAGAACGGGGTGACGGCAGAGCGCGGTGACGGCCGAGATAGGCAGTCTGAGTTGAACAGTTTGGACTGTGCTTCTAGGCTGGCCACCATGACCACCGCTGAGCCGACCGCCACGGCCGTCGAGGCCGCGCGCGCCGTCCGCGTCGGGCTCGGCCGGTTGCGGCGCCGCTTCCGCGAGAACTACGACCGCGCGGAGCTGACCGCCTCGCAGACGGGGCTGCTGAGCCGGCTCGGGCGCGAGGGACCGGCCAGCGCGAGCGAGCTCGCCGCCGCCGAGGGGGTCCGGCCGCAGTCGGTGGCGATGTCGGTCGCGGCGCTCGACGAGCGCGGGCTGGTGACGCGGACGAAGGACCCGCACGACGGCCGCCGCCAGGTCGTCACCGTCAGTCCGGCCGGCCGCGACTTCCTGGAGAGCTCCCGGACGGCGGGTGAGGGCTGGCTGGCCGCGGCGCTCACCGAGCGGCTGACCGAGGCCGAGTGCGCCACCGTCGTCGAGGCGATGGCACTGCTGGAACGGGTGGTGCAGCGATGACGGCGCTGCTCGCGCGGCTGCGGCCCTCGGGCGACGCGAACGCCTTCGACCGCCGCCTGATCGCCCCGATGATCCTCGGGTCGATCCTCAACCCGGTCAACTCGTCGCTGATCGCGGTCGCCCTGGTCCCGATCGGCATCGCCCTCGGCGCCCCGGCCTCGGAGACGGCGTGGCTGGTGGCCGGGCTCTACATCGCGACGGCGGTCGGCCAGCCGGTGACCGGGCGCCTCGTCGACCTCTACGGACCGCGCCCGCTCTACCTCGTCGGCACCGCGCTCGTCGGGATCGGCGGCCTGCTCGGGGCGCTCGCGCCGGACATCTGGACGCTGGTCGGGGCCCGGGTGCTGCTCGGGCTCGGGACCTGCGCCGGTTACCCCGCGGCGATGTCGATGATCCGCGGCGAGGCACGGCGCACCGGCCGGGACAGCCCCGAGGGCATCCTGACGCTGCTCTCCATCTCGACCCAGACCATCGCCGTCATCGGCCCGACGCTCGGCGGCCTGCTCATCGGCCTGGGCGGCTGGCGGACCACGTTCACCGTCAACGTCCCGCTCGCGCTGGCCTGTCTGGTCCTCGGCGCCCGCCGGCTCCCGCGGGGGACACGGCGCGACCGCACCACTGGCCTCGCCGCCACCCTCGACCCGGCGGGCATCGTCCTCTTCGCGGTCACGCTGGTCGCCCTGCTGCTCGTGCTCCTGCACCCGGCCTGGTGGCCGCTGCTCGCCGTCGTCGTCGCGGCCGGGACGGCGCTGGCGGTGTGGGAGCTGCGCGCGGCCCACCCGTTCCTCGACCTGCGCGTGCTCGGCGGCAACGTCCCGCTGCTCGTGACGTTCCTGCGGGCGCTGCTGGCCGCCACCGTCACCTACTGCCTGCTCTACGGCTTCACCCAGTGGCTCGAGCAGGGCCGCGGGCTCTCCCCGTCCGTGGCCGGCCTGGTGCTGCTGCCGATCTTCATCACGGGGATCGGGGTGGCGGCGATCAGCGGACGTCGCCGCGAGCTCCGGGGCAAGCTGCTGGTGGGGGCGGCCGGCCAGGTGATCGTCTCGGTCCTGCTGTTCTTCCTGGGCGACACCAGCGCGATCTGGTTCATCGTCGTGGTCACCCTGATCGCCGGGGTGCCGCAGGGCCTCAACACCCTCGCCGTGCAGAACGCCACCTACCGCCAGAGCGACCCGGCCCGCGTCGCGTCCTCCGCCGGACTGATGCGCACCTTCTTCTACCTCGGCGCGATCGCCGCCTCGACCACCGGCGGCATCGCCTTCGCCCACGGCGCGACGACCCCGGGCCTGCACGACCTCGCGCTGGTCATGCTCGTCGCGAGCGCCCTCTTCCTCGTCATCACCGTCGCCGACCGCTCCCTCGGCCGGCTCACCGCGACCCAGGACCGCGCAACCCAGGAGGACCCCGCGTGACGCTCTCCACCCTCGACCCGGTCCCGGCGCTCGTCGCCATCGACCTGCAGCGCGGCATCGCATCCGGCCGGGAGACGACCCCGCACCCCCTCGCCGACGTGATCGCCCGCTCGGCCGAGCTCGCCGACGCGTTCCGGGCGCGCGGCCTGCCGGTGATCCTGGTGCGGGTGACCCTCGACGGGGCCGGGTTCAGCCCCGGACGGTCCGACCGGCCCCGCGCCGGCGGGACCCCGCCCGAGGGCTGGGACGAGATCGTCGACGAGCTCGCCGGGCACCCGACCGACGTCGTCGTCACCAAGCGCAACGTCGGGGGCTTCGTCGGGACCGACCTCGACCTGCAGCTGCGCCGCCGCGGCGTCACCCAGGTGCTGTTCACCGGGGTCGCGACCTCGATGGGCGTCGAGGGCACCGCCCGCGCCGCGCACGACCACGGCTACCACGTCGTGCTCGTCACCGACGCCATGGCCGACACCGACGAGGCCACCCACCACCACAGCGTCGGCGCGATCTTCCCGAAGATCGGCGAGACCACGACGACGGCCGAGGTGCTCGCGACGCTCGGCGCGCCTGCGGCGGTGTGAGCCCCGGCCGCTACCGTGGCCGCGTGGCCGAGGGCAACGACGCGGAAGTCACGATCGACATCGTGGACGTGCTCGACGACGGCGTCCGCGCCGCCGTCGAACGCCTCCTGCCGCAGCTCTCGCGCAGCGCGGCCTTCGACGGGCAGACGCTCGCCTGGGTGGTGGCGCACGAGGCGACGACGCTGTTCGTCGCCCGGCTCGGCGACGCCGTCGTCGGGGCCCTGACGCTGGTGATGTACCCGCTCCCGACGGGCCTGCGGGCCCACATCGACGACGTCGTGGTCGACGACGACGTCCGGGGCCGTGGGGTGGGCGAGGCGCTGGTGCGCGCCGCGCTGGAGCGTGCGGTCGAGGTCGGGGCGCGCACCGTCGACCTCACCTCGCGCCCGTCACGGGAGGCCGCCATCCGGCTCTACGAGCGGGTCGGGTTCCGCCGCCGCGACTCGACGCTCTTCCGCTGGGAGCCGCCGCGCGACGACGGGTGATCGCGTCTAGCGTCCGCCGCATGACCTCCCATCCCGCGGCGGACGCGAAGAACTGGGGCGGACGCCTCCCGCGCAACGAGACGCTGGAGCTCGACGACGACCAGCGTGCGGCGTCCGATCAGGTCCGCGGCCGGACCGCCCGCTGGGCCGAGCACTCCGGCTTCGCGCCGACGGACGACCAGGGTGGGCTCATCGGCCCGTTCAACGCCTTCGTGCTGCGCCCCGGACAGGCGCAGGGCTTCAACCAGTGGGTGCAGCACGACCAGCGGCACTCGTCGTTGTCGGCGACGATCCGCGAGGTCGTCATCCTGTCCGTCGGTCTCGCCTGGGACGCGGACTACGAGATCTACGCCCATGTCGCGGTGGGGCGGACGGTGGGGCTCTCCGAGACGGTGCTCGAGGGCCTGCGGACGGGGTCGACCGAGGGCTTCACCCACGACGAGGCCGCCGCGTACCGGTTCACCGACCAGCTGGTGCGCACGCACCGAGTTGACGACGCCGTGTACGCGACGGCGGAGGAGGCGTTCGGGCGCGACGGCGTGCTCGACATGGTCCACCTGATCGGCATGTACCTCGCGACGTCGGCGCTGCTGAACGCGTTCGAGATCCCTGCGCCATAGGTGCGCCTCCGGCGCTCGTGAGCACTAAGTGACGCCATAGCGTCAATTAGTGCTCACAAGCGCGTCAGCGCACCTACCCCTCGGCGCGCGCCTTGAGCGCGGCGGCCTCGGTGTCGACGAACCGGACGACGGTGCGCCGGGAGAGCGGCCCGACGACGGGTCCGAGCGTCCCGTCGATGCCGAAGGCCAGTTCGACGCGGCAGCGGTCGCGTCCGAGGCCCTCGACGCGGTGGTCGGCCCACTGCCGGAACCCGGTCTTGCGGGCGGCCCAGAGGAAGCGCCGGTCGTCGACCGCGAGGACGGTGTAGACGTCGGGCTTCCGTCCCGGCTGGCTGACGCGGACCGTGGCGCCGGGCTCGAACGCCGAGTCCTGCAGCTCGACGGTGCTCATGGTCGGGGTCCAGGACGGCCAGGTCTCGACGTCGCGCACGATCGCCCACACCGCGGCCGCGGGGGCGTCGACGTCGACGGTCGTGCGGTAGAGCATGACGGCTCCTGGGGTCGGTCTGCCCGGTGTGACGATCGTGGACCGCCGCCGCGTCCGGGTCCAGCACCCCGCGGACGCCGGCGGAGATCCCGCGGCCGGAGCCGGCCCGCCCCGAGCGCGCTCCCCGACCCGGCGGCTCAGCGTGGGAGCAGCCGCGCGTGGGACGCGTCGAGGTCGTCGACCCGCTCGACACCGATCAGCTGCAGCGTGCGCACCGCCTCCGCGCGCAGGATGTCCAGGGCGCGGGTGACCCCGTCCTCACCGCCGGCCATCAGCCCGTACAGATAGGCGCGGCCGACGAGCGCCGCGCGGGCCCCGAGCGCGCGGGCGGCGATCAGGTCGGCGCCGGTGGTGATCCCGGTGTCGACGAACACCTCGGCACGCTCCCCGACGGCGGCGGCGGCGTCCGGCAGCAGCTCCAACGGAGTCGGCGCCCGGTCGAGCTGACGCCCGCCGTGGTTGGACACGACGATCCCGTCGGCGCCCAGGTCCACGACCGCGCGGGCGTCGTCGACGTGCTGGATGCCCTTCACGACGAGGTGCCCGGGCCACTGCTCACGCAGCCAGGTCAGGTCGGCCGCGACCGCGGTGGGGTCGAACATGTGCCCCACGAGCTCGGCGACGGTGCCGCTCCAGGAGTTCAGCGCCGCGAAGGTCAACGGCTCGGTGGTGAGCACGTTGACCCACCAGGCCGGGTGCCGCGCCATGTCCGAGAGCGTCCGGACGGTCAGCGACGGCGGGATCGTCAGCCCGTTGTGGGAGTCGCGCAGCCGCACCCCGGCGACGGGGGTGTCGACGGTGAGCACGAGGGTGTCGTAGCCGGCCTTGCGGGCGCGGTCGACGAGGTCGCTCGAGGCGTCGCGGTCGCGCCACAGGTACAGCTGGAACCAGTGCCGGCCCAGCGGTGCCTCGGCGGCGAGCTCCTCCGGCGACGTCGTGCCCATCGTCGACAGCGCGTAGGGCAGCGAAGCGGCCTCGGCCGCGCGGCCGACCGCCCGCTCGCCCTCGTGGTGCATCATCCGCGTGAACCCGGTCGGCGCGAGGACCATCGGCAACGACGCCGACCCGCCCAGGACCGTCGTCGCGGTGTCCACCGACCCGACGTCGCGCAGGATCCGCGGCGAGAACTCGACGCGGGCGTACGCGTCCCGGGCCCGCTGCAGGCTGATCTCCTGCTCGGCGGCCCCGTCGACGTAGTCGAACACCGCCCGCGGCACCCGGCGCCGGGCGATCGCACGCAGGTCGGCGATCGTGAACGCCGACTCCAGCCGGCGGCGCGTGGCGTCCAGCCGGGGCGGGCGCATCCGCACCAGCGGCGCGAGGTCGCGGGGGCGGGGGAGCTGGCGGCGCACGCGACGGGTCGACATCGGCGGTCCCTCCTCGACGACGGGACGGCGCGGGCCGTCCGTCGAGGTGACGGTAACCCGCCGACGGCCTCAGCCGGTTGCCCGATCCGTCGGGAACACCTGCCTCGCGGGATTGCCCGCCCACGTCTCGCCGGCGCCGACCGACCGGGTCACGACGGCGTTCGCCCCGATCACGGCGCCCGCCCCGATGGTGAGGGTCTGGCCGCTGCGGGCGAGGACGACCGCGCCCGTGCCGATCACCGCCCCGTCCTCGACGACGAGGTCCATCGGGCCGCGGTGCAGCGGGACCCACGGGTCGGCCCGGCCGAGCGTGACGCCGTGCAGGATCGTCACGTCGCGGCCGATGCGGGTGTCCGGGTGCACCACCAGACCGGCGGTGGCGTGCACCAGCGTGAGCCCGGGCCCGATCGGCACGCCGCGGGGGATGTCGATGCCGAGCACGAAGAGCAGGAGCCGGACCGCCCGGCCGAGCAGGCCACGGGTGCGCAGGTAGACCAGGCGGATCACGACGTCGTCCATGCGGGTGCGGTGCATCCGGTGCAGGGTGGCCACGCGCCCGATGATCCCCACGACCTCGTCGCTCGTCGGAAGGCCCCTCCCGGGCGTCGCGGGCACGGGCCGGTGGCGCGCACACTCGGCGTCGTGAGCACGAGGATCTGTGGTGCCCGGGTGTTCGACGGCGAGCGTCCGGTGGGGGTGGCGACCGTCGTCGTCGACGGCGACGTGATCACGGCCGTCGAGCCGGGGGAGCACGAGCCCGCGGCCGACGACGTCGACGCGCGCGGCGCGACCCTGCTCCCCGGACTCGTCGACGGCCACGTGCACCTGCGTGGGGCCGGCAACCTCGGTCAGGACCTGCGCCACGGCGTGACGACCGTCCTCGACATGTTCTCCGCGCCGCCGCAGTTCACCGCGATGCTGCGTCGGCGGGCAGCGAACCGGCACGACGAGGCCGACCTGCGCAGCTCCGGGCTGATGGCGGGCGCCGTGGACGGCTGGCCCGCCGTCATGCTGCCGCCCGATCCCGGCGGCTGGCGGATGCCGGGGCTGTCCGGTCCCGAGGACGCCGAGCGCTACGTCGCCGACCGGGTCCGCGAGGGCTCCGACTACCTGAAGGTCTTCGTCGAGAACGCCGCCGACGTCACCCGGCCCACGCTCTCCCCGGAGACCGTGACCGCGGTGTGCGCGGCCGCCCGGGCACACGGGCTGGCGACGGTGGCACACGCGCCGACCCGCTGGGCGTTCACCACCGCGCGCGACGCGGGCGTCGACGTCCTCACCCACCTGCCCCTCGACGGACCGCTGGACGACGACGGCCTCGCGGGTCTCACCGTGGTCCCGACGATGACGATGATGGCCGCGCTGA
Organism: Actinomycetospora endophytica; assembly: GCF_021026375.1. Lineage (GTDB taxonomy): Bacteria > Actinomycetota > Actinomycetes > Mycobacteriales > Pseudonocardiaceae > Actinomycetospora > Actinomycetospora endophytica. The sequence goes on along the minus strand of NZ_JAJNDB010000005.1, from coordinate 441,581 downwards.
CCGACGCCGCGTCGCAGCGGGCGCTGCTCGCCGACCCGCGGCTGATCGCACGCCTGCCCGACGACGTCGTGCGGGGGCTGCGGGCGGGCGACCGGGGCGGGCTGCCGACCAGCTCCGCGTCCGGCGCCGCCTACGAGCACGCGGCGGACAACCTGCGCCGGCTCCTGGCGGCCGGCGCGACGGTGGTCGCGGGCACCGACGCCAACGACGTACCGGGCCGGCCCGCGGCGGTGATGCACGGGGCCTCGCTGCACCTCGAGCTGGAGCTGCTCGCGGGGTGCGGGATGTCGCCGGCCGACGTCCTGGCGGCCGCCACCTCCCGCGCCGCCGACGTGTTCGCGCTGCCCGACCGTGGACGGATCGCGGCCGGGAAGCGCGCGGACCTGCTGCTCGTCGACGGCGACCCGACCGTCGACGTCACCGCGACCCGCGCGCTGCGCACGGTCTGGCGCGCGGGCGTCGCTCACGACCTCTCGCACCCCGCCCACGCGGCGTGCTCCGACGACGTCGGGCCGGTGCGCGCCGGCCACTGAGCCGGGCTCCCCATCGAGCCGGCCCGGCCGTCGTCAGGACGCGCGGCGGGCGATCCCGGCGACGTACGCGGCCTGACCGGCGTGCTGGATGTCGTCGTCGACGACGCTGATGATCCGCACCCCGCGCGTCACCGGCGGGTCCCAGGCGTCGTCGATGACCTCGTCGAGGTCGTCGTCGGAGAGGGTGCGCAGGTAGGCGAGGGTCCGCTCGTGCACGGCGTCGTAGTAGCCGGTGAGCAACGCCGGGTCGGTGACGTGCACCGCCGCGACCTGCGCGGAGGTGTGCGCGTAGCCCATGGACCGCGGGTCCAGATCGAAGCCGAACCGGTCGGCCCAGCGGCGTCCGTTTTCTCCCGGGCTAGCGGTGTAGGCCTGCTCCGTCCCGGCGAGGTCGGCGAGGTGGTCGTCCTGCACCCGCGTCAGGTGCCAGACCAGCCAGCCGACCGGGTTGGCCTCGGCGTCGAGACGCAGGTTCAGCGCCTTCTCGTCGAGACCCTCGACGGCGCGGTGGACGTCGCTGCGGACCCGGCCGAAGGCGTCGACGAGCACGTCGATGCTGTTCACGCGGAGCTCCCGTTCATCGAGGGGCGAGCACGGTTCGCCCCCGGTGTACCCGCGCGGTGGTCGGTCAGGCCACCTGGACGTCGAGCGTCGCCTGGCCGAATCCGAGCAGGTGCTGGAAGTGCCGCAGCCCCGGAGCCAGCGTCAGGGCCCCGTCGACGGCGAGCAGGCGGGTCCCGGCGGCGGCGAGCTCGGTGACGACGTGGGCCGAGAGCAGGTAGCGGGAGTCGCCGTCCCGGTCGGGGGCGGTGAGCATGAGGTCCAGTCGCGCGAGCGGGCCCGCGCCGCTGGTGAGCGCGAGGACCTCCGTCGCGCCGTCGGCGGCCTCGGCGATCCAGCCGGTGCACAGCCCGGCCTCGAGGTCCGCGCGGGCGCCGGGCACGATGTCGTCCCACCAGCGCTCGGGGACGACCTTCGCGAGCCGGGCGACCGACTCGACGGGATCCACGGCGCGGCACGTGACGCCCTGCTCGCGGGCCCGGCGGCTGTTGGTCCGCAGCGCCTGCTTGGAGCGCCCGCGCAGGTAGTCCTCCGGCTTCTCGGGCAGCCGCAGGACCGACACCGCGAGGTCGCGGGGCACGCCCTGGTTCCGGCCGGCGTACTTCGCGGCGAGGCGTCGGCCGCCCTCGGTGTCGGGCACGGTCACCGGGACGTGGGGGAGGTCCGCGAGGGCGGGGACCACGCGCGAGGCGAGGGCGGTCCGGGCGGCACCGACCCGGGCCCGGGCGACCAGCCGCGCCGCCCGTCCCCGGAGCCCACCGCGGTGCTGCAGGTCGTCGGCGAGCGCGACGAAGCCGTCGTCGTGCAGCAGCGACGTGACGGGCACGTCCGGCTCGGCGGGGATGGTGGGCTCCAGTGCGGTCATCGACGACCCCTTCTCGGGACGCGTGGTCGGCACCCGGGGCGGGTACGGACCGACAGTGCCATCACAAGTCGGTAACGGCATGATCGGGGGCCTTGACGAGGATCACCACCGTGGTGGGTGACACGTTCACCATGGGCGGGTCAAGGCCGGGCTATCGGTAGGTCCGCTTCCTGATGGACCTGAAGGACTTCACGAGTACTTCACGCGGCCGCCGCCGACACTTGATCGCGTGCCCGCCGCCCCGCCGCTCGACGAGCGTGCCGCCGTCCGGCGGCTCCTCGACCGGCTCGGGACCGGGGCCCGTCGCCCGGATGTGGACGCCGGGGCGACCGCGGGATTCGACGCCACCCTCGACGCGCTGCTGACCCGCGACGAGCCGCTGCCGACCGACCTGCCGTCGTTCCCGCCGCTGCCCGCCGTGAAGGCCGACGACCCGCGCAAGGACGCCGTCGAGGCCGCTCGTCGGGACCAGGAACAGGCGTCGGTGACGTGGTGGCTGGACCGGATGGCGACCGTCGCCGCACCCCGGGCGGAGAAGCTGACGTGGTTCTGGCACGGCCACTTCGCGACCAGCAACCAGAAGGTCCGCGACCCGCAGAACATGATCGTCCAGAACCAGACGTTCCGGACTCTGGGGCAGGACTCGTTCGAGACGCTCGCCCACGCGATGGTCGTCGACCCGGCGCTGACGCTCTGGTTGGACAACCAGACCAACCGCAAGGGCATCCCGAACGAGAACCTCGGCCGTGAGCTGATGGAGCTGTTCACGCTCGGGGTCGGGCACTACGCCGAGACCGACGTCCGGGAGGCGGCCCGGGCGCTCACCGGCTGGACGTACGAGGACCGGGCGGTGACCTTCGCGCCGACCAAGTTCGACGACGCGCCGAAGACCGTGCTCGGGACGACCGCCGACTACGACGCCGAGGGGCTCGTCTCGATGCTCGCGGCCCGGCCGGAGTCGGCGCGGTTCGTCGCGAGCCGGCTGTGGTTCCGGCTGGTGTCGGCGACCCCGCCGTCGGAGGCCGACCTCGACGCGCTCGTCGCCGCCTACGGGTCGGGCACGGCCGTGCGGCCACTGTTGCGGGCCATTGCGACTACGCCCGCCTTCCGGGACCCGACGACGGCGCTGGTGAAGCAGCCGGTGGAGTGGGCGGTCGGGTTGTCGCGGGCGCTCGGGCGGCCACTCGGGGCGCTGCCGGCGGCCGATCAGAGCAAGGCCCTGAACCAGCTCAAGGGACTCGGACAGGTCCCGTTCGACCCGCCGAACGTGGGCGGCTGGCCCGCGGGCGCGCCCTACCTGACGGCGAGCGCGACGGTGGTGCGGCTCGGGTTCGCGCAGACGTTGCTGAAGGCGGCGCCGCTGTCCGGGCCGGTCGAGCCCCCGCCGTCGGGGAGCAACGCGCGCGTCGAGTGGGCGCGCGCCACCCTCGCCGTCGACGGCTGGAGCGGTCGGACCCGGACGGCGCTGCAGTCGCTCGCCGGCGGCGATCCCCGGCAGCTGCTCGCCGCGGCCGCGGTGAGCCCGGAGTACGTGGTGAGCGTCTGATGCGCACGACCGTCCCGGCCCTGACCCGTCGTCGCTTCCTGACGGCGACCGCGGTGACGGGGGCCGCCGCCCTCGCCGTCGTGGGGGCCACGACGGTGCCGTGGGAGGACCTCTTCGCCTCGGCGGGTGACCTCGACCCGAACGCGGGCGTGCTCGTCGTCGTCACCCTCTACGGCGGCAACGACGGGCTGAACACCGTGGTCCCGGCGTCGGACCCGGCGTACCAGAAGGCGCGGCCGGAGCTCGCCTACCGCGCCCAGGACGTCCTGGACGTCGGTGAGGGAATCGGGCTCAACCCGGCGATGACCGGGCTGAAGGGGCTCTGGGACAGCGGCGAATCGCTGACGATCGTGCGTGGGGTCGGCTACCCGGAGCCCGACCACAGCCACTTCCGCTCGATGGCGATCTGGCAGACCGCGTCCCCGACGAGCCCGAACGGCGCCGGCTGGCTGGGGCGCTGGCTGGACGCGGTGAGCGACGGGTCGGCGGCGGACCCGCTGCGGGCGCTCTCGACGGAGACGGTGCTGCCGCCCTTGCTGGTCGGCGCCGACCGGGCGGGGTCGACGGTCGCGCCCGGCACGCTCGACCTGCCCCGCGGGGCGCTCGGCCGGGCGGTGGCCGGGTTCGCGGCGCCCGACCCGACCGACGACCCGTGGCGGGCGAAGGCCGCGGCCTCGATCGGGCACCTGGGCACGCTGCGCGCGGCGGTCGACCCGGCGATCGAGGGCGGCACGGTGAAGCCCGCCGTCGCGAAGACCGGTGGGAAGGGCGGCGACCTCGGGCACCAGCTCGATCTGATCGCCGGGCTGGTCGAGGCGCGGGTGCCGACGCGGGTGTACTCGGCCTCGCTCGGCGGGTTCGACACCCACGCCGACGAGCGCGGCACCCAGGAACGTCTCCTCGGGCAGCTGGACGCCGCGCTCACCGGGTTCGTGCAGCGGCTCGGCGGATCGGACGCGGGCCGTCAGGTGACGGTGCTCGTGTACTCCGAGTTCGGACGGCGGGTCCAGGCCAACGCCTCGGAGGGCACCGACCACGGCACCGCGAGCCCGGTGCTGCTGCTCGGCGCGGGGATGCGCGGCGGGTTCACGGGCCAGCAGCCCAGCCTGACCGATCTGTACGCGGGGGACCTGCGCGCGCACGTCGACTTCCGCGACGTCTACGCGTCACTGGTCGACAAGGTGCTCGGCGCCGACCCCGACCGCGTGGTGCCGGGGCATCCCGGCGGGACGTTCGCCTTGTAGGTGCGCTGACGCGCTCGTGAGCAGTAATTGACGCCAGGGCGTCAATTACTGCTCACAAGCGCGTCAGCGCACCTGGCGGCGACGTGCGAAGCCGATCCCGCCGATCACCGCGAGCCCGATCTCGGCCACCACCATCAGGACCAGGCCCGCGCCGGGCGCCGCGACCCCCGTCGAGAGCTCGGGGTGCAGCGCACCCGCGCCCCGCGCCGCGGCGACGACGGCCAGCGCGATGGTCACCTGGACGCCGAGCGCGGCCGGGAACGCGAGCCACGGGGTGACACGCTCGTGGCCGAGGACGAGGTCGACCACCGGCAGCAGGGTCAGGACGACGAAGAGCCCCAGCGCGACGAGGGTCGGACCCTTGGCCAGCTCGACCGCGGTCCAGCCGTGCCCGCCCACGCCGATCAGCAGCGGCAGGAACAGTCCGACCACCCCGGTCAGGCAGAGCGCGACAGCAGCCCACGGGCGCGATGTCGGGCTGCAGGTCGCGATCAGGAACCGCGACCGCAGCCGCAGGCCGCCCATCCCGGGGACGTCGAAGCGCCCGCGCGGAACGGACTCGAGGGGGAGCTGCGGGCGGAGAGGGTCGTACTGGTCGGGACGACCGCTCCTGTCCGGGGTGGAATCGTCCCGGGCGAACTCTCCGGCCGGCATGGGGCACTCCTCCCACCACGGTCCCGGGCGTGACGCCGTCGGGACCGGCTCTCTCTCGCGCTGTCTCGAACGGCGTCATACCCGGGCGCCGGAGAGATCACGCAGAACACACGCCACGTCACAGTCCGCTGCGCCCGGCGGGAGGAACCGGGCGTCGGACGTGACTGGTCCGTTCGTGGGCGGGACGAGCCTCCGGTGGTCCGAGCGGCCCGACCGGCCGCCGCAACCGCCGGTGCGCGAGCCACCGTCGCGTTACCCGGCGCCACTGTGACCATCACCGGACGGCGCAGCCATCGGAGATCCGGCCACGCTCCGCTACCGTCTCGGGGTATGGGCGAGCTGGATCGTTCCGCGCGGATTCTCGTCGCGGGCTCGGGGGGACTGGTGGGGTCCGCGGTGGTGCGGGCGCTGCGGGGCGCGGGTTTCACCGATGTGGTGGGGGCCCGGTCGGCGCAGGTGGATCTGCGGGATGCGTCCGCGGCGCGGGAGTTCGTGGCCGGGGTCGATCCGGTGGCGGTGGTGGACGCGGCGGCGCGGGTCGGGGGGATCGCGGCGAACGCGGCGCGGCCGGTGGAGTTCCTGCACGACAATCTGCGGATTCAGGCGAATCTGTTGGATGCGGCGGCCGGGGCGGGGGCCGGGCGGTTCCTGTTCTTGGGGTCGTCGTGTATCTATCCGAAGTTCGCGGAGCAGCCGATCCGGGAGGACTCGTTGTTGACGGGTCCGTTGGAGGCGACGAACGACGCGTACGCGGTCGCGAAGATCGCGGGGATCATGGGTGTGCAGTCGTATCGGCGGGAGTACGGCCTGCCGTGGGTGTCGGCGATGCCGACGAATCTGTACGGGCCGGGGGACAATTTCGATCTGGAGTCCTCGCACGTGCTGCCGGCGTTGATGCGGAAGTTCCACGAGGCGACGGTGCGCGGTGATGCGCGGGTGACGGTGTGGGGGACGGGGACGCCGCGCCGGGAGTTCCTGCATGTGGATGATCTGGCGGCGGCGTGTGTGCATCTGCTGGACGTCTATGACGATCCGTCGCCGATCAACGTGGGTACCGGTGAGGACGTGACGATCGCGGAGCTGGCGGCGTTGGTCGCGCGGACGGTCGGGTTCACCGGCGAGATCGTGTACGACACGTCGCGCCCGGACGGCACGCCGCGCAAGGTGCTGGACGTCTCGCGGATCACCGCGACGGGCTGGAAGCCGCGGATCGGGCTGGCCGAGGGTCTGGCCTCGACGTACCGCTGGTATCTCGACAACTACGTCTCTGGCGAAGGAGCGACGGCGTGAAGCGCGCGCTGATCACCGGGATCACCGGGCAGGACGGTTCGTATCTGACCGAGTTGTTGTTGGCCAAGGGTTACGAGGTGCACGGGATCATCCGGCGTTCCTCGACGTTCAACACCGGTCGGATCGAGCACCTGTATCAGGATCCGCACGACCCGGAGCAGCGCCTCGTTCTCCACTACGGCGACCTGACCGATTCGAGCCGGCTGGTGACGTTGATCGAGAAGGTGCGCCCGGACGAGGTGTATCACCTGGCGGCGCAGTCGCACGTGCGCGTGAGCTTCGACGAGCCGGAGTTCACCGGCAACACCACCGGGCTCGGCACTGCCCGGTTGCTCGAGGCGATCCGGATGGTCGGGATCGACACCCGCTACTACCAGGCCTCGAGCTCGGAGATGTTCGGCGCGACCCCGCCGCCGCAGTCCGAGGTGACCCCGTTCTACCCGCGCTCGCCGTACGGGGCGGCGAAGCTCTACGGCTATTGGATGGCCCGGAACTACCGCGAGGCGCACGGCCTGTTCGCGGTCAACGGGATCCTGTTCAACCACGAGTCCCCGCGCCGCGGCGAGACCTTCGTGACCCGCAAGATCGCTCGCGCCGCCGCCCGGATCGCGCAGGGCAAGGAGGAGTTCGTCTACCTGGGCAATCTGGATGCGGTCCGCGACTGGGGGTATGCGCCGGAGTACGTGGAGGGCATGTGGCGGATGCTGCAGGCCGACCAGGGCGACGACTACGTGCTGGCCACCGGCACGGCGACCACGGTGCGCCAGTGGGTGCAGTACTGCTTCGAGCACGTGGGCGCGGACTGGGAGCGCCACGTGCGGTTCGACGAGGGTTATCTGCGTCCGACCGAGGTGGACTCGCTGATCGGGGACTCCTCGAAGGCCGAGCGGGTGCTGGGCTGGACCGCGCAGACCATGCCCGAGCAGCTCGCCCACATCATGGTCGACGCCGAGCTCCAGGACGCCGGCGTCTCCCGATGAGCCTCATGCCGTGACCGACGCCGGACCGGGCTCGCCGTCCGGGACCGGCTCGCCGTCCGGAACCGGCCCGCCGGCCGGGACCGGCCGTCGGTCCGCCGGCGGCACCCTGTCGCTCTTCCTCGGGCGGATCGGCGGGGTGGCCGGCGCGCTCGTCGTCGGGCAGATCGTTCTCGGCGTCACCTACGTCGTCGGCGCCCGCTCGATCTCGCCGGCCACGCTCGGCCTCGTCGCCACCTGCGCCGCGATCGGGCAGGTCGCGGCCACCGTCGTCGACCTCGGGCTGGTCAACTACCTCGTCCGCGAGGCCGCCGCCGGACGCCTCGACGAGGACCGCGCCCGCGCCGTCGTCGCCGCCAAGCGGCCGTGGGCGCTCGCGGTGCTGCTCGTCGTCGGGCTGGCACCGAGTCTCGTCATCGCGCCGAGCGTGCCGAGCGCGGTCCTGCTCGCGTTCGTCGGGCTCGGGGTGTGGGAGGCCCAGAACGCGAACGGGCTGCTGCGGGCCCGCGAGCAGTTCGCGCGCGCGTCGACCGGGCAGCTCGCGGGGCGGGTCGCGGGCCTCGTCGTCGCCGCGGTCCTGGCCGTGGCCGGGGCCGGGGAGCTCGCGCTGGCCGCCGCGCTGCCGCTGTCGTTCCTGTTCGAGGCCGCGCTCGACCGGGTCTTCCTCGGCGCGGCGGGGGAGCGGCGGCGTCCCGCGCGCGAGCTCGCCGGGCACCACCGGGAGTCGCTGGGCTTCGGGCTCGCGAACCTCGCCGCGTCCGCCCAGCAGCTCGACACCCCGCTGGTGACGGTGGGTGCGGGTGCCTTCCAGGCCGGTCTCTACGCCGCGGGCGGGCGCCTGCTCGGACCGCTCACGTTCCTCGCCAACTCCCTCGGCCTCGTCGCCTCGCCCTGGCTCGCACGAGCCGGTGCCGACGAGGCCGCGCTGCGCGGCGAGGAGCGCCGGGTCCTGCGCGTCGGCGCCGCGCTGTGCCTCGCGCCGCTGGTGGCCGCCGTCGCGGGGCCGCCGCTGATCCCGCTGCTCCTCGGCCCCGAGTACGCCAGCTCCGGCACGGTGTTCGCGATCCTGGCGATCGGCGCCGCCGTCGTCACCCTCAACCAGCCGTTCGCGGTGATCGCCCAGAACCGTGGCCGGCAGCACGCGGTCGCGGTGGGCATCGCGGTCGGGCTGACCGTCGGCCTGCTCGCGACGCTGGTCCTCTCCTGGTGGGGCGGCGCGGTCTGGGCGGCCGTCGGCTACGTGATCAGCCAGATCGTCATCTTCGTGCTGCTCGGCCTGGCGGCGCGCCGGGCGCGACGTGACGGGGTGGTCGGCGTCGCGCCCGCCGTGCCGGAGGGGCCCGAGATCAGCTGAGCCTCACACGTGCGCCGGCATGCGCTTGACGACGTGGAAGAAGTTGCCGGGCATCAGCTCCGGCTCGCCCGCGGTGACGTGCGGGACGCGGGTGAGCAGCTCGGTGAACAGCGCGCGCAGCTGGAAGCGGGCGAGCTGGTTGCCCAGGCAGTGGTGGATGCCGCCGCCGCCGAAGCTGATGTGCGGGTTCGGGTGCCGGGAGAGGTCGAGCTCGTGGGCGCGGTCGATCCGGGTCTCGTCGCGGTTGGCCGAGCTGTAGAACATGACGACCTTGTCGCCCTCGGTGATCTGCTGGCCGCGGAACTCCACGTCGTGCGACGCGGTCCGGCGGAACGTCATGATCGGGGTCGCCCAGCGCACGATCTCCTCGACCGCGGTCTGGATACGGCCCTCGAGGTCCCCGAGGAGCCACTCGCGCTGGTCGGGGTGATCGGTCAGGGCCCGCAGGCCGTGGCTGGTCGACTGCCGCGTCGTGTCGGTGCCCGCGATGGTGAGCAGGCAGAAGAACGCGGCGATGTCGGAGTCGGAGAGCCGCTCGCCGTCGACCTCGGCCTGCACCAGCGCCGTGATGAGGTCGTCCTGCGGGTCGGTCCGGCGCTCGTCGGCCAGGCGGATGCAGAGCTGGTGGGTGGAGACGATCGCCTGGAACATCCGGGTCAGGCGCTCCTCCTGGGTGTGCCCGACGAGCTCCGGGTCGTGCCACCCGACGAGGACCTTCATCTCGCGGTTGGCCTCCTGCCGGTCGCCCTCCGGCACGCCCATCATGTCGTTGATGTTGTGCATCGGGAGCAGCTCGGCGCACTCCGCGACGAACTCGGCGGTGCCGCCACCGGCCTCGGCCTTCTCGACGAGGTTGTCGACGACCTTGCGGGCGTTGGCCTCGATGCGGTCGTTGATCCGGCGCATCTGCTTGGGCGTGAACGCCGCCGAGACCAGCTTGCGCATCTTCGAGTGCCGGGGCGGGTCCATCGCGATGATCGACTGGGCGGCCTCGACGAGCTCCGACGGGGCGCTCTCCATGAGGATCCCGGGCCCGGAGAGGAAGTCGTCGTTGCGCTTGGTGACCTCGACGAGGTCGTCGTACGTCGTCACCGCCCAGAAGCCGAAGTCCTCGGGGTCGTCGAGCAGCGAGTCCTCCATCGGCGGGTGCCACGTGATCGTGCCGCGCTCACGCAGCCGGGCGAACGTCTTCTCCCGCTCGTCGCCGGTCGTCGACCAGAAGGCCCGGGACGAGATGTCCTCGTCGTCGTAGGGCCGGTCCGGGTTGCCGCTGGCGCTGCTGGTGGCGTGCTCGCTCATGTCGCGACCTCCATGTCGTGGCGGTGGTCACGATGGTGGACACATCGGCGGTTTGTGTCAAGACACGATGAGGACTTGTGTCCACGATGTGGATGCTGGTGCCTGTTGTGTCTAAGGTTGGCGTTCGTGACGAACCCGTACCGCGACTCCGCGCGCCGGCTCATGCGGGACGCCGCGCTGGACGTCGCCGCCGACGAGGTCCTCGCGCACGGCTGGGACGGGCTGCAGATGCGCGCGGTCGCGACCCGGATCGGCGTGAGCCGCCAGACCCTCTACAACGCCTTCGGGGACAAGCACGGCCTCGCCCACGCGCTGATCATGCGGCTGCTCGACCGGTTCCTCGACGGCGTCGACGCCGCGATCGCGCGGGAGAGCTCACTGCGCGACCGGTGGGAGGCGACGGTGCGCTTCGTGCTCGAGGCGGCCGTCTCCGAGCCACTGCTGCGTGCGGTGCTCACCGGCACCAGCAGCGATGAGTTCCTGCCGCTGCTCACCAGCGACGGCGGGCCGCTCGTCACCCGCGCCCGCGACCACGTGGTCGCGTCGATGATCACGCACCACCCGGATCTCGACCCGGCGCCGCTCGCCGAGGTCGCCGAGTCGATCACCCGTCTCGTGATCAGCCACGTGGTGCTGCCGTTGCACGCGCCGCAGGAGGTCGCCGGGCACCTGGCGGATCTCGCGGTCGCGGACACCCGGGTGCGGAGCCACTAGGGCGCGGTGTTCCGCACTCGCGATACCAGGCAGTTGATCTTGGCGAGCGCGGCCCGGCGGGCGCCGCGCTCGCCAAGATCAATTGCCTGGCGCGCCGGCCGGGGTCAGGACCCGGAGGTGGGCGTGTTCGTCGTGGACGGGCGCGGGGAACGGGTGCGAGCCGGTCGGGTGCCGTTCTCGGTCGACTCAGGCCCGTGACCGTTGCCGGTGGTCCGCGTCGTGCGGCTCCCGGGTGGCGCGCGCCCGGGCCGGCTTCTCGGCTAAGTCGCGCCCTCGACGGTCGTGGTCGCGCCCTCGGGAACAGCGTGCGGGTGGTCGCACGGATCGCCCGGCGCGGGCGGGTGCCGTTGGTGCTCCACGACGATGTTCCCTCGCCGGGGGCCGGGCCTTGCTCGACGGAGCGCTCGACGCGTTATCAAGGCGTCGGCGGACGTCGCCGCGGACGGCGTCGGCTCCGTCGCCTCGCCGCCGGATCGTCGTGGACGCCGCCTTCACCGCACACGCCGCGCTGGTCGGTGGCCCGCGACCCGACGTCGTCGTCGCCGTGAGCCCGGTCCTCCTGACGGTGCTCGCCGAGCTCCGGTGGCGCCGCGAGGGGCGGACCGCGCTCGGCGTCGTCATCCAGGACCTCTACAGCCGGGCGCTGGCCGAGACCCGCATGACCTCCTCGCGCCTCCCCGGCTGGGGCGCGAAGCTCGAGGGTGCGCTGCTCTCCCGCGCCGACCGGGTCGCCGTCGTGCACCCGCAGTTCGGCGGGCCGCTCGCCGACCTCGGCGTCGATCCCGCTGCGACTGGGTCGAGGGGTTGGCCGCAGGACGCCGGGTGTCGGGTGTGAGGTCCCGGGCGGTGGCGTGATCGGGGCGCTCGGCCGGACGCTCCCTCGTGACTAGGCAATTGATCTTGCCGAGCGCGCCAGCGCGCGGGTCCGGTGATCAGGGAGTCGCTGCGCGGCGAGAAGGAGATCCGCTCGACCTGTAGTGACTCCCTCGGCCGACCGGCGGCTCCCTCGCCCGGCGGGCCGAGCGAGCGCTCACGGGGTGCAGCGGGGGAGCCCCCGCCCGCCGCGATCACCCCGCACCACGTACACCTCCGAGAGGTAGCCGGTCCGGCCGTCCGGGAACGAGGCGCGGTACCAGAGGTCGGAGCGGGCGTTGTCGGGATTGGACTGCGCGGTCGGGTCGGAGAGGTCCCAGTTCCACATGAGCTGACCCTGGGTCCAGCAGTTGGCGACGACGGCCGCCCCCGACGCCATCTCGGTGCCGGGCACCTTGCAGGACCGGTCGGGGGAGGCGCAGTAGGCGAGCGCCTGGGTCGACAGGTAGGCGGGCGTGCGGTCCTCGACCAGCCGGTCCGGGCCGAGCGCCACCTTGTTCTGCACCTCGATCGCCTCGACGGTCTGGGGCACGATCGGCGGCCCCGGGACTGTGACCCGGCCCAGCACGAACCCGAGCGCCCCGATCACCAGCACCCCGACGACGGCCGCGGCGAGGACCGCCCGACGACGGGATCGGGCCGGCTCCGGCGCGGGCGGTGCACCAAGCGCAACAGGCGAGGCGGGCGGGGCCGCGGGGCGGTCGTCGACACCCGGCGCGCCGGCGCCCCGCTCACCCGGACCCGGCGTCGAGCCCGCACCCGTCGTCGGGCCCTCACCCGTCGTCGGGCCCGCACCCGGCACGCCGGCACCCGGGGCGCCGGCACCCGGCGTCGAGCGAGCATCCGACGTCCCCGCACCCGACGTCCCCGCACCCGACGTCCCCGCACCCGACGTCCCCGCACCCGACGTCCCCGCACCCGCCGTCCCCACCCCGGGACGCAGCGCGAGCCAGCGCTCGTACCAGTCGGCGGGGTCGCCGTCGCAGGCGCGGACGAAGTCCTCGACGGTCTCCCAGCGGGGCAGGTGCTGGCCGGCCGACGCGTCGGCGAGGGCGGTCTTCGAGCGCCCGGTGCGGCGGGCCATCGTCGCGAACTTCGGGGTCCCGGCGCGGGTGCGCAGCGCACGCAGGTCCCGGGCGAACTCGACGAGCGGGCCACCGTCGGGATCCAGCTCGCGCTGCGGTCGTGGCATCGGCGACTTCCCCCCGGAGTTCGGCCGCACCAGAGATTATCGAAAGTCGAACGATCTCGTGGGGCCACTCCCGCGCTCCACCGCACGGTCCGGGGCTCCCCCCGCGTGCCGGGCCGTGCGTCCCCCCGTGGCACCGGCGATCCTCTCCGGTGGGAGCGCGGGAGTGGCACCGGAGGAATACGTCGCCGGGCAGCGGGCCGACAGTGATCCGGACAACGGGCGACGGCGGTCTATCCGCGTCCCTGACGGTCTATCCAGGGGTTGACGCCGTGACGGTCCGACGACCCCCGGCGCACCCGAACCCGACCCCGAGGAGGTCCGAGAGCGATGCCGAAGCCGCCGCTGCCCGACGAGGTCCAGCAGTTGCTCGCCCGCCCCAACCCGAGCGTCATCACGTCCCTACGTCCGGACGGGTCCCCGGTGTCGGTGGCGACCTGGTACTTCTGGGAGAACGGCCGGGTCCTGGTCAACATGGACGACGCCCGGACCCGGGTGCGCTACCTGCGCGACGACCCGCGCACCACGATCACCGTGCTCGCCGACGACGACTGGTACACCCACGTCTCGATGCAGGGCCGCGTCGTGGAGTGGGCGGCCGACGAGGGGCTCGTCGACATCGACCGGATTTCGCGCCACTACACCGGCGAGCCCTACCCGGTCCGGGACCGGACCCGGGTCAGCGCCTGGATCGAGGTCGACCGCTGGCACGGCTGGGGCAGCGCGAAGGCGAGCGACAACCCCGCGAACTGAGCGTCAGGCCCCGTCGAGGGGCTCCGGCGCGCCCGGGCCGTCGATCCGGGCGACCGTGTCGGCGGTCCAGGGCGCGTCGAGCAGCATCCGCGGGGTGACGAGGGCGGACGGCAGCAGCCGACCGGTCAGCTCCCACCCCTTCTGCGGTGTGCGGCGGCCGGCGTAGCGCGCGGTGAGCGTGCGCCGGTCGTCCGCGCGGCGGGCGCTCGCGAGGATGTCGCGCGCGACGGTGTCGAGGAACGCCGGCGCCTCGATGTCGAGCGCGTCGACGAGGCGGTCGAGCGAGTCCTGGCACTCGTCGCCGGTCGCCGCGTCCAAGTAGAGCTCCATCATCGAGCCGAGCAGCCCGTCCCGGGCCGGCGGCGCCGGGGCGGGGCGGACACCGCCCGGGGGCTCGAGTGCGGAGAGTGGAAACCGCTCGCCGAAGGCGCGGGCGACCACCTCCGCGCAGTAGAAGGTCCGCTCACCCGGTGCGCCCTCCCAGGCGCGGGCCGCGTCGATCGCCAGCTCGCGGATCGTCGTGCCCGCCTCGTGGTCGAACAGCGACCGGTCGAACGACGCGAGCGCGATCGCCACGATGAGGATCTTCGGGACGCAGAAGGACCCGTCGTCGGGCAGCCGGAGCCGGTGCACCGCCGCGACGGCCTTGGCTCGCGCCGTCGGCGAGGGCACCGCGAGCCGGTACACCGACTGGCCCTTGTCCCAGAAGTGCTCGAACTTCTCGGCCCGCAGCCCCGACAGATCCCACGGCTCGGACGGCACGAACGACTGGTGCGCCGACGCGATCACGCCGTCCCCGAGGGCGAGACCGCTGTGCGAAAATGCCGACCCGTCGAGGCGGGTGATCATCCGACCGAGTGGCTCGTCGGGCATCGGGGTCACCAGCAGTATGTCGCCGGGCTCGACCTGTTCTGGCCGGATGACGGCGTCCGTCGTACTGTGATGGGTGATAGTCACTGTGAGTCACGCCTTGGGGGGCCGGTGACGGAGATTCGTCTTCTCGGCACGGTCGAGGTCACCGGTGCTGATGTGCCGCGCAGCGCGCTGCTGCGCACGCTGCTCGCCCTGCTCGCGCTGGACCCGGGCCGGCCGGTCCCGACGTCCACGCTCATCGACGAGCTCTACGGGGAGTCGCTGCCCCAGCACCCCGCCGCCGCCCTGCACGTGCAGGTCACCCGCCTGCGCAAGCTGGTCGCGCCCGCGAAGGTCGCGAGCACCGGCGGCGGGTACGCCCTCGAGGTCTCCCGCGCCGAGGTGGACCTCTGCCGCTTCCACGACGCCGAGCCCGACGTCGCGCTGCGCAGCATCGACGGCGAGCCGTTCCCCGGCTGCCGTCCCGCGCCCCGGCTGGAGACCGAGCGTCGTCGGGTCGAGGTCCGCTGGCTCGAGCTCGTCGAGGACAAGGCCCGCCGCCTGCTCGACGACGACCAGCCCGGCGTCGCCCTCTCCGTCGCCTCGCCCGCGCTGGCCGGCCATCTCGACCGCGAGCACCTCGCCGCCCTCGTCGCGACGTCCCTGCACCGGCTCGGGCGTTCCGGGGAGGCGCTGCGCACCATCGCCGCCACCCGCCGGGAGCTCAAGATCGAGCACGGGCTCGACCCGGGCTCCGAACTGCGCGCCGTCGAGCGCACCGTCCTCGAGGCCCGGGACCGCAGTTCCACGGCCGGACGGGTCGTCGTCGGCCGTGAAGGGCCGCTCGCGACGATCCGGGAGGGGCTGGACGACCCCGAGGCCGGGCGCATCGTGCTCGTCGCCGGGGAGGCGGGGATCGGGAAGTCGACCCTGCTCGGGGCGGCCGCCGGGGAGGCCCGCAGTCGGGGCGCCCGCGTCGGGCGCGGGCTCTGGGAGCACGACCAGGCGCCGTTCGCGGCGTGGGTCGAGGCCCTGCACGGCGTCGGGGTGGAGCCGCCCGCGCTGCGCGACCCCGCGCCGGGCCGCACGCTGCGGCGCCGTCTCGCCCTCGTCGCCGGCGACGCCCAGGTCCTGGTCACGCTCGACGACGGGCACCGCGCGGACCCCGCGTCGCTCGACGTGCTGCGGGCCCTCGGCCGGGCGGGGGTGCCGCCGGGCGTCGTCGTGCTCGTCGCGGCCCGGGAGCCCGACGCCGTCACGCACCCGGCGTGGAGCGACGCGGCGGCCGACCTCGCCCCGCTCGACGGGGTCGAGCGCCTCGTCCTGGGCGAGCTGGACGAGGCGGGCACGCGCGCGCTGGTCGGCACGGAGCTGGGGGAGACCCTCGCGGGGGCGCTCTGGGCGCGTACCGGCGGCCATCCGCTGCACCTGTCGGCACTGCTCGCCGAGATCCGGGATCTGCCCGACGACGAGGCCCGGGTCGCGGCCACCGCGCAGGTCCCGGAGCGGCTGCGCCCACTGCTCGCCCATCAGCTGGAGCAGCTGCCCGAGCCCTGCCGGGCCGGCCTGGAGGCCCTGGCCGTCCTGGGCTCGATCCCGCTGACCGACCTGGCCGGCGCGGTCGGGATCCCGGCGCGCCGGCTCGCCGCCGACCTGCGGCCCGCCCTCGCCCTGACCCTCGTCGAGCCGACCCCGGACGGCTTCGCGTTCCGCCACGAGCTCACCGCGGCCGCCGTCCTGGACACCGTGCCCCCGGTGGTCGCCGCCCAGCTGCACCTGGCCCGGTACGAGGTGCTGCCCGCCGAGGCGTCGCCGTTCACCGTGCTGCGCCACGCCGTCGGGGCGGCCGCCCTGCTGCCCGCGGCCACCGTCGCCGACGCGCACCTGCCCGCGATCCTCGTGGCCTACCGCGACGGCGCCCTCGCCGAGGCGGAGAGCCTGCTCGAGGCCGCCCGGGAGCACACCTCCCGGCCCTGCCGGGTCGCGCTGCTGCGGGGGCTGGTGCTCGAGGCCCGCGGACGGGTCGACGAGGCCGCCGAGGAGTTCGACGCGGTGGTCGCGGACCCGGGCGCGGACGTCGCCGACGCCGTCGCCGCCGCGATGGGCGACGACGCCCAGGGGCCCTCCGTCGCCGGCCGGCCGCGGCGTCTGGAGCGGCTGCGCGGGGTGCGGGAGCTGCCCCTCGACGACCGGCAGCGGGCCCGGGTGCTGCGCGGGATGATCACCGAGGAGCAGCAGCTCGTCGGTGTCACCGAGACGCCCTCGCTGGTCGCCGAGCTGATGGCGCTCGGGGAAGGCGGGGCCGACCCGCACGTGGCCGCCGAGGTCGCCGTCGCCACCGCCTTCCTCCAGCTCGACGCGGCGGTGCCCGCGGCCGAGCGCGTCGAGACCTGCCTGCGGGCCCGGGATCTGGCCGAGGCGGCGGGCGAGGTGACGCTGCGCTTCGAGGCCGACGAGCTGCTCGTCGCGGCGCTCGTGGCCGCGGGCCGGCTCTCGGACGCCCTCGCCCGGCACGACGCGCTCGCGCCCGAGGCGGAGCGGCGTCACCGGCCCCGCACGATGTGGGCGACCCGGCTGCTGGACGCCTCGATGGCCCTCGCGGTCGGCAAGGTCGCGGACGCCGACGAGATCGCGCAGGAGGCGTTCAGTCGCGGTCAGGAACTCGGGATCCCGGACGCACTCGGCGGCTACTTCGTGCACCTGGTCGCCCGCCACCTGCTCGGCGGCGACATGCCGGTCCTCGGTGGCCTGCCCGCCACCGCGGCCGGCATGTACCCGCGGGTCTCGGCCTGGCGCGCCTGCGCCGCCGTCGACGCCGTGCACGCCGGCGACGCGTCCACCGCCCGGACCCGCCTGACCGAGTTCCACGAGCAGCGGGAAGGGCGCGAGGGCGGGCTGTTCGACCGCAGCGGGCTCTGCCTCGCCGCGTGTGCCGCCTACGCGGTCGGTGACGGGGTTACGGCCGCTCTCGTCCTCGACGCCATGCCCGCCGACCCGGGGGCCACCGTCGTCGTCGGGATCGGGGCCGCGGTGTTCGGCCCGCTCGATCTCTACCGGGGCCTCGCCATGTCGGCGCTCGGGGACACCGCGGGAGCCCTCGAGCTCTTCCGCTGCGCCGCGGCGACGGCCGGCGGTCTCGGATGGACCCCGTGGGTCGACGCCGCCGAGATTCTCGTCGCCGAGCACGGGCACGACGGAGGACCGGTCCCGGCGTCGCCCCCCGCCACGCCGGTACCGGCCCTGCCTCTGGGACTCCGACCGGTGCGCTGAGCGCGACCCCGCCCCGCCGTCGTCCACGACGTGATCGAACCGGATGGGCCTTTCCACATCCTTTCGCGTGCACGTGACGTGGCCTTCGCGACGACAGGAGCATGATCGTGGAGGAGGTGCGGCATGCGGGCTGGGCTCGTGCGGGCGGGAGCCACGGTCTTCTCGACGGCGGGTGCGGTCGCCGTGCTGCTGCCGGAGGCCCTCGGGCTCGACCGCAGGCCGCCCTGGCCGATCGTCACCGCCTTCCGGCCCCGTCTCGCCGTCGGGACCGGGGTCCTGGGGCTGGCCGTCGGGGCCCGTCCGGGGCCGTGGCGTCCGGCCGCGGTCGGGGTGTCGACGGTGGCCGCGGCTGCGCTGGGCCTCTCCGCGTGGCGCCACCGGCGGCGTCCCGAGCCGGCTCCGGTCGGCTCCGAGCCGTTGTCGGTGCTCGGTGCGAACGTGTGGCTCGGGCGGGCCGACCCGGCGGCGCTGGGCGCGACGATCGCGGCCGAGCGGCCCGACGTCGTCGTGCTGCCAGAGGCGGGCGACCCGTTCCGCAAGCGCCTGCTCGACGACCTCGAGGGGTACCGGGCGTGGTCCTGTGCCCCGGGTCGGCGCGCCGTGGAGGCCACGGGCGCCGACGACGGGCCGTGCCTGACGCTGCTCACGGCCGAGCGGCTGGGCGAGGTGGACGTGACCGTGGGGTCGACGGACACCCGGTCGGGCTGGGTGGTGGTGAGCGGGGGCGGTCTCGGCCCGGTCCGGGTGCTCGGCGTGCACCCCGCGGTCCTGCTGCCCGACACGACCCCGGACTGGGCGCGCGAGCTCGCCCTGCTGCGTCCGTGGCTCGCGGACCCGGCGCGGCCCACGATCGTGGTCGGGGACCTGAACGCGACGCTCGAGCACGGGCCGCTGCACGACGCGCTCGGCCCGGCGCGTCCGGTGACCCGGCGGGTGGCGGCCACCTGGCCGTCACGGTGGCGGCGGGCGTTCGGCGTGACGATCGACCACGTGCTGGTCACGGGGCCGGTCCGCGCCCGGTCGGTCGAGGTCCTCGACGTGCCCGGTAGCGACCATCGTGCGGTGCTTGCCCGATTCATGTGGTGAGGTTTCGGCAGATACCCGACGGTGCAGAGCGCGAAACGTGTTTCTCCGTGACGGCTCCGAGATCGAAAATTTGAGACCGATCTGCCGGTACTTCTCCTACTCAGCGGCCCGGTTGCGTGTTACGGAACGATAATCGAGAAATCGTCGTGATCTCCCCGTGACCATCCTGCGGATCACCTCGTTACGGGATTCAGGCAACGGTCCGCGACCGACGCCATGCCGGTTCGGGGGATGTCGCCACGGGTGCTCCCTGCCGATCGAGAGACGTTCCGACAGCGGAGGAGACTTCCCATGGGTGCTCACGCCATGCAGCAGGACAACGACCGACTCACCGGCCGCGGCCTCGTCGGCCGCGGTGCGATGACGGGCCTCGCGGCCCTCGCGCTCATCGGCGGCGGCGCGGGTGTCGCCATGGCCGACGAGGCGCCGGCCGACAGCGGCCACGACGCGACCCAGTCGCAGTCGCACGACAGCGGCAAGAGCTCGGACGACTCGTCGAAGAGCTCGGATTCCTCGAAGAGCTCCGACGAGGGTAAGAGCTCGGACGACTCGTCCAAGGGCTCGGACTCCTCCAAGGGCTCCGACGAGGGCTCCTCGGACCAGGGCGGCGACTCGCCGCTGTCCGCCCTCCCGCTCTCGTCGCTGCCGACGTCGCTCCCGGGTGCCGACTCGCTGTCGTCGCTCCCGACGTCGCTGCCGACGTCGCTCCCCGCCTCGGCCAGCTCGCTGCCGAGCCTCTCCGGCATGAACGTCGGCCAGACCAGCGGCGCGAGCCAGGCCCCGACCAGCGCGCTGTCGAGCCTGCCGATCGGCGCGGGCATCCTGGGCTGAGTCGCAGCACCAGCACGACTCTCGGCGGGCGGAGCCTCATGGCTCCGCCCGCCGACGTGTGTCCGGGGTCGCTCGGAAGACCCGACGATATTCCGCAGAGTAATAGCCCGGGAAAAACGTCGTGATATTTCTGTGACTCGCTTCCCGACCCTCTCGTTGCCGTAGTGGGGGCCACGGTCCGCGATCGTCGACCACCGGTTCGGGGGACATCGGTCTCCTCGAGGAGCAAGGAATTCCGATGCAGGGGGGAAGACACTGATGGGTGTTCACAGCGCGACCCGGCGACACGATCGACTCGCAGGCCTCGTCGGCCGCGGGGCCCTGACCGCCGCGGCCGCGGTCGCACTCGCCGGCGGTGGCGCGGGGGTCGCGCTCGCCGGGGACGCACCGGCCGACAGCGGACACGACAGCTCGCAGAGCGGGGAGCACGGGCACGACTGCTCGTGCGGCGGGCACTCGAAGGACGGCCACGGCAAGCACGGTCACGGGAAGCACGGTCACGGCGGCAAGGACGGCCACGACGGGTCCGACGGCCCCAAGGGCGACGACTCGAAGGACGGCGACTCCGGCTCGTCGCCGGGCAGCGGCTCGACCATCACCGATCCGCTCGGTGGGGATGAGGGCTCCACGCCGGGCGGGGACGACGGCTCGTCGCCGGGCAGCGGCTTCGGCGGCGGCTTCGTCGACGGTTCGAACCCGGATTCGGGGTCGGGGAGCGACGAGGGCGGCTCGGGCTCGACGACCCAGCCCGCCGGGGACGACTCGACCGATGACCAGTCCTCCGACGATCCGGCACCGTCGGGCTCGGACGACTCGGGCGGTGGCGACTCGTCCTCGAACGGTGAGGGGGATGGCCTGCCGAGCATCCCGGGCGACACCGATCCGTCCGCGGACGGCGGCCAGGGCAGCAGTGACGACGACGGCGGCGCCGACGCGACCCAGGCGGCCGACGACACCTCGGGCCAGGGCGACGGCTCGACGACCGCCCCGATCATGGCGGTCATGCCCACGTAGGTGCGCTTCGCGCTCGTGAGCACTAATTGATGCTCTGGCGTCAATTAGTGCTCACGAGCCGCAGGCACCTAGGCACCTACGCACCCACGCGCTCGTACTGAGCCGGCGGACCCGGCGTCGTCTGCACCCACACCGACGGCGTGGCGCCGGTGACGACGTCCGGCACCGGCGAGGACAGCAGGATGCCCTGCGCCGCTTCCCCGGGAGCGAGCGTCGGGCTCGCCGCGCCCGACGGCGCCGCCCGCCCGTCGAGCACGCACGCCCCCGGCTCGAGACCGCGGAAGATCGGCGACGGCGGCGCGAGCGGTGACGCCGCCGGGGTGTTGCGGCAGAGCAGCGCGGACGGACCGGTCAGCACCGACGGCGGCAGCGAGTGCAACCCGACCGCGACCAGCAGGCCCGCGGACCCGGACAGCGGATTCGGCACCGGTCCCGACCCGGCGTTGCGCACCACCAGCGACGCCAGCAGCAGGTGCGACCCGCTCGGCGCCGCCCGCGTGCTCGGGGTGAACGCCCCGACCCCGACGTCGTAGGGAACCCCGGCCAGGGTCACCCGCGTCCCCGGCTGCAGCCCCTCGCTCGCGAGCACCGGCGGGGGAGGGCCGCTGACCGCGGCGGAGCCCGAGTCGGACTCGCCGCCGCTCAGGAACGTCACCGCGAGCACCACAACGACCACCACCGCCAGCCCGCCGAGCACCAGCAGCACCGACGTCCGCCCGCGCCCGCCCCACGGACCGTCGGCGGGCCACCACGGCGCCTCGTCCGGGCCGTTGCCCTCCGGCAGCTGTCCGCGCGAGCTCATGCGACCACCCGACCACGGTCGACGCCCCGCGACCAGCCGGGCACGCGGTGCCTCCCCCGAATCGCCCCGCTCGCCCGACGTCGCTCGCTCGCCCGACATCGACCCGCTCACCCGACGTCGATCACGACCTTCCCCGTCGCATGCCCCTGCTCGACGAGGGCCAGCGCGGCCGGGGCGTCGTCGAAGGAGCGGACGTTGGTGACGTGCGGGTTCAGCGAACCGTCGGCGACGAGGCCCGCGAGCTCGGTGAGCACCGCGGTGCTGCGGTCGCGGACGAGCTGTTGTCCGCCGAGCTCGGTCGAGAGCCCGTAGTCGGCGATGGAGATCAGACGGTGCCGGTCGGTCAGCAGCTCGGCGACGGTGCGCAGCGGGTCGCCGCCGACGAGGTCGAACACCGCGTCGATCCCGTCGGGCGCCGCGTCGCGGACCCGCTCGACCACGCCGTCCCCGTAGGCGACCGGCGTGGCGCCGAGCCGGGCGAGCAGGGCGTGCTTGGCGGGGCTCGCCGTCGCGACGACGCGGATTCCCCGCGCCGCGGCGAGCTGCACGAGGACCACGCCGACCCCACCGCCCGCGCCGTTGACCAGCAGCGTCGCGCCCGCGGCGAGATCGAGCTGGTGCAGTGCGTCGAGCGCCGTGCCCGCCGCGACCGGGAGCACGCACGCCTGCTCCGGGCTCACCGCCGCCGGACGGTGCGCGGCGAAGCCCGCGGTAACGATCGCCTGCTCGGCCCAGCCGCCGACCATCCCGGGGCAGCCGCCGAACACCTCGTCGTCGACGGCGAACCCCTCGACGTCGGGTCCGACCGCGACCACGCGGCCCGCCACCTCCCGGCCCAGGACGGCGGGTCCGGCGATGCCGTACGCCCCGTCGCGGACCTTCCAGTCGCCGGGGTTCACCCCGGAGGACCGGACGGCGACGAGCAGTTCGCCCGGGCCGGGCTCAGGGACCTCGACGTCCAGGAACGCCTCGTGGTCGGGCCCGCCGACCGTCGTGAACCCGTACGCCCGCATGACCGCTCCCTCGCCGTCGTCCGATCGCTTCGGCACCGGATCGTCGCACCGGACCGGGTCAGGCGCTCCCGGGCTCCGGTCCGGTGAGCAGTTCCTGCGCGCAGCGGCGGAACTCCGCGACGAGCCGGTTGCGGTCGCCGGCCCGGGTCGCGACGACGACGTGGCTCGGCTCGACGTCGGCGATCTTCACCGTCGTGAGGTCCGGACGGAGGTGCTGCACCCCGATGTCCGGCATCACGACGACGGCCTCGCCGGCGGCGATCACCTCGAACTTGTCCTCCATGGCCTCGATGACGGGACCGTCCGGCGCCGGACGACCGTCGGGTCGCGGTTCGAGGCGCCAGTAGGCCGCCCACGCCGGGTCGGTGCCGCGCAGGTGCGGCAGCGGCTCGTCGGCGATGTCGTCGAACGTCACCGACTCCTTGCCGGCGAACCGGTGGTTAAGCGGCACGACGAGGACCCGCGGCTCGTCGTACAGCACCGTCACGGTGAGTCCGTCGCTGGCGAACGGGAGCCGGGTGACGACGGCGTCGACCTCGCCGTCGAGCAGGTCGGTCCGGGCGGTCGGGAGGTCGAGGTGGCGGATGGTGACCTCGGCGTCGGGGTGCCGGCGACGCATCGCGAGCACGGCCGGCGTCGCGATCACCCCGGTCGTGTACCCGACGGTGACCCGGCGCGGCTGAGCCGCAGCCCGCGTCCGTGACACCGACGACCGGGCGGCCCGCAGCAGCGCCTTCGCGTCGGCGAGGAACACCTCGCCGGCCTCGGTGAGTCGGGTGCCCTGCGGCGTCCGGTCGAGCAGTCCTGCCCCGACCTGCTGCTCGAGGCGACGGATCTGGCGGCTCAACGACGGCTGCGTGATCACCAGTTCCGCCGCCGCCCGACCGAAGTGCCGGTGCTCGGCGACCGCGACGAAGTAGCGCACCAGGCGCAGGTCCAGGTCGGCGGCGGTCGACGACTCGCTCATGTCCTCACGGTATCGCGCCCCGGGTCGGATATCCGGGCCGTTTCAGTGCTGTGAGCTGCGGTGATGCCTCGACCGTATCGCTATTCTTCGCCTGAGGCATGTGCGTGCGTTTCCGTGCTCCAGCACGGAAACGCACGCACGAGGCGTCAGCCGACCTGCGTGAAGTCGAACGAGACGACGCCGCCGTCGACCGAGGTCACCGTCGCCTTCAGCTGGCTCGGCGCTCCGTCGACCGTGCCGGAGCAGGTCAACTCGGCTCCGACCTGAGCGGGCAGCGAGCCGGGGCAGCTGACGTCGGTGACGCGGCCGCCGGACTGGGCGGTGATCTGCGCCGCGACGGCGGTGTTGTTCACCGAGCTGACCAGGGTCGCGGCCATCACGGTGACGAGGACCGCCGTGGCGATGCCGATCACGAGGAACACGATCGACAGGACCAGGCCGGCGGTGGCCAGCCCACGGCCGCCTTCCCCGGTGCGGGCGGTCTGCTTGCGCCCGATGATCCCGAAGACGATGCCGAGCGGGGAGAACACGAACGCGAAGACGAGGGCGAGGATCGCCATCGTGTTCGTGCCCCGGGCGGGCGCCGGCGTCTGCGGAGCCGCTCCGTACGACGGCGGGAGGGGCTGCTCGGGGGAGGCGGGCATCTGCTGAGTCATCGGGGTGTCCTCACCGGACGTCGGGCCGGACCGCCGCGGGGCCGGGCGGCCGTGTGAGGAGCATGAAGTCACGGTCAGTCATGTCGAAGCCAGAGTATTCACTCTGACGGTCTAATATCTGGGAGATTGCTCCGGTTTGCGCTCGGAGAGCGTGTGCGGCGCGCACACGGCTGGAGCCGGCTGACGTCCGCCCGAGCGCATGATCACCAGGACGACGAGGATCTGGACGCCCAGGCATCACAAGCTCGTCATCCCGGTGATCATGGTCGACGACCGTGGACCGGTGCCGCGTCGGCCGCTCTGGTCAGAGCCGAGCGGTCGCTAGAGCGATCGGGGCCGTCACCGGGTCCTCGTCCGCCACGGCGTGCCGGCCGCCGGTACGGGGTGCCGGCACCGACGTGCTGGGTGCGACGGTCCGCGCGGCTGCGGCCGGCGCCGGAGTCGACATCGCCGCCGCCGGCGGACCCCACAGCTGCGGGGCCGCAGGGATGGCGGGCCGGGGCGTGCGCGGTGCCGCGACGAGCCCGATCCGGGCGTACGCGAGGAACAGCAGCGCGCTGACGACGTCGACCAGAACCCAGAGGACGTTGACACCGAGCCAGTCGTTGACGCCGTGGAGGACCGCGGCCACGGCGAGGCCGAGAGCGACCAGCGCGCAGGCCCTTCCGGGAGTCCGGAACTGGATGGCGAGTCCGACGAAGTAGCCGCCGATCCCGGCCCACAACGCGTGCACCACGGGGTCCGTGACGAAGCGCCACACCGTCAGGATCGCCCCGCCGACACCGAGCAGGCCAGCCTCCGGCATGTACTGGGTGACGTAGGTGACCGCTTCGCCGGCCCCGAAGACCAGACCGCTCACAGCGCCGAGGAAGAGGGCGTCGCGCGGCACGAGGCCGCTCCGTCGGTGGAACAGGGCGAGTGCAAGGACCGGAAGCAGCTTGGCGAGCTCTTCGGGGACTCCGACGGCGAACACGCTCGACGCGAGGGAATCGGTGTTCGCTCCGAGAGCTCTCTCGAGCCAGACGGCGAGAGGTGCCTCGACGAGCAGCGCGACGATCACCACCTGAGCGAGGAGTCCGCCGCTCACAGCCCTCGGTCGGACGAGCGCGCGAAGAAGGAGGAACCAGGCGGCCGCGAAGTAGGCCGCGAACACCGTCGCGATGCCGTTGAAGCTGTCGGCGCCGGAGAACAGGACCAGCGCAGCCGGCGGCACCGCGACGAGCGCGACGAACAACCACGTCGTCCACGCCCGCAGCGCGGGGTGGCGCAGCCAGGCGCGGAACGGGAACAGGACCGCGAGGTCGGGCAGGCGCTCGGCCGGGGGAGTGGTCATCGTCGGGCTCCGGGCGATGGTGGGTGAACCGTTCGCGAGGGAGCGGCCCCCGCGAGCTCGATCCCCTCATCGCCGCGGCCCGAACGGCGTTACCGCTGATCAGAGTGCTGGCGACGAACCCACCCGAACGAGCGACACCGCCGTAACGCCGGACCGGGCGGCGTCGAGAAGCCCGCCGACGGCCCGCGGTGGTGCGGCGCCGACCACGCCATCGGGGAGCCGAGATGACCAAGACCCAGCCGCAGTCGGGCGTCGACAGCGGTGCGACAGCATCGCCTGTCGGCCCGTGGGTGTCGACCCAGCGCGGCGTGCACTGGGGCGAGGTGCCGTCGCAGTCGGGAGGCGGTCCGGTTCCGCCGGCCGGCCTGCCGCCGATGGGCTGGCAGGGCTACGGCGCGCCCACTCCGCAGCGACGCTCGGGCATGCGCTGGGGCTGGATCGTCCTCGGCGTCGTTCTCGCGATCGTGGCCGTGGCGATCATCGGGACGGTCGCCCAGAAGACCTCGAAGATGACGATCAACGGCTCCGTGACCGTCTACGGCATGAACGGAGTGGTGATGCCGGGCTCGGCCTGCGAGAACCCGTCGATGAGGGGCAAGCCCGTCTCGATCTTCGGGTCGAACGGCGACCTGGTCGGGACGAGTTCCCTGACCGGCTCCGGGACCGCCCTCGATCAGTGGAACACCTACTCGTCCGGATACGCGGACGCTTGCCAGTACTCGTTCACGTTCACCAACGTCAGCGGCGCCGACGACTTCTACACCGTCGCCGTGGGGACCAGCGCCGGCCAGGGCGTCGGCTTCAGCAAGGAGCAGCTGCAGACCTCGGGCGCCCAAGTCACCTACGGCCACGCCTGATCAGGGAGCCGCCGTACGGGTAGACGGAGATCCGCTCGACCCGCAGCGGCTCCCTCGACCTCACCGCGCACCCGGGCCTCCTCCAACCTGCCGCTCTGCCGAAGGATCATCAGGGGCAGCGCCCGACCCCGGTCACCAGGCATGCTGCGGGAGGCAGCGCGGATGACCGGGGAGGTGGCACGGAGATGGCGACGCTGTACCGCAGTATCTGGGCCTCCGACGACCCGGACGCGGTCGACGCGGCCGACCGCGCCGTCGTCGCGTGGGCCGAGGGCATCGCGCTGCGCCACCACCGGCCGCTCCCGTCCGGCAGCGCCCGCACCCGCGCGAGCGACCAGTACCGGTACGTCCTGCGCCGCGACGCCCACGACGACCCGGGCGACACCAAGATCGAGAAGGCCGTCCGGCTGGTGTTCGTCGAGTCCCACCGCGACGGGAGCCGGTGGACGACGACGGTGCGGGCCTGGTCGGGCGGGAGCTGCACCGGCGAGGGGGCGAAGGCCTGGACGTGGATCGACGTCGACGCCGACTCCCGGGACCTCACCGAACCGCTCTTCGCGAAGCCGCCCGGCTTCATCGCCGACCTGCTCACGACGACGGCGGCCGCCCTCGGCGGGGTGTCGCTGCTGCCCCGGACCGTGCGCTATCACGGCGAGGACGGGGCCGAGGACCTCGCCGGGCTGCTGACGCTGGCCGACCGGGACGTCCCCGTCGTCGTCTTCGGCGGGCTCGAGCCGGACGCCGAGGAGCGGGCGGCCCAGGTCTTCGACGCCGCGGTGCAGCGCACGACTCGGGACGTCGCGGGCCTCGCGACGGTCGCCGTCGTCGACACCGACGGCCTCGACACGCTCGACGGCGCCCTCGGCGACGGGTTCGGGGTGCACCCGGGCGCGATGCGCGTCTACCTCCCGGCCCTCGACCCCGCCGGCGACGCCACGACCCGGCACCTCGAGATCCGCGCCGAACGCTTCAAGGACCGCCCCGCCCTGGCCGGACGGATCGCGGTCAACCAGCTCGCCCCGACGTCGGGCATGCGCCGCGCCCCGGACAGCTGGGACCGCGCGGCCGAGCGGCTCGACGACCAGACGCCGGGCGGCATGGTCGAGAAGGTCGCCCGCGAGTCGGCCCGCGTCACCGACCTCGAGACCGAGCTCGTCGGGGAACGGCGCACCGCGGAGGAGGTGATCGAGGAGTTCGGCGACCTGCAGCACGAGGTCACCGACCTGCGCGACCAGCTCGCCGCGGCCGCCGCCGAGCTCGCCCGCCTGCGCGGGGAACGCAGCGAGGAGGGCCTCGAGGGCATCGACCTCGCGCCCTCGCACGCCCGCGACTGCAGCGACGCCGCCGCCCTCGCCCGCAAGCACCTGTCGACCTATCTGGACTTCCCGACGGAGGCCGGGGTCGACCTGGAGCTGCTCGACCGGCAGGCGGCGGGGCCGGCCTGGGGCGAACAGTCCTGGCGGGCGCTGCGGGCGCTGGCCTTCTACTCGCGCGCACGGTCCCGCGACGGGTACGACGGCGACTTCTTCCAGTGGTGCTGGAACTCCCGCCACCCCATGGCCTGGCCGGCGAACCCCCGCAAGCTCGCCATGCGCGAGTCGAAGACCGTGATGGAGCGCTGGCCGGAGTCCCGGACGTTCCCGGTGGACGGCGAGGACGCCATGGTCCAGTCGCACATCAAGATCTCGTCGGCGGGGATGGCGCCCCGGATCTACTTCACGTGGGTGGAGCGCACCCGCACCGTCCACGTCGCCTACTTCGGACGCCACTTGCGCAACACCCGCACCTGAGGTGTGGTCTGATCATCGATCTGAGCACACGGCTGGCTCACGTGGCCTAGTCTCTACCGACGTTCGGGGGAGGTTCGGGAGATGAGCACGACGGAGCCCGAGGTCGGTACGGACGGCGGTATCCCCGCGGTCCCGTCCGTCCCGTATCCCCGCGAACCCGAGCCGGACGCGCTCGCGCCGTGGTCGCCCCAGCTCGCCATCCCGGCGCCGCGCGGCGTGCGCTGGCTGGACGCGCCGCCCGCCCCGGACCCCGTCACCGAACCGGCCACTCGACCCGCTCCCACCGCCCGGCAGCGTCGCGCCCGTGCCCTCGTGGGCCTCGGGCTGGTGCTCGCGACCGGGGCCGGCGTCGCGGGCGTGTTCGCGGTATCGCCCCCGACGATGTCCGTGCCCGGCTCGATCGCGGTCAGCGGCGAGGACCTCCCCGCCCCGGGCGGCAGCTGCTTCCCCGAGATGTCGGCCAGCTCGGTCACGATCTTCAGTACCGACGGCACCGTCATCGGCTCCGCGCCCCTGGCGAGCACGGGCACCGCGGTCGACCGCTGGCACACCCGCTCCCCGGGCGCGGACGCCTGCCGGGTCACGTTCACCGTCACCGACGTGCCCTCCGACCACGCCCACTACCGGGTCGGGCTCGACGGGAACTTCTCCGACACGGTCGCCTTCAGCCGCGAGGAGTTCACGACGACGGGTGCGCAGATCACCTACGGGCGCTAGCCCGGACGACCTCGTCCGCTCACCGTCGGGGCCCTCCGCTACCTTCCTGCCACGCAGCCGGTGATCGGCGCAGGGGGAGGTCGCGATGGACGACGTCGACTGGAGCACGGAATGGCTCACCAGTCTGCTGTGGATCCTCGGCGTCTTCGTCGCCGCGCTGATCGTGCTCGGGATCGTCGCGGTACTGATCGCCCGCCTGACGACGTGGGGCCGACAGTTCTGGCGGTTGGCCGGCCCGTTCGTCCGCCCGACCCGGGGTGAACGCCGGACCTGGCGCCCGACGCTGTTCATCCTGCTGTTGCTGCTGCTCGTCGTGCTGTCGGTGCGCCTGAATCTGCTCCTCTCCTACAACACCAACGAGCTCTACACCGCGCTGCAGAACCTCGACGCGGCGGCGTTCTGGCGCGCCATCGGGATCTTCGCGGTGATCGCGGCGCTCTACGTCGCGCAGGCGCTGGTGACCTATTACGTCGGCCAGTCGTTCCTGATCCGGCTCTGGGAGAACCTCAACGACCGGTTCCTCGGCGACTGGCTCGGCGACCGCGTCTATCACCGCTCCCGCTTCTCGCCGACGTCGGTCGACAACCCCGACCAGCGGATCCAGGAGGACATCCGGACCTTCGCGGAGGACTCCTACACGCTCTCCTTCGGCCCGAACGGCGCGGTGAGCGCCCTGATCACGATCCCGTCGTTCACGGTCGTGCTCTGGCAGCTCTCCGGCCCGCTCTCGCTGTTCGGGCTCGAGATTCCCCGCGCGATGACGTTCATCGCGTTCCTTTACGTCATCGTCGCCTCGGTGTTCGCGTTCCGGATCGGCCGGCCGCTGGTCCGGCTGAACTTCCTCAACGAGGGACTGGGCGCGTTCTACCGTTATGCGCTCGTGCGGGTCCGCGACAACGCCGAGAACATCGCCTTCTCGCGCGGTGAGCCGGTGGAGCGGCGCACGCTCGACGGCCGGTTCTCCGACATCATCGCGAACTACTGGCGCATCGTGATCCGGACGCTGAAGTTCCAGGGCTTCAACCTGGGCATCACCCAGATCTCGGTGGTCTTCCCGATCATCATCCAGGCGCCCCGGTTCTTCTCGCGGGCGATCAGCCTCGGCGACGTGCAGCAGACCGCGCAGGCGTTCGGCCAGGTCCACGACGCGCTCTCGTTCTTCCGCAACGCCTACGACCAGTTCGCCGCCTACCGCGCCGTGCTCGACCGCCTCACCGGGCTGCTCGACGCCGACGAGCAGGCGCGGGAACTGCCGGTGCTCGAGGTCGGGGACCGTCCCGGCGCCGCGGTCGTCGTCCGGGATCTCACGGTGCGCAAGCCCGACGGCGAGGTGCTCGTCGACGACGTGTCGCTCGAGCTCGCCCGCGCCGAGTCGCTGCTGGTGACGGGGCGCTCCGGCACGGGCAAGACCACGCTGCTGCGCAGCCTCGCCGACCTGTGGCCCTACGCGGACGGCACCGTCGAACGGCCGGTCAGCTCCGGGTCGGTCTTCCTCGCCCAGCAGCCCTATCTGCCTCTGGGCACCTTGCGCACGGCGCTCGCCTATCCCGGCCCGGCGGAGTCGGTGTCCGACGACGAGGCGGCGCGGGTGCTGCGGGCGACGTCGATGGGGCACCTCGTGGACCGCGTCGACGACGACGAGCTCTGGTACCGCACGCTCTCCCCGGGCGAGCAGCAGCGGGTCGGGTTCGCGCGGCTGCTGATCGCGCGGCCCGACGTCGTGTTCCTCGACGAGGCGACGGCGGCGCTCGACGAGGGCCTCGAGCACGAGCTCTACACGCTGCTGCGCCAGGAACTGCCCGACCTCGTGCTGATCAGCGTCGGGCACCGCAGCAGCCTGGAGGCGTTCCACTCGCGGCGGCTGGACCTCGAGGGCGACGGGCGCTGGACCGCGGCGGCCCTGTGACCTACAGGTACTGACCCGTCGAGCTCCCGGCCGGCTCGGGGGAGCGGACGCGGATCGCGACGACGTTGGCCGGGTTGACCATGATCGTCGTGCCGCCCGGGTCGCCGCCGAGCTCGTGCTCGCGGATCCGGAACGGGGTCCCGCGGGCGAAGCTCTCGGTCACGGCCTCGACGGCGGCCTCCTCGGAGTCGAAGTCCAGGGTGCTGACGGTGATGGGCTCGCCGAGCGTCGGATAGATCCAGACGGTGAACAGACTGCCGGGCATGAGGCTCGTCCTCCCGTTCTCGAGATCGGTGGTTCGCTCTCGATGGTGCTCGCCGATCGCCCCGGCCCGCAGCCGCCCGCGTGGTGAGGACCCGCCCGTCGGGCCATGATCGGGGGCATGGCGAGCGTGGTGGTCATCGGTCCCGGCGCGATCGGCGGCGTGCTCGCCGCCCTGGCCCACGAACGCGGGCACGACGTCACCCTCGCCGTCCGTACCCCGTTCGACGTGCTGCGCGTGCGCTCGGGGGCCGACGGCGAGGAGCGGTCGGTGCCCGCGGCGATCCGGACCGACCCGGCGTCGGTCGGTCCGGCGGACTGGGTCATCCTCACGACGAAGGCCCAGGACACCGCCTCCGCGGCCGGATGGCTGAAGGCGACGACCGGACCCGGCACCGTCGTCGTGGTCGCTCAGAACGGCGTCGACCAGGACCGTCGGGTGGAGGGTCTGGTGCACCCGGACGCGACCGCGGTGCCCGCCGTCGTCGTGCTCGGCGCCGAGGCGGTCGAGCCGGGCCGGATCGTGCACCACGGCTACGGGCGGCTCACCGTCCCGGACGGCGCGTGGGTCTCGGGGCTGAGTGCGCTGGTCTCCGGTGGGGACGACGGCGTCGAGGTCGTCGGCTCGCCCGACTACCGGACCGACGCGTGGCGCAAGCTGATCAGCAACGCCGTCGCGAACCCGATCACCGCGCTCACGATGCGCCGCAACGACGTGCTCGCGGAACCGCAGACCGCCGACCTCGTCCTCGGCCTGTCCCGGGAGGTCGTCGCGGTGGCCCGCGCCGAGGGCGCCGACCTGAGCGAGGACGACGTCACGACGCTGCGGAACCACTACGCGACGATGCCCGCCGGGACCGGCACCTCGATGCTCTACGACCGCCTCGCCGGGCGCCCGACCGAGCACGAGTACCTCACCGGCGCGGTCGTGGCCGCCGGCCAGCGCCACGGTGTCCCGACGCCGCTGAACGCGACGATGCTGGCGCTGCTGCGCAGCATGTGAACGAATGTGGTCGTTCCGGCGACCACATCCGTTCACATAGGCTCCGCCTGTGGTGGCCCGGGCGAGCAGCGTGATGACGCGGGGCGTCGTCACCGTCTCGCCGGGCGCGCCGCTCGAGGACGCCCGCGCGCTGCTGACCGGCAACCGGTTCAGCGCGCTCCCCGTCGTCGACGGCGGGCACCGGCTGGTCGGGATCCTCACGACGCTCGACGTGCTGCGCGCCGAGGTCGACGGCCACGCCGGCGCCCAGGTCGGCGAGATCATGACCCGCGAGCCCATGACGATGAGCCCCGACGCTCCCCTGACGATCCTGGCGCACCGGCTGCGGCACTACGGCGAGAAGCGGGTGATGCCGATCGTCGAGCGCGGGCTGCTCGTCGGCATCGTCACCCGCGGCGACCTGCTGCGCCCGTCCGACGACCGCTCGTTCCTCGACCGGCTCCTCGGCTCGGACCCGGTCGACCTCGACGTGCCCCCGCCCGACGAGTCCCGGGTGGGCACGACGGCGGGCGAGGTGATGACCCCGGTGGCCGACCTCGTCGTCGCGACCCCCGCCACCCCGGTCCGGTCCGCGGCCACGTGGCTCTCGGTGAACCGCCTGAGCTGCCTCCCGGTGCTCGACGACGACAACCACCTGCTCGGCGTGATCAGTGAGGCCGACCTGATGCCCGACCGGCTCTCCGGGCGCCGCGGCCCGCCACCCACGCGCGTCGGGGACGCCATGACGACGGGTCCGACCGCCGTCCGGCACGACGTCCCGATCGTCAAGGTGGCCCGGGCGATGATCA
Organism: Actinomycetospora endophytica; assembly: GCF_021026375.1. Lineage (GTDB taxonomy): Bacteria > Actinomycetota > Actinomycetes > Mycobacteriales > Pseudonocardiaceae > Actinomycetospora > Actinomycetospora endophytica. The sequence goes on along the minus strand of NZ_JAJNDB010000005.1, from coordinate 408,583 downwards.
ACCACCGCTTCCGGTCGCTGCCGGTGCTCGACGACGACGGACACGTGGTCGGCATGGTCAGCCGCGGCGACCTGCTGCGGGCCGAGTCCCCGCCGCCGAAGGAGTAGCCGGGTGCCGCCGGATCAGGGGCGGCGCGACCGGTCCAGGAGTGACAGGAAGCGCTCGGCCCGCCGCGGCAGGCGCTCGAGCCCGTGCTCCCACGGTTCGGGCCGCACCCGCACGGCGACGGGTCCGTCGTCGGCCGATTCCCGGGGCTCCGGAATCCGCGCGGCCGGCTCGGTCCGGCGATGCCTCTGCTCGGTCATGAGCCCTCCGCTCGTCGGGTCGCCGGGGCTGCGGCGTGGCAGTGGGCGCCCCCCGCCCCCACTGCCACGCCGTCCACCCGATGCTGCTCGGGGTCGCATCCGAACAGCTGGTACCCAGAGTCCTCAGTACGGGATCGTCACCGCCATCAGCAGAACTGACTAGTGACAACGCTGCCGCCCCCGGACGTCTGGACCATCCCCCGCGACGCCCTCTAACGTCCATATCGTGGCTGGTCAGAGCGCTGTGGATACAGATCCGTGGCGTCGCGCCGAATTCGACGCCATCGTCGATTCGTGGCGTTCCGTCCGCGCCGGCCGCCCGGCCACCGTGCTGCTGCGCGCCGAGGCCGGAGCCGGGAAGAGCCGGCTGGTCCGGCGGCTCGTCGATCACGCCGAGGCCGAGGGCGCGTTCGTGCTCACCGGCGCGTCGATCGACGTGGGGGACCAGCTGCCGTTCTGGCCGCTGATCTCCGCGCTGCGCGGCCTGCTCGCCCCGGCCTCGGCCGCCGCCGAGGACGCCCGCGCCGCACTCGCCCCGATCGCCGCGGAGCTGCCCGCCCTGCTCGACCCGGCGCCCGGACAGGTTGTCGATCCGGGCGCGCACGGGCTGGAGCTGATCCGCCGGGTCCTGACGACGCTCGCCGACGCGGCCCCGGTGCTGCTCGCCGTCGAGGACCTGCACTGGGCGGACCCCGGGACCCGCGACGCCGTCGTCACCCTCGCCGCACACCTGCACCACGAGCCGGTGTTCGTCGTGGTGACCCTGCGACCCGAGGCGTTCACGAACCGGCATCCGCTGCAGACGATGGTCGCCGAGCTCCGTCGCCACCCGCGGGCCGTCGTCCGCGACCTCGAGCCGCTCGACCGGGGCACCGTCGGCCGGTTGGTGAGCGCCGCGGTCGGCGACGCCCCCGAGCTCGTCGACCGGGTGTGGGAGCGCTCCGGCGGCAACGCGTTCATCGTCGCCGAGACGCTGCGCGCGATCGCGGCCGGCGAGCACGGGACGCTCCCCGGCCCGCTGCGCGACCTCGTCCTCGGCCGCGTCGCCCCGATGGGCCCGATCGCCACCGCCGTCGTGCAGGCCCTGGCCCTCGGGGAGGAACCGGTGCCGCACCGTCTGCTGTCCGACGTCGTGCAGCTCTCCGAGCCCGCGCTGGTGTCGGCGCTGCGGGACGCGGTGTCCGCGGCGCTCGTCGTCGTCGACCCCGCCACCGACGGCTACGCCCTGCGCCATGGCCTGATCCGCGAGGTGATCTCCGAGGAGCTGATGCCGGGGGAGCGCCGCGAGCTGCACCGTCGCTACGCGCTCGCGCTCGACCGCCTGCTCGACGAGCTCCCGGCGGACGGGACCGCGACGGGCGGGGTCGGCGTGGTGGACGTCCGCACGGACCTGGTGCTGCGCCGCGCCCACCACTGGTACGCCGCCGGGGACGTGGCCTCCGCGGTGCACGCCGTCGCGGCCGCCGCCCGCGTGACCGAACGCCTCCGCGACTACGGCGGCGCCCACCGGCAGTGGACCCGGGTCCTCGAGCTCACCGACCGGCGGGCGCTGCGGGCCGGGCCGATCCGGCGGGCGCTGACGGTGGGCGACGTCGTCGGCGGGACCTCCGGAGAGGCCGGCGACGACAGCCGGGACCGCGCGGTGCTGATCAGCCGGGCGGCCGAGGTCGCCCATCTCGCGGGGGAGCACGAGCGGGCCGTGGAGCTGCTGGAGAACCTCGAACCCCGCACGGACATCACGCTGGCGACGAGGCTGGGGCGCTACCTGCTCGACGCCGGCCGCCCCGCCGACGCCGTCAAGGCGCTCGACGACGCGCCGGTGCGGGAGGTCGAGGCCACCGTCGCCGACCGGGTGGCGGCCGGGCCCGGGGCGGCGATCGCGCCGTCGCGGCAGTTGGCGGCGCTGCACGCGGTCCGCGCCGACGCGCTGCTGGCCGACGGCGACGTGCGGGAGGCCCAGGAGCAGGCGCAACGGGCCCTCACGCTCTCGCGGGCGGGCGGGGACGACGTCGAGCAGGTCTCGATGCTGGTCACCCTGGGGTTCGCGCTGGCCTACCGGGAGAACGCGGAGGCCGGGCTGGCCGCGGTGGCGGAGGGACTCGCCGTCGCGGAGCGGGTCGTCGACGCGGTGGGGGTCGGCCGTGCCTATCAGCACTGGTCGGAGCTGCTGGTGGGCCCGCTGGGCGAGATCGCCGAGGGGGTGGAGCTCGCGCGCCAGGGCGTCGCGCGGATGCGCGAGCTGGGGCTGGCGCGCACCTTCGGGGTCGGCCTGCTGGCGTTGGTCGCGAACGGGCTGTTCCGGCTCGGGCGGTGGGCCGAGGCCCAGGAGGCGATCGACGAGGCGTGGGCGCTGCGGCCGATGGGCGCCGAGGCCCTGGAGATCCGGCTCGCGCGGGTCCGGCTGCTCGTGGGGCGCGGTGAGTTCGGCGCCGCCGACCAGGACCTCGGGGCGGTCGAGCTGCTGTCCTCGACGGCGGGGGAACGACGACAGGTGCCGCTGCTGACGCTGCGCTCCGGCATGAAGATGTGGGAGGGGCGGCCGGGCGAGGCCCGGGAGTTCGTGACGGCGGGCCTCGACGTCGTCGACCGGCACCCCGACGACGTCTTCATCGTCGCGCCGCTGCTCTGGCACGGGTTGCGGGCCGAGGCGGAGGCCGCGGCGCACGGCGATCGCGACGCCGAGGCCGTCCGGCGTCTGGTGGACCGGCTCCACGACCTCGAGGGGCGCATCCCCTCGATCGTCCCGGCGCTGCGGCGCACGATGATCGCGTACTCGCGGATGTGCCGGGCCGAGCTGAAGCGCGCGCAGGGCGCCGCGGATCCGGAGGCCTGGCGCGACGTCGCCGAGCGGTGGAGCGCCCTGCTCAACCCCTACCCGGCCGCGTACGCGCAGCTGCGCCGGGCGGACGCGCTGCTCGGGGCGGGCCGCAAGCCCTCCAGCGAGGTCCGGGCGTGCCTGCGCGCGGCGGCCGACACCGCCCGGGAGATGGGGGCCGCCCCGTTCCTGCGCGAGATCGAGGCGATCGCCGCCCGCGCCGGCCTGTCCAGCGGCGCGCTGGCCGACGAGGCGGCCGACGGGTCCGCGGCGCCGTCGTCGCCGTCGCGCGCCCCGGAGCTCTCCGCCCTGACACCCCGCGAGCACGAGGTGCTGGCCGCGGTGGCCGAGGGCCTGACGAACCGTCAGGTCGGGCGCCGGCTCGGGCTGCAGGAACGGACGGTCGCGGTGCACGTGTCGAACGTGCTCCGCAAGACGAACACGCGCTCGCGCACTCAGGCGGCGGCGCTGTTGCAACGGGTGCGGGCGCGGTAGGCGCCCACCGACAGGGGGATGACATGGGAGTCAACGACGCACTGGGCACGGCGGTGAGTACCGATCCGACGGACGTCCCGGCGGTGATCGAGACGCTGGATGCGGTCAAGAAGGCCGCGCAGCTGGTGGTCCCGCGCGGTGAGGAGGACGGGATCGCGGCCTTCACCACGCTCTACCACCAGATCACCTGCGGGGTGCAGGACGCGGTGAATGCCGGGTCCTTCGAGGCCGGGACCTTCATCATCGACCTCGACGTGGCCTTCGCGTGCCGGTACCTCGCGGCGATCAAGGCCCTCACGAACGGCGTCGGGCGCGTGCCGAAGTGCTGGGAGGTGCTGTTCTCCTGCCGTTCCGACGACTCGGTGCCCACGCTCGAGTACGCGGCGGCCGGCGTGAACGCCCACGTCAACTTCGACCTGGCGTTCGCGCTGCTCACCACCTGGGAGACGCACTCCAGCCCGGCCGAGCGGGACGCCCAGCACCGCGACTACAACCGGATCAACGACATCTTCTACGCGAACATGAACATGCTGCGCCACCAGTTCCACTCGCCGTTCTCGGACGACGGGCCGTTGCTCGACCGGCTCGGCAACTGGTTCGGCGACCTGCTCGTCCGCGACACCCGGGACTTCGCCTGGGACGCGGCGATGTCGATGTGGGCGCACCACGACGACCCCGACTGGGAGGAGTACCGCGCCGCGCAGGAGGAGCGACGCGATCACATCGCCGCGGTCTGGGGGCTGGGGATCCTGCACGCCCACCTGTAGGTGCGCCTCCGGCGCTCGTGAGCAGTAATTGAGGCTCTGGCGTCAATTTCTGCTCACAAGCTCACGGAGCGCCCAGCAGATTCGTCCGGACGTCGACGAGGTGTCCGCGCATGTGCTCGCGGGCCGCGTCCGGATCGCGTTCGACGAGCGCCGCGACGATCTCGCCGTGGCAGCGCTCGTACTCGCGACGCCGCTCGGCGGTCGCGGTGCGGCGCTTGAGGCTGCCCCAGACCGGGAGGTCGCGCGCGGCGTTCATGGTGTCGAAGAGCCGGAGCAGCAGCCCGTTGTGCGCCGCGGCCGCGATCGCGCGGTGCAGTGCGGAGTCCCAGGCCTCGAACTCGTCGTAGGTGGTCGTCGCGTCGCCGCGGCGCAGGCAGTGCCGGATGTGGTCGATGTCGGCCTGGGTGGCGTGGCGGGCGGCGAGCGCGGCGACCTCGGGCTCGAGCAGCAGCCGGGTCGCCATGATCTCGGCGGGGCTGGTCTGCACGGCTCCGCGCGCGACGGCGGGCAGCCCCGGATCGGCCTCGAGCTCGGCGAGGAACGTCCCCCGCCCGACGTGCCGGGTGATCCGGCCCTCGCGCTCCAGCTCGGCCAGCGCCGAGCGCACCGCGGTCCGGGAGGCCTGCAGCGTCTCGCACAGCGCCCGCTCCGTCGGGATCTTCGCGCCCGTCCCGAGCGTCCCGGCGGCGACCGCCTCGTCGAGCAGTGCCTTCAGGCGGGCGACGACGGGGCCTGCCGTCTCACGGCTGACTGGTGCGGCCATGCGACCAATATTAGACCAATGACGCGGTTGTCGTGCTATTGGCACGCGAATCGCGGCGTCGTACGGTCGGGACAACGCCGCGATGTGAAGCACCACACGCCGTCAATGGTCCTGATTGGTCTCGATCGGTGCGCTCCGCGCCTGTGAGTAGCGCACCCAGGGAGGTCCCGTGAAGCTGGTGACGTTCGCGGTCGGGGATCGCGAGGCCGTCGGGCTGATCGACCCGACCGACGAGGTGACCGTGTTCGACCTCGGCCCGGTGCTGGGGGAGCGGTCGCTGCTCGAGGTCATCGAGGACTGGGACCGTCTGGCGCCGCGGATCGCCGCCGTGCACGACCTGCCGCGCATCGCACGCCCCACCCTGCGCGCCCCGATGCCCATGCCCCGGCGCGACCTGTTCGCCGTCGGGAAGAACTACCGCGAGCACGTCGCCGAGTTCGGCCGCTCCGGCTACGACACCCCGCAGCGCTCCGAGGACCTGCCGGCCAAGCCGATCGTCTTCTCCAAGGCGACGACGAGCGTCACCGGCCCGTACGACGACGTCGAGGCCCACCCGTCGGTCACGGCCGAGCTCGACTACGAGGCCGAGCTCGCCGTCATCATCGGCCGGGGTGGTCGGGGCATCTCCTACGACCAGGCCCCGGAACACGTCTGGGGCTACACGATCGTCAATGACGTCACCGCTCGCGACGTGCAGCGCGACCACAAGCAGTGGCTGCTGGGCAAGTCGCTCGACACCCACGCGCCGATGGGCCCGTGGGCGGTGACCGCCGACGAGGTCGGTGACGTGACCGCGCTCGAGGTGTCCAGCACCGTCAACGGGGAGCCGCGCCAGAAGGCCCCCGTCGCGGACCTGATCTTCGACATTCCCGAGCTGATCCGCGTGATCTCCGCCGGGATGACGCTGCTTCCGGGGGACGTCATCGCCACCGGGACCCCGGCCGGCGTCGGGATCGGGTTCGAGCCACCGCGCTTCCTGCAGCCCGGCGACGTCGTCGAGTGCGCGATCACCGGCCTCGGCGCCATCCGCAACACCGTCCGCTGAACCCCGCACAACCCCGTAGGAGGACGAGCACGTGAAGGTCAACGGCAAGGAACTGGCGGTCGAGATCACCGGCGACGGCCCGGTGGTCCTGCTGGTCCACGGCCTCGGCGGCACGTCGAACTTCTATCAACCGCAGGTAGCGGCCCTGGCCGAGCGGTTCACCGTCGTCCGCCCGGACATGGAGGGCTCCGGCCGCTCCCCGGTGACCGGGACGCTGTCCATCCAGGGCTTCGCCGACGACCTCGCGGCCCTGCTCGAGCAGGTCGGCACCGGCCCGGCCCGCGTCGTCGGGCACTCGATGGCCACGATCACGGTCCGGCTCCTCGCCGCGACCCGACCCGACCTGGTCTCCCACCTCGCGCTGCTCGGCGCCGTCCCCGCGCCGCTGCCCGAGGCGGGGCAGCAGGGGCAGCACGACCGGGCGGCCAAGGCGCGCGCGGGGGAGATGCCGGCGATCGCCGACGCCGTCATGGGCAACGCGACCGCCGAGGCGACCCGCCGCGACCGTCCGGGCACGGCTGCCGCCGTGCGCGAGCTCGTGCTGCGCCAGGACCCGGAGGGCTACGCCCGCTCCTGCGAGGCGCTCGCCGGCGCCCCCGACCCCGGCCCGGTCGACCGGAGCCTCCCGCTGCTGCTCGTCACCGGGTCCGACGACGGCGTCGGTCGCCCGGAGATCAGCCGGTCCCTCGCCGACGCGCACGGCGCCGCGACCCTCGACGTCCTCGACGACTGCGGCCACTGGACGGCGCTCGAGCGCCCGGTCGAGGTGACCGAGCACCTCATCAAGTTCTTCTGACCCGACCCACAACCGAATCCCCTCGATGGCGAGGAGTCCCTCATGAGCAAGGTCCTGTTCCGCGACGTCTCGATCCTCGACTCCACCGGTGCTGATCCGTACCCCGGCGACGTGCTCGTCGAGGACGACCGCATCGCCGGCGTCGGCACCGTCGAACCGAACAGGGCCGACGGGGCCCGTGTCGTCGAGGGGCGCGGCCGGACGCTGATGTCCGGGCTGTGCGACGCGCACACGCACTTCACCTGGAACAACTCCGCGGATCTCGACGGGCTGGGCCACATGCCCGTCGAGGAGCACCTGCTCTTCGCGGTGGAGTCGGCCAAGAAGTACCTCGACTCCGGTTACACGATGTGTCTGGGGGCGGCGTCGGCGAAGGAGCGCCTCGACGTCGTGTGCCGTGACGCGATCAACGCCGGGCGCATCCCGGGCCCGCACTACCTCGCGAACGGGCCCGAGATCGCGACGACGGGCGGCGCGATCATCAAGTCGATCACCAAGTTCGCCGACGGTCCCGAGGGCATGCGGGTGGCCGTCCGCGAGCTCATCGACATCGGCGTCGACCAGATCAAGCTGTCGATGACCGGTGAGGAGATCACCGGCACGATGCGCGCCGAGGACACCTACTTCTCCGACGAGGAGGTGGCCGCCGCCGTCGCCGAGGCCCATCGGCGCGGGAAGCGCGTCTGTGCCCACGCCCGCTCCGGCCTGAGCGTCAAGATGTGCGTGCGCAACGGCGTCGACATCATCTACCACGCCTCCTTCACCGACGAAGAAGGCATGGACATGCTCGAGGCCAACAAGGACTGGGTCTGGGTCGGGCCGGGCATCAACTGGCTCATCGCCACCCTGTACGAGGCGGAGGCCTTCGGGTTCCCGCAGGAGGCCGCCGAGGCGGTCGGCTACAAGCGCGAGCTCGAGATCGCCGTCGAGGGCCTGCGGGAGATGCACCGTCGTGGCATCCGGATCGTTCCCGGCGGCGACTACGGCTTCGCCTGGACCCCGCACGGCACCTACGCGCGGGACCTGCAGCACTTCGTCGAGTACCTCGGGTTCACGCCGATGGAGGCGATCCTGTCGGCGACCAAGCTCGGCGGCGAGATCATGATGCGGCCCGACGAGCTCGGCCAGGTCCAGCCCGGCTACCTCGCCGACCTCATCCTCGTCGACGGCGACCCGCTGGCCGACATCACGATCCTCCAGGACCACGACCGGATCCAGGCGATCATGAAGGAGGGGCGGTTCCACAAGGAATAGGTGCGCTGACGCGCCTGTGAGCAGTAATTGACGCCAGAGCATCAATTACTGCTCACGAGCGCGAAGCGCACCTACGCGGCGGCCTTCGGTACACCCATACCGGGGTTGATCTTCGCCGGCCCGTTCTTCCCGGGCTTGACGTCGAAGTCGAAGATGCCGGTCGGGATGTAGACCGTCGAGCACGAGTTCGGGATGTCGACGACCCCGGACAGGCGGCCCTCGATCGGCGCGGCGCCCAGGATCATGTAGGCCTGGATGTCGGTGTAGCCGAACGTCATCAGGTAGTCGATGGCGTGCAGGCAGGCCCGCTGGTACGAGAGGTGGGAGTCGAGGTAGCGCTGCTCCCCGGTGAGCGTCACCGACGTGCCGGAGAACGCGATCCACTCGCTGTACTGCGGGTCGGTGTTCCCGGGGATGAAGATGGCGTTCTCGGTGACCCCGTAGGTGGCCATCCCGCCCTTGATGACGTCGACGTGCAGGTCGATGAACCCGCCCATCTCGATCGCGCCGCAGAACGTGATCTCGCCGTCGCCCTGCGAGAAGTGCAGGTCGCCCATCGAGAGGTTCCCGCCCTCGACGAAGACCGGGTAGAAGACCCGGCTGCCCTTCGTGAAGTTCTTGATGTCCTGGTTGCCGCCGTTCTCCCGGGGCGGCGCGGTGCGGGCGGCCTCGTTGCGGGCGCGTTCGAAGTCGGAGCCCGACAGCGACCCGAGGATCGCCGAGTCCGGGTTGGGCGGCAGCGCCAGCGCCGGGACCCGCGTCGGGTTGGTGTCGATGAGCGCCTGCTCGCGGGCGTTCCACTTGCGCAGCAGGTCGTGCGAGGGCGCGGTCCCCATCAGTCCGGGGTGGACGATCCCGGTGAACGACACGTTCGGGACGTGCCGCGACGTGGCCTGTCCGCCCCGGAAGTCCCAGATCACCTTGTACGCGTCCGGGAACTGCTCGGTGAGGAAGCCGCCGCCGTTGCGGGTGGCGAACACGCCGGTGTAGCCCCAGCCCTGGCCGGCCAGCGGGCCGGTGTCCTCCTGCGGGATCGGCCCGACGTCGAGGATGTCGACGATGAGCAGGTCGCCCGGCTGGACGCCCTCGACCGCGATCGGGCCGGAGAGCACGTGGACCCCGGCGAGCGGCGCGTTGAGGACGTCGTCGGCGGAGTCGTCGTTGACGATCGCGCCGTCGAACCACTCCCGGCAGTCCACCCGGAACGTGTCACCCGGCTTGACCTGCACCTGGGCCGGGATGTCGGGGTGCCAACGGTTGTGGCCGATGAGGGCCTGATCGGTGAACTTCCTCTTGCTGTCGAGCGGGAACACCGGCTTCGGCATCGGATCTCTCCCTGATCGGATCGTGCGGTGAGTGAGGGTGGGGCGACGGCGCCGTTCAGACGACGGCGGGCTGGTCGACCGTGGGGGCCGGGGCGGCCGGCGTCCGCGATCGGCGTGCCCACGGGATCAGGGCGAGGAAGACGACCACGCCGAAGATCGCCAGGGCGATCGCGAGGGGGTTGACGACCTGCTTGTAGACGCCGGTCAGCAGCAGGAAGGCCGGGATGAACGCGGTGACCCAGCCCTGGATGGCGCACACGGCGCCGGTGTAGCGCTCGATCCCGGCGCGCTTCTGGCCGAGCAGGATGTAGAAGAGCGTCCACAGGAAGGCCCAGTAGAGCCAGATGACGCCGAGGCCGTTGTCCTGGAAGTGCACGAAGTTGATCCCCGAGAAGATCACCGCGCAGATCGCGACGAACAGGCAGAAGAAGCCGAGTCCGGTGCTGTCCAGGTCGAACGTGAGGTTGAGCCCGACGTAGAGGTAGGTGAAGGCGAACAGGTAGAGCCCGGACGCCGCCAGGATCGTGTCGGCGTCGCCGTTCGCGGTGAAGATCAGGTAGGTGGGGGTGATGATCTGGAGGGCGCCGACGAAGAAGTTGATCGGCGCGGCCGAGCGTCCGTCCACCCAGCCCAGCAGCATGGCGCCGTTGACGAACAGCACGGCGCCGACGAAGAGCAGCCCGACGCTAGCCATGGCGCGGCACCCGTCGGGAGGTGCGGTGTCGTGGAACGGGGGTGGCCGTCATCGGGGGACGCAGCATCATCGGTGTTCCCTTCGGTTTCGAGAGGTGCGCGTCGCGCTCGTGAGCAGTAATTGCTGCTATAGCGTCAATTACTGCTCACGAGCGCGGAGCGCACCTATGGACGTGGCAGCGCCGCGGTCCGGGGATCGAGACGAGGCGTTCGACGGGGCTGGGAGTTCCGGGGCGGCGGCGCGGACACCACGGTGGGCTCGGTCCGGGAGGCCTCCGCCCGGTCGATGGCCGCCATCCGCTCGCCCCGCCCGCTCTGGTCGCCGCCGGAGCGGCCGAGCATCGGCGCGGTGAAGCTCCGTCGGGCCTCGACGCCGCAGGTCGGGCACGGGATCACCGCCGGAGCGGTCCCGATGGGGCGCACGATCTCGACGGGGCCGTCCTCGTCGCACCGGTACACGTACACGGACATCGGGAGTGCCCCCTTCGTCGTGCTCCACGGACCGCCGCCCCGGGCGGGCCCTGACGCGCGTGACCGGCGCCGGATGGACCGACAGGAAATAATTTCCTAGGAAATTAGCGACGCGTGGGACGGCTGTCAACGGCCGTCACCGCCTGAGGCGTCCGGTCAGAGCTGCTGGACGATGTCCCAGGTCAGTCCGTCGGCGACGGCGAGGAAGACCCGCTGGCGCAGGTGCCGGTCGCGGAGCTCGACGGTGCCGCGGGGGCTCTCGTAGGCGAGCCCGTCGGCGACCGACATCATCGCGGGCACCCGGGGCGACCCGGCCCGCCGCGTCAGCTCGCTGAGCAGCCGCACACCCTCGTAGCAGGACTCACCCAGGCTGTTGAGGACCGGCGCGTCGTCGCCGAACTGGCGGAAGTAGGTCGCCGCGAACTCGAGCCCGGAGCTGGTCGCGAGGTCCTCGAAGTAGCCGGCGGACGTCATCAGGCCGCGGGTGTTCTCCGCGCCCGACGCGAGCAGCACGTTCTCCTCGATCAGCGAGCTGAAGCGCAGCACGTCGCGGTCGAGGCCGCTCGCGGCGAACGCGCGGTTGAACTCGACCGCGTCGTTCCCGATGAGCAGCATCAGCACGGCCTCGCACCCGCTGGCCTCGACCCGGCCGAGGACGCCGCGGAAGTCGCACGTCCCGAGCGGCACGTACATCTCGTCGCAGACGGTGCCGCCGATCCGTCGCAGGTACCGCGACGCCGTCGCGGCCGACCGCCGCGGCCACACGTAGTCGTCCCCGACGATCGTCCAGCGCCGGACCCCGGCCGTGCCGGCGAACCAGTCGAGGGTCGGGCCGAGCTGGAGGTCCGGGGTCTCGCCGGTGAGGAACAGGCCGGGCCGGTCCTCGCCGCCCTCGTACAGTGCGGTGTAGGCGTACGGCACGCGGCCCCGGATGCGGGGCGCGACCGCCTCCCGGACCGCCGAGATGTGCCACCCGGTCACCGCCTCGACGGCTCCGGCACTGACGAGCGCGTCGACCTCCAGGGCCACCGTCTCGGGGCTCGCGCCGCCGTCGACGGGCACCAGGTTCAGCTCGCGGCCGAGCACCCCACCCTCGGCGTTGATCTCCCGGACGGCGAGCGCGGCGCAGGCCTCGCAGGAGGGTCCGAAGATGCCGGCCGGTCCCTGCAACGGGATCACGAGCGCGATGTTGAGGACGTCGTCGCCGTGCGGTGGCCGCACGATTCCCGGCACCTCGACCCGGGACTCCGCCATTGCACGACGCTAGCGAGAAGCGCGCCCTCCGGTGCTCGTCCGATCGTACGAGCCGACCAGCCCCCTCGGACCCCGCTCCGCCGAATGCGAGTCACGATCCCGGTGTCGCCGTGCCGGAATCGGTGCCCCCGTTACCATCGTCGGGTGGCAGCCGGTACGGAACCGTCGACGCGGGAGAGCGATGAGTCGCTCCGCCTGCTGTCACTCGTCGAGCGGACCCTCACCCAACGGCTCGAGGATGCGCTGCGCGCCCACGGCTCGAGCCTCGACCAATGGCGGATTCTGGGTCTGCTCGTGGAACGCGGCGGATGTCCGATGAACGTCGTCGCGGACCATGTCCTGCTCCTCGCGCCCAAGCTCAGCAAGCTCGTCGACCGCATGGTCTCCGCGAACCTCCTGCAGCGCCGCACCGATCCGGCGGACCGTCGCCGTGTGCTCATCATGGCGTCGGCGCGCGGGCGGGAGGCGCACGCGGAATGGCAGGAGGCGACCGCGGACGTCCGCCGGGAGTACCGGGAATCGCTCGGTGAGGACGCCGAACAGTTCGAGGCGCTGCTGCACCGCCTGGTGCATTCCGCGGCCGTGAGCACGGATCCGTCCGACGGCACGGAATAGGGCTCAGGAGCGCGCGGCACCGAGATTCTGCGTCCCCAGCACGACGGCGAGGGCGAGCCGCTCCGCGTCCTCGGTACCGGGTTCGGCGGTGTAGACCATCATCCGGACGTCGTCGGTGGCGACGATCAGGGTGTCGCAGTCGAGCGTGATCCGGCCGACCTCGGGATGGTCGATCACCTTGTGCTTCGACGTGTCCTGACCCGGGTCGGCGTTGCCGGAGTCCCACAGCTCGACGAAGCGCGGGCTCAGCGACCGCAGTTCGCCGACGAGCCGCCGCAGTGACCGGTCGGCGGGGTAGCGCGCCGCGGTGAGCCGCAGGTCGGCGACCAGTCCGGCCTCGAACTCGGCCTGCTCCGCCGGGGTGTGCACGGCGCGTGTGCCGGGGCCGACGAGATGGCGCCAGACGGCGTTGCGCTCGATCCCGCGCCACGTCGAGGTCTCGCCCATGAGCGCGTCGTACGAGGGGTTGGCGAGCAGGAGCGTCCAGGTGGCGTCGTAGACGACGACGGGGGTGGTGCCCAGCCGGTCGAGCAGGCGCTGCACGCTCGGGGTGATCCGGGTCGGCACGACGTCGCGCCCGGGTGCCGCGTGCCCGGCGTGGCGGTAGAGCAGGTCGCGCTCGGGGTCGGACAGGCGCAGCGCGCGGGCGAGGGACTCCACGACCTGCGCCGACGGCGTCGTCGCCCGCCCCTGCTCGAGCCGGGTCAGGTAGTCGGCCGAGATCCCGGCCAGGCCCGCGAGCTCCTCACGACGGAGGCCCGCGGCCCGCCGACGTCCGCCCACGCGGACGCCGACCGTCTCCGGCGCCACCCGGTCGCGCCAGCGGCGTACCGCCGCGCCGAACTCCGAGGTCTCCACGCGCCCCAGTCTGCGCGCCGTGGCCGGCCCGATCCTGGCCCTGCTGGTCCTACGACAAGCCGACGGCTGCCTCGTCGTCGTGAACGCGCGGATGGTCGGAGCCATGACAACCACGCTCATCACCGGCGCGACCCGGGGCCTCGGCCGCGAGACCGCCCGCCAGCTCGTCGCCGCCGGCCACACCGTCTACGTCGGCGCCCGCGACGAGGCCGCCGGCCGCGCGGTCGCCGAGGAGCTCGGCGCGCGCTCGGTCCGGATCGACGTCACCGACGACGAGTCCGTCGCCGCCGCCTTCGCGCAGCTCGAGTCGGAGGGCGGGGTCGACGTCGTCGTGAACAACGCCGGCATCGCGATGCTCGCCCTCAACGGTCCGGACGCGCTCGCCGTCTTCGACACCAACGCCGTCGGGATCGTCCGCGTCACCGAGGCGGCGCTGCCGCTGCTGCGCAAGTCCGCGAACCCCGTCATCGTGAACATCTCCAGTGCGCTCGGGTCGTTCGGCGCCAACCACGATCCGGAACGCCCGGCGTCGCAGGTCCAGGCGATCGTCTACGGCGCGAGCAAGGCGGCCGTGTCGATGCTGACGGTGCAGTACGCGCGGGCGGTGCCCGAGGTGAAGTTCAACGCGGTCGAGCCGGGCTACACCGCCACCGAGCTCGGCGGGGTCGCCAACCCGCACGGCCGGCCGGTCGAGGTGAGCGCGGCGACCGTCGTCCGGATGGCCGTGATCGGCGCCGACGGACCGACCGGCACCTTCCAGGAGGACGACCGGGAGCTGGCCTGGTAGGTGCGCTCCGCTACGAGGCCGGGGGACCGGAAGTCTTACCGGGCAACCGAGTCACCGTGACTCGGTTGCCCGGTAAGGCTGTCCGTGGAGCTCGGTGTGTGCGGTCCGCACCTGGTGCACGATGGCCTGGTGAGTACGCCTGTCGCGGACCGGATCCGGGCGCGCAAGGAGTCCACGGGCTCGCGGCTGGACGCGACGACAATCCTCGCCGACCGCGATGCGGACCGCCGATGACGGCGGGCGTCGACCTGATCACCGCACCTTCGTCACCGTGAGCCGCACCGACCCGGCGTTGTCGTCGTAGGAGCTCCAGGCGTCGTTCGCGTAGGCGTAGAGATAGCCGGGCACGTCGACCTCCGCGACCTGCCCGCGGCCGACGTCGACGACCTGATGGGTCGCGACGCCGGGTGCGGGCGCCGGCCCGTCGTCGTTCGCGACGACGCCGACCAGGCGCATGCGGGGGAGGGTGGGCCGGCGGCGCTCGCCGAAGAAGGTCCACTCCGGGTGCCCCTGCCCGGTCCAGACCCGTGCGGTGGTGCGGAAAGCCAGGGCGAACGCGCCGCCCACCAGCGTGAGCGGATTCAGTCCGGGCCCGACGGTGCCCTGCGGGCCGAGCCAGTCGCCCCCGTCCCGCCACTCGCCGTCGCCGGTGAACTCGTAGCGCCCGGGCATCAGATACAGGCCGGCGTCGGTCCACGGGTCACGGGCCGGGACGTCGACCGTGGCGGTGTCGCCCACCGACTCGAGGACCCGCGTCGGCCGGTACCGGCCGCCGGTGATCGGGCGGCCCTGCTGCCGGGCGTAGACCGTGCCGTGCACGTCCGCCCGCTGCCGGCCGGCGTCGATCACCGGGATCGCGCGGGGCCGGGAGTCCCAGAGCAGCTGGCCCCAGCGGTCGAGCGACGGGTCGAGCAGGAGCGAGACGCCCGGCCCGAACTGGTTGTCATTGTCCTCGTGCACGACGGCGAGGGGGTCCGGCACGATCTGCGACCCCGCCGGTACGACCCCGATGCTGGTGAGCTTCCCGACCTCGTCGAGCATCCACTCGAGGGTGATGTCGGCGAGACCGCGGTCGACGTGGCCGCCGCCGACGTCGAGGTGACTGCCGGCGAACCACACCTGCTCCACGTCCTGGCCGGGAGCGAGCTCGGTCTCGTCCCAGAGGGTCGGGGTGAAGGGACCGCGCATCTCGTCGATGGCCACGGCATGGCGGGCCGCCGGGATCCGCCGGTCGAGCTCCACGTCGTGGAACGTGTACCGGTCGCGGCGCTCAGGGCGTAGCCACTCCAGGTTGGCCGGGATGCCGAGCGCGCCCACCGTGTCCCACACCCCGATGAACCGCACGGGGATGTCGTCGCTGTCCGGGTCGTAGCGCAGTTCGATGTCGTCGCGCCAGTCGGGACGTTGCTCGCGGTAGCCGTGTTCGTAGGCACGGGTGATCCGGTCGTCGAGCATGGCCGCGTCGAGCCCCGCCGGGTCGACGATCCCGCAGGTGGCGATCATCCCGCTCAGGCTGCGGACGGTGTACGCGCCGCGGCTGAAGCCGAACAGCGCGATCTCGTCGCCCGGGCTGTAGTGGGTCACCAGCCAGCGGTAGGCCTCGAGGATCTTCTCGTCGAGATCCGTCCCGAACGCTCCGGCCTCGAGCCGGCTGGCCGCCGACCCGGTGGTGCCGACCCCCGAACCGTAGAAGCTCTGCTGCGGGTCGTTCCCGGCGTCGACATCGTCGAGCAGGTTGTACAGCCGGCGCACGTTGGTCACGGACGCCATGTCCGGCGTGCTCCAGGTCCCGTCGCAGCAGACGACCAACCAGCTCATGTCTTCCCCCGAGGATCAGCGAACTCGACGACGCCCTGTCACCGTCGCCCGCCGTCCCATCCTCGACCACCGCCATGTCCGTGACGCGGCTGCGTCCATCGGGTGGGCGCGCCTTGCGGCCCCCGACCGCTCAGGCCCCGACCGGTCAGGCCCCGACCGGCCGCCCCGGCTGGACCGGAGCCCCGCAACGGCCGCAGTGGGTCCACCCCGGCTGCAGCCCCGACCGGCACGTCCGGCAGGACGGCGGCACCGTGAACCGCGTGGTGACGGCGTCCTGCTCCTGCGGCGCGACGAACCCGACCGGCGGGGACATCGGAGCGGGCGCGTAGTAGGCACCGGGCATCGGAACCGCCACGGCATCGAAGAACCGGCGGGCGTTCTCGGAACCCCAGAGCAGGAAGATCAGGGTGCCGGGGATCGCGAGGAGCACGAGCGCGGGGAGCACGACGACCGCCTCGCGCTCGCTCGCGGCCAGCACCACCATCAGCAGACCCCAGGCGATGTCGAGCCCGCACAGCACGGTCGCGGTGATCCGCGCGCCCTTGCTCGCCCGCCCGAGCGCCGAGGCGATCCAGAACCAGAGGGCGACGAAGGCCGCCGAGACCAGCCCCGAGAAGATCAGGACGCCGGAGAACATCCCGATCAGGCCACCGAACGCGGTCCCCAGCCCGGAGCTCTCGGTGCCGGCGTAGTTCGCCGCCACGGTCGCCCCGGACACCAGACCGAGGATGCCGAACACCAGTGTTGCGGCGGCGCCGAGTGCGCCCAGCACCGCGAGCACCCTGATGATCACCTGGGCCGCGGTGACGGAACCCGGTCGTACTCCCACGGCCTGTGTCATGACGTCTCCCGCGCGCACCCGTGCGGCCGCTCCGTGCGGCCGATGTCTGACGATCGCGCGACCTCACACCGGCGTTACGGGAGCGGCTCAGTACACGTCGCGCAGGTAGCGCTTGTCCCGCCGCAGCGTGCGGACGTAGGCCGTCGCGCCGTCGTCGTCGAGTCCGCCGTGCTCGGCGACGATGTCGTGCAGCGCCGCGTCGACGTCCGGCGCCATCCGTGACTCGTCGCCGCACAGGTAGAACGACGCGCCGTCCTCGAGCCACGCCCACAGCGCCGCCCCGTGCTCGCGCATCCGGTCCTGGACGTAGACCTTCTCCGCCTGGTCCCGGGAGAACGCGAGGTCCAGACGGTTCAGCAGCCCGTCCGCGTGCATCGCCTCGAGCTCGTCGCCGTAGAGGAAGTCGTGCTCGCGCTGCCGGTCCCCGAAGAACAGCCAGTTCGCGCCGCGTGCCCCCTGCTCGCGGCGCTGCTGGAGGAACGCGCGGAACGGCGCGACCCCGGTCCCGGGACCGACCATGATCATCGGCACGTCGTCCGCCGGCAGCCGGAAGGTCTCGTTGGGTTCGAGGAACACGTCGGCGGTGTCGCCGGTGGCCAGGCGGTCGGCGAGGTGGGTCGAGCACACGCCGCCGGTGTCCCGCTCCCCGGCGCGGTAGCGGACGCTCGCGACCGTCAGGTGGACCTGCCCGGGACACACCAGCGGGCTCGACGCGATCGAGTACGTCCGGTGCTTGAGCGGCCGCAACAGGCCGAGGAGCTCCCCGACCTCGAAGTCGACGGCGGCCGCCCGCAACAGGTCGAGGGTGTCCCGGTCGCGCAGGTAGGCGGCGCGGGCGCCCGTGTCCTCGTGCGTGAGGGCGGCGCGCAGCTCGTCGTGCCGCGTGCGCCGGGCGAGCTCGCCGAGCAGGTCGCGGGACGGGGTGACGATCTCGTGGGCGTGGGTCAGCGCGACGTGCAGCTCGTCGTCGCCCGCGACGCCGAGGTGGTCCATCAGGCCCGCGACGAGCGCGGGGTCGTTCCGCGGCACGACGCCGATCCCGTCCCCGGGCGCGTAGTCCAGCCCGGCCTCGGCGAGCGCGAACTCGTAGTGCCGGACCTCCTTCGACGACCGCGGCCCGGAGAGCGACTGCGCGGCGACGAGCGTCGAGCGGTACGGCCGGTGCCGACCCCAGGCCGGCTCGTCGGACGAGGTCCCGACGACGGCGTCGGGCTCGGCACCCGTCGTCGGGGGGTCGGTGGCGGTGTCGTCGGGGGCACTGCCGAACAGCGCGACGAGGCTGTCGGTCCAGCCCTGCGACGGCGCCGCGTAGTCGACGTCGCAGTCCACCCGCTCGAGCATCCGGGTCGCCCCGAGCTCCTCGAGTCGCTCGTCGAGCAGTACTCCGGCGTGGCAGAAGTCCTCGTAGTCGCTGTCCCCGAGCCCGCAGACGGCGAATTCCAGCGACTCCAGCGGGCCGGCGTCGACCCTGATCAGCGCCTTCCAGAACGGCAGGACGTCGTAGGGGAGCTGGCCGTCGTCGATGGTCGAGCAGACGATTGCGACGCGCGTCATCCCGGCGAGATCCTCGGGCATGGCGTCGGCCAGCTCGCCGAGCGTCGCGTCCACGCCGGCCGCCGTCAGGGCTTCGACGGTCTTCTCGGCGACCTTCTCGGCGTTCCCGGTCTCGGTCCCGAAGAGCACGTGCACGACGGCGCTGCTCGCCGCCGGCTCAGGGCTCGATGCTGGTGGTCCTCCCACGGGTGGCACCTCACAGACGGCTCGGGTCGGCATCTCTGCGTCGCTTAATCTAACGGTCATAGATTAGCTAAGGTATGCCTACCCTAAATCTGTGGCGCGGGACACGCCTGCCCTGTCGGCCTCGGAGCGGGCAGTAACACGAAGCGTCCGGGCGCTCCGAATCTTCATATCGAGCGCTCGATGGAGTCGAGTCGGTCGTCCAGCTAATGTGTTGGGTGCGACGGCCGTTCGAGTGAGCAGTCTCAGTACGGTGCGCGTACCGACCTTGTGTTTCGTTACCAGGACAATTGCAGAGCGCTCGGATCGAAGCACGGCCCACGCTCTTTCGGGCATTCATGTGGGCTCCTTGCGCGCTCTCTCCGTGCCCGCGACCCATCGGCATTGCGAAAGAGAAGCCCGGCAGGCGCTTCTCCGAGCGCGCCGAGAGCCGGCCGTTCGTTCGAAGGATTCCTTGTCGATCCGGAGCCGCCACGGTCGCGTCATAGGCGAGACCGGAAGGGGATTTCGTGGCCGAGCCCGTGCTCTCCAGGAGAGAGGTACTCGGGGGCTCGAGTGTCCCGGGTCCGTGACGGCCCCGTCGTCCGCAGCCGGTCGGACACGGAGATGACGTACCCCGACGGGCTCGCGACCGTCGTCCCGACCTCACCGGCCCGGAGTCTGACCCCGGGCATCCGCACCGTCGCGACGTAGGCCGTCACGCCCGTCCCGCTACCGTCGACCCGTCCCGCGCCGAAACGGTGCCCGACTCCGAGGGTCGGTGATCGCAATGATTGGGGCGATGAGCCAGTTCCGTCGCTTTTCCTCACCAGTAGGCGCTGCCGCGCGAGGTGCAACTCCTTCTGCTCTACCTGTTGACGATGAGGGCGTGGTCCTGGGCCCAGGAATCACGTTTCACTCAGTTCACATAGCTGAAATACAGGTCTCATCCGGTTGCAGCAGGTGCGCCCGTCAAGGCGAGTGTCCGGCCCCGACCGGCAGGTTCAGTCTCCTGTCGGTGGGTTCACACAGACCCGCTCTGCGCATACTGTATCGCCCGAATGATGGTCATGAGCGTGAGCAACAGGGGGGCTGGCTACCCGCCGTGACCGAGGGGGAGAATATTGTGTCCAATTTGCTGTCGGCATCGATGCTTCATGCGGCGGTGAGGGTCGCGGGTCCGGTCCTGACCGGAGTGTGCGCCATGCTGGTGGCTATTCGACTCCTGGATCTCGCAGCCGGAGAAATCGTTCCGCGAGCTATCGATTCGGGAATTGTGGCAGGCGCTGCCGTCGGGGGTGTGTGCGCCGGAGCGCTCGCAGCGCGGTGGGCCTCCCCGACGGCGACCGTGCCTGCGATCGTGTACGGGTGGCTGGCCTTCCCGACCGTCGTGTCCTCGCCGCCGGGCGCTCCGCGGCGAGTTGCCGGTCTGTTCGCCATCGCGATGCTGATCGCGATCCTGTGGGCCACCTGGCGGGGGATGGGAACCGTGTGGTTCTTCGCGCGCTTCACTGTCGCAATCAGCCTCGGTGCCATCATCGTGGCGGACGGGTCGCCGCGGCCGACCGCAGACCTCGTCGTGACCATGGGGACAGTCGGGCTTCTCGTGGCGCTGCTACTCCTGTTGATCCAGGAGCGCCGGCGGCGCGACCGTGACCGACAACGGTTGCAGCAGGAACTGGACCATGCCCACGCCGAGCGCGATCACGAGATCCGCAACATCCTGGCCGGGGTCGCCGGGACGTCTCACCTGATCGGTGGGAAACGCACCGGCCTCAGTCAGGAGGAGCGCGATCGCGTGCGGAACGCGTTCGACGACGAGGTCTCCCGGTTGTGGGCTCTGTTGGATCTCCACGACCCCGAGGCGCGGAGACCCGTCGCGGTGCACGAGCGCATCGACGTCGCGGCGGTCGCGCGCGAGGTCGCGGACCTGTGGGGGGTCGGCTCCGATCTCTCCTTCTCGACGGAGGAAGCCGCCGTGTGGGGCAATTGCAGCCCGTCGGTACTCAAGCTCGCCCTGACCAACTGCCTGTCGAATTGTGCTCGGCATGCCCCCGGTGCTCGGGTCTCGATCAGGGTGAGCAGCGTCGGAACGCGTGCGCGGATCGAGGTCAGCGACGACGGCCCCGGCATGCGTCATGAGATCGACCCCACGCAGTCCTACGGGCCGAGCCGTTCCGGTGGCGGCCGCGGCATCGGGCTCCAGGCGACCGCGCGCAAGCTCGGCCGGTACGGCGGCACGGTCGCCGTACGTCCGGCCCCGGCCGGCGGGGCACGTGCCGAGATCGAGATACCGGCTGTGCCTCCCGAGACACCGCACGTCACCTTCCGGGTCTCCTGATGCATCGGGTAGTGCTCGTCGACGATCACCGCCTAATCGCGACGACGCTCACCGCCTCGCTGCGCTCCGCGGGTCTCGACGTCCACTGGTGCGCTGCTCCCGGACCCGAGCTCGATGCCCTGCTCGACGGGCCGCCCGGGCTCGCCCTCCTCGACCTCGATCTCGGGGAGGATGCTGACGGGGGTCGGCTCGACGGTGTGGACCTGGTGCGACCCATCGCCGCCGGCGGATGGACGGTCGTCATGATCACCGGGGCCACCGACGAGGAGCGGCTCGCTGACGCGCTCGCCGAGGGCGCGATCGGCTGGGTCCACAAGAACGCCGCGTTCGACGACCTCGTGGCCGTATGCACGTCCGCCGCCGAGGGTGAATCGATCCTCCCGTTGGGGGAGCGTCGGCGGCTCCTGGCACGACGGCGGTCCCGCCAAGCTGATCGCAAGGTCTATGAGGATCTCCTCGACCGGCTGACTCCCCGCGAGCGCGAGGTGCTGCACGCACTCTCGGAGGGGTCGCACGTCGCGGAGATCGCGAGCCGTTCCCACGTGTCCGTGGCCACCGTCCGCAGTCAGGTCCAGGCCATCAGGGAAAAGCTCGAGGTGGCATCCCAGCTGGAGGCGGCAGCGCTCTACCGTGCCACCCGCTGAGCGCCATGGCCATCCGCAATTTCGCGGACGCTGGAATCGTCAACCATGCCGATGAGACGACCGCCGCCGCTCGGTGAGGCTTGCCTCCGAAGTTCGGGCTCCACCGAAACGACCTCGGCGATGAGGTCGGGCCCGGGCTGCTCCGACCACGGCAGGCAGGCTCATGGACACCACGACGATCTCGGTCAGTACCGCGTTACCGCGCCTGGACCCGACGGCTGTCGCGGCCAGGCGCCGCGTTGTCGTCACCGGCGGCGCCGGCTTCCTCGGGTCGCATCTCTGCGAGGCGCTGCTGCGACGCGGTGACGAGGTCGTCTGTGTCGACGACCTGTCCACGGGACGCCGCGAGAACCTCGACGGGTTCTTCGGTGACCCCGCCTTCGCCTTCGTGCAGGTCGACGTCAGCGAGCCCTTCGTCGTCGACGGGGAGGTCGATGCGGTGGCGCACCTGGCCAGCCCCGCGTCACCGCCCGACTACCACCGGCTGCCTCTCGAGACGCTCGCGGTCGGTAGCCGCGGTACCGAGAACGCGTTGAAGCTGGCGGTCGCCCACGGGGCGCGCTTCGTTCTCGCGTCGACTAGCGAGGTGTACGGAGACCCGCTCGTACACCCACAGACCGAGGACTACTGGGGCAACGTCAACTCGGTCGGACCGCGCAGCGTGTACGACGAGGCCAAGCGGTTCGCCGAGGCACTCGCGGCGGCCTACGCCCGTACCGAGGCCGCCGACGTCGGCATCGTGCGCATCTTCAACACCTACGGGCCCCGCATGCGCCCCGAGGACGGCCGGGTGGTGTCGAGCTTCGTCGTGCAGGCCCTCAACGGCGATCCGCTGACGATCTACGGTGACGGCTCCCAGACGCGCAGCTTCTGCTACGTCGACGATCTCGTACGCGGCCTGGTCGCCATGCTCGCCAGCGCCGAGCCCGGGCCGGTCAACCTCGGCAATCCGACCGAGCGCACCGTCCGCGAGCTCGCGGAGCTGGTCCTCACGATCACCGGCTCGGACTCGTCGGTCGACCACCAGCCTCTTCCGGTCGACGACCCGACGCGCCGGCGGCCCGACATCGGGCGCGCCGACACCGCCCTGGGGTGGGCGCCGACCGTCGACGCCGAGGAGGGCCTTCGTCGCACCGTCGCGTGGTTCGCCGCCCGGCCGCGGGCCGTTGCCGTCGCCGGCTCCGCACTCGCCGGCCCGCAGGCCGGGGGAGTTCCTGTCACACCGCCCGCCCGGCAGGGCGACGCCGCCCGCGCCAGCTGACCCGTCCCCTTTCACTCGACGTCTGCGTACCGGAGATCCGACCGTGACCGATCTCGACTCCAGCCCACAGGGCCCTCGCCTGCTCCGTCTCGCGACCAACCAGGCCAGGCCCGCTCCTGACAGCGCCCTGTCGCTGGACATCCGCCGCCTCTCGGACGGCAACGTCGTCGACATCCCACCGAGCGGTCCCACGTTGGCCGGACGTACCTCGCCGCGGCGTCCGTTCCGCGCCGAGACCTTCGTCCCTGCACTCGCCCGACGCGACCGGTGGGTGATCGCCGCGCTCTCGGTCGGTTGGATCGCCTGCCTGCTCTGGTTCTGGGCCTGGTGGTCCCAACCCGAGCATCGCGTCAGCTGGATCGGTCTGGTGGTCAACAGCCTGGTACTGCTCTACCTGTCGGTCGTGCCGGGCTACTTCGTCATGGCCGTCAACCGGCTGCGTCGGGTCAACCCCGCACTGTCGGTCCCCGACCTGCATACCGCCTTCGTCGTGACACGTGCCCCGTCGGAGCCCTGGTCCATGGCCCGCGCGACGTTGACCGCGATGCTCGCGCAGCGCTTCCCCCACCCGTACGACGTGTGGCTCTGCGACGAGGACCCCGCCGACGAGGTGGTGGCCTGGTGCGAGGAGCACGCGGTGCACCTGTCCACTCGGCGCGGTGTGGACGCCTACCACCGGGCTACCTGGCCTCGGCGAACCAAGTGCAAGGAGGGCAACCTCGCCTACTTCTACGACCGGTGGGGTTACCTCCGCTACGACGTCGTCTCCCAGCTCGACTGCGACCACGTCCCCTCGCCGACCTACCTCGCCGAGATGGTGCGGCCCTTCGCGGACCCGGCGATCGGATACGTGGCCGCCCCGAGCGTGTGCGACGCGAACGCCGCTCGTTCCTGGGCCGCGCGAGGTCGGTTGCACCGCGAGGCCACCTTCCACGGGCCGGCCCAGCTCGGCCACAGCGACGGGCTGTCCCCGTCGTGCATCGGCTCGCACTACGCGGTGCGGACTGCAGCACTCCGCGACATCGGTGGCGTGGGTCCCGAGCTCGCCGAGGACTTCTCCACCAGCTTCCTGCTCAGCTCGGCAGGCTGGCAGGGCGCCTTCGCGATCGACGCGGAGGCCCGCGGCGAGGGGCCCCAGACGTTCCCCGCGATGCTGGTCCAGGAGTTCCAGTGGTCGCGCAGCCTGACCACGGTCCTGTTCGGGCTCGTCCCGCGCCACCTCGGTCGCATGCCGTGGCGGCTCCGCTTCCGGTTCATGTTCGCGCTGCTCTTCTACGTCTCGCTGACAGTGACCACGGTCGGTGGGCTCTCCCTGCCGCCGATCGCCGCAGTGACAGGGCTGCCGTGGATCAACGTCAACTACGTCGCGTTCCTGCTGCACTGGTGGTCGATCTCGATGTGGGTCGTCCTCATGGCGGTGCTGCTGAAGCGTCGCGGTCTCCTCCGGCCACGCAACGCGCCGATCATCAGCTGGGAGAACTGGCTGTACAGCCTGTCCCGCTGGCCGCTCGTGGCGTGGGGGGTGTGTGCAGCAACGCTCCAGACGGTCCGCCCGCGCCCGTTGACCTTCAAGGTGACGCCCAAGAGCGTGGACGGGTTGGAGCCGTTGCCGACGCGCATCGTCCTGCCCTACGCGTTCATCGCGGTCGTGCTCTCTTCCGCCGCGCTCGTGGGAGAAATGTCGACGTCGGCGGTGGGCTACATCTTTCTCTGCCTGCTCGGGGCGACCACGTACCTCGTCGTCACCGGGGCCGTCTCGATGTTGCACGCCGCCGAGGCAGCCCGGCATTCGGGGGCGGGCCTGGCCCGCGCGATCCGGGCGACGGTGCCCGGGCCACTGCTGGTGACCGCCCTCACCGCCGCCCCGGTCGTCACCGCGCTGACCCGCTTCCCGACCTACGCCGTCGCCGTGTTCTCCGGTGCCCCGGCGTGACCATTCCTCACCGCGAACGGAGGCGATCCACCATGACCGCTACCCGCACCGTGCTCGTCACCGGCGGAGCCGGGTTCATCGGCAGCCACACCTGTGTCGACCTGCTCGAGCAGGGATACGACGTGGTCACCGTCGACGATCACTCGAACAGCTCGCCGGTGGCCCTCGACCGCGTGCAGAAGATCGCCGGCCGGCCCGTGATCGCCTACACCGTCGACCTGCGTGATCGCGCTGCGCTGGACGCCGTGTTCGCCGCCCACCCCGTGGACGCCGTGATCCATTTCGGGGCGAAGAAGGCGGTCAACGAGTCCACCGAGATCCCGCTCGAGTACTTCGACGTCAACGTCGGCGGCACGAGCGCTCTCCTGCGCACGATGCACGCGCACGAGGTGCACGACCTGGTGTTCTCCTCGTCGTGCTCGATCTACGGCGAGACCACGCGGGTTCCACTGACCGAGGACGACCCGGCCCGCCCGACGAACCCGTACGCGCACTCGAAGTGGATGGGCGAGCAGATGCTCGCCGACACGTGCCGTCTCCTGCCCGAACTGCGCGTCGCCGCGCTGCGCTACTTCAACCCGCTCGGCGCACACCCGTCCGGCGAGCTGGGCGAAGACCCCAGCGGCGTTCCCAACAACCTGTTGCCCTACGTCGCCCAGGTCGCCGTCGGCCGCCGCGAGCGCCTCCGTGTATTCGGCGACGACTATCCGACGCCGGACGGCACCGCGGTGCGCGACTACATCCACGTCCTCGACGTCGCGAGGGCGCACCGCCTCGCCCTCGACCGTCTCCTCGGGGGCATGCAGGTCCTCAACCTCGGCACCGGCGTCGGGTCCTCCGTACTCGATGTCATCGCGGCGTTCGAGGCCGCGAGCGGGCGTCCCGTGCCCTATGACGTGCACGGACGCAGGCCCGGCGACGTCGCCGTGCTCGTCGCAGACCCCACCCGGGCGCACTCCGCGCTGGGGTGGCGGGCCGAGCGCGACCTCGCCGCGATGTGCGTCGACGCGTGGCGATTCCAGTACGCCAATCCTGCCGGCTACGGCGGCTGACCCTTCCTTCTTCCTCCTCCGTTCCTGGGAGCACATCATGCGCATGACCGTCATCGGCACGGGCTATCTCGGCGCCGTCCACGCCGCCTGCATGGCCGACCTCGGCCACGACGTCCTCGGCGTCGACGTCGACGAGGCCAAGCTCGCCGCGTTGGCTGCGGGCCGGACACCGTTCTACGAGCCGGGGCTCCCGGAGATCCTTGCCCGCACCGTGGCGTCCGGGAATCTGCGCTTCTCCACCTCGCTGGAGGAGGCCGCCGACTTCGGCGAGGTGCACTTCCTCTGCGTGGGCACACCGCAACAGCCCGGCTCGGCGGCCGCGGACATGCGGCCGATCGACTCGGTGATCGAGGGCCTCGCGCCGCACCTGCGCGACGACTGCCTCGTCGTCGGCAAGTCGACGGTCCCCGTCGGGACCTCCGATCGCCTGGCCGCCCGCATCGCCGAGCTCGCGCCCGTGGGCGCCCGCGCCGAAGTGGCGTGGAACCCGGAGTTCCTCTCCGAGAGCACGGCCGTCGAGGACACGCTGCGACCCGACCGGATAGTCGTCGGTGTGACCTCGCATCGGGCCGAGGCCGTCCTGGGAGCGGTCTACTCGACGATGCGCGAATCCGGGACGCCCTACCTCGTCACCGACCGGACGACGGCCGAGCTGGTCAAGGTCTCGGCCAACGCGTTCCTCGCCACGAAGGTCTCGTTCGTCAATGCCATGGCAGAGGTCTGCGAGGCGACCGGCGGCGATGTCACGACGCTCGCCAAGGCCATCGGGTACGACCCGCGGATCGGCCACCGCTTCCTCGCCGCCGGGGTCGGCTTCGGCGGCGGGTGCTTGCCCAAGGACATCCGGGCGTTCTCCGCCCGGGCCGACGAGCTGGGCTTCGGGGACTCCCTGCGATTCCTCCGCGACGTCGACGAGATCAACATGCGGGCGAGGCAGCGGACCGTCGACCGCGCCCGGACGATGCTCGACGGCCGGTTCCTCGGGCGTCGCGTGGCCGTCCTCGGCGCCGCGTTCAAGTCCGGCAGCGACGACGTCCGCGACTCGCCGGCGCTCGCCGTCGCGGCGTCGATCCAGCTCCAGGGCGCCCACGTCCGGGTACACGACCCGGAGGCCCTGGACAACGCACGCGCCGCCTTCCCCTGCCTCGACTACGCGCGCGAGCCGGAAAAGGCCTGCGAGGGCGCGGATCTGGTCCTGCACCTCACCGACTGGGCGGAGTACCGCGACCTCAACCCGGCTGAGCTCGCCGGCGTCGTCGACGTGCCGCGGCTGCTGGACGCCCGCAACACGCTGGATCTCGAGCACTGGCGCACCCACGGCTGGGACGTCGGGGCACTCGGCCGGGGAAATCTCGCCGCCTGAGCCACGTGGGGCGCCGACGTCGTCGCAACGCGCCGCTCACGCGGCATCTCACCATTCCCGCCGTCCGCTCGGTCAGGAGTTCCGTCGTGGTCGTTTCACTCTTCGCGGTGCTCGCGTCCGGCTTCGCCCTCGCCAGCTTCACCGCGGCCACCCTGCCGGTTCGAGTCGGCCGGGGTTGGCGCTCGCCCGGCGTCGTGCGCCGGACCGTCGTCGTGGTCTGCCTGCTGATGGTGGGCATCAACGGCGCCGCCGCCACGGCACTGGACGGTCCGCTCGTCTCTCCGGCGATCCTGGCCATGGACCTGGTCGTCCTCTGCGGCGGAGCCGTGATCCTCTGGTCGACCAGGCTCGCCCACCGACCGACGTGCCTGCCCCGACGCATCGTCACGGTAAGTGCCCACCCGGACGACCTCGAGTTGGGATGTGGC
This sequence comes from Actinomycetospora endophytica, assembly GCF_021026375.1. GTDB lineage: Bacteria > Actinomycetota > Actinomycetes > Mycobacteriales > Pseudonocardiaceae > Actinomycetospora > Actinomycetospora endophytica. The sequence goes on along the minus strand of NZ_JAJNDB010000005.1, from coordinate 380,943 downwards.
GGCGCGATCGCCAAGTTCGTCGACTCGGGGCACGAGGTGCACAGCCTCGTCATGTCGGGTGGGCGCAACGGCGGCGGTCTGGCCCGCCCTGACGAGGCCATCGCAGGCGGCGCCTTCCTCGGGCTCTCGAGCCTCGTCGTCCTCGACCTGCCCGACAGTCGGCTGCCCGAGCACGGGTTCGAGATGATCAGCGCGGTCGAGGACGCGTTGCGCCGCTACAACCCGGATCTCGTCCTGACCCACTCAGCCCACGATCGGCACCAGGACCACGAAGCGGTCCATCGAGCGACCGTGCGGGCTGCGCGCGGGCACCCCGCCATCCTCTCGTTCGAGAGCCCGTCGGCCAGCGACGAGTTCGCTCCCCAGGTGTTCGTCGACATCGAGGAGTACATCGAGACGAAGGTCGAGGCGGTCGGCCGCCACGACAGTCAGGGCTCGAAGCCCTACATGCGGCCGGAGCACGTCCGTGCACTCGCCGTGGTTCGTGGGCGCCAGGCCCGGGTGCGCCACGCCGAGGGGTTCGAGGCCGTGCGGGTGCTCGACTCCCGGATCGGACCGTGAGACCTCGGAGCGACCGCATGACACTCCTGACCGTGCTGTTGATCGGCGTCATCGTCCTGACGGTGAGCACCGCCGCTGCCATCGCGAAGGACGCGAGGTCGGGTCCACTCCGGATCCGGGGAGCCGACATCTCGTTCACGCTCCAGGAGGAGCGCGCGGGCACCGTCTATCGGGACGGCGGCTCGGCCGCGCCCATCGAGCGCATTCTCGCCGACCACGGCGCCACCGACGTCCGCATCCGGGTGTGGGTGGATCCACCTTCCGGCTCAAGTGATCTCGCCACGGCCCTCACGATCGCCCGGCGCGCCCACGACGCCGGCCTCGCCGTCATTCTCGACCTGCACTACTCCGACACCTGGGCCGACCATCAACGGCAGGAGACCCCGTCGCGGTGGCGCGGACTGGACCTGCCCGACCTCGCCGGGGTCGTGCAGACCTACACGCGCGAGACCCTCGCGGCGTTCGACCGCCAGGGCACACCCGTCGACGTCGTCCAGGTGGGGAACGAGATCTCCCACGGCATGCTCTGGCCCACCGGCTGGGTCGGACCCGGCGACGACGCCGACTGGTCGGCGTTCCTGACGCTGCTCCGTGCCGGAGTACGCGGAGCGCACGAAGGCGCTCCGAGGGCTCGTGTGATGCTCCACGTCGACACCGGCGGCGACGCGGTGGCGACCAGCCGGTTCGTGGACCATGTCGACGCTGCCGGCATCCGCTTCGACGTCATCGGACTGTCCTACTACCCGTTCTGGAACGGCTCGCTCGACCAGCTCAGCCGGACCCTCGACGGCCTCGTCGACCGATACCACCGCGACGTCCTCGTGGCGGAGACGGCCTACCCCTGGACTCTCGAGCAGGGGGACCACTTGCAGAACATCGTGACCTCGGCGAACCAACTCCCCGACGGCGCGCGCTTCCCGCCGACCCCGCAGGGGCAGGCCGCGTACTACGAGGCACTCCGCGCCGTGGTGGCGAACGTCCCGGGCGGGCACGGCCTGGGCTTCCTCGCCTGGGAGCCCGACTGGCTCCCTCCCGTGGGATGGGCGTCAGGTGAGGGCAACCACTACGCCAACCTCAGCATGTTCAGCTGGGACGGGAACGGACTGCCGTCCCTGAAGAGCTTCGCAGCGCCGTGAGCCAGCGACCACTTGGTGACTCGTGGGAGACCGTCGGCGGTGCGATGCCCCTCTGCAGAGACCAGCAGGGTCGTTGCGCATACTGAGGACCCATGCAATGGACCGACTTCAAGGCGGCTCTGCGGTCGGCCCGCTGGGCGTTCGTGGGCCTGGTCGTCGTGGGCGCTCTGGGCGGGCTGCTCCTCGACCTGCACCTGGACCGTCTGCCGGACAGCTCGAGCGTGCAGCTGACGGTGTCCGACGCGACCGGGGCGCCGCCGTCGTCGGACTCCGCATCCACGGTGCGCTCCTTCATCAAGAACCAGATGCCGACGTACGCCGAGCTCGCCACCAGCGACGACGTCCTCGGGCCCGCGGCGTCCGGCTCCGGCACCACACTGGACGAGCTGCGCCCCGAGGTGGCCGTCGCCGCCGTGCAGGACAGCGACCAGCTGACGATCGACGTCCGCGCCTCGAGCCCGTCCGCGGCGACGGCCGAGGCCAACGCCGTCACGCAGTCGGTCACCGGGGCGATCACCCGGCTCGAGACGCCCGAGGGGCACCCGTCGCGGGTCGCCGTGACCACGACGTCGGGTCCGACGGCACCCGCCGCGCGTTTCGTCCCGCCGGTCGGTGTCCTGACGGCGGCCGGTGCGCTGGCGGGGGCCCTCGTCGTCCTCCTGGCGGCCGCCGCATGGGCGACCGGTCTGCCGCAGCGCGGCTGGCGGGGGTTCACGACGTGGCTGTTCCGCCGGCCGGCTCCGGGCGAGCTCACCCGCGTCCCCGGGGCCGAGCTCCACGAACCCCGCGACGACCTCGAGCAGGCGTTGGCCAAGCAGGCCGGGCAGTTGCTCTCGAAGCGGAAGAACAAGGACTGACGACGCCGCTGCGCGGGGCGGCGTGAGGCAGATCGCGGAGCGCTCCGGGCCGGGGTGGGCGACCATCCCGGGGTGACGATCGGCGATGCGGCCATCATCGCGGTCGCCGGGGTGTGGGCCGGGATGATCAACACGGTCGTCGGGTCGGGCACGCTGGTGACGTTCCCGGTGCTGCTGGCGCTCGGGTTCCCACCGCTGACGGCCAACGTGTCCAACGGGCTCGGCCTGGTCCCGGGCTCGGTGACCGGGGCGATCGGGTACCGCCGCGAGCTGCGGGGCCTGCGGGGGCGGGTGCTCCGGCTGGCCGTCCCGACCGCGCTCGGAGGTCTGGTCGGCGCCCTGCTACTCCTGGTACTGCCCTCCGCCGCGTTCGACAAGGTCGTGCCGGTCCTGGTGGCGCTGGCGGTCGTGCTCGTCGTGATCGGGCCGTGGGTGTCACGCAAGGTGGCCGCGCGCGATCCGTCCGGCGAGCCACGGACCCGGGTCGGCCCGGGCCTGCTCGGCGCCACGTTCGGCACCGGGGTCTACGGCGGCTACTTCGGTGCGGCGCAGGGCGTGTTGCTCATGGGCTTCCTCGGGATCCTGATCGACGACGATCTGCAGCGGCACAACGCGGTGAAGAACGTCCTGGCGGCGCTGGCGAACCTGGTGTCGGGGATCGTGTTCGCGTTCGTCGCGCCGGTGTCGTGGCCCGTGGTCGGGCTCGTCGCGGGCGGGTCGATCGTCGGGGGAGTGATCGGCGCGCTGATCGGCCGCCGCCTGCCGCCGCTGGTGCTGCGCGGGATCATCGTGGTGGTCGGGGTGGCGGCGTTCGTCCAGCTGCTCCTCCGCTGAACTCCTACGGCTGTCAGCCATGTGTTCAGTGGGCAGTGGTTCCCTCGGTCGGCATAGTCGCGGTGTACATCCGCCACATGCCGGTACGGCCATGTGACGGAGCTGCACGTCCGTGACCCGTTTAGCAACGAGTAGCCACGAATGCCCGATTCTGTCTCTTGTCGAGACACGAATGGACGCGTTGACCTTTGCCGTTGCGTGACTACAAGATCCCCCATCTAGGGGGGTTGATCCATTGGAACTGGGCGGACTGTTCAGGGATTTTCTGGAACCGTCGGCGGCGGAGCGTGACCGCGCGGTACCCATCGTCGTCGTGAGAGGGACCGCGGGCTCGTCGCGCGAACGCATCCTTGAGGAACTGCGGGATCAGTTCTGTCAAGGTCGACCGTCGGCAGTCTGCTACAGCCAGGAGGAGAGGCTCGACAAGGGGGCGCGGCCCTACCAGGTCGCGGATTTTCTCGCGTCGAGGCTGATGAACGAGGTCCCTCGTTACGGCCGACTGCGGTTTCCGCGTCTCCTTCTGGGGCTGCTGGCGCTCAAAGTGAACCTCAACGGTCCGATGGCCGACCCCGAGGCGCCGAAGATCCTGCTGGAAGAGACGCTCTCTGAGCGTAATCGTCGCCCGATCGACAAGTGGCGTCGCGAGTTCGACGACATCACGCGCCCATGGGCGGACAAGGCATCAGACCCATGGGCCTACGCCATGCGCGGCCTGTCGTCCGCGCTCGGCCTCGCGGGAGCGTTGGCGTCCCGGCGACGCCCTGGACTGGCCTGGTATGCGCATGGCTACCGACCGAAGGGGCAGAGGTACACCAACGGTGCGAACGCGCTCGCTGACCTCGTCCGTGGCCACTGGACCGACTCGAACGCGGCTCGGGACGACGTCGACCTCACGCTCTGTCGAGCGTTCCTCGCAGACATTCGCGAGGAGTATTCGCATGCTCACTGGTTCTGGGCTGCGCACAACAACGCTCTCGTCATCGTGGACCGAGGCGACCGGGCTCCCTTCACGGGATTCCTGGAGGTACTTGCCCGGCTGTATCGCGATCCCGAGCCTGAGTGGGCGCCCACCCTGTTCGTCGCCGGAAGCGGGCGATCCCCGGCGAAAGAGTCTCCGACGGCCCCGGGACTGTCACGTCTGGCGCTCACAGCGAGCTACGGAGACTGGGAAGCGCATACCGACCATTGGTACGGCGCCGATGACAAGTGCGACTGGGGTCCTTACTACCCTCTGGAAGTCGACCGTTCGACGCCAACCTCGGACGACGCCGCGATGTGGGAGGGGTTCGTAGACCGCCTCGTCCGGGGGCACCCGGAGGCACATCGGATCGTCACGGGCGCCCTCACGGCGGCAGGTGAGCACGCGGATCATCGCCAGGTGCTAGCCATGCGCACGAAGCAGGGCTCGACGGTTGCGAAGGAGCTTCGTGACCTTATTGTCGGAGAGAACGGCGGGATGTCTCACGGTCTTTCGGTCCTGGCCGCGGCCCGCGATCTGCGGGATGACAGCATCGACCGTCTGGAGAGTCTGTGCGACGAGCGCTCCCAGAAGGCGATCGAGCGATACCTCGCCCGGAGCCTATGGGTGCTCGGTCCTCACGAGGCCGACCCGGAGGCGACCCCGCGGCTCCATCCGCTGGCGCGCCAGGTCTTGCTTCACGAGCTCGCGGAAAGTCGGCGTTGGACCGAGGTGCAGGAGGGGCTCCGCAAGCGGGCAGCATCGCGTGACGGCGTCACTGGGCTGTACCACGCCCTGGCCGCCGGGCGCCTGCAGGAGGTCACAGAGGCGCTGAGTGCGGCCTTCGAGACTTCGCACCCCGAGGCCTGGTGTGAACTGTTTCAAGCGGTGGTCTCTGCGCCGGTCCGCGCACCGGGCAACGCGCCCACCGCGGCCCAGTTCGCTGAGGCGAGAGTTCGTGGAGTGCGATCCGCAGGACCGATCAAAGCCTCGCTCGTGTCGGCTGCCCAACTCCACCGGAGTCCCTTGGGAGATCCGGCTCATGAGCTCTGCGCCGAGATCGCTTCTGACATCTACGACCTGCGACCGAGGAAGGTCGACGGCCGGAGGCACTTGACCGCACTGGCGGCGCGGTACGCCGACTGCGACGACCGATCCCCTCGAGTTGAAGCACACCTCACCCGTTCGAGGAGTACCTGATGATGTCTCCGACCCGACGCCTCGGCTCGGTCTTCGGGTGGTTCGGCAAGCTGACCGCTCTCGGCAGGGTTCTCGTGATCGCGGTCGTTCTGGTGGTCGTCGCCGGTGTCGTCTACGGCGTGTGGACCCTTCTCACTCCGACCTGTGGCTCCGGCACGTCGCGGACCGACGATCAGTGTCTGGGCGTCAGTGATGGAAGCGCACAGGTGACCGCTCACGAGGTTCCCGGGTACGCCGACATCCTAGGGAAGATCAAGGCACAGAACGATCTCGTCACCAGCTCGAAGATCCCATACGTCACCATTGCGTACCTGATGCCGGTTCAGCGCCAGGATTCTGCTGACTCGGCCGGCGGGCTGCAGGCGAGCCTCCACGAGCTACAAGGAGCGTTCATCGAGCAGCTCCAGGTCAACAGTGCTGACAACGCTCCTGTCCACGTCCGCCTGGTCATTGCGAACGACGGCGACAGCTCGGCACATTGGCGGGAGGTTGTTCCGACCTTGATGAAGATGGTCGGCTCCGATCACCTCGTCGCCGTCGTCGCCACCGGATACTCGGTGCAAGCGACGCAGGACGCGATCACAGCGTTGTCGGTCGCACGGATTCCGGTGATCACCACCCGGCTGACCGCTGACACACTCGACGGAGTCAGCACCCCCGACCGTGCATTCGCCCGGATCGCACCGTCGAACAGCGACGAAGCTGCGGCGCTCGCTGCCGACCTGCGGACGACGGCGTCGAAAGTCCTCGTGGTGCGCAGTAATGATTCGACGGACACTTACGTGCAATCTCTCGCGGTTGCATTCGAGCAGAAGTACGCCGGCGGGGCCGGGACCCTGATGTCGCCCGAGGAGACCTTCAACCCGGGCCCGTACAGCTTCATGTCCTCGGTCGTCAGCAGCGTCTGTGAGCGGCAACCGAACGTCATCATGTTCGCCGGACGTTCGGATGACCTGGAACAGTTCGTCAAGGCGCTCGCGACACGGAGCTGTGGGAACCTTCCTCTGACGATCGTGACCGGTGACGACGCCGAGGACTTCACTGCAGCAGTTGCCGACGAAGTCAGTCAGGAGACCAAGGGTGCGTCTCCCTCCAGTCTCGGGCTCATCGGCGGCCTCAATTCCGGCGTGACTGTGCGCTACGCCGATATCGCCGACTCATCCGCGTGGAAGACGAACCCCGAGGCGTTCGTCCCGGGTGCGATCGGCGCGTTGAACGAAAACTGTTCGACTTGCTTCCACGGGCAGTTCCCATCGTCGTCGCTCGATGACGACGCAGCCATCATGGGCCACGATGCGATCACGACCGTCGCGACGGCGCTCACCTTCGGATCGCAGCTCAACAATACGACGGATGGTGTAACGGCCGCGTTCAAGCGACTTCATGGACCGAACTCGATACCACTCGCCTCCGGCTGGTTATCGCTCTCGCCGTACGGAGACCCTATCAATAAGGCGGTTCCGATTCTCCAAGTCGGAAGTGACGGTGGTCCTCAGCTGTTCAAGTTCGGCTCGCCTGCGGGTCGCCCGTGTATCCCAGATCGAACCCCTTGCTAAACCACCGGACGATCGAACCGTTCGGGGAAGTCAGGACCGGCGTGCTTGGTTCCCGGTGGTCCTCGCCGACAGTTGCGGGCTGGCGAACGGAGGCCCCCTCGTGGCGGGGATTGTTCCGCCGCTGACACACAGGTCCAGCGGGCCGCCCCGTGCTGGGCGGCCGGATCTCGTCCACGCCCGAAGCGCGATGAGTGGGCCGGGCGCTAAGAGTTCGATCGACGCGCCATCGCCGCTGGTGGAAGGTCGTGCCGAGCCTCCCGGGTCAGCCGGCGATGTTCAGGACGGTGACGGAGTTGGACTCGCCGTTGGTCACGAAGGCCCGACGGCCGTCCGTCGAGACCGCGAGCTGACGCGGGCTGGTACCCACCGGCACGGTGGCGACGACGGCGTCGCGGCTGTTGTCGATCACCGAGACGTCGTTCGAGACGTTGTTCACGACGTAGGTGTGGGCGCCGTCGCGGGAGAACGCCACGTCCTGCGGATTCTGTCCGACCGGCACGGTGCCCACGACTCGGTTCGTCGCGGTGTCGATGACGGAGACGTAGTTGCCGTCGTAATCGGCGACCATGGCACGCCGACCGTCGGGCGAGACGGCGATGCTGTGCGGCGTCCCGCCGACGGGAATGGTCGTCACCACGGTGTTGGTCTTCGTGTCGATGACCGTGACGATCCCGGACATGTGGTTGGCGACGTAGATCAGTCGTCCGCTCGGCGTGTAGGCGATCCAATGCGGCATCGGCGCCACCGGGATGTTCGCGACGATCACGTTCGACCGGGTGTCGATGACCGACACGTTCCCGGAGTCGTGGTTGGGCACGTAGACCCGTTGACCGTCGGGTGCGACGGCCAGCGCGTAGGGGTGCTGCTGGTCCGAGGGGATCAGCGCGGTGAACATGTTCCGCGTCGTGTCGAACACGGCGATGGCGTTCATGGGCGGGTTGTCGCGGGCGATCGTCACGTAGGCGTGCTGGCCGTCCGGGGTCAGTGACACGTATTGCGGCGGCCCGGGCGCCGGGAACGTCGCCGTGGCCCCGGTGGTGAGGTCGAGCGAGGTGAGAACGTCGGCCGTGGAACCCGTGACGAAGGCGCGTCGACCGTCCGGTGTCACCACGATCGACTCCGGTCCGTTCCCGACGCTCCAGGTACCGATCACCGTCGGCGTGTCCACGCTCGCGACGACGGGCGCAGGCGGCGCGATGGCCACCGGGGCAGCCCCGACGCCGGCGGTGGGGCCGGCCGCGGGAGCCGGAGTCGATGGGCCGGACCGGAACAGGAGGGCGCCCAGGAGCCCGCCCACGACGAGCAGCGCGACCATGGCCAGCGCGAGCAGGACGAACCCGCGGCGCCTCAACGGACGGGTCCGCGGTCCGTCCCCGGTCCCCGGCGAGCCATCGGTCGCGAGCGCGATGCGCTCGGTCGGAGGCGGAGCAGCAGCCTCGTCCGGCGAAATGTTCGATTCGAGAGGTTGCTTTCCGGTGCTCTCGATTTCCTGTCGAAGTCGCGCTGCTCCGAACTGGCTCATCTGCGCCATCGCCGACGCCCCTCACTGCAGATCTCGGGGTGGTCTCCACGTCGAGTGACGACGTCCCGTGTCTCATCTTGCGACATCGAACGTCGTTGGCCCAGATGGAATACGTTGCGGGCAAGAAAGAGCACTCTGGGTCACTCGTGGGATCTCGCCGGGGCGGGAACGTAAGGGCGATTCTCGACGAGGTTGCAGAATGCGACATATCTGCCGAAATCCGTTCCGACGGTTCATTCTTCGGACATCAGCACGTCCTCGCACGTCCGAATGAGGATCTCGGCGGCCCATCGTTCCGAACGGTGTGCTGTCGGGTGCTGGGCGCGGCCCTCCCAGATCGTCAACTGCTCGTGGGCGGCCTCGTCGATGCGGGTGCGTGGCACTTCCGGTGAGAGGCCGAGGCGGACGTCGGCCGACGTGCCGTCGATCCCCAGGAGCCGGCGCACCGTGTCGACGTCCTGGCCGGGGAGGACGACGCTGCCGCGCTCCAGGGCATCCAGCAGTTCGAGCTCGCGGACCTCGTGCGCGCCCACCCGCAGACGCTCCAGCTGTTCGCGGAGCACGAGGCCGTGCTCGAGGGCGACGGGCAGAGTCGGGAGGAGTTCGTCGATCCGCAGGAGAGCGGCGCGGGCGTGCTCGCGCGCGTTCGCGGCGTGACCGTCCACGGCCTCGCCGTCATGACCGAACTCGGTGAGCAGGTCCTCGAGCTCCGGGGGCGGCGGCTCCGTGCAGGCGGCGGCCGCGGCCTGGGCGATGCCGCGCACCTGGCGCTCCAGCGGCCCGGTCGCGAGCGGGGGAGGGGCGGCCGCGACCCGCGCGACCGCCGGAGGGGCGACCGCTTCGTCGGGGACGGTCACCCCGTGGACGATCGGCACGAATCCCTCGACGACGGTGCCCGAGCTGGGCGTCGAGTCGATGGTGAGCGACCCGCCGGCCCCGGCGGCCCGGGCCGTCAGGTTGCTCAGCCCCCGTCCGGCGTGCGGGACGTCCGTGTCGAACCCCGGCCCCTGGTCGCGGACCGCGAACCGGAGGGCGTCGTCGTCCGCGGTGAGTTCGACGACGATCGCGGCGCCGCCCGCGTGCTTCCGGGCGTTGTTGACCGCCTCGAGGCAGCAGAAGTAGACGGTCTGTTCCGCGAGCTCGGGGTAGCGACGGGCCCGGTCGGCACCCTGGCATCGCAGGTCGATCGCCGGTTCCGCGCGGCCCAGGTCCGCCTCGAGGGCGGCGACGAGGCCCTGGTCGCGAAGGACCAGCGTGGACACGCCCGCGGACACGTTCGCCAGTGCATTCTCGGTCGTGTCCAGGGAGTCGACCAGAAGGGGCAGCCGCTCGCGGGCTCGGGGCAGGTCGCCGAGCGTGATCTGCTGCTCGACCAGACCGAGCCCGAGCCGCATCGAGACCAGGTGGCCCTGGACGCCGTCGTGCAGATCACTCTCGATCGTCCGCCGCTCGTGGTCCATCTCGGCGACCGCTGCTCGACGACCCTGGGCGATCTGCTCGGCGTGCGCCCGCGCGGCCCGCAGCTGCCGTTCCAGGTCGATGCTGTGCCGGCCGATGGCGAGGACGGCCCCGAGGCCCGCGGCGAGGTCGTCGACGAGGTTGCCGTCCCGGCCGACGCGGGCCCGGTCGTAGGACCGGTCGTCGACGGCGAGCGACCCGATCCCGTCGTCGTGGTACCGGATGGGGACCTCGACCTCGGGGAGGCCGTCGGGGGTCTGCGGCGCCGTCCACGCGTGCGCGCGGTCGCGCAGCCCGGGGCGGTGGACGGTCAGCCGGCAGCTCCGTGCCCCCAGACCGCGACCGATCGTCTCCGTGAGCTGCGCGAGGTCGGGGACGCCGTCCGGGGTCACGCCGGTGTGGGCGGTGATCGCGGCCAGCACGCTGTAGGGCGTCGGCCGGTCGCCGCCCGGGGTGCGCTCGAAGCGGTACCAGCTCACCCCGAACGCCACCGCTGCCCCGAGAGCGGCCAGGAGCACGCCGACCTCGCCGAGACCCGCGGTGAGGAGGTGGACGACGACGAAGACCGCCGCGCTGACGACGACCGCTCCACCACCGAGAAGCATCGTCCGTCGGTCCACCCCGGCGGCCTCGCCGCTCACGGCTCGCGTCCTGCACCGGCCGGGACCGCCTGCTCGGCGCCGAGCCCCGGTTCGATCTGCGTGGCGGGCTGCAGGTCCGTGGGCAGCCAGGCCCATACCCGCGTCGCCCCGGTCTGGTCCTGCTCCACGTTGAGGACTCCACCGAGGGCTTCGAGACGGTCGGTCTCGTCGCCGAGGGCGCTGCGCAGGTCGTCGATGCCGGTGGGCGGTTCCTGGTCGACCACGAGGACGGAGAAGCGGCCGTCGTTGACCGTCAGGTGCACCCGGAGAGGCTGCGGGCCGGGACGGTCGGCCAGCTGCTGCATCGCGGCCGCGGCGACGTAGTAGATGCCCGACTCGACCTCGCGCGTCAGCCGGCGACCGGGCGAGCCGTCGAGTCGCACCGGTCGCCCGAGGTCGGTCGCGACCTCCTCGAGCGCGGCACGTGGTCCCTGGTCCCGCAACACCGAGGGATACACGCCGCGGACGATGATCCGGAAATGGTCGAGCAGATCGTCGAGGCTGGTCCGCGTCTCGGCGAGGGCGTCGAGCGAGCGCTTGGTGGCGGTCCTCGCCTTGACCTTGGAGGGGATGCCGGCCTTGGTGAGGGTGTCGACCGCGAGCTCACCCTCGAGGGTGGCGAGGTCGCCCCGGAGGCGGACGAGCCGGTTGATGATCACCGTGTCCAGTTCGGCGACGAGCCGACGCCGTTCGAGGTCGCGGGCGCGTCGCAGCCGGTGCTGGGAGTCGGCCAGTTCGCTGCCGAGCTCGTCGGCGCGCCGGATCCGCTGCTCGAGCTCGCCGGTGAGGGCCAGCCCGCGCAGCAGCAGGCTCGCCCCGTCGGCGAGGTCGCCCATGAGCCGGCGATCGGCGGGCACGACGGCGCCGTCGGGCTTGGCGATCGTGAGCCAGGCGCGCGCCGACGGTCCCTCGAGCACCGGGACCGCGTGGTCGACGTCGTCGCGGGCGAGCAACATCTCCGCGTTGGTGACCCGGTCGGTCTCCGGCGCCCGTGACGGCGGATGGGTCGCGACGACGGCGAGGGCGTCGTCGCGCGCGAGCCACACCCGGGCCTGCTGGGCACCGGCACCTTCGACCAGCACCCGGGCGAGGCCGGGGAGGGCCTCGTCGAGGGCGCCGTCGCGGAAGTGTCCGACGGCCGCCGCGAGTGCGGCGTACGGGGTCCGGTGATCGGGCGCGAGGCGTTCGGTCACGCGGTCGACGAGGGGCCGCGTGACGATCACCAGGACCAGGGACACCAGGGCGGCCACCAGCGCGCCGACGATCCCGACGACGGGGGAGGGCGTCACGGTGCGGACACCGGTACCGACCGCGAGGAACACGACGAGGACCAGGACGCTCGTCAGCCCCAGCCGGGCGACCGTCGTCAGCCGAGCCCCCACGACCCACCACCGCCGAAGTGCCGTCCCTCGGCCCACCGGCCGACCGGCAGGCCAGCGTAGTCCTGCGCGCTGTTCCCGGGCTGAGAGCTGACGGCCGACTACAGCCGAGGCCCCTGCTCGGCGCGCAGGTAGCTCAGGACGGCGAGCACCCGGCGGTTCTGTGACGACTCGTCGCTGCGCAGTTCGAGTTTGTCGAAGATGCCGGCGATGAACTTCTCGACGGTCTTGACCCCGATCACCAGCTGACCGGCGATACCGGCATTCGACCGGCCCTCCGCCATGAGCCGCAGCACCTCGCGTTCCCGCTGCGACAGTGACGCCAACTGGTCGTCCTCGGCGCGGGGTTTCTCCACGAGTCGCTTCGCCAGCGCCGGCTCGATCACGACCTCGCCGTCCGCGATGCGGTTCAGGGTGTCGGTGAGGGTCTCGACGCTCGCGATCCGCTCCTTCAGTCGATACCCGACGCCTTCGGCCCCGATACCCAGGATCCGCATCAGGTAGTGCAGTTCGGAGTAGTGCGAGAGGAACAGCAGGCCCATGTCGGGGTAGTCGGCGCGCAGTTGCGCGCCGGTCGTCAGGCCTCCCTCGGCTCCGGGCGGCATCTTGATGTCGAGGATCGAGACGTCGGCCGGCTGGTCCGCCAGGGCCGCGACCAGCTCGTCGCCGTCGCCGGCCCGGGCCACCACCTCGTGGCCGGCTGCCTCGAGCAGCATCCCCAGCCCGTCACGGAAGACGAACAGGTCCTCGGCGACCGCTACTCGCACGGCAGCATCACCACGATCATGGAGTCCCCCTCTTCGGTTGCCGGGCGTCGGACCATCTCGCAGGAGCCACCCGCCGCCGCCACTGCTTCGGACATCGCGTCGACGGCCTCCACGGCAAGGTCGGGATCCAGTCCTCGCGAGCCCCCGGAGAGCCGTACCGATAGCTCACCGTCCGCGCCCCCGATGTCGACGGCGACCCTGGCGCCGGCCCGGCACACGATCGGCAGGCAGGTGACGAGAGCCGAATAAGCCACCCCCTCCGACGCCGGGCCGAACCGTTGTGCGCCTCCCACGACCTCGACCGGCAGCCGCATCGCGACCGCGACATCGCCGATCGCGACGGCCAGCCCGGAGGCGTGCAGGACGGGCGGGTACAGCTTCGAGCCGAGCCGGCGCAGCTCGTGCAGTGCGGCAACGAGCTCCTCGTGGACCTCGTCGATGAGATTCTCGACGGCCAGGTCGTGGGCACTGAGCTGGTGGCGGGCCACCCCGAGGCGCACCGACAGCGCCGAGAGACGCAGGGAGGCCCCGTCGTGGAGTTCGCGCTCGAGCTCGAGTCGCTGCATCCAGTGCTCGCGGACTCCCGCCCCGGATCCCGGGGTCGGGGCGTAGGTCCGGGGGACCGAGCCGCGCGTCATCACTTCATCGTGGGGGCGGACGGGCAGGAGCGGCAGAGGGGTCGCCCTCCGGCTGCGGTAGGGAAAACCCGACCCGGGTTCACGAGCCGATGGTCAGGACGGAGACGGTGTTGGCGGTCTGGTTGGCGACGAAGGCGTGTCGACCGTCGGGAGCGACGACGACCATCGCTGCACCGGCCCCGACCGGCACCACGTCGGTGACCTTGCGGGTCGCGGTGTCGATCACGCTGACGGTGTTGTCGTCGTTGTTGACGACGTAGCTGTGCCGGCCGTCGGGAGCGAAGGCCACGCTCTGCGGATCCCGACCCACGGGGATCGTCGTGACGACGGACAACGTCGTCGGGTCGATGAACGAGAGGGTGTCGCCGTCGTAGTCGGTGACCTCGGCGATCTTGCCGTCGGGCGCGAAGGCCGCGCTGTGCGGTGAGACCCCCTGGCCGATCGGGATCACGCGGGTGACGGTGTCGGTCGAGGTGTTGAGCGCCGTGACCGTCCCCGGCATGTGGTTCGTGACCAGGGCGAGCGGCGCGGTCGGGCTCAGCGCCGCCCAGTGCGGGGTGTCGCCCACGGGGACCTGGGCGAGCGTGCTGTCGTCGGCGGTGTTGATCACCGACACCGTCCCGGAGTCGTGGTTGGGCACGTAGAGCCGGGAGCCGTCGGCGGACACGGCCAGGCCGTACAACCAGGTCTGCTCCGACCCCATCGCCGACTTCTGGCCGGTCGGGATCAGGCCGACGAACGAGTTGCTCTGCGCGTCGAAGACCGCCACGACGTTCTGGCCGAAGGCCGGGGAGTACGCGGAGACGTAGGCCCGGTGCCCGACCGGCGAGAACACGACGAACTGCGGGCTGCCCGCGACCGGCACCGTAGCGACGACGCGGCCGCTGGCGGTGTCCGCGACCACGACGGACGTCCCGGTGGTCAGATAGAGGCGGGAGCCGTCCGGCGAGATGGCCAGGGTCTGCGGGCCGCCGGCGACCGGGAACGTCGACGAGACCGTGGCCGTGTCGCTGCTCGCGACCGCGGCGGGTACCGGGCTCGGGGGCGGCGTGGGCGGACCGGGCTGGGGCCGGAACCAAGTGGCCCACGCGAGACCTCCGGCCAGCAGCAGCACCAGCACCAGGGACACGAGAACCGCGGCCCACGGAACGGACCGGCGCCGGCGACCCTCGCGGTCGTTCCCGGGGAACTCCGGCGGTGGGCCGCTCAGGGTGGCCGGCGGGGGCGGCGGCTCGGGAGGGCCGTCACCACCCGGGTCCTCGTACCAGGTGTACGGAGCCTCGGTGGGCGGGTTCTGACCGTCCGCGAGCGCGGCCGCGCCAAGGGCGATCGCTTTTTTCGGATCGACGTCGGTGACGACCGGGCGCCCGAACTGCTCGGAGACCATGCGCGTGACGAGCGGGATCTGCGACGAACCCCCGACCAGCAGGATGGCGCTGAGATCGGCGGGTGTGACCCGTGCCGAGCGCAGCGTGCCCGCCAACGCCGTGATCGTCGATTCGATGTCGGCGCGCACGAGGTCCTCGAACTGCGCCCGGGTGATCGGGACCTCGAGATACCGGTTCGGCAGGAAGACCGGAACTGCGGTCTCGGTCGCGCTGGAGAGCGCCTCCTTCGCCGAGATGCAATCCATGCGGAGTCGGGCGATGGCCACCGAGCTCTGCGGGTCGCGCATGTCGAGGGCATCGAGGGCCCCGCCGGTCTCCCGGTTGACGTGGGTCAGGATCGCCTCGTCGAAGTCGATCCCGCCCAGCCTTTCCACACCCTCGGTGCCGAGAATCTCGATGCCGTCCTCCTGCTTGCGCAGCACGGTGGCGTCGAACGTCCCGCCTCCGAGGTCGTACACCGCGATCGTCTCGCCGACCTCGAGACTGCGTGAGTTGCCGTAGTGCGTCGCGGCCGCCTCCGGCTCGGTCGCCGTCGCGGTGTCCAGGAGACCCGCCAGCTGCGGCACTTCCTCGAAGAGCCCGCGGCGATACGGTCCCCAGTTCGCGGGATGGGTCAGCAGGACGCTGTCGGGCTCGGCTCCCTCGTAGCGCACGACCCTGGCCAGCACGTCACTGAGGAGGGCGGCGAGCAGCGCGGTCACCTCGTGCTCGGTTCCACCGAGCACCAGCGGGATCTTGTCGCCGAGCTTGCGCTTGAAGTCCCGGCCGACCCGCTCGGGGTGGAAGATGAGCTGGTGCTGGGCCGCCTGCCCGGTCACCAGAGAATCGCCGTTCGGACCCTGATAGACCATGGCGGGCGCGCTCATGGACTGGTTGCCGAGATTGAACATCTCCGCGTGACCGGCTCGGGCGGTCGCGGCGGCGATATAAGTCGTCCCCAGGTCGACGCCCAGCGAGAACGCCATGGTGCTTCCTTCCTCAACGGGCGGCACAGAACGTAGTAGGTGCTGCGGATGGGGTCGATACTGTTCGCATGAACGGCCTAGTCGGTGGCCGGAAAGTTGCACGTTGAGCAGCATGTCGGCCGCTGAACGCGCAGAAAAGTAAAGCAAAGGGAACAGCGTGCCCTTGGTATGGGCATTTTCTTGTGAAGGCTGCTCCGGTCAGCGCCATTCAGGCGTGGCGAGCACCCGCGCGACCCTGGCCCGGTAGGCCTGACGCAATCCGTATTCGAGCGCCCGGAGCAGGTCCTGGCTGTCCTTCATCGCCCGCGTCGCGAACTCGTCGAGGTGGTTCCGGGTCAATCGCTGCGCCTCGGCGCGGCGGGCGGCGAGGCGCCGTGCCCGTTCCTCACGCCAGGCCACCGCGGCGAGGAGCCCGAAGGGGAGGACGCCGTACCACGCCGACATCGAGATCTTGAGCACCAAGTTGCTCACCATGAGCAGCATCATGAAACCCATGTAGCCGCGCATGACGATGTTGATCAGGGCGTTGAGTCGGCCGCCCTTGAGCGCGGTCGCGTCCGGTGCCTCCGAGGCGAGGGCGCTCTGCAGGGACGGAGGAGGCGGGTCGATCACCTCGGTCTCATCGAGGGCGAGGTACCGCGCGGAGCTCTCCGACAGCGAGCGCACCGCGCTGACGGCGACCTGGTGGTTGTTCCACACCTCGTCGTTCAGACGACGGTCGAGCTCGGCGGCGTAGCACTGCCAGTCCTTGAACGGGTCGCTCGAGTCGATCGTCCGCTCGGTGTCGGTGAGCACGGACTGGAAACGCTCGCCGAAGTCGGACGACACCACGCCGGCGATGTCCGAGAAGCGCTCCGAGAGGTTCCCGCTCCACGCGGCCGTGCGTTCCTCGTAGAACGCCGAGCGCCGGTGGTACCGCTGGGCGGCGGCGGCCAACGCCGTCGGGTGGGGGACTCGAGGCGTGATGCGCGTCGGGATGACGGCGGTGGCCTGGTTGACGATGGTCGTGAGGGCGGGGCCGCCCGCCTGCCCGA
Organism: Actinomycetospora endophytica; assembly: GCF_021026375.1. Classification (GTDB taxonomy): domain Bacteria; phylum Actinomycetota; class Actinomycetes; order Mycobacteriales; family Pseudonocardiaceae; genus Actinomycetospora; species Actinomycetospora endophytica. The sequence goes on along the minus strand of NZ_JAJNDB010000005.1, from coordinate 364,049 downwards.
TCGACATCTCGCTCTCCTCGGTTGACAGCGGACGGCCGCGGTCGACCCGGTCCGGTTCGGACCGTCGGCCGGCCGCGGCCGTCCTGGTGGGTCAGGGCTCAGAAGTGGTGGATGAGCCCGTGGTCGGTGCCGTGGTTGTGGCCGTCGTCGTGGGGGTGCCGACCGCCGTCGTGCCGCTCACCGAAGGGCGGGCGGAACGGCGGGAACGGCGGGTGCGGCCAGTGGATCGGCGGGTGCGGCGGGTGCGGCCAGTGGATCGGGGGGTGCGGCGGCCGCGGGTGGTTCCAGATGGGCCCGGGGTGGATCGGCCCGTGGATCGGCCCGTGGACCGGGAACCCAGGGTGCCCGGGGTGGGTCGGCCCGTGGACCGGAAACCCCGGGTGTCCGGGGTGGACCGGGGGTACGACGGGGCCGTGTCCCCCGCCGGGGAACCGGTGGCTGCCGCCGTGCTGCTCGGCGCCGCCGTGCTCGCCACCGCGGTGGGACTCACCAGGGAGCTGCCCACCCTGATGGCCACCGCGGACGGTGATGTGCTCGCTCATGTCCGTCTCCTCTTCACTGTGTCGGCCGCGTCGGGGGAGTTCGTCTCTCCGCCTTGCGGCTGAGAAGAACGATGCCGTCGCTCGAATCGGCGCACTACAGGGTGATCCCACCGATTCCCGTTCACGACCCGCCTCGACCCGTGGGGGTTAACCCGCATGTCGACGACGGGTTGGCCTGGCCGCGAGTTCATGGTTGACCAGCTACCGGGAATGGGCGCTCCCGGGCCACGCTCGTCCGCACCAGAATCGCTCACTCACAGAACGGTGCGGACATGTTCACCAGTGGAATCAGCAATCGGGACCGGGCAGTGCTCCTCGCCGTCGCGAGGGGACGCGTCACCGCGACGGGCACGACGACGCTCGCCGTCGACGGCCTGCCGATCGCCGACCAGTTCGCGGTCGGAGGGCTCCTCCGCTCGCAGCTGATCTCGGTGCGTCAGGGGGATCTCACCGAGCCGGTCGTCCTGACCGAGCTCGGGCGTAGCGCCCTCTCGATCCCGGCTTGACCTGGGGATTCGGCAACCCGCAGGATGATCGGTCGACGCGGACCGCGTCGGCCGATCACTGCTGTCCGGGGTGGCGGACAGCCATCGGCGCCGGGCTGAGGCGCGACCCGTCACCACGGGCGCCGGCCACCTCCGAGCGGCTCCTCGAGCGCTATTCCGGACCCCGGTAGCGGCGCACGCGAGTCGGGATGCGGGTTAACCCCCATCGGCCGATGCGGGTCGTCAACGAGAATTGGTGGGATCGCCCTGTAGTGCGGGCTCACCGCCGAACGGCATCGTTCTTCTCAGCCGCAGAGCGGAGAACACATCGAAGTCCGCGAACGCGGTCCGGCACACGGAGTGGGAGAGAACAATGAGCGAGCAGCACTTCGCCGTCAAGGGTGGACATCAGGGTGGACAGTTCCCCAGCGGTGGACATCGTGACGGCGGGCAGCGCGACGGTGGACACCGCGATGGTGGGCACCGCGACGGTAACCACTACCGCGGCGGCGACCACCACTACGGCGACCGCGGTGGCTACCACGGCGACCGTTGGGGCCACGGCCACGACCGCGGCGGCTGGGGCCACGACCGTTGGGGTCACGGGCACGACGGCGGGCGCTACGGGCACGACGGCGGCCAGAACCACGGCGGCGAGCACGGGATGGTCCACCACTTCTGAGGACTGATCCCACATCCGGGGGAGGGGCGGCCGCGGCTCGCACGGTCCGAACAGGACCGACGAGCCGCGGCCGTCCGCGTGTCCCGACCAGAACACCCGACCGACATCAACCGTATTCATCTCGATGCCCTGGAGGCACGTCATGACCTATCCCATGGACGACCAGCTGACGACGGAGGAGTCGCAGCCCCGTACGACGGGTTCGCAGGACAACCTGCGGGCGTACTCGCTAAGCTTCGGAGGGAGCATCCCGAGTCAGGGTTCGCCTCCCACAGCCGAGACCGTCCCGGACGGCGTCACGTTCGATCGCTGGACGGCTCCCGCCGGGCTCGCCTCGCCGTTGCCGGCAGGAGAGGCCCCTCGGCGGCGCCCGACCACGATCTGGCCCCAGCTCGTCGCCGTGGTGTCCCTGGCGGCGTTGATCGGGGTGATCGTCATCATCGCGATGAGCCGCCCCGTCGCTGGGCCGGTCGCGTCATCGGCGTCGACGGGCCAGCCCGCCGGGAGCGTGTCGCAGCCGGCATCGACGGACCCGTCCGCCGTCGCCGCAACCGCCCGCACGCAGCTCAACGCGGACTACGCCCGGGTAGGCCAAGCCGCGCAGCAGTTCGAGCAGGTCGAGAATGCTGCGACGCAGAACAGCGACGAGCAGGCGGCCCGCACCGGGATCACGAACTTCCGCGCGGCGGTGTACGAGTACGACCAGGGGATCCGAGGCATCATGTTCCCGACCGAGCAGCAGGCGGCCGTGAACACGCAGCTCCTGCCCGCCACGGATCGTCTGATCGCCGACCTCGACCAGGCGGCGGACCCCGATCCTTCGACCGCGCTGCAGATCAAGGGCCGCGCGATCCAGGACGCGGGTGCGATCGACTCGGCCACCCAGCAGGTCTACGACCAGCTCGGGAACTGATTCCGGCCGATGCAGGGTGGCCGGTCCCGCGGCAGCACGGGGCCGGCCATCTCGTCGTGTCGGGAGTCAGCCGCGGGGAGTATGGCGACGGGGCCGCGGTCCGCCGTGTCGGTGGGAGATCAGGTTGCCCACCCGGTAGCCCGCGCTCCCGCCCACGACCGCGCCGACGACGAGGGCGCCCGTCACCAACGAGGCGCCTCGCGTCGGGTGCACCGCCAGCGGCCCCTCGGCGCGGATGCGCGGTTGCGGATCGACCGACTTGTTCTCAACCACTGCTCTCGTCTCCCAGGTCAGCTCGTCGCCCTGGGACCAGTCGGCCCAGGTCGAGCCCTCGAGCGCAGCGACGCTAGCCAGCCCGCCGTGCTCGGCACACCACCAGCCGGAGCAGTACCGGTTGGGAAGCTCCGGGTTCTAGCACCGGCCTCTGCGACCGCTGGCGGGCGGACTGAACTCAAGGCGGAGGCCGCTTTGAGGAACCACCACTGCGGTCCCGTGGGTCGATGTCCAGCCGTCGGGCAGGAACAAGTAGTAACCGCCGGACTGGAGAACGAGCTTCAGCCCTTCGTAACGGAACCGGAAGGCTGAAGTGGACTCGGGCCCGGCCGGGGTAGTGCACAAAGTCTGAGTGACTCCGGGGAGCTCGACGCCGAGGTCCGTCGTGCTGTAGAGCACGACGTCGGGGCTGCTCGCGAGGTCGCGCTCGGTCTGACGAGCCCAGCTGGTCCCGGCATCGTTCGCGTAGTCGCCGACCGCCCAGAAGAGACCGGCACCGAAAAGCAGGAAGACCACCGCCCACTCGGCGACGGCCGAAGGCGCGAGGGCACTGCTGCGCGTGCGCTCTCCTGATAGGCGCAAGAGCGTGAAGCCGGCCTCGATCATGACGACTCCGACGGACAAGCAGAGGCCACCGAGTTCGGGCGGCCAGGTCCGGGGAGCGATCTGAAAGAGGGCGACGGTGGCGACGATGAGTGGCAGGACTCCGAGCGAGCCGACGACCGGCGCGGCGACCCGGGCGACCCGCGCACGCGCGTCCGGTGCGAGCACATGAAGGAGGAGTCGCCACGCCCAGAGGGTGACTGCCGCGCAACCAACCACCGCGACGAGCGGAACGTACAAACCCGCCGCGGCGCGGGCAAGGTAGTCCTGAACGCTGAAGTTGAAGATCGTGGACTCAACATGGAGATAGCCCGTCTGCCCCACCGTGTACAAGCGTCCGAAGTAGACGAGCAGGGCCGTCACCAACGTCGTCGGCGCCACGACCGCAGCGAAGAACCTGAGCGCCATCGGTAGGCCGATGCTCGCCTCGCCGCTCGACGACGGGCCCGTTCCTCGTTCGTCGTCTCTGGACGCCGGCAACTGACGTGGTTCCTCGTGATCGGGCGACGGTTCGGCCGGAGATTCGGTCACTGGCCGCTGGTGGTCGTGATCGGCAGGCGAACCTTCGGGCGCGTTCTCGGTTCCACCGGACTCGTCGATGTCGAACCCGACGGGCCTGACGTCGACGAGGATGTCGTTGAAGTCGACGTTGACGTCTCCGGCGGCACCGACGGAGTGCTGGTGGTGCTCGCTGTGGTCGACGTTGTGCTCGGCGGGGTGGGCGTCGGTGTGGCCATGGTGATCGGCGCGGGACTCGGAGGCCGCGGCGTGGTGGCGTAGGTGCGCTCCGGGTCCACGCTCCCGCCAGCCTCGATGAGTAGATCTCTCGCTGTCGCCTCGTTGACGGAGATGGGCTGCGTGAACCGCAGAATCGCGACCGCGCCCGGAGGGGGCCTGCAGTAGACGGTATCGGTGTCAGGGTCACCGCAGGATCGAGGACTGCCGCCCGGTCCCAGAACCGGTTGTCCGTCGGCGGTGGTCTGGATCGGTGCTGGATCGAACCTCGAGTCCTGCAGATAGTTGCATGCGACAGGGGTACATGGAGCATTCGAGAGGTCAGCAGGCGACAGGTATTCCGTGGTCCACCTGTCGAGAGCAGGGTCCCAGACCTGGGTCTCGATATTCAGTGTGCTCGCCGTAGGAGCCGACGTGCTGCCGGCCGCAGATGAACTGCTCTTCGCATAGCGCCAGGCCTTTTTCTGGAAAAGCGCTTCGGCTCCGTTCATAGGCGGCGAGACGTCGTGTTGGGAGCCGTGCAGCGGACTGTTGATGGCTTCGTTCCCATCGTCGTCCGACCCGTTGGATTGTTCATCGTTGGACTGCCCCGTTCGCGAGTCCACGACGCGGAACGCCCCGATAGTGGTCGAGGCGGCCTCGACGTCAGTGACGGTCCCAGGTGCAAAGCCGGGCCAGCTCGCGCCGGAGTAGCCCTCCGGGGTCCCCGCTTCCGGCGGGCTGAGCGGGTTGGCGTCCACACACTTGACGGCGGGAACGCCATAGCTCGTCACGAGCACGGCCGTTCCTCGCTGGAGAACCGCGTCGTACGCCGTTGCATGGCCGGCCCGGTAATCGTGCTCGGTCACAGCTGTGTCGGTCCCCAGCACCAGTGGGGTCAGTTGGTTCAGGAAATCAGGTATGTCTGTGATCTGTGTCCCCTCTTCGTCGGCCCAGACCGAGGCGCGCACGGCGTCGGCCTTAAGTGCCGTGATCATGATCCCGACTCGGCAGCTCTGCGGAACCTCCTCGTCGAACAGGCCTGGGAGGTCGCCTCCGACCTTGCCGCTGACGCCGGGTGGGGCGCCGGCGGGTTGACCAACGTCCGCGCCCGCCTCGGCGACGAAGGGATAGGCGTCGGCGGCGTTCACCGGCTCGAGCGTGTTCACGGCTGCTGTTGATTCGGCCAGAGCGACGATCACGCCGCTGATCAGGAGTCCGGTGATCGCGATCGCAGCCAAGGTGAAGCCGACCGATCGTCGGGTGATGTGAATGCGCAGGGTCACGCCCATGCATCGGCCCCCCACTTCCCGCTACGGTGCCGTATCTCCGCGAGCGGAACGTCTGGCTCGGCCAGACGCGTGCGTCGGCATCCCCCGCCGACCGGCCCGAGTCTGAACAGCTCACTCGAGGAAGTCACTCTCCGAATGCCGAGCTTCCAGGAATGACCCTCGTTCGGAGTAACGAGATTCAAGAACGGGCGTCCGAAACCAACGCAATTGCACTGTTTCCTGTCCGCCACGGATCACGATCGAGTCCTCGACGTGGCGCTGCGCTCTCGTGTTGTCACTGACCGCAATATTCCCGTGCGACTACCAAGTGGGTCCTTCTGATCGCAAGGGCAGTAACTGCGTACAGAGGCTCACCGGATCCGCCCTCGAATCGGCAGGAGACCGGCCGATAGCTTCGAGACTGGGTTATCGAAGCAACGAGGGGGAAGAACATGGCTTTCGAGACGTACACGGTCAGGGCGGGAGACACCCTGACCTCGATCGCCAAGAAGTTCGGCACAACGGTGGATGCTCTCCTGGCGATCAACCCGGACATCACGGATCCCAACAAGATCTTCGTCGATCAGGTCATCAACATCAGGCAGAGCTCTCAATCCGGAGGGGACAGCACCATGACCGACTTCGCGATCGTCGTGAACATCAACGGAGACACGGCACGCAGCTCCGACAACAACATCAAGGTGAACCGGGTCAACACCGGCATCTACAGCGTGACGTTCCCGCAGGACATCAGCCGTTGGTTGTGGCAGGCAACCCTCGGGGCGGCGGACGATTCCGACCAGCAGCCGGGTTCGGTGACGACCCAGCTCGGCGCGATGGGAGCCAACCACGTCGTGACGGTCCACACCTTCGACGCCGGCAACAACTTCATCGACAGGCCGTTCCACCTACGCGTCCACGACCTCTGATCTCCGACGGGCGGGTCCGATGACGGGCCCGCCCGCCGACGAGGTCTGTTCCGAGGCGTTCGCTGCCTGAGCTCAGGACGGCGGCGCCAGGCAGATGCGGACGTAGTAGTAGAACGCGGGAGCGTGGGTGGCGTCGGGCGTGGTGGCCGTGTTCGCGGCAGCGCTGACGATGTCGTCGGCGTCCTTGCCGATCCCGTACCCCCAGGTGCTCCACTCGACGAGCCCTCCGAACTCGGGTGAAAACCGCTTGGCCGTCACGGTCTCGATCGCCTGGACCGTCGGGGCTCCGATCTGGACCCACGCGGGCTCGCCCGCGTTCTCGGCCTCCTGCTGCTCCGAAGGCTGGAGCTGATCGAGGAGCGCGTTACAGGCAATGTCCTTGACGACGTCGCGCCCGACCGTCTGGAGGTCCGCCTCCACCTGGGGGTACTGAGTCGATGCGGCCGCCGTCGCATCGATGGCGGCGCCGCCGGCGTTGTCGGCCGTCAGGGCGCTCGCGGCGAGCGTAGTGGCCGCCTGCCGTGCTTTCAGGGTCCGCACGAGTGGCGCGACCTGCGGGTCGACGGTCGGCGGGGGAGCCGACTGCAGGAGGTGGTCGAGATCGGCGGGTCGCACGCCGGCCGGGGCGTCGAGCAACGGCTTGGATTCGGCGATCACGCGTCCCTCCGGCACTCCTTCGTCCGCGACACGGGCGGCTTCCTCGAGCCAGGCAGTGAACGCGTTCGTCTGCAGACTCGCCGAAGCAGCGGCTCCACCACTGGCGCACGCCGTCAGGGTCAGACCCGCCGCGCAGGTCGCGGCAACGACCGCGGCGCGGACTCCTCGCTTCATGTGTGTTCCCCCCAAGCAATCCCGCACCGTCGCGGTGCTCAAGGAGAGACCGACGCCATTTCACCGGGCTTTCAAGCCACCGGGGCAGTGAAGGCCGGGGTCGAGGCCGGACGCCGACGCCCGTCCTGAGCAGAGGTGGACCGCCCGGATGGCCGGACAGCGACTGCCATCCGCAAGGTCCCCCAACACCGCGGCCTGGGCCGCCGGAGCGGCCTTTGCCGAGACATGCGCCGGGCACGACGACGAGGCCCGGGAGCATTCTCGCGGAGTACCTGCGGCGCACGAGAAATCCGGCGATGTGGTTCGCACCGGCGGCGAGGGCGATCGCTGCCGGCGCCGCCTTCAACCTTCGCGATGCGCGCGTCGCAGCCCACGTGCGGGAGACGGTGCCTGCCGACCCCGACGCCGCGGTGCTCGTCGGGTTCGGCGGCGCGGTGCTCGGCCCGGTCACCCAGTACACGGGGCTCGCGGCGTGGACGCTCGGCCACATCCCGACGGCCCGCCGGGATGTGTCCGCGGCTGTCGCGCTCTCGGATCGCGCCGGTTGGCGGCCCTGGGCCGCGGCGGCCCGTGCGTGCCTCAGAGCGCTCGACGATCCGGAGGCGCCGTTGCCCCTGGGCCTGCGCCGCTGAAAACAGCGGGTGCGACGTCGACCAGTCGTTGAGCTGCGCCAGGGTCAGGTTTAGGCCGGTAGAGCACGATGAGTGCGCCGTTGGGAGGATCTGGTCCGACGATTCACTGACTCGCTGTCATATTCGTGCTCTGGTCGATGAAGACTTCCGGGGGGCGGAGCGATGTCTCGGACTGTGCGTCTGGCGTTGGTCATGAATGGCGGGATCAGTCTTGCGGTCTGGATGGGGGGAGTCGCGAAGGAGCTCGATCTCGCGGCCCGCGCATCGCAGGGCCGACGCGGCGGACTCGCGGACGACGACCTGCCGCAGTACGAGCGGTGGCGCAGGATCTGTGCCGATTCGGACACGACGGTCGAGATCGACATCGTCGCCGGTACCAGCGCCGGCGGACTCAACGGCACGATCCTGGCCACGAGCTACGGCCTGGGCACGACCCTTCCCGACCTCAAGCAGATGTGGCAGGAGAGCGGCAGCATCTCGCGGGGCAAGCTCCTGCCGCCGAAGAAGGCCTCGTCATCGGTCCTGGACGGCGGCTTCTTCCAGAAGACGGTCGGCGAGGTCCTCTGCGGGATACGCGACAGCAGCGATTCGGGCGCGCCGTCGTCACCGGTCACCCTGTTCGTGACCAGCACGGCGCTCGGAGACCATCGGCGCGCCTACGCGGACTCCTTCTCGCAGGGCTTCCTGTCACCGGACCACCGGCGCGTCTACCGGTTCCGGTCGCAGCCGCCGTCGGGCGAGGGGAACGAGTTCGAGACGAGCTTCGGGGCGCTGGCGCCCGCGGCGCGGGCGTCGGCCGGCTTCCCCGTCGCGTTCGCGCCGATCGAGGAGCCCACGGCGCTTCTCGACCGTGCGATCGGGCCTCAGGACTTCACGGACCGGTTGATGGACGGCGGCGTGCTCGACAACGCCCCCTTCGGTCCGGTGCTCGACGAGATCGTCGCTCGTCCCGTCGACGGCGACGTCCAGCGGATCGTGGTCTACGTCGTCCCGTCCGACGGCGGCGGTGGCGTCCTGCCTGCTGCGTCCGCGATCGGGACCGACGAGCCGTCGTGGTTCACGGTGCTCCGTTCGGCGTTGACCTTTCCCGGCGAGGCGGACTTCCGTGACGACCTCGACGACCTCACCAGGATCTTCTCGACGGCCGATGCCCAGCGCGGCGCCGCGCTGAGCGCCCTTCGCGCTGCCGTGGACCCGGCCGTGAGCAAGGACGTGATCGCCGCGCTCAGGGCCGGCAGCAGCTTCCTGCGCGCGCAGTACCGGTTGCAGCAGCCGCACTACGACGTCGCCGCGTTCGTCGACCGCATCCAGGGACGTACCGAGAACGTGATCCGGCTGGAGCCCCTGCTCAGCAACCCGACGCCGGGCGCTTCCGTCGAGCCTCCGGTCTCGGCGGAGGACCTCGCGATGTACGGGCACTCGGCAGCGGAGCGGATGGTCCGCAACCTGCTCGCCGATCTGCGGGGACGCCTCCACGAGCGCGGCACTACCGCGGCCCTGAGTGCGGGAGCGCGTGAGGTGAGCAGGGCGCTCGGGGGGCTGGTCGAGGAGCGGGAACGCATCGAGGACGGGGTCGTCGACGAGGCGAAGGATCCAAGACCGGGTGGTCCGGTGATCGGCGAGATGGTGAGTCGCGCGCTCGAGCAGGGGAGTCGGACACGCCGTACCGAGCTCTCGCGCGCCATCGATGCCTATGCGAGCGCGGTGGGCACGACCGTCGAGGTCGTCACCGAAGCCGTCGTCGCCGTCGAGATCGTCAGCCAGGCCCTGGCGCCGCAGGTCCGCTCCGCCCCACCGCCCTTCCAGCTGCTCCGCCTCGGACCGGACAACGACAGCCCCCTGGCTCCGAGCGCCGCGGGTTTCGGGGACAAGAAGCTCTACGGCACCCGTCTCGGGCACTTCGGCGCCTTCGGCCACGCGGAGTGGCGCGCCTGGGACTGGGGTTGGGGCCGACTGGATGCGGCCGCGCAACTGGGCCGGGCGCTGGGACTGGATTCCACCGACATCCTGGAGCTCCAGCAAGGCATCTGGGATGTCGAGGGAGCCGGACAGGACCTCGACGTCGAGACGAAAGCGGTCGGGAACCGCACGGAGATCGACCTACGCCATGAGATCGACAGCAACACCGTGAACGGTCTGCTCGACAGCACCGCTCGGATGCTGCGCGCGGCGCACACAGACCAGCCGAAACCCATCGCATTCGTGGCCCCGAAGGTCGGCACCATGCTGCGGACCCGGCTCACGCTCAACCCGTTGTGGCTGGTCCCGGGGGTCATCGTCCGTCGCAAGCTCCGCGGGTTCTTCCTCGGCCCACGTCGGTCGGACTGATTCCGAACGGCCGGGTTCCCGTCCCGTGGTGGTGAGCAGCCGACGCCTCCCGGAGTGATCACCAGCGACCGAGGGGGTCACGCGCTCCGTACCCGCGACGGCACGTCGTCCCCAGCCTGCCGCGGCGCCGGGATGGCGCACTCGGACCGGCACGCGGCCAACGTCCGCCCGTCGACGGTGCCTCGCCGGCCCATCGACACCCACGGCGCTGTCGCCCACGCCGCCACGCCGAGAGCTCCCACCACGACGATTCCCACCACGATCTTCACGGCGTCCCCCAACCCCGCTGACGCGATACAACCCGTAGTAGAGCGTGCGCCGCTTTCAGTGGCCTGTCACTTCGCCACACGGAGATCGTCGCGCAATGAAGAGGACTCTCTGGAATCAGCGCTGAGTAGCATCAATTCGCCCATATAGCCGCATGCATGCCTTCCCGAACGTCGTACTCTTCCGCCCCAGGTGCTCACTCATCGTGACATCTGGGGGGAACCATGACGTTCGTGCGAATCCGCCTGCTCGGGGAGGTGGCGGTCGAGCGGGATGCGGCCGCGGTATCGCGGCGCAGCCGGAACCACGCGGCGCTGCTCGCGCTCCTGGCGGTCCATGCCGGCCAGCCCATCGCCGGCGACCTGCTCATCGACGAGGCGTGGGGCGAGGATCTGCCACAGAACCCTCGTGGCGCCCTGCAGATCGCGCTCACCCGACTCCGGGCCTGGCTGGGGGAGCGGCCCGAGCCGTGGATCACCGCCCGCGGTGGGCTGTACACGCTCCACCTCGACCCGGACGCGGTCGACCTCCTGCACTTCCAGCGCCTCGCCGACGAGGCGGCCCGCGGCGCCGACCTCGCGAAGTACGACGACGCCCGCGTCGTCTGGCGCGGCACACCGTTCCCCGGGATCGAGTCGGTCCGGCTCACCGAGGCCCGCCGCGGCGCCGAGCAGCGCCGGCGCAACCTGACCGTCCGTCATGCCGAACTCCTGCTCCAACAGGAGCGCCCCGGCGACGTCGTCGACCTCCTCGCCGGCGAGGACCGAACCGACGAGGAGCTCTCGGCGCTGCTCATCGGCGCCCTGAAGGACCGCGGCCGGCACCGGGACGCCGTCGACACCTATCTCGAGGTCCGGCGCCGGCTGCGCGACGAGCTCGACGTCGAGCCCGGCCGGGAGCTCCGAAAGCTCTACGGCTCGCTCGCCACGCTCAGGCCCCGGCCCGCCACCACGAGGCCGCCGGCAATCGTGGGCCGTCAGGCCGTCGCCGGAACCGTCCTCGACGCGCTGCACGACGACGGCCGGATGATCGTCCTGCACGGCCGGGCGGGGGCAGGGAAGACCGCTGTCCTGCGAACCGTCGTCCACGCTGCCGGCGCCCGCGGGGCCCGGACCGCCGCGAGTGCCTGGGGCGAGAACGACGCCCCCGCCGCCCCGTGGCACGAGGTGATCGACGACCTCGAGATCCGCGGGGCGGTCTCGGACCGCGACCTCGGTCCCTGGGTCCACGAGCAGCTCGGACGGCTCGCCGCCGAAGCGCCGTTGTTGATCGCGCTCGACGACGCCCACCGCGCCGACTCCGCCTCGCTCGACGTCCTGCGTGCGCTCGCTCGTCGCGGCCTGCCCGCCGGGGTGGTGGTCGTCGTCGCGGCCCGGACCCCCGACGCCGTCGAGCACCCGCACTGGGACCGCGCCCGGGCCGACCTCACCACCCACAGCGACGTGACCACCCACGAGATCGGCCCGCTCGCACCGGACGCCGTCGCGACCCTCGTCCGGCGCCGCCTCGCCGCCCTTGTACCCGACGACGACCTCGTCGCTGCGGTCGTCGAGCGGTCCGGTGGCCTCGCGCTCCACGTCACGGCGTTGCTCGACCTGCTCGGTCGGTGCACCACCCGACACCAGGCCGCTCGGGCGATCACCGAGGTCCCCGAGCAGGTGCGCGCCGTCGTCGGGCACCAGGCCGCCCAGCTCCCGGACTCGACCCGCTGCGCCGTCGAGGCCCTTGCCGTCCTGCGTCCCATCGACCTGACCGGTCTCGCCGCGGTGCTCGGCCGCCGAGCGCTCGAGGTGTCCGAGGACCTCGAGGTGGCCGCGCGGGCGGGCCTCGTCGTCGGCGAGCGCGACCGCTACGTGCTGCGCCACGACCTCGACGCCGACGGCCTGCGCGCCGGAGTCGCCCCGGTCCGCGCCGCGCACCTGCACCTCGCACGCCTCGACGCGCTCGACGGCGACGCCGACGTCTTCACCGTCCTGCGCCACAGCGAGGGTGCGACGTCGTTGCTGCCGGCGGCCCGGGTGGCGACGGCGCGGGTGGCGGCCGGCGCGGAGTCCTACCGGCGGCGAGCACTGCCCGAGGCGCTCGCGCTGCTCGACGCGGCGCTGCCGGCCGTTCCCGACGACGCCCGGGCCCGGCTGCTCGCTCATCGGGCGCTCTGCCTCTCTGCGCTCGGGGTGGCCGACGGCGAGGATGCGGACGAGGCGCTCGACGAGGCCCTCGCCGTCGCGATGGCCGCCGGCGACGACGAGCTGGCGGTGCAGGTCGCGATCGGCGACGAGCCGCTGGGCCTGTCGGTTCAGGGCGATCCGCGCCGCTACGCGCGGCTGTGCCGTCTGCTCGACCGGCGGCTGCCGCCGGCGCGACGGCTCGACCTGCTCGTGGCCACCGTTCGTGAAGCCGAGGCCACCGCCCAGGACGCGGCGCCCGCGCTCATCGGCGAGGCGCGGGCGCTGGCGGACCGGATCGCCGACGACGACCCGCGGGCGCAGGCCCGGGTGCGTGCGCTGGAGGCCCGCGAGCTGGTCGACGGTTGCCGGCCGGCCTTCGAGCGGCTCGCCGTCGCCGCCGACGCGCACCGGCTCGCCGTCGCCACCGGTGACCCGTCGTTGCACCTCGACGCGACCGAACTGCTCATGAGCGCCGAGCTGACGGTCGGGCACACCGAGCGCGCCCACAAGCTGCGGGTGGAGCTCGAGACCGCGGCCGAGCGGTGGTTCCGCCCGCGCTCGATCTGGGCCGCGCAGGTCACCGAGGCCGCGATGCTGCTGGCCGAGAGCGACCCGGGCGCCGATGCCGCGGCGGAGCGCGCCGCCGAACGGGGTGGGGCGCTCGGACTGCCCGGCGCACCGCTCGCCGCCGGCGCTCACCTGCTGGTCAAGCACCTGCTCGCCGGCACCGTCGCGGAGATCGCCGAACTCGCGGCGTACGCCGCGGCCCGGTCGCCCAACACCGCGGCGTGGTCCGCCGGAGCCGCCTTCGCAGAGTCCTGTGCAGGGCACGACGACGAGGCCCGGGCACATCTGGCCGAGTACTCGCGTCGCACCGTCAACCCGGCGATGTGGTTCGCCCGCGCGGCCCGGGCTGTCGCCACGGCGGCCGCCTTCAACCTGCGCGACACCGCGGTCGCTGCGCACGTCCGCGAGGTCCTGCCCGCCGATCCCGACAGCGCGGTGCTGGTCGGGTTCGGGGGAGCGGCGGTCGGGCCGGTGACGCTCTGGACCGGCCTCGCCGCGTGGACGCTCGACGACGTCACGACGGCGGGTCGTGACTTCGCGGCAGCGGTCGGGTTCGCCGACCGGGCGGGGTGGCCACCGTGGGCGGCGGCGGCCAGACGATGCCTCCTCGCCGTCGAGGACCCGCGAGCGCCGTTGCCGCTGGGCCTACGCCGCTGAGTGAGACACCGGCACCCCGAGGCCGGTCAGCCGTTCGACCGCCACCTTGCCCAGACGGCGACCCAGCCGGTGATAGGCGTCGAACTGGGCCGCGTCGAACCACTGGTCCGCGGTGGAGTCGTACGGGAAGTCAGGGTTCGACGCTGCGTAGGCGAGGACCTCGTAGGGCAGGTCGAGCGTCAGCCGAGCCTTCACGACGACGAGCGTGCCGTCCCAAGCAGGGCCCAGCGGTCCCGCGGGGTAGTGGATCGTCCCGGTGACGACGGCGCTCGACGAGAACCTCGGGAGGAGGGATTCCCACGGCTGCGGCAGGTCGCCGTCGGCGAGGACCGAGCCGGGGGCGAGGGCATCCGGATCGTCCAGGTCGATCGTCACGCCGAGTTCGGTGTCGGCGAGGGTCATCGCGTCGATGAGCGTGGTCGGGTACGGCGGGGTGTCGTTGCTCGAGTCGACGACGACCACCGTCTCGCATCGGTGCCGCAGGGCCTCGACGAGGCCGAGGTTGTCGTAGTGCCCTCCGTCGGTGATCAGCAGGAGCGGATCGTCGACGGGGTGGCTGCCGAACACCTCCCGCGCGTGGTAGCTCTCGCTGCGTACGCGGGGCAACCGACGACGGGTCCAGCCTCCGGCAACGGCGGCATCCTGGCCCAGCCGGACCGGATTGGGCAGCCAGGCGCCGAGACGAGCATTGCTGAGGGCCAGCAGTACCTCGAAGGGTTTGCTCACGACGCCCATGGCGGACGCGAATGCGGCGCCGGAGATCGCGACAGCGCCGAGGAGCGTGAGGTCGCCGCGATAGCAGGGCGGTGAGTTGTCGATCAGTGCCTCTGTCGGTACGTATCCGACGTGCGCCCCTCCGACCCAGTTGCTGCTGAAGGTGTACGGGACCGGGCGCGTCGCGACCCCGGGCTCTTTCACGTGTGCCGTAGCAACGAAGACGAATCTCGGATAACCGTCGACCGAGGTTGCGTAGGTGGACAGTTTCGTCCGTTCGTCATAGCCGTATGGCACGGCGTCGGGACCCTCTCGGCGCGAATACAGGGAGTTCAACCGGCGACGATAGAAGGGGTGGAGACTGGCGCTGGTCTGGTCGAAGAACTTGGCCGCGACCCCGGCGACCACGACGCCTGCCGCGAGGCCGTAGAGAAGCAACGGCCGGTCGCCGCGCGACTGGACCACCGCATCGAGCGTCGCCGCCATCCCGAGCAGCATCCCGAAGACGATCAGCGCGACGACGATGACCACCACCACCGGCCAGACGTACTGTGTCGCCTTCGCCAGGGAGCGGCCCGACGGAGCCCCGGAGGACGCCTTCGACCCGAGCGTCTTGAGGGTCGTCAGCACACTCCCGATCACGCCGACGGACCCCGTCAACTTCGCGACATCCGGACGCCAGATCACCAGTTCGACGAGGGCGGGCACGAGCATCGTCACCACGGCGACGAGCAGCGTCAGGCCGGCGACGACCCAGGCGGCGCCTCGCCACCGCGGGTGCGGCTCTCCGGTCAGACCCTCCACCGCGCCCGCGATGAGCCAGAGCAGCACCGTCAGGACGAGCAGCGCTCCGATCGTCCACGTCGCGCCCGGAGAGTGATCCGTCGGAAGGGGGTCTCCCCCCAACGGAGATCTCAGATCGAAGGCGTGCGCGAGGCCCGGTCCCGCGATCCGGAACTCCCGGTAGAACAGGCCGAGCAGCAGGCCCACCCCGACGGCGAGGGACGCGAGCAGGAACAGTGCGTACAGCAGGTGCGCGAGCACGACGCCGAGGGCCCTGACCCACTGCACCGCTCCCTGAGCGATGTAGTCACCGTGGGCGTGCATGTAGGCGAGCTCGGGGGTGCTCTCGGAGTAGGCGTCCGGAGACAGCGCTCGTGCGCCGTTGCCGGTTCCCGGACGCTGCATGGCGAGGCGGAGTGCCCCCGTCATGTAACCGCCACCGGAAACCGAGAAGAGGTAGCCGGCGTCGGTGAGTCGTCCATTCGCGCGGAGGACCTGGAGGGCTCCGAGGGTCACGCATGCCGATCGGATCCCGCCGCCGGAAACGCACACGCCGGGCCTGCGGGCCGGACGATCGCCTTCGACCCGGACGACGTCCGGTAGGTATCCGCGCGGCTCCCCCGTGACAACCGAGCCCGGCACGACGCGGCACAGTGAGGATCGTCCTGGCGGGCGAAGCATTCGCCCGCCGATCAGCAGGAGGGTCACGATGGCGGCGCCTGCCGTCGGTACGAGCAGAACCAGCTTGAGGGTGTCCGCCGCGGCGGCGACCACCCACCAGGCATTCTGGTCCGGAACTGCGGCGAGTCCGAGGAGCCCGCGATCGACGGCGAGGTTCTCCCCGACATCGAGCAGGCCTGCCACGACGGCAATGCCCGCAAGGCCGCCCGCAGCGCGCCGCGCACTGGGCCCGGCGAAGCACTGCCACCCGACGACCAGGACCAGCACGAGAAACGTCGTGTAGCCCGCGATGAGCCGGTAATCGGCGGCCAGCGCGTCCTGGAACGGTGCGATGCTTCCTACCTCGGCCACGATCGCCCGCGCCGCATCGGCGGTGCCGGACAGCTGCAGCTCGGGCAGGCCCTCAACCTGCCCGCGGTATGCGAGCAGCCCGGCCACCAGTGACGCGATCGCGCCGACCATGACGACCAACGCCAGCGGTCGCGGCGGCACCCATCGAGGGTGAGGCGGCGGGAGTGGTCGGTGAGCTGCGGGTCCCGCCGGCAATTGAGGCGTCGGCGCCGGCCCGCCGCTCGGTGGCAGCGCCTGTTCGCGGGTCCGTGACAGCACCGAACCCAAGATGATCATTCCGAACCCGAAGGTGCGTCTTGACTGCGTGGCCACCGAGCCCCCCTCGTGCTGAACGCGCTGCCAATAGTGAGCCACGCCACACTTTCAGGGGCCTTTCACTTTCGGCTCGGACCGTGTCGGGTCGAGGAGCACCTCGAGGACCAGGCCGAGCGAGCTGACCAGCAGACCGAGCACCACCGGCCCGACGACGATCACCCCGACCACGATGTCGGTGACGTTCCCCGTGAACAGAGCGGCGACGAGGTCGTGCGCGACGGCCCACCAGACCAGCGCCCCGCCCACGAGGAGACCGATCCCACCCGCGAGGCTGACCGCGCCGTACACCGCCAACCACCGTGGCTCGCCGTCCTCACGAGGACGTCGTCGCAGGAAACGACCCAGCGCGGTCCGGGCACGGGGCGAGAGCTCGGGCTCGTCGAGGTAGTCCGACAGCGCCCAGTGCCCGTCGACCTCGAGGATCGGCAGCAGGTTGGTGACGATGTCGACCACCCCGACGACGGCGAGCCGCCACGCCACGGCGACGACCAGCACTGGAGCCCAGAGGTGAGCGACGATCGCGAGCAGCGAGACGGTGACGGCGTCGACCGCGAGCCCGCCGCGCCGTACGCCCCCGTCCCGACGGCCGCACCTTGCGATGGCCTCGAGCGCACCTGTCGTTGCCATGAGTCCCCTTGGTCGTCACTCCCGTTCGCGGGAATGAGCGCAAGGGGCGCTTTCATCGGGCTTTCACGCCTGTCGCAGAGCGGGACAACCCGTACGGCCTTGTACCTTCCAACTCGAACCGCTCGACGGCGCCGACGGGTTCACCGTGCTGCGTGACGCGGCGGGTGCGGCGCCGCCACAGCCGGAGGCCCTCGCGCTTCTCGACGCCGCCCCGGCCAGCTGTTCCCGACGACGACCGGCCGCGGCGGCTCGTCCACGGTGCAGGCACTGAACAGCACGGATCCGGACCAGACCCCCGCCCTCGACGCGGCTCTGGAGGCCGGCGACGACGAGCTCGCGGTGCTGGTCGCGATCGGTGACGAGCCGCTGGGACTCTCCGTCCTCGGTGATGCCCGACGACTCGCTCGGCTGCACCGCCTCGACGGCCGGTCGCTGCCGCCGCGGCGCCAGCTCGACCTGCTCGCCGCGACGATCCGCGAGGCCGGAGCGGCGCGGGAGGACATCGTCGCGCTGGTCGAGCAGGCTCGGGCGCTGGCGGACGCGGTCGCCACGGACGACCTCGAGACGCAGGCCCGGATCCGCGCGCTCGAGGCCCGCACCCTGGTCGACCAGCCGTATCCGGCCCTCGACCGGCTCGCCGTCGCCCTCGACGCCCACCGGCTCGCGGTCGCGACCGAGGACCCGTCCCTGCAGCTCGACGCCACCGAGCTGCTGATGACCGCCGAGCTCGCCGTCGGGCACACCGAACGTGCCCACAAGCTCTGCCAGGAGCTGGACACCGAGGCCCAACGCTGGTCCCGGCCGCGGTCCCTCTGGGCGGCGCGGGTGGCCGACGCCGCGATGCTGCTCGCCGAGGGCGATCCCGGGGCCGAGGCCGCCGCGGAGCTGGCCGCCGAACTGGCTCTGCCGTCCGCACAGATCGCCGCGGGCGCGCACCTGCTGGTGTCGCGTCTGCTGGAGGGTCGGGTCTCGGAGCTCGGGACCCTGGCCGCGTACGCCTCGTCGCAGTCGCCGAATACCGCCGCCTGGGCCGCGGCGGCGGCTCTCGCCGAGGTCTGCGCAGGTCACGACGACGAGGCCCGGGCTCACCTCGCGGAGTACGTCCGGCGGGCGGCGACCGGGCGGGTGTGGTTCACGCGCGCTGCGGCCGCGATGGCCGCCGGCGCGGCGTGCGGGCTCGGCGACAGCGCTGTGGTCGCCTCAGTACGCGAGGTCCTGCCCGCGGACCCGGATGCTGCAGTACTGGTCGGGTTCGGGGGAGCGGTACTCGGCCCGGTGACGCTGTGGACGGGGCTCGCGGCCTGGACGCTCGACGACGAGGCGACGGCGCGGGCCGACTGGTCAGCCGCAGCCGCCCTGGCCGAGCGGGCCGGCTGGGCGCCGTGGTCAGCAGCGATCCGTCAGTTGCTCACAGTTCTCGATGATGGAGTGGCACCGTTGCCGTTCGGACTGCCGCGCAGAGGCCGGATGACGGGTGCACCGGGATCGATCATCCCTTGAGTGGATCTTCGTTGACCTCCACGCCGAGCAGCAACTCCTGACTGCTCAGGCGGTGGCAGAGGCCGCGCGCACCAACTCATCTTGGTGGGTGAGCACGCCCGCCTCGAGGCACTGTCGGAGCGCGCCGTCCAGATCAGACTTAGTACCGTTCTCGGGGGTGTGAGGACCTCTGTGATCGAGGCGATTCGTGAACTGCTCGTCGCGTATCCACTGGAGCCAGGTCGCCTCGACGGCCGGAATCCGACCGAGCGCGCACAGGACGTCGGCAGCGGCCCACACACCGAGGATCCGTGGGCGCCGCCCTGGGACCGTGAGGTGGGCGATGGCGGCGTCGCGGCACTGGTCGAGGACAGGTCCGGTGAGAGTATGGATCAGTCGGTCGGCCTCGTATCTCCACCGCGGCCGGCTCGCGAGGGTCTCGAACCACCAGCCCAGTGCCTCAGATCGCAGGGTCGCGCCGCTGTCGAAGATGGTGATCGGATACTTCTCCGCTACATCGGACGGTTCCTCCAAGAGGCGTTCGACGACGGGTCGGTATCGACGGTCGTCCGCCAGCTCGATGGCCACGGTGATGATCGCGCAACGGCCAGGAAGGGTGGACTCGGGAATCAACATCTCCATTCGGGGTGCGAGTAGGTCCCCGGGGGGTCGGAGCGCCACCAGTGCATCGCAGATCGTGGTCGACACGCCGCCCCGGAGGGCGGCCGCCGCGAACTCTTCAATCGATTCGGTCGCGCTACTCGTCATAGCTCCCCCTCAGAGCGGTGCGCGACAATCCTCGACATGGTCATGGGTACCGGATAGAAGCCATATGGGCTATTCGCCCTGTTTCAGTGCCAGCTACGGGTCGCAGGTCACGGTTCAGCGTCCCCCGCACCGTTCAGGGCGACTTCCTCGAGCGGAGACGGATCTTGAGGCGGCGGCTCTGCCGCTAAGACCACGGTCAGGTGTCCGAGGGCGCGTCGACCCCACCAGAGGGTCAGGTTCTAGACGGTTCGCGTACCAGCAGGACGTAAAACGATCCCGATCGACGTAGCCTGTGCTCGCTGTGTCACTCCACGTGACACCCGGGGGGAACGATGACCGACGTCGAGATCCGTCTGCTCGGAGGGATCGTCGTCGAGCGCGACGGCGTCGCCGAGTTCAGGCGGAGCCGCAACCACAATGCGCTGCTCGCGGTGCTGGCCCTGAACGCGGGCGAGCCCGTCGACGGTGACGTGCTCATCGACCAGGCCTGGGGCGAGGATCTGCCCCAGAACCCGCGCAGCACCCTCCACATCGCCCTGAGCCGCCTGCGGGCCTGGCTGGGGGAGCGCGAGGAACCATGGATCACCGCCGCGGCCGGCTCGTACACGCTGCACATCTGCCGGGACGCCGTCGACCTGCTGCGCTTCCACCGCCTCACCGAGACCGCCCTGCACGGTGACGACGTCGCCGACCACGAGGCAGCCCGCGCGGCCTGGCGCGGCACGCCCTTCCCCGGGTACGACGCCGAGCGGCTCGTCGAGGCCCGCCGCGCCGCCGAGCAGCGCCGCCGCGCGCTCACCGTCCACCACGGCTCGCTGCTATTGGCGGCAGGACGTTGTGGCGAGGCCGCCGACCTGCTGATCTCGGAGGACCGCCTCGACGAGGAGCTGGCGACGCTCCTGATCCGCGCGCTGCGCGACGGCGGCCGGCACCGCGCCGCCGTCGACACCTATCTCGAGGTGCGGCGCCGCCTGCGCGACGAGATCGACGCCGAGCCGGGTCCCCAGCTACGTGCCCTGTACGGCTCGCTCGACACGTCCCGCCCCGCCCGGGAGCGGCCCCGTACCCCCGAGCTGATCGGGCGGGACGACGTGCGGGACTCGATCCTCGATGCCCTCCACGACGACGGCCGGCTGGTCGTCCTGCGCGGGCGCGCCGGGGTGGGGAAGAGCGCGCTGCTGCGCGCCGCGGTGAACGACGCCCACGGCATCGGGGCCAGGACCGCCGTCTCCGCCTGGCGGCAGGGCGAGCCGGCCGCCGCGTTCTGGCGCAGGGTCATGGCCGAGCTCGGGGTCCGTCGTGAGGCCCGCGGCTGTGAGCTCGGGGTGTGGGTGCACCAGCGGCTCGCCTGGCTCGCACAGGACGCGCCCCTGCTGCTCGCGCTCGACGACGCGGACCAGGCCGACGCCGCGTCGCTGGAGGCGCTGCGTGGTCTGGCTCGTCGGGGGCCGCCGGCCGGTGTCGTCATCGTCCTGGCGGCCCGGATCTCCGACGGTGCCGGTGACCCGCACTGCGCGGTTTCGCTCAGTGACCTTGCCGCCCAGCACGCTGTCACCACCCGGGTCCTCGGCCCGCTCAGCCCGGAAGCGGTGGCGCTGCTCGTGCGGCGCCGGCTCGCGCACCTCCAGCCCGACGACGCCCTGGTGTCCGCCGTCGTCGAACGGTCCGGCGGGCTGGCTCGACACGTGGCCGAGGTGATCGACGTACTCGGCAGACATGGCACCCGTGAGGGCGCCGTCGAGGCGATCACCGGCGAGCCACATGACGATCTCCGCGAGGGCAACACCTCGAAGGGGTGATCTGTCACACAGCGTTGACAACGCTGAAAGGTCGCCGAAAGGCCGAGGACGCACAGTCTGCGTCCGTCGGGGGCGACGCTGTGTGGCACGGTTCGTTCTATGACTAAACCGAACGGGTGAGTCTCAGAAGGTCCGCATCAAGGTTTTCCGGCGTGTCGCGACGACACACCGGAACGCTGATACGGAGCGGGTAACGGACCACGCTCGCAGTGGCGATAGCCGGGTCAAGCGCACACCAGGGCGAAGCTGGCGGTGACGCGGTCGGGGGTCAACCAAGGCGCCCCCGTCGCTACTCCTCCCGCGAGCCCCCGTGACCATGGGGGGTCACTGAACGTGAGCACGGACATCGGGATCGCGGGGGGAACCCGGGACGTCATCGTCCCCGGGCCGCGGTCCTCGCAGGAGCGGGTGGCGGTCACGCCGGCTCGTATTCGCACGTGGCGCACGCTGCTCGTCCGGGCCGTCGTCACCGCTGACCTCGGGATCATCGTCGCGGTCTGCGCGGTCGCGATCGCCCTCGGTGTAGCGGTCCGTTCATGGGACATCTCGACCGCCGCCGCCTTCAGCTGCATCGGTGCAGGGGTGGCGCTGACGATGATGGCCGCAATGCGCTGCTGGGACGCCCAGGTGATCGGGCAGGGCGCCGAGGAGTTCAACCGCCTCGTCCGAGCCTTCCTGGGCGCGAGCCTGGTCCTGGCCCTCGTCGGCTACCTCTTCAAGGCCGACGAGCTCCGGCCCTGGGTTGTCGGGGTCCTCCCCGTCACCGGCGCCGCCATCCTCGCCGGCCGGTACCTGATCCGCCGGGTGCTGCACGCCGCGCGTCGCGAGAACGTCTGCATGTCCTCGGTCCTGGTGGTCGGCACCGAGGACGGCATCGCCGACCTCGTCGCCCGCACCCGTCGCGTTCCGCACCACGGCTGGAACGTCGTCGCGGCCTGCACCTCCACCGGTCCGGTCGATGGCCACGCGACCGTCGACGGCGTCCCGGTGGTCGGGGACCTCGACCAGGTCGCCCGCCACGTCGCGGAGCTCGGCATCGACGTCGTGGCCATCGCCCCGACGCCCGGCTGGTCGCCCCGCCGCCTGCAGGCCCTGGCCTGGGCGCTCGAGGGCACCGGGGTGGACCTGGTCGTCGACCCGGGCCTCATGGAGATCGGCGGGCCCCGCCTGCACGTCGCCCCGGTAGACGGCATCCCGATGCTGCGCCTCACCGAGCCCCGCTTCGACGGCGTGACCCGCACGGTGAAGGCCGGCGTCGACCGTCTCGGCGCTGCCGCCCTGCTCCTCGTGCTCGCCCCGGTCTTCCTGACGATCGCGGTGCTCATCAAGCGCGACGGGGGCCCGGTCTTCTATCGGCAGGAGCGCATCGGCCTCAACGGCTCGACGTTCCGGATGGTCAAGTTCCGCTCCATGGTCGTCAACGCCGACCAGCAGGTCGCCGCTCTCGCCGCGACCAACGAGGCCGCCGGCCCGCTGTTCAAGATGAAGGCCGACCCCCGGGTCACCACGGTCGGCGCGACGCTGCGCCGCCTCTCGCTCGACGAGCTCCCGCAGCTGCTCAACGTGCTCGGCGGCTCGATGTCCCTGGTCGGGCCCCGTCCGCCGCTCGGTCGCGAGGTGGCGACCTACGCCGACGACGCCCGCCGCAAGCTCCTGGTTCGCCCGGGCATGACCGGCCTCTGGCAGGTCTCCGGACGCTCCGACCTCAGCTGGGAAGAGTCGGTCCGCCTGGACCTCCGCTACGTGGAGAACTGGTCGCCGGTGCTCGACGTGAACATTCTCTGGAAGACCGTCGGTGCCGTGCTCCGCGGGCGCGGCGCGTACTGACACCGACTTTTCCAACAATTCTTTCTCATTCTTCCGGGGAGACCACTATGTCCAACCGCCTTCGCGTCTCGATCCTGGGCCTCAACTACGCGCCCGAGCCCACAGGCATCGCGCCGTACACCACCGGCATGGCGCACTTCCTGGCCGACGCCGGCCACGACGTGCAGGTGGTGACGGGTCTGCCGCACTACCCGCACTGGAGGGTCGCTGAGGGATTCCGGTCGGGCACCACCGAGATGGACGGGGACGTCCGCGTCACCCGCGTCGCCCACCCGGTTCCGGAGAACCCCACCGGCAAGAGCCGCATCCTGATGGAGGCCGCGTTCGCTCGGAACGCGATGCGCGCCGTGCAGGCCCGCCCGGACGTCGTTCTCGCGGTCAGCCCCGCGCTCCTCACGGTCGGGGCGGCGCTGCGGTGGAAGTCCACCGGTCGCACGGCCGTCGGTGTGATCACCCAGGACCTCTACGGACGCGCGATCGCGGAGACCGGCTGCCTCGGCGGTCGCGGAGCCCGCGCGGCCGACAAGCTCGAGCGGAGCCTCCTCGGTCGAGCCGACGGTGTCGTCGCCATCCACGAGAGCTTCCGCCGCTCGCTGGTCGGGCTCGGCGTCCAGCAGGACCGGATCACGACCATCCGTAACTGGACGCACCTCAAGGGCACCACGGGCGACCCGGCGGCGCTGCGTCGCGAGCTCGGGTGGCGCGACGGTGAGATCGTTGCCCTGCACGCTGGCAACATGGGTGCGAAGCAGGGCCTGGAGAACGTGATCGAGGCGGCCCGGCTCGCCGAGCAGCAGAACCTGCCGGTCCGCTTCGTCCTCCTCGGTACCGGCAACCAGCGCGCGCACCTCGAGAATCTCGGCCGAGGGATCTCGACCCTGCAGTTCCTGGACCCGCTGCCCGGCGACAAGTTCCAGACCGCGATGTCCGCGGCCGACGTCCTGGTTCTCAACGAGAAGCCGGGCGTCGAGGAGATGTGCGTCCCCTCGAAGCTCACCTCGTACTTCGCGTCGGGCCGGCCGGTGGTCGCGGCCACGAGCCCGAAGAGCGCGGCGACCTCGGAGGTCGAGGTCTCCGGCGGCGGGATGTGCGTCGCGCCCGGGAGCGCTCAGGACCTTCTCGGTGCCGTCCTGGCTCTGGGCGCGAACCAGGAAGAAGGGCTCGCTATGGGTCTCCGCGGTCAGCTCTTCGCCCGTGACGCCCTCGCCGAGGAGGCCGCTCGCACCGCCTACTGCGGCTGGGTCGAGCACCTGGCCGAGCGGGTGCTGGGCCCTTCGATCCCTACGCAGCGTACTTTTGCTCGCCGTCGTTCCACCCGTTCGGCCGTCGTGCCGGCGCCGCTGGTTCGGGACCGTGCCTGATGACCACTCGACGGCTGCAGGACTTCACGGGCGTCGGTTACGACAAGGGCCGGTCTCCGGCATGGCAGATCGCGTGGTGGGTGGTCTCCCACCTGGTGTTCCAGGCCTGGTGGTGCCCGGCGCGGACCCGCCCCACGATCCTACGTACCTTCGGCGCCGAGGTCGGGCGTGGCTGCAATATCCGGAACGGCGTCAAGGTGCACTGGCCCTGGAAGCTCGCGGTCGGCGAGCACTGCTGGATCGGCGAGGGAGTCTGGCTCCTGAACCTCGAACCGATCATGATCGGCGACCAGGTGTGTATCTCGCAGGAAGCATTCCTCTGCACTGGCTCGCACCGACGGCGGGACCCGAACTTCGAGTACGACAACGCTCCGATCGTCGTTGGCGAAGGTGCCTGGGTCGCTCTGCGGGCGATCGTTCTGCGCGGCGCGACGGTGCCGGCCGACGGTCTGGTTCCAGCCGGGGTCGTGTTCCAGCAGGAGGGGAGCGCACCTGAGATCACCCGTCCGAGCAGCCCCGAGGGGCAACTCAAGCAGACCCGGGGTGGCAAGGCTCCATCGAGCCCATTACCTTGGCCCGACGCGACGAGCAATGTTGCTGGACAGTCACGTGGGGGACGCACTTAGGGGTGCGATGGACACAGCATGTAGTCAGCGAACGCGCAGCGTCACTGCGCTACGCCCAGGGGCTCGGCATCGCGAGACCCCGTCCGCCGGTCCCCAAGAGACCGGTGCGGAGCTCGGAAGACCAGTCGGGGGATTAGAGCGATGAAGCGCGCAATCATCACGGGGATCACCGGGCAGGACGGTTCGTATCTGACCGAGTTGTTGTTGGCCAAGGGTTACGAGGTGCACGGGATCATCCGGCGTTCCTCGACGTTCAACACCGGTCGGATCGAGCACCTGTATCAGGATCCGCACGACCCGGAGCAGCGCCTCGTTCTCCACTACGGCGACCTGACCGATTCGAGCCGGCTGGTGACGTTGATCGAGAAGGTGCGCCCGGACGAGGTGTATCACCTGGCGGCGCAGTCGCACGTGCGCGTGAGCTTCGACGAGCCGGAGTTCACCGGCAACACCACCGGGCTCGGCACTGCCCGGTTGCTCGAGGCGATCCGGATGGTCGGGATCGACACCCGCTACTACCAGGCCTCGAGCTCGGAGATGTTCGGCGCGACCCCGCCGCCGCAGTCCGAGGTGACCCCGTTCTACCCGCGCTCGCCGTACGGGGCGGCGAAGCTCTACGGCTATTGGATGGCCCGGAACTACCGCGAGGCGCACGGCCTGTTCGCGGTCAACGGGATCCTGTTCAACCACGAGTCCCCGCGCCGCGGCGAGACCTTCGTGACCCGCAAGATCGCTCGCGCCGCCGCCCGGATCGCGCAGGGCAAGGAGGAGTTCGTCTACCTGGGCAATCTGGATGCGGTCCGCGACTGGGGGTATGCGCCGGAGTACGTGGAGGGCATGTGGCGGATGCTGCAGGCCGACCAGGGCGACGACTACGTGCTGGCCACCGGCACGGCGACCACGGTGCGCCAGTGGGTGCAGTACTGCTTCGAGCACGTGGGCGCGGACTGGGAGCGCCACGTCCGGTTCGACGAGGGTTATCTGCGTCCGACCGAGGTGGACTCGCTGATCGGGGACTCCTCGAAGGCCGAGAAGACACTCGGCTGGACCGCGCAGACCATGCCCGAGCAGCTCGCCCACATCATGGTCGACGCCGAGCTTGCCGAGACGAGAATCGGGGAGCCTTAATCATGTCTTCCAACGGTGATTATCCGGCGGCCAACCCGATGGATCATAAGTTCTCGAACGATCTCAAGCTGGATGGTGACATTCGATCCCACCCACGACTTGTCTGGCTGACGAACTTTCCCATGCGGTATCGCTGGTCAACTTGGAGCTGGCTCTCCGAGATCCTCTCCCTCACCGTCGTCTGCATGAACCCGTTAGATGGGCATGACGGGGATCCGCAGATCGGGCAGGCTGAGTTTATCCTCGCCTCCTCTCGACCGAAGAAGATGTCTGCAGCTGCGTTGCATAGACCGTCGATCAGACTCCTTCGTATCCTGAGAACTGTTCGACCGGACTGGGTGCATATCGACGGCTGGGAATCTCCTGCCTACTGGCAGACCATCCTTTGGGCGAAGACCCAAGGCGTTCCGATCTCACTGGGGTACCGCAGTACAGTTACATCGCGGCGATATCACTCCGGCCCTGCGGCCACCTTACGCCGTGTAATTCTCAGCGCGGCGGACGTGCTAGTTACGGGTGGTCCGGCGTCCACATCGAATGTCAGGGATTTGCTTGGAGAACGTCCCGTTGTAATTGAGGCTCTGAACAACGTCGACGTCGACCAGATTGCGGAAGATGTCAACAACATCAGAACATCCTTGGGTGGCGAGAAACAGACCTTCCTCTACGTGGGCCAACTGATCGAAAGAAAGAACGTCGCGGCCCTCTTGGACGCATTCGAGGTAGTAGTAAAGCAAACCGGTCCCGCCAGGCTCTCGATCGTCGGAACTGGCCCGCTTAACGCTGACCTCAAGGACCGGGCCGCGCGGCTTCACCCAGACGCCGACGTTCGATTTCGAGACCACCTTAATGGGGCAGATCTGTGGCGCGAGTACGCTTTTTCGCAGACCCTTGTCCTCCCGAGCATGCAAGAAGTGTGGGGACTCGTAGTTAACGAAGCCCTCGCAGCCGGTCTCCATGCCGTGGTTTCGAGCCAGGCCGGGTCGGCAGAATATGTGCGAGATATGCCAGGCGTGTATGTCTCGGAGCCGGACTCAGCCTCGTTAGCCAAGGCGATGGTTAAATCGGTAAAGGAGTTCGATGGATGGATTGCAGATCCTCCTATTCGACGCTTGAAGCCCGGGCTCGGCCTCGAGAAACTCGTGGCCGAGATTATCGAGTCGGCCGCGCGCTCTAATGCAACAGAGCGGTAATCAATCGATGTCGAGAAATGAGTCTTTCGGCCTTCGCTCACTCCTAGGTGCTTTGAGTGGAGTGAGCTCGTCGATGGTGATCTCGCAGTTGCTTATCGGCGTCATGTATCTTCTGACGGCCCGCGCAGCTTCTCCAGCCGTGTTCGGACAGGCCGTCGTGTCGCTTTCCGTCGCGACGATCTTGGTCGTGCTCTTTGACATGGGGCTCTCGAGCTATTTGGTAAGAGAAGTAGCGAGCGCGCGATTGACGGTAGCGGAAGCCTTTGGGATCGTTCGGGCTAAGCAGGTCGCCGCGCCGGTGCTCGTCGGGGTAGCTTTCGTAGCGTCGTCTGTGACTGGCCTCGATTCGCTCAGCGCATTCCTTGTGGGCTTGGTTGCTCTATTCACTTGGGAGGCACAGTCCTCTAACGCACTCCTGCGGGCTCAGAAGCGATTTGGGCTCTGCAGTCGGAATCAAGTCCTAGCTCGCGTTATTGCTGTTCTGTGGCTCGTTGTCGCTGGCCGATTCTTGAACCCTATACTTGCACTCGCAGCCGGTTTAGTGCTGGCTTGGGCCTTAGAAGGATGCGCGAATTTGATCACCGGAGGCACGCCGCGGTCGAAACCGACTGATCTTGGCCGTAGTGCGAGCGCTCAGAGGGCGGCGTTCACTTATGGTTTGAGTAGCCTTAGCGGCTCTGCGCAGCAACTCGATACCCCCGCCGTCTCTGTGGGAGGCGGCATCTACGCTGCAGGTCTCTACGGCGCTGCGGGCCGCCTGCAGGGCCCCCTAACGTTTATGTCGCAATCGATGGCGGCTGTCGCCGCACCGTGGCTTGCAAGGGCATCAGATCAGCGAGCGCAGTTACTGCGTGAAGAGCGCCGAATCCAGAAGCTTGCGGCAATCCTAGCCGTTGCTCCGTTGATCGCAGCTGCCGTCGGCCCTTTCTTGATTCCGCTGCTGTTGACGGATTCTTACAAATCGTCTGTTACTACTTTCATTATCTTGTGCTTCGGGGCATCTCTCCTGTCGTTGAACCAATCGGCCATTGTGATCCTCCAGAACCGGCACGACACTGGATTCGTCGCGGCCGCTCTGGCCTCCTCGATCGCAGCCGGCCTCTTGGCTACGTATCTGTTGGCTAGGAGCGGCGACGCCTCTTTGGCAGCGCTCGGCTATGTTCTTACCCAAGGGTCGCTACTCGGTTCCACACAATTTCGACTCAGAAAGCTCAGGCGTTGTGAACTTGTTGCCTGTGAGGAGGGCACTGGAAATGCGTAGTTCGCAAGAGGTCAGGGGAACGAGCACGCGAAACAAATTGCAATACTGGGAAAAGTACGCCGGAGACTACACGCCGCGGGATGGAAGCGTCGAGTTCTATACTCGGGTGGGCGCGCTGCTCCGGTCAACCGACACAATTGTAGATCTTGGCGCTGGGCGAGGACGCTCCGAAGAAGATCGCGTTCCGGCCCGAGCGAGCCTTCAAAACTTCAGGGGTAGAGCCCGTAAGATCATCGGACTAGATGTGGATGGGGCTGTACTGCAGAACCCTAAAGTCGACGCAGGGCTAGTGTTCGATCCAAAGGACGCACTTCCTCTCGAGGACGGTACGGCCGATCTGATAGTTTCCGATTTTACGTTTGAGCATATAGAATTCCCGGAACATACAACGTCAGAGATTGACAGGGTGCTAAAGCCAGGCGGATGGCTTTGCGCGAGGACCCCCAACAGGTGGGGTATGGTCGGTGTAGCAACGCGGGCCGTTCCGAACGATTGGCATATAAGGTTTCTGAAAACCGTACAACCCGCCAAGTTGGAGATCGACACGTTTCCGACGTTTTATCGATTGAACTCACTAAGACAAATCCGGAAGCACTTTCCGCAGGGGGCCTACGAGAATTTCACGTATACGTATGGTTCCGATCCGGCCTATGGGGCCGGCTCGTATGCCTTCACGAGGATTCAGTCTTCTTTGGAGAAGTTGGCTCCAGCGTACTGTAAGTCGACGTTGATGATCTTTGTGCGTAAGAGGACCTATTAATCGTGAGTACTCCAATCGGCCACTTCCGTTCGGGCAGCTTACGCGGCAGCACCATGCTCCAATTAGGAGTCATGTTGGCCCTGCCCCTGGTTGTTGTCGTCGTACCTCAAATCGGTGCAGTGCCACGAGCTACTTCACTGTTCGGCCTCACGCTCAGCGGGTTGGTCCTAGCTTATAGCGCATACAAGTTCGTACAGATTTGCGCGGAGCCAGAACCTCGATGGCTGTCGCTAGCCTTCTGGGGATTCTCTTACGTCTGGTTAGGCCTGGCTGGTCTAGCCGTAGGGATGGTTGGGAGAAACCCGCTTGGAGCGTACATCCCTTCTGATCTTTA
This sequence comes from Actinomycetospora endophytica, assembly GCF_021026375.1. Taxonomy (GTDB): domain Bacteria; phylum Actinomycetota; class Actinomycetes; order Mycobacteriales; family Pseudonocardiaceae; genus Actinomycetospora; species Actinomycetospora endophytica. The sequence continues at coordinate 334,180 of NZ_JAJNDB010000005.1, read as the reverse complement.
CGTTCGAACCAACCTTGTCGTCTTACTTGGTTTCGTCGCCTATGATTTCGGACAACGCCTTGGGTTCCGTCGAATGACGCAAACTCCGCGGTTGATGCAGAGAAATATTTCAGTGGACAGAGTCTACGTGCTCGCGGCCGTGACCGTTGTTGCGATGCCGTTTTTCATCTCTGCTTTCGGTGGAATAGAGACTCTCTTCGCGAGTCGACGCGCGGTCTCTACAGTCTTGCGGGATAACGGCCTGTACTCGGCAGACTCGAATGCCCTCGGTGGCAGCTTACGAACGTTCGCGAACGTCGCGACTTTCATTAGCCTGTTCTGTATGATTTGGTGCATTAAGAGACGCCATGTTCGCATCGACAGAGTGTTGCCGTGGTTTACAGTTGGCGTGCTCCTCCTTTGCAACGCCGCTATTAACAATCCGATCTCGAACTCTCGGTATTGGTTTTTTACTATCGTACTGAGCTTCCTATTCATTTATAGCGGCTCACAAAGCGTTGTCGGCAGGACTGCAGTCGGATTGACGTACATTGCGGCCGCTGTCTTTGCGTTTCCTTATTTAGACTACTTCCGGAATTCTAATCCGGGAGTAATCCGTCTGGCGTCGCCACTCGACTTCATGACTGGCAAGACTGATTACGGTGCGTTTACAGATGTAGCGTTGGCGATACGATTGGCAAGTGCTGAAGGGATTACTTGGGGATATCAAACACTTGGCGCTATTCTGTTCTTTGTTCCCCGTAGCCTGTGGCTGAGCAAACCAAACAATACAGGAACACTTCTTGCGAATAGCATTAACTACCCGAACCTTAACCTCGACAGCCCATTATGGGCTGAAGGCTTCATCGAGTACAGATGGTTCGGGGTGTTCGCTTTTCTCCTGATATTTGGCGTTATAACCAGCAAGCTAGATTCTATCTTCAGATCTGAGTATCGAAAGCATGCCCGACAATTCGAGTTACCACTAGTCTTGGCTCCAGTTCTTGCCGCCTACGAGACAATTGTAGTTCGTGGCTCGCTACTGCAGTCAGTAGGATCAGGCGTTGCCCTGACAGTGGCGCTCTTCTTTCTAAGTAAGCCGACGGTAATCGGGCAGACACCTACTGAGCAAAGAGACGCGCCGACGCCCGAGACTCTATCAGTCCGCCTGTAATCAGAGAAGAGGAGAAGAACCCAATGACCTTCGTGGAGCTTTGGAGAGTTATCCGCTCTCGCTATTTGATTATTGTGGCATTTGTGGCGGTCGGCTTGCTCAGCGCGGTTGCCGTCACGCTCTTGACAACCCCGAAGTACTCTTCGACCGCAACGTTGTACATCAGCAGTGCGCCTTCGGCTGAGAATGCTCAAAGTGCATACCAGGGCGGACTTCTGTCGCAACAACGGATCGAGTCCTACGTTGAGCTCGCGGCAAGCCCTCGTGTAGCCTCAGATGTTGCGAATTCACTCAACAACGGAGTGTCGCCGAACGATCTACTGAAGGAGGTAACTGCGAGTTCCGAGCCCGACACTGTTGTTCTCCAGATTACTGCGACCGATCAGTCGTCTGTCCAAGCGGCTGACTACGCAAACAGATTCGCCGCATCCTTCAGCAACCTGATTCGAGAGTTGGAGCAGCCTTCTGACTCGAAGCTTCCCCCCGCGGTCGCTGCGCGAGTGGTTCAGCCGGCTACACCAAATGATCTTATCGTTTCACCTCAGGCCGGACTGAATATTGGAGTTGGACTTCTAGCTGGGCTATTTGCAGGGCTATTCGTGGCCGCAGTGAGAGAAAATCTCGACCGTAGCATCCACAACGTGGACGAACTCCGGCTAGCGACTGACGTTTCTGTGGTTGGGGCGATCCCCGTAAGTTCGGACCGGCTCGCCGTCCGCAACGAACCTGGACCTGTGGCCGAGGCCTACCGCCAACTGCGCACCAGCCTAGATTTCATGAATGTCGACGAGCCGCCTCGGACGGTCCTCGTGACAAGCGCAGTGGAAGGTGAAGGGAAGACTACGGCGGTCTGCAATCTAGCCGCGGTTTTAGCGGATGCCGGTCGAACGGTTCTGATTGTCGACGGAGATTTGCGGCGCCCCGCCGTTGCGGATGTATTCGGTGTGGAGCGCGCGATTGGCGTATCTAGCGTACTAGCAGGTCGTGTGGGTGCCGACGATGCGATTCAGCCGACCCATATACCGAGGCTGTCTGTTCTCGCCAGCGGGCCACAGCCGCCGAATCCTAACGAACTCCTTTCTTCGGACCAGATGCGACTTCTGATCGAGCGAGTCTCAAAGTCGTTCGATATGGTTCTGATCGACGCACCACCGGTGCTTCCTGTAGCCGACGCCCTGGCTATGACCGCAGTGAGCGATGGTTCTTTGTTTGTGGTTCGTGCAGGGGCTACGGACAAGCGGCGGGTGAAGGATGCGCTCGACTTGATGGCATCGGTGTCTGCGCATGTGCTAGGCATAGTGCTGCTCGCGGCACCTTCTTCGGCCCGGTATGGGAACTACAGCTACAAGGCTGCCAAGAGCGATATCTCAGACGAGTCGCGACGTTCTCAGCCGAGCGCCGACGCAGACGAGGCTACGACGACTGAGCAGGTCCGTCCTACCCCTTGGCAACGCCACTAAGAGTTCAAGACAATAGAGAATCACAGTACCTTTGGAGCGTCGAGAGTGGTTTCAAATCTGCGCAAGCGAGTTCAAACAGCGATACCGGTTGGAATTCGGAAGACGGTTAGATATTATCGGGCCAGGGGATTCGAGATGCTCGGGTCGGACCGGTATTCGTGGCCCGCGGCATTTCGCTTGGACCGGCAGGTTGTTCCGCGCCTGCCTGATGACGGAATATTTCTAGAGGTCGGGGCGAACGATGGATTCTCGCAGAGCAATACGTATCGTCTAGAACGCTTCGAAGGATGGAAAGGTATCCTGATCGAACCACATCCTAAGCTCGCGCGGAGAGCCGCGCGGTGGCGGCCGGCGTCGGTGGTACTGAATTCCGCTTGTATCTCGGACGATAGACCAGATGCCTATATTGACCTTGTTGATATTGATTTAATGTCGGTGTCTCTGGGCCTTCAACAGTCTAATGAAGAGAAGCGAAGGCTAGATCGCGCGATAGAAGGAGCAACGACTTTCAGGGTTCCGGCGGCGACGATTTCGACTCTCATCGATCGGAGCGGGCTCGGGCGCCCTACGTTCATGAGTGTGGACGTGGAGGGCGCGGAGCATGAGCTCTTGGCAGGACTAGATCTAGATCGACACACCCCGGATTATCTATTGATTGAGACTGGGGACATCGAGCGAGTTGAGAAAGCTCTGCAGGGACATCTTAAGCGCGTGGAGCAGATGTCGAAGCATGACTTCTTTTTCGAGCGTTGTTAGGCGTTGAGGACTAATGAAGATTGTTTGGATTGGACCTTTGCCGCCGCCCGTCCATGGTGCAAGCGTCGTGACGCGGCGCTTTCTAGAAACGGTTGGTAAAGACCATGCTGTTACTGCGATCGATATAGGGCCGGGGTTGCGGTCGGGAATCACCTATCATTTCCGCCGCATTTGGAAACATTTGCTTGCCTGCCTTACGGTCTGCCGCAAGCCGGACAGAGTTTACGTCAGTTTATCCGGAGGTATGGGCTTATGGTATGAAATTCCGATTGTCTTACTATCACGACTAGTCGGAGTCAAGCTGATCCTGCATCATCATTCCTATGCGTACCTCAATAAGAGGCGCCTGGCAATGAGCATAGTTTCTAAAGTGTGCCCGCAGAATGCTAGGCATCTATTGCTTACCAGTTCCATGGCAGATAGCTTCCGATCGATCTATAAGCCACTAAGCGAAATTGTTGTTTTAAGCAACGCAAACTTTGTTGAGCAACCGGCACAGGCTAGAGGTGGCGGAGATCACAGAAATCTCGTGCACGTGTCGAACCTTTCGGAGGGGAAAGGGACAGTCCGTGTGATCGAGGTGTGGCAGGCGCTCAGGCTCAGACATCCGGACGTGCGGCTATCCTTGGTTGGGCCGTGTGAAGATCGAGAGCTGCGGAGCATCATTCAGGAGTATGACAGGACTATTCCGGAATTCTCTTGGCTTGGCCCGCAAGATTCGAACGGTGTTCAGGCCGTGCTCCAAGAATCGAGCTGGTTCTTGTTTCCGACATCGTATGCAAACGAGGCTGCGCCGATGGTGCTATTCGAAGCACTGGCGGCTGGTGTGCCGGTACTGGCGTCTGCACGCGGAGCGATCTCGGAGATTATTCCGCAAAGATGGCTTGTCAATTCGGTTGCGCTGGAAGACTTTGTTGATCGGTATGAGCTTGTCACAAATAGTGACGATTGGACGAGTTCATCCGAGCAAGCGTTCAAGGCGTTTGAGGAATGCCAAATGCGATTCAATCTCGCGGATTTGGTGGTCGGATAGATTCGACATATGGTCGCTGCCGAGCCTGGAAGAGTGTTATGTCTACGATTCGAGTCGCCAGGGCGAGCGTATGGGTCCTCGTCGTTTTGAGCGTTGGGCTGAGTTGTTGGTTGCTGCTTCGACCCAACGACAAAGATGCGCGAGAATCGACAGTCGCGTTCGTAGGTGATTCGTACTTTGCGGGAACCAAGTTGGGTGGGATTGGGCGGTCGAATATTGCGAGCCTGCTAGCTGGTCGATTCGGTTGGAACAGCCTGAACGCCGCGGTCGGAGGGACTGGGTATGCACATGCATCGTCAACATCTCCTCCGTATGCGCTCGCGCAATTGCCCGCAGTTCTATCTCACGATCCGAGCCTGATCCTAGTCGAGGGAAGTATAAACGACGGACATGCGGAACCGGCCTCAGCGGAGGCTGCCGCGAAGAATCTATATGCAGTTATTGCGGGTCGATTACCTGGGGTACGAATTGTCGTGGTTGGGCCGATTAGCCCGGGCCGAGCTACCGGATCGCTCGCTGCGTTAGACGACGCGATGAGACGAGCTGCGAATTCGTGTGGGCTGCCATATATAGACGCGTCAGGAGAGGATTGGCTTCCGGCTGGCATTCCAGGGTTAATTGGTTCAGACGGCGTTCACCCGACTGACGCGGGGCACCAACGAATGGCCACGCTGCTCGGCGATGACCTGGTTCGGCTCGGCGTAGTATCTGCTGAAGGAGACGTTAGGTCAGCCGCAAATGAGTCGTTGAGATGCGCGGGAGCCTGAGGCGGGGGCCACCTGCTCTCGGCGGGGTGGGTGCCGATTCATGGAGAGTCGAGGTTCGACCCGGTGATGGTTTGAGGTATGTGGTCGAGCGCCCCATTACGCAGCAGAGATGCCAGCGGTTAGCGGCGGACGGAGAGGGAGTCCTGCGTGTTCGCACGGCGGGTCATGGTGGTGGGGACGGGCTACGTCGGGTTGACGACGGGGGCGTGTCTGGCGTCGTTGGGTCACGAGGTGGTGTGCGCGGACATCGACACCGCGAAGGTGGAGCGGTTGCGCCGCGGGGTGGTCGACATCGTGGAGCCGGGTCTGTCGGAGTTGGTCTCGGAGCAGACCTCGGCGGGGCGGTTGTCGTTCGTGGTGGGCAACTCGGCGGCGTTGGCGTCGTTCGAGGAGGGCCGTTCCCCGGAGGTCGTGTTCCTGTGCGTGCCGACGCCGATGGGTGCCGGTGGGGTCGCGGATCTGCGTGCGGTGGAGTCGGTGATGGAGGAGGTCGGCGCGTCGTTGGCGCCGGGCACGGTGGTGGTGAACAAGTCGACGGTGCCGGTGGGGACCGCGGAGCGGACCGCGGAGATGCTCGAGCGCGCCGACATCGGGGTGGTGTCGAACCCGGAGTTCCTGCGTGAGGGGTCGGCGGTCAAGGACTTCCTGGGCCCGGACCGGATCGTGGTGGGGTCGGACAACCAGGACGCCGCGGAGCGGGTGGCGGCGTTGTACGCGCGGTTGGGTGCGCCGACGGTGTTGACCGATGCGGCGTCGGCGGAGCTGATGAAGTACGCGGCGAACTGCTTCTTGGCGATGAAGTTGTCGTATGTGAACGCGATGGCCGAGTTGTGTGAGCGGGTCGGGGCGGACATCGCGGACGTCACCGAGGGCATCGGCTACGACCGGCGGATCGGGCAGGCGTTCCTCTCGCCCGGCCCGGGGTGGGGCGGGTCGTGTCTGCCCAAGGACACCCACGCGTTGTTGCAGGTCGCGGACGCGGCGGACTTCGAGTTCCGGTTGCTGCGGGCGACGATCGACACCAACACCCGGCAGCGGCAGCGGATCGTGGACAAGGTGCGGTTGGCGGTGACCGGCAAGCGCACCGGGTCGCTGTCGCGGGTGCGGCTGTGCCTGCTGGGGTTGACGTTCAAGGCTGGCACCGATGACCTGCGGGACTCGCCGGCGTTGGCGATCGCGGCGCTGCTGCGCCAGGCCGGGGCGGAGCTGGTGGGGTTCGACCCGGCGTTCGTGGACGGCCCGGAGGCGTTGAAGTTCCGCGACGGGGAGCCGGCGCCGTCCGAGGTGGAGGGGGTGCCGCTGGCGGCGGACGCGGTCTCGGCGGCCCAGGGCGCGGAGGCGGTGCTGGTGCTGACCGAGTGGGCGCAGTTCCGGTCGCTGGACTGGTCGGTGATGGCCGCGGCGATGAAGCGCCCGATCGTGGTCGACACCCGCAACGTCGTCGACCCCGCCACCCTGCGCCGCGCCGGCCTGACCGCCGTCGGCCTCGGCCGCCGGAGCGACCCGAGCGACAACTGAATGTGAGCCAGTCCGGGGGGACGAATGTCAGAGGACGTCGACGAATCATTGGTGCCGCTGCAGCCGGGGGAGCCTGATCGAGGGCGCAGCGCCCGGCTGCGCCGTGGATTGATGTGGGTCCTCGGCACCGTGCTCGTCCTGGTGATCCTGCTGGCGGGCGCGATATTCGCCGTCACCGAGCACCTGGCGGGCGATGTCATGCGGGTCCCAGGGGTGTTCGCGGGCATCGACCCGTCGACACGGCCGGCCGCCGGGGCGGACGAGACGTTCCTGCTGGTCGGTACCGACACCCGCTCGCCGGATCCGACTACCGGGAGCCAGGCGACGGCGTCAGACTTCGTGCCCGGAGCTCAGCGCTCGGACGTGATCATGCTCGCCACGATCGCCCGCGATGGGTCTCACGCGTCGCTGGTGTCGATCCCTCGTGACTCGTGGGTGCCTATCCCAGGCCACGGGATCAACAAGATCAACGCCGCGTATTCGTTCGGCGGGCCGGCGTTGCTGGTGAACACCGTCGAGCAGCTGACCCGGGTGCGGGTCGACCACTTCGCCGTCATCGACTTCGCCGGGTTCGCAGACATGACGGATGCCGCCGGTGGGATCGACGTGACGCTGCCGGCGGCGACGTCGAACTTCGGGGTGAACTTCCCCGCCGGGCCGCAGCACCTCGCCGGTCCACAGGCGCTGGCCTACGTGCGGCAGCGCTACGGGTTGCCGGGCGGCGACTTCGACCGGGTGCGGCGACAGCAGAACGCGCTCCGTTCCCTGGCCTCCACCGCGATCACCAACGGGACGTTGTCGGACCCGGTGCGGGCCTATGGACTGGCCGACGCCCTGACCCGCTGGGTCGGGGTGGACGACACCCTGAGCAACAACGACCTGCGCGGGCTGATCTGGAACCTGCGCGGCCTGCGGACGTCCGGGCTCGAGTTCCTGACCGCCCCGGTCGCGGGGACCGGGATGGAGGGTGACCAGTCGGTCGTGTACCTGGACCAGGCCCGTGACAACGAGCTGTGGTTCGCGATGAACACCGACGGCGTCGCGGGCTGGGCCGCTACGCACCCGACTGCTCGGCTGCCGGCGGCTCCACGCTGAGCGAGGTCGGCTCAGCTGGACGAGGCGGTCTTCTGCCTGACGTTAGTCAGCACCCCGTGGATGATCAGCCGTTGACGGGCCGAGAAGCGCGGGTGGCAGGTGGTCAGCGTGATCAGAGCGAGGTCGGGCTTCGTCGTCGCCGTGGTGTTGGGTACTGGCCAGAGGACACGGTCGGCGTCCGGGGTGACGATCTCGCGGCCGGGCACCGAGGTCGGGGGAGTGGAGCAGGTCCCTGAAGCCTCGCCGGGGCTGGGCAGCATCCGGTAGGTGAGGACCTGGGTGCGGGTCTCGACGATGATCGGGTCGCACGGCTGGAGCTCCGCGGCGTCGTCGAACACGCCGTCGTGCCCGACGCGGTGGCCGGCGAGGGCGAAGTTCCCAAACTGACCAGGGTCCGCCGTCCCGGGATAGTGGCCGGGCCCCTCGGCGAGGATGTCCTGGCCGGTGCCTTCGAGGACCGTGTAGCTCCAGTCGGCGCCGAAGCGCGGGATGGTGATCTTGGCGACCGGATCGCCGTACTGCAGCGCGGACCCGTCGTCGGGAACGCTCCATCGCTGCTGCAGCTGGGCGCCCGCGACCTGCTGGGCGCGCTGCATCGTCACGTCGTCGCGCCAGACTGACCATCCAATCGCCGCGAGCACCGTCAGGCCGACGGCGAGCAGCGCGACCCCGACGACGAGCCACGGCCGGCGTCGGCGATGCCGCTGCGGCTGCGGACGGTCGATCTGCATGGTCATGCGCGTGCCCCCGATCCGGTGAGCGCCTCACTCGTCCGGCGCCACGTGTCCCGAGGGCACTCGGGCGCCGCGGCCGCTCCGTTACTCCGAACGGCAGAAGAGACCCCGGAGACGACACGAACGGGTGTTCGTCAGGATTCCTGGTGACGCGCGGCGAGAAGATCTCGATGGGAGCAGTCGTCGGCCTCGTTCGGCCCAGTCCGGGCCTCGAGGCGACACCGACGGACTATCCCTACCGCGCTCAGGAGAAACAGCGTGAACGACTACGGACGGCTGGCGTACACCGGCCTCGGCGGCCTCGCGATCGGAGGCGTCTTCATCTCGCAGTGGTGGCTCGCGGTGATCGCGTTGGTGATCATCGTGGCCGGCGTCGTGGCCCTGCGCCTCGGCTGGCGTCGCGGCAAGGGCGTGCACCAGCCGTGACCGTCACCGTCCGCCGCGCCCGTCGTCGCGGCATCATGATCGCGGCGGTCACGCTGATCGGCTTCGGCGTCTGGGCCGCCCACCACGCCGTCGCCGCGTCCTACACCTTCACCGGGCGCGGAACGCAGTTCGGGCTGCTCTTCCTCGTCGCGTTCGTGATGCTGGGCGTGCAGACGGTGCTCTACTACCTCGAGAGTCCCTACACGACGACCCCCGAGCAGGACCGCGAGCTCGACGCGCTGCGGGTCGTGATCCCGGTCCCGGTCTACAACGAGGACCCGGGCCTGCTGCGGGAGTGCCTCTGGTCGATGCTCGGCCAGCGGCGCCTGCCCGGGCTGGTGTACGTCGTCGACGACGGGTCGAAGCTCGACTACTCGGCCCTGCGCGACGAGTACGTGGTCGCCGCGGCGGCCGTCGGGGTCGAGGTCCGGTGGGTGCGCACCGCCAACGGCGGCAAGCGCCACGCCCAGGGCCTCGTCTTCGCCGACACCCCCGACGCCGACGTCTACGTCACCGTCGACTCGGACGCGATCCTCGTGCCCGACGCGATCGAGGAGGTCCTCAAGCCGCTGGCCGACCCGCGGGTGCAGTCGGTCGCCGGCATCGTCCTCGCCGCCAACGCCCGCAAGAACCTGCTGACCCGCGTGACGGACCTGTGGTTCGTCACCGGGCAGCTGGTGGACCGGTCGGCGGCCTCGACGACGGGGTCGGTGCTGGTCAACTCCGGTCCGCTGGCGGCGTACCGGGGCGGGATGGTGCGCGACCACCTCGAGTCGTACCTGAACGAGACGTTCTTCGGGCGCGGGGTGGAGTTCTCCGACGACTCGATGCTGACGATCTTCGCTTTGACGAGGGGCAAGGCCGTTCAGCAGCCGACGGCGTTCGCGCTGACGGCGATGCCGGAGAACCTCTCGCACCACCTGCGTCAGTACCTGCGCTGGATGCGCGGGGCGTTCATCCGCTCCTGGTGGCGGTTCAAGTACCTCCCGCTGAGCTCGGTGGCGTTCTGGAACCACCTCGTCGCGTGGGCGCAGATGCTGATCGCGACGATGCTGTTCCTGCTGCTGTTCATCATCGGTCCGGCCGCGGCCGGCGGGATCAGCCCGCTGTTGTTCGTCGTCCCGGTGATCGTCGGGTTCGCGCAGTCGCTGCGGTACCTGACGATCCGGCGTTCCGACGAGTCGGTGTGGTCGCAGCTGGCGACGTTGGCGCTCTCGCCGGTGGCGACGCTGTGGGCGTTCACGGTGCTGCGGGTGGTGCGCTGGTACGGGATGGCGACCTGCCTGAAGACCGGGTGGGGCACTCGTGAGGAGATCGAGGTGACCTCTTTCGGTGGCGCGCCGGTGGAACTGGCGCCCGCCGAGTCGCTGTGTGAGGTCCTGGACCTCAAGGCGCTGGTTGCCGCGCACAAGGCGGTCGTGTCCGGGACCGGGCCGCGGCACACGCCGGCGGCGGTGGCGGCGCGGCTGAACTGGTGGGGCCCGGCGTCGGAGGTCGAGCTGGCGGGACGGCACCGAGCGTGAGGCCAGGTCCCTCACGCTTCGAGTCGTGACGCCCTCTGGACACGACCGGGTGACGGATGCCACGCTCCATCACGTAAGGAAACCTGATGGTCACGAGGCGTGACCGTCAAGCTCGTCGCAGCCGGGGCCGGCGGTCGGCGGTCGGCGGTCGGCGGTCGGCCCATAGCCGCATCCCTCGCCAGCGGTGGATAGCCCCGCGTGTCCTCCATCCCATCCCTCCTCGGGGCTCGCGACGCCGGCGCGTACGGGCTGAGACGCGACGACCCGCACACGGGTCGTGGCGCGGGGTCGTTCTACGACAGCACGACGTCAGGAGAAGCCATGAGCGCGACCGATGACCTGAGTGCGACCGACGGCATGGCACCAGCGACGTCGCCACCTCGCGCGATGCGGCCCGGGTCGGACCCCTACGACCCACTCGCCGACTCGCGGATCGGTTCCGAGGCCACGGTGAGGACGCTGGCCAATCCGGCCGCACTCGGACTCGCGGGCTTCTCCCTCGCCAACCTGCTGCTCAACCTCATCAACGCCGGGTTCCTGGGCGAGACGGCGATCCCCGCGGTCCTGCCGCTCGCGCTGTTCTGCGGCGGGATCGCGCAGCTGATGGCGGCGATCGGCGAATACCAGCGAGGCAACACCTTCGGGACGACCGCCTTCGGCAGCTACGGGGCGTTCTGGCTGGCCCTGTGGGCGTTCTTCGCCTTCCGTCAGAGCGAGTTCGCCACGGCGACGGCGGCCAACCACGCCCTCGCGATGTTCCTGCTGTGCTGGGCGATCTGGACGGTGCTGGTGTGGGTGGCCAGCTTCCGGACGTCGCTGGTGCTCAACCTGCTCTTCCTCGACCTGATCGGCGTGTTCGCCTTCCAGGCCGCGGGACTCGGGTTCGACAACACGAGCCTGGTGCGTATCGGCGGATACCTCGGCATCCTGCTGAGCGTCATCGGCTTCTACGCCGCGCTCGAGGTCGTGGTGAACGAGACCTTCGGGCGGCCGCTGATCCCGAACCGGCTGCTCACCCCCGGGCCGGCGCGCTGACCGGGGTCCCCCACGACGAACACGCCGGCGAGCCGTTGCAGGGGTGTTCCTCAGTCGACGAGACTGAGGAACACCCACCGCGCGTCCGGAGCCAGCCCCGCCAGCCGTCGTCCGCACCCGTGCAGGACCCCGGCCCCGGAGGTGATGTGCTGGGTGCCGCCGTGCAGGTCCCGGAACACGCGGTTGAGCGGGCCCTCGCGCAGGGCGGCGGTGCCGGCCCAGCGGTAGACGGTCTGGCCGATCTCGTGCGCGGTCCAGGTGGCGGTGTTCAGCGCGAGCCGGGTGAGGGTCTCCTGGTCGGTCGAGAGGGTCTCGCCGCGGTCGAGCATCGCCTCGTTGTCGGCCCAGACCTCCATGTTCCAGGCGCGGGCCGAGCGCAGCGACGCCTCGGCGCGGGCGTAGTCGGCGTGGAACTCGGCCGTGTCGACCCCGGCGCCGGGCGTGCCGCTCTTCGCCGTGGCGATCGCCTGCATCTCGTCGAGCAGCCGGCGCGCGACGCCGAGAGCCCACCCGGTGTGCCCGATCCCGGCCAGGTTGGCCACGCCGAGCCGGTAGAGGCCGCCGCCGACGAGCGGCTCCGTCGTCGGGCCGGAGTAGACGTACTCGGCCGGGACGAACAGCTCGTCGAGGTGGTAGTCGATGCTGCCGGTGGCGCGCAGGCCCATGACGTCCCAGTTGTCCACGAGCGTCGCCTGCTCCTTGGGCAGCGTGAACACCAGCATTTCGCCGGCCTGCTCGTCGAGCGCGGCGGTGTGCACGTGGGTCGCGTGGTGCAGGCCGGACGCGAACTGCCAGGAGCCCGACAACAGGTATCCACCCTCGACGGCGACCGCCCGGCCCGGCTTCGTGCCCTGCCCGGCCGCGCGCACCTCGCCGTCGTAGGGCGCGGTCAGCGACCGCCAGGCGGACTCGCCCAGGTAGGCCGCCGTCGCCCCGGTGATCATCTCGACGGCCATGACCACCCACGCCGTCGACGCGTCCGCGCGGGCGAGCGTCTCGACCGCCGCGATCTGCTGGCGCGGCGTGAACTCGCCGCCCCCCAGCTCTCGCGGCGTCCCGACCGCCCAGACCCCGCTCGCGCCCAGGGCCTCCACGACGCGCGGGGTCAGCCGCCCGCCGGCCTCGGAGCCCTCCGCCTCCGCGCGGAGCAGCGGGTCGAGCGCCTCGAGGCGGGCCATCATGTCGTCGACGTCGTCACCGGGTCGCAGGGCGCCCCGGGTGAGCTGCTCGGTCATGTCGTCTCCCTGGCTCCCACGGCGTGCGCCGACCCGTCGTCGGGACCCACCGACTCCCACGGCCGGGATGTCACGACGGTGCTCATCCCGTCACGCTAGGTGTGGTCCGCGTCTCGTCTCTCTCGGTAGGGTGCACGGACATCTCCGCCCCCTGCACAGCCGCGCGTGTCGGGGAGGAGGTGTGCCGGTGGACGAGGAAGTCCGGGACCTCGGTGCCTGGCGGGGTGCGGTCCGTGAGGCGCTCCTGCGGTTCGACGTCGACTGTCCCCGTCCCCAGGGCTTCCGGGGCAGCGTGACCCGTCGGCGGCTGGGGGAGACCTCGCTGATCGCGATGACCTCCCGACCGCACCGGGCGATCCGCACGGCCGAGCACATCGACCCGGGTCCCGCGGACTACCTCCTGTCCGTGCAGCTCGCGGGGACCGCCGCGTTCCGGCAGGACGGCCGGCTCGGGCGGGTCGCCCCCGGCGACATGGTCTTCTACGACTCGACCCGCCCCATCGAGATCACCAGCGGCGAGGACTACCGCAGCCTGTGCTTCCGGTTCCCGACGGCGGGTGCGGGCCGCCGGGCCGGCGACCTCACCGCGACGACGTTGCCCGCCGCCCACGGCCTCACCCCGGCGCTCGCGGGCCTACTCACCGGGCTGCACGAGGCACTCGGGACCGGCTCGCGGCCCGACGCGGTGCTCACCACCGCCCGGCACGCCACCGAGCTCGCCCGCACCCTGTTCGACGACGAGCTCGCGCGCCGCGGCCTGCTCGACCCCCCGGAGCCGCACGCCGAGCTCCGGGACCGCATCGATCGGCACATCGACGAGCACCTCGCCGAGCCGGATCTGTCACCGCGCTCGGTGGCCGCCGCGCTGTTCGTCTCCACCCGCCACCTGCACGCCGTCTTCGCCGAGGACGGGCGCTCCGTCGCCAGGACGATCCGGGAACGCCGTCTGCACCGCTGCCTGGACGACCTCGCCGACCCGGGACGGGCGAGCATGCCGGTCTCGGCGATCGCGCTCCGCTGGGGCTTCCCGAACGCGACCCGCTTCGGGCAGCTGGTGAAGACTGCGACCGGTCGGACGCCCGTGGCGTACCGGCGGTCCGTGCTGCGCGGCGCCTGATCACCACGGTGAGCGAGCCGAGGCCCCAGAACCAGATGAGGCTCGGCACGGAGGGCGTGATCGCCTCGCCGGACCCTCATCGAAGGACCGGGATCCACGCGGTGTGCGCTCGTTCTCGCTGGTCAGACGTGACTGTCAGGGGTTGCGTCTACAGTCGTCACCATGAGCAGGCCGGTGGTGGACGAGGTGGTGATGCACCGTGCCCAGGAGGTCATGGTGGCCGCCCGGCGCGCCGAGCATGCCGTGGTGTCCGAGGTCGCCGGGCTGGAGGCGACCGGGGCTGCGGAGATGTCGGGCTACACGTCGACCGAGCGGCTGCTGCAGGATCTGTGGCGGGTCGATCTGGGGGAAGCGCGCCGGCTGGTGCGCCACGCCCGCGCCCTGTGCGATCAGGTCACGCCGAGCGGTTCGACGGTCGAGCCGCGGTTGTCCGCGACCGCGCCGGTGGCCGCGGCGGGCGGGCTGGACCGCGGTCACGTGCGGGTGATCGACGAGGCGATGCGCTACCTGGAGAAGGTCGGCGGGATCGACCCGGCCGCGCTGGGCGAGGCCGAACAGTTCCTGGCCGAGAAGGCCGCGACGCTGGCTCCGAAGGGCCTGGCGCGGGTGGCCGCGCAGCTGATCTCGGCGTTGGACCCCGACGGGGTCGCGCCCGAGGAGGGCCCGGAACCCACCGACGAGCTGCGGATCGTGCGGCGCGCCGACGGGTCGCTGGCGCTGCGGGGTCGGTTCACCGGACGGGCCGACATCCAGCTGATCCTCGCGGCGTTCGACACGCTGTCCGGGCGGGCCGGCGCCGAGGACGAACGCGACCTCGAGGCCCGCTACGCGGCGACGTTGCTGGAGCTGTGCGGTCTGGCGATGGCCCCCGGCCGGATCGGTGCGAACGTCGCACCGCAGGACCGGGCGGATCCGGCCGAGACGACGGGGCCGACCGAGCCGGGCGACGGCGACCCGAAGCACCTGCTTCCGGAGCAACTCCACCCCGACGATGTGGCCCGCCGGGAACAGCACGACCAGCAGACCCGCGACGCCGCCGACACCGGGCCGGAGGACGAGGCCGGCGCCGACGTCGAGCCGGGGAACGGGCCCGCCGACGACGATGAGTCAGTCGAGCCCGAAGCCGCGAGTGGCGACATCCCGCCGGCGCTCGCCGGGCCGCGGGCATCGGGCCGGGCGCTGTTGACGGTGACCATGCCGCTCTCGTGGCTGCGCGACGGGATCGGGCACGCGCTGGTCGGCCCGGACGAGCGGATCGGCCCGGCCGAGGCCCGCCGGCTGGCCTGCGACGTCGGGATCGTGCCGATGGTGCTCGGCACCCGCTCGGAGCCCCTCGACGTCGGCCGGCTTTCCTACAAGATTCCCGAGGCCATTCGGCGGGCGCTGGTGTTCCGCGACCAGGGATGCGCCTTCCCGGGCTGCACCCGCCGCCCCGAACGCTGCGACGGCCACCACATCGAACACTGGATCGACGACGGCGAGACCTGCCTGAGCAATCTGTGCCTGTTGTGTCCGTTCCATCACCGCCTGGTCCATCACGGCGAATGGCAGATCGAGATGCGCGACGGGCGGCCATGGTTCATCCCGCCGGCCTGGCTCGACCCCGCACGACAAGCCCGACCCGGCGGACCCGGGACGTTCTGACACCGGCGATCGCCGAGCCTGGCGCAGGCGGCTCACTCCGAGTCGGAGCCCTCCCGTGCGCGGCGTTGGCCGATTAGCTCAACCGGGTCAACGCAACGGACGAGCGTTGACGCCCAGTAACACCGCCGAGTGGTCCAACGAGATCTCCACGGCTGCCACACCGGTGGTCAACTCTTGCTCGGGGGACTCCATGATCCACAGTGCCGCGCGGCTCCACGCCGCCCCGGCCGGCGGCCGCCCGTGACGGCCGACCTCACGCCCGTCGACCTGGAACCCCTCGGCCTGATGCTCGGGTTCGGCGGCGAGGCCGTCGTCCACGAGGCGGCGAACCTGCAGCTCGCCGAGACCGACGCGGAGCTCGTCTACAAGCGCTACCGAGCGCCCGGGCTTGCCGACACCGCCCACGACGTCGTCGCCGCCCGCCTCGCCCTCAGCGGCTCCGACCGCTCCCGCCTGGACTCGCTGACCACCTGGCCGCTGCGCCGCGTCGTCGACGCCGGCGTCCTCCACGGCGTCGTGCTGCCGCGCATCGGCCCGGCCTACATCCGCACGATGACCGTGCCGGGGACCGGCACGACCAAGACCGGACCCCGCGAGGCGCAGGGCCTGATGGTCCCCGAGCCGCACGGCACCCGCGTCCTCGGCGCGACGGCCGTGCCGAACCGCGACGCCCGGCTCGTCGTCTGTCGGGACCTCGCCGCGGCGCTGATGCTGCTCCACGACCGGATGGGCCTGGCCTACGGCGACCTGAGCGCCAAGAACGTGCTCGTCCGCCTCGAGGAGCACCCGCGCATCCTGCTCATCGACTGCGACGCCGCCCGACCGTCCGGCTCCGGAACGACGACCCTCCACAGCCCCGACTGGAACCCGCCGGAGGGCGGGCCGGCGACGACCGCGTCGGACGCCTACAAGCTCGGGCTCTTCGTGCTCCGGGCGCTGACGCCGGTCGCGCCTGGCTCCTACAACCGCGACCCGTCCTGGGCGATCAACGAGCTCGACGCCGACGGCTTCGACCTGCTGCGCCGCTCGCTGCACACCGATCCGCAGCGCCGGCCCCGCGCCGCCGAGTGGTACGTCCACCTCTCGCGGCTCCTGGGCGACCCGGTCGTGCCGCCGCGGTTCCTGGGCTGCGGGCTCTCGGTCACCGTCGTCGCTCCGGGGGACACGACCACCGTCCTCTGGCGGCTCGACGAGCCCGGCGAGGTCACCGTGACCTCGCACGGCCGCACGCTCGGCTCCGTCAGCGCGCCGGCCGGGCGGGGGCGCCGCGAGGTGAGCCCGACGACGTCGGGTGTGCTGCGGCTGCGCGCGTCGAACGCCGCGGGAGAGCAGGACACCGCGGCAGGCGCCGTCGTCGTCCTCTCGCCCCACCCGACGGCGGACCTCCCCGTCCCGATGCCGAGCCTGCCCCGGGAGGGGCTCCCGGCCGCTCCCGTCCCGCCGCCGCTGAACCTCCCGCCCGCGGTCTACGGCTCGACGCTGACCGCGTTCCCGCCGGTCCCGCCGTTCTGGCCGGCTCCCGACGACGGCGCCGGTCCCGTCGCCGGATCGACCCCCCGACTCCCCGACGTGCCCTGGTGGCTCGTCGACCCCACTGCCGTGCCGCAGGGCACGCCGACCCGACGCGAGGCCCGCCGATGAATGTCTCCCTGGCTCTCGCCCGCCTCGCCGGCGCGCGAACCGACGTGCTCGCGCAGTCGCGCTCGGACATCCCGAAGTACGCCACGATGGGTGGCGTCATCCTCTCGACGGCGCTCGTCGGGGCCGCCTCGGCGTTCTTCGCGCTGACGTCGGCGGCCGGGTTCCCCGCCTGGGTGGGGGCGATCGTCGCCGTCGGGTGGGGCGTCGTCATCCTCAACCTGGACCGCATGCTCGTCGTGAGCATGCACCGCGACGGCGGGTGGCCGGCGCTGGTCGGGGGCGTCGTCGCCCGCGTGGCCCTGGCCGCCGTCATCGGCACCGTCATCTCGACGCCGATGGTGCTGCAGATCTTCAAGCCGGAGATCGACAACGAGCTCGTCGTCATGCAGAACGAGCAGCGCCAGGCGCAGCAGGCCGAGATCGACAAGACCTTCGCCCAGCGCGCTCCGCTCGAGGCGCAGGTCGCCCATCTGCAGGCGGTCGCCTCCGGCCAGGAGAAGGAGACGGCGGCCTCCGACCCCGACGTCGTGAACAAGCAGCAGGCGTACGACAAGGCGAACGCCGCCTACGAGACGGCCGAGCAGGCGGCGATCTGCGAGACGCAGGGGACCTGTCCGGGCGCCTCCGGCGTCCCGGGGATCGGGGCGCTCCAGAAGCAGAAGCAGGCGTTCGCCGACCAGAAGAAGGGGGAGCGCGACGCCGCCCAGGCGGCCCTCGACACGGCCACGAAGAACGCCCAGCAGCGGATCGACACGGCCGGCCCGCAGATCCAGGAGCAGGCGAAGGCCGGGCTCGCCACCGCCCAGTCCCGGCTCGACGCGATGAACGCCGAGCAGAGCCAGTACGAGTCCTCAGCGGCGACCGCCGCCGAGCACGGCGGGGGACTGCTGGCCCGGCTCCAGGCGCTGGGTCGGCTCTCCGCGGGCAACTCGATGATGCAGTTCGCGCACATCATGGTGTTCGCGCTGTTCCTGCTGCTCGAACTGCTGCCGGTCATCGTCAAGTCGCTCGCGCTGCTCTCGAAGAAGAACACCTACGAGACGCTGCTCGAGCGGGAGAACCTCGAGGTGCTCGAGGGTGACGAGGACGAACGGCGTCGTGAGGTCGAGACCCGTCGTCGGGTCCGGGACGAGATCGAGGCCCACCGCGCCGACCGCATGATCGAGGCCGGCAAGGAGGCCACCGCCCACGTCCTCGAGACCCACCGCGCGGTGAGCCGCCGCGCCGTGGACGTGTGGGCCCAGGTGGCCCTCGCCCGCTCCGACGACCAGCTGCGGAGCTGGTTCGCCGCCCAGGGCGGCACCCGGTTCCCGCTCGATCCGGCCCCGGAGGAGCAGTCGCTCGTCGTCGACGCCCAGCGCGCCGACGACTCCGAGATCACGATGCCG
Organism: Actinomycetospora endophytica; assembly: GCF_021026375.1. Taxonomy (GTDB): domain Bacteria; phylum Actinomycetota; class Actinomycetes; order Mycobacteriales; family Pseudonocardiaceae; genus Actinomycetospora; species Actinomycetospora endophytica. Next base: position 315,655 of record NZ_JAJNDB010000005.1, on the reverse strand, counting down.
ATCCCGCTGTCGGCCCTCACCACGATCGAGATCCCGATCCAGCAGCCGTCGCCGACCGCGACGCCCGCCCACGGCACACCCGTCGTCGTCCCCTGACCCACCCGACCACGATCATCGGAGCCCGAACCACCATGACGCACCCGCAGGGCGCTCAGCTGCTGCCCTTCTACCTGGTCCTCGACGTGTCGCTCTCGATGCGCGGCGACAAGCTCGACGCGGCGAACCAGATCATGCCGACCATCCGCGACACCCTCGCCGAGAACCCGATCCTCGCCGACAAGGTCCGCTTCTCGGTGATCGACTTCAGTGACGACGCGCAGGTGCGCATGCCGCTGTGCGACCCGCTCGACGAGGCCGTCGACCTCCCGACGATGAAGGTCCGCGGCCGGACCTCCTACGCGAGCGCGTTCTGGCTGCTGCGCAGCGAGATCGAGAGCGACATCAAGCAGCTCAAGGCGGACGGCTTCGCGGTCTTCCGGCCGGCCGTGTTCTTCCTGACCGACGGCCTGCCCACCGACAAGCCGACCGTGTGGCGTGACGCATTCGCCGACCTCACCCACTGGGACAAGCAGACCCAGCAGGGATTCCGGACCTACCCGAACATCATCCCGTGCGGCGTGGGCCAGGCCGACCCGGCTGTGCTGCGCGAGCTCATCCACCCGGCCGAGGGCGCCAAGCGGATGCAGATGTATCTCATGGAGCAGGGCGGCGACGCGGCCCGGGCGATCAGCGCGATCGCCGAGATCCTGGTGTCGAGCGTCGTCGCCTCCGGCCAGAGCATGACCCAGGGCGGCACCGGCCTGGTCCTTCCGGAGAAGGCGCTCCTGCCGGTCGGGGTCGACGCCTACACCGCCGACGACGACATCTTCATGTGATGGACCTCCCGACGATGCTCGACGCGGACACCCAGGAGCTGACGGCGTCCTGGTCCGGGACCGTCACGCCGTACGTCGTCGGCGACCCGGGACGCGCCGCGACGGCGGTGGTGGAGCGGCTCGCGCGCGACGCCCCGGACCACCACGGGACGGTGCTCGACGGCGCCGTCGTGCGCCCCGACGACGAGGCCCCGTGGACCCACGTCCGCGGCGCGAGCGTCCGGGGGCTGCGCCACCGGCAAGACGGCGTCGTCCGCCAGGACGAGTACTGCTTCCGGCAGACCGCCGACGACCGCTACCTGGTCGTCGCCGTCGCCGACGGGGTGTCGGCCGGGTCGCTGTCGCACGAGGCCGCCGGGGTGGCGGCGCGGTTCGGGTGCGAGATCGTGGGGGACTGGCTCGGGCAGTGCGAGGTGTCGGAACTCCCATGGGAGCACGTGCTGAAGACGCTGAGCGATCTGGTCGTGCAGCGGGGTCGTGCGGTGCTGCGCCGGCGGCGGGTCTCGGTGGATGACTGGTCGGAGGGTGCGTTCGGCGAGGCGCTTGCGACGACCCTGGTCCTCGCCGTCGTCGACCTGCGTCCCGACGACGGGTCCTACCGCGTCGAGGTGGTGCGGGTCGGCGACTCGTCGGCGTGGGTGCACGGCGCGGCGGGTGGGTGGCGGAGCCTTCACGGGCTCAAGAACGACTCCGAGGTGATCGCGTCCTCGGCCACGGCTGCGCTGCCGCAGGTGACGTCGTTCGAGTCCGAGTCGTACCGGGTGGCGGCGGGCGACCTGCTGGTCCTGATGACCGACGGCGTCAGTGATCCGCTCGGCGACGGCGACGGCGACTTCGGCCGGTTCCTCTCCGAGGTCTGGGCGACGCCGCCGTCGGTGACGGCGTTCGGTGCCCAGGTCGACTTCGCCCGCAAGACGTTCGACGACGACCGGACGGCGGTGGCTGTCTGGTTGGGCTGATGGCGGCGTGACCCGGATCCGTGGTCACACCTGGGTGATCGGCGCGGTCGCCGTCGCGACCGTCCTCGAGGTGAGCTGGACGTCGACCGGGTTGGTCGTCGGCGCTACCTCGCAGCGCAGGCGCAGCGAGACGACGTCGGGCGTCGACAAGGTGCCCAGCATGGGCATCACGGTGAAGGCGTTCCCGTTCGAGTCGAGCGGCGGGAAGGTCGTCTGCGTGGCCTGGTCGAGGGGGCTCGCGGGGACGGAGTCGAGCACACAGAACAGGTCACGGGTCTCGGCGGGAGATGTCCCGGACGCGACCGAGCCCTCGACCGTCACGAGGACCGAATAGTCTCCGGCGGGCAGGCTCCCCAGGTCGAGCTCGATGAAGCCGCCCGTGTAGCCGGCGACGCTCGTGTTCCGGAACGAGGAGAAGGTCGGCGGAGATCCGGCTGGATTCACCACGGCGATTCCCTTCCGAGGTGGGCGAGGCCAGTTCCCGGCCGACGCCTCATCGACAGGGAAGCACAGAGAGATCGACGGGTCCATTCGAGCTACGTACGATTGCGTACTTCCTCACGACGGTCCGAGTTCTCGACACTGGTGCGCGGGGTGTCGACCAGGTGTCTCGAACTCGTCGCTGGGTCCCCGCTGGGGGACAGGGTGTGGAGCGGATTTCGTCAGTGGCCGTATCAACGGGCCGGCTTGTGTCTGATCGCGCTGCCGTGTCTCGTTGTCGCCGTTGCCTGCGGTCAGGCCCAGCCATCTGCGCAGCCGGTAGGAGGCGCATCGACAGCGCAGGCCGACGGGCAAGCAAAGCCGGGAATTCAGCCGGGCGGCTCGGGCTCGCCTGGTCAGCCCGGGGGATCTGGCTCGCCTGGGGCGAACGGCACCTCTGGTGGCGGCGGCCAGCCTGGCTCGCCGGGCCAGCCCGGGACGCCGGGTGGAAGCGGCCCGCCCGCCGCGGGTGGTCACCCCGCGGCGCCCGGTGCGCCCGGTGCGCCCGGTGCGCCCGGTGTGCCCGGTCGACCGGGCACGCCCGGTCAGCCGAGTTCGCCTGCTCAGCCCGGCGGGAGACCCGGAGTGCCGGGGGCGCCCGGGCAGGGGTCGACGCCGAGGCAAGGGGCGAAGTGGGACCTGGATGCCATCGACGCGAATGATCGGTTCGAGACGACCCCGGATGGCGTCTACCAAGCCGCACTGGGTCAATGTTCCACCGGGAAGTGCACGATACGGGTCGTTGCGCAGGACGGTGCTTCGCTCGGTCCTCTGAAAAGCCTGGACAAGTTCTCCGATTGTCCGTACCTCAGCGGTGGGGGTTCTGCGGATACCACGTGTCGGTTCCTTCACGACATCGAGTACTCCCCGCCCGCGATGAAATACGACAAGACGGGCAAGCTCGTCCCGTGTGACTTGGAGTACGAGGACGGTTGCAAGCTGCAAGAAGGAACGACGATCAAGATCGTCATCACCAAGCCGCTGGACAAGGATCAGCAGGCGACGATGTTCGCTGATGCCAACAAGCAGATCGTGGCGAGATGTCAGAGCCATCCCGATTCGTCGAATCCGGACAAGTGCAACTCGGCCGCCACGAACTCGGAGGAGGCGCAGTCCGCGGCCGAGCTGGCGCCGGGCGCGAAACCGACGCCGACCAAGACCTCCACGCCGACCAAGACCTCCACGCCGAAGAAGCCACCGGCACCCGTGACCTCGACGGCGGAGGTGCCTCCACCGACTACCACGACAACTACGTCCACGACGCCGCCGACGAGCTAGGAGCCGGCGTTCCATGGGTCCCGGTCGGGCCGAGAAGCCCGTGCACTCGGCTGCGTCCGGAGTACGGCGCACACTGAGGCGCGCGAGCGCCCAGCCGCCGCCGAACCGTGCACAGTCGAACGGGTGGAAACCGAACACGGGCGACCATGGCAGCTCGTCGTCATCGTTGACGGCCGCCAAGGTGGCGCAGACGTTCGCGGCCGTGATCGCCCCGACGACGGTGATCACGGCGCTCCTGTTCTATTTCGGCCGGCTCCACGCCCAGGCGTTGACCCGTTACTTCGGGGTCAGCTTCACCGTCTTCGACTTCACGACTCAGGACTACCTGGTCCGCAGCGCTGACGGGCTCTTCGTGCCGCTGACGTTCGCCGCCTCCTTGGTGCTCGTGTCTCTGGTGCTCCGGCGGGGCTACCTGCTTCTACCGCCCACGGTCCGCGATCCGGTCGGGGCCGTGCTGATCCCGGTTCTCACCGTCGTCGGGCTCGGGATGCTCGTGGTCTCCCTCTTGATCGCCTGGGGCTCGATCGCGGCCGACTCCGCTCCGGAACTGGGCGGGCTGATGCTGTGTGCCGGGTCGTTGGCGTTGCTCTGGGCGTTGCGGTCCTGGGGTCGCCGAACCGGACCGTCGCTCGAAGGCCCCGCCTCGAGCCCGACCACTCGCGGAGCCGAGTACGTCGTCGGCTTCGTGCTGGTCAGCGTCGGACTCTTCTGGGCCATCAACAGCTACGCCATCGGCGTCGGCACCGGCCGAGCGGAACAGATCGAGAGCGACCTCGGCGCCTCGCCGGATCTCGTTCTCCTCAGTCGAGGGCGGTTGGGGATGCAGGCCCCGGGGATCACCGAAACGGTCTGCTCGGACCCTGGCATCAACCCAGAGTCCAGCTTCAGGTTCCGGTATACGGGGCTGAAGTACGTGCTCCAGTCGGGGAACTACTACCTGCTGCTACCGGCGACGTGGAGTCATGATTCGGGTCCGGCGTTCGTCGTGGCGCGAAGCGATTCGCTGCAACTGCAGTTCTATCCTCCGGGACAGGGAGTGCAGCTCACCTGCTAACGGGCGGTCGACATCGACGACGTGGACGCGGGTGGTCCAGGCCGCTTATCCGAGATCGGCCAGCACGTCAGCATGGGCGGCCCTGATCACCGGGCCGGCGTCGCACCAGAAGATGATTGCCTCGATGCGGAAGCGCAGGAACGCCTCGTCGGAGCGTTCGATGAGGGCGATGCCGTCGCGGGCGGCGCGGAACCGCAGCACGGCGCCGGCCCGGGCGAGGTCGACGACGTCGACGGCATCGGTCGCGAGCAGTTGCGCGGCCGCGGCGATCAGGGCCGCGGGGTCGGCGTCGCCGAGGTAGCCGAGGTCCCAGTCCGAGGTGGGGCCGGCGTCGCCGCGGGCGCGTGACCCGTGGAGCACGAGCAGGTCGAGGCCGGCGGCGGCCGGGTGCTCGTCGAGCGCCGCCGCGAGGCTGCCGTTGTCCACGAACGGACGGTACCGACTCATCGCGGGACTCTCGATGTCCGACGCGTCGCGACTCCCGGGGCGAGAGCCCGCCGAAACCCACTTTCAAGCCAAGGATGCGACGCGTACTCGCTTCAGGCGCGGTACGACACGATCAGCCGCGACGCTGCACTGCGTGTGTGCACTGGACGCGCCAGCTCTGCGATAGTGGCGGACATGCCGGACGAGCACCGGGCCGCCGCGGCGGCCGCGCTGCGTGCGGCCGGTGCGCGCTTCGGCTTCGTCCATGGGAGCCGCGCGGGAGGACGACCTCGTCCGGACTCGGATCTCGACGTCGCAGCCTGGTGGGGGGAGTCAGCGCCACCGGCATTCGAGGTCGAGACGCCGCCGGGGGTGGACCTGCTCGTGCTCGACGATGCTCCGCTCGAGTTGGCGGGCCGGGTCGCGATCCGGGGCGAGCTGCTCTTCGATGACGATCCGGTCGCTCGGGTGCGGTGGGTCGCGACCACGCGCAAGATTTATCTCGACGAGCTGCCCCGAATCGAGCGCAGCCGACGTGAGTTCCTCGAGGCCGTGCGCCGTGGTCGATGAGGCGCGGGTCGAAAGGCTCTTGCGGTCGCTGTCGGACGATCTCGCGTATCTGCGCGACGAGTCCTCGGCCGACGCCGCTCGTCGTAGCGATCCCTCCTGGCTGCGCGCGGTGAAATACACTTTCGTCACCGCGATCGAGGCTGCAGTGGACGTCGCTCAGCATTTCTGCGCGACGCAGGGTGGGGTCCGCCGTCGACCAACGCTGACGCGATCCAGGTCCTGGGGCGCCACCGGGTCCTCGAAGCCGATCTTGCCGGGCGCATGGCTGCGGCGGTCGGGTTCCGCAACGTCCTCGTCCACGAATATGTCTCCGTCGACGACATGATCGTCGTGGCCCGTCTGGACGATCTCTCCGACCTCCGGGCCTACATCGCCGCGATCGCGACCTGGCTGGAGCTGGAGCGTCGGCCGCGCTGACCCGGCGGACCACGACGTCGAGAGAACGGGCGCCAGGCGTCATCAGGACGCCGTTCGGAACCCCTCCGCTCGGCGATGCTCTTCAGCGCGACCCGTCGTTCCCGCCGAGGTCGAAGAGCTCCTCGTTGCGCGCCGCCGCGGACAGCTCGGCCGTGGTACTGAGCCCTTGCTTCCCCACCTGGGCGATGCCGTCGCGGGCGGCGCGGAACCGCAGCGGGGCGGCCGCGCGACGTCGACGGCGTCGGTCTCGAGCAGTTGTGCGGCGGCGGTGGCCCAAGTCAGCAGGTCCAGGCCACTGAGCTTCCTTGCCGCGGTTCGGATGTTCCTGCATGAACACGCTTGTGATGATGCCGCGCGGGGGGTGATCCTCTTCCGGGCCGGCAGACCCGTCGGCGCGAGGGGGGCCGATCGAATGTTCCGGCGAACGCGGAGAGTTCTGTCCGACATTCTCGCGCTACGTCACATCGAGGCGTACCTGGTCGCGGGAGTCGCAGCTGCGCTTGTGGTCGTGCACATCTTGGGCGGGTCCGTGCCGACGGAGGCGCAGGAGGCTACAGTCCTGGCGGCCTTGACAGTGCTGATCTTGCGTTCAGTGTCGCCTGGCCGGGCGCCGACATTCGATCAGATCGCCGAGGACAGATCGGGTTTCGACCGGCATCCACTCAGCGAGCGGTGGAAGAGCGCACGCGAAGTATGTATCTTCGCACCGTCTGGGGTAAATCTCCTGTCCGCCGCGAATGCCGACCTGCTGCGCCGCGAGGTGCTGGCTCGTCCTCGCGGGATCGTTCGCGTTGTCCTGCTTGACCCGACTTGTGTGGAAGCAGTCGATCAGACCGGTCATCACCTCGACGACGAACTGGACTACCCGACACAACGGCTCGGTCCCGGCATCGACGCGACGATGGAGCAGTTGCGGACGATGGCCAGCTGGCCGGTGGCTGGTTCTTTCGAGTACCGGGTGCTTGGCTACAACCCCGGCTTCAGCCTGCTCGTCACGAACCCAAGTCAGGCTGGTGGCTCCGTGATCGTCGAGTTCCACGGTTTCCACAACGAGGCCACTGTCGGACGCATGCATATCGAACTAACGCGGGATGTCAGCGATCGCTGGTTCGCCTACTGGGTTGACCAGTTCGAACACATGTGGCGTCGCGCCGCACGACCGACGGGGCATCAACAGGGTGCATCCATGGAGGGGCTGAACGAGTGACATTACTCGGCTTCCGACTAGGTGCCGTACTACTCTCCGTATAAGGACCGAGCGGACATGCGCGGGGGGCCGCATGAGCATCCTTGGTGGAGACGCCGAGATCGATGAGATCTACGGCCGCGTCGCGCGTGCGCTCCGGAAGGCGCGGGCGGTCCCAGTGCTCGGCGCCGGGGCGAATCTGTGCGGTCGTCCGAAGGGTGCCGGATATGTGCCGGGTGAGTACCTTCCCAGCGGAGCGGAGCTCGCGGACCTCCTTGCCGGGTCCTTCGACTACCCCGATCGTGATCACGAGGATCTTGCGCGTGTATCACAGTTCATCGCGTCCACTGAGGGGCCAGGGCCGTTATACGACGAACTGCATGAGGTCTTCGACCCGCAATACCCGCCGACGATGCTCCATCACATCTTGGCGCGTTTGGCGCGGCACCTGCGCCTGGTCGACCAACCGAGAGAGGGAATGCTCTACATCACGACCAACTACGACCGCGCCCTGGAGCAAGCGTTCGAGGATATCGACGAACCGTTCGACCTACTGACCTATGTCGCGGATGGGCCCGACCGCGGCCGCTTCCGGCACCAGCCACACGGTGGTGATCCGGTGACGATCGACGTGCCTAACGAGTACCTCGACATCGACCTGACCGTCCGCCCGCTCATCGCGAAGATCCACGGTGCTGTCGAGGCGGACGCGAGCGACGACAGTTATGTCATCACCGAAGACCACTACGTCGATTACATCAGCCGGGCCGGCGAGAACTTCTTTCCCGTGACCGTTCAACAGAAGCTGCTGCGAAGCCATTTCCTCTTCCTGGGGTACAGCCTGCGGGACTGGAACTTCCGGGTGATGCTCTATCGACTCTGGGGGCTCCAGAACGGTCGTCGCTATCAGTCCTGGGCCATCGAGGCCAATCCACACCCGGTCGACCGCGCCGCCTGGAAGGAGCGCGGCGTCGAGATCGTTCCCGAGCGCCTCGAGAGCTTTGTTGGTTCCCTAGAGCGTCGGTTTCCGCGATATTCCGACGACGACCCGCGACCGGTCTCACCGTGACCACCACAGCTGTTGGCGCGATCCCGGTTCCGCGCAGTGCTCGCAGTAGTCACTGTCCCTACGTCGGGCTCGTCCCATTCACCGAGGATGACAGAACGCTGTTCTTCGGGCGTACTCGCGAGGTGAGGCTCCTCGCTGCGAACTTGTCTACGAGGCGACTCACTCTCCTGTACGCCCCGAGCGGTGTGGGCAAGACGTCACTGTTGCGTGCCGGCCTACTACCCCACCTGCGCGAGGTGGACGCGGACGACGAGCCGGATGACGAGGACGCCCGAGGAGCCGGCCCCCTCGTGGTGTATCTGAGCGACTGGAGTGGAAGCGGACTGGACGCGGTCGTCCGCGGAGTGTTACTGAGCATCGAAGACCGAGCGCTAAACGGAAGCGTCGTCGAAAGATTGCGGAACCCTTCCACGCCTGACGTTGCCTGGCTCGCGCAAGTCCTCGATGCCACTGGATCCGAGGCGCTGTATCTGGTGCTCGACCAATATGAAGAGTACCTGCACTACCACCGCCCGGATGGCGGGGACGGACTTCCGGCGCTTCTTGGCCAGATCGTCCGGGGTCGTGAGCTGCAAGTGAACGTTCTTCTGGCCATCCGCGAGGATGCCCTCGCGCAGCTCGATCACCTTAAGGGCAGCGTTCCCGGTCTCTTCGAGAACTACCTCCGGCTGGCTCACCTCGGGCGCCGAGAATCCCGCGAGGCCATCGAGGGGCCGCTGGCCCAATACAACCTGATCTGCGCGGCCGATGAGCGCATGACACTGGAGCCAGGGCTTGTTGAGCGACTGCTCGACCAGGTGCAGGTAGGCCGACTGACCATCGGTGCCGACGGCGACACTGCGGAGGCCCCCGAGCACTCTGCTGGAGCCCCGGATCGCCACGATATCGAGGCGCCATTTCTTCAGCTCGTTCTTGTGCGACTGTGGGAGGAGGAGCGCACCCAGCACTCGGCGGTTCTGCGGGTGGCGACCCTCGACGCGCTCGGCGGGGCGCGCACCGTCGTGCAGACCCACCTCGACACCGTCATGGGGGCGCTCAAGCCCCAGGAACGCGACCTCGCCGCTCTGGTCCTCCGCCACCTGGTGACCAGTCGCGGCTCGAAGGTGGCCCTCAGTGTCGCCGACCTTTCGGATCTCACCGACACTGAGCCCGAGCGGGTCGTGGCTTTGTTGGAGGACCTCAGCTCGGGTACGCGCCGAATCCTTAGGCCCCTCCCGCCATCGGTGCCGAGCGCCGGCCCGACAACGTATGAGATCTTCCATGACGTCCTCGGCGGCGCGATCCTCGCCTGGCGTCGGCGCCACCTCGCGGAGATGAGGCAGGAGGCAAACGACCGAGCACTCCAGGCCGAGAAGAACGCCGCTGAAGACGTCCGCCGGCGCCTGCGGCGCGCCCGGCTCGTCGTTGCTGCGCTGGCTGCTCTCGTCCTGGTGCTCGTTCTAGTCGGGGGCGGGTTCTTCGTCCACCGGGTGACAGAGAGCAGCCAGGCCAGCGAAGAGTACGCAACGACCTCGGCGATCTCGCCGGCGAGCAGCCTCGGTCCCGCGCTCCACGTATACAGTCTGAACCAGTCGTCCGATACTCAGACTGCTGTCATGCGAGCCTGGTCGGCCATCCGCGGGACAATTGTCGTCGGAGGCACCTCAGCATCGAAAGTGCGGCGACCGCTCAAGACGCCGGACGGCGCCCTGCTCGCCGTCGATCGTATGAGTCAAATGACGGTCATCGACCCGCAGGGCAATCGTATCGGTGGAGTCCGCCTTGGAGCGCTCTCAGGCGACATTGCCCCCGCTCTTGATCCTTACGATAGTGACCGCTTCGCCGCCGTCGACGGGCGAGGCGACGCTGTCGTGGGGAGCCTTACCGGAAAGTCCGCTCCGTTCGTCCTCGGAGACGTCCCTGAGGGGACGAACTTGCTTCGGTTCCTCGCGCCTTCCGCGACCCCTCTGCTCCTGGCGACGGGCTCCGGGGGCGACGTCTCGGTCGTTCCCGCGACGAACACGGGTGAGAGCCGGACCCTGGAGCGTGGGGCGCTCGCAAGTACGCCGAGCGACGACGGTCGCAGCGTGATCATCGAGGGATCCGACCACCGACTCCGAGCGTGGGACGCGACGACTGGAGCCCTTCTCGCCCAATCTCGCGATCCCATGCCTGACCTTCCCGCTCGGGTAGACGGACAGCTGCAGCCTTTCGGGACAGGCGTCGTGCTTGTTGACCTAGGGCCACGCGACCACATCATTACCTGGGATTGGCGGACCCAGGCCCAGCCAATACTGCACCAAGTCCAGGAGTTCCGTGGCTCCCTTTATGCGATTTCTGTCGACCAAGCGCGGAAGCGCATCACGCTCGCGGAGGATCAAACGAGTCGGACCTATGATTTGGGCAATGGTAAACTGCTGGGGCAGATTCCTAATCAACTGGTCGATATCTCTGACGCCCAGTCCAGCCCAGACGGGAAGTGGCTCGCAACTGCGGGGGACGACGGCAAGGTGTTCGTCTGGAGCCAGTACCCCTCTGGCGCACTGAGCGCGGATCCCATATACACACTGCAGGGGCACGTGGGCTCGGTCTCTGAGGTCAGTTGGGGCACGGACTCCCGCGAACTGTCATCATGGGGTTCGAATGACGGCACGGTGCGGCACTGGGTGTTGCCGCAGGTGCAGGTCTCGTCGCATCCTCAACCGATCACCGGGATGGATGTCAGCACGGACAAGACCGCTGTGGCCGCCGTGTCAGGCGGCCTCCTCACCGTCAGCGACAGCGGATCGATCGAGACCCCATCGGCCGAAGCGCCATATACCAATGGAGCGCATCCGTTGGTCAAGTTCGTACCGGGACGCGACGACGAACTGGTCACCGTCGACGACAGCGCGCTGGCACCGAGGATGTGGACGCGGAAGGGGAACGCTCTGATCCCGGGTCCGGCTTTTCCGTCGATCACCAACGCTGTCGAGGATCTGGCCGTCGGGTCGGACGGCGAGGTCGTTGTGGCCGACAACAAGGGCTACGTCGATCGGTGGGACGCCGCCGGCCACGCGCTGCCTCCTCTGCACCGACCGGACGCATACGGCTCGCCGTCGTTCGCTCAGTACCTGTCCGTGGCGTTTGACTCGCGGAGTGGTCTACTTGCGGCTGGCAGTCTCGACGGGGTAACGATCTGGCGGCGAGACCCGAGCGGTCAGTTCGACGATGCGCAGTCGCAGGTGCTGCCGTCCCCGAATCCGATGACCTCGGTCGCGTTCGATCCGACGGCGAGCCGTCTGGTCGCAACGTCGTCAGACGGTACGTTCACGGTGTGGAATATGGTGGACGGGGGTGCCAAGACCGTCCAGGGCGGCCAAGATCAGCTCTATTCGGTAGCATTCGGAGACAACGGACGCCTCGTGGCGGTCGGCAGCTTGGACGGCACCATTGAGGTCTGGGACACCGCGACCTGGGCCCTCGTCGAGCAGGATCATGAGCACGCCGGGAGCGTTCTTGCAGTCGGATTCACGGCGGCAGACGGCAGCCGCCTAGCTTCCGCCGGCATCGACGAGAGGACCGTCTCGTCGTCGTGCGAGGCCTGTCGAGACCCGGAGGCCGCGCTGAAGCAGATCGTCGACCCGCCGCGCAACTGAACCGGGTCGGTATCTGCTTCTCCGCGCCAATGCGTGCGGAGCAGAGGACACGCGACAACGCGAGAGCCCCTTCCCGATTGTGCTCGTGAGGGCTCGACGAAGGAGAGCAGCGAGTCAGGTTGCGGGCCGGAACCCCCTCCGCTGAGCGATGCTACTCAGCGCGACCCGCCGCTCACGGCCCAGGTCGAACAGCTTCTTGTTCTGCGGCGCCATCGAGAGCTCGGCCGTGGTGCGGAGCCCCTGCTTGCCCATCTGACCGTCGACCCACTCCCGCAGGCTGGTGATCCCGTCGGCCGGGCCCAGGTCGATGATCTGGGGCGGGGCATCGGGGTCGATCCGTCGGAGCTGCTCGACCCGGTCGTTCTCCGGGTTCACCCACGACACGTATCCGCCGGGCTCCACGTCACGCGGCTTCTTCAGTGCACCAGTGAAGCTGTACCGGGTGCCCGCGACGGCCACCGGGTCGTAGAAGTGCGGGGTGAGGAAGTCGCTGACCGGCACTCCCTGGATGAGGTAGCCGAAGTCCTCGGCCTCGCACGGATCGCACGCCTCGACCAGGTACTGGAACTCGCTGGTCCCGTCGGCGATCTCGCCGTCCTCGACCGTGATCGATCGCGAGCTCTGGAGCTTGTTCCCGCCCGGGTCGACGAGCATCTCCAGCGTTTCGTGGCTGGCGGCCATCGTCCAGCCGTCGTTGTCCGGCGTCGCACCAACTAGTGACTGCGGCTGGTTCGCCGTCCCGCGGTGGAAGCCGCCGGCCCCTTGTGGCATCTGGGACGGATCGACGAGGAACACCGGCCAGACCCCGGACGGGATGTGGCCGGAGTCGGGAAGGAAGATGACCGTCGCCTTGATGTCCCAGGCCTGCGGGAGATCCCGCATCACCTGGATGTTGAGCGCGTGGGCGGCGGCCGCGACGAGTTTGGCGTCGAGCGCTCCGGTGGTGTCGGTCAGGCCGACCTGCAAGATGGTCATGTCGAATCCTCTTCGGTCACACCGTCGCGCGGACCGGGTGCTCGGGCACCAGCGTCGCGACGGAGACGTGCGGCCAGCTCAGCCCGTTGAAGTTGAGCAACACGGTCTGGGTGTACTGGATCTGGGTGTAGGTGACGTCGATGGGCGTCCCGGCGGCGACGGGCTTCTCCGAGTGGATCGCGAAGCTCGGAACCGGCTTGCCGGCGGCCGTACTGCCGGGAACCACGAGCGGCAGGCCGGGCCGGTACGCGGTCGGCAGCGTGATGCGCTCCGAGACCGTCTCGACCCAGAAGATCGCGTCCATCTGCACCGCGTCGGCGTTCGGTTTCGCCGCGTCCTTGTCCCCGAGCAGGAACGCGATGTTGTCGGTCCCGCCGCCGAACAGGGGAGAGGCCGGGTTCGTGCTGATGATGATGACGGTGGTTGAGGTTATGTGCTGCTTCTTCTGCCGCTCGTCGATGACGAGATTCGGGTTCGCCAGGATCTCCTTGGTGATCGTCCCGGCCGCCGAGAACGACGACAGGTCCTGCGGGATCCGGAAGGTGCCCTCGTCGGCGACGTCCTGGCTCGGGAACCGGTCCACGAGCCGCCCGCTCGGGTCACCGATCGGGAAGGGCGTGATGTCCACCGGGTCGATGTGCGGTCCGCCGGGGACCGTGAACGACCTGCCCTGCGCCTCGATGGTCGCGCCGTGCGGGATGGAGGCCATGCGCGCGACGCTGGGGTCCTCGGCCGGGACCTGCGTCTTGGGTACCGACAGCCAGACGCCCGGCTCGAAGTGGATGTCCACCGGGTGGGCCGGGTCGGCGATGTCCTTGACCTTCTGCACGTAGGGGATGCCGTTGAGGAACGCATCGCCCTGCACGAAGCCCCGGTTGGGGATCGACCCGAGCGGGTCGGAGAACGAGAGGGACTCCTCGGTGAGGTTCAGCTCGAGGATGTTGTCGTTCGGCCCGTGCGCCGGCTTCGGCAGCTTCGTCGGGCTGACCGCGAAGTCCTGCGGCCGGAAGATGGTGTTGAGCCCGTTGCCCCGGAACGGGCCCTTGAAGCCCGCGATCCCTCCCAGACTGGGATCGGCGAGCGCCGCGCGCTCGGTCACGCTCGCGTCGCGGACGGCCGGGACCTCGCCCCATCGGAAGTCCTCGGTGAGCTGCGAAGCGGCGTCGGTGGCGTCAGGAATCGTCATGGTTCTCCCCTTGTACTTCTCTGAGTGGTCGCGGATGTCCGCTCGATCTGGCGGAGGAAGCGGGCGGCGGCGGTGCGACCGTTCTGGAACAGCGTGTTCTGGTCGTCCTGGGTCAGGTCGAAATCGGTCGCGGAGATGCCGCTGGTGTCGACGAAGACCGTGCGTCGGCCGACGCCCTCCTCGGCGAGGCGGTAGCGGTTCCAGTCGGCGGTGAGGGTCTGGAGTGCTCGTACCGCCAGGCCGAGCGTGGTGCGGACGGGCTCGTCGGCCGTCGTGGTCGGTCGCGCCGAGAGCTTGACGCCCCACGTCGGCCATCGGGGCGTGCCGCCGTCGGTGCGGTCGAACACGGTGATCGGGAAGTTGGACAACAGGCCGCCGTCCACCCAGGTCACCTGGCCGCTCGCGGTCGTCACCTCGACGGGCCGGAAGTAGAACGGGATCGACATCGACGCGCGGACGGCGTCGACCACCTTCTGGTCGCCGGGCTCCTTGCCGTACTCCCGGTAGTCCCAGGGCAGCCGGACCAGGGCGCGCCGGCTCAGGTCGCTGACGTGCACGACGAGGGAGTAGCGCTCGTCGGGGCCGAGCGAGTCGTGCGGATCATGACGCGCGAGGTCGGCGAAGGTCCTCACCCCGGCGCTCGCCAGGAGCGGCTCCAGCCATTCGACGAGGTAGTCACCGGAATGGGCACCCTCGTGCAGCAGCAGCTCCAGACCGTCGCCGACGGGCCCGGTGAGCCGCTGTAGCAGCGACCCCTCGGCGAACTTCGAGTACTGGACCCGCCGCATCTCGTCCTCGAGCTCGTGCAGGTCCTTCCCCGCGCGCTGGTACGCGGCGACGAGGGCGGCGACGATCGCTCCGGCGGCTGGTGCCCGCAACGCGTTCGAACCGGTACCCGGCGTCGTACAGCATCAGCACGGCGCCGAGCAGGCCGATGCCTTTCACACCGCCGCTCTCGAGAACCAGGTCGACCGAGCGGGTGTCGTCGGGAGCCATGGCCGTCATCCCCTCGGCGTCGTCGGGAGCTGGTCGTCGTCCTGCGGGCTCGCGAACGCGCGCACGAGCACCGTCGGGCCGTCGTCGGAGACGCGCAGCGGTCCGGTGACCCGGACCGGCCCGCCACCTGCCGGCTGCGTCCGCAGGCGGTCGAAGGCCTGGAGCTCGTCGACGCTGGCCGGTCTCGGCCGGCGGGCCTGGAGATCCCAGGCGACTTCGGTGCCGGGCTCGAGCGGGGCCAGGGTCACGACGACGGCGGTGTCGGGCACCGTCAGGTGCACCGCGTCGCCGACGTTCCCGACGATGCCGGTGAGGCTTACCTCGACCCCCCGGTAGTGGTAGCTGGCGTTGGCGGACTCGGCCAGCTGCGCCGGCCAGCGCGCGAGATCGGGCAGGCCGTGGTGGGTGAGGTAGACGGTCGCGGTGGAGTCCGCGCTGTTCGCGATCGGGCGTACTGCGCCCACACCGGCGAGCGTGCGGAGGGCCTCGTAGGCCCCGCCCCAGCAGCCGCCGAGGCCGTAGGGGCACTGCGCGGTCAGCCCGACCGTGACCTCGGTGCCGAGCCGGCCGTCGCGGACCCGCTCGGTCACCGCGTCGTCGAGTTCCTCGATCGTCGGGCCGGGGGAGGAGGCGTCGGCCTCGGTCTCGAGGGCGGCGTCGGCCAGGGCCGCGTGCGGCGTGGCCGGGCCGCGGACGTGCACGATGCGCGCCACCGACGGGACACCCGCGGCGCTCAGCACGAACAGCATGTAATGCCCGGGCAGACACGCGGCCGGACTCGTCGGCACCGTCGCGGTGATCGTCGAGCCGCGCGTGGTGAACGGCAGTACGTGGATCCGTTGGGTCGCGTTGAAGGCGTGCGTGACCGAGGAGAGGCGGACGAGGGTCACCTTCCCGACGGCGGGTCCGCTGGTCGTGATCTCGACGGTGCCGCCGTCGGCGACCTCCGTGGCGCTGACCTTGTCGATGCGGGGCCGCGGTCCCGCGAAGAGATAGGGCGGGTGGAAGAACTGCCCGTCGCGGTGGCTGTCGTGGGGATTCGCCTGTCCGGCGAACTCGCCGCTGCCGGCGCTGAGCACCCGGCCGTCGGGCAGCAGGACCGCCGTCGAGTGGTAGCAGCGGTCGACCGACTCGGCCGCCAGCCGGGTCCAGGCGTTCGTCGCGGGATTCCAGAGCTCGGCGACGTGCACCGGCTTGCCCGGGGTGAGGTCGTTGAACCCGGGGCCGCTGGTGCCACCGGTGACCAGCACCGTGCCGTCGGGCAGCAAGGTGGCGTTGTGCTGGCGACGCGCGAAGGCCATCGGCGGTCCCTCGCGCCAGGTCGGCGCCGGACCGGAGAGATCGATGAGGCTGGTCCGGGCGGTCGGGAGATCGGTGCCGGGGTCGTTGCCGCCCCCGATGTAGATCACCTTGCCGGGCTCGTACATGACCGAGGGCGCGTACTGCCGCTCCCCGTCGGGTCGGGTCAGCCCACCGGTCCACCGGTTGGCGTGCAGATCGAGGAACGGGGTCTCGGCATTCGTCCCGGTGACGAAGAGGCGCCCGTCGGGGACGAGATGCATCCGGGGGTAGAGCGGCGGTGGACCCGGGAACGTCGCCGCCTCGTGCCACGCCTTCCCGTCCCAGATCTGGGGGACGTTCGTGACGACCGTGCCCCTGCCCGGGATCACGGCGCTGCCCGAGAGCACCAGGACACGACCGTCCGGAAGTGTGGTGACGCTCGGGTACCACCGACCCTGGTTCATCGCCGGCAACGGGGTCCAGGTGTTGGCGTGATGGTCGTAGATGCAGGCCTGGTTGACGCCGTTGCCGTCCTGCAGGTGCCCGCCGGCCACGAGCAGGCGGCCGTCGGGCAGCAGCGTGTGGCCGGAGCAGAAGAGGTTGACGGTCTCGCCGGTGGCAGCCCGTGGCTGGGGCGTCGGCTGCGTGCGATTGGTGGCGGGCTCCCAGACCTGCGGAGTGCAGAAATGGTCGTCCATGGTGCCTGTAGGGGAGTCGCGCCGACCCCAGAGCAGGATCCTGCCGTCGGGGAGCAGATGGCAGTGCACGGCGACGTTGGGCAGGGTGACGACGTTTCCCCACCGGCCCGTTTTCGCGGCGCTCGCCGTGGCCGCCTCGCTCGCAGAACCGTCGGGCAGATCCGTGGTGGACGGATCCACCGAACTGGTCGGAACCGACACGTTCCACCCCCGAGAGATGAGAACGACCGAGATCTCCCCCACTGCGCCCCGATCGATTGCGCCAGTGTCCGGACGGATCGGCGCCGCCCACAATGCGTAGGTCTTCTTAGTCCATTCGAGAGATATGAGCGGGAGTTTCCGACCAATCTGGCATATCCCACCAGTCATTGGTCCGTTCGGCGGTGGCTGCATGAGGCCGCTCGGCGCTGCTGAAGGGGCTGGCAGGTGCAGTGCAGATCCGAGTTCTGATCGACGCGCGCCGCCGGGATTACCCGTTCGGCTGTGCCTCTGAGACGCACAGGCGTCCATCGGGGGATGTGGAGCCCGTCGACGCTGCACCCGATCGGATCATTCGGGAATTCGAGGCCGTGCGAGCACACTCGAAAGCACGTTGGCGCAGCAGCCGGCGCCGGGATGGTCACGGCGACCGCGCTCCCGACGTGACGCTCCCCGCGAACTGACTGGTCCGAGAACGCGAAGCGGAGGTTTCGGCAATGGCCGAGAACGGCGGGGACGACCCCAGGATTGCGCAGCTCGGACAGTTCACCCCGGAGGGCGAGCTCACGCCGGGCTACGGCGACCACTACCTGTTCATGGTGGGGCGGGACGATTGCCACTCCATCCTCCACCATCTGATCCCGCGGGAGACGATGGTCTTCAAGTTCAACATGTTCGGCTACGACGACGACGAGCTGAACGCCGACATCATCGCGCTGATGAAGAACCCGAACGTCAGGGTGCAGGCCAGCCTCGACCGCTCACAGGCCGGCGGTAAGCACGAGAAGGAGATACTCGCGCTCGACGAGACCAGCGACCCGAACTTCTACAACTCGTTCACCATCCTCGAGTCCGCGACCCATCAGATCTCCCACACCAAGGGCGGGTGTCTCATCGGCCTCGGGATGGGGTTCGAAGGCTCCATGAACTGGAGCGACAGCGGCGAGGGGACGGGGATCAGCCTCAAGCCGACCGACCCGAAGAAGCCGGGCTTCAAGGCCCAGAACAACACGCTCCTGGTCTCGACCAACCCGGTGTTCCTGTCGCGGTTCAACGCGCGACTGGACTCGGAGCACCTCATCGGTCTCGCCCAGCACACCGGCACGTCGAAGTAGGGGAGACCGACGATGTCCTACGGCCCCGAATCGCCGGGCGGCGGTCCGTACCAGGGAGGCTTCTACGGCGGCCCGCCCGCGCCCCCGCCGACCCGCACCCGCCGGCCCCTGTGGTGGTCGATCCTGGCCCTCGTCGTCCTGGTGATCATCATTCTCGTGAGCGTCTTCTCGTGCTCGTCGACGAGCACGACGACCTACTCGGGTCCGACCACCCCGGTCTACCCGCCGGTCGCGGACGGGACCCCGCCGCCGCCGAGCTATCCGACCTCGGCCGTCCCGCCGTCGTACACCACCACGACCACCACCGCGCCGCCATCCACCACCGGAAAACCGCACCCGCCGACCCGCATCGACACCGGGACGGGCGGCCAGCGCGCCGACGTCGGCGACGGCGGGGGAGGGACGGCCGGTTCGGTGGCGGTCGGTCTGCTCGGTCTCGGTCTGATCGGCGCGGGCACGGCAGCGCTGTGGGTACGGCGGCGTCGTAGCCCGTGACGCGCCGCGGCCGGTGCCCGACGTGGGTGCTGCCGTCCTGCGCGATCGTGCTCGGGCTGATCATGGCCGCGTGGGGGTTGGGTTGGGCACCGGGCACGGACGTCGCGGATGCGGTCCCGCCGTCGCACACCGCCGCCGCGCCGGCCACCGTCGCGAACCGCTCCCCGGCGCCGCGCATCGCCGGGCGCCCGGTGCGCTTGATCATCCCGGCACTGGGGGTGCGGGCCCCGGTGGACCCGGTGGACGCACCCGACGGTGACCTCGAAATACCGGGCGACCCGGGCCGGGTCGGGTGGTGGCAGGCGGGTGCCGCTCCGGGGGCCGAGGCGGGGACGGTCCTGATCGCGGGCCACGTCGACACGGCGGCGTCCGGGCCGGGAGCCCTGTTCTGGCTGGACCGTCTGCACCCGGGGGACGCGGTGACGGTCGCGACCACCTCGGGGGACGTCCACTACGTCGTCGCCACCCTCCGGCGCTATCCGAAGGCGGACCTTCCCCGGTCGGTGGCAACCCCGGCGGGCGCACCGGGCCTGGCCATCGTGACCTGCGGCGGAGCCTTCGACCGCCGCGCCCGCAGCTATCTCGACAACGTCGTCGTCGCCGCGGTCCCGGCATGACGTCGGCCACCGGCCCGGGCTTCCGTCGCCTTGACAGCGGCTCTGCCGAACGGATACTTGGCGGTTTCCCGTTGTATCTCTCTCCGTAGCCGTCCACGTACGGCGTGCGGTGGATTTCGGCGTGCAACCACGAGGGGGTGGATGCCTGATCTCTGCTACGCCGGCACTGAAACGCATGAGCTTCCTGACCCGGGACTTCGATCAGGCTCGGGAGATTCTCGCGCCCGCCTACGGCGATCACGCCCCGCGGCTGCTGGGGGGCCCCGAGCGCTTCGTGTTCCGGGCCTCCACGGTCGAAACCGACCTTTTCGGGCTCGACGACGACTTCTACGGATCGGTCGTCGAGAACGACTACCGGCCGCTCCAGAACACCTTGACGATCGGACTGCTGCGCGAGGGGCGGGTGGCCCTCGACGACGGGGACCAGCAGCGCATCGCCGCCGCGGGCGACCTGGTGTGGTTCCGGCCCGACCGGGCGCACCGCATCTGGTCCGAGGACATCGCTCCCGGCTTCGCTCGTCTCGACCTCGCCGCGCTGGAGCGCGTGGCGCACGAGATCGCCGGAGAGGCGGCCGGACCGTTGCGGTTCCTCCCGGGACCCGCGGTGTCGGAGCGCCGGACTCGCTACTGGGACACGACGCGGCGGTGGATCGCCGAGACCCTCCTCCCCGACGACGCGCTCATGGCCGAGCCGCTGATGCGGGCAGAGGCGTTCCGGACGCTGGCCCGCGCCACGTTGCTGGCCGTGCCGAACACCGCGCTGGACGCGCTCGCCGACCCGGCAGGCCCGGGCCCCGGGGGAGCCGAGCCGGCGACGGTGCGGCGGGCGGTCGAGTTCATCGAGGCCAACGCCCGGACCGACATCGACATCACGCAGATCGCCGAGGCAGCGAGGATCGGTGTGCGCGGGCTCCAGGCGGCGTTCCGCCGCCACCGCGACCAGACCCCGATGGACTACGTCCGGCGGGTGCGGATGCAGGGCGCCCACGGCGATCTCCAGGCCGCGGACCCCACGGCCGGCGACACCGTCGCCGCGATCGCCGCGCGCTGGGGCCTGATCCACGCGGGTCGCTTCTCCGTCGAGTACCGCGAGCTCTACGGCTGTTCGCCCCGGGACACGCTGCGTCGCTGACCGTGCCCCGGCAGCATGTCCGTGGGCGACGGCGCCTGTCCGGCGGGCGCGGGAGATATCCACAGCGTGAACATCATTGAATTCGCTGCGATTTCTGATCCGCGTGGGGTTGTCCCGGGACATGGTGGCGGCTCATAGTCGTCGTCCGTACGCCGATCGTCATCGGTTGCTCGGGAATGTGA
Organism: Actinomycetospora endophytica; assembly: GCF_021026375.1. GTDB lineage: Bacteria > Actinomycetota > Actinomycetes > Mycobacteriales > Pseudonocardiaceae > Actinomycetospora > Actinomycetospora endophytica. Next base: position 294,849 of record NZ_JAJNDB010000005.1, on the reverse strand, counting down.
ACGGCGGAAACCGTCCTCCGGTCCGGATGTCCGCGCCGTCATCAGACGGCCGGGTCGTCCGGACCTGCGGTGGTACCCCGGACCGGGTCTTCTCCTGACCCGGGGACCACATACGCCGGGCCGCGCGCACGCCGGGGGGCATTGTGCGACGCGGCCCGGCGTATCCCGGCCGACCGGCGTCGGAGCACTTTCCAGGACCGTCACCGGCGAGGACACTCGGGGCCTGTGAGTCGGGGACCGGGTCCTTTCGTGAGGATCTCTTCAGTCGACGAGGTCGGCGGGAAATGGGATCTCGCGCCCGCGGATCGACCATTCCGGCGCCGGCGGGTCTCTGATCGACGGCAAGGTCCGAGGGAGGCGTCATGAGCGGTGGGCAGGTCGGGCAGGAGATCGTGATCCACGGTCGCGTGGTCGGTGCGCAGGTGCGGGTGGCGGTGATCCTGGCTGTTCACGGCCCGGACGGTCCGTACCGGGTGCGCTTCCCCGACGGCACCGAGACGGTGCTGTTCCCGGGGCCCGACGCCGAGTTCCGGTCCGCCCCGGCGTCGCGATGAGTGGTTCCCCGACCCCGCCCGCCCGAGTGCGGCGCCGTACTCGAATTCAGAACGCGAAAGCCCGACCGACCGCGCCGCTCTCGCATGAGTATTTCGGCAGCCACCGCCGATAATCCGGACGGCGATCGTTCCAGTAGATTGTTGACCGTCGAATCGACTCACACCGAGATGTGCTCCACGCAGCTTGGCCGTCCCGTTTCACAGTGATTCAACACCGAGCCGGGAACTTTGACGAGCGTCCAGTGAATTCGTATTTCAACCTATCCAGGGCGCGCCACGGATGTCCGCGGACCGAACATCATGACAGCGTTGCTGAGAATTCTTCCAATGACGGTTGTCCGGGCGAAGGTGAAAGCGCATAGTCATCGATCTCGCACGGATGGTGACCGTGTCGTGTCGACGGGCAGGGCCTCGCGCTCGGGGGGAGGCCCCGCCCAGAATGGATCTCGAGGAGTTCGTGGTGACGGTGGATGCATGCTGGATCGGGTCCGGGCGAGCACGGTGCACGCGGTGAGGCGTGCTCTCGCGCTCGTGACGGCGGACCTCGTCGACCTGGGGGGTGAGGCCCTGGCCGCCGTGGGCCTGACCCTGGTGGGGGCGCTCTCCGGAGTACTGGGGGCTTCCCGCTCCGAGGACGTCCGGACGCGTCCGCCGCTCGTCGAGGACCGGTACGGGAACGTGCGGATCCTGGGGGCGGCGGGCGCGCGGAGGCGGCGACCGGTGCCCGAGGTGCCGGCGGCGGCACCGTCGAACCGGGGGCGGCAATGGTGACGGTGCTGCCGGCCGCCGGTGCGCGTGCGAGCTATCTCCTGGTCTCCCAGGCGTTGGTCCGCCCGTTCAACGGTGAGGGGGCGGGCTGGACGCTCACGGGCTACCGCGAGGGTGCGCGGTGCTGGTCGAAGGACCTCGCCCGCCACGGGGCCCCGGCCGGAGCCTCCGCGGCGACCGCGCAGGCCGTCGCCGACCGGGTGCTGCGCCGGGACGGCATCGCCACCGGCGGCGACTGGCACGCCATCGCGGCACCCGAGGGCGACGAGCACGGCGCCTTCTGGGTCGTCGCCGCCCCACCCGCGCCGGGATCACCACGCCGGCGGGCGATGCGCGGCCTGCACGGCCGTTCGAGATAGCCGGACCACGGATCCGGGAGAGGCGAGCCATGGGCATGTTGTCGCTACCGCGCTGGCCTCCCGCAGCCGCGTTCGTCACCGCCGACGACACGGACCCGATCGGCGGGTCCACGAGCGCCGTCACCGTCATGGTGGTCGGCGCGGGCGACCGGATCACCGCCAACCACCTCGCCCGCTACGTGGACGCGCTGGTCCGGGAGGGGGCGCGCCACCTGATCGTCGACGTTTCCGCGGCGAGCGACTGCGGTTGCCGCCTCCTCACCGTCCTGGCCCGTGCCCGGGCGGATCTCGTCGATCGCGGTGGCGCGCTCGACGTGACCGGGGTGTCGCTACCGCAGTTCCTCGACGCGTTGCAGGGCGCGGGGCCCGACGAGGTCTTCGTGGTCTACGACGCGCTCCGGGCCCGGTCGCCGTGGCGTCGGGCCGGCGCGACCGGGACCGTCAGGACGACCTGAGCACGGGCGGCAGGTTGATGCCGACGGGAACGCCCCATCCGGTCACCGCGTCGTAGCCCTTGCCGGCCTCGTACCCGACGCCGGGGTCGGGTGTGGAGGTGTTCGTCCCGTCGGTGATGTCGCGGAAGGCGGGCAGTCCGTCCCCCTCGTAGAGCCGCGGCGTGGCGAAGACCGGCTTCTGCTGGGGTCCGAGCGTCGCGTAGCACCGTGCGATCAGCGAAGCCCACAGCGGCGCCGACGCGCTCGTCCCCCCGTTGGGCGCGTCCCGACCTTCCATGATCAGGTCGTAGAAGGGTCGGCTGGCGAGTGCGGCGACGTCGGGGACGACCCGGCCGTCGAAGTCGGACCCGTCGTCGGGCCGGCTCACCGAGACCTGCTGCTGCCAGCTCGGTCGGGGGATGACGGTGCTGATGCCGCCGCCGGTGGCCCCGCCGCCCGTAGGATTGCCCGCCGGGTCGAACCTGGTGCCGGGCGAGTCGAGCCACGCGACCTCCGCCCCGTTCTTGATCTCGGTGCCCCCGACGGCGAGCACCGATGCGCTCGAGGCCGGGTAGTTGACGTGGCACCGGCCGTCGTTGCCGTTGTCGCCCGAACCGTCGTCGCCGGAGGAGACGCACACCGTGACCCCGAGTGCGGCCAATGCGGCGAGGCGCTGCTCGATCGCCGTGACGGCAGCCGTGCTGAATGCGGTGGGGTCGTCCTCACGGGTTCCCCAGCTGACCGATACGACGGCGGGCCGGTCGTGCAGCAGGCGGTTCAGGATGTCCACCCAGCCCTTCTGGGTGAAGGGTGCGAAGTAGACGGCGATCTCGGCGCCCGGCGCGAGGCCCGCGACGATCTCGACGTCCATCATCACTTCTCCGGATGCGCCGATCCATTCCCCCTGTTTGCTCGTCGGGAGCTGCTTGATCTCGGCGAGTGTCGGAATCGGCTGCTGGTCGATCGACACGGTCGTGAGGGACGCCGTGGCGTCGGGAAGACGGTATTTCCGGCAGAACTGTGCCAGGTCCTCGGCGAAGTACCCGCCGAAGAACTCGAGGACGGCGATCGTCTGCCCCGACGCGTCGCCGGACGGGAAGTCGTAGCGGTCCTCGAGTTGTCGCGGGCTCAGCGCGGTGCCGCTCGGCGGAGCCTCCGGGGCGGCGGTCAGCCGGTGCGCGACGCGACGCAGGTCGAGGCCGAACACCCCGGTGACGATCGTGGCGAGCTCGGCCGGCACCTGGACCGGGCCCTCCTGGCCGCGATACTCCTCGGCGGGGCCGCGGTACGTGCCGAGGTGCACCCCGAAGGCCTTCTCGACCACCTTGGCGGGTCCCTCCACGGAGACGGACCGGGCCGTCCGCGAGGAGTCGCGGACGGTGAGGCCGAGGCGGCTCAGCGCCGCCGTCACCGTGTCGATGTCCTGCTGCGAGGCGCCGTAGTCCTTCCGGAAGTCGGCCGGGTCCATCGCCCCCTCGGTGGCCGTCGCGCCGGAGGGGAGATCGGGTCCGCGCAGGGTCAGCGTGATCTCGACCGGCAGATCCGGATTGACGTCGGCGATCTTCTCGACGCCCGGCTTCATGGGTTTGTCGGTCCCGGGTACGGTCGTCATGTCATTCCCCCCGTGTGATGCGCCGCGGATTCGTCGGCGCCCGGAATTCCTGTGGAGCCATCGACCATCCTCGTCCGGGATGTCGTGGTCGATCGACCAACGGAAGGAATCGTGCGCCAGGGGTGATTGTGTGGTTGACCAGGCTTTTTCGGGTTCATCGGGGAGAGCGGTATCGGGGAGTACCGAGGCCGACGCGGTGCGTGGGAATTGCAGATCCAATATCGTCGACGAACGACCGAACGGGTGGCGTCGGACTTTGTGCGACGATCCCGTCCAGGCTACGCAATTCTGCGTAGTTTCTCGCCGAGGTGGAAGCCCGCGCGGCCCGGGCTATCACTCGTTCGAGTGGTCCCCTCCGGTTCGTCGCAACGCTGCGTTGATCGTCAGCGAGACGGATCTCGACAGCACCACACACCCGACGGGGCCAGCCCCGCGGGATTCCGGGGGGACGAGCATGAACCAGCCGGCGCCGCCGTCGTGGGGTCCACCGCGACAGCCGGACCCGTACCAGCAGTGGCCGGTGGGCTACGGGCCCTACGTCCTGCAGGCCGCGCCCCCGCCGCAGGAGTCCACTGTCTTCCGCTACGTCGCGCTCGCCTGCGGCACGCTCCTGGTCATCGGTGCCCTCGTCCTGGTCGGCCTGATGCTCATCCCGCGGGCCGCGGCGCCGGTCGTCGTCGCGGGGAGCAGCGCGCCGGCACCCCTCGTCGCGACCGTCACCGCGCCCAGCACGGCGACGGGTGGCTCCTCGTGCGGGACGACGGCGTCGGGCCACTCGGTCACGATCGTCAACGGCACCGTCCCCTGCGATCACGCGGTGACGGTCGCGACGCAGTGGCTCTCCTCCGGCACCACTCCCGGCTACGGCGAGGGCTCGGCCGGGACGATGTACTCCTGGACCTGCACGACCACCACGTCGGGTGGTGGCTGGTGCACCTCGAAGATGGGCAGCCACCTGAGCATCAGCTCCTGAGCAGGGGATCCCGGAAACGACCCCACCGGTCGTCGTGATCCGGTTAGCGTTCCCGACGGCAGGTGTGTCCGGGTCGGGAGGTGCGGTGCAGATCGTCGTCGCCGGGCAGGACGCCCCGCCGTGGGGCCCGCCGCCGTCGTCGCCCGAGCCGGCGTGGCTCGCCTCGGGGGAGTACGTGTTCGTGCCGGTGCACGAGGTGCCCGCCGGCGCGGAGGCCCTGCTCGAGCTGCGGACGCTGACCGACGGGCGGCTCGCGCTGCCGGTGTACGGGTCGGCGACGTCGTTGGTGCGCTGCTGCGGGGAGGCCCAGCCCTACGGGGTGTTCCCGGCGTCCGCGGTCGAGGAGCTCCTCGCGGCGAGCGGTGCGGACGTGGTGGGGGCGGACCTGCCGTTGCCGCCCGAGGTGCGGCGGCCGGCGTCGTGACCGGCCCGGGGTTCGACGTCGACCCGGCCGGGATGGCAGCGGTCGGCGCGCGGATGACGGGCGCGACGGCGGGCCTCGGCGCCGCTGCCGGTGGTGGGGGAGGGACGCCCGCCGCGGGCACCGCGACCGGGGCCGTCGCGGCGTACCTGGAGGCGGTCTCCCAGGCGGCCGCGCGGTTCGCCGAGGCGGCGCAGCGCAGCGGGGAGGCGGTCGGGGAGGCCACCTCCGGCTACGCGCGCGGCGACGGGGATGCCGCGTCGCGGATCGGGGCGGTCCCCGTGCCGGGCACCGGGGGCTGAGATGCCGATCGACACCCACGTCGACGCCGACCCGGCGTCGTGCCGCACCACCGCCCGGTGGCTCGACGGGGTCTCGCGAGCGGGGGAGGGCGCGGCGGACCAGGTCGTCGGGGCCCGGAACGCGTCCTTCGACTGCTGGGGCGGACAGGCCGGGGAGGCGTTCCGCGACCAGGCCGGGCGGATCGGCGCCGCGGGGGACACGACCTCGGCGCAGGCGCGCATCGGTGGACAGGCCCTCGACGACTTCGCGACCTCGGTGCAGGGCGTCCTCGAGACCATGGCCCGGGCGCGCGCCGACGCCGTCGCGGCCGGGCTCCCGGTGAGCGGCGAGCTCATCGGCGAGCCGGTGGCCGTCGCACCCGGGCCGCTGCCGACCCCGCCGTCGGGAACCCTCCTGCCGCCCGAGCAAGTCACGGCTCACCAGCAGGCCGCTGATGCCGCGACGGCCCAGCAGGCGGCGTTCGACCGGGCGAGGCAGGTCACCGACGAGGCGCGGACCCGCTACGTCGAGGCCCAGACCGAGCTCACCGACCGGATCCGGGCGCCGACGAACGAGGCGGTCGCCGTCGCGAAGAACGTCACGCTCGTGGTCTCCAGCGTCACCTCGACCCTCGGTGCCCTCGACGGGGCGGCGAGGACGTGGGCCGAGGTCGCCGACCGGGCCGCGGCCCAGCGCACCGCGCTGATGGGCCTCATGCTCGCGCCCGGCGTCCCGCTCGAGCAGGCGGTGCGCGGGGCGCTGCAGGCCGGGGACGATCTCTCGGTCGCCCAGCGCGCCGGAGCGGCGAACGCCGACGCGCTGCGACGGGCCACGCTCGGCGGCAGCGAGACCTCGCTCGGGCTGCGGCGCTACCCCGGGCAGTTCGCCGAGTCCGGGCTGCTCGACACGGCGCGCCCGGTGCTGAGCCGGGTCCCGGTCGTCAGCCTCGTGTTCGCGGGCGTGGGGGTCGGCACCGACGTCGCGGGCGGTCGCAGCGTCGGATCGTCGGTGGCCAAGCAGGGAGCGACGCTCGCCGCCGGGGCCGGGGCCAGCTGGATGACGACGGTGGCAGGGACCGCCGCGGCCGCCGCCCTCGGCGCCGGGGCGGCCGCCGCGCTGCCCGTGACCCTCGTCGCCGTCGGTGTCGGCGCGCTGGTGGCCTTCGGCGTGGGCGCCAACTGGGACTCGATCGAGAGCACCGCGAAGGGGCTGTTCTCGTGAGGGGGCGGCGATGACCCGCGGGGAACCGGTGGCGGGCCTGCCGCCTCGTCCGGACCCGTCGACGGGCCTGCCCACCCCGCCGCCGGCGCCCGGGGTGCGCAGGGCCCCGCCGGGGCGGCGCATGCCGACGCGGCCGAAGCCCCCACCGCCGGGCCGCGGTCCGGTCCTGGCCGGGACGTCGGGCGAGCCGCGCGACGCGGTGGTCCTGCTCGGTGGCGGACTGGTCGCGCTCGTGGTGTTCGCCCAGCTCGTCGTCGGGCTGGACCGGCTGGAGTCGGTCCCGCCCGCGTTCTGGGGTGCGCTCGGGTTCCTCGTCCTGATCATCGGGTGGTGGGCGTACGCGACCGCGACGGGCTATCTGGCGGTCGGCGCCGACTGGCTGCAGTACGGGCCGACCTGGGTGGATCTGTACGACCTGACGGAGGTCACGAGCTCGCGGGGCGCCTACGCGGTGCCGATGCTGCGCCTGCGCGACGGGTCCGGGCGACGGGTCGAGTGCGCCGTGCACCAGCTGCGCGCCGACCCCCTGATGTGGGATCTCGTCCATCTCGGGCTCCGCTGGTCGCGGGCGACCCAGCAGGTGCGCGTCGACCGCGCGGCGGAGGCGGTCGTCGGCGACGACCCGCTGCCGGCCGGGGCGCCGGCGCAGCGGCGGCGGGTCGTCGTCGCGCGGGTCCGCCGAGACGATCCGGCGACGACGGAGCTCCCCCCGCGGCCGGACCCCTGGACCTGCCGACCGGTCCCACCGCCCGCGCCCTGGACCGGGCCGGACGCCGTCGTGCAGGTGCCGCGTCGTCCGCAGTCGTCGCCGCCGGGGCGCGGGCCGCTGGTCGGGGGCCGGTCGGGCGTCGACGTCCGGGGTCTCGCGGCGTTCGGGGTCGTCCTGGTTCTCGCGGCGGCGCTGGTGGTGACGCTGGTCGGGCTCGAGGCGCTCGTCGCCCACCCGCTGGACACCGCGGTGTACGGGATCGGCACCGTGGTCGTGGTCGGGGCGATCGGCTGGGTCGCGGCGGCGAGCTACGTCGCCGCCGGCGCGGACTGGGCCGCGGACGAGTTCTCGTGGGTCGACCTGTACGACCTCGTGGCCGTCCGCGTCGCCCGCACCCGCTGGGGCGTCGCGGGATTGCAGCTGACCGACGGCGAGGGTCGCCGGGCGGTGCTGGTGCTGCGGCAGGTGCGGGGCGACGCGCTGCTCGGGCGGTACGTGCACCTGGGCGTCCGGTGGTCGCGGGCGACGAACGTGGTGGAGATCGACGACGCGGCGCTCGCGATCATCGACCCGACCGGATCGGACGCGCGCTGAGACCGCCCGAGGCCCATGATCAACGGGCCTCCGTGGTCATGCGGGAGGCCTTCGGACAAGAACACGGTCCCGTTCATCACCGCGTCAGTCCACCGGCCGAGAAATGGTGACCGAGCGTCACGAACGTGCGAGCGCACCTGGCCACACGACGATCTCCATGACGCCTGTCCGAACGCTCCCGGCCATGATCGGTTCGATCACGCCCGACCGCCCACACAGCACGTGATCAGTGCTCCGGCCTGCGGTTTTGTCACGAGTCGGCGCCGTGGTGTGACCCACACGTTCGGGTCGTTGTGGCTCCTTCAGGTGTGCCGCGCTGTTTCCTACGATGCCGCGCCGTGGTGCACCGTCTTGATCGTCGCAGAAACGCCCGGTGGCGTAACTGGACGCGTCGTTTCGGCAGAGGAACGGGTCCGGCCGCGACGGGTGTGGCCGTCTCGCTGGCCGTGGTGACCATGGTCGGCGTCGTGTCGGTCCTGCAGTCGGAGGCGGGCAATCCTCCGCCGCCCCTGGTCGCCCCGCCGCACCCCGCGCCGGCGCCACCGGTCGCGCTCCGGTGGGTGGTGGACCCGTCCGGGACGCAGCAGATCTCCGACGTCGTCGGGCCGCAGGCGGCCGGCGGGGACACCCTGCCCCGGTTCGGCGTCGCCGGCGCGGACCTCGGGCACATGTTCAACGTCGGCGGGCGCATCGCGATCGTCTTCGGCGACACCTACGGGGGGCCGCCGTCGCCCGGACGGTTCTTCCAGCTGCCGCACCCCGACTGGCGCAGCAACGTGTTCGGCTGGATCGACCCGCAGGCCTCGCCGCGCGACGGGTTCTCGATCAACCAGATGGTCACCGACGCGCCGAACCACGCCAAGGAGCTGCTGCACTCCCGCAAGGTCAACGGTGACGAGTGGACCGTCATCCCGACCTACGGCATCGACGTGGGCTCGCGGATCTACCTGCACTACATGTCGGTCGCCACCGACTTCGCGCACCCGGGACGCTGGCCGCTCAACTACGCGGGCGTCGCGTTCTCCGACGACGGCGGGCGGACCTGGGCGCGGCCGCAGGACGCGCAGTGGCCGGCCGACACCCGCTTCGGCCAGGTCGCGTACGTGCGGCCCGGCGGCGCCGACGACCCCGACGCGCCCGACCCGCCCCGGGCCGCGGGCGTCCCCCGCCTCCCGACCGCCTCGCTCTCGACGATCTACCCGAAGAACCCCTACGCGACGACGTTCCCGGATCCGCGGGACAACACCGTGTACGTCTACGGCATCCCGGGCGGGCGCTACGGCGACGTGTCCCTGGCCGCCGTCCCGCAGGACAAGCTGCTCGACCGCTCGGCCTACCGGTACTGGACGGGCACCGAGTGGTCGTCCGACGAGCAGGCCGCGACGTCGGTCATCAAGGGTCCCGTCGGCGAGCTCTCGGTCCGGTACAACACGTACTACAAGACCTGGATGATGATGTACCTCGTCGACTCGACGGGGCAGATCGTGCTGCGCACCTCGCCGAACCCGACGGGGCCGTGGGGCGACCCGCAGGTCGTGACCACCACCCGCGACCACCCGCTGGGCTACGCGCCCTACCTCACCCCGCGCTGGAACGACGGCCCGGACATCTGGTTCACGCTCTCGACCTACCGGGACTACCGGGTCTCCCTGCTGCACACCCAGCTGCGGTCCCGGCCGGCGACCGATCCGCTGCCGAAGGACGTCCAGGCCGCGGTGCCACCCGCACGCCGCTGACCCCGAGTCAGGCGTAGTCTGTGGTGTGGATCACACGACAACGACGTCTGAGGGTCTGCCATGAGCGAGAAGACGACGAGCACCCACGCCCGGCCCACCGAGCACGACCGCGGCCTCGCCGAAGCCGCCCGCCTCTGGGCGCGCGAGAAGGGGCTGCCGGTCCCGGCGCGCGGTGAGGTCCCGCCGACGATCATCCGTCAGTACCGGCAGCGCACCGCGCCGAACTGAGGCCCGGCGTCACCCCAGCGAGCGCAGGAACATCGCCTCGGCGAGCACGCAGCGGGAGAACATCCCCAGATGCAGGCTCTCGTCGATGCCGTGCCAGCGGCTCGCGGGGTCGCCGACGCCCGTGACCAGCACCGACGCCCCCGGGAACGTTCGCGCGAACTCCGCGATGAACGGGACCGTGCCGCCCATCCCGACCTCGACGGCCGCGTTCCCGAACGCCGACGACAGCGCCCCGCGAGCCCGGTCGTAGACGGGTCCGACGGCGTCGAGGGCGAACGGCTCCCCGGAGGCGTGCAGCGACACGTCCAGGTGCACGCCCCACGGCACGGCCCGTTGCAGGTGCTCGGTGATCGCCGCGACGGCGGCGCCCGACTCCTGCCCGGGGGCCAACCGCGTGCTGATCATCGCCCGGGCGCGCGGGAGCAGGATGTTGGCCGCCCCGTCGACGGCGGGGGCATCGATACCGAGCACCGCGATCGCCGGCCTGTGCGTGAGCCGCTCGGTGATCGTCCCGGTCCCGAGCAGTTCGACGCCGTCGAGCAGCCCGGCGTCGCCGCGGAAGGTGTCCTCGTCGGTGTCGGGTGCCTCCGACGACGCCGTGACCAGCCCGGGCACGGCGACCTCACCCTTGTCGTCGTGCAGGCTCGCCAACAGGCGGCACAGGGCGGTCAGCGCGTCGCCCGCGGGGCCGCCCCACATCCCGGAGTGCACCGCGCGCTCGAGCATCGCGACCTCGACGACGACGTTCGCCAGCCCTCGCAGGCTGGTGGTGACGGCGGGGACGTCGACGGCGGGGTTCGCGGCGTCCGCGATGACGATGACGTCGGCGGCCAGCGCGTCCTGGTGCTCGGCGAGCAGCGCGGACAGCGTCGGCGAGCCGGACTCCTCCTCGCCCTCGACGAACAGCGTGACCCCGACCGGTGGGCGGCCCTCGAATGCCCGCAGCACGGCGAGGTGGGTCATGACGCCGGCCTTGTCGTCGGCCGCGCCGCGGCCGTGCAGGCGGCCGTCGCGCTCGTCCGGCTCGAACGGCGGGCTGGTCCACAGGTCGTCGCCGCCGGTGGGCTGGACGTCGTGGTGGGCGTAGAGCAGGACCGTGGGCGCGCCGGCGGGGGCGGGCCAGTGCGCGACGACGGCGGGGGCGCCGCCTTCGGCGGCCAGGATCTGCACGTCGGCCGCGCCGGCCGCGCGGGCGAGGGTCGCGACGGCGTCGGCGCAGCGCCGGGTGTCCTCGGCGTGGGCCGGGTCGGCCCAGATGCTCGGGATGCGGACGAGGGCCTCGAGGTCGGTCCGCGCTCCGGGCAGGACGGCGTCGACGGCGCGGCGCAGGTCCTCGGGTGGTTCGGGCGTCGTCGACGGGGCCATAGTTTCCGAGCCTAGGCCGCCGCCCTTGGCACGACGGCGCGACCGAGTCACCGTGACTCGGTTGCGCGGGAAGAGTTCAGCGCACGGTGAGCGCGGCCTGTTCGAGGTCCAGCTCGCGCTGGATGCGCCCGAACGCGTCCTCGCTGAGCTTGCCCGCGTCGCGGAGGGCCAGGAGCCGCGAGCGCTCGGCGACGAGCATCGCCTGCCCGTACCGGCGGTACGTCTCGCGCGCGGGCTCGTCGGCGGCGGCGTTCGCGACGTCGGGTCGAGGGGGCTCGCAGTGGGCTCCGGCCCCCGACCGAGCTCCGACCCCGTCGGCGGAAGCGTCGTCGGAACCCCCACCGTCGGACTCGGCGGCGCCGAGGATGCCGGGGCTGACCGGGTCCTGCGCGGTGCCGCCGGCCGCGCGCAGGGCCTCGTCGGCGGCGAGCCTGCGGTTGTGGGCCCGTCGTCGGAGCTGGTCGACGACCTCGTGGCGGCCGGGCTCGTCGTGGTCGATGTGCTCGAGGCACTCCAGCGCGGCGTCGGCGGCGGCGCGGCGGGCGCGGGCCTCCTGGCGCGCGTCCTGTTCCTGCTCGCCGATCGCCCCGGGCAGGTGCCGCGCGAGCGTCGGCAGGCTGAGGCCCTGGCCGAGCAGGGTCACCAGGATGACCACGAAGGTCACGAAGACGATGAGGTCGCGCTGCGGGAAGGCGCGCCCGTCGGGGAGCGCGAGCGGCAGGGTGAGCACCGCGGCCAGCGACACCGCGCCGCGCATGCCGGCCCAGGCGGTGAGCGTCGACTCGCTCCAGGAGGCGTGGCGGCGGCGCAGGAGCGTGGCGAACGCCTGCTCGGTCAGCGCGACCCACGCGAACCGCACCACGAGCAGCGTTCCGACCACCGCCGCCGTCGCGCCGATCACCACCCCGGGAGGGTTCGCCCCGATCCCGGTCAGCACCTCGCGCAGTTGCAAGCCCACCAGCAGGAAGACCATGCCCTCGAGCAGGTAGGACACCGCGGTGCGCACCGATCCGGTGACGACCCGAGCGGCCGGTTCCATGATCGTCGTCGAGCGGTGTCCGAGGTAGAGCCCGGTGACGACGACCGCGACGAGGCCGGACGCGCCGACCGCGTCGGCGGGCAGATAGGCCAGGAACGGCGTCACGAGGAAGACGACGACGTCGGTGTAGGGGTGCAGGACCCGCGCGCGCACCCACCCCACGGCGAGCGCCACGACCGCGCCGATCGCCAGTCCACCCAGGCTGACCAGCAGGAAGCGCCCGGCGGCGGCCGGGAACGACAGGGTCCCGGTGTCGACGGCGATCACGGCGACGGAGAGCACGGTCAGGGCGGCGGCGTCGTTGAACAGGCTCTCGCCCTCGAGCAGCGCCACCACCCGGCGGGGCAGTCGGATGTTGCGGGCGATGGCCGTCGCGGCGACGGCGTCGGGGGGTGCGACGACCGCGCCGAGCGCCACCCCGGCGGCCAGCCCCAACCCGGGGACGACGGCGGCCGCGATCGCGCCGGCCGCGAGCGCCGAGACGATCGTCAGCCCGACCGAGAGCAGCAGGATCGGGCGCAGGTGTATCCGGAACGCCGGCAGCGAGGCCGCGAACGCCGCGCAGTAGAGCAGCACCGGCAGCATCACGACGAGGACGAGCTCGGGATCGATGCGGTAGTCCGGCAGGCCCGGGATCCACGACGCGCCGATCCCGACGACGAGCAGCGCGACGGGGTCCGGCACCCCGGTCTTCCGCGCACCCGCCCGCACCGCTGCCGTCACCACCACGAGGCCGACGACCGCGGCGACCATCTCGACCACGCGCCGGATTCTCCGCCAGTGCCGCGGTCCGCGCTGCCGGAGGGCCGGTCAGTGGGGGACGGTCAGTCCGCGTACTCGGTGGAAGGCTCGGTGGCGTAGCGGGCCATGATCGCGTCGATCTCGCCGGCGCGGGGAGGGCCGCCCGCGAAGGTGTCGCGCAGGTCGCGGAAGTACTGGACGTAGAGGTCCGGGGTGAAGGTGCAGAGCATCGTCGCGGGCTCGTCGCCGGGGTTCTCGAAGGAGTGCGGCGCCCCCGGCGGGACCATGACGAGCGTACCGGGGCCGGCGTCGTGGACGTCCTCGCCGACGGTGAACCGCACCGTCCCGGACACGACGTAGAAGCCCTCGTCGTGCTGGGCGTGGCGGTGCTGGGGCGGCCCGGGCGTGTGCGGGCCGAGGGTGCTCACCGCGAATCCGAGCCGGTGGCCGGTGGTGCTGCCGTCCTCGAGGATGCGCATCTGCACCGACGGCGCCAGCTGGAGCGACTCGCCGTCGTCGGGACCCACGATGTTGACCGGTGTCATGCGGTCGATCGTCGTCCCGGCGGTGCCGGGCCGTCCACGTCGTCAGCAAGCCGATCCACATCGCCGCAACCGAGTCACCGTGACGCGGTCGCGTCAGGAGTCTTGGCCCTGACGGTGGACCGTCCCGAGCCTGGGTCGGCCCGTGCACCTCGCTGTCGAGAGGCAGTCGATCTTGCCAAGCGCGGCGTCAAGGTGGGTTCGGCGGCTCGGGCCCCGGCGGCCCGGGCTCTGATCCACTTCCGTGCGGCGGAACACGTCAGATCTGATGCGTTCCGCCGCACTCGTCGTGATCATGGACGGGAGGGGCGCCGGGGAGGGCCGCGTCCGGCCGGATCGGCGGCGCGTCGGACGCATCGGTCGGTGACGGCGGCCCCTGGGAGACTGGGGAGAGGACGAGCGGGACGAGGAGGACACCGTTGAGCGCGATCCCGGACTTCGACGCCGCGTACCGCGGCGAGGCCATCACCGAGGGCCTCGAGATGGTGCCGTGGAACATCGGCGAACCGCAGCCGCCGATCGCGGCGCTGATCGCCGACGGCCAGGTGGCGTCACCGGTGCTCGACGCCGGGTGCGGGGTCGGTGCGACGACGCTCGACCTCACCGCGCGCGGGTACGAGGCGGTCGGTCTGGACTCGTCGTCCGCGGCGATCGCGGCGGCACGGCGGACCGCGGCGGAGCGGGGCCTGGACGCCGAGTTCGCGGTCGCCGACATCACCGCGTTCACCGGCTACGACGGCCGCTTCGCCACGGTGATCGACTCGACGTTGTTCCACTCCATGCCGGTGGAGGCCCGGTCGGACTATCTGCGCGCGGTGGCCCGGGCGTCACGACCCGGGGCCGTCCTGCACGTGCTGGTGTTCGACGTGACCGCCCTGTTCCCGGAAGGGGTCGGACCGAACTGCGTCACCGCCTCCGAACTGCGCGACGAGGTGGAACCGTTCTGGGACGTCGACCGGATCGGGCACTCTGCGATCCACGCGCGAATCCCGCCGGAATGGGCGCCGGATCTGCCGAGCGACGCGGCGGGACGGCGCCTGTACCCCGCTCATCTGCTGACCGCGCACCTCCCGGGATAGCGAGCCTGTCGAGAACGCGGCGGCGGGATCGACAGTCCGTCGGGACCGACGCTCGAGGAGGGCACCGTCATGATCGCGAACCAGTCCGCCGCCGACGAGTACCGGGAGATCGCCGGCCGGTTCACCGGCCTCGTCGAGGCGGTTCCCGACGACGGATGGGCGCGCCGGTCCCCGGTGCCGGACTGGAGCGCGCGCGACGTCGTGCGCCACCTCGTCGACTGGTTCCCCGACTTCCTCGCCGGCGGCACGGGCGTGACCCTGCCGCGGGGACCGGGCGTCGACGACGATCCGGTGGCCGCCTGGCGGACGATGAGCGACGGCGTGCAGGCCGTCCTCGACGACCCGGCGAGCGCGGACAAGCTGCTGGTGAACCCGCACATCGGTGAGGTCCCGCTGCCGGACGCGATCTCGCGATTCTTCACCGCCGACGTCTTCATGCACACCTGGGACCTCGCCCGCGCGACCGGCGGGGACGAGACGCTCGATCCGCAGCGCTGTGCCGTGATGCTCGAGGGGATGCTGCCGCTCGACGAACTGCTGCGCGCCAGTGGTCAGTTCGGGCCGGCCGTCGAGGTGCCGGACGACGCCGACGTCCAGACCCGGTTGATCGCGTTCATCGGCCGCGACCCGCGCTGACGCTCAGGCGGCTTGCTTCACCGCCGCACGCAGCACTTCCCGCAGGTCGGCGGCCATGACCGCGGTGGTGTGGTGCTCGACGACCCACTCCCGCGCGGCCTCGCCCATCGCACGCGCCCGGCCCGGGTCGGCGAGGAGCTCGCCGATCGCGTCGGCCATCGCGTCCGGGTCCCCGGGCTCGACGAGGAGCCCGCGGACGCCGTGCTCGATCAGCGCCTCCATGGGCGGTGTCCGCGTGGCCACGATCGGCCGGGCGCTCGCGGCCGCCTCCAGCACCACCGTGGAACCGCTGCCGCGCATCGTGGGGACCAGCGCGACGGCGACGACCGTGGCGCGGCCGTACATCGCGCGCACGTCGCCCTCCATCCGACGCCGGTGCAGCGTGCCGAGCGAGGCCGGGATCCGGACGTCCCGCTGCGTCGTCCCGAGCTCGAGGCGGACCGGGACGCCGCGCGCCTGCAGCCGGGCGACCGCGTCGACGAGCAGGGGATGGTCGCGGAACCGGTCGTCGCCGACGCTCGCGACCGTCGGGCCCGCGTCCTCCCACGGCTGCGCGGGGAAGAAGTCGGTGTCGATGCCGAGCCGGACGGAGTGGACGCGTTCGGGGTCGAGGTCCCACGCGTCGACGAGGTCCTCACCGATGGAGTCGGCCAGCACGACGACCCCGGACAGCCGGTGCAGGGCGCGCCCCACGGTCACCCGCTTGCTCGCCGAGTACGTCTCCGGCCGGCCCGCCCAGACGATGTTCGACACCACCGGCGGACCACCGGGCGCGAGCGCCGCGGGGAAGCCGGTCAGCTCGCTCATGCAGAGCACGGCGTCCGAGGTGCGCCGTTCCCGCGAGAGCATCTCCGCCGCGGTGGCCACGACCTCGAACCCGTTCAGCCGGTTCCGGACCTTGCGGGCCACCCACGCCGCGCTCGTCGAGTGCAGCGGGTGGCGGAACTCGACCTCGACGTCCGGGTCGTCGGCGAGATGGTGCAGGCCGTAGGGACTGCGGTCCGGGATCTCGTCGCGGGCGTGCGCGTCCTCGTGCTCGTCGACGTCCAGCTGCTCCGGGAGCTCGACCCGCACCTTCATCGCCGTCAACCCCCGCTCCGCCTCCGTGGAGCGGCGACGGTAGCGAGGGGATCATGTTGTCAAAGTGTGTTGCGGAGTTTGGCGACGAATGGACAGAACTGTCCGACAACGGATCACCGCCAGGGAAAATCGATCCCCGGTGGTGATCCGCCGGAGATCAGCCTTCCGTGAGCGAGCGGTGCGCCGCGTGGAGCTGGGTCGAGAAGAGGGCGACCTGCGGGTCGTCGGCCGACCACTTCGCCATGTCCTGTGCCGCGTGATCATCCCCGTGAGCGCTCAGGACGTGCAGATCCACCAGCGCGTCGAACCAGGACGGACGCTGGGGCTGCTCGCTCGCCCACGTCGTACCGGTCTCGATGTCCCAGGGGCTACCGATCATGGTCACCAGTCCTTCGTTCCGGGCTTCGGAGCCCGGAAGTATGACGACCGACCATCGTCCGGCCTGTGGCCCGCGCCACAGTCTCGGCCAGTAATCGGTTCAGTACCGAGCGCGACGTGCGGTGTGGTGACAGGTGGTGCGTCGGCCGGACCTCTTGCGTGGTCAAGGGACTGCACCGACCTCGAAGGCGAGCCTGCGCAACCGGCCTCTCACCCCGCCCGTGAGCCCCCGAACTCATCCGCGAGCAACTCGTGGCGTACTGCGAGCGAGGCGGCCTCGAGGCGGGAGTGTGCACCGAGCTTGCGGAGCACGGAGCGGACATGGCTACGCACGGTCATCACCGAGACGGAGAGGGTGCGCTGGATCTGCTCGGTCGTCTGCCCCTCGACGAGCAGGGCGAGACACTCACGTTCCCGAGGGGTGAGTTCAGCTGCACGGCGCCGGAACCATGCAACGTCCTCAGGTGTGGGCGGCTCGACCGGGATCGGTGCCACGGTGACGACTTCGCCGTCGAGAACCGAACGGAGACCGTCGATCAACGTCTGCAGGCTCGCGCGCTTGTCGAACACTCCGTCCACTCCGGGGCGGTCCGCGGTGCGCGCCGACTGCGTGAGTGCCGGACCGGTACTCATCACGACGATCTTGGTGGAGTCCGAGGCTGCGGCGATCAGGGTGTCGAGGAATCGGTCGTGCTCAGCGCCGGCGAGAGATCGGTGGTCGACGAGGCACATACTCGGTCGGCGCCGACGCACCTCGGTGAGGAGATCGTCCGGGCCCCCGATGGTCACGATGGGTCCGTAACCGTGTTCGGTCAGCAATGACGACAAGAGATCGGCGTACAGAAATCGTCCGTCTCCGATCAGAACGTCGATCATTCCTCCCCCTGCTCGCGATGCCCCGGTCGAATCACGTCACAGATGCTGCCAGTCCGGACCACCTCATGCCGCGAGCCGGGAGTGTAGCGAGATCCGCGGACGTCCGGCCGAGGGCTGATAACGATTTGCGGAATGTCGGCCACCGCGTTCCGTGCCTGATCAGGCGCTCTCAGCGACTTCGAGAGATCCGCGATCGCGCAGTGAATCTCCACGCGTTCGCGGCAGGACAGGACCACCTCGATTGCGTAGTGTCACCACAATGGCGCCCATCCGGGTCCAGCTCGTTTCCGACGATCAGATGCTGGCAGACGCCCTGACCTGGCGGCTCGCGCAGGAACCCGACGGGTTCCAGGTGACGCACAGCCCGGGTGTCGTCGCGCGGGCGCTCGAAGCCCTGAACACCCAGGGCGCCGACGTGCTGGTGATCGACGCCGGGTCGGTCGCCGGGCACTGGACGATGATCGCCGATGCGGTCATCGACACGCCGGACGACCTGCTTGTGGCGATCTTGTCCGACACCACCGAGGCGGAGGACGCGATCCTCGCGGCGATGCGGCATGTGTCGGCGTGGCTGCCACCGACGGCCACCGCCGATCACGTGATCGAGGTGCTCCGTGCCGTCGTCCGGGGGCACGTCTTCTACCCTCCCGACGTACTCGGGGCCGTTCTACGCCGGCTCGTGGACGGCGTCCCGGATCGGCGTCCCGGGAGCGGGCCGCTCACGTTGCTCACCGAGCGCGAACGAGATGTGCTCGTCTGTCTGGTCGAGGGTCGTCATGGGCAGGAGATCGCCGAACGTCTCGACATCGCCGCGAACACCGTCCGTTCACACACGAATCGCATCCTGCGCAAATTGGGTGTGCACAGTCGTCTCGAGGCCGTTCGGGTCGCGCGCGAGAACGGGTTCGAATCCCGCGCGGTGATGGCGGCCGGGGTCGCAACCGTCCGTCGAGTACCTCAATCCGACCAGACGCTCTGATGCACTCGGGCGATGCCTCGCGGCGTGATCGTTCGTACCGTGTGCTCACTCGTTCAGGCGTCATCCGTCCGTGAACGATGACACATTGTTCCCGTTGTGGGGGTGGCGGCGGGTCCACGCGTGTGTGCCGATGTTCTGACAGGGGGAGACATGGTCACAGTGCGCATTAGCTATCCGGTGGGCGACGATCGGTCTGCCACATGATCTTCGTCGTGGCGCTGTTCACCGCCGCGATCGGGAGTGCCTCCGCACTGATGGGGATGCTCGCCGCGCGGCTCACCGCGGACGCTCGACCGGCGTGGCTCGGGGTGGCCGTCGGGTTCGGCATTCTCATCGTGCTCCCGGAGGGCAGCCGGGCAGCCCGCTACTCGTCACCGACTCTGGATGCGATCGAGCTGTCAATTCCGTGCCTCGTCGTCGCGTTCCTGGTGGTCGCACTGACCGACCGCCGGCCCGTCGCGGGGCGTCGGGTCGTGGCCGTCGCCGTCGGCGCCGCCATCCTGACGACCACGCTCGTCGGACTCGGGACCGCGTATCCCGGTCCGCTCGGTGCCGCGTCGACGTTTCCACCGTCCCGCCTCGGGCTGTCCTCGGCGTGGGTCGGGCTTGCGCTCGCGGTCGCTGTCACGGCTCTGTGCCGGCGTGAGCGAGCCCTGGCGGCGGTCGCGACAGGGGTCGCCGCGCTCGGAGCGGCCCATCTCACCGATCTCCTCGGCGCCGGCCCGCTGCAGGAGGGGGCTCCTCCTACGGTTCCGGTTCTCCGGCTGGTGGCTGTGGGCCTCGTGCTCTCAGGTGGTCTGCGTCTGATCTGGCGGGCTCTGACGAGCCTCGACAGCGCCCGCGACAGTCGGGACGAGGAGCTGCGCCTGGTCGCGATGCGACTCGAGCGAGCCGTCGAACGTGATCACGAGCTGCGCACCGGACTGGCAGGGCTGGCGGGTGCGGCCCGTCTCCTCGGGAGCGGGGGCGGAGTAGAGGCCGGCATCGGTGACGCCGCCGGGGGTGGACGCTCCAGAACCGACGCGAAGCCGCTCGACGCCCTGATGACCTCCGAGATCCGGAGACTCGAGGGACTGCTCTGTGTTCCGGTGGGCGGAATCCAGCGGAGGCCCAGGACCGAGTACGACGTGGCGGGAGTCCTCCGGGGTCTCGTATCCCTCCGGCAGGCGTCGGGTGCGGACGTGCGGCTCGAGGTCGACGCCGGCCTGTACGCCATGGGCTCGCCCGCGACGCTCGCTCAGGTCATGGCCAACGTGTTCGCGAACGCCGAGAGGCACGCGCCCGGGAGCCCGGTCCGGGTCACGGCGATGCGGTGGAATGCGCGGGTCGTGGTCCGAGTGCGCGATTTCGGGCCCGGCGTCGATCCGACCATCGCCGGGACGGTGTTCGAGCCCGGCGTCCGGGATGCGCGACGGGGTGGCTCGGGACTCGGCCTGCACGTGTGCCGCCAGATGCTGGCGCGGGAGGACGCGTCCATCGCCGTGCGAACCGGTGACCCGACAAAGCCCGGATGCACCATCGTCATGGACCTCCCGTCACCTGAGCCGGAGCCCTCCCAGTTCGCGGCCTCGGCTGCGGGCCAGGAGGGCGACGCGTGCCTCATGTCGTGATGGGCGATCCGACGGATGGTGAAGGGCCTCCGGGCGCCGACGACCGTTGTCCGGTCCTGATCATCGACGACCACGAGCTGTTCAGCGCCACACTGGGTATCGCGCTGCGCGGTGAGGGCCTCGATGCGTCGATGCTGCTCGTCGCCGACGTGCCGGAGTTCCTGAGCCGACCGACCGTGTGTTCCGGTGGGCTCGTCGTGCTCGATCTCGACCTCGGTCGCGGCAGCGATGGTCGAGCCGTGCACGGTGTCGACCTCGTGGAGCCGCTGCGGAGCCGAGGGTGGGCGGTGCTCGTCGTCACCGGGAGTGCGGACGACGCCGGGATCGCGGCCGCGCTGGCCCACGGCGCCGTCGGCCACGTGCCCAAGTCGAGCACGTTCGCCACGCTGTTGAGCACCGTTGCCGCGGCGGCGCGGGGCTCGACGGTGATGTCGGAGACCGAGCGCCTCGGGTGGCTCGAGAGGCACCGCCGCGGAGAGGCGCAGCACCGTGAGCTCGCGCGTCGCCTCGCGCGGCTGACGCCGCGGGAGCGAGAGGTCCTGGAGCTGCTGGGCGCCGGGATGCGGGCGTCCGCCATCGCCGAGCGCTTCGTGGTGACGCTGCCCACGGTCCGGACACAGATCCGCTCGATCCTGAGCAAGCTCGAGGTGGGTTCCCAGCTGGAGGCGGTGGCCCAGTTCCGTCGATCGCGGATTCCGAGCGGCGTCACGGAGCGCGACTCCTGACTCACGGATCCGTGCATCGTCAATATTGGTGATGAGGGCCCGCTGCGCCGCTCGCGATAGTGGGTGCGCAGCGGGAGACGGTGGCGGAAACGCCGAGCAACGCCGATCCGGCCCGTGGATTCCACGAGGGCTTGTCCACCTGCTGCTGTCATGCGTCTTCAGCGGAGGTGGCGAGATGTCCCAGGAGCCGACGATGGTGCGGCTTTCGGACTCCCCTGCGAGAGTCACGGTCGGGAAACTCGACGCGAACCTCGCCGGTCAGGGGGGCGACGAGAAGGTCTCGGTCAGCCTGGTGATACCGGCGCGGAACGAGGCCGCGAACATCGCCGGAGTGCTGGAGCAGATTCCGTCGAGCGTGAACGAGGTAATTCTCGTCGACGGGCAGTCGACCGACGCGACGCTCATCACGGCACGATGGTGTCGCCCCGATCTGCGGATTGTCTCCCAGGAGCGCACCGGGAAAGGTGACGCGCTCCGCGCGGGATTCATGGCGACGACCGGCGACGTCATCGTGATGATCGACGCCGACGGGAGCATGTCGCCCCGCGAGATCAGTCATTTTCTCTACTTCCTGTCCAACGGTTTCGACCTGGTCAAGGGAAGCCGGTTCATGGGCGGCGGGACCTCCTTGGACATCACGCCCTTGCGCCGCATCGGCAACTGGGTCCTGATGTGCCTGGTCAACCGTCTGTACGACACGCACCTCACCGATCTCTGCTACGGCTTCTGCGCCTTCCACCGTCGCTATCTCGACCACCTCGGCCTCACCAGCACCGGGTTCGAGATCGAGGCGGAGATCACTGTCACGGCGGTGCGGGCCGGACTGCGCATCGCCGAGGTGCCCAGCGTCGAACTGCCCCGGCGATCCGGCCACTCCAATCTCCACGTGATCCGTGACGGCTTCCGGGTGCTCGGCTGCGTGCTGCGCCACCGGCGCGCCGGGTCCGGCCGGGCGGACGCAACGGCTACGGCGACGGCGCAGTGAGCTCCCGCCGCAGCGGGCACGCGGCGGTACCCGGCTCCGTGACCGTCGTGATCGCCTGCTTCGACCTGGACCGCTGGCCGATCACCCGGCGTGCCGTCGAGTCGGCCCTGAGCCAGGACCGGTCGGCTCCGCCCATCGTGGTCGTCGACCACAACGAGGAGCTGTACGCCCTTGCGACCCGGTGGTGCGGATCGGATGTCGTGGTGCTGCGCAACGAGATGGGACGCGGGGCCTCGGGCGCACGCAACACGGGGGTGCGCGCCGCGCGAACCGAGCTGGTCGCGTTCCTGGACGACGACGCCATCGCGTCCCCGACCTGGCTGTCCGAGCTCGTCGAGCCTGTGCGCGACCCCTCGGTCGTCGGGGTCGGCGGCGCCATCGAGCCGGCCTGGAGCGGGGAGACGGGGCAGGGCGGGGGAGTCGCTCCGCGCTGGTTCCCGACCGAGTTCGGCTGGACGGTCGGGGCCACGGCAACGCCGGCGGCAGGCCGCCACGAGGTGGTGCGCAATGTCTGGTCAGGAAACATGCTGGTCAGGAAGGACGTGTTCCTGCGCGCCGGTGGATTCCGCGACGATTTCGGCAAGGTGGCGGGAGCCCGCGAGCCGGAGGACACCGAGCTGTGTCTCCGGATGTCCGCGGTGTCCGACGGGGGCCGCTGGTGTCTGCTCGGAGGCGCTCGGGTCGACCACCACGTGCCGGCGTCCCGCCAGACCCGGACGTCGTTCCTCCGCCGGTGCTGGGCCGAGGGCGTCGGGAAGGCCGCCCTCAGCGCCGTCGCGCAGGGCGGGACTGCGGCGCTCACCGCCGAGCAGGACTACCTGACGCGGACCGTGCCGCGGGCGCTGGTCGCCCGGGGTCGTGAGACGCTCCGCGGGGACCTGGCCGCGCCCGATCAGGCCGGGATGATCGTGGCCGGGGTGGCTGCCGCCGGCGCAGGATTCCTGACGCGACGGTTGCGCGGCCTCCGGGCACCGGCGGATCGCAACGCCGACGCCGGGCGAGCCCCGACCCCGAGCGAGGGGTTGGCCGCCGAGCCGGCACCGGATGCCGCACGCATCGTCGAGGTCGAGGTCGGCGCGCCGCTGCCCCGGCTGGAGCGACGGGAACCGGAGAGCGGTCAGGATTACCCGGGAGCGCATGTCCTCGTGCGTCTGGCGACTGAGCCGATCGGGGTCGTCCAGGCAGCGATACCGCCGAGCGGACTGCCTCCGGAGCAGCTTGCCGACCTCATCTGGCGGCAACTCTCCTCTCAGCTCCTCGAGCGCTGCCCGAGCCTCACGAGCTCCCGGCTGACCTCGGAGGGCGTACTCGCGACAGAGTGCTCCGCCTACCTCGACGAGCGGGCCGCGACTCTCGCCGACGCGCCTCCGATCACCGTCGTGGTTTGCACCAAGGATCCTGACGAGCGGATTCTCGCCTGTCTGTCCGCGCTCGATGCGCAGGAATACCCCGAGTACGAGGTCGTCGTCGTCGACAACGCCCCGCGCTCCGACATGTTGATCGGAATGATGGCGCAGGCCATCCGCTCGGCCCCGGCTCGTCGTGTCGTCGAGCCCGTGCCCGGCGTCGCCCGCGCGCGGAACCTCGGGTGGCGGGCGGCTGACGGCGCGATCGTGGCGTACATCGACGACGACGAGGTCGCCGATCCCCACTGGCTCGCCGAGATCGCCCGTGCACTGCGCCGGCACCCCTCGGCGTCCGCGCTGACCGGCAAGATCCTGCCCGCGGTGCTCGACACCGAAGCGCAGTGTTGGTTCGAGAAGTTCGGCGGACACGGAAAGGGCCGTGGTTTCTCGCCGGTCGTGTTCGACCCCGCGTCGCATCGGATCCAGCACCCGCTCTATCCCCTTCCGTCGTTCGGGGCGTCGGGCAACATGGCGGTCCGTCGGCACGTACTCGCCGAGCTCGGCGGATTCGACAATGCGTTGGGCCCGGGTACGCCCGCACTCGGTTCCGAGGACACCGCCTTCCTCTCCGACCTCATGCTCGCCGGTCACACGCTGGTCTACTGGCCGGGCGCCGTGGTCCGGCACCGCCACTACGAGGACTGGTCCGGAATCTCCCGACAGTTCTACGGGTACGGTCTCGGCCTCGGCGCGTTCTACACCCGTGCCGTGCTGAACGACCCGCGCCGACTGATCGTGCTCAGTCGACTCGCACCGACCGCGCTCCGCGAAATGGCGGGACGACGGCGAGAAGGTGGCCCTCGCGGGGAGTACCCGATGGAACTGGACCGGCTCGAACGCCGCGGCTTGTATCGCGGTCCCGTGCAGTATCTGCGCAGCCGTCACGAGGCCCGGCGCATCACCGTCGAGCGCGTCCTGGTGGAAGCGTGAATCGGCCCGGAACAACGAAGGGGAAGGCGATGGTCGAGCCCGGGGGGGCGGTGCCGATCCTGATGTACCACAGCCTCTCGCGCAGTTCCACGTCGGCGTTCGGTCGATTCGCTCTCGACCCGGCACTGTTCGACGACCATCTCGCATTCCTTGCCGACCGGGGATACCGCACCGCGACGCTGAGCGATCTGGTCGAGTGGCGGCTCGGCGCGACGCCCATCCCGGACCGGACGGTGGTGATCACGTTCGACGACGGGTTCGCGGACTTCCACACCCATGCGCTCCCGGCCCTCGAACGTCACGGGATGACGGCCACGCTCTACGTCGTCACCGGGTATGTCGGGAGCACGAGCGAGTGGCTGCGCTCCGACGGGGAGGGCGACCGCCCGATCCTGAGCTGGGAGCAGCTCGAGGAGATCGCGGCCCAGGGCGTGGAGTGCGCATCGCACACCCATACGCATCCGCAGCTGGACGTGATGCCGCACGCACAGATGCGTGCCGAGCTCACGCGGTCGCGACAGGTCCTGGAGGACAGGCTGCAGCGGGCGGTGCGTTCGTTCGCCTACCCGTACGGCTACCACAGCTCGGGCGTCCGTACCGCGGCCGAGGCGGCGGGATACCGCTCGGCGTGTGCCGTTGCGGATCTGGTCAGCGGTGACGACGACGACCGATACGCCATCCCACGGCTGACGGTGCCCGCGGGCACTGACCCCGACGGTCTGGCCGCGCTCCTCGTCCAGGGCCCGCCGAGTGCCGGCGACCGGCGGGTGGGACGGGCCAAGCAGCTCGTCTGGCGGAATCTGCGCCGGCATGGACCGCGCGCCATCGTCGGGGCCTCGGCCAGCGGTGTCCCGCTCTGGGCGAGTGGCGGTCGCCGATGACGGCGGCCGTCGCCGACCCCGACGCGCAGCCTGCGACACCGTCCGAGGTCGAGCCCGTTCCGACGACCGCCCGGCCGGACGATCCACGACCGTGGGGGCACCTTCCCGAGACGAGCGTGCTCGTCGTCACCGGCCTGCTCGCCGTCTCGCTGGCCTACGCCGGGGGTCGAGCCGGCGCGGGGTGGTGGGTCGACCCGGTCTACTGGCTCGGCCAGCTGCTGCTCTTCGTTCCGCCGTTGCTGCGCATTCTCATCGGGCGCCGGGTCACCGAGCGGGAGTGCGCGGGCACCGCGATGGTGCTCGGATCGGCGTACTTCGTGGCCGCCTGGTGCTACAGCCCGCTCGAGTTCAAGTTCATCGACGAGCTGCAGAACTGGCGGACCACGACCGACATCGTGCAGAACGGGCACCTGTTCTCCTACAACGACAGCCTCCCGATCAGCCCGATGTACCCGGGCCTGGAGAGCGTCACCGCGGCCGTCGTCGTCACGACCGGGTTGTCCGTCTTCGTCGCCGGGGTCGTCGTCATGGGCCTGGTCCGAGTCGTGCTCACAGCAGGCCTCTACCTGTTCTTCCGGAAGGTCACGAGCTCGGCGCGGGCCGCCGCGCTGGCCTCGATCCTGTTCACCGCCGCGCCGTACTACAAGTCGGTCCTCGCCAAGTTCATCTACGGGTCGATGGCGCTGCCGTTCCTCGTCCTGGCGTGCTACGCCGCCATGAGCGCGATCACCGGACCGGCGAGCAGACGCCGGACCATGACAGGGCTCGCGGTCGTGGCCATCGCGGTCACGGTCATCTCGCACCACCTCACCAGCTGGTTCCTGACCGCGACCCTGCTGGTCGCCCTGCTGGTGTTCTCCTACCGGGGCGACCGGGTCGGCATTCGTGTGCTGTCGGGGCTCTCGGTGACGAGCGGGGTGCTCATCGGCACGTGGATCCTCGCGGTCGCCCCCACGACCCCGGCCTACCTCAGCCCCGCGCTGACGGACCTGACCAGGGGGATCGCCGCCGCCCTCGGCGGCCGCTCCCAGCAGTCCGACGGCGGGTTCGTGCGTGCCCCGTTGTCCGAGGCCCTCCCGAGCTACGCGTGCGTGCTGGTACTCGCGGTCGGCGTGGCACTCTCCGCCCTCTGGGTGTGGCGGCGCCACCGTTCGGATCCGTGGATCGTGGTGATGACCCTGGCTGCGCTGGGATACCTCGCAGTGCCCGTCATCCGTGTGCTCTCCGACAGCGGCAGCGAGGACGCCGTCCGCGCGCAGAGCTACCTCTTCATCGCGGTGGCCCCGGTGCTGTCCCTCTGCGGACTGGAGTACCTCCGCCGGGCCGGTCGGCCGCGGTGGCTCGTCAGCACCGGGGCCGTCGTCGCAACAGTCGTCATGATCGGAGGGATCACCAGCGGTTGGCCGCCGGCCTGGGGCCGTATCCCGGCCGATCACATGGTGGTCGACGGCTACGAGAACGCCGTCGACCCGCAGGGCGTCGCAGCCGCGTACTGGGTCCAGGCATCGCTCCCGACCGGTCAGCGCATGGCGGCCGATGACACGAACTACACCCTCATGGGGCCCTACGGCCAGCAGACGATGGTCAGTGGCACCTCGGGGCTGTACCGCACATCCACGCTGACCGAGGCCGACCGCGCGGAGATCGTCGCGGACCGCGTCCAGTACCTCGTCGCCGATCGGCGACTGACCCAGCAGCTGCCCGCCGGCGGCTCGTACTTCCCCGACGACCCGATGGCCTTCCGGTACACGTCGCCGCTGCCTCTCGCCGACCTCACCAAGTTCGATCGCGTGCCGGGCGTCGCGCGCCTCTTCGACAGCGGCGATCTGGTGATCTACGACCTGAGGAGTCTCGATGGGGCTCCGTAGCCGTCCGACCAGGCTCTCGCGTCGGACCACGGTGGCGGCACCCGTCGTCGTCGGGATGCTCGCCGGTGTCCTCCTGCTGTTGCCGCTCGGCCCCGACGGTGTCGGCGGGGTCGTCCGGATCGTCGTCGGTCTGCCGTTCGTCCTGGTCCTGCCCGGGTATGTGCTCAGCCGGGCGGTGCTGCCGGGCACCGGGGCGTCGTGTTCAGTCCTGCAACGGGTCTGCTGGACCCTCGCGCTGGACATGGCCCTGCTGGTCGTGAGCGCGCTGCTCCTCAACGTCCTGCCGAACGGGCTGACGGGGACGAGCTGGGTCGTGTTGCTGCTCCTCGTGCTGCCCGTCGCCGGGGTGGTGGCCCACGTGCGCGAGCGAGGACCGGGCAGGGCACGGACCGTCCTGCTGTCCCGGGCCTGGTGGCCCACCATCCAGTGGCCCGCGCCGCGGCGTCTGTTGATCGCCGGCGCGACCGTGGCGATCGCGGGCGCCGCGATCGGGTTAGCCCTGGTCAGCGCGACGACCCAGCCCAGCCCGGGCTTCAGCCAGTTGTGGCTGCAGCCTCAGGGGCCCACGACGACGGCCGCCCCGGAGACCGCGCAGTTGGGCGTCTACAGCGACGAGGACGCCACTCGCCAGTTCCGGGTCGAGGTCCGTCCCGACGGCGAGCCGACGCAGACGTGGTCGTTCTCGTTGGATCCCGGTGACTCCTGGCAGCAATCGGTGGACGTGCCCGGCGATGCGCGCACCGTGGCACTGCTGTTCCGGGGTAGCGATCCGACGCCCTACCGCCAGGTCTGGACCTCGCCGTGAACGCCCTCGTGGGGACCCGCCACGCGCTGCGTGCCCATCGGGTGATCTGGTCCAACGCCGGTTCGCTGTTCGGGGCGACTGTCGTCGGGGCCCCGTTGGGCTTCGTCTTCTGGTGGGCGGCGGCGCGGCTCTTCCCCCCCGCGGTCGTCGGTTACGGCTCGACCGCGACGTCCGCGATGGTGCTGATGGGGAACCTCGGTTCCCTGGGGTTCGGGACCGTCGTGATCGGCGAGCTCGCGCGGCGGGACCGCGCGTCCGCCCCCGTCGTCTCGGCGGCGCTGGCCGCGACCATCGGGCTGAGCCTCGTCCTCGGGGGTGGTGCTGCGGCGATCGGCACGCGTTTGATCGGCGACTCCGGCCCGGTCGAGGTGATCCTCTTCGTCGTCGGGGTGGTCCTGACCGGTGTCGCGTTCGTCCTGGACGCCGCCGTCGTGGGTCTGCTCGCGGGCTCGGTGCAGCTCAGTCGCAACGTCGTGTTCCACCTGGTGAAGCTGGCGCTGCTGGTGCTCGTCGGCGTGTGGTGGTGGCAGGCCGGGGTGACCGAGCTCCTCATCGCCTGGGTGGTGGGGGTCGGCGCCTCCGTCGCGTGGTCGGTCTCGGCGCTGGCGCGACGCGGGGTACCGCCGTGGTCTCGTCCGGACAGCACGTTCCTGCGGGCCCTTCCCCGCTCCGCGACGGCGCACAACGGCGTCAACCTGGGCCTGGAGACCTCGCAGTCGGCCATCCCGATCGTGGCCACGGCTCTCGTCTCGGCGACGGCGGGAGCAGGTTTCTACGCCGCCTGGATGTTCTTGTCGTTCGCCTACATCCTCCCGTTCCACCTCGGTACCGCGCTCTTCGCCGCCGGGAAGGAACGGTCCGGCACGTTGCAGCACCGGCTGCGCTTCTCCCTCGGGATCTCGGGCCTCGCGGGGGTCGTCGGAATCCCGTTGTTGATCCTGCTCGCGCCGGTGGGCCTCGCGTTCTTCGGCCCGAGCTATGCCGAGCTCGGGACGGCCCCCCTGCGCATCCTCGCCGTCGCCTACTTCCCCATGGTCGTGTGGGCGCACTTCGTCGCGGTCTGCCGCATCCGGGACCGGATCGGCTTCGCCGCCGTGGTGGTGCTGATCGGCACCGCGCTCGAGGTCGCCGGCGCGGTCGTCGGGGCCGTGACGTACGGACTCGTCGGGTTGGCCGTCGGGCTGGCGGCCGCGAAGGTGATCGAGGGGATCGCCGCGGTCCCGACCGTTCTCGTCGCGTTGCGCACCGCCGACGAACTCCCGGAACCGGTCGCCGACGGCGGAGGGGATCCATGAAGGTCACCACGATCCGGCCGGAGGAACTCGGGCCCGCGGAGATCGCCCGGTGGCACGGGTTCCAACGGGCCGTACCCGGGCTGGACAACCCGTTCCTGTCCCCGGAGTTCACGGTCGCGATGGGGGAGGAGTCGCCTGCTGCCCGCGTCGCCGTGCTGACCGAGGGCGACGACGTCGTCGGTTTCTTCCCGTTCGAGCGCCGCCGGTGGGGCGTTGGCGTGCCGATCGGCGCACACGTGAACGACTGCCAGGGGCTGGTGCACGCCCCCGGGATGGGCTGGGATGCCGCGGAGGTCCTACGGGCCTGTGGACTGGCGATCTGGGAGTTCGACCACCTCGTCGACCCGCAGCCCGGGTTCGACCCACACCTCGAGGGCCGGTGGCCCGCTCCGATCATCGACCTGAGCGGGGGGATCGAGGACTACGAGACGCTGCTCCGCAGCCGGTCGTCGCGCTTCACGCGCGACCTTCCGCGCCGCTCCCGCATGCTTGGGCGGGAGATCGGCGACGTGCGGTTCGAGCTGGCATCTCACGACGCCGGGTTGCTCGACACGGTTCTCGCGTGGAAGTCGGCGCAGTACGTGCGTACCGGGGCGCCCGACCTCTTCGCGCGGCCCTGGCTGCCGCGTCTGCTGCACCGTCTCCTCGCCACCGAGAGCGACGGGTTCACCGGGCTGCTCTCCGTCCTGCACGCCGGCGACAGGCTCGTCGCCGGCCACCTCCAGCTGCGTTTCGACGGGGTGCTGGCCGGCTGGTTCCCCGCCTACGACCCGGACCTCGGCAAGTACGCGCCCGGGCTGCAGCACCACCTGGGCACCGCGCGGGCAGCGGCTGCGGCCGGGGTTCGGCACATCGAGCTGGGCAAGGGCGGTGAGGACTACAAGGCCCTGCTCGCCAACGGCACCCTCATGGTCGGCACGGGCCAGGTGACCCGGTCGCGGGTCGTGGCGACGGCGCGTGCCGCGGGTCGGGCGCCGGTACGGCGACTGCGGGACGTCGTGACCTCCTCGCCCGCGCTCTACCGGTGGGCCGACCGGGTCCGCAAGGCACACAGCGCCGCGGATTCCACCCTGAGGCGACGGCTGGACCCGGCGAGCACCCGATGAGCAGGACCACCCGGATCGCGGTCGTCGAGATCGTGCTGCTCCTCGGCCTGTTCACGTGGGCCGGGAGTGCTGGGAGCGGGCTCAGCCGCGCGGTGCCCATCAGCCAACAGCGCGGCTTCGCGATGCCGACCTGGGAGCCGAGCGGCTACGAGCGCGGGGACGCTGCGGGCGCACTGACCCAGATGGTGGGGGTCGGCAGCAACTGGGTGCAGATCGTGCCGACCTGGTACGTGTCGACGCGCTCGGCCACCCGGATCGCGGCGACGTCCCAGGGCCCCACCGACCAGGACGTCCAGTTGGCCATCGGGCTCGCGCACGCCCGCGGCCTGAAGGTGCTGCTCAAGCCGCACGTCGACTCACTGGACGGCACCGACCGGTCGAAGCTCGCCCCTGCGGACGCCGCGGCCTGGTTCGCCTCGTACACCGCGTTCATCACCCACTACGCGCAGCTCGCCCAGGCGACGAGGAGCGAGGAGTTCGCCGTCGGCACCGAGCTCGACAGCATGAGCACCCACCGGCCGGAGTGGGCCGCCGTCATCGGCGGCGTGCGCAAGGTCTACGCCGGCCCGCTGGTCTACGCGGCCAACGACGACGCCTACACGCGGGTCGCGTTCTGGGACCTCGTCGACCTCGTCGGGATCGACGCGTACTGGACGCTCAGCCCGGTCCCCACGGCCGATGTCGCGACGCTCCGGAAGACCCTGGAACCACAGCGGGACCGCTTGGCCGCGTTCGCCGCCCAGGTGCACCGCCAGGTCCTGTTCACCGAAGCCGGCTTCACCAGCCAGCGAGGAGCCACGACGAACCCCAGCTCACAGACCGTGAGCACCGTACCCGCCCCCGACGAGCAGGCCGCCGGGTACGAGGCGCTGCTCGAGACGTTCGGTCAGGAGCCGTGGTGGGCGGGCGTCTTCTGGTGGGTCTGGGTGGACGTGCCGCAGGACGGCGTCCCCGCATCCCTCGACTTCTCGGTACGCGGCAAGCCCGCGGAAGCCGTGATCCGGCGCTGGTGGAGCCCACCAGCCGCGGAATGACCGTTGCCGATCCGTCTCGGACAAGGAGCACTGCCATGAACGACAGCACCGTCATCATCGGAGCCGGCCCGGCGGGCCTCTCCGCCGCCTACGCACTGGCCCGTGAGGACCGGGCGTTCGAGCTCGTCGAGAAGGCGACCGAACCCGGTGGGCTCTGCCGCACGTTCGACTTCCACGGGCGCTACTTCGACCTGGGGCCGCACGTCTTCATCAACCGCAGCCCCGAGATCGGTGAGCTCCTCCACGAGCTGGGGGGCGAGCGGCTCAAGGAGATCACCCACATCGAAGGCATCTACTTCGACGGCAAGCTCTACGACTCCTGGCTAGACGCGGTGGTCAACCTCCGGATGACCAGCCGGGCCCGCGCCCTGCTCGGGCTGATCGCACGACGCATCCGGCCCATCGAGCAGGTCGTGTCCTGCGAGGACGGCCTGGTCAACTCCTACGGTTCGGCCATCTACTCGCAGCTGGTCCGGATTCATCAGCGCAAGTTCTGGGGTGTCGACCCGTCCGAGATCGACGTCAGCTGGGCCCGGGTCTACGAGAAGCCGAACTCGATCTTCAAGTACGTGAAGCAGCGCCTGAGCCACAGCGGGGCTCGCAGCGCCTCCTACGAGCCGGCGCAGACCTATTACCCGACGGCGGGTTCGCAGGTCATCTACGGCGCGATGATGGATCGCATCGAGGCGAGCCCCGGGGCCACGATCCGGCTGGGGGCCGAGGTGGTCGCGGTGCACCACGACGCCGGCAACGTGACCCACATCGACCTGCGTGACCCGGCCACCGGCGAGGTCACCCAGGTCGCCGGGAGCTCGTTCATCTCGACCATCCCGGTGACCGAGCTCGTCAGCGTGCTCGACCCCGCCCCGCCCCAGGAGATCCTCGACATCGCCCGGTCGCTGCGCTACCGCAGCCTGGTCGTCGTCAACCTCCTGACGCGCCTGACGCGCGAGCTGCCCTACGGCTGGGTGGAGCTGCACTCCTCGGACGTCCAGGCCGGGCGGCTCACGAACTTCGCCCGTCTCTCCCCCGAGATGGCCGGCGAAGGCGAGCTCGTGCCGATCTGCCTGGAGTACTACTGCGACGAGGACGACGCCATCTGGCAGTCCACCGACGAGGACATGATCGCTCTCGCGCAGCGCGAACTCGTGACCATGGGGTTCGCCGCCGCCGGGGAGGAGAGCGTCGGGTTCGTCCAGCGGGAGCCGTTCGCCTACCCGATGTACCTCATCGGCTACGGCGATCTGCGTGCGCGCCTCAAGGAGTTCTGCGAGGGGATCACCAACCTGCAGACCATCGGCCGGGGAGGGATCTACCGGTACAACAACATGGGGCACTCCATCGAGTCGGGACTACGGGCCGCGGACAACGTGGTGTCCGGGCAGCGGCACGACATGTGGGACCGCTCGGTGGTCGACGGAAAGATCTGAGCCTCGTCGTCGCCGACGCGGCACGTCGACCCGACGCCGGCCCTGGTTGGCTGGCGTCATGGCGCAGACGGTCTCCGCGGTGGGCGGCCGCGCACCGCGGAGACCGATCGCCCGAGCGATCATCGGCGTGGTGGTCGTCCTGCTCGCCGTCGTCGTGCTGCTGCCCGACCTGCTCGGGCTCGACCGGTTCGTGCTACTCGCAGCGATGGTGGCGCTCCGGCCGCAGCTGACGGTGCTGCTGGCGCTCGCGGCGTTACTGGTGCTCCTGGTGCGGCGGCGTCGGTGGCCGGAGTCGTGCGCCGTCATCGCGGTGTGCCTGGTGGCCGCCACGCTGGTGGTGCCCCGGGCGTTCGCGCAGCCGTCACCGCCGCCCGGGGGCCGAGCGCTCACGGTGCTCTCGTTCAACGTGGACCAGGGGGGCGCGGACGTCGGGGCACTGGCGGCCGAGATCCGGCGGGCCCGCCCGGACGTGGTGGTGCTGCCCGAGGCGGCCGACCGGTTCGCGGTTCGCCTGGGCGGGGCGATCCCGGATCTGGGCTATCGGTCCGTTGTCGCAGCGGCGCCGGGTGCCCCGGACGTGCACGGGATCGCCGTGCTCACCGCCTCGGCGATGGGGCCACTGAGCAGCCGCGTGATCTGGCAGGGACACGCCGACCCGTGGCTCGAGCTCAGTGGCGGAGCGCTGGGTGGCCTCCGGCTCGTGGCGGTCCACGTCGCCGCCCCGGTACCCGGGAAGATCCGGAGCTGGCCGAGGGAGCTCGCCCAGCTCGCGACCTGGTGCGGCGCCGGGCCTGCCGTCCTCGTGGGCGATTTCAACGCGACGCTCGACCACGCCGAGTTCCGCGCCGGATCGGCAGGCTGCCAAGACGCGGCGGCGGTCACCGGCAACGGCCTGACCGCGACGTGGAACGCGGCGTGGCCTCGCTGGTTCGGTGCGCAGATCGACCACGTGCTGGTCGGCGGCGACCTCCGGCCCGAGGACCTGCTCGTCCTCGACCTCCCGGGGAGTGATCATCGGGCGCTGCTCGCGCGCGTCCGGATGCCAGGGTGAGGACGCTTCGCTCAGCGCACGACGATCACCGTGCAGGCCGCGTGCACCACGCAGTTGAGGCCGACCGACCCGATGAGGTGGCTCGCGACGCCGCCGCGTCCTCGATGCCCGACGACGAGCAGGTCGGCGTCCTTGGACAGCCGCTGCAGCACCGCCGACGGTGGGCCCGAGTACACCTCCACCTCGGTGGCGGGGACGGCTGCACCGCGTTCGCGGCGTGCGGCGACCGCATTCTCGACGATCCGGGTCGCCTCCTTCTTGGCCTCGTGCTGCAGGTCGCTGGTGGGAGGCACGATGCCTTCGGCGGTGATCCAGACGTACGGCGGCTCGAACGCCATCACCGCACGCACCGACCCGCCGCGCCGGACGGCCTCGTCGAGCGCGTAGTCGAGCGCGAGGGCGGCGCCCTCGGAGTCGTCGATCCCGACCAGCACCCGCTCGCCGGTCGCCGTGCCCTGCGCGGTCTCGGTCATGGCCTTCCCCTTCGCTCCGGCCGACCCCGGAGGTCCCGGAGCGGCGTGGCTCTTGACCCCGACTTTACGACTGACCGGGGGGAGGGACGATTGCTCGTTGCTCACATCGCGGCCGAGCGTCGGAGCCCTCCGGAAGGACTCAGCAGGTCGGCGTGGCCTGCATCGACCGGTCGGAGTTCGCGACGTAGTAGCTGGTGACGTAACCACCGGCCGGCTGGTTGATCCGGTACCAGACGGTGTGCCCGTGCACGGCCTCGCCGCGGGTCCAGCAGCGCACGTCCACCCCGGTGCCCTGCGGCCCGAGGGTCCCGGTCACCGTGCTCGAGGTCGACGGCGACGCGCGCACGTGCACCCCGGACACGGTGGTCTTCCCGCACCCCGCCAGCAGGAGGCCGAGGGCGCACCCGGACACGGCGAGGACCACGCGGCGTCGCCGCCGGTCGTCACGCATGAGCACCCTCCAGGCCCGGTCGAGTGACATCCGACCGTGTACCCCCGCTCACGCAATGTCATGCCCTCACCGCGCGCACAGAGTGGTCGTGGTGAGGTGGTGATCGTGGGCGTGACGGGACGACGGGTACTGGCGGCCGTGCTCGTGGTGGCGGCGATCGTGTGGCTCCCGCTGAACCAGCGGGTGGAGGGGCCGAAGCTCCTGGTGCTCTCGCGCAACCACGCCGTCACCGCCGCCGACCTGCTCTCGGTCGTGCTGGTGCTCGTCGCGCTCGGGCTGCTCTGGAGTACGCGGCGCCGGTAGGGCCTCGGCGTCACACCCGGGCGACGAGCCCGTAGATGCCGCTCGCCGATCCTCCGTCCGTCACCCCGTCATTCCGGCCGCTGTCCCACCGGGTCGGGCGGCAGCGTCGCGCCGTGCAGTTCCCAGCCGGAGCCGAGCCGGCGCTGCCAGCGCAGGGGTCCCTCCTGCTCCCACGGCGCCTGCATCCGCACGAAGATCTCCCAGGCGCGGCCCTGCTCGTCCCACCACGTCCGGAGCGCCTGCCACATCTGCGTCATGGGAACGATCGTCGGGCGCCGCGTCGCCGCCGACGAGTGGCAGGAACGTCACGGTCGGATACATTGCTGCCATGCATGTCATCGCCGCTCCCGTCACCGACCACGCGCCGATGTTCGAGCTCTCCACCGTCGTCGAGGTCTTCGGCAGCGGGCGCGCCGCGTCGATGGGCATGCCCTGGTACGACCTGCGGATCTGCGCCGGCGAACCGGGCCCGGTGCACCTGGGCGAGTGGGGCCTGCTCGACACGCCCCACGGGCTCGAGGCGCTCGAGGTCGCCGACACCGTCGTCGTGCCGCCGCCCCACGACGAGCGGCGCGAGTTCCCGCCGGAGCTCCTCGACGGCCTTCGTCGCGCCCACGAGCGCGGCGCGCGCATCGCCTCCATCTGCACCGGCGCCTTCATCCTGGCCGCCGCGGGCCTGCTCGACGGCCGCCCGGCGATCACGCACTGGAACTCGCTCGACGACCTCGCCCGCCGTCACCCCGCGGTCCGTGTGCAGCCCGCGGTGCTCTACGTCGACGACGGCGATGTGCTCACGTCAGCCGGGTCGGCCGCCGGGCTGGATCTGTGCCTGCACCTGGTGCGCCTCGACCACGGCAGCCGGGTGGCCGGGACGGCCGCCCGCTGGAGCGTCGTCCCGCCGCACCGCGACGGCGGGCAGGCCCAGTACGTACCCATGCCGGTCGCCGAGTCGTCGTCGTTCGGACCCTGGCTGGACTGGGCCCGGGACCGGCTGGACCGCCCCGTCGAGATCAAGGAGTGGGCGCACGCCGTGGGCGCGAGCCCGCGGACGTTCGCGCGACGATTCCGCGACGCCACCGGCGAGACCCCGCTGCAATGGCTCGCCATGGAGCGGGTGCGCCGGGCCCAGGATCTGCTCGAAGGCACCGACCTGCCGGTGGAGACGGTGGCCGCACGCTGCGGCTTCGTCACCGCCGCGGGGCTGCGCAAGCACTTCGGTCGCCGCGTGGGGACCACGCCGCAGCAGTACCGGCGGACGTTCCGGTCCGAGCACGACGACCGCCTCGCCGGCTGACTCGTCACAGACGCATGCGGTGGCGCTCCTCGACGGCCCAGCCCTCGGCCAGCGGGACCGTGTAGTAGATGTCGAACGTGACCGTCGCGAAGAGCCACACCCCGTCGCACCGGACGTAGGTGTCGGCGAAGCGACCCGAGGCCAGGAAGCTCTGCCCGTGGTAGATCGGCGTCGCGAGCAGCTGGCTCGAGCCGGACGCGGTGTCGCCGTCGACGACCACCTCGTGCCCGTGGATGAACTGCCGGATGAAGGGTCCACCGGAGCCGGCCGGCAGCAGGCGGGGGATCGCGGCGAAGAACTCGGTGATCGCCTGCCGCCCGGAGGCCGAGCCGAGGTAGGAGTAGTCCAGCTCGGCGTCCTCGGCGAACAGGCCGCCGATCTCGTCCCAGCGGTCCGTGTTCACGAAGTCGTGGAACCGGGCGCGGAGGCGGTGCAGGGCCGACTCGGACTCGAGGACGTCGAGGCGGTGGCGGAGGGCGGCGAGCTCGGTGGCGATGTCGTCCGACATGCCGAACATCGTCCCGCGCTGGTCCGTTCGCCGCGCCGCCGTGCCCGTTCGTCGCAGTGTTCCACTTCCCTCGGTCCGCATGCGCCCTATCGAGGGAACCCCTTGCAGGACCGTCCGAGTTAACCAGTTGCTCGCGGCGTGACTCAGTGTCGGCATCTGTACGGGGGTGCGGGATGGCTGGATCGACGACGATCACACCGGGGCCGGACGACGAGGCCCTCCGGTCACCCGATGTGCCGGGGCCGGCCTCGAAACGGTCGTTGGTCGCGATCTCGCACGCCATCGAGTCGGCGGTGCTGCAGGGCCCGCGTGACGAGCCGACCGTGGTCGTCGCGCTGTTCCAGCGGCTGGCCTACTTCAGCCGCGAGCGGGCGGTCTACGAACGGCTCGCCCGGTCCGGGGTCCGCGTCGTCGTGGGCTTCTCCGACGGTGAGGCCCACGAGGTCGGCGACGGCGTCGAGTGCGTCACGCTCGATCCCCAGGAGCCGCTGGCCGACGAGTGGACCGTCATCGCCGTCGGGCCCGACGCGGGAGCCTTCCTCGTCGCCACCGACACCGGCGAGATCGACCCGACCGAGTACACGCTCGAGGCCGGGCGCTGGTTCATGGGCCGGTGGGGCTATTCGCGGGTCCAGGCGGCGAACGAGCTGGCGCGCATGCGGATCGCGCTGGGGGAGCGGCTCCGCCCTGACACCGTGCGTGCGATCGACGACCTCCTCGCCCGGATCATGCCCGCCGGGGGCGCCGCGGCCGCGTCGCGCGGGACCGGAGGAGAGCAGTGGGCGACCGCCTCGCTGCAGCGCATGACGGCGCGCATGCACCACGCCCGGGCCGGGAGCCGGCTGCTGCGCGCGCAGCTCGCCGACGCGCAGGCGGCCGCCGAGGCCCGCGCCGAGGCCAAGGTCGAGCAGGAGTCCGGTCTGCCGACCCCGGAGTTCCTCGCCCGCTGGGCCGGCACGGACGGCCGCGCCAGCGCACTGCCGATCGGGCTGGCCGTGTTCGACATCGCCGGGCTCGACGACGCCGAGCACCGCCACAGCCGGCGGACCGTGTACCACGCGGCGCGCCAGACGGCGGCCGCACTGACCGAGCCGCTCGGTCCGGTCGACGCCGCGGTCCGGCTGTCCACCCGCGAGTTTGCGCTCGTCGTCCCCGGCGCCTCGTCCGCCCACCTGACCCGCCTCGCCGCCGCGGCCGCCGAGCAGCTCGAACTGTTCTCGGAGGGCTACCCGCACGTGGATCTCTCCGCCCGGGTCGCGACGACGGTGACGGTCGCGCGCCCGCTCCCGCTCGACGACCTGCACCTCGCGCTCGGGCACCCGGCGCACTCGGACCGGAAGCCGACGACCCTGTTCGGTGACGAGATCACCCTCGCGGACTCGAGCGCGCTGGCCCGGATCGCGGCCGGCTCCGGGGAGTCGTCGGGGGAGAGGTCGTCGTCGCAGGAATCGTCGTCCGGGCGGTGGTTCCGGTCGGAGGCCTCGACCCGGCTCGACACCGTGCGGCTCCCGCGACTGCGTGTCGACGGGGCACCGCGTTCCGACGGCGGGTCGGCGGCGGCGGCCGAGTCGGGCGTGGCCGAGCCCTGGGCTGCCGAGACCGGTGCTGCCGAGACCGGGGCCGCCGCTTCGGCGGCAACGCCGGGCGAGCGCGACTCCGCCGCCCCGAGCTGGGCCGCCACCCCGACGCCGCCCGAAGGGCTCCCGTCGTCGGACTCCGAGGACGGCTCGGCCGGCGCCACGAGCGCCCCCGATCTGAGCCGGCCGGTGTTCGACCTGCGCGGCCTGCCCGCCCCCGCCGAGTCGCTGCCGCAGCGGGCGCCGCGTCCGGACCCGGCCGACGGCGGACGGCGCAACGGCCACGCCCACTCCGACGGGACCGCCGCGTCCTGAGTCGCTCCGGGGCAGGATGAGTCGCATGGCGGTGCGGGTCCTCGTCGGTCTCCCCGGGACGATCTGTTCGCCTGCGGTGTTCGCGCCGACGGCCGAGGCGCTCCGCGGCACCGTCGAGGTCCACGCGGTCTCGTGGATGACCGAGCCCGGGCCGTGGAAGGTGCCCGACGTCGCGGACGCGGTCGCCCGACGGATCGAGACGCGGCACGGCGGCCCGGTCGTGCTCGTCGGGCACTCGACCGGCGGGGCGATCGCCGCCCATCTCGCGGGTCGACGTCCGGATCTCGTCGCGGCGCTCGTGCTCGTCGACACCGGTGCGCACACGCGCCGCCACGGCGACGTCGACTCGATCATCGCGCGGTTCCGGGACGAGTGGGGCGAGCCGATCCGGCGGGCGGTCGTCGACCGGTCGTTCGCCGGCGAACTGCCGCCCGAGGTGCACGCGGAGCTGCTGCGCTACGCGGCCGAGGTCCCGCAGCAGGCGGCGGTCGAGGTGCTCGAGAGCCAGCGCGACCTCGACCTCACGGCCGGCCTGCTGGCCTTCGACGGCCCGGCGGCGGTCGTCCACGGCATCCACGACCGCGCGCGATCGGTCGCCGAGGCGGAGGAACTCGCGGCGCTCCTGCCCACGGCGACGCTGCACTGGGCCGACTGCGGCCACACCCCGGTCCACGAGGCACCCGACGTCGTCGCGGGCGCCGTCCGGGACGTGCTGGCCCGGGTCAGTCCTCGGATCGGCTGAGCTTCGCCGTGATCTCGGCCAGGAGGTTGGCGAGCGTCTCCTCCGCCGTCTGCTGGTCGAGCCCGAGGCCGGTGAGCACGCCGTCGCCGTCCTCGTGGTCGAGCAGCGCGAGCAGGATGTGCTCGGTGCCGACGTAGTTGTGCCCGAGCCGCAGCGCCTGGCGGAACGTCAGCTCGAGAACCTTCCGGGTGGCGGCGTCGAAGGGGATGAGCTCGGGCGGCGGGGTCGCCGCGGCCGCGGGCAGCGTCGCGGTGACCCGCCGTCGCAGGGTCTCGGGCGAGACGTCCTGGGCGGTGATCATCCGGACGGCGAGCCCCTCCGGCTCGGCGAGGAGGCCGAGCGCGAGGTGGGCGGTGGCGACCTCGAGGTTCCCAGCGGTGCGCGCTTCGGCCTGCGAGGCCACGACGACCTTGCGCGCCCGCGGGGTGAAGCGGCTGAAGCCCTGCTCCGGGTCCAGGTCGCCGGTGGCGCCCTTCGGGACGAAGCGCTTCTGGGCGGCCTGCTTCGTGACGCCCATGCTCTTGCCGATCTCGGTCCAGGAGGCGCCGGAGCGGCGGGCCTGGTCGACGAAGTGGCCGATGAGGTGGTCGGCCACCTCGCCGAGGTGCTCGCCGGTGAGGACGGCGTCGGAGAGCTGGTCGAGGGCGTCCTCGTGGACGGAGGTGATCGCGCGGATGAGGTCGTCGAGCCGTACGGGGTTCGACGTCGCCGGGGTGCTCATGCGTCCACTATGGGTTGACGAGCGCGTGTTCGTCAACCTGTAGTGGACGATATCGGGCCGGCTCGACTCATGATCGCGAGCCGTGCGGCGGAACAGCTCAGATCTGCACTGTTCCGCCGCACAGTTCCTGATCAAGGTCGCGGGGCGGGTCGCCGAGCCCGTGAAGAGTGACCTGACGGACATGTTCGTGACGATGCTGTTCGTGACGAACATGTTCGTCGTATCGTTCCGACGTGCCCCGATCCAGTCCTGTCAGCCGCCGCGACCGGCCCGCGAAACCCGCGCTGAGTCGCGAGAGCGTCGTCGCGGCCGCCGTCGAGCTCGTGCGCGAGCTCGGCACCGAGCGCGTGACGATGCGTCGACTCGCGCAGGAGCTCGACACCGGCCCCGCCTCGCTCTACGTCTACGTGCGGGACACCGCCGAGCTGCACGCCGCGGTGCTCGACGTCTTCCTCGCCGAGGTCGACCTGACCCCGGTCGACGCGGACGGCGACTGGCGTGACCGGCTCTGGGGAGTGCTCGAGTCCTACACAGCGGTGCTCTTCCCGCGTCCCGGGCTCGCCCGCGCGGCGATGGTGACCCACCCGAGTGGACCGAACTACCTCGCGCTCGTCGACGGGGTGCTGGCGCTGCTCGCGGCGGGTGGGATTCCGGCGGATCGCGCGGCGTGGGCGGTGGACGTACTGCTGCTGGTGGCCACCGCGACGGCCGCGGAGCACGGGACCCGGGCCGCCGCGCCGTCCGCGGAGGCCGAGGACGACGAGCTCGTCGCCGCCCTGACCGACGCCGATCCGGCCGCGCACCCACACATCGCCGCACTCGGCCCCGAGCTGTTCTCCGGGACCGGCCCGGACCGCTCCCGCTGGTTCGTCGACGTCCTGCTCGCCGGTGCGACCGTCACCCCCCGTCCCGCGAAGGAGACCCCATGAGCACCACCGTCACCGTGATCGGCGCAGGCCTCGGCGGCCTGACCCTGGCCCGCGTGCTGCAGCGCCACGACGTCGACGTCGTGGTGTACGACCTCGACGCCG
Organism: Actinomycetospora endophytica; assembly: GCF_021026375.1. Lineage (GTDB taxonomy): Bacteria > Actinomycetota > Actinomycetes > Mycobacteriales > Pseudonocardiaceae > Actinomycetospora > Actinomycetospora endophytica. The sequence continues at coordinate 253,702 of NZ_JAJNDB010000005.1, read as the reverse complement.
GCCCGGACGCCCGACCCCAGGGCGGGATGCTCGACATGCACGAGGAGTCCGGTCAGGCCGCGCTGCGCGCCGCCGGGCTGTACGACGAGTTCCGTGCCCACGTGCTCGTCGGCGGCGAGGCGCTGCGTGTCCTCGATCGCGAGGGCCGGGCGCACCTCGTCGAGGAGGACGACGGGAGCGGCGGGCGCCCGGAGGTGCCTCGGGAGGAGCTGCGTCGTCTGCTGCTGGAGTCGCTGACGCCGGGCACCGTGCGGTGGGGGCGCAAGCTGGTCTCGGTGCGCCCGGTGGGCGGTGGCCGGCACGAGCTGACCTTCGCCGACGGTGAGGTCGTCGTCGCGACGGTGCTGGTGGGTGCCGACGGTGCATGGTCGCGCGTCCGTCCGCTGGTCTCGGAGGCGATGCCGTCCTACAGCGGGACGGCGCTGGTCACGACGCGGCTGTACGACGTCGACCGTGCCCATCCCGCGGCCGCGGCCGCCGTCGGGAGCGGGAGTCTGATGGCGCTGGCCCCGGGGCAGGGGATCCTGGCCCACCGCGAGCCCGGCGCGACGGTCGAGGTGTACGCCGCGATGCACGCGGACGAGGCCGTCCTGGCGAGCGATGACCTGCGCGGCCTGCTGCTGGACGCGTTCTCCGACTGGGCGCCGGAGCTGCGGTCGCTGATCGCCGAGGCGGACGACGCGTTCGTGCCGCGCCCGGTGTCGATGCTGCCGGTCTGGCACTCGTGGCCCCGGACCCCCGGGGTGACCCTGCTCGGGGACGCCGCGCACCTCATGTCGCCCTTCGCGGGCGAGGGAGCGAATCTCGCGATGCAGGACGGCGCGGAACTTGCCGCCGCGCTGGTGGCTCATGGGACGGACGACCCGGTCGCGATCGAGGCGGCTTTCACGGAGTTCGAGGCGGCGATGGTGCCCCGCGCCGCCGAGGCGGCCGGCGAGTCGGCCGCGAATCTGGAGATCGCGTTGCGTGCCGACGCGCCGGCCGGGCTCATCGAGGTCGTGACGGGTCACGGCCTGAGCGTGAAGCAGTTGTCTGACAGCTGACTACCGGAGCAGGGGTAGGAAGATGATTGCCTGAGCTGTTGCCCCCGGCATGGCCGCCATCATTCCGATCACGGCTACCACCACCTTGGCCAGCACGAATGCCGCGAGCAGCGGGATGGCGATCCGCCAGAACACGATGATCAGGAAGATCACGATCGCCAGGATGAGAACCAGTTGACTTGCCGACACTCCCGCCATGACATCCCCCGGGACGACGCGTTGTCTGACAAGTGTGAGCGTCCACGGTGCCCGGTTGTCTGTCAACGGCGTTTCGTTGTCCGACAACTCTTGTCAGGCTGTGCTACCTTGCAGTGTCCGTTGTCCGACATCCGGTCGACGGGCGGTCGAACCAGCACCGTCACGAGGGTCGGATCATGGTCGCGGATGAGCAGGACGCCACGCCGTCCGAGGACGACGACCCGTGGACGCTGCCGGACACGTCCCGGAAGCCGGTCCCGGACATGGTCGCCGACCGCGTGCTCGAGCTCGTGCGGGCGGGAGTCATCCCGCCGGGAGACCGGCTACCGACCGAGCCGGAGTTGGCGCGTCGGTTCCGGGTGGCCCGCAGTTCGGTGCGTTCGGGGTTGCAGCGGCTCCAGGCGCAGGGCGTCGTCGAGGTCGAGCGGGGCAGGGGCTGGTTCGTCTCGGCCTCGTCGTCGCGTGACGCCGCTGAGCTGATGCAGGAACGGATGGCTTCCCGTGATTTCGACATCCGGGACGTCATGGAGGTCCGGATCGCTCTCGAGGGGGCGGCGGCGGGTCTGGCCGCCACCCGTGCGTCCGGTGGTCAGCGGGACGACATCCTCAAGCTCAGCAAGATCGACCAGGCCACCGACCCGAATGATTCCGCCGCTCTGCTCGCCGCGGACGAGGAATTCCACGGGGCGGTCATCGAGGCTGCCGGGAACGAGTACCTGAAGGCGTTGTACGAGATGGTGACCCCGCTCGTCGCCGACTGGCGTCAACGGAGCTTCACGAGCGCCCACGTCCACGACCGGTCGGCACTCGACCACATGCAGATCGCCGTGCAGATTCGCCGGCAGGACGAGAACGGTGCTCGGCTGGCGATGTCGGGGCATCTGCTCGGTCTGTACACCGGCGTCGCGCGCGCTCGCGGGGCCGAGCCCGGTTCCGACGACCGCCCGATCGCGGGGCTCTCGAGCTACGTCGACGTGGGGGACGACCCGATGTACGAGGACGACTCGACCGCCGGCTGAAATATTCATCCGTCTCCGGACTGTTGTCTCGCGCCACATCCGCCACACAAGATGTGGGTGTGGCCGGGGGGAGCGAACGACCCAGTTCGATGGTGCCGTGGCACCTGAGACGGTGGGCCGTCGCGGGCATCGTGGCGGCCGCGGTCGGCGTGTTCGTGCTCGCCATCGTTCCCGCGGGTCGGGCCGTGCAGGTCGTGTGCTCCGTGCTCGTCCTCTTCGGCTCGCTGGCGTTCGCCACGGCGACCATCGCAGGCATCGTTCGACGCGAATTACGCAAACACGTCGAGATCGTGAACGAGGCCGTCGAGCGCGGCGTCATCGAGGTACTCCCGCCCGGGCGCGTCGCCGACCGGCTACTGGAGCGCGTCTACGGCGAGTCACCCTTCAATCGCGAGGTGACGACAGCCCTGCTCGGGGGCGAGGGGCGCCTGCTCGACGGCGGTGACCTCACGATCAGCGAGCACACCGAGATCGACTTCAGGCTCGACAGCGTCGACGACCGCAGCTACCACCTCGTCATGGAACAGCGGTACTCGTTCCGCAATCGCATCCCGACGTCGACCTTCGTCATCTTCGCGACGTCGGCCCCACGCCTGCGGGACTCCATCATCTCTGGCTGCCGGCTCCCACTGTTCGAGCTGTGGTTCGTCCGCGATGACACCGACGAGCCGCGGTTCGAGGACTCGGTCGAGGGCATGCGCGAATCGGTCCGCATCGGCATGCAGTACGCGGATGGGCGTGGTCGTGTGCACGACGTCGAAGCGCGGGACCCGGCTCCTTATCTCCGCGAGGTCAAGTTGCGTGACTGGGGACGCTACCTGGACTTCTTCCGTACGGACGGCGGGGAGAGCGGAGCCGTGCTCGATCGGCTCGACTATATGGATAGCCTACGCATCTTCGAGGTGGACCTGCCTGCGTTGGCTGAGGGGGACGCGGCCGTCACGACGATCCTGCGCCTCACCGTGCGCTCGACCACCTTGCAGCTGGTCAGCGACGGTTTCTGCTATTGGCAGGCGCCATATCCCTGTTTTGTCGAGTCGATGCGATTCGACACGACGAAACTGCAGCTCGGCGACAGTCCCGAGCTCTACGTCAATGCCAAGGCTTTCACGATTTCCAGCCCGGGCTCGTTGGATACGTGGACGAGCGGTGCCAGCGCGACAGATCTGACCCTGCGTAGCTGGATGTTGCGAGGGCACGGAGTCGCGCTCATGTGGCGGCCATTCAAAGAGGCATAAGCCCGAGTTCTAACGGTGCGTGGCTCCGCCGCCTGGCGCGGTCACTTCTGCACCTCCGCCGGGCAGCACGACGGCGCCGCCGCCGGGGATCATGCGGGCGCCGCCGCCGGGGATCATGCGGGCGCCGCCGCCGGGGATCATGCGGGCACCGCCGCCGGGGATCATGCGGGCACCGCCGCCGGGGATCATGCGGGCACCGCCGCCGGGGATCATGCGGGCACCGCCGCCGACGAGTACTTCTGCGCTAGCCGACATGATCACTTCGACGTCCCCCAGTGGCTTCAGGTTTGGTGCACAGTCGGCCAGCACGCTGGACATCCATTCCACAGAAGTAATCCACTGTGGTCGCGAGACGTCCAGGCAGCTGGTGAGCTGTGTGTAGTTGTAGCGTGGCGATGGAGGCTCGACGCGGCGACGCGCCGAAATTCCCTCAACCGGGTTGTGATCTGCTGCCGGGAGGACGCGAAGTCCGGTTCGGCTCGATTCGCGGGCGTCCGCGGACCGAGTGTCAGGTCACGTGGGTGCGGAGCGTACCGCAGGTGCGCGGAGCGCCGGAAGCGGGGATCGAGGCCTCGTGACCAGGTATGACGCTCGGCGTCGACGGGGCGACGCCGACACCGTCGGTACATCCGGTGGGTCAGGACCCAGCGGATGCGAAAGGTTGTCATCAGGTAGAGCGATCGAAATGGGTGGCCCTCAATTTCGAGAGACGGTGCCCGTCGAATACGTGTTGAAGATCAAGTCACGGACGTACCCTCGTCAATTCCGCCGGCAGTCAGAGAATCAGGCGTGCGCCGCCGCACGGATGTGAAGCGTTGAGCGAGCCGACTCAGGTCGCTATCGCGCGCACGGCTCCTTCGGTCCGGACGAAGTACTCCCCACACACCGGACGGCGGGCGCTCGCCGGGGAGCCGGCATAGAGATGGCCGGGTGACTCCAGGCGACCCACGACGACCGAGCCCATCGCGACCAGGCACCGGTCCGGGATCGAACACCCCGGGACCAGCGACGTGTTGCTGCCGATCAGGCAGTGGTCGCCGACGGAGATCGGGTAGGGCGTCTGGACGTTGGTGGTGACGTCGATGCCGTGCGAGATCACCGTCGAACGGGCGCCGGCGAGCGTGGTGAACGCGCCCAGGGTGACGCCGCCGGAAGCGTCGACGTAGTGCCGGCTGGTGATCGCGGTGTGGTCGCCGATCACGAGGGCGCCACGCCGGGCGTCGTCGGGGGCCGCCAGCGGGAAGGCGGGGCAGGCGGTGAGCCAGTTCCACTGTCCGACGAGGGCATGCCTGCCGAGCTCCAGCCGTCGCACACCCCGCACGACGGTGCCGTAGCCCAGCGAGGCTCCGGGGCCCAGCACGACCCGGCCGACCCGAAAGAGCACGCACGGGCGCACGACGGCGGTCGGGTGGACGTCGTGCCCGAGCAGACGGAGCACGAGGTTCTTCGGACGACCGGCGGGGAGCAGCCCGGTGAGGACGGTCAGGGCGCACCGGAGCGGCCCCGGGTACCGCGTCAGCAATGGCGCGGCGACGACGCGCTTCGCGGGGTCCGGTGCCGTGCTCGCCACTGATGTGGCGGCCGCGGCGCGGGGCGCGACTGAGGTCATGGCTGCTCCAGAGGACTCGGAACGGCGGAGGGCCGGCGTGTCCGTCCCGAGGTGATCAGCGCATCGCGCCACACCGTTCGTTACTCCGTACGGCCCAACCACTCTCTCGTGTGGCACTCCGACGACCGCTCCGTAGCCGGTCTCGTACGGACGGTCATTCTTCGAAGATTTTCCGGCGACTGGCGTCATGGCGTGATCGGGGCGCGGTTACAGCGGCGCAAGCTAGCCCGAACGGACTATCTATTGCGGCTGAACGCCACAACACGTGACGGCGAGTAGTCCCTTGAAGTCCCGGTCGGGGTCCCGACCCGCCACGAGCGGGACACGACGATGGAGGTGATGATGACCGCGCGAGTGCCGCTCCGGGTGACCGTCCTGGGGCTGAACTACGCCCCGGAACCCACGGGCATCGCCCCGTACACCACGGGGATCGCCCGGTTCCTGGCCGACGCCGGACACGACGTCCACGTCGTGACGGGGCTGCCGCACTACCCGAGCTGGCGGGTCGAGCCCGGATACGGCGGACGGCCCATCGAGGAGCGCGACGGCGCCGTGCGGATCACCCGCGTGCACCACTCGGTGCCCTCGGACCCGAACGGTCTCGGCCGGATCCGGTTGGAGGCGGCGTTCGCCGCCCGGGCCGCGCGCGTCGTCACCCACGGCGGCCGGCCCGCCGACGTCGTCCTGGCCGTCAGCCCCGCCCTCCTCTCCGTCGGTGCCGCCGCCCTGCGCCGCCGCGGCGGACGCACCGCACTCGGCGTCATCCCCCAGGACCTCTACAGCCACGCGCTCGCCGAGACCGGCTCGCTCGGGCGGGCCGCCGAGGGCGCAGCGGCGTTGGAACGCAGCCTGTTGCGGCGCGCGGACGGCGTCGTCGCCATCCACGAGCGCTTCCGCCGCTCGCTGGTCGGGCTCGGCGTCGACGAGCACCGCATCACGACCATCCGGAACTGGACCCACGTCGACCCGGTCACCCGGCAGGGTGAGGACGTCTGGGCCCTGCGCCGTGAGCTCGGCTGGCGCGACGACGAGATCATCGCCCTGCACGCCGGGAACATGGGGGCGAAGCAGGGGCTGGAGACGGTGGTCGAGGCGGCGCGCGCCGCCGACCGCCGGGGGAGCCCGGTCCGGTTCGTGCTGGTCGGGCACGGCAACCAGCGGGCCTCGCTCGAGGGTCTCGGCCGCGACATCGACCGGCTGCAGTTCCTCGACCCGCTGCCCGCGTCACGGTTCACCGACGTGCTGGCCGCCGCCGACGCCCTCGTGCTCCACGAGCGGCCCGGGGTCGCGGAGATGTGCGTGCCCTCGAAGCTCACCTCCTACTTCGCGGCCGGCCGGCCCGTGGTGGCCGCCACCAACCCGCTGAGCGCGGCGAGCGCCGAGATCGCGAGCTCGGGCGCGGGGGTCACCGTCGTCCCGGGCGCTCCGGAGACGCTGCTCGAGGCGGTTCTCGAGATGCGCTCCGACGACGCCGAGGCGATGGGCCTGCGTGGGCAGCTTTTCGCCCACGACGTCCTGCACGCGGACGCCGCACGCTCCGCCTACCTCGGCTGGGTGGAGGAGCTCGCCGCATCCCGCGGTGGCCTCCGGGCGATCCGGGACTTCCGTGACGCGGGCCGGGCTCCGGTGCGGGTCCCGCACCGCAGCGACGTCCCGACGCCGCGGGCGGAGCCGGCCTAGATCCGCCGCGCCGCGGTGAGCACCGTCCCGCGCAGCTCGACGCCCGCCGCGTCGAGGGCGGCCAGCGTCGTGGCGACGTCGGCCTTCGGCGCGCCGCGGCGCACCACCAGCAGCGTCGCGTCGCCCGACCGGCACAGCTCCACCGCCGCCGGCGCCCCCGGCTCGCCCGGGGCGTCGACGACGATCCGGTCGTAGCGCGCCCGCAGCGGCGCGAGCACCGTCGCCACGTCCTCGCCGTCGAGGGGTGACGCGCCCCGGTGCGCCGCCGTGCCCGCGGGGAGGACGTCGATCCCGCCGCGCGACCACCGCCGGACGGTCCGCTCGAGGTCGGCCGACCCGGCGATGATCTCGCGGACGCCCGGCGTCGGGTCCGCGACCCGCAGCACCGGGGACGTGGGCGAGCCCGGACCGCTCTCCACCAGCAGCACCCGCTCGCCGTCGTCGGCGAGGGCGACGGCGAGCTCGGTGGCCGCCGAGAGCGTCGTCGCCTGCGGCTCGACCGCGAGCACGACGACGACGCGGGCCGCGGCCGCCTCGGTGCGCACCGCCTCGGCGAGGGCCCGGACCGCCCGGTCACGGCGGCGGACGGGGTCGCGACGGCGGGCCCGGTCCGGGGCCCGCGCGAGCACGGCCGGGTCGCGTGGCGGGACCCGCACCGACGGGAGCAGACCCAGCACCGGGCGCCCGGCGTGACGGGCGAGCGACTCCGCCGACGAGATCCCCCGCGGGAGCAGACCCCCGACGAGCAGACCGGCGACCAGCCCGACGACGAGCCCGCCGGCCAGCACCGCGGCGGGCTGCGGCCGCAGCCCGGTCTCCTGCGTCGCGCCCGGCACCAGGGCGACGGCGGGTCGGTTCACGGCCTGCCCACCGCCGACCTGCGCCGCCCGCCGGGCCAGCACCGTGCCCACCGCCTCGGCGACGACGCGGGCGTCCGCCGTCGTCGTCGCGCGGGCCCGGACCTCGAGCGTGCCGGCCTCGGCCGAGACCCTCACGGCGTCGGCGACCTCCGCCGGGTCGGGACGGCCGCCGAGCAGCGTGGACGCGTCGTCGTCGAGACCCGGGACGACGGCGAGCGCGGCGGCCGAGCTGCCCGGGTTCGCCAGGACCTGGAGCACCTCCTGGCGCGGCGGGTCGACGACCAGCACCACCGCCGCGGCCGCGAGCCCGAACAGGATCCCGGCCGCGACCACCCGGAGCTGCACCGCGGGCCCGGGACCTCAGCGGGTGGTGCCGGTGAGCACGCGGACCAGGCGCTCCTCGCGGTCGGCGTGCACGGTGGCGTGGTCGCAGAACCGGCGCAGGTGCAGGAACCGGGGGTCCTCGACGGGGACGAGCGGGGTCCCCGACGGCGGCGTCCCGCGGCACTCGGTGACGACGGCGGCAGGGGTCACCCGGACGTCCAGCATGTGCTCCCCGGGGAGCAGGTCGGAGCGCAGGTCCGCGCCCGAGGCGAACAGCATCGCCTCGTGCGCGGCGAGCACGATCGCCTCGGCCCGCTCCGGGTCGAGGCCCGCCTCCCGTGCCACGACGGCCACCTGGTGACGCAGGCCGGCGAGAGCGGCGCCGTCGGGCACGGACAGCGTCGCCACCGAGGACCCGAGCAGGCCCGCGGGCACCGGGGAGGTGGCGCTCGGCGCCCGGAAGTCGGGGTTGCGACGGAGGCCCTCGGCGGTGAGCAGCCAGGCGTGGTGCCGCAGCGCGCGGGCGCGCTCCACCGGGTCGTCGGGGTCGTAGACGCAGAGCACGGTGAGGCGGTGGTCGGCCAGCAGCAGGGTCAGGGTGTCCTCGGCGAGGCTGCCGTCCGGTCCCGGGTCGTCCGCGCACACCCGACCGACGACCACGCCGCCGTCGAGCGGGTCGAGATGGGGGAGTACCCCCGACGGCACCAGGGAGGCCGGGGCCGGGAACGCGACCCGCTCGGCGTCGTCCCCCAGCGCGTCGCGGAAGGCACGGACGCCGCGCCGGTCGAGCACGACCTCGACGGTCTCGTCGGCGGCCAGCGCCGTGCGGACGTGCTCCTCGGTCCGGCGGGCGACCTCGTCGGGATCCCCGCAGAGCACGGCGGCGTGCACCAGCCCGGCCGGTGCCTGCTCGACGGGACCCGCGTCGGCGGGGGAGGTGACGGTCACGGTCGGTCCCCGTCGACGACGACGATCGACGCCGGCCGACCCAGCACGTCGAGCAGCCGCTTGAGCAGCCGCGGCGGGTCGTGCAGGACGATGCGCCGGCACTCCGGCTCGGCCCGGGCGGCGAGGACCAGCAGCTGCGCGCACGCGACGTCCACGAAGCCGACGTCGGACAGGTCGAGCTGCAGGTCGGCGCCGGTGGACTTCTCGCGCAGGGCGCCGGCGAGCGCGCCCCCGAAGCGCTGCGCCACGTGGGCGTCGAGGTCGCCGTGCAGTGCCCAGCGCTCGTCGTCGAGCTCCGCTCTCCATCCCACGTCGGCAACGTGGCGGTGGTGTACCCCGAGCGACTCGAAGACGTGCCGTTCGTTCTCCACCGACGTGGTCAGCTGGCAGAGGATGCGCAGCGGCGCCCGGGCGGCGAGCGCGTCGTACCCGCCCTCCTGGCGCCCGAACTCGGCGATCTCGGCGTCGTCGGCGCACTCCCGGCGCGAGCTCTCCTGGGTCATGGCCACGGACGGCCAGCCCTCGCCGAGCGCCCGCTCGAGCTCCTCGACCTGCAGCCGGTGCAGGCCCGCGGTCAGCCCGTCGCCGCCCTGTTCGCAGCGTGCGATCAGCTCGGGGAAGTCGAGGAACTCCAGCTGCCCGGAGCGCAGTGCCTCCCGGGTGCGCCGCGAGGACTCCGGCCCCGCGATCCAGTGCTTCTCCACGCGGCCGGCGTCCCCCAGCCAGCCCTTGTAGAAGACCTTCGCGCCGAAGGCGAGCTCGCGGTCCAGCCATGCCGCCGTCCCGACGCGCTGCGCGTGGTCGGTGTCCGCGACCTGCAACAGGTGCGCGCGCGGCGAGCCCGTATCAGGTCGCGGGCCGGCGTCCACCGTCATCGAGTGGCTCCCGTCCGTCCGTCCCCCGACGTTCGTGACAGGCATTCTCCGTGCCACCGGCCGGGTCTTCGACCCGGAAGGGCGGTTCAGGTCTCGTGACCGGCCAGGTTCACTCGATACCGTGCGGTATGCGCGGAGAGTGACCGGAACTCAGCGCCCCACCGGTTCGTCGGTCCACAGACCGTCACGTTCGTAGAGCGGCCGGAGCGCGATGAGGTGGTCCCGCATGGCCTCCTCGGCCGCCTCGGCCTCGCCGGCGGCGATGTGTCCGGCGATCGTCCGGTGCCACTCGTCGACCCGGTCCCACTCCGCGGCCTCGACCCCGACCCGGCGCAGCCGCGTGCGGAGCACGTCGTTCACGGGCTGGCCCATCATCGTGATCATCAGGTTGCCGGTCGACATGAGCACCGTCGTGTGGAAGTCGAGGTGCCCGACGAAACCGCTCGGGTCGCGGGGGTCGCGGCGCGCGTCGGCGGCCGCGTGCAGCGCCTCGACGGTCTCCGGGTCGGCCCGCTGGGCGGCCAGGCGCGCGGCGGAGGGCTCGAGCAGCAGCCGCGCCTCGAGCATGTCGTGCAGCCGCAGCTGCGGCGTCATCACCAGCACGCCGAGCGCGCCGCCGACGTCCTCCACCACCTGCGACGGGTCGGGCGAGGCCACGAACGACCCGCCCTGCACCCCGCGCAGCGTCTCGACGAGGTGCTGGCTCGCGAGCACCCGCAGTGCCTCGCGCACGGTGCTGCGGCTGACGCCGAACGCCCGGCTCAGGTCGGCCTCGTTCGGCAGGCGCTCCCCGGCGGCCAGGGTGCCGCCGACGATCTGCGCGCGCAGCTCGTCGGCCACCTGCCGGTAGGCCGGGCGGACCCGCTGCACCCGCAGGTTCGCCGCGGGGACCGGGCGGGCCGTGGAGCGTTCGGTGCCTGCCGTGCCGCTCTCGGGGGTCGTGGCGCCGGAGGCGGGGGTTCGGGGGGATGGCATGGGTCCAACACGCTCCGCGGATCTGCCGCGCCATCGCGGGGTGGTCGGCTTCTCGGGCCCGGCGTGACCGGGCGTGATCAGCGTACGCGGTGTCCGAGGTCGTCGGACCAGGTCTTGACAGAAAAACATCAGACATCAAGCGTTCGGACCATGGCCTCCCTTGCTGACCAGCTGTCCGCCGCGTCGACGTTCCTGTTCGTGCCCGCCGCGCGGCCCGACCGGTTCGACAAGGCCGTGGCCTCCGGCGCGGACGTCGTCGTGCTCGACCTCGAGGACGCCGTGGCGCCGGAGGGCAAGGTCGGCGCGCGGGAGCAGGTGGCGTCCTGGCTCGGCTCCGGCGGGGCCGGCGGGCCGTGCGTCGTGGCGGTTCGGGTCAACGGCGTGGGGACCCCGTGGCACGACGACGACGTCGCGACCGCCCGGACGCACGGCGTTCCGGTGATGCTGCCGAAGGCGGAGTCGGCGGCCTGCCCGCCGGGGCTCGCGGCGGCCGGGGTTCCGGTCGTGGCGCTGATCGAGACGGCGGTGGGGGTGCAGGGCGCGGCGGAGGTCGCCCGCTGGCCCGAGGTGGTCCGGCTGGCCTTCGGCACCGTCGACTTCGCCGCCGAGCTCGGGCTCGACCACTCCGACCGCGACGCCCTCAGCTACGCCCGCTCGGTCCTGGCACTGGCGTCGGCCGCCGCCGGGCTGGTCGCGCCCGTCGACGGGGTGACGGTCGCGGTCCGGGACGCCGACCGGCTCACCGACGACTGCCGCCACGCGCTCGCCCGCGGCTTCACGGCCAAGCTCTGCATCCACCCGTCGCAGGTGCCGGCCGCGGCTGCCGCGCTCGCGCCGGACGCGGAGACGGTGCGCTGGGCCCGGGCCGTGGTGGAGGCGGCGGCCGGGGGAGCGGTGGCGGTGCTCGACGGGGCGCTGGTCGACAAGCCGGTGGTGGACCGCGCGCGGTCGCTGCTAGCCCGGGCGGGGCAGGGCTGACGCCGCCCACGCTGCCCCCGCCCAGCGCCGACGAGGGGCACATCAGACATGACAGCGATCCGTCTGAGCTGCGTGATGTGCCTCTGGTCGGGGTGGCCGGGTGAGTATCGGCGCCTGGCGCCGACCAGGGGCACATCAGACATGACAGCGAGCGCTCCGCGCTGCGTGGTGTGCCCCTCGACGGCGAGGCCAGCTCGGCTCAGGCGCTCGACGACGTCGCCGCAGTCGGCGTCCGAACTTCCACCTCCACTCTTGTGCTCAAAACATCAGATGTTTAACGTCCGCTGTGATCGCGGTGACATCTGACCGAGCCGTTGAGGTGTCGGTCACGGCGGGGCTGCCGGGAGCGGCCCGAGAGGACGGCGGCTCATGACGACGACGGGTGAGACGGGCCGAACGGGCCCGGGAGATCGCACACCCCGCACGGCGACGACGGACGGGACGGCCGGCCACGACGACCTCGCAGCCCGCCTCGACCGCCTCCCGGTGATCACCCGGACGCACCGCACCTGGGTCGTCCTGCTCGGCGCGCTGTTCGTCTTCGACCTCGTCGACCTCAACTCGTTCGCCTACGCGGCGCCGGCGCTGCGCACGCAGTGGGGCCTCTCGATCGGCACCGTGGGGCTGATCACCTCGGCGGGCTTCGTCGGGATGTTCCTCGGGGCGATCGTCGGCGGCCGGCTCTCCGACCGGCTGGGTCGCCGGCCGGTCCTCATCGGCGCGGTGTTCTTCTACTCGCTCTTCTCGCTGGCCTCGGCGGCGTCGTGGGACGCGACCAGCCTCGGCGTCATGCGCGTGCTCACCGGGTTCGGGCTGCAGGCCATGACCGGCGTGCTGCTCGTCTACGTCAGCGAGATGTTCCCGCGGGCGCTGCGCGGCCGGTACCAGTCGCTGCTGCTCGCCGTCGGGCTCGCGGGCGTGCCGGTCGCGGCGTGGCTGGCCCGGATCGTCGTCCCCCTCGGGCCGGGCACGTGGCGCTGGATCTTCGTCTTCGGCGCGCTCGGCGCGATCATCGGCCTCGTCGCGCTGAAGGTGATGCCCGAGTCCGCCCGGTGGCAGGCCGCGAAGGGACGCGACACCGAGAAGGCCGAGCGGCTCGTCGCCCAGCTCGAGGAGGAGGCGCGCGCCCGGACCGGCGAGCCGCTGCCGGAGCCGGTCCCCACGCCCGCGCTCCCGCCCGCGTCGGTCCGCGATCTGCTGCGCGGCGCGACGCTGCGCCGCACCGTCGTCGCCTCCGCCGCGTGCGTCTTCCTGATCCTCTCCTTCTACGGGTTCACCTCGTGGGTCCCGACGCTGCTCGTCGAGCGCGGCTACACCACCGCCCAGTCGCTGACCTACGCCTCGGTGCTCGCCATTGCCGCGGTGCCCGGTGCCCTGCTCGCGTTCCCGTTCATCGACCGCTGGGAGCGCAAGAACCTCGTCTTCGCGCTGCAGTGCGTGGTGGCGGTCCTGCTGCTGGTGTTCGGCCTCGTCGGCAACCCGGTCTCGATCCTGGTGTCCGGCTTCCTGGCGTCGATGCTGATGCAGACCAGCGTCGCGGTGCTCTACACCTACATCGCCGAGGTCTTCCCGCTCGCGCTGCGCGGGCTGGGCTCCGGGATCGCCAACGGCACGGGGCGCCTGGCCGGGGTGCTCGGCGGGGTGCTCGTCGCCGCGATCTTCACCGGGCTGGGCATGGGCGCCGTCTACGTCTACCTCGCGGTCGCGGCCCTGCTCATGGGCGTGGTGCTGCTGTTCTTCGGGGTGCGCACCAGCAACCGCGGCCTCGAGGAAATCTCCACCGGAGCTCTTGCCGATAAAACGTCAGACGTTTAGCGTAGGCAACGGGTCGAGCGATCACGGAGGGAGCACGATGACGGTGCAGGACGGCTGGCGCGGACGGTTCCTCGAGGACTTCGAGGTCGGTGACGTGTACCAGCACCCGCTGGGGCGCACGATCAGCGAGAGCGACAACACCTGGTTCACCCTGCTGACGATGAACACCAACCAGGCGCACTTCAACGCCCAGGTCGGGGAGTCCTCGGAGTTCGGGCGACGGCTGGTGGTCTCGCCGCTGACGATCGCGATCGCGGTGGGTCAGTCGGTCACCGACACCACGCAGAACGCCTTCGCGAACCTCGGGATGGACGACCTGCGCCTGACCGCGCCGGTGTTCGTCGGGGACACGATCTGGTCGGAGAGCATCGTGCTCGAGGTCCGCTCCTCGCAGAGCAGGCCGCACGCCGGCATCGTCACCATCCGGACCCGGACGCTGAACCAGGACGCCGTCGAGGTGCTGACCTTCAAGCGGACCTTCTACGTGCACCGTCGGGACTCGGCGGCCGCGGCGTCGCTGTTCCCGCAGGCGGCCACGCCGCTGACGCTCGAGAACGACGGAGCGCTCGCATGAGGCCGCTCGAGGACGTCCGCATCGTCTCGCTCGAGCAGTACGGCGCCGGGCCGTTCGGCTCGATGCACCTCGCCGACCTCGGCGCCGAGGTCATCAAGATCGAGGACCCCGGCTCGGGCGGGGACGTGGGCCGCTACGTGCCGCCGTATGCCGGCGGCGAGGACTCGCTGTTCTTCGAGTCGTTCAACAAGAACAAGTCGTCGATGGTGCTCGACATCCGCACCCCGGCGGGCCGCGAGGTCTTCCACGACCTGGTGCGCTCGGCCGACGCCGTCTACTCGAACCTGCGCGGCGACGTCCCGGCCAAGCTCGGCATCCGCTACGAGGATCTGAAGGAGATCAACCCGCGGATCGTGTGCTGCTCGCTGACCGGGTTCGGGATGACCGGCCCGCGGGCCGCCGAGCCGGGCTACGACTACGTGCTGCAGGCCCTCGCCGGCTGGATGTCGGTGACCGGTGAGCCCGGCGGCGCGCCCCAGAAGGCCGGCCTGTCGCTGGTCGACTACAGCGGCGGCTTCGTCGCGGCGATCGCCCTGCTCGCCGGGATCCACCAGGCACGGCGCGACGGCGTGGGGACCGACTGCGACCTCTCGCTCTACGACACCGCGGTCAGCCTGCTGACCTACCCGGCCACCTGGCATCTCACCGAGGGCTACCAGCCCACCCGGACGCACCACTCCGCGCACCCGTCGCTGGTGCCGTTCCAGGCGTTCGAGGCCGCCGACGGCTGGCTCGTCGTCGGGTGCGCCAAGGAGAAGTTCTGGCACCGCCTCACCCAGGTGATGGGGCGCGAGGACCTCGCCGCCGATCCGCGGTTCGCCACCTTCGCCGACCGCGACCGCAACCGCGACACCCTCGTCCCACTCCTCGAGGATCTGTTCCGCACCCGCACCGTCGACGAGTGGCTCGAGGGGCTCTACCCGGCCCGCATCCCGTGCGCCCCGATCCACGAGGTCGCCGGCGCGCTGGACGACCCGCACACCCTGGCGCGCGCCCTCGTCGTCGAGACCGAGCACCCGCGGTTCGGGACGGTGCGCTCGTTGCGCTCGCCGGTGCGCGTCGGTCCGCCCGGGGCGGACGTGGGGCCGGTGCGCCGCGGGCCGGACATGGGCAGCGACACCGACGCGGTGCTCACCGGGCTCGGGTACGACGGCGAGCGGGTCGCTTCGCTGCGCGCGTCGGGCGCCTTCGGCCCGCCCGACCCCGCCCTGGCCGACGTGCCGCTCTCGCGAGCCGGCTCCGGCGCCGACATCACCGTTCCCGAGGCGCCCTCGGCGCCCGCCCGCTGAGCAGGAGACTCCCATGGACTTCCAGCTGTCCGACGAGCAGCGGCTGTACCGCGACTCGCTGCGCGACTTCGTCGACCGCGAGATCATCCCCGTCGCCCGCGACTGGGAGCACTCCGGCCGCTACCCGACCGAGATCGTCGAGAGCATGAAGAAGCTGGGCCTGTTCGGCCTGGCCATCCCCGAGGAGTACGGCGGGCTCGCGGCCGACACGGTGTCCTTCGCGCTGACCTTCGAGGAGATCTCGCGCGGGTGGATGGGCATCGCCGGCATCCTCGGCAGTCACTCGGTCTCGTCCTGGATGATCGCCCACCACGGCACGCAGGAGCAGAAGGACCGCTACCTGCCCGAGCTCGCCACCGGCGAGCGCCGCACCGGGATCGCGCTCACCGAGCCCGGCGCCGGCACCGACCTGCAGGGCATCACGACGGTGGCCCGGCGCGACGGTGACGACTACGTCATCGACGGCACCAAGATGTGGATCACCAACGCGCGGTACGCGAACCCGCTGCCGGTGCTGGTGAAGACCGACCCGAAGGCCGAGCCGGCCCACCGCGGGATGAGCATCCTCATCGTCGACGCCGACACCCCCGGCCTGGAGGTCACCCAGGACATCGGCAAGCTCGGCTACAAGGGCACCGAGTCCTGCGAGGTCGTGCTCACCGGCGTCCGGGTGCCGTCGTCGGCACTGCTCGGCGGGGTCGAGGGCCGCGGGCTGCAGCAGGCGCTCTCGTCGCTGGAGACCGGTCGGATCAACATCGCCGCCCGTTCGGTCGGCATCGCGCAGCGCGCCTACGAGGAGGCACTCTCCTACGCGCGCGACCGGACGGCGTTCAAGCAGCCGATCGGCGATTTCCAGGCCGTCCAGCTCCGCCTGGCCGAGATCGCGGTCCAACTGCAGGCCGCGCGCCTGATGACCTACTGGGCGGCATCGCGGATGGACGACGGCGTGCGCATGGACACCGAGTCCGGCATGGCGAAGATCTTCGCGTCCGAGACGGCGCTGCAGTGCGCCACCGACGCGATGCGCATCCACGGCGGCTACGGCTACTCCACCGAGTTCGAGGTCGAGCGGCTCTATCGTGATGCGCCGCTGATGTCGATCGGCGAGGGCACCAACGACGTCCTGCGCACCGTCGTCGCCAAGTCCCTGCTGGCCGGGAAGGCGACCGTGGGGTAACCCCAGCGCCTTCCCCCCGAAATACATCCGACGTATCGTCTGTGGCTTCCGCCACAAACGACGTCGGCCGCCCCAGGGCCGCCGTCGGGCTCCCTCCACCCGGAAGGTGTGATCGACCGTGGACTTCGGTGTCTTCATCCCCATCGGCAACAACGGCTGGCTGATCTCGGAGAACTCGCCGCAGTACAAGCCCTCGTTCGACCTGAACCGTCGGGTGGTGCAGGAGGCCGAGCGCCAGGGCTTCGCGTTCGCGCTCTCCATGATCAAGCTGCGCGGGTTCGGCGGGAAGACCGAGTTCTGGGACCACAACCTGGAGTCGTTCACGCTGATGGCCGGGCTGGCCGCCGTGACCGAGCGGATCAAGCTGTACGCCTCGACGGCGGTGCTCACGCTGCCGCCGGCGCTCGTCGCCCGGATGGCCTCGACGATCGACTCGATCGCCCCCGGCCGGTTCGGCGTCAACATCGTCTCCGGGTGGGCCAAGAACGAGTACGACCAGATGGGTCTCTGGCCCGGGGACGAGTACTTCGGCTACCGGTACGACTACTCCACCGAGTACGTCCGGGTGCTCCGCGACCTGTGGGAGACCGGCCGCTGCGACCTCGACGGGCAGTACTTCCACATGGAGGACTGCGTGCTCTCGCCGCAGCCGTCCGGGAAGGTCGACATCGTCTGCGCCGGGCAGTCGGAGCGCGGGATGCAGTTCTGCGCCGAGTACGGCGACTTCAACTTCATCCTCTCGCCCGGCATCAACGACCCCGAGGTGTACCGGGAGCCGACCGAGCGGCTGGCCAAGGCCGCGTCCGCGAGCGGTCGCGACGTGAAGGCCCTGCCGCTGTTCATGGCGATCATGGCCGACACCGACGAGGAGGCCCGCGCGAAGTGGGACTCCTACCGCGCCGGCGCCGACCTCGCGGCGCTGGGCTACATGTCCGACGAGGGCAGCGCCGACACCACCGCCGACTCGTCCGGCACCGCGCGCACGATCAACCTCCCCGAGGGCGCGGTCAACTTCAACATGGCCACCCTCGTGGGCTCCTACGAGACGGTGGCCCGACAGATCGATCAGGTCGCGGGCATGCCCGGGGTCGAGGGGATGATGTTCACCTTCGACGACTTCGAGCAGGGCGTCCACGACTTCGGGACCAAGGTCAAGCCGCTACTGGGCTGACGCCCATGTGAGTGGATTTGGTCGCTGGGGCGACCAAATCCACTCACAACTCCGAAGGAGATTCTCATGTCGATCGACAGCCCGCCCCGGACCTCGCTCGCCGCCGCCGTCGGGGACTTCGTCGCCGCCGCACGCCCCGGTGACGTCCCCGAGGAGGTGCTCGAGCGCGCCCGGTACCTCGTGCTCGACGCCGTCGGGCTGGCGTTCGCCTCGACCGGCTACGAGTTCTCGACGACGGCGCGGGACGCGCTCGGGCGGCTGGGTTCCGGTGAGCACCCGGTGCTCGGCATGCCCGACCGCCTCTCGCCCCGCGACGCCGCCACCCTCAACGGCGTCCTGGTCCACGGCATGGACTTCGACGACACCCACATCCCGGCCGTCACGCACGTCTCCGCGGCGGCGCTGCCCGCGGCGATCTCGGCGGCGTGCACGACGGCGGGTGCGACGACCCGCGACCTGCTGCTCGCCTACGTCCTCGGCGTCGAGGTCTCCGCGCGGGTCGGGCTCGGCGGGGCGGGCGGCTTCCACGACGTCGGGTTCCACCCGACGGCGGTCGCGGGCGCGTTCGGCGCGACGGTCGCCGCGGCCAAGCTCTGGGGTCTGGACGCCGCGGGCATCACCGCCGCCCAGGGCATCGTCGGGTCGATGTCGGCCGGCCTGCTCGAGTTCCTCGAGGACGGGGCGTGGACGAAGCGGCTGCACCCCGGGTGGGCGGCGAGCTCGGGCATGACGGCGGCCGCCTTCGCGGAGCAGGGCTGGAGCGGCCCCGGGGCGGTCTACGAGGGCCGTTTCGGGCTCTACGCGACGCACCTGCAGCAGCGCGGGTCCGACCCGTCGGCGGTCGCGGACGGGCTGGGGGAGCGGTGGGAGCTGATGCGTACCGCGGTGAAGCCCTATCCGATCTGCCACTTCATCCACGCCTTCGCCGACGCGGCGCTGGCCCTGCGCGCCGAGCACGGCCTGACCGCCGCCGACGTCGCCTCGGTCCGCTGCGCGATCCACCCGGTGCCCGGCAAGGTCGTGTGCGAGCCGGCGGCGAACAAGTGGGCCCCGCGCGACGAGTACGACGCGAAGTTCAGCCTCCCTTACGTGGTGGCCACGGCGCTCCGTCGCGGGCGGTTCGGGCTGGCCGAGCTCGAGGACGACGCGCTGCGCGACCCGGCGACGCTGGAGCTGACCCGCCGCGTCGAGGTCGTCGAGGACCACGAGGGGGCCTTCCCGCGCGCCTACTCCGGGTACGTGGAGCTCGAGCTGACCGACGGCCGGCGGCTCACCCGCCGCGAGCAGGTCAACCGCGGGCACGACGAACGCCCGCTGACCAACGACGACATCGCCGCCAAGTTCGCCGAGACCATCGGCACCGTCGCGGACGCCGAGACCGCCGACCGGGTCAGCGCGACGGTGCTCGGGCTCGGCGACGACACCCCCGCGCGGGAGTTCGCCGAGGCCTGCCGTGGCTGACGGGCCAGTGCGGGTGGGCGTCTTCCTGACCCACCAGCGGCGTCCCGAGCAGGACCCGGTGACGGTGCTCGACGAGCAGCTCGACCTGGTCCGGCTCGCCCGCGACGAGGGCCTCGACTCGGTGTTCGCCGGCCAGCACCACCTGGCGGAGTCGCTCGCCCACATCCAGCCGCTGCCCTGGCTCGCCCGGCTCGCGGCCGAGGCGGGGGAGATGACGGTCGGCACCGGCATCCACCTGCTCGCCCTGCACCACCCGGTGGACACCGCGGAGGCCTACGCGAGCCTCGACGTCGTGTGCCGGGGGCGCTCGGTGTTCGGGGTCGGGCTCGGCTACCGCGCCGAGGAGTACGCCGCGTTCGGGATCCCGCCCGAGGAGAAGGTTCGACGGTTCACCGAGAACCTCGCCGTCGTCGACGCCCTCTGGCGAGGCGAGACGGTCACGCGGGACCTGTCGTGGACCCGGCTCGACGGGGCGCGGACGCTGCTGCGCCCGGTCGCCGATCCCCGGCCGCCGATCTGGATGGCCGCCAACTCCGACAACGCCGTGCGCCGGGCCGCACGGCTCGCCGACGCCTGGATGATCAACCCGCACGCGACGGCGACGACGGTCCGCCGCCAGCTCGAGCTCTTCGACGCCGAGCGCGCGGCGCACGGTCTGGGCCCGGCGACGTCACGGCCGCTGATGCGCGAGGTGTTCTGCGCGGACACCCGCGAGGAGGCGTTCGAGCGGGCGCGGCCGTACCTCGAGGGGAAGTACGCGGTCTACGCCGACTGGGGCCAGGACCGGGTGATGCCGGACCAGGAGTCGTTCCGGATGGGGTTCGAGGAGCTGGCCGACGACCGGTTCGTGATCGGCACGCCGGACGACTGCATCAAGGCGCTCTCCGGCTTGCTCGACCTCGGCGTCGACCACGTCGTCCTGCGGACGGACTGGGCGGGGATGCCGGCCGAGTACGCGCGCCGGTCGATCGAGCTGCTGGCGCGGGAGGTCGCCCCGGCCCTGAGGTGCGCTCCGCGCCCGTGAGCACACATTGACGTCAGGGCGTCAATGAGTGCTCACAGGGCCGGAGGCCACCTAGGGTGCGCGCCATGCCGGTCTCCTTGGGCGACGCGTACCGCGGCGCGTTCACCCGTCTCGACACCCGCCTGCGCGCCCTCGCCGCCACGGACGCCTCGTCGTTGGACACCCTCGTGCCGGCCTGCCCGGGCTGGACGGTCCACGGCGTCGTCTCGCATCTCTCGGGGATCGCCGTCGACATCGTCGCCGGGCGGCTGCGTGGGATTCCCGACGACGAGTGGACCGCCGGTCAGGTCGACCAGCGCCTCGGCGTCCCGGTCGAGGAGGTGCTCGACGAGTGGGCGCCGCACGTGGACACCATCGTCGCCGGACTCGACTCGCGCGCGGTCCCGCCGCCGGCCGCGGCCGACGTCCTGACCCACGAGGGCGACATCGCCGAGGCGCTCGCCGACCCGATGCCGCCGGAGGACGGCTGGCACGACGCGTCGCGGCTGCTGTGCCGGGGCATGGTGCGCGGCGTCGACCGCGCGGGGACGCTGACCGTCCGCTGCGGTGACGACGAGTGGAGCGGCGGCTCGGGCGGCGACGGGCCGGTCGCGGCGGTGGACGTCGACCGGTGGGAGCTCTTCCGCGGGGTGTTCAGCCGGCGCAGCGCCGACCAGATGCGGGCGTGGTCGTGGGACGGCGACCCGGACCCGTGGCTCGCGTCCCTCACCGTCTTCGGCCTGCGGACCGACGACCAGCCCAGGTGCGCTCCGCCCTCGTGAGCACCACGTGCACCTACGGGCGCGCAGGCACCTCACTGCGGAACCGCTCCCGGTACGCGTCCCAGTCGAACGACTCGAGGAACGCCGTCGCCGCGTCGTACCCCCGCTGATAGAGGGCCTCGCGGCGCGGCTCGGTGATCCCGAAGTCGAGCAGCCCGACCTCGGCCGCCTCGATGTGGATCGTGCGCGCCTCGACCCACGGGCGGTTGAGGTAGGCCTGGTCGCGGCCGAGGATCATCGTCGTCAGCAGCTGCTCGAGCAGGCGCAACGCGGTCGGTTGCGGCCAGTCGAACATCCGCGAGTGGAACAGTGCCACGCGATCGCCGATCCCTGGTTTCGGCGCCGTCGTGATCGTCACCCCGAACGTCGGCCAGCCCGGTGAGCCGCCGTCGGTGCGGTCGAGCGAATCTATCGGGAAGTTCGAGAGCAGCCCGCCGTCGACGAGCGTCGAGGTGACGTCCGGATCGGCGTGCGTCAGCGTCGTCGGCTCGAACAGGAACGGGATGGCCATCGAGGCGCGGACGGCCTCGGCCACCGGTTGCGAGTCCGGGTCGAGCCCGTAGACGTTGCGGTAGTCCCACGGGAAGCGGACCAGCTGGCCGAGCGTGAGGTCCGAGCAGGTGACGACGAGGCGGTAGCGCTGCTCGGGTGGGAGGGCCGGGTCGTCGAGGCGCAGGTCGCGCCAGGTGCGGACGCCGAGCGCCTCGAGCTCGGTGGTGATCCAGTCCAGCAGGTACTCGCCCCGGTAGAGCCCGGTGCCCGAGAGCAGCGCGAGCCCGGGGCCGACCAGCGGGAGCCGGCCGAGGCCGTGCCGGTCGGCGACCGCCCGGAAGTCCAGGCGGCGGGTGATCTCGCCGAGCTGCGCGCCGCGCGCCCCCGCGGCGGCGATGGCCCCGACGAGCGCCCCGGCCGAGGTCCCGGAGATCCGCTGCGGCCGGTACCCGGCGTCGGTGATCGCCGCGACGGCGCCGGCGAGGCCGATCCCCTTGACCCCGCCGCCTTCCAGAACCAGGTCAGCACGCATCGGGTCGAGCTTCGCACGTGCGCGGAGCGCGCCGCCGGGGTGTCCGGGGCCCGGGCTCACACGCCGATCAGGCTGCTGCGGCGCGGCAGGGCGTCGTGCTCGGCGCCGCGCTGGCTGGGGATGCTCGCCGTGGCCGCCGCGACCAGCGCCTCGCGGTGGCGCGCCCGGCGGATCGCCTCGGCCCGCAGGCCCTCCTCGCGCATCGCGGCGCGGGTGCGGTCGTCGATCGTGCCCCGACGGGCAATCGAGACGAACGGCGCGACGAGCCAGGCTCCGAGTGCGGCACTTCCGACGACGACGGTGCTGACCATGATCTCCCCCGAGATTCCCCGACGCTCCCCGACGAAGCGTGTCGACCGGATGGTCGTACTGGGGCATCCGGTCGTTACGAGAGTCACCCGCTCGGGCGAGCAACCCCTACCCCGCGCGTGCCGCCGCGGCGAGCCCGATGACGAGGGCGGCCCCGAGGAACCCCACGACGACGAGCACCCCGACCACCTGTCCCGTCGCGGAGTCACCCAGCCGCCCGCGGCGCAGCGCGGCCGGCAGCCCGGGCGCGACCACGGCACCGAGCAGGCCTCCCAGGGCGCCCCAGCCGAGTCCGAGCACGACGGCGGGCAGGACGTCCAGTCCGAGCCCCAGGGGCCCCGCGGACAGTGACGTCACGACGGTGACCAGGGCGAGCGCCACGGCCAGCGCCGGTCCGAGGGCCCACCCCCGCCGGAGCGCCTCCTCGGCCGAGGAGGCGTGCAGGGCGGCCACCATCCCGCCGAGGACGCAGACGACCGCACCCACCAGCGGCGCGAGCCACCACGACGGCCCCTGACCGAGCAGGTGCACCAGGCCGACGGTGTTCTCGCCGGTCGGTCCGCGTCCGGTCACCGGTATCCCGAGACAGAACGCGAACGCCCCGAGCACCGCCGTGGGCGCGAGCACCGCGACGGCGACCACCGCCAGAACGCCCGCGGTGGACGGCCCGGAGGCGGTCGCGGCGTCGGACACACCCGCCGGGACCCAGCGCGTCGGCTGGACGGGCGTCCCGCCGGCCGCCCGCGCGAGCACCCCGCTGACCAGCAGCGCCAGCCCGCCGAGCCAGCACGAGCCCAGCACGGCGCCCACCCCGGCCGCCGGACCGGCCAGCAGGTCGCGCACCCGACGGCATGCCGGTGACAGGACGTCCGGGCGGCGCCACGCGGCCACCAGGACGAGCGCCCCGGTGAACCACAGCGCGCCGCCGAGCAGGGTCGGCAGGACGGCGACCGTGATCGTCCCGCCCGTCGTGGCGGCTCTCCCGGCGAGCGCGATCGCCGTCAGGCCGGCGAGGAACAGCACGACGGTGCGTGCGGCCTGGGCCGGCATCTGCGGGGCGGGCCGCGTGTCGGCGATGACGAGCGACGCGCCGGTGGCGACGGCGACCGCCGTCACCAGCAACGGCGTCCCGGCGACGACGGAGTCGAGCCCGCCGAGCGTCCCGAGGTCGAGCTGGACCGACACCGACCCGCCGACCCCGAGCGCGATCGCGACCGGGAGGAGCACCAGCGGTGACACGGCCGGCGACTCGGTGCCCGCGACCACCGCGAGCAGCGCCCCGGGCACGGCGAGGACGGCGAGGGTCGCGGCGGCCGCGGTCAGGGCGGCGAGCCAGTCCCGGGCGGTCCCGGTCAACGTCCCGGCCAGCCGGGCCGGGCCGGCGGCCGGGATGCTCCGACGCGGCGGGTCCTCGCGAAGGTGGACGCGCACCCGGGTCGGGGGAGGTGGAGCGGGGCCGGTACCGGCGACGGGCGCGCGGCCGGACGTGCCGTGGGCGCCCGATCCCGGAGCGGCCCGCCGAACGCCCTTCGGACCTGCCGCGCCGGGCACGGACGCCGTCGTCGTCCCCCGACCCGCCGGCACCGCCTCGCCTGCCCGGTCGGCCGCCTCGTCGTCGCCGGCCGCCCGCGGAGCGGGGACGCCCACCGCGCCGCACGCCCGGCAGAACGCCCACCCGTCGGTCCGCGCCACTCCGCAGCGCGAGCACTGTCCAGCCGCCACCGCAGCCCACCCCCGTCGTGCCGCCGTCCCCGCGGGCGACGACCCGATCTCACGCAGTCGCCGGACCGGCGTCGAGGTGCACGAACGGGGGAGGTCGGCGGGCGGTACGGCCGTCCGGGCGA
This sequence comes from Actinomycetospora endophytica, assembly GCF_021026375.1. Lineage (GTDB taxonomy): Bacteria > Actinomycetota > Actinomycetes > Mycobacteriales > Pseudonocardiaceae > Actinomycetospora > Actinomycetospora endophytica. Next base: position 229,506 of record NZ_JAJNDB010000005.1, on the reverse strand, counting down.
CGACGGCGGGTGAGAGCCGCGGCCTCCGGCGAGATGTCCGACCGCTCCACGCGCTGATGCCGCCTCGCCGAGAGGACGCTCATGCACCTGGCTCCTGCCTGTCCGCGTGTATGGGCGTCTCCTCGGCGATGACATGAAGATCATCCGGTCCCGCCCCGCTGTCCGGTATATCGTTAGCCTCAGCAACGAACCGGCGACGACGGAGGTGGCGGCTGTGACGGCCACGCTGGACACCGAGGCAGCGCAGGACCCGGCGCAGGACCCGCAGTACCCGATGGCGCGGCAGTGCCCCTTCAGCCCGCCGCCGGAGCTGACCGAGATCCAGGCCGAGGACCCGGTACGGCGGGTCTCGCTCTGGGACGGCAGCCATCCCTGGCTCGTCACGCGGCACGCCGACGTCCGCACCGTGCTCGCCGACCAGCGGTTCTCCGCGGACACGACGAAGCCCGGCTACCCGCCGTCGTCACCCGGGCAGCTGGCTCGTCGCAAGGACTCGCCGTCGTTCATCTCGATGGACGACCCGGACCACGCGTTCTTCCGGCGCATGTTGATCACCGAGTTCAGCGTCCGGGCCGTGAAGAACCTGCGCCCGATGATCGAGGAGGCGGTCGACGAGCTCCTCGAGGCGATGGCCGCGGGTCCGCAGCCGGCCGATCTCGTCGAGGCCTTCGCGTTGCCGCTCCCGTCGCTGGTGATCTGCCGGATGCTCGGGGTTCCCTACGCCGACCACGGGTTCTTCCAGTCCCACTCGCACACGATCATCGACACGCGCTCGACGGTGGAGGAGACGCTCACCGCGTCCGACGAGCTCAAGGGCTACCTCGAGGGGCTCGTGGCGCACCGCGAGGAGCGGGCGCGGGCGGGCGAGGAGGTCGACGACCTGCTCGGTCGGCTGGCCGCGCGCCACGTCGTCACCGGCGAGATCACCCGCGAGCAGGCCGGGGCGATGGGCCTGCTGCTGCTCATCGCCGGCCACGAGACCACCGCCAACATGATCGCCCTCGGCACGCTGACCCTGCTGCGCGATCCGGAGCACGCCGCGCGGGTGCGCTCGGGCGAGTCGGTCTCCGGGGCCGTCGAGGAGCTGCTGCGGCTGCTGACGGTCGTGCACCTCGGCCGGCGGCGGGTCGCGACCGAGGACGTCGAGCTCGGCGGCGTGCTGATCCGCGCGGGGGAGGGGGTCATCGCCGCGGGCGAGATCGCCAACCGGGACCCGGAGGCGTTCCCGGCCCCGGACGAGCTCGACGTCGAGCGCACCCCGAACCACCACGTCGCGTTCGGCCACGGCGTGCACCAGTGCCTGGGTCAGCAGCTCGCCCGCGCCGAGCTGCAGGTCGCCTACCCGGCCCTGCTGCGCCGGTTCCCGGACCTGCGTGTCGCCGCGCCCGTCGAGGACATCCCGTTCCGCGACACGATGGTCGTCTACGGTGTCCACGAGCTGCCCGTGGCGTGGTGACGTGCGGCGCCCTTCCGGGTTGTCGTGAGGTATGCGGCACCGGCCCCTCACGAGTGTTTGCCGGGTCGACGGGGACACTGTGATGACGCGATCGGTTCGCGTTGTGGCGGGGAAATGTCCGAAATGATCGGGTCTGGGGTCGATGACGGCGAAGGTGCGGCTGCTGGCCGTGACGGTGCTCGCGGGGATTCTGGTCGCCGGGATCGCGTTCCCGCTGGTCGGGGGCATCGGGCTCCTCTCCAACCAGGCCGTCGAAGGGGCGCAGGACTCCACTCCGGGCGTCCTGGGTGGCGACATGCCGTCCATCACGACGGTGACCGACGATTCCGGTGCGCCGCTCGCGTACCTGTATGACCAGAATCGTCAGATCGTCCGTTCCGACCAGATCGCCGTGACGATGAAGGCGGCGATCGTCGCCATCGAGGATCGCCGTTTCTTCTCCGAATCCGGACTGGACCCGCGCAGTATCGTGCGCGCGGTCCTCAACAACGGGTCCGGCGGTTCGACCCAGGGTGCATCGACGCTCACCGAGCAGTACGTCAAGAACTACGACGAGTACGTCGCCGCGAAGACCCCGGCCGAGCAGCTCAAGGCCACCGAGGCCACGCTCGGCCGCAAGCTGCGCGAGGCGCGGGTGGCCGAGCAGCTGGACCACTCGCTGTCCAAGGACGAGATCCTCACCCGATACCTGAACGTCGTCTACCTGGGGAATCAGTCGTTCGGCGTCGCCGCGGCCGCCCGGACGTACTTCAACACCACGCCGGACCGGCTCACCGTCCCGCAGGCCGCCATGCTCGCCGGGATGGTTCAGAGCCCGTCGGCGTACGACCCGGTGAACCACCCGCAGGCCGCGACGGGGCGGCGCAACGTCGTCATCGACCAGATGCGCCAGCAGGGCGAGATCAGCCCCCAGCAGGCGGCGGAGGCGCAGGCCGCGCCGCTCGGGGTGCAGGCGCCGCTGCACGGGCTCTCCAACGGCTGCGTCGGCGCCGGCGACGCCGGGTTCTTCTGCAGCTACGTGCTCGACTACCTCGACCAGGCCGGGATCACCCCCGAGCAGCTGCGCTCCGGTGGCTACACCGTGAAGACGACGATGAACCGGGCGGCGATGACGTCGGCCAAGCAGGCGGTGGACGCCCAGGTGCCGCCCACCCAGCCCCACGTCGCCGACACCCTCGCCGTCGTCACCCCGGGTGCGACGTCGCACCCGGTCACGGCACTCGTCGCCAACCGCGGCTACGGGCTCGACGCCTCGCAGGGCCAGACCACCTACGACCTGCCCGTCCAGCCGGAGAATCTCGGCGCCGGGTCGACGTACAAGATCTTCACGTCGGCCACGTACCTCATGGGCGGCGGCGGGATCTCCAACATCATCCCGGTGCCGCCGAGCGGTTACGCGTCGCCGCTGACCCCCGGCTTCGTCGTCGCCAACGACGGCAACTACCCGGGGCAGCTCAGCCTGCAGGACGCGCTCGCGCAGTCACCGAACACCGCGTTCGTCAAGCTCGAGGAGACCACCGGCATCGCCCCGGTCGTCGACATGGCCGTGAAGATGGGCATGACGTCGCTGACGAAGCCGACGTCACCGGGTGGCCCGTCGATCGCCGACACGGTGAAGGCGCAGAACCAGGCGTCGTTCACGCTCGGCGTCGCGCCCACCAGCCCGTTGGAGCTCGCGAACGTCGGCGCCACGCTGGCCTCCCACGGCACCTGGTGCCCGCCGAACCCGATCACCTCCGTCACCGACGCGACCGGTTCCCCGGTGACGATCCCGTCCACGGCGTGCCACCAGGCGGTGCCCGGCCCGCTCGCCGACACCCTGATGACCGGGATGTCCAAGGACGACCAGCCCGGCGGCACGTCCGCGGCGGCGGCGACGGCCGCGGGCTGGAACCGCCCGACGGCGGCGAAGACCGGTACCACCCAGACGTCGGAGTCCGGCGCCTTCGTGGCGGCGACACCACAGCAGTCCGGCGCGTCCATCGTCTTCGACGACTCGTCGAACCCGCGCCCGATCTGCAACGGCTCGCCGCCCACCAGTTGCTCCACCGGCAACCTGTTCGGTGGGAACACCCCGGCGCAGACCTACTACCAGGCGATGACCCAGATCCTCGGCGGCCAACCGGTGCTCCCGCTGCCGGCGACCGACCCCCGGTACGTCACGGGCGGCAACCGTCTCTCGGTCCCGCAGGAGATCGGCCAGCCGATCGACCAGGCCACCTCGGCCCTGCGCGACGCCGGGTTCGTGGTGACGACGTCGTCGGTCGACAGTCGTGCGCCCGCGGGCACGGTGGTCGGGCAGACCCCGGCCGGTGGGAGCGGACAGGCGATCCAGGGGCAGACGATCTCGCTGGTGACGTCCACCGGGAAGGTCGCGGCGCCACCCGCCGCTCCCTCCGGCTGAGGCCGGAAACGATCACTCGGACGAGTGTGATCTCGGCCGCGCCGCTCCTCCGCGCCGACAGCGGACATCGCCGTCGGGGACTCACCCGGACGAGTGAGAATTTCCTGCTCGGCGACACGGGAGGGGCCCCCGACAGTCGGGAAGGCCGCCGTCGTCCCGGGCGGGTCCGACGTGATCGAGCGACGACGCATCGTGAGCGTTCATCGCCTGTTGGAGCCTCGAAACTGGTCCGAACGGAGTAGCAATCACGCGGCGTTGATCGATGCCTGACCGTGAGCGCGCCGACCGGCGCGCCCCGATCAGGAGAGTCGAGGTGACGACCGGTGACGAGCATCCGGCCCACCCCGCCCCGGAGCGCCTCGGCGGCACGGGCCCTGGAGCGCGTCGACGACCACGCGGTCCTGGTGGCGCCACGCCCCGGAGCGGCACCCGATCAGCCCGACCTGTCGACCCGCCGGACCTGGTCACGCGTCGCGATGGCCACCGACCTCGCGATCGTCACCGCGGTCGGCGTCGTCGGCGCCGCGACCCTCCCGTGGTTCGGCGCCGCCCACCCGCTCGACGCCGCGGGCCTCGTCGTCGCGCTGGTCCTGCTGCTCGGCGCCGCGCTCGCGCTCGGACGCTGCTGGGCTCCGGCGGTCGTCTCCTCGGGCGGGCTGGAGTACGCCCGCGTGGTCCACGCCGGGACCGGGGCGCTGCTCGTCCTCGCGCTGACCGAGGTCGCGCTGCGCGACTACCGGCTCCAGCTGGTCACGCTGGTGGTGCTCCCGGTGGCCGTGGTCGCGGTGCTGGCCGGCCGCGGGGCCGCGCGCGTCGTGCGCCACCGCCGGCGCCGCCGCGGGATCGGCCTGGCCACCGTCCTCGCCGTCGGCTCGCCCGAGTCGGTCGCCGACCTCGTCCGGCGCACCCGCCGGGCGCCCGAGCACGGCTGGGTCGTCGTCGCGGCGTGCACCCCGGCCGGGCGCGGTGAGTGCGCGGGCGTGCCGGTCGTCGGGGACCTCGACGCGGCCGCGGACCGGGCCCGGTGGGCCGGGGTCGAGGTGGTCGCCGTCGGCGGGGCCCCCGGATGGACCGGACGGCGCCTGCACGAGCTGGCCTGGGCCCTCGAGGGCAGCGACCTCGACCTCGTCGTCGACCCCGGCCTCATGGAGATCGCCGGACCGCGGCTGCACATGGCGCCGGTCGACGGCCTCCCGATGATCCGGCTGACCCAGCCCACGTTCCGCGGCGCGGGCTGGGTCTGGAAGTCGGTCGTCGACCGCGTGGCGGCGGCCGCGGCCCTCGTCGTGCTCGCCCCCGCCCTGCTCGTGCTCGCCGCCGCGATCGTCCTCGACGACCGCGGACCCGTCTTCTTCCGCCAGGAGCGCGTCGGACGGGACGGGTCCACGTTCGCGATGGTCAAGTTCCGTTCGATGGTGGTCGACGCCGAGGATCGCCGCGCCCACCTGGTCGCGGTCGACGAGGGCAGCGGACCGCTGTTCAAGATGCGCCGCGACCCCCGGGTCACCCGGGTCGGCGCGCTGCTGCGGCGCACCTCGCTGGACGAGCTGCCGCAGCTGTTCAACGTCGTCGCCGGGTCGATGTCGCTGGTCGGGCCCCGGCCGCCGCTGCCGGCGGAGGTCGCGCAGTACGCCGACGACGCCCGCCGTTGGCTCCTCGTCCGCCCCGGGATGACCGGGCTCTGGCAGGTGTCCGGGCGCTCCGACCTCTCGTGGGAGGAGACCGTGCGGCTCGACCTGCGCTACGTCGAGAACTGGTCGCCGGGTCTCGATCTCCACATCCTCGCCCGCACCGTCGCCGCCGTCGTCACCGGCCGCGGCGCGTACTGACCCGCATCCCCGAACAGGAGACCCCGCCATGAAGCGCGCCCTCGTCACCGGCATCACCGGTCAGGACGGCTCCTACCTCGCCGAGCTGCTGCTGGGGAAGGGGTACGAGGTGCACGGCATCGTGCGGCGCTCGTCGACCTTCACCACCGGCCGGATCGAGCACCTCTACCAGGACCCGCACGAGCCCGACCAGCGCCTGGTGCTGCACTACGGCGACCTGACGGACTCGTCGCGGCTGGTGACGTTGATCGAGAAGGTGCGCCCGGACGAGGTGTATCACCTGGCGGCGCAGTCGCACGTGCGCGTGAGCTTCGACGAGCCGGAGTTCACCGGGAACACGACGGGGCTGGGGACCGCGCGGCTGCTCGAGGCGATCCGGATGGTGGGGATCGACACCCGCTACTACCAGGCCTCGAGCTCGGAGATGTTCGGCGCGACCCCGCCGCCGCAGTCCGAGGTGACCCCGTTCTACCCGCGTTCGCCGTACGGGGCGGCGAAGGTCTACGGGTACTGGATGGCGCGGAACTACCGCGAGGCGCACGGCCTGTTCGCGGTGAACGGGATCCTGTTCAACCATGAGTCGCCCCGGCGCGGCGAGACCTTCGTGACCCGCAAGATCGCCCGCGCCGCCGCCCGGATCGCGCTCGGCCTCGAGCAGTACGTCCACCTCGGCAACCTCGACGCGGTCCGTGACTGGGGGTACGCGCCGGAGTACGTCGAAGGGATGTGGCGGATGCTGCAGGCCGACCGTGCCGACGACTACGTGCTCGCGACGGGGACCGCGACCAGCGTCGCGCAGTGGGTCGAGTACTGCTTCGGCCACGTGAATCTCGACTGGCGGCGGGCATGTCCGGTTCGACGAGTCCTACCTGCGCCCCACCGAGGTCGACGCGCTGATCGGCGACGCCTCCAAGGCGCGCGCGGCGCTGGGGTGGGAGGCCCGCACGATGCCCGAGCAGCTTGCGACGATCATGGTCGACGCCGACCTCGCCGAGCACACCGCCCGGACGGTGCGTCCGTCGCGCCCCGTGCCCGCCGCCGGCGTCTGAGGACCCCGTATCGGGTGAATCCCGGGGTCGCGGCGACACGAGGCCCGGCGGCCGCCGTCCCGCGAGAGGTGCCAGGAGTCCCGCACCCACCCCTGGCACGCCCGGCCCGACCGCCAGAGAGGAACCGCCGTGAGCTCACCCCTGCACCCCAGGACCGCCGTCATCACCGGGATCACCGGCCAGGACGGGTCCTACCTCGCGGAACTGCTGGTCGCGAAGGGCTACGAGGTGCACGGCCTGACCCGCCGCGTGTCCTCGGGTGCCACTGCGCGGATCGACCACCTGCTGGCCGACCCGGACGAGGGCCGGCCGGGCCTGGTGCTGCACGAGGGCGACCTGACGGACTCGTCGCGGCTGGTCTCGCTGCTCTCGACGCTGGCGCCCGACGAGATCTACCACCTGGGCGGCCAGTCGGACGTCGCCGCGTCGTTCACCCAGCCCGAGGCGACGGCCGACGCCACCGGCCTCGGCACGATCCGGCTGCTCGAGGCGGTCCGGATGATCGACCTGGACGTCCGGGTGTTCCACGCCGCGTCGGCGCAGATGTTCGGCCCCACCGCGCCGCCGCAGCACGAGGACAGCCCGTTCCACCCGCGCTCGCCCCACGCCCTCGCGAAGGTCACCGGGTACTGGGCGACCCGGGCGGCCCGCGAGGTGTACGGGACGCACGCGGTCAACGGCATCCTGTTCAACCACGAGTCGCCGCGGCGCGCAGGGACCTTCGTGACCCGGCGGATCGCGCGGGCGGCCGCGGGCGTCGCGCTGGGGCAGCGTCGCACCGTGACGCTGGGCAACCTCGACGCGGTCCGCGACTGGGGCTTCGCGCCCGAGTACGTCGAGGGCATGTGGGCGATGCTGCAGGCCGACGAGCCCGCCGACCTCGTCCTCGCCACCGGCACCGCCTACACCGTCGAGGACTTCGCCCGGCTGTGCTTCGCCCACGTCGGGCTCGACTGGACCCGCCACGTCCGGTTCGACGAGCGCCTGGTGCGCCCGGCCGAGGTGGACCGGCTGGTGGGTGACCCGTCGAAGGCCGCGCGCGAGCTCGGCTGGCGGCCCCGGACGTTCGTCCCGGAGCTGGCGCGGATCATGGTCGACGCCGAGCTGTCCGCGCTCGAGGGGCCGGTGTCGGGGCTGACGTCGCTGGCAGGATGACGACCATGGCCGTCACGCACGTCGTCATGTTCACCTGGGTCGACGGGACCACGCCGGAGACCGTCGAGAACCTCCGCTCCCGACTGCAGGACTGGATCGACCGCGGCGAGGGGCTCGACGGGCTCACCGCGTGGTACGCGGGCACCGACCTGGGCCTGGCGGCGGGCAACGCGGAGTTCGCCGTCTCGGGGACCTTCGTCGACCAGCCGGCCTACGAGCGCTACCGGGACCACCCGGAGCACCGGGCGATCATCAGCGAGCACATCGCGCCGCACATCGCGGTGCGCTCGGCGGTGCAGTTCGCGCATTAGCGCGTAGCGCATGTGAGCACTTGTGGTCGCTATGGCGACCACAAGTGCTCACATGGCCGGAGGCTACCTAGGCGGCGCCGGCCGTCGGGGTCGGCTTCGGCCCGTCGGGGAGCCGCGAGCCGCCGCCCCCGCCGCCGGGGCCCTCGTCGTCGGGGCCCTCGTCGGACGATGGTCCGGCGGCCGGGTCGTCCACCCAGATCGAGATGGTGTCGCCCGGGCTCGCGGACGCCCCGGCGCGTGGGCGCTGGTTGGTCACGGTGCTGCGCCCCGCCCCGGTGTGCGCCGCGTTCTGCGGGACGGCCAGGAGACGCGCATCGAGCGCCGCATCGTGGGCGTCGGCCGCGGCGAGCCCGACGAGTTCCGGGACGGAGGTCGTGTCGGTGAGGCTGTCGGCCATGGCCCCGACCGTACCGATACGTGCCCCGGCTCGTGGCCAGTGGCTCCGTCACGCGGCGTATCTCACTGATCGCGAGTAGTTCCCGATTCTGGACGTATCACCCGAATGTCTTAGGACTTGGGCCACATTGTGGACTTAGAGTAACCCCACGCGCGGACGGCCCCCGACGGTACTGGGCCAGCGGATCCCTGGCGGCCGCGTGACCACCACAGCACGTGAGATCCTGGGGGAGTCCCGATGCGCGCCACCTATCGTGTTCTGGCCTATCTGCTCGCTCTCGAGGTCGTGGTGCAGGCCGCGGCGATCGCCTGGGCCGTCTTCGGCCTCTCGACGTGGATCGAGAACGGCGGGGTGCTCGACAAGGCGGGCCTGGAGAGCGACGCGATCGTCTTCGACGGCGTCACCGGCTTCATGGTCCACGGCCTCAACGGCCAGATCATCGTCCCGGCGATCGCGCTCGTGCTGTTCATCGTGTCGTTCTTCGCCCGCTTCCCGCGTGCCGTCGCGTGGGCGGGCGCCGCGCTCGTGACGGTGATCGTCCAGGTCGCGCTGGGGATCTTCTCGCACACGCTCCCCGCGCTCGGCATGCTCCACGGCGCCGTCGCGCTGGTGCTGCTCGTCGTCGCCCTGATCGCGGCGCGCAAGGCCTCCGGTCCGGTGTCGGTCGAGACGAGCACCGACGCCTCGACCGGCGCCCACGCCGCCCAGGTCTGAGCAGAGGCGGGGCGGGAGGACGGTCGTGCTGGGAACGGACGGCGCCCGGCCCTCGGGCGGGCTGCCGCCGCTCGCACCCCCTCCCGCCCCGGTGCGGACCCGGCGTCGGCGGTGGCGGACCCTCGCCGCCGTCGTCGCCGCGGTCGTCGTGCTCGCCCCGATCGCCTGGTTCTGGGCCGCGAGCCTGCCCGCGGGCACCTGGTCCGTCACGGACATGGGCTATCCCGACGACGGCGGCGGGACGCCGGTCATGGCCGACCACGGGTCGATGTCCGGGATGGGCGGGCGGTCGGTCGACTCGCTGCGCCTGCCCGACGGCCCGGCGGACGTCGACGTGACCCTCGTGGCCCGCGCGCAGACGGTGCGGCTCGCGGGCGGACAGGTCGTCACCGGGTACACCCTCAACGGCGTCACCCCGGGACCGGAGATCCGCGCGGTCCAGGGGCAGACGATCCGGGTCCGGCTGGTCAACGCCGACGTCCCGCGCGGGGTGACCCTGCACTGGCACGGGCTCGATGTACCCAACGGCGACGACGGCGTCGCGGGCGTCACCCAGGACGCGGTGCTGCCCGGCGGCCAGTTCGTCTACCGCTTCCGCGTCGATCAGGTGGGCAGCTTCTGGTACCACTCGCACCAGGTCGCCGACGAGCAGGTGCGCGGCGGGCTCTTCGGTCCGCTCGTGGTCGTGCCGCGCGGCACGTCGGCCGCGCCGTCCCCGACCGACGTCACCGCGCTGGTGCACCTCTACGACGGCCGGCGCACGGTCGACGGCGTCGGCGGCGACCTCGCCGTCCCGGCCGCACCGGGCAGCGTCGTGCGGGTGCGGGTGACCAACACCGACAGCGGCCCGATGCGTGCCTGGTCGTCGGCGCCGTACCGGGTGCTCGCCGTCGACGGCACCGACGTCCGCGGGCCGACCCCGGTGATCGGGGCCGCGACGCAGGTGACGGCCGGTGGGCGCGCCGACCTCGAGGTGACCGCGCCGGCGCGGATCGAGCTCGGTGGGTCGGCGGTCGTCGTCGGGAGCCCGACGGCGCCGGCCGCTCCCGCTCCGTCCACGGTGGTCGACCTGCTCGGCTACGGGACACCGACCCCGCTCGACCGCGCCACCCTCGGCTTCGACCCGGCCACCCCGGCGCGCGTCTTCGACTACGCCATCGGTCGGCGGCCGGGCTTCGTCAACGGGGTTCCGGGGCTCTACTGGACGATCAACGGCGGCATGTACCCGGACGTCCCGATGTTCATGGTCCGCGAGGGCGACGTGGTGCGGATGCGCATCAGCAACACCTCCGGCGAGGTCCACCCGATGCACCTGCACGGCCACCACGCGGTGGTCCTCGCGCGCAACGGCGTGCCCGCGACCGGCAGCCCGTGGTGGATGGACTCGCTCGACGTCCCGGACGGCACGACGTTCGACATCGCGTTCGTCGCCGACAACCCGGGCATCTGGATGGACCACTGCCACAACCTCGCCCACCCGGCCCAGGGGCTCGTCGCGCACCTCATGTACGAGGGCGTGACGACGCCGTACCGGGCGGGGGCGGACACGCCGAACGATCCGGAGTAGGCCTTTTCAGCGGCGGCCGGTGAGTGGCCGGCGAGCGAGGTCAGCCGGCCGGCGTCCAGAGGTCACGGGAGATCGCGAGGTCCACCGCCGCGACGCGCACCCGCTCGGCGACCGGCCGACGCCCCGGCGCGGAGCACACGAGCAGGTAGTCGCCGGGCCGCGGCACCGCGAGCGCGTACGAGCCGTCCTCGGCGGTCCGGGCCCGCCCGACCTGGGCACCGTCGGTGGCGTCGATCAACGTCACCGTCGCGGCGGCGGTCGCGGACCCGGCGTCGTTCCCGTCGAGGACCCGCCCGACCAGGCCGCCCTCCACCGGGCGGGCCACCGGGGTCACGGTGCCCGGCTCGCCCCAGGAGTCCTCGGCGGCGCGGGACAGCTCCTGGGTCGCCGGCCCGGACGTGCTCTCGGTGACCGGGACGGCGTGCGGACGACCCGCGGGGACGATCGAGGCACAGACGACCGCGCCGACCACGAAGATGATCGCGGCGACGGTGAACGCCTGGTCGTAGCCGGCGATGGCGGCGGTGCGCGGCGAGGTCCCCGCGACGGCGAGCGCGGCCGCGGTGGCCGTGCCCGCGATCGAGGACAGCAGCGCGGTCCCGACCGACCCGCCGACCTGCTGCATCGTGTTCACCGTCGCCGACGCCACGCCCGCGTCGGCGCGGTCGACGCCGAGCGTGGCGGTGTTGATCGAGGTCGACATCGCGGTGCCCATGCCGAGCCCCATGAGGATCAGCGGGCCGAGGACGCTGCCCGCGTAGGTCGACTCCGGGGTCAGGAACGAGAACCAGAACAGCGCACCCGCCCCGAGGAGCAGGCCCACGAAGATCAGCGGCTTGGGGCCGATCCGCGGGAGCAGCAGCGCGGGCATCGTCGTCGAGACCGACATGATCGAGGCGACCATCGGCAGCATCGCGACCCCGGTCAGCACCGGCGAGAGCCCGAGGTACTCCTGCAGCACGTAGGCGAGGAAGAGCGTCACGCCGAACATGCCGGTGGTGAGCACGAGGATCGTCAGGTAGGAGCCGCCGCGGTGGCGGTCGAGCAGCACCCGCAGCGGCAAGAGCGGCGCCGAGACCAGGCGTTGGATCACGACGAATGCCGTGAGCAGGACGACGCCGCCGGCGAGGAAGGCGTAGACGACGCCGGACGTCCAGCCGTCGGTCTCCGCCGTCGCGAACCCGAAGACGATGCAGAACAGGCCGCCGGACGCGGTGAGGGTGCCCCAGATGTCGAGGCGCGGGCGGTTCTCGGACGGGTGCGCCGGCAGCAGGATCAGCGCGCCCACGAGCGCGACGACCGCGAAGACGACGTTGACGTACATGCACCAGCGCCAGTCGAAGTACTCGGTGAGCGTGCCGCCGAGCAGCAGCCCGATCGCCGCGCCCGACCCGGCGAGCGCGGAGAACACGCCGAACGCGCGGGCGCGATCGCGTCCGGCGGGGAACGTCGTCGTCAGCAGCGACAGCGCGGCGGGCGCGAGCACGGCGCCGAACGCCCCCTGCAGCGCGCGGGCTCCGACGAGCAGCCCGAACCCGGGCGCGAGCCCGCCCAGCACGGAGGCCGCGGCGAACCCGACGAGCCCGACGACGAAGGCGGCCTTGCGTCCGAACAGGTCGGAGAGCCGCCCGCCGAGCAGCAGCAGGCTGCCGAACGCCAGGGCGTAGGCCGTGACCACCCACTGCCGCTGCGCGTCGGAGAACCCGAGGTCCGCCTGCGCGGAGGGCAGCGCGATGTTCACGATGGAGTTGTCGAGGATGACCATCAGCTGGGCCACACCGATGACGGCGAGGATCCACCAACGCGCGCGGGCGAGCGAAGCGACGGGGGACTCGGCCTGGGATTGGCTCACGGCACCGAACGCTACGACCTGAAGTGCACTCCACGTCCAGTGTGATCCATCCCGCCCGGGCTCCGGGAATAGCCGGGCCCGCCGCAACACCGCTGCAACCCTTGCCGCACACGCCCGCGCGCGTGACGGTGGTCACCGGTTCACACGGGGCCCGTTCCCGGGCCCCGCACGAGGAGAAAGAGGTGCGCCGTGACCCAGACCCTGGACCGTCCCGGGAGCGACGTGGGTGATCGCGTCGCGTCGTGGGTGTCGGCGTTCCAGGACGCCCTGACCGCGCGGGACGTCGATCGCGCGGTCTCGCTCTTCGCGAGCGAGTGCTACTGGCGCGACCTGGTCGCGTTCACCTGGAACCTCAAGACCGTCGAGGGCACCGACCAGGTCGCCGACCTGCTGACCACGGTGCTCGACAACGTCGACCCGACGAACTTCGCCGTCAGCGGCGAGGCCACCAGCGCCGACGGCGTGGACGACGCCTGGCTGACCTTCGAGACCGCGGTGGGCCGGGGGACCGGCCACGTCCGGCTCGTCGACGGCAAGGCGTGGACGCTGCTCACCACCCTCGACGAGCTCAAGGGCCACGAGGAGAACCAGCGCGAGAACCGGCCGTTCGGCACCGAGCACGGCGCGAACCCCGACCGCGAGACGTGGAAGGAAGGACGGGAGCGCGAGGCCGAGGAGCTCGGGTACTCCCGCCAGCCCGAGGTCGTCATCATCGGCGGCGGGCAGGGCGGCATCGCGCTCTCGGCGCGGCTGCGACAGCTGGGCGTCGAGGCCATCGTCGTCGAGAAGAACGAGCGCCCCGGCGACTCCTGGCGCAAGCGCTACAAGAGCCTCGCCCTGCACGACCCGGTCTGGTACGACCACCTGCCCTACATCCCGTTCCCGGACAACTGGCCGGTGTTCGCCCCCAAGGACAAGATCGCCGACTGGCTCGAGATGTACGCGCGCGTCATGGAGATCAACTACTGGGGTTCGACGACGGCGGAGTCGGCGGAGTTCGACGAGGCCGAGGGCCGCTGGACCGTGACGGTGCAGCGCGACCGCGGGAACGGCCCCGAGGAGGTCGTGCTCCGCCCGCGTCAGGTGGTCTTCGCGATGGGGGTCTCCGGCAAGCCGAACAAGGTCGAGTTCCCCGGGATGGACCGCTTCCGCGGCGTCGTCCAGCACTCGTCCGAGCACGCCGGGCCCCAGGGCTACGAGGGCAAGAAGATCGTCGTCGTCGGGTCCAACAACTCCGCGTTCGACATCTGCGGGGCGGCCTGGGAGGCGGGCGCCGACGTCACGATGGTGCAGCGCTCCTCGACGCACATCATCAAGTCGGACTCGCTGATGGAGCTCGCGCTCGGCGGGCTGTACTCGGAGGAGGCGGTGAAGGCCGGCGTCACCACGCGCACCGCCGACCTGACGTTCGCCTCGCTGCCCTACCGGATCATGGCCGGGTTCCAGAAGCCCGCCTACGACGAGGCCCAGGTCCGCGACGCCGACTTCTACCAGCGGCTGCGCGACGCCGGGTTCGACCTCGACTTCGGCGACGACGAGTCCGGCCTGTTCATGAAGTACCTGCGCCGCGGCTCGGGCTACTACATCGACGTGGGCGCCGCTGACCTCGTGGCGGACGGCCGGGTGAAGCTCGCGAAGGGGCAGGTCGCCGAGTTCACCGAGAACGGGGTGCGCCTCGACGACGGCACCGAGCTCGAGGCCGACCTCGTGGTCCTCGCGACCGGGTACCGCTCGATGATCACTTCGGTCGCCGACATCATCGGGTCGGACATGGCGGAGCGGGTCGGGAAGGTGTGGGGCCTCGGGTCGGACACCACGAAGGACCCCGGCCCGTGGGAGGGCGAGCAGCGCAACATGTGGAAGCCCACCCAGCAGCAGAACCTCTGGTTCCACGGCGGCAACCTGCACCAGAGCCGCCACTACTCGCTCTACCTGGCGCTGCAGCTCAAGGCCCGCCAGGAGGGCATCGACACCCCGGTGTACGCGCTGCAGGCGTCGCACCACGCGGAGTAGGCGCGGCCTCGTTCTGAGCGAAGGGCACCTTCGGTCGGCTGGACCGGCGAAGGGCACCCTCCGCCAGAACCGGGCGGCCCGGCACGAACTGACCGAAGGGCACCTTCGCTCGATCTGTTCGAGCGAAGGTGCCCTTCGCTCGGAAACGGCCGGGTTCCGTCCACCGGGTCCCGACGGCGGGTGCGGGGCGCCCGTCGTCGGGGTAGGCAGGACCCATGGAGTACACGAAGCTCGGCTCGACCGGCCTGGACGTCTCGCGGATCTGCCTCGGCGCCATGAGCTACGGCGAGCCGAACGACCGCTGGCCGTGGGCGCTGCCCGCCGACGACGCCAAGCCCTTCTTCTCCGCCGCCCTCGACGCGGGGATCAACTTCTTCGACACCGCCGATGTCTACTCCCAGGGGACCTCCGAGGAGATCACCGGACGCTGGCTGAACGAGATGGCGGACCGCGACGAGGTCGTCGTCGCCACCAAGGTCTTCAACCGGATGCGTCCCGGACCCAACGGCGCCGGGCTCTCGCGCAAGGCGATCATGACCGGGATCGACCACTCGCTGTCGCGCCTCGGCATGGACTACGTCGACCTGTACCAGATCCACCGCTTCGACTACGAGACGCCGCTGGAGGAGACGCTCGAGGCGCTCCACGACGTCGTGAAGTCCGGCAAGGCGCGCTACATCGGGGCGTCGTCGATGTTCGCCTGGCAGTTCGCGAAGGCGCTGCACCTGCAGGACGCGAACGGCTGGGCGCGGTTCGTGACGATGCAGGACCACTACAACCTGCTCTACCGCGAGGAGGAGCGGGAGATGCTCCCGCTCTGCGCCGACGAGGGCATCGGGTCGATCCCGTGGAGCCCGCTGGCCCGCGGCAAGCTCACCCGCGACTGGGACGAGACGACGAACCGCGGCGAGACCGACGAGTTCGGCAAGACGCTCTACCAGGACTCCGACCGGCACATCGTCGAGAAGGTCGCCGAGATCGCCGACAAGCGCGGGGCCAGCCGGGCGCAGGTCGCGCTCGCGTGGGTCCTGGCCAACCCCGTCGTCGACTCGCCGATCATCGGCGCCACGAAGCTCGAGCACCTCACCGACGCCGTCGCCGCGGTCGACCTCGAGCTCGACGAGCGCGAGCTGACCGAGCTCGGCGAGACCTATGCGCCGCGGGGGATCGCCGGGCATCGTTAGGAGGTGCCTGCGGCTCGTGAGTACTTGTGGTCGCCATAGCCACCACAAGTACTCACGGGCGCGGAGCGCACCTGGGAGAGGGGGCACGTCATGGGCCACGTGATCGTCGGGGGCGGGCTGGCCGGAGCCAGGGCCGCCGAGGCGCTGCGCGAGGGCGGCTACCGGGACCCGGTGGTGCTGCTCGCCGGCGAGGGCCACCGGCCCTACGACCGGCCGCCGCTGTCGAAGGAGTACCTCCAGGGCTCCGCCGACGAGGGCTCGGTCTGGGTCCACCCGGCCGACTGGTACCGCGAGCACGACGTCGAGCTCCGGCTCGGCACCGCGGTCAGCGGGATCGACCGCGCGGCCGCCGAGGTGATCCTCGCCGACGGCCGCCGCGTCGCCTACGACCGCCTCCTGCTCGCCACCGGATCGTCGCCACGGCGGCTGCCCGTGCCCGGCGCCCAGCTCGACCGGGTGCATCACCTGCGGACCCTCGACGACAGCGCGAGTCTCCGGGCGGCGATCAGTGCTGCCGCGCGGGTCGCCGTCGTTGGGGCCGGGTGGATCGGGATGGAGGTGACCGCGGCCGCCCGGATCGCCG
The DNA here is from genome assembly GCF_021026375.1 of Actinomycetospora endophytica. Lineage (GTDB taxonomy): Bacteria > Actinomycetota > Actinomycetes > Mycobacteriales > Pseudonocardiaceae > Actinomycetospora > Actinomycetospora endophytica. The sequence goes on along the minus strand of NZ_JAJNDB010000005.1, from coordinate 212,992 downwards.
GCGCCGAGGTGACGGTGCTCGAGGCGGCGGAGGCCCCGCTGCTGGCCGCGCTCGGGCCGAAGATCGCCGAGGTGTTCGCCGGCCTGCACCGCGAGCACGGCGTGGACCTGCGGTTCGGCGTCCAGGTCACCGAGATCGTCGGCGACGACGGGGCCGCCACCGGGGTCCGCCTCGCGGACGGCGGTGTCGTCGAGGCCGACCTCGTGCTGGTCGCGATCGGCGCGGCACCGAACATCGGGCTGGCCGTGAGCGCCGGGCTCGACGTGGACGACGGCGTCGTCGTCGACGAGCGGCTGCGCACCAGCGACCCGCGCATCCACGCCGCGGGCGACGTCGCGAACATCCCGTACCGGGCGCTCGGACGGCGGCTGCGCGTCGAGCACTGGGCGACGGCGTACTACAGCGGCCCCGCGGCCGGCGCGGCGATGCTCGACGCCGAGGGCCCGGGCTACGACCAGCTGCCGTACTTCTACACCGACCAGTACGACCTCGGCATGGAGTACACCGGCTACGTCGACCAGTCCGAGCCGGTCGACCTCGTGATCCGCGGTGACCTGGTCGGGCGCGAGTTCATCGCCTTCTGGCTCCGCGAGGGACGGCTCGTGGCGGGGATGAACGTCAACGTCTGGGACGTCACCGAGGACATCGAACGGCTCATCCGGTCCGGCGCCGTGATCGACGCCGAGCGCCTCGCCGATCCCGAGATCCCCCTGAGCGAGATCAAGTAGTCAGGAACTCGGCGGCAGGCTGACCACCTGCGAGGCGAACGTCAGTCCCGCGCCGAAGCCGAGCAGCAGCGCGTGGTCGCCGGGTCGGGCGCCACCGGACTCGAGCAGCGCGTGCATCGCGAGCGGCACCGACGCGGCCGAGGTGTTCCCGGTGGTCTCGACGTCGCGCGCCACCGCGACGTGCTCCGGCAGCCCCAGGGCGCGGACCAGTCCGTCGGTGATCCGCGCGTTGGCCTGGTGCGGCACGAACGCGTCGAGCTGCTCGGCCTTCATCCCGGCCTGGTCGAGGGCCTGCTGGGCGAGCGGCGGCATCACCGTCGTGGCCCACCGGAACACCGCCGGGCCCTGCATGCGCAGCGCGGGCATGCGGTCGTCGACGCCGCGGGCGTGCTCGATGAACGACGGCGACTGCACGATCAGCTCGGCCTGCCCGCCGTCCGCGCCCCACGCCACCGGGCCGATCCCCGGCGTCGCGGCGGACCCGACGACGGCCGCGCCGGCCCCGTCGCCGAACAGGAACGCGGTCGAGCGGTCGGTGCGGTCGACGATGTCGGTCATCCGCTCCACGCCGACCACCAGCACGACGCCGTGCCCCGCGCCGACCATCGCGCCCGCCAGCTCGAGCGCATAGCAGAACCCCGCACAGGCCGCCCCGAGATCCATCGCCGGGCCGTGGACCGCGCCGATCTCGTGCGCGACCCGCGTCGCGACCTGCGGGCACGCGGTGTCCGAGGACATCGTCGCGACGAGCGTGGCGGCGACGTCCCCGGCGCCGACCCCGGCCGCGGCGAGCGCGTCCCGCGCGGCGGCGGAGGCCATGGCGACGACGGTCTCGTCGGGCTCGGCGAAGCGCCGGGCCCGGATGCCGGACCGGGCGTGCACCCAGTCGGCGTCGACCTCGAGGTACTCGCACACCTCGTCGTTGGTGACGGTCCGCCGCGGGCGGTAGGCGCCGAGGCCGAGCATCGTCGCGGGGTGGCCGGCGGCCAGAGCCGTGGGATGCGGTGCGGTGGGATGACCCAAGGGGTGCCTCGCGAGCGCTGGGAACGGGCGGAACCCCTACCGTCGCGCGACTTCGCGGTTACTCGGAAGTCCTACTATTCGGTACGACGGTGCGACGAGTCACAGGTGCGCTCCCGCGCCTGTCAGCAGTAATCCGTGCCAGGGCACGGATTACTGCTCACGAGCACGCAGTGCACCCCCGACCGCCTCGACCGCCGCGGCGTGCCCACCCTCGGCGCACAGCGGCGCGAACAGGATCTGTTCCGCTCCCGCCTCGGCGTACTCGCCGAACCGGGCGAGGACCTCGTCGGGGGTCCCGTACGGGACGCAGGCGTCGACGATGCGGTCCATGTCCTGGCCGTAGATCCGCTTCAGGGTCCCGACGGCGAGGGCGCGGGCCTCCGCCCGCGTGTCGGCGATCGCCGACCACGCGAGCAGGCCCCCGGTCACGGGCGGGCGCCCCTGCTCCGCCGCGACGTCGTTCGCGACCCGCAGCCCTCGTCGCACGCGGTCGGGGCTGCACAGGTACGGCATCCAGACGTCGCCGGCGCGCCCGGCCCGGCGCATCGACGCCTCGGCGCGCCCGCCGACCCAGATCGGCACCGGGCGGGTCGGCAGCGGGTCGAGGTGCGTCGGCTCGCCCTCGACGGCGACCGCCTCCCCGGCCAGGTAGGCCCGCACCGTCGCCAGCGCCGCATCCGTCCGCCGGCCCCGGGCGCTGACCGGCACCCCGCAGGCCGCGAACTCCGCCGGGTTCTCGCCGCCGACCCCGACCCCGAGCTCGAACCGCCCGCCGGAGAGCCGTTCCACCGTCGCGGTCATCTTCGCCGCGAGCGCCGCCGGGTAGAGCGGCAGCAGCGTGACCGCGGAGAGCAGCCGGATGCGCGAGGTGGCCGCGGCGGCGGCCGCGAGGGTGACGAAGGCGTTCGAGGTCGGGCTCCCGAAGAGCACGTGCTCGCCGCTGCCCACGAAGTCGAACCCCAGCTCCTCGGCCCGGGCCGCCAGCGTCGGGATCTCGGCCGCGTCCGCCGTCCCCGGCAGCATCAGTCCGATCTTCATGCCTCCAACCCTGCCCTGGACAGCACCGCCCCCGCCATCCGCAGGTGCACGTCGTCGACCATCTCCCCGTCGACGACCCCGACCCCGGACCGACCGGCCTGGACGACCTTCCGCGCGTGCGCGACCTCCTCGTCGGACGGCGTGAAGATCTCGTGGGCGAGCCCGACCTGCGTCGGGTGGATGCAGATCTTGCCGTCGTAGCCGAGGTCGCGGCCGTCGGCGGCGTCGGCGCGGAAGAGCTCGGTGTCGCGGACGTTGACGACCGTCTGGTCGAGCGCCCCGACCCCGGCCAGCCGCGTCGCGAGCAGCACCTCCGAGCGGGCGTAGAGCACCTCCCGGCTCGAGGAGGACCGCCGCCCGCCGACCGAGGCGATGTAGTCCTCGGCGCCGAAGTAGGCGGCCAGCACGCCAGGAACCAGCTCCCGCGCCCGCGCCACCCCCCGCCCGGTCTCCAGCCCGGCGATCACCACGCGGTCGCCGATCCGTCCGGCCAGGTCGGTGAGCTGCGCGGGGTCCTCGAGCTTCGGCAGGACCACACCCTGGGCCGCCGACGACGCGACGGCAGCGACGTCGTCGTCGTACCAGGGCGTGCCCGGCGCATTGATCCGGATCAGGACCAGCGTGTCGGAGGCGGGCAGGGCCGCGACGGCCTCGACGGAGGTGCCGCGCGCGGCGTCCTTGTCGGCCGCCGCGACCGCGTCCTCGAGGTCGACCGCCACCGCGTCCGGGGCCGACCGCGGGACCTTCGCGACCATGTCCGGGCGGCCGCCGGGCACGAACAGCAGCGATCGGGGGACCCTCACGACGCCGGCTCCCGGGCGACGAGGGTCTTGAGCGTCGCCGCGACGACGTCCTCGTCGCGCTGGTTGCGGACCACGAACCGCGACGTGACGACGCCGTCGTCGGGATGCGCGTCGATCTCGAGCACCTCGGTCTCGACGTGCAGCGTGTCCCCGATCCGGGTCGGCGCCACGAAGCGGAGCCGGTCGATCCCGTAGAAGGCCTTCATCGCCGGCGGCCAGAACGTGACCAGCCCGAGCGCCACCGAGATCACGAGGGCGCCGTGCGCGATCCGGGCCCCGAAGCGGGTGTCGGCGGCGGCGTACTCGGTGTCGGTGTGGATCGGGTGCCAGTCGCCGGAGAACATCGCGAAGGACACGATGTCGGTCTCGGTGATCGTGCGGCCCCGCGTGGTGTGCCGGTCTCCGACGGCGATCCGGTCGAGGTAGTCGGTGATCACGCGGTCGGCCGCCGGTGCATGAGCCCCGTGCGGCGCACCGTACAGACGAGCTCGCCGCGCTGGTTGTAGGCCCGGTGGGCGAACACGACGATGCCCGCGCCGGGCCGGGAGCCGGAGGCGCGGGCCTCGACGACCTCGGTCTCGACGCGGACGGTGTCGCCCTGGAAGACCGGCGCCGGGAAGGCGGCCGCATCAAGCCCGAGCTGCGCGACGATCGTGCCGAGGGTCAGCTCCGGCACCGAGATCCCGACGACGAGCGCCAGGGTGAACATGCTGTTCACCAGCGGCTTCCCGAACTCGGTGCGCGAGGCGTAGTCGTGGTCGAGGTGCAGCGGCGCCGGGTTCATCGTCATCGTCGTGAAGAGCACGTTGTCGGTCTCGGTCACGGTCCGGCGCACCGCGTGGTGCACGACGGTGCCGACCTCGAGCTCCTCGAACCACCGGCCGGAGACGGCGGCGTCCGGCGGCACGGTGTCGGGCGGGGTCACGGGGCCTCCTGGGCAGTGGTGGGTCGGGTCTCGGATCGGCGGGCGAACGCGCCGAGCCCGTCGGCGACGGTCGACGACGTCGTCAGGTGCTCGACGAGGGCGGCGCGCTCGGCGGCGAACAGTTCGGGGGCGGGTGCGGGTGCCGCGGCGCGGTACATCCGCTTCATCCCGCGCAGCGCGTCGGGTCCGTGCCGGGCCAGCCGGGCGACGAGCGCCTCGACGGTCCCCTCGAGCTCGTCGGGCGCCGCGGTGTGGCTGACCAGGCCCCAGGCGCCCGCGGTCGCGCCGTCGATCATCTCGCCGGTGTAGAGCAGCCGGCGGGCGAGCGGGGGCGGGAGCGCGCGGGGGAGTCGGACCGAGCCGCCGGCGCCGGGCAGCAGCCCGAACTCGAGGTGGCGGTCGCCGATGCGCGCGTCGTCGGCGGCGACGGCGAGGTCGCAGGCCAGCAGCAACTCGCAGCCGCCGGCCAGCGCGTACCCGTCGACGACCGCGACCGAGACGAACGGCCCGGACTCCAGCCGGTCGCACACCGCGCCGATCGCGACGAGGTAGGCCTCGAGCCCGTCGCCGTCGGCCAGCAGACGGCGGACGTGGTGGAGATCGGCGCCGGCCGAGAGGGTGCCGCCGCGGCCGCGCAGCACGACGACCCGCGCATCCTCGGCGTCGTCGAGCGCCGCCTCGAGTCCCTCGACGACGGACGGCGAGAGCGCGTTCTTCGCGGCCGGGCGGTCGATGGTCAGGTGGACGACGTCGCCCTCGCGGTGCACCACGACATCGCTCACGGGCGACCCACCCGGATGCCCGCCGCCTCGCGGTCCCACAGCTCGGCCAGCTGCTCGCGGGCGGCGACGGCCAGCTTGTACTTCTCGATCTTCTCGCTGGGCGTCTTCGGCAGGGCGTCGAGTCGGCCGAGGTAGCGGGGGACCATGTAGTAGGCCATGTGCTCGCGGCAGAACGCGATGACCTCCGCGTAGTCGATCTCGGTGCCCGGCGCCGGGACCAGCCAGGCCATGACGTCGTCCTCGCCGAGCTCGGACGGTACCGGGACGGCCGCGGCCTCGTGGATCGCCGGGTGCCGGCAGAGCACCGACTCGACCTCGTGGGCCGAGATGTTCTCCCCGCGGCGCCGGATGGCCTCCTTCTTCCGGTCGGAGAACCAGAGGAAGCCGTCGGCGTCGAGGCGGCCGCGGTCGCCGGTGTGGAACCACAGGTCGCGGGTCACCGCGACGGTCGCCTCGGCCATCTCGTGGTAGCCGAGCATCATCGCGCCGCGCTCCTGCGGGCGGAGGCAGATCTCGCCGACCTCGCCGACCGGCACCGGGTACCCGTCGTCGTCGGCGATCTGGACGTCGACGTCGCGGAGGCGACCCGCGGAGCCCGCCTTGTCCGGAGGGTCGTCGGGCCCGAGGACGGTGACCGCACAGTTCTCGGTCATGGCGAACACCGAGGTCACGGTGATGCCGTAGCGCTCGCCGAAGCCGTCGCGGAGCTCGCGGGAGTTGGGGACGACCATCGCGATCCGCACGCGGTGGTCGCGGTCGTGCTCCGAGGCCGGCTGCTGCCAGATGATGTTGGCCATCGCGCCGAGGGCGTTGAACACGGTCGCGCCGCTCGCTCGGATCTCCTCCCAGAACCGGCGGGCGGAGAAGCCGGGGGAGAGGGCGACCGAGGCCTCGGCCCACAGCGCGGCGTAGATCGTGAACCAGAGGGCGTTCGCGTGGAAGACCGGGAGACACGTGTAGAGCACGTCGTCGGGCCGGTAGCCCGAGTACACCGCCATCGACCGGCCGACGGCGTGCCCCTGGGAGTGGGGGCACACGACGCCCTTCGACGGTCCGGTGGTGCCCGACGTGTACATGATCAGGTGCGGGTCGGACGCCGCGACCTGGGCCATCTCGGGCGGGTCGTCGGCCGGGAGCTCCGCGAAGGCTGTCAACTCACCGGGCCCGAGCACGGAACGGATCGCCGGCACCGCGGCCACCGCAGGATCGACCCGCTCACGGGCGTCGTCCTCGGCGACCAGCAGGATCGAGTCGGACTGGTCGAGCAGGTAGACGAGCAGGTCACCCCGGGCCGCGGTGTTCAGCGGCACCGCGACGGCCCCGAGCTTGCCGAGGCCCCAGATCGCCCAGAGCAGCTCCGGGCGGTTGCCGAGCAGCAGCGCGACATGGTCCCCGCGCGCGACCCCGGCCCGCCGGAACCCCTCCGCGTAGGCGTTGGTGACCCGGTGGACGTCGCCGTAGGACCAGCGCTCGCCGCCCGCCGTCAGGAAGGTCCGGTCCCCGATCCGCGCCGCCTTGTCGGCGAGGATCGTCCCGACGGTGCGGTCGGCGGGTGCGTAGTCGTGGATCGGCTCGTGAACCGGAGCGGCGGGCACGGCGGCCTCACGCCGGCTCGCGCACGGCCGCGGCCACGACCTCCAGTGACGACGGGTCCTCCAGCGCACTGGTGTCGCTGCGCGCCTCGCCGTGCAGCAGGACCTCGCGCATCAGCCGCCGCATGATCTTCCCGGTGCGGGTCTTGGGCATGGCGCCGGTGACGATCACCCGGTCCGGCCGGGCGATGCCGCCGATGGTGTCGCCCACCAGCTTCTTCACCTCGTCGGGCACCCCGTCGGCCGAGCCCGCCGACACCGTCACGAACGCGACCGGCACGGTCCCCTTGGTCTCGTCCGGGATGCCGACGACGGCGGCCTCGACCACCCGCGGGTGCGACCCGACGACGGCCTCGATCTCCATCGTCGAGAGGCGGTGGGCGGCGACGTTGATGACGTCGTCGGCGCGTCCCAGCACCCAGAGGTGCCCGTCGGCGTCGACGACAGCCTCGTCGTTCGTGGCGTAGTTGCCCGGGAAGCGCGAGAAGTAGGTCGAGAGGTAGCGGTCGTGGTCGTCCCAGACGGTCCGCGCGAGCGTCGGGAACGGGCGGGTCATGACGAGGTTGCCCTTGACCCCGGCCGGGACCGGCCGGCCCTCGTCGTCGAGCACGGCGTAGGCGTGGCCGGGCAGCGTGGTGCCCGCGGAGCCGGCCTTGAGGTCGTCGACCCCGGCGACCGGGTAGGTCCACGTCGAGCCGGTCTCGGTCTGGCCGTAGGCGTTGACCACGGGAACGCCGAGCGTCTGGGTGGCCCAGGTGAACGTCTCTCCGTCGAGCGGCTCGCCCTGCACGGTGATCAGCTCGAGCGCCGGCAGCGGGTGCTCGGCGGCGAGGTCGTCACCGAACTTGCGCAGCATCCGCAGCACCGTCGGCGCGCACAGCACCTTGGTGATCCCGTGGCGCTCACAGACGTCGTAGAACCGCGACGGGCCCGGGGTGTCCAGGGCGCCCTCGTAGCAGGCGATGGTCGCGCCGTTCGCCAGTCCGCCGATCACGGCCTGGATCGGGAACGTCAGCCACCCGACGTCGGCGGCGACCCAGTAGACGTCGTCGTCGGTCAGGGCGGCCTGCCAGTGCGCGTTCGCCCAGGTGCCGAGCAGGAAGCCGCCGACCGAGTGCACGACGCCCTTCGGTCGGGACTCGGTGCCGCTGGTGAAGATCAGGAAGGCCGGCTCGTTCGGGTCGAGCGGGACGACCTCGCTGCCCTCGGGGTGCGCGTCGACCAGCTCGGCGTACGAGGTCTCGTCCCCGGTGAGCTCGACGCCGGTCCCGGTGCGGTCGACGACGACGGTGTGGCGCAGGGTCGGCGCGTCGGACCGCGCGGCGCGCAGGGTCTCCAGCAGCGGTACCGGCTTGCCGCGGCGGTAGATCGCGTCGGCGACCACGACGACGCTCGCCCGCGCCGACGCCAGCCGGGAGGCCACCGCGTCGCGGCCGAACCCGGAGAACAGCACGGTGTAGATCGCGCCGATCCGGTTGCAGGCGTGGATCGCGGTGAACGCCTCGACGAGGTTGGGCATGTAGATCGCGACGACGTCGCCCTTGCCCACGCCGAGCGCGGTGAGGCCGGCCCCGAGACGCGAGACCTCGTCGGCGAGCTCGGCGTAGGTCAGGGTGCGGGTGTCGCCGGGCTCGCCCTCCCACACCACCGCGCGGCGGTCCGGGGTCGACTCGGCCCAGCGGTCGACGCAGTTGTCGGCGACGTTGATCAGCCCGCCGTCGAAGTAGCGGAAGTCGCCCAGCTCGCCGGTGCGCACCGTGTCGTAGGGCCGCAGCCAGCGGTGCTGCTCGGCGACCCAGGCCCAGTAGTCGTCCGGGTCGGCGTCGTGCAGCGCGCGGGCGTGCGCGATCTCGGCGGTGTAGCGCTCCGAGCGCTGCTCGGGCCGCAGCGGGAGCAGGGGTGCCGAGATCAGGGCGCCGAGGGTGTCGCGATCATCCATGATCGTCCTCTCCTAGACCGGGCTGACGGGGTGGTGACGACGGGGCGCGGAGCGGGTCCAGCCGTCGGCGTGGCGGAGGCGGACGGCGAGCTCGGCGCGCAGCTCCTCGCCGGGCACGACGGTGTCGACGACGAGCTCGGAGGCCATCCGCAGCAGGTTGATCTCGGAGCGGTGCTCCTCGACGCGGGCGGCGACGAAGGCGGCACGCTCGTCGTCGTCGGCGATGTCGGCGATCTTGCGGGCGTACACCGCGTTGACCGACGCCTCCGGGCCCATCGCGCCGATGAACGCACTCGGCAGCGCGATCGTGGCGCGGGGTTCGAAGCCGGGTGCGCACATCGCGTAGAAGCCCGCGGCGTAGGCCTTGCGCAGGATCACCGAGAACTTCGGGACCTCCGCCGAGGCCATCGCGGTGATCAGCTTCGCGCCGTGGCGGATGATCCCCTGGCGCTCCACGGCGACGCCGACCATGAAGCCGGGCACGTCCTGGAGGAAGACCAGCGGGATGTTGAAGGCGTCGCACCAGGAGATGAACCGGGTGGCCTTGTCCGCGGAGTCGACGTGGATGGCGCCGGACCTCGTGTTCGGCTGGTTCGCGATGAGCCCGACGACCCGGCCCTCGAGCCGGGCCAGCCCGACGACGATCTCCTGCGCCCAGTCCGGCTTGATCTCGAAGAACGTCCCGGCGTCGACGAGCCGGTCGATGACCTCGACGACGTCGTAGCCGGTCACCGGGTCGGTGGGGATGACCCCGGTCCAGTCCTGCTCCTCGGGCTCCACGGACTCGACGACGGCGGGCCGCTGCGCCCAGTCGTCGGGGAGGTAGCCCAGGAGCAGCCGAGCGGCCGCCACGGCCTCCCAGTCCTCGTCGAACACGGAGTCGCCGCAGCCGGAGACCTCGGCGTGCATGCGCGCGCCGCCCATCTCCAGCTCGGTGGTGCGCTCGCCGGTGACCTTCTCGGCGACGCGCGGGCTGGCGAGGAACATCGAGGCGCGGCCCTCGACCATCCCGACCCAGTCGGTGAACGCCGGCATGTACGCCCCGCCCGCGGCCGAGGGGCCGTGCAGGCAGCAGATCTGGGGGACACGGCCGCTCAGGGCGACCTGCAGCTGGAAGATCTTCGACGCGCCCCGACGGCCGGGGAAGAAGCCCATCTGTTCGGTGAGCCGCCCGCCCGCGGAGTCGACGAGGTAGAAGACCGGCAGCAGGTCCCGGTCGGCCCGCTCGAGGATGCGGATCTGCTTCTCGCAGGTCAGCTCGCCCCAGGACCCGGCCTTCACGCCGAAGTCGTGCGCGATCACCGCGACCGGCCGGCCCTCGACCATCCCGACGCCGGTGATCACGCCGTCGGCGGGCAGCGCGCCGGCCAGCAGCCCGTCCTCGACGAAGCTGCCCTCGTCGAGCAGCACGTCCAGGCGCTGGCGCGCGGTGAGCGTGCCGGGGTAGCGGCTGGTGTCCCCGCCGGCTCGTGCCCGCTCGGCGGCCTGGATGACGTCGTCCGCCGAGGGAGGTGCCGGCGCCCCAGGGGGGGTGGGCGCCGGCACCTCCCTCGCCGGACGGACCCCGTTCGTCGTGCCCGTCACGGGATCAGCCGCTTCGAGAGGATCTCGAGCTGGATCTCGTCGGTGCCGCCGCCGATGCGCAGGATCCGCACGTCGCGCTGGTGGCGCACGATCGGCGTCTCCTCGAGGTAGCCGGCGCCGCCGAAGAGCTGGAGCGCCTCGTCGACGATGTGGGCGGCCGCTTTCGCCGCGAAGTACTTGGCCGCGGCGACGGAGCGGGCGGCCTCCGGGTGGTCGCGGTCGAGCCGGTCGGCCGCCTGGTAGGTGAGCGCGCGGGCGGCGTCGAGGTCGACCTCCATCGCGGCGATCCGGTGCCGGATCGTCTGCAGGGCCGTCAGCGGGGCGCCGGCGACCTCGCGCTCCCGGACGTAGGCGGTGACCTGGGCGATGGCCTCGGCCGCGTGCCCGAGCCCCATCCCGGCGAGCACGACGCGCTCGAGCTGGAAGGCCGCCATGATCTGGTAGAAGCCGCGGTCGAGGCCGCCGAGGACGGCGTCGTCGGGCACCGTGACGCCGTCGAGGATCACCTCGCGGGTGTCCGAGGAGTGCCACCCCATCTTCTGCAGCGGGGCGCCGAGCGAGAGCCCCGGGGTGTCGGCCGGGACCACGAACGTGGTGATCCCGCGGTGCCCGGCGTCGGGGGAGGTCTTGGCGCCGACGACGATCACGTCGGCCAGCCCCGCGTTGGTGATGAACATCTTGCGGCCGTCGAGCACCCAGCCCTCGTCGGTGTGCCGGGCCTTCGCGCTGATGCCGGCGACGTCGGAGCCCGCGCCCGGCTCGGTGACCGCGATGGCGGCGACGGCGGTGCCCGCGGCGATCGCCGGGACCCAGTGCTGCTGCTGGTCCGGGGTGCCGTAGCGCACCAGGTGCGGGCCGGCCATGTAGGCGCTGACCAGGGCGCTCACCGCGATCCCACCGGCCGCGCGGGAGAGCTCCTCCGCGACGAGCGTGATCGCGACGGACTCGCCGCCCACACCGGCCGACCCACCGAGCTCCGGCGGCGTGAGCAGGCCGAGCAGCCCGGCGTCGCCCATCTCCTTCCAGAGCCGTTCCGGCGGATGCCCGGACCGCTCGGCCTCGTCGACGACGGGACGGACGCGCTGGTCGGTGAACGCCCGGACGCTCGCCCGGAAGTCCTCGTGCGTCTCGTCGAGGTCGAAGGCCATGCACGGCTCCTGTCGTGAGCGGGGCTGGGTCCGGTCGGTCGACCGGTTCTGGCGTTCGACCGACCGGTCGGACGAACGTATGCTGGATCACAGTCCATGGTCAAGCTCTAGGGTGGTGCGGCCGCGTCGTCGGGTGCTGGGTCGGGTTCCGGGAGGGAGGGCGGATGGTCGCGCGTGGTGCGGGTGCCGCCGTCGGGAGCCGTGCCGACGAGCAGCGGCAGCGGATCCTGTCCGCCGCGGTCGGCGTGTTCAGCCGCCGCGGCTACCGGGCGACCTCGATGAACGACGTCGCCGCCGAGGTCGGCCTCTCGAAGCCCGCGATCTACCACTACTGGCGCACCAAGCAGGACCTGCTCGTCCAGATCTACGAGTCGGTGCTGGACGAGAGCCTGGACCGTGCGCGGGTGATCGTCGCGGCCGCGCCCTCACCGCTCGAGGGCTTCCGCGGGCTGATCGTCGACCGGGTGGCGTACACGTGCGAGCACCAGGACCTCCTGAAGATCTGCTTCGAGGAGGAGTCGGAGCTCCCGCCCGAGCTCGCGGAGCCGATCCTGGAACGGCGCCGGGCCTACGAGGCGGTGGTGCACGACGCGGTGCAGGCGCACCTCGCGGGGACGGGACTCACGTTGCCGATGGCGCCCAAGGCCTTCGTCAACACGTGTCTGGGCGCCGCGAACTGGGTCTACAAGTGGTACGACCCGGCGGGGGCGCTGACCCCGCGGGAGCTGGGGGAGCAGGTGGCGGCGGTGCTGCTGCCGGCGTTGGGCTGACCGCTCGGCTCCGTTCGGGCTCGAGTAGTTCCGCGAGTCCGACGAGGAGGACCGTCGTTGTCCGCCTCCGGTTCTAGCGTGGTTCTCACCAGCAGGAACCCAGGAGGACACTGTGGCCGTGACCGACATCCCCGCCGTCGACCTCGACACCCTCACCGGCGAGCGCCGCGACCTCGTCGAGACCCTGCGCGTGCACCGGGGCTTCCTCCGGCAGACGCTGCAGGGGCTGGACCAGGAGCAGGCGACGCGGCGCACCACCGTCTCGGTCCTGAACCTCGCCGGGCTCGTCAAGCACGTCGCCGACACCGAGGCGGGGTGGATCCGGTTCGCGAAGCTCGGCACGGAGGCCATGGCGGCGCCGGAATGGGGCGACATCGACTGGAACGACCCGGTGATCCAGGAACGCATGGCTGCCGGCGACATGCGCCACGACGAGTTCAACCTGGTCGGCGACGAGACGCTGGAGTCGGTGCTCGCGCACTACGAGAGGGTCGGGGCGGAGACCGACGCGTTCGTCGTCGACGCGGACCTCGACGTCTCCTACCCGCTGCCCGAGGCACCGTGGTTCGAGCCGGGGGCGTCGCGGTCGGTGCGTCGGGTGCTGCTGCACATCGTGGCCGAGACCGCCCAGCACGCCGGGCACGCCGACATCCTGCGCGAGGCCCTCGACGGTGCGAAGACGATGGGCTGACGCCTGCCCGGCCGGGCGGCGGTCCGGCCCGTCCGGCCCCGAAAACCACGAACGGCGCGTTCGTCACCTTCGAAGGTGACGAACGCGCCGTTCGTGCGGTTTCGGGGGCGCAACGGCGTAACGGTGCGGGCGCAACGGCGCAAACGGGGCCGGCGCGGGCGCGGGCGCCCGAGGACCTACTGCGACGGGGCCGTCGTGGCCGCGCGGGTGGTCACGCGGCGCCGGAGCTCGCCGGTCTCGCGGGCGTCGAAGCCCTGGCCGGCCAGCCATGACGACACCGCCTCGCGGTCGGGATGACCGACCGGGACCACGTTGTAGACGTAGTTCAGCGAGCGGGCGGCGGCCTCCTCGCCGAGCCGGTCCATCGCCCACGCACCGACCCCCGAGCCGCGGAAGGCGGGCACGACGGCGACGAGAACCTCCGCGTCGCCCCAGGTGTCGTCGAGCCGTCCGAAGCCCGCGACCTCGCCCGCGGGCGTCTCGACGCGCCACCACGCGTCGCCGAGCGCGTCGCCCTCCCCGGGGGTGCCGAGCCCGTGCACCGCCGGACCGGCGGGGGAGAAGGCCGCCGCCTTGTCCGTGTCCCAGCGCGGGGTGGGCTCCGCGGTCCAGGTCAGCTCCCGCGCTCCGTCGGTCACCGGTCGACCTCCTCGATTGTCTACGGCTCTTCCCCTCGCCGTCATAGTCTCGTAGAATGTGGCGCAGACGACAAGGGGAGGTCTCACGGTGACGGTCCTGGAGGAACCGGTCAACGCCGTCGCGGAGCACGCCGACGAGGCTGGTGCTCCGCCGCGCGTCGACTTCGACACCGGCCCGGAGCGCTACCGGCACTGGCGCTACACCGTCGACGGCGAGACCGCGTGGGTGTACCTCGACGTGGCCGAGGACGGCGGGATCGTCCCGGGGTACGAGCTGAAGCTGAACTCGTACGACCTCGGGGTCGACATCGAGCTCTACGACCTCACGCAGCGGCTGCGCTTCTCCCACCCGCAGGTCCGCAGCGTGGTGCTCACCAGCGGCAAGGACTCGAACTTCTGCGCGGGCGCGAACATCCGCATGCTCGCCGGGTCGAGCCATCCGTGGAAGGTGAACTTCTGCAAGTTCACCAACGAGACCCGCAACGGCATCGAGGACATGACCGACGCGGGCCAGACCTGGATCGCGGCGCTGAACGGCACCGCGGCCGGCGGCGGCTACGAGATGGCGCTGGCGTGCGATCAGATCCTGCTGGTGGACGACCGGTCCAGCGCGGTGAGCCTGCCCGAGGTCCCGCTGCTCGGGGTGCTGCCCGGCACCGGCGGCCTGACCCGCGTGATCGACAAGCGGAAGGTCCGCAAGGACCGCGCCGACGTGTTCGCGACGAAGTCCGAGGGCTTCGGCGGGCGCAAGGCCGTCGAGTGGAAGCTCGTCGACGAGGCCGTGCCGCGCCGGGAGTGGGAGCGCGTCGTGGCCGAGCGCGCGGCGGCCGCGGCGGCGGCGAGCACGCGGCAGGCCGACGCCCAGGGCATCGAGCTGCCCCCGCTGCGCCGCGACGAGACCGCGGACACGCTCACCTACGACCACGTCCGCGTGACCATCGACCGCGACGCGCGCACGGCCACCGTCGTGGTCGCCGTGCCGGACAGCCTCACCGACGACCCGGCAGCCCTGCACGACCAGGGCGCGGCCCACCCGCTGCTCGCGATCACCCGCGAGCTCGACGACGCGATCCTGCGGCTGCGCACCAACGAGCTCGAGATCGGCACGTGGCTGCTGCTCACCGAGGGCCCGGTCGACGCCGCCCTCGCCGCGGACCGGCTCATCGCGAACCACCAGGACGACTGGCTCGTCGCCGAGACCACCCGCTACCTCAAGCGCGTGTTCAAGCGCCTCGACGTCACCAGTCGCAGCCTCATCGCGCTGGTCGAGCCGGGCAGCTGCTTCGCCGGCCCGTTCCTGGAGCTGGCGCTGGCGTGCGACCGGCAGTACATGCTCGAGGGCACCTTCGAGGAGGACGAGGACGCAACTCTGCCGTCGGGCGCGGCCGCCGAGGACCCGGCCACCCTCGTCGTCACCGACGCGCAGTTCGGCACCTTCCCGATGGGCAACGGCCTGACGCGGCTGGGCAGCCGGTTCTACGGCGACGACGACGCCCTGGAGGCGGTCCGCGAGAAGCAGGGCGAGCAGCTGGAAGGTGGCGACGCCGACGACCTCGGCCTGGTCACCGACGCCCCCGACGACATCGACTGGACCGACGAGATCCGCATCCTGCTCGAGGAGCGCGCCTCGCTGAGCCCGGACGCGCTGACCGGGATGGAGGCCAACCACCGGTTCGTCGGCCCGGAGACCATGGAGACCAGGATCTTCGGCCGCCTCACGGCGTGGCAGAACTGGATCTTCATCCGGCCGAACGCCAGCGGCCCCGAGGGCGCGCTGCGCAAGTACGGCACCGGCCGCAAGGCCGACTTCGACCAGAAGCGCGTGTAGAGCGCAGGGGGAAACGAACCACATGACGTCAGCACGCCCGAAGATCGACTTCGACTCGAAGATCCCGAACAACGTCGACCTGGCCGGCGACCGCAAGCTCCAGCGCGCCCTCGAGCGCTGGCAGCCGAACTTCCTCGACTGGTGGGCCGACATGGGTCCCGCCGTCGACACCAAGGACGTCTACCTGCGCACCGCGGTCGACGTCGGGCGCGACGGCTGGGCCCACTTCGACCACGTCCCGATGAACGAGTATCGCTGGGGCGTCTTCCTCTCCGAGCACGACCCGGACCGACGGATCGCCTTCGGCGAGCACAAGGGGGAGCCGGTCTGGCAGGAGGTGCCCGGGGAGTACCGCGCCGACCTGCAGCGGTTGATCGTCATCCAGGGCGACACCGAGCCGGCGTCGGTCGAGCAGCAGCGCTTCCTCGGCGCCACCGCGCCGTCGCTCTACGACATGCGCAACCTGTTCCAGGTCAACGTCGAGGAGGGCCGCCACCTCTGGGCGATGGTCTACCTGCTGCACGCCTACTTCGGGCGTGCGGGCCGTGAGGAGGCCGACCAGCTGCTGGCGCGGAACTCCGGCTCGGACGACTCGCCGCGCATCCTCGGGGCCTTCAACGAGGAGACCCCGGACTGGCTGTCGTTCTACATGTTCACCTACTTCACCGACCGGGACGGCAAGTACCAGCTCGGGACGCTGAAGGAGTCGGGCTTCGACCCGCTGAGCCGCACCTGCGAGTTCATGCTCAAGGAGGAGGCCCACCACATGTTCGTGGGCACCACCGGCATCGACCGCGTGGTGCGCCGGACCGCGGAGCTGATGCAGGACCACGACACCGAGGAGGTCGCCGGCGCCGGCGGCATCCCGCTGACGATGATCCAGAAGTACATCAACTTCCACTACACGGTCTCGCTGGACCTGTTCGGCAACGAGTCCTCGACCAACGCCGCCAACTACTTCACCGCGGGCCTCAAGGGCCGCTGGCAGGAGGAGCGGCGCGAGGACGACCACCTGCTCGCCGACGACGCCGGCGCGGTCGACGCGTTCAAGAACGGCCAGGTCACGCACAACGAGGTCCCGGCGCTGCTCGCGCTCAACCAGGACCTCCGGCACGAGTACATCAACGACTGCAGGACAGGCCTCAAGCGCTGGAACCGCATCCTGGCCAAGGCGGGGATCGACGCCGAGCTGTACCTGCCCCACGTCGGTTTCAACCGGCAGGTGGGAGCGTTCGCGGGAGCGAGCATCACTCCCGCCGGCAAGGTGGTGTCCGAGTCCGACTGGAACGCGCGGAAGGACCAGTGGCTGCCCACCGAGGTCGACAAGACCCACGTCCGCAGCCTCATGCACCCGGTCCTCGAGCCCGGGAAGATCGCAAGCTGGATCGCGCCGCCGTCGACCGGTATCAACGACAAGCCCGTCGACTTCGAGTACGTGCACTTCCACTAGGTGCGCGAAGCGCTCGTGAGCACTAATGGTCGCTATAGCAACCATTAGTGCTCACATGCGCGGAGCGCACCTCTGATCCGGAGGCGGTTGTCGTGCTGTCCCACCACCAGCAGTTCAACGCGTCGCACTACCTCGTCGACCGGCACCTGGGCGCGCCCGCCACCGCCGGACGCCCGGCGGTCCGCGCGATCGTCCCCGACGCCGTGCGCGAGCTCGACTACGAGACGCTCGCCCGCGAGGTCGGCAGCGTCGCCGCCGGGCTCCGGGCGATCGGCGTGCGCCCCGAGCAGCGGGTGCTCATGTGCTGCTCGGACGGCATCGAGCTGTTCACGGCGATCCTCGCGGCGATGCGCATCGGCGCCGTCGCGGTCCCGGTCTCGACGATGCTCCGGGGCCCCGAGCTCGCCAAGCTCGTCATCGACTCCCGCGCCCCGGTGCTGCTGTGCTCGCCGGAGTTCGGCGAGGTCACCCGCACCGCGGTGGCCCTCGCTACCGAGGACCGTCCGGACCTGTTCGACGTCGTCGTGACCCCGGCCAACGTCCCGGTCACCGACCCCGACCCGCTCGCCGGGTTCGCGGTGCGCACCCGCAGCTGGGCGGACCTGCTCGCGGCGGGGGAGGGCGGCGACAGCTCGCTCTACCCGACCTGGGACGAGTCACCCGCGCTGTGGCTCTACACCAGCGGCACGACGGGGACGCCGAAGGCCGCGATGCACCGGCACGCCGACATCCGCACCGTCTGTGAGACCTACGGCGCGCAGGTGCTCGGGATCCGTCCCGACGACGTGTGCTTCTCGGTCGCCAAGCTGTTCTTCGCCTACGGCATCGGGAACTCGATGTTCTTCCCGCTGTCGGTCGGGGCCTCGTCGGTGCTGGCGCCGGGCCGTCCGTCCCCCGCCGCGATCGCGGAGATCGTCACGACCCACCCGGTCACGCTGTTCTACGGCAGTCCGAGCGTGTACGGCCCGCTGCTCGCCTCCGATCTGCCGGACGAGACCTTCCGGAACGTCCGCCAGGGCGTGAGCGCGGGGGAGGCGCTGCCGGCGCGGATGGTCATCGGGATGCGGGACCGTTTCGGGGTCGAGGTGCTCGACGGCATCGGGTCCACCGAGGCGCTGCACATCTACCTGTCGAACAAGCCCGGCGAGGTGGCGCCGGGGACGTCCGGCGTGCCGGTCCCGGGCTACGAGGTCGAGATCCGTGACGACGACGGGTCGATCGTCCCGGAGGGCACGAAGGGCACCCTCTACCTGCGGGCCGACTCGCTGTGCACCGGCTACTGGTGCCGCACCGACGTCAACCGCCTGGTCTTCGAGGGCGAGTGGATGCGCACCGGCGACACCTACATCCGCAACCCCGACGGCACCTACCAGTGCCTGGGCCGCACCGACGACGTGCTCAAGGTCGGCGGCATCTGGGTGACGCCGATGGAGGTCGAGGAACGGCTCGTCGCGCACCCGTCGGTGGCCGAGGTGGTCGTGGTCGGGGTCCCCGACGACGACGGGCTCGACCGGACGGTCGCGTGCGTCATCCCCGCCGAGGGCGCGGTCGTGGACGAGGACGCGCTCATCGCGTGGTGCCGTGAGGGGCTCGCGTCGTTCAAGAAGCCCAGCCACGTGCTGACGATCGACGCCGTGCCGCGGACCGCCACCGGCAAGGTGCAGCGCTTCCTGGTGCGGGAGCTCGCGGCGGCGCGGCTGGCGAAGGTGCCTGCCGGCATGTGAGCACAAATTGACGCCCAGGCGTCACTTAGTGCTCACGAGCGCGTCAGCGCACCTCTGGCCACCAGGCGGCCGTCGCCAGGTCGAGCTCGACGAGGTCGGGGTGCCGGAAGAACAGGCGGTCGTCCCGGTCGAGGTAGGTGGCGGGGCGCGCGCCGGTCGGGCAGGTGTCGGTGTGCGCGACCGGGGTGAGGCGCCCCGGGCGCACCGCATGGCAGTAGGCGCAGATACCGAGCATCTCCAGTACCTCCGGTGGATGCTGGCCGCCGTGGCGACGGGTCGGGGAACGTCGTCGGGTTCGGCGCCGAACCCGGCTGACCGGTGATGGTTTCCCGATACCGGTGCCGTGCAGGCCGCATCGTGACCGCGCGCACCGCGTGAGCTGCATCGCCGCCCGCGGAGCCGCCGCACTGTCGATGACCGAGCGTTGTCTTCGCTCCGGAGATCTCGGACACTGAGACCGCACCGACCCTCGTTCGGGTCAGTGTGATCGCTGCGGGTGATCCTCGAGGGAGCAGACATGTCGGTGACGACCGCACCGGAGGAGGCCGCCGGACCCCCGCGGCGCGAGGTGTGGGCGCGGCGCGGACGGCGGGTCGTCGGCGTCGTGCGGCGGGTGCCGTTCACGGCCACCGTCGTCGCGGCGATGGTGGTCGCCGGGCTCGTCACCGGGGCGTTCTGGTCGCCGGTGTCCGGCCGGCCCGGCGCGATCGACCTGGCCTACGGCCCACCCGCGCTGCTCGCCGGGCACGTCTGGACGCTCGTGACCGGCGCCCTGCTCGCCGGCACCCCCGCCCTGTACGTGCTCACGCTCGGCCTGTTCGCGGTCGCGGTCGGCTGGGTGGAGCTGCGCTGCGGGACGCGGCGCACGGCCCTGGTCACCGTCGCGTTCCAGCTCGCCGCCGTACTCCTGACGACGGCGTTGGTCCTGGCCCTCGCGGCGACCCCCTGGGTCTGGGCCGGCCGGCTCGCGGGGGACCTCGACACCGGCTTCTCCGCGGGCATGTTCGCCGCGCTCGCGATGGGCGCGGCCACCCTGCACGCGCCGTGGCGGCTGCGCCTGCGGCTGGTCCTCGTCGGGGTCGCGCTCGTGGGGCTGCTCTTCCTCGGCGGGCTCGCCGACGTCGAGCACACGCTCGCGCTGGTCCTCGCGCTGCCGCTCGCGCGCCGGCTCGCCGGCCCGACCGCGGCGCCCGCCCCCGCCCACACGCATGCGGGCCGGCGGGAGTGGCGCCTCGTCGCCGCCGTCGGGCTCGTCGTCATCGCGGCCATCCGGGTCATCACGTTCGTCGTGCCGATCATCGGGCCGCTCGGCGACACCTTTCCCGACTCGAGTGTGGTGGAGACCGTCATCTCGGTCGTGATCTCGCTGCTGCTCGCCGAGGGGTTGCGACGGGGGCGGCGGCCGGCCTGGGTGGTCAGCCTGGTGCTCGGCGGGTTCTACGCCCTGGTGGGGATCGTCGTGATCGTCGCGGTGATCTACGCCCACGCCACGGACCAGGTGGACCAGCTCGAGCTCATCGGCCTCGCCGTGTTCGTGCCCAACGCGGTCCTCTGGACCGCGCTGCTCGTGTGGCTCGTCGTCGGGCGCTCGGCGTTCGCGGTGCCGTCCCGGCGCGCGCTGCGGCGCCGGGGCGGGCCGACGATCGGCCCGCGGGCCGCCCGGCTGGCCCTGCACACCCACGGCGGCTCGACGATCTCGTGGATGACGACCTGGCCGGAGAACCGCTACCTCGCCACCGGCGACGGGATCGTCGCCTACCGGGTGCACGCGGGTGTCGCGGTCGCGCTCGGGGACCCGGTGGTCGCGCCCGCGGACCTCGGCGGCGCCCTGACCGACTTCGGGACGCTGGCCGAACGCTCCGGCTGGGTCCCGTGCCTGTTCTCGACGACGCCGGCGCTGGCCGACGCGGCCCGGGCGCAGGGGTGGCGCGCGCTGCAGGTCGCCGAGGACACGCTGATCGACCTCGAGGGCCTGGAGTTCTCCGGCAAGCGCTGGCAGGCGGTGCGCAGTGCGTTCAACCGGGCCGACAAGTCCGGCATCGAGCACCACATGGTGCACCTGTCCGAGGAGCCGCGAGCCCTCGTGGCGCAGGTTCGGGCGATCTCCGAGGAGTGGGTCGGGGACAAGGGGCTGCCGGAGATGGGCTTCACCCTCGGCGGGGTCGAGGAGGCGCTCGACTCCGAGGTGCGCACCGGGCTCGCGATCGACGCCGACGGCACCGTCCACGGCGTCACGTCGTGGCTGCCGGTCTACGGGCCGGACCGGGAGATCGTGGGCTGGACGCTCGACGTCATGCGCCGCCGCAACGAGGGGTTCCGGGCGGTCGTGGAGTACCTCATCGCCTCGGCGTGCCTGACCTTCCAGGCCGAGGGCGCCCGGTTCGTCTCACTGTCCGGGGCGCCGCTCGCCCGCTCGCAGCGCGACCCCGAGGCGACGGAGCCGGTGCTCGACCGGCTGCTCGACCAGCTCGGCGCGCTGCTCGAGCCGTACTACGGCTTCCGCTCGCTGCACCAGTTCAAGGCCAAGTTCCGCCCGCGCCACGAGCCGATGTACCTGGTGTACCGCGACGAGGGCGACCTGCCGCGGGTCGGTCTCGGGATCGGGCGTGCCTATCTGCCCGACGCCGGCGTCAAGGAGCTGCTGGCGCTCACGCGCACGTGAGTGGAATTGGACGTCAGGACGTCCAATTCCACTCACATGCCCAGCTGCGCCAGTGCCGCCTCGGCCTGCAGGGTGATCGCCTCCGGGCCGGTCACCTCGTCGGCGTCGGCGTCCTCGCCCATGTCGCCCGCCTGGTAGCGGGTCCAGACCCCGGCGTGGATGCACGCCGCCCGCCACCGCGCGAACGCGATGTAGAAGTCGATGTCCGGCAGCTTCGTGCCGGTCGCCGACTCGTAGCGGGCGAGCAGGTCCTCCCGGGTCGGGAACCCGCCGGCCTCGGTGGGGTTGGGCAGCGCCGCGGGCACCGCGTCGCCGGGCTGCGACCAGGAGACGAGCACGTGCCCGAGGTCGCAGTACGGGTCGCCGATCGTCGCGAGCTCCCAGTCGAACACCGCGGCCGCCTGACCGTCCTCGGTGTAGGAGATGTTGCCGCTGCGGTAGTCGCCGTGCGCGATGCGGTTCGCGGGCGCCTCCGGGATCCGCTCGGACAGCGCGGCGTGGGCGGCGTCGATCGCGGTGAGGTCCTCGATCGCCGAGGCGTGGGCCTGCCGGTGCCAGCGCCGCAGCTGGCGCTCGACGAAGTTCCCGGGGCGCGCGAGGTCGTCCAGCCCGACCTCGGCCGGGTCGACGGCGTGCAGGGCGGCGAGCACGTCCATCGTCGACTCGCCGATCCGGGTCTTCTGCTCCGTCGTCGTCACCCAGTCCGCGTCCGCCGGGCTGTTCAGCACCCGGCCCGGCGCGAAGTCCATGACGTAGAAGTCGACCCCGGCCACGTCGTGGTCGTCGCAGAACGCCACCGGCTGCGGGACCGGGACGTCGGTCGGCGCCAGCGCGGAGAGGAAGCGCCACTCCCGGCCCATGTCGTGGGCGGTCTCGAGCACCCCGCCGAGAGGCTGCCGGCGCAGCGCCCACGTGGTGCCCGCCTCGTCGGTGACCCGGTAGGTGAGGTTCGAGCGCCCGCCCGTGATGCGCTTGAACGCCACCTCACCCGCGATGCTGGGCACCGAGCGGTAGAACCACTCGACGGCGGGGTCGGGGACGCCGGGGTCGCCACTGATGCTCACGGGGTCACCACGATCTTCCCGACCTGGGCGTTCGACTCCAGGTACGTGTGCGCCTCGACGATCGTCCCGAGCCCGGAGAACACCCGGTCCACCTGAGGGCGGAAGTCGCCGGACCGCAGTCCCGCGCCCACGAACGCCCCTGCCCGTCGCAACCGTTCCTCGTCGTAGGTCATCGCGAAGAGGGTATAGCTCCGCATCCAGAGATCCGGCAGCGTCTCGGCGGGAAAGATCGTGGGCTGCCCGGAGAGCAGCCCGTGGATGGTGAGGATCCCGCCCGTCGCGGTCACCTTCGCCAGGTCGGCGACCCCGGGACCGGCGATCGCGTCGAACACGTGCTCCACGCCCCGCCCGCCGGTGATCTCCAGCACCCGCGCCACCAGGTCCTCCTCCTCGGTCGCGACGACGTGGGCCGCGCCGGCGTCGAGGAGCGGCTGCGCCTTCGACGACGACCGCGAGGTCGCGATCGGGGTCGCGCCCACCCGGTTCGCCACCGCGATCGCCGCCAGCCCGACGCTCGAGGTCGCCGCGGTGATGAGCACGTGGTCGCCGGCGCGCAGCCCGCCGGTCTCGACGAGCCCGCCGTAGCCGACGAGGAACGGCATCCACACCGCGGCGCCGTCGACCCAGCTGGTGGTCTCCGGCAGCGGCACGACGGCGCGGGCGGGGACGAGGGCGCGGTCGGCGTAGACCGTGTAGTCGTTCATCGAGAAGCCCGGCACGACGCTGACCCGGTCGCCGACCGCGAACCGGGTCACGCCGTCGCCGAGCGCCGAGACCGTGCCGCTGCACTCGTACCCCAGGCCCGCCGGGAGCGTCGTCTCCTCGATGTAGCGGCCCCGCCGGAACATCGACTCCGCCCGGTTGAGCCCGATCGCCGCGACGTCGACGACGAGCTCGCCCGGCCCGGGTGCCGGGTCGGGCACCTCCTCGATCCGGAGCACCTCGGGCTCGCCCAGCTCGGAGAACCGCACCGTCCTCGTCATGCTCTGTTGATCTCCCGTCGCGTCGCTCGCCCCCGGTGATCGTGCCGCCACGGACGCCGGTCCGCATCTCTTCCCGGGTGGGCCGACCAGGTCTACCGTGACCCTGTGACCAGAATCGAAAACTGGTCACAACAGGGAGGAGGCTCGCCATGAGCGACGAGCGCGCGAACCGCGTCCTCGACGCGGCCGGCGAACTCCTGGTGACCTTCGGCTACCGGAAGGTGACCATCGCCGACGTCGCGGCCCGGGCCGGCGTCGGGAAGGGCACGGTCTACCTGCACTGGCCGAGCAAGCTGGAGCTCTTCGGGGCAGTGCTGGTGCGCGAGGGGATCGCCGTCGGACGGGCCCACGTGGCGGCGCTGCGGGCCGACCCCGGGCACGTCGTGCTCCACCGCACCCTGGCCGAGTCGTTCCTGACGATCATGCGCCGGCCGCTCGCGCGGGCGCTCTACACCGGCGACGTGGCGCTGCTCGGCGCCCTCGCGTCGGACACCAAGATCGGCCGGGCGGTGGCCGTCGGCGCGGCGGCGCACCAGCCGCAGCACCTCGGGCTGCTGTACCGCCACGGGCTGCTCGCCGACGACCCGGCCGGCGATCCGTCGCTGTACTACCGCCTCGCCGCCACCACACTCGGGTTCTTCGTCGGCGACGACCTCGCCGGCGGTGCCGAGCTCACCGACCGCGCCGCCGCCCTCGGCCTCGTCATCCGGCGCGCCTTCGAACCCGCCGAGCTCCCCGGCCCCGACGCCCTCGCGATCGTGGCCGCGGAGATCGACGCCCAGTACTCCGACCTGCTCGACCAGATGAGCCGGTCGCTCCCGGACGCCCCCGAGGAGGGGTCATGACCGAATCCACGACGGAGCTCGCCCCCGCCGACCACACGCTCCCGCCGACCACCGACGAGCCCGCCCTGCTGGCCTGGCTCGCCCGGATGCGCGAGGAGTCCCCGGTCTGGCGCGACCGCTACGGCATGTACCACGTGTTCCGGCATGCCGACGTCCACACCGTGCTCCGCGACCCCGCGACGTTCTCGTCGGACTCCGGCCGCCTGTCACCCGTCGCCAAGCAGGCCAACAAGGGGATGCTCACCCAGATCGACCCGCCCGAGCACCGCCGACTGCGGGCGGTGGTCTCGTCGGCGTTCACCCCGAAGCGCGTCGCCGCGCTCGAGCCCCGGATCCGGGCGATCACCCGCAGCCTGCTCGATGACATCACGTCGGACGAGTTCGACCTCGTCGACGCCCTCGCATTCCCGCTCCCGGTCACGGTGATCGCCGAGATGCTCGGGCTGCCCGCGTCCGACCACGAGACGTTCCGCGGCTGGGCCGACCGGCTGTTCTCGATGCAGGTCGACGACCCGACCGATCCCGAACTCGGGCCGCGGGTCCAGGCGGCGATGGCCGACATCCGGGAGTACCTGGTCGCCCGGGTCCAGGAGCACCGCGCCGCCGTCGCCGACGGGACCGCGGGCGACGACCTGATCACCGCACTGGTCACCGCCGAGGTCGTCACCGACGGGTCGCCGGTGCTGCTCGACGACGAGGAGGCGGCCAACTTCTCCCTCCTGCTGCTGCTCGCCGGGCACATCACGACGACGGTGCTGCTCGGCAATGCGCTCCGGACCTTCGACGACCACCGGCTGCCGGACGGCCGGGACGTCTGGACCGTGCTCGGGGAGGACCCGACGCTCGTCCCCGCCGCGATCGAGGAGGTGCTGCGGCTGCGGAGCCCGTTCACCCAGACCGGCCGCGTGACGATGCACGAGGTCGAGATCGGCGGCACGACGATCCCCGCCGACCGGTTCGTGCTGCCGTCCCTGCTCTCGGCCAACCACGACGACCGGGCCTTCGCCGACCCGGACGCGTTCGTCCTGGACCGGGGGATCGGTGGTGGCGCGCAGACCGCGTTCGGTCACGGGGTGCACTTCTGCCTCGGGGCGCCGTTGGCCCGCCTGGAGGGCCGCGTCGCGCTGGAGGAGCTGACCGCCCGCTACGCGGCGCTCACCCCTGTCGCGGACTCTCCGGAGGCACTCCACCCCTATCCGAGGGGGGTGCTCGGCGTCCGAAACCTGCCCGTGTGCGGGACCCGGCGCTACCAGGGGTGACCTGATGCAAGGATCTTCTCACCGTGCGTCACACTGACGTGCGTGAACACCGGAACGCCGGCCCGAATCCTCCTCGGTGCGGCGTGCCTGGTCGGTCTGATCGCCGCGGTCGCCGTGCTGACCGGCGCGGTGCGGGTCGGTGACGACGGCCCGGTGGTGGACCCGCCGGCGGCGGCCGCGGCCACGCCGCCCGCCCCGGTCGCGCCCGACGGCGTCCTCCCGCCCGATCCGCGCGGCGGGGTCCCGGCGACGGTGCTCGCCGTCGCCGACCCGGTGACGATCGACGTGCGGCTCGAGGACGGCCGTGTCCTGCGGGTGCGCGCGCTCGGCGTCCAGCCGCCCGACCGGTGCTACGCGGACCAGGCCCTGCAGTTCGCCCGCGGGACCCTCGCCGGCCAGGCCGTCACCCTGGCCGGCGACGGGCGGGCCGACCGGTTCTCCCGCGCGCTGGCGTGGGTCTCGCTGTCCACCGGTGACTACGCGGTGCTGGCCGCCGAGGCCGGCGTCGTCAGCACCTACGCCGCCGACGCCCCGCCGGAGCGGATGCCCGCGGTCCGCGCGGCCGCCGACCGGGCCCGTGTCGCGGGCCGGGGGCTCTGGGGCCCGCCGTGTGTCGGGGCGGGGGCGGCCACCACCGCGCCGTCGAAGTCCTCCTCGCGCCCGGCCGCCTCGGCGCTCAGCCGGACGCCAGGCTGATCATCGGGTGCGCGGAGGGCGTCAGCCACCGCAGCATCGTGATGACGTCGCCCTCGTCGGTCGCCACGCAGCCCGCCGTCGGGCGATCCCCGCCGATGTGCAGGAAGTACGCCGAGCCGGCGCCCGGCCGGACCGGGTCGCTGTTCGCGTCGATGACGATCGCGTGGTCGTACGCGTGGCCCGCGGCCTCCAGGTTCTCGGAGGCCCGCTCGTCGAACGGGCAGCGGCCGGGCGCGCAGGTCTGGTGGGTGTTGTAGAGCGGGCTGCGGGTGTCACCGACCCACCAGTCGTCCGGGCCGACGTGCGAGTAGGGCAGCGCGGTGCCCGGGTTCGCCTCGCGGCCGAACGCCTGCGAGATCCCGAACGTGCCGGCGGGGCTCCGCGCGACCTGCTCGCTCGACGGCCCCATCCCGTCCCGCCCGAGCGAGGCCGGCGTCGGCGGGACGAACGCCGTCCAGCCGCTGCCGGTGCGGGTCCACGCCGAGACCGTCGCGGTCGTCGAGGCGGGGGAGGGCGAGTCGACGAGGATCGCCTGGGTCGTCTGCGCGGGGAGCGTCGCGAGCCGGGGCGGGACGGCGGGAGCGCCGCCCTTCTCCGGCGCCGGGACCGGCGCCGCAGCGGGCGCCTCCGCCGGGACGGCCTCGGCCGGCGCCTCCGCCGCGGGCCGGGCCGCGGCGAGCAGCGCGGGCACCGCCTGCTCCGCGGACCCGTCGAGCAGCATCGCCGCCGCGAGGCCGGACACCCCGGCCGTCACCACGAGCACCGCCAGCAGGCGGGCCATCCATCCCCGACCCCCGTCCATGGGCGCCATCGTCCCGCGACCGGGTGAGCGGCCGATCAGCCCCCCTCCGGCGGCCGTTCGTCTCTGCAGTGCGCGCACACCCGGTTCAACGAGCCCGCCGTTCGCCGGGAATCGGCATCCGATGACCTGTTCACGGGCCGTGGTCACCACCTCACAGCACATCCACAGCCCGCCACCGCCCCGAACACACGGCGCGATCACGCCGGCCGGGCACGCTCGGCGTCGTGCAGATCCAGCGCCGGAGACGCAGCAGCGGGAGCCGTGGGACGGGGTCCGGACGGTGATGGGCTACCAGCGCGGCCTCTCCCTGCTCGAGGGCTGGCTGCCGTGGACGGTCCAGGCGGTGGTCCTGCTGCTGTTCCTGGTCGTGATCGTCCCGCTGGTGCCGCTGCCCGCGGCCTGGTCCCGACGACGGCGGCCGGTCCGGCGCCCGCTCGTGCGCCTCGGCGTCGTCGCGGTGCTCGGGCTGGCCGGGGCGCTCGCGGCGTACTGGGCGTTCCAGGGGAGCGGGCTCGCGTCGGACCCGGCCCCGTTCCTGCTGTGGGTGTGGGTCGGGCTGCTGGTGGCCTCGGTGGTCGCCGCCGTCGTCGTGTTCGGCCCGTCCCGCTGGTGGCGGCGGGTGCTCTCCGTGGTCGTCGTCCCGCTCACGGTCGTCTGCCTCGCGCTCGTGCTCAACCAGTGGGTGGGCTACGTGACGACGGTGCAGGAGGGCTGGGGCGAGGTGACCGCGGGCGCGCTGCCCGACCAGGTCGACCCGACCGCGCTGCCCTCGATGGTGGGCACCCCGCGCGCGACCGGCGCCGTCGTCACCGTCTCGATCCCGGACACCGCCAGCGGCTTCGCGCACCGCACCGAGGACGTCTGGCTGCCGCCCGCGTACTTCGCCGCGGGACCGCGCCCGACGCTGCCCGCGATCATGATGATCGGCGGCGAGTTCAACACCCCGGCCGACTGGATCCGCATCGGCAACGCCGTCCAGATCGCCGACCAGTACGCCGCCGCGCACCACGGGATGGCTCCGGTCCTGGTGTTCGCCGACGCCGGCGGCACCTTCAACAACGACACCGAGTGCGTGAACGGCCCGCGCGGCAACGCCGCGTCGCACCTCACCGGAGACGTCATCCCGTACGTCGAGCAGAACTACGGCGTCTCGAAGGACCCGCGGGCGTGGGGCGTCGTCGGGTGGTCGATGGGCGGTACCTGCGCGGTCGACCTCGCCGTCATGCACCCGGAGCTGATCGACTCGTTCGACGACATCGCGGGCGACGCCGGACCCGAGGTCGGGACGAAGCAGCAGACCATCGACCGGCTCTACGGCGGGAACGCGGCCGCGTGGGCGCAGTACGACCCCGCGACGGTGCTGACCACGCACGCCCCGTACGCGAACACCGCGGGCTGGTTCGACGACAGCTCCGACGCCGGCGGCGGGATGTTCGGCGGCCACCGTCCTCCGGGCGCCCCCGGTCGACCTCCGGGGCAGCGTCCGCCGGGCGGCTTCGGCGGCGGCGCGAACGGCGCCAACGCGGGCATCGGCGGCCGCGGCGGCGGGGGCGGGACCGGCCAGGAGCTGCCCGAGGCGCGGGCGCTGTGCTCGCAGGCCCAGACCCGTGCGATCGCCTGCGCGGTGAACACGCAGCCGGGCCGGCACTCGTGGCAGTTCGCGTCGACCGCGTTCTCCGACGTGCTGCCGTGGATGTCGGCGCGGGTGGAGGCGCCGGGGACACCCGCGAAGGCCTGACGTCAGTGCCGGGCGACCGCATCCCGCAGCGCGTCGACCATGCGGCCGCGGAAGGCGGTCATCGAGGGCGCGTCCGGGGCGACCGAGTCGGCGCCGTGGTACATCCCGGGCTCGACGTGCAGCGCGCAGGCCACGCCCGCGGTGCGCAGCCGCCGGGCGTAGGCGAGGTCCTCGTCGTGGAAGAGGTCCTGGTCGCCGACCCCGATCCACGCGGGCGGCAGGCCGGTGAGATCGGTGCGGCGGGCCGGCGCCGCGGCGGGCAGCACACCCTCGCTGCCGGCCGGGCCTCCGAGGTAGGCCGACCAGGCCCGGCGGTTCATCCTCGCCGTCCAGACGAACCGGCCGCGGCCGGCCTGGTCGGTGACCAGCGCCGTCCGGTCGTCGAGCATCGGGTACTCGAGCAGCTGGAAGCACACCGGGTGCCCGGCGTCGTGCGCCCGCTGCACCGTCGCCGCGGCGAGGCCGCCGCCCGCGCTCGCACCGCCGACCGCCACGCGGGACGGGTCGACGCCCAGCTCGTCGGTGTGGGTCTGCAGCCAGCGCAGGGCGGCGTAGCAGTCGTCGAGGTCGGCGGGGTACGGGTCCTCGGGCGCGAGGCGGTAGTCGACGCTCACCACCGGGACCCCGGCCTCCAGCACGAACCGGCTGCACAGGGCGTGGTCGATGCCCGGGTCGCCGACGAGGTGACCGCCGCCGTGGATCCACAGCAGCGCGCCGGAGGGAGACGGGCGCGACCCGGCGTCGTAGACGACCACGTCCACCGTCGTGCCCTCGGGGGAGGTGACCGTCCGGTGCCGGACCGCCACGCCGGGGCCGAGCGGGGTGTCGGCGCGCAGGAACCGCCGCATCAGCGGCAGCACGCCCAGCGGCACCCACGAGAAGGAGATCAGCAGCCGCGGGCCGCGCAGTTCGGGCGCGACGCGCGCGGCCGCCCGGCGGACGCTCAGGGCCTGGGCGCCGAGCGCGGTGACCAGGAGGCCGGTGAGCAGGAG
The DNA here is from genome assembly GCF_021026375.1 of Actinomycetospora endophytica. GTDB lineage: Bacteria > Actinomycetota > Actinomycetes > Mycobacteriales > Pseudonocardiaceae > Actinomycetospora > Actinomycetospora endophytica. Next base: position 183,288 of record NZ_JAJNDB010000005.1, on the reverse strand, counting down.
CAGGAGTCGTTTGATCATCGAGCCCATCGTCAGACGATCTTGCCGGGGTTGAGGATGCCGTGCGGGTCGAGGGCGGCCTTGACGGCGCGCTGCATGGCGAGGACCTCCGGCGCCTGCTCGGCCTCGAGACCGTGGCGCTTGAGCAGCCCGACACCGTGCTCGCCGGTGACGGTGCCGCCGAGGTCGAGGGCGTCGGCGAGGATCTGCTCGAAGGCGGCCTGGGCGCGCTCGCGGGCGGGTTCGTCGCCGACCGGGGTGATCAGCAGCGGGTGCAGGTTGCCGTCGCCGGCGTGGGCGATGTTCGCGATCGTCGTCGAGAAGCGCTCCCCGGTGGCCTGGATGCGGGCCAGCATCTCCGGGACCGCGGCGCGGGGGACGCAGACGTCCTCGGTGAGCACCGGGCCGAGCCGCTCGAGCGCGGGGTAGGCCAGCCGGCGGGCCGCGAACAGCGCGTCGGCCTCCTCGGCGTCGGCGGCCTGCGCGGAGAACGCGGCGCCGGCCGCGTCGAAGTGGGCGAGCATCTGCTCGGCCTCGGCGATCCCGGCCGCGCCCGGGGCGTCGGAGCGCCCGAGCAGGATGACGTCCGCCTCGGCGGAGAGCCCCATGTTCTTCCAGGCGTCGACGGCCTCGAGGCAGGTGCGGTCGACCAGCTCCAGCGCGCTGGGCGTCATGCCGTCGGCGGTGATCGCGGCGACCGCGCGGCCGGCGTCGACGATGCTCGAGAAGTAGCCGGCCACGGTGTGCTCCGGCGCGCGGGCCGGCCGCAGCTTGACCGTGACCTCGGTGATCAGCCCGAGGGTGCCCTCGGAGCCGACCATGAGCCCGGCGAGGTCGAGCCCGGCGACGCCCTTGGCCGTCCGGCGCCCGAGGCGGACCAGCTCGCCGAGGCCGTTGACCACCTGCATCCCGAGCACGTAGTCGCGGGTGACGCCGTACTTCACGCAGCAGACGCCGCCGGCGTTGGTGGCGACGTTGCCGCCGATGGTCGACCAGGGGGAGCTCGCCGGATCGGGCGGATACCAGAGGCCCCGGGCGGCGCAGGCGGCGCGCAGGTCGTCGTTGACGACACCGGGCTCGACGACGGCGAGGCGCTCGGCCCCGTCGATCTCGTGGATGCGGGTCATCCGCTCGACCGACACGACGACGCTGCCGGTGATCGCGTTGGCGCCGCCGGACAGTCCGGTGCCCGCGCCGCGGGGGATCACCGGGACACCGTGGCGCAGGCACGCCTGGACGACGGCCTGGCACTGCGCGGTGTCGCTCGGCCGGACCACCGCCGCGGGCAGCTCCCAGGGCGCCCACTCGGCGTCGTCGTGGGCGTACGACGCCAGCACGTCCGGGTCGTCGATCACGCGGTCCGCGGGCAGGGCGGCGCGGAGGTCGGCGACGACGGGGGCCGGGGCGACGGCGGTCATGGGCTGGGGTCCCCCTGGGGTCGGTGAGCGTGCCGGTGATCTCACGGTAACGCCGCCGGAGGCCCTCGGGCCCTACCGTGGCGGCCGATGACGAAGGCGGCGAAGCGGTCCGGTCCCGGTTCCGGTCCTGGTTCCGGTCCGACGGTGACCCTCTGCCGTGGGTGCTGCTGCGGGACCGAGCGCAAGCACCCGGGGATCGACCACGCCGGACAGGTGGAGCGGCTGCGGGCCGGGACGGCGGACGCCGGGCGGGTGCGGCTGTCCGACTGCCTCGACGCGTGCGCGCAGTCGACGGTCGCGGTGGTGTCGCCGTCGGCGGCCGGACGGGCCGCGGGTGGGCGCCCGGTGTGGCTGCTCGGCGTGCTCGACCGCGACACCGAGGACGAGATCTCGGAGTGGGTCCGGGCCGGCGGCCCCGGGGTGGCCGATCCGCCCGGGATGCTCGATCTCCGGGTGTTCACCCCGGCGCGGCGGATCCGGGCGCAGCTGGACTGAGGTGTTCGGGGGCACACTCGGCGGCATGCAGCGTGTGGCGGTCCTGACCGAGCCGGACAACGTCGTCCTCGAACAGCGCGAGATTCCGGAGCCGGGCCCCGGTCAGGTGCAGGTCGCGGTCCGGGCGGTGAGCGTGTGCGGCTCCGACGTGCACTACTACGACCACGGGCGCATCGGCGGGTTCGTCATGCACGCCCCGCTGGTCCTGGGGCACGAGACCTCCGGGGTGGTGTCGGCCGTCGGGTCCGAGGTGACCACACCGGCCGTCGGGACCCGGGTCGCCGTCGAGCCGCAGACCGAGTGCGGGCGCTGCGCGCAGTGCCGGCAGGGGCGCTACCACCTCTGCCCGGACATCGCGTTCTTCGCGACCCCGCCGGTGGACGGGTCGTTCGCCGAGTACGTCGTCGTGCCCGCCCACCGCGCGCACCCGATCCCGGACTCGCTCTCCGACGAGGCCGCCGCGCTGGTCGAGCCGCTGTCCGTGGCGCTGCACGCCGCGACGAAGGCCGAGATCGGCCCGGGGACACGGGTGCTGGTCAGCGGGGCGGGGCCGGTCGGGCTGCTGTGCCTGCAGGTGGCGCTGGCCCGCGGGGCCGCATCGGTCGTCGTCACCGACGTGATGGCGCTGCGCCGGGAGGCCGCGGCCGAGTTCGGCGCGACGGCGACGGTGGACGGGAACGACCACGACACCGCGCTCGCGTCGGTCGGCGAGGTGCTCGGCCAGGCCGACGTGGTGCTCGAGTGCACCGGGGTCCAGCCGGCGATCGACCTGGCGGTGGCGGCGACGGCGCCCGCGGCGACGGTCGTCCTGGTGGGGACGGGCGCGTCGGTGACGCTGCCGCTCGACCTCGTGCAGGCGCGCGAGCTGGTCGTGAAGGGCACGTTCCGCTACGCCCACGTCTACCCGGCGGCGATCGCGCTGGCCGCTTCCGGGCGTATCCGGCTCGACGCGATGATCACGTCGCACCACCCGCTGGAGGACGCGGTCGGGGCGCTGCTCGCGGCGCGGCGTGACCCGCTGGCGCTCAAGGCCGTGGTGCACCCATAGGTGGCCTGCGGCCTTGTGAGCACAAATTGACGCCAGAGCGTCAATTTGTGCTCACAAGCGCGCAGCGCACCTCACGACGACCAGCGCACCGAGCGCGATCACGCCCAGCGCCACGAACAGCACGCTGTACGAGACCAGGCCCGCGAGCACCGCCAGCACAGCCGGGACGAGGAACCCGAGGTACGCCAGCGCGTAGAACACCGCGTTCAGCCCGGCGAGATGACGCGCCGGCGCGATGCGTGACACCTCGGCGAGCCCGCTGACCAGCGCGAAGCCGTAGCCGATCCCGAGCACCGTGGCCGAGACCACCGCGAGCACCACGCCCGGGACGGCGGCGGTGACCGCGGCCAGCAGCATCCCGGCCGCGGCGAACGCCTGCCCGAGCATCCCGCCGCGCGCGTCGGCCAGCCCGAGCCGCTTGGCCAGCGACTGCGCGCCCACCCCGGCGGCCAGCGTCACCGCCGTCATCACCGCCCCGAACGCGATCGCGTGCCCGGGGACGGCGCTCGACACCAGCGACGGCAGGACCGCGTAGGCCACCCCGGCACAGGTGAACACCCACGGCGCCACCGGCACGACGATCGTCATGAACTCGCGGTGCTCGCCGACCGGGATGCGCAGGTCGTCGACCAGGCGCCGCGTCGGGACCTGGTCGCGGTCGAGCGTCTCGACGGTGCGCAGCGCGGCGAGGCCGAGGGGGATCCCGACGACGACGTGGACGGCGTACGAGAGCACCTCCGGCCACGGCGCCCACTGGGCGAGCAGCCCGGCCGCGACCGGGCCGAGCAGGAACCCGAGGGTCAGCGACATGGCCGCGCGGGAGGCCCCGCCGGCGGACGCGCCGCGCAGCGAGGACAGCTCGCTGATCCACGTCGACCCGACCGCCATCGCGATGCCGAGCGCCAGCCCGGCCAGCACCCGGCCGACGAACAGCACCGGCACCACGTCGCCGCCGGCCGCCAGGACGACGCTGCCGGCGATCGCGATCGGGGGCGCGGCCAGCATCAGCGGCTTGCGCCCGAGGCGGTCGGAGAGCGGCCCGCCGACGAGCATGCCGGGCACGATCCCCAGCACGTAGGCGCCGAGCAGCACGTCCACGGTCGCCGTCGAGAACCCGCCGAGCTCGCGGTACATGACCATGAGCGGCGTGAACTGGTTGCCGCCCCAGGCGACGGTGAACAGGGCGAGCCCGACCGGCAGCCAGGCGGTCGAGCCCCGACGGGTCGCGGTGGACTGGTCCAGGGTCGCGGTCATCGGGTCCTTCCGTGGCGGTGGGTGTTGTCGAGATGGTCGGTCAGGGCGCGGGCGAAACCCTCGACGTCGCGGGCGGCGAGCAGGTCGCGCAGCGCCCGGTGCTCGTCGAGCACGGTGGTGGCGGCGGCACTGCGCCCGCGGACCGAGTCGGCGGTCATCCGCTGCTGGCGCTCGCGCAACGTGGCGTAGAAGCCGCCGAGCAGCGAGTTGCGCCCGGCGTCGGCGACGAGCTGGTGGAACTCCGCGTCCGCCCGGGCGAATCCGGGGAGGTCGGCCGCGTCGTGGGCGGCGGCCTGCCGGTCGATCGCCGCGCCGAGGGCGGACAGCAGCGCGGCGAGGTCGTCGGGACGGGTCACGACGTCGGCCGCGGCGTGCGCCTCGAGCAGCGCGCGGGCGTCCAGGACCTCGTCGATCTCGTGCGGCGCGACCGGGACCACGAGGGCGCCCCGCTTCGGGAACAGCCGCAGCCACCCCTCGACCTCGAGACGCAGGAACGCCTCGCGGACCGGGGTGCGGCTGACGCCCAGCGCGGCCGAGACCTCGCCCTCGCTGACCATCCGGCCGCCCTCGAGCTCGCCGGTCAGCACGCGGTCCTTCACGTGGCGGTACACGGCGTCCGCCGCTGAGACGCCACTGGTGTCGGACATAGATACAACACTAGGTGCCACTGCTTGTGAGCACAAATTGACGTCGGGGCGTCAATTTGTGCTCACAAGGCCGTAGGCCACCTATGTACGCGCCACCAGACCCGCCGCCTCGATGCCGGCGACGACCGCCTCCTCGTCGGCCAGCGACGCGTCCCCGGAGGCGCCCGCCGCGCCGATGACCTCGCCGTCGGCGTCGCACACGAACACCCCGCCGGGCACCGAGAACACCTTCCCGCCCGCCAGCGAGGCGACCGAGGTGAAGAACTCCGGCGAGTCGGAAGCGCGTGCGGCGATGGCCCGGCTGTCCATCATCAGCCCGATGACGCCGTGCGCCTTGGCGACCGCCACGTCCGGGCGCAGGAACCCCGAACCGTCCGCCCGGCCGAGCGCGACGAGGTGTCCGCCGGTGTCCAGGACGGCCACGGTGAGCGGCTTGTAGCCGGCCTCCCGGCCGTGGGAGAGGGCGGCGGCGACGATGGTGCTGGCGTGGTCGTAGGTCAGGGCGCTCATGGGCGGCTGCCTACCACGACCGCGCGCCGGGCGCGGGTCGTGGTCACACCGGGTGTCCGGGGCGATCCGGCGGAAGCGCTAACGTGGGCCCGCGGACCACGATCCCTGGGGGCGCCATGGACTCGACGATGCCGGCGGGGGGACCTCTGCCGACGCCGCCTTCGGGCATGCGCAGCTTGTCGGCCCGTGTCCTGGAGGGGCTCAGCGAGGCCGTTGTCGTCACCGGCGCGGAGCGCCCCGGTGGAACCCGGCAGATCGTGCACGCGATCAACCCGGCCGGGGAGCGGCTACTCCCGGGGCTGGCGGCGGGGGCGCCGGTCGAGCACGGCGGGCACGACGCGTTCACCGCGGTGGTCCGGGGCGGCGCCGAGGAGTTCGAGGCCGAGGTCGGTGGGCGCAGCCTGGTGGGCCGCGGGCAGCCGCTGGCCGACGACTCGCGCTCCGGCGACCTCCTGACCTGCTGGTACCTGCGCGACGTCACCGACGAGCGCCGCGGCTCGCGGTCGTTGCACCGTGCCCAGGCCCGCGCCCAGTTCCTCGCGGAGGCCGGGCGTGCGCTGCACGGCGTGCTCAACGTCGAGCGCACGCTGCGCACCGCGGCCACCCTCGCGGCCGGGACGCTCGCGCCGACGGTGCTCGTCCTGCTCGCGGACGCCTCGGAGACGGTGCGCTGGGTGCGCGGCGAGGAGGGCGCCCGGCCGGTCCCCGGAGAGATCGCCCGCGCCGACCTGCGCAGTGCGCCGCGGCTGTTCGAGGCGATGACCGGCGACTCCCCGGTGGACCCCTGGGCCGCCGTCGAGCTCGCCGACCTGCCCGTCTGGTCCGCGGGACCGCCGACCGGGCACGTCACCGTCGTCCCGGTCCCCGGCACCGTCGTGCGCGGCGCGCTGGTGCTGGTCACGGAGACGCCGCTGCCCCCCGACGTCGAGGACGGGCTGCCGCTGGCGCAGGAGTACGCGGTCCGGGTCGGCACCGCGCTCTCGGCCGCCGCGCTCTACCGCGAGCAGGCCCACCTCGGCGAGGTGCTGCAGGGGAGCCTCGAGCCGCCGCGGCTGCCGGAGGCGGTGGACGGGCTCGTCCTCGGCAGTGCCTACCGGCCGGCGCGCGAGAGCCTGCGCGTCGGCGGCGACTTCTACGAGGTGCTGCCGGTCACCCCGTCCGGCGAGACCCCGTTCCTGCTCGGCGACGTGTGCGGCAAGGGCATCGAGGCGGCGGTGCTGTCCGGACGGGTGCGGCAGTCGCTGCACGCCCTGCGCCTGGTGGAGCGCGACCCCGCCGCGCTGCTCGACCTGCTCAACGCCGCCCTGCTCGACGCGGCCGACCTCGACGCGGCCGGCGCCGCCCCGACGATGCCCCGGTTCGCGACGATGGTCCTCGGCGACGCCCGTCCGACGCCGGACGGATCGGTGCGGCTGCGCCTGGCGACCGGCGGCCACCCGCCGCCGTACGTGCTGCGCGCCGACGGCTCCGTCGTCGAGGTGCGGCTGAGCGGGACGCTCGTCGGGGCCCTGCGCGACGGCGAGTTCGGGGCCACCGAGGTGCTCCTGCGCCCCGGCGACACCTGCCTGCTCTACAGCGACGGCGTGACCGAGGCCCGCGGCGGGCCGGACGGCCGGGACTTCTACGGCGAGGAACGCCTCGAGGGTGCCCTCGCGAGCTGCGTCGGAGCCCCCGCCCAGGTGGTCTGCGAGCGGGTCCTGCAGCTGCTCTCGGCCTGGCTGGGCGGCCGGGACCACGACGACGTGGCCCTGCTCGCGCTCCAGGCCCCGCCCGCCGTGCCGAGGGGAGACCACGCGTGACCGCACCGGCCGATCCCGCCACCGCCGCCGACCTCGACGCCGTCCGCGACGACTACCTGGCCCGGTTGGAGGCCTCGGACGAGACCGGGGCGGTCGTCGTCGCCCTCGCCGCGATCGACGGCGGGCACGACCCCGAGGACGTGCTTCTCGACGTCGTGGCCGAGGCGCAGCGCGAGGTGGGCGAGCGCTGGGCGGCCGGCACGTGGACCGTTGTGCAGGAGCACGTCGCGACCCACATCTCCGAGCGGGTGGTGGCCGCGGTGAGCCGTCACCGGCCCGCGCCCGCCCCGACCGGCGTCGGGCGCATCGCGGTGGCGTGTCTCGACGGCGAGTGGCACGGCCTGCCCGCCCGCCTGCTCGCCGAGGTGCTGGCGCACCACGGCTGGGAGGTGACCTTCCTCGGGTCCAGCGTCCCGGCCACCCAGGTCGCGGTGCACCTGAACACGGCGGGGCCCGACGTCGTCGCCGTGTCGAGCTCGCTGCCCTCCCGGCTGCCCGCGGCGCGGCGCCTGGTCGAGGCATGCCGCGCGAGCGGGACCCCGATCCTCGCGGGCGGTCCGGCGTTCGGCCCGGACGGTCGCTGGGCCCGGGCGGTGGGGGCCGACGGGTGGGCGCCCGACGCGCGGGCGGCCGCGGACCTGCTCGCCGGCCAGGCACTGGTCGGCGACGACGCGGCGGTCACCGTCGACGACGCCTCGCGCGAGGAGCAGGCCTACCTGCACGCCCGGCGCGGCGAGCTCATCGGGGATCTCGCCGAACGACTGCGGGGGGCGGACCCCTCCGAGGAGCTCACCGACGACCTCGGGCACCTCGTGGACTTCCTCGCGGCCGCGGTCTACGTCGCGGACCCGGCCCTGCTCGCCCGGTTCGTGCGCTGGATCTCCTCACTCACCGTGCCGCACGGGCTCACCCCCGCCGAGGCCGGGCGCGCCCTCGACGAGCTCGCGTCCCGGCTGGGCGACTCACCGCGCACCGTCGCCCTGCTGCGCTCGGAGGCCGTGCGGGCGGCGTGTGCCGAGGTCGGTGCGGAGGGGTCCGCGTGAGCGCCGGGGTCGAGCACGACGCGCTGGACTTCACCGTCCGCGTCGACGAGCAGCCGGGGGCGGCGGTCGTCGTCGTGGTCACCGGCGATCTCGACTACAGCCACTTCCGCGAGCTCGAGGCCGTGATCGACCACCGGCTGAGCTCGGCGGACGGGCCGGTGGACCTCGTCGTCGACATGGCGTCGGTGCCCTACTGCGACTCCTGCGGGATGCGGGTCCTGCTCGGCGCCTCGCAACGGGTGACCGCGGCGGGTGGGGCGTTCCACCTGCGCGGCGTGCACGGCCAGCCGAGCCGGGCACTGCGGCTGACCGGACTGGACCGGGTGCTGCGCGAGGCGTGACGGGGCCCGGGGTCGCTGGACTCCCGCTCGCCCGGGGTGATCTAGTCGGGTCATGACGACGTCCGTGGCCGGTTCCTCCGCAGCGGCCCTGCCCGAGCACCTCGAGTCCCTGGCCGTCTCCCGCGAGACCCCGACCGCCCACGTGGCCGAGGTGTCGATGACGGCCCGCGCGATGGCGCCCGCGTTCTTCGCCGAGCTGCCCGCCGTCATGCGGGCCCTCGACGCCGACCCCGAGGTCCGCGCGATCGTCGTCACCGGCGCCGAGGGCCGCTTCTCCTACGGGCTGGACCTGCGGGCGGCGACCGAGTCGCTGGGCAGCGTGCTCACCGACCCCACGGCCGGCGCGCGCGAGGAGTTCCTGCGCCACGTCCGCGACCTGCAGGCCGCGATCACCGCGGTCGCCGACTGCCGCACGCCGATCGTGGCGGCGATCCAGGGCTGGTGCATCGGCGGCGGGGTCGACCTCGCGACGGCCTGTGACGTCCGGCTCGCCGGCGCGGACGCGGTGTTCTCGGTGCGCGAGGTGCGGATGGCGATGGTCGCCGACCTCGGGTCGCTGCAGCGGCTCGTCGGGATCATCGGCGACGGGGCGCTGCGCGAGCTGGCGCTCACCGGCGCCGACGTCGACGCCGCGCACGCCGAGCGGATCGGCCTCGTCAACCGGGTGCTCGACGACGAGGAGGCGCTGCGGGCCGCGGCGTTCGAGCTCGCGGGCGCGATGGCGAAGAACTCCCCGCTCGTCACCCGCGGCATCAAGGACGTCCTCGACGCCGAGCGGGGTCCCCGGGTCGAGGCGGGCCTGCGCTACGTGGCCGCGTGGAACGCCGCGTTCCTGCCCAGCGCCGACCTCGCCGAGGCGTTCACCGCGTTCGGCGAGCGCCGGGAGCCGCACTTCACCGGGCGCTGAGGGTCGCCCTTCCCGGACGAGCGCCGGCCCCCCATACCGGACGAACGGCACGTTGGTCACCTATGAAGGTGACCAGAGTGCCGTTCGTGCGTTCCCGGGGCCGGCAGCTGGGCGCTCAGACCGGCAGCTCGGCGGGGCGGCGCGGTCGCTCGCCGAGGAGCCGCTCGAGGTCGTCCTCGACGCCGGCGTCGCTGCGGCGTTCCAACCACCGCCTGCCCGTCGCGGTCGCCGCGATCATCCAGGATTCGACGACGTTGCGCGCGATCTCCGGCAGGACCGTCCACGGGACGAGGACCGGCTGGCCCAGGTCGCGGCAGCCCTGCGCGCCGAGGAACACGCGCAGGTGCGAGAGCAGCCGTCGTCGGGCCCACCACCCGCGCAGCGGCCCGCCGCGTTCGGCATGGCTGCGCCGGGTTCCTTCGACGAGGGCCGTGGTCAGCGCGGCACCGGCCGGCGTGGGGCCGCTCTGCGCGAGGAGCAGGTGGTGGTCGAAGGCGTGCTGGGAGCGCTCGTCGGCGAACAGCCAGTCCTCGTCGACCCCCATCAGCCACCCGACGTAGCGCCACAGGTGCATCACCGCGCGGGAGTCCGCGGCCGGGATGTGGCGGCCCAGGACCCGCACGCCGAGCATCGCGGTGGCGCTGAACAGCGCGAGCGTGCCGGCGAGATCACTGCGGTTGACCGGGAGGCCCAGCGCGGCGCTGTCCCAGTCGTCGCGGCGGGAGAAGCGGTCGTCGACCAGCGCGTGCATCGCCCGGACGTGCGCGGTGACCCGGAACCCCTCGCCGTCGCGGGCCATCCCCCCGGGACGGGAGACCGCGTGGCCCCACGAGGTGGTCTCGCCGAGGCGGCGCATCGCGGTGGAGCCCGTCAGCCCGCCGGTGGCGACGAGCAGGTCGGCCGGGCCGGCGTAGCGGTAGCCGCCGATGAGCGAGAGCGCGAGCAGGACATCGTCGCGGCTGCGACCCATCCGGCGGTACGCGCGGGCGCCGCGCTCGAGCAGGTCGTGGTCGAGCCAGTCCGGCTCCCGCTCCAGGGCCTCGACGAAGCGGCGCAACGCCGGGGGATCGTCGTCGTCGGCGCCCTCGGCGATCGCGCGGTGCAGCGCCGTCGTCGTGACCCGCGGGGTGGCGTCGCGGCGCATCGCGGCCGCGAGGTCGGCCCCGATCTCGTCGCGGGCGAGCATCCGCCGGCCGATCTCGTCGACGAGGGCCTCGTCGGTGCGCCGGACCCGGCCGAGGTAGGCGAGTGGCCGGGCGATCGCCGCGTTGCGCTCGGGCGCGCCGCGGAAGCGCGTCGGGAACTCGGGGAGCGTCGGTGTCACCGTCTCTGCCACCATGAAGAGAACGCTGACACGAGTTCTGACTCGGGTTCAACTCGCGTTTCGACCCCACTCCCGGGAGGTGTCCGGTGGCTGTCGACGAGCCCCGTGCGATGCGGCGCCGCCCGAGCCAGGAGCGATCCCGCGCCACCGTCGAACGCATCCTCGACGCGGGCCGATCCGTCCTGCTCGAGCGGGGTTTCGAGGGGGCGAGCACGAATCGGATCGCGGCTGCCGCCGGAGTGGGTCCGGGGACGCTCTACCAGTACTTTCCGGACAAGGAGGCGATCCTCGAGCGGGTCGTCGAGAGTGCCGTCGACGACCTCGAAGCTCGCATCACACGCGCATTCCTGGGCAGCCTGCGCGCCGGCGACGACGCCGTCCGGCACCACCTCGAGGCCCTCCTCGACGCGCTCTCCGCCGAGGCCGACCTGGTGCGGGTGCTGGCGCAGGAACAACCCCGGACGATCGGGCGGCGTCGGGTGGGGTTCGCGCGGCGCATCGACGCGCTCGTCGCGGGGGCGCTGATCGCCGAGCACCAGGACGCGTCCGGGGTGGACGCGGTGGCCTGGATGCTGGTGCGGACCGTCGAGCACGTGACGATCTCCTGGGTGCTCGAGCAGCCCGACGTGCCCCGGGAGGCGATCGTCGACGAGCTCACCGCGATGGTCGGCGGGTACCTGCGCTCACGGTTCGGCTGACGCCTCGTGCGTGCCCTATCGGCGTGCTGTGTTGCTGTCGTGCTCAGACACGGAAACGCACGCACGTGGCCGTCTAGGCCGAAGCCGCCCAGAACTCCGTCGCGATCTCCAGCCAGCGCTCGGCGGCGTCCACGTGCGGGCCGTGGCCGGAGCCGGCGAACACCTCGGTCCGCACCCGTCCGCCGGCCTGCTCGTAGCGGCCCAGCACGGTGCGGATCTGGGTGATCATCGGCTGCGGCGGGAAGACGTCGACCCCGGGCCAGCCCGGCACCATGCCCGCCTGGCCGAGCATGCCCAGCTCCAGGTAGGACCCGTCCGCGACGACGAGGTCCTGTTCTCCGTGCGTCCAGAGCACCGGTGGCTTCGGGTCGATCTCGGGCAGCCAGGCCCAGGAGCAGTACTTCGGCGAGAGGGCGTTGAGCAGGCCGTGGGTGCCGGGGGCGGCGCCGGGCCAGTTCTTCGAGGTCGTCGAGTCGCCCGGGTAGCCGTCCTCGGCGATGTGGGTCAGCAGGATCTCGTCGAGCAGCAGCTCCTCCCGCTCGGGCGGCAGCCGGAAGCTCGGTGACCAGTAGGTGCCGTTCATGACGTTGCGCGGCGAGACCGGCTCGTCGGTGGAGCGGTCGCCGACGCGCAGCAGTTCGACGAAGTGGGGGTTGGCCACGCCCGCGCCGGTGCCCGCGTGGTCGTCGAAGCAGGGTGTGCCGTCCGCGAAGGTGCCGCCGAAGCCGTACGGCGACACCGGGTCGAGGAAGGTCAGGCTCGCGACGGGGACCTGCCGCGCGACCAGCGCGATCGCCGCACCCGCCGTCGACCACCCGACGAGGTGCGGACGCTCGACGCCGAGGGTCTGCAGGTAGGAGACGAGGTCGTCCGCCCAGTCGCCGAGGCCGCGGGTGGCGTCGATGGGGACGCGCTCGGACCGGCCGAAGCCGCGCATGTCCGGGGCGAGGTAGCAGAACCGCTCGCTCGCGGGGCTCATCAGGTGCTCGAAGAACCGGCCGGTGGAGAGGTTCCCGTGCAGGAGCACGACCGGCTCGCCGTCGGCGGGGCCGGACTCGAGGTGGTGGATGCGGATCCGCGCGTCGACGGTGGCGGCGGTGACGCCCGGCAGCAGCTCGGTCATGCCCGAAACGCTAGTTCGCGCGGCCGCGCTCGTGCGTGTGTTTCCGTGCCAGGGCACGGAAACACACGCACATGGCGTCAGCCCAACGGCGCCCGGGCCAGGATCCCGTCGACGTCGACCCCGCGCGGCAGGGTGCCGAACGCCGCGCCGTGCTCCCCGGCCACGCGGGACCCGACGAACGCGTCCGCCACGGCTGTCGGGGCGTGGCGCACCAGCAGCGAGCCCTGCAGCACGACGGCCATCCGCTCGGCCAGCCACCGGGCGCGCTCCTCGGCGGGGTCGCGCAGCTCGTCGAGGATCGACTTCCAGGCGGCGTCGAGCCGGTGGTCGGCGCCGGACGCGGCCTCGACCTCGGCCCGGTACGCCTCGACGGCCGCCGACTCCCGGCTCAGCACCCGCAGCAGGTCCAGCGCGTTGACGTTGCCCGAGCCCTCCCAGATCGAGTTCAGCGGCGACTCCCGGAAGAGTCGCGGCATGCCGGACTCCTCGACGAACCCGTTGCCGCCGAGGCACTCCAGCGCCTCGCCGACCACCGCCGTCTGCCGCTTGCAGATCCAGTACTTCCCGAGAGTGACCCCGATGCGGCGGAAGGCGGCCTCGTGGGGATCGTGCGGCGCACGGTCCTGAGCCCCCGCCAGCCGCACCGCGAGCGTCACCGCGGCCTCGGACTCGACGGTGAGGTCGGCGAGCACCCCGCGCATGAGCGGCTTGTCGATCAGCGCCGAGCCGAACGCGCGCCGGTGGGTCGCGTGCCAGGTCGCCCGCCGCACCGCGTCGCGCATGCCCGCCGCCGAGCCGAGCGCGTTGTCCAGGCGCGTGCACGCGACCATCTCGATGATCGTCCGCACCCCGCGGCCCTCGTCGCCGACGCGGAAGCCGATCGTGCCGTCGAACTCGGGCTCGGACGAGGCGTTGGAGCGGTTGCCGAGCTTGTCCTTCAGCCGCTGGATCGCGAACGGGTTGCGGGAACCGTCGGGCAGGATCCGCGGGACCAGGAAGCAGGTGACGCCCTGGGCGGTCTGCGCGAGCACCAGGAACACGTCGCACATCGGCGCCGAGGTGAACCACTTGTGCCCGGTGAGCGTGTAGCTGCCGTCGGCGTTGGCGACGGCGCTCGTGGTGTTCGTCCGGACGTCCGAGCCGCCCTGCTTCTCGGTCATCCCCATCCCGGCCAGCAGGCCGGGTTTCGACGCCGGGTCGGCGAGGCCGGGCTGATAGACGGTCGACACCAGCCCGGGTCCGTACTGCGCGAGCAGCTCGGGGGAGGCCCGGAGCGCCGGCACGACGGCGTGGCTCATCGACACCGGGCAGCCGTGACCCGCCTCGGCCTGCGACCAGACGAGGAACCCCGCGGCCCGGGCGACGTGCTGCCCCGGCCGCGGCGGGGAACCGAGCCCGTCCGCGCCGGCCCACACCGCGCCGGCGAACCCGCGCGAGACGGCCTCGCCGAGCAGGGCGTGGTAGCCGGGGTCGTAGTCCACCTCGTCGACCCGGTGGCCGACGCGGTCGAACGCGCGCAGCCGCGGCTCGTTGCGGTGGGCCGCGTCGGCCCACTCGCGGACCTGCGCCGATCCGGCGCGACGGCCGGTGTCGTGCAGCGCGTCCAGCGACCACCCCGCGCCCTCGCGCGCCACGGCCTCGAGCAGCGGCGGGTCGGCCGCGAGGTCGGTGTCGACGAGGTCGGGCACCTGGTTGGTGACGGCGTGGGTGGAGGGCATGACCCGATCCCACCACGTCGGGCTACTCACCGGTAGGTGGGCTCCGCGCTCGTGAGCACAAATCGTCGCTACAGCGTCAATTACTGCTCACGAGGCCGAAGGCCACCTACAGGATCTCCAGTGCCCGCTTGCGGTCCGGTGGCGGGAACGTGGCGTCGAGCGTGGCGTGGTCGTCCTCGGTCAGGTGCAGGTCGAGCGCGCCGCGGTTCTCGGCGACCCGGGCGGGCGTCGCCGTCTTCGGGATCGCCGCGACCCCCGGGTGCCCGAGCACCCACGCGATCGCGACCTGCGCCGGCGTGGCCCCGTGCCGGTCGGCGACGTCGCGCAGCGCGGGTTCGTCGAGCAGCCGCCCCTGCTCGACGGGGGAGTAGGCCATGAGCGGCAGCCGGTGGTCCCGGGCCCAGGGGAGGAGGTCCCACTCCGGCCCCCGACGGGTGAGGTTGTAGAGGACCTGGTCGGTCGCGACCCCGGTCCCCGCGGGGACGTCGACCAGCTCGTCGAGCTCGTCGGCGTCCAGATTGCTGACGCCCCAGGCGCGGATCTTCCCGTCGGCGCGCAGCTCCTCGAACGCCGCGACGGTCTCGGCCAGCGGATGGCGGCCGCGCCAGTGCAGCAGGTAGAGATCGATCCGGTCGGTGCGCAGCCGCCGCAGGGCCCGCTCGCACGCGGCGTGGGTGCCGCGTCGGTCGGCGTCGCCGGGGAGCACCTTGTCGACGACGAAGGCCTCGTCACGGCGGCCGTCCAGCGCCTCCCCGACGAGGTCCTCGGCGCCTCCGTCGGCGTACATCTCGGCGGTGTCGACCAGCGTCAGCCCCTCGTCGAGGGCCGCGCGCAGCGACGCGATCTCGTCGTCGCGTCGGGCCGGCTGTTCGGCGTAGCCCCAGGTCCCGACGCCGAGCGCGGGGATCGGGGTGCCGTCGGGGAGGGAGATCGTCGGGACGTCCACGACGCCCGGGTGCCCTGGCAGGCTGCGGTCGACCCACCCAGGTGCGCTCCGCGCCTGTGAGCACAAACTGACGTCATAGCGTCAATTACTGCTCACGAGCCCGGAGGGCACCTATCGATGCACGACGACGACGCCGGCGGTTCCCCCGAGATCCTCAGCGCCAAGCAGGAGCTGCGCGAACGGATCTGGGCGACGCTCTCCGAGCGCAAGCACGCCCGCTTCCCCGGCGCGCGCAACCGCATCCCGAACGTCACCGGCGCGGAGGCGGCGGCCGACCGGCTCCGCGAGACCGAGGTCTGGCAGCGCGCCCGCACCCTGAAGTGCAACCCCGACTCCGCGCAGTGGCCGGTCCGCCAGCGGGCGCTACAGGACGGCAAGACCGTCTACATGGCCGTGCCGCGCCTGGCCGAGGAGAACCCGTTCTTCCTCCTCGACCCCGACGACCTCGGCGGGCGCACCCCACGCCAGGCGTCGTCGATCAAGGGTGCGTCCGCCGCGGGCCGCACCGTCGCCGTCGCGGACCTGGAGACGGTGGACCTCGTCGTCGCCGGCTGCGTCGCCGTGAGCCCCGACGGTTCCCGGCTGGGCAAGGGCGGTGGGTTCTCCGACCTGGAGTTCGCGATCGCGTACGGCGCCGGGCTGGTCGCGGCCGACACCCCGGTGGTGACGACGGTGCACGAGGACCAGGTCGTGGCCGACGGCGAGATCCCCACCGTCGACCACGACGTCCACCTGGACCTGATCATCACCCCCGAGCGGACGATCAGCTGCACCCGGGCGCCGCGCCACCCGGCCGCCATCACCTGGGACGAGCTCACCGAGGAGAAGATCGCGGCGATCCCGCTCCTCGGCACGCTGCGGCCCTGATCAGGTGGTGAGCACCCAGAACACCGCCGCCGCGAACGCCAGGAACATCAGCGGGACGACGGTGCCGAGCACGTCCGTCCGCGGTCCGCGGGACGCGGGCTCGAGCCAGAAGCCCAGCGCCCGCGTCACCACCGGCATCACGACCCAGGTCAGCACGCTCACCGACAGCACGTTGCCGACCAGCAGGCTCGCCCACAGCGGCGCCGCGGGCCACAGCGCCGAGAGCGCCAGGGTCAGCAGCACGACGGTCGGATAGAGCCCGACCAGCACCGACAGCGCGGTCTTCCACGACGGCGGGCCGGCGTCCGGCCCCGCGTCCGGGCCGGCGAACCAGCTGCCGAACGACGGGCCGACCCGCTGGATCCGGAAGTCGCGGAAGCGCTCGCCGTCGTCGAGCACCCGTCGTCGTTCCGCCGAGGCGAGCCATGCCTCCAGCGCCGGCCCGCCGGCGAACCGCGTCACCGCCACCCATTCCTCCTGCACCCCCGGCACGGGCCGCAGCAGTTCGGAGCCGACGTGGCCGGGCGCGCCGCGCTCGGCCTCGGTCATCCGCTGCTGCCACTCGAGGAACGCGGCCTCGTCCTGCGGGGGCACCGCGTGGGCGACGACGACGGCGACGACGTCGTCGGTGGTCGGTCCGACGGGGGCGGGACCGACCGCGGAGTTGCTGCTCACCGGGCTCAGTACGCGTAGCGCTCGGGCGAGGCGACGTACTCCTCGTAGAGCGCGGCGCCGAGGTCGGGGCGGAGCTGTTCGATCTTGACCCGGCGCTCCGGGAGCGGGCGGGCGAAGTCCTCGTACTGGAACTGGTCGTCGAACCCGACGCCGCGGGTGGCGTCGAGGTCGTTGGCGAAGTAGATCGCGTCGACGCGGGCCCAGTAGAGGGCGCCCATGCACATCGGGCAGGGGATCCCGCTGGTGTAGACCTCGGTGCCCATGAACATCCGGGCGCGGGCCTCGACGACGTCGGGGGAGCCCTCCGGCCGCGGGACGAGCGCGAGGTGGCCGTCGGGGCGCTGCTCCGGCGCGATCGTGGGCGCGTTCGGGTTCAGGACCGTCGACGCCTTGCGCAGCATCTCGACCTCGGCGTGCGCAGTGACGTCGCCGGTGAGCAGCACGCGGTTCTGGCCGCGCGCGATGATCTCGCCGTCGCGGACGAGCACGGCGCCGAACGGCCCGCCCCAGCCCTTGCGCACGGTCTCGCTCGCGAGCCGGCAGGCCTCGGCCATCAGTTCGTCGTGAGTCATTCCTCGACCTCTCTTCGCGCCGGCGGGCGCGCCAGGGAACGGACCGTGGTCCGTGGGATGGGGGAGAAACCGGCGGCGCGAGCGGCGGTCCGACGGTGACGCCGGCAACGCTAGGCCGATCAAACCAAGAGATCTAGCCCGAATGGAGTAGCAACGCGATCACGGAATGCGAGCCTCCGCCGCGTCGACATGTCGTCGACATCGAAGATCGCGGACCCTTGCCGCCCACCGGTGATCCCGGGCACGGTGAGGCCCAGGTCACCCACTCGACGGCGAGGAGACAGACCATGACGGACGCACCCTCGATGGCGGAACTGCTCGGGGCGGACACCCCGAAGAACTGGGGCAAGTGGGGACCGGACGACCAGATCGGGTCGCTGAACTACCTCGACGCGGCGCAGGTGCTGCGTGGCGTCGCGAGCGTCAAGGACGGCCAGGTGTTCACGCTGCAGTGCCCGATGGGCCTGCCGCACGGCGACCCGGTGTTCCCCGGCCGCGAGGGCATCCAGCGCGAGATGGTCTGGGACCAGGACGCCTTCGCCCCCGGAGGCAACGGCCCGGCGTTCCCCGGCGGCCTCCGGGCCTCGGACGACAAGGCGACGATGTTCCTGCAGGGCTCGTCGCAGTACGACGCCCTCGGCCACGCCTGGTACGACGACCGGATCTGGAACGACGTCGACGCCGCGTCCACCAACGGCGGCGGGATGAGCTGGGCGTCGATCATGCCGATCGCCGAGCGCGGCGTCGTCGGGCACGGCGTGCTGATCGACATGGCCCGCCACCGGGGCAAGCAGTGGCTGGAGAAGGGCGAGACCTTCACCCACCGCGACCTCGAGGAGGCGGCCGCCGCGCAGGGCGTCACGATCGGGAACCGGGACGTGCTGCTGATCCGCACCGGCTGGCTGAAGTTCTTCTACGCGGTGCCCAAAGAGGAGTTCTACGACGGCTTCGTCGAGCCCGGCCTCACGTACTCCCGCGAACTGGTCGAGTGGTTCCAGGACAAGGAGATCCCGAACCTGGTCACCGACACGATCGCCAACGAGGTCACCCACGACCCGGAGAGCGGCGTGACGCTGCCGCTGCACGCGTCGCTGCTGCGCAACCTCGGCGTGAGCCTCGCCGAGATCATCTGGCTCGACGACCTCGCCGACGCGTGCGCCGCCGACGGCCGCTGGGACTTCCTCTACACCGCGGCCCCGCTGAAGATCCACGAGGCGACCGGCGCCCCGGTGAACCCGGTGGTGATCCGCTGATGGGCGGCGGCTACGCGCAGCGGCCCTGGCTGGCGCGCTACCGGGAGGACTACCCGGCCGACATCACCCCCGAGTTCCCGAGCATGCTCGCGCTCTTCGAGGCCTCGCTGGCGCGCGCGCCGCAGACCGAGATCGTCCGGTACTTCGACGGCGTGCTGACCCTGGCCGAGCTCGACCAGCTCTCCGACGCGTTCGCGGTGGCCCTGACCGACCGCAGGTTCGCCCCCGGCGACCGGCTCGCGACCTACCTCCAGAACATCCCGCAGGCGGTCGTCGCCGTCATCGGGACCTGGAAGGCCGGCGGCATCGTCGTCTCGATCAACCCGATGAGCCGCCAGCGGGAGCTGACCACGCTGCTCACCGACTGCGAGGCGACCGCGATCGTGTCCCAGGAGGATCTCTGGGACCAGGTCGCGGCGGAGGTCGTCCCGAACACGTCCGTGCGGATCGCGTGGACGACGTCGCCACTGGAGTTCCAGACCCGTCAGGACGACCGCCTGTTCAAGGGCATGGAGCGGAGCCGCCCGGACGGGACCGAGGACCTCTCCGAGGTGCTCGCCGCGACCCGCGGGCGGGAGCCGACCGCCGTCGAGCTCGGACCTGACGACGTGGCCTTCCTCGGCTACACGTCGGGGACCACCGGCCCGCCCAAGGGCGCGATGAACACCCACCGCAACGTGGTCTTCAACGCCCAGACCTACCGCGACTGGATCCAGCTCACCCCGCAGGACTCGATCCTCGGTGTCGCACCGTTGTTCCACATCACCGGCGTCGTCGGGCACCTCGCGATCGCGCTGCTGCTGCCGGCGCCGCTGGTGCTGGCCTACCGGTTCGAGCCGGCCGTCATGCTCGACGCGATCCGCGAGCACCGGCCGACGTTCTCCATCGGCTCGATCACGGTGTTCATCGCGCTGATGAACGCCGAGGGCGCGCAGCGCGAGGACATGAGCTCGATGGTCAAGCTGTACTCGGGCGGGGCGCCGATCCCGCCGAGCACCGTCAAGGCCTTCTCCGACCAGTTCGGGCACTACATCCACAACTTCTACGGGCTGACCGAGACCAACTCGCCGTCGCACGGCGTCCCGCTCGGCGGCGACGCCCCCGTCGACGAGGCCTCGGGAGCCCTCTCGGTCGGGGTGCCGGTGTTCAGCACGGTGGTGTCGATCGTGCGTGACGACGGGTCCGAGGCCGACGTCGGTGAGGTCGGGGAGATCGTCACGCGGGGCCCTCAGGTCGTGCCCGGCTACTGGAACAAGCCCGAGGAGACCGAGAACGCGCTGCGCGACGCCGAGGGGAAGGTCGCGCTCAAGACCGGCGACGTCGGGTACATGGACGCCGATGGCTGGTTCTACGTCGTCGACCGCAAGAAGGACCAGATCAACGCCGGCGGCTACAAGGTCTGGCCGCGGGAGGTCGAGGACGTCCTCTACGAGCACCCCGGGGTGCGGGAGGCAGCCGTCGTCGGGGTCCCTGACGAGTACCGCGGCGAGACCGTGAAGGCGTTCGTCTCGGTGCGGGCCGGGTCGTCGGTGACGCCCGACGAGCTCATCGCGTTCTGCAAGGAGCGGATGTCGGCCTACAAGTACCCGCGCCAGGTGGAACTGCTCGAGGAGATCCCGAAAACGGTCACCGGGAAGCTGCTGCGCCGGGAGCTCCGGGGCCGCTGAGTTGCTCCCGCCCGGGGGCGGCGCCCACTGCGGGCCGCTCCCGTCCGGGACGAACGACTCGTTCGTGGCAATAGACGCCACGAACGAGTCGTTCGTCCCGGGGAGGGGCGGACTACGACTAGGACGCGGAGGCGAGCACCTCGTCGAGCACGCCGTTCCGCGCGTCGGCGACGAGGTCGGCCAGCTGGCCGAGGCTCATCTGGATGCGCTGACCGAAGTCGTCGGTGATCACCACACGGCGCTCGTCGTCGGCGGCGGGGTCGAGGTAGAGCTCCGGGCAGCCGCAGTTGCACTGGCCGCAGAACGTCGCGACGTGCTGCAGTCCTGCGGTTCCGGTCGTGGCCGGGTCCATCGCGTCCTCCTCGTGGCGGGTGGTCCGCCGACCGTAGGCAGCCCGGACTGAATCGTGAACGACCCCGTCCGGGTGATCACTGCGAGCGACGGAGGCTCAGTGCGAGCCCGATCTCCGACGCTCCACGGAGCAGGAAGCCCAGGCCGGCGAGCAGGGCGATCGTGCCCACGGCGGCACTGAAGTTGAACAGCAGGATCACCGCGGCGAGCAGCGCGAGGACACCCATGGCGATGTTCCAGCCGCGGTGCTCGGGCGTGCGCGTGGCGACGAAGAGGTCGTTGATGCCCACGAACAGGAACCACAGCAGCAGGCCGACGACGAGGATCACGACCCCCGCGCCCGGGTGGAAGATCACGAAGATGCCGGCGAGCGCGGTGATGATCCCGAAGATCACCACCCACCACCGGCCGGGCGCACCGTGCTGGACACGTAGCGCGGTGGTGGTCTCGATGATCCCGGAGATCACGAGCCCGATCCCCAGGAAGAGCGCGA
Organism: Actinomycetospora endophytica; assembly: GCF_021026375.1. Taxonomy (GTDB): domain Bacteria; phylum Actinomycetota; class Actinomycetes; order Mycobacteriales; family Pseudonocardiaceae; genus Actinomycetospora; species Actinomycetospora endophytica. The sequence continues at coordinate 162,142 of NZ_JAJNDB010000005.1, read as the reverse complement.
GGACGAGCACCGTGGCGCCCGGGAACACGAGTGCGACGAGGCCGACGATGACGCCGAGGATGCCGTCGGCGAGGATCCAGCCCCACCGCTTGGCGACGTCCGGGGAACCGATGGTGGACGAGGTCATGTCACGGTGAGTACACCACCGGCGGGCCGCTGACCAGGGAGATCCGGCGAACGGCGGGCAGATCCGCGGTGCGGGAAGGAGTGCTGGTGCGGCGTGTGACGCAGTGGCGACGCTGGGTGCCGATCGCGATGCTCGCGGTGGTCGTCGCCGCCGGCTCCGCGGGGTGCGCGGACGCCCCGGTGGCCCCGTCGTCGGGAGGTTCCGCAGCCCCGTCGTCGGGAGGTCCCGGGGTCCCGACGACGACCGCGCCGGCGCCTGCCGCGGTGGCCGCGCTCGACACCGGCTACGCCCGGATGATGCTCGGGCACCACGAGCAGGCGCTGGAGCTGTCCGCGCTGGTGGCCGGCCGGTCGTCGTCGCCCGACGTCGCGGATCTCGCGTTCCGGATCGACCGTGCCCAGGTCGAGGAGGTCGGCCAGCTCGAGGGGTTCCTGCGGGTGCGCGGGGCGCCGACCGGTCCGCCGCCGGGGATGGCGGGGATGGACGGGATGGCGGACGCCGCGACGCTCGCGCGGCTCCGGACGTTGCGGGGACCGGCGTTCGACCGGCTCTGGCTCCGGACGATGACCGCCCACCACGAGGGCGCCCTCACGATGGCCCGTGACCAGCTCGCGGCCACCGGGGGAGTGGCGTCGACCTCGGCGCTCGCCGAGTTCTCCCGGACGCTGCTCGTCGCCCAGCAGGCCGAGATCGATCGGATGCGTGTCCTGCTCGGGCCGTGATCGAACGAACTGCCGGGAACCGGACAGGGCCCCACAGCGACCCGATACCTGTGGAGCGGCTCGCAGGCACCCGACGGCGGATCGCGGCAGCGGTGTTCGTCGCGCTGCTCTGTGGGCTGTTCGGGTGGGTCGCGGCGGTCCCGGCCTCGGCGCACGCGATGCTCGACCGGACCTCGCCGGGTGCGGACACCGTCGTCGCGCGTGCCCCCGGGACCGTGAGCGTGACCTTCAGCGAGGCCGTGACCGTCGTACCCGGATCGGTGCGGGTGTACGACGGCGCCCTGCACGAGGTCGACACCGGCGCCGCCGCGCACGTCGACGGCGACCCGACCACGGTCGGCGTCGGGGTGGAGCCCGCCCTGGCGGCCGGCACGTACACCGTCACCTGGCGCGTGGTCTCCGCGGACTCGCACCCGGTCTCGGGCGGCTTCCGGTTCTCGGTGGGCCATCCCGGACCGACTGCCGCGCCACCGCCGCCGGAGAGCGGGGGAGGTGCGGCGGGTGCGCTGCTCGCCGTCGCGCGGTTCGTCGAGTACGTGGGACTCGCGGCGGTCGGCGGCGCTGCCGTGCTCGTGGCGCTGCGGGGTGCGGGGGCCGACGTCGAGGTCCAGCGCCGGGCCCGCCGCGGCGTGGTGGCCGGCTGGTGGGCGCTGCTCGTCGGGACCGCGCTCGCGCTGCTGCTGCAGGGGCCGGACGCCGCGGGGGTCGGGCTCGGCTCCGTGCTCGACCCGACGGTGCTGGCGACCGCGGTCGACTCCCCGACGGGCGGGCTCCTGCTCGCGCGCCTGGTGCTCGTGCTCGTCGCCGGGGCGGCGGGACGTCGGCTGGTGGCGGCGGTCCCGGTCGCCGAGGCGCCGCCGCCGGCGGGGGAGCGCGCCGTGCTCGTGACCGTGGCGCTGGTCGCGGCGGCGGCGACGTTCTCGGCCTCCGGTCACGCGGGGGTCGACGCCCCGGTGGTGCTCGGGCTGGCGGTCGACCTCGCGCACCTCACCGCGATGTCGCTGTGGATCGGCGGGCTCGTCGTGCTGCTGCTGGCGCTGCGGCGCCGGGCCGAGGCGACGATCCTCGCGCCGGTCGCGGCGGTGCTCCCGCGCTTCTCGCGGGGGGCGCAGATCGCGGTGGGGGTGATCGTCGCGACCGGGCTGTACCAGACCTGGCGCGACGTCGTCGAGCCCGGCGCCCTGGTCACGACGACCTACGGGTGGCTGCTGATCGCCAAGGTCGCCGCGGTCGTCGTCCTGCTCGTGCTGGGTGATCGCGCGCGGCGGCTGGTCGCGGGTCGGTTGGTCGCCCGGCCGGTGACGGTGCCGCGGCGGGGTACGGAGCGCGCGGCGGCTCCGGGTCGGCCGCGCAGCTTCGCGCTCTCGCTGGGCCCGGCGCCGTCGTCGTCGAACCCGGCGCCCGCGTCGTCGGAAACCGAGTCCGAACCGTCGGAACCGCCCGAACCCCCGTCGTCAGGATGGCGCCGTTCTGACGTCAGACGTCAGCAACGGACCATCGCTGACGGCCCACCACCCCCCGGCCTCGACCTCCCGTCGGCGTCGACCCTGCGCCGGGGGCTGCTGGCGGAGGCGGCGATCGCCGTCGTCGTGCTCGCGGTGACCGCCGTGCTCGTCGGCTCGCCGCAGGCCACCGAGACCTACGCCCCGGCGTTCACCAGCACCGCGACCGCCGGCGGCCTCGCGCTCACCACCGACGTCGACGCCGCCCACACCGGCTCGACGGCGGTCCACCTGACCGGGCGCGACTCCGCCGGCCGGGCCGTGCCGGTGTCCGTCGTCGAGGCGTCGCTGACGCTCCCCGCCCAGGGCATCGGGCCGCTGCCGGTCACCGCCGCGCCCGGTCCCGGCGGCCGGGTCGGCGCGCCGCTGTCGTTCGCCGTCCCGGGTGACTGGGCGCTCGACGTGACCGTCGCGAGCCCCGTCGCACCGCCCACGCTCTTCCGGGTCGTGATCCCCGTCCGCTGACCCGTCGCCGTCGTCCCCGCAGGAGAAGGAGCCCGTCGAAGTGAATCCCCGTCCCCGCCGCGCCCTGGCGCGCCTCGGCGCCGTCGTCGCCGTGGGCGCCGCGCTGCTCGCCCTCGGCGCCATCCCGGCGTCCGCCCACATCCGTGTCTCGGCCGACGGCGGCGCCGCGGCCGGCTCCTACGCCCAGCTCGCGTTCCGGGTGCCGACCGAGAAGGACACCGCGTCGACCACGGCCGTGCAGATCTTCCTGCCGGCCGACCAGCCGCTCGCGTCGGTCTCGGTCCAGCCGCACCCGGGGTGGACCGCCACGGTGAACAAGAAGACGCTCGCGCAGCCGCTGCAGACCGACGACGGCCCGGTGAACCAGGTCGTCAGCGACGTCGTGTTCACCGCCCAGAGCCCGACGACGGCGATCGCGCCGGGCCAGTTCGACGAGTTCTCGCTGCTGGTCGGGCCGCTGCCGAACGCGCCCTCGCTCGCGTTCCCGGCGAACCAGACCTACAGCGACGGGTCGGTCGTCGCGTGGAACGAGTCGGCCGCGCCGGGTGCTCCGGAGCCGGAGCACCCGTCCCCGTCGCTGACGATCGGGGCCGCCGGGTCCGACGAGGGGGCCGCGGCGACCACGTCCGACAGCGGCTCGTCGTCCACGCCCGCGCTGGTCATCGGGATCATCGCGCTGGTGCTCTCCGTCGTCGCGATCGTGCTGCTCGGGGTGGCGCTGCTGCGGGGGCGGCGAACCTAGGTGGCCTTCGGCCTGGTGAGCAGTAAGTGACGCCATAGCGTCACTTACTGCTCACGGGCGCGGAGCGCACCTCCGAGCGAACCGAACCGTTGGGCCAGACGGACACCGGACGACAACGTCGCCGTCCCCACCGTCCGCATCGGAGAGTTCGCTGACCTTCACCGCGCCGACCGAGGCGATCCGGCCGCAGCCGCCGGAAGCTCCCGGAACGGCGACCGGGGCCGCAGGGGGACGGGGTGCCGCCGAGCGGGCCCGAGCCCGGCGTATCGCCCGGCTCGTCGTCGTGCTGGCCGCACTCGTCACGGGGATCGCCGCGGCTGTGGTGGCCGCGCAGGTCCCGGGGGCGCCCGTCGAGTCGTCGACCTCGACGGTGACCTGGCCGCGCGAGGGCCAGGCCCCGAAGCCGACGACGATGTTCCTGGTCCCGTACCGCCCGGCGTCGCTCGACGCCACGGTCCCGTGCTCGGACATCCGCGCGGCGAAGGGCCGGCCCGCCGCGACCACGATGCTGGCGACCGTGATCGGCGCCCCGGCCGACGGCCTCGTCGTCCGGACCCGACCGGCCTCGGGCACGGACCCGGCGGCCGTGGAGGTGATCGCGAGCGGGCGGGTCGTGCCGGTGGACGTGCCGGCCGACCGCTGCGATCTGCGGATCCACGCCGACTCGGCGGGTCTCACCGTGACCGTCGGGAACCAGGCCCGCCCGGCTGTGACCCTCCCCGGGGACCCGGTCCCCCAGGTGTTCGCCGCCACCACGGATCTCACCGGTGCCGACGCGACCGGGCTCGCGCTCACCGCACGGACCCCGTCGTGGTTCGACAACGCCCCCACCCCGCAGAAGACCGGTCTCATCGCCGCCCAGTACGAGCTGGCCGCCGTCGCGCTGCTGCTCGTGGTGCTGGCACGTCTCCTGACGCCCACCGAGCCTCCGGGTCGGACGTTCGCCGAGCTGCGGGCGGGGCGGGGGCTCGCGATCGTCCGGACCCGGGCGCGCCGGACGGCCCGCCGGCTGGGGGCCGGTCTGCGCAGACCGGTGGTGGCGGCCCGGCTCGCGGTCGACGCCGGGGTCGCCCTGACCCTCGCGTGGTGGTCGATCGTCGGGCCGCTCACCGACGACGACGGGTTCGCGTCGGTGATCGCCCGGCAGATCGGCGACGGCGACGTCGCCAACTACTACCGGTGGTTCGACGCCTCCGAGCAACCGTTCGCGTCCGGCCAACGGGTGCTGTCGCTGTTCACCGACCAGGGAATCGCCCCGATCGCGCTGCGCACCCCGAGCGTGCTCGCGGGCTTCGCGCTGTGGCTGGTGCTGACCCGCGGGGTGCTGCGCCCGCTGCTCGGCGCGGCGGGCCGCTCGGTCGCGGTGCGGGTGCTCGCCGCCCTGGCCCTCGGCGTCTGGTGGCTGCCCTACGACCTGGGGACCCGGCCGGAAGCGCTGGTGGCGCTCGGGACCACCGTGGTCGCCGCGCTCGTGCTGCGGGCCGCCGACGGCGTCGACCGGCCCCGCGCCCACCCGGTCGCGCTGATCGCGGGGGCGGTGCTGGTCGCCGGACTGACGGTGACCGTCGCACCCTCGGGGCTGCTCGCGGCGGCTCCGTTCGTGCTGTGCCTGCCCCGCCTCCTGCGGGCGCTGACCGACCCGGCGTCGCCGCGCGAGGAGGGACGCGTCGCGCGGGTGACGCGCGTCCTGCTGCCGGTGGCGCACCTCGCCGTGATCGCGGGGCTCGCGACCGTCGCGGTCGTCGTCGTGTTCGCCCACCAGTCCTGGCACGGCGTCCAGGTCGCGACCGACATCCACCAGCAGATCGGCCCGAACCAGCCCTGGTACGCCGAGTGGTTGCGCTACGGCTACCTGTTCGGCGAGGACTCCTGGGGCGCGGCGGCGAAGCGGGTGCCGGTGATCGTCGGGCTGGTGCTGGCCGGGACCGGTCTCGTCCTGCTCGCACGCGGGTCGGGTCGGGACGGGGTCCTCGGGCGGGGGTCCGTGCTCCTGCTGGGTCTGCTCCCGGTCGGGTTCGGGCTGCTCGCCGTGACCCCCTCGAAGTGGTCCCACCACTTCGGCGCGCTGGCGGGGTACGGCGCGATCGGCGTCGTGGCCGTCCTGGTCGCGCTGTGGCGGGCCGCGCGGGAGCGTGACCCCGTCGTCGCCGCGACGGGTGGCGCCGCCACGCTGGCGCTCGCCCTCGGAGCGGCGTTCGCGTTCGCCGGGCCCAACGCCTGGTGGGGCTACTCGGGGTTCGGGATGCCGGGCGCGACGGGGCCGCAGCGCCCGTTCGACTCGCCGGTCCTGTGGCTCGCCCTCGCCGTCGGGGTCGCGGCGGCGGCCGTCGTCGTCCGGTGGCTCCGCCCGGGCCGGGACGTTCCCGACGACGGCGGGACGGACGACGGCGTTCCCGACGACCGCGGGGCGGGCCGGGTCCCGGTCCTGCGGTCCGCCGCCCTCGCGGCCGCGCCGCTGGTTCCCGCGATGACCGCCGTCGCGGTGGCCCTGACGTCGGTGCTGCTGCTCGTCTCGTCGTTCTCGACCGCCGCCGACCGGGGCGGGCGGTACTCGCTCGGCGAGCAGAACCGGGCCGCGGTCGCCGATCCGACGAGCCCGGCGGCCTGCGGTCTGCAGGACCGCGTGCAGGTCCTGCAGACCGCTCCCGGCGGTCCGCTGACCCCGGCCGGCGACTCGAAGGCCACCATGACGGGGTTCGTCGCCGACGGGGGAGCGATCGACCCGCCGCCGCGGCGCCCGGACCAGACCGACGGGAGCGACGGCACCGCCGACACCCGCGACGCCCGCTACAGCTGGGGCAGCCACGCCGACGGCGACGGCACCGTCGGGACCCTCACCACCCCCTGGTTCGGCCTGCCCCGTCCCCGTGCCGGCCAGGAGCTCGGCGTCGACGTCGCCGGTCGGACGTCCGACGGTGAGTCGCTGACCTGGGAGTTCCAGCGGGGGGACCGCCTGCTGGGCAGCCGTCCCGTCACCGAGCCCGCGGAGCCCGACCGCGGCTACCGCGGGTACGCCGCGGACGCGCGGCAGGCCGGGCTGCAGGACCGATCCCAGGAGCAGGAGCGCTGGCGCACGGTCACCCTCACCCCCGACGAGATCCCCGACGGGGCCGACCAGGTCCGGCTGCACGCCGTCGACGACCGCACCGACAGCGGCGGCTGGGTCGCGCTGACGGGACCGCGGATCATCGACGTCGTGCCGTTGGATCGGTGGCTGGCCCGGCGGGCCCCGGTCCTCGTGGACTGGGCGGTCGCGTTCGCCTGGCCGTGCGCGGGGGCGCTGCCGCGGGTCGGGGACGGGGTCGCGCAGACCCCGGGAGCGTTCATCACCGCCCCGACCGCACCCGACGACCCGCTCCCGGGCGAGCGGACCACGAACACGAGCCCGCCCGGCGACATCGTCCCCGAGCGCTGGACCCTCGGTCCGGACAGCCTCGCCACCGGGAAGGACTCCGGCGGGAGCTTCGCGGGCCTCGCCGTCGACGGCTCCCTGCGGGAGCTCGACACCCGGCTGCCGGACGAACCCGGCCGCCGGTGGGGCCGGGTCCTTGTCCCGGACTTCGAGGACCTCGGGACCGACGGGTACGACGTCGCGCGGGACACCCGGACGACGCCGGGCACCACCGGCGACCCGTCCCCGGTCGTGGATCCGGAGTCCGACTCCGCGCCCACGCAGTCGACCCTCAGGTAGCGGGCTAGCGGTATCGATGCTCCAGCTCCCGGATCTCGTCGATCCCCACGACCTGCGTGAACGCGTCCAGCCCACCGATCCCGCCCGACGCGGCGGTCAGGTCGCCCAGGGCGATGCTCGGCGACCCGTCCTCGTGCAGCCGCTGCAGCATCCCGCGCACCCCGGACGCCGCCGCGAGCAGCGTCGACACCGGGTAGAGCACCAGCGCGAAGCCCAGGTCGCGCAGCCGCTGCAAGGGGGGCAGCGGGGTGCGGCCCCCCTCGGCACCGTTGAACACCAGCCGGTGCCCCGACAGCGCGGTCGCCACCTTCTCGAGCGCCTCGTCCGAGGTGGGCGCCTCGACGAAGAGCAGGTCGGCGCCCGCGTCGGCGAAGGCCCGCGCCCGGTCGATCGCGGCGTCGACGCCGTGCTGCTGGGCGGCGTCGGTGCGGGCGATGAGGACCAGGTCGGGGTCGGTGCGGGCGTCGACCGCCGCGCGGATCTTGGCCACCATCTCGGGCAGCGGCACGACCTCCTTGCCCGCGAGGTGCCCGCACTTCTTCGGCATCACCTGGTCCTCGAGGTGCAGCCCCGCGACCCCGGCCTGCTCGTACTCCCGGATCGTGCGGATGACGTTGATCGGGTTGCCGTAGCCGGTGTCCGCGTCGGCGATCAGCGGGACGTCGACCACCCCGGCCATCCGCCGCGCGTTGTCGACCATCTCCGCCTGGCCGAGCAGCCCGACGTCGGGCCGGCCGAGCAACGACGCGGTGGTCCCGAAGCCCGTCATGTAGACGACGTCGAACCCCGCCTGCTCGACGAGCCGAGCGGTGAGCGCGTCGTAGGCCCCGGGGGCGACGACGGGTCGTTCCCCGTCGAGCAGGGCCCGGAGGCGGGCGCGCCGGTCGCGGGGGTGACTGAGCAGGTCGGCCATGACCTCGTCCCTTCGTTGTGTACAACGGGCGGCGTATGCCTTGTTGTCGACGTGTTAGCACCCTAGTTTGCGTACAACCCACCGGGGAGGTGCGATGACGACGACGGCGGGCGCGTCCCGCGCCTCCGAGCGCGCGCAGGCCGCCCTGCGCGAGGCGATCCTCGGCGGCGAACTGGCCCCGGGCGCGCACCTCGGCGAGGTCGAGCTGGCCGAGCGGCTCGGGGTGTCCCGCACGCCGGTGCGCGAGGCGCTCGCGCGGCTGGCGGCCGAGGGGCTGGTCGAGGCGCACGCCCACCGTGGCGCGCGGGTGGTGTCGTTCTCACCCGAGGACCTCGACGGCATCTTCGACGTCCGGCTCGCGCTGGAGCCGCGGGCCACCGGCCGGGCGGCCGCCCGCGCCACCGCCGCGGACCTCGATGCGCTCGACGACCTCGCCGCCCGGATGCTCGCCGTCGGAACCCGCGGCCCGGCGCAGGACCTCGACGCGCTCGTCGGGCTCAACCGCGAGTTCCACGCCCGCCTGCTCGACGTCGCCGCCGCGCCCGCGCTCTCCGCCGCGCTCGGGAACGTCGTGCACGCCCCCGTCGTGCTCCGGACCTTCCACACCTACGACCCGGCCTCCCTCGCGCGCAGCCTCGCCCACCACGCCGAGATCGTCGCGGCGCTGCGCGCGGGAGATGCGGACTGGGCGTCGTCGGTGATGCGCAGCCACCTGGGCAACGCCCGTGCGGTGATGGTGGGGTCACGGTCATGAGCGCGAATCCGCACGGCGGCTCGTTCGCCGGCCGCGTCGGCTGGGGAGCGCGCCCCGCCGTCGTCGTCGTAGATCTCGTCCGGGCCTACGTCGAGGACGGCGGACCGTTCTTCCTCGGCGGGGAGGACCCGACGACGCCGGGTCGGGTCGTCGACGCGTGCGGCGCGCTGGTCGACGTCGCCCGGTCCGCCGGTGTCCCCGTCGTGTGGACCGTCGTGCGCTACGCCCCGGACCTCGCCGACGCCGGGTTCTTCGCGGTCAAGGTGCCCGCCCTCGCCTGCTTCGCCGAGGGTGCCGACGGCGGGTGGGGCGAGCTCGCGCTGGCGCCCGCGGCGGACGAGTCGGTGCTGGTCAAGCAGCACGCGTCGTCGTTCGCGGGCACCTCGTTGGCGGCGACGCTGCGCGCGCGGAGCGTGGACACGGTCGTGGTCGCGGGTGTCTCGACGTCGGGCTGTGTGCGGGCCACCGGGACGGATGCGCTCGCGGCCGGGTTCCGCCCGATCGTCGTCGAGGAGGCCTGCGGGGACCGGACCGCGGCCCTGCACCGCCAGAACCTCGCCGATCTCGACGCGAAGTACGCCGACGTCGTCGATCTCGCGAGCGCTCTCGAGGCGCTCGGCCGGTAGGCCGCGCCAAGGCGGGCCCCGGGGCTCCGGATGAGGTCACCGTGAGCCCGGAACGGGACGTTTGCTGATCATGAGGCCTATTCGGACGCCGCTGCTCGACGCACTCGGCGCAACGGTGTACTCCGGAGAGGAACGACGCGCCTGGGGGCCGACGCGCCGCCGCACCATCTTCAGCACCGAGGAGCGTGATGGCGATGACCGACCGTCCCATGACCGACCGCCGACACCTGGTGAGCGACCCGCCGTCGCACTGCTGGGAGGTGCGCGGGTGGATGCCGCCGCCGGGGGCCGCGGACGACCGCGAGGGGTGGCGCACGGTCGCGTTCACGGCGACCCACGACGACGCGGTGGTGGTGGCGAACGCCCTGGTCGCGGGTGGCGCGCACCCGTACGCGTACGTGGAGGTCTGGGGTCCGCCCGAGATCGACGGCGGCCGGTCGCACGTCTGCGACCGGTTCCCGGAACCGTCGAGCGCCGAGCGCCGCGAGATGTGGCTGCAGGCCGCGTCGGCGACGTACACCGCCGACACGCGCCAGTAGGTGCGACTCCGTCGCCTGTGAGCACTAAGTGACGCCATAGCGTCACTTAGTGCTCACGAGCGCGCAGCGCACCTAGGATGCGGATCATGACGGCCGTTCGCATCGCCAACTGTGCCGGCTGGCTCTGGGACCGGTTCTCGGGGCTGCGTGACGCGCTCGCGGGGCCGGTCGACGTCGTCACCGGGGACTACCTCGCCGAGCCGACGCTGCGCCAGCTCGCCCTGGAGAAGCAGAAGGATCCGTCCCGTGGGTACGCGCGCAGCTTCCTCGCGCAGTTCACCGACGCCGTGGACCTGCTCGTCGAGCGCCGCGCACGCCTCGTCGTCGACGCCGGCGGGCTGAACCCGGCGGGTCTCGCCGCGGAGTGCCGCCGGGTCGTCGCGGAGGCGGGGCACGCCCTCGTCGTCGCGCACGTCGAGGGCGACGACGTCCTGACCGGCGTGGCCGAGGGCGCGTTCGGCGCGCTGGAGAACCTCGACGACGGCCGGCCGCTCGCCGATTGGGGCCACGAGCCCGGCACCGCCAACGCCTACCTCGGCGGCTGGGGGATCACCGCCGCGCTGGCGGCGGGCGCCGACGTCGTCGTCACCGGCCGGGTCACCGACGCGTCGCTGACGTCGGGTGTGGCCGCCTGGTGGCACGGCTGGTCGGTCGAGGACACCTCGCCGGAGGCGTGGGACCGGCTGGCCGGCGCGGTCGCGGCCGCGCACATCATCGAGTGCGGCCCGCAGGCCACCGGCGGCAACTTCTCCGGGTTCACGACGGTGCCGCGGGTCGAGGACCTCGGCTACCCGATCGCCGAGATCGCTGCCGACGGCACCGCGGTGATCACCAAGCACGACGTCGCGGGCGGGATGGTCACCACCGACACCGTCACCGCACAGCTGCTCTACGAGATCCAGGGCCCGACCTACCTCAACCCGGACGTCACGGTGGACCTGTCCGACGTCGTCGTCGAGCAGGACGGCCCGGACCGGGTGTCGCTCACCGGGGTCCGTGGCTCGCCGCCCTCGCCGACGACGAAGCTCGCGATCACCGCGCCGGGCGGGTTCGAGTCGAGCGTGTCCTTCTACGCGACCGGGCTCGACCTGGAGGCCAAGGCCGACCTGCTGCGCACGCACGTGGAGCGGATCACGGCGCCGTTGGAGCTTTCCCTGCTGCGGTTCGACCGCATCGGTGTCCCCGTCGAGGACCCGTCCGACCAGTGGGCGGCCGCCCAGCAGATCCTGGTCACGGCGCAGGCGGCCGATCGCTCGCAGGTCGGCGCGGAGGGCTTCATCGCTCCGCTGACGGGCATGTTCCTGCCGGGCTATCCGGGGCTGTACGTGAATCCGTTGCGGGTCGCGACCCCGGTGGTCGAGTACTGGCCGACGCTGGTGCCGACCGACGCGCTGGCCCACGAGGTGGTGCCGGCCGACGGTGCCCGGGTGCCGGTGAAGGACACGCCGGTGCGCTCGCCGTTCGGTGGGCAGCCGGCCTCGGTGCCCGCGCCCGCCGTCGTCGGGACCCTGCCGGAGACGCGACGCGCGCCGCTCGGGTACGTCGCCCACGGCCGGTGCGGCGACAAGGGCGGCAACTCCAACGTCGGGTTCTGGCCGATCGGCTCCTCCGACGAGGCGTGGGAATGGCTGCGCTCGACGGTGTCCGTCGAGCGGATCCGCGCGCTCTACCCGGAGGCCGCCGACGCCGTCGTCGAACGGCACGAGTTCCCCGGGCTGCGGGCGGTGCACCTGGTGATCCACGGGGTGCTGGGGAAGGGGGCGTCGTCGAACGGGCGGCCCGACATCGCCGGCAAGGCGGTGGCGGAGTTCCTGCGCGCGCGGCACGTCGACGTGCCGGTGTCGCTGTTGGCGGAGGTCGGGCATGAGTGAGCTGACGACGCGGCTCGAGACGGCCTGGGCGGATCCGGTCACCGCCGAGGAACCGTTCGACCTGCGTGGTGAGCTCGAGTCGGTGCTCGGCGGGGTCGGGCTGGCCGTCGACGACGCCGGGGGAGAGGTCACGACGACGGGTGCGGACCCGGTCGTGCCCTCACCGATCCGGATCGGCGGCGCGGCGACGATCGGCCTGCTGACGAAGTCGATCGCCGCGGCGGCCGTGCACCGGTGGCGGGGCGGGCCGGGTCAGGACATCCACGTCGACCTCCGCCGCTCGCCCCATCGGCTCTGCCCGTTCTACGACCGCCGGTGGGAGTTCCTCGGGCGCTACCCGGTGTCCTCGTCGTTGGAGCGGGGCAACGCGATGGCGTTCTCGTTCTTCCGGTGCGCCGACGGGCGGTGGGTGCTGCCGCAGAACATGTACGCCGGGCTGCGGCAGCGGGCCGAGGGGCTGCTCGGGGTCCCGCTGTCGAAGGAGCGGGTGGCCGCGGCGATCGCCGAGTGGGAGGCCCCGACGCTCGAGGAGGCGGCGGCCGAGGCGGGGTGCGTCATGCCGATGGCGCGCTCGGTGCCGGAGTTCCTCGCCGAGCCGCAGTACCGCGACGTCCTGGCCGATCTCCCCCTGATCGAGCTGACCCGCGTGGGCGATGCACCGCCGACGCCGCTCCCGCCGGCCGGGGAGGCGCCGTTCTCCGGGCTGCGCGCGCTCGGCATGGGGCACGTCATTGCGGGCGCCGGGTTCGGCCGGTCGTTCGCGCTGCACGGGGCGGACGTGCTCAACCTGTGGCGCCCCGCCGAGGGTGAGCACGAGACGATGCACGCGTCGGCGGACGTCGGGATGCGCTCGGCGTGGCTCGACCCGCGGGCCGACCGGTCGGTGCTCTCCGAGCTGGTCTCGGACGCCGACGTCTTCTTCCACAACCGCCGCCCCGCGTTCCCGTCCGAGATCGGGTTCACGCCCGAGGAGGCCTGCGCGGAGAAGCCCGGGTTGATCTACGTGACGGTGTCGCTGCACGGGCTGGCCGGGCCGTGGGCGGGACGTCCGGGGTTCGACCAGTCGGCGGGCTCCGTCGCCGGGATGATGCTGCTCGAGGGCTCGGCGGAGCGGCCGCGGCTGCCGCCGATCGTCGTCGTGAACGACTACATCGTGCCGTGGCTCGCGCAGGCCGGGGTGGCGGCGGCGCTGCGCCGGCGGGCCGAGGAGGGCGGGTCGTGGCACGTGCACGTGTCGCTGACCCGCGTGGCGCTGTGGATCCTCTCGCTGGGGATCTTCGACAAGCAGTGGGCGCACTCGGTGGCCGGGACGCCGGGGAGCCACGAGTACCTCGACCCGGAGACGTTCACCGCGGCGACCCCGCTGGGCGAGTACCGGGGCGTGGCCGACCAGGTGTCGATGTCGGCCACTCCCGGCCGCTACGACCCGGTGCTGGAACCGAGGGGCTCCGCCCCATGTGAATGGATTTGGTCGTCATAGCAGCAAAATCTGTTCACATGGGAGCCGAAGGCTCCCACGTTCCGTCGAAGAGACATGATCTCGACGACGCCGTTCCCGATCCCCGTCGCTCCCAGGGACCACGAGGAATGGGTGCGGCTCCTCATACGACAGCACGGCGTCGTCTCGAGGCGCCAGCTGCTGCTTCACGGCTTCACACCAGCTGCCATCAGGGCGAACGTCCGCGCGGGGCGGTGGACCCACGTCCATGACGGCGTGTACGCGGTCTTCACCGGCGTCCTGAGCAGCAATGCGCGGCGCGCCGCCGCTGTGCTCGCCAAGTGGCCGGCGGCACTCAGCCATGACACGGCCGGCGAGATCTGGAACTTCCGCAAGCCGGACCCCGAGCGCCCGGTCCATGTGACCGTGTCCTACGCGGCCTCCGGCGCGCCGAGAGCCGGTCTGGTGGTACATCGTTCGCGGGCGTTCGCTTACACGGTCGTCGAAGGCCTGGATCAGCCGGTCGTCGCGGCATCGCATACCGCGGTCGATCTCGCCGTCGCCGAGCCGACGGCCCGTCACGCCATGGCGACGATGCTGCACTGCCTCACGGTGAGCAGCCTCCGGCCCGAGGCGGTCCGGGCATCGATCGACCTCCGTCGGCCCCGTCGCTATCGCGATGCCCTGCTCGGAGCCCTTGGCTACGCCGCGGACGGGGTGCGGTCGAAGTTGGAGGCGATCTACGCGCTGGAGGTCGAGGAAGCCCATGGTCTGCCACGCGGCGAGCGTCAGTTGCCGGTCGAGGTGGACGGTGTGACGCGGTACGAGGACATCGCCTACCGCGTCGGCGCCGAGGTCGTGATCGTGCGGCTCGACGGTCACCGGTACCACGCGGACCGTGCCACCGGCCTCGTCGACAGACGTCGTGACCTGGCTGCGGAGCTGGCCGGGCGAGGACGCATCGTCTTCGGCTTCGAGGAGACGGCAGCGGATCCGTGTGAGCGCGCACGGGAGGTCGCTGCGGTGTTGCGCCGTCGCGGCTGGACCGGAGCGCTGCGCGCATGTGAACGCTGTTGGTCGCTATGACGACCAAATTCGTTCACATGGCACGTAGTGCCTGAATGAACTCCGGGTTGTTCAGCGCCCCGGCGCGGGCCTCGCGCACCGTCTCGATCGCGTCGTCCGGCTCGTACCCCTCACGGATCAGCGACGCCGCCGCCAGCAGCCCGGACCGGTTGATCCCGGCCGCGCAGTGCACCAGCACCCGTTTCCCGGCCGCGCGCATCGAGCGCACCAGGTCGGCCAGCGCGACCAACGTCGAGTGATCCGGCGCCGGCCCGTCCTCGATCAGCCAGTGCACGTAGAACTCGACGTCGTCCAGCGGGGGCTCGGACCCGCTGAGGTCGAACACCGCGTCCCAGTGCTCACCGGGCTCCGGGTGCCCGGACTGCCACAGGCCGGGCACGATCTCGTCGGCCGGCCAGGGTGGCGGTTCGTCGAACAGGTCGTCGCGCAGGTGGGCGGGGATGTACCCGTCGGGGCTCACGGCTCGTCAGTACATCATCCGCGGGTCGTCGTAGTGCTTGAACTCGAGCAGGTTGTTCGACGGGTCGCGCAGCACGAAGGTGCTGTGCTTCTCGACCTTGTCGGCGAACCGCTCGGACGGCTCGGCGAACACGCACAGCTTCCGCTGGTGCACGAGCGCCAGCAGCCGGTCCCAGTCGTCGCGCTCGCGGAACGTCACCCCGAAGTGGCGCGGGTAGAGCTCCGGCTCGCGCTCCCAGGCGTCGGAGAGGTGGCAGACGACCTGGTCGCCGAAGAAGTCCAGGGTGATCCGGTCGTCGTAGCGGCGGGCGAGCTTGCACCCGAGGCCCTCGACGTAGAACTCGTACGCCTCGTCGAGGTCGCGCGCCGGGATCGCGAGGTGGAACGCGTCCGTGGTGGTCCGCACCTGCTCACACCCCGCCGAAGGTGTCCGCGCGCAGCCCGAGCCGCAGGGTCTCGAGGCCGACGACGTCGGTGAGGGCGACGTTGCCGAGGTTCACGCCCGCACCGTAACGGCGCAGCAGGGTGACCTGGAGATCCCGGGTGGGCGCCTCGAACAGCAGCCGGTCACGGTCGATCCCGGACGCGTCCAGCGCCCCGAGGACGTCCTCGCGGGCCTCGCCGCCCGGCGTGCAGAACCCGCTGCGCCCGCTCTCGCGCGCCTCGAGGGTGACCGTCCCCGCGCCGGCCTCGAGGTCGAGGCGGACGGCGTCGACCCACTCGTCGGCCGTGAGCGCCATCGACCGCCCGCCGTCCTTGAACCCGACCTCGCTGATGACGGCGAACTCGCGCGCCATCTCGGCGACCCAGCCGGCCTTCTCGACGTTCGACATCACGACGGTGCCGTGCGAGATCTCCACGGTGGTACAGCCGGTGGCGCGACAGAGCTCCCGCCAGGTGTCGACGGCGCCGGCCGCCGCGTAGCGCTCGAAGAGCGTCCCGCCGAAGTAGGCCTCGATCCCGGCCGCGTGGCAGACGTCGATCTTCGTCTTGATGTCCCGGGTGACGAGGCACGTGCCCCACCCGAACTTCACCGCGTCGATCAGGTCGGCGTGGCTCTCGACGACGTCCTCGAACCAGCGGGTCGGCGTGCCGGTGTCGATCATCATGGTCCGCCCGCGGGTGCGGGGCTTCGCGCCGCGGACCGGCAGGTCGAGCGGGGCGCAGAGGGACGAGTCGGTGAGCATAGGTCCTCCAGAGGAGAGATCACGGGGCTGATCGAACCGCCGGGCAGGGCGCCCGGCGAGGGTCACGAAGCGGGGGACACCAGCTCCCGCACGTCCGCCCGGCGGACCTTGCCGGTGGACCCGCGCGGCAGGTCGTCGAGCACCACCACCTGCACCGGGCACTTCCAGCGCGCGAGCTGGCTGCGGCACCGCGCGTCGAGGTCGGCGGCCATGTCCTCCTCGGACGGCCCGCCGATGGTCCGGACGCAGGCCACCGGCACCGCGCCGAGCACCTCGTGCGGGAGCCCGACGACGACCGCCTCGGCCACGCGCGGGTCCGAGAGGAGCACTTCCTCGACCTCGCGCGGGTGCAGCAGCTCGCCACCCCGGTTGATGACGTCGTCGTCGCGGCCGGCGAGGTGAAGGAACCCGGCGTCGTCGAGGTGGCCGACGTCGCCGGAGTCGAGCCACCCGTCGTCGTCGAACCGTTCCGCGGACCGGCCGCCCTCGTAGCCGGTGACCACCCCGGCCCCGCGGATCCAGACGCGTCCCCGTTCCCCGGCCGCCGCCGCGGCGCCGTTGGGACGGCGGACGGCGACGTCGGCGCCGGCGGGACGGCCCACCGACCCGTCCGGGCAGACCTCGTGCAGCGGGACCGCGGTGATCTGGCTGGCGGCCTCGGTCATCCCGTAGCTCTCCAGCACCGGGACGCCGGTGAGGGCCTGGACCGCGTCGCGCACGGCGACCGGCAGCGGCGCCGAGGCCGACCGGACGAGCCGCAGCCGCGGCGGCACCAGCGGCGGGTCCTCCTCGCGGGCGAGCACGGTGAGGATGGCGGGGACGACGTTGATCCAGGTCACGTCGTGCGCGCGGGCGCAGGCCCAGAAGTCGCTGCGGCGGAACCGGCGGTCGAGCACGAGCGAGGAGCCCGCGACGAGGGTCGCGAGCAGCCCGATGACCTGGGCGTTGACGTGGAAGAGCGGTAGCGGGGTGAGGCCGCGGTCGTCCGGGGTCAGCTCGAGGTGCTCGGCGACGGCCCGGGCCACGTGGACCAGGCGCTCCTCGTCGAGCAGCACCCCCTTCGGTTCGCCGGTGGATCCCGACGTCGAGAGCAGGGTCGCCGCCCCGTCGCCGAGGGGCGTGACCGGGCCGCCGGGCACGAGGGTCCCGCAGGAGGCGGGGACCGCGCCGGGGAGTCCGCGCCGGTCCGGCCGGGCCCGGGGCAGCTCGGGCACCCGGGCGGCCGCGTCGTCGTCGGCGACGAGCACGCCCGCCCCGCAGCGACGCAGGGCGCGGCGCAGCTCCGGGCCCGGTGCGCCCGGGTCGAGCGGGACGCTGCATCGTCCGGCGCCCATCACGGCCAGGTGCACGGCGGCGAGCACGAGCGGGTCGTCGACGACGATCGCCACCCGGCCGCCGGCCGGGACGCCCGCGCGGTCGAGGGCGGCCCGCCAGGCGTCGAGGGCGTCGCGCAGGTCGGCACGCGTCAGCGAGCCGATCCCGCGGGCCGCCAGGAACACCGTGGTCGTCGGGGCGCCCCGGGCCAGCAGGTCCGCGACGAGCCCGGGGGCGCGTTCCACGTTCGCGTTCATGGGGCCCGACGCTGATCCCGCCCGCTGTGTGTCGGCTGTGCGCGAGCTGGCGAGGTGCTGAAACGGGACGGGCGGCCGTTCGCGCCCGTCGAGCGGTCCCCGCGTGGGCGCCCGATTCGTTCCGACGCGGCACGAAAAGTGGGAATCCGGGCTCCGGAGCGTATTTCTCCCCCATACCGTCCGTTTCCGCGCCGCGCGGGCAGAATCGCGCGTCTCGCACCATCGGTGACTCTCGTGTCGATCACCGTGCTAAACGCTGCGCCCCGGGTCACGAATTGATGACGAGATTCGCCGTGGAGTCATCCCGGGTTGTCATCTTGACAACGATTTCACGGAGGCGGATCAGTATTCGCCGGAACCGTCGGAGCATGACGGTCGACCACGAGCGGAGGGCGGCCGTGACCGGTGCTGCGGCGGGAGACGAGCGTTCGGCGTCGTCGCTGCGCGCCCTCACCCTGCTCGAGGTCCTGGGGGACCCCGCGGGCGCCGGCGGCATGGGCGTCGTGGAGCTCGCCCGCCGGCTCGGGAGGGACAAGTCGCAGGTCTCGCGCATGCTGCGGGCGCTGGCGACGGCGGGCTACGTCGAGCGGGAGCCGCGCTCGGCGCGCTACCGGCTCGGGGCCCGGCTGTTCGCGCTGGCCGCCCACGCGGTCGACGAGCGTCTGCGCGGCGAGGCGGACGCGCTGGTGGAGCGCGAGTCGGTGCAGCTGGGTGAGCGCGTCGACGTCGGCGTCCGCAGCGGCGGGTTCGTCGTCACCCTCGCCAGCGCGGCCCCCGACGTCGAGCTCCGGGCCCAGGGCTGGGTCGGCCGCACGGTGCCGCTCGCGTCGGCGGCGGCGGGCCGGGCCCTCCTGTTCGACCACAGCGACGAGGCGGTGGCCCGCCTGCTCGTCCTCGGCGGGCTGGAGGGGGCCGGGCCCGCCGCGCCGCGCTCGCTCGACGACCTGCTGGTCCGCCTCCGGGAGGACCGCAGGCGCGGCTGGGTGCTCGCGAGCGAGGAGGCGGGCACCGACCTGCTCTCGCTCGGCGGGCCGGTCCGGGACGCGTCGCGACGGATCGTCGCCGCCGTCGCGGTGAGCGGTCCCGGCACCCGGCTGCAGCCCGCCCTGGCGACGGTCTCCTCGGCGGTCCTGCGCGCCACGGGCGACCTGTCCGCCGCCCTCGGTGCCGTGCCGTCCGGCCGGCGTCCCGGCGGGCGACCTCTCGTGGGCGCGGGCCGGACGGAGCTCCCCGAGCCCCGCGGGGCCCGTCCCGTCGAGACCCGACATCCCGTCGATCCCCACCGTCCCGTCGATCCCCAGTCCGACGACACCAGCCCGAGCAGTCCCTCCCGGGAGGCGGAGCCCATGAGTGAGTCCCATGAGTGAGACGACGACCGAGCGCCCCGCGGCCGACATCGTGTTCGACCACGTGACCAAGCGGTATCCGGGCCAGGAGACGCCGGCGCTCGACGACCTGTCGATGACCGTGCCCGCGGGCGAGACCTGCTGTCTGGTCGGCCCCTCCGGTGGTGGCAAGACGACCGCGATGAAGCTGGTCAACCGCCTGATCGACTTCGAGTCCGGCGACATCACGATCGGCGGGAACAGCATCCGCGCGGTCGACGTGACCACGCTGCGCCGCGACATCGGCTACGTCATCCAGCAGGTGGGCCTGTTCCCGCACATGACCATCGCGGGGAACATCGCGGTGATCCCGGGCCTGCTCGGCTGGTCGAAGGACCGTATCCGGAAGCGCACCGACGAGCTGCTCGACCTCGTGCGCCTGGACCGGAGCTTCGGTACCCGCTATCCGGCGCAGCTCTCCGGCGGCCAGCAGCAGCGCGTCGGGCTGGCCCGGGCGCTGGCCGTCGACCCGCCGGTGATGCTCATGGACGAGCCGTTCGGGGCGCTGGACCCGATCACCCGCACAGAGATCCAGGACGAGTTCCTGAACCTCGAGAGCGAGATCTCCAAGACGGTCATCTTCGTCACCCACGACATCGACGAGGCGATCAAGATGGGGGACAAGATCGCCGTGCTGCGTCAGGGCGGCGTCCTCGCCCAGTACGGCACCGCCGACGAGCTGCTCGCCCACCCGGCGGACGACTACGTCGCCGACTTCGTGGGCGCCGACCGCGGCCTCAAGCGGCTCTCGCTGCGCCGGATGCGGGAAGTGGTCAACGGGTCCGCCGCCGCGCCCGACGACGCACCCGCCGTCGACGCCGACGCCAGCCTGCGGATCGGCCTCTCGACGCTGTTCGCCTCCGGGGCCTCCGCGGTCCGGGTCACCGACGGCGGCCGGGTGCTCGGCGCGGTCACGCTCGACCAGCTCCAGAGCGCGGTCACCCGGAGCACGTCGTGATGGGCGAGCCCACCCAGGTCATCCCGGTCTTCAGCGGGCCGCAGTGCGCGCCGTCCAACCCGTTCTGCTGGGACTGGATCACCGCGAACTGGAGCTCGATCCTCGGGCCGAGCCTCGTCCAGCACATCTACATCACGTTGATCGCGGTCGTGGTCGGTCTGGTGATCTCGGTGGCGGCGGCGCTGTTCGCGTTCTCCCGCAACTGGTTCGCGGGGGGTTTCCTCGCGTTCTCCACGTTTCTCTACACGATCCCGTCGCTCGCGTTCTTCCTGATGTTCGTGCCGATCACCGGGCTCTCGCTCACCACGATCGAGATCGGGCTGACGAGCTACACGTTGCTGCTGCTCTTCCGCAACACGCTCACCGGGTTGCGCACGGTGCCACGCAGCGCGGTCGAGGCGGCCGAGGGAATGGGCCTCACCCCGCAACAGATCCTCTTCCGAATCCGGCTCCCGCTCGCGCTGCCGTCGATCATGGCCGGGGTCCGGATCGCGGCGGTCACCGTGATCTCGCTGGCGACGATCGCGGCGTCGGTCGCTCCGCTGGGGCTCGGCAAGCCGATCTTCGACGCCATCCACACGCTCTTCGACACCGAGCTCGTCGCCGCCGCCCTGCTCACGATCGCGCTCGCGCTCGTCACGGACGTGATCGTGGTCGGGCTCCAATACCTGGTCACGCCGTGGACCCGGGTCCGGCGCTGAGGAGGCCCCGATGACCGGTTATCTGTCCTTCTTCTCCGACCAGGCCGCGCTGCTGGTCCGGCTCACCGTCGGGCACATCCTGCTCTCGGTCGTGGCCGTGGTGATCTCGATCGTCATCGCCGTCCCCCTCGGGGCCTGGATCGGCCACCTGCACCGGGGGTCGTTCCTGGTGGTGAACGCCGGCAACGTGCTGCGGTCGCTGCCGACCCTGGCGATCGTCGCGATCGTCATCGCGCTGTTCGGATTCGGCTACGTGAACATCACCGTCGCGCTGGTCATCCTCGCGTTCCCGCTGGTCCTGACGAACACGTTCACCGCCGTCGAGGGCGTGGACCCGGGGACCGTCGAGGCCGCGCGGGGCATGGGCATGACCGGCTGGCAGATCCTCACGCGGGTCGAGCTGCCGTCGTCGATCCCGCTGATGATGAGCGGGATCCGCACCTCGTGGGTCTACGTCGTCGCGACCGCCTATCTGGCGACGTTCGCCGGCGCGACCGGAACCCTCGGGGACGTCATCGCCAACATCTCGGGCTACGGCCTGACCGGCGTGCTCGCCGCGGCGACCGTCTCGATCGTCCTGGCCTTCCTCGGCGACGCCCTCCTCGGCCTCGTCGAACGCGGCCTCACCCCGACCGGGCTGGCTCTGGCCCAGCGGGCCCCGGCCACCACGTGAGCCCAACCGCCACCGCTCCGGCAGTCCCGCCGGGCGGCCACCGGCCACCGCCCGACCGCGGCGGGACCGACAGATGAAGGGGGAACGAATGTCCACCACGATCAGCGGCGCGCGCCGCCGCAGGCGAATGTCGCTCGTCGGCAGTGTCGGTCTTGCCGCGGCTACCGCCCTGCTGCTCGCCGCCTGCGGGGGAGGCGGCAGCGGGGGCTCCTCGAGTACCACGAGCGCCGCCGCACCGGCCGGCGGCGCGACTGCCGTCCCGCCCGACGCGGTGTCGGTCACGGCGATGACCGGGCAGCACCCGCTGCCCGCCGGCAAGCCAGGGGTGGGCAAGCCGGTCGTCATCGTCGGCGACAAGAACTTCGCGGAGGAGTTCCTGCTCGGCCAGCTCTACACCCAGGCGCTGCAGGCCAAGGGCTACAACGTCCAGCTCAAGCCCAACATCGGCGGCTCCGAGCTGATCAACACCTCGTTCGCCTCCAACCAGATCAACATGTACCCCGAGTACCTCGGGGAGATCGTCACCAGCGTCGCCAAGCAGCCCGCCCCGACCTCGGCGTCGGCGACGTACAACGCCGCCAACCAGTTCATCCAGACCCAGCAGGGCACGCTGGCCCTGCAGACTCCGTTCCAGGACGTCGACACCATCGTCACTCCCAGCGCGTACGCCCAGCAGCACGGCCTCCAGTCGGTCGGCGACCTCGGCAAGGTCGGTCCCGGCGGGCAGGGCGTCACCGTCGCCGGTCCGGTCGAGTTCGAGACCCGCCAGACCGGTCTGGTCGGCATGAAGCAGGTCTACAACCTGCCCAACCTCGGCTTCCTGCCCGCGCAGGCCGGCTCGCAGTACCAGGCGCTGGACCAGGGATCGGCGCAGGCGGCTGACGCGTTCAGCACCGACTACCAGTTGCTGAGCAACAAGTACACGCCGCTCACCGACCCGAAGGGCGTGTTCGGGTACCAGTACGTCGCACCGGTGATCAAGCAGGCCACCGTGCAGGCCCAGGGCCCGGAGTTCGAGCAGACCCTCAACTGGGTCAGCTCGCTGCTGACCACGCAGGCCATCCAGGCCATGAACCAGCAGGTCCAGGGCAACGGCGCCGACCCGGCCGCCGTGGCCGCCCAGTTCCTCAACGCGAACGGGGTGAACAAGTAGGCCGGTCGTCGTCGTTCTGAGCGAGTGGCCCCTCCGGTCGGATAGATGGGCCGGGGCGCCCACCGCCAGAACGCCGCCAGGTTCGTTGACGTGAGCGAAGGGCCCCTTCGGTCGATGGAGTCGACCGGAGGGGCCCTTCGCTCATTCGTGTCGGGGCAGCGCCGCGGCTCTGCGGCTCGTGATCGCGGAGTGTGCGGCGGAACGCAGCAGAGTTGACGCGTTCCGCCGCACGCGTCGTGATCATGGCGGGCGCGAGGTCAGGCGCGGTGGGAGCCGATCGCGGTGCGCGGCGTCGGGGCGGGCGTCTCCCGGCGGTGTGTGGCCGGGGTCGGGGAGCGGTCGGCGTCGGCGACGAGGTCGGCCACGGTCCGGCGGGCGGGGCGCCCGTCGACCAGCGGCCGGTTCCGGCCGGTCGGGGTGGGTCCCGACGACGGGTCGCGCGGCGGCGGCACCGTGACGCCACCGGTGCCCCGGGCCGCCCCGGGCGCCGGGGTGTCACGCGCCGGCACGACGGTGGATGCGGTCGGCGACGGGCGCCGGGGTGAGGGGGTGCCGTGGGTCGGCCCGACGGCGGGCGCGGTCGGCGACGGGCGCGGGGGTGAGGGGGTGCCGTGGGTCGGCCCGACGGCGGGCGCGGTCGGCGACGGGCGCCGGGGTGCCGGCGGCTGCGGGGCGGACGTCGACGTCGTCGGGGCCGGGCGGCGCGGTCCCGTGTGGCGCGTGGCCGAGGGCGGCGTGGACGCGGCCGGTGTGGACATCGCCCTCGGTGACGGGGCCGACGGAACTCCGCGCGGCGGGGACGCCTGGGCGGGCGCGGCCGCAGACCCCGACGGGCTCGGCGCACCGGACCGCTCGGCGTGGGGCGCCGGTGGTTCCGGCCGGGAGACCGCCGCCGGTGGAGCCGGAATTTCCCGCGGCGCCGCCAGGGGCGTCGAGGGCCGGGGCGCGACAGCTGGGCGAACCGATGACGACGCAGTCGGCGCCGCCGCGGACACGGTGGACGTCACTGGCGCCGTGCCCCGTGACGCGGCCATCGGCGCCGGCGACACCGGCCTCGGTGACGCCCCAGCAGTCGGTCGACGCGGAGGCGCACCCCGCGACGGCGGCGCCGGCCGGGGCCGGATCGGAGTGGGACCCGTCGTCGTGGAGGACCGGGCGAGCAGGCGCAACGGGGCGGTGACCGGCTCGGGGGTCCGGGCCCCGCCCGGATCGAGGGCGGCCAGACCGACCGGGGTGCGCCGCCGCGGCGCCGGCGACGACGGGCGCACCGTCGCCGCCGTCGGGGCCTCCTCCTCGTGCAGGTCCACGGCCGCCCGACCGGCATTCGCCCCGTGCTGCGCCGCCCACAGCCGGGCGTACAGCCCGGACGCGGCCAGCAGCTCGTGGTGACGTCCGCGGGCGACGATGCGCCCGTCGTCGAGCACCACGACGAGATCCGCCTCGCGTGCGGGCGTGAGGTCGTGGCTGACCACGATGGTCGTCCGGCCACCGGCGAGCTTCCGCAGCGGCTCCAGCACGGCGCGTGCGGTCGGCCCGTCCAGACCCGTCGTCGGCTCGTCGAGGACCAGCACCGGCGAGGTCCGCAGCAGGGCCCGGGCGATCGCCACCCGCTGGCGCTGCCCGCCGGAGAGGGCGGCGCCGCCCTCGCCGACGGGGGTGTCGAAGCCCTGCGGCAGGTCGCGGACGAACTCGAGCGCGCCGGCCTCGGCCGCTGCCTGCTCGATCTCGTCGCGGGTGGCGTCCGGCCGGGCGTAGGCGATGTTCTCGGCGACGGTCAGGTCGAACAGCATCGGCTCCTGCGGGAGCAGGGTGATGGCCTCGCGCACCGCGGCGATCGTCCGGTCCCGGATGTCGACGCCGTCCAGGACCACCGCACCGTCCTGCGGGTCCACGAACCGCAGCAGCATCCTGGTGAGCGTCGACTTCCCGGCGCCGCTGGGCCCCGTGACCAGCACGAACTGGCCGGGCCGCACGTCGAGGGAGACGTCGTCGATCCCGGCATCCCCGGAGCCGGGGTAGACGTACCGGACCCCGCGCAGCTCGAGGTG
Organism: Actinomycetospora endophytica; assembly: GCF_021026375.1. Taxonomy (GTDB): domain Bacteria; phylum Actinomycetota; class Actinomycetes; order Mycobacteriales; family Pseudonocardiaceae; genus Actinomycetospora; species Actinomycetospora endophytica. Next base: position 137,531 of record NZ_JAJNDB010000005.1, on the reverse strand, counting down.
GCCGCGCTCCACCGTCGAGCCGTCGGCGTCCGGGGCGTCGCTGACCTCGGGCTCGGTGTCGAGGATCTCGATGAGCCGCTCGCAGGACGCCGAGGCCGAGGTGACCGTCAGGTGCAGGGAGCCCAGCTGCGAGAGCGGCGGGTAGAGGTAGCCGAGGTAGGCCGCGAACCCGAACAGCCCGCCGACGGTGAGCTCGCCGGCCGCAATGAACGCCGCCCCGGCGATCAGGACGGCCAGCAGCGCGCCGCTCTGGATGAGCGTCGTGATCGGCGAGTAGATCATCTGCAGGCGGCTCTCGCGGGCCCTGGCCCGCCACCAGACCTCGCCGTGGTGGTCGAGCCGCGCGCTCTCGACGGCCTCGGTGCCGTAGGCCTGGACGAGGGGCAGGTTGGACAGCGACTGCTCGACCGAGGTGCCGACGGCGCCGGCCGCGCGGCGCTCCACCCGCGCCGCGGTCTTGGTGAACCGCCCGGTGATGCGGCTGGTCAGCCACATCAGCGGCGCGAGGGCGACGACGATGACGGCGAGCTGCCACTGGACGAGCACGGCGGCCGCGGCGTACGCGATGGCGGTGCCGACGGCGATGATCGTGCTGACGAGGCCGGAGGAGGCGAGCGCCTCGACCCCGTCCACGTCGGTGGTGAGCCGGGACATCAGGTCGCCGGTGGCGTGGGAGCCGAGGAACCGCGGGCCGAGCCGCTGCAGGTGCGCGAACACCTCGTGGCGCAGGCGGAAGACGAAGCGTTCGGCCGCGCCGACGAGCAGGAAGCCGCCGAGCACCGAGAGCAGGCCGCCGACCGCGGTCAGGACCAGCCACTCGACCGCCGACGGCCAGACCGCGTCCATCGAGTGGGCGCCGGTCGCGCCGTCCACGATCCGCGCGAACATCGTGACGACGTAGGTGTCGCAGGCCGTCGAGGCGGCCATGGCCAGGAAAGCGAGGACCAGCTTGGACCGGTCGCCCCGCGTGTAGGGCCAGAAGCGACGGAAGATCGCGCGGAGGGTCATGGCCGGTGCCTCCGGGTCGACGGCCGCGGCCGTCGACCCGGAGGCACCGTCGTCGTCCGGGGAGGTGGACACGCCGCCGTCGTGGTCGGTCAGGTCCCCGGCGGGACCTGGAGCCGCGACGCCCCCGACGCCACTGCTCTCCGCGGGGATTCCGTCCCCGTCCACCGCCGGCAGGCCGACCAGTGTCGAATGCGCGCCCACCGTCTCCCCTCGAACGTCCCCGGGCGCCGCGCCCGGGTGGCGACGGCCGACGCCGCCCGCCCCGATCTCGGGGCGGGCGGCGGCGGTCACGCCGTTGTTTGCTGAGCCGGCCCGGTCAGTGCCGGGCCGCTCGAGTGGTCCCCGGGTTCGTCGTGCCGGCCCGGGGAGCCGTCATCGCGGCGAGGTCAGTCGTCGCCGCAGGACTTCGGCTTGCAGTCCTTGGGCGGGCAGCACTCGTGCTGCGGCGGCTTGCACTCGTGGCAGCAGCAGCCACGGTGGTGGTGGTGACGGTGCCGCGGGGGGCAGAAGATCTCGAACCGCATCGTGATGTGTCCTCTCGGGGGAAGAACAGCCACTCGCCGGGCGGCGAGGCGGAGGTCACGCTGGGGTCACGACTTAAGAGCGAGCTGTGTATGAGCTGTCACCTGATCGAGTGAAACGCACATATCTGTGAATCCGGTCAAGACTTCACCAAGTTGATCTGCCCTATATCAACGGATTGCTATGGGATTCCTCTTTCATCTTCGGCTCAGGGAGCTGAGTTGACACGTTGCGTGGTGCACTCGTCCGTACGAGGAGGATTAGCAGGGCTCACGATCTCCGGAGTCTCGCTGACAGTCACAACGACGGGGGGACTGGTGACGGTGCGTCGATCTTCGGTGTCGCCCGTCGGGGTCTCCGAGACCGCCCGACGTCGGCCGTGGGCGAGGGTGAGGGCGGCCGAGCCCGCGCCGAGGACGACCACGACGGCGCCGTAGATCTCCGCCGCCGTCGCGAGCCCGACGAGGCCGCTGCCGACCCCGGCGATCACCGCGGGCACCGAGAACGCGGTGTAGGCGATCACGTAGGCGAGCGCGAAGAGGCTGCCGCGCTCGGTCGGGCCGGCGATCTCGGCGAACACCCCGAAGCAGGCGAGCGCCGCCGCGCCGAACCCGACCCCGGCGACGACCGTCCCGAGCGCCGTGAGCAGCAGCGAGGTCACGGCGAACCCGACCAGGGTCACCGCCGTCCCGCCGGCGAGCAGGCCGGCCGCGGGGGCGAGCAGCGAACGCACCGGCCGGTCGCGCAGCAGGAACGAGGTGAGCGCCCCGGTCCCGCACAGCAGCGTCACGACCAGGCCGCCGACCAGGTGCGAGGACACCCCGAGCAGCGATCCGGCGATCGACGGGCCGAGCGAGAGGTAGAGGCCGCCGAGCGCCCAGCTGGTGACGAGCACCGGGGTCACCGCGAGCACCTCTCCCCGCAGGCGCGGCGCCACCCCGACCCGGGGCACCAGCGACGCCCAGACCCCTGCTCGGCGTGCGGAGGTCTCCGGCAGGACCGCGACGACGACGGCGGACACCGCCAGGAGGGCGAGCAGGACGATCCAGACCAGCCGCGTCGGCGCGGGGGCGAGCTGGATGAGCGCGCCCGCGCCCACCGCGCCCGCGGCGAGGCCGGCCAGCGTGCCGACCCCGGTGATCATCCCGGCGCGGTGCGGCGCCTCCGGTGGGGCGAGGTCGACCATGGTCGCGCCGAGCGTCGTGATCGCCGCCCCGGTGGCGATGCCCTGGATCACCCGCGCGACCAGCAGTGCGGTCACCCCGCCCGCGCCGAGGAACACCGCGAACGAGGCGGCCTCGAGCACGAGGGCGCCGACGAGGACGGGCTTGCGCCCGACGTGGTCGGACAGCGCCCCGATGACGAGCAGCGAGGCCAGCAGGCCCACGACGTACACCGCGAAGATGACCGTGATCGTCGCGGCCGAGAAGCCGAACAGCTGCTGGTAGAGCGGGTAGAGCGGGCTCGGCACGCTCGAGGCGGCCGGGAAGAGGACGACGATGCCGCCCACGGCCGCGAACAGCCGGGCACGGGTCCTGGGGTGCATGGGGCTCCCTCGTCGAACGTGATCGCAATGATCGCTGCGTTAATGCTGCGGCGACGCTAGCACGGTTAAGGCAACGATCGCTGCGTTCATTCCGGCGACGTGGAAGACTCACGGGCGTGGCTGACGTCAGTGAGGGTGCGGGGACGCGACCGGGCGGCCGGTCGGCCCGGGTGCGCGCGGCGGTGCACCGCGCGGTGCAGGACCTGGTCGCCGAAGGCGTGCGGACCGAGGACCTGACGATCCCGGTGGTGGCCGCCCGCGCGGGCGTGCACGCGACCACGGTCTACCGGCGGTGGGGCTCACTGGCGGAGCTGCTGGCCGCGGTCGCCGAGCACCGGTTCACCGGCGACGTCGTCGTCCCCGACACCGGGGGGCTGGCCGGCGACCTCGAGCGGTGGGCCACCGACGTGGCGCGCGACCTCGCCGACCCGGACACCCTCGCGCTCATGCGCGCGTCGATCGGGGCGGGCGAGACCGCCGCGTGCGCCTGCACCGCGGACCGTCGGGCGCAGATCACCGCGATGCTCGACCACGAACGTCGTCGCGGGGGAGAGGTCCCGGACGTCGACGTCGTCGTCGACCACGTGCTGGCGCCGCTGTACTACCGGGCGCTGTTCGAGCCCGCCTCGGGGCATGACGAAGGGCCCGCCCCGGAACGCCGGGTGCGGGCCCTCGTCGAGAGCGTGCTCGCCTCTCAGGCGGTCTCGGTCAGCCCGTAGCGCGCGAGGACCTTCGCCCGCTTGCGGGGCAGGATGTTGGACTGGGTCATGTCGCCGTCGTAGTGCGCCACGACCTTGGGGTCCATCATCGCGCGCCACAGCGGCGGGAAGACCGCGACGACGATCATCGTCCCGTAGCCCGAGGGGAGCTGCGGCGACTCCTCGAAGTGGCGCAGCGTCTGGTAGCGCCGGATCGGGTTCGCGTGGTGGTCGGAGTGGCGCTGCAGTTGGTAGAGCAGCAGGTTCGACACCGTGTGGTCGGCGTTCCAGCTGTGCCGCGGGTCGACCCGCTCGTAGCGCCCGTCGTCACGCTTCCCGCGCTTGAGGCCGTAGTGCTCGAGGTAGTTGACGATCTCGAGCAGCGTGAACCCGACGACGGCCTGCACGACCAGCCACGGCAGCACGCTCACGCCGAACACCAGGCACAGGGCGGTGAACAGCACGATCGTCATCGCCCACGAGATCAGGATGTCGTTGCGCAGGCTCCACGCGCTCTTGTCGTGACGGGAGAACCGCTTCACCTCGAGGTGCCAGGAGCTGCGCAGGCTGCCCCAGACCGTGCGGGGCAGGAACTCCCAGAAGCCCTCGCCGAACCGTGAGCTCGCCGGGTCCTCCGGCGTCGCGACGCGGACGTGGTGGCCGCGGTTGTGCTCGACGTAGAAGTGCCCGTACCCGGAGCTCGCGAGCGCGATCTTGGACAGCCAGCGCTCGTTCTCCTCGCGCTTGTGCCCGAGCTCGTGCGCGGTGTTGATCGCGATGCCGGACACGACGCCCATCGTCAGCGCCAGGCCGAGCTGGTCGACGAACCCGAGGTCCTGGGTCGCCCACACCCAGCAGGTGAAGACGAGGCTCACGTACTGCACCGGCAGGAACAGGTAGGTGATCCACCGGTAGTACTTGTCGGCCTCGAGACGGGCGCGCTCGGAGTCGGGCGGGTTCTCGCTGGTCCGGCCGATCAGGATGTCGAGGGCCGGCAGCACCAGGAACAGGATGATCGGGCCGAGCCACCAGAACAGGCTCAGACCGGTGAGGTGGACCAGGCCGAAGCCCGCGATCGGCAGGGCGGGCATCACGGTGCCGAGCGGCCAGAGGTAGCGGCGCTTGTCGCGCCACGGCTCCTGCTCCTCGAGCGCCTCGTCCGGTGCCTGTTCGACGGTCATCGTCGGCCTCCTCGCGTCCTGAGTGCACGCCGTCCGTGAAGTGACTGTGACAGCGCGTCGCGATAGAAACAAGACGCAATTTCTGTCTCAGAACGGAGCAGTGCTCTCGCGACAGGGAGTCAGACCCGGGACGGATCGGCGATCAGGCAGGAGGTGAGACGGGCGAGCCGGTCGGCCGCGTCGGAGTGGCTCAGGCCGGGGGAGACGAGGTGGCTGATCGTCAGGCGGACGATGGCGTCGACGGCGTCGGCGACCGTCCGGGGCTCGACGTCGGGCCGGCGGCGCCGCATCCAGTCGCCGACGAGCGCGTTGCCGCCGGTGATGATCGCGTCCCCGCGGGTGGTGAGGAACGGCAGCAGGCTGGTGTCACCGCTGCGGCTGCCGGTGAGGATGGCCCGCAGGAGCGGGTTGCCGCCGGCCTCGTCGAGCGTGAACCGGACGGCGGCGCGTACGCCCTCGGGCGGGTCCTCGTGCTGTTCGAGCTGCTCGGCGATCCCGGTGAAGAAGCGCTCCGCCTCGCGGGCCACGAGGGCCTCGCCGACGCCGTCCTTGGTGCCGAACTCGCGGTAGAGGGTCGGGCGCGACACCCCGGACGCGACGGCGACCTCGCCGATCCGCACCCGGTCCCATCCGCGCTCCACCGTGAGCGCCGCGGCGGTGTCGAGCACCCGCTCGCGGACCTGGCGCCGGAACTCGACGCGTAGCGATTCGCCGGTCATACGTCGAGTGTCACTCATTGCGACCGAGGTGAATCCCCGGAGGACCTGAGTCACGCCCGTCCGGACCCGTTCGATGGGCTCGTTACCGTATCGTGACCCTTCGCGGTGACGCGGCGCGTTCGGATGGATGCGCACGGCCGCTCGGTCTAGCGACATTACGCCGTCTCAGTGATGGCCGTCGTGGCCCCGGATCCGCCGTAACGCGGTCGTCGTCGGGACGATGAGGTGCATGTCCGGACATCCACGGTGGACGGATTCTCGACATCCGGTGGGGGTCCTCCCCGCCGCCCGGGAGTGGACCTGCCGGGTGGTCACCGCGCCGACCACCCGGCTCTCGATGGCCGGACGCCTCCGGTCACGGTCCGGCGGCGGCCCTGCCCTGGTCGCCGCCGGATCGCGGGTCCAGCGTGGGGTACGTGTGAGCAACCGGTCCGGTCCACTCCGCGCCCCCGGCGGCAGTCACGCCCTGTACAGGGCGTCTCCGGACGGGGTTCGCATCCGCGAGCGGACCTTCGACCACCCGGCAGCAGCAAAGTTCGTCCGGGTGGTCGCTGCTGCCGGACGTGGTCTCAGGCCGCGGACGGCAGGCGCACCGGCAGGTGCTTGATCCCGTTGACGAAGATCGACGAGAGCCGGTCCGGTTCCCCGACCACCTCGAGGTCTCCCATCCCGGTGAGCAGCCGCCGGAACATCACCCCCGCCTCGCGCCGCGCCAGGTGGGCGCCGAGGCAGAAGTGCGGGCCGTGGGCACCGAACCCGTGGTGCGGGTTGGGGGAGCGGCGCAGGTCGAGCCGGTCGGGGTCGGTGAACACGGCGTCGTCCCGGTTCGCCGACCCGTAGACGAGCAGCAGCTTCTCGCCCGCGCCCACCGGGACGTCCCCGACGGTCGTGTCGGCGACGACGGTGCGGCGCATCCAGTTGATGGGCGAGGCCCACCGCACGATCTCGTCGACCGCGGTCGGGGTGACGCCCTCGATGTCGTCGATCCACGCCTGCTTCGCCGCGGGGTCCTGGTGCAGCCCCCACACGCCGTGGGTGACGGCGTTGCGGGTGGTCTCGTTCCCGGCGACGCAGAGCAGGATGAAGAAGGACGCGATCTCCTGGTGGGAGAGCCGCTCCCCGTCGACCTCGCCGTGCACCAGCGCGGACAGCACGTCGTCGCGCGGGTTCGCCTCGGCGGCCGCGGCCAGCTCGGTCATCAGCCCGGACAGGCCCGCGCCCGCGGTGAGGTAGTCCTGCAGCGGGTTCTCGGAGACGTACTCCGGGTCGTCCCCGGCGAGGATCATGTTCGACCAGGTGAAGACGTCGTCGCGGCGCGACTCCGGGATGCCCATCATGTCGCAGATCAGCAGCAGCGGGAGCGGTGCCGCGATCTCGGTGACCAGGTCGAACTCGCCGCCGTGCGCGGCGGCCGTGGCCCGGGCCCGGTCGAGCACCTCACCGGCGATGCGCTCGACGTCGTCGACGAGGCCGGTGATCCGCTTCGGGGTGAAGGCGCCCGCGGCGATCCGTCGGATCTTGGTGTGGCGCGGGGCGTCCATGCTGATCAGCGACCCGAAGAACTCGTGGGCCTCGGCAGGCAGGTCGAGGATCGACACCGCGCCGTTCCCGGAGCAGAAGCGGTCGGGGTTGCGGCTGACCTCCTCGACGTCCGCGTGCCGCGTGATCACCCGGAACCCCGGGCCGGGCTCGAACCCGGGGAACTCCGGCTCGGCGTAGGCCGGCAGACCCTCGGTGGCGCGCAGGGCGGCGAACCCGGCGTAGCGCTCGGCCCAGGGGGCGTTCCAGAACTCGCGGTTGCCGAGGTCGAGGGGTGCGGTCGAGGTCATCGGTCCTCCTGGGTGGTGAGCAGGGCGACGAGTGCGGTGACGAGGAGCTCGCGGACCCCGGCGCGGTCGAGCGAGCCGCGCACCAGCCACTCGCGGGACGCGGCGCGCACCAGGCCGAACGATGCCCGGACGCGGGCGCGCAGGGCCCCGTCGTGGGGATCCCGATCGGGGACGAGGGCGGCGAGCACCCGGTCGGCGGCGGTCTCGTCGGCCTGTTCGACGACGGCGTCCACGTCCGCGTCGCCGCCCGCCCCGCCGACCCCGACGGACAACCACAGGCCGCGGCGCGCGGCGACGGTGTCGAGGAACCAGTCGACGGCGGCGCCCGCGCGCTCGGCCGGGGTGCGTCCGGGCAGGTCGGTCGCGGCGGCCTCGGGGATCGTCAGCAGGATCCGCAGCGCCTCCAGGTAGAGCGCGCGCTTGGTGCCGAAGTAGTGGTTGAGCAGGCCGCGGGCGACGCCGGCCTCGCGGGCGATCTCCGTCGTCGACACGTCCGCGTACGGCCGCTCGGCGTAGATCCGCAGCGCCGCCTCGAGGATCTCCGCGCGCCGGGCGTCGGGCTCCAGGCGGCGGCCGGGCGACGCGGCGCGGGCCTCGACGCTCTCGGGCGCCGTCATCCCGACACCACGTGCAGCGGCAGGCGCAGCGCCCCGGGGGCGTCCTGCGGCACGGCCGGTCGGCGCGGCGCGACCGGGTCGACACGGCGGTAGGGATCGCCCGCGGCGGGGCGGGGGTCGTCGTCGCCGGCGTTGGGCCAGGTCGCCATGGCCCGCTCCGCGAGCGCGGTGATGGTCAGCGAGGGGTTCACGCCGAGGTTCGAGGGCACCGTCGACCCGTCCATGACGTGGATCCCGGGGTGGCCGTGCAGGCGGTGGTACGGGTCGACGACGCCGTCGTCGGAGGTGGTCCCGAGCACCGCGCCGCCGAGGAAGTGGCCGGTGACCGGGATGTTCGCCAGGCTCGACGCGGCGCCCACCGGCACCCCGCGGATGCGCCGGGCCACGCGACGCGCGACCTCGTGACCCGCCGGGATCCAGGGCGGGTTGCCCTCGCCGTCGGCGGGGGCGCTCGCCAGTCCGGGCAGGAACCGGCGCGGGCGCAGCGTCAGCGAGTTGTTCAGCGTCTGCATCACCAGCAGCACGATCGACTGCTCCGACCAGTGCTTGGGCCGGTGGATGAGGGCCAGTTCGCGACGACGCCGGAGCGCCGCGGACAGGACGCGGCGCAGGCCCGGGCCGTGCCGGCCGATCGTCGGGTCGTCGGCGTCGGGGGTGCCGTCGACCAGCAGCGCCGACATCAGCGCCAGCAGGTTCGAGCCGTGCCCGTAGCGGACCGGCTCGACGTGGGTGTTCTCGTCGACGTGGATCGACGAGGTGATCGAGACGCCGTCGGTGAAGTCGGCGGCCGGGTCCGGGGTGCGGGCCGCGAGGATGGCCTCGGAGTTGGTCCGCACGCGGTGCCCGAGGCGCGTGGAGATCCGCGGCAGGTGCGGGCGCTGGCGGTTCAGCAGCCGTTGGGTGCCGAGTGCCGAGGCGGCGACGACGACCTGGTCGGTGGTCATGGTCCGTCGTCGGGACCTCCGGCCGAAGCGCGGCGTCTCGCGGACCTCGACCTCGTAGCCCGATTCTCCGGTGAGGTCGCCGTGGCGCGGGCGGATCGCGGTCACCGTGGTCAGCGGGTGCACGACGGCGCCCGCGCCCTCGGCCAGGTGCAGGTAGTTCTTCGCCACCGTGTTCTTGGCGTTGTGCCGGCAGCCGGTCATGCACTCGCCGCAGTGCCGGCACGTGCGTCGCGCGGGTCCGGCGCCGCCGAAGTAGGGGTCCGGGACGTCCGTGTCCGGCTCGTCCCCGAAGAGCACCCCGACGTCGGCGCGGCGGTAGGTGTGCCCGACGCCGAGCTCGTCGGCGACGTCGCGCATCACGGCGTCCGCGGCTGAGGTGCGCGGGTAGGTGGTGACCCCGAGCATCCGCGAGGCCTGGTCGTAGTGCGGGGCGAGCTCGTCGTGCCAGTCGGCCACCTCGGGCCAGCTGCCGTCGGCGAACACCCGGGCCGGCGGTTGGTAGAGGGTGTTCGCGTAGACCAGCGACCCGCCGCCGACCCCCGCCCCGGAGAGCACCAGGACGTGGCGCAGCGGGTCGATGCGGAAGATCCCGTGGCAGCCCAGGCGCGGCGCCCAGAGGAAGTCGCGCAGGTGCCACGTGGTGCGGGCGAACTCGTGGTCGGCGAAGCGGCGCCCGGCCTCCAGGACCGCGACCCGGTAGCCCTTCTCGGCCGCGCGCAGGGCGGCGACACCGCCCCCGAAGCCGGACCCGATCACGATCACGTCGTGGTCGGTGAGCTCCTGTTCGACCGCCATGCCGATCACGGTGCGCCCGCTGTTGACAGCCTGTCAAGAGTGGTTCGCCCCACCCCGCGTGGGACGAACGACTCGTTCGTGGCGTCTACCGGCACGAACGAGTCGTTCGTCCCGAACGGGGTCGGCGCTCGTACGCTGGAGTGCGTGGAGAGCCGGGTGGCCGCGCTGCACGTGGCGCCGGAGCGCAAGGCGCCGATGGTCGCGGTCGGGGAGATCCGCGCCGAGGCCGGGCGCGGGATCGTCGGGGACCGCTACTTCGGCACCCGCCACCGGCACGTCTCCGTGCAGTCGCAGGAGGAGCTCGCCGAGGCCGCGGCCGCGCGCGGCGGGCCGGTGCCGGCCGAGGACACCCGTCGCAACATCACCCTCGACCACGGCCGGATCCCGACGACGCCGGGTGCGCGGCTGACGATCGGGGACGTCGAGCTCGAGGTCGTCCGCAAGGCAGCGCCGTGCCGGGTCATGGAGAGCTCGGTCGGGCCGGGGGCGGCGCGTGCGATGCACGAGCGCGGGGGAGCGATCTGCCGGGTGCTGAGCTCGGGGTCGATCGCGGTCGGGGATCGGGCGGTCACGGGCGCCGCGCTGATCGAGGCGTGATCACCGGGACGCCATGGTCCGGCCGGCCCGGCGTCGGGAACCGTGGGGTCCCGGTGATCGTGGTCGCCGACCTCGCTCAGGCCTCGCGCATCGCCAGCACGACGGCGGTGGCGACGGCCGCGTGCATGAGCATCAGCCCGGCGACGTTGGCCGCGGTCGCGGCCATCGTGAGCAGGAGCAGGTCGGGCACCCAGGTCACCGCGAGCACGGCGGGGACGACGATCCGCAGTGCGCCGGGCGCGTACCGCCGTACCAGAGTCCACCCCGCGGCGCCGACCGCGACCCCGACGAGCGTCGCCGGCAGGTAGTTCGCGGGCGTGAGGCCCATGCCGATCCCGCCGTCGTCGAGCGCGCCCGCGACCAGCGCGACCAGCGTGTTGACCACGGCGGCGGCGATGACGGCGACGCCCAGCCGGGCGGCGAGCGGGACGGTGCGGACGGCGGGGGCGTGAGCGGTCATGGCGGGCTCCTCGGGTTGCGTGTGCAAGTCAGTCTGCGCTGAGTTGCGTGTTGAAGTCAACGGCCGGGCGCTGCGAGGATGCGGGGGTGCCGGACGACGACCACGACGACGTGACCTGGCTCGACGACCGCGAACGGCCGGCCTGGATCCACCTCGCGAAGGTGCTGCTCACGCTGCCGGGCGCGCTGGAGAGCCAGCTGCTGCGCGACGCCGACCTCACGCTGTTCGGCTACATGATCCTGGCCCGGCTCTCGGTGTCCCCGGAGGCGACGCTGCGGATGAGCGAGATCGCCGAGATGGCTAACGGGTCGTTGCCGCGCACCTCGCACGCGGTGACCCGCCTCGAGGACCGGGGCTGGGTGCAGCGCACGGTCTGCACCGGCCAGGGGCGGCGCTTCACCGTCGCGACCCTCACCGACGCCGGCCGCGACCACCTCGCCGCCGCCGCTCCCGGCCACGTCGCGACGGTGCGCCGGCTCGTCGTCGAACCCCTCGGGGAGAACGGCCTGCCGGCGCTGGGGGACCTGTGCGAGCCGATCGTCGCCGCGCTCGGGCTGCCGACGGAGGAACTGCGTCCCTGACGGTTCGACGGTCGTCGAACCGACGCCGTCCTACCGTGGTGGCCCGACGCGACGGACGGAGGCGGGAGTGACCGAGGTCCGGCACGGCGACGTCGAGATCGCCGCCATCGGCGCCGTGCTCGCCGACCGGGCGCGGTGCCGCATCCTGCTCGCCCTCGACGACGGGCGTTCCCTGCCCGCGAGCGTGCTCGCCGACGAGGCCGACGTCTCCCGACCGACCGCGAGCAGTCACCTGGCCAAGCTCGTCGACGCCGGGCTGCTGCTCGTGGAGCAGCACGGCCGCCACCGCTACTACCGGCTCGCCGGCGCACCGGTCGGCGAGCTGCTCGAGATGATGACCCGCCTCGGGCCGACCCGACCCGTCCGCTCGCTGCGCGAGGGCAACCGCGCCGCGCAGCTGCGCACCGCCCGGACCTGCTACGACCACCTCGCGGGCCGGCTGGGCGTCGCGGTGATGGGCAGCATGATCGAGCGCGGCCACCTGTCCGGCGGCGACGGCGTGTACGACCCGGACCGCGCCGTCGAGGACACCCCCACCGGGCACGGCCGCGACCTCGACTACGAGGTCACCGACCCGGGCTGGGCGTTCCTCACCGACCTCGGGGTCGAGGTGCGGCCGGGGAAGCGGCCGCTCGTGCGCTACTGCGTGGACTGGAGCGAGCAGCGCCACCACCTGGGCGGGCGCCTCGGCCGCGACCTGCTCGGGGTGTTCCTCCACCGCGGCTGGGTGCGCCGCCGGGACGCCAACCGCAGCGTCGCGGTCACCGACGCCGGCACCGAGGCGTTCGCGCGGCACTTCGGCCTGGACCGTCGTGCCCCTGCCCTCTGAACCGGAAGGACCCCGGCCATGACCGACCACCCCGGATCGCGCGCCGCGCGCTTCCGCGCGATGCACGACGCCCTGTTCCTCATGCCGAACGCCTGGGACGCCGCGAGCGCGCGACTCCTCGCCGAGCAGGCCCCGGCGATCGGCACGTCGAGTGCCGCCGCGGCCGCGGTGCTGGGTCTGCGCGACGGCGAGCGCATCGGCCGGTCCGGTGCGCTGTCCGCCGCGGCCGCGGTCATCGCCGCCGCCGACCCGACCCCGGTCAACGTCGACCTCGAGGCCGGTTTCGGGGACACGCCCGAGGCGGTGGCCGACGTCGTCGGGGAGGCGATCGGCCTCGGCGCCGCCGGGGTGAACCTGGAGGACACCGACCCCGCGACGGGCGAGCTGCGCGATGCCGGGCTGCAGGCCGAGATCGTCGCCGCGAGCGCGGAGGCGATCGCCCGGCACGACCCCGACGTCGTGCTGAACGCCCGGACCGACGTGTTCTGGAACGGCGTCGGCGCGCCCGAGGATCGCCCGGCCCACGCCCGCGCCCGGCTCGAGGCGTACCTCGGCGCGGGTGCGACCTGCCTGTTCGTGCCGGGGTTCGTCCCGACGACGGCGGAGTCGCTCGCCGAGGTGGTGGGCGGCTGGTCGGTCCCGGTCAACCTGCTCGCCGCCGCGTCGCTCGGGTTGAGCACCGACGAGGTGGAGGGTGCGGGGGTCCGCCGGATCAGCTTCGGCTCGTCGCTCTACCGCGCGGCGCTGGCCCACGCGGCCGGTCTGGTGTCGGCGGTCGCGGACTCGGGGACGTTCGCCGCGCTGTCCTCGGCCGACGCGCTGACCTACGGGCGGCTGTCGGAGGTCGTGGCCCGGTAGGTGCGCTCCGCGCATGTGAGCAGTAATTGATGCTCTGGCGTCAATTTGCGCTCACAAGGCCGAAGGCCACCTGTTCGACCCACGTCGAACCGATCCCGGGAGACGGTCGAGGCATGACCGCGACTGCGACCTCCGCGATCCCCGTGACCACCCGGCCCCGCCTCGCCCTCGTCGCCCTGAGCCTGGCGTTCTTCGCCGTGCAGCTCGACGCGACCGTCGTCAACGTCGCCCTCGAGACCATCTCCCGCGACCTCGGCGGCGGCATCGGCGCCCAGCAGTGGGTCGTCGCCGCCTACACCGTCGCCCTCGCCGCGGGCATGCTCACCGCCGGCTCGCTCGGCGACCGCCACGGCGCGCGACGGGTCTGCGTCCTCGGCCTCGTCGTCTTCGGGCTCGCGTCGGCGGGGTGCGCGCTCGCGCCGGGCGCCGGGTGGCTCGTCGCGGCCCGCGTCGCCCAGGGTCTCGGGGCCGCCGGCCTGCTCCCGTCCTCGCTCGCGCTGATCGTCGGGCAGTTCCCCGACCCGGCGAGGCGGGCGGGCGCGCTCGGCGTGTGGGGCGGCGTGGGCAGCCTCGGCATGGCCACCGGTCCGCTGCTGGGCGGCACCCTGATCGCGGTCGCCGACTGGCGCTGGATCTTCCTGGTGAACGTCCCGGTCTGCGTCGCGACGGTCGTGCTGACCCGCCTCGCCGTCGCCGAGTCGCCCCGCCGGGAGCACGCCACCGACGTCGTCGGGCTGGTCCTCGGGGTCGTCGCGCTCGGTGCGCTGACCGGCGGGCTGATCGAGGCCGGGCAGCTCGGCTGGACCGACCCGCTGCCGCTCGGGCTCGTCGGGGCAGGGTTGCTCGGGGCGGTGCTGTTCGTCCTCGCCGAGCGGCGGCGCGCCGAGCCCATGCTGCCGATGACGATGTTCTCCGCCCGGCCGTTCTCGGGCGGGGTCGCCGCGGGCGGGATCTTCAACTTCTGTCTCTACGGGGCGCTGCTCGCGATCTCGCTGTTCCTGCAGGGCCCGCTCGGCCAGGACGCGTTCCACGCCGGGCTGCTCCTGCTGCCGCTCACCCTCGCCGTCGGGATCGGGTCGACGCTGTCGGCGCGGCTCACCGCCCGCGTCGGGTCCCGTCCCCCGATGCTCGCCGGGTACGCGATGGGCGCGCTCGGCACGGCGATCCTGGCGGTGGCGGGCCCGACGGGACCGGTCGCGCTCGTCGTCGTCGGGGCCACGGTGCTGGGCTTCTGCTCGATCGCGATGCCGGCGATGACCGCGGTGACGATGGGCGGGGTCGACCCCGCCCACACCGGGCTGGGCAGCGGGGTGCTCAACACCGCCCGGCAGGCCGGCGGTGCGCTCGGAGCGGCCGTGTGCGGGTCGCTGCTCACCGCGACCGGGATCGTCTCGCTGACCGCGCCCATGGTCGCCGCGCTGCTCGCGTACCACGTCGCGATCGGGGCCACCCTGGTCGCGACCGGGACCGGGACGGTGAAGATCGGCAAGGCCCCTCGCGCCGGGCGGTGAACCCACTAAGGTGGCGTCCGTGCTCCACACCGCCGTGCTCGAGCCCGTTCGTGACGAGTTCTGGCCCAGCCGTCGCCTCGACGCCTTCGACGAGTTCTGTCGCCCCGGCGATCGATCCGTCGACTGAGCCCCCGAACCCCCGTCACGTCAGGAGAACCAGAGCATGAGCAGCCCCGAGGCCAACTGGTCGTTCGAGACCAAGCAGGTCCACTCCGGCGCAGCGCCCGACCCGACCACGGGTGCGCGGGCCACGCCGATCTACCAGACGACGTCGTACGTCTTCCGGGACACCCAGCACGGCGCCGACCTGTTCAGCCTCGCCGAGCCGGGCAACATCTACACCCGGATCATGAACCCGACGCAGGACGTGCTCGAGCAGCGCGTCGCGGCGCTCGAGGGCGGTGTCGCGGCGCTGGCGTTCGCGTCGGGCTCGGCGGCCACCACGGCCGCGATCCTGAACATCGCCGAGGCCGGCGACCACTTCGTGTCGAGCCCGAGCCTCTACGGCGGCACGTACAACCTGTTCCACTACACGCTGCCCAAGCTCGGCATCGAGGTGTCGTTCGTCGAGGACCAGGACGACCTCGAGCAGTGGCGCAACGCGGTCCGGCCGAACACCAAGCTGTTCTTCGCCGAGACCATCGCGAACCCGGGCTCGAACGTCCTCGACGTGGCCGGGGTCGCCGGGGTCGCCCACGAGGTCGGCGTCCCGCTCGTCGTCGACAACACGGTGCCGACGCCGTTCCTGCTCCGCCCCATCGAGCACGGCGCCGACATCGTCATCCACTCGGCCACCAAGTACCTCGGCGGGCACGGCACCACCATCGCGGGCCTCGTCGTCGACGCCGGGACCTTCGACTTCGGCGCCCACGGCGACCGGTTCCCCGGCTTCACCGAGCCGGACCCGAGCTACCACGGCCTCAAGTACTGGGAGGCGCTCGGCCCGGGCGCCTACGCGGCCAAGCTGCGGGTGCAGCTGCTGCGCGACACCGGCGCCGCGATCTCGCCGTTCAACGCGTTCCTCATCATCCAGGGCATCGAGACGCTGTCGCTGCGCCTGGAGCGGCACGTGGCCAACGCGCAGGCGCTGGCCGAGTGGCTCGAGTCGCGCGACGAGGTCGAGAAGGTCTACTACGCCGGGCTCGCGTCGAGCCCCTGGTACGAGGCGGGCCGCAAGTACCTGCCCCGCGGCGTCGGCGCGATCGTGTCGTTCGACCTGCGCGGCGGGGTCGAGGCCGGCCGGGCCTTCGTCGACGGCACCAGCCTGCACTCGCAGCTGGTGAACATCGGTGACGTTCGCAGCCTGATCGCGCACCCGGCATCGACCACGCACAGCCAGCTCTCGCCCGAGGAGCAGACCGCGTCCGGCGTCACGCCCGGGCTGGTCCGCCTCGCCGTCGGGATCGAGAACGTCGAGGACCTCAAGGCGGACCTCGAGTCCGGGTTCACCGCGGCGAAGTCGGCGGTGTGACCGAACTGCTCCCCGGAGGACGTGCCGCGGGCTCGCCCGGCGCCCCGCCCGCGACCGACACCGTCCCGGTCCTCCCTCCCGCCACCGGCGCGTGGCGGGAGGGGGATCCGGTGGGCGGGCGCCACTTCGTCACCCTCCCGGACCCGCTGCCGCTCGAGGCGGGCCCGGCGCTGCCCGACGTCACCGTCGCGTACGAGACGTGGGGCGAGTTCCGCGGCGACAACGCGGTGCTCGTGCTGCACGCGCTGACCGGGGACAGCCACGTCACCGGTCCGGCCGGGCTCGGCCACCCCACGCCGGGCTGGTGGGACGGCGTCGTCGGGCCCGGTCTGGCGATCGACACCGACCGGTGGTTCGTCGTCGCCCCCAACGTCCTCGGGGGCTGCCAGGGGACGACGGGGCCCGCGTCGACCGCTCCCGACGGCCGGCCGTGGGGCTCGCGGTTCCCGGTCACGAGCGTGCGTGACCAGGTCGCGCTCGAGGTCCGGCTCTCCGACCAGCTCGGGATCGGTCGGTGGGCCGCGGTGCTCGGCGGGTCGATGGGCGGCATGCGGGCTGTCGAGTGGGCGGTGACCCACCCGGACCGGGTGGAGCGGCTGCTGCTGCTCGCGTGCTCGGCCTCGGCGTCGGCCGACCAGATCGGGTGGGCGTCGCCGCAGCTCGCGGCCATCCGCGAGGACCCCCACTGGTGCGGCGGGGACTACCACGACCGGCCGCGCGGCGAGGGCCCGCACGTCGGGCTCGGCGTCGCGCGCCGGATCGCGCACTCCACCTACCGCACCGCCGAGGAGCTCGACACCCGCTTCGGCCGGCGCCCGCAGCCGGGGGAGGACCCGTACGACGCGTCCTCACCGGGCCGGTTCGCCGTGGAGTCCTATCTCGACCACCACGCCGAGAAGCTGGTCCACCGGTTCGACGCCGGGTCCTACGTCGCCCTGACGGCCGCGATGAACGGTCACGACGTGTCCCGGGGCCGCGGCTCGATGGCCGACGCGCTGGGCCGGATCACCGCGCACACCGTCGTCGCCGGCTCGACGAGCGATCGGCTCTACCCGCTGCACCAGCAGGAGGAGCTCGCGGAGCTGATCACGACGTCGGGCCCCGTCGAGCGCATCGAGTCGCCCTACGGGCACGACTCGTTCCTCATCGAGGTCAAGCGTCTCGCGGAGATCCTCGAGAAGCTCCTGGGGTGACGGCCGCGGCGCCGAGCTCCTCGTAGGGGCCCTTGCGCATGCGGTCGAGCAGGTCGGTGACGACCGGGTCGGCCAGCCGGTAGCGCACGACCCGGCCGTCGCGGTGCGCGCTGACGAGGTTCTGGGCGCGCAGCAGCCGCAGCGCCTGGCTCGTCGTGGAGTCCTTGAGTCCGGCCGCGAGCGCGAGATCGGACACGCAGATCTCGCCGACCTCGTGGATGCAGAGCAGCAGCGTCAGCCGCGTCGGGTCGGCGAGCAGCGCGAACCGCGAGACCCAGCCGTGCATCGTCGCCCGGTCCGGCAGGGCCTCGATGGCCGCACAGACCCGGTGGTCGCCGTCGACGCCGACCGCATCCGCTTCGCCGGAGAGGTGCACACCGCCAGTATCCCACGGTCGGCCTCCGGCCTCGTGCGTGCGTTTCCGTGTCTGAGCACGGAAACACACGCACAAGGCGGAGCCGAATGGGTAACCGGCCCACCATGGCTCCCTGGACCTCTGCCGACATCCCCGACCAGACCGGCCGCACCGTCGTCGTGACCGGCGCGAACTCCGGCCTCGGCCTCGTGACGGCCCGCGAGCTCGTCGCCCACGGCGCGCGGGTGGTGCTCGCCTGCCGCAACACCGACAAGGCTGAGCAGGCGGCCGCCGAGATCACCCGTGGCGGCGCCCCGGGCACCACGGCCGTCGAGGAGCTCGACCTGTCCGACCTCGCGTCGGTGCGCCGGTTCGCCGCCCGCGTCGGCGCGGTCGACGTGCTCGTCAACAACGCCGGACTCATGGCGATCCCGCAGCAGCGCACCACCGACGGCTTCGAGATGCAGTTCGGGACGAACGTGCTCGGCCACTTCGCGCTGACCGGCCTGCTGCTCGACCGGCTCACCGACCGCGTCGTGTGGATGTCGAGCGTGATGCACCGGATCGGCTCGATCCGCCTCGACGACCTCAACTGGGAGCGCCGCCGCTACCAGCGCTGGCTCGCCTACGGGCAGTCCAAGCTCGCCGACCTCATGCTCGCCTACGAGCTGGAGCACCGCCTCGTCATCAACGGCTCCTCGCTGAGGTCGATGGCCGCGCACCCCGGGTACTCGGCCACCAACCTGCAGTCGCGCACCGAGTCGTTCCAGGACGCGCTCATGGGGCTGGGGAACCGGATTTTCGCGCAGGGGCCCGAGATGGGCGCGCTGCCGGAGCTGTACGCCGCGACGGTGCCCGACCTGCCCGGCGGGGTGTACGTCGGGCCGGACGGCCCGGGCGAGACCTGGGGCCACCCGATCCCGGTGGGGTCGACCGCCGCGTCGCACGACCGGGAGACCCAGCGGGCGCTGTTCGCCGCTTGCGAGGAGCTCACGGGCGTGACGGTGCCGGTGCCCGCCGGGGCGCGCTGAGCGAGGGCCGGGCGGTCGGCGGCGGGTCGGCGCCGGGGTCGGGCTCCGGGGTCGAGCCGGGGTCGGGCTCCGGGGATCCGCCGCCCGACCGTCGCGCCCGGGCACGGACCGGGCATGATCGCCGCGTGAGTGACGACCCGAGCCCCCTCGCGGTGCTCCGCCGGCTCACGGCGGACGGGCTGCCGCTGGCGCCGGTCCACGCCGCCACCCACGCCGAGCTGACCTCGGTCGAGCGCGGGTGCTGCGCGGCGCGGTTGCCGACCGTGACCGGCGACGGACTGCTCGAGTCGTTGCTGATCCTCGCCGATTTCACGCTCGGGGTCTCGTACTCGAGCACGCTGCGGGCGGGCGACCGGATCGTGACCGTGCGCCTGGGCGTGCAGTTGCTCGGGCGGCCGCTGGCGGGGGAGGAGCTGCGCGCCACCGCCCAGCTCGACGACGCCAGCAGCGGCGTCGGGCTGAGCTCGGCGACGGTCACCGACCGGGAGGGCCGGCCGGTGGCGCGCTGCGTGGGCCGCAACGCGGTGCTCACCGACGACCTCGCGGGGCGGTACGGGCGCATGGCCCCGACCTGGTCGACCCGCCCGACGCCGTGGCGGATGCTCATGCCCCACCGCGGCGAGGACCCCACCCGCGACGGCACGACGATGGTCGCCCACCCCGACGCGACGTCGCTGAACTCGGCGGGCGTCGTCCAGGGCGGGGCGCTCGCGGGCCTGGCGGCGCGGGGCCTCTCGCACGCCCTCGACGTCATCCCCGACGACTTCTCGATCAGCTTCATCCGGCCGGTCCGCGCCGCGGGGCAGCCGGTGATGTGCCGGGTGGTCGTCGAGCACGGCGGCCGGCGGCTGCGGGTCGGGCGCGCCGAGCTGGTCGACGAGCAGGGGCGGCTGTACGCGGTGGCGGGTGGGACGGCGTTCCGGCACTGAGGTGCGCAGCGCGCTTGTGAGCACTAATTGATGCCCTGGCATCAATTAGTGCTCACAAGCCGTCAGGCACCTACCGCGGCCTGGGTTGCCGCCGCCGCGGCGGCCCGGGCCTCCCCTGCCTTCCGGGACGCCTGGCCCCAGACGATCGTCGCCAGGATCAGCACCCCGATGACGACGGCGGGAACGACGGCGTTGACCACGACCATCGTCGCGACCGGCAGCCGGAAGGTCAGCACGATCCGGACCACGGCCTCCCCGAGCAGGCCGACGCCCCACATCGTCGTCATCAGCCGCTGGGTGCGCCGGAAGTGCGGGTACTGCCACAGGCCGTTCCACCAGGCGACGCGCTCGGGGTCGCCGTTCGTCGCGAACCGCCGACCGAACAGGAAGATCACCGGCCGGCTCGTCGGGACGCTGGCGAGGAACAGCAGCCCGAGGACCCCGGTGACGACCGACTCCTTGAGGAGCAGCAGCCGCGCGTCGGAGAACAGCAGCGAGGTCACCGCGCCGACCACGATGACGGTGAGGATGAAGGCGCTGAACTCGTCGATCCGGCCGCGCATGATCACCGAGATCACGGCGTTGACGGCCGGGCCGATCGCGCTGAGCAGCAGCGCCGGGACGTCGCCGAGACCGGCGCCGGACGCCACGTCGTAGACGACGATCGGGGCCGCGATGTCCAGGACGCCCATCAGGACCCAGGGAAGGATCTTCGCCAGCACGGCCGCTCCCGGAAATGTGACAGGATGACTCCCGATCGTGAGTAGAACCGTACAACAGGAAGCGGCCTCGCGGCAGGGCTCGCCCGCGGCGCTCGTCGCCGCCCTGTTCGGCATGTCCGGTGGTCCCTCGCTGCCCGGGCCCGCCCTCGTCGCGCTCCTCGGAGATCTCGGGCTGGCGGCCCCGGCGGCGCGCCGGGCGCTCGGCCGGATGCGCGAGCAGGGCCAGCTCACGACGACGCCGCGGGGACGGCAGGTCGACCACCACCTCGCCGGGGCGTTCCGCGCCTCCGTCGAGCGCCTGCGTGACGACCGCGGCGAGGCGCCGGCCTGGGACGGCTCGTTCCACACGCTGATGCACCAGGTCCCGGAGTCGGCGCGCCCGTACCGCGACCGGCTGCGGCGGGTGGCCGTGCTCGTCGGGTACGCGCCGTGGCAGCCGGGCGTGCTGATCAGCCCGGCGGACCGGAGCGCCGGCCTGGCCGACGTCCTCGCGGACGCGCCGGCGGGGGCGTCGGTGGTGCTCGGGCGGCTCACCGTGGACGCGGGGTTTCCCGGGGGCCGGCCAGACCATGATCACCGGAACGACGAGGATTCAGGCGCCCAGCGTCCAGATCCTCGTCATCCCGGTGATCATGGCGCGGCGGGCGGGGCGGGGGTCGGCGCGACGACGGCCGGCACGACGGGGGCAGGCGCGACGGGCACCGCGACCGCCGCCGCGATGGCCCGCCGGGCGTGGGACCTCGACACCCTCGCCGCCGATCTGCGCGCGCACCTCACGGTCCTGCGCGCCGCGCTCGAGGAACCATCGCCCGACCCGGGCCCGGACGCGCTGCGCCGGCTGGTGCACCTCACCAACGACGTCTTCGTGGATCTCCTGCGCGACCCGGGACTGCCCCGGGAGCTGCGCCCGGCCGACTGGCCCGGCGACGAGCTGCGCATCCTCATCGGCCGGATCGCCGCGCAGCTCGGGCCGGCGGCGACGGCGCACGTCGCGCACCGTCGTGACGCGGCCACCTGACGCAGTCGATTGGGTCAGACACGTCATGGACACAAGGATGTGATCCGGCTTACGTTCGGGGTGATCCCGACGTGGAGGAGGACGCGTGAGCAGGTTGCGATTCGGCACGTTCCTGGCCCCGTTCCACCGAGCAGGCGAGAACCCGACCCTGGCGTTGCAGCGCGACCTCGAGCTCATCGAGCACCTCGACGCCCTCGGGTACGACGAGGCGTGGATCGGCGAGCACCACTCGGCGGGCACCGAGATCATCGCGTCGCCCGAGATCTTCATCGCGGCGGCGGCGGAGCGGACCAAACGGATCCGCCTCGGCACCGGCGTGACCTCGGCGAGCTACCACAACCCGCTCTGGGTGGCCGACCGGATGGTGCTGCTCGACCACCTGACGCGCGGACGGTCGATGCTCGGCGTCGGGCCCGGGTCGCTGCCGAGCGACTCGTCGATGATCGGGCTGAACCCCACCGACACGCGCGAACTGCTCGACGTCAACCTCGACATCATCATGCGGCTCCTCGCGGGCGAGGTCGTCACCGAGCAGACCAAGACCCACAACCTCGTCGAGGCCCAGCTGCAGCTGCGGCCGTACACCGAGCCGTGCTTCGACGTCGCCGTCGCGGCCGTCGCCTCGCCGACCGGGCCGCGGATGGCCGGGCGGCACGGCGTCGGGCTGCTCTCGATCGGCGCGACGCTGACCCAGGACGGGTTCGACGCGCTGGCGCACCACTGGGACGTCGTGACCGAGCGCGCGGAGTACTACGGGCAGCCGGACCCGGACCGCGCGAAGTGGCGCCTGGTCGGCCTCATGCACATCGCCGAGACGCGGGAGCAGGCCTACCGGGAGGTCGAGTACGGCATCGAGTCGTGGTTCCGCTACTTCCAGAAGACCGCGGCGTTCCCGCAGATGGCCGTCGAGGGCGGCGACCTCAAGGAAATGATCAACTTCATCAACGAGGCGGGCATCGGCGCGATCGGCACGCCCGAGGACGCGCGGGCCCAGGTCCAGCGGCTCGCCGACCAGTCCGGCGGCTTCGGCGCGATGCTCCTGCTCGGGCACGAGTGGGCGAACCCGCAGGCGACGAAGCGGTCCTACGAGCTGATCGCGCAGGAGGTCATGCCCCACTTCCAGGGCACGACCTGGGGCGGGCGCTCGCACGCCGAGTCCACCCAGGCCGCCAAGGAGCGCGCGGGTCTGCGGCGGGACGAGTTCGCGGCCACCCAGCTCTCCGCCGTGGACCACATGACGAACAAGTACGCGGACGAGGTCGCGTCGAAGGACTGATCCGGGGGCGGAGGACCGGGCGAGGAGGAGGACCCGACCGGGCGAGGGGGAGGACCTCGTCACGTCCCGCGAGCAGGGACATCGGCTGGTCGAGCGCTTAGGGTGATTCGCCGTGCGTGCCAGCGATCGTCGTGACATCTGGTGAGCGTCACCGTCGTCGGCATCGGCGCCGACGGATGGCCCGGCCTCGCCCCGCCCGCCCGCACGGCGCTGGAGAAGGCGTCGGTCGTCCTCGGCGCGCCGCGTCAGCTCGAGCTGCTGCCCGACGAGGTGACCGCCGAGCGGGAGGCGTGGCCGTCACCGCTGATGCCCGCCCTGCCGGGGCTGCTCGACCGGCACGCGCGCGCCGAGCTCGTCGTGCTCGCCAGCGGCGACCCGATGTTCTTCGGGATCGGCTCGACCGTGCTGCGCCACCGGCCGGACGCCGCCGTCGTCAGCCACCCGTCGTCGTTGGCGCTGGCGGCGGGGCGGCTCGGGTGGACGGAGCAGGACGTCGTCACGGTGTCCGCGGTCGGGCGCCCGCTCGCCGCCGTCCGGGCCGCGCTCACGCCCGGGCGGCGTCTGCTCGTGCTCGCCGATTCGGCCGAGACGCCCGGCCTGCTGGCGGCCCTGCTCGTCGGCGCCGGGTACGGGCAGGCGCCGATGACGGTGCTGACCTCGCTGGGCGCGGAGCACGAGTCGCGCACCGACGGGGTGGCCGCCGACTGGGACGCGCGCACCGACGATCCGCTCGCCGTCGTCGCCGTCACCTGCCCCGCACTGCCCGACGACGAGCTCCTCGGTCGCGCCCCGGGCCTGCCCGACAGCGCCTACGACCACGACGGCCAGCTCACCAAGGCCGAGCTGCGGGCGCTGTCGGTCGCCGCGCTGCGGCCGCTGCCCGGCCAGCTGCTCTGGGACGTCGGCGGGGGAGCGGGCTCGATCGGCATCGAGTGGTGCCGCGCCGAGCCGACCGCCCGCGCGATCGCGATCGAGGCCCGCGCCGACCGCGCCGGGCGGATCACCGCCAACGCCGAGACGTTCGGCGTGCCCGCGCTGCGGGTGGTCGAGGGGCGTGCCCCCGAGGCGCTGGCCGGGCTCGACGCGCCCGACGCGGTGTTCGTCGGCGGCGGGGTGTCGGTGCCCGGGATGCTCGACGCGTGCCGGACGGCGCTGCGGGCCGGCGGGCGGCTGGTGGCCAACGCGGTGACGATCGAGGGGGAGGCGGCGCTCGCGGCCGCCCGGGCCGAGCACGGCGGGTCGATCCGACGCATCGCGGTCTCGCGCGCCACCCCCGTTGGGCGCTATCTAGGGTGGAAGGCGCTCGCCCCGGTGACACAGTGGGTGCTGCACGTGGGGGCGGACGCCGGTTCCGGTCCCGCCGCGGACGTCGGCAAGGACCCGTTCCCGGAGACGTCGTCGACCACCCCGCCCTGGAGGAACGCGTGACCGTCCGCTTCGTCGGCGCGGGTCCGGGTGCGGCCGACCTGATCACCGTGCGCGGTCTGCGCGCGATCGCGACGAGCCCGGTCTGCCTCTACGCCGGGTCGCTCGTGCCCGAGGACCTGCTCGCCCAGTGCCCGCCGCACGCGCACCGGGTCGACACCGCGCGTCTGACCCTCGACGAGATCGTCGCCGAGCTGGTCGCCGCGAACGAGGCGGGTCTGGACGTGGCCCGGCTGTGCAGCGGCGATCCCGCCATCTTCTCCGCGGTCGCCGAGCAGACCCGCCGGCTCGACGCGGCCGGGGTCCCCTGGGAGATCGTGCCGGGGGTCCCGGCGTTCTCGGCGGCCGCCGCGGCGCTGCGCACGGAGCTGACCGTGCCCGGCGTCGGGCAGTCGGTGGTGCTCACCCGCGACGCCGCGAACGCTACGCCGATGCCGGCGGGTGAGTCGCTCGACGTCTGGGCCGCGGCCGGCGGGACGCTCGTGCTGCACCTCGCGGTCCAGCGCTGCGACGAGGTGGTGGCCGCGCTGCGGGAGCACCGGCCGTCGACCGAGCCGGTCGCGGTGGTGGCGCGGGCCTCGCGGGACGACGAGCTGGTCGTGCGCGGCACGCTCGCCGACATCGCCGACCGGGTGCGCGACGCCGGGATCCGGCGGACGGCGGTGATCGTCGTCGGGGCCGTGGTGGGGATCGCCGAGCAGGGGTGCGAGAGCCACCTCTACTCGGCCGCGCGCGAGCGGTGAGCGCGCGACGGGTGCTCGTCCTCGGCGGCACCGCGGAGGCGCGCGAGCTGGCGGACGCCCTCGCGGCGACACCCGACGTCGTCGTCACCACCTCGCTCGCGGGCCGCACCCGCGACCCGCGGCTGCCGGCGGGCGACGTCCGGACCGGCGGGTTCGGCGGCGTCGAGGGGCTGGTCGCGGCGCTGGCCGAGGTCGACCTCCTCGTCGACGCCACCCATCCCTTCGCCGCGCGCATGACCGAGCACGCCGCGGCGGCCGCGGCCCGCGTCGGGACCCCGTTCGTCGTCCTCCGCCGCCCCGGGTGGACGGCGGGGCCGGGCGACGACTGGCGCCGGGTCCCGACGACGGGTGCCGCGGCGGCCGCCTGTGCGGCCGGCGGCTACGGGCGGGTGTTCCTCGCGATCGGACGGCAGGGCGTGGACCCGTTCCTCGACGTCGACGCCTGGTTCCTGGTGCGGGCGATCGAGGCGCCGGACGCGCTGCCGGCGCGGTCGGAACTGATGCTCGCGCGCGGCCCGTTCGCCCTCGACGACGAGCGCGCGCTGCTGCGCCGGCACCGGGTCGACGTCGTGGTCGCCAAGGACTCCGGCGGCGCGACCGAGGCCAAGTTGACCGCCGCCCGGGAGCTCGGGGTGCCGGTGGTGCTGATCGACCGGCCGGGCGTGCCGGCGGGGGCGACGGTGGTCGACGACGTGGCCGGCGCGCTCGCCGTCGTGCGGGAACAACCCTGGCCGCCCTGCGGTTGAGGACGTACAGTAGTTGACGGTTCAACTTTGAGAGGGTGGCCGCCATGCAGTTCGGGGTCTTCACGGTCGGCGACGTCACGCCGGACCCGACCACGGGACGCGAGCCGAGCGAGGGCGAGCGGATCCGGTCGATGGTGACGATCGCACAGAAGGCCGAGGAGGTCGGGCTCGACGTCTTCGCGACCGGCGAGCACCACAACCCGCCGTTCGTGCCGTCGTCGCCGACGACGCTGCTCGGGTACATCGCCGCGACCACCTCGACGCTGCAGCTCTCGACGTCCACGACGCTGATCACGACCAACGACCCGGTCAAGATCGCCGAGGACTACGCGATGCTCCAGCACCTCGCGGACGGGCGCGTCGACCTGATGATGGGCCGCGGGAACACCGGGCCGGTCTACCCGTGGTTCGGCCAGGACATCCGGCAGGGCATCCCGCTGGCGATCGAGAACTACGCGCTGCTGCGTCGGCTGTGGGACTCCGAGGTGGTCGACTGGGAGGGGCAGTTCCGGACGCCGCTGCAGGGGTTCACCTCGACGCCGCGGCCGCTCGACGGCGTCGCGCCGTTCGTGTGGCACGGCTCGATCCGCTCGCCGGAGATCGCCGAGCAGGCCGCTTACTACGGCGACGGCTTCTTCTCGAACCACATCTTCTGGCCCGCGTCGCACACGGCGAAGATGGTCGACTTCTACCGGCGGCGCTTCGAGCACTACGGGCACGGGTCGGCGGATCAGGCGATCGTCGGGCTCGGCGGTCAGGTGTTCATGCGTCGTCGTTCGCAGGACGCGGTGGCCGAGTTCCGACCGTACTTCGACCACGCCCCGGTCTACGGGGGTGGCCCGTCGCTGGAGGAGTTCTCGACGCAGACGCCGCTGACGGTCGGTTCGCTGCAGGAGGTCATCGACCGCACGCTCGGGTTCCGGGAGTACGTCGGCGACTACCAGCGCCAGCTGTTCCTGATGGACCACGCGGGCCTGCCGCTGAAGACGGTGCTCGAGCAGCTGGATCTGCTCGGTGAGGAGGTCGTGCCGGTGCTGCGCCGGGAGTTCGCGGCGCTGAAGCCGGCGCACGTGCCGGACGCGCCGACGCACTCGTCGCTGGTGGCCGCGCGCGCCGAGGCTGCGGGCGGAGTGGAGCTGGCGTCGGCCTGAAGTCGGCAGAGGTGTGGCGCGACCGAGTCACGATGACTCGGTTGCGCCACACCTCGCGAGGTCCGGCACTGTCGACGACCTCGCGAGTGCACACGCGGCGGCCGTAGCCCTCGCCCGCCGTTGGCCGCTGATCACTGCGGAACCAGACCGCTACGCACCTACCAGGGCACCGTCCGTCCGAGGTAGTCCAGGTACTCCAGGCCCGGACGAGAGCGCTTCGCGAGCAGCACCCGCACCAGGCTGGGGATGCTCTCGGCGATGGTCAGCCGCGCGCCCGGGCCGCCGAGCGCGGTCTGCACCCAGCCGGGCGCCATGAGCACGAGCGCCCGCTTCTCGGGCTGGCGCACCGCGAAGCTGCGCATGGACATGTTCAGCGCCGCCTTGCTGCCGCGGTAGACCTCGCGCATGCCGGTCGTGTTGTTCGTGATGCTGCCCTGCCCGGACGTCATGGCCCCGATCAACCCGTCGTCGGGCACGAGGTCCTGCAGGGTCTCGACGACGCGCATCGGGCTCAGCGCGTTCGTCACCATCACCGTCACGAAGTCCTCGGTGGACACGTCGCCGACGAGGGTCGCCTCGTCGTTCGTGGTCCCGGCGTTCACGAAGAGCACCGCGAACTCCCGCCCGGCCAACCGTTCGCGCAACGAGGCCAGCTGACCCTGATCGGTGATGTCCAGGACCTCGATCCCGACCCGCCCCGGGTGCTCGTCCGCCAGCTCGTGCAGCGGGGTCCGGACGGTCGGGTCCCGGACCGTGCCGACGACGTCCCACCCGTGCGCCACGAACTCGGCGGCGATGGCGTGCCCGAGTCCGCGGGAGGTCCCGATGATCAGTGCGGTATCGCTCATGAGGCCGACGCTAGGACCTGGAGCGCGCTCTCGATCAACCCCGAGCGCGCGAGAGTCCGCCCAGCCGCAGGTACGCCGCCACCGCCGCCTCGGCCAGCTCCGAGCGACGCTCCGGCGCCGCGTCCACGATCTCCGCGAACCGCCGCACGATCCCGGTGATCGCCTCCGACACCTGCTCGGGCGCGATCACCGGGTCCGCGAGCCCGTCCGCCGCCAGCCGGGCGACGAACCGGGTGTTCCGACGGTGCACCCGGTCGAGGATCTCGACCTGCAGCGCCGCGCAGTCCGGGTCGGTGCGCGCCCGGGCCGCGAGCAGCTCCAGGACCCGCAGGTGGCGCACCGTGAGGTCGAGGTAGTCGGTGACGACGGTGCGCGCGATCGCCGCCGGGTCGTCGGTGCCGGTCACGGCCTGGGCGTCGAGCACCTCGTCGCGCACCCGGTGCGCGAGCGCCCGGAAGATCTCGTTCTTGGCGCCGAAGTGGGCGTAGACGGTCGGACGCGTGACCCCGGCCGCCTCGGCGAGCTCGCCGATCGACGCCGCGTCGACCCCGCGGCGCGCGAACACCGCCACCGCGCCGGCGAGGATCGCCTCCCGGGTGGCTTCCGTGCTCACCGGGTGTCCACGAACGCCCGCCGTGGTGCGAGCGGCCCGTCGGCGGTCTCCAGGGCCGCGACGACGACGGCGGCGGTGTCGGCCGGGTCGATGACGTCGTCGATCTCGAACACGACCGCCGCCGAGAGCGCCTTGCCCTGCTCGTAGAGCGCGGCCACGAGCTCGTCGTACCGGGCCCGGCGTGCGTCACCGTCGAGTGCGGCCAGTTCCTTCTGGTACCCGAGCTCCACCGCGCCCTCGAGCCCCATCCCGCCGAACTCCCCGCTCGGCCAGGCCACCGTCGTCACCGGGACGCGCATCGAGCCGCCCGCCATCGCCATCGCGCCGAGCCCGTAGGCCTTGCGCAGCACGACGCAGACCACCGGCACCCGCAGGTTCGCCCCCGCGACGAACATCCGCGAGAACCGTCGGACGGTGGCCGTGGCCTCGGCGTCGGGACCCACCATGAACCCGGGGGTGTCGCACAGCGAGACCACCGGCATCCCGCGGAAGTCGCAGAGCTGCAGGAACCGCGCCGCCTTCTCGGCGCCCTCGGCGTCGATCGCGCCGCCGAGATGGCGCGGGTCGTTCGCGAGCACGCCGATCGCGCGGCCCTCGATCCGCGCGAACGCGGTGATCATCCCGACGCCGTGGCGCGGTCGGAGTTCGGTCAGCGACCCGGCGTCGACGAGCGTGTCGATCACGGCGCGCACGTCGTAGACCCGCAGCCGGTTCTCGGGGACGGCGTGGCGCAACGTGCGCTGGTCGGGGCGCTCCACCTCGGTTGCCGGGCCGGATAACGCGAGGTACCGACGAGCCACGTCGACCGCCGCCGCCTCGTCGGGCACCAGCACGTCGACGACGCCGTTGGGCACCTGCACGTCCATGGCCCCGACGTCGCCGGGCGCCACCTCGCCGAGCCCGCCGCCGGCGATCATCGCGGGACCGCCCATGCCGAGGTTCGCGCCCTCGACAGCGACGACGAGGTCCGCGCACCCGGCCAGCGCGGCGTTGCCCGCGAAGCAGTACCCGGCGACCACGGCCACCGTCGGGACCCGTCCGGACAGGCGCGCGAACAGGGCGAACGTCGGGACGTCGAGCTGGGCGACGGCGATCGTGTCGGTCTCGCCGGGGCGCCCGCCGCCGCCCTCGGCGAACAGGACGACGGGCAGGTCGTGGGCGAGCGCGAGCTCGAGCGCGCGGTCGGTCTTGGCGTGCGAGAGGACGCCCTGGGTGCCGGCGAGCACGGTGTAGTCGTAGGCCAGCACGACGCAGCGCCGCCCGTCGACCGCGCCGATCCCGGTGACGATGCCGTCGGCCGGGGTGCGGGCGATGAGGTCGTCCATCGACCGGCGCTGTCGCTGGGCCGCCACCGCGAGCCCGCCGTACTCGACGAACGTGCCCGGGTCGCACAGGTCCTCGACGTTCTCCCGCGCCGTGCGGCGGTCGAGGGCGCGGCGCTTGGCGACGGCGTCGGGGCGGGCGTCGTCGGTCAGGAACCGGTGGCGGTCGTGGATCTCGGCGAGGTCGGGTCGGACGTGGTCCGGGTCGATCGCGGCGGCCTCGTCGCTCGTGTCCGCGGCGCTCTCGTCGGGGGTGACGACGGCGAGCACGTCGCCCTCGGCGACGACATCCCCGACGGCGACGGACACCGCCCGGACCGTTCCCGCGACGGGGCCCGCGGCGACGTGCTCCATCTTCATGGCCTCGACGACGACGACGGGTGCGCCGGCCGTGAGGGTCGCGCCGGCCGGGACCTCGACGGCGACGACGGTGCCCGCGGTGGCCGCCCGCAGCGCGACCTCGCCCTCCTCCGGCACGAGGGGAGCCCTCGTACCGGTAGAGCGACCGGATCCTCCCCTCGCGGCCGAGCCGTCGGACCCGGCGTGGGACCCGCCGTCGTGACCGCCCCCGTCGTCGGGAACCACGAGCTCCGGGAGGAGTCGCTCGACGAGCCCGGTGTCCCACCGGCCGGTGCGGACCTCGTCGCGGCCGAGCAGCGCGCGCAGGACGGGGAGCTGGGTCGCGACCCCGGCCACGTCGAACGCGGCGAGGGCCCGGGCGGCGTGGTCGACGGCGCCGGCGAGGTCGGCGTCGTGGACGACGACCTTGGC
This sequence comes from Actinomycetospora endophytica, assembly GCF_021026375.1. GTDB lineage: Bacteria > Actinomycetota > Actinomycetes > Mycobacteriales > Pseudonocardiaceae > Actinomycetospora > Actinomycetospora endophytica. The sequence goes on along the minus strand of NZ_JAJNDB010000005.1, from coordinate 107,222 downwards.
GAGCAGCGAGTCGTACCGCGGCGAGATCACGAGGCCGACGCCGCCGTGGGTGTCGACGCGGACCCCGCGTCCCGACGGCGGGGTGAAGCGCGTCAGCGTGCCCGCCGCCGGCCGCACGGAGCCGACCGCGTCGAGGATCTCGGTGCAGACCCGGGCCTGGAGAGCGACGCCTCTTGGCGCGCCGACGGGGCCCAGCCCGAGCTCGGCCAGCGTCGCGCCCTCCGCGATCCGGAGCCCGGCCACCACCAGATCCACGCCGAGGACCTCCTCGGTGACGGTGTGCTCGACCTGCAGTCGCGGGTTGACCTCGAGGAACGCGATCCGATCCCCGGCGACGAGGAATTCCGCCGTCGCGAGCCCACGCAGCGCGACCGACTCGCCGAGCGACCGGGCCTGGGAGTGCAGCCGGCGACGGACGTCGTCGGGAAGATCCGGGGCGGGCGCGATCTCGACGAGCTTCTGGTGACGGCGCTGCAGGCTGCAGTCGCGGTCGGCGAGGACCGCGACCTCGCCGGTGCCGTCGCCGACGAGCTGGACCTCGACGTGCCGGGCCCCGTCGAGGTACTGCTCCACGAACACCCGCCGGTCGCCGAACGCCGAGCCCGCCTCCGACGCCGCCCGGGCCAGGGCGTCGAGGAGTGCGGCGGCGTCGCGAACCACGCGCATGCCGCGCCCGCCGCCGCCGGCGACCGCCTTGACCATGACCGCGCCGGTTCGTGCCAGCAGGTCGGCGGCGTCGTCGGGACCGGTCGCCTCGAGCACGGCGACGTCGAGCGCCGCGGCGTGGTCTCGTGCGCGCGCCTTGTCGCCGAACAGCTCGAGCGTCTCCGGGGACGGCCCGACGAACGAGATCCCGGCGTCCGCGCAGGCCCGGGCGAGCGCGGGGTTCTCGGAGAGGAAGCCGTAGCCGGGGTGCAGCGCGTCGGCGCCGGCGTCGACCGCGGCGGTGACGACGGCCTCGACGTCGAGGTAGGCCGCCGGCCCGGCGCCGGGCAGCTCGACGGCGTCGTCGGCCCGCGCGACGGCGGGGGAGTCGCGCTCGTCGGCCGGGTGGACCACCACCGTCGACCAGCCGAGCGCGGCGGCCCCCTCGAGCAGGCGCAGGGCGATCTCCCCGCGGTTGGCGACGAGCAGGCGGTGCACGGGTCTCCTTCCTAGGTGCGCTGCGCGCCTGTGAGCACTAATCCGTGCCAGAGCACGGATTGGTGCTCACAAGCCGGAGGCACCTCTGCGCGTGACGCGGATGCCGGCGGCCTCGCGGTCCCAGGTCGCCGACCCCACGCCGGCGTCGCGCAGCTGTGCCTTCTGGACCTTGTGCGTCGGGGTCTTCGGCAGCGCGTCGGCGATCTCGACGTAGCGCGGGACCATGAAGTACGGCAGCCGGTCGACGAGGAAGGCCGTGAGCTCGGCCGGATCGAGTGTCGCGTCCGGCTGCGGCACGACGACGACCTTGATCTCGTCCTCGGTCAGCGCGGACGGCACCGCCACCACGGCGCTCTCGTAGACCGCGGAGTGCTCGTTGATGGTCCGCTCGACCTCGAAGCTCGAGATGTTCTCCCCACGACGACGCAGGGCGTCCTTCATGCGCTCGCAGAAGAAGAAGCGGCCCTCGTCGTCGGTGCGGAACGCGTCGCCGGTGTGGACCCAGCCGTCGACGAGCACGCGGGCGGTCTCCTCGGGCAGGCCGTGGTAGCCGGCCATCACGGTGTGCGGGACCCGCGGGCGCACCAGCAGCTCGCCGATGGTGCCCGGCGCGACCTCGGCCCCGTCGACGTCGACCAGGCGCGGCTCGTAGCCCTCGCGCGCGAAGCCGGCCTCGCCGCCGACCACCGTCGCCGGCGGGCCGTCGAGCACCGCCCCGATCTCGCTCATCCCGTAGACCGCGGCGAGGTCGACCCCGAAGCGGCGGCGGAACGCGTCGACGTCCCCGGCCAGCGGCGCCATGATCGCGAGCTCGAGGGGGTTGTCGGCGTCGTCGTCCGCGGGGGTGCGCTGGGCGAGGAGCTCGGCCATCGCCCCGAGCATCGTCGTGACGGTGATGCCGTGGCGGCGGACGGTGTCCCAGTAGCCGCCGACGGAGAAGCCCGGCTCGAGCACGCACGGGACGCCGTGGATGAGTGCCTGGTAGACGCCGTACCACTGGCCGGCGAGGTGGAAGACCGGCAGCGTCACCAGGGTGCGGTCGCCGCGGCGCGGGCGTTCCTGGTGCTCGCGGCTGGCGTAGGTGTAGGCCTGCGCGTGCGGGATGAGCACGCCCTTCGACAGCCCCGTCGTGCCCGACGTGTACATGATCGCGTGCAGGTCGCCCGGGTCGCGGTGGACCGGGCTCGCCGGGGCGGCGGCGTCGAGCTCGGCGAGCCCGACGACCCGGAAGCGTCGTCGCGGCAGGGCGGCCTCGGCGGCGTCGAGATCGCCCCGGACGACGAGGGTCCGCAGCTCGGGGAGCTCGTCGGCGATGCGCGCGATCCGCTCGGCGTAGTGGTCCTCGACGACGAGCACCGAGGCGCCGCAGTCGCGCAGCAGGTGCGCGAGGAACCGGCCCTTGTAGGCGGTGTTCACCGGGACCTCGATCCCGCCGGTGAGCACGACGCCGAACCAGGCGTGGATCGCGTCGAGGGAGTTGTCCAGCATCAGCGCGACCGGGCGGTCGACCCCGCCACCGCGCGGCGCGAGCCCGGCGCCGAGGCGCAGCGACCGTTCGACGGCGGCCGCGAACGTCCAGCCCCCGGCCGGGTCGGTCTGCGCGACGGCGTCCGCGTCGCGGGCCAGGACGCGGTCGACGGCGGCGAGGAGGGTGCGGTGCTCGACCTCGGGCAGTGCCACGTCCGTACCCCTCTCGCCGTCGAGCGCACCTAGTACCGGCGCGGGGTGTAGACGGCGCCGGTCGTGGCCCAGCGGGTCTGCGAGGAACCGACGATCAGCAGCGTCCGCATGTCCACCTCGGACGGCTCGAGCGCGCCGAGCTCGACCACCCGGACCGACTCCTCGGGGCCGTCGACGTCACGCCCGATGATCACCGGCGTCGCGGGGTCGCGGACCTTGAGCAGGATGTCGCGGGCGGCCTCGACCTGCCACGTCCGCGACCGGCTGGCCGGGTTGTAGAGCGCGACGACCATGTCGGCCTCGGCCACCGCGGTGAGCCGGCGCTCGACGACGTCCCACGACTTCAGCCGGTCGGAGAGGCTGATCGTCGCGAAGTCGTGCCCGAGCGGCGCGCCCGCGCGGGCGGCGACGGCGTGCGCGGCGGTGATGCCGGGGACCACGCGGACCGCGACGTCGGGGTAGTCCTCGGTCGCGACCTCGACGACCGCGGACGCCATCGCGAACACCCCCGGGTCGCCCGAGGAGACGACCGCGACCCGCCGTCCGGAGCGCGCTAGGTCGAGGGCGAACGCGGCGCGCTCGGACTCCACCCGGTTGTCCGAGCCGTGCACCCGCTGCCGGGGGTTCACCGGCACGCGGGCGACGTAGGTGGTGTACCCCACGACGTCGTCGGCCTCGGCCAGCGCGGTGGCCGCCTCGGGAGTGAGCCGGTCCCGCGCGCCCGGGCCCAGTCCGACGACGACGACGGTGCCGCGGCCGGGCGACGAGCTCTGATGTGAGGAAGGGTTCACCGTGACGTCAGACGTCAGCGAAGGACCCTCGCTGACACGGGGTCGGGCGGCATCCCCGTCCGCCCGCGCGGCCGGCGTCGTCGCCACGTGCACCCGCGACGGCACGATCCCGACCGAGAAGTACGGCACCGACGCCGGGTCGACGTCCTCGAACGCGCTGCGCCGCTCCGTCGTGGTGCTCGCCCGCTCGACGTAGCGCGCCTCCTCCGCCCGACCGGCCCGGCGCAGCGCCGTCCGGACCCCCGTGAAGGTCCGCCCGAGCTTCATCACCGCCGCCGCGTCGGTGTCCGCGAGCCGCCGCGCCAGCTCGTCCTCGCCGAGCGTGCCCGGCAGCACCGTCAGGACCTCGTCGCGCTCCACCAGCGGTGTCCCGAGCGCCGCGGCCGCCGCCGACACGCTCGTCACCCCCGGCACGACCTGCGCGGTGTAGCGGTGCGCGAGCCGCTTGTGCAGATGCATGTACGAGCCGTAGAAGAACGGGTCGCCCTCGGCGAGCACGACGACGTCGCGGCCCGCGTCGAGGTGCGCGGCCAGCCGCCCCGCCGCCTCGGTGTAGAAGGCGTCGATGCGGCCCTGGTAGTCGTCGGTCGCCTCGGTGGTGACCGGGTAGGTCAGCGCCTCCTCGACCTGCGTCCCGAGGTGCTCGGCCACGATCGCCCGCGCGTTCGACCGGCCGTGGCGCGCGCAGTGGTAGGCGACGACGTCGGCGTCGCGGATCAGCTCGACCGCCCGCAGCGTCACCAGCCCGGGATCACCGGGACCGACGCCGACCCCGTAGAGCTTGCCTGCCGTCCGGACCGGAATCGTGTTCACCGGGCGTTCCCGGCCCCGAGCGCGAGGGCGTTCACGGCGCCGACGGTCATCGCCGAGCCGCCGCGCCGGCCGTGCACGACGACGTGCTCCAACGCCGCCGGGTGCCCCTCCAGCGCCGCCTTCGACTCCATCGCCCCCACGAACCCGACCGGCAGGCCCAGCACGACGGCGGGTCGCGGCGCCCCGGCCTCGATCAGCTCCAGCAGGCGAAAGAGCGCGGTCGGCGCGTTGCCGATCGCGACGACGGCGCCCTCGAGCAACGGCAGCCACAGGTCGAGTGCCGCGGCGCTGCGGGTGGTGCCCAGGGCGGCGGCCTTCGCCGGGACGTCCGGGTCGTTCAACGTGCACACGACGTCGTTGCCGGCGGGCAGGAACCGTCGGGTGATCCCCGAGGCCACCATCTGCGCGTCGCAGAGGACCGGGGCGCCGGCCCGCAGGGCCCCGTGCGCGGCGGCGACGGCGCCGGGGGAGACGGCGGTGTCGAGCGCGAGGTCGGTCATCCCGCAGGAGTGGATCATGCGGACGACGAGGTCGTGGGCGTCGTCGGGGAGGTGGGTGAGGTCGGCCTCCTCGCGGATGATCGCGAAGGAGCGCCGGTAGATCTCGGCGCCGTCGGCGACGTAGGCCGGGACCGCCGGGGAGTCCGGCTCGTGGATCCCGTGCTGCTCGGCGACACTGCCGGCACTGCCCGAGGTCATCCGGTCACCCTTCCCGAGCGGACCACCGTGCGGTAGATCCCTCGCTGCTGCTCACGGCCCCCCGAAGCACCCATGTTGTATCCCAGTGATTCGTCCGGATCCAGGGCCTCGATCACGGCCACCCGTCCGCCCGGCGTCCCGCAGGCTCGTCCGCACCCGACCCAGTGCTGACGGACGGTGCCCCCGGCGTGGCCGGACTCCACCGCGGCGGCGAGGTCGCCGCGCACGTCGGCGAGCGACCTGGCGCAGCGCGGCGCGCCCACGCACGCGGAGAGCCCCCGCCAGCGCGAGGCGGGGTCGGTCTCGACGAGCCCGTCCAGCGTGCGGGCGGCCGCCGCGGGGTCGTCCAGGCCGCGCAGGACCAGCGTGCGCCAGGGGGTGGCGCGCAGGGTCACGCCGTCGAGGAGGAGACCGACGAGGGCCGCGGCGGTGGCGGCGTCGACCTCGCCGAGGCGGGGGAGGACCTCGAGGGTGCCGTCGTCGCGCGGGCCGAGCGCGGTCGGGTCGGCCGTCGCCGGGGTGAGGTCGGGGAGTACGACGACAGCGTCGGAGCGGTCGCGGACGTCGGCGACGACCGCGCCCCGCGTGGTGTCGTCGAGCTCACGGACCCGCCACGCGGTGTCCCGGCGCGCGGCGAAGGCGTCGACGGCGGCGAGGGCGAGCGCCGTCGGGTCGGGGTGGCGCAGGCCGGTGTCGGTGCCGTCGAGCAGGAGCGCGGCGGTCGGATCGCCGTCGAGGGTGTGGTCACCGGGACGCGCGACGAGGATCACCGTGATGTCGGCGCCCTGGCCGCTCACGTCGCCCGCCCCCCGGTCCTCCAGCGCGATCAGCAACCGGCCCGGGACGTCGGTCCGCCCGCGCAGCGCCGTCGCGACCTGCGCCGATGCCCCGTCGAGCCGGGTCGAGCGCGGCGAGGTGAGCAGGCCGCACGGGATGTCGCGCCCGCGGACGTCCAGCAGCGCGTCCGGGTGATCGGCGCGCAGCGCGTCCGCGAGGTCGTCAGCGGTGCTTCCCGCGAGGCCCCGCACCTGCCAGGATCCGCGGGACGTCAGCTCGAGCGGTGATCCACCGAGGGTCGCGGCGCCGGCGAGCAGCCGGAGTTCGGCCGCGGTGGTGGCCCCGCCCACCGGGCGGAAGCGCGCGAGTGCCCCGTCGGCCGCGTCGTGGCGGCGCCAGGCGCCGGGGCAGGCGTCGGGCCGGGCGCGGGTCGCAGCGCGGTCTCGGGTGCGGGGCATCGATGACACAGTACTTGCGCAGATGGTGAGATGTTGACCGTGCTGCTGCTTCTCTCGACGTCCGACACCGACCTGCGATCGGCCCGCGCAGGGAGCGACTCGGCGGCCGTCGACTGGCGGTGGGCCAACCCCGCGCGCGTCGACCCGGACACCGAGCTGCCGGGGCTGCTCGACGGCGTCGACCTCGTCGTCGTCCGGCTCCTGGGCGGTCGCCAGGCGTGGGAGGCCGGCCTCGACGCGCTGCTCGACACCACCGCGCAGTCGCGACCCGTCGTCGTGCTCGGCGGGGAGCAGGCGCCGGACGCGCAGCTGATGGAGTCCTCGACGGTGCCGGTGGGCGTCGCGACCCAGGCGCACCTCTACCTCGCCCAGGGAGGGCCGGACAACCTGCGCGAGCTCGCGGCGTTCCTGTCCGACACCGTGCTGCTGACCGGGCACGGGTTCGCGCCGCCCGAGGAGATGCCCACGTGGGGTCGGCTCCCGGGATGGTCGGCCGAGGATGTGGGGCTGCTGACGTCCAACGTTCCAGCGGAGCGCTCCGAGCACGCCGATAGGGCATCGCTGACAACGCAACCGAGCCCCCGCGTCGCCGTCGTCTACTACCGCGCCCACCACATGGCCGGGAACACCGCGTTCGTCGACGGCCTCTGCCACGCGATCGTCGACGCCGGCGGCATCCCCGAGCCGCTGTTCTGCTCCAGCCTCCGGGCGCCCGACGACGCCCTGCTCGAGCGGCTGCGCCACGCCGACGTCCTCGTCACGACGGTGCTGGCGGCCGGCGGGTCCCGCCCGGCGTCGGCCAGTGCCGGCGAGGACGACGAGTCCTGGGACACCGGCGCGCTGGCCGACCTCGACGTCCCGATCCTCCAGGCGCTCTGCCTCACCCGGACCCGCGAGGAGTGGCTCGCCGACGACGACGGCGTGAGCCCCCTCGACGCCGCCAACCAGGTCGCCGTCCCGGAGTTCGACGGCCGCATCATCACCGTGCCGTTCTCCTTCAAGGAGACCGACCAGGACGGGCTGCCGGTCTACGTCGCCGACCCCGAGCGGGCCGCGCGTGTCGCCGGGCTCGCCGTGCGCCACGGCGGGCTGCGCCACGTCCCGAACGCCGACAAGAGGATCGCGCTCGTCCTCTCCGCCTACCCGACCAAGCACGCCCGCATCGGCAACGCGGTCGGGCTCGACACCCCGGCCTCCGTCGTCGCGCTCCTCCAGGCGATGCGCGACGCGGGCTACCGCGTCGGGTCGGCCGAGGAGCCGGTGCCCGGGCTCGAGGAGAACGACGGCGACCTGCTCATCCGCGCCCTCATCGACGCGGGCGGGCACGACCAGGACTGGCTCACCGAGGAGCAGCTGGCCGCCAACCCGGTCCGCATCGACGCCGCCGAGTACACCGCGTGGTTCCGGACGCTGCCCGAGGACTTCCGCGCGGAGGTCGAACAGCACTGGGGCCCCGCGCCCGGACAGATGTTCCGCGACGACTCCACCGGGACCGACGCGATCGTCCTCGCCGCCCTGGTGCGCGAGCACGTCGTCGTGATGATGCAGCCGCCGCGCGGGTTCGGGGAGAACCCGATCGCGATCTACCACGACCCGGACCTCCCCCCGAGCCACCACTACCTCGCGGCCTACCGGTGGCTGCAGTGCCCATCCGACGACGGCGGGTTCGGCGCCGACGCCGTCGTGCACGTCGGCAAGCACGGGAACCTGGAGTGGCTGCCCGGCAAGACGGTCGCGAGCTCGGCGTCCTGCGCCCCCGACCCGATCCTCGGCGACCTGCCGCTGATCTACCCGTTCCTGGTCAACGACCCGGGTGAGGGCACCCAGGCCAAGCGTCGCGCCCACGCCACCCTGGTCGACCACCTGGTGCCGCCGATGGCGCGCGCCGAGTCGTACGGCGACCTCGCCCGCCTCGAGCAGCTGCTCGACGAGTACGCCTCCATCCAGGCCATGGACCCCGGCAAGATCGAGGCGATCCGCGGCCAGATCTGGCAGCTCATCCAGGCGGCCAAGCTCGACCACGACCTCGGCATGACCGACCAGCCCGACGACGAGCGCTTCGACGAGTTCGTCATGCACCTCGACGGCTGGCTGTGCGAGATCAAGGACGCCCAGATCCGCGACGGGCTGCACGTCCTCGGGCGTGCGCCGGCGGGCCAGGAGCGGGTGGACATGGTGCTCGCGGTGCTGCGGGCCCGGCAGATGTGGTCGGGCACCCAGGCACTGCCGGGCCTGCGGGAGGCGCTCGGGCTGGACGAGTCCGCCGGGGCCGCGTCGAGGATCGACGTCGACCGCGCCGAGGAACTGGCCCACAGCCTCGTCGTCGGGATGGAGAAGCGCGACTGGCTTCCCGACGACGCCGCCGACGTCGCCACCGAGGTGCTCGGCGACCAGACCGACCCGACCGTCGTCGACATCCTCCGGTTCGCCGCCACCGAGGTCGTGCCCCGCCTCGGCCGGACCACCGAGGAGATCGACGGCGTGCTGCACGCCCTGGACGGCGGCCACGTGAAGGCCGGGCCGAGCGGGTCCCCGCTGCGCGGGCTGGTCAACGTGCTGCCGACCGGGCGCAACTTCTACTCGATCGACCCGCGCGCGGTCCCGTCGCGGCTGGCGTGGGAGACCGGCCAGATGCTCGCCGACTCGCTGCTCGAGCGGTACCGCGAGGACCACGAAGGTGAGTGGCCGACCAGCGTCGGGCTCTCGCTCTGGGGGACCGCGGCGATGCGGACCAGCGGCGACGACATCGCCGAGGCCCTCGCGCTGATGGGCGTGCGGCCGGTGTGGGACGAGGCGTCGCGGCGGGTCACCGGGCTCGAGGTGGTCGACGCGGAGGAGCTCGGGCGGCCCCGCGTCGACGTCGTCCTGCGCATCTCCGGCTTCTTCCGGGACGCGTTCCCGCACGTCGTGGCCACCATGGACGACGCGGTGCAGCTGATCGCGGGCCTCGATGAGTCCGACGAGGACAACTTCGTCGCTGCCCACGCCCGCGCCGACGCGGCCTCCGGCAGCAGCTGGACCCAGGCCACCACGCGGATCTTCGGCTCGCCGCCCGGCGCCTACGGGGCGGGGCTGCTGCAGGCGATGGACTCCCGGGAGTGGCGGGGCGACGCCGACCTCGCCGAGATCTACACGACCTGGGGCGGGCACGCCTACGGCCGCGACCGGCACGGCGAGTCGGCCGTCGAGGAGATGAACGCGGCGTACCGGCGGATCGCGGTCGCGGCGAAGAACATCGACACCCGCGAGCACGACATCGCGGACTCCGACGACTACTACCAGTACCACGGCGGCATGATCGCGACGGTGCGCGCGCTGACCGGGGCGGCGCCCGCGGCCTACGTCGGGGACTCCACGCGCCCGGAGTCGGTGCGCACCCGGTCGCTGATCGAGGAGACCGCGCGGGTGTTCCGCAGCCGCGTCGTGAACCCACGGTGGATGGCCGCGATGCGCCGCCACGGCTACAAGGGCGCCTTCGAGATGGCCGCGACGGTGGACTACCTGTTCGGCTGGGACGCGACGGCGGGCACCGTCAGCGACTGGATGTACGGCTCGCTGACCGAGAACTACGTGCTCGACGAGCAGAACCGGGAGTTCCTGCGCGAGGCCAACCCGTGGGCGTTGCACGGCATGGCGGAGCGGCTGCTCGAGGCGGTCGACCGCGGGCTGTGGGAGAACCCCGACCCGGCGATGGTCGAGTCGCTGCGCGAGGCGTTCCTCGAGGCGGAGGGCGAGGCCGAGGGGGAGTAGCGCCCTACTCCTCGTCGCGCTCCGGCAGCGCCTCGAGCGCGGCCGCGAGCGCGGCGGCGTCCTCGGGCCGGGCCTCCGGGTCCGGGTCGAGCAGCGTCGTCAGGACCTCGCGCAGCTCCGGCGACCCGGGCAGCCCGCTCAGGTCGGGGCGGTACGTGGCCGCGCGCGCGACGATCGTCGCGACGGTGCCGCCGCGGACCGGGTACCCCAGGAGCATCTCGACCAGGATCAGCCCGAGCGCGTAGAGGTCCGACCGGACGTCGACCGGCTTGCCCTGCAGCTGCTCCGGGGACAGGTAGAGCGGGGTCCCGACGACGACGCCCGCACCCGTCAGGCGGGTCTCGCCGTCCCCGACCCGGCGCGCCAGGCCCAGTTCGACGACCACCGGACGGCCGTCGGCGGTGACGACGATGTGGGACGGCTTGAGGTCGAGGCGCACGACGCCCTGGTCGTCGAGATAGCGCAGCAGGTCGACCAGCCCGAGGGTGAGGTCGACCGCCACCGGCGGCCGCAGCGGGCCGCGGGCCACCAGGTCGGCGAGCGAGAGCCCGACGACGAAGTCCGACACCAGCCCGGGGTTCGCGGCGTCGTCGAGGGTGGCGATCGTCGTGGCCAGCAGCGGGTGGACGAGGCGGCGGGCGAGATCGAGCTCGCGGCGGAACCGCTCGCGCGCGGTGTCGTCGTGCGCCCGGACGTCGATCGTCCGGATCGCCACGTCCCGGCCGACGACGGCGTCGTGCGCCCGGTAGGTCCGTCCGAGGACGCTGCGCCCGAGCTCCTCCACGAGGACGTAGCGCCCCTCGCCCACCCGGCCGAGCTCGCGGTGGGTCGGCGCGACCCGCGCGACCGCGTCGGCCAGCGGCCGCGAGAGCCGGTACACCGTCTCGGCCGGCCCGGACCCGCCCACGGCGGTCACCAGGGCCGAGCCCGCCTCGCGCGCGTCGAGGACGCCCACCGTCGTCAGCTCGTGCAGGATCCCGAGGCACTCGTCGTCGGAGGTGAGATCCCGGCGGCTGGCCCCCGCGGCGCGGTCGGCCAGGAAGTCAGACGCGGTGAACATGGTCCCGCGCCGCTCGAGGATCCAGTCGACGACGAGGTAGGTGGCGCTGCGCCGGGCGTCGACGTCGACGGGGTCGGCGAGCGCGCCGCGGGGCCGGCCCTGCGCCCAGAGCGGGCCGACGCGGCGCTCCAGGGACGCGTAGAACGCCACGAGTAGCGCGTTCGCCGGGTCGATGACGACGTGCGGACCGTCCGGGTGCCACTCGACGAGCTCGTCGAGCTCGTGGAGCAGGAGCCGGGGCAGGCCGCGCGAGCGGTACTCCAGGTAGTCGGGGAGCTCGGGATGGACCCCGGGGTCGCCGCCGGTGAACAGGCCCGCGAGCAGCTCGGCCGGGGCGCTCGGGGGGAGGCCGTTGAGGTAGAGCGGCCGGCCGAACACCGAGGCCCAGATGGTGCTGCCGCGGGACTGGCTCCGGCGCGCCAGGTCGCCCACGTCCGCCCCGGCGACGAACACGACGTGCGCCGAGCTGGCGGTGAGCGTGTTCATGAGCGTCCGCAGCAGCTCCTCGAACGAGGCGAGCCCCGCCGGGTCCCGGGTGAGCTGGTCGAGCTCGTCGACGACCACCACGACGCGGCCGGTCCACGCCGGCGCGGCCTCCCGCCGGAACCAGCGGCGCGACGACGGGTCCTCGCCCGTCTCGCCGGGGGTGAGTGCCGCGACCAGGCGCAGGAAGTCGTACTCGGCCTCGGCGACGCCGTAGGGCTGGGCGGGCTGGTCACCCCCGGACGAGCGGCGCTTGCGCCCCGACCCCGACGACAGCCCCTCCGCGGCGCCCGCGTGGGGTCCCCACAGCGTCGTCGCGCTTCGGCGGTGCGCGGTCTCCACGAGGTCGCCGACCTCCTCGTGCAGCCGCGCGAGGAGCCCGTTGCGGTCGAGGGCCTCCGCCAGGCCCCGGAGCATCCGGACGATCAGCTCGGTGGGCGCCATCGGGCGGGCGACGGACTCCCACACGACGACGAGGGGGGTCTGCTCGGGCTCGGTCGTGACCAGCTCGGTGTGCAGCTCGTCGAGGGCGCGGGCGACGACGGTCGTCCGGCCCGAGCCCTCGAGCCCGGTCAGGAGCAGCGACCCGCCGGGCGAGAACCGGATCCACTGCCGGACGAGGTCGACGAACCGCTGGTTGCCGAGGAAGGGGATCACCGCCGGGTACCGGAGCGGCTCGGTGGTCGTCCGGTAGTCCGGACGCAGCGGGATCCGTCCGACCCGCGGCCCGAGGAGCTCGAACGGGCGGGGCGGCCGCGAGCCGGTGATCGTCGTCCGGACCGGGCCGCTGCCCGAGGTGGTGTCGGGTCCTGGAACGGCACTGCGCGCGGTGTCGGGCGGGCTCCCCGACGACGTCCGCGCCGAGGGCCGGGCCATGAGAGCCGTGGCGCCGGGGGAGTCCGTCGGGGTCCGCACGGCGGCCAGGACCGCCGCGCCCATCTCGCCCGCCGTCGCGTACCGCTGCCGGGGCTCCTTGGCCATCGCGCGGGCGATGATCTCGTCGAACGCGGCCGGCACCTCGGGCCTGGTCAGCGAGGGCCGGGGCGGCGGCTCGGTGAAGTGGGCGTGCATGGCCTCGGCGATCGAGGAGGTCCGGAAGGGCCGGTGGCCCAGGAGCATCTCGGCGAGGACGCAGCCCAGCGCGTAGATGTCCGACGCCGCGCCCGACTGCGTGCCGTCGAACATCTCGGGGGCCAGGTAGGCCACCGTGCCGATCACCGTGCCGGTGCTGGTGAGGTTCTCCGAGCGCCCCTGCTCGGCGGCGACCCCGAAGTCGGTGAGGTAGGCGAAGACCGGGTCCTGGGCGGCCAGCAGCACGTTGCCGGGCTTGACGTCGCGGTGGACCAGTCCCTCCCGGTGGGCGGCCTCGAGGCCGCTCGCGACCTGGGAGACGACCGCCGCGGCGCGGTCCGGCGCCATCGGCCCGGCGGACAGCACGCTCGCCAGGTCCGGCCCGTCCACCAGCCGCATGTCGATGAAGAGGCGGCCGTCGATCTCGCCGAAGTCGTGGATGGGCAGGATGTGCGGCTCGGACAGGCGGGCGGCGACCCGGGCCTCCCGGCGGAAGCGGGCGACGAACTCGTCGTCCACCGACAGCTCGCGCAGCAGCACCTTGAGGGCGACGGAGCGTTCCCGTCCGGTGTCGAAGGCGCGGAAGACCTCGCCCATGCCGCCGCGGCCGAGGCGCCCGTCCAGGCGGTAGCGCCCGATGGTGGCGCCGACCCCCGATTCCGCCGTCACGTCACCCCGCCCCCCGGACTCGACCTGCGCGCGGCCTGCCCGCGGGGGTGGAGATTACGCCCCGCAGCTACCGCCGTAGGTCGTGATCTTGTAGTCCACGACGGCGAGGGCGCCCTGCAGGTCGCGGAGCTGGGCGACGATCGCCGCGCGCTGGTCGAGCAGCAGGCCCAGGCGCTCGTCCTGGGTCTGCGGTCCGGCCTTGACCAGCTCGACGTAGCGGCTCACCGCCGCGATCGGCATCCCGGACAGGCGCAGCCACGTCACGAAGGCGACCCGCCCCAGGGCCTCGCGGTCGTAGATCCGCCGGCCGGAGGCGTCGCGGCCGGTGTCGACCAGCCCGATCCGCTCGTAGTAGCGCAGCGTGTGCGCGGTGATCCCGGTGATCTCGGCGACCTCGCCGATGCCGAGGGTCTCGGGCAGGTCGTCGGGCAGCCGCAGCGCGCGGATCAGCTCGTCGTTCAGCGGGGGCAACGAGCCGTCCTCCGCGGCGACCGAGTCCAGGATCGAGCGGAGGCGGGCCGCCGGGTGGACCTGGAGGTCGCCGGGGAAGGCCTCCGGGGCGGTGCTCACTGCCGTCATGGGATCGACCGTAGGCCTTCGAGTGCGCTCGAAGGCAAGCCCGGGTTGCACGGCGCCGACGCGCGTCACAGCCCGGAACGATCACGTTGACGACTACCTGTTACCGCCGGTACCCGTTGATGACGTGAGGGCTTCCGCATTCGCCGCCGTGCTGGACGGGGTCGAGTTCCCCGTGCGGCCGTGGCAGATCGCGGCCGCCGCCGAGGAGTTCGGGGTCGACACGGTGACCCGGACCAAGATCGACCAGATTCCGGACCGGGAGTACAGCGACGTCTTCGACGTGGTCGTCGCCCTCACGTCGACGCCCGCGCACCTGCGTCACCGGCGTCCGTTGTAGGCGACGCAGGACCGCACGAACCGGTCGGGCAGGGCCCAGCAGGGCACGAATCAGGCGTTCTACCTGCGAAAACACGCCGCCCCGATCACCAGGGCCAGGTGGTGGGTGTGCGACCGTCTTGAGCGGCGCCGCACGGCGCCGGGGAGCGAGGACGTTTCGTGGCGAAGTCTCGTGCGGGACGCCGGGGGACGAGCCGGCACGCTGGCGACCACGCGTGGCGCACCGCGGCACTGCTCGGCGCGGTGGTGACGCTGGTCCTCGGTGTCGCGGCCTGCTCCAGCAGCTCCGCCTCGCCCGGGTCCGCGGCCTCGCCCGCCGCCTCGGCCGGGGCTCCGACCTCCGCGCTGCCCCCGCCCGGTCCGCGGGTCACGGTCGACCCGGCCGCGGACGTCAACCCGGCCACGCCGGTGCACGTCCACGCCGACGGCGGCCGGATCACCTCGGTGCACATGACCAACCCCACGGGTGCGGTCATCGACGGCACGACCTCGCCCGACGGCGCCACGTGGACCACCAGCGAGCCGCTCGCCTATGGGCGCACCTACACCGTCGTCGCGGACGCCGTCTCCGCCCAGGGCGCCCCGACCCACCTGCAGTCCACGGTGGCCACCCTCGCGCCCAAGCAGACCGACACCGCCGCGGTCGACCCGGGCGCGACGAACGTCGGGGTGGGCCAGCCGCTCGCGGTGACGTTCTCCCACCCGGTGACCGACAAGGACGCCGCGGTCAAGGCGCTGTCGGTGACGTCGACCCCGGCCCAGCCCGGTGCCTGGCACTGGATCTCCTCGACCCAGGTCGACTACCGGCCCCAGGCCTACTGGAAGCCCGGCACGACCCTGGCCCTCTCCGGCAAGCTGCTCGGCGCGCAGCTCGGTGGCGGCGCGTACGGCGCCAAGGACATCAACGAGACCTTCCACGTGCACGACGCGTGGGTCGCCAAGGCCGACGGCGGCGCCGAGCAGATGCAGATCTTCGACAACGGCGCGCTGGTCAAGACGATGAAGATCAGCCTGGGATCGCCGCAGTTTCCGACGCACACCGGCACGCACGTCATCTCCGACAAGCAGCCGAGCATCGTCATGGACTCCGCGACCTACGGCGTCATGCCGGGTCAGCCGGGCTACTACAAGGAGACCGTGGCGCTCGACGAGCGGATCTCCAACGACGGCGAGTTCGTGCACTCCGCGCCGTGGTCGGTCGGCCAGCAGGGCAGCGACAACGTGTCGCACGGCTGCGTCAACCTCAGCCCGGCCGACGCGCAGTGGTTCTTCGACCACTTCGGCGTCGGTGACGTGGTGGAGATCGCCAACTCCGGCGGGCCGACCCTGCCGATCTACGACCGCTGGGGCGACTGGGCCGTGCCGTGGCAGCAGTGGCAGGCGAGCACCACGTAAGCCGCTACCCGGCCCGGTCGGCCGGGACCCGGGGCGCGCCGGCGACGCCGTGGCGCAGCGCGAACGCCGCCGCCCCGAGCCGGGAGTGCACGTCCAGTGCGGCGAGCACCGCCCGCACGTGGCTGCGCACCGTCGCCGGCGTCACCCCCATCGCGAGCGCCATGTCCTCGGTGGACGCGCCCCCGGCGATGAGCTCGAGGCACTCGCGCTCCCGCGCGCGCAGCCCGGCCAGGCGCCGGCGGGCCTCCGCGCCGTGGCCACCCTCCGGGCCGGCCGGCACCTCCCGACCGGACTCGCTGACGACGATCTCGCCGTGCGCGATCCGGTCCAGGGCCGCGAGGATCTCGGCGCCCGACACCGTCTTGCCCAGGTGACCGACCGCGCCCGCCTCGAGGGACCCGGCCGGGGCCTCCCGGGATCCGGTGAGCACGACGACCCGGGTGGTCGCGGCGAGCCGCTCCACCAGCGCCGCCGGGTCGGCCGGGGCGACCGTGGCGGCGTCCACCAGGCAGAGATCCGGACCCTCGGACCGGACGAGCGACTCGGTCTCGGCGGCCGTGGTGGCGACGCCGAGGACCTCGACCGCGTGCGCGGCGAGGAACCCGCCCAGCAGCTCGGCGAACAGCCGGTGGTGGTCGGCCAGGAGCACGCGGGTCATCGATCTCCCTCCGCCGGCGACGAGCGCCGGTTCCGGTCCGTGACGACGCGTCGCCGCGGCGTCACACCCCCGGGTGACGCCCGACACCTGGCCGGGGTTGCCGCGGGCAGGTCTCGGTCCCGCAACGGCTGTGGATCCGTGACGGCCGTTCCTCCAGATGAACGAGGTGATCCACGGAGCCGCTCGCTAGCGTCGGAGCATGTCGCCGATCCGTGTCCGATATGTGACCGAGAGCGAGCTTCTCGGCGATGTCATCGGCGCGCGCCTGGCGGCGGAGCCCGATGTGGTGCTCGACCACGGCGACGGCGGGCCGGCCGACGTCGTCCTGACCGACACCGTGCCGCGGCCCGCGACCTCGCCCGGCGACCCGGGCGGGGCCCGGCTGGTGGTGCTGGCACCGTCCGGGGATCCCCGGGGCGCCGTCGAGGCGGCGCGGGGCGGCGCCTCCGCCTGGCTGGACGGCAGCGGGACCGCGGACGAGTTCGTGCGGGTGCTCCACGGCGTCGTCTCGGGGCAGGCGTACTTCCCCCCGGAGGTGCAGGGAGCCGTCCTGCGGGCGCTGCGTGACGACGCCCGGCCCTGCGCCGGACCGCTCGCGCGGCTCACCGGCCGGGAGCGCGAGGTCCTGGACGCGCTGGCCGGCGGCCTCGGCAACCGCGAGATCGGCGATCACCTCGGGATGTCGTACAACACCGTGCGCACGCACATCAACGAGATCTTCCGGAAGCTCGGGGTGCACAGCCGGGTCGAGGCGGTCCGGCTGCTTCCCGCCCCGACGGACGGGACGTACCGGGACCCGCCGGGCGGCGGGGCTCGCGGAGCACACGGTGATGCCACCGGGAGCTGAGGAATCTCGGGGGCGGGGACACGGGGGCCGTGGGGGCGGATGAGATGACGGGGCGCGCGGTGGACAGAGCGGACGAGGAGCTGTTCCACGACATCGGGCACGAGCTGGCGACACTCTCGCTGCTGGTCGCGTCGGTGCGGGCGGAGCGGGGACTCGCGGGTGCGGTGAGCGAACGGATGGCGCTCATCGAGGGGGAGATCGACCGGTTGCGGGTCCTGGTCGGCACCGGCGGCGGGGGCGGCGGACCCGGCGACGCGGTGCTGCTTCGGGAACAGCTGGCGGGGATCGTCGCGGCCCGCGCGGTCGGCACGACGACGTCCGTGGCGCTGCTGCCGGGACCCGAGGTGGCGCGGCGGGTCGACACCTGCCTGCTCGACCGCGTGGTGACCAACCTGCTCGACAACGCCATCCGCGCGGCGGGGCCCGCCGGGCACGTGGAGGTCGAGCTCAGCGCCGGACCACCCGTCACGGTCCGGGTCCTCGACGACGGCCCGGGGCCGGGCCGCGGCCCGGGCGGCCGGTCCGGTCGGGGCCTCGCGATCGTCGGGTCGGTCGCCGAGCGTCTCGGCGCGACGGTGACGCTGCGCCCCGGCCGGGGGGCGGGCACCGTCGCGGAGGTCGTCCTGGACGACCGGCTGTGCCCGGCCGTCCCCACGCCCCGGGGGTCGGGGGAATGATCGACGTGGTCGTCGGCGACGACCACGGGGTCTTCGTCGACGCGCTGAGCACGGTGCTCGGCCAGCGGCGGCTGGTCGTGCGCTCGGTCGCGCACCGGGCCGCCGACGTGCGGGAGGCGGTCCGTCACCACCGTCCCGCGGTCTGCCTGCTCGACCGGGTGTTCTCCGACGGCGACGGCATCGAGCTGATCCCGGAGCTCCTCGAGGCCAGCCCCGGGACACGCATCCTCGTGGTGACCGCCGATCCCGACGACGGGTCCGCGCGCAAGGCCCTGGAGCTGGGCGCGAGCGGCTTCGTGCACAAGACGCGGGGCGTCACCGCGCTCATCGAGGCGATCCACCGCGTGGTCGACGGGCAGACGGTCGTGGAGCTGCCCCCGCGGCGGCGGCCGGCCGGGACGGACCCCACCGCCGAGGTCCGGCGGCTCGCCGGCCACCTCACGAGCCGCGAATGGGAATGCCTGCGCCTGGTGGTGCGCGGCCTGGGGTCCGCCGAGATGGCCACGGAGCTGGGCATCTCGGTCACCACCGTCCGGACCCACGTGCAGGCCGTCATGACGAAGCTCGGCGTGCACAGCCGGCTCGAGGCGGCGGCCCTCGCGACCCGCCACGGCCTCGTCGTCCCTGCCTGAGTCCTCCCCGCCGGACCCCCGTCCGCCCCAGGGCGTTCTCCTCCAGATGCACGAGGACCCGGGCCCCGCCGCTCGCGAGCATGGCGACGTGACGCTGCGGATCCTCATCCTCGACGACCACCGGATGCTGGTGGAGGCGCTGGCGGCCCGGCTCGGGACCGAGCCCGACCTGCTCGTCGCCGCCCGCGCGCCCGGCGGGATCGACACCGTGGTCGCGTACGCGGCCCGGACCCGGCCCGATGTCGTCGTCATCGAGGTCGCCCCGTTCGACGACGAGCGCCGCGAGCTGCTGCTCCGGCTGGGGCGCCGGCTGCCCGACGCGCACGTCGTCGCCCTGACCGCCGCCGACGACGGCGAGACCGCCGCCGAGGTGGTGCGCCTCGGGGTCGAGGGGTGGGTCTCGAAGGAGAGCGACGTCGACGACCTCGTCGAGATGATCCGGGCCGTCGCGCAGGGCCGGGGCTGGTTCCCGCCGCGTCAGCTGGGGGCGGTGCTCGACCGGCTGCGGGCCGAGGCCCGGCACGACGGCGGCGGGGGCGGCCCGCTCGACACCCTCACCGACCGCGAGCGGGAGATCCTCGCGGCCATGGTGGACGGCCAGGCGCCGACGGTCGTGGCGCGCCGGTTGCGGGTATCGGCCAACACCGTCCGGACCCACGTGAGCAGCATCTACGAGAAGCTCGGCGTCCACAGCCGGATGGAAGCGGTCGCGCTCGCCCGCACGCTCGGCCCGGCTCCGGCCCCGGTGTCGTCGTGAGCCGCCGGGGGGTGCTCGCGCTGCTGGCGAGCGTCGTCGTCGGCCTGCTCGTCGCCGCCCTGCCCGGGACCGCCGCGGCCCAGACGGCGACCCCGCCGGTGGTGGTCTCCCTGACCTTCGACGACGGCAACGCCGACCAGACGGCGTCGCTGGACATCCTGGCCCGCCACGGCCTCGTCGGGACCTTCTACGTCAACACCGGGTCCATCGGCCAGCCGAACTACCTCACCCGGGCCGACCTGGGACGGATCGCCGCGGCGGGCAACGAGATCGGCGGGCACACCGTGTCGCACGCCAACCTCGTCGGCGACGCGCCGGACGAGACCGCCCGCCAGATCTGCGACGACCGCGCGACCCTCACGTCCTGGGGCTTCGACCCGGTCTCGTTCGCCTACCCCTTCGGCGCCTACGACCTGGGCGTCGAGAGCGCGGTCCGCGCCTGCGGGTACACCAGCGCCCGGCGGGTCGGGGGTCTCGGCGTCGACGGACCCGCGTGCCCGGGCTGCGCCACGGCCGAGAACGTCCCGCCCGCCGACCCCTACGCGGTGTCCACGACGGCGCAGGTCGGGCCGACGACGACGCTCGCGGACCTCGAGCAGTCGATCGCGACGGCCCGGGCGGGCGGCGGGGGCTGGGTGCCGTACATCTTCCACCACGAGTCGTGCGACACCGGGTGCGGCGACCTGTCCAGCGATCCGGCGCTCCTCGACGCGTTCGCCACCTGGCTGGCCGACCAGCAGCGGGCGGGCACCGTCGTGGTCCGAACCGTCGGCCAGGTGATCGCCCGGCCGGGCGGTCCGGCCCACACCGCCCCGGCCGCGACCTCGACCGCGGTGGTCAACGGCGGGCTCACCGCCGGCGCCGGCACGTTGCCGTACTGCTGGGACGTCGGCGGGTTCGGGCGGAACACCGCGACCTACCGCTGGACCCCCGCCGCCGCGGGGCAGCCGGCCTCGGAGACCGTCGCGGTCACCGCGTACACCGACGGCGACGCGACGATGCTGCCCCGGCTCGACCTCGGCCGGTGCGCACCGACGACGTCCACGGGCACGGCGACGACGCTCACCGCCCGGTACACCTCGACGGTCCCGACCCAGTTCGCGGTGTACCGGCGCACGGCCGTCGGGACGTGGCTGTACTGGACGTCCAGCCCGTTCGTGGCCCCGGCGCCGCAGTGGACCCCGATCACGTGGACCACCCCGCCGGCGCCCCCGGACACCACGGCGGTCTCGGCCGGCCTCACGGTCGGCGCGGTCGGCAGCGTGACCAGCACCGCCTACACGGTCGGCCCGGCGGCACCCGTCCCGGCGCCGCCGCTGCTCCCGAGCGGCGGGCGCGGGCTGCTCGTGCTCGGCGCGGTCCTCGCCGCCGTCCTCGGGCTGCTGGGCGCCGTGATCGGGTTCCTCGCGCACCACGGCGGACGGTTCCGGCGGCGGCGCCGTGTCCGCCGCGCCTGGGGTCCCGCGGCCGGGGTGCCCGCCCCGCGGCCGCCCGGCGACGACGAGGCGCCGGCTGAGTCGGGGGACGACGGGGTCGCGGTCGGGGCCACCGGACCCGAGCAGGAGGGCGGTCCGTGATGTGGCCCTGGATCCTGATGTACCACTCGGTGGCGGCCTACGAGCGCGACCCGTACCTGGTCACCGTGCGCCCGGAGCACCTCGACGCCCAGCTGTGGTGGATGCGCCGCCGTGGCCTGGTCGGGGTCGGTCTGGGCGAGCTGCTCTCCACCCGCCGTCGCGGGATGGTGGCCCTGACCTTCGATGACGGGTACCGGGACTTCGCCGAGGAGGCCGTCCCGCTGCTGCGCCGCCACGGCTTCCGCGCGACCGTCTTCGTCATCGCGGGCCTGCCGGGCGGGCACAACCGCTGGGACCCCGACGGCGAGCACAAGGACCTGATGACCGCCGACGAGGTCCGCGCGGTCGCCGACGCCGGGATGGAGATCGGCGCCCACGGGATGACCCACGTGCGGCTGGGCGCGGGAGCCGACCTCGACGAGGAGGTCGCCGGCAGCCGCGCGGCGCTCACCCGGGTCGTGGGGCGCCCGATCCCCGGCTTCTGCTACCCCTACGGCGCCCACGACGACGCCGCGGTGCTGGCGGTGCGTCGGGCCGGCTTCGGGTACGCCTGCGCGACCGGCCGCCCGGCACGCCCCGGGCGCTTCGCGCTGCCCCGCACCTACGTCGGGGACGTCGACGGCGCGCTGCGCCTGGAGGCGAAGCGGGCCCGCCACCTCGTCGCCGAGGCCCGCGGCGCCGTGGGGACCGCGCGGTCCGTCCCGGCCCGCACCCCGGCGGGCGCCGCGGGGCCGGGCTGAGGTGCCCCGGGTCCTGCACGTCAGCCAACCCGTGGACGGCGGGGTCGCGGCCTACGTCGCGCAGGTGGCCGCGGACCAGCGCGCCCGCGGCTGGGACGTGGTCGTCGCCTGCCCGCCGACCGGTGCGCTCCCGGGCGCGCTCGCCGCGCACGGCGTGGCCCACCGCCCCTGGCACGCCCGTCGGGACCCCGGACCGTGGGTGCCACGGGAGGCGGGCTCGCTCGTCGGCGTCGTCCGCGACGTCGACCCGGACCTGGTCCACCTGCACTCCGCGAAGGCGGGCCTGGCCGGGCGGCTCGCACTGCGCGCGGCGGTCCCGACCCTCGTCCAGCCGCACGGCTGGTCCTGGCTGGCCGCGGCCGGGCCGGCACTGCGCGGGGCGGCGCGGCAGTGGGAGCGGCACGCTGCGCGGTGGAGCGACGCCTGCGTCTGCGTCGGACCGGGCGAGGCGCAGCTGGCCCGCGACGCGCGCATCCCCGGCCCCCGGGCCCTGGTGCACAACGGCGTCGACCTGACCCGCTTCCGGCCCGCCGACGCCGCGGCCCGCGCCGCCGCGCGAGACGCGCTGGGCCTCGAGCAGGGCGTCCCGCTCGCGGTCTGCGTCGGCCGGGTGTGCCGCCAGAAGGGGCAGGACGTCCTGCTCCGGGCCTGGCCCGCGGTCCGCGGCGCGCTCCCGGACGCCCGGCTGGTCCTCGTCGGGGATCCGGGGCCGGGCGCGCCGGTCACCGTCGCCGGCGTGCACGGCGCGGGGCACGTCGACGACGTCCGGCCCTGGCTCGCCGCCGCCGACGTCGTCGTCCTCCCGTCCCGCTGGGAGGGGCTCTCCCTGGCGCTGCTCGAGGCCCTCGCGACGGCGCGCCCGGTGGTCGTCACCGAAGTGGCGGGGCTCGTCGACGCCGTGGGGGAGGGGACCGGGGCCCATGTGCCGCCGGACGACCCCCGCGCCCTCGCCGACGCGGTCGTGACGCGGCTGTCCGACCCCGCGCGCTGCCGGGCCGAGGGGGTCGCGGCCGGGCGCCACGCGCAGCGCTTCGACGTCCGCCGCACCCTCGACGGGCTCGCCGCGCTGACCCTGCGGGCCCTCGCCCGGTCGGCCGAGGAGCGTAGAGCGACTCACGTGGATGGCCGAGGACCCCTGCCCTCTCCCGCCGCAGGCTGAGTTTCCGGCGGAGCCCCCGCCGCCGACACCAGCCCCCGTGGGAGTCCCGATGGCCGCAGCGTCCCTGTCCCTCGCGATCAACGGTCGCGAGCGGCTGCTCTCCGACGACCTCGTCGCGTTCGCGCGGCCGGTCGGGGCAGCGCGGCTGGGCACGGTCGCCGTCGTCGGGCTCGGTTACGTCGGGCTCCCCACCGCGCTGGCCGTGCAGGACGCGACCGACCGCGTGATCGGCGTCGACGTCGACCCGGCCCGGCTGGCCGCGATCGCCGCGCGGGACGTCGATCTCGACGACGACTCGGCCCGCGCCCTGGAACTGGTGCTCGACGCCGGGCGGATCGACCTCACCCCCGACCCCGCGGCGATCGCCGAGGCCGACGTGGTGATCGTGTGCGTGCCCACGCCCGTCCAGGACGACCGCACCCCCGACCTGCGGGCCCTGCGCGGCGCCTGCGAGGCCGTCGTCGAGCACGCCCGGCCCGGGCAGGTCGTCGTGCTCACCTCCACCACCTACGTCGGCACCACCCGGGAGCTGCTGGCCGAGCCGCTGCACGCGCGCGGACTGGTGCCGGGCACCGACGTCCACGTCGCGTTCAGCCCGGAACGGATCGACCCCGGCAACCACGACCACCGCCAGCGCGAGACCCCTCGGGTGGTCGGCGGCATCACCGCCGACTGCGCCTCGGCCGCCGCGGCGGTCATCGCCGCGCTCACCGACTCGGTGTTCCTCGTGAGCTCCCCGGAGGCCGCGGAGCTGACCAAGCTCTACGAGAACATCTTCCGGGCGGTCTCGCTGGCGCTGGCCAACGAGTTCGCCGACGCGTGCGGGGCGCTGGGCCTCGACCCCATCGAGGTCACCCTGGCCGCGGGGACGAAGCCCTACGGGTTCCTCGGCGCGTTCCCCGGGCCGGGCGTCGGCGGGCACTGCATCCCGTGCGACCCGCACTACCTGCTCTGGCAGCTGCGGGGCACCGGGACGGCGGCGCCGGTGGTCGGCGCGGCGATGAGCGCCATCGAGGACCGGCCCCACCGCGTCGCCGAGCGCGCCGGGGAGATGCTCGCTGCCGACGGGGTCGACCTCGCCGGCGCGCGGGTCGTCGTCGCGGGCGTGAGCTACAAGGCGGGGGTCCGCGACGTGCGGGAGTCGCCTGCGCTGCCGCTGATCGCCGCGCTGGCCGACCGCGGCGCCGCCGTGTCCTACCACGACCCGCTCATGCCGGAGATCCGTCTCGCCGACGGCCGGGTGCTGCGCTCCGAGCCGGACCCCGGCGCGGGCAGCTGGGACCTCGCGATCGTCCAGGTCGTGCACCCCGGCGTCGACCACGACTGGGTGCGGCGCTGCCCGCGGGTGCTCGACGCGACCTACCGCTTCGGCGCCCCGGGCACGGCGCGGGAGGTGGTCTGACGTGCCGCCCGCCCTCGACACCGGAGTCCCGGCGGTCCTGCTGCGGACCGACCGCAACGTCATGCACCACGGTGCGCTGGGCGTCGTGCGCTCGCTCGGCGCCCGCGGGGTGGCCGTGCACGCCGTGGTCGAGCACCCCTGGACCCCGCTGGCCCGGTCCCGGTACCTGCACCGGCGCTGGCCGTGGGCGGTGGGCCGTGACGCGGTCCTCGCCCGGCTCGAGGAGATCGCGACGGCGCTGGGCCGCCCCGCAGTCCTGCTCACCACCGACGACGGCGGCGCGACCCTGCTCGCCGAGCACGGCGACGCCCTGCGGGACCGCTACCTGTTCCCCCGCGTGCCCGCCGAACTGCCCCGCCGCCTCGCCGACAAGGCCGCCCTGCCGGTCCTGTGCGCCGAGCACGGCATGCCCTGCCCCCGCACCGAGCCCGCGGCGACCGCCGAGCAGGTCGCGGCGTTCGCGGCGGAGACCGGGCTCCCGGTGGTGGTCAAGCGCGCGACCGCCTGGGACGGGCCCGGCCGGCCGAGCACGTCGCTGGTGCGCACCCCGGCCGAGCTCGAGACGCTCGCCGCCGAGGTCACCGCACACCCCGGCTCGCTGCTGCTCCAGGAGTACCTCGCGCCGCTGGACTCCGGGCCGCAGGACTGGTTCGTCCACGCCTACCTCGACGGCTCCGGCACGGCGGTGTTCGTCGGGACCGGGGTCAAGGAGCGCTCCTACCCGGCGCACGCCGGGCTGACCAGCCTCGGCCGGGTCGAGCCCTGGCCGGAGCTGGCCGCCACCGCGACCGGGTTCCTGCGCCGCGCCGGGTACCGCGGCGTCGTCGACCTGGACCTGCGGGTCGACCCCGTCGACGGCGTCGCGAAGCTCCTTGACGCCAACCCGCGCCCCGGCGCCCAGTTCCGGATGTTCCGCGGCGCGCGGGGCACCGACGTCGCCGTCGCCGCCCACCTCGATCTCACCGGCCGTCCGGTCCCGGACGACCCGCCCGGCCCGCGGCGCTTCCTCGTCGAGCCCTACGACCCGCTCTCCGCGATCGCCCACGCCCGGCGCGGGGAGCTCGGCGCGCGGGCCTGGGCGGCGTCGATGCGCGGCGTCGACGAACCCGCCTGGTTCGCCGCCGACGACCCGCTGCCGTTCGCGCTGATGACCGCGCGCACGACCGCGACCGCCCTCGGGCGCGCGGCCCGCCGGGCCCCGCACCCCCCGCCGACCCCCACCTCGACCACACCGCTCGATCCCCGGGAGGAACCCACCATGTCGGAACGCACCGACGTCGTCGTCATCGGTGCCGGGCCCTACGGCCTGTCGCTCGGGGCGCACCTGGCCGCCACCGGGCTGCGGGTCCGGCAGTTCGGACGCGTCATGCAGGCCTGGAAGACGATGCCCAAGGGGATGTACCTCAAGTCGCAGGGGCACGCCTCGAGCCTCTCCGACCCCGACGGCACCCACGGCCTCCAGGCCTACTGCGCGCGCACCGAGACGCCCTACGCCGACTACGGCCTGCCCGTCGCGCTCGACACGTTCATCGCCTACGGCGAGTGGTTCGCCCGGGAGCGCGTCCCGGGCGTCGAGGAGGTCCCGGTCGTCGGGCTCACCGCCGACACCGGCGGGTTCCGCGTCGAGCTCGGCGACGGCGAGGTCGTGCAGGCCACCCAGGTGGTGGTCGCGACCGGGATCACCGGGGCCGCCGCGATGCCCCCCGAGCTGGCCGAGCTGCCGGCGCGGCTCGCGTCGCACACCAGCGACCAGGCCGACCTCGCCGACTTCTCCGGGCGCCGCGTCGTCGTGCTCGGCGCCGGCCAGTCGGCGCTGGAGAGCGCCGCGCTGCTGCACGAGTCCGGGGCCGACACGCGCATCGTCGCCCGGGAGCGCCGGATCGCGTGGAACGGTGACCCGCTCGCCGCCCAGCGCTCGGTGTGGCGGCGCATCCGCGAGCCCGAGGCACCACTGGGCTCGGGGTGGGGCACGTGGTTCTACTCCACCCAGCCCGACCTGTTCCGGCGCCTGCCCGCGGGCACCCGCCTGACCCGGGCCCGGACGGCCCTCGGCCCGGCCGGCGCCTACTGGCTGCGGCCCCGGGTGGAGGGCGTGATCCCGACGCTGCTCGGGCACCGCGTCGAGTCCGCGGGCACCGACGGCGACGAGGTCCGGCTCGACCTGCGCGACACCGAGGGCCGCCGCCACGTCCTGCACGCCGACCACGTGCTGGCCGGGACCGGCTACCGGATCGACCTGTCCCGGATCGGGTTCCTCGACCCGTCCCTGATCGCGCGCGTCGACACCCTGGGCGGCACCCCGTCGGTGACCGCGGAGTACGAGTCCTCGGTGCCCGGCCTGTTCTTCTGCGGTCCGGCCGTGGCCCCGAGCCTCGGCCCGGTCATGCGGTTCGCGTACGGCTCGGCGCACGCCGCCGTCGCCTGCACGCGTGGTCTCACCGCGTCACTCCCCGCGCCCGTCTCGGCTCGGGCCCGGGGGTGACGGCGGCCGCCGAGACGGCGGCGCGGTGCGAGCCGCGACCGCCGTCTCCCCACCGCGGACGACCGGAGGCGGTCGCCGGGCTGCGCCCCGCCCTCGACATGGCCGCGGCCACCGTCGTGGGTGTGGTGGCGGGGTTCGGCGTCCCGGTCGCGGTGGGCTACGGCGCGGCCACCGTGCTCCTGCTCGCTCTCGACCGGGCCTACCGGCCGCGCATCACCACCGAGGTCGGGCTGCGGGTGCCCCGCCTCGCCGTCGCGGCGGGCCTGCCGCTGCCGGTGCTCGTGCTGGTCACGTCCGGCCGGACCGCTCCCTGGGTGCCGGTGGCCGCGGTCGCCGTCACCGCCGTCCTCGTCGCGGCCCTGCACATCGCGACGGCCGCCGCCGAGCGGACCCGCCGGCGCCGGGGCGGCGGCGAGCCCACGCTCGTCGTCGGGGCCGGCGCGACCGGCCTGCGGCTGGCCCGGGTGATGGCCGAGCACCCCGAGCTCGGGCTGGTGCCGTGCGGCCTGCTCGACGACCCACCGGACGGGGTCGCCGCCCTCTGCCGGGGACGACCCGCCGACCTGCCCCGGCTCGTGGCCGAGGAGGGGATCACGCGGGTGGTGGTCGCCTTCCCGGCGGGCGAGGCTCTCGACGACCTCACGGACGTGCTGTACGCGGCCCGGGAGCGCGGGGCCCGGGTGTGGGTCGTGCCGCGGCTCGACCGGTCGGGCATGGACCTGCCGCAGGCCCACCTCGACGACCTCTGGGGCACCCCGCTCGTGGCGCTGCGCGGTGTCGTGGGCGAGGGCTCGCTCGCCGGCCGGGCGCGGCGGGGCGTCGAGGTGGTCCTGGCCGCGGCGCTCCTCGTGCTCACCGGCCCGGTGGTCCTCGCGGCGGCGGCGCTCGCCGGCCCCGCGGGGCTCGCCGGCCGCGGCCCCGCGTTCTTCCGCCAGTGGCGGCTGTCGCGGGGCGGCCGGCCGGTGCGCGTCACCAAGATCCGGACGATCAGCGGGCCCGAGGACGGATCCTGGGCGGTCCCGCACGACCGGATCACGCCGTGGGGCCGGCTGCTGCGGCGTTCCCACGTCGACGAGCTGCCGCAGCTGTGGGGCGTGGTGCGCGGCGAGCTCGCACTCGTGGGACCGCGCCCGGAACGCCCGGTGTTCGCCGCGCGGTTCGACCGCACCGTGCCCGGCTACCCCGCGCGGCTCCGCGTCCGCGCCGGGCTCACCGGCTGGGCCCAGGTGCACGGCCTGTGCGGGGACACCCCGATCGAGGACCGGGCCCGCTTCGACTCGCAGTACGTCGAGTACCGCTCGCCCTGGCTCGACGCCGTGATCCTGCTCCGCACCATCGCCTCCCTGCGCCTCGCGCCGGCCGGCGACCGCGAGCCGTCCCCTCGTTCCCCCGGAGGTCCACCGTGAAGGTCCTGCACGTCATCACCGGCCTCGGCGTCGGCGGCGCCGAGCTCCAGCTGCGGTCGCTGCTGCGGCACACCCGCCACGACTCCGACGTCGTCACGCTCTACAACCCCGGCCCGGTGGCGGAGATGATCGTCGCCGACGGGGGTCGGGTGCGTGACCTCGGGATGACCGGCAACACCGAGCTGTCCGCGGTCGCGCGGCTGGCCGCCCTGATGCGCCGGGGCCGCTACGAGGTGGTGCACGTCCACCTCTACCGGTCGTGCATCTACGGCCGGCTGGCCGCACGCCTGGCGGGCGTGCCCGTCGTCGTCACCACCGAGCACTCCATCGGGGAGACCCACCTGGAGCGCCGGCGGATGACCTCCGGCGTGCGGGCGCTCTACCTCGCCAGCGACGTGTGCTCCGACGTCACCATCGCGGTCTCCCCGGCCGTGCGGGAGCGGCTCGCGCGGTGGGGCGTACCCGAGCGCAAGATCGAGATCATCCCGAACGGGCTGGACCTCGACCGGGTCGCCGCCGACCCGGTGGCCGGCGCCGAGGTCCGCGACCAGCTCGGACTGCCCGCGGCGGCCACCGTCGTCGGAGTGCTGGGCCGCCTCGACCCGAACAAGCGGTTCGACCTGGTCATCGAGGCCGCCGCGCCGCTGCTCGGGCCGACGGTGCGCCTGCTCGTCGTCGGCGACGGCGCGGAGCGCGCCCACCTGGAGGCGGTCGCCGAGACGTCCGGGGCGGCACCCTGGATCACGTTCGCGGGGGAGCGTCACGACGTCGCGGCGGTCCTCTCCTCGCTCGATCTGTTCATCGCGAGCTCCGAGCAGGAGACCTTCGGGCTTTCCGTCCTCGAGGCGCTGACCAACGGGGTCCCGGCGCTCTACACCACCTGCCCGGCCCTCGAGGGGATCGCCACCGACCGCGCGCGGCACGTGCCGGGCACCGTCGCGGGGATGCGCGAGGCGATCGCCGAGGAGCTCGCGGCACCGCGCTCGCGGCGCAGCGAGCCGGCCGTGATGGACCACTACGGGATGGCCGCGGTGACCGGGCGCATCGACGAGCTCTACGAGCGGATCGCCGGCCGCCGCCGCCCGCTAGCGGGCGTGACCGAGGTGCTGCCCCCGCTGCCCGCGCCGCGCCCGGCGCCGGTGACGCCGTCGACCCTGGTGGGGGGCGCGTGATGCGCGCGCTGGTCACGGGGGCGGCGGGCTTCATCGGGTCGCACCTGGTCGAGCACCTGCTCGACGCCGGGCACGAGGTGGTCGGCCTCGACGACCTGTCCACCGGGACCGCGGCGAACCTGGCCGCCGTCGACGGCCGCGCCGGGTGGGAGTTCGTGCGGGGCTCGGTGCTCGACGAGGCCCGGGTCGACGAGGTCACGGCGGGCGCCGACACGGTGTTCCACCTCGCCGCCGCGGTCGGTGCCTTCGTCGTCCGGGACCGGACGATCGAGGGCATCCGGATCAACGTGCACGGCACCGACACCGTGCTCGAGGCCGCCCGGCGGCACTCCGCCCGGCTGCTCGTCGCGTCCAGCAGCGAGATCTACGGCAAGAACACCAAGATCGGTCTGCGGGAGGACGACGACCGCATCGTCGGGTCGCCGCTGATGCACCGGTGGTCCTACTCCGAGGCCAAGGCGCTCGACGAGAGCCTCGTGTCGGCGACCGTCGAGGCCCACGGCGTGCCCGCCGTGATCGCCCGGCTCTTCAACACCGTCGGCCCGCGCCAGACCGGCCTCTACGGCATGGTCGTCCCGCGGTTCGTCGGCCAGGCACTAGCGGGGGACCCGCTGACGGTGTTCGGGACCGGCGAGCAGATCCGGTGCTTCTGCCACGTGCTCGACATCGTCCCGGCGCTGGTGGCCCTCGCGGGCTGCGACGAGGCGCGCGGCCGGGCGGTGAACCTCGGCACCGCCGACCAGATCAGCATCGGCAGCCTCGCGGATCGGGTGATCGCCCGCCTCGGCTCGTCGAGCACGGTCGTCCGCCGCTCCTACGAGGAGGTCTACGGGCGGGGCTACGAGGACCTGCAGCGCCGGGTGCCGGACTGCTCGCTGGCCCGGGAGCTCATCGGCTTCCGGCCGGCCCGTGACCTCGACGACGTCATCGACGCCGTCGCGGCCGACCAGCTCGGCCACCGGCCGGCGGTCGCGTGACCGCCGCCGGTGTCCCGGAGATCGTCGGGAGGAGTGTGCGACATGACCCGTCCTATCCCACGACGGCCCGGCGCCGGTCGCCGGCCCTGCTCGTCGCGCTGCTCGTGGCCGCCGTGCTGGCCGTGGTGGTCGTCGTGAACGCCCGCAGCCACCCGGGCGGCGAGACCGCCTCGCTCGCCGGGGCGGCCGGCGTCCCGGCGGCGTCGGCGTCGAACCTCGTCGTCGCGTCGATCCCGTACTGGGATCTCGGCCCCGGGTCCGCGGCTGTCGAGGCCAACCCCCACGCCGTCGGGGAGATCTCGCCGTGGATCTACACGATCGGCTCGAACGGGAACGTCACGTCGGCGGTCCCGCCGCAGGACACGGCGACCGCGACCGCCACCATGACGAAGCTGCGCTCGCTCGGGGTGCCGATCATGCCCAGCGTCTCGAACATGGTCGGCGGCGACTTCTCCTACGGCGCGGTGGCCCCGGTGCTGCACGACCCGGCGACCATGGAGCGCAACATCTCCTCGATCACCCAGCTCGCCGTCGCGCAGAACTACGCCGGCATCGACCTGGACTACGAGGAGCTGCAGGGCGGCGACCGCGCGGCGTTCTCGACGTTCGTCACGCAGCTCGCGGACTCGCTGCACGCCCAGCACAAGAAGCTCTCGGTGGCCGTGTTCGCGAAGACCGACGACGCCGGTGAGGACCAGCGCAACGTCGCGCAGGACTACGCCGCGATCGGCGCCGCCGCGGACGAGGTCCGCCTGATGACCTACGACTACCACTGGCAGACCTCGCCGCCCGGCCCGCTCGCGCCGAGCGGCTGGGTCCACGACGTCCTCGCCTACGCCACCACCGTGATCCCCCGCGAGAAGCTCGTCGTCGGCCTCGACGCCGCCGGCTACGACTGGGTCGGCAACCAGGCCCAGGTCCTCTCGTTCGCCCAGGCCACCCAGCTCGCCGCGAGCCACGGGGTGACCGTGCAGTTCGACCCGCTGAGCCAGTCGCCCTGGTTCCGCTACACCGACGCCAGGGGCACCGAGCACGAGGTGTGGTTCGAGAACACCGCGAGTTCCCAGGCCAAGCGGTCGGTGGCGGCGTCGTTCGGGGTCACCAACGTCTTCCTCTGGATGTTCGGTCCACCCGATCCGACCCTCTGGGGCGCGCTCGGATCCCCACCACCGGGAGGCACGGGATGATCCCGGTCTGGCTGCTCGTGCTCGGCATCGTCGGGCTCAACTTCACCGTCTGGGGGCTGGTCGGGCTCTGCCGGCTGGTCGACGACAAGGTGCTCGGCCGGTGGCGGCGACGGCGGGCCCGGCGCCGCGCCGGGGACTCGGGCCCGGCGCCGGTCCCGGTGCCGCCGCTCGCCACCGTCGCCGTGCTCATGCCCGCCTACAACGAGGAGGTGGTGATCGCGGAGAGCCTCGCCGCGATCACCGCCCTGGTGCCCGCCGACCAGGTCCACGTCGTCTCCGACGGCTCGACCGACCGCACCGTCGAGCTCGCGCGCGAGGCCGGCGTCCACGTCATGAGCACCACGGCGAACGTCGGGAAGGCGGGCGCCCTGACGGAGGCGGTCGAGCGGTTCGACCTGGTCGAGCGGTTCGACTACGTGCTGCTCCTCGACGCCGACACCCGGGTGCGCCCCGGGTACTTCGAGGCCGCCCTGCCGCTGTTCACCGACCCCGGGGTCGCCGCCGTCGCCGGTGCGGTGCGCAGCTCCTGGGACCCCGACCGCCTCTCCCTGATGGGCAAGATCCTCGTCTGTCACCGGCAGCGGATCTACGCGCTCACCCAGCGCCTGATCAAGTACGGCCAGACCTGGCGGCGGCTCAACGCCACCCACATCGTGCCGGGGTTCGCGAGCATGTACCGGACCCGCGTGCTGCCGCAGATCGACATGAACCCGCCGGGCCTGGTCATCGAGGACTTCAACATGACCTTCGAGCTCTACCGGCACAAGCTCGGGCGGGTCGGGTTCACGATGCGTGCCGTCGCCGAGACCCAGGACCCGGCGCGGCTCGCCGACTACGTCCGCCAGACCCGGCGCTGGTCGCTCGGGCTGTGGCAGACCGTCCGGCGGCTCCCACCCCGGCCGAGCCTGTTCGGGGCCATGCTCACGCTGCTGCTCTTCGAGCTCGTCACGGCGGCGGTGTCGTTCCTGCTGCTCCCGGTGCTGGCCGTGATCCTGGTGCTGCCGGAGATCACCCCCGCCGCACTGACCTGGCCGGTGGAGGGACCCGCGTACGGCTTCCTCTCCGCGCACCTCAACCTGCCGGCGCTGCTGTTCGGGCTGCTCTTCCCGGACTTCCTGCTCACCTGTCTCGTCGTGGTCCTCGAGCGCCGCGCCCGCTTCCTGGCCGCGTTCCTGGCGTTCCCGCTGATGCGTCTCATCGACTCCTACCTGGCGCTGCGCACGTTCGTGCCGGGCATGCGACGACGCTCCGACGGGCGCTGGGTCAGTCCGGCCCGCCGCGAGGTCGTGGAGGAGACCGTCGGCGCGGAACGGGTGGGGCGGCCCCGCATGGTGCCGTTGTCCGTGCGGTCCGAGGTCCCCGCGGAGCCGGTGGAGGCCGTCGAGGGGGCGGAGCCCCTGGAGACGGTCGAGGCCGTCGAGGCCGTCGTGCCCGAGCAGACTTCGGTGAGGACGCCGGTCTCGGGCGCCTGAGTCAGGCCGGGGAGGTCGCGACCAGGTCGTGCCGCGCGGCCAGGGTCGCCGCCTCGAGCCGGGTGTGGACGCCGAGCTTGGTCAGCACGGCCTGCACGTGGGTGCGCACCGTGGTCACCGAGACTCCCCACTCGGCGGCGATCTCGGTGGTGGACCGGCCGTCGACCATCAGGGCGAGACACTGCCGTTCCCGACGGGTCAGGTACGACGCGAGCCGTTCGACGACGGCGGGGTCGACCGCGTCCGGGGCCGGCGGGCCGGGGTCGGGACGCCGCGGCGGGAGCTCCACCACCGTGGCGCCGTCGACGACGCGGTGGATGGTGTCGACGAGGGCGGTCACGCCGCGGGTCTTGTGCACGAAGCCCTTCGCGCCCCGGGCGAGTGCCCGCGTCGCGACGCCGCGGTCGGGGTCGGCGGTGACGACGACGACCCGGGTGCGCGGGCTCGCGGCGAGCAGATCCGGGATCAGCTCGATCCCGTCGCCGTCGTCGAAGGTCCGGTCGAGCAGGCAGATCGTGGGGGAGTGCCGCGCCACGGCGGCCAGGACGTCCGACGCGCGGTGGGCGACCGCGCGGACGACGAGGCGACGCTGCCCGAGCACGGTGCTCAGCGCGTCGACGAAGACGGCGTGGTCGTCGCCGACCACCACGTCGATCACCGGCGTCCGCCCGGCACCGGCGACGCGGGCGCTGGTCGCTGCGCCGGGATCGGGAACGCGCTCGGGTGCAGCCCGGTCATGGTCAACAGCCCGTGGCGGCGGGTCAGCCGCCGCTGGAAGCGGCCCAGCAGCGGGACGAGCGAGGGGTCCGCCCGGATCACGTCGTGGGCGTCGACGGTGATGAACCGGACGCCGGACTCGAGGAACCCGTACAGGTGGGCCGCCAGCCGGTCGACCGCCTCCGCGTCCAGCAGGCCCTGCAGCGTGATCCGCCCCTGCTGCGCGCCGTCGCTGGTCGATCCGACGAAGCTCGAGCTCCCGGAGCATGGCCGAACGTGCTCGGTCTCGGCAGCGATGTGCGGCAAGAGGTCCCCCGGGACGCCTCGGGACTGCATGGGCGGGTCGGCGGGGACCAGGGCGACGCCGCAGGAAGGTCCTTCGACCGTAGCCGCCTCGGAAGTGGCGGTCGAGGATTGCCGGACAGAATGGATCTGGGCGTGTCGCGGCCTCAGCGGCGCTCGAGCAGCAGGGTCGTGAACGCCCCGACGTGCACCCGGTCGCCCTCGCGCAGCGGGATCACGGTGTCGAGCGCGATGGGTTCGTCGGAGTAGTTGATCGTGGTGCCGTTCGTGGATCCGGGGTCGAGGACCGACCAGCCGGCCGCGCCGTCGGCGTCCGGGAGCGGCAGCAGGACGGCGTGCAGGTGGGACACCCCGGGGTCCAGGGGCGGGCCGGCCAGGTCGACCTGCGGGGCGGGGGTGGAGCCGTGGACCCGGCGCCGCCCGACGCGGACCTCCGCGCCGGCCAGCGGGATCTCCGCGCGCGGGTAGTAGTTCGGGAAGGAGACCTCGCCGATGTCCGGACCCTCCCGGGCGAGTACCGACTCGTAGTAGCGGCGGTCGGCCTCGACGGTCAGCACCCACCCGGACTCCGCCGGCGGGCCGTTCCCCGTGGCGGGCGCGGCGGGGGCCGGTGCCGCGGGGGCGGCAGACGGCGGCGCGGCGGGGACGGGAGCCGCGGCGGCGGGCGCGGCGCCCGAGACGACGAAGTCGTGCCCGTCCTCCTCGCAGAACCGCCCGGTGCGCGGGGTGCCGCACAGCGGGCAGACCTCGCCGGCGAACTCGGGCGGGGACGGCGGCGCGGCCGGCGCCGCGGTGGCGCCGGGTGAGGGCGGGGCGGACGGGGTGCCGGCGGACGGGGTGGCGGAGGCCGGGGGAGCGCCCTCGATCGGCACCCCGCACTCGTCGCAGAAGTCCGGGGTCTCCGAGGAGTGCCCGTGGCGGCAGCGGACCAACTCAGCCCTCCCTGACCCGTGCCGTCCGCGTCGAGCGCACGTCCAGGGTCATCTCGTCGGCCGCGGTGACCTCGCGGCGCAGCCGCACGCGGCCGGTCGCCGGGTCCTCGACCTCCACGACCTTCTCCAGCAGCGCCGAGGTCTCCGCGTTCCCCGACTCCGCGGCGAGCGCCACCGCCCGCCCCAGCCGCGCGGTGGCGGTGTCGACGTCCCCGCTGCGGCGGGCGTCGAGGCCCTCCTGGATCGCCTCCGCGAGCTCGGCCTGCCCGGTGTAGTGCGCCACGCGGCGGTTGAGGCGGGTGGACAGCGCCGAGTCGCCGGTCCAGGCGACCCGGACCCGGGTCTCGCCGAGCGGCGCGTCGGACAGCGAGGGCGCCGCGATCCCGACCCGAGCCGCGAGGATCTCCTCACCGCTCGCGAGCGGGTCCAGCGCCACGCGGATGTGGTACTCGCGGGTCTCGTCGCCCCACGCGCCGGTCGGGTAGAGCCCGATCAGCGGCTTCGCCGGGTCGGGGGTCCGGCGGTCGGTGAGGTCCTCGACCGCGGGCGAGACCTGCTTGACCGCCGTCACCGTCGCGCCGCGCGGCGTCCAGACCCGCAGCGCGACGTCACCCGCCCCCTTGCCCATGGCCCGCCCGACGATGCCCTCGAAGTCGGCGGCGAGGTGCTCGGGCTCGGCGACGATGTCGGCCGTGCCGAGCAGGCGCGACGCGATGCCGCGGACCTCGTCGACCACCCAGTCGGTCCCGATCCCGCGGGCGTCGCAGGTGAACGCGCCGTCGGCGGCGTCGAGCGCCGCCGCGAGGTCCTCGGGCGTCTCGTGCTCGTCGCGGCCGTCGGTCAGCAGGATCGCGTGCCGCAACCGGCGCGGGTGCGGGGACAACAGCCGCTCGGCGAGCCGGAGCCACGTGCCGATCGCGGTGCCGCCGCTGGGCGTGAGGTGGTCGACCGCCGCGTGCACCTGTCGGCGGGTGATGTGGTCGAGGACCACCATGCGCTCGGACTGCGGGAACACCATGCGGGCGTCGTGGCGCCCGGCCACCACCGCGAGCAGCACCCCGTCGGGCAGCGCATCGACCGCGGCCTTCGTCGCGCGACGGGCCGCGGCGATCTTGGTGGACGGGTCGCCCATCGAGCCCGAGCAGTCGATGACGACGACCTCGGCAGCGTCGGTGCTCGTCGTCGCGGCCCCCAGCCCGGCCGCGGTGACCGACACGATCGCGTCCACCTCGGCGCCGTTCTCGGGCAGGTACTCGTTGTGGAACGCCTCGACGGTGAACGACGGCGCGGGCGTGCTCACGCGGGGATCCCCTCTCCGGCGACGTCCACGACGACGAGCGTGGTGTTGTCCGTGCCCCCGTCGTCCAGCGCCGCCTCCAGCATGGCCTCCGCCGTGGCCGGCAGCCCGTCGTCGTGGACCAGTCGGGCGAGGTCGGCGGCGTCCGGGATGTGGTTCCAGAGGCCGTCGCTGCAGATCAGGAGCACCCCCGGCCGGTCGGCGGCGTGGGCGACGACGTGCGCGGGCCCGGGCGGGCCGTCGGCGGCGACCCACCGGGTGATCGCGTGCGCGCGCCGGTCGGCGTACGCGGTCTCGGGGTCGAGCAGGCCGACCGCGACCGCCTCGGCCGCCCAGGAGTCGTCGGTGGTGAGCACGCAGGAGTGCTCCGGCTCGTCGGGCACCAGCCAGTAGGCACGGCTGTCGCCGATCCAGGAGACGACCAGGACGTCGCCGACCACCAGCGACGAGACGTAGGTGCACGCCGGGGAGTCGCGCCCGGCGTGGGCCAGCGCGGACACCGCGTCGACGGCGGCGTCCGCGCAGACGTAGGCGAGCTCGGTGAGGTCGACCCCGCCGGTGTCCGCGAGGTCGGGATCGGCCGGGTCGGGGTGCGCCACGGCATCCCGGGCGGTGGCCAGCACCGTCGCGCACGCGACCGCCGACGCCGCGGCGCTGCCGGGGACCGAGGCGACCCCGTCGCACACCACCCCGACGACGAGGTCGGGCCCGCCCTCGGCGAGCGGCAGCCGGTCCAGTCCGAACGCGTCCTCGTTGGCGGCGCGCAGGCGGCCGACGTCGGTGATCGCCGCCGCGCCCTCGACCGACCGCTCCGCGTGGTCGCGGTCGTCCGGGTCGTACCCCAGGTCGCCGGGGTCGGACGCCATGACCTGGGCCGCCGTCGCGGGCCCGCCCGCGGATCCCGTCGCGTCGGGCGCCGGGCGTCCGCAGTCGTCGCAGAAACCGTCGTCGGCGATCGTGCCCTCCCCGCAGGACGCGCACGGCCGTCCCACCGCGGCGTGCCCGGGGTCATGATCGTCGGTCTGCTGCGGGACGTCCGCGTCGGGGCCCGGCGACTCCGGGGACGCCGGTGTCGGCGACGACGCGCGCGCGGTGACCGGCCGGGCGCGGGTGCCCTCCCGCTCGGCGGGCGGCGGGCCCTCGGTGGCGGGCAGCGCCGCGCCGCACCCCTCGCAGAAGCGGTCGCCCGGTTCGCCGCGCTCTCCGCAGGCAGCGCAGACCGCGCCGTCGGTCGTCGTCGTGCCCGGTGTCATCGCGCGGTCCACGGCCGGGCGTCGTTGGCGGCGTCGACCAGGGCGAACCGGTCGGGGAGCGTGGCGGCGAACCGTGCCCGCAGGCGGTAACGCTCCTCGATGCCGAGGCCGAGCCCCCGGTCGTCCAGCGGGCAGTCGAACAGCGTGCCCTCGGCGGGGGCGTCGGCGGCGTCGAGTCCCCGCGCGGCCTCGAGGACCTCGGTCTGCAGCTCCGCGGCACGCAGGGCGTCGAGATCGACCGCCTCGGTCCGCGCTCCCGCCTCCATGACCGTCGAGCGTGACAGAACGCCGTCGGATCGCGACTCGAGCAGGACCCGCACGGCCGCGACCCGGGCGTCCGCGGCGTGCACCGAGCTCCCCGGGACCTCGTCGAGCACCGCGACGGCGCCCGGCCGGTCGTCGGCCGCCGCGCGCAGCCGGGCCAGCGCGAACGCCGCGCCGGTCCAGGTGCGGTCGGTGCGCCAGATGTCGGCGAAGCGGTCGGCGACCAGCGGGCCGGCGGGCCCGCCGTCGCGGGCGGCCCGGTGCTCGCCCAGGGCCGCGAGCGCGAACTCCGGCGCCAGCTCGCCCGGCAGCGCGTCGGCGACCTCGTCCACCAGCTGCGCGGCGGTGTCCGCGTCCCCGGTGGCGGCGGCGTGCCGCGCGCGCAGCCACGTCCAGGTCCACTCGCCGGGCAGCGCGTGCGCGTCGAGGGCCCGGCCGGCGGCGTCGAGCTCGCCCGCGTCGAGGTGGGCGGTCACGGCGGAGAGGCGGGCCTGGTCGGTGTCGGGGGCGTCCGCCGCGGAGACGGCGGCCAGCACCGCGCGCGGACCCTGCGCGGCGGCGGCCACCAGCTCCGGCGTCGCCGGGTCCTCCGGGTCGGGCAGCGGGGCGGGCATGGCGGCCGCGAGCTCCGCCGGCGTCGGGGGCGCGTCGATCCCGACCGCGGCCGGGGGCGCCGCGAACATCGTCGACAGCCGGGGCGGGGGAGTGGCCGCGTGGGCGGTGAGCCGCCGCAGGACCCCGATCATCTGGTCGGCCATCTCGTCGATCGAGACGAACCGGTGGGCCGGGTCGCGGTGGGTGGCGCGGGCGAGCAGCCGCCGCAGCGGCTCGTGGGCGAGCGCGGGCGCGTCGTGCGGGTCGGGCAGGCGTTCCCGCATGCTGCGGTGGAAGTCGAAGGTGGCGACGAGCACGGCGAGGGTGCGCCCGACCGTGTAGACGTCGGAGGCCACCGACGGGCCCACGCCGTCCGGGGAGATCTCGGGGGCCTGGTAGCCGACGGTGCCCCAGACGTCGCCGCCCGGGTCGTCGATGCGCCGGACCGCGCCGAGGTCGATCAGCGTGACCTCGGTGCCGGTCTGCACGACGTTGTCGGGCTTGAAGTCGCAGTAGAGCAGGCCCCGCTCGTGCATGTGGCTCAGCGCGGGCAGGACCTCGAGCACGTAGGCCAGCGCGTGCTCGGGGGGCATCGGTTCGCGGGGATCGCGCATCGCCTTGAGGGAGCGGCCCCCGAGGTACTCCATGACGATGTAGGTCGCGCCGTCCTCGCCGGACACCACGTTGTAGATCCGCACGATCCGCGGGTGCACGAGCTGGGCGAGGAAGCTCTGCTCCGCGTCGGCGGCGGCCAGCGCGGCGGCGTCGCCGGTGTTCAGCAGCCCCTTGAGCACCACCCACCGGTCGCGGACCTTGCGGTCGCGCGCCAGGTAGACCCAGCCCAGCCCGCCGTGCGCGAGCGCGCCGAGGATCTCGTACTGGCCGGCCACGAGGTCTCCCGC
Organism: Actinomycetospora endophytica; assembly: GCF_021026375.1. Taxonomy (GTDB): domain Bacteria; phylum Actinomycetota; class Actinomycetes; order Mycobacteriales; family Pseudonocardiaceae; genus Actinomycetospora; species Actinomycetospora endophytica. Next base: position 68,112 of record NZ_JAJNDB010000005.1, on the reverse strand, counting down.
GCCGAGCGAGGGCGTGAACGAGAACCGGGTCCCGCACTGCGGGCAGAACCCCTCGGTGCGGCCCGGCCGGTCGTCGCGGCCGCGCCCGACGGGGGCGTCGCAGTGGCTGCAGTACCGGCTCGACTCCGGCACCACGGCCTCGGCCATGACCGCGTCGGCCGGGTCGGCCGCGGGCTCCGGGGCGATCTCCACCAGGCCCGCGCCGATGCGCCGCCGGGTCGACCCGGACCGGGTGCGGCCGGACGCAGTGCGGGCCGAGGCGCTGCGCCCGGACGGGGTCGAACCCGACCCGGTGCCGGAGGTCGACGGGCCGCTGCCGGCCGCCGTCGCCGGACCGCCACCGGCCGCCGTCGCCGGCCCACCCGCCGTCGCGGGGCCACCTGCCGTGGCGGGCCCGCCTGCCGTTGCGGGGCCGCTGCCGGCCGCCGTCGGTGGTCCTCCGGCGGGCGTCGGGGGGCCGCCCGCCGCGGTCGCCGGCCCGGAGGCGGGCGCGCCCGCCATCGCCTCGGCCATCCCGCCCGCCTCCGGGGCGCGCCCGCAGGTGTCGCAGAAGCCGTCGTCCTCGATCTCCCCGTCGCAGCCGGGGCGGGTGCACGCCTGGGTCACGTCCCCTCCTCCAGCGCTCGTTGGTAGGCCCGCACGGCGACGGTCGCCGCCGCGAGGTCACAGGGTGCGCTCCAGAGCAGCTCCTGCGCACGTGTGTGCAGCGCGTCGAGGGCGAGGTCCTCCGCGCGGCCGCGCGCGCCCGCCTTGGCCCGCAGCGCCCCGAGGCGTCCGCGCAGCTCGGCCCGGCGGTCGAGCAGGCCGCCGAGGACGGCCCGGCCGGACTCGGCCTCGGCCACCGCCTCCTCGATCCCCGAGGACGCGGCCGTGAACCCCGCCGACGCGGCCTCCCACCGGCCCGCGTGGGCCGCCTGGACCGCCTCCCGGACCGTCGCCCGCAGTGCCGGCGCGCGCCGCTGCGGCACCGGCAGGCCGGGCACCGCCACGACCAGCCGCGCGACCTCGGCCGCCACCGCCTCGGCCGCCGCCTCCCGGGCGGCCAGGTCGTCGACGCGTGCGGTGAGGTCGGCGACCCGGCCGTCGAGGTCCCCGCGCAGCGAGCGGGCCTCCCGCAGCTCCTCGCGCGCGGCGTCGAGCCCGGACTCGACCTCGGCGAGCGCGGCAGGCGCCACCGGGGTCGTCTCGTCCGCGTGCGCGATCGGATCGGTGAGCACCGCGGCGCGGAGCTCCTCGAGGCGGCCGGCCCAGGACTCCACGTCCACCCCGGACTCGGGGAGCGTCGAGGCGTCGGCTCGCAGGCTGTCCAGCGCCCGGTCGGCCGGGCCCAGCTGGGCGGCGACCGCGTCCCACACCGCGGCGACCTGGGCCGCCACGCGCGTGGCCGCGTCGAACGCGGCGGTCATCCGCGCGAGCAGGGTGTCCGCGGTGGTGCGGGTGACCTCCGAGGTGGGCCCGAGCAGCCCGCGCCGCTGCAGCGGCACCGCCTCCTCGGCGACCGTCACCGACTCGCCGTGCAGCGCCTCGTGCGCGGCCGCGAGCTCGGCCGGCGAGGGCTTGGCCCGGCTCCCCCGCGCCTCGCGGGCGGCCTCGACCGCCCGGCGGTACAGCTCGAGGTCGCGGTGCAGCTCGGCGACCGTCGCGAGCGTCTCCTCCCGCCGCCGCTCGGACACGCCGGTGAAGCCCCCGGGCAGCAGCAGGCGGTGGCCGGGGTGGTCCTCGAGCTCGACGAGCGACGCGGACGCGCGGCCGACCGCCTCCTCGGCGGCCTCCAGGTCGGCGTCGAGGGCGGCGCGGTCGGGGGTGGTCACGGCGCTCATCCCGCGTACTGCCCCGGCGGCGGGGCGGCCGGGGTGCCGCCGAAGGTCGCGGCGACGATCGAGGCCCACGTGCCGTCGGTCTCGAGCCGGCCGACCCGGGTGGTCCGCCCGAGGTCACGGACCTCCGCGGCCCGCGCACGCCACGGTGGGCGATGCGGATCCGCGTCGACGCCCGACGGGCGCACGGGAGCACTGATGGTCACCGTCGCCCCCCTCCCTCGTGGCGACGATCACGATAACGGAGGGGTCCGACGCTGTCCGTGGATCAGTACGGCGCGTAGGCCCAGCCGAGCGGGTGCTGGAAGAACCCGACCGGGACGATCCCCACCTGGTGGTGCGCACTCGACGAGACCACGCGCCCGTCGCCGAGCGAGAGCGCGACGTGGCCGTCGGAGGAGGTGTCGTAGAAGACCATGGCGCCCTTCGGGGCGTGCTGCCAGTCCGAGTGCTGCTGCTGGGACCGCCAGTCCTGGATGGCGCTCTCGTAGTGGCCCTGCGTGCCGAAGGCGTTCTCGACGGCGCGCTCGCAGTAGTCCTCGTACTGCGTCGACCCGATCTTCGACTCGAAGCGGTCGATCGCCGCGTCGACCTTCTGCGACTTCGCCTGCATGCCCGCGGCCTTCGTCAGCTCCGGCACGGTGCCCGCGGCGGAGGTCGGCTCGGCGCTGACCGGGGTCATCGCGGCGCGCGTCGACGACGACCCGCTCGCCGGGCTCGCGCCCGCGGTGAGATGCAGGTCGGCGGTCACCGTCGAGGCCGACGGCAGGTCGGGCAGCGAGCCCTGGGCGGCCTGGGTCCCGACGACCGCGGCGCCGACCGCACCCGCGGCCAGGCCCAGCACGGTCGTCACCGGGTTCGCGGCGAGGCGGCTGACGCTCCGGGGGAGCGCGGGGCCTGCCGGGCCGAACGCAGCAGCGGTCATGGTGCGGGGTCACCTTCTTCTCGGGCTCGTCCCGGTCGGGGGAGCTGGGGAGCGTGACCGGGCCGTGATCCGACCGGCGCACATTAGCAACCATTTCGACGGGGGTCCGCTCCGACCCGCCCCTTCTTCCCCGGGAGATCCGCGCCGTTGACCGTTTCTTTGCCTGCGCGACAGCGGTTTCTGACCTCTGCGACCAGCGCAGACGTCCCCCGCCACCCGGGTGCCCGGGACCCGGCGAATGCCTGGTTAGCGTGGGGCCCCGATTCGTGGGTGGACGATTTCAGGCGACGAGAGGACCCACCGGTGTCGGCACATCTGAGTTGGCTCGAGGCCGCCGTGATCGGCGCGCTGCAGGGCGTCGCCGAATTGTTCCCGGTGTCCAGTCTGGGGCATTCGATCCTGCTGCCCGCGGTGATCGGCGGCTCGTGGGCGCGCGACCTCGACGTGTCCGCGCCCGACTCGCCCTACCTCGCGTTCATCGTCGGCCTGCACGTCGCGACCGCCATCGCGATGATCATCTACTTCTGGCGCGACTGGATCCGGATCCTGCGCGGCCTGGCGACCAGCATCCGGGAGCGTCGGGTCGAGACCGCCGACGAGCGCCTCGCCTGGCTGCTGGTGATCGCGACGATCCCGGTCGGGCTCGCCGGGCTGGTGCTCGACCACCTCTTCCGGACGCTGCTGGCGAAGCCGATCCCCACCGCGGCGTTCCTCGTGATCAACGGGGTGCTGCTCATCGCGGTGGAGGGACTGACCCGGCGACGGGCCGCGGCGCAGGACGCCGGGTCCGCGCTCGAGGCGCCCACGGTGCGACTCGACGCCCGTCCGGACGCGCCGACCCAGGTGATGCGCAGCGGGTCCGGCGTCGGGGTGGCTCCGGCGCGCACTGCCGGGGAGGAGTCCGACGCCCGCGTCGCGAAGCTCCCGCTGCTCACCGCGGTGCTCGTCGGGGCCGCGCAGATCCTCGCGCTGCTGCCCGGCATCAGCCGCTCCGGCGCCACGATCGGCGCGGGCCTGCTGTCCAAGCTCTCCCACGAGGACGCGGCGCGCTTCGCGTTCCTGCTCGCGACCCCGGTGATCCTCGCGGCCGGGGTGCTCAAGGTCGGCGACCTGATCGGCCCGGCCGGCGACGGGATCCGCGGCCAGGTGCTCCTCGGCAGCGTGCTCTCCGGGGTCGGCGCCTACATCTCGGTGCGCTTCCTGACCCGCTACTTCGAGCACCGCTCGATGCGCCCCTTCGGGGTCTACTGCATCGTCGCCGGGGCGGCCTGCCTGGCGTGGTTCACGCTGTCCTGAGCGCGGCCGCCCCACGCTCGGGTGATCAGGGGTACGTGGGGCAGGTCCGGCAGCGGCCGATCATGCGCGGCGTGCCCTTCGCGACGGGCTCTGACGTCCGGCTCCGGGGCGGACGTCTGGACGGAGCCGGGACACGGCATCCTGGGCGCGTGGCGAACTTCGGGGACTTCGTGAACCGCGCGGTACAGGTCGGGCTCGACCTGCTGACGTCGTCGGGCGACAACGACGGCGGGCGTCGGAAGCCCGCGGGCCCGCCGCCCCCGCTGCCGGGGCAGGACCGCAACGGCGGCGTGCGGACGGTGCCGTCGTCCGAGCGCGCGCGCGAGATCTCTTACGCGCCGGACATGGACGGCGCCGCCGACCCCGGCGAGATCGTCTGGACCTGGGTGCCCTTCGAGGAGGACGCCTCGCAGGGCAAGGACCGGCCGGTGCTCGTCGTCGCGCGCGCCTCGGTGGCGGGGGAGCTGCTCGGGCTGATGCTCTCCTCGCAGGGACACCGCGCGGACGACGCGAACTGGCTGCCGATCGGCTCGGGTCCCTGGGACCGCGAGGGCCGTGACTCCTACATCCGGCTCGACCGCGTGCTGGAGGTCCCGGAGCACGGCATCCGCCGCGAGGGCGCGACCATGCCGCGCGACCGGTTCGACGCCGTCGCGAACGCGCTCCGCGGCTCGTACGGCTGGCACTGAGCAGCTAGGCGGAGCGCCCTCCGCGCCGCGGCCCCTTGGCGAGGGGTACGCCACGCAGGCTCGACCGACCCCGAACCTGGCCCCACGTACCCCTGATCACCCCGGCGCCCAGGCCTCCACACGCTGCCGCCGGGCCGGGGGACGAGCCCGGCGGGGCCGGGCCAGGTCTGGCAGGGTCGCCCGGTGGCCGTGCTCCTGGTCGTCGTCGGCGCCATGCTGGTCGCGGTGCTGCTCGCCGGTGCGGGCGACCGCCTGCGCCTGCCGTGGCCGGTGCTGCTGCTCCTGCTGGGTGCGGCGGCGGCGTTCGTGCCCGGCATCGAGGCCCCGGACATCGAACCGGAGCTGATCCTCCCGCTCTTCCTGCCGCCGCTGCTCTACGCCACCGCGCAGCGGACCTCCTGGGCGCTCTTCCGGCTGCGCTGGCGCACCATCGCGTTCCTGGCGATCGGGCTGGTGGTCGCCACCGTCGCGGCCGTGGCCGGGACCCTCGTCGCGCTCACCGGGATCGGGGTCGCCGCCGCCCTGGCGCTCGGGGCGGCCGTGGCGCCGCCGGACCCGGTCGCGGTGGAGGCGGTGGCCGGTCCGCTGCGGGTGCCGCGCCGGCTGGTCGCGACGCTGCAGAGCGAGGGCCTGTTCAACGACGCCACCGCGCTGGTGATCTTCCAGACGGCGGTGCTCGCGGCGCAGACCCAGGGGGATCTCGGCGTGCTCGGTGGCGCGCTGCGCTTCGTCTACGGCGCCGCGGTGGCCGTCGCGATCGGGCTCGCCGCCGCGTGGCTCGCGCGCCTGGTGCTCGACCGGCTCACCGACGTCGTCGCCAGCAACGGCCTCACGCTCGTGCTGCCCTTCGCGGTCTACCTCGCCGCGGACGCTCTTGAAGCCTCGGGCGTGATCGCGGTCGTGGTGGCCGCTCTGCAGCTGCGCCAGCACTCCGACGCCGACGCGTCCGAGGCCCGGCTGACCGGCTCCGCGTTCTGGAACGTGGTCGAGATGCTGGTGACCGGGGTGGCGTTCGCGCTGATCGGGCTCGAGCTGCGCGCGGTGATCGACCAGGCCGACCGCTCGCTCGGGACGATCCTCGCCCACGCCGGGATCGTGTGCCTCGTCGTGATCGGGGTCCGGCTGGTCTGGATGATGCTCGCCCTGATCACCGTGCGCTCGGGGCGGCCGACCCCGACCGAGCGCGCCGTGCCCGCCACGGTGGGCGAATCCCTCGTGCTCGCCTGGGCCGGGATGCGCGGGCTCGCCACCCTCGCGCTCGCCCTGGCCCTGCCCATGACGGTGGACGGCGGGGCACCGTTCCCCGACCGTGCCGAGCTGGTGATCATTGCCTGCTCGGTGCTCGTCGTGACGCTGGTCGGTCCCGGCCTGACGCTGCCGGTGCTGATCCGGGCGCTCGGCCTGCGGGAGGACGCCGACGTGGCGGGCGAGGCCGAGCGCCGGATGGCCGGCCGCGCCCGGCGGGCCGCGCTCGACGAGCTCGCCGCGGTCGACCGCGAGGCGCTCGGCGTCGACGACGAGCAGGGTGAGCAGATCCTCGACGAGCTGCGGACGCGGTTCGCGCGCGTCGGCGCCGCCCTCTCCGGTGACGACGCCCCACGTCCCGACGACCCCGACGGCGACCGCGACGACGACTACCGCGAACGGCTCGCCCGGCTGCAGCGCCGCCGCGAGCAGTGGACCCGCCTGCAGGCCGTGGCCCTCGCCGCGGCACGGCGCGAGGTGGTGGCCGCCCGCTCCGAGCCGGGCACCGATCCTGAGGTGGCCGACCGGGTCCTGCGCCGCCTCGACGTGCGCACCCTCGCCCGGGGGCTCTGAGCGGGCTGCCCGCGGATGTCGCACCGTCGGCCGTGGCGACCGAGTGCTCTCCGGCAACCGAGTCACGGTGACTCGGTCGCGCCGTACCTGTTCGTGAGGGTCTCCGTGGCCACGCGTCGCGCACGACGGCCGGGCCCGGGATGCCCATCGCGTCACCCGTTCACGACCCGGCACCACCCGAGCGGCGGAGAACCGCAGGATTGGCGGGCGCGGAGGTTGGGGACTAGACCGTCCTCGGACGGATGACCGGGGAGGATGGCGGGATGGGCAACCACGGTGCAGGTCGGGCGACCGGGCCCGCCACCGCGCCGCGCCCTGCCGTCGGGACGCAGCACATCGCGACCCACCACGGCGGGCCCCCCACCGGTGCGCACCATGCCGTCCGGCCCCGACGGCGGCGCCCACGTCTGACAGTGCTGCTGGCGGTGCTCGCCGGCGTGGTGCTGCTCGTGCTCGGGGTGCTGGCCGGCCGGATGACCGCGCCCGGCCCCACCGAGGTCCCCGCCGCGGCCCCCGCGGCCAGCGCGAGCCCGGTGTCGGACGCCCCGGTGTCGGCCACCCCGGCGGCGACCCATCCGACGTCGCTCGGCGAGGTCGTGCGCGTGGACTCCGGGGACGAGATCGTGGTGCGGGTGGACGGGCAGGAGCAGACGGTGTCCGTCCTCGGCATCACGGCACCGCGCCTCGCCGGTCCGCAGCGCATCACCGCCGAGTGCGGCGCCAAGGCGGCACTGACCTTCGCCGACGACCGCCTCTCCGGCCAGACCGTCACGCTCGTCCCGGACCCGACGGTGCCCGAGACCGACGACCAGGGCCGGCGGCTGGCCTACGTCGTGCTCGCCAGCCAGCTCAACTACACCGACGCGGCCCTGCAGGCGGGTGTCGTCCAGGCCGACACCACCCGCAAGCTCTGGTACGCGCCGGTCTTCGCGCGGGAGCAGTCCGAGGCCGCCGCCGCCGACCGCGGGCTGTGGGGCCCTCCCTGCGGGGCGACCCCGGGTCAGCCGCTGCCCGCCGGGAGCTGAGCGTCACGCCGTCGTCACACCCGCACGGCATGATCGCCCACATGCCCGAGATGCACGTCCGCCTGCGCTGGCCCGACGGGACGCGGGAGCGCGTCTACTCGCCCTCGCTGGTCCTCGCCGAGCACCTCGACGCGGGCACCGCCTACCCGCTCGAGGACTTCGCGCGGCGCAGTCGGGAGGCCCTGACCGAGGCGAGCGAGCGGGTCCGGGCGAAGTACGGCTTCCCGTGCAGCCGGGCGGCCGCGTCGCTCGCGGGCATCGAGGCGCGGGTGCGCCGGTACGGCGAGGGTGACGTCCTGGTGGAGGCCGTCGAGACCTGAGGCTCCTCAGCGTCCTCCGCCGAGGACGCCACCGACGAGCCCGCCGACGCCCTTGAGCACGCCCGCCACCGGTCCCTGCGGCGCGGGGCGCTTGCTGGGGGAGGCGTCGCTGCTCGGCGTGGTGGTGCGGGTCGGCTCCGAGTGCGGCGTCGGCTCGGCGGACGAGGTGGGTTCGGCGGACGAGGTCGTCGAGCTGCTCGACGGTGCCTTCGCCGTCGTCTCGCGGGCCGGGGCGGCGACCTCGCGGACCGGGGCGTCCTCGGTCTGCGGCGCGCGGGTCGTCGCCGGCGCCGCGGCGTCGTCGGTCGGTTCCGTGTTGCTCCCACCGGCGGAATCGGCGCCCTCCGAGCTGCCCTCCGACGACGCGGGCGGCGCGGCCGGTGCCGCGGCGGCCGCCGACGCGTGCGGATCGGGCGCCCCGACGGTCGCGCCACCCGGCACGATCGCGGCGGGACGCGCGGAGTCGGCGGTGACGGCGACCGGGCCGGAACCCGCGAACGCGACCGTGCCCGCGAGGACCGCGCTCGCGGCCAGCCCGGCGAGCACGACGATGCCGCGGGTGCCGGTCGCGCGGGGGGTGCCGCGGGGATGCGAGGGGGAGAGGCGGGCGAGCGTCGAGCGCCGGCGCCCCGGGGCCGGACCGGACGCGGCGGTACCCGGCGTCATCGCCAGGCCGCCGAGGCCGCCGAGCAGCGACGGCGCCTTGTCCGACGACGGGCCCACGATCACCGAGGGCATCGTCAGGGGCTCGGCGGCGACCAGGGCGCGGCGCAGCGCGACGGACGCGTCCGTCGCCTCGGGTCGGAGGCCGGCGTCCCCGGCGGTCATCGCGGCGAGCAGCCGCGCGACGTCGGCGGGGAGGCCGTCGGGGATCGTCGCGTCCCGCTCGAGCCGGGCCTGCGCGGAGGACAGCGGATCCCCGGGGAACGCGCGGCGTCCGGTGAGCGCCTCGATGAGCACGAGGCCGAGGGAGTAGACGTCCGACCGGGTCCCGGCGTGCTCGCCGCGCACCTGCTCCGGGGACAGGTAGGGCGCGGCGCCGACCGTCAGCCCGGTGTCGGTGATGCGCGGGGCGTCCGCGACGAAGGCGACGCCGAAGTCGGAGAGGTGGGCGCGCCCGTCGGAGTCGTAGAGGACGTTGGCCGGCGTGACCGCCCGGTGCAGCACCCCGGCGCGGTGGACGTGGTCGAGCGCGCCGGCGACGGTGCCGCCGGTGCGCAGCGCCTCGATCAGCGGCAGCCCGTCGGGGTGCTCGCCGTCGTCGCCGAGGAGGGAGGCGAGGGATCCGCCGTCGAGCAGCGCCATCACGACGAACGCGATGCCGTCGTGCTCCTCGACGTCGTAGACCGGCACCAGCCCGGGGTGGTCCATCATCGCGAGCAGGTTGAGCTCGCGACCGGCGCGCGGGTCGGACTCGACGCGGAACGTCTTCACGGCCGCGTCGCGGCCCAGGAGGGTGTCGTGCGCGCGGAACACGGCGGAACCGAGTCCTCGACCGATGACCGGACCGACCTCGTACCGCTCGGCGAGGCGCTCCGGCAACATCGGGATGCCTACCGTCGTCATGCCGGCTCAACCTCCCCCTGGCGCCCAGACATCGTACTCACGTGTTCCCCCGTCCGGCGCATTCACACTCGGCGTTCGCTCGAAGATGTGATCGCCCTCGCGGCGGTTCGTCCTGGGATCGGCAGCGGGCGGTGCGGGCGAAACCCGGATCTGAATCGTTGACAGAACTTGCAGTGGCGAGTAGAACTTTCGCACGGGCCGCCCGACGTTGGGTCGCGCGCGGTCTGCAGGAACGAGCAGTCCCGGGCCTCCCGGGAAACGACCGCAAGGACGCGACGGAGCCGTGGGCGCCGAGGGCCTCGATGACGAGGACGTACCCGCGCTGACCACTGGTCAGGCAGCGGATGTCATCGGAGTGCAACCGGCCTTCCTCCGCAGTCTGGACGCGGGCCGGATGCTGCGCCCGCAGAGATCGGCGGGTGGACATCGGCGCTGGACGCGCCGGCAGCTGGCCCTCGCCGCCAGGGTGCGTGCGCTCTTCGACGAGGGTCTGACCCTCACCGCGGCCTGGAAGGTCGTCTCCCTGGAGGACCGGGTGGACGAGGTCTCACGCGAGCGGGATCTCGCCCGGGCCGAGCTCGAGCGCACCCGGCGCGAACTGGACCGGATGCGCCGCGAGGCGGCCGAGGCAGTGAAGATTCGATCCGAGTCGATCGCCCGGAGCGGATCGCCCGAACGTGCATACCGCGCGCCCGGGCTCCACCGTGCGACCGGGTGCGTCCCGGCCACCGCACGTTCGTCGACCACCCCTGCGACCACCACGGACGTCACTCAGCCATGAAGCTCATCGACCCTTCCCGCACCTACCTCCCGGCCGTCGGGCGTCGCCCCATGCCGCCGTCGCTGGCCCGGATCCCGCTCGTGGATCTCTGCACCTGCAAGCACCCGCGTGAGTCCCACGAGCACTACACCGCCGCCGAGGACTGCGCGCAGTGCGACTGTCGCTCGTTCGTCCGCTGGGAGCCCGCCACGATCTAGGCCGGGCCCGATCGCTCCGGCCCCCGTGCGCACCGCGTCCGGGGGCCGTCGCATGTCCGGGGGTCGTCGCACGTCCGGGGCCCGGATCCGGCGCCGGCCCGTGACGAGCCTCGCCGCCGACGGCGCCCCGTCGGCCGCACGCCTATGGTCGTCCCCGTGACCACGGTGGACGAACCGGCACGAACCGGGCGGAAGCGGACGTCCGTCCCGTCGACGGCGGGGCCCCGGGCCCTCGTCGTCGGCGCCGGGATCGCCGGCCTCGCCGCGGCGACGTCGCTGCACCGGGCGGGCTGGCGGGTCACGGTGTGCGAGCGCGCCCCGGCCCGCCGCACCGGCGGGTACTTCGTCCGGCTGGCCGCCGAGGGCGTCGAGGCGGCCACCCGGCTCGGCGTGGAGGAGTCGCTGCGCACCCGGCTCCCGATCGACGGGCACATCACCGGCGTCGACGGCCGCGGGCGCACGACCTCGCGGGTCGAGGCCGCTCTCGTCGAGGACGGCGTCAGCCTCGCGCTGGTCCGCGGCGACCTCGAGGCGGCGCTCTGGGAGGGCCTGCCGCCCGGGGTCGAGGTCCGCTTCGCGACCGCGCCCCTCGCCGTCTCGCCGGCCCACGGCGCGGTCACCCTGTCCCACGACGGCGCCGAGTCCACCGAGCGGTGGGACCTCGTCGTCGGGGCCGACGGCGTGCGCTCGACGGTGCGCGACCTCGTCTTCGGGCCGGAGGAGGAGTTCCGGCACGACTTCGACCACGTCGTGGTGTCCGCGGTCCTCCCGCGGCTGCCCGGTGCGCTCGTGGAGGGCGACTACGTGGTCCTGGTCGAGCCCGGCCGCAGCGCCCACCTCATGGGGATGGCGGGGCACGACCCGGTGGTGTTCTTCACCTACCGCACCGACCTGCCGCAGGCGGCGGGCACCGAGCCGACCTCCCGGCCGGTGGAGGCGCTGCGCGCGGTCTACGGCGATTTCGACGGCCTCATGCCCGAGCTCCTCGACCTCGTGGCCGGGGCCGGGGCGACGCACGCGGACACCGTGGGGCAGATCCATCTCGAGCGGTGGAGCCGCGGCCGCGTGGTGCTGCTGGGCGACTCGGCCTGGTGCCCGACGCTGTACTCCGGCCACGGGTCGGCCCTCGCCCTCGCCGGGGGCGAGAGCCTCGGGAGCCACCTGCGGGTGATCGACGACACCGTGCCCGACGTCCCCGCCGCGCTCGTCGCGTGGGAGGCGGAGCGGCGGCCCGTGACCGACGTGGCGCGCAGCGCCGCCCGCCGCGCCCGGCACTTCTTCCTGCCGGGGAACCGCGTGGTCACGGCCCTGCGCCAGACCGCGCTGCGCGCCGTGTCCGAACCGTGGGTGGCGTGGCTGCTGCGCCGCGTGGGGCGGCGCTGAGCACGGATCGAGCGCAGCGGACAGGGCCGTCCGGAGGACGTTCACCCGACGGTCACCGCCTCGTCCGGGCGTCCGGGCCGTCCCCGTCCGTAAGCTGGCACTCGATCGGGGATGGAGGGCGCCGACTACGCTGGGCCACCTGAACGCTGCGGGCGGACACCGAGCGTCGTCCTCCGGACGCCGACGTGCCGTCGCCCGCGATCGGGTCGGCTCGTCGTCGCGGCGCCCCGTTGACCGGTCGCCACTGCTGCTGCTCCGAGAGGACGAGTCCCGCCCCCTATGAGGCCTGACGAAGAGTCACCGCGCCCCCGGCGCTCGCTGCTGACCCGGATCGCCGACCCGTTCGGCATCGCCCGGGCCGCCGTCGACGCCCTCGACCCCTCGCGCTACCGAGGACGTCGGGTGTGGCGCGGTGACGGTCGGCTCCACATCGGGGTCCCGGCCACGTCCCGACAGTCCGGGGCCGAACTGCTGCGGGCCATCGAGAAGGCGCTCACGGCCCACCCGTCGGTGGACTGGGCGACGGTGAACGCCACCCTCGGCGTCGTCGTGGTCGCGCTGGCCGACGCCGAGGGCGAGGGCGCCGACGTCGACCCGGCCACCGGCAGCACCGACCCGGACGAGATCACCGACGACCTGATCGACCTCGTGGAGCTCCTCGAGGAGCAGGAGGCACTCGACGAGGCGGGGATCCGCCACCCGGCGGGCGGTCACTCGACCACCGCCGCGTCGCGGGCCCTCACCGCCTTCGCGGCCGACCTGGCCGGCCTCGGGTTCGCCGGCGTCGGCGCCGTGCTGCGCCGCACGCCGCTGCCGGTCGAGTACGCCTCCGCGGCGTCCTTCGTCGACCACCAGCCGCGGCTGCGCGCCGCCGTCGAGCGGGCGATGGGCCGGCAGCGGGCCGACGTGCTGCTCGCGCTCACCAACGCCGCCGGGCAGGGCCTCGGGCAGGGCGCGACCGGCCTGCTCGTGGACGCCGCATACCGCGCGATGCAGGTGGCCGAGGCCCGGGCCGCCGACGACGCGTTCGCCCGCGCCGAGCCCCGGCTGATGGCCAGCCCCGAGCAGGTCACCGCCGACGCCGAGGACGCACTCACACTCGACGCGCGCCCGGTGCCCTTCCCGGACGGCCCGATCGAGCGCCACGGCGACCACGTCGGGCTGGCCGCGCTCGGCGGCTTCGGCACGACGATGGCCCTCGGCGGCCCGCGCCGCGCGATCGGCGTGGCGCTCTCGACGCTGCCCAAGGCCGGCCGGATGGGCCGCGAGGGCTTCGCCACCACCTTCGGGCGCGTGGTCTCCAAGCGCGGCGCGGTGATCGTCGAGCCGACCGTCCTGCGCCGGATGGACCGCATCGACACCGTCGTCCTCGACGCGTCCGCGCTCACCACCGGCGCGCTGATGCTCGGCGACCTGGTGCTGGTCAACGGCGAGGGCCTCACGGCGCCCGACGGCTCCGAGGTCGGGATCGAGTCGCTCACCCCGCTGGTCCACGAGCTGTTCGACCCGTCGGACGCCTCGCAGCAGGTGGAGCACGAGAGCGGCTGGACGCTCGCCCCGCTCGCCGCGGGCCGCGAGGACGAGCCCGGCGTCGCCGACGCCGTCGACGCGCTGCGCGCCGAGGGCGCCACCGTGGTGCTCGCCCTGACCTTCGGCGACGAGCTGGTCGCCGTCGTCGGCGCCCTGCCCGAGCCCGCCGCGGCCGCCGAGGCCCTCGGTGCCGCCGCCCGCCGCGCCGGGCTCACGCTCGTCGTCGGCACCGACGAGACGACGGCCGTGCCCGCCCCGAGCCGGCCGGACACCGTCATCGAGGGGGCGCCCGACGAGGACGACGCGGGCGAGGCCGTGTCGCTGCCCGGCGCCGACTCCGGGGTGCCCGCCACCCGCCGCACCGTGGACCGTGAGGTCCCCGGCGGCGAGGGCCTGGCGTCCGCGGTGCGGATGTTGCAGAGCGAGGGCGCGGGCGTGCTCGTGGTCTCGCGGGACCGCCGCGCGCTCGCGGCCGCCGACCTCGGCGTCGGCGTCGCCCGCGCCGACGGCACCGCCGCCTGGGGCGCGCACGTGCTCATCGGCGACGACCTCACGACGGCGGCGCTGCTCATCGAGGGCGTGAAGGTCGCCAAGGCCACCTCCGGCCGGGCGGTCGCGCTCGCCCGGGCCGGCACCGCGCTCGGCGCCGCGATGGCCACCGCGGGCACCGCGCCGCGGGGGCCCTCACTGGCCGGGCTCGCCGTCAACGGCGCGGCGGGCGTCGCGCTCGGCGCCGGCGCCTGGTCGGCCTCGGAGCTGGGCCGCAAGACCCTCGTGCCGGGCGTCTCCCGGACCCCGTGGCACGTCATGCCCGCCGACACCGTCCTGGCCCGCCTCGACACCACCGACCGCGGCCTGTCCGCCGCCGAGGTCCTGCGCCGTCGCCAGGAGGACCCGGCCGCGGAGGGCGAGGAGACCCCCTCGCTCGGCCGCGCCTTCCTCGACGAGCTGAACAACCCGCTGACCCCGGTGCTCGCCGGCGGCGCGGTGCTCTCCGCGGCCATCGGCGCGGTGGTCGACGCGGCCATCGTCGTCGGGGTCACCGCCGCCTCCGCGCTCATCGGCGGGGTGCAGCGCGTGGTGACCGACCGCGCCGTCGCCGGCCTGCTGGAGCGCTCGTCGACCCGGGCCCGCGTGCTGCGCGACGGGGTCCCGACGACGGTGACCGCGGACGACGTCGTCGTCGGCGACGTCGTCGAGCTCGGCCCGGACGACGTGGTGCCGGCCGACTGCCGCGTGCTGCGCGCCGACGCCCTCGAGCTCGACGAGTCCTCGCTGACCGGTGAGTCGCTGCCGGTGCCGAAGAACCCGGTGCCGGTGATCGCCCGCTCGGTGGCCGACCGCCGCTCGATGCTCTACGAGGGCACCACCGTCGCCACCGGCCGCGGCCGCGCCGTCGTGGTGGCCACCGGCTCGTCGACCGAGGTCGGACGGTCCACCGCCGCCGCCCGGGCGAACGCCCCGGTCGCCGGCGTCGACCAGCGCCTCTCCGGCATCACCCAGGTGACCACGCCGCTGGCGCTCGCCTCCGCGGGCGCCGTGGTCGGCGCGGGCGCGATCCGCGGCCTGCCGATGCAGCAGAACCTGCACGCCGGCGTGAGCCTCGCGGTCGCCTCGGTGCCCGAGGGCCTCCCGTTCATCGTCTCGGCGGCCCAGCTCGCCTCCGCCCGGCGGCTGTCCGCCGAGGGCGCGCTGGTGCGCAACCCGAAGACCATCGAGGCCGTCGGCCGGGTCGACGTGCTGTGCTTCGACAAGACCGGCACGCTCACCGAGGGCAAGCTCGCGCTCTCGGCGATCTCCGACGGCGTCAAGCTGCGGCCCACCGACCGGCTGCGCAAGCGCCAGCGCCGCGTCCTCGCCGCCGCGCTGCGGGCCACCCCGCGTCCGAAGGCGGGGGAGCGCCTGGCGCACCTCACCGACCGCGCCGTCGTCTTCGGCGCGCAGTCCTTCGACGTCGCCCCCGAGCACAAGCGCCCCGGGTGGTGGCCGCTGGCCTCGCTCGACTTCGATCCCAGCCGCGGTTACCACGCGACGCTGGGGGAGGCGCGGACCGAGGACGGCCGCGAGAAGGTGCACTCGATCAAGGGTGCGCCCGAGGTCGTCATCGCCCGGTGCACCGACTGGGCGGGCACCCCGCTCGACGACGAGGCCCGGCAGCGCCTCGTCGAGCACACCGAGCTGCTCGCCGGGCAGGGCATGCGCGTCCTCGCCGTCGCCGAGCGCTCGGAGCCGTGGCCGGACCGCGACGGCACCGACGCCGACGAACTGCTCGAGGTGACCGACGACGACGTGGCCGACCTGCACTTCGTCGGCTTCGTGGGCTTCACCGACCCGGTGCGCGCCGGGTCGCAGGCCACGGTGCGCGACCTGCGGGACGCGGGCGTGCAGGTCGTCATGATCACCGGTGACCACCCGAGCACCGCCGAGGCGGTCGCGGGCGAGCTCGACGTCCTCGCCGAGGGCGACACCGTCATCACCGGCCAGGAGATGGACGAGCTCGACGACGACGCCCTCGACGCCGTGCTGCCGAAGGTGCGGGTGGTCGCCCGGGGCACCCCGGCGCACAAGGTCCGCGCGGTGCAGGCGTTCCAGCGCCTCGGTCGCACCGTCGCGATGACCGGGGACGGCGCCAACGACGCCCCGGCGATCCGGCTCGCCGACGTGGGCATCGCGCTGGGCCGCCGCGGCACCCCGGCCGCCCGCGCCGCCGCCGACCTCGTCGTCACCGACGACCGGCTGGAGACGATCCTCGCCGCGCTCGTCGAGGGCCGGGCGATGTGGGCCTCGGTCCGCGAGGCGCTGGGCGTGCTCGTGGGCGGGAACCTGGGCGAGATCGGGTTCACCGTGCTGGGCGCCTCGACGACGGGGACCTCCCCGCTGACCGCGCGCCAGCTGCTGCTGGTCAACCTGCTCACCGACCTCGCGCCGTCGCTCGCGCTCGCGGTCCGGGCGCCGCAGGCCTCCGACGCGCACTCGCTGCTCGCCGAGGGCCCCGAGGCCTCGCTCGGCGACGCGCTCAACCGGGAGATCAGCCTGCGGGCGGTCGCCACCGCCGGGGGCGCGGCGCTCGCCTGGGCCCAGGCGCAGGCCACGCCGTACGGCAGCCCGGCCCGGGCACGCACCGTGGCCCTCGCGGCGCTCGTCGGGACCCAGCTGGGCCAGACGGTCGTCGCCGGCGGCCACCGCAGCCCGCTGGTGATCGGGGCCAGCGCGGTGAGCGCGGGCGCGCTGTTCGCGGTGGTGCAGACCCCGGGCGTGAGCCAGTTCTTCGGGTGCACGCCGCTGGGCCCGATCGCGTGGGGCCAGGCGGCGGGCTCGGCGGCCGCCGCGACGGCGGGCTCGGTGATCGGGCCCGAGCTGCTGCGACGCTACGGCGACGTCCTCGCCCCCGAGGGCTCGGCGGCCGCGGCGCTGCTCGAACGGCTCGGGGAGGTGCGGGACGAGACCGCCCAGCGCTACCTCGATCTCCAGGAGAAGGTGACCGCTGCCCTCACTGGGTGAGTGGCGGTGGTCACGGTAACGTGTTTGTGCAGGTCGGAGCGGGGGAACACTCACCGTGACCCCGTCGGCCGCGCACCGCGCCGACTCGACACGGATGCACAGTCCGAGACCAGGGAGTAGTGGACACCGCCATGGCCGACCGTGACGTGAAGCCGACCGACGACGGCTGGCAGGTCCTGAAGAAGGGCGCGCAGCGCGCCAGCGCCAAGGCGCCGACGCAGGCCGAGGCCGTCGCGCGCGCCACCGAGATCGTCGCCAAGGACGGTGGCGGCAAGGTGGTCGTGTACGGCACCGACGGCAAGGTCCGCGAGACACAGACCGTGAAGTCGGGCGCCCCCTCGACCGAGCCGGCGAAGAACGCCGCCAAGGCCACCGCCGCGGGCGCCCAGGCGACCGGCAAGGCCGCGGCGGGCAAGGCCAAGGCGACGGCCGACACCGTCGCCTCCGACGCCAAGGCCACCGGCGAGAAGATCGCCGATCGTGCCGAGACGTCGGGCAAGAAGGCGGTGGCGCAGGCCGAGGCCGGCGCGTCCGGGGTGGCCGGCGAGGCCAAGGCCGTCCGCAACGGCAAGGCGCCCAAGCCCGCCGTCCGGGACGCCGCGGCGATCACGCGCACGACCGGCTCCCAGGTGGCCGAGACCACCGGGCGCGCGGGCGAGCGCATCGCGAAGGACACCGCGGCCGCGGGCAAGCGGGCCGGTCAGACGGTCGGCGCGGCCGCCGACGAGGCCGGCAGCAAGGCCGTCTCCGGCGCGGAGCGGGCCGACAAGGTCAGCTCCGGCGTCGAGAGCGAGCTGAACACCGTCGGGGACGACGTCGCCGGCAAGATCACCAGCGTCTCCGAGGCGCAGGCCCGCAAGGTCGACGCCGCCGTCGAGGAGACCTCCCGGCAGGTCCAGCACACCGCACCGTCCTACAACCCGGTCCGCATCGCGGGCCAGGTCGCGGGCTTCGCGGTGCGCACCACGTTCAGCGTGACCGGCGCCGTGGTCTCCACCAGCGGGCACCTGCTCGCCGAGGCGGCCCGGAAGGTCACCGGACGCCGCTGACGCGGACGTCCCGCACACACGACGACGGGCCCGGTTCCAGGGTGGAACCGGGCCCGTGGTGTGTTCTCAGGCGTTGACGGCGATCGTTCGCCCGCCGCGGCCGGCACGCCGCATGTCGCGACGGTCCTCCTCCGAGGTGCCGCCCCACACGCCGGCCTCCTGGCCGGTGTCGAGCGCCCAGCGCAGGCAGGCCGAGCTGATCGGGCAGGTGCCGCAGATGTACTTGGCTGCGGTCGCCTGCTCGGCTCCGGGGCCCTCGGTGCCGACGGGGAAGAAGAGTTCGGGGTCGTGGTCGCGGCATGCCGCGAGCTCCCAGTCCATGGGTCCTGCAGTCCTTTCTTCGATCGAGTGCGTGCTGGTCGGGCGTCCGGTGGTCCGGGACGCCAGGGGTCGTGCGTGGTCGTGCGCCGTCGTGGCGCGCGCGTTCGCGAGCCCGGCGTCGGTGACGCCGTGACGGGTCGGTCGTCGTGGGTGCTGCCTCATGGGGACGCCGACGGCCGGTCTCGACGGGGCGCTGGGCCCCGAGGCCGGTCATCGTGCGGTCCTCTCCGGGTCCCCGCCGGGATGGTCTCCCACCCTCGCGAAGGACTCCGGCACCGGACAGCGCTCCGAGGCGCGGTCCGGCCCACAAGAATAACCGGACAACGCTCAGAACAAACGAGTGTGATCGCCTTTGGCGTTCGAGTGAACTGTGATTTGCACCACAGATCGATGTCGCCGAGGGTGAGCAGCTCGGTTCACCACGATACGTGCGCCCCACCGGCCCAGGAGGCACACTGACCGGTGATGCCCATGACATCGACGGGGCGCGGAGGTGCCGATGAAAGCGATCGTCCTGGCACTGCGTGACATCGTCGTCGGGGCCATCTGCGCGGGTGCGCTCGTGGCGTTCGTCCTGCACTACCCGATCATCGGGCTCGTCCTCGGCGTGATCGGTGTCTGGCAGGTGGCCCGCATCATGCGCGGGCGCAAGAGCATCATCGGCATCGACCAGCGCTGGGCCGACCAGGAGGGCAAGCCGAACGTGCGCGGGTGACGCGCGCGGCCCGGGCCCGGCCGTCAGGATGGGCCGGTGCGCTGTGCCGTCATCGGATCCACCGGCTACCTGGGGACCCGGCTCGTCCCCCGCCTGCTCGCGCGCGGTGACGAGGTCACCGTCCTGATCCGCTCGCCCGACAAGCTCGCGCTGTGCGCCTGGGCCGACCGGGTCGACGTCGTCCCCGGCGAGCTCGGCGGGGATCCGGCCGCGCTGACGCGGCTCGTCGAGGGCGCCGACGTCGTCATCCACCTCGCGCACGCCCTCGGCCGCTCGGACTTCCCGGAGCGCGACCGGGCCGCCGCCGAGGCGGTGGCGGGCGCCGCCGCCGGCGCGGGCGTGGGCCGGCTGGTCTACCTCGGCGGCCTGCGCCCGGACGACGGCGACGCCTCGCGCCACCTGGCCTCCCGGGCCGAGGTGGCGGACATCTTCCTCGCCTCGGCGGTCCCGACGGCGGCGCTCGAGGCGTCCATCGTCGTGGGCTCCGGGTCCGCGAGCTTCGAGATGATCCGCTACCTGGCCGAGCGGGTGCCGGTCCTGCCCGCGATCAGCTGGCTGCACCACCGCACCCAGCCGATCGCCGTCGACGACGTCCTGCACTACCTGACCGCGGCCACCGAGTTGCCCGCCGAGGTGGACCGGGCGTTCGACGTCGGCGGGCCCGACGTGATCACCTACCTCGACCTCGTGCAGCGCTACGCGCGCATCGCCGGCCTGCCGCAGCGGATCGCGGTCCCGCTGCCGGTGCCCGTCCCACCCGGCGGACCCACCGTGGCCGCGGCCGCGATGGAGCTGCTCTCCCCGTTGCCCCGCGCGCTGGTGGAGCCGCTGGTCGAGTCGCTGCGCCACGAGCTCGTGTGCGACGACTCCTTCGCCGCCGCGACCGCCCTGATGGGGCCGCCGCCGGACGGACCGACGACCTACGACGCGGCGGTGCGCGCCGCGCTGGGACGCCGCCGGGACGGATCCGATCCGGAGGAGCGCGACCCGGCACCGTCCTCGTCGGCCTCCGGCGACGGGCTCTCGGCGACCGAGGCGGCAGAGGCGTCGTGGGCCGACGCGGTCGCGCGGCCGGCGGCCCTCGCGCTGGCCACCGACCCGGCGGGGTCGGGCGGGGCGACCTGGCGGTGGACGACGCGGGCGGACTCGCGAGCGTCGGCGCGGGCGGTGTGGGGCTCGCTGCAGCGTCTCGGCGGCGACACCGGGTGGTACACGCCGCCGGGGGTGTTCACCGCGCTGGGCTGGGCCGATCAGCTGCTCGGCGGGGTCGGGGCCTACCGCGGGCGGCCGCACGGGCGGGACCTCGTCGTCGGGGACGTGGTGGACGCCTGGCGGGTGGAGGCGATCGAGCCGGAGCGGATGCTGCGCCTGCGGGCCGACCTGCGAGTGCCCGGGCGGCTGTGGCTGAGCTTCACGGTGGTGCCGCAGGGCGAGGGTGCGCGGCTGGAGATCGAGGTCGGGTTCCGGCCGTCGGGGCTCGGGGGAGTCGCCTACGGCACGGCGCTGCGAGTCGGGGCGCCGTTGGTGTTCCCGTCGATGGCGCGGGGGATCGTCGGAGGTGCCTCCGGCCTGTGAGCAGTAATTGACGCTATAGGGTCAATTACTGCTCACAGGCGCGCAGCGCACCTAGCGCGGAGCGCACCGGGCGGCCGCGTCCAGCGCCACCGCCCGCACCCCGTCACCGGCATGGCCGCCCGCGTCGGCGAACACCCGCCGCTGGTGCGCCGCCCCGGTGCCGCCGGCCAGGACGCGGGCACACCCCTCGCGCACCCGTTCCCGGTCGGCCCCGAGCGCCGTGTCCACGTGCTCGAGCAGCGCCGCGACGACGGTGTCCGCCCCGGACGCCCGGCCCGTGCGCGGGTCGACCAGCACCCCGGCCTCGGCGTCGTGCCCCGGCACGCAGCCCGACCGGGCCGCGCGCCAGTGCGCCAGCCGCAGCGCCTCGACCGGCGACGACGGGGCCGGTTCCCCGGCCGCCCACGCGCGCGCCGCGGTGTCCACCAGCGCCCGGGCCAGGAGCGCGACGACGACGGCCTCCTCGACCTCGCCCGCCACGTCGGCGACCCGCACCTCCACCGTCGGGAAGGACGCGGCCAGGCGGGCGTCGAAGTAGACCATCCCCTCGTCGAGCACGGTCCCGGTGGCGATCATCGCGGCCACGGTCGCGTCGTAGGCGGCGGGGCTCCCGAACACCGGGGTGGGGCCGGCGGAGGGCCACCGGTTCCACACCAGCGAGCGGTAGCTGGCGTGGTTGGTGTCGTCGTCGCGCCAGAACGGCGAGTTGGCCGAGAGCGCCCGGAGCACGGGGAGCCAGGGCCCGATCCGGTCGAGCACGCCCACCCCCTCCTCCCGCGAGGCGATCTCCACGTGCACGTGCTGGCCATTGGTCAGCTGTTCGGAGGCGATCGGGCCGAAGCGCTCGAGGATGCGGCCGTACCGCCCGGGCGGCGGGGCGAGCGGGTCGGGAGCGACGGGGGAGGTGGCGAGCCCCGCGACGACGGCGCCCTGGGTCCCCGCGGCGTCGAGGGCCGTGCGACGGCGGGCGACGAGGTCCGCCGCGAGGGCGTCCGCCTCGTGGTGGGGCGTGCTGCCGGTCTCGACCTGCTCGGCGCGCATCTCGCCGTCGAGCTCGTCACCGGCCTCGCCGGTGTCGCGGACCGCGCCCGAGAGCCCGAGCGGGCGCCCGTCGTCGGGGTCGACGAGCAGCAGTTCCTCCTCCACGCCGAGGCGGCGAGCACCGGGTTCCACGACCAGGGATCATCGTGGGGTGGCGGCGCGCGACGAGGACCGGGGTACCAACGGCGACGGTTGGGTGCACTGCGCGCAGGGTCACCGGCACTGGGGGCGCTTCGGCGCGGCGGGTCTCCTCGTCACCGCCGACGACCGCGTGCTGCTCGCCCATCGGGTGTTCTGGAGCCATCACGGCGGCACCTGGGGCATCCCCGGCGGGGCCCGCGACAGCGCCGAGACCGCCCGCGACACCGCGCTGCGGGAGGCGGGGGAGGAGACCGGACTGGAGGCCGCCGTCGTCGTCGTGACCGACGAGACGGTGGACGACCACGGCGGCTGGTCCTACACGACGGTGCACGGCGGGCTGACCGTCCCGCCCCCGGACCTGGAGCCCACCGACGGCGAGGCGACCGAGCTGCGGTGGGTGCCGCTGGGCGAGGTCGACGCCCTCGATCTGCACCCCGGGTTCGCCGGTTTCTGGCACGGACCTCACGCTCCGGTGCACTGACCGTTCGGCCACGAGGCCCTACCGTGGGGACCATGCCGGACCCCTCTGACTTCCTCGCCGTCGACGCCGAGCTGTCCGCCGAGGAGCGCGACATCCGCGACGCGGTGCGGGACTACGCGAACGCCGAGCTCGCCCCGCGCATCGCCGACTGGTACGAGTCCAACACCCTCCCGCGGGACATCGCGAAGGGCCTCGGCGCGCTCGGCCTGCTCGGCATGCACCTCGAGGGCTACGGGTGCGCGGGGACCAATGCCACGTCGTACGGGCTGGCCTGCCGCGAGCTCGAGGCCGTCGACTCCGGGCTGCGGTCGTTCGTCAGCGTCCAGGGCTCGCTCGCCATGTTCGCGATCCACCGCTGGGGCACCGAGGAGCACAAGCAGCAGTGGCTGCCCCGGATGGCCACGGGCGACGCGCTCGGCTGCTTCGGGCTGACCGAGCCCGACGCCGGGTCCGACCCCGGCTCGATGCGCACCCGCGCCCGCCGCGACGGCGACGACTGGGTCCTCGACGGCTCCAAGATGTGGATCACCAACGGGACCCTGGCCGACGTCGCCGTCGTGTGGGCCCAGACCGACCCGGACGCGGGCTCGAAGGGGATCCGCGGCTTCGTCGTGCCCACCGACACCCCCGGGTTCAGCGCGAACGAGGTCAAGCACAAGCTCTCGCTGCGCGCCTCGCTCACCGCCGAGCTGGTGCTCGACGGCGTGCGGCTGCCCGCCGACGCGATGTTCCCCGAGGTCAGCGGCCTCAAGGGCCCGCTGTCGTGCCTGAACGAGGCGCGCTACGGGATCCTGTGGGGCGCGGTCGGGGCGGCCCGCTCGTGCTTCGAGGCCGCGCTGTCCTACGCGCTCGACCGGGAGCAGTTCGACAAGCCGATCGCCGGGTTCCAGCTC
Source organism: Actinomycetospora endophytica (assembly GCF_021026375.1). Lineage (GTDB taxonomy): Bacteria > Actinomycetota > Actinomycetes > Mycobacteriales > Pseudonocardiaceae > Actinomycetospora > Actinomycetospora endophytica. The sequence continues at coordinate 45,048 of NZ_JAJNDB010000005.1, read as the reverse complement.
ACCCAGCGCAAGCTCGCGGACATGGTCGTCGCCGTGAACCAGGCCGACCTCACCGCCGCCCGCATCGGCCGCCTCAAGGACGCCCACGAGCTGCACCCCTCGCAGGTGAGCTTCGGGAAGATGGCCAACGTCCGCGCCGCGCTCGACGTCGCCCGCACCGCGCGCACCGTGCTCGGCGGCAACGGGATCACCCTCGAGTACCCGGTGTTCCGGCACATGACGAACCTCGAGACGGTGCTGACCTACGAGGGCACCGAGGAGATGCACGCGCTCTCGATCGGACAGGCCCTGACCGGGCTCGCCGCGTTCCGCTGAGGCCGGTGGTCTGACGGGCGTCAGGCCGGCGGGGCGGTGACCACGCGGTCGCGCCCCGCCCGCTTCGCCTCGTAGAGCGCGCTGTCGGCGGCGCCCACCAGTTCGTCGACGGTGCCCGCCGCCTTCGGGCTGGCGACGCACCCGACGGAGGCGGTGAGACCCCGGATCCGCGACGTGCCGCCCGGGGCGTCCACCGTGACGTCGAGGGCCCCGATCCGGGCCCGCAGCCGGTCGGCGGTCAGCGCCGCGGACGCGGTGTCGACTCCCGAGAGCAGGACGACGAACTCCTCGCCGCCGAAGCGACCCACCGCGTCGTACCCGCGGACCTCGGCGGACAGCGCGGCGGCCACCGCGCGCAGCACCTCGTCGCCCGCCAGGTGGCCGTGGGCGTCGTTGACGGCCTTGAAGTTGTCCAGGTCGACCATGAGCACCGCGAGACCGGTGCCGAGCCGGCGGGTCCGCGCGATCTCCTTCTCGGCCATCTCGGACCAGGCGGCCCCGTTGGCCAGCCCGGTCTTCGGGTCGGTCCGGGCCGCCTGCCGGAACTGGTCCACGAGCACGCCGCGGTGCAGCATGATCACCGGGACCAGCAGGATCGGCACGAGCCACGGCGACGCCGCGGCCAGGACCGCGAGCGCCGCGCCCAGGGCCAGCGCGCCCAGCCCGAGCAGCGTGTCCGACGGGCTCGCGAGGTGGCGCCGCACGGACGGCGACGGCGAGATCAGCAGGATGATCCCGACGACGAGGCCGTGGTTGACCGTCCAGCGCACCAGCGCGGCCAGGGCGATGAGGACCAGCCCCTGCGGCCCGGCGGCGGCGGTGAGCAGTGTGCTCTTGTCGATGCCGAGCAGGACCAGCGAGGCCGCGCTCGTCCCGAGCACCACCGTGGCCCAGGAGAACGTCCACCGGTGGGGCGCCGGTCGTTGCTCGTTGCGTATCCACCAGTAGGCGAACGTCGCGGTGACCAGCATCAGCGTGGGCCCGAGGTGGATCAGCAGCAGCCCGGCGAAGGTCCACATCGACTTGAGGTCGATGAAGGGCCGGTCGTTGCGGGTGATCCGGATCCGCTCGATGTGCCGGGCGGCCTCGGCGTGCACCGCGGCGCCCAGGAAGAGCAGCCCCGCGACGAGCCAGTCGCGGCCGGTGACGGGGCGCCAGACGAACGCCGCGACGATCACCGCGACCGCCGCGAGATCGACCGCGAGGACGTAGACCAGGGCCGGCCGGGGCAGCGACCAGAGGGTCCAGCGGCCGGGGGAGACGGTGGCGAGCCGCCCGGGCGACTGCTCGGTGCGCGCGGGCGGCCCGGGCGTCGAGCCCGTCGGCCGCGCACCGGGAGCGGTCACGTTCTGCAGCCTCCGAGGCCTGGAATCGGCCGTTGACAGTGTCCTGATCGCCGGGCGGAGCCCTCCGCTCCTGTCGGTTTCGTCCGCCAGGACGGTCATCAAACGGTACCCCGAGCCACGGGGACGGGGTCGAATGGATCACCCTTTCGTGGCTTCTCACCTGGATGGTTGACGCCCAGTCGCTCTCTGGTGACCGAGGGCCACCCTTGTCAGGCTGGAGTCGTCCAACCGCAGAGGGTGATCGAGTCGGCCACTCGTTCCGCCCTTCCAGTTCTCACGCGGAGTGACACATCTCCCCTGACGGGGACGGTCCGAGCGGGCTCGGTGACCTCGGGCACGGACACGGACCGGAACATCACCACGAAGGAGCACCCCATGCGCACCACGTCCGACTCGAACTGGGCCCGCATCGCCTCGCCGTCGACCCGGCCCGACGACTCCAACTGGGCGCGCGACGCGCACTGGCGGGACGCGCACTGGCGCTGACCGACCCCGACGACCGGGCACCTCCCGGGCGCCGCTCACGCGGCGTCGGAGGTGCCCGTCGTCGTCTCCGGGGGCGCCTCGTCGGCCGCGCGGTCGCGGGCGCGGGCCCAGGCCCGGGCGGCCCCCAGCGCGACGACGACCCCGACGGCGCCGCTGATCGCGACCGCCCCGGACGGCGAGGTCTCCTGCGCGACGACGCCGGACACGAGGACCCCGAGCCCCTGGGTGACCCGCAGCGCCGTCACCGCGAGGCCGAACGCCTGTCCGCGGTGGGCGTCGGGCACCGCCGTGACGAACGCCGCGTTCGCCGGGATCTGATAGGCGCAGCACAGCCCGGAGACCACCCACAGCGCGATCACCACGGGCAGCGGCGGGTCGAGCGCGGACGCCACCAGCGGGACGCACGACCCCACCGCGAGCGGTCCGAGCAGGCGCACCCGCGTCGCCGGCGCCGCGAGCCGGGTGAGCGCCACGATCCCCGTCGCCGCCCCGAGCGGGTTCGCGGCGAGCAGCACGCCCACCGCCACGGTCCCGGCCCCGAGCTCGGCCGCGTACGGGGCGGCCAGCCCCTCGACGGTGACCACGAAGGCCGACACGCACGCGAGCACGATCAGCGACCGCAGCCGGGCGTCGCCGCCCACGATCCGGGCGCCCTCGCCGATCCGCGCGACCGCCGCCCGGGCCTCCGCCGCCCACCCGCGCAGGCCGGGGCCCGCCGTCGTCGTGCCGTCCGCGCGGTGCTCGGGCAGTCCGAACCGCAGCACCAGGGCCGAGACGACGAAGGTCGCCGCGTCCACGCCGAGCGCGGGGGAGGTCCCGAGCGCCGTCACGAGCGGGCCGCCCAGGGCGAAGCCGAGGACCTGGGCGGACTGGTAGGTCGTGCCGATGACCGCCGACCCGGCGACGTAGCGGTCGCCGTCGAGCAGGTGCGGCAGGATCGCCGACCGCGCGGCCAGGAACGGCGCCGCGAGCATCTGGACGGCGACCAGCAGGGTGGCCAGGGCCGTGAGCGGCATCCCGGGCACGGCCATCACCGCGACGAGCACCGCTCGCGCCACGTCGGTGACGACCATCGTGGCCCGTCGCGGGAAACGGTCCGCGAGCCCGGAGAGCAGCGGGCCGGCGACGAGGTCGGGCAGGAACGTCAGCGCGTAGGTCAGCGCGGTGAGGGCCGCGGACGAGGTGCGGTCGAAGACGAGGACGGTCAGCGCGACGCGGGCGACCTGGTCGCCCAGGATCGAGAGCAGTTGTCCCGCCCACAGTCGCCGGAACGGGGCGACGGCGAGGGCGTCTCGGAACGAGGCGGGGCGCTCGTCGTCGGGACCCTGCTCCTCCTCCTGACTGTCGCCCTCCGTCATCGTCCGATGACGTTAGGCGACCGGGTCCCGCCGGTCGACGGTTTCCGGGCACGCGACACGCCGAACACGCAGGACCACTGGCGCACCAGGGGTCTCACCGGGCACACTCCTCCGCGACACCGCTACGGTTGATCACCGCGCCGCGGACGACACGAGGACGTTGGGGAAGACGCTTCTCGTCTCGACCGGAGGTCAGCAGTGAGCACCCGTGGCGTGGTCTACGTCCACTCGTCGCCGCCTGCGGTCAATCCGCACGTCGAGTGGGCCATCTCGGGCGTCCTCGACGCCCGTGTCGTGCTGGACTGGACCGCGCAGGACGCGGCCCCGGGCCAGATGAGGGCCGAGTGCTCGTGGACCGGCCCGGTCGGTAGCGGCGCACGCCTGGCGAGCGCGCTGCGCGCCTGGGGCATGCTCCGCTTCGAGGTCACCGAGGAGCCCAGTCCCGGTACCGACGGCGAGCGCTTCAGCCACGTCCCCGGCCTCGGGCTCTGGCACGGCCGGACCAGCGCGAACGGCGACGTGGTGCTCGGCGAGGACCAGCTGCGCGCGGCGATGGCCTCGGCGCGCCGGGACGGTCGCGACGCGCTCTACCACGGTCTCGACGAGCTCCTCGGCCGTCGGTGGGACGACGCCCTCGAGCCGTACCGCTACGCGGGTGACGGCGCGGCGGTCGGCTGGCTCCACCAGGTGGGCTGAGCGCCACGGCCGCCCCGCGGGCTGGCAGAGTGATTGCCATGTCACACGCGTCGATCCGACTCCCGGGGTGACACGGGCCCGGAGCGGCCGGTGGGCGTCGCTCATCCGGCCCGCGGTGACCGTCCCGATCGCGCTCGTCGTGGTGCTCGTCGTGCTCGGTGCGGTCGCGGCGGGGCTCGCCGGCCGGGCGGCCGGGACCGCGCGGGACGCCCTCGGCGACACCGGCCCGGCGCTCGCCGGCGTGACGCTGCCCGACGACGGGTCCGCGGGCCCGCCCACCGTGACGCTCACGCCGACGGCGGCCGAATCACCCCGGTCGGCCGAGATCCGCGACCTCGTCCAGCGCCAGGTCGACGCCCGGAACTCGGGGAACTACGGGGCCTGGGTCGCGACGTCGTCCGCCACCTCGGCCGCCTCGGTCTCCGCCGCGCAGTTCGCCGACCGCAACCGGACGGTCAAGGTGGGATCGGTGATCCTGCGGCGGATCGACCCCGTGGGGGACGGCGAGTACGTGATCCCGATGGGGATGATCACCACCCAGGACCCGGCGGCGGCGCCCCAGGACGTGCCCGTGTCGCGGCTCTGCTGGCAGGTGTCGACGAGCGTGGTCACCGAGCGCGGGTCGCTGCGCATCGTCGACCCGATGGCGGGGAGCTCGTTGCGGACGCCCTGTTAGTAGGTGCGCTTCGCGCTCGTGAGCACTAATTGACGTCATAGCGTCAATTAGTGCTCACAGGCACGCAGTGCACCGGATGAACTCGCCCTCCCAGCCGAGCTGGCGCAGGCGGGTCGCGACGGCCGCGGCGACGGCGCACGAGGCGTCCTTCACCTCCTCGTACCCGAAGGTCAGACGGGCCCGTCCTTCGAGCTCGGCCGCGTTGTCGCGCGCCCGGTCGACGCGAGCGGTACGACGGTTCGCGTGGGTGCGCCAGCCGTCGAGGCGCACGGTGAGCACCCCGCAGGGCATCGGGTACTCGATGTCCTCCGCCCGGCGGCGTCCCTCGACGATCCGGGCGACCTGACGGGTGCCGATCGGCAGGCCGTGCGCGAGCTCGACGTCGTCGGCGTACCAGGCCTCGAGCACCGACTCCACGCCGTCGACGAGCAGCTTCGCCGCAGCCACCAGTGCCCGGCGGTAGCGGCGCGGACGACGGACCTCCAGGGCAGCCCGGACACGCTCGCCGGGCACATGGGCCTGGGTCGCGCCGGCAGTGAGGAGGCGCATCGCCTCGCGGGCGCTCGGCGCCTCCACGGCGAGGTCGACCAGGGTGTGGGCCTTGCTGGTGACCGGCGGGTCGGTGCCCCGCAGGGCGAGGTGCTCGAAGGCGCGGCTGCGATGCACGATCACCTGGGCGCAGCCGCGCGCGGAAGATCCGTAGGGCACCGTCACGTGGAGCGGGCCCTTGTCGCTGCCGCCCGGGAGCTTCAGCACCGCCGCGGCGGTCGCATGGCTCAGCACTGCTGGGCCGCGGATGAACAGCAACGCCGCCCGGCGCCACATCTCCGGCGTCGGTTCGCCCGTCACCAGCGCGTACACGCCGTGGAGCATCGGGATCCAGCGCTTCGCGCGCACGTTCGCCCTGATCTCGGCGAAGGTCATCTCGTGCGCGAGGATCTGCTCGGTACTCGCGACGGGTCCCTGATCGCGAATCAGCCGTTGCCATGCTTCTGAGTCGTCCACATGGGTTGGACGTAGCCGAAGGGCGATCGGCTCCATCAAGGTGCGCTTCGCGCTTGTGAGCACTAATTGACGCTATAGCGTCAATTAGTGCTCACGTGCGCGCAGCGCACCTACAACGGGATGTTCCCGTGATGCCCCCGCCCCGCCGGCGCACCGGCCAGGGCGTCCACGAGGCGGGCCCGGGACTGCGCCGGGTCGATGATCTCGTCGACCACGCCGATGTCCAGCGCGCGGTTCACCCCGCCCGCGGTCCGCTCGTGCTCCTCGGCCAGCTCGGTGTGCAGCGCCTCGCGCTCGTCCTCCGGGGCGGCCGCGAGCTGCTTGCGGTTGAGGATCCCGACGGCGGCCTTCGCGCCCATGACGGCGACCTCGGCCTCCGGCCAGGCGAACACCGCGGTCGCGCCCAGCGACCGGGAGTTCATCGCGATGTACGCCCCGCCGAAGGACTTGCGGGTCACCAGGGTCACGCGGGGCACGGTCGCCTCGGCGAAGGCGTGCAGCAGCTTCGCCCCGCGGCGCACGACCCCGTCCCACTCCTGGCCGACCCCCGGCAGGTAGCCGGGCACGTCGACGACCACTACGAGCGGGATCCCGAACGCGTCGCAGAGCCGCACGAACCGCGCGGCCTTCTCCGCCGACGGCGAGTCCAGGCAGCCGCCCAACCGCAGCGGGTTGTTCGCGATCACGCCGACCGACCGGCCACCCAGCCGCCCGAACCCGGTCACGATGTTCGGCGCGTACCGGGCCTGCAGCTCCTCGAACGGCGACTCGCCCTCCGGAACCGGGTCGAGGAGCTCGCGCAGCAGCGGGTGCACGTCGTAGGCGCGCTTCTTGGCTTCGGGCAGCAGCGAGCGCAGGTCCGAGGAGCGCGTCGAGCGCACGTCGAAGGAGCCCGGCGTCGAGAACAGGCCGGTCAGCCGGCGCGCCCGGGCCATGGCGTCGGCCTCGGAGTCGGCCAGCACGTGCACCACGCCGGAGCGCTTCCCGTGCGCGTCCTGACCGCCCAGGCCCTCGGCGTCGACGGTCTCGCCGGTCACCGAGCGCACGACGTCGGGGCCGGTCACGAACACCCGGCCCTGCGGCGCCATGATCACGAGGTCGGTCAGCGCCGGCCCGTAGGCGGCACCCCCCGCGGCCGGCCCGAGCACCACCGAGATCTGCGGCACGCGACCGGACGCCCGCACCATCGCGGCGAAGACCTGCCCGACCGCGTCGAGCGCCTGCACACCCTCCGCCAGGCGGGCACCGCCCGAGTGCCAGAGCCCGATCACCGGGCAGCGCAGCCGCAGCGCGGTGTCGATGGCCTCCACGATGTGCCCGCAGCCTTCCGAGCCCATCGCCCCGCCCATCACCGAGCCGTCGGTGATGTAGACGACCACCCGGGAGCCGTTGATCCGGCCGTGGGCGGCCATCGCGCCCGAGGAGTCCGGCGGGCGCAGCGGCGAGAACGTGCCCTCCTCGACCAGGGCGGCGCCCCGGACGTACGGCGAGCGCGGGTCGAGCTCCTCCGGGGCGGGCAGCGACGGCGGGGCCTCGGCCGTCAGGGTCGGGGGACGGGAGTCGAGGGCGGTCATGCGAACTCCTCTCCGGGCCGCCACCCGCCGGTCGGGCGGGTGGCGGTGGGCAGGGTGGACGGCGCGGTACGGGTCGGCGGACCGCACCGTCCGGGGGCGGCCTGGTCGTCGGAGCAGGGCCTCGTGGTGCCGGCGGACGGCACCGGGTCAGGCAGGAGTGACGGCGAGCGCGACGTTGTGCCCTCCGAAGCCGAAGGAGTCGTTGATGGCGGCGTCGAGCGTGACCTTGCGGGCCTCGCCGCCGACGACGTCGAGCTCCACGTCGGAGTCGAGGTCGGTGAGGTTCGCCGTGGGCGGCACCAGCCCCTCACGCACCGCCAGGATCGTGGCGATGGCCTCGACGGCCCCCGCCGCGCCGAGCAGGTGCCCGAGCGAGCCCTTCGGGGCCGTGAGCACCGGGTGGTCCCCGACGGCCTTGCGGACGGCCACCGTCTCCGCCACGTCACCGACCGGGGTGGAGGTCGCGTGGCAGTTGACGTGCCCGACGTCGGACGGCTCCAGCCCCGCGGTGCGCAGGGCCGAGGCGATCGCCCGCGACTGGCCGACGCCCTCGGGGTCGGGGGCGGTGATGTGGTACGCGTCGGCACTCGTCCCGATCCCGGCGATCCGGCCGTGCACCGTCGCGCCTCGGGCCTTCGCGAACTCCTCGCGCTCCATCACGACGATGCCCGAGCCCTCGCCGAGCACGAAGCCGTTGCGCTTCGCGTCGAACGGGCGGGAGGCCAGCGTCGGGTCCTCCCAGCCGGTGGCCATCGTCCGGGCCTGGCAGAACCCGGCGAGCGTGATCGGCGCGATGCACGCCTCCGCGCCGCCGGCCACGACGACGTCGACCTCGTCCGCCTGCAGCATCCGCCAGCCCCAGGCGATGGCCTCGGCGCCGGACGCGCACGCCGACACCGGGGCGTGGATGCCCGCCGCCGCGCCGAACTCGAGCCCGACGTGGGCCGCGGGCCCGTTGGGCATGAGCATCGGGATCGTCAGGACCGCGACCTTGCGGAGGCCCTGCTGCTCCAGGAGGTCGTCCTGGTTCAGCAGCGTCGTCGCGCCGCCGATGCCGGTCCCGATGACGACGGCGAGCCGCAGCCCGTCGACCTTCGGCGTCCCGTCCTCGGTGGCCGGGTAGTCGCCGAGGTCGGCGTGCTCCCAGGCCTGGCGGGCTGCGACGATCGCGACCTGCTCGGACCGGTCGAGACGACGCATCTCGACGCGCTTGAGGATCTCGGAGGGCTCGACGGCGAGCTGGGAGGCGTAGTCGACCGGGAGCTCGAAGCGGGACGGCCAGTCGTCCTCGATCGGCCGGGTCCCGCTGGCGCCGGCCAGGAGGCCGTCCCAGGTGGCTTGCACGTCTCCGCCGAGCGGGGTCGTCGCGCCCATCCCGGTGACGACGACCCCCCGGCCGGCAGCGCTCACGAGTGCGAGGAGATGTAGTCGACGGCGTCGGACACCGTGCTGAGCTTGGCCAGCTCGTCATCCGGGATCTTGACCCCGAACTTGTCCTCGGCCTGCACCGCGATCTCCACCATCGAGAGCGAGTCGATGTCGAGGTCGTCGACGAACGACTTCTCGGGGGTGACCTCCGAGGCGTCGACGCCGGCCACCTCCTCGACGATGCTCGCCAGGTCCGGGAGGATCTCTTCCTTGGTCGCCACGTGGTTCCTTTCGGTTGGGTGACTACGTGCGGTGCGGGGAATCTAGGGGAGAACGACGACCTGGCCGCCGTACGACAGGCCGGCGCCGAACCCGATGAGCAGCGCCACGTCGCCGGAGCGCACCCGCCCTGCCCCCCGCATGTGGTCGATCGCCATCGGGATGGAGGCCGACGAGGTGTTGCCGGAGTGGACGATGTCGTCGGCGACGACGAGGTCGTCGCGCGCACCCTGGGACTTCAGCTTCTTCGCGATCGCCTCGACGATGCGCAGGTTGGCCTGGTGCGGCACCAGGACGTCGATGTCGGCCGGCGTCAGGCCCGCCTTCTCCAGCGCCTGCATCGCGATCGGGGCGATCTTCGTGGTGGCCCAGCGGAAGACCGACTGGCCCTCCTGGCGCAGGTAGTTCTTCTCGTCGATCCCGATGGTGGACACCAGGTCGCCCGCGGCGCCCCAGGCCACCGGGCCGACGCCGACCTCCTCGGGCGAGCTCGCCGGACCGACCACGGCCGCCCCGGCGCCGTCGGCGAAGATGATGCAGGTCGAGCGGTCGTCCATGTCGAGCCAGTCGGAGAGCTTCTCCGAGCCGACGACGAGGACGTGGCGCGCGGTGCCCGAGCGGATCATGTCCGAGGCCATGGCGGTGCCGTAGCAGAAGCCGGCGCAGGCGGTGTTGACGTCGAACGCGCCGATCCCGTTGATCCCGATCCGGTCGGCCAGCTGCGCCGCCGCGTTGGGGATGGGGGTGGGCATCGTGCAGGTGGCGACGACGACCGCGTCGAGGTCGGTGGGGGAGAGGCCGGCGTCGGCGAGTGCCTTGGAGGCGGCGTCCGCGCCCATCGAGACGACACTGTCGGACTCGGCGGCGAAGCGGCGCTCGGCGATCCCGACCCGGCTGCGGATCCAGTCGTCGTTGGTCTCGACGCGCTGCGCGAGCTCGTCGTTGGTGACGATGCGGTCGGGCTGCGAGCTGCCCAGGCCCAGCAGGCGGGCGCCGACGACCGGGTCGGGGTGGCGGATCGTGGTGCTGAGGCTCATGCCTGCTCACCCCGGACGAGCTCGACGGCCGCCGCGAGGTCGTCGGGCGTGGAGACGTTGGCCGTGGCGGTGCCCTTGATCTGGCGCTTGACCATGCCGGTCAGCGTCCCGGCCGGCGTGAGCTCGACGGCGCCGGTGATGCCGTTCTCGCGCAGGGTGTCCATGCAGGCGTCCCAGCGGACCGAGAGCGTCACCTGGGCGACGAGGCGGTCCAGCACGTCGGACCCCGAGGTCACGACGGTGCCGTCGGCGTCCGACAGCAGCGCCAGCACCGGGTCGGCCGGGGCCAGCTCGTCGCGGTGCTCGCCGACCCACGCCGACAGCGCCTTCTCGGCGGGCTCCATGAAGCGGGTGTGGAAGGCGCCGGCGACGGCGAGGGGCCGGACCCGGACGCCCTCGGGCGGCTCGGCGGCGAGGGCCTCGATGTCGGAGGTGCGCCCGGCCGCGACGACCTGGCCGGTGCCGTTGCGGTTGGCCGGCTCGAGGTCGCGCTCGGCCAGGGCGGCCAGGACGACGTCCGCCTCCCCGCCGAGGATCGCGGCCATCGAGGTCGGCTCGACCGCGCACGCGGCGGCCATCTCGCGGCCGCGCACGGCCGCGAGGGCGACCGCCTTCTCCGGGGTCAGCACTCCCGCGATCGCCGCGGCGGCGAGCTCGCCGACGGAGTGCCCCCCGACGGTGGTGCCCGCCGGCAGCGAGTCGATGCCGCCCAGCTCACCGAGCAGTGCCTCCCCGGAGAGCAGCGCCGAGGCGACCAGCAGCGGCTGGGTGACCGCGGTGTCGGCGATCGCCTCCGCGTCCGCCTCGGTCCCCAAGTGCTCCAGGTCCAGCCCGGCGGCGTCGGAGAACGCGGCCAGCCGCTCACGGAGGCCGGGGCGCTCCAGCCACGGCCCGAGCATCCCCGGCTTCTGGGCGCCCTGACCGGGCGCGAGGATTGCGATCACACGCCGTACCCCACCACGCGCGGGTTGCGCGCAGCAGGCGTCGCGGTGACGAATCCTCGTCGGGGATCGTTGTGGGGTTCCTACAACCAGGCAGGTAAACGCCGCGTGACGACGGAATCGATTGAGAGTCCAATCGTGGCCACGCGCGGCTGAACTCGCCGTATTCCTGCTGGTCAGCGCCTCGCCGGCGAGTCCGTGCCGTCGGCGGTCGTACGCAACCGATCGAGCGCGATGGCCATGTGCAACAACCTCGATCCGCGCGCGTCCGAGGCGTGGGCGCCGGTGAGGTCGGCCACTCGACGCAGCCGGTACCGCACGGTGTTCGGGTGCACGTAGAGCGAGCGCGCGCAGGCCTCGAGCACGCCGGCGTGCTCCAGGTACGAGTCGACCGTCTCGACGAGCGACCCGCCCGCCTCCCGCAACGGGCGGGCCACGTCCCGCACCAGCGCCTCCACGGCGGCGGCGTCACCGGCCAGCACCCGCTCGGGCAGCAGCTCGTCGGCCGACACCGGACGCGGCGCACCGGGCCAGGCGGCGACCGCGCGGTGCCCCGCGAGCGCACTGGCCGCCGAACGGTGCGCGTCGAGCAGTCCGGCGACCACGGGCCCCGCGACGACGGGTCCGGGCCCGAACGCGTCCGCGAGCGCGAGCGCCGCCTTGGACTCGCCGCGGGTGAGGTCGGCGACGCGGGCCGGGGGCGGCTCGTCGTCGAGCCCGTCGGGGTCGGTCGGGTCGGGCTCGTCGTCGTCGGCGGGGTGGTCCGGGCCCCGCCCGGCGTGCCCGTGCCTGCCGTCGTCGAGCGACATGATCATGACCAGGTGGGAGCCGTGCGCCCCGAGCAGCACGGAGACCCCGGCCCGGTAGGCGGCGCGGCGCACTCCGTGCAGCGGGTCCGGGCCGTCGCCGTCGCCCTCGGTGGGCGGGTCGCCGACGAGGGCCACCGCACGCACCGCCGGGTCCCAGCCCAGCGCCGAGGCGCGGGAGAGCAGCGCGCCGTCGGAGTCGCGGTCGCCGCGCACGACGGCGTCGACGACGAGGGCCTCCAGGCGCGCGTCCCAGGCGCCGCGCGACTCGGCCGCCGACGCGTAGACCGTCGCCGCGGCGAACGCCACCTCCCGGCCGAAGCGCAGCACCGCGGCGACCAGCGCGGCGCGCTCGGTGCGGTTGCCGGCCAGCGCGGGGATGCGGTCCTCGAAGACCTCGGTGGCGATGCGGACGAGCTCGACGGTCTGGCGCAGCGTCATCCGGCGGGCCAGGTCGGGTGGAGCGCTGCGGAAGGCCTCGGCGGTGAGGCGGGGGGTGGCCTCCGGGTCGCGCAGCCAGGTGACGAAGTTGGCCGCACCGAGCTGGGTGACCATCAGGACGCCGGCGCGCTGGTCGGCGGTGAGGCGGGAGAACCAGGGCAGGCGGGCCGACATCTCGGCGACCCCGGCGCCGGCGACGCCGCCGGTGGCGAGCTCCAGGCGGCGCATCGTCGCCTCGGACACCGGGCGCTCGCGGCTGCCCGCCATCAGCTCACCTCCGCCCCCTCGCGACGCTCCTCAGTCTGCCTCGCGGACCGTCCCCCCACATGAGAAACGGGGCCCCGGTCGGCGAACCGACCGGAGCCCCGTCCCGAGTGACGCGTGTGCGCGCTACTTACAGCGGCGTGACCTGAACGGCCTGCAGACCCTTCTGACCCTGCTCGACGTCGAACGAGACGCGCTGCCCCTCGTCCAGCGTCCGGAACCCGCGGGCCTGGATCGCCGAGTAGTGGACGAAGACGTCAGCGCCACCACCGTCGGGAGCGAGGAAGCCGAAGCCCTTCTCGCTGTTGAACCACTTGACGGTGCCTTCTGCCATTCCTGCTCCTCATACCGATGTCCCGGGGGCTTCTTCATGCCCTCGGCCTTCAAGCCGCCGCCGGAGCGATGTACTCCAACCGCCGGACCCGCCGGGCGCCCCGTTGGCTACGAGGTGGACCGCGCGGTCGGCGACAGCCTAGCGGGATCCCCCGCTGCTGAGACCAGCCCCGAGTGCCGAAAAGTCACCGGGAGGTCACGACGACGACGGGTGCCGCCCGTGCACCAGGACGATCGGGCCGATCACGCCACACCGCTGTCCGAGTCCTGCGGTCCGGCGGCCTGTGGATCGTCGATCTGGTAGCGGCGGGCGGCGTCGCGCACCGTCGCCAGATCCACCTCGCCGCGCCGCGCGAGCGCCGCGAGGACGGCGACGACGACGTTCTCGGCGTCGACCCCGAAGTGCCGCCGGGTGGCCGGGCGGGTGTCGGAGAGCCCGAACCCGTCGGTGCCGAGGGTGGTGTAGTCGCCGGGGACCCAGGGGCGGATGAGGTCCGGGACGGCGCGCATCCAGTCCGACACGGCGACCACCGGGCCGGCGGCGTCGGCCAGCGCCGTCGTGACGAACGGGGTCCGGGGCTCGTCGTCGGGGTGGGCCTGGTTGTGCTTCTCGCACTCCACGCCGTCGCGGCGCAGCTCGCCGTAGGACGTCGCCGACCACAGGTCGGCCTGTACGCCCCACTCGGTCGCGAGCATCTCCTGCGCCTTCTGCGCCCACGGCATCGCGACACCGGAGGCGAGGATCTGCGCCCGCGGCCCCGGCCCGCCCGGCGCCTGCGCGTAGCGGTACAGGCCGCGCAACAACCCGTCGACGTCCACGCCCTCGGGCTCGGCGGGCTGGCGGTAGGGCTCGTTGTAGACCGTCAGGTAGTACATGACGTTCGGGTCGCGCTCCGGCTCGGCGGCGGGCTCGCCCGCGGCGCCGTTGCTGGACTCGCCGTACATCCGCTCGAGCCCGTCGCGCACGATGTGCCCGATCTCGAACGCGAACGCCGGGTCGTACGCGACGACGCCGGGGTTGGTCGCCGCGAGCAGGTGCGAGTGACCGTCGTTGTGCTGCAGGCCCTCGCCGACGAGCGTCGTGCGACCCGCCGTCGCGCCCAGCAGGAACCCGCGGGCCATCTGGTCGGCGGCCGCCCAGATGCCGTCGCCGGTGCGCTGGAAGCCGAACATCGAGTAGAAGATGTAGATCGGGATCATCGTCTCGCCGTGGGTGGCGTAGGACGTCCCGACCGCGGTGAACGAGGCCACCGACCCGGCCTCGTTGATGCCCTCGTGCAGCAGCTGCCCGGTCTCGGACTCGCGGTAGGCGAGCAGCTGGTCGGCGTCGACCGAGGTGTAGAGCTGGCCCTGCGGGTTGTAGATCTTGAGGTTCGAGAAGAACGAGTCCATCCCGAACGTGCGGGCCTCGTCGGGGATGATCGGGATGACCCGCTTGCCGATCTCGTCGTCGCGGGTCAGCTCCTTGACCAGCCGGACGAACGCCATCGTCGTCGCGATCTCCTGCTTGCCGGAGCCGCGGCGCACGACGTCGTAGACCTTGTCGCCCGGCAGCACGAGCGGCTTGCTGCGCAGCCGGCGCTCGGGCAGCGACCCGCCGAGCTGGCGGCGGCGCTCGAGCATGTACTCGATCTCGGGGGCGTCCTTGCCGGGGTGGTAGTACGGCGGCAGGTAGGGGTCGCGCTCGAGTTCGGTGTCGCTGATCGGGACGCGGACCTCGTCGCGGAAGGTCTTGAGGTCCTCGAGCGTCAGCTTCTTCATCTGGTGCGTCGCGTTGCGGCCCTCGAAGTGCGGTCCGAGCGTGTAGCCCTTGATCGACTTGGCGAGGATGACCGTCGGGCGGCCCTCGTGCTCGAGCGCCGCCTGGTAGGCGGCGTAGACCTTGCGGTAGTCGTGAGCGCCGCGCTTGAGGTTCCAGACGTCGTCGTCGGACATGTCCTTGACGAGGTCCTTGGTGCGCGGGTCGCGCCCGAAGAAGTGCTCGCGGACGTAGGCGCCGTCGTTGGCCTTGTAGGTCTGGAAGTCGCCGTCCGGCGTGGTGTTCATGAGGTTGATCAGGGCGCCGTCGCGGTCGGCGTGCAGCAGCCGGTCCCACTCGCGGCCCCAGATCACCTTGATGACGTTCCAGCCCGCGCCGCGGAAGAACGACTCCAGCTCCTGGATGACCTTGCCGTTGCCGTGCACCGGCCCGTCGAGGCGCTGGAGGTTGCAGTTCACGACGAAGGTCAGGTTGTCCAGGCCCTCGGCGGCCGCGACGTGGATCGCGCCGCGCGACTCCGGCTCGTCCATCTCGCCGTCGCCGAGGAACGCCCAGGTGTGCTGCTGGGCGGTGTCCTTGATGCCCCGGTTCTCGAGGTAGCGGTCGAACCGCGCCTGGAAGATCGCGTTGATCGGGCCGAGGCCCATCGACACGGTCGGGTGCTCCCAGAACCACGGCATCAGCCGGGGGTGCGGGTAGGACGGCAGTCCACCGCCCGGGCCGGCGTGGCTGAGCTCCTGGCGGAACCCGTCGAGGTGCTCGGCGCCCAGGCGGCCCTCGAGGAAGGCGCGCGCGTAGATGCCGGGGGAGGCGTGGCCCTGGATGTAGACGTGGTCGCCGCCGCCGGGGTGGTCCTTGCCGCGGAAGAACCAGTTGAAGCCGACCTCGTACAGCGACGCCGCCGACGCGTACGTGGAGATGTGCCCGCCGACGCCGACCCCCGGACGCTGCGCGCGGTGGACCATGGTCGCCGCGTTCCAGCGGATCCACGCTCGGTAGCGGCGCTCGGTGTCCTCGTCGCCCGGGAACCAGGGCTCCTGGTCGGTCGGGATGGTGTTGACGTAGTCGGTCGAGAACAGGCTCGGGACGGCGACGCGGCGCTCGCGGGCGCGCTGGAGCAGCTGCAGCATCAGGTACCGGGCGCGTTGCTGGCCCGCACCGTCGAGCACCTGGTCGAACGACTCGATCCACTCGGCCGTCTCGTCCGGATCGATGTCCGGAAGGTGCGTCGAGAGGCCGTCACGGATGACGTGGACCCGTGAGTCCCGGGGGGTGTTGGTGGGGGAGTCGTTCTGCGATGACAACTGCTGCTGCTCCTCGTCGCGTGGGTCCGACGGTCGGGGGTCCGGCGAGCCCGGTGCGGCGGGCGTTCGGAACCGATTCTGCCTGCGGGGTCACCCCAGGTGGGTACATCGTCGTCCCCCATGGCCCCGCCGTCATCTCTACCCGTCAGTAGCCACGAGGGGTGTCGCGGGCCGTCCGGGAAGGGCCGTCACGAGGACTCCTGCGACCTCCGCCGCGTGGCTGGTTGCGCGCGATCGCGCGGGAGTGTTCGCTGTGCGTGACGGGCGGGGGTCAGACGGGGCTCTCGCACCCGGCACCGAGGAGGGACGAGAGACGTGGTCGCGGCCGCGGGGGACACCGACGGCAGCCGGAGTGATCTGGCCGGCAAGCTCGGAGTCGAGCCGGGGATGATCGTCCAGGAAGTCGGATGGGACTCGGACGTGGACGATGAGGTCCGCGATGCGATCTCCGACCGGAGCGGTGAGGAGCTCCTCGACGAGGACGCCCAGGAGGTCGTCGACATCGTCGTCCTCTGGTGGCGCGACGGGGACGGTGACCTCGTGGACACCCTCATGGACGTCCGGTCCCCTCTCGACGAGAACGGCGTGGTCTGGGTGCTGACACCCAAGACCGGCTACGACGGGCACGTCGAGCCCTCCGACATCGCGGAGGCCGCGCCGACGGCGGGTCTGTCGCAGACCTCGAACGTCAACGTCTCCGACGGCTGGGTCGGGACCCGGCTCGTCGCGCCGAAATCGGGGGGCCGGGGCAAGCGGTGAGGATGCCCGGGTCGGGGTGATCGCTAGGGTGATCCCCGACCCGCACGGTCCCCACCGAAGGAGACGCACCCCATGACGGTCGAGGTCGGCCAGAAGGCCCCCGGCTTCACGCTCAAGAACCAGGACGGCGCGGAGGTCTCGCTCTCCGACTTCGCCGGCAAGCAGGCCGTGCTCCTGGTCTTCTACCCGTTCGCGTTCTCGGGCATCTGCACCGGCGAGCTGTGCTCGGCGCGTGACGACCTGTCGGCGTTCCAGAACGACGACGTCCAGATCCTCGGGATCTCGGTCGACACCACCTGGTCGCTCAAGGCCTGGGCGAACCAGGAGGGCTACACCTTCCCGCTGCTCTCGGACTTCTGGCCGCACGGCGCCACCGCCGCGAGCTACGGGGTGTTCTCCTCGGACCTCGGCTTCGCCTTCCGCGGGACGTTCCTCGTGGACAAGGACGGCGTGGTGCGGTTCGCCGAGCACAACGGTCCCGGCGACGCCCGCAACCAGCAGGGGTGGCGGGACGCCATCGAGGAGCTCAAGGCCTCGGCCTGAGGGTTTAAGTGGATGCGTCTCCGTGCCTCGGCGCGGAGACTCATCCACACCGGGCGCGTAGCTCAGCGGAAGAGCACCGGCCTTACAAGCCGTCGGTCGCAGGTTCGAATCCTGCCGCGCCCACGCAGGTCAGAGCGTCGTTCCGGCTTCGTCCGTTCTGGGAGTTGGCCGATCAGCTCGGAGCGCGCTGGATCCGTGGTCGGCGTCGCAACCCCCGGTGTCGGAGCCGGGCTCTTGAGCTGTTGCCGCTCGTTACCGATGAAGGGGTCCGTTCTCTCGACGCAGGGCCTGGGCTGCGCAGCTGTAGGCGTCTCCGCCCGCGCGGAAGCCGGCAACCAGCGACGCGAGATCGACCTCGGCTTCGGCCACCATGTGATCGGCATCGAGGATGCTGATCCGGGCCCGCTGTCCGAGCGGTTGGACGCGTGCCGAGTGCCCGACCACGTCACTGAGGGTCACCCCGCCGTCCTGGGAGAACTGGGGCATGGGCTGTCCCGGCTCGCCTTCGGGCATGGACTCGATCGCGGCGCGCAGGGCGACGGCCGAGCCGTCTGGTGCGGGCAGACAACTGGTCATCGGACGTGCTACCCGATCCCGATCGAGCGCCAATCCGAAACCGATCTCAAGGCACCGGTGAGTCGCTCGGCCAGGGCCAGCACATGCGCACGACGGTGCCGTGCTCGGTGGTCTCGATGGTGCTGCGTTGCGCGAGCTGCCCGATCAGCGTGACCCCGCGGCCGCGATATCCGGGGTCGGTCGGCTCCTGCCAGACCCCGTCGTCGACGACGACAACGGCGACCCCGTCTCCGCAGCCTCGAGGTCCCGCGACGAGCTCGATCTGGCAGGTCCGGTCGGGACACGCGTGCTCGACGGCGTTCGTGACGGCTTCGTCCACGATCAGCACGATCGACTCGGCCAACTCGTCGTCGAGCGCGACGGCCGCAACCCAGCTCCGCATCAGGCGCCGCAGCTGACGGATCGCGGCCGGGCCGGCGGGCAGTCGCTCGCGTATCTGGTCGATGTGGTCTCGCTCCCGGTCGGGAGCAGGCCAGCACACACAGTCCGGCCCGACCGTGCCGATCACGGCCTCGTCGATGAGGACCGCCTCCCGCCGTCAATCCGTTGGAACCGTGATCGCGCCACGGGCGCCGACAGCGCAGGACCGCGGACCTCGAGCAGGCCGCGGACCTGTTGGTGGCGGGTCAGGACATCACGTCCTGCTTCTCGACGAGAAGCTTGATGCTGGCCAGCGTGCGGTCGATCCCGTCGCTGACCTGGTCGTTGTCGGAGTCGACGCGGGTGGTGTGCAGGTGCACCTGGACCTGGCTCCCGGTCTCGGTGCCGCTGACGTCGAGCGTGCCGTGGTATTCGCTGGAGCCTTCGGCTCCCCAGGCGATGTGCTGGGTCGCGGGGTCGACGGTGAACCATGCCTGGCCTTCGACCTTGGTTCCGTCGGGCAGCGTGGCGGTGGTGTGGACCCGATCGCCGTCGACGTGCTCGGCGGAGGTCATCCGGGCGAAGTAGCGCGGCAGGTTGCCGACGTCGGAGAGGAACTCGAACAAGGCTTCTTGCGGCGCATCGACGGTGGTGGACCCGGTGAAGTCAGCCATGCATCGAGGGAGCCCGAAAGTCCCCGTCCTCACCCGTCCGAATCCGGGATCGCGTCGGAGCGGGGTCGGGTGTGCGCCGCACGCAGTTGCGATGTTGAGCCCGCTCCGGCGGGATCAGCCGTCGATCATGCTCGGTCATCCCGTCGAGCGGCCCGGAGCCGGCGAGGGCTCGATGTTCGCCGACTCCGAGTCACGACTGCGCTCATCGGCCGGGGGGCATGAGGTCGAGCTAGACATGATCAGTCTCCGGGCCGGCCTCTGCCCGATGACGGGTGACGACCTCGTGATGGGCGCGGCGCTACCGAGCAGGCGCCAGCGGAAGCGTCGAGTGCCATGGGTGGGATTCACGGACCGGCTGAGGAAGTGGCCCGCGTGGTGAAGTCCCGAGTGTCCATGCCGAGCGCTGCCGGTGGGCGTCACTCAAGGCACGGCGACAACGAATTCGACGAGCCCGTTCACGATGGGTTACCCCTCCCGTGGGTCGAAGTCCGCCGGGTCTCGTGGGAGCTGTCCTGTCGGGTGACACCGCTGATGGCGCTCATGTCGCCAGAGTGATCGCGATATCGGCAGCAATCGGGTGATCGTGCCCTCGCGCTATCGTGCGGTGCTCCCGGGCCCCACTTGCTCCGCGTTCGGCACGATAGGTCGTCGATTGAATCGGCGCTGACGTCACGATCGGGCCGTTTCGGTCGTACTGTCGGTGTCGGTTCCGGCGGGCCCGGCTGTAAACGCAGTGGCATCGTCTGCTTTCGGGGTGCGACCTTCGCCCATGTCCAGGCGGGCGGTGAGGGCCTCCAGAGTGCGCTGAATCTCGTCGAGCTGCACCGAGAGCCGGTGAAGCAGCAGGTCCGAGGTCGCCGGGGCCGGCGTGTCAGGACTGATCACCGCCGGTGGATCGGGGTGTGGTCTCGGCTGAGAAGGGTCAGCAGGCTTGGTCGCCAGCCGCAGGCGCGGGGGCGGCGCCTCGTCCTGGGTGTGACTGTCCCTGGCGGCAGCCCACGCCAGTTCGGTGAGGTGGTCGAGGTTGACTTCCAGCGAGAACAACAGGCTCACCGCGGCGCTGTGCCTGTTGTCGAGCATCGCGCGCAGGAGGTCAGCGGGCATGACCAGTCGGCCGGCGTCGTCGGCGTGTGCGGCCGCGAGTTCGAGCGCGGACTCGGAGTCGGCGGTGAATCCGATGTGGTCGGCTGGTCCCGGCCGCCCCATAGCCGTTCGACGCGGGACCGGATCGTGCAGCCGGGCCCGGGCGTGGGCGAGCTCGATCCCGGCCTCACCCAGCGGTGTGCGTGCCGCCCGTCGGGTCGATTCGCGTTCGGTCGCCTGACCGTGGTCCGCATGGATGGGCATCGCTTCGCGTTCCTCGCGGAGCAGGCCCAGCAGGAGGTGCTCGGGCCCGGTTCGCGGGTGTCCGAGCACCTTGGTCTCGTCCTGGGCCAGGGCCACCACATGGCGGGCCCGACCGCTGAACCGCTCGAACATGAGGATCGATGACGGCATCAGGACCGACGACCCGGACCGCGGCCGTTCGATAGCCGCGGCCACGCCGCGGGGTACGGCGCGGGGCCGGGTGGCGAGTCCGCCGACACGGCTTGGAGCTCTCGCGGCAGCGGCCGGGTGGGCTCGTCGTGATCGGCGCCCGACGACGGCCGCGCGCGGCGCGTCGCGTCCACCGGGGCCTGCTGCGCATCCTGTCCCGGCAGTGGGGCCTCCGCGTCGCCAGCGTGTCGGCTGGTCGCCCCGGTCGACGAGGCCACGGCGGCGGGCACGGCGACTCCGTCGGGTTGCGCCGCGACGGCCTTGGCGGGGCTGACCTCACCGGAGCCGACCTGGGTGGCGGCCAACAGGTCGCGGATCTCGGTGAGCAGTTCGATGTCGGTGGACTCCGCGGGGCCGGACTCCTCTCCGCGCAGCCGGCGGTTCTGGATGGCCTTCATCGGGGCCACGATCGCGAAGTAGACCACCGCGGCGGTGAGGAAGAAGGTGATGATCTGGTTGAGGAAGCTCGCGTAGTCGAACACCACTCCGTTGACCTCCAGCGTCCCCGCGAACTGCCCTCCGCTGGGGGAGACCAGCTGGATCAACGGCTTGAGGAACGCGTTGGTGAACGCCGCGACCACGGCAGTGAACGCGGCGCCGACCACCACCGCGACCGACAGATCGACGACGTTGCCGCGTAGCAGGAAGTCCTTGAACCCACGCAGCATGGCTGGTCTCCTCGCGGCACTGGAACGGGGAACCAGCCGTCCGCGCGTCGCGACCCGGCCGACCATGTGCCACTGCGACCACACCACGGCGCGAGGACCGGCCTTCGAGGTGGGGTCGATCGTGTTCTGCGAGGGGCCGAACAAGGGGGCGAGAGACGAACAGCCGGGCGGGCCCTGATGCGCCGACGGTCGGAACGCGTGCAACACTCCACTGGTCGGCAGCCGGAACAGCCTCTGCACAGAGCGCGGCCTCAGTGAGGGAGGGCCACGGCCGCCCGCGACCGGCCGCCATGTCGGTGGCACCTGATGCGGGCGCTTCGCCGCCCCAGGCTCGGCGATGGCCGACACCCCGACCGGCCGGCTGCGATGCCGGCGAGGAGATCCGTTGCTCCCGTTCGACGCACCCGAACCCGACTCCGACCCCGGCGTCGCCGTACCGGACACCCTGTCCAACTGGCTTCGGGAACACGACGTCGCCGAGCTCGCCGGGTTCGCCCGCGCCGCGCGCCGCGCGGATGGCTCCTTCGCCCGTCATCTCCGCGAACACGGATAGGCCTGTGGGCTGAACGCCCGACAGGCGCAACAGGCCTCCGTAGTCCCTGCACGGCCGACGTCGCCGGAACACGGACTCTGCGCGGCGGCCGACGCTGATGATCACCATGCTGAGAGATGCGGGGCTCCGGGGCAGCAAGCGTCATTCGCATCCATGATCCGAGGTCGTGGACTCCATCTTGATGGCAGCCTGCTGGATCTGCTGACCACTGCCGGCCCGGCTCGGGAGCCGTCGTCCGATGCGGTCGGGGAGCGGGCCGACCACGAGCCGTCCCGCGGCCCCCGACGGCCGAACGGAACGCATGCGTGGTGGGCCGGGGCACTCCGCGCCGCGGTGAGCTCGATGTCGGACCAGCCCCGGGCGTGTCAACGGTCCCTGGAACTGCCCCCGCGGAGGTTGGATCTTGACCCTCTCCAGGAGGGCTGGTTCGTTCGCCTCGTGGCAGGCGGGGGTGGAAGCGGGGAATGGCCGGCGTGGGCGACAGAGCCGGTGCATGTGGTGGATCACGATCCGATGTGGGCTGGCCTGGCGACTCGGTTTGCCGGGGAGGTCGATGAGCTGTTCGCGGGGTGGCTGACCAGCGACGTGGTTCATGTTGGTTCGACGTCGGTCCCGGGGCTGCGCGCCAAGCCGATCATCGATCTTCAGGCCGTCGCGCCGGACCCGGCAGCAGCGCTCGCCGCGGTCGACGAGAAGGCGGCCGGCGTTGGATGGATGTTCGTGCCCCGTGAGCTCGATCAGCGGGCATGGCGGTGGCTGTTCGTGCGCGTCAGCCCGGATGCGTCGTCGCGGTTGGCGCATCTGCATCTGATGCCGTCGGGTCAGGACCGCTGGTGCGACCAACTGCTCTTTCGGGATCGGCTGCGTTCGAGTCGTCGCTTACGGGCAGAGTATTCGCAGGTCAAGCAGCTGGCCGCGGCGGAGCACCCGGACGACCGCGAGGCATATGGGAGGGCGAAGAAGGACTTCGTGCTGCGCGTCGTGGCGGCCGGCTAGGCGCTTTGGCTGCGGT
Organism: Actinomycetospora endophytica; assembly: GCF_021026375.1. Taxonomy (GTDB): domain Bacteria; phylum Actinomycetota; class Actinomycetes; order Mycobacteriales; family Pseudonocardiaceae; genus Actinomycetospora; species Actinomycetospora endophytica. The sequence continues at coordinate 22,379 of NZ_JAJNDB010000005.1, read as the reverse complement.
CCTGGGCGAGGAGCTCGCGGCGCGCCCGTGCGGTAGGAGTCGCCGGCGAGAGCGAAGGGGATGTAGCCGATCTCGGCGATGATGATCAGCCGATAGCGGCGGATCTTCTTCAGCTCCGCCTCGAGCGCGCCGGCGTGGTGCGCAGTGGCCGGCCGGTTGATCATGTTGCTCGGAGGGCTCGTCCCGCAGCTTCGGTGATGACAGCGACGGCGTCGTCGACCGACGGTAGTGAGCCGATCTCGTCGGCCACGCGTCGCGCGACGGCGGCCGGTGCGGGGTCGGAGAGCACCTCGGTGATCGCACGCTGCAAGTCGGCCGGGTCGATCACGGTGGTCAGAGCGTCCTGATCGCGCGAGCCGACCTCGACGCCCGCGCCGAGTTCAGCGACCCGTCGGGCGTTCGCCGGCTGGTCGGCGAACAGCGGGGCGATCACCAGTGGGACACCGGCCGCCAGCGCCCCGAGTGTCGTCCCTGAACCCCCGTGGCAGACCACCACGCTGGCTCGTGCGAGCACGTCGGCTTGCGGAACCCACCGGGCGATGTGTACGTGCGGGCCCGGCGGGACCATCGCGCCGTCCTCGACCCCGTGGCCGGTGGTGAGCAACACCCTTGCCGGAAGAGTGGCCACCGCTTCCACGGCGACCTCGTAGATCGGGGCCGCCCACGGGACGTTCGCTGTCACGCTGCCGAACGTGACGTACACCAGGGGTCGATCGTCGCCGGGCCAGTGGTCCGACAGCGGTGCGGCGGTGGCCTCAGGTAGGCGAAACGGGTGCGTCGGCGACAGCTCCGGCTCTTCTCCGGAGTCGAGCGAGGGAGGGAAGAACGTCAGGTACGGCGTGTCCGCGATCCGCGCGATCAGTCCCGAACGCCACGCGTCGACTGCGTCCGCCGCGACCTCCATGATCTGCCGTTGGGAAGAGATCAACCCGATTCCGACTTGAACGTGCGGGACGCTCTCCTCGTCCGCCACCACGGCCGAAGCGAACTCAGCGGGCTCTCGCACGATCACGTCGGGCCGCCAGCTGTGCACGGTGTCGCGCATCGCGGGCAGCATCGCCCGGACGTTGAGCGTCGCAAAGACCTGGCTGATGACCAGGCGTTCAGCCTCGAGTCGGGACAGGTGCGGGACCTGGGTCCAGACCGGCCTGGTCTCCTCGTCGTCCGGCAGCGCGCCCACCGCGAGGGTCAGGCCCTCCGTCGCAGCCGCCGACGAGAGGCCAGGCGGACCCACGAGCAGGACATCGTGTCCAGCCCGCCGACAAGCTCCGGCGAACGGAAGCATCGGGGTGACATGCCCCGCTCCGCCGGTGCTGGCGAACAGGACTCGCATCCGACGACGATATGCCCTGAACGGCCCTGATCTCCCAAGTCAGCACGGTCCCTCACGGGCGCCTCCAGCACGGCACTCGCGCCCCGGCTACTGAGCTCCGGCCTGGCTGCCTCAGACCCATCCCGCCCGTGGACGGCTCGTCGGACTGCTCATCTCGAGCGCGTCCGCGTCGGCAAGGGGCCGCGGGTGCGGCTCGCGCTCCGGTGCACGCCCGATGATCGCGGGGAGCAGGACGGCTGCGCCTGCGGTGGCCCCGAGGGCCAGTCCGATGACGGCAATGGCGGCGATTTCGGTGCCGTTCGCCCAGCGGCGCTCAGGAACGCTCGGTGGGTCGCCGGCCTCATTGTCGGCGGTCGAGTTCGCTGAAGGTGCTCGTGGCGATGGCTTGGAGCGCGTGGGCGTCGGCTTCGTAGCGTTCGGCGGCGGCGATGCGCGCGGACCGTGTGGCCTGGTCGTCAGCGTCCGAGGCGGCGATTCGGCACCACACGCCGGCCTCTGCGCGCAGCGTCGCGAGATGGGCAAGACGTACTGCGGCGTCGGCCAGCCAACGACGGGCACGGGGGGAGAGCGGATCGAGATCGGTCACGCGATCTTCCACCCCTCTCGCTGCGGTGTTGTCGGGCTTGCCCCGCCCAACGGAGCCGCGCGGGGTTCGGTGCGCCATGAACGCTCCCGCCCGATGAGGTTGGGCCGTTCGATGTAGCTCGGTCGACCGGACACCGGACCATTTGTGCAGAGGCGTCATGGCCTGAACCAGTAACAGGCAGAACGTTGCTCCGAGAGGCAGAAGGACTCGTCTCGATCAATCGGGGACAGGTCACGCGCTGCCAGCGGAACGTGCATTCGTAGCGGCTGAATCTGTTGATAACGGTTTGATAACGCCGGCGGTGGTCGGATCGATGTACTCGACGACGGGGCACGAGGTCCCCCCGGACGTGCCCCGTCGAGGTCGGGTCCCTGTGGCTGTGCGCGCACCTACGGCTCGGGACCCGACCTCCCCGCTCCGATCGGCGCCCCGTGGGAGGGCCCACCGATGACCGCCCGTGAACCCCAACTTCCGAGAACGCCTCGTCACCGCGCCATCGAGCCGCTCGGGTCGGAGCCCGACGCGAGCACTCGACCGGCGCAATCGCCCCCGCCCGACGCAGCGGCGCTGCATGTCGACCCGACGACCGTTGACTGCCGTCCCCGATTGTCTGCGAGGCCCACTGATGCCCTCTTGCTCGCCGCGCCCGACCTCACAGCTCCAGCAGGCGATCATGGTCCAGCTGATTCTTGCGCACGGTTTCCCGCGCTCCACCGAGCAACTCGTGAATGAGCTCATCGGCCTACGCACGCTTCTCACGACTCGGCGTAGCCCGATCACGGTGGGACGCGTCGAGATCGTGGCCGCGCTGGAGGCCATGTGCGACGACGGCGTGATCGTGGGAGTGTCCTGGCCGGGCCCCGAACCAGCGACCGACAACTACTGGGTGTTGCCCCAGAGCCCATGGGGCCAGTGAACGGTCCGGGTGGAGTGACGAGGGACCGGTGAACTCGGAGGGAGGACCGAGCGGCGGTGGTCCCGGGGGCGGCGGCTGCGATCGACGCGCTGGTGGGTATCACTCTGCGCTGATCGCCATCCCTGCGAGGAGGAACCCATGGCCCGCAATGTCCTCGGCGGCGAGCTCGCCGACTGCAGCCACGATCCGATCACCGGCTTCTATCGGGACGGCTGCTGCGAGACCGGTCCCGACGACAACGGCGTGCACACCGTGTGCGCCCGGGTCACCGCCGAGTTCCTCGAGTTCTCGGCCGCCCGAGGCAACGACCTGACGCGGCCCAACGCCAACTTCCCGGGGCTCTTGCCCGGGGATCGCTGGTGCCTGTGCGCGAGCCGGTGGAAAGAGGCCCTCGACGGCGGGGTCGCGCCGCCCGTCGTCCTCGAGGCATCCCACGCACGCTCGCTGGAGTGGATAGACCTCGCCGACCTTCGCGCGCACGCCGTTGCCGAATAGTACCGACCCGCGGCTGCGGGCTGCCGGGTCTCGCCGGCGGAAGCGGCCCCCCTCGGGTCCGGGTGCCTGACGACGTTCTTAAGTTGATCTCGATCGACGCCGGGTGAGGGCGTCCGACGGTACGGGCGCCGGCTCCGGGGGCCTGGAAGTCTGGGGCGGGGGCAACACCGACCCGGACTTCATCGCCGCCAGCCCGTGCCGGACGGCGAACCTGCCCCAGATCCGGCTCGAGCCGCCGCTATCGAGCCTCCGACTTCGCGGGTGAGGGTCGCCCTCATAGCCGGGCGGGCCGCCCCATCTGGCTCCATTCTTCCGAGTCGTGGCAACTCGCGGCCGACGAGTGAGGGTCGCACCTTTGAGCCGATGACCGCCTCCGGAGGGCCGGCGCGGTTGCCCATGGATACGGCCGAACTCGACGCTTTGCTCTCGGGGTGGCAGTCGCAGGCGATGCACGCCGCGCGAGCCGACGGCGCGAGCTGGGACGAGGTCGGCGCCGCGACCGGAGTCAGCGGCGAGCGTGCCCGAGAGGTCATCGTCGAGGCTCTCGACCGTCAGGAGGCGATCCGGCTCGAACGTGCGCTGCTTCCGCGACGCCGGCTCAGGACGTCGGCGTGGGTAGTCTGCGACGCCATGTCCGCTGACGCCGCGCGTGGCCTGGCGCGCCTGGCCCCGATCGTGCGGACCGACCTCGAGCAGCTGGCTCGCGCCGTCGCCGCGAGGATCGTCGAGGCCAGCGAGTTCTACCGGGACCCCGAACGGTTCGCGCGCGGTGAGGTGGCGGATTACGTTCGGCGCAACATCGAGTACCTGCTGGATCGCGAGCCCGTCGACGACGCGGACCCGGAGGCGCAGCCGCGGTTGACCGGGCGTGACCACGCGTTACGTGGCGTCCCGCTGGCCGACGTTCTGGCGGCCTACCGCATCGGCTTCGCCCTCCTGTGGGAGGCCATTACGCAGGCGATGGTCGACAGCGGTGCCGTGGGCTACCGCGAGGTCGTGGACGCGGCGAGCGAGTTGTGGTGGCGGGCCGATCACTTCGGGCACGCCGTGACCGGGGCGCATCGGGACGCCACGACGGAGATGCTGCTTCGTCGGGACCGCGAACGCTCGGCGACGGTGGAGGCCCTGGTCACTGGATCAGTGGTCGGTCGAGGGTCCCTCGGCGAGGTCGCGGCCCGGCTCGGTATGCCGCAGCGGGGTCACTTCCTAGTGGTGGTCTCAGCGGATGCACCCGGCCAGGGTGACCCGCTGCCCGGCATCTCCGAGGCGCTCCGCGAGTGTGAGGTGATCTCGGCGTGGCGACTTGCGTCCCGTGAGGCCCTCGGGGTGCTGTCGCTGCCCACACCCGACCCTGCCCCCGCGGTGTCGTGCCTCGAGGAGCACGCACTCGGTCGAGTCGGCGTCGGCCCGCTGTTCAGCGATCTCGACGCCGCCCCGCAGGCCTATTACCTGGCTGGCATCGCGGCCCGTAGCCGCGGTGGCGGCGACTCGTGGGTGCGACTGTTCGCGCGGACGCCGATAGCGATGCTGGTGGCCGGGGCGCCCGACGTCGCAGCCGGTGTGGCCACTGACGTCCTCGGCCCCGTCCTGGCCCTTCCCGAGCAGGACCGGAACGTGCTCCTGCAGACCTTCGAGGTGTGGTTGGAGAGTGAGGGATCGATCCCCGTCGCGGGGAAACGTCTCTACTGTCACGCAAACACCGTTCGTTATCGGCTGCGCAAGCTCGGCGAGCTCACAGGGCGGTTCACCGACGTGCCCGGGGCGGTCGCAGACCTCGCGGTGGCGGTCCAGGCGTGGCGCCTCGTTGGCGACCAGGACGGCGTCTGAGGCCCCCGAATTGTCCGACGGCACAATGTCGGCCGCACGATGCTGTCCGAGCGAACAACAGCGGTGAGAACGGCTCGCGACCGGTTCCGGGCGCGACCCCGTACTCCTACGCTGCGGTTGCTGGAGCGCTCCACGACGTCGAGACCGCAAGGCGGTCCGAAGAGGCGTAGCCCGGGTGCCTGAGGGACATTCGCGTCGTCGGGTCGGGCCCAACGACGTGCATCGACAACCCACGAGAGGGCGGACATGGCCGAACAAGACTCTCCGCAGAGCAAGGCGACCTCCTCCCGCAAGCTCCCCAAGCCGGACGAGCCGGTTCCCAAGCTCTCGCTGCCGGCCGCCGGGCTGCTCGTGGGCGGCCTCGCACTGTGGGTCGGTTCCACGGCGATGGCGCTGGCCAAGCGTTGGCCGTGGCCGGTGTCGACGCTGCTCAACGCCTTCGCGTCCTACATGCTGTTCACGGTGGCCCACGACGCGGGCCACGGCTCACTGTCGACGAGCAAGGCGGTGAACACCGCGCTGGGCCGGGTCGGCACCGCCGGCTTCGCCCCCCACGTCGGGTTCCACACCTGGAAGTTCATCCACCTCGAGCACCACCGCCACGTGAACAACCCGGAACGCGACCCCGACCACTACACCGAACGCGGTCCGGCCTGGCAGCGCCCACTGCGCTGGCTGACCATCGACCTCTACTACGTCCTCTTCTATGCGCCGAAGCTTTCCTCACGCCCCCGCAGCGAGCAGGTGGAACTGGGCGCCAACGCCCTCCTGCTGGCCGGGACCACAGCAGCCGCCATCAAGACCGGGCGGTTCCACCAGATGGTGCTGTTCGTCCTCCTGCCAATCCGTCTGACGCTGATGTGGCTCGGCTATGCGTTCGACTACCTGCCGCACCACGACCTGACGACCACGGCGCGCGAGAACCAGTTCAAGACGACCCGCAACCGAATCGGGTTCGAATCCACGCTCTCTCCGGCGATGCTCTTCCAGAATTACCACCTGGTCCACCACTTGCACCCCCGGATCCCGTTCCATCGGTATGTCGCTGCGTGGCGGCGCAACGAGGAGGAATACCTCACCCACGAGCCGCCGCTCACCGACGTTCGCGGACGGCCCCTCACGATGGACGAGTACCGCGCACGCCGTGGCCTCCGCATCGACGGTGCGACGGCTCGGGACGCATCCTGAGCGCTCTGCTCACGGCGGTTCCGTCGCGTCCCGTGGGACCGCACGTCGACGCGATGTCGCGGAAGCAGCCCTCAGGGTTCGGGCAGGAGGCCTGTCGTACGCCCGTCGGCTGCCAATGGTCGGCTGAAGAGCCCCTGGCTGATCGATTTCGGTCGCTCGAGCAAGGACCACTCGCGATCGGTATGGAGTCAAGCTCGTAACATTCCGGGGAAGCGGGAGGAACCTCACGAATGTGTTCGGGCGTGGACCTGTTGACGCTTGATGTCCCACACCGTCCAGCCGATCAGCAGCCCGAAAGTCGTGACCATCAGCCCGGCTGAGATGACGACCATGATCGTGATCGGCAGCAGGTAGATCAGCATCACCCGCAGGGAGGCCTCGGCGAGCAATCCGAGGCCCCACACCGTGGAGGCCTTGAGGTGCCAACGGTGCACCGCGGGCACGGTGGCGAACTGGCGGGCCATCTCCTCGGCGCGTTCCCGGGGCATCGAGGTCCGGATCGCGGCCAGGGTCAGCGGGTGCCCCAGCCCGGCCATGATGAGGAACGTGACTCCGACGACCGCGGTGGTGATCGAGTCCTTCACCAGCAGGAACCGCGGGTCCCCGCTGGCGAATGCCAGCACCAGGCCCAGCCCGAACACCACCACCATCATCACCGCGAATGCGTTGAACACCCGGTTGCGTACCGCGCCGATCACCACACGCGAGGCCGCGACGAGCGCAGCGGCGAGCAACGCCGTGAAGTCCCTGAGGCCCGCCGAGTGCAGCGCGTAGTAGGTGGCCAACGGGAGCCCGACATCCCACCCCAGACCCCGGACGAGGGTTCTGGCCACGAGACGCCGACGCGCTGCCTGCCCTTCCGCGCTGTCGTGCTTCAGGCCGCCGACGTCCGTGTCGGCCTGTAGCCCGGGTCGACTCGGATCGCCTACCGCGGTCGCTGACGCATCTTGTGGAATGCTCATCGAAGTCCTCCTGATGTTGCGGCGGAACTGACTCCTGGGGAGCGCTGTGCTGCGAGTGCCGGGTGGAGGTCGCGGACCGCGTCCCTGACGTCGCCATCGACGAGATCGGCGTTGACGGCGATGGCCGCCGCGGATCCGGCGCCGGCGGCGCTGATGACCTGAGCGCGGGGGTCGACGACGTTGCCGGCGGCCCAGAGACCCGCTGTGCTGCGGCGAGCCCGCGCCAACACCAGGGCCGCCGACAGACCAGCCGCACCCCCGCCGATGATCGCTACGTCGTGATCGGTCACGCCGCCAGGCTGGCGGTGCCGTGACTGCCGAACAACCAACGTTGCCGTTGTCGGGACATGCGAGTGGAATGCGACCGGTGGGCGGCGAACCAGCAGCCGGCGCGGCCATCGCGAATGCTCTTGAGAGGGTGGCGCCTCGACTCAAGCAGATCCGAGCAGAGCGCGGCGCAACCCTGAGTGCGCTGTCGGACCTCACCGGCGTCTCCAAGAGCACCTTGTCGCGGCTGGAGAACGGTCAACGGCGGCCCACCCTGGAGCTGCTCCTCGCGCTCTCGCTGGCGTACCGGGTGCCGCTCGACGACCTCGTCGGGGCTCCAGAGGTCGGAGACCCGCGCATCCGGCTCAAGCCAGGGCGGGTCAAGGGGCGCACCGTCATCCCTCTGACTCGCCATCCCGGTGGCGTGCAGGCGTGGAAGATCGTCGTCCCGACGAGCAAGGTCGAACCGGAGAACGGGGCCCACGACGGACACGAATGGATCTACGTGTTGTCCGGGCGCCTGCGGCTCGTCCTCGATGACCAGGATCTACTTCTGGGACCCGGCGACGTTGCCGAGTTCGACACACGGACGCCGCACTGGTTCGGCAGCACCGGCGAGGAGCCCACGGAGATCCTCAGCATCTTCGGGCGACCCGGGGAACGCATGATCAACCGCACGCCGTAGCAGCTCGCGCCACGTTCTCGGGGTCCTCCAGCCAGCTTCGCCGCCGGCGTGGGTCACGCTGTATCCCGCCTACTCGCGGGTGTCCGGGTACCGGTACCGCTAGGTCCAGCATGCGCTCGAGGGCGCCGCCGACGACGTCTGGGAGGCCATGCGGCAGGACGCCGTGATCTACGTCTGCGGCAACGCCTCGACGATGCCGCCGGGCGTGCGAGCGGCCGTCTTCGTCGGCTCCCCGCTCCGTCCCGGACGACCCTCGGAATCGGACCGACGGCATCCGACGGTCCGGGGACTGAGAGGACCGTGCACGGCGACGGGCGGCGCCCAGTGGGCCCGGCTGTCACGAGTTCGCCGATGCGTCGTTCGCTGTCGGTCAGCCCACCGGCTCCGAGATCGGCCGTATCGGCGGGGGCGCCCGGCCGAGGCCCGGCTCGATTCACTCTGGCCGGCGCCACCAGGGCCGGAGCGCGAGATGGGCGACGGTGGCGTCTGCCGGGTGCACGACGTCGACCTCGGCCGTCTCGGACTCCTACTCTGGTCGGCTCTCCACGGGTCCATGTGAGCGGCGGGAGCGGCTCACCCCGCCGGCCGGCTCGTTCGGCCCGGTAGCGGCCGGGCCTCGTCGTCACACCCGTAGTCGATCCGACGAGCTTGACCTGGGGCGTCGTCGCCGGCACCAACCGCCGACCGCGCCCCGCGTGGGGCAGGTTCGCCAGGGAGTCCGCCGCAACGTCATGTCACCGACTGTTCATTTCCTGGACCGGGGTCGAGCTTCGTCCCGTTGTCTTACGCTCGGTGCATCGTGCGCAACGATCGATCAGCGATGTTCGAGCGAGGGGTGCTTCGTCGCATGACCGGGCGGAGACTGAAGCGCCGGGAAAACGGACCCCAGCCGCATCGATCATTCAGGTCGACGATGGCGCACGCGGCGCCTCCAGAACGAAGCCCTTGTGCGAGCGACGCCAGTCACGCGTGGCGACTCGCCTTGAGATTGATTTCGATCAGTGGCTTTTCGGCTGATCGGCGGTGCCGCCGATCCTCGAATATGCCACCGTCGCCCATTGCGAGTGGACAAGCGCAAAGGTTCTGGCGGCGATGTATCACCCGACCAACACGGCCATGTCGGCCCCGGCGGCGGGCTTCGGAGAGTTGCTCTCGATCAGCGTGCCGTCGATTCCTCACGGCGCGGGCTCTCAGGCCCATCCACCTGGATCGCCGAGCGGGCGGGCCGCCGCCCTCGCCGCGGTGACCGTGGAGGCCTGCGCCGCCGGATCCCGGCGACCAGTAGCCGCCGAGAGCGCCTTCGGCGAGGGATGCGTGGCGCTGGCTCTCGGCGGGCGGTTCAACCGTGCCGCGGTCGACGAACTCGAGTCGCTGCTACGCGACCTGCGCCCGTCGGCCGGCGTGGAGCTGGTCATCGACCTCACCGCGCTCGCCGAGTCCCACCCGCGCCTGGGCCGCGTCCTCGGCCGGATCCGGATCCGCTGTCTGGTGGACGGCGCCGCGATGGCGCTGCACCACTTACCGCCGGCGCTTGCTGACGAACTCGATCTTCCGATGACCGGCCCCGCTTACCCCACCTCGGCCCTGCACCCAGCCGGTCGCTCCGGGTCGCCGGCGCCGACCAGACCCGCCATGAAACGTGTCCGGGAAGAACCGGTTCTCCCGGGGCCGCCACCGTCAACCAACTAACAGGAGCAGCCATGCCCTACGTGACCTCGCCCGACGGCGTCGAGATCTTCTACAAGGACTGGGGCTCTGGTCGACCGATCGTCTTCAGCCACGGCTGGCCGCTCTCGGGCGACGACTGGGACTCGCAGATGCTCTTCTTTTCCCGGCGCGGCTACCGCGTCATCGCCCACGACCGGCGCGGGCACGGGCGTTCCGAGCAGGTCAGCGACGGGCACGATATGGACCACTACGCCGACGATCTCGCGGCGCTCACCACCGCGCTCGATCTCCGGGGCGCCGTCCACATCGGGCACTCCACCGGTGGAGGGGAGGTCGTGCACTACATCGCCCGCCACGGTGAGGACCGGGTGGCGAAGGGGGTCCTGATCGACGCGGTGCCGCCGCTGATGGTGCAGACCGACGCCAACCCCGGCGGCCTGCCGAAGAGCGTCTTCGACGATTTCCAGGCCCAGCTCGCCGCCAACCGCTCGGAGTTCTACCGGTCGGTCGCTGCGGGCCCCTTCTACGGGTTCAATCGGCCTGGGCGGGAGCCGTCGCACGCGATCATCGACAACTGGTGGCGCCAGGGCATGATGGGTGGGGCGAAGGCCCACTACGACGGCATCGTCGCCTTCTCGCAGACCGATTTCACCGACGACCTGAAAAAGATCACGGTACCCATGCTGGTCATGCATGGTGACGACGACCAGATCGTCCCCTACGCCGACTCCGGGCCGCTGTCGGCGAAGCTCCTCGCGAACGGCACGCTGAAGACCTACCCAGGGTTCCCGCACGGCAGTCCGACCACCGAAGCCGAGACGATCAACGCCGACCTGCTGGCCTTCGTGCAGAGCTGATCTACCAGAGCCCTCAGCAGGCGTCGCCGTTCAGGCACCGCAGCAGGGTCGGTGCGCTCGCCCGTCAGCGACTACACAGCGTGCCGTAACCCGGGGCTGTCGGAAAACGCGTCGAACTGCCAGGCTGTGGGGCGCGTCGGGGCACTCGCCCCCCTGAGGGCACCGGCCACGTCTCACCGTCTGCATCCCCCCGCAGACGGTGAGACCGACGCACCGCACCCAGGCCGCGACGTCGGTCGATCTACCGCGGGCGCCAGGGCTGCTGGCCGGGGGCCACACAGGTCTGGCCTGCGGCGCCGGCTCGGACTGCCAAAGGGTGGCCGGCGATCGCGTTGGTGCCGTTGTGGCCCTGGTAGTGGCCGGTGCACGCCCCGTGGGTGCTTGCTCGCCCGAGTTCGCACCCGGACCGAGCGAGGCATCGCCGCTGGACCCGGGTCGGCGAGCGCGAGCTGGTGCGCCCGTGATGCAGCCGCACTTCGTTCCGGTGCCTGTGCCGCAGCCGGTGGGTCGCCCCACCAGCGGCACGGCGATCTTCGCGTTCAACATGTCGCTGCTGTGGGCGCGGGCCACCGCAGGATCAGTGGCCGAGGATGTGCACCGGGCAGGGCTGGCGGGAGCCATAGCCGTCCGCCGGTCTCGCCGGGGGGCGGGTGGTCAGGGCTCGGCGTGTGGGTTCACCGCCAGTGGGTGGGCCCAGCCGGCCAGGAGGCGTAGCCGCTGCTCGGAGACCGACCCGGGCTCGACGGTCGAGATGCCGAGCGTCTTGTCGGGGTCGTCGGCCGGAGAAAAGGCCTCGTAGCCGAGCTCGAGCTCGCCGACCAGCCCGTGGCGGTAGCGCTTGCGGCCATGAGTGCGCCGGTAGACGTCGTGGTCGGCCCACCACCGGCGGAAGTCGGGGTCCTGCAGCGACAGCTCCCCGACCAGGGCGGCGAGATCGGGGTCCTGCGGGTGGCGCCCGGCCTCGAGGTGCAGCGAGGCCACGATGCCGCGTGCGGCGCCCGGCCAGTCGGTGTAGAGCTCGCGCACCGTCGGGTCGAGGAAGACCAGCCGGGCCATGTTCCGTGACCGGGGCGGCAGAGAGTCGAAGTCGACGTAGAGGGCGCGGGCGAGGGGGTTCGCGGCGAGCACGTCCAGGCCCCGCCCGAGCACGAGCGCCGGCACCTCGGTCAAGCTGTCCAGCACGAGCTGCAACCCCGGCCGAACCTGCTGGCCCGACGAGCGGGCCGGGCAGGTCCGGGCCGGGTGGGCCAGGGCGAACAGGTGGTCGCGTTCCAACTCGCCAAGCTGCAGAGCCCGCGCTACCGCGTCCAGGACCGACGCGGAGACCGAGGCGGTGCGGCCACGCTCCAGACGGATGTAGTAGTCCACGCTGACGCCGGCCAGGCGGGCCACCTCCTCGCGGCGCAGTCCCGCGACGCGACGGGTTCCCGGAGATGACTCGATGCCGGCGGAGTCGGGCGAGAGCCTCGCTCGTCGCGAACGTAGGAAGTCGCGCAGGGCGATGTTCGGCGACGCGGCCATGCGATCCACGGTAGGACGTCCCGGGTCGGTGAGGGGGGTACTGCTGGACCCCCGGTAGCGATGGGACTCCCGGCCAGAGGTCCTGCGGTGGTCAGCTGCAGTGCGACCGAAAGGAACCAGCTGACATGGAACGCAGAACCCTCGGCGGCACCGGCATCTCGGTGAGCTCATACGCCCTCGGGACGATGATGATGGGAGCGATGGGCAACGCCGACCACGACGAGTCGGTAGGTATGGTCCACGCCGCGCTCGACGCCGGCATCAACGTCGTCGACACCGCCGACGTCTACTCCGCCGGGGAGTCCGAGCAGATCGTGGGCAAGGCGTTGCGAGGCCGCCGCGACGAGGTCGTGCTCGCCACCAAGTTCGGGCTGCCGATGGACGAGGGCCCGGACCGTCGGGGGGCTTCACCCCGCTGGATTCGCCGCGCCCTCGAGGACAGCCTCCGCCGCCTCGACACCGATCACGTCGACCTCTACCAACTGCACCGACCCGACCCCGACACCGACCTCGACGAGACCCTGGGCGCGCTCTCCGACCTCGTGCGGGCCGGGAAGATCCGGGCCCTGGGCGGCTCGTTCTTCGCGCCCGAGGAGATCGTGGAGGCGCAGTGGACCGCGCAAGCGCGTGGCCATCATCGGCTTCGCACCGAGCAGCCCCCGTACTCGATCCTGACCCGCGGGGTGGAGAACCGGGTGCTGCCCACCGCGGAGCGCTACGGCATGGGAGTGCTGACCTTCGGCGCCCTCAACTCCGGCTGGCTCTCCGGGCGCACCGACCCGACCAGCGGTCACCGCAACGCCGGACGGGGGGCCAGGATGTTCGACCTCGAGGAGCGAGGGGTGCGGGCGAAGGTCACCGCGGTCGAGCAGTTGCGGGCCCTGGCCGGCGAGGCCGGGCTACCGCTGGCGCACGTCGCGATCGCGTTCGTGCTCGCCCACCCCGCCGTCACGTCGGTGCTGATCGGCCCACGCCGCCCCGACCAGCTCGCCGACCTGCTCGCCGGGCGCGAGGTCCATCTCAGCGACGACGTGCTCGACCGGATCGATGAGATCGTGCCCCCGGGAGTCGACCTGAACCCGGCCGATCTCTATGTCGACCCCACGCCCGCGATCCGCGACCCGCGACGACGACGGCGAGCACCCACGGCGTGAGAAGCCGACCTGGCACCCGATGTGCTTCCGCCCGAAGAGGCGCCGGACGATAACCCAGCAGTAGCTCGGCGCCTTCGTGAATCTCCCCGATCACGCTGTCGCGCCAGATCGCCCCGGTCGGTTCTCTGTGATCGGGCATGCCCTGCTGCGGTGGCTCGGGAGCTTCGAATGAAGGAAAGCCTGGGCAGCGGTGGTTCTGGCCGACGCCGTCCGGGCTCGGGCCTGTCCGCGGTGGTCACGTGGTGAAGGTGGCGATCGGCTTGCCGATCTCGGTGATGTAGGTCGAGAGCATTTGACCCGTCTCGGGGCCGAGGTCGGTGGCATTGTGGCTGGTGCGGGGCGGGATGAGGAATCCGTCTCCAGAGTGCAGCGTCAGGGTGGTGCGGTCCTCGATCTCCATCTGCACGGTCCCGGCGAGGATGTATCCGACTTCCTCGCCGGGGTGGGTGTGCCAACCAGACGCAGCACCGGCCGGGATCTCGGTGCGGACCTGGACGATCTCCCGGCCTGCGATCGAGGAGTCGCCGCGCTGGATCTCGGTGCGTTTGAGTGTCTCGGCCAAGGCGTCCTGTGGCTGGGTACCTACGTCCGGGTCGGGTGTCATGACAGGTTCCTTCCTTCCGGGTGCGGGGAGGCGGGGTGTCGGGCAAGACCGGGTGGGCTGTTGTCGGGAGGGACGGCAGGCCTGCGTGGCCTATACCGCCCACCGCGAGTGATGGTTGGCTTGGCTTGGGGCCGTGTGGTGCGCTGAGGCCATCTGGGTCCGGCCAGGGCGACGATGGTTCTCGGCCAGCCGGGCCCCCTTGGAGGCGTTCAGTGTTCCTTCCACGTCGGGCCGGTGCGGGGCTTACGTTCCGAGGGCGTCGCGCAGGAATGCGGTGGCTCGGCCGATGGCCGCGCGGGTGGCGTGGGTGTCGCGCAGCGAGTTGAGCAGCATGAAGTCGTGGACGGTGCGGTCGTAGCGCACCGTGGTGACTGTCCCACTGATTCGCCCGCGACCGCCATCCGCGAGGGGGCGAGGCCGCGCCCGGCGCCCTCCAGAGCGATCCATTGCGCGGTGGCGTAGCCCTGCTCGATCGCGACCGGGTACCGGGCTTCGGGGGAGGGGGTGTACTCGACGAAGGCCACCGCCGCGCGAGCCCCGACGGCGAGCTCGCGGACCAGCCGGTCGTGGGTGTCGGCGTTGCCGAGGATCCATCCGCCGCCGTGCGCGTAGACGACCACGGGCAGCACGGCCGTGGCGCCGCGGGGCCGGACGAGGCGCACGCGAACGTCGCCGACGGCGGCGGGCACGATGACCCGCTCCTCGTCGACGGGTGCCTTGTCGATCGGCGCGGCCTGCAGGTCATCGAGCACCTTGCGGGCTCCGGCGGGTCCGAGGCCGTAGCGGAACGGTGGCTTGGCGGTGGCGTCGAGGACATCCCGCGCGGCCGGTTCGAGAACGATCTGCCGAGGCGTGGTCACGACGTTGCCCCGTCGGTGATGGGTGCACCGGAGGTGGTGGGGTCGGCGAGGAAGGCGTGTAGTTCGCGGTTGATCTCGGCGGCGTGGGTCAGGCACATGACGTGGGGGCCGCCGTCGATCTCGACGTAGCGGGCGGCCGGGAGCGCCGCGTGCAGGCGACGGCCCTGGCCGTCGATGGACAGGATGCGATCGGCGGTGCCGTGCAGGATGAGGGTCGGTATGTCGACGCGCTCGAGGTCGGCGGTGAAGTCGTCGAGCCAGCCGGACACACACGCCCGGGTCGCGTGGGGCGATGCCTCGGCGCCGGCGGCCCAGGCGGCGCGCACCGCTTCCTCACTGACCCGTTTGCCGAGGTAGTCGTCGAGATTGAGGAAGTCGGCGAGCAGCCCGGTCAGCCATGCGTACCGGTCGTCGAGGATCGCGTTCTGCACGCCGGCGACCCCGGCGTCGTCGACGCCGTCGGGGTTGTCGGCGGATTTGACGAACGACGGGGCGAGGCTCTCGATGAACACCGCGCTTCGCAGACGCTCGGTGCCATAGCGACCGATGTAACGGGCCAGCTCGCCGGTGCCCAGGGAGAACCCGACTACCGTGACATCGCGGAGATCGAGTTCGCCTATCAGCGTCGCGAGGTCGGCGGCGAGGGTGTCGAAGTCGTAGCCGGCGCCGGGTCTGCTCGAACGGCCGAACCCCCGTCGGTCGTAGGTGATCACCCGGTAGCCGGCCGCGAGCAACGGGTGTATCTGCGGCTCCCAGGAGCGGCCGTCGAGCGGCCAGCCGTGCACGAGCACGACCACGGGACCGCTGCCGTGATCCTCGTAGTAGAGCTCGATCGGAGCGGTGTTCTCGCGCCCGACGGTGATGGTGCCCATCTGGCCTCCTCGCAGGATCGGTCGGGGGTGCCATCCGAGCCTCCCGACGTCCACCGAAGCCGGGTAGGACCGCTGTCCCGAGACCGATTTCGTGGTAGCCGGAGAACCGCTTCGGGCTAGCCCGACCCCCGGCGGGGGTGCCACCCTGCGACGGTGAGCGGGTGCCGCTCTCGGTCCTCGTCGTCGACGACGACGGCGCGTTCCGCCACCTCATCACCCGGGTCGTGAACCGATGGGGCCACATGGTCATCGGCGAGGCGGGCTCGGTCGCCGAAGCTCTGGCGCAGGCCGACGAGCTGCGCCCGGACACCGTCCTGATCGACCTCGGCCTGCCCGACGGCGACGGCTTCTCCCTCGCCCGACAGCTCCGGACCAGGCCATGGCCGATGCGAGTCGTGCTGTTCTCCTCCGGCGGCGACCGCGCGGACGCGGCCGCGGCGCGCCGTGCCGGAGCCATCGGCTTCGTGCGCAAGGACGAACTGGCTGGTCGGGCGATGCGGCGGCTGGTCGAGATCGGAAGCGGTGAGGTCAACGGCGATGACGACCTGTGAAACGGCGCCCGCGCTGCGAGTGATCGTGGGAGAGGACGACGTCCTGCTGCGCGAGGGGATCACCCGCATCCTGACCGAGGCGGGGCTGGAGGTCGTCGCCCAGTCCGGCGACGCCGACGACCTGCTGCTGCGCGCGCTCGCCCACCGGCCCGACATCGTGATCGTCGACGTGCAGATGCCGCCGCGCGGCGAGGACGATGGGCTGCTGGCCGCTGTCGAGCTCCGTCGCCGGCACCCGGGCACCGCGGTGCTGATCTTGTCGCAATTCTGCGAACCCGCGTACGGCATGGCTGTGATCGGCGAGCACCCCGCAGGGGTCGGGTATCTGCTCAAGGAACGAGTCGGGGACGTCGCAGCGTTCGTGGACGCGGTGACCCGTGTCGCGGCGGGCGGCAGCGCCTTGGACCCGGAGATCATCGGCCGCATGCTCGGTCAACGTGCTCCCGGCGACCCGCTGCTGGCACTCACGTCCCGCGAACGCGCGGTGCTCGCGGCCCTGGCCGAGGGCCTGTCCAACAGGGGAATCGCGCAGGCGCTGTTGCTCAGCCAGGCCTCGGTGGAGAAGCACGTGACAGCGATCTTCCGGAAGCTGCGCATCACCCCCGCTGACACCGCCCATCGCCGCGTCCAGGCCGCGCTGACCTACCTGCGCCACGCCGGCCGCCCGTCATGACACCGCGACCCCAGCAGCGCCCCAGGGCTGCAACCACCCCCCGCACCGACCGCGCCGCCCAGCAACCATCCGAGCTGCGACAGATAGCTTCTCTGAACCTGGCGGCGGCAGTCTCGGCGCCGATCGCGGTCGCCGGCCAGGTCTGGGGAATGCTCACCGCCACCTCCCACCCGCAACCGCTACCGTCGGGCACCGAAGGCCGCCTCGAGCAGTTCGCGCATCTGGTCGCCGCCGCCCTGGGCCACAGCCAGGCGCGAACCGACCGACGGGCTCTCGCCGACGAACAGACAGCCCTGCGGACGGTAGCCGAACTCGCCGCGCGCGGGGCCTCGACCGACGCGGTGCTCGAGGAGGTAGCAGCTCAGGGGTCCCGGCTCGCGGGGGTCGATTTCACCACCGTGCTGCGCTACGCCGACGACGGAGCCACCGAGGTCGTCGCGATCGACGGCGCCCCGGACGGCGTCACGGTGGGGATGCGCGCCCAGGCCGGCGGTCAGGGCGCAGTGCAGGCGGTGTGGCGTACCGGCCACGCGGCCCGAGTGGACGACCTCACCGCCGTCTCGGGTCGCTGGCCGGGTATCGCCGCCGGCGCCGGCTACACGGCGAGCCTGGCAGTCCCGATCCTGCTCGACGGCGCGCTGTGGGGCGCGCTGGTCGTGGTAGCCCGCCAACCGCTGCCCGACACGAACGAGACTCACCTGGCCAACTTCGCCGACCTGGTGGGCACCGCCATCGCGGCGGCGCAATCACGGACCCAGCTGGGCGCGCTCGCCGACGAGCAGGCCGCGCTGCGCCGGGTGGCCGAACTCGTCGCCCGCGGACCGGCACCGGGAGAGGTTTTCGTCGCAATCGCGAACGAGACCTCTGCCCTGCTTGATGACCTTCCGGTGGCGCTGATGGTCTACGACGCCGACGCCGACGGTGCTGTGGTCGTGGCCACCTGCAACTGCCCAGCACCCATCGGGCTGCACGTCCCGTTCAGCGCC
The DNA here is from genome assembly GCF_021026375.1 of Actinomycetospora endophytica. Taxonomy (GTDB): domain Bacteria; phylum Actinomycetota; class Actinomycetes; order Mycobacteriales; family Pseudonocardiaceae; genus Actinomycetospora; species Actinomycetospora endophytica. The sequence continues at coordinate 4,374 of NZ_JAJNDB010000005.1, read as the reverse complement.
GGCACCGCGGTCGACCAGATGTTCCGCACCGGCCGACCCGCCCACGTCGACAGCTACCAGGACACGACACTGGCGGGCATCACCAGCCAGGTCGGCATCGTCTCGACCACCGCGGTCCCGATCATGGTCGAGGGACGCGTCCGGGCCACGCTCGTGTCGAGCAATACCGACCCCGCCGTCCGGGCTGCGGTCGAGGCGCGCCTGACCCAGTTCGCCGAGCTCGCCGCAGTGGCGATCGCCAACGCCGAGACCAAAGCCGAGCTCATCGCCTCCCGAGCGCGCGTCGTGGCCACCGCCGACGAGACCCGCCGACGCCTCCAGCGCGACGTCCACGACGGGGCACAACAACGGCTCGTCCACACGATCATCGCGCTCAAGCTCGCCCGGAACGCCCTCGCCGACGAGTCGACCGAGACCGCGAGCGCCTTGGTCGACGAAGCGTTGGCCAACGCCGAACGCGCCAACCACGAGCTGCGCGACATCGTCCACGGCATCCTGCCGGCCTCCCTGACCCGCAGCGGTCTGCGCGCCGGGCTCGAATCGCTGGTCGCCGATCTGACGGTGCCGGTCGAGGTCACCGTCCGAGCGCCGCGCCTGCCCGCGCCGATCGAGACCACCGCATACTTCATCGTGGCCGAGGCGCTGACCAACGTGGTCAAACACGCCAAGGCCGACCGCGCGCTCGTGCAGGTCGGTCCAGAGGATGGCAGCCTGATCGTCGAGGTCCGTGACGACGGCGTCGGCGGCGTGGACCCCACCCGGGGTACCGGACTGATCGGGCTGCTGGATCGGGTCGACGCGGCCGAAGGCGTACTGACGATCACCAGCCCTCCTGGGTCTGGCACCACAGTGCGGGCCCGCCTACCGATGGTGGCCACCGTTGACGAACGAGGCCGTTCGATAAGCACCGACACACCGAGCAACGGCCCCCGAGACCACGCGCGCAGTCTCAAGACCTAGCAACAGGCCGATGGTTTTCGCACCGCGACCGGCATCTACGCCACCACCACAGTCACGAGGCAGGCTCGCGGACCCGGCGCGATCCCTCGTGGGCTCCGCGCCACGCCGCCGCGCCGGGCAGCGACCACATGGTGGTGCCCTTGGGCGCGGTGGAGCGCGCGGCTACCCGGTTCATGCAGGCCCTGGGGCTGGACACGACGTCGGCCGGGCTACGCCGGACCCCTCGGCGGGTCGCCCGCGCCGACTCCCGGTCCCGCGATGAGTTCCTCGCGCTCACCGCCCGCGCCGGTGCACCCTGAGAAACGTCGGGAACCCGCCCGCCGAGGAGGTCGATCACCGTGGTGTTCCGCATCCAGCCGCACGTCCGGCTCCAGGAATGGGTCGCCGAGGAGCACGGCTTCTTCGGCGCGGAGGGCCTCGACCACGAATTCGAGGCGACGAGCCTCGCGGGCGGGACCGGCACGGCACACCCGACGGATGGCCCACCTCCCGACGTGCGCAGCGGCGCTCTGGAGGACATGGCCCGCGGTCGGACCGCACAGGTCTCCTGCGCCTGCCACTGGGCGGTCAACGCCGCCGCCAGCGAGCACCACGGCCGCATGTACGGCAAGGCCTACTCGGTCTGCCCCGGCGGCATCTTCGTCGCCCCCGACTCCGCGGTCCGGGATCCCCGCGACCTGGCCGGTGTCGAGGTCGGCGTCGGCTACCACTCGGGCAGCCACTACTCGGCCCTGCAGGCGCTCGAGGCCTTCCTCCCCCGCGAGGACATCCGCCTGGGATACGTCGGTCTGCCCTTCGACCGGGTCCGGCTCCTGCTCGCCCGACAGCTACCGGCGGTCAACGCCTGGGGTGCCGGCGCATACGTGCTCGAGCAGCGCGGGTTCACCAAGATCGTCGACACCACCTTCGTCATGGGGTTCTTCCTGTCCCCCGGCACGGACCCCGAGGACGCGGAGCGCTACTTCCGCGCCCTCCTGCGCGCCCAGCAGGAGATCGATCTCGAGCCACAGCGCTACGTCCACTACTGGGAGCGAGAGATGCCGAACGACCTCACCGCCCTCGTCGACGTACGCCGCTTCGGACCCGGCGAACGGATCGTGCCCCAGCCCTACACGCGGGAGATGTTCGAGCGCTCGCACCGCTGGATGCAGACCTGGGACCTGCTCGACCCGGCCATCGCCGCGGGCGCCCGCTACGAGGACGCGGTGCTCTAGAAGGCACCGAGCGTCGCTCTGAGCGATGCCACGGGCATGATCGGAAGTGCTCGTTCAGCGACTGGACAACAGACTGTATAGCGCTTCGCGCTGACCTGCGTTCTCACTGGTGAGGACAGCTTCCAGGCCGACGGTGCATACGAGCCGTCGGTCAGAAGCCTGAATGCGGCCAGCCTGGTCTACCCAGGTCCGGTTGCAATCCGACAGTTCCGGCCCATGTCAAGTCCGCGACGAGCCAGAGCTGTCGCTGTCGAGCACCTCGACCACGCGCACCCCCTGGTCAGGAGTGGCTGTCATGGGCGGCGCCCCCGATTATCCGGTCGGCTCTTGCGAGGGCTCAAGTCCGATGGCAAGGGCGAGGAGAGTGTCGACCGCAGTTTCGAACGGACGGGTACTCCGTTGCACCTGGGCGAGTAGAAGCCCTCCTTGGAGCGTGGCGAGCAGAGTAGTGGCGAGGTCGTCCGGGTCGATGTCGTACCGGAGCCTCCCCTCGGCACGAAGGGACCTGAGTCCATCGCTGAGGGCGGCTGCCCACTGATCGAAGCCGGCCGCGATCAGTGCTCGGGCCTCGGGGTCGCTCTCGGCGAGTTGGCCACCGAGTGAACCAAGTGCGCAGCCCCCTTTCCCTTGGGTGCTCCCCACCCCGGCGACCACCATCTTCCGCCAGGCCTCGACTCCCTTCGGGCTGCCGAGGGCCCGCCGATTGTGCTTGACGATGGTGTCGGCCTGGTAGTCGATGACCGCCTGCAGGAGTTCGTTCTTGTCAGGGAAGTAGTGGTACATCTGAGAGCCGCTGACTTCGGCCGCCACCTTGACCTCTTCCAAGGTCGTGCTCGCCACCCCGCGCGCATGGATCAGTGCGGCAGCGGCCTCCACTATCCGCGCCCGGGTGCGCGCCCCCTTGGGGGTCAGCCTCGGCCGGTCGACTGCCTCGTCGTTCATGCGCCGACACTAACAGATTCTGAGTTTGACAACCCAGTCGGACGCTGCCATAGTGAGTTGTACGACCCAGTCTGCACAGTAGGGCGAGACGGTGAATGACGGATCCAGGCGGCAAGCTGCTCCGGTCAGAAGCTGAGAGGGAATCAGAATGAGGGAACTCCCAGGAAAGGCAGCTCTGATCACCGGGGCCAACGCCGGGATCGGGAAGGACGTGGCCCGGCAGTTGGCGCTGCGTCCCGACATGGCGCGGATCTACTTGGCGTGCCGAAACCAAGATCGGGCGACAGCGGCAAAGGCCGAGCTTGAAGCCGGGACCGGCCGGCGCATCTTCGACATCGTTCTCATGGACGTCGCCGATCCGGGTTCGGTGCGCGCCGGCCTCGCGGGTATCGACGGATCAGTCGACGCGCTGGTCATGAACGCCGGTGTCATCGGCCCGCAGACGATTGACCTGACCGCTGACGGGGTCACCACGGTGTTCGCGACGAACGTCCTCGGCCACGTCGTCCTCCTCGAAGGGCTCCTGGCCGAGGATCGGCTTGGCGAGGTTGCGGTCTTCGCCGGAAGTGAAGCAGTCAGGGGGGTCCCGAAGTTGCGGATGAAGGGGCCGTCGTTCGTATCAACCTCAGCCGACGAGCTCGCTGCTGTCATCGACGGCAGCTACTTCGCCAACAGAAAACCTGACTTCAACCTAGCTTTCGGGCAGGCCAAGTACATCGGGGCCCTATGGATGGCCTACCTGGCCCGCCAACACCCCGACCGCCGCTTCATCACCGTGAGCCCCGGCAACACCACCGGCACCCACGCAGCCAGTGACCTCCCACTGCCGATGCGTATAGCGGCCAAATACGTCATGCCCACCCTGGGTCTCTCCCACAAACTTGACGTGGGCGCGAAGCGATTGGTCGACGGCGTCACCGACCCGTCCTTGTCCAGCGGCATGTTCTACGCCAGCGCGGCCAACACCCTCAAAGGTCCCTTGGTCAACCAAGCAGACTTCCTCCCCGACCTGGCCAACCCCGCGTTCCAGGCCAACGCCGACGAGGCCATCCATCGCTTCATCTCATGACGGCTCCTCGCCTCTGGCGTCCGGACGGTCCGCTCGGCACGGGACTGTCCGATGATCGGTGTAATTGGCGTTGATGGGTCAGTAGGTGCTTGACGGGACGATACGGCCGGGGAACGTGATGGCGAAGGCGTTGAGGGCGGGTTTCCAGCGCAACGTCCAACGGGTTCGGCCCTTGCCGGTGGGGTCGAG
>NZ_JAJNDB010000004.1 GCF_021026375.1 Actinomycetospora endophytica | reverse complement strand
CTGGTCGACCATCGTGTTCACGGTGCTCTTGAGCTCCAGAATCTCCCCGCGAGCGTCCACGGTGATCTTCTGGCTCAGGTCGCCGCGGGCGACCGCGGTGGTCACCTGGGCGATGTTGCGCACCTGGTCGGTCAGGTTGGCCGCCATGAGGTTGACGGCGTCGGTCAGGACTTTCCAGGTACCGCCGACGTCGGGCACCTGCGCCTGGCCGCCGAGTCGGCCATCGGTGCCGACCTCACGAGCCACCCGGGTGACCTCGTCGGCGAACACCCGGAGCGTGTCGGTCAGGGAGTTGATCGTCTCGGCGAGCTCGGCGACCTCGCCGCGGGCACTCACCGTGATCTTCCGGGACAGGTCGCCCTCGGCGATGGCGGTGGCGACCGACGAGATGGACCGGACCTGGTTGGTCAGGTTGCTCGCCATGGTGTTCACCGAGTCCGTCAGTGCCCGCCAGGTTCCCGCGACACCGCGGACGTCGGCCTGACCGCCGAGCTCGCCCTGGGTGCCGACCTCCCGGGCCATCCGGGTCACCTCGTCGGCGAAGGACGAGAGCTGGTCCACCATGGTGTTGACCGTGCGGCCGATCCTCAGGAACTCACCCCGTAGCGGGCGGCCCTCGATCTCGAGGGCCATGTGCTCCGTCAGGTCGCCCTGCGCCACGGCCTCGATGACCCGGGCGATCTCGGCGGTGGGCCTCGCGAGGTCGTCGATGAGCGAGTTGACGGCGTGAGCGGCGGCGGCCCAGGCACCGTCGGCGCTCTCCTCGTCGAGGCGCTCACGCATGCGGCCCTCGTGGCCGATGACGCGACTGATCCGCAGCAGGTCCCGGTTGTGCCTCTCCTGGACGGCCACCATCTCGTTGAAGTGGTCGACGACCTCGCCCGCCAGACCCATCCGCCGAGACAGGCGGACGTCCAGCTCACCACGTCCGACCCTGCGCATCGCCTCGGCGAGCTCGAGCAGGACCCCGTCATCCGGGGCCGTGCTCTGATCACCCTGAGTGTCGACACTCGCGGCTTCGGTCATGTCACATCCCTCCGGGGGACGACGGGTCGGGGCCCCATGATGCGCTGTGTAGGTGGGTGGCAGGACAATACGACCCGATGAGGGGGCACACTCTCCCTCGTGTCCGGTGCCCTGGGCCGTCATGTCCGGCTACCGCCCGAATCGCGATCGGCGGGTGTCGCGCGCCGTCTGCTGCGTGGGGTGCTGGCCGAGGTCGGGAGCGACGAGGACACTGCCGAGACGGCGACGCTCCTCGCCAGCGAACTGTGCGAGAACGCCGTGCTCCACGCCGGCACGACGTTCGACTTCGCGGTCGCCGCCGGCGACGACGGGATCACCGTGTCGGTCACCGACCAGGGGTCCAGCCCCCTGGAGGTGCACCTCGCCGAGCCTCGTTCCCGGACCGGCCGGGCAGCGACGCACGGACGAGGCATGGCGCTGGTGGAATCGCTGGCCACGGCGTGGGGCACCCGCCACGACACCGAGGGTCACTGCGTCTGGTTCACCCTCGGTCCGGCGGGCGTGGTCGCCCCGACGGAGCCCGCGCCGGGCAGGACTGAGGCCGTTCCGGCCGACGCACGTCCTGGTGAGCCTGCGCAGATCGCCCGGACGCTGCTGCATCTCCCTCCGGCGGTGTCGTCCGCATCAGGACCGGGAGATCAGGCCGCGGAACTGCTCCGTCGGCTCTGCGAGCTCACCGGCGCGACGGCCGCCGAGGTCACCCTCGACTACGGCGACGGAGACGGACCGGTTCAGCTCGCGCGAGCCGGTGCGGACCCGCAGCCGCCGGGGGACCCGATGCGCCTCCCGCTGGCCCTCCCGGCGCCGTTGACGGGAACGTTGTCGATCGAGCCGGGGGCCGGCGCCGATCGCTCGGGCCTGCATGACCTCGCCGAGCTGACCGCGATGCGCATCGCGTCCGGCACGGAGATCGACTGGTTACGGGGTGTCGATCAACGCCGGCGCTCCTGGACGACCTTCCTCGCCGAGGCCGGTGAGTTGCTGGCCCAGTCCACGGATCTCCGGTTGACCAGCGCCCTGGTCCCCCAGATCGCCATTCCACGACTCGGGCCCTGGTGTGCGCTGCACCTCGCCGAGGAGCACAGCGCCGTGCATCTCGAGCTCGCGGCGCTCGCTCACGCCGACGAGGCCGCCGTGACCAGGCTCCGCGCCGCCGTGCTCGACCGATCAGGCCCGGCGTCGGTGCCCGACCAGCTGGCCGAGGCGATGTTCCGCCGACGACCGGTGACGGTGGGGGATCCGGCCTCGGACGTGTCCGGACTGGCGGTGCCGTTGGTGGCACGCGGCGACCTCGTCGGTGTGCTCACCGTGGGTCGGCCACCGCAACGCCCCCACACGGCGGAGGAGACCGCGGTGATCTCGGACCTGGCCCGCCGAGCGGCCCTGGCGATCGACAACGCCCGCATCACCGGCAGGCACGCCGAGACGTCATTCGCACTTCAGCGCGCTCTGCTCCCCCGAGCTCTGCCGAGGGCTCCGGAGGTCGAGTTCACCGCGGAGTACCTCCCCGCGAGCGCGGGCAGCGAGGTCGGCGGTGACTTCTACGACGTGCTCGAGCTGCCTGAGCGCCGCTGGCTGGTCACGGTGGGTGATGTGTGCGGCAAGGGCGCGCGGGCGGCCGCGCGGACGAGCCTCGTGCGCGATGTCCTGCGCGTCCTGATCCGCGAGGGTCATCCGCTGTCGGAGGCCGTCGCGGAGCTGAACACGGTGATGCTGGAGGCGGAGGATCCGTACCTGTTCTGCACCCTCGCGTGTGCGCTGGTCAGTGGCCCGGTCTCCGGGGAGGGCGACGGTCTGGCCGTGGAGCTGCTGCTGGCCGGTCATGACCAGCCGCTGCACCAGCGCCCTGACGGCCGGGTGGAACCGGTCGGGATCCATGGAACGGCGATCGGCCTGGTGCGAGAGGTGAGCGTGGTCGGTACGCGACTCCGGCTGGCCGCCGGTGAGGCGCTCGTCTTCTATACCGACGGAGTCAGCGAGCAGCCGCGCGACGGCCGTCCGGGGGCGGAGCCCTTCGGCGAGGACCGACTGGTATCGGCGGTCGGCGGCGCCGGCAGCGGCTCGGCGGACGACGTCATCGCCGAAGTACGCGCCGCGGTCACCGCTTACGGGGCGGGCTCCCAACGGGACGACATCGCGTTGTTCGTCGTCCGCGCCGTGCCCGGGACCGCCGCGCCGGCGCCGGCGCCGGCGGCCGATCGAGGCGTGGTTCCGCGACCGCCTGATGTCCTGCCGGCGCCACGCGAGCGCCGATCACCGGCGTGAGCCCGGCCGTGCCGACAGGCTTGACTTTCCCGGTCGGCAAGTCGAGGCTACTTTCCGCATAGGAAAGTGAGGCGTCGTCCATGGAGCACATCACCCCGGGCCAGGCTGGTGCGGCACTGGAGGCCGTCGAGGACGCACGGGCCCGCGTCGCCGACGAGGTCGGCCTGCCCCGCGGCTACTGGTGGGCGATGGCGGCGGGTTGGTTGGCGCTGGGCGCGATCGGCGACCTGGCGCCACCGTGGCTGGTCATGGCGGCGACGCTCGTCTTCGGGGTCGCGCACGCGACGCTGGCCTCCCGGTTGTTGGCCGGTCGTCGGCGCACGCAGCGGTTGCAGGTCAGCGCCGTCGTGGCCGGTCGCCGCACGGCGGTCATCGTGGTGGGCATCCTGGTCGGACTGGTCGCGATCACCATCGGCGCCGGGTTAGCGCTGTACGCCGACGGCGCCCACCACCCCGGACTGTGGGCAGGGGTCCTGGGCGCAGCGGTGATCGGATTCGGCGGGCCGGAGATCCTGCGGGTGCTGCTGCGAGGCCGGGCGCGCACATGACCGCGCCGGGCTTCGACGAACTGATCCACCCCAGCACCCGGCTCCGCCTCATGGCCACGCTCGCGGCCGCGGACTGGGCGGAGTTCTCCTACCTCAAGGACCGACTGGAGCTGTCCGACTCGGCGTTGTCCAAGCAGCTCGCGGCGCTGGAAGAAGCCGGCTACATCGACACCGAACGCCGCCTCGACGGCAGCCGCCACAGGCTGCGGGCCCGGATCACGGCCACCGGCCGCGACGCCTTCGACGGCCACGTCGCCGCCCTCGAGGCCATCGTCGCCGCCGGCCGCGAACCCCACAGCACCCGATCGAGCTCCTGAACCGGCCGGACGCCGGCGCAGGCGGGGTCAGCTGACCGGAGGCGCTCCAGCTCGCCGCCGACCTGAACGGTCGCCTACGGGGTGCTCCCGCCGCCCGAGCGCTCGGCGCGCAGCCGGGCGTCCTCGCGCTGCACCTGGGCGCGCAGGTTCCGCTCGCGGCGCAGCCACTCCGGCTGCTCTTCCTTCAACGCCGTGATCTGCGCGGTGGTCAGCGGCTCGGTGATCTCGGCCCGGGCCAGCCCGGAGATCGACACACCGAGACGGTCCGCGACGACGGGGCGCGGGTGCGGGCCGTCGCGACGCAGCTCGCGCAGCCACGCGGGCGGGTCGGCCTGCAGGGCGTCGAGCTCGTCGCGGGACACCATGCCGTCGCGGAACTCGGCGGGCGTCGCGTCGAGGTGCACGCCCAGCTTCTTCGCCGCCGTCGCGGGCTTCATCGTCTGCGTCGCCCTCTGCCGCGTCATCGGCCCAGATTATCGGGCCCGGCCGGCCGATAGCCTGACCCCGTGAGCGAGTCCTGCGAGACCGCGTCCTTCCGGCTCGGCTACGTCCCCGGGGCCACACCGGGCAAGTGGGCGCGGATCTGGGCCGAGCGACGTCCCGACGTCCCCCTCGAGCTCCTGGGCGCAGCCACGGACGAGGTGGTGGAGCAGGTCCGGGCCGGTGAGGTGGACGCCGGGGTGGTCCGGCTGCCGATCGACCGGGCGGGGCTGCACGCGATCCCGCTCTACACCGAGACCACCGTGGCCGTCGTGCCGAAGGAGCACGTGCTCACCGCGGTCGACGAGGCGGAGCTCGACGACGTCGCCGACGAGATCGTCCTCCGTCCGCAGGACGACACCCTCCCCTGGCCCGGCGACCGGCCGGGCCAGGCCGCGGCGTTCGACCCCGCGACGACGGCCGACGCGATCGAGCTCGTCGCCGCAGGCGTCGGCCTGCTGATCCTCCCCCAGTCGCTGGCTCGCCTGCACCACCGTCGGGACCTCACCTACCGACCGGTGACCGACGCGCCGCAGTCCAGCGTCGTCCTCACCTGGCCGGACGCGGACAACACGGAGCTGATGGAGGAGTTCATCGGAATCGTCCGCGGCCGCACGGTCAACAGTTCCCGCACCCCCCGCCGCGACGACGGCCCGCCACCGGGCGCCCCCGCCCCCGCGTCGAGGAAACCTTCCCGGCGCCGAGCGGCCCGCCGTCGGTGACCTCAGGCGACCTGCAGGCCTTCGCCGATCTCGCGCAGCATCCGGTTGTCGTGATCGCGGGCCAGGACGTGACCGATCCCCACCGCAACGGCCAACGGCCAGGACACGACCTCGACCACCGCGAGCCCGCCGACCACGACCAGGAAGGCGGCCGACCCGGTCGGGGGCCAGCCGACCGGTCCGAGCAGCGGGACGTCGACCCGCCACTGCCAAGGCGCCCGGCGGTCGTCGGCACCGTCGTCCGCGTCGGTGGACCCCGAGCCGCCCGCGGGCGGCGCCTGCCGCTGGCGTGGGGTCATGTGCCGTCTCCGCCGGTGCTCGTGGATGCCTGGTCTCTCAACTGGAGTCTGTTCGCCGGTCGGGCTCGGGTCCTCACCCCATGGGGATGAGCCCGCCCGACGGGCCGGTGCCGCCGCGCACCGTCAGCCGTCGGCCGGGAGGACTCCGTCGATCGCGACGGGCAGGTGCCGGGGACCGCGCAGGACCGGATTGGTCCGGTACGGCGGCGGGTCGACGACCAGCCGCGGGTTGACCAGCCGGCGGGTCAGCTCGGTCAGCGCGATCTGGGTCTCGAGCCGGGCCAGCGGCGCACCGAAGCAGTAGTGGACACCCCCGCCGAAGCCCAGGTGCTGGTCGGTGTCGCGGGCGAGGCCGAACCGGTCCGGGTCGAACCGATCGGGGTCGAACCGGTCCGGGTCGCGGACGTGGGCGGGATCGCGGCTCCCGGCGGCGAGGACCAACGTGACCCGGGAACCCGACGGGATGGTGGTGTCGGCGATCTCGATGTCGTCGAGGGCGGTGCGGTTCGGCAGGAACTGCACCGGGGGCTCGTAGCGCAGCAGTTCCTCGACCAGGTGGATGGCCAGCTCGGACTCCCGCCGGAGTCGCTCGAGCACGTCGGGGTGGCGGAGCAGCGTGAGCATGCCGTTGGCGATGAGGTTGACGGTGGTCTCGTGTCCGGCGTTGAGCAGCAGGAACGCCGTCGTCAGCAGCTGTGGATCGCTGAGGTGTCCGTCGGGGCCCTGGTCGGTGGCCAGCGCGGAGAGCAGATCGGGACCGGGCGCGTGCCGCCGGGTGCCGATGAGACCGGCGAAGTACTGCCCCATCTCCTTCATGGCGGAGACGCGGCGACGCTGCCGCTCGGCGGGGTCGCCGGTGCCCGGGTCGAGGGCCGCGATCAGGGCTTCCGACCAGGGGTGGAAGCGAGGCTCGTCCTGGCGCGGGACGCCCAGCAGGTCGCAGATCGCGGTGACCGGGAACGGATACGCGACCTGGTCGACGAGGTCGACCTCGGGGCTCCCGGCGAGGCCGTCGACGAGCCCGCTGACCGTCCGGCGCAGGTCGGGGATCATGGCGTCGACACGGTCGGGGGTGTGCGGTGGACCGTAGTGGCGCGTGACGATGCGTCGCAGGCGGTCGTGCTCGGGCGGATCGAGCTGGAGGAAGGCCGGCGGCAGTCCCGCACCCGTCCCGAGACCGCCGGCCGCGTCGCCGTGCTGCTCGGAGCTGATCCGCGGATCGTGCAGGAGCTCGACGATCTCGGCGTAGCCGGAGACGACGTAGCTCCCGTCGCTCTGCCGGACGACCGGGGTCCGGCGCAGCTCCGCGTAGAGCGGATACGGGTCGGCGCGGTTGGCGTAGTCGAGGATCTGCGCGAAGACGCTCGGCGGCGCGGTCACGGCCATGACGGCGGCCTCCTCCGTGCGGGCGGGTCGGGTGGTGTCGGTGTTGGTCAGGGAGACAGGAGGGTGGCGCGTCGATCGGCCGGGTCGTGGCCGGTGAGCACGACGGTCGCGTCCTGCGTGGGGATGGGGTGGGTGGGGAAGTCGGCCGGGACCGGGTGCGCTTCGGCGGGCTGGTCGACGGTCCGCCACGGAGGCGGGAACGGCGCTGCCCGCTCGATCTGCCGCCGGTAGAAGTCCAGCCACGTGGCGTGGTTGACGGTGACCGCGCCGACCAGTCGGCCGCGCCGGCCGTACGCGGCGACGAACCGGCGGTCGGGAACCGAGCCCTGGGTGATGACGACCTCGTCGGCGACGCCCGGCACCCCGACCGACTTGATCTCGTTCCCGAACTGGGTGGACCAGAAGATCGGCACGTCAAGGTGCGGCCATCGATGTGCCTGGTCGCTGAGCATGTTGTGGGCGGCGACCTCCGCCTGGGAGACCGCGTTGCCCCAGTGCTCGAGCGCCAGCAGCTGGTAGCCGAACAGGGGCTGCGGTGCGCGGGCGACGTCACCGGCGACGAAGACGTCGTCGGTGACGAGCCCGTTCGCGTCGAAGGCACGGCAGCCGGCGTCGCACGCCACGCCCCACCGGCCGCAGGCGAGTCCGGATCCCTCGAGCCACTCGACGTTGCGGACGCCGCCGAGCGCGGCGACCGCCACCTCGACGTCGAGCGTGCTGCCGTCGGACAGCCGGGCCCGCCGCAACCGGCCGTTCTCGCCCTCCAGGGCGGTGACCTGCACCCCGCAGCGGAGGTCGACACCGGCGTCACGCTGGATCTCGGCGGCGATCGCCCCGATCGTCCCGCCGAGGGCCGCGACCAGCGGCGCCGGGCCGGCCTCGGCAACAGTGACCGGCACGTCGATCGCGCGGCACACCGACGCGACCTCCGAGCCCGTGAACCCGGCGCCGATCACCAGCACCCGGTCCGGCCGACCGGCCAGCATCCGCTGCAGTCCCTCGGCGTCCTCGCGGGTGCGGAGGACGAACACGCCGTCGAGCGCCGCCTCCGCGGGTACGGGCCAGGGCCGGGCCCGGACCCCGGTCGCGATCAACAGCCGGTCGAAATCCACGGACGTCCCATCGGCCAGGCGCACCTGCTTGGCGGCCAGGTCCAGCCCGGTGGCCGCGACGCCCAACCGCCAGTCCGCGTCGATCGCCCGCCGGCGTGGCAGTCCGGTGTGCCCGGGAGCCACCCAGCCTTCCTGGACCTGTTTGCTCAGCGGCGGCCGGTCGTAGGGATCGTGGGACTCGTCGCCGATCACGGTGAGCGAGCCGCGGAACCCCTCGTAGCGCAGTGCACCGGCGGCCCGCGCCCCGGCCAGCGAGGCGCCCACGATCACGATCCGCCCGGTCCGCAGGAACTCGTCCTGGGTGATGCCGTCCCGTCGAGGAGCGGGCACGGCGGGACGGTCGCCGTTCCGGACCGGTCCCCGGTCGAGGACGATGGCCTGCACCGGGCACGCCGCCGCCGCGCGCAGCACGCGCTCGCGCTGCTCGTCGTCGGGCTCGGGCTCGTAGAGCAGGGCCTCCCCCTCCCCCTGCATGACGAAGGCGCCCGGCGCCAGGAAGGCGCACTGCGCATAGCCCTGGCACCGGGTCAGGTCGACGACGAGCCTCATGTCGGCGTTCTCCCGTCAGGTGAGGGTGTGACGGGGCCGGCCACACCGGCGGCGCGTCTCCTCGAGATCGCGGGGTCCTAAGGCCATCGGGACGGCGATACGGCGGCGCCGCACCGCACGACCGAAGGTGCAGCGAGCCTCGGCTCCACGGCATCACCCGACGGGGATGAGTCGGCCCCCGGGACACGGCCCCTCTCTCGCCGAGTCGGTGTCGTGGCTGCAGGTCGGTGGCGTCCTGGTACTTCTCGGCGGGGTGCTGACCCTGCAACTGCCGCGGCGCGGGCGCTCCCGGTGACCAGCAGTCTGTGGCTCGCCCCCGCGGTGCTCGCCGAGGCGATCGGCCTGACGGCGCTGCGGGCGTCGCGCGGATAGAAGGGGTCAGCGGGGTGACCCATCGTGCGGTGGCGGCAGAGGCCGACGTGCCCAAGAGTGCTGCGACGTACCACTTCGCCGGCCTTGATGAGCTGCTCGTCGAAGCCCTGCGCTCGACCACCGAGGAGCTGGTGGCCGTACTCCCGGTTCCGCCCCCGGACAGCGGGATCGCCTGGCTCGCCGGCGAGCTCGTGCGCTTCGTCGCCGAGAATCACCAGCGGGTCATCGCGGGCTACCACCGGAGCCGAACCGGACCCCGCCGAGCTGGCCGGCCTGCTGCGCTCGTGCCTGCGCTGAGGCTGCGGTCGTGGCCGCCTGACCGATCGCCGGGCCCTGTGGCCTCAGGACGACGGACGCCGACGGTCCCGGTAGGCCGCGACGCTCGCCCGGTGGGCGCAGCCGCGGCTGCAGTACTGCTTCGAGCCGTTCCGCGACAGGTCGGCGAAGGTCGCCCGGCAGGTCGGCGACGAGCACACGCCGAGCCGGTCCGGCCCGAGCTCGACCAGGACGGCGGCGAGCCCGTCCAGGGTCCGCACGGCGACGGTGGGCGCGTACCCGCGCCGCTCCGGGGCGGTCTCGAGGCGCCAGCCGTCGCCGTCGGGCCGTAGCTGCGGGACCGCGCGGCACTCCCGCAGCCCGTCGTTCACGAGCCGGGCGACCTCGCCCGGCTCGTCGGCGGCCCGTTCGAGTGCCTCGCGCACCGTCGCCCGCACCGCCCGTACCGCGTCGAGGTCGTCGGCGGTCGGGGCCTCGTCGGTCGGCAGGTGCTCCTCGAGGAACACGCGCAGGGCGTCGACGGAGTCGAGCAGGTCCTCGCCTTTGACGGGCCGCAGGGTGTTGGCGAGATCGACAGCCAGGTCTACCCCGCGCTGGTGATACGCGTCCAGCATTTGACGTGTAACTCCTCCCGCTCCTAACGTGACACGCGATCTGCTTTTAGTGTGTCACGACGACGGCCGGGCGGCACTCGCCGCGACCGGCGAGGAGCTTCTGATGACCGATGCCCCCTGCGTGACGACGGCGGCGGCCGCCGAGGCGAGCCCCGACGCGGAGCAGACCGGTGCCCGTCTCGGGCTGCTGCTCGGCATTGCGGTCCTGCCGCTGTTCGTCTCCGTGGGCGCCCCGTCGGTGACGCTGCCGGAGGTCGCGACGGCTCTCGGGGTGCCCTTCGGGGCGACGGCGTGGATCCTCGCCGGCTGGTCGCTGACCTCGGCGGCGACCATGCCCCTCGCGGGACGGTGGGCAGCCCGCCGGGGATCGCGCGGCCTGCTGGTCGCCGGCATGGCCGTGGTGGCCGCGGGCTCCGTCGTCGCCGCCCTCGCGCCGACGCTGGCGCTCGTCGTCGTCGGGCGGCTGATCGGCGGCGCCGGGGCCGGAGCGGCCACCATCGGCGCGTTCACGCTGCCCGGGGCCCTGCCGGCCCGCGCCCGGCTGCGTGCTCTCGGCGCGGTCGCGGCGGCCGCGGGGACGGCGTCGGCGCTGGGCACGCTGGTGGGCGGCGCGCTCGACGCGTGGGCGGGGTGGCGCGTGGTGCTCGCGTTCCCGGCGGTCGCGCTGCCGGTCCTGCTGCTGCTCGGCGTCCTCGGGCGGCGGACCCTGCGGGCGGTTCCGGGCCCGCGCGACGCCGAGCTCGGACGCACCGACGTCGTGGGAGCGGCAGCGCTCACGACGCTCGCCGCCGCCGCCGTCGTCCTGCTGCAGACCCGGGCGGTCGGGCTGTCGACGGGCACGGTCGGGCTCGTGGCCGTCGCCGGCCTCGTCGCGGTCGTCGTCGTGCGGCGGCGGCTGCGCACGCGGCCCGACGGCTTCGTGCCGCGGCGGGTGGTCGCGGCGCCGGGCCTGGTGGTCGCCGGGGCGGCCGGCGGAGCGGTGTTTGCCGGCTACTACGGCGTGCTGTTCGTGGCCCCGAGCCTCGTGGAGCACGCGGTCGGCGGCGGCAGCCTGGTCGCGGGCGCCGTGCTCGTGCCCGCCGCGGCCTGCGCGGTCCTGACCGGCCGGGTGCTCGGCCCGGTGGTGCGGCGGGCCGGTGCCTGGCAGGTCCTCGGCGGGCTCGCTGCCCTGACCGCGCTGGGCGCCGTCCTCGTCGCGGTGCCCGTGGCGGGCGCGGGGGTGGTCGTCACCGTGGCGGGCACGGCGGTGACCGTGGTCGGGTTCGCGGGCGCGCAGGCCGTCGTCACCGGCCTCGTCCCGGACCTGGTCGCCGCGGACGACACCACCGTCGCCGCGGGCCTGGTCAACTTCGTCGTCTTCGAGGGCGGGGCCGTCGGCCCGGCCGCGGTGGGCGGCCTGCTCGGTGTCGTCGGCGTGCCGGGGGCCCTCGGCGCGGTGGCCCTCCTGCCCGCCGTCGCCGTCGTGGCCGTCGTCGTCCGGAACCGCCGCGTGGCGGCATCGTGACCGCCGAACCGTTCGAGGTCCGCGTCACCCACGCCGAGATCGCGGACCTCCGGCGGACGCGTTCCACGTCGTTGCCGGGGTACGGCGGAGCGACAAGCCGACGACGACGGAACGGGCGAACCTCGCGGCCGAGCAGGAGCTCGCGCGCACCGGTCGGGGCTATCCGGGGATCCAGGCCACCCGGCCGCAGACGCTCGGCTACGGCCTCCCCGACTCCCCCGCGGGCCAGGCCGCCTGGATCGCCGAGAAGTTCCGGGCCTGGACGGATCCCGCCAGCGGAGTCTCGCAGCAGGCGATCCTCGACGAGATCTCGGTGTACTGGTTCACCGCGTCGGCCACGTCGTCGGCCCGTCTGTACTGGGAGAGCTTCGCCTCCTTCCGAGATCCGGTCACTGCGCCGTCCGGGCTGTCGGTGTACCCGTACGACATCACCGTCCCCTCGCGGCGGGAGGCGGAGCGGCGGTTCACCGACCTGCGCTGGTTCTCCGAGCTGCCGCGAGGGGGCCACTTCGCCGCACTGGAGCAGCCGGGGTCGCTGGTCGAGGAGATGCGTGGGTTCTTCCACCTCGTCCGCTGATTCGGTCGGCCCGACCCTCGGACGGCGTGCTCGGCGGGCGTCGTGTACCACCGACACCGGCGGATGCCGGCACGTCGAGGGGAGAGCGGAACGCCGATGATCAGCATGGTGGTGGTCTGGGCCTGCCTCGGCGGTGCGCTCGTCGCGGTCCTGGTGCTGGTGGCGCTCCGGATGGGCCGGAAGCCGGGCCCGGGCGAGGATCCCGGCTCCCGTTCCGGCGGCGTCGATCATCAGGCGCCCCGCAGTGCGGGCCTCGATCCCGACGACGAGAAGGTGGCCTTCGCCGATCGCCGGCGATACCCCGCGAGCAAGTGGGACCCGGCGCCGGACGACCCGGACGACCCGGACGAGCCGGACGAGGACGACCGGGCGGCCGCCGACCGAACGCGCCATCCGTCCAACCGGTGGGAGAGCGACTGACGTCAGTCGGTGGTCAGATAGGCCATCGCCATCGCGGCCGTCTCCACACGCCACTGTTCCCAGGTCATCCCGTCCGGCGCGGCCCCGATGCTGAGCGCGCGGTGCATCGCCGAGGCGGTGACGGTGCGTCCGATGAACGCGAGCGCGGCGTCCGGGTCGTGACGGCGGACCTCGCCGCGATGCGGTGCGGCGGCCTCGACGAGCAGCGCACGCAGCGTGGCGAGGCCCTCGGCGTGATCGACCGCGCTGGTCCGTCGTCGGAGCTCGGCCATCTCGGGCAGGAGGCGGCCGCTCTCGACCATCCAGCCGACGACGGCGGCGGTGTACGCCTGGATCACCGTGTCCAGGTCAGCCAGGGGCCCGTCGAGCCGGCTCGTCAGCCGATCGTGGAGTCGGGCCACCAGACGGTCCTTGACCGCGCGCAGGAGCAGGTCCTTGTTCTCGAAGCGGCGGTAGACCGCACCGACGGAGACCTCCGCGCGTGCGGCGACCGCGTTCATGGTGATCGCGTCCGCGCCGACCTCGGCGAGCAGGTCCTCGGTCGCGACGAGGAGCTTCGCCATCGTCTCGCGGCTGCGGGCCTGCTGCGGGGCCCGCACACCGACCGGCATGTCCTCGGCCGTCACGGTCCGGAGGTTACCGCCGGACGCGGCGGTGTCCGGGGAGGATCGACCGTCCCGCTTGACCCCGCCGTCGGCACTGCGCATGATGCGAATGCAAGCACGCATTCGCATTCAGGAGAAGGCTGATGACGCTCGCGACGGACCTTCCGGTCACCGCTCCCCCCATCCTCGAGTCGATCCGGGCGCTGCGCCCGCAGCTGAGCGACAACGGTCGCGTCGCCGACCGGGACGACCGCGACCCCGGCGAGAACCTCGCCCTGCTCCACGACGCCGAGGCCTTCCGCCTGGCCCTCCCCCACGACCACGGCGGCACCTGGGACCGGAGCTCGATGTTCTCCGGGTGGGACGACTACGTCCGCGCCGTCATCGAGATCTGCGCCGGCGACTCGGCGACCGGGCAGGACTGGCTGACGACGACGCTGGTGTGCCGCGAGCTGTTCGCCACCGGCTCCGGCCTGCCCGAGGAGAACCTCGCGCGGATCGCCGACCGCGTCACCCACGAGGGGCTCCGCCTGGTCGCCTCCAACGCCGAGACCGGCACCGCGGGCAAGGTCACCGCGTACCCGGTGGACGGCGGCGTCGTGCTGCGCGGGACGAAGAGCTTCAACTCCAACAGCGGGGGCGGGGGTATGGCCGCGGTCGGCTGCGTCCTCGACGGCACCCTCGGCCGCCACCAGGTGCTCGTCGAGCTCGACGATCCGGCCGTCGAGCTGCACGACGACTGGGACAACATGGGCCAGCGAGGGACGTGCAGCCAGACGGTCACCTACCACGACGTGTTCGTCCCCGACGGCTGGTACCGGGCCGCGGGGAAGCCGCCGTCGATGCTGTTCGGGGCGGGCATGCTGCTGCACGGCGCGATCCTGCAGGGCTGCGGGGAGGGCGCCCTCGACGCCGCCGTCGCTCACGTCAGGACCCTCGACCGCGGCACGCTGCCGCAGTTCGCCGATGCGGCCGAGGATCCCCTGGTGCTGCGCCGCATCGGGGCTCTCTCGAGCCGACTGGCGGCGTCCCGGGCACTGCTGGAGACCACCGCCGACCGGGTCGCCGCGCACGACCACACCACCGACACCGTCGTGCAGGGTTTCCGGGCCAAGGTCGCCGCGGTGGAGGCCGGGCTCGAGGCGAGCGCCGCGGTCCACGAGCTCACCGGCGCGCGCAGCACCGCGAACGCCCACGGCCTCGACCGCTTCTGGCGCAACGCCCGGACCTTCGCCTCCCACGACCCGACCGACGCCAAGAACGTCTACATCGGCTCCTACGAGGTGACCGGGGCGCTACCCGCGATCACCGAGGTCTTCCGGCTGTGAATCCCGGTCCGTTCTAGGGAATGGAGTGAGCCGACATCGCGGGATGGAGGAACATCCCGAGGCTCGTCTGCCCGGGCGGCCCGGCGGGCAGCGGGTGGTCGAGTGCCACTTCGAGCCCGGTGAGCAGGAGGACGGTCAACGCGAACACCGCGGCGGCGCTGATGACCAGATTGATCGTCAGTCGCAGCGGTCCTCCCCGGCGCGAACGCTGCTGGACATCCCTGCCCTCATGCGGCGCACTCCGCGGTGCGGGGAGTCCGGGGGTGTCCCAGCCGCGTGCCGGGCGGCTCGTCGGACCACGGCGAGCCGGCCCAACTCGCCCCCCTGGCGGAGCTGGAACGCTGCGACTCATGGGGCTGTATTCCCGGGCCCGGGTCGTCCCATGCCGTACCGCATCGATCAATTCCCGCGTGGAACCGCCGCAGTTCTCGACACCGTCAGCGCCGCGACCCCACGACTCCGTCCACGTAGACCCACCGGCCCGCCTCCCGCACGAATCGGCTCCGCTCGTGCTGGACCCCGCGCTGCCCGCCGTCACGGTGGTGGGCCCGGAACTCGACGACGCCTTCGCTGTCGAAGGGGCCGCCGCCGACGCGGTCCAGCACCTCCAGCTCGGTCCACCGCACGCTCGGGTCGAGCTCCAGCGCGGTGGGCCGGGTATCCGGGTGCCACGTGCGTAGCAGGTGCTCGACGTCGCCGTGGACGAACGCCGTGTAGCGCGACCGCATCACGGCCTCGGCCGTCGGCGGCGCGACGCCGTCGGGGCCCAGATACCGTCCGCAGCACGCGTCGAGCGAGTCGAGGGATCCGCAGGGACAGCGGCGCGTGGACACGGCGGCCGAGGATAGGCGAGCGGGTCAGCGGTGCCGGTGCAGGACCTGCAGGTTGCCCTGGGCGGCGAGGGCGGCCGAGAGCGCGAGCGCCTGGCGCTCGATCGCCGGATTCCTGGCCCCCGTCACCCGCTGCGCCGCACTGCCGACCAGCTGAGCGAGCCGGGCGAGGTCGTGCAGGACGTCGTCGGCCCAGACGAACGGGTCGGTGTCGGGCGGGCAGAGGCTCCCGGCCCGCTCGTCGAGCTCCACGAGGGCGTCGACCGCTCGGCTGGTCGGTGCCATGCCGTCACTTCGCGCGTTCACGACCCGCCATCGTTCTCCTCCGAGCCGACCCGCGGCGGCATTTCTCGGCATCGGTACCGACCCGTTGCCGTCGGTCTCCCCCGGGGAGGGGTCCTCAGAACTCGTCGGCGGCCGTGGGGTGCCGCCAGTGCATCGGACTACCGGGCACGTATCGGGCCGCGTGCAGATTCCCGGCGGGACTGCGCAGTGGCGGCAGCGGATTCGTGATCTCGGCACGTCGCATGTTCGAGACCAGCCGCGGCGCGAGATCACTCGGAGCGAGGGCCCGGCCCGCCTCGACGTACGCCCGGATCTCCTGGCTGATCAGTTCGCCGACGGGGCCGGGGAACGCGGCGGCGGCGTAGCGCGCGGCGTGCAGTGCGACGCGCTCGGCGTCCATCCCGAGGCCTGACCAGGCGGCTGCCCCCGACGCCTCGGTGCGATCGATGGGATTCATGCCCCCTGAACACCGCGGTGCATCAGCGGGTTGCGGGTCAGCGAGTCCGAGCCGGGCGGCCACCACGATCGCCTGGGACACCCAGGCCCCGGTGGTCAGGCCGAGGAGCTCGGCCCCCGCCGTCGATGCGTCCAGACTGTCGGGCACGTGGTCGCGGGTGGTCACGGATTCACCCCCGCGCGGCGACGGTTCATTGCGCGCTCGACGGAAGTCCCTCGAGACCGACCATGTCGGCGGTGCTGGTCTCGTCCCGGACGACCTTGATCCCTTCGTACTCCGCACCGAAGTAGAAGGACTCCCACGCCTTCTGGGACGGGAATTCGAGCAGGACGAGCCGCGCCGGTTCCCACTCGCCCTCGTAGACCGAGCAGGCGCCCCCGCGCGCGAGGTAGCGCCCACCGGCCGCCTCCAGGGCCGGCCGCACCTTCTCCATGTAGGCCGTGTACCGAGGCGCGTCCTGGATCCGGACGTCCACGATCACGTAGTACGCGCCATCACTTCCGGGCGCGATATCGATGTCCGCCGACATGGTTCCTCCACGCTGGAATCGACGAGGAGGACCACCAGAGCGGGTCGTCGGCGCGGCGACCACGGCCCCGGACGATTGCAACCGATCCGTTAGCGTCCGGGCGTTCGGTGTCGGAAGCGCAGAGTGTCCGATCGAGTTCGGATCTAGGAGTGGGAGCTGAACAGGTCGACGACGGTCAGGTGCGCCGCGGCGCCCCCGGACACCGGGTGACCGAGCAGCATCTCGACCCCGGTCACCAGCAGCATGGCCAGGGCGAAGATCGCCACCGCGGCCACGACTCGGCCGATCACCGAGCTGGACGGTCGGCGGCCCGACGACCGGACGTGGCTGAACGGCTCGGTCGCTTCACCTGATCGGGGCATACGACCTCAACGCTCGGGCCGCCTCACGGTGACGTGATCATCCGGACTCGTATCGTCCGGCCGTCTCAGGTGGCGTGGCTCTCGTGCTCGTCGGCCTCCGGGCGTTGGTCGTGCGGCGCGCGGACCACGACGACGGTGCACCGCGCGTGGACCACCACGTTGAGACCGACCGAGCCGATGAGCCGGCTGGCGACCGCGCCGCGGCCCCGGTGCCCGACGACGACCGTGTCGGCGTCCGCGGAGGCCCGCTCCAGCACGACCGCGGCGGGCCCGGACGCGGCCATCAGCTCGACCACCGGGGTCGAGGCGCCGCGCCGGGCCCGGCCGTCGAGCACCTCCTGGATCTCGTGGGACGCGAGGTCGACGGCGGCGGACTGCAGGTCCTCGGCCGACGGCACGAGCGGGTACGGCGTGATGCACACCTCGGGAGGAGCCCAGGCCACGACGGCGGCGAGGGGCAGGCCGCGCAGTTGTGCCTCGTCGCAGGCGTACTCGATCGCGGCGCGGCTGCCCTCGGAGCCGTCGACGCCGACGACGACGGCCCCCTTCGTGGGCCGCCGGACCAGCTGCGGCGCCGGCGCGGACCCGGCCGAGGCGGTGACGGTGTCGGTGCTCATGGGTGGCTCCTCGGACGGGGATCTGCTTGCTTCGCAGCGTGGACCGACACCGTCCGCGCCCGTAGGGCCGCAGGACCCGGGTCCGCCCGCCCGTCGGTCGGGGACGCCGGCGAGCGGGCCCGCCGGTGCCCGAGGGGCCCGGTTCGCGGAGGACCCTCGTCCCTGTCGCGGACCGGAGCGACCCGTGAGGCTCTCCGGCCATGAGCACGTCCCACGACCGCACCACGGACCGGGACGAGTCGGTGGTCGCGGCCGTCGCGCGCCTGCGCGCCGAGTTCCGGCACCGGTCGCCCGCGAACGTCGAGCCGGTGGTCGCCGCCTGCCGTCGCGACCTCGACGGCTCTCCCCCGGGTGCGCTCCCGGAACTGGTCGAGCGCCTCGCGCGGCAACGTCTCCTGGAACCCTCCTGACGGCCTGCCCTCAGCCGTTGACCCCGCGGCCGCGGCCCAGGCGGAACAGCGCGAGGTCCTCGTCCCAGTCGCGCATCCGGTGGCGGTGGAGGAGCCGGTGCAGGAGGGCCGAGGCCCCGAGCAGCACGACCGCCACCCCGAGGAAGCCCCAGAAGGCCACGAGCACACCCTCGAACGTCGCCTCGCCGTCGCTCTTCGGGACCGGGACCTGACGGCCGGCCGCGTCGACCCAGGCCGTCCACCGGTCACCGACCCGTGCCCCGGCCGACTCGGCCCCGGTCACGGTCCGCGCGGTGCCGTCGGGCGCGACCCACGTCGCGGTGACGTCCACGGCCCCCGCCGAGGCCCCGCCCGGGGAGGTGACCCGGTCGATGGTCGCCGTGACCGGGTGGGACGTGGCGCGGGCGAGCGTCGCCGCGTCGCGCAGCTGGTGGGCGTGCGCGGTGCCGAGGGTGAGGAGGATCGGGACGGCGAGCGTGAGCAGGGCGAGCGCGACCCATCGCGCGACCGTCTCGGCCCGGTCCGGTCCACGGCGCAGGGAGCTGCGGCGCGGGACGAACGCGGTCCAGAGCCGGTCCGGGAGTGATCCGGTCATCGGGTCCTCCCTCCGTGTGGGCCAGCAGGATGACGGCGGGGCGGCAGGGTCGGGCAGGGGCGAGGGGGCTGCCCCGGTCGGGCCGGACGGCCCGTCCGTTCGTCGCCCGGAGAGGTCCCTCGAGGCGGGAGCGGCCCGGCCGGAGGGCCCGCGCGTGGGGGTCCTGCGCCCCTGGGATGCCGGGGACCGGACGTCGACGCTGGAGCGCCGGACGAACGGGAGGCGACCATGGGCACCAGCGGTCTCGCCGCGGACGACGCGCCCGGTCCGGTCGACGTGGCCGCGGTGCTGGGCGCGGGCGCGCTCGCACCGTCCAGCTACAACGCCCAGCCGTGGCGGCTGTGCCGGCACGACGACGCCGTCGAGGTCCACGGCGAGCCCGACCGGGCGCTGCCGGTCGCCGACCCCGAGAACCGGGAGCTCCGGATGGCGTGCGGCGCGGCGATCACCAACCTCCGGCTGGCCGTGCGGGCCCAGGGCCGTCGCGCCCATGTCCGGCTCCTCCCCGACCCCGACGATCCCTGGTTCTTCGGCACCGTGACCGCCGGCGGGAACCTCCCCGCGACGGCGACGGAGGCGGCTCTCGCCCACGTCATCCCCCACCGGCGCACCGATCGCTCCGCGTTGTCCGGGCACGGCGTGACCGCCCGCCTGCGCGAGGAGATCCGCGACGCGGCGCAGCGCGAGCGCTCGTGGGCGATCTTCGTGGACGACCGCGCCGACCGGCGCGAGCTGGAGGCGATCACCGCGCGGGCGCACACGCGGCAGCAGTCCGATCCCGCGTTCCGGGCCGAGTGGCGCCGGTGGGTCGGTGCGGAGGGCGACCGGGGCACCGGGCTCCCGCGGGAGCTCGGGCCCCGGGAGCCGCGGCCGGACGGGCGGTGGCGCCTGCGGGACTTCGGCGCCGACGGAGATCGGCAGGACGAGCGCCGCCCGGCCGTCGCGGACGACGACCCCGCCCTGCTCGTGCTCGCCACCACGCTCGACCGGCCGCTCGCGCACCTCCACGCCGGACAGGCCCTGCAGCACGTCCTGCTACTGGCCACCCTGCGAGGGCTGGCCGCGTCCTTCGTCGCGCCACCGCTCGAGGTCGCCGACACCCGCTCCGAGATGCGGACCCTGCTCGGCCGTGCCCTGTGGCCGCAGGTGCTGCTGCGACTCGGCATCCGGCACCGTGCGGTCCCCCGGCCGCCGCGCCGGGCACCGGACGAGACGCGCTGACCCGCCCGGAAAACCTTGACAGCCCCCGGCCCGGGCCCACGATGAAGCCGGTGGACGTCAGCGCGGGGCCGTCATCCTCGGGGCCACCCGAGGTGCCCGCCGGCCTGGCCTTCCCGGGGGCGGTCCGGCTCGAGCTGGACGATCTCCTCGACCAGGTCATCGCCCGGGCCAGCGAGCTGAAGTCCGTACAGGGGCGGCTGCGCAAGCTGCTCGCCTCGACCCACCACATCGCCCAGCGGCTCGACCCCGACGAGCTGCGCCGGCGGGTCGTCGACAGCGCCCGCGGCCTCGTCGACGCCCGCCACGCCGCGCTCGGGATCGTCGACGGCACCCGGGCGTCGTTCGTGCACACCGGCCTGCGCGACGAGGAGGTCGCGGCGCTGGCGGAGCTCGCCACGGGCGACGGCGTGCTGCGGCCGCTGATCGCCGACTCCCACCCGCTGCGGCTGCGCCGCCTCGCGGACGGGCCGCACTCCGCCCTGCCGTCGGGCAGCTTCCTCGGCGTCCCGCTCCGCGTCGGGCGCGGCGTCTACGGCCACCTCTACCTCGTCGACAAGCAGGGAGCCGAGGAGTTCAGCCGCGACGACGAGGAGCTCCTCACCACCCTGGCCGGGGCCGCCGGGGTCGCCGTCGAGAACGCCCTGCTGCTCGACGGTGCCCGACGACGGGCCCGGTGGCAGGCCGCGGCGGCCGACCTGAGCCGACGGCTCCTCGCGGGGTCCCTCGACCCGCCCTCGGGCCTGCGGCACCTGTTGGACGAGGCCCTCGTCCTCAGCGACGGCGACGGGGCGGTGCTGACGACCGTGGACGACCGCGACCCGACCTGGATCGCCGTCCCGTGCGCTACCGGTGCCCTGGTCGAGCTCGAGGACCGACGGTTCCCGCTCGACGGCACGATCACGGACGCGGCCCTGACCACGGGCCGGGCCATCGTGATCAGTGCGGTCCCCGAGGACCGACGGGCCACCCAGCTCGCGGAGGTGGCGCCCGCCGTCGGGAGCGCCCTGGCCATGCGGCTCTCCGACGGCATCGCCGGCGACGGGACGCACGCGGTGCTCGTGCTCGTGCGGGACGCCGGCCGCCGCTCCTTCGACGACGACGACGTCGACCTGGTCGAGGGCCTGGCGGCGCAGGCCTCGGCGACCCTCGCGGTCGCCCGCAGCCGCGCCGACCGGGAGGCGCTGCGCCGGGTCGAGGACCGGGAGAGCCTCGTCGCCGATCTCAACACCCGCGTGCTGCAGCGGCTCCTGCGCGTGGGCACCGCCCTCTCGAGCGCGGCGTCCGCGGCGCAGCCGCCGACGCGCGACCGGGTCCTCGCCCAGGTCGACGAGCTCGACGACCTCGTCCGCGAACTGCGACGCGCGGTCTGGCAGGCGCCCGGCCGGGACGCGGCGGGCGCGGACGTGCCCGGAGGCCAGGCCCCTCCGGCCCGACTGCCGTGACCGTTCGCCCCTGACCGCGACCGTCCCCTCCCGGCCAGGCTCGCCCGAGCGACGGCGGCGAGGGAGGACGGGCGATGAGGGTCGAGGGCACCCCGGGCACGGACGTGGACGGCCCGACCGATCGGGAGCTGCTCCGCGGGGCCGTCGGCCTCGCCGGGCTGGCCCCCTCCGAGCACAACACCCAGCCCTGGCGCTGGCGGCTGCACGACGACGTCCTCGACCTGCGGGCCGACCGCACCCGGCGCCTGCCCTCCACCGACGAGGGTGCCCGCAGCGTGCTGCTGGGCTGCGGCTGCGCGCTGCACCACCTCGAGGTGGCGCTCGCGGCGGCCGGCCGACGGGTGGAGGTCCGGCGCGGCAGCGACGAGGACCCCGAGCACCCGTTGGCGCGGATCCGCCTCGGCGGCGCCGCCGACCCCGACCCCCGCACCGCGCGGTGGTTCGCCGCGATCCCCACCCGGCGCACGGACCGCAGGCGGTTCTCCGCACGGGAGGTGGGGACCGACGCGGTCGAGCGGCTCGTGGATGCCGCCCGGCCCTACGGCGGCACCGTGCACCTGGCGGTGGGGGCGACCCGGCAGGCGGTGCTCGACGCCGCCCGCGACGCCGACCTCGCCCAGCGCGGGCACCTGGACTACGCCGGCGAGCTCCAGCACTGGACCCACCGGTCGGCGGGCGACCACGACGGGATCCCGGCCACCTCCCGGCCGGGGACGCCCGCGGCGGCGTACGGGGACATGGCGGTGCGGTGGATGCCGGCGGGGACGCTCGACCAGCCGAGGTCCGGGCTCGACGTGCGGGACTCCTCGCAGCTGCTGCTCATCGCCGTGCCGTCCGACGACACCGTCTCGCTGGTCCGGGCCGGCGAGGCCCTGAGCGCGGTGCTGCTCGAGGCCGAGTCGCTCGGGCTCGGGGTCACCCCGTTCGCGCAGCCCTTCGAGGTGCCCGAGACCCGCGCCCGGGTCCGGCAGCTCGCGCTGGGCCGCCACCGGGTGCCGGCGATCGCCCTGCGCATCGGCCGACGGCGCCCGGACGCCCCGGGCATCCCTCCGACGCCGCGCCGCCCGCTGCAGGCGGTGCTCACCGAGGAGCCGGTCGGGACCTCCGTCGGGTCGACGCGCGCCCGTCGGCCCTGATCGGACACGGACGAACGGACCAGGCTGGCGCGATGACACCGAGGACGGACGTGATGACGACCGGCAGGCTGACCCGCGTGGTGCTGGTGGAGGACCACCCCGCCGTCCGGGAGCACCTCGTCGCGGTGCTGGACGCGGCGGGGCTCGACGTGATCGCCACCGCCGGCGATCTCGGCGGTGGGCACGAGACGGTGCTCCGGCTGCGGCCGGACGTGGTCGTCGTCGACAACCGCCTCCCGGACGGTGGCGGGTTCGAGCTGTGCGAGGTCCTCCTGCGCGAGGTGCCCGAGGTCGCCCTGGTCGTGCACTCCGGAGCGGTCACCGGCGCCGAGACCGAGCGTGCGCTCGCGCTCGGGGTGCACGCGGTGGTGCCCAAGTCGCTGCGTGGTCACGACCTGGTCGACGCGGTGCGGCTCGCGGTCACCGACCGGAGGCCTGCCCCTTGACCTGGTTCGCGAGCACCGCGGCCTGGACGCGGCGCTGCATCCCCAGCTTCGCCAGGAGCGAGGAGACATAGTTCTTCACCGTCTTCTCGGCCAGGAACATCTCCCGGCCGATCTCGCGGTTGGTCATGCCCTCCCCGATGTGGCCCAGCACCTCGCGCTCCTTCTCGGTCAGCTCGGCCAGCGGGTCGACCGTCTCGGTGCGCTCGCGCAGCCGGCTCATCAGCGCGCTCGCGGCGCGCCCGTCGAGCAGCGAGCGGCCCGCGCCGACCTCGCGCACGGCGGTGACGATGTCGTTGCCGCGCACGTCCTTGATCACGAACCCGCCGGCCCCCGCGAGCACGGCGTCGAACATCGCCTGCTCGTCGGTGTAGGAGGTGAGCATCAGACAGCGCAGGTCGGGCAGGCGCGAGCGCAGCTCACGGCAGAGCTCCACGCCGCTGCCGTCGGGGAGCCGCACGTCCAGCACGGCCACCTCCGGGTTCAGGGCCGGGATGCGGGCCAGGGCCTCCGCCACGCTGCCCGCGTCCCCGACGACCGTCAGATCCTCGTGCGCGCCGAGCAGGTCGGCCACGCCGCGGCGGACCACCTCGTGGTCGTCGACCAGGAACACCGTCGTCATCGTCCGCTCTCCTCCGTAGCGCCAGGGGTGCTGTCGGGCCCGAGGGGCACCCACCACGTCAACCGCGTCCCGGAACCCACCGGGAGCCGGGCGACGCGCGCGTCGCCGCCCACGGCCCGCGCGCGGGCGGTGAGGTTCGCCAGCCCGCTGCGCGCGACCTCGTCCGGAATCCCGATCCCGTCGTCGACGACCTCGACGGTGAGCGTCGAGTCCGCGGACACGGTCACGACGACGTGGGTGGGCGCGGCATGGCGCACGGCGTTGCTCACGCCCTCCCGGACGACCGCCTCGACCGCTACCACCAGGTCGTCGGGCACCTCGTCCACGGCTCCGGAGACCCGGACCACCGGGTCGACGTCGGTGTCCGCGGCCATCTCCGCCGCGGCCGCGTGGACCCGTTCGGCCAGCTCCCCGCCCCCGCGCGCGGTGTGCAGGTCGAAGATCGAGGTGCGGATGTCGCGGATGATCCCGTCGATCTGGTCCACCGCGTCGTCCACGCGCTGCGCGGCGTCCGAGGCGGGCAGCCGCGCGTGCGCCGCCTGCAGCCCCAGACCGAGCGCGAACAGCCGCTGCAGGACGTGGTCGTGCAGGTCGCCCGCGATGCGCTCCCGGTCGGTGACGACGTCGAGCTGACGACGGGCCCGCTGGGACTCGGCGTGCCGGAGGACGAGGGCGGCCTGATCGGCGAACGAGGCCAGGATCGAGAGCCCGTCGTCGTCGGCGGACCGCATCCATCCCGCGACGCCGGCGACGACCAGCACCCCGCTGATCTCCTCGCTCCCCCGCATCGGGACCGCGAACCCGGCCCCTTCGTCGCGATCCCCCGGGCGCAGCACCAGGTGTTCGACAGCCTGCGGGGTGCCGGTGCGCCCGACGGCCTCGAGCACCGTGCCCCGCAGCGGCAGCCGGGAGCCGGCGGGGTGGCGCCCGCCCAGGCCGACCGACACCGTCACCCGCACCGGCTGGTCGTCGCCGGCGGGGACCGCCCGCGGTCCGGTGGTGATGAGCGCGCCGGAGGCCCCCAGCAGCTCCGCGGCGCGCTGCGCGACCAGGGCCAGCGCCTCCTCCGGATCCGCCCCGGCCAGCAGGGTGGTCGTGACCTCCCCCGAGGCCTCCAGCCATCGCTGCCGCAGCCGGCTCTCGGCGACCAGGCGACGGGTCCGCTCGTGCAGCCGGGCGTTCTCGACCGCGATACCGGCCGCGGCGGCGAGCGCGGCCGTCACGTCCTCGTCGTCGGCGGTGAACGAGCCGCCGCGCTTGTCGGTCAGGTACAGGTTCCCCACCACCCGGTCGCGGACGCGGACGGGGACGCCCAGGAAGGAGGTCATCGGCGGGTGTCCCGGCGGCAGCCCGACAGCGGCCGGATGCCCGCCGAGGTCGTCGACGCGGAGCGGGACGGGCCGGCGGATCAGCTCGCCGAGCAGCCCGCGTCCGGTCGGCGGCGATCCCAGCCCGGCCCGGGTCGGCTCGTCGACCCCCACGGTCACGAACCGCGCGAGGCCGGTGCCGTCGTCGTCGAGCAGTCCCAGGGCGCCGTAGCGGGCGTCGACGAGATCGACCGCCTCGCGGACCACCCGGGCCAGCGTCTCCTCGAGGTCGAGACCGTCCGCGACCGCGATCATCGAGCGCAGCAGGCGATCGACCCGCAGCGCTCCGGAGGGCGGCCCCGGCCAGGCGGGCTCCTCGTGCCGGAGCGCCGGTGTCGACTCCCGGATGGTGGCCCCCGCGTCAGGTCGGTGCGCGCGGGCGCACACCCGCTGGCCACCATGGTCGGACCGGCAGCCGTCCGACACCAGGGTCGAACGTCCCGCCGGGACGTGTCAGGCCCGCTGCCGATCACCGGACGTGGCGCCCGCCAGCGCGACCAGGATCGTCACGTCGAGCGCGATGACGAGGATCGACCACAGCGGTGCGGCGGGCAGCCACACCAGCTGCACGAGGATGCTCAGTCCGACGATCACCATGCCCACCGCCCGCGCCCAGGGCTGGTCCCCGCTCAGCAGGCCCGCACCGGTCAGCGCGACGACGGCGCCGACCACGAGGTGGACCCAGGCCCAGGTGCCGAGCCCGACCGCCACGACGACGCCGTTGCCGGTCAGGTAGTAGGTGGGGGTGAGGAGCGCGAACAGCCCCTCGATCACCCCGAACACACCGACCACGACCATCACGACCCCGGCGAAGCGCACCCAGCCGCTCATGCCCGTGCTGGTCGTCGACGGTGTCGGCGTGCTCGGCGGCCGCGTCCGGGCGGTCGTGTCGCCGCGCGGTTCGGTGCTGGGTTCGGTCATGGTTCCTCCCCGATCGACGGGATCGTCCTCGGGGAAGCCTGGGCGCGGGCCGGGTCGGCGGGGAGGTCCGAAGGTCCCGCCACGGGGAGTCGGCGGACCCGAGGCACCTCGGAGCCGGACACGCCACATCACGAATCGGTAACGGACCCGGGCCCGCGGTCGATAGGCCCGCTGATGCCGCAGGAAAACCCGGACTTCGTGGTGGCCGTGAGCCAGGAGACCCACCAGCGACTCCTGAGACTGCTCGGTTCGCTGGCCGAACGACTCGGCCGGCTCCCCGACGTCGACGGTCCCCGCTATGCCGACGACCGCGACCTGATCGGCGCCGCCCTGGCGGTGACCGAACGCCGGCCGGCGATCTTCGACGCGGTCGCCACCGAGGTCCGACGGGCCGCGCTGCGTCGCGGCGCGCGGGGTGAGCTGCTCGCGGTCTGCGACGAGCTCGACGGCGTCGTCCCCCGGCTCGACGCCCCGCAGCTCCGCGGCGCCGTGGCACAGGTGGCTCGCGACCTGCGCGAGAGCGCCGTGTCGATCGCGGTGCGCGACGAACCGGTCCGGACCGCGGGCCGGCTCCGGGCGGAGGCGCAACGACTCGCCGAACTCGCCCAGGGGGCCGGCCCCTGGTCGCAGTCGCTCCGCGACCTCGCCGAGAGCGTCGACGACCTGCAGGACGCGCTGCACCCGATCGAGCCCGGGACGTGATCGCCCGGACGCCCGAGGCGGTGACGCGGGCCCTCGTCCGGACGTCGTGGCCTTCCAAGGCACACTCGGTACCCGTGACGCCCCGCAGCCGCCCGCTCACCCGCCGCGAGCACGCGGCCCTCGTCGAGATGGAGCGGGCGCTCGACCGCACACCGCGCCCGCGCGTCGACGTCCGGCGGCGGTGCCGCCGCGTGGTCGCCGTGCTGCCCGGTGCGGTCGCGGTCGTGGCAGTCCTCGTCGGGCTCGGCGCGCTCCTCGGTTCCGCCGGCTTCGCGCTCGGGTCCGCGGCGGCCGTGATCGCGCTCGTCGTCGCGGTGGTCCACGACCTCTGGCGCGCCGGCCTCTCCTGAGGCCCGGCCGCCGTTCAGCCCGGCTCCGCCAGGAGGTCCCGCGGCTCGGGAACGCGCGGCGGCGGGGTCGTCCCCTCCTCGCGCCACCGCGCCCGCGCACAGTCGTCGATACCGCGGTGGCAGGCCATCGACACCCACGGCGTCGCCGCCCAGGCCGCGCCCGCCAGCGCAGCGGTACCAATCAGAACGGCCATCCGTCGACGTCCGGACATGACGCACTCCCCCGACAGGCGTCCCCGGTGTCGCCCGTCCGACTCACCACGGTAGGCCCGCGACGGCCCGCCGGAATGCCGGCGGTCGTCACTGCGACCTGATCGCGACGATGTCGCGACCGGGCGCCCACCTCCGGCGCCCCAGGAGATCCGGGAATCCGGGATCCGCACGCCGGGCAACGGTCCGAAAATCGCTGTCGGATTGCACCCGGACAGTGAGTCATGGCAACATTCGGGCCACTGACGAATTGATCTCGCGTCGACACCGTATCGCAATTCCATCGACGCACAGTCGTGAGCAACCTCCCCCCTCCTCACGCGTCAAGAACTGTGTGGGGGTTCTGCGGGCGACCATTTCCGTCCGATCCGACGGCACTGATCACCGCTGCCCGCACCGGAGGCGGAGACTTTAACGTTCTCTTCTCGGAAAATGGGTGACTGTGCGCCACCCGCGTGCTTGACTGCTCGTGAACGTCCTCGGTCAGGGCAATCGGGGTAATGGGGGCGAAGTTTCGGTGACTGCGCAGCGCGTCGGCGTCGTGGGGTACGGATACTGGGGGTCGAAGCACGTCCGGGTCCTGAACGGCCTGCCGGACGTCGAGGTGATCGTCATCGACGCCGACCCCACCCGACTCGTCGAGGCGCAGCGCGTCCACGGTCCCGTCAGGGTCGCGACGAGCCTGGACGACTGCCTGGACGACCTCGACGCCGTCGTCGTCGCCGCCCCGCCCGGGGCGCACGCCGCGCTCGCCACCACCGCGCTCGACGCCGGCAAGGGAGTCCTCGTCGAGAAACCGCTGGCGACGTCCGTGGCGGATGCCGAGGCGATGGTCGAGCTCGCCCGGACACGGGGTGCCTGCCTCATGGTCGGACACACCTTCGAATACAATCCAGCCGTCTGGAAGTTGAAGGAAATCGTCGATTCCGGCGAGCTCGGAAGAATTCTCTACATCGATACCGCCCGGCTCGACCTCGGTCGGTACCAGAATGACTGCAACGTCATCTGGGACCTCGCTCCGCACGACATATCCATCGTGTCCTACCTCCTCGACGAGATGCCCGACGAGACGGCGGTCTGGGCGCGCCGGCACGTCGGTCGCGAGCACGCCGACGTCGCCTATCTGCGGATGAACTTCCCGCGGCGGGGTGTCAGCGCCTACGTCCACGTGAGCTGGTTGGACCCGTGCAAGGTCCGCCGCGTGACGGTCGTGGGCGAACGCAAGATGGCGGTCTACAACGATCTCTCGGACAACGAGCGGGTCCGTATCTACGACATCGGCGTGGATGCGCTCGAGCCTGACGACGTCCACGCGAGACCCGTCTCCTACCGCAACGGCGACATCGTTTCGCCGTACATCCAGTTCGCCGAACCGCTGCTGGTCCAGGACACCCATTTCGTCGAGAGCCTGCGGACCGGTCGGCGGCCGGCCACACCCGGCGAACGGGGGCTCGACGTGGTGCGCGTCCTCGCGTCGACCGACGACGCCCTGCTGCCGGGGTCCGGGCGGATCGAGACGATGGGGACCGCGTCATGACGCTCCTCGGGCCCCGACGGCCGGTGCGCGAGCCGGTGCCGTTCCTCGACCTGCCGGAGGCCCACCGGCGCATCCGTCCGGAGCTCGACGCGGCGTGGTCCGCGGTGCTCGACCACGGCGCCTACGTCGGGGGCCCGGAGGTCGCCCGCTTCGAGCGCGAGTTCGCCGACCACGTCGGCGTGGGGGCCTGCGTGGGCGTCGCGAACGGGACCGACGCGCTCGAGCTGATCCTGGCCGCCCTCGGGATCGGGCGGGGGGACGAGGTCGTCGTCCCGACCAACACCTTCGTCGCCACCGCCGAGGCGGTCCGGGCCGTCGGGGCGAGGCCGCGGTTCGTCGACGTCCGGCCGCACGACCTGCTCGTGGACCCGGCCGCGGTGGAGGCCGCGATCGGGCCCCGGACCGCCGCCGTCGTCGCGGTCCACCTCTTCGGCCAGGTGGCCGACATGCCCGCGCTCGACGCGATCGCCCGCCGCCACGGCCTGGCGCTCGTCGAGGACGCCGCGCAGGCCCACGGTGCCCGCCTGGCCGGGCGCCGGGCCGGAGCCCTCGGGCACGCCGCCGCGTTCAGCTTCTACCCGGGGAAGAACCTCGGCGCTCTGGGCGACGGCGGCGCGGTGACGAGCGCCGACGCCGGCCTCGTCGACCGGGTACGGGTCCTGGCCGACCACGGCCGGGACCCGCACGACCGGCACGTCCACCGCGTCAGCGGCCGGAACAGCCGGCTCGACACCGTGCAGGCCGCGGTGCTGCGGGTGCGGCTGCGCGGCCTCGACGCCGACAACGCCGCCCGCCGTCGCGTCGTCGCCACCTATCGCGACCTGCTCCCCGAGAGCTGCCGCGTCCTGGCCGTCGATCCGCGCGGGGAGCCGGTGCACCACCTCGCGGTGGTCGAGATCGACGACCGCGAGGCCGCGACCGACGCCCTGACCGCCGCGGGGATCGGCTGGGGGATCCACTACCCGATCCCCTGTCACCGGCAGCCGGCGTTCGCCGGCGACGGTCCACCGCCGTCGCTGCCGGTGGCCGACGCCGCCGCGGCGCGGATCCTCTCGCTCCCCTGCTCGCCCGGCACCACGACCGACCAGATCGAGCGGGTCGCCGCCGTGCTCGCCGATCACCCGAGGAGGGACCGATGACCGACGACCGGGACGATCGCGAGTCCGCCGACGGCCCGCCGCGCCCACCGTCGCCGCGTGGTGAGTGGAAGGGCTCCGACTGGAGCACCCGAACCGTCTCCCTGATCCCGTCCACGCGACCCGAGGCCGGGGCGGCCGGCGCGGCCGGGACGCCCGCGCCCCGGGCACCGCTCGCCGAGGACGAGCCCGGCACCGGCGTCACCGACCCGACGCCGGAGACCGCCCCCGCCGGGCTGACCGGCCCGGGCGCCCCGCCCGCGCCCCGCGGTCCCGCGGAGCGCCGGGGCAACGGCGACGGCTCGACCGCCGCGGACTCCGCGCCGGAGTCCGAGCCCGGCCCGCCCGACGGAACGGCCCACACCGCGCTGGGGCGCCGGGAGATCCGGCGGCTGACCGTGATCGGGGTGCTGCTCGTCCTGCTCGGGGGCGCCGTCGGCTTCGGGGCGTCGCTGCTCTGGCCCACCGAGTACGCCGGCAAGACCTCGGTCCTCTACATCATCAGCCAGGAACAGCCGACCGGCTTCCTGCGCGAGGACCGCAACCTGACCACCCAGGCGATGCTCGCCCAGAGCAACGCCGTGCTCGGCCCGGTCGCCGCCCAGTACGGGCTCACCGCCGCCCAGCTGGGGCAGAAGCTCACCGTCACCGTCCCGGACGGCAGCGAACTGCTGAACTTCCAGGTCCGTGATCCCTCACCGGACCTCGCCGTCCGCCTCGCGGACTCGGTGACCAAGCAGTACCTGCAGATCAGCGCGTCGTCGCAGCCCTCCTCCGACCAGATGCGGTACCTGCAGGGACAGCTCACCGCCGCCCAGAACCAGATGCAGCAGCTCCGGGTGGACGGCAGCGCCCCGGCCCTGGCGCAGCTCCCGGCCGTGGCGGACCGCGCCGGCAGCCTCGGCTCGCAGCTGGACACGCTGATGCTCGCGCAGGTCGCGCAACCGCAGGCCCAGGTCGTCGCGCCCGCCTACCTCGACGGCGCCGTCAGCCCGCGGCCCGGGTTCGGGGCCGCCACCGGCGCCGTCTGCGGCCTGCTGGTCGCGCTGGTCACCGTGGTCGTCCTCGCCCGGCGATGGCAGCGCCGCGGCCCGGGGTCGTGACGCGGACCGCCGCGGGCACCGGCGCCGAGGCGGCCGCCGGTCCCCCACCGGGCGCGGCCCGGGGGTCGGTGACCGTCGCCGGGTGGACGATGGTCAGCCGGGGCACCGGGCTCCTGCGGGTCGTCGCGGTCGGCGCGGTCTTCGGGCCGACGTACTTCGCCAACATCTTCCAGTCCACCAACCAGGTCCCGAACCTGATCTACGAAGTCATGGCCGGCCCGGTGCTCGCGCTGGTCGTCGTGCCGGCCGTGGTGCGTGCCGCCACGACGCGCGGAGCGGGGGACCACCGCCGTCTCCTGGAGGGGCTGACCGGCCTGCTCCTCGCCGCCGCGGGCGCGCTCGCCGCGCTCACCGTGCTGTGCTCCCCGCTGGCCGCGTGGGCGCTGACCGCCGGCATCGACGACCCGGCCGAGCGGGCCCGGGCCTTCCGGCTCGCGGTCCTGCTGGTGTGCTGCGTCGCGCCCCAGGTCCCCCTCTACGCGGTCGCCTATCTCGGGGCCGCCGCGCAGCAGGCCCGGCACCGGTTCGCCCTGGCCGCGGCGGCGCCCGCCGTCGAGAACCTCGGGCTGATCGCGGTGGTCCTCGCCCTCCTGGCCGTCCGGGGCCCCGGCGTGGACGTGGACACCGCCACGACCGGGCTGGTCCTCGTCCTCGGGCTCGGCAGCACCGCGGCGGTCGCCGTGCACGCCGCCCTGCAGGTCGCCGGGGCCGCCCGGGCCGGGACGACGCTGCGGCCGCGGTGGCGACGCCACGACCCCGAGGTCCGGGCCGTCGCGACCCGGCTGCGCGGGTCGGTGCGGGTCGCCGCGCTGCCCGCCGCCGCGGTGTTCGTCCTCCTCGCCGTCGCCGCGACCGCGCCGGGCGGGGTGACCGTCTTCTGGCTGGCCTACAGCATCGGCGCCGTCCCCACCGCGCTGGGCGCCCGCGCGGTCACCACCGCGGTGCTGCCCGAGCTCTCCCGGGCCGCCCACGAGGACGAGCGGGACGCGTTCGCCGCCGGCTGGCGCCGGGCGCTCGGCTACGCCACGTTCGTCAGCGTCCCGGCCGCGGTGGTGCTGGTCGTCCTCGCCGGGCCGATCGCCACGGTCCTGTCGACCGGGGAGCTGCGCACCGCGGAGGTGATCGCGCAGCTCACCGCCTGCATCGCGGTGATCGGGGTGTCGCAGCTCTTCGGCGGCTCCTACGAGATCGGGCGACAGGCACTGTTCGCCCGCCTGGACGTCCGCGGCGCGCGCCTCGCGACCGACGCGGGCACGGTGCTCGCCGTCGTCGTCGGGCTCTCCGCGCTGGCGGCGCCGCCACCGGCCCGGCCCGCCGTGCTCTGCCTCGCCGTCGTCGCCCGGGACGCCACCGCGACGGCCGTCGTCCTGGAACGGCTGCGCCGCGCGCTGCGACCGCGGGCCCTGCTCCCCCGGCCCGCCCTGCTCGTCGTGCTCGGGGCGGCGGTGATCGCCGTCCCGGTGGCACTTGCCGCCCGGGCCGGGCTCGCGGTCCTGCCGCCGCACGGTCCCGCTGCCGTCGTTGCGCTCGCCGTGGCCGGCGCGGTCGTCCTCGCCGTGTACGCCCTGGTGCTGCGCGGCGGGCTGAGCCTCGTCGCGCGCGGACCCGGGAGCCCGTCATGGTGACCCTGGCGCAGCGCGGCCGCGGTGGACCCGCGGCGACGCTCGTGGCCGCCGGTGTCGCCACCGTCGCCCTGGCGCTGGGCGCCACGCGGCTCGGGTCCGGCGCGGCCGCGACGCTGCTCGAGGTCGTCCTGCTCGGGCTGATCGTCGGTGCGGTCCTGGTGGCCACCGCCCTGCGCCCGGTCAGCGCGGTCTACCTCTACGTCGCGACGCTGCCCTTCCTCGCCGGCATCGACCGGTCGACGCTCATCCCGCTGGTGCGACCCAACGAGGCCGTCCTCGCGCTCGTCCTGGTCGGCGCCACGACGGGCTGGATCGTGCGGTGGACCCGCACCGGCACCCTGCCCCGCCCGGTCCTCTACCCGGTGGATCCGCCGCTCGCCGCCTTCGTCGTGCTCGCCACGGTCTGGCCGGTGGCCTCGGAGATGCTGCGCGGGCTGACCCCCACCGGCGCCGACCTGGCCGCGACGCTGCCGATGGTCAAGCTGGCCGCGCTCTACCTGCTGGTGCGGGTGACCGTGCGCGAGCGCAGGCAGATCGAGACGCTCATCCGGTTGATCATCTGGCCCGCCGCGACCGTGTCGGTCATCGCGGTGCTGCAGACGCTCGGGGTCACGCCCGTGCTCCAGGTGCTGCAGACGTGGTGGGGCTCGCAGGACTCCCCCGCCGACCTCCAGGAGCGGGGCACCACCACGCTGGGATCGCCGCTCGCGACCGGCGACGTGCTGGTCATCGCCGCGGTGATCCTGGTGTGCTGCGCGGTGCGCGGGCTGCTCGGACGCCGGGAACGGATCGTGGCGGGCGCGCTCCTGGTGACCGGCATCGTGGCGACCGGCCAGGTCACCGCGTGGATCTCCGCGGCGGTGGCCGCGGCGTTCCTGCTCGCGGCGTTCCCCCGGTTGCGACGGGGCTGGTGGCGGGTCCTGGTGCCCCTCGCCGTGCTGGCCACCGCGGGGATCCCGGCCCTCGCCGCGCGGCTGCAGGAGACGTCGTCGTCGGGCGTGCCGGTCAGCTGGCTGACGCGCTGGGACAACCTGAGCCACTTCTACCTGCCCGCGCTCGGCGACTTCCACTTCCTGCTCGGGGTCCGGCCGAACTCGGTGCTGCCCGCGCCGGAGACCTGGCGCGACGTGATCTATCTCGAGTCCGGCTACCTGGAGCTGCTCTGGATCGGCGGCATCCCGCTGCTGCTGGGCTTCGTGTGGCTGAGCTGGGCGGTGCTGCGGACCGCCCGCGACGCCGCGGCCGGGCCGGACGCGCGCGGGGCGCTGGGGCAGGCGCTCGGCATCAGCTGGTGGACCCTCATCGTCGTCTCGGTCCTGGACGCGCACCTGACCCTGCGCGGCACCGGGGACCTGCTGTTCGTGCTGCTCGCCGTCGCGGCCGGGGTGTACCCGGGGAGGGCCCTGACGACGGCGGGTCCCGCGACCGGCCCCACGCCGGCGGCACCGGGCACCGGAGCCGGCGAGGACCCGGCGCCACCGCCTCCGAGGTCGCCCTCGGCGACCGCGACGGCCCTGCGCCGCGGCACCGACGTCGTGGTGGCCTCCCTGGCGCTGGTGGTGCTCGCGGTCCCGCTGCTGGTGATCGCCGCCGCGGTGCGCCTGAGCAGTCCGGGACCGGTGCTGATGCGCCAGCGCCGCGTCGGGCTGGACCGGCGGTCGTTCGTGCTCCTCAAGTTCCGCACCATGCGCACGGGCGGGTCCGACGCGGCACTGCGGGAGCTCATCGCGGCCGAGCTCCGCGGCGAGGACACCCGGGTCGACGGCAGCACCAAGCTGGCCGACCCCCGCATCACCCGCGTCGGCGGCGCGCTGCGCCGCAGCAGCCTCGACGAGCTCCCGCAGCTGGTCAACGTCCTCCACGGCGACATGACCCTGGTCGGTCCCCGCCCGTGCCTGGAATGGGAGGCCCCGATGTTCCCCGCGGAGTACGCCGGCCGGTTCTCGGTGCTGCCCGGCCTGACCGGGCTGTGGCAGGTGGAGGGCCGCAGCACGCTCGGGACGCTGGACATGCTGCGCCTCGACCTCGACTACCTGCACGGCCGGGGACTGCGCCAGGACCTGGGCATCCTGCTGCGCACCGTGCCGGTCCTGATCCGTGGGGAAGGGGCCCGGTGAGCACCACCCTGCCGTCCCCGGTCGCCTCGGGCCCGGTCCCCGAGCCCCCGCGGACGCTCGATCCGCGCCACGACCCACGGTGGGCGCAGTGGGTCGGGGGCGGGCGAGGGAGCCTGTTCAGCTCGCCCCCGTGGCTGCGCGCCGTCTGCCGGACCTACGGCTTCAGCGCCCACGCGCGCCTGGTCACCGGGCCGGACGCGCGGACCGCGGGCGTGGCCTGGGTGCCGGTCGACGACGTCCGGGGGCCCCGCCGCGTCA
This sequence comes from Actinomycetospora endophytica, assembly GCF_021026375.1. Lineage (GTDB taxonomy): Bacteria > Actinomycetota > Actinomycetes > Mycobacteriales > Pseudonocardiaceae > Actinomycetospora > Actinomycetospora endophytica. The sequence continues at coordinate 551,317 of NZ_JAJNDB010000004.1, read as the reverse complement.
CGCTGCCCTTCTCCGACCGGGCCGATCCGCTCCCGGAGGATCCGGAACTGCTGCGGCGGTTGGTCGCCGACCGGCCCGCGGCCCTGCCGTGGACCCTGCGCGCGCTCGAGCCCACGGCGATCCGCACGCTGCCCGGCGCCCGGATCACCGGACGCGCGGCCTGGCACGCGACGACGCTGGACGTCGACCGGGAGGGGCTGGAGCAGCGGATCCACCCGCAGGTGCGACGCAACAGCCGCGTGGCGGCCCGCCGCGGGGTGCGGGTCCGGCGCGGCACGACGCTCGCCGACCTGCACGCGCTGCACGCCCTGCACGTCGAACGCCGCCGTGAGCGGTACCGGATGCTCGCCCCGCCGGTCGAGCTGTTCGAGGAACTGGCCGCGGAGTTCGACCTCCGCGACACGATGGCCGTCCTGCTCGCCGAGGCCGACGGCGACGTGGTCGCGGGGGCGCTGTTCCTGGAGTGGGACGGGGTGCTCTATTACAAGTTCGGGGCCTCACGGGCCGCCGCCCTGGCGCTGCGTCCCAACGACGCGCTGTTCCTCGCCGGACTGCACCACGCCCTCGCGCGCGGGCTGCGCGCGCTGGACTGGGGGGTCAGCGACCTCGACCAGCCCGGCCTGGTGGCCTACAAGCGCAAGTGGGCCGACGACGAGCGCCGCGTGGCCGGCGTCCGCCTCGGCCCACCGCCGGCCTCGACGCGCGTGGACGCGCTGCTGGGCACCGTCACGGCGCTGCTGACCGACCCGACCGTTCCCGAGGAGCTCACCGCCCGTGCCGGGCGGGAGCTCTACCGCTACTTCTGCTGAGCGGGCCCGCCATGATCACGCCGCGCACCCCGCAGCCGCTCGGTCGCCACCGACAGCAGCCGGCGACCGGCCTCGCTGTGCCGGGCCGCGTCGTAGGCCCACCGGGCGGGCGGGGCGATCCGCTCGACCGCCGGGGGGTAGGCGTACGGCGCGCCCCCGAACGAGAGCTTGGCCCGGTCGGCGCCCGGCCAGGACTCCTCATTCCGGGTCCGCCCCGCCTGCAGGTCCGCGAACATGTCCGCGTCGATGCCGCCGAAGTCGAACCACCGGTACCCCTGCTCACGGGCCCAGCGGATCGCCGCCCAGCGCATCGCGCCGGGCACGCTGAGCTTGCCCGCCGGCCCGGACCGGTCGAAGCCCCCCAGGCGTCCCTTGACGACGCCGCCGCACGCCGTGAGCAGGTCGGCCGCGACGGGACTGCCCGCCACCTCGCCCACGAACAGCACCACGTGCCCGTCGGGGGCGAGCTCGCGGTAGAACGCGTCCACGTACGGCCGGGGCAGCGCCTGGTAGCCCTGGTGGGCGGCGGTGTGGGCCATGAGCTCGCTGAGCAGGCCGACGTCGCGCTCGTCGCCGCGGCGCACCACCACCCCGCGCTCGGCCCACTTGCCGGTCCAGTAGCGCAGCCGCCGTCCCAGGCCGGCGCGCAGCGCTTCCTCGGAGACGGCGAGGTCGAGCCGCAGGGTGCCCGCGGGCGCCACCCCGGCCTCCGACCGGCGAAAGCCGCGCGCCAGCAGGGCGGCGCTGACGTCGTCCCCGTCGTCGGGCGGCTGCACGAACAGCGGCCGCAGCGGGTTGGACCAGCGGTCCAGCGCCGCGGCCAGCGCGGCGACCACGACGCCGCGGTCGGCGGCCCCCGGGGAGATCACCGGGCCCGACGGCAGGTACGCGAGCCCGGCGGGACCGGCGCCGGCCCGCAGCAGCAGCTGCGCTCCCCCGACCAGTCGCCCGCCGTCGCGGGCCAGCACGTACCGCGTGGAGTAGCCCACCGTGGCGCGCACCCGCGCCCAGGCGGAGAGCTGGTTGACGTCGCTCCCGGGGGTCGCGGCGACCAGCGCGTCCCACTCCCGACGCGTGCCGTCGTCGAGCCCGGTGAGCACTCCCACCTCGACGTCGTCCCCCATGCCGGCCCCCCACGGATCGATCGGTCCGGCTCCAGCGTGGCACCACCGGAGGCGATCGGAGCATGAGAACTCACTGCGTGGGCGCCGGTCCGGCCGGGCTCTACACCGCGATCGCGCTGAAACAGCACGATCCGCGGCAGGAGGTGACGGTGTGGGAACGGAACCCGCCAGGGGTCACCCACGGCTGGGGCGTGGTGTTCTGGGACGACCTGCTCGACGAGATGCACCGCGTCGATCCGGTCTCCGCCCGCGAGGTGCGGGCCGCCGCCGTCGTGTGGGACGGGCAGGCGGTGCAGGTGGGTCGCCGCGTACCGGTGTTCCTCGGCGGTTCCGGGTACGCGATCGGCCGTCACCGGCTGCTGGGGCTGCTCTCCGACCGTGCCCGGGCGCTCGGCGTCGACCTGCGCTACGCCACGCCCGCGCCCGAGGATCTGGTCACGGCCGAGCCCGGGGGCCTCGTCGTCGCCGCCGACGGCGCCGGCAGCCTGCTGCGCCGCCGGTACGCCGACACGCTCGGCACCCGGCTCGAGCCCGGCCGCAACCCCTACCTCTGGCTCGGCACCCCCGCGCTGTTCTCGACCTTCACCTTCGGCTTCGTCGACACCGGCTCGGGCTGGATCTGGTGCCACGCGTACCGCTTCGACGAGCAGACCAGCACGTTCATCGTCGAGGCCCCACCGGCCACCTGGACCGCCCTGGGGTTCGACCGGCTCGACATCGACACCTGCCTGCGCACCCTGTCCGAGCTCTTCGACCCGGTGCTGCACGGCGCGACGCTGCACGCCGGGCCGGGGGCCCAGTGGCAGACCTTCCGCCGGGTCACCAACGACCGCTGGTGCTCCGGGCGCCTCGCGCTGGTGGGCGACGCCGCGCACACCACGCACTTCGCGATCGGCTCGGGCACCCGGCTCGCCCTGGGCGACGCCATCGCGCTCGCCGAGCACACCCACGGCGTCCAGGGCCCCGAGCAGCTGCCCGCGGCGCTGGCCGCCTACGACACCCGGCGACGCCGCGAGATCCGGCCGCTGCAGGACGAGGCGACGCGCAGCACCGCGTGGTTCGAGGACCCGGTCGCGCTGCTCGAGCAGGGCGACGACCTGCGGCTCGGCTGGTCGCTGTGGCAACGGCGCCGCAGTGCTCCGGCCTGGCGCTGGTACCTGCACCGCGCCAGCCAGCACGCCTCGTTGCGGCGGGTGCGGACGTCGGCCAGCACGGTGCGCCGCCACGTCCGCGCGGGTCGTCGCGCGCTGCCCGTCGCGCCCCGCCCCGTCGCCGTGCCCGACCGGGGCCCGAGCGATCCGTCACCGCACGCCACGTCCGGAAAGGAGCTGTGATGAGCCGCCGTCCCCTGCTGCTCGTCCTGATCGTGCTCGCTGCGCTCGTCGGGGCGTGCTCGGTGCCACCGGCCGCCATCGACCCCAACCTCACCATCGTTCCCCACCCGCAGGCCCCGGCCCCCGACGACTCGACGGCCCACGGCCGCCCCCCGCTGGACGGCTACTTCGCGCTGCGGCCGGTGGGAGCGTTCGCGTCGCTGCCCGACGACTTCACGGCCGCCCAGACCGTCCGCCGCTCCACCTGGGAGCCCCGCCCGCCCAACAACGCGGCCAACCACCAGGTGCCACCGCCCGACTTCCGCCCGGCCGGCTACCCCGGCATGGTCAACGAGGCGGCCGTGTTCGGACGGATCAGCGGCAACTACACCGGTACGACGGACGAGATCATCCAGTGGACCGCGGCCAAGTGGGGGCTGCCCGACGACCTGATCCGCGCGGAGGCCGTCGTCGAGTCGGGCTGGTACCAGAACCACAAGGACCCGGACGGCAAGCCGGTCGACCAGCAGGGCTACGGCGACTTCGGCGACTGCGGCGGTTCGCCCGCGGCCGCGCCCTACGGTCCGGGCGGTCCGTCCAGCTTCGGGATCATGCAGGCCAAGTGGTGCACCCTGAACGACCCGACCCAGCCCGGCTACGGCGGCTGGCCCTGGACCGAGAACTCCACCGCGTACGCGCTCGACACCTACGGCGCGGTCATCCGGGCCTGCTACGAGGGCTGGGAGCCGTGGCTCGGCGCCAACTACCACCCCGGCGACCTGTGGGGCTGCGTCGGCCGCTGGAACGCCGGTGCCTGGTACACCCCGGGCGCGGTCAACTACATCAGCCGGGTGCAGCGCGCCCTGAACGACAAACCGTGGTTGCAGTGGTCGTGAGGCGCGCGTGCGTGGTGCGCCAGCACTACGTGCCCCGGGACAGCCGCGTCGCGCGGGCCGCCCAGGCCCTCGCCGAGGACGGTTTCGACGTCGACGTGATCTGCCTGCGCGCCCCGGGCGAGCCGGCCCGCGAGCAGCTCGGCGCGGTCCGGATCCGTCGCGTCCCGCTGCGCCACCGCCAGGGCGGTGGTGCGGCGGGCTACGCCGTCGAGTACGCCGCGTTCCTCGTCGCGGCGACGATCCTGGTGGCGGCCCGGCACCTCCGGCGCCGGTACCGCCTCGTCCAGATCCACTCGCTGCCGGATGTCCTGGTGCTCGCCGGGCTCCTGCCCCGGGCGCTGGGGGCACGCGTCCTGCTCGACCTGCAGGAGTGCATGCCGGAGTTCTTCGCGACCAAGTTCGGCGTCGGGCCCACGCACCCCGTCGTGCGGCTCCTCGAGGTCCTCGAGCAGCGCGCCATCGCCGTGGCAGACCACGCGATCACCCCGACCGAGCAGATGCGGGAGACGTTCGTCGGCCGCGGCGCCGACCCGGCGCGCGTCACGACCGTCATGGACGGGGCCGATCCCGGGGTGTTCGTCCCGCCGGCCGAACGGGAGACCGCCGGGACCGGGACCTTCACGCTGATCAGCCACGGGACGGTCGAGGAGCACTACGGCCTCGACACCGTCCTGCGGTCCGTGGCCCGGCTGCGGGGGCGGATCCCGGGGCTGCGCCTCGAGGTCTACGGCGACGGCTCCGACCTGCCGCGGTTGCGCCACCTGGCGGAGAACCTCGACATCGTCGGCCTCGTCGCGTTCAGCGGCCGGTTCGTCCCGATGCCGGACCTCGTCGCGGCGCTCGGCCGGGCCGACATCGGGGTGCTCGCCGTGCGCCCGGACCCGTTCCGCGACGTCGCCCTGCCCGGCAAGGTCTTCGACTTCGTCGCGATGGGCCTGCCCGTGGTCTCGTCGCGGACCCGCTCGATGCAGGAGACGTTCGGCGACTCCGTGGCGCTCTTCGCCGCCGACGATCCCGACGACCTCGCCCAGGTCCTGCTGGCGCTGCACCGGGATCCGGCCCGGAGGGCCGCGCTGGTCGCCGCCGCCCGGGCGACGAGCGAACCGCTGCGCTGGGAGCACCAGCGCCGTCGTTACCTCGCGACCGTCGCCGAGCTGCTCGGCGACGCGGCCGCCGGTGACGCCGGCTCCCCGATCCCGTCCGGAGCATCGCGCTCCACCGGCCGACCGCACAGGTGACCGAGATAGGTCGCCACCACGGCGGCCGACGAGCCCTGGACACACGCGTCGACCCCCGCCCGCAGGGCCACCTCGCGCGCCGGACCGGGAGCCGGACCGCGGAACGTCGCGACCAGCCGGGCCCGGACCGCCGCGGCGCGGATCGTCGTGACCCGGGACGCCCGGGGGGCGTGGACGACGACGGCGTCGGCCCGCGCCGACACCGCCCGGTCGGTGTCCACGGCGCGGACGTCCCACGCCGGGGCGGCCAGCTCGGCCAGTGCGGCGGCGAGGTCGGGCATACCCACGACGTCGACCCGGAGACGTTCACCGTCGGCGAGCGCCACCGGATCGAGTTCCCGGCAGCCTCCCGGGTCGCCGACCTCGCCGGCGATCCGGTACCAGCTCTCCGCGACCCGGGCGGCCGTCTCTGGCTTCACGGTGAGTCAGCATGTCGCCCGATCCTTGGTGGGAGCCCGCACGAACCTGGGTGAATCCTGTGGAACGGTCCGGCGGTCCTGCCGGGGCGACGAGAGTGCGGGCGCCTCACCGGTCGTCTCGGGCCGGCAGCTCGCGCAGCACGTGCAGGAGCTCGTCCACGCCGCACGAGCGCGGGATCCACGCCGTCACCCCCGGACGGGTCACGGTCACCGGCTCGCAGTGACGGTCACCCGCCGCCAGGACCACCACGGCGATCAGCGGGAACCGCGCGAGCACGGACCGCGCGACCTCCGGATCGGTGGTGACGACGGCGTCGGCCCGCGTCCGGACGATCGCAGCCGCATGGTCCTCGGTCCCGTCGGCCCGACCGGCGAACAGGAGGCGCGGCTCGTCGTGCAGGTGGTGCGCCAGCACGTCGGCCAGCAGCCGGTGCTCCCGGAGGATCAACAGCACCCGCACGACGGGCACCTCGGCGACGGCCACGAGCACGCCGTCGCCGAGCCGTGACCCGATGTCCCGTACGGTCACGGAGCCACCCCCCGTCGATCCTCGCGATCGAATTCTCTCCCCACCGGGGGAAGACGCGCATCGTCCAGGACGAACCCGGACGACAGATCTCGGTAAAGCCCCCGAATCACTTTCTCCGACCAGAGCATCAGGGACGCGGTTCGGTGTCAAGGATGTGTCATGACCGACTGCTCGAGGATCCGGGAGAAGCAGTCCGAGGTGACCGGAGACCAACCCGGACCAGGGGTTTCAGTGAAGAGATCCGCACTTCGGGGCCCGCCGTCCGGTCCGCGGGACAATTGCGTCGGTCACTGCCGCAATTCATGCCGCGACCGAGAGTGAGATCGATCCGGGACGACGGTGCGTGACAATCGGCGTCGAGTTCTCGAGGTCGGTGGGAATTTTCTTATGAGGACCGATTCACCATTCGCGTGGTGATGATGTTCAGATGGCGGAGGCCAGGCACGCGTGATCACCGGGACGTCATCGTCGCCCGCCTGGCCCGGCCGCGACCACACCGGTGACACCGGCCGGCCGGCCGGCCCGTCTGGACTTTTGCGGGACCCACCACCAGGATGGCACCCACTGCGAAAGTGAGAGTCACTGTCAGTCTGAGGTCGACCGGTCGGTCCCTCGGCGTCGGCGACCTCGCCCCCGACCGCACCAAGGAGCACCATGCGTCTCGGCGTGACCATCCCCAGCCGGACCGGGCCGATGGCGAACGTGCCCCGCATGGCGCAGCGCGCCGACGCGGCGGGCTTCGACGCCACGTGGGTCTACGAGGTCTACCGGAACCCCTTCACGATGCTGGGCACGTGCGCGCTGAGCACCGAGCGGGCCACCCTCGGGACCGGGCTCGCGGCGGCTCTCCCCCGCAGCCCGTTCGAGACCGCGAACGCCGCGGCCGACATCGACGAGATGTCGGGCGGACGGATGCTCCTCGGGATCGGCACCGGGGTCCCCGAGTTCCTGCGCCGGTTCCACTCGACCGACGCGAGCCACCCGCTGGGCCGGATGTCCGAGTACATCGAGGTCCTCCGCCGCTCCTTCGACTACCTCAACACCGGTGACGCCGAGAAGTTCGAGGGGAAGCACTACCGCTTCGACCCGTTGACACTGAACCCCTGGGGAGTCCGGGAGCTCCCCCGTCCGCAGGTCCCGATCGCGCTGGCCGCGATGGGGCCGAAGCTGCTGGAGCTGTGCGGGCGCAAGGCGGACGGCTGGCTCGGCTACTTCGCCACCCCGGAGTTCCTGCAGGAGTCGGTGACGCCGCGGATCGCCGCCGGGGCCGACAAGGCCGGCCGCTCGCTGTCCGACGTCGAGACGACGGTGTTCACCATCTGCTGCGTGCACCCCGACCGCGACGTCGCCATGGCCCGCGCTCGCCGCCAGGTCGGCTTCTACGTCGTCCACCCGGTGAGCGACCCCGTGGTGGAGCTCCACGGCCTGGGTGAGCAGGTCGGTGAGCTGCGCGGCCGGCTGCGCTCCGAGGGCCTCGCCGCGTTCGAGCACACCCCGGACGAGCTCGTGGAGATCCTGAGCATCACCGGCACGCCCGAGGAGGCCCGGCAGAAGGCCGCGCGGTACGAGGGCGTCGTCGACCACCTCGCGCTGCACACCCCGTACGTGCCGCCGTTCACGCCCGAGGAGAGCGAGGACGCGTTCGACCAGATCGTCGGCGCCTTCGGCCACGGCGCCCTCCGGCCCGCCGCCGCGGCGGCGGAGCGCGCGTGACGGCCGGCGGACCGGCGGGCCGCCGGGTCGTCGTCGTCGGGGGTGGCCTCTCGGGCCTGGCGGCGGCCTACCGGCTGCGCGCTGCCGGCGCCGAGGTCGTCCTCCTCGAACGCGCGGCCGGCGTGGGCGGGCTCGCCCGCACCGAGCGGACGGGCGGCTACGTCGTCGACACCGGCGCCGACCTGATCAACGGCTCGTTCACCCACTACCTCGGGCTGGCCGAGGAGGTCGGACTCGACGTCGTCCCCGCCGGCCCGGTCGCCGACGTCCTCCGCCAGGGCCGGGCGATCACCGTCGACCGCCGGAAACCGCTGTCCCTGGCCCGCAGCCCGATCCTCTCCACCCGCGGCAAGCTCACCGCGGCCCGAGGGCTCGCACGGCTCGTCCCGACGCTGCGGCGGCTCGACCCGTACGCGCTGACCAGCCAGGCCGACGACCACGGCACCGCCCGGGAGTTCTGCGACCGCTACTTCGACGACGAGGTCACCGAGTGGGTCGTCGACCCCATCGTGCGGGCGTTCGCCGGGACCGGGGTCGACGGCACGAGCGGCCTGTCCGTCCTGGCCGCCCTCGCCGTCGGGACCCGTCCCGCCTACGCCGTCACCGGCGGCATGGCGGCGCTGCCCGAGACCCTCGCCCGGTCGGTCGACGTCCGCTGCGGCGCCGAGGTCACCAAGATCGCCGACGGCGACGACGGGGTCGAGGTCACCTACGAGACCGCCTCCGGGTCGGCGACCCTCGCCGCCGACGCCGGCGTCCTCGCGATCTCGTACCACGACGCCCGCGCCATGTGGCCGGCGCTGGACGGGGTGGCCGGCGACTTCGGGGAGAAGCTGCGCGACGTCCCGCTGATGAGCATCTCGCTCGGGTACGCCGCGCCCTCCCCCACCGACGCCTACTCCGTGCTGGTCCCTACCCGCGAGTCCGACGACGCGCTGCTCGTGATGATGCAGCAGAACAAGTCACGCGACCGCGCTCCCGCGGGCCACACGCTCGTCACCGTGTTCACCGAGGCCGGGGCCACGGCCCGGTTGATGGCCGGGACCGACGACGAGATCGCCGACTGGGCCGCCGGGTTCGTCGAGACCTACTACCCCTCGCTGCGAGGCCGGCGCGATCTGAGCAGCGTCAGCCGCTGGCCCCGAACCGGATACCTGCCCTTCCCCGGGTACTGGCAGGGGATCAAGCAGGTCCGCTCCCGGCTGCCGGCCGGCCCGGTGCACGTCACCAGCGCGCTGTTCGGTTCCGGCGGCGTGGAACGGGCCGTCCTGGGCGGCGAGCGCACCGCGCGCCGCGTCGTCGAGACGTGGCACTGAGATCCCGGCTTCGACGAGGAGGCAGCACACGATGACGGACGATGCTCCCGACGCCGGGCGCGAGGTCACCTGGGAACGGCGGGGTTCGGTCGGCGTCGTCGCGATCAACCGTCCCGACCGGATGAACGCGGTCACGCCGCCGATGGGGCAGATGCTCCTGGACGGCTTCCGCGCGCTCGAGGGGGACCCGGAGGTCCGGTCGGTGATCCTGACCGGAGCGGGCCGGTCGTTCTGTTCGGGCGCCGACGTCAAGGCCGGGATCGCGGACCCCGAGGCCGTGCTCCGCGACACCTGGAACCCGCTGATCGAGACCATGACCTCCCTCCGGATCCCGATCATCGCCGCGATCAACGGCGTGGCCGCGGGCGCCGGAGCCTCCCTCGCCCTGGCCAGCGACCTCCGGGTCGCGGACGGGACGGCCCGCATCCAGCTCTCGTTCGTCAAGGTGGGGCTGCTGCCCGACACCGGCGCGACGTGGTTGCTCCCCCGGCTGATCGGGCTCGGCCGGGCCAACGAGCTCGCCATGCTCGGCGGTGACGTCTCGGCGTCCGACGCCCTCGCGTGGGGCCTCGTGAACCGCGTGTGCGACGACGGGGCCGCGGTCCCGGCCGCCGAGGAGATCGCCCGGCGCTTCGAGGGCCTGCCGTCGAGCGTCGCGGCCGTCAAGGCCGCGCACCACCGCGGACTGAGCACCGACCTGTCCGACCAGTTGGTCCACGAGGCGTCCGAACAGGGCCGCCTCCGGAACCACCCGGACTTCGACGAGGCGATGGCGGCCTTCCGGGAGAAGCGTCGTCCCGAGTTCGCGCCCCGGACGCCGACGCTCGGCTGAGCAGCCTCAGGCCATCGCCGAGTTCCGCGGGCCCTCGACGGTCTCGAGCGTCCGGTGGGGGTCCTCGACCCGGATCGCCCGCAGGAGCGCCCAGGTCGTCAAGCACATCCAGACCGTGAAGGCCGCGGCGGGGATCCAGAACGCGAACATCCCGTTCCAGGCGAGCGGTCCGTCCTTGAAGAGCGGGATGAACGTCCCCGGGAGGAACACGACCTGGGCCCAGAGCTGGAACCAGCCGAACCATCGCGGGAAGTACCGTTCCTCGCGGTCCCGGAACACGGCGAGGGCGAAGGCCACGCCCTGCACCGTCACGATCGGCACCGAGATCAGGAACATGAACCACCCCATGTCGTCCAGGCGGTGGGTCATGACGACGTCCTCGAGCGGACGGTAGGCGGCGGTCTGCCAGAAGATGGCGGCGAGGACGAACAGCAGCACGAACAGCGTCCCGAGACCGAACTGCACGTAGGTCAGCGGCGGCTGCCGGCCCTCGATGCGCTTCATCTGGACCGCGATCACCGACACCCACGGTTGGTAGAGGACCCCTCCGATGAGCAGGAGCACCATTCCGAGCCGGATGCCGACGGCGTGCTCGGCGTAGAAGGTCGCGACCTCCTGGGAGGTCGCCTGCGGATCCGTCGGCGGGATGAAGTGGGCGCAGACGAGCAGGCCGACGATCCAGATCACGGCACACACCGGGCCGGCCCAGGCGCAGATCCGCTGCGGGGAGGAGACCATCGTCGCGAGTCCTTTCAGACCGCCGGCCTTTCAGGCCGCCAGGTAGAGGAGCGGGAAGAGCACGATCCACAGCGCGTCGACCATGTGCCAGAAGGTCGCGCCGGTCTCGGCGGTCCGGAGATCGTGCGGTCCCGGGCGGGGGCGTCCCAGGGTGCGGCGGACGGCCGCGAGGCCACCGAGTCCCATGATCACGTGCGCGGCGTGGATGCCGGTGAGCACGAAGTAGTACATGAAGAAGTCGTTCGTGGTGGGGACGACACCGGCCGCGACCTCCAGCGAGTACTCGATCACCTTGATCACGAGGAACGCGAGGCCGCAGGCCATCCCGGCGGTCACGAGGCGCGCCGCACTCCCCCGCTGCCCATCCCGGGCTCGTCGTACCCCGAGGGCCACGAGCACCGAGCTGGTGATCAGCACGAGGGTGTTGACGAGCCCGAGTCCGACCTCGAGCGACGGCCGCGAGGCGGCGAAGACCTCCGGCTGCCCGAGGCGCACCACGAGGAAGACGACGAAGAAGGCGCCGAACACTGTCATGTCGGCGAGGACGAACACCCAGATCCCGGGCTCTCCCGGGATGCGGCCGGCCCGCTGCGTGGCTCGCTCGAGGTCGTCGGCCACCGTCGACCGTGACATGGCGGCGGCTCCCCTCGACGCGCGCGGTCCCCTCCCGGGACTCCGACCCAATGAATTATGAGTCAGGGCGTCTCACAATAGGGGCCGCGCGTGCCGATGGTCAACGACGGCGCTCGCGGGCGGGTCAGGCTAGTGGCTCACCAGATCGGCGGCAGGCGTGGACTCGAGGGTCGGGGCCTCCCACAGCACCCAGGCGGCGACGTTCTCCACGTCGATGCAGGTGTTCTCCGCCCATTCGTGGAGAATCGACTTCGCCGCCACCAGATCGCAGTCGTATCGGCGGGCGAGAACGGGCAGCGCCATCGATGTCAGGTCGGCCGGCGAAGACATGATCTGCTCCTGAACGAACCGGGAATCGAGATCCAGGAACGTGTCGACGACCGCTCGCGACAACGACGGGTCCCGATCCCGCTCCTCGTCTGCTCCCCAGCGGCGGAAGCGGGATCGGGACCCTGGTCGAAGACCCGGACGGCATCCCCGAACACCGTCCGCGTCCCTGTGCAGCCAGGGGTGGCCCATCTGATGACGGCGAAACGCGGGTCTTTCAGGTGTTTCGATCCAGAAGGGTCGGACGGCGTCAGCGGCGGGTCTGGGCCCGTACGTGATCCGAGGCCGCGGAGGCGGCGGCCTGCTCCGAGCGGTACGGGAGATCGGACCCCTCACCGCACCGGCACAGCCAGAAGTACGAGGCCTCCAGCGTCCCGCTCACCTGCCACTCGTGGGCGCCCACACCGCCGGTCGTCGTCATCGGGCCTCCCGTCCGTTCAGACCCGAGACCCGCAACGTCAGGTTGATGCGCTCGCCGTCCGCGGTCCCGATCGGCGGTACCGGGAGATCCGGGAGGAGCCGCGGCACCCCGTGGTGCACCAGTCGGTTCTCCCGTCCGAAGACGACGAGATCCCCCGACTCGAGCTGGAGGTCGGTGTAGGGCCAACCCCGGTTCTCGGTGTTGCCGACCCGGAACACGCAGCCGGCGCCCAGCGACAGCGAGACGACCGGATCGGGTGCGAGCTCCTCGCGGTCGGCGTGCATCCCGAGCCGGGCGTCCCCGCGGTAGAAGTTGACCAGCGCGACGTCGGGTCGGTAGCCCACGTCGGGGTCCTGGTACGCATCCGCCACGGCCCGGGCGCCGAGCTCGGCGAGCCAGTCCGGGAAGGGCGTGACCGGCGATCCGTCCTGGTCGTCGCGGGTGGCCGAGTAGCGGTACGGGATCCAGTGCCAGCCGAGGCACACCGCCGACACGGTCATCCGGCCCCCGTTCGGCAGCTCGGCCCGCCGGGCGCCCGGCCCCTCCGCGGCCCAGCCGCGCGCGGCCTCGACGAGCGCGTGCTGCTCGGTCTCGTCGAGCCAGCCCGGCACGTGCACCACCCCGGGGGCGAGCTCACGACGGGGCCGGCGGAACAGGTCGAGCACGTCGTCCTCCCTCTCCCCAGGAGTCAATGGGTCCACGCGCCAGTGAACACCGCGGCGGCGGATCCGGCTGCAACCCGGCCGGCGCACCGGGTGTTCACCGGGGCAGTCCGACAACGAGACCCGAGGCCGTTCCGGCCGTCCGTGCGGACGAATTCCCACCGATGCCGTCTCAGGAGAGAGAACATGACCCTCGAGGACAACAAGGCCGTCGTCGGCCGCTGGTTCAGCGAGTTCTGGGGCAAGGACTTCAACCCCGCCGTCATCGACGAGCTGGCGGCGCCCGACATCCGGTTCGAGTACTCCATGCACGACCCGTGCCGCGGCCGCGACGAGGTCCGCGCCTTCGCGACGGCATTCCGGACCGCATTCCCCGACCTGAACTTCTGGGGCACCGCGGACCTCATCGCCGAGGGCGACCACGTCGTCGGCCGGTGGGAGGGCGGCGGCACCCACACCGGGCCGGCCTTCGAGGACCTGCCGGTCGGTGGGCTGCCCGCCGCGTCGGGCCGGAGCATGCGGTTCACCGGCACCACGGTGCTGCGGGTCGAGAACGGCCTCATCACCGAGGAGATCGGGCTCGACGACGGGGTGACCGCGCTGAAGGCGCTGGGACTCATCCCGCAGCAGTAGGGACGCGCCCGTCAGGCGGACACGGTCGCGGGCGTCGCGGTGTAGCAGACCGCGGTGCCCGTGACCGCGACGACGCCGTCGTCCCGGGTGACCGACACCGCCAGCTCGGTGATCGGTTTGTCGGCGCGGGCGGCGGTCACCTCCACCCGGCCGGTGATCACGTCCCCGGGACGCACCGGCGCCGAGAAGCGGAGGTCGAGCGACAGGAACACGCTGCCGGGGCCCGGGAGATCCTCAGCGACCACCGCGTTGAGCACCGCGGTCGTCACGCCGCCCTGCACGACGATCCCGCCGAACCGGGTGGCCGCCGCGGGCGCCGTGGTGATCCCGCGCCGGTGGACCGGCTCGCCCGCGTCGTCCACGACCGGGGCGTGGATCCAGGAGAAGTCGCGGCGGAACCCGGTCGCCCAGACGACGGTGGACACGCCCTCGGCCTCGAGGTCGAGCGCGGCCGGTGCGTCCGCCGCCCAGGACGGGCTCCGGGCCGGTGGGGCGGGTTCGGCGGGCGCAGCCAGCCCGGTCGCCTCGACCCAGGAGTCGACGCGGGCCCGGAACCGGACCGCGTTCGCCTCGGCGTCGGCCACCATGGCGGGCAGGCCGTCGTCGAAGCCGACGGCGTTCCCGCGGACTCCGACCAGCCGGCCGTACGGGCGGACGCCGGCGTCGACGAGCCGGTGCAGGTCCAGGTCTCGGGTCCCTCCGGTCAGCACCGCGTTGGGGGTCCGTGTGGCGGTGGGTTCGGACAGCGAGTCCACCGTGCGGGAGAGCGTGCCCATGCGGTCCATCCACCAGTAGGTGTCGTGCCCGCGGTAGCGCCGCGGCAGATTCTTGTGGCGCCCGACGGCGAGGTGCACGGTGCGCCCCGCGCGGGCCAGCTCCAGCGCGATCTGCTGGCCGGACGGACCGGCGCCGACGACGAGCACGCCGCCCGGCGGGAGCGCGTCGGGATTGCGGTAGCCGCTGGTGTGGACCTGGGTGAGGTGCCCGGGCAGGTCGTCGGCGAGGGCGGGCACGGCAGGACGGTCGAGGTCGCCGGTGGCCACCACGACCGATCCCGCGACGAGGTCACCGTTGTCGGTGCGGACCCGCCAGCCGCGCCGGGTCGGCGACACCGCCGTGACGGTGACGCCCTCGCACACCGGGGCGCCGGTCTCGACGGCGTAGTCCTCGAGCATGTCGCCGACCTCGCGGCCGGTCATGAACCCGTCGGGGTCGGCCCCGGCGTACCGCCGCCCGGGCAGCCGGGTCTGCCAGTTCGGGCTCAGGAGCGTGAACGAGTCCCACCGCTCGCGCCGCCATCGCTGTCCGATCCGGCCTCGCTCCAGCACCACGTGGTGCTGCCCGCGGGCGGTCAGGCACCGGCTCATCGCGAGGCCGGCCTGACCGGCCCCGATCACGATCGTCGTGGACATCGTCGTCGCTCCTTCGTGCGTCGTTCGAGGTGCTCACGACGCTAGGAAGGCCGACGACGACGCCCATCGGCATCACGTGCCCATCCCGACCGGCCCGCCTGCCCATCTCCGGCCGCGGCGACGTCCCGGACGGCGTGCCTCAGGCCGACTGCTCCGCCCCGCCGAACATGGCGATCAGACCGTGGGGCGTGTCGTCGCCGAACATCAGCTCGTGGAGCTCGTCGCCGTCGACGGCGGCCGCGGCGCCGCGCGGGAACATGGCCTCCTCGTACTCGGCGAGCGCGGCCTCGACGTCGTCGGGGTGCGCGGCGAGGGCCCTGCCGAGCTCGGCCCCGTCCAGCATCGCCAGGTTGGCCCCCTCGCCGTTCGGCGGCGCGAGGTGGGCGGCGTCGCCGACCAGGGTGACGCCCGGCGTGCGCTCCCACCGGTGCCCGACCGGCAGCGTGGTGAGGGTGCGCAGCACCGGCGCCACGTCGGTGTCGGTGATCAGGGCGGTGAGCTCCGGCGCCCAGCCGTCGAACTCGGCGGCGACCGCCGCGGTGACGGCGGCCGGGTCGTCGAAGTCGATCCCGGCGAACCACTCCTGCGGGTGGGAGAGCGCCACGTAGGTGTGCAGCGTCCCGCCGCTCTCCCGGTGGGCCTGGATGCCCTTGCCGGGCGCGAGCGCCATCATCCCGCCGTCGCCGACGGCCGCCGCGGCGGCCGGATGACGGACGTCGCCGTCGTGGAGCCACGTCTCGACGAACGACCGGCCGGCGTACGCCGGGGTGGCGTCGGAGAGCAGCGGCCGGACCCGCGACCAGGCGCCGTCCGCGCCGACGAGCAGGTCGGCGGTGACGCTCGTGCCGTCGGTGAAGGCGACCTCGTGCCGGCCGCCTCCGAGGCTGCGGACGGAGCTGACCTTGTGGCCCCACCGCACCGTGCCCTCGGGCAGGGAGTCGAGCAGGAGGTGCCGCAGCTCGGCGCGCTGCACCTCGGGGCGCCCGCCGTTCCCGTCGTCGGGGACGTCGAGCAGGACGGCACCGGCCGGGTCGAGCACCCGCGTGGCCTCGCGGCCCTCGAGGATCAGGGCCCGGAACTGCTCGGTCAGGCCCGCGGCCTCGAGCGCGGGCTGCCCGTTGTCGGCGTGGATGTCGAGCATCCCGCCCTGGGCGCGGGCGGTCGGTGAGGGTTCGGCCTCGTAGACCGTGGCCCGGATCCCGTGGACGTGCAGGACGCGGGCGAGGACGAGTCCGCCCAGGCCGGCGCCGATGATCGTGACGGTGGTGTTCATGGCGGCTCCTTCAGCCTCTCTGGAATGGCGTTCCAAGGAAGTTTGGAACCACGTTCCAGGCGTGTCAATATGGAGCCGTGTCACAGCAGGCGCGCCGGTCACCGCGGCGCACGGAGGCGCTCTCGCGGGAGCGGATCGTCGAGGCGGCCGTCGGGATGCTCGATGCGGCCGGCGAGGGCGGGCTGACGTTCCGGGCGCTCACCGAGCGCCTCGCGACCGGGCCCGGGGCGATCTACTGGCACGTCGCGAACAAGGGCGAACTGCTGGCCGCCGCGACCGACGCCGTCGTCGCCGCCGCGCTGGCGGCCGAGCCCGAGGGCGCCTCCCCGCGGGATCGCATCCGCGCCCTCGCGCTCGGCCTGTTCGACGCGGTCGACGCCCACAACTGGGTCGCCGCGCAGCTCTCGGCGAGCTCCTGGCAGGTCACGACCCCGCGGATCTTCGAGGGCGTCGGGCGACACGTCAGCGCGATGGGCGTGCCGCGGGAGCAGTGGTTCACGGTGACGTCGGTGGTGGTCCAGTACATCCTCGGCGCGGCGGCGCAGAACGCCGCGAACGCCCAGGTGCTCGGCCCGGGGGCCGACCGCGGCGAGTTCCTCGCGAAGGTGTCCACGGCCTGGGAGGAGCTCGACCCGGACGACTACTCGTTCACGCGGACCGTCGCGCAGCAGATGCGCGAGCACGACGACCGACAGCAGTTCCTCGACGGCATCGATCTCGTCCTCGCCGGGATCACGGCCGTCCACCCGCCCGCCGGGTAGGCCCTCAGAGCAGCGCGAGCCAGCGGTCCAGTTCGCCGGAGCACTCGGTCATCTCGCCGCCGGCGCCGCTGGCCCACACCAGCTGGCTGGAGTCCTCGCCGCAGAACCGCATCTCCACCACGACCACCCAGTCGTCGGACCGGTCGCGCAGCTTCACGTGGTAGGTCCGGCCTCCGTAGTGGTTCGTCCACCAGGTGCTCAACACCGACCACTGCCGGCTGAGCAGTGCCGACCACACCCGCTCCCCCGGCCCGTCCCGGCACTCGGCGAGCTGGGCCTCGACGTCGACGGCGGCGTCGGTCCCGGTGCGCTCGACGCGACTCTCCCCGGCGGCCGGGCGCGGGGTGGCCCGGGTGGTCGCGTCGCGGGGGTGGCCGTTCCGGAAGGCGTGGATCGTCGGCGACGGGGCCCGGCCGGCACCGGCCGGGGTGGTCGGCGGGACGGTCCGCGCGGAGGTGGACGCCGCGCCGCGCAGCAGCGCGAGCCAGTCGGCCACCGGGGGCCGGCGGTCCGGGTCCGCGCTGAAGCCGGCGAGGATCCCCTCGACCGCGGCGGACGACGCGTTGACCAGGAACGGGTGCGCGAACAGCGCCTCGGCGACCTCGTCCTCGTCGTCCGGGGGCGGGGTCCCGAGCAGCATGTAGAACCCCAGCGCGGCGAAGCCGTAGCGGTCGGCGGCCGGGGTGTACTCCCCCCGGGTCCACACCTCCGGGGCGGCGAACCCGGGCGTGCCGGCCGCGTCCCGGGTCTGGTGCGACGCCAGCCGCACCAGCCCGAAGTCCACGAGCACGGCCCGGCCCTCGTCGTCGACCATGACGTTGCCCGGGGACAGGTCGCCGTGGACCACCGGACGGGCCGACGGCGTGGCCCGGCCGGAGTGGAGCATCTCGAGCACGTCGGCGACCTGCTCCAGCAGCCGCAGCCCGGCCACCGTGCCCTCGCGGCCCTCCCGCAGCAGCAGCCAGTCGCGCAGCGCCAGCCCCGGCACCCAGTTCATCACCAGGTACAGCGCGCGCCCGTCGGGGCACTCGCCCCGGGCGGGGTGCGGCGGCCCGGCCTCGAAGTGCTCCCGGACCCCGACCACCGAGGGATGGGTGACGAACCGCAGCAGCTCCGCCTGCTCGGCCCACCGTGCGCTGATCCGCGCGAGGTCGTTCTGGTGCTCGGGCCGAAGCACCTTGACCGCCACGGTCTCGGACGCGCCGGCCAGATCCACCTCGGCGCGCCACAGCGCCGCCTCACCGCCGGAGCCCTCCAGCCGGACCAGCCGATACTTGTCCGGGCGCTCCGTCGGCCCCACGTACAGGTCCTGGCTCGTCACGGCCGAACCCCCTCACCGCCGTCGGCGTCCGGCCGAGCGTAGCCCGATGTCGTCGATCGTCGGGCCACGCTCGCGTCCGGAGCAGGGGATTCGCCCTCAGGCGGCCCGGAACTCCACCGGACGCTCCGGGGAGGCCTCCGCGAGGGCCTTACGGGTGCGCTCGACGTCGTAGTCCTTGCCGTAGACCGGGGTGCCCGGCTGCTGGCGCCAGGACTCCTCGAGGCTGCCCGCGTCGACCGGGTCGAAGCCGAGCTCGTCGACCAGGGCGGAGACGGCGTCCCTGCCCGCGTCGTCGGCGCCCGCGATCGGCAGCGCGATCCGGCCCTCGGTGCCGTGGGGCTTCCCGTTCTCGAGCAGGTGCTTCCACCAGATGCCGTTGAAGACCTTGTACACCGGGGTGCCGAGGAGCTCGGCCACCCACACGCTCTCCGGGGTGCCGTTCTCCAGGGCCTCGATCCGGCCGTCGCGCTGCTGGGGGTAGTAGTTGTTCGTCTCGATGACGGGGGCGCCCGGCTTCGCGGCGGACACGATCCCGGCCGCGAGGTCGGGGGTGTTCTTCTGCGGGATGCTCACGATCACGACGTCCGCGTCGGCCGCCGCGTCGCGCGCCCACACCGCCGTCGCGCCGGTCTCGGCGGCGAGCTCGGAGAGCGTCTCCGGGTCCCGCGAGTTCGCCACGCGCACCTCGTGGCCCAGGGCGGCGAGCCGCCGGGTCAGCGTGCCGCCGATCATGCCTGCACCGATGATCCCGATCCTCATGTCCGCGAGAACCCGGCCCGGCCCGGCCGCTATTCCCCGCGGTCGGCACCGGACGGGGCGCCGGGCACGATGGGCCCGGTGACGGTGCCGGCGGTGCGGGGTGGCGCCCGGTGGCGCCGACCCGCGCTCGGTCTCGGCGCCGGCGGTGCCGCGGCCCTCCTCGTCGTCCTGCGGCTCGGGCTGCTGACCGGCGGGACGTACGGCGTGGAGGACAACGGCGACGGCTACCGGCTCTACTGCGGGGCCGGCCTGGTCCCCGACACCGTCGACCGTCTCGGGGCCTGGAAGGGCGGGGTCGTCACCGACTTCGCCGTCGGGACCCCGAGCTGCTGGTCGACGCCGTCGTCGGCCGGGCTGGTGCTGCGCGCGGCGATGCTGGGCAACGACGGGACGCTCGCGCTGGGCGCGGTGGCCGGGTGGTACGCCGTGCTCGTCGGGCTCGTCGTGGCCGCCGCGGCGTGGGCCGCGTCCGCGGCGGGCACGTGGCGGGCGACGGTGCTCGTGGTGCCGGTCGCCCCGCTCGCGCTCGGCTCGTTCACCCGCTTCCTCCTCTCGACCTACGGCGAGCCGGCCGGGCTGCTGGGCACCCTCGCGGTGGCGTGCGGCGTCGCGGCGCTGCTGGTGACGCGGCCGGACGACCGTTCCGCGCGGGTCGTCGCGCTGATCGTGACCGGGGTCGGGGGCGGGGTCGCCGCGACGGCCAAGGTCGCCTACCTGCCGGTGCTCGTCGTCGCCGTCCTCGCGTGCGCGGTGGTGACGGTGGGGCGCCGGCGCCTGGTCGGCCCCGCGGTCGCGGTGGTCACGGTGCTCGCGGTCGCCGTGCCGCTCGGTGCCGCCGTCGAGTTCCAGGACTCGGTCTACGAGGGCGCGAACGTCCACGACCTCGCGTTCACCCTCGTCCTCACCGAGCTCGGCCCTGCAGCGACCGCCGAGCTCGGGCTGCCCCCGGACGCCGCCGCGTTCACCGGCGACGGGTACTTCAACGGACCCCCGCACCCGAGCGCCCTGTGGTGGAGCCGTGCGATCCGCGACCGGCCCGACGACACCCGCTCGGCGGCCTGGGCCGCGCTGGCCCGTCATCCGGCGGCGCTGACCCGGGCGGTCGGGGTCGGCCTGCAGGCGACGACGCGCGCCGACCTGCCGTACCTGGCCTCGGGACCGGCGGACACCTCACGGGTCTCGCCGCCCGGGGGCGATCCCGGCTGGTCCGGGGCCCGGCAGCCCGACCTCCGCACCGTGCTGGACGGGACCCGCCGCCCGCCGTGGCTCCCGACGGCGCTGGTGCTGCTCGCCGTCGCCGCCGCCGGGAGCGCGGTGGCCTGGCGACGGCGGGCGCCGGTAACCGCCCGGTGGTGCCTGGCCGCCGGACTCGGGGCAGTCACCGCCCTCGGCATCGTCGTGACGGCGGTGCTCGGGGACGGCTACTTCGAGGTGTTCAAGCACGTCTGGCTCGCGGCCTACCTGCTCGTGGTGACGGGTCTCTGCCTGCTCGGCTCCGTCGCCGCGGAGATCGGCCGTGCCGGCCGGAGGTTCGTCCGCGCTCCCGGATGAGATGGTCGACGGGGCCTCACCCAGTACGGTGAGGCTCCCCAGTCCGTCGGGAGCGAGCGCGTGCACCAGGACCTGACCGCGACCGAGGTCGTCGGCGCCGTGGCCCGCGGTGAGCTCACCGCGCTCGCCGCCGTCGAGTCCGTCCTCGAGAGGGCCGAGGAGCGATCGGATCTCGGCGCCGTGGTGGCGCTCGATCCGCACGGCGCGCGGTCGTGGGCGGCCGCGATCGATGCCGCCCGGGACGCGGGAACCCCGCTCGGCCCGCTGGCGGGGCTGCCGTTGCTCGTGAAGGACAACATCAACACCAGCGCCCTGCCGACCACCGGCGGGACGCCCGCACTGCGCGACGTGCGCCCGACGTCGGACGCGCCGGTCCTCGCCCGCCTGGTGGCGGCCGGGGCGGTCGTCGTCGGGAAGACGACCATGCACGAGCTCGCGCTCGGCGTGACCACGACGAACCTCGCCCCGCACGCCGCGATCACCCGGAACCCGTACGACCCCACCCGCATCCCCGGCGGATCGTCGGGCGGCACCGCCGCGGCGATCGCGGCGCGCATCGGGCCCGCCGGCCTCGGCACCGACACCGGCGCCTCGGTGCGCACCCCCGCCGCGCTGAGCGGGATCGTCGGCTTCCGCCCGTCGACCGGCGGCCCGCGGCGTCGCTACAGCGGGGCCGGGGTCCTCCCGCTCAGCCACACCCTCGACACGGTCGGGCCGATGGCGCGGACGGTCCGCGACGTGGCGCTGCTCGACTCGGTGATCACCGGCGGGTCGGTGCCCGCGCCGGTGCCGCTCGCCGGCCTCCGGATCGGTACCCCAGCCGTCCTGTGGAGCGATCTCGAGCGGCCGGTCGCGACGGTGATGGACGAGGCCCGGAGGAGGCTCGCCGACGCAGGTGTCGTGCTCGTCGACGTCGACATGCCGGACGCCCTGGCGTTGACCGAGAAGATCGTCTTCCCGCTGGCGCTGCACGAGCCGCGGTCCGCCATCCCGGACTACCTGCGCGAGACCGGCGTCGAGGGAGTCAAACTGGAGGACATCGCGGCCGGGATCGCGAGCCCGGACGTGCGGGCGGCGTTCGCCGCGGTGACGGCCGACGCCTTCGGCGACGCGTACCCGGACGCGATCGCCGTCCACCGGCCCCGGCTCCAGCAGGTCTACGCCGACTACCTCGCCGACAACGGCCTCGACGCGATCCTGTTCCCCACCTCCCCCGTGCTGCCCGCACCCATCGACGCGGTCAACGGGTCCGGCACGCTGTCGGTCGACGGCGGGCCGGCCGTGGACACCTTCACGACGACCATCCGCACCGTGAGCCCCGGAAGCTGCGCCGGGGTGCCCAGCCTGTCGGTGCCGGCCGGTCGCACCCCGGCCGGGCTGCCGGTGGGCCTCGGTCTCGAAGGCCCGGTCGACGCCGACACCGCGGTGCTCGCCATCGGCATGGCGGTCGAGGATCTCCTGGGGCCGCTCCCCGCCCCGCCGCCGCGCTGAGAGCCGCGTGACGTTCCTGAGACCGACCCGTGACGTCCGGCGCAAGCCGTTGAGCCGAAAGGCGCTGCGCACGGGCGCTGGTCGCCGGGAAACGGCTCGCGGGCGCAGCCAGGGGCCGCCGGTTCTCAGCTACGGGCGATCCCTCAGGAGCGGTTCCTAATCTCGCTGGCGGGTCCACCGCTCCGCTCCCCCGTCGCGGTTACCCGCCCTGCTCCCCCGCTCGCCGTGGCGTCCCCGCGCCCCGGCCTACTCGTGAGGTTCCCCGATGCCCGCGAAGCACCGCGCCGTCAGTCCGACCCGTGTCCGGACGACGGTCGTCGCCACCACCACCGGTCCGCTCGCCCTCGCCGCCCTCGGGGCGGTCGTCGCGCCCGCCGCGAACGCCGCTCCCTCGGTGAACTGGGACGCGATCGCCCAGTGCGAGTCCTCCGGCAACTGGGCCGCGAACACCGGCAACGGCTTCTACGGCGGCCTCCAGTTCACGCAGTCGACCTGGAAGGCCTTCGGGGGCAGCGGCAGCCCGCAGGGCGCCTCCCGTGAGGAGCAGATCTCGGTCGCCGAGAAGGTCCTCGACGGGCAGGGCATCGGCGCGTGGCCGGTCTGCGGGAAGCACGGGAGCGAGGGCGGCGGGTCGACCTCCGGCAGCTCGAGCAGCAGCTCCAGCGGCAGCTCCTCGTCGGACCGGCAGGTGAGCTCGACGAAGAAGTCGACCAGCAGCTCGTCGTCGAGCCGCAGCAGCGCCCCGAAGCACGCCCTGCCGGACGACTACACCGTCGTCGCGGGCGACACCCTCTCCTCGATCGCGACCAGCCACCAGGTCAGCGGCGGCTGGCAGGCGCTGGCGTCCGCGAACCGGTCGGTGGCGGGCAACCCGAACATGATCATGCCGGGCCAGCACCTGGCGATGCCCGGCGGTGGATCGAACCTCTGAGACAGCTCCCGCCCGTCGGCTCGGGGGCCGGCGGGCGGGTCAACCGGGGCGACGGGCGCGTACGCGTACCGCTCGGCGGAGCGCACGACGCTCGCCCTCGCTGGTGCCGCCCCAGACCCCGGCGTCCTGCCCCGAGGCGAGCGCCCACGCCAGGCACGGCGAGACCACCGGGCAGCCCCGGCAGACGGCCTTGGCGGCGGCGACGTCGGCCCGGGACGCCTCGCCGGTCCCGACGGGGAAGAACAGCTCCGGGTCCTCGTCGCGGCACGCCGCCAGGGTCCGCCAGTCCATGATCGTGCTCCGTCCACACGCCCCGCGATGAGACGCGTGCATCCATGGCACCCAGCTCGTCGTCGGGTCAGCGTGAGCCGTCGGACGCCGACCTACCGGTGCGATGCCGGTGGCGCGCCGCGACGGGGACCGGGAGCGTTGCCGTAGGCCTGCGCGACATGCCGCAACGACGGGTACGTGGCGGACGGGAGCTGGTGCAGCCGCGTCATGGTCCGGCTGTCGGCCCCGTAGGCCTCCGCGGCGGCGATGATCTGCCAGGGGCGCGCCGGGAAGGACAGGCTCGACAGCACGCTGGACAGCATCTCCAGCACCCCCGAGTCGGGGCCGGGGACGTGGTGGCCGTTCGAGGCGGGCGCAGCCATCGCGATCAGCTCCAGTCACGCGTGGTCCGGGCGTAACAGTGACCTAGATTACACCGCTCGACGCTTGCCTGCCGTGGACGCGCCGCGCGGGGTGGCCTCCCGACCCGGTGGTCCGCCACGCTGGACGGCGTCGACCCGGACCTCGTCGGCGGCCGCTCCCGTCCCACGACGAGAGCCGAGTCCAGCCACTCCGGGGGGAAGAGGAAGAGATGGTCCGCACGAACCCGATCGAGGCGCAGACCCGTCGGGACATCGACCGAGCCCGGGCCCTGGTCGCCCGCGCACGGCAGCTCACCGAGGGACAGAGTGCCGAGGCCCTGCGGAACCGGGCCGTGACCGAGGGCGTCTCCGAGCACGCCGCCGCGCTCGCGGTGCTGGCCGCCGAAGCGGGCGAGGAGCTGCTCGTCGAGACCTCGGGCGGGCCGGGGCGGAGCCCGCTCGCCGTCCCGGGGAGTCGTCGACCTCGGCCCGGCCCGGCCTGACGAGCCGCGTCGACCCGGGCGGCCGTCAGGCCGCGGGATCGACCACGATGAAGTCCTCCGGCATCGCACGGCCGTCGAGGTGGGCGGCGAGCATCTCGTGCACGCCCTCGGCGATGCGGTCCTGCGCCTCGCGCGTCATGCCCGAGCAGTGGATCGTCATCGCCTCGGAGCCCTGGGGCAGCGAGCGCCACGGGTGGTCGGCCGGCGCGGGCTGCGGGTACCAGGTGTCGCCCGCGTACCCCGCCAGGTGACCGGACCCGACCGCCTCGACGAGCGCGTCACGGTCCACGATCGCGCCGCGCGCGGTGTTGACCAACCACGCGCCGGGCTTCATCGCCTGCAGGCGCTCCGGCCCGAACAGCGCCTGGCTGCCGTCCATCAGCGGCAGTGCCAGGCAGATGACGTCGGACTCGGCGACGAGGGTGTCGAGCCGCGCGTACTTCACGCCCAGCGAGGCCTCCTCACCGGCGGAGCGGCGGTGGTTGGCGTAGTAGAGCATCCGCACGTCGAAGCCCTTGAGCCGCAGCGCGGTTCGCGCGCCGATGGCCCCGAGCCCGACGATGCCGACGGTCTTGCCCTCGAGGTCGTGCGACGGCGCGGCGATCTTCGCGACGTCCCAGCCACCCTCACGGGCCTCCATGTGCGCCGGAACGAAGTTCCGGACCAGGGCGAGAATCTGCAGCACGTTGTGCTCGGCGACGCTGACGACGTTGCTGCCGGTCACCTCGGCGACGGTGACGCCGTGCTGCTTCGCGGTCTCCGGGTCGGTGTGGTCCGAGCCGATGCCCGCCGTGATGACCAGCGAGAGGTTCGCGGCCCGCTTGATGCGGTCCTCGTCGAGGTAGACCGGCCAGAACGGGGTCGTGATCAGCACCTCGGCGTCGGCGAGCTCGCGGTCGAGCGCCTCGCCGGTCTCGGAGGTGGCGACCAGTTCGTGCCCGCCGGACTCGAGGAACGACCGCAGTCCGAGGGCGTTCTCCGCGCTCGCCGGCACATCGACATCGCCGGAGCCGGACTGCGGGTAGGACACGTACACGACCTTCATGGCCGCGCGGCTACCCGAGTTCAGTAGCGAGCAACACGTCTCGCCCGGGCGACGCGTTCGTCCGGTTTCACCCGATGCGGGTGAGGTGACGCCGATGGGCGTCGAGCGAGGATCCGGCCCGGACGGCCGTCGACGACCGGGGCGGGGGCGAGGCGCTCATGGCGTGGCTGCGGGAGCATCCGGTCGTCACGTTCTTCGTCGTGACCTTCGTCGTCGCCCGGGCCTTCGTCCCCTTCGGATCCTTCGGCGCGTTCAGCCCGCTGGTCGGCGCCCTCGTGGCCGCCCCGCTCTGCGGCGGACGGGCCGGCCTGCGCGAGGTCGGTCGGGAGCTTCCTGCTCGTGTTCGCGGTCCGTCTGGTGAACCCGCTGGACGGGCCGCTGGGTGAGGAGCCGGGGTGGCGCGGGTTCGCGCTGCCCGGCCTGCAGGCCCGGCTCTCCCCGCTCGCCGCGACCGCGATCGCGATCCTCGCGGTCGTCGTCACCGTGTGGCACCTCCCCCTCGTCCTGATCGCGCACAGCGTCGAGGGCAGCATCCAGCCGTCTGGGCCGATCCTGATCTACACCGGAGTGTGGGTGGCCGTCGCCGTCGGCCTGCTCGTGCTCGACCGGCAGCGCTGGCGCGGGGAGGCCCCGGCGGAGGCGCGGACGACCTGGGCGGTCGCGGCGGCCGCCCGTCGGTGATCACGTGCTCGGGAGCTCACCCGGCGCCCCCGCGGTCACGAGCGCGCCGTTCGGGGTCTGCGGTTCGCCGGTCACCCGGTGCCGGGGCTCGGGCAGGGTCGCCGGCGGCGATCGCCGCAGCCGCACCGTCTGCCAGGCGACCCCGACGACGAGCAGGGCCAGCAGGGCGAGGGTCGCCCCGAGCGTGCCCCAGCCGAGGCCGCCCTCGTCGGCGGGCTTGGTCAGGAAGTCGCCGCCCGCGGCGCCGAGCGGGCGGGTCAGGACGAATGCCGGCCAGAACAGCAGCGCGGTGGGCCACGCGGTCGACCGATGCAGGCCGAGCAGGATCAGGAGCAGCACCGAGACGATCCCGAAGGCGGCCAGGAACCCGAGGCCGGTGTCGTCGGAGAGCCAGTCCCCGCTGGCGGTGCCGAGCGTGTTCGACACCAGGATCGCGACCCAGTACAGCCCCTCGCCGCGGCGGGTGGCGATGTTCTCGACGTCGTAGGTCTGCCCGGTCCGCCACCACGCGACGAACACCGCCGCCAGCAGGGCGGTGAGGATGAGGGCACCCCAGCCGTAGCCGATGCCGCCCGCGGACGAACTGGCGTGGCCGGGGTACCCGCGGTCCATCCCGTCGGAGATCTCGGTGCCCACCGCGCTCGTCGAGAGGACCACCGCCCAGAACAGCGCCGGCGCGAACCGGCTCGCCCGGAGCTGCGCGGCGACCAGCACCCCGAACACCACCAGCAGGACCAGCGCGGTCGCCAGGTACCCGACGCCGAGGGTGATCCCGAGCTCGTCGCCCAGGGTCTCCCCGAGCGTCACGGCCACGATCTTGAGCACCCAGAACAGGGCGGTGACCTCGGGAAGCTTGCGCAGTACGCGCACCGTCGTCTCGCTGCGATCCATCGTTCCCCCGAACTGTCGTGATCACGGATCTCGGACGCAGCGTGACTGCAGCGAGATGTGACGGTGATGTACGCGAGACCTCGGCGGACGGTCCGTGGCGGGGCGCACGCACTCATCGGCCTCACACGGATCTCCGAGGACGGTCGGGGCGTCGGCCGGAGTTGACCCCTGTGATCCACAGCTCTTACCCAGCTCCCACCCGCTGTACGTGGCGGCTTCACCCCCGCCGAGCACTGTGGAAGTGGTCCACCCCGTGGACCTTCACCGGAGAACCCAGCTCGGAGGTCGTCCGCGATGTCCTCGCCGACAGCGCCCACCCACGACTCGCCGGTCCGCCGGCTCGTCCCCCTGGTGGTGGCGGGCGGTCCGACGAGGTGGCCGGAGAAGGTGTCGCTGACCGGGCGGGTGGTGATCATCAGCGCCACCGTCGGCCAGGGCCACGAGGGCGCCGCCCGCGAGCTCGCCCGACGGCTCGCCGGCCGCGGCGTCCAGGTCGAGGTCCACGACTACCTCGACGCGCTGCCCGCCCCGGCCCGCCGGGTGCTGCGCGACCTGTACCAGCCCACCGTGCAGTACGCGCCCGTCCTGTTCGACACCCTCTTCGACGGCCTCGAGCACGACGGCGTGCTGCGCCGCGCCGCGGGCCTGGTGTGCCGCTGGGCGGAGCCGGGTCTCGAGCGCTGGGCCCGCGACGCCGACGTCGTCGTCACCACCTATCCGCTGGCCGGGCAGACCCTCGGCGCGCTGCGCGAACAGGGCCGGGTCGCGGCACCCGTCGTCACCTACCTCACCGACCCGGCCGCGCACGCCACCTGGTGCCATCCCGCCGTCGACCACCACCTGACCGTCACCGAGGCCACCGCCCGCGACGCCCGGCGCTACGGGGTGCGGGCCCGCGCCGCCGGCCCGCTGTCGGCCCGGGACTTCGCCGCCCCGACCCGCGGCCGGCAGGACGTCCGCGCCGAGCTGGGCCTGCCCGACGACGCCCCGGTGGCGCTGATCAGCGCCGGGTCGCTGGGCATGGGATCGGTCCCCCGCACCGTGCACGACCTGCTGGCCCACCCGCGGCTGCACGTCGTCGTGCTCTGCGGACGCAACACCACGCTGGCCCGCCGGCTCGGCCGCCTCGAGCGGGTGGTCGCCCTCGGCTGGCGCGACGACGTCGCCGCGCTGATGGGAGCCGCCGACGTCCTGATCCACAACGCCGGCGGGCTCTCGCTGACCGAGGCGCTCGCGGCCGCCCTGCCCGCCGTCACCTACCGACCCATCGCCGGCCACGGCCGCGCCAACGCCGAGGTCCTCGACCGGTCCGGCATCGCGCCGTGGCCCCGCAGTGCCGCCGCGCTCGCCGAGGCCGTCGACGCCGCGGCCGCCGGCCGCCACACCGGGCGGTTCTGGCCCGTCGGCGCCGACCCCGCCGCGCTCGTGCAGGGTGTGCTGGCCACCCGTCGCACGCCGGGCCTGGCCGTCGGAGGCCGGTGATGAGCGGCTCGCTCGACGCGGCCCTCGTCGCCGGAGCGGCCGCGGCGCTGCTGGGCACCTCCAGCGTGGCCCAGCGCCGCGGGATGGCCACGACCGACGACGGGGTACGGGGCGGCCTGCTCGCCGGCCTGGTGCGCAGCAGCTGGTGGTGGGTCGGCACCGCGGCGTCGGTGGGCGGGCTGGCGCTGCAGTTCCTGGCGCTGACGCTCGGCTCGCTGATCGTCGTGCAGACCGTCCTCGTCGGCGGCATCGTCGCCACGACCCTCGCGGAGTGGTTCCTGCTGGGCCGGACACCGAGCGGGATCCGCTGGGCCGGGATGATCCTCACGACGACGGGTCTCATCACCGTGTTGCTCGCGCTCTCCCCGACCGCCGGGACGGCGACCCGGCTCCCGTCCGGAACGGCGCTGCTCCTGCTCGCCGGCACGACCCTGGTGCTCTCCGCGGCCGCCGCCCGGCGGGCGCGGAGGCCCGGGACGACCGGGATCGCGCTCTCGGTCGGAACCGGCCTCGGCTACGGCGTCACCGCGATCGCGCTCAAGACCGTCGGCGCCGAGCTCGCCTCCGGGTGGGCGGCGCCGCTCACGCACCCGGCGCTCTGGATCGCGGTGGTCGTCGGGCCGTTGTCGGTGCTGCTCAGCCAGCACGCCTTCCGGCGGGCCCGCGCGGTGGCCGCCGCGGTGTCGGTGATCGTGGTGATCGACCCCGTGGTGGGCCTGGCCGCGGGCGTCGCCTGGTTCGGCGAGCACGTCGTGGTGTCCACGGACGCCGTCGTGACGGCGATGGCGGCCGCCGTCACGGTCGTCGTCGGGATCGTCACGTCCCACTCCCCCACGCCGATCCCCGATCCGTCACCGTCGCCCTCCGCGACCACCGCCGTCGGCGACCGCACGCTCGTCGGGTCACGCTCCTCGGCATGAACGGTGCGTCGGTCAACGTCGGCTGGGGGCTGGCGGCCGCCCTGCTCGTGCTCGTCGCGGTGGCGGTGGCGGTCTCGCTGGTGGCTCGCTTCGGGATCGCGCGGATGCTGTCGGTGGCCTCGCTGCGGGCCGTGGTCCAGCTCGCCCTGGTCGCCACGGTCATCGTCGCGGTGGTGCGGTCCTGGTGGCTCACGGTCGCGTTCGTGCTGGTCATGCTCGGCGTCGCCTCCTGGACCTCCGCGCGCCGGATGACCCCGCACCGCAGCGGGCTGTTCGCGACCGCCGCGATCACCTCCGGCGTCCTGCCGGTGCTCGCGATCGCGCTGCTCAGCGGCGCGGTCCCCCTCACCGGCATCGCGGTCGTACCGGTGGCGGGGATCGTCATCGGCGGCGCCATGACCGCCACGTCCCTCGGCGGACGCCGCGCCCTCGACGATCTGGAGCAGCGCCGCGACGAGTACGAGGCCGCCCTCGCCCTGGGCGGCCGCCACCGCGACGCGGCCATGCTCGTCTGCCGGCCCGCCGCGACCCAGGCCCTGGTACCGCCGATGGACCAGACCCGCACCGTCGGGCTCGTGACGCTGCCCGGCGCGTTCGTCGGCGTCCTCATCGGCAGCGGGAACCCCGTCCAGGCGGCCGCGGCGCAGGTGCTGGTGCTGATCGGCCTGCTCGCCGCGGAGACCGTGGCCGTCGCCGGGATCCTCGAACTGGTCGCCCGCGGCAGGGTCGTCCGGCCCCCGGCGGACTCTCATCGGAAGTACACGGAACGGACCTAGGGTCACGATCCATGCGGGTGCTGGTGGTCGAGGACGAGGTGCGCATGGCCGCGCTGATCCGTCGTGGCCTCGAGGAGGACGGCTACGCCGTCGACATCGCGACGACGGGGCCGGACGGCCTCTGGCAGGCCGGCGAGTTCGGCTACGACGCGATCGTGCTCGACGTGATGCTGCCCGGCGCCGACGGGTTCGAGGTGTGCCGCCAGCTGCGCGAGTCCGGTCGCTGGTCGCCGATCCTGATGCTGACCGCCCGCGACGGCGTCGACGACCGGATCCGGGGCCTCGACGTCGGGGCGGACGACTACCTCACCAAGCCGTTCAGCTTCGGCGAGCTCGCGGCCCGGGTCCGGGCCCTGATCCGGCGCGGCGGGGTAGACCGCCCGACGGTGCTGCGCGTCGGGGATCTCGTGCTCGACCCGGCCAGCCGGCGGGCCTGGCGCGGGGACGACGAGCTGGCGCTGTCGACGAAGGAGTTCGCGCTCCTCGAGCTGTTCCTGCGGCATCCTGACCAGGTGCTCTCGCGCACCACGATCCTCGAGCACGTGTGGGACTTCGCCTACGACGGCGTCTCGAACATCATCGACCAGTACGTGTCCTACCTGCGCCGCAAGATCGACAAGCCCTACGGCAGCGAGCTGCTGGAGACGGTCCGCGGCGCGGGCTACCGACTCCGGGCCCCGGATCCGGAGCGGCCCGCACCCACCCCGGGGCGCTGAGCAGGAAGGGGGTCGATCCCCGTGCCGTTGCGCGTGCGCCTGGCGCTCGGGTTCGCGCTGGGCACGGCGCTGCTCATCGGCGTCGTCGGGCTCGGGTTCGTGCTGCAGCTGCGCACCAGCCTCTACGCCACCCTCGACGTCGGGCTGGCCAGCCGCGCCGCGACCCTGACCGAGCAGTACACCTCCGGCGGACTCCCGGCGCTGCGCACCACCCGCGACGAGGAGCCGGTCCAGGTGGTGTCGGCCGACGGCCGGGTCGTCGTGAGCTCCACCGACCTCACGGGCGGGCCGGTGCTCGACCAGCGCGCGCTCGCGGCCGTCCTCGCGCGCCGGGTCGACGGCGCGGGCCCGCTCGGGTTCACCACCGGCGACGAGCACGAACGCACCCGCTTCCTGGCCACCGTCCTCTCCGACCGCGACGGGCTGGTCCTGGTCGTGGGCACCGGGACCGACATCGCCGACGCCGCCGACGAGCACGTCGACACCGGGCTGCTGATCCTCGGGCCGATCGCGGTGATCGCGGCCGGGCTCGGCGCGTGGTGGCTCTCCGGCGCCGCGCTGCGCCCGGTGGAACGGATGCGCCGCCAGAGCGCCGGGCTGGCCCGGCACGACGACGGCACCCACCTCGCCGTGCCCGGCACCCGCGACGAGATCGCCTCGCTCGCGGCCACGCTCAACGAACTGCTCGACCGCCAGCGCCAGGCCCTCACCCAGGAACGCCAGGCGCTGGAGCGCGAACGCGGCTTCGTCGCCGACGCGGGCCACGAGCTGCGGACCCCGCTGGCCACCCTGCGTGCCGAGCTCGAGCTCGCCGGCCGTCCCGGGCGGGACCGCGACGAGCTCGTCGAGGCCATCACCTCGGCGGCGGGCGAGACCGACCGGCTCATCCGCCTCGCCGAGGACCTGCTCACCCTCGCCCGCGCCGACGGGTCCGGCGGCTTCCTCCGGGCCCGGACGGTGGACCTCGCCGAGGTGACCGCGTCGGCCGCCCGCGCCGCCTCCGCCGTCGGCGACCGGCGCGACGTGGACGTCGTCGTCGACTCCCCACCCCATCTCGAGGCCGACGTGGACCCCGACCGGCTGCGCCAGGCGCTGGACAACGTCCTCGCGAACGCGATCCGCCACAGCCCGGAGCACGCGGTCGTCACGCTCACCCTGACCGGCGAGGACGACCGCGCGGTGTTCGCCGTCGCCGACGACGGCCCCGGCTTCCCCGCCGACTTCCTCCCCCACGCCTTCGAGCGGTTCCGCCGCGCCGACACCGCCCGCGCCCGCAGCGACGGCGGCAGCGGACTGGGCCTGGCGATCGTGGAGACCATCACCCACGCCCACCACGGGCGGGTCCGGGCCGCCAACCGCGCCGAGGGCGGGGCGCTGGTGGAGATCGACCTGCCCCGCTCCGCCGGCGACGGCGGGTCCGTGCCGGACGGGGACCGCACGGCGGCCGTGCCGTCCTAGTGCTCACCGAAGTTCAGGAACGGCACATTCGTGTCTCATCGCCCACCCGCGACGCTCGGTGGGTCCGACCTTCGGACCACCGAGAGGAGACACCACCCATGCGGACCAAGTACCTCGTGGTCGCCGGCGCCGCCGCCGTGCTGCTGGCGGCGGGCAGCACGGGGCTCGCCCTGGCGAGCACCACCGCCCCCGCCGCGGTCCCGGCGGCCGTGCCGGCGTCGACGGCCACGGCCGACACCCCGGAGCCGGGCGACACCCCGGACCAGCCGGGACCGGACACCCCGGAGCCCGGCGACACGCCGGACGCCCCCGGCCAGGGCTGATCGTCTGATGTGCGGTGGGGCGGACCTTCTCCCTCCGAGGCCCGCTCCACCCCGTCGAACCAGCGCAGCAGGACCCGGTGGGCGGGGCGCTCCACGTACCGGGTCATGGCCGCGCCGAGCAGCACCGCCTGGGCGACCATGGCCAGTGTCTGGACGGTCGGTCCGGCACCGAACCACTCCTGCAGGCGCAGCATGAGCACGTAGCCCAGCGTCTGGTGGACGAGGTAGACGCCGTAGGAGATCCCCGCGAACCGCGCGGACAGGCCGGCCACCGGACGCGGCGGCGCGATCCCGCGGGCCCGCGGGGCGAGCAGCAGCGCCACGATGCCGAGGCCGACCCCGAGCACCGACCAGCCGTCGGTGACCAGGCCCGCGGTGGGTGACCACCAGCCGTTCTGGACGGCGTGCGCGGCGACGCAGACGGCCAGCAGCCCGGCGCCCTGGGCGGGGCGCAGACGTCCGTTGCCGAGCATCCAGGTGGCGACGCCGGCGACGAGCAGGTGCCAGCGGTAGAGCCCGAGCCCGTCGACCACCGAGTCGTAGATCCCGCCCGCGCCCTGGGCCAGCGGCCACTGCGCCAGCGGGACCAGCACCGCGGCCCAGAGCAGCACCCGCAGCCCGCGCCCACCGCCGAGACGTGAGCGGCGCAACCAGGGCGCCAGCGAGAACGCCGCGAGCTGCAGCGGCAGGGTCCAGTAGGAGCCGTCGACGTAGTCCCAGTGGTGGTAGCCGTTCCAGTTCCACAGCATCGCGAGATTGGCGAGCAGGTCCCCGACGCTCGCGCGGTACATCCCCGCGGGTGCGAGCCAGTCGAACGCCAGGGTCGCGGCGAGGGTGCCGACGACGAAGCCGGGCAGCAGCCGGGCCAGGCGGGAGAACCACCAGCGGAGGGTCGCGTGGGCGGGGTCGGCCAGCGAGCCCGCCGCCAGGTGCGCGGAGATCACGAGCAGCACGCTCGCCCCGATCTGGTGGGCGAAGACCAGGTGCCGGGCGAGGAACTGCGGATAGACCTGGGGCCCGATGAAGGTGCTGTGATAGAGGATCACCATCCCCAGCGCGGCGATCCGCAGCAGGTCGGTCCACGGGTCGCGCGCCGTCCTCACGGGGCCCCGACCCTGCCCGCGGCCCAGGCCCGCAGGACCGACGAGGCGGCCTGGGCGCCCAGCGAGCCGTCGACGACGTCGAAGGCGTGGTCGGCGAAGGGGACGGTGACCAGCGTGGCGTCGACCCCGCCCGCGCGGGCCGCGGCGACGAACCGTTGCAGGCCCGGCAACGGGACCAGGCTGTCGCGGCCCGCGCCGACGACGAGCGTCGGCGGAGCCTGCGGGGTCAGCGCGGCGGTTCCCGAGATCGCCCGGTAGCGCTCGGGGACCTGCGCCGGGCTGCCGCCGGTGTAGGTCGCGGCGAGCCACCGGGCGTCGAACTGCGGCACCGGGGAGCGGGCGCCGTGCTCGTAGCCGTCGACCAGGTCGACGGCCGGGTACTCCACGGCCACCGCCCGCGGCACCGGGACCGGAGCGCCGCACGACGAGGGCTGCGTGTGCGAGGCGGCGTGGTAGGCCACCGACACCGCGAGCTGGCCGCCGGCGGAGTCGCCGCCGAGCACGATCCGGCCCGGGTCGCCCCCGAGCGCGGCCGCGTCGGACGCGACCCGGCCGAGCGCACAGGCCACCTGGGGCCCGGCGGTGTCCCAGGTCGGGTGCCCCGGGGCATCGAGGCCGTACTCCACGCTGACGACCAGCCAGCCGCGGTCCGCCCAGCGGGTCAGCGCCGCGGCCTGGCCGAGATCGGTCCCGCCCACCCAGCCCCCGCCGTGGACCCACACGATGACCGGCGCCGCGGCCGGATCGGCGATCGCCGCCGGGTCGGGGTCGCCCGGGGACGCGGTGCCGGTCGTGGGCCGCCAGACCGAGAGGTGCAGCGGCGTCCCCTCGGCGGTCGTCGTGAACACCGTGCGCAGGTCGGGTGCCCGGACCGTGCGCTGGGGCAGCGCGACCGCGCTGAGCGGGTCGATCGAGCCGCCGGCGCGCACGGTCGTGGTGACCACGTCGGCGACCGGGAGCGTGATCGCGACCAGCGCCGCGGCGTCGAGCACTGCCACCGCGGCCGCCGCGAGCGACCAGGCCGGGCCCGCGCGGCGCGCCCGGAACCAGACGCACCCGGCGAGCACCAGGGCGACCGCCGCGACGACGCTGATCACCGGGCCGTACACCGGCACGAGCAGTGGCATCGGCGCGAGGAACCCGGTGAGGGTCCGCCCGGGCCGCCAGACGTCGTCGGCCACGACCAGCACGACCGCGGCCACCCCGGTCAGGACCACCAGCGCGAGGCCGTCGCCGACCGCGTCCCCGGGCGACCGGACCCGACGCGCGCTCACCTCGGTCACCGCGTGGCGGGCGCCGCCGCCGGCACCCGCGGGCGCCGCGGCGCCCGGAGCAGCACCGCGCGGTGCACCGCGGCGTTCCCGAGGCGCCAGGCCGCGATCCCGACGACGAGGCCGAGCGCGACGAGCGCGACCGGCGGGACACCGACGTCGGCCAGCGGCAGCAGCGCGAAGTGGGTCAGATAGATGCCCAGCGAGGCGCTCGCGATCGCCGTGAGCGGGGCGGCGAGCACCCGCGGGACGCGGATGCGCGCCGCGAACAGCAGCACCCCGAGCCCGACCAGCACGATCGCCGCGCGCTCGAGCTCGCTCCCGAAGAACGCGGGCACCAGGACCAGCGCCGCGGCCACGGTGACCGCCCGCTGCGCCGGCGTCGTCGCCCGGTGGAGCATCCAGCCGAGCACGAACAGCCAGAGCACGAGGTGGGTGCTGTAGAGATCGGAGACCACCGTCCGGTCGTAGCTGGGCACCCACCACAGCGTCAGCGAGGCGGCGAGCACCGTCGCCGGCAGCCCGAAGCGGTGCCGCCGCTCGAACCGCCGTACCGCGGGCACCGAGAACAGCAGGGCCATCATCACGAGGATCTGGACCAGGGAGTCGACGAACCAGTAGCCCTGCACCAGCGGGTGGAACACCGACCCGAGCAGCAGCGCGTCCTGGTGCTGCACCGAGCCGGTCATGGTCGACCGCAGCAGGATCCACAGGGAGCTGGGCACCGCGATCAGGGCCGCGGAGCGCAGGATGCGCTGCGGCAGCCGGGCCGAGACCCCGAGCGCGGGGTCCCCGTCGTCGGCGCGGGTGAGCAGGAAGCGGGAGAAGGTCCACCCGGCGATGGCGAGCAGCAGGTGGGCGCCGCCGAGCCAGGTCCAGAGGTGGTCGTGCTCGCCGACGACGAGCACGATCGCCAGCGCGCGGAGCACGACCACCGACTCGAGCCGGGCCCAGCGCGAGGGCCGTGTGGTGGGGGCTGCACGAGCGGCGAGCTCGCCGAGCGGGACGGTGTCCCAGTCGCGGGGCAGCTCGCCGAGGGCCCGCTCGAGGTCGGCCGAGACGGCGACGTAGGTCAGCGAGTCCCCGCCGAGGTCGACGAACGACGCGGCGTCGTCGAGCTCCTGTCCCGGGAACGTCCGCGCGAAGATCTCGTGGACCGTTGCGGGGAGCTTGCCGGACGCGACCCTCTCGCACAGCCGGGCGACCGTGCCTCGCCGCCGGGGGACGTCGACCGGGGCCAGCGTCGCGACGGCCGGGTGGTCGAGCTTGCCGTTCGCCCGCCGGGGCAGCTCCGCCACGACGACCACGGCGACCGCGGAGCCGGGCAGGTGCAGCCGGGCCGTGAGGAGCTCGCGGGCCCGCGCGGCGAGGTCGTGCTCCGTGGTCGCCTCCGCCAGCGAGCCGGCTGCGGCGTCGTGGTGCTCGACGGCGACGACGAGCCCGGTGTCGTCCCCGGTCACCGCCGCGGTGAGCCCCTGCGCGCCGAGCAGGGTCTCCACCGCGTCGAGGTCGACCCGCACGCCGAACGGCTTGACGAACCGCGACCGGCGCCCGGTCACCTCGAACAGCCCGTCCGGGCGGCGCCGGCCGAGGTCGCCGGTGCGCAGCTCGGTGACGGCGCGCCCGAGCGCGAGGTCGGCCGGGGTGTGCGCGTACCCGAGCATCACGTTCGGCCCGCGGTAGACGATCTCACCGACCCCGTCGACGTCCGGGGCGTCGATGCGCAGCTCCCCGCCGGGGATGGCCCGCCCGATGGCCTCGGGCGCGGACGCCGCCAGCCCGGGCGGCAGGTAGGCCATCCGCGCGGTCGCCTCGGTCTGGCCGTACATGACGACGAACCGCCAGCCGCGGCGCTCGCCGGTCGCGGCCCAGAACCGGACCTGGTCGGGGGTGAGACGTCCGCCGGCCTGGGTGACGTAGCGCAGGTGGGGCAGGTCCATCGCGGCGAACCCGGCCCGCTCGAGCAGCGCGAAGCTGTGCGGGACCCCGTGCAGGCTGGTCACGCCGTGCTCGCGGACCTGCTCCCAGAAGCCGGGCTCGGTCACCGAGGCGTCGGTGAGCACCAGCGCCGCACCGGTGAGCAGGTTCGCGTGCACCACCGACAGGCCGTAGCAGTAGTGCAGCGGCAGCGTGGTGACGGCGCGGTCGGTGGGGCGGATGTCGAGGTAGTCGGCGATCGCCGCCGCGTTCGCCTCGAGTGAGGCCCGCGCCAGCCGCACCAGTCGCGGTGAGCCGGTCGAGCCCGAGGTCGCCATCAGCAGCGCCAGGTCGTCGTGCAGCTCGTGGTGGGCGCCGGAGGGGTTCCGGGTCACGTTGCCGTCGGGTCCGACGACGAGGTCGGGACGCCAGGCGTCCCGCAGCGCCTCGAGGGTGCCCGGGTCGCCGGCGGGGGCGAGCAGGACGACGTGCCCACCGCGCAGCGCCGCCAGGTAGGCGACGAGCGACGACACCGTCGACGACGCGGCGAGCAGGACCACCCGGCGGGGACCGGCCAGCGCCGCCGCGGCGTCGTCGACGCGGTCGGCCAGCTCGGCGTAGGTCAGGCGCTCGCCGTCGCCGATGAGCGCGGTCCGGGCGCCGTGCCGGCGCAGCCCCGTCACGAACGCCGGGGCGGGCCGAGTCGGGGCTGCGGTCCTCATCGGGCGCTCGTCCTGGAGGCCTCGGTCTCGACGGCGGGGGTCCCGGCCTCGACCGGCTGCGGCCGGTCGACCTTGCTGACGGCGAAGTAGGTGATCACCCCGAGGATGAGGACGGTGAGCACGATCGCGGTGCGGTCCATGCCGAGCGCCAGCCCACCGCGCCCGGGAGGGCCACCGAACCAGTCCGCGAACGAGGCCCCGAACGGCCGGGTCAGGATGTAGGAGATCCAGAACGCGGCGATCGCGTCGAGCCCGAACCAGTGGTAGGCGATCGCGGGCAGGATGAACAGGATCGCGAACATGATCCCCGAGGGCAGGTAGCCCAGGTGCAGCGTGGACGCTGTCCAGTCACCGGCGGCCGTACCCAGCGCGAACGTCAGCAGCACCGCGGCCCAGTAGAAGACCTCCCGGCGCCGGGTGGTGATCGAGTGGATCGACAGCGTCCCCTCGACGCGGTACCAGAGCCCGAACGTCGCGAGCACCAGCACGAACAGCACCGACGTCGAGACCGTGTAGGGCACGCCGAAGTCGTTGTGGACCAGGTCGGCGACGGTGGTGCCGAACACCGAGACCATGACGATCGCGAACCAGTACGACCAGGCGTTGTAGGAGCGCCGCGCGAACTGGATGACCATCGAGGCCACGAAGAGCACGCCGGTGATCGCGACCGCGACGTACTGGTCGAAGGCGATGTCGAGGGCGTCCCAGGTGGTCTCGCCCATCCCGGTGGTGAGCAGCTTCGCCGCCCAGAACATCAGGGTGATCTCCGGGACCTTGCTCAGGAGGGTGGAGACGCGCGCTCGGGAGGGCGTGGTTCCGCTCGGGGGCATCGGGGGCCTACCTCGGTTTCTCGTCCCTGGCCCCGACCGGTCGACCGGGCCCGACGAGCAACCTTGATCGGCGCGGGTGAAGCCCCGACGTAACCCGGGTCGGAACTGGGTAAGAGCGCGAGAACCTACGAACGCATCAGCACGTCGAACATTGATGGATCGTGTGAGAATTCTGAAAATTGCGCTCAGCGGAATTCCTGGTATGTGCTACGCATTCCTCTTGTCCGGGCCGGCATTGTCCGGTTCACTCTCGACGTCGATAAGGTGAGGCTCACTTCATTGAGGTGAGCCTGTGCTGATCCGGGAGGGACATCGGTGCTGGCCACATTCGTGATCGGGCTGCGGGAGGGCCTGGAAGCGGCTCTGATCGTGGGAATCGTGGCGGGATTCCTGCGGCGTCAGGGACCACCCGGCGCGGTGCGCTCGATGTGGCTCGGGCTCGGTCTCGCGGTCGCGATCTGCGTCCTGGTCGGGGTCGTGCTCGAGATCGTCGCGGTCGAACTGCCGCAGGCCGGGCAGGAGGCGATGTCGACGGTCATCGGCCTGGTCGCCGTCGGCATGGTCACCTACATGATCTTCTGGATGCGCTCGCACGCCCGCGGGATGCGCCGTGAACTGGAGAGCGCCGCCGCCGGCGCGATCGACCGCGGGTCGTCCGCCGCGCTCGTCGCGATGGCCTTCCTCGCCGTCCTGCGGGAGGGATTCGAGACCGCGGTGTTCCTGGTCGCCCAGTTCACCTCGTCGATCGCGCCGATCGCCGCCGTGTCCGGGGCGGTTCTCGGGATCGTCGTGTCGATCGCGCTCGGCTACGGCATCTACCGGGGCAGTGTGCGCATCAACCTCGGCCGCTTCTTCACCATCACCGCCGTGGTCCTGGTGGTCGTCGCCGCGGGCATCCTCACCACCGCCGCGCACACCGCCCACGGCGCCGGGTGGATCGCGTTCGGCCAGGACCGGCTCGTCGACCTCTCCGGTGTCGTCTCCTACGGCACGCCGATGTACTCGATCGTCACCGGCGTGTTCGGCATCCAGCCGCAGCCGACCGTCCTCGAGGGCATCGTCTGGGTCGTCTACCTGGTGCCGATGCTGGCGTTCGTCCTCTGGCCGCAGCGACGGCCGAGCGCGGCGGGCACCCCGAGCACCGTCGTGACCGCCGCCGAGTCCGGGGACGTCCGATGAGCGTCCGCCGGGCCGGCCTCGGCGTCGTCCTCGCTTCCGCGACCCTGCTCGCCGCCTGTGGGTCCGGGCCCGCGGCGGACCCGGGTACGGCCCAGATCCGGATGGAGCTCTCCGACGCCGGGTGCGCACCGCAGCCCGCGTCGGTACCCGCCGGGCCGGTCACGTTCACCGTCGTCAACAACGGCACCAGCAAGGTCACCGAGGGCGAACTGCAGGCGGCCAGCCGCATCATCGGCGAGAAGGAGAACGTCACCCCCGGCCTGTCGAGCACCTTCACCCTGCGCCTCGATCCCGGGACCTATCTCGCCTACTGCCCCGGCGCCGCCCGGGACAACTCCCGGTTCACCGTCACCGGCTCGGCACCCGCGCAGACCCCGGCCGGCGCCGCGGCGCTGAGCACCGCGACCACGCAGTACCACCAGTACGTCACCGCGCAGGTCGACGCGCTGGTCGCCGGGACGAAAGTCTTCACCGACGCCGTGCGCCGCGGCGACCTCACCGCCGCCAGGGCGGCCTTCGCCCCGGCCCGCTATCACTACGAGACGATCGAACCCGTCGCCTCGAGCTTCGCCGACCTCGACCCGCAGATCGACGCCCGCGCCGACGACGAGCCCGACCCCACCCGCTGGACCGGCTTCCACCGTCTCGAACAGGCGCTCTACCAGGCGAACACCACCGCCGGGCTCGCCCCGCTGGCCGACAGGCTCGACGCCGACCTCGCCTCGCTGCGCACCCTGGTCGCCGGCGTGGCGTTCCAGCCCGCCGAGCTCGCCAACGGCGCCCGCGAGCTGCTCAACGAGGTCTCCACCAAGAAGGTCACCGGCGAGGAGGACCGCTACTCCCACACCGACCTGTCCGACTTCGCCGCCAACATCGAGGGCGCCCAGCAGGCGTTCGATCTGCTCTCCCCCGCGCTGGCCACCAGGGACCCCGCGCTCGACCAGCAGCTCCGGGCCCGGTTCACCGGCATCGTCACCGCGCTGCGCCCCTACCAGGACCCGGCCGGGCCCGACGGCTGGAAGACCTACGACGCCGTCGACGACCAGGCCCGGCGCGTCCTCGCCGACCGGGTCAACGCCCTCGCCGAACCCCTGTCCCAGGTGTCCGGCACGTTGGTGTGAGGGCGGCCCGGTGGATGACCTCGGCGGGATCCTGCGCCCGGGCCGTCTCGACGATCCCGGTGCGGGCGCCGGGGGTGGTCCGGGCGAGGCGCCGGACCTGGTCGGTGATCCCGGGCTCCGGGGAGAGGACGAGGTCGACGCCGGGATGCCACCAGAGCGGGTGCACGGCCGGATCGGTCACATAGCTGATCACCGGGGCGTCCAGGGCGCCGCTGCGGCGCAGCCGACCCAGCAGCTGGCTGACGAGCGGATGGGTGGAGACGACGGCGTGCGGGACGTCGCCGATCAGGGCGGCGGTCCGCGCGGTGAGCCGGTCGAGGACGGCGCCCGCCACCCGGGAGCCGAGGGGGTGGACACAGGCCGGCACGGAAGCCCGGCGGCGTGGAGCGCGACCGGTGCCGGAGAGGGACAGCAGGGCCGGCCCGAGCCGGACGGGCGGGACGCCGAGCGCGTCGGGGCGGTCGACCCACCAGCCCTGTCGGTG
This sequence comes from Actinomycetospora endophytica, assembly GCF_021026375.1. Lineage (GTDB taxonomy): Bacteria > Actinomycetota > Actinomycetes > Mycobacteriales > Pseudonocardiaceae > Actinomycetospora > Actinomycetospora endophytica. The sequence continues at coordinate 510,161 of NZ_JAJNDB010000004.1, read as the reverse complement.
CAGCCGCCGGGCGAGCTCGTCGGCGGAGCCGTCGTCCCGGGTTCCGATGGACACGACGACGATCCGCGCGTTCACCGGCAGCGGGGCGGTCCGGGCCTCGGCCGTGGTCATGCGGCCACGGTCGGCCCCCGCCGATGTGGCGACGATGAACGGCCCGAGCCCAGGATCTCGGGAGCGATCCCGGGCGGGCACCATGGTGAGGTGCCGCAACGGGTCATGGTCGCCGACGACGACCGCGCCATCCGCGAGTCCCTCGCGCGGGCCCTGGAGCTCGAGGGCTACGAGGTCGTCGGGGTCCCCGACGGTGTCGAGTCGTTGACCCTGGTGCGCCGCGAGACGTTCGATGCCCTGGTGCTCGACGTCATGATGCCCGGGGTGGACGGCCTCGCCGTCTGTCGCGTGCTGCGCGGCGACGGGGACCGCACGCCGGTCCTGATGCTCACCGCCCGGCAGGAGACCGCGGACCGCGTCGCCGGGCTGGACGCGGGCGCCGACGACTACCTCGCGAAGCCCTTCGAGCTCGACGAGCTGCTGGCCCGGCTCCGCGCCCTGCTGCGCCGGTCGGCGTTCACCGCCGAGGCCCCGGAGGCGTCCGCCGAGCGGGGTGTCCTGCGCATCGCGTCGCTCGCCGTCGACCCCTCGGCGCGCCGCGCCTGGTGGGGCGAGGCCGAGCTGACGCTCTCGAAGACCGAGTTCGACCTGCTCGAGCTCCTCACCCGCAACGAGGGCATCGTGCTCGACCACACCACGGTCTACGAGCGCATCTGGGGCTACGACTTCGGCGCCGACTCGAAGAACCTGGCCGTCTACATCGGCTACCTCCGGCGCAAGCTCACCGCGGCGGGGGCCCCGGCACTGATCCACACCGTGCGCGGTGTCGGCTACACGGTGCGTCGGCCGTGAACCTGCGTACCCGGTTCGCGCTCGCGTTCGCCCTGGTCAGCGCCATCGTGGCGGGCCTGGTCGGGGTGCTGAGCTACCACGCGGCGGCCACCCGCATCACCCAGGCCGGCGACACCACGCTGCAGGCCGCCGAGACCGCGCTCGCCGCGGGGCAGACCGGCATCCTCGCCACCCCGAACAGCGCGCCCCCCGGCGACCACCCCGACGACCACCCCGACGGCGACGGCGACGGCGACGACGGGTTCCGGCACGGCCAGGCGATCGTCGGCCGGATCGTCGCCCCGGACGGCCAGGTGACCGTGCTCGGCGGCGCCCCGGTGCCCATCCCGGTCACCGACACGGCGCGGAGCCTGGCCACTGGCACCGTCGCCGGGGCCACCGACACCACCGAGATCGACCTCGGACGCACCACCTACCGCGTGCTCACCACCTCGTTGGGCGGCGGACAGGGAGCCCGGCAGGTCGCGCTGGACGTCTCGGTCTCCCACCGGGTGCTGGGGGGCATGGCGATGGAGATCGCGTGGGTGAGCGCCGCGGTCCTGGTCGCCGCTGCGCTCGCCGGCTGGCTCGTCGCGGGCCGGATCACCCGACGGCTGGTCCGCCTCGCCGGCGCCGCGGAGCGGGTCAGCGGCCGCGGAGACGTCGCCGAGGAGGTCCCGGTCGAGGGGCGGGACGAGGTCGGCCGGCTGTCGGCCTCGTTCAACACCATGCTCGGGCGCCTCGCCGCGTCCCGGGAGGCCCAGGACCGGCTGGTGCAGGACGCCGCGCACGAGCTGCGGACGCCGCTGACCAGCCTGCGCACCAACGCGAGCGTGCTCCGTCGCTTCGCCGAGCTGTCCCCCGACGCCCGGGAACGGCTGCTCAGCGACGTGCAGGGCGAGACCCGCGAGCTCTCGCACATGGTCGACGAGCTCGTCGCGCTCGCGCTCTCGGGCGAGTCCGACGAGGCCGAGCAGGACGTCGCTCTCGCCGACGTCGCCGCCGCCGCCGCCGAGCGGGTGCGGCGCCGTACGGAGCGCACCGTCGTCGTGGACGCCGACGAGTCCGTCGTGCGGGGACGGCGGCAGGGCCTGGAGCGGGCGGTCGGCAACCTGCTCGAGAACGCGGCGAAGTTCGACGAGTCCGGCGAACCGATCGAGCTGCGGGTGCGGGCGGGGACCACGACGGTGCGCGACCACGGACCCGGCATCGGCCCCGCCGACGCCGACCGGGTCTTCGACCGGTTCTACCGGGCCGACGCCGCCCGGGGCCGGCCGGGCTCCGGGCTCGGGCTGGCGATCGTGCGCGACGTGGCCGAGTCCCACGGCGGCGCGGCGTTCGTGACGACGCCGCCGGGCGGCGGCACCACGGTGGGGTTCTCGGTGGCCGCCGACCGGCTGGCACCGCACCCCGGCGCGGTCGGCACCGCGCCGGAGACCGTGGGCGGGAGCTGACCCCCGCCCCGGGTCACCCGATGGCCGCCCGCGACGGGTCGGAGAGCCCGCGGGCGTCGACGGTCGTCGTGCCGTCGGCGGCCCGCGAGACCGTGGCCTCGACGCCGTAGACCTCGCGGAGCATCTCCTCGGTGAGCACGTCCTCGGGCGGCCCCACCGCGTGCACCCCGCCGCCGTGCAGCACCGCGACCTGGTCGGCGTAGCGGGCGGCGAGCGAGAGGTCGTGCACGGAGACCACGACGGCGGCCGGCGCGGTGGTCGCGAGCTCGCGGATCAGCCCGAGGATGTGCAGCTGGTTGCGCAGGTCGAGGTTGCTGGTCGGCTCGTCGAGCAGCAGCACACCCGGGCGGCGCACGAGCGCCTGGGCGAGGCTGACGAGCTGGCGCTGCCCGCCGGAGAGCGCCGAGAGCGGACGCATCGCGAGCGCACCCAGACCCACCCGCCGCAGCGTCTCCTCGACGTCGCGGACCGCCTCCTTCGAGACCCGGCGGGCGCCCCGGCTCTGCCGCTGCCGGGCGAGCAGGACCACCTCGAAGACGCCGAGCGAGCTCGACGCGGGCAGGTCCTGCGGCATGTAGAGCACGTGGTCGCCGAGGCGGCCCGCGGACGCGCCCTCGGAGTCCTCGACCCGGACGCTGCCGGTGGGGGTCTCCAGGCCGGCCAGGCACTTGAGCAGCGTCGACTTCCCGGTGCCGTTGGGGCCGACCAGGGCGGTGACGGTGCCGCTGCGGACACGGGGCAGGGAGGCGCCGGCGAGGACCGGGGTCCGCCCGTAGGCGAACCCGACCTGCTCGGCGACGAGGCTCAGGACCACATCCGCCTCCGGGTGGACATGACGATGACGAGGAAGACCGGGACGCCGACCAGCGAGGTGATGATGCCGACCGGCACGATCACCCCGGGCGAGACGGCGGTGCTGACCACGGTCGCGAGGCACAGCAATGCCGCCCCGCAGAGCATCGACGCGGGCATGAGGTGCCGCTGGTCGTCGCCGACGAGGATCCGGGCCGCGTGCGGGCCGACGAGCCCGACGAAGCCGATCGTGCCGGTGAACGCCACGGTGGTCGCGGCGAGCAGCGAGACCCCGAGGAGCACGAGCACCCGCACCCGGGTGACCGGCACCCCGAGCGCCTTGGCGCGGTCGTCGCCGAGCCGGAACGCGGTGAGCGTCCACGCGGCGCGGCGCAGCACCGGGATCAGCACCACCGGCACCGCCGCCATGACCGCGATCTGCGGCCACGTCGTGCGGTTGAGGTTCCCGAACGTCCAGAACACCAGCTGCTGCAGCTCGACCTCGGAGGCGAGGTACTGCAGCAGCGCGAGCAGCGCGGAGAACAGGAAGACCATCGCGATCCCGAGCAGGATCAGGCTCTCGGTGCCCGCCCCGCGCAGCGTGCCGAACAGCAGGATCACCCCGCAGGCGACCATCGCGAAGATCCAGGCGCTGCCGGCGGTGCCGATGAACGCGGCCGCGGGCACGATCGAGCCGCCGACCAGGGCCAGCGCGGCGCCGAAGCCGGCGGCCGCGGACACCCCGAGGGTGTAGGGCTCGGCGAGCGGGTTGCCCAGCACGGTCTGCATCTGCACCCCGGCCAGGGCCAGTGAGGCGCCCGCGACCACCGCGGTCACCGCGAACGGCATCCGGATGTTCCAGACGATCTGGCTGTCCACCCGGGGCACGATCGACGGGGCGACGAGGGCGTTCCAGAACTCGCCGATGCTCATCGTCCCCGCTCCCACCAGCATGGTGGCGACGAAGGCGACGACGGCGAGCACGAACAGCCCGGCGACGATCAGCCGGCGGCGCCGCAGCAGCGCCGTGTAGGAGCGGCCCGGGTCCGGCGCCGTGGTCTCCGTCGTCGGGGCGTCGTCGGGCTCGTCGGTGGGTGGGGCGGTCAGTCCGCCCGTGGCGCTCACGGGAGGTCCGTGGAGAACGTGCCGCCGGGGGCGACGGGCAGGAAGCGCCGGTGCAGGTCGGTCATGGTGGTGGCGGGGTCCACGTCCGGGAACAGGTCGGGGTGCAGCCACTTGGCGAACCACTCGGCGGCGAGCACGTTGTAGGGCGAGTCGTAGAAGTGGTGCCAGGCCACGTGGACCTGCTTGTTCCGCACCGCCGCGAGGTCGCCGAAGCCGGGCTGGCGGGCGATCACCTGCTGCAGCTGCTGCTGGGCCGCCTGCGGGGTCTCGTCGTAGCCCAGCTTGACGACGTTGTCGGGCTGCGCGGCGCCCGCGGCCCAGTCGGCGCCGGTGGCGATGACGACGGGCTCGTTGCGGCTCAGCACCGTCTCCGGCGAGAGCGTGCCCTGCGGGGACTTCAGCAGTTCGTCGCCGAGGTTGGCCCCGCCCGCCCAGGTCACGAGCTGCGCCAGGTTGGAGCGGGCGAACGTCGAGCAGCAGTCGTAGTAGCCCGGCGCGCGCCAGAAGAAGGTCGGGGTGGGCGCCGGGTGTGCGGCGTCGAGCCGGGCGCGGACCCGGTTCATCGTGGCCTGGTACCAGTCGACGTAGTTCGCGGCCGCCTGCTCCCGGCCGAAGATGCGGCCGAGGAGCTGGACGCTCGGCACCGTGTTCCTGAGCGGGTCGGTGAAGTAGTCGACGACGACGGTGGGGATCCCGGCGCGGTCGAGCTGGTCGATGGTGCCCGCGTCGCGCGCGGCGGGGAAGTTCGCCGCGCTGATGACGAAGACGTCCGGCTTCAGGTCGATCGCCTTCTCGGCGGAGAACGACCCGTTGGGCAGCTGGCCCAGCACCGGGACCTGGGCCACCTGCGGGAACTTCGCGGCGTACCGGTTGTAGGTGTCGGGATCGTTCTGCTGGAGGTCGTTCGGCCAGCCCACGACGTTCGCCACCGGGTTCGCCGGGTTCAGCATCGCCGTGGTGTAGAGCATCCGGGACCCACCGAGCAGGATCCGCGACGACGGCAGCGGCAGCGTCACCTGACGTCCGAGGACGTCGGTCACCGTGGCCTCCGGACCACCCCCGGACGCTGGGCCGGACGAGGCCGACGGGACCGCGCAGGCGCTACCCACCGTGAGCACGATGCCGGTCAGCGCCATCGCTGCCCACGATCGTGTCCATGCCAACCGCACCCGAACCACTCCCCGTCACTCGTGCTCGCGACTCGACGCAGGACGCGGTCAAGACGCCAATTTAGGCGAGACTAACCAGAGTCGGCCGATCTCGTGAACCCCGGCGATTCCTCCGACTCGTCACGGTGCCATCACGGTCCGGAGCAGGTCGAGCGCGGCCGGTCAGCGACTCTCGTGGCTTTGACCAGGTATTTTGGTGTTTGCTTTACCTAAAGATGGCTTTTCGATGGTTTGTCCTGTGCAGGAGGCCACCGACAACAAGTAAGGCTCGCCTTGCCTGTGGGTCGGGTGCGCCGTTAACTTCACGAACACGGATTCACACCCCGGTGACACCGGAGCCGGGCTGCCCGCCCGACCGAATCCCGCGTCGTCCTGCCGCCTCCCGGACCTGTGATCACGGTGACACACGGTGACCGTGCGGCGGGGTCACGCCCGACCGGCACCCGTACCTCCCGGAGGTTCTCGAGCCATGGAACGACCCGAGCTCCACGTGTTGACCCGCAGCGACCTCGCGCAGGTCGAGATGCCTCCGACGGAGGTGATCGAGGCGGTCCGGCAGGGGTACCTCGCGCTCGACCGGGGGGACTCGAGCTGCCCCGCGAAGCTGATGATGCCGCTGCCGGTGCAGGAACGGGACGCCGTCTCCTTCTCGATGCTCGGCTACGACTCGCCGAGCCAGCATCTGGGCTTCAAGACGTCGTACCGCCAGGGCAACGACAACCGTGACCACTACTGGACGACGCTGAGTCTCTACGACGACACGACGGGCATGCCGTTCGCGCTGCTCGACGGGGACACCGTCGGCGCGATGCGCACGCCGGCCACGACGGCGCTGATCGCGCAGGCGTGCGCCAAGCCCGACGCCCGCTCGGTCCTCATGATCGGCACCGGGGTGCAGGGGCTGAACACGCTCCCCTACCTGGCGTCGGCGCTGCCGCACCTCGAGAAGTTCCGGCTCTTCGGGACGCACCCGACGGGCCTGAAGGACTCCGTGGACCGCTTCGCGGCCCATCACCCCCAGCACGAGCTGGAACTCGTCGACGACGTGGCCGCCGCCGCGCGGGAGAGCGACATCGTCATCGCCGCGTCCGGGCGCGCTGCCCACCCGAAGGTCGAGACGACCTGGCTCAAGCCGGGCGGGCTGCTGATCTCGGTGGCCAGCAAGGGGGTGGCCTCGACGGCGCTGGCCGACGCCGACTACGCCCTGGCCACCAGCGAGGGCCAGCTGGGGATCACCGGGTCCCGCTTCTCCACCGAGGACGGGCGGGCCGTGATCGACACCGAGCTGCCCCCGGTGCTCGCCGGCCGGGCGCCCGCCCGCCGCGGCGCGGAGGACCGCGTCTTCGCCTTCAGCAGCGGCATGATCATCACCGACATCCCCGTCGGGCACGCCCTGGCCACCCGCGCGGTGGCGGCCGGCCTCGGTCAGCGGGTCGCGCTGTGGAGCTGACCCGAACCGCTCCCACGACCACGACCACGACCACGACCACGACCGACAACGGCCGGCGGGAGACGCCGTCGCTGCCGGCCCGCCCCCGGGCGTGGTCGGCCCGTCTGCTCGAGGATCCGCACGCCCTCGGCGAGATGGCCCGCCACGCCGGAGGGCCGTTCCACGTCCTGCACGCGGAGACGTTCGCCGAGAACGTGCGCGGGTTCCAGAACGCGCTGCTCTCCGCCGGGGTCGACGGGCACGTGCTCTACGGCAAGAAGGCCAACCGGTCCGGGTGCTTCCTGCGCGCGTGCGTGGACACCGGGGCGGGGGTGGACGTCGCGAGCGCCCCGGAGCTGAACCACTCGCTCGCGGCCGGGTTGCACGGCGAGGACCTCGTCGTCACCGGTCCGGCGAAGTCCGACGAGCTGCTCCGGCTCGCCCTGCGCCACGGGGCGCTCATCGCGATCGACGCCCTGGACGAGTTCGCGCGGCTGGTCACGCTCGCCCGGAGCGTCCGCCCGGCCCGGGTCCTGCTGCGGGTACTGCCCCCGACCGATCCGCACAGCCGCTTCGGCTTCGACCCCGACGAGCTCGACGAGGTGCTCGAGCGCGCGGCGGAGGCACGCACCGTCGTCGAGATCGAGGGCTTCTCCTTCCACCTCTCCGGCTACGAGCCGGCGCCGCGGGCGGAGCTCGCCTCGGCCCTCGTCGACCGGTGCCTCGCCGCCCGGACGCAGGGCCACGCCGCGACGGCGATCTCGATCGGCGGCGGGTTCGCCGTCAGCTACGTCGAGGCGCCGGACTGGGACCGGTTCGTCGCCGAGCACGACGACGGCGACTACCACGCGGGCCGCAAGCCGCCGCGGCACTACCCGTACCACCAGGAGCCGGCGAAGGCGGACATGCTCGCGGCGATCCTCGGCCACCGCACCGGCGGTGGCCCGAGCCTGGCCGAGCGGCTGAGCCGCAACGGGATCCGGCTGCTGCTGGAGCCGGGCCGGGCGCTGCTCGACGGCGCCGGGTTCAGCGTGTTCGGGGTCCAGGGGTACAAGCGCCGCGGCGGGACCTCCGACGACGGCCGGGAGTACGGCATCGTCACCGTCGACGGGCTGTCCATGAGCATCTCCGAGCAGTGGAAGGGCAGCGAGTTCCTGCCCGACCCCGAGCTGTGGCCGCGGGCGCCGATCGTCGAGCCGGTCGCGGCCGCCGTCGGCGGGGCGAGCTGCCTCGAGTACGACATGCTCACCTGGCGCCGGGTGCCGTTCCCGCGCTCGCCGCAGTACGGGGACCTGCTGGTCTACCCGAACACGGCCGGCTACCAGATGGACAAGAACGAGAGCCGGTTCCACCAGCTCCCGCTGCCCACCCGCTTCGTGGCGGAGGGTTCAGCCGACCAGGGCGCCATCCCGACCTGGCGTCCCGAACGATGAGCGCACTGCCCGACCGGTGGACGGAGAACGTCGTCCACCGCGTCTCCGACCTCATCGGCCACACGCCGCTGTTCCACCTCGGCGCGACCGGCACCGGCAGCCGGCTGCTGCTCAAGCTCGAGAACCTCAACCCGACGGGGTCGGCCAAGGTCCGGATGGCGTCGCAGATGATCGCGGCCGCCGAGCGCCGCGGCGAGCTGCGGCCCGGCGGGCGGATCGTCGAGCCGACCTCGGGGAACACCGGGCTCGGTCTGGCGCTCGCGGCGATCGAGGGCGGCTACCGGTTCACGGCCGTGGTCGATCACCATGCCAGCATCGACAAGATGCGCGCACTGATCGCGCTCGGCGCCGAGTTGATCTGGGTGGGCGAGGCGGGGACGAGCGGCCCGCAGACCATGGCGCGCCGCGCGCTCGCCGAGCAGCTCGCCCGGGAGGACGGGACCTGGTGGCCCGACCAGCACAACCATCCCGGCAACCCCGAGGGCTACCACGGGCTAGCGTGCGAGCTGCTGGGTGACCTGTTCGGTGACGTCGACTACCTGGTCGCCTCGGTCGGGACCGGCGGCGGGCTCTGCGGCACCACCCGGGAGCTGCGCCGGCTCGGTTCGCAGGTCCGCACCGTCGGGGTCGAGCCCACCGGCTCGATCATGTTCGGCGGCGAGCCGGGGTCGTACTGGCAGACCGGCGGCGGCAACCCCGCCGACTTCCCGGTCGGGCGCAACGTCGATCACGACCTGATCGACGAGGGCATCTCCGTCGGCGACACCGAGGCGTTCGCGACCGCGCGGGTGCTCGCCCGACGCACCGGCCTGCTCGTCGGGGGCACCGCGGGCGGGGCGGTGTACGCGGCGCTGGAGTCGCTCCCGTCGCTGCCGCCGCGCAGCACCGTCGTCGTACTGGTCTCCGACGCCGGCGAGAAGTACCTCGACACCGTGTTCGACGAGAAATGGCTGGAGGATCGCGGGTTGTACGACCCGGAGTGCGAGAAGTCGGTGGACGCGCAGCTCGAGGCGCTCACCTCGGCGACGAGCCGGGCGGGCGGGGAGGTCGCGTGAGCGCCGCGACGGGGACCGCACCCCGGACCGGCTACCGGGCCCTGCTCGCCGTCGCGGGACCGCTCGCGGGTGTACAGCTGGCGCAGGTCGCGCTGACCACGACCGACCTCGTGATGCTCGGGTCCCTCGACGTCACCGCGGTCGCGGCGGGCGGGCTCGCGATCCTGCTCCACAACCAGGTGCGCACGATGTGCGTCGGGGTCGTGACGCCGTTGGGCAACCAGGTGGCCGCCGCGGCGGGCCGGCACTCCTCGGGCGGGCCCGGCGAGGCCGAGGCTCCTGGCGAGGAACTGTCCGGCGAGGTGCGCGGGCTGCTGCGCTCGGGGCTCGCGGTGGGCACCGTCGTGGGTATCGTGTCGGCGCTGGTGCTCATCGCGCTCGGGGCGCTGTTGCCGTTGTTCGGCCAGGCCGCACCGGTCGTGGCGGTGGCGCTCCCGACGATGGCGGCGCTCGCCCCCGGCCTCATCCCGATGCTGTGGCTCAACGTGCTCCGGCAGTTCGCGGTCGGGCTGCACCGCGCGGGCTCGCTGCTCGGGGTCACGATCGCCTCGATCGCGGTCAACGTCGTGCTCGACGGCGGGTTCCTGCACGGGTGGCTCGGCATGCCCGTCCTCGGGGCGCCCGGGGTCGGCGTGGCGACGTCCGCGGTGCAGGTGGTCAACGTCGCGGCCTACTACGCGATCCTGCGCCGGGACCCCCACCTCGCCCCGGCGCTCTCGCTGCAGGCGTGGCGCGCGGACCGCGCCCAGGCCCGGGAGCTCGTCCGGCTCGGCGCCCCGGTCGCGCTGACCTACGGCTCGGAGGCGGGCATCACCTCCGTCGCCACGCTGATCATGGGCGCCTTCGGGCCGATCGCGCTGGCCGCGCACAACGTCGTCAACCAGATCGCCTACGTCGTCTACCAGGCGACGATCGGGCTCTCCCAGGGCTCGTCGATCCTGGTCAGCCGCGCGACCGCACAGGAGGGACCGGACGCCCACGACGAGGCCCGGCACGTCGCGAAGCGGGCCTTCGTGCTCTCCGGGGCGCTGCAGGTGGTGCTCGCCGTCGTCTACGTCGTCGCCCCCCAGGCCGTCCTGTCGCTGTTCCTCGACCCGGCCGACGCGGCGGCCGCGGGCCTCGCGACCACCCTGCTGCTGCTCGCGATCGCCCAGCAGATCACGAAGGGCGCCCAGAACATCGCGGTCGGGCTGATGCGCGGGCTGAAGGACACCAAGTCCGGGTTCCGCGCGAGCCTCATCGGCTACTGGGGGATCGGCGTCCCGGCCATGCTGGTGCTCGGGCTCCTGCTCCACCTCGACGGACCCGGGGTCTGGATCGGCCTCTCCTGCGGCTTCGGCGCGACCGCGGTGCTGCTACTGACCAAGTTCGTCCGCGCGGTCCGCTGATCGCGGGGACGGGGACGGGGGTTCGGCCGTGGCGGCCGGCACGTCAGACCGCGCGGGACTCCCCCGTGCCCGGTCGCCGGCGGGCGATCGGGACCGCCGGGGCTCTCCAGGGCCTCGGCGGCCCCGTCCGGCGGGATCAGCGCGAGATCGCTGTTGGTGATCATCGGGAGGGTGGGGGACGGTCCCCGGTGCCGGCGCCCGCCGCGCTCGACCGGTGCCGGCGCGGGGCGGGGACGGCCGCGTCGGACCGGACGTACACCGCGAGCGGGTCGTTCGCCGGACCCCGGGACAGGCCGTCGGGCTCGGTGCTGACCCATCGCCCGGCGCTGACACCCTGATCGGTGAGCACCCGGGAGGCGACGGTCTGCGCGAGCTCGAGGTCGGCGGTGGCGGGGGCACCGTGGGCGGCGAGGTTCGTCGACCAGCGTCGGCGGCCGTGGCCGTACGCGACCAGGCTCCACCCGAGGACGTGCTCGCCGGCCGGATCGTCCGGCGGGTTGTACACCAGCGTGTAGCTCGACGATGCGTGTGCCTCCGCCGGCGCGGTCGTGGCCATGGCTGCTCCTCGACGGGGTGCGGTCGGTGCCCACCGCGACGGACGTCGGGTGGCCTCCCGGAGGAGAGCGTCACCCTCCGGAGGAGCCGCCACGCTCCCAGCGACGATTCCGGAATCTGTACCGCCGAATCGCCCAATACTGTCGAATGACATCGTGCTCCCTCCGGAGGAGACCCCCCTTGGATCTCATTCGCGTGAAGGCACATCCCTTCGCTGTCAGGATATGAGAAACGCAGGTCGAAGGGTTCCACGTCGTGGGGGAACGCGTATCGCCCACTCGGCGGACCCATCGCACGAGGTCAGCACACCGGGATCGAACATCCGGGCTCTCGTTCATCGGATAGGCATCGTCCTCAGGTGGACAATTCTCTCCGTGCGCGGGCGGCTACTCGAACGTGCTGAGGAGCTTCTTGAGCAGCCGGCGCAGTTCCGCCTGCTCGGGCTCGTCGAGGATGTCGATCAGCTTCGACTCGTTGGCCATGAGGTCCCCGGTGAGCTCGTCGACCAGCGCCATGCCTGCGGTGGTCAGCTCGACCTCGACCTTGCGGCGGTCGTCCGGGTGCATGTGCCGGGTGACCAGCCCGGCGTCCTCGAGCCGTTCGAGCCGCTGCGACATCCCGCCCGAGGTGATCAGCGCCGAGCTCTGCAGTTCCCCGGCGGTCCGGCGGTAGGGCGCGCCGGCCCGGCGCAGCATCGCGAGGATGTCGAGCGCGGCGCGGTCGGTGCCGAAGGCCTCGAGCCGTTCCTTGCGGTGGCGGTCGAGGTGGCGCCCGATGCGCCAGATGCGGGTGACGATCCCGACCGAGCTGACGTCGATGTCCGGGCGCTCGCGGCGCCACCCGGCCTCGACGCGGTCGACCCGGTCCGCGACGGCGGGGTCGAACGCCCGGCGCTCCTGCGCACCCTCGCTCATCGTGACCTCCTGCCGCCTGAGTATCTCACCGCGAAGACTTCACCATCGCCACCCGCGTCAGCCAGGCGAACACCGGGTCGGCGTGTCGGAGCTGCTCGGGGTGCCACTGGACCCCGACGACGTCGCGGCCGGGCAGCTCGACCGCCTCCACGACGCCGTCGGGAGCGTGGCCCACGCACACCAGCCCGGCCCCCGGCTCGGCGACGGCCTGGTGGTGGAGGCTGTTGACCCGGTAGGAGCCGCCGTAGATCCCGTGCACCACGCTCCCCGCCGCGAAGCGCACCTCGTGGGTGTCGTCGCGGCCGAGCGGATGGGACTCGAGGTGCTGGACCAGCGTCCCGCCGAGGTGCACGGCGAGCAGCTGCATCCCCCGGCAGATCGCGAGGACCGGGACGTCCCGCTCCAGCGCGGCCGCGAGCAGCGCGAGCTCCCGGTCGTCGCGCGCCCGGTCCACCCGTACCGACGGGAGGGCCTCCTGGCCGTAGAGGGCCGGGTCGACGTCGGAGCCGCCGGTGAGGACGAGGGCGTCCATCCGGCTCATCACCTCGCCGGGATCGGCGCGCGCCGGCAGGTGGACGGGTAGCGCGCCGGCCTCCGCGAGCCGGTCGGCGTAGCCGGTGAAGTAGACCTCGACCTGCAGCACGTCGAGGGCGGCCGGCCCGTCGTGCGCCCCGGCCGCCCCGCGACGGCGGCCGGACACCCCGACCAGCGGCGGGGTCACGCTCGCCGGGCCGCGACCAGGCGCTCGAGGTGCTCGACGACGAGGCAGGGCAGGTGTGTCCCCGAGAGCGCGTCGATCTCCCGCAGGCCGGTCGGGCTGGTCACGTTGATCTCGGTGAGCCGGTCGCCGATCACGTCGATGCCCGCGAGCAGGATGCCCTCGCGCTCGAGCTCCGGGGCGAGGACGGCGCACATCTTCTCGTCGGCCGGGGTGACGTGGTCCGCGACCGGCCGGGCCCCGGCGGCCTTGTTGCACCGGAACTCCCCCGGGACCGCGATCCGCCGGACCACGCCGATCGGCTCGCCGCCGAGCACGATGATGCGGCGGTCGCCCTCGTCGACCGCGTCGACGTAGCGCTGCACCACGACCTGGCGCCGTCCCCGCGCGGTCGCGAGCTCCAGGATCGACGGGAGGTTGGCGTCGTCCGGGCGCAGCAGCAGGATGCCCCGCCCGGCCATCCCGTCGGTCGGCTTGAGGACGGCCCGGCCCCAGCGGCGCACCGTCGAGAGGATCTCCGCCCGGTCGGCGGTGACGAGGGTGTCCGGGACGAGGTCGGGGAAGCGCAGCGTGAAGAGCTTCTCGTTGGCGGCGCGGAGCCCGGACGGGCGGTTGACCATGACGACCCGCTCGTCGTCGACCCGGTCCAGGACGTAGGTCGCGGCGAGGTAGTCGGCGTCGAACGGCGGGTCGGTGCGCATCGCCACGACGTCGGCGTCGTCGAGCCGGACGTCGCGCTCGGGGCCGGTGCGGTACCAGTCGTCGACGGCGTACCAGCGCTCCCCGGCCAGCACCGCCGGGACGACGGTGACCGGGCGGCACGGCGCCCAGGTCCGCGTGCCCCGGATCCGGAGCCGCTCGGCCGTCGTCACCAGCACCTCGTGGCCCCGGTCCTGCGCGGCCTCCATCAGCGCGACCGTGGAGTCGTGTCCCGGGGTGAGCGCGGGCAGCGGGTCGGCGACGACGACGATCCGCAGGGCCCGACTCATCGGGGCACCGAGTGCTTGACCCGCAGCACCGAGACGTCGGTGTAGGCGTGCAGCCCGAGCATCGAGGACTCGACGCCGATCCCGGACTGCTTGCGCCCGCCGAAGGGCGCGTCCGGCGAGAGCATCGGGTGCTGGTTGATCCAGACCGTCCCGGCGTCGAGCCGGGTCGCGACCGCTTCCGCGGCCTCCTCGTCGTCCGACCACACCGACGCCCCGAGCCCGTCCGGCCCGCGGTTGGCGCGGGCCACGGCCTCGTCGAGGGTGTCGTAGGTCAGCAGCGGCAGCACCGGCCCGAACTGCTCCTCGGCGACCAGCGGCACGTCGTCGCCGGCGCCCCGCACCAGGACGACGGGGTGCCAGTTGCCCGGTCCGTCGGGGGCCCGGCCCCGGAAGTACACCTCGGCGCCCCGGCGCTGCGCGTCGGCCAGCAGCCCCTGCACCCGTTCGAGCTGCGGCCGGTTCTGGACGGGGCCCATGTCCACGCCGGCGTCGAAGCCGTTCCCGACGACGACGGTGCCCGCCACCGTGGCGAGCGCCTCGGCGAACTCCCCGGCGCGGGCCGTCGGCACGAAGAGCCGCTTGAGGCCGGCGCACACCTGGCCGCAGTTGCTCATCCCGCCCGCGTAGAGGTCGGCGGCGATGGCGCCCGGATCGGCGTCGGGCAGCACGATCCCCGGGTCGTTGCCGCCGAGCTCCAGCGTCAGCCGCTTCATCGTCGGGGCCGCGGCCGCCATCACCGCCCGCCCGGCCCGCCGCGAGCCGGTGAACGAGATCTTGTCGACGCCCTCGTGGGTGGTGAGCCGGGCGCCCAGCTCGTCGCCTCCGGCCAGGACCTGGAGGACCCCGGGCGGCAGCACCTGCTGGGCCAGCTCCCCCACCCGCAGCGTCGAGACCGGGGTGTACGGCGACGGCTTGACGATCACCGGGTTGCCCGCCACCAGCGCGGGCCCGATCTTCCACAGCGACAGCATCTGCGGGTAGTTCCAGGCGGTGATCGCGGCGACGACACCGACCGGCACGCGCCGCAGCCGGATGAGCTCGCCGTCGTCGTCCTTGAGGACCTCGTCGGCCAGCGTCATCCGGGTGAACGCGTTCACGTAGGCGAGTCCCGACCCGATCTCGCCGTAGGCCCGTCCCACCGGCTTGCCCTGCTCGAGGGTGAGCAGCGCGGCGAGCTCGCTGCGGTGCTCCTCGACCAGCTCCGCGAACGCCCGGACCCGCTGCTGCCGCTCCGGCAGCGGCATCGCCGCCCACCCGGGGGCCGCCCGCCGGGCGGCGGCCACGGCCCGGTCGAGCAGCTCGGGCGTCGCGACCGGGACGCGGGTGACGACGGCGGCCGTGGCCGGGTCGAGCACGTCGAGCCCCTCCGGGGAGTCGAGCAGCTCCCCGCCGATGGAGAGCCGCAGCGTCGGGATCGTCACCGGCCGCGTGGGGGCGCTCATCGCGTGGCCTTGCCGGCGTCGCTGCGGAACAGCGTCGCGAACTGCTCGGCCGACCATCCGGACACCGTCGGGTCCTCCTTGCGGGGGTCGGGGATGCGGACCCGCGCCGACGGCCGGGCGGCGATCCGGGCGGACCAGGCGGCGACGTGGGGATGGACGGACACGTCGACGCCGTGCCCGTCGGCCAGCCGCACCCAGGGGAAGCAGGCGATGTCGGCCAGCGAGAATTCGTCGACGAGGTACTCCCGGTCGGCGAGGCGCTCGTCGAGCATCGCGTAGAGCCGCTCGATCTCGCGGCCGTAGCGGTCCTGCGCGTACTCGTCGTGCACGCCCTGGCTCGGCGCGTACCGCAGGAAGTGCACCGCCTGGCCCGCCATCGGCCCGTGGTTCGCGACCTGCCAGGCCAGCCAGCACATCGCGTCCCACCGGCGCGCCGGATCGGTCGGCAGCAGCGCGCCGCCGGCCTTCTCCGAGAGGTAGAGCAGGATCGCGGCGGACTCGAACAGCGCGATCGGGCGGCCGCCCGGGCCGTCGTGGTCGACGATCGCCGGCACCTTCGAGTTCGGGTTCACGGCGCGGAACGCGTCGCTGAACTGGTCCCCGGCGCCGATGTCCGTCCAGACCCACCGGTACGCCAGACCGAGCTCCTCCAGCGCGATGACGATCTTCCGGACGTTGGGGCTGGGGAAGGAGTACAGGTCGATCACGACGGGCCCGCGTCCCCTCAGACCTTGAACTCGTCGCGCAGCCGTTCCGCGTAGGCGGCGAGGTTCGCCTTGCTGCGCGCGTAGTCCCGGCCGGGGAAGTCCCAGGGCTGGTCGGCGACGTGCCGGTACATCGAGTAGATGGAGGCGTCGACCGAGCGGAGCCGCTCGCCCATGAAGTAGGGCTTGTCGCCGAGGAAGTCCGAGAGCGCGTCGATGTCGTCGACGAGGAACTTGTGCACCTCGTCGTCGGGGCGCCGGCCCATGCCCTGGCCGTTGAACCCGGCGAGGATCCGGTCACGGAAGGCCCACAGCGCCGCGCTCAGCTCGGGCCCGACCTCGGCGCCGCCGACGATGTACGGGATGTAGATCTCGAAGCCGTCGGGGTAGCGCCACCGCGGCTGGATGACGCCGGACCAGTAGAGCTGCTCCTCGACCAGGCGGTTGAAGGCGAGCGCCTGCGCGGCCTCGACCTTGTCCTGGTCGCCGTCGAGCGGGTCCCCGTACTTGCCCTTGAGGTACTCGATGATGCGGTTCGAGTCGCCGACCTTCGTGCCGTCGCCGTCGACGATGTAGGGCAGCTTGCCGAACGGTGCGTCGTCGTCGAGCGTCGCCAGATCCTGGGTGCGGTGCTCGAACGGCAGGCCGGTGAACGTCAGGTAGTTCACCAGCTTGGTGACGTACGGGCTGATGTCCGGGATGCCCCAGGCCGGGACGTACCCGTAGACGGTGATCATGGTCTACCTCTCTCGTTGTCGGGCCGGGTCGCTTCGTCGAGTCGCCGTCACCACGGCAGGAACGTGCCGTTGCTGTGCTGGAACCGCCCGGAGTGCTCCGGGGTGAGCTGGTCCATGTCGCGGATGAGGCCCGCGGCCGCCTCGTCCGGCTGGATGTAGACGTGGTCGCCGGGGAAGCCCTTGGTCAGGTCGGTGGCGACCATGCCGGGATGCAGCATCAGGACGCTGACGCCGAGGGGCGCGAGGTCGTGGTGCAGGTTGAGGCCGACCATGTTGGCGCCGGCCTTGGAGATCCGGTAGGCGTACATCCCGCCCGAGGAGTTGTCGCCGAGCGACCCGACCCGGCTCGAGACGATCCCGATCTTCGCGCCTGGGCCGAGCAGGTCGCGGCACGCCTCGACGGTGCGCAGCGGGCCGATCGTGTTGATCTCGAACTGGCGCCGGACGTCGTCGTAGTCGAGGTCCCCGAGCTTGTCGACGCCGAGCACGCCCGCCACGTGCAGCAGCCAGTCCGGCCGGATCCCCTCGGTCCGCAGCGCCCCGGCCATGGCCATGACCGAGCCCTGGTCGGTGACGTCGACCCACGGCTCGACGGTGATCCCCCGCCGCTCGAGGTCGTCGCCGTCGCCCAGGCAGGCGGCGACGACGTGGTCCCCGCGGGCGTGGAGCTGGCAGGCGATCTCGTGCGCGATGCCCTTGTCGGCGCCCACCACCAGCGCGGTGATCATGCGGGCACCACCGGGACGTCGTCGGAGGGGCCGGGCTCCGGGGTGCTCGCCGCGCCCGCGGCTCCGGATCGCGCCAGGGCGGCGATCTCCTCGTCGGAGTAGCCGATCTCGGCGAGCACCTCCGCGGTGTGCTGGCCGATCATCGGGGCACCGCGGGGCGGGCCGGGCGGCGTGCCCTCGAAGCGCGCCGCGGTCCGGGTCTGGCGCAGCGGCCCGGCCACCGGGTGCTCGGACTCGGCGAGGATCCCCGAGGCCAGCACCTGGGGGTGCTCGAGCAGGTCCCGCCGGCGCAGCGCCGGGGCGCACGGCACGGTGTGGGCGGTGAGGATCTCCATCCACTCGCCGACCGTCCTGGCGTGCAGCTGCTCCTGCACGAACCCGAGCCGCTCGTCCACGTTGAGGTCGCGGTCGGCGGCGGTCGCGAACCGGGGATCGGCGATCATGTCCTCGCGGCCGACCGCGGTGCAGAACGCCCGCCACTCGGCGTCGCGCATCGTCGAGACCGTCATGTACCCGTCGGCGGTCTCGTAGATCAGGTCGATGAAGCTCGCCGCCCGTTCCGGCTCGATCGGCCGGTCCCGGAAGGTGTAGGCGCCCATGTCCGAGGCCCACAGGAACGCGAGCACCGTGTCGAGCATCGACAGGCGGACGTGCTGACCCTCGCCGGTCCTGGTCCGGGCGAGGAGCGCCGCGGTCACGGCCTGCGCCGCGGTGACCGAGGTGAGTTTGTCGGGCAGCACCGTGCGGATCAGCCGGGGACGGGCCTCGTCGGAGCCCGCCTGGATCGTCGTGAGCCCGGACAGCGCCTGGACGACCGGGTCGTACACCTTGCGGTTCGCGAACGGGCCCTCCTCGCCGAACCCGCTGATCGAGAGGTAGACGACGCCCGGGTTCGCCGCGCGGGCCGCCTCGTAGCCGATCCCGAGGCGGTCGACGACGCCCGGCCGGAAGTTCTGCACGACGACGTCGGCGGTCTCGAAGAGCCGCAGCAGCGCCTGCTTGCCCTCGGACTCCTTGAGGTCGAGGACGACGGAGCGCTTGGACCGGTTGATGTTGACGAACATCGCCGGCAGGTCGCCGGAGCGGTTCGGCAGCGCCCGGACATGGTCACCGATGCCCGGTGGTTCGACCTTGACGACGTCGGCGCCCTGGTCCCCGAGGATGTCGGCCGCCCACGGCCCGGACAGCATCGAGGACAGGTCGACGACCCGCACGCCCTCCAGCGGACCCGGCATCCGCGGCCACCTCCGACTCGAGCGAAGATTGCTTAGCGCGTAACTACTCACCGATGAGGTTCTTCGTCCGCAGTCTTCAACGTGACCCGCGTCACGTCAAGGTTCGGACTCCTCCTGTCCTCGTCCCTCGTGTGGGCGACGGTTCCCGGCCTGTCGTCACGGGATCGCCGCGCGTTCGTCGGAGATCACGAGGACACCGGGCGCGGGGTGTTGCACGACCGCTGATCGGGAGCGGTAAGGTCAGCCTCACCTAAACGGACTGGGGGTGGGCATGGCGAGGTCGACGTCGGTCGCGGCGCGCGACGGCAGGCCCATCCGACGCCGGGTCGAGCCGGAGTACCGGCTGCACGTCCAGCGCACCGAGCCGTTGACGCCGCACCTCGTCCGCGTCGTGCTCGGCGGACCGGGCCTCGAGGAGCTGGCAGACAACGGGTACGCCGACCGCTGCGTCAAGCTCGCCTTCCCCCGCCCCGGCGTGGAGCACCTCTGGCCGCTCTCGATCGCCGAGATCCGGGCGACGATGCCGCGCTCGATGTGGCCGATGATCCGGACCTACACGATCCGCGCGCTCGATCACGCGGCCGGCGAGCTGACCATCGACTTCGTCGTGCACGGGTCGGCCGGCGTGGCGGGACCGTGGGCCACGAACGCCCGGCCCGGCGACGAGATCGCCATGCTCGGCCCGGGCGGGTCCTACTCCCCCGCCGACGACGTCGACGCCCACGTGATGATCGGCGACGAGAGCGTGCTGCCCGCGATCGCCGTGGCCTGCGAGCGCGTCAAGCCCGGGGTGCCGGTGCACGTCTTCGTCGAGGTCGACGGGCCCGCCGACGAGATCGTGCTGCACTCCCTCGGCGACCTCACCGTCCACTGGGTCCACCGCGACGCCGGCTCCGATCTCGTGGCTGCGGTGCGCTCGGCCGCCTGGCCCGCCGGGCGGGTCCAGGCATTCGTGCACGGCGAGACGTCCGCGGTGCGGGCGCTGCGGCCGCACGTCCTCGGTGAGCGGGGTGTCCCGGCGTCGCTGCTCTCGATCTCCGGCTACTGGCGGCGCGGGGCCGAGGCCGAGGTGTTCCAGGCCGAGAAGCAGGCCGAACTGCGCGAGGACGGCTCCCGTCCGGCCTGATCCTCGGCCGCCTTTCCCACCACCAGGCAGTTGATCTGGGCGAGCGCGGCGCCGGCCCGGGTCGCCCGAGCATGACCACGAGTTCGTGCGCGACACGCGCAAGGTTCCGGTACGGCGCGCCCACGAGGTCCGGATCTGCACGTCCATCGGACCTTGCCGCGCTCGGCAACATCAACTGCCTGGCGAATCGGGACCCCGACCGCCCATGAACACCTGCTCGGGGTGCGGGTGGCTGAGGAAGTCGTGGTGCGAGATGTCCCAGCCGTAGGCGCCCGCCTGCTCGAACACCAGGACGTCCCCGGCCCGGAGCAGCGGCACGGGCGCGTCGCGCGCGAGCACGTCCTTCGGCGTGCAGAGCTCCCCCGTCACCGTCACGACGCCGTCGCGGATCCCCGGACGCGGCGCGGCGGACTCCCAGCGCTCGACGGGCACGACGGTGAACGGGTGGCTGTGCGCCCACGACGACGGCAGCCGGAAGTGGTGCGTCCCGCCCCGGACCAGCGCGTAGGAGACGCCGTGGTTGGTCTTCACGTCGAGCACCTCGGCGACGTAGCGGCCACACCAGGCCGTCAGGTACCGCCCGCACTCGAACTGGATCTCCCGCCAGTGCGACGGCAGCGTGGCGACCCACCGGGCCAGCCCCGCGCAGAACCCCTCCCAGTCGAACCGCGACTCGGGACGGCCGTAGTCCACCCCGATCCCCCCGCCGACGTCGAGCACCTCGACGCGCACGCCGAACCGTCGTTCCCAGGCCAGCACCGTGTCGCGGTAGACCTCGAGCATCGCGAGGTGCGTCGTCGCGGAGAGGTTGTTCGACAGCGAGTGCAGGTGGAACCCGGCGAACCGCAGCCCGGGCAACGTCGTCGCCGCCTCGATCGCGGTGGGGAGGTCGTCCTCGGAGATGCCGAACTGGGTCGGCCGGCCGGCCATCGCGAGGGTGGCCTCCGGGAGCGGGCCCGCGAGGTTGACCCGCAGCGCGACCTCCACCACGACGCCGCCATCCACCGCCGCCGCCGAGATCCGGTACAGCTCGAGGACGCTCTCGGCGTGGATCCGGGTGACGCCGGACTTCAGCGCGAGAGCCAGCTCGGACGGAGTCTTGGCCGGGCCGCCGAACAGGATCGGCGCGTCCGCGCTCACCGCCCGCACCTTCTCGATCTCGCCGCCCGAGGCCACCTCGAACCCCGCCACCAACGGCGCCAGGCACTCCAGGACCGGACCGGCGCTGTTGGCCTTCATCGCGTAGTACATCGAGCACCGCGCCGGCAGCGCCGCCACGGTGCGCTCGACGTGGCGGCGCAGCCCGACCAGGTCGTAGGCGAACAGGCACACCGGCTCCGGTCCGGAGATGCGCTCGTACACGAGCGCCCGCACGTCCATCAGCTCTCCTCGCCGCGGAGGGCCGACAGGTGCGCACGGAGCGCGCGGGCCGCGAGCCCGCGTTCCTCGCCCAGCACGAAGGCCCGCACGCCCCGGTCCACCCAGGCGTCGTGGTCCTCCGGCGCGCGGGGGATCGCGCAGAACGGCACCCCGTGCGCGGCGCAGCGGTCGGCCACCCCCTCGAGCGCCTCCCGCACGCGGGGGTGCCGGGTCTGCCAGGTGACGCCGTAGGCCTGCGACAGGTCGGCGGCGCCCTCCAGGACGAGGTCGACCCCCGGCACGGCGAGGATCTCGTCGAGGGCGTCGACGCCCTCGGCGTCCTCGATCATGACGACGACCATCACCTGGCGGTTCGCCCGGACCACGTACTCGGTGAGGTCGATCCGCCCGAAGCCCGGCACCCGCCCGCCGTTGACCGAGCGCATCCCCTCCGGGGCGTAGCGCGCCGCACGGACGGCGGCCGCCGCGTCGTCGGGCGTCCGGACGTGGGGCACGACGATCCCGAGGGCGCCGGCGTCGAGGGCGCGCAGGATCGCGGCCGTGTCGACGGCGGCGCCGACGCTGCCGACCCGCACGAACGGCGTCACCCCCACCGCCTCCGCGGCGCGGATCAGGTTCTCGAGCTGCTGCGGGTCCACGCCGGTGTGCTCGGTGTCGATGACGACGAAGTCGTACCCGGAGCAGCCGATCATCTCCACGAGCGTCGGCGAGGGGATCGAGCAGATCAGGCCGTACACGGACCCGCCGTCGGCGAGGCGCTCCCGCGTCCGGTTGGTGGTCAGCACCCGGCCTCCCTGAAGCGGTGCAGGGGGTTGGACACGGTGTGCAGCGCCAGCTCGGTGTCGGGGGTGAGCCGGCGCGTGGTCAGCTTCTCGACGGCGAGGGTGGGCGCGAACAGGTCGAACGCGCCGGTGCCGTGCTCGCGCTGGTGGGCGTCGACCCGCCCGGCCACGATCGACCAGAAGCGGTCCTCGCCGAGCAGCCCGTGCTCGTCGAGGTGCAGCCCCAGCTCGCCGAGGTTGACGAAGAAGAAGGCGTCGAGCAGGAAGTCGGTGACGAGCGCGGGGTCCTCGGTCTCGACGAACGAGTTCCGGTTGGTGTGGTGCGCCGGGGGCGGGTCGAGCGCCGGCGCGGCGTCGGGGTCGGCGAGCAGCCGGCGGGAGAAGCGCACCCCGTCGTGGAAGTCGCGCAGCGCCACGCGGCAGGGCAGGCCGTCGACGTGCACCACCGAGACGTTCTGCGCGTGCGACTCGCACGCCACCCCGTGCGCGAGGAGCAGGTGCACCAGCGGCAGCGCCACCGTGTCGACCACCGCCGCGACCCAGCGCTCGGCGCCGTGCCTCTCGATCCAGGGCGCGATCATGGGAGTGCCGTCAAGCTCGCAGGCGGTCAGCGCCGTCATCGGGACCGCCCGCTCCCCCGCGGCGAGCCGGGGCGCCAGCGGCTCGCGCCAGACGGCCGCCAGCGTCCCCTCGGTGTCCACCCGCCCGGGCGCCCGCCGGATGACCGAGACGCCCCGGACCTCGCCGAGGACGATCACCGGGGCGAGCACCTCGTCACCGGCGACGAGACCCCGGAGCCAGTCGGAGATCCGGGCGGCGTTGCGCACGGTGTGCGGCGCGAGCCCGCGCGCCGTCGAGGTGTTTGTGATCGACAGCGCGAGCTTGAGCTGATGGCGCCCGGGCACGTCGCGACAGGACAGGGTCCGGATCGACTGGAGCACCGCGAAGGCGGCCGGATCCGGGCCGAGGACGACCAGCCGACCGTCGGCGATCTCGTCGGCGAAGGCCCGCCACACGACCTCGCGGAACTGCCAGGGATGGACCGGCAGCCAGATGTACTCGGCAGGGTCGCCGCCCGCGTCCCGGACCGCGTCGTCGAAGGCGGCCGCCGTGGCCGATCCCAGCTCCTCCCGCGACACGTCCGACGCCCCGGTCACCTCGACGATCGATCGGTGAGCCGCCAGCCACAGCGGGTGCAGCTCCGGGAGGAACTCCGGGCCGTAGGCGACGTCGTCGGCGAGGTCGAAGCCGATCCGGGACTTGTACGTCGGGTGGTAGCGGTGGCCGTCGGTGACGGTGCCCTCGAGCGTGTCGTGGTCGGCCCCGGCCAGCCGGTCGCCGCGGAGCGCCCGGACGTGCTGGGCGAGCGTGTCCTTGACCCGGGTCTCCTCGATCTCGCGCGTGAACCGGACCAGCTCCGTTGGGTGGGCCCCGTCCAGGATCACCGCGGAGGTCTCCGCCAGGAACCGGGGCAACGAGTCCGCCTCGGCGACGACCCCGTCCGCCGCGACCCGCAGCACCGGGGCCGTGACGCGGACCCGGTCGAAGCCGACGGCCCGCCGGGTCCCGACGACGTAGCGCACGTCCCGATCGTCGTCGTCGCGACCGACGATCACGCACCCGCCGTCGGACGCCGACGCGGTGACCGCCCCTTCGTAGAGCAGCGACGAGATCAGCTGCCGGAACAGCCGCCGGCGGACCTCGACGGCGCGGGGGTCGCGCAGCGCCGCCACGAGCAGGTCGTTCAGCACCGGTCGGCCTCCCGGATCGGGTTGGGCAGGTCCACGTACAGCGGCGACTCGCCCCGCTCGGCGAAGCGGCTGAGCAGGTTGGCCTTGGCCGGCAGCGTCGGGCTGGTCCGCAGGTCACGCGCCCAGGGCGCGGCGGGTCCCGACGAGGCGACGACCTCGCCGAGGATGTCGGCGACGACCGCCCAGAGGGTGCGTTCGTCGACGAGGTGGCGCCCGAGCGTGCCGATCACCCCGGCCAGCTGGTTGACCACGCCGTGGTACCGGAACCGCTGCCACGCCTCGTCGCCGTCGTAGACCAGCGGGCTCGCCGGATCGAGGCCGGCCGGGATGCGGTCGCGGTCGACGTGGGTGCCCTCCATGTCGCGCACCCGGAAGCCGACCGGCCGGCCGCCGTCGGTGATCAGCAGCGAGTTCTGCAGGTGCGCCTCGAAGCCGACGCCCTCCCGCGCGAAGACGTCGATCATCGGCAGCAGCGAGACGCGCAGGTAGGCGTGCAGCCAGTCCCGGACGTCCAGCCCGGACGCGCGGACCTCGCTCACCAGGACGGGCTCCTCTCCGCGCGGGCCTTCCTCGACCAGGCCGGCGAGCACCCGGACACCGTCGGCGATCGGGTTCTCGCGGAACATCACGGTGAGGTCCGCGGCGACGTCGTCACCGACCACTGCCGGATCGGCGCCCCGCCGGCCGGTCTCGATCAGCACGGAGAACCCGGGATACGTCCAGCCCCCGCGCAGTGCCCGGACGACCCGGCTCGCGTCCTGCGCCCGCACCGCGTGCTCCGGCGGCACGGTGCGGACGAAGTTGGTGATGCGCACGTGCAGCGGGAGCTTCCACGCCGTCGGGAAGCCGGGATCGCACACGGTCCGCACCGACGACGTCGGGTACACCTCGCCGCCCCGCTCCCCGAGCTCGACCAGCGCCCCGTCGGCGAACAGGCCGGCGGTCTCCGTGCGGGCGTGCAGGTGCGCGAGCTGGACCGGGTGGACCGGGATCACCGGCCACCCCGACGGGGCCGCGGCGAGCGCGTCGGCGGGGA
Organism: Actinomycetospora endophytica; assembly: GCF_021026375.1. Lineage (GTDB taxonomy): Bacteria > Actinomycetota > Actinomycetes > Mycobacteriales > Pseudonocardiaceae > Actinomycetospora > Actinomycetospora endophytica. Next base: position 485,337 of record NZ_JAJNDB010000004.1, on the reverse strand, counting down.
GCCACGGTCCGGGGCCGTCGAGGGCCTCGGCGGTGAGCGCGGGGTCGAGCGCCACGTACGGCAGCCGGAACGCGACGCCGAGCTCGGGGGCGAACCGCTCGAGCTCGTCGTACCCGGTCCCGCGCAGCGCACCGTCGAGCTCGAGGCTCTTCGGGGTCGGGTGGAAGGGGTGGCCGCGGCGCACCGACTGCTCGGCCTGCCGGCTCCGCGTGGCGGCGTCGATCGGCTCCGGGCCCGGGTCGGCCGCCAGGTAGCGGGCCGTCCGGGCGGTGCTGTCGGCGATCTGGCCGGCCAGCGCCGCGACCCGCGCCGGGATCCGCTCGGTGGCCTCGTCCGGGACGGCGGAGGCGACGATCGCCAGCAGCAGCGCGACGGCCTCCTCCTGCGAGGCGTCCCGAGGACCGTCGCCGTCGTCGATCACCACCTGCTCGTCGAGGACGTGGTGCCCGGACGGCGAGTGGTGGCGCAGGCTCACGACCAGCGCGCGTTCGGACATCGGTTCCCGGAGCCGCACCGGACCGGGGCCCGGCGGCACGGGGCCGATCTCGCGCAGCATGCTGTTCACCAGGCGGGTCAGGGTGGCGAGGCGTGCCTGTCGGTCGTCCGTCATGCGCACCGCAACGGGTTGGGGACGGTGCCCTGCCCGGCCGGCATGCTCACCGACCCGGAGCGGCCGTGCGCTAGCAGCGGCCCGAGCACCGTCCGGCTCGGCCAGGTCGCGGCCTCCAGCAGGACCCGCTCGAGCACCGCCGTGACCTCGGACGGGAGCCCCTCCCGCCGCAGCGCCCCCTCGACGGCGGCCCGCACGAGGTCCCAGAAAGTCCGCTCAGGCACACCGAACCGCCGGGCCAGCGCGTCGGCGACCGCGTACAGGGCGACCTGCACGCCCAGGGTCTGCGCATACGCGACGAGTTCCTCCGGGGCGTCCAGCCGCAACGACTGCCGGGCGCCGGGGCGGATCCGGTACCCGGGGTCGGCCACGCCTGCCGCGTCCAGCCACGGCGGGTGGATCCGCACCGCGTCGTGGTCGCGCAGCACGAACCCGACGACGGCGCCGCCGGGCGCGAGCCGGACGACCACGTTCTGGCCGTGGACCTCGGGCAGGACCCCGCGGGCGAGGAACCCGACCACCATGACGAGGAACTCTTCCGCGAGCCCGGCGAAGAACGCCGGGGGATCGCCGACGCCGAGCGCCGGGCCGAGCTCGTCCCAGGCGTCCGCGGCGAGCGCGCCCAGCGGGAGCGCCACGTGGCCGTCGTCCACCGGGTAGCGGCGGATCTGCGCGGCGAGGTGACCCGGGCGGTCGTCGAACTCGTCGGTCCCGTCGTTCCACCCGGCCCACCGGCCCTCGTCGCAGACCCCGACGAGCCGGGTCAGCTCCGGGTCCGCCGCGACGACATGGCGGAGCAGGCGCTCGGCGCGGTCGCCGTTGTCGAGGTAGCGCGGCGGCAGGAGCCGCGCGGCGCCGAGCGTGGCCACGCCCAGCGGGAGCTTCACGTGGGTGCGCGGGTCGTCGGCGACGACGAGGGTGCGCCACGACGACGTCGGGTGCAGCCGTCCCAGCTCCACCTCCAGGTCGACGACGAGGCCCGCCGCGATCTCGGGGGCGAACTCCCGGGAGAGCACGTGGTCGCGCTGCCAGGGGTGGACCGGGAGCGGCTGGTGCGTCCGGTCGTCGATCCCGGCGCGCCGCAGCGCGTCGTCCAGGCACGACCGCTGCTCCCCCAGGACGGCGTGAGCCAGGTCGGCGGACCCCTCGAAGGCGCCGAGCCGGAGGTGATCACGGGCGACGGCGACCCACGCGCAGGACAACGGCTCCGTGCGCATGGGGCCGAAGAGGCGGACCTCGTCGGTCGTCCAGCCGCTCACCGCGCGCGCGGTCGGGAGGAAGGGCCGGCCCCGGGTCGCGGCCCACCGCTCCCCCGCGAGGAGATCCGGTGGTGTCGGCCCCGGGCCCAGCGCGGCGAGCCCGCGGCAGACGTCGAACCCGTGCTCGGCGGCCGCCGTCAGGTCCTCGGCCGCCGCAGCCGCGCCCGGGCCGCCCAGGCCGAGCGCCCCGAGCGCGGCCGCCGGGGTCAGCGGCTCACCCCGCGGGGAGAGCACGTCGGACCCCGGCACCGCACGCCAGCGCTGCAACGCGCCGCCGTCGCGCAGCCGGACGCGGGCGGTGCCGATGCGACCCCACCCGCCGTCGTCGTCCGGCGGCTCCACCTCGGCCAGGCCCTCCTGCAGCGCCGCGTCCACCAGGTCGCGCAGGACCGCCTGCGTCACGGAGCCGTCGGACCTCACCCCGTCCCTCGGCACCGCCGGGCCGCGTCGGCGAGCCAGGCGTCGTCGTAGACCAGGTCGAGGTAGCGGTCGCCCCGGTCGGGGAAGAGCGCCACGACCCGGGCCGGGCGCGGGAGCGTCGGAACCAGCTGGTCGATCGCGGCCACCACGGAGCCGGTGGAGCCCCCGGCGAAGATGCCCTCGGTGGCCAGGAGCCGTCGGCAGGCCAGCGCCGCGTCGAGGTCGTCGACGTGCACGACCTCGTCGATCTCGCTCGGGTCGTGGAGCTCGGGGACGCGGCTCGAGCCGATCCCCGGGATGTCGCGCGGCCCGGGGGCGCCCCCGAAGATCACCGACCCGACGGCGTCGACGGCGACGGTGCGCATCGCCGGGAACCGCTCCCGCAGCCGTCGGGAGCAGCCCAGGATGCTGCCGGTGGTGCTCACCGCGGCAACGAGATGGGTCGGGGGCTCGACGAGGTCGTCGGCGAGCTCCGCGCCGGCCCCGTGGTAGTGCGCGAGCCAGTTGCGGTCGTTGGCGTACTGGTTGATCCAGACGGTGTCCGGGGTCGTCGCGAGGATCTCGTGGACCCGGGAGATGCGGGTCTGCAGGTAGCCGCCCTGGGAGTCCGGCTCGGTGACGACCTCGACGTCGGCGCCGAGGCTGCGGATGATCGCCAGGTTCGCGCCGGTGGTCTTGGGGTCGACGACGCAGGTGAACCCCAGCCCGTGCAGGCGCGCGGCCATCGCGACCGCGACCCCGAAGTTCCCGGAGCTGGACTCCACGAGCCGTGCCCCGGGCGGGATGGAGCCGTCGGCGAGGCCGCTGGCGATGATGTACGCGGCCGAGCGGTCCTTCATGCTCCCGCCGGGGTTCATCAGTTCCAGCTTGGCGAGCACCTCGACGTCCGGGTGCCCGAACAGGCGGCTCAACCGCACCGTCGGCGTCCGACCGATCGCGTCGAGCACGGAGTCGAGCACCGGCTCGGCGCGGGTCTGGGTCAGGGACAACCGGGTCCTCCCACATCGCACGACATCGGACAGGTAAGGCTAACCTCGGTGATCATCCGTGCCCCGTCGGGTGAACCGGCTGCGCCACCCGACGACCCCTGGAGACCATGATGCCGCCCGAGGCCGCCGAGCCGGCCCTGCACGTCCTGACCACCGACGACGTCGGGGCGGTCCTCGCCGTCCTCGACCCGGTCGCCGTTGTGCGGGACACCCTCGCCGCGCACGCCCGTGGGGACACGACGCTGCCGGACGAGGCCTACCTGCCGTGGCACACCCGCTCGGGCGCCTTCGCGCGCAGCCTCGCGCTCCCGGGTGCGGTGTGGGGGGAGCGTCCCGCGGTCGGCCTGAAGGTCATCAACTCGAGCCTCGAGAACCCGGAGCGGGGCATGCCGCGCGCCCAGGGCCTCACGCTGCTCTTCGACGCCGAGACCGCCCGCCCGGTCGCGATGATGCCCGCGGCCGCGATCTCGGCCACCCGCACCGCGGCCTACACCGCGCTCTCGGTGCGGCTGCTCGCCGTGCCTGAGGTGCGACGCATCGCGGTGCTGGGCTGCGGCGCGCTGGCCCGTACCCACGTCGACCTGCTCCGCGCGGAGTGCCCGCAGGCCGAGTTCGTGGTCCACGACCTGGTGCCCGAGCGGGCGGCCGCGCTGGCCGACGAGGTCGGCGCGACGACGGCGGCCGTCGCACGAGGAGCCGTCGAGGGCGCCGAGGTCGTGGTCTGCACGACGACGGTGACCGAGGGCTACATCGGCCTCGACTGGCTCGCGCCCGGCGCGCTGGTCGCCCACGTCTCGCTCGACGACCTGCTCCCCGAGGCCGTCACCGGAGCCGACCTGCTCGTCGTCGACGACTGGGACCTCGTCGCGGCCGACGACCGCCGGATCCTGGGCCGGATGTGGCGGCGCGGCGAGGTCGTCGGGCCCGCCGGTGAGCGCCGCGACCCGGACCACACCGGCGGTCGTGCGGTGGACGCCGCCATGGCCGACGTCGTCGCCGGGACCCGTCCCGGCCGGGCCGCACCGGGCGATCGCATCGTCTCCAACCCGTTCGGCATGGGGGTGCTCGACGTGGCCCTCGCGGCGGAGGTTCTCGACGGCGCTCTGGCCGAAGACCGGGGGACACCCCTGACGATCTTCTAGCGGTGCGCTACTCGGGGCCCTCCCAGCCCCAGCGGGCGATCGGCAGGCCGCCGGGGACGTCGGCGGCGGAGCGGGTGTAGCGGGCCATGGTGTGGGTGGTCGTCCAGGCGAAGTAGTCGTGCAACGCCCGGCGCACCGCGTCGTCGGCGTCGAGACCCGCATCGACGAGCGCCTGGTCGAAGCAGCTGATCGCCCGCGCGTCCATCTCGCCGTGCGGGCCGTTGCCGCTGTGCATCCGCACGACCGTCGTCTCGTCGCCGTACTCGGCCGAGTAGGTCGCCGGTCCGCCGAGCGCCTCCGCCCAGTACGCGGCCAGCCGCTCGGTGTGATCGGGGTGGAACCCGTGGCTGAAGGCGTGGCTCACGACCTCGTCGGCCAGCACCCGCTCGTGCCACGCGTGGGCCAGGCGCCGCAGACCGTCGCCGCCGCCCGCGGCCTCGTACACCGTCGGCATGGCACACCACGATGCTGCACCGGAGGGGCGCGGTCGAGAGGGCTACTCCCCCAGGGCGAGCACCTCCGCGAACCCGGCCTCCAGATCCGTCCGGAACGAGTCCGGATCGGTGATCGCCGCCGGATCGAGGTTCACCGCCACGCAGCACGTCCCGGCGTGCGAGGTGAGCGCGATCATCGCCGCGGCTCCGGGCAGCGGGGCGAACGGGTAGCTCCGGACGATCTCCGCGCCGGCCAGGTACACCGGCCCGCGCATGCCCGGCACGTTGCTGACCTGCACGTCGATGGCCATCGTGGCGCCGCCCTGGACCTGGGCGAGCAGCGGCGCGGGCAGGGACGCGAGCACCGGCGCGATGAGGCCGAGGGCGTCGTTCACCCGCTCGCCGGTCACGGCCTGCACGATCGCGCGGATCTCCCGGATCCTCGCCGCCGGGTCGAGCTCGTCCAGCGGCGCCGCGAACCGCTTCCCGGCCCAGTGGTTGCCGCCCAACGGGTCGGCGTCGTCGCGGGTGTTCACCGGCATGCCCAACGGCACGCTCGCGGGGACCTCGCCGGAGCGGCGGTGGTAGCGCGCCAGGCCGCCGAGCACGGCAGCGAGGTAGGCGTCGTTGACCGATCCGCCGGCCGCGCGCCCGGCGGCCCGCAGTGCCGCGAAGTCGACGTCGAGCGCCTCGAAGCGCCGGTTCAGGCTGCGCCCGCGCAACAGCTCCGACCCGCGCACGGCGGGCGGGATCGCGGCCCGCGCCGCCGAGGCCACGAACGCGGCGGTGTCGGTGACCGTCGAGACCGGGCGGGTGACGAGGCGGCCGGCGAGCCCGGCACCGGACATCGCCGCGCCGAGCGCCGTCGAGGGCAGCGCCCGGACCAGACCGCCGAGCCGCCGCGTGGTCAGCCCGAGTCGCGAGGGCGCCTCGGGCGGGAGGACCGGGTAGTCGGGCTTGTCGGCCACGTGCTCGCGGACCGGGCTGTGGAGCAGGCCCAGGATCTGCATGAGCCCGACGCCGTCGGCGAGGCTGTGGTGGACCTTCAGGACGTAGGCGGCCCGCCCGCCGTCGAGCCCGGTGACCAGGACGGCCTCCCAGGGCGCCCGCTCGCGGTCCACGGGGCTCATCGCCAGGAGCGCCGCGTGGTCGAGCAGTTCACGCATGCCGGCGCCCTCGGGCAGGTGCTGGCGGCGGACGTGGAAGCCGAGCGCGAAGTGCGGGTCGGGCACCCACTCCGGCGGGCCCCAGCCCCAGTAGGGCTCCAGCACGCGCTCACGGAGCCGCGGGATCAGGTGGGTGGCCCACTCGTGCGCATCGACGAGCCGGTCCCAGTCCGGCACCGAGTCGAGCACGTCGACGATCGTGACGGTGGACCGGAGCCGGGGGTCGACCTCGGCCCGCCACATCATGGCTTCCAGCGCGTTCATCTCGCTGGGAACCCCGACCGGTCCGCCCTGCTGCTCCACCGTGGTCTCCCGCTCCCGCACTCCGACCACCCCGGTTCCCCCAACCCCGACTCTAGTGCGGCGAGGCTCCCGCGGAGTGGTGATCCGCCTCCCGTGCGCGTCGCTGCTGCTCACCGTCGTAGGTGGCGGCCTCCACCGCGGCGTCGCTGTCGAGGCCCGATCCGACGGCGCCCGCGACGGTCGCGAAGGCGGTGGCCAGCCAGGCCAACCGGACGTGGTCGAGGAAACCCGGCCACGTGCCCGCGTCGCTCGAGTACACCGGCGGCTCGAGGAAGAAGACCATCGTGACGATGTTGAACACGAACACCGCGACGGCCATCGTCAGCACCCCGAGGAGCACCGTCACGACGGTGGACGCGTTCCAGAGGGCGGGCTCCTCGCCCTCGGGCAGGTCGTCCCGGCGCCACCACAGGTGGTGGGCCCCGACGATCCAGGCGACCATCATCGCGATCGCGGCGACCATGGTCACGACGAGCTTGGTGACGCTCAACGACGCGGCGAGCTGCCACACCGTCGACGTGATCACCAGGTAGGCGCTGGTGGCCAGCACGGCCGCCAGGGCACTGCGCATGCCGAGCACGAGGCGCCACGGGCGGTTGACCAGCACCATGCCCGCGAGCCGTCGCAGTCGACCGGGTCGTCGCGGAGTCATGGTCACCATGCTCGCGAGATCCCGCGCGGCCGCGGACACCGGGGGGCGTGGGCCAGGTCTCGCCCTCAGCTGGCCGGGTCGCGCCAGCGGGGCGACCGCTTGGCGGCGAAGGCGTCCAGGCCCTCCTGCTTGTCGGGACCGGCCGCGATCCGCCGCTCGGCCCGGGCGGTCGCCGCCCAGCCCTCCTGCTCGTCGCGGGCCCACTGCTCCTCGAGGGCCTGCAGCGTCGCCGAGACCGCGGCGGGTGAGGACTCGGCGATCTCGGCGGCGAGCTCCAACGCTCCCTCGACGGCACCGCCCGGCTCGGTGAGCCGGTTGACGAAGCCGATGTCGTACGCGCGCCGGCCGTCGAGCCGGGTCCCGGTGATCAGCAGCTCGCGGGCGACGTTGCGCGGCAGGCAGCGCGCGGCCCGGAGCAGAGCCCCGGAGTTCGCCACCAGCCCGCGGCGGGTCTCGGGAAGCCCGAACGACGCCGTCGTGGAGGCCACGACGAGGTCGCACGCCATGGCGATCTCGAAGCCGCCGCCGAGCGCCAGGCCCTCGACGGCCGCGATGAGCGGCTTGGTGTGGTCGCGGCGGATCACGCCGTAGGGCCCGCCGCGCGCCGTCGGTTCCCCGGGACCGGCGACGATGTCGGTGCCGGCGCAGAACAGCTCGGGGGTGCCCGTGAGGACCGCGGCCCACAGCCCCGGGTCGTCCTGGAAGCGGTTCAGGGCGTCGTCGATCCCGCGGGCGGTGGCCTCGTCGATCGCGTTGCGCTTCTCCGCCCGCTCGATCCGGGCCAGGAGCACGCGGTCGTGGGTCTCGGTCCGGACGGCCATCGGTCCCCTGTCGCTCAGGTGCTCGCCCCGGCCGGCTCCCCGGTGAGGTCACGTTCGATCTGTTCCAGGCTCCGGCCCTTGGTCTCGGGCAGCAACCGCTGCACGAAGACGAAGGCCAGGAAGGTCATGACCGCGAAGAACAGGAAGTTCCAGCCCGCGCCGAAGATATCGAGCAGCGAGGGGAACGCCAGCGCGACGGCCATGTTGAACAGCCAGTTGAACGTCACGCAGACGGCCACCCCGGTGGCCCGGATCCGCAGCGGGAAGAGCTCGGGCAGCGCGACCCACTGCACCGGGCCCCACGAGATCGAGAACGACGCGATGTAGACGATGATCCCGACCAGGGTCAGCGTGAGCAGCAGCGAGCCCTGACCGAGCCCGGCCAGGTTGGTGACCGTCAGCAGGATCATCGCGCCGCACATCCCCAGCGCGCCCCAGCGCAGCAGCGGTCGGCGCCCGGCGCGGTCGATCAGGTACATCCCGGGCAGCGTCATCACCATGTTGACCGCGCCGATCGCCACGTTGGCGAGGATCGCGTTCGACGTCCCGAAGCCGACGTTCGTCAGCAGCGTCGGCGCGTAGTAGATGATCGTGTTGATCCCGACGAAGTTCTGGAAGAAGACCAGCAGCATCCCGACGACGAAGATCGGGCGCAGCCGCGGCCCCAGCAGCGACCGCAGCCGGACGGGCTCGGTCTGCCGGGCCTCGGACGCGACCGACTCCCGGATCTCGGCGAGCTCCTCGTCCGCGGCCTCCTGCGAACCGCGCAGCCGGGTCAGGACGATGCGCGCGTCGGCCTCGCCGCCGGTCTTGTGTGCGGCGAGCCAGCGGGGGCTCTCGGGCTGGGTGTAGATGCCGACGGCCAGCAGGACCGCCGGGATCACGCCGATCCCGATCATCCAGCGCCAGCCGTGGCTGTCCGAGAACGCGTAGTCGGTGACGTAGGCCAGGAAGATCCCGATGGTCACGAGCAGCTGCATCAGCGAGGTCAGCCGGCCGCGGATCTCCTTGGGCGCGAGCTCGGAGAGGTACATCGGGACGACGACCGAGATGATCCCGACGCCGATCCCCATGACGAACCGGAACCCGACGAGCATCAGGGCGCTGACGCCCAGCGCCGCGCCGAGCGTCCCGACGACGAACACCACCCCGCCGGCGAAGATCAGCCGGCGACGCCCGAGGCTGTCGGCCAGCCGGCCGGAGAGCCCGGCGCCGAGCATGGCGCCGACGAGGAGCCCCGAGACGACGCACCCCTTGAGCAGCGGGGTCAGCGGGATGTCGTCGGGGATGTAGAGCAGCGCGCCGGAGATGACCCCGGTGTCGAAGCCCCAGAGGATGCCGCCGAGGGCACCGAAGAACCAGATCGCCGCGGTCCCTGTGCCGCGCCGCCGACCGTCCGGGCCCGAGCCCACCACCATGTGTGCCCCCTCCGTCGCTGTGCGTCATGGTCATCTGCGACCGGGACGGCGGCAACGCGAGCGGGCGAGTCCAGGGAAATCCCGCGAGTCCTGGCTCTCCCGACTCTCTCGACGAGGACGCGCGCCCCGGGCGCCGGGAGGGACGTCACCGATCCCCGGCGGTGCCCGGGATCGGGGGAATGAGTCCCGGGAGGCCGCTCGGCGCTCGGGGCGCGCGTCGAGAACACCTTTTCCGACGCCTCCGTCGCCTCACCATCGGGGGACGGATCTTCGGCGGCGCCACCCGGAGACGCCCTGGTGATCACCCGTTCGCCTGAACGACGTGACAGGACCGTGACCTAGTAATGGATCTTTACGTTGAGGACACGTTATCGAACGGCCGTCGTGCCTCGTCGCCCGACGACCGCTGCTCCCCCCAGACCAGGAAGGAACGCCACTGATGGCTTCCCTGCGCAAGACCGTCCTCGCGACCGCCATGATCTCGACCGGCCTGCTCTCCGCCTCCGGGATGGCGTTCGCGAACGACACCGTCCAGGACGGCCCGTTCAACTCGAGCGACTTCGCCCCGAACACGACCGGCGAGGCCTGCAACAACGACGTCCCGGTCAACGCCCTCGGCGTGCAGGTCCCGGTCCAGGACAACGCCGGCTCGGTGCCGATCCTGTCGAAGGCCGGCCACGGCAACTCGGCCGCCAACGCCAAGAAGTGCAGCAACGGCATCTCCGCCAGCAACTGAGACCCCACACGACACTGCCCGGGGTGCCTCGTCGGAGGCGGCACCCCGGGCAGTGGTCGTTCTGGTCCCCGTGACAGTGCTAGTCCCCGTGGCAGTGCGCCGAGCGTGACGGCGGCACGTCCAGCGCCGGGTTCGCGTCGAAGAACCCGACCGGCTTGAGCGTGAAGCCGGTGTACTCGACCGGCATGACCGGCCAGTCCTCCGGCCGCGGGAAGTGCGTGGTGCCGAAGGTGTGCCAGACGACGATGTCCTCGCCGTCGACGGGCCGGTCGGCCTCGGTCCAGGTCGGGAGACCCGCTCCCGGGTTCTGGTTGACGAAGTCGCCCGCCGGATAGCGCTCGTCGGCACGGTAGGGCGTGACCCACAGGTTGTTCGTCGAGAAGCCCGCCCGGGCGTGGATCAACGAGCGCTCGTCGGCCAGCAGGGTCGCCTTGTTCTCCGGGTGCAGCGCGTAGCCCACCGGACGTCCGACGGCGTTGCGCTTCTCCGGGTTGACGATGTGCCAGGTCCGCACCACCGACCCGTCGTTGCGACGCTGCGCGTTCTGCTCGCTGGTCAGCCGGGTGACCTTGCGCCGGAAGGCGTTCCCGTACGGGTTGCCCTCCCCCATCGGCACCCGTTCGGCCTCGACCTCGTCGACGGCGTTGCGGACCCCGTCCACCGTCATGTCCAGGCGGGCGCAGAACAGGTGCTGGTGGAACGGGGCGCCGAGACCCGGGGCGACCTCGCTCGCGTACGGCCCGGGCGTCGCCGAAGCGAACACCAGCCCGGTCGCCTTCACCTCGAGCTGGATGGTGCCGTCGAGGTAGAGGTACCAGTAGAAGCCGTAGTCGTAGTTCCCGATCGGCACGAAGAACGAGATCACCAGCCGGCGCTGCCTGCGCACCTCGCTGGCCTGGGTGAAGAACAGGTCGGAGTGCTTCCACAGCACGCCGTAGTCCTCCTCGTGCATGCAGATCGCGTTCGTGATCGTGCGCGGATTGCCGTCGTCGTCGGCGATCACCGCGTCGGTGTAGTGGATGTCGCCGAGGCAGTCGCAGCCGAGCTTCAGCGAATCGGCGTAACGGGCGAACATGTACTCGCCGCAGTCGAAGTAGTTCTGCCAGAACCGCACCGGCGCCGGGTCCGCGTACGGCACCACCATCTCGGCGACGCTCGCGCGGTAGACGATCGGGCGCCCGTCGAAGGCGACCTGGTGGAGGGTCAGGCCCTCGCGCTCGTTGAACCCGTAGCGCAGGTCCCACTTCCCCCAGCGGACGTGGTTGCCGTCGACGGTGAAGCTGCGGCCCTCGGGCTGGGTGATCTCGATGGTCTTCAGCGAGTCGAGCGGCGGGCCCTGGACCTCGGGGTCCTGGAAGTTGCCCGACACCTCCGGGACCGGCACCGCGCCGCTGTCGATCACGCGGTCGACGGTCCGCGCGGTGAGGTCGACGTAGGCGACGAGCCCGTCGATCGGGTGCGCCCACGGGTGGTCGTCCGGGCCGTCCTGGCGGAACCCGAACGCCCGCGCCATCCGGCGCCCGGCCTCCTCGGGGTAGTCGTAGACCCCGGCCGAGAGCGGCACCGCGCGGACGTCGGCCGGGTCGATCCCGCGGGCCGCGAGCGCGTCGGTCCAGCGGTGGTCCGCGTTGAGGATCGCCTCCATCGGCTCGAACTCGGCGTCGATGATCGGCGGCTGGCCGTCGCGGGGCGGGTCGAGCTCGCGGGCGGAGACGATCTCGGCGGTGGTCGCCGAGACGACGGTGTCCCAGGACCGGCCGGACTCCAGGTCGAGCAGGACGGCACGGAAGCGGCGCTCGACGGGGTCGCCGTCGCGGTGGGCGAGGACGGTGGCCTTCTCCGGCTCCTCGAGGTCGGCGAAGCAGTAGCGGACGGTCGCGGTGAGCAGGCCGGCGTCGACGAGCACCTCGCGGACGGTGCGCAGCTCGGCCTCGGTCGGCATCTCGAGGGGGTGGGTGACGGTGGACGTGGTCGGCACGGTGGCGGTCACGGGCCGGCTCCTCTCAGGGGCGATCAGGTTCAGACGGACGGGGCGGCGGCGGGCGGCTGGGCGGTGAGGCCCTCCTCCGCGCCGGGGCCGATCGGGGCGCGCTCCCCGCGGACGAGGGCCAGGACGATCCCGACCGCGGTGACGACGACGAGCAGGCCGCCGATCCCGAGGGCGAGCGCGACCGAGCCGCCGATGAGCGTCGGGAAGTTCACGATCGTCAGGACGAGGCACACGGCCAGGCCCAGGAACCCGAGCGCGGGGGCGATCCGGGTGTGCCAGACACGCCGGTCGACGCCGCTGCGGGCGAAGAACACGATCACCGCGAGACAGGTGAGCACCAGCAGGACCAGCACCCCGAGGGTCGCGGTGCCGGCCGCCCAGGCGAAGACCTGTGCGACCGGGTCCAGGCCGGCCACCACACAGACCGCGATGATCACGAAGGACAGCGCCGTCTGGGCCAGCGAGGCGGCGTGCGGCGAGCCGTGGCGGGCATGGGTGCGGGCGAGCCCGGCGGGCATCCCGCCGTGGTTGCCGAGGGCGTACCAGTAGCGGGCGGCGACGTTGTGGAAGGACAGGATCGCGGCGAAGATGCTGGTCACGAGCAGGACGCTGACGACGTGGCCCGCCAGCGGGCCGAGCCAGTTCTGCACCGTCGTGAGCAGGAAGGTGCCGGGGTTGGCGCCGGCCTCGGCGACGGCGGCGTCGTCGCCCCACGCCGAGACCACGGCCCAGGTGGAGACGGCGTAGAACACGCCGACGATCGCCAGGGCGAGGTAGGTCGCGCGCGGGATGGTGCGCTGCGGGTCGCGGGCCTCGTCGCGGAACACCGCGGTCGCCTCGAAGCCGATGAAGCTCGCGATGGCGAACATGACGGCGATCCCGACGGCGCCGGACGTGATCTGCGTGGGCGAGAGGAACGCCGTCGAGAGGCCCTGGGCACCGCCCCGGGCGGTCACCACGACGTCGAGGACCACCACGATCGCGATCTCCGCGACGAGCAGCACGCCGAGCACCCGGCTCGACAGCTCGATGTGGCGGTAGCCGAGGATCCCGACGAGGGCCATGAGGATGCCGGTCCACACCCACCACGGCAGGCTCGGCCCGCCGAAGCCGGTGACCAGCTCGTCGATCGCCGCGCCGACGTAGCCGTACACCGCCGCCTGGACCGCGGCGTACGTCGCGAGCGCGAGGAAGGCCGCGCCCAGGCCGAGGGGCCGGCCGAGGCCGTGCCGGATGTAGGTGAAGAACGCGCCGGCGTCGGGCACGTGCGGGCTCATCGCGCAGAACCCGACCGCGAAGAAGCCGAGCACCACCGCGCACAGCACGAACATGGCCGGGAACGCCGCGCCGTTGCCGGCGCCGATACCGAGCGGCACCGCGCCGGCGATGACGGTGAGTGGCGCCGCGGCGGCGACGACCATGAACACGATGGATCCGGCGCCGAGTTTTCCGGACAACGTCGAGGCGGGCGCTTCCTTCTCGGAGGCGATGGTCATGGGGGCTCCCGGATGGGGCGGACAGGACCGCGGTCGGATGACGCGGGTCACGTTCCGGGGACCGTTCCGTGCGGGTCAACCCGTCGTTCTCGACGGCGGGAGTGCGATTCCCGCCGTTCTCACCGGACCCCGTAGCGGTTGCGCGCGATTCCCGGAACGGAGAATCGTGGCGCCGAATCCGGGGCCGAGTGGGAAATCGTCGTGCCGGGATTCTCGTTCGGGTCGCCGGGGCGTCGAGGAACGATTCCGTCGGGGCGCCCCGACGCTCTACGGTACGGCGATGCGCAGCCGAGGCGGTCACCGGTGAGGGGCGTGCCGGTGCTGCGCGCCCGCTCGCCGGTGGCCGGTCTGCGGCGGCGCTCGCTCGGCCCGTTCGGGGTGCTCGCCCAGTCCGTGGCGACCACCGCGCCCGCCGGGGCGATGGCCGCCGTCCCGCTGCTGGTCGCCGCCGACGCCGGCCGCGACGCCCCGTGGTCGGTCGCCGTGGCCGCCGTGCTCGTCGGGCTGGTGGTCGCCTGCATCGCGGTGTTCGCCCGGCGGATGGCCGCCGCCGGGGGTCTCTACAGCTTCACGGCGAAGGGGCTCGGCGCGGGCGGCGCGTTCGCCTGCGCGGTGTCCGTCGTCGTGGGCTACGGCCTGCTCGTCGCGGCGGCCCTGGTCGGGGCCTCCTGGTACGCGCGGGCCCTCGTCGAACGGGCCTGGGCGGACGTGGCGGGCGACACCACCCTGATCGGGGTGGCGGTCATCGTCGTCCTCGCGGGCGCGATCGCCGCCTGCGCGGTCCGGGGGATCCGCCTCGCCGGCCGGGTGATGCTGGTGATCGAGGGGTTCTCGATCGCCCTGATCCTCACCGTGCTGGTCGTGCTCGCCGTCCGCTCGGGCGGATCGGGGTCGGCTCCCCCGGTCCCGGACTCGAGCGGGTTCGGCGGGGTGGCCGCCGGGGTGCTGCCCGCGGTCGCCGCCTTCATCGGGTTCGACAGCGCGACCGCTCTCGGCGTCGAGGCCCGCCGCCCGTTCGCGACGGTGCCGCGGGCGGTCTCCGTCACGGCCGTGGGCGCGGCGCTGCTCTACCTCACGGCCACCGTGGTCCACCTGGCCGCGCCCGGGGTGCTGCCGGCGCTCACCGTCGCGGGGACCCTCGGCGGGTCGGGCCCGATCGCGCTCGGGGCGTGGGCGCCGCTGCTGCTCGACGCGGGGATCATCGCGTCCTTCTCGGCGTGCACCCTCGCGGCGCTCAACACCCTGGTGCGCGTGCTGTTCTCGCTCGCCCGAGAGGGGGTGGCGCCGGCCCTGCTCGGGCGCACCCACCGCCGTCACCAGACGCCGGCCGCGGCGGTGGCGGTGACCGTCCCCGTCCTGGCCGCGGCACCCGTCGTCGGGACCCTCGCGGGCGTCCCGCCCCAGGCGCTGCTCGGGGGCCTGCTCGCCGTCAGCGCCGTCGGCTTCCTCGCGGCCTACCTCATGGTCTGCCTGGCCGCGCCGCGCTTCCTCGCCCGCATCGGCGAGCTGACCCGGGGCGTGGTCGTCGTCGCCGGGGTCGCCGTCCCGGCACTCGCCGCCGTCGTCGTGGTCGCGCTCGTGACGGCCACCGGGCCGCTGCTGCCCGTCGTCGTCGGGGCCCTGGTGCTCGCCGGGGTCGTCGGGTGGTTCGGGCTGCGACGGGCGCGGCCCGAGGCGCTGGCCGGGATGGGGGTCTACGACGAGACCACCACGGCCGACGTGCACACCGGCTCGGCCCGATGAGTCCGGCCGAGGCCGGGTCGATCGGCGGCCGCCAGCCCCAGGCGGTCCGCAGCGCGCTGGCCGTGCTGGAGGTGGTGGCCGCGGCGGGCGTCGGGGTCACCGCGAAGGAGATCTCGACCGAGCTGCGGATCCCGCCCGCGACGACCTACCGGCTGCTCAACCTCCTCGTCGCCGAGGAGTACCTGGTGCGCCTCCCCGACCTGCGGGGGTTCGCGCTCGGACGGCGAGCCGCGAACCTCGCACCGGCGCCGTTGGCGATCCCGACGGCGGCCCGCACCGTCATGGACGCGCTGCGCGGCCGGGTGCGCTGGGGAGCGCATCTCGCCGGTTTCGTCGGGCACCGGATCGTCTTCCTCGACCCGGACCCCGACCACCCGCCTGCCGACCCCGAGGAGCTCACCCGTCACCCGCACGCCACGGCGCTCGGCCGGCTGCTGCTCGCCGAGCACGAGGAGCACCTCCCGCACGGCTCCCTGACGCGCCTGACCCCGGCCACCCTCGTGGACCGCACCGAGCTCCGGCTGCGCCTCGCGGAGATCGCCCAGACCGGCGTGGCCCGGCAGTGCGGCGAGTTCCGGGCCGACTACGGCTGCCTGGCCGTCGGGGTCCGGGCGCCCGGAGACGACCGGCTCGTCGCCGGGCTGGCGCTGACCGGGGCCGCCGCGCGGGTCGCGACGGCCGGTGACGAGATCGTCGAGGTGCTGCGGGCGCACGCGGCCGAGCTCGCGCCGCTGCTGGCCTGACGGCGACGCGGCTCCCGTAGGGTCGCCGCCACCATGACTCCCCCCTGGGTGCGGCACGCGCTGTTCTGGCACATCTACCCGCTGGGGTTCCTGGGAGCGGAGGCCTCCCGCGCCGAGGTGTCCGACGTCCGGCACCGGCTGCCGGCGCTCGAGCCGTGGCTCGACCACGCCGTCGAGCTCGGCGCCTCCGGGGTGCTCCTCGGGCCGGTGTTCGAATCCGTCGGCCACGGCTACGAGACCACCGACCACTTCACCGTCGATCCGCGCCTCGGCGACGAGGACGATCTGGTCGCGCTGTTCGCCGCGGCCCGTTCGCGGGGTCTGCGCGTCGTGCTCGACGGGGTGTTCAACCACGTCGGCGAGGACTTCGCGGTGTTCCGGCGGGCTCTCGCGGGTGGGCCCGCGTCGCCGGAGGCGTCGTGGTTCCGGCTGCACTGGCCCGACCCCGCCGCGCCCGACGGCGGCGGCACCCCCACCCACGACGCGTTCGAGGGCCACCAGGCACTCGTCGCCCTGAACCACGACGAGCCGGCCGTCGCCGACCACGTGGCTCGCGTCATGGATTACTGGCTCTCTCGGGGAGCGGACGGCTGGCGCCTCGACGCCGCCTACGCCGTGCCGCCCGCGTTCTGGGCCCCGGTGCTCGCGCGGGTCCGGGAGCGGCACTCGGACGTCTACGTCGTCGGCGAGACCATCCACGGCGACTATGCGCGGATCGTCGCCGACTCCGGGATGGACGCCGTCACCCAGTACGAACTCTGGAAGGCGATCTGGAGCTCGCTCAACGACGGCAACTTCCACGAGCTCGCGCACGCGCTGGGCCGGCACGGGGAGTTCCTGCGTCATTTCGTCCCGCTCACGTTCGTCGGGAACCACGACGTCACCCGGATCGCGAGCCGCCTCGACGACGAGCGCCACCTCGACCACGCCCTCGCCGTGCTGTTCACCGTCGCCGGGACGCCGTGCGTCTACGCCGGCGACGACCACGGCTTCCGCGGGGTCAAGGAGGAGCGCGAGGGCGGCGACGACGACGTCCGCCCGACCTTCCCGGCGAGCCCGGACGAGCTCAGCCCGCTGGGCCTCGACGTCTTCCACCGCCATCAGGAGCTGATCTCGGTCCGGCGCCGTCACCCGTGGCTGCACGACGCCCGCACCGAGGTGCTCGACGTCTCGGACCGGTTCGTCGTGCTGTGCTCCCGCCCGGCCGACGGCGAGGACGACGGCGTGGTGGTGCTGCTCAGCGTCGACGACACCGAGCGATCCTGGGGGCTCCCCGCGGGCGTGCCGACCACCGGAGACGGCCCGGCGCAGATCCTCGCCGGCGAGGCGTCGCTCGACGACGGCGGCCGGACGGTGGTCGTGCCGCCGCACGGCTGGGCCGTGGTCGGTCCCTGAGGTCGTTCCTCGGGTTCAGAAGTGGCGGTCAGAAGTCGGGGTCGTCGTCGTAGCGGCTGGGTGGCTCCCCCTCTTGTTCGCGATGGCGGGCGGCCATGGCGTCGGCGGTCCGGCGGGCGGGCTCGGTGATGTAGCCGTGTCGGTTCCGCTTGGGGGTGTACGGAGCCGGAGCCCGCGGCGCCGGGGCGTAGAGGTCGACGGGCAGGGTGAACGGGCTCCCGTCGGTCGGGGGTAGGGGGTCGGGCAACGGGTCGTAGATCTCGGGGGTCCTGGTGTGGTGGGTGCCGGTGGGGCTGGTCCAGACGAACACGCCTGGTTCGGGTTGTTCGAGGGTCCAGCCGGAGTCGGGGTCGTGTTTGAACAGGTGATCGCCCTGGCAGAGCGGGCCGAGGTCATCAGCGGTGCTCAGGCCGCCGTCGTCCCAGGCCAGGGTGTGATCGAGGTCGGCGCCGACGGCTTGGTGGTCACAGCCGATGCCGCGGCAGGTGCGGTCGCGGGCCACGACCCAGCGGGCCAGTTCGGCGCCGGGGCGGCGGCGGTGGGCGTCGGCGGTGGTGACCGCCGGGTGCTCCTCGGGTGGGCGGGCGCGCGCCTGCGCCAGCGCGCGGGTGGCGCGGTCGAGCAGGGTGATCGCGTCCGCGCCGATGAGCCCGCCGACCCCGACACCGCCGAGTCCGCGGCCGGCGGCGAGGTCGTCGAGTTCGTGGGTGTGGGCGGTGAGTTCGACGACGTGGCGTCGTCGCCGGCCGCCTGCTCCTGGGGGCCCGCAGCTCGGTGGTCGCACGGTCAGTAAGTACTCGAGGTGGCCGTGATCGTCGTAGAGGTGGACTCGCCAGGTGGTGTCGGTGCGGTCCCAGGCCAACTGCCGGGCGGTAGAGCAGCACACCGTGCCCTGGCCGGGGATCTCGCCGGGGCGACGGTCCAGGCCCAGCACGGTGCGCAGCCCGAGCCGGATCGCGGTGCGCGCCCGGAACGGCACCGCCCGCGGCGCTGATCCGCCGGCGCCGTCGACTGCGGCCGCGTCGTCAAGATCGTTATCGTGAGGGGCCCAGGGATCGTCGGAGCCGCCGCTTCCGGCGTCGTCGTCGGGTGGTCGTCCGTCGGGTGCGGGCTCGCCGGGGTCGGGCTCGCCGCCGGCACCGTCACCGTCCTCGGCCGCGGCGTCGGAGTCATCTCCGAGCCGGGCGTCGGTTCCGTCGTCGAGAGGGTCGTCGTCGGATCGGTCGCCGCCGGGACCCTCGTCAGGTGCGGCGTCGCCGCCCTCGGGCCCCGGGCCGCGGTCCGGAGTGCCAGGAGCAGGGCCGCCGTCGTCGGGGCCGGTGCCGGGGTCGGTGAAGCGGGCCAGCACGAGTTCGATGACGTCGTCGTCCCACAGCCCGGCGCCGTCCGGGCCGGTCAGCACCAGCAGCACCTCGGAGCGGATCACGCCGTGCCCGGCGTCCCGCCCCAGCGCCCGCAGCCGGTCGTGCACCACATCGCCGAGCGCCACGATCCGGTCGTAGGCGTCCTGCGCCGGCTCCGGCGGCAAATCCACCCCGGACAGCTCCGCCGACCCCGACGGCGCCGCCCGCAACGACACCCGCCGCCGCGCGATCGCCGCCGCCTTACGGGCCTCGGCCCAGCCCGGATCGACCGCCTTCGCGGTGGCCTCCGCCCGCTCCCGCAACCGGCCGTGAGGCAACTCCAGCGCCCGGCCCAACAGCCGGTCGATCACCTCCCGGGCCTGCGCATCGTCGAGCTCGGCGACCGTCGACACCAGAATCTCGGCCTTCGACTCCTCCAGCCGACCCGTCCGCATCTGCTCGCCCAGCGCGGGCAGCCGCACCAGGATCTGACGCGCGAACTCGATCTTCGCCGCGCCCCGCTGCTCCGACCACCCCAACGACCCCGCCGGGATCTTCCCCGGCCGCGCCCGCCCGGTCACCCGCTCGGTGGTGCCCGCCGCCGCCCGCGCCGCCTCCCAGATCCAGCGGTAGCGCCGCCACGCCGCGCGGTTGTCCGCCCGGAACGCCGCCACCATCGCGGCCTCGGCCCACTGCCCCGGCACCGCCGCCGGATCCACCGCCACCAGCCACGCCTCGGGCAACTCGTCGCAGAACACGGCGTCCTCGAGCGGGCAGCACTCCTCGGCCGACACCCCGGCCGGCGCGCCCCACCCGTCGTCGTCGAACCCGGCGTCCCCGACACCGGAATCGACCACCCTCACCGTCATACCCGGCAAGCTAGACCGAGGGTCTGACAGTCACCCTCCGTCGACGACTCAGTTCGGAGTGGAGGACAGGTCGGGGTTGTCGTTCTCCACCACGGGAGCGCCGTTGCGGCTGGCGGAGTTCTCGGCCGACGTGATCGTCGAGTCGACCCCGCTCAGGCCGCTCGCGTCGCCGCCCTTGAGCTTGTCGACGGCGCCCTGGACGTCGTTCCCGATCGACGCGAGCGGCGCGGCGATCGCCTTGCACAGCGTGGGATCGGCCTTGACGTCCTCGCTGGCGAGCCGCACCTCGCGCTTCACGAACAGCGCCGCCAGCCCGCCCTTGATGAACGCGCCGACCCTGCCCGAGGCGCCCTTCCCGAACGTCCCGGCCTGGTAGGGCTTCCAGAGGTACCGGTGGAACGCGCCGAACGCGAGTCCGGCGTGCAGCAGGAACTTCGACTTCGCGAACGACGTCGTGGCGGTCGCGGGACAGGTGCTGTCGACCGGCGCCGCGTCCGACGAGCTCTGCGGCGGGTCCGACGGGACGGCGCTCGACGACGCCCCCGACGACGAGGCCGACGAGCCGGTCGAGGACGCCGGACCACAGCCGACGAGCGCCAGCAGCGGCAGCATCAGCACCACGACGGCTCGTGCCACACGGATACCCACGCCGCGAGTGTGGCGGGTAACGGGCTCCTCAAGACCTCCGGGCGGGGTCGTCGGACTCGTCGGACGTCTCGGTGTCACGGGCCGCCCCGGTGACGCGGGCGAGCGCGCCGAGCAGCGACGGGTTGTCGGCCCCCGCGAACTCCCAGGCCCGGGCGATGCCGAGCGCGAACAGGATGATCACGATGATCGCCAGGCTGTCGACCTGCGACGCGTCGCCGGGGTTCGCCTCCAGCGCCAGCCCGTCATGGACCTGGAACGCGTAGAGCACTCCCTGCCCGACGACGAGCATCACGCCCCGGACCAGCGGCCACTGCCGGTCCCGGCCCTGCGCCAGGAGCAGCACCAGCAGGATCAGCATGGACGCGAGCCCGGCGATGCCCAGCGCCAGTGCCACTCCCCCGAGGTCGATCCGCGGCCGCAGCGCCAGCAGCGAGAGGAAGAGCGTGTTGAGGAACGCCGACAGCGCCGCGACGGCGCGCAACCGCAGGGTGATGTGGGCGCTGCGCGAGGCGCCGGTGGGCCGCACCGAGATCGCCACGAATAGCAGCCCGATCAGGGCTCCGGCCACGGTCGCGGTGGCGACGAAGAACTCCGAGTAGTCGTCGGGAACCACGTCGAGGAACCCTAGACCCGGCCCCAGGCGGTGATCATCGGTGAGGTCGCGAGATCCGGGACACGCCCGGCCGCGATGTTCGCCAGGTGCTCGTCGATCTCGGCCCCGGTCGCGACGCCCCCGTCGACCAGGCGGCCCCGGATCTGCTCGACGGTGGCGACCTCCAACGCCGTGCACGCCGGTCCGGTGATCGGGAAGTAGGCGTCGGCCCCGACGTCGTGCAGACCCTGATCACGCAGCAGGCGGGGCAGCGTGCGGCCGAACGCCAGGTCGGCGTCGCGGCCGGCCATCAACGCCCGGAAGCCGCGGCGCAGCCGGTTCGCCAGCTCCTGCTCCGGCCCGGACTCGTCGGGGCACAGCAGCGGCTGCAGGCCGGGGTCGGCGTCCTCGAGCACCAGCCACCCGCCCGGGCGCAGCGCAGCGACCATCGACGCGAGCGCGCGCTCGCGCTGGGGGACGTGGGTGAGCACGAGGCGAGCGTGCACCAGGTCGAGCCCGGTCCCGGGCGGGTCGTCGGACCCGACGTCGTGCCGTCGGACCTGGACCCCGGAGAGACCGTCCAGCCACGACGTGTCGATGTCGGTGGCGATCACCTGCCCCGCCGGTCCGACCCGCTCGGCCAGCCACGCCGGCACGCTCACTCCGCCGGCCCCGACCTCCCAGCAGCGCCACCCGGGCCCGACGCCGAGCCGGTCGAGGTGCCGGAACGTGGAGGGGTCGAAGAGCTCGGCCAGCGCGGTGAAGCGCGTGCCGGCCTGGGACTGCCGGTTGTCGAGGAGGTAGCCCTCGTCGGAGGTCACCCCACGATCCTGCGCCCGGTCCCGGACTCCAGCCGGGCCGCCCGGCCCTCGAGGTAGCGCTGCTCGGCCTGGTTGAGCGCCGCGCGCGCCGCCCGCCGGTAGTGGTCGCGGGCGCCGGGCCGGTCGCCGAGACGTTCGAGGAGGTGGGCCCGCACGGCGTCGGGTCGGTGGCTGCGGCGCAGCCGGGGGTCGTCGGCCACCGAGTCGAGCACCGCGAGGCCCGCCCGCGGACCGTCGGCCATCCCGACGGCGACCGCCCGGTTGAGCGTGACGACGGGGTTGTCCGACCGCCGGTCGAGCAGCCCGTAGAGGACGACGATCTGCGCCCAGTCGGTCTCGTCGTCCGAGGCCGCCTCGGCGTGCACCGCGGCGATCGCCGCCTGGAGCTGGTACGGACCGAGGGGCGCGGTCGCGAGGGCGTGCTCGAGGAGCGCGGTCGCCTCGGCGATCGTGGCACGGTCCCAGCGGCCGCGGTCCTGCTCGGCGAGCGTCACGAGGCTCCCGTCCTCGCCGGTGCGGGCGTCGCGGTCGGCGGGGTCATTGCCGGGCAGGCTGAAGGACGCCCCGGCGGCACTGATCGTCGCCTTCGCCCGGCTGATCCGCTGGGCCATCGTCGTCTCCGGGACGAGGAACGCCCGCGCGATCTCCGCGGTCGTCAGGCCGCCGACCGCCCGCAGGGTCAGCGCGATCCGGCTCGGCTCCGAGAGCGACGGGTGGGTGCACAGGAGCAGCAGCTCGAGGGTGTCGTCGGCGGCCGGGTCGCCGGAGCCGGAGAGCGCCTCGACGTCCGCGGGCGGCGCCGCCGACGGGCCGATGACGGCCTCCTCGCGGGACCGACGGGCGGCGTCGCTACGCCACTCGTCGGTGAGCCGTCGCCCGGCGACGCTCACCAGCCAGGCGACGGGCTCGTCGGGCAGGCCGTGCCGCGGCCAGGACGTGGCGGCGGCGAGCAGGGCCTCCTGCACCGCGTCCTCGCAGCGGGCGAACCCGCCGTGGCGGCGGACCAGCGCACCGAGGACCTGCGGCGCGCACCGGCGCAGCAGGTCCTCGGTGTCGGGATCGAGCCTCACGGGGTGTCCGGCTCCGCGAGCCCGTACCCCGCGGTGAAGACCACCGGGCGGACCTCCACGGGCAGCCGGTCGGTCCCGGGGATCATCGCCGCCAGCTCGTACGCGCGCTCCGAGCTCTCGCAGTCGACCACGTAGAAGCCGCCCATGTACTCCTTCGACTCCAGGAACGGTCCGTCGGTCACGGTCGCCGCGCCCGGCCGCCCCCGGACGACGGCGCTCTGGGACGGATCGGCCAGGGCGTGGGTGCCGACCATCTCGCCGGTGGCGGTGATCGTCTCCATGAACCCCTCCTGGCCCCCGGCGATCTCGGCGCGCTCCTCGTCCGACAGCGACTCCCAGGTCTCCGGGTTCAACTGGATGATCAGCAGGTACTTCACGGTTCCTCCTCGGACGGTTCCGGTGCCCGCTGCTCGAGCGCCGTTCGCGAGCAGTACGGAGCCGGCCTCCCGCCGCTCGACATCCTCGTCGTGTGACCGGCGTCACCGCACTGTGACGCGGCCGGAGGACGCTGGCGCCATGGCCGCCGGGATGTGGCACTGCCCCGCCTGCGGCCGGACGTTCGCCCAGCGCCGTCAGACCCACACCTGCCGTCCGCTGGGGAACGTCGACGACCACTTCACGGGCTCCGCGCCCGAGGTGCGGGCCACGTTCGACCGCATCGTCGAGATGGTCTCCGCCCTCGGACCGGTCGAGGTGCTCGCGGAGCGGACCCGCCTCGCACTGCACGCGCGGATGAGCTTCGCGGCGCTGATGCCGCGACGCCGGTGGCTCGACGGGCACCTCGTCCTCGCACGCGAGATCAGCAGTCCACGCTTCCGGAAGATCGAAATCTACTCCCCGCGCAACGTGCTGCACGCCTTCCGGCTCACCGGTCCCGGCGATGTGGATGATCAATTCCGGGAATGGCTCGCGGAGGCGTACGAGGTCGGTCGGCAACATCATCATCGCTGACACCGGGAATGCGACATACCGGTACGGCCGCACAATTGCCGCACCGTCTATGGCGCGCATCACACGAGAGGTGAGATCATCCGTCCGGCCGCGAGAGGCGAGGCGGAGCGGGAGTCGTGGATGACGAGCACTGACCAGGAGTCCGGTCCGACGGTGCCCCTCGCCCGACGGTTGACCACCTGGCATCAGGACGCGTTCGCGGCGATGCAGCGGTGGTCGTGGCTGTCGGACCTGACCGACCGGACGACGGCCGTGGTGGATCCGGTCTACGACCGCTACCGCAGCACCCTCGCCGTCGAACTGATGCACGGTGGTCGCTGGGTCGGGCACTCGCTGCACCCGGCGCTCTCCGACCTCCCGATCGGCCTGTGGTCGAGCGTCTTCGTCCTCGACCTCGCCGGGGAGGACGCGCCCGCGAACGGCCGCCGGATGGGGCCCGCCGCCACGCTGAGCGCCGCCGGTCTGGTGGCCGCCGCCGCCACCGCCGCCACCGGGGTCGCCGACTGGAACGTCAGCGACGGCGAGGACCGCAAGGTCGGTCTGTTCCACGGACTGCTCAACGCCGCGGGCACGCTGCTGCAGGGCGCCTCGCTCGCCGCGCGGGTCTCGGGGCGCCGCGGCACGGCCCGCACGCTCGGCGCCGGCAGTCTCGCCGTCACCGCCGCCGCGGGCTTCGTCGGCGGGCACCTGGTGCAGGGCCGCGCCGTCATGGTCAACCGGGTCGCGACGACGACGGGGCCCACCCGCTGGGTGCGCGCGGTCGAGGACGGCGACCTCCCCGAGGACACCCCGGTGGGGTGCGAGGTCGAGGGCCGCCAGGTGCTGCTGTTCCGGCACGACGGCGAGGTCCACGCACTCGACGACCTGTGCAGCCACGCGGGCGCGCTGCTGCACCGCGGCGAGGTCGAGGGCTGCTCGATCGTCTGCCCGCTGCACATGTCCGCCTTCGACCTGCGCGACGGCTCGATCGTGCGCGGACCCGCCCACCACCCGCAGCCGGTGCTCCCGGCCCGGGTCCGCAACGGCTGGATCGAGGTCCGGGGCAGCCAGCCCCGCTCGCGGCGCAAGTGAACTCCGAGAGGAACCCATCATGGCTTGGGAAGCAGTGGCCGACCTCGACCAGCTCGAGGAGGGCGACATGATGCTCGTGGACATGGGCGAGCCGATCTGCGTCGTCCGCCTCTACGAGGACGAGGCGGTCGCCGTGCACAACACGTGCACCCACCAGCAGCAGCCGCTCAACGAGGGCTACCTGCAGGAGGACGACTCCCTCATCTGTCCCGCCCACAACTCCCGGTTCGACCTGCACAGCGGCATCCCGACCGGGGTGCCCGCCGTCGACCCGATCCCGGTCTACGCCTGCAAGATCGAGGACGGGGCCATTTGGGTGGACGTCGAGCAGCAGCTGAACGACGCCGCGATCCCGCACAAGCCCTTCCACTGACCCCGTCCGTGCCCGGATGTGATCACGGTCATATCCGGTTACGGTCGTGCCGGCACACCGAATCCGCGACGACGAGGGAGTCCGACGACATGGCCGACGACAGCGGGCCGGTGTTCCGCCTGGTCTACCGCAGCCACCTCCGCATCCCGTCACACCAGGTCAAGGCCGAGCTCGGCGCGATCTTCAGCCGGGCGCGCTCGAACAACAAGCGCGAGGGCATCACCGGGGCGCTGCTGGTGTGGGGTGACCACGTCGTCCAGACGCTCGAGGGCGAGGAGACCGCCGTCCGCGGGCTCTACGACACGATCCACCGCGACGCCCGGCACGAGCAGGTCACGATCCTCGAGACGGTGCCGGAGACCGAGCGGGTCTTCGGGCGTTGGTCGATGGCGCGGGTCGGCGACGAGGACGAGCCCGACATCCCGCTGCTGATGGACCGCGACAAGGGCGGCATCACCCCGGCCCAGCGCCGTGCCACCACCACGGAGCAGGACGCCGTCCTCGATGCGATGCGCGACCACGTGCGGGGCGCCCAGCCGGCGTGAGGGCCCCCGCGCCCTAGCATCGCGAGATATGCCCGAGGAGCCGCCCTCCGAGCACGTCGCCGCGATCCTGCGCGAGCGCGTCTACGGGAGCATCACGTTCCTGTCCACGCTGCTCGTGCTGACGAGCTCCCTCGACGAGACCGGCTCGCGGTGGAGTCCGGCCATCGACCTCGCGGTCACGGCGGCCGGGCTGTGGGCGGCGAGCGTGTTCGCCGAGTACTTCGCGATGGTGGCCACCCGCGACGCCGATGACGACGACGCGGCCGGCTACCGCATGCACCTGCGCGCGACCGCCCAGATCCTCGAGGCGGCCGTCCTCCCGCTGCTGCTGCTCGTCGCCGGCGGTCTCGGGCTGCTGCCGGTCCGGACCGCGGCGTGGATCGGCATCTGGGTGCTCGTGGTGTCGATGGCGCTCATCGCCCTGCTGGCGGTGCGCCGGACCGGGCTGCCGTGGTGGAAGCGACTGGTGCTGATCCTCGCGCTCGTCGTCCTGGCGCTGCTCGTCGTCGGCCTCAAGTCGATCGACCACTGACGCCTCGATCGACCACTGACGCCGGCTCACGGATCGACCAACGCCCCCGCCTCGCCGAACACGAAGCCCTGCATGTCGCGGATGAAGTCGTGCGGGAAGCCGACCTCGAACCCCGTCGCGTCGTCGAGCCGCTTCAGCGCGTCGTCGGGCAGCACGAGGTCCAGCGCGCCGAGGTTCTCCATCAGCTGCTCGAGCCGCCGGGCACCCAGGATCGGATGCACCGACCGGGACCGGGCGGTCGTCCAGGCCAGCGCCACGTGGGCCGGCGCCACCCCCAGTCCGTCGGCCACCTCCTGGACGACCCGCGCGACGGAGAGGTCGTGCTCGCTCACCGAACCCGCCGGGATCCGCGACGTCCCGTTCCCGGCCCGGAGGAGACCCCCGGAGAGCACTCCCCCACCGAGCGGCGACCACGCGGCCACGCTCATCCCGAGGGCCTCGGCGGCAGGCAGCAGGTCGCGCTCGGCGTCGCGGGAGAGCAGGCCGTAGCGGGCCTGGAGAGCCACGAACGGCGTACGGTCCCGGCACTCGGCGAGGGTGTTCGCGCGGGCGACCACCCACGCGGGGGTGTCGGAGATGCCGAGGTGGAGCACCTTGCCGTCGCGGACGGCGTCGTCGAGGGCCCGCATCGTCTCCTCGAGCGGCGTGAGGTGGTCCCAGAGGTGCACGTAGTAGAGGTCGATGTGGTCGGTGCGGAGCCGCCGCAGGCTGGTCTCCAGCGAGAGCCGCAGGTTCTTGCGGTGGCTCCCGGCCGCGTTGGGGTCGGAGCCGTCCCGGGTGACCCCGTACTTGGTGGCGACGACGAAGCGGTCGCGACGCCCGGCGAGGACCTCACCGACGATCTCCTCGCTCGCGCCGTCCCGGTAGTTGATCGCGGTGTCGACGACGTTGCCGCCCGCGTCGGCATAGGCGTCGACGATCCGCCGGGCCTCGTCGCGCCCGGCGCCGTGGACGAAGTCGTCGGCGAACGTCATCGCGCCCAGGAAGAGCTGGGAGACCCGCAGCCCGCTGCGGCCGAGGAGTCGGTAGCGCATGACCGAGAGCGTGCGCGGGGCCCGGCGGCCTGTCGTGGACGTTCCGTGTACGGATCGGTGAGGTGCAGTCGACTGACCGAAGCGACCGCACCCGCCGTGCGGGTCCACTGACCCCGACGCGACAGGCGCTGGAGGGACGGCGGATGGATCTCGAACTCGACGGTGCGGTGGCGGTGGTGACCGGCGCGAGCCGCGGCATCGGGCTGGCGGTGACCCGAGCCCTGGTCGACGAGGGCGCCCACGTCGTCGCGGGGGCCCGCACCGCTTCGGCCGAGCTCACGACGCTGGCCGCGAAGGGCCTCGTCGACGTGGTCCCGGTCGATCTCGGCACCCCGGACGGCCCGGCGGCCCTCGTCGACGCCGCCGGGGGACGCGTCGACGTCCTGGTCAACAACGTCGGCGCGGTCCACCCACGGCTCGGCGGGTTCCTCGAGGTCACCGACGAGCAGTGGCTGGACTCCCTGACGCTGAACCTCATGGCCGCCGTCCGCGCGATGCGGGCCGTGCTCCCGACGATGCTCGCCGCCGGCCGCGGCGCGATCGTCACCGTCGGCTCGGTGAACGCGTTCCTCCCCGACCCCGCGGTGATCGACTACGGGGCGGCCAAGGCGGCGCTCGACAACGTCTGCAAGGCGGTCTCGAAGGAGGTCGGGCCCCGCGGGGTCCGGGTGACCTGGGTCGACCCCGGCCCGGTCGCCACCGACCTGTGGCTCGGCGCGGGTGGCGTCGCCGACACCGTCGCCGGGGCCGCCGGGCAGTCCCCCGACGACGTCGCGTCGGCGGCGGTCGCCGGCACCGCGACCGGCCGGTTCACCCGGCCCGAGGAGGTCGCGGCCCTCGTCGTGCTGCTGGCGAGCGGGCGCGCGGGCAACGTCACCGGGACCGGGATCACCGTCGACGGCGGACTGGTCGCCACGTTGTGAGCACGGTTCGTCCCGACGGCGCCTTGTCCCCGGCCGCCGCGGGGACCACCGTCTCCAGGGACCCGGAACGAGAGGACCGCGCCATGACCGGACCGAACGACGCGCCGCTGGCCCCCAGCGCGCCCGCGGCGCCCTCCGACGACCACCAGGAGGCGGCCGAGATCGCCGCCTACCTCGCGGCGGAGGGCGTCGCGAACGACTACCACCCGCACGACGTCCCGCCGGACCACCTGCCGGACTGAGAGGTCAGCTACAGCCCCTGCGCGCGGAGCCACGTCAGCGCGTCGCGGGCCACGTCGGCGCAGCCGTGGTCGATGGTCAGCGAGTGCGCGCGGTCGTCGAACTCGTGCAGGTCGGTGATCGCCCCGGAGTCCCGGTACTTCTTGTACTCCGCCTTCGTGATCGCCTCCGGGACCGTCTTGTCCTGGCCGCCCATCACCAGCAGCAGCGGCCCGCGGTCGGCGTTGCGGGTGGCCACGGTCGCCGGCGAGTGCGGCGAGAAGTTGGCCGCGGCGGCCTCGAACAGCGGCTTGCCCGGTGAGGGGATGGCCCAGGCGTCGTACAGCTGCTGCGACTCCTCCTCCGGGACCGCCCCGGCGAACGCGTACCGGAACTGCTCGGCGGTGAGCGACACCGCGTGATGCTTGTTCGACGGGTTCCGGAAGACCGGGAACGTGGCGTGCAGTGACGACAGCGGCAGCGGCAGCACGCCCTTGAACTGCGCCGCGTCGATGGCCACCGCGGCGGCGGCGAGCCCGTCGCCGAGCAGCTTCTGCGCGAACATCCCGCCGAAGGAGTGCCCGACGAGGATCGGCTTGGACGGCAGCGCGGCGATCAGCTTCGCGTGGTGGTCGACGATGTCGTCGATCCCGGCGTCGGCCACCGCGTCGGGGTTCGCGCGCGCCTCCTCGACCGTCGCCGGCTCACCGGGCCAGCCGGCGGCATGCGGTTCGTAGCCCTCGGCGGCGAACAGCTCCATCCAGGGCGCCCAGGACGTCTGGTGCAGCCACAGGCCGTGGATGAACAGCACGGGGGTCATCGGCTCTCGTTCCTCTCGTCAGGACCGGTCTCGCCGATCACGCTAGGTAGTCCGGACACCGTGTTCTTCGGTCACATGACTGCCGTCGCCGGGTCGCCTACGCTCGTTTCACACCGGTTGGGGGCCTGAGGGGGTACCGCGCGTGACGACCGCACCCATCAGCCCGCCACCCGGACGCACCGCTGAGACCGATCGGCTCAGCGCACTGATCGACCACCTCGACGACGGCGGCGGCGGCGCCCTGCTCGTCCGCGGCGGCACCGGCATCGGGAAGACGAGCCTGCTGGCGTGGGCGGTCGGGCTGGCCGGCGGTTGCGGGGTGCGGGTCCTGACGATGCGGGGGTCCGACGCCGAGCGGGACGTCCCGTACGCGGCGCTGCGCCGGCTCGTCTCGCCGCTCATGGCAGGGCTCGACCAGCTCCCGCCACGCACGATCGGGACGCTGTGCGCGGTGCTGGAGCGCGGCGGCCCCACGGTCCCCGACGTGTTCGCGACCGCCCAGGCCACCCTCGAGCTGCTGACCGTCGCCGAGGACGGGCCGCTGCTGGTGGTCGTCGACGACGCGCACGCCCTCGACGGGCCGACCGCGCAGGTCCTCGGCTTCGTCGCCCGCCGGCTCGACGCCGACCCGGTGGCGCTGCTCCTGGCCGGTCGCAGCCCCGGCGAGCCGTTCGCGCTGGCCGGCCTCCCGACGCTGACCGTCCCGCCGCTGCGCCCCGCCGACGCCGCGGCCCTGCTCGACGCCCACCATCCCGGCCTCCACCCGGCCGCGCGCGAGGCGGTCCTGCACGACGCCGCCGGGAACCCGCTCGCGCTGCGCGAGCTGCCGACGGTGCTCGGCGACGACCGCTGGCCCCCGGACCCCGGCGCCCTCCCCCTCGACGTCCGCCTCGAGCGGGCCTCCGCCCGGCGCCTCGACGGCCTCGACCCCCTCACCCGGGCCGCGCTCCTGGCGGCGGCGAGCGACACCCGGGCGGACACCGGGGAGGTCCTCCTGGCGACCGCGCGGCTGACCGGGGTCGCCGTCGGCGACGACGCCCTGGCCACGGCCGTCGCGGCGGGGGTGATCGACCTCGACGCGGACGGGCACGTCCGGTTCTCCCACCCCCTCGCCGCCTCCGCGCTGCGCTCGCAGGCCGGCCCGACCCGCCGTCGGGAGGTGCATCGGGCGCTCGCCGAGGTCGTCGGCGATCCCCACGTGCGTCTCGCCCACCTGTCCGCCGCGGCGGTCGGGCCCGACGACGACCTCGCCGACCGGCTGGCCGAGCAGGCGCGCCGGTCCCGCGGGCTGGGCGTGCCCGACGCCGCCGTCATGCCGCTCCTGCGCAGCGCCCGCCTGTGCGCCGATCCGGCCCGCCGCGCCGACCGGCTGCTCGAGGCGGCGGAGATCGCCCTCGACGGCGGGCGGCCCGCACTCGCCGGACGCGTGCTCGACGACGTCGCCGAGCCGGCGCCCGACCGGCTCACCGAGATCCGCGGTCTGCGGCTGCGGGCCCGGCTCGACGGGTCCCGCCCCGATCCACGGACCGGGACGGCCGAGCTCATCGGGCTGGCCGACGAGGCCCGGGAGCTCGGCGACGACGCGCTCGCGGTGGCGGTGCTCGCCGTCGCCGCCCAACGCTGCTGGTGGTCCTACCCGGACGAGGCCACCCGGGCCGCGCTGGTCGCGGCGGCCCACCGGCTGCCCCTGGATCCGCTCGACCCCCGGATGCTGGCGATGCTCGCGCAGGCGGCCCCGCTGGAGTGCAACGCCGAGATCCGACGGCGGCTCGGGCGCCGCCCCGGGGCCGCGCCGGATCCCGAGTCCGGGGCACTGCTCGGCCTGGTCGACTACGTCGTCGCCGACTACGCGGCCGCCTCGGCCGTGCTCGCCCAGGCCGACGCCGGGCTCCGGGCGCAGGGCCGGCTCGCCTCGGTGGGAGCGCTCCAGACGCTGCGGGCGTTCACCGAGGTGGACCGGGGCGCCTGGGACACCGCCGCCGAGTCGGCCGCCGAGGCGCTGCGCCTGGTCCGGGAGTCGGGGCGCGAGGACTGGCTGGGCGACGCCCTGATCGCCGCTGCGCTGCTCGCCGACCTGTACGGGGACACCGACCGGGCCGCGTCCCTCGACGCCGAGGCCGAGGAGCTCGTGCGCGACGGGCACGACACGACCCGGGGCATGTTGCGCTGCTCGCGGGGGATCCGCGCGGCGCACCGCGGTCACGCGCAGGAGGCCACCACGCTGCTCGGGCCGCTGTTCGACCTGGACGTGCCCGGGGTCAACCCCCGCAACGCGTTCTGCGGCGCGATCCCGCTCGCCGACGCCGCCGCCCACACCGGCGACCCCGGGACCGCCTGGTGGGCCCTCGCCCGGATCCGCGACCTCGTCGCGCGGGCCGGCCCCGACGCCCCGCCCGGCCTGCTCGCCGCCGCCGACCACGCCGAGGCGGTCCTCGGACCGGAGGACGGGGCCGACGGCCGGTTCGTCACCGCGCTCGGGCGCGCCGATCTGCGGCCCTTCGACCGCGCCCGGCTGGAGCTCGCGCACGCCCGCCGCCTGCTGCGCGACGGCCGCACCGGCCGGGCCCGGTCGGCGCTGCGCCGCGCCCACGCCGGGTTCGAGGCGCTGGGCAACGGGCCGCTCGCGACGGTCGCGGCCGCCGAGCTGGCCCGTCTCGGCGAGCCCGGCGTCGGGCCCCGTCATCCCGCCTGGCAGCGCCTGACGACCCAGGAGGCCCAGATCGCCCGGCTGGTGGCCGACGGGCTCACCAACCGGGAGATCGGGGGCCGGCTGTTCCTGTCCCACCGCACCGTGGGCAGTCACCTCTACCGGATGTTCCCGAAGCTGGGCATCAGCTCCCGCGTCGAGCTCGCGCGGTTCGTGCTCGGGCTCGACGGTGCGTGAGACGGTGCCTGACGCTCAGCGCTCGTAGGTCGCCACGAGCGTCGCCCGGGCCAGGGTGTGCGTGAAGAGCAGGAACCCGAGGAACGCGGGCGAGGCGCCCCGCCCGACGCCGATCATGGGCACGTCGACCGCGTGCACCACGAAGAAGTAGCGGTGCACGCCGTGGCCCTCGGGCGGCGCTGCGCCGAGGTAGCCGTGCATCCCGGCGTCGTTCGGCAGCGCCAGCGCCCCCTGCGGGAGCAGCGAGCCGTCGACGTTGCCGGCGCCCGCGGCCAGCTCCGTCGTCCCCGCCGGGAGGTCGGCGACCGCCCAGTGCCAGAACCCGCTGCCGGTCGGGGCGTCCGGGTCGTGGCAGGTGACGGCGAAGCTGCGGGTGGCGCTGGGATGGTCCCGCCAGCTCAGCTGCGGCGAGCGGTCGTCGCCGCCCGCCCCCATGATGCCGCTGACCTGCGGGCGGCCGAGCGGCACGCCGTCGCCGACATCGCGGCTGGTGAGGGTGAACGAGGCGACCTCGGGGAGGAAGCCGTAGGGATCGGGGGGCGCCACGGGCGGCGCGGTGGAGGCGGTCATCGGGGTCTCCGTGATCAGAGGGTCTTGGTGAGCTCGGTGGCGATGTACTCGGCCTGTCGCGTCGCCAGCGCCACGATCGTCAGCGTCGGGTTCGCCGCCGCGCCGGTCGTGAAGACGCTGCCGTCGGAGATGAACAGGTTCGGGACGTCGTGGGCGCGCCCGAAGCGGTCGACGACGCCGTCGCGCGGCCGCTGGCTCATCCGGCAGGTGCCGAGGTTGTGCGTCGACGGGTACGGCGGGGTCTCGATCGTGCGCCGGGACCCGACCGCCTGGTACACCGCCGCGCCCTGACGCTGGCCGTGGCGGCGCATCGCGACGTCGTTGGCGTGGTCGTCGAAGTGGACGTCGGCGACCGGGAGCTGGTGGGCGTCGGTGACGTCGCTGTTCAGCGTGATCCGGTTGTCGGCCTGCGGCATGTCCTCGCCGACGATCCACATCCCGGCGGTGTTGCGGTAGCCGTCGAGCAGTTCGGTGAGCTGCGAGCCCCACTTCCCCGGCGCGACGAACTTCGCCAGGAAAGCCGGGCCCAGCGCGATCGTCTCCATGTAGTAGCCGCCGACGAAGCCGCGGTCGGTGTCGAGGCGGGACTCGTCGGCGATCACCCCGGCCATCGTCTCGCCGCGGTACATGTGCACCGGCCGGTCGAACTGGCCCCAGACCGTGCCGGTGGTGTGACGCATGTAGTTCCGCCCCACCTGCCCGGACGAGTTGGCCAGACCGTCCGGGTGCTGCGCGGACCCGGAGAGCAGCAGCAGGCGCGGCGTCTCGATGGAATTGCCCGCGACGCACACCACCGCGGCCCGTTGCCGGCGCAGGGTTCCGTTGCGGTCGACGTAGAGCACCCCGGTCGCGCGGCCGGTCGCGTCGTGCAGGATCTGCGCGGCGTGGCTGTCGGGCCGCAGGTCGAGGTTGCCGGTCCGCTCGGCCTTGGGCAGTTCGGCGACCAGCGTCGACCACTTCGAGCCGTGCTTGTCGCCCTGGAAGTTGAACCCGTCCTGGACGGTCGCGGGCCTGCCGTCGTACGGCTCGGCGTTCGTGGCGTACGGGCCGGTCGAGTAGTAGCGGTAGCCGACCTTCTCGGCCCCGTTCGCGAAGACCTTGTAGTTGTTGTTCGCCGGCAGCGGCGGGCGGCCGTGGCGATGGGTGACCCCCATCTTGATCTCGGCCTTGTCGTAGTACGGCTCGAGCTCGGAGAGGGCGATCGGCCAGTCGAGCAGGTTCGCGCCGTCGATGTCGCCGTAGGTGCTGCGGGCCGCGAGCTCGTGGGCCTTGAACCGGGGGCACGCGCCGGCCCAGTGGGTCGTGGTGCCGCCGACCGCCTTGACGATCCAGGCGGGCAGCTCGGGGAAGTCCGTCGCGACCTGCCAGCTCCCGGAGGTCGTGCGCGGGTCGGTCCAGGCCATCTGCCCGAACGCCTCCCACTCGTCCTGGACGTAGTCCTCGCCGGTCAGGTGCGGGCCGGCCTCGAGCACCACGGTCTTGAATCCGCGCTGGCAGAGCTCGTTGGCGACGGTGCCGCCGCCGGCCCCGGAACCGACGACGACCACCACGTCGCCGTCGTCGTAGTCGAAGCGGGTCATGCCGAGGCCTCCTCGTCGTGGGTGATGCGGGGCTCGGGCAGCCAGTCCAGGTCGTTGAACCCGCGGTCGACGTAGCCGCCCTTGTCGTAGGACGGCCCCTCGTAGCCGAGCAGCTCCCACACCTCGGGGTCGCTGTAGAGCGTCACCACCGCGCTGTCGACGACGGCGGTCAGGAACGGGGTCCCGTCGGCGCCCCGCAGCACCGCCGCGGCGGTGTCGGTGTCGAGCTCGGTGAACGGGACGTCGCGCTGGGCGTCGAGCTCGCCGAGTCCCTGGATCAACTGCGCCAGGAATCGCGGGTCCTGACCGGCCTGGTCGAGAACGACGTCGGCGGCGCGTTCATAGGGACCACGCGGGAAACTGGAATGCGGAAATGCCGTGCAGACCACCTCGACCAGGGTCTGGCGATCCCGCGCCGATATCAGGGCACTGGCCATCGGGACATTCTCCTTTCGGCCCGGTTCCGGGCACACGTCACCTGCGTCCGCATTCCCTGCCGGAAATGCGGATTCGATATCGAGAGGAACGGGTCAGTCGGCGCCGGCCGGCAGCCGGATCCCGTACCGCGCAATTCTCCGGTAGATGGTCGACCGGCTCATCCCGAGCTCGGCGGCGGCGTCCGCGGCGGTGGCGCCGGGTTCGGACAGGCAGCGGACGATCTCGTCGCGCTCCAGGCTCTCCATCCGCGTCAGCTTGTGCAGGCTGCCGGTGAAGACCTCGGGCGGGAGATCCCGTTCGGCGACGACGTCGGCGCGGGTCGTCGCGTGCCGGACCACGTCGCGCAGCTGGGTCACGTTGCCCGGCCAGTGGTAGGTCACCAGCGTGTGCTCCGCGGCGGCGGTGAAGCGCACCTCGCGGCCGCGGACCTCGCGGGCGAACCGGCGCGCCAGCGGCATGACGTCGTCGGAGCGGTGGCGCAGCGGCGGGAGCTCGACGACGCGACCGACGAGTCCGGTCATCGCCGGCGGCACCGCCTCGAGCCCGCGCGCGGTCAGTGAGACCGACGAGCCGGGGCTGCCCTGCGCGCTCCACTGGTCCACCAGCTCACCCGCGGCGTAGGCCGGCAGCGCGTCGACCCGGCCGATGATCACGCTGGTGTCCGCCTTGCCGAGCTCCGGGGACCACAGCGAGAGCCAGGACCCGACGTCCTGGGGCTCCGGCGCCCGCGCGTCGAGCACCCGCCGGCCGGGATGGGTGTCGGCGTACACCCCGGAGAGCAGGGCGCTCTTCCCCGTACCGGCCTCCCCGATGACCGCCACGCCCTGCCCCTCGGCCACCGCCGCCCGCGCCGCCTCGAACGCCGAGCGCCACTCGGGGCCGAGGGTCGAGACACCGTGCGCCCCGTCCCCGCGCAGCGCCGTCTGCACCCGGAACACCCGGCCCCGGTTCGCCGGGCGCGGCGTCCGACCCTGCGAGCGCGCGAGCATCAGCGCCTCGGTGCCGCGCGCCGCGGTCTGGGCCAGGGCGAGGAGCAGGTTGTAGGACTGCTGCGACCAGGTCGTGAGGTTGACGCTACCGACCAGCTCGCCGGTGATCGGGTCCTCGACCGGCACGGCCGCGCAGGTGTAGCCCCAGAGGCGGGTGCAGTAGTGCTCCTCGGCGCGGACCAGGGTCGGGACCCGGTCGGCCAGTGCCAGCCCCAGGCCCGTCGTGCCGGTCTCGCGTTCCGAGTAGTCGAAACCGGGCGCGAGGTAGACCGAGTCGAGGGCGTCGAGCAGGAACCGGTCCCCGCACACCCGGTTCAGCACCAGCCCGTCGACGTCGGTCAGCATCAGGCTCACCGGCTCGTCCGCGAGAGTCTGGTGGAGGTCGCGCAGGACCTGCTGGCCGGACTCGTAGAACAGCGACTCGTCGTCCACCCCGCCCGCGTACGCCGGGCTGACGGCGTCGAGGGAGACCCCGTACCCGGCGCTGCGGTGCCAGGACGCGAGGAGGCGCCGCGGCAGGTGGTCGGGGCGGACCTCGCGCGAGCGGGCCAGCTCCTCACGCGGCGTCAGCTGCGCCTCGCCCATGTCGGCCCCTCCTCCACGCGACGTCGCGTCCGGATTCCTCGACTGTGACAGATACGACATCGGTCGGGAGTGGGCGCGAGTGTCAACCTGAGACGCGGCCGGCGGGGGCCGGGGCGCGCAGACTGGTGTCATGCAGCTGTCCGACCTGACCGCGCTCAGCGCGCCGGAGCAGGGCCTCGTCGTCGTCGCCACCTCCCGCGCCGACGGGTCGATCCAGTCCTCGCTCGTCAACGGGGGCCCGATCCGCCACCCCGTGACCGGGGAGGAGGTGTTCGCCTACGTCACCTACGGCCGCGCGAAGCTGGCGAACCTGCGCCGCCGGCCCTGGACGACGATCACCGCCCGCTCCGGCTGGCGCTGGGCCACCCTCGAGGGGACGGTCGAGATCGCCGGGCCCGACGATCCACTGCCCGGCGTCGACCCCGCGTCGATCCCGCAGCTGCTCCGGGACATCTTCGTCGCGGCCGGCGGATCGCACGACAACTGGGACGAGTACGACGCCGTCATGGCGCGGGAGCGTCGCGCGGCCGTCTTCGTGACCCCGACCCGGCTCTACGCGAACCGTTCGCGCACGTAGCGCACGAGCAGGGTGCCGTCGTCGACCAGCAGCGAGGCGACGGCGAACCCGCGCGGCTCGTCGAGCGGATCGGCGCTGGACGCCACGCGCCCGGCCCGGCCCGCGACGGCCATCGGCGCGACGGACAGCCGCACCTCGTCGACGAGGTCGTCGGCCAGCAGGGTCCCGACGAGGCCGGGTCCGCCCTCGCAGTCGATCCGGCGGTACCCGTCGTCGGCGAGCCGGGCGACCGCGCGCGGCAGGTCGACGGACTCCTCACCGGCGATCAGCACCCGCGCGCCCGCCTCCTGCCAGGCCTTCTGCTGTTCCGCGGGGGCGGCGGCGCTGGTGATGACGATCGTCGGGACGAGGGCGTCGACGATGCTCGTCGCGTCCGCGGGGAACGTCCCGGAGGTCACGACGGCGAGCGGGGCCACCTCACCGAGCCCGTGGCGGCGGCGCCGGTCGGCGGTCCGCTCGTCCGGACGCAGCCCGGGGTAGTCCTCGGCGAGCGCGGTCCCCGAGCCCAGCAGGACGACATCGGCGAGGTCGTGGGCGAGCGCGAAGACCCGACGGTCGGCCGGGGTCGAGAGCCCGCGGCTGCGGCCCTCGATCTCGATCCCGCCGTCGAGCGAGCTGACGAAGTTGACCGCCACCCACCTGCCGTCGTCCTCGGCCGGGTAGCGGTAGAGCTCCTCGAGCGCGTCCTCGTCGATCGGCCGGGCCGGGAGCGGCCAGACCTGGTCCATCAGTCCATCCACCGTCGCGCGGCCGCGGGCGGGCGATGCCCGGCGACGCTCGCGACCATCTCCACCGTCTGACGGGTCTCCTCGACCTGGTGCGCCCGGACCATCGCGACGCCCTGCGAGACCGCCAGCGCCGTCGCGGCGAGCGTCCCGGTCAGCCGGCCGTCGAGCGGGACGTCGAGGGTCTCGCCCACCACGCCCTTGTTCGACATCGCCAGCAGCACCGGCCACCCCGTCGCGACGAGGCGCGGCAGGTTCCGCAGCACCTCGAGGCTGTGCAGGGTGTTCTTCCCGAAGTCGATCGTCGGGTCCAGCAGGATGCCCTCGGCCGGGACGCCGGCGGCCACCGCCCGGTCGGCGAGCGCCGTGGTGTCCGCGATGACGTCGGCCATCACGTCCGTGTAGCGGGGACGGACCGGGTCGGTCCGCGGGGTGAGCCCACCGGTGTGGGCGGCCACGTACCCGGCGCCGTAGCGCGCCGTGACGGGGAGGATCTCCTCGTCCCAGCCGGCCCAGCTGTCGTTGACCAGATCGGCGCCGACGGCGAGGAGCGCCTCGGCGGCCTCCGCCCGGTAGGTGTCGATCGAGAGCGTGAGGTCGGGGAACCGCTCCCGGGCCCACACCACGGTCGGTCGGACGCGATCGATCTCCTCGGCGACCGTCACGACCGGTCCCGGGCTCGCGGGGACTCCCCCGAGGTCCACGACGTCCGCGCCCGCCGCCACGGCGTGCTCGATCGCGGCGTGCGCCGCCCCGAGCTCCCACGTGGCGCCGTTGTCGTAGAACGAGTCCGGGGTCCGGTTGACGATCGCCATGATCAGGGCGCGGTCGCGCCGCAGCTCCCGACCGTGGACGACCATCCCGGTCCCCCGCTCGACCGAGACGCTCACCGGGGCACCGTCGCACGGCCGCTGTCGATCAGGCTCGCCATTCCGCCTTGATACACGCCATGTTGTTGCCGCGACAACGATGCTCCGGGCCCCATCCGGTGATCCGCGTCCGGACCGCCGGGGTGACCGCCGGGACAACGGAGGCGGGCCCGGATTGTCCGTGCGGGTCGTGGTCACCGCGCGGGGTCTCCTGACACGCTCGGCGAGGACGACACGCCGCAGGGAGGCCCCGATGACCCAGCCGGGACGGAGCGCGCTCGGGATGGTCGAGACCCGGGGGCTGGTCGGCGCGATCGAGGCGGCCGACGCGATGGTCAAGTCCGCGGCGGTCGAGGTCGAGGGCTACCGGACGCTGCGCAACGGCCAGGTGTCGGTGCTCGTCCGCGGCGATGTGGGCGCGGTGACGGCCGCCGTCGACGCCGGCAAGGTGGCCGCGGCCGCCGTCGGGGAGCTCTACGCCTCGCACGTCATCCCGCGGCCGCACGCCGACACCGAGGGCATCGTCGACGCCGCGGTCTCGCACATCCGGTAGGTGGCCTTCGGCCTTGTGAGCAGCAATTGATGCCCAGGCGTCAATTACTGCTCACCAGCGCGCAGCGCACCTACTCCCCGTTGAGCTGCAGCAGCCGCAGCGCCACGTCCGCCCGCATCCGGTCGTCGTGGCGGGACAGGTCCAGCCCGGTGAGCTGCTTGATGCGCTCGAGCCGGTAGCGCAGCGTCTTGTGGTGCACGAAGAGCTTCTCGGCCGCCGCGCGCTGCGAGCAGTCGGCGTCGAAGAACGCGCGCAGGGTCCGGACGAGCGAGCCGTCGTTGTCGCGGTCGTAGGCCACCAGCGGGCCGGTGACGTCCTCGATGAAGGTCTGCAGGTCCGGGTCGGAGCCGGACCCGAGCAACAGCCGCACGACGCCGAGCTCCTCGTAGAGGAAGACGTTGTCGCCGCCGAGCCGGTGCGACGCGGACAGCGCCGTCTTGGCCTCGTTGAACGCGTTCGGCAGGGCCTCGGCGTCGTCGTGCGGGCGGCTGACTCCCCACGACGACCGCAGCCCCGGCGCCTCCGCGCGACACGACGCCACGATGTCGTGGACGAGCGACCGCGCGCCGGCCGCGTCGAGCGACTCGGCGACGGCGACGACGAGGTCGCCCCGGCGCCCGACGAGGGCGAGACGCGGCCCGTCCTCCCGGTCCCGCAACGCCCGGACGACGTCGCGGCGCAGGCGGTCGGTGCGCGAGGTGTCCCACCCGTGCGCCGACGCCAGCTCCTCGACGTTCTCGAGGTGCCCGTGCAGCACCCGGAGCCGGGACCCGAGCGTGACCCCCATCTGCTGCGCCCGCGCCCGCGCCGCGACCCGGTGCTCGGGCGGCCCCTGGAGGAGGTCCCAGAGCACCTCGTTCAGCGCCTCGCGACGCGCCCGGCTCGCCACGCGCTCGCGCAGCAGCGTCAGCGAGCACGCCATCGCGACCTGCGCGGCCACCGCGTCGAGCATCTCCTCGCCCGAGCTCTCGCCGCCGCTGCCGGGCAGCAGGCAGACGCAGCCGATCTCGTCGCCGTCGGCGTACACCGGCTGCAGCCGGGCGGCCGTCGGCAGTCCGGTCACCCGGCGCAGCGAGCGCCCGGATCGCGACCGCGTGGACAGGGTGTCCGGCAGGCCGTCGCCGCCGTGCACGGCGAGCCGGGTCCCGGCGGCGTCGTAGATGCCCACCCGGCACTGCAGGTGCGCGGCCACCTGGCGCGCCACCGCGGGGAGCCCGCCCCCTTCCAGCACCGTCGTGAGCAGGGCCTGCTGCAGCTCGGCGGTCCGCCCGAGGACGCCGACCTGGTGCTTGAGCGCGGCGTGGGCCTTCTCCAGACCCGCGTTGGCGCGGACCTGTTCGTCGTGCAGCCGGGCGCTGCGCAGCGCGATCGTCGCGAAGTTCGCGAGCGTGACCATGCGGCGCACGTCCTGCTCGGAGAACACCGAGGGGCGCCGGCGCCAGACCTCGAGGACCCCGAGGAACTCGCCGGGCAGCTCGAGCGGCACGGCGAGGGCCGACTCGGTCTGCTCGCGCTCGGCGAGCCCGACGAAGTCCCGGCTGATCGTGCGGTCCTCGACGTAGCGGTCGACCTTCGCGGGCTTCCCGGTCTCGAACACCAGCCCGGCCACGCCCTGCCCGCGGCGCATCCGCAGGCGCGCGGTGTCGATGACGCGGTGCCCGACGCAGGAGCGCATCCGGACCTCCTCGCCCTCGCGCAGCAGCACCCCGCAGATGTCGGCGTCGAGCAGGCCGAGCGTGCGGTCGGCGATGGACAGCAGCAGCTGGTCGACGTCGTGCACCGAGAGCAGCGCCTCGACGACGTCGGTGACGATCGTCGTCTCCTCGGCGGCGTCGTCGATCGCGGTGGCGGCGCGGTCGCGCTCGAGCACCAGCCGCAGCCAGACGCACGCCTGCTCGAGGAGCAGCCGCCGCTCCGCCGGGACCCGCGGGCACTCGAGCGTCCACGTCAGCCCGACCGGCCCGGAGCGCACGCACCGCGGCCCGTCGGCCAGCCCGTCGGTCCGCACCGACACCGGCCCGCCGACGATCTCCGAGGCGGCCCGCTCGACGGCGGTGGCGGCACCCGACGGGTCGTCCGGGACCGTCGTCAGCAGATCCTGCACGGGACACCCCACCCGCGGGGCAGGCACCAGCGCCGGTGCCGCGTCGACGCCGACCGGCTCCATGGGCCCACCTCCACCTACCGATCCCCTAGAGCCGGATCAGCGTCTTGAGCGTAAGGCGTTCGGTCATGCGTCGATACGCCTCCGCGGCCTCCTCGATCCCGATCTCGTCGGTCGCGATCGCGCTCGGATCGAGCGTCCCGGCCCGGACGAGTGCCAGCAGCGCGCCCGCGTCACGCATGACGTCCCCGACCGCGAACGAGAACCCCAGCTCCTCGGTGAACACCCGCGCGGCGGGCAGCTCGACCGTCTCCTCCGGCACCCCGACCGAGGCGACCCGGCCCCGTCGTCGCACCAGATCCAGCGCCAGCGCGAGCCCCCGGCTGCCCCCGACCGCGTCGACGACGACGTCCGCACCGCGTCCGTCGGTCACGCCGTCGACGACGGATCGAGCCTCCTCGGGGGCAGCGGTGAGCGCGCCCTCCCGGGCCGCCACCTCCCGGCGGCCGGCGACCGGCTCCACCACGACGACCACTCCGGCGCCGCACGCCTGCGCGACGAGGCTGGTGACCTGCCCGACCGGTCCACCGCCGAGCACGGCGACGGTCTCCCCCGGGGCCAGCGTCGCGCGCCGGAGCGCCGCGTAGCCGGTCGCGACGGTGTCCCCGAGCAGCACCGCGCTGTCGAGCCCGATCCCCGCCGGCAGCCCGACCAGCACGGTGTCGGCGTGCGGCACGCGGACCAGCTCCGCCTGCGCGCCGGCCAGCGGTTCCCCGAACAGCGACCCGGTGCCGAAGAACCGACGCTCGGCGCACTGCCAGTGATCGCCCTGCCGGCACCACCAGCAGTGCCCGCAGGCGGTGTAGTCGGCGCCGATCACGACGTCGCCGAGCTGGTGCGCCCGCACCTGGTCACCGCGCTCGACCACCTCGCCGACGAACTCGTGGCCGAGCACGAACCCGCGGGGCACGGCGTCGGAATGGGCGAGGACGTGCAGGTCGGTGCCGCAGACCGCCGCGCGGCGCACCCGCACGATCGCGTCGGTGGCCGCGCAGAGGCGGGGATCGGCGACGTCCTCCACCCGGACGCGTCCGTTCCCGGCGTGCACGACGGCCCGCACGTCAGGACGCCCGCGCCATCGAGCCGAGCCGCTCCCGGATCCGCTCCCCCGCCTCGCGCAGCGCGGCGAGCTCCTCGGGCGCCAGGTCGAGGCGGACGATCTCGCGCAGACCGTGCTTCGCGAGCCGGACCGGCAGGCCCAGGTAGACGTCCCGGATGCCGTAGCTGCCGTCGGCGAGCACCGCCGCGGACATCACCTCGCCGGTCTCGCGGGCCATCGCCAGCACCATCCGCGCCGCGGACATGCCCGGCGCCAGGAACGCGCTGCCGCTGCGCAGCAGCCCCACGACCTCCGCGCCCGACCCGCGGGCCCGGTCGACGACGGCGTTCACCCGCGCCGGCGGCACCACCTCGGCGACGGGCCGGCCCCCGACGCGCACACGCGAGAGCGGGATGACCATCTCCTCGCCGTGGCTGCCGAGGGCGATCGCGTCGACGGCACCGGCCCGGCCGGTGGATTCCAGCGCGATCAGTGCCCGGAAGCGCACGGTGTCGAGCACCCCGGCCATGCCGATCACCCGGTCCGACGGGAAACCCGCGGAGACCCACGCGTGCTGGGTCATCTCGTCGAGCGGGTTGGTGACGACGACGAGGACCGCCTGCGGCGAGGTCGCGGCCACGCGCCGGGCCACGTCGCCGACGATCGCGGCGTTCGTGCCGACCAGGTCGGCGCGGCTCATCCCGGGCGTGCGCGGCCGGCCCGCGGTGATCACGACGTAGTCCGCGGCGCCCGCCTCCTCGACGGTGCCGACCCCGCGGATCCGGGTGGCGAAGTCCGACAGCGCGGCGGTGTGGGTCAGGTCGAGCGCGATCCCGGCGGCGCGGCCCTCGTCGATGTCGACCAGCACGACCTCGTCGAACGCGTCGGCGTCGGCCAGCCGCATCGCCGCGATCATCCCGACCTGCCCGGCGCCGACGACCACCACGCGGCCGGTCGGGCCGTCGTCGTGCCGGGTCAGGTCCGCGGGCAACGGAGCGCCGCGCCGGAAGAGCGCCCCCGACGGCGGGTGCATGCTGCGGACGGGCCCGCCGGTGCCGCTGGGGAGCGGCGGCACCGGGCTCGTCGGCGACGGGGGCGGTGCCCCGTGCCCGTTCCGCCGCGCACCCGCCGTCGTCGCGGAGGTCCGGGTCGGGGTGGGTCGGTCGGTGGTCCCCGACGACGGCGGGTGGGGCCGGTCGGCCGCGTCGGCCTCGCCGATCGTCACGCCGAGCTCGGCGGCGCGCTCCCGGGCGAGCGGGGTGACGACGTCGCCGGGGCCCACGCGCAGCGTCGCGCCCCGCTGCGCCGCCGCCTCGACGTCCTCCGTGCCCCAGACGCTCATCGCGCCTCCTGCCCCTTGAGCTCCTCGAGAGCGGCGACGGCCGCGTCCCGCGCGGAGGCGACCTCGCTCTCGGTGCCGGACAGGAACATCCGGCCGAACCGGCCGACGGC
Organism: Actinomycetospora endophytica; assembly: GCF_021026375.1. Classification (GTDB taxonomy): domain Bacteria; phylum Actinomycetota; class Actinomycetes; order Mycobacteriales; family Pseudonocardiaceae; genus Actinomycetospora; species Actinomycetospora endophytica. The sequence continues at coordinate 441,784 of NZ_JAJNDB010000004.1, read as the reverse complement.
GCGCAGCTCGATGACGGTGATCGACGCGGCCTTCTCGGCCTCGTTCGCGGCGATCGAGATGTACGCGGCCGGCGCGACCTCCATGACGAACAGGCTCTGGCCCGGCAGCAGCATGCTGCCCTTGCGCCACTTGTTGAGCAGCTGCGCCTGGTACGGGTGGACGTTGGTGATGAACTGCGTCGACGCGATCGTCGGGCGGATCCGGTCGGTCTCGAGCAGGCCCAGCTCGTCGAGCACGGCCTGCCCGGAGGCGAGGACCTCGGCCTGCTGCTCGGAGTGGATCTCGAGGAGCCCGTACTCGCGCTCGATGATCTGCAGCGCGGGACGGACCCCGGCGGCCTTGAGCGCGATGTCGGCCGCGCGGAACACCTCGTTGCCGGGGGCCATCTCGATGTAGAGCTCGGCCATCCCGGCCAGCGGGACGTCGCCCGGGCTGGTCGCGGCGATGTGGGCGGCGCACTGCGGCTGCATCCGGTCGATGAAGGCGTAGGTGCGGAGGCTGGGGGTGCTCACTGTGTCGTCCCTTCTTCGGGGCACGACCTCGCGATCCCGACCGGGGTGACGAGCAGGGCGTGCGGATGGGTCACGACGGTCCTCTGCAGGTAGGACGCCAGCACGTCGCCGGCGCGCGGGATCATCAGGGCGCCACCCGCCAGGTGCAGCGGGAGCTCGTCGTCGGTGCCGGCGGTCATGGCGCGGACCGACTCCGCGATGCGGTGCAGGCCGGGCACGAGGATGGGCAGCGCGTCGGCGGGCCGTTCGCGCTTGGTCCGCTCCGCCTCTTCGACGGTGATCCCCAGCGCGCCGGCCAGCACCAGGTCGAGGTGGTGCCCGCCGCCGGGGCGGTCGTCGAGGCGCACCAGCTCGCCGCCGCGGAACACCCCGATCCCGGTGGACCCGCCCCCGACGTCGACGACGACGCCGTCGGAGATCTCGAGCGTCCGCTGCGCCGCGCTGACCTCGTCGACGAGGGCGACCTCGTCGAACCCGGCGGCCTCGCAGACATAGGTGCAGGCCCGGGCGTCGGCGACCGGGATGCACGGCGGGTACGCCGTGGCCGCCCGGGTCAGCGGCACCCCCAGCGCGTCCTCGGCGCGGGACCGCAGTGACCGCACGGTCGCGACGGCGCGGGCGAAGTCGACGACGACGCCGTCGTGCAGGGCCCCGGAGCCCGCCGACTCGACCCACACCGGGCGGTCGTCATCCAGCACGACCAGCACGCAGCTCGCGGTTCCGAGATCGACGCCCACCCGGGGGCGGGACGGCGGCGTCAGGATCGGGTCGTCGCGGCGGGAGGCGGCCTCGGCGAGCAGCGCGTGGGCCGCGGCCCACCCGTCGTCGGGGGCCGCCACGGGCGCTAGACCTCGACGCTGTCGTAGACGCTGCGCCATGGCCGGACCTCGTGGGCGACTCGTTTGATGTTGATCAGGTGCAGGGGCGTGACGTTGTCCGAGCAGATCGAGCCGCTCCAGGTGCCGGTGCCCAGCTGGAAGGACGGGTCGACCTCGGTCGAGTAGCCCATCCCGCCGAACAGCGCGGGCGTGTTCACGACGATGCGTCCGGCCGGCAGCGCCGCGAACGGCGCCAGTTCGTCGGGGTCGGCCGCGTGGACGGCGACCGTGTGGCCCTCGCCGCCGAGCGCCAGGATCTCCCGGCAGCGGGCGAGGCCGGCCTTCGGGTCGCGGGCCCGGTAGACCGACAGGACCGGGCCGAGGATCTCCCGGGACAGCGGGACGCCGGGGCTGACGGTGTCGAGCTCGGCGGCGAGGACCCGGGTGGCGTCGGGGACGGTGAACCCGGCCAGCTCGGCCAGCCGCCGGGCGCTCTGCCCGACCGACGCCGGCCGCAGCGCGCCGCGCTCGTCGAAGAGCACCGTAGTGAGGGCCTGCTGCTGGGCCGCGTCCATCCAGTGCGCGCCACGCTCGGCGAACGCGCGCAGGAAATCGTCCGCGACGGCGTCGGCGACGACCACCGACTGCTCGGCGACACAGGCCGTTCCGTTGTCGAAGGCCTTCGACGTGATGATCATTTCGGCGGCCTCGGCCGGGTCCGCCACGCTGGCGCCGACGTAGGCCGGGACGTTGCCGGCGCCGACGGCGATGGTCGGCTTGCCGCTGGAGTAGGCCGCGCGGACCATGCCGGGTCCGCCGGTGGCGAGGACCAGCGCGATCTCCTCGCGGCTCATCAGCTCGGCGGTGGCCGCGAGGGTCGGCGAGTCCAGGCAGGAGATCAGGCCCTCCGGCGCGCCCGCCGCGGCCGCGGCCTCGGCCATGACCTCCGCGGCCCGCGCCGTGCAGCGGGCCGCCCGCGGGTGCGGCGCGTGGACCACCGCGTTGCCGGACTTCACCGCGGCGAGGCTCTTGAACAGCGCCGTCGAGGTCGGGTTGGTGACCGGGATGATCCCGGCGATCACCCCCATCGGGCTGCCGATCGCGGTGACCCGGGCGGCCTCGTCGGTCCAGAGCACCCCGACCGCCCGGCGCTCGAGCATCCAGCGCGCGACGAACCCGGTGTTGTAGCGGTTCTTGTAGATCTTGTGCTCGTAGACGCCGTAGCCGGTCTCGTCGACGGCGAGGCGCGCGAGCTCCTCCGCGGCCTTCGTCCCGGCGCGCGCCATCGCCCGCACGTAGCCGTCCAGGGTCTCCTGGTCGGCCCCCTCGAGGGCGCGGACGGCCTCCCGCGCCGCACGGGCCTTGCGCCGGACGTCGGCGAGGCCCGCGAGATCGTCGTCCCACGTCCCCGGCGACCCCCGGTCCAGGGTCGTGGTCATCGGTTACGCCTTCGGGCGGGCGAGGATCGCGAGGATGCCCTCGGTCTCGTCGTGCGGGCGCGGGATGACGTGGACGGAGACCACCTCGCCGGCCTTGCCCGCCGCGACCGCGCCGGCGTCCGTCGCGGCCTTCACCGCGCCGACGTCGCCGCGGACCATGACGGTCACCAGGCCGCCGCCGATCTCGCGGTGCCCGAGGACCTGCACGTTCGCGGCCTTGACCATCGCGTCGGCCGCCTCGATGGCCCCGACCAGGCCCCTCGTCTCGATGAGGCCCAGCGCTCCCCGCATCGGGACCGCGCCGTTGGTCGACGCGCCGGTCGTCGCCGTCGCCGTGGTTGTCATGAGAGTCCTCCCGTGGTCGCGCCCGGCCTCACGCCGTGCGGTAGGTGACGGTTCCGTGGCGGATGACCGAGTCGGCGATGGCGACGACGGCCCGGTCGGTCGGCGTGGCGGCGCCGGCAGCCACGCGCGCCGCGCTCCCGGTCGTCATCAGCACGACGTCGCCGTCGCCCGCCCCGACGAGGTCGACCGCGACGCAGGTCGCCCCGTCTCCGTCGTCGTCGTCGGTGGTGTCCTGGACGAGCAGCAGCGAGACGTTGTCGAAGCCGGGCGAGCGGACGGTCGCCACCACCTGGCCCAGCACCCGACCGAGCTGCATCGCTGCCTCCTGTGATCCAGGTCTCGCCGTCGCAGCGGACGGTAGGGCGGTGAGGAGCAGCGAGGCGCTATCCCGGACGGACAACGTCGCCCGGTTCCGCTGTCCGCAGGTGCACTGGCTCGGTCCGTCGGGGTCCCGGACCCTCATGGTGATCCGAGCCACACCCGCCGTTGGAGGAGATCACGGTGATCCGCGACGAGGACGCGCAGTTCCACCCGCCGACCACCGACGACCCGCTCTGGGCCGAGACCAACTACTTCGGCCTCTACGCCGGCCAGGACACCGAGCGGCCGGTCAACATCGGGCTCTACGGGCTCTTCCGCAAGCCGATCGGGATGGTCGGCTCGACGGTCTCGATCAACTCCCGGCGGGTGCGGGAGCCGTGGGCGGCGGAGTACTGGGACGCGCAGAACATGCCCGCCCCTGCGAGCCTCGTCGACTACGAGCTGCCCAACGGGCTGAAGGTCGTGTGCTCGAAGCCGAACCAGGTCTGGGACGTCGACTACTCCGACCCGGCGGCCGGCGTCGGGATCCACTTCCGCTACACGGCGATCATGCCCGCCTACGACATCAACGACCCCGACCAGGACCCCCTCGCCGCCGACCGCGACATGGCCAAGACCTGGGGCCACGCCTACGCCGGGCACTTCGACCAGTCCGGGCACTACGAGGGTGAGGTGTCGGTCCGCGGGCGCACCCTCCCGATCGACTGCGTCGCGACGATGGACCACAGCTGGGGTGTGCGCGCCGAGCGGCAGACCTCGCGGCTGTCGTGGATGCACGCGCACTTCAGGGAGGACCTCGTCGTGCACGGCCTGTTCGACTTCGACACGTCGAACGGTCCCGACGGCGAGTCCCCGCTGCGGCTCACGCACGGGTACCTGGTGGAGAACGGCACGGTCCAGGGGCTCTCGGGCGGGCAGGGGGTGACGCAGCGCTCCGGGCTCTACCCGCAGCGGATCTCGATCGAGGTCAGCGCCGGGTCACGGACCGTCGCGGTGAGCGGGGAGGCCCTGACGACGTTCCCGTGGCAGTCGCAGCCCGGCGTCGTCGGGCACAACGTGCTGCTGCGGTGGACGGAGGGCGACGGCGGCCGGGTCGGGTTCGGCGAGTGCATGGACTTCATCGGGCTCGGCGAGCTCGGTGAGGTCTTCTCGCGCGCATGAGCCCCGCCCCGGTTCGCGCGGTCGTGTTCGACCTCGACGGCACGCTGGTGCAGACCCGCGTCGCGTCGTGGGAGGTCTTCGAGCCGATCAGCCGCCGGCACGGGCTCGGGGTCGACACCCCGGGGCAGTACTTCGACCTGTTCCGCGGCAACGTCTTCACCTCGATCCGCGGGCTGTGCTCGGACGAGGCGCAGGCCCGGGCGGCGACCGACGACTTCCTGGCGGCGCTGCGCTCGTCGTACTCCCCGCCCCTGGTCCCGGGGATGCAGGCCGTGGTCCGGCGGCTGGCCTCGGAGTGCACGCTCGCGGTGATGTCGTCGAACGCGATGGAGGTGCTGCGCCGCGTGCTCGTCGACAACGGGCTGGCGTACTGCTTCGCGCACGTCTTCGGCGGCGACGTCGCGCCGGACAAGCGGACGGCGCTGCGGACCTACCTCGCCGAGCCCGGCAGCGGGTACGGCCGGCGGTGCTCCGCCGACTACGACGAGGCCGGCGAGGCGACGCGTCCCGACGCGGGCACCACCGTGCTCGTCACCGACACCGCGGGAGACGTCCGCGACGCGACGGAGGTCGGGGTGCGCGTCGTCGGCGTGGCTTGGGGGATGCACTCGGCCGCGGAACTGACCGAGGCGGGCGCCGAGTTCGTCGCGCTGTGGCCGCAGGAGGTCCTCTCGCACCTGCTGGGCGACGAGGCGGCGCGTGAGCCGACGGGGGCGTGCGCGATCCCCGGGGTGGCGTCCGCGGTCGAGGTCGAAGCGGGCCCGTGCTCGTGCGGGTGCTCCAGCCCCGGTGTCAGCGATGGCACATCGCTGACGTCAGGTGAGCGGACGGCGCCACTCGCTCCGGAGGGTCCGGGCGAACGACGGCGACGACGGCGGCGCGAGGCAGTGGCCGGACTGGCGGGAGCGTCCTCGAACGTCACCGTGCCGCCGTCCTCGAACGGGCACCGCTCCGCCGCGTCCGACGAGCTCCTCGAGGCGATGCGCCGGATCTGCCGTGCCTGACACCGTCGTCGGCGCGCTGAACTTCCGCGACCTCGGTGGCCTGCCCGCCAGCCAGGGCCGCCGGATGTGCCACGGGGTGCTCTTCCGCAGCGACACCCTCCAGGCGCTCACCGACGACGACGTCGCGGTGCTCGTCGACCGGCTCGGGCTCGAGATCGTCATCGACCTGCGGGTCGGGGCGGAGGCGGTCGAGCAGGGTCGCGGTCCGCTGGTCGGGCGCGACGTCACCTACCTCAACGCGCCGCTGCGTGAAGCGGCGCCGAACGACGAGCCCGCCGACCGCCAGGCGCTGCTGTTCTCGCTGATGCACCTCGAGGCGCCGACCTCCGTGCTCGGGTCGGTCGTGCGGGCCGCCGCGGCGTTCGCGGGCCGACCCACGGTGGTGCATTGCGCCGCGGGCAAGGACCGCACCGGGCTCGTCGTCACCCTGCTCCTGGCTCTGGCCGGTGTGGACCGCGAGGCGATCGTGGCCGACTATCTGGCCAGCGGCCCGAACATGGCCGCGGTGATGGCGCGGTTCGGGACCTGGCCGCGCTACGCCGCGCACATGGCCGCGGTGGCGCCCGAGCTCTACCAGGCGCACGAGGGCACGGTCCGCGGCGTGCTCGAGGCCCTGGACGAACGCTACGGCGGGGCGCGCGGTTGGGCGCTCGCCCGCGGACTCGACGCCGGGCTGCTCGACCGCTTCCCCGCGCTGCTCACCGAGCTGGCGCCTCACTGATCGGGACGAACGACTCGTTCGTGGCTTCTATGGCCACGAACGAGTCGTTCGTCCCCGGGGGAGGTCGGGGAGCGGACGGTGAGGACGCCGCGAGTGCCGCGCTGGTCGGGGCGTTCACCGGGCGAGCGAGGCGGTCGCTGGTGCTGCAACCGAGCCACCGTGACTCGGTTGCGCCGCAGCGGTTCGTGCCGCGGAGACCCATGACCGCGCGAGGGGCGCAGGGCGCATGATCACCAGTCTTCGCCGTCGCCTGTTGTGCTCATGATCAGGGCCGCTCCGGCGTACCTCATCCCGCCAGAGCCGCGCGCCCCAGACCGAGGATCAACGGCCGCACCTCGGGAAGATCGACCGCGAACCGCCGGAACCCGAGCTCGTACAACCGCGACGCAACGCGATCCGAGACCGTGCCGGACAGCCGCACCCCCACCGGGACCTCCGGATGCGCCCGGCCGGCCTCGCTGAGCACCGCGAGCAGCGGCTCCACGGTCGGGTCGATCGCGTGCCGGGGGTCGATGCCGAGCAGTCCGCGGGCGACGTAGTCGTCGAGGGGCGCAGCGGTGAGGAACTGCCGGGCCGGGATGCCGAACATCGCCGCCTGCAGCGCCCGGACCTCGAGCCACACCACCTCGCTGAGCTCGACCAGCGCCTCGGCGCCCAGCACCGCCCGCGGGCTGGTCAGGTAGGTGCCCATCCCCGGCCCGTCGCCGTCGAGCGACTGCAGCGCCCGGACCTCCGCCGGGTCCGACACGTGCCGGACCGCGAGCCGCATCCGGCCGCCGTACCCGGCCTCGGACGCAGCGAGTGCGAGCCCTTCGCGCTGGGCTGCGATCAGGGCGGGGACGCCGAGCGGCAGCGCGAGCTCGGGGTGCCGGGTCGTCACGGCGGTCTGTTGCAGCAGCTCGCGGGCCTCGTCGGCGAGCAGGTCGATGGCGCGCACGTCGACGTCGTGATCACCGGCCGCCGCGAGCAGGCCGGACACCTGCCGGGCGATCGCCCGGCGGACCTCGTCGAGCGCGGTCCCGGCCCCGACTCCGTCCCAGCCCTTCTCGAGCAGGGTCTCGACGAGGTGGTTGAGGTCGCCGGACGCGGCGAGGACGTCGTCGACGGCGGTGACGACGCCGGTGGCGCCCGCGGCCCGGGCGGCGACCACGTCCGGCGGGACGGTGACGCGCGCGAGCACCTCGCAGCCCGCGGCGTCGGCAGCAGCGGCCAACAGGGCGTCCATCGCCTCGTTGGCGGCGGCCGGCGTCGTCGTGGGCAGCGTCCCGGCGACCAGCTCGCCCGAGGCGCCGTCGAGCGAGACGGGGTCGCCCTCGGACAGCACCCGCTCGCCCACCCGCACCACCCGCGCCGCCGCGTCGATCTCCAGCGCCCCCGCGCCGACCACGCAGGCCGTCCCGAGGGCGCGCGCGACGACCGCCGCATGACTGGTCGACCCGCCGGTGGAGGTCACGATCCCCTCGGCGGCGATCATCCCGTGCAGGTCCGCGGGGCTGGTCACCGCACGGGCGAGGATCACGGCGGCTCCGGCCTCGGCGCGTTCCTTGGCGCGGTCGGGGTCGAGGACCAGCTCGCCGCACACCTGGCCGGGGCAGGCCCCGATCCCGGTCAGCAGGACGCGGCCCGCGGCACGGGCCGCCGACAGGGCCTCGTCGTCGAACCCGGGACGCTGCGCCGCCCGGAGCTGATCCCCGGTGACGAGCGAGAGGGCGCGGGCGGGGGTCGCGGTGCCGTCGGCGAGCAGGTCGGCGGCGATGCGCACCGCGGCCTCGGGGGTGCGCTTGGCGCTGCGGACCTGCAGGAAGTAGAGGACGCCGTGCTCGACGGTGAACTCGACGTCGAGCACGTCGCCGTGCCGCGCCTCGAGCTCGGCGCACGAGCCCTCCAGCTCGGCGAGCAGCGGCGCCGGCAGGGCGCGGGCCACCGGGTCCGGGGTCCGGATCCCGGCGACGACGTCCTCGCCCTGACTGTGCGCGAGGTACTCCCCGTAGAGGCCCGGCTCGCCGGTGACCGGGTTGCGCGTGAAGACGACGCCGGAGCCGGACGCGTCGTCGAGGTTGCCGAAGACCATGGACTGCACGACGACCGCGGTGCCCATGTCGTGCGGGATGCCGTGGTGCTCCCGGTAGGTGCGCGCCCGGCGGGTGTTCCAGGACCGGAACACGGCCTCGACGGCGTGGCGGAGCTGGTCGTCGGGGTCGGCCGGGACGCTCTCGGAGAGCTCCTCGTCGAGCGCGGCCTCGGCGGCGGCCCACACCCGGTCGTAGACGGCCGCGGGGTCGTCGTCGCGATTGACACCGTTCACGAGCGCATCGACGGTGTCCCGGTCGTCGAGCGCCCCGAGCACGATCTCGGAGTACATCGCGTGGAAGCGCGCGACGAGGTCGGCCATGAAGCGGGTGTCACCCGCCCGGACCGCCAGCGCGATCGCGGCGTCGCGGGAGAGTCCGAGGTTCAGGACGGTGTCCATCATCCCGGGCATCGAGACCGGGGCACCGGAGCGCACCGAGAGCAGCAGCGGTTCCGGGCCGGCCCCGAAGGTCTTGCCGGTCGCCGCCTCGACGTCGGAGAGCCGGCCCCGCACCTCGTCGAGCAGGCCGTCGGGCAGCGCCCGCGCGGAGAGGTAGACGTGGCACGCGGCGGTCGTGATGACGCAGCCAGGAGGGACCCGCAGCCCGTCGCGGGTCATGCGAACCAGGCCCGCGCCCTTGCCGCCGAGGACCTCGACGTCGACGGCCCCGTCGTCGGTGAACGCCCGGGTCCAGCCGGGTGCGCTCACTCGGCCCGCTCCCGGCCCAGGGTGCGCAGCAGATCCTCGTGGAACTCGAACCAGACCGTGTGGATCGAGTCCCCGGTCGGCGAGGAGACGAGGTCGTGGTCACCGCCGTCGATGCCCTCGAGGGCGGCGCCGAAGCGCGTCGCGTAGGTGGCGAACCGCGGGTCGTGCCGGGCCAGCGCGTCGATGAGCCCGTCGAGCCGGCCCACGAGACGCTCCAGCCGGCTGATGATCTTCTCGTCGTACTCGGCGTCGGTGTGGTCGTTCGCGACCTTGCGCCCGCCGACGTCGACCTGCTGCCAGGCGGACATCGTCGTCAGGAGCTGGGCGTTGGTCTTCTCGAACTGCTCGACGAGCCCGAGCAGGTCCGCGTCGGTCCGCACCGGGGCGTAGATCTCGGACGCGGTGGCCGCGAGGGCCGGCTCGGCGGAGTCGGTGGGCAGGGCGGCCCCGCCGGCGACGACGGCGAAGCCGCCCGCCGCGAGGGCGTCCAACCGCGCCGAGACGTCCTCGGCCGACAGGTCGACGACCGCCGCGATCGCCGGGGCACCCGCCATCTTCTTGAGGGCCAGCACGTTCAGCACGTCGTAGTCGGGCTTGGCCAGGGTCGTGACGGTCAAGATGTGCCTCCCTCCGGTCGGCTCGTGAGCAGTGATCCGTGCCAGGACACGGATCACTGCTCACGAGCGCGCAGCGCACCTACAGCCAGCGGTACTTCGAGCGGGTCGCGCTGATCCCGTCCGGGAAGGGCAGGTAGCCCGCACCCGAGAAGATCTTCGACGGCACCGTCTCCTGGGCGAATCCCCGCTTGGTGATGTCGTAGTAGTAGTTCGCGACCCGCTGGTCGATCTCCCACAGGTCGTAGTCCCGGCACGCCTTCTCGTACGTCCCGGCCTTGCGCATGTGCGGAAGGATCATGTCGATGTAGTAGACGTACTGGCCGTTCCAGATGAGGTCGCGGCGGCACATCTTCGACGTCTTCGTGTACAGCTTCAGCGTCGCCTGCTGCACCCGCCCGAGGTGGTCACCCAGGTCCTTGATCGGGATGTTGTAGACCTCGCCCATCGGCGTGTCCCACTTCTCGCGCGCGAACACCGCCCCGCCGACGACGGCCTGCAGGTAGTTCTTCGGCCGGGTGAACGTCGTGGAGATGTCGTTGACCCGAATCTCCTCCAGGCTCATGAGTTCCGGGTCGAGGGTGAGCGCGAGCGTGTAGACGTGCGGCAGCTTGGCGTCCTCGCAGACGTCGCTCCAGTGGAAGACCTCCTCGTTGACGAAGAGGTCCCGCAGGATCAGCAGCTTGCCGTCGGGCAGCTCGTAGGGGCCGGTGTCGCCGAGGCCGAGCCGGCAGTCGTAGTGGTCGAGGAACGCGAGGAGCTCGGCGGCCGCGTTGAACTGCGTGAACGCGCCGTGCTGCGGGCTGTCCGGCTCCAGCGGCTCGACCTGGTTGACGATCGAGTCGAGGAAGTCCTGGTCGTGGATGCGGCAGCGGTAGCGGTCCTGGGAGTTGAGGATGTAGCCGTCCTGGCGCTTGCCCCACAGCACGCGCTGCATGAACTTGAGGATCTCGTTGGACTCCTCGACGTACTCGTCGGGCTTGATCACCTCGAGGGCGAGCAGGCCGCACCGGCCCATGCCGAAGCCGACCGCGCCGATGCACCAGTCGTGCACCGCGTTGACCTTGGTGCCGATCTCGCGGCGGGCCGACGCGCCGATGTCCATGATCCCCTGGGCGCCGCCGACGGCCTCGGTGGTCATCGCCATGAGCTCCGGCCACCGGTAGAACTCGTGCATGAACGCCAGGATCTCGTACTCCTGGCGGGGGATCATGCCCGAGACGCCCTCGGTGGCCCGCATGACGAGCACGTCCCAGATGTTCCAGGCGAGATAGTTGTTGAGGTCGTTCAGCTCGTCGATCGTGAAGTGGTCGCGGAGGACGTCCTCCTTCGTGACCCGCTCCAGCACCCCGCTCTTGGCGCGCGACTTCATCATCTTGTCGCCGAGGATTCCGTCGGTGACGGGGTCCATGCCGATGAAGTTGCCGGTGTAGGTGAGGTCCTGGAACCGCAGGCCGTCGTCGGACTGCTCGTAGCGCTGCCGGAAATTCGCGCGCTTGCCCTCGGTGGTCGTCATGCTGTGCGTTCCTCCTGGCTCGGGGTGGTCGGCTGTCGGGTCTCGTCAGAGCGCGACCACACGGCCGACCTCGTCGTCGGTGCAGTCCAGGCGGACCTTCTTGCCGTCGAGCTCGCGCGCGATCTCCTCGAAGTGCGACTCGTCGGTGGAGCCGACGACGTAGCGGGAGTCGCTGCCGGTCAGGTGCGCGGTCATCACGCACGGCGTCTGGAACTCGCGGGAGAGGATGCCGAGGTGGGATTCCGGCGCCCCGGACATCGTGATCACGCCGATCGCGCCCATCGAGAGCGCCGGCGCGAGGAAGGTCGTCGTCCCGCCGCGGACCAGCAGGATGTGCTCGCCGAGCTTGCCCGACTGGATCAGCCCGATCACGTCGGCCGGCGAGGCCAGGTACTTCACGGTCCCCGACGGGGACTTCTTCGTGTCGAAGACGTTGTAGCCCTCGGCGAGGACGTCGGCCATGGAGTTCCTCCTCGAACGTTCCCGGTGCGCGGAGCACGGGCCCGTCGTCGCGCCGCCCCCGCTGCCTCCGCGTTGCCCACGTCACAGTGCCCTGGATCACTTTCTCCGCCGATGGCGAGCGCGGATAAAAGACTCCGGCGGGCTTGTCCAGACCAGATAGGCCCCGGCAGCGCGACGTGACCCGGCTCCCGCCCGGTTGTCGATCGCGCCGGGGCGACGGAGGATCGGCACGATGACCCCCGTCGACGTCGGCCGCCTGCTCACGCGCCGCCGCCACGTCGACCTGCTGCGCGTCACCTCGATCGGCTGTCGGCCCTGACCCGTCCCTGCCCGACGCCGTCCGAAGGACCCCGCCACCATGGCCACGCCCACGATCACGCCTGCCCACGACGCGACCGGAACTCCGGGAGGCGGTGGCACCCCGCCGCTCACCGCACACTGGTTCCTGCCCACCTACGGCGACTCCCGCGGACTCGTCGGCGGCGGGCACGGCATGGACGCCCGGGCCGCCGGGACCCCGCGCGAGGCCTCGATCGGCTACCTCGCCCAGATCGCCCGGGCCGCCGAGACGGTCGGGTTCGAGGGCGCCCTCACGCCGACCGGCGCCTGGTGCGAGGACGCCTGGTTGACGACGGCGATGCTGGCCGCCGAGAGCGAACGGCTGAAGTTCCTCGTCGCGTTCCGCCCCGGCGGGGTCTCCCCCACCCTGGCCGCGCAGATGGGCGCCACGTTCCAGCGGCACTCCGGCGGACGGCTGCTCGTCAACGTCGTCACCGGCGGCGAGCCCACCGAGCAGCGCGCCTACGGCGACTTCCTCGACAAGGACCAGCGCTACACCCGCACCGGGGAGTTCCTCGACGTCGTCCGTCGGCTGTGGGCGGGCGAGCAGGTCACGCTCGACGGCGAGCAGGTCCACGTCGAGGGCGCACAGCTGCAGCGGGTGCCGGACCCGGTGCCGCCGATCTACTTCGGCGGGTCCTCCCCGGCCGCGGGCGACGTGGCGTCCAAGCACGTCGACGTCTACCTCACCTGGGGCGAGCCGCCGGCGCAGGTCGCGGAGAAGATCGAGTGGATCCAGAAGCTGGCCACGGCCCGGGGCCGCGAGGTCCGCTTCGGCATCCGGCTGCACGTGATCACCCGCGACACCGCCGACGCCGCCTGGGCCCAGGCCGAGGAGCTGCTGCGCGGCGTCCCGAGCGAGATGATCGAGCAGGTGCAGGCCGGGCTGTCGAAGAGCGAGTCGGTCGGGCAGCAGCGGATGCGCTCGCTGCACTCCGGCGGCACGAAGACCGCCGCCGATCTCGAGGTCTCCCCCAACCTCTGGGCGGGCGTCGGGCTGGTGCGCGGCGGGGCGGGCACGGCGCTCGTCGGGAGCCACGCCGAGGTCGCCGACCGCATCGCGGAGTACCACGCCCTCGGCATCTCCGAGTTCGTGCTGTCCGGCCACCCGCACCTCGAGGAGGCCTACTGGGTCGGCGAGGGCCCGCTGGCCGAGCTCGGGCGGCGCGGACTGTGGACCCCGGCCGCGGGATCCGAGGCGGCCCGGGCGGCGAGCGCCCCCGCATCGTCGGTGCCGTTCGCGGTCACCGGTTCCGCCCGATAGGTGCGCTCCGCGCTCGTGAGCACTTTCGGTGGCTATGGCATCTGCTCTCTCTAGACTCACGGGGTGACGATCACCCGCGAGGCCACCACCCACCCCACCACCGCCCTGTCCACGGCCGTCCCGGCCCCGCGAGGACGGGGCAGCGCCACCCCGCCACGGCACCCGGTCGTCATCTACGGCCGGGTGTCGTCGGAGCGCAGCGGCGAGCAGTCCAAGAGCGTTGACGACCAGCTCCGTGATCTGCGCGCGTGGGCAGACCGAGAGGGGTGGCCCGTCGTCGCCGAATGCCGCGACGACGGGATCAGCGCGTCCAAGTACGCGAAGGGCAAGGAACGCCCGGGGTGGAAGGAAGCCACTGCGCATATCGAGCGCGGCGGGGTCCGTGCCCTGCTCGTTTGGGACTACTCGCGCGCCGGTCGCGACGATAAGGTCACCGCCGCTCTGAAGGCAGCCTGTACCGCGCAGGGAGTGAAGATCGGTTATGGCGGTCAATTGCGGGACCCCGCCACTGCGGACGGCTCGTTCTATATCGGCCTCGACGGCCTGCTCGCCGCGAAACTCTCCGCCGACATTTCCGAGAAGGTGCAGCGTTCGGTGAGTTCCCGCGCGAATCAGGGCGCCCCTCACGGCGCAGTGCCCTACGGGTATCGGATTGTGCGCGATGACCGGGGCCGCACGGTGGACCGGGTGGAAGACCCGGAAACGGCGCCGATCGTCCGCGAGATCGTCGCCCGACTGCTCGCCGGTGACGCCGCGAAGGCAATCGCCGATGACTTGAACCGACGCGGGGTGCCGACCGCTAAAGGCGCGCAATGGAACGGCGTCGGGGTGTCGCGTGCCGCGAGGAATCCCGCCATCGCCGGGCTGCGCCTGTTTCGCGGCGAGGCCACCGATGTCCGGGCAACCTGGGACCCGATCATTTCCGCCGAGGACCACGACCGGATCGTCGCGCTATACGGCGACCCCGAGCGCGATAAGCACCGCAACGGCACCCGGACAGCTCACCTGGGATCGGGCATTTACCGGTGCGGCCGTGACGGTTGCGACGGCCGGATGAAATCGACTCCGCGCCCCGACCGTTCGCCGCGCTATTCGTGCCGGGCGTGCCATAAGGCGAGCATCGGTCAGGAGCAGGCGGACACCATTGTCGAAAGCCTGCTTATCGCGCGGCTGTCGTCGCCGGACGCAGTCATTCGTCTTTCGCGCAACGACCGCACCGACGCTCAAACGGATGCGGCTGCGAAGGTGGCCGATCTCGACGCGGAGCTAGCGCAATGGCGGGCCGGTGCCAGTGCGGGCGCAGTCACGTTCGCTGACTTCGCGGCATTCCGCGAAGGCTGGGAGAAGCGAATGGCCGACGCGCAGGCAGCGGCCCGCCCCCGACACCTTCCGACGCTTCTCACCGAAAACGCGGGACCCGGATTCGAGGTGTGGTGGGCGGGCGCCGACACGACGGAACGGCGCACCGTATTGGACGCGGCGGCGAGAGTGACGATCCTGCCAGTGGGCCCTGGACAGGGACGGCCCGGCGGGGCGGACCCGGCGGACCGAGTGCGTGTGGAGTGGCGGACCGCCGAGGACTGAGCTACCGCTCGCCGGATACCGCTCTCCGCTCGCCGACGAGACATCACGGCCGGGGTGGCACTTCACGTGTCACCCCGGCCGTTTCCTTGTTGCACCAGAATCGCGCCCTAGGACCCTCTCAAGTACACAGCCACTGCCGATTTCGAGCCTGCGTGACTCGACGGGCATTCTTGTAATCTCCTATCGGTCACCGGGAAGCCAATTCCCGCGATATCGATTTGCCGATGGAGATAACACCAATGGAGAAACGCTTTTCGGGGGAATGGGTCCGCGGGCTGCGCGACGGACAAAACTTCACCCGCGCCGAATTGGCCGCGCGAATCGGCTGCACCACCCACGCCGTCAAGTCATGGGAGAACGGCATCTCGATTCCGTCCGACCGATTCATCTACTACCTGGCCGCCGCTCTCGCCGTGCACCCGAGCGAATTCGATCGGGAATTCGTCGACCGATTCCGCGAGTACGGCGCCGGAGTGATGCGCCATTCGCGTCCGATGTCTGACGACGAGTTGGACGACGCGGCCCGCGAAATCATCGGTTCATACGACGCGACGAGCCACGTCCGGTGAGTCGCGGCGACCACGATCCCGTCGGCGACGAAAACCAGCCCACGCCCGTCGACCCTGAATTGGACCGTCTCCGACGAGGGGTCGAGATGGTGCGGGCGAATCCCCGATTTCGTGAGCTGCTCGATAACGCCCCGCCTTTGACCGAGCAGCAAGTCCGCGTCATTCGCGGCGTCATGGACCGGGTCCGGACGCGACTGGAGAACCCCGAATGAACCCGAGAAATGCAGAGGGGCGGCCCGCCGCTACTCGGGTCGCCCCTCCGACCGAATGCCGCCACCACGCCGCTCCGATCGACCGCGAGATTACCGGGAACCCGAATCCGCTTCGGACGCGTCGGACCGCGTCGTGGCGATGCTCTCCGCTCGCCGACGGGCGCCGTGAGCCTCTCGACCCGCCCCGACAGTCGTGGCGACTCACCGAAGGGCCCCGGTTCACATACCGCGACGCCGCGTCGGTGCTGCGCGACCACAGCGGCGCCCCCGTCCCGTTCACCCCCGGCCCCTGGGAGATCCCCTCCGGGCCGCGCACACCCTCGCCGGTGTCCTCACCCCAGAATGGCGCCACGGGCCGCGAGACCGCCCGCCAGAGGGCACTACGGCGGTGGCGCGCATGACGGCCCGGCGGCCCGACACGCAGCGCGGCCGGGAAGTCAGCGAGCGGCTGACCCGCCAGTACGCGCAGCGGCGCGCGGAGCAGGCCGAGACGGTCCCCGACGAACCGGCCGAGGCAGCCTCCCGACAGGCGACCAGTGGACGATCCGGCCGCCCGAAGGGAGCGAAGGGAGCAGGCCCGCAAAACGCGCTCCCTTCGCTCCCTTCGGCGCTCCCTTCGGAGCGGGAAGAAGTCACCGCGAGAGGCCCGCTGCCGCTGATCGTCCGACTCGACAGCGTCATCGCCGAACCGGTCACGTGGCTCTGGAACGGCCGCATTCCCGCCGGGAAACTCGTCACTCTCGACGGAGACCCCGGACTCGGGAAATCCACCATCGCGCTCACGATTGCCGCGCACCTATCTAGGGGACGGCCTTGGCCCGACGGCGCACAGTGCCCGGAAGGCGACACGCTGATTCTCAGCGCAGAGGACGGATTGGCCGACACGATGCGGCCCCGGCTGGACGCAGCGGGCGCCGACCCGTCCCGCATTCACGCACTCACCGCCGTAAAAACGAGCGCCGACCACGGAACCGTCACCCGACCCGTCACTCTCGCCGATACTGGAATCATTCGAAGCGCTATCGAGGACACTGGCGCGCGACTTCTCGTCGTCGACGTACTCATGGCCTATCTACCGGCTGGGCGGGACGCAAATAGCGACCAGGACGTCCGCTCCGTTCTCCATGGAGTCGCAGAAATCGCCGACGATACCGGCGCCACGGTTCTTCTCCTCCGTCACCTGAACAAAGGCGGTTCGGGGTCCTCGCCGATGTATCGGGGCGGCGGCTCTATCGGAATCGTCGGCGCCGCACGCGCCGGATACGTCGTCGGCGCCGATCCCGACGACGACACCGGCCGCGTCCTCGCGTGCGTAAAACTCAATATTGGAGGATCGGAACCGGACAGCCTGAAATACCGACTCGACGGAGACACCGGCACCGACGCCGCCCGCGTTGTGTGGGGCGAGGCGTCACCGCATCGCGCCGCTGATCTCCTGAACCGTTCCGATGACGAATACGACGAACGCCGGGAAGTGGAGATGTGGCTGTCTGGGGTGATCGCCGACCGGGCCGGGACAGTGGCAGCAAAGGACGCTTTTGGCGCCGCTGGACAACTCGGATACAGCCGCGATCAGGTCAAACGCGCGAAGAAGCGGCTCGGACTCGTCGCCGAAAAAGTCGGCATGTCCGGTGGCTGGCACTGGACCGACCCCGCACTTTCGACCCCCGAAGGGAGCGCGAAGGGAGCGAAGGGAGCGGATTCATGAGGCCCGCCCCCTTCGCTCCCTTCGGGCGGTGCGCACAGGGAAACCGATCGGGCCCGGCGCACCTGATTGCCAACCCGGGAACCGGAGCCGGGCACACCCTGCGTAATCGAGCGGGATGCCGTGACCGAATATATCAGCGGCCGGGCGATACCCAATCGGAAGTGTCGTTCCGTTAGGGACGGCTCGCCCGGAAGTGTCGTTCCGGTTGGGCATGCTTACGGGTGTGAGCTATTCACTACCGCGTCGGCGGCCGGGCCAATTGACCGAGCTGGAATGCGGTTCGGGTCGGGTGCGCCGGTACCTGGTCGAGAAATGGGCTCGGGAGCAGCTCCGAGGTAATTGGGTCCGCAACGCAGAAAGTTGGATTCATGGCGAGCAGTCCAGAGTTTCCGAATCCCATCGACGCGATTCAATGGGCGAGAGCGAACCGGGTCCCCCGTGACATTGTTCCCGGCCCTGAGAGCGACGCAGACAGCCCAGCGCTCGAGATGGCGCCGGTAGTGCTCGACGGCGCATTCAGCACGACAGAGACGCTCACAGGGCCCGATGGTGAGCCAGTCGGAATCCAGCGCCGGACCTATCGGCAGGGAATCAGCGATTCCGGCGAGAATGCCGAGTAGCATTTCCGTCGGTTCACGGCCGCGACTAGATGACCCGGACCTCCTCCCGACGTTCGGGTCACCTTCGGGAACGCGGCCGTGGACCGCACACCGGCCCGCCCCGGAGGCAGGCCAGTAGAAGACCCCGCCGACCATCGACGAGGGCTTCTAGGCCGCCCCTGGCGGCGGCCGTCTAGCAGTGGGTGTCGACGACACCCACTGCACGGGTGGGCCCGCTCCGGCCCGAATCGGAGTGCTCGACCGCGCACGGTAATGCGCCCCGGCGGCGGCATTCGACGTGAGATCAATCCGCGTAACGCACGCGGCCTAGTTCCGCGTGCCCGCCTAAAGGGACATTCTAAATGGCACCTACCGACGTCACCCAGCGCGCACACACCGGCGCCGATCTTCCCCAGCCGATTGCGCAAGAAATCACCGGGCTCATCGCCGAGCAATCGGTAGCAATGCAATACGCAACCAAAATCCCGGTCACCACTCAGGATCAAGTCGTCCCGATCCTGTCGAGCGCCGTCACCGCCGGTTGGCTAGCGAATAGCGACACCGCGTATAAGCCGGTCAGTAAGCCTGACTGGACGCCGGAACACATCGTCATGGCCGAGCTGGCAACGCTCTGCGTCATTCCGGACGCTATCGTCGCGGATACCGACTGGGATATCTACAGCTCGATTAAGGATCAGATCGCAGCGGCGTTCGCGCAGAAAATCGACGCAGCCGTGTTCTTCGGAATTGACCGGCCGTCGGTGTGGTCTACCCCCGGACTTGTCGCCGAGGCGACGAATGCCGGTCAGGTGATTACGGCGTCCGGCGACCCCGCGTCGTACTTCTCGGAGGCCATTCAAACGGCGTCCACTGTCGCCCGTACCGGCCTGTCGCCGACGCAGATTGTCACCCGGCCGGGATTCACGCTCGACGCTCTGGCCGCGAATACCTCCGCGACTCTCGCCCAGGTCAACCCCATCGCCGATGGTAAGCCGGTCGGAATGTCGGTGGCCGGGCTGCCGCTGGTTGACTGCCCGAACGGATGGGACGACACGCAAGCGGAATGCGTTGCCGGTGACTTCTCGAAAATCATCATCGGCGTCCGCCAAGACATTTCGGTGGATTCGTCGGACAGCGCGACCATTGTCGACCCGAGCACCGGCCAAGTCACATTCTCAGCGTGGCAGCAGGACAGCCGTGTCATGCGTGCAGTCATGCGTCTAGGCGTCGCGACGGCTAAGCCAATCACCAATCGCGGCGTTATCGCCACCCCGGTCGGTGTGCTCGCACCTGCGTCGGGAACGCATCTGTCGAATGCGAAGGCATCGAAGACGAGCAAGTAAGTAGCATTCCCGAGCAGCAATCGTCGCGTAAGCAGACATACGCATTCGACTGCTCCGTCGATAGCGAGTGCCTCGCTTTACGCGGCCACGTTCACGAGGCACCCGCTATCGACTTCACCCCGATTCTTCCGGAAGGTCGGAAGGCACTCCGGCCCCATTCCGATCGCGCCATGGCAATTCCGGGTACCCGACCCCCTGCCCCGCCCATTCGGCCCTCGGCGCGTCCTGTGCCTCGTTGCGTACACGGGCGTGAAGGTCGCGGGTGTTCATGGCGGTCTACGGGTCTGGGGACGGTCGGGCGGGGCGAGGTAGAAGGTCCGTCCGTTGGACGGACCTTCTAGCGCGGACCTTGGACAACAGACGTTTGACCTCGGACCACGACAACGGACCCGCCGGTTGAGCCGGCGCACTGTGAGTAGCGGAGCTGAGTCCCGAGCGTGCCGTGACCTGCGGTTTTTAGAAGTCCGCGCCGTCGGCGCGACCTTCTACAGTAGCGCTCTCGGGCGACTGTTCTAGAAGGTCGCTCAGACTGAGGGACCTTCTAGACCGGCGGCCGGGTCGCGCGGCGTTTGCTTAGATCCTGCCGACTGTGCCATCTAGACGGAGACACCCAACGGTGGCCTTCCTCGCCTCACGTGTCGAGGAATCCCCAGTCTTCGCCGAGGACCCAGCGAAGCGCTGATAGCTCGCCGTGGATATAGCCCCAGTGCCAATGATCCCAGGGACCGACGTTCTCAGCGCCGTACTTCGCGATCACGCGACGCATGTTGGTGTCCCTGCCGGTTACGATATCGGGCGGCGGCGGCGACTCCTCGCCTCTCTCCTCCTTCTCGATACCGATTAGCGAGCGTACGTACCAAATCTTGTCGAATCGCTCGTTTTCCGCGGCGACGATGTCCGCGAGAGTTCGGGGTTCCTCGTCGAATGCCTCCGCCTCGGCCTCTAGCTCCTCGTACTCCGGTATCAACTCTCGAAGAGTCGTAGCCAGCGTCTCTGCACCGTAGATGTAGTGGGCGTTCGGTTCCTTGAAAAACTCAGCGATGTCAGGGTGAGGCACTCGTTGATCGCCACCCCTCGCAGAGAAGTCCCGCGAGTTGCTTGTTACGAAAAGAAACTCATCCTGCGCACCCCCTTCTCGCCGGGTCACCTCTCCGAAGCATTCGATTAGGAGGGCGTCGGCAGTGGAGTTCTTCTCCAGAAACGGGGCTTGCTTAGCGAGCCCTCTGTGGATGACTTGCTTCCGGACGTCTTCCGAGAACTCGACGGGGCGCCCTTTTGATAATAGATCGTCAATCTCGGCGAAATTCTGAACGGCGGAAGCGCTAAGGAATGGGACCTGATGGTTGAGCTCGTCGATCCAGTCGCCCGCCGCTACCCCGCCGTGTTCGCGGATGTCTTGACGAATCGCGCGGACTCGGTCTTGGACCTGCTTGCTGACGGCGTCTTCTGCTCTAGGCCGGTTGCGTTGGAACTCTTCGCGGACAACGCCCGGCACGATCAGGTCGATCATGTCGTTTAGGACCAGCGAGGCGAGAGGGTGGATCACCTTCCGTCCTTCGCGGTTTTTCGCGATGTCGAGCCATATGCACGTGTCGATGAGCAGTCGGAGCACCGCCGGATCGTAGATCTCGCTTGCGCCAGGCTGCGAGCGGATTTTGTCGATCTACCGGACGCGCTCCCCGCCCGGCCTCCACTCGGCGACGACTCGATATGCCCCGGCTCGGTTCCCGGTCTTGGGAGCCCCATGTTCGTACAGCCACACGGAGAAGCCTCGTGTGGACAGGTCATCTGCGAGGCGAGCGAGGTGATCGCGGTCGTCTGACTCTGCGCTCTGGAGTTCGTTGCGCGTGGGTGCGTCGAGCGTGCCCTCGAAGAGGCGAGCGTGGAGGTGGAAGAGGCTCACTCCGCGACAGTGCACTACCGCAGTGCACTATGCATAGACAGCACCAGAGTGACCACGCACAGTGCAGGTGCGATGGTCCTGTGGTGGACCGCGACGACGCCCGGACGGCGCTAGAGGCTGCCGCCCGGAAACGTGATGAAGCGAGGGGCGCTTACGACGCCGCCGACGAGGACCTGCGGCAGGCGATGCGCGACGCGGACGCCGTCGGCGTGTCCCATGTCGAGATCGCGCGGCGCGCAGGGGTCCACCGGAACACGGTCGCGCGCGTCGTTGGCGATACGGGGCGCCGCGACCCCGGGCGGTAGGAATCGGTCTGGGCCTGACGAAGGAGCAATGAGATGAATTCAGCTCCAGGCTGGGAGTCCGTCCTCCCACCGTTCATTTCAGCCGTTCTTCTGGGCTTCTCGACGGCGATGGCGTTCTACATCATTCTTCGTGACCGACGTCAAAGTCAGCGGAGCGAAGCTGAGAAAGTGATCGCATGGCTTGATGCCACGGTGGCTTCCACTGTTACTCCTGGTTCCTCACTCTGGTCCGAAGGACCGCGAGTGCTGAGCAAGGCCACTATCAGGGTCCATAACCGATCGGAATATCCGATCTTTGGGCTTCGAGTCGTGAGTCGTCCGATGACGAGGCGTGAGCGCCGCACGTACACTCGCGCCACTGGACGCGAGGGTGAAAAGGCAGGGAAGCTCGCATACACCCGCTCGGCGATGAGCTACGACACGCCAAACGACTTCCCCGTGCTGGTCGATCTCGCGATGCCAGCCGATACACAGGCGTTTCTAGCATTCGATCTATCAGAACACCCGAACGTCGACTTTGAACGACACTGGGTGGCCTTCGCTGACTACGCGGGTAGATCGTGGATTCGCGACACGACGACGGCGAAGCTCACGAGCACCCAAAGCCGGGCGGCTCGCCGTGATGTACGGGGATACGTGCTTTGGCGATGGTGGGAGTGGACTCTACGGCCGATCTTCGGGATGTCGTTCCGGTGGTACGAGAAGCCTCTCGCCTTTGCGCTGGAACGGCTATCCCGGCGGGCGGTCAGAGGCGCGCGGTGGGTCGGCGCGAAGCTGCGAGGAAGGCGCAGTGTCCCTTGACGCATTATGTGGTACCGCGTCGCGGGCGCTAACGTCTCAGGCATGACCATCCCGGCGTATTGGCGCGAGATGTCGCCGAGCGAGCAGACGCGGGCGCTGGACCGCTCCCTCGCGAGAGTCGCCGCCAACGTCGAGCGACTGGCCCGCCACGTAGGCGTCCCGGTGCCAACCGCCACGGAGGTCGACGCGGCCATGTGGCAGCACGATCCGGACCCCGGTGGGACCCTCACCCCATGACACGGCTACTGCGGACGTGGCGCAGGTTCCGAGCCGAAGGGCGAGGGCTGTCCGTCCTCGGTGTGGCGCGAGGCTGGTCCTAGCCATCCTCGCTGGTCACGGCACCATCGCCCTGTGAGTGCGTAGTGCGCTGGTGTCATAGCCACCGAAAGTGCTCACGAGCCGCAGGCACCTACGAGCGCATGACGACGGTGCCCGAGGCGGTGCGGACCTCGAGGCCCGAGACCCGGTCGCTCGGCAGGTCGGTCGAGGCGGCGACCTTGACGTCCTGACCGGGCGGCGGGCTCCAGCTGGCGATCTGCTCGTCGCGCCCGTCCGAGCCCCGCACGACCAGCACGTAGGTGGTGCGGGGCGCGTCCGGGTCCGCCGGCGGGTGTGGCGCGCCGTCGTAGACGCAGGTCAGCGCGACCTGGGTCCCCCACGGGCGGGCCGTGAGCCCGGCCAGGCCGGACGATTCCGAGCCGGCGACGGCGGGCAGCGCGATCTCCCGGGCCGGCGCGGCGGCGGCGACCGTGTCCTGGCCCGCGGCCGCGCCCGCCGTCGTCCACGCCGTCACCCCCGCACCCGTCGCGAGGGCGACCACGACGGCGGCCGCGGCCGCGAGCAGGGCGACCCGGCGGCGGCGACGCACGCGGCGCACCGTCCCGGCGAGGAGATCGGGCGGCGGCGCCGGGTCGACGCCGTGGTACGGGGCGTCGGTGCGCGAGAGCAGGCCCGGCAGCCCCGCGACCCCGGCCAGCTCCCGGCTGCACGGCGAGCAGTCGCCGAGGTGGTTCTCGAAGGTGTCCCGCTCGGCCGGGTCGAGCGCGCCGAGGACGTAGACGCCGACGTCGAAGCGGTGGGGACAGCTCACGGCGCGACCCCCATCTCCTCCAGCGCGAGGCGCAGGGCCCGCAGCGCGTAGTGCACCCGTGACTTCACCGTGCCCGGCGGGATGTTCAGCACCGAGGCCGCCTCACCGACGCTACGGCCCCGGTAGTAGCACTCCACCAGCACCGTGCGGTGCTCCGTCGAGAGCCGGTCGAGGGCGGCGGCGACCGTCCACGACTGCACCGCGGCGTCCGCGTGGTCGCCGACGGTGTGATCGCCCCACGTCGTGCCGGACCCGACGCCCGCCGGGTCGTCGGAGAGCAGTTCCGGTCGGGCCGAGCGCGCCCGCCACTCGTCGATGAGCACGTTGCGCAGCGTGCGCAGCAGCCAGGGACGGGGGTCGCCGCGGCTCGGGTCGAGCGCGGCCGGGTGGCGCCAGGCGCGCAGGAGGGTCTCCTGGACGGCGTCCTGCGCGCGCCCGCGGTCGGCGGTGGTGCGCAGCGCGACGGCCCACAGCGCCGCCCCGTGCTGCTCGTGCAGCACGCGGATCAGCTCCGCGTCGCCGGACTCCCGCCCCACGGTGTCCCTCATCCCCGGTGGCCCCCGGCCGCCGTCGTCACCGGGAGCGTGCCACGGCGCGCGTGAAGGACCAGGCGGTGATCCAGACGATCCCGAGGGTCAGCACGAGCGCTCCCGGCACGTGGACGGCCAGGACCCCGTGGTCGCCGTAGTAGGCCTGGACGAAGCTCAGCACGAACACGACGGCGGCCAGGACCGCCGGCCACCAGGGGCCGCCGTGCGCCCGGCCGTACGCGATCGCGGCGAGGGTCAGCAGTCCGGTGACGACGTGGAGCACGATCGCGCCGGTCGAGTGCAGGTTCAGCGCCGAGTGACCGGGCCGGGGCAGGAGCTGGCCCGCGGTCACGTACTGGCACACCAGGTTGAGCACCGAGAGCACGGCGAGGACCTGGACCGCGCGCAGGGCGGTGGTGGCCGCGCTCCCGCTCCGGGCACCGGGCTCGATCGTCTGCGTGCTGCGGGTCATGGCCACGTCCTCTGGTCGGCGGGTTCCTGCCCGAGGACACGAAGCACGCGGCCGAACGGTTCAACCGCGGCGCCAGGAGATCGCCGTGGGGAGCACACTGCAACGGTTTCGACGAGAACTGGTCCCACGAGCGGAGGGAGCCGGCGTGACCGGACGGGTGACGAGCGAACTGCTGCTGGTCGGCAGCCTGCCGACGTCGTCGGCCGAGGAGGGGCTGCGCGCCGGCGCCGGGCTCGTCGCCGACCTCGTCCCGGCCCTTCCCGACGGCGAGGCGGGCCCGTTGGGTGCGTGGGTCGGCTT
This sequence comes from Actinomycetospora endophytica, assembly GCF_021026375.1. Taxonomy (GTDB): domain Bacteria; phylum Actinomycetota; class Actinomycetes; order Mycobacteriales; family Pseudonocardiaceae; genus Actinomycetospora; species Actinomycetospora endophytica. Next base: position 417,072 of record NZ_JAJNDB010000004.1, on the reverse strand, counting down.
CGACCGGACCCGGCTGCTCGAGCCGCACCCCGACATCCGGATGCTCGAGCCGACGGCGTCACCCACCGGCCGCGCGCGCCACGCCTACGAGACCGCACGGCTGACCGTGCACGACGGCGTCGACGCGCTGCGGTTCGACGCCTGGCCGCGCGTCCCTCCGATGCTGGAGTCCTACGAGATCTTCCGCCGGCTGCGCTCCGAGGGGGTGATCCCGGCCGACCAGCGGTTCCAGGTGAACTTCCCCGCCCCGTCGAGCGTGTTCAGCGGCGCCTTCAAGGACCACTACGCCCGGGACTGGGAGATCGTCGGGCCCGCGCTGGAGGACCTGACGCGGCGCTCGATCGACCAGGTGCTCGCGGCGGTCCCGGCGAACGACCTCGCGATCCAGATCGACATGGCCTACGAGGTGCTCGACCTCGAGCAGGTGCTCGGCTGGACCGAGGGCGGCGTCGCGGGCGCGTGGGACCGGTTCGGCGGGCCGTGGTCGCGCCTGGCGCCGCACATCCCCGAGGAGGTCCTGCTCGGCCTGCACCTCTGCTACGGCACCTTCCCGGAGTGGCCGATGTTCGAGGCGCGCGACATGGGGCTGCTCGTACGGATGGCCAACCACGCCCGTGCCCACGCCGGCCGCCCGTTGGACTGGCTGCACCTCGCCGGGCCCCGCTACCTGCGCAGCGAGGACGAGGCGTTCTTCGCGCCGCTCGACGGCCTGCACGTGCCCGGGACCCGCGTCTTCCTCGGGATCGTGCTCCCGCTCGACGGCGAGCAGGGGCTGCGCCGCCGGCACGTCACCGCATCGCGCTACCTCCACGACTTCGGGGTCGCGATGTACTGCGGGTTCGGTCGTCAGCCCGGCGAGGACCCGGCGGAGACGCTGCGCGAGCACGCGGCGGTGGTCAGGTCCGTGCTCCACTGAGCGACGCGATGATCCGCGTCTCGGCGTCGGCGAGGTAGTCGGCGACCTCCCGGGCGGCCTCCTCGAGCTCCCCGCGCTCGACGAGGGTCGCGACGGCGTCGTTGCGCTCCAGGTAGGGCTCGTGGAAGTCGCGGTGGGTGCCCATGCGGTGGAACGTCAGCCGCATCTCGGCGAGCAGCAGGTCCATCTGCTGGTCGAGCCGGGTGCTGCCGGCGAGCCCGACCAGCGCACGGTGGAAGTGCTGGTTGGCGTCGGCGACGCCGGCCCAGTCCTCGCGGCCGGCGGCGGCCCGGCCCTCCTCGACGGCGTCCCGTACCCGGGAGACCGCGGCCTCGTCGCGGGCGTTCTCCCCGTGGCGCACCGCGGCGGGTTCGACGATGCGTCGGGACCGGTAGACGTCGTGCACGTCCGCGACACCCGGCGTCGTCACGAAGACCCCGCGGTGGGCCTCGCGCACCAGGATCCGCTCCGCGACCAGCTGGCTGAACGCCTCGCGCAGCGTGTTGCGCGAGACCCGCATCGCGTCGCAGAACGACTGCTCGCCCAGCCGTACCCCGGGCAGCAGCCGACCCTCGACGACCTGCTCGCGCAACGCGTCGGCGACCCGCTCGGCCGTCGACGAGGTCTGCGCGACCCGCGCGGTCGACAGCGCCTCCAGCGCGGCGCGGGCGGCCTGGTCCGGGTCGGCGGCGACGGTCACGCGAATCAGCCTACCGACCTGACGTCCCCATGCCGGATCGTTGAACGATGCGCGACGGGTCGATCACCGAGCGGTCACTGGGCCGACCGGGTGACGGGGGCTCCCGAACCGGACGACGGGTGGTGACGATGTGACGGCCGTCATGTCGTTCGAGGAGCCGTCGATGTACCTCACCCAGGGCCTCCACCGCGCCGCCCGCGAGACGCCCGACCTGCCCGCCACGATCTTCGGCGACCGGGTGCGTACCTGGGCGGAGAGCCACGACCGGGTCGCGCGCCTCGCCGCGGTCCTGCTGGACCTCGGGCTGCCCGCGGGCGGGCGGGTCGCGATGCTGGCGCTGAACTCCGACCGGTATCACGAGTACCTGCTCGCGGTCCCGTGGGCGGGCGGGGTCGTGACGCCCGTGAACGTGCGGTGGAGCCCCGCCGAGATCGCGTTCTCGCTGGCCGACGCCGGGGTGGAGATCCTGGTCGTCGACGACGCGTTCGTCGGGATGGTGCCGGAGATCCGCGACGACGCGCCCGGACTCCGCCACGTCCTGCACTGGGGCGAGGGGCCGACCGTGGAGGGCCTGATCCCGGCCGAGGCGATGATCGCCGCGAGCCGCCCGGCCCCCGACGCCGGGCGCGGCGGCGACGACCCCTTCGGCATCTTCTACACCGGCGGGACCACGGGGGTGCCGAAGGGCGTCGTGCTCACCCACACCAACCTGACGACCTCGGCGGTCGGCTCAGCTGCAGCCGGGTCCTTCGTGGTCCCCGGCGGGCGCTCTCTGCACGCCGCACCGATGTTCCACATAGCCGGCTGCTCCCCGTGGGTCGCCCGCAACGCGCTCGGCGGGAGCCACGTGATCGTCCCGTCGTTCACGCCCCTCGGGGTGGTCCGGGCGATCGAGGCGCACCGGGTGACCGACGCGGTGCTCGTCCCGACGATGATCCAGATACTGGTCGACGACCCGACCACGCGCGACGCGGACGTCTCCAGCCTGCGCAACCTCGTGTACGGCGCCTCGCCCATCTCGCAGGCCGTGCTCGCCCGGGCGGCAGCGCGACTGCCCGGCGTCGCGTTCACCCAGGCCTACGGGATGACCGAGCTCTCCCCCGTGACCACGCTGCTCCTGCCGGCCGACCACGACGTCGAGCGCCTGCGCCGCTCCGCCGGCCGGTCCGCGCCTCACGCGGAGGTGCGGATCGTCGACGAGGAGGACCGCGAGGTGCCGCGCGGGACGGTCGGCGAGATCGTCTCGCGGGGCGGGCACGTGATGGCCGGCTACTGGAACCGCCCCGAGGAGACCGCGGCGGCGGTGCGCGACGGCTGGATGCACACCGGCGACGGCGGCTACATGGACGACGCGGGCTACGTGTTCGTCGTCGACCGCATCAAGGACATGATCGTCAGCGGCGGGGAGAACGTGTACTCGGCCGAGGTCGAGAACGCCTTGGCCGGGCACCCCGCCGTCGCGTCGTGCGCGGTCATCGGGGTTCCCGACGACGAGTGGGGCGAGCGGGTGCACGCGGTGGTCGTGCCCGCCGTCGGCGCCTCGGTCGACGCCGACACGCTGCGGGCGCACGTGAAGGCCCGGATCGCCGGGTACAAGGCGCCGCGCACCGTGGAGTTCGTCGAGGCCCTCCCGATCTCCGGCGCCGGGAAGGTGCTCAAGCGCGAGCTCCGCGCCCGGCACGAGGCCGTCGCGGTGCCCTGAGGGTCAGACCTCGTCGAGGTCGAACGCGTCGTCGCCGACCCAGACCCGCAGCCCGTCACCGTCCTCGGTGATCGCGCCCTCCTCCTCCTCGGAGAGCTCGCGGGCGGCGCCCAGCGCGCGCTTCGAGTAGGAGACGCGACCGTCGCCGAGGTCCTTCGGGCGGTACTCGGAGGCGAGCACGGCCGTGCGGCTGCGCGTGGCCAGCAGTTCCGCGTTCTCGGCGCCGACCTCGGCGATCCACTCGTTCATGACCTGGATCACACCGCTCGCCGGGCCCGGCCACAAGATCCGGACCCGGCGTGCAGCATGTGCGCGTCAGCCGAGCTTGCTGGCCGGCGCGTAGATCGACTTGTACTCGAGGTAGTTGTTGATCCCCTCGGGCCCGAGCTCACGGCCGATCCCGGAGTCCTTCATTCCGCCGAAGGGAGCCCCGAGGTCGATGTCGTAGCGGTTCACGCCGATCGTGCCGGTGCGGATGCGACGGGCCACGTTCAGCCCGCGCTCCTCGTCGGCCGAGTACACCGAGCCGCCCAGTCCGTAGTTCGAGTCGTTGGCGATGCGCACGGCCTCGTCGTCGGAGTCGAACGGGATGACGGCGAAGACCGGTCCGAACACCTCCTCGCGGGCGAGCTGGTCGTTGTTGTCCACGTCGGCGAAGACGGTGGGCTCGACGAACCAGCCGCGGTCGTGCTCGCCGCGGCCGCCGCCGGTGACCAGGCGGGCCGAGGAGTTGCGGCCCACGTCGATGTAGCCGAGGACCCGGTTGAGGTGGGTCTGCGACGCCATCGGCCCGACGGTGGTGGCCGGGTCGAGCGGGTTGCCGACGACCTGCTCGCGGGAGAACTGCGCGACGGCCTCGACGACCTCGTCGTAGCGCGAGCGCGGCGCGAGGATGCGCGAGGCCGTGGTGCAGGTCTGCGCGTTGTTCATGAACGACGACGTCGGCATCGCGGCGAGGAACGTGTTGAGGTCACCGTCCTCGAGGAAGATCGACGCGGACTTGCCGCCGAGCTCGAGGGTGCAGCGGCGGATCAGGCGGCCGCACTCGGCGCCGATGATGCGCCCGGCGGCGGTGGAGCCGGTGAAGGCGATCTTGTCGACGCCGGGGTGGGACACGAGCGACGCGCCCGCCTCGCGGCCGGCGAGGACGATGTTCAGGACGCCGGGCGGCAGGCCGATCTCGCGGGCCACGTCGGCGAAGATGTAGGTGTCGAGCGCGGTCTCGGGCGAGGGCTTGAGCACCACGGTGCAGCCGGCCGCGAGGGCCGGGGCGAGCTTGAACATCGCCAGGGCCTGCGGGTAGTTCCACGGCGTGATGGCGCCGACGACACCCACGGGCTCCCGACGGACGATCGTCGCGCCGTCGACGCCGGTGCTGGGCCGCACGGACTCGAGCTCGGTGTTCTGGATGACCTGGGCGTACATGCGCAGCAGCCCGGCGGGCGCGGCACCGTTGAAGGCCGACGACAGCGTGATCGGCATGCCGTTCTCCTGGCTGACCAGGCGGCTGGTGCTCTCGGCGCGGGCGTCGAGCGCGTCGGCGAAGCGGAGCATGAAGTCCACGCGCTCGGCGACCGCGGTCCGGCCCCAGGGGCCCTCGTCCAGGGCGGAGCGGGCGGCGCGGACGGCGGCGTCGATGTCGGCGTCGGTGCCGAGCGCCGCCTCGCCGAGGAGCTCCCCGGTCGCGGCCTCAACGGCCCGGTGGGTCTCCGTGCCGCGCGGCTCGACCCACTCGCCGTTGATGAAGAACCTGGTGCGGTCGAGCTCGGTGCGAGCGTCGGCAATGGCGGTCACGTGGTCGCTCCCCTGCGGGTCGTGATGGCGGTCACGGTCCACTCTCACCGCAAGTACGGAGTTTGACAAGTCTCTACGCCGCGTTCGCGGAGTTGTGGTGCTTCGCGTGGGCAACGGGTCTCAGCTGGACAGCCACGCCGAGGCGTCCACCCGCGGGGCTCCTGCGGAGTCGAGCCCGCGCAGCGCCGCCTCCATCTCGCGCATGCGCGTGACGCCGACGTCGCGCTCGCGCTCGGCCCGGAGTCGTTCGAAGATCTCCACCGACAGCCGGAGCACCTCACGGCCCGCCGGCGTCACGACGACGATCTTGCGGCGTGCATCCGTGGGGTCGGCGGTGCGCTCGACGTATCCCAGCGCTGCGAGCCCGTCGACCGTCTTGCCCGCCGCCTGCTTCGACACCCCGAGCCGGACCCCGAGCTCAGTGGCGGTCGCACCCCGCGCCCCGATCGCCTGGAGTGCGAATCCGTGGGCCGGGCGGACCGCGGGGTGGCCACGTCGCGCGAGCTCGTCGTGGAGGTCGTCGACCAGGGACCGGAAGGCCCCGAACAGACGGAACGCCAGCTCGGCCCCGGACATCGGTGTGCTCACCCTGGCCACGATAGACAACCTGGTTTATGTTATTGGACAACCACGTTGACGACCAACGGCAGGAGATGCCATGACCCTGGTCCGCCGCCATCACGCCCGTCGGGTCGAGACCCCGAACGCGACGATGACGACCTACGCCTCACCCGCCCTCGGCGGCAGCATCCAGGCGCTCTGGCAGGTGGAGATGGCGCCCGGCGCCACCGGGCCGGTCCACGTGATGGACGCCGAGCAGATCTGGACGGTGCTCACCGGGTCGGCCGCCGTCACCGTCGACGGCGAGCGGATCGAACTCGCCGTCGGGGACACCCTCGTGCTCGCGGCCGGGCGCACCCGTCAGATCGCGGCCGATCCGGCGAGCGGACTCACCGCGATCGTCACCGGCCGGGGCGCGGACGTCGCCGGCGGACCCGGACGGGAGCCGACCGTGCCGCCGTGGATCGCCTGACGATCACCGGCAGCCCGCACCAAACGGCCTCGGCGACCCGGGGAGCCCGCCCTCGTCATGATCAACAGGACTCCATGGTTCTCGCCCGGCCGACGGGAGGACCATGCGGTCCCGGTGATCATGACGGCATGGTCCGCCGAGGCGAGTTTGCTGATGATCAACGGCGCGGCGGGGCCGGGGCGGCCATCGGAATTCGGTGGTGACGACGGGTCCCGACGGCGAGCGTGGGCACGTGGAGCTGCGCCGGTACGACGAGGCCGACCGTCAGGCGGTGCTCGAGCTGTCGCTCCGGGCGTGGGAGCCGGTGTTCGAGTCGCTGCGCGGGGTCCTCGGCCCGTCCGGGGTGTTCGACGTGCTGCACCCCGACTGGCGGGACTCCCAGCGCCGCGCGGTCGAGGGCGTGCTCGACGATCCCGCCACGACGGTGTGGAGCGCGGTGCTCGACGGGATGGTGATCGGGTTCGCGGCCGCGACGGTGCGCGAGGCGTACGGCGAGATCGTCATGCTCGCCGTCGACCCGTCCGCGCAGCGCCGTGGCATCGGCGGGGCCCTGACGACGACCGCGCTCGCCTGGATCGCCGAACAGGGCGTGGCGGTGGCCATGGTCGAGACCGGCGGCGATCCCGGTCACGCGCCGGCCCGGCGGGTCTACGAGCGCGCCGGGTTCGCCGCGCTCCCGGTCACCCGCTACTTCCGCCGGTCCGCTTCTCCGCCTCCGCGACCCGCTCGATCACCGTGAGCACGCTGTCCGGGTTCAGCGAGATCGAGTCGATCCCCTGCTCGACCAGGAACTCCGCCAGTTCGGGATGATCGCTCGGACCCTGCCCGCAGATGCCGACGTAGCGGTCCCGGGCGTGCGCGGCCTCGATGAGCATCGAGATCATCTTCTTGACCGACGGGTTCCGCTCGTCGAACAGGTGCGTCAGCCGGTCGTCGTCGCGCCCGATCCCGAGCGTCAGCTGGGTGAGGTCGTTCGACCCGATCGAGAAGCCGTCGAAGCGGTCGCAGAACTCGTCGGCCTGCAGGATGTTCGACGGGATCTCGGCCATCACGTACACCTGCAGCTCGTCCCGGCCCCGCTCCAGCCCGTTCGCGGCCATCACCTCGAGGACCCGGTCGGCCTCCTCGGGGGTGCGGCAGAACGGGACCATGACGACGACGTTGCCGAACCCCATCGTCGTCCGCACCCGCGAGAGCGCCCGGCACTCGAGCGCGAAGGCCTCGGCGTAGTCCTCGCTGTAGTACCGCGACGCCCCGCGCCACCCGAGCATCGGGTTCTCCTCGTCGGGCTCGAACGTCGTCCCGCCGACGAGGCCCGCGTACTCGTTCGTCTTGAAGTCCGAGAGCCGTACGACGACCGGGTCCGGGTACTGCGAGGCCGCGATCACCCCGATCCCGCGGGCGAGGTGGTCGACGAAGTACTCGGCGCCGTCGTCGTACCCGGCGGTGAGCTCCTCGATCTGCGCGCGGTCGTCGTCGGGGACCTGCTCCGGGTGCAGGAGCGCGAGCGGATGCGCCTTGATCACGTTGTTGACGAGGTACTCGACGCGGGCCAGCCCGATCCCGTGCGCGGGCAACCGCCACCACTGCATCGCCGACGCCGGGTTCCCGATGTTCATCATCACCCGGGTCCGCGTCTCGGGGACGCCGTCGAGGTCCAGGTCCTCGACCGAGTACTCCAGGATCCCGTCGTAGACGTAGCCCTCGTCGCCCTCGACGCAGGAGATGGTGACCTCGCGCCCGTCGTCGAGCACGGACGTCGCGTCCTGGGTCCCGACGATGGCCGGCACGCCGAGCTCGCGGGACACGATCGCCGCGTGCGAGGTCCGCCCGCCGCGGTCGGTGACGATCGCCGCGGCCTTGCGCATGATCGGCACCCAGTCCGGGTCGGTCATCTCCGTGACGAGGACGCGGCCCTCGACGAACTCCTCGATGTCGTCGGCCGACGCGATCCGCTGCACCGCGCCCGCCGCGACGGCCTGCCCGATCGCGAGGCCCTCGACCACGACCTCGCCGCTCTGCTCGAGCGTGTAGGTCTGCAGCGTCCCGGCCCCCGCGTTCGACTGCACCGTCTCGGGTCGCGCCTGCACCACGAAGAGCTCGCCGGTGCGGCCGTCGCGCGCCCACTCGACGTCCATCGGGCGGTCGTAGTGCGCCTCGATCGTCGCGCCCCAGCGGGCCAGCTGCAGGATCTCGTCGTCGCCGAGGACGAGGGCCGCCCGCTCGTCGGCGGTGGTGTCGGCGTTCTCCGTCGTGTCGCCCGCCGCGTCCGGATCAGCGGCGTACCGCAGCTTCTTCTCCTTCGCCCCGACCGTCTTCTCGAGGATCGGCACGAGCGCGGAGTTCTCGAGGAACGGCTTGTAGACCGTGTACTGGTCGGGCGTCACCTCGCCGCCGACGACGTTCTCCCCGAGCCCCCACGCGGCGTTGATGACGATCGTGTCGGGGAAGCCGGTGTCGGAGTCGAGGGTGAACATGACGCCGGCGCTGCCCGAGTCGGACCGGACCATCTTCTGCACGCCCACCGAGAGCGCCAGTTCCAGGTGGTCGAAGCCCTGCTCGGTGCGGTAGCTGATCGCGCGGTCGGTGAACACCGAGGCGTAGCAGTCCTTGCAGGCCCGGAGCAGGTCGTCGGCGCCGGTGATGTTGAGGTAGGTGTCCTGCTGACCGGCGAAGCTCGCGTCCGGCAGGTCCTCGGCGGTGGCGCTGGAGCGGACGGCGACGTCGACCTCGTCCGTGTCGTAGCGCCGCGAGAGCTCGGCGTAGGCCTGGCGGATCGCTTCCGCGGTGTCCTCCGGGAACTCCGCCTTCGCGAACTCGTCGCGGATCGCGGCACCGACCCGGGCGAGTTCGTCGCCGTTCGCGTCGAGGCCGTCGAGCAGCTCGCGGATGCGGTCGTCGAGCCCGTTGGCCGCCAGGAACTCGCGGTAGGCCTCCGACGTCGTCGCGAACCCGCCCGGCACGCGTACCCCCGCCCGGTCCAGGTTCTGGATCATCTCGCCGAGGGAGGAGTTCTTTCCCCCGACGGCGTCCGTGTCCTGCGACGAGAGCGTCTCCAGCCAGCGCACGTGGTCCATCCCGGCCTCTCCCTCCTCGGCCGCACGGCGTCGTGCGACCCTCCGCTCGGGCGAGGAGTCATTCCCTCGGGTGTTCGCATCGGAAACCATCACGTGGCCCGCAACCGATGTCGCGGCGCTCCCGACGACGGCCGTCGGCGGGCAGCATGGGGCGATGGACACCTCGCGCGACGCGGTGGCCCGCCGCTACGGCGAGCACCTCACCGACCGCGACCTCCTGGCCCTGACCGGCGACCGCCCCGACCAGGTCGACGCCCTGCGACGCCGCCCGGAGCTCATCCTCGACCTCCTCGACCGGCCCGCCGTCGCCGACGCGGTGCTCACCGCCACGCGCGACGAGGGCGAGCGCTTCCGGTACGTCTCGCCCTTCCTGGTGTTCGCCGCGGCGGCACACCGGGCGAGCGCGTCGCTGGTCGGGCACACCTCGGTCCTCGACCGGACCGCCCCGCGGTCACGCATCCCGATCCTCGACGGCCCGGTCATCGCCGCGTTCGCCGCCGACCCGGCCCACCGGCTCTTCCTCGCCGAGCTCCTGGCCTCCTACGCCCGGCTCGCTTCCGGCGTGGTGTGGCGGCGCGACGACCGCGGCTGGCACCGGCGCCGCTGGGACGAGCTCGACCTGCCCCGCCTCGCCGAGCTCGTCGCGGACGTGCCCCCGGAGGAGCGCGCCGGGATCTGGCGGCGGATCGGGGACGGTGCGCTGTTCCTCGCGGGGGTCTACCCGGAGTACGCCGAGCGGGCGTACGGGGCGACGGGGACGGCGCGGCTGCAGCGGACGACCGGGCTGGCCCTGCGCGGCGAGGGGCCGGTCGGGGAGCTCCTCGAGGACCTCGCCGGGCGCGCCTACCGGCAGACCCACGGCGCGGTGCCGCCCGGCGTCGTCGAGTCGCCGTCCTCGGCCCGCCGCCTGCTCACGATCATCGCGGACCGCTACCTGCATCGCGACGCCGTCGTCGGCCCGTCCTGACCGAAGGGCACCTTCGCTCGATGTAGCCGCACGACGGCGCCCTTCGCTCATCAGCTCCGGCCGGTCCCTGTTCTGGCGGCGGGCGCCCCTCGCCGATCTATTCGACCGAAGGGGCCCTTCGCTCAGAAAGGACTGGGCTTTGTGGGCGCCCGCTCACATACTGGCCCGGTGACCGCCGCGATCCAGGCACGACCGACCGCGCCGCCCCGCTCGCTCGTCCCTGCCGTGCTCATGGCGGCCGGCCTGGGCTGGATCGGCGGCACCTTCGAGTGGACCGGCTCCGGCGCCACGGGCCAGGTCCTCGTCACGGCCGTCCACCTCGCGCTGGTGGCCGTGGTCCTCGGCGCGGTCGCAGCGCTGGGCTCGAGCCACGACACGGCCGGGCGCCGGACGCTCACCGTGCTCGCGGTCGGCATCAAGGTCATGACGGTGGTCGCGGTCGTCTGGGCGGTGACCCACCCGACGGGCTTCGGCCCGCACGACGCACTGCAGTGGGTCCCCCTCGGTCTGGCGAACGCCGGCGGCGGCCTCTGGACGAGATCGGTGGTCTTCGGGCGGCGATGACCCGACTCCCCGCACAGCAACGACGCCCGCAGATCGTCGCCGCCGCCCGCCGGCTGTTCGCGCAGCGCGGCTACGACGCCACGACCACCCGCGAGATCGCCGCGGCGGCCGGAGTCAGCGATGCGCTGATCTACCGGCACTTCCCCGGCAAGGAGGCACTGCTGCGGGCGATCGTCGACGACGGCGTCGCCCGGTTCTCCGAGCTCGACCCCGGCGCGCCCAGCGGCCCCGAGGACCTGGTGCTCCGCATCGGCCGCGCGTTCGTCGCCGCGTGCGAGGAGCAGCTGGACCTGCTCACCCTGCTGATCAGCCAGCAGCACGTCCTCGGCGACGACACCCGCTTCGTCGAGTTCGTCGACCGCGCCGCGATCGGGCTCGGCGGGCGACTCGACCCCGCCCACCCGGATCGCGGCTACCTGCTCGCCCGCTCCTACATGGGCAGCCTGGTGGCTTTCGTGCTCCTCCAACGCCGTCTCGGCATGGACCGCGTCCACCCCGTCGACGCGGACGAGTACGTGCGCACCGCGGCGGCCCCCGTCATCGAGGCCCTCCGGTGATGTGCCGCACGTCACCCCCGGGACTGTCACGCCGGGCGTCGCGCGCCGGTCTTCTCCCGTGACGAACCGCGCGAGGAGGAGGCAGGGCCATGACGGCGACGGAGGTTGCGGGCACGACACGCGAGAACGGCGGGCGCGAACGGGCCCGCGTGGTGGTGCTCGGCGGGGGCTACGGCGGGCAGCTCGCCGCGCAGTCCCTCGCCCGGCGCACGGACGCGACGGTCACGCTCGTCAACGACGGCGACCGCTTCGTCCAGCGGGTGCGCCTGCACCAGCTCGCGAGCGGTCAGCCGGTCGACACCCCGCGCTTCACCGACCTGCTCGACGGCACCGGGGTGCGCTTCGTCGACGACCGGGTCACCGGCCTCGACCTCGCCGCCCACCGCGTCACGCTGCGCGACGGTGAGGCGCTCGACTACGACGTCCTCGTCTACGCCCTCGGCAGCCACACCGCGGTCCCGGAGCACGCGCACGACGTCTCGACGCCGGCCGGAGCGACCCGGCTGGCCGAGCGGCTGCACGACGGGACGTGCCGCCGGGTCGCCGTCGTCGGGGGCGGGCTGACCGGACTGGAGACCGCGACCGAGATCGCCGAGACCTTCCCGCGGCTCACGACGACGCTGGTCACCGACGGTGCCCTCGGTGCGGATCTCTCGGGCCGGGGCGCCGCGCACGTGCGGCGGGTCTGCGCGCGGCTCGGGCTGCGGCTGCTCGAGCACGCCTCCGTCACCGCGGTCCACCCGGACGGGCTCACCCTCGCGGACGGGACGGAGGAGCGGGCGGACGTCGTCGTGTGGACGGCGGGCTTCGCCGTCACCGACCTCGCTGCCCGCGCCGGGCTGGCCGTCGATCCGCGGGGCCGGATCCTCGTCGAGGAGACGCTGCGCTCGGCGTCGCACCCGGACGTCGTCGCGATCGGGGATGGCGCGGCCGCCGTCGCGACGAGCGGGGACGTCGTGCGGATGGCCTGCGCGACCGCCATGCCCGCCGCGCAGCACGGGGCCCGCACCGTCGCCGCGCTGCTGGCCGGGCGCGAGCCGCGGCCGTGGCGGTTCCGCTACGCGATCCGGTGCGTCAGCCTGGGTCGTCGGGACGGGCTGGTCCAGCTCGTGCACGCCGACGACCGTCCGCGCGACCTGGTGCTCACGGGACGCGTCGCGGCCAGGGTGAAGGAGGCGATCTGCGTGAACGCGCTGCGGGTGCAGACCCACCCACGGATCCCGACGAGCGCGTGACCCACCCGCGCGCCCTCGACGCCGCGACCGAACGCTTCGAGGCCAACCGACCCCGGCTGACCGGGCTCGCCTACCGGATGCTCGGCGAGCTCCACGAGGCGCAGGACGCGGTGCAGGACGCGTGGCTGCGGTGGTCGCGCCACGACCAGGAGGTGCTCGACCCGGAGGCCTGGCTGACCCGCGTCGTCGTGAACCTGTGCCGGACCCGGCTGACGACGCTGCGGGACGGCCGCACCGACTACGTCGGGCCGTGGCTGCCCGAGCCGGTACCGACCGGGCCGGGCGGAGTGGACCTCGGCCCGTCGGACACCGCGACGGAACGGGAGACGCTCTCGATCGGCATGCTGCGGCTGCTCGAGCGCCTCTCCCCCGCCGAGCGCGCGGTCTTCGTCCTCCACGAGGGCTTCGGGTATCCGCACGCGGACGTGGCCGGGCTGCTCGATCTCCCGGAGGCGACCGTGCGCCAGCACCTGCACCGGGCACGCGAGCGGGTGGGCACGGGCCGGCGCCGCTTCGAGGCCGACCCGGAGCGGGCCGCCCAGCTCACCGCCGGGTTCCTCCGGGCGGCGGGCGGTGAGGATCTCGCGGCGCTCGAGCAGTTGCTGGCCGACGACGCGGTCGCGCTGTCCGACGGCGGGGGCGTGGCCAGTGCGGCCCGACGGCCGGTGGAGGGCCGGACCCGCGTGGCGCGGTTCTCGGCGGGGCTGGCGCGCGGGGCGACCGCGGTGACGGTCGGGATCGAGGAGGTCAACGGGGGCGTCGGGGTCGTGGTGCGCGACGCGGAGCGGGTGATCGTCGTCATGGCGCCGGAGTTCGACGCGGACACCGGCGAGCTGACGCTGCTCTCGTCGGTGCTGAACCCGGCGAAGATCGCGAGGTGGCCTGCGGCCACGTGAGCACAAATTGACGTCCCAGCGTCAATTTGTGCTCACGAGCGCGCAGCGCACCTACCCGGTGAGCTGCTCGGCGTCGCTACCCGCACCCTCGTGGTGCTGGCTCTGCTTGCGCCCCACGGTGCGGCCCACGAAGAAGCCGATGAGCACCCCGACGAGCGCGCCGATGATGAACACCCCGGCGAACACCGCGAAGATCGCCTTTCCGATCTTGGCCAGGATGCCCGCGGCGAGGACCGGGTCGGTGCCGGCGAGCTGGTGCATCGAGTCGATCAGCATGGTCCGTCCGTGCCCGCGCACGCCGCCGCTCACGCATCCGGGAGCACGATGGCACCGGTATCGGGGACACGATTCCGGACATCCCGGGCGGCGCGCCGGTCGGCGTTCACCGTCCGTCCACCGACTCCGGGCACCATCCCCGCCCGTGCGCCGATCCGCCCTCGCGGCCCTGCTGCTCCTCGCGCTGACCGCCGGCTGCGGCGACACCCCGGCCCCGCCGTCCGGACCGACCGACGCCACCGCGCCGAGCCCGCAGCCGTGCTCGCCGAGCACCGCGATCTCCGGCTGGTCGGACGCCCTGGAGGGGCAGCGGTTCGCGGGCCGGACCCCGACCCCACAGGTCGTCGGGAACCTGTCGGCGCTCGCCGCCCTGCCCGACGGCGCGGTGCTCGCCCTGTCCGACCGCTCGGTCCTGTTCACCCTCGACGCGGCGGCCACCGGAGCCACCGACGCCGTCGCCCTCGCCGACCCGACCGGAAAGGAGTTGGACTCCGAGTCCCTGGCGCTCGACCGCGACGGCACGGTGCTCGTCGGCGACGAGACCGGACCGCAGGTCCTGCGGATCGACCGCGACGGGCACCTCCTGGGCTCGCTGCCGATCCCGCCCGACGTCGCGAGCCGCGCGAAGGACAACGCGAGCTTCGAGGGGCTGGCCCTCTCCCCCGACGGCCGCACGCTCGTCGCCTCGCTGGAGGAGCCGCTGACCGGCGACGACCCGGGCCTCACCCGCCTCGTCACCTGGACCCGCCCCGACCCGACGTCGCCGGCGTTCGCCCCGGCCGCGCAGTACGCCGTGCCGCTGCCTGCGGGCCTCGGGATCTCCGAGCTCACCGCCACCGGCGACGGACGCCTGCTGGCGCTGGAGCGGGGCTACGACAAGGCGGTCGGCAACACCGTGCACCTGGTGCTGCTCGACCCGGCCGGCGCCACCGACGTGTCCGCGGTCCCCACGCTCACGGCGACCACCACCGGCCAGGTCCGGTCCACGGTCCTCGCCGACCTCGGCGCCTGCCCCACCCTCGGCGCGACCGCGAAGCAGACCCAGCGCAATCCGCTGCTCGACAACATCGAGGGCATGACGATCACCGGCCGCGAGCCCGGCGGGGCGCTCGACCTGCTGCTCGTCAGCGACGACAACGACAGCGCCAAGCAGGTCACCCGCACCTACCGGCTCCGGACCACGCTCGGCTGACCGCTCGTCGCGGACGTGAGCGGTCGCCCCGGCAGCCGGACCCACCGACCCGGCCGAACGGCGCAACCGCCCGCGAGCCACCGCGCGTGATCGCCCGCTGGTCGTGCGGTGATCCACTGCGCTCTCAGATTCGGGCGATCATCCGGTTTCGGATCCCTAGCGTCCCGAGGCGTGCAGCAGGCGACACGACGGACCATCTGGACCGCGCTCACGGCGCTCGTCCTCGCGGGGCCGGTGGCCCTCACCGTCTGGCGGACCGGCGAGGGGAAGGCGCTCTCGACGATCCTCGTCGCCGTCGGCGTGGTGGCCCTCGTCGCGATGGCGGTGTCGGTGGTCGCGCCGTCGCGACTGCGTGGGCTGACCGCCGCGTTCGGGATCGACCGCATCATCGGCGCCCACCGCTGGCTGGGGATGCTCGCGATCGGCGCGGCGCTGACCCACCTGGCCCTCGCCGTCGTCCGCTCCCCGACACTGCTGAACCCGCTCGCCGCGTCGCTGTCGATCCAGTGGGGCTGGCTGGCGACGACGGCGATGGTCGGGGTCGGGCTGGTCGCGGCGTGGGGTCGCCGCTCGGGGCGCCGCTACGAGGTGTGGGCGCGCATCCACGTGCTGCTCGCCGCCGCGGCGATCGTGCTCGCGGCGCTGCACGTCCTCTGGCTCGGGCACCTGATCTCGGATCCGGTGCTGCGCGTCGTGCTCTCCGCGCTGACGCTGGCCTTCCTCGCGGTGCTGTTCCTGCGCTGGGTGTGGCGGCCGCTGTTCTCCCCGCACGGCGCGTACGTGGTCTACGGCGTGCGCCACGAGGGACCGTCGACGGCGACCCTCGTGCTCGCCCCGGTCCACATGCACCGCGGGCTGCGCTTCCACCCCGGCCAGTTCGTGTGGCTGCGGCTGCGCCGCTCGGTGCTCGGCGCCGAGGAACACCCCTTCACGATCGCCTCCTCGGCGCGGGTGACCGGCCGCCTGGAGCTGACGATCCGGGGCAGCGGCGACTTCTCGACGACGCTCGCGGCGCTCCCGACCGGCGAGCGGGTGTGGCTCGACGGGCCGCACGGCGCGTTCACCTCGGAGCAGGAGGCGCCCGGGCTGGTGCTGGTCGCGGGCGGGGTCGGGATCACGCCGATGATGTCGATGCTGCGCACCCTCGCCGACCACGACGACCGCCGCACCCACCACCTCGTCGTCGCGCAGCGCCCGGACGAACCGCTGTTCGAGCCCGAGCTGACCTCCCTGGCCCGCCGCCTCGACCTGCGCGTCACCCGGACCGCGGGTCGGCGGGTCGACGCGGCGCTGCTCGACGGCGTCCTCCCGCCCGAGCCGCTGCGCGACCGGCTCGACTACTTCGTCTGCGGCTCGCCCTCGCTGCTCGCCGGCTCGCTCGCGGCGATCGAGCAGCTCGGCATCCCGGCCGAGCGGGTCAACACCGAGCAGTTCGGCTGGTCCGGCCCGCTGCCGATCGGCGGCACGAGGACCAGACGGCACGACGACGGCGCGGTGCGCTGACACCCGCGCCACACCGGCACGGCACGCTGGTGGGGTGATCGGATCCCCCCGGCGCGTGGGCGCGACGGTCGCGTTCTGGGCCGCGCGGGGCCGGTGGACGATCGGCTACGTCGTCGTCCTGCTCGGGATCCACGCGTGGATGGTCGACTCGGACCGGGCGGACGCGTTCGTGGCCTGGGCCAGCACCAACCTCGTCAACCTCGGCACCCACCCGGTCGGGGCGCTCGCCGCGAGCGCGCTGATCGTCAACGGCGACCTCCTCGACCCCGGCACGGTGATCACATTCTGGCTCGGCGTGGTGGGCGCGCTGTGGTGGCTGGAGGCGCGGTACGGGGCGCTGCGGGCGGCCGCCGTCTACCTGGGCGGGCACGTCGGGGCGACGCTGCTGACCGTGCCGGTGATCCTCGCGGCCGTGCGGGCGGGCCGGTACGCCGAGGACACCCGGACCGCGGTCGACGTCGGGATCAGCTACGGCGCCCAGGCGGCGCTCGCCGCCGTCGTCGTGACCCTCCCGTGGTGGGCGTGGGCGCCCGGCGCGATCTTCGTCCTGGGCTGGCCGCTGCTCGATGCCGAGTGGTCCGGGCTGCTCCCGGACTTCACGACGGTGGGTCACCTGCTCGCGGCCGCGATCGGGGCGGTGCTGGGTGTGGTGCTGCTCAGATCCCGACGATCGACTTCGTGATCTGGCCGTGGGCGATCTCCGGGTCGCGCTCGCCGCTGCGGGGGTCGATGCCCTCCCGGTGGGCCGTCACGGCGACGAAGGCCAGCGAGCGGCTCCGGCGCAGCAGCGACGCGTACACCCGCACCCGTTCCCCCACCCGCGCCGCCGCCAGGTACTGGGTGGAGATCTGGTGGGTGACGGCGTGCTCGGCGTCGGTCAGGGTCGGCAGCACCGCGAGATAGCCCGCGAGCTCCATCGCGGCGGCGAGAGCCGAGGCATGGACGGTGGCGGCCGGGGTCACCGCGATCCCGGCCACCTCGAAGCCCACGCCCTCGAGCGGATCGGTCGGATCGAGGAACTCGACCCCGATCGCGTCCGGCAGCGCGACCGCGAGCGCGGCCTCGGCGCGGGACAGCAGGTCGTCCCCGGCGAGCAACTCGGCCATGGCGGCAAGCATGACCCGGTCGGGTGAACGCCCGGTGCCGTGGCGGGGAACGGATTTCGTTCACCTCGGCGCCACCTGGAACGGTCAGGATCGCGGGCGTGACCTCCTCCGACGACCTCCCCGCCTCCCGCCCGGACCCGGCCGACCTGCTCTCCGGCACCCCGCTCGAGCAGCTCTCGGTGGACTCGGACGGCACCGAGGACGACGACCCGACGCTGCTCGGCCCCGACGGCAGGCCGGTCGACACCTGGCGCGAGGGCTACCCGTACGACGAGCGCCTCTCGCGTGAGGAGTACGAGCGCCAGAAGCGGCTGTTGCAGATCGAGCTGCTCAAGCTGCAGGCCTGGGTCAAGGAGACCGGCCAGAAGATCGTGCTGCTCTTCGAGGGCCGCGACGCCGCGGGCAAGGGCGGGACGATCAAGCGGTTCACCGAGCACCTGAACCCGCGCGGCACCCGCGTCGTGGCGCTGGAGAAGCCCACCGACCGCGAGCGCACCCAGTGGTACTTCCAGCGCTACATCGTCCACCTGCCCTCGGCCGGCGAGATCGTCCTGTTCGACCGCAGCTGGTACAACCGCGCCGGCGTCGAGCGGGTGATGGGCTACGCCGAGGGCCGCGAGTACATGGAGTTCATGCGCGAGACCCCGGATCTCGAGCGGATGCTCGTCCGCAGCGGCATCCACCTGATGAAGTTCTGGTTCTCGGCCCGCGTCGGTGCTCTTCGAGCACGGCGAGAGCGCAGGCGCCCGGCAGGCGCCGCCGCTGCGGATGTGAGCCCATCAGGTCGCCGACACGACGAATCGGCATCCATGCCGGAGGCTTGAGCCATGGCATCCACGGTGGCCGACCAGCTGGTCGAGGTCCTGATCCAGGCCGGGGTCCGTCGCATCTACGGGCTCGTGGGCGACAGCCTCAACCCGATCGTCGACGCGGTCCGGCGCTCGGGCGGGGCGGCGGACGGCGGGATCGACTGGATCCACGTGCACAACGAGGAGGCCGGCGCGCTGGCCGCCTCGGCCGAGGCCCAGCTGACCGGGCAGCTCGCGGTGTGCGCGGGCAGCTGCGGCCCCGGCAACACCCACCTCGTCAACGGGCTCTACGACGCGCACCGCTCCGGCGCCCCGGTGCTCGCGATCGCCTCGCACATCCCGTCGACCCAGATCGGCACGACCTACTTCCAGGAGACCCACCCGACGGCGCTGTTCACCGAGTGCTCGTCGTGGGTCGAGCTGATCTCCTCGGCGGCGCAGCTGCCGCGCCTGCAGCGGATCGCGATGCAGACCGCGCTGGCCGACGGCGGGGTGTCGGTGATGGTCGTGCCCGGTGACGTGTCCGCCGAGCCGGCCGCGCACCCGACCGGCACCGGGGACCTCGTCGCGCCGTCGTCCGTCGTCGTGCCCGCCCGAGACCGGGTCGAGGCCCTCGCCGAGCACCTCAACCGGGCGCGCACCGTGACGCTGTTCGTCGGCGCCGGCGCGCGGGACGCCCGCGACGAGGTGCTCGCGCTGGCGGAGAGGGTGAAGGCGCCGGTCGGGCACTCGCTGGGCGGCAAGGAGTGGATCCAGTACGACAACCCGTACGACGTCGGGATGAGCGGGCTGCTCGGGTACGGCGCCTGCTACGAGGCGTCCCACGAGGCCGAGCTGCTCGTGCTGCTGGGGACCGACTTCCCCTACGACGGGTTCCTCCCGCAGGCCCACACCGTGCAGGTCGACCGCGACGGCCGCCACCTCGGGCGGCGCTCGGTGCTCGATCTCGGGGTGGAGGGCGACGTCGGCGAGACCCTGCGCGCCGTCCTGCCGCTGCTGACCGAGAAGACCGACCGCGCCTTCCTCGACGAGATGCTGCGCCACCACGCGGACGCGCTCGAGCACGTGGTCGACGCGTACACGACGAAGGTCTCCGAGCGGACGCCGATCCACCCGGAGTACGTCGCGGACGTGCTCGACGACGAGCTCGCCGACGACGCCGTGGTCACCGTCGACACCGGCATGTGCAACGTCTGGGCCGCGCGGTACATCAGCCCCACCGGGCGGCGCCGCATCCTCGGCTCGTTCCGCCACGGGACGATGGCCAACGCGCTCCCCCACGCGATCGGCGCGGCGACCGCGTTCCCGGGGCGCCAGGTGGTGTCGATGTCCGGCGACGGCGGGCTGACGATGCTGCTCGGGGAGCTGCTCACCGCGGCCGAGCACTCGCTGGACCTGTCCGTGGTGGCGTTCAACAACGGTGCGCTCGGGATGATCCGGCTCGAGATGATGGTCGCGGGCTATCCGTCGTTCCAGACCGACCACGGGCCGGCCGACCTCGGGGCGATCGCGTCGGCCGCCGGGCTGCACGCGGTCACCGTCTCCGAGCCGGGCGCGCTCCGGGATGCGCTGCGCGAGGCGCTGGCCCACCGGGGCCCGTCGCTGGTGGACGTGCGCACCGACCCGGACGCGCTCTCCATCCCGCCGCACATCACCGCCGAGCAGGTGCGCGGGTTCGCGCTGGCGGGGATGCGGACGGTGCTCGCGGGCGGGGTCGGGAAGATGATCACCCTGGCCCGCTCGAACCTGCGCTCGGTCCCGCGGCATCCGCTCCGGTAGGTGCGCTTCGCGCTCGTGAGCACTAATTGACGCTATAACGACGATTAGTGCTCACAGGCGCGTCAGCGCACCTCCGTAATGCCTCGGCAAAGAGTTTTCATCCTGGTGCTCAATGCCTTCCCTGCGCCCGGCGAATCAGCTCCGGCGCTACCGGAATGGTGCACTCGGGGCTCGTAACGATCGGCGCGACGGCCGCGATCTGTGAACCGTCGCGGATACCTCCGCGAGAGAAAGTCCGCGCAGTACGGACGAATTCCACCGGATCCGGCGGGGCGGATCCGCGACTCGACGCGGACGGAATGCGCGACCCAGCGAGAGCCGGCGGTTGCGTTTCTGTCCCAGGGAGGAACAGATGACGAGCACGCGCGTGCGACCCCGATACGCGGTGGCGATCCTGCTGGCCGCACTGGCGGCCCTGATCTCCTGGACCGGAGCGGCGCAGGCCGCGTCCGCGCTGGTGTGGCAGTCGGACTTCACCAATGCCGGGTTCAACAACTACAAGTCGACACCGTGGAACGACGTCGGGGCCGCCGCCCCGGTTCTCGTCACCAGTACCGTCAATGCCCCGGCGAAGGCCGCGAGGTTCACCGTCCCGGGCGGCGGGACGCGCTCGGAGATCGAACCGAACGTCGTCAACTTCACCGAGGGCGCGGACTACTACTTCGGTGACTCCTTCACCCTGCCCACGACGTTCCCGGTGAACGAGACCAGCTGGCAGGTCATCACCCAGTGGAAGAACTCCGACGACGGCTCCCCGCCGGAGGAACTGAAGATCGGCCACGGGAACGTGATCCTCGACGGCGGGTACGGCTACCCGACCGGGCCCGCGGGCAGCAAGTACTGGACCCAGACGCTCGCGCCCGCCGCGACCGCCCACCAGACCACGGTGGTGCTGCACATCCACTTCTCGTCGAACCCGACGCTGGGCAGCATCGACGCGTGGGTCAACGGGACCCAGGTCCTCACCGGCTACCACCCCGTCGCGGGCACGCTGTACCCGACGGCGAAGAAGACCAGGGCCAGCACCGCGCAGGCGGCGGCGCAGAAGGCCGCGCTGGCGAAGACGCCGCAGCCGAAGGACACCCCGAAGGAGCCGGCCGCCTCGACCGACACCGTCGTGACCGCGTCCAAGACCTCGTCGCAGTACGACTACTGGAAGATGGGGATGTACCGGGACAACACCCTCACCTCGAACACGGTCTACGACATCGAGAGCGCCCGGTTGGGCACGACCTACGCGGCGGCCGCCGGGTAGGTGCGCTTCGCGCCCGTGAGCACTCAGGGACGCTATGGCGTCAATGAGTGCTCACGGGGCCGTAGGCCACCTATGAGATCTCCTTCAGCCACTTGTGCAGCTTCGGCTTCGTGTAGGCGGTCACCGCGCCCGCGAGCGCCTCGTCGGCGGCCGCGCGCCACGCGCGGGCCTCGGCGTGCAGCACGCCGTAGCTGAAGCTCGGCTCGCCCGCGCGGTGGGCGAGGTCGGCCAGGTCGACCAGCCAGTGCGCGACGGCCTCGCTCGTGCGGCGCTCGTCGAGCGCCCCGGCGAGCGCGTCGGCGGCGTCGCCGAGCTTGCGGGCCTGCTTGCCGAGGACGCCCCGCGTGACCCGGGCCGTCGTCGCCACGGTCGCCGCGGCCGCGGCCACCGATCCGAGGGCCGGCTCGGCCGCGCGGTCCGAGCCCTGGGCCTCGGCGACCGCCGCGTCCGCCGCCTCGCGGGCCGCGGCGTCCGCGTCGGACAGGGCGCGGGCGAGCACCTTGGTCGCGTGCTTGGGCTTGCCGCCGGCGATCGGCGCCGTGAGGACGAGCTGGTCGGCGTGGGCGAGCAGGCTGGTCCACTCGGGCTGGGCCAGCATCGAGGCGACGGCGTCGGCGCGCTCCGAGGTCCGGGCGGCGACGACGATCCCGACCCGGGCGTCGACCGGGCCCTGGCGCAGCGTGGGGTCGAGGTCCTCGACGAGCTCCTCGAGCACGTCGACGGTGCCGTCGAGCGCCCGGGTCTCCTCCACGGTGGACCGTGCCCAGGCGAGCTCGGCGCGCAGCGCCCCCACCTGGCCGCCCTCGATCAGGGACGCGAACCCGGTGACGACGGCGTCGAGGTCGGCGAGAGCGTCCGCGAGGCGCTCGACGTCGAGCCCGTCCGGCCCGGTGACGACCGGGACGTCGTCGTCCGGGGTCTCGTCGGCGGCCGCGGGGACCGTCACCGACGTGCCTTCGTCCTCGTCGGACGCGTCCTCGGGGGTGCCGGCGGGAGGTTCCTCCAGAACGGACGCGGGTTCGGTGTCGGGCTCGACGGCGGCGTGGAGGGCCGCGACCCGATCACGGATCGCGGCGAGGACCAGGGTGGAGGCGGTGACTGTCTTCGGCACGACGCAGGTCTACCCGAACGGCGCCCGGCGCACCGGGACAGCGGGCACCGATCCGACAACGTTCACGATCTCGCCACGTCCTGCCGCTCGTCAGGTCGCGGCCGGCGCGGGTTCTCCTCGCGCGGGCCGGGAGTCCGGCGTCGTCGCCCCGCGGCCGAGGCGCTGCGCGAGCGCGGCGCAGACCATCAGCTGCAGCTGGTGGTAGAGCATCAGCGGCAGCACGATCAGCCCGACGACGGGTCCCGCGAACAGCACGCCCGCCATCGGCAGCCCCGACGCGAGCGACTTCTTCGACCCGCAGAACATGATCGTGATCTGGTCCTCGCGCGGGAGCCCGACGGCCCGGCCCGCGTACCAGGTGAGCACCAGGACGAGGCCGAGCAGCACGATCTCGACGCCGACCAGCGCCAGCAGCGACGTCGCCGAGACGCGGTGCCAGACGCCGTCGACGACGCCCTCGCCGAACGCCGAGTAGACGACCAGCAGGATCGACCCGCGGTCCACGAACCCGAGCACTGTCCGGTGGCGGGCCACGAAGTCGGCGATCCAGGGCCGGGCGAGCTGACCGAGCAGGAACGGCAGCAGCAGCTGCAGGGCGACGTCGAGCACCGCCTGCCCGCTGAACCCGCCCCGCGTCGCCAGCAGCAGCGCCACCAGGAGCGGCGAGGCGATGATGCCGAGCAGGTTCGAGAACGACGCCGCGCAGATCGCCGCCGCGACGTTGCCGCGGGCGACCGAGGTGAACGCGATCGAGCTCTGCACGGTCGAGGGTAGGCAGCACAGGAACGTCAGCCCCGCCGCCAGCTCCGGGGTGAGCACCGTCGGCGCGAGCAGGTGCCCGGCGAGCCCGAGCAGCGGGAACACGACGAAGGTCGCCACGACAACGGTGAGGTGCAACCGCCAGTGCCGCAGCCCCTCCCAGGCGTCGCGTGGGGAGAGCCGGGCGCCGTAGAGGAAGAAGAGCAGCCCGATCGCGACCGTCGTGGCGTGGTCGACGACGACGGTGAACCCGCCGCGCGCGGGCAGCAGGCTCGCGATCGCCACCGTCACCAGCAGCGACACGACGAACGACTGCCGCGACACGAACCCGAGCACCGCTCGCGCGGCCTGTCGCATGCCGTCGTCCTCCCCCGGTGGTCGTCGTCGACCGAGGTCCGAAGCGTACGTAACGATCTCGGACGGGCGGGCCGGACGTGACGACCGGCATCCGCCGTCGTCTTCCCGATCACTGCAGTCCGAGACCGACCACCCCGACGACGGCGCCGAGGAGCGCCGCCGCCGAGCGCACCCGGTGGGCCCGCGTCCACGGCCCGACGAACCGTGCCCAGGCGCCGGGGTCCTCGTCGCGGGCGAGCGCCTCGTTGCGGGGCACGTTCACGGCGAGGGTGACGACGAGGCCCGCGACCTGCGCGATCGCCGCCGCGACGGTGAACGGGCCCGGGTTCGTGACCCCGGCCGCGACGGCCAGCGCCGGCGCGCCGAACAGCAGGGCGAGGAACGACGGCCGCACGATCGCGACGTTGATCCGCCGCATCACGTCCGCGGCCACCTCGTCGGACGACCGATCTCCGGCCCCGACCGGGACGCGGACCCGACGCAGCGCGGGGAGGACGGCCAGGTCGAAGGCGAGGTACACGCCGGCGAGCGCGGCGCCGGCCGTGGGTGCGGCCACCATCAGGATCGTCATGGGTCCGATTCCACGCCCGATCCCCTGGACTCTCCATGATTTCCGGTGCCTTCTCGATACGCGTGCGTCTACCCTGGCGGTCGTGGACGAGATCGCGGGGCTGCTCGACGGTCCGCGGGCCCACGGCGCCTTCCTGCTGCGCTGCGTCCTCGAGCCGCCGTTCGCGGTCCGGATCGAGGACGAGGCGCCGCTGACCGTCGTCGTCGTGACCCGCGGGGCGACGGCGCTCTGCCCGGCCGGGCAACCGGGCGCGACGTACCCGGCCGGCCCGGGCGACGTGATCGTCGTCCGGGGCCCGGAGCCCTACACCGTCACCGACGCGGGTCGCGACGCCCCGGTCCAGGCGGTGATCGGCCCGGACCAGGGCTGCTGGTCACCGCCCGGAACGGCCCGCCCGCCCCACGAGCTCGGGGTGCGCAGCTGGGGGCACGCGCCGGACGCCGCGACCTCGATGCTCGTCGGGACCTACCCGGTCGGCGGCGAGGTGGGGGCGCGGCTGGTCCGCTCGCTGCCGGAGGTGACGGTGCTGTCCCCGGACGACCTGGGCGGCGCGTCGACCGGCCCGCTGGTCGGGCTGCTCGACGCCGAGCTCGACCGGGACGGCGCGGGCCAGGACGTCGTCCTCGACCGGGCGCTCGATCTGCTGCTGGCGACGGTGCTGCGGGCCTGGTTCGCGGGTCCGGCGGCACCGTCGGCGGCGCGGGCGCGCCAGGACCCGGCGATCGGGGCCGCGCTGCGGGCGATGGAGGCCGAGCCGGGTCGGGGCTGGACGGTGGCCGGCCTCGCCCGCGGCGCCGGGCTCTCCCGGGCGGCCTTCGCGCGCCGGTTCGCCGACCGGGTGGGCGAACCGCCGATGGCCTGGCTGACCGACCTCCGGCTCTCCCTCGCCGCGGACCTGCTGCGGGGCACCGACCTGACGGTCGCGACGATCGCCGACCGGGTCGGGTACGCGAGCCCGTTCGCCCTCTCGACCGCGTTCCTGCGCGAGCGCGGGGTGAGACCGACGGCGCTCCGCGCCATGTGAACGAATCCGGTCGTCCGAACGACCACAATCGTTCACATGCGCAGCATCCTGATCACCGGTGGGTCCCGCGGCATCGGCGCCGCCACGGCTCGGCGCGCGGCGGCCGCGGGGTGGGCGGTGTGCCTGACCTACCGCAGCGACCAGGCCGCCGCGTCGTCCGTCGTCGCCGCGATCGAGCGCCACGGCGGGCGTGCCGCGGCGGTGCGCGCGGACGTCGCGGTGGAGGCGGACGTCGTCGCGGCCGTCGAGGCGGCGGCGACGCTGGCGCCGCTCGGGGCGGTCGTCGCCAACGCCGGGATCGTCGGCGAGAAGACGCGGGTGGACGAGCTGACCGTCGAGCGGGTCGAACGGATGCTCACCGCCAACGTGACCGGCACGATCGTCACCTGCCGGGAGGCCGTCCGCCGGCTCTCGACCGCGCACGGCGGCCGGGGCGGCGCGATCGTGCTCGTCTCCTCGGCCGCCTCCCGGCTCGGGTCGCCGGACGAGTACGTGGACTACGCCGCGTCGAAGGCCGCCGTGGACACCCTCGGGATCGGGCTGGCGAAGGAGGTCGCCGACGAGGGCGTGCGGGTCGGCGTCGTGCGGCCGGGGATCATCGACACCGAGATCCACGCGTCCGGAGGGCAGCCGGACCGCGTCGCCCGGCTCGGCCCCGATCTGCCGATGGGACGGGCCGGGACGGCGGACGAGGTCGCGGCGGCGATCGTCTGGCTCGCCTCCGACGAGGCCTCCTACGTCACGGGGAGCATTCTGGACGTTGCAGGCGGTCGATGACGGATCTGGTCAGGCAAGCGCTTACGCGCCTACCCTGGACCCATGAGCGCCGACGCCGCCGCCCAGTCCGCCACGGCCCTGAACCGGGCCACCCTGTCGGAGCTGGAGATCCCGGTGCCGTCCTACGACCGCGACACCCTGCGCGTCGGGATCGTGCACATCGGCGTCGGCGGCTTCCACCGCGCCCATCAGGCCATGTACCTCGACCGCCTCTTCGCCGCCGGGCGGGACCAGGACTGGGCGCTGTGCGGGGTGGGCGTCCTCGACGCCGACCGCGCGATGGGCGAGGTCCTCCACCGCCAGGACGAGCTCTACACGCTCGTCGAGAAGCACGCCGACGGGTCGCGCGCGCCGCGGGTGATCGGCTCGATGGTCGAGTTCCTGGTCGGCCCGGACGACCCCGAGGCCGTGCTCGCCCGCATGACCGACCCGGCCGTGCGCATCGTGAGCCTGACCGTCACCGAGGGCGGCTACCACGTCAACACCGCCACCGGCGAGTTCGACCCGTCCGAGGCCGCGGTCGCCCACGACATCGCGAGCCCGGTCGACGACGCCCCGACGAGCGCCTTCGGCTACCTGGTCGAGGCGCTGCGCCGTCGTCGCGCGGACGGCAATCCGCCGTTCACCGTGATGAGCTGCGACAACATCGCCGGCAACGGCGACGTCGCGCACCGGATGATCACCGCGTTCGCCCGGCTGCGCGACGACGCACTGGGGACCGACCTCGCCGCCTGGATCGAGCGCGAGGTGCCGTTCCCGAACTCGATGGTCGACCGGATCACGCCGCGAACCACCGACGCCGACCGCGCCGAGCTCGCGGAGCGCTTCGGCGTCGACGACGGCTGGCCCGTGGTGTGCGAGCCGTTCTGCCAGTGGGTCCTCGAGGACACGTTCGTCTCCGGTCGTCCCGCGTTCGACGAGGCCGGGGTGCAGGTCGTCGCCGACGTCGAGCCCTACGAGCTGATGAAGCTGCGCCTGCTCAACGCCTCGCACCAGGCGATCGCCTACCTCGGCTACCTCGCCGGGTTCCGCTACGCCCACGAGGTGTGCGCCGACGACGAGTTCGTGCGCTTCGTCCGCGGCTACATGGACGACGAGGCCACCCCGACGCTGCTCCCGGTGCCCGGTGTCGACCTCGACGAGTACAAGTCGACCCTGATCTCCCGCTTCGCGAACCCGGAGATCCGCGACACCCTGGCGCGGCTCGCGGCCGAGTCGTCGGACCGCATCCCGCCGTGGCTGGTCCCGGTGATCCGCAAGAACCTCGAGAACGGCGGCGAGGTCGAGCGCTCCGCCCTGATCGTCGCCGCATGGGCCCGCTACGCGGAGGGCGTCGACGAGGACGGCGCGCCCATCGAGGTCGTCGACACCGGCCGCGCCGAGGACCGCATCGCCGCGGCCCGCCGCTACCCGGACGAGCCGCTGGCGTTCCTCGAGGACCGCTCGCTGTTCGGCGATCTCGTCGACGACGAGCGCTTCACCGCGGCGTACCGGCGCCACCTCGACCGGCTCCACACCGACGGCGCCCGGGCGGCACTGCAGGCGGTGCTCGCCGGGGCCTGACGCCGCTGCCGGGGTTGCGTTGATCATCAGCACACGGCGCAGCCAACGAGGCGCCGCAGCCTGCGAGATGTGCCCCTCGCCCGCCGTCCTACCGGCCGACGAGGTGTGCGGCAGGCCACCCCAACTGCGCAAGCAGAGTGCTTGCACGAGTTAGCACTCGTGCTAGCGTCGTTCGTAGCCGTTCCGCAGGAGGTCGATCAGATGTCGGGGGTCGAGGGCGTCGACAAGGCGCTCGGGCAGGCCGTCGAGGACATCGGGGGCTACATCCGTCGCCAGCGTGAGTCCGCGCAGGTATCCATGCGCCAGCTCGCGAAGGTCGCCGGAATCTCGAACCCGTACCTGAGTCAGATCGAGCGCGGACTGCGCAAGCCCTCCGCCGAGATCCTCTCCCAGATCGCGACCGGTCTGCGGATCTCCGCCGAGGTGCTGTACGTGAGGGCCGGGTTCCTCGAGCAGCGTCAAGGATCGGCGGTGCTCGACTCGCTCGCCTGCGACCCCGACCTCACGGATCGCCAGAAGCAGGTCCTGCACGACATCTACGAGTCGTTCCGGCGCGAGAACCGAGCCGCCGGGACCTCCGGCGAGACATCTCCAGGGTCGACGACGACGTCGCCCGCCGGCTCCGGCTCCGGTGCCACGGACGGGACGGCAGCGCTCGCCGTCGCGCCCGACCTCACTCGTCTCACGACCGACCAGGAGTGATCATCATGGCCGTCACCTTCCCCACCAAGTTCGACGTCCGCGAGGCCCGCGACCAGGCCAACAAGCTCGCCTCCGAGGCGTGGGACCCGTTCCGCACGCCGTCGCTGGCGCTGCTCGGCCTCGGTGACTACGCCGTGGCGAGCGCCCAGGAGGCCTTCTCCAAGGTCCAGTCCGGCGCCACCGAGGTCCAGGCCCGCGTCGAGGACCTGCCCTCGGAGCTGCAGGAGCTGCGCCACAAGCTGACCGCCGAGGACTTCCGCAAGCTGGCCGACAGCTACGTCAAGGCCGTCCGCGGCGTCTACGACGACCTCGTCAAGCGCGGCACCGGCGCCTACTCGAAGATCAAGGCGCAGCCGCAGGTCAAGCAGGCCATCAGCACCGTCGACTCGGTCTCCACCGAGATCGAGGGGCGCCTCGAGGACACCGTCGAGGAGGTCCGGGTGCGCGGCGAGAGCGTGCTGGCCGGGGTCACCAAGCAGACCCGCTCGGTCGGTGAGCGGGCCGCGCGCTACACCCAGCAGGTCACCGGGCAGGCCGCCGAGGTGCTGACCGAGACCAGCACCGAGGTCGCCGCCGAGGTCAAGGAGGCCGGCGACGAGCTCGCGTCCGAGACCCGCAGCGCCGCCCGCAAGACCGCGGCCAAGACCGCCCCGAAGAAGCAGGGCCCGAAGAACGCGCCGAAGTCCGCCGCGACCACCGAGGCCGACAAGCGCGCCCCGAAGAGCTGACGCTCCCCGCTCCGGCACCGGCCCCGTCGCCACCTCCGAGGTGGTGACGGGGCCGTCGTCGTGCTCAGCCCGGCAGGCGCTCCCCGGAGGACGCGTCGAAGGAGTGCACCGCGTCCGGGTTCACCCGCAGCGCGATCGTGTCGCCGTACCGCACGGTGGTCCGGCCCGGTCCGCGGACGACGAGCGTGGTCGACTCGTCCTCGGCCATGTGCGCGTAGAGGTAGGACTCGCTGCCGAGCTCCTCGACGACGTCGACGACCGCCTTGATTCCGGAGCCCACCCCCTCGGCGTCGAGCGAGAGGTCCTCCGGCCGCACGCCCACCGTCACGGTCTCCGCGGAGCCGGCCGCGTCACGGACCGCCCGGGACAGCGGCACCTCGGTCCCGCCGAGCGTGACGCCGTCCCCGGAGCGACGCAGGTCGAGCAGGTTCATCGCCGGTGAGCCGATGAACCCGGCGACGAACGCGTTGACCGGGTGGTCGTAGAGCTCGGACGGCGTCGCGTACTGCTGCAGTTGTCCGTCGCGCAGCACCGCCACCCGGTCGCCCATGGTCATGGCCTCGACCTGGTCGTGGGTGACGTACACGGTCGAGACCTCGAGCCGGTTCTGCAGCGACGCGATCTGCGAGCGGGTCTGCACGCGCATCTTCGCGTCGAGGTTGGACAGCGGCTCGTCCATGAGGAACACCCGCGGTTCCCGGACGATCGCGCGCCCCATCGCCACCCGCTGCCGCTGCCCGCCGGAGAGCGCCTTGGGTTTGCGGTCGAGGTACTCGGTGAGCCCGAGCAGCTCGGCGGCGTCGGCCACCCGCTTCGACTGCTCCGCCTTGCCCATCCCGCGCATCTTCAGCGGGAACGCCATGTTGTCGCGCACCGTCTTCGCCGGGTAGAGCGCGTAGCTCTGGAACACCATCGCGATGTCCCGGTCCTTCGACGGCACGTCCACCACGTCACGGCCGTCGATGCGCACGCTGCCCGCGTCGATCGGCTCGAGGCCGGCGAGCATCCGCAGCGCCGTCGACTTCCCGGACCCGGACGGACCGACCAGGACGACGAGCTCGCCGTCGGTGACCGTCAGGTCGAGCTTGTCGACGGCAGGCTTCGCCCCGGGCGTGTAGATCCGCGAGGCCTGGTCGAACACCACTTCCGCCATGTCGGTATCCCCTTACTTCACGGCGCCGAACGACAGGCCCTGCACCAGCTTGTTCTGGGCGAACCAGCCCGCGAGGACCACCGGCAGCGCCGCGAGCGTCGCCGCCGCGGAGAGCCGGGCCCAGTACAGGCCCTCGGAGGTGATGAACCCGACGAGGAACACCGGCACGGTGCCGGCGTTCGCGGCGGTCAGGTTCACCGCGAAGAAGAACTCGTTCCACGCGAAGATCACGCAGATCAGCGCGGTGGCGAAGATGCCGGGCGAGATGATCGGCAGCACCACCTCGCGCAGCGTGCGCCCCAGCGACGCCCCGTCGATCGAGGCCGCCTCGAGCAGCTCCGTCGGGACCTCGAGGAAGAACGAGCGCATCATCCACACCGCGATGGGCAGGTTCATCGCGGTGTAGAGGACGACCAGGGTCCAGATGTTGTCCAGCGCCCGGATCTCGTTGACGACGACGTAGATCGGGACGATCGCCGCGACGACCGGCAGCATCTTCGTGGAGATGAAGAAGAACAGGACGTCCTGCGTCTTCTCCACCGGCCGCAGCGAGAGGGCGAAGGCGGCCGGGGTGGCGAGCACGAGCACGAGCGCGGTGGAGATCGCCGTCGCGCCGAGCGAGTTCGCGAGGTACGGCCCGATCCCCGCGTCGAAGACCGCCCGGAACTGCTCGAGGGTCGGCGAGAAGATCAGCGTCGGCGGGTCGGTGTAAGCGGCGTTCTCCGACTTGAACGCCGTGAGGACCATCCACAGCACCGGGAAGAAGAACCCGATCGCGACGATCCACGTCAGCGTCGTCAGCAGCACCGGGCCGACCCGGGACGGCCGGCGCGGACCCTCGGTCCGCGCGGGCGCGCTCGTCGTCGGGGCGTCCTCGATCGTCGCGGCCATCAGCTCTCACTCCCGGCAGCACCGAAGGAACGGAAGACGAGACGCAACGCGAACGTCGCGACGATGATCGTCAGCACGACCACGACGACGCCCATCGCGGCCGACTGCCCGATGTCGAAGCCGAGGAACGCGCGCTGGTAGATGTAGAAGGGCAGGTTCGCCGACGCCGTGCCCGGCCCGCCCTGGGTGATCATGTAGACGGCGTCGAAGGTGTTCACCAGGTAGATCGCGCCGAGCACGATCCCCAGCTCCAGGAAGCGCCGCAGGTGCGGCAGCGTCAGCTCGGTGAAGATCGCCCAGGCGCCGGCGCCGTCGACGCGGGCCGCCTCGACCTGGTCGCCGGGCATCGACTGCAGGCCCGCGAGCAGCAGCAGCATCATGAACGGTGTCCACTGCCAGACCAGCGCCGCCATCACCGAGGCCAGCGGGTACTCGGAGACCCAGTCGATGGTCTGCCCGCCGAGCACGAAGTTGATCAGCCCGTAGGTGGGGTCGAGCAGCGTCGTCTTCCACAGCAGCGCGGCCGCGACGGGCGTGATGAGGAACGGCGTCACCAGCAGCGTCCGGACGACGCCCCGGCCGATGAAGTGCCGATTCAGCAGCAGCGCCAGCAGCAGCCCCAGGATCACCGCGATGATCACGGAGCCGAGCGTCATGATGATCGTGTTGAGCGCGACGCCGCGGAACTGCGAGTCCGCGAACACGCTCACGTAGTTCTCGAACCACACGAAGTGCTGCGAGCCCGGCCGCACCAGGTTCCAGGACTGCAGCGAGTAGTAGATCGTCAGCAGGAACGGGATCTGCGTGACGACGATCGTGAACACGAGGGCCGGGAGCAGCGGCGCGCGCCGCACCCATCCCTCGGACCGGGCGGACCGGGTCCGTGGGGCGCCGGGTGCCGGTGGCGGACCCGACGGGGTGGCAGGCCGTTCCAGAGTTGTGGTCACTGGTAGCTCTCCCCCACCGTCGACGCGTACTCCTGGGACTGCTCGAGCGCCTGCCGCACCGTCTTCTGCCCGGCGATGGCGGCACTGAGCTGCTGGCTGACGCGGGTGCCGAGGTCCTGGAACTCGGGGATGCGCAGGAACTGCACGCCCTGGTACGGCACCGGCTGCACGGTCGGCTGCTGCGGGTTCGCCGACTGGATCGCGTTCAGCACGGTCGGGCCGAACGCCGCGGCGGCCTGCTGGTACTGCGGGATCTGGTAGGTCGAGAGCCGCGACCCCGGCGGGAGCGAGGTCCAGCCGAGCTGGGTGCCGACCCGCTGCATGTACTGCTTCGAGGTCATCCAGCTCATGAACTTCCAGGTCGCGTCCTTGCGCGGGGACGTCTTCGGGATCGCCAGCGACCAGGTGTAGAGCCAGCCGGAGCTGGGGGTGGCGACGACGGGTGCCGGCGCGAAGCCGACCCTCCCGACGACGGTGGACTCGTCGGGGTTCTCGACGGTGCCCGCCGCGGACGTCGCGTCGTACCACATCGCCGCGTTGCCCTGGCCGAACTGGGTGCCGCACTCCGAGAAGCCGGCCTGCGCGGCGCCGGGCTCGCCGTAGTTGCGCACCAGGTCGACGTAGAACTGCGACGCCTGCTCGAACTGCGGGCTGGTGAGCTGGGCGTTCCACTGCGGGTCGTACCAGCGGCCGCCGAAGGTGTTCACGACGGTGTTGAACGGGGCCATCATCTCGCCCCAGCCCGGCTTGCCGCGCAGGCAGATGCCGGCCTTCCCCTTCGACTTGTCGGTGAGTCTGGCGGCCATGTCCGCGACCTGCTGCCAGGTCGGGTTGGCGGGCATCGTGAGGCCGGCCTGCGCGAAGAGGTCGGTGCGGTACATGAGGAACGACGACTCGCCGTAGAACGGCACCGCGTACATGTGGCCCTGGTAGGAGAGCGAGTTGCGGACCGAGGGCACGAAGTCGGCCGCGTCGTAGCCCGGCGTCGCGTCGACCATCGGCTGCAGGTCGGTGAGCCAGCCGTTCTGCGCCCACTGCGGGGTCTCGTAGTTCGAGATCATGACGGCGTCGAACTCGCCGCCGCCGGTCGCGACGCTGGCGGTGATCTTGGCGCGCGCCTCGTTCTCCGAGAGCGAGACGAACCGCAGCCGGATGCCCGGGTTCTCCGCCTCGAACTGGGGCGCGAGCTTGATCGCATCCTCCATCTGAGGATTGGACACGATCGCGACGGTCACCGTCTGTGCACCGGCCTCACCGCCCAGCGCCCCGGCGCCGGAGCACCCCGCGACCATCCCGAGCAGCGCCACCCCGAGCAGCGCGAGGAGGAACCGCGCCCGTCCGAGCCGCCTCGGCGTCACTGCCTCGTCCGGTGCCCTGCGTCGCACGCCGCCTCCCGAGCCGCTGGAGTCGAACCCCGCCGATGAGTGACGTGCTTCACGTCGTCGTCACGTCGGGCGACGGTAGGACCGCGAACCGTGTCCGCGCAAGCGCTTGACCGAACTTGGAGGCAGGATTCCGGCGTGCGACACGATGTGTCGCCCCGAGATGATCGGAACCCTGACAATCGACAGGGGCATGATGCCCAGCGGCGCGCCCACGGGGGCGGAGACGGGAGGTCCAGCGGTGGTCACGATGGCCGATGTCGCTCGTCGGGCCGGCGTCTCGACCGCGACCGTGTCGCACGTCCTCAACAACACGAGAGCGGTGAGTGACGACACCAAGGCCGCCGTCCTCGCCGCCGTCGAGGAGACGGCGTACACCCCGAACACCGTCGCGCGCTCGCTCGCGACCTCCCGCACGACGACGATCGGCCTCGTCCTGTCGGCGATCTCCAACCCCTACTTCGGCGAGCTGCTCTCCGCCGCGGAGAGCGCCGCGGCCGCGGCCGGGTACACGCTGCTGCTGGTCGATCCGCACGAGGACCCGGAGTACGAGCGCACCGTCGTGGCCCGGCTGCACCACCACCGCGTCGACGGCGTGGTCCTCGCCCCGTCGGCGCAGCCGGACTCGGCGCTCGAGTACCTCGCGCGCCACGCGGTGCCCGCGGTCCTGCTCGACCGGCTCCTCACCGGCGGACTGGCGGCCGGGCTCGACCAGGTCGGCAGCGAGAACCGGGAGGCCACCGCGACCCTGACGCGGCACCTGGTGGAGCACGGGCACCGCCGGATCGCGCTGATCGAGGGACTGGCCGGGCTCTCCACCACCGACGAACGCCGCGACGGCTTCGCCCGGGCGCTGGCGGACGCCGGGATCGAGCGCGACCCGGCCCTCGAGGTGTCCGGCGAGTCGGCCACCGAGCCCGCGCGCGCCGCGATGGCCGCCCTGCTGGCGAGCCCGGAGCCGCCCACCGCCGTCGTCGCCGGGAACAACAGCATGACGATCGGGGTGATCGGGGCGCTGCGCGACGCCGGGGCCCGGGTCCCGGACGACGTCGCGGTGGTCGCCTTCGACGACTTCGCCTGGGCGGATCTGTTCGAGCCCCGGCTGACCGCGATGGCACAACCCTTCGCCCGGATCGCCTCCGAGGCGGTGCGCCTGCTGCTGCGCCGGCAGGCCCAGCCGGACGCCCCGGTCGAGGTGCTGCGCCTGCCGCCGTCGTTCATGGTCCGGGAGTCCTGCGGGTGCCCTGCGGGCTCGTGAGCCCTATCGGCGTGCTCCCCTGGATGGTGCTCCAGCCCCCGAAAGTGCTCACATGGGCGGATGCCCGCCCACGTCGCCGGAGTCGACTCCTCCACCCAGGCCACCAAGGTCGTCGTCGTCGATCCGGCGGACGGCCGAGTCGTCCGCGAGGCCCGGCGGTCGCATCCCGAGGGCACGGAGGTCGATCCCCGCGCCTGGTGGACGGCGTTGCAGGAGGCGCTCGGCGAGGTCGGCACCGACGACGTCGCGGCGATCGCCGTCGCCGGCCAGCAGCACGGGATGGTGCTCTGCGGCGAGGACGGCGAGCCGGTCCGCGACGCCCTGCTCTGGAACGACACCCGTTCCGCCGGCGCCGCGGCCGACCTGATCACCGAGCTCGGCGGGTCGCAGGCCTGGGCGGACGCGGTGGGCACCGTCCCGGTCGCGAGCATCACCGCCACCAAGCTGCGCTGGGTCGCGGAGCACGAGCCCGACGTCGCCGACCGGGCCCGTTCGGTCCTGCTCCCCCACGACTGGCTGACCCGCAAGCTCCGGGGCGACGGCGCGGGCCCGGTGACCGACCGGGGCGACGCGTCGGGCACCGGGTACTGGTCGCCCCACGAGGAGCGCTACCGCCCCGACCTGCTCGAACTCGCCTTCGGGCGCACGCCGGACCTCCCCCGGGTGGCCGGACCCGGTGAGGCGGTGGGCCGGGGCACGGGCGTCGCCGGCGGCCTCGTCGTCGCCGCGGGGACCGGCGACAACATGGGCGCCGCGCTCGCGATCGGGGCCGCCCCGGGCGAGCTCATCGTCTCGCTCGGCACCTCCGGCACGGTGTTCGCCTCGGCCGCGAAGCCGACCGCCGACCCGACGGGGCTGGTCGCGGGGTTCGCCGACGCCCGCGGCCGCTACCTGCCGCTGGTGTGCACGCTCAACGCCGCCCGGGTGCTGGGCGTCGGGGCCGGCCTCCTCGGGGTCGAGCCGGACGGGTTCGACGAGCTCGCGCTGGCCGCCGGACCGGGCGCGGGCGGGCTCGTGCTGGTCCCGTACCTCGAGGGTGAGCGCACCCCGGACCGTCCCGACGCGACGGGGCACGTCGCCGGCCTGACCGGCGCCAACGGCACCCGCGAGAACCTGGCGCGCGCCACCGTCGAGGGCATGCTCTGCGGGCTCGCCGCCGGGGTCGACGCGCTCGCGGACGTCGGCGTGCACGGTGAGCGGGTGCTGCTCATCGGGGGCGGCAGCCGGTCGCGGGCGGTCGCCGCGATCGCGCCCGCGGTGTTCGGGACGGATGTCGAGGTGCTGGCGCCCGCCGAGTACGTCGCGCTGGGAGCGGCCCGGCAGGCCGCCTGGGCGCTGCACGGCGAGGAGCCCGACTGGCGGATCCGCCGCGACGTCGTCGTCGAGGCCCGGGACGACGACCGCGAGGCGGCCCGGGCGGTCCGCGCGGCGTACGGAGCCGTCGCGAACGCGGTGTGACGCGCCGGTGCGCCGCACGGTGGGATGTCCGCGTGACCGAACCGCTCCCCCTCGCCGAGGACGACCTCGACGAGCCCGGGATCATCGCGCCCGGCGCGATGCGCACCCGCGGCTCCGCCCCGCCCGACGTCGTGCTCTGCTTCTTCCCCGAGGTCGTGACGGCCCTCGCCGCGCACGCCCCGGAGGCGGCCGTGCTGCACTCCGAGAACGGCCGGTCGCCGGTGCTGGCGCCGACCCGCCCGGACGGATCCACGGTCGGCGTCGTGCACCCGGGGGTCGGGGCCCCGATGGCGGCGGCGTCGCTCGAGGAGCTCGTCGTCCTGGGAGGACGGCGGTTCACCGCGGTCGGTGGGGCGGGCGTGCTGGTCCCCGACCTGGTGCTGGGCCACGCGGTCGTCGTCGACTCGGCGCTGCGTGACGAGGGCACGTCGTTCCACTACCTGCCCGCCGGGCGCACCGTCGACGCGGACCCGGCCGGCGTCGAGGCGCTCGTCGCCCGACTCCACGCCGCGGACGTCGCCCACACCGTCGGCCGGACCTGGACGACCGACGCGGTCTACCGCGAGACCCGTGCCCGCACCGACCGCCGCCGCGCCGAGGGCTGCCTCACCGTCGAGATGGAGGCCGCGGCCCTCATCGCGGTGGCCCGCTTCCGCGGCGTCGCGTTCTCGCAGGTGCTGTTCGCGGGTGACTCGCTCGCCGGCGAGCAGTGGGACCACCGCCGGTGGACCACCGCGCGGGAGGCGCGGCGGGCGCTCGTGGAGGTTGTCGCGGACGTCACGGTCCCGTGACCAGCGTCAGCCCCATCGAGTCCAGCACCGGTGCGATCGGCTGGAAGTAGGTGGTGCCGCCGGCCACGCAGTCGCCCGTCCCGCCGGAGAGCGTCCCCTGGGCCTGGGCGGAGTCGGGGGTGAGGTACGGCCCGCCCGAGTCGCCGGGGTCGGCGCAGACGGTGGTCTGGGTGAGACCGGTGATGACGGTGCCGCTGCCGTAGTTCACGGTGACGTCCGTGGCCTGCACGACGCCGCAGTGGTAGCCCGACGTCGACCCGGAGCGGCAGACCTGGGTGCCGGTGGACGCCGGGGTCGTGCCGGTGATCGTCGGCCCGCCCTGGATCCGCCCGCTCCCCTGCCAGACGGCGGTGTTGGTGACCTGGACGATCCCGAAATCGTGGCCGGGGTAGTCGGTGCGGACCGCGGTGCCGACGGGCCGCCGGTCGGGCCCGTTCCAGGTTCGGCCCTCGGCGGTGCAGTGCCCGGCGGTGAGCAGGTAGGTGGTCGTGCCGCGGCGGGCGGAGAACCCGTCGGAGCAGCGCGTCCCGGATGTCGTGATCGTGGTCCCGCCGATCAGCGGGCCGGGTGGTGCCGGGGCGTCGAGCGGGCGGATCGGCGCGGACATCGGCTGGACGCGGACCGCGGACGGGTCGTCGTCGGCGGCGAACGCACCGGCCGAGCGGGTGGTCGGCCCGACGACGGCGACCACGGTCTGGTGGGTGCCGGGGTCGACCCACCAGGCGGTGACGTTCGCGGGGGCGGTCGCCCGCCGGGCGTCGAGCCGGGCCTTGGCCGCCTGCCCCGCGCGGGGCGCGACGGGGGTCGACCGGCTCGTCGTCCCGGGCCCGGACGGCAGCGGCGGGGGCGTCGGGGCAGCGAGCGCCGGCGAGGCGAGCGCGACGGCGGCGACCAGCGCGGCGAGCCCGGGGACGAGGGCGCGGATCCGGCGACGGGGAGGGCGGGGGGAACGCACGCGGGCCTCCGTGGTCGAGCCGGGCCGCCACCCGCACCGGGCCGGCCCGACGGGCACGTCCGCTAGGGCGTGCGGCGTCGTCGATCAGCCCGATCAGACTAGAATCTGCCGCCCGTCACGACCTCTCCGATGACCCGGTCGGATGACGAATCCACCGTTCCCCCCACCGCCACGCCGGTGATCGACATTCGGGCGGCGAAGTGCTCGCCCAGCGAACACTTCGCCGCCCGATTCGCGATCACGGCCGCGGGGCCGGGCCGATGCGGGGCCGGGGCGGACCTACTTCGCCGGCGCCGGCCCGGCGTCGCGCAGCCGCGTGACGGTCAGCCCCTGCGCCCCCTTGGCCGCGACGACCCCGACGCGGTCGTTCACCGCCACCGCCGACGCCTGGCTCGCCGCCTTCTGCTTGCGGACCTTCGAGGTCGGGGTGAACGCGTAGGTCTGGGTGAAGCCGTCGGTGCTGCGGACCGTGACCGACGTCGGCGACGAGGCCGTGACGACCCCGCGCTGGAGGTCGACGGTGCGGTCGCCCGCCTTGCCGTGCAGCGTCACCTCGCCGTGCTCGACCCGGCGGGCGAGGGGGTGGCGGGCCTTCTTCGCGGGGGCCTTGGTGGTCGGGGCGGCCGAGGGACTGGACGTGGTCGGCGGAGTGCTGGTGTCCGCGAGGGCGACGGCCGTCCCGCCGCCGGCGAGGGCGACGACGACGGCCGCGACGAGCGCGGGGCGGGCCCACGAGATGCGCATGGAGAGCTCCGGTTCTCAAGTGATCGACGAGGCCGGACGTGCCCGAGGATCGACAGCCCCCGGACGACCCGTCCGACGTCGCAGGACGTTAGGAAAAGAAACTGAGGACGCGGTGAATCCGCCGGGCCCCGGCGTCACGCGTTCAGGGAATCGTCAGGAAGGGGGGAAATAGTTCCTCCGACGCACCCGGAGTGGCTCCGGAGCGCTCGGCTATCGTGACGCCGTGTCCGATCGATGGGACCCGCGCCCGCGCGGGCGAGGTCCGTCGCGGTCCGCCGCGCCCCCGCCCCCGGCGCCGCGCCCGCCGTCGGCACCGGGTGGGTCCGGGCGCGGACCATCGCGGTGGTCGACCCGTTCCGGAGGCCAGGGCACCCCTCGCCCCGCCCCCGCGGGCGGGTCCCGACCCGGACAGAGCGGGACGTTCGCGGTCGGCCCCGGCTATCCGTGGCCGCTGGTCGTCCTCGGCGCGGTCGTGCTGACCGGCCTGCTCGCGTGGCTGCTCCTGCACCGTGGCGGCCTGCTCGGGCTGATGTTCCCGATCGGCTACCTCGTGGTCTGCATGCTCGGAGTGGCGATGGTGCGGGCCGAGTCGGTGGCCGTGCCCGCGCTCGGGGCCCCGGTCGTCGCGTTCCTCGGGCTGGTGATCGCGGCGATCGTGACCGGTGACACGGCCAGCAGCACATTGTTCCTGCTCGGCGTCTTCGCGCCGCTCGCGGAATTGTTCTGGTGGATGCTCGTGGCGACGGCGGCCTGCCTCGTCGTCGGATTCCTGCGTTTCCGCCAGGTCCGTCCGGGGTGGTCCCCGGCCGCCGCCGTGCGCGGGTCGGGAGCCGCCTGATGGCCGGCCCGCCCGACGGCAAGGACCAGGCCGGGGGCTTCCGGATGCCCCGCCGCGGCGACACCCGGCCCGACGGGAGCAAGGGCGGCCGGCCCTCGCCGCCGCCCGGCGGACCGCGACCCGGGCCACCGGCTCCCTCCCCCGGCCGACGGCCCGGGCCGCCGCCACCCGCGGGGCGCCCTCCGGCCGGTCCGCCACCCGGCGCGGGACACCCCGGCGGCCCGCCGCGGAACCCTCCGCCTCCTCCCCAGCCCCCGCCTCCGGGTCCCGGGCGACCCGATGCCGGCGGTCGGCCCACGCCGAACCCGACCCGCGTCGCACCCGCCGTCGAGCCCGAGGAGGCCGCCGCCGCCCCGTCCGGTCCGGGCGGGGGCGGTACCGGCGACGGTGCCCGCGCGTTCCTCGAGCGTCTACGCGCCACCGCGTCGAAGCGGGTGCTGCTGCTGGTCCTGGCGGCCGCGTCGATCCTGCTGCTGATCGTCAGCGGCGGGGTCGTGCTGGCCGCGCGCTCGATCGACTCCGGTCTGAGCCGCGTCGACGTCATCGGGACCTCGTTCGGCTCGGTGCTGGGCACCGACCAGAACATCCTGCTCGTCGGCCTGGACAGCCGGACCGACAGCTTCGGCAACCCGCTCCCGAAGGACCAGCTCGCCGCCCTGCACGCCGGTGCCAGCGACTCCGGTGGGGACTCGACCGACACGATCATCGTGCTGCACATCCCCGGCGGCGGGGGACCCGCGACCGGGTTCTCCATCCCCCGCGACTCCTACGTCGACCTGCCGGACGGTTTCGGCAAGCACAAGATCAATTCGGCCTACGCCTACGGGTCGAACGCCGCCCGCCCGGAGCTCGCCAAGGACGGCGTGACCGGGAACAACCTCGCGGTCCAGGCCGGCGCGGCGGGCGCGAAGACCTCCATCGGCGCCGTCGAGTCCCTCACCGGGCTGACGATCACCCACTACGGCGCGGTCAACCTCGCCGGGTTCGCCGACATCAGCTCGGCGATCGGCGGCGTGCCGGTGTGCCTCAACTCGAAGGTCAACGACACCTTCTCCGGCGCGAACTTCCCGGCGGGCCAGCAGACGGTCTCCGGGGCGCAGGCTCTCGCGTTCGTCCGCCAGCGCCACGGCCTGCCCGGCGGCGACCTCGACCGCGCCCGCCGCCAGCAGGTCTTCCTCTCGAGCATGGCCCGCACCGTGCTCTCGTCGAACACGATCACCGACTCGACCAAGCGCAACGCGCTCATCGCCGCGCTCGACAAGGCGATCACCGTGGACCGCTCGCTCGACGTCCTGTCCCTCGCCAGCCAGCTGCAGGGCGTGAGCTCCGGCTCGCTCGGGTTCCACACCATCCCGATCGTGAACGCGAGCTACGACACCGGCGACGACGGCGAGGCGGTGCAGGTCGACCCGTCCGCAGTGCAGAAGTACATCTCCGACACCATCTCCGGGTCGTCGTCCCCGGGCACCTCGTCCGGGTCCGCCGGCTCGTCGCAGGCCTCGGGCGCCTCGTCGAACTCGGCGTCCAAGACCTCGGCCGCCCCGGCGGCGGCGCCGAAGGCGAGCGGTGCGCCGGCCGTCCCGGCCTCGGACGCGGGCACGGCCGCCCCGACGGTGCCCTGCGTCAACTGACGCCGTCGACCTCCTCCAGGGCCCGCCCGGTGGTCAACGGCCCGAGCAGTCCGACGTCGAGGCAGAGCACCACGATCAGGACCGCCGACCCGCCGAACACGGCGACCGGACCGGCGCTCGCCAGCAGCGGGACGGCGATGAACGGCAGCACGACGGACGTGGCGCGCGAGAGCGAGTAGGCGACGCCGCTCGCCGTCGAACGGATCGACGTCGGGAAGATCTCGGCCTGGTAGATGTGGAACGAGTTCGAGAAGACGTTGCTCGCCGAGGTGAGCAGGAAGCCGGCCAGCACGATCAGCCACGGCGTCGAGGCCGCGGCGAACACGATCCCGAAGACCGCGATCGCCAGCGCCGAGGCGATGATCAGGTACTTGCGCTCGAACCGCTCGACCAGCGGCACGGAGATCAGCGAACCGATCGGGTAGCCGGCGAAGCTCAGCGCGGCGTAGCCGAGGGAGTCGGTGATCTCGAAGCCCTTCGCGACCAGGACCAGCGGGGCGAGCGTGCCGAAGCCGTAGTAGGCCACCGTCTGCAGGATCTGGAAGACGAACAGCATGATCGTGCGGGTCCGGTAGACGCCCGTGAACGCGATCTTCAGGACCTCGCGGGTCGACCGGGCGCGCGGCCCGGCGCCGGGCGGCGGTTCGGCGGCCCGCGCCGGGATGACGTCGGCGGCCTCCGGCGCCCCGGCCCGCGCGGCGATGTCGCGGACCACCGCCTCGGCCTCGTCCCGACGACCGCGCGACTCCAGCCACCGCGGCGACTCCGGGAGGACCCGGCGCATCCAGATGACGAAGAACGCGCCGAGCGCCCCCGCCACCAGCAGCCACCGCCAGCCCTCGATCCCCGCGATCTGCTGGGCGGCGACGAGCTTGCCACCGAGCAGCGCGGCGACCGGGACGCCGAGGAAACCGA
The DNA here is from genome assembly GCF_021026375.1 of Actinomycetospora endophytica. Classification (GTDB taxonomy): domain Bacteria; phylum Actinomycetota; class Actinomycetes; order Mycobacteriales; family Pseudonocardiaceae; genus Actinomycetospora; species Actinomycetospora endophytica. The sequence continues at coordinate 375,156 of NZ_JAJNDB010000004.1, read as the reverse complement.
CCGTGTAGGCCCACGCGATGTAGCGGCCCCGGACCTTCCCGGGCAGGAACTCGGCGAGGTAGGTGTCGACGAGGACCAGCTCGCAGCCCAGCCCGATCCCGGCCAGGAACCGCAGGACCAGGAACGTCTCGATGTTCGGCGAGAAGGCACAGAGCAAGCTGAAGAACGAGTAGGTCAGCAGGTTCAGCAGGAACACCCGACGCCGCCCGAGCCGGTCGGCCGCCACCGACAGCACGTTGGCGCCGACGAACATGCCGAGGAACCCGCTCGCCACCACCGCGGCCTTGCCCACCGAACCGAGCGCGAACTCCTTGGCGAGGATCGGGGCGAGCACGCCGCCGAGGAACACCTCGTACAGGTCGAAGAACGACCCGATGCCCACGAGCACGACGATCAACTTGTGCCAGCGGGACAGCGGGAGGGTCTCGAGGACCGCGCTCGCGCCCCCGGTCGTGGATGCGCCCGCCTCGGTCGCCATCGTCGGCCTCCCCGCCTCGTCCCGACACCGATGTCGTGAGCACGGGAAACTACCCCGGTCGTGTGGTCTTCGTCAGGTGGACATCTCAGAGGTCGAACTCGGCGCGGCGCTCCTCGGGCACGAGGTCCACGTAGTCCGGGTGCTTCGCGATCCAGCCGCGGACGAACGGGCAGTACGGCAGCACGGCCAGGCCCCGGCCGCGGGCGTCGTCGAGGGCCGCGCGGGCGAGCCGGCCGGCGAGGCCCTTCCCGGCGTAGGCGTCCTCGACGAGCGTGTGCGTGAACGAGATCGACGCACCGCGGCGGTGGTACTCGGCGAAACCCGCCGTCGTGCCGTCGACCCGGATCTCGTACCGGTGCCGGGCCTCGGCGTCGACGACGTCGGGGGCCCCCGTCACGCGCTCGTCCGCCATCGTGTCCTCCTCGTCGCGCCGGATCCGGCTCCATCATGCCGGGCGGACCGGCACACTGATCACCGATGAACGCCGCGAGCGACGACGAGACCCGCGCGCACCGGGCCCGCTCGTTCGGACGGCTGGCCGCCGACTACGACCGGATCCGCCCCGGCTATCCCGCCGCCGCGATCGCGGCGTTGCCCGGAGGTCCGGTCGTCGACGTGGGCGCGGGGACCGGCAAGTTGACGAGGGCGCTGGTGGCGGCCGGGCACCGCGTCGTCGCGGTCGAGCCCGACCCGGGCATGCGGGCCGTGCTGGTCGGGCACGACCTGCCCGGGGTCGAGGTCTACGACGGCGTCGGCGAGCGGCTGCCGGTGCCCGACGGTGCGGCCGCCTCGGTCGTCTACGGGCAGGCCTGGCACTGGGTGGACCCGGACGCGGCGTCCGCCGAGGCCCGGCGGGTGCTGGGGCCGGACGGGCTGCTCGCCCTGCTGTGGAACCTGCCGGACCTCGCCGTGGACTGGGTCGCCGAGCTGAACCGGATCTCGGGCCAGCCGGAGCCCCGGGAGCATCCCGAGGCGCCCGTCCTGCCCGGCTTCGGGCCGCCCGAGGTGATCGACACCCGCTGGTCCCAGGAGCTCACCCCGGACGAGCTGGTGCTGCTGTTCTCCACGTTCAGCCGCGTGAGCACCCGGGAGCCGGCGGATCGGCAGTCGGTGCTCGAGCGGCTCCGGGACCACCTGGCCCGCAGCCCCGTCACCGCAGGCCGGGCGACGCTCGACTACCCCTACCGCTGCCTGACGCTGCTCTACCGCGAATTGGCCGGAAAGCGCACCTGACATCCACTGACCGACGAGCCCCGACCGTTCGCCCGGGCGTCGCGGTCCGGCGGCGTGGAGGGCACCTCCCGGCGGTATACGAGCCACGGCAGGTCCCGATCTGCTGTGCCGCCCGTGCCTCAGGAGGTCCGTCGTGGAAGGTCCGCTGGCTCACGCCGCCCGGACGCGTGCCGAGCGCGCGTTCGTGGACAACCTGGGGGCCGCCACCCGGGTGGCCCGGGACCGGGCCACGGGCTCACGGCCCGAGCGCCTGTCCAAGCGGCTGCTCGTGGACATCTCGCACGCCGTGGAGAAGGCCGTGATGTCCGGCCGGGTCGAGCAGCCCACCGTGGTCGTCGCGCTCTTCCAGCGGCTGGTGCACTTCGACCGCGAGCGGGCGGTCTACGAGCGGATGGCCGAGGCCGGGGTCACCGTGGTCGTCGGCTTCGTCTCCGGCGAGGAGCCCGCGCCGCCCCGCGGCGTGGACGTCGTCGGGCTGGCGCCGGACGAGCCCATGGCCGACGAGTGGACGGTCGTGGCCCTCGGGCCGCACGCCGGAGCGTTCCTCGTCGCGACCGACCAGCACGCCCACGACCCGGCCGAGCGGGCGGTCGAGATGGGCCGGGTGTTCGACGGCCGGTGGGGGTTCTCCCGCACCCAGGCCGCCACCGAGCTCGCCCGGCTCCGGTTCGCCCTCGGCACCCGCCTCGATCCCGCGCTCGCCCGCACCGTCGACGACCTGCTGGCGCGCACGATGCCGACCGGCGGCGAGCAGGCCGGGTCCGCCGGGTCGCCCGGCGAGATGTGGGCGACGACCTCGCTCTATCACATGATCGACCGGATGCGGGACGCGCACGCGGGCACCCGGGAGCTCCGGGACCAGCTCGCGGACGCGCACGACGCGGCCGGGACGCGCGCCGCCGTCGCGACCGACCCCACCAGCGGCCTGCCCACGGCGGAGTTCCTCGACCGCTGGGCCCCGCGCGGCGGGCCGGGTGCGCTGCAGGTCGGGCTGGCGCTCTTCGAGATCGCGGGGTTCGACGACCCGGCGCTCGACGACGCCCGCGCGGCCTACCACGTCGGGCACCGGGTGGCGGCCGCGTTGAGCGAGCCCCTCGGGCCGGTCGACGTCGCGGTCCGGCTGGACCGGCGCACGTTCGCCGTCGTCGTGCCCGGGGCGTCGTCGCGCCACCTCGCCGAGCTGGCCGACCGGATCGGCGAGGGCCTGGAGCTGGCGTCCGAGGGGCACCCGGGCGTCCCGCTCGACGCCCGCGTCGCCACCACGACGGCCCGGACGCGGCCGCTCCCGATCGGGGAGCTCCGCGAGGCCCTCGCCCACGCCGACTCCGCGACCGGACCGGTCGACGCCGGTCCGACGCCGTCCGGGGGCCGCATCGTCGTGGCCTCGTCGGGGGCCCTCGACGAGCACGGTGCGCCGGACGGGAACGAGTGGTTCGACACCCACGCCCACACCCACGACGACGAGTTCGTAGGCCGGCACGTGCGCCCACCCGACGACGGCCACGAGGGTGCGAACGGGCACGGGGGCGTGTCGAACGGCCCCGCCACGCTCCCGCTCCCCCGCCGGATCGCCCAGGAGACGCTCGGGCGGCTGTCCGCGCCGCCCGACGGCGACCTGTTCGAGGGGCACTGACCCCACGCGGCCCCGAGGTCAGGCGGGCTGCAGGCGCCAGTCCCCCGCCGTCTCGTCCCACGCCATGCGGACCACACCGCGCGCCCGCGCGGCCTTGGCGAAACTGAGGAACGAGGCGAAGCCGTAGGTCTTCTCGGAGAACCCGGGGCGGCGCTTGCGGACGCGGTCCTTGAGCCCGGACAGCGGGACCCCGTTCCCGGACCGGGACTCCTCGGCGACGACCTCGGCGAGCAGCCGGAACGCGTCGTCCTCGGCCGGCTCGTTCTCCGGGAACGACACCTCCGGGTCCCCGGCCGCCGAACCCGTGGAGAGCTCGACGATCCGCTGGTCGCGCAGGTGGCGCAGCAGCTCGCCGAACCCGCGGAACCCGTGCTCGGCCTCGTCGAAGGTCGGGTCCTGACGCAGGATCGCGCGCTTGAGCCGGGAGGCGAGGACCGCGCCGTCGCCCTGCCGGGCGAGCCCGGACAGCGTCCGGGTCACCAGCCGGCCCACGGCCTCGTCGTCGTCGGGCGTGGCCGCGGCCGTCTCCGCCTCGGTGCCGGCGACGGGTGCCGGCGCGCCGGTCTCGGGAACGGGCTCCGGCGGCGGTGCGGCGGCCTCGAGCAGCCGGTCGTAGTAGAGGAACTCGTCGCAGGCCGGCGGGAGGAGCCGTGAGGTCGACGAGGCGACCCCGATGCCGATCACGCGCTTGTCCAGCTCCCGCAGCTTGTGCACCAGCGGGGTGAAGTCCGAGTCGCCGGTGCCGATCGCGAAGGTCGTCACCCAGGACCGCTCGTAGGCGATCTCGACGGCGTCCACGGCCATCTTGATGTCGGCGGCGTTCTTGCGGGAGCCCCCGAGTCGCTGCGGGATGTCGATCAGCTCGACCTGCGCCCGCGCGAGCAGCCGACGGTCCTCGTCGAAGGAGGACCAGTCGGCGTACGCGCGCCGCGCGACCACCCGGCCCCGGACCGCGAGCGCGTCGGCCACGGGCGTGAGGTCGAACGGGCTCACCCCGAGGCCCTCCCGAGCCCCGATCGCGAGGTTGTCGTAATCGAGCAGCAGCGCGATGCGCTCGTCGCGCTCGTCGGGGTTCCCGGCCATGCCGACCAGCCTGTCAGGCGATCACTTCAGGATCTGGACCTGGTCGTACACGTTGAGGTTGTCGAAGAACTTCTCGGAGTCGGCGTGCGAGAGGTGCACGCAGCCGGCCGAGTCACGCTGGAGGCTGCCCTCGTGGAAGGCGTCCCCGGGCGCGAAGAACACCGAGTTGTTCATCGGCGCGTGGTCGTACTCGTCGCTCTTGTGGTTCTTGTCCTTCCACATCACCGAGAAGGTGCCGGTCGGGGTCTCGTACCCCTTGGCGCCGGTGGTCACGGTGACGGGACCGTCGATGACGTGGCCCTTGCCGTCGGTCAGCCACGCCTTCTTCTGCGAGATCGAGACGCAGGCCTTGGCCGTGATCGCGCACGGCGTGGCGCTCTTGCCCCCGGTCGCGGGGGCGGGCGCGGCGGCGGGGGCCGGTGCGGCCGCCGGAGCCGGAGCGGGCGCGGCGGCCGGAGCGGCCAGCGCGGGGACGGCGAGCTGGATGAGCCCGATCCCGGCGGCGCCGGCGGCGCCCACGCCGAGTCGCAGGCCACGTCCCCCGTTCCGGGAACGAGAGCTCGCGTGGTGACGACCCATGGTGTGCCCCTTCGCGGTCGGTGATGCGTGACGTTCCGGTCTCTCAACGCTCACGGACCGGTTTCGTTTCGGTACGACGACGAGGAGTGTGCACATCGGATCGGGGCGTCACTCGGGCGGGGTCACGCTCCTGAGCTGGCATTATGCCGCCGAACCGACACAGAGACGACACACTGCCCGAACCGGATCAAACGGTCATACGATGATGACACACCCGACACGCCGAGGATTTCTGAGGAGTTCTCATGAATCTCGGCATGGTCACGATCTGGTCACGACGTGCTGTCACCCGATCGAGTGGCGGTGTCGGGATCGGCACACCACGCGCACGGCAACCCGGCCGCCTCCCGGACGTCGGGCGCCGTCGGCTGATCGGGACCAGACTGCGGGCATGGCCGGCGTCGAGGCAGGTCCCACCCGTACCGAGGTGATCGAGGAGCTGACCGCCCCCGGCGGTCCGTCGGAGTTGGGCGAGGCGGTGGTGCGCGGCGTCGGGTTGCGGGTCCACGTCACCGGCCCGCAGGTCCTGCGGGACGTGCACGACGCGACCGCCGCGTACGGCGACCGCCCCTTCACCGTGTACGACGGCGAGCGGGTCACCTTCGCCGAGCACCGCGCCCGGGTCGCGGCGCTCGCCCGCCGCTACGCCGAAGCCGGCCTGCGCCACGGTGACCGGGTCGCGATCTGCCTGCGCAACTACCCCGAGTGGGCGCCGCTGTGCTGGGCCGCATGGGTCTCGGGTCTCGTCGTGGTGCCGCTCAACGCGTGGTGGCAGCCGGCGGAGCTCGCTCACGCGGTCGGCGACGCGGCCCCGCGCCTCGTCGTCGCCGACGGTGAGCGCGCCGCGGCGCTGCGGTCGGTCACGCCCGACGACGTCGATGTGGTCGTGGTGCGTGGCGCGGCCGACGGGTGCGTGCCCTTCGAGCGGTTCCTCGGCGAGGTCATCGACGAGTCGCTGCCGGACGTCGCGCTCCACCCCGACGACGACGCCTTCATCCTCTACACCTCGGGCACCACGGGGCGACCCAAGGGCGCCGTCGGGACCCACCGGAACCTCTGCACCGACGTCCACAACCGCCGCATCGGCGTCGCCGCGACCGCCCGGCTGACCGGAGCCGTCCCGCCGTCGGCGCCGGGGTTGCTGCTCACCTTCCCGATCTTCCACGTCGCGGGGCTGTCCGGGATGGTCACCGCGACGGCGGGCGGGTCCACCCTGGCCACGCAGTACCGCTGGGACGCCGACGACGCGTTGCGCCTGATCACGACGCACCGGCTGACCACGGTCTCGGGCGTCCCGACGATCGCGCGCGATCTCGTCCGCGCGATCGCGGCGCACCCGGAGGCGGACGTGTCCTCGCTGACCGGGATCGGGATGGGCGGCGCTCCGATCCCGCCGGAGCTGGTGCGCCGGGTCGCGGGGCTGGGCTCCCCCTCGAACGGCTACGGTCTCACCGAGACCACCGCGGCCATCGCGTTCAACGTCGGGGACGACTACGTCGACGCGCCCGACGCCGTCGGCCGGCCGGTGCCCAGCGCGGACGTGCGCGCCGTCGACCCGGACACCGGCGCCGACCTGGGCGAGGGCGCCGTGGGCGAGCTGTGGTTCCGCGGCCCGAACGTCGTCCGCGGGTACTGGAACGCCCCGGAGGCGACCGCCGCGGCCTTCGTCGACGGGTGGTTCCGCACCGGCGACCTGGGACGGGTAGACGGCGGGGTGATCCGGGTGGTGGACCGGCTCAAGGACGTGGTCATCCGCGGCGGGGAGAACGTCTACTGCGCCGCGGTCGAGGCCGAGCTGCTCGAGGTGGACGGGGTGCTCGACGCCGCGGTCGTCGGCATCCCGAACCCCACCCTCGGGGAGGAGGTGGCGGCCGTCGTGGTGCACGCGCCCGGGGTCGTGCCGGACGAGGCGGCGCTGCGGGAGCGGGTCGCGACCCGGATCGCGGCGTTCGCGGCCCCGACCCGGATCACGACCACCACCGAGGCGCTGCCCCGCAACGCCGTCGGGAAGGTCCTCAAGCGGGATCTCCGGGACGGGTTCGGGTGATCGGTCGCGGGACCGCCCTGCGCGACCCCATCGTTGATCACCAGCACGCTGGGCAGGTCTCGAGGCGCGCGGACGTGCGTGACGTACCCCTGATCAACGTCCCGGCGCTCGGCTCGCCCGCCAGGGGCACTCCAGGCACTCCGCCGGGCGTGAACGCCTGCCTGACGTACCCCTGATCAACCCGTCGCCCGCCTCAGCCTCGAGGTCGAGCGGGGGACGCGCGGTACCAGGCTCACCCGCGCGCGAGCGGGCACTCTGGATCCATGACCCGGGGTGACACGACCGAGCTCGCGGCGGTGCTGCGGCAGTGGCGCGAGCGGCTGACCCCCGCCGACGTCGGGCTCCCCGCCGGTCCGCGGCGCCGGACGCCGGGGCTGCGCCGTGAGGAAGTGGCACGACTGGCGGGGGTGTCGGTCGACTACGTCGTGCGTCTCGAGCAGGACCGGGGGCCGCACCCGTCGTCGTCGGTGCTGGGAGCGCTGGCCCGGGCGCTGCGCCTCTCGCCACCGGAGACCGGGCACCTGTTCGACCTGGCAGGCGTCGCGCTGCCCGGCCCCGGGCGGGTCAACGACGTCGTGCGCCCGAGCGTGCTGCGGCTGCTCGACCGGATGCAGGACCTCCCGGCGATGCTCGTCGACGCCCGCCGGAGCCTTCTCGCCTGGAACCCGCTCGCCGACGCGCTGATGGGCGACGTGTCGACGATCCCGCGCGAGCGCCGCAACCTGCTGTGGATGCGGTTCGGCCCGCCGCTCGAGGGCCACGCGCTGGTCCTCGACGAGAACGGCGACCGCGAGCGGCTGGACCGCTCGGCGGTGGCCGACGCCCGCGCCGCCCTCGGCCGCTACCCCGACGACGCGGTGCTGCGCGGCATGGTCGACGAGCTCCTGGCGTCGAGCGAGCGGTTCGCCGCGCTGTGGGCGGAGCGCCCGGTCGAGGACCGCCGGGTGGACCGCAAGTCCCACGACGTGCCCGGCATCGGGCGGATCACCCTCGACTGCGACCAGCTGGCCGTCCCCGACGACGACCAGCTGCTCATCGTCTACTCCGCCGCGCCGGGCAGCCCCGACGCGGAGAAGCTCGACCTGCTGCGCGTGGTCGGCCTGCAGACCGTGTGATCAGCGCCCGTGGAAGGTCGGCTTCTCCTTGGCGAGGAAGGCCTCGACGGCGTCGCGGTGGTCCTGCGTGGCGCCCAGCTTGACCTGCGCCTGGGCCTCGTGCGCGAGGACCTCGCCGAGCTGTGACACGGTGCCGAGCGCGACGGCCTTCTTGATCTCGGCGTAGGCCACGGTCGGGCCGGCTGCCAGGCGCCGGCCGAGCGCCAGCGCGGCGGCCTCGGTGGCCTCGGCGTCGGCGGCGACCTCCCGGACGATGCCCCAGTCGCGCGCCTCCTCGGCGGTGAAGGTGTCGCCGAGCATCAGCAGGTCGGTGGCCCGCGAAGCGCCCACGCAGTGCGCGAGGGTGGCCGAGAGCCCGGAGTCGCCACCGAAGCCGATGCCGGAGAACGCCGTCGCGAACTTCGTCCCGGCGGCGGCCACCCGCAGGTCACAGGCCAGGACGAAGCCCAGGCCCGCCCCGACGGTGGTGCCGGTGATCGACGCGACGACCGGCTTCGGCATCCCGGCGAGCGCCGCGGCGATCGGGTTGTAGTGCTCGGTGACGGTGTCCAGCGACCCGCCGGGCGTGCTCTCGCTGCGCAGCGACTCGGCGTGCTCGCGGAGGTCCTGACCCACGCAGAAGGCCGGACCACTGGACGCGAGGATCACCGCCCGCACCGAGTCGTCCTCGGCGACCTCCTGCAGCGCGTCGCGCAGGGCGACCTTCAGCTCCACGGTGAGCGCGTTGCGGGAGTCCGGCCGGTTGAGCCGGACGGTGGTCACGGCCTCGACGTCGTCACGCTCGACGAGGACGGGCAGGTCGGTGGGGTCAGCGCTGGCCATGGGGTGATCGTGGCATGCCCCACCGATAGCGGCCGGGCCCCGCTCAGGCGCCGACGGGTTCGGGACTCGAGAGCGGCTCGGGCATCGGGAACAGGTCGAGCAGCCGGTCGACGGCCGCCCGGTCCCCGGCGAGGGTGAGGACGCCGTCGGCGATCGCGGAGTCGACCGGGTGGCCGGTGTAGAGGACCGCCGCCCACGCCTCCGGGGCCTCGGCGGTCACCGTGGCGTCGGCCGTCGTGGTCTCGCCGCGTTCCATCGAGAACGTGCCGTCCCCGATGCTCGCGACGAAGGGCTGGTCGGCCAGGACGAACTGCACGACCTCGTCGACCCCCTCGGCCTTCTCCGCGGAGAACATCGTGCGCATCGAGAGCACCAGGGAGTCGACGCCGATGTGCTCGGCCTCCGGGAGCGAGCGCGACGCCCAGCGCCCGAGGGTCTGCAGCACCGGCTCGAGCTCGGCGCCCCACTCGGTGAGCTCGTACACCGCGGACGCGGCGGGCGGGGGCAACCGGCGCCGCCGGAGCACGCCCGCGTCCTCGAGCTCCCGCAGGCGCTGCGAGAGGACGTTCGGGCTGGCGTGCGGCAGGCCGGTCCGCAGGTCGGTGAACCGCTTGGGGCCGAGCAGCAGCTCCCGCACCACGAGCAGCGCCCACCGCTCGCCCACGAGGTCGAGAGCGTGGGCCGCCGCGCATCCGTCGAAGTAGTCGCGCCGAGGAGCCATGAGCGGACGGTACCCCGGATCGACCGTCGAGTCACTTTGTAGGACCGTGAGCTGACTCATCAGGACGCGTCGTCCGGGCCCGGTCGGGTTCCCGTCTCCCGCCGTTCCGAGCGAAGGGCACCTTCGCTCGAATAGACGGGCGAGGGGCGCCGACCGCCGGAATCACCGCCCGCCGCCCCGAACGAACGAAGGGCACCTTCGATCGACTAGATCGACCGAAGGTGCCCCTCGCTCAGAACGGCCTGATCACGTCCCCGGCGCGATGAAGAACTCGAGCGCGATCCCGTCCGGGTCCGCGAACGAGATCCCCGAGCCGTAGTGCGCCTTCTTGACGCCGCCGTGCTTGATGCCCAGCTCGTCGAGCCGCTTGCCCCAGGCCTCGAGCGACGCGGAGTCCGGCAGCGCGAACCCGACGTGGTCGAGCCCGGTGCGGCGCGCGTCGAATCCGTCCTTCGCCTCGCGGCCCATGTGCGTGTGGAGGCCGAACAGCATCCCGCCGTCGAGCGCGTAGACGGTGTGGTGGAACTCGCCGCCCTCCTCGTCCTCGTCGAGTACCGGCTCGGCGCCGAAGAGACGGGTATACCAGTCGGTCGAGCGCTTCAGGTCGGAGACGGTGATCGCGACGTGCTGCAGTCCGGGGAAGGCCATCGGGCGGGCTCCTTTGCCTCTGTCGTCCGTGTCGTCGGTGTCGTTCAGCGGTGCTGCCAGACCGGCGACCGCTTCGCCAGGAAGGCCGACATACCCTCCTGCGCGTCACAGGTCATGGCGTTCGCCGCCATGACCTCGCTCATCTCGGCGTAGGCGTCGTCCTCGGAGAGGTCGACCTGCCGATAGAACGCCTCCTTGCCGATCCGCAGCGTCACGCTGCTGGCGTCGGCGACCTTCTCGGCCATCGACCGGACCGCCGAGTCGAGCTCGTCGGCCGGGACGGCGGCGTTGACCAGGCCCCATTCGACGGCGGTCGCGGCGTCGATCGTCTCGCCGGTGAGCAGCAGCTGCATCGCCCGCTTGCGCCCGATGGCCCGGCTGACGGCCACCATCGGCGTCGAGCAGAACAGGCCGATCTTGACGCCGGGGGTGCCGAAGACGGCGTGGTCGGCGGCGATCGCGAGGTCGCAGGTCGCGACCAGCTGGCACCCGGCGGCGACGGCCATGCCCTGCACCGCCGCGATCACCGGCTGCGGCACGTCGTGGACCGCGCGCATCATCTCGGTGCAGACCGCGAACACCTCGCGCTCCTCGGCCAGGGTCCGGTCGACCATCTCGGAGAGGTCGTGGCCCGCGGAGAACGCGGGACCCTCGGCGGCGATCACGATCACCCGCACGCCCTCGTGCGCGGCGACGTCGCGCAGCCCGGCGGTGAGGGCACGCATCGTCGCGACCGAGAGCGGGTTGCGACGGCGGGCGGCGGTCAGCACGACGCGCGCGACGGCGCCGTCGACCTCGGTGCGCACCGTGTCGGCGGCTGCCGGTGACGTGGCGGGCTGGGTCGTGACCGGGGTCGCCATGACCCATGGTCTAGCAGCCATCCGTCCGCGACGACAGTGCGCGCGGCGGCCCACCGACGCCTGACGACGAGTCCGACGGGGCCTCACCCCTGCGGACGCAGGGGCGGCGCCGAACGGCCGTGAGCGACGTCGCGGCTTTGCCCTCTCGCGAACGCTGCGGTTCCAGACCGTCGGTGACCCGTGTCACCGTCTCGGCCATGAGCGCTCCGCCCGGCACGAGGGTTCCGGCGGCCGTCGTCGGCCCCGGCAACATCGGCACCGATCTGCTGGCCAAGCTCGCCCGGAGCTCGACCGTCGAGGTCACGGCGATGGTCGGGGTGGTCGAGTCTCCCGGCCTCGACCGGGCGCGCGCGGCCGGGATCGCCGCCTCGGCCGAGGGCGTCGACTGGCTGCTCGCGCAGGATCCGCTGCCGCGCATCGTCTTCGAGGCCACCTCCGCGCGGGCCCACGCCGCGAACGCCCCGCGCTACGAGGCCGCGGGCATCCGGGCCGTCGATCTCACGCCGGCCCACCTCGGGCCGATGGTCTGCCCGGCGGTGAACATGCCGGACCACCTCGACGCCCCGAACGTCAACATGATCACCTGCGGTGGGCAGGCCACGATCCCGATCGTGGCCGCGGTGTCGCGGGTGGTCGACGTGCCGTACGCCGAGATCGTCGCCTCGGCCGCCTCCCGCTCGGCGGGGCCCGGCACCCGCGCCAACATCGACGAGTTCACCCAGACCACGGCGCGCGCGGTCGAGGAGGTCGGCGGCGCCGCGCGGGGCAAGGCGATCATCATCCTCAACCCCGTCGAGCCCCCGATGATCATGCGGGACACGATCTTCTGCGCGATCCCCGGCGAGCGCTGGGACGACGCGACGACGACGGCGATCTCGGCCTCCGTTCACGCCATGGTCGCCCGGGTGCAGGAGTACGTGCCCGGCTACTCGCTACGGGCCGATCCGCAGTTCGACCCGCCTCGCCCGGAGTGGGGCGGTCGAGGCCGGGTGGCGGTGTTCCTCGAGGTCCGCGGCGCGGGTGACTACCTGCCCGAATACGCCGGGAACCTCGACATCATGACGGCGGCGGCCACCCGGGTCGGCGAGCTGATCGCGACCGAGCTGCTCACCGCGGGGGTGCCGGCATGACGAGACCGGAGATCAGGAACGACGTCCGCATCACCGACACGACGCTGCGCGACGGCTCGCACGCACAGGCCCACCAGTTCACCGAGGAGCAGGTCCGGGACACCGTCCGCGCCCTGGACCGGGCGGGCGTCGAGGTCATCGAGGTCACCCACGGCGACGGTCTGGGCGGCTCGACGTTCAACTACGGGTTCTCCCACACCGACGAGCTCCGCCTGATCGCGGCCGCCCGGGAGGAGGCCCGTACCGCCCGGATCGCCGTGCTGCTGGTGCCCGGCATCGGGACGGCGGACGACCTGCGCCGTGCTCACGACGCGGGCGCCGAGGTGGTCCGCGTCGCCACCCACTGCACCGAGGCCGACGTCAGCCCGCAGCACTTCGGGGTCGCCCGGGAACTGGGCATGGAGACCGTCGGGTTCCTCATGATGGCCCACCGCACGCCGCCGGAGGACCTGGCGAAGCAGGCCCGGATCATGGTCGACGCGGGCTGCCAGTGCCCCTACGTGACCGACTCCGCCGGAGCCCTGCTCATGCACGAGGCCCGCGCCCGCTTCGAGGCTCTCGTGGCCGAGGTCGGCGACGAGGCCTGGGTCGGCTATCACGGTCACCAGAACCTGAGCTTCGGCGTGGCCAACTCGGTGATCGCCGCCGAGGTCGGCGTCAAGGAGATCGACGGGTCGCTGTGCGCGCTCGGCGCGGGGTCGGGCAACTCCCCGACCGAGGTGCTCGCCGCCGTGTTCGACCGCCTCGGCATCTCGACCGGGCTCGACGTCATGGCCTTGCTCGACGCCGCCGAGGACGTCGTGCGCCCCTACCTGCACCGCTGGCCGAAGATGGACCGCAACGCCATCGTCCAGGGCTGGGCGGGCGTGTACTCGAGCTTCCTGCTCCACGCCGAGCACGCGGCGGAGCGCTACAAGGTCCCCACGCACGAGATCCTGCGACGTTGCGGCGAACTGGGCCTCGTCGGCGGCCAGGAGGACATGATCATCGACGTGGCGCTCGAGCTGGCGCGCGGACGGGAGCAGGGCTGATGGGGACCGTCCCGATCCGGCACGTCATCGACGGCGCGGAGGCCGACTCGCTCGACGCCGCGGTGTTCGGATCGGTCGACCCCGCCACCCGCGAGCCGTACGCCGAGGTCGCGCTGGGGTCGGCCGCCGACGTCGACCGGGCGGTCACCTCGGCCCGGCGCGCGTTCGACGAGGGTCCCTGGCCGCGGATGGGCACCGCGGAGCGCGGGACGATCCTCCAGCGGCTCGCCGACCTCGTCGAGTCCCACGCGGACGAGCTCGCCCTGGCGGACACCACCGACATGGGCAAGCCGATCGACGACGCCCGCGGCAAGGACGTCCCCCGCTGCGCGCAGAACCTGCGCTTCTTCGCCGACCACGCCCGGATGACCCCGGCCGAGCAGTACCCGATGGACTCCGGGCACCACGCCTACTCCCGCTACGAGGCGGCCGGCGTGGTCGCGGCCATCGCGCCGTGGAACTTCCCGCTGATGCTGGAGTCCTGGAAGATCGCCCCGGCGCTGGCCTGGGGCAACACCGTCGTGCTCAAGCCGGCCGAGGACACCCCGGCCTCCGCGTCGATCCTGGCCCGGCTCGCGACCGAGGCGGGCATGCCGCCCGGGGTGCTCAACGTCGTGCACGGGTTCGGCCCGGACTCGGCGGGCGAGGCTCTCACCGCGCATCCCGGGGTCGACCGGATCACGTTCACCGGCGAGTCCGCGACCGGGCGGGTCATCTCCGAGGCCGCCGCCCGCCGCCTGGTCCCGGTCAGCCTCGAGCTCGGCGGCAAGGGCGCGAACGTGGTGTTCGCCGACGCCGACCTCGACGACGCGGTCGCCTGGTCGATCCGCGCGATCTACACCAACGCCGGTCAGGTCTGCCTGGCCGGCTCGCGGCTCTACGTGCAGCGCCCGGTCGTCGAGGAGTTCACCGCGCGGTTCGTCGCGGCGGCCGAGGCCCTCGTCGTCGGGGACCCCAAGCAGCCCCGCACGCAGGTCGGCCCGCTGGCCTCCGAGGCCCACCACGCGAAGGTGGTCCGTCATCTCGAAGGCGTCGAGGCGCAGGGCGGCAAGATCCTCACCGGCGGCACCGGCGACGGCTGGACGGTCCGCCCGACGGTCGTCGTCGGCGTCGGCCCGGACGCGCCGCTGCAGCGTCAGGAGGTGTTCGGCCCGCTGGTGACGATCACTCCGTTCGACGACGAGGCGGAGGCGGTGCGGCTCGCGAACGACACCCCGTACGGCCTCAACGCGATGCTCTTCACCGAGAACCTCTCCCGCGCGCACCGGGTCGGCGCGGCGCTGCGAGCAGGCACGGTCTGGGTCAACTGCTTCTTCGTGCGCGACCTGCGGGCGCCGTTCGGCGGTGTCGGGGACAGCGGCGTGGGTCGGGAAGGAGGTACGTTCAGCCGCGAGTTCTTCACCGAACCGAAGGCGGTCGTCATGGCGATACGGGACGGGGACTAGATGCCGGTCGTGGAGATCCACCTCGTGGAGGGTCAGCACCTGCCGGCCCGCATCGAGGAGCTCCTGCAGAGGGTCAGCGAGCGCTACGCCGCCGTCCTCGAGTCACCGATCGGCCGTGTCCGCGCCTTCGTGACGATGCACCCGCCCGAGCTGTGGGCCACCGGTGGGATCACGGCCGCCGTCGACGGCGACCCGGCGCCCTACTTCGTCGCCGCCGTCCTGGAGGGCCGGCCGATGGAGCAGCGGCAGCGGCTGCTCCGGGAGCTCACCGACGCCCTCTGCGACGTCCTCGGGGTGACGCGGTCCCGGGTGCGGGGCCGCGTCGCCCAGGTCCCGCCGGAGGACTGGGCGATCGGCGGTGTCCCGGCGTCGTCGAAGCGCCGCGAGGAGATCGTCGCGCGCTCCTCGATGCTCTGACGCCGCCCGCTACAGGCCGCCGACCAGCCCACCGTCGCACCGCGTCGCGGTTCCGGTCACGTAGGAGGCCACGTCGCTGCACAGGAACGCCGCGACCCCGCCGAACTCGTCCGCGGTCCCGTACCGACCGGCCGGGATCTCCGCCTCGGCGCGCGCCGCGACGTCCGCGGGCGTGGTCCCCCGCTGCTCGGCGATGTAGGCGTCGATCCCGGTGGTGCGGGCGGTGGCGATCCGGCCGGGCAGCAGCAGGTTCACCGTGACGCCGTCCGAGGCGACCTCGCCGGCGAGCGTCTTCAGGTAGCCCGCCAGGGCGGCGCGCCCCGCGTTCGACAGCGCCAGCCCGGGGATGGGCTCGACGGTCCCGGCGCTGCCGACGGCGACGATCCGGCCCCAGCGACGCTCGCGCATCCCGGGCAGCACCGCCGCCACCAGCCGTTGCTGGGCGAGCAGCAGGGGCACCATCGCCTCGGTGATCGACGCGGTGTCGATGGTCGCCGCGGTGCTCGGCGGTGGTCCGCCGCTGTTGAGGACGACGACGTCGACGTCGCCGAACGCCTCGGTCGCCGCGGCGACGAGGGTCGCGGGTCCGTCGTCGGTGGTGAGGTCGACCCCCACCCCGATCGCCTCGGGCAGCTCGGCGGCGATCGCGGCGGCGCGGTCGCCGCGACGGCCGCTCACGACGACCCGCGCACCCTCGGCGGCGAGCGCCCGCGCCGTGGCCTCCCCGAGACCCGACGTGGAGGCGCAGACGATGGCGGTGCGTCCGGTGAGGCCCAGGTCCATGCCGCGACCCTAAGGCCGCGCGCTCACGACGCCACCCGTTCGCCCCGCCATGATCGGGAGCACGGGGGGCATGCGCGAGCGCCCTCGAGCCTGCCTGACGTACCTCTCGTCGGAGGGGCCTCCCAGTTCAGCGGCTCCCGGAACCGACGTCCTCCGGCCGCTCGACGTGCGCACGGGGAGCCGGCGCCCCGGCCCGCTCGACCTCGCCGGCACGGACCGCCTGATCCACCACCGCGTCGAGCAGGCTGTCCTGGGCCAGGAGGTGCTGACGCAGGTGGCGGCACTGCTGCAGGACGACGGCGGTGTGGTTGGCCGTCTCCGCGACGCGGCGCTCGGACACCTCGCCGAGCACGTCCTGCCCGACCATGATCACGAACATGAACAGCAGCTGGGCGAGGCTGGAGCAGAACAGCAGGAACGGGAACGGGTAGGGGTCCGGGATCACGCCGACCAGCGCGAGGCCCATCCAGCCGATGATGATCACCGTGGTGACGACGACGGCCGCGGTGCTCCCGAGCCGTTGCACCAGCCAGGCGGCGATCCGGCGGTTCACGGTGGAGGTCGCGGGCTCGACGGCGGCGGGCGGGCTGATCATGATCGGCGCGGTGTCGCAGGGGTCGAGCTCCCGGCCGGCCTCGGCGCCGCGGTTGAGCAGGCGGGCCCGGTCGTCGATGAGCGACTGCAGCCGGTGGCACTCCCCGAGGATCGCCTGGGCGTCGTCGTAGGTCTGCTGCGCGCGCCGTTCGCCCGACTCCGAGAGGGTCCGCTGCCCGACGAGGATCACGAAGATCAGCAGCAGCTGGACGACGTTCCCGACGAAGAGCAGTACCGGATACGGGTAGGGGTCGAACCCGAACACCGCCCGCGCCCCGAGCACCATCCATACCGCGGAGAGTCCGACCGTGAGGTAGACGGTGACCATCGAGCCGAGGCGCCGTGTCATCCACGCGGCCACCCGGTCGCCGGTCGTGCCCGTCGCCGCAGGATCCGTCACCACCGTCGCCACGGACAGCTCCCCCGCACCTCGGCCGGCTCGCCGTCCACCGCGGGGGCCCGGCCCACCCACGCGGCGCTGTCTCGATCAAGACACCGTCCTAGAACGGACGCGGACCCACTGTCGCAGGTTCCCCCTGTGCTCCGAATGAGACCCCACCAGCCACATGCCTGGACGGGCATATGCCGACTCAGGCATGCTCGTCGTCGTGTCCACCACCTGGACCGCTCTCGCCGATCCCACCCGGCGCGCGATCCTCGACCTGCTGCGGGAACGTCCGCACGCCGTCGGCGAGGTCGTCGCGCGTCTCGAGCTCGCCCAACCGACCGCGTCCAAGCACCTCGCGGTGCTCCGCCGCGCGGGGCTCGTCCGCGCGACCGTCGACGCCCAGCGCCGGGTCTACGAGGTCGACCCCCGCCCGATGGGCGAGCTCGAGGCCTGGCTGGCGCCCTACCGCAGCCGGTGGGGTGCGGCCCTCGACGCCCTCGGCGAGCACCTCGACCGCACCCCGGAGGAACCCCGATGACGACCGGTACCTACGCCGAGATCGACGGCAGGCCCGCCCTGCGCTTCGTCCGTGACTACCCGCACTCGCGGGAACGCGTGTGGGACGCCGTCACCGACCCGACGGAACTGGTCGCCTGGTTCCCGGCGCGGGTCGCGTTCCCCGGGATCGGTGAGCCGGAGCCCGGCGCGACGGTGCGCTACTCCTTCGCCGAGGACGGCGACGGCGGCACGGGCACCGTCGTCGAGCACGACCCGCCGCACCGGTTCACGATCACGTGGGCCGGCGACGAGCTGCGCCTGGTGCTCGAGCCGCTGGCCGGCGGCGGGTGCCGGCTGACGTTCACCGCGCTGCTCGAGGACCGCGACACCGCGGCGCGCACCGCCGCCGGGTGGGAGGTCTGCCTCGAGGCCCTCGACGCGGCACTCGCCGGGAGCCCGGTCGGCGGTCCCGGGACCGGTCCGACGCCCGCGTGGCGGCGGCACTACGACGACTACGAGAGCACCGGCGTGCCCGCCGGGGCCCCGATCCCCGGCGCCTGAAAATCCGTCGCGGGATCCGCGGTGGTGCGCCACGATCGCGGCAACGGACCGCGAGAACCGAGGAGGTGCCCCGTGCAGACCGTCGCCCGGCCGGCGACGCGACACGTCGCGTCCGTCTGCACCCGCACCCCTCGCTGAGGCGTCCTCGCGTGGGGTGACCACCCCACGTCAGGAGCCCCCTGCAGTGCACGAACGCATCCCCCGCCGTCGTCGGCGCTTCGACGACGACGAGTACGAACAACCTCTCCGCACCCGTCCCCAGCCGGAACCCGAGGACGATCACGAGGCCGGCGGCCCACCGTCCGGAGGCCGCTGGTCGACCTGGGCCGACGCGATCCACGGCCCGACCCCGAGACCCGCCTGGGTCGTCACCGACCTCGGCGCCGTCGACTCCGAGCTCGGCGTGCTCAAGACCGGGAAGGAGGCCGACGTCCACCTGCTCGAACGGGCGGTCCCGGGCGGGAGACGCAGCGGAGCGGAGCTCGACCCGAGGGCGCTGCCAGGCTGCCTGCTCGCCGCCAAGCGGTACCGCTCGGCCGAGCACCGGATGTTCCACCGCGACGCCGGCTACCTGGAGGGACGTCGCGTCCGTCGGTCCCGGGAGACCCGCGCGATGGCGAACCGCACCTCGTTCGGCCGCGAGCTGCTCGCCGGGCAGTGGGCGACCGCGGAGTTCGCCGCCCTGGGCACGCTCTACGAGGCCGGGGTCCCGGTGCCCTATCCGGTGCAGCTCGACGGCACCGAGCTGCTGCTCGAGTTCCTCGGCTCACCCGACGGCGTCGCGGCGCCCCGCCTCGCCCAGCAGCGGCCCGACCGCGCCGAGCTGGACGACTGGTGGGGTCAACTGACGGACGCCCTCGTCGGGCTCGCCCGCCTCGGCTGGACCCACGGCGACCTGTCGGCCTACAACATCCTCGTCGACGACGGCCGGCTGGTCCTCATCGACCTGCCGCAGGTGGTCGACCTCGTCGGGAACCCGCACGGGTCCGAGATGCTCGTCCGCGACGTTCGCCGGATCGCCGAGTGGTTCACCGCCCGCGGCCTCGAGGTCGACGCCGAGGCGCTGTTCCACCGGCTCGTCGCCGAGGCGGGTCTGTAGGTGGCCTGCGGCCTCGTGAGCAGGCGCGACAGCGCGCCTATATGCCCCGCCGGGCCCCGACATCGAGGGCGAGGGTCGAGCCCGTGAGCGCGTCGGCCTCCGGGTCGAGCAGCGTCGCGACCGCCCACGCGACCTGCTCCGGCGTCACCAGGACCGAGAGCGGCGACTCGGCCCGGCGCTCGGCGAGGATCTCCTCGACGTCCACCCCGCGCTCGTCGGCCCGGGCCTGCGAGAGCCGCCGCAGCCGGTCGGTGTCGGCGGGACCGGGAGCGACGAGGTGCGCGGTGACCCCGTCGGGGCCGTGATGGTCGGCGAGCTGGCGCACGAGGTTGGCCAGCGCCGCGTTCGTGACCCCGGCGGCGCAGGTGTGCGGCGAGGGCTCGGTGCCGTAGTGCCCGCCGAGCGCGACCAGCCGCGAACCCGGCCCCAGCCGGTCCGCGACCGCCCGGACCAGGCGGAGCATCCCGCCGACCTTGAGCGACACCGCGGAGCCGAGCGCCGTGGGGTCGATCGTCGGGAGCGGCCCGGCCGCCGGCAGCCCGGCCGCCTGGACGACCATCCGCACCGGCAGCCCGACGTCGTCGACGGCCGCGCGGATCACGTCGACCGCGGCGTCGTCCCCGATGTCGGCGGCGCACCCGATCACGCCGGCCGCGTCCACCGGCTTCCGCGCCACCCCCACGACGACGAGCCCGGCGCCGGCCAGCCGGGACGCGATCGCCGAGCCGAGCGCCCCGGACGCGCCGACGACGACGGCCGCCGCGCCGCCCCCGCCGTCGTACCCGGTGATCAACGCCGACTTCCCGACACCGGACGTCCGGAACGGGTCTTTCCTGACGTCTCCGGAGGTCCCAACCCCAGCGCATTCCGCGCGTCCGCGACCGACGCCGCCGGGTCACGGACGTCCACCTCGACCGTCACGAGCCCGGCCGCCCGACCACCGGCGCAGTTCCCCGGGATGTCGTCGAGGAACACGACCTCCCCCGCCGCGCAGCCCACCGCGTCGAGGGCGATCCGGTACGCCCCGGGTTCCGGTTTGAGCACTCCCGTCACGGAGCCGTCGACGATCGTGTCGAAGCGGCCGAGCACGGGATGGTCGGTGAGGTCGCCGTCCCCGTGGAACGCCGCGAGGTCGTTGGTCAGGGCCGCGACGACGAGTCCGGCCGCGTGCGCGTCGTCCATGAGCGCGACGACCTCCGGGCGGAAGAGCCCGGGGTCCTCGTCCTCCGGGTAGAGCACGTCCATGAGGGCCGGCACACCCCGCGAGGAGCGGTCGTCGACCAGCGCCGCGTACTCGGCCGCCCGCGCCGCCCAGTAGCCGCGCTCGCTCGCCCGGCCGGCGAGGACCTCGTCCCACGCGACGTCCGGGCGCGGCCCGAGCAGCCCGCGGATCTCGGTGAACGACCCCAGCCCGGGCCGCCGATCGCCGAGCACGCCCATCCGCTCGTGCGCCGAGGTGAGCAGGACTCCGCCGATGTCGAGCAGCAGCGCTCGGGGGGTGCTCATCGTCCGCACGCTAGGCCCCCGTTCGTCCGGCGGGGACCCGCCCGTTCCCTCGGGAGCAACGTTCCGTCCCCGCGAACGTGTTGCTTGCGTCACTCTTGAGCTTGGATCACGGTCGGCTCGATCTCACCGCCGAGGAGGGTCAGATGGCCAACGTCGTTCCGGTCGACGCCTACAGCACGGGCGAGTGGTACCCCGGGTACAAGCCCGAGTACTTCGACATGCCGTGGATCGTCGACCCGGCCGGTCCCTTCAAGCCCGGCGACGAGAATCAGTTCTGGTTCCTCGACTTCCACTGGTCGCGCGGCCTCACCCCGCTGGGCGCCACGCTGTGGAGCGGCGACGGCTACTGCTGGGGCACCCAGCACGCCGCCGAGTCGCTCCCGCTGCCGCCGGGCCGCGGCGTGACCGCGCGCTTCGCGGGCACCCACCTCTACGGCTCGGCGCTGCCGGAGACCGACCCCCGCGAGATCGAGGCGCGCGCCGGGCGCATCGCGACCAACCTCCCGTACTTCCTGACGAACTACCGCAGCATCTGGGAATCCGGCCGCGACGAGCTGGAGAACACCTGGTCGTACTTCCGGGGCATCGACTTCTCCCAGGTCCGCGGCGACGAGCTCCCGAACCTGCTCGCCCAGGGCCGCCGCTACCACAAGCGCGCGATGGAGATCCACTTCGGCGTCATGTACCCGATGCTCGCGAACTTCCTGGGCTTCTACGGGGCCTGCGCGGACATGGGCATCAACCCGAACGAGATCGGCAAGTTCCTCCAGGGCGAGGACACCAAGATCATGGAGACCGACCGCAAGCTCTACGACCTCGCGCTGAAGGCACGCGCCGCGGGGCTCGAGCCGGTCTTCGAGGCGCACGACGGCGGGCAGCTGCGCGACGCGCTCGCCCGGCACGGCGGCGCCGCGTCGATCTGGCTGACCGAGTTCGACGAGTTCCTGCGGATCTACGGCTACCGCGCCGAGGCCACCTGCGACGTCGGCGTGCCGAGCTGGGTCGAGGACAACACGATCCCCCTGAACCTGGTGAAGACGTTCCTGCAGCGGCGGGACTCGCACGACTTCGACCAGGCCGCCCGCAACGCGATGGCCGAGCGGGAGGAGGCGATCGAGAACGCCCGCGCCGGCCTCACCCGGGAGGAACAGGCGGTGTTCGACGCCGGCCTCACCTCCAACCAGCAGGCCAACTTCCCGTGGTGGCAGGACGACCACAACTACTACATCGACCTCAAGGTCATGCTCCCGCTGCGCTGGGGCTGCCAGGAACTCGCGAGCCGGGTCAAGGCCGACCGGCACGACGACATGCTCTACCTGTTCTGGCCGGAGCTGCGCGACGTCGCCTCCGGCGACAAGCCCTACGACGCGAGCCTGCGCGGCCTCGTCGACGCCCGCCGTCAGTACTTCGACCACTGGCACGGCCGCCGCAGCGAGATGCCGAAGGTGCTCGGGACGATCCCGGAGGCCGTCGAGGACCCGATCCTCATCGAGATCTTCGGGCTGAACCCGCACTCGATCAGGGCCGTCCAGAACCCCGACGCCGCCGCGCAGACGACGATCTCCGGGGTCGCCGCCGCCAAGGGCACCGTGCGGGGCATCGCGCGGGTGCTCCAGTCGTCCGACGAGCTGCACCGCCTGGAGCCCGGCTCGATCCTGATCTGCGAGTCGACCTCGCCGAACTGGACGCCGGCCTTCGGCAAGATCGCCGGCTGTGCCTGCGACGGCGGCGGGATGCTCTCCCACGCCGCCATCGTCGGCCGCGAGTACGGCGTCCCGACGGTCACCGCCACCGGCGTCGCGACGCTGTCGATCTCCGACGGCGACGAGGTCGAGATCGACGGGACCAACGGCACCGTCACGATCCTCACCAAGGCCGCGGACGTCGTCGCCCCGGCCGCCGGGGCGACCTCGGAGGTTCCCGCATGACGACGGCGTCGACGGAGACCGGGGACGGCGCGGGGCTCGAGCGGCACAGCTGCGACGCCGTCGCGTGGCTCGACGAGGTGGCGCCCGAGGCGGCGGTGGCCTGCGGCGGCGCCAAGATGGGCCGCCTCGCCGAGCTGCTGGCCTCCGGGGTGCAGGTGCCCCAGGGCTTCGCGGTCACCGTCGACGCCTACCTCCGCCACTGCCGGGACTCCGGTCTCGACGGGCGGATCGACGCGGTCCTCGCCAGCCTCGGCCCCGACCCGTCGGAGCTCGAGGTCGACCAGGCGTCGGCCGCCATCCGCGAGCTCTTCGTGGCCACCCCGATCAGCGAGCACCTCACCGCCCGGCTCACCGAGGCCTACGAGGAGCTGTGCCTGCGGTGCGTCGACGTCAACGTGCCCGTCGCGGTGCGCTCGTCGGCCACCGGGGAGGACGCCGCCGACGCCTCGTTCGCCGGGATCTTCGACACCTACCTCGGCGTCTCGGGCATCGAGCGGGTGCTGGACTCGGTGCGGCGCTGCTGGGGGTCGTTGTTCACGGCCCGGGCCCTGGCCTACCGACTGCGGCGCGGCATCAGCCACCACGACATGCCGATCGCGGTCGGGGTCATCGAGCTCATCCACGCCCGGGCCTCCGGGGTGGCGTTCTCGGTGCACCCCGTCACGGGAAAGCGGGACCGCGTCGTCGTCGAGACCAGCTGGGGCTGGGGCGAGGCGATCGTCCAGGGCCTGGTCGACCCCGACCACGTCGAGGTGGGGAAGGCGGACGGGCGGGTGCTGCGCTACGACGTGGCACACAAGAAGATCGTGAGCGCGTTCGACTTCGCGGTCGGCGCCGTCACGGAGATCGAGATGCCCGCCAAGCTGGCCGACCGCCGCGTGCTCGACGACGAGCAGATCGGCGCGATCGCGTCGGCCGTCACCGCCATCGAGGAGCACTACGGGCACGCGGTCGACGTCGAGTGGGTGATCAGCAGGCACCGTCGGGCGGGCGACCCGGTGTGCATCGTCCAGACCCGGCCGGTGACGACCGCGGATCCGGAGCCCGCCGTGTCCTCGGCACCCGCCTACGACCCGGTGGCCCTCGCCCAGAAGTACCTGTTCTCGGGGAAGCCCATCCCCGGCCGCTAGCGACCCCGGGCGGTCCGCGAGACCCACCTGGCCCGTTACCGTGGGGACGGCGGCCGCCAGGTCACGAATCCGCCCGCGACCGGTGCGCCGCACCACCTCCGTGTGACACCGGGGGCACCATGGTGGAACCGCGTCGGAACCGACACGTCCGACGATGAGGCCCCGGGACGCCCGGGGACGCTGGTGAGGACGACACACAGGGGGTGTGGGTCGATGGCGCTCGGGCGTCTTCTGCTCGGGGTGATGGTGACGTTCGCGGTGGCTCTCGCCGCGGTCACCGTGTGGGGCACGATCGAGCGGGCGAACGCCGGGCCGGGGTCGGCCGGCGGGAGCAGCTCGGAGGCGCAGGCCGACGCACCGTCCACGCCCCAGGTCCAGATCACGACCACGCCCGCCAACGGCGCCACCGGGGTCGCCCCGGCCCAGCCCGCGGCCGTCCACGTGGCGAACGGCCGGCTCACCGACGTCGCCCTCACCGGCCCGGACGGCTCCGCCGTCGCCGGACGTCCGACGCCGGACGGCTGGGCGAGCACCGCGACGCTGGCCTACAACACCACGTACACGTGGAAGGGCGCCGCGGTCGACGCGAACGGCGCCGCGCAGCGGGTCACCGGCACGTTCACGACCGTCGACCCGCAGAACACGATCGCCGCGAACCTGAACATCGGCGACGGGAACACCGTCGGCATCGGGGCCCCGATCATCGTCCAGTTCAACGGCCCGGTCACCGACAAGGCCGCGGCGCAGCGCGCACTGTCGGTGCAGACCTCGGTCCCGACGACGGGGTCCTGGGGATGGCTCCCCGACACCGCGCAGGGCTCCCGGGTGCACTGGCGGCCCGAGGGCTACTGGCAGCCCGGCACGCAGGTCACCGTCGCGGCGAACCTGCAGGGGGTGGACACCGGCGGCGGGAACTGGGGCAAGGCCGACGTCAGCTCGCACTTCACGATCGGCCGCTCCCAGATCGTCAAGGCCGACGTGAACTCGTTCCAGATGGTCGTCGTCCGGGACGGCAAGCCGGTGATGACCGTGCCCGCGAGCTACGGCCTGGGCTCCGACCCGAACCGCAACACCACCAACGGCGTCCACGTCGTGATGAGCAAGCAGCAGACGGTGCTCATGTCCAACCCGGCGTACGGCTACAACAACGTGCCGGAGCACTGGGCCGTCCGGATCTCCAACAACGGCGAGTTCATCCACGCCAACCCGCTCTCCGAGGGGGCCCAGGGCAACGAGAACGTCACCCACGGGTGCGTGAACCTCTCGCCACAGGACGCCCAGGCCTACTTCAACACCGCGATCTTCGGCGACCCGGTGGAGGTCACGGGCAGCCCGGTGCCGATGCCCAAGACCGACATCTACGACTGGTCGTACACCTGGCCGGAGTGGCAGAAGCTCTCGGCGCTGCCGGTCTAGGTTCGGGACCCCGACCCCCGGTGTGCTGCCGTCCGACGGGGGTCGGAGCACGATGGGGCCCGTGGCTGGAGTTGCTCGACAGATGGGGCCGATGGGGCGGGTCCCGGGGCCGGCGTGGGTGGACGTCCTCACCACCTGGGAGCCGGCCTGGGGTGTGGACGCGGTGCTCGTCGTGCTGGGTGCGCTCTACCTGACCGGCGCGACGCGGCACGGCTCCTGGCCGGTGCGGCGCACCGCCTCGTTCCTGGCCGCGCTCGCGGCCGCCGTCGTGACCTGGAACTCCGGGATCGCGGTGTTCGGCCACGGCGCGTTCGCGGTGCACATGGTCATGCACCTGATGCTGATCATGGTGATCCCGGCGTTCTGGGTGGCGGGACACCCGCTGGAACTGCTGCGCGACACCCTGCCCGGTGGCGCTGGGCGGGCGTTCGACGCGACTCTGGCGAGCCCGGTCGCGCGGGCGATCACGTTCCCCGGCACCGTCCTGCTCGTCTACGCGGCCGTCGTCGTCCTCACCCACCTCACCGGGTTCATGCAGGCCATGGCCTCCTCGATGGGCCTGCACTACACCGAGCAGGCGCTCTACCTCGTCGCCGGCCTGCTGTTCTTCCACACCGCCATCGGCGTCGACCTGCTCCCGAACCGGCCGGCCTACTTCGTGCGGTTCGTGCTCATGCTGATCGCCATGGGCGTCGACACGCTGGTCGGCGTCGTGCTCATGCTCGCGCCGGCGACGATGTTCCCCGCCTACGACCTCGAGGGCGTGCACCTCGGGGGCGGGATCATGTGGGTCGGCGGCGACGCGCTGATGATGGTGATCATGGTCCTGCTCGGCAGGCTGTGGGTCTCGGACCCGAGCGGGCGGGTGGACTTCGGCCCGTGGCTGGAATCGGCCCGGCGCTCGGCGATCTCCGACCAGACCGGCGACGACGGGACCGGCGACGACCTCGACGACGACGACGAGGCCCTGGCCGCCTACAACCGGATGCTGGCCCGGCTGCACCGCGATCACGGGTAGCCGTCCCGCGCTCCGGCACAGCCCGCTTCTCCGCCGGGGTCGGCCCACCTAGCGTGAGGTGGACCACCACCACTGGAGGGGATGCCGCCGTGCTGACCGCCGAGCAGAACGACGAGCTCACCGCCGTCGAGCCCGGGACCCGCATGGGCGAGGTCCTGCGGCGCTACTGGTACCCCGTCGCGTTCACCCGCGAGCTGGCCGAGTTCCCCGTCAAGCGGGTCGAGCTGCTCGGGGAGTTCTTCGCGCTCTGGCGCTCGCCGTCGGGGCGGTACGGGATCATCCCCGAGCCCTGCCCGCACCGGAAGGCGTCGATGGCCTACGGCGTCGTCGAGGACGACGGCCTGCGCTGCCCGTACCACGGCTGGAAGTTCGACACCGACGGCGCGTGCACCGACCAGCCGGCAGAGAAGGAGAACACCAACTTCCAGAACCGCGTGCGTGCGACGGCGGGTCGGGTCGAGGAGATGGGCGGGCTGGTCTGGGCCTACGTCGGGCCGGCCCCGGCGCCCGAGCTGCCCCGTTTCGACGTCTACGTGATGGACGGCTTCCGCGACATCGGCTGGGCGGATCTGCCGTGCAACTACGTGCAGATCATGGAGAACGCGGTCGACCCGCACCACGTCGAGTTCCTGCACGGGCGCTACTTCGAGTTCATCGGCCGCCACGAGGGCTTCACGGCTCCCCCGTCGTTCGGCAAGGCGCACCAGCGCATCGGGTTCGACGCCTTCGAGTGGGGCATCATCAAGCGCCGCATCCTGGCCGGGGCGAGCGAGGACAACGACGACTGGAAGGTCGGGCACCCGCTCGTCTTCCCCTACAACATGCGCGTCGGGGGCGGCGGCATCCACCAGATGCAGCTGCGGATCCCGATCAACCGCACGACGACCCGGTTCATGCTCTACACGGTCCACGCCCCCGAGGGCTACGAGCCGCTGTCGCAGCCGGCGGTCCCGGACTACGAGATCCCGGTGTTCGACGAGCGCGGCCGCCACGTCGTGAACTACGTCGAGGGCCAGGACATCATGGCCTGGTGCACCCAGGGTCCGATCACGGACCGCACGACGGAGCACCTGGGCCGCTCCGACATCGGCGTCTCGATGCTGCGCAAGATGTTCAAGCAGCAGATGGCGGCCGTCGAGAACGGTGAGGACCCGCTGGGCACGATCCGCGAAGAGCACGAGCGGATCGACCTGCCCTGCGAGAAGGACAAGTTCCACGCGGGCGGGGCGCAGTTCGCGCTCGACTTCTGCGACATGGGCTCCACCCGCTTCTCGCCGATGCTCGACACGATCCGCAAGGTGCATCTCTCCGCCGCGGAGCAGGTCGGGAAGGACAAGGCGGCCGGGCGGACGTCGTTCACTCCGGAGGGCGGGATCGGCGACGCGACGCTGGCGCCGGGCACCGAGGCCCAGGTGGACTCGGGACAGGTCGGATGACCTCGCCGCCGGAGCGGCGATCGGCGCCGCCGGACCGTCGCTTCGCGGCGGACGCCGAGGCGCACCGTCGGGACGCGCCGCGGTTCTGCCCCGGCTGCGCGGGCGAGGTCGACCTCGCATCGGAGTTCTGGGAGGGCGACGACCGGCGCTTCTACTGCTGGTGCGCGGCCTGCGGGTGGACCGGGGAGATCGTCCCGACCGGCGAGACGGTCGTCGGACACGAGCCGCCGCACTGAGGCGATTCCCTTGATCGACGGAACCGGGCCACGGGGAGCAGAATCATCGCCGTGGAGGGGTTCGAGCTCGGTACCGACGGCCCGAAGCTGATCCTGGCGGCGGTCGACGGGTCGACGACGTCGTTGCGGGCCGGCGCCTACGCCGTCGGGCTGGCCCGGCGGCAGCGGTCCGAGCTCGTCGTCATCACCGTGACGACCACGCCCGCGATGTCCTCGCTGTCCGCCGACGCGGTCACGGTGCTCGCGGAGTCCGCGCACGACCTCGCCGCCGACCTCCACGAGCAGGCCAAGGAGTACCTGCGCCTGCTCGAGATGGAGGCGCGGCTGATGATGGTGCACGGCGACCCGTACCTGGAGATCGTGCGCGCCGCGGACGACCTGCGCGCGGACGCCGTCGTCGTCGGGGCCTCGATGAAGGCCGGGCACCGGTTCGTCGGGTCGCTCGCGGGACGGTTGATCAAGGCGGGGAAGTGGCCGGTGACGGTCGTCCCCTAGGTGCGCTGTCGAGGTCGACCGGGGTGGCCAGCGTCGGGAACCGCTGGAGCAGCGCGGGGAACGCCGTCGCCATCTCCATGCGCGCGAGCGGCGCGCCGAGGCAGTGGTGCACGCCGTGCCCGAACGCCACGTGCGGGGCGCCCGCGCGGCCGATGTCGAGCTGGTCGGGGTCCTCGACGAGCGCACGGTCCCGGTCGGCGGCCGCCAGCGAGACGAGCACCATCTCCCCCGCCGCGATCGGCGTCCCCGCGACCTCGGTGTCGGCGATCGCGACGCGCGGCACGCTCGCGTGCACGATCGACAGGTACCGCATGAGCTCTTCGACGGCGGGCGCGGTGGCGGTCGGGTCGTCGCGCACCAGGGCGGCCTGCTCGGGGTGGCGCAGCAGCGCGAGCGTGCCCAGGGCGAGCATGTTCGCGGTGGTCTCGTGCCCGGCGATGAGCAGCAGCGAGGCGATCCCGATGAGCTCGTTGCGGGTGAGGTCGTCGCCGTGCTCGCGGACCAGCATCCCGAGCATGTCGTCCCCTGGGGCGGCGAACGCGCGGTCGACCAGCTCGCCCATGTAGGCCCGGGACTCGGCGGCGACCCGGCCGCGCTCCTCCAGCGACAGGGTGAGGTCGATCTGCTTGCCCGCGCGGGTCTGGAAGTCGTCGCGGTCCTCGTAGGGCACGCCGAGCAGCTCGCAGATGACGAGGCTCGGGACGGGCAGCGCGAAGTCGGTGACGAGGTCGGCGGGCGGGCCGGCCTGGGCCATGGCGTCGAGCTGGGCGTCGACGAACGCCGAGATCCGCGGCTGCAGGCGCCGGATCCGCTTGACGGTGAACTCGCCGGTGAGCAGGCGCCGCAGTCGGGTGTGCTCGGGCGGGTCGTTCATGAGCAGGTTGCCGGCGCGGAAGACGGCAGGGTCGGTGCCGGGGATGCGGACGGCGGGCACCCGCTCGTTGGAGAAGCGGGTCGCGTCGCCGAGGACCTCGCGGGCCTCGTCGTAGCGGGTCACGAGCCAGGCGGGCTGCCCGAGGGCGTCGGTGACCCGCTCGAGGCCGGGCTGGTCGCGGAGGGCGCTGACGGCCGCGGGCGGATCGAAGTGGTCCCGCTGCACGTGGAGCGGGAGGTCCTTGGCGTCGACGGTCACGGTGACTCCTCAAGGTGGCGGCGTCACCGACCGTAGCACCGAAAACGAAAGCCCGCTCCCACTTCCCTGGGCGGCCTACGCGTCTCTCGCGTGCGCCCGCAGCCGCTCGGACCACGACAGCGTGGGCGGCGCGTCCCCGACGTCCGCGTGCGGCCGCCCGTCGACCTCGAGCACCGGGTACACCGTGAGCGCGAACATCGTCGTGGTCCGGCAGGCGCCGGAGTCGAGGTCGAAGCGGTACCAGTGCCACGGGCAGCGGACGTCGACCCCGCGGACCTGCCCCTCGACCAGCGGGCCGCCGTTGTGCGGGCAGGCCGCGTCGCTCACCCGCACCGACCCGTCGTCGAGCACGAAGACGGCGAACGCGCGGCCGTCGTCGGCGGTCACCGTCCAGGCGGACCGCCCGGCCGGGTCGCCGAGGTCGACGAGCACGTCCTCACCGCCGGCCGGACGACCGGAGCTCCGCCAACGACTCCCCGCCGACGAACCAGTGCTCGGGCTCGCACTCGGTGACGACGACGCGGACGTTGCCCGCCGGGGCACCCACCGCCTCGGACACCGCCGCGGTCACCTTCTCCCCGAGCGCGGCGAGTTGCTCGGGGGTCCGCCCGCGGGCGAGCGTGATCTGGACCAGGGGCATTCGGCCCTCCTCCGTCGGGCCCCGTGCGTGCGTTTCCGTGTTCTGACACGGAAACGCACGCACGAGAGCGTCAGCTCGAAACAGCCATCTCCACCGTGCCGAGCCGGTCGATCGACACGGTCACCACATCACCGGGCGTCACCGGGGTCGCCGCGGTCAGGCCGCCGGAGAGCACGACCTCCCCGGCACGCAGCCCCTCCCCGGACGCCGCCAACCGGCGCACCAGCCACGCCACCGCCGCCGCCGGGTGTCCGAGCGAGGCCGCCCCGGAAGCCGTCGCGATCACCTCGCCGTTCTTCTCCAGCACCACGCCCACCAGCCGGACGTCGATCCCGGCCGGCGGTACCGGGCTCCCGACGAGGTAGCGCGCCGCCGAGGTGTTGTCCGCGACGACGTCGGCCATCGTGAAGCGGTAGTCGCGGAACCGGGAGTCGAGCACCTCTATGCCGACCGCCAGACCCGACGTCGCCGAGAGCACGTCGACCGCCGTGCAGTGCGCCCCCGAGAGGTCGCGACCGAGCACGAACACGATCTCCGGCTCGGCCCGCGGCTGGATCAGCGACGACACCGACAGCGGCTCGCCGAGATCGAGCGCCCCGGCGGCCGGCAGGAACCCGCAGACCGGCGCGGACACCCCGACCTGCGCCTGTTTCGCCCGGGAGGTGACCCCGAGCTTCCAGCCCGCGATCGGGCCGGCCTGCTCGCGCAACACCCGCTGCACGGCGTAGCCGGTCTCGAGATCCAGGTCGGGGACCTCGTCGGTCAGCGGCTCGATCGCCGTCCGTTCCGCCACGGCCTTCGACAGCCGCGCCGCCAACTGTTGGACATCCGCACTCACGCCGCCACCTCCGCACCGGTCGTCGTGGTCGAGCTCCGCTTCGCTGCGTCTCCCGCCGTCACGCGGATCGACACCGGCCCGAGCCGATCGAACTCCGCCCGGTACACCTCGCCCGCGGCCATCGGCACCGCCGCGTGCAGGGCGCCCGTCATCACCAGGTGCCCCGGTTCGAGCGCCACCCCGTGCTCGCCGAGCACGTTCGCGAGCCACGCCACGACCGCGAGCGGATCGCCCAGCGCCGCCGCGCCCGCCCCGGTGTCGATCAGCTCGCCGTTGCGCGTCAGGGTCATCCCGACCAGCCGCGTGTCCAGTCCCGCCAGCGGCACCACGCGCGACGAGACCGCCACCGCGCCGTTCGACGCCAGGTCGGCCACCGTGTCCGCGAGCTTGATCCGCCAGTCCGCGATCCGGGAGTCGACGATCTCCATCGACGCGGCCGCCCCGGCGACCGCGCGTGCCGCGTCCGTCGGTCCGATCCCGGGCCCGAGCAGCCGCTCCCCCATCACGAAGACGATCTCCGCCTCGACCTTGGGCGCGATGAAGCGGTCGAGGGGCAGCGAGTCGCCGTCGCGGTAGACCGTCGAGGCGAGCACCGGCCCGTGATCGGGCGAGTCGACCCCGACCATCCGCTGCATCGCGGTCGACGTCAGCCCGACCTTGTACCCGACGACGCGGTCCCCGTCCGCCAGCAGCAGCGGCAGCAGCTCGCGCTGGATCGCGTAGCCCTCCGCCATGCCCAGCGAGGGGTCGGCGTCGGTGAAGGGCGCGATCGGGACGCGGGTGCGGCGCGCCTCGTAGAGCGCGCGGGCCTTGCCCGGGGCATCGAGCGATTCAGACACGGGCATGCGCGGCCTCCTGGCCGTTCGGCGTGCGGACGGTGGACGACGACGATCCTGCTCCCGACGACGGCGGGTCGCTGCGGTCGCGTCGTTCGGTCTCCGTTCCCGACGACGGCGGGCCGCTGCGGTCAGGCTGTTCGCACTCCGTACTGGATGGTCGACTCACCCTATCGGCGTGCTCCCCTTGATGCTCCGTCTCCGGCGACCAGCCCAAGCGCCGCGACACCGCCTCCCCCGCCTCGACGACCCAGCGCGCGAGACGCTGGCGCGGGATGGCCCGGAAGCGGGTGATCGGGGCGCCGACGCTGATGGCCGCGACCACGGCACCACCGGGACCGCGGACGGGAGCGGCGAGAGAGGCGACCCCGAGCTCGCGCTCGTTCACCGCGTCCGCCCACCCCCGCTCCTGCACGGCAGCGAGCTCGGCGCGCAGGGCGTCGGGGGTGACGATCGTGTGCGGGGTGTGCTCGCGCAGCCCGGCGGCGAGGATCCGCTCGCGCCGCTCCACCGGCAGTGACGCCAGCAGAACCTTCCCCGAGCTGGTGCAGTGCAGCGGGACCCGGCGACCGGTCTCGTGGAACAGCCGCAGCGAGTGGGTGCTCTCGAGCCGGTCGACATAGACGACCTCGTCGCCGTCGAGCACCCCCACCTGCGAGGACTCCCCGGTCTGCTCGCGCAGCTCGACCAGGACCGGGCCGGCGGCCGCGTGCAGGTCCATGTGCGAGCGCACCGCCTCACCGAGCTCGAACACGACCAGGCCGAGCCGGTACCCACCGTCGGCGTCCCGGGAGACGAGGCCCTCCGCGGCGAGCGTCGCCAGCAGCCGGTGCACGGCGCTCTTGCCGAGCCCGAGTCGGCGGGAGAGCTCCGAGACCCCGAGCGTCTCCTCCCGGGAGAGGAACGCCTTCAGCAGGCGGGCGGCGTTCGTGACCGAGTGCAGCGGAGCGTCCACTCAGACCGCCCCGACCGTGCTCGCCGCGGTACCCCCGAGGGCGCCGACGAGGACCCGGCGCACGCCGTCCGGGTCGAGGTCGGCTCCGGGGCGCAGCGCGGAGTCGACCGCCTCACCGACGGCGGGATTGTGCGGGGCGATCGCACGGGCGAGCAGCACCTGGGCGCGGGCGAGGCCGGCGACCGCGGCGCCCTGCATCTCGTCGACCAGCGCCTCCCGGCCGCGGGCCCGCGAGCGGAGCGTGTCGAAGTCGCGGGCCGCAGCGGAGTGACCGCTGGCCAGACCGGACCCGACGTGGCCCGCGTGATGCGGCGAGAGACCCGACCCGGGCTGGGTCACCAGGTGGTAGAGCACGGTCGAGATTCCCAGGCAGCCGCGGACCTCGTCGGGCCGCGCAGCGTCACCCTCGTCGATCACGCCGAGCGCGGGGAGGACGACCGGGTCGTAGAAGCGCACCGTCCACTCGAGACCGTCGAGCGATCCCGGCAGCTCGACCTCCTCGCCCTGCAGCGGGCCGAGGGGCTCCGTCGTCGCCAGCACGTGCAGGTTGCGCGCCCCGGCGGCGACGACGGTGAACCGTCCGGCGGCCAGCAGCGGCATCCGGCCGCGGACCGCCGGCGGGAACGTCGAGGCCTGCTGGGCGTAGGCCCGGTGGATGCCTTCGACGTAGCCCGCGACCGCGCGGCGCATCGCCATCGGGTCGGCCACGTTTCGCCTCCGGCATGTGCGTGCGTTTCCGTGTCCTGACACGGAAACGCACGCACATGCGCTCCGCGCCAACCGTTCCGGAAGCCGGAACGGTTGCTCTTCTCTCCGGAACGCTAGGGCGGCTAGCGTCGTGACGTCAAGCACACCGGCCTTCCGCCGGCACCCCACCCGAGAGGACCGGACGTGGGCATCCTGCGACTCGCGCACGTGGACGTGCGGACCCCCGACCTGGACTTGTCGACCGCGTACTACACCGAGGTCATGGGCCTGCAGCAGGTCGCCCGGACCGAGGACGCGGTCTACCTCAAGTGCTGGGACGAGGAGGACCACCACTCGCTGCGGATGCGCTACAACCCGCGCACCGGGCTGGACTCCTTCACGTTCCGCGTGGAGGCCGAGGACGACCTGGCCGACTTCGAGAACAAGGTGGAGGCCTACGGCTGCCCCACCAGCCGGGTCAGCCGCGGGGAGGCCGTCGGCCAGGGCGAGTCGCTGCGGTTCGAGGTCCCGTCCGGCCAGATCATGGAGCTGGTCTGGGACATCGAGAAGACCGGCAACCTGCTCGGCAAGCACAACCCCGCGCCCGTCCCGCCGCCCGACCTGCCCGGCATCGCGCCGCCGCGGATGGACCACATGCTGGTCAACGCCGAGGAGGTCGCCGAGTCCGCGCGGTTCTTCATGGAGGTGCTCGGGCTGCGCCTGACCGAGCAGGTGCTCGACGGGAACGGTCACCAGCTGGGCGTCTGGCTCGCCGGCCGGACGAACTCACCGCACGACATCGCGATCGTCAACGGGCCGAACGGCGCGCTGCACCACTGGGCCTACTGGCTCGACGACTGGGACCACGTCCGCAAGGCCGCCGACACGCTCGCCTACAACGGCGTGCAGATCGACCAGGGCCCGACTCGTCATGGCGTGACCCGCGGCAACACCATCTACTTCTTCGACCCGCTCGGGATCCGCAACGAGGTCTTCACCGGCGGCTACTGGGTCGACCCCGACACCGAGATCCTCACCTGGACCGAGGACAACTTCGGCAAGGGCCTCTTCTACTACGAGAACGTCGTCAGCCAGCGCTTCCTGCGCATGCACACCTGAGGAGCCTCGAATGCCGACCAACTCGACCTCCGATCGCATCCTCCGACTCCAGCACGTCGAGGTCCGCGTTCCCGACCTCGAGCTCGCCACCGCGTACTACACCGAGGTGCTGGGCCTCGTCGAGACCGCCCGCGACGAGCGCGACGGCGCCGAGCGCGTCTTCCTCAAGTGCTGGGACGAGCGCGAGCACCACTCGGTGATCCTCCGCGCCGCGCCCACCTACGGCCTCGACCACATGTCGTTCAAGCTCCACTCGCCCGAGGACCTCGACCACTTCACCGCGAAGCTCGAGGCCGCCGGGGTGCCGGTCAAGCGGTTCGCGCTGCGCGAGCTCGGTCCGGGCTGGGGTGAGGCGATCCGCTTCGAGGCACCGTCCGGGCACCTGGTCGAGCTCACCCACGGGACCGAGCGGGTCGGGAACATGCTCCCGCAGACGAACCCGCCGCCCCGGCCGATGGATCTCGTCGGGATCGCGCCGCCCCGGCTGGACCACCTGTTCGTCATGGCCGAGGACGTCGAGGCTTTCACCGCGTTCTTCTGCGAACTGCTCGAGTTCCGGCTCACCGAACAGATCCTCGCGAACGACGGGCACCAGCTCGCGACGTTCCTCGAGCATTCCCACACCCCGCACGACATCGCGGTGATCACCGGGCCGAACGGCGCGCTGCACCATTTCGCGTTCTGGATGGACGACTGGAACGGCATCCGCGACGCCGCCGACACCCTCGCCTATCACGGCGTGAACATCGACGTGGCGCCGACGCGGCACGGCGTGACCCGCGGCTACACGACCTATTTCTTCGACCCGGCCGGCAACCGCAACGAACTGTTCACCGGCGGCTACTGGGTCGACCCCGACTTCGAACCGATCACCTGGACCGAGGAGGAGATGGGCCGGGCGATCTTCTACTACCACCGCCAGGTCAACGAGCGCTTCTTCACGGTGCACTCCTGATGGCCCGCGACCCGCGGTCCGTCGACCGCTACGAGACGCCGGACTACCTCTCGAAGTACCGGTCCCGACGGCAGGCCGTCCCCGACGACGGGGGTGGTGACGGCGGGTCCGACGGCACGCCGCTCTACCTGCGCCGCTTCCGGGAGCGCACGACGACAGCTGGTGACGCGCACCCGCCGTCGTCGGGAGCAACGTCGTCGGGAAGTGCGATCGACACCAGCGTCTCCTACGACGGCCAGCGGTTCACCCCCGCGCTCGCCGAGGCGAGCCGCGGCAAGGAGATCGCGGCACCGATCGAGCGCAAGGCGAGCGAGAAGATCGTCTGCGAGATCTCGATCATCCGGCACGGCATCACGCAGGGGTACTCGACCGACGCCGGGCTGACCCCCATGGGCGCGTGGCAGGCCCACCGGCGCGGCCACGAGCTCGCGCGGCGCTTCGACCCCGGCGACCAGGTCCGGCTGGTGTGCGCCGACACCAACCGCGCCCGCCAGACCGCCGACCAGCTCTTCCGCGGCGCCAAGGACGGGCTGTCGATGTGGGGCATCGACGCCGACGTCACCAACCCGGAGCCCATCCCGGAGCTGCGCAACTTCGGCGTGTGGACGCCCGACGGGCTGCGCGACGTCACCTCGGCGTTCCGGCAGTACCAGGCGACCAACGAGACGCTCGAGCGGCTGGCGGTCGGCGACCGGCCGCGGTGGCTCGTCGAGATCGACCGCTTCTACCGCACCCAGCTGGGCGGGGCCGACCCGATCCAGGAGTGGCTGACGGTCCCGATGATGTACTTCGAGCCGCCCGCGATGTGTGTCCGACGGTTCTGGCGCGGGTTCCACCGGCTCATGGACGAGTCCCGTCGCGCGGACGGCTCGCTCACCCACCGCCGCATCCTCGCGGCGACGCACTCCGGCCCGATGCGCGCGTTCGCGACGTGGGCCCACGGCTACGACCCCGGCGAGCCCCTCAACACCGAGGAGATCCGGGTGAAGATGCGCGAGGGCGGCCGGTCCGCCTTCGTGTCGTACCGCAACCGCGTCACCGAGGTGAACGTGCCTCCGGCGGACGAGTTCCCCGACTGGGAGGCGTGATGACCGTCCTGCCGTTCTCGCCGGTGCTCGCCGACGACGCCGAGGACTCCCCGCTCCGGTCGGTGTCGACGGCGGTCGCGGTCCTCGACTGCTTCGCCGCCGAGCCGGAACTGGGGGCGACGAAGGTGGCCGCGCGGCTCGGGATCGCGAAGTCGACCGCGTGCCGGATGCTCGCCGCGCTCGCGGCCGGCGGGCTGCTCGAGCGCTCCGGGTCCGGGCGCTACCGGCTCGGGCTGCGGTTGTTCGAGTACGGCCAGCTCGCGGTGGACCGGTTGCTGCTGCGCGAGGTCGCGATGCCGGTGCTCGGTGAGCTCCGGGAGACCGTGCGCGAGACGGTGCAGCTGGGCGTGGCCGTGGGCACCGACGTGCTCTACCTGGAGCGCCTCGAGACCGCGGGCGCGGGGCTGCGGTTCCGCACCGACTACCACCGCAACCCGGCGCACTCGTCGTCGATCGGGCGGGTCCTCGCGGCGTCGGACCGGGAGCTGACGCTGGCGATCCTGGAGCGCGGGCTGGAGCGGCGGACGCCCTTCACCGTCGTCGACCCGCAGCGCTGGCGCCGCACGCTGGTGCAGACCCGCGAGCAGGGCTACGCCACCTGCCGGGACGAGTACGACCTCGGCTGGTCCTCGATCGCGGCGCCGATCCTCTCGGGCAACGAACGGTCGGGACGGCGGGCGGTGGCCGCGGTCTCGGTCGTCGGGTCGACGTCGCGGATGCTCGGGCCGCGCAAGCCCGCGGTCGTCCAGGGCGTGCGAAGGGCGGCGGAGCGGATCACGTCGGCGCTGGGCCGGGCGGGAGCCTAGACCCGCACGGATGATCGCGATCCGTGTGAGGAGAGTGGGCGAGGACCGAACGGTCCCTCACGGTCGTCGCGATCATGAGGGGCCCTACGGGTTCAACGCGCGGATCGGGCCAGCCCCACGGCCGTCCCGAGCACGGCGAGACAGCTGGTCGCGACGAAGATGTTCGGGTCGAGGCCGAGCACCTTGGGGGTGTCGAACTCCTCGTCGACCAGCTCGGTGCCCGGGAATGCCGCCGCGCCGTACATGCCCAGCCACGGGGTCGAGGAGATCGCCGCGGCCGCGAGCAGGTTGCGGTCCGGGTCGCCCCGACGTCTGGTGACCAGCCGCAGCGAATAGCCGCCCAGCAGCATGCTCATGACGATGTACTGGGCGTCGTGGAACTTGGCGTGCCCCGGCCAGCGCGGGTTGCGCAGGTGCCGACGGGCGGTCTCCGGGACGAGGGCGTCCGCCGCCAGCGCGCCACCGGCCGTCATCGCACCGACCAGCCCCACCAGGGCCCGGGCCGCGACCGTGCGCTTGCTCATGTGACCTCCCGGACCCGCGCCGGAACCGTCGGGAGCGCCGTACCGATGAGGCAGTCGCGGGTCACGAGCGCGACCTGCTCGGCCTCGGACAGCGCCTCGGCCCCCTCCGGGCGCTCGGGAACGACGATGTAGCGGGCCTCGGCGCTGGCGTCCCACACCCGGACCTCCGTCGAGTCGGGCACCACGAGCCCGAACTCGGCCAGCACCCCGCGCGGGTCGCGCACCACCCGCGAGCGGTAGGCCTCGCTCTTGTACCAGGCCGGCGGCGGGCCCAGCCACGCCACGGGGTAGCAGGAGCAGAGGGTGCAGACGATGACGTTGTGCACTTCGGCTGAGTTCGCCACCGCGTGCAGCCGGATGTCCGAGCTGAACCCGCCGCCGACGTGTCCCAGCTCGGCCGCCGCCGCGCCCGCATCGGCCAGCAGCCGCTCCCGGTACTCGGGCGAGTTCCAGGCCCGCACGATCATCTCGGCGCCGTTGCGCGCGGTGACGCGGTCCGAGAAGGCCTCGATCCGCTGATCGACTCCGGCCCGGGTGATCACCCCGCGCGCCTCGGCCACGTCGAGCAGGCGGTTCACGCGAGCCTGCAGCTCGGCGTTGCGATGGTGGTCAGCGCTCATGGCTGCTCCAGGTAGCTGACGAAGAGGTCCACGTGGACACGGTCGCCGGAGTGCGCGTCCGGGCCCCACAGCTCCGCGCTCGGGAACGCGACGGTCACGATGTCCTCCCGGTGTGCCGCGGATCCGACGACGGCCGACTCGTCCGGGAACCGCCCGTCGCCCACGAACCGCACCACCTCGCCGACGTGACCCCGCACGTAGCGCGGCGCGCGGTTGTGGCCGGGCGGGTTCATCGTCCGGACCCGCACCCGGTCGCCGACGTTCACGACCCCACCAGCGTCTCGAGCGCGGTCAGCCAGCGCTCGTAGTACGGCATCGCGTAGTACTCGCCCGGCGGAATCCGCTCCATCGTCGCCCGGAACTCGTCGAGCGTGTACGCACCGGCCGCCACGAACGCCTGGTTCAGCACGAACGTCTGCGCCTCCCAGACCGACTCGAACAGCGGCCCGTGCTCCTCCGGGAGATCGCCGAAGCCGTGCATGCCGCCGACGTCGTTCGCGTACGCCATGCGCCGAGGATGGCACCCCGGGGAGATGACCTCCAGAGTGCTGACTGATCCGCCAGTCAGTCACTTGCGATCCGAGCAAGCGCCGCCGTACCGTCCGGAGCCGTGACCGACTCCGTCCCCGACCGGGTGCGCCGCGCCATCGAGCGCAGCGGCGCGACCCGGCGCGAGTTCGCGACCGGGATCGGGCTCGACGAGACGAAGCTGTCGAAGTCGCTCGCGGGGAGGCGGCGGTTCACGACCGACGAGCTCGCCGCGATCGCCGCCCGGGTCGGGATTCCCCTGACCGAGCTCGTCCGGCCCGTCGTCACGGCCACGCCGGGTCCGTCGGTACGGCCGGCGCCCGTCGACGACCCCGACGGCGCCCGCAAGCGGATTCTCGACGCCGCCTGGACGCTCATCGCCGAGCGGGGCTACCACCAGGTCCGGGTGGCGGACGTCGCGAACGCCGCCGGCACCAGCAGCGCCGCGGTGCACTACCACTTCCCCGGCAAGGAGGCGCTGCTCGGCGAGGCGCTGCGCCACAACGTCGAACTGGCGTTCGACCGGCAGTCGGCCGCCCTCGCCGATCTGCCCGACCCGCATGCGCGGCTGCTGCGCCTGCTCGACCTGCAGATGCCCGACGGGCCGGTGCTCGAGCCGGAGTGGTCGATCTGGATGCAGGTCTGGGTCGAGGCGGTGCTCGACGCCGCGCCCGACGACCAGCGCCGGCGTGAGCTCTACCGCGAGGCGCAGGACCGCTGGTTCCGCACCGTGCTCATGACGCTGCACGACGGCGCCGAGGCCGGGGCGTTCCGGGCCGGGGACCAGGAGCTGCGCGCCCGGCAGCTCACCGCACTCGTCGACGGGCTCGGGATCGGGGTGATGACCCGGGCCTCGGACGTCGCCGAGATGCGGGCCGCCCTGCGCGACTTCGTCGACCACACGATCGTCCGAGGAGACCACCCGTGACCGGACCCCGCCCGATGACCAGGAACGTCGTCATCACCTGCGCCCTGACCGGCGCCGCCGACTCCCCCAGCAAGAGCCCGCACGTGCCGGTGACCCCGGCGCAGATCGCCGACGACGCGATCGCGGCCGCCCGCGCCGGAGCCGCCGTCGTCCACGTGCACGTCCGGCACCCCGAGACCGGCATCCGCTCCCGCGACGTCGCGCTCTACCGCGAGGCCGTCCGCCTCATCCGCGAGAGCGGCGTCGACGTCGTCCTGAACCTCACCGCCGGGATGGGCGGCGACCTCGTGATGGACGAGGAGGACCCGCTCAAGCCCGTCGACGGCACCGACCTGGTCAACGCCATGGACCGGCTGCCTCACGTCGAGGAGCTGCTGCCCGACATCGCGACGCTGGACTGCGGTTCCTACAACTTCGGCGACGGCGGTGCCCTCTACGTCTCGACGACGGACATGCTCCGCGCCGGCGCGAAGCGGTTCCAGGAGCTGGGGGTGAAGCCCGAGCTGGAGGTGTTCGACTCCGGCCAGCTCTGGTTCGCGAAGGTCATGCACGACGAGGGCCTGATCGACCCGCCGGCGCTCGTGCAGCTCTGCATGGGCGTCCCGTACGGCGCGCCGGCCGACCCCGGCCTGCTGCAGGCGATGGTCAACCTGCTGCCGGCGGACGCCCGGTTCACCTCGTTCGCGCTGGGCCGCGACCAGCTGCCGTGGGTGGCGCAGTCGGTGCTGCTCGGCGGGCACGCGCGGGTCGGGCTGGAGGACAACCTCTATCTGTCCCGCGGGGTGAAGGCGACGAACGCGCAGCTCGTAGAGCGCGCCGTGACGATCGTCGAGGGGCTCGGGGCCTCGGTGGCCACCCCCGACCAGGCCCGCGAGATCTTCGGTCTGGGTGCCGCCCGGTGAGCCGCCCGATCACGTGCATCGGCGCCGGCGTGATCGGCGGCGGGTGGGCCGCCTACTTCCTGGCGCGCGGGTTCGACGTCGTCGCGTGGGACCCCGCCCCCGACGCCGAGGCCCGGCTGCGTCGGACCGTCGACGCGGCCTGGCCGGCCCTGACCGAGCTCGGTCTCGACGACGGGGCCGACCGGTCCCGGTTGCGGGTCGCCGCATCCCTGGCCGAGGCCTGCGCGGAAGCCGCGTTCGTCCAGGAGAGCGCACCGGAGGACCTCGAGCTCAAGCGCGGCCTGCTCGCCGACCTGGTCGCGGCGACCGGGCCGGACACCATCGTCGCCTCGTCGACCTCGGGCTTCCCGATGACGGACATGGCGACCGAGGCCGCGGACCCGTCCCGGCTCGTCGTCGGGCACCCGTTCAACCCGCCGTACCTGATCCCGCTGGTGGAGGTGGCCGGCGGCGAGGCGACCGCACCCACCGTCGTGAAGGAGGCGGCGGAGTTCTACCGGTCGATCGGCAAGTCGGTGATCGAGATGGATCGGGAGCTGCCCGGGTTCGTCGCGAACCGGCTGCAGGAGGCGCTCTGGCGCGAGGCGCTGCACATGGTCGCGAACGGTGAGGCGACGGTCGAGCAGATCGACACCGCGATCACCGAGGGCCCGGGGCTGCGCTGGCCGGTTCACGGGCCGTGCCTGACGTTCCACCTCGCGGGTGGCGAGGGCGGGATGGCCCACATGCTCGATCACTTCGGGCCGTCGTTGAAGGCGCCATGGACCCGGCTCGGGGCGCCGGAGCTGACGGGAGAGCTGCGTGACGCGATGGTGCGCGGCACGACGGACGAGGCCGGGGCGCGGTCGTTCGCCGACCTCGTGGCGGAACGGGACCGCGCGGTGATCGCGATCCGCCGCGCGGTGGAAGGTGCGCGGGCCGGCTGACGACGGCGGTGATCACCGGGACGTCATGGTTCCGCGCTCACGACACCGAGACCCGGGACCGGTGGCAGCACACCGTCGAGGGCGAGGGCGAGGACCGCGGGTTGGTGTACCTCTGCCGCTTCGTCCCGCTGCGCGACGCCGCCGGCGCACTCGTCGACCGGCAGGGCGAGTTCCTCGACGCCCTCGAACACCGTTCCGGTCCCGCGAACACGACGGTGCCCCCGCGAGCGCGGCGTTCCTAGCGTCTGGCCCATGCAGCGCAGCAGCGAGCGGATCCTCACCACCCACGTCGGCAGCCTCGCCCGTCCGGAGGCCCTGCTCGACACCATGCGCGAGAAGGAGCACGGCCGGCCCTACGACGAGGCCGGCTTCGCGAAGCAGGTCACGCAGGCGGTGGCCGACGTCGTCGCCAAGCAGGCCGAGGTCGGGCTCGACGTCGTGACCGACGGCGAGATGGGCAAGGTCAGCTTCGCGACCTACGTCCAGGACCGCCTGGACGGGTTCTCGCCGTCGAGCGGGGAGCGGCTGCTGCCGCCCTCGTGGAAACTCGAGATCGACGCCTTCCCGGAGTACTACGAGCAGTACCTCGGCAAGTACTCGAAGACGGTCGCGCCGATGGTGACAGTGGCCTGCGTCGGACCGGTCTCCTACACCGGCCAGGAGCAGCTGCGCACCGACATCGAGAACCTGCGCACGGCGCTGGTCGGGGTCGAGCACACCGAGGCGTTCATGCCGTCGACCTCACCGCGGGGGTTCGGGCGCAACGAGTACTACGCGACCGATACCGAGTACTACACCGCCGTCGCCGAGGCGCTGCGGGAGGAGTACCTGGCGATCGTCGACGCCGGGTTCCTGCTCCAGATCGACGACCCCTGGCTCATCGAGATCCTCTCGGACCCCGCCCTGGAACCGGACGAGCGGCGGCGCACCGCGGCGGAGCACGCCGAGATCGTCAACCACGCGCTGCGCGACATCCCGACCGAGACGATCCGGCTCCACACCTGCTACGGCCTCAACCACGGCCCGCGGGTCCACGACATCACCATGGCCGAGGTCGTCGGGCCGATGCTGGCGATCCGGGCGGGGGCGTACTCGTTCGAGGTCGCGAACCCGCGGCACTCCCACGAGTGGACGATCTGGCACGACGCGGCGGTGAAGCAGCGCCTCGGCGACGCGATCCTCATCCCCGGCCTGCTCGGGCACGCCCAGAACTACGTCGAGCACCCGGACCTGGTCGCCGAGATGCTGCGGCACTACGTGGATGCCGTCGGGCGGGAGCAGGTCATCGCGGGCGCCGACTGCGGGTTCTCATCGCGGGCGAGCTACCAGCCCGAGGTCCACCCGACGGTCGTCTGGGAGAAGTTCCGCGCGCTGCGGGCGGGCGCCGACCGCGTCTGAGCCCGGTGATGATCGGGAAGACTGGAGGGCGTGACCTGGAGCCGGAAGAACCTCGAGGACGTCGAGACGATCGCGCCGACGAC
The DNA here is from genome assembly GCF_021026375.1 of Actinomycetospora endophytica. Lineage (GTDB taxonomy): Bacteria > Actinomycetota > Actinomycetes > Mycobacteriales > Pseudonocardiaceae > Actinomycetospora > Actinomycetospora endophytica. Next base: position 331,861 of record NZ_JAJNDB010000004.1, on the reverse strand, counting down.
GAGCGTCTATCTCACGCCCGAGCGGCAGGATATTCGACGCACCGCGCGGACCTTCGCCATGGAGGAGGTGCTCCCGCTCGCCGACGAGCTCGACCCGCAGCGTGGCGAGATCCCCGACGCGCTCCTGCGCCGGCTCGCCGAGCTCGGCTACTTCGGGATCATGATCGACCGTGAGCACGGCGGGCTCGGTCTCGGGGTCTTCGAGTACTGCCTCATCTGCGAGGAGCTGGCGCGGGGCTGGATGAGCGTCGCCAGCATCATCGCGCGCGGCAACGGTACGGGGTGCGCGTCGCCGGACGCGGACCGACGCTCCGAACTGCTCCGACGCTCCGCCGCCGGTGGCTGGATCGGCGGGATCGCGTTCTCCGAGCCGGAGGCGGGGTCGGACCTGGCGAACGTGGAGTGCCGGGCCGAGCGCTCCGGGGGATCGTGGGTGATCACCGGCACCAAACGCTGGGTCGGCCACGCGCAGCGGGCCGACTTCCTCCACCTGCTCGCCCGCACGCGCGAGCCGCACGAGGGTGAGGGGCGCTCGGACGGACTGGAGCTCTTCCTCGTGGAGAAGCCCCGCGGCTCGTTCCCCGACGGCGTCTCCGGCACTCCCATCGACAAGATCGGCTACTACGGCCTGACGACGTGGGAGCTCCGGTTCGACGGCCTCCGCCTGCCCGCCGACGCGCTCCAGGACACCGGACAGGCGGAGGGCCAGGGCTTCAAGGACAGCCTGCGCTGGCTCGGACCGGCGCGGGTGCAGACGGCGGCGCGCGCGGTCGGGCTGGCGCGCGGTGCCGTGGAGGACGCGGTGGCGTACTGCCGGCAGCGGGTGCAGTTCGGGCACCCGATCGGCGACCAGCAGGTCATCCGCCACGCGCTCGCCGACATGTCCGCGCAGGTCGAGGCGGCACGCCAGCTCTGGATGCATGCGGCGTACCTGGTGGACTCGGGTGAATCGGCGGACGTGGAGACCTCCCAGGCCAAGCTGTTCGCCTCCGAGATGGCCGAGCAGGTGACGAGCCAGGCGCTGCAGATCTTCGGCGGCAACGGCTACACGACGGAGTACTCGGTGGAGCGGTACTGGCGGGACGCCCGGTTGACCAAGATCTTCGAGGGGACGTCCGAGATCCAGCGCAAGATCGTCTCGGATGCGCTGATCCCGGAGGCCTGACGAGTCGTGTGACGCACCGTGGTCGTCGTCCGCCGTGGGGTCGATCCACCTCGGCCTAGCGACTCGGGTGGTGATCGGTCTCCGGGCGGGTGGTGGCTACCGACGGTGATCGGCGCGACGGCAGGCTCAGGGGGCTGAGGCGTCGACGGTTCGGACCAGTTCGTCGTCGCCCGCCAGCGCGATCGCGTCCGGCGAGCCCAACGCCCCCAGCACGGCGCGCGCTCCCCCGGACCGGGCGGCCGGGACGAGGTCGGCCGCTCGCGGGTCGTGCACCTCACCGGCCCGCAGGTGCGCGACCCACCCCGCCAACGCCCCCACGGCACCGTCGGGAAGACGACCGGCGGCACGCTCCAGCGCGAGCACCGGCAGGATCCGCGCCGGGATCTTCGCCGATCCGTCCCGGGCGATCTGGGCGAGCCGGTGCCGGATGCCACGCTGGGCGAACCGGGTGCGCAGGGCCCCGCGGTAGTCGTCGAGGCAGTCGACCCGAGCGTGACGGGCGGCGGCGTCCCACCACGACTCCATCAACCGCGCGACCTCCGGATCCCGCACCGCCTCGTCGACGGTGGCCGCGCCGCGCGACGGGCCGACGTACGCGAGCAGGCTGTGCGCGCCGTTGAGGAACCAGAGCTTGCGCCGGGCGTACGGGGCGGCGTCGTCGACGAACCGCGCCGGCCAGGCGGGGCGCCCGTGCGGGAACTCCCCCGCGAGCACCCACTCCGAGAACGGCTCGGTGACGACGGGGACGTCGTCCCGGACCCCGCGGGGCAGCAGCCGCGCGACCTCGGTGAGGTCGTCGGCCGTCGTCGCCGGGGTGATCCGGTCGACGACCGTGTCGACGAACCCCACGTGCTCGTCGATCCAGGCACCGAGCCCCGGCTCGGCGACGCGCAGCAGCGCGTCGCGCAGCACCGACCCGTTGCCGGGCAGGTTGTCGCAGGGCACGAGCGCGATCGGAGCACCCGAGCCGGTACGGCGAGCCGCGAGTCCGTCGAGCACCCGGCCGATCGTGGCCGGATCCGCGTACCCGGCCTCGGTGATCGTCAGGGTGAGCACCGAGACGCTGCCCGACGACAGGTCGCGTCGCCAGCTCTCGAGGTCGGTCCCGGGGCGCGCCCGGACGATCGACGCGATCTCCCGGAGCTCCGGGCCGTCGTCGGAGCGGATCAGCAGGTGGTACCGACCGCCCTGGGCGGTGAGCGCCTCGGGGAGCGCGGTGCTGCGGAAGGTGTACGCGGCGATCCCCGCCTCCGGGTCCGCCGCGGTGTAGGCCGCCTGGTGGGCGCGGTGGAACGCACCGAGCCCGAGGTGCACCGCCGTGATCACAGCCCGAACGCCGTCCGCGGCGCGTCGAGCACCCAGTTCCGGATCACCGTGTGGGCGTCGTCGAGCGAGATGACGTGCTCGGCGACCAGCCCGGCGAGGTATCCGGCGTCGACCCGCCGCGCGGTGTCGTGGCGGGCCGGGATCGAGCAGAAGCCGCGGGTGTCGTCGACGAACCCCGAGCCGCGGAAGAACCCGGCCGTCTCGGTGATCGCGTCCCGGGCACGGCGCATCGCCCGGGGCGCGTCCAGGAACCACCACGGCGCACCGACGAACACCGACGGGTAGAACCCCGCCAACGGGGCGAGCTCCCGCGAGAACACCGTCTCGTCGAGGGTGAACAACACGGTCCGGAAGCGTGGGTGCGTGCCGAAGCGCTCGAGCATCGGGGCCAGGGCGGCGGTGAACTCGGCGTGGACCGGGATGTCGTGACCGGTGTCGGGCCCGAACCGGCGCCACGTCCCGGGGTGGTGGTTGCGCCGCACCCCGCAGTGCAGCGCCATCACCAGGCCGTCCTCGGTCGACATCCGGGCCATCTCGCCGAGCAGCTGCTCGGACAGCGTCGTCGCGTCCGCCGGCGTGCCCGACCCGGAGCGGACCGCGTCGAACAGGCGACGGGCGTCGGCGACGTCGAGGAATGCGGCGCGCGGGGTCGGCGCGCTGTGGTCGGTGGCGGTCGCGCCGTGCTCGGCGAAGTAGGCGCGCCGGCGCTCCAGCGCGGCCACGAGGTCGTCGTAGCTCCCGATCGCGATCCCGGCGGCCTCGCCGAGGCGGTCCAGCGCGGCGGGCCAGCCGGGTGAGGTCGCGTCGAGGTAGCGGTCGGGGCGGAAGGTCGGCACCACCCGGCCGGTCCAGCTCGGGTCGGCCGCGAGGGCGCGGTGGTGGCGCAGGTCGTCGGCCGGGTCGTCGGTGGTGGCGAGCGCGTCGATCCGGAACCGGTGGAACAGCGCACGGGGGTGCATGTCCGCCCGGGCGAGCCGGGCGGTGAGCTCGTCGAAGAGCGCGTCGGCGTGGTCGGCGGAGGGCTGCTCGGTCACTCCGAGGACCTCGGCCAGCTCCTGCTCCAGCCAGCCGCGGGTCGCCGTCCCGAGGAACAGCGGCCAGCCCGCACAGAACTCCCGCCACACCTCGCGAGGCGCCGCGGCCACCGCTCCGTCGGCGTCGGTGAGTCCGAGGCGCTCGAGCGGGACACCGTGGGCGTGCAGCAGCCGGGTGACGTAGTGGTCGGGGGTGACCAGCAACGACGCCGGGTCTCCGAACGCCCGGTCCTCCGCGAGCAGACCCGGGTCGACGTGGCCGTGCGGGCTCACGATCGGCAGCTCGGCGACCGCGGCGTGCAGTTCGCGCGCGATCCCGCGGTCGGCGGGGTCCGGTGGGAACAGCCGGTCCGGGTGCGGAGCCAGCGGGACGCCCATGACCGTCGAGCCTGCGCAGCCGCGGCCGACGGCGGCAACTGGTTGCCGTCAGTTGCCGGGCGGCGGTCCCGTCGTCCCCCGCACGACCAGGTCGGCGCCCAGGGTCACCGTCGTGGGCTCCGCCGTCGGGTCCGTCAGCCCCGCCTCCAGCACGTCGACGGCCCGCCGGCCGAGTCGGCCGGTCGGGCCGGCGACGGTCGTGAGGCCGGGAACGACGAGGTCCGCGCCGAACACGTCGTCGCACCCGATCAGGCTCAGGTCCTCCGGCACCCGCACACCCCGTGCGGCCAGGCGTTCCATCGCGCCGATCGCGATGAGGTCGTTGTAGGCGAGCACCGCCGTCGCGCCGGGGTGGGCCCGGATCTCCTCGGCTGCCGTGTGCCCGCCGCGCCGCGTCGGTGGGAACGGCCCGAGCAGGGTCGTGTGAGCCCCGGCCTCGTCGTGGACCGCCGCCCACCGGCGGGAGTTGACCCAGGAGTTGCGCGGTCCGGAGAGGTAGAGCAGATGGCGGTGCCCGAGCGCGACGAGGTGCCGGACCGCGGCGCGCATCCCGGCGGGAGTGTCGACGACCAGCGAGGACAGGCCGTCGATCCGTCGGTTGAGCACCACCAGCGGACGGTGCTCGGCGAGCTCGAGCACGGCCCGGTCGGAGAGGCGTGACGTCGCCAGGATCCCGCCCGCCGAGGTCGCGAGGCTGCGGCGCAGGTTGCCGGCCTCCACCTCCGGGGACTCGTCGCTGTCGGTCACGATCGTGGTCCGGCCCAGCTGCGCGGCCCGTGCCTGCACCGCCTTGATCAGCGGCGGGTAGTAGGGGTTCGCGATGTCGCTGACCACGAGCGTGACGGTCCGGACGCGTTCCGGACCGTCGTCGCGGGCGAGCGGCCGGGGCCGGTACCCGAGCTCGGCCGCCGCGGCGTGCACCCGACGTCGGGTGTCGGCCCCGACCCGCGTCGGGCGCGAGAAGACCCGCGACACGGTGGACGCCGCGACCCCGCAGTGCCGCGCGACGTCGTAGATGGTCGGCCCCCGCTCGCCCATCCCGCACCCCCGATCCGGCTCGGCAACTTACGGCAACCGATTGCCGCGCCGTGGCGGTCTTCCTACCGTCCGCCCCATGTGGACCCTGTCCGGCTTCGCGGACGAGATCGGGCCCGACCTGGATCAGCAGTGCGCGGTGCTCGACGACCTGGGCGTCCGCTTCCTCGAACTGCGCAGCGCCTGGTCGGTGAACGTCGTCGACCTCGACGACGACCAGGTCGAGTGGGTGCGGGCGACGCTCGCCGCGCACGGGATCGGGGTGTCGTCGATCGGCTCGCCGTGCGGGAAGGTCGCGATCACCGACCCGCCGGAGCACGATCTCGCGCGGCTGGACCGGGCACTGCAGGTCGCCCGGCGGCTCGACGCCCCCTACCTGCGGCTCTTCTCCTTCTTCCTGCGCGGCGCCCCGCCGGAGCAGCACCGGGACGAGGTGATCCGCCGCCTCGCCGTCTATGCCGCACGCGCCCGCGACGCCGGGATCACCCTGCTGCACGAGAACGAGAAGGAGATCTACGGCGACGTGCCGTCGCGGGCCCTCGACGTCGTCGAGTCGGTCTCCTCCGAGCACCTGCGCCTGGCCTGGGACGCCGCCAACTACGTCCAGGTAGGCGTGCGGCCCTTCACCGAGGCCTACGCCGCGCTGCGGCCGTACACCGACTACGTGCAGGTGAAGGACGCGCTGCTCGCCGACGCCTCGGTCGTGGCCGCCGGCGAGGGCGACGGAGAGATCCGCGAGACGGTCCGGGCGCTGCGGGCGGACGGCTTCGACGGGTTCTTCTCGATGGAGCCGCACCTCGCGGCGCAGGACGCGTTCGGCGGGTTCTCCGGGGTCGACGAGTTCGTCCGCGCCACGAAGACCTTCACCCGCCTGCTCGACGACGAAGGGATCGAGTTCTCGTGACCGGGCTGCGCTTCGCGGTCGTCGGCGCGGGCACCATCGGCGACGTCCACGCCCGGTGCCTCGCGGATCCGTCGGTCGACGCCGAGCTCGTCGTCGTCGTCGACCTCGACCCGGTCCGCGCCGAGAAGGTCGCCGCCGCGCACGGCGCCGCCCGCTGGAGCACCGACGTGGCGGCCGCGCTCACCGCGGACGACGTCGACGCCGTCGCGATCTGCACCCCGAGCGGGGCGCACGCCGACCCGGCGGTGACGGCGCTCGAGGCGGGAAAGCACGTCGTCGTCGAGAAGCCGCTGGAGGTCTCGCTCGCCGCCGCGGACCGCATCCGGGCCGCCGAGGCGTCGTCGGGGAAGGTCGCGACGGTCATCTCCCAGCACCGCTTCGACCGTGCCGCCGAGCGCCTCCACGCCGAGCTCGACGCCGGCCGACTCGGCACGCTGACCAGCGCGAACGCGTCCTGCGCCTGGTGGCGGGGGCAGAGCTACTACGACTCCGGCGCCTGGCGCGGCACGTGGTCGCTCGACGGCGGCGGCGCGACGATGAACCAGTCGATCCACGTCATCGACCTGCTGCTCTCCATGCTCGGCGAGGCGGTCGAGGTGTTCGCCTACACCGCGCTGCTCGCCCACGAGCGGATCGAGGTCGAGGACACCGCGGTCGCGGTCGTGCGGTTCGCGACCGGCGCGCTGGCCACGGTCCACGGCACGACGGCGGCCTACCCCGGCCTGGACACGTCGCTACGGGTCATGGGTACCGGCGGGTCGGCGGTGGTGACCGACGACGAGCTGACGTTCCTGCACACCACCGACGGGTCGCCGCCCGAGATCCGGATGAGCGAGTCGGGGGCGTCGCTGAACCAGCTCACGCGCGAGGACCGGCCGGAGCCGCGCGAGCTGGCGATGGGCGCCGCCCACATCGCCCAGCTGCGGGACTTCACCGACGCCGTCGCCACCGGCCGTCGTCCGCGGGTCACGACCGACGATGCGCGGGCAGCGCTGGCGCTGATCCTCGGCATGTACGAGTCGGCGTCGACGGGGCGCCCGGTCGGGTTGGTGGCTTCGTGAGGATCCGGGAGGTCGAGGTCCTCGTCGCGAGCCCGGGCCGCAACTTCGTGACATTGCGGATCACGACCGACGACGGCGTCGTCGGGCTCGGCGACGGCACGCTCAACGGCCGCGAGCTCGCCGTGGCGGCCTACCTGTCCGAGCACGTGGCGCCGCTGCTCGAGGGCCGCGACCCGCACGCGATCGAGGACACCTGGCAGCTGCTCTACCGGGGCGCCTACTGGCGGCGGGGGCCGGTGACGATGAGCGCGATCGCGGCGGTCGACGTCGCGCTCTGGGACATCAAGGCGCAGGTGGCGGGGCTGCCGCTCTACCAGTTGCTCGGCGGCGCGTCCCGCGAGCGCTGCCTGGCGTACGGGCACGCGAGCGGCGTCGACGTGGCCGAGCTGATCGAGTCGGTGCACGCGCACCGCGAGCAGGGCTTCCGCGCGATCCGCGTGCAGACCGGGGTGCCGGGGCTGGGGCCGGTGTACGGCGTGGCGTCGTCGGCCGGGGGTGGTGAGCGCTACGACTTCGAGCCGGCCCGCCGCGGTGCGCTGCCGGCCGAGGAGCGTTGGGACTCGCGGGCCTACCTGCGCCACGTGCCGTCGGTGATGGAGTCGGTCCGGCAGGAGTTCGGGCCGGAGCTGATGCTGCTCCACGACGCGCACCACCGGCTCACCCCCATCGAGGCCGCGCGGCTCGGGAAGTCCCTGGAGGCCTACGACCTGTTCTGGCTCGAGGACGTCACGCCCGCCGAGAACCAGGAGGCGCTGCGGCTCGTCCGCCACCACACGACGACCCCGCTCGCGATCGGCGAGGTCTTCAACACCGTCTGGGACTACCGGACGCTGCTGGCCGAGCAGCTGATCGACTACGTCCGTTCGCCCGTGACCCACGCCGGCGGGATCACCGGGCTGCGCCGCATCCTGGACCTCGCGGGGCAATACCAGGTCCGCTCGGGCATGCACGGCCCGACGGACGTCTCGCCGGTCGGCATGGCGGCGTCGCTGCACCTCGGCCTGGCCCTGCACAACTTCGGCATCCAGGAGTACATGCTCCACTCGGCGGAGACGAACGCGGTGTTCTCCCCGCGGTTCACGTTCGACGACGGCGGGCTGCGGCCGTCCGAGGAACCGGGGCTCGGGGTCTCCTACGACGACGAGGTGGCGGCGCGGTTCCCGTACGAACGGGCCTACCTGCCGATCGCGCGGCGACCGGACGGGACCGTCCACGACTGGTGAGAGGCGGCGCGCGAGGATGCCGCTGACGGCGGACGACGCGGCTGCTCGTCCGGCGCGGACTCAGCCGCCGGTTCTCCCGCGTCTCGTTGCGCGACGCACACGGTCAGCCGACGACACCAACCAGGCGAGCGCACCGGTGCGCGACGCACACGGCCGGCCGGCGGCGGCCGCCGGATCGTGTGCGCGACACCCACGCCGCGGGAGACCGGAGGCCGACCGCCGCCACCGTGTGCGTCACGCACACGCCGCCGCACGGAGAACCCCGACCGCCGCCACCGTGTGCGTCACGCACACGCCGCCGAACGGAGACCACCGACCCCCGCCGGCCGTGGGCGCCCTTGGGTGGATGGATCGAGCGAAGGGGCCTCTCGCTCACAATGGGCGGGATGCGTCCCCCGGCCTCACTCCCCCCGCGGTTCGGGCTGGACCCCGCGCGGATGCGGCTGCCGGTCTCGGACGAGTGGCCGACGATCCGCGACCACCTCGTCGGCCGCGTCCCCCTCTCCGCCGCCGAGATCGACGCGATGTTCGCGGCCGGCCGCTTCCACGACGCCGACGGCCCGCTCGCCGTCGACGCGCCCTACGTCAGCGGCGGGTCGGTGTGGTTCCACCGCGACCTGCCCGACGAGGCACCGGTCCCGTTCACCGTGGACGTGGCCCACCGCGACGACGACGTCCTCGTCGCCGACAAGCCGCACTTCCTCGCGACGATCCCGCGCGGGCGCCACATCCGGGAGACCGCGCTCGTCCGGCTGCGCGACGAGCACGGGCTGCCGGACCTCTCCCCCGCCCACCGGCTGGACCGGGTGACGGCGGGGCTGGTGCTGTTCGTCGTGCGCCGCGAACGGCGCGGCGCGTACCAGAACCTCTTCCGCGACCGCCGCGTCGACAAGACCTACACCGCGGTCACCCGCTACGACCCCGGGCTCCCGACGACGACCACGGTCCGGTCCCGGATCGTCAAGGAACGCGGGATCGTCACCGCCCAGGAGATCCCGGGCGAGCCGAACGCCGCGACCGGGATCGAGCTGCTCGATCACCGCGACGACGAGCTCCTCGGTCCGATCGCCCGCTACCGGCTGACGCCCTACACCGGCCGGACCCACCAGCTGCGCCTGCACCTGGCCTCGCTCGGCGTCCCGATCCTGGGCGACCCGTTCTACCCGACCGTGCGCGACGTCCCCCTCGACGACTTCCGCACCCCGCTGCAGCTCCTGGCCGCGACGCTGGGCTGGCCTGATCCGGATTCCGGCGAGCGCCGCGTCGTGCACAGCCGCCGCACCCTGCAGGCGTGGGAGGACCCGGCCGGGTGGCTCGTCGGACCGGTCCCCTGATCGACCCGCGCCCGGCACCGTCGTCGCGAATCGGACGACGTCGGGCGATAGCGTCACCGTTCGTGGGCGGCGGACGGGGTCGAGTGAAGGTTGACGCGTGAGGGCCGAGGGACCGGGCTCGCTGCCGGTGGTCGCGGCGCCGATGGCGGGTGGCCCGTCGTCGCCGGCGCTGGTCGCGGCGGTCACCGAAGCAGGCGGGTACGGCTATCTCGCCGGGGGGTACCTGACCGCGGAGAAGCTCGACGCCCAGCTCGCCGAGCTCCGCGAGCGCACGACGGGCCGGTTCGGGGTCAACCTGTTCCTGCCCCCGACCCGGCCGCGCACCGACCGCGAGGAGCAACGTCGCGACGCGGCCGTCGACACCTACGCGCGACGGCTGACGCCGGAGGCCGCCGCCCTCGGAGCCGAGCTCGGGAACCCCCGTCCCGCCGAGGACCCCGACTCCGGCGACGCGCTCGACGAGAAGATCGCGGTGCTCGCCCAGGATCCCCCGGACGCCATCAGCGTGACGTTCGCGCTGCCCGACCCGACACGGCTCGCGGCCCTGCGCGCCACCGGAGCCACCCTGGTCGCGACGGTGACGAGCGTCCAGGAGGCCCGATCGGCGGCCGAGGCGGGGTTCGACGGGCTCTGCGTCCAGGGCGCCGAGGCGGGCGGGCACCGGGGCACGCACGACGAGGCCGCCACCCCGAACGAGACCGACACGCTCGACCTGCTCGCCGCGATCCGCCGCGCGACGACTCTGCCGATGATCGCCGCGGGCGGGATCGCCGACACCGCGACCGCCCGGCGCGCGCTCGAGGCCGGAGCAGTGGCCGTGCAGCTGGGCACCGCGCTGCTGCGCTGCCCGGAGGCCGGCACCTCGACGACGCACCGCGAGGCGCTCGCCGACCCGTCGTTCTCGGGCACCCTGGTCACGCGCGCCTACACCGGACGTCCGGCCCGGGCGCTGACCACGCGGTTCGCGGTCGAGCACGGCCCGGCCGCCCCCGCGGCCTACCCCGAGGTGCACCACCTGACCCGGCCGATGCGGACGGCCGCCGCGGCGGCGGGCGACACCGACCGGCTCCACCTCTGGGCCGGCATTCACTTCCGGAAGGCCGCGGCGATCCCTGTGGCGGATGTGGTGCGCGGCCTGGTGTAGCCCGTCGGTCAGCGCCCGGCGAACCAGGCGTTGGTGGACGGCGCGAAGAGCAGGACGAGCACGGCGCCCTGCAGGACGAAGCCGAGCAGGGGCACGACCACCGCCCACGCGACCAGGCAGAACGCCAGGGCGACCAGCGCGCCGATCGCCGTCAGCACGGCCAACGTCACACGGGCTACTTGACTGCCGCCGCGCACCATCCAGGCGAGGCCGAGCCAGCACATGTCGACGAGCACGGTGACGCCGAGCAGGAGGGCCGCGGCGGCCATGCCCTCACGGGGATGGTTGTCGACGGCGAGCAGCATGGTGGCGAGGGCGCCCGCGCCGAGGAGGGAACAGACCACCTGGGCCACGGCCACCCAGAAGACGGCGGCGACGGTGGAGGGGCGTGACGACGCCGACGGCGGGATCGGCCAGGCACCCGGCGCGTCAGCCGTCAGAGACCAGGGCGCCGTGGCGGGTCGTCCGGAGTACACAGGCGAAGTCACGCGCTTACGCTAACTCTACGTGTACAACGAGGGAAGGAATCTGGCGAATATCGCTACGGTTCGTGACGGAGCGCTACTGCCGCCCTCGACCCCGCCCGTCCCTCTCGCCAGGGACGGGCGGCTGGACGGTCGGGGCGTCTAGAAGTAGGTCTTGCGGCCGCCGATCCCGCGGCCGACAGCCCCCAGGATGGTCAGCACCAGACCGACGATCGCCAGGATTGCGCCGATCGTGTAGAGGATCGAGATGCCCGTGACGGCCCCGATGATGATCAGGATGACGCCGAGGATGATCATGAAACTCCCTCGTCTCTCTCCGACCGGACGGCCGGTGCTCACTGATACCCGAGCGTGACGTCGTGAACACTCGGAAATCCCACCTCACCGGTTCAGGCGATCTTGGTGATCACGATTCGTCGCAACCTGAGACAGAAGTGACCGACGTGACTCCGGCCGACTCCTGGACCACCCATGCCGCATCGACCGCCTGGGCGGCGTCCGGTCCGGCCGACGACGCCGGCGTCCGGGTCGAGGTCCACGACGTCACGGCCCCCGAGGGCGACCGCTTCGACTACCCCGTCGTGCACCTGCCCCGGGTGGCCGTCGCCCTCGTCGTCCGCAACGGCGAGTCGGGCGAGGAGGTGCTCATGCTCCGGACGTACCGCTATCCGGTGAACCGCTACGGCTGGGAGCTCCCGGGCGGCGGCGTCGACGACGGCGAGGAGGCCTGGATGGCCGCGGCCCGCGAGGCCGCCGAGGAGACGGGCTGGCGACCGCGGGGCCATCGCCGCCCGCTCATCGAGTTCGAACCGCTGCCCGGCGGGGTGTCGACGACGGTGCACGTGCACCTGTGGCGCGACGCCGAGCCGACCGGCGAACCCCTCGACCGCCACGAGCCCGGCCGGGCCCGGTGGGTGCCGGTCTCCGACGTCGTCCGGCTCGCCGGCGCGGGTGAACTGCTGGGCGCGGGAACCCTCGTCGGCCTGCTGCAGTACGTGGCGGAGAGCACCACATCTCGCCAATAGTCGGACGTCCTACTATATTGGGGCCTGCGTCACCCGGACGCCTTCGTCGAGCAGCGAGGACGACCCACCTCATGGCCCAGCAGAGCGACCTGCACGTGCCGAGCAACCCGATCCGCGTGGTCACCGCGGCGAGCCTGTTCGACGGGCACGACGCGGCGATCAACATCATGCGGCGGATCCTGCAGCGACAGGGCGCCGAGGTGATCCACCTCGGACACGACCGTTCCGTCGACGACGTGGTGTCCGCCGCCGTCGAGGAGGACGCGCACGCGGTCGCCATCAGCTCCTACCAGGGCGGGCACGTCGAGTACTTCACGTACCTCGTCGACCTGCTGCGCGAGCGCGGCGCCGGGCACGTCCGCGTGTACGGCGGGGGCGGCGGCGTGATCGTCCAGCGCGAGATCGACCAGCTGCACGCCCACGGGGTGGCGCGGATCTTCTCCCCGCAGGACGGCCAGACGATGGGCCTGCCGGGGATGATCAACACCATCATCCGGGAGTGCGACGAGGACCTCGGCGCGAAGCCCCCCACGAGCTGGGAGGGCCTGTTCACCGGCGAGCGCGCGGTCGTCGCGCGCGCGGTGACGATGGCCGAGTCCGGCGAGCTGCCCACCGAGGTCCGGGAGCGCATCGACGCCGCGAACGGAGAGCGCCACGTCCCGGTCCTGGGCATCACCGGCACCGGCGGCTCGGGCAAGTCGTCGCTGACCGACGAGCTGGTCCGCCGCACCCGCATGGACCGCGAGGACAAGCTCAAGGTCGCCGTCCTCGCTGTCGACCCGACCCGTCGTCGTGGGGGCGGCGCCCTGCTCGGCGACCGGATCCGCATGAACGCCCTGGGCGGCCCCATCTCGTTCCGTTCCATGGCGAACCGCGGCTCGGGCACCGCGCTCCCCGAGCGCCTCGCCGACGTCATCGCCGTCCTGCGCGCCTCCGGCGCCGACCTCGTCGTCGTCGAGACCCCCGGCATCGGGCAGGGCGACGCGGGGATCGTCGAGTTCGCCGACGTGTCGCTCTACGTCATGACGCCGGAGTTCGGCGCCGCGTCCCAGCTCGAGAAGATCGACATGCTGGACTTCGCCGACGTCGTCGCGATCAACAAGTTCGAGCGGCGCGGCGGTGACGACGCGCGGCGCGACGTCGCCCGGCAGCTGCTGCGCAACCGCGACGCGTTCGGCTCCTCGTGGGAGGAGATGCCGGTCTACGGGACCAGCGCCGCGACCTTCCACGACGAGGGCGTCACCGCGCTCTACGGCAAGCTGATGACGCTGCTCGGCGAGCACGGCCTCGCGGAGGGACAGGGCCGGCTCGACATCCCGGACACCACGGTGTCGACCTTCAGCGGCTCGGCGATCCCGGCCGACCGCGAGCGCTACCTGGCCGACGTCGCCGCGACGGTCCGGGCCTACCACGACGAGACCGAGTCGATGGTCGCCGCGGCCCGCCGTCGTTCCGCCCTCCGGCAGGCCCGCGAGGCCCTCGGCGACCGCGACGCCGGCGAGCTGCCCGCCGTGCTCGAGGAGGCCGAGAAGGACCTGCCGCGCGAGGCCGCGGAGCTGATCGACGGCTGGGAGCAGACCAAGGAGGACTACGCGGGCGACGAGCTCGTGGTCCACGTCCGCGACAAGGAGCTCCGCACCCGGCTGACCCGGGAGACGCTGTCCGGCTCCAAGGTCAACCGCGTCTCGCTGCCGCGGTTCTCGGCCGACGAGGAGGTGCTGCGGTTCCTGCGGGTCGAGAACCTGCCGGGGCACTTCCCCTTCACCGCCGGGGTGTTCGCGTTCAAGCGCGAGGGCGAGGACCCGGCCCGCATGTTCGCCGGCGAGGGCGACGCGTTCCGCACGAACCGCCGGTTCCACTACCTCTCGGAGGACTCCGAGGCGAAGCGGCTCTCGACGGCGTTCGACTCGGTCACCCTCTACGGCCGCGACCCGGCCACTCCCCCGGACGTCTACGGCAAGGTCGGCACCAGCGGCGTCTCGATCGCGACGCTCGACGACATGAAGGTGCTGTACTCGGGCTTCGACCTGACGTCGCCGACGACGAGCGTGTCGATGACGATCAACGGGCCGGCGCCCACCCTGCTCGCGTACTTCCTCAACACCGCGATCGATCAGGTCGTCGACACGTTCCGGTCGGAGCACGACCGGGAGCCCGACGACGCCGAGCGTGCGGAGCTGGTGGCCCACGCCGTCGCGAACGTCCGCGGCACGGTGCAGGCCGACATCCTCAAGGAGGACCAGGGCCAGAACACCTGCATCTTCTCGACCGAGTTCTCGCTGCGGATGATGGCCGACATCCAGGAGTGGTTCATCGCGCACGAAGTGCGCAACTTCTACTCGGTGTCGATCTCCGGCTATCACATCGCGGAGGCCGGGGCGAACCCGATCTCGCAGCTCGCGTTCACGCTCTCGAACGGGTTCACCTACGTCGAGTCCTACCTCGCGCGCGGTATGGACATCGACGACTTCGCCCCGAACCTGTCGTTCTTCTTCTCGAACGGGATGGACGCCGAGTACTCGGTGATCGGGCGGGTCGCGCGCCGGATCTGGGCGGTCGCGATGCGCGAGCGCTACGGCGCGAACGAGCGCTCGCAGAAGCTGAAGTACCACGTGCAGACCTCGGGGCGGTCGCTGCACGCGCAGGAGATGCAGTTCAACGACATCCGCACCACGCTGCAGGCCCTCTGCGCGCTGTACGACAACGCCAATTCACTGCACACCAACGCCTACGACGAGGCCGTCACGACGCCGTCGCAGGAATCGGTGCGCCGGGCGCTGGCCATCCAGATGATCATCAACAAGGAATGGGGCCTCTCGCTCAACGAGAACCCGCTCCAGGGCTCGTTCGTGATCGAGGAGCTCACCGACCTCGTCGAGGAGGCCGTGCTCGCCGAGTTCGACCGGATCGCCGAGCGCGGCGGCGTGCTGGGCGCCATGGAGACCGGCTACCAGCGCGGCAAGATCCAGGACGAGTCGATGCTCTACGAGGGCCGCAAGCACGACGGCTCGCTGCCGATCATCGGCGTGAACACGTTCCTGGCGCCCCCGGACGCGGAAGGCGAGGCGCCCAAGGAGATCGAGCTCTCGCGGGCCTCCGAGGAGGAGAAGTCCTCGCAGCTGGCGCGGCTGGACGACTTCCAGGCGCGGCACTCGACCGAGTCCGCCGAGGCGATCCGGCGCCTGCAGGACGCCGCGACCGCCGGGGAGAACGTGTTCGCCGAGCTGATGAACGCCGCGCGGGTGTGCTCGCTCGGCCAGCTCACCGACGCGTTCTTCGAGGTGGGCGGGCAGTACCGGCGGTCCATGTAGGTGCGCTCCGCGCTCGTGAGCAGTAATTGACGCTCTGACATCAATTTCTGCTCACGGGCGCGTCGGCGCACCTACGACGTCCAGGGCCCGGAGACGAACGCCGAGGCACGACTCTGGCAGGGGTCGGCGACGGCCGTCAGGTGCAGCGTCGTCCCGTCGACGGACGCCTTGTACGTCCCGACCTGGCCGGCACACGGCGCGCCGGCGACGCTCGTGAACGTCACGCGCTGCTGGGCGTCCTGGCCGAGGGTGCCCTGGATGCTCTGCCCGGTACTGGTCATCACCTGCGTGTAGCTCGACCCGGCGCCGATGACGAGCGACTGCGGCCCGCTGGGCACGATGGCGTTCCGGTAGGTCCCCGCGGGGATCGCCGTGACCGGGGCCGAGGGCGCGGCCGCGGTGCCGGCCGGTGGTGCGCTCGTGGGCGGTGGTGAGGAGCAGGCGGCGGCGAGCAGCACGCCGAGGAGGATCAGCAGCAAGCCCGGCCGCCTCCGTGCGCCGACGTGCCCGGGTCCGTGCCGTGCCCCGTCGTCGTGCGTTCGACCCCTGACCATGAGAGCCGCCCCTCTCCTCGCCAATCTTCGTCAGTGTGACGGCGTGTGACGTGATCGGCGTCACCACCACTCGCATGGCCCAGCGTCGCGCCACTCTCGGCGCCCGAACGGAGGTAGCTTTTCTGGCAGCAAGTGTCAGAAGAGGTAGACCTCTCGGACGAGCGAGGAGCGGACATGGCTGGTCGGGTCGCGGGCAAGGTCGCCCTGGTCACCGGGGCGGCGCGCGGGCAGGGGCGGGCGGATGCGGTGCGCCTCGCCGCGGAGGGCGCCGACGTCGTCGTGGTCGACGTGTGCGGGCCGCTCCCGGGCGTGGACTACGCCTCGGCGACCCCGGCCGACCTCGACGAGACGGTCCGCCTCGTCGAGCAGCAGGGCCGGCGCGCCGTCGCCGGACAGGCCGACGTCCGGGACCTCGACGCCCTGCGCAGCGTCGTCGACGGCGCGGTCGGGCAGCTGGGGCGACTCGACGTCGTCGTCGCGAACGCCGGCATCTGCATCCCGCGGGCCTGGCACCGGATCACGCCGGAGATCTTCCGGGACACCCTCGACGTCAACGTCGCGGGCGCCTGGAACACGATCATGGTCGGGGCGCCGCACCTCGTCGCGGCGGGCGGCGGCTCGGTGATCGTCATCAGTTCGGCGGCCGGGTTGAAGGTGCAGCCGTTCATGGTCCCGTACACGGCGAGCAAGTGGGCGGTCCGCGGGATGGCGAAGGCGTTCGCCGCGGAGCTCGCGCAGCACTCGATCCGCGTCAACAGCGTGCACCCGACCGGAATGGCGACGGGAATGGGCAGCGGCGCGATGCAGGCGGCGCTCGGGGAGGCGATGGCCGAGAACCCGCGCCCGGGTGCCATGTTCACCAACATGCTGCCGGTCGAGATCACCGCGCCGGAGGACGTCGCCGAGACGGTGCTCTTCCTCGCCTCCGACGAGTCGCGATTCATCACCGCGCACGAGATCGCGCCGGATGCCGGGGTGACGGAGTATTAGGTGTGCTCCGCGCTTGTGAGCACTAATTGACGCTATGACGTCAATTAGTGCTCACAAGGCCGAAGGCCACCTATTTCCGCCTCCAGTGCCGCCACGAACCGATCGACCCCGGACTCGCCGCCGAGCAGCCCGAGGTCCGCGTCCACGCCCAGCCGAATCCGCCCCGCGTAGGACAGCACCGAGACGCCGAGCCCGAGATCGCCGGAGCAGGGCACCCAGAACATCACGTCGCGCACCCGCGTATCGCCGAGCGTCAGTTCCTCCAGGGGGCCCGGCACGTTGGAGATGATCAACGACGCGGCCCGGGCGTAGCGCCGGACGAGGCCCTGGGTGAACGACGCCGAGGCCAGCCCCGCGCCGGCGATCCCCGCGAAGGTGGCCAGCGCCTGGTCGGTGCGCTTGATCGTGGCCATCGCCCGGTGCATGCGCTCGACGCGGCGGGCCGGATCGGGCTCGTCGGTGGGCAACGGCGGCAGGACCAGGCCGAACTCGTTGCCGAGCTCGTCCGAGATCGGACGGTCCAGGGGCCGGAGGTTGCTCGGCATCACGGCGCGGAGCCGCGGCGCACCGTCACCCAGGTAGGTCCGCAGCGCGCCGGCGATGGCCGCGCAGACGACGTCGTTGACGCTGCCGCCCGCCGCCTTGCCCGCGGCGCGGACGTCGTCGAGCGCGACGGCGGAGGTCCAGCGGGCCGCCTTCGCGACCCCGGGACGTCCCTGCAACGCCGACGGGACCTCGCGCGGCGGTCGGGCGAGCAGCGCCGCCGACGACCGCACGGCCCGCCCGGTCGCGGCGAGCTCGGACGCCCCGTCCGGCGTGCCGACGCGCTTCGCGGTCTCCCACAACGACGACGCCCGGTCACGAATCTCGCGGTGCAGCAGGCGCAGGTCGTGCACCCGCGCCGGATGCCGCGGCGGGTCGGCGTAGGCGGCGGGCGTGCGCGGGTCCGAGACCGGGTCGGCGAGGGCGTGGAAGAGGTGGTTGAGCGCCACCCCGTCGGCGAGGCCGTGGTGGATCGCGACGTGCACCGCGGTGCCGCGCTCGTACCCGGTCACCAGCTCCATCCGCCACCACGGCCGGTCGGTCGGCAGCGAGCGGGACATCAGCGCACCGATCCGGTCCGCCAGAGCCGCGTCGTCGCCGGGCTCGGGGAGGGCCATCGTCGTGACGTGCTGCGTCAGGTCCGGCGGCGCGTCGACCCAGCGGGCCGGCCCGGCCGGACCCGCCGGCCACGTCGGGCGCTGCCGCAGCCCGGGGTACACCGCGACCCACCGTTGCGCCACGCGCTCGCGCAGCGCCGCGAGGTCGACCGGCCCGTCGCAGAACAGCAGCCCGTGCACGACCATCCGGTTGGTCTCCCGCTCGAGCTGCAACCACGCCGTGTCGATGCCCGACGCCCACCGATCCATCGAAACCCCTCCAGGTGTGAGGGACGCACGGTACCGGGTGACCTCTGCCATGCCGCCCCGCAGGGCCTCGAGCCCTGGCACGATCGAGGGCATGGCCGAGCAGACGACGCGCGAGACCGTCCGCGACGACCTGGGGACCCGGGTCCCGGTCCCCACCCGGGTCCGGCGCGTGGTGAGCCTCGTCCCCTCTCTCACCGAGGCGATCGGCGTGACCGAGCCCGGCCTGCTCGTCGGGGTCACCGACTGGTGCACCCACCCGCTCGACCTCGACGACGCCGGTTCGGTTCCCCCGGCCCGCATCCGCGGCACGAAGAATCCCGACGTCGAGGCGATCGTCGCCCTGGCGCCCGACCTCGTCGTCGCCAACGAGGAGGAGAACCGACCGGGCGACCTGCAGGCGCTGCGCGACGCGGGCCTGGCGGTCTACGTGACGGACGTCCGCACCGTCGACGGCGCGTTCGCCAGCCTCGACGGCATGCTCGCCGCCTGCGGGCTGGAGCGCCCGGCGTGGCTCGAGGGCGCGGAGAAGGCCTGGGCCGACCTGCCACGGGTCGCGTCCGCCGACCGCCGCAGCGCGATCGTCCCGATCTGGCGCAAGCCGTGGATGGCGGTCGGGCGCGACACCTTCACCGGCGCGATCCTCGACCGCCTCGGGATCGACAACGCGCTGGCCGACGGCGGGCCGACCGCCGAGCGCTACCCGCGCATCGACATCGACGACCTGCCGCCGCACGACCTCGTCGTCCTGCCCGACGAGCCGTACACCTTCACCGCCGACGACGGCCCGGAGGCCTTCGCGGCGCCGTCGGCGCTGTTCAGCGGCCGGTTGCTCACCTGGTACGGGCCGAGCCTGCTCGAGGCGGCGAAGGCGCTCCGCGCCATGTGAACGAATCTGGTCGTCCAGGCGACCAGATTCGTTCACCTACGACGTGAGGAGTCCGCCCTCGACCGGCAGCGTCACCCCGGTCACGTAGGACCCGGCGTCGGAGCACAGGAAGATCAGCGCCGTCGCCAGGTCCTCCGGGTCGCCGATGCGGCCGGCCAGGATCCGCGGCAGCTGGGAGTCCAGGTAGCCCTCCTGGTAGCCGTCGGTCATCTCCGAGGTGAAGAACCCGGGCGCCAGGGCGTTCACGCGGATGCCCTTGCGCGGAGTCCACTGCTGCGCGAGGTCGCGGGTCAGCCCGACCAGCCCCGCCTTCGACGCCGAGTACGCCGCCTGCGGCAGCCCCGCCGTCGTGAGGCCCAGCACCGAGGAGATGTTGACGATCGAGCTGCCCGGGGCCATCACCTTCGCCGCCGCCTGCGCCATCCAGTAGCAGCCGTTGAGGTTGACGTCGATCACCTGCCGGAACTGCTCCGGGGTCTCCTTGGTGGCGGGCACCGCGGTGCCGATGCCGGCGTTGTTGACCAGGACGTCGACGCGCTCGAACTCGGTCATCGCCGCGTCGACGAGGGTCTGACAGTCGTCGGGCTCGGCGACGTCGGTGCGCACCGCGACGGCGCGTCGGCCGAGCTTCTCGACGGCGGCCCGGGTCTCGTCGAGCTTCTCGATGCGCCGGGCACCGAGCACCACATCGGCCCCCGCCTCGGCCAGGGTGCGCGCGAACGTCGCCCCCAGCCCGGAGGAGGCGCCGGTGACGATCGCGACGCGGTCGTCCAGTCGGAAACGATCGAGGATGCCCACGCCCGGCACCCTAGGCCGTAGGCCCGTCCCTACGCCGGGGCGTCCACGACGGCGGGCACCGCGCCGTCGTCGTCGGGAGCGCGCTCCTCGTCCTCCTCGCGGGGATCCAGCGCGCCCGGCTCGGGCTCGGGCTCCGGCTCGGGCCAGACCCGGCCGCCCAGGCGGCCGAGCTGGGTCTCGCCCGGGTCGGCGAAGATGTGCAGACCGAAGCGGTCGGAGAGCTCCCGGCACACGTTGACCCCGCGCACCGAGTTGCCGTGGACGTCGAGCCCCGGGGAGAACACCCCCAGCCCCACCTGGTTCGGGATGCTCGCCATGATCCCGCCGGAGACGCCGCTCTTGGCGGGGATGCCGACGTCGTTGGCCCACTGCCCGGCCGCGTCGTACATGCCGCAGGTGAACATCACGCCGATGACGTCCCGGACGTAGGTCCGGGGCATCGCCCGCTCCTCGGTGCGCGGGTTGATCCCGCCGTGGGCGAGCGTCGCCGCCGCGACGGAGAGCTCCGCCGTCGTGACCATCACCGAGCAGGCCGAGAGGTACACCGCCAGGATCTCGGCGACCTCGCCGACGAGCATCCCCAGCGAGCGCATGTAGTAGCTGATGCCGAGGTTGCGGTCGGCGTCGGCGAGCTGGGCGTCGAGCAGTTCCTGGTCGACCTCGAGATCGGGATTCCCGGTGTAGAGCCGCATCCGCTCCAGCAGCCGCCCGACCCGCTCCTCCACGTCCGCCCCGCCGACGATGTCCGCCGCGACGAGCGCCCCCGCGTTGACCATCGGGTTGTGCGGGCGGCGGTTCACCTCGTCGAAGGCCAGCGAGTTGAACGGGTCGCCGGAGGGCTCGACCCCGACGCGCGACAGGGTCGCCTCGCGGCCGTTGTCCTCCAGGGCCAGCGCGTAGGTGAACACCTTGGAGATCGACTGGAGCGGGAAGCGGTGGTCACAGTCGCCGACGGTCCACTGGGTGCCGTCGACATGCGTGCCGGCCAGCGCGAACAGGTCGCGCTGCGAGATCGCCTCCGGCGGGTGGTAGGTGACGACGTCGGCCGTCCCCATCCGCGCCTGACGTTCCAGCAGCTGCTCGAGCTGCTCGCGCGCGCGTCGCGCCTCCTGCTCGGTGAGCGTCTCGTCCCAGGCCACGCGCGCATGATGGACCACGACGCCGCGTTCCGTGTGGCCGGAGGCCCGCGCGGGGAACTCCCCCGGCGTGGATCACGGCATCATGATGTTTCCGACGGACGACGCGATCGACCCGGCGAGCCTCGCCCAGGAGGTGGAGGACCGCGGCTTCGACTCGCTGTGGTTCCCCGAGCACTCGCACATCCCGGTCGCGCGGACGTCCCCGTACCCCGGTGGCGGCGACCTGCCCCGGATGTACGTGCACACCTACGACCCCTTCGTCGGCCTCATGGCCGCGGCGGGCGCGACGACGACGCTCAAGGTCGGGACCGGCATCTGCCTGGTCATCCAGCGCGACACGATCCACACCGCCAAGGAGGTCGCGTCGCTGGACCGGCTCTCCGGCGGGCGCTTCCTGTTCGGGATCGGCGCCGGGTGGAACCGTGAGGAGATGGCCGACCACGGCACCGACCCGAAGACCCGCATGCGGCTGATGGCCGAGCAGGTCAAGGCCATGAAGGAGCTCTGGACCCAGGACGAGGCCGAGTTCCACGGCGAGTTCGTGGACTTCTCGCGCTCGTGGTCGTGGCCCAAGCCGGTCACGGCGCCGCACCCGCCGGTGCTGATCGGCGGCATGGGCCCCGGCGTCGAGGACCGCATCCTCGACTACGGCGACGAGTGGATGCCCCAGCGGGTCGGACCGGACAACATCGACGAGTTCGCTCAGCGCGCGGACACCCTGCAGCAGCGCGCCGCCGACGCCGGGCGCGGCCGAATCCCGATGTCGCTCTTCGGTGGGGAGACCTCGAAGGAGGCGATCGAGGGGTACCACCGGGTCGGGATGGACCGCGTGATCTACGGGGTCAGCTCGTCCGACCGCGACACCGTGCTCAAGGAGCTCGACGAGCTCGCGCCGCTGGTGCGGAGCTGAGTCCAGGTGCCGACCATGCAGCGGGACGACGCGCGGGCGCGGTTCGCCGCGGCGCGCGTCGCCCGGCTGGCCACCGTCTCGGGCGCCGGCGTGCCGCACCTCGTGCCCGTGGTGTTCGCGGTGGTGGACCACCGGGTGCTCGTCGCGATCGACGGCAAGCCCAAGCGCACGCGGGCCCTGCGCCGCCTCGCGAACATCACCGACAACCCCGCCGTGTGCCTGCTCGCCGACGAGTACGACGAGGACTGGTCGGAGCTGTGGTGGGTCCGGGTCGACGGCACCGCGGTGGTGCGTGACGACGACGAGGCGCTGGCCGAGGCACGGTCGGCGCTGGGATCGCGGTACCCCCAGCACGTGGCCGACCCGCCGGAGGGCCCGGTGATCGAGGTGAGCGTCGAGCGTTGGTCGGGGTGGACGGCGTCGTGAGTGGATCTCCGCCGAGCCCGCTCACCCCGTTCACCCCGTTCTGAGCGAAGGGCACCTTCGGTCGAATAGATGGGCCAGGGGCGCCCCTCGCCAGAACGCGGTCCCCGCCCGGACACGAGCGAAGGGCACCTTCGGTCGACCAGATCGACCGAAGGTGCCCTTCGCTCAGAACGTGCCGGGAGGTCAGGCCGCCGCGAGCGTCACGGCGCCGACCCCCGCCTCACGGCGCCGCACCCGCCGGGCGTGCACCTGCAGTCCGCCGCTGACCATGAGCACGGCGAGCCCGACGACGGCGAGTGCCGCCCCGACCAGCGCGGGCGCCAGCAGCCCGAACCCGGCCGCGATCACCATGCCGCCGAGCCAGGCGCCGAGCGAGTTGGCCACGTTGGACGCCGACTGGATCGCCGCCGAGGCCATGGTCGGGGCCTCGCCCACGATGTCCATGATCCGGGTCTGGATGGCCGGGCCGAGGGCGAGCGAGAACATCCCGGCCCCGAACAGCGACAGGACGGCCAGCCACGGCGTGCCGACGGTGAGCGGGAACGTCGCGAGCACCACGGCGAGCGCGACCAGGCAGCCGCACAGCGTCTTCAGCGGCGCCCGGTCGGAGAACCGCCCGCCGAGCACCGAGCCGGCGGTCATGCCCAGCCCGACGACGGCCAGCAGCACCGTGACGATCGACGGGGAGAAGCCGCCGACCTGGGTGAGCATCGGGGTCACGTAGGAGTAGCAGGCGAACATCGCGCCGAACCCGAACACGACGGCGCCGAGCGCGAGCAGCACCTGCGGGTTCCGCATCGCGCCGAGCTCGCTCTTCAGCGCGGCACGGCCGCCCTCGACCGGGGCGGCGTCGGGCACGAACGCCCACACCGCGGCGACCGCGAGCAGCCCGATCACGCCGATCAGCGCGAACGTCGCGCGCCACCCGGCCACCTGGCCGATCAGCGTGCCGAGCGGGACGCCGGCCACGTTCGCGATGGTCAGGCCGAGGAAGACCTTCGAGACGGCCCGCGCCCGGTGCGACCGCGTCACCATCGACGCCCCGGCCACCGACGCGGCGCCGAAGAACGCGCCGTGCGGCAGCCCGGTGAGGAAGCGGATGAGCAGCAGCGAGCCCATCTCCGGGGCGAGCGCGGAGAGCAGGTTGCCGACCGCGAACGTGCCCATCAGCGCGATGAGCAGGGTGCGGCGGGAGAAGGACACCGTGGCGCCCGCGAGCAGCGGCGCGCCGACGACGACGCCGAGCGCGTAGGCCGAGATCAGGTGGCCGGCCTCGGTCACGGTGACACCGAGCCCGGCAGCGACCTGGGGCAGCAGTCCCATGATCACGAACTCGGTGGTGCCGATGCCGAACGTGCCGACGGCGAGGGCGAACAGCGACAGGCCCACGGGGAGACGAGTGCGGTCACCACCGGGCCGGAGCGCGTCGACGAGGTGGGAGGGGAGCACGGCAGGTCCTTTCGGGATCGATCCAGCAACGCTGTGGACCATGGTTCGACGCTGCGAGCCATAAGTCGAAGAACCTCAGGCGTTGAGTTCATAAGCTGGGCTGATCCACACTGGTCAGATGCCGACGCTCCGCCAGTTCGAGGCCTACCTCACGGTCGTCGACGAGGGCTCGTTCACACGCGCCGCGCAACAGCTCGGGGTCTCCCAGCCGGGGCTGTCGCAGCAGGTCGCGGCCCTGGAGCGCGAGCTGGGGGCCTCGTTGTTCAGCCGGCTGCCCCGCTCGGTGAGCCTCACCCCGACCGGCCGCGCGCTGCTCCCCCACGCCCGGGCTTCGGTGGACGCGGCCGCCCGCGCGACGACGGCGGCGCGCTCGGTCGCCGGCACGTCGGCCGGCGAGCTCCGGATCGCGGCGGTCTACTCGGTGGGGCTCGGCCTGCTGCCCGGGGTGCTCACCCGGTGGCGCGCCGACCACCCCGGGGTCGGGGTCCGGCTGCTCGAGCACCGGACCGCCGAGACCCTCACCGCCGCGATGCAGGGCGGGCAGGCCGACGTCGGAATCGGTCCGACACCGACCGGATGGCGCGGCCGGGTCCGCGTCCTGGGCGCCGAGGAGCTCGTCGTGCTCCTCCCCGCGCAGGGGCCGCCGGACATCCGGGGCCACGAGATCGCGCTGCAGCGCCTCGCCGACGTGGCATGGGTGCAGTACGGCGCGGGCCACGAGCTCTCCGCGGAGCTGGACGCCGCGGCCCAGGCGGCCGGGTTCCGGCCGAAGGTCGCGGTGCGCACCGAGCAGACCGCCATGGCCCCGCAGCTCGTGGACGCCGGGATCGGGCCCGCGCTGGTGCCCGCGGGCATCGTGCCGTCCTCGTTCAGCGGGCGGATCGCGCGCCCGGTCCCCGCGGTCGAGCGGGAGCTGGCGGCGACGACGGGTGCCGAGCCCGACACCCTCACGTCACGCTTCGTGGCCCTCCTGGCCCGCAGCGCCGTCCTCATGCCCCCGCACGTCGCCGAGCGCCTGTCCTGACGCCGAGGTCGTCGCCGGTGCCGCGCAGCCGCGCCGCCGTGGCCGCCGGCATGCCCTCCGGGAGCTCCAGCGGGGGCAGCTCGCCGACCGCCTTGGTGAGCAACAGGTCCGCCAGCGCCGGGTTCCGGGCGAGGACGGGACCGTGCAGGTAGGTCCCGACGACGGTGCCGCGGCCCCGGTCGGAGACCGCGCCCTCCAGCCGGTCGCCGGTCCCGTTGCCCGCGCCGCCGGGACCGCGCCCGACCTCTCGCACCCGGGCCAGCGGCGCCGCGTCCGGCCCGAGCTCGGTGATCCCGCCGTGGTTCTCGAACCCCTCCAGCGGGACGTCCAGCCCGTCGACCAGCGGGTCCGCGACGACGTCGCCGATCCGGCGCGGTCCGCCACCGGGCCGGGTCTCGACGTCGAGCACGCCCACCCCGGGCACCCGGGTCCCGTCGGCGATCGTGAACGCCGTGCCGAGGATCTGCAGCCCCGCGCACACCGCGAGGGTCGGCGCGCCGCGGTCCAGGGCGCGGCGCAGGCCGATGGAGTCGCGCAGCCGGTCGCAGGCGAGGACCTGGGCCGCGTCCTCTCCCCCGCCGAGCACGTAGACGTCGCCGCCCGAGGGGACCGCGTCGGTCCAGCCCACGGTGAGCACGCGCCCCTCGATGCCGCGCCAGCGCAGCCGGGTGGCGAGGACCTCCGCGTTGCCGGCGTCGCCGTAGGTGCCCAGCACCTCGGGCAGCAGCAGGACGACGGTGACCGGGGCGCTCACGTGAGGGCCCGGGCGGCGTCGTGGAAGGCCGTGTAGTTGCCGACGAGGTCGACCTCGCCGACGGTGTCCCGCGTCGCGGCGACCGCGTCGTCGGCCATCCGGTGACCGACCCCGGCGTAGGCCAGGCGCACCGACACGTCGGCGGCCCGCTCGCCCGCGGCCACCAGCGGATGGCGTTCCAGCCGCTCGAAGGGCACGTCCCAGAGCCAGGACACGTCGCGCCCGTCCGCCTCGCGGGAGTTGACGGCGACGACGACGGGTCGGGGCGGACCCTCGTCGAGCAGGTCCAGGACCTGCGCCCACCCGGCCGGGTTCTTGGCCAGCAGCAGCCGCGTGGTGCCGCCGGGCCGGGTGACGGTGCGGTAGCGCCCGCCGACCTGCTCGAGGCCGCGGAGCCGGGCGGCGGCGACCGCCGGGGTGACGCCGAGCTCGGCGCCGACCGCCAGCGCGAACACCGCGTTGAGCCGGTTCGCGTGGCCGGGCAGCTGCAGGTCGAGCGAGGTGGCGTCGCCGTCGGGCCCGTGCACGGTGGCGACGCCGCCGTCGTCCTCGACGAGCGTCCAGTCGCCGTCCGGGCGGGCGAGCCCGCACGACGAGCACGCCCAGCGCGTCCCGGTGTGGGTGACCGCGCCGTCGCAGTGGGGGCACACCCCGGCGTCGCCGGTCCAGCGGGTCGGCGAGGACACCCAGAGCGGGGCGGCCGCGCGCAGCCCGGCGCCGGCGCACAGCACGTCGTCGGCGAACGCGACGACCCGCGCTCCCGGCTGGGCCTCGACCGCGTCGCCGACGCGGCGGGCCACGGTGCGCACCTCGCCGACGCGGTCGAGCTGGTCGCGGCTGAAGTTGAGCAGGACGATCACGCGGGGGTCGGTCGCCGCGGCCACCTCGCCGAGGTAGGACTCGTCGACCTCCATGACGGCCACCGGTGAGGGCCCGGCGTCGACGGCCGAGAAGGTGTCGAGCAGCGCGGTGGTGATGCCGTCGGGCATGTTGGCGCCGAGGTGGTTGGTGGCGAGCTCGCGGCCCGCGCCGCCGAGCACCCGGGCGATCATCGAGGTGGTGGTGGTCTTGCCGTTCGTGCCCGTGACCAGGACCACGGTCCGACCGGCCGCGAGGCGGGCGAGCACGCGACGGTCGAGCATCGTCGCGACCCGGCCGCCGATCACCGCCCCGTGGCGGCCCGCGGAGCGCGCCAGCCCTCCCACCAGCCGGGCAAGGGCAACCGCGGCGCGGGCCCGCAGGGGCAACCGCGCCGGTCGTCGGGACATCACGGCGAGATCGTGGCCGGGGCCGGGTTAACGGTCGGCAAGACGACCCGCGACCGTACGGTGGTCCGCTGTGGCCGAGCTGTGGGTCGTCGAGGACGACGAGACCATCCGCGGGGTACTGGCGTCCCGGTTCGAGGCCGAGGGACACCGGGTGCGCTCCTTCGCGGACGGCGGCTCGTCCCTGGACCGCTCCCTCCCGGGCCCGGATCTGGTGCTGCTCGACCTCGGGCTCCCCGACCTGGAGGGCGCCGAGGTGTGTCGCCGGCTACGCCTCGCCCACCCGGAGACCGTGATCGTGGTGCTCACCGCGCGCGCCGACGAGATGGACGTCGTCGTGGCCCTCGAGGCGGGCGCCGACGACTACCTCACCAAGCCGGTCCGCTACACCGAGCTGACCGCCCGGCTGCGCGCGCACCTGCGGCGGGCGGGTGCGGCGCTGCCCGAGGGATCCGCCCGCGGCGGGCGGATCGTGCTCGACGATCTGATCATCGACGTGGCCGCCCGCACCGTCACCCGTGAGGGCGCCGAGCTGGGACTGCGGGCCAAGGAGTTCGACCTCCTCGCGCGGCTCGCCGCCGAGGCGGGTGCCGTGGTCACCCGGGAGACGCTGATGAGCGACGTGTGGGACGAGCACTGGGCGGGGTCGACGAAGACCCTCGACGTCCACATCGCGGCGCTGCGCCGCAAGCTCGGTCCTCAGCCGACGATCGCGACCGTGCGCGGGCACGGGTACCGCCTCGAGCGGCCGGGGGGCTGAGGTGCAGGCGCGGATCATCCGGTTCGCCATGGTGGTCTCGCTCGTCGCGATCGCGGTGTTCGGACTGCCGCTGGCCATCGGCGCGGCGCGGTACTACGTCGTCGACGAGCAGAGCGGGCTCGAGGACGACGCCCAGGCCGCGGCCGACGGCGTCGCGCCGCTGCTCGCGGCGGGCAATGTCCCACTGAACGTCTCCCCCGTCTCGGCCGACAGCCCGGGCGCGGTGTACGGACTCGACGGACACAAGATCACCGGGGACGGGCCGGACCGGCTCGCCCCGGCGCTCGCCGGGGCGCTGAACGGGCGGGTGGTCCGCGCGAGCGCCGGCGGCGAGTACGTCGTGGCCGTCCCGATCCTCGTCGGCGACCGGCGCGTGGGCGTGCTGCGCGCGTCCCACGAGGAGAACCAGGCCGAGGAGCGCACCGCCGTCACGTGGGGCGTGATGGTCGTCCTCGCGGCCGCGGCGGTCGGCGGCTCCCGCCTGGTGGCGCGGCGTCTCGCCGTCCGGCTCTCCGCGCCGCTCGAGGTGCTCGCCGCCGACGCCGCGCGCCTCGGTGACGGCGACTTCACCGTGTCCGAGCCGGTCCCGGCGGGCCGGCGCGACCCGGTCCCGGAGATCGCGGCGGTGCACCACTCCCTCGCCGTCACCGCGACCCGTCTCGACGAGCTGCTCACCCGCGAGCGCGCGTTCTCCGCCGAGACGTCGCACCAGCTGCGCACCCCGCTCGCGGGACTGCGACTGCGTCTCGAGGAGGCGGCCAGCCTCCCGCCCGGCTCCCCGCAGGTGGCGGCCGCCGTCGACGGCGCGCTCGATGCCGCCGACCGGCTGGACCGCACCGTCGAGGAGCTCCTGCGCCTGGCCCGCGAACCGGCCGGGACGCCGCCCGAGGAGCTCGACGTCCAGGACCTGGTGGAGCGGGTGGCCGCCGAGGTTCGCGCGGACGGCGTCCCGGACGGCCGTTCGATCGCGGCGGCCGCGGAGGACCCGGACCTGCGCGCCCGCGCCTCGACGGCCGCCGTCCGTCAGATCCTCGCGGTCCTGATGGAGAACGCCCTGACCCACGGATCGGGCCAGGTGACGGTGACCGTCCGGGACGCGGGCCCGGCGGTCGCGGTGGACGTCGCCGACGAGGGCTCGCTCGCCGAGGACGAGACCGCGCTGTTCGCGAACCGGTCCGGCGACTCGGACGGCCACGGCATCGGGCTGGCGCTGGCCCGCCGGCTGGCCGAGGCCCAGGGCGGGCGGCTGCGACTGCGATCGTCGGCGCCCACCACCGTCACGCTCCTGCTGCCCGCGAGCGAGGTCGCCGACGAGGATCCGGGCGAGGGCACGATCGTCGGGGCGTGAGACGGGCCCCGCCGGGGAAGGCGGGGCGCATGGACCTCGGACTGGCTGGTGCACGGGCGATCGTCTCGGGAGCGTCGCGCGGGATCGGGCTGGCGTGCGCCCGGACGCTCGCCGCGGAGGGCGCGTCGGTCGCGCTCGTCGCCCGCTCGGCGGACGATCTCGCGACGGCGGCCGCGTCGGTGGACGGCACCACGCTGACCGCCGTCGCGGACACGACCGACGATGCGGCGGTGCGGGCGATGGTCGCGCGGGTGGTCGGCGAGTGGGGCGGCGTGGACGTGCTGGTCAACGCAGCGGCGCGCCCGGCGGGTGGCGGCCCGATCCCGCCGCTAACCGAGCTCTCCGACGACGCCGTGACCTCCGAGTTCGACACGAAGGTGATGGGCTACCTGCGGACCGCCCGCGCCGTCGCCCCCTCGATGATCGCCCAGGGCGCGGGGCACATCGTGAACATCAGCGGGCTCAACGCGCGCCGGACCGGGTCGATCGCCGGGACCATCCGCAACGTCGCGGTCGCCGCGCTCACCGCCAACCTCGCCGACGAGCTCGGCCCGCACGGCGTCCGCGCGACCTGCGTGCACCCGGGGATGACCGAGACCGAGCGCATCCCGCAGCTGCTGGCCGACCAGGCGGCCGCACGGGGGGTCTCGGAGGACGAGGTGCGGAGTGGGCTCGCGGCCTCGACGAGCCTGAAGCGGTTGATCACCGCGGAGGAAGTGGCCGACGTCGTGACGTTCCTGGCCTCGCCGCGCTCGGTCGCGGTCAACGGCGACTCGATCGGCGCCGGGGGCGGGCAGCCCGGCGTCGTGCACTACTGAGGCGAACGACCCCGGACATGCCGGGACGGCGCCTCCCCGTGTCGGGGTGACGCCGTCCCGTTCTCGGAGGAACGTTCGGATTCGGGACCCGTTCCAGGTCACCGGCCCACCGCTCGTGGGGTTGCGCTCTCGTGGGCGTGCCGCTTCCGTGCCTCGGGGGCTACGGGCGGTCTGGCTCCGACGAGCGTGACTGGCCGGTCCGGTACGGGATGGTCCCTGCGATCAATGGATCACCTGCCTCCTCGTCGGGGCTCTCGGCCAGCCTCTGCGGTCGATCCACGGACTCTCGGTATCGGCTCAAACCATGTGATCGGGACCACATCGACCGGGCCGACACTACTCGTTGGCCGGACAGCGTCAAGGGTTACCGGATAGTGAACGTGAGCGGTCCGGCGCGTCGCGATCACAGCGTGTCGGCGACCCAGGAGGCGTAGCTCCTGCCCGGGTGACCGGTGCGTTCGGCGACCTCGGTGGTGATCGGAGCGGGGCCGTCGGCGAACTCCGCCCAGTAGCGGAGCAGCGAGTCGACCACCGGCCCGGGTACGAACGCGGTCATCCGCTGCCGGGCCGCCGTCGGGCCCTCGTCCCGGACCTCGACCGCCCGGCCGAGGTGGGTCGCGACGATCCCGACCTGCTCCGCGAAGGTCATCGACTCCGGCCCGGTCAGGTGCGGCGACTCGTCCGCGGGCGGGCCGAGCAGGGCCGCCACGGCGACGTCGGCGATGTCGCGCTCGTCGATCGGGGACGTCGACGCGTGCGGGTAGGGCAGCTCCACCACGCCGGCCTGGATCCCGGACCACCACTGAAAGGTGTTGCGGTCGAACGCGCCCGGGCGCAGCGCCGTCGTCGGGAGCCCCGCGCCCCGCAGCGCGACCTCCGCGTCGGCGTGATGGGCGGCGAGCCCGCCGGGGACCGGGTCGGTCTCGGTGAGCACCGACTCCGAGGACAGCAGGACGACGTGCTCGACCCCCGCCCGGGCGGCCGCCGCGGCGAAGCCGTCGAGCTCCCCGGTCACGTAACAGAACACCGCGCGGACGCCGTCGAGCGCCGGGCCGAACGACGTCGGGTCGGCGAGGTCGAGCCGGACCCGGGCCACGTCGTCGGGCACCTCGAGCTGCTCGGGGTCGCGGCCCGCGGCGCGGACCGCGACCCCGGCGGCGCGCAGGCCCGCGACGACGCCGGAGCCGACCGTGCCGCGGGCACCGGTGACGAGGACGGGGCTGGTCATGCGGTTTCCTCCTGAGGTCTCGACGTAGGTGCGCTGCGCGCTCGTGAGCACACATTGACGCTATGGCATCAATTTCTGCTCACAGGCGCGGAGCGCACCTCCTGGCGAACGCGATCACTGCGGGGCGGGCGATCTGGCCGCCCGGCGAGCCGTAGGGATGGTCGAAGACGTGGTCGGCGTACGGGATCTGCAGCAGCCGGCCGGGAACGCCCGCGGCGCGCAGGTCGGCGTCGAGGCCGCGGACGAGGTCGGCGCGGATGAAGTTGTCCGCGGCCCCCACGACGAGCATCGTCGGCGGCAGGTTCCCGGCGACGAGGTCGGTGGGCGACGCGGCCCGGGTCAGCGCGGGCACGGACCCCGCCGGCCCGCCGAAGACGGCGTCCTGCAGTCCGGGCGCGATCAGCCGCATGTCGACGACCGGGTAGAAGGCGACGACGGCGGCGGGCGGCTGCGGCGGGGCCGACGTCGGGAGGGTCGCGCCGGGCACCCCGACCAGCGCCGCCGCCGTCGACAGCGCCAGCGTGGCCCCGGCCGACTGACCCGCCAACGTCACGGCCGCCGGATCGAGCCCGTACTCCTGACCCGGACCGCGGACCCACGCGAGCGCCGCGGCCACGTCGTCGCGCTGGGCCTCGCCGAGGGTGGCGCCGGGCAGTCCGGGATCGCCGGGCAGCCGGTACTGCACCGAGACCACCGCCAGGCCGTGGTCGGCGTACCAGCGGTTGCTGCGCTCGCGGTCGGTCCGCTCGCCGCGCACCCAGCTGCCGCCGTGCACCCACACCATCACCGGATGCGGGCCCGGGCCGGGCGGCAGCGTGACGTCGAGGTCGAGACCGGGCCGGTAGCGCACCGTGGCGTCGGGGGCCGCGCCGGACTGGTCGACCGCCGTGAGGGCCTCGAGCCAGTGGATCCGCACCCCCTCGGCCCGGGCCGTCGCCTGCAGCGCGCCGAGCACGACGAGCCCGCCGACCAGGGCCATCCCGGCGACGACGGCCACGACCACCCCGAGCCGCG
Source organism: Actinomycetospora endophytica (assembly GCF_021026375.1). Classification (GTDB taxonomy): domain Bacteria; phylum Actinomycetota; class Actinomycetes; order Mycobacteriales; family Pseudonocardiaceae; genus Actinomycetospora; species Actinomycetospora endophytica. The sequence goes on along the minus strand of NZ_JAJNDB010000004.1, from coordinate 299,664 downwards.
GCACGTCCAGCGCGATCAGCCCGAGGCCCACCCCGACCCCGGCGCACGCCGCCGCGACGACGTGCACCGGGTACTGGCCGGAGACGAACGACCCCAGGAACCCGATCACCGGGATGCGCGGCAGGAACGTCCCCACCACGACGACGAGCAGCGCCACCCCACCGGCGGCCCCGATCGTGCCGAGCGCGATCCGGGCGAGCGTCACCTCCCGATCATGCCGTAGGTGCGCTCCGCGCTCGTGAGCAGTAATTGATGCTCTGGCGTCAATTACTGCTCACGAGCGCGACAGCGCACCTAATGAGGCGCCACCGCCAGGTCGTAGACGGTGTCGGCGCCGACCGGGCGGCCGGCCCAGTGCGCCTGCACCCACGACTGGATCGGCGCGACCGCGGCGCCGCGGCCACCGAACCCGCCGAACCCGCCGCGACCACCGCGACCGTTCGCCGCCGGCGCCACGTAGTAGCGCACCTGGTGGGAGGCGACGTCGGCCTGGAACTGCTGCAGCGTCGGCGTCGGGTCGGAGCCGGAGAACCCGCCGAGGCCCATGACCGACGTGTTGCTGCCGAGCTCGAGCCCGGCCGCGGCCATGGTCGTCGGGGTCGCCGCGGACCACTCGGTGGTCGTGCCGCGCAGCAGCGACGCCACCTGCGGGTCGGCCTGGCGGAACCCACCGAAGCCGCCGCCGTGACCCGGCTGGCCCGGCTGACCGCCCCGCATCATCGCCGCGAAACGGGCCGTGCGGGAGTCGCGCACCGTCGGCCCGGCGCTCGCCTCGGCGCCGGCGTGCGGGGTCACGACGGTCTCGACGGCGTAGGCGCTCGCCCCGCCGAGGGTTGCGACGAGGCCGAGCACCACCGCCGCGACGATCCCGGCGCGGCGCGCGAGCACCGTCGGGAGCACGACGACGGCCGCGGCGAGCACGCCGGCCACGAGGACCGCCGCGGGCAGCCAGGGCAGGAACGTCGGGCTGCGCCACAGCAGGACGGCCGACCACACGGCCGTACCGAGGATCCCGACGGCCAGCACCGCGCGGGCCACCGTGTCCTCACGCCGCTGCCAGGCCTCCCGGGCCCCGATCGCGACGAGCGCGGCGATCGCGGGCGCCATGACGATCGTGTAGTAGGAGTGGACGATCCCCTCCATGAAGGAGAAGACCGCGGTGCTGACGACGAGCCACCCGCCCCACAGGACGGCGGCGGCGCGCAGCCGGTCGGACGCGGGGGCCCGGCGGGTCACCCAGAGCAGTGCGACCAGCGCCAGCAGCGCCGCGGGCAGCAGCCACGCGATCTGACCGCCGAACTCCGCGGAGAACATCCGGCCGAGGCCGGCCTGACCGCCGAAGCCACCGAACCCCTCGGGGGGACCACCCCGGCCGGGACCTCCGCCCCCACCAGGACCGCCGCCCGAGCGCCCGACGATGCGCGCCAGGCCGTTGTAGCCGACCGCGAGCTGGAGCAGGGAGTTGTCGGTCGAACCGCCGATCCAGGGGCGCGAGGAGGCAGGCCAGAGGTCGACGAGCGCCAGGAACCACCCGGCGCCCACGACGATGCCTGCGAGGCCGGCGGCGAGCTGCCCGATGCGGCGCCGCCAGGACACCCCGGACGCGACGAGGTGCACCAGCGCGAACGCCGGCACCACCAGCATCGCCACGCCCATCTTGGCCAGGAACCCGAGCCCGATGAGCGCCCCGCAGCCGACGAGCCACCAGGTCCCGGCCGCGCGGTCCGCGGCATCGACCGCCCGCACGAGCGCGTAGGCGGCCGCGACCAGCAGGAACGTCAGCATCGGCTCCGGGTCGTCGAACCGGAACATGATCACCGCGACGGGGGTGAGCGCCAGCACGACGCCCGCCGTCAGCGCCGCGCCCGGGCCCGACCAGCGGCGCACCGTGAGCACCAGCAGCGCCACCGAGGCGATCCCGAGCACCGCCTGCGGCAGCAGCATCGACCACGGTGAGAACCCGAGCAGGTTCGCCCACAGGCCCATCCACCAGTTGTCGGCCGGCGGCTTGTCGACGGTGATGAACCCGGGAGCGTCGACCGCGGCGAACAGCCAGGCCACCGGGTTGCGGGTCGAGGCCTGCACCGCGGCGGCGTAGAAGGTGTTCGCGTCGCCGTTGGCGCCGAGGTCCCACAGGTCGACGAGGCCGGCGAGCACCAGGACGCCGGCGAACCCTGGTCGGAACCATCGGGCGGTGGCCCGGGACTGCTGCGGGGACGCCGGGTCGACGGGCGGCGCGTGGATCACGGAGGTGGTCACGGGCCCCGACCATCAGGGGGGCACATCACCGCGGGCTGGGCGTTCGCTGTGCGCACCCTGTGCGGACGCCGAGTGGTGTGGGAGCACGGTGTGGGCCGTTCGGCGAGTGGTCGTTGGGCCGTCCGCCGTGCGATGAACGGTGCCGGGCGGCCCCGACGGCCCCGCCTCGCACGGACAGAACCGGCGAGGATGACAGACTGCGGATCACCGAGTGCGAGGACGACCCGGGGGCCGACAGTGACCGGAACGACGCGACCCGGCGACCTGTGGGCCCGCCGGCCGCGGTGGCTCCTCCCGGTCGCGCTGGGCGTCGTGGTGGTCCTCGCGATCGTCGGGATCATCGTCGCGGTCGTGAACGGGGTGTCCGGAGTCATCGCGAGCCCGCAGTGCACCGTCACCGCGCCGCCCAACTCCCCCGGGCTGCGGGCGTCGTGGAGCGGTTCGCCCGAGCAGATGGACAACGCGGCGACCATCGCCGGGGTCGGCCGCAAGCTCGGCGCGCCCGATCGTGCGATCACCATCGCGCTCTCGACGGCGATCCAGGAGTCCGGGCTCGCGAACCTCTCGGGCGGGGACCGCGACTCGGTCGGGCTCTTCCAGCAGCGGCCGAGCCAGGGCTGGGGCACCGTCGCGCAGCTCACCGACACCGTCACGGCGACGACGAAGTTCTACGACGCCCTGCTCGCCATCCCGGGCTGGTCGACCATGGACGTCACCCAGGCCGCGCAGCAGGTGCAGCGCAGCGGCTACCCCGAGGCCTACGCCGACCACGAACCCGAGGCGCGGACCCTCGCCCTCGCGTTCCTCGGGCAGGCGCCGGGCGCGCTGACCTGCTCGGCGCTGAGCCTCTCCGCGCCGCCGCAGGAGTCCGTGGTCAAGCTGGCGAGCTCCGAGCTGGGCAACGCCCGCCTCTCCGGGCGCCAGGAGCCGGCCGCGGGGTGGTCGATCGCGTCGTGGCTGGTCGGGCACTCCACGCGGCTGGCCCTGGACCGGGTGACCTACGACGGCCAGACGTGGACGGCGGCCTCCGGGGCCTGGGCCCCGACCGGGCCGGCCGACGGGATGCTGGCGCTGCACCGCGTCGGCACGCCCTGACGAGCTCACCCCGGGAGCATCCAGCCCAGCACCGGCGTGGACTGCAGGAACACCAGCACGCACATCCCGGCCAGGAAGATCACGCTCCACGGGAGCACCCGTCGGAAGATCTCGCCTTCCTTCCCGGCCATCCCGACGGCCGCCGCGGCGATCGCGAGGTTCTGCGGCGAGATCATCTTGCCGAGCACCCCGCCCGACGAGTTCGCGGACGCCAGCAGGACCGGGTCGAGGCCGGAGCGCTGTGCGGCGGCGGTCTGCAGCGCGCCGAACAGCGAGTTCGCGGACGTGTCGGATCCGGTGACCGCGGTGCCCAACCACCCCAGCACCGGGGAGAGCACCGCGAAGAACCCTCCGGTCGCCGCGAGCCACTGCCCGATGGTGATCGTCTGGCCGGACAGGTTCATGACGTAGGCCAGCGCCAGCACCGCCATCACGGTCACGATCGCGGCCCGGAGCTCACGCAGGGTCTCCCCGTACGCGCGGACCGCGTCGCCGCCCCGCACCCGCAGGGCGAGCGCGGTGAGCACCCCCGCGATCAGCAGGATCGTCCCGGCCGCGGCGAGCCAGTTGAAGGAGAACGCCACCGACGACGCCTGCGAGCCCGACGGCGTGCGGACGTCCAGCCCGGGCCAGCCGAACTTCACCGTCACGGCGCCGAGGGCCTTCGTCACGGCCGGGATCTGCTGCACCGAGAACAGCACGATGATGATCACGTACGGGAGGTAGGCGAGGAGCACGTCGCGGCGCGAGTCGCGCGCCGGCCGGTCCAGAACGTCGTCGTCGTGCCGGTCGAGGTCGTCCCCGACGACGGGGCCGTCGCCACCGCTCCCGCCGCGAGCGCTCCCGACGTCACCGGTCCCGCCGCCACCGCTCCCGACGGCGGCGTTCCCGACGACGGCGCCGTCGGCGCCAGCGGGCACCGTCACCGGCGCCGGGGCGGTCGTCGTCGTGACCCGGACCAGCAGGACGACGGCGCCCGCCGAGACCAGTGCGGCGACGATGTCGGTCAGCGGCACGGACAGGTAGTTCGACACCAGGAACTGCGCGATGGCGAAGGACAGCCCACCGACGAGCGCCGCCGGCCACGCCTGCCGCAGCCCGCGCGTCCCGTCCACGAGGGCGATCAGCACGAACGGCACGAAGACCGCGAGCACCGGGGTCTGGCGCCCGATCACCGCGCCGAGAGCGTCCTCCGGCAGGCCGGTGACCTGCGCCAACGTGGTGATCGGCACCGCGATCGCACCGAACGCGACCGGCGCGGTGTTCGCGACGAGGGCCACCACCGCCGCCTTGAGCGGGGCGAAGCGCAGCCCGATGAGCATGATCGTGCAGATCGCGACCGGCGCCCCGAACCCGGCGAGCGCCTCGAGCAGCGCGCCGAAGGAGAAGGCGATGATGACCGCCTGGACCCGCTGGTCGTCCGACACCGAACCGAACGAGCGGCGCAGCACGTCGAAGTGGCCGCTCCGCACCGTCATGCGGTAGATCCACAGGGCGTTGACGACGATCCAGAGGATCGGGAAGACGCCGAACGCGGCGCCCTCGGTGCCGGACAGGACGGCCTGTCCCACCGGCATGCGGTACACGAGCACCGCGACCAGCAACGACACCGCGAGGCCGATCAGCGATGCCAGCCACGCCCGCACCCGCAGGCCGCCGAGGAGCACGAACAGCACCAGGAGCGGCAACGCCGCGACCAGTGAGCTCCAGCCGAGCGAACCCAGTACCGGCGCGTACTGCTGGACGTACATGGAGCCCTCCGTGTCGTCGCGACTTCGGTCGGTGACGAATGTGACGCGTGCCGCATCCTGACGGAGGCACCCGGCCACGTCGAGCCGCGTTCCGCTGGCCGAGACGACCCCGACGGCGTGACACGGCGGTCCCGTCCACCCACGCGCAGTGACATTTCGGTGACGACCACTGGTGCGGACCTCTCGGATGGGCCACGCTGTGCGCCCGTGACCACGACCCCCGGTTCCCCGGACGGCCCCACGGCGGACGACCCCGCCGACGGCTCCGTCGCGACCAGCACCCCGCACGCCGGCGAGGACTTCTCCGCCGATCGCCGCTTCTTCGGCCACCCGCTCGCGCTGGCCAACCTGTTCTCGGTCGAGCTGTGGGAGCGCTTCAGCTTCTACGGCATGCAGGCCGTGATGACGCTGTACCTTTACTACAGCGTCACCCAGGGCGGACTCGCGCTCGACAAGGGCGAGGCCACCAGCATCATCGGCGCCTACGGCGGGATGGTGTACCTGGCGTGCGTCGCGGGCGCCTGGATCGCCGACCGGGTGCTCGGCGCCGAGCGCACGCTCTTCTTCGCGGCGTGCACCGTCATGCTCGGGCACATCGCGCTGGCGCTGATCCCGGGTCTCGGGGGCGTCGCGGTCGGCCTCGTGCTGGTCGCGTTCGGCTCCGGCGGGGTGAAGACCGCGGCGACCGCCGTCGTCGGGTCGCTCTACCGTCGCGACGACCCCCGCGCCGACGCCGGCTTCTCGATCTTCTACATGGGCGTCAACATCGGCGCGCTGGTCGGCCCGCTGCTCACCGGGCTCACCCGGCAGACGCTGGGCTTCCACTTCGCGTTCGGGCTGGCCGCGGTCGGGATGGCGATCGGGCTCGGGATCTACGTGACCGGGCGGCGGAACCTCCCGGTCACCGCGTCGACGGTGCCCAACCCGCTGACGCCCGGCGCCTGGATCCGTCCGGTGGTCGGCGTCGTGGTCGCGGCGGTCGTCGTCGTGCTGCTGTTCGTGTTCGGCGTGCTCACCCCGGACAACCTGTCGACGGCCGTCGCGATCGTCGTCGCCCTCATCGCCCTCGGGCTCTTCGTCCTGCTGCTCACCAACGGGCGGGTGACCGCCGACGAGCGCAGCCGGGTCCGGTCGTTCATCCCGCTGTGGCTGGCGAGTGTGGTGTTCTGGTCGCTCTTCCAGCAGCAGTTCACGGTCGTCGAGCTCTACGCGGACGAGCGGCTGAACCGGGTGCTCGGCGGTTGGGAGATGCCGACGGAGTGGGTGAACTCCCTCGAGCCGTTCTTCGTGATCGTGCTGGCGCCCCTGTTCGCGCTGATGTGGACCAAGCTCGGGACCCGGGCGCCGTCGACGCCGATCAAGTTCGCGCTCGGCGCCGGCGGGATGGGCGTCGCGTTCCTGCTGTTCCTGCCGTGGGCCGGCGGATCGGGCCCGACGACGCCGGTGCTCGCGATCGTCCTGATCATGCTGGTGTTCGCGCTGGCGGAGCTCAACCTGTCGCCGGTCGGCCTGTCGCTCTCGACCCGTATCGGCCCGGAGCTCTTCCGCTCGCAGACGATCGCGCTGTACTACCTCTCCGTATCGCTCGGGTCCGCGCTCGCCGGGACGCTGGCCGACTACTACGACCCCTCGGTCGAGGGCACCTACTTCTCCACGCTGGGGATCGTGGCCCTCGTGCTGGCCGGGGTCCTCGTGCTGCTGGCGCCGTGGGTGCGCCGGGCGATGCGCGGGGTGCGGTAGCGGGTCAGCCCAGCCTGCATGATCGCGTCGAGCGGACCGGCGTTGTCGGTGTGGTGATCCACATCCGCAATGCCGGTCCTCTCGGCACGATCACCTACCGGCACGGGGAACCGACGCGCGGGCGGGCCACGTCCATGCCCCGTGACGTCCCTCGACGCGAGCACCGCCGTCCCCTTCCGGGGCTCCCACGCCCGCCGCGAGGGCCGGGTGACGCTCGGAGCGCTCCGAGGGCCGAGCTTCGTCCCGCTCTACCCGGACACCTACGTCGGCTCGCTCGCGCTGGTCACCCTGGCGGTGCGGCGCCTCGCGCTGCGGGAGTGGCTCGGCCCGGACGCCGTCGTGGGCGGCGCGCTCGCCGCGGACGCGTACGGCGCCCCGACCGTGGACGAGCTCGTCGAGGTCGTCGTCCGGCCGGACCGTCGCCTCCGGCATCCGTCGGTCCGGGTCCGTCGGGACGCATTGGCCCCGGGCGAGGTCTGCGAGGTCGACGGTGTCCTCGTGACGTCACCGGAGCGGACGGCCTTCGATCTGGCGCGTCGCCTCGCCGTCGTCGACGGCGTGGCCATGGCGGACGCCCTGGGGCGGTGGCATCCCGTCACCGGCGCGGGGCTGCGTGACCTCGGGTGGGCGCATCCGGGCGTGCGTGGCGTTCGTCGGGTCTTCGAGGTCGCCCGTCTGGTTCGCCCCGGAGCGGAGTCCCTCCCCGAATCGAGGCTCCGTGTCGGCCTGGTCCTGCGCGGGGTGCCCGAACCGACCGTTCAGCTCCGGGTCCTCGACCGTCGGCGGGTGGTGATCGCCCGTCCGGACCTCGCATGGCGGGAGTTCCGGCTCGCGCTGGAGTACGACGGCGAGGTCCACCTGAGCCGGGAACGGCGAGCGCGCGACATCGACCGCGATGATCGCCTGCGCGCGATGGGCTGGCTCGTCCTGCGCGTGATGGCCGACCAGATGCGTGATCTCGACGGGGTGGCGGCGCGAGCACTCGCCGAGCTCCGGGCTCGTGGCTGGCGTCCCTGATCGCGTCGAGAGGACGGGCGTTGTCGGTATGGTGATCCACATCCGCAATGCCGGTCCTCCCGGTGTGATCATTGAGCGGGTCAGCCCAGGTTGTTCGTGCTGAACGTGTCGCAGCGCCGGGCGTCGCCGGTGGTGAACCCCGTGGTCAGCCACTTCTTGCGCTGGGCGGAGGACCCGTGCGTGAACGAGTCGGGGTTGACCGTCCCGCCGCCGAGCTTGCCCTGGATGTAGTCGTCGCCGATGCGCTGAGCGGCGTCCACGGTGCTGTTCAGGTCGGCCTGCGTGATGTCGCTGATCAGCGCGGGCTTCCCACCGACCGGCTGGGACGCGTGGTTCATCCAGACTCCCGCGAAGCAGTCGGCCTGGAGCTCGAGGCGCACCGAGTCCGACGAGGCACCCTTCAGCGTCTGGAGCTTCGCCTCGGTCCCGAGCAGGTCCTGCACGTGGTGGCCGTACTCGTGGGCGAGGACGTAGGCGTTCACCAGCGGCCCGCCCTCGGCCCCGAACTGCGACTTCAGCTGGTCGTAGAAGCTCAGGTCGATGTAGACGAGGTGGTCGCCCGGGCAGTAGAACGGGCCGGCGCTGGAGTTCGCGCTGCCGCAGCGGGTGTTCACGGAGTTGGAGAAGAAGACCGTGTCGACGTTCTGGTAGCGCGGCGCCGCCCCGCGCACCGTCGGCGCGATCTGGGCGTACCCGCCGCCCGACCAGTAGGCCTGGATGGAGTTGATGTCGGCGACGATCGCGCAGTCGAGCTTGGCGTTGGCGTCCGCGCCGGTGCGGCACTCACTCGCGAGGTCGGAGGCGCCCGCGCGCCCCGGTCCGCCCGGAGCCCCGAACCCGCCGGCCACCGAGGACGACGACCCGGTACCGCCACCGAGGTACTGCACCGCGACGAAGCCGACGACCGCCACGAGGATGACCACCCAGCTCGCCTTCCCGCTGCGCCCGCGGAACAGGAAGCCGATGAGCAGCGGCAGGAGCCCGCCGCCCAGCCCTCCCCCGCCCAGGCCGACCGGCCCGCCGCCGCCCTCGCCCCGGGTGTCGGTCACCTCGGAGGTGTCGAGCTGGGCGTCGTCGTCGTAGCGCATGCGGCTGCCCCGTCGTGTGGTCGATCAGGTCGACGACGATCCTGGCGCAATCGCGGAGAAACGGACACGGTGTGGCCGCGGAACCCCTACCGGAACGCCGTCCGGGTGTACGGTTCGCCCGTCCGTGCACCCGGGCGTGATCCCGGGTCCGCGGGTGCTCGACCCAGACCCTGTCGGGCGTGGACCAGCCATTCGCACCATCCACCCACGGGAGAGGCAGGCCGTGTCCGCTCGCACCGGAGCAGCCGCCATGACGCGGGTCGGTGAGGCGAGCGGCGGTCCGCGTGGTTGATCTCGACCGGCTCGACCGGGCTCTCGTCGCCGCGGTCCGGGCCGGGACTCCCGACTCGTCGCTGAAGGTGTGCCGGGCGTGCGTGAGCTGGCTGCCGATGACCGGCGTCGCGATCACCATCATGTCCGAGCTGCAGGGAGCCCAGGAGCCGGTGTGCGCCACCGATCCGGGCGCGGCGCGCATCGACGAGCTGCAGTTCAGCCTCGGTGACGGCCCGTGCGTGGAGTCGTTCACGACCGGGCGCGCCGTGCTCGTGGACGACATCGCCGCGCCGGCGGAGGGCCGGTGGCCGATGTTCGCGGCCGCGGCGTCCGCCGCCGGGGCCCGCGGGTTGTACGTGTTCCCGCTGCATGTCGGCGCGTCCAGGATCGGGGTCCTGGACTGCTACCGGAACACGCCGGGACCGCTGGCGGTCGACGAGCTCGCCGGGGCGCTGCGCGCCGCCGACGCCGCGGTGTGGACCCTGCTGGACCAGGGCGAACGGGGCACCGACGCGGACGACGGAACGGCCGGGAACGAGGGCGCCGAGGGCTGGTTCGCCGGCCACGGACTGGCCCGGGCGGAGGTCCACCAGGCGACCGGGATGCTCTGCGCCCAGGCCGGCGTGCCACCCCCGGCCGCGCTGGCGCGGCTGCGGGCGGCCGCGTTCACCCAGGAACGACCCATCACCGCGATCGCCGGCGACGTCCTCGCCCGCCGGCTCCGGCTCGATCCCGACGGGATCTGGCTGGGCGGGGAGGACGGCGAGGCCAGTACCACCGACGACACGACCGGCACGGGCGACAGGGGCATCGGCCTGCCGGATCACGAGGACCCGGCCGGGCCGGCGTCGAGCAAGGGGGATCCATGACCACACCTGCCGCGAGCTCCGAACAGGCTCTCCTCGAGGCGTTCGTCCGCCTCGCGGACACCCTGGTGACCGACTTCGACGTCATCGATCTCTTCCAGGGGCTGTGCACGGACTGCGTCGACCTGCTCGGCGCGGACGCCGCCGGGCTCCTGATCTCCGACCAGCGCGGGAGCCTGCAGGTCGTCTCGGCCTCCACCGAACAGGCGCACCTCGTCGAACTCTTCGCGCTGCAGGCCGACCAGGGTCCGTGCCTCGAGTGCTTCCGCACGAGCACCCAGGTCCGGTCGAGCGACCTCGACGGGGACGGCCGCTGGCCGCTCTTCGCCCGGCGCGCGGTCGAGGAGGGGTTCGCCGCGGTGCACGCCCTCCCGATGCGGCTGCGGGGCGAGACGATCGGGGCGCTGAACCTGTTCCACCGCCGGCCGCACGCGATGCAGTCGAGCGAGCTCGGCGTCGGCCAGGCGCTGGCCGACGTCGCCACGATCGCCATCCTCTCCGACCGCAGCGCCCGGGAACGCGAGCTGCTGACCGAACAACTGCAGTCCGCGCTGACGAGTCGCATCGTCATCGAGCAGGCCAAGGGGGTCGTCGCCGAGCGGGCCGGGATCTCCGTCGACGAGGCGTTCGTGATCCTGCGCGGCTACGCGCGGCGGACCCGGACCCAGCTGACGGGACTCGCCCGGGGCGTCGTCGACGGCTCCGTCCCGACGGATCCGTTGACCGGTTCGTAGGCGTGATCCGCGGGGGCGGACAGCCGATCTCCACCCCCGGGCCGGCCGGCCCGGGGGTGTGGACGCCCGCCCCCTGCGCGCCCACACCCCCTCCCCCTGGCCGCGACGGCCGACGTGTGGCCGCCGCCGGTCTCATCGATCCCCCGCCGACGATCGTCACCGACGGGTGCTCCGTCACCGACGCGCGTGCGGAGTCACCGACGCGCGGTGCGGTACGGGGCCGCCGCACGACATGAACCGGGGCCGGCGCCCACGGCGACGTGTTGGGCGGTCATGTCCCCGGTGCTCCAGCCATGTCGTTCCGTGACCCGCGGTCACCGGGGGCTGGGGCTGCCGTCGGGGGATTCGGCGGCCACGTTAGCCGCGCGTCCGTGGAACCGGCAACCGTTCCGTCGGTGCGCGGAGCACCGTCACGGCGGTAACGTGGGGAGCAGAAAGGCGCCCTGGACCTCGGCGAGTCTCGTCGGTGTGTCGCAGTCAGGGGGTCGGCATGGTCAGCGGCGCCCGGGAGCGAGGCCAACGGCCCGCCCCCGCCCTCCATCGAACGTGCGCGCACGGCGCCGACCTGGCGGGTGGGCGCTACCGCGTCGGCTCCCTCGTCCGGACCGACGGACGGTGCTGCATCCACGAGGGCCACGACGCCCTCCTGCGACGCGCGGTGAGCGTGACCCTCGCGACGCCGCAGCACGGCATCGCGATCCCGACGACGCTCCCGCTGCCCACGAGCGCGCAGCACGGGCACGGCCCCGGACTCGGCGAGATCTACGACGGCGGGGACGACCACGGCACGCTGTACCTGATCACCCAGCCTCCCGAGGCCGGGACGCTCGCCGACGAACTGGACCGGCACCACCTGAGCGCCGACGAGGTCCGCGAGCTCGGGGCCGGGATCGCCCGCGCCCTCCTGCCCGCCCACCGCCGGGGCTGGACGCACGGCGCCCTCGAGGCCGACACGGTGGTCCTCGGACCGGAGCGCGTGACGGTGGCCGGGCTCGGCGTGGGCGAGTGGCTCGCGCACTGGGCCCAGGTCGAGGACCATCCGCGCCACCCCGCGCCCGAGCAGCTGGCCGAGCGGGAGATCTCCCCGGCCACGGACGTCTTCGCGCTCGGGGAACTGCTCGCGGAGGCCGCCGAACCGTTGCCCCGGTCCGACCCGCTGGTCGCGCTGCTGCGGCGGATGCGCGCCGACGACCCGGCCGACCGCCCCTCCACCGAGGAGGTGCTGCGGCTGCTGGGGGCGCCGACCAACCCGCCGTCGCCGGCCCCCACCGGCCAGCGGGTGGTCGTCCTGCGGCGCCCCCGTGCGACCGAGCGGGCGGCCCCGACCATCGCGGCGCTCGGCGGGCTCGCCGTCGCCGCGGCGCTCGCCCTCGGGACGTTCCTCGTGCATCCCTCGGACGCCGCTCCGGAGTCCGTCGCGGGTGGCGCCACGGTGGCGACCTCGTCCGCCGATCCGGACCTGCCCGGGCCGCTGCCCCTGCTGATCCCGCCGATGGTCCGCCAGGCCCTGCTGGAGCAGCGGACCGAGGCGACCCGGGTGAGGAGCACGGTCACGCCCGCGCCGCGGACCGAGGCGGTGGCCGCCGCCTCCAGCCGCACGGTCACGCCGTCGCGGGAGACGCGCGACGTCTCCGTGCGCGAGACATCGGGGTCCGGGAGCTCGACCGTCCGGGACCGGACGACCACGGACGGGACGGCCGTGGACAGGACGGCGACGCGGAACAACAAGACCTCTCCCGCCACCGGCTCGGCCCGCTCGCGCGCGGCGACGGGCGGCTCCGGGACCGGCAGCGTCACCCGGACCGGGACGAAGGCCCCCGTCACCGACAACGGCACCGGCAACAACACCGGCGGCGCCGGCACGAGCAACAGCAACGCCGGCACCGGCACGAGCAACAGCAACGCCGGCACCGGCGCTGGCGGCAGCAGCAACACCGCCGGCACCGGCACCGGCGCTCAGCCCACGACGAAGGCGCCCGTCGTCGTGAAGTCCGGCGACCCGACCGCGGTGCACCACCCGGGACCCACCGCCCACAAGCGCAGCCGCACGAGCGTCGTCAAGCCCCCGGTCACCAAGGCCCCGGTCACCAAGCCCCTGGTGGCCACGCCCGCGCCCGCCGCGACGGCCCCGGTGACCCGGCCGGCGCTCCCGACGGTCACGGTCACCCCCGACCCGGACGCGGACGCGACCGACGGCTGACCGGCCCCCGGGATCAGCCGGTCGAGGTCGGTGCCGCGCTCGACGGCGTCGACCGCGGCGGGTTCCGGGTCGGCGAGGTCGCCGGCGACCTCGTCGGCACGGTCGTCACGGGCACCGGCGGCGCCGAGAGCGACCCCGACCGCGCGGGCAACGACTGCGGCAGCACCGACGCGGGCGCCGACCCACCGGCCGTCAGCGGCGAGAGCCGGGTCTTCATCAGCTCCACCCGGTAGCTCGTGTACTGCGACATCGTGAACCAGATGTCGGGCCCGTCGGTCCAGCGCGGCGTCAGGTAGGGCGCGTAGGCCATCGGGAAGTCCTTGGTCGTCGTGACCGTCTGCGCCGGCCCCCACGGTCCGGTGGGCGACGGCGCCGTGCGCAGGACGATCTCGCCGGTGTCGTCGACGAGGTACATCATGATCCAGCGCTGGTAGTACGACGACCAGCGCACGGACAGCTCGCCGACCGGTCCCTTGACCACCGGCGTCGCGTTCGCCTCGCCCGCCGCCCAGTCCGAGCCGTTCCAGTAGCGGTAGGCCGAGGCGTCGGTGAGCTGGGCGGCCGGGACCTTCGCCAGGGACAGATCCCCGTAGCGCCCGCCGGGGATGCCGTAGACGTAGACCGTGCCGCCGGGCGACGACCCGTCGGGGACGGGTGAGCTCGGGTCGTCCGGACCACCAGGGCGGACGTAGGCGACCTGGCCGAACTTCGAGGTCGCGGGCCACCGGGCGGTCGGCTGGTCCACCCACGTGACGCCGCCGTCGTTCGAGGTGGTGATGCCCGAGCCGGTGAGCCGCCAGCGGCCGGGCCCGTCGAACGACTGCACCGACATGTACTGCAGGGCCATCGTCGCGTTCTTCGGGCCGGTCGCGATCCCGTAGGTGGGGATCACGGTCTCCTGGACGCCCTTGACCTTCCGGGAGGGGATCAGCTCCTTGGCGTGCCCGGGGCGGTCGGTGATCATCCCGCGGAAGGGCAGGCCGCCGGTGGGGGTCGCGGGCGGGTCGATGGAAGCGATCGCGTTGGACCGCCAGTCGCCGTGGCGAACCGAGTAGAAGTTCTGGGCGGGCGGGCCGCCGTAGGTGTCGCCGAAGACCATCGCCATCCGGGACCCGACCATGAACATGTGCCCGAGGTCGGTGCCCTCGACGCCGTACCGTCGGCCCGTGTCGTTCGCGGATCCCGTCCCGACGAGATCCGCGACCTTCGCGGTCGCCGAGCGCGCCACGGCGACGGGCAGCGAGGACGGGACCCGCCCGCCGGCACCCGCCGCCCGGGGACCGGAGCCCGACGAACCCGTCGTCGGGACGACCGGTGCGGGGGCCGCCAGCGCGGCCGTGCCGACCGCGAAGACGATGGCTGCGGCGGTCGCGACGGCGAGCACCAGCAGCGGGCGACGCCGGGTGCGCCCGTTCGGACGAGTTTGAACCCCCATGTGGGCGCACGCTAGGAACCGAATCGGACATGGCGGCGTCGCGCCACGCACTCTCACTCACAGGTGTCCCACGGACCACCCGAGCAGTACGGCACCCGTCCGGCATGATCACGGTGCGCCGATGTCCCGCCCCATCACACCTTTCCGGAGCACTCGTCCGTGACCGAACCGTCCTCGCCCGGAACCATCGACGCCGCCGCGCTCGCGGCGCTGGTGCGTCCCGGCGCCCGCATCGCGATCGCCGACGGCTGCGGGACGCCCCGCGCCGCCTTCGCCGCCCTGTCGGCGTTGGCCCGGGACCGGGGTGATCTGCGGCTGCTCCTCGGGTGGATGCCCGCGTTCCCCGAGGGGCTGGACCTCGCCGCATTCGCCGACGTACGCACCGTGATGCCCGGGTGGGGCCTGCGCCACGGGGTCGCGGACGGCCACGTGCGCTCCGTCCCGGCACGCCTCTCGGCCACGCCCGCGCTGGTCACCGGTCCGCTGCGCCCCGACCTGCTGCTCGTCGGCGCGGCGCCCGACCCCCGCGGGCTGGTGCTCGGCAGCGAGGTGTCGTGGGTACGCGCGGTGATCGAGGCGGGCGTACCGATCGCGGCGGTCGTCGACGAGGCACTCCCCCGCGCTGCCGCCGGGTCACCGTTGCCCGACGACCACACCCACGTGATCGGGCATGCCCGGCTCGGCCCGAACGAGGTCCCGGCCGCCGGGGAGCCGAGCGACGAGCACCGGGCGATCGGGCGCCACGTCGCCCGACTCCTCCCCGACGGCGCGCGGCTGCAGTGGGCGCCGGGCCAGCTCGGACAGGCCGTGGTCGGCGCGGTCCTCGAGCGCGGCCGGCCGGTGCACGTCGACTCGGGCCTGCTCGGCGACGGCGTGGTCGACCTCGACGACGCGGGACTGCTGGCCTCCGACGCCGTCGCCACCTACCTCGTCGGCACCCGTCGGCTCTACGACTGGGCCGATGCCCGCGGCCGCGCCGGGCACCCGGTCCTGCACGGTGTCGAGCACACCCACGACCCGGTCCGGCTGGCCGCCGACCCTCCCCTGGTCGCGGTGAACACCGCCGTCGAGGTGGACCTCGACGGGCAGATCAACGTGGAGGGCACCGCGCGGGCGGTCGTCGGGGGCGTCGGCGGGCACCCGGACTACGCCGCGGCCGCCACCCGCTCGCGGCGCGGCCTGTCAGTGGTGGCGCTCGCCAGCACCCACCGCGGCGTCCCGACCCTGGTCGAGCACCTCTCCCGCCCGGTGACGACGGCGAGCCACGACGTCGACGTCATGGTCACCGAGCACGGCGTCGCCGACCTGCGCGGCCGGGACCGCCCCGAGCGCCGCGCGGCGCTGCGCGAGGTGTGGGACCCGGCCACGTGACGGCCCGGTGACATCGCGGGTTCGAGCAGGGACATCGGAGGTGGACGCCGGGTAGCGTGGTTGATCCACCGACCTTCCGGAGGACCGCATGGCCGACCGCGCGCTGACGAGTGTCCCGACCGGGACGGCCGCCTGGGCGGCCGAGGCCGACGCCGCCCCCGCCCTGCCCCCGGAGCGGCACGGTGCGCCGGAGACGGCCCCGGACCTGCTCGCCGCGCTGGACGCCGGGGACGACGAGGCGGTCCGCGCCTGGATCGTCGCCCACACCCCCGAGCCGGAGAGCCTGCTGCTCTACGGGCTCTTCGTGGGCGCGGGCCTCGTCGGCCTGATGGACTGGCCGGCGGTGCTGCTCGGGTGCCTGGGCCAGTTCGTCGTCGACCGGCGCTTCGGCGGGGTCGAGAACCTGGCGGCCCAGTTGCGCACCCGGGTCGACGCTCTGACCTCCTAGGAGCGCACCAGCCGCGCGATCGCGGCCGAGGCCTCCGCGACCTTCTCCTTGGCCTGCTCGTCGCCCGCCTTCGCGGCGTCGACCACGCACGATCCCATGTGCTCCTCGAGCAGCGAGAGTGCGAGGGTCTGCAGCGCGCCGTTCACCGCGGAGACCTGGGTGAGCACGTCGATGCAGTACTTGTCGTCCTCGATCATCCGTGCGATCCCGCGGACCTGGCCCTCGACCCGCTTGAGGCGCCGCAGGTGCGCCTCCTTGTGCGGGGAGTAGCCGTGCGGCGGGGCGGGGGCCTCGTCCGGTGTCTCGGTCACGCTTGCCATCATACCCAGGTGGGGTATCCCTCCGGGCGTTGACGTCGGTACCCCCTCGGGGTATTCCTGGTGCGGTTCACCGGAGGGAGCGACGATGACGACGGCCGCGGTGCCCACCGACGGGCGCAGCACCACCGAGCTGGCGATCACCGGGATGACGTGTGCGTCCTGCGCGGCCCGCATCGAGAAGAAGCTCAATCGGCTCGACGGCGTGACCGCGACCGTCAACTACGCGACCGCCCACGCCCACGTCTCCCACCCCGGTTCGGTGGCGGTCGACGACCTCGTGGGCACGGTCGAGCACCTCGGCTACGGCGCCGCCCGGCCGGCCGCCGACGACGCGGACGACGAGGAGGACACCGACGTCCTGCGCACCCGGCTCGTCATGAGCCTGGTGCTGTCCGTCCCGGTCGTCGCGCTGGCGATGGTCCCCGCCTGGCAGTTCCCCGCGTGGCAGTGGGTCTCGCTGGTCCTGGCGGCCCCGGTGGTCCTGCTGGGCGGTGCGCGGTTCCACCGGGCGGCCGCGGTGAACCTGCGCCACGGCGCGGCGACGATGGACACGCTGATCTCGCTCGGCACGCTCGCCGCGCTCGCCTGGTCGGTCTGGGCGCTGGTGTTCGGCGACGCCGGAATGATCGGGATGCGGCACCCGTTCACGTTTGCGCCGACCTCGGGCGACGCGATCTACCTCGAGACCGCGGCCGCGGTGACGACGTTCGTGCTCGCCGGGCGCTACGCCGAGGCCCGGGCCAAACGCCGCGCCGGCGCCGCCCTGCGCGCGCTGCTGGACCTCGGGGCGAAGGACGTGGCGGTGCTGCGCGACGGTCTCGAGCACCGGGTCCCGGTCGACGAGCTCGTCGTCGGCGACGAGTTCGTGGTGCGGCCCGGGGAGCGGGTGGCGACCGACGGCGTCGTCGTCGACGGGGTCGGCGCGGTCGACGCGAGCACGGTGACCGGCGAGTCGGTGCCGGTGGAGGTGGCGCCCGGCGACGAGGTCGTGGGGGCGACGGTGGCCGTCGGGTCGCGGCTGGTGGTGCGCGCGAGGCGGGTCGGTGCCGACACCCAGCTCGCGCGGATCGCCCGCCGGGTGGCCGAGGCGCAGAACGGCAAGGCGCAGGTCCAGCGGCTCGCGGACCGGGTGTCGGCGGTGTTCGTGCCGGTCGTCGTGGTGATCGCGGTGCTCACCTTCGCCGGGTGGGTGCTGCTCGGCGGCGGGCTGACCGCCGCGTTCACCGCCGCCGTCGCGGTCCTGGTGATCGCCTGCCCGTGCGCGCTCGGTCTCGCGACGCCGACCGCGCTCATGGTCGGCACCGGACGCGGCGCCCAGCTGGGGATCCTGCTGCGGGGCCCGGAGGTGCTGGAGTCCACCCGCCGGGTCGACACCGTGGTGCTCGACAAGACCGGCACGCTCACGACCGGCGTGATGCGCCTCGCCGAGCCCGACCGGGTCGACCCGACGGCGCTGCGGCTGGCCGGAGCGGTCGAGGACGGATCGACCCACCCGATCGCGCGGGCGATCACCGAGGCCGCCCGGGGATCCGGGGCGTTGCCCCCCGTGACCGGCGCGCGCACCGTCGACGGGCTCGGCGTGACCGGGACGGTGCACGACGGCGAGGCGGCGCACGACGTCGTCGTCGGTCGCCCCGCCCTGCTGGCCGAGCGCGGGATGCCGGTGCCGGCGGAGCTCTCGGCGCGGATCGAGGCGGCTCGCGCCGGTGGGGCGACGGCCGTCGTCGTCGGGTGGGGCGGTGAGGCCCGCGAGGTCCTGGCCGTGACCGACACGCTGCGCGGGTCGGCGCCGGGCGCGGTCGCGTCGCTGCGCGCTCTCGGGGTGCGGCCGGTGCTGCTCACCGGCGACCACGAGGCCGTCGCCCGCGCCATGGCGACCCGGGCAGGGATCGACGAGGTGCACGCTGGGGTGCTGCCCGAGCAGAAGGCCGACGCGATCGCGGCGCTGCAGGCCGACGGGCACGTCGTCGCGATGGTGGGCGACGGGGTCAACGACGCCGCGGCGCTCGCCCGCGCCGACCTCGGGCTGGCCATGGGCGCGGGCACCGACGCGGCGATCGAGGCCGGCGACGTGACGCTGGTCCGGGAGGACCTCAGCGCCGTTCCCGATGCCCTGCGGCTGGCGCGACGCACCCTGGCGACGATCAAGAGCAACCTGTTCTGGGCGTTCGCCTACAACGTCGCCGCGATCCCGCTCGCCGCGTCCGGCCTGCTCAACCCCATGGTCGCGGGCGCCGCGATGGCGTTCTCGAGCGTGTTCGTCGTCGGCAACAGCCTGCGGCTGCGCCGGTTCGCCCCGCAGGCCCGCGCGTGACCGCCCTGCTCGGCCTCGCGGTCGTCGCCGGAGCGGCGGTCGTCGGGGTCGGGCTGGTCGTCGCGGCGTCATGGCTGGTACGGGTGTCTCGGCGGCCGCTGGTCGCGTGGCCGCACTCGGGTGGATTCCCCCCGGTGGAGCACGCGGTCTCGCGCTTCCACGTGCGGTGGTCCACGATCGCGCTGGTCTTCCTCGCCTTCGACATGGAGATGATCTTCATGTACCCGTGGACGCTCGTGCTGGCGCGCAGCGGGCCGAGCGCCGCGGTCGAGATGTTCGCGTTCCTCGGGGTGCTGCTCGTGGGAGTCCTCTACGCGTGGCGGGAGGGGGCGTTCCGGTGGTCGTGAGCGTGCTGCCGCGGATCGCCGCCCGGCGCCCGCACGTCCTCACGATCGCGCCCGCCCCCGTCACCGACGACCTCCTCGCCGTCCGGCTCGCGGCCGAGTCCGAGATCGCGCGCCGTGGCTGGCCGGTCGCCGACTCCCCGGCCGACGCCGACGTGGTGCTCGTGGCCGGTGGGCTGGGCCGGCGCATGACGGCGCTGGTGCGCTCCGTGTGGGCGACGGTGCCGCGGCCGCGGGTGCTCGTGACGGTCCGGTCGGCCGGCGAGCTGGGGCCGGGGCTGGACAGCGCTCAGGAGCGGCTCGCACGCGGGGGTGATTCCTCGGACCGTGATCGCGTCGAGTGGGCCCGCAGTGCCGATGTCGATCTCACGGACGACAACGACGGTCCACCCGGGGTGATCATGGGCGGGGCCGGTGCGCCCGTGATGGCCGGGCTCGCCGACGACGACCGCGACGGGCTCGCCCTCGACGCACTGCACGTCGCGCTCGGGCCGGTCCTCCCCCACTGGCCGGCCGCGCTCGTCGTGCACGCCCTCCTCGCCGGCGACCTCGTCACGGACGCCCGCGCCGAGGTCCTCGACGTCCCCGGCCCCCGCGAGGTCACCCGCCGCCGCGACGCGTACACACCCGACCACGTCCGCCTCGACTCGCTCGTCCGCGTCCTCGGCCTCGCCGGCGCCGACCGGGCCGCCGCACGGGCCCGTGCCCTGCGCGACGGCGAGCCCGCGCCCGGTGAGCTCGCCGCCTTCGGCCACCGCCTCGCCCGGTCCCGCACGCTCGCCTGGACCCTGGGCGGGATCCCGCTCGCGGCGACCGACCACGTCGCCGTCCCGGAGCCGACGGTCGAGGCCCGCGTCCGGGCACTCGCGGCCGGCCTCGGTGGCAGCCTCGCCCCGCCCGTGCGGCCCGCCCCGCACCGCGCCGCGGCGGCGCTCGTCGGACTCGAGCTCGGCGCCGCGCGGCTCGCCCTGGCCGCGATGGATCCCGACACCGCGCTCGGCGCCGGTCCGGTCGAGCCGTTCCGCCCCGCGGAGAGACACGAGCACCATCACCACGAGCACCATGGCTGACCCGGCGACCCTCCTCCCGCTCCTCCTGCTCGCCCCCGCCCTCGTCGTCGTCGCGGGTCTCGCCGCCGCGGGAGGTGCGGTGACCAGCGGGGACCGGGCCACGGCACCCGTCGTCGAGACCCTCCGGCTCCTGACGAAGCAACGGCGGCGGACGCCGGCCGACGATCCGCTGCTCGCCCGGATCGGGCTCACGGTGCTCCCGGTCGCGGCGGTCCTCGCGCTCGCCGTCGTCCCGGTCGGCCTGCCGGGCACGGGCGCGCCGGTGGATCTCGAGGTCGGGGTCGTCTGGTTCAACGCGATGGAGGTCCTGGCCTGGTTCGCGGTGTGGACGGCGGGGTGGGGACCGAACGCCGTCACCGCGCTGGTCGGCGGCTACCGGACGCTGCCGCTCGGGCTGGCCTACGAGCTGCCGCACATGCTCGCGATCATCACCCCGGCGATCGCCGCGGGCTCCCTCGACCCGGCGAGGATCTCCGCCGCCCAGCACGGACTCTGGTACGCCGTGTGGATGCCGGTGGCGTTCCTGCTGTACCTGGTCTCGACGGCGGCGATGGCGTTCTGGGGACCCTTCGCCGCGCCGCTGGGCCGCGACCTCGCGGGCGGGGCAGGAGCGGAGCACGCCGGGCTCGACCGGCTCCTGCTGCACGCGGGCCGGTGGATGCTGCTGGTCGCCGCGGCCGCGATGGCGGTGCCGCTGTTCCTCGGGGGCGGTGCTCCCCCGCCGATCACCGGGCCCGATCCGTTCAGCGGCCCGGCGTGGTCGTGGTTCGCGATCAAGCTGCTCGTGGTCCTGGCGCTGCTGCTCGGGCTGCGGCGGGTGATGCCGGTGCTGCGGATGGAGCGGTTCGCGACGCTCGCCTGGGTCGTGCTGATCCCGCTCGCCGTGGCGCAGGCGCTGGTGGTCACCGTGGTGGTGCTCGTATGACGCTGCTGATCATGGCCGCGGCGCTCGGCGCGGTCGCCGTCGTCACCGGGATCGCGGTGTTCGTCGTCGACTCGATGGCGCGGGCGACGTTCCTGCTGCTCGCGTCGTTCGTCGCGGTCGCGGTCCTGCTGCTGGCGTTCGGGCTGGCCTACCTCGGGATCGTCGTCGTGCTCATGATGACGATCGAAATGATGATCATGGTGGTCTTCATGGTCATGCTGATGATGAACCCGGCCGGCCTGGAGCCGATGACGATGGTCCACAACCGGGCCGGGTCGCGGGTGATCGCGCTGGCCGTGTTCGTCGTCCTGGCCGCCGGTGCCCTGCTGGTCCCCTGGCCGACGCGGCCCGCGGCACCCGGCGACCCGACGACGGCCCTCGGCGCCGACCTCATGGGCCCGCAGATGCTGACCATGACGGTGCTCGGGCTGGCACTGCTGGCGACGATCGTCGGGACGGTGGCGCTGTCGGTCTCCCCGGGGAGCCGGCGATGACCGAGGTGACACTGCGGGTGGTGCTCGTCGTCGCCGCCGCGCTCGTCGCGACCGGGGTCTACGGCGCGCTGTCCCAGCAGTCGATCGTGATGATCATGATGGGGCTGGAGCTCGTCGTGAACGGGCTGATCCTCGCGGCCGGCGGAATCTGGTGGTCCGGCGGGCACCCGGGCAACGCGTCTGTGCTCGTCGTCGTCCTGGTGACCGTGATGGCCGTCGAGATGGCGATGGGGTTCGCGGTGGCGCTCGCGCTCTACCGCGCCCGCCGCGTCGACCTCACCGACGACGCCGCGGAGCTGGCGCGGTAATGACCCTGCTCCTCGCGCTGCTGCTCGCCCTCCCCCTGCTCACCGGGCTCGTGCTCGTCACCGGCTTCCCCCGGGCCGGCGGGGCGCGGGTGGTCGCCGCCGGGCTGGTCGCCGCCGTGGTCACCGCGGTGCTGGCCGCCCAGCTCGCCGCGGTCGTGACCCGCGCGCCGGTGGCCCCGACGCTCGTCGTGCCGCTGCTCGGCGAGATCACCTTCCGGTACACCGTCGACGGTCTCGGGGCGGTGCTCGCGGTGACGGTCACGGTGATCGGTGCCCTGGTGCTGCTCGCCGCCGCGGCGGAGCCCCGGCTGCGGGAGGGCCGGTTCGTCGGGTCGATGCTGATCTTCCTGGCCGCGATGCTCGGGACGGTCACCGCCGCGACGCTGCCCGCGCTGCTCGCTCCGTGGGAGGTGATGGGCGCCGCGAGCTGGGTGCTCATCGCTTTCGACCGCCGCGACCGCGTCGTCGGCCCGGCCGCCACCCGCGCGTTCCTGACGACGCGCACCGCCGACGTCGGGCTCTACGTCGCCACCGGTGCCGCGCTGGCCGCGGGGGTACCCGGCCTCGCGCTCGGCGCCACCGCTCAGGCCGGGGAGGGCTGGCGCTCGCTCATCGCCGCCGGACTGGTGGTCGCCGCGCTCGGCAAGTCGGCCCAGCTGCCGTTCTCACCCTGGCTGTCGAGCGCGATGGTCGGGCCGAGCCCGGTCTCGGCGCTGCTGCACTCGGCGACGATGGTGGCCGCGGGCGCCGTGCTGCTGATCCGCGTCGCCCCGCTGCTCGCGGCCACGGGCTGGGCGGCCGGCGTCGTCGCCTGGGTCGGCGCGCTCACCGCCGTCGTGCTCGGGGTGATCGCCGCGACCCAGCGCGACCTCAAGCAGCTGCTGGCCGCGTCGACGTGCGCGCAGGTCGGGCTCATGGTGCTGGGCGCCGGGGTGGGCGCGACGGCGGGTGCGGCCGGGCTGCTCGTCGCGCACGCGGCGGTGAAGGCGCTGCTCTTCCTCGCCGCCGGCGGGTGGCTGCTGGTGCTCCGGACGCGGTCGTTGCCGGTGCTGCGCGGGGCGGCCCGGCGTCATCCGGTGGTCGGGGTGACGTTCACCGTCGGCGCGGCGGCGCTGGCCGGGCTGCCGCCGCTGTCGATCTGGTGGCCCAAGGACGCGGTGCTCGACGGGGTGCCGTTGGGTAGCCCGGATCTCAGAGGAGCGGGTCTGCTCACGGTGGCCGGGCTGCTCGCCACGGCGGTGGCCGCCGTCTACGCCACCCGCGCCGCGTGGTTCGTGTGGCGGCCCACCCGCTCGCCGTCGATCCGCCGGGGCAGCGACCGGCCGCGGCGCCACGTCCCGCTGGCGATCACCGTCGCGCTGGTGGTGCTCGCGGTGCCGGCCGCGGCCGTCGGCGGGGTCGGGGTGCTCACCGGGCTGGTGCCGCGGGCCGACGTCGGGGAGCTGGTGACGACGGGGGTGGTGGCCCTGTTCGCCGTCGTCGCGACCTGGGCGCTGCACACCCACCCGATCCGGCTACGTTCCTCCGTGCTCCCCCGCCTGGCGTCGGCGGCCCGCGGCTGGCTGGGGCTCGAGGCGGCGACCCGCGCCGTCGTCGTGCGTCCGGTCCTGGCACTCGCCCGGGCGCTGGATCGTGCCGACGGGGCCCTCGGGACCGCCCTCCCGCGGGCGGCGGCGACGGTGCCCCGGCTGGCCCGGATGCTGGCCGAGCGCGGCGAACGCCCGCTCGCGGCCGCCGTCGTCGGGTTCGGGTCGAGCGTGCGGCGCCTCGGAGACCTGGCGCGGCGACCGCAGACCGGGCAGCAGCACCAGTACTACGCGCAGGGGCTGGTGGCTCTGGGGACGCTGGCGGCGCTGGTGGCGGTCCTCGTGGTCACGGGGGTGCGCTGATGCTGACCGCGCTGTGGGTCGCGCCGCTGCTGGTCGCCGCGGTGGTGGCGGCGATCCCGGCCGCGCGGCGGGAGGTGGTGCTGGGGCTCTGGGTGGTGCTCGCGGTGGTCGAGGTCGCCGGGGCCGTCGTGGTGTGGACGGCGGTGCCTCGTGCGGGTGGGTTCGCCGACGAGGTGTCCTTGCCGTGGATCCCGGCGTTCGGGGTCGGGTACCACCTGGGCGCGGACGGGTTCTCGGCGCCGCTGGTCGCGATGACGACGGTGGTGTTCCTGGCCGTGGCGCTGTACTCGCTGCGACGCCCGACCGACGAGGACGCGGGGCGCACCCGGGCGTTCGTGGTGCTCTTCCTCGCGCTCGAGGCGGTGTGTGTCGGGGTGTTCCTCGCGCTGGACCTGGTGCTCTTCTTCGTCTTCTTCGACCTGTCGATCGTGCTGATGTACTTCGTGATCGCCGGGTGGGGGTCCGGTTCGCGGGCGGCGTCGGCGCTGCAGTTCTTCCTGTACACGTTCCTCGGCTCGGTGGTGATGCTGCTCGGGTTCCTGGTGCTCGCGGTGGGCGGGCGGGGTGGGATCACCTTCGACATCCCGACGCTGGCCGCCCGGGACCCACTCGCCGGCAGCGGTCCGGCCGGGGTGCTCGCCCTGGTCGCGATCGGGATCGGGCTGGCGATCAAGACCCCGGTCTGGCCCGTCCACACCTGGCTGCCGCCCGCGCACACCGACGCGCCCGCGGCCGGGTCGGCGGTGCTCGCCGCCGTGCTGCTGAAGATGGGCACGTACGGGTTCGTCCGGATCGCGATGCCGCTGCTGCCGGGGCCGTGGCGCTCGGCGGCGCTGGTGTTCGTGGTGCTCGGCGTCGTGTCCGTCCTCTGGGGTGCGCTCGTGGCCCTGGCGCAGCGCGACCTCAAGCGGATGATCGCCTACACCTCGGTGACGCACCTCGGCTACGTCGTGCTCGCCGTCGGCGCGGCCGGGATCGTCGCCGCCGGGCCGGAGGCGCGCACCCTCGCCGTCACCGGCGCGACCGTGCAGATGGTCAGCCACGGGCTCGTCACCGCGGCGCTGTTCCTGCTCGCCGGGGTGCTGCGCGACCGCGGGGGCACCTCGGAGATCGCGTCGTGGTCGGGCGTCGCGGGGCCGATGCCCCGGTTCTCGTGGACGTTCGCGCTCGCCGCGTTCGCCTCGCTCGGGTTGCCGGGGCTCTCGGGCTTCGTCGGGGAGTTCTCGCTGCTGGCCGGGTCGCTGCCGGCGGTCCCGGTGGCGACGGTGCTCGCGGCGCTCGGTCTGGCGATCACCGCGGCGCTCTTCCTGCGCGCGCTGCAGTCGATGCTGCTGGGCGACCGGCACCTCCCGCCCGCGGCCGAGCGCCCGCCCACGCCCCGCGCCCGGCTCTCCCGGTTCCGGGCGCCGTCGTCGCCGGACCTGCGGGTCGCCGAGACGACGGCGGTGGGGCTGCTGCTGGCGTGCTCGGTCGCGATCGGCGTGGCGCCGGCCCTGCTCACGACGACGATCGCCCCGGCCGCCGCGCAGGTGGTGTCCCTGGTGAGCCGATGACCGCCGACGCCCTCGCGCTACTGCCGGAGATCGTGCTCGCGCTCGGGGCGGTGGTCGGGCTGTGCGTCGGCTCGTTCCTGCCGCCGGGACGTGAGGGTGCGGTGCGCGGGGTGGGGATCGTCGCGGGACTGGGGTCGGCCGTCGTGGCGCTGACCGTGCGGGGCGAGCCGACGGCGTTCGGGGGGACGTTCACCGTCGACGCGGCGACGACGACGGTGCGGGTCGTCGTCGCGCTGGCCGTCGTGGTGATCATGGTGCTGGCGGGCGACCGCCCCGTCAGCGATGGTCCTTCGCTGACAGCAGACGTCAGAACGGCGCCATCCTCACATCGCACCCAGACCGCGTTCGCCGTGCTCGTCCAGCTCGCCGCGGTCGGCGCGATGGTGCTCGGCGGTGCGTCGGACCTGCTGGTGCTCGCCGCCGCCGTCCTGCTCGCCGGCCTGCCGCTGGCGGCGCTCGCCGGGCTCGTGCGCGACGGGCGGTCCACCGAGGCGGCGCTCAAGTACTTCCTGTCCTCGGCGCTGTTCGGGCTGGTCCTGCTGACCGGGGTGACGGTGCTGCTGGGCCTGACCGGGGCCACGTCGTACTCCGACCTGAGCCGCGTGACCACGCCGCTCCCGGCAGCCGTCGCCGTCCTCCTCGTGCTGGCCGGTCTGCTCATGACCATCGGCGGCGTCCCCGCCCACTTCTGGGTGCCGGACGCCGTCGACGGCACGTCACCGGTCACCGGGGCGGTGCTCACGACGACGGCGAAGGTCGGCGGCCTGGTCGCGGCGTGGCGGCTGCTGGTCGCGGTCCCGACGGCGGCCGTGCCCTGGCCGCTGCTGGTGGCGGTGCTCGCGGTGGGCTCGATGACGCTCGGGAACCTCGCGGCGTTCGCGCAGACCTCGCTGCGGCGCCTGCTCGCGTACTCCACGATCAGCCAGGTCGGTTACCTGCTGGTCCCGGTCGCCGTCGCCGCCCGGACCCCGCTCGCGCTGCCGGCGCTGCTCGGCTACCTGGCGGCGTACGCGGTGACCAACCTGGCCGTGTTCGCGGTCGTCGCGGCCCGTCCGCAGGCGCTCGAGATCGCCGATCAGCGCGGCCTCGGCCGGCGTCACCCGGCGCTCGCGGTGGCCCTCGTCGTCGGGCTGCTGGGACTGGTCGGGACGCCGCCGACGGTGGTGTTCGCCGGCAAGCTCGCGGGGTTCACCGCGGCCGTCGACGGCGGCATGACGTGGCTGGCGGCCGTCGCGGTGCTGAACTCGGTCGCGAGCCTCGTCTACTACCTGCGCTGGATCGTCCCGGTGTTCTCGCCCGGCGACCCCGTGCTCCGGGATCCGCTGCGGGCCCGCGCCGCCGTGGTCGCCGTCGTGCTGGCCGTGGCCTCGGTGGCGGGCGGGATCCTGGTCGCGTTCGCGGGGTGATCGCGGGCAGCATCGGGGCATGACCGTCGCAGCGTTCGGGGCGTCGTTCGACGTCGAGCCCGGGTACCTCAACACCGCCTCGGTCGGCATCCCGCCACGCCATGTCGTCGAGGCGGTGCGCGGGTGGGTCGACGACTGGGCGCACGGCGGCATCTCCGCGGTCGCCATGGACGCCCCCGTGGACGCCACCCGGGCCGCATTCGCGGAGCTCACCGGGTTCGGTCCCGACGACGTGGCGGTCGGCGCGTCGGTCTCCGGGCTGCTCGGACCGATCGCGGCGGCGTTCCCGCCCGGGACCCGGGTGCTCACCGCGGAGCGGGAGTTCACCAGCGTGAGCTGGCCGTTCGCCGCGTGCGGGCACGTCGTGGACGAGGTCCCGCTCGGCGAGGTCCCGGCGCGGGCCGGGGAGTACGACGTCGTCGCGGTGAGCGTCGCGCAGTCCGCGGACGGGGCGCTGGTCGATCTGGAGGCGCTGCGGACCTCGGCCGGCGCGGCGTTCGTCGTGCTCGACGGCACCCAGTCGATCGGCTGGTCGACCGCGGACCTCTCGTGGGCCGACGCCGTCGTCGCGGGCGGCTACAAGTGGCTGCTCGCTCCGCGCGGCGCGTCGTGGCTGGCGTGCTCGGGTCGGTTGCTCGAGCGCGTCACCCCGAGCAACGCCGGCTGGTACGCGGGCGACGACCGCTGGCAGCGCTGCTACGGCCTCCCGCTCGGGCTCGCATCCGGGGCGCGGCGGCTCGACGTCTCGCCCGCGTGGGGGTCCTTCGTGGGCGCCGCGGCCTCGCTGGGCTGGCACGCGTCGCTCGACCGCGCCGCCGTCCACGACCACGGCGTCGGGCTGGCCGCGCTCGTCCGCAAGGGCCTCGACCTGCCGCCCTCGGCGTCGCCGATCGTCTCCGTCCCGCAGCCGGACGCCGGGGACCGCCTGGCCGCCGCGGGCATCCACTGCGCGCCCCGGGCGGGCGCGACCCGCGTGGCGTTCCACCTGCACAACACCGAGGCCGACGTGGAGCTCTTGCTGGGTGCGCTGTCGCGCCTGTGAGCAGAAATTGACGTCCTGGCGTCAATTTCTGCTCACAAGGCGTCAGCCACCCAGGGCCCACCCCACCGGCTCGGCCAGGCGCAGCGCCTCGGCCGGGCCCCACGTGCCGGGCTGGTACGGGTACAGCGCGCCGGAGCGGTCGAGGGCGGCGCCGGCAGCGTGCCAGACCTCCTCGAGGCCGTCCGGCCGGGTGAACAGGGCGCGGTCGCCGAGCAGGATGTCGTGGATCAGCCGCACGTAGGGCGGGAGCGGATCGCCGCCGTCGACGTCGTGCAGCGTGATCTGGGTCCACTGCGTCGTGAGCTCCGACTGGCTGCCCGGGACCTCGATGTTCATCGAGATCGCCAGCGCGCCGTCGCCGGCGAGGTCGAAGCACACCACGTTGCCGCGCACCGGGATGTCGGCGCCGCCGCCCGACCCACCGGCGGCCCGGTAGGGCCCGTCGTCGGGATCGCGCATGACCAGGGTGACCTTCTGGTGGCTCTCGGCCATCATCTTGCCGGTCCGCATGAGGAACGGGACGTCGCGCCAGCGCTCCGAGTCGACGAACATCTTCGCGGCCACGAAGGTCTCGGTGTCCGAGTCGTCGGCGATGCCGTCGATGTCGCGGTAGCCCGCGAACTGGCCGCGGACGACCTCGTCGGGGGCGAGCCGCCGGAATGCCTTGACCGCGTCCGCGCGGGCCTGCGCGATGTCGTCCGCGCCGAGACTGCGCGGGGGCTCCATGGCGATCTCGGCGGCGACCTGGAACAGGTGGGTGACCAGCATGTCGAGCACGGCGCCGGTGCCGTCGTAGAACGAGGCGCGGTCGGCGACGTCGAGGGTCTCCGGGACGTCGATCTGGACCGCCGCCACGTGGTTCCGGTCCCACGCGGACCCGAACAGGCCGTTGGCGAAGCGCAGCGCCCGCAGCTGCTGGGTGGCCTCCTTGCCCAGGAAGTGGTCGATCCGGTAGATCACCGACTCGTCGAAGACCCGGTGCACGGCCACGTCGAGCGTGCGGAACGCCGCGAGCGAGGTGCCGAACGGCTTCTCGTAGACCACCCGGGAGCGCTCGGCGAGGCCGTGCGCACCGAGGGCGTTCGTGATCGGCTCGAACGCGGTGGGGGGCACACCGAGGTAGTGCACCCGCTGGACCGCGGTGCGGTCGCCGTCGCCGATCTCGTCCTCGGCCTCCCCGACCCGGTCCAGGAGCTGCCCGGGGTCGTCGACCGAGAACCCGTCGCCGGCGAAGCGCAGCCGCGGGGCGAACTCCTCCCAGGGGCCCTCGGCCGGCTTCGGGCCGAACTGGTCGAGCACGCCGTGGACGTGCTCGCGGAACTCGTCGTCGGACAGCCGTCGACGCCCGCTGCCGACCAGCACCCATCGCGGGGGCAGCAGACGCTCCTGGGCCAGCCGGTAGAACGCGGGCAGCACGAGCCGGGCCGCGAGGTCGCCGCTGGCGCCGAAGAGCACGAAGACGGTCGGCGGGGTGTCGGTCACGGGGCCCAGCCTGCCCCTTCGCGGGCGCGATGACACGTCGCCCACCGGGTGTCAGCACGGGCGCGTCGCTGTCGTCCGGGGAGCGAACGGCGCCAAGCACGCAGCCGTGTCAGGGTGCTTCGCATGCGCACCGACCGCGGCCGTTGGGTGGTGGTCGTCGTGGCCACCCTCGCGTACCTCGTCTCGTTCCTCGACCGGCTCGGATGGTCCGGGGTCGCGACGACGGCGGCCGACGACTTCGGGCTGCCCGTCGCCACGCTCGGCGTCTTCACCTCGCTGTTCTTCGTCGGGTATCTGCTGTCGAGCCTGCTGGGCGGGTTCGTGGTCGACCGGTTCGGCGCGCGGCGGACGCTGGTCGCGGCGCTCGTGCCGCTGGGGCTGCTGACGATCGGGTTCGGATTCGTCCGGTCGGCGGCCGCGGGCGCGGCGATCCAGCTGCTCATGGGGCTCGCGGCGGGCGTCGACTTCGCGGCCTGCATGCGGCTGCTCGCGGAACGCTTCGAGCGCGCCCGCCGGGCGAGCGCGACCGGCGTGCTGATGATGGCGTCGTCGGCCGGCGTGCTCGTCGTCGGGCTGGTGGCGGCGCCGCTGACCGGGCTCGGCTCGTGGACGTGGGTGTTCGTCGTGTTCGGGGCGGTCACGCTGCTGGTGGCGGTCGCCGTGCGGGTCGTCGTGACGGACGTGGCCGCTGCGGCCGACGTGGCCGCCGCGGCTGACGTGGAGCGGCCCGCCTGGCGTGCGGCGCTCCCGACCCTGACCCGGTCGCCGCGCTGGCTGCTGCTCGCCCTCGGCGGATTCGGCGCGCTGTGGGGGACCTGGGGCACGACGACCTGGATGCAGAACCTCATGGTCCTCGGCCACGGCCTGAGCCCCTCGCGTGCCGGGCTGGTGGTCTCGGCGTTCGGGCTGGGCGCGGTGGTGGCCAAGCCGATCATCGGTGCGGTGTGCGACCGGCTCGGGGCCGCCCGCGTCGTCCCGATGGTCGTGATCCTGGCGCTGTTCACGGCTGGGCTGGTCGGGTTCGGGTTCCTGACGACGCCGGGCGCGTTCTTCGTCGCGGCCCCGCTGCTCGGGGTCGTGGCGTTCGGCTACAGCCCGCTGATGAACTCGATGGTCACCGAGGTGATGCCGGACGCGATGGTCGGGGCGGCGGCCGGGCTGGCGAACGGGGTGTGGCAGGTCGGGAGCGTGCTCGCGCCGGCCGCCGTCGGGGTGGTGTTCGCGGCGAGCGGCGGATCGTTCCCGGCGGTGTTCGTGACGCTCGCGGCCGGGCCGCTGATCGCGGTGCCGTTGTGCTGGCTGGTCGGTCGGCAGGACGGCCCGGCCGACGTCAGCGACGGCCCTTCGCTGACATCGGAGGGGGTGCCCGACGACGCCGTCAGCCCCTGGGCCCGGCCCTGATCGACTTCCGCGCGGCGGAACAGCGCAGATCTGACGCGTACCGCCGCACCCGTCGTGATCATGGACCGGTCGCCCGCCGCTCGAGCACGGCGAGCGCCTCGTCCCGTCGCTCCCACGGGACGAACAGGTGGTCGTGGTGGAACCCGCTCACCGGGTTCACGCTGATCCCGGCCTCGGCCAGCCGCGCGCACACCGCCGCGAGGAACCCGACCGCCGCCAGCGACGACCGCACCTCGAGCGTGATCCACGCGCACGGGTACTCGGCCTCGAGCCCGGCCGCCTCGGAGTCCCGCACGACGACGGTGGTCCCCTCGTCCTCGGCGACCGTCACCACCGCGCCCGACGGCACCGGGCCTCCGTCGGGAACCGCGGCGTACAGGTACCGGCCGGGACGCAACCGCGGGGTCATCCCGGCCAGCAGCACCGCCAGGTCCGACTCCCCCGAGGAGCTCACGACCGCGGTGACTGCTGCGGACTGCTGACGCCGCAGTGGGCGCACTCGGACACGTTCACCTCGCCAGGAGGACGCGGCCGCAGCGGACGCAGCAGCAGCCCGGAGAGCAGCGCGCCGCCGAGCAGCAGGCACGCGGCGATCACGACGGCGCGGTGGTAGCCCGCCGAGAACGCGACCGGGTTCGTGTAGTCCGCGCCCGCGATCCCCGCCGCCGCCGGGATCACCGCCACCGCGAGGAGCCCGGCCGCCCGGGCCACCGCGTTGTTGACGCCCGAGGCGACGCCGGCGTGGCGGTCGTCGGCGGCGTCGAGGACCGTCGCCGTCAGGGGTGCCACCGTGGCGGCGAGGCCCAGGCCGAACAGCAGCACCGCGGGCAGCACGTCGAACAGGTACGACGCCCCGACGCCGACCCGCAGCAGCAGGAGCATGCCGGCGGCCGCCGTGACGAGGCCGACGGTCATGGGGATCCGCGGCCCGATCTTCGTGGCGAGCCGTCCGGCACGGGCGGAGAGCAGCAGCATGATCACCGTGATCGGCAGCGTCGACACCCCCGCCGCCAACGGGGAGAACCCCGCAACCACCTGCAACTGGAGCACCAGCAGTACGAAGAGCACCCCGAGCGCGGCGTAGACCAGCAGCGTCACCACGTTGAGCGCGGTGAAGCGGGGGTTGGCGAACAGGTCGGTCGGGACCAGCGGGGAGCGGGACCGCCGCTCGACGAACGCGAACGCCACGAGCGCGGCCACCCCGGCCACCCCGGTCGCGACGACTCCCACCGACGCCCCCGACGTCCCGGCCTCGGTCAGCGACCACGTCAGCGTCCCGAGCCCGAGCAGGGCCAGCGCGGTGCCCGGGATGTCGAGGTGTGGGACGGCCTGCGGGTCGCGCGACTCCGGCACATGGCGCAGCGCCGCGGCCACCACGACGGCGGCCACCGGCAGGTTGATCAGGAACACCGCCCGCCAGTTCCACTCCACGAGCCAGCCCCCGACGAACGGCCCGACCGCACCGGCGACGCCCGCGAGACCCGACCACGCCCCGATGGCCGCCGCGCGGTCGTCACCGTGGAACGACGCCGAGATCAGCGCGAGCGAGCCGGGCGTGAGCAGCGCGCCGCCGATCCCCTGCAGCGCCCGCGCCGCGATCAGCACCTCGATCGACGGCGCGAACCCGCAGAGCGCCGAGGCGAGCGCGAACCACACCACGCCCACCAGGAAGATCCGCCGGCGGCCGAACCGGTCCCCCAGCGAACCGCCCAGCAGGATGAACCCGGCCAGGGTCAGCGTGTACGCGTTGATCGTCCACTGCAGGCCGGCGAAGGACGCCCCGAAGTCGGCCCCGATGCGTTCGAGGGCCACGTTCACCACGGTCGAGTCGAGCATCGCCAGACCCGAACCCAGCACCGTCGTCGCCAGGACCCACCGGCCCGCCGGCGACCCCAACCGCAGATCCGCGGCGCCCTGCCCCGGCTCCTCGCTGCTCACACCGCCCAGCATGACGGCAGGCCCACACCCGCGCGCTACGGTTCGCCGCATCGCCGCCCTCACCTCGACCACGCCTGTCCAGATCCAACCCGTGGGCGACCTGACCGCCGCCCAGACCCAGGTCGCGCTCGTGATCGCCGCGGGACTCGTCGCGCTGTCCGTCATCGCGGGCGGGGCCACGTGGCGGGTCGCGCGCAACGTCGTGACGATCGCCCACGAAGGCGGGCACGCGCTGGTCGCGATCGCCTCCGGCCGGACGCTGACGCGCATCCTGCTGCACTCCGACACCTCGGGCGTCACGGTCTCCAAGGGCCGCCGGGACGGGCCGGGGATGGCCGCGACGGCGTTCGCGGGCTACGCCACGCCGCCGCTGCTGGGCCTCGGGGCCGGCGCGCTGGTGGCGGGCGGCGCCGTGCAGACGATGCTCGGCCTGACGATCATGGTGCTGCTCGGCACGCTCGTCCTCATCCGCAACGTCTACGGCGTCGCGTCGGTGGTCCTGACGGGCGCCGTCGTCGCCGTGGTGATCGCCTACGGCACCCCGACGGTGCAGTACGGCTTCGCCTGCTTCGTCACGTGGTTCCTCATCGTCGGCGGGCTCAAGACGGTGCTCGAGGTGCAGCGCAAGCGCGCCGGGCGCCGCGCCGCGGACTCCGACCCCGACCAGCTCGAACGGCTCACCGGCGTCCCGGCGGGGATCTTCATCGCGTTGTACTCGCTGATCGGCGTGATCTCGCTGATCATCTCCGGGAACCTGCTGCTGTCCTGGCCCCCGTTGAGCTGAGATGTCGGGGTCTCAGCGGCCCAGGACGCAGTCGCCGCAGGTCCCGCCGCCGGGGACCCGGTAGAACAGGCAGCAGGTCCTCCGGGCGAACCCGACACCGGTGGGATGGGACGGCTCGTGGACGAACCCGCCGAGCCCGGCGAGCGGCGGCTCCTCGGTCATCCCGACGGCGAGGGCCAGGGCTTCCGACGACGAGTCCGGGCGCTGGGTCAGCAGCATCCGGAGGGCCCCGCCGAGCGAGGACGCGACGTTTCCCCAGGTCACCTGGCTCGAGACCGAGGCCTGGGCGCCGACCGCGTCGAGCACCGGGCGCAGCGTGGCGTCGAGCTCGCGGGCCGCGGCGGCGGGGAGATCGTCGTCGTGCGGGACGGCCTCCGGACGCTCGATCCACATCGGCGCCGGGCCGCCGGACCAGGGTCGCCAGTGCAGCCGGTCGTGCAGCCGCGGGACGGTGCGGTACAGGGCGCCGGTCCCGAGGACGAGGGCGGTGATCCGCGCGGACACCGACAGCGAGAGCAGCGACCCCGCGATCCGCCGCGGCACCCCGCCGAGCTGCTCGGCGACCTGGTCGATGCGCTGGTCGAGGGGCGCACCGGTGAACTGGTGGAACGGCCGCCACGACGGGTCGGCGCCCTCGGCCGGGCCGGTGGCCAGCCCGAAGAAGCCCTCGAGGGCCACGACGTCGTCGATCCCGATGGTGAGGTCGCCGGCCATGTATCCATCGTCCCGGACGCTCCTCCGGGACGTGGCTCTCACCCGTTCGGCCCTCTCCGAGGGGCCGGGTCGGCCGTCCGGAGTGCGGTGATCGGTGGCACGTGGTTCGGGGTGTCGGGGTGATTCGTTAGGTTCGGCGCATGCTCGACTCGGGTCTCCGCTTCGCCTTCGCCTTCCTCCCGGCGGGAGTGGCGATCGTGGTCGGCCTCGTGCTGGCCGTCCAGCGCCGCCGCGTGCTGCCCGCGGTGTCGACGCCCGCCATCGGGGGCCTCGCCCTGCTGCTGGTCGCGGTGCTGCTCAGCGCGTCGACGGTCGTGGTCCTGCCCGCCCTGCTGAGCAGTGGGTCCACCCCCGAGACCGTGTACACCGCCTCCAGCCTGATCGGGATCCTCACGGCTCTCCTCAACGTGCTCGGCTGGGTGCTGCTGCTCATGGCGCTGTTCCGGCGGCTGCCGGCCACGGCGCCCACGGCGGTGTCCGCGCCCACCCCGGCCGCCGGGACGCCCGCGCCGCCCGCCCCCGCTGCGCCGGCCTGGCAGCAGCCGCCCGGCGACGACGCCCCGACCGGGCGGCACGCCCTGCTCGACGAACGCGGCCAGCAGGTCGTCGCGCAGGAAGGGGTCCGCCTGTCCCCGCGGGCGACCGCGATCGGCGGCGGGGCCGCGGCCGCCGGCGTGGCGGGTGGGCTCGCCGCGTCCGGCGAGGGCGACTCCGACCATGCTGGGCACGCCGAGGAGATGCCGACCGAGGCGGTGCCGATCATCGGTCACCCGCGCACCACGACGGGCTCCGACGCCGCTGTTGCCGGCGATGCTGTTCCCGGCGATGCTGCTCCCGACGACGAGGCGGTGCCGGTCGCCGAGGACGGCCCGGCGGGCGTCGCCGAGGCGGCCGTGGGCGGGGTGCCCACCGGCGCGAGCACGGAGGCCGAGGGTCCGGCGGCAGAGTCCGCGCCGGCCGCGGGGTCGGCGTCGGCGGCAGGCTCGGCGCCGGGATCGACCGGAGTGCCGACGGCGGGCTCGGCCGGAGCCGGGTCGGGTCCCGGGCATGGAGCCCTGGCCGGAGCGGCCGGAATCGCCGGCGCCGCTGGAGCGGCCGGTCTGACGGGCGCGGCCGCCGTCGCCGGCTCCGGGGCCGCGGACGCGGCGGTGGGGGGAACCCCGGCCGGTCACGATCCCGAGGAGACCCGGGACCCGACGCGAGCCGGCTCCGGTCCCGCGGGCCGCGCCGCCGACGACGACGCCGCGACCGAGACCCTGCACCGGCCCGGTGCGACGGCGCCCGGCCCCACTCCGGCGGTGACCGAGCAGGCATCGGAGCCCGGTGCTGCGGGCGTCGACGAGGCGGCGGTCGGCGGTACGCCCGCGGTGGCGGCCGACCCGCCCCCGGACCCGAGCCCGGTGAGCGTCGACGAGGGAGCACTCGGCGGGGTGCCGACCCACGCCGCCGACGAGCCCGGCGAGGGCTCCGACGCGCACGACCCGAGCAGGCACGCGGCGGCCGACGACGATCTCCCGGCAGGCGACTCCTCGGTCCGTGCTCCGGACGCGGCCCGGTCCGACCGGCAGGCGGGCGCCACGGCCCAGAGTGCGGCTCCGGGCGACGATCTCTTCCGACCCGCCTCCGCGGCGCCCACCGGCCCGACCGCGGAGTCGGCCGGCGCGTCACCGACAGCGCCGGGCGCCACCCGGCCCGGCGGACCGTCCCACGCTGCACCGGCCGCCACCTCGGCCGGCGGACCTGCTGCGGTACCGGCCGGCACACCCACGACACCCCCGGGCAACGGCCTCGGCACGCCCCGCCCGGACACCGGCGAGATCGCCTCCACGGTGTCCCGGGCGGCCGGGACCCCGGTCGCCGAGGAGGGGGTCGGCGGCACCCCCACGAGCGCCTCCGAGACGTCCGAGGCGCCCGCGTCCGAAGCGCCGGCGTCCGGGTCCGAGGCGGGCGAGCCCGATCCCGCGGAGCGCTCCGGTGTCGTGAACCGGGCGAAGGCGCAGGTCGCGGGGTGGTTCGAGCCGGTGACCGGCAGCGGTGACGGCGGCTTCGACCGTCCCGAGGAGGCCCGCGAGGAGCCGCCGTCGAACGGTCACCACCAGGGCGGCTGAGCTCCACCCTCCCGGGCGAGCAGGGCCGCGACCGCCCGGGTGCTGCCGACCGCCGTGGTCAGGGCACCGGGCCCGGCGAGCGGGCTGCGCGCCCAGGTGACCTCGCCGTCCTCGCCGGCGTCCTCGTCGCACCGGTCGGAGTCGGTCCCGACGACGAGCACCGAGCCCACCGAGCGAGCGCCCCCGGTGCCGCCGAGGCCGATCAGGGCGGCGTCCGCGCCGTCGAGCACGGTCGTCGTCGCGAGGATCGGCGTGCCGCCGACCGCCGCCCTCATCGTCGAGGCACACCGGCCACCGACCTGCCCGCTGCGGCCGAGCACCAGCTGCTCGACCACCCGCGCCCGGGCGCCGTCGGCCAGGTCGAGCCGCACCGACGGCTCCCAGGCCGCGGCGTCGCACACCACGGTCGGCTCGGGGCGCCAGTCGAGCGCGGACCCGGTCGCCAGCGAGGCCGTCACCGCCATCGACGCGGTCCGCCCGGGATCCCGGCCCGGCTGGACCACTGTCGCGGCGGCACTGTGCAGCGACAACCGCTCGCCGGGCCCGAGCTCCACCTCCAGCCGGAGCCGGTCCCCGCCGAGTGGCCCTCCACCGACCGCGACCAGGTGCACCCGGCGATGCCCGGTCCGCCGGAGCACGATCGGCGGGGCCGAGGCCCAGGTCAGGCGGCCGTCGACGAGCCGCAGCCGGGCGGTCGCCTCGACGGCCCCTCCCCCGACCGCTGAGCCGGCTGTGGTGTCGACGGCCGGCGAGCTCTCGGCCGCCGACCTGCCGGCCGCCGGGCCGCCGACCACCGGCGTCACGCCGCCACCGGCACCTGCGCGCGCACCCAGTCGACGACCTCGGTGATCGGCTGGGTCCGCACCGAGGTCAGCGCGGTCGGCTTGCCGTCGCGGACCCGCTCCGCATCGGCGGCCATGCGCTCGGTGTCGGCCCCGACCAGCGGGCCCAGGTCCACCTTGTTGATCACCAGGAGGTCGGCGCCCGCGACGCCCGGACCGCCCTTGCGCGGCACGTCGTCGCCACCCGCCGTGTCGACGACGAAGATCTGCCGGTCGACCAGCCCGTAGCTGAACGTGGCGGTGAGGTTGTCGCCGCCGGACTCGACGAGCACCACGTCCGGGTCGAACTGGTCCACGAGATCCTCGACCGCGTCGAGGTTGGCGGTGATGTCGTCGCGGATCGCGGTGTGCGGGCAGCACCCGGTCCGCACGGCGACGATCCGCTCGGTCGGGAGCACCGCCTCGCGGCGCAGGAAGTCGGCGTCCTCGGTGGTGTAGATGTCGTTGGTGACGACGGCGACCGAGAGCTCGTCGCGCAGCGCCCGGCACAGCGCGGCGACCAGCGCGGTCTTGCCGCACCCCACCGGCCCGCCGATCCCGATCCGGACGGCCCGCCCCCGGTGCGGCGGATGATCGTGCGCCCCGCCGCCGAGGTCCTGATCGTCGAGTCTATGAAGCAAAGAGGGCCCCCTCGGATCGGGCGTGCAGGACGGCGAGCACCTCGGGCAACGGCGTCGTCGCGGAGGGCAGGTGGTCCGGGTCGTCCAGCGCGGCCGCATCGGTCCCGGCGTCGGCGGCCCGGTCGATGACGTCGCGGTGCTCGTCGAGGGCGCGGGCGTGGACGCCGGCGAGCGCGAGCGGGTCGAGCCCCAGCAGGCGGACGGCGGCCGAGCACACCTGGCCGACGAGGTGGTGGACGGCGAGAGCGGCCGCGTCGTGGGGTGACCCGTTGGCTGCGGCCGTGGCGACCCCGAGCACGAGCGCCTGATGCGGACGAGCACCCAGACCGTCGATCGCGGCGTCCGGCCAGGCCGAGCGGACGGTCCGCAGCATCGCGCGCCCCTGGGTCCGCGAGACCTCCCGCAGCGCCGCGACCGGGGTGCGCGCCGAGATCGCGGCGTCCCAGCGCGCCCAGTCCGGGCTCCGCAGCTCACCGCACGAGGGGAACCCTCGGCCTGCTAGAGCGGCGGATTCCTCCCCTCGCTCCGAGACCCCCGTACGCGAGGGGAAGGTTCGATCGACTAGAGCGTCCGAGGGTTCCCCTCGTGCCGAAAGTGCGCGGGCGGGGGCGGGGGCGGCGGCGGCCAGCGCGCACGCCGCCGCCGACGGCGCCGCGGTGACCAGACCCGCCGTCGGGACCCGGCCGCCGAGCCAGCCCGCGACGTCGTCCGGCGCGCTCACCAGACCCCGGCGCACCGCGGCTTCGATCCCACCGGAGTGGGCGTGCCCTCCGGTGGGCAGCCGGGAGTCGGCGAGCAGCCAGAGTCCGCTCACGTGGCGAACAGCGCGGGCTCACCACACACGACGCCCGCCCCCTCCAGCTCGAGCAGCGCCCGCTTGCGGTCCGTCCCGCCGCCGTAGCCGGTGAGCGAGCCGTTCGACCCGACCACCCGGTGGCACGGCACCACGATGCTCACCGGGTTCTTCCCGTTCGCGAGCCCCACCGCGCGCACCGCGGTCGGCTGCCCGATCGCCACCGCGAGCTCGGCGTAGCTGCACGTCTCACCGAAGGGGATCTCGCGCAGCGCCGCCCACACCCGCTGCTGGAACTCGGTGCCCCGCAGTGCGACCTC
This sequence comes from Actinomycetospora endophytica, assembly GCF_021026375.1. GTDB lineage: Bacteria > Actinomycetota > Actinomycetes > Mycobacteriales > Pseudonocardiaceae > Actinomycetospora > Actinomycetospora endophytica. The sequence continues at coordinate 260,720 of NZ_JAJNDB010000004.1, read as the reverse complement.
GAGCGAGAACTCGCGCAGCTCGCCCGCGAAGTAGGCGGCGAGCTGCTCCCGGGCGGCGGGCACCGCATCGGCCACCCGCTCCCCGAGCTGCTCTGCCGCCGGCCCGTGCCGATGCTCGACCATGTAGAGCCCGTCGAGCACGCCGTCCCGCGCGCGGAGCGTCAGCGGGCCGAGCGGGCTGTCGTGCACGGAATGGCTACACACCGAATGTGTCGTCGTCACACCAGGCACCCTCGCAGAACCCACCGACACTCAGAACAGGAAGTAGCGCTGGGCCATGGGCAGCTCGCGCACCGGGTCGGGGTCGACCACGCTCCCGTCGATCCGCACCGTGAACGTGTCCGGATCCACGGTGATGTCCGGGGTCGCCGCGTTCTGCGGCATGTCGACCTTCCGGACCTCGCGCGGCGAGCGCACCGGCGCGAACCGGCGGCGCACGTCCACCGAGCCCGCGAGCCCGGCGTCGAGCGCGGACTGCGTCGCGAAGAACAGCGACGACGAGGAGGCCGCGGCCGGAGCGGCCCCGAACATCGGCCGGGAGAGCTCGGGCTGCGGCGTCGGGATGGACGCGTTGGCGTCGCCCATCCGGGCCCACGCGATCATCCCGCCCTTGAGGACGGTGTTCGGCCGGACGCCGAAGAACGCGGGGTCCCAGAGCACCAGGTCGGCGAGCTTCCCGACCTCGACCGACCCGACCTCGCCGTCGAGCCCGTGCGCGATCGCCGGGCAGATCGTGTACTTCGCGACATAGCGCCGGGCGCGGTCGTTGTCGTCGCCGTCGACCGACACCCCGGAGCCCGTCACCCGCCGTCGGGCCGCGTGGGCGGTCTGCCACGTCCGCAGCACGACCTCCCCGACCCGGCCCATCGCCTGCGAGTCCGAGCCGATCATCGAGATCGCACCGAGGTCGTGCAGCAGGTCCTCGGCGGCGATCGTCGCGGCCCGGATCCGGGACTCCGCGAACGCCAGGTCCTCGGGGATCGACGGCGAGAGGTGGTGGCAGACCATGAGCATGTCGAGGTGCTCGTCGACGGTGTTGCCGGTGTGCGGCCGCGTGGGGTTCGTCGACGACGGCAGCACGTGCGGCTGCCCGGCGACGGTGATGATGTCCGGCGCGTGCCCGCCGCCGGCCCCCTCGGTGTGGTACGCGTGGATGGAGCGGCCGGCGATGGCGGCGAGGGTCGAGTCGACGTAGCCCGCCTCGTTGAGCGTGTCGGTGTGCAGCGCGACCTGCACCCCGGTCTCGTCGGCCACCCGCAGCGCGGCGTCGATCGCGGCCGGCGTCGCGCCCCAGTCCTCGTGCACCTTGAACCCCGACGCGCCGGCGAGGACCTGCTCGCGCAGCGCGTCGGCGCCGACGGTGTTGCCCTTGCCCAGCAGCGAGAAGTTCAGCGGCGACGAGTCCAGCGCCTCGAACATTCGCGCGAGCCACCAGGACCCGGGCGTCACCGTCGTCGCCTTGGTGCCCTCCGCGGGCCCGGTGCCGCCGGCGATCATCGTCGTGACCCCGGAACCGATGGCCTCCGGCAGCTGCTGCGGGCTGATCAGGTGGACGTGGCAGTCGACCCCGCCGGCGGTGAGGATCAGGCCGTTCCCGGCGAGGATCTCCGTCGACGGCCCGATGACGAGCTCAGGCGAGACCCCGTCCATCGTGTCCGGGTTCCCCGCCTTGCCCAGCCCGACGATGCGCCCGTCGCGCACCCCGACGTCGGCCTTGACGACGCCCCAGTGGTCGAGGACCAGCGCGCCGGTGATCACCAGGTCCGCCGCGCCCTCCGCGCGGGTGGCCCGCGACTGGCCCATCGACTCGCGGATGACCTTCCCGCCGCCGAACACCGCCTCGTCGCCGCCCCGCGGACCGCGACTGCGGTCCTCCTCGACGCGGATCGTCAGGTCGGTGTCGGCCAGCCGGACCCGGTCACCCGTCGTCGGGCCGAACAGTGCCGCGTACGCCTCGCGGCCCACCGTCCAGCCGCTGCCGGGTGTTCCCGACGAGGCACCGGCCGGGTCGGGCACGTCGAGTCGCCCGCCGGGCACCACCCCGTGCCCGCCCAGCGCCACGAGCGTCACGTCGGACTCCACGCCTGGCTCGAAGCGCACCGAGGTCCCGGCCTGGATCGCGAGGCGCATCCCGGTCGCGGCCTCGCGGTCGAAGTCGAGCGCCTGGTTGGTGGACGCGAAGTGCATGTGCGAGCCGACCTGGATCGGCCGGTCGCCGGTGTTCGTGACGGTGAGGGTGAGGACGGCGGCCCCCTCCCCCGCGACGACGTCGCCGCCGTCGCCGGGGAGGAAGGCACCAGGTCCGGGCGCGCTCACTGGATCGGCTCGTGCACGGTGATGAGCTTCGTGCCGTCCGGGAAGGTCGCCTCCACCGCGACGCTCGGCAGCATCTCGGGCACGCCATCCATGACGTCGTCACGGGTCAGCACGTGCTGACCGCCGTCCATGAGCTCCCCCACGGTGCGACCGTCCCGGGCGCCCTCGAGGATCCAGGAGCTGATCAGGGCGACCGCCTCGGGATGGTTGAGGCGCAGCCCCCGGCCCCGGCGTTCCCGGGCCAGGTTCGCCGCCACGTGCAGCAGCAGCTTCTCCTGTTCGTGCGGCGAGAGCAGCACCGGTGTCGACTCCTTCGGCTTCGCCTCGTGCGTGCGTTTCCGTGCCCCAGCACGGAAACGCACGCACATGTCGGCCAGACAAACTACGGCGCAGCGGTCTGCTCCGGGAGGACGTGCGCCCCGGCGCGGTCGGTGGACAGGCACAGCGAGCAGACGTACCCGGCCCCGGTCCCCGAGGCGGTCATGTCCGGGCGCTCGAAGTCCTGCTCACAGGCCTCGCAGCGCAACGTCTCGCCCGAGGGGTTGCCGTACTCGTCGTGCATCGCGTGCTCGATGCCGTCGTCGGTGCGCCGCAGGTAGTACTTACCCCCGGTGGCCAGCGCGATGATCGGCGGGAACACGAACGCCAGCACGATCGCGACGAGCGGGGAGTACGACGCGAGCGTCTCGCCCAGCACCCCGAAGAACGCCAGGATCGAGACACCCGCGGCAATGATCATCGAGCCGAACCCGACCGGGTTGACCGCGTAGAGCATCCCGCGCCGGAACTCGGGCTGCTTCGGCGAGAGGCCGAGCACGTACTTGTTGATGACGATGTCCGAGGCCACGACGACGACCCACGCCATGCCGCAGTTCGCGTAGAAGCCGAGGATCGTGTTCAGGAAGTCGAACATGTTCGCTTCCATGAGGATCAGCGCGATCACCAGGTTCACGCCGAGGAACACCAGCCTGCCCGGGTAGTGCTTGGTGATCCGCGTGAACGAGTTCGTCCAGGCCAGCGAGCCGGAGTAGGCGTTGGTGACGTTGATCTTGATCTGGCTGATCACGACGAGGATCACCGCGAGGGTCAGCGCCAGCCACGCGGGCATGATGTTCGTGTAGGTGATCAAGAACTGCTGCACCGGCTCGTTGGCGAAGCCGGCGCCGCCCGCGACGTTCGCGATCAGGTAGACGGCGAGGAACAGGCCGATGACCTGCTTCGCGGCCCCGAAGATCACCCAGCCGGGCCCAGCGAGGACCATCGCGCACCACCAGCGCCGCGAGTTCTCCGGCGTCCGCGGCGGCATGAAGCGCAGGTAGTCGATCTGCTCGGCGATCTGCGCGATGAGCGAGAGGCAGACGCCCGCGGCGAGCATGACCGACCCGAGGCTCGCTGAGCCCTGGCCCTTCTCACCCTGGTAGGCGAAGAAGGTGGAGACCGAGTCCGGGTGGCTGATGAGCAGGTAGACGAACGGCAGCACCATCAGGATCAGCCAGATCGGCGTCGTCCAGAGCTGCAGTGTGGAGAGCAGGCTCATCCCGTAGACGACCAGCGGGAAGATGATGATCGTCGAGACCGCGTAGCCGATCCAGAGCGGGATCCCGAGCCCGAGCTCCAGGCCCTGGGCCATGATCGAGCCCTCGAGCGCGAAGAAGATGAACGTGAACGTCGCGAAGATGACGTTCGTGACCACCGAGCCGTAGTAGCCGAAGCCGCTGCCGCGGGTGATCAGGTCGAGGTCGAGGTTGTAGCGCGCCGCGTAGTAGGCGAGCGGGAAGCCCGACAGGAAGATCACGACGGCGAACACGAGGATTCCCCACAGTGCGTTCACCGTGCCGTAGGAGATGCCGATGTTCGCGCCGATCGCGAAGTCGGCGAGGTAGGCGATGCCGCCGAGCGCCGAGGTCGCGACGACCCCCACCGACCACTTCCGGTAGCTGCGCGGCGCGAACCGGAGGGTGTAGTCCTCGAGGGTCTCGTTGGCCTTCGTCCGTGTGCCGGTCGGCGGCGCGGACTGCGCCGCCGCGGGCTCCACATCCTGTGACACGCTGGTGTTCCTCCACGCCCTGGACCGGGTCGGCACCCCGTCCGGGGCAACCACCCAGGCATCCTGCGTGAGCAGTCGGTGAAGGCGTTTGCCGCGATGTCACCGCTTCGTTAACGCGTGGAGTCAGAGCCGTTGGATCGGCCCGCGATCACCGGAACGGACTCTGGACGACCGCCGGAGGAGCACAGTGCTCCTCGTGGTCGGCGTGGTCGACCGTCTCGATCTGCAGCGTCGAGTGCTCGAGCCCGAAGCGCTCGCGCAGCGCTTCGGCGGCGCAGTCGAGCACGCTCCCGCCGGCGGCGCGCCCCTCGCAGTGCGGTGTCGCGTGGTCCTCGACGACGAGGTGGGCCGACGCCGCGGGGACCCGGTCGCTGATCACCCACACGTGCAGGTCGTGCACCTCGCGCACGCCGGGGACCTCGGCGAGGGCGGCGCGGACCTCCTCCACGTCCATCCCGGGCGGCGCGCCCTCGAGCAGCACGTGCGCGGTCGCCCGCAACAGCGCCAGCGTGCGCGGCAGCAGGATGAGGACGATGACGAGGGACGCGACGACATCTGCGTAGGGCCAGCCGGTCAGCAGCACCGCCCCGGCGGCCACCATGACCGCGACCGAGCCCAGCGCATCGCCCAGCACGTGCAGAGCGGCGCCGCGGACGTTGAGGTTGCCCCGATCGCCCCCGGAGAGCACCGCCAGCGAGATCAGGTTCCCGACGAGGCCGACCGCGCCGAAGAGCAGCAGCGCGAGGCCCGGGATCTCGGGTGGGGTGTCCGCGAGCAGCCGTTCGACGGCCTCGACCGCGACCCAGACGGTCACCGCCAGCAGCAGGAGCGCGTTGACCGCGGCGCCGAGCACCTCCGACCGCCCGAGCCCGAACGTCCGCTGCGCGCTCGGGGGCCGCTGCGCGAGCCGCGCGGCCACGACGGCGGTCAGCAGCGCGGCGACGTCGGTGACCTGGTGACCGAGGTCGGCGAGCAGCGACAGCGACCCGGTGACCCAGGCGCCGACCGCCCCGCTGAGCAGGACCAGCGCGGTGATGACGAGCGCGACGGTGAGTCGTCGGCCGTCGGCGTCGGCCCCGTGGGCGTGGCCCGCATGACCGCCGTGTCCGTGGCCGTGCGCGTCGTGGCCTCCCTGCCCCATGGGCGCGACCATACATGCACGGATGCGCATGTGGAATCGCGAGGGTCGCGTGTCACGGTCGGCCGCCCGGGGCCGTCACCCGGGCCATGAACACCGGGACCCCGGCCACCCGACCATGATCACCAAGATGACGAGCTCCTGAGGCCTGGGCGTCCAAATCCTCGTCATCCTGGCGATCATGACGCCGGAGACCTGGCGCCGATTCCTCCAGTCGAGGGTAAAGCCGACGTCACCCAGTCGAGTCCTCCTCGTTACTCCCCCGTGGCCGGAGGAGAGCTCCGCCACTCCATGGGGGAAGGGCGGGACACATATGGCCAAGCACAGGGTGACGCTCGGGCGCCGGGGGATCGCGGCGCTCGCGGCGGCCGGGGCGCTCGTGATCGGTGGCGCGACCGCGACGATGATCGGTACCGGCAACGCGGACGTCCTCGACGCCCTGACGGCCGGGACCACCACGACGACGGTGCTGCCGGATCTGGCGCCGTTCAAGGCCGACGACAACCGCGGGGCGGGCAAGGCCGAGGTGTCCGACGAGTACGGCGCACCGACCGGCGGCGGCAAGGCGGCGCTGCGCCTGTCCACGCCGGGCGCGTCCGACAAGGTCAACTACTACACGACCGAGGACGCCGGGACCCCGCTCGCCGACTGGATCCCCGCCGCGGCCTACTCCGCCTACCAGGGCGAGGCCGACCAGGCCCAGCAGTTCCCGAGCCTCCAGCTCGTCGTCGACTACAACGGCGCGGCCGACGGTGGCTTCTCGACACTCACCTACGAGCCGGTCTACAACACCGGCGACAGCCTCACACCGGGCGAATGGCACCGCTACCAGGCGGGGGCGGGCAAGTGGTGCTCGACGCGTGCCATCCCGGGCGTCATCACCGAGGACCAGCGCTCGTGCTCGAACGACGGCGCGAAGCCGCTCTCGGACTACATCGCGGCGGACCCGGACATCATCGTGAACGCGGTCTACGTCAACCAGGGCTCGGGTAACCCGGGCCTCGAGTCGGCGGTCGACCTCATCACCACGCCGAGCACGACGTACGACTTCGAGCTGACGAAGCCGGTGATCGTCCCGCCGGTCACCGAGCCGCCCACGTCGCCGAGCACTCCCACCACCCACCCCGGGACCCCCGGTGAACACGGCGGCGGGCAGTGGGGCGGCGACGGTCATTCCGGCGACGACCACGGACACGGCGGGAGCTGGGGCGACGAGGACCAGGGCGACGACGGCCACTGCGGCTGCCGGAAGTAGATCCTCGCGGAACGTCGGCCCCGCCCCCAGCACGGGGACGGGGCCGACGTCGTCGTGCTCCAGGAACCGGCGGGCAGCGATCGTTCCACGGTGCCGGGCCGCGCCGGACTAGCGTGGACGCCCGTGGGGATCACCTTCCGCCCCGTCACCAGGGACGACTTCGGGCTGATCGGGCACTGGCTCGCCCAGGCGCACGTGGCCCGGTGGTGGGCGCACGAGACCGGCCCGGAGGCGGTGGAGCGCGACTTCGGTCCCACGGTGCGCGGCGAGGAGCCCAACGAGGACCTGATCGCCCTCGACGACGGCCGGCCGCTCGGCCTCTGCCAGCGCTCGTTCTGGGCCTCCTATCCGGACGAGGTCGCCGAGTTCGCCCCGTTCCTGCTGGTCCCGCCGGACGCCATGACCATCGACTACCTCGTCGGGGACCCCGCCGACGTCGGGCGCGGCCGCGGCTCCGCGCTCGTCCGGGCGCTCGCCGACGACACCCTCGCCGGCCACCCGACCTGCGGGCAGCTCCTCGTCCCGGTCGCCGCGGGCAACGTCGCCTCGCAGCGGGTGCTCGAGAAGGCGGGGTTCGTGTTCGTCACCGTCGCGCGGGTCGAGCCCGACAACCCCGTCGACCCGCCGGAGCAGCGCGTCTACCGGCGCCTCCGGACGTAGGGTCCGGGTCCGTGACCCAGCAGAACCCCTGGCTCGCCGTCACCGGCGGCACCGCCGGCCCCGGCTACGCCGCCCGCTTCGAGGCCCTCGCCGCCGAGGGCGCCGACCTGCACGGTGAGGCCCGGCGCGTCGACCGGCTCCTGACCGCCGCGGGGCGCCACCCGGGCGACGTGCTCGACGCCGGGTGCGGCACCGGCCGGGTCGCCGCCCACCTGGCCGACCTGGGCCACCACGTCGTCGGCACGGACCTCGACGCATCGATGCTCGCCGAGGCCCGCCGGGCGCGCCCCGAGCTGGACTGGCACCTCGCCGACCTCGCGCGGCTCGACCTCGGCCGCCGCTTCGACCTCGTGGTCGGCGCGGGCAACCTCTGGCCGCTCCTGACGCCGGGCACCCACGCGCGGGTGATCGCGCGGTTGGCCGCGCACCTGCGCCCGGGCGGCCTGCTGCTGCTCGGCTTCGGACTGGACGCCGCGCACGTGCCGTTCACACTCCCCGACGGCGTCGCGTTCCCCGACCTCGTCGCCTACGACACCGCCTGCGTCGGCGCCGGGCTCACCCTGCGCACCCGGACCGCGGACTGGGACGCCACCGAGCCCTACGACGGCGGCGGATATGCCGTGAGCCTCCACGCCCTCGGCGCCGCCCACCCCTGACCGCGGTCAGCCGCCGCCCTGGCCCCCGCCGTTCGTGCTGCCCCCGCCCGACGAGCTCGCCTTCGAGGTCGTCGTGGGCGGTGCCGTCGTCGTCGGGTGCTCCCGGCTGTGCGTCGCCGCGTGCCCCGGGGTGTCGGCCGGCTGCTCCGCCGGCGCGTGCGCCACGGGGGCCGCGCCGCCGCCGCTGTCGGGCGCCGCCGTGCTGGTCACGGTCGGCGTCGCCACGGCGGGCGAGGGAGGCGGGACCGTCGAGGAGAGTCCGCTCTTGTCGGTGAGCGCCGCCGCGGTGGCGACACCGCCGACCCCGAGCACCACCGCGACCGCCGCGCAGATCACGGCGATCCGGATCCGGCGACGACGGGTCTCGGCGCCGGCCTGATCGTGCTTCCCGAGGGTGGGCGGAGCGCTGCCGGCCGCCGAGGCGCCGGACGGCTCCGGCACCCCGTTCATCCCGTTCGGCCGCGACGGACCACCCGGACCGCCCGGGCCACCCGGACCGCCGGGGCTCCCCTGGGACGGGCCCGGACCGGTCGGGGGCGTCGCGCGGAAGGGCCGCGACGGTGCCGGCATCGGCACGGCACCGCTCGACGGCCGCGTCACCGGCACCCCGCTCGACGAGGGCCCGACGACCGGCAGGAGCCCGGAGTGGGGACCCGACCCCGTGCTCGGCCGCTCCTTCGGTCGCGACGGGGAGGCGACGACGGTCTCGGTGGAGTCCGAGCTCGACCGGCTGCCCGTGCGCGACGGCGAGGACACCACGGTCTCGGTGGAGTCCGCCGCCTTCCCGCCTCCGAGCGCGGCCGCCCCTGCTGCAGCGGCCGCCCCGGCCCCCGCCGCCCCGGCGGCCGCGGCCGGGACCCCGGGACCGCGCCCCGGGGTACGGATCCCGCCCGGCGGCGTCGACGACGGAGCGGACGGGGCGGGCGCACCGCTGCGCCCGCGGGTCGACCCGGGCGGCGGCCCGGCCGGGCGCCCCCGCGACGGCGTCCCCGGGCCCGCGGGCCGCCGGGCCGCGCGCCGGCGCCCGGCCAGCAGCGCCGCGCCCAGCGCGACCGCGTGCTTGGGGTGGGTGTCCACCGCGGTCGGCCGCCCGAGCTCGGCGGAGAGCATCTGCGAGACGATCGGGATGCGGGAGGACCCGCCGACCAGCAGGACGTTGCTGAGATCCTCCGGGGTGACCTCGGCGGCCGCCAGCGCACGACGCAGCGCCGACACCGTGGCCTCGATCGGTGCCCGGATCATCTCCTCGAACTCGGCCCGGGTCAGACGCACCTCGGTGTGCAGGCCGGGGAGCATCACCGGCACGGACGTCTCGGTGTCGGCGGAGAGCGCCTCCTTGGCCAGCACGCAGTCCTGGCGCACCCGGACCAGGCTCGCCGCGGCCTGCGGGTCGTCGAGGTCGAGCTCGGACAGGGCGCCGTCCACGCTGCGGTCGACGTGCGCGAACACCGCCTCGTCGAAGTCGATCCCGCCGAGCCCCTCGATGCCCTCCGGCGGCCCGAGGAACTCGAACCCGTCCTCGAGCTGGCGCAGCACGGTGGCGTCGAACGTGCCGCCGCCGAGGTCGTAGACCGCGACGAGCGACCCCTCGGGGACCCGCGCGGTGGACGCGTAGTGGGCGGCGGCGGCCTCCGGCTCGGTGACCATCGTGACCGCGCTGAGGTCGGCGAGCCGCGGCACCGATGCGAACAGCTCCCGCTTGTAGGGGCCCCAGTTCGCGGGGTGGGTGAGCACGAGCGCGTCCGGGCGGCCGCCCTCGCGCTTGGCGACCGAGTCCACGACGGAGCGCAGCAGCCGGGACATGATCTGGGCCGCCGAGTGGGGCTCGCCGCCCAGGATGAGCGGGGTGGGGTCGCCGAGCCGGCGCTTCACCTCGCGCGCGACCCGAGCCGGCTCGGCCGCCGCGCGACGGTTCGCCGCGTCGCCGACGAGCGCGGTGTCGCCGTCGCGGACCAGGACCACCGAGGGGATGGCCGCGGAACGGTCCCCCAGGGTCACCATGTCGAGGCCCTCGGCCCGGGAGACGGCGGCCGCCGTGAACGTCGTCCCCAGGTCGACGCCGAGTCCGAAGGTCATCGTCTGCTCCAGCTACGCATGGTGTGCGAGGGCGTGGTCGGGGGCGGGGTGGGCCGACGCGTCGTGCCCGTCCTGGGCGTCGTGCGCGTGCTGGGCCTCGTGCGTGTCGGTCGCGGTGTCGGCGCTCGTGGTGTCGTGCGTCGGCGTCGGGTGCTCGGGGGTGGTGGCCGCGGTGTGGGTGTCGTGGGCGGCGCTCCCGTCCTCGGTGGGGTGGGTCGCCGGCGTGTCCCCGGCCCGCGTCGCGGTGCCCCCCGTGGCGGGATGCTCCCCGAAGGGTGTGGTCGGGGCGGGATCCCCGGCGGCGCCGAAGTGCCCGGTCTGCGCGGGCGGGTCGACACCCGTCGGCGTGGTCGGCACGCCGGCCCCGGCGGCCGTCGGCGGGGTCCCGACGACCGGGGTCCCATCGGGGCCGTGGGACGGGACGCCGACCAGGGGGCCGTCGTCGAGCCCGCGCGGCGGCGGGGCGTGCAGGGCGTCGCTCGCCGCCTGACCGGTCCCCTGACCACCTGCCGTGCCGGAGGTGTCCGCTACACGCGCGAAGCTCTGCAGTTCCGGGAGCGTGGTGCCGGCGTGGGCCGCCGCGCCGGTTCCGGCCGTGTCCAGCCCGGTCGCGGCCGCGGCGACCGCTCCGTTCGCGGCCTCCACCGGCGCCCCGGCGCCGGCCGCGCCGACGGGAGCCGCACCCGTCGTCGTCGGGACCGGGGTGCCGCCGGGGGTCCCGGTCGGGAGGTCGCGCTCGTCGAGGCGGTGCGACTGCTGCGACCCGGCCCCGGCGGTCTGGCTCTGGGTGCCCGCGCCGCCGCCGCGGTCGTCGGCGTTCTGCTCCTGGTGCGAGCCCCGCCCGGCGGCCTGGCTCTGGGAGCTCCCCGCGCCGTCGCGGTCGTCCGCGTTCTGCTCCTGCTGCGAGCCCTTGCCGCCGGACTGGTTCTGGGTCGAGCGGCCGCCGCCGCGGTCGTCGGCGTTCTGGGTCTGGTGCGAACCCTTGCCGCCGCTCTGGTTCTGCGAGCTCCCCCGCCCACCGCGGCCGTCGTCGTTCTGCTCCTGGTGCGAGCCCTTGCCGCCGGACTGGTTCTGGGTGGTGTGCCCGCCGTCGCGGGTGTCGGCGTTCTGGGTCTGGTCGACGCCGTCGCCGCCGTCCTGGTCCTGGGTGACGTCCCCGGTGCCGCGGCCGTCCGCGTCCTCGGTCTGCGTGCCGTGGCCGTCGGTGTGCTCGATCTGGGTGATCGTGCCGTGCCCGCCGCGGTCGTCCGCGCCCTCGTACTGGTCGGTGGTCAGGTGCCCGTCGCCGTGGCCCTGCCCGTGGCCGTGCCCGCCGTCGGCGGTGGTCGACTCCTCCTGGGTGACGTTCGCGTCGAAGTGGCCGTCGGTGTCGGGGACGACGGCGACCGTCGTGTGGGCGTCGACGGCGACCGAGTAGCTGCCGTCCGGCCGCTCGTGGACGACGACGTCCTCGTGCTGGTGCACCACCAGGTCGGCGTGCTCGGAGGGGCTCACGGTGTAGACGTCGTGGCCGTCGTAGCTGTACTCGTGCCCGCCGTAGTGCACGACGACGACGAGGTGGCTGTCGACGACGAAGTTCCCCGCGGCGTCCTCCTTGACGACGACCGTCTCGTACTGCTGGACGAGAATCCCGCCGTCGTCGTGCCCGCCCTGCTGGCCGGCCCCGGACTGTCCGCCGCCCTCGTGGCCGCGACCGGTCGGGCCGCCCCCGCCGTGCTGCGCGCCTCCGGAGCCGCCGACGTGGTAGCTGCTGGAGACGCTCGCGACGACGGAGCCGTCGGCGCCGTGCCCGACCGAGCTCGAGACGTGGTCCGGGGTCACCCCCGCCCCGCCGACCTCCTGCTCGACCGTGACGTGACCGCCGCCCTCGGCGCCGCCCGGTGCACCCGGCGCCCCCGGCCCGGGACCGCCCGGGTCGCCCGGTCCGCCTCCGGCCGGCCCGGGGCCGTCCGCTCCCGCGGCGGGGCCGTCGCCCGGGCCGAGCGGGGTCTGGTGGTCGACCAGCTCGGCCGATGCGGTCCCCTCGGACAGGCCGTACCCCACTCCGGCGGCGTACGCGGCGGCTCCGACGGCGCCCGCGAGCTTGAGCAGCGGCGCGTGGGCCTGCCACCGGGTCGGCGGCGTCGCGCCACCCTCGGTCGCGGCCTCGACGGCGCGCACGCCCTCCACCGCCCGGATGGCCCGGTCGGCGGGGCCGTCACCTCCCTGTTCGCTCACGGTTCCACCCTGCGATCAGCGGGGCGGGAAGTCATGAGTAGCGCCCTACTCCCCCTGGGGCGGGCGCCGCGGCGGAGTACTCAGCGGGTCGCCGGCTGAGAATCCCCTCGCACGTCCGGACGAGCACGCGTGCCGCCTGAGCGCGCTCACGGGTGGCCGCGGGGTTCTCCGCCCGGCGCTGCCAGCGCAGGTGCTGCTCGGCCGCCACGCGTCGCACGGTCTCCCCGTCGGCCTGGGCGTCCAGGCCCAGGCGGGTGGCGGCGTCCATGCCCTCGCCACCGAGCAGGCGCTCGGCGTCGTGCAGTTCGGACTCCGGCAGGAGCACGCGCCGGCTGCGGAGGTCGTCGATCAGGGCGATCTCGGCGAACTCGTGCGCGCCGGACTGGACCCGCTCCACCTGGTGCACGAGCCCGCGCGCCGCGGGGACGGGATGGCGCCGGATCACGCCGTCGAGGGCCGAGAGTGCCGAGCGTGCCTTGAGGACGTCGGCCCGGGCGCCGAACTGCGTGGCGAGCAGGTGCTGCAGCTCGCGCATGCCGCTGGCCTTGGTGAGCTCCCGCGCCAGGTCGGTGGCGTTGGTGACCCCGCCCTCGCGGACCAGCCGGATCGCGGTGCGCACGCCGAACATGCCGTAGCGCGCGAGGAGGGTGGTCCGCTCGGTGGTCGAGACCGTGTCCGAGTCGGCGCTCTCGAAGCGCGCCGCGGACAGCAGCATCCGGTCGGTGTCCTCGGCGGCCGCGAGCGCGACGACCGCGCGGTACTCCGCCTCGCGCAACGACGCGGCGGAGGAGGCCAGCAGCCCGGCGACCGGGACGACGGTCTGGCAGAGGGCGCGGACCCGCGGGTCGAGCCGGTAGCGGTCCGCGATCCGCGCCGCGGTGGTGAGCGCGTCCGGGCGCGCGTGCCCGATCTCGTCGCAGCGCGAGAGCACCGCGATGGTGTTGACGGTGCGGCGGTCGACCGCGCCGTCGCGGAAGGCCTCGAGGAACCGGACGTCGTCGCCGTGCGCGTGGCGCATCAGGTAGACGACGGCGTCGGCGGCCGTCACCTCGCCGTCCTCGGGGGCCAGGACGCGCTCGCTGCGGTCCGAGACCTCGGTGTTCACCGACCCGATGCCTGGGGTGTCGATCAGCGTGGTCCGCCGCAGCATGGGCGAGGGCCAGGTGACGATCAGGCGCTCGACCTGCTCGGCACGGACGTCCCCGAGGTCGATGTCGAGGGAGCCGTGGCGCTGCCGGAACGGCAGCTGCCGGGGAGCCCCGCGGTAGGGCTGGAGGTCGACGCGGTAGGCGGTGCCGTCCACGTACCAGGTCACGAGCCGGGTGCACTCCCCCGCGTCCGTCGCGGCCAGCTCCTGGCCCACGAGCGCGTTGAGCAGCGTCGACTTGCCCGCCTTGACCCGCCCCGCGATCGCGACGCGCAGCGGCTCGCGGATCCGGGCGGCGACGGCGCGCAGCTCCCGCTCGGCCGGGCTGCCGGCGTAGACGCGGACCGCCTCGGCGAGCAGCGCACCCACAGCGGGGACGACCCCGGTCGCCTCCGGGCTCATCGGCTGCCCGCCGAGGTCACCGCGGGCCGGCTCGCGTGCGCGAGGACCTCCCGGGCGCGGTCGCGGACCATGGCGAACGACTCGAGGTCCGACTGCAGCCGCGCGAGCTCGTCGGTCTCGGCCTCGCTGCTGGTGACCGCCTTCTGGGCCGCGGCGAGCGCGTCCTTGGTCGAGCGCTGCAGCTCCTCGGCCCGGCGGGTGTAGGCGTCGCGCATCTCGCGCTGGATGCGCCGCAGGGCGTCCCGGGAGTCCTTGCCGACCTGCAGGTTGAACTCGTCGACGAACCGGCGCACGGCCGCCTTGGCACCGGCCCGGCGCTTCTCCAGCTGGCGCTTGCGCTCCTCGCCCAGACCGGACTTGCCCATGAGCAGGCCGAGCCCCAGACCCACGGGGCCCGGCAGCGCGATGGCCGCCATGTGGGTCAGCAGCGTGAACATCATGAAGCCGCCGTAGGCCTTCTGGAAGCCGGCCATCCCGCCGGCGAACTTCTTCGGCGCGATGCTGAACGACGAGTCGATGTCGATCTCCTCGATCACCTCGACCGGCGCCGCGATCCCGACGGGCGCGACCGCCTGGTCGGCGGCGAGGTCGAACTGCTCGGCGACCCGCTCGGCGAGCTCCCGGGCCCGGCGCGCGAACTGGCCGTAGTTCTCGAGGGCCTCCCCGGCCAGCCGCTGGCGCATCCACTGCTCGAAACCCGGCCAGTCCTTGGCCGGGTCGCCCTCGTCGATCGCCTTCTCGGCGTCGTGGAGCACCTCGCGGGAACGCTGGCGCAGGTCGAAGTCGATGTCGGAGCTGATGTCGGCGAACCCGTCGAAGAGCACCTGCTGCCAGTGCGACGACCGCTCGCGCAGCGCTTCGGCGCGCTCCCGGGCCCGGGTGAGATCGGCGACGAGGGCCGCGGACCGCTGCGGGGTCGTCAGGGAGGCGGCGCGCGACTGCAACGCCGGTTCGAGCTGGCCGACCACCGAGAGGACGTGGCTGCCGACGGAGCGGAGCGCGACGCGCTCGGCGTCGCGCACGATGTCCTGGAGGCGCTGGACCAGCGGGGGGAAGCCGGACTCGACGTTGAGCTCCTGGTCGCCCGCGGCGGCCGCGGTGTTGCGGAGCTCGGAGGACACCTCGAGCACGTCGACCGAGAGGCCGGCCCGCGCCAGGTGCTCGACGTCGATGTCCCGGATGCGCTTCCATTCCGGGTACAGGTCGGTCTTGGTGAGGACGAAGACGATCGTCGGGCACAGTTCCTTGACCGTCCGCAGGAACCGGATCTCGGCCGCCGTCAGCTCCTGCGAGGCGTCCGAGACGAACACGACGGCGTGGGCCTGCGGCAGGGAGCCGACGGTCACGGCGTTGTGGACCGATCCCAGCCCGCCGACACCGGGGGTGTCGACGAGGGTCAGCCCGGAGGCGAGCAGCGGGCGGTCGATGCCGACGGTGACCGAGCGCAGGCGCCGGTGGTTGCCGGGGTTCCCGCGCTCGGTCACGTACGAGGCGATCTCCGCGACCGGGACCTCCTCCTGCCAGGGGGAGGCCTCGTTCCCGGCCGCGGACTCGAAGCTCGCCACCGCACGCACCTGCTGCGAGTAACCGACCTTCGTGGGGACCGCCGTGGCGATGTCGTCGTCCACCGGGCAGACCGGTGCGGTCAGCAGCCCGTTGATCAACGAGCTCTTCCCCTGTTTGAACTCCCCGACGACGTACACCGTGACGGCGTTGTCGGACAGCAGGTGCCGGGCACCGGTCAGTCGTTGGACGAGGTCCTCCCGCTCGTAGGCGGTGGCTCCCTTGACCGCGAGGTCGAGGGTCTCTGCCGCGAACTGGACACCGGTACCCGACACCTGCTGCTCCTTCTTCCGGTCTTTCAGCCGTGCTGCCCGAAGCGGGCCTGATCAGCCGTGGTGGCCGTGGTCCACCGGGGCGTGGTGGTCACCGTGGTCGCCACCGTGGTCGGCGTGGGCCGCCTCGTGCTCGTGGAACACCGGCTCCTCGTGGTGCTGCTGCTCCTGGTGGCCGCCGTCGTGCCCGCCGTTGTGCTGGTCGGTGATCCGGTGGTCGACGTTGAGCTGCTCGTGCCCGCCGCCGTCGTGGTGACCGCCGTCGTGCTGCTGGTGCTCCTGGTGCTTCGGCGGGCCCTGGAAGTGGCCCCCGCCGCCGCCCTGGTGCTGCGGCGCCGCCCGGAAGACGTCGCCGCCCTGGTTGACGTCGCCACCGCCGCCGGCGCCGCCGTTGTGCTGGTCGGTGATACGTCCGTCGACGTTGGTGCCGCGACCGCCACCGAAGACGTCGCCGCCCTGGTTGACGTCGCCGCCACCGCCGGCGCCACCGCCGTTGTGCTGGTCGACGATGCGACCGTCGACATTGGTCCCACGGCCGGCGCCGAACACGTCGCCACCCTGGTTGATGTCCCCGCCGCCACCGGCACCACCGTTGTGCTGGTCGACGATGCGGCCGTCGACATTGGTCCCACGGCCGGCGCCGAACACGTCGCCACCCTGGTTGATGTCGCCACCGCCACCGGCGCCGCCGTTGTGCTGGTCGACGATCCGGCCGTCGATGTTGCCCGCGCCGCGGCCACCACCGAAGACGTCCCCGCCCTGGTTGACGTCCCCGCCGCCACCGGCGCCGCCGTTGTGCTGGTCGACGATGCGGCCGTCGATGTTGCCCGCGCCGCGGCCACCACCGAAGACGTCCCCGCCCTGGTTGACGTCCCCGCCGCCACCGGCACCACCGTTGTGCTGATCCACGATCCGACCGTCGACATTGGTCCCACGGCCGGCGCCGAACACGTCGCCACCCTGGTTGATGTCGCCACCGCCACCGGCGCCGCCGTTGTGCTGGTCGACGATGCGGCCATCGATGTTGCCCGCGCCGCGGCCACCACCGAAGACGTCCCCGCCCTGGTTGACGTCACCGCCACCACCGGCACCACCGTTGTGCTGATCCACGATCCGACCGTCGACGTTCGTCCCACGGCCCGCGCCGAACACGTCGCCACCCTGGTTCACGTCACCGCCGCCACCACCGAGACCACCGTTGTGCTGATCCACGATCCGGCCATCGACGTTCGTCCCACGACCGGCGCCGAACACGTCGCCACCCTGGTTGATGTCCCCGCCGCCGCCGGCCCCGCCGTTGTGCTGGTCGATGATGCGGCCGTCGACGTTGCCGACCCCGCCCTCACCACCGAAGACGTCCCCGCCCTGGTTGACGTCACCGCCACCACCGAGCCCGCCGTTGTGCTGGTCCACGATCCGGCCGTCCACGTTCCCGACCCCGCGGCCACCACCGAAGACGTCGCCGCCCTGGTTCACGTCGCCGCCGCCACCGCCGAGACCACCGTTGTGCTGGTCGATGATGCGGCCGTCGACGTTGCCGACCCCGCCCTCACCACCGAAGACGTCCCCACCCTGGTTCACGTCCCCGCCACCACCGAGCCCGCCGTTGTGCTGGTCCACGATGCGGCCGTCGATGTTGCCGGCGCCGCCCTCGTCGCCGAAGACGTCTCCGCCCTGGTTGATGTCCCCGCCACCGCCGGCACCGCCGCCGTTGTGCTGGTCCACGATCCGACCGTCCACGTTCACGGTTCCTTCTCCTTGTCCGCCGGCCTCGCCGGCCTGGTTGTCGTTCCCTCCCGGCGAGGCCGGGTCTTCGAAGTGCGTCGGGCGGACCCTGTGTCCGCCTGGTCGGGACCTCGCGCAGCGACACCTGGTCGCGCCGAGAGGTCCCTCGGGTCCTGCTGGAACTGCGTGTCAGGCCGGCCTCGATGGTGCGAATCCCTCATCGACGCTCGCGCCGACGCCGTCCTGACGAGAAGTGTTGGCGGTCCGGCGCCGGGAGTCCTGAGTAGCGCGCTACTCGGCTTTCACCCCGAGCGCGTCCGGGAACTACTCGGAGAACTCCCTACTCCCCCTGCTGACCACGGATGCGAGGTCGCGACGACCGCTCAGTCCGAGCTTGCTGTAGACCACGTGCAGCACGTTGTCGACGGTGCGCACCGAGACCACGAGCTGCTCCGCGATGGCCCGGCTGGTCAGTCCCGAGGCCGCGAGTGCGGCGATCTCGTGCTCGCGCCGCGTCAGTTCCGAGGCGGAGTCGAGGTCCGCGATGGCCGGGGTGCGCGCGCCTTCGCACTCCTCGGCCCACCCGCGGGCGCGCAGGGCGGCGGCGTTCCCGGCGCCACGGCCCCCGCGCGCCCGGTGCAGCTGGCACGCCTGGGCCGCCGCCTCGGCGGCCAGCAGGTGGGTGCCGAGGCCGGCGAACCGGCTCGCGACCTCGTCCAGGGCCTCGGCGTCGCCCTTGGCGTGGGCCCGGGCATGGTCGACGTACGCGACGACCAGCTCGCCCTCGGCCCCGGAGGCCGCCGACTCCAGCCGGTCCGCCAGCGGCACCGTCGTGCCGAGCCGGACCGCGGTGTGCAGCGCCTCGAGATGGGCGGGCAGCAAGCCGTCGCGCTCGGCGTGGTCCGCGGCGGCCAGGCACGCCCGCTCGGCCTCCTGGAGCCGGCCGCCCGCCACCGCCATCCACACCGGGGCCAGCCCGGCCCACGGGGCGTAGGCGTTCCCGCCCTCGCTGAGCACCCGCTGCAGCTGCCGTGACGCGCCCGACGCGGCCTCGAGGTCGCCGGTCGCCACCGCCGACTGGAGGATCCCGCACCACATCACGGCGAGCAGGGGAAGGGCGTCGGGACGTAGACCGGCCGTGGCGTCGCGCAGCCAGTGCAGCGAGGTGCGCATCGTGCCGCGCAGGCCCGCCGTCACGCCGAGCCAGCCGGCGTAGAGGGCCTTCGCCGTCGCGCGGCCGTCGGCGACCGCGCTCTGGTACCCGGCCCGGGCCAGCCGCTCGGCCTCGTCGAGCCGGCCGGTGAACACGTGGGACTCGCACCGGCCGGTGTCGAGCTGCAGCAGCGCCCGCGCCGCGGCGAGCGGTGTCGAGGCACCCTCGATCGCCTCGCGGGCCCGCTCGGCCACCCGTTCGCTGGTGTCGTAGCGGGCGGCCCGGCGCAGGGCGTCGGACGCGACGGCGACCGCCTGCAGCGCCGTGGCGTCGACCGCGCCGTCGGGGCCCAGCAGGTTCCCGGCCAGGTCGAGGGCCTGCTCGGCGCCGTCGTAGGGCGGGGAGAGGGCGGACTCGAGCGTGACCAGCTCGGGCGCCGAGGGCTCCTCGGTGAGATCCGATCCGAGGTCGCGCAGCACCGTGGCCGCCCGTCCCGGCCGCCCCAGGCCCCAGTAGAGGTTGGCCACCCGGGTGACGGCCAGCTGGGTGCGGCGCTCCGGGGTGTCGGCGCGGAACCACAGCCCGGCGAAGAGGTCCTCCGCCTCGGCCGAGCGACCCAGGCCGATGAGTACCTGCCCGAGGACGACCGACGCCGGATAGCCGCCGCCCTGTTCCACCGCGGCGCGGCTGAGCCGCTCGGCCGCCCGGAAGTCGACCTTCATGGTGTGCTCCGCGGCGACCCGCAGCATCTCCGCGTCGGTGGGGAGCCCCGCAGCCAGCCGCCAGGTCACCGCGCGGAGGCGGTCCCCGGAGCGGCGCACCCCCGACTCCTCGAGCGACTCGGCCAGCTGCCGGTAGAGGGACTTCTCGCGCCGGGGCGAGGTGCGCTGACGCAGCACCTCCCCGTAGAGCGGGTGGGCCAGGCGCAGCTCCACCCGGCGGTCGAGACGCTCGGAGACGATCAGGCCCTTGCGCTCCACCGCGGACAGCGCCTCGGAGCCGACGAGGCGCTCCAGGGTGTCCGACCCGAGCGGCTCACCGAACGCCAGCAGCTCCAGGACGGTCTGCTCGTCGGGCTCGAGCGAGCCCATCCGGGCGTCGATGACCTCGGTCAACCGGGGCGACGGGACCAGCGGCCCGTTCCAGCGCCAGACGTCGTCGAGCGCGAGCGCGCCGCTGGAGAGCCCGCCCTCGACGAGCTCGCGCAGGAACAGGGTGTTGCCCAGGCTGAGCTCCCAGAGGTGGTGCAGGGTGGCGCCGTCGACCTGGCCCCCGAGCACCTGACGCACCAGCTCGTCGGCCTGCGTGCGCGCGAGCCCGTGGATGTCGATGCGCTCGGCCAGCCCTTCCTTCCAGAGCGCGAAGATCGGGTCGGGCACGGTCACGCCGGTGCGGGCGGTCACGACGACGGTGGCCGCCCCCGTCACGGCCATGTGGTGGATCAGGGCGGTCGACGTCGAGTCCAGGAGATGGGCGTCGTCGACGGCCAGCAGCAGCCGGCGCCCGCCGGCGCCCTCGACGAGGTGCCGCGCGGTGTGGGGCAGCAGGTGGACGGCGTGGGCGCCCGGGCCCTCCCAGCTCGCCAGCAGCTGGGCCATCGCGCCGAGCGGGATGCCGGACGCGGAACGGGTGGCCATCACCCACCGCACCGCGGCGCCCCCCGCCTCCGCGCGGTCGGCGACGGCGCGGGCCAGGCGGGTCTTCCCCACCCCGGGCGGGCCGACGAGAACGACGCCGGTGAGATGGGCGTCGTCGAGCGCCTTGCGCACCGCGGCCAGCTCCCGCTCGCGGCCCACGAACGGCCACTGTCGACCCATCCCCTGCTCCCCGGGCTACGGCGGTAGGAACCACCACAGCCCCCGCACGGGTGGTTGGGAACCGGTCCTGGTCGAGCCGACCGACTCCGGAGGCACACAGTGGCGCAGGAAAGGCGTCAGGTCGACCGTAGTCGACTACGTAAATATGCTCATGGGAATTGTCCGAATGAATGCTGATACGACCTGTTCGGGCTCGAACGTCCGTTTCTGATCCCATTCCGAGATCGAGTAGTCCTCGACCGGCAACCGAGTAGCGACTACTCGGGTGCCCCGGCTCCGGCGCTCGAACAATGTCTCCGGACAGATTCCGGCGGCCTCGGGAGGGACCATGGTCCGCTCACCCTTCGTCACGCTCGCGGCCGTCGTCGTGCTCGGACTGGTGCTGGTCGGCGTGGACATGGCCGTCCAGCACCCGGCCGCACCGCCGGCGCCCCCGGCCGCGGTCCCCGCGGTGAGCGCCGCTCCGGCACCGGCCGCCGCCCCGGCCCCGGAGAGCTTCCCGGCCGGGCGGGTGCGCTACGTCGGGGACGTGACGTCCCAGGGCGCCAGCATCCCGATCGCGGTCACCGTCGACGGTGACCGGAGCAAGGCCTACGTCTGCGACGGCCATCAGACCGAGGCGTGGTTGCAGGGCGGCGCCACGACGGACGCGGTCGACGGCACCGGCCGTCACGGCAACCACATGACCGGCCGTCTCGACGGCGGCCGGCTCACCGGCACGGTCTCGCTCGCCGGACGGCCGGACGCGTCGTTCACGGCCGCACCCGCCACCGGTACGCAGGCCGGCATCTACCGGTCGGGCGGCAACGGCCGGACCACCGGATGGATCGTGCGCGGCGACGGCGGCCAGGTGGGGCTGAGCCACGACGGGACCGGCGCGGTCAGCCCGGCGCCCCCGCTCCCGCTCGACGGCCCGCTCCCGGCCGGGGTCGTGCCCGTGGACGGGTCCACCGACGTGCTCGCCACGTCCTGACCAGCGGAACCCGAGGAGCCCCGATGAGCACCACCGAGCCCGGGTCCGCCGGCGCGACCGCCGACGACGAGCCGCCGACCGGTCCCGTGGGCCCCTTCCCCGCCGCCGCCGTCGCCACTGGGCGCGCGGGGCTCCTGGTGCCGGTCGTGGCCGGCGTCGGGGTCGCCGTGGCGCTCGGCGTCTACGGCCGGCTCCACGAGCCGGGCGCGATCGCGGTCGACGTCGCCGGCTTCTCCGGCCCGGCGTACGTGAAGGCGTGGCTGACGACGGCGGCCGCGCTGCTCGCCGTCGTGCAGCTGCTGACGGCGCAGGCGATGTACGGACGGCTGGGGAACTGGTCGCCGGCGTGGGCCCCGTCCGTGCACCGCTGGGCCGGGCGGGCGGCGGTGCTGCTCACCGTGCCGGTCGTCGTCCACTGCCTCTACGCCCTCGGCTTCGAGTACGACCGCACCCGGGTCCTCCTGCACTCGGTGGCCGGGTGCCTGTTCTACGGCGCCTTCGTGACCAAGATGCTCTGTCTGCCCCGTCGCGGGCTGCCGGGGTGGACGCTGCCCGTCGTCGGCGGGCTCGTCTTCGGCGCGCTGATCGTGCTGTGGTTGACGGCTGCACTCTGGCTCTTCACCGACCAGGGCGTGCACCTGTGACGGCCGGGGAGGCGCCCTTCACGCCGGGCAGGCGCACCGTCCTCCTGACCGGCTGCGCGGGACTGGCGGCCCTCGGGCTCGCCGGGTGCGCGGAGTACGGCAACGGGGCGGCGGCGCCGGCACCGACCTTGCCGGTGAGCGTCGCGACATCGGATGTGCCCGTGGGTGGTGGCGTCGTCCTCGCCGGCCAGGGCGCGGTGGTCGCCCAGCCGGTCGCCGGCACGTTCACCGCGTTCGGCACCACCTGCCCGCACCAGGGCTGCGCGGTGAACGCCGTCGCGGACGGCACCATCAACTGCCCCTGCCACGGCAGCCGGTTCCACCTGGCCGACGGCAGCGTCGCGCAGGGGCCGGCGGAACGGGGACTGACACCCCGGGCGGTCCGGGTCGCCGACGGACGGGTGGACGTGACCTGAGCGCGCCCCGGGCCGTCACACCTCGGTCTTGAGGATGCAGATGGCCAGGTGCGCGGCCTCGACGGCCTCCCGCGCGGATGCGCCGAGCGACGCGTCGGCCGCGGCGGCCGCCTTCGCGCTGTCGCCGGCCTGTTCGAGCTCGATCACCGAGTCGCGCGCGGACACGGCGTCGTCGGCGTGACGCCCGGCCTTGGCCGCCTTGGTGTCGAACTCCCGGACCACGGCGACCGTCACGGGCGAGGCGCCCGGGTCGGCCTCGCTGGCACGCAGCGCCGCCTCGGTCGTGGCCTTCACCTCGCCGAGCCTGCTGTCGATGTCGGTGGTCGCGAGCATGGTGTCTCCCCTGTCGTGGTGGTCCGCGACCCGGACAACCCGGTCGCGTGCCCCCATTCGCACCCAGGGGCGAGGATCCCGACAGGGCCGGGAACTACGTACGCATCTCACGCGGCGACGGGATCACCCCGAGGCACTGCGCGCGCTGCACCGCTCCGAGGCGGTCCGCCACGCCGAGCTTCGCGTAGACGCGCTGGAGGTGCTTCTGCACCGTGCGCTCCCCGACGGCGAGGCGTCGGGCGATGACGCGGGCGGTGGCTCCCGAGGCGAGCAGGTCGAGCACGGCGCTCTCCCGCGGGGTCAGACCCACGTCCCCCGCCGTGGCGACCGCGAGCATCCCGCTGCGCCCGGACCATCGCGCGTGGGCCGCGATCTGCCGGTCCAGGCCGGCGAGCACGGCCCGCACCCGTCGTGCCAGCACCATCTCCTCCGCCGAGAAGGCCTCCGCGCGCCCGACGAGGAACGCCCGGTTCGTCCACGGCCCCAGGGGCAGCGAGATCTGGGACACGATCTCGGGGCCGAGCAGGTCCTCGCAGACTGCGTGCCACCGCTGGCGGACCCGCCGATCCGCGACCCGGTCCGGCACCTCGGCCACCTGCATGACGTCGGCCCGGCCGATGGCCAGGTAGTACCGCAGCAGCGGGTGCTCCTCCGGCGCCCGCTCGCGGCTCCAGCGCACGACCTCGGCGAGGTCCCGGCCGTGGAAGTCCGGCGGCCAGATCTCCTGCCTGGTCACCCGGCCCGGCCCGCGGTCGTCGAACGCACCGGCCGGGGCGTCGAAGGTCGTCGTGAGCTGCCGCATCACCGGCTCGGCGGGCCATCGGGACAGCGGGCGCCCCATCAGGTCCGCGACGAGGTCCAGCCACTCGCCGCCCCGCGCGACCACCGCTGATCCCATGCCCCGACCCCGCTCCCTGGCCGGCGATGGTCCACCGGACGCGGCGGAATCGGACGAAACGTCATCCTTCCGGCGCCCGAACGTCACCCGGACAGCACAGTGCGGCCCGTCGCCGGGCACTCAGCCGGAGACGCCCCGGGGCTTCTTCCGGTCGCCGCGGAGCCGGCGGATGACCGGCTCGAACACCGGGTCCGCGATGAGGACCAGGAACGCCCACGCCCCGAGGTCCGGGAAGATCAGGACGACGACGAGGGCGGCGACCATCGTCGACGTCGAGGCCAGCGAGCCGACGACGAAGCTCTCGGGCACGCCGTCCTCGTCACCGTCACGGGCGGCGGTGCGCTGCATGACGATCGTCATCGCCGACAACGTGGCACTGCAGACCAGCAGCACCGAGAGGTAGAAGGGCGGCGCGAAGTGGTCGCTCTCGAACGACGAGATCATCTCGGTCGGGAACGGCAGCACCGCGATGGTCAGCACCCACAGCAGGTTCAGCCGCACCAGGCCGGGCGTCAGCCGGACCGAGAAGCCGAAGAGCCGGTGGTGCACCGTCCAGAACCGCGCGATCACCACGAAGCTGAGCAGGAAGCTGCCGATCGCCACCAGGTTGTGAGTGACGACCGAGCTGGCCGGCTCGTTCGCGTGGACGGCCTCGGGCACCAGCTCGACCAGCGGCAGGACCAGCAGCGTCAGCGCGATCGCCACCGCGGCGTCGGTGAACGCGACCATGCGCTCGGCCCGCGGCAGGCGGTCCTCGGGCTTGGCGCCGCTCGGCCCGGCGCCGGTCACAGCACCTCCGTCACGTGGCCGGTCTCGTTGACCGAGCGCACCCGCACCCGCCCGCCCCGGGAGACGAGCACGCGGGAGAGCCCGGCGTGGTCGAGGGGGAAGTACAGCGGCTTGTCGAGCCCCAGCTGCAGCGCCAGGTAGGTGTTGATCACCCCGGCGTGGCAGACCACGAGCACCGACTCGCGTCCGGCGTCGCGGTGGCGCTCCACGATCCG
Organism: Actinomycetospora endophytica; assembly: GCF_021026375.1. Lineage (GTDB taxonomy): Bacteria > Actinomycetota > Actinomycetes > Mycobacteriales > Pseudonocardiaceae > Actinomycetospora > Actinomycetospora endophytica. The sequence continues at coordinate 236,008 of NZ_JAJNDB010000004.1, read as the reverse complement.
CCCGAACGCGCCCCGGACCCGCGCGGTGAAGGCCTCGGCGTCGACGAACTCGGGGAGGTACCCCGCGGTGATCCGCTGCCAGTCGGGATCCTCGGAGCCGAGCCGCTCGTGGACCGGCCGGTAGGAGGGCCGCCCGACGTCGAACTCGGCCAGATCGGGGTCGACGACCGGCTCGAGGCCGAGCGCGGCGGCGGCGGGGGCCGCCGTCTCCTGCGCGCGGCGCATCCCGGAGACGACGACCTCGACGACCTTCTCGCCGGTCAGGCCCGCGGCCCAGGCGCCGAGCGCGGCGGCCTGGGTGTGGCCCTGTGGGGAGAGCTCCGGGTCGGCGCCGCCCGCCTGGTCGGTGACCGCCAGGGGCTCGCCGTGGCGGACGAGGAGGAGCTGCATCGAGGCGCGCTCAGCTCGCCGGGACCGACGCGCCGTGCCCGGCGGCCGTGAGGCCCTCCCGGATGCGGCGCGCGGCGTCGTCCATCTCGGCCGGGTCGGGGTCGGTCGCGGCCTGCGAGAAGTCGAACGCCTCCAGGCCCCAGGCCGGGTGCACGTGCACGTGCAGGTGCGGCACCTCGAAGCCGGCGATCATCAGCGCGACCCGCGGCGGCTGCCAGAGGTCACGGACCACGGAGCCGATCGCGCGGGCCGTCGTCATCGCGTGCTCGAAGAGGCCGGTTGGCGCGTCGAGCCACTGGTCAACCTCCTCGCGGGGCACCACGAGCGTGTGCCCCGGACCGAGCGGGTTGATCGAGAGGAACCCGACGACCTGGTCGTCCGACCAGACGAACCGTCCGGGGATCTCGCCGTTGATGATCTTGGTGAAGACCGTCGCCACGCGGTCACCCTAACGACCCGGCGCTGTCAGGGGCGGCCGGTAGCGTGTGATCCCGCCGGACCGCGGTCACGACAGGACGCGCAGCGAAGCGGAGCCGGACCATCGGAATAGGAGAATCGATGCAGCCCTGGCCGGGCACGTCCTACCCCCTCGGCGCGACGTACGACGGCGCCGGGACGAACTTCGCGCTGTTCAGCGAGGTGGCGTCCGCGGTCACGCTCTGCCTCTTCGACGCCGACGGCACCGAGCACGCCGTCGCCCTGCCGGAGCGCGACGGCTTCGTCTGGCACGGCTACCTGCCCGGCGTCGTGCCCGGTCAGCGCTACGGCTACCGCGTCGACGGGCCCCTCGAGCCCGAGCAGGGCCTGCGCTGCAACCCGCACAAGCTGCTCATCGACCCCTACGCCAAGGCGGTCGACGGGTCGCTCGGCATCACCTACGGGTGGGACGAGTCGCTGTTCGGCTACCACTTCGAGAACGCCGACGAGGTCAACCACGACGACTCGGCGCAGCACCTGCCCAAGGCCGTCGTCGTCAACCCGTTCTTCGACTGGCATGACGACCGGCCGCCCCGCACGCCGTACCACGAGACGGTGATCTACGAGGCCCACGTCAAGGGCCTGACGTACCTGCACCCGGACATCCCGGAGGAGATGCGCGGCACCTACTCGGCGGTCGCGCACCCGGCGACGGTCTCGCACCTGCAGCGGCTCGGGGTCACCGCGATCGAGCTCATGCCGGTGCACCAGTTCGTGCACGACGACGCGCTGATCGAGCGCGGGCTGCGCAACTACTGGGGCTACAACACGATCGCGTTCTTCGCGCCGCACTTCGGCTACGCGAGCCCGGGGCCGACGGGGGCACCCGCGCCCGGCGCCCAGGTGCAGGAGTTCAAGGCGATGGTGCGCGACCTGCACGCCGCGGGCATCGAGGTGATCCTCGACGTCGTCTACAACCACACCGCCGAGGGCAACCACCAGGGCCCGACGCTGTCCATGCGCGGCATCGACAACCAGGCGTACTACCGGCTGGTCGACGACGACCCGCAGTACTACATGGACTACACCGGCACCGGGAACTCGCTCAACGTCCGGCAGCCCCACACCCTGCAGCTGATCATGGACTCGCTGCGGTACTGGGTCACCGAGATGCACGTCGACGGCTTCCGGTTCGACCTCGCCTCGACGCTAGCCCGGGAGTTCTACGACGTCGACCGGCTGTCCACGTTCTTCGACCTCGTCCAGCAGGACCCGGTGATCTCGCAGGTCAAGCTCATCGCCGAGCCGTGGGACGTCGGGCCGGGCGGCTACCAGGTGGGCAACTTCCCGCCCGGGTGGACCGAGTGGAACGGCAAGTACCGCGACACCGTGCGCGACTTCTGGCGCGGCACCCCCGGCACGCTCGGCGAGTTCGGGTCGCGGCTGACGGGATCGAGCGACCTCTACCAGGACGACGGGCGCCGGCCGTACGCGTCGATCAACTTCGTCACCGCGCACGACGGGTTCACCCTGGCCGACCTCGTCTCCTACAACGAGAAGCACAACGAGGCCAACGGCGAGGGCGGCCACGACGGCGCCGACGACAACAACTCCTGGAACTGCGGCGTCGAGGGCCCCACCGACGACGAGGCCGTCCTGACGCTCCGGCAGCGGCAGCGGCGCAACTTCCTCGCCACGCTGTTCCTCTCGCAGGGCGTCCCGATGCTGCTGCACGGCGACGAGATGGGCCGTACCCAGGGCGGCAACAACAACGGCTACTGCCAGGACTCCGAGATCTCCTGGATGGAGTGGACGCCGGAGAAGGCCGACCAGGACCTGATGGCCTACACCGGGCTGGTGTCGGCGCTGCGCGCGGCGCATCCGGTCTTCCGACGACGCCGCTTCTTCAACGGCCGCACCATCCGGCCCGCGGCCCCCGGCCAGGCCGGGACCGACGACGACTACCAGCGCGACATCGCGTGGTTCACCTCCTCCGGCGAGGAGATGGGCGACGAGGACTGGGAGGGCGGCGCGGCCTCCGTCGTGACCGTGTTCCTCAACGGCGAGGGCATCGCGGAGTCCGACCAGCGGGGCCAGCGGGTCGTCGACGACTCGTTCCTGCTGGTCTTCAACGCCCACTACGAGGACGTGAAGGTCACGCTGCCCGGCTCGGGGGTGGCCGACCGGTGGGGCACGGTGCTCGACACCGTGACCGGCAGCGTCGTCGTCGGGACGGCCCGGACCTCGGCGGTGACCACGGTGGACGAGCTCCCCGAGAGTCTCGAGACCCTCGGCGGGGGCGAGACGCTCACCGTCACCGCCCGCTCGATGCTCCTCCTGCAGCGCACGGACGCCTGATCGTGAACTCACCTGTCGGGTCCGGCTCCGCTTCGCTGCGCGTTCCTGCCTCCACCTACCGACTGCAACTCTCTCCGGCCCAGGACCTCGCGGCGGCGACCGAGCTGGTGCCCTACCTGGCCGAGCTCGGGGTCGGCGCCCTGTACTGCTCGCCGCTGCTGCAGCCCGCGCCGGGGTCGACGCACGGGTACGACGTCGTCGACCCGACCCACGCGAACGACGAGATCGGCGGCGAGCCCGGGCGGGTCGCCCTGGTCGCCGCGCTGCGCGAGGCCGGGATGCGGGCGCTGCTCGACCTGGTGCCGAACCACATGGGCGTCGCGGTGCCCGCCGCCAACCCGTCGTGGTGGTCCCTGCTCCGCGACGGGAGCGGGTCGGCGTACGCGTCCTGGTACGACGTCGACCTCGGCGTCCCCCTCCTCGTCCCGGTGCTGGGCTCGCCCGAGGACGTGGCCCAGCTGTCGCTGTCCGAGGACCGCAGCGAGCTGCGCTACTACGAGCACCGCTTCCCGGTGGCGCCCGGCACGGGCGAGGGCACCGCGCAGGAGGTGCACGAGCGGCAGCACTACCGGCTCGTGCACTGGCGCCGCGGCAACGCCGAGCTGACCTACCGGCGGTTCTTCGACGTCTCCGACCTCGCGGCCGTCCGCGTCGACGACCCGGCGGTCTTCGACGCCACGCACGCCGAGGTGCTGCGCTGGGTCGCGGCCGACCCGGACGTGATCAGTGGGCTGCGCATCGACCATCCGGACGGGCTCACCGCGCCCGGGGCGTACCTGCGGCGGCTGCGCGCCCGGCTGGCGGAGACCGGTCTGGGCGAGGAGGCGTGGCTGCTCGTCGAGAAGATCACCTCGCAGCGCGCCGACGGGACCACCGAGGCACTCCCCGCGTCCTGGCCCACCGACGGCACCACCGGCTACGACGCGCTCCGCGAGCTGTGCGGGCTCTTCGTGGATCCGCGCGGGGAGTCGCTGGTCGAGCAGGTGGCGGCCGAGCACACCGGCACGCGGGAGCGGCTGTCGGTGGCCGAGCACGCGGCGAAGCGGCTGGTCACCGACGAGATCCTGGTCGCGGAGGTCCGGCGGATCGCGGCCCTCGTGCCCGCGGCGGGCGACGAGCCCGAGGTCGTCCGTGATGCCGTGGCCGAGCTGCTGGGTGCCTACCCGGTGTACCGCTCCTACCTGCCCGAGGGCCGGGCCGACCTCGAGCGGGCGGTGGACACGGCGTCGGCCGCCCGCCCCGAGCTCGCGGACGTGATCCGGCGGATCCGCACCGCGATGCTGGCCGACCCGGACCGCGAGTTGACCCGCCGCGTCGAGCAGACCAGCGGGATGGTCACCGCCAAGGGCGTCGAGGACACCACCTTCTACCGGTGGAACCGGTTCGTCGCGCTCAACGAGGTCGGCGGGGCACCCGACCGCTTCGGCGTGACGCCCGCGGAGTTCCACGCCGCGAACGCCCGCCGCGACGCGTCGTCGCCGGCCGCGATGACCACGCTCTCCACCCACGACACCAAGCGCTCCGAGGACGTGCGGGCCCGCCTCGCGGTGCTCTCGGAGCTCACCGCGGAGTGGGGCGCGTTCCTGCGCAAGCTCTCGGCCCGGCACCCGCTGCCGTCACCGTCGCTGGAGCTGCTGGCGTGGCAGTCCGTGGTGGGCGCGTGGCCGCTGACCGCGGAGCGGCTGGGCGGCTACCTGACGAAGGCGGCGAAGGAGGCCAAGCTCGTCACCTCGCACGTCGATCCGGTGCCGGAGGTCGACGAGGCGATCGCCGCGTGGCCCGCGGCGGTGCTCGGATCCCGGGAGACCGTCGCCGACATCGAGGCGTTCGTGCGGCTGATCGACCGCTTCGGCCGGTCCAACGCCCTCGGTCAGAAGCTGCTGCAGCTCGCCGGGCCCGGGGTGCCGGACGTCTACCAGGGCACCGAGCTGTTCGAGTACTCGCTCGTCGACCCGGACAACCGCCGCCCGGTCGACTTCACCCGCCGTCGGGAACTGCTGGCGCGGCTCGACGGGGGCTGGCTGCCCGGCGAGAGCGACGACCCGGAATCCGACGACGTCCGCGGCACCAAGCTGCTCGTCACGGCGGCGGGCCTGCGGCTGCGGCGGTTCCGGCCCGAGCTGTTCTGGGGGTACGCCCCGGTGCCCGTCTCCGGCCCGGCCGCCGAGCACGCGGTGGCGTTCGCGCGCGGCGGGCCCGCGGGGCGCGAGCACATGGTGGCCGTGGCGACCCGGCTGCCGGCGGGGCTCGAGGCGGACGGGGGCTGGCGGGACACCGTGCTCCCGCTGCCCGGCGGCGCCGCCGACTGGACCGACATGGTCACCGGTACCCCGGTCGAGGGGTCGGCGCCGCGGTTGTCCGACCTGCTCGCCCGCTACCCCGTGGCGCTGCTCGTCCGGCCGGCCTGACCCGGCGCTGCCCCGCCCTGTCCCGTACTGAGCGAAGGTGCCCTTCGCTCAGAACGGGGCAGCCGGCCGCTCAGCGGCGAGTCGACCGTGGCTCGAGCGGCACGACCCCCGGGGAGGGACGGCGCTCGACGGCGCGGATCGTCTCGGTCTCCGCGTCGAGGGCGTCGTCCGCCGGCCGATGCCGACCACCGTGGCTCGCGTCAGCACCGGCCGGCAGCGCACCGGGACCCGGGCCTGCCTGGTGCCGGCCCGGGGCAGGCACCGGATGGGCAGATACCGGCGACGCGGGGGCCATGACCTCCGTCGCCGCCTCGAGGTCCTCGGCGCGGGGGGCGGGCCGGGCGATCGGGAGCTCGCCCGTCACCTGCTTGATGGCCACGTCGGTGACCTTCCCGCGCTCGGCGACCGGCACCCCCACCCGACGGCGGTCCCGGCGCCGGTAGACCAGGGCGACGATGATCGCGACCATCGAGATCAGCGGGACCGCGAGCGTCCACCAGGTCGTCCCGCGGAAGGACGCGTTGAGCACCGCGTGCACCACCGTGATCGGCCAGCACAGGTACGACGTCCAGTGCACCCAGAACCACACCCGCCGCGACAACCGCGAGCGCAGCATCGACGTGAGCACGATCGCGAGGGTCAGGTCGGTCGCGACGGTGCCGAACGCGGCGGCGACCGGGTTGAATGCCGCGATGCCGGGGACGAACACGTCGACCACGCGCAGGTGCACGTAGTCGGTGACGATCACCGTGATCACGTGCAGCGCGATGAAGACGACGCTGATCAGCGACAGGTTGCGGTGCAGCGCCACCAGCACGAACCGGGGCAGCCCGAGCTCGGCGTTCTTGACGACCGAGGTGTTGTGCAGGATGCCCAGCACGATGACGAGGCTGAGCAGCAGCAGCGCCATCGCGCCGAGGGCACGGGAGACGAACCAGAGCTGGAGCACGGTGTCAGCGGGAGTACTGGTACTCGACGGGTGTGACGCGGGGGACGTCCGGTGCGGTGGCGGTCGCCGAGATCCCGGCCATGAGACCGACGGTCAACGCGGCGGCGATCGCCGTGATCCACGCCGTCGTCTCGACGATGAGCCGCTTGTTCGTCTCGTGCTGCGCCCGCTTCTGCGTCGCACGCGCCGACGGGGCGCGTGTCCCGGGCCCGGCTGCCACCACGTCACCTCCACCGACGTCGCCGTCCCCAGGATGACGGATGAGAACGGTGTGACGTCGCAGGGGTCGGACGCTCCGCGCCCGTGAGCACTCACTGACGCCATGGCGTCAATGAGTGCTCATGAGCCGTCAGCCACCCAGGAGCGTCCGATCGGCCGGCGAGAGGCGGTCGGCCGCCGTCTTGCGCTGGTGCCAGTAGGGGTAGAGCAGCGGCGGCGCGGACACCTCGTCGAGCCGGGCCACCTCGTCGTCGGACAGCGAGAGCTCCGCCGCGGCCAGGTTGTCGGCCAGCTGGTCCTCGTTGCGGGCGCCGACCACCAGCGACGTCACCCCCGGCTTCGCCAGCAGCCACGCGAGCGAGACCTGGGCCGCGGACACGCCGTGCGCCTCGCCGATCTGCACCGCGGTCTCGACGATGTCGTAGAGCTTCTCCTGGTCGCGCACCGGCGGCTCGTCCCACTGCGTGAGGTGGCGGGAGGTCTCCGGGGCGTCCTTGCCGCGGCGGAACTTGCCGGAGAGCAGCCCACCGGCCAGCGGCGACCAGACGAGCACGCCGAGGCCCTGGTCGATCGTCGCCGGGATCAGCTCGTACTCGGCCTCGCGGGCCTGCAGCGTGTAGTGGATCTGCTGGGAGACGAACCGCTGGGTCTCGGTCAGCGCCGACACGCCGAGCGCCTTCATCAGGTGCCAGGCCGAGTAGTTCGAGCAGCCGATGTAGCGGACCTTGCCCTTGCGGACCAGTGTGTCCAGCGCCTCGAGGGTCTCCTCGAGCGGGGTCACGCCGTCCCAGGCGTGCACCTGGTACAGGTCGATGTGGTCGACGCCGAGGCGGCGCAACGAGTCCTCGCACCCGCGCACGATGTGCTCGCGGGAGAGCCCGGCGTCGTTCGGCCCGTCGCCCATCGGCATCCGGACCTTGGTGGCGATCAGGGTGTCGTCGCGGCGGCCCTTCACGGCCTCGCCGACGATCCGCTCCGAGGTGCCCTGCGAGTAGATGTCGGCGGTGTCGATCAGGTTGACCCCGCGCTCCAGGCAGACGTCGATGAGCCGGCGTGCCTCGTCGATGTCGGTGTTCCCGACGTTGGCGAAGCCTCCCTCGCCGCCGAAGGTCATCGTCCCCATGGTCATCGTCGAGACCTTCAGTCCCGACCGGCCGAGCTGGCGGTACTCCATGGGTGCCGGGTGCCCACTGCACGACCGTCCGGAACAGGACCGTCAGGCCTGCCCGGTCACGCGGGGCGCCGCCGCCAGTCCGCTGAGCGCCAGCACCCGGGCCGCGGGCCCGCTCTCGGGCAGGACCAGCTCGGCGCCGCGCTCGGCCGCCTCGAGCAGCAGGCCGACCCCGGCGCTCGCGAGGTACCCGACCCCGGTGACGTCGAGGGTCCACGGCCCGTCCGGCGGGCGCTGCTCGACCAGGCGCCGGGCCTCGTCGGCGCCGGCGAGGTCGAGGTCGCCCGTCAGCCGCACGACGAGTCCGTCCGGGTCGGCGACCGTCTCCATCCGCACCGTGCGCTCGACCGGGGCCTCCTGCCCCACCGGCTCGCCGTCGGCGCGACCGTTGCGCGCCGCCGGGACCGTGAACATGACCACGGTGCCGTCGGACCCGCCCTGCACGACGACGTCGGTGGCGAGCGCCCGGATGAGCATCAGGCCCCGGCCCCGGTGGCCCGGGTCGGGGGCGGCCCGCCGCCACGAGCCGCGGTCGCGGACGCGGACGGCGACACCGCCGTCGGCCCGGGTCGCGATCCGCACGACCACCTCGGATCCCCGGGGCGGGACCGGCCCGTAGGCGTGCTCGACGGCGTTGGTGGCCGCCTCCCCGAGCGCCAGCTGCAGGTCCTCGAGGACGTCCTCGCCGACCCCGGCCTCCCGCGCCCACGACCGCACGGTCCGGCGCAGCGGCCCGAGCCGGGCGGGGTCGGCGGCCAACCGGATCTCCAGCGGCGCCGGGGCCAGCCGGACGACGACGACCGCCACGTCGTCGATGGCCTCGGCGGGGGCGAGCCCGGCGAGCAGCGCGGAGGCCATGCCCTCGGGCGTCCGGTCCTCGCACGCCGCGGTCACCGCGACCAGCCGGTCCAGTCCCTCGTCGAGCGACTCGCGCCGGCGCTCCACGAGGCCGTCGGTGTAGAGCACCAGCGAGGCCCCGGGGGTGATCGTCGTCGTGCCCTCGGTGCGGGGGTCGGAGCGGGTGTGGGCGAGTCCGAGCAGCGGGCCGTGCCCGGCGGGGTCGGTCAGCAGTCGCGGCTCGCCGTCCGTGGGCACGAGCAGCGCCGGGAGGTGGCCCGCCCGCGACCAGCGCACGTCCCCGGTCACGGTGTCCACGACGAGGCACACCGCGGTGGACGCCCGGGCCCCGGGGACGCGGGCGACGAGCCCGTCGAGCAGGTCGAGGGCGGGCCCCGGCCCGTGCCCGGCGAGCAGGTAGCCCGACAGCGCGGTCCGCAGCTGCCCCATGACGGCCGCCGCGGCAGTGCCCTGGCCCACGACGTCGCCGACGACGACGGCCACGTGGGTGTCGTCGACCTCGACGACGTCGTACCAGTCGCCGCCCGCCGAGGTGCCGACCGCGCCGGGCACGTAGCGCACCGCGATCGGCAGCCGCGCGACCTCGGGGAGCGCCTGGGGCAGCAGCGATCGCTGCAGCGTCTGGGCGATCTCGTGCTCGGCGCGGTAGAGCCGGGCCCGGTCGAGCGCCACCCCGCAGGGCTCGGCCAGCGCCTGCAGCGTCGTCCGCTCGCCGTCGTCGAGGCGGCCGCGGCCGGTGAACCCGACGCCCAGCGCCCCGATGACCCGACCCGCCGCGATCAGCGGCAGCGACACGGCCTTCGTCATCCCCCGCGCACGCAGCAGGGCCACCAGCGAGGCGTCCTGCTCGTCGGGCGACTCCCCGGGCACGGGCTCGTGGACCCAGACGGCGTGCGCGTCGCGGACCGCCCGGGTCAGGATCGAGTCGACGTCGACCGACTGCACGTCCCCGCTCGAGCGCGGATCGCGCTCGGGGGGCCGGCGGGTGAGCACCGAGAGCTGCCGGGTGGCCTCGTCGTACTCGAAGACACCGCACTCCAGCGCGGGTCCCAGCAGCTGCTCCACGTGGGTCGCGGCCACCTCGGCCACCTCCGACGGGGTGGCCGCCGCGGAGAACGCCGCCGTCGCGTGGTGCACGAGGGCCAGGCGCTGGCCGGCGACGCGCTCCTCGGTCCGCAGCAGAGCGTTCTCGAGCGCGGGCATCGTCCGCACGACGACCTCGTCGGCCAGGGTGCGGTCGTCCGACGACCACGGCTCTGACGACGGGTCCCGCTCGATCTCGAGGACCGCCACCGTCCGGCCCCGGACCACCAGCGGCCGCCGGATCCGGTGGGTGCCGTCCTCCCGGCGGACGCCGGGTCCGGGATCGGCGACGCTCACGTGGTCGCCCAGCCGGGCGTCGCGCAGCACCCGCACCAGCTCGGCCAGCCGCTCCGGGACGGTCTCCGAGCCCTCCATCGCCTCGCCGACCGCGGCGAGCAGTTTCGCGCGGTCGGCGTCGCGCAGCCGGGCGTGCACGTCCACGCAGCTGCCGACCCAGCCGGAGGCCACGCCCCCGCCGTCGTCGCCGCCGGGCCCGGGAACCGGGACGGCCTGCTCGACGACCCGATGGTACGTGCCGTCGGCGTGCCGGAGCCGGTAGTCGACCTCCCAGCCCTCGCGCCGGCCGCGGCCGCGCTCGGCGGTCGTGCGGTAGGTCGCGCGGTCGTCGGGGTGGACGCCGTCGAACCAGCCGTGGCCCAGCTCGTCGGCGGGGTCGAGACCGGTGAACCGGGACCACCCGGCGTTGAGGAACAGCCGCGACCCGTCCGGGCCGGCCACCCAGATCATCACCGGCGCCAGGTCGGCCACCGCGCTGAAGCGGGCCTCCGCCTCGCGCCGGGCGCGCCCGAGCTGGAGATGGGCCGCGACCCGCGCCTGCAGCTCGGCGGCGGAGAACGGCTTCACGAGGTAGTCGTCGGCCTGCGCGGCGAGCCCCTCGACGGCGTCCTCCTCCCCGGCGCGCGCGGAGAGCAGCAGCACCGGGATCCGCGCGGTGCGGGGGTCGGCCCGCAGGGCGGCGAGCAGCTCGAGGCCGCTGCGCCCCGGCATGACGACGTCGGTGACGACCATGTCCGGCGGGTCGGCCAGGGCTCTCGCCAGCGCCGCCCCGCCGTCGGCGACCGTGATCACGGTGCACCGCGGCTCGAGCAGCCGGGCGACGTAGGCGCGCATGTCGGCGTTGTCGTCGGCGACGAGCACCCGGCCGGCCACCTCGCCGTCGTGGGGCACCTCGGGGCGCGACGGGGCCTCCGCCGCCGCCGAGGCCTCCTCGGGGACCCAGCGCGACGCCTCGTCCATGAGCGCCCGGGTCCGGCCCCCGGGCTCCGCGGGCCCGGCGGCCTGCTCCGGGGCCTGGGCCGCCACGGGCAGCTCGACGGTGAACGTGGTGCCGACGCCGGGCTCGCTGGTCACCGCGGCCTCGCCGCCGTGGTGGGTCGTGATCTCGTGGACCAGGGCGAGCCCGATGCCGCTGCCCTCCGCCGACCGGGCCCACCCGCCGTCGACCCGGTGGAACCGGTCGAACAGCTTGGGCAGCTCCTGCGCGGCGATCCCGATCCCGGTGTCGGACACGGTGAGCACCGCCCGGTCCCCGTCGCGGTGCAGCAGCACCTCGACCCGGCCCTCGCGGGTGTACTTCAGGGCGTTGACGACGAGGTTGAGGACGATGCGCTCCCAGCCGTCCCGGCCGATGGCCACCGGGAGGGGCTCGGACGGCGCCCGGACGACGTACTCCAGCCCGGCCCGTTCGATCGCCGAGGCCACCATCCCCGCGACCTCGCTGGTCAGCCGCGCGAGATCGACCACCTCGCCGTGCTGTTCGACCCCGCCCGCCTGCAGTCGGGAGACCTCCAGCAGGTCGTTGACGACGCGGGCGAGCCGCCGGGTGTTGCGGGCGACGACCTCGAGCTCGGCCCGCCAGCGCACCGGGTCGACCTCGCCGTCGGCGAGCAGGTCGTCGACCGGGCCCGCGACGAGTGTCAACGGGGTGCGCAGCTCATGGCTGGCGTCGGCGAAGAACCGCCGGCGGGCCCGGTCGACCTCGGCGAGCCCCTCCGCCCGCCGACGGTCGGCCTCGGCGGCACGCGCGTCGATCACCCCGGCGGTGACCTGGCCGGCCACGAGGTCGACGAAGTCGCGGTAGCGCTCGTCGAAGGCCAGGTAGCGCGAGAGCCCGACCACCAGCAGCCCGATCTCCTCCCCGGAGGTCGTGGCCGGGGAGAGCGGGACGACGGCGACCCGGTCGCAGTCCTCGAGCGCGGCGGAGTCGTCGAGCGGCAGCACCGTCGTCGTCGGGAGGACCCCCGTCGCGGGCCACGCGTCGGCGGCGAGGCCGAGCTCGAGGGTCGTCGGCGCGGCGGGCCCGTCGGGGTCGACCCCGACCGCCGCGGTGAGCCGCGCGGTCCGGCCCGCTCCCCCGTCGAGCAGGTACACCAGGCCGAACGGCAGGTCCCGGATGCCGCCGCCGAGCACCTCGCGGGCCGCACCGGCGACGTCCTCGATCGAGCGGGCGGAGGTCATCGCCGTCGCCAGGTCGCGCAGGAAGGCCATCCGGCGCTCGGCGAGCACCCGCTCGGTGGTCTCGGCGACCACGCAGAGCAGGCCCTTCACCCGGCCGTCCTCGTCGTGGAGGGGGCTGTAGGAGAAGGTGTGGTAGCTCTCCTCGGGCCAGCCGTCGCGCTCCAGGAAGAGGAGCAGGTCCTCGTTCCACGTGGCCTCGCCGTCCTCGAGCACCGAGCGGACCTGCGGGCCGACCTCGTCCCGGACCTCGGCCCAGACCTCGTCGAACGGCCGCCCCAGGGCCCAGGGATGCTTCCGCCGGAGCGTGGCGTGCCGGTAGGCGTCGTTGTAGAACATCGTCAGCTCGGGGCCCCACGCCATCCACATGGCGAAGCGCGAGGTCAGCAGCACGCGCACCACGTCGCGCAGCGGCTGGGGCCACTGCGACGGCGGGCCGATCGGGGTCGCGGCCCAGTCGACGGCCGCCATGTCGCGGGCGACCCCGCCCCGGCCCGCGAAGATCGGGTCCACGCCGTCCGGGATCGGCGCATCTCCCGTCTGCGACATCGGGACTTCCGTTCGGCCGGCTGCTGTCGAGCTCCCTGAGCGTGGAGGAGACGCTACCCGGCGGCGCGCCGGTGCAGCGCGTTCGCGGTGTCGGGCCCACGACGGGATGATCCGGAGCATGACGACGGCGGGCTCCGGCGGGCTGGGCACGGACGGGACGTTCGCGGTGTGGGCACCCGCGGCGGGCTCGGTGGCGGTCGTCGTCGACGGGACGGCGCACCCGATGACCAGGGAGGACACCGGCTGGTGGCGTGCCCACGTCGACGGCGCCGGCCACGGCAGCGACTACGCCTACGCCCTCGACGGCGCCGACCCGCTGCCCGACCCGCGCTCGCGGTGGCAGCCCGCCGGGGTCCACGCGGCGTCGCGGGTGTGGGACCCGGCGACCGCGCCGGCCCACCACGACTCCGCCTGGACCGGCCGGGGCCTGCCGGGCGCGGTGATCTACGAGCTGCACGTCGGGACGTTCACCCCCGGCGGCACCTTCGACGCCGCCGCCGAGCGCCTGGACCACCTCGCCGAGCTGGGGATCACCCACGTCGAGGTGCTGCCGGTCAACGCGTTCGACGGCACCCGCGGCTGGGGCTACGACGGCGTGCTGTGGTTCGCGGTCACCGAGAACTACGGCGGCCCGGACGGGTTCCGGCGCTTCGTCGCGGCCTGCCACGAGCGGGGGCTGGCCGTCGTCCTCGACGTCGTCTACAACCACCTCGGCCCGTCCGGGGCCTACCTCGACCGGTTCGGGCCGTACTTCCTCGGGACGAACGTCTGGGGCCCGTCGCTCAACCTCGACGGCGCCGGATCCGACACCGTGCGCGCCTACATCCTCGAGAACCTCGCGATGTGGTTCACCGACTTCGGCGTGGACGCGCTGCGCCTCGACGCCGTCCACGCGCTGCGCGACTCCCGCGCGACGCACCTGCTCGAGGAGATGGCGGTGACCGCCGACGGGCTGGCGGTCGGCCTGGGGCGGCCGTGCACGCTCATCGCGGAGTCCGACCTCAACGACCCGCGGCTGGTCACCCCCCGCGCGGCGGGCGGCTACGGGCTCGACGCGCAGTGGTGCGACGACGTCCACCACTCGCTGCACTCGACGCTCACCGGCGAGACCCAGGGCTACTACGTCGACTTCGGCGGGCTCGACACCCTCGCGGCGGTGCTGCGGGAGGCGTTCGTGCACGCCGGGACCTGGTCGAGCTTCCGCGGCCGCACGCACGGACGGCCGGTCGACCTCGCGCGGACGCCCGGGTACCGGTTCCTCGCCTACCTGCAGGACCACGACCAGGTCGGCAACCGTGCCGCCGGCGACCGGCTCTCCGCGACCTGCTCCCCCGAGCTGCTGGCCTGCGGCGCGGCGCTGGTGCTCTGCTCCCCGTTCACGCCGATGCTGTTCATGGGCGAGGAGTGGGGCGCGTCGACGCCGTGGGCGTTCTTCGTCGGGTTCGACGACCCGGTGCTCGCGGAGGCGGTGCGGACCGGGCGGGCCGAGGAGTTCGCCGAGCACGGCTGGGGCGCGGCCGAGGTGCCCGACCCGACCGATCCGCGGACCTTCGAACGGTCCCGCCTCGACTGGTCCGAGCCCGACGAGGGCCAGCACGCCTGGCTGCTCGAGGTGTACCGCTCGCTCATCGCGCTGCGCCGCGCCGAGCCGGAGCTCGCCGACCCCCGGCTCGACCGGGTGCACTGCGACGCCGATCCCGGTTCACGGACGCTGGTCCTGCACCGGGGTAACGTCCGCCTGGTGGTCAACCTCGCCGCCGCGGAGCGCACGGTCGCCGTCGACGGCGCCCACGAATGCCTCGCCGCACCGCTCGGGGCGGGCGTCTCGGAAGCTGCCGTGACCCTGGCCCCGGAGTCGTTCGCCGTCGTCCGCGTCGGGTGAGGCGCGCCGTGGTCGACACCCTCCGGCGGCTGCAGGGCCGCCGGGTGCTCATCGCCCTGACGGTCGGGCTCGCGACCGCCGTCGTCGTCGGGCTGCTGGTGGTCGGGACCACCACCGCGGCACCGGTGCCCGCTCCCCCGGCGATCGCCCCGGCCGTCGGCCCCGGGCCCGCCGACAACCCGATCGTCGTGCTCGGGGCCTCCATCTCGGCCGGCACCGGCAGCAGCCCGGAGCAGGCCTGGCCGGAACTGGTCGGACGCTGCCTGGGACGCCGGGTCGTCGTCGGGGCCGTACCCGGCAGCGGCTACGTCACGCCCGGGCGCGGCCAGCGCGGCCCGGTCGCGCGGCTGCTCCGCGAGGCCGATCTCGCCCGGCTCCACCCGTCGCTGGTCGTCCTGCAGGCGGGTCACAACGACATCGGCGCGCCGGAGCCGAAGCTCCGCGCGGCCGTCACGACCGCGGTCCAGGACGTCGGCCACCAGGTGCCGGGCACGCCGCTCGCGCTGATCACGGTGTTCGCCCACGTCGGCGTCCCGACCGCCGAGGCGCGCTCCACCGACGCCACCATCGTCGACGCGGCGCGGCGGGCGGACCCCCAGGTCATCGTGCTCGACCCGCTGGTCCAGGGCTGGTCGTTCCCCCGGGTCGGGGACGGCCTGCACCCCACCGCGGTGGGCCAGCGACTCCTCGCCGGCCACGTGCTCGACGGGCTCACGCAGGCGGGCGTCGCCGGCCCCGGGACGTGCTCCGGGACGCCGCCCGCCCCACCGGCCCCCCACCCGTCCGGGCACCTGACGCCGTCCTGACCCCCCGCACAGTCGACTCCCAGGAACGGGGAGGAACCTGGCCCGGTGCGACCCACGGTGGAGGTGGCGACGACGACGGCGGGGCCCGCCCCCGCGTCCGACCGGCGGCACCTGCACGAGGTCGATCTCTTCCGGCTGCTCACCTTCGCCTCGGTCATCGGCGTGCACGTGCTCTCCGCCGCGACCACGGCCGACGACGTCCCCTCGAACGGTGGACAGCTGCTCCTGCACTTCACCCGTGAGGCCTTCTTCACCCTCACCGGGTTCGTCCTGACGTTCCAGATGCTGCGCCGCCCGCAGCGCCCGCTGCCGTTCTGGCGCAAGCGAATCCCGCTCGTGCTCACGCCCTACCTCACGTGGACCGTCGTCTACTCGCTGCTCGCGGTGTGGACCCGGGCGCCGGGCACGGCGGAGCCGACGGTGTCGCAGGAGCTGGCGACCATGGGGTGGAACGCCCTCGAGGGCACGGCCTGGTACCACCTGTACTTCCTGCTCGTCACGCTGCAGCTCTACCTGGTCTTCCCCGTGCTGGTCGCGGGCCTGCGGCGGCTGGGCCGGACCGGGCACCTGGTCGTGCTCGGGGTCGCGCTGGCCCTGCAGATCGCGGTGTGCGTGCTGATCAGCAACCCGCCCGCGAACGGGTTCGGGGCGTTCGTGACGGCGCACGGCTTCGCCCTGCTGCCCTCCTACCTGCTGTACCCGGTCCTCGGCGCGGTCGCGGCGCTGCACCTCGACCAGGTGCAGGCGGCGGTCCTGCGCTTCCGGTGGTGGATCGCGGGGCTCGTGGTCGTGGCGGTCGTGGCCAGCGAGGTCGTCTACGTGCTGCGGGTCGACGGCGGGACCGCGGCCGTGGTCGCGTCCGCGGTGTTCGAGCCGACGACGATCGCGTGGTTCCTGGTGGCGGTGCTCGGGCTGTACACGTTCAGCCTGGTCGCCACGGCCGGCTGGCGTCCCGGGGGGCCGGCCCGGCGGGTGCTCGCGTACGCGTCGGACCGGTCGTTCGGGATCTTCCTGGCGCATCCGCTGGTGCTGGCCGGCCTGCTGACGATCTCCGGCGGGTGGGTGGACGCGGTCGGGTCCGGGCTGACTCTGGCGGCGCTCTACCTGGGCACCGTGGTCGGGTCCGTGGTGATCGCGGACGTGCTGCGGCGGGTGCCGGGGTCGACGGCTCTGACCGGGCGGGTCCGCATAGGTGCCTCCGGCTCGTGAGCAGTAATTGATGCCAGGGCGTCAATTTGTGCTCACAGGCGCGAGAGCGCACCTCTGGCCTCGGCCAACGCCGTCGGGTCGACCAGGCTCGTCGTGTCGCCGGGCTCGCGGCCGGACGCGAGGTCGAGCAGCAGGCGGCGCATGATCTTGCCGGAGCGGGTCTTCGGCAGCACCGACACGACGTGGACCGCGCTCGGGCGCGCGACCGGCCCGAGCACCTGCCCGACGTGGGCGCGCAGGTCGGCGGTGAGGTCGGTGTCGTGGTCGTCGTCGCCCCGCAGCACGACGAACGCGACGATCGCCTGACCCGTCGTCGGGTCCGGGGAACCGATGACGCCCGCCTCCCCCACCCGAGGATGGCTGATCAGCGCCGACTCGAGCTCGATGCTGGAGAGCCGGTGCCCCGAGACGTTCATGACGTCGTCGACGCGGCCCTGCAGCCAGACGTAGCCGTCGGCGTCGACGCGGGCACCGTCGCCGGCGGTGTACCAGCGCCGCGAGCGGAACTTCTGGAAGTAGCTCGAGACGTAGCGGTCCTGGTCGCCCCACACGGTGCGGGCCTGGCCGGGCCACGGGCGGTCGACGACGAGGAGGCCACCCTCGTCGGGGTCCGCGTCGGTCCCGTCCTCGCGGACCACCCTGACACTGATGCCGGGGAGCGGGAGGGTCGCCGAGCCGGGCTTCAGCGGGGTCACCCCCGGCAGCGGCGCGACCATCGCGGCGCCGGTCTCGGACTGCCACCAGGTGTCGACGATCGGGCAGCGCCCGCCGCCGACGTGGGCGTGCAGCCAGCGCCACGCCTCCGGGTTGATCGCCTCGCCGACGCTGCCCAGGAGCCGGAGCGACGACAGGTCGTGACCCGCCGTCAGGGGCTCGTCGTCAGAGTCCCAGATCATGAAGGTGCGCACGAGCGTGGGCGCCGTGTAGTAGACGGTCACGCCGTACTTCGCGAGGATCTCGAAGTGGCGGCCCCGGTGCGGGGTGTCCGGGGTGCCCTCGTAGAGCACCTGGGTGACGCCGTTGGCGAGCGGCCCGTAGACCTCGTAGGTGTGGGCGGTGACCCAGGCGAGGTCGGCCTGGCACCAGTAGACGTCGTCGGGGCGGTGGTCGAAGCAGGCCCACGCGGTCCAGGCGGTCTGGGTGAGGTAGCCGCCCATGGTGTGCACGAGGCCCTTGGGCTTGCCGGTGGTCCCCGAGGTGTAGATGAGGAAGAGCGGCGTCTCGGCGTCGAAGGCCTCGGCGTCGTGGTGGGTGGGTCGGCCCGCGACGGCGTCGTGCCACCAGACGTCGCGGCCCTCGGTCCACGGCACGTCCTGGCCGGTGCGGCGCACCACGAGGACGTGCTCGACGTGGTCGAGGCCCTCGACGGCGCTGTCGGCGTTCTCCTTGACCGGCACCGCCCGGCCGCGCCGGTACTGCCCGTCGGTGGTGACGACGAGCTTCGCCCGCCCGTCGGTGACCCGGTAGCGCAGCGCCTCCGCCGAGAACCCGCCGAAGACCAGGCTGTGCAGCGCGCCGATCCGGGCACACGCGAGCATGACGACGACGGTCTCGACCAGCACCGGCAGATACACGACGACGACGTCGCCCCGCTCGACACCGAGCGCGGTCAGGGCGTGGGCGGTCTGCGCCACCTGATGCTGGAGATCCGCGTAGGTGAGGCGGCGCTCGTCACCGGGCTCACCCTCCCAGAGCAGCGCGGGCTTGTCCCCGAGGCCGTTCGCGACGTGCCGGTCGACGCAGTTGTGCGCGACGTTGAGCCGACCGTCCGCGAACCACGTGACGAACGGGTGCTCGGTGCCGTCGTAGCCCACCGTGGGCTCGCGCTCCCAGTCCAGCTCCCGCGCGCGGGCGAGCCAGAACCCGTCCAGGTCGGCGTTCGCCTCGGCGCGCAGCCGCTCGTCGTCGGCGGCCGTGACGTTGGCGCGGGCCGCGAGGTCGGCGGGCGGGTCGTAGACGTCGTCGCTCACGATCTCGAGGGTGCCCAGCCAGGTGCGCTGTCGCGCCCGTGAGCAGTAATTGAGGCTCTGGCCTCAGTTACTGCTCACAGGCGCGGAGCGCACCTAGTCCGGCGGTCCGTCGATCAGCTCATCGAGCGTGACGAACAGTGGCTCACCGCGCTCGGCCGCCCGCGCGCTGGCCCGCCGGGCCGCGGCCGCGATCCGCGCCAGCTCGTCAGCCGCCACGACGCGTGTCTGGACGACCTCGCCGTCGTCGTTCGTCAGCGTCACCGCCACGAGGCCGGCCTCGGGCTCCTCGGAGAACTCCAGGCCCATGGGTGCAGACCCTAGCGACGCCGCGTCGAGGATGTGGAGCTACGGACACTGAACGTCAGCGACGCCGCATCGCTGACACTCACGCGAGCGCCGCCGAGATCCGCTCCAGTGCGTCCGCGAGCACCGGGCGCGCCATCGCCAGGTTCAGCCGCATCCCGCCCGGCCCCGCGCACGCCGCGCCGTCGGTCATCACGACCCCGGCCTCGCGGGCGAAGAAGGCCGACGGCGGCTCGTCGAGCCCGAGACCGGTCGCGTCCAACCAGGCCAGGTAGGTCCCCTCGGGCACGGTCACCGACAGCCCCGGCAGGTCGGTGCCGCGCAGCAGCGCCCGGTTCCCGTCGAGATAGCCGAGCACGTCGTCGAGCCACTCCCGGCCGTCCCGGTACGCGGCCGTCGACGCGAGCACGCCCGGCGTCGCGGTGCCGTGCTCGGCCAGGTAGCCGACCTCGGTCCAGCGCGCCGCGTCCGCGGAGTTCGACAGGATCAGCTGCCCGCACTTGAGCCCGGGCAGGTTCCAGGCCTTGGACGCCGAGGTCGCCGTCAGGGTGTGGGCCGCCGCGGTCTCGGACGACGCGGCGTAGGGCCGGTGCACGCGGCCGTCGAACGTCAGCGGCGCGTGGATCTCGTCGGCGAACACCCGCGCGCCGTGGCGCCCGACGACCGCCGTCACCGCGGCCAGCTCGGCCTCGGTGAGGACCCGGCCGGTGGGGTTGTGCGGGTTCGTGAGCACCAGCAGCTTCGACCCCGAGCTGGCGAACGCCGCGTCGAGAACGTCCAGGTCGAGCGACCAGGACCCGCCGTCGTGGGCCATCGGCACCCGCACCAGCTCCCGGCCGAGCATCCCGGGCACCGTCAGGAACGGCATGTAGGCCGGGGTCGGCAGCAGGACCGGGGACCCGGGCGGGGTGAAGTGCTCGACGACGGACGTGAGCGCGGTGAGCACGTCGGGCAGCGGCCGGATCCACGCCGGGTCGACCGCGTAGCCGAAGCGGTCAGACCAGAACGCGGCGCATGCGTCCGCCATCTCGGCCACCCACGCGTCCGAGAGATAGCCGAACCGGTTGCCGTCGGCGCAGGCCCGCACCGCCTCGGCGACCGCGGGCGCCGGCGGGAAGTCCATCTCGGCGACGAACGCGCCGATCAGTCCGCGGCCGTGCGCGTCGGTGCCGGGGGTCGACCACTTCCAGCTGCCGCCCGCCCGCATCGCGTCGGCGGTCAGCGAGTCGAAGGGATGCGCCATGCCCCCATGATCACACCCTTGCGGCCCGTCCGGCCCAGCTCCATACCGGACGAACGGCGCGTTCGTCGCCATCAAGCGTCACGAACGCGCCGTTCGTGCCGTTCGGGGCAGGGCTCCCGATCGGGGCAGGGTGCTCCGATCGGGGCAGGGTGCTCCGATCGGGGCAGGGTGCTCCGGACGAGCGGGCCGACTAGCGGGTGTCCTCGCCCAGCTTGTGCACGCGCAGCAGGTTGGTCTTCCCCGCGGTCCCGGGCGGCGAGCCGGAGACGATGACGACGAGCTCGCCCGGCGCGAAGCGCCCGATCGCCAGGATCGACTCATCGACCCGGTGGATCATCGCGTCGGTCGTCTCCTCCCACGGCACGAGGAAGGTCTCCACGCCCCAGGAGAGCGCGAGCTGGGACCGGATCTCGGGCATCGGGGTGAACGCCAGCACCGGCAGCCGGGTGTGCAGCCGCGCCAGCCGCCGCACGGTGTCCCCGGAGCGCGTGAACGCCACCAGCGCGCGGGCGTTGAGGCGCTCCCCGATGTCGCGGGCCGCCGTCGTCACCACGCCCCGCTGGGTGCGCGGCACGTGCTGGATCGCGGGCACCGACGCCGGGCCGCTCTCCACGGCCTCGACGATGCGCGACATCGTCTGCACCGTCTCGATCGGGTAGTCGCCGACCGAGGTCTCCCCGGAGAGCATCACGGCATCGGCGCCGTCGAGAACGGCGTTCGCGACGTCGCTCGCCTCGGCCCGCGTCGGCCGGAAGTTGTGGATCATCGACTCGAGCATCTGCGTCGCGACGATCACCGGCTTGGCGTTCTCCCGCGCGATCTGCACCGCGCGCTTCTGCACCAGCGGGACGTCCTCGAGGGCCAGCTCCACGCCGAGGTCACCGCGGGCCACCATGACCGCGTCGAAGGCGAGCACGATCGCCTCGAGCGCGTCGACCGCCTCGGGCTTCTCGAGCTTGGCGATCACCGGCAGGTGGGCGTCGTACTCCGCCATGATCTTGTGGACGAGCTCGGCGTCGGCCGGCGAGCGCACGAACGAGAGCGCGATCATGTCGACGCGCAGGCCGAGCGCGAACCGCAGGTCCGCCTCGTCCTTCTCGCTCATCGCGGGCACCGACACGACGGTGCCGGGCAGCGAGATCCCCTTGTGGTCCGAGACCCGGCCGCCCTCGACGACGCGGCACACCACGTCACTACCCTCGACGTCGGTGACCTCGATCGCGACGTTGCCGTCGTCGATGAGCAGCGACTCCCCCGGCCGGACGTCGTCGGCGAGGCCGGCGTAGGTGGTCGACACACGGTCGTGGGTGCCCTCGACGTCGTCGGTGGTGATCCGGACGGTCTCGCCCGTCGCCCATGTCTGCGGCCCGTCGGCGAACGTCCCCAGCCGGATCTTCGGGCCCTGCAGGTCGGCGAGGATGCCGACGGCGCGCCCCTCGGCGTCCGCGGCCGCACGCACCCGCTCGTAGACCTCGGCATGCTGCGCGTGCTCCCCGTGCGAGAAGTTGAGCCGGGCGACGTCCATCCCGGCCCGGACCAGGGCCCGGATCCGCTCCGGGGACGACGTCGACGGGCCCAGGGTGCAGACGATCTTGGCGCGACGGCTCACGGCTCCATCGTACGGCGGGCTGCACCGATCCAGGAGGGCCGGGACACACCTCTGGGGTTCCGCCGGTTCCGGCCGCCGGGCCCGACCGCCGGGCCGGGTCGGACACTCCGACTACGGTGGCCGTCGTGGGGGCACGGCACGACCAGACGGACACGGGGCCCACGGCTCCGGGCGACGCGCTCCCCTCACCCGACCCGCCACCGGACACGCCCGAGACTCCCGACCCCTGGGAGATCCCGCGCGGGCTCGACGTCGCGGCGGGGCTCGCGTGGCGGCTGCTCCTGATCGCCGCCGCCGCGTTCGTCGTGATCTACCTCGCGGGCACGTTCTCGGTCGTCCTCATCCCGGTCGTCCTCGCGCTGATCGCCGCCTCGCTGCTGGCGCCCGAGGCGCACCTGATGAGCACGCGGGTGCGGTGGCTGCCGCACGCGGTGGCGACGGCGATCGTGGTCGTCGGGGGTCTCGCGGTGGTCGGCGGCGTCTTCACCGGCGTCGTGTTCGCGTTCATCTCCGGCCTCCCGCAGCTGACCAGCCAGCTCACGAACAGCCTCTCCGAGATCCAGAACTGGGTGCGCTCCGGCCCGCTCGGGCTGAACAACCAGCAGTTCACCGCCATCGGCGACCAGATCCTCACCGGCGTGCAGCAGAGCCAGGCCACGATCGCGAGCAGCGCCCTCGGCGCCGTGAGCACCGTGGGCGAACTGGTCACCGAAGGCCTGCTCGCCCTGTTCACCGTGATCTTCCTGGTGCACGACGGCGGGACGATCTGGCGGTTCCTGCTGCAGGCGGTCCCGCGGCGGGCGCGGCCCCGCGCCGACCTCGCCGGGCGGCGCGCGTTCGCGTCGCTCGTCGGCTACACCCGCGCGATCGTCGTCGTCGCGTTCATCGACGCCGTGACCGCGGGCCTGGGCCTGTGGGCGATCGGGGTGCCGCTGGCGGTCCCGCTCGCGGCGCTGATCTTCTTCGGGGCGTTCGTCCCGACGGTCGGCGCGGTGGTCTCCGGGGCCGTCGCCGCGCTGGTCGCGCTCGTCAGCGGCGGGGTGACCGACATGCTGCTGGTCGTCGCGCTGCTGCTGGCCGTGCAGAACCTGGAGGGCTACATCCTCCAGCCGCTGTTCCTGGGCAAGTCGATCAAGCTGCACCCGCTCGCGGTCGTCCTGCCGATCGCCTGCGGGCTCGTCGTCGCCGGGATCCCGGGCGCGCTGCTCGCCGTCCCGCTGGTCACGGTGCTCGACAACGGCGTCCGCTCGCTGACCCGGTCCTCCGAGGCCGACGTCGACCCGGCGTCGGTGAACCCGCTCGACCCCCGCTCGGCGCGCCCCGAGTTCGCCGGACCCGTCGTGCGGATGGCCCCGCCGAAGGACTGATCAGCTCGCCGAGGTGACCCGGTACACGTCGTAGACGCCCTCGACGTTGCGCACCACGCGCAGCACGTGCCCGAGGTGCTTCGGGTCGCCCATCTCGAAGCTGAATCGGCTCACCGCGACGCGGTCGCGCGAGGTCGTCACCGACGCCGACAGGATGTTGACCTTCTCGTCCGCGAGCGCCTTCGTGATGTCGGAGAGCAGCCGGTGCCGGTCGAGCGCCTCCACCTGGATCGCGACGAGGAAGACCGCCGTCGACGACGACGCCCAGCTGACGTCGACCAGCCGCTCCGGCTCGGAGCGCAGGTCGTCGGCGTTCGTGCAGTCGGTGCGGTGGACGCTGACGCCGCCACCACGGGTCACGAAGCCGAGGATCTCGTCGCCGGGCACCGGCGTGCAGCACCGGGCGAGCTTGATCCAGAGATCCGACGACTCGCCGTCGTCGTTGCCCATGCCGTTGACGACGACCCCGACGTCCCCGGTGCCCCGGCGCCGCTGGGCGGTCGACGGGGTGGCGCGCTCGGCGAGCTCGTCCTCGTTCTGCTCCACCCCGCCGAGCAGGGCGACGAGCCGTTGCACGACGTGGCGCGCGGAGACGTGGTGCTCCCCGACGGCGGCGTAGAGCGCCGAGACGTCGGCGTAGCGCAGTTCGCGGGCGAGCGCGCCCATGGAGTCGGCGCTGACCAGGCGCTGCAGCGGCAGGCCGGTCCGGCGGGCCTCGCGGGTGATGGCGTCCTTGCCGCCCTCGATCGCGTCCTCGCGCCGTTCCTTGGCGAACCACTGCTTGATCTTCTGCTTGGCCCGCGGCGAGGAGACGAAGCCGAGCCAGTCCCGCGACGGCCCCGCGCCCTCGGCCTTCGAGGTGAAGATCTCGACGACCTCGCCGTTCTCGAGCTGGCGCTCCAGCGCGACGAGCCGGCCGTTGACCCGCGACCCGATGCACTTGTTGCCGACCTCGGTGTGCACCGCGTAGGCGAAGTCGACCGGCGTCGACCCGTGCGGCAGCGTGATCACGTCGCCCTTGGGCGTGAACACGAAGATCTCGCGGGTGGCGAGGTCGTAGCGCAGGGACTCCAGGAACTCGCCCGGGTCGGCCGCCTCCCGCTGCCAGTCGAGGAGCTGGCGCATCCAGGCCATCTCGTCGAGCTCGAGGCTGCCGGTCCCGTTGGAGCCCTTGGTCTCCTTGTACCGCCAGTGAGCGGCGATGCCGTACTCGGCGGTGCGGTGCATCTCGTGGGTGCGGATCTGCACCTCGAGGGGCTGCCCGTCCGGCCCGATCACCGTGGTGTGCAGCGACTGGTAGACCCCGAACCGGGGCTGCGCGATGTAGTCCTTGAAGCGCCCGGGCATCGGCTGCCAGAGCGCGTGGACCATGCCCATCGCGGCGTAGCAGTCGCGGACGTCCTCGACGAGGATGCGCACGCCCACCAGGTCGTGGATGTCGTCGAAGTCCTTACCCTTGACGATCATCTTCTGGTAGATCGAGTAGTAGTGCTTCGGGCGGCCGAGCACCTCGGCCTTGACCCGCGCGGCCTCGAGCTGGCCGGACACCTCGTCGATCACGGTGCGCAGGTAGGTGTCGCGCGACGGTGCCCGGTCGGCCACCAGGCGGACGATCTCGTCGTAGCGCTTGGGGTGCAGGATCGCGAACGCGAGGTCCTCGAGCTCCCACTTGACCGTGGACATCCCCAGCCGGTGGGCCAGCGGGGCGAGCACCTCGAGGGTCTCGCGGGCCTTCTTGGCCTGCTTCTCCGGCTTGAGGAAGCGCATGGTGCGCATGTTGTGCAGCCGGTCGGAGAGCTTGATGACCAGCACGCGGGGGTCGCGGGCCATCGCGACGACCATCTTGCGGATCGTCTCCGCCTCGGCCGCCGCCCCGAGCTGGACCTTGTCGAGCTTGGTGACGCCGTCGACGAGGTGCGCGACCTCGGCGCCGAAGTCGGTGGAGAGCTTCTCCAGCGAGTAGTCGGTGTCCTCGACGGTGTCGTGCAGCAGCGCCGCGACCAGCGTCGTCGTGTCCATGCCCAGCTCGGCGAGGATCGTCGCGACGGCGAGCGGGTGGGTGATGTACGGGTCGCCCGACTTGCGCATCTGGCCCTCGTGGAAGGCCTCCGCGGTGTCGTAGGCGTGCTGCAGCGTGGAGAGGTCGGCGCTCGGGTGCAGCTCGCGGTGCACCGTGGCGAGCGGCTCCAGGACCGGCTTGACCGGCCCCGTGCGCTGGGCGGTGATCCGCCGGGCGATCCGGGCGCGGACCCGCCGGGTCGCCGAACGCGGCCGTCCGCTCTGTGTGCCGCCGGCGTCGGTCGAGCCGTGCTCGAGTCGCTGCGCCTCGCGCGGCTCGCTCGACCCCAGGGTCGGCGCCCCGTCCGAGTCCGACTCGGCGCGCTCGGCCGTGTCGGTGGCCGGCCCCAGGTCCTGGCTCACTGAGCACCTCCGCAGGTCGAGCCGCCGCGCGCCTCGCGTCTCGTCGCGGGACCCGGAACTGGTCCGGATCCGGAATCCTTCCAGCTTAGGTCACCGGTTGCGGCGGTGTCGGGTTCCGCGGCGTCGGACGGGACGAGAGGTCATCAGCCGTCGCCCGCCCGTGATGATCGCGCGGCGGGCCGGTCCGGCCGTCGGTGAACGGTCCCTCACAGGGGGATGGTGGCGGTCTGGCGGGCGGGCTCCAGCACGACGTGGTGCTCCGGACCGGCCGACGCCCGCCCGGCGTGCGGCGCGAAGCCCGCGGCCGCGACGACGACCAGCCACGGTCCGGTGCCCGCCCCGACCGCGACGGCGAAGCTGCCACCGGCGCCCGCGTCCGTCCGGACCCGGCCGAGCTGGCGCCCGTGCGGGTCGACCGCCGTCACGACGGCGTCGAGACCGCGGCCCCCGCCCTCGGTCACCCGGCCGCGGACCGCGGTACACGTCGTGGCGGCGGGGTCGGCGGCGACGGCGGCCTCGGAGGCACTCGCGTCCTCGGGGATCGGCGCGGTCGGGTCGATCTCGTGCAGCGCGATGAGCGCACCGTGCAGCGAGGACAGCTCCGCGAGCAGCGTCTCCGGGCTGTCCGGGTCGGTGTCGGGACGGTCCGCGTGCCGACCCGGGCTGCGGCCCTCGGCGAGGGCGTCGACGAGCCCCCCGACCGCGGTCATCGCGCCCTGGACGGCCTCGTGGCGGTGCGAGCGCGAATCCTCCACCGCGTGGATCACGGCCCGCACCCGGGCGGCACAGCGCACCCACGCCGACAGCCGGCCGCTCACCGCGTCCTTGCGCGCCCCGGAGCCCGGGGCGGTGCGCAGCGAGAGCGGGACACCGATCAGCGCGAGCTGGTGGATCGCGAAGTCCAGCGACCGGACCCGGGCGTGCAGGTCGACGGGCCCGCCGTCCTCCCCCGCCGTGGCCCCGCGGCCGTGCAGCACCGCCGCCACGTCCACGGTCGCCGCCCGCAGCTCCTCGGCCAGCCGGGCGCGCGCCGCCTCGAGGGCGCACGTCGCGGAGGTGGGCAGGAACGACACCGCGACGACCCCGCCGATCACGGCACCCAGCGCGGTCTCCCCGACCCGCAGCGCGAGCAGCCCCTCGCTGTAGGTCCCCAGCAGCTCGTACAGCTCCGCGATCATGATCGTGATCGCGAACGCGAGGCACGTGTAGGAGACCCGGAACAGGTAGAAGCCGACGAAGATCGCCAGGAGGATGACGACGAGCGAGATCACCGTCGAGTGCCCGAGCAGCGGCACGACGACGAGGGCGACCACCACCCCGACGACGGTCCCGACGGTGCGCTGCATCCCCTTGCGGATGGTCTCCGCCGCGGTCGCGGTACCGGTGAAGGCGAGGAAGCAGGCGAGGACCGCCCAGTACCAGCGCTGACCGGACAGCGCGTCCCCG
This sequence comes from Actinomycetospora endophytica, assembly GCF_021026375.1. Lineage (GTDB taxonomy): Bacteria > Actinomycetota > Actinomycetes > Mycobacteriales > Pseudonocardiaceae > Actinomycetospora > Actinomycetospora endophytica. The sequence goes on along the minus strand of NZ_JAJNDB010000004.1, from coordinate 208,875 downwards.
AGCGCGATCGACAGCCCGCCGGCCAGCGCGATCTGCAGCGCCTGTCGCGTGGTGAGCAGCAGCTTCGCCGCGCCCTCGGGAGCGACCATGGGGCCGACGGTGACGGCGCTGCCGGGCAGGAAGCCCGCGAACAGCTCGGCGGCGGGCGTGAAGGCGGGCCCGGCAACGCCGGCCTCGCCGGCCTCGCCGGTCGCGTCGCGGGGATCGTCGGTGCCGGCGCGGTCGTCGGCGAGGACTCCGCGGAGCTGGTCCAGGGCCCGCTCCACCGCGTCGACGTCGGCCGGGACGACCTCGTCGGGGGTGGTGTCGAGCAGGCGGGCGAGCGCGCTCTCAGTGCGCAGGATCGCCGCCCGGGCCTGCGGCGCGTGGCGTGGATCGGCGACCGCGTGGGGCACGGCGAGCTGCCCGTCGAGCAGCACCGCGACCTCGTTCACCCGCAGCAGCGCGCGGTCCGCGGTGCCGATCCGCCCGGTCCAGCGCTGCCAGGGCGAGCGGGCCTCGGCGTCGCGGTGCTCGGCAGCGGCGATCCGCACCCGGGCGGCGAACGCGTCGACCATCCGGCGCGTCCGCCGGGCCGGGCGCTGCGGGGCGACGACCAGCCCGATGATCAGCAGGAGGACGGTTGAGCTGGCGACCGCGAGCAGCACCACCGGCAGCTGCGCAAAGCTGAGCTGGAGGAACAGGGCCATGAAGTAGCCCATCCAGACGACCATCCCGCAGGCGAACGCGCGGGGGCCGAAGCGGCGGACCCAGACCACCACGAACATCACGACGACGAACAGCGACAGCGACAGCACCCGGTGCTTGTCGACGAGCGTGCTCAGCGTGATCCCGGCCAGCAGCGCCACCGGCAGGCAGAGCTGGGTGATCGCGCGGCCGCCGGTGGTCGGGTCGGACGCGGTGAACGTCGTCATCATCGTCAGGACGGCGCCCAGGACGAGGACGATCATCGCGGCGATGCCCTGCAGGCCGAGGCCGTTCGCGAGGAGGGCGGCCACGCCGAGCGCGACGGCGAGCGAGAGCGCCGCCCGCGTCGCGAGCGCGATCCGGACGTTGCCGGGGTCGGAGGCGAGGAGCCGGTCACGCCAGGAGATGCGGGCGACCGTGCCGCGCTCCCCCGGGGTCCCGCCGTGGATGACGACCTGGGCGTGGTCGTTCCGCTCGACGGGTCTGCTGCCCTGACGCCGTTCGGTCGACGTGACAGTCATCGTCCTCCCTCTGGTTCGCCACCGATGATGTTAGCTGTGCGAACCATCGGTCGGGGGACGAACCAGTTCCGGAGAGCGAGATGTGGCGGATTCCGCAGTCCCTCGCCGGGGTCACGGTCCCGGGCGTCGGGGACCGCGCTCAGCGCTGCAGCACGGTGTGCAGCGGGCGTCCGGCGAGCCGGCCGCGCCCGTCGAGCTCGGGCAGCTCGAGGACCACCGCCAGTGAGGCGACCGTGGCCCCGCTCTCCTCGACCAGCCCGCACGCGGCCTCCGCCGTGCCGCCGGTGGCGAGGACGTCGTCGACGAGCAGCGCCCGCGCCCCCGGCTCGAGGACGCCGGCGGGCAGCTCGAGCGTCGCCGAGCCGTACTCGAGCTCGTAGGAGCGTGACGCCGCGACCGCGGGCAGCTTCCCCTGCTTGCGGACGGGGACGATGCCGAGCCCGAGCTCCTGGGCGACGGCGGCGCCGAGCAGGAAGCCGCGGGCCTCGATCCCGACGACGACGTCCGCCGGACCGTCCGCGAGCGACGCGCCGAGCAGCCGCGTGGTCGCGGCCAGCCCGCGCGCGTCCGCGAGCACCGTCGTGAGGTCCCAGAACCGGATGCCCGGCTTCGGGAAGTCGGGGACCGCGCGCAGCAGGTCCGCGACGAGGGCGCGGTCCGCCTCCGGGCCGGCAGCGGTCACCGGCGTCGCTTCCCGCTCGGGCGACCGGACTTGCCCGCCGGCCGGGCACCGGGACGCGGCGCGGCGCCGGTCCGGTCGGAGGGCGGCGCGGGCCGGGTGGCCGGAGCCGTGCCAGGTCCGCCCGCGGCCGCGGCCACCGCGTGGGTGTCGAGGACGTCGGTCGACTCCCCCGTCGCCGTCCCGCCGTCCTGGGCCTGGGCGCGCCGGGCGTTCTTCTCCCGCCGCGCGGCCACGCGCTGCGCCTGCTGGGCCCACACGCGGTCGCGCATCGCCAGGTCGACGACGATCGGGGTCGCGAGCAGGATCGAGGACGCGGCACCGATGATCGTCCCGACGAGCTGGACGAGCGCGAGGTCGCCGAGCACACCGACGCCGAGCAGGATCACGCCGACCACGAACAGGCCGATGAGTGGCAGCGCCGCGATCAGCGAGGTGTTGAGCGAGCGCATCAGGGTCTGGTTGACCGCAAGGTTCGCCGCCTCCGCGTAGGTGCGGCGGGTGAGCCCCTTCAGCCCGCGGGTGTTCTCCCGGACCTTGTCGAACACGACGACCGTGTCGTAGAGGGAGAACCCGAGGATCGTCAGCAGCCCGATCACGGTCGCGGGTGAGACCTCGAAGCCGACCAACGAGTAGACGCCGGCCGTCACGATGATGTCGTTGATCAGGGCGATGATCGCCCCGACGGCCATCCGGCGTTCGAAGTAGAACGCCAGGTAGGCGGTCACCAGCACGAGGAAGACCGCCAGGGCGATCATCGCCTGACGGGTGATCTCCCCGCCCCAGCTCGCGCTGACGGCGCTGTCGCTGATCGCCTCCTGGTCGGGCTGGCCGGAACTGCCCAGCGGCTGGAACTGCTGGAACAGGGCCTGGTTCAGCGCGAACTGCTCGGACTGCGAGAGCGACTCGGACTTGATGACGATGGTCGCGGAGTTGCCGGTGCCCGCGGTCTGCACCGACTCGGCCGGACGGCCCACGGCCTTGTCGAAGGCCTGCTCGACCTGGCTGGTGCTCGCGACGCCGGTCGCCCCGCGGGCCGGGAACTGCACCGAGGTCCCGCCCTCGAAGTCGATCGAGAAGTTGAACCCGCGCAGGACCATCGAGAGCAGGCAGATCAGCACGATGACGCCGAAGACCGCGTACCAGGTGCGCGACCGGCCGACGATGTCGATGCCGCCGTTGCCCTCGTAGAGCTTGTCGAGCCGACTGCGCTTCACCCGGGCGGAGCCCCGGGGCGCGGGGTCGGCGTCCGGCGCGTCGACGTCGGTCTCGTCCTCGTCGTCGATCTCGCCCGGTGCGAGGTCGTCCTCGAGGTCCTCGGGCTCGGGGTCGTCGCGGCGGCTCGCGGGGCGTCCGGCGCGGCGGGTGGGGCGGGTCATCGGGTACCTCCGCGGCCGGAGCCGCTGCGCTGCGACCGGCCGCTGCTCGCGGCGGGACGGCGGGTCTGGCTCGGACGGGCGCCGGGGCGGGGCGTGGTGCCGGTCCCGCCGCCGCGACCACCGGGGCCGGTGCGGGTGGTGGTCTGCGAGGCGACCTTGCCGAGCCCGGACCAGGCCGGGCTCGCGAACAGCTGCGAGTTGGAGGCCATCGAGAGCAGCGGATGGGTCACCAGGAACACCACGACGAGGTCGAGGACCGTCGACATGCCGAGGGTGAACGCGAAGCCACGCACCTGGCCGACGGCGAGCACGTAGAGCACGACCGCGGCGAGGAAGCTCACGGCGTCGCCGGAGAGGATCGTGCGTCTGGCGCGGACCCATCCGCGTGGAACCGCGGAGCGGAAACTTCGGCCCTCGCGCATCTCGTCCTTGATCCGCTCGAAGAAGATCACGAACGAATCCGCGGTGATGCCGATCGCCACGATGAAGCCCGCGACGCCCGAGAGATCGAGGGTGAACCCGATGCCTCGACCGAGCAGGACCAGGACCGCGTAGACGATCAGTCCCGAGAGGATCAGCGAGAGGATCGTCAGCACGCCCAGGGCGCGGTAGTAGAAGAGCGAGTAGACGAACACCAGCGCCAGGCCGATCACGCCGGCGATCAGGCCTGCCTCGAGCGAGGCGAGGCCGAGGGTGGCCGAGATCGTCTGGGCGTCCGAGGTGTCGAACGACAGCGGCAGCGAGCCGTACTTCAGCACGTTGGCCAGGTCGGTCGCCGACTGCTGGTTGAAGTTGCCGCTGATCTGCGAGTTGCCGCCGGGCTGGGCGGCCTGGATGGTCGGGGCCGATACCACCTGCGAGTCGAGCGCGAACGCCACGGCCTTGCCGATGTTCGCCCCGGTGTACTGGCCCCAGATCCCGGCACCGGTCGACTTGAAGTCGACGTTGATGACGAAGCCCGCACCCTGCTGGTTCGGGGACGCGGTCGCGTTCGCCACCTCCGTGCCGGACAGGATCGACGGGCCGAGGACGTACTTGGCCTGACCGTTGCGGTCACAGGCGACCAGCGGCTTCGTCGGGTCGTCGTACCCGCGCAGCGGATCCTCGGCGGCACAGTTCAGCGACTGGACCGCCTTGGCCTGGACGGCCTGGTCGGTGCTCTGGCGGGTCGCCTTGGCCTCCGCGATCGCCGCCACCTGGCGCGGATCCTGCGAGGTCCCTCCGCCGGCCGGAGCGCCGCCGTTGCCGCCGGGCGGCGCGGGCGGGGTCGGGGCCTGGGTGGGCAGTTGCACGCTCTGACCGGCGGGAGCCTTGCCGGGGGTGCCGCCGCCGGCGCCGCCCCCGGTCTGGCCCGGCTGGCTCTGCCCGGGCGGGGCCTGGGTCGGCTGTTGCGCGGCCAGCGGGCCAGCGATGACCGGGCGGAAGTACAGCCGCGCCGTCTGGCCGAGGCTGCGCGCCTGGTCCCCGGCCTGCCCGGGCACCGTGATGACCAGGTTGTTGCCGTTCTGCACGACCTCCGCGCCGGAGACGCCGAGCCCGTTCACGCGCTGCTCGATGATCTGCCGGGCCAGGTTGAGCTGGTCGGGCGTGGGCGCGGCGCCGCTCTCGGTGCGGGCGGTCAGCGTGACCTGGGTCCCGCCCTGCAGGTCGATCCCGAGCTTCGGGGTCGGCGAGCGGTCCCCGGTGAGGAAGACCAGCCCGTAGAGGACCACCACGATCGCCGCGAAGGCGGCGAGATAGCGGCCCGGCCGGAACCGGACGGTGGGAGGGGCCACGCTGCGTACTCCAGGGTCGGGCGACGGTCGGGTCCTCGGAGGAGGTCCTCGCCGCAGACGCCCGGACTGCGCTCCGGCGACGGAACCACGACGCCGGTGCCACTGAGGACGCCGGAGTCGCCGGTGCCGCGCCCCTGAGAGACAGCGGGCGGCGCGCGCCGAGGACCAGATCGCAGGGTAGGCCGACGCCCTGAGCACGGACGCACCCGGCCCGTCACGATCCGCCCGGCACCATGCGGTAGGACGCCACCGGCACGGCCCCCACCCCGCGCAGAGCTGCCCCGGCGCTCAGGACGAGCGCCGAGGCAGCGTCGGCTCGGGCGTGGGAACGCCGTCAGGACGGGGGGCGGGTGTCCCCGGGGGTGCTCGAACCGGCCGAGACGCCGTTGCTGCTCGGGGCGGCCGTCGGGTCGGAGAACCCGCCGTCGGCCTCGGACGCGGACGCCCGCGGGCTGTCCTTCGGCTCCGGGGTCGACACCGTGGGGGCCTCGGACGCCGTCGCCGTGGTCGAGTGCTCCGGGACGTCGCCCGGGAGCTCCTCGTGACCCTCGGGGCCGTCGGCGAACGCGGTGTCGGCGTCGGTCGAGAGCTTCTCGCGGACCGCGGCGCGCAGCCACGTGGTGATCACCTCGGGGGCGATCTCCAGGTCGATGGTCTTCTCGTCGTCGGTGTCGACGACCGTGCCGCTGACCCCGCAGGTCATGACGACGACGTCACCGACGACGATCGAGTTCTGCAGGCTCTCCTGCTGGTTCTGCTGCTTCTTCCGCTGCCGGTTCGAGAAGAAGATCATGCCGATCATGAAGATGATCAGCAGAGGGAAGAGGAAGTCCATCTCGCTCCGTTCGGATCCGTGCGGTCCGACCGACCGCACTACCCGCGATCCGTCGTACGTACTCACCTCGAGTCTGCCAGCTCATCCGAACAGCGTCGGCGGGCCCTGCTCGTCTTCTTCGTCCGGATTCTGTCGATCCGGGGGTTTCTCACCCAGATGACGCCACGCGGCGGGGGTAGCGACTCGTCCTCGTGGCGTACGCGCGAGCATCCCCGCTCGCACCAGGTAGGGCTCGCAGACCTCCTCCACGGTGCCCGGTTCCTCGCCGACGGCGACCGCGAGCGTGGACACCCCGACCGGCCCGCCGCCGAAGGAACGCACGAGCGCTCCGAGCACGGCCCGGTCCAGCCGGTCCAGGCCGAGCTCGTCGACGTCGTACACCGCGAGCGCCGCGCGCGCGACCTCCCGGGTGACCGAGCCGTCCGCGCGCACCTCCGCGTAGTCCCGCACCCGGCGCAGCAGGCGGTTGGCGATGCGCGGGGTGCCCCGGGAGCGGTGCGCGATCTCCCGGCCGCCGTCGGGCCGCAGGTCGACCTCCAGGATCTCGGCGCTGCGGGCCACGACGAGCTCGAGATCCTCGGGGTCGTAGAACTCCATGTGCCCGGTGAACCCGAACCGGTCCCGCAGCGGCCCGGTGAGCGACCCGGCCCGCGTCGTGGCGCCGACCAGCGTGAACGGCGCGACGTCGAGCGGGATGGACGTGGCGCCCGGGCCCTTGCCGACGATGATGTCGACCCGGAAGTCCTCCATCGCGAGGTAGAGCATCTCCTCGGCCGGCCGGGCCATGCGGTGGATCTCGTCGATGAACAGCACGTCGCCCTCGACGAGGTTCGACAGCATCGCCGCGAGATCGCCCGCCCGCTCCAGCGCCGGGCCGCTGGTGATCCGCACGGCGCTGCCGAGCTCGGTCCCGATGATCATCGCGAGGCTCGTCTTGCCCAGGCCGGGCGGCCCGGACAGCAGCACGTGGTCCGGCGGCCGGCCCCGGCGCAGCGCGCCCTGCAGCACGAGGTCGAGCTGCTCGCGGACCCGGGGCTGACCGATGAACTCCGCCAGCCGGGCCGGACGCAGGCGGTTCTCGAGGTCCGACTCGCCGACCTCCCGCGTGGCCGCGAGTGCCCGCTCCAGGTCGGCCGAGAGCTCGTCGCCGCCGCTCACGGAACTCCCCCGGCCGTCATCGGGCGGGACCCAGCCGGTGCAGCGCGGCCCGCAGGACGGCCGAGGAGCCCGCGCCCTCGCCGAGGTCGCCCACCGTCTCGTCCACCGCCTTCTCCGCCGGCTTGGCCGCGAAGCCGAGGCCCACGAGCGCCTCGACGACCTGGTCCCGCATCGTGCCGCTCGCGACGACCGACGGAACGGCCGCGTCCTCGACCTGCGTGCCGGACGTCTCCGGCGGCGCCACCTTGTCCCGCAGTTCGACGACGAGCCGCTCGGCGCCCTTGCGCCCGATGCCCGGCACGCTCATCAGGGTGGTCAGGTTCCCGTCGGCCAGTGCGCGGCTCAGCGCCGTCGGGTCGAGCACCGCGAGCGTCGACAGCGCGACCCGCGGCCCCACGCCGTTCACGGTCTGGAGCAGGCCGAACAGCTCCCGCTCGGCGGCGTCCGCGAAGCCGAACAGGGTCAGCGAGTCCTCCCGCACCACCAGCGCCGTCTCGAGCCGTGCACTCTGACCGCGGCGCAGCCCCGCGAGCGTGGTGGGCGTGGCCTGGACCGCCATCCCCACGCCGCCGACCTCGATCACCGCGTGGTCCAGACCGACCGAGAGGACCTCACCGCGCACGGACGAGATCACGACGCACCTCCCCTACCGACGGCGTTCCCGGCGAACACCTGTTCGATCCGCGACGCTACCGCGAGGGTCCGACGGTCTCCCCGGTGCCACGCCGACCGGGACCCCCGGAGCCCCGATCGCGCGTCAGCGACGGGGGGCGCGGGACGGCCGGACGACCTTCCCGGCTGCCTTCCCGGCCGCTCTCCCCTCGGTGCCGGGCCCTTCCGCCTGCCGGGCCGCCGCCTGTGCCGCGGCCTGGGCGGCGGCCTTCGTCGCCGCCGCCTTGGAGGCCTTGCGCGCGGCCGCGAGGCGGGAGGCGTGGGTGCGGGCGACCTCCGCGGCGCGCGCCTCGGCCTCGGCCATGCGGGCCGCCATCGGGGCCCGCCAGCAGTGGCACACCGCGAGCGCGAGGGCGTCGGCCGCGTCGGCCGGGCGGGGGGCGGACTCCAGCGCGAGGACCCGGCGCACCATCGCGGTCACCTGCGCCTTGTCGGCGCGCCCGGAGCCGGTGACCGCGGCCTTGACCTCGGACGGCGTGTGGAACGCGACCGGGAGCCCGGCGCGGCCGGCGATCAGGGCGACGACCCCGCCCGCCTGCGCCGTGCCGATCACCGAACGGACGTTGTGCTGACTGAAGACCCGCTCGACGGCGACGACGTCGGGTCGGTGCTCGGCGATCCACTGCTCGACGGCGTCGGCGACGGCGGCGAGGCGCGCGGCGACCTCGTCGTCGGGCGGGGTGCGCACCACGTCGACGGCGACGGCGCGGACCGAGCGCCCGCCCGTGCCCTCGACGACCCCGAGACCGCACCGCGTCAGCCCCGGGTCCACTCCCAGCACGCGCATGGCGGGCACGCTACCGACCGGCCCGACCGCTCCCGGACGGCGACGCGCCACCACCTCGGCGGACGTGGTGAGCTGATCGTCATGAGCACCCCGCAGCCCGCCGAGGAGCCTCGGCCCCCGTTCCCGCCCTTCGACGCCGAGTCGGCCGCGAAGAAGGTCCGCGCGGCCGAGAACGCCTGGAACACGCGCGACCCGCAGAAGGTCTCGCTCGCCTACACCGCCGACACCGTCTGGCGGAACCGGGACCAGTGGGTCAGCGGCCGCGAGGAGGTCGTCGCCTTCCTCACCGCGAAGTGGGAGCGCGAGCTGGACTACGCGCTGCGCAAGGCCCTGTGGACGTACGCCGGCAACCGGATCGCGGTGCGCTTCCAGTACGAGTGCCACGACGCCGACGGCCAGTGGTGGCGCTGCTACGGCAACGAGAACTGGGAGTTCGCGGAGAACGGGCTCATGCGCCGCCGCGAGGCCAGCATCAACGACCTGCGCATCGACGCCTCGCAGCGCCGCATCCACGGTCCCCGCGCCGAGGGCGACGAGTCCGAGATCCCGATCTGAGGCGGCTCCACCCGGGCGGGCTCAGCGCAGCGCCCACTCGGGAACGTCCCGTGCCCGCTCCGACCGGGCCGCGACCGGGCCGGGGTCGCCGTGACGGAACGTCACGCTGATCCGCGGGCCCGCACCCGGCTCCTTGGGCACCGTGTGCTGCCACTCGTGCTGGCAGCGCCCGCCCATCACGAGCAGGTCTCCACCGCACAGCGTCAGCCAGCGTGTCCCGCCGCCCGCGAGCGGCCGCAGCCCGAAGCGCCGCGGTGCCCCGAGCGAGACGATCGCGACCACCGGCGCGGGATGGACGAACCGCACCCGGTCCCCGTGCCAGGCGACCGAGTCCGCCCCGTCGCGGTAGAAGTTCGCCGACACGCGATCGAACGGCACCCGGTAGCGAGCCACCAGCTCCGCCGCGAGGTGCTCGCTCGGTGACGGCGCCTCGGCCAGCCCCCACCCGCAGGTGAGCCGCGGCTCGACGATCACCTGGGTGAACATCCGACGGCGGCGCTGGTTCCACGCCACGGTGCCGACCAGCTCCGAGAACCACCCGTCCGAGCGCGGCAGCCAGCCGGGCACGACGTCGGCCCACGAGCGCTCGTCGAGCTGCGTCCGGTGCGCCCCCGTCCAGGAGACCTCCGCTGCCCCGCCGGACCCGACGTCGGACTCCTCGGGGTCGACGTCGAACAAGGAGGGGGTGAACACGGCTGTCATGCAGTAGAGTCGAACACACGTTCGAACGATCGGCAAGTCCCGGACCACCGGGTGGGTACGCGAGCTCCGGCGGGTACCGGTCCGGGCATGAGCGCGAGGCATGCCGTCGTCCACGGCCGGGTCCAGGGAGTGTTCTACCGCGCGAGCGCGGAGCAGGAGGCGGCGCGCCTCGGGGTGGCGGGCTGGGTCCGCAACCTGCCGGACGGCACCGTGGAGCTCGTCCTCGAGGGGGACGACGGGGCGGTGGACCGGATGCTGGAGTGGGCGGGCCGCGGGCCGAGCCGCGCGGAGGTCACCCACGTCGACGTCCAGGAGCGCCCTGCGGAGGGCCACACCGGGTTCGACCAGCGCTGACGCCCGCGCGTCGCCGGTGGAGGCCCGGCCCGGCGTCGTGGTGAGCTGACCTCGTGCCTCCGTCGTCGACCACGTGGCGCCGTGTCCTGGCGCGGCGTACCGACGTCATTTCCTGGCCGGTCCGCCGGCGGGCACGCCGCACGAGGTCGCCGCGTGGTCGTCCACGGCGGCCGGATCGTGGGGACCTGGCAGGACGAGGGCACCGAGCCGGCGTGGTTCTCCGGGGAGCGGGTGCCTTCCGCGGGCGCCCTGGAGGCGTGTGGGAGCGCACCCGGCGACGCCCGGGCGGATCGTGAGCCGCGGCACGAGATCCCACGGTTGGCCCGGGCCGGTGATCGGCAACCCACGGGACGAGCGGGTCGTACCGGACCCGCGGACACCGTCCGAGAGGGGAACGCCGTGAGCGACGCGGACAAGGTCGAGAACAAGAGCGAGGAGCTCAAGGGCAAGGCCAAGGAGGCCGCCGGCAGCGCGGTCGGCAACGAGTCCCTCGAGGCCGAGGGCAAGGCCGACCAGACCAAGGGCTCCGTCAAGCAGGCGGGCGAGAAGATCAAGGACGCCTTCAAGTCCTGATCCCTCGCTGCCCGCGACGGCGCCCGCGGCCCACTCGGGCCCGGGCGCCGTCGTCGTACGGTCACGGCGCACCCGGACCGTGCGGATGTCACGCCCAGACGCCGCCACCGGCTCGCGCAGGTCTGTTCGGGTGATGCGTTTCCGACCAGTCCGCGCCTGATGACCACGGCGGTTACCGTCCGCACGTGCCCGAACAGGATCCGACCGCCTCGCCGGCGGATGTCGTGGTCCTCGGCGCGGGCATCGCCGGGCTGACCAGCGCCCTCACCCTCGCCGAGGCGGGTCACCGGGTGCGGGTCTGGTCCGCGGACGACCCGACGGCGACGACCTCGGCGCACGCCGGCGGGGTCTGGAAGCCCACGTACCAGGCTCCGCTCGCCGGATCGCTCGCCCGGGCCGCCCGCTCGCTCGAGGAGTACCTCCGGCTCGCGGCGTTGCCCGGGACCGGGGTACGGATGGTCGACTCGGTCACCGTCGGGGAGGTCCCCGACCGCGACGCCCTCCCGGCCCAGCTGCGCCTGCTGCCCGCCCTGAGCCCCGAACCACCGGCCGAGCTCCCGGCGGGGTTCGACCGGGGGCTGCGTCACCGGTCGCCGATCGTCGATCTCCCCCGCCACGTCGGGTGGCTGGTCGACCGGCTGACCGAGCTGGGCGGGAAGGTCGAGACGCGGCACGTCGAGTCGGTCGACGAGCCGCTCGGGCAGGCCGACGTCGTGGTGGTCGCCGCCGGGCTGGGCTCGCGCGAGCTCGCCGACGACCCGACGGTCCGGCCGCTGTTCTCCCAGTACGTGGTCACCGACAACCCGGGGATCACGCAGCTCCTCGTGGAGATCTCCGACTCCCGCCGCTGGACGTCGATCATCCCGCACGACGACCGGGTCCACCTCGGTGGTGTCCGCGTGCCGGGGCGCACCGACGCCACCCCGGACCGGGAGGAGGCCCGCGAGATCCTCCACCGCTGCCGCGAGGCGGAACCCCGGCTGCGCGACGCCCGGGTGCTGCGCATCGACACCGGAATCCTGCCGTCGCGCCCGACGACCCGGGTCGAGGCCGAACACCGCGGCGACGGCCTCGTCGTGCACAACTACGGGCACGGCGGCAGTGGGCTCTCGCTGTGCTGGGGCACCGCCCACGAGGTGGTCCGGCTGGTCGCCGAGCGTGACCCCGCCGCGGACCGTTCGCGGGCCCGGTAGCTCAGAACGGCCGTCGCCCGACACCCGGGACCCGCGCCGGGCGCACCAGCTCGCCGCGGGCGCGCCGGGCGGCGTCCCGGAGGACCTCCGCCAGCCGATCACCGTTGCGGCGTCCGGAGACGGGGTCGGTCCGGTCGTTGACCAGCGGGTTCGGGTGCGGCGCGCGGGACACGGTCGCCGTGCTCAGCTGCCACGGGACGCGGCCGCGCCGGGTCAGGACCTCCCAGGCCTTCGCCGCCGGCGCGCCGAGCAGCACCACCTCGCGGGGCGACGGGCCGAGCAGGTCGAGGAACTCCCCGAGCCGGGGCGACGCGCGCACCGCCTCCCCCGCGAGTCGGCGGGGCTCGTGGCCGGGGTTGCTGATCCACCAGGGGACGAGGTGCCAGTGCAGGGTGACCTCGTGCTCCAGCCCGGCCCGGTCGGCGGCGCGGTAGAGGTTCGCCGAGGTCGCGTCGTTGGCGTAGCGGCTGACGAACCCGCAGCCGTCCTCGGCGTCGCCCGCGGGCTCGTGGAGCAGCAGCAGGACCCGGGCGCCCTCGCCGGCCGCCGTCGGGTCGACGTACGGGACGTTCTCGAGGGTCGTGTCGCGGAGGCGGTCGACCCAGCGGTTGAGCCGACCCAGGGCCCCGTCGTGACGCCGGGCCCACCAGTAGGCGTGCCGCTCGGGCGCGAGCTCACGGCTGAACAGCTCACCTCGCTGCCGGGCCAGCCGGTTCCAGACGACGTCCGGTGTCCGGGCGCCGACGTCTCCCGTCCGTGCCACGGGATCCAGCGTAGGTGCGCGATGATGGTCGTGTGCTGTTCGCCCAGCGCTTCGCCGAGCCGATCGCCCGCGGCGAGGTCGACCTGACGTTCCGGCGCTGGAAGCGGCCCCAGGTGCGCCCCGGCCGGCCGTACCGCACGCTCGTGGGTCGTCTCGAGGTCGACGAGGTGGACGAGGTCGCGCCCGAGCGGATCACCCCAGACGAGGCCCGCCGCGCCGGGTTCGACACCGTCGACGCGCTGCTCACCGAGGCCGGCCGGCACGCGCAGGACGGCACGCCGCTCTTCCGGGTGCGGTTCCACCGCCTCGACGAGCCCGATCCCCGCAGCACCCTGGCCGCGACCCCGCCGTCGTCGTCGGAGGCGGGCGACGTGGCCGTGAAGCTGGACGCCATGGACCGGCGCAGCGGACACGGTCCGTGGGCCTGGGCGACGCTGCGCGCGATCGCCGCCGAGCCGGGTCGTCGCGCCCCGGACCTCGCCGCGGCGTTCGGGCGCGAGACGGCGCCGTTCAAGGCCGACGTCCGCAAGCTCAAGGCGCTCGGACTGACCCACTCCCTGCCGGTCGGCTACGAGCTGTCCCCGCGCGGGCAGGCCGTGCTGGCAAGCCGGGACCGCCGCCGTGGCCGATGATCTCGTCGTCTGCCTCCACGGCGGGCCCGACCGCGACGGGGAGATCGACGCCGACGGCCTCGTCGCGCTCGTCGCGGCCCTGCAGCTGCTGGCGACGCGCGTCGCCCGCCACCTCGTCGAGCAGGCCCGGCCGGGGCGCAGCGCCGGGGTCGTGGAGCGTGCCGCGCGGCTGCGCCTGGTCGGTCTCGACGCGGGCGCGACGGTGCTGCGCTTCGCGGTCGGCGAGGACGACATGCTCGGGGAAGGGCTCGAGCACGAGATCACCGATGCGGTGTTCGAACTGGTCCGCGGCCTCTGGAACGAGGCGCCGCCCGCCTGGACCACGTCGCTGCTCGGGGACGCGTGCGTCGACCTGCTCGACGCCCTGGCCCGGACCTCCCGCACCGCCACCCTCGGCGGCAGCCGCTTCCGCGACGCGAGCTTCCGGCCCGGCGACCTCTCGCGCACCCGGTGGCCGCGCGCCGACCCGCCCCGCACGTACGGGGACGCCCGGACGGTGCGGGGCACGCTGGACCGGGTGGACCTGCGGCGCGGGATCGTGCGGGTGCTCGACGACGCGGGGCACGACGTCCTGGTCGAGGGGGTCGTCGCCGGTTCCGACCCGGCGCTGTTCGGCTCCGACCCCGATCCGGCCGCCGTCGCGCGACTGCTCGGCCAGGAGGTCGTCGTGACCGGGCCCGCCAGTCAGGGGCCGGGCGGCCTGCGGCTGCGGGGCGCGACGATCCGGCGCGCCTGAGAGGGAACCGATCGGGCCCCGGGGGCCTCCAAGGGAGTGCAGGCACCCTTCCCCGGAGGCGTTCATGACGACCACCCGCACCGCGACGGCCCGCGAGCCCGCGGAGCCGGCTCTCGGCCCGAGCCGGTACCCCCTCCCGCTGCCCGGATGGGACGGCCTCGGCGTGACGGCCCGCGTCGAGCCGGGCGCGATGACCACGCTGCGCCGGTTGCGCCGCGGGGACGTCGCCGAGCTGGCCCTGGCGATCCTCGACCGCGAGGTCGTGCCGGCGTTCGTCGGCGCCGACCGGTGGCGCACCGACGAACGGGGCCGGCTCGACGCCCGGGGCACCTTCGTCCGGGTCGGCCCCGCCTGTTCCCCCGGGGCGATGGAGGTCCTGGGACGGCGGTGGGCCCTCACCGAGGGCGTCGACGCCCGCCCCGGCACCCGCATCGAGGTCGCGGGCACCCTCGATGTGACGGGCGGGGATCGCGCCGCGCAGCTGTCCCGGACGTGGCGGGTGCGGAGCTGGCGGCGCTACGCCCCCGGTCGCGCCGGGGTCCCGCTGGCCACGCTCCCCTCGCGCGACGACGCCGACCCGGCCGCCCGCTACGTCGTCGACCTGGAGCCGGTGTGAGGCGGGCACGGCGGACGGGTCCCCGACGACGCCCGGTGCGGGTCGCCGGGAGCCTCGAGCAGGCCGACCGGCGCCGGTGGGAGGCGGCGCTGCACGCCGCCCGCGAGGCCACCCGCCTCACCGAGCACCCCGACGGCGAGCTCACCGTCCAGCTCCCGCCGCCGTTCCTGGAGAGCGGCTCGCTGCCCCGGCTCGTGGTGGGCGAGGAGATCGAGGTGGCGCCCGCGATCTTCGTCGCGGCCGTCAGCCCTTCCCCGCCGGGTCCGCAGGGGTGGTCGGTCGACGACCTCGGGATCGTCGACGCGGTGGGCACCGTGCTGACGTCGCTGCCCGGCGGGACCGAGGAGGGCGATGCCGGGCCGGTGAGCGTGCTCGACGCGGGCGGGCGACTCTTCCCGCTGTACTGGTCGACCGCCCCGCCGGTCGAGGGCCGCACCGGCATCGGGGGCGCGCTGTACCTCGACCCCGATCTCGCGGCGGGCACCGAGCACGGCGAGGTCGTGGCGCTGTGCCGCGAGCGCTACCGCGTCACCGCGCTCCTGCGCGCACCACGCGGCGGGTGGTCACCGGGCCCGCCCGTCGAGATCCCCGCAGTACCCGACCCGCCGCCCGCCGACGCCGTCCTCGTCGCCCGCCTGCTCCCGCTGAGTACCCACGACACGGGGACGTTTCCGCTGGTCGATTGACGCGGCGAGACTGTGATCCACACTATCCTGGCGCCCGTGCAGGTGGTCGCGATCGTGCCCGCGTGGATGCTGGCGGACGGTGCGTACGTCGGGCTGGCGGTGGGCCAGCGGGTGACGACGGGGCTCGCGCTCGCCGTCATCGACGCGACCGTGGCACCGGCCGCGACGGTCGGCCTCGAACAGTCCGACGAGCAGCCGGGCTTCACCACGGTCACCGGTCGGGTGGAGTGCCCGCAGGACCCCGACGGTGCGCGGGTCGGCACCGTGCTCTGCTCCGGCGCCTGGGCGGTGGTGCCGTTCGCGGCCAGCCCGCTCAGCGCGGGTGAGTGCGTCGTCGCCTCCGGCTGGCTCACGGCGGAGCCCTACCTGTGGGCGGCCGGGGGCGCGCTGGCCCGCGCCGTGCCCGCGGGCCGGCAGGTGTGGCGGGTCGGGCAGGTTCGCTGTGTCGGGGACGGCGACGACCCGCACAGCATCGAGCGCCTCCCCGAGCAGGCGGACGTCGACCCCGACGCGGCCTACCTGCTGGAGCTCTCCGCGGCGGACTGAGCGGCGGCTGCTGAGCGCTGCGACGAGGAGCACTCCACGCAGACCCAGCTGGGACGAAAGCTGCCTCCAGTGCTCCTGATCATGCGCCGGCGATGCCCGCCGAGCACCGATCACCGACTGACGCGACGAGCCCGCTTGTCGTCGTACATCCTGGCGTCGGCCTCCGCGACGGCCTCGGCGAACCCGCTGGCGATGCCGACGTGGGCGACCCCCGCCGAGCACGGGGTCCCCGCCGCGTCGAGCGCCTCCTGCAGGCGCGCCACGAGCGGGCCGGCGTCTTCGGGCCCCACCGTCGCCACCATTGCGAACTCGTCCCCGCCGAGCCGGGCGAGCGGGTCGCCCCGGCGGGTGACCGAGCGCAGCGTCTCGGCGGTGCGGCGCAGGTAGACGTCGCCGGCGTCGTGGCCCTCGGTGTCGTTGACCCGTTTGAGCCCGTCGAGGTCCATCATCACCACGCAGGCCGGGTCGCCGAAGCGGCGGAACCGCTCCTCCTCGCGGGAGAGCCAGCGCTCCCAGCCGCGCCGGTTGAGCAGCCCGGTCAGCGAGTCCGTCTCGGAGTCGGACACCGCGCGCTCGAGCTCGCGGGCGGACTGCACCGCGTTCGTGTCCGCCTCGAGGACGCTGGAGAGCAGGCTGGAGAGCAGGTCGAGCAGGCTCTCGTTCGTCACGAACCCGGCGTCGAGGGGCTCCGGGTTGATCCCGATGACGGTGCCGAAGAGGTCGCCGTCGGGGAACAGGATCGGGGTGCCGACGTAGGCCGCGACCGGCATGCCGTTCTCGGCGGCCGTCGCGACGACGTCGCACAGCGCGGGTTCGGAGCCGGTGTCCGGGACGACGCGCGGGGTCTCACCGGAGACCATGGTCCGGCAGATCGACATCGTCCACTTGCCTTCGACGCCCGGCTCCAGCCCGAACCCGTGGTCGTCGCTCACCAGGACGGTCTGCCGCTCCCCCGCCACGCGTGTCACGGCCCAGGCCCCCATCGGCAGCGACCCCGCCAGGTAGTCGACCACCATGTGGCAGGCCTGGTCGAACGCCCGTGGCGGCGTCAGATCGGCGGTCACGATGTTGCTCATGTCGTTCCCTGCCCCCTCACCCGAGGCGCCCGCTCCCCCCGCTGGGCCCTCGTACCGTCATTCTGGAGCGTCGGACGCGTGGCCGGGCTCGGCGGGGTCACCCGGCGCAGGTGCAGTAACGGGTACGGCCGGCCCTCGGTGTCGGTCTCCGAACGGCCGGTCTGCACGAACCCCCGGCGCGCGTACCAGGCACTCGCGGCCGTGTTCTGTTCGTTGACGTCCACGGTCAGCACCCGGTGGTGGGCGGCGGCCTCGTCGACGAGCGCGCTCCCGGCGCCGCGCCCGTGCACGGACGGGTCCACGAAGAGCATGTCCACCACGCCACCGCTCCCGCCGAGGAAGCCGACCGGCCCGTCGGGCCCCGTCGCCACGCGGACGGCCGCGCGCGCGATCTCGGCGCGGGCCTGCGGCTCGAGCTCGGCCACCTCGCCCGGACGGAGGAAGTGATGGGTCGACTCGACCGCGCGCCGCCACACGTCGACCAGGACGTCGAGGTCCGCGGGTTCCGCGTCCCGGATCTCCCAGGTCATCGACCCAGCGTAAGGACTTGACTCTCACGCCGCGTGAGGTCGCAGGCTGATTCACCATGACCGGGGTGACGGAAGCAGGAATGACGGTCGGCCAGGTGGCGGAGCGCTTCGCGGTGACGGTGCGGACCCTGCACCACTACGACGAGATCGGGCTGCTGCGCCCGAGCCGTCGCACCGCGGCCGGCTACCGCCTCTACACCGACGCCGACGTCACCCGGCTGCAGCACGTCATCGTCTACCGCCGGCTCGGGTTCGCCCTCGACGAGATCGCCGAGGTCCTCGACGACCCCGACGCCGACGTGGCATCGCACCTGCGGCGCCAGCGGGACGCGGTCATGTCCCGGCTCGACGAGCTCTCCGGCCTCGTCGTGGCCATCGACCGAGCCCTGGAGGCCGAGATGTCCGGAATACGACTGACGCGCGAGGAGCAGCAGGAACTCTTCGGCGACGGTTTCTCCGAGGAGTACCAGGCCGAGGCGCGGGAGCGCTGGGGCGACACCGAGGAGTGGAAGCAGTCCCAGGCCCGGACGGCGCAGTACACGAAGGCCGACTGGGAGGCGATCAAGGCCGAGACCGACGCCGTCAACGACGCGTTCGTCGCGGCCAAGCGCTCCGGGGCGGCCCCGGACTCCGAGGCCGGGCTCGCGGCGGCGGACGCGCACGGCCGGCACATCCACGACCGCTTCTACGACCTCTCCCCCGAGATGCACCTCTGCCTGGCGCGGATGTACGTCGCCGACGAGCGGTTCACGGCGTACTACGATGACCTCGAGCCGGGGCTCGCGCAGTATGTGCACGACGCCATCGAGGCGCTCCGCGCCACGTGAGTGGAATTGGTCGTCGGGGCGACCACATCCACGCACGAGGCCGCAGGCCTCACTCCCCGTTGAGGGACACCGCCGCCGCGTCGGCGCCCGGCGGGTCGAGCACCAGCCGGCCCGGACCGCGCCCGGGCACGTCGGTCGGCCAGCCGGGCCCGGTGCCCGCCACGTAACGCAGCACGTGGTCGGTACGCCGCACCGGCGACCGGTCGGCGTGCAGGGTGTCGAGGCGAAGCAGGAAGCGCCCGACCGGGCCGGACGTCGCCTCGCGCTGGGCGACGAGGGCCATCAGTCGGTCGTGGTCCGAGAACCCGTCGACGATGTCGCAGCCGCAGCCGTACGCGAGGGCACCGATCTCGCCGGGGGCCAGCACCGATCGCCCCGGTGGCACCGTCCGACCGAGCTGCTCGCCCGCCGCGAGGTACTGACCCGACGTCGCCCAGTTGCCGAACAGGGCCGGCTGCGCCCAGGGCACACCGAGCGCGGTCTGCAGCCCGATGCCTGCGCCGGCGACGACGGCGAGCGCGGCCGTGAGCGCACCGATCCGGCGGGAGCTCAGTTCGGCGGCGCCGAGCGCGGCGCACACCGTGATCAGCCCCAGCGACGGGGCGTAGTACCAGAGGTAGGACGAGACGCCCATCGCCGCGTAGACCGCGTAGTGCGCGAGCCCGGCCACCCCGCAGGCGACGACGACGCGGTCGGCGAGCCGCCCCGAGCCGCGCGCCCACGCGAGGACCGATGCGACCAGCGCCCCGAGCCCGGCCACGACGACCGCGGAGATCAGCGCCATCGCCACCGGCCACCGGTCGACGAAGAACAGCGGCCCGTTGCCGAAGACCTCGCCGTTCGGGAACGCTCCCCCGGTCTTGATCACGAGCGTGTCGGGCACGAAGCCGCCCAGCACGAACCACGACCAGACGTGCCAGGGCAGCACGACCACGGCGGCGACGCCCCCAGCGAGGAACATCCGGCGGGGGGCGCGCGGCGCGACCCCCACGAACAGCACGGCCAGCACGACGACGGCGGGCACCGCGAGGTCGGGCCGGCACAGCACCGCGAGACCGGTGACGACGCCCGCCGCGACCGCGCGCCGCTGCGCGGCGTAGCGCGCCACACCCACCATCAGTGCGGCGCCGAGGAACGACTCCATCCCGACCACGCTCGCGAAGATCGGAGAGGTCACGAGCAGCCCGACGACGAGGCCGGCCACCACCGAGCGCCGGCGCCCCAGGATGTCGGCGAGCGCCGCGGACCACCCGCCCGCCAGGGCCGTGGCCAGTACGAGCACGAGCCCGGCCGCCACCACGGGACGACCGCCCGTCGCGAGGATCCCCGCGGCGAGCAGCCAGACGTTGAGCGGCGAGGTCGCCGTGTTCGAGTTGCGGAACTCGGTCAGGCCCCAGTGGCCGTGCAGGGCGAGGTTCCGGGCGTAGTCGAGCGTGATGTACGAGTCGTCGGGCATGCCCCGGTGCGCGGCGTAGAAGAGCACCGCGCCGGCGAGGCCACCCAGCCCGGCGGCGAGCCACCGGCCGGCCCGCGGCGACAGGACCGGCCACCGCGCCACGGGCTCGCCCGCACCGGGGCTCTCCGCCTGCTCACGATCCGTCACCGACAGCGTCGCCACGATCGCCTCTCGTCACCCGGTCAGACCGACGTCGTCGCAGCGTACGGGCCGACCGCAACGGCGCCACGCCCGCCCGTCAGGCCGTGATCACGACCTTGCCGACCATGTGCCCGTCGGCGACCTGCTCGTGCGCCCGCGCCAGGTTCTCCGGGGTGAGGCCGTCGAGGCGCTCGGTCAGCGTGGTGCGCACGGCCCCCGCGTCGACGAGCTCGGCGGTGCGGGCGAGCAGGTCGTGCTGGACGACCATGTCCGGCGGCTCGAACAGCGGCCGCGTGAACATCAGCTCCCAGTGCAGGGACTGGCTCCGGTCCTTGAGCGGCAGGGTGTCGAGGCCCTCCGGCTCGTCGATGGCCACGATGCCACCGCCGGTGCTCATCACCTCGGCGTAGGTCTCGATCATGCCGGCGGTGAACGGCGAGAAGATCCGGTCCACGCCGTTCGGAGCGATCGCCCGGGTGTCGGCGACCAGGTCGTGGTGGCCGATGACGTGGTGGGCGCCCAGGTCGGTCGCCCAGGCCCGGGACTCCTCGCGCGACGCCGTCCCGATCAAGGTCAGGCCGGTGAGCGCCCGCGCCAGCTGGATGATCATCGACCCGACGCCGCCCGCCGCGCCCATGACCAGCAGCGTCCCGGTGTCGTCGGGGGCCACCCGGAACCGGTCGAACAGCGATTCCCACGCGGTGATCGTCGTCAGCGGCAGCGCGGCGGCCTCGGCGAACGACAGCGTCCGCGGCTTCGGCCCGACGATGCGCTCGTCCACGGCGTGGAGCTGCGCGTTCGTGCCCTGCCGGGCGATGGAGCCGGAGTGGTAGACCTCGTCGCCGACCGAGAACAGCGACACCGCCTCCCCGACGGCGGTGACGACGCCGGCCGCGTCGTACCCGAGGACCTTCGGACCGCCCTCCGGGTCGCCGGCGTGGACCTTGGTGTCGACGGGGTTCACCGAGACCGCCCGCACGTCGACGATCAGGTCGCGGGGTCCGGGTGTCGGCTCCGGCAGCTCGATCTCGGTGAACGGTCCGGACGGGGCGTGGTGGGCGAGGGCGCGCATCGGACCGCACCTTAGGGCTTCGCCCTTGTGCGTGCGTTTCCGTGCTGGAGCACGGAAACGCACGCACGTGCGGCGTAGCCGCGAACGCGCCGCCGGGCGAGACTGGTCGCCAGCCGATCGAGGGGACCCGATGTCGACGACGATGCCCGCCCCCGCCCCGACCGGGGCGGCGGACCTGGAGGCACTGCGCGCGGTGGAGGACCGGGTGCTGTGGCTCTCGACCGCGATCATCGACCACGCCAACCGGGTGCGCCCGAACCCGGGCGGGCTGAAGGTGGGCGGGCACCAGGCGTCGTCGGCGTCGATCACCTCGATCATGACGGCGCTGTGGTTCGGGGCGCTGCGCCCGGAGGACCGGGTGTCGGTCAAGCCGCACGCGAGCCCGGTGCTGCACGCGATCAACCACCTGCTGGGCCGCCTCGACGCCCGCTACCTGACCACGCTGCGCGAGAAGGGCGGGCTGCAGTCCTACCCGTCGCGCTCGAAGGATCCCGACCCGGTCGACTACTCCACCGGCTCGGTCGGCATCGGCGCGACCGCCCCGATCTGGGGTGCGATCGCGCGGCGCTACGCCCACGGGGTCGGGGCCCGCGCCAACAGCCGCGGCATCCTCGGGCGGCAGTTCTCGCTGGTCGGCGACGCCGAGCTCGACGAGGGCGCCGTGTGGGAGGCCGTCCTCGACCCGATGGTCCGCGAGCTCGGCGAGGTCTGCTGGGTCGTCGACTTCAACCGGCAGTCGCTGGACCGGGTCGTCCCGGACATCTCGGTGACCCGCCTGCACGGGCTGTTCGAGGCGGCGGGCTGGCAGGTCGTCACGGTGAAGTACGGCCGGCTGCTCGAAGACCTCTACGCGCGCGACGGCGGGTCCGCGCTGCGGCGCCGCATCGACGGGATGACCAACCCCGAGTACCAACGGCTGCTGCGCTGCACCCCGGCCCAGCTCCGTGAACGGGTCCCCGGGGAGGGATCGAGCGAGCACCCCGACGACCCCGGGAAGATCTCCTCGCTGCTCGAGACGATCGACGACGACGCCGTCCACGCCGCCATCCGCAACCTCGGCGGCCACGACCTGGGTGCGCTGCTCGACGCCTTCGACGCCATCGACGACACCCGCCCGACGGTGATCTTCGCCTATACCGTGAAGGGCTACGGCCTGGCCAGCCAGGGGCACCCGCAGAACCACTCGTCGCTGCTGTCCGAGACGCAGATGCGCGAGCTCGCCGAGCACGTCGGCGCGGACCTCGACGACCCGTGGCGCCCGCTGCCCCCGGACTCCGACGCCGCCCGGCTGTGCGCCGAGACCGCCGCCCGCCTCGAACGGGATCCGACGAACGGTGCCGAGTCGGCCCCCGTCGTGCCGTCCGACGCCGGGCGCACCCCTTCGGGCACAGGCACCACCCAGCAGGCCCTGGGCCGGGCCCTGCTCGACCTCACCCGTGAGGCCCCCGACGTGGCCGCCCGCGTCGTCACCGTCGCCCCGGACGTGGCGTCCTCGACCAACCTCGGCGGCTGGCTGAACAAGGTCGGGACCTGGTCGGTCCGGGAGCGCCGCGACTGGTTCGACGACGACGCCGAGACGATCCTGCACTGGCGCGAACGCCCGTCCGGGCGCCACATCGAGCTCGGGATCGCCGAGACCAACCTCGTCGGGCTGCTCGGCGAGCTCGGCGCGACCTGGTCACGGTGGGGCGAGCCGCTGCTGCCGATCGGGGTGCTCTACGACCCGTTCGTCGCCCGCGCCCTCGAGCCCTGGGCGTTCGGGATGTACGCGGGCGGCCAGTCGATCCTGGTCGGGACCCCGTCCGGGGTGTCGCTGGCGCCCGAGGGCGGCGCGCACCAGTCGATCACCACGCCGTCGATCGGGCTCGAGCAGCCCGGCTGCGTGGCATTCGAGCCGGCGTTCGCGGTCGAGGTGACCTGGTGCCTGCTCGACGGGCTCGGCCGTCTCGGCCGTCCCGACGGCTCGTCGACCTACCTGCGCCTCTCGACCGCTCCGGTCGACCAGTCGCTGGCCGCCGTGCCCACCGACCCCGCCGCCCGCGCCCGCCGTCGTCGGGGCGTGGTCGGGGGCGCCTACCTGCTGCGCCGCGCCTCGACCACCCCGCGGGTGACCCTCGCCGCCATGGGCGCCACGGTGCCCGCCGCGCTCGCCGCCGCCGACCGGCTCGACGCGCTGGGAGTGCCCGCCGACGTCGTCGTCGTGACCAGCCCCGACCGGCTCTTCCGCGCCGTCCAGGGCGGCGACCGGTGGGCCCTGGACACCGCGTTCCCCGCCGACCGCGCCGCCCCGCTGGTCACCGTCCTCGACGGTCACCCGCACACCCTGGCGTTCCTGGCGGGCGTGCACCGCGTCCATGCCCGCCACCTCGGGGTGACCACCTTCGGGCAGTCCTCGGATCTCGCGAGCGCCTACGCCCTGCACGGCATCGACGCCGACGGGATCGTGGCCGCCGCCCTCGACGGCGCCGAGAGCGCGTGACGTCGGGTCCGCCCGCGAACGGGCCGTCGCCGTGGCGCACGGTGGCGGCCTGTACGGCGCGGTCGATCCTCGCGATCGCGGTGCTGCTCTTGCTCTACGAGACGCTGCCGCTGACGGCGGCGTCGCCGGCCGTGGCGCTGGCCGCGCTGATCATCGGGCTCCTGCTGTTCATCGCCCTCGTGGTCAGCCAGTTCGTCGCGATCGACCGGTCCCCACACCCGGGGCTGCGCGCCGGCGAGGCACTGGCCGTGGCGATCCCACTCTTCCTGCTGCTCTTCGCCGCGACGTACCTGCGCTGGTCGGAGGCCGACCCGGCGGCGTTCTCCGAGCACCTGGACCGGTCGACCGCGCTGTATTTCACGGTGACGACGTTCGCCACGGTCGGGTTCGGGGACATCACCGCGGTCTCCGATCCCGCGCGCGACCTCGTGACCGCTCAGATCGTCGCCGACCTGCTCGTGCTCGGCCTCGTGGTCAACGCCATGGCGTCCGTCGCCCGGCGTGCCCGGGCGCGGGGTCAGAACGGGCCGGACGTCACAGCGCCGCGACCGGACTGACCGCCAGCTGCGGCTTCGCGATGTTCCCCGAGCAGGCCTTCCCGGCGCGGGGCAGCGTGGCCGCCGTCGTGGTGCCCGGCGCCCGGACCGTCAGCCCGCGGACGGCGACGGCGGCGCAGTTCGTCGGGTCGAACTCGGTGACCGGCACGATGCGCAGGGTCGCCGCGACCGACCCCCCGGGCGCGAGGGTGAGGGTCGGACCGCGCGTGCCGGCGTGGGTGGCCGGGTCGCCGACGGCCTTGCCCCCGGCGCCGACCCAGCGCACCGCCGGGAAGCCCACCAGGGTGCAGGCGGCGTCGCCGCGGTTGGTGAAGACGATCCGCGCGGTCGCGCCGGTCCCGGCCGACGAGGACACCACGCTGCGGCACGGTGCCGGGGCGGGCGGCGTGCCGGGAGTGCTCGGCGCGGGTGCGGGCGGCACCGGCAGGGGGGCGTCGCCGCCGTCGGGATCCTCGGGGTCGGCCGGCGCCGCCGGAGCGGGCGCGACGGTGCCCGGGTCGGCCTGCGGTCCGGCTGCCGGGCTCGTGCCGGATGGCGGTGGCGGGAGCGGCGCCGGTGGTCGGGCGGCCGGAGCGCTGGGCAGCGGGGTGTTGGGTCCGGCGGTGAGCGGGGCGGATCCGCTGGTCAGCGCCACCCCGCCGACGACGCCGCCCGCGAGGACGAGCGCGACGACGCCGACCAGGAGCCCGCGGCGCAGGGTGCTCGACCGGGGCGGCGGGGTCTGCGTCCCGACCGGGCCGGTCGGCGGTTCGACCGGAGCGGGCGGGACGGGAGGCGCCGGCGCCGCGCCCAGCACGATCGATGACCGGGCGGCCGGCGCCGCGTCCGCCGCCAGGACCGCGGCCGGGACCGCGAGCGTCTCCTCGTCCAGCCCCAACGGCTCGGCCAGCGCCCGCAGCAGATCCCGCGCCTCCTGGGCGCTCGGCCGGTCGACGGGCGCCGCGGCCGTCATCCCCGCGAGGAGCACCCGCAGCGACTCGGGCAGATCGTCCGGCACGACGGGGTCGCGATGCAGGCGCGCCACCGACGACTCGACCGGCCCGCCCGGGTACTCCCGCTTCCCCGTCAGGCACTCGAGCAGGACCAGCCCGAGCGCGTAGACGTCCGCGGGCGAGGCGACGTCCTCACCGCGCACCTGCTCCGGCGCCAGGTATGCCGCGGTCCCGGTGACCTGCCCGTGCACGGTGGTCGCGGTCGCCATCGCCGCGACCCCGAAGTCGGCGAGCACCGGGTGGACACGCGCCGGGCCGGGGTCGTCGGGGTCCGCCGGGTCCTCGACGTCGTCGGGATCGAGCAGCACGTTCCCCGGCTTGACGTCGCGGTGGACGATCCCGAGCGCGTGGACGTGCGCGAGCGCGGCGAGCAGTTCGCCCGCGAGCCCGACCACGACGTCCACCGGCAGCGGCCCGCGTTCCAGCGCGTCGGCGAGCGACCCGCCGCGCACCAGCCGGGTGACGAGGAAGACGCGGTCGTCGACCTCGCCGACGTCGAAGACCTCGAGCACCCCGGGGTGGGCGACCTGGGCGGTCGCCTGCATCTCCCGTCGCACGGAGGCCGACTCGAGCGTCCCGATACCCGGGGCGTAGAGCTTGACGGCGACCTCGCGCCCGAGCAGCCGGTCCCGGGCGCGGTAGACGCTGGCCGCGGCACCCCGGCCGAGTCGCTCGCCGAGGTCGAACCGCTCCGCCACCGTGGCCGGCGGGGCCGGGTCCGAAGCGGGCAACGCCGGGTCGGAGGCGGGCTCCAGCGTCGCGACCGCACCCGGCTCCGGAGCCGGCTCGTCGCTCGGGGCGGACCGGACCTCGTCGGCGACGACGTCGGAGTCCGCGCCGTTCCGGGTGTCCGGTTCCACGTGCAGATCGTGGCCCATCGCCCCCGAACGGGTTCCGCCGCCCCCCGTTCGGGTGCACGGTATACCCGAACACGGGAATCGTTTTCAATCAGAGTGACGCCGGTCCCGCTCCGGGTCCGGATCTCTCACCCTCGGTTAGTGTCGATCACCGCCCGACACCACGTCGGGCGCAAGAACGGGAGGACCACGAACGATGGTGGCGTGGGGTGCGCTGGTGACGAAGGCGGCCGGGGCCGTGGCGAGCGGCGTCGCCGGTGTCGCGGTCGTCGAGGGCGCGAAGAAGCTGTCCGGCGGCCGCGCCGCCCACGAGGCGGCGGTCGCCGTCACCACGCTCGGGCTGCGTGGTGCCCGCGCGGCCGAGGCCGGCGCGGAGAAGGTGCGGCTGGGCACCGCCGACGTCGTCGCGGAGGCCCGCGACCGCCTCGGCGAGCAGGCCCCGGCGCCCGGGACCGTCGAGCAGCACGATCACGAGCGCTGACCGCGTGACGCTGCCCGACGCCGAGGCCCCGCCGCTGCGCGTCGTATCCGACGCCGCGGGCCGGGTGCGCTTCGACGCGCCCGATCTCCGGGCGGAACCGGGTCGTGCGGTCGGCGTCGAGGAGGCGCTCGACGACGTCGAGGGCGTCCGCCAGGTCCACGCGTTCCCCCGCACCGGGGCGCTGGTCGTCTGGTACGACCGGGCGGTCTGCGGCTCGGCCGACCTCGTCGCGGCCTATCGGAGCGCCCTGGCGACGACGTCTCCCGGCGAGCGGCCCGCCCGGGTGCCGCGGTCGGCGGAGGTCGGCAACGGCGACCTGCTGCGCATGGCCCTCGGCGGCGTCGCCCTGCTCCTGCTCGGCGGGCGCCGGTGGGTGCTGCGCCGTCCGCCGGTGCTCGGGCCGGGCGGCCGCACCGTCGCCACCGGCGTCACGATCATCACCGGCTACCCCTTCCTGCGCGGGGCCGTCCGCTCCCTGACCGGCGGGCGCGGCGCGGGCACCGACGCGCTGGTCTCGGCGGCGACGATCGCCTCGCTGGTGCTGCGCGAGAACGTCGTGGCGCTGACCGTGCTCTGGCTGCTCAACATCGGCGAGTACCTGCAGGACCTCACCCTGCGCCGCAGCCGGCGCGCGATCTCCGACCTGCTGACCGGCGCGCGGACGACGACGTGGATGCGGGTCGCGGCCGCCGACCCGGCCGGCGAGGCCGTCGAGATCGAGGTGCCGATCGAGCGGGTCCGGGTCGACGACGAGGTCGTCGTGCACGAGCACGTCGTGCTGCCGGTCGACGGCCAGGTCGTCGAGACCGCCGCCGAGGGGTGCCTCGTCGACCAGGCCGCGATCACCGGGGAGAACCTGCCCGTCCAGGTCGACGTCGGCGACCACCTGCACGCCGGATCGGTGCTGCTGCGCGGCCGGCTCGTGGTCCGCGCGACCGCCGTCGGCGCCGACACCGCCGTCGGCCGCATCCTCGAGCGGGTGGAGGCCGCGGAGGCCGACCGCGCCCCGATCCAGACCGTCGGGGAGAACTTCAGCCGCCGCTTCGTCCCGCTGTCGTTCGCGCTCTCGGCCGCGACGCTCGTCGTCACCCGCGACCTGCGCCGGGCCATGACGATGCTGCTGGTCGCCTGCCCGTGCGCGGTCGGGCTGTCCACACCCACCGCGATCTCGGCGGCGATCGGCAACGGGGCCCGGCGCGGCATCCTGATCAAGGGCGGCTCGCATCTGGAGACGGCGGGTCGGGTGGACGCCGTCGTCGTCGACAAGACCGGCACGGTGACCGCCGGACGGCCCGTCGTCACGAACGTGGTGTCCTTCGACGACGCCTGCTCCCCCGAGCAGGTCCTCGCGCTCGCCGCGTCCTCGGAGATCCATTCCCGGCACCCGCTCGCGCAGGCCGTGATCCGCTCCACCGAGGAGCGCCGCATCGAGATCCCGCCGCACGAGGAGTGCGAGGTGCTGCTCGGGCAGGGCATGCGGGTGCAGGCCGACGGCCGGACGCTGCTGCTGGGCTCGCGGGCGTTCCTGCGCGAGCAGAAGGTCGCCGTCTCCCGCAAGGCCCACGACTGGGTCCGTCGGCTGCAGCGCCAGGCCGAGACCCCGCTGCTGCTCGCGGTCGACGGGACGCTCACCGGGCTGGTCAGCCTGCGCGACACCGTGCGCCCCGAGGCCGCCGACGTGCTCGCCGCGCTGCGCGCCGACGGGGTCCGCCGGATCGTCATGCTCTCCGGCGACCATCCCGACGTCGCCGCCGCGGTCGCCGCCGAGCTCGGCATCGACGAATGGCGCGCCGAGGTGATGCCCGCCGACAAGCAGGACGTGGTCCGCGACCTGCAGGCCGAGGGCCACGTCGTCGCGATGGTCGGCGACGGCACCAACGACGCGCCCGCGCTCGCCCTCGCCGACCTCGGGATCGCGATGGGCGTGGCGGGCACCGACGTCGCCGTCGAGACCGCGGACGTCGCGCTGGCCGGGGACCGGCTCTCCGCGCTGCTCGACCTGCGTGATCTCGGCCGCCGCGGGGTCGGCGTCATCCGGCAGAACTACGGGATGTCGATCGCGGTGAACGCCGTCGGGCTGGTCGTCTCGGCCGGTGGGGCGCTCTCCCCGGTGGCCGCGGCGATCCTGCACAACGCCTCGTCGGTCGCCGTCGTCGGGAACTCGTCGCGGCTGATCCGCTACCGGGTCGACCCGGCGTCGTGACCGGGCGCCGCCGCGCCCGGGCGCGCGGCACGGAGCCGGCGACCACTCCCCTGGTGGTGCCTCCCGGGCACGGGCACGGCGCCGCACCTCCGGTCGACCCGCGGGTGCGCCGCGTGCTCGTCGCGGTGCTCGTCCCGTGCGCCCTCGCCGTGATCGTCGGCGTCGTCCTCCTCGCCCCCTCCCCCGCGGAGTACCGGGCGGTGCTCGACGGCAGCCACGCCGCGGCGTCATCCGGGTCGGGCGCAGCAGCCGCGGCCGCGACCACACCCCTCGACGGCACCGTCACGCGCGCCGGCGCCGAGGCGGACTGCTCGGACGCCGCGCTCGCGGCCTCCGAGCCCGGCAGCGGCTGCTATCCGCTGCGGGTGCGCCTGGACGAGGGACCCGCGCCCGGCCGGGAGATCGAGACGCTCGTCCCGGCCGGGCCGGCGGCACCGCGGTTCGACGAGGCCGACGCCGTCGTCGTGGCGTTCTCCGGCGGGGACCCGGCCGACGCCGGCTCGTACCAGGTCGTCGACCGGCAGCGCAGCGGTGCGTTGTGGCTGCTCGCGGGGGTGTTCGCGGCGGCCGTCGTCGCGCTGGGCCGGTGGCGGGGACTGGCCGCGCTCGGCGCCCTCGGCATCACGCTCGCCGTGCTCGGGGTGTTCCTGCTGCCGGCGCTGCTCACCGGATCGGCCCCGGTCCCGGTCGCGCTGGTGGCGGCCGGGCTGGTCGTCGCCGCGGTGTTCCCGACCACGCACGGGTTCTCGGCGCGCACCGCCGCGGCCGCACTCGGGACGCTCGTGAGCCTCGGGCTGATCGGGCTGCTCGCGGTGCTCTTCGGAGCCGCGACCGAGCTGTCCGGGCTCGACGACCAGGCCTCGGAGCTGGTCGGCGTGCTCGGGGCAGGGGTAGACGCGCGGGGCCTGCTGCTCGCCGGGGTGATCATCGGCGCGCTGGGTGTCCTCGACGACGTCACCGTCACCCAGACGTCGACCGTGTGGGAACTCCACCGCGCCGACCCGAGGACCCCGACGCGCACCCTCTACGCCGCCGCGATGCGGGTGGGCCGCGACCACGTGGCGTCGGCCGTGAACACCCTCGTGCTGGCCTACGCGGGCGCGGCGCTGCCGTTGCTGCTGCTGTTCTCGCTCTCCGGACGGGGGCTCGGCGACCTGCTGACCGCCGAGGACGTGGCCCAGGAGGTGCTGCGCACGCTGGTCGGCTCGATCGGCATCGTCGCGGCGGTGCCGGTGACGACACTCCTGGCGGCGGTCGTCGTGCGGTCGGGTGCGATGCCGGTACGACGGCGGGTGGCGAGCGGCCGAGGGTCCGCGCCCTCATGATCGGGCGGTGCGGGCGGCGGAGTGGCGGGTCGGGGCGGCCGGGGCCGCCGTCGTCGGGGTGGCCTTCGGCATGGGGCGCTTCACGTTCGGCCTCACCCTGCCCGGTCTGCGCGACGATCCCTCGCTCTCGGCCACCGGTCTGCCCGACCCACTCCTCGGGCTCATCGCGGGCGGCACCTTCGCGGGGTTCCTCGCCGGCATCGTCGGGGCACCGCTGCTGGCCGCCCGACGGGGGCCGCGGGCGCCGACCACCGTCGGCGGGGTCTGCGGGGCGGTGGGCGCGCTGCTCGTCGTGCTGGCCGGCTCCCCCGGCGAGCTCGCGGCAGGCGCGGTCCTCGCCGGGAGCGCCGCCGGCTGGGTCTGGGCGCCCTACTCCGACATCGTCGAGGCCCTCGCCCGACCCGTCGTCCGGCCGGGCCTGCTCTCGGCAATCAGCACCGGGACCTCGGGCGGGCTGGTCCTCACCGGGGTGGTGGCGATCATCGCCGGGGAGCACTGGCGGGCGGTGTGGGCGGCGACGGCGCTGGCCTCGGTGGCCGCGGCGCTGCTGAACCTCGCGTGGGTCCCGACGCTCCCGGCCCGTTCCGGTGGCGAGACCCGGCGGCTGCCGTGGCCGGCCCTCGTCGCACCCGCCGGGTACGCGGTCGTCTACCAGGCGGCGACCGCGCTCGGGTTCACCTACGCCGCCGACGTCGCCCGCACGACGGGCCTCGACGCCGACGCCAGGCCGGTGCTGTTCGTGATCATCGGGGTGCTGGGACTCGCTGGTCTGGCGACGGGGGCGCTGTCCGCCCGGCTCGGTCCGGGTCGTGTCGCGGCCGGCTGTCTGCTGGTCCTCGGCGTGGCGTTGGCGCTCTTCGCCGTCGGCGACCGGTCGCCCGCGCTGGCGCTGCTGGCCGCCGCGGTCTTCGCGCCGGTGTACATGATCGGCGCCGCGACGCTCGCGGTGTGGACGTCCGCCGTCGCTCCCACCGACCCCGGCCGGGCGCTCACCGCGACGATGGTGGTGGGCGCGGTCGGGGCGATCCTCGCGCCCGTCGCCGTCGGGGGTCTGACACCGGCGCTCGGCCTGCCGGCGCTGCTGGCGACGGCGGGTGTGCTGAGCGCCGTCGTCGGCCTCGGCCTGGTGCGCCAGGCCCGGTAGCGAGGGCCTGGTCCGTCAGGCCCGGTAGCGCGCGACGGCGTCCTCGTCCCAGGCGACGCCGCTACCCGGCTCGTCGGGCAGCACCACCGCGCCGTCGACGACGCGGGCCGGTTCCTGCAGCACCCCGGCGGCCACGTCGAGGTACTCGAGCAGGAACGCGCCCGGGGAGACGGTGAGCAGCGCGGCGCTGATCTCCGGCCAGAAGTGGCTGGAGACCGGCAACCCGGCGGCGCGGGCGAGCGGCGCGGCCCGCAGCCAGCCGGTGACGCCACCGATGCGAGCGACGTCGAGCATCGCGTGGTCACCCGCGCCGGCGGTGATGCTCGCGGTCATCTCGTCGGCCCCCCACCAGCTCTCACCCAGCTGGATCGGCGTCGACACCGACGTCCGGATGCGGGCGTGCCCGGCCGCGTCGTCGGCGCGGGTCGGCTCCTCGACCCAGAGCAGGTGCTCGTCGGCCAGGGCGTTGATACGCCGGATCGCCTCGGGGACGGGCAGCGTCTGGTTGTAGTCGATCGCGATGTCGGCATCGGGCCCGACGGCGGCGCGCAGCGCGTGGATGACCTCGCGGTCGCGGGCGAGCCCGGCGGCGCCGACCTTGACCTTGTAGGCGTCGAAGCCCTGGTCGGCGAGGCGGGTGGCCTCGGTCCGCACGTCGTCGGGGGCCATCGACCGGAGGCTCCCGTAGGCGCGGACCGGGAGGGGCTCGCCGCCGAGCACGCGCACCAGAGGGAGCTGCGCGCGCCGGGCCAGCGCGTCCCAGAGCGCCATGTCGATCCCGGAGATCGCCATCGTCCCGAGTCCCTGCGGGCGCAGCAGCCGCAACCGGGCCCGCAGCGTCGCCTCGACGGCGCGCGGTGCGGCGGACGTCCCGACGACGGCCTCGCCCAGCTCGGTCACCAGGCTGGTCAGCGCGGCCAGCACCATCGGCGTGTAGCAGAACAGGTAGCCGTGGCCGGTGATGCCGTCGTCGGTGGTGATGTCGATCAGCACCAGCGGCGCCGTCGGCACCTCGCCGCTCGCCGTCTGCAGCGGCGGGTCGAGTGGGGCGAGGACCGGGCGCGCGACCACCCGCTCGACGGTGGTCATCAGGTCCCGCAGTAGGTGACGAACGGCCCGGTGCCCGGCTCCGTCCAGCGCTCCAGGCCGGGCCGCTCGTCGAAGGGACGGCGCACGACGTCGAGCAGCTCGTGGAACGGCGCGAGGTCACCGGCCTCGGCGGCGGTCAGGGCCTCGTCGACGAGGTGGTTGCGCGGGATGTAGACGGGGTTGACCCGGTCCATCGCCGCCACCGCGGCGGGGTCGGTGAGCGCATCCCGCCGGGCCGCCCAGGAGTCGAAGGCCTCGCGGTCGAGGAACAGGTCGCGCGCGGTGCCCTGGGAGAGGGCCCGGAAGAACGTCGTCCAGTCGGTCTTCTCCGTCCCGAGCAGCGCCAGCAGGTCGGCGATCAGCTGGTAGTCCGGCTCGGCGAGGCCGATCTTGGCCGCCATGCCGTCGGCGAAGTACCCGTCGTAGCTCTGGGTGAAGGACTGCACGACCGTCGTCGCCTTCTCGATCGCGGTGTCGCTGTCGGCGTCGATCAGCGGCAGCAGGCACTCGCCGAGCCGCGCCAGGTTCCAGCGGGCGATCATCGGCTGGTGGCCGAACGCATAGCGGCCGGCGTGGTCGATGGAGCTGAACACCGTCGTCGGGTCGTAGCCGTCGATGAAGGCGCAGGGCCCGTAGTCGATGGTCTCGCCGGAGATCGTGGTGTTGTCGGTGTTCATGACGCCGTGCACGAACCCGACGAGCAACCACTGCGCGACGAGCGAGGCCTGGGCGTCGACCACGCAGCGGTAGAGCTCCAGGTAGGGCTCGTCCGCATCGGCGGCGTGCGGGTAGTGGCGGGCGATGGCGTGGTCGGCCAGCGCGCGGACCGGCGTGGGCTCCTCGTGGGCGGCGGCGTACTGGAAGGTGCCGACCCGCAGGTGGCTTGACGCGACCCGGGCGAGGATGGCGCCGGGCAGCGCGCCGCCGTCGCGGTCGACCTTCTCGCCGGTGGTGCTCACGGCCAGGCCGCGGCTGGTGGGGACGCCGAGCGCGTGCATCGCCGCGCCCATGGCGTACTCGCGCAACATCGGGCCGAGCGCCGCCTTGCCGTCGCCGCCGCGTGCGAAGGGGGTGCGGCCGGAGCCCTTGAGGTGCAGGTCGTGCCGGGTGCCGTCGGGGGCGACGATCTCGCCGAGGAGGACCGCCCGCCCGTCGCCGAGGCGTGGTTGGAACATGCCGAACTGGTGCCCCGAGTAGGCCTGCGCCACGGTCCGGACACCCTCCGGCACCCGTCCGACGAGCAGTCCGGAGGTCCGCAGCGTCTCCGGGTCGAGGCCCAGCTCGGCGGCGAGCTCCTCGTCGAGGACGACCACCTGCGGGTCCCGGACGGGTGCGGCCGCCCAGGGCACGACGAGGTCGGGCACCGCCTGGGCGTAGGTGTCCTCGAGCGTCGGGGTTCCGAGTGCCGTACTCACGACCCCGACGCTACCTGCCGCGTTAGCATGCTTCCCAACATCCGGATTAATCGTCTCACATGATGGGAATCACCGTGACCGCGTACAGCCAGGGTCATGCCGCGAGCGTGCTGCGCTCGCAGACGTGGCGCACCGTCGAGAACTCCGCCGCCTACCTCGCGCCGCACCTGGCGCCCGGGATGCGGGTGCTCGACGTCGGGTGTGGTCCGGGGACGATCACCGCGGACCTGGCCCGTCGGGTGGCGCCGGGTGAGGTCGTGGGCGTCGACCCGGACGCGGGGGTGCTGGAGCGGGCGCGGACGAACGCCGAGGGGGTGCGCTTCGTCGTCGGGGATGCACTGGATCTTTCCGACGCCGGCGCGCCCTTCGACGTCGTGCACGCCCACCAGGTGCTGCTGCACCTGGTCGACCCGGTCGCCGCGCTGCGGGAGATGATCCGCGTGACGCGACCCGGCGGCGTCGTCGCGACCCGGGACTGCGACTACGCCGGGATCGTCCACCACCCCCACGACGCGCGGCTCGACCGTTGGCTGGAGATCTACCGGGCCGTCGCCCACGCGCACGGGACCGAGCCCGACGCCGGCCGTCGGGAACTCGCGTGGTCACACGCCGCCGGCGCGACCGACGTGACGGCCAGTGCGTCCATCTGGTCGTTCGCCACCCCCGAGGAGCGGGCCTGGTGGGGCGGGCAGTGGGCCGAGCGGATCGTCGACTCCACGATCGCCGAGCGGGCCGTGGCCGGCGGCTTCGCGACCCCGGACGAGCTCGCCGACATCGCCGACGCCTGGCGCGCGTGGGCGGAGCATCCTGACGGCTGGTTCTCGATCCCCCACGGCGAGGTGCTCATCCGCGTCCCACGGTGACCCCGTGCGGATCCTCGTCGTCAACGTCAACACCACCGCCGCCGTCACCGACGCGATCGCGGCCAAGGCGGCGGCCGTCGCCCTGCCGGGGACCGAGATCGTCGGGGTGACGCCCCGGTTCGGGGCGGAGTCCACCGAGGGCAACGTCGAGAGCCATCTGTCCGCGGTCGGGGTGCTCGATGCGGTGCTGCGGTACCTACGCGCGGTGATCCAGGCGGGTTTCGGGGAGCACGGCCGCGAGGCGCTGCAGGAGGCGCTCGTGGTGCCGGTCGTGGACATCACGGATGCGGCGGCGTCGACGGCGATGTTCCTGGGCGCCGCTACGGGGTGGTGACGTCGCCGGACCGGACGGTGCCGTTGATCGAGGACCGGCTGATGCTGGCCGGGCTCTCGGCGCGATGCGCCTCGGTGCGGGCGTCGGGATCGGGGGTGCTCGAGCTGGAGGCCGCGCCTGCTGCGGCCGGCGAGATGATCGCGGGACAGGCGTCGGCGGCGGTCTCCGACGGCGGGGCCGAGGTGATCGTGCTCGGCTGCGGCGGGATGGCCGGGCTCGCGGAGGCGGTCCGGGACCGGACGGGCGTGCCGGTGGTGGACGGCGTGCCCGCGGCGGTGACGGTGGCGGAGTCGTTGGTGCGCTCGGGGCTGAGGACGTCGAAGGTCCGGACGTTCGCGCCGAAGCGGCCCAAGCGGATCGGCGGGTGGCCGTGGCCAAGATCGACCGGGCACGGGCCTCCCGCAGGCACCATGAGGACATGGCGAACGAGAGCGAGGTCGACGCGTACTTCGAGACGACGCTGGGGATCGGCGACGACGTCCTGACCCGGGCCCTGGAGCGGGCGCGGGCCGAGGGACTGCCGGAGATCGCCGTCTCGCCACTGCAGGGCGAGTTCCTGGCGCTGCTCGTACAGATGGTCGGGGCCCGGCGGGTGCTCGAGGTCGGGACGTTGGGCGGTTACTCGGGCACCGTGATCGCCCGTGCGCTCCCTTCTGACCGGTCTCTGGTCACCCTCGAGGTGGACCAGCATCATGCGGACGTGGCACGGGGCGTGTTCGAGGACGCGGGCGTCGCCGATCGGGTCGAGGTCGTGGTCGGGACCGCGGCGGAGACGATGACCCGGCTCGGTGGGCCGTTCGACCTGGTCTTCGTCGACGCCGACAAGCCCTCCAACGCGACCTACGTCCGCGAGGCGCTGCGGCTCTCCCACCCGGGGACGGTGATCGTCGTGGACAACGTGGTTCGTCACGGGGCGGTCGCCGACCTCGGTGACGACTCGGCGGCGGTGGTCGGGTCGCGAAACGTCACCGAGCTGATCGCCGCCGAGCCCCGGCTGGAGGCCACGGCGATGCAGACGGTCGGGGCGAAGGGCTGGGACGGGTTCCTGCTGGCTCGCGTGGTGAGGTAGCGCGGAAGTTCACTCGTCCGGTCTAGTCTAGGTGTCCGATTCCGGCCGTGATTGTCAGGGGGTCGAACTAGTGTTCGATCCATGACAGCGGCGGTGACGGTGGAGAGCGCCGGCGGGTTCGACGACCTGCCGGCCGGACCGGAGCTGGCGGCTGCGCTGGAGGCGGTCGACCCCGCGTCGTTGGTCGGTGAGGTGGCCGCGGCGTGGCTGCGCGGCGCGTTCCGGGTCCGCAACCACGCCGACTGGCTCCTGCTGGTCACGCTGCGCGAAGCCAGTGGTGCCCGGGCCGGGACCACGGTGCGCGCCGACCCCGACGAGTTCACCCCGAAGATCCCCGCGGCGTCACTGGGCTGGACCGCGACCATGGCCGCTGCCCGGCTGCACCTGGCCCACGGCGTGCTGGAGCGGATGCCCGCGCTCGGTGCGGCGATGCGGGCCGGGAAGCTGGAGGTAGGGGAAGCGTCGGCGTTCGTGACCGGGCTGGAGGGCCTGTCCGACGAGCAGGCCCGCCGGGTCGTGGACGCGGTGCTGCCCGACATCGCCGCGCTGGGGCTCTCCGCGCTGCGGGAACGCATCCTCGATGCCGCCTACGCCGTCGACCCGGTGTGGGCCGCGGCCCGGTTGGCGGCGGCGACCGCCCGGGCCCGGGTCAGCGCCGAGACCGCGCCGTCGGGGGCGGTGGATCTGTGCGGCCGGGATCTCGACCCGAACCTGGCCCAGGCCGCGAAGCTGCGGCTGCGCGCGCTGGCGCTGGCGGTCCGGGCCCGGCTGCGGGCCTCGGGGCGGAAGGTGGCGTTGGGGTTCGTCGAGGCGCGGGTGTTCATCCGGCTCATGGACGGCACCCAGGCCGGCGCCGCCGACGACACCGCGGTCATCGACGCGGTCACCGGCGAACTCACCGCCACCGACGACACCGGCACCAACCCCACCGACGACGGGCCCGACACCCCCGACGACGGCCCGGACTCCCCGGGTGGCGACGACGGGCCCGGCCCGAGCGGCGACGACGGCGGTGGACCCCACCCGAGCGGCGGCCCCGGCCCCGACGACAACGGCGGCCCGGACTGGCCCGGCGACGGCGGGCCGGACTCGCCCGGCGACGGTGGACCCAATTCGCCCGGCGACAGCCCCGAGCGCGGCCCTGACGGCGGCCGCGACGAACCGGACCGCCTCGGCGACCACGAGCTCGGGCCCGGCAACGACGACCGCGGGCCCGGCTCCAGTCCCCACGGGGACGACGGCGGGCCTGGAGCTTCCCCGGGCGGGATGCCGGGCCTCGGCGGCGAGGTCCCCGCCGGTGACGAGCAGACCGACGAGCGCGGATCAGCCGACTACGACGATCCGCAGGGACCGGCAGCCGACGGCGAGCCCCACCCAGGTCCGGCGAGCGACCCGAGCCCCGAGCAACCACCCACCGAGTCCGGCGCGGCCGGGCGATGCGTGGTGTTCGCGCCCGGGATCGGCGTGCGCCTGACGCTGTCGACCCTGCTCGGCCTCGACGACGCCCCCGGCGCCCTGTCGGACATCGGCCCGGTACCCAGCGAGGCAGCCCGCACCGCCGCCCTCGCACGTGGCGCGGCCGGGTGGAAGATCCTCGTCCACGACGAGCACGGCCACCTCCAGCATCTGCTGACGCTGCGCGCCCCGCCGGACGCCGCCCGAGATCCGCGCTACCGCCGCCAAACCGTGCAGCTCACCGCCCCGGCGGCGCTGCTCCACGCCCTCGACCCGGACGCCACCACCGACGCCGACGCCCTCGCCGGGGCGCGCCCGGTGCTGCTCGACGCCCAGATCACTCAATGGCTCGCCCGCGCCCGCGACGCCCTGATCCGCGCCGACACCGCCCACCCCGACGACCACCCGGCCACCACCACCCGCGAACGCGACCGCCGCTTCCCCAGCACCCGGCTCGCCGAATACGTCCGCGCCCGCGACCAGACCTGCGTCGTCCCCACCTGCACCCGCCCCGTCGACGGCTGCGACCTCGACCACACCCTCGACTGGCTCCACGGCGGCACCACCGAAGCCGGCGACCTCGAAGCGCTCTGCCGCCACGACCACCGCGCCAAACACCAAGCCGGCTGGCACTACGACCAACCCCAACCCGGCCGCTTCGTCATCACCGACCCCACCGGCACCCGCCACCACATCACCAGCCGCATCACCCACCCCCGCCCGGCGCCCCTGACACCCGGCCACGCCATCACCCCGACCACCGCGCACAAGCCCGCCCGCGAGGACTGGACACCCCGACGCACCCGCGACGGCCGCATCACCCCCGAAGCCCGAGACACCGCCACCCGCCTCGCCCTCACCAACCGCCACCAGCAAGAACACCCACCCAGCCGCTACAACCACGACCCCGACTTCTGAGATGACTCCGGCAGCTGCACCGGCACGATCGACACATGACCGACGCCGAGCAGGCGGCTCACGACTACGACGACGCGCATGGCGGCCCAGTCCGAGCACGCGACGCCGCGGCCGCCCTCGACGCCCTGCTCGACGAGCACCTGGGACAGGACCGGCGCGTCCTCGACCTCGCCGCCGGGCCAGGTTCGGTCGCCCGGCACCTGAGCGGCACGGTCGTCGCTCTCGACCACGCCCCCGCCTTCACGACGGCCGCCGCCGGTCATCTCCCCGGCCGCGTCGTCCGAGCCGACGCCGAGAACGACCTACCGCTCGGCCCGCGCACCGTCGACGCCGTGATCACGGTCTGGTGGCTGCACATGACGGCGGGCCCGGACCGGTTCGTCGACGAGCACGCCCGACCCCGTGCTCGCCTTCCGTCGCCGCACGGACCGGAGCGGGCTCAGCCCTGCGGCTCGAACCGGTACCCGCGCCCCGGCTCGGTGACCAGGTAGCGCGGACGGGACGGCTCGGGCTCCAGCTTGCGGCGCAGGTGACCGAGATAGACGCGCAGGTAGTGACCCTCGGTCCCGTACGCCGGGCCCCACACCTCCTGGAGCAGCTGCTGCTGGGTCACGAGCATCCCGGGGTGGCGCACCAGGTGCTCGAGCACGCCCCACTCGGTCGGCGAGAGATGCACCTCGACGCCGTCCCGGACCACCTTCTTGGCGACCAGGTCGACCTCGAAGTCCGGGGTCGTCACCCGCGGCTCCCCCTCCGACGGCACCGTCACGCCGCGCCGCACCGCTGCCCGGATGCGGGCGAGCAGCTCGGGCATGCCGAAGGGCTTCGTCACGTAGTCGTCCGCGCCGCCGTCGAGCGCGGCCACCTTGTCCCCGGCGTCGGTTCGCGCGGAGAGCACGATCACCGGCATCGCGCTCCACCCCCGGATGCCCTCCAGGACCTCGAGGCCGCTGACGTCGGGCAGTCCGAGGTCGAGCACGACGACGTCGGGTGCGGGCCGGTCGGCGGCCGCCCGCAGCGCCCCGCCCCCGGTCGCGACCGGCACGACGGTGTGCCCGTGGGCGGTGAGGTTGATCCGCAGGGTGCGCAGCAGGTGGGGGTCGTCGTCCACGACCAGGACCCGGCTCATCGCGCGACCGCCGGGACGGTGGCCACGGGGTCAGGGACCGCTGCGCGAGGCAGCGAGAGCACCATGGTCAGCCCGCCGCCCGGGGTCTCCTCCGCGTCGAGCGTCCCGCCCATGGCCTGGGCGAACCCTCGCGCCACGTGCAGACCGAGGCCCAGTCCGCCCGGTGCCGAGTCGTGCTCGCCGAGCCGCTGGAAGGCGGTGAACAGCTCGGCGTCCCGACCGACGCCGGGCCCGGTGTCGACCACCCGCAGCTCGACCCGGTCCCCGTGGGCGCTCGTCCGGATCGCGACCCGCCCGTCGCCGCCGTGGCGCAGCGCGTTGTCGATGAGGTTCGCGACGATCCGCTCAGCCAGGCCCGGGTCGGCCGACACCTCGTCAGCGGGCACCTCGTCAGGAGCAGCAACGTCGGGAGCAGCGCCGTCGGCAGCAGCGCCCAGGTCGTCGTCGGGATCGACGGGCGTCCCGAGCACGAGACACACCCGCGCCCGGTCCTCCGCACGGGGCACCGCCGCCACCGCGGCCTCGGCGATCTCCACGAGGCTCGCCGTCGTCCGGTGCGGAGTGACCGCCCCCGTGGCCAGCCGGGAGGAGTCGAGGAGGTTGTCGACCAGCGCGACCAGGCGATCGCCCGACTCCTCGACCGTCGCG
This sequence comes from Actinomycetospora endophytica, assembly GCF_021026375.1. Lineage (GTDB taxonomy): Bacteria > Actinomycetota > Actinomycetes > Mycobacteriales > Pseudonocardiaceae > Actinomycetospora > Actinomycetospora endophytica. The sequence goes on along the minus strand of NZ_JAJNDB010000004.1, from coordinate 168,966 downwards.
AGCAGGTCCTCGCGGTCGTCGGGAGCGAGCGCCAGCCCGGGGTCGCGCAGGCTCGACACCGCGGCCTTGATCGCGGAGAGCGGGGTCCGCAGGTCGTGCCCGACCGCCGAGAGCAGCGCCGTCCGCAACCCGGAAGCCTCCGCACGACGGGCGGCGTCCACGGCCTCGGCGCTGATCCGGCGGTTGCGCAGCGCCAGCATCGCCGGGCCACCGACGGCGGCGAACAACCGGGCCTCGGCCGCGGCCAGGGTGCGCCCGTACCCGACCAGGTGCGACCCCTCGTCGATCTCGACGTCGGCATCGGCCTCACCGGGCTCGACGGCCGACGGGACCGACGACGCCACCAGCGACGCGTCCGCCGGCACCTGGTCGGTGACCGTCCACGACGCCTTCGGCCCCCGTTCGAGCACGGCGACCGCGCTGAACCCGAACGCCTCGCGCACCCGCTCGAGCAGCCGCGGCAGCGGGTCGGAGCGCGCGATGACCACCCGCGCGAACGACGCGAGCAGCGTCGCCTCGGCCCGCGCCTGCGCCGCCTGGGCGGCCCGGCGGTCCGCCCGGTCGACCACCGCCGCGACGAGGACCGCCACCACCAGCATCGTCACGACCGCCACGAGGTCCTCGGCGCGGGCGATCGTCAGCGTGTGCAGCGGCGGGGTGAAGAAGTAGTTGAGCAGCATCCCGCCGAACAGCGCGGCGACGACGGCGGGCAGCAGGCCACCGACGAGCGCGGTCAGCACGGTGGCCAGGAAGAACACCACGGTGTGGGTGGACAGCCCGCCGGGCAGGGCGAGACCCCCGACGGTGGCGAGGACCGGGAGCACGACCGCCGTGGGCAGCCCCAGGGCCCACCGACGCCCGAGGACGGACCCGACCCGACGACGACGGCCGTCGTCCGGGGCCGACTCCTCGGTCTCGGTGTGCGGCACGAGGTGCACGTCGATCGACCCCGCCGCGGCGACGGCCCGCGCCCCGATCCCGGGCTCGACCAGCCGGGCCAGCCGCGAGCGCCGCGACGTCCCCAGCACCAGCTGCGTGGCGTTCGCGCCGCGGGCGAAGTCGAGCAGGGCGGCGGCGACGTCGTCCCCGACCACGGTGTGGAACGAGGCCCCGACCTCCTTCGCGAGCTGGCGCAGCTCCCGTCCGGACCCTCGGCCGCCGCTGCGGGTCACGACCCCGTCGCCACGCAGGACGTGCACGCACAGCAGGTCCGCCGCCCCGGCCCGGCGCGCGATCCGCGCGGCCCGACGGAGCACGGTGCGGCTCTCCGGACCACCGGTGACGGCCACGACGACCCGCTCGCGGGCCTCCCACACCTCGTCGATCGCCTCGTCGGTGCGGTAGCGGCGCAGCGCGACGTCGACCTGGTCGGCCACCCAGAGCAGGGCCAGCTCGCGCAGCGCGATGAGGTTCCCGGTCCGGAAGTAGTGCGCGAGGGAGGCGTCGATCCGCTCGGCCGGGTAGACGTTGCCGTGCGCGAGGCGTCGGCGCAGCGCCTCCGGGGTGATGTCGACCAGCTCCACCTGCTCGGCCGCGCGGACGACCTCGTCGGGCACCGTCTCCTGCTGGCGGGTGCCGGTGATGCGCTCGACGACGTCGTGCAGCGACTCCAGGTGCTGCACGTTCACCGTCGAGATGACGTCGATGCCCGCCGCGAGGAGCTCCTCCACGTCCTCGTAGCGCCGCGCGTGCTGACTGCCCGGGGCGTTGGAGTGGGCCAGCTCGTCCACGACGACGACCTGCGGCGCCCGGGCGAGCACGGCGTCGACGTCGAGCTCGTGCAACGTCGTGCCGCGGTGGGTCACGGTCCGGCGCGGGAGGATCTCGAGGCCGGCGAGCAGCTCCGCGGTGCGGGCCCGCCCGTGCGTCTCGACGAGCCCGACGACGACGTCGGTGCCCCGGTCGAGCCGTCGCCGCGCCTCGCAGAGCGCGGCGTAGGTCTTGCCGACCCCGGGGGCCGCGCCCAGGTGGACGCGCAGCTCACCGCGCCGCGGCTCGTCCCGCTCGCTCTCCACGTCCCCCATCCTGGCCCCGGACACCCTCACCCGTCGTCAGCGCGGCGCCGCCGGAGCCCGACATTGACGCGACGTTGACGCCGGTCGGGATGACAGGTGGGCGGGCATCATGGGGGAGGTGGCCACCCCGAGCACCGGCAGGACCGCGACCGCCTGGCGCCGCGACCTCCACGCCCACCCCGAGGTCGGGTTCACCGAGTTCCGGACGGCGTCCCGGGTGGCGGGTCGGCTCGCCGACCTCGGCTGGGACATCCGCACCGGCACCGCCGCGCTGGACCCGGGCGCGCGGCTCGGAGTGCCCGACGACGAGGCCCTCGACCGGGCCTTCACCGCGGCAGCCGGCGACACCGATCGGGCCGGCGACGACCGCTTCCTCCCCCCGATGCGCGGGGGACGCACCGCCGTCGTCGCGACCCTGGACATCGGGCGGCCCGGCCGGCACGTCGCGCTGCGCGCCGACATGGACGCGCTGCCGATCGTGGAGTCGACCGCCGCGGGCCACGTGCCGCACGAGCAGGGGTTCCGCTCCACCCGCGAGGGCGAGATGCACGCCTGCGGGCACGACGGCCACGTCGGGATGGCGATCGAGCTCGCCGAACGGCTGAGCGCCGACCCGCCGGACGGGCGCGTGACGATCCTGCTCCAGCCCGCCGAGGAGGGCGGGCGCGGCGCGGCCGCGATGGTGCCCGCCGGCGTCGTCGACGACGTCGACGTGCTGCTCGCCGCGCACCTCGGGATCGGCCTCGAGAGCCGCACCGTCGCGGCCGCCGTCGACGGGCTGCTCGCCAACACCAAGCTCCGCGCGATCTTCCACGGCCGCGCCGCCCACGCGGCGATGGCCCCGCACGAGGGCCGTTCCGCGCTGCTCGCGGCCGCGGCGGCCACCCTCGCCGTCCACACCATGCCGCCGTTCCCCGGGCACGAGACGCGGGTCGCCGTCGGGGCCCTGCACGGCGGGACGGTGAGCAACATCGTCCCGGACCGCGCGACGATGCTCCTCGAGACCCGCGCCGACGAGGGCGAGGTCAACGAGGAGATCGAGGCCCGCGTCCGGGCGGCCCTCGAGGGCGCCGCCGCCACCTATGGCGGAACGGTCGAGATCGAGCGGACCGGGGCGGTGACGACGGCGACCGGCGACCCGGAGATCGCCACCGCCGTCGCCGCCGCCGCCCGCGCCACCGGGCTCGACGTCGTCACGCCCACCGCCGAGCTCGGCGTGGCCAGCGACGACGCGACCGCGTTCATGCGCCGCGTCCAGTCCCGCGGCGGCCGGGCCACCTACCTCGCGGTCGGCTCCGACCTCGCCGGGCCGCACCACACCCCGGGCTTCGACCTCGACGAGTCGGTGCTCGGGCCGGGCGTCGACCTGCTGGAGCGGGCCGTCCGCGACCTGATGGCGTGACCCGTCAGGCCTGCGCCACCGCGGGCTCCAGCGTCCCCTCCTGGGCGACCGGGGTCTGCTCGATGACCTCCGGACGGTAGTGCTCGATGATCTCCATGAACTCGTCCTGCTCCGCGGTCGGGACCCCCAGGTACTTGAGCGTCCCGCGAATCTCGTAGGCGACCGAGTCGAACTGGTCGTTCGTGATCGCCAGCGTGTCGTGCGCCTCGACCATGCTGAGGCCGGGATAGCACTTCGGCCCACCGGCGGCCTCGATCGACCACGCGGTGACCAGGAACTTGTAGCCGGGCGCGTTCGCCGGGTCGCCGTGGTGGGCGTGCACCCCCTCGTTCGCGTTCACCTCCGCGTTCACGAAGAGCCGGTCGACGAGGACGTCCACCGCCCCCGCGATCGCGTAGGTGCCGCCCAGACGCTCGTACAGGGATTCGCCGCTCATGGTGGTGCTCGCCCTCCGCCGTGGTGGTGATCTGGACCCACTGTGACGGCGCGCACACCCAGCGGTCAATGGCGCGCGACGGAGTTGTGCATCCGTTGAGGCATCGACATACGTACTGTATGTATGTCGATATGAACGCCGACGACGACGAGCTCGGACCGGAACGCGAGGTCGCCCTGCGCGACGGGACGATCCGCTATCACGACGCCGGGTCAGGGCCCGTCGTCGTGTTCGTCCACGGCGCGCTGGTGGACGCCACGCTGTGGGCACGCGTCGTGCCGGTGCTGGTCGACGCCGGCCTGCGCTGCATCACGCCGACCTGGCCGCTCGGCGCCCACCGCGTCCCCGTGCCGCACATGGATCTCAGTCCACCCGGGGTCGCCGCGGTGATCGACGAGTTCCTCGGGACACTCGACCTGCACGACGTGACGGTGGTCGGCAACGACACGGGTGGCGGGCTGGTCCAGATCCTGCTGGCGACGACGCCCCGGGAGCGCGTCGGTCGAGTGGTGCTGACCCCGTCGGACTCGTTCGAGGCCTTCTTCCCGCCGCGGTTCGCCTTCCTGCCGCTGCTCGCGCACATTCCCGGGGCGCTGGCGTCGTTCGCGAAACCCGCGGCTCGCTTCCCGGCGATCAACCGGCTCCCGGTCGGGTTCTCCGCGCTCGCGAAGCACCCGCTGGGCGACGACCGGCTGCGCCGCTGGATGACCCCGACCGCCACCGATCGGCGCATCCGGGCCGACGCCGGCCGGTTCCTGCGCGGGGTCGACCGCCGCCACACGCTCGCCGCGGCGGACCGGTTCGGCGAGGTCGATCTCCCGGTACTCCTGGCCTGGGCGGTCGAGGACCGGGTGTTCCCGATCTCGCTCGCCCACCGCATCGCCGCGCGCCTGCCGAACGCGCGGATCGCCCCCGTCGAGGACAGCTTCTGCTTCGTGCCGCAGGATCGACCCGACCGCCTGGCCGAGCTGATCCGGGAGTTCGTGCGTGACGAGCCAGCCGCCCGACGGGACCCGAGCCGCGCGACGCAGCCAGGCCCAGCGTCGTGAGACGACCCGCGAGGCGCTGCTCGAGGCCGGCCGGACACTCTTCGCCGAGCGCGGGGTGGACGGTGTCTCGGCCGAGGAGCTGGTGACGGCGGCCGGGGTCACCCGCGGCGCGCTCTACCACCACTTCGCCAACAAGCAGGACCTCTTCCGCGCGGTCTACGAGCGGATGGAGGCCGACCTGCGCGACGAGCTCGTCGGCCGGCTCGACACCGTCGAGGACCCGATCGTCGCGCTGGTCGGCGCGGTCGGCTGGTTCCTCGACATCTGCGAGCGCCCCGAGGTGCGTCGCATCGGGCTCGTCGAGGCGCCCGCGGTCCTCGGCTGGCAGACCTGGCGGGAGATCGAGAACGCCTACGCGCTCGGGGTGATCGTCGACCGGCTCGAGGCGGCCGGGCAGGCCGGGGTCGCCCTGCCCGCGCCGGCCTCCGTCCTCGCCCCGCTGCTGTTCGCCTCGGTCATCGAGGCCGCCCTGACGATCGCCGCGGCCGACGACCCCGCCGCGGCGCGGGCCGCAGTCGAGCCGGCGCTCGCCGGGATGGCCGCCCGGACCATGGGCCTCACCTGACTCAGTGGGCGTCCAGGTACCGCCCGACGAGGTACTGCTGGCCCAGCGTCCAGACGCTGTGGGCCAGCACGTAGACCTCCGTGACCAGCGGCAGCACCAGCGCCCCCAGCACCGTGCCGACCGGGATCAGCCACATCCCGATCGCGGTCGCGAGACCGGAGCCGTCGGGCGCCTGACGTCGTCGCGCCAGCCGCGCCGTCAGGTGCGTCGCCAGAGCCGCGACCAGTGCGACCGGGGCCGCCACCGCGAGCACCGCGGGCGAGAACGACCAGTGGCCGAGGATCGCGAAGCCCTGGACGTCACCGCCGAGGACCGTCTGCACCAGGCCGGCCCCGCCGAGGCGGGCGTGCAGGAACGACGCGACGTCGGCGGCGCCGAAGAGGCCGTTCGACGTCGCCCCGGGCACGAAGCCGTGCAGCACGCCGACCGCGCCGAGCATGATCGGGATCTGCAGGAGCAGCGGTCCGAGCGTGGCGAACGGACGGACGCCGTGGGCGCGCTGCAGGTCGGTGGTGGCCCGGGCGAGGGCCATCGGGTCGTCGCGATGGCGCTCGCGCAGCGCGGCGAGCTCCGGCTGCAGGCGGGCCACGGCCCGGCCGGTGCGCATCTGCGCGACCGCGGGCCAGAGCAGGATCGCGCGGACGGTGACGACGAGCCCGACGACGGCGAGCGCCCAGCCGAGACCGGAAGCGGGTCCGGTGAGCAGCGCGGCGGCCTCGTGCCAGGCGGCGAGGAGATAGGAGACGGGCAGGTGGAACCAGGCGAGCACGGGTGACCTCGGATCGGGCCGGAGGGAGCCGCGCACGGGTAGGCGTCACCGCGGCACGGCTGCTGGACGGGCAGCAGCCCGCGCCGGCCCTGTACAGAGGGGGACGTCGGCGCGGGTCAGGCCCGCCCGGGTGCTCTCGGCCGGGGGCGGCCGTCGGTGGTGGGCGCCGTCTGACGACGGAACGCGCCCCGGCGCCCCTGCTCCCGGGCCTGCCGGCCACTGATCCCGACGACGGCCCGCGCGGCCGGGTCCGCGACGGAGACGGCGACCGCGGCCACGGCGACCGCCGCGACGGTCAGGGCGAGGACGGCTCCCACGACGGCGGCCGGGTCGGGTCCGGTGACCAGCCCGGGGAGGACGCCGAGCAGCGTCGGGAGGGCCAGGAGGCACGCGAGCAGGGCCGAGGACCTCGTGACGATCATCGGACGCTCACCTCCCGCGACCGCGAGGCTACCGGTCACCGCCCGTTCTGCTGCGCGTTCCGGTTGCCGTGCAGGTAGGCCGGGTCGATCCACGGGGGGATCACGGTGGGCAGCACGACGGCGACCCGGTGCTCGCGGAAGCCGACCGTCGCGGTGTCGCCGGCGACGCGCACGTCGACCTGTTCGAGGTTCGCGGGCTCCCCGGGATCGTGGCCGATCGCGGCCGCGGCGAAGGCGCGCATCGGCCCGGAGTGCGAGCTGACCACCGCGACCCGGCCGCGTTCGGGCTCCGCCGCGAGCACCTGGATACCCGCCCACAGCCGGTAGACCGCGATCTGCGGCGGCTCGAAGTACCGCGTCGTGGTCGTCAGCCACCGGTCGATCGGGCCGCCGGTCTTGGAGGCCTCGCCGTAGTTGGCGTCGAAGCGGTCGTACTCGCGTGCCCAGTCCGGGGCGGGCCGGTCGGGGTCGAGCGCGAGGCGGCGGGCCGCGACGACGGAGGACTCGCGGGCCTCGCCGTCGTACAGGAACTGCAGGCTGTCGAAGTGCGCGTCGGGCTCGAGGTCGCCGACGACGATGCCGTGCCCGTCGCCGAGCTCCTCGTCGAGGGTCGCGACCAGGCTCGCGCGGAGGGTGACGGCCGTGGCGGTCCCGCGGGCGGTCGGTGCGTGCGGGAGGCGGACCCGCTCCCCGGGCGCCGTCGTCGCGGCGAGATCCTTCCCGAGCGCCCGCCCCGCCTCGCGCGCCTGGGACTCGCCGAGGTCGGTGAGCCCGACGTCGTCGAAGTAGCCGTGGGTCTCCCCGTGCCGCAGGAGCACGACGCGCGTCTCGGGTCCATCGGGTCCGGCCACGCCGCTCAGCCTGCCGCGTGAGGTCCCGGGCGTTCCAGTGCTCTGTTGCCCGGCGGGGAACGGCGACCGTGCCACCCTGGGGAGGTGACCGAGCAGCGGATCCTCTCTCGCGCCGACCTGGACTTCCTGCTCCACGACTGGCTCGGGGTGGACGATCTCCTCGGCCGTCCGGAGTTCGCCGAGCACGACCGCGACACCGTCGACGCCGTCCTCGAGCTGGCCGAGCAGATCGCCACCGAGCGGTTCGCCCCGCACAACCGGGCGGCCGACGTCGCCGAGCCGCACGTCGGCCCGGACGGTCATGTGGTCGTCGTCGACGGCGTGCGCGAGGCGATCGCCGCGTTCGCCGGGGCCGGCTTCATCGGCGCGTCGGTCCCGGCCGAGCAGGGCGGGACGGGCCTGCCGTTCACCGTCGCGCGGGCGGCCCTGGCGTGGTTCCAGGCCGCGAACATCGGGACCGCGTCCTACCCGTTCCTGACGACGGGCGCGGCCAACCTGCTGCTCGCCCACGGCACGCCCGAGCAGATCGAGGCGTGGGTGCCGCCGATGCTCGACGGCCGCGCCTCCGGGACGATGTGCCTCTCCGAGCCGCAGGCGGGGTCGTCGCTGGCCGACATCACGACGCGGGCCGAGCCGCAGCCCGACGGGACCTACCGCGTCGTCGGGACCAAGATGTGGATCTCCGGCGGCGAGCACGAGCTGACCCCGAACATCGTCCACCTGGTCCTCGCGAAGATCCCCGGCGGTCCGGCCGGGGTGAAGGGCATCAGCCTGATCGCGGTGCCGCGGTTCCTCTCCGACGGCGCGCGCAACGACGTCGTGCTCGCGGGCGTGAACCACAAGATGGGCTACCGGGGAACCGTCAACACGCTGCTCAACTTCGGGGAATCCGGCGGCGCCGTCGGGTGGCTCGTCGGCGCCGAGCACGGCGGGCTCGCGGCGATGTTCCACATGATGAACGAGGCGCGGGTCGGGGTCGGGATGGGCGCGGCCGCGCTGGGCGTCACCGGCTACCTGCACTCGCTCGAGTACGCGCGCACTCGCACGCAGGGCCGTCCGGTCGGCGGGCGGGACGTCACCACCCCGATGATCCCGATCGCCGAGCACCCCGACGTCAAGCGGATGCTGCTCGCGCAGAAGGCCTACGCCGAGGCCGGGATGGCGCTCGGGCTCTACTGCTCGCGGCTGGTCGACGAGAAGGACACCGCTCCTTCCGACGACGATCGGGCCCGAGCCGCGCTCCTGCTCGACGTCCTCACCCCGATCGCCAAGAGCTGGCCGTCGCAGTGGTGCCTCACCGCGAACGACCTCGCGATCCAGGTGCTCGGCGGGTCGGGCTACACGCGCGACTTCCCGGTCGAGCAGTTCTACCGGGACAACCGGCTCAACCCGATCCACGAGGGCACCCACGGCATCCAGGCCATCGACCTGCTCGGGCGCAAGGCGGTGATGCGCGGCGGCGCCGGGCTGGAGCTGCTGCTCGCGACGATCCGCGCGACCGTGGGGCGCGCCGATGCCTATCCGGAGTACGCCGCCGCGCTGGAGTCGGCGCTGGTCCGGGTCGAGAAGACCACGACGACGCTGCACGCGGCCGGCGATCCCGACGTCACGCTGGCCAACGCGAGCGTCTACCTGGAGGCGGTCGGGCACGTCGTCGTGGCGTGGATCTGGCTCGAGCAGCTCCTCGCGGTCGACGCCCGCGACGGGGCCGACGGCGGCGGCGCGTTCGCCGAGGGCAAGCGCGCCGCCGCCCGGTACTTCTTCCGCTTCGAGCTGCCGCGGACGGGCCCGCAGTTCGACCTGCTGGACTCGCTCGACACCACGACCCTCGACTGGACGGTCAGCTGACCCCGAGGGCGGCGGCCAGCTTCAGCGGGGCGGCGGCCTCGTCGTGCCGGCTCTGCCTCGACAGTGCGCGGCCGAGCAGCAGCTGGGCGTACCCGTCGGCCGGGTTGGCCTCGACGAGCGCGCGGGCCTGCTCCTCCGCGCGCCCGAGCTGGGCGGAGTGGAAGTAGGCGCGGGCGAGCAGGAGGCGGGCAGCCGAGGCGTCGAGCTCCTCGTCGACGAGGTCGACCAGCACCTGCGCCGCCTCGATCCACTGCCCCAGCTCGGCGTGGTACGTGGCCACGTCCCAGCGGCGGTCGGTGGTCATCGGGTCCTCCCTCTTCAGTTGTCGCTTCAACTGTGACGGTGTCAACGTCGCGGCCGGACTCTTGATTCCGCGTGCCCCTCACCTGCCCGCGCGTGTCAATGCAGGTTGACACCGTCAAGCCTGTCAGCCTAGGTTGACACTCGTGGCTGATGCTGTGGCGATGGCGACGTCGGCGTCCTCGACGGACCCGGCGGTCGGACTGGCGGCGGTGGCGTCCCTGCGGACGCTCACCGAATCACTCGAGGAGCTGCAGGTGGGGCGGGCCCGACGACTGGGCTGGTCCTGGCAGCAGATCGCCGACGCCCTCGGCGTCAGCCGGCAGGCGGTGCACAAGAAGCACCGGGGACTGATCTGAGGGGACATGCCCGTGTTCGAACGATTCACCCAGCCCGCCCGCGCCGTGGTGGTGCTCGCCCAGGAGCATGCCCGCATGCTCGGCGCCGAGGAGGTGGGGTCGATCCACATGCTCGTCGGGGCGTGCGAGACCGACGGCCCGGCCGCGACGCTGCTCGCCGCGCACGGGATCACCGGCGACGACGCCCGGACCGCCGCCCGCACGGCGGGAGCGGCGTCACGTCTCCCCGACGCCGAGGCGCTCGCCGACCTCGGCATCGACCTCGACGAGATCCGCCGCCGCGTGGAGGAGACCTTCGGGCCGGGCGCCCTGGAGGGCACCCGCGCGGCCGGCCGCCGCGCCCGCCGTCGGGCGTGGGGCCACCTGCGGTTCACCGCCGACGCCAAGAAGACTCTCGAGCTCGCCCTGCGCGAGGCGATCCGCCGGGGCGACGGCCACGTCGGCACCGAGCACCTGCTGCTCGGCTTCCTGCATCCGCAGACCGGTGCGGCGGGCGATCTCCTGCGCGCCCGCGGGCTCACCCTGGCCGGCGTCCGGGCCGAGCTGGAGGGACCGGGGCGCGCCGCCGGCTGACCGCGGGGTGTGACCCACAGAACGGCACAGGCCACGACCGTCGGGTGTTTGATCCGTATGACGGCGACGGAGGCAGTGCCCCCGGACACCGTCGGCGAGCCGCAGAGCACGACCCGGCCTCCCGAGCCGCGCCTCGCCCGACTCGCTTCTCGACATCACATCGATGAGAGGAGCGCCCGTCATGGCACTCACCAGCCGTTTCGCGATCGACACCACCGCGCTGATCGCCGGAGCCTTCCTGTCGACCGCCGTCTTCGCGTTCGCCGCACCGGTATCGACCTGGATCGCCTTCGGGATCTTCATCGGCCTGATCGCCCTGGGCGGTCTCGGCGTCATCCTCGACCACCACGCCACCGGATACCTCACCCACGGCCTGCTCGCCGCGGTGGGCATCTGGTCGCTCGTCGCGACCCTGGTCTTCACCGGGGCCACGCTGAGCTGGCTGATCGTGGCCGGCGCGGTGGCCGCGGTCGTGCTCGGCGTCGCCGACCTGGTCGCCCACGAGGTGACCACGGAGCGCGTCGTGCACCAGCTCGAGGTCACGCCGACCCCGGAGGCCGCGTCGGTCTGACCCCGACACGACGAGGGCGCCCCCGACCAGGGGGGCGCCCTTCGTCATGCCCGGCGCTCGGAACGACTCACCAGCCCCACCCCGACCGCGGCCAGGGCGACCCCGGCCACCGCGGCCTGGTGCAGCCCCGCCACACCACCGACCGCCGACGACGACGGCCGCGCTCGGCCGGATCGCGCGCCAGGCCGCGGAGCACCTCGCCGGACCGACGGCCGCGCGCCTGCGGACCTGCGACGACCACGACTGCGGCATGCTCTTCGACGACGTCAGCGGGCGGCGCCGGTGGTGCTCGGCCGCGATCTGCGGGGTGCGCCGCCGCGTGCGCGCGCATCGCAGCCGCGCCACCGCGGCCGAATGACCTCCGGGGTCAGAAACGGTCCGGCGTGTCGAGGGTGCGGTACACGGTGACCTCGGGCGGACCCGTCACGCCGGCCTCCGCCATGACCTTCTTGATGTCGTCCTGCGCGTCGAAGAAGCGGTGGAAGGAATCCTCGTCCGGCCATTCGTCGATCACCACCGCATTCCCGTCCGGGTCGGCGGTGAACTGGTGGTGGATGGTCCCGTGACGCCGACCGTCGGCGGCGATGGCCTGCATCGTGTCGGCGTTCGCGGTGACGACCCGCTCCATCGTGTCCGCACTGACGGGGAACTTGACCGTGATGACGACGCTCATGGACGACTCCTCTGTCGCTGGACATGACAGAATGTCACGCTCGCCCCAGTGATCGGCAGCATCGCTCGCTCTGATGGCCGAACACCATTCGCCAATCAGGACAGAACATTCACTTCGAGTAGCCGGGGGACACCATGACCTCGCCGAACAGGTTCGAGGAGTTCTACCGCACCGGTGAGCCGCCGTGGGTGATCGGCGAGCCGCAACCCGCCGTCGTGGAACTGGAGCGGGCCGGCGGGATCACCGGGCCGGTCCTGGACCTCGGCTGCGGCACGGGCGAGCACACGATCCTGCTCAGCCGCCTCGGGTACCGCGTGCTCGGCGCGGACTCCGCCCCGGCCGCCGTCGAGCGGGCGCGCGCCCGGGCGGAGGCCGCCGGGGTGCCCGCGGAGTTCGCCGTCGCGGACGCCATGGACCCGGGTGAGCTCGGGCGGTACGCCACGGTGCTCGACAGCGCGCTGTTCCACGTCTTCGACGCCGAGGACCGGGCCCGCTACGCCGAGGCGCTGACGGGCGCCGTCGTCCCCGGCGGACAGGTCGTGGTCCTCGCACTGTCGACCCGCGGCCCCGGATTCGGCCCGCAGATCGACGACGACGCGATCACCGGCGCCTTCACCGGGCCGTCGTGGCGCATGGAGAGCCTGGTGGAGTCGACCTACCGCGGACGGGTCACGAACCCCGACCACGCCGCCGCGACCGGCCAGGCGGTCGGCGACCTGGTCGACCTGCCCGCCGTCGTGGCCCGGATCCGGCACGTGGCCTAGGCGTCGGTCGGCCGCCGCCGCATCTCGCGCTGGATGTCGTCCTCGGAGATCGGCCGCTGCCCGTAGAGCTGGAAGGCCTGGGCGCCGAGCGCGATCGCCAGGCCGACGATCGGGAACACCGGCCAGAAGTACCCGGCGCCGCTGATCGCCCAGATCACGACGAGCAGCACCGCCACGCCGGCGAAGATGAGTGCGTTCTGCTGGAAGCTCTGCCGGTGCTTGAGCCGTCCGATGGCGTCGGCGCGTGGGTCGTCGTCGGCCATGTGTCCTCGTCTCGTCGAGGGTCGATGGTGCGACTGTAAGTGAGCACTGCCACGCGATTCAACGGTCGTCCTGGTGCTTCCGGGGCAACCACGAACCAGCGGACGGTGACGCTGGGTCAACCACGCCCGACGGCACCGTCGATGAGCGCGGCTGCCGCCCGACGGGCCCGCACCGCCGTGGGTTCGTCGGTGACGCGGTCGGACGAGAGGAACCCGTCGGCGTCGAGCGTCGCGTACCCGTGCGCGAGCACGACGACCTGCTCGACCAGCCGCAGCGCCCCGTCGGGACCGGCCAGGTCGAGCGCCGGAGGAAACAGCAGGCCGGTCAGCTCGCGCCCCGCGCGCGCCAGCTCCTCGTCGCGCAGCTCCCGCAGCCCGGGCGCGAAGATCACGTCGAAGCCGACGCGGTGCACGGACACCGTCTCGGTGTACGCCCCGGCCGCCGCGGCGAGCCGCTCCCGCGGGTCCGGCCCGGCCTCGTCGAGCGCGCGGGCGATCCCGGCGGCGAGCGCGTCGGCGGCCCGGGTGACGACGGCGGCCAGGAAGCGGTCGCGGTCGGCGAAGTGCCGGTAGGGCGCGGCCGTGCTGACGCCGACCCGGCGCGCCACCTCGGACACCGAGAACGCCGCGACCCCGGTCTCCGCGAGCTGCGCAAGGCCCGCGTCGACGAGCGTCGCCGCGAGGTCGCCGTGGTGGTAGCGGCCTCGCCGCGCCGGACCTCCGGGCACGCACACCTCCCGATGTGACCGGGGTGTCACTCTACGGGGGCGGGAGCGGCGCGGACGTCGTCGCTAGCGTTGCGCCGTGGGGGACGACTTCCTGGAGGCCGGGATCGATTTCGAGCGGGCGAACGCCGCCCGGATCTACGACTACATCCTCGGCGGATCGCACAACTTCGCCGTGGACCGCGAGCAGGCGGCCCGCACCATGGCCGCCTACCCCGACATCACGCGCTCGGCCCAGGCGAACCGCGCGTTCCTCGGGTCGGTCGTGCGCTGGTGCCTCGAGCGCGGCATCGACCAGTTCCTCGACCTGGGCTCCGGGGTCCCGACGGTCGGGAACGTCCACGAGATCGCCCACGCGATCGACCCGGGCGTGCGGATCGCCTACGTCGACTTCGAGCCGGTCGCGGTCGCGCACGCCCAGGAGATCACCGCCGACCTGCCCTCGGTCACCGTGACCCGGGCCGACGTCCGCGACCCGGAGTCGGTGTTCGCCGCCCCGGGGTCGCCGGCCTGCTCGATCTCGCGCGGCCGATCGGGGTGCTCATGGTGGCGCTCCTGCACTTCGTGACCGACGACGCCGCCGCGCTGGTCGGGCGCTACCGCGACGCGCTCGCACCGGGCAGCGTCGTCGCGATGAGCCACAACAGCGAGGACCAGGACGACCCGGCCCTCGCGGCGGCACTGCACGGCGTCGCCGAGGCGATGCGCGGGAGCGCCACCGAGCTCACCCTGCGCACCCGCGCCGAGCTGGCCGCGTTCTTCGCCGGGCTCGACCTGGTGCCGCCGGGGCTCGTGGACGTCGCCGAGTGGCCCGCGCCGGGGGCGGCGGCCCCGGTCGGCGTCTACGGCGCGGCCGGGATCGTGCCGGGCTGATCCGCATCCCACGGCCCGCTTCTCACCACCGCTTCGCCGCGGAAGGCGCACCATGGGGTGATGAGTGAGGACGCGGGCCGGGTACCGGCCGAGCCCCCGGATCTCCGGGTCGGCCACGAGGAGCGGGCGGCGGCCATGCGCGCACTCGACACCCACTTCGAGGCCGGCCGCCTCGACGTGACCGAGTACGGCGAGCGCTCCGGGGTGGCCGGGACCGCGACCCACCGCCACGAGCTCGAGGAACTGTTCACCGATCTCCCGGCGCCGCACCCGGAGTTCTCCCCGGCCGCGGGCCCGCCGGCGGTCCCCGAGAAGGCACCCGACCGCCATCCGCTGGGCCACCGTCACACCGCGATGGCGCTCCTGCCGCTGCTGGCCGTGATCGGCATCGTGCTGCTCGTCGTGGTGGGCGGTCAGCCCGCCGGCCTGGCGTTCTTCCCGATCGTGTTCCTGCTCGCCGGGCGCTTCGGACCGCGCCGGTTCTGACGGCCCGACCCCGACGTTAGGGTGCCCCGGGCCGCACCGGGGTGGCCCCGACGACACCGGAGGCCGGGATGAGCCGCGACATCAGGACCGTGATCGACGGGCTGACCTTCACCGAGTGCCCGCGATGGCACGACGGGCGCCTCTGGTTCGTCGACTTCTACACCGCGCGCGTCCTCTCGGTCACCGAGGACGGCGGCGACCTGCGCACCGAGGCCGAGGTCGAGCAGCAGCCCTCGGGCCTGGGCTGGCTGCCCGACGGCCGGCTGCTCGTCGTCTCGCAGCGCGACCAGCGGATCCTGCGCCGGGAGGCGGACGGCACGCTGGCCACCCACGCCGATCTGTCCCACGTTGTGTCCTCGCAGCTCAACGACATGGTCGTGGACACGACCGGCCGGGCCTGGGTGGGGAACTTCGGCTTCGACCTCATGGGCGGGGCAGCCATCGCGACGACCGCGCTCCACCGGGTCGACCCCGACGGCAGCGTCCATCTGGCGGCGAGCGACCTGTGGTTCCCGAACGGCAGCGTCGTGACCGGGGGCGGGAAGACGCTGCTCGTCGACGAGACCCTGGGCAACCGCGTCTCCGCGTTCGACATCGCCGACGACGGCGGGCTGGGCCGGCGCCGGACGTGGGCGTCGTTCGGCCCGGTGCCCACCGAGACCGCTCAGGAGAAGGCCCTCGCCGAGCTGTCGGTCGCGCCCGACGGGTGCACGCTCGATGCCGAGGGCTGCCTCTGGATCGCCGACGCCCTCGGCGGCCGGGCCCTGCGGGTCCGGGAGGGCGGCGAGATCGTCGACGAGGTCTCCCCCGGCACCGGCGTGTTCGCGTGCGGGCTCGGCGGCTCCGACGGCCGGACGCTCTACCTGTGCGCGGCGCCGGACTTCCTGGAGCACAACCGTCGCGCGGCCCGCGAGGGCGCCCTGTTGGCCACGACCGTCGAGGTCCCGGCCGCCTGAGCCCTCAGTCCCGGGCGGGCGCCGTCCAGAACGCCCGCCCGAGGATCAGGCCGAAGACCGCCCACGCGGCGAGCGTGGCGAGGAAGCCGACCGGGCCGAGCCCGTCGCCGACGGTGAACATGACCGTGCAGGCCACCGGCAGGACCAGCACCCACCAGCGCACCACCCGCGCGCGGGCCAGGCCGGCGACGAGCAGCACCGGGCCGAGCGAGAAGCCGAGCATCATCGGGACCATCCAGCCCGCGGTCAGCGCCGGCATCGCGAGTGCCTTCTGACTGAGCGCCATCGCGGTGTCCGGACCGAGCGCGGCGGCCATCTGCGCGTCGAACCAGTCCTCGGTCACGGCGCCGGACAGGTTCGCGAAGCCGAGGAAGCCCAGGAACCCACCGACCACGGCGAGAGCCCGGCCCCGTCGGGACGTGAGCGCCAACCCGGCGAGCAGCAGCCCGACGGCGAGGGAGAGGAACCCGTAGTGCAGCACCGTCGCCGCGACATCGGCGCCCGCGGGGTCGGCGCCGTAGGCGACGTACATGCCGCGCGGCTCGGGCTCGGTCGAGTGCGGGTCGAACACCGTGCTCACCGCGGCGAGGACCGCCCCGAGCGGCAGCACGATCGCGGCACCCCTCGCGGCCAGGGGGTACACCCGGCCCGGTGGGGACGACTCGGTGCCGGACTCCGCTGACGTCTCGGGGGCGAGCTGGTGGCGGGCGCCGGGGGTGGTGGGGCTGGTGACGGTCATGGGACTCACGCTCCGGGGATCGGTCGGCATCGACCCGTGAAGAATCGCCCCGGTCCGCCGGGATGTCCGTCCCGCCGGTGACGGTGCGTCTGTCACCCCCGCGACAGTTCGTCCCGACTACTGTTCCGCTCCGTGGAGCTGCTCGCGGGCATGTCGGCCGAGGACCGGCGCCAGGTGCTCGCCAGCGGACGCCGGCGGCGGTTCGCGCCCCGGGAGGTGGTGTTCCACGAGGGCGATCCGGCGGACACGTTCCTGCTGGTCGACGTCGGACGGATGGCGGTGCGCGCCGCGACGCCGCTGGGCGACTCGGTGACGTTCGCGGTGGTCGGTCCGGGCGAGGTCGTCGGGGAGCTCGCCCTGATCGAGAGCGGCGCGCGGCGCAGTGCATCGGTGATCGCGCTGGAGGCCACCGAGGCGTGGTCGTTCACCGCCGAGACGTTCCACCGGCTGCGGCGGACCAACGCCGGCGCCGACGCGTTCGTCCTGCAGACGCTCGCCGCGGACGTCCGGCGCCTGTCCGGCCTGCTCGTGGAGGCGCTGCACCTGCCGGTCGAGACCCGGGTGCTGCGGCGGCTGACCGACCTCGAGCGCCAGTACCGCTCCGGCGCGGCGCCCACCCAGATCCCGCTGACCCAGGACGAGCTGGCCTCGCTCGCCGGAGCCAGCCGCGCGACCGTGAACCGGGTGCTGCGCTCGGTCGCCGCCGACGGCCTGCTCGAACTGCGGCGCGGGCGCATCGTGGTGCTCGATGCGGCCGGGCTGGCCCACCGCGGGTCCGCCGGGTTCTAGCCCAGCAGGCCGGTCAGCCCCTTCACGGCGAGGAACAGACCGGCGACCGCGCACACGCCCACCACGAGCCGACCGCTGTGCCGGGTGCCCCACGCGTGCAGCGCGTCGGTCAGCTCCCGGGTCCGGGCCGGGTTCACCGAGGCCGCGACCAGGGCGGCGAGGGGCACCGCGAACCGCAGCACGTTGTAGATCAGGACCTGCACGACGCCGTTCGGCCCGCTCGGCTCGGTCTGCAGGATCGCGACGAGGCCCGCGATGTAGAACAGGCCCGGGAGGTTGGTCAGCCCGCCCGCCGCCCCGGCGACCAGCGTCGAGGGCCGGCGCAACCGGGCGCCGAGCGCTCCCCCGAGCGGGTCCCGCGAGCTCGTCGGGTCGCCCGCGAAACGGCCCGCGGCACGTCCCGCCGCGTAGCCCAGCGCGACGACGCCGAGCACGAGGTCGATCACCATGCGCGTCGTGCCGGCGTCCCGGCTCGGCGCGCTCTCGTGGAAGCCCGCCACCACCGCGATCCCGACCGCCAGGCTCACGAAAAGGCCGGCGAGGGTGTAGGCGAGGAGCAGCCGCGCCGGCCTCGGGGCGAGCAGCAGGCCGTAGATCACGGCCAACGGGGTCGCGCGGAAGGCGCTGATGACGCCGAGCAGCGCGGCCTCCGTGCTCATCCCGGCCTCCCGGCGATCCTCGGTGACGACGACCCGGGCGAGGCCGGAATCCGTCGATCATCGTCTCGTCCGGCGATAAGGTAGCGACCCGGCACACCGCTCGGGGGTTCTGGTGGGGGCTCTCGAGAGGGGTGCAGTGGTGACTTCCGCAGCGGACCCGGCGCCACGGCGCGGCGGCACGGGGTCGATCGTGGTGCTGCTCGTCGGCGGCGCGGCCGCGGTGATCCTGGCGACCGGGGTGCGGGCGGTGGGGTGGCTGATCGCCCCCGTCATGCTCGCGCTCGTCGTCGTGATCACGGTGCGGCCCGTCCACGGCTGGCTGCACCGACGCGGGCTCCCCCGCTGGGCGGCCGGCCTGGTGCTGCTGGTGCTGGTCTACGCGGTGATCGTCGTGCTGGCGGGCGGGATCGTCGCGTCGGTGGCGCGCCTGATCACCCTGCTCCCGGGGTATCGCGCGGAGGCCTACGAGCTGCTGGGCTCGGTGTTCGCCCTGCTGCGCGAGCACGGCATCGGGCCGGTACCGCTCGCCGAGATCGCCGCCTCGCTCGACCTCGGGCGCGTCGCGGGCGTGCTGGCGACCGTGCTGGGCGGGGTCGTCGGGCTCACCGGGAACGTGGTGTTCCTGCTGTCGGTGATGCTGTTCCTGACCATCGAGTCCGGCGGCTTCCGCGCCAAGCTCGCGGTCCTCGCCGAGGCGCGGCCGGCCACCGCGGCCGCCCTGGAGGCGTTCGCCGTCAACACCCGGCGCTTCCTCGTCGTCACGACGATCTTCGGTCTGCTCACCGCGGTCGTGGACACCGTCGCCCTGCTGGCCCTCGGGATACCGCTGGCCCTGCTGTGGGGCGTGCTGGCGTTCATCACCAACTACATCCCGTACGTCGGGTTCTTCATCGGGATCGTCCCGCCGGCGGTGCTGGCCCTGCTCGAGGGCGGCTGGACGCGGTTCGTGCTCGTGGTCGTCATCTACGTCGTCGTCAACTTCGTGCTCTGCTCGTTGGTGCAGCCCCGCTACATCGGCGACGCGGTCGGGCTCTCGCTGACGGTGGTGTTCCTGTCGCTCGGGTTCTGGGCGTGGATGCTCGGGCCGCTCGGCGCGGTGCTGGCGGTGCCGTTGACGCTGCTGGTCAAGGCGCTGCTGGTCGACGCGCATCCGAGGGTGTCGTGGGTGTCGTCGATGCTCGCCGCCCGGGCGGTTCCGCCGGCCGCCGCGAGCGGGCAGGGTGAGCAGGCGTGACCCGCCCGCTGTCCCAGGCCGTGCCCGCGGGCTGCTCGGTCTACGTGGTGACCGTCGGCGCCGACGGGCGGGCCCACGTCGCGCCGACGACCGCCGTCGTCGGGCACGGCGGCATCGTCGAGATCGCCGACGTCGGGCGCCGCACCCGGGCGAACCTGACGGCCGGCAGCGCGGTCACCGTCGTCTGGTCCACCGGCGACCCCGACGACCACACGCTGATCGTCGACGGCCCGGGGATCCCCGACGACGACGGGTGCCTCGTCCGGCCCGAACGGGCCGTCCTGCACCGGCGCGGTCCGGGCAACGACCACGACGTGGCGGGCGGGGGCGCGTGCGGGGCCGACTGCGTCGAACTCGCGATCGGATGACCCCGGGCCGTCACCCGAAGCGATGAACGCGCGCCCCACCCCGTGACCGGAGCACGGCCGCCGGTGTTGTCGACACGTCATCCAACGGTCGTCCGCGCCTGATCCGGGCGGCCGAGCTCCCCCCAGGAAGGACCCGCCACTCATGGCGACCCTGCGCAAGACCGTCCTCGCCACGGCGATGATCTCGACCGGCCTGGTCTCCACCGCCGGCATGGCCATGGCCACCGAGCACGGCGGCGACGGCGGCCACGGGAAGACGGTCCAGGAGGGGCTGGTCAACGTCAGCGGTTTCGCCCCCAACACCACCGGCGACCTGTGCGGCAACGACGTCCCGGTCAACGCCGCGGGCGTCCAGGTGCCGCTGCAGGACCTCGGGCTGAACCTGCCGATCCTCTCGAAGGCCGGCGACTCACACGGCGGCGGCGGCAACTCGAGCGCGAACACCGGCAGCTGCAGCAACCCGATCGCCGCCCACAACTGAGCGGTCCCGCGGGGGTCGGCGCTTGCCTAGCGGAACCCTGTTCCGTATCTTTTTCGGAACAAGGTTCCGCTAGATACGCCCGAGAGAGGCGACACCGCCATGTCGCACACCCCCGCCCCCAGCTTCGGGATCGCCACCGCCCCGCAGCAGGTCGACTACCCCGACCTCCAGCGGGTCTGGCGGGAGGCCGACACCGTCCCGGAGATCGAGCACGCCTGGCTGTTCGACCACCTGCTGCCGATCTTCGGCGCCCCGGACGGCCCCATCTTCGAGGGCTGGACGCTGCTCTCGGCCCTCGCCGCGCAGACCCGGCGGCTGCGGGTCGGCGTCCTCGTGACCAGCAACCGCTTCCGGCCGCCGGCCGTGCTCGCCAAGATCGCCACGACCGTCGACATCGTGTCCGACGGGCGGCTCGACCTCGGGATCGGCGTCGGCTCCCGCCCCAGCCACCCGATCGCCCGCCGCGAGTACGAGGCGCACGGTCTCCCCTACCTCGACACCGCGGACGCCGTGGCCGGCCTCGCCGAGGCGTGCACGGTGATCAAGCGCCTCTGGACCGAGGACGAGCCCTTCGACTTCGCCGGCTCCCAGGTGCAGCTCTCGGGCGCGTTCGGGAACCCCAAGCCGGTCCAGCGCCCGCACCCGCCGATCATGATCGGCGGCCGCGCGGCCGCGACGCTGCGGATCGTCGCCGAGCACGCCGACCTGTGGAACATCCCCGGCGGGGACATCGACGACGTCGTCGCCCGCAGCGCGATGCTGGACCGCTACTGCGCCGAGATCGGACGCGACCCGGCCGCGATCACCCGCTCGATCCACCTGGGTGTCTCCTACGAGGACCCCGGCTCCACGCGCAAGGCGATCGCCGAGGCCCTCGACGGCGGCTTCACCCACGTCGTCCTCGGGCTTCCCGCACCGTGGCCCGCCGACGTCGCGCGCTGGGTCGCCGACGAGGTCATCGCCCCGTCGCGCTGAGACGGGAATCCGGCCCGACCGGGCTAGACTCCACCCCCGTCGGTGGGTGGGGGTCCGATGGTCGACGTGCCGCACGAGGGTCGGACGTCGTTCGTGCCCGCCGGGCCGTCGCTCGTCTGCGCGGAGCTCATCGGGCGCGACGCCGAGGCCGCCGTCCTGCGCCGTCGGCTCGCGGCGACCGCGGCAGGCACGGGCGGGGTGGTCGTCCTCGTCGGGGACGCCGGAGCAGGGAAGTCCCGGCTGGTCCGCGAGGCAACAACGGCCGCGCGGGACGTGGGCGCGACGGTGCTGTCCGGCCGGGCCGTGCCCGGTGCCCACCCGGTCGCCTACCGGCCGCTCGCCGAGGCGCTGCTCGCGGCGTCGCGCACCGGCGTCGCTCTCGACTCCCCCGAGCTCGCGGGCTTCCACGGTCATCTGGGGCGGCTGGTGCCCGCCTGGCACACCGCGTCCACCGGCCTCGACGACTCGCCGGTCCTGCTCGGCGAGGGCGTGGCGCGGCTGCTCACCGTGCTCGGCCGGGATCGGGGCTGCCTGCTCGTCCTCGAGGACCTGCACTGGTCCGACCCGGAGACCCTCGACGCCGTGGACCATCTCGCCGACGCGCTGCACGACTCCCCCGTGCTGTGTCTCGCCACCGCCCGGCCCGACGGTGCCGCGTCCGGCCTCGTCGAGCGGCTCACCCGGCGGGACCCGGACTCGACGATCCCGGTGTCCGCCCTGCCACCCGACGACGTCGACCGGATGGTGTCCGCCTGCCTGCACACGGTCGCGGCACCGTCGGGGCTGGAGGCTTTCGTCCGCACCCACAGCGAGGGCATCCCGTTCCTCGTCGAGGAGCTCCTCGCGGGGCTCGTCGCCTCGGGCACCCTCGCGTTCGACGACGGCCGCTGGTCCAGCAGCGGCGAGCTGGTCCCGACCGTGCCCGGGAGCCTGCGCGAGTCGATCCGGCGGCGGCTGGCCGCGCTCGACCCGACGACGCGGCGGGTGGTCGACGCCGCCGCGTTGCTGGGACGGCGCTTCGACTGGCAGCTGCTGCCGGGGATCGCCGAGGTCGACGGCCGCGACGTGGTCGACGGGCTGCGGGCCGCGCTCGCCGAGCAGCTCATCGAGGTCGAGGGCACCGGGTTCGCCTTCCGCCACGCCCTGACCCGCGAGGCGGTGCTCGCCGAGGTCCTCCCGCCCGACCGGATGCACCTGTCCCGACGGGCCTGGCCCGCGATCGAGCGGGCGCATCCCGGCCTGTCCGGCGCCGTCTGCGAGCAGGCGGCCGAGCTCGCCGAGGCCGCGGGCGCCCCGGAGGAGGCCGCCGACCGCCTCGTCGAGAGCGCCCGGCGCGCGCTGAGCTCCGGCGCCCTGGTCACCGCGGAGGCGACGGCCCGGCGCGCCCGCCGGCTCGCGCCGGACGACAGTCCGGTGGCGCTGGCCGCCGACGAGATGCTGCTCCATGTCCTGGTGGCTGCCGGGAAGCCCGGCGATGCGCTCGCCGTCGGGCACGAGCTGGCGGGTCTGCTCGCCGACGATCCCGACCGGCGGGCCGACCTCCTCGTCGTGCTCACGCGGGCCGCGCTCGCCGCGGGCGACACCGCGGCCGCCGTCGCGCAGGTCGACGCCGCCCGGACCGCCTCCGCCGGCGACCTCGACGAGGCGCTCGGAGCCCGGATCGACGCGGTGGCCGCCCACGTCGCGCTGGACGACGACCGGCCGGGCGACGCCGCCGCCCTGGCCCGCGCCGCGGTCGACGCGGCGGCCGACACCGCCCAGCCCGCCGTCGAGTGCGAGGCCCTCGAGGTGCTGGGGCGGGTGGCCGCCGCCCGGGGGCCCGACGCCGCGATCCCCTGGCTGCAGCGGGCCTCCGACGTGGCCGAGCGCCACGGGCTGGCGGACCGGCACCTGCGGGCCCGGCAGGAGATCGCGCTGGCCCGGTGGGGACGCGGCGAGCTCGCGCCGCTGCGGGAAACCCGCGATCTGGCCCAGCGGTACGGCGCGCTGATCACCACGGCGGTGATGGACCTCAGCCTCGCCGACGTCGCGCTGTCGAACTTCGACCGCGAGGGGGCCCTGACCGCCGCCCGCTCCTGCGCCGCGGCGAGCGAGCGGTACGGGCTCGCCACCGGGCCGGTCGCCCACCTCTGGCTCGCCGGCGCGTATGCACTCGCCGGTGACGACGCGGCCATGCAGGCGTCCGTCGACGACGCCCTGGCCCGCGATCCGCACGACCCCCGCATCCTCGGCGATCTCTACGGCCGGGTGCTGGCGACGCGGGCGTTCGTGGCCGACGACCTGGACGCCCTGCCCGGGGTGCTCGACACGATGATGGAGCACGTCCGTGTCGCCCCGCCCCGGAAGTCGATCTACCCCGGCCGGGCGCTGTGGGTGACGGTGCACGCGATCTCCGACGACGACCTCGGTGCCGCGGCCCGCGCCGAGTTCGCCGAGACGGCCCCGGCGCTCGGGGTGCCGCTGTTCACGCAGGCCCTCGACGTCGTCGAGGCGATCGCCCGGGGCCGGCGGGGCGACGCCGACGGGGCCGCCGCGCTGATGGCCCCCGCGCACGCCGGCCTCCGGACCGCCCCGCTGGGCTCCGGCCTCGTCCACGCCCAACAGCTCCTCGTCGCGCGGGCCGCCGCCCGCGACGGCTGGGGCGAGCCGGCCACGTGGCTGCGGGAGTGCGAGGCGTTCTTCACCGCGAGCGGCCACGAGCGCACCGCGCGACGCTGCCGGGCGCTGCTCGGTGCCACCGGGGCGCCGGTGCCGCGCCGCGGTCCCGGGACGTCGGACGTCCCCGTCGGGTTGCGGGCGCTCGGGGTCACCGGGCGGGAGCTCGACGTGCTGCGCCTGGTCGCGCAGGGCCGGTCGACCCGGGAGATCGGGGCGTCGCTGCAGCTCTCGACGAAGACCGTCGAGCGCCACCTGAGCAGCCTGTTCGACCGGACCGGGGTCCGGAACCGCGGGGCCCTGGGGGACCTCGCCCGGACCCACGGCGTCGTGGATGGGTGACGGCCCGGTGTTGATTGGGGGTGCCCGGCCCGATCCGCCCGGCGCCCGCCGGACCCACGCTCGTCACATGCAGACATCGGTCCACGAGATCGCCGAGGGCGTCCATCGCCTCTCGACGTGTGTCCCCGAGGCCGCTCCCGGCGGCCTGACCTTCAACCAGTACCTGATCGACGCCGACGAGCCTCTGCTCTTCCACCTCGGTCCCCGGCGGATGTTCCCGCTGGTCGCGGAGGCGGTCGGGAAGGTCCTGCCGATCGAGCGGCTGCGGTGGCTCTCCTTCGGCCACGTCGAGTCCGACGAGTGCGGCGCCATGAACTCCTGGCTCGACGCCGTGCCCGGTGCGGAGGTGGTGTTCAACGAGCTCGGGTGCCAGGTCTCGGTCGCCGACCTGGCCGACCGGCCGCCGCGGAACATGATCGACGACGGGACCTACGAGCTGGGCGGGCACCACATGCGGGCCCTGCTGACCCCGCACGTGCCACACGGGTGGGACGCGCAGGTGCTCTTCGACGAGACCACCCGCACCCTGTTCTGCGGCGACCTGTTCACCCAGCTCGGCGACGGGCCCGCCATGGTCCACGACGCCGACCTGATCGGGCCGGCGATGGCGACCGAGGACATGTTCGGGGCGACCGCCCTGACCGCCTCGACCGCGCCGACGCTGCGCCGCCTGGCCGACCTCGAGCCCCGCACCCTCGCGCTCATGCACGGTCCGGCGTTCGCCGGTGACTGCGCGGGCGCGCTGCGCGATCTCGCCGACGCCTACGAGGCCCGGCTGGCCGTCGGGAGCGCGGTGTGAGCGCGCGGGAGGACGATCCCGTCGTGACGCGGGTCGGGGAGCTCCGGCCGCTCGAGCGCCCGGAGACCGTGGAGCTCGCCCGCGCCGAGACCTCCCGGATGGTGGCCCTGCTCCGCGACCTGCGGCCCCCGGAATGGGGGCTCGGAACGGACTGCTCCGAGTGGGACGTGCGGGCGCTGGCCGGCCACGTCCTCGGCATGACCGAGACGTTCACGGGCCTGCCGGTCATGGCCCGGACGATGATCGGCGCAGGCCGCGCCCAGCAGCGCGGGACGACGTTCATCGACACCCTGACGGCCCGCCAGGTGCGGGCGAACGCGTCGCTCACGACCGGCGAGCTGATCAGCCGGATGGGCGCGGCCGGACCGTCCCAGGCACGGTGGCGCGGGAGCAGGCGGCTGCTGCGCCGGATGCCGCTGCCCAACGAGCTGCACGACGGCACCACCGAGACCTGGCGGTTCGCGTTCCTCCTCGACGTGATCCTCACCCGCGACACCTGGATGCACCGCGTCGACGTCGCGACGGCGACGGGACGGCCGCTCGAGCTCACGTCCGACCACGACGGCCGCATCGTCGCCGACGTCGTCGCGGAATGGGCCCGGCGGCACGGGCAGCCGTTCCGGCTGCACCTGACCGGGCCGGCCGGCGGCGAGTTCACCCACGGCGACGACGGGCCGGAGCTCACCCTCGACGCCGTCGGGTTCTGCCGGACCCTCGCGGGCCGGCTGCCGGGTGAGGGCCTGCTCGCCCAGGAGGTCCCGTTCTGATCTCGGGGGCCGATCCGTCGGCCACGGACGCTGGTCCGGCGACCCCCGACGTGGCAGCGTGACCTCCCATGGAGATCGGTCCCGTCCGCCGGCGCTTCACCGCCGAGCCGGCCGGCTCGCCCGTACCCGGCGAGGCCGAGTCGGTGCACGAGCCGTCGGCTCTCGAGCGCGAGCCCGTCGCCGCCGAACAGGACGCGATCCCGACGACGAGCGGGCGGTCCGACCACCCGTGACCGTCCCGGCTCGCGACGGGGCCGCCGACACCACGGCCGCGGGCGTCCCGGACGTCCCCGACGCCGTCCTGGGCTGGCGGACGTGGCGGGTGGGCCGACGGGCGCAGCGGCGCACCGAACTGATCGCGCCGCTCGCGGGCACCCCGTGGCCCGCCGCCCGGCCGTTGATCGCCTCGTGCGGGTCGCGCAGCCACACCCCGCCCGGCGACACCTGCCCGTGCGGGCTCTACGCCGTGGCCGACCCGGCGGTCCTCGAGTGGGGGCCGTCCGACCACGAGGTGCTCGGCGTGGTCGCCCTGTGGGGACAGGTCGTCGAGGGCACCCGCGGGTGGCGCGCCTCGCGCGGGTACCCGCGGCTCCTCGTCACCGGGCCAGGGATCGCCGCCGAGCAGCGGGCCGCGCTGGCCCGCCGCTACGGCGTCGCGGTGCACCGGTCCGACGTGCCGCCGCGCGCCCTCGCCGCGCTCCTCGGCGCCGACCGCGCGCTGGCCGACACCCTCCGCCTCGGCCGGGACGTGGAGGCCGAGGCACTGCTGGCCGCCCACATGCCCGCATGGGTCGGACGGTGGGAGGCGCGGCGGCTCGGGCAGGACGCCGCGCGACCGCCACGCCTCGCGAGCCTCGGGCGCGTGTGGCGCCGCCGGTGACGGTCATCTGATGCGGGTGATGCGCCTGTGGCCCGCACCGGCCGACGGTGGTCGCTCCCGCACCCACCGGAGGCCCCCATGTCCTCGACCCAGTCGGATCGGCCCGTCAACACCCGCCTGCTCCTGAGCGGTGCCGTGCTCACCGGCGTCGGCGGCACGCTCGCCGCGGCCGGGCTCGCGTGCGTGAGCGCGGCGGTGATCGGCGCCGGTCGGCGGTGGCAGCAGCGCACCGAGATGACGCCGGCCCAGCTGGCCCGGCACGCCTACGGCGCCGCCCAGACCGCGAGGTCGGCGGGCCTGGGCGCCTGGCGCGACCCGCTGCCCGCCGGAGCGGCACCGTCGATCCCGCGGCAGACCTCGACCGACGGTGCCGGGGTGCCGGTGTCCTGACGGGCGCGCGACGGCCCCGGGTCCGCGCATCGCGGGCCCGGGTCCGGCGCCCGGGGTCAGACGGCCCGTACCCGCGGATACCCGCTGGTCAGCGCCCAGATCACGGCGCAGTCGACCAGGATCACGACGATCGACCACAACGGGTAGGCCGCGATGAACGCCAGGTTCGCGATCGCGCTGAGCAGCGCGAGCACGACCCCGACGACCCGGGCCCAGGCCGCGCCGGCCATCACCCCGAACCCCGCGGCGAGCACGACGATGCCGAGGATCAGGTGGAACCAGCCCCAGCCGGTGTAGGACAGCGACACCACGAGCCCGCGGCTGCCGACCAGGTAGTAGTCGGGGCGGAAGAGGGCCACCAGGCCCTCGATGATCTGGAAGGCGCCGAGCAGGATCATCATGATCCCGGCGAACGAGATCCAGCCGCTCTTCCGGTCGTCCGGGTCGTCACTGCCGTAGTGCTGCGGCTCCATGATGTAGGCCGCCTGTGCCCCCATGGCGGGCGTACGTCCGGTCTCGGTCACGTCGGTCTCCTCGGCGCTCGGCGGCAGGGTGCGCCGCGTTCGACCCCGCCCGGACGGCGGGGCCGCGGCCAAGTCTTGGCCGACCGCTGCCCGGTCGCGTCACCCGCGGCGGATGACTGGAGGCCCGGCTCATCCGCAATGGACGATGCGGGTCCGGCGGGCGCCTCGGACGCTGATCGGCATGACGACCTCGAGGGCCGCCGCGGGTGTCGCGACCGGCGGCGTGCTCGGCACGAGCTGTGTCTCGACCTTCGTGGTCAACGCCAACACCTCGGCGGTGAGCATCCTGCTCCCGTCGATCTCGATCGACCTCGACGCCTCGCTCGACCTGCTCCAGTGGGCGGTGACGGGGTACCTGCTGGTGGGCGCCGCCGTCATCGTCACCTCGGGGGCACTCGGTGACGTGTTCGGCCGCCGGAAGCTGTTCGTCTGGGGCCTGGTGCTCTTCATCGCCTCGTGCGTGCTGATCGCGCTCGCCACGACGGGCGGGATGGTCGTGGCGGGCCGGATCATCCAGGGCGCGGCGGGCGCGACGATCCTCGCGTCCGGCCTGAGCCTGCTCTCGGTCGCGATGACCGGAGCGGCCCAGATGCGCGCGGTGGCGCTGTGGGGCGCGGCGTCCGCGGCGGGCGCCGCCGCCGGGCCGCTGGTCGGTGGGGTGCTGAACGACGCCACCGGGTGGCAGGGGCTGTTCTGGATCGACGCGGCGATCGCCCTGGTCTGCGTCCCGTGGGCGCTGCGCACGGTGCCGGAGTCCCGGGACCCCGACCGGCCGCGCTCCATCGACCTCGCCGGGACGGTCCTGGTCGCGGCCGTCCTCGCCCCGTTCGTCTTCGCGATGACCACCGGCTCGAAGCTGGGCTGGCTCTCGGTCCCGACGATCACCTGCCTGGTGGTGTCCGTCCTCGCCGCGGTCGGCTTCGTGGCCGTCGAGCGCCGCGTCGCCGCCCCGCTGGTGGATCTGCGGCTGCTGCGCAACGGGCTGCTCGTGGGCTCGACCGCCGCGATCCTCATCGGGGCGGGCGCCATCGCGGGAGTGGGGTTCCTGCTGAGCCTGTACTTCCAGGACCCGGCGGTGTTCGGGATGAGCAGCCTGCAGGCCGGACTCGCCACCCTGCCGGTGGCGGCGCTCGTCATCGCGGTCGCCCCGGCGGTCACCCCGCTGGCGTCCCGCTTCGGGGCGCGTCCCGTCATCCTCGCGGGCTTCGTGCTGCTCACCGCGGGCTTCGTCCTGCTCGCCCTGGTCAGCCCGTCCTGGTCGTACCCGGCGTTCCTGCCCGCGCTGATCGCGATCGCGCTCGGGCTGGGGCTGTCCAACGGCCCGGCGTCGTCGATCGCGACGGCGTCGGTGACGGTGGACCAGGTGGGCGCCGCGTCGGGCATCTCGAACATGGCCCGTTACGTCGGCGGCGCGGTGATGACGGCGGTCGTCGCCGGCATCTACGCCTCGACGAACGTGGGTCTGCAGGCCACCGGGGGCGCCGCCGCCGACGCCCTCGCCGCGGGGCTGTCCCACGCGTCGATCGCCCTCGCGATCTTCTCCGCGGCCGGGATCGCCCTCGCCGTCCTCGCCCGGCGGCGCCCGCCGAAGCCGGACGCCGTCGACTACGCGGCCGCCGCGGCCTCGACCGCGCACACGCTGCCGGTCGCGGCCCGGGCCTGAAGGTCCACGACTCATCCCGGGCAGGTGATGTCCGCCGCCCCCGCCCCGGGTGAGAGTCCATCGGACGGCGACGCCCGGAGCGCCGCGCACGCACGGATCACGAGGAGTGACGACCGATGGCGACACTGAGTGCGGTGAAGTTCCCGAGCCCGTCGGGGGCCGACGCGGCCCTGCAGATCCTGGAGAAGCTGCAGCGCGAGGGCTCGATCACCGTGCACGACGGGGCGATCGTCTCCTGGCCCGACGGCGCGAAGAAGCCCAAGACCCGCCAGCTGCACCACCTGGCCGGGGCGGGTGCGCTCGGCGGCGGTTTCTGGGGGCTGCTGTTCGGCCTCATCTTCTTCGTCCCGATCCTCGGCCTGCTCGTGGGCGCGGCCGTGGGCGCCGCGACCGCGTCGATGGCCGACGCGGGCATCGACGACGACTTCATCAAGGAGGTGCGCGAGAAGGTCACCCCCGGCACGTCGGCCCTGTTCGCGCTGACCTCCGACGGGGTGCCGGACAAGATCGCCGAGGCCTTCAAGGGTGTCGAGGGCGAGGTGCTGCACACCAACCTGTCCGCCGACCAGGAGAAGCAGCTCCGCGAGGTGTTCGACGAGGCCCACGCGGTCTGAGGCCCGTACCACCCCGGGGCGCAGGATCGTGACCACCGACGTCGCACCGAAGCAGGCCGCCGACGGGCCCGCCGACCCGATGACCGTGCTGCGGTCGAGGAAGTACCTGGGGATGCTGGCGCTCGCCGCGGTGCTCGGCGTGCCGATCTCGGCGATCGCCTACTGGTTCCTCGCCCTGGTCAGCGCGATGCAGCGGTGGACGTTCACCTCGATCCCGGCCGGTCTCGGGTTC
Organism: Actinomycetospora endophytica; assembly: GCF_021026375.1. GTDB lineage: Bacteria > Actinomycetota > Actinomycetes > Mycobacteriales > Pseudonocardiaceae > Actinomycetospora > Actinomycetospora endophytica. Next base: position 138,955 of record NZ_JAJNDB010000004.1, on the reverse strand, counting down.
GCCACCCCGCCGTTGTGGTGGCCGCTGATCCCGCTCGGGGTGGCCGGCGTGGTCGTCGGCCTCGTCGTCCGGTATGTCCCCGGGCGCGGCGGCGAATCGCCGGTCGACGGCTTCCACGCCGGCGGCTACCCGGGGACGACCGAGCTGGGCGGGATCGCGCTCGCGGCCGTCGCCGCCATCGGGCTCGGCGTCGTCGTCGGCCCGGAGGCGCCGCTGATCGCGCTGGGCGGGGGGCTGGCGGTGCTCGCCGTCCGCCTCGCCCGGCGCGGCGCCGTGCCCGCGAGCGTGGCGTCGGTGGTCGCGGCCACCGGCAGCTTCGCCGCCGTCAGCACCCTCTTCGGGTCCCCGCTGGCCGGCGCCTTCCTCATGATGGAGGCCTCCGGGCTCGGCGGCGCGACGGCGACGATGGTGCTCGTGCCCGGGCTCCTGGGCGCCGGGATCGGGTCCCTGGTCTTCCTCGGGCTCGACTCCTGGACCGGGCACGGCACCTTCTCCCTGGCCGTCTCGAACCTGCCCGCCGTCGGGACGCCGACGATCGCGTCGTTCGGCTGGGCGGTGGCCGCCGGGGTCGCCTCGGCGCTGCTCTGCTGGGCGATCCGCGCGGTCGCGCTGCGGATCCGTCCGGTGGTGGCCCGCCGGGCGGTGCTGCTCACGCCCGTCGTCGGGCTGGTGATCGCGGCGCTCGCCATCGGCTACGCGGCGCTGACCGGGCACTCGGTCAGCGAGGTGCTGTTCTCCGGACAGGACGCCCTGGCCCCGCTGCTGCGGGACCCGGCCGTCTACGGCGTCGGGGCGCTGCTCCTGCTCATCGTGGCCAAGGGCCTCTCCTACGCGGGTGCCCTGGCCGCCTTCCGCGGCGGGCCGACGTTCCCGGCGATGTTCATCGGGGCGGTCGGGGGCACCGCCCTGGCCCACCTGCCCGGGATCGACGCGCTCTCCGGCGCGGCGATCGGGATGGGCGCCATGACCGTCGGGATGCTGCGGCTGCCGATGACCTCGGTGCTGCTCGCCACGCTCTTCCTGGGCAGCACCGGTCTCGCGGTGATCCCGCTGGTGATCGTCGGGGTGGTGGTGTCCTACGTGCTCACGCTGCGGCTGCCCGACCCGGCGCCGCCGTCGACCTGAATCATCCCGCCGGGGTGAGCCGCGCCGCGGCGGCGGGGACGACCCTCGCAGGTGCGCCGGGCGTGGCGGGGACGAGGCCCGGCAGCGGTCCGGGAGAGGACACCACGATGCTCGACGACGACGAACGCACGGTGCTCGAGGAGACCGCGCGGGACCTGGCCCGCGACGATCCCCAGCTGGTGCGGCGGATGCAGCGGGGCTGGGGACGAGGAGACGGACGCGGGCGGCGGGTCGCCGTCACGGTGGTGATGGTCGTCCTGGTCGTCGGGCTGCTGTGGCTGGAGCTCCCCGGGCAGGCCCTGCTCGTGGTGATGGTGGGGATCGGGTTCCTGCTCGCCTTCGGGTGGCAGCCGTCCCGGTGGGTCCCGGCCGTCCTGCGCCCGGACGAGGACGAGCCCGGGACCTGACGACAGGCCGCGGGCCCGAGAGAGAGGCGAGGAGATGCTGCTCTTCATCTACGTCCGGCACATCCGGCGCTTCGCGCACGACGTCCCGTGGGTGCACCTGGGCGTGGCGCTGGTCGGGAACCTCGCGTTCGTCATCGGGAGCCTGTTCTTCCTGAGCCCGGCGCTGACCCGGGCGGGCACGTGGCTGTTCGTGGTGGCCTCGTGGGGACTGCTCGTCGGGGTGATCGGCGAGATCCTCGTCCGGTACGAGGTGAAGAAGCGGGCGACCGTCGTGGCGGCGGCCCTCCGCCAGGATCCGGCCTGAGGGCCGCACGCTCGAGGAGGCGGTCCGATGTCGGGGTACCGGTACGAGCTGCGGGTGGCCGGACGACTCTCGGACCGGGCCCGCGGGGCGTTCCCGACGATGACGGTGGACATCGCGCCCACCGAGACGGTGATCTCCGGGGAGGCCGTCGACGAGGCCGACCTGCACGGCCTGCTCGCGCTGTGCCGTTCCCTCGGGCTCGAGGTGACCTCGTTCCACCGGGTCGTCGCCGACCCGGTGGACCCGACGACGCGCGAGGCGCCGCCGTCGTGAGGTGACTCCTCAGCCGAGGATGCGGCGCTTCTGGGCCTCGAACTCGGCCTCGGACAGGACGCCCTGGGCCTTGAGGTCCCCGAGGTCCTTGAGCTGGGCGATCACGTCGTCGCCCCCTGCGGCCGGCGGCGGGGCGGACGGCATCTGCTGCTCGTCCTCCCGGGCCCAACGGCCCGCCTGGCGGCGGGAGACGCGGTTGGAGACGGCGGTCGCGGTGCCGGCGACGACGGCGGTGCGGGCGATCCCGCGGAGCAGACCGGGCATGGTCGGAAGGTCCTCTCTCTCGTGTGGTCCGGTCAGGCCGGCATCTCGGCGGCGGTGATCGCGTCGAGGAGGAGGTCGTGGGGGATCCTGCCCCCGGCCACGACCTGGGCCCCGCTGCGCCGCAGCGCCCCGACGAGCGGCGCGGCCCAGGTGTTCTCGTAGACCACGAGCACCGCCGCCCGGCCCGGCTCGAGGACCCGGCCCGCCTCGTCCAGGTCGTCGCGGTCGACCAGCCCCGACCCGGCGCCCTCGAAGACGGTCAGGTCGAGTCCCTCCTCCGCGTCGACCTCGTCGATCGTCAGGCCGGCCACCGTCCCGTCGAGCTCCCGGCGCACGAAGGCCAGGTCGAGGACGCGGATGGTCCCCGCCTCGACGAGGTCGACCAGCATCGGCAGGCTCTCGCCGGTCATCCGCTCGGTCGCGAACTCCATCACCAGGTAGTCGACCGGACCCATCTCCGGGGCGTCGTCCGTCATCGTCTCGTTCCTCCGGCTCGTCGGGTGTCCCGCTGCCCGACCGAGGTGCCGGGTGTCGGCGATGCTCGTGCGCCCCGGCCGCGGGCACGTCACCCCGCGCGGATGAATCGGCCCTCCTCAGGGCTCGCGCTCCTCGTCGGGCGTCGGGGTCCGGCCGGAGAAGTTCGAGACCAGCCGCGCGACGAGGGTGACCAGGAAGATCTGACCGAGGAGGGCCTCCAGGACGGCGACCGCGCGCCCGGCGTCGTGGCCGGCGGTGAAGTCGCCGTACCCGAGGGTGGTGAGCGTGGTGAAGCTGAAGTACTGCACCGTCGCGGGGTCCGCGAGCTGGCCGCCGGCGAAGAACGGCTGCGGGTCCAGCCGCGACATCGCCGTGAAGATCTCGGCGAACATCAGCCCGATCAGCAGGTAGGCGCTCAGTGCCCCGGCGATCGTCTGCAGCGTGACGACGGGGTGGCGCAGGATGTGCCGGACGACGAGGACGACGGTGGCGCCGAGCACCAGCGCGAGCCACATCGACGCCACCCCGCGGACGATGTTCCCGCCGCCCACGACGAGCGCGACCACGGTCACGAGCGACCCGATGGTCAGCGCGGCCCGCAGGGCCCACACCCGGCTGCCCGCGAGCCGCGCCGCCTGGATCGCGAGGACCAGCGCGCCCGCGTAGAGCAGCACCGTGAGCACGCTGACCAGGGTGCTCGCCGCCAGCGCGGTCCCCAGGTAGCCGGCCACCAGCATGGCGAGCACAACCCCGTAGTGCCCGTCGTCGGACGGCCCGGGCCAGCGGCGCAGGCGGCTCATCCCCCGCGGGCCACGACGGCGGTCACGACAGCGCCCGGTGCTGGCCGGGCGCCCCCGCCGTCGCCTCGTCGACGGTCGTCGCCTCCGGGTCGGGATCGAGGTCGGGGTCCGGCTCCGGCTCCGGCTCCGGGGCGGAGATCGCCGGGTCCTCCGCGTCGGTGCGCAGCAGCGCGTCGGCCCAGCGGGCCTGCGGGTCGATGTCGACGAGCAGCGCCTTGGCCAGCAGGGTCAGCGGGATCGCCAGCAGGGCTCCCAGGGCACCGAGCACCCAGGCCCAGAACAGCAGCGTCACGAACGTGACGGTGGCCGAGAGGCCGACCGAGTTGCCGATGAAGCGGGGCTGGATCAGCGACTGGATCACCAGGTTCAGGACGCAGTAGACGACCACCACGATGACGAGCAGCTGCCAACCCCCGGTCAGCAGCGCGAGCAGCGCGGGGGGCACCAGGCCGAAGATGAACCCGATGTTCGGGATGTAGTTGGTGATGAACGCGAGGACCGCCCACAGCACCGCGAGCGGCACCCCGAGGATCCCCAGCGCGATGCCGTCGAGCACGGCGACGATGAAGCCGAACACCGTGGTCACCACGAGGTAGTTACGGGTACCGCTCGCGAAGCTCTCGAGGGCGCTGACGATGTGCGGACGCTCGGCCGCGATGCTCTCCAGGCGCTTGCCGAAGGTGGCCGCGTCGGCGATGAAGAACAGCAGCAGCGCGAGGATCAGGACGATGACGGTCGCGGTCCCGGAGACCCCGGACACGATGCCCCCGACGGCGCCGGCCACCGAGCTGAGGCTGACCGACTGCGTGGCCTGTTGGATCTGGGTCGGCCCGATGCCGAACCCGGCGAGCGTGTGCTGCACCGACGCGATGAGGGCGTCGAACTGGGCCGAGTACTGCGGCAGCGTCGTCGCCAGCTGACCGACCGAGACCGCCAGGATCAGCGCCAGCGCGAGCAGACCGACGTAGACGACCAGCAGCAGCGCGAGGCTGGCGGCCCAGATCGGCCAGCCCCGGGCCCGCAGCCACCGCTGCACCGGGTGGGCGGCGATGACGATGATGAGCGCCAGGAACACGGGTCCGATCAGCCACGCCGTCGCCATCATCCCCGCGACCGTGATCACGGAGGCCGCGGCCCCGAAGAGCAGGATCAGGGCACGGGGCATCCCGCCCCGGGCGGTCGGCATGGTCGGCCGACGGGAGGTCCCGTTGCCCGACGGCGTCACGACGGCCGGTCGGGGGCCCTCGGCGGACGCGGCGGATTCCAGCGGTGCGGTCACCGGGGAAGCGTGCGGGGCCCCGGGACCGGACGCCTCACTCGTGGAGGATGAATCGCCCCCGGCACTCACCCGGTCAGCAGGTCGTACAGGCCGACGCCGAGGAGGTAGAGGCCGACCAGCACGAACACCACGACGACGATGTTCTTCTTGTGGGACTGGACCAGGGCGGTGAGCCGGGCCGCGCTGTCGCGCGTCGTCTCCGGGTGGAAGGTCCAGGACGCCAGCGCGGCGAGCGGGATCGCGAACCAGAACAGGTTGTACAGCGCGACCTGGAGCAGACCCCCGACGAGGCCGGGCCGGCTCGCCACGATCGCGGCGAGGGCACCGAGGTAGAAGACCCCGGGCAGGTGGGTCGCCACCCCGGCCACCGCGGCGTGGCGGACGGTGGGCTGGCTGAGCCGGCGCCGGAGCGCTTCCCGCGCCGGGCGCTGCGGCGCGGGCCGGTCCGGCGGTGTCCGCAGTCCGTACCAGACGGCCGCCCCGAGCGCGAGGACACCGAGCACGACGTCGGCGATGTCGCGGCCGGTGGTGGTCACGGGCGCCGGGGGCGGGGTGATGTGGACGACCGCCACCGCGGCCACCCCCACGGACAGGCTCAGGGCCAGCCCGGCGACGAGGTAGGCGACCAGCAGCGGCGTCGGCGACCGCGCACTGAGGAACGCGTAGACCGCGGCCACCGACGTCGGGCGCACGACGCTGGCCAGGCCCAGGACGAGGACGTCCACACTCACGGGCGCGCACGCTTCCCGACCGGGAGGGGCCCGGTCATCACCCCGTGAGGACGGTGTCTCCCGGTGTCCGCGCGCCGACGGACGGCCACTCATCCGCTCCGGGTGATGCCCGGGGCCGCCGGGCGTCCGGACTGTGGTGACGACTGTGTCCGGACTCGAGGAGGTGGATCACGCTGGATCGGATCCCGCGGGGCAAGGTGACCCCGCCGGAGGTGCCGGTCGACCTGGTCGCGCGCCCGGCCCTCGCGGCCCGGGTTGAGCTGCCCGGTCCCGCGGTGGGCCTCGTCGTCGCCCCGGCCGGGTTCGGCAAGACCCTGCTGCTGGCCGACCACGCGGCGCGCGACCCGGGCACCGCGTGGGTGACCGTGGACCGCAGCGACGACCCCGGACGGCTCTGGACCGCGATCCTCGCCGCGCTGACGCGCTGCCCCGCGCTCCCGCCCGGGAGCGGGCTGCGGGAGCTGACGGCGCCCTACGAGCCGGGCGGGCTGGCGTTCCTCAGCCGGTTCCGCGACGGGCTGGGCACGCGGACCGCCCCGCTCACGCTGGTCCTCGACGACCTCCACGAGCTCGACGACCCCGCCGCCCTCGGCGAGGTGCGGGCGCTGCTCGACCACCGCCCGGAGGGCCTGCGGGTGATCCTGGCGAGCCGCTTCGACCCCCCGGTGGTCCTCTCCCCGCTGCGGGACCGGCAGGAGCTGTGGGAACTGCGGGCGGACCGGCTGGCCTTCACCCGGACCGAGACCGAGGTGCTCGCGCGGCAGGCCGGGCTCGCGCTCCTGACCGAGCAGACCGGCGAGCTGCACCGGCGCACCGGCGGCTGGCCGGCCGGGCTGCGGCTGGCGGTCCAGGCGATGCGCGGCGGGGCCGACCCGTCGACGTTCCTCACCGAGTTCTCCGGGGAGGACCGCGCCGTCGCCGACTACCTGGTCGGCGAGGTCCTGGCCACGCTGCCCGACGACCTCCTGGAGTTCCTCACCCTCGCCAGCATCGGCGACCCGCTGCCGGCGGAGCTCGCGGTGCTGCTCACCGGCCGGACCGACGCGGCGGCGGTGCTCGACCGGGTCGAGCGCGAGACCTCCCTGGTCAGTGGTCTGCTCGTCGACCGCAGGACCGGCGCGCGGGAGTACCGTCTTCTCGAGCTGCTGCGGACCTACCTGGCGGCCGACCTGCACCGGCACCGGCCCACGCTGGCCGCCGAGCTCCACGGGCGGGCCGCTCTCTGGTGGGCCGACCAGGACCAGCCGGCGGCGGCCCTGGAGAACGCCGCGCGGGCCGCGGACGAGGGCATCACCGCGCGGCTGGCCGACCGCTTCGGGCTGCGCCTCGCCCTCGCGGGCGAGCACGCCCCGCTCCGGCGCGCGCTGCCGGTCACCGGTGTGACGGCCGGGCTCTCCGCGACGGTCGGCACCGCGCTCGCCCGGGTCGGCGGCGACGTCGCGGCCCTGCACGAGGCGATCCGGGCGCTGCCGGCGCCCGGCCCGGACGAGGGACCCGCCGTCCGCGCGCTGCGGGCCCTCGGCCGCGGGGTCGACGGCCTGGTGTCCGGATTCGATCCGGACACCGCGATCGGGGAGCTCGAGGGAGCCCTGGAGCTCGCCCGCGACCACGGGTACGACTTCGTCGCGATGCAGGCCCAGGTCGTCCTCGCCGCGGTGGCCGCCGTCCGGGGTGACTTCCGGACGGTGGTCGCCCGCGCCGACGAGGCGGTGTCGACGATGATCGAGCACCGGTGGGAGCCGTCGGCCTGGTCGACGCTCGGTCGCACCCTGCGGGCCTACGCGGCGCTGTACCGCGCCGAGCCCGGACAGGCGCGCGCCGAGGCCACCGAGGCGCTCGAGGCCCTCGACCGGGCACCCGAGCGGGACGACCCACGGCTGCGCCACGCCCTGCGGATCGTGCGCGGCGCGGCGCTCGGCGATCTCGGTGACCGCGCGACCGGGCTCGCGGAGATGCGCCGGGCCCGGACCGAGCTGGAGGGGCTGCCGGTGGTCGCCGACCAGGCGGCCGCGGCGGCGCTGTTCGAGAACCGGGCCGCGCTGCGGCTCGGGGACTCGGTGGGGGCCGCGCAGGCCGCCCGCGAGCTCGCCGACCGGCTCGACGCCCCCGGCGAGGCGGCGCTGATGGCCGCGTGGGCCGAGCTCGGCAGTGGCCACCTCGACGCCGCGAGCCACCGCATCCGGCCGGTGCTGCGCGGGACCGCGACCGCGGTCATGCCCCACACCCTCGTCGAGGCCCACCTCGTGGCGGTGACGCTCGCGGTCCGCGCCGGCGACCCGGAGGCGGGCCGGCGGGCGCTGGGTGCCGCCCTCGCCGCCGCCGAGGACCTCGACCTGCTGCGGCCGTTCGCGCTGGGCGGGCCGGAGGTGGGCGCGCTGCTGGCCGAGCTCCCGCCGCGCCCGGAGCCGGCCGCGACGTTCGCCGCCCGGGCGCTCGACGCCTACCGGCGGATCCAGGACCCGGCCGCGAACCCGCTGCTCAGCGAGCGCGAGCTCGCCGTCCTCGCGCTGCTCCCGTCCCTGATGTCCTCCGACGACATCGCCGCGGCCCTGAGCGTCTCGGTGAGCACCGTGAAGACCCACGTCCGGATGATCTACGCGAAGCTGGCGGTCGCGAACCGCCGGGCCGCGGTCGAGACGGCCCGGACGCGCGGGTTGCTCCCTTCGCACGCAGGCGCTGACCTCTGAGGCCGGGTTGCCCCGCTCGGGGGCTGGACCGCGCCCGGGACGCGGCTAGCGTCGACGTCGTCGGCCGACGGTCCCCCCGGCCCGACATGATCTCCCGGCCCCCCGAGATCGGCGATGTCCGCCCGAGGAGGCCCCCAGTGTCGACGTGCGTCATCCCCGGCCCCGCAGCCGGGGAAGCGACCGTGGCCCCGCGCGTCCCCGACGGCCTCGTCCGCCGGCCCCGGCTCCGGTCGCTGCTCGACGCGAGCACCCGGCGGGCGGCGATCACGCTGCTCCGCGCCGAGCCCGGGCAGGGGCGGACCGTGATGCTCGCCGACTGGGCCCGCACGGCGACGACCGCGTGGCTGTCACTCGACGCGACGATCCGGCGGCCGGACCGGTTCTGGGCCGTGGTCGCCGCGGCCGTGGCCCACAGCGTCCCCCGACTCGCCGCCGACCTCAGCCTGCCGTCCGGGCGGCGGGTCGAGCCGATCACCGCGGGCGGCGTGATCGCCGTGCTCGACCGGCTGCCACACGAGGTCCGCCTCGTCCTCGACGACCTGCACGAGCTGACCGACCCGGCGGTGCTCGACGAGCTCCGCACCCTGATCCGCTACCGCCCGAGCCGGCTGCGCCTGGTCCTCTCGTCGCGGACCGAGCCGCCGCTCCCGCTCGCGCGCCTGCGTGTGCAGGGCGACCTGGTCGACATCGACGGCGACGCGCTCACCTTCACCCGCGAGGAGACGGCGGCGTTCGTGGCCGGGGCAGGGCTGCCCGTCCGGCCCGAGGAGGTCGACCGGCTGCACCACCTCACCGCCGGCTGGGCGACGGCGCTGCGCCTGGCCACCGACACGGCCGCCGGCGGACCGATCGGGCTGGAGGACGTCCTCGCCATGCTCGCCGGGGCGGACGGCCCGGGTGCTGGGCGCCTCGCCCGCGGGCTGCTCGAGCGGCTGCCGGAGGGCGACCGGTCCTTCCTGGCCGCGGTCAGCATCGCCGACCCGGTCCCGACCGACCTCGCCGTCGAGCTCTCCGGCCGCGACGACGCGCCGTCCGTGCTGGCGCGGTTGCGGGTCCTCGGGCTCGTCACCGACGGCCCGGAGCCCGGTCGGCACCACATCCAGCCGCTGGTGCGCCGCCACCTGCGGGCCGACATGGCGCGCCGCCACCCCACCCGCGCCGCCGCGCTGCACGGGCGTGCCGCACGGTGGTTCGCCACGGCCGGCGATCCCGTCCGGGCCCTCGAGCACGCCCGCCAGACCGACGACCGCGACCTCGTCGCCGACCTCGTCCGCGGCTGGGCGATCCCGCTGGTCCTGACCGGGCACCACGGGGACCTGCGCGCCGGGCTCCGCCGGCTCGGGACGGCGGCCGTCGCCCGGGACCGGCGGCTGCGTGCCGCGGGCGAGCTGCTCGCGGCGGCCGGGACCGCGGACGGGGGCGGCATGGGCGACCCGGACGGCGAGATGGCCGGCCTGCGCGCGCTCCGGGACCGTATCCGGGCGATCCGGCCGGGCGACGACGCCGCGGTGGCCGGGCTCGAGCCCGTCCCGGAGGTCCGGGCCGCCGCGGTCGAGGCGATGGTCGCGGCGTGCGAGGGCGCGCGGGTGCTGCTCCTGCGCGGGGACCCCGCAGCGGCCCGCGGCCCGCTGCAGGACGCGCTGGCGACCGCCCGGGCGTGGGGATGGTCGTCTCTCACGATGCGCTGCGCGGCGCTCCTCGCCGCGGCCGACCTGGTGGACTCCGACACCGCGGGCATGGAGCGTCACGCCGCGCTGGCCGTCGACGCCGCGGCCGAGGGCGACCGCCGCAGCGCCGCGGCGGTCTCGGCGCGGGTCGTGCTCGCGTACGCCGCGCTGCTCCGGGCCCGGCCCGACGACGCCCGCCACCACGCGGCCGAGGGCCTGACGGCGGCCGGGGAGACCGCCCATCCGGCGGCGCGGCTGCTCCTGCACACCGTCCACGGCGCCGCCGAGGCCGACGGCGGGCGGCCGGTCGAGGGCCTCGAGGAGGCCCGGCAGGCGCGGGCCGCCTTCTCGGACCGTCCGCTCGCGCGCCGGGAGGCCATCCTGGTCGCGACGCTGGAGCACCAGATGGCCGTCGCCGCGGGGCGACCCGAGCAGGCCCGCGCGGTCCGCCGGTGGATCACCGGCCGGGTCGGGACCACCGGCGACGTGCTCCTCATGGCGGCCCTCGCCGAACCGTCGACGGGGTCCTCGCTGCGCCCGCTCGTGGACGGCTCGGTCCTGACCCTGCTGGCCGAGAGCGAGATCGAGGCCCGGCTGCGCCAGATCGGCGCGGGGCAGGTCGTCGCCGACCCGGCGGGCGCGCGGGCGTCGCTGCGCGGCGCGCTCGACCGGGCCGCGCCCCTCGGCCTCGTGCGCCCGTTCGCCCACTCCCCCGGGCCGGTCCGGCGCCTCATGGCCCACCAGGTCGGCACCTTCGGCGACACCGACGGTTTCGTCCGCCGGGCGCTGGCGGCCGGGCCCTCCGGGCGGCGGGCCGGACCGGTCGACGCCCTCAGCGAGCGGGAGACCGCCGTCCTGCGCCTGCTGCCCTCGCTGGCGACGATGAGCGAGATCGCGGGCGAGCTCGAGGTCTCGGTCAACACGGTGAAGACCCAGGTCGGCGCGATCTACGCCAAGCTCGGGGTCGGCGACCGCCGCGGGGCCGTGGTGGCCGCCTACGACGCCGGCCTGCTCCCGACGCCCGACCACGTCGACCCCTGGTGGGAGCCCACCGGGGTCGGGTGAGCTCAGGCGCCCCCGTGCAGCGGGGCGTGGCGCCGCCGGGCGCGCCACTCGCTGCGGTGCGCCAGCACGACCGCGCCGGGCCGCATCCGCCCGAAGGTGCGTTGCACGTCGGCGACCCGGTCCAGCACCGGGCCGCGCCGACCCGTCGTCGCGCAGGTCGCGTAGGGGCGGGTGGTGGCGAGGAGGCTGGTCCCGGCGCGGTCGAGGGCCGCGGCGACGAGGCCGGCCGACGGGCAGCGGGTACCGGGCACGACGACCTCGAGGCTCGCGACCCCGTCGACCCGCGTGGTCAGGTGCGCCGGGACGTCGGGCGCTGCCGGAAGGGTGAGCGCCACCGGCCCGCGGGCGAGGCGCTCGTCCAGCGCGGCGGGGTCCAGCAGCTCGGTGTCGACGACGGAGCGCAGCGCCGAGCGCGTCGTCGTGACCGCCGGGACCCAGGACTCCGGGCGGCCGAGGCCGAGACGCACCGCGCGCACCACCTCGCGGTCGGGGTGGCAGGTCAGCGCGTAGCCCGGGCCGCTGCCGTGCAGGACCGGGGTGCCGAAGGCGATCGCCGTGGCGGCGAGGGAGCGGTCCGCGTCGTCGTCGAGGACGAGCCGGTGGGTCGAGAAGTCGGTGCGCCAGAAGCGGTCGAGCTCCCCGCGCTCGAGCGGGGAGAGACGCCGGCCGAAGACCGCCTCGGCGAGGGCGTGGGCGTCCATCGTGTGCTCCATGGGAGGACCTTCGCCCGGTTCCGTCCCGATGTCCGCCTCACCGCCGACCCCCGCAGTGTCACCGATGCGACACAACGAGGCACTGACGACCGGTTCACGGTCCCGGGAACCACGCCTTGAACTCGGCCGCGAGGCCGTCCACGGTCAGCCGTGGGTCGTCCGTGCCCGCCCGGCCGAGGGCGAAGCGCAGCACCGCGGTGTCGTCGGTGCCGGTGACGGTGCCCGCGGGGCTCGCCTCGGCGGCGGCCGCCCAGGCACCGTCGACCACGGCGAAGCGCAGCTCCACCGCCGGGCCGCGCAGCGCGAGGACGGTGCCCTCGGCCGGCGGGGCCGACCCGGCGGCCGCCGCGAGCACCGGGAGCACCAGCGGGAGCACGGTCGTCGTCGCACCCACCACGTCCTCGCCGAGCGCCTCGTCCCGGCCGGCCGCGGCCACGGCGTCGTCGGCGTGGAACCCGGCCTCCATGGTGAAGACCGCGAGCCCGAACGCCGCCGGGACGGGGCCGAAGGGGAGCTCGAGCGAGGTGCCCTCGGCGATGTCTCCGGCCTGGGCGAGCTCGGCGTCCAGGTCGGCCACCGACGCCCGCAGGGCCGCGGTCACCGCCGCCGCGCCGCCGTCCGGTTCCCGGCCCTCGGCGGTGCCCGGTGTACCGGTACGGGCCCGGCGCAGCGCGTCGGCCTCCATCGAGGTGCCCCACGCGCCGTGGCGGGCGAGGTCGGTGAGGGTCCAGCCGGCGCAGCGGGTCGGGGTGGCGTCGCCCGCGTCGCCCAGCTCGTCGAGGACCGCCAGGGTGCGGGCCCAGTCCCGGGCGACGGCGGTCCGGGCCTGTTCGGCGGTCAGCATCGCGAACGTCCTTCCTCGATGTGATCGGTGCGGGCCAGCGCGGCTCGCGAGCGGGCGGCGGCGCGGACGGCACCGGTGGCGTCGTTGAGCCGGATCGCGTTCGCGAGGTGGGCGACGGCGGCCTCGTGGTCGCCGGCGGCGCGGGCCGCGAGGCCCAGCCCGTGGTCGGCCGCGCCCAGGCAGAGCGCCCCGGACCCGACCACCGTCACGAGCCCCTCCCACGGCGCGAGCAGGCCGTGGAGCACGGCACCGGACGCGGGATCGCCGACCGCGTCCGCGGTCTCGGCCGCCTCCCCCAGCAGGAAGCAGCGCGCCCCGTCGTTCCCGACGACCGCGAACTCCCCCGCCGCCGCCTCGGTCAGCAGGGACGCCGCCTCGTCGAGCCGGCCGGCGCGGGCCAGCCCGACCGCGGTGTGGATCCACGTGCGCCCACCGACCTCGCGGGCCACCCGGTGCAGCGTCGGCAGCGCCAGCTCCGGGGTGCCCGCGGCGGTGTGCAGTGTCAGCAGCTGGACGCTGTGGACCTGCCCGGCGTCGCCGTAGTGCCAGCGCTCGCCCTCGCGGCGGAAGTGCTCGACCGCGTCGGCGGCGGCGTCGAGGTCGCCGTGGTGGAGCAGCATCATCGCCCGCCACATCGCGGGGTACCAGAGGTGCAGCGGCCGGCCGAGGCGCAGCGCGAGGGCTCCGGCCTCGTCGGCGAGAGCCTCGGCGGCCGGCGTCTCCCCCGCCTCGAGCAGGTCGACCATCCGCAGCCGCAGCGCCTCGAACTCCCGCTCCGGGTCGCCGGCGGCCCGGGTGGCGGCGATCAGGTCGTCGTCGGCCCGCAGCCGCTCCGGCAGCCGGGCCGGCGCGGCCAGCAGCGGCCGGAGGGCGAGCAGCGCGTACGCGAGGGCGCCCGGGTCGTCGGCGCGGCGCGCGGTCGCGACGGCCTCGTCGCCCAGGGTGGTCGCGGTGGTGATCTCGCCGCCGTAGCCGTGGGCGCGGGCCGCGGCCGCCAGCAGCCGGGACCGCACGGCCGGCGCGGCGGAGGGTACGAGGCCGAGCGCGTCGTCGAGCAGTCCCAGCGCGCGGGCGCCCCAGGTCTCGCGGGGCAGCCGGCTGTCGAACAGGGCGTCCTCGTACCCGAGCGCGGCGGCGGCGCGCGAGGCGAACGTCAGGGGGGCGGCGGCGTCGGTGACCTGCGCGAACGCGTCCATCGCCGCGGGCAGCCGACCGGCCCGCCGCAGCGCCTCGGCCATCCGCAGCGTCCGGTGGGCCCGCTCCTCCGACGGACCGGGATCGGCGGCCACCCCGAGATCGCGGGCGCGCTCGAAGAGCTCCGCGGCGTGCAGCGGCTCCGCCCCGAGCGCCGCCTCCCCCGCCTCGGTCAGCCGCTGCGCCGCCCGGTCCGCGAGGTCGACGCGGGTGAGCCGGCCGTCGACCGGTCCGCCCAGCGCGGGCGCCTCCTCCCACGCCGCCGCCAGGTGCCGGCCGGCCTGTTCGGCGCCGCGCTCCGGGCGGCGGGCGTCGATCCAGTCGGCGAAGCGCAGGTGCAGCGCGGCCCGCCGGACGCGCGGCAGCGTCGCGTACGCGGTGTCGCGCACGAGCGCGTGGCGGTAGGTGTACGACGACGGGTCGAGCGGCTCCGGTCGGGGCCCGACGAGCAGCCCGGCGCCGGTGAGGTCGCGCAGCGGCGCGTCGGGCTCCGGAGCACCGAGCTCCGGGAGCGCCGACGCGGGCAGCGTCGTGCCGGTGACCGAGGCGCGGCCGAGGACCTCGCGCACCGGGCGGGCGAGGGCGTCGAGCTGGCCGAGGTAGATGGCCCGGACGGTGCTGGGCACGGTGAGCGCGGTCGGGTCGCCGTCGCCGGTCAGCGCGCCCGTGCGCTCCCACACGCGCAGCAGCTCGACGACGAACAGCGGGTTGCCGCCCGCGGCCGTCTGCAGGGCGGCGAGCACGGTTGTCGGCAGGACCCCGCGGCCGACGCGATCCGCGACGAGGTCGGCCACGTCGTCGTCGGTGAGCGGGTCGAGGGTGAGCACCGCTCCGGTGGGCGCCTGCTCACCCGGGCGCGCGGTGGTCACCAGGAGGCGGGGAGTGCGGTGCGGGGCGGCGATCGCGTGCTCGAGGAAGGCCCGCAGGTCGGCGGAGGCCAGGTGGACGTCGTCGAGGATCCACACCGGGGTCGGCCCGCCGGGGTCGCCGTGGGCGTCGAGCACGGCGGTCCACGACGCCCACAGCTCCTGCGGGGTCCCGGACGGCTCCTCGCCCGCCAGCAGCGCGGCGGTGTGCCGGGCCGAGACCGCCGCCCGGGGCCCGGTGTGGCCGTGGCGGGCGAGGCGGTCGGCGAGCCGGGCGGGGTCGGCGCCGGCGGCCCGCAGCAGGCCGGCGACCGGGGCGTAGCCGGGCTCGTCGGCCCGCACCCGCACCAGCCACGCCGGCCCGGCGGCCCGCGCGGCGAACTCCTCGACGAGGCGGCTGCGCCCGACGCCGGGTGGTGCGAGGACGGTGATCCGCTCCGCGCCGCGGGCCCCGCGGTGGGCGGCGCCGAGGGCCGCGAGGTCGGCGGCCCGGCCGCGGAAGGGCCCGCCGTCGTGCACCGGCCCGGTACGCCGGCCCGCGACCCGCCAGGCGCCGACCCGCTCCGCCTTCCCCTTCAGCGGGACGTCCCCGAGCGGCACGAGCTCGAGCGTGCCCTCGACGGCGAGCGCGGTGTCCGGCCCGACGACGACGGTGCCCGGCTCGGCCGCCGTCTGGAGGCGGGCGGCGGTGTTCACGACGTCGCCGGAGAGCCGCCAGGTCCCGTCGGCCGCCCAGGTGACCACGACCTCCCCGGTGTGCACCCCGACCCGCGCCCGCAGCGTCCCGACGGGCAGCCCGAGCCGTGCCTCGACCGCGGCGAGGGACTCCACGACGGCGAGGCCGGCCCGGACCGCGGCCCCGGCGTCGTCGGGGCGGAGCACCGGCAGCCCGAACGTCGCCAGCACGGCGTCGCCGATGTACTTCTCGACCTGCCCGCCGGCCGCCGCGACGAGCCCGGCGACCTGGGTGAAGTAGTGCTCCTGCAGCAGCGCGACGTCCTCGGCGTCGAGATCCTCGACCAGCGAGGTGAACCCGACCAGGTCGACGAACAGCACGTGGACCAGCCGTCGCTCGGCGGGTCGCGGGGGGTCGTCGATCACGGGATGCAGTTCAGCACGAATCGGGCGCCCGACGCACCGGTGGCGCTGCCGCGGGATCTAGGTGGCGCGGGCCGCCCGGGACCCGCGCGGACCCTGGTACTCCAGGAGCCGCACCCGGATCCCCAGCGCCGTCCCGAGCGCGGCGAGCACCAGCAGCGCGGCCGGGCCGGCGGCCAGCCCGGTGAGCGCGGTCGAGGCGGCGGCGAGGGCGTCGGTGCGCTCGCCGCGCTCGGAGTCGATCGCGTCGCCGAGCACCGACGTGACCTGCGTGAACGCGACCCGGGAACCGTCGGTGCCCGCGCCCTGGACCCGCAGCGCGGTCTGCCACGCGGTCACCGCGTTCCGGATCGCGCCGACGTCGGGGCTCGACTGCGCCGCGTCGAGCAGCCCCCCGGGCCGCAGCACCTGGTCGAAGTCGGTGGCGAACTGTGCCGTGGCGCTCGCCGTCACCGCTGCGGAGGGGGTGCCGGCCTGCAGCGCGGCCGTCTCGGTGCCGCGGGTCTGCAGCATGACGATGCGGGCCTGGGCGAGCGCGCTGGCGGTCGCGTTGTGCTCGGCGGCGTCGTCGACGTGCCCGGTCGCGACCACGGACGCCGTCGCCCACCAGAGCAGGGCCACCGCCGTCGCGACCACGGCCACGACGAGTCCGAGGTTCAGCACCCGCCGGGTGCGCCGGGCCTCCCGGACCGACACGACGACGAGCCCGACCAGGGTCAGGACGCCCAGCACGGTCAGCGCGACCGGGAACCCACCGGCCTGCCGGTAGTCCGCCGCCAGGGCGTCCCGCTGCATCCGCTGGAGATCGTCCGCGGTGGGCAGGATCGTGGAGCTCATGAGCTGGCTGGCGGTGGCCAGGTCGAGCTGCGCCTGGGTGGGATCGAGAGTGCGCAGGGCCTGCGCCGCGTCGACCCCCGCGGTGTAGCGGGGCAGCGCGTAGGCGATCGACTCGGCGTCGGCCGCTCCCGGCCCGTCCGCCTCGAGCTGCCCCCTGGCGTGGTCGAGGCGCAGGTAGGCGCTGGTGACGTAGCTGCCGTAGCTCGCGAGCGCCGTCGGCGAGGTGGTCCGGTCCGCGCCGATCCCGGTCGCCGCCGACGCGTTGGCGCCCTCGAGCGCCTCGTAGAGCTCGGCGGTGTCGTAGTCCAGCGAGGCCAGCCGGATGCCGTCGTCACCGGCCGCGTTCGTCCGCGTCGAGCCGGAGAAGGCACTGACCGTCGCCGTGAGCAGACAGGCCAGCACCAGCGCGACGCCCCACCGCCAGAGGCGCCCCGGGGTCGTGCCGCCCGCGACGAACCTGCGCCACCGGGACGGCCCCCGCTGCTCCGTCGTCGGGTCCGGCCCGAGCACCGCGGTCATCGCAGACCGTGCCGGGCCAGGAACTGGGCCGCCACCGTCGCCTCGTCGGCGCCGCCGAGCTGGATCTGCTGGTTCATCGCGCGGATCTCGGAGACGGTGAGCTGCGCGCTGACCCAGTTGCAGGTCTCGGCGAACGCCGGACCCTCCGCGGCGAGCGTCGCCTGCTTCACCACCGGAGCCACGTACTGGAACCCGAAGATGTTCTGCGGGTCGTCGAGCTCGACGAAGTCGCCCGAGGTGAGCTGGGCGTCGGTGCTGAAGCCGTCGGCCACCTGGGCCTGGCCGGCCTCCAGCGCGCCGTAGGTCTCGTCGGGTCCCACGGCCAGGAACTGCACGTTGTTCAGCCCGTACACCTGCGCCATCCCGACGAGGCCGTTCTGCCGCGTCCGGAACGGCGGTTGCGCGGCGACCCGGACGCCCTCGCCGCCGGGCCCGATCTTCGCGAGGTCCGGGACCGACCGCAGGCCGTAGCGGTCGGCGAGATCCCGACGGACGACGAGGACGTCGGTGTTCTGGTACGGCGTCTGCAGCAGGAGCGTCGCGGACCGTTGGGACTGCTCGAACTGCGCGGCCTGCTGGTAGGTCTCCAGCGCCGACGCCCCGGCCGGCGCCTTCGCCAGCCCGGAGGCGATCTCCCCGAGGTACTCGGGATACATGCTGATCTGGTTCGCGGCGAACGCCGAGTCGATGATCTCGGTGTCGCCCACGTTCTGGTCGAGGTTCACGGTGAAGCCCTTCGCGCGCAGCGCCAGGGTGTAGAGGTCGCCGAGCAGGAACTGCTCCGAGAAGTCCTTCGTCCCGATCACGACGGCTGGCTTCCCCGCTCCCGGGGTCCCCGCGGGCAGCGCCGCGGTCGCGCTGTTCGCGGTGATCTGCGGCGGCCCGACGACGTCGGCCCGGACGGCGCCCGACGGCGGCGGAGCCGGGCTCGTCCCGCAGGCCGCCGCGACCGTGACGAGCAGGAGCGCCACGACGAGCCACGTCACCGTCCGGCCCTTCCCGCGCGCCACCGCTCCGCTCACCCGGGAAGTCCTACTCCATCCGACGCAGGGAGACCATCACCTCGGCAGGGCGAACGGCCGTCAAGACCGCGCGGGCTTCTTCTTCGGCAGGTAGAGATCGGTCAGGGTGCCCTCGAACGCCTCGGCCGCCATCCCGATCGTCTCGGAGAGGGTCGGGTGCGGGTGGATGGTCAGCCCGATGTCGGTGGCGTCGGCGCCCATCTCGATCGCCAGGGCGGCCTCGGCGATGAGGTCGCCCGCCGCGGGTCCGACGATCCCGGCGCCGATGATGCGGTCGGTCTCGGTGTCGAAGAGGACCTTGGTGGAGCCCTCGGAGCGGCCGAGCGACAGCGAGCGACCGGACGCTGCCCACGGGAAGGTGCCACTGCCGTAGGACAGGCCCTGGGCCTTGGCCTCGGTCTCGGTGACCCCGACCCAGGCGACCTCGGGGTCGGTGTAGGCCACCGACGGGATGACCCGGGCGTCGAACGCGCTCGGCTTCCCGGCCGCGACCTCGGCGGCCACCTTGGCCTCGTGGACCGCCTTGTGCGCGAGCATCGGCTGGCCGACGACGTCGCCGATCGCGAACACGTGGGAGACATTCGTGCGCAGCTGCTCGTCGACCGGGACGAAGCCGCGGTCGGTCACCGCGACCCCGGCCGCGTCGAGACCGATCCCCGAGCCGTTCGGCACCCGCCCGACGGCGACGAGCACGGCGTCGAACGTGTCGGTGGCCGGCGCCTTCGCCCCCGCGAAGCTGACGACGAGGCCGTCGTCGCGGGCCTGGACGTCGGTGACCTTGGTGGAGAGGTACACGTTCTCGTAGCGGCGGCCGATGTGGCGGGCCAGCGGCTTGACGACGTCGGGGTCGGCGCCGGGGATGAGCTGGTCCATCAGCTCCACGACGGTGATCTTCGAGCCGAGCTCGGCGTACACCGTGGCCATCTCCAGCCCGATGATCCCGCCGCCGAGCACGAGCAGCCGCTCCGGCACGCCCGCCAGGTCGAGCGCGGAGGTGGAGTCGAGGACCCGCGGGTCGTCGTGCGGGACGAACGGCAGCCGCACCGGCTCGGACCCGGACGCGACGATGACCTGGTCGAACCCGACCACCGTCGTCGTCCCGTCGGCGCCGGAGACCTCGACCCGGTGCGGCGAGAGGAACCGGCCGGTGCCCTGAAGCGTCGCGACCGTGCGCTGCTTGGCGAGCCCCGCCAGCCCGCCGACGAGCTTGCCGACGACGCCGTCCTTCCAGGACCGCAGCTTGTCGAGGTCGATGGTCGGGGCCGCGAAGCTCAGCCCGTGCTCGGACATCTCCTTGGTCTCGGCGATGACCTTCGCCGCGTGCAGCAGCGCCTTCGACGGGATGCAGCCGACGTTGAGGCAGACCCCGCCGAGGGTGTCGCGGGCGTCGACGATCATGACGTCGAGGCCGAGGTCGGCGGCGCGGAACGCCGCGGTGTAGCCGCCCGGGCCGGCGCCGAGCACGAGCAGCCCGACGTGGCGGTCCTCGGCGCCGTCGGCGCTCGCTCCCGGGGCCGGAGTCGAGGGGGCGGCCGCCGGCTTCCGGCTCGTGGTGCTCTTCTGCGTCGGCGGCGGTGTCGGGGACGCGTCCGCGTCCGTGGGGGTGAGGACGAGGACCGGCGTGCCCCGCGAGACCCGGTCCCCCACCGCGACGCGGACCTCGGTGACGGTGCCGGCGACCTCGGCCGGCACGTCCATCGTCGCCTTGTCCGACTCCAGGGTCAGCAGCGGCTCGTCGAGCGTGATCTCGCTGCCCGCCGTCACGTGGACCTCGATCACGGGGACGTCGGAGAACTCCCCGATGTCGGGGACCTCGACGACGATCTCGCCGGCCATAGCCAGATGTCCTTTCGGTCGGTAGGTGGCCTTCGGCCTTGTGAGCACTGATCCGTGCTCTGGCACGGATCAGTGCTCACGAGCGCGAAACCGCACCTACAGGAGCAGACGGCGCTCGTCACCCATCACGTGCGCGACGTGGCGGGTGAACCGGGCGGCCAGGGCGCCGTCGATGACGCGGTGGTCGTAGGAGAAGCACAGCGGCAGCAGGGTGCGCGGCTGGAACGCCTCGCCGTCCCACACCGGCGCCACGCGCGAGCGCACCACGCCGAGGATCGCGACCTCCGGGGCGTTGACGATCGGGGTGAACGCGGTGCCGCCGATCCCGCCGAGGGAGGAGATCGTGAACGTGGCGCCGCGCATGTCGTCGGCGGTGAGCTTGCCGTCGCGGGCGCGGGCGGAGACCTCGCCGAGCTCGCGCGACAGCTCGACCAGGCCCTTGCGGTCGACGTCGCGGACGACCGGCACGACGAGCCCGCCGGGCGTGTCGACGGCGACCCCGAGGTGGTAGTAGCGCTTGAGGATCAGCGCGTCCTTCTCGGGCGTGAGCGACGCGTTCACCGTCGGGAAGGCCTTGAGCGCCGACACGCTCGCCTTCATCAGGAACGCCAGCAGCGTGACCCGGTAGCCCTCGTCCTTGGCCGCGGTGTCGAGCTCCTTGCGGTAGCGGTCGGTGTCGGTGATGTCGGCGTCGTCGTTGTGGGTGACGTGCGGGACGTTCAGCCACGACCGGTGCAGGAACGGTCCGGAGATGCGGGTGATCCGCGAGAGCGGCTGGGTCTCGACGGGGCCGAACACCGAGAAGTCCTGCGCCGGCACCTCCGGGATCCCCATGCCTCCCGACGGCGCCGGTGCGGCGGGCGCGACCGCTCCGTCCCCACTGTGTTGACCTTGCCCCGTCGCTCCGCTCGCCCCTCGCACGAACGAGAGCAGATCGTTCTTCGTGATCCGCCCCTTCGGCCCGGAGGCGGGGACCGTCGCGAGGTCGACGCCGAACTCGCGGGCCAGCTTGCGCACGCTCGGCCCGGCGTGCGGCGGCAGCTCCGAGGTGCCGTTCGCGGACGGAGCCGGTGACGCCGTCGGCGACGGGGCGGGCGCGGTCTCCGTCGGCGGCTCCTGCGCGGCCACCTCCGCGTCGGCGACCTCGCGTCCGCGAGCCGGGGCCGGGGCGGACGGGGCGTCCTCGGCCGCCTCGCCCTCCCCCGCGTCGAGCACGACGACGGGCGTGCCCTTGCTGACCGCATCGCCCACCGCGACCAAAACCTCGGTGACGAGCCCGGCGTGCGACGACGGCACGTCCATCGTCGCCTTGTCGGACTCCAGGGTGAGCAACGGGTCGTCGACGGCGATCACGTCCCCGGGCGAGACGTGGACCTCGATGATCGGGACGTCCGAGAAGTCCCCGATGTCGGGGACGGTGACCTGCGTAGCGGCGGGGGCCGACATCTCTGGGTGGTCTCCGATCGGGTCTCAGGCGTGGGCCGGCGCGGGCCGCTCGGGGTCGATGTCGTAGCGCGCGATCGCGTCGGCGACCACCGAGGGCTCGACGACGCCGTCCCGGGCCAGCGCCGAGAGCGCGGCGACGGTGACGTAGCGGCGGTCGACCTCGAAGAAGTCGCGCAGCGCCCGGCGGTAGTCCGAGCGGCCGAAGCCGTCGGTGCCGAGCACCTCGTAGCGGCGCCCGACCACCCACTGCCGGATCTGGTCGGGGAACGCGCGCACGTAGTCCGTCGCGGCCACCACCGGCCCGTCGGGACGGGTCGCGAGCTGCTGCTCCACCCACGACCGTCGGGGTTCCGACGTCGGGTGGAGCATGTTCCAGCGCTCGACGTCGAGGCCGTCGCGGCGCAGCTCGGTGAAGCTCGGCGCGCTCCAGACGTCGGCGACGACGCCCCAGTCGGACGCGAGCAGCTCCGCGGCGGCCTGGACCTCGCGCAGGATCGTCCCCGACCCCATCAGCTGCACCCGCGGCTTGGCCGCCGCCTTCGACCGCGACTTCCGGGCCCCGGCCTTCACCGCCGGCGAGCCCTCATCGAGCAGGTAGAGACCCCGGACGATCCCCTCCTCGGCCCCCTCGGGCATCGGCGGGTGCTCGTAGTTCTCGTTCATCAGGGTCAGGTAGTAGAAGACGTCCTCCTGCTCGACGTACATCCGCCGCAGGCCGTCCGCGACGATCACCGCGACCTCGTGGGCGAAGGTCGGGTCGTAGGACACGCAGTTCGGGATCACCGACGAGAACACGTGCGAGTGCCCGTCCTCGTGCTGCAGGCCCTCGCCGTTGAGCGTCGTGCGCCCCGCCGTGCCGCCCAGCAGGAACCCGCGGGCCCGCAGGTCGCCCGCCGCCCAGGCCAGGTCACCGACCCGCTGGAACCCGAACATCGAGTAGTAGATGTAGAACGGGATCATCGGGCAGTCGCTGGTCGAGTACGACGTGGCCGCCGCGATCCACGACGACATCGCGCCCAGCTCGTTGATGCCCTCCTGCAGCATCTGCCCGTTCTGGGCCTCCCGGTAGGACATCAGCTGGCCCTCGTCCTCGGGCGTGTAGAGCTGACCGACGCGGGAGTAGATCCCGAACTGCCGGAACATGCCCTCCATGCCGAAGGTCCGGGACTCGTCGGGGACGATCGGCACCACCCGCTTGCCGATCTTCTTGTCCCGCAGCAGCGTGTTCAGCACCCGGACGAACGCCATCGTCGTCGAGATCCGACGCTCCCCGGAGCCGGCGAGCTGCGCCCCGAACGCCGAGACGTCCGGGACCTCCAGCGACTCCGAGCGCCGCCGCCGCGCGGGCAGCGACCCGCCCAGCGCCTCGCGGTGGCGGTGCAGGTACTCCGCCTCCTCGGCCCCGAGCCGCAGGTAGGGCAGCGCGTCGATGCCGTCGTCGCCGATCGGCAGGTCGAAGCGGTCCCGGAAGATCTTGAGCTGCTCGCCCGCCATCTTCTTCTGCTGATGCGAGATGTTCTGGCCCTCGCCGGCCTCGCCCATCCCGTAGCCCTTGACGGTCTTGGCGAGGATCACCGTCGGGTGGTCCGGCTCGTTGACCGCCGCGGAGTACGCCGCGTAGATCTTCGACGGGTCGTGCCCGCCGCGGGTCAACGCCCAGATCTCGGCGTCGGTCCAGTCCTCGACCATCGCCGCGGTCTCCGGGTACTTCCCGAAGAAGTGCTCGCGGACGTACGCGCCGTCCTTGGACTTGAACGTCTGGTACTCGCCGTCGACGCACTCCTCCATGAGCTGGTGCAGCCGGCCGGTCGAGTCGCGCTTGAGCAGCTCGTCCCACCGGCTGCCCCAGATGACCTTGACGACGTTCCAGCCCGCACCCCGGAAGATCCCCTCCAGCTCCTGGATGATCTTGCCGTTGCCGCGGACCGGGCCGTCGAGGCGCTGCAGGTTGCAGTTCACGACGAAGATCAGGTTGTCCAGGTGCTCGCGCCCGGCCAGCGAGATCGCACCCAGCGACTCCGGCTCGTCCATCTCGCCGTCGCCGAGGAACGCCCACACGTGCCGGTTCGCGGTGTCGGCGAGCCCGCGGCCGTGCAGGTACTTCAGGAACCGCGCCTGGTAGATCGCCATCAGCGGGCCGAGCCCCATGGACACCGTCGGGAACTGCCAGAACTCCGGCATCAACCACGGGTGCGGGTACGACGAGAGCCCGCTGTGTCCCTTTTTCTGGCTCCCGGTCTCCTGCCGGAAGGAGTCCATCTGCTCCTCGGTCAGCCGCCCCTCGAGGAACGCCCGCGCGTAGATCCCCGGCGAGGAGTGGCCCTGCATCATCACCAGGTCGCCGCCGTGATCCTCCGACGGCGCGTGCCAGAAGTGCTGGAACCCGGTGTCGTAGAGCGTCGCCGCCGACTGGAAGCTCGCGATGTGCCCGCCGAGCTCGGACGATTCCTTGTTCGCGCGCAGCACCGTCGCCACCGCGTTCCAGCGGATCGCCGACCGGATGCGGTGCTCGATCGCCCGGTCCCCCGGGTGCGGCGGCTCGGCGTCGACCGGGATGGTGTTCACGTACGGCGTGGTCGCCGAGTAGGGCACCGGCGCGCCCGCGCTCCGGGCCTGGCCGATCAGCTCGTCGAGCAGGTCGTGCGCACGCTGCGGGCCCTCGACCGCCAGGACCGACTCGAGCGCCTCCCGCCACTCCTCGGTGCCGGCGGGGTCGGGGTCCGTGTCGTCCCGGTCGTCGACCATGCAGCACCCTCCTGGGCTCAGGTCCGCGTCGTCGCGGCGCGTGATGCGGGGAGTTCCACCCTGCCGTCTGGACCTCCGCGACGGAAGGTGCCCACGCCGTCGTCGGGCCGCTCGCGCAATCGCTTGCCACACCGGTGCGGCGGCGGGACCCTCGTCGGCGTGCTGCTCGACGGCGTCAACCACATCGCGACCCTCAGCCACGACGCCGCGCGCCTCGGGGCCTTCTACCGGGACGTGTTCGAGGCGGAGATCGGCGAGACCGTCCCGCACGGCATGCACGGGGAGGAGACGATGACCGTCTTCCGCATCGGCCCGCACACCGAGCTGAACGTGTTCACCGTGCCCTCGAGCGACGGGGCGGACCGCCAGACGCCGATGTGGCACCGCGGCCGGTTGGACCACTTCGGGCTGCACGCGGCCTCGGCCGAGGCGTTCTCGACGATCCGGGAGCGGCTCGTCGCGCACGGTGCCTCCGACGGCACGGTGAACGACTTCGGCGGCGCGTACAGCATGTTCTTCCGCGACCCGGACGGGCTCGAGGGCGAGGTCCTCCTGCCCAAGGACGCCACTCCCGCCCCACCCGTGTGAGGGTTCCCCCGGCTTCTGGATCGAGTAGGTCGGCCGGGACTGGTCCGTTCGGCCATGGTGTCTCGTGCCGGAAGGTGCCAGCGTCGTCGGGTGCCGTCGGCAGGGGCGGCAGGGGAACCAGGGGACGGTGACCATGACGAAGTTCGTCTACGACTTCGCCGAGGGCGACAAGGACCAGAAGGACCTGCTGGGCGGCAAGGGCGCCAACCTCGCGGAGATGACGAACCTGGGGCTGCCGGTGCCCCCGGGGTTCACGATCACGACGGAGGCCTGCCGGGCCTATCTCGCCGGGGGGCACGAGCCGGAGGGCATGGCGGGCGAGGTCACCGAGCACCTCACCGCGCTCGAGAAGACGATGGGCAAGCAGCTCGGGCAGGCGGACGACCCGCTGCTGGTCTCGGTGCGCTCCGGCGCCAAGTTCTCGATGCCCGGGATGATGGAGACGGTCCTCAACGTCGGGCTGAACGACCAGTCCGTGCACGGGCTGGCCCACCAGGCCGGTGACGACCGCTTCGCCTGGGACTCCTACCGGCGCCTGGTCCAGATGTTCGGCGCGACCGTTCTCGGCATCGAGGCCGAACACTTCGCCGAGGCCCTCGACGAGGCGAAACGGGCCAAGGGCACCAAGAACGACCTCGACCTCGACGCCTCCGACCTGGCGAAACTGGTCGAGACGTTCAAGGGCGTGGTGCGCGAGCACGCCGACCGGGACTTCCCGCAGGACCCGCGCGAGCAGATGGACCTCGCCGTCCGGGCCGTCTTCGACTCGTGGAACTCCGCCCGCGCGGCCATCTACCGCCGCCAGGAGCGCATCCCGGCCGACCTCGGGACCGCGGTCTCGGTCTGCTCGATGGTGTTCGGCAACCTCGGCATGGACTCCGGCACCGGCGTGGCCTTCACGCGCGACCCGGCGTCGGGCGCGCGGGGCGTCTACGGCGACTACCTGCAGAACGCGCAGGGCGAGGACGTCGTCGCCGGCATCCGCAACACGATGGCCCTCACCGAGCTCGAGCGGATCGACCGGAGCTCCTACGACGAGCTCATGTCGATCATGGCGACGCTGGAGCACCACTACCGCGACCTGTGCGACATCGAGTTCACCATCGAGCGCGGCAAGCTCTGGATGCTGCAGACCCGGGTGGGCAAGCGGACGGCGGCCGCCGCGTTCACCGTCGCGATCCAGCTCGTCGACGAGGGCCTCATCGACATGGACGAGGCGCTGCGCCGGGTCACCGGCGCCCAGCTCGCGAACCTGATGTTCCCGCGCTTCGACCGCGACGCGGCCAAGGAGCTGCTGACCACCGGGATGAACGCCTCGCCGGGCGCGGCGAGCGGGACCGCCGTGTTCGACTCACCCACCGCGGTGCGCCGCGCGAAGGCCGGCGACAAGGTCATCCTGGTCCGCCGCGAGACCACCCCCGACGACCTCGACGGCATGATCGCCGCGCAGGGCGTGCTCACCAGCCGGGGCGGGCGGACGTCGCACGCGGCCGTCGTCGCACGCGGGATGGGCAAGACCGCGGTGTGCGGCGCCGAGGAGCTCGAGGTCGACGTCCGGGCGAAGAGGCTGACGCTGCCCGACGGCCGCGAGGTCGTCGAAGGCGACCTGCTCTCCATCGACGGCACCAACGGCGAGGTCTATCTCGGTGAGGTCCCGGTCGTCGCGAGCCCGGTGATGTCGTACTTCTCCGACGGCTTCGGGGCGCCCGAGGACGACGACCTCGTCGCCGCGGTGGACCGGATCATGCGCCACGCCGACGACGGACGGCGGCTGCGCGTGCGGGTCAACGCCGACACCGGCGAGGACTGCGCGACCGCCCGCACCTTCGGCGCCGAGGGCGTGGGCCTCTGCCGGACCGAGCACATGTTCCTCGGCGAGCGCCGCTCGCTGGTCGAGGCGCTGGTCCTGGCCGAGACCCGCGAGGAGCGCGAGGAGTCGCTCGCCGCGCTGCTGCCGCTGCAGATCGAGGACTTCACCGCGATCTTCCGGGCGATGGCGGGGCTGCCGGTGACGATCCGCCTGCTCGACCCGCCGTTGCACGAGTTCCTGCCCGACTACACCGACCTCTCCGTCGAGGTCGCCGTGGCCCGCGAGCGCGGCGAGGTCACCCAGGAGCAGGAGGACCTGCTCGTCGCGGTCCGCCGGCTGCACGAGCAGAACCCGATGCTCGGGCTGCGCGGGGTGCGGCTCGGGATCGCCGTCCCGGGGCTGTTCGCGATGCAGGTCCGGGCGATCACCCGCGCGGCGGCCACGCTGGTCGCCGAGGGGGTCGAGGTACGGCCGGAGATCATGGTGCCGCTGGTGGGCACCGTGCAGGAGCTGCAGGCCGTCGCCGCGGAGATCGCCCAGGTGGTGGCCGAGCCCGAGTCGCAGGTCGGCGGGGAGCCGGTCCACCACCAGATCGGCACGATGATCGAGCTGCCGCGCGCGGCCCTGGTGGCCGCGCAGATCGCCGAGGTCGCGCAGTTCTTCTCGTTCGGGACCAACGACCTCACCCAGACGACGTGGGGGTTCTCCCGCGACGACGTCGAGAGCTCGTTCTTCTCGAACTACCTGGACTCGGGCATCTTCGGGGTCTCGCCGTTCGAGTCGCTCGACACCGAGGGCGTCGGGGAGCTGGTCGAGATCGCGTCGTGGCGCGGCCGGGAGGTGCGCCACGACCTCAAGCTCGGCATCTGCGGCGAGCACGGCGGCGACCCGGACTCGGTGCACTTCTTCCACCGGGCCGGGCTCGACTACGTGTCCTGCTCGCCGTTCCGGATCCCGGTGGCACGTCTCGAGGCCGGGAGAGCTCCGCTCATGTGAACGAATGTGGTCGCCAGGGCGACCACATTCGTTCACATGACCGCTAGGTCCAGACCACGTTCTTCCGCACCGGCCGGGCCGGGCACCCCGCGAGGACGGTGCCCGGCTCGGTGAACCGGCCGGAGACGACGGCGCCGGCCGCGACGGCGGTGTCGTCGGGGATCACCGCGCCCTTGAGGACCGTGGCGCGCGAGCCGATCCACACGTGGTTGCCGATGCTGATCGGCCCGGACGTCGAGCGGATCTCGCCGCCGACGATGACCTCGTGGAAGTCCTCGTCGAGCAGCTGGACGTCCCAGGAGATCGCGCAGTCGTCGCCGATGGAGATGGAGTTCATCGCGACGACCCGGGTGTTCGGCGAGAAGTAGGTACGGGCGCCGATCGACATCCGGCCGTTCTCCCCGATCACCCACCCCGCGCCGACCCCGACCTGCACGTTGCCGCGGAGCTCGAGCTCGCCGTCGACGCGCAGCAGCCCGCCCTGATCGCCGCGGGCGAAGCCGAACTCGTGGGTGCCGAGACGCAGCCGGGCGTCCGGCGTGGCGAGCGTGATGCGCTCCGGGTGGTGGACCGCGAACCCGCGCGAGGCGGTGATCCGGGTGGGTCGGCGGGCGGCCAGGGTGCGCGGCAGCGACACCCGGAACTCACCGAAGAGGGCATCGCGCCAGCGGGACATGCCGGAGGGATCGGCGTCCTCCGGAGATCCGTTACGTTCGGCCTGCGGCCTTGTGCGTGCGTTTCCGTGCTATGACACGGAAACGCACGCACGAGGCCGGAGGCCGAACCCCGGGTAGCCGGCGGCGGCCTCGTCGTCGCACGCGCGCCGGTAGTGGTTCATCCCGCCGGCGAACGGCAGGAAGACCCGCGGCTTGCCCGGCACGTTCGCGCCGAGGTACCACGACGACGCCGCCTGCGGCAGCAGCGTCGCGTCCGCGGCCTCCTGCACCCGGGCCGCCCACGCGTCCTCGGCCGCACGCGTCGGCTCGGCGGTCTCCCCCGTCTCGCGCAGCCGCACGAGCAGGTCGGCGATCCAGTCGACGTGCTGCTCGATGGCGGTCGGCATGTTGGTCAGCACCGACGGGCTGCCGGGCCCGGTGATCGTGAACAGGTCCGGGAACCCGGCGACGCCGAGGCCGAGGTGGGTCCGCGGGCCCTCCGCCCAGGCGTCGCGCAGCGCCACGCCGTCGCGCCCGCGGACGTCGATCGAGAGCAGCGGACCGGTCAGGGCGTCGAACCCGGTGGCGAACACCAGGACGTCGAGCTCGTGCTCCGCCCCGGACGCCAGCCGCAGACCGTCCGGGGTGACCGACGCGATCGGATCGGCTCGCACGTCCACCAGCGACACGTCGGACCGGTTGTAGGTCTCGAAGTACCCGGTGTCGATCGGCGGGCGCTTGGTGGCGAAGTAGTGGTCGCGCGGCGTCAGCGCCTCCGCCGTCGCCGGGTCGGCCACCGTCTCGTGGATCTTCTCGCGGATGAAGTCGGAGGCGGTCTCGTTGACGGCGGGGTCGCTGAGCAGGTCCTTCACGGCGGCCCGGAAGCGCAGTCCGCCGCGGTCCCACGCGCGCTGGTAGACGCCGTCCCGCTCGTCGTCGGACAGCGCCAGCGCGTCGACGTCGGCGACGAGGAACGGGTGCCCGTTGGTCGACTCGCGCTGGACGCGGCGGATCTCCGGGTAGTCGGCCTTCGTGGCGGCGACCTCGGCCTCGCTCACCGGCGCGTTCCGGGCGGGGATCGAGTAGTTCGCGGTGCGCTGGAAGACGGACAGGTGCGCCGCCGCCTCGGCCAGCACCGGGACCGCCTGGATGCCGGTCGAGCCGGTGCCCACGAGCCCGACCCGCTTCCCCGCGACGTCGACCCCGTCGTGCGGCCACCGGCCGGTGTGGTGCCACGGTCCCGTGAAGTCGGCGAGCCCCGGCAGGTCCGGGACGTTCGCCGCGGACAGGCACCCGACCGCGGTCACCAGCCAGCGGCACCGTCGCACCCGCCCGTCGGTGTCGGTGACCGACCAGCCGTCGTCGTCCCGCACCGCCGACGCGACCCGCACCCCGAAGTCGATGTCCCGCCGCAGGTCGAACCGGTCCGCGACGTGCTCCAGGTAGGCGAGGATCTCGGGCTGGCGCGGGTAGCGCTCGGTCCAGCGCCACTCCTGCTCGAGCTCGGGGTCGAACGAGTAGCAGTAGTAGTAGCTCTCGGAATCGCAGCGCGCGCCCGGGTAGCGGTTCCAGTACCAGGTGCCGCCCACCCCGTCGGCCGCCTCGAGCACCCGCGCCGAGAACCCGAGCCCGCGCAGCCGGTGCAGCATGTAGAGCCCGGCGAACCCGGCTCCGATCACGAGGACGTCAGCGTCGTCGGCAGCCACCCCGACAGACTCCGTCATGTGAGCGGATTTCGTCGTCCGAGCGACCAAATCCGTGCACATGAGCGAAGCTCTCCTGGTGCGTTTCGCTGCCCGCGTTGCCGCCGGGATCGACTCCCCGGTCGGTGCGGCCTATGCGCGGCTCCCGACGCGGGCCGGCCGCGGCCCGCTCCTCGACCTCGCCCAGGCCGCGCCCGCGTACCCGCCCGCCCCGGAGGTCGTCGAGCACGTCACCGCAGTCGCGCACGACCCCCGCGGCGCCGCCTACGCGGCGCAGGCCGGCCTCGGCCATCTCCGCGAGGCGTTCGCGGCCGACCTCGTCGAGGACTACGGCGGCGGGCGGCTCGAATCCGACGACGTCGTCGTCACGGCCGGCTGCAACCAGGCGTTCTGCCTGGTCGCGGCGACGTTGACCGAGCCGGGCGACGAGGTCGTCACGCCGCGCCCGGTGTACTTCAACCACGAGATGTGGCTGCGGATGCACGGCGTCGTGCCGGTGATCGCCGAGCCCGGTCCCGACCTCGTGCTCCGCGCCGCCGACGTCGAGCCGCTGATCACCGACCGGACCCGCGCCGTCGTCGTCGTGACGCCGGGCAACCCCACCGGCGTCGTCGTGCCCCCGGACGAGCTCGCGGCCCTCGCCGCCCTCGCGCGTCGTCACGACCTCGCGCTGGTGCTCGACGAGACCTACCGCTCCTTCCGTGACGACCCGGCGCCACCGCACCGGCTGTTCGCCGACCCGGACTGGCGCGACACCGTCGTCAGCCTCCACAGCTTCTCGAAGGACCTCGCGCTGCCGGGCTACCGGGTCGGGGCCGTCGTCGGGGCGCCGGAGCTGCGCCGCGACGTCATGAAGCTGCTCGACTGCGTCGCGATCGGCGCCCCGCGCATCGGCCAGGAAGCGGCGTGGGCCGGCCTGACGAAGGCCCGGGACTGGCGCGCCGAGCGCGCCGCCGAGGTCGCGGGCCGCCGCGCGGCGTTCACGACGACGCTCGCCGAACGGCCCGGCGGGGTCGAGGTCCTCACCTGCGGCGGGTTCTTCGCGTGGGTGCGGCACCCGTTCGACCGGCCCACCCCGGACGTCGTCGCCGACCTGCTGACCGAGCAGGATGTCCTGGTGATGCCCGGGACCGACTTCCAGAGCCGCGACGACGGCACCATGCGCGTGAGCGTCGGCAACCTCGGGCTCGAGGCCCTCGACGACCTCGCCGAGCGGCTCACGACCTTCGGGAGCGGGCGATGACCGCACACGCGGCGAACGTCTCGATCCTCTACCCGGACACCCCGCTGCTCGGGCGGGCCGAGCGGGCGGCCCAGGACGGGTTCACCGCGATCGAGTCGTGGTGGCCGTTCGCGTCCGCCGGACCGTCGGACGCCGAGGTCGACGCCTTCGTGGCCGCCGTGACCGACGCCGGGGTCGAGCTGGTCGCGATGAACACCTTCGGCGGGGACATGGCCGCCGGCGAGCGCGGGATCGTCCAGGAGCGGGACCGCAAGCCCGAGTTCGACGACTCGCTCGCCGTCGCCCTCGAGGTCGGGCGCCGCCTGGGCACCCGGCTGTTCAACACGCTCGTCGGGATCGGGCCGCTGCGGGACTTCGCGGCGGACCGGCTCGAGATGGCCGCCAAGGCGGCGCTCGCCGACGGGCGGCGCATCCTGATCGAGCCGCTCAGCGGCGTCGAGGACTACCCGATCACGACGTCGAGGGACGCGTTCGCGCTGGTCAGCGCGCTCGGCAAGGGCGCGGGCGTCCTCGGCGACCTGTACCACCTGGCGGTCAACGGCGAGGACGTCGACGCGACGATCGCGCTGCGCGGGGACGACTTCGCGCACGTCCAGATCGCCGACTCCCCCGGACGCGGCGCGCCGGGCACCGGGTCGCTGCCGCTGGCACGGTGGCTCGAGGCGCTCACCGCCGCCGGCTACGACGGCTGGGTCGCGCTCGAGCACCTGCCGTCCTGAGCCCCGCCGGCGATCAGCCCCGCGGCCGGCTCAGGAGCCCGGACGGGGCGTGGGCAGGGCGTCGTCGTCGGACGCCGCGCACCGGGTGAGCTCGTCGAGCCAGATCGCGGTCTTGGTCGCGTGGCTGCGTGACGGCGCGACGCCCTGGGAGGCGAGGAAGCGGGTGACCTCCTCGGCGACCCGACCGGCCGACTCGGGCGGGCAGCGGGTGGAGAACTCGACGAGCTCGCGGCCGCTCGGGTAGCGGCAGTGCTCGAGGTGGGCGCGCCCGGCGCGGAACCGGCTGTCGGGGACGCCGACGCGGCTCACCCGCAGCGGGCCGTGCACGACCAGGCTGGTGGCGAGGGCGGCGGCGGGCAGGCTCCCCGCGGCCGCGCGCATCCACTCCTCCTGCTCACCGGTGAGCAGCTCGCGGGGGAACGCGCTCCCGGCGGCGACCGCCTCGGCCAGCGAGGCGTCGACGTCGCGGCGCAGCTCGACGGTGTGCCACACCGCGCCGGGCAGCACGTCGAACTCGACGCGCGCCCCCGGCGGCTGCGGGCGCCGGGCCCCGCCGTGGCGGCGCCGCGCCCGGACCGTGAGGTCGTGACGCCCCCGGGCACGCCGTCGCAGCCGCATCTCCACCCCGGACCGGGCGAAGTCCAGGTCGGGGGTGTCGAGCAGGTACACCCGGCGCAGCCGCCACCGGCTCGTCGTGCGGCCGGTCAGGGCCGCCGCGGCCGCGTCCGCGGCCGGGCCGAGCAGGATCTTGACCTCGACGCTGTCGACGCCCTCGTCGACGATGCGCTGCCAGTCGTCGGACCGCGGTGACGGGAACACCCGGGCCTGTTCCGAGCGACGACCCATCACACCCCCAGATGTCGAAAACCCGCGAGAACCCGTCCCCGACACGGGCATCGCGCTGAGGGCCACGCCGGTATCGACGTCGCGCGTGGCCCGACCGTCCTTGGCTCGAACGGCGAAACGGGCTGATCACCGTGGAAGGGCAGCCCGACTCAGGTCATCCTAACCCAGTGCCCCGGCCGGGGAACGGCGTTCACACACGACGCCCCACCAGCGCCAGCAGCTCGTCGCGCGGCGACGGCGAGCGCGGCCGGACCGCCCGGGCGAACAGGCCCGGCCCCGTGAGCATGATCGGGTCGGTGCGGATGTAGGCCAGCGCCGCCTCGACGCCGGCGGCGTCGAGCTCCTCGTCCAGCCCCGCGCCCCGCGCGAGGTCCCACTCGTGCACGGTGAGGTCGACGAGCATCTGGACCGCGTACTCCTCGACGTCGAGCCATCCGAACGACACGTGCACCCGCGGGGCGTGCGACCCCGTCGCGCGCCATGCCGCCCGCGACGGCTCCGCGGCCCGGTCCCAGGCGCTCACGGGGTCGTCGCCGACCAGGTCGCCGTCGAAGCGGTCGCCGACCTCGTCCATCGTCCGGCCGGCCAGGATGAGCGGGGCCCACCGGTGCTCGGAGCACAGGTGGTTGACCAGGTCCCGGACGGTCCAGGCGTCGCACGGAGTCGGGGCGTCCCAGGCGCCGGACGGGACGGCGTGCACCCGTGCCCCGAACCGGTCGACGGCCGCCGGGATCAGCGTCCGGGCGTCCGCGCCGGGAGGGCTCACTTCTCGACGATCCAGGTGTAGGTGTCCGAGGGTCCCGGGTCGCCGTGGCGGTGGACGGCCTTCCAGGCGCCGTCCTCCCGGCGGAAGACGGTGGTGGCGCGCAGCGCGATCGACCGCGGCGGGCCACCCTCCATCGACAGCGTCACGCGCTCGATCGCGACGAGGTACCCGAGGTCGCCGCTGGTCCCGGCGGCCAGCACCTCGCAGTCGTAGGCCGTGCAGTCCGAGAACGTGTCCGCGAGCTGCCCGAACACGGTCGAGACCGCCGGCCAGCCGTGCGTGGTGATCGCGGCGCCGAAGAGGGTGACCGGGTCCTCGTGCGACCACAGCGCCCGGCGCGGCGCGGCGTCCCCGTTGTGCAGTGCGGTGTCCGCCTCGACCAGCCGCGGCACGACGGCGTCGAGGAATTCGTCGACCTCAGTCATGGCCGATCCCGATGTCGAGGAGGATTCCCTGGTCGGGGCATCGTAGCGAGGCCCCGGGCGGGACACACCCGACGAGACGGCGAGGGAGGCACGACCGTGACCGACGAGCACGACGTCCGCCGGCTGGCCCTCGCGCTCGACGGCGTCGAGGAGATCGAGAGCGACGGGTTCGACTTCCGGGTCGGCGGCCGCGGCTTCGTGTGGTCGTATCCGGAGCGCCAGGGGTCGGGACGGCGGGTGCTGCGCACCGACATCGCCGTGCTGTTCGTCGGCGACGAGGCGGAACGGCAGGCCCTGGTCCTCGGCGAGCCCGACCTGTTCTTCTCGACCCCCGCCTACGAACGCTTCCCGCTGGTGATGGTGCGCCTCGGACGCGTCGACATCGGCCGCCTGACGGAACTGGTCACCGACGCCTGGCGGATGCGGACGGAGGCATGACTGCTCCATCAGTGTGATCCTGGCCCGCCCGGCCGCAACTGAGCGTCACACTCGGGCGCTCACGCCGCGGCGGCCCAGGGAGGACGGGACGCATGACCCTCGTTCTGCACGACGATCTCTTCGACGCCCAGTTCGTCCGGGCCCTCGCCTACGTCCGCTCCGGCGGGGCGGAGGTCGGCGAGTGCATCGGGACCGCCCACCGGATCACGACGATGGACCCCGAGCTCTGG
The DNA here is from genome assembly GCF_021026375.1 of Actinomycetospora endophytica. Lineage (GTDB taxonomy): Bacteria > Actinomycetota > Actinomycetes > Mycobacteriales > Pseudonocardiaceae > Actinomycetospora > Actinomycetospora endophytica. The sequence continues at coordinate 104,336 of NZ_JAJNDB010000004.1, read as the reverse complement.
TACCGCGAGTGGCTGGCGACCGCCCAGCGGGCCGAGCAGGACGCGGTCGCGAGTTCCCTCGCCGGCGACCGGGCGGGAGCGCGGGGCGCCTACCTCCGCGCGTCCAACTACTACCGCACCGCGGGCCTGTTCCTCATGGGCGCGCCGGTCGACGACCGCTTCCGGCACGCCGCCGCCCGGCAGACCGACACGTTCCGCAGCGGCGCGGCGCTGTTCGCCTCGCCGCCGGAGATCCTCGCGATCCCGTACGAGGGCACCACGCTGCCCGGGTACTTCTTCCGCGCCGCCGACGACGGGCGCCCGCGGCCGACCGTGATCCTCACCAACGGCTACGACGGCACCGTCGAGGAGCTGTACTTCGCCAACGGCGCCGCCGCGCTCGAACGCGGCTACCACGTCCTCGCCTTCGACGGCCCCGGCCAGGGCTCGGTGATCCTCGACCAGGGCATCCCGTTCCGCCCCGACTGGGAGAACGTGGTCACCCCCGTCGTCGACCTGGCCGTCGCGCGCCCCGACGTCGACCCCGACCGGCTGGTGCTGATCGGCTGGAGCTTCGGCGGCTACACCGCGCCGCGCGCGGCCACCGTCGAGCACCGCCTCGCCGCCTGCGTGGCCGACTCCGGGCCGTACGACCTCTACGACGCGGCCGTGTCCCGGATCCCCGGCGCCCTCGCCCACCAGCTCCCCGACGGCAACCGGGTCGCCCTGGCCCTGCTGGACCGGGCTCTGGACTCGACCATGCACAAGCCCTCGGCCGGGTGGGCGCTGCGCCGCAACCTCTGGGTCCACGGCGTCGACGACCCGATGGCCTTCCTGGAGATCGCGCCCCAGTACACGCTCAAGGGCCGCGAGCACCTGATCCGCTGCCCCACCTTCGTCTGCCACACCGCCGGCGACGACATCAGCGCCGACGCCCGGGCCATGGCGGACGCCCTGACGTGTCCCCACGAGTACGTCGAGTTCGGTGACGACGACGACGTCAGCGGCCACTGCGAGATGACCGGGCGCGCGGTCTTCCACGAGCACCTGTTCCGCTGGCTGGCCGGGGTGCTCCGCGAGACCCGGGAGCCGGCGCTCGCGCGGGAGAACGGCCAGTGACCCGCTCCCGGCTCAGCGGTGCTCCGGGTTCGCGAAGTCGAACCGGCACCCGGCGTCCCACTCCGAGCGCTGGTTGCCGTGGGCCGGGATGCCACCGCGGTCCTTGAGCATCCGCGCCACGTGCAGCAGGTTCCAGGTCATGAACGTGGTGTTCCGGTTGGTGAAGTCGTTCGACGGCCCGCCGGACCCGGGATCGAGGTAGGACGGGCCGGGGCCGGCCTCGCCGATCCAGCCGGCGTCGGCCTGCGGCGGAATCGTGTACCCGAGGTGCTGGAGGCTGTAGAGCACGTTCATCGCGCAGTGCTTCACGCCGTCCTCGTTGCCGGTGATCAGGCAGCCGCCGACCCGGCCGTAGTAGGCGTACTGGCCCGCCTCGTTCAGCAGGTGCGAACAGGCGTAGAGCCGTTCGATGACCAGCTTGGTGACCGAGCTGTTGTCCCCGAGCCAGATCGGGCCGGCGATGACGAGGATGTCCGCGGCCAGCACCCGCCGGTAGAGCGCGGGCCACTCGTCGGTCGCCCAGCCGTGCTCGGTCATGTCCGGCCAGACGCCGACCGCGATGTCGTGGTCGATGGCGCGGATCTGGTCGACCTGCACGCCCTGCTTCTCGAGGATGCCGACGCTGAGGTCCACCAGTCCCTGGGTGTTGCTCACCTCGGGCGAGCGCTTGAGGGTGCAGTTCACGAACAGCGCCGACAGATCTTCGTACTCGGGCACGGCTGCCTCCCCCTCGACCGCGGCACGTCCGCCGCGCGTCCCGACGCGGACGATCCTCCCGTCGGGCGCCGGGGGGAACCATCACCTCGCGCCGTGCCCGGGCGGGCACGCGGAGTGGGTCTCCGGGATCAGCGAGCCGGGACCCAGCCCTTCACGAAGGCGAAGTGGTCGTCGAAGCGCAGCAGCGGCGTGTCCCGGTACGAGTGCCGGAACTGGTCGATCCCGGCGCGCAGCTCGTCCTCCGAGAACTCCCCGAGCACCGACATGTACCGGGACTCGAGCATGTGGACGTAGCGCTCGCGCTCGACCGCGGCATGGAAGGTCCGGTAGCTGACCGACGAGCGCAGGCCGGCCGCGGCGACCATGTCCGCGATCTCGGTCGGGTCGGGCTGCAGCTGCTCGAACCGCTCGTGCGCCTCGGCGAAGAGCGGGTGCTGGATGGACTTCGGGAGCATGACGATCAGGACCCGCCCGTGGCCCGACAGCAGGCCGGCGAGGCCGTCGAACGTGGCCCGCCGGTCCGGCATGTGGTGGATCGACTCCTTGAGGAGGATCGCGTCCAGCGGGCCGCCGTCCGGGAGCGCGACCCGCCCGGAGGCCAGGTCCTCCGCCTCGGCGAGCAGCGGCTGCAGGCCGGGCGAGGCCGGGATCTGGTCGAGCATGGCGCGGACCGGGTCGACACAGAGGATGGGGCGGGTCGGCCGGACGTCCTCGTAGAGCCGGCGGGTGTAGAGCCCGGTGCCGCACCCGATGTCGGCGATGGCGTCCGAGGCGGTCAGCCGCAGCGCGTCGGTGATCGCGTGGGAGAAGCCCCGCACGTAGTCGGGGTTGTAGGTCCAGTGCTCGTTGTAGGTGGCGGCGATCCGCTCGTAGTGCTCGACGGTCCGGTCCATGACGGCTCCCCTCATGGGTACCGACAGCGCTGTCGGTGGCGCAGAGCGTGACAGGTCGGCGGACCGGACGCCCGGGGTCGGCGACGCGGCCCCGGGCAGTCCCTAACCCGCTACGGCTGCTGTCGGCGGCGTGCCCGCGCGCCGTGGGCCGCGACCTTGCTGCGGTTGCCGCAGAGATCCATGCTGCACCAGCGCCGGGTGTGGCTCCGCGACGTGTCGAGGAACATCAGCACGCAGGTGTCGTGGTTGGCGCAGCGCCGCAGCAGCCGGGCGCGGTCGCCGACCAGCAACCGGGCGCCCGCGTCGGCGAGCAACCAGGGCAGGGCCGTGGCGTCGGCTGTGAGGTCGACCGCCGGCCGGAGCCGCAGGTCGTCGCCCGGGAGACCGCGCAGTTCGCTCCCGGGCCCCGTACGCAGCACCGCGTTCAGCGAGGCCACCGCCTCGTCCGGCACCGGCTCGCCCGTCACGACCGCGTCGAAGCCCGCCTTCAGCGCGCCCCGCAGCGCGATCGCGGTGGCGTGGACCGTCGGGGCGATCCGGTCCGGGACGCCGAACTCCTCCCCCAGCCCCGACGCTGCGACCCACCCGGCCAGGTCGGCGGGCGCGGGCAGCCGGTCGACCGGCGCGCCGCCGTCGACCAGCACCGTGTTGACGAAGTCCAGCGCGACGTCACCGCCGAGGAAGACGAAGGGGTGCTCCGGGGCTTGTTCATCCATCACTAACCTGCAATCGTACTCCAAGACGGTTAGTTCACTGGGCAGTGATCGGGAGACATCATGGCACTGGGCACCGGGCACGTCGGGATCAACGTCACCGACCTCGACCGTTCGCGGCGGTTCTACCTGGAGGTTCTCGGGCTCGAGCTCCTCGGCGAGTCCACCGAGGACGGCCGGCGGTTCGCCTTCCTCGGCAACCCGGACGTCAGCTCCGAGGTCTTCCTGGACCGGCTCGCGATCACGCTCTGGGAGCAGAGCACCGGGACGTTCTCCACCCACGCCCCGGGGCTGCACCACCTGGCCTTCCACGTGGACTCGGTCTCCGACGTCGAGCGCGTCCGTGACCGGGTGCAGAGCCTGGGCGTCGAGCTGCTCCACGGCGGCGAGATCGTCCCCCACAGCACCGAGTTCGACTCCGGCGGCATCTTCTTCCTCGACCCCGACGGGACGCGGCTCGAGGTGTGCGCGCCCGCCGGGGTCGCGACCGAGCGGGCCGTCACCGGCGCCGCGCCGTCCTGCGGCTTCTTCGGCTGACGTGCCCGACGACGGGTTCCACGAGGGCGAGCTGCTGGTCCAGCGGCGGGCCGGGGTCGCTGCCGAGGCCCAGCGCCTCGCGGGGATGGTCAGCTCGGCGCACCTCAGCGGCGGCATGGCGCGCTTCGTCGCCGAGCGCGACCTGGTGTTCGTCACCGCCGAGGACGACCAGGGGCACCTCTGGACCTCACCGGTGTTCGGGCCGCCCGGGTTCGCCGCGGGGCACGACCGGGCCCTGACGATGTCCCGCACGGTGGCCGCGGACGACCCGCTGCGGGACCTGCCGGTCGGCCGACCGGTGGGGGTGCTGCTCGTCGACTTCGCCCGGCGTCGCCGGCTGCGCGTCAACGGGACGGTGAGCGAGTCCGGACCGGACCGGCTCGCGGTCGTCGTCGAGCAGGCCTACGGGAACTGCCCGCGCTACATCCACCCCCGTCGGCTCGTCGGGATCGGTGACGACCACGACGACGACGGGGAGGCGCACGCTCGTCGGAGCACGCGGCTCGCACCCGAGGACGTCGACCAGATCGTGCACGCGGACACGTTCGTCCTGGGCACGCACCACCCGGAGCGGGGCGCGGACGCGTCCCACCGGGGTGGGGAGCCGGGCTTCGTGCGCCACGAGGACGGCGAGCTGTGGTGGCCGGACTATCCCGGCAACAACCTGTTCAACAGCCTCGGCAACCTCGCCGTCGACCCGGCCGCGTCCCTGTTGTTCCTCGACCTCGACCGGGGCGCGGTCCTGCAGCTGTCCGGGCGGGCGAGCGTCGAGTGGGACGCCGACGAGGAGACCGGGCGGCGGGTGCGCTTCACGCCCGAGCTGGTGGTCTCGTCCCACGTGCCCTACCGGGCGGACCAGGACTGAGCCCGCTACGCGAAGTGCTCGAGGAGCATCTCCGTCGTGCGGGCCGGGGCGTGCGCGGGAATCCAGTGCCCGACCCGCGGGATCCGCTCGTAGCGCCAGGACCCCGCGACGTAGCGCTGCGAGTCGGTCATCTGCCGCTCGGTCAGCGCGAGGTCGCCGTCGCTCCAGACCCCCAGCACCGGGCATCGGATCGCCGGCATCTCGAGCGGCCCCCCGGTCGCGGCGTAGATCTCCGGGGGCATCCCGGCGCGGTACCAGTTCAGCCCGGCGGTGAGCGCCCCCGGACGGTCGAGGTCCGCCAGCTGCTGGTCGACGAGAGGATCGACCCCGCGCGCCGTGCCGCCGTGGGCCCAGTCGCGGTACCAGTGCCAGTCGTCGGCGGGCATCTGCGTCTCGGCGACCCCCGGGAACTGGAACCAGAGCATGTACCAGGAGAGCTGCTTCTGGACGTAGCCCGCACCCGCGAACGCGTGCGGGTGGCCGACCGAGAAGGCGGCGAGACGACTCACCCGCCCCGGCGCGAACGCCGTCAGTGCCCAGGCCACCGCCGCACCCCAGTCGTGGGCGGCGACGCGGACCTCGCCGACGCCCAGGTGGTCGAGCAGCGCGAGGAGGTCACCGATGACCGTCCGCACCCCGTAGGCCCCGACCTCCGCCGGCCGGTCGCTGTCGCCGAAGCCGCGCAGGTCCGGGGCGATGACCCGGTATCCCTGCTCGGCCAGGCCCTCGATCTGGTGCTGCCACAACGTCGCGCGGTCGGGGAAGCCGTGCAGGAGCAGGACCGCCGGCCCCTCACCGCCCTCGACGACGTTGAGCGTGATCCCGTCGAGCGCGACGCGATGGGTGGTCAGGGCGACCGGCACGACCGATCTCCTCCCGGGGGGTCGACGACAGTGCCCGCCACCCTGGCAGGGCCCGGCCGCCCCGGCGACGGGGCCGGTGATCAGGACGGGACGTGCTGCCGACCGCGTACGACGACGAGGCGGACCTTGCGGAGCGCGTGGAGATCGGCCAGCGGGTCGGCGTCGAGCACGACCAGGTCGGCGCTGTGGCCGGTCTCGAGGCGACCGACGTGGTGGGCCTGGCCGACGGCCGCGGCGGCCCGGGTCGTCGCGGTCGCGAGGGCCTGTGCGCGCGACCACCCCGCCGCCTCGAAGAGCGTGATCGCGTCGACGAGGTCGTCGAAGTAGCCCTGGCCCACCCCGGCGTCGTTGCCGGCGATCAGCGGGATGCCGCGCTCCGCGTCCCAGGCGAACTTCTCCAGCTGGAGCTCGAGCCCCGCCTCGGCGGTCCAGGACTCCCAGCCGCGGGCCCGGGTGGGGACGATGGCCGCCCCGGACGCGGCGACGAGATCGGCGACCTCGGGCGAGAGGTCGTGGCGGGCCTTGCCGTCGGCGCCCGGCGGGGCCTGCCAGCCGCCGTGCTCGATGGTGTCGACGCCCGCGCGGGCACACCGCGCCATCGCCTCGGTGCCGTGGGCGTGCCCGGCCACGGGCAGGCCCCGCTCGTGCGCGGCCTCGACGACGACGGCGAGATCGCGGTCTCCGAACTGGCTCTGCCACATGGGTGCGCCGGTCGGGGTCAGGTGGCCGCCGCTCGCCATGATCTTGATGAGGTCGGCGCCGGCGTCGGCCCGCTCGTCGACCGCCGCGCGCACGACCCGTTCGGCGTCGTCCCCGCTGGTGTCGATCTCGCCGCCGAGGAACCAGCAGTGGCCTCCGGGCGTCGTCAGCGGCGACATCGCGGACAGGAGGCGTGGGCCCGCGACGTCCCCGGTGGCGGCCTGCGCCCCGAACGCCGCCACGAGCCCGGCCTGGTCGCCGAGGTCCCGGGCGGTGGTGACGCCGCCGTCGAGCGCCGCCCGCGCGTTCGCCGCGATGGTCGCCCGCACCGCGTCCGCGTCCCCGGCCTCGAGGGCGGTGCGCGGATCGGTGGTGACGTCGAACGCGAGGTGGAGGTGGGCGTTGATCAGCCCGGGGATGACCGTTCCCATCGGGAACTCGAGGTGGTCGACGGCGCCCGCGGTCCGCTCGAGCTCGCTCGCCGGCCCCACGGCGGCGACCACGCCGTCGCGCAGCAGCACCCCACCCTGTTCGAGCGGCTCCCGCTCCGGGTCGGTGATCACCCGCCGGGCCGTGATCAGCGTGCCGGAGCCGCGGTCGGGCGAGGAGTCGGTCGCGTCGGACATCGCCGCCGAGCCTGACAGACCGCGTTCACTCCGGTCACTCGGAGTGGCCTACGAGGCGCGTGCTCTCCTGACGGCCCCACGGTTTCCTGCTCCCGCCCCCTCCCCTCGGCCCATGATCACCGGGATGACGAGGATGTGAGGGCTGGGCGGGCAGATCCTCGTCATCCTGGTGATCAAGGAACTCGGTCGCGCCAGACCACTTCCCACCCTCCACGCGCGGCACGACCCCGGACCGGCGGCGCTCACCCCCGGACGTGCTTGGCCCGGCTCGACCGCGTCCGGGTCGCCGCGAGATCGGGTGCGGCGTCGGCGAGCCGACCGAGCACCATCCGCCAGGCGTTGTGCATGAACCTGGCCTGCTCGGGGGTGTCCACCAGCTGGTTCACCTCGACCCGGCAGCCCTCCGCCGTCTCGAGGATGTGGGCGTACGCGCGGTGCTCGCCACCGGGCACCGGGACGACGTCGTCGTCGGCGAGGTCCCACCACATCACGATCAGCTCCGGCGCGACGGTCAGCTCGTAGCGCCCCCGCACCTGCGTGCCCCACTCCATGGTCGCCGCGAAGTGCCCGTCGGAGATCCGGACCGGGACGCCGAGCCAGCGGCTGTAGACCTCGGCATCGGTCAGCGCGGTGAACGCGGTCTCCCGGGAGCAGGGCAGGTCCACCGTCGCGACGACCGCGATGGCGGTCCGGGCGCTCGCCCGCTCGCGCTCCGGGAGGTCGTCGGCCGGCTCCCACCGGTCACCCGGGCCGACGAGCAGCCGCTGCAGCCCGTCGAGCACCTCCCGGCGGGCCCGGTAGCGCCGGAAGCTGCCGTCCACTCGCATCGCGACGAGACCGGCGTCCCGGAGCACCTTGAGGTGCTCGGAGACCGTCGGGGCACTGACGTGCACCCCCGCCGCGATCTCCCCGGCCGCCCGCTCCCGATCGCCGATCAGCCACAGGATCTCCCGGCGCACCGGCGAGCTGAGGGCGTGCAGCACCCGTTGGACCTCGTCCACACCCACCACCCTTGACTCCCGGTTTCGGTCGCACTCTAATTCGGTGCTACTCGAAACAGCGCGTTCGACGTTCGACCGGCAGGGAGACCATGAACACCTGGGAACTGATCGCGACCGAACGCGCCCGGCTCGTCGAGGCACTCACGAAGCTCGAGGACGACCAGTGGACGGTGCCCTCGCTGTGCACCGGCTGGAGCACCAAGGACACCCTGGCCCACATCGTCTCCACCGCGGAGATGACGCCGCCGAAGTTCTTCGCCGGGCTCGCGGGCAGCGGGTTCTCCTTCGGCAAGCTCATGGCCCGCAACGTCGCCACCGTCGGCGCCGACCCGGTCCCCCGGCTGCTGGAGCGTCTGGAGTCCAAGGTGCACGACCGCAACTCTCCCCCGGGGCCCACGTCGTCGTGGCTGGTGGAGACGGTCGCGCACGGTGAGGACATCGCCTACCCCACCGGCACGACGATCGCGCACTCCGAGGAGGCCCTCGTCGCCGCCGCCGACGCCGCCAAGGACACCCAGCCGCTGCTCGGCGCCAAGAAGCGCGTGGCCGGGCTGCGGCTGCGGGCCGAGGACGTCGACTGGACCGCCGGGGACGGCCCCGAGGTGCACGGCCCGATCCGGACGCTGATCCTCGCCATGGTCGGACGCCCGCCGGTGCTCGGCGACCTCAAGGGGGACGGCGTGCCGACCCTGCAGGCGCGCTCCTGACGGCCTGGTCAGGAGTCGACCAGCCAGGACAGCCAGCGCCCCCGCGACCAGCAGCGACCGAGCGCCTCGCTGCCCGGCGCCGGGCCGCCGAAGAGCGTCAGCCCGACGATGCTGTGCCCCGAGGCGGGCCGGTCGCCGAGCGTCGGGACACCGGGAGCCACCCCGACCCCCTCCACCGACACCCACGCCACCACCCGCGCGACGGCCGCGTCCTCGAGGCGGTCCACGAACCGCAGGCGCTTCTCGGGCCGCAGCCGCGACAGCGCCCACGTCGTCATGACGACGCGCAGGGCGTCGGCCGGCACCGCCGCGAGGGCGTCGGACAGCCCGGCGATCGGGTCGTGCTCGACGGCGGCCCGGGTGACGACGTCGGGCAGCGGTCGCGCCGGGATCGGGCGATCGCCGACGACGGCGGCGGTGTGCTGCTCGGGGGCGGACGGGTCGCCCAGTGACCGGCCGTCGTCGTAGGTGATGCCGACCCGGTCCACGGCGAGGTTCGGCCCGGCCGAGCGCCCGACCCCGATCAGCCCGATCGCCGTCGCGCCGACCCGGCCCGCCGCCTCGGCGACGGCCGGGTACAGCACGGCGCAGCATCCGGCCTCACGGTCCCGACCCTCGGCGTCGACGCCCCGCGCACCCGTCCCCGGCACCCTGCGAATCCTAGTGACGGACGGAGCGCCGAATCCGGGTCCGGGGCGCGGAATCGGGAGGAGGATGAACGGTGGAGCCGGGACCCGACAGGAGCCACCCGGCCTGATGCGGGAGTCCTCCGATGAATGTTGCCGTGATCGTGATCGTCGTCGCCGTCCTGCTCGTGGTGATCCTGATGTCCACCTCGCTGCGGCTGGTGCAGCAGTACGAGCGGGGGATCGTCCTGCGATTCGGCCGTCTGCTGCCCGCCGTCCGCCAGCCCGGGCTCACGGCGATGATCCCCGTGGCAGACCGGATGCGGAAGGTGTCGATCCAGACCGTGGTGCTCGACGTGCCGTCGCAGGGCACGATCACGCGGGACAACGTGACGATCGGCGTCGACGCGGTCGTCTACTTCCGGGTGGACGACCCGGTCCGGGCCGTGATCAACGTCGAGAACTACATCCAGGCCACGTCCCAGGTCGCGCAGACGTCCCTGCGCTCGGTGATCGGCCGCTCCGACCTCGACACGCTGCTGTCCGACCGCGCGCGGATCAACTCGGAACTGCGGGACGTCATCGACGCCCCGACCGAGGACTGGGGCATCACCGTGGAGCGCGTGGAGATCAAGGACATCTCCCTGCCCGAGAGCATGCGGCGCTCGATGTCGCGTCAGGCCGAGGCGGAGCGCGACCGGCGGGCGCGGGTGATCGCCGCGGACGGCGAGCTCCAGGCCTCGACCAAGCTCTCGCAGGCCGCCGGCGCCATGAGCGCCACCCCCGGGGCGCTGCAGCTGCGTCTGCTGCAGACCGTGACCGACGTGGCCGCGGAGAAGAACAGCACCCTGGTGATGCCGTTCCCGGTCGAGCTGCTGCGGTTCTTCGAGCACATGACCGGCCGTCAGGAGAGCGCCGACGGCCCGGCGGTGGAGGAGGCGACCGAGGAGATCACCGACGGAGCCTCGCCGAACGGCGCGGTGCCGGTGCCCGACGTCGCGCCCGGGATCACCAGAGGCGACCAGGAAGATCGTCCGTGAGCTTGGACAGCTCGTCGCGGCCGACGCAGGCGTACGCCGCGGCGACCCGCTCGTCGTACTCGCCCAGCGTGAGCCGCCCGTGCCCGAGGGCGCGCGTGAGCCGCTCGACCACCAGCTCACGCTCGCGGTCCGAGGCCCGCGTCCCGCTGGGCTCGCCGTCCATCGTCCACTCCTACGGTCGTCGACCAGCCTACGAGCGTGGAGCAGCCCACCCCGGTGATGATGGCCCCGCCACGGGCCCGACCACGGAGGTCAGGATCGCGCGGACCTGGTCGACCCCGTAGGAGCCGGGCAGGCAGTAGGCCCGGATGAACAGCCCGTCGACGGCCGCGGACGCCGACTCCGCCCGGGCCGGGTCGAGCCGGCAGCACGAGGTGAAGAACCCGGTCAGCGCCGCGGCCCACCGTTCGTACTCGCGCTGCCAGCGCTCGCCCCGCCCGGCGAGCATGAACAGCTCGTACTCGGCCGCCGCCGACGCGCGGGTCCCGGGCTGACCGGTCCCCGCGATGACCTCGGCGAGCGCGTCCAGCGGGTCCGGCGCCTCGCCGCAGCGCTCCAGGGCCGCGACGTAGCCGTCGTTGACCTCGCACAAGGTGGCGAGCAGGAGCTCGTCGACGGTCGGGAAGTAGTAGGCGACCGCGCTCGGGGGGACGCCCGCCTCCGCCGCCACGACCCGCTGGCTGACGCCGGGCACCCCGACCCGCCCGATGGTGCGGACGCAGGCCTCGATCAGGGCCCGACGACGCCGCTGCCCCTTCAGGAGCCGGCCGTCGGTCGTCGGCTCCGACATCTCAGTGCGCCCCGCCCAGCTCGAGCGCCAGGACGCCACCGATCACCAGGACGACCCCGCCGACCTGGACCCAGCTCAGGCTCTCCCCGAGGAACCCGGCCCCGATGACCGCGACCAGCGCCACCCCCGCCGCCGCCCACGTCCCGTACGCGACGCCGAGGGCGAGTCCGCGGGTCAGCGCCTGGGACAGCAGCGCGAACGCGGCGACGTAGCCGATCACGACGACGACCGACGGCACCACTCGGCTGAACCCGTCGGAGAGCCGCAGCGAGACGGTGGCGGCCACCTCCGACACGATCGCCAGCGCCAGGAACACGTACGGCACGCCGGCATCCTCCGAGAAAGTTGAGCGAACGCCCCAGATACTACCTGAGCGATCGCTCACCATCCCTACTCGACGCCTGGCTGATCGCCCTGCTCGGCCCGGACCACGTTCCGGGGCACGCCGCGCAGGCGCCGGCCGACGTTGACGATCAGCTGCGTCGTCGCGAGGACGGCGACGACCGCCCAGATCGCGGCGCCGACGGTCACCACCGGCACCGCGACCGACGGCACGACACCCGCCGTCGCCAGCGTGACGCCGCCGATCACCAGGCGGGTGGGCCGCTCGGCGATGACGACCAGGCCCTTCTCCGACATGCCCTCCGCGGCCGCGCTCGCCCGGATCGACTCGTCGAGCAGGGTCAGCGCACCGGCCGCAGCGCAGACCGGCCCCGGGGCACCGAGGAACCAGAGCCCGACGAGCATGCTCAGGTCGCCGACGCGGTCGACCAGCTGGTCCAGGATCCGACCCCAGGCCGTCGCGGAGTCGGTCAGCTCCGCGACCGCGCCGTCGATCCCGTCGAGCAGCGCGACGAGCACGACGAGGACCGCCGCGAGCAGCGGCCACCGGCCGCCGAGGGACGCGACGACGCTGACCGCGACCGCCCCGACGCCGCCGAGGCCCGTGATCCACGTGGGCGCGACACCGCGGCGCGCCAGCGGGGCGCCGAGCCGGTGGGCGGTCCGCAGCCACAGCAACGTGGGCCGCGACGACCGGACGTCGTACCCGCCGTGGGCCCGTGACCAGCGGTCGAGGTAGGCCTCGAGGTCATCGACGTCCATGCGTCACCCTCGCGGCGCTCGTCGTCACGGTCGAGGCCCGGCGCCCGCTGCCGGCGGGATCGAGCCGCTCACGGTCACTGTACTGGCGACGGTCGTCCGGTACCGGACATCGAGGCGCGTGCCGGACGTCAGCCGAGGGCGAGGGCCGCCGTCACGGGGTCGTGGTCACTCGGCGGCGCGCCGGTCACCGGGTCGCGATCGCGCACGATCGCGGCCTCGTCGACGCGCCAGGAGCCGCCGCCGTCACCGACCAGGATCCAGTCGAGACGCATCGGCCGCCGACCGTACCGCGCCCGGTGGAAGCGTCGTACGAGCGCGGCGCGGACCCCGCCGAACGCGTGGAAGGTGCCGTCGTCCCGGCTCTCCGACGGGCCCCGCGCGAGGTAGGTGTCCCGATAGCCGTGCTCGAGGAACGCCCGGTGCGGCGGGGAGCCGGGCGGGCAGTTGAAGTCGCCGGTCACCAGCGTGGGCGGGGCGTCCTCCGACGCCAGGCGCCGCAGGACGAGGTGGGCGCTCCGCTCCCGGGCGAGGCTGCTCCAGTGGTCGAGGTGGGTGTTCACGTGGCGGAAGGTCCGCTCGGTCCCGCGGACGCCGAACGTCACCCGGTTCGCGGTCCGGACGACCTTCGAGCGCCACGACGACGAGGGCACGTCCGGGGTCTCGCTGAGCCAGAACCCGTCGGCGTCGAGCACCTCGAGCCGGTCCGGGGAGAACAGGATCGCGTTGTACTCGGGCCGGCGCTCGTTCCCGGCGGCCGGGCCCAGGACCATGCCGTACTCCGGGAGCTGCTGCCGGTAGGTCGCCAGCGCCTCGGGCTGGAGCTCCTGGACGCCGAGCAGGTCCGGGGCGTGCTCGCGCACGGTCGCCACGTTGCGGTCCGCCCGCAGGGACCACCGGTTCGCGCCGTCCGCGGGCGTGCTGAAGCCCCGGACGTTGAAGCTCATGACCCGCAGGCGGGTGGACCGGGCGCCCGCCGCCTCGTCGGGCGAGTCGCCCGGCCGCGTCACGCCGGATGCGGACATGAGCGGGACCTCTCCGTTCGTCGGTCGACCTCCGGACCGACCCTGCCACGCAAGCAGCCGGGCCCCGATCAGGGCTCCGGCGGAGCGCACCGGTGTGAGCGGGTCACGCGGGCCCGCGGCTCCCGGCGACCGGCTCCCGGCAGACCAGCAGCCGCGCGGGCGGCAGGCTCGCCCAGGTGGTCCCGGTGGCGACGACGTCGGTGAACGACGACGCGAGCAGCCTCCGGAAGCGGCGCGACCGCGGGTTGAGCCGTGTCGGGCGGTAGGCGATGGTCGCGAACGCCCCGGACGGGGCGAGGACCGAGCAGGCCGCGGCGATGATGCGCCGGCTCACCGCGGGGTCGAAGTTGCTCCACGGCAGGGAGCTGAGGATGAGGTCGACCTCGCTCAGACCGGCGTCCTGCACGTGGGTGGCCAGCTCGACGGCGTCACCGAGCACCGGTGTGGCCCGGGGGGCGACGTGTCCGACCTCGGCGAGCAGGGCCGGATCCCGTTCGAGGGCGATGTGCGTCGCCCCCGGCCCGAGCCGCCGGTCGATCGCGGCGCTGATGGCTCCGGTGCCCGCGCCGAGCTCCAGCACCCGCAGTCCGGTGGTCGCCGGGATCAGGTCGACCAGTCGGCCGGCCAGGCTGGCCGAGGTGGGAGCGATCGCTCCGATGGCGGCCTGATCGGTGAGCGCGCGTCGCAGGAACGCCGTTCTCCCGGACCTCGGCAGACCGGTGGGGGTTGCGGTGAAGCTCGACATCGAGGGGGGACCTTCCCTGTTCGGTCGGCCCGGCGAGTCACCCGTCCGGGACCGGCCCGCATCCTGCCTGCCCGCCTTTCCCCCTCCGCACCCACCCGGTGGGAGCTAGGAACCCGCGGGGGGTCGTGCCCGCAGCTGGGCGTGCATCGCCGTCACCCGGTACGTCGTGTACTCCGACATCGTGAACCAGATGTCGGGTCCGTCGGTCCAGCCCGGAATCAGGTACGGCGCGTAGCTCTCGGGATGGTCGTGCGTGGTGGTGACGACCTGCGCATCGCTCCACGGACCGGTCGGCGTCGTCGCGGTCCGCATCACGATCTGCCCGGTCGGGTCGACCAGGTACATCATGAGCCAGCGGCGGTAGAAGGAGTTCCACCGGACCGAGAGCTCGCCGACCGGCCCGTGGACCAGCGGCGCGGCGTCCTGCTCGCTCGTCGACCAGCCGGAGCCGTTCCAGTACCGGTAGGCCGACCGGTCGAGCATCCGGTCGGCCCGGACCAGGGCCAGCGACACGTCGCCGTAGCGCCCGCCCGGGATGCCGTAGACGTAGACCCAGGGGCTCGGCGCGGGCGATTGCGGCCCCGGGTACATCCGCATCAGGTCAGGCTCGCCGGGGACCGGGAAGGTGTCCGGCGCGCGGGGATCGTCGGGACCGCCGGGGCGTACGTAGGCGACCTGGCCGAAGCGGGTGTCTCCGGGCCACACCGCCGAGGCCGGCCTGGTCCAGGTGTGTCCGCCGTCGTCGGAGACGGCGACGCCCGCGTCGTTCAGGGTCCACCGGCCCGGGCGGGTGAACCGTCGCACCGACATGTAGTGCAGCAGCATCCGGTTCCCGACCGAGATCCCGTACGTCGGGATCACGGTCCGCTCCACGCCGTCCTGCTTGCGTGAGTGCAGCAGCTCGGCGGCGTGGCCGGGCCGGTCGGTGATCATGTCGCTCAGGGCGAGCCCGTCCCGCGGCGAGGCCGGCGGGTCGATGAATCCCAGCACGTTGCTGCGCCAGTCCTGGTGCGGGACCGCGAAGAAGTTCCCGGGCGACGGGGGCCCGCCGTAGGTGTCGCCGAACGCGATCGCCAGGCGCCCGTCCACGGTGAACATGTGTCCCAGGTCCGTGCCGCCCACCCCGAACCGCGCCAGGGTGTCCCCGCCGGCCGCGTCGGGACCGATGAGGTCGGAGACCTCGTCGGTCGCCGCCGGGTCGACTGCCCACCGCGGCGCCGCCGGCGGCGGCGCCTCCGGCCCCCGGTCCGGCGGCCGGGCCATCGGGATGCCCACCACGACGAGGGCCGCCGCGGCCACGGACGCCACGCCGAGGACCGCCAGCCCGATCCGGCGCCGGACACGGCGGCGGCGCCGTGTCCGGCGGTGCGCCCGATCCGGTGTCCGGCGAGCGACGTGGGAGCCGACCCGCCGGAGCGTCATGCTCCGGTGGTGGGTCGGCGGGACCCGTCCACGAGGGCCGGGATCGGCCTGCTCGTCACGTCACCGTCGATCGGACCGTTCCCCCTGGTTCGTCCCGAGCGCGCGCGCACCACCGATGTCCCCCCACGATGCCCCGTGTCACCGGCCATTCCCGGACACGCACGCAATCGTCGCCCCCATGCGACTCGGTGTCGTCGGACCGGATCACTCCACTACTACCGCACCCGCTCCGGGAACGGAACACCACCGACGAGATCACCGGTCGATCCTTCCGTTCCGGGAGATCAGGCCGTGAGCGATCGGATCGCACCCCGCATTCGATGCGGACGTAATCTGTCCGATGAACGCATCGATCACCTCACCGGCGAAACCGGGCTCTGGCCTGCACTCGAGCGCGGATCACCCGGCCACGGGCGCCGTCTCCCGCGCCACCTGGCGATCGACCGCAGAGAACGGAGCCCATGGGCGGAATGATGTCGGAAAACCGTCGGCCGAATGGACGCATCCGCCTCGCACCCGGCAGAACCTGCCCGGCGCCACCCGATCTTCGTTAGACGCGCGACGATTTTCCCCGCGACGCGCGACACGTTTCGCAGATCGTGGACATCGGCCCCCTGACGATGTTGAATTCGTCGGAGTCCAGCGAGACGCGGCACGGCCCGGGGGAATCTGTTGGGGCGGACACGATCGCGAACCGGTGTCGGTTCGTCGGTGCGGGTGGCAGCCGTGGCCGCGACGCTCGGGCTCGTCCTCGCCGGGTGCGGGAGCTCCGCGCCGCCTCCCCCGCAGACCGTCCCGGTCGCACGGGCGACGGTGAGCACCGGGGTGTCGGCGACCGGGTCGCTCTCGGCGGTCGGCCAGGTCAACGCGGGCTTCCCGCAGGCCGGACAGCTCACCTCGGTCCTGATCGGCGTGGGTGACCGGGTCCAGCCCGGCCAGGTGCTGGCCACCATCGACGACTTCACCGCCCGCCAGGGCGTGGCCACCGCCCAGGCCCAGCTCGACACCGCCCAGGCGAACCTCGCGAAGCTCGAGGAGGGCACCGCCGTCTCCGGGGCGCAGGCCACCCTCGATCAGGCCCGACGCATCCTCCACGCCACCAAGGACCAGGTCGGTGCCGTCGCCGACGTCGACGACACCGCCGTGAACGCGGCCAAGGGCCCCGCGAGCACCGCCGCCGAACAGAAACAGCAGGTGGACCAGGCCGGCGGGAGGCTGCAGATCGAGATGGCCCGCCAAGGTGTGGTCACCGCCCAGAACCAGCTCGACACGGCCTCCGCGAACCAGCCGCACGATCTCGACGCCGCCCGGGCCGCCGTCGCCGGCGCCCAGGCCGGGGTGAACAACGCGAACCGGACCCTGGCCAACACGACGCTGCGGGCACCGTCGGCCGGCGTGGTCACCGCGCTCAACGGGGCGGTCGGGGAGTTCGTGGCCGCGAACTCGACCCCGACGCCCGTCGCCCCCGGCAACCAGGCCGCCCTGCCCGGCATCGCTCCGATGCCGGCCACGGCGGCGGCCGCCGGGGCGACTCCCACCCAGCCCGGCGGGAGCAACTTCGTCGTGCTGCAGAACCCCGGGCTGTTCCAGGCCGTGGCGCCGTTCGAGGAGTCCGACGCCGTCTCGATCACCCCCGCCCAGGACGCGTCGGTGTCCGTCGACGCGATCCCGGACCGGACCTTCAGCGGGTCGGTCCTGGCGGTGGCCCCGTCCTCGACCGCGATCAGCAACGTCGTCAACTACTACGTCACGGTGACCCTGACCCAGAACGACCCGCGTCTGCGCGACGGCCAGACCGCCCGGGTCTCGGTGATCACCGGCAACGCGCCGAACATGCTCAGCGTCCCGAACACCGCCGTCCGTCACGAGGGCGACCGCAGCTCGGTCGTCGTGGTCACCGCCGACGGCCGCCGGATCCCGACGACGTTCACGCCCGGCCTGGTCGGCGCCGACCGCACCGAGGTGCTCGCCGGGCTGACCGAGGGCCAACAGATCCTCGTGGTCGGCGGACGGTGACCGGTCACAGCATCGTCGTGACCCACGTGCCGACCCACCAGACGCCGAGCCCGCCGAACAGCGCGATCGGGAGCTTCGCGGTCCGCCGCCACAGCGCCCAGGCGGCCAGTGCGGCGAGCACCGAGGGCACGGTCCCCGCCCAGGACATCTCGCCGTGCGGGGCGAGCAGGGCGGGCAGGGTGATCGCGGCGAGCACGGCCGGCCCGACATGGGGCAGGAGCCGTGCGAGCCGGGCCGGCGGATCGGTGCTCGCCCGTACGAGGAACACCGCCCGCATCGCGTAGGTGCCGACGCCGATCGCGGCGAGGATCAGCAGCTCACGCATGACGGGCTCCGATCAGTCCGCCGGCGGTCACGCCGGCCGCGGCCCCCAGGAGCAGGCCCAGCCCGAGCGGCAGCCCGGACGCGAGGACCGCGACTCCCCCACCGACCGCGGCCGCGGCGTACGCGGCCCGGTCGGCGAGCATCGGCAGCAGCAGGAGCAGGAACGTCAGCGGCGCCGCGAGTTCCAGTGACAGCGACGCCGGGAGCACCCCGGCGAGCAGCGCGCCGGCCCCGGTGAGGCCCATCCAGCCGACCCAGAAGGTGAGCCCGACGGCGAGGTAGTAGGTGAGACGGACGCGGCCGTCGCCGCCCCGGTCGGGGCGGGAGAAGCGGGCCACGGCCACGGCGTAGACCGGGTCGGCGAGCAGGTAGGCCCCCGCCCAGCGCCACCGGGCGGGCCAGTCGCCGGCATGCGGCGCCAGCGAGGCGCTGTAGAGCAGCATGCGGGCGTTGACGACCAGCGCGCCCAGGATGACGACGATCGCGTTGGCGCCGGCGTCGAGCAGCTGGACCGACAGCAGCTGGGCGGCCCCGCCGAACATCAACGGGGAGCTGGCCCAGGCGGTCAGCGGGTTCACGCCGGTCCGTGCCAGCGTGGCCCCCAGGGTGACGCCGAAGGGGACGTAGGCGAGTACGACGGCGGCCGCGTCCCGGCAGCCGTGGCGGACCACCGGTGCGACGACGGCCTGCGTGCGTTCCGCGGTGCTCATGCCGCCACCCGCCAGCTCGCCCAGGCGGTGCGCGACTCGACGCGCTCGGCAGCCACGAAGGTCTCGACCGACCACCAGTCGCGGACCCGGTCCTCGCCGAGGGCGGCGATGAGCCCGGTCATCTGGCTGGCCTGGGCCCGCAGGGCGACCATCTTCCGGTCGAGGGCGGCGGAGTCCATCCGCAGCTCGACGGCCAGCGACGACCGCGGCGTCCGCAGCGGGAGCTCGTCGGTGAGGAACACCGCGAACGCGTCGCGCGCGGGCTCCCAGGCGTCGACGAACTCCTCGGTGGTCGTGGCGTAGAGCAGGCGGGCCCGCGGCGCGGCGAGAGCGCGAGCGGCCGTCGCCCAGCGCGAGACCGTCTGGTGGTCCTCGTGCCCGGTGAGGCCGTCGGGCCCGAAGGTCACGATCGTGTCCGGCGCGACCTCCCGGACGATCCGCGCCAGGCGGTGCACGACGAAGTCCTCGGGCTGCTCGGCGCAGGCACCGTCGCCGATGCCGAGGACGTGGTGCTCGCACACGCCGAGAGCCGCGAGCGAGGCACGCAGCTCGTGCCCGCGGACCGCGGCCAGCCGGTCGGGAGGCCAGTGCCGCGGGTCGTCGGTGCCGTGCTCGCCGAGCGTGGCGGTCACGCACACCACGCGCTGACCGGCGTCCCGGGCGGCCGCCATGAGCCCGGCGGACAGGAGCGCCTCGTCGTCGGGGTGCGCCCAGATGCCCAGGACGGTGCCGAGATCGGCGGCCTCGGTGATCGCGGGGGCGTCGGGCGTCGGGCGGAGGTGGAGCGCGCTGCGTGACATGGTGTCGGGTCCTCGTCCGTCATGGGCGCCGTCGGAATGGCGCCGATGGGTCGAACGCTAGGAAGCCCCCGTTCGCACCCCGTTCCGACTCCGCGTTCCTCGCCGACGATTCCCGGAACGCTGCGCGAGCGCTGCATTCCTAGCGTCGTCCGTGCCGCTCCCGTATCGGGGCGGCCACACCATTCGAGGGAGTCGTCATGGAACCGCTGATCCGCCCGCTGCAGCGCCACGAATCCGGACTGCTGGAGGATTTCGTCGATCGGCTCTCACCGCACAGCCGATATCTGCGCTTCCACAGCCCGATCCCGAAACTGCCGCCCGTGGTGCGGCGGGCCCTGCTCGACGTCGACGGGCGGAACCGCATCGCCCTCGTCGCCGAGGCGGGGGACGGCACGGCGATCGGCCTCGTCCACGTGATCCGGGCGTCCGGTGCGGACGAGGTGGCACCACGCGGTACCGAGGCCGAGATCGCCGTCGCCGTGGCCGACGCCTGGCAGCGCCGCGGCGTGGGCCGTCGGCTCGTCACCGAGGTCACCGAGCGGGCCCGCGCGGCGGGGATCGACCGGCTGACCGCTCGCGTCCTGCCGGAGAACACGGCGGCGCTGGAGCTGTTCCGCGCCGAGTTCGAGGTCCTCCTCGAGCGACGCGACCGGGACGCGGTGATCGTGACGGCCCTCCTGGACGGCGTCGGACAGATCTCCGAGGACGACATCCTGGCCGACCTCGTGGCCTGACCAGGGCGAGATCGGAACAGATCTGCGAGCCTTGCTCCGTCTGCGGGATCGGAGCCTCGGCACCGGGCCCCGACGACTGCGCCGAGAAGTCCGTTCCGGAAACGGTGATCCGCATTTCTGAAGTCCTCACGAACAGTTCCGGATCGGTCGCACTGGGCGACATCGGGGAAATGTCGACTCATCCCTTCGTCGCCACTCCTCGGCCGAGTACCGTTCGGCCACGGAGGTCGGGCCGGCATGTTTCAGATCTGTCTGCTGGGCGAGCAGGTGATCAGTGATGCGACCGGCACGCTCCGGACGCGGTCGTCGCGCAGCGTGACCCTGGTGGCCTATCTCGTGGTCCACGCGACCCTCCCGCAGACCCGGCAGCGGATCGCCGCGCTGTTCTGGCCGGACTCGGCCGACGAGCAGGCGCTGACCAACCTGCGGCGCGAGCTGCACCACCTGCGGGGGGTGCTGGGCGACGAGCCCTCGTTGGTCGTGACGGCGAGGGACCTGTGCTGGCAGGACGCGCCGTCGTGCCGGGTCGACGTCCGCGTGTTCACCGGTGAGCACGACGCCGCGCTGGCCGCCGCGGCCACGGGGGACGACGCCGGCGTCCTGACCCACGCCGCGGCCGCCGTCGACGCCTATCGGGGCGAGTTCCTGCCCGGCGGCTACGACGACTGGCTGCTGGAGGCCCGGGCCGAGCTCGAGGGCCGCTGCGTGGACGTGCTCGACCTGCTGGCCGAGACGCGGGCGCGGACGGGCGACCTCGCCGGGGCGGTTGCCGACGGCCGCCGTCGAACCAACCTGCGGCCGCTCGACGAGGCCGGATACCGCCGTCTGATGCAGTGGCAGGGCGACGCCGGCGACCGGGCCGGGGCGGTGAGCACGTTCCACCGGTGTGCCTCTGTCCTGGAGCGCGAGCTCGGCGTCGAACCCGACCCGTCCACCCGCGCCGCGCTGGACCAGCTGCTCGCGCGCGTCGGCCCCGCCGTCACGCCGGAGCCGGAGACGCCGCCGGCGACCCGACGGCCCGGACTCGCCGCGGCTCCGCTCGTCGGGCGCCACGGCGAGTTCGAGATGCTGCGGCGCGTCTGGACCGACGCCGCGGCCGGCCGCCCGCGCCTGGCGCTGGTCCGCGGCGACCCGGGCGTCGGCAAGAGCCGGCTGGTGACCGAGGTCGCGGAGCTCGCCCGGACCCAGGGTGCCGTGGTCGCGACGGCCCAGTGCTTCGGCACGTCCGGCCGGCTCGCGCTCTCGCCGGTCGCGGACTGGTTGCGCAGCCCCGCCGTCCAGACCGCGGCGGCCTCCCTCGACCCGGTCTGGCGCACCGAGGTGGAACGGCTGGTCCCGACGACGAGGGGCCGGAACGAGCCGGGCGGCGCCCGCACGATGGCCGAGGCCTGGCAGCGCCACCGCTTCTTCGAGGGGCTGGCCCGCGCCCTGATCGGCGCCGGGCGTCCCACCCTGCTCGTGCTGGACAACCTGCAGTGGTGCGACCAGGAGACCCGGGCGTTCCTCGCGTTCTACCTCGGACTGAGCCCGGACACCCCGGTCATGGTGGCCGCGACGCTGCGGGCGGCGAACCCCGACGACGAGCCCGGACTCGAGGAGTGGACCGCCCGGATGCGCGGCACCTCGCTGCTGAGCGAGGTGCCGCTGCGCCCGCTGGACGGACCGGACACCGCCCGGCTGGCCGAGGAGTTCTCCGGGCGCGCCCTCACGACGACCGAGCAGGACCTGCTCCAGGCCACCACCGGCGGGTTCCCGCTCTACGTCGTCGAGGCCGCCCGGGGCGGCACCGGGAACGGTCCGCTCCCGATCGGGGACCTCGGCGTCGTGCTCTCCCGGCGGCTCGACCAGGTGAGCGCGGACGCCCGCGATCTGGCCGGGCTGGCCGCGGCGGTGGGGCGGAACTTCACCCTCGACCTGCTCACCGAGGCCAGCGACCTGGACGCGGACTGCGTGGTGCGCGCCGTCGACGAACTGTGGCGGGCCCGGATCATCCAGGAGATCGACGACGGCTACGACTTCTCCCACGACCTGCTGCGGGACGCCGCCTACGAGCAGGTGAGCCCGCCGAAGCGCTGGCTCCTGCACCGACGCGTCGCCCAGGGACTCGAACTGCTGCACGCCGACGACACCGACGCCGTCTCCGCCGAGCTCGCCGAGCAGTACGCCCACGGCGGTCGGGCCGGGCGCGCCGTCGAGTACTACGGACGTGCGGCCGCGGTCGCGGCGGACCGGTTCGCCCACGCCGAGGCCATCCGGCTGGACAAGGAGGTCCTCGCGACCCTGGCGACCTGGCCGGACGGCCGGGACCGTCGCACCCGCGAGCTGGCGACCCTGGAGGCGATGGCCGCCCCGCTGAACGCCCGATTCGGCTACTCGTCACCCGAGCTCCGCGAGGTCCTGGAGCGCTCGGTCGAGGTGGCCGAGTCACTCGGCCGCCGGGACTCGACGGTCACCGGACTGGTCGGCCTCTGGGGCTCCTACTTCGTCCAGGGCGACATCGCGGGCGGCCACCGGATCGCGACGCGGGCGCTGGCGCTGGTGGAGTCGGAGGCGGACGCGGACCCGTCGTTGAGCGGCCGCGCGCACTTCGCCGTCGGCGGCTCCGAGGTCAGCCTCGGGCGGCTGGGCAGCGGCCTGAGCCACCTGGAGTACGGCGTCGGGCACGGGGAGGGCCCGCCGCTGAGCATCGGGAGCCGCACCGACGTCCACGGTCGGGCGTTCGCCGCCCACGCCCACTGGTTGCTGGGGCACGACGACGAGGCGCTGGCCAACGCTCGGGAGGCCATCGCGCTGGCCCGCCGGGTCGACAGCACCTACAACGTGGCGGTGGCGCTGGCGTACGGCGCCGTGACCCACCAGCTCGGGCGCCGCCCCGCCGAACTGGCCGACACCGTCGGCGAGCTCCGTGAGCTCTGCGACCGCTACGACTTCGCCTACTACCGCGAGTGGGCGATGGTCCTGTCCGGGTGGCAGCGCGGGGACCAGGCCGGGCTGAATCTCGCCCGGCGCGGTGTCGACACCCTGACCGCGACCGACTCGTTCAGCCGCATGCCGTACTGGCTGTCGCTGATCGCCGACCTGAACGTCCGGCTCGGTCAGGACGAGGCCGCCCGCGCGGCCCTCGACGCCGCCATGATCAGCGCCCGCTCCCGCGAGGATCTGTGGTGGGGCCCCGAGGTGATGCGGATGCGCGCCGCCTTCGACGACGGGCCCGCGGCGGTGACGCGCCTGCGCTCGGCCGCCGAGCTCGCGTCCTCGCAGGGCAGCGTGGCGCTCCTCCGCCGCTGCGAGCACGACCTGCTCGAACGGGGAGTCACCGCCGAACGAGCCGTGTTCACTCGAACGGTCGAGCCGTGACGCCGGACCGGAACGCTCTGCGAACGGCCCCTTCCTAGCGTCGGCGACGACGCGCCCGAGCTGATCGGACGCCGAGTCGAAGGGACCTCCTCGTGACCACCATCGCCACCGCACCGTTCGACGAGCTCGCCGCCTCCCTGCGCGGGGACCTCATCACGCCGGCCGACGCCGGCTACGACGCCGCCCGCGCCGTCTACAACGGGATGATCGACAAGCGGCCCGCCGCGATCGCCCGGTGCCGGGACACCGCCGACGTCGTCACCGCCGTCGGCTTCGCGCGCCGCCACGACCTCGAGATCGCCGTCCGGGGCGGCGGGCACCACGCCGCGGGCTACGGCGTCTGGAACGGCGCCCTGGTCATCGACCTCTCGCTGATGCGCAGCACCACGGTCGACCCCGAGCACCACACCGTCCGCGTCGACGCCGGCTGCACCTGGGGCGACGTCGACCACGCCACCGTCGCGTTCGGCATGGCCACGCCGTGCGGGTTCCTGGCCTCCACCGGCGTCGCCGGTCTGGCGCTCGGCGGCGGGATCGGCTACCTGTCCCGACGCTTCGGGCTGACCGTCGACAACATGCTCGCCGCCGACGTCGTGCTGGCCGACGGCAGCCTCGTGACCGCCTCCGAGACCTCGCATCCCGAGCTGTTCTGGGCGCTGCGCGGCGGCGGCGGGAACTTCGGCATCGTCACGTCGTTCACGTTCCGCTGCCACGACATCGGCGATCACGGCACCGTCATCGGCGGGCCGGTGTTCTACGACCTCGAGGACGCTCCCGAGGTCCTGCGGTGGTACCGCGAGCTGATCCCGTCCCTGCCCGAGGAGATCAGCGGCTGGTTCGGCGTGGTGGCGATCCCGCCGGCGCCGCCGTTCCCGGAGGAGCTCCACGGACGCAAGGCCTGCGCCATCGTCTGGTGCTACACCGGGCCGCACGACCGCGCGGACGAGGTCCTCGCCCCGATCCGCGGCTTCGGCTCGCCGCTGGTCGACGGCATCCAGGCGATGCCGTTCACGGCCCTGCAGAGCGCCTTCGACCCGCTCTTCCCGGCCGGCCTGCAGTGGTACTGGCGCACGGACTTCTTCCGCGAGATCCCCGACGCCGCCATCGACGTGCACATGCGTTTCGGCCGGCAGTTGCCCACCGGGCACTCCACGATGCACCTCTACCCCATCGACGGCGCGGCCGCGCGGGTGCCGGCGGGCGCGACGGCGTTCTCCTACCGCGGGGGCGGCTGGGCAGGCGTCGTCGTGGGTGTCGACCCGGATCCGGCCAACGCCGAGCTCATCACGCGGTGGGCGAAGGACTATGCGGATTCCCTGCACCCGTACTCCACGGGCGGCGAGTACGTGAACTTCATGATGGACGAGGGCCAGGACCGGATCCGGGCCGCCTACGGCGACAACTACGACCGGCTCACCCGGGCCAAGAAGCGCTACGACCCGGACAACGTCTTCCACGTCAACCAGAACATCCGGCCGGCGGGCTGAGTCGCTGCTCCGTGATCACTTCCGGTTGCCGGCGCTCCAGGCGTAGGGCAGCTCGGAGTCGTTGAGGATGTGGTCGCCGACGGTCTGCAGCTTGTAGATCAGCGGGTTGTGCACCGAGATCGTCCGGGCGTTGCGCCAGTGGCGGTCGAGGCGCAGCTTCTCGGAGGTGATCGACGCGCCGCCCACCTCGAAGAGCTGGGTGGTGGCGTCGAGCACCGTCGGGATGACCCCGGCCTGAGCCCGGGCCACGTCGAACTCCACGCGGTCGAGCAGCTCCGCGTTCTCGCTGTCGGTGGCCAGGACGTGGCCCAGCTGGTCGGCGATCTCGAGCACCTGCGTCCGCGCGGAGAAGGCGGCGGCGGAGAGCCGGCCGATCACCTGCTGGACGAGCGGGTCGTGGCGCGGCAGGTCGGCGGCCGCGTGGGTGTAGCTGCGGGTCCGGTCGCGCACCCAGGCGGCGGCGTCGTCGGTGGCCCGCTGGGCGATCCCGGCGAGCACCGAGAGCTGCACCAGCTGCAGGTATGCCGTGCCGTAGGTCTTGCCCGGCGTGCCGTACCCCGGTCCGAGGACCCGGTGGGCCGGCACCGCGACGCCGTCGAACTCGGTGGTGCCGCTGGCGGTCAGGCGCTGGCCGAAGCCGTCCCAGTCGTCGTGCTGGGTGATCCCCTCGGCGTCGGCGTCGACGAGGACCGCGAGCCGGTCGCCGTCGCGGTCGGCGGCGACGACGATGTGGTCGGAGTAGAGGCTGCCGGTGCTGTAGTACTTGGTACCGGTCAGCCGCAGGTCACCGTCCGGGCCGTCCGGGGTCAGCGTGGTGGTGTAGCGGTCGATGGCCCCGACGCCCGGCTCCGAGATGGCGTTCCCGACGAGCCCGCCGTCGGCCGCCGCCCGGAGCCAGCGCTCCCGCTCCGGGCCCGGCTCGGCCAGGAGCTGCTCCTCGACGAACCACCAGTGCACCCGCAGCGCCTGCGGCAGGTTGGACTCCGCGGCGGCGAGGTTGATCAGCTGCCGGAACAGCTGACGGACCGAGGCGCCGTAGCCGCCGAACTCCACGGGGACGCGCAGCGCACCGAAGCGGACCTCGTTGAGGGCCGCGACCTCGTCATGGGCGAGCGAGCGGTCCCGCTCGCGCTGCACGGCGCCGTCGGCGATGCGGGCGAACACGGGCGCGAAGACCGCGTCGAGCTCGGAGTCCGAGTAGGGCTCGGAGCGGGTGGTGGGGTCGGTGCTGACCGTCGTGGTCACAGGGGTGTCCTTTTCGCTGGTGGGCGGTGAGCGGCAGGCGTGCGGGAGACGCCCACGACGACGGCGCCGCGTGCCGGGGGCGGGGCGGGTCGGGGGGCGCGACGAGGCGCCCGCGGCCCAGGGGGCCGGGAGACGGCCGACGCGTCGCGAGTGCGCGGGAACGGCGTCAGCGACGACAGAGCGCGGAGGACACGCGCGCGAGGTCGATGTGACCCCGCGTGGTGAGCCAAGCCGCGCCGGTCATGCCGCCGACTGTAGCCGGACCGGCGACCGGATCCCAAGATCACCGTGACGTTCGCGGCCCGTCGCTGTCGGACCCCCGGTCTACGTTCGCCCCATGCCGGACCGATCCCCGGAGCCCTTCGCTCTGCACACCGAGCCGGACGCGCTCGCCGACCTGCGCGCCCGGCTGCGCGCCGCCCGCTGGCCGGATGCGCCCGACGACGCCGGCTGGTCGCTCGGGACCGACGTCGCCTCCCTCCGGGAGCTCGCGGGGTACTGGGCCGACGGGTACGACTGGCCGGCGCAGGAGGCGGCGCTGTCCCGGCTCCCGCAGGTCCGGGTGCGGCTCGGTGGGCTCGGGGTCCACGTCGTGCACGCCCGCGCGGCCGATCGCGGCGCGCCGGTGCTGCCGCTGGTCCTCACCCACGGCTGGCCGGACTCGTTCTGGCGCTACACCAAGGTCGTCGACCTGCTGACCGACCCGGCGGCGCACGGGGGCGACCCGGCCGACGCGTTCGACGTGGTCGTGCCGGACATGCCCGGCTTCGGGTACTCCGACCGGCCGGGGCGCCCGCTCGACTCGATCGCCGTCGCCGCGCTGTGGGCCGAGCTCATGACCATCCTCGGCTACCCCCGCTTCGGCGCGGCCGGCGGCGACATCGGCAGCCACGTCAGCCGCTACCTCGCGCTGGACCACCCCGAACGCGTCGTGGCCGTCCACCGCACCGACGGCGGCCAGCCCTACCCCGGCGTCGACCTCGCCTCCCTCACCCCCGAGGAGCGCGACTGGTTCGACGCGGGCGCCGGGTGGGCCGCCCGCGAGGGCGCCTACATGGGGATGCACCGGACGAAGCCGCAGACCGCCGCCGTCGGCCTCACCGACTCCCCGGTCGGGCTGGCGTCCTGGATCGTGGAGAAGCTGCGCGGGTGGAGCGACGGCGACCACGCCTTCACCGACGACGAGATCCTCACGAACCTGACGATCTACTGGCTCACCGGCACCATCGGCTCGTCGATGCGGATGTACCACGCGAACGCCGCGATCCCGCCCGAGCAGCTGGCCCGCCGGGTCGAGGTCCCTTCCGGGTTCTCGCTGTTCCCCGCCGACCTCCTGCGCCCGCCCCGCGCGTGGCTGGAGCGGACGACGAACCTGGTGCGGATGACCGAGCCGGACCGGGGCGGGCACTTCGCGGCGTTCGAGCAGCCCGAGATCTACGCGCGGGAGCTGCGGGAGTTCTTCCGTCCCTACCGCGAGGAGGTCAGCCGGTGATGCCGTAGAGCGCGATCTTGCGGTAGAGCGTGGAGCGGGCCAGGCCGAGCGCGCCGGCCGCGGCCACCCGGTTCCCGCCGGACTCGCGCAGGGCGCCGACGATGGCGTCGCGCTCGGCCTCGTCGGACCGGCGCAGTGCCACGCGCGGCGCGCTCTGGCAGGACTCGGGCAGGTCGCCGACCTCGATCGTGCCGACGGGCCGCCGCCGCAACGCCGCGTCCAGGGTGTCCCGCAGCTCCCCCACGTTGCCCGGCCACCGATGGCGGCTCAGGGTCCGCAGCGCCTCGGCGGACAGCCGGGTGTCGCGGCGAGGCGCCAGATCCGCCAGGACGTCCGTGACCAGCGACGGCAGGTCGGCGGTCCGGTTGCGCAGCGGCGGCACGGTCACCGAGCGCTCGAACCGGCCGAGCAGCCCCGCGAGTGCGGGTCCGCACCGCGTGGTGTCCTCGGCGGTCGCCGCGAACCGCGCCCCGGCATCGCGCAGCGCCTCCACCACGCCGGCGGGAACGTGGTCGTCCCACCGGTCGAGATCGCCGAGCACGACCAGTGGTGAGGGCCCGGCGCGGCGGATCTGCGCGGCCGTGCCCTCCCCCACGTCGACGGGCCCGATCTCGACGACGCCGGTCGTGCCGTGGAGGGCACGGTCCAGGTCGGCCAGCAGCCGCTTGCGTCCCGAGCCCGCCTCGCCGACCACGAGCAGCGGCGTCCGCGCCCGGAGCGTCTCGGCCGCCGTGGTCCACGCCGCGCGCCACGCCGGGCTGGCGCTCGCCGGCTCCGGCAGCGGGCGGTCGTCGCGAGCCGCGCGGGTGAGCGCGACCCCCTCGGCCTCCCGGACCACCGCGACGACGGCGACCAGGCCGGCGACCGTGCTCCCGGTCGTCACGGCGGTCCCGCGCATGCGCACCCGGACCCCCGACGGCAGGTCGAGGCGATGGTC
Source organism: Actinomycetospora endophytica (assembly GCF_021026375.1). Classification (GTDB taxonomy): domain Bacteria; phylum Actinomycetota; class Actinomycetes; order Mycobacteriales; family Pseudonocardiaceae; genus Actinomycetospora; species Actinomycetospora endophytica. The sequence goes on along the minus strand of NZ_JAJNDB010000004.1, from coordinate 75,766 downwards.
GATGTCGGAGCCCCGGCCCATGACGAACCGGGCGTGGTCCTGCAGCGCGTGGAGATCGCCCGGGTCCAGCAGGGTCTGCGCGGCGGTGTTCGCCAGCACCGTCGCGCGGCCCACCGCGAAGACCGCGCGCCGGGCGCGGGCGTCGATCCGGCTGTACGCGTCGAACAGGGCCTGCCGGCCCTCGTCCCGGTCGTGGAGCAGGGCGTCCTGGATGCCGACGGCGGCCGAACGGACCAGCGAGTGCAGGATCGGTGAGGAGTGCTCGGCCCGGCAGCTGACGTCGAGGACCCCCTCGATCCGTCCGGTGAACGGGTCGCGGACCGGCGCCCCGGCACACGCGTAGTCCTGCAGCTGCTCGTTGAAGTGCTCCGCGCCGACGACGTGCACCGACCCGCCGGACTCCAGCACGGTGCCGACCCCGTTCGTCCCCACCGCGCCCTCGGCGTAGCCGAACCCCGCGGCGAACCGGCGACCGTCCGCGGCCCGCGCGATGGAGCTGGCCGTGTCGAGGCGGACGAGCACGCGGGCCTGGTCGTCGGTCAGCACGACGCACACCGGGACGCCCGCGGTCTGCTCGGCCAGGCGCTCGATCGCCGGGCGGGCGCACTGCACGAGGCGGGACTCGACGTCCAGGTCCTCGTAGTACCGGTTGGTGATCGCACCCGGGTCGACGCCGCAAGCCACGCTGCGGCGCCAGGACGCCGCCACGAGCCCCGGGATCCCGGGCAGCTCGACGTCGGGACGCTCGATCAGCTCCGCGCGGGCGGAGGCGAGCAGTTTGCGCCGAGCCAGGACATCACCCATGCACCGCACCTCTCTGTGCACTGCCTCACATCACGTGAGCCACGTCAAGGACACCACGTGTCCGATGTTCGGACACCTCGGGGTGTGACCCACGGCTCTACGGTCAGGGCGACCGACGTCACCCTCGACCCCGGGAGGACGGCCATGACCAGTGCCGCCACCGCCACCCAGGAACCACGCAGCGGCGAGCAGGAGCACGTCGACGTCCTGATCGTCGGAGCCGGGGTGTCCGGCATCGGCGCCGCGCACCGGCTGCGCAAGGAGTTCCCGGACCGCAGCTTCGCGATCCTCGAGTCCCAGGACAACCACGGCGGGACCTGGTGGACCCACCGCTTCCCGGGGATCCGCTCCGACAGCGACCTGTTCACCTACGGCTTCCGGGACAGGCCGTGGAGCGGCCCGTCCATCGCCGCGGGCGGCGAGATCCGCCAGTATCTCCAGGAGCTGATCGACGAGGACGACCTCGCCGACCACATCCGGTACCACCACGAGGTGACGGGACTGAGCTGGTCGTCCGGGGACGCCCGCTGGACCGCCGAGGTCACCCGCACCGACACCGGCGAGAAGGTGCGCGTCACCTCGTCGTTCCTGTGGATGTGCCAGGGCTACTACAACCACGACGAGCCCTACACGCCCGAGTTCCCCGGTCAGGAGCGGTTCGAGGGCACGATCGTGCACCCGCAGACCTGGCCGGAGGACCTGGAGTACGCCGGCAAGCGGGTGCTCGTCATCGGGTCCGGCGCGACCGCGGCCACCGTGGTCCCGGCGGTGGCGAAGACCGCCGCGCACGTGACGATGCTGCAGCGCTCGCCGTCGTACTGGTTCCCGGCGCCGACCGTGCACGACCTCGCGACGATGCTCGAGCCACTGGACCTGCCGGCCGAGTGGACGCACGAGATCCTCCGCCGGACCTACGTGCAGCAGCTGGACTGGCTGGCCACCACCGGCCGTGACGACCCGGACCAGCTGCACGAGTTCCTCGTCGAGACGATCCGGCCGCTGCTGCCCGAGGGCACCGACGTCGAGAAGCACTTCACGCCGGCGTACCGGCCATGGCAGCAGCGGATCGCGTTCGTCCCGGACGGCGACTTCTTCGAGCGCATGCGCGACGGCAAGGTCTCGGTCGCCACCGACAAGATCGAGGAGTTCACCGAGAAGGGCGTGCAGCTCGCGTCGGGCGAGGTGATCGAGGCCGACATCATCGTCACCGCGACCGGGTTCAACCTGGCGGTGTTCGGCGACATCCCGTTCGCGGTCGACGGTGAGCCGGTCGACTTCTCCCGGCAGGTCACCTGGCACGGCATGATGATCTCGGGCGTGCCGAACATGGCCTACGCCTTCGGCTACTTCCGGCACAGCTGGACGCTGCGCATCGACCTCGTCAACGACGTCATCGCGCGGATCTTCGAGCAGATGTCCGAGCGGGGGGCGTCGACGGTCGTCCCGACGCTGCGTCCCGGCGACGAGGACATGCCGCTGCTGCCGTGGAGCAGCCCGGACAACTTCAACCCCGGCTATGTCATGCGCTCGCAGGACAAGATGTTCAAGCAGGGCGACCGCGAGCCGTGGACCCACATGCACGAGCACGACCACGACCGGGTCGCGCTCCCGCAGGCCGACCTCGACGACGGCCTCCAGTACCGCTGACCGCCCGCCCCATCCCCGAGGAGCAACCGTGCCCCAGATCCCCGTCCGTACCGGCGTCACCCTCAACTACGAGATCAGCGGGGCCGGCGAGCCGCTGCTGCTCGCGATGGGAACGTCCGGCTCACTCCAGCTGTGGGGTGAGGTCACCGCGCGCCTCGCCCAGACCCACCAGGTGATCGCCTTCGACAACCGCGGCCTCGGCGGCAGCGAGCGCGGCACCGGGCCGATCACCGTGGCGTCCATGGCCGAGGACGCCTCCGCCCTGCTCGAGGCGCTGGAGATCCCCCGCGCCCACGTGCTCGGCTGGTCGCTCGGCTCGGCCGTCTTCCAGGAGATGGCTCTGGCCCACCCCGAGCAGGTCGCCTCCGCGGTGCTCTTCGGCACCTGGGGACGCTGCGACGGGTTCCAGCGCTCGGTGCTCAGCGCGTTCCGGCTGCCCTACGTGCACCGCGACATGGAGTCGGCTCTCGCGGTCTCCGGCCTCGCGTTCTCGCCGCAGCTGCTCGACCACCCGGACTTCGCGGCGATGCTCGAGCCGATGCTGCCCGCCTTCCCGCAGAACGAGGCGCAGATGCAGGTGACGGTCGAGCAGTGGGAGGCCGACCTGGCGCACGACACGATCGACCGGCTCGGCGGGATCACCGCGCCGACCCTCGTCGTCGTCGGCGAGCAGGACCTCCTGACCCCGCCGTGGCAGGCGAAGAAGGTGGCCGACGCGATCCCGGGCGCCCGCTTCGAGCTGGTGACCGGTCCGGGGTCGAGCCACGGGATGCACATCGAGCGCCCCGACGACTTCACGAAGGTCGTCACCGGGTTCCTCGGGGAGCAGTCGATCGGGCGCTGAGGAGGGCGTCCGCAGTCCGGACGCATCGCGATCGCTACGCCTGTAACACCGGCGGCTCGGGAGACGACATCACGAGTGGATAACGACGCGATCGCGAGAGGACCACCGTGACGATCACCGACGTAATGCTCGAGCGGGTGCACGAGATCGACGCGTGCGACGGCTACCTCGTCGTCGTCTCCGACCCCGACACCGGGGCCGTCGACGCGCACGGCCCGTTCGACGGCATCGGTGCGGCCATGGAGGCGGACCGTCGCCGCACCGAGCTCGACGCGGAGGAGCTCGACGACATCGCGATCAACGTCGTGCGGTGGCACCGCTGCACCAGCTGACATTCCCGGCGAGCCCGGCCCCGTCCCTCCTCAGGCGGCGCCGGGCCCCGGGAGCGGGTCGACGTCGCGGGCGTGCATCGGTTCGCCGCAGTGGGTGCATCGCAGGTCGACGCCGCTGATCTCGCCGCAGGCGTGGTGCCGGTAGAGCACCGGCGGCCCCGCCTCGCCGGCGAGCCAGCGGTCCCCCCAGCCGACCATGACCATGAGCAGGTCGACGAGCTCGGTGCCCTTCTCGGTGAGGTGGTACTCGTAGCGCGGCCTGCTGTCGTACGGGCGGCGCTCGAGCACGCCGTGCTCGACCAGGTGGTTGAGCCGCTCGGTCAGCACCTTGCGCGAGATCCCGAGATCGGCCTGGAGCTCGTCGAACCGGCTCAGCCCGACGTACACGTCCCGCAGGACCAGGGGCGACCACGGCTCCCCGATCACGTCCAGGGTCCGCGCGATGGAGCAGGCCATCCCGCTGAAGTCCGTGCGCTGCATGGGGCCAGTCTACGCTTTTGGAGTTCCCTCAGGGAACTCAAGCTGCTACGGTCACGGAGTCTCTTGAAGGAACTCCGGAAGGACCGTGGTCATGAGCAAGGTCTTCACCGCCCTGTCCGTCTCCGTCGACGGGTACATCACCGGCCGGGACCCCGGCGACGGCCGCGGGCTGGGCGACGGATCGATGCTGTTCGACTGGTACTTCGACGGTGACACCCCGAGCTCGGTGTTCGACGGGTTCCGGCTCAGCGGGCCGAGCGCCCGCGTCTTCGACGCCCTCGCCGGACGGATCGGCGCCTCCGTCGCCGGCCGCAACACCTACGAGGACTCGGGCCGCTTCGGCGACGACGGCGGCCCGCACCCCACGGCACCGCTGTTCGTCCTCAGCCACCGGCCCGCGCCGGCGATGTCCGGCCGCCAGACCCTGATCAGCACCGGCATCGAGGACGCCGTCACCGCCGCCCGGCAGGCGGCCGGGGAGAAGGACGTCGCCCTCATGGGTGGCGGCGTCGTCACCGAGGCTCTCGCCGCCGGACTCGTCGACGAGATCGTCCTGCACCAGATCCCGATCCTGCTCGGAGCGGGACGCCCGTTCTTCCAGGAGCTGCCCACGCAGGTCGCGCTCCGGCTCCTCGAGGCCGTGCCCGCGCCCGGCGTCACCCACCTCCACTACGCGGTCGAGCGCTGACCCCGTTCATCCCCCTCGCGACAGGAGAACCGGAACCATGCTCGACGACGATGTCCGCCGCCACCTCGACACCACCGCGATCGCCCACCTGGCGACCGTCGCGCCCGACGGCTCACCGCACTCCGTCCCGCTGTGGGTCGGCACCCGCGGCGAGCAGATCGTCTTCCTCACCGGCCCGCAGTCCCGCAAGGTCCGCAACCTGCACCACGACCCACGGGTCGCGCTGTCCGTGGCGCCGAGCGACGACCCGTTCACGCCCGTCGTCGTCCGCGGCCGCGTCGTCGAATGGCTCGACGGCGACGAGGCCTGGGAGATCATCGACGAGATCGCCCGGAAGTACATCGGGGCGCCGTACCCGCGGTCGGAGGAGCGGGTCGTCGCCGTCGTCGAGCCGGAGCGTCAGCGCGTCGGAGTCGGATGAGTGCCTCGGGGTGAGTCGCGCGTCGGTCACCCCCGGGGTGATGCGCGATCGTCGGAACCTCGACGACGTCGATGCGACCTCACCCAGATCGTCGCCGCCGCCGTGCGCCTCGTCCCGGGGGCCGACGCGGGCGGCATCTCGATGACCCGGAACGGCCAGGTGACCTCGCGCAACCCGACCGCGCCCGGGGTCACGAAGCTCGACCAGCTGCAGAGCGAGCTGCGCGAGGGGCCCTGCGTGAGTGCCATGGACGACCCGGCGGCGGACGGCGTCGTCCTCGCCGACGACCTCGCGGGTCCCGACGGCGACCGGTGGCCCCGGTTGGGACAGGCCGAGGGCATCCTCATCGAGCGCTACGGCGTCGACGACGAGGCCTTCCAGATGCTGGTGCGGTCATCGCAGGACACCAACCTCAAGCTCGTCGAGGTCGCCCGGTGACTCCAGGGTGAGACGATCGGGACCCACGCCGACGAGCAGCCGACGACCGAGGCCCCGGCCTGACCCCCCTCAGTACGCGGCCGCCGCCGGACGGGCACCGGCCGGCCGGACGCGTCACTGGGCGAGGGCGTGACTGCCGCACCCGGGGACGTGGTGGGTGAGGTCGACCTGCGTGCCCTCCAGGCCGGAGGAGATCACGACGTCGTCGATGAGGGCCCGGATCATCGCGATTCCCCGCCCCCGGGTGGTCGGCCCGGTGTCCGGGATCTGCCAGACGCCGTCGTCGACCACGCTCACGCGCAGGCACTCGTCGAGCGTGCGGGCGGAGAGTGTCATCGTCCCGCTCGCGGCGGCATCGGCGAAGGCGTGGTCACAGCAGTTCTCGAGCGCCTCGGAGACGGCCGCGACCAGGTCCTCGACCACACCGACGTCGAAGTGATCCACGGGGAGCCACCGGGAGAGGCGTCGCCGGAGCCCGCGGACGTGACTGCTCAGCGCCGGGGTCCGCAGCCTCAGGGGCGCGGGCCAGGGCGCGACGTCGACGTCGGGCGTGTCGGAGTTCGGCATCTGCCCCACCGGGTGCCCGGCCCGCCGGACCCCACACCCCCGGGTGAGCGGGAACTCCTCCGGCCCGTCGTCACCCCTCCCGGGACACCGCGCGGATCACGAGCAATGCGGTGTCGTCGAGGGCCGCACCGGCGGCGTGCTCGTCGACTGCCGTGAGGACAGCGTCGGCGGTCGTGTGCGCGTCGGCCGCCGGGTCGACCTCGCCGAGGAGCGCCAGCAGGCCCTCCATCTCGAACTCGCGGCCACCGACGGGCCGGGCCTCGGTGACGCCGTCGGTGAAGACCAGCACCCGGTCACCCACGTCGAGGGTCAGCGGCTCCACCGCCACCCGTGCCTCGGCGCGGACCCCGAGGGCCCGGCCACCGGCCGGCATCGTCTCGATGGATCCGTCGCGACGTTGGACGACCGCCGGCGGATGTCCCGCACTCGCGACCCGGACCTCCAGGCCGTCGTCGGGACGCGGCGTGATGCCCAGATACACGGTGGTGACGAAGCTGGCCCGCTTGTCGAACCACACGTGCAGCACACCGTTCAGCGCGGCGAGCACGGCCTCCGGATCGTCGTCGGTGTGGCCCAGCGCGCGGACGGTCGACCGGGCCAGGGCCGTGGTGCGGGCGGCCTGCGGCCCCTTGCCGCAGACGTCGCCGATGACCGCGCCCCAGCCGCCCGGGGTCGGGAACAGGTCGTAGAAGTCCCCCAGGACGGACGCGCCGGTCCCGGGGCGGTGGCGGGCCGCGACCTCCAGCCGCGGGAACTCGGGCAACCGGGCGGGCAGCAGGCTCTCCCGCAGCGTCGCGGCCAGCTCCTCGGCCTCGGCCGCGTGCCGCTCGGCCAGCCTCGCCAGGCGCTGCGCCTCACCCGCGACCTGGTCGGACGACGCGGCCTGCGCGTCCGCCGAGCGCGCCCGGTCGCGGTAGTACCGGGCCGCGGCGCCCGCCTCCTGCGCAGCCACCCCGGCTTCCCGGGCCTGCCGGCCGGCCTCCTGGGCCTCCCGGTCCGAGGCCGCCGCCTGCCGCACGGCCTCCGAGGAGTCCGCCCGGGACTCCGCCAACGCCGACCGCAGCACGACCTCGCCGGTCGCGGCCTGGGCGAGGGTGATCAGGACGTCGCGGTGATGGGCCGACCAGGCCCGCGGCCGCACGTCGATCACCCCGAGCACCCCGACCACAGCGCCCGCGCGGTCGTGGACCGGGGCGCCCGCCCAGGCCCGGGTGGTCGTGGCCGGCCCGTCGGTCGGGTCGGCCAGCACGTCGTCGACCCACACCGGGCGATCGGCGACCCGGACCGCCGCGGCCCAGGAGTCGTGGACCGCGGCGTCGGGTCGCCCGGTCCCCCGGGAGACCGAGCCCTGCGGGTCGACCTTGCTACGCAGGACGAGGTGGTCGTCCCGGAGCAGCCACACGACCCCGACCGGCGTGTCGGTGAGGGACGTCGCCAGCCGGGCCAGCCGCTCGAACGCGTCGTCGGCCTCCCCCTCGAACAAGCGGGCGCGGGACTCGGGCTCAGTGCGTCCGTCCAGCGCTGCCGCCCGTCCCATCCGAGGCTCCCCGACGTCTCTCACATCGTCCGGTGCTGGACCACCGTCGCGCGAGGAGCCGACGGGGATCCGGTCGTGTCCAACCTATCTTGCCCGGCCGCGAGGTCCCGGGCGACACCCGGCGTCCACCGAATCGCCCGGCGGAGTGCCCGACACACCGTCGGGCGGGACGTCGGACGCCGTCGACCGGAAGGCGGTATGCTGGAAGGCGAATCCAGCCCGCCGTGCGGCGTTCGCGGCACGGTCGGCGTGGGCGGTGGATGTCGTCACCTTCGAACGGTGGCGCTGCCCGCCCGTGGGCCGGTCGGTCCCGCGGCGGCGATCCCCCGCCGGTTCCGCGGGTCAGGTCGTCTCGCGGAGGAGCTACGTCGCTCCTCCTGACGGCCCCTCACCCGTGCGACGTTGCCCGGCAGCCGCTGCCGGGCGTGACGGAGGAGGTCCGTGGCTCGTCGAGGCCAGCCCCAGAACAGAGGCCGTCGTGGTGGCGGCGGTGGTGGCGCGTCCGGGGACCGGCGCCGCAGCCGTCAGCGCCAGGACGTGATGTCCGTGCTCGCGGACGCCGTGCGCGAGGTGCAGAACGCCCTCGGGCGGGGGCGGGTGACGCCGGGGACGCGCACGAAGTTCCAGGCCACCGCCCTGCTGCTGCGCGACGAGCGCGCCCGCGTCCGCGCGGCCGACATCAGCGAGTCCCGCCGGGCCGACCGGCTCAAGCGGCTCGACGACCTCGCGACGTCGCTGGCGAAGAACGCCGTCCGCGACGCCGGCCTCCTGGCGCTGCTCGGCGAGGACGCCGTCGTCACCGACGAGGCCCGGTCGCTCGAGCGCGAGATGCTGCGCCGGGCCGGCGTCGAGGCCGCCCCCGAGGAGGCCGCGCCGGTCGACGAGCCGCAGCCCGCCGCACCCGTCAAGCCGGGGGTGGTGCCGCAGTCGGTGGTCTCCCGACAGATGGCCAACCCGTTCCTCGCGCCCGACTTCTCGGCCGCCCGGCCCAGCGCCGCTCGCCCGACGTCGCTGAACGGCTGGGAGCTCCTCGGCCCCCTGCTCCGGTCGTTCGAGCGGGCCGGCGACGGGGCCTCGGCGTGCATGGACCTGCCCGAGCCCGGCTCCCGGAAGGTGCCCGGTGGCGGCGAGCTGATGCCGCACCAGGCCCGGATGGTCGCCGCGGCCGCCGACGGTCACCGCACCTTCCTCCTCGCCGACGAGCCCGGACTCGGCAAGACGGCCCAGGCGCTGCTCGCCGCCGAGACCGCGAAGGCCTATCCGCTGCTCGTCGTCGTGCCGAACGTCGTCAAGACCAACTGGGTGCGCGAGGCCGGCCTGTGGTCACCCCGCCGCAAGGCCACCGCGATCCAGGGCAACGGTGACTCCGTCGACGGGTTCGCCGACATCGTCGTGGTGAACTACGAGGTGCTCGACCGGCACGTCGGCTGGCTGGGCGAGTTCGGCTTCCGCGGCATGGTCGTCGACGAGGCGCACTTCATCAAGAACAAGGGCTCGCAGCGCTCCCAGCACGTGCTCTCGCTCTCGGAGCGCATCCGGTCCTTCACCGCGCGCCCGCTGCTCATGGCGCTGACCGGCACGCCGCTGATCAACGACATCGAGGACTTCCTCGCCATCTGGGAGTTCCTCGGCTGGATCGACGAGAAGAAGCCGCTCGCCGAGCTCATGGACGCTCTGTCCGAGACCCGCCTGACCCCCGCCGACCCGGGCTTCTCGGCCGCCGCCCGCCAGTGCGTCGTGGACCGGGGCATCGTCCGCCGTCGCAAGGTGGACGTCGCCGCCGACATCCCCGAGCGCCGCGTCGCCGACCTCCCCGTGGAGCTCGACGGGCCCACCGGCCGCTCGATCCGGGCAGCCGAGCGCGACCTCGCCCAGCGGATGGTGGTGCGCTACAACGACGCCGTCGCGGCCCGCGGCTCCGGCCCCGTCGAGGGCATCGACCACGACCTGGTGCGTCGGGTGGCCACCTGGGAGCAGAAGGACGCGGCCGGCGCGAAGAGCGGCGACAACGTCTTCACCATGATGCGGCGCATCGGCGAGGCGAAGGCGACCCTCGCCGCCGACTACGCCGCCCAGCTGGCCCGCAGCGCGGGCAAGGTGGTCTTCTTCGCCAAGCACATCGACGTCATGGACGCCGCCGAGGAGACCTTCGCGAAGCAGGGCGTCCGGTACTCGTCGATCCGCGGGGACCAGACCCCCGCGGTGCGGCAGCGGAACATCGACGCGTTCGTCGAGGACCCCGAGGTGGCCATCGCGGTGTGCTCGCTGACCGCGGCGGGGGTCGGCATCAACCTCCAGGTGGCCTCCAACATCGTGCTCGCGGAGCTGCCGTGGACCGCGGCGGAGCAGACGCAGGCGATCGACCGCAGCCACCGCATCGGGCAGTCGGAACCGGTCACCGCGTGGCGCATCCTCGCCGCACAGACGATCGACGCCCGGATCGCCACCCTGATCGACGACAAGGCCGGCCTCGCCGCCGTGGCCCTCGACGGGTCCGACGAGGAGATCGGGTCGTCGTCCGACGCGCAGCACGGGGCGCTGGTCGCACTGCTGACCGAGGCGCTCGAGGCGGCCGGGTAGGTGCGCTTCGCGCCCGTGAGCAGTAATTGACGCTCTGGCGTCAATTACTGCTCACAAGGCCGGAGGCCACCGACCGAGCAGGGCCTGACGCAGGGCCTCCGTCGCCGGCGAGAGCCGGTGCCGGGCGGTGCTGGCGATCCCCAGTGGCGCCGGCGGCAACGCGTCCGCGAGCCCGACGACGGCGACGTCGTCGCGGACCCGGGCGATCTCGCGGGCGGGCACGAACGCGAGCCCGAGCCCGCCGGCGACCAGCTCGAGCATCGAGACCACGTCGGTCGCCTCGATCGCGACGGTGCGCGTGACCCCGGCGGCGCGGAAGGTCGCATCGACGTTCTCGCGGTTGCCCCAGCCGACGGGGAAGTCGACAAAGGTCTCCGGGGCGAGCTCAGCCAGGGTGACCCCGGTCCGTCCGGCCAGCGGGTGCCCGGGCGGGGCGACGAGCGCCTGCTGGATGGACGCCACCGGGTCGACGCGGACGCCGTCGGGCACGCGGTCCGGGACCAGGACGACGGCGAGGTCGGCGACCCCCTCGCGCACCGCGGCGAGGTGCTCCTCGGAGTGCCCCGGGCTGTGGCGCAGCCGCACGAAGACGCCGGGATGGCGCTCGTGGAAGATCCGCAGCGCCGCCGCCAGGTCGAGGCTGCCGGTGGAGAGCAGGGTCCCGACGACGACGGTGCCCGACAGCCCGCGGCGTCGCCCTTCCAGTTCCTCCCGGGCGACCCGGGCGGCGGCGAGGACCTCACGGGCGTTCTCGAGCAGCACCCGGCCCGGGTCGGTCAGGGTCACCCGCCGTCCCGCGCGGGTGAACAGGTCCAGCCCGAACTCGTCCTCGAGACGACCGACCGCCGCGGACGCCGCCGACTGCACGACCCCCGCGCGACGGGCGCCCGCCGTGAACCCGCCCTCCTCGGCGACCGCGACGAAGTACTCGAGCTGGTGGAGCTCCACCGCGCGATGCTATCGCCGATCGCGATACCGGCATCGACGATCATCGTTGGACGCGATCCCTGGTCTGCTCGACGGTGGAGGAGGTCGCTCGCCGCAGGGCGGGCAATGAGTCGAGGGAGGAAGCACATGACCAGCGATAGAACCGTGCTCGTCGTCGGGGCCACCGGCACCTTCGGCACCCACGTCGTCCCCGAACTGCACCGCCGCGGCGTCACCGTCCGGGCCCTGGCCCGGAGTCAGGACCGCGCCGAGGTGGCCCGCCGGGCCGGCGCCGACGAGGTCGCGATCGGCGACCTCACCGACGCGGCGAGCCTGCGCGCCGCCGTCTACGGCGCCGACGGGGTGTTCCACCTCAACCCCGTCTTCGTCCCCGACGAGGCGGCCATGGGCGTCCGCGTGGTCGAGGCCGCGCGGGACGCCGGGGCCACGACCTTCGTGTTCTCGAGCGTCTACCACCCGTCGATGTCGCTGACGAACCACGCGGGCAAGCGCCCCGTCGAGGAGGCGCTCTTCGCCTCCGGCCTGCGGTTCACGGTCCTGCAGCCCGCAATCTTCTTCCAGACGCTGGACGGTCTCTGGGCGTCGGCCCGCGACCACGGCCGGATCGGCCTGCCCTTCTTGACGACGGCGCGGCAGGCCTTCGTCGACTACCGCGACGTCGCCGAGGTCGCGGCGCGGGCGTTCGTCGAGGACACCTTCGCCGACGGCACGTTCGAGCTCGCCGCGCCCGGCACCCGCACCCGGGTCGAGATCGCCGGCCTGATGGCCGCGGTCCTCGGGCGGGAGGTGACCGCCGAGGCGCCGGAGTTCGGGTCGTGGGCCGATGCGGTGGGTCTGGTGGCGGGGCCGGAGCGCGACGGGATGCGGCGCATGTTCGAGGAGTACGACCGGCACGGCTTCCCCGGCGGCAACGCGCTCGTGCTCCGAGCGGCCCTGGGCCGGGAGCCGCGGGCTCTGGACGCCTACATCGCCGAGCTGGCGGGACCCGCGGGTCAGAGGTCGGCGTAGAAGAGTTCGAGCTGGATGTTGTCCGGGTCGCGGAACACCACCGTCGAGAGCGGCATCGGCTCATTCAGGTCCTGCACCCCGCTGTGGGGCACCCCGGACTCGTCCAGCCAGGCGGTCCAGGCGTCGAGGTCGGCCCGGGAGGCGACGCCGAACGCGATGTGGTCCAGGCCCGTCTTCCGCTCGTCGAAGCTCCCGTCGATGTGGGCCTCGTGGTGGTGGAGTCCGACGAGGAACCCGGCCGGGTGCGCGAGGACGACAGCGTGGCCGCCCTCCTCGTCACCCCAGTGCGGGAACGGGGCCGGGACCCGTGCCAGGCCGAGGATGCGCTCGTACCAGGCCGCGCTCGCCTCGACGTCCGAGACGGTCGGGCTGTAGTGGTGAATGTTGGTCAGCGACGGTGCAGCCACGACTCACTCCTCGGTCGGCGGTGCGGTCCATCCCGAAGGGGACCGCAGATGCGGGGGAATGCCTACCAGAAGGGCCGTAGGTGCGCTGCGTCGTGAGGGTGATGTGCAGGCCGGCAGCGAGGGCGGGCTGTGGTGGCGGCGGCTGTTCGCCCACCCTGGCCACGGCGGTCTGATGGGGTGCGATCAGAGCACGCGGCGTTTCGAGGGGGTCATCGCCCGGCTGATCGATCTGCGGGACGGCGGCCGCTGCCGCGACCCGTTCTGTGACGCCGCGATCCGGCACCGGGACCACATCCGGCCCCGCCGCGCGGGCGGACCCACGAGCCTCGCGAACGGGCGTGGGGTCTGTGCCCGCGGGAACTACGTCAAGGAGCTGCCCGGCTGGCAGACCGAGACCGTCCACGACGGCTACGGCGATCGGCCGCACACGGTGCGGACCACCACCCCGACCGGCCACGCCTACACCAGCAGAGCCGGGCCATGACCGGCACCGAACCGGGCCGTCCGGGGGCGCTCCTATCCCGAGGCACCGATGAGTCCGTGCTGCACCGCGACCAGGGCCGCGCCGGACCGCGTCGAGATGCCGGTCTTCGCGTAGATCCGCTCGATGTGGGTGCCCGCCGTCTTCTGGGTGATCCCGAGCTCCCGCGCCACCTGCTTGGTCAGGGCACCCCGGGCGATGAGGACGAGCACCTCGACCTCGCGGGGTGTGAGCCCGGCCGGGCCGCTGCGCCGGCGGGGCGGCGCCACACCGGTCGCGCTGAGCACCGCGTCGACCGCGTCCGCCGCCAGTCGCCCGGCACCGACCTCCCGACGCAGCGCCGCCGTCGCCTCCTTCACCGAGAGCGCCGGCCGGTGTGCCCGGGGCTCGATCATGGCCTGGAAGGCGTCGGCGGCGGCCAGGACGCGACCCGTCATCGGCAGCGCCGCCCCGGTCAGGCCACGGTGGTACCCGGAGCCGTCGAGGCGCTCGTGGGCGAGGCTCGCGATCTCGGCCGCCCGGGACAGCCCGGGGAGCCGGGCCAGCGTCCGCTCGGTGTAGTACGAGTGGGCGCGGACGCGCTCGCTCTCGGTCGGGGTCAGTGGCCCGGGCTTGTCCAGGATCGACCCGGGGACGCCGTGCAGCCCGACGTCGTGGAGCAGCCCGGCCCGGCGTACGGCGAGCACGTCACCGTCCGGGAGCCCCGCGCCCGACGCCGCGTCCCCCGCCAGCCGGGCGACGCCGCGGGAATGCCCGGCGCGGAACGTCGAGCGGAGGTCGGTGAAGTCGGCGACGACCTCGAGGGCCTCGTCCAGGCGGTCGTCCGCGAGCGGGGTGGCCAGGAGCGGGTCGTCGGCGACGAGGCCGCCCAGGTCCAGGTCGTCGGTGAGCCCCGCCAGAACCTCCGGCGCCGCCGCGCAGAACACGTCGACGATCACGGGGTCGAACTTGCTCCCCCGTCGCGCCCGGGCCACCTCGACCGCCGCGTCGACGCCCGCGGTCCGGTGGAACACCTCGACGACGTCGGCGAGGTGGAACAGACGCATCGACCGGGCGATCCGGTCCCCGCCGACGCCGTCGGGGACGCCCGAACCGTCCCACCGGCAGAAGAACTGGCGCAGCCCGTCACGGACCCCGGCGCTCAGCCCGAGCCGGTCGGCCATCATCGCGGTGGACACGCAGTGCGAGGCCAGCCCGTGCTCGACGTCGGTGGCGCCGGTCGCCACGAGCGTCGTCGCGAGGCGCAGCCGCTGCCACGCGGAGCCGCCGGCCCCGGCGTGGCGGACCATGAACGCCATCGCGGGCAGCCCCGCGAAGTCGACGCCGAAGCTGTCCGCACGGAACGCGATGTCGTCCCCGAACCAGGCCGACACCTCGGGTGCATCGGCCACGCACCCCACCCACGACAGCACGGCGGTGTAGTAGAAGTCCGCTCGCTCGGAATCGTCGAGCCCGACCCGTTCGCCGAGGCGCGAGGCGATCCACCAGGAGCGCAGGACGTGCTCCATCGGCTGCCCAAGGCCGAGGTCGGTGGCCAGCGAGAACGCCCCCAGGAGCGCGGCGAGGCTGACCCCGCCGTCGCGTTCTCCCACGCCGAGGAGCATAGAAGCCGACGGCCGGTCAGAGGCCCTCGATCGCCCGGCGCAGCCACGGCAGGCGCACCGAGCGCGCCGCCAGAGACAGCGAGGCATCCGGGACCATCGCGTCGAAGACGTGGAACCCACCCGGCCACACGTGCAGCTCCGCCGACCCGCCGGCCGCCCACAGCCGCGACGCGAACGCGACCGTCTCGTCCCGGAACGTCTCGGCCGACCCCACATCGAGGAAGGTCGGCGGGAGCCCGGACAGGTCCTCGGCCCGGGCCGGTGCCGCGTACGGCGACACGTCGGGGCCGCCGCGCCGATCACCGAGCAGCGCCGTCCAGCCGGTGTCGTTCGCCGTCCGGTCCCACACCCCGACCCCGGCCATCTGCGCCGACGAGCCCGACGCGTTCCGGTCGTCGAGCATCGGGCAGAGCAGCATCTGCGCGGCGAGGGCCGGCCCGCCGCGGTCGCGGGCGAGCAGCGCCGTGCCGGCCCCGAGACCACCACCCGCGCTGGTCCCCACGACGACGACCCGGGCCGGGTCGAGCCCGAGGTCGCCGGCCTTGCCCGTCAGCCAGGTCAGGCCCGCGTAGCAGTCCTCGACGGGAGCGGGGTCCGGGTGGTCGGGGGCGAGTCGGTAGTCCGCGGAGACCACGGTCGCGCCGAGCTCCTCCGCCCAGTCGAGGACCTCGAGCAGCGCCGGCGCCCGGTGCGTCCCCATGATCATCCCGCCGCCGTGCAGGTAGTACAGCAGCGGCGTCGGCCCGGTCACCCCGGTCGGCCGGCAGACCAGCAGGCCGGCCCCGGCCTCGTCGGCGGGGACCTCGGTGACGTCGAACGTCCCGCCGCGGCGCAGGTCGTCGTCGGAGGCGATCCGGGCGCCGGTGACCGCCCGCA
This sequence comes from Actinomycetospora endophytica, assembly GCF_021026375.1. GTDB lineage: Bacteria > Actinomycetota > Actinomycetes > Mycobacteriales > Pseudonocardiaceae > Actinomycetospora > Actinomycetospora endophytica. The sequence goes on along the minus strand of NZ_JAJNDB010000004.1, from coordinate 60,104 downwards.
TCGTCGGGATGTGGTCCGGGCCGAACCCGGGCGGGATGAGTTCGTTGATCATCGGGAGCGCGGCCGCGAGCTGGGGGTCGAACGGCGGTCGGCTCACGCGCCCACCTCGGCGGGGGCGCGGGTCAGGGTGAAACCGCGGTAGTCCGCGGCCGCGACCTCGTCGCACCGACGCCGGTACTCGGCGATCCCACCGACGAAGGCCAGGAAGACCCGGGGCTTGCCGTCGACGTTCGCGCCGATGTACCAGGAGTCGGCGCGGGGGTAGAGCGTCCCGGCGACCATCGCGGAGGTGTCGGCCACCCACTGCTCCTCGGCGGCCGGATCGGCCTCCATGACCTCCGCGCCCTGGGCGATCGCGTCGGTGATCCAGTCCACGTGCTGCTCGATGGAGATCACCATGTTCGACAGCACGTTCGGGCTGGTCGGCCCGGTCACGGTGAACATGTTCGGGAAGCCCGCCACCGCGAGACCGAGGTAGCTGCGGGCCCCGGCGGCCCAGTGCTCCGACAGCGACTCGTCGCGCCCGCGCGGGTCGACGGCGAGCAGCGCGCCGGTGACGGCGTCGAAGCCGGTGGCGAGGACGATCGTGTCGACCTCGAGGTGTTCAGCGGTCGTCTCCAGGCCGGTCGCCGTCGCGCGGAGCAGCGGGGTCGCGGTGAGGTCGAGCAACCGCACGTGGGGCTGGTTGAACGTCTCGTAGTACCCGGTGTCCAGGCACGGCCGGCGGGTGCCCAACGGGTAGGACCGCGGCGACAGCACCTCGGCGGTGTCGGGGTCGTCGACGGTGTCGCGGATGCGCTCGCGGACGAACTCCGCGGCGGTCTCGTTCGCGGCGGGGTTCGTGCGGATGTCGGTGTAGGCCGAGCTGACCGCGGTGAGCACCCCCTGGTCCCAGCGCTCCTGGTAGGTCGCGTCCCGTTCCTCGGGCGACACCTCCAGGGCCGAGCGGGTCGGCGGCTGGACCGGCACCCCGAACCCGGACGCCCGCTGGGCCTCGCGCCACTGCGGATAGTGCGCCTTGCGCTCGGCGACCTCGTCGTCGGCGAGCGGGCGGTTGAACGCCGGGAAGGAGAAGCTCGGCGTCCGCTGCAGGACCGTCAGCTCGGCGGCGTCGGCAGCGAGCTGCGGGACCGCCTGGATCCCGGACGAGCCGGTGCCGACGACGGCGACCCGTTCCCCGGCGACGTCCGCGCCCTCGTGCGGCCACCGGGCGGTGGACAGGATCCGGCCGGTGAAGTCCTCGAGACCCTCGATCTCCGGGGTCTTGGGGATCGAGAGGCACCCGGTGGCCCAGATCAGCCAGTGGGCGGAGATCTCCTCGCCGTCGTCGGTGCGCACCAGCCAGCGCCGTCGGTCGTCGTCCCACGCCGCGTCGGTGACCGAGGTGTCGAAGGTGATGTCACGCCGCAGGTCGAACCGGGCCGCGACGTGGCGGAGGTAGGCCAGGATCTCCGGCTGGGCCGGGTACTTCTCGGTCCAGGTCCAGTCCTGCTCGAGCTCCGGCGAGAACGAGTAGCAGTAGGACATCGACTCGACGTCGCAGCGGGCGCCCGGGTACCGGTTCCAGTACCAGGTTCCTCCGACGTCGGAGCCCGCCTCGATCACGCGGGTGTCCAGGTCCAGGCCGCGCAGCCGGTGGAGCTGGTAGAGCCCGGCGAAACCGGCCCCGACGACGAGCACGTCCCGCTCTTCGGTCATGGATCCCCCGGGTTCAGTGCTCGTGGACGAGGACGCCGCGCAGGTTCCGGCCCGCGTGCATGTCCTCGTAGCCCTGCGCGATCTCGTCGAGGGCGTAGGTCGTGGTGACGAGCTCGTCGAGCTTGAGCACGCCCTGGCGGTAGAGCCGGATCTGGCGGTCGATGTCGGCGTTCGCGTTGGTCGAGCCGAACAGGCTGCCCTGCAGGCGCTTGCCGTAGAAGGCGAGCTGGCCGAGCGGGATGTCGGCGCCGACCTGCGTCATGAGTCCGACCCCGGTGACGACGCAGGTGCCGGCCTTGCGGATCGCGGCGAACGCCTCGCCGACGTGGTGGGGGCGGGTGACGCCGACGGTGACGATCGCCGAGTCGGCGCCCTGGCCGTCGGTGGGCTCGCGGGCGATCTCGACGGCCTCGTCCATCGTCGCGACGGCGTGCGTGGCCCCGAACTCCAGCGCCTTCTCGCGCTTGAACGCCACCGGGTCGACCGCGATCAGGGTCGACGCACCGGCGTGCCGCGCGCCCTGGACGGCGTTGATCCCGACCCCGCCGACGCCCATGACGATCACGGTGTGCCCGGGCTCGACCCCGGCGTCGTTCACCGCCGAGCCCCACCCGGTGCCGACGCCGCAGCTCAGCAGGCAGGCCACCTCGAACGGGATGTCCTCGGGCAGGCGGATCGCCGAGTCCACCGAGACCGTGGTCGTGGCGCAGAACGTCGAGAGCCCGGACATCTGCCCGACGGGGCGGCCGTCGTCGGCGAGGTGGAGACGGAAGTCGTCGGTGGTGCCCGGACGCGCGCCCGCGAGGGTCCCGCCGCCGAGGTTGCACAGGTGGGACCGGCCGACCGCGCACCAGCGGCAGCGCCCGCACGCGGGGACGAACGAGAACACCACGCGGTCGCCCTCGACGAGGCCCTTGTGGTTCGGCGGGGCCTTCGTCACGACCCCGGCGCCCTCGTGGCCCCCGGCGAAGGGGTAGACGGCGACGGGCAGGTCGCGGGTGGCGATGTGGTCGTCGGAGTGACACAGACCGGCCGCGTGGACCTCGACCTGGATCTCGCCGGGACGCGGGTCGTCGACCTCGATGCCGACGACCTCGTACTTCCCCGGCGCCTCCCGGACCACCGCGCCGCGCGTCCGCATGTGTCGTCCTCCTCACACCGTCGTGAAACTTGACCGAACCACGGTTTGGTTTTCCGGTCAAGCGTCGTGGCGACCGCCTCGGGGCACGGGTTCTCAGGTCTGCGCGGTCACCGGCGCCGGGACGGCGAACCCGTGGATGACGGTGTCGGCGATCTGGTCGGTGACCGCCTCCGGGCCGAGGTCGCCCTGGGGATTCCACCAGCGCGTGAGCCAGTTGAGCGCGCCCAGCAGCGTCATGGTCATCAGGTGCGGATCCCGGTCGCCGCGGAAGTCGCCCGCCGCGATCCCGGCCTCGACGACCCCCTGGATCGCGGAGGTGTACTCCCGGTCGGTCTCGCGCCACTGCTCGCCGAGGTCACTGGCTGCGGCCTCGTAGAGGTAGACGGCGGCGAAGTCGTAGATGTCCACGAGCACGTCGACGTGGCACCGGACGATCGCGCGCAGCTTCTCCTCGGGGGTGCCCTCGCCGTCGCGGATGGTGCGGACGTCGGCGATCAACCGCTCGGCCGGCACCTTCACCACCGCGACGAGCAGGTCCTCCTTCGAGGAGATGTAGTTGTAGAGGCTGCCCTTCCACATCCCGAGCTCGTCGGCGATCTCCTCGAGCGACGCGCGCGCGAAGCCGCGTCGGCGGAACACGCGGGCGGCCGAGCGCACCACGTCGTCCCACCGGCTGGGTCGTGCCACGTCAACCTCCCGGGCCGAGGATGCTCGAGCCTAGCCGCGGTGGATCCACTTGGTCTCGAGGTACGCCTCGAGACCCTCCGCGCCGCCCTCGCGGCCGATCCCGGACTGCTTGAACCCGCCGAAGGGCTGCGACCCGCAGATCGTCCAGCCGTTGATCGCGATCTGGCCCGTGCGGATCCGCCGCGCGATCGCCTCGGCGAGCGCCGGGTCCTTCGCGTAGACCGCGCCGGAGAGCCCGTAGTCGGAGTCGTTGGCCAGGTCCACGGCCTCGTCGACGGAGTCGAACGGGATCACGCACACCACCGGGCCGAAGATCTCCTCGCGCGCGATCCGCATGTCGTTGGAGACGTCCGCGAACACCGTGGGCTCGACGAACCAGCCGGGTCCGTCGGGCCGCTCGCCGCCGGTGACCAGCCGCGCCCCCTCCTCGACGCCCACCCGGATATAGGACTCCACGCGGTCCCGCTGCCGCTCGGCCACCAGCGGGCCGAGCTGGGTCGCCGGGTCGGCGGGGTCGCCGAGCACCATCCCCTCGACCGCGGGGACCAGGGCGTCGAGCAGTTCCTGCTGGCGCTCGCGCGGGACCAGGATGCGGGTGATCGCCGCGCACACCTGGCCGGAGTGCCCGACGCCGGCCGGCAGCAGCGTCGGGATCACCGAGGACAGGTCGACGTCGTCGGCGATGATCCCCGCCGACTTGCCGCCGAGCTCGAGCGTCACCCGCACGATCCGCTCCGCGCAGAGCGCCATGATCCGCCGCCCGGCCGCGGTGCTGCCGGTGAAGGTGATCTTGTCGACGTCGCGGTGGCTGACGAGGTGCTCCCCCGTCTCCCGGCCGCCCGGCAGGATGCTGACCACGCCCTCGGGCAGACCGGCGGCCGACAGCGCCTCGGCGAGGATCAACGTCGCGACGGGGCCTTCCGGCGCCGGCTTCAGCACGACGGTGCACCCGGCGGCCAGCGCCGCCCGCAGCTTGTTCGAGCCGGTGGTGACCGGGCCGTTCCACGGGATGATCGCCCCGACGACGCCGACCGGCTCTCGCACGATGACGCCGGTTCCGCCCGGTCCGGAGCGCTCCTCCTCGAAGACGGTCCGGTCGATGAGGTCCGACATCTCGCGCCACCCCGCCGCGGCCCGGGTGTGGAAGGCCGTCGAGAGCGCCGTCGGGCCGCCGACCTCGGCGGTGAACGAGGCGACCAGCTCGTCGAGCCGCTTCTCCAGCTCGTCCCCGACCCTGGCGAGCGCCTCGCCGCGCTCGGCGGGCGTCATCCGGGGCCACGGCCCGTGGTCGAAGGCCTCCCGGGCGGCGGCGACGGCGGCGTCGACGTCGGCCGGTCCGGCCGCGGGCACCGTCGCGATCACCTGCTCGGTGAGCGGGGAGATCACGTCGATGACGTCGTCGGTCGACGGGGCCACCCAGCGGCCGCCGACGAACAGTTGGGTGAAGGAGCGCAGAGTCGGGGCGGAGATCGTCGTCATCGGGTCCCTCCGGGTGTCGGTGCCGGACCGAACTGGGCGTCGCGCCAGGCGAGGGCCTCCTTGACCCCGCGCTCGGCGGCCATGGCCCAGAACTCGTTGTCGTCGTCGTTGCCGTGCGAGTCACGGATCGCATCGAAGGCAGCCTTGAAGTCACCGATGTCGCGGCGGCGCAGCGTCTCGGCCATCGCCGTCTTGTAGGCGGTCACCGAGGTCGGGTGCATGCGGGCGACCGACGACGCCAGGCGCAGCGCCTCGTCGAGGGGATCGTCGACCACCCGGTTGATCGACCCGCACGCCAACAGCTCCTCGGCGTGCAGCCGCCCCAGCAGCGCGACCTCGTTGACCAGCTTCACCGGCAGCAGCCCGGAGAACGCCGCCGCGCCCGCCGCGCCCCCGGTCCGCATCACCTCGAGGTTGAACACCGTGCCCGGCGCGGCGACGACGAGGTCGGTGGCGAGGACCTGGAAGACCGCCTGCCCGATGACGTGGCCGTGCACCGCCGAGACGATCGGCTTGGAGTACTCGCAGGTCAGGTCCAGCGGCGAGCCCTCGGGCCAGATGAACTCGTAGACCTTCGACCAGTCGTGGGCCTCCGCGGCCAGGTCCTTGATCACCTGCCCGACCTCGGCGAGGTCGTGCCCGGCCGAGAACATCCGCCCCGCGCCGTGCTGTACCACCACGCGCACGTCCGGGTCGGCCTCGGCCTCCTGCAGCGCGTGCAGCCAGTCGAGGTCGAGCTGCCGGTTGATGGCGTTGAGCCGGTCGGGACGGTTGAGAGTGAGGACGCAGACCCCGTCGCTGACGCGGGTGGTCACGAACTCGCGGTCGGTCACACGATCTCCCTCGTCTTCTCGCGAGCAGTCAGTTCGCCCTTCGCCAGCTTCCCGACGGAGGTCCGGGGCAGGGCCGCGAGGAACTCCACCTCCCCGGGGATCTTGTAGCGGGCCAGGTGCTCCGCGCAGTGGGCGACCACCGCGTCGGCGTCGAGCGCCGCCCCGGGCTCCAGGACCACGAACGCCTTGCCCATCTCGCCGCGGGTCGGGTGCGGGACCGCGATGACGGCCGCTTCGACGACGGCGGGGTGGATCGCGATGGCCTCCTCGACCTCGGTCGTCGACACGTTCTGCCCGGCCACCTTGATGATGTTCTTGGTGCGGTCGACGAAGTAGAGGTAGCCGTGCTCGTCGAACCGACCGAGGTCGCCGGTGTGCACCCAGCCGTCGACCAGCGTCCGGGCGGTCTCCTCCGGGTCGTCGAAGTAGCCCGCCATGACGGTCCGCCCGGGGACCCCGTGCACGAGGATCTCGCCGATCTCCCCCACCTCGGCGTCCTCGCCCTCCGGGGTCAGCAGCCGCACCTGGCGGTCGAGCGCCGGCAGGCCGACCGCGGGCCAGCGCTGCGGGCCGTGCAGTGGGGACATCGCGACCGTCTCCGCGGCCTCGGACAGCCCGTAGATGTTGATGAACGCGACGCCGAAGCGGTCCTCGAACTCGGCCTTCTCGGCGTCGGTGACGTTGATGGCGTGCCCGGTGCGACGGATGCCGTGGTCGCGGTCGTCGTCCCGGGCGGGCTGCGCGAGCAGGGCCTTCGACTGGGCGGCGACGAAGCTGGTCGCGGTCGCCCCGTGGCAGCGGATCTGGTCGAGGTAGCGCGCCGCCTCGAACGCCTCGAGCAAGACCACCGACGCGCCGGCGGTCAGCGCGGCGAGCACGGTGACCGACTGCGCGTTGACGTGGAAGAGCGGCAGCGCGGTGAGGCACCGGTCGGTCGGCTCCAGCCCCATCCCGAGGCCCATCCGGATGCCGGACCACAGCGCGTTCGCGTGGGTGACCATCACACCCTTGGGCTTCGAGGTGGTGCCCGAGGTGAAGAGGATCTGGTGCAGGTCGCTCGAGGTCACCTGCGGGTCCCGGACGGCGGGCGCCGCCTCGAGCAGGTCGGAGAAGGGCCGGGTCCCACCGGGCGCCGGACCTCGGCCGGACACGAACAGCGTGGTCAGACCGGGAGCACCCGCGACGACGTCCACCGTCGCCGGGTCCACGACGGCGACCGCGACGCCGGCCCGCTCGACGAGGTAGGCCACCTCACCGGCGGTGTTCGCGACGTTCGACGGGACCATCACCGCACCGATCGACGCGGCGGCGAACCAGGTCAGCAGGAACTCCGGGCAGTTGCGCAGGTGCAGCAGCACCCGGTCGCCCCGCGCGACGCCGAGCCCGCGCAGCCCGCCGGCGACGCGGGCCACGTCGTCGGCGAACTGCCCGTAGCTCCACTCGGAGACGGTGCCCTCGCGGTCCTCGAACACGAGCCAGGTCCGGGCGGGATCGCGCGCGCACTGTTCGGCGAGCAGGTCGGTGAGGGTCCGCTCCCCCACCGCGTCGACCGGAGGCATCTCAGACCCGCTCGATGATCGTCGCGTTGGCCTGCCCGCCGCCCTCGCAGACGGTCTCCAGCCCGAAGCGGGCCTCGCGGCGCTCGAGCTCGTGGAGCAGCGTCGTCATCAACCGCGTGCCGGTCGCGCCGAGCGCGTGCCCGAGCGCGATCGCCCCGCCGTTGACGTTGGTCCGCTCGAGGTCGGCGCCGGTGTCGCGGGCCCACGCGAGCACGACGGTCGCGAACGCCTCGTTGACCTCGAACAGGTCGATGTCGTCCATCCCGAGCCCGGCCTTGCGCAGCACCTTCTCGGTGGCCGGGATCGGCGCGGTGAGCATCAGCCAGGGGTCGCTGCCGGCCGCGACCATCGAGCGGATGCGGGCCCGCGGGGTGAGTCCATAGCGCTCGACCGCCTCCTCGGACGCGAGCAGCACGCCCGTCGCGGCGTCGGCGATCTGGCTGGCCGTGCCCGCCGTGATCACCCCGCCCTCGGAGATCGGCTTCAGCGTCGCCATCTTCTCCAGCGTCGTGCCGCGCCGGATGGTCTCGTCCGTGTCGAGCTCGTTGACCCGGTGGACCTCACGGTCGAACCGGCCCTCGGCCCACGCCTGCTCGGCGCGATGATTGCTGGCCAGGGCGAAGCGCTCCATCTCCTCGCGGCTGATGCCCCACTTCGCGGCGATCCGCTCCCCGGACATGAACTGGTGCACCCGGTCCGACCCGTACCGCTTCGTCCAGCCCGCACCCGAGAACGGGTAGCCGACCCCGAGCTCCTCGCCCCACTCCCCCGAGCAGTTCAGCGGCACCAGGCTCATCAGCTCGATGCCGCCCGCGATCGCGAGGTCGTAGTCCCCGGCCCGGATGCCCTGCGCGGCGAAGTGCAGCGCCTGCTGGCTCGACCCGCACTGCCGGTCGACGGTCACTGCAGGCACCGACTCGGGCAGGCCGGCGGAGAGCCAGGCGGTGCGCGCGAGGTTGAAGGCCTGGGCGCCGAACTGCGAGATGCACCCGACGACGACGTCGTCGATCAGCTCCGGATCGATCCCCGCCCGGTCGACCAGCTCCTTCATCACGGCGCCGCCGAGATCGGCCGGATGGAAGCCGGACAGGCCCCCGTTCCGCCGTCCCATCGGCGTGCGCAGCGCGTCGACGATGTACACCTCGGCCATGGGGGCCACCCGCTCTCCTGCACTGGGAAGCAGCTCGCCGATGAGCAAACCAGCGTTCGTTCATCACCGTCAACCCGCCGGGACTTGGCAGCCGGTGCCGTCGCGCCCTACCGTGCGAGGCCTCGCTGATATATCAGGTTCGGACCCTCGGGTTCAGGCGGAGGACGCTCATGAAGGCCTGCATCATCGGCGCCGGCGCCGCGGGGATCACCGCCGCGAAGGCCCTCGCCGAGCGCGACGTCGACTTCGACTGGTTCGAGAAGGGCTCGGCCCTCGGCGGCATGTGGCGCTACGAGAACGACAGCGGGACGTCGTCGGCCTACCGGTCGCTGCAGATCGACACGAGCTCGCGCAGCCTCGCGTTCCCCGACTTCCCGATCCCCTCGCGCTGGCCGGCCTACCTGCGGCACTCGCAGGTGCTCGAGTACCTCGAGTCGTACGCGAAGCACTTCGGGGTGGCCGAGCGGCTGCAGCCCACGACCGAGGTCACCGCGGCGCGTCGCTCCCCCGACGGCGGGTGGACGGTCTCGTTCGACGGCGGCTCCGACCGCCACTACGACGCCGTGATCGTCGCCAACGGCCATCTGTCCGCACCCCGCCAGCCCGAGATCCCCGGGCACTTCAGCGGCGAGCAGCTGCACTCGCACCACTACCGCACCCCGGAGCCCTACACCGGTCGTCGCGTGGTCGTCGTCGGGATGGGCAACTCGGCGTGCGACATCGCCGTCGACCTCGCGCGGGTCGCCTCCCAGGTCCACCTGGCCGTGCGGCGCAGCGCCTGGATCCTCCCGAAGTACCTGCTCGGGCGGCCCACCGACCACTGGAACGGCCTCCTCGTGCGGCGCCTCAAGCTGCCCACGCGGGTGGCCCGCAACGTCATCAAGCTCGCGGTCCGGCTCGCCGTCGGCGACCAGGAGAACTTCGGGGTGCCCAAGCCGGCGCATCGCATCGACCAGGCCCACGGCACCGTCGGGCAGGAACTGCTGCCCTACGTGGCGTACGGGTGGATCGAGGTGACCCCGGCGATCGCGCGACTCGACGGCGACGAGGTCGTGCTCACCGACGGCTCCCGCCGCACCGCCGACGCGATCGTCTGGGCGACCGGGTACGAGCCGTCGTTCCCGTTCCTGCCCGACGACGTCGTCGCGTCGGCCGACCACGGTGCCCGGCTCTACCGCCGGATCGTGCACCCCGACGCCCCCGGGCTCTTCTTCTCCGGACTGGTCCAGCCGGTCGGGCCGACCGTCCCGCTCGTCGAGGTCCAGGGCCGCTGGATCGGCGACGTGCTGTCCGGCCGGCTGCCGCTGCCCGGGCGGGCGGAGATGGACCACGAGATCGACGCGCACCGTCGCTGGGTCGCCGCGACGTTCGTGCGCTCCGAGCGCCACCGCCTGGAGGTCGACTTCCGCGAGCACACCGGGACGCTCCGCGAGGACATGACGGCGGTCGGCTCGTGAGGCTCGTCGACCGGGTCATGGTGATCACCGGCGCCGGCTCCGGAATGGGTCGGGCCGGTGCGGTGCTGTTCGCCGCCGAGGGCGCAGCCGTCGTCGTGGTGGATCGCGACGCGGAGGGGGCCGAGGCGACCGTGCAGCAGGTGGTGGAAGCCGGTGGGCGGGCAGCGCCGGTGATCACCGACATCAGCACGGTCGAGGGCAACGAGGCAGTGGTCGCGGCGGCCGTCGCGGCGTTCGGCGGGCTGGACGTGTTCTGGGCCAACGCCGGGATCGCGTCGCCCTTCCGTCCGATCACCGAGATCGACCCAGCCGACTTCGACCGGCTCTCCGCCGTCAACGCCCGTGGTCCGTGGCTCGGCGCGCGGGCGGCACTGCCGGCGCTGCGGGCCCGAGGTGGCGGTTCGATCGTCGTCACCGCGTCGCTGTCCGGGCTGAAGGGACGGGCGGACACGAGCGCCTACCAGTCCTCGAAGGGCGCGACGGTGATGCTCGTGCGCTCGCTCGCCCGCGAGTTCGGGCCGTACGGGATCCGGGTGAACTCGGTGTGCCCGATCGCCTCGCAGACCCCGATGTGGCCGCAGCTCATGGCCGGCTACGGCGATCCCGACGAGGCTGCGGCGCAGTTCGCCGCCGCGGTCCCGCTCGGGCGGTTGGCCTCTCCCGACGACGTCGCCCGCGCGGCCCTCTTCCTCGCCTCCGACGACGCCGCGTTCATCACCGGCGTCAACCTCCCCGTCGACGGCGGGGCCTCGGCCTGAGCCGTCGGCCGGGTCGGCCGCGGCGTGTGCCGGCCCGGCAGGGGGACCGTTCCGGTGCAACCGAGTCACCGTGACTCGGTCGGCCTCCATGGCGATTCCGCTGACCGCGCCCGTGCGCGCGACACACACGCCACCCCAGCGACGGCAACCGCTCCGGTGCAACCGAGTCACCGTGACTCGGTCGCCGGAGCGCGCTTCGGCCTGGACGAGCCGGGTGCTCCCGTTTTAGTTGACCGTGCGTTTGGTTAAACGCTAGCGTCGCTTCCCGCCGGGGCCGCTCGCGTCGGCGCGAGGAGGGTGCTCGATGACCGCCACGACGTCACCGACGACGGACGAGAAGCCCCGGCGCGACGCCCCACCCGAGGGCTACGACCCGCGCCCGCGGGTCACCGACGGGATCGAGCCCGCCGTCGTCGGGACCCGCTGTACGGCGTGCGCGCACCCCACGCTCGAGGACGTCGAGCGCTGCCCGGTCTGCGGCGGGCCCACCCGCCCGACGACCTTCGCGCGCACCGGCACCGTCTTCTCGGGCACGGTGCTGCGCATCCCGGTCGGCGACCGGCAGCCCCCGATCTCGCTCGCCTACATCGACCTCGATGACGGCCCGCGCGTCCTCGGGCACGGCCAGGACCCCGAGCGGGTGCTGCGCCCGCACGAGCGCGTCACCTTGGTCGGGGAGACCGACGAGGGTGACCCGGCCTTCGCCGCCGACGGGGAGTCGCGGTGAGCACCGTCGTCCGGGGCGTCGGGACCAGCGCGTTCGGCAAGCAGTCCCATCGCGGCGCCCCCGCGCTGCTGCGCGACGCCGTCACCGAGGCCCTCGACGACGCCGGCACGCCGACGACCGGGATCGACGCGGTGTTCGCCGGCACGGTCTTCGACGGCCCCGGGACGATCCAGCGCTGCCTGCAGACGCTGGGCATCGTCGGGGTGCCGGTGGTGACCGTCGAGAACGCCTGCGCGAGCGGGACCACGGCGTTCCACGAGGCCGTCGAGGCGGTGCGGCTGGGGCGCTACGAGAACGTGCTCGCGGTCGGCGTCGAGACGATGACCCACACGTTCAGTTCGTCGATCGTCCCGGAGGACACCGACCGTGAGGGCCGGTCCGGGATGGCGATGCCGTCGATCTACGGGATGGCCGCCGCGCGCTACGCCGCCGAGTTCGGCACGACGCCCGAGCAGCTCGCCGCGGTGGCGGTGAAGAACTTCGGCAACGGCGTGCACAACCCGCGGGCCGCCCGCCGTCGTGGGGTCTCCGTCGAGGAGGTGCTGGCCTCGCGGATGATCGCCGACCCGCTGACGGTGCTGCAGTGCTGCGGGATGAGCGATGCCGCCGCGGCCGCCGTCGTCGGGCCGGCCAGGAACGCCCCCGACGACGTCACCGTCCGCGCCACCGCGCTGCGCTCCGGCGGGCTGTGGGACCACCGCAGCACGAAGGTCTGGGGCTGGGACGTCGTGCACGACACCGCGGCCGCGGCGTTCGAGACCGCCGGGGTGGGTGCCTCCGACGTCGACGTGTTCGAGGTACACGACGCGTTCACGATCGGCGAGGTCGTCACCACCGAGGCGCTGGGGCTGGCCCCGCTCGGCGAGGGCGGGCGACTGGCCGCGGCGGGCGTCACCACGCTCAGCGGCCGCTCCCCCGTCAACCCGTCCGGCGGGCTGCTCTCCCGCGGGCACCCGCTCGGGGCGACCGGGCTCGCGCAGGTGGCGGAGATCGTCTGGCAGCTGCGGGGGCTCACGGGCGCCCGGCAGGTGGACGGTGCACGGCTCGGCGTCGTCGAGACCATGGGCGGCGGCGCCGCGGGCATCGACGGCAACGGCTGCGTGGTCGCGGTCCTGGAGGGCGCCGCATGACGGGGACGCTGCCGCTGGACCTGCTCGCCCCGGACGCCGTCGCCGACCCGTATCCGCTGCTGGCGTGGCTGCGCGAGGAGCAGCCGGTCGTCTGGAGCGACGCGCAGCGCGCCTACCTGGTGCTGCGCCACGACGACCTCACCGCGGCGCTGCAGGACCCGCGGCTCTCGTCGGACCGCGTCCGGCCGATCTACGAGAACAAGCTGACCCCCGAACAGCGCGAGCAGCGAGCCCCGACCTACGACCTGCTCGAGCACTGGATGGTCTTCAACGACCCGCCGAACCACACGCGGCTGCGCAAGCTGGTGCGCGCGGCGTTCACCCCCAAGGCGGTGCGCCAGCTCGCGCCGCGGATCACCGAGATCGTCGACGAACTGCTCGACGAGCTCGCCGCGCAAAACACCGCCGCCGAGATCGACCTCATCACGGAGTTCAGCTATCTCATCCCGGCGGCGGTGATCGCCGAGCTGATGGGGGTGCCGCGGGCCGACGTCGAGAAGTTCAAGGCGTGGTCGGACGCGGTCATGGTCATCGTCTTCGGCGTGGCCCGCGAACCCGGCGTCCTCGACGCGGCCCAGCGCGGCCTCGTCGAGCTGCGCGACTACCTCGCCGACCTGGCCCGCCACTACCGCGAGCACCCGGCCGACAACCTCATCAGCGACCTCGCCGCGGCGGTCGACCGCGACGACCGGCTCACGCTCGACGAGATCGTCTCCACGTGCGTGCTGCTGCTCTTCGGCGGCCACGAGACCACGACGAACCTCATCGGCAACGGCAGCCGCGCACTCATCCGCCATCCGGAGCAGCGGGCGCGGTTCCTGGCGCACCCGGACGAGGTCGGGAACGCGATCGAGGAGCTGCTGCGCTACGACGGGCCCTCGAAGCTCGAGGTGCGGCGCTGCGTCGAGACCTTCGCGCTGCGCGGGACGACGATCCCGGCGGAGTCGCAGGTCTACCTGCTCCAGGCCGCCGCGAACCGGGACCCCGAGGCGTTCGCGGACCCCGACCGGCTCGACCTCGCCCGGACCGACGGCCGCCACGTGGGCTTCGGCCACGGCATCCACTACTGCCTGGGCGCCCCGATCGCCCGCCTCGAGGGCACGATCGCGCTCGAGCGCCTGCACCGCCGCTTCCCGACGATGGCCGAGGGCACCACCGAGCCGGTGTGGCACCCCACGCTGGTCAGCCGCGGCATGTCCTCGTTCCCCGTCGTCCTGGAGCCCTCGACGTGAGCCCTGACCCGCTCTTCGACCTGACCGACCGCGTCGTCGTGATCACCGGCGCGTCGAGCGGCATCGGGGCGAGCGCGGCCCGCTGCTACGCCGAGCGCGGGGCCCGCGTCGTGCTCGCCGCGCGCCGCAAGGAACGCCTCGACGAGCTGGCCGCCGAGCTGCCCGGGTCGCTCCCGGTGCCGTGCGACGTCGGGGATCCCGCGGCCTGTCAGGACCTGGTCGACCGGACGCTCGCCGAGCACGGGCGCATCGACGTGCTGGTCAACAACGCCGGGACCCACCACATCGGGCCGGCGGAGGACGAGAGCGTCGAGACGTTCCGCGGGGTCGTCGACGTCAACCTGAACGCCGTCTTCGCGCTCACCCGCGCGGCCGCCCGCCCGATGCTCGACGCCGGCCGCGGCTCGGTGATCACGGTGGCGTCGATGTTCGGGCTGGTCGGGTCCGGGCAGGTCCCGCAGGCGTCGTACGCGGCGAGCAAGGGCGCCGTCGTGAACCTGACCCGTGAGCTCGGCGCGCAGTGGGCCCGGCGCGGTGTCCGGGTCAACGCGATCGCACCGGCGTTCTTCTCCACCGAGATGACGACGGGGATGTTCTCCGACGAAGGCGCCGAGCGGTGGATGCGGCGCCAGACCCCGATGGGCCGCGCGGGCGAGCTCGCCGAGCTCCACGGCGCACTCGTCTACCTGGCGGCCGATGCGTCCAGCTACGTCACCGGCACGACGCTCTCCGTCGACGGCGGGTGGACGGCGGTGTAGGTGCGCTCCGCGCTCGTGAGCAGTAATTGAGGCCAGAGCAGCAATTACTGCTCACGAGCGCGGAGCGCACCCAGTTGACAACGGCAGCCGGACGGGAGCAGAGTCCAGTGTCTGATATATCAGGTACCTTGAGGTGGAGGCGCGTGTGATCCGGCCGTACCGCTCGATGCTGTTCGTGCCCGGCCAGCGCCCGTCGTGGGTCGAGAAGGCGCTGCGGGCCGGCCCCGATGCGGTGATCCTCGACCTCGAGGACGCCGTCGCCGAGTCCGCGAAGGCCGAGGCCCGCGACGCCGTCGTCGAGTCCCTCCGCACCCACGCCGGCACCAGCGGCACGGCGTTCTGGGGCCGGCCGAACGACCTGCACTCCGAGCACGTCGGGTTCGACGTCGAGGCCCTGGTCCGGCCCGGCCTCACCGGCCTGGTGCTCCCCAAGCTCGACGGGCGCGACGACGTCATCCGCTACGACGCCCTGGTCACCCACGCCGAGCACCGCAACGGCGTCGAGATCGGCTCCACCGCGTTCCTCGCCTCGCTGGAGACCGCGCCGGGCATGGCGCACTGCGAGGAGATCGCGAGCGCCTCCCCGCGCATGACCGCGCTGGTCGGCGCCACCGCCCGCGACGCCGACACCGCTCGCTCGCTCGGCTACCGCTTCTCCCTCGAGGGCCACGAGACGCTCTACCTGCGCAGCCGGATCCTGCTCGCGTCGCGGGCCGCCGGGCACGCATTCGCGGTCTGCGGGATGTGGCAGGACATCGCCGACCTCGACGGGCTGCGCAGCTTCGCGCAGGCCCAGCGCGACCTCGGCTACGACGGCCAGATGCTCATCCACCCGAACCACGTCGCGCCGGTCCACGAGATCTACGGGCCGGACGCGGCGGAGATCGAGTTCTACCGCGGGATGGTCGCCGCCTTCGAGGAGGCGGCCGCCGGTGGTGCCGCCTCGGTCGACTACCGCGGCCAGCACATCGACGCGGCGCACGCGAAGACCGCGCGGGCGATCGTCGCCTCCGCGAGCCGGGACTGACGAGAGGAGCGCTGACGTGGCCGGGATGTACTACGAGCAGTTCGTCGTCGGGGAGACCCTGGATCACCCGCTGCGGCGGACGATCACCGAGTCCGACAACACCTGGTTCTCGGCGCTGACCATGAACCCGCAGCCGCTGCACATGGACGAGGAGTCCTCGAAGGACACGAACTTCGGGACCCGCATCGTCAACAGCGTCTTCACCCTCGGGCTGGTCTGCGGGATGCCGGTCTACGACATGACCCTCGGGACGACGCTGGGGAACCTCGGCTTCACCGACATCACGTTCCCGAAGCCGGTCTTCCACGGCGACACGCTGCGCTCGCGCACCACCGTCGTCGAGAAGCGGGAGTCCCGGTCGAACCCGGCGGCCGGCATCGTCACCGCCCGTCACGAGGGGCTCAACCAGCACGACGAGGTCGTGTGCGAGTGCACCCGCGTCTTCCTGATGAAGCGGGACCCGCAGGCATGACCGTCGAGCCGCTCCCGGTCGACCCGCGCCTGGAGCCGCTGTTCCACCCCCGTTCGATCGCCGTGGTCGGCGCGAGCTCGCGGCCCGAACGCGTCGGCGCCCGGGTGCTGCGCTTCCTCGTCGACGGCGGGTACGACGGGACGCTGCTCCCGGTCAACCCGCGCGTCACGGAACTGCACGGCCTGCCCTGCCACCCCTCGATCGCCGCGCTCCCCGAGGTCCCCGACCTCGCCGTCATCGCCGTCGACGCCGCCCACACGACGGAGGCCGTCCGCGAGCTAGCGGCCCGCGGCGGCCGGACCGCGATCTGCATGGCCGCGGGGTTCCGGGAGTCCGGCCCGGCCGGCGCGGCACTCGAGGCCGAGCTCGCCGACGCGGCCCGGGAGACCGGAGTGACGCTGATGGGCCCGAACTCCGCGGGCGTCCGCCACCCGGCGCGCGGCCTGTTCGCCACGTTCGCCACCGACGTCGCGCTCGGCGCGCTGCCCGGGCCGGGCTCGGTCGCGGTGGTCAGCCAGAGCGGCGGGCTCGCCGGCTACCTGGGCGCGGCCGTCACGAAGGCCCGCGGGATCGGCTACCGATGGGTGGTCGACCCCGGGAACGAGGCCGACGTCGACGTCGCCGACTGCCTCGCGATGATGGCCCACGACCCCGGGGTCTCGGTCATCGGACTGATCACGGAGGGGTTCGCCGACGGCAACCGGGTGCGCCGCGCGCTCGCCACCGCGCAGGAGCAGGGCACGCCCGTCGTCGCCCTCAAGATCGGGACCTCGGAGGCCGGAGCGCGGGCCGCCGCCTCGCACACCGGCGCGCTGGCCGGCAGCGACGAGGTCTACGACGCGGTGTTCCGCCAGCACGGCGTGCTCCGCGCCCGCGACGAGCACGAGTTCCTCGCGGCCCTGCGGTGCTACGACGCCGGGTGTGTCCCGCAGGGGCGTGGGGTCGCGGTGTTCAGCCTCTCGGGCGGGGTCGCCACGCTGCTGACCGACCTCTGCGTCGAGCGCGACCTCGACGTCCCGCCGCTCCCGCCGCCGCCCGACCCCACGGCGGCCGAGGCGCTGCCCGCCGCGCGGTTCGACAACCCGCTCGACCTCACCGGGCAGATCGGCAGCCGCCCGGACCTGCTCGAAGCGGTGCTCGACCACGTGCTGGGCCGGGCCGAGGTCCACAGCGCCGTACTCGGCTTCGCGTACATGCTGCAGGCGAAGCACATCAGCGACGTCTTCGTCCCTGCGATCGTCCGGGTCGGGGCGGCCCACGGGAAGCCGTTGATCATCACCGGGCTCGCGAACGCCGAGGCGGAGAAGGAGCTGCGCACGGCGGGCATCCCGGTCGAGCCGCTGGCGATCGACGCGGTCGACGCCATCGCGGCCGCCGCGCCCGCCCGGGTCGGTGCCGCCACCCACCACGAGCCGGCCCGACCGCCGGACAACCCGACGCGGGCCGTCGTCGTCGAGACCGGCCCCGCTGCGGCGGGGCGGCTCCCCGGCATCCCGTTCGTCGAGTCCCGGACGGTGTCCGACGACGACGAGGCGCGGGCGGCGGCGGGCGCGCTCGGGTGGCCGGTGGTGGCCAAGCTCGAGGGCACCGGCGACGCCCACAAGACCGAGCACGGCCTCGTCCGCGCCGGTCTCGCCGATCCGGTGGCGCTGACCGAGGCCTACCGCGATCTCGCCGCCATCCGGGACCGGAACGGCGTCGGCGACGTCGTCGTCCAGCCGATGCTCGACGGCGTGGAGACCGTCCTCGGGCTCTCCGACGACCCGACGTTCGGCCCGGTGGTCATGGTCGGGCTGGGCGGGGTGTTCGTGGAGACCCTCGGCGACGTCGCGTTCGGCCTGCCGCCGATCGACCGCGATCAGGCCGCGCGGATGATCCGGAGTCTGAAGGGCTTCCCGCTGCTCGACGGGGCCCGTGGCCGACCGACAGCGTGTGTCGACGACCTGGTCGACGCCGTCGTCGCGCTCTCCGACGCGGCCCTCGACCACCGGGGCCGGCTGCTCGAGGCCGACGTCAACCCGTTCCTCGTGTCCAGCGTCCCGGGGCGCAGCGCTGCCGTCGACGTGCTGCTGACCTGGGTCGACTCGACCGGGGCCGAGGGGGAGGGCCGATGACCTGGCTCGACCCGGCCCCGTCGACCGGCGGAGCCCTCGACGGCGTGCGGGTCCTCGACTTCACGACGCTGCTGCCCGGCCCGCTCGCGACGGTGATGCTCGCCGAGCAGGGCGCCGATGTGCTCAAGGTCGAGCGCGCCCCGCACCGCGACGAGATGCGGCACATGCCGCCGTTCGCCGCCGACGGGTCCTCGATCCGGTTCACGCTGCTCAACGCCGGGAAGCGCTCGGTGGCGCTCGACCTGAAGTCGGTCGCCGGCGCCGCGCGGGCCCGCCAGCTGGCGGCCACCGCCGACGTCGTCGTCGAGGGGTTCCGGCACGGGGTGATGGACCGGCTGGGGCTCGGCGCCGGCGCGTTGCGGGATGCCCACCCGGGACTGGTCTACTGCTCGATCACCGGCTACGGCCAGGACGGGCCGAAGGCTCGGTAGCGTCAGCCAGCGTTGAACTTCAGGTGATTGATCTTGAAGTCGATGGGGTTCGGCGGATGGGTTGACTGGCGCAGTGTGGTCCACGCTGGGTGGTGGGTCATGCGGGTGAGCTGGATGGTGATCAGGTCGCGGAGCCCGTCGACCGACCAACGGCTGCCGCCGATGTCGGTGCGGGCGTTGAGTTCGCGCATGACGCGTTCGAGCAGGCCGCTGCCGAGCTCGGGGCCGCCGAGACGCCTCAGGTCGTGTCGGATGCCTGGTTGCAGGCAGGTGAAGACCTGGTCGCGGGCGCCGGTGAGCAGTTCCAGGGCGGCGTGGTGGTCTTCGGCGCGCACGGAGTCGACGAAGGCGTCGTAGCGGGCCAGGGCCTGGGCGTGAGTCAGGTGTTCCCGGGCGGTGCTGCGCAACAGCTCGGTGAGCTCGCCGCGCTTGTCGCGGGACCAGCGATGAGGTGCTTTGTCGGCGTAGAGCGCCCAGCGCAGCGCGCGGGCCAGGTGCCACCAGCAGCGTTGGATCGGGACATCGGGCCAGGTCAGCTCCGCGACGCGGGTGACCGCGAGTTCGCCGTCGACGACCACCATCGTCGGCGTCTCGAGCGCGGCGAGTTGGGTCGCCATGGCCGACCAGGGTTGATCGACGGTCAGCCCGAGCAGCGCGGTCTGGGCGCGTCGCCGGCGACGCGGCCCGCTGCGCGCGCTGAGCCCGAGGGCGATGTTGGTGTTCACGCCCAGGCGTCGACGCCCCGCGCGGACCCCGGTGCCATCGAGCACGACCACCGCGGCGCGCGAGGGGCCACCGAGCTCCACTCGCCCGACCGAGGCGAGCCGGGGAGCGATGTCCGCGACGGCCTGGTGGGCGCGGCCGGGCGAGGCGGGGACCCCGAAGCTGTGGGCCACCGCCCCGGCTCGGGCGAACGACATCTGGCTGGCCAGCTCGGCCAGGTCGACCGCCAGCCGGTCGGTGCGACGCCGCCCGGTCAGATCGAGCATCAACAGCAGCGGCGCGAACACCCGGCCGCAGTCGCGGCAACCCACGTTGGCCAGCTGCAGCCGCACCACCCCGACCGAGGTGTCGACCCGGCGAGCACGGGTGCGCTTGCCCTTGCGGGCGAAGTCCTGCATGACTCCGCATCCCGGGCAGCCGAACGGCGCGGGCAGACCCCGCACCGGTAGCCAGCGGGGCCCGCACACACGGTCGATGAGCTGGTCCTGGACCTGCTCCAACGACACCGCCAGCGCCGCGGCCGGAACCTCCTCACGCATCGCCACCGCCCACGCCTCGACCATCGACCAGCTCAAGGCGCCCGGGCCCTCAGCGAGCTCGGGAACCTCGGCACAGAGCGTGACAGAGATCGTGGGCATCGCGAGCACTCCTCACAGCGAGACCGACCCATCGATCTCTACTGCAAGATCTTCGAAGTTCAACGCAACGCCACGCTACCGAAGGCTCAGGCGGCCGGCCACGACCTCAACTTCGCCGCCGAACTGGGCTTACTCTCGCTGGTCCACGGCACCGACGGCGCTCCCCCGATGCCCGCGACGACGTGGGCCGACATCGGCGGCGGCTCCTACCCCGCCGTCGTGAACATCCTGCTGGCACTGCTGCGGCGGCACCGGACCGGCGTGGGCGCGCACCTCGACGTCGCGATGGCCGAGAACCTGCTGACCTTCGTCTACTGGGGCGTGGCCGGCGGCGCCGCCGGGCAGTGGCCGCGGGACCTGGCCGATGCGGTGGCCGACGAGCAGGTCGTCGCGCGCGGGGTGCTCGCCCACCAGGTCACGACGACGGGTAGGGGCGCGACCCTGCCGGCGGTGCCGCTGCCGATCGCCGGGGCGTTGCGCCCGTCCGCGTCGGACCTCCCCGAACCGCCCGCCCTGCCGATCGCGGAGGAGGCACGATGACGATCGCCGTCGACGAGGAGCACGTCGCGTTCCGGGCGGTCCTCGGTCGCGCGCTGGAGCGGATGAAGGCGCTGCCCGCCGCGCACGCGGCCCTCGACGCGCCCGAGGAGACGCTGCCCGCGCTGTGGCCCGAGGCCGCCGAACAGGGGTGGCTGGCGCTGCACCTGGGCGAGGACGTCGGCGGGGCGGGCGCCGGGCTGTTCGAGGCGTGCCTGGTGATGGAGGCCGTCGGCGAGCACTGCGCGCCGGGTCCGTTCCTGGCGACGGTGCTGTCGTCCGCGGTGATCGACGCGCTCGGGTCGCCGGCGCTGCGCGAGCGGCTGCTGCCGTCGTTGGGGAGCGGGGAGCGCGTGGCCGCGACGGCCCTCGGCGGCTCCGGAACGCTCGACGGGGACGCCGGGTTCGTCCTCGGCGGGACGGTCGCCGACGTGCTGCTGCTGCGGCGCGGACCCGACCTCGTCGTCGTCGACGCCGACCGCGCCGGGACCACGCGCGAGCCGGTCACGGTGCTCGACCGCAGCTCCGGTGGTTGTCGGGTGCGCTGCTCCGGGGTCGCCCACGACGCCGGCGAGGTGCTCCCCGGCGGTGCCGCTCTCGCGCTGCGCGTCGGCCGGGTACTGGCCTCGGCCCAGGCCGCGGGCGGGGCGGCCGCTGTCACCGCGACGGCCGTCGACTACGCGAAGATCCGCCGCCAGTTCGGCCGCACGATCGGCTCGTTCCAGGCGGTGAAGCACCTGTGCGCCGACATGCTCGTGGCCGCCGAGACCGCCGCCGCGGCCACCTGGGACGCGGCCCGGCCCACCGGCGCGGACGAGGAACGGGCCGCGTTCGACGCCGCCGTGGCGGCCGCCGTCGCCCTCCCCGCGTTCCGGACCTGCGCCGAGACGAACATCCAGGTCCACGGCGGGATCGGCTTCACCTTCGACCACCCCGCCCACCTCTACCTGCGTCGCGCGGGGATGCTCGCGGCGGTGTTCGACCCGGGCGGGCAGGCGGATGCCGACGTCGCCGCTCGGGCGGCCGGGGGTGTGGACCGCGCCCGGGAGGTGCCGCTCCCGCCGGAAGCAGCGGATGTCCGCGCCGGGGCCCGTGAGCTGGTGGCGCGCATCGCTTCGCTCCCGGTCGACGAGCAGGCAGAGGCGCTCGCCGCGTCCGGCCACCTCATGCCCGAGTGGCCGCGGCCCTACGGGCTCGACGCCGACACACTGACCCAGTACGTGGTCAAGCAGGAGGCGAAGGCGCTCCCCCGCCGGGTCATCGACGTGCCCTGGGTGCCGATGACCATCGGCCAGCAGGGCACCGCCGACCAGGCGGCGCGGTACCTGCCGGGTTCGCTGCGCGGGACGGTGACCTGGTGCCAGCTGTCCTCGGAGCCCGACGCCGGGTCCGACGCGGCCGCCGTCCGGACCCGGGCGGTCCGGACCGAGGGTGGCTGGCTGCTGTCCGGGCAGAAGGTCTGGACGAGCCACGCCGCCACCGCGACCCACGGCCTCGCGACCGTGCGGACCGATCCGGACAAGCCCAAGCACGCCGGGATCTCGCTGATGATCGTCGACATGGCCGCGCCCGGGATCACGGTGCGGCCGCTGCGGGAGATCGTCGGCGGTGCGCGGCCCACCGCGAGCGATTTCGGCGACACGAGCTTCAACGAGGTGTTCCTCGACGACGTCTTCGTCCCCGACGGCGACGTGGTCGGCGACGTCGACGACGGCTGGCGCGTGGTCCGGACGCTGCTGGGCAACGAACGCACGACGATCGGCGAGCGCAGCTCCCCCGTGAACGCGGCGGCCCTGCTCGACCTGTGGCGCCGGACCCGGCCCGAGGACGCCGGGTTCGCCCGCGAGGTCGGCCACGCGATCGCCGAGGAGCAGGCGGTCGAGGCGCTCAACCTACGGCGGCTGCTGCGCGCGATGACCGGCGCCGGGCCCGCGGCCGAGGCCAACGTCGCGAAGATCGTCAACTCGGAGCGGATCCAGCGGATCGCCGACGTCGGGCTGCGGCTGCTCGGTGAGGCCGGCGTGGACGAGGACGAGGACTTCGGCTGGCTCTACCTTCGGAGCCGGTTCACCACCATCGGCGGCGGCACCTCGCAGATCACCCGCAACGTGCTCGCGGAGCGGGTGCTCGGCCTGCCCCGCGACGCCTGAGACTCCCCGGGAGGAACCCGTGCCCACGGCGACGACGATGCTGGACGACCTGGCGGGGCGGCATCCGGATCGGGTGGCCCTGATCGCCGACGGCGAGGCGGTCACCTACGCCGGGCTGGCCGAACGGGCCGCGGCGCTGCGCGCCGAGCTGGCGGCCCGCGGGGTGCGCCCTGGCGACGTCGTCGGGGTGTGGCTGCCGACCTGGCCCGAGGCGGTGGCGTTCGAGTTCGCGCTCGGTGCTCTGGGCGCGGTGTCGCTGGGGATCCACACCCGCTACCAGCGCCACGAGGTCGCGCACCTGCTGCGCACCGCCGCGCCGGCCCACGTCGTCGTGCCGTTCGCGTTCCGGACCGGGTCCCGCGATCTCGACCTCGCCGGGACGCTGCGGGCGGCGGCCGAGGACACCGGGGCGACGCCGACGGTGCACGTGGTCCGCGCGCCCGCCACCGCGGACCTCGGCGGCTTCGACCTCGGCGGCGGCGCCCACGCGTCAGGTGACCGGACCGACCACCCCGCCATACCCGCCGTCGGGAAGGCCGGCGACACGTTCAAGCTCTTCACCACCTCCGGCTCGACGAGCGCCCCGAAGCTGGCCGCCCACGACCAGGCGTCCGTCGTGACCCACGGCGGACACGCCGGGCGCGCGCAGGGCCTGGGGCCGGGTGACGTGCTGCTGCTCCCGCTGCCGCTGGCCGGGGTCTTCGGGCACACCGCGGCGATGGCCGCCCTGGCGGCGGGCGCCACGATCGTGCTCGAGCCGGTCTTCGACGCCGCCGCCGCGCTGCGGCTGGCCCGCGAGCACGACGTCACCCACCTCGTCGGCGGCGACGACCTCTTCGGCCGGATCAAGGACGCCTGGGAGGCCGATCCGGTCGAGCTGCCGGCGTGGCGGCACGGGGCGATCGCGGACTTCTCCGGGCGTTCCGCGGAGGTCGCGCGCTGGGCGCAGGACCGCTTCGGGGTGCCGGTCTGCGGGGTCTACGGCTCGTCGGAGGGCTTCGCGCTGGCCGCCATCCAGGACGCCGACCTGGAGTGGGAGCGCCGGGTCCGCGGGGGTGGCCGTCCGGTGTCGGACGACATCGAGGTGCGCGTCGTCGATCCGGAGAGCGGCGCCGACGTCCCGGTCGGCGACACCGGGGAACTGCTGTTCCGGGGTCCGCACGTCATGAGCGGCTACTTCGGCAACCCGGAGGCGACGGCCACCGCGATCACCCCCGAGGGATGGCTGCGGACCTCCGACCTCGGCCACCTCGACCCGGACGACCGCGGCTACCTCTACTCCTGCCGCGCCGGCGACGCGCTGCGGCTGCGCGGCTTCCTCGTC
Source organism: Actinomycetospora endophytica (assembly GCF_021026375.1). Taxonomy (GTDB): domain Bacteria; phylum Actinomycetota; class Actinomycetes; order Mycobacteriales; family Pseudonocardiaceae; genus Actinomycetospora; species Actinomycetospora endophytica. The sequence continues at coordinate 36,079 of NZ_JAJNDB010000004.1, read as the reverse complement.
CAGCCCGCCGAGATCGAGGCGTTCCTGATCGAGCACGACGCGGTGGCGACGGGGAAGGTCGTGGGCGCCAAGGCTGGCGATACGAAGGACGGGGGCGGCGCGGACGTCGCTGTCGCGTTCGTCGTGCCCGCCGAGGGCCCGGCCGGCGCGGAGTGCACCGAGGAGGTGCTGCTCGCCCACTGCCGGGCGAACCTCGCGGGGTTCAAGGTGCCTACCCGCATCGTCGTGCTCGACGAGCTCCCGACGACGGCCGGCACCAACGGACCGAAGGTACGCACCGGCGTGCTGCGGGAGCGCGCCGCGGAGCTGGTTTGACCTCCGGTCACGTGCGTGCGTTTCCGTGCTGGAGCACGGAAACGCACGCACATGCGTCAGCGAACGCCGCTCACCAGCTCCGCCGGCACCGCGTAGTGCCGCTCGGTGACCCGGCGGGCCTCGTCGCCGTCGCGCCGGCGCAGCGCCTCGACCAGCTCGTCGTGCTCGTCGAGCGCGCACGGGACGTGCTCGGGGAAGACCTCGAGGAAGGTCCGCGGGATGGAGCGCCCGGTCTGCGCGATGAGGCTGATCAACCGTCGGGACCGGCACGCCCGGTGGATCTCGCGGTGGAACCGCCAGTTCGGCTCGGCGATGGACTTCCCCGCCTGCGACGCCTCGCGCATCGCGTCGCTGATCCCCGCGACCTCGGCGAGCTCGGCGCCGGTGATCCGCTGCGCCGCGAGCTCGGCAGCGAAGCCGGAGAGGCGGGCCATGAGCAGGAAGTTGTCGAGCACCTCCTGGGGCTCGACGCCGAGCACGGTGACCCCGCTGCGCGGCGCCATCCGCAGCAGTCCCTCGGTCTGCAGCGCGAGGCACGCCTCCCGGACCGGCGTGCGACTGGTGCCCAGCTCGGCACCGACGGCGTCGAGGTCGAGACGCTCGCCGCGCTCGTAGCGGCCGGTGAGGATGCGGTCGCGCAGCTCGCGGGCGACCCGGTCCCGCACGGTGTCCCCGAGGCGCCCGGCGGACGCGCCCGCCACCGCCCAGGGCCCCTCGTCGGCCTCGTCCACGTACCCCTCCACCCGTCGGTCCGGCCAGTCTCCCACAGAGCTGATATATCAGGCATCACCCGATTCACACCGAGAGGACACCCGTGACGTACCAGCCCACGCCGATCCGCTCCGACATCGCCTGGAGCACGCCCGACCGCATCTCCGTGCGGGGCCTGGACCTGCCGAACGAGATCCTCGGGCACTTCACCCTCGCGGACTTCTCGTTCCTGCAGCTCACCGGGCGTCGGCCGACCGCCGAGCAGTCGCGGGTCTACGACGCGCTCCTGATCACGCTCGTCGAGCACGGCCTCACGCCGAGCGCGCTGGCCGCGCGGATGACCTATGCGGGCGCGCCGGAGTCGCTGCAGGCCGCGGTGGCCGCGGGACTGTGCGGACTGGGGAGCGTCTTCGTCGGAAGCACCGAGGGCGCGGCGCGGATGCTCTCCGACGCCCTCGCCGACGACGACGGGTCCACCGACCTCGAGGCGGCCGCCGAGAGCATCGTCGCGGGCTTCCGGGCCCGGAAGGAGCCGGTCCCGGGGATCGGGCACCCGTTCCACAAGCCGGTCGACCCGCGGGCGCCCCGGCTGTTCGAGATCGCCGCCGAGAACGGGCTCTCCGGGCGCTACGTCGAGCTCGTCCAGCTCGTCGCCGCCGCGGGCGGCCGGGCGATCGGCAAGGACCTGCCGTGCAACGCCACCGGCGCGATCGGGGCGCTGACCTGCGAACTCGGGCTGCCGCTGCGCGCGGTCCGCGGGCTGGGCGTCATGGCGCGCGCGATCGGCCTCGTCGGACACATCCTCGAGGAGGGCGAGCAGCCGATGGCGGTGGAGCTCTGGCGCCGCGCCGACGACGAGGCCTCGGCGCACCTGCGCCCGGAGTGAGACCTACCGGGCGGCCAGGGCGTGCCGGGCGGCCAGCCGGCCGGGCCACCCGCTGACCCCGCCGCCGGGGTGCACCCCGGACCCGGCGAGGTAGAGCCCCTCGACGGGGGTGTCGTAGCCGCCCAGGCCGGCGGCGGGCCGGTTCATGCCGAGCCGGGTCGGGGTCATGTCGACGTGGAAGAAGCAGCCGTTGGGGAGGGAGAACACCCGCTCGAGATCGAGCGGGGAGTGCTCGACCCGGCCGATCTCGGCGTCCAGCCCGTCCAGGTAGCGCTCGGCGCCCGCGGTCATGGCCTTGCTGTAGCCGTCCTTCTCGGCGTCCCAGCCGGCACTCGGCCGGGCCGCGCAGTTCGACAGCATGTACAGGACGTCCTGCCCGTCCGGGGCGAGCGTCGGGTCCGTGGCCGAGAGGATCGCCAGGTAGACCGGCGGGTCGGACACGTTCCGGCCGGCGTTCATGGCGTGGAACTGCGCCACGTGGTCCTCGAGGGTCCCCGTCATGAACGTGGTGGGTCGCAGGTCGAGATCGTCGCGGCGCGCCCGGACGGCCTGGGCCCGCGGGTACGACAGCCGCCCGCCCACCGCCATGTCGATCTTGAAGAGCGACACGTTCGCGGCGTTCGCGGGCAGCATCGAGACCTTGATCCGGTCGGCCGGGTCCAGCACGCCGTCGTCGAGCATCGGGCCGAGGGTGTGCTGCGGCGCGCACGAGCTCAGCACCGCCCGGCGCGCCCACAGCTCGCTGCCGTCGTCGAGCCGGACGCCGGTGGCGCGCCCACGGTCGACGACGATGCGCTCGACGCCGTGCCCGCACCGGACCTCGCCGCCGCGGGAGCGCACCGACGACGCGAGCGCCTCGATCATCGCGCTCATCCCGCCCCGCGGCCGCTGCACCCCGGCGCCGCGGTGCACCGCCGCGAACCCGACCAGGTAGAGCCCGCTCCCGTCGAGGTTCGCGGGCCCGAACATGCTGCACCAGTAGGCGCACAGGCCGCGCATCGCGTCCGAGGAGAATGTGTCGGCGACCAGCTCGAAGATGCTCGACGAGAGCATCCGGCCGAGCAGCGAGCGGGTCCGCCGGCTCGCGCCCGCCGACATCGCGATCTTGAGGAGGTCGAGACGCCCGAGGTCGCGCGGGTGACGGGCGCCCAGCCGGGCCTGCAGGCCGACCAACCAGTCGAGGGTCCGGTGGAGCTCCGCGTAGGTGCGGGCGTCGCGCGGCGAGAAGTACCGGATCTCGTCGAGGGTGCGCTCGAGATCGCGGTGCAGGACGAGGGTCTCGCCCTCCTCGCCCATCCACCCGTACGGCTGCTCGAGCGAGATCGACTCGAGGCCGTGGTCCGCCAGGCGGAGGTCGCCGGCGAGGCTGGTGCCGGACATGAACATGTCGTCCATGGCGCCGACGTGCAGCAGGTGCTCCGGGGCCGCCTCGACCCGCGGCAGCGCCGTGGTCAGCCCGCCCGGCTCCGGGAGGCGCTCGACGACGGCCACGTGGTGCCCGGCCTCGGCGAGGGTGACGGCGGCGGTCAGCCCGTTGTGACCCGCTCCGATGACGATGTGGTCGAAGACCTCGTCCATGCCGGTTCGCTCCCCTCGTCGGCCTCGGCGATCTGCCGGCCGAGGTTGCGGTGGACGGTCAGCGTCATCGAGAACACCCAGATGACGAACGCGGTCAGCGGGAGGTAGAGCCCGATCAGCCCGTTCCAGGCGAACGGCCCGTTCTTGAAGTAGAGGACCAGGCCCGCGGGGATGATCAGGACCGCCACCCAGAGGTTGAGATAGCCGATCCAGCGGGGCAGCACCGTGGGTGTCCGACGGTCGATGAGCACGGCCACGCCGATGGCGACCAGCTGGATCCAGAGCGACCAGATCACCGTCATGAACAGGATCCAGCCGACGTCGTGCAGCGCCTCGGTGACGTCGGGGGCCCGGCCGTCGTACCGGAACGCGGCGGCCATCCAGACGCCGATCGGCGTGATGAACTCGAGCGAGAGCAGCGCGCACGACACCATCTGCACGTCGGCGAGCGCCTTGGCGCCGTCGATGCGCCGCAGCTGGCCCGAGATCGCCACCGCCCACGGCACGAGCAGCGCCGACGCCGCCATCGACACGACCATGCCGAACTTGATCGCGTTCGGGTGACTCGCGTACAGGTCGAGGATCTGGGGTGCGCTGCTCGACGGCGGCGAGGGCGGGAACCAGCCCGCGATGCCGATGAAGGCCCCGACCCAGAGGACCACCATCAGAGGGCCCGACCAGATCAGGACCCGTTGCACCCGAGCTTCCACGGCGACCTCCGTCGTCGGTGTGGATCGGAGCAAGCGTTCGCACACCCCGGTCACTGACCTCCGTGGAGCCTCGCAATCCGACGACCGTCATGTCAACGGTCGTTCACCGAGTGCCCATCCTCGCCGAGGACCGCCCCGGTGTGCTCCCCGAGCCCCGGCGGCCAGTCGTGGCGGAAGGAGCGGGTGCCGTTGTAGGTCAGCGGGTGGTCGACCAGGCGCATGCCCTCGACGTCGGGGTGGTCGTAGTCCCGCAGCAGGCCGAGCGCGGCGGTCTGCGGGTCGGTGGCCACCTCGTCGAGGGAGCGCACGGCCGAGCAGGGCACGCCGTGCTCGCGCAGGCGGGCCTCCCAGGCCGCGGTGTCGTCGCCGGTCAGGACCGCCGCGATCTGCGCGGCCAGCTCGTCGCGGCGGGCGACCCGGTCGGGGTTGGTGCGGTAGCGGTCGTCGTCGGCGAGGTCCTCGCGCCCGATCGCGGTGCACAGCCGACGGAACAGGGCGTCGTTGAGCGTGGCGATCAGCAGGTGACCGTCGCGGGTCGCGAACCCCTCGTACGGCGCGGACTGTGAGTGCCGCGATCCCTGCGGTCCCGGCACGGTGCCGCTCGCGAGGTAGTTCGAGGTCTGGTACCCGACCCACGAGACACCGGTCTCGTAGAGGCTGGTCTCGACATGCTGGGCCTCGCCGTCGGCGTCGCGGCGGCGCAGCGCGGCGAGCACGCCCAGGGCCGCCCACATCCCGGTGCCCTGGTCGACGATCGACGGTCCGACCCGCGAGGGCATCCGGCCGGGCTCGCCGTTGATGCTCATGACGCCGGAGGCGGCCTGGACGACGGCGTCGTATCCCGGCCGGTCGCGGTCGGGCCCGACGCTGCCGAACCCGGAGATCGAGACGTACACGATCCGCGGGTTGAGCTCCCGGATCTGCTCGAAGCCCAGGCCGCGGCGCTCGAGGGCGCCGGCGCGGTTGGACTCCACGACGACGTCGGCGCGCGCGGCCAGCGCACGCAGGTGGGCGGCGTCGTCCGGGTCGTCGACGTCGAGCGTCACGCTCTCCTTGTTGCGGTTGAGCGCGTCGAACAACACGGAGCGCGGCGGGGAGCCCCAGGTCGGCGGGGTCCAGGCGCGGGTGTCGTCCCCGGTCCCCGGGCGCTCGACCTTGATCACCCGCGCGCCGAGGTCGCCCAGGACCATCGTCGCGTAGGGACCGGCAAGGTTGCGGGTGAGGTCGACGACGGTGATGCCGTCCAGCGGTGCGGTCATGACTCCTCTTCCGGCCAGAACAGCCGACGGGCGTTGTCGTGCAGGAACGCCCGCGAGCGCTCCTCGTCGAGGCCGAGCGCGCGGGCCGAGGCGGTGGCGCGCCCGATGTCGAGGAGCGGGTGGTCGGTCGCGAAGAGCACCTTCTCCGCGCCGACCGTGCCGTGCCATCCGCCGCGCAGGAACCCCACCAGCGGGGTTGGGTAGCGGGACGGCGCCCAGGCCGAGGTGCAGAGGTAGAGGTTGGGGTGCCGCGCGGCCAATCGGACCGCGGTCTCGGTCCACGGGTCGCCGATGTGGTGGGCGACGATCACGAGGTCGGGGAAGGCCAGCGCGATCCGGTCCAGGTGCACCGGGTCCTGGTGCTCGGCCGGCCACAGCGGCCCGGGCATCCCGACGTGCACGAACACCGCGAGCCCGAGCTCCGAGCAGGTGGCGAGCACCGGCCAGAACCACGCATGGTCGGGCGGCATCCCCCACGGCGCGGGCGTCAGGTGTACCCCGACGACGCCGTGCTCGGCGTACGCGTCGCGCAGCACCCGCACGGTGGCCATGACGTCCCAGTAGGTACCCGGCCCCAGCTCGGGCGGCGGGATCGTCGCGACGCCCTTGAGCCGCCCGCCCGAGGCGCGGGTCAGCGCACCGATCTCCCGATGGACCGCGCGGACGCCGTCCTCGGTCGCCCGGTAGTAGACCTTCGCGGGCAGCAGCGCCTTCGTGGTCCCGGCGTCGTCCATCGCGGCGAGGAGATCGTCCGCCGAGAGCAACGCGGCCTCGTCGTGCCGGAACGTGTGCATGACGCGGGCCAGGCGCGCGTCGCCGGTCCAGTCGACCCGGTCCCCGCGGGGGTCGGCCGGGTCGTCGCCGCCGAGCCACGGGGTGTGCAGGAAGGCGTCGATCACCGGCCCGTGATCGCTGTCAGGTGCGCTCATCGACGAGCTCCTCCCCCGTTGACCCTGCCGGTCGCCAGGCTCTACTGTCAGCCTCCTGATATATCAGGTACGAGCGAGGAGGCGCCATGGCCCGGTCGCAACAGATGTCGTTGGTGGCCTTCCTGCAGGCGTCCAACGTCTCGGTCTACTCGGGGTCGTGGCGGTATCCGTCGGCCACCGACGACTACCTCGACCTGCGCTACTACCAACGGATCGCGCGCGTCCTCGAGGAGGGCACGTTCGACCTGATGTTCTTCGACGACCGTCTCGCGATGCCGGCGATCTACGGCGACTCGACCGACGACGCGGTCCGCTACGGCGCCCGGCCGGTGAAGCTCGACCTCACGGCGGTGCTCGGCGTGTGCGCCGCCGCGACGACTCACCTCGGGCTCGGCGCGACGTACTCCACGACCTACTACCCGCCCTTCCACGTGGCTCGGACGTTCGCCACGCTCGACCAACTGACCCGCGGCCGGAGCGCCTGGAACGTCGTGACCAGCGTCAACGACGCCGAGGCACGCAACTTCGGGCAGGACATCCACCTCGGGCACGACGAGCGCTACGACCGGGCCGAGGAGTTCGTCGACGTCGTCGCGCGGCTCTGGGACTCCTGGGAGGACGGCGCGATCGTCGGCGACCGGGAGGGTGGGATCTTCGCCGATCCGGGCAAGGTCCACGAGCTGCACCACCACGGCAAGTACTTCGACGTGCGGGGTCCGCTGACGGTGCCGCGCTCGCCGCAGGGCCGGCCGGTGCTGCTGCAGGCCGGGTCGTCCGGGCGTGGGCGGGACTTCGCCGCCCGGTGGGCCGAGCTGATCTTCACCGGGGACCCGAGCCGGGAGGTCGCCGTCGAGCACTACCGCGACCAGAAGGACCGCATCGCCGCCTTCGGGCGCGACCCCGACGCCGTCCGGATCCTGCCGATGGCCTACACCGTCATCGGCGAGACCGAGTCGATCGCGAAGGAGAAGGAGGAGATCTTCCTCGACCAGCTGGTGCACCCGATGGCGTCGCTCGCGCTGCTCTCCGAACTGCTCAACCACGACTTCTCCGGCCACGACCTCGACGACCCGATCACCGACGAGCTGATCTCGAGCGTCACCGGCATCCGCGGCCTCGTCGAGGGAGTACGCAAGCACACCCAGGGCGAGGAGCTCACCCTGCGCACCCTCGCCGCGCACCGGGCGACGCTGCTGCAGGGGCCGCGGTTCGTCGGGACCGGCGAGCAGGTCGCCGAGCAGATGCACGAGTGGTACGACGCCGAGGCCTGCGACGGCTTCGTCCTGGCGGCGACGCACTTCCCCGGCTCCTTCGAGGACGTGGTCCGCATGGCCGTGCCGCACCTGCGCCGCCGCGGAGTGTTCCGCTCGGAGTACCCGGGCACCACGCTGCGCGAGACCCTCGGACTCCCCCGCCCGGAGCGCCTTGATGCCTGATCTCCCCCTCACCGGCCTGCGTGTGCTGGACATGGCGTCGCTCGCGGCGGCGCCGCTCGCCGCGACCTACCTCGGCGAGTTCGGCGCCGATGTGATCAAGCTCGAGCCGCCGGGCGTCGGCGACGCGATCCGCGGCTGGGGCGCGCAGCGCGACGGCGTCGGGCTGATGTGGAAGAGCGTGTCGCGCAACAAGCGCTCGATCACCGTCGACCTGCGCACGTCCGACGGGCAGGAGCTGACCCGGAAGCTCGCCGCGCACTGCGACGTCGTCGTCGCCAACACCCGGCCGCAGACGCTGCGCCGCTGGGGCCTCGACCACGAGCGGCTGCACGCCGTGAACCCGAAGATCGTGATGTTGCATATCACCGGGTTCGGGCTGACCGGCCCGAAGAGCGAGCGGCCCGGCTTCGGCACCCTCGGCGAGGCCATGAGCGGGTTCGCCCACATGACCGGCGAAGCCGACGGGCCCCCGACGCTGCCCGCCTTCATGCTCGCCGACGGCGTCGCCTCCCTGAACGCCGCGTACGCGGTGATGATGGCGCTCTACGACCGCGACGTGCACGGCGCCGACGGACGCCTCGTCGACGTCAACCTGCTCGACCCGCTGGCCCGCGTGCTCGAGCAGTCGCTGGTCACGTGGGACGCGACCGGCACCGTGCCCCGTCGGGCGGGCAACAAGTGGGACATCTCCGCGCCGCGGAACACCTACCAGACCTCCGACGGCCGCTGGATCGCGATGTCCGGCAGCGCCCCGACCGTCGCGTTGCGGGTGTTCCGGGCGATCGGCCGCGGTGACCTCGCCGAGGACCCGGACTTCGCCGACCCGCAGCAACGCCTGGCCCGCGCGACGGAGGTCGACGGCATCGTCGCCGACTGGGTCGCGAAGCAGACCCTCGAGGAGGCGATGGCGGTGTTCGAGGCCGCCGAGATCGCCGCGGCGCCGGTCTACGACGTCACCGACCTCGTCGCCGACGACCAGATGGTCGCCCGCGAGGTCTTCCGCCGGATCCCCGACGACCAGCTCGGCAGCCTGCTCGTGCAGTCCCCGGTGCCGCGGCTCTCCGGCGTCGAGGGGCGCGTCGAGCACCTCGGCCCCGAGCTCGGCGCCCACACCCGCGAGATCCTGAGCGAGGTCGTCGGGCTCGACGGCTCCGAGATCGACGACCTGAGCTCCCGAGGAGTGATCTGATGCCGCCCGTCCCTTCCCCGTCGCTTCGCTCGCCCCTGCCCGTCCGTCGCTCCGAGCTGGCGACGCCCGCCAGCAACGAGCGGATGTTCGAGAAGGCCGCGCGTTCCGGCGCCGACCTGGTGTTCCTCGACCTCGAGGACGCGGTCGCGCCCGCCCAGCGCCCGGACGCCCGCAAGAAGGCCGTCGAGGCACTGCGCGACATCGACTGGGGCACCACGGCCCGTGCGGTGCGGATCAACGGCGTCGACACCGAGTGGTGTCACGACGACGTCATCGACATCGTCACGCGGGCCGGCGAGCAGCTCGACACGATCATCGTCCCGAAGGCGACCGCGGCGCGGGACGTCTGGTGGGTCGACACCCTGCTCACCCAGCTGGAGACCAAGCTCCGTCGGGAGCGGCCCATCCGTCTCGAGGTGCTCATCGAGGACGTGGCCGGGCTCGAGCACGCCGTCGAGATCGCGACCGTCTCCGACCGCCTGGACGCCCTGATCTTCGGCGCGGGCGACTTCTCGGTCTCGATGGGCACCCGCGTCGACACCAACTTCGTCCCGACGGTGCCCTACCCCGGCGACTTCTGGCACCACGCCCGCGCTCGGGTGGCCGTGGCGGCCCGGATCGGTGGGGTCCTCGCGATCGACGCGCCCTACCCCGACTACCGCGACCCGGAGGGCTACACCCGCGAGGCCGGGTACGCCTCCGCGCTCGGGTTCTCCGGGAAGTGGGCGATCCACCCGTCGCAGGTGGAGCTCGCCAACGAGGTCTACTCCCCCACCCCGGACGAGGTCGAGAACGCGCGGCGCAACGTCGAGGCGTACCGGGAGGCCGAGCGTTCGGGACTCGGCGCGACCGGGGTCGACGGGAAGCTCGTCGACGCCGCGCACGTCAAGCTGGCCGAGGAGCTGCTGGCGCGTGCTGAGGCCCTCCGCGCCATGTGAACGAATTTGGTCGTCATGACGACCAAATTCACTCACATGGGGCGGAGCCCCAGCATCGCGATCTCCGCCGCGTCCCAGCCGGCCTCGGCGAGCACCTCCGCGCCGTGCTCGCCGAGCCGCGGCGCCCCACGCACCGGCGGGGCGGACGCACCGTCGACGATCACCGGCAACCGCGGCAGCACCAACCGGCCCTCGCTCGGGTGCTCCAGCGGCTCGAACAGCCCGACGGCGGCCAGGTGCGGGTCGTCGAGGAGATCGTCCGACGTCAGGACCGGCTGCGCGGGGATGCCGGCCGCACCGAGGGCGGCGAGCCACTCGTCGGTCGTCCGGGAGGGCAGCGTCTCGGCGAGCAGGCCGTAGAGCTCGTCGATGTTCTCGGTGCGCGCGGTGATCGTCGCGAAGCGCTCCTCACGGGCGAGCTCCGGGCGCCCGATGAGGTCGAAGAACGAGAGCCACTGCCGGTCGGTGTAGACGACGACCCCGAGGTGACCGTCCGCGGTGGCGTACGGCTTCCGGTTGGGCGAGGAGGTGCGCGAGTAGCCGGTCGGCCCGGTCGGCGGGTCGAGCACCCGGCCGTTCTGCTGCTCGAGCAGGAAGAACTCGACCATGGACTCGAACATCGGCACCTCGACCGCCCGGCCGCGCCCGGTCCGCGCCACGCCCAGCAGCGCCGCGGTGATCGCGCCGAGCCCGAGCAGCCCGACCGCCTTGTCCGCGACCACCGTGCGTACGTACCCGGGCTCGCCCGTCCCGCCCTGCACCGCGGCGAGGCCGCTGGCGGCCTGGATGACGTCGTCGTAGGCGGCCCGGTCGCGGTACGGCCCGGCGCTGCCGAAGCCGGGCAGCGTCGCGAACACCAGCCGGGGGTGGGCGGCGAGCAGCGCCTCGGCCGTCAGGCCCAGACGGTCCAGAGCAGCCGGCCGCAGGTTGGTGACGAACACGTCCGCGGTCGCGAGCAGCGAGTCGAGCGCACGCCGGCCCTCGGGGTGCTTGAGGTCGAGCGCGATGCTGCGCTTGCCGTGGTTGGCCGCCAGGAAGATCGGGCCCATCCCGGGGTTGCGGCCGCGACCGATGTGCCGGACGACGTCGCCGTCGGGCGTCTCGACCTTGATCACGTCCGCGCCCATCCGGGCGAGCAGCATCGTCGCGTAGGGGCCCATGAACGTGCTGGTCAGGTCGATGATCCGGATGCCCTCGAGCGCGGGCGGGACCGGGTCGGCCGCCGTCACGCCGTGTCCGTCGCGAGCGCCGGCCAGAGCGCGTCGGCCCCGTCGTGCACCGCTCGGCGTCCGATCTCGGCGGCGGCCGCGGTCGCCGAGGTGCCGGTGGTGCGCCACGCCGTGAGACGCCGGGTGAGGTGGTGCAGCTCGTACTCGGCGGTCACCCCGAGCGCGCCGTGGACCTGGTGTGCGATCGCCGTCACCCGGCGGACGGCCAGGTCGGTGTCGACGATCGCGGCGAGGAGCGGCTCGCTGTTCCCGACGTCGAGGGCGTCCGCCGCCGCGTCGATGGCCGCGTCGGCCTCGGCGATCGCGCCCGCCAGCTCGGCGAGCTGCTGACCGACCGCCTGGAACGCCGCGAGCGGCCGGCCGAACTGTTTGCGCGACCTCGCGTGGGTGACCGTCAGTTCCTGCACCCGGCGCATCGCCCCGGAGACGACGAGCAGCCGCCCGAGCTCGAGCACCGGCCGCGGGTCCACCGCGGCCGGCGCCCCCGGCTGATCGGTGTCGACCGGCGCCCACCGGGTTCCGGCGAGGTCGGCGGCGGTGGGGTCGGGCAGCGGGCCCAGGGACAGCGTCCCGGTGGTCCCGTGCACGACGACGGCGTCGGCGCTACCCGCCCAGGGGGCGCCCGGCTCTCGGGCAGGCCCCACGAGCGGCGCGACGGCGAGGGTGAGGACACCGTCGGGCACCGGGAGTCCGCTCGCCTGCAGCGTCCAGGTGGCGACGGCGTGCTCGACCGTTCCGATCGGCGCGGCACGGCGGCCCAGGGCGCGCAGGACGGAGCGCCCCGCGGCGGAGTCGTCGACGGTCCCGGGGAGCGGCGCCTCGGCGAAGCCTCCCTCGACGAACGCGGCCCAGAGGGTCGGGCTCCAGCCGAGGGTGCGCTCCTCGCCGCGCATCACCTCCGCGTGGGCGTCGACGAGGTCGTCGACCGCGTCGGCGACGTCGTCGTGCGCAGCCGGACGCCCGTCGAGCGAGCGCACCACGATGCTGCGCAGGATCTGCGTCGTCCCGCCGCGCAGGGTGAACGTGGGTGCGGCGAGCTGCGCGGTGGTAAGCAGCCGGTCGAGGGTGCGGTCGCGGGCGGTCGGCAGGTCCGCGGTCAGGGCCGCCGCGACCTCGACGAGGTCCTGCTCGAGCAGGGTCCCGCGGTCCTTCACCATCGCGGCGGTGACGACGGGTGCCTCGCCGGCGGCCAGCGCCCGCTGCACCTCGATCGACAGCGCCCGCACCCCGCGCAGCCGGGCGAGGATCTCGCCGAGCCGCACCGCCGCCGTCGGGTCCAGGGCCTCGGACCCGGCGGCCGAGTACGCGCTGACGAGCGCGGCGAGCAGCGGGAACGCCGTGAGGTAGCGGTCCGGCCCGCTGCGCTCGTCGGCGAGTTCCCCGCTGACCTGCGCCCAGCCCTCGCCGACGGTGCCGAGCACCAGCTCCGTCGGGACGAACACCTCGTCGAGCAGGACCTCGCAGAAGTGGGCCGGCCCGCCGCCCATCGACGCGATCGGGCTGACCTCGACCCCGGGCGAGGACAGGTCGACGAACATCTGGCTCAGCCCGCCGTGGCGGTCGTCGCCGGGCGGGCCGGTCCGCACGAGCGCGAGGAGCCACCCGCTGCGGTGCGCGAACGTGCTCCAGATCTTACGGCCGGACAGCGACCACCCTCCCTCGACCGGTTCGGCGCGGGTGCGCACCGAGGCGAGGTCGGAGCCGCTGTCGGGCTCGCTCATCCCGATCGACACGAACAGCTCGCCCGCCGCGATCGCGGGCAGGAAGCGGCGGCGCTGGTCCTCGGTGCCCAGGCGCAGCAGCAGCGGGCCGGTCTGGCGCTCGGCGATCCAGTGCGCCCCGATCGGCGCCCCGGCGGCCAGGAGCTCCTCGAGCACGGCGAACCGTTCGAGCACGCTCCGCTCGTGCCCGCCGTACTCGGCCGGCCACGTCATCCCGAGCCACCCGCGGCCCCCGAGCCGGGCGCTGAACGCGGGGTCGTGGGAGCGGGCGAAGACGTCGACGGTCGGGGTGAACGCCCCGGCCGCGCGCTGTTCGGTCAGGAATTCGCGGATCTCGCGGCGCAGCGCACCCAGGTCGGCGTGCCTCGTCGTCGAGGCGGTGGAGGTCATCTCAGCCCTCCCGGCTGGTCCGGAAGCGGCGGTACTCCTCGCGCTGGATGATGTGCTGCTGGATCTCGTCGGTGCCGCCACCGAAGCGGAACACCCGCGAGTCGCGGAACATCCCCTCCACCGCCGTCCCGTACTCGTAGCCGAGGCCGCCCATCACCTGCATCGCCGAGTCGCACACCGCGAAGCTCTCGCGGGCGCAGAACAGCTTGGCGATCGAGGACTCCTCGTCGCAGACCCGGTTGGCCTCCTCGGGGCCCTGCTCGGCGAGCACGCGGTCGTAGAGCCGGGCGGCACGCAACGTCAGCAGCCACCCGGCGTCGATCGTCGTCCGCATGTCCGCGATGCGGTGGGACACCCCCTGGTGGGCGCGGATCGGCCGGCCGGGCAGCCCGCGGTCGGCGGAGAACGCCCGGGCCTCCTCGAACGCCCGGGACGCGCACCCGGTCGCCCGCGCCGCGATGTCGATCCGCTCGGCCGCGAGTCCGAAGTAGAGGATCCGCAGCCCCTCCCCCACCTCGCCGAGCCGGTGGGCGTCGTCGAGCCGCACCCCGTCGAGCTCGATCTCGGCGTGGGACAGGCCGCGCAGGCCGAGGTAGGTGTCCGGGGAGATGCTCACGCCGGGCCGGTCGGTCGGGACGAGGAACGCCGTCAGCCGCCGCGAGGCCGCCGCCTCGGGCTCGGTGGCCGCGTAGATCAGCACGATGTCGGCCTCGGCGGCGCCGCTCGCGTGCTTCTTCGCGCCATGGAGCACCCACCCGTCGCCGTCGCGGGTCGCCGTCGTCGTCATGTGCGCGACGTCGGAGCCGGAGGCCGGCTCGGTGATCGCCAGCGAGGTGGTGATCTCCCCGCGGACGAGCGGCCGCAGCCAGGTGTCGATCTGCTCGGTGGTGCCGAACTCCTCGATCGGCTTGGCCACGAAGTTCCCGCAGATCGCCCGCAGCGCCGCGAGCGACGGGACCACGCCGCCGAGCTCGCGGGCGATCGCGACGCTCGCCCCGAGTCCGAGCCCGGAGCCGCCCTTGTCCGGGGCCACGAGCGTGGCCAGGTACCCCTGCTCGGCCAGCAGCGGGATGAGCTCGCGGGACAGCCGCTTCTCGTCGATCTCGCCCCGCCGGCGCTCGAGCCGGTCCCACGCGAACGCCCGGACCTGCTCGCGCAGCGTCGTCTCGTCGGGACGTTCCAGACCGGCGAGGTCGGTGTGCGGCTCGTGGACGGCCGCGTACGTCATCCGCGTCATCGAGGGATCCTCTCGACCGAGCTCGGTTTTACCGATCGCTCGCTAAAGTACGCCCGACGAGCGCCAAGGCGTAGGCCGTGTAGCGCTCGGCGATCCGCTCCGGGCTCTCGGGCCCGTCGGGCCGGTACCAGTCCGCCACTCCTCGGCACATGTCGAGCACCGCCCGGGCCGCGGCCGCCGGGTCGTCCACCGTGAAGCAACCCTCCCGCTGCCCGCGGGCGAGCGGGATCGTCACGTGCTCCTGCAGCTCGTCACGGCGGGCGACGTGCGCGGAGCGCGCCGGCTCGTCGAGCGAGATGACGTCGCGCGAGGCGAGCAGGCGCAGCTTCTGGCAGTGGGTCATGAACAGCACCGCGTTCTCGACCTGTACCCGGAACTGCGCGACCGGGTCGTCGTCCGCGTCGTGCGCCGCCGCCGTGCTGCGACCGAGCAGCTCGTCGAGGGAGCGCGCGAGCAGTGCGGCGAGCATCTCCTGCTTGCCCGGGTAGTGGTAGTAGAGCCCCGGCACCGACATCGACGCGCGCGCGGCGATGATCCGCACCGTCGTCCCGTGGTACCCGAACTCGACGAACGCGTCGAGAGCGGCCGTGAGGACCGGCGACAGCACGACGTCGTCGTAGGTGCGCCAGTCGCCGTGCTCGGTCTCCATCGCGTGCCTCCCTCGGACGGGCACCGGCGGGTCACCTTAGCGAGCGCTCGCTCGAAACCGCGGTGAACGCGGGACGAGACGCTGCACCCGTACCTCTCTCCAGGCCGCGCGGTGATCAACAGACCTGCACGGCGGCGCACGGCCGCGGCGACAGCCACCCAGGCCCGCTGATCTTGCCCGGACCAGCCACCGACCGGCCGGCCGGTGATCACCGGCGGCCTAGAACGTCACCGCACCCCGGATGTCCGTCCCCGGGTACGCATCAGACCTTCATCAGCTCGGCGAGCCGGGCCCGCGCCGCACCGGGCGGGCCGCTCAGCAGCTCGTCGGACTTCGCGCGCTTGTAGAACAGGTGCGCATCGTGCTCCCAGGTGTAGCCGATGCCGCCGTGGTACTGGACCATCGAGTTCGTCACGGCGAACGCGGCCGGCCCGACGAAGACCCGCGCGACGGCGGCCGGGAGGGGCAGCGCGTCCGGGTCGTGGTCGGCGGCCCACGCGGCCGCGCGCACCGCCGAGACCGCCTGCTCGGTGGACGCGTACATGTCGGCGCAGCCGTGCTTGACCGCTTGGTAGGACCCGATCACGCGGCCGAACTGCACCCGGTCGGAGACGTAGGCGACGGTGCGGTCCACCGCGGCCCCCATCACGCCGGTCTGCTCGGCCGCGATCGCCACCGTGGCCAGGTCCCGCACCCGCTGGAGCGCGTCGGAATCCAGGCTCCCGAGTCGGGTCGCGGCGGCGCCGTCGAGGTCGACACGAGCATGACGCCGGGTCGGGTCGAGCGACCGCAACGGGGTGCGCACGACGCCGGGTCCGGTCGCGTCGAGGTGGTGGACCACGCCGTCGACGACGACGAGCAGGTCGTCGGCGTCGGTGGCGTCGACGACCGGACCGGCCGAACCGCGGAGCCCTCCACCCGACACCGAGACGTCTCCCGCCGGACCGAGCACCCCGGCCACGGCGGCCATCCGCTCCCCCGAGCCCAGCGCCCCGAGCAGCCCGGAGCGGTCGTCGAGACCCACCAGCAGGTCCGTCGCGAGCACCGCCGAACCGAGGAACGGCGACGGGAGCAGCGCGCGCCCGAGCTCCTCGGCGAGGATCGCGCGCTCGACGTGGCCGGCCCCGGCACCGCCGAGCTCCTCGGGCACGGCGAGCCCGAGGACGCCGAGCTCGGTGCCGAGCCGGCGCCAGAGGTCGCGGTCGTAGCCGGCGCCGTCGTCGACGGTCGCGCGGACCGCCCTCGGCGCCTGCTTGTCGAGCAGCGCACGAACGGCCGACCGCAGTTCGTCCTGCTCAGACGTGGGAACCAGCTGCACGGTCCACCTCCCCGGTGGGGGCGTCACGGAACGGACGATCACGGTCGGCGGCGGGCTCGCGCGGCAGGCCGAGCACGCGCTCGCCGATGATCGAGCGCTGGATCTCGTTGGTGCCACCGGCGATCGAGGCCGCCGGGGCCGAGGCGATGCCGAGCGCGAGATCGTCGCCCGGACCCTCGCCGTCGTCGGACACCTCCCAGGCGACGGCGTCCGCGCCGGCGACGTGCCCCGCGACCTCGACCCCGCGATGGGCCAGCAGGGCGCCCGCGAGCTTGCCGACCGATCCCCGCGCGCCGACCGGGACGCCCGCCGCGGTCTCCTGGCGCATCCGGTCGGTGAAGAGCTCCAGCACGCGCTCGTGGGCGTAGAGGTCGGCGAGCCGGTCGCGCACCAGCGGGTCGCCGGCCACGTCGCGGCGTTGGGCGAGCTCGGTCAGCGCCGCCGAGGTGACCCCGCGGCCCCGTCGCTGGCGCATCCCGCTGATCGAGACGCGCTCGTGGCCCAGCATCGTCGTGGCCGCGCGCCACCCGCCGTCGACCTCGCCGAGCACGCCGTCGGCCGGGACGCGGGCCTCGTCGAGGTAGACCTCGTTGAACGGGGCGTGCCCGGTCATGTCGACCAGCGGCCGCACGGTGACCCCGGGCTGGCGCATGTCGAGCACGAACATGGTGATCCCGCCGTGCTTGGGCTTGTCCGGGTCGGTGCGGGCGAGCACCGCGGCGACGTCGGCCCACTGCGCGTTGGAGGTCCAGACCTTCTGCCCCGAGAGCACCCAGCTGCCGTCGGGCTCGCGCACCGCGCGGGTGCGCAGGCTCGCGACGTCGGACCCGGCGCCCGGCTCGGAGAACAGCTGGCACCAGATCTCCTCGCCGCGCAGCAGCGGCGGCAGGTAGCGGCGCTTCTGCTCGGGCGTGCCGAGGTCGACCAGGGTCGGGCCGGTCATGCCCATGCCGATCATGAACGGGCGGGTCGGCAGGTCGGCCGCGGCCGACTCCTCGGCGAACGCCTGCGCCTCGACCGCCCCGAGTCCCTGCCCGCCCCACTCCTTCGGCCAGGTCAGGCCCGCGTACCCGGCGTCGTGCAACTGCGCCTGGTAGCGCTGCGCCGCGGCGACGTCGGTGTGGGCCTCGGGCGGCGGCGGATGCTCGGCGAGCCAGGTCCGCAGTCGTTCCCGCCAGTTCTCCTCCGCCACGGGCGCTCCCTCGCGTCGTCACTGAACGATCGATAAGTTACCGGTATGTCGCGCGGTCGTGGTGGCACCAGGAGCCCGAGCAACGCGGCGATCGCGCGGCGGACCGTGGAGGACCGGTCATGAGCGATCGCGTGAACGTCGAGATCAGCGGCGGCGTGGCCGAGGTCCGGCTCTCGCGCCCGGAGAAGCGCAACGCGCTCGATCCCGCGATGTTCGGGGCGATCATCGAGGCGGGCACGGCGCTGCGCGACGACCGGTCAGTACGGGCCGTGGTGCTCTCCGCCGAGGGCCCGGACTTCTGTGCCGGGCTCGACCGCTCCTCGTTCCGCGACCTCGCGCGGGGCGACCGACCGAGCGCGACGGTGGATCTCCCGCCGTCCGACGGTCCCGCGAAGGCGACCGGGCAGCGAGCGGTGCACGTCTGGCGGGAGCTC
Source organism: Actinomycetospora endophytica (assembly GCF_021026375.1). GTDB lineage: Bacteria > Actinomycetota > Actinomycetes > Mycobacteriales > Pseudonocardiaceae > Actinomycetospora > Actinomycetospora endophytica. Next base: position 17,958 of record NZ_JAJNDB010000004.1, on the reverse strand, counting down.
GAGGTCCCGGTGATCGCGGCGGTGCAGGGGCACGCGCTCGGCGGGGGGCTCCAACTGACCCTCGGCGCCGACATCCGCCTCGTCGCCCCGGACGCGCGGCTCGCCGTCCTGGAGATCCTCTGGGGTCTCGTGCCCGACATGACCGGGACCCAGGTACTGCCCGAGCTCGTCGGCCGGGACGTGGCGACGGAGCTGACGCTGACCGGGCGGGTCGTGAGCGGCACCGAGGCGGTCACGCTCGGCCTGGCGACCCGGACCGCCGAGGACCCGCGGGCGGAGGCGTTGTCGCTGGCCCGCCAGATCGCGACGCGGAACCCGGAGGCGGTCCGCTGGGCGGTGCGGCTGCTCGGCGTCGCGGGTCGGGTCGACGCCGCCGCGGGGTTCGCGGCCGAGCAGGACGCGATGGCCGAGCTGATCGGGAGCCCGAACCAGGCCGAGGCGGTCGCGGCGCGGTTCGAGGGTCGGGAGCCGGCCTTCGGCATGTGAACGAATATGGTCGCCTGGACGACCAGATTCGTTCACATGCGGCGGAGCCGCCTCTGTGTCAACGCCCTTGTGGAACGACGATCAGTCTGGTGTCGTCGGGCCGTGGCGCTGAGGCCGGATCTGCTGGGCGCGCGGGCCGAACCCGTCGAGTTCTTTTGGGGCCCCGACGACGTCATGCTCTACGCGCTCGCGGTGGGCGCCGGCCAGGCCGACCCGCTCGCCGACCTCGAGTTCACCACCGAGAACCTCGAGGGCAGCGACGGACCGCGGGTCCTGCCGGGCTTCGCCAACATCGTCACGCGCGGGGCCCGGGTCGACGCGGGTGGTGACGATCCCCGGGTCCTGCACGCCGAGCAGGCGTTCCGGGTGCACGCGGCGTTGCCGTCGTCGGGCCGGGCGCGCGTGACGGGGTCCGTGGTCGGGGTCGAGGACAAGCGCAGCGGCGTGCTGGTGCGCACCCGCGCCGAGGCGGTGGACGCGGGCACCGGCGCGCTGCTGGCCGAGACGCTGCAGACGGTCATGATCCGCGGAGAGACGGCCGGCTCGTCCCGCACGAGGGGAACCCTCGGCAGCCAAGAGCGACCGGATCCTCCCCTCGCACCCGCCGTCGTGACCCCGCCCGGACCGATCCCCGAGCGCGAGCCGGACCGCCGCGTCGTGATGCCGGTCCGCTCCGACCAGGCGTTGCTCTTCCGGCTCACCGGCGACCGGAACCCGCTGCACACCGATCCGGCCTTCGCCCGGCGCGCCGGCTTCGAGCGCCCGATCCTGCACGGCATGTGCACCTACGGGTTCGCCGCCCGGACGCTGGGCACGATCGCCGGCGACCCGGGGAAGCTCGTCGCGATGCACGCCCGTTTCACCCGGCCGGTGCTGCCGGGTGACGAGCTCGAGGTCGCGGTGTGGGACGGCGAGGGCGGCACGCACTTCCGCACCACGCGCGACGACGAACCGGTCCTGGACCAGGGCTGGGCGGAGTTCGGCTGACGCCTCGTGCGTGCGTTTCCGTGCCTGGGCACGGAAACGCACGCACGAGGGGCGGAGCCCCGCACTACGCCGTCCGCAGCACCGCCCATCCACGGGTGGCAGTCCGGCCCCGAACCGTCCACAGGCCGGGCCCGCGGATTTCGCCAGGCGGGCCGGTGTCCCCGACCGTCCTGACCATGAGAGACGACTCGGCCATCCAGGCCCTTCGCGACGCCCAGGACGACCACATCACGCGCTCGCAGGTCATCGCCTGCGTGAGGAACAGACGAATGGATCGAGGCCCAGCTCGCCGCAGGACGCTGGGTACGCGTCGGCCGCAAGGTGTTCCGGACGACGACGGGCGCGCCGACCAGGCGCCAGCGCGAGCGGGCGGCGCTCCTGTGTGCGGGGCCCGAAGTGGCTCTGAGCCATCGCAGCGCAGCGGCCAGGTTCGGTCTACGGGATCGCGACGACGGCGTCGTCCACGTGACGGTGCCCTACGGCCATTCCGCCGACCCCCACCCCGGCGTGGTCATCCACCGGAGCCGCGCGTTCCGGCACATCGTGATCGACCGGGAGGACATGCCGACGGTCTCGGCCGCGGACACCTGTTCCGACCTCGCCGTCCTGGAACCGGACGCCAGAGCCGGGATGCGGACGCTGCTGCACGCCGCCCTCGGCATGAAAGTGCCGGCGACGGCGCTCCTCGCCGCCCTCGAGCGGCGACGCCCGCGTCGCTACGCCACCGCACTCCGCCACGCCGCCGCGAAACTCGCGGATGGTGTGGGGTCCGCGCTGGAAGCGACCTATCTCGTGAACGTCGAGGAGGCCCACGGCCTACCGGTCGCGGAACGTCAGGCGCCCGTCGTCGTCGAGGGGGTCGAGCGCTACGAGGACTGTCGCTACCACGTGCCCGACGGTGAGCTGATCGTCCGGTTGGACGGCTGGCGGTGGCACTCCGACCGCCGCGTCGGGGTCATCGACCGCGCCCGGGACAACGCCGCGGAACTGGCCGGCCGGGCGCGGCTCACGTTCGGCTGGGAGGAGGTCGCCGGCGACCCCTGCGCCGTGAGCGCGGTCGTCGCCGCCCGGCTGCGGCAACTCGGGTGGGCCGGACCGGGCGGTTCGGCTCTGTGCGGATGCCTTGGCGCGTAGCGCCTGTGCGTGCGTTTCCGTGCCCTGACACGGAAACGCACGCACATGACGTCAGTCGAACTTGAGCTCGGTGTTCCGGGTCCGCTTGAGCTCGTAGAAGTACTCGTAGCCCGCGAGCAGCTTCGCGCCGTCGAAGATCGTGCCGGCCTGCTCGCCGCGCGGGATGCGGGTCATGACGGGGCCGAAGTAGGCCGAGCCGTCGACGTGGATCGTCGGGGTGCCGACGTCCATGCCCACCGGGTCCATGCCCTCGTGGTGAGACTTCTTCAGCGCGTCGTCGTAGTCGGTCGACGTCGCGGCCTTCGCCAGGTCCGCCTCGAGGCCGACCTCGTCGAGGGACTTCGCGATGACGTCGTCGAAGTCCTTGTTCTGCTCGTTGTGAATCTTGGTGCCCATGGCGGTGTAGAGCGGCGCGAGGATCTCGTCGCCGTGCTTCTGCGCCGCGGCGATGCACACCCGGACTGGCTTCCAGCCCTCGTCCATCATCGACTGGTACTTCTCGTCGAGCTCACGGCCGGAGTTGAGCACCGAGAGGCTCATCACGTGCCAGTGCACGTCGATCGAGCGGACCTGCTCGACCTCGAGGATCCACCGTGAGGTGATCCAGGCGAAGGGACACAGCGGGTCGAACCAGAAGTCGACGCGGGTCTTCTCTGCGGCAGCGGTCATGACACCAGGCTTCCCTCGGGCAACGGGTCTGTACCCGAGCGAACGGTGGAAGCGGCAAGTGTGTTCCCGCTCGCCCGGGGCGAGCGGAGCGACGGGGCATCGACGCGGGGGCGTGTGGCACGGCCGCGTGGATAGGGTGAGCCGCGTGGCTGCTCCGAACCTCACCCGGGCCGACGCACGCACGCGCGCCGAGATGCTCGACGTCGACTCCTACACGGTCTCGCTGGACCTGACCGACGGGGCCGCGGGCCCCGGGGAGACGACCTTCCGCTCGACGACGACGGCGCGGTTCCGCTGCGGTTCGCCGGGCGCGGCGAGCTGGATCGACATCGTCGCGGCGGGTGTCCGCAGCGCCACCCTCAACGGGGTCGCGCTCGACGTCTCCGGCTACGACGAGGAGAAGGGCATCGCGCTGCCCGACCTCGCCGCCGAGAACGAGCTGATCGTCGACGCCGACTGCCGGTACATGAACACCGGCGAGGGCCTGCACCGGTTCGTCGACCCGGTCGACGGCGGCGTCTACCTCTACAGCCAGTTCGAGACCGCGGACGCCAAGCGGATGTTCGCCTGCTTCGACCAGCCCGACCTCAAGGCCACGATCAGCCTCACCGCGCTCGCGGCGCCGAGCTGGGAAGTGATCTCGAACGGCGCGAAGTCCACGACGACGACGATCGAGTCGGGCGCCGTGCACCACGCCTTCGAGACCACGGTCCGCATCTCGACCTACCTCGTCGCGCTGATCGCCGGGCCCTACGCGAAGTGGACCGACACCTACTCCGACGACCACGGCACGATCCCGCTGGGCATCTACTGCCGCGCGAGCCTCGCCGACCACATGGACGCCGAGCGGCTGTTCACCGAGACCAAGCAGGGCTTCGGCTTCTACCACCGCAACTTCGGGGTGCCCTACCCCTTCACCAAGTACGACCAGCTCTTCGTGCCGGAGTTCAACGCCGGCGCGATGGAGAACGTCGGCGCGGTGACCTTCCTCGAGGACTACGTCTTCCGCAGCCGCGTCACGCGCTACCTCTACGAGCGCCGCGCCGAGACGATCCTGCACGAGATGGCGCACATGTGGTTCGGCGACCTCGTGACGATGCGCTGGTGGGACGACCTGTGGCTCAACGAGTCGTTCGCGACCTGGGCCAGCGTCGTGAGCCAGTCCGAGGCCACCGAGTACCGCAACGCGTGGACCACGTTCGCGAACGTCGAGAAGTCCTGGGCGTACCGGCAGGACCAGCTGCCCTCGACCCACCCGATCGCCGCGGACATCCCCGACCTGCAGGCGGTCGAGGTCAACTTCGACGGCATCACCTACGCCAAGGGCGCGTCGGTGCTCAAGCAGCTCGTCGCCTACGTCGGGCAGGACGAGTTCCTCTCCGGGCTGCGGCTCTACTTCTCACGGCACGCCTACGGCAACGCCACGTTCGACGACCTGCTCGGCGCGCTGACCGAGGCCTCCGGCCGTGACCTGTCCGGCTGGAGCGCGCAGTGGCTGCGCACGACGGGGCTGAACTCGCTGAGCCCGTCGTTCGCGGTCGGGTCCGACGGCCGGTACGAGCGCTTCGAGGTCACCCAGGGCGGTGCGCGGCCGGGCGCGGGCGAGACCCGCACGCACCGCATCGCCGTCGGGATCTACGACGAGGACTCCCACGGCAAGCTCGTCCGCCGGCACCGCACCGAGCTCGACGTGACCGGCGACCGCACCGAGGTCCCGGAGCTGGTCGGCGTCGCGGCGGGCGCGCTCGTGCTGGTCAACGACGACGACCTCACCTACTGCACGATGCGCCTCGACGAGCGCTCGCTGACGACGCTGATCGACCGCATCGGCGACGTCGCCGACCCGCTGCCGCGCACGCTGTGCTGGTCGGCGGCGTGGGAGATGACCCGCGAGGCCGAGCTCAAGGCCCGCGACTTCGTCACGCTGGTCCTCAACGGGCTGCCCGCCGAGACCGAGGTCGGCGTCGTGCAGCGGCTGCTGCTGCAGGCCCAGACCGCGCTCGCCTCCTACGCCGACCCGACGTGGGCCGTGGAGCAGGGCTGGCCGTCGTTCGTCGCGACGCTGCTGGACCTCGCCCGCCGCGCGGAGCCCGGCTCGGACCACCAGCTCGCGCTGGTGAACGCCCTCGCCGGCTCGGTGCTGACCCGGGAGGCCCTCGAGGCGATCGCCGGGTGGCGGGAGGGGACCACGCCGCTCGAAGGCCTCACCGTCGACACCGACCTGCGCTGGCGGCTGCTGCACGCCCTCGTCGCGCACGGAGCCGCGGGCGCCGGGGAGATCGAGGCCGAGCTGGCGCGGGACAACACCGCGACCGGGCTCCGGATGGCGGAGCGGGCGCGGGCACTGGTCCCGACCCCGGAGGCGAAGGCCACCGCGTGGGAGCGGGCCGTCTACGACGACTCGCTGCCCAACGCGATCAACATGGCGATCATCATGGGCTTCTCGCACCCCTCCCAGGGCGCGCTGCTCACGCCCTACACCGAGAAGTACTTCGCGTCGGTGGACGAGGTGTGGGGCCGGCGCTCCTCGGAGCAGGCCCAGCCCATGGTGCAGGGCCTGTTCCCGTCGTGGGCGGTGGAGCCGGCGACGGTCGAGGCGGCCGACCGCTGGCTGGCCGACGAGCACCCGGCGTCGTTGCGGCGGCTGGTCTCCGAGGGCCGCGCCGGGATCGTCCGGGCGCTCGCGGCGCGCGACTTCGACCGCATGTGAGTGGATTTGGTCGTCCAGACGACCAAATCCATTCACATGCGCGGAGCGCTCCCCGCGTGGTCGCCCAGCACGCGCAGACCCTCGACGATGCCGCCGACCAGATCCGACTCGGTGAACCGCGAGACCATCTGACCGACGGCGATCTTGGCGCCCTGGTCGTCGACCCGGCGCACCGACTCCTCCCCGGTCACCACCTCGACGACCCGCTCGCCGGGCGACACCGCGATGAGCACGGCCTCGGCCGCCTCGTCCCCGAGCGTCGCGTGCAGCTCCTCGGCGCGCTCCCGGGAGCGTCCGCCGAGCTCGCCCACCCACAGCGTGAACAGCAGGCCCGTCTCGGCCGAGGTCCGCGTGAGCGCCTCGTCGATGCGGGAGAGCTGCGACGGCGAGAACGGCACCCGCTTGTCCTCGGCGAGGACCTCCGTCGCCTCCGAGACACGCCCCGACGCCGTCGGGACGCGCGCGTGCCCGGAGACCGGCTCCTCCGCCAGTCCCGCACTGGTCACCGCCGGGGTCTCGCCGGGGCCGGCCTGCGGCCGGGCCAGGTCACCAGGTGCCACGTGCGCCTCCTCGGGCGGTCCGGGTCGTCGGGCGGCCGACGGCGTCGACGGTCGGCTCGGGCAGGCCGGTCCCCTTGGGGTTGCCGATCCACCACAGCGGCTCGTGCGGCCAGTCGTCCCCGACGCGGTAGCGCGCCGCCTTGCCGCCCGGCTTCCGCACCGCGGTGAGCGCGAACAGCAGCAGCAGGACGACGATCGGGATCACCACGTAGATCAGGATCGTCTCGATCGGTCTCACGGGGCGAACCGTAGTGGAAAGCGGCTGCTACGTCGTGTCGTAGAGGCGTCCGTCGTCGGAACCGGTCACCACACGGGCGGCCGACGGTGTGCCCACGGCCGCGCCGCCTCCAGCTCCGCACCCAGCGCGACCAGCAGATCCTCCTCGCCGCGGCGCCCCCGCAGCGTCACGCCCACGGGCAACGTCGTGCCGCCGAGGACCGGCCACCCCGTCGGCAGCCCGATCGCCGGTTCGCCGGTCATGTTCGCGATCGCCGTCCACGGGGTGAAGGCGACCTGCCGCGCGAAGTCGGTCTCCGGGCCGTCGGCGGAGAACCAGCCCACGGGCCGCGGCGGCAGCGCCACCGACGGGGTGAGGACCGCGTCGAGATGGGCCCGCGCGGCCACGATCCGCCGCGTCTCGACCTGCACGGTGTGCAGCGCGCCGAGCGCGGTCATCGGGCCGACCTCCCGGCCCCGGGCGCGCAGCAGCCGCGTCAGGGGCTGGAGGCGCTCCTCGTCGTCGGGGGCGGCCGGGTCGGCGAGCGCGAGCACCGCCCACAGCGTCACGAAGGCCGCGACCGCCTCGTCCGAGAGGCGCAGGTCGACCGGCTCGACGACGTGCCCGAGCGAGGCCAGCACCGCGGCGGTGTCCTCCGCGGCCGCGGCACAGACCGGGTCGACGACGGCGGGGCCGGCCGCCGGACCGACCAGCGCCGACAGGTCCCCGTAGGGCGGCGCCGTCGAGAGCCCGATCCGGCGGCGCGGACCCGGCCCGCCGCGCGCGACCCCCAGGTATCCCCCGCCCGGCGGCGGCGCCGGCACGAACGGCTCGCCCGGCCAGCTCCGGCCGCCGCACAACGCGTCCAGCAGGGCCGCCGCGTCGGCGACGGTGCGCGCGAGCGGCCCCGGCACCGACAGCCCCGCCGGATCCCCGCCCGCGGGCCCGGCCGGGATCCGCCCCCGGGTCGTCTTGATCCCCACCAGCCCGCACACCGACGCCGGGATGCGGATCGAGCCGCCCCCGTCGGAGCCCTGCGCGACCGGCAGCACGCCGCCCGCCACCGCGGCCGCCGCACCCCCGGAGGACCCGCCGGCCGACCGGGACACGTCCCACGGCGTGACGGCGGGCGGCGCCCCCGCCGGCTCGGTGTAGCAGGGCAGCCCGAACTCGGGGACGGCCGTCTTCCCGATGCTCACCGTGCCGGCCGCGCGCAGCAGGCCCACCAGGTCGTCGTCGTGCTCGGGCACCCAGCCGCGGGTCACGACGGACCCGCGCCCGGTCGGCACCCCCGCCGTCATCGTGAGGTCCTTGATCGCCGTGGGGACCCCCACGAGCGGCCCGGACACCTCACCGCGCGCGACGGCCCCGTCGAGCGCCGCCGCGGCGTCCCGCGCGACGTCGGGCGTGAGCACGGCGAACGCGCCGAGCCTCGCCCCGAGGGTCTCGGCCCGGGTCAGGGCGTGGTCGACGACGTCGAGGACGCGGACGTCCCCCCGACGGATCGCCTCGGCGGTCTCGAGCGCGGTCAGCTCGTGCAGGTCGCTCACGTCGCGCGATCATGCCCCCGCGACGGTGTCCGGGCAGCGGCGCCCGGACGACCGGTCCGTGAAGGCGGGCGGATCAGGCCGCGGTCTCCCCCAGGTAGGGCAGCCACTGCGGGTCGGCGTCGACGAGCCCGGCCAGGAGGCGCCAGTGCCGCCCGCGCGGCGCCGTCGGCATCGTGCGCAACGGCCAGCCCAGCTCGGCGAGCAGCTTGTCCGCCTTCTTGTGGTTGCACCGGGCGCAGCACGCGACGCAGTTCTCCCAGGTGTGCGTGCCCCCGCGGCTGCGGGGCACCACGTGGTCGATGGTCTCGGCCTTGCCCGAGCAGTACGCGCAGCGGAAGCGGTCGCGGTGCATGAGCGCGGCCCGGGTGAGCGGCACGCGGGCCCGGTAGGGCACCCGCACGTACACCCGGAGGCGGATCACGGAGGGGACCTCGACGGAGCCGGCGGCGGAGTGCAGCACCAGCCCGGAGGGGTCGCCGTGGACGACGTCGGCCTTGCCGCAGACGAGCAGGACGATCGCGCGGCGCAACGGGAGAGCGGTGAGGGGCTCGTAGGTGGCGTTGAGGAGCAGCACGCGGCGTCGGCCCCAGGCGGGCGCGGCCGGCTCGGGTCGGACGGTGACCGTGACGTCGTCGTCGCCCGCGTCGGAGGGGGCGGGCGGATCGAGGGGGACGGGAGCGGGGGTGGCGATCGGGATCGCCTCGACCGGACCGGCGGTGGGCTCAGGACCCCCGCCCGCGTCGACCCCGCGTATCAGCGGCGTCACGGTCCTGGGTTGTCGTTCGGGCACACGACCACCTCCCACCGAGAGTGACCACAGTCGACCACATCCGGGCCCGTTGTGCACCTGTGATAAAGCACCGTTCACCTCGGCGTTCCCGGCCGTGGCGTCGCGGTGGTACGGGGGAGCCTCCGCACCGGCCGCGAGGGGCTCTCCGTATCGTGCGCGGGCGTGCTGCCCGCCGCCGGCATGGACGTCGCCGCCCAGGTCCCGCTGCCCACGCCGCCCCCCACCCCCACGACGACGCCGCCCGTCGTCGAGACCACGACGACGGTGCTGCCCGGGGTCCCGGTGGACGCGCCGTCCTGCGCGAACGACGCCGGGTCGCTGTGCGCCCGCGTCTTCCAGTACACCCACGCGAGCTGGCTGTCGCGGTCGGCGGACTCGATCGTCTCCCACAGCGTGACCGTCGCGATCATCGTCGTGGTGGCGGTCCTGCTGCGCTACGCGCTGCACCGCGGCATCAAGCGCCTGACGGCGGGTGCGCACGCCGGCCGCGTGCCCAAGATCCTGCGCCCGCTGCGCGACCGGGCGGCGGCGAGCCTGCGCGAGGCCGCCCCGCAGATCGTGGAGCGCCGGACGCAGCGCGCCCAGACGATCGGGTCGGTGCTGCGCTCGTTCACGACGATGCTGATCTACGGCATCGCGTTCGTCCTGGTCCTCGGCGAGTTCGGGGTGAACCTGGCGCCGATCATCGCGTCGGCCGGGGTCGTCGGCGTCGCCATCGGCTTCGGCGCCCAGAACCTCGTCCGGGACTTCCTCTCCGGGATCTTCATGATGCTCGAGGACCAGTACGGGGTCGGTGACGTCGTCGATCTCGGCGAGGCCAGCGGCACCGTCGAGGCCGTCGGTCTCCGCGTGACGACGCTGCGGGACATCGCCGGGACCGTCTGGTACGTCCGCAACGGCGAGGTGCTGCGGGTCGGGAACTCCAGCCAGGGCTACTCGGTGGCCGTCGTCGACATCCCGGTCGGGCACTCGGCCGACGTGGAGCACACCCAGGAGCTCGCCCAGGCCGCCGCCGCCCAGGAGTGCACCCAGCCCCGGGTCGCCGCCAAGGTCCTCGGCCCGCCCGACATGCTCGGCGTCCAGTCGGTGACCGCGGAGGGCATCCTGCTGCGGCTCACGGTGCGCACCCGGCCGGGCGAGCAGTGGGCGGTCCAGCGGGCCGTGGCCGGGGCGGTGAAGACCGCCCTCGACGTGGCGGGGGTCCCGGCACCGACCGCGTTCGGCTCCGCGACGCCGGCGGCCGGGCGGTGAGTCCGGCGGGCGCCCCGGACACGGTGCGCGGCGATTTGAGACGGTGGTGGGCGTGAGCAGTCCCCAGACCTTCTACGACGCGGTCGGCGGCCACGAGACGTTCCGCCAGATCGTGCACCGGTTCTACGAGCAGGTCGCCGAGGACCCCGTCCTGCGCCCGCTCTACCCCGAGGAGGACCTCGGACCGGCGGAGGACCGGCTGCGGATGTTCCTCGAGCAGTACTGGGGTGGGCCGCAGACCTACTCGCAGCAGCGCGGGCACCCCCGGCTGCGGATGCGTCACGCCCCCTTCCCCATCGGCCCGCTCGAGCGCGACGCGTGGCTGCGCTGCATGCGCGTGGCCGTCGACGAGGCCGCGCTCGACCCCGAGCGGCATCGCCAGATCTGGGAGTACATGGAGATGGCCGCGATGAGCATGATGAACAAGGCGTTCTGACGTCTGGGATGGTGGCGGCCATGGCAGAGAATCCGCTGCAGAACGTCACCTTCGGAAGCAACGGGGGCACCGCCCACGGCTATCTCGCCCTGCCCGAGTCGGGCGCCGGCCCCGGCGTCGTCGTCATCCAGGAGTGGTGGGGCCTGACGTCGCACATCGCCGACGTCACGAACCGGCTCGCGGCGGAGGGCTTCGTCGCGCTCGCCCCGGACCTCTACGGCGGCACCACCACCCACGACGCCGACGAGGCGGGGCGGTTGATGCAGCAGCTCCCGGTGCAGCAGGCGGCCACCGACCTCGGTGGCGCCGTGGACTTCCTGCTCGGCCACGACGCCGTCGTCGGGCGCAAGGTCGGCACGGTCGGGTTCTGCATGGGCGGCGGCTTCGTCATGGTGCTCGCCGCGCAGCAGGGCGACAAGATCGGCGCCGCGGTGCCGTTCTACGGCGTGCTCGGCGAGGACTACCCGAGCTTCGCGAACCTCTCCGCCCCGATGCTCGGCCACTTCGGCGAGCAGGACTCGATGGCGCCGCCGGAGGCGGTGAAGGCCCTCGCCGACCGGATCGAGTCCGAGTCCGGACGCCGCCCCGACTTCCGGCTCTACCCCGCCGGGCACGCGTTCTTCAACGACGAGAACCACATGGGCACCTACGACCCGGCGCAGGCCACCATCGCCTGGGACGAGACGCTCAACTTCCTGCGCGCGAATTTGCGCTGACGCGCATGTGCGTGCGTTTCCGTGTCTGGACACGGAAACGCACGCACATGGCCGTCAGGCCCACGGCAGCTGGGCGCGACGGCGGCGCACCACGGCGCCGCCGCGCGTGTCCAGCCGCAGCCACCCGCCGTCCGTCGCGACCCGCACCGTCCCGCCCGTCTCCCCCGACCCGACGAAGCCCATCCCGGAGAGCGCGAACACGCAGCGCATCGGGACGCGGACCTCGGTGCCGGAGCCGTCGCCGGTCACGGTGAGCACGACCTGGTCGAGCAGCGCCGCCGACGGCCGACCGCTCGGATCCCCCGCCCGCGCCGCGGCGACCCCGCGTTCGGCGAGCCCGTCGATCTCGGCAGCCGGGACCTCCCCGACGACCTCCCACCGGTGATCGGGGCGCACCGGGGGCAGCGGGCCGCGCCAGCGGTCGTCCACCGGGGTGCCCGGCTCCACCGACTCGGCGCCGCTGACAGCGAGGGCGGCGAGCAGGTCGGAGCCCACGACGGTGACGTCGTCGGGCACCACGCCGCCGGGCGCGGTGCGGGTGACGAGCGCGTCGAACGGCGTCGGCGCCCAGGCCTGCACCGCGTCCGGCTCCCCGTCGGACCCCGGACGGGCCCGCAGCCGCACCACGACCGCGCCGTCGAGCCGCACCGCGCGCCCGACGAACTCGGCGAGGTCGTCGCGCTGCGCCCGGTCCGGCACCGTCAGCCGGCCCGGGGTGCGCAGACCCGGGAGCGCGGCGCCGTTCGGGCCGCTCACGGGACCGTGTAGCGGTCCAGGAAGGACCGCTCCTCGTCGGTGAGACGCCGGGGACGCTCCGCGGCGAGGTCGTACGGCACGAGCTGGGTGTCGGCGACGACGGCGGGCTTCGCGGCGTCCCAGGAGTCCCCGTCGGGCAGCAGCAGCTGGTAACCGACCGTGAACGACGCCGCCCGCAGCTGCTCGCACCACATCCGGGCCCGGACCCCGCGCGGGTGCCACGGGATCGGACGCCGGTAGGCGACCTGCACCTTCGCCACCAGCAGGCCCGCCTCGAACGCCGAGACGCCGTGCTGGACGGCGGCGTCGAAGAGCAGCGACGCCCGGGCGTCCTCGAGCAGGGTGACGACCTTGGCGTGGTTGACGTGCCGGTACGGGTCCTGGTCGGACCAGCGCAGGGGGACGTCGACGTCGTAGGTCACGGGCCTCCTATCGGACCATGCTGCGGATCTGGCGGGCGGCGACCGACACCGTCGCGAGGTCGCTGCGCCCGGACCGGGCGATCTCACCGAGCGAGGTCCGGGCGCGCATGAGCCGGGAGGCGTTGGCCTGCTCCCAGTGCTCGATCTTCTCGTCCGCGGTCTCGGTGTCGTCGGTGTCGGCGAGGACGTCGAGGGTGACGGCCCGCAGCGACGAGTACAGCTCGTCGCGCAGCGAGAGCCGGGCGAGCGCGTCCCACCGGTCGGCGCGCGAGAGCCCGGCGACCGCGGTCAGCAGCCGGTCGAGCCCCAGGTGGTCGGAGAGCGCGTAATAGATCTCGGCGACGGCGAACAGGTCGTCGGGGTCGCCGTCGTGGTCGGCCTCGGCGATCTCGGCGATCTCGGTGACGTCGAGGAGCCCGAAGCTGTAGAGGCCGCCGACGGCGCGGTCCGCGAGCCCCATCGGCGCGCCGAGGTCGACCATCGTCTGCACCCGGTCGGCGAGCCCCTCGGCCTCCACGCCGCGCAGCATCGCCGGCACCTGCGGGTCGAGGGCCGCGACGGCGCTCGAGAACCGCTGCGTCTCCGCGCCGACCGCCAGCGGCTGCGGGCGGTGGATGAGCAGCCACCGCGACGCGCGGTCGAGCAGCCGCCGCGCGGCGAGGGTCAACCGGTCGGCGACCTCCGTCCGGAGGCCTTCGGCGGTGGCCTTCGCGATGTCCGCGGCGAGGGCGTCGAGCCCGAACACCCGGGTGGCCACCTGGTAGGCGCGGACCGCGTCGGACGGGGTCGCGGACACCTCGGCGACGAGCCGGTGCACGTAGGACAGCCCGCCGCCGTCGACGACGTCGTTGGCGAGCATCGTCGTCACGATCCTGCGGCGCAGCGGGTGCGCGGCGACCGCCTCCGAGTAGGTCCCGGACAGCACCGGCGGGAAGTACGACGGGAGCCGGCGGGCGAACACCTCGGCGTCGGGCAGCTCGGTCTGGGCGAGCGACTCGGTGAGGTCCAGCTTCACGTGCGCCATGATCGTGGCGAGCTCCGGACCGGAGAGCCCCTCGCCCGCGGCGCGGCGCACCTCGAAGCCCTCGGTGCCGGGCAGGACGTCGAGCTCCCGGTCGATCTCGCCGCGGGCCTCGAGGTCCCGTACGAGCGCCTCGTGGACGTTGAGCATGTCCGCGGCGTGGGCCCGCGCGACGCCGAGCAGCTCGTTCTGGGCGACGTTGTCGGCGAGCACGAGGGCGGCGACGTCGTCGGTGGTCGCGGCGATCTGCTCGTCACGCCGCTCGGCCGCGAGCTCGCCGCGCTCCACCAGCGAGTCGAGCAGGATCTTGATGTTGACCTCGTGGTCGGAGCAGTCGACGCCCGCCGAGTTGTCGACGGCGTCGGTGTTCACCCGGCCGCCGGCCCGCGCGTACTCGATGCGCCCGCGCTGGGTCAGCCCGAGGTTGCCGCCCTCGCCGACGACCGCGACACGCAGCTCGGCGCCGTCGACGCGCACCGGGTCGTTGCCCTTGTCGCCCGCGTCGGCCTGGGTCTCGTCGGAGGCCTTCACGTAGGTCCCGATGCCGCCGTTCCACAGCAGGTCCACCGGCGCCCGCAGGATGGCGCGGATGAGCTGGGCAGGGTCGAGCCCGACCGGGTCGGGCTCGATGCCGAGCACCGCCGCGACCTGGTCGGTGACCGGGATCCGCTTGAGGGTGCGGGGATGGACGCCGCCGCCCGCGCTGATCAGCGTCTCGTCGTAGTCCGCCCACGACGAGCGCGGCAGCCCGAAGAGCCGCGTGCGCTCGGCGAACGAGGTGGCGGCGTCCGGGTCGGGGTCGAGGAAGACGTGGCGGTGGTCGAAGGCGGCGACGATGCGCAGGTGCTCGGAGAGCAGCATGCCGTTGCCGAACACGTCGCCGGACATGTCGCCGACCCCGACGACGGTGATCTCGTCGGTCGCCACGTCGCGCCCGAGCTCGCGGAAGTGACGCCGCACCGACTCCCACGCGCCGCGCGCGGTGATGCCCATGGCCTTGTGGTCGTAGCCGACCGACCCGCCCGAGGCGAACGCGTCGCCGAGCCAGAAGCCCTTGTCCTTCGCGACGCCGTTGGCGATGTCGGAGAACGTCGCCGTGCCCTTGTCGGCCGCGACGACGAGGTAGGTGTCGTCCTCGTCGTAGCGCACGATCCGGTCGGGGGTCCGCGCCGCCGAGTTCGCGGCGTGCCCCTCGCGGTCGTCGACGAGGTCGAGCATGCCGGAGATGAACATCCGGTAGCAGGCGACGCCCTCGGCGCGCTGGGCGTCCCGGTCGGTGGCGGCGTCCCCGCTCGCGGCCGGCGGGCGCTTGACGACGAACCCGCCCTTCGCGCCCACCGGGACGATGACGGCGTTCTTCACCGCCTGCGCCTTCACCAGCCCGAGGATCTCCGTGCGGTAGTCCTGCAGGCGGTCCGACCAGCGCAGCCCACCGCGGGCGATCGGCCCGAACCGCAGGTGCACCCCCTCGACGCGGTGGGAGTGCACGAAGGTCTCGATCGCCGGCCGCGGCTCGGGCACGCCGGGGACCCGGGCGGGGTCGAGCTTGAACGCCAGGTACTCGCGCGGGGCGCCGTCGGCGTCGCGGAGGAAGAAGGTGGTGCGCAGCGTCGCGCGGACCAGCCCGAGCATCGCCCGGAGGATCCGGTCCGCGTCGAGGCCGGTGACGGCGTCGATCGCCGCCTCGACCTCGCCGTCGAGCTCGGCGACGACGTCGGGACGGCCGTTCGGGTAGCGGGCCGGGTCGGGCACGAGGTCCGGGTCGAACCGGGCCTCGAAGAGCCTGACCAGACCGACCGCGACCTGGGCGTGCGCCCCGACGACGTCGGTGATGTAGCTCTGGCCGTAGGGGCTGCCGATCTGGCGCTGGTAGCGGGCCAGCGCGCGCAGCAGGGCGGTCTCGCGCCACGTCAGGCCCGCGGTGAGGACCAGCGAGTTGAACTCGTCGGTGCCGGCGAGGCCGCGCCACGCGGCGGTGAACGCGTCGGCGAAGCGGTCGCGGAGGTCCTCGGGGTGCGCATCGGTCGCGGTCTGGCCCAGACGCAGGCCGAAGTCGTTGATCCACCCGACGGCCCCGTCGCTGCGCCGGACCTCGTACGGCCGCTCGTCGATGACCTCGATGCCCAGCGAGCGCAGCACCGGCAGGACAGAGGACAGCGTGATGCGGCGGCCCATGAGGAAGAGCTTGAGCCGGGTGTCCTCGGCCCCGTCGTCGAGCGAGGGCTCCGGGGGCCGGTAGAGCCGGACGGCGACGTCGTCGGGGCCGGTCAGGCCGTCGAGGACCAGCAGATCCGCGAGGCCCTGCTCGGGGAGGAAGTCCTCCTGGTAGGCCTGGCTGAACGGTTCGGCGACGCCGAGGGCGGCGAGCGCGCGGCGTTCGGCGGGGCCGGCGGCGGCGCGCAGCCGGTCGGTCCAGGTGCGGGCGGCCTCGGCGAGCTCCGCGGTCAGCGCCGGGATGTCCGGCCGCACCGGCTCGCGCTGACCGGTGTGGACGGTGACGTGCAGCAGCGCGAGCTGGTCCTCGGTGACCCGCGCCGTGTACTCGATGTCGGTGCCCTCGAGCCGGTCCAGCAGCAGCTGCTGCATCCGCAGCCGCGCCGCCGTGGTGTAGCGATCGCGGGGCAGGTAGACCATCGCGGAGAAGTACCGGCCCCACCGGTCGCGGCGCAGGAACAGCCGCACCCGTCGCCGTTCGGCGAGCGCGAGGACGCCGGTGACCGTCTCCAGGAGCGACTCCCGGTCCGTGCACAGCAGCTCGGCCCGCGGGTAGGTCTGGAGCACCTCGAGCATCCGCTGCCCGGACCACGACTCCACGGGGAACTCGGTCTGCCGGATCACGTCCCGCACGCGCCGGGACACGACCGGGATGCGCATGACGTCGGCGCTCCGAGCCGCGACGGTCAGCACGCCGAGGAACCGGTGCTCCCCCACGACGCGGCCGTCCGGCCCGAACACCCGGACCCCGACGTAGAGCGGGTGCACCGGCTCGTGCACGGTCGAGCGGGCGCTCGCCCGGGTCAGGACGAGCAGCGTGGACTGGTCGTTGCCGGTGCGGTCCGGGGCGGAGACCTCGGACAGGGTGTCCGGGTCGAGTGCCTGCCGCTCGGCCAGGTCGGGACCCGCGGTGAGGGCCCGGGCCGCCGGGCTGTCGCGCCGCAGGATGCCCAGACCCGGGGCGTCCTGCTCGTCGTCGCCGTTGATGGTGCCGTACCGGTAGCCGAGGAAGGTGAGGTTGCCGTCGGCGAACCAGTGCAGCAGCGCGACGGTGTCGTCGGTGCGGTGCTCGGGCACCGGGGGCGGCGTGGACTCGAGGTCGTCGGCGACCGCCCGCGCCCGGGCCAGCATGGCCTCGCCGTCGTCGACGACGTCCCGCACGTCCGCCAGCACGGCGGTCAACCGCTCGTGCAGGTCGGTGGCCAGCTCGCGGACCGACTCCGACCCGGCGTCCACCTCGAGCTCGAGGTTCATCCACGACTCGGCGACCGCCCCGGGCGGGAGGTCGGACGGGTCCGCGTCCGGGAGGATCTCCCGGAGTGCGCCGTCCGGCGCGCGCCGGACCACGACGACGGGGTGCACCACGCGGTGCACGACGGTCCCGGTCCGCGAGAGCTCCGCGATGACCGAGTCGATCAGGTAGGGCATGTCGTCGGTGACGACCAGGACGAACACCCGATCCGAATCCGGCGCCGTGAGGCCCGGCAGGGACTCCGCGCCGGCGCCGAGGACCGCGGTCACCGGCTGTCCCGGCACGTGGAGGCGGGCGAGGCTGCGGTGGGCGCGGACGATCGCCAGCGCCTCGGCCGGGTCGTCGACGCGCTCCTCGCGGGGCAGCCGGTCGAAGTAGTGCACCGCGAGCTCGGCCAGCTCGGAATCGTCCTGGTCGCGGGCGGCCCGCCGCAGCGCGTCCGGCCCGGAGCCGATCGGCGCGTCGATGCTCGTCATCGGCTCGCCCCCGTCGGCTTGCGCGAATCCGACGGCGTCACGAGCCACAACATCGGGGACACGGCGGCCACTGTAACGAGCGGCCGAGGACCCACCGGGCTCCACCGACCAGGGGAATCGTCTGCTTCGATTCCGACCCCGGACACACGAATGGCCCCCGGGACCGGGTGGTCTCGGGGGCGTGTGTGGTGGGGGTGGTTGGGTGTTCCGGCGGTGTCCTACTCTCCCACGACCTGGCGGTCGCAGTACCATCGGCGCTGGAGGGCTTAGCTTCCGGGTTCGGGATGGGACCGGGCGTTTCCCCTCCGCTG
>NZ_JAJNDB010000003.1 GCF_021026375.1 Actinomycetospora endophytica | reverse complement strand
GTCCTGAGCGAGTTGCTGCTGATCGATCCGAGCCGGCACAGGCTCGATCGTGTCGGTCATGACTGGTCCTTCCCCCGGGACACGCCCGGAGCCAGAAGGCCAGTTACACCGTCAGTCGGACACTCCCCTCGGCACCACCGCGTCACGAGGGACTTTGCTGAGAAGCGGTACGGCGACGTTGTGGGCTGAAGCCGCGGCTACGACTGCGGCGATGGAGGCTCTAGAAGATCGCCTGGGGGTTGACCGGTACTCCGGTGGCGCCGCGTAGCCGTGGCGGTGCGATCGTGAGCAGGAAGGCGTATCGGCCCAGCTCGGCGCAGACCGCGGCGAGCGCGTCGACCTCGGCGCCGTCGATCAGTGGCATGCCGAGGCGGGCGAGCCCGACCAGGTGCAGTGGCATCGGTACCTGCGAGTCGACCGGTGGGTGCGCGTCGCCGATGTCGCCGGCGTAGACCGAGACGTCGCGGTGTCGCATCCAGGCGATCGCGTCGAGGGTCATGCCGGGCATCGGGTTCGCCGGGTCCCGGGAGAACTCCCACCCACCGCGCACGACCAGGGCGTCCCCGGGCTCCAGGCGTACACCGGTGCGGTGCTCGGCGGCGTCGAGGTCGGCGCCGGTCACCGGGTGTGCCGGTGGCAGGCGGTCATCGGGGGCCAGATCGAGCAGGACTCCTCGGGTGAGCACACCGTCGGCGAACGCGGTGGTCGAGCCGTGGAGGACACCGGTCGGGGTCACGGCGTCGGTCAGGGGGCGCCCGGGGTAGACCTGCCCGTCGACCGGGATGTGCACGAGCGCGTCGAGGTGGGTGAGCCCGGGGTTGTGCGGGGTCACGACCAGCACTTCGGCCATGCCCATCGGCGGGACGCCGGTGTAGAGCATGGCCTGCTGCACCGGTGGGGACGGTGGGGTGGGCGGCGCGAACGGCCCGCCCATCATGGACGCCGGGTCGATGGGCCTCGCCAGTGACACGACCCGCCCGGTGCGCGCTTCCCTCAGTGCTCGGGCACGGGTCTCGTCGGTGATCAGGTTCAGGGTGCCGAGCTCGTCCTCGGCGCCCCACCGGCCCCAGTTGCTGAGGCCGTCGATGCTCTCGGAGTCGGTCACGCCGTCCCTCGTTCCGTCGCGATGGTGGCCCGGGACGGGCTGTCCGGTCGATCACGCACGGGCCGGCTCCGGCACCTGCAGGCCGGCCACCCGGTCGAGTGCCGCCAGGAGGCCGGCGTCGCCGGTGCCCCGGGCGCTCAGATAGCCGTCGGGGCGGACGAGGAGCCACTCCCCGTCGGTCGCGGCCAGCGTGTCCCGGACCCGGCCGTCGGGATCCCACACGCCGTGGTCGTCCTCGGCGCGGCCATGCCGGCTGATCGTCACCGTGTCCAGCCATGCCGACAGGGGTGCGGTGACCGGGTCGGTGGTGTCGTGGCGCCCGGCGACGAGCAGCAGGTGCCAGGCGGGAGCCCGCAGCGCCGCGCGCAGTGCCGTCCAGCCGGGCGACTGGGCGTCGGCGGCGGTGATCTGGGTGAGTCGCTCGCCGGGTCGTGGTCCCGGGCCTGGCTGATCGTCGCGCACCGTCAGCGGGCTGTCGGGGTAGGCGATGCTCAGGCCCGACATGCTTGCGATCAGCTGGCGCATGAAGCCGTGATCGGAGCCCTGGGGTCCGGCGGCCGGTGCGTCGACCATGGCCGTGTTCATGACCTTGCTGGTCGAGGCGAGCAGGGCTCGGCCGATCGGGACACGCTCGGCGTCGTAGGTCTCGAGCAGTGCCGTATCGGCGTCGCCGCGGACGACCATGGCCAGCTTCCAGGCCAGGTTGTAGGCGTCCTGGATGCCGGTGTTGAGGCCCTGACCGGAGGCGGGGGAGTGGACGTGGGCGGCGTCGCCGGAGACGAAGCACCGCCCGACGTGCATCGCGGGTACCGCACGCTGCTGGATGGTGAACTTCGACGCCCAGTTCGGGCGGTCCACGACGGTGTCGCGGCCCAGGGCCTGCGACAGCTTGGTGCTGAACTGCCGGGCGATCTGGTCGGGCTGCTCGGGGGTCCCGTCGCCGGTGGTGTCCAGCAGGCGCCACTTGCCGGGATCCGGGAACGGGAACGCCATCAGCGCGCCGCCGTCAGGGAACAGCCAGTGCACGCCGTCCCGCTCGAGGTCGGTGTGCACGGTCGCGTCGGCGATCAGCCAGGTGTGGGCGGCTTCGCCGGCCAGCGGGAGCTCGAGGGCCTTGCGGACCGTGGAGTGCCCGCCGTCGCAGCCCCACAGATAGCGGGCACGCACCGTCTCCGCGCCGCCGCTGCGGCGCAGTGTGGCCGTGACCCCGTCCTCGTCGTGGCGGAAGGACTCCAGCTGCGTGCTCCACTCCACGGGAACCCCGGCCGCGGCGGCATGCCCGCGCAGCACGCGCTCGGTGATCACCTGGTCGACGTTGAACATGTACGGGAAACGGGTCGCCAGATCGCCGAACTCGAAATCGACACGGTTCGCGTGGTCGTCCTGGTGGCGGATGAACGCGTTGACCCGCGTCCCGTGTGGGGCGACGTCGCCGAGAATCCCGAGCTGGTCGTAGATCTCCAGACTGCGCGCGTGGGTGCCGAGCGCCCGACTGGTCGTGGCCGGACCGTCCGCGGCGTCCACCACCCGCACCGACACGCCCCACCGAGCCAGCGCCAGCGCAGCCGTGAGGCCGACCGGACCTGCCCCGGCGACGAGGACGTCGACGTCGTAGCTCGCCATGGAACTCCCGCCTTCTGTGTCAGCTATGCTGACACAGACGATAGTCCGCAGCGGACAGGAGCGCGACCCATGAGCCCCGAGAGCCGTTCGGAAGCGGACCAGCCGCTGCTCGGGCTGTTGCAGCGAGGTGTCCGGTGGTTCTCCGAGGAGCTGCTCGAACGCCTGGAGGCCGCAGGCGTCGCCCCCATCACCCCGGCCCACGCCGCTGTCCTCGCACACCTGGCGCCCGAGACGCCGCTGAGCATCGCCGAGCTCGCGCGCCGTGCCGGCGTCACGCGCCAGACGATGCATCGCGCGGTCACGCAGCTCGTCGACGAGGGGCTGCTGGTCAGCACGCCGGGGCCGGGTTTCCCGCGGAGCACCCTCATCGGGCTCACCGACGCGGGCCGTCGGCGCCGTGAGGTCGCCTCGGGGATTCTCCACGATCTGGAACAAGAACTCGGGAGTCGGCTGGGCCCCGGGGAACTGGCGGAGTTGCACAGCACCCTGACGCGAGCCTGGCCGCGGTGAAGAATCGGCAACGCCCTCATTCAGTCCACTTGTTCGATGGCGACGTCAATGGTGTTGCTGTGAGCCCGTCGTCGTTGCCGACACGGCGACATCGATCATCTGTTCCGGACGGAACTCCTGGGTGCCGGTGCAGCTGCGGGTCAAGCGCCCTCGGCTCGCCCGGCGTCGGGTCGACACTCCGGATGTCAGCTCTCGTCGTACTCGTCCGCCGCCTCGTTGCGCTCCCGGACGATCTCCAGGGCGCGAGCGGCGGTGGCCTCATCGGGGTATGGCCCGAGGCGTTCCGGAGCGCTGCAGCCGTCCACGCCCTCGACGCGGTGGTGGTTGAGGCAGAAGTAGTACTCGTTCTCGTGCGCCACGCGGTCACTCTCGCATCTCCAGGGGTGGGCGCGGTGGGAGCTCGTGCTGCCCGAGCCCACGCACGATGCCGCGGTGGCGTGGATGAAGCAGCTGAACAAGATCTTCCGCGGCAGGTACGACCAGTTCGTCCAAATCCTTCACGCCGACCTCACACACGCCTCTAGGGTGATCCCGACGCAGCGGCGGGAGGGGCGTGTGAACCGGCGAGACCAGGAGGCGGCCACGCAGTGGGCTGCCCGGAACGGTTGGGCGGTGTCGAGGAACGCCTCGCTGCCGTTCGAGCTCGGCGGCCCCCAGGACGGCCGGGGCGAGGCGGAGATCCTGCTGTACTCCACGGTCGACGGACGGCCCGTCGCGGTGGCGGACCACTGGTACCGCCGCTGGCACAACTCGTGGGACTCCGAGGCGAATGCGCGGCGGATGATGGCCCGGCACACGGTGACCATGGTCAAGCTGCCGCAGTCCTATCCGCGGATGACGGTCAAGCTCCGGGGCGGCGGTGCGTGGAGCGCGGTCACCTCGGTGCTCGGAGGGGTCGGTGCCGCCCTGGACCCGGTCAACGCCTTGCTCGGCGGTATCCAACAGAAGCTGTTCTCGCCGCAGACCGTCGACCTGACCCTGGGGCATCCGCCCTTCGACGAGAAGTTCGAGATCGTGGCGACCGACCCGGACGTCGCCCGCTCGCTCCTCGGCCCGTTGCTCGTCGAGGAGCAGGCCTCGGGTCGCGCACCGACGTGGACCATCCAGGGCAGCGACCTCTACACGCTGCAGGGATCGAGCCCGATCGTGCCCGAGGAGATCCCGGCGCGGCTGTCGGCACTGCTGCGCGTGGCGGATCTGCTGGGCCACTGAAGGCCCGAGGGCGGCGGCGGCAGGCCGACGGCCCGGGTCAGGCCCCGCGCAGGGCGTTCACGCCGGGGTCCTCCCGGAGCCGGCGCAGCCCGACGAACCGGTAGTTCTTGGCGGCGCCGAGGGAGACGCCGAGCTCGTCGGCCGCCTCCCGGACGGTCAGGCGCCGGAGGTCGACGAGCTCGATGACCTCCCGCTCCCGGGGCGAGAGCGTCGACAACGCGCGCGCGACGACCAGGTGGAACAGGACCACGTCCTCGAACGCCACCGCCGGATCGGGGAGCTCCCGGACGCCCTCGGAGTCGTGCGTGAGGTGCTGCAGCTCCCGGCCCGCACGGGTCCCCCACGTGACCGCGCCGTTCCGGAGCGCCTGGTGGAAGAGGGCGTCGATCCGGTCGGGATCGCGGAGCACCGGCGGCTTCTGGCACACCTTGCGCATCACGTCCTGGAGCAGGTCCTCGGCCTGTTCGGAGTGACGACCGAGGAGCCGGCGGGCGAACGCGACGAGCTGGGGACGCGCATCCCCGTAGTAGTCGATCAGCATCGTCAGGTGGTCGGCGTGATCGCTCCCGGAGATCCGCTGCAGTCCCGCGCGGCGATCCCGGTCGACGGCCAGGCCGTCCTCGGGTGGCATCCACCGCCGATCGAAGTGCAGCAGCAGCCGGGTGAGCCAGTCGTCGGCGGGGTCGACGGCGATCGTCACGTGGAGTCCTCCGGGTCGGTTCGTCCGACCCGGCCATTCTCACCCGATCATGTGTCCTCCGCCCAGGGACCCGAGGAGGCCGGCCGGGGCGTTCGAGCGTGAACGCCCCCCATGTCCACCGCTCACGCGCGACGCCCCGACCGGCCTCTACCGGTAAGGACCAGGAAGCGCCGCAAAAGGTGGGGGTCACTCGTCCTTCAACGAGCAGGGTCGGTTCGACGGCGTCCCCTCGGGGAGCAGCCGGAGCTCGGCCGGGTCGAACTCCTCGTTCTGGACCAGGCACAGCCGGGTGCGCCACTGCTCCGCGTCCACCGCCACCGAGAACGCGAAGTCCCCCGAGTCGAGCTCGGTCCGCCCGCCCACCAGCCGGCTCGGCACCGTGCCGGGCGGGAGGTGCAGCTCGCCGTCCGCCTGCCGGGCATCGACGTCCCACACGTCCACGCGCGCCTGGGCCGGATCGCTGGTCAGTGAGCGCCCGGCGGTGTCGGAGCCGAGGATCGCGTCCGTCCCCGGCGGCACCGCGATGCGCGCTCCGGCCTTCCCGTCGCGGACACGGTGGTCGACGAGCTGGTCCGGTGCGTCCAGCGACACCAGCCGCTGCTGGTCGACGAGCAGGCCGTCGGAGGTCCCGGGTGACCCTTGGACCGCCGTCGGGGTGGGAGAGCTCCGGGAGAGGAGGTCGACCCCCGTGGGGACGCGCAGCGCGACGGTGGCCGCGTCCGGGGCGACGGCGAGCGTGGGGTTCAGCGCGGTCCCGGCGTCGGTGCGCACCGGCGGCGCCAGGAGGCGGTGGGTGCTCGCCGACCACCACGAGAGCGTCCCGCCACCGAGGACGACGAGGTCGTCGGGACCCCGGGCGAGCGTGACCGGGATGCCCGCCGGCACCGGCAGGGCGTAGGTCCCGAGGGGTCGGAAGTCGGGCAGCGCGAACTCGCTGACGACGGTCCCGGAGGGTCCGCCCCCTACCGCGAGGAAGGTGCCCGCGGCCGATACCGAGGTCGAGGACCACCCGCCGGTGGGAGCGGCGAGGTGCCCGAGCACGCTGTACTCGAAGCTGTTGATCGCCGTCGCGCCGGTGGGGTCGGCGATGACGGTGGCGCCGTCGTTCGGGCCCTTGAGCAGGGCCGCGGGCGGGCCCGTCGGAGCGCGCCAGCCGGGGGACTCCAGCGGGTTCAGCCCGTCGACGTGGCCGTGGTCGATCAGCTCGCCGTCCCGGGGACGCAGGACGAACCGGGGGTTCACGGGGATGCCGGGGCCGGCTGCCGGCGGGAGGACGGGGGACGCGGCCGGGACCCAGGCCGCGCGTCGGCGCCCGTCGGGAAGGTCGACGATCTGGATCGGCTGGATGCCCGAGGCGCCGGGCGTGCTCTCGATCCACACCAGGTGCGCGCCGTCCGCGGTGATCGTCGACGGACGGCCCGCGCACCCGTGCGGGCCGGTGGGGACGCGGGTCCGGACGAGGCCGGTGGCGGCGTCGGTGACGATCACCGTCTGGTCGGGATCGGTGTCGCAGCGCACGGTGACCGCGCCCCGGAGGGCGATCCCGGTGTCGGCCGGAGCGGTCCCGACCACGGCGCCCGAGGTGTCGCGCACGGTGAGCGCGCCGTCGGCGGCACGCACCAGCAGCCGGGTCGGGTCGCTCGTCGGCCAGACGGAGATCCCGGCGTCGGGCAACCGGGCCACCGTCGTCGTCGTGAAGGTCGCGAGGTCGACGCCGGTCACGACGGTGCCCGTGCCGTCAGGGCCGTAGGTCAGGAGGTGCGCGCCGTCGGGGGTCGGGACGACGGCGGTGGCCGGGGGACCCGGGACGTCGCGCGCGCCGGCGGACGACGTCCGGTCCCAGACGCGGACTCCACCGGCCCCGGTCCGGATCACCACCCAGCGACCACCGCCGGTGACCGCGACCGGGCGGGCGTCGGCGTCGGACCCGGGGATGGCGGAGAACAGCGGGGCGTTGGTGCTCAGCCGCTCGGCGAGGCCCGAGCCCTGCGGGGTGACGACGACGGTGTACTCCTGGTCCGGGTCGGGCACGAGGATCGTGCCGGGCTCGTCGGTGCCGGGGACCGGGATGACGTTCGTCGTGGACCGCCGCAGCAGATAGGCCTGGCCCAGCGCGGTGCGGGCCGTGGCGTCGGCGGGGTCGCTGCGGTAGGCGGCGAGGGCGAGCTGGGTCGCTCGGGGCGGATCGGTCGCCTCGGCCGCCAGCGCCAGCCGGCCCAGGGTCTCCGCGTTCGCGGTCTCGCGTGCGGCGGCCACCCGGGCGCGCACCACCGTGGTCGTCAACGCGCCGGCCACCAGCACCAGTACCAGCACGACGGCCGTGAGCAGCAGGCGGCGCCGACGGTCCCGCCGCCGTCGCCGTGCACTCGCCGCGACGAGGGCGCGGATCGGGGCGTCGACGTCGTCGTCGCGCTGCTCGAGGAACTCCCGGGCCCGGCCGAGGTCGTCGCCCCGCAGCAGCGCCGCCGGGTCGGCGGCATCCCGCCACGCCGCCGCCCGGGTGCGTGCCCCGTCGCGCCAGCGCAGGAACGACGCGTCGGCGGTCAGCCGGCCCGCGAGCAGCGGCCACCGGTCGACGAGGGCCCGGTGGGCGAGCTCGGCGACGTCGGAGCCACCACGACCGATCGTCACGACGCGGGCCGCGGCCAGCTTCTCCAGCACCTCCCGCTGCGCTTCTCCCAGTCCGTCGAGGGCGAGCTCGCCGCGGTCGAAGCCGTCGCCTGCCGGACGGACGAGCCCGAGGAGCAGCTCGCGGGCGACCAGCCGGTTCGCGGCGTCGAAGCCCGCCCAGGTCTGCTCGGCGAGCGCGACGGCCGTGTCCGCCACGGAGAGGGTCGTCCCCGGGGCGTCCCAGAGCCGGTGCATCAGGTGCTGGAGCAGCGCGAGGCCGCCGGGCTCGTCGCCGGCGTCGTCGACGAGTCGGGCCGCGAGGGCGGGGGAGACCGCGGGGCCCGGGCGACTCGCGGGCGGGCAGAGGATCGTCCGGCGCAGGCTCTCCCGGTCGAGATTCCCGATCGCGATGGTGGCGGCGCGCAGGCCCTCGTCGTTCCCGACGACGGCGGGCCACCGGTCGGCGCGGGCGGTGGCCACGACGCGGTTCCCCGTCTCGCGCTGCCTCCGGACCCACTGCGCGGCGTCGGGGCGGAGGTCGAGCCGGTCGGCGACCACCAGATCACTGCTCGCGGCCACGACTCCGGCGTAGAGCAGCGACGTCGCACCCTGCCCCGACCCGGCGGTGATGACGACGATGCCGTGCCGGTCGAGAACACCGAGACACCGCTCGAGGTCGGACTCGCGGCCGAAGAACCGGTCGTGCTGCTCCGCGGTGAAGGCGTCGTCCCCCGGGAAGGGGTTGACCAGCAGCTCCGGCGCCAGGGCGAGGACCTCGTCGGCGGGCAGGGCATAGGCCACGCCCTCGTGGGAGAGCCGGTCGGCGGTGACCGCCAGTCCGAGGACCGAGGCGCCCTCGCCGTCCCAGACCGGGGCGCCGCTGAATCCCGGTCCGATCCTCGGGCCGTGATCGGCGGCGAGCTGGAGCCAGCCGCTGCCCTGCATCGCCCGCAGCGTCCCGGCCGACCACACCCCGTCCTCGCGCCCGAGCGGGAAACCCATCACCCGGAACTCGGCGCCCCAGGGCCGGTCGGGGCGCGCCCACGGCGGGACGGGAGCGGGAACGGGGGCGTCGAGGTCGAGCAGCGCGACGTCCCCGGCGCCGTCGGCCCGGGGCGGTTCCCACCGGCGCACCGTCCCGGTCCGCCGGGTCCCGACCGCGAGGAACGGAAAGTCGATCCGTATCGCGTCCGGTGGCGGGGCGACCGGCAGCTCGTCGTGGGCGAGGGTGGTGGCGACGACGTGGGCGCAGGTCGCGACCAGGGACGGGGTGAGGAGCACCCCCGAGCCCACGGCCACCCCGTCGGGGGTGCACACCCGCACCACCGCGCTGTTCTGCTCCACCCGGTGCTGCCCCCTCCCGGCCGAGGGGAGTTTGGCACGGGCTCCCTCGGCGGCCGGGCAGCGCTCACGGCGGCGGGCCTGGAAAGGCCTCACCGGTTCTCGGGCACCGAGCGCAGGTCGAACGAGAAGAAATCCCGGCTCGAGACCTGGAGGTAGTGCTGGGTGCCGATCTGCTGGTCGGGGAAGAGCTCGAACGCCGGCGGTTGCGGCCGGCCGTTCGGGTGGAAGTAGACCCCGGACACCCAGGCGGGGTTGATGTCGAGCTCCATCCCGCGGACCACTCCCGCCGAGCGCAGCAGCTCCCCGAGGGTGCAGACCGAGAGGGCGGGCCCGCCGACGTAGACCATCGCGCCGGTGGGGGTTACCCCGAACGCCGAGCGGCTGATGAAGGCGGCCTGCCCGACGGTGGAGCCCCACTGCCTGGTGCCACCGGTGGCGCAGGTCGGGTTGACCACGCCGTTGTCGACCAGCGGCACCAGGTTCTGGCGGACCGCGGCCACCTGCGGGCCCATGCCGATCTCCCCGCCCCAGGCGCCGACGTCGACCCGGCCGTCCGTGTCGATCACCATGCTCGCCGCGCCGGGCACGAGCGGTCGTAGCTGGCGACCGTCCTGGTACCAGCCGCCGTGGCTGTCGCCCTGCAGCCGGAACCCGGCCGAGAACGCGGTGACCACGCTGCGCTGTTCCGTGGCGTCGATCTTCGGTGGGATCGACCAGTGACCGCCCGGGTCCACGGTGCCGGGGTGCAGCACCCCGCCGACCAGCGTCGGGTCCATCCAGAGCACGCCGACCAGGAACGACGTGTGCTCGGCGTCCGGGCGCACCGTCGTCGCCCGGACCGCGACGCCGCGAGGCGTGGAGACCACCGGCTGCCACTGACCCTCGCCGGGCAGCGGCGACACGCCGACCGGCGGGCGGAGCGGCGGTGGCGCCGGCTGCCCGCCGGGATGCTCGGCCTCGGCGCCCGGTGGACGCGGGATGCCACCTGGCGGCGCGCCACCGATCCGCGGCTTGTTCACTTCGTACTGACCCGCCTCGAGTGCGGTGACCAGCGGGCCGAGTCCGTGGTCGCGACCCCACTCAGCCAGGCGGGCGGCGACCGGGTCGCTCCCAGGGCGGGTCAGGGCCTCGACGATCGACTGCGCGGCCATCAGCCCGACGACCACGACGGCCACACCGACGACCGACAACGCCCGCAGCCACCACCGCCGCGGCCACCACCGGCGGCATCCGCGACCCACGTCGACCCAGCAGTACCGACAGGCGGACGCCAGGGCCGACAAGAGTCCGGGCACGCGATCGCCGCGGCGGGAGAGCATGTGGCGGCTCCTCCCGGCGACACGCCTCGGGGCTGCTCGACCAGGGCGCCGCATCGCTGGTGACAATGGTCGGGTCCGGACCAGGAAAGATCAGGATGTCCTGCCCGTCGTGGAATGCCGGAATGGACAAGCGTGCTCCGGGGATTGCCGGCTGTCAAAACTCCCGCATCCCTCGCCTCGCCTCTCCTTCTCGATTCATCCGATTCGCGAATCGTCGATCCTCGGACCGAGGCGATTCCGGACATGATCACGGGGCAGAACCGGGCGAGGGAGTCTCGGTGCGAGACACAACGTTGTAGCCAGCAGCCAAAACGCCCGGTATGTTGTGGCGCGGCGAAGGATCTGCCGGCCCCGGGTCTGGCCCGCCCGTGCGGCGCGGGGACAGCACCGAACTGCCTCCGGGTCGCGCCGCGGACCGGACCGTGTATCGCTGCGTAGCTGGGGGGCTGCGCGCTGCACGGCCCGGTCCGCTCTCTGTTGATCAGGCGTGGACCTGATGCGGTGAATGGCAGAGGCCTCCACGTGAGGGACGCTTGTCCGGATGTCCGTGGCTGGTGCCGGAAAGGACGGGCGCAGTGACATCTCGGCAAGCGGCAGAGGCGACCGGCGTCCCGGCGCCATCGGGAGGACCCGACCACGGGCACCGGGCCGCGGTGACCCGACACGCGTTGCTGGTCGCAGCCGGCGAACAGTTCGCCTCCGGTGGATATCACGGAAGCCCGCTGCGAGAGATACTCGGTCGTTGCGGGGTCACCAAAGGCGCCTTGTACTTCCACTTCCCGGACAAGCTTGCGCTGGCCGACGCAGTGATCGCCGCGACGACCGGCACCTGGCGGGAGATGGGCGCCGAGATCCGCTCGTTCGGATTCGACCCGCTCTACACCCTGGTGCTGCAGACCGAGCAGGTCGTCAGGCTGATGCGTACCGATCCCATCGTGCGCGGAGGCATCCGACTGCTCAACGATCCTGGTGTGCCCACGACCCGGGCCAGCGAGCACTACGGGTACCTCGAGGCCGCCACCGCCGCCCAGCTCACGGCCGCATCCGAACTGCTGCGCGACGAGGTGAGCATCCCCGACCTGGCCCGGTCGCTGATCACGGCCGTGGCCGGCCACAATCTGATCTGCGAGCGGACCGGGACCATCGACGAGCTCGGGCCCCGCGTGCACTCACTCTGGCAGGTGTTGCTCCCTCTGGTCGCTACTCCCCGCTGGCTCGATGCCCATCGCCACGACCTGCCCTGGCACGACCACGAGTACGCGACTCGACGCGGCGTGAACCGAGCACCATGACGGTCAGCGGAGTGGACCGACCGGCCGGTGATCGGGCCGGCGGTGGCGTCGAGCACGTCCATCAGGCCACCGATATGGGCGAGATCGCTCGGCGCCTACGGCAGCTCATCGTCGCCAGCGACGAATACCGGCGGACGATGGCGTCCGCAATCGAGGTGAGTACCACCGAGGCCGCGGTCCTGGGCCAGCTTCTCCATGAGGGGCCACTGACTCCCACCCTCGTCGCTGCGCGAGCCGGGCTGACCGCCGGGAGCGCAACGTCGCTGATCGACCGGCTGGCGACGGCGGGCCTGGTCGAACGCACACCGCATCCCGACGATCGTCGGCGGGTGCTGGTCGAGCTCACACCCCGAGGTCTCTCGGCGATCGAGACGATGTTCGCCCTCTTCGCCTCGGACATCGACGAAGCGCTGGGTCGGATCGGACCTCGACTGGTCGACGATGTCGAACTGCGGGGATCGCTGGCTGATCTCCTGAGCGAGATGGCGGCGTCGTTGCGGTCGCACGCCACCAACGCCGGCCGGCTCCGGACAACCCTCGAGGAGGCGACCGCCGAGTCGCCCGACAGTTCTGGAGGAAATCTCGGAGCTTAGGGGTGGGATCGGCTGACCGCGGACTCGCGCCGGATCCGGTCAGCCGATCCCGTGCCCGCTGCACTTCCCGGGGGGTTGGAGTGCAGCGGACAGCAGGAGGAGCAGAAGCCCTCTTTCGAGCAATCGACGTTGCGGCGTAGGTCCACGCCGCTTCGGTCGAGAAGATGTGTGTGCCTTTGCGTGAAGAATGTCTGCTTCGACTGACTCCCGACCCGCCCTCCCGATCGAATCCGGATCGGCCGCACATACTTTGACGATCGAAAGGCACGCCGTCAAGAAGCCGTGCGATGCGAGGCAATGTCTCGACGAGGGTCGACGTCTCGAATTCGTCCGAGTTCGGACGGTGTCCATCACGGACGCGGTCGACGGCGTTGTGGTGTCGCCCGCAGCGACGGGTTGCCGCGGTCAGCGTCGCCTGGGCGGGGCGTTCGGGCCGACATGGTCGTGGGTGGCGGCCCGGGCTGCTTGTCGGGCGTGTGAGCAGTGTGTTCAATGAGGAGCGCAATTAACCGAGTCGTTCATTACAGAACTCGGGGCGACATGACCACGGACGACCAGCTCAGCCTGACCTTCGCCGCGCTCGCCGACCCGACCCGGCGCTCGATCCTGGTCCTGCTCGCCGAGGGCGGGGCGACCGTCAACGAGGTCGCCGCTCGGTTCCCGGTCAGCGTCCCGGCGGTCTCGCGCCATCTCAAGGTTCTCGAACGGGCCGGGCTGATCACCCGGAGCCGTGAGGCCCAGTGGCGACGCAATCCCGAACCGTTCGACGACGCCGTCGCGTGGATGCAGTCCCGGACCCGGACCTGGCAGGCCCGCATGGACCGCCTCGAGGCGTACCTGCGCCTGCCTGCGGAACCCGAACAGCAAGGAGCCGACGATGAGTGAGCAGACCCCCACCTCGACCGACGGATGCGTCCTGATCACCCGGGTCTTCGACGCCCCGCGCGAGCGGGTGTTCCGCGCCTGGACCGACCCGGCGGCGCTGGCCGCCTGGTACGGCCCCGAGCGCGTCGAGGTGCCGGCCGAGCGCATCCTCGTCGACCTCCGGCTCGGCGGGCGCTACGAGCTCACGATGCTGGCCCCCGGGGGCGGCGAGTTCACCGTCGGCTACGAGATCATCGAACTGGTCCCGCCCGAGCTCCTGGTGCTCCGGTCGGACCCGATGCCGCAGGTGGGCATGCCCGACTCCAGCGTGTTGCGGGTCGAGTTCCATGACCACGGGCCCAGGACGCGCATGACGCTCAGCGACGGCCCGTACCCCGCCGACGGCCGGGCCGGGGCCGAGGCAGGCTGGACCGCCGCCTTCACCAAGCTGGCGGGGCTGATCACTGCCTGACGCCTGTCTCCGACCCGCTACGGCACTGGCCGGGCCGCATGGAGAACGCGGAACTCGCGCCGGCCCAGCAGGCGTAGGACGAGCGCCCGCGGACAGCCGTAGGCGCGCAGGCCGCGAGCGGTATCGCAGTCCTCGATCCGGTCGATCGTGTGTTCCCGGCCCTGGTGGACGACCTCGCATCCCCCGGCCGCGACGATGTTGCGGTACCAGTCGACGGTGGGTCCGTAGGTGAGCTCGGCGACGAATCCGTCGGGGACCGTCGCCAGCATCACCGGGGTCTCGTAGACGCGACCACTCCGGCGCCCGGTGTGCCGGACCAGCGAGAACGGCCCGTACCCGGTGCGGGCCAGCCGTCGTGTCGCCTGGTTGAGGGTGTGCTCGAGCAGCCACAGGTAGCGGCGCGCCAGGGGGCTGGTGGTCATCGCGAGATCAGTTCCGTTCCGGCTGCGGGGTCCAGGGGTGGATACGTGGCCACCAGGCGGGGACGGCCGCCCGGTAGGCCTCGTACTCGGTGCCGAACCGACGGGTGAGGGTGGGTTCCTCGTACCAGTGCACGAATGCCGCGGGTGCGATCCACACCGCCGCGGCGTAGACCAGCAGCCGCGCCTGACCGAAGATCAACGCCTGACCGACGACGGCCAGCAGCAGACCGACGTACATCGGGTTGCGCACGTAGCGGTTGAACCCGGAGACCACGAGCCGGTCGGTCGGGGCCAGGGGGATCGGAGTGCC
Organism: Actinomycetospora endophytica; assembly: GCF_021026375.1. Lineage (GTDB taxonomy): Bacteria > Actinomycetota > Actinomycetes > Mycobacteriales > Pseudonocardiaceae > Actinomycetospora > Actinomycetospora endophytica. The sequence goes on along the minus strand of NZ_JAJNDB010000003.1, from coordinate 585,447 downwards.
GCCGGCCTTGACGAACTCCACGAACGCCGAGCCGGCAGGAAGCAGTCCCGCGGCGACCAGCACCGCACCGACCACCCGAATCGCGACGCCGCCCGGTAGCTCGGGGCGCCACCGCCACCGGGTGATCAGCCACGGGATCAGCCCGACGACCGTGCCGGGGGCCACCAGGAAGAACCCGGCGCTGAGCGCCGCCGCCGAAGGTCTGCGCATGAGGGGTTCCTGCTCTCGGTTCCCGGGTTCATAGTGCCAACGTGCGTTGGCAAACCTAGCGCGCTCGGCTCGGTTTGCCAACGCGTGTTGGCTATCGTGGGGCGGTGGCGTTCACGGCAAGATCGCAGGCGGCCCGCGACGCCGTGCTCGCGGCAGCCCGGCGGGCGTTCGCCACTCACGGCTTCGAGCGCGCGACGGTGCGGGGTGTGGCTGCGGACGCCGGTGTGGACGCCTCGATGGTGATCCGCTACTACACCAGCAAGGACGGCCTGTTCGAGGCGGCCACCGCGATCGACCTCGCCCTCCCCGAGCTGGGTCCGGTGGTGGCGTCGGAGCGCGGCGCCGCGCTCGCGGAGCGGTTCGTCGAGCTCTGGGACGGCCCGGACACCGGCGAGGTGCTCACGTTGCTACTGCGATCGGCGCCCACCAGCGAACGGGCTGCCGACCGGATCCGTGACGTGTTCTCGACCCAGGTCCGCGTGATGGTCGAGCGGCTGGTGGACCCGCGGCGCACCGGCGACCCGGGGCTGCAGGTGATCACCGACCGGCGCTCCGCGGCGCTGAGCTCCTACATTCTCGGGACGGCGCTCGCCCGCTATGTCCTCCGGCTCCCTCCGCTCGGCGACGCCCGACCGGACGAGGTCATCGCGACGATGGGGCCGGTCGTCCAGGCGATCCTCGACCGGTGACCAGGAGTCGACCAGAGCCTGCTGGGCTCACCGGCCCCCCGTCCGGGGCTGATCAGCAGTGTCGAGGAAGCCGCGGACGAGCTCTGCCATCGCGGCCGGCTCCTCCAGCAGGAAGAGGTGCCCGAGCCCGTCGGCGACGTGGACCCGGGACCGGGGCAGGAGCGTCCCCAGGATGCGGGCGTTGACGACGGGGACGATCGGGTCGTCGCTGCCGGCCAGGACGAGCGTCGGCTGGGAGAGCCGCCAGATCCAGGGCAGGCTCGTCCACCCGCTGACCGCGTAGAGCTGTCCGAGATACCCCTGCCAGCTGGTGCTCCCCAGGTGGGCCTCCGTGTGGCGGGCCGCGGCGCCCGGGTCACCGCGGAATCGGCCGCCGTAGATCTGCCCCGCGATCCGGGCGAGGTGGTCGGGATCCTGATAGCGGCGGGGCGTGGCGAGCCGGGCCAGCACCCACGGTGACCCGGGGATGCCGCCGACGCCCGGCGCGGTGGCGGCGAGGACCAGCCGGCGCACCAGGTGCGGGGCCTGGTGGGCGAGCTGCTGCGCGACCAGCCCGCCCATCGAGACGCCGAGGACGTCGACGTCGTCGTGACCCAGCCGCGCCACCAGTTGCTGGACCGTCCGGGCGATGCCGCTCATGCGTCGGGGCCGGGGGTAGGGGTCCGAGCCGCCGACGCCGGGCGCGTCGAAGGAGATCGTGGCGGTGCCGCGACGGAGCAGCTCGTCCTCGAACGGCTCGGCGAGCTCGAGACCGGCCCCGATCCCGGTGATGATCAGGAGCGGTCGGCCCTCCCCGCGGGTCCTGATCCGCAGCCGACGCCCCTCGACCACGACCGTGCGCACCCCCGGCCGGTCGTCCGTCGGCTCCTCAGGTGAAGGCCGTGACACCGGTGATGTCCCTGCCGACGATCAGCGTCTGGATGGTCGCGGTGCCCTCGTAGGTGTGGATGGCCTCGATGTCGGCCATGTGCCGCATGACGTGGAAGTCGAGCAGGATGCCGTTGCCCCCGAGCAGATCGCGGGCCTCGGCGATGACCGCGCGGGCCTTGACCGTGTTGTTCCGCTTGGCCAGCGCGGCGATGGTGTCGGTCAGCTTGCCCTCCTCCATGAGCCGCGCCAGCCGCAGGCAGTAGAGCTGCATCGAGCAGACCTCGGCGAGCATCTCGACGAGCTTCTCCTGCACGATCTGGAAGCTGACCAGCGGCTTCCCGAACTGCTCGCGCTGCGCGCAGTACGTGGCAGCGATGTCGTAGGCCGCGACGGCGTGGCCCAGTGCCGACCAGGCGACCTCGTTGCGCGTGCCGGCGAGCACCCGACCGGTGTCCTTGAACGACCGCGCACCGGGGAGTCGGGCGTCGTCGGGGACGCGCACCCCGCGCAGCGTGATGTGGGCCTGCCAGACCGCGCGCAGCGAGCCCTTGCCGTCGATGCGCCGGGTCTCCAGCCCGGGGGAGTCCTTCTCGACGAGGAAGCCCTTGACCCGGCCGTCGTCCTCGTCGCGGGCCCAGACGACGAGGACGTCGGCGATGGTGCCGTTGCCGATCCACTTCTTGGCGCCGTCGAGGAGCCAGGTGTCGCCGTCGCGGCGGGCCCTGGTCTCGAGCGCGACGGAGTCGGAGCCGTGCCGCGGCTCGGTCAGCGCGAAGGCGCCGATCGTCTCCAGGCGGGCCATGCGGGGCAGGTAGTGCCGCTTCTGGTCCTCCGAGCCGAGCATCGCGATCGACTGCATCGCCAGGCCGGCCTGGACGCCGAGGAACGTGCCGACGCTGCCGTCGCCGCGGTTGAGCTCCATCGCGATCAGGCCGGAGGCCATCGGGCTCATGGGTGGGCAGCCGTAGCCCTCGATGCCGTCGCCGACCAGGCCGCGCCGGCCGAGCGCGGCGATCAGCGGCCAGGGGAACTCGGCGTTCTCCCAGTAGGAGTTGATGACCGGGAGGACCTCGTCGTCGACGAAGTCGCGGGCCCGGCGCCAGTAGTCCCGCTCGTCGTCGGTGAGCTGGTCGCCGATGTGGAAGTAGTCGGTGGCGCGCGAGCGGCCGATGGCCTCGTAGTGCGGCTCGGTCAGGTCGGGGATCTCTCGGGGGTCGGCGGTGTCGGTCATGGGGGTCTCCGTCAGGAATCGAGGACGTAGGTGCCGGGAGCGGCGGCGAGGACCTCGAGCCCGCCGCCACCGGGCTGTTCGGGTGCGGGGCGCTCCGCCCCGCCGTGGGCGGCGAGCCAGTCGTCGAGGTCGGGCCACCAGCTCTCGCGGACGGTCTCGGCGTCGGAGAGCCAGGTCTGCGCACCGGGTGGGGTGTCCTTGGCGACCTGGTAGCTCGCCTTCGGGTTGCCGGGCGGGTTGACCAGCGCGGCGATGTGGCCGCTCGTGGAGAGCACGAACCGGGTCTCCCCGCCGAGCAGACCGGTGCTGCGGTAGCAGTTCTCCCACGGCGTGATGTGGTCGTTGATGCCCGCGACGACGTAGGAGTCGACCGTGACCGCCGAGAGGTCGACGGGCTCCCCGCACACCGTCAGCGCGCCCGGGGTGACCAGCGCGTTGCGCATCGCGAGGTCGACGAAGTCGGCGTGCAGCGCCGCCGTCATGCGCACCGTGTCGGCGTTCCAGAACAGGATGTCGAACGCGGGCGGGGTGCGGCCGAGCAGGTAGTTGTTGACCCAGTAGTTCCACACCAGGTCGCCGGGCCGCAGCCAGGCGAAGACCTCCGCGAGGGACCGGCCGTCGAGGTAGCCCTGCCGGCGCGAGAGCGCGGTGGCCGCCGCCGCCAGCGCCGGGTCGGTGAGCGCCCCGACGGTGCCGGCCCGGGCGTTGTCGAGGACGGTCACCTCGAGCACCAGCCCGGCGAGGCGTGCCTGAGCGCCGGTGGCCGCCAGGGTGGAGGCCGTCAGCGCCGCGAGGATGCCGCCCGAGCAGACCCCCGCGAGCACGGTGCGCGACGAGCCGGTGATCCGCTCGACCGCTCCGAGGGCGTCCAGGATCGCGCCCACGTAGGCGTCGAGGCCCCAGTGGGAGTGACGGGCCTCGGGGTTGCGCCAGGACATCACGAACACCTGCTGGCCCCGGCCGACCAGGTACTCGATCTCGCTGCGACCGGGTGCGAGGTCGAGCGCGTAGTACTTGTTGATCGTCGGGGGCGCGATCAGCACCGGCGTCTCGCGGACCCGCGCGGTGCTCGGGGCGTACTGGATCAGCTCGAGCATCTCGGTGCGCAGGACGACCGAGCCCGGGGTGGCAGCGATGGTGCTCCCGATCTCGAACGGCGCGGGGTCGACCATCTGCGGCACCCGCGGCGGGGCGGCGAGATCCCGGACGAGGTGTCCGGCGCCCCGGGCGAAGTTCAGGCCGGCGGTGTCGACGACGGCCTTCGCCGAGGCCGGGTTGAGCAGCGGGACGTTGCTCGGGGCGAGGGCCTCGCGGACGTTGTCGACGAGGAACCGCACCCGGTGGTCGTCGCGCCAGTCCAGGTCGGCGGCGTCGACGAGCTGGTCGACGGTGCGCCCGGCCGCGAGGTAGCCCTGCACCACCCGACGGAGCAGCGGGTTCGACGACCAGGCCGGGTCGCTGAACCGACGGTCGCGGGTCGAGGGCGCGAGCGCCGAGACCCCGGCCACCACCTGCGCCAGCTCCGACCCGAGGCCGGCCAGGAGACGGGCAGTGGCGCGCGGGCGCCGAGCCAGGGAGACCAGCGCGGTGGCGGTGGACGCGTCGGGCCGGAACCGTCGCCAGGTGCCGGTGCCCGCCTCGGTGAGCAGCAGGTCCAACGGCGCGGCGTTCTCGGCCGCGTCGGTGCTCACACCATCTCCGCGGGCACGGTGATCTCCCGCTTGAGGATCTTCCCGGTGGCGCCCTTGGGGAGCGCGGCCTCGATCCACACCCGGCGCGGGTACTTGTAGGCGGCGACCCGGGCCTTGACGAACTCCCGCAGCTCCTCGGGGGTCACCGAGGCGTCCGGGCGCAGCGCGACGGCGGCGGCGACCTCCTCGCCGAGCTCCGGATGCTTGATGCCGATCACCGCGGCCTCGGCGATCGCGGGGTGCTCGTAGAGCACCTCCTCGATCTCGCGGGGGTAGACGTTGTAGCCGCCGCGGATGATCAGGTCCTTGGCGCGGTCGACGATGGTGAAGTAGCCGTCGTCGTCGACGGTGCCGATGTCACCGGTCCGGAACCAGCCGTCGGACATGACGGTCGCGGTGGCCTCCGGTCGACCCCAGTAGCCCTTCATGACGTTGTGGCCGCGGATGGCGATCTCGCCGCTCTGCCCGGCGGGCACGGTGTTCCACTGCGCGTCGACCAGGCGCATCTCGACGCCTTCGACGGGGGTGCCGATCGATCCCGGCTTGCGGGGCCGGTCGGGGTGGTTGAACGACGCCACCGGCGAGGTCTCGGAGAGCCCGTAGCCCTCCAGCACGAGGCAGTCGAAGGTCTTCTCGAACGCGTTGAGGACCTCGACCGGCAGCGCTGCGCCCCCGGAGATGCAGGTGCGCAGGTCGGGCAGGCTGCCGTCCGCCGCGGCGTGGAAGAGCGCTCCGTACATCGTGGGCACGCCCGCGAAGACGGTGACCCGCTCGTCGCGCATCATCGCCAGGGCGGCGTCGGCGTCGAAGCGCGCCATCAGGCACAGGGTGGCGCCCGCACCGATCGCCGCGTTGAGGGCGCACGTCTGCCCGAACGCGTGGAAGAGCGGCAACCCGCCGAACACCACGTCGTCGGTGGTGAGGTGGAGCAGGTTCCGGGCGGTGATCTCCGCGTTGCGGGTCAGGTTGGCGTGGGTGAGCTCGGCGCCCTTCGGGGTGCCGGTCGTCCCCGAGGTGTAGAGCACGACGGCGGTGTCGTCCCCGGCCCGCGGCACGATCTCCGGGTCGGACGGCCCCTCGGCCTCGATGTCGACGAGATGGGCCCCGGCTTCCTGCGCACCGGTGGCGGCCTCGGCCTGCCCCAGACCGGTGCACACGATCCGCCGGGCGCCGCAGTCGGCGAGCTGGAACGCGACCTCCCGGGATTTGAGCAACGGATTCATCGGGACCACGACCCCGCCTGCCCGCAGCACCCCGTAATAGGCCAGGGCGAACTGCGGCACGTTTCCCACCATGATCGCGACCCGGTCGCCCGGCGAGAGACCGTCCGCCCGCAGGATCGCCGCGACCCGACCGGAGAGATCGTCGATCTCGGCGTAGCTGATCCCGTTCCCCTGGTAGCGCAACGCCGTCCGCAACGGATGTGCCGCCGCCGTCCGGCCGAGATTCATCGCCAGATTCATCGTCGTTCCTCGAAACTCCCGGGGCTCCCGATGCGTCCCGTCCGGCAAGCAGGGTGGCCCCGACCGCGCACAGATCGCCAGAGGCATCGGCAGCGGCATCGAGGCCGTTCGCTGTGCACACGCACAGCCCCGATCACGGCCCGCGGCCCTAGATTGACCAGGTGGAGACGCTCACCGGCAGAGCCGACGGGGACGGGTCGCGGGAGCTGGCCCGGACGATGCTCGACGAGGTCGACACCCTGGCCGCCCAGCTCGCGGTCCGGATCGAGGCGCTGGAGCCCGCCTATCGCCACGTCGTCGCCGTGCCGTCGGACGATCTGCTCGGGTCGTGCCGCGATCACCTCACCCACGTGTTCCGGCAATTGTCCGGCGGTCCGGCGAGCCCACTGGACACGCCCCGGGAGACGGGTCGCCGGCGCGCCTCACAAGGGGTGCCGCTGGAATCGGTGCTCCACGCCTTCCGGGTCGGCGGTCGATTCATCTGGCAGCTGATGCTCGACCGCGCGGAACCGTCGCAGCAGCGTTCGTTGCTGACCATCGCGAGCGACGTCTGGGCGGTGATCGACGAGTACAGCAGCGCCATCACCCACGGCTACCGCGAATACACCTTCGAACAGGCGGTGCACAATCAGCAGATCCGCAGCGCCGTCCTCGCCGACATCCTCGACGGCAGCACCGGCGCCGAACCGCGCCTGTCGGAGAACGCCTCACTGCTGCGACTCCCGCTGACCGGCGCGTTCGTCGCCGTGGTGGCCCCGACCCGCACCATCGGTGAGGAGCCCCTGCCCCGGGTCGAAGCCTCGCTGCAGGCCCACGACCTCACCTCGGCCTGGAACCTCGCGGTCTCCGAGCAGATCGGGCTCGTCGCCCTCACCCGCCGTCGGGGCGTCGAGGCCCTGGTGGAGCAGCTCGATCGGCTCGCCCACGGCCCGGTCGGGGTCAGCGAGGTCGTCGACACCCTCACGGACGCGCCCCGGGCCGCCGCGCACGCGCGCCTCGCTGCGGAGGCGGCCCGTCGCGACCCGCCCCACGTGCTGCGCTACGACGACGACCCGACCGCCGTGCTCCTGGCCGGATCCCCCGACCTGAGCCGCCGCATCCGTCAGAACGTGCTCGGGCCGCTGCTCGCGCTCCCCGAACCCGACCGCGACGCGCTCCTCGAGACCCTTCGTGCCTGGTCGCTGCGGCAGGGGTCGCTGGCCGACGTCGCGCAGACGCTGCACATCCACCGCAACACGCTCTACCTCCGGATCCGGCGGATCGAGGAGATCACCGGCCGGAGCACCACCGACCCGCACGCCGTGGCCGAGCTCCACCTCGCGATCGAGGCTCTCCGGATCGCGCCGGATACCGACTGACCGACCGGCTGGCGCTTCGCCACCGGGCCCGGACCCCGGCCGCTCGTCACACCCGCGTCGTCTCCGGTGTCAGGGAGGTGGAAGGCCGACACGTCCGGCCGCAACCACGGAGGAAGGAACGCCATGAAGATCATGACTTGTCGCCAGCTGGGTGGACCCTGCGACCTCGAGCACCCCGGTGAGACCGCCGACGACGTCATCAAGGCCAACGACCGCCACCTCAAGGAGGCCGAGAAGGCCGGCGACGCGGTCCACCAGCCGGCGCGCGAGGCGATGAAGGGTCGCTGGCGGCATCCGAAGAAGTCGATGGGCTGGTACCGCGACGTCAAGAAGGCGTTCGCGGACCTGCCCCAGGTCTGACCGGCGCGCGCCGCCCGGCCGTCGTCGGGAGTCACCCGTTCCGATGATCAACGTGCCGCGACCGTGACCCGGAGACGGATCGCCGAGTTGGCAACACGTTATTCAACGATCGAACGGTCGAGGCGGGACTCGCGGCGACCGGCCCCTCTCAGGAAGGACGCCGACGATGGCGACCCTGCGCTCCACCCTGCTGGCCACGGCGATGATCGGCACCGGCCTGGTCTCCGGCGCCGGCATGGCGCTGGCCGGCGAGGCTCCCAGCGGCCACGGCGGCGACGACGGTATCGGCGCCACCCAGCACCACGACGGGACCACGGTGCAGAAGGGCCTGATCAACTCCAGCGACTTCGCCCCGAACACCACCGGCGACCTCTGCAACAACGACGTGCCGGTCAACGCGCTCGGCGTGCAGGTCCCGGTGCAGGACAACGCCGGCGGGGTGCCGATCCTGTCGAAGGCCGGCCACGGCAACAGCGCCGCCAACGCCAAGGGCTGCCACAACCCGATCCACGCCATCAACTAGCGGTCGTCCTCGGGCCCCGTCGCGCCCGGCGCGGCGGAGCCCGGGGCGACTCCGGGCTCGACGACGCCCGAGCGCGGTTCAGCCTGGTCGGGCCGATCCGGACGGCGACGCCGGGCCCGCGCCGGGCGGAGTCAGGTCGCCGCGGGTGCACGGTTGCTGACACGGCTGGGCCAGTCCGGGCATGAGATGTGTCCGGACCGGGACGGCGCGATCGATCGTGACCACGGCGACGAGAGCGCCGACCACGCAGAGGCCGGCGCAGATCACCATGGCTCGGGCGAAGCCCGGCCCGAGCGGACCGGTCCCGATGGAATCGAGTCCCGCGACGAGCGGCAGGACGGCGACCGCGAGCAGGCTCGCCAGGCGCGAGACACCGTTGTTCGCTCCCGAGGCCGCGCCCACGTGCGATTCGTCGACCGACGCGAGCACGGTCGAGGTCAGCGGCGAGACGGTGACGGCCATACCCAACCCGAACACGGTCACGCCGGGCAGGACGCCCTCGACGTACCCGGCCCCGGGAACCGCCCGGGTGAACAGCAGGAAACCGGCGGCGGCGAGCAACGGCCCGACGGTCATGAGCCATCGGGGACCGATCCGCTGCGACAACCCGCCGACGGCCCGCGACAGCAGCAACATGATGAGCGTGAACGGCAGCAGCGCCGCTCCGGCGGCCAGCGCCGAGTAGCCCATGCTCTGCTGCAGTTGGAGGGCGAGCAGGAACAGCGCGCCGCCGAGCCCGGTGTAGACCGCCAGGGTCACCAGGTTCGCCCCGACGAACTGGCGGGAGCGGAACATGCTCAGCGGGATCAGGGGCGCGGTGGCGGCCCGTTCGACGAACGGGAAAGCCGCCAGTGCGAGCACTCCGAGCACTGCCGAGCCTGTGATCGTCGGCGTCCAGCCACGGGTCGGGCCCTCGATGAGCGCGTAGACGATTCCGGCGAGTCCCACCGTCACGGCCGCGGCCCCGGCGACGTCGAGACGGCCCGTCAGCGCCCGATCGCGGCTCTCGGGGACGTGTCGCGCCGTGACCGCGACGGCCGCGACCGCCAGCGGCACGTTGATGAAGAAGACCCAGCGCCAGGACGCAGCGTCGACGAGCCAGCCTCCGAGGAAGGGGCCCAACGCCGAGGCGACGCCGCTGAGACCGGCCCACGTGCCGACCGCGCGTCCGCGGTCGGCGTGGGCGATGACGGAGTCGATCAGGGCGAGGCTGCCGGGGACCAGGAGCGCTCCGCCGACGCCCTGGGCGATCCTGGCGGCGATCAGCATGGTTCCGGACGCGGCGACCCCGCAGCCGAGAGAGGCGAGTGTGAAGAGCACCAGGCCCGCCATGAAGACCCGGCGGCGTCCGTAGCGGTCCCCGAGCGCGCCGCCGAGCAGCAGTAACGAGGACAGGGTCAGGTAATAGCCGTCGAGCACCCATTGCTGGGTGGTGATACCGCCACCGAGCTCGCGGCCGATCTCGGGCAGGGCGACATTGACCACGGATCCGTCGAGGAACGCCATCCCGGAACCGAGCGCGGCCGCGACGATGAGCCAGCGGCCCGACGGCGAGGCCAGCGGCACACCTGGCGGGGACGGTGAAGGATTCATGGTCTCGCGCCCGATCCTGCCTCGAAGGCGGCGGAGTGGACAGAGACTCGCCTAGGGGCCCGGGTTCGGACCGGGGGGTGTGGCCCGCAGACCGGTGCGCGCGTCGCCCGCACCGGCGGTGGTCGGGCGCTGGTACTCGGACTCGAGAACCAGGTCAGGGAGCACGGACTGGTACTCGACGTGGGTGTGGTGCTCGACGGTGCGCCAGTCGTGTCCGTCGCGTCGGCGCATGTAGTCGAGGTACTCGGGCGCGCCGGGAAATCTGACGTTGTCGGCGACCACGATGCTGCCGGGGTGCAGCCAGCCCTGCTCCAGGATGCGTTCCAGATCGGGGACGTACTCCTCCTTGGCGTGGTCGATGAACACCAGGTCGAGGCCGCCGGCGCCGAACTCGTCCTGCTCACGCAGGCGTCGAATGGTGCGTCCGCCGTCTCCGAGGAAGCCGATGACCGCGGTGACCCGGTCGCCGACGCCGGCGTGCTCCCAGACGCGGCGTGCGATGGCGGCGTTGGCCGGGCTGACCTCCACCGACCACAGGTGAGCGCCGGACGGCATCGCGCGGATGATCCGGAGGGCGCTGTACCCGCAGTAGGAACCCAGTTCCAGCACGCGCCGCGGCTGTGCCCGGTGCACCGCGCGGTCCAGGATGGCGCCCTTCTCGTCGCCGACGTTGATCAGGAACGATTTCCGCCAACAGAACTCGTCGATCGCGCGGATGGCGTCGTCGATGTCGCCGGGTTCGGCGTGGGAGGAGACGTGATCGGCCATTGCCTGTTCTCGACCGTCGCCGACCTGCCACTCCCGGAGCAGGTGCTTCATCCCCAGGAACAGCCGCAGCGCCGACCACCGCAGGAGGACCACCGGTTTACCGGCCGCCTCGTTCACGGCGACCGCCGTGGCGCCCGCCACCAGTGACCAGTGCGGCCAGCTCGAGCGGCCCCGGCGGGCACGGTTGATCGCGATCAGCCCCGCCAGCCCGCCCACGCCGGTGGCCGCCAGGAGCCCGGGGGACGGCGGGACCATCGGTCGCCCGCGGTGGGTGTCGACCGCATGATCGCTGCGGATGGCCGCGAGGTCGTCGTGCTGGTCCATGAGTTCTCCCCGATCGCCCGCCCCTGGGACGTCGCAGCCTGTGGCGCACGGTCCCGGCGAAGCGCGGCGTCACGGACGACCGTGCATCCGTCCGGCGATGCGGGACAACCTATTGGCTACAGAAAGTCATGGCCGCTCGGCGGTCGTTCACCCGTGCGGCCGCGATCCCGCACGCGGGCTTCCGGGTCCAAAGGCCCGCCCCGAGGGGACCGGAGCCCGGGTCGCGCGGACCTCGGGATGCGGTCTGATCCGCGACAGGGGCGGATCAGGAGGCATCGAGATGATCGAACAGAGCGGACAGGGCGACCTCACTGCCACGGCGCCGGACGGGCTCCCCGTGCTCTCGGCGGGCAGGCACCACGGGCCGAGGCAGGGCTCCTGCGTGATGGAGTACGTCTCGGTGCTGGCCGGGGAGCCGTGGAGCGACCGACCCCGGTGCACGGACCGCGCCCTCGCCGAGCTCGCCCGACGGGTGAACGACGGGGTGCGCCCCGCGGTCCGGCCGGAGCTGGCCGGGCTCGCGCCCCGTCTGGTCGGAGCGGTCGGGCCGGAGAAGGCCACGGATGTCGTGGCGGGCGCGATCGCACGGGTCGGGCTGGAGGACAACCCCGGCGACCTGGGGCTGACCCGGGTGCACCGGGGCGCGCGTGCCCGGCTGGCCCGGGCGGGCGGACCGGGCGGCCGGCTGTGGCGCGCCATGGTCCGATGCGAACGGGTCGCGAGTCACGCCGGGGTCGGCGACGCGTACGCGCAGTTCGAGCGGACGATGGCGGGCCGACCCCGTGCCGAGCGCGACGCCGTCCGGGTCCGTGCGCTGGCCGCGGCCGTCGAGGACGTGCGCCGACACGTGGAAGCACCCGAGGAGCGCCCCGTGCCCTCGTGGCCGGCGGGCCGGGACCGGCCGAGAGCCTCAGCCGGCTGAGGGCGCCGGACACCGTCCGCGATGCTCGTGACAGACCCAGAGCGGCGCGAAACGGCGCACCGCGGGCGCGGGGGTGCTACCGCCGCCGAGGCTGACCGGGCAGGACCGGAGTCCAGCAGCGCTCGCACAACGGGGGAACGGGATCGCCGGCAGCCGGCGAGTCGGGAACCACCCCGTCAGTGTCGATCGCCGCCGCATCCGGTGGTGTCGGCCATTCGCCTCTGACGGGGCGGACGATCCGATCACCTGAGAACTCGGAGACCGGACTGTCCGGGTGTCGAACCGATCTCGACGGGTCTCGGCCAGGGTCCCCGGGCCTCACGCGACGGGACCTTCGACCGTGTGGCGGGCCCGCGCACCGGGCGGATCGTCGCGGTCCCGACCGCGGTGTCGGACGAGGGAGGTCCGGGATGGTCACCTACGCCTACCGCTGCACCGCGTGCGGATCGGTCGACCTGACCTTCCCGATGGGGCAGGCGCCCACCCGCACGGACTGCCCCCGCTGCGGGGCAGGGGCGGAACGCCGCTGGACCTCACCCGGGCTGACCCGGCTGCACCGCGGACTCCGGGACGCCTTCGCCCGCGAGGAGCGCAGTCGCGACGAGCCCGAGGTGGTGTCGCGGCCCCACGGCGGTCGTCGCATGTGAGGTCCGCCGGACGCGCCCGGACGACGCGTCCGGCCCGGGGGGTCGATCGAGGCCCGGGGATGCCCGGGCCTCCGCTCTGGGAGGAGGGCGTCGACATGGCGTCCGTGGGACTGTTCTACGTCGGGGCCGTGCTCTTCATCAACGGCCTGATGCTGCTCGGGTACGTCGAGCCCAAGGCCGCGGCCATCCTCAACCTCTTCGTCGGGACGTTGCAGGTGGTCACGCCGACCTACCTGATCTTCACCGCGAACGGGGACACCTCGACGATCCTGCAGGCCTCGGGGCTGTACCTCTTCGGCTTCACCTACCTGTACGTCGGGATCGGCCTGCTCGCCGGGCTCGACTCGACCGGCGTCGGCTGGTTCTCGCTGTTCGTCGCCATCGGGGCGCTCGGCTTCTCCGCGCTGAACTTCACCCAGCTCGCCAATCAGCCGTTCGGGGTCATCTGGCTCTACTGGGCGCTGCTGTGGACCCTGTTCTTCGTCCTGCTCGGCCTCAAGCGTGAGCGGCTGACCCGCTACACGGGCTGGGTCGCGCTCATCGAGGGATGGGTGACCGCGGCGGTTCCCGGCTTCCTGCTGCTGGCCGGGCTCTGGCAGAACCGCACGCTCACCGCGGTCGTCCTCGGGATCGTCGGTGTCGTGATGGTGGTGGCGCTGCTGCCGACGCTGCGCGGCGCCGGACCACGGCACGCCGAGGAGGCGCCGGAGCCGACGCCCCGCCCGACCGCGCCGGAGCCCGAGCCCGCCCCGGACCGGCCGCTCACGCGGACCTGAGGGTCCGCGACCCGACGTCGGGACGGCGCCGCACCGCGACCCGTCCCGACGGTTCCCTCCGGCCCGTCCGGGCCGGATCCACCGGCCGGCCCGGACCGGCCCGCTGTGAAGGAAGTGATCCCGTGCCCGAGACCGTCTTCGAGGTGGACCAGTCCAAGTCGATGCGCGACCAGGTCGTCCCCGGCCACAACCGGTGGCATCCCGACGTCCCCGTGGCCACGATGGTCCGGCCCGGCAACGAGTTCCGTGTCGAGTGCCGGGAGTGGACGGACGCGCAGCTCGGCAACAACGACTCGGCCAACGACGTCCGCGACGTCGACCTCACCCACGCCCACATGCTCTCCGGGCCCATCGGCGTGGAGGGCGCCGAGCCCGGCGACCTGCTCGTCGTGGACATCCTGGACCTCGGGCCGTGCCAGGCGCCGCAGGAGTACGGCGACGCGCCCGGCCAGGGCTGGGGCTACACCGGGATCTTCGCCAAGACCAACGGGGGCGGCTTCCTCACCGACTTCTACCCGGACTCGGCCAAGGCGATCTGGGACTTCCGCGGGCAGGTCGCGACCTCCCGGCACCTGCCGGGGGTGCGCTACACCGGTATCACCCACCCCGGGCTGTTCGGCACGGCACCGTCGGCGGACCTGCTCGCGCGCTGGAACCGTCGTGAGCAGGTACTGATCGACCGTGACCCGGACCGCGTCCCGGCGCTGGCGCTCCCGCCGCTGGCGCAGAACTCGCTGGGCGGCCAGGCGACCGGCTCGCTCGCCGACCAGATCGCCCGGGAGGGCGCGCGCACGGTGCCGGCCCGCGAGAACGGCGGGAACCACGACATCAAGAACTTCACGCGCGGCAGCCGCGTCTACTACCCGGTGCTCGTCGACGGCGCGAAGCTCTCGGGCGGGGATCTGCACTTCAGCCAGGGCGACGGCGAGATCACCTTCTGCGGCGCCATCGAGATGGGCGGTTTCATCGACTTCGGGGTCGACCTCATCAAGGGCGGCATGGAGACCTACGGCGTCAGTACCAACCCGATCTTCATGCCCGGGAACGTCGAGCCGCGCTACTCGGAGTTCCTCACCTTCATCGGGATCTCGGTGGACCACGAGACCGACACCAACGAGTACCTCGACGCCACGTTGGCCTATCGACGGGCCTGCCTCAACGCCGTCGAGTACCTCAAGAAGTTCGGCTACACGGGCGAGCAGGCCTACCTCCTGCTGGGCTCCGCGCCGATCGAGGGCCGGATCAGCGGCGTGGTGGACATCCCGAACGCCTGCTGCTCGCTGTACCTGCCGACCGCGATCTTCGACTTCGACATCCGGCCGTCGGCGGCGGGCCCGGTGACGGCGGACCGGGGCATGTGCGCCGTGACGAGCTGATGGTCGACGACCCCGAGGACGACGCCCCGGGGGAGGAGCGGGAGTTCACCCCGCCGCCGAAGCACGTGGCGGCGGACCGCTTCGCCTCCGGGGCGATCCGGTCGGCGCAGTCGATCAGTGACGGGCTCGCCGAGGCGGGGGTCGGCGACGACGACCCGGTGGTGATCGACCGTTCGGGCCCCCGTCACTCGTTGGCCGCGCTGGACCGGCTGCTCGCCTCGGCACTCGAGGAGGACGAGCAGGGAGCCGAGGCCGCCCCCGGCGGGGACGTCACGCCGGAGGAGCCACCGTCGGACGGGCGGTGACGGTCACGCCGCGCCGCCCGCAACTCCAGCAGGCAGGGTCGGGGTCGGGATCGCGGCCGGCGACGTCACACGGCGCGCAGTGCCACTGCGTGACGATGTAGGGGTCGCCGTCCGGTGCAGGTCCGGGTCTGATCGGAGGTCTCCTCGATTCGCGGTCGGGCCGACGGATTCGCGGTCCGGATGACGATAGAGGCGGACGTCCCGATCCTGGCTCGGCCATTCGGCGGTACTGTGTCCGACGATCCGATGCCGGAGTAGTTCGAGGCTCGAAGGAACCCGCCGGCTCAGCGGCGCGAACCCGTCGCGTGCCGGCGCAGGGCGTCGATGAGGCTCCGCGCCCGGACGTCCTTTCCGACCACCTCGAGCACCCCGCTGCGCATCGCGGTCGCCGTCTCCTCCGGGGTGATCGCTCCGGAATGGATCAGGACCCCGACGCCGGGGGCCAGGTCCCGGAGCGCGGCCGCCAGCTCCGCGCCGCGGCCGTCGGGGAGGCGGTTGTCCACCACGGCGAGGTCCGGACGGTGCTCCAGGATCGCCCGGTGGCCCGCGGCGCGGCTCTCGACGGCGGCGACCACGTCGAAGCCCGCGGCCTCGAGCAGCACGACCAGGTGTTCGCGCACCCGGACGTGGTCCTCGACGAGGACGACCCGAGGCCGACCGGCTCCGCGGCTGCCGCGTCCGGAGGGGGCCTGTGCTGCGGTCACCAGCGGATTCTGCCTCGTCGTCGGTGACGCGCACCCGACCGGACACCCGTCGTCGGGGCCGAGCGAGTACGGACAGGAGGTCCCGACGGTGAAGGCGGTGGCCGACGGAGTCCGGGAGCTCATGGTGGCGGAGGAGAGCTACCGCCGGGCGGTGGCCGCCGCGATGGGGATCGCACCGGTCGAGGCGACCGCGCTGGAGTTCCTGCTGCACAACGGTGCCCGGACTCCCAGCCTGATCGCCGCCCGGACGGGGTTGTCGCGGACGAGCACGACGGCGTTGGTCGACCGTCTCGCCGCCGCCGGCTGGGTCGCCCGCCGACCTCACCCGCTGGACCGGCGCAGCGTGCTCGTCGACCTGACCGACGACGGCTTCGACGTCGTGTGCTCGACCTACCTGCTCTTCGCCCGGGACATCGGCGCGGCCCTGGACGAGGCCGATCCCCGGCTGCGGGAGGACCCGCAGTGGCGACGGGCGGTGGGCAGCCTGGTGGAGGAGATCGCCGCGAGTCTGCGCCACCGTGCGGGCGACGTGCTCGGGGTCGAGGCCGCCCTGTCCCGCCACCTCGTCGGAACGGAGACGGCGCTCCCGGACGCAGGGTCGGGGGACACCGGTCCGCCCTCGCCGGGGCGGGCCCGGTGATCGGCCGGGGCCGCGTCGTGTCACGTCTTCGCCGGCGGCTCGGGCCTCGGCGCGGGGTCGGGCGCGTCGACGGTGTCGGTCTCGCTCCCGCCGCGATCCGCCGTCGCCGCCAGAGCGTCCTCGATGCCTCGTCGGTCGCCGCTGCGCTCCCGCAGCGCGGCGGCCATGCGCTCGAGCAGGTCGGTGATGGCCTCCCGCAGCTCGGTCTCCTGCCGCAGCCGCGGGTCGGCCCGGTCGAGCGCGGCGTCGATGTCGATCGCGAACATCGTGTACATCTCCCCGATCGCGGCGCGCCCGAGGTCGGTGAGCTCGACGAGCACGCTGCGCCGGTCGTGCGGATTCGGGGTGCGGCGCACGAGCTGGGACGCGGCGAGGCGGTCCAACAGCGCGGTCGTGCTGGCGGCCGTCAGCCCGATCCGGGCGGCGATCGTCGAGGGCGTCTGCGGGCCGTTGTGCAGCAGGTGGCCCAGGACCGCGGACTCGGTGACGCCGATGCGGAGCCCGGCCGCCATCGTCTGGCGGTAGTGGTCCGATGCCACGATCAGCTCACGGACCTGGCGGGCGAGCCTCTCCACGTCCTCCTCCTCGCGGCCGAGGGGTTCAGCGTCGACGCGGCGTCGACGTCCGGGCCAGGGCCGAACGACCCGCGTCGCTCCTCGGCTCCGGGGGTCGGCGCCCGCGCCGGTCGGGAGACGGGCCGACCGGGAGCCGGTCCCGGGACCTGTTGCCCTGACGCCGTCCCGGCGGGGCGACGGAGGGTGCTCGACGACGGCAGCGGGTCGCGTCCGAGGAGGCATCATGAGCATCGCGGCCCGGATGGCGGCGGGGGTCACCGTCGTTCTGCTGGCTCTCGGCTCGGTGGCCTGCGGGGGTGACCCCGCCCCGGTCCCGATGATGCCGGGTCCGATGATGACTCCGTCCTCGGAGCCGCCGGCCGGCGATGCCGGCGACGGGTACGGCGGGATGATGGCCGGCTCCCGGACCGCGACGACGGATGTCCGGCATACCGGCCCCGTCGCGGGTGAGGCGCTCGACGCCGGCGCGATCGCTGCGCTGCAGGGCGCCGTCGACCAGGGTGCGCAGCCCTGGCGCCTCGACCCGGAGATGACCGCGGTCGCGTTCGTCCGCGGCCGGTTCGGCTGGATGATGCCGCGTCCGCAACGGGTCGGGCCGGACACGGTGATGGTCGACGACGGCGCCGGCGGAGCAGTCGGCCTGCACCTGGAACAGCTCGGGCGGACCGGGCCCGACGGCGTGTGGACGGTCGCGGGGGGAGCGTGGCTGCGGTGACGGGGACGCGGGGAAGACACCTGGAGGCCGAGCCGGACGGAGGCGTCGTCGTCGGTCACAGTCGGCACCGGGGCTCGGACGACGCGGTGCTGGTGGCCGCACGGCTCGCCGTCCGTCTGGCGGTGCCCCTGCACATCGTCCATGTCGTGGCCACTGACGACTTCCCGATCGACCCGGACTCGTGGAACTGGGAGACCGATGCGGCACGCGCCGTCGAGGAGCAGGCTCAGGCGCTGCTCGAACTGCTGGCGCACGCACCCGTGGTCTGGGACAGACGCGTGCGTCAGGGGGACCCCGCATCGGTCCTGCTGGTCGTCGCCGAGGAGGTCGACGCACCGTTCGTCGTGGTCGGTACCCACGGCACCGGCCGGGCGCGCGTGCAGAGCGCGCTGCTCGGACACCGGTCGGTCTCGAAGGCGGCCATCGGCCGGGGCAGCCGTCCCGTCCTCGTCGTCCCGGCCGGCAGTGCCGGGACGTCACCGTGGAGACCGGCGGGCCCGGCGGGACGACACGAGCGCGGGCGCGATCTCCACCGATCGCGGCCCGGACCACCACGGTGACCGCGACCGAGGGACCGCGTGCCGAGCGGCGTGGGACCCGGCGAGCCGGGACCAGTGCCCCTGCCTCGTCGATCCCGGTCGTCCCACCCTCACAGGGCCAGCCCGGAGGACCACCGCCGACCGCGAGGAGCACACCATGACCGACCGCACGCCGATCATCGTCTGCGGGATCGACGACTCGCCGAACGCCCGTGCGGCGCTCGAGGAGGCCGTGCGACTGGCCGCCCGCCGCGGTGGACGTGTTCGTGCCCTGCTGGTCTACGAGCCGCCGGAGATGTGGGGTGCGTGGGCCTACGGTCCGACCGCCGGTATCCCGCTCCCGCGTCTCGAGATGTACCACCAGAGCGAACGGCACGCTGCGCTCGAGATCGTCGACCCCGTTCTCGACGGACTCCGTGACGAACTGGTCCCGCTGCCCGAGATCGAGGTCGACGCGATCGCCGGCCGGCCCGTGGAGGCGCTCGTCGAGGCCGCGGAGGGCGCCGACGCGCTCGTGGTGGGTCATCGCGGGCTCGGAGCGGTCGAGAGCGTGATGGTGGGCTCGACGAGCCTGGGCTGCGTGCTGCACGCCACGTGCCCGGTCACGGTCGTACCGGCACCGGTCCCGGTGTGAACGGGCGGGCGGGGCCGTGACGGTGCCGGGGCCTGCGGTGACCGCGCCGGCGGGTGTGCGCGAGACGCACACCGCGGTGCTGTGGTTCATGGGCGACCGGGTGCACAAGCTCAAGAAGCCGGTCGCGCTCGACTTCTGCGACTTCACGACGGTGGCTGCCCGCCGGGAAGCGTGTGAGCGCGAGGTGGCGCTCAATGCACGCCTCAGCCCGGAGGCCTATCTCGGCGTCGAGACCCTGCTCGGTCCGGACGGGGCGATCGTCGACCATCTCGTCCTGATGCGCCGGATGCCCGCCGAGCGCAGCCTGGCCTCGCTGGTGCGGGCCGGGGCGCACGTCGACGACGAACTCCGCGCCGTCGCGAGACGCCTCACCACGTTCCACTCGGCGGCTCTCCGGGGACCACACGTGACCCGCGAGGGCCGGGTCGACGCGCTGCGCCGGCGGTGGCGCGGGGTGCTCGACGGTCTGCACCGCCACTCCGGGCAGCTCGTCGACGACGACGACGTCGACAGCGTCACCGGTCTGGCGACCCGCTTCCTGGCGGGCCGTGCCGCCCTGTTCGACGAGCGTTGCGACGCCGGGCGGATCGTCGACGGCCACGGCGACCTGCTCGCCGACGACGTGTTCTGCCTCCGGATGGGCCCGGTCCTCCTCGACTGCCTCGAGTTCGACGACCGGCTGCGTTACCTCGACACCCTCGACGATGCAGCCTTCCTGGCGATGGACCTCGAGCACCAGAGCGGACCGGCTCTGGGTGAACGCTTCCTGGAGCTCTACGCGGAGTTCTCCGGTGACCGGTGGCCGGTCGCGCTCGGCCACCACTACCGCGCCTACCGGGCCGCCACGCGGTCCGCGGTCGCGGCCGTGCGTGCCAGCCAGGGCGGGCCGGGCGCCGACGAGGCCCGCGATCTGCTCGGCCTCGCGCGGCGGCACCTCGAGGCGGGGCAGGTCCGTCTGATCCTGGTCGGTGGCCTGCCCGGGACGGGAAAGACCACGGTGGCCGTCGGGCTGGCCGATCGACTCGGCGCCGTGGTGGTCTCCACCGATCCGCTCCGCAAGGAGCTCGCCGGGATCTCGCCCGCCGACTCGGCCGCCGCGGGCTACGGCGAGGGCCTCTACGACGACGACCACACCGCGGCCACCTACGCGGCGGCGCGGGAGCGGGCCGACGTGCTGCTCGCCCGGGGCGAGTCCGTCGTGCTGGACGCCTCCTGGACCGACGCCGCGGAGCGGGACCGGGCCACCGACCTGGCCCGGGCGGCCCACGCCCAGCTCACCTGCCTCGAGTGCCGGGCTCCGCGCGAGATCACCGAACCCCGGATCCGCAGCCGGCGGGGCTCGGCCTCGGACGCCACCCCGCTGGTCGCCGCGGTGATGTCCCTCGACGCCGACCCCTGGCCCGAGGCCATCGTGATCGACACTGCGGGGCCCGCCGGACCGGCGATCGAGCGGGCGGTCGACGAGGTACACCACCCCACGACCCGTTCCGGCTGGACCGTGCTCGGCCGGTGATCACCGACCCGCCGGCCCCGGGGTGATCAGGGCCGGACGTCGTCCCCGGTGGCCCGGTCGTCCGGGACTCCCGCCGGTGCCGTCGCGGGAAGCTCCTCCCGGGCTGCCAGGGCCTCGACGACGTCGGTGGCGGTGACGATCCCGGCGACCACGTCGTCGTCCATGACCAGCGCCGCGTCCATCCCGCCCACCCGGATGGCCCGCGCCGTGGTGGGCGCGTCGGCGCCGAGAGCGACGGTGGGTACGGGGCGGCGGGCGATGGGGCCCACTCCTCCGCCCACGCCGTCGACCGCGGCGGCGACGAGGTCGACATCGACGAGCACACCGACGCAGCGACCGCGGTCGACGACCGGGAGGTGCCGTACGCCGGCGTGGCGCAGGAGGCGCAAGGCCTCCGCCACCGTCGTCGTCTCGTGGACCACCTGGACGGGGCGGCTGGACATGATCACGACCTCGCGGCGGGGGTCCTCGACGTTCATGGGTGCCTCCGGATCGCCCGCGACCGACCTGCGCTGCTCACCCGACCGTGCTCCGGGGGTTCCGCGCCCGGGTCGGAGGTCCCGCGACGGCGGGTCCCGGGTCCGCTCCGGCCCCGGACCGTCGACCCTCCCGCGACCGGCGGATCTCCCCGACGGCGAGCCCGTCGACCTGTTCGTGGGCGGGGCCGGGACGGAGCCGACGGACCATCGGCCGCCGATCGAGCCCGAAGGACCCGGGCTCCCGACCGCACCCGGCGACCACGCTCGGGCCGCACCGTGACGGAGAGGAGCGAGCACATGGACAGCAGGCGCAGGGTGATCGATTTCGCCGGCGTGGCGATCGGGACCGTCGGCGACGACGGCCGGGTCATCGACTTCGCCGGAGTGCGCATCGGAACGCTCACCACGAAGGACGTCGTCGTCGATTTCGCCGGCGTACGCATCGGCACACCCGTGGGGTCGTGAGCGCGCGCGGATCGGTGTGTCGAGGAGGAGTTCATGGTGGTGCCCGACGAGATCGAGCAGAAGGCGCTGATGTCGCGCGCGGAACTGGCCCGGTGGCTCAGCGAGCTGGCCGCGGGGATCGAGGCCGGGGGAGCCATGGAGATCGCCCTCGTCGGCCCCGGCATCAGCCTGGACCTTCCCGAACGGTTCCGCTGCGAGCTCGAGATCGAGTTCGCCCCCGACGGTGACGAGATCGACGTGGAGATCGAGCTGACGTGGCGCCGTTCGGCGCCCTGGGGTCCGACCTGATCGTCGGCCGACGAAGGATCAAGGGCGCACCCGCGGCGGGGCCCAGAGGAGAGGATCGAACATGGCTCAGGACGGTGTGAGCACAGGCACGGTGGTCGTGGGGGTGGACGGTTCACCGCACGCCGATGCCGCCCTGCGCTATGCCCTGGAGGAGGCCGCTCGTCGCGGCGCGTCCGTGCGGGCGGTCATGGCCTGCCGACCGCCGGAGATGTGGATGTACGCCTACGACCTGGACACCGCACCGAGCCCCGAGAGGACGCGCGCCGCGGCACGGACGGCGCTGGAACAGCGGATCGAGGCGGTCCGGGCCGCGGCCGGCCGGGATGTCGTCGACGTGCCGGTGGAGCCGGTCGTGAGTCTCGGGTCGCCCGTACCCGTCCTGGTCGATGCGGCGCGAGACGCGGAGCTGCTCGTGGTGGGGCACCGTGGCCGCGGACCGTGGCGCAGTGGACTGCTGGGCTCGGTCGGCCTGGGGACGTTGCTGCACGCCCCCTGCACCGTGACGGTCGTCCCGTCGGTCCGCGGGGGCGACCCCGACAGCGTCGCCGTCGAAGCGCGGGCGTCGGCATCGTGACACCTTCGGCGAGCGCTCCCAGGAGAAGATCATGAGTGACGGCGTCCCGGTCGTCCTGTGTGGGATCGACGACTCGCCGGGTGCCCGTGCGGCACTCGAGGAAGCCGTACGGGTCGCCGCCCGGCGGCGGGGACGCGTGCACGCACTGTTGGTGTACGAGCCGCCGGAAGCGTGGTCGACCTGGAACTACGGGCCTGGGGTGGCCGTTCCCGTGCCGGAGCCCGAGACGTTCCGGGACAGCGCGGTGCGGGCCGCCCGAGAGATCGTCGACCCCGTGCTCGACCGGATGCGTGCCGAGATGGTGACGGTGCCCGACGTGTCGGTCGACGCGCAGCCCGGTCGCCCGGTGGACGTGCTCGTCGACGAGGCCGCGCACGCGGAGGCGCTGGTCGTCGGCCATCGCGGGCGCGGGGCCTTCGCGAGCACCGTCATGGGCTCGACGAGCCTCGGTTGTGTCCTGCACGCGCCCTGTCCGGTCACCGTCGTCCCGGTGCCGGTCACGGCGTGATCTCCAACGTCCGGCGCGCTGTCGATGGCGGGCCCGCCCCGGACCTCGACCGATCCCGGTCAGCTCGTCAGTGCATGCTGCTCCGTCGCCCACCGGATCGCCTCGTCCTCGGCCGCCACCGGGAAGTGTCGGACCTCCGGATGGAGCACGAGACCTGCGAGCCGGGCGGCGATGTCCAGACCGGGCGCGTCGACGACCAGGGCCAGCCGTTCGACGCGTCTCTGGTGACCGGCGACGAAGCGGACGTGGTGCAGCAGGCCGGAGAGGTTCTCCCATCCGGGGAAACCGTGGGCGTGCAGCACGAGCCCTGGCAGCTCGCGGTGCTCGCCGAGCCACCCGTCCACCTCCGCGGCGATCAGGTCGATGTCCTCGCGGCGCAACGGGTGGTCGATGTCGACGATGATCACCCCGTCCGCCGCCTGGAGCCGCACCCCGGCGAGTTCACCGGGTAGCTCGGTCAGCCAGCGCAGCGCCTCGGCTCGTTCGGCCATCCCGAACACCCGCACGTGGCCCGGGAGGAAGAACCCCGAGAATCTGGTCATCTCCCGGACCCACGGCAGGTCGGTCACGGTGGCGTAGCCGGCGAGATGGCGCATGGCACCGAACCCGAGCCTGACGTCGTCCCACATCGCGGCCGGCGTCACGCCGGTGAACGCCTCGTCCACCGTGCAGAGAATGCGCAGGCCACGGTGTTCGCGGATCGCCGCCGCGAGCATCGGCGCGACGACGTCGTGGTAGTCCTGCGGGGTCACGACGCCGACGGCGCGGACCGCGTCCACACCGTCCGGGACATCGAGGTCTCGTTCGATCATTCAGTCAGTGCATGCCGGATCACCGCACGCGACCACGGCCGAAGGCCCTCGGTTCGGCCGTCGTTCGGCCGGGTCGGGGGCGCGGAACGTCGCGCCATGGCGGCCGAGGGGCCCTCCCGACCGGAACTCTCCCCTCGTCGGAGGGCCGTGCGGCCCTAGGGGAGACCCGCGGCGCGAGGCCAGGCTGCCCGGGTGGGCGAGCAGGTCGTGCACCCGGTGGGTAGGCGTCGCGCGCTGATCGGCGCCGCACTGCTCGATCTGGCGGTGAGCCCCCTGTTCGCCTGGGGCGTGTTCACCGGACCGCTGCGACGGGAGCTGGGCGCCGACGACGCGTGGCTCGCCGGGGTGTTCTCGGTCGGCCTGGTGGCGTTCATGCTCGGGGTGCTCCTCGGTGGCCGCGCGGCCGACCTGATCTCGCCCCGTCGGCTCGCGGCGGTGACGGCTCTGGGCGCGGTGGCCGGGCTCGCCGGCAGCGCTGCCGCGGGTTCGGTGGGCCTGATGATGCTCACCTTCGGCGGACTGCTCGGGGGCTCGACCGGGGTCGGCTACGCCACCGCCGTCCGTGTCGCCGCCACCGTCGGCTCCCGGCGAGGCCTCGCGCTCGGCCTGGTGGTCGGCGCCTATGCGGTCGGCACCGCGGTCCTGGCGCCGATCTCCGCGGCGCTGCTGGCCGCCTACGGCCGCGGCCCGACCTTCCTGCTGCTCGCAGTCGCGGTCGGGGCCGTGCTGAGCCTGGCCGCGGCGCTCGTCCCCGGCGGCCCCGGCCGTCGGAAAGGGCGCGAGCCTCGGACCTCACCGGCCGGGCGAGCCCACGTTCCGAGCCGCCCGGTGGTCGCGCTCTGGCTGGTCTTCCTCCTGGGCAGCGCTGCCGCACTGGCCGCCTTCGCCCACGCGGGTCAGCTCTCCGGCTCCGCCGCCGTGGCGGTCGCCGTCGCGCTGCTCAACCTCGGGAATCTCGCCGGCCGGCTGCTCGCCGGACCGGTGTCCGACCGGCTGGGCCGGTCCGCGACGCTGCACGGTCAGTGCGCACTGCTGGTGCTGGCCTGCGTCCCGCTCGCCCTGGGGGCTGCCGGGCCCTGGGCGCTCGTCGCCCTGTCGCTGCTCGGCGTGCAGTACGGCGCGTTGTCCACCCTGACCCCGGCGGCCGTGTCCGACGTCGTCCCCGCCGAGCGGTTCGGCGCCACCTACGGACTGGTGTTCACGGGGTGGGGCCTCGCCGGCCTGGTCGCGCCGGTCGCCGCGGCGGCACTGGCCACCGGGATCGGCTTCGACGGCGTCTACCGAGGATTCCTCGTCATCGGCGCCTTGACGTGGATCTGCGTGATCGCCTTCACCCGGGCCCGCCCCGGCCCACCCACGCCGGAGTCGTGACCGGTCTAGGCGGCACCGGCGCGCCGGCACTGTTCACCGTCACCCCCGGAAACACGGGCCTTTCAGGATCCCACGAACGCTGCCGCCGTTCGGTGCTCCGTGTTCGCGCGAAAGGGGCAAAGAATGGTCGCCCGGCGCACTGGTAAGCGGGCGCGCGAATCGCGCCCGCTCCGGCTCGGCACGGAGTTCTTGACCCGCCTCGATCCCCCGGAGTGACAATCGTCGTCGGCTGACCATCTGCCCGAACAGTTCTGGGAGCGGATCATGAAGAAGCTTCTCAACGACCCGGCCAACCTCGTCGCCGAATCGCTGCGCGGGGTGGAGCGTGCCCATCCCGAGCTGCGTGTCGACCACGACCAGCGGATCATCTACCGCGCCGACGCGCCGGTCACGGGCAAGGTCGGTCTGCTCTCCGGCGGGGGCTCCGGCCACGAACCGGCGCACGCCGGGTTCATCGGCCCGGGGATGCTCGACGCGGTCTGCGCGGGCGAGGTCTTCACGTCCCCCGTTCCCGATCAGATGGCGGAGGCGACGAAGAAGGTCGACGGGGGCGCGGGGGTCCTGCACCTCGTCTGGAACTACACCGGCGACGTCATGAACTTCGACATGGCCGCCGAGCTCGCCGCCGCGGAGACCGACACCGCGGTCGAGGCGGTCGTCATCAACGACGACGTCGCCGTCGAGGACAGCCTCTTCACCGCCGGCCGCCGCGGGACCGGGGCCGCGGTGCCCGTCGAGAAGATCGTCGGGGCCGCCGCCGAGCAGGGGCGGTCCCTGACCGAGCTCGCCGACCTGGCCCGTCGGGTCAACGACAACTCCCGGAGCATGGGGATGGCCCTGACCTCCTGCACCGTCCCCGCGAAGGGCAGCCCGACCTTCGACCTGCCCGAGAACGAGATGGAGATCGGGATCGGGATCCACGGCGAGCCCGGGCGTCGCCGGGTGCCGATCGCCACGGCCCGGGAGATCGCCGAGATGCTGGTCGAGCCCTTGTTGGCGGACCGCGACTTCACCGGCGGCGACGGTGTGCTCCTGTTCGTCAACGGCATGGGGGCCACCCCGATGCTCGAGCTGCACCTGATGTACGCGGAGGTCGCCGCCCTGCTCGACAAGGCCGGAGTCGTCCCGGTGCGCTCACTCGTCGGCCCGTACGTCACGAGCCTGGACATGGCCGGCTGCTCGGTGACCCTCGCGCGCCTCGACGACGACCTGCTGCGGCTCTGGGACGCGCCGGTGGCCACCCTCGCCCTGCGGTGGGGGATGTGATGGCAGCAGTCGACGTCGACGGCCTGGAGCGCTGGCTGCGGCTGTTCGCGTCGTCGGTGGCCGAACAGCAGGACACCCTCACCGCGCTGGACGCCGCGATCGGGGACGCCGACCACGGCGCGAACATGAACCGGGGCATGACCGCCGTCGTCGACGCGCTGGCCGCCACCCCGGCCGACGATCCGGCGGCGCTGTTGAAGCAGACCGGCATGGTCCTGGTCCGCTCGGTGGGCGGAGCGAGCGGACCGCTGTACGGCACGTTCTTCCTGCGGATGGCCCCGGCGACCGGCGGTGCGAGCGCGCTCGAGCCGGAGGTGTTCGCCAAGGCGCTGCGGGCGGGGGTCGAGGGAGTGGTCTCCCGCGGCAAGGCCGAGCTCGGCGACAAGACCATGTACGACGCCCTCGCCCCGGCCGTGGATGCGCTCGACGCCGCGCTGGGCGCCGGCGATCCGTTGGCGGACGCGCTGCGCGCGGCGTCGGCCGCCGCCGACCAGGGCCGGGACGCCACGATCCCCCTGGTCGCCCGCAAGGGCCGCGCGAGCTATCTCGGCGACCGGAGCGCCGATCATCAGGACCCGGGCGCCACCTCGGCCGCCCTCCTCATCGCCGCCGCGGCCGCCGCCGTCGCGGAGCAGGGGCCGCCGTGACCGTCGGCATCGTCGTCGTCTCCCACAGCCGGGCCCTGGCCGACGCGGCGGTGGCCCTGGCGGGGGAGATGCTCCGCGACGGCGGCGGTCCGGTCGAGGTCGCGGCCGGGCTCGACGACGGGAGCTTCGGCACCGACGCCGTCGCCATCGGCGACGCGGTCACCCGCGCCGACCAGGGCGACGGCGTCGTCGTGCTGATGGATCTGGGCAGCGCCGTGCTCTCGGCCGAGCTCGCTCTCGAGCTGCTCGACGACGACGTCCGCGACGGCGTCGTGCTCTGCCCCGCGCCGCTCGTCGAGGGCCTGATCGTCGCGGCGGTCAGCGCCGCCGGCGGCGCCCCGTCGGCCGAGGTGGCGGCGGAGGCGGCCGATGCGCTGCAGGCCAAGGCGATCCATCTCGTCCCGGGCGAACCGGATCGGGATCAGCCCGACCAGACCGTCGACGACGGGGACGGGCCCGAGCAGCGCGGGGTGTTCACGGTCCGGATGGCGCACGGACTGCACGCGCGGCCGGCCGCGCAGCTCGTCCAGGCGCTGCGCGGCCTCGACGCCGAGGTCCGGCTGCGGAACCTGACCCTCGACGGTCCCGACGTGTCCGGCGCCAGCCTCTCGAAGGTCGCGACCCTGGGCGCCCTCCAGGGCCACGACGTCGCCGTCCGGGCGCGCGGCCCGGAGGCGGGCGAAGCGATTCGTCGCGTCCTCGATCTCGCCGACGACGACTTCGGCGAAGCCGCCGCTGTGTCCCCACCCCGGCCGCCCGCCACGCCGGCCACGACCGGCGAGCCGATCCCGGCCTCACCCGGTGTCGGTGTCGGCCCGGTCCGCGTCGAGCGCGCCGTGGCCGTGGACGTGCCGCCGGCCAGGCCCGGGACGCCCGCCGAGCAGCGCGCTCGCCTCGACGAGGCCCGGGCGAGGGTCCGCGACGACCTGCAGACCGTCCGCGACCGGGCGGCCCGCGAGATCGGTGAGGCCGAGGCCGCCATCTTCGACGCCCAGCTGCTGCTGCTCGAGGACCCCGACGTGCTCGCGGACGTCGGCGCCCGCATCGATGCCGCCGTCGACGCCGCGCGGGCCTGGGCGGACGCGCTCGACGAGGTCGGGAGCAGGCTCGCGGCCGCCGCGGACGAGTACATGCGTGCTCGCGTCCGCGACGTGCGCGACGTGCGCGACCGGGTCCTGCGCGACCTCGGCGGTCTCGAGCAGCACGACGCGGCCGGGGACGGGATCCTCGTCGCCGACGACCTCACCCCCGCGGACGCGGCCGCGCTCGACCCGGCCCGCACCCCGGCGGTGGTCCTGGCCGGCAGCAGCCCCACCGCCCACGCCGCGATCCTGCTGCGGGCGCGCGGGGTCCCCGCGGTCGTCGCCGCCGGCCCCGCGCTGGTGGCGCGGGCCCGGGAGGCGGCCGTCCTCGCGGTGGACGGGACGACCGGGGAGGTCGTCACCGATCCCGACCCGCCGACCCTGTCCGACTTCCGCGCCCGCGCCGAGGCGCTGACCCGACGGCGCGAGAACGCGCTGCGACGCGCCCACGAGCCCGCGGTCACCCGGGACGGGACCACCGTGCTCGTCGGCACCAACGTCGGCGGGGCCGGCGACGCCGAGGCCGCGGTCGGGGCGGACCTGGCGGGCCTGGTCCGCACGGAGTTCTGCTTCCTCGACCGGCACCGTGCCCCTGATGTCGACGAGCAGGAGGCGGCCTACCGCGCGATCGCCGAGGCGATGGGTGGCCGACGCGTCACCCTGCGCACGCTCGACGTCGGCGGGGACAAGCCCCTCGACTACCTGCCGATGCCGCGGGAGGCGAACCCCTTCCTGGGGGTCCGCGGACTCCGGCTCGCGCTCGCGCGCCCGGACCTGCTCGCGGACCAGCTCCACGCGTTCGTACGGGTCGCCCACGACCACCCGGTCGACGTCATGTTCCCGATGGTCACCACCGTCGACGAGCTCGTCGCCGCCCGGCGCGCGCTCGACGACGCCGTCGTGACCGTGGGTCGGGGCCGGCCCGCCGGTCTCCGGGTCGGGATCATGGTCGAGGTCCCGGCGGCCGCGCTCAAGGCGCCGGCCTTCGCCCCGATGGTCGACTTCTTCTCGATCGGCACCAACGACCTCACCCAGTACGCGCTGGCCGCCGAGCGCGGCAACGACGCGGTCGCCCCGCTCTCCGACGGCCTCGATCCCGCGGTGCTCGCGCTCATCGCCGCGACCGCGGGCGGGGCCGGCCGGGCCGACCACGACGTGCTGGTCGCGGTCTGCGGTGAACTGGCCGGCGACGAGGACGCGGCGGCCCTGCTGATCGGCCTGGGAGTCCGCGAGCTCAGCGTCGCCCCCACCGCTGTCGCCACCGTGAAGGAAGCGGTCCGGGCCGTCGACCTGACGCAGGCCCGCGCGCTCGCCGCCGCGGCCCGGGAGTGCCCGGACGCGCACGCCGTGCGTGAGCTCCTTCGCTGATCAGGAGGCCGCGCCGTCGCGGCCGGCACTCACAGATCGAGTGCCCCGGCGAGGGAGGTCAGCGCCGGGACGTAGTCGGCCCTGTCCTCGACGAGGACCTGGGCACAGACGTGGTCCGCGCCGGCGTCGAGGTGGGCGATGAGACCAGCGGCGACGGTGGTCGGGTTCCCGTGGATCACCAGCGCGTCGACGAGTGCGTCGGAGGCGGTGTCGAGGTCCTGGTCGGTGAAGCCGGTCCGGAGCAGGTTGTTCCGGTAGTTGGTGAGCTTCAGGTACGGGTTGCTGACCTTCTCCCGGCCGATCGCGCGGGCCCTCTCCACGTCGGTGTCCAGCACGACCTTCTGCTCCGGGGCCAGCAGCGGACCCTCGCCGAGGATCTCGCGCGCCTCCCGGGTGTGTCGCGGGGTGGTCAGGTACGGGTGCGCGCCCGCGGTGCGGTCCCGCGACACGGCGAGGACCTTGGGCCCCAGCGCGGCCAGGGCCCGGCCGTCCACGGGCACGCCACCGGCGTCGAGCCCGTCCAGATACTCGATGATCGTGGCGTAGGGCTTCTTGTACTGCCCGACCGCTTCCGGATGGCCGATCCCGACCCCCAGCAGGAACCGGTCCGGGTAGCGCCCGGCGATCCGCGCGTAGGACGCCGCCACCTCGGAGGCCGGCGAGGCCCACATGTTGACGATGCCGGTGGCCACGACGAGGTTCCCGGTCGCGGCGAGGAGGGACTCGGCGTGCTCCAGATCCGCCGGCGGGCTGCCCCCGATCCAGACGGCGCCGTATCCCAGACTCTCGATCGTCGCCGCGAGATCAGGCGTGAGGTCCGTGCCCCGCGCGAACACCCCGTAGCGACCCGGTGCCACCGTCATGAGGGCCCTCCATCCGTCGTCGGCCTGTCACGGGGTCAACCCGGCCACGCCGACCGGCATTCCGCCGGCGGGCTCCGGGAAAAAGCGCGGATCGAAAGTCCATACGCAGAACTGCGTAGTGGAGAACATCCTCCTATCGAGAAGATCAGGCCGGGGATGAGATGCATTAGTCGTATCGAGTACCGACGCTGGTCCGTCAGTGGTGTTCGGTTGCGGGCGTATTCACAACGATGCGTCGGCGCGGTTCAGTTGTTCGTCACGGGGGAATCGTCGTGACGTGCGCGCACCTCGTGGATAGATCCGACGTAATCCGGCCAACGGCATACCGCGCCGAGTTTCTCGTCACGAGAGGCGGAAGGCGGGCGCGGTCGTCCGTCGGACGGCTGCCCGATTCTCGCCCACCACCGAGGAGTGACCGTGACGAACCCGGTTCCCACCACCACACGCACCGCCGACCTCACGCGGGACTTCACGTGGGGTCAGGTGCCGGCGCAACCCGAGAAGCCCACGGTCGAGGCCTTCGCCGTGGCGCAGCCCCTGCCGCCGCTCGGTCCGCTCGCCCCCATTGCGGGCACGACGTTCCGCGGCAAGGGGTTCAACACGATCTTCCGGCCCCAGAACTTCGCCAAGAGCCCGACCCCGTTGCCCGTGGCGCCCGACCGGACCAGCGGCAAGAACCCTGATGACAACATCCTCGAGCTCAATCTGACCGAGGAGATCCTCGAGTTCTCCTCTCCACTCGGCTCGGTCCCCAACCGCGGGATGGTCCAGGGCGACATCGCTCTCAACGGCGTCCCCTACGTCCAGCGGATCAACGACGTCACCGTTCCCGGCCGGACCGTCGGCATCCACTTCGAGCCGGGCGTGCTGCTGAACGTCCCGCAGACCGACGACCCCACCGAACCCTCGACCGTCGTGCGGATGGCGTCGATCCCGCACGGCACCACCATCGAGGCGCAGGGCACCTCGATCAACGCGCCGCAGCCGAAGATCGACCCGGTCGACATCACGCCCTTCCCGGTCGGCAACCCGACCGGGCGTCTGGTGGGCGTGTTCTCGAGTCAGGACGCCGACAACAACGCGACGTTCCGGATCCCGCAGGATCTGGCGCCGTTCAAGGCGAACGGAACGATCACCAAGGAGATCCTGGCCGACCCGACCACCGTTCTCCGGGACCGGATCGCGCCGCAGACCATCACCAGCACGTTCGTGATCTTCCTCGACTCGGACGCGGCCAACCCGCTGCTCGGCACTCCGGCCGTCGCGGGCCTGGTCGGCGGCGGCACCGACAACATCGCCTTCCTGGAGGGCACCGGGAACGGGCCGAACGCCGACGCGGCGGAGATGAGCTCGATCTTCTGGATCGAGACGGTGGCCGAGCAGATCAAGGTGCCCGCCCTGCTGCCCGGCGAGTCCGTCACCGTGGCGGGCGCCGACAGCGCCGGCGACGGCCTGGTCCCTGGTTTCACCGTGACCGCCACCGCGGCCGTCGCTGAGGGCACCGTCCTCGACGTCACCTACACCCAGGTCCAGTACACGCAGCTCGTGCACCTCAACTTCAACGGGCTGACCTGGCCGCACGTCTCGGTGGCGACGCTGATCCCGGCCGACCCGGTCGCGATCTCCACGCCGTAGTCGCCGGTCCGTCGGTGGACCTCACCCCTGGGGGCGCGGAACCGCCGGGGGATCGAACGAGATGTCAGGGGGACCGTCATGTCCTTGGAACTGGACGCGCGACTCGCGGAGACCGGT
This sequence comes from Actinomycetospora endophytica, assembly GCF_021026375.1. GTDB lineage: Bacteria > Actinomycetota > Actinomycetes > Mycobacteriales > Pseudonocardiaceae > Actinomycetospora > Actinomycetospora endophytica. Next base: position 553,546 of record NZ_JAJNDB010000003.1, on the reverse strand, counting down.
ACGCGATTCAAGCTCTTCGCCCAGCCGAGATTTCTGACGCGGGACAACGGCCGGCCGGTGTTCAAGGCCGAGGAGGTCGTGGTCTCCACCCCACCCGCCGACATGAGCCCGGGTCCGGCGGATCACCGGATGTACGTCGTCGACGCGGTCAACAAGCGCCCCTACGCCGCAGGGGAGTTGCCCCCGTACCGGGGCGAGGCCGGTCCGCCGGTCCGCCCCGGTTCGGACGGTCACTTCGATCAGATCGACGAGGACAGTCGGGCGTTCTCGGCGGCCACCATGTTCGCCACGGTGCGGCGGGTGCTCGACATCTGGGAGGACTACTTCTCCCACCGCGTCGACTGGGCCTTCGACGCCCAGTTCTCACGTCTCGAGATGATCCCGCTGATCGAATGGAACAACGCCCACTCCGGGTGGGGCTTCCTGGAGTTCGGCTTCGGGAGCACCGAGAGCGGCACGATCGATCACAGCCGACCCTACTGCGAGAACTTCGATGTCCTCGCGCACGAGCTCGGCCACAGCATCATCTTCTCGCAGGTCGGGATCCCGCGCGATCAGTCCGATCCGGCGATCGACTGCGGCGGGTTCCAGGAGTCGAGCGCCGATGTGACCGCCATCGTGGCCCTGCTGCATTTCGACACCTTCGTCAACGAACTGCTCGCTCAGACCAAGGGCAACCTGCTCACCGTCAACGGGCTCGACCGGGTCGGCGAGCTCTCGAACAGTCGCCAGGTCCGGGTCGCGCTCAATGCCAAACGGATGACGGATGTCGGGGACGAGCCCCACGACCGGTCGCTGCCGCTGACCGGGGCGATCTTCGACACCATGACCGAGATCTTTCAGCAGGACCTGGTCGACACCAAGCTCATCAGCGAGGACCTGCGCGACCGCTCGACCAACACCCCGAACGGCGCGGGTGATCTCGCCGAGATCGAGGCAGACTTCACCGCCGCCTATCAGGGCCACGAGGCCGAGTTCAAGCAGGCCCTGCTCAAGGCGCGGGACCAGATGGGGCGTCTGCTCGCGGAGACCTGGAGCCACCTGTCTCCCGAACGCCTGACCTACTTCGAGGTGTTCGCGGGCCTCCTGCGTGCCGACCGGTCGCTGAACGGCGGCGAGTTCCAGTCGATCATCCGGGACGCGTTCTCGTGGCGCGGCATCCAGCCGGACTCCGATCTTCGCCGCCAGCTGGATCGCACACTGGTCGAGTGCGGGCTCCGGCCCGCGACGACCGTCGGGCACACCACCTGATCCGACCGGGTCGGGTCGGCTCTACGACGACCTGCCGGTGGTGGTCGTGGTCGTCGTGGTGGTGGTCGTCGGGCTCGTCGTCGTGGGGCTGGTGGTGGTCGGACTGGTCGTCGTGGTGGTCGTCGGACCCGTCGTCGTCGTTCCCGTCGCCGACTCGCACGTGGGTGAGGTCGTCACCGTCACGCCCGCGACGTCCGGGCTGCTGACGGTCGTCGGCCCGCACGCGGTTCCCGGCGCGACGAGCTGCCGGCCGTCCTGGTTCGAGCTCGGCGGCACCGAGGACGTGTCGGACGACGAGGACGTCTCCGACGACGAGGGGCCCGTCGACGACGACGGGTCCCACCCCGGCGGCGGCCCCCACCTCCAGGGCGGGACGACGACGTTGTAGACGACGTTGTTCTGGATGTTCACGACCGTCAGGTTCTGAACGACGACGGGCGCGGGCTGGATGACGATCACCGTGACCGCAGCGAAACGCGCCCACGGTCGGCCCTCGAAGTGACTCGGCTGATGGTGCGGCGGCGCGCTGACGGGATTGCCGCAGTAGCACTTCACGCGGGGCGTGCCGTAGCCGTCGACGAGTACCGCGGTCCCTGCTTCCAGCACCGCCGGGAAGGAGGTCAGCTCGCCGTCGCGGAAGCCGTGGTTGGTGATGTACGTGTCGGCGCGGAGCGTCACCGGGGTCAGGTGGTGCACGTAGGTGGAGATGTCGCCGACGTCGATGCCTTCCGCACCGGCCCAGGCGGCGGCCTTGTCCTGATGGGTGCCGAGGAACTGGGACAGCTGATCCTGGTCACAGCTCGAGTTGTCCAGCGTGCCGCCGAAGAGCCCTGGCGTGCTCCCCGTGACCGCACCGCCGGACTGGGCGGGCGGCGGGGTGACGGACGCGTCCGGGCCGTGGGCCGGCATGAACGCGTCGGCGGTCGCCGAGTTGGTGGGCTCGAGCGTCGTGTCGCTGGCGGCGGCCGTCCGCGCCTGCCAGAGCAGGAACCCTGCGACCCCACCGAGGATGACGACGAGGGCGGCCAGCACCGAGATCACCGTGACCGTCGTGCGGCGCTGCGGTCGCCTCGGCGGCGGGGGAGGAGCCCACACGTACGGGCCTGGCTTCGTCATGGCGACCCCCGGTCCCGTGCCAACCGACAAGGCTTCGCTCGGAACCACGCACCGTGCGGGTCTCGAGTCCCCCGACTCAGGCACCGATAGTGACACATGCCACGCTGAATCATCACCCGATCGCCTGGTTGGCCTAGTCCACATGGGGAGCTGGTGACCTGCCGTTGCTGAGACACTGGCGAGGAGATCGGCCCGTTCCTGCGCGAGACCTCCACTCGACAGGAGGACGCGGCCGAGTCCCGGTAACGATTGCCGACCGCTCGACGGATACACCCGCGTCGAGCGGTTCAGGTCTGGCGACGAACGGGATGGGGTGGTCGCGATGGGCGGACGACTCGGGACGCAGGGCGTTGCGGTCCGTCGCCAGGACTGGCGCCGCGAGCTCGCCTCCGTGCCCGCGCCGCGGGCGGTGCCCGCCGAGACCGATCGTCCGCGTCCGCGCTGGTCGGAGGAGGTCGGAGCCGCCGTCCTGCTCTCCGTCGTCAGGACCGTGCAGGCCCGGGAGGCGAGCTCGGGCGCCTAGACCCGAATCCGGCTCCGAGGCGCGGTCCCCGGTCCCGACGACGGCGACGTTCCCTCCCCGGGGGGCATGGCGCTGCAGTGGAACAGCGCGCGGTCGAGTGCCCCCACCAGGATCCGGTCTCGGACCGAGGCATCGGGGGTGCTGCGTTCGAGACGGTCCAGGCCGCCGTTGATCAGGTCGTAGGTGATGAGCAGGTCCCGCGTGCGCCCCCACCACCCCTGGCCCGGCACGTCGCTGCTGCGCAGCCTGACCTGCTGCCGGGTTCTCCACGGGAGGAGCAGCGACTCGGGGGAGTACTGCCACTGGGCCAGCACGACCGCCGCCGCCACCGCGGCCGAGACGCCGGCCCGGTCGGGTCCGATCGCGGCGAGCGCCGGCGCGCGGGTGATCAGCTGAGGTCGGGTGTCGGCGGTGACGCGGTCGTTGACCTGGCGGGCGAGCTCCGCCATCGCGCGATGGGTGCAGGCCGGGTGGTTACTGAACCGTGTCCCGGTCAACAGCGCGGTGTACTCCATGAGACAGGCGCCCTGTCCGGGGTGGCGGTGTGCGCCGAGGGCGAGCGCCGGCAGCCGTTCCGAGGCAGCCGGCGTGGTCCGGCTCAGGTCGTCGCTCCGACCACGGCGCAAATCAGGAACCACAGCGCGGCGAGCGCCGCGACCGTCGCGGCCAGGATCTGCCGGCGATGACCCGGTGGGACGCCGCGTCGTGATGCGTCCGGGGTGTCCGACAGGCTCGCGCGGACCCGCCAGACCAGCGCGATCCACAACGCCCGCCAGGTGGGCGCCTCGGCCCCGCCCCACAGGGCGTCCGGTGTGCTGTCGCGCTGCGGGAGGTCGTTGAGCAGGCCGGGCAACTCGTCGCGGTACACCGCGCCGTAGGCCGCCGCGACCCGCGTCTCCATCTCCGGCAGATCGAGACGGCCCTCGCCCACGGCCCGATGCACCTGCCGCACCGTCCGCTCACGCTCGGCGTCGGAGGCGCGCAACCGTGAGGTGAGGCCGGCGCTCCTCACCCCGGCCTCGGGCTGGGTCACGAGAGCCCCTTCTGGCGCAGCCCGACGGTCGGCCGCTCGGTCACCCCGGGGTGACGGGGGCGGTGCAGGCGCGGCGCGGCCTTGCATGTCATGACGTCTCCTCTGCTCGCATCGGCGAGTCCGAGAATCGGGGACCGGCGATGTATCGCTGATGAAAGTCGACCGACGGAGCACCTCTCATCGTCGCCACATCGGAGAAGGCCGACCGTGGCCCCATGACGACGACCCCGACCTCCCGCGCCGCCTCGAACCACCACGAATCGGCGGGACGGACGCGGTGACCGGCTCACTCGGAGGAGCCCTGGCGCTGGTCGGGGTCGGGGCCACGTTCCTGGTGATCGGAGTTCTGGGAGCGGTGTCCCGGAGCGCGGGCGGCGGCCACCGGCGCCCCGGCCGACCGGCGATCGTCATCGACCTGCTCGTCGGTGCGGCGGCGACCGGCGAGGCCACCGTCGGATTCGCCGAGCTGTCCGCCCAGGCAGCGCTCTGGTACGTGGCCGGGGTGGTGCTCGTCGTCGCTGCCGTGGTGCTCGGCTTCCGACTCCGGCGGAAGCAGCCCGAACCATCGGTCCGGGCCGTCGCCGCGGGTGGGCCCGCTCCGCTCCCGGCCCGATCCATCATCGGCGCGACGCGATGACCGGGGACTCCCGCGCGCCCGACGGCCGGCCGGTCGCGCCGCCGGCGCCCGGTCGCTGAGCCGGGGCCCGGACATGTCCTCCTCGACGCTCGATTCGCCGGGCGATCCGCGACCGGCCTGGTTCGGCCCAGCCCGATTGACGTCGCTGATCGGCGTGATCATCGCCGTCGGCGGGTTCGAGGCGCTGTGGTTCGGGGTCGTCACCGACACCGGCCTGGCTGCGGTCGACCCGACGGTCACCGGCTGGCTCGTCGCTCATCGCAGTGCCGGCCTGGTGACCGCGGCGCGGGTGATCAGCGACGTCGGCGCGCCCGCCGTCACCGTCACCGCCGCGGTGATGGTGCTGGTCTGGTCGGGGTGGAAGCGGCTCTGGCGGTCATGCGCGCTGACCGCGGCCGGCCTCGGGTCGCTGATCGCCGTGGACGTGACGATGAAGTCCCTCGTCGCCCGGCCCCGGCCGCCGCTGGGCTGGCACGCGGTGCTGGTGCCGGGCTGGTCGTTCCCCTCGGGCCATGCGCTGTTGTCGCTCGGAGTGGTCCTGCTGCTGGTCTGGACGGCTCGTCGTCACGGCCTCGTGCTCTCCGGGGTCCGCGGGTACGCGCTCGGCGTTCTCGTCGCCTGTGTGGTGATCGCGGTGGGCGCGTCCCGGCTCGTGCTCGGGGTGCACTATCCGTCGGACGTGCTCGCCGGCTGGGCGTTGGCGGTCTTCGTGGTCGGGGTCGGGGAGCTGCTGGAAGCCGTTGCGTCCGGTCCGGGGCACACCGGCACGACCGATGGAGAGCCGCTCACGTCTGGTCGGCAGGTGGACGCTCCGAGGGCACCTCGCCGGGCCGACGGGGGATCGCCGGGTTGAGCATCCCGGCCTGGCGGGCGCGGGAGACCAGTCGCCCGGCGTCGTGACGGTTGAGCCCGAGTGCCCGGGCCACGGCCGCGGTCGGGGCCAGCCGCTCGCGGGGGACGGAGCTCGCGAGCGCCTCGCGGTAGACGCGAGCCGCGGTCCGCAACGTCTCCTCGTCGATGGTCCGCGCCGGGCGCCGTTCCCGGGCGGGAGCGCTCACCGGACTGGGCACCGCCGGGCTCCGCTGCCCGACGGCCGCCAACTCCTCCGAGGCGAGGGCCAGACACTCCTCGAGCGGGACGGTCCGGAGCACGTCGGCGTCGAGGGTCCCCCCGGGTGCCGCGCTCCTGACCTCCACGGCAGTGAGCCGCCACGCGTGGGTCGCCGTGGCGGCCAACCGCAGGAGAACGACGTAGGACCGGCCGGGGTCGTGCACCTCGACGAGTGCCTCGGCCGCATGACCGGGTGCCTGGACCGCACATCCGGACGATCGGACGTCCAGGTCGTCGCGGGGCGCGCCCGCCGGACGGTGCCAGAGGATCGTCGTCGGCACCGGGCTCACCTCCGACGGGTCCGATGACGCGCACGCCTGACGGGTGGGATCGTCGTGATGGTTCGTGTACCGACGATGAGAGTCGGCGGGTCCGTCAGCCGAGGGACGTGAGCAGGTCGTCGACCTCCCGGCGACGGGACGTTCACGAATGACACATCGAATCCGGCACATCATCACCGCATGCGAAGAACCCTCCGGCGGCGACCGTGAGCGCCTCGGCCGCGGGCTCGCTGATCCTGGTCCTCGTGGGGGTCGGGTTCCTCGCCGGCGCGATTCGGGAATGGTCGCGTCGGCGACACGACGACACGCCGCGGGGGAGACGCACCACCGGTCTGGTGATCGATCTGCTGGTCGGCGCGGCGGCCGTCGCCGACGGCGCCCTGAGCGTCGTCGGCGAACCCGAGCGCGTCATCGTGTGGTCGGTCGGGTCGGTGGCCCTGGTGCTCGCCGTGGGACTGCTGTTCGTGCTGCACCACCGCCACCCGCAGCTCTCATGAGACGGCGACGGCGCGCCGTCGGTCTCCGACCTCGAGCCCGACCACGACGGCGACGATCGCCAGCAGCGCCACCAGCGAGACCAGGCCGGTGCCGATCCCGACCCCGCCCCGCGCTGCCGGCACCCCGACCCAGTCGGCCACCGAGGCACCGAACGGCCGGGTCATCACGTAGGCGGTCCAGAACAGGGCGACCGCATTCGCGGCGGTCGCCCACCGCGCCACGAACGGCAGCACGAACAGCACCCCGAACAACAGGATCGACCCCGCGTAGCCGATCCCGAGGGTGGTCGCGGTGAGATCGCCGAGTGCGGTTCCCAGCGCGAAGGTCAGGATGACCGCGCTCCAGTAGAAGAGCTCCCGACGACGGGTGTCGATGCTGTGCATCGAGAGCGTCCCCTCCACCCGGTACCAGAGCCCGAACGCCGCGAGCACCGCGATCAGGAACACGACCGTCGAGACCGCGTAGGGCACCCCGAGCACGACGTGGACGGCGTCGGCACAGGTCGTCCCGAAGACGCTGACCATCAGGACCGCGAACCAGTAGGTCCACGCGCGGTAGGCGGGCGCCCGCAGCTGCAGCCCGATCGCCACCACGAACCCGAGTCCGCTCAGCCCGATCGCCGGGACGGGACCGAGCGCGAGCGCCGCCCAGTCCCAGGTGGTCTCACCCATCCCCGTCGTGAGCAGCTTCGCCACCCAGAACCACACGGTGACCTCGGGGACCTTGGCCGCGGCGTACCGCATTCCCGGGCCCGGGATTGACCTGCCGGAACGATCGTGGCCGGTCGCCGGGTCGCCCGGCGAGGGGAGACTCATGGCCGCATCGTCGCGAGCGGATCATGTGTCGCTCATGAGTCCGATCCTCCCGGATCCAGCGCCGATCGCGATGGGTCCGAGAGCAACATGGTCTTGGACGTCTCGATGCTCGTCGGCACATCATCGGGAGGTCGTTCGCGGAATCGTCAGCGAGGGAAGGAGTCCCGTGATGGCTGATCTGAGCCTCGAGGTGGGCGTCTACCGGTACGAGCACACCGAGCCGCTGTTCGACGGACGGGTGACGATCGGCGGCGTCGACGCGAACCTGCACACCTCGCCGCTGATCTCCGACGTCTTCCGGTCGATGGCGCAGGGCGAGTTGGACATCGCCGAGTTCGGGCTGACGTACTTCCTGCGCACCTTCGACCGGGACGACTCGCCCTTCCTCGCCCTGCCGATCTTCCCGAACCGCAACTTCCGTCATTCGTCCCTGTTCGTGAACGTCGACAGCGGGATCGAGCGGCCGGAGGATCTCGCCGGCCGGACCATCGGGGAGTTCGCGCTGTACGGGTCCGACCCGGGGGTCTGGATGAAGGGCGTGCTGGCGGACGAGTACGGCGTGGCGCCCGAGGAGATCGACTGGGTGATCGGCGGCACCGACCACCCGATCCCCTCGTTCGACTGGATTCCCCAGCCCGTCCCGGACGGCGTCCACGTGCGCCATGCCGACGACGACCAGACGCTGGCCGCGCTGCTCGAGAACGGTGAGATCGACGCCCTCCTGTCGGTCGACGTGCCGCAGCGCCTGCTCGACGGGTCGACCACGAGGATCCGGCGGCTGTTCGTCGACTACGAGGCGGTCGAACGGGACTACTACCGCCGCACCGGAATCTTCCCGATGATGCATGTCGTCGCGATCCGCCGGGAACTGGTCGAGGTGCCGGGCCTCGTGGAGTCGGTCTACCAGGCGTTCTGCGAGGCCAAGGACATCGTCCAGGAGCACTACCGGGCGAATGCGGCGAAACAGCACATGGCCGTGATCACCCCGTGGTTCAGTGAGCTGTTCGCCGAGAACCGTGCGCTGCTGGGCGAGGACTGGTGGCCCTACGGCGTCGACGCCAATCGCACGGCGGTGGACACGTTCCTGCGCTACCACCACGAGCAGGGCCTGTCGCGACGGCTGCTGACGTCGGAGGACATCTTCGTGCCCGGGACGACCGGGTAAACGGCCCAGCTCCGGCTGCGTGCCGTCGGGTCCCGGGGGACGATCACCCCCGCACGGCCGTGTCGACGGTCCGGAAGGGGTTCGTGTGGATCTGCTGGCTGTCTCGGGGAGCCCGTCGTCGCCCTCGAAGACGGTGCTCGCGCTCGACGTCGCATCGCGGCGGGCGGCCGAGCACGACGACGTGCACGTCGACCTGCTCGATCTGCGCGAGCAGGAGCTCGTGTTCAGCGACGGCCGCGATCCGGCCGACTACACCGGCACGACCCGGGATGCCATCGACCGGGTGGTCGCCGCGGACGCCCTGCTGGTCGGGACGCCGATGTACCGCGGCGGGTACACGGGCCGGTTGAAGAACCTGTTCGACGTGCTGCCGAACGACGCGCTGGCCGGCAAGCCGGTCGGGCTCGTCGCGACGGGCGGCACCGATCACCACTACCTCGCGCTGGAACACGAGCTGAAGCCACTCATCGGCTTCTTCCGGGCGTGGGCGGTGCCCGGCGCGGTGTACGCCAACAACACGCACTTCTCGGAGGGCGAGCTCGTGGACGACGGGGTGCGCGCCCGGCTGCGCGACCTCGCCGACGCCGTCGTCGGATTCGCCCGCGGGATGCCGGCCGGGGCCGGGGCCGCCGCGCCGGACATCCCGCGCAAGTCCGCGACCGAGGCCTGACACCCCGGCGACCCCTCACCGGGCGCCCGGCGCGGTGGCGTGGACGAGGGCGTCGAGCTCGGACACGTTCACCGTCGGCTCGCCGAGGAACCCGAGCGAGCGGCCCCGGGTGGCCTCGGCGACGAGGACCCGGACCCGGTCCGGCCCGAGGCCGGTCACCCGGGCGACCCGGGAGACCTGCAGGGCGGCGTAGGCCGGGCTGATGTCGGGGTCGAGGCCCGAGCCCGAGGCCGTCACGGCGTCCGTCGGGACCGCGGCCGGGTCGACACCCTCGCGGGCGGCGATCGCGGTGCGGCGCTCGCCGACGGCCGTGACCAGGTCGTGGGAGTCGGCCGCCTTGTTCGACCCGCCGGAGGTGCCCGGGTCGGCCGGTCCCAGCCCCGCGGTGGCGTCCTGCGGCGCGGAGGCCGAGGGGCGGGTGTGGAACCACGGATCGGCCGCGGCGTTCGCCGGCACCGGGTCGATCCCGATGAGCGACGACCCGGTCGGGGTGAGCGAGCCCTCGGCCTGGTGGTGCAGCCCCGGGACGCGGCTGACGCCCCAGACCCCGAGCGGGTAGATCACGCCCAGCAGGACGGTGAGGACGACGACCAGCCGCAGGGCCGCGACGGCCTGGCGCCGCAGCGCGGACGTCGTCACCGGGTGGGCGGGGGTGGCCTCGTCGGTGGTGTGTTCGGTGAGCGTGGACATGATCAGCCGATCCCCGGGATGAACCGGACGACGAGGTCGATGAGATAGATGCCGACGAAGGGGACGACGACGCCGCCGAGCCCGTAGACCAGCAGGTTGCGTCGCAGCATGGCGTCGGAGCCCATCGGCCGGAACCGGACTCCGCGCAGGGCCAGCGGGATGAGCGCGACGATGATCAGCGCGTTGAAGATGACCGCGGACAGGATCGCCGACTCCGGCGTCGCCAGGTGCATGACGTTGAGCGCGGCGAGCTGCGGGAAGATCACCAGGAACATGGCGGGCAGGATCGCGAAGTACTTCGCCAGGTCGTTGGCCACCGAGAACGTGGTCAGCGCCCCGCGGGTCACCAGCATCTGCTTGCCGATCTCGACCACCCCGATGAGCTTGGTGGGGTCGGAGTCGAGGTCGACCATGTTGCCGGCCTCCTTGGCGGCGGTGGTGCCGGAGTTCATGGCCACGCCCACGTCGGCCTGGGCCAGCGCGGGCGCGTCGTTGGTGCCGTCCCCGGTCATGGCCACCAGCCGCCCGCCCGACTGCTCCTGGCGGATCAGGGCGAGCTTGTCCTCGGGGGTCGCCTCGGCCAGGACGTCGTCGACGCCGGACTCGGCGGCGATGGCCCGGGCGGTCACCGGGTTGTCGCCCGTGATCATCACGGTGCGGATCCCCATCGTGCGCAGCTCCGCGAAGCGCGCGGCGATGCCGGGTTTGACGACGTCGGAGAGCTCGATGGCTCCGCCATGTGAATGGAATTGGTCGTCCTGGCGACCAAATCCGTTCACATGGCCGCAGGCCAAAGGAGTCCCGCCCCGGGAGCTGATCTCCTGGGCGACCGCCTCGATGTGGGCCCGGGCCCGGTCGTCGCCGGAACCGCAGGCGTCGAGCCAGTCGAGCACCGACGCGACCGCGCCCTTGCGAATCGACTCGACGCTGCCGTCGGGACCGGTCACGTCCACCCCGGACATGCGGGTGGTCGCCGAGAACGGCACGAACTCCGCCCGCGCCTCCTCCGCCGACGCCTCCGGCGCCAGCCCGAATCCGCTCGCGCACAGCTCGACGATCGAGCGGCCCTCGGGCGTGCTGTCGGCGAGGCTGGACAACCGGGCCAGCCGCGCGAGCTCTGCCTCCCCGACGCCGGGCAGCGCGTGCAGCGCCGTCGCCCGCCGGTTGCCGTAGGTGATGGTGCCGGTCTTGTCGAGCAGCAGCGTCGAGACGTCGCCGGCCGCCTCGACCGCCCGCCCCGACGTCGCCAGGACGTTGCGCTGCACCAACCGGTCCATCCCGGCGATCCCGATCGCGGAGAGCAGCGCACCGATGGTGGTCGGGATCAGGCACACCAGCAGGGCCACGAGGACCACGAGCGACTGCTGGGCCCCGGAGTAGCCGGCCATGGGCTGGAGCGTGACCACGGCGAGCAGGAACACGATCGTCAGCGCCGCCAGCAGGATCGTCAGCGCGATCTCGTTGGGGGTCTTCTGCCGCTGCGCACCCTCGACGAGGGCGATCATCCGGTCGACGAAGGACTCGCCGGGCCGCGTGGTGATCCGCACGACGATGCGATCGGAGAGCACCGTCGTGCCCCCGGTGACCGACGAGAAGTCGCCGCCGGACTCGCGGACCACCGGGGCGGACTCGCCGGTGATCGCCGACTCGTCCACGGTCGCGATGCCGTCGACGATCTCGCCGTCGCCGGGGATCGTCTGCCCGGCCTCGACGACCACCCGGTCGTCGAGGCGCAGCGCCGTCGCGGGGACCTCCTCGACCGTGCCGCCGGGACGCAGCCGCCGCGCCACGGTGTCGGTCCGGGTGCGCCGCAGGGCGTCGGCCTGTGCGCGGCCGCGGCCCTCGGCGACGGCCTCGGCGAGGTTCGCGAACACCACGGTGAACCACAGCCACACCGCGATCAGCCAGGCGAACACGCTCGGCGACACCACCGCCGACACCGTGACCACGACCGACCCGACCCACACCACGAACATCACCGGGTTGCGGATCTGGACGCGCGGATCGAGCTTGCGCAGCGCCTCGGGCAGGGACTCGAGCAGCTGCGCGGGCCGGAACGCGCCGGCGCCCACCCGGCCGGAACGTTCGGCGTGGACCTCCTGCGCCTCCCGTGGCGGCCGGTCGACGGGGCGCATGGTCTCGGGGTGCCGGACGGTCATGACAGGCCCTCCGCGATGGGGCTGAGCGCGAGTGCGGGGAGGAAGGTGATCGCGGCGACCAGGACGATCGTCCCGACCACGAGCACCGAGAACAGCGGCTTGTCCGTGGCCAGCGTCCCGGCGCCGGGCTCGACCCGGGGCTGCCGGGCGAGGAGTCCGGCGAGGGCGAGGACGGCCACGATCGGCAGGAAGCGGCCGATCAGCATCGCCACGCCCAGGGCGGTCTGGAAGAACGGGCCGGTCACGGTCAGCCCGGCGAACGCCGAGCCGTTGTTGTTCGCCGCGGAGGCGAACGCGTAGAGGACCTCGGAGAGCCCGTGGGGCCCGGAGTTGCCGAGGGCGCCACCGGTCGAGGGCAGCGCGATCGCCAGGCCGGTGCCGAGCAGCACGACGGCGGGCATGGCCAGCACGACGACGACGGCGCACGTCACCTCGCGGCGGCCGAGCTTCTTGCCGAGGTACTCGGGGGTGCGCCCGACCATCAGACCGGCGAGGAACACCGCGACGACGGCGACCACGAGGATGCTGTAGAGGCCCGTCCCGACGCCGCCCGGCGTCATCTCGCTGAACAGCATGTTCAGCAACGTCCCGCCGCCGCCGAACGCCGAGTAGCTGTCGTGCAGCGAGTTCACCGCGCCGGTCGAGGTGCTGGTCGTGGAGTTCGCGAACAGCGCCGACGAGGGGATCCCGAAGCGGACCTCCTTGCCCTCGAGGTTCGCGCCGGCGGCCACCGCGGCCGGGCCGGTGGCGTGCGCCTCCGCCGTCCAGATGATCGCGAGCATGGCGCCCCACAGCGTGGCCATGACGCCCAGCAGCGCCACGCCCTGGCGCTGGTTGCCGACCATGCGGCCGAACGTGCGGGTCAGGGACACCGGGATCACCAGCAGCGCGAAGATCTCGATCCAGTTCGTGACGGCGTCCGGGTTCTCGAAGGGGTGGGCCGAGTTGGCGTTGAAGACGCCGCCGCCGTTGGTGCCCAGCTCCTTGATCGCCTCCTGGGACGCGGCCGGCGCGAGGGCGATCGTGCTCGCCCGGCCGTCGACCCCGACGACGTCGGCGCCGGCGTGCAGGCTCATCACGACGCCGAGCGCGAGCAGGACGATCGCGACGACGGCGGCGAGCGGCAGCAGGATCCGCGTGCAGCCGCGGACCACGTCGACCCAGGCGTTGCCGATGCGACCACCCGAGCGCGACCGGACGAACCCGCGGATCAGTGCCACCGCCACGGCCATGCCGACCGCGGCCGAGACGAAGTTCTGGACGGTCAGCCCGATCATCTGGGTGACCGCGCCCATGGTCGTCTCAGGGACGTAGGACTGCCAGTTCGTGTTGGTGACGAACGAGATCGCGGTGTTGAACGCGACCCCGGGGTCGACCGCGCCGTGGCCCTGGTCGAACCCGAGCACCCCCTGCAGGCGCTGGACCAGGTAGAGCACGACGATCCCGAGCAGCGAGAACGCCAGGATCGACACCGCGTAGGTACCGGCCCGCTGGTCGGAGTCCGGGTCGATCCCGGTGAGCCGGTAGATCACGCGCTCGCCGCGCCCGTGGGTCGGCGAGGTGTAGACGCGGGCCATCCAGTCGCCCAGGGGCCGCCAGACCGCGGCCAGCGCGAGCAGGAGCGCGACGAGCTGCAACAGCCCTGCGGCCGTGTCGCCCATCAGAACCTCTCGGGACGGACGAGGGCGACGACGAGGTAGATCAGCAGGGCCAGGGCGACCAGCCCGCCGATCACGTTCGCCGCGATCACAACCGGTCCAGTCCGCGGACCGCCAGCAGCAGGATCGTGAACACCGCGATCACCACCAGGCCATAGAGGAGGTCGGCCACGACCGCCGTCCCTTCGTCTGTCGCCGCGCCCCGGCCGGTCCGGGGCAGCTCGGCGTGACTGTGCGCCCGCCGTCGGGCGCGGACCGTCGTGTTGACGGGTCGTTGACGTCGGGCGGGCGTTCTTTCACGCGCCCCGGGCGCCCCTCGGGACGGCGTCGTCGGCCGTGCCAGGTGGTAGGAGTGCCGTAGGGGGACGGCGTCGACCGGGGGGCGAGGAATGAGTGAGCCGGATCGGACCGAGCTCGCGGCGGCCCGGCTGCCGGAGCTCATCGCCGAGGTGGCCCGGCGCGCCGACGAGATCGGCCGCACCCGTGATCGCGCTGAGGCCCTCGTCGAGGCCGTCGTCGCCGTCGCGTCCGGGCTCGACCTCCCGAGCACGCTGCGCCGCGTGGTCGCGGCGGCCGCCGAGCTGGTCGACGCCCGCTACTGCGCCCTCGGGGTCCTCTCCACCGACCGCACCACCCTCGCGGAGTTCGTGACCGTGGGGGTCGACGAGGACGAGCTGCGGCGCCGGCTCGGTGGCCCGCCGCGCGGTCAGGGCATCCTCGGGCTCCTCATCGACGATCCCCGCCCGCTCCGGCTGACCGATCTCGTCGCCCATCCGGCCGCGGTCGGCTTCCCCCATGGCCACCCGTCGATGCACTCCTTCCTCGGCGTCCCCGTCTGGGTCCACGGCGAGGTGTTCGGGACGCTCTACCTCACCGAGAAGAACGCGTCCGGCGGGTTCACCGAGGACGACGAGGGCGTCGTGACCGCCCTCGCGACGGCGGCCGGCGTCGCGGTCGACAACGCCCGCCTCTACGGCGAGTCCTCCTCACTGGTCGGGGAGCTGCGGCGGACCGAGCGCCTGCTGCGCGCGACCGGGGAGGTCACGGCCACGCTGCTCGCGGGCTCGGCGCCCGGCGACGCGCTCGCCCTCGTCGCGCGGCACGCGGCCGGGATCAGCGACGCCGACGGCGCGTTCGTCGCGCGCGGGGCCCTCGACGGGGAGGAAGAGCGCCTCGAGGTCGTCGCGTCCGTCGGCCTCGACGTGCTCCCCGTGGGCCGGGTCCTGCGGGGGAACGACGGCCCGCTCGCCGAGGTGGCACGCACCGGGACGCCCCGGGTCGCCGTGCGGCTGCTGCTGACCGGCCCACCCGACGACCCCGGGACCGGCCCGGACGCCGACCTCGGCCCGGTGATGATCGTGCCGTTGCGGGGCGGTGCGCCCGGCGACGGTGGCGGCGTCCTCGTCGCGGCCCGACGACGCGGCGGCGCCCCCTTCGACCCGGGGCAGCTCCCCGCGATCGCGTCGTTCGCCGAACAGGCCTCCGTCGTCCTGCACCAGGCCCGCATGCAGGGACTCCGGCGCGACGTCGACCTGCTCGTCGACCGGGAGCGGATCGCCGCCGACCTGCACGACCACGTGATGCAACGGCTCTACGCCGTGGGTCTGCGGCTGCAGGGGGTGCTGCCGAGGATCACCGACGGCGCCGTGTCCGAGCGCGTCGGCGACGCCGTCGCCCAGCTCGACGACGTGGCCCGGGAGATCCGCGCGACGATCTTCGACCTCCACCGCGCCGGGCGGCCTGGGCTGTCCGGACGGCTGCGGGCGAGCGTCGCCGAGCTGACCGCCGAGACCGCCGTCCGCCCCGTCGTCGTGATGACCGGTGGGGTCGACGAACTGCCGGAGCCGGTCGGCAACCACCTCGAGGCGGTGGTGCGCGAAGCGGTCAGCAACGCGGTCCGTCATTCGGGGGCCTCGACGGTCCGCGTGAGCATCTCGGTCGGCGAGACGGTCGAGGTCGACGTCAGCGACGACGGGCGCGGGATGCCGGAGGCGGCGGTCCTGTCCGGCCTGCTCAACCTCGACCGGCGCGCCCGCACCTACGGCGGCGAGCTCACCATCGCCGGGCGCGAGGAGGGCCCCGGGACGCGTCTCGCCTGGCGGATCCCGGCGGCACCCTCCCCGGACCGTGACGAACCGGCTCGGTGACCGGGGGGAGGTCACCGAACCGGTTCCGTGGTCGGGTCCGGCGACCCGACGTCTCCCAGCGTGCCCTGCGGGTGCCCGCGCACCCAGGGGCCGAGGTCGTGCCCGCGGCGGGACCTTGGTCCTGCTCGGGAGGGGTGCGGACGGGCGCGTCCTCCTAGGCTGACGGTGTGCTGCGGGTCTTCCTGGTCGACGACCACGAGGTCGTCCGCCGCGGGGTCACCGAGCTCCTGACGGCGGGCGGCGACATCGAGGTGGTCGGCGAGGCCGCCGGGGTCGCCGAGGCCCTCGCCCGGGTGCCGGCGACGACGGTGGACGTGGCGGTGCTCGACGTCCGGTTGCCGGACGGGTCGGGGGTGGAGCTGTGCCGCGAGCTCCGGTCCCGGTGCCCGTCCCTGGTGTGCCTGATGCTCACCTCGTATGCCGACGAGGACGCGGTGGTGGACGCCGTGCTCGCCGGAGCGGCCGGGTACGTCCTCAAGGATGTCGGGGGCAGCGACCTCGCCGCGGCGGTGCGCGAGGTGGGCGCGGGTCGCTCGCTGCTCGACACCCGGGTCACCGAGATCGTGATGGCTCGCCTGCGGGGCAGGCCCGACGACCCCCGCTCGACGCTCACGGCCCGGGAACGGTCGGTGTTCGACCTCATCGGGGAAGGGCTCACCAACGCCGAGATCGGCGCCGAGCTCTTCCTCGCCGAGAAGACCGTGAAGAACCACGTCACCTCGCTGCTCGACAAGCTCGGGATGCGGCGCCGGACCCAGGCCGCGGTGCTCGCGGAGCGGCTGCGCGGCCGCTGAGTCCGACCCCGCTCAGGTCGCCGGCGCCCGGGAGGGCGCCTCGCGGCCGATGCGCAGCAGCAGGTCGACCCGCCGTCGGACGAGCGCGGGCGGGAGCCGGCACCATGCCCCGAGGAGCCCGGCGCCGGCGAACGCGGCGAGCCAGGCGAGGTCCCCGGGGCCGACCGGGACCAGCCGCCCGTAGCGGTGCGCCACGAAGCCGTCGGCGCACAGCGCCCACAGCACGGCGATCACCAGCGCGGCCCGGCCCGAGCCGACGGTGGAGGTCACTGCGCACCCGGCGACGAGCGCCACGAGCGCCCACCACGAATCCGGCGGGGCGACCGCGCCGATCGCGACCGCCGCGACGAATCCGACGGCGGCGGCCGGCGGTACGAGCAGGCCGGCCGGTGCCTCGGCGATCGACTCCGACGTCTCGTCCACCTCCTTCGGCCGGGGCGATCCTCGCTGGTCAGCGGCCTGGGGACGGCGGTGTCTACGCAACCTTCACGTCGCCGGAATCGTGCGATCCACCGAAATGCGGCAGAATTCCCGGCATTCACGGGTCGGGGTGCCCGTCACATTCCGAGGGCCTCCGGGAAGTTTTGACGCGTTCTTATCGCGCTCGGCCCGCCGGGTCCGGGAGCGCGTTCCTACGCTCACGCAGCGTGTGGGGTGCGACGCTGTCGAAGCGACTGCTGGTGGGCCGTCCGATGGCCTCGACGCGCCTCGGCGAGACCCTGCTGCCCCGCTGGCTGGCCCTGCCGATCTTCTGCAGTGACGCGCTCTCGTCGGTCGCCTACGCCACCGAGTCGATCCTGGTGGCGCTCTCCGCCGGCGGTCTGGCGTTCTTCGCCGACGCTCCGTGGATCACCGTCCTGGTCGCCGCCGTCCTGGTGATCGTGGTGGCCTCCTACCGCCAGACCTGCCGCGCGTACCCGCGGGGCGGCGGGTCGTACATCGTCAGCCACGAGAACCTCGGATCCTCGGCCGGGCTCGTCGCCGCGGCCGCGCTGCTGGTCGACTACGTGATGACGGTCGCGGTCTCGGTGGTCGCCGGGACGGCCGCGATCACCTCGGCGATCCCCGAGGCGGCGCCGCACGCCGTCGCCATCGCCGTCGGGCTCGTCGTCGTGCTCACCGTGGTGAACCTGCGCGGCCTGCGGGAGACCGGCACCGCGTTCGCCGCCCCGACCTACGGCTTCGTCCTCGTGGTGTTCGTGATGTTCGGCTGGGCCGCCGTCCGCGGCCTGCTCGGGCATCACCTCGTGGCCGAGAGCGCGCACCTGCCGGTGCTGCCCACCGAGCACGCCGCCGGGCTGCTCGCCGTGCTACTGGTCCTGCGCGCCTTCGCCCAGGGCTGCACCGCGCTCACCGGGGTCGAGGCGATCAGCAACGGGGTGCCGGTGTTCCGCACGCCCAAGGCGAAGAACGCGGCGTCGACCCTCGGCCTGCTCGCGGCGCTGGCGGTGACCATGGGCGTGGGCATCACCGCGCTGGCCGTCATCTCCGGGGTGCACACCGCGGCCGATCCCGCCCAGCTCGGCCTCCCGCCCGGCACCGCACCGCGCACCGTGCTCGCCCAGGTCGCCGCCGCGGTGTTCGGGGACGGGACCGTGGGCTTCTACGCCGTCCAGACCCTCACCGCGGGCATCCTGATCCTCGCCGCGAACACCTCGTTCAACGGCTTCCCGGTCCTGGCCTCGATCCTCGCGCGCGACCGCTACCTGCCGCGGCAGTTCTACACGCGCGGCGACCGGCTGGTGTTCTCCAACGGCATCGTGCTGCTCGCGCTGTTCGCGATCGTGCTCATCTGGTCCTTCGACGCCAACGTCAACGCCCTCATCCAGCTCTACGTGGTGGGCGTGTTCATCGCCTTCACGCTCTCGCAGCTCGGGATGGTGCGGCACTGGCAGCGCCGGCTGGCCGCCCCGGACGTCGAGGGCCGCGCCGGGATGCGCCGGGCCCAGACGATCAACGCCGTGGGGGCGGTCGCCACCGGCACGGTCCTGCTCGTCGTCCTGGTCACCAAGTTCCTGGACGGCGCCTGGATCGTGGTGCTGGCCGTGCCGGTCCTCTTCGTGATGATGCGCGGGGTGTCCCGGCACTACGCGACCGTCGCCGACGAGACCGCGATCGGGGCCGACCGACCGCTCGGCCCGAGCCGCAACCACGTGCTCGTCCTCGTGTCGTCGATCAACGGCCCCACGCTGCGGGCCCTCGCCTACGCCCGCTTCCTGCGCCCCGACACCCTCACCGCGATCACCGTGCCCGTCGACGACGAGCCCGAGCAGCTCCGGCGCGACTGGGACGCCGCCGACACCGGCGTCGCGCTCACCGTCATCGACTCGCCGTACCGGGAGATCACCCGCCCGATCCTGAAGTACGTGCGCGACTTCCCGCGGCGGGGACCGCGCGACGTCGTCACCGTGGTCATCCCGGAGTACGTCGTCGGGCACTGGTGGGAGCAGCTGCTGCACAACCAGAGCGCGCTGCGCCTCAAGGCCCGGCTGCTCTTCCAGCCCGCCGTCGTCGTCATCGACGTGCCCTGGCACCTGCGCTCGGCCGCCGTCGCTCCCGTGGCCGTCGGCGCCGGAGATGTGGTCAGCGCCCACGGATCGGAGGCCCCCACGCCGTCGCATCCCGCAGGGTCCGCTTGAGCAGCTTCCCGCCCGGGTTGCGGGGCAGCGGCTCGGCGGAGACGACCACGTACTGGGGCACCTTGTAGTCGGCCAGCTGCGTGTCGAGGTGGGCCAGGACGGCGGGCACGTCGAGCGACCCGGCCGCGGGCACCAGGACGGCGCCGACCTTCTCGCCCATGACGTCGTCGGGCACGCCGACCACGGCCGCGTCCGCGACCCCCGGGGCACCGGCGAGGGCGTTCTCGACCTCCACCGAGTACACGTTCTCCCCGCCCCGGTTGATCACGTCCTTGGCGCGGTCGACGATCCGCACGATGCCGTCGTCGACGCGGGCGAGGTCGCCGGTGTGCAGCCAGCCGTCGAGGAAGGTCGACGCGGTCGCCTCGGGCGCCGCCCAGTAGCCGTCGACGACGTTCGGGCCGCGCACGAGCAGCTCGCCGACCCCGGCGTCGTCGGCCCCGGCGAGCGCCAGGTCGACCACCGGCGCGGCGAACCCGACCGCGTCGGCGTGGTCCGCCGCGTACTCGTGGGGCAGGAACGTGGCGATCGAGGAGGTCTCGGTGAGGCCGAAGCCGTTCCCCAGCCTCGCCCGCGGGAGCCGTTCGGCCAGCCGCCGGACCAGGGCGGGCGCGATCGGCGCGCCGCCGTAGGTGACCCGCCGGACGTGCGAGAGGTCGGCGTCGATGTCGGCGCGGACCAGCGTCAGCCCGTAGATCGCGGGGACGCTGACGATCGTGTCGATGCGCTCCTCGACGATCGTGCGGACGAAGGTCCCGCGCTCGAAGGTCGGCAGCACCACCGTGGTGCCGCCGAGCCCGAGCTGGACGAGCAGCTGCGAGTTGCAACCGGTGACGTGGAACAAGGGCACCGACACCAGGTTCCGGACCGACGGCCCCTCCGCGCGGTCGAAGCCGATCACGCGGATCGCGGTCTCGACGTTCGCCAGGAAGTTCCCGTGCGTGGTGCGCGCGCCCTTCGGTCGCCCGGTTGTCCCGCTGGTGTAGAAGATCGCCGCGAGGTCGGAGGGGACGAGATCGTCGAGTGCCTCCGGATGACCCGACGGCAGCGGCGATCCGGCCCGCAGCACTGCCGTGGCGCCGCTGTCGGCGAGGACGTGCTCGATCTCGGGCGGGGCGAAGCGCGTGTTGACCGGGACGGCCACGGCCCCGGCGAGCAACGTCCCGAGGAAGCCGACCACCCAGTCCAGCCCGGCCGGCAGCAGCGAGGCGACGCGGTCGCCGCGCCGGACGCCGTCGAGCACCAGCCCGCCGGCCACCGCCGCGGCGCGGTCCCACAGCTCGCCGTAGGTCACCCGGTCGCCGCCGACCTCGACCACCGCCTCGACGTCGGGACGACGCTCCACCGAGGCCCGCACCATGGCCACGATCGAGGGTGCCAGGCGGTCGTAGCGGGCGACGCCGTCGGCGCCGCGGGTGATGCCCGCGGTGTCGAACGGGGCCGCGCCGCGGGGGAGGGGCTCGAGAACCGTGCCGAGGGTCGCCACCGTCCACCTCCGCCGTCGTCGGGTGTGACCCGGGCCACTCTAGTGGGCGTGGTCGTCGACGTGGCCGGTTGCGGCGCCCGGCGTGGACTCCGCGACGATGTGCCCGACGACGAGGTGGTCGGCGCCGCGCATCGACAGCGAGGGGGTACCCGGCATGCGGGTGGGAATCTTGACCGGCGGCGGCGACTGCCCCGGTCTGAACGCGGTCATCCGCGCGATCGTGCGGCGCGGTATCCCGGAGTACGGCTACGAGTTCGTCGGGTTCCTCGACGGCTGGCGCGGCCCGCTGGAGGGGCTGACGAAGCCGCTCGACATCTCGGCCGTGCGCGGGCTGCTCCCGCGGGGCGGGACGATCCTCGGCTCGTCGCGGACCAACCCCTTCGCGATCGACGACGGGGTGGAACGCATCCGGCGGAACCTGGCCGACCTCGGCGTGGACGCCCTCGTGGCGATCGGCGGGGAGGACACCCTCGGGGTCGCGAGCAAGCTGCAGGAGCTGGGGGTCAACGTCGTCGGGGTGCCCAAGACGATCGACAACGACCTCTCGGGCACCGACTACACCTTCGGCTTCGACACCGCGGTCACGATCGCCACCGAGGCGATCGACCGGCTGCACACCACCGCCGAGTCCCACCACCGCACGCTCATCGTGGAGGTGATGGGGCGGCACGCCGGGTGGATCGCGCTGCACTCCGGCATGGCGGGCGGGGCGAACGCCATCCTCATCCCGGAGGTGCGCTTCGAGATCGAGCAGGTCTGCGACTGGGTGGAGAGTCGGTTCCGGCTGGAGTACGCGCCGATCATCGTCGTCTCCGAGGGCGCGATGCCCAAGGACGGCGAGGAGTCGTTGCTGACCGGGGCCAAGGACGCGTTCGGCCACGCCCGGCTCGGTGGGGTCGGCGACTGGCTGGGCCGCGAGATCGAGGCGCGCACCGGCAAGGAGGCCCGCACCACCGTGCTCGGGCACGTGCAGCGCGGGGGCACCCCCTCGGCGCGCGACCGCTGGCTCGCGACCCGGTTCGGGCTGCACGCCATCGACGCCGTCGCCGCGGGCCAGTGGGGGCAGATGACCGCGCTGCGCGGGACCGACATCGTCACGGTGCCGCTGCAGGAGGCCACCCGGGAGCTCAAGCTCGTCGACCCGGCGCTCTACGCGGAGGCCGCGGTCTTCTTCGGCTGACGAATAGCCGCGCATCATATTTTCGGGAATTGACGACGGTCGGTGGCCGTCGATACCGAAAAGGGTTGCGGCGCGTGCAATGGAATGGCGCGCGTCATCCGCGACTGCGGTCATTCGGTGGATGCAGCGACCGCAGCGCGGGCCTACTGTCGGATCTCGCCGAGAGGAGGCCCGCGATGAGTCGTCGTTCCGATGAGCTGCTCGGCGTGCCGCGGCGGTGAATCCACTGCTCGGACGCGGGTTGTGTCGGCTGATCGGTCATCGGGAGGCCTCTCGGGAGGGGATGCGGTGACGGAGCGCATCGAGCGTGCGCCCGGCTCCCGGCGGCCGGTATCGGTCGGTCGACCGTTCTGCGCTCCGGTACCGCTGCGTAGGTGGGGAAGGTTCGGTCGGCTGACCGATGCCCCGGACCGCGACCCGCGCCCATCCTCGTCGGGACCCCCGACGGGCCTCTCGCGCCCGACCGTCGCACCGCTGGAGGACCCGGTGACCGAGCTGTTCCCCGACCTGCCCTACGCGGACTGGGCCCCCACCCGCGAGACGTTGCACCGCTTCGCCCAGATCGTCGGCAAGATCCGGCTGGCGGCCAGTCCCCGGCGCAACCACTGGTGGAACGTGCCGCTGCACCTCTCCGGCCGCGGCCTGACCACCCGGCCCATGAGCCTCGACGGCACCCGGATCTTCAGCATCGAGCTCGACCTGATCGATCACCGCCTGGACCTGGGTTCCGACGACGGGCGACGGTGGTCGTTCCCGCTGCGGGACCGCTCCGTCGCGGCCTTCTACGCCGATCTGACCGCCGGTCTGGCGGCTCTCGACCTGCCGGTGGCGATCGCCGATCCGCGCCCGTTCGACCTGCCCGACCACGAGCGCCCGTTCGCCCTGGACACCGAGCACGCGACCTACGACCCCGCCGCGGTCACCCGCTACTGGCACATCCTCGGCCAGGTCAACCTGCTGCTCGAGCAGTTCGCCGGCGGCTACAGCGGCAAGACCAGCCCGGTGCACCACTTCTGGCACACCTTCGACATCGCGGTCACCCGCTTCTCCGAGCGGATCATCGCCCCCGCCCCCGGCACCGATCCGGTCACCCGCGAGGCCTACTCCCGCGAGGTGATCAGCTCCGGGTTCTGGTTCGGCGATCCGTCGACGCCCGAGCCGGCGTTCTACTCCTACACCGCGCCCGAGCCGGCGGGGCTGGCCGACTCACCCCTGAGCCCACCGGCGGCGCGCTGGGTCGGGCAGGGCGGGGCGCACCTGGCGGTGCTCGGCTACGGCGCGGTCCGCGGGAGCGCCGATCCCCGCGCCACGGTGCTCGACTTCTACGAGAGCGCGTACCTCGCCGGAGCGGTCCGCGCCGGCTGGTCGGTCGGCGAGCTGGCCTGCCCGGCCGGGATCACCGACCCCCTCCGGCAGGGCGAGCGGGCCGGCGCCCCGGCGCTCACGTCCCCGACAGCCGCGCCACCAGCGGAGCGAACTCCTCGATGAACGCGCTGTTCACGCTGACGTAGGAGACGCCCAGCTCCGCGCGCCGGCGTTCGAGCTCGGCGGCCATGTCGTCGACGCCGCCCCGGAGCATCGTCAGCGAGTCGTTCTCGATGAGGGCCTGCGCGTCGGCCTGGATGAAGCCGCGCATCCACGCCGGGACCTCGTCGCCGACCACGAAGATGTTCATCGCGAGCTCGAGCTCGCGGCCGTCCGCCGCCGACCGGAGCTCCTCGACGTGGGCGGCGAACTCGTCGCGGGGGGTCAGCACACCGCCGGCGAGGGTCACGATGTCGGCCTTCGCCGCGGCGAGCCGTCGCGCCCGGGGCCCGCCCGCGGCGACCATCACCGGGGTGTGGGTGTGCGCCTCGCCGTCGAGCCGGCGGACGTGGTCGATCGTCGCGGAGATCGCGTCGAGCCGTTCACCGGCGCTGCCGTAGGGCAAGCCCAGCTCCTCGGCCTGCTCGCGCATCGACGGCAGGCCGGTGCCGAGGCCGAGCTCGAAGCGGCCCTCGGTGAGCGTGGTCAGGCTGTGGGCCTCCCACGCCGCCGCGCGGGCGGTGCGCAACGGGCTGGCCAGCACGAACGAGCCGACGCGCAGCCGGTCGGTGACCGCGGCGGCCGTCGCGAGCGCCGCGGTCGGCGTCGGGATGTGGAGGTTGTCCGGGGAGAGCAGCGTCGAGTATCCGAGCTCCTCCGCGCGGCGGGCCGTGTCGCGCCACCTCGCGCCGCCCTGCTGGGCCGCGGCCACCACGCCGAACCGGAACGCCGTCATCGGATCCCCTCGTCTGCCGTCGCCTGCGATCCAACCACCGACGTGTACGGCCCGCGTCACGACGGCCCGCCGTCGATCACCACGGAATGGGGTGATGCGGATGCACTTGCAGGCGCGCGGGCCGGATGTATCTTGCTCTCGATGAACGACACGGGGGCGGCGCGCGGACGGCGCCATGCGATCACTGTCGACGTGCCCGGCGGGATCGGGACGGCGCATCTCCCGAGGGCGGTCCGGTGATGGGCACCACCTACCGGTACCGGGTCCTGCACCCCGACCACCCGAACCACAACAAGCGGATCGACATGGGCTACCGCCTGCGCGAGGCGCGGCCCCCGTCGCCCACCACCGTGGACATCGACGGAGTCACCTACCGGGAGGCCGACGTCCCCGGCGGCGACCTGCTCGTCCCCGCGGAGAGCTGACGACCCCGGTCCGTCACTCGAGATAGGCGTCCCGGGGATGGGTGAGGGCGTGCGCGAGCCGCAGCCGCATCGTCGGGTGCATCTCCCTGTCCGCGAGGTCGCCGACCGGGACCCAGGCGGCGTCGGAGGTCTCTGAACCGTCGGGATGCGGGTCGCCGCTCACGGGCCAGGCGTGGACGCACACGGCGAACTGCTGCCGGGTCTCGGTGCCGGTCGGGGACGCGATGAGGTGGCTCGGGTCCGTGGAGATCCCGGCCAGCCGGAGCACCTTGATGACGACGCCGCTCTCCTCGGCCACCTCGCGTTCGACCGCATCGGTCGCCGACTCGCCGACCTCGACGCGGCCGCCCGGCAGTTCCCACAGGCCGTTGTCGGTGCGCCGGACGAGGAGGACCCGGCCGGCGTCGTCGCGGACGACGGCGAACACGCTGGGAGCGACGATCGTCGCCTGCGGCGCGTGGGGATCGTGGTGGTACTCGAAGCGGGTCATGGCAGCTGTCCGAACCCTCCTCGGTGGCGCGTGGGCCGGTCCCTGACGGTGACCCGCCGCGGCGGCCGTTCCCTCACCCCCGGCGGATGATTCGGGTCCCGCCGACGGCCGGAGGCACGCCCCTCACCCGCGACGGGTGAAGCGCGGCGGCCCGCGCCGGAGGAATCTGAGCGCCGCTGCCCGCCCCGCGTCCGCCCGGGTCTCCGGCGGCCGGCACGTCGTCACCTGAGGCCGGGAGGGAGGGCGCATGGCAGCCGCTTCGGAGGAGCCGAAGATCGCCGGGTCGAGTCGCGGCGACCTCAGCCCCCACACCCGGGCCCGGCTCCGCGCCGCCCTGACCGGGTCGATCTTCGCGATGTCGGTCCTGGCCTACCTCGGCGACCACGAGACGAGCCTGGGTCCGGCGGTGCTGACCGTCGTGGGCACCGGAGTGGTCATCTTCTTCGGCGAGGCCTACGCCGGTCTGTTCTCGATGGCCCTGGCCACCGTCCGCTCCCTGCCCGCGGAGGAGATCCGCGAGGAACTGAGCGCGTGCTCGACGGCCGCCGCCCCCGGCGTCGCCGCCGGCCTGTTCCTGCTCGTCGCCGACCTGTTCGGGCTCGGCGTGCAGGCCGCGATCGACGTCGCCCTGTGGCTGGGAGTGCTGACCCTGGTCCTCTGCAGCGCGATCGAGGCCCGCGACTCGCACCGCTCGCTCCCGGTCCGGGCCGGCTGGGTCGTGGTGTCGGTCCTCGTCGGCGTCGGGATCATCGCGCTCAAGGCCCGGCTCCACTGATGGCCGTCACCGATCGGGCCGGACCGCCGGGCGCCGTGCTCCCGGTGACACAGGGCCCGGACAGCGGGAGTCCTCCGGCACTGGGCGTCGCCCGCCGGAGCGCCTACACCTCACGGAGTGTTCCGCGCCGCCGGCGCGGGGATGGGACGAAGGGGGCAACAGATGACCATGAATGGCGCCGGCCGCAGGTCGGGCTGGGACATCGTGCTGGGGATCGTGCTGGTGGTCGTGGGTCTGCTCGTGCTGGCCAACGCGGCGCTGGCGACGGTCGTCTCGATCTTCTTCATCGGCTGGGCGGCCGTGATCGGCGGCATCGTGCTGCTGGTGCAGGCCGTCGTCCGACGCAAGGAGGGCAGTGTCTGGTCGATGATCGTGGGCGGTGCCGTGCTGCTCGTGCTGGGGATCTTCGTGCTCCGCAATCCGGCAGCCGGCCTGGTGACCCTCACGCTGGTCGCGGGCGCGCTGTTCCTCGTCGTCGGCGTCACCCGGATCGCGATGTCGGGTGCGGTCCCCGAGGGACGCTGGATCGTGGTGACCAGCGGTGTCATCTCGGTGCTGCTCGGTCTGCTGGTGCTGCTGAACCTCACGACCGCCAGCGTGCTGCTGCTCGGGATCCTGCTGGGCGTCCAGACGCTGCTCGAGGGCGTGACGGTGCTCGTCGCCCGGCGCGGGCCCGCCGGAGCCGTGTCGACGCCACGCACGACCGGCGCGCCCGCCTGAGCATCGGCGCTCCGCCCCGCCGATGCGCTGCACGACCCGGCGTCGGTCCGGGGCGATGACGACGGCCGGCCCGTCGTCGGGTGATCCGCGGCGTCCGTCCGCGGCCCGGCGGATCGCGGCGGCGGTCGCGCTGATCGCGCTGCTCGCGGCCGTCGGGGGCGTCGTGCTCGGCACGCTCCGCAACGTCGGGGTCCTGGTCCTCGACGTCGTGCTCGTCGTGCTCGCGGTCCAGGCCGGGTGGATCGCGCTGGTCAGCCGGGGTGCTCGCCGGGTCGTCGCCGCGGCGCTCGCGGTCGCCGCCCTCGCGGCCGCGGTGATCCTGCTCGTGGTCTCCCTCGATGCCGCGACGACCCTGCGGATCGTGCTCGTCGTGCTGTTCGCGGCGATCTCGGTGGCGGCCGCACGGGTGGCGCTGCGGCCCGACGCCGTCCGGCCGTCGACGGGCGGCCGGGTGGGTCCGGCCCGCCGCGGCGTGCTCCTGATGAACCCGCGGTCCGGGGGCGGGAAGGTCGGCCGCTTCGACCTGGAGGCGGAGGCCGGCCGCCGCGGCATCCGCGCCGTCGTGCTGGGGCCCGGCGACGACCTGCGCGAGCTGGCCGAGGCGGCGGTCGCGGCCGGGGCGGACGTCCTCGGCATGGCGGGCGGCGACGGCTCGCAGGCACTCGTCGCCGACGTCGCGCGGCGTCACGGCCTGGCCCACGTCTGCGTACCGGCCGGCACCCGGAACCATCTCGCCCTCGACCTGGGTCTCGACCGCAACGACGTCGTCGCCGCACTGGACGCCTACGGCGAGGCGCTCGAGGGCCGCATCGACCTCGCCCGGATCGGGGACCGCGTCTTCGTCAACAACGCGTCGCTCGGGGTGTACGCGACCATCGTCCAGTCGGACGCCTATCGCGACGGGAAGCTCGCCACCACCACGCAGATGCTCCCGGATCTGCTCGGCCCCGACGCGACACGCTCCGACCTGCGCTTCGAGCGGCCGGACGGTCGGACGCGATCGTCGGCGGACATGATCCTGGTGTCCAACGGCGAGTACACCCTCGAGACCATCGGGGGCTTCGGCAGCCGGCCGCGGCTCGACACCGGCCGGCTCGGCGTGGTCACCGTGGCCGTCGATCGGGCCCGGGACCTGTCGGCCCTGATGGCCGCCGAAGCCACGGGGCGGATCCGGCGCTTCCACGGCTACGCCGCCTGGACGACGACGGAGTTCGTCGTGGACTCCTCCGAGCCGCTGCTCGACGTCGGGGTGGACGGCGAGGCGCTGCGGCTCGCGCCGCCGCTGCGGTTCCAGACGCTGCCCGGCGCGCTGCGCGTGCGCACCCCGCTGGGCGCGCCCGGTGTCTCCCCCGCCGCCAGCGCTCCCGGGCGCCTCGGGACAGCGGTCCCGGCGCTGTGGGGAGTGCTCGTCGGCCGGGCCCGCGCGTGACGCTCCGGTGGTGCGCGGGCCGTGCCGCGGGTCATGCTCGCTGGCGAACCGGCCCGAGGAGATGACCATGTCCGTGCTGTCCGCGCTCACCGACGCGATGAGCTCCGGGGCCGTCGAGGTCGTCGACCTCACGACCCCGCTGCAGGAGTCCACCCCGATCCTCGAGCTCCCCGCACCGTTCGCGAATACCAGCCGCTTCCGGCTCGAGGAGCTCTCGCGCTACGACGACCGCGGCCCCGCCTGGTACTGGAACGACATCCACACCGGCGAGCACACCGGCACCCACCTCGACGCCCCGAACCACTGGGTCACCGGCCGCAACGGTCCCGACGTGTCCCAGGTCCCGATGCGGACGCTCGTCGCGCCCGCCGTCGTGATCGACCGGACCGCCGAGGTCGAGAAGGACCCGGACTTCCTGCTCGAGGTGGCCGACCTCGAGTCCTGGCAGTCCGAGCACGGCCCGCTGCCCGACGGCGGGTGGCTCCTCTACCGCACCGGGTGGGAGGC
This sequence comes from Actinomycetospora endophytica, assembly GCF_021026375.1. Taxonomy (GTDB): domain Bacteria; phylum Actinomycetota; class Actinomycetes; order Mycobacteriales; family Pseudonocardiaceae; genus Actinomycetospora; species Actinomycetospora endophytica. The sequence continues at coordinate 525,088 of NZ_JAJNDB010000003.1, read as the reverse complement.
CCGCGGCGGGACGCAGGAGGAGTTCATGAACGCCGACGACGCGGGCCCCCACACGCCGGGGGTGTCGACGGAGTGCGCCCGCTGGATCGCGCAGGAGTCCCCGCTGACCGGGTTCGGGGTGGAGACCGTCGGCACCGACGCGGGCGCGGCGGGCGGGTTCGACCCGCCGTTCTCCTGCCACCACTTCCTCATGGGCGCGAACCGCTGGGGCCTCACCAGCCTCCGCAACCTCGGGCGGGTCCCGACGACGGGTGCGGTGCTGGTGGTGTGCCCGCTCCCCATCGTCGGGGGGTCCGGCTCGCCCGCCCGCGTGCTGGCGTTGGTGGAGCGGTGACCGGCGACGTGACCGTCGTCGGGCAGGTCGGCACGCTGCTGGCGGAGCTCGGGGTGGGACGCGCGTTCGGCGTCGTCGGGAGCGGCAACTTCCACGTCACGAACGCGCTGCGGGCGGCCGGCGTCGACTACGTCGCGGCCCGCCACGAGACCGGCGCGGCGACCATGGCCGACGCGTATGCGCGCACGTCCGGCGAGGTCGCGGTGGTGACCGTCCACCAGGGCTGCGGGCTGACGAACGCGCTGACCGGGATCGGCGAGGCGGCGAAGTCGCGGACCCCGCTGCTCGTGCTCGCGGCCGACACCCCCGGTGCCCAGGTCCGCTCGAACTTCCGGGTCGACCAGGACGCGCTGGCCCGCTCCGTCGGCGCCGTCGCCGAGCGGGTGCACTCGCCGGCCTCGGCCGCCGCCGACGTCGTGCGGGCCTACGGCACCTGCCGGGACCAGCGGCGGACGGTGGTGCTCAACCTCCCGCTCGACGTGCAGGCCGCGCCCGCCGTCGCCGGCGTCGCGCCGCGGCGCGTCACCTGGGCGGCGCCACGGCCGGACGCGGGCGCGGTCGGCCAGCTGGCAAGGCTCCTCGACGACGCCGAACGGCCGGTGTTCGTCGCGGGGCGGGGCGCGCGCGGGGCCCGGACCGAGCTCGAGGCGCTGGCCGACCGGTGCGGGGCCCTGCTCGCCACGAGTGCCGTGGCGCACGGGCTCTTCACCGGGTCGCCGTGGTCGCTGGGCATCTCCGGCGGGTTCTCGACCCCGCTGGCCGCGGAGCTGATCACCGACGCCGACCTGGTCGTCGCGTGGGGCGCGTCGCTCACGACGTGGACGACCCGCCACGGCGATCTCGTCGCGCACGCGGTCCTCGTCCAGGTCGACGACACCCCGGAGGCGCTCGGCGCGAACCGCCCGGTCTCGCTCGGGGTGCTCGGGGACGTGGCGTCGACGGCCCGGGACGTGCTCGAGGTGGCGGGCAAGGCGACGGGGTACCGCACCGAGGTGGTCGGCGAGCGGATCCGTACCGACGCCCGGCACCCGGCTCCGACGGAGGTGCCCGGCGAGCGGATCGACCCGCGCGTGCTCTCCGCCGCCCTCGACGAGCTGCTGCCCGCCGAACGCACCGTGGTGACCGACTCCGGCAACTTCATGGGCTACCCGGCGGGCTATCTCCGCGTTCCCGACGAGGCCGGGTTCTGCTTCACCCAGGGGTTCCAGTCGATCGGGCTCGGGCTGGCGACCGGGATCGGTGCCGCCCTCGCCCGGCCGGACCGGGTGCCGGTCGCGGCCTGCGGGGACGGCGGGTTCCTCATGGGCATCTCCGAGCTGGAGACGGCCGTCCGGCTGGGGCTCGGCCTGGTGATCGTGGTGTACGACGACGCCGGGTACGGCGCGGAGTTCCACCACTTCGCCGGCGACGACCACGCGACCGTCCGCTTCCCCGACACCGACCTCGCGGCGATCGCGCGCGGCTGCGGGTGCGACGCGGCGGTGGTCCGGTCGACGGCGGACCTCGCGATCGTGGGGGAGTGGCTGGCCGGGCCGCGGTCGGCGCCGCTGCTGCTCGACGCGAAGGTGATCAGCGACGGCCCCTCGTGGTGGCTGGCCGAGGCGTTCAAGGGTCATTGAGGCGCCGCGATCAGCGCTCCTGGAGGTCGGTACCGGTCGTCGCCGTCCCGCCCGAGGCCTCGACGGCGGGGTGGGCGCCCGCGCCGATGTGCCCCTCCAGCCGGATGCGCTGGACCATGTGGGGGTAGTGCAGCTCGAAGGCGGGGCGCTCGGAGCGGATTCGCGGCAGCTCGGTGAAGTTGTGCCGCGGCGGTGGGCAGGACGTGGCCCATTCCAGCGAATTGCCGTGCCCCCAGGGGTCGTCGACGGTCACCGGGCGCCCGTAGCGGTAGCTGGCGAAGACGTTCCAGATGAACGGCAGCGTCGAGGCACCGAGGATGAACGCGCCGATCGAGGAGATCGTGTTGAGCAGCGTGAACCCGTCGGTGGGCAGGTAGTCCGCATAGCGGCGCGGCATGCCCTCGTTGCCCAGCCAGTGCTGCACCAGGAAGGTCGTGTGGAACCCGATGAACGTCGTCCAGAAGTGGTACTTGCCTAGGCGCTCGTTCATCATCCGGCCGGTCATCTTCGGGAACCAGAAGTAGATGCCGGCGTAGGTCGCGAACACGATCGTCCCGAACAGGACGTAGTGGAAGTGGGCGACCACGAAGTACGAGTCGGACACCTGGAAGTCCAGCGGCGGCGCGGCCAGCAGGACACCGGTCAGGCCACCGAACAGGAACGTCACCAGGAAGCCGACCGAGAACAGCATCGGCGTCTCGAAGGTCAGCTGCCCCTTCCACATGGTGCCGATCCAGTTGAAGAACTTGATGCCGGTCGGGACGGCGATCAGGAAGGTGGTGAAGGAGAAGAACGGCAGCAGTACGGCGCCGGTGGCGTACATGTGGTGCGCCCACACCGCGACCGACAGCGCGCCGATCGACAGCGTCGCGTAGATCAGGGTCCGGTAGCCGAACAGCGGTTTCCGGCTGAAGACCGGGAAGATCTCGGTGACGATGCCGAAGAAGGGCAGCGCGACGATGTAGACCTCGGGGTGTCCGAAGAACCAGAACAGGTGCTGCCAGAGGATCGTCCCGCCGTTGGCCGGGTCGAAGATGTGCGCCCCGAGGTGGCGGTCGGCCTCCAGGGCGAGCAGCGCCGAGGTCAGGATCGGGAACGCGAGCAGGATCAGGATGGCGGTCACGAGGATGTTCCAGGTGAAGATCGGCATCCGGAACATCGTCATGCCCGGGGCGCGCATGCAGATGATCGTGGTGGTGAAGTTGACGCCACCCAGGATGGTCCCGAGCCCCGAGACGACGAGTCCGACGTCCCAGAGATCGAGTCCGATGCCGGGGGAGAAGGTGATGTCCGAGAGCGGGGTGTAGGCGAACCATCCCGCCGAGGCGGCGCCGCCCGGGGTGAAGAACCCGGAGATCACGATGATCCCGCCGAACAGGAACAGCCAGTAGGAGAAGGCGTTGAGCCGCGGGAACGCGACGTCGGGGGCGCCGATCTGCAGCGGCACGATGTAGTTCGCGAAGCCGAACAGGATCGGCGTCGCGTACAGCAGCAGCATGATCGTGCCGTGCATGGTGAAGAGCTGGTTGTACTGCTCGACCGAGAGGATCTGCAGGCCCGGCTGGGCGAGCTCGGCGCGCATGAGCAGCGCCATCAGCCCGCCGATGAGGAAGAACGCGAACGACGTGACCAGGTAGAGGATCGCGATGTCCTTCGGGTCGGTCGTGCGCAGCATGTGCGCGAATCGCGTGCCACGCTTCGAGACGCGGGCCGGATAGGGCCGGGTCACGATCGGCTCGGGCGCGATGGTCGCCACCGTGTCACCTTCTTCGTCACCGATGTCTTCCGCGCTGCCGCTCGTCGGAATCGAGCCCGGCGTCAGCGGGAGTGGCGTGAGCCACAGTGCACCGGGTCCGGTAGCCGTGACAAGCGTCGGGGCGGCCGCGCCCCACTGCCGCGGTGGAGGATCCCGGCCAGGTCACGGAGAGGTCACGATTCTCGTGATCTCCGGTCCCGGGGGCCACGCTCGCAGGGTGTCCCGGTTCAGCGGATACCTCGCGCCGGCCGTCGCCGCGGCGTTGCTCGCCGCGCTCGTGGCCGGTGTCGCGCTGGGCCGCATCGTCGTCCCGGACGTGGTCGCGCTCCTGCTCGAGGCGACCGTGGCCATCGCGGTCGTCGTCGGCGAGGTCGTCTTCCAGAGCCGTCGGTAGTCGCCGGCGGCCCGGAGGTGACGGCGCGGCGATGACGGCCCGGCGACCCGCGCCGTCATCACCGCGGCGGGCCCTAGACGAACCCGACGGACAGGTTGACCATCCGCAGGCCGGCGTCGACGTGCTGCCCCTCGAGGGTGGAGAAGTCGGCGAAGGTCTCCTCGAGGGCCCAGGCGGCGGCGTCGGTACCGCTGCGCCAGATCCCGGTCAGGCCCTTGAGCGAGGTGATCTCGCACAGTCGCAGCCCGGCAGCGCTCTGGCGGCTGTCCTCGTTCTTGAACTCGGCGTTGCTGGGGATGCCGCGCCGCACCCACTGGGCCCCGGTTCCCAGGTCGGAGCGCCAGACCCCGTAGTAGAGGCCCTTGTCGAAGTCCTGCTGGAGAGTCTGCAGCCGCATCCCCTCGTTGAAGTGCTGCTTGTCGGTGACGAAGAGGTCGTCGATGCTCGGCGTCCAGCGGATCTCCTGACGGCCGGTGCCGGTGCGCCAGACCGCGTCGTGCCGCCCGCCGGCCACGCGCAGACTGACCAGTCGCATGCCCTCGTTCAGGCACTCGGTGTCGTGGCGGACGAAGTCGTCGCGGCTCAGGCCGATGTAGCAGACCTGGCCGTCGTTGCCGGGATGCCAGACCGCGGAGATGCCGCCGTTGGTGTCGAGGCTGACCATGCGCATGTCGCGCTCGAACAGGTCCTTGCCCTTGACCTCGAAGTCGGCCAGCGAGAGCCCGGTGTACCAGGTCTCCTCCCCGCTGCCCGATCGCCACACGCCGTTGAGTCGCTTGTTCGCCATGGTCGTTCCTCCGGATTCGGTGCGATGGATGCCGAGCCCCGGGAACGGGGCGGCGGGAATGGCGGTGTTCTCACTTCTCGACGAAGACCAGGTCGAGCAGATCCGCGTCGAGGGCGACCCGGGGGCCCTGCACGTGGATCAGGTCGGCGAGCGTGACCCGCCGGCCCTTCACCTCGACCTCGTCGTTCTCGCTGAATTCGCCGGAGGTGGCGGTCTCGAGCCATTCCCGGAAGCTGCCGGCAAAGCCGTGGCCGCGGGCGGTGAGGTGGTCGGTGGCGCGGCGGAAGAGCTTGGGCAGGATCAGCACGCCCTGCTCGCCGATCGAGGCGCGGTCGACGAGGTCGAAGCCGCGCGAGTGGTCGTCGGCCAGACGTTCCGGGCGGTGGTGTTCGACGTCCGGGCCAGGTCGGTGAACCAGTCACGCAGCGCGGGCTGGGTCGAGGTGTAGACCGTCGTGTAGGCGCGGCCGGTGGGGACCATGTGGGCGTTGACGGTCTGTGCGACGTGGGCGTCCTCGAGGTCGACGACCTGACCCTCGGACCAGGGCAGCGGCGGGTCGAGCGCGCGCAGGTTCGTGAACAGGTAGCAGACCGGGCGGCCGTGGGTCTCGACGAGCTTGGCCGCGATGAGCGCCGTGCGGTCGAGCGGTTCCGCGGCGGTGACCGTGCCGGAGGGCCCGTAGGTGACGCCGGTGAACCCGGCGAAGGCGACCAGCTCGTCGCGGGCGGCGGCCGCGAACGGCTGGTGCTGCCCGGCGTAGTGCGTCTCCGGCGCGTCGATGGCGTCGAGGCGCAACTGCACGCTGCCGTCCGTCGCCGACGGTTCGATGCGGTCGCCGTTCGGCAGTCCGCGCAGCGTGTCGATGTCGTCCGGTACGAACCGGATGGAGTCGCCGTCCGGCGACTTCCCCAGAATCCTCACCGTGCCGATCGCGACGGTGAACTGCTCCCCGAGTACTCCCATGCCCGATAGGATGCGGAGTCCCGATTGCTGCCGACTGTAGTCACAAGGCGCTATGGGCGCCGGAATGCGTAGCTCGAACGGTCTAAGGACGACGCTTTCGGAGGCGGTAGGAAGGCACAGGGTGACCCGTCGGCGCGTGGATGCTGAGGAGTCGGGCCCCGGTGCGGGCGCGCTGAAACACCGCGATCGCCGTGTGTCAGGATCGCCGCATGGCCGAGGGCACCGACGTCGCGGACGAGACCGAGAACGACGAGACCGCGACCGAGCCGGAGGCCGCCGCGGAGCGTGAGCCGGAGGTCGGTGGCCCGCTCGTGGCCGTCGGACTGGTCGTCAAGCTCGTGACGGTCCTCTTCGCGCTGGCCCTCGTCGTCCACCTGGTGATCGCGGTCTTCACCGAGGACGCGCAGGGCGGCTTCCTCGACTTCCTCGCGGGTGTCGCGGGCTATCTCGCACTCGGGATCGACAAGCTCGTCAACTTCTCGACCGAGTCGCTGCAGAACCTCGTCGGCTTCGGGGTCCCGGCGATCCTGTGGCTGGTCATCGGGGTGGTCGTCGAGCGTCTCCTCCGCGCCGTCGCGTCGCGACGCGCCTCGGTCTGACCGCAGCGGCGGCGGTGCCAGGTCCGGTGCCCCCGGAGCGGGCGATGCGGTTGCCGGTGCGGCAACCGAGTCACGGTGACTCGGTCGGACGAGAACGGTTCGTGCTCCGGAGACCCTGACCGACGGTGAGCCCACCCGGAGAGGAGATCCGGGATCAGGTCGGCGGCGGGCCCTCGATGAGGTGCACCGACGCCGAGATGATCAGGTAGATGCCGAATGCCCCGGCGGCGATCACGACGATCGTGCGCCCGTACCGGCCGAGCCAGGTGTTGACCGCCGTGACCACGCGGATCGTCTGCTCCGGCCAGATCGCGTGGGCGATGACCGGGATCTCGATGACGAGCATGTAGATCGCCGCCACGAGCAGCACGCTGAGGATCGTGAGCAGCACGCTCTCGTGGGCCTTGGCGATCGCGTGCAGCGACGCCAGGTACAGCGGCGACGGCGAGTACATCAGCAGGCCGATGGCCAGCAGCCCGAGCAGCCCGAGCTCGCGGCGCTCCTTCGCCGCCTTCGGCCCGCGGGGCGGCCGGAACCAGACGTAGAGCGCGGAACCCAGCAGCACGATGCCCAGGGCGAGGTCGACCCACGCGGGCACCGTGCGGTGCGGGCCGCGCTCGACGCCGGTGCCCTGGAGGATGAACACCAGCGCGAAACCGACGCCGAGGGAGGCGATGACCGCGCCCGCGATGAAGATCAGGGCCCGTCGGCGCGGCTGCGGACTGACCAGCAGGAAGGCCACGAACAGCAGCCCCGGCGGGTAGAGCGCGGCTCCGAACGCCGCGGGTACCGCTTCGCCCAGCATCGGATCTCCTGCCGCTCTCAGGTGCCGGGGGCGCCGGCGGCGCCCGCCACGGTCGTGCCGTCGCGCTCCGCGCCGTTCCCGACGCCGAGGCGGCGCCGGAAGACGTGGTAGGTCCACCCCTGGTAGGCCAGGACGACCGGCAGCATCACCCCGGCGACGACGGTCATCACCCCGAGCGCGTAGGGCGACGAGGCCGTGCCGGCGACGGTGAGGTCGTTCGCCGGCGACGTCGTGGACACCAGGACCCGCGGGTAGAGCTCCCCGAAGATCGACGCGACGACCGCGGCGATCGTCAGGGAGGTCGCCCCGAAGGCGAGGCCGAGGCGTCGCTCCCGGACCAGCACGGCCGCGGTGATGACCGCGAGCACCGCGAGCAGCTCCGGGACCGAGATCAGGACGCCGCGCCCGGAGACGATCTGCGTCGCGACGGCGAAGCCCAGGACGATCACCCCGGTGACCGGCGCCAGCACCCGGGCGGCGAGCACGGCCCGCTCGCGCACCTCGCCGTGGGCGCGCAGGTCGAGGAACACCGCACCGTGGAGCAGACAGAGCGCGGTCATGGTGATCCCGACGAGCAGCGCGTACGGGCTGAGCAGCGAGCCGATGTTGCCGGTGAACTCCCCGGCGGCGTCGACCGGCACCCCGTGCAGCAGCCCGCCCAGCGAGACGCCGAGGACGAACGGGATCACCGCGCTGCCGACGGTGAGCGTCGCGTCCCAGACCCGGCGGCCCCGCGGACCGGCCACGTGGCTGCGGAACTCGAACGAGACCCCGCGCAGGATCAGCCCGACGAGCGTGACGAGCATGAGCGGGTAGAAGCCCGAGAGCACCGTCGCGTACCACCCGGGGAACGCGGCGAACATCCCGGCGACGGCCACGATCAGCCAGACCTCGTTGCCGTCCCAGAGCGGACCGATCGCGCCGACGGCGTCCCGGCGGCCCGCCTCGTCGCGCCCGAGGACGCCGTGCAGCATCCCGACGCCGAAGTCGAAGCCCTCGAGCAGGAAGAACCCGGTCCAGAGGACGGCGACGGCGACGAACCAGAGCGTGGCCAGCGACATCGGTGCTCCTCGTCAGTAGGTCGGCTGGAACGCCGCCGGGTCGTCGGTCGGTCCGGACGGCACCCCGTCGTCGGGACCCAGGTCGGCCACCGGATCCAGTTCCTTGCGGGCGAAGCGGGCCATGAGGAGCCAGTCGACGACCGCCAGCGCGCCGTAGAGCAGCACGAAGACCCCGAGGCTGGCGGCGATGGTCCCGATCCCGACGGTGGGCGAGGCCGCGTCCCGGGTGAGCAGCAGCCCCTGGACGATCCACGGCTGCCTGCCGTTCTCGGTGAGCATCCAGCCGGCCGTGTTGACCACGAACGGCACCGGGATCGCCCAGATCGCGATGCGCAGCAGCCACGGCGACTCGACGAGCCGACGGCGGCGCCAGAACGCCCACACGCCGAGCAGCAGGAGCAGCCCGCCGAGGTAGGCCATGACGCGCATCGACCAGTACTGGACGAAGACGTTCGGGATGTAGTCGCCCGGGCCGTACTGCGCCTGGTACTGCGCCTGGACGTCGTTGAGCCCGACGACCTGCCCGTTCCAGGAGTTGGTGGCCAGCAGCGACAGCAGGTGCGGGACCTGGATGACCTTCGTGGGCGTCTCGTCGCGGTTGCCGCCGCCCACCTGGAACAGCGAGAAGGAGCACGGCTGACAGGTGGTCCACTGCGCCTCGGCGGCGGCGATCTTCATCGGTTGGTACTCGCCCTCGGTCACCCCGAGCTCGCTCCCGACCAGCAGCGCGAGCATCGCGGCCGGGACGAGGACCCCGATCGCCAGGCGGGCCGAGCGGGTGAAGGCCTCCGGGCTGGAGCCCCGCCGCAGGTGCCACGCCGAGATCCCGAGCATCACGACGGCGGCCGTCACCGCGGACGCCAGGAGCACGTGCAGGTAGCCGCGCAGGAAGACCCCGTTGGTGAGCAGGGCCCAGATCGAGGTGAGCTGGGCGTGCCCGGTCGCCGGGTCCAACTGGTAGCCGACCGGGTGCTGCATCCAGGAGTTGGCGGCCATGATGAACGCGGCCGAGAGCGCCGACCCGACCGCCACCGCCCAGATCGTCGCGAGGTGGACCCGCTTCGACAGACGTCCCCAGCCGAAGACCCAGAGCCCCAGGAACGTCGACTCGAGGAAGAACGCGACCAGTCCCTCCATCGCCAGCGGCGCCCCGAACACGTCGCCGACGAAGCGGGAGTACTGCGACCAGTTCATCCCGAACTGGAACTCCTGGACCAGCCCGGTGACCACCCCGACGGCAATGTTGATCACCAGCAGGGTGCCGAAGAAGCGGGTCAGCGTGAGGTGCTCGGAGCGCCCGCCACGGTGCCAGGCCGTCTGCAGCATGGCCGTGAGCAGGGCCAGCCCGATGGTGAGCGGGACGAAGAGGAAGTGGTAGATCGACGTGGTGGCGAACTGGATCCGGGCCAGCTCCACGGCGGTCACGCCGGGCTGCCGTCCTGGCGACCGTCGGACGTGCGGCTGCCTGCGGCAGCGGCGCCCGCCAGCTCGGGGGACGGGGTGCCCTCACGGCCCGCCCGTGGCGCGGGCACGGCCGGCGTCGGGATGGACGTGGGGTCCCACCGGGGCCCGGTCCCGCGCCGGTCGAGCGCGGCGTCGAGCGTCACGGCGGCGTCGATGAGCGAGAGGTGGGTGAACGCCTGCGGGAAGTTCCCGATCTGCTCGCCGGTCAGGGCGATCTCCTCGGAGAACAGCCCGACGTGGTTGGCGTAGGTCAGGATCTTCTCGAAGGCGAGCCGGGCGTCGTCGAGGCGGCCGGCCCGGGCCAGCGCGTCGACGTAGGTGAACGAGCAGAGCGAGAAGGTCCCCTCGGATCCCCGCAGCCCGTCGGGCGACGCGCTGGGGTCGTAGCGGAAGACCAGGCCGTCGGTGACCAGCTCTCGGTCCATCGCGCGCAGGGTCGACTGCCACAGGGGGTCGTGCGGGCTCAGGAAGCCCACCGTCCCCATCCGCAGCAGCGCGGAGTCCAGCACGTCGGTGGCGTAGTGCTGGACGAACGCCTGCTTCTCGGTGTTCCACCCCCGCGACATGATCTGTTCGTAGATGGCGTCGCGGGCGGCGATCCAGCGCTCGAGCGGGGCGGGCCGGGCGCGTGAGGTGGCCAGGCGGATCGCCCGGTCGAACGCGACCCAGCACATCAGGCGGCCGTAGGTGAAGTCCTGCCGGCCGCCTCGGCTCTCCCAGATGCCGTCGTCGGGCTGGTCCCAGTTCTCGGCGAGCCAGTCGAGCAGCCCGGACAGCGCGGTCCAGCCGATGTGGCCGATCCCGATGCCGCGCTCGTCGGCGAAGAAGATGCTGTCCAGCGCCTCGCCGTAGATGTCGAGCTGCAGCTGCTCGGCCGCCGCGTTCCCGATCCGGATCGGCAGCGACCCGCGGTAGCCCGACCAGCCCTCGAGGTTCGCCTCGGGCAGGTCGGCCGTCCCGTCGACCGAGTACATGATGTTGAGCGGGTTGCCGGGGGTGCCGCTCCGCTCGATGACCCGGTCCCGCAGCCACAGGCAGAACTCGGCCGCCTCCTCGATGAAGCCGAGCCCGAGCAGCGCGTAGACCGAGAACGAGGCGTCGCGCACCCAGGTGTAGCGGTAGTCCCAGTTCCGTTCGCCGCCGACCTGCTCGGGCAGGCCCGCGGTCGGGGCGGCGACCAGCCCGCCGGTCGGCGCGTAGGTCATCAGCTTGAGGGTGATCGCCGAGCGCTGGAGGACCTCCCGCCACCGGCCGGTGTAGGTCGAGCGCGCCAGCCAGGACCGCCAGAACGCCACGGTGTCGTCGAAGAGCTGCTGGAACTCGGACACCCGGATCTCGCGCGGCGGGCCCGTGGCGGCGGACTCGAGGACGACGCCGCGGACCTGCCCGGCCACCAGGGGCAGCGTCGCGCGCGCGTGTCCGTCGCTGATCTGCGCGGTCGCCAGCCGCTCGTCGCCCGGCTCGCGGACGACGTGCACCGTCAGGGACATCTGGTCGGTGGTGAACACGACCCCGGCGTCGGACAGGTGGGTGTCGTGCTCGCGGCGGCCGTAGTCGAACCGCGGGTAGATGTCGAACTCCAGCGACATCCGGCCCCGGACGCATCGCAGCATCCGCGCCAGGCGGTGGTTGTCGGTGGCCTCGCGACCGGCGACCGGCATGAAGTCGTGCACCTCGCAGACCCCGGACGCGGTCATGAACCGCGTGATCAGGATCGCGGTGTCGGGGTGGTACATCTGCTGGGACGTGTAGGGCTCGCCGACCGGTCGCACCCGGAAGTGGCCGCCCCGCTCGTCGTCGAGCAGCGCCCCGAAGACGCTCGGTGAGTCGAAGCGCGGGCAGCAGAACCAGTCGACCGACCCGTCGGTGGTGACGAGCGCCGCGGTCTGCAGGTCGCCGATCAGCCCGTGGTCGGCAATGGCCGTCTCGGTCATGGTTCGTCGCCTCCGTGGCGCCCACGTGTCGGGCGCCTCGGGCATCACGGTGGCCGCGTCCGGAGCGTCGCCGCATCACCCCCGGAAGACGACCGGGCCCTCGCCGTCGTCCGGTGACGGCGGAGCCCGGTCATCCCGAGCAGGTGATGTCGGCCCGCCCGCCGCGCTGCGACCGTCGCCGGACCAGGAGCAGCCGGACCGGTCCCACCGGGGACCCGGAAGGGAGGCCGCGATGGTCGAGAGCAGGCACTACGACGTCATCGTCATCGGGAGCGGAGCGGGCGGCGGGACGCTCGCCCACCGCCTCGCCCCGTCCGGGAAACGGGTCCTCATCCTGGAGCGGGGGGACTACCTCCCGCGGGAACGCGACAACTGGGACTCCACCGCGGTGTTCGTGCGCGGCAAGTACCGCGCCCCCGAGTTCTGGTACGACAAGGACGGCAACGAGTTCCCGCCCGAGGTCAACTACTACGTCGGCGGCAACACCAAGTTCTACGGGGCCGCGCTGTTCCGGCTCCGCCCGCAGGACTTCGCCGACCTGCGGCACTACGGCGGGGTCTCGCCGGCCTGGCCGATCGGCTACGACGACCTCGAGCCGTACTACACCGAGGCCGAGCACCTCTACCTCGTGCACGGCGCCCACGGCGAGGACCCGGGGGAGGGGCACGCGAGCGCGCAGTACGCCCGCCCGCCGGTAGCCCACGAACCCCGCATCCAGCAGCTGTCCGACGACCTGGAGAAGCAGGGACTGCACCCGTTCCACCTGCCGATCGGCGTGAACCTCACCGCGGACGCGCACGGCGGGGCGGCGCACGGCAGCGCGTGCATCCGGTGCGACCGGGTCGACGGCTTCCCCTGCCTGGTGAACGCGAAGTCCGACGCCCAGGTCATCGCCGTGGATCCGGCGCTGCGCCACGACACCGTCGAGATGATCACCGGCGCGCGGGTGGACCGGCTCGTCACCGACCCGACGGGGCACAGCGTCGCCGGGGTCGTCGCGGAACTCGCCGACGGCGGACGCGTCGAGTTCGGCGCGGACATCGTCGTCGTCTCCGCCGGCGCGGTGAACTCGGCGCTGCTGCTGCTGCGCTCGGCCGACGACCGCCACCCCAACGGGCTGGCCAACGGGTCGGACACGGTCGGGCGGCACTACATGCGCCACAACAACGTCGCCGTGATGGCCGTGTCGCGGGAGCCCAACCCCACGCGCTTCCAGAAGACGCTGGCGCTCCACGACTGGTACCTCGGCTCGGAGGACTGGGACCACCCGCTCGGCGGGATCCAGATGCTGGGGAAGTCCGACGCCGAACAGATCCGCGCGAACGCACCGCACTGGGCCGGGGTGATCAGCCCCGAGATGCCGTTCGAGGAGCTCGCCCACCACGCGGTCGACTTCTGGCTCTGCGCCGAGGACCTGCCCGAGCCGGAGAACCGGGTCACCCTCGACCGCGCCGGCCGGGTCCACCTCGCGCTCGACGAGAAGAACAACGTCGAGCCGCTGAAGCGGCTGCGCCACCAGCTGCAGAGCAGGCTCGGTGATCTCGGGATGCACCAGGACCACCTGGTGCACCACAGCATCTACATGCACAAGGGGATGCCGATCGGGGCCACGGCCCACCAGGCCGGCACGGTCCGCTTCGGTACCGACCCCGCCAGCTCGGCGCTCGACGTGCACTGCCGCGCGCACGAGCTCGACAACCTCTACGTCGTCGACACCAGCTTCTTCCCGAGCATCGGTGCCGTGAACCCGTCGCTCACCGCGATGGCCAACGCGATGCGCGTCGGCGACCACATCCTCGATCGACTTCGCTGACCGGGTCCGCGGAGAGGAGCACGAACATGGCATCCGAACGGGTCGACGCCCTGGTGATCTTCGGAGCGACCGGGGACCTCGCGAAGCTGGAGACCTTCCCGGCGCTGGTCGGGCTGGTCGACCGCGGCGTGCTCGACGTCCCGGTGGTGGGCGTGGCGCACAGCGGCTGGGGCCTGGAGCAGTTCCGGTCGTACGCGGCCGCCTCGTTGCGGCTCAACGGCATCGACGAGCGCAGTCCGGCGGCGGTGCGGATGCTCGGGCTGCTGCGCTACGTCGACGGCGACCTCGACGACGACGCGACGTACGCGGCGATGTCCCGCGAGATGGGCGACGGGAGCCGGGCGCTGTTCTACCTCGAGGTCCCGCCGCCGCTGTTCGGTCGGATCGCGCGCGGGATCGCGTCGGCGGGCCGGGCCACGGGCGCGCGGATCATGGTCGAGAAGCCGTTCGGCACCGACCTGGCGACCGCGCAGTCGCTGAACAGCACCATGCGGGAGGTCTTCCCCGAGGAGGCCCTCTACCGGGTCGACCACTGGCTGGGCCTCGACCCGGTCGAGAACGTGCTCTTCGCGCGCTTCGCGAACTCGATCCTCGAGCCGCTGCTCAACCGCGACCACGTCCAGAGCATCCAGATCACGATGGCCGAGGCCTTCGACGTCGCGGACCGCGGCCGGTTCTACGACCGGACCGGAGCGATGCGCGACGTCGTGCAGAACCACATGCTGCAGGTGCTGGCGACCGTGCTCGCCGACCCGCCCGACGGCCCGGGCCTCGCCTCGTGGCGGGCCGCCAAGGCGCGGGTGGTCGAGTCGCTCGCCCCGCTCTCGCCCGCGACGACGGTGCGCGGCCAGTACGAGGGCTACCACCAGGTGGAGGGCGTCGAGCCGCACTCGACCACCGAGACGTACGTGGCGCTGCGACTCGCCGCGGACTCGTGGCGGTGGGCCGGGGTACCGCTGCTCATCCGGGCCGGCAAGTGCATGCCCGTGACCGCGACCGAGGTGCTCGTGCGGTTCCGGCCCGCGCCGCACGACGTCTTCGGCCTGCGGCCGACCCCCGCGACGAACGCCCTGCGGTTCCGCGTCTGGCCGGAGACCGAGGTCGGCCTGACGCTGGCCGGGAAGAAGCCCGGCGCCGGGTGGGCGGCCGAGCACGAGGAGCTCTCGTTCGCCGCGCGTCCGGGATCGGACATGCGGCCCTACGACCGCCTCATCGGCGCCGCGCTCGACGGCGACCGGTGGCTCTTCGCCCGCCAGGACACCGTCGAACAGGCGTGGCGCGTGGTCGCGCCGGTCCTCGGGGACGCCGTCGAGGTCCACCCCTACGGGGTCGGCACGTGGGGGCCGAAGGAGGCCGAGGGGCTGCTGCCCGACGGCGAGGGCTGGCACGACCCGGCCGGTCCCCGGTGACCACCGCCGAGGCGCCCTCGGGGAGGCGCCACGTGGTCGTCGTGGGCGGCGGATTCGCCGGGCTCTTCGCGGCGCGGGCGCTGCGCCGGGCCCCCGTCGACGTCACCCTCGTCGACCGGGCCCAGCACCACCTGTTCCAGCCGCTGCTCTACCAGCTGGCCACCGGGATGCTCTCCGAGGGACAGATCGCGATCCCGCTGCGCCGGCTGTTCGCCCACCAACGGAACGTCCGGTGCGAGCTCGCCGAGGTCGTCGACGTCGACCCCGCCGCCCGGTGCGTGGTGGCGGTCCGGCCCGGCGGGACCCACGTCGAGATCGACTACGACGAGCTCGTGGTGGCGGTCGGGGTGCGGCAGTCCTACTTCGGGCACGACGAGTTCGCCCGGTGGGCGCCCGGCATGAAGACGATCGGCGACGCGCTCGCCATCCGACGGCGGGTGTTCGGCGCGTTCGAGATGGCGGAGACGACGACGGAGCCCACCGAGAGGCGCCGCTGGCTGACGTTCGCCCTGGTGGGGGCAGGACCCACCGGGGTCGAGCTCGCGGGCCAGATCCGCGAGCTCGCCACCCGCACCCTGCGTCACGAGTTCCGCAGCATCGACCCGGAGGAGGCGCGGGTCCTGCTGTTCGACGGTGGCCGGATGCCGCTGGCGTCGTTCGGGCCGACCCTGTCGCGCAACGCGAGCCAGGCGCTCGACGAGCTGGGCGTGGAGGTCGAGATGGGGTCGGTCGTGACCCTCGTCGACGCCGACGGGCTCGTCGTCCGGGACGCCGACGGCACCTCGACCCGCCACTCCGCCGGCACCGTCCTCTGGACCGCCGGCGTCGAGGCACCCCCGGTGATCACCGCGCTCGCCGCGGCCACCGGAGCCGAGCGGGACCGGGCCGGGCGGATCCGGGTCGGTCCGTACCTGACGGTCCCCGGCCACCCCGAGATCGCGGTGATCGGGGACGCCATGAGCGTCGACGGGCTCCCGGGGGTGGCCGAGGTCGCGATGCAGGCGGGCTTCTACACCGGGCGCCGGATCGGGCACGCGGGCCGGGGCCGGCCGTTCCGGTACCACGACCTCGGCTCGGCGGCCTACATCTCGCGGGGCCGCGCGGTCGTCTCCGCCGGGCGGGTCCACCTCACCGGCGTGCCCGGGTGGCTGGCCTGGCTGTTCGTGCACATCGCGTTCCTGACCGGCTACCGCAACCGGCTCGGCGCCGTCCTGAGCTGGGCGACCACGTTCGCCCGCGACATCCGGCGGGAGCGGGCGTTCGCCCCCGGCGGGATCGACCACGGCCGCGAGGGCGCCACCCCGGCCCTGGTCGATCCGCCCGGCGACGTCCCCTCCCGAGGGCCCGCCGTCCCCCGGTGACCGTCCTCGACCGGCGGGCCCTGCCCTACGTGACCGCGGCCCGCCTCGACATCGGGCTGACCGCGCTGGCCGGCGTGCTCACCGCCGGGCTGATCATCGTGCAGGCGGGGCTGCTCGCCGACCTCGTGACCCGCGCCTTCCTCGGCGGCGAGGGGCTCCACGACCTCGCCGGGCTGCTGGTGGCGCTCGGGGTCGTCGTCGCCGCGCGCGCCCTGCTCGGGTGGCTGGGCGAGGTCTCCGCCCACCGGGCCTCGGCCGCCGTCACCCGCAGCCTGCGGACCCGGCTGCTCGGCCACGTCCTTGCCGTGGGACCGCGACACCCGGGACTGCCACCGGGCGGTGAGCTCGTCACGCTGGTCGGCCGGGGCGTCGACGGTCTCGACACCTACGTCCGGCGCTACCTGCCCGACCTGATCGTCGCGGTCGTCGTGCCCGTCGCGGTGGCGATCCGCATCCTGACCGCCGACCCGGTGTCCGCCCTGCTCATCGCGGTGACGGTGCCCCTGCTCCCGGTCTTCATGATCCTCATCGGCCTCCACACCCGGGACGCCGTGGGCCGGCAGTGGCGCACGCTCGCCGCGCTCGGGCACCACTTCCTCGACCTCGTCGCCGGGCTGGACGTGCTCACCGCCTTCGGGCGGGCGCGGCGGCAGCGCGGCGAGATCGCGCGCGTCGCGGACCGCTACCGCCGGCTGACCCTGCGCACCCTGCGGACGGCGTTCCTCTCGTCGGTGGTCCTCGAGGTGCTGGCCACGCTCTCGGTCGCCCTGGTCGCCGTCTCGGTCGGCCTCCGCCTCGTCGAGGGCCGGCTCGATCTCGCCACCGGCATCCTCGTGATCGTCCTGGCGCCGGAGGTCTACCTGCCGCTGCGCCGGATCGGCGCCCGCCACCACGACAGTGCCGAGGGCCTCGCCGCCGCCGACGACGTGGCTCGGGTCCTCGCCGTCGCGCCGGCGCCGAGCGGCGGGCGGCCGGCCCCGGATCCGTCGACGACGACGCTGCGCCTGGACGGGGTCGGGGTGGAGGGGCGGGCGGGCCCGGTCCTCGACGACCTCTCGCTCGACCTCGCGCCGGGGGAGATCCTCGGCATCGCGGGCCCGAGCGGGGCCGGGAAGTCGACGCTCGTCGACGTCCTCCTCGGGTGGCGTCCGCCCGACCGCGGTCGGGTGCTCGTGGGCGACGTCGACCTCACCGGGATCGACCGGGCGGCCTGGTGGGCCCGGGTCGCCTGGGTCCCGCAACGGCCGGTCCTGGTCGGCGGCACGATCGCCGACAACGTGCGGCTCGCGGCTCCGGGGGCGACGAACGCCGCCGTCGCCGTCGCGGCGCACACCGCCCGGCTCGACCTGGACCTGGGCACCGACGTCGGCGAGCTCGGCCGGGCACTCTCCACCGGCCAGCAGCGCCGGGTCGCGCTCGCCCGCGCGCTGCTCGCCGATCGACCGCTCCTGCTGCTCGACGAGCCCACCGAGGGCGTCGACGCCGACACCGAGGCGGCGATCCTCGACGCGCTCCCCGCCGCCCTGGCCGGTCGCAGCGCCGTGGTGGTCAGCCACCGGAGCGCGGTGCTCGGTCGCTGCGACCGGGTCGTCGCGCTGCCCGGCCCCGTCCACGATCGGCCCACCCCGCCGTCCCGCCCGGAGCCGGAGAGCCGCGCCGAGCCGCCGTCGGAACCCTCGAGCGGTGTCACCGCGGGACCCGCCCCGGCCGGAGCCGACGGTCCCCTCCGCTGGCTGCTCGCGACGGCGCGGCCCCACCGCGCCCGGCTCGCCGGCGCGGTCCTGGCCGGCAGCCTGGCCCTGGGCTGCGCGGTCGCCCTCACGGCCACCGCCGCCTGGCTGATCTCCGCGGCGGCCCTGCACCCGCCGGTGCTGACCCTCATGGTGGCGATCGTCGCGGTGCGGGCGTTCGGGCTGGCCAAGGGCGGATTCCGGTACCTCGAGCGGCTCGCCTCCCACGACGTGGCCCTACGGACACTGGCCGACCTGCGCGTCCGGGTCTGGGACGCGCTGGTCCGCCTGGGCCCGGCGGCCACCGGCCGGCTGCGCCGGGGCGACCTGCTGGCCCGGCTCGTCGGCGACGTCGACGCCCAGCAGGACGTCCTCGTCCGCTCGCTCGTCCCGGGTGCCTGCGCGGTCGTCGTGGGCGCCGCCGCGTCCCTGGCGCTGGGGCTGGTCCTCCCCGCCGCCGGCGTGGTGCTGCTGCTCGGCCTCGTCGTCGCCGGAGTGGTCGCGCCCGCCGTGACGCTGGGCGCGGTCCGGGCGGCGGCGGGCCGCACCGCGGCCGCCCGCGGGGCCGTGAGCGCCGCCGTCGTCGAGCTGCTGGTCGCCGGTCCCGACCTGACGGCCTTCGGCGCCGCGCAGCGGCGCCGGGCCCGGATCACCGCGCTCGACGACCGGCTCGCCGCGCTGACCCGCCGCGCGGCCGCCGGCACCGGGCTCGGCGGTGCACTCGGCACCCTCGCGATCGGCGCGAGCACGGTGGGCTGCGGCGTCGTGGGGATCGTCGCCCTGCGCGCCGGTGACCTGCCCGGGCCCGCGCTCGCGGTACTGGTCCTGACCCCGCTCGCGCTGGCCGAGGTCGTCGCCGGGCTGCCGGACGCCGCGGAACGGCTCGCCGCGGGCCGGCAGGCCGCGCGGCGGCTCGCCTCCCTGGAGAGCGCTCCGCCGACCGTGGCCGAGCCGGCCGCCCCGCGCCCCGCGCCGGCGGGGGAGCGGCTGGCCGCGCACGCGCTCTCGGTCCGCTGGCCGGGCACCGACCGGGACGCGGTCGCCCACCTGGACCTCGACCTGCGCCCCGGCGGGCACCTGGCCGTCAGCGGCCCCTCCGGGTCGGGGAAGAGCACGCTGATCGCGGCCGTCATGCGCACCCTCGACATCGGCGGCGGCGCGCTCCTCGTCGACGGGACCGACGCCCGGGAGTTCCTCGCCGACGACGTCCGGAGCCGGATCGCGTGGTGCGGTCCCGGCGCGCACCTGTTCGACGGGACCCTGCGCGCGAACCTGCTCGTGGCCCGCCCGGACGCCACCGAGGCGCAGCTGGCGCACGCGCTGCGGCGGGCCGGCCTGCGCTCCTGGTCGCAGGGCCTGCCCGACGGTCTCGACACCCGGCTCGGCGGAACCGGACCGGGGGTGTCCGGCGGCGAGCAGCAGCGCCTCGGGATCGCCCGCGCCCTGCTCGCCGACCACCCCGTGCTGGTGCTCGACGAGCCGACCGCGCACCTCGACGCCGCGAGCGCCGAAGCGCTGTGCGCCGACCTGGTCGAGCTCTCCCGGGGCCGGACCATGCTCGTGGCCACGCACCGGCCCGGGGAGCTGGCCGGGTTCCGGGAGATCCGGATGGCTCACATGTGCGCGGCGACCTCGCCCATCTCCGTCCACTCGGTGTCGCCGATGTCCTGATAGACGATCTTCGGGACGCGCGCGACCACCGACGGGAGCCAGCCGAAGAACCACTGGGCGTGCTCCGAGGAGACGTGGGCCTGACCGGCCGCGTCGTCGACGTAGTTCGCGACGACCACGAACTCGTTGCCGCCCTCCACGCTCTCGTAGCAGGTGAAGTGCCGGCTGCCCGGTTCGGCGCGGACCTGCGCGCAGTACCGCGTGATGCCCTCCACGAACTGGGCGCGCCGGTCCGGGCGGACATCGATGCTGATCACGATGAAGATCACGGGAGGTCTCCTCGTCGGTGAGGTGTCCGGAGCGGTCGTCGTGAACTCCGGTCCGGTGTCATTCCTACCCGTGGCCGCTGATCAGGGGACGGGTTCCGGGACGCCGCCGGCGGCCGGGCCCGCGACGGCGGCGGCCCGGTTGTGGACGCCGAGCTTGCGGTAGATGCGCTCGAGGTGCTTGGCGACGGTCCGGGGGCTGCGGTCCAGCGCGTGGGCGATGGCCACGTTGGTGCGCCCGAGCGCGACGAGGTGCAGGACCTCGATCTCCCGGTCGGTGAGCTCGGCGAGGGTCGCGTCCGCGGTGGTGGCCAGCAGCCCCCGGGCGTCGTGGCGGGCCCGGGCGCGGGCGAGGCCGGCGGCCAGGGGTGCACGCAGCAGCGTGAGCAGATCCCGCTCGGTGTCGCTGAACTCGTGCCGGCCGCGGCTCAGCGCGATCCCCAGCAGCCTCGTGCCCGGAGTGGCCACCGTGATCGCGAGCTGGTGCTCGGTGGGCACGTGGCGGAAGAACTCGTTGTACAGCGCGCGGCGGTGGAACTCGCGGCGCGTGAGGAAGTCGCCGATCCGCAACGCCCGGCCGTCGCCGGTGGCCCGGTAGTGGGCGACCAGCGGATGGTCGTCGACGTGCGCCGCGAACACCGTGCGGGTGCCGGGAGGGAGGGAACCGGCCGGGTGGTCGGCGTAGTCGACCCCGCCGGGCCCGATCTCGTTGTAGGTCGACACGTCGGCGCCGATCAGCGAGGCCAGCCCGGGCAGGGCGAGATCGGCGAATCCGGCGGGATCGTCCAGATCCGCCAGTTCGTCGATCAGGGTCACCGCTCGGCGTACGGCGACCAGGACTGTGCTCATGAGCCCTCCCGCGCGCGGTGACTCTCCGGGTGCGCAAGGTGCGTAACGACGGTCCCGCCGTTCCCTGGTTGGGTCAAGGAGACCGGAATGCGATCACTCGTCGTGGTCGAACCCCCAGGAGGCATCCGTGACCAGAATGATGATCGACTGCCGCGACGTCCCCAGTGAGAGCGGCTGCACCCTGACGATCGCCGGCGAGCCCGACGAGGTCCTCCGGGCGGCGGCCGCGCACGCCGTGGACGTGCACGGACACGCCGACGGCGAGGAGCTGCGCAACGGACTCCGGGAGGCGCTGCGCGAGGCGTCCGACGGCCTCACCCCAGCCGGGGCGTTCATCCAGGTCATCGAGTTCCGGACCCGCCGCATCGACGAGTTCGACGACGTCACCCGGCAGTGGGCCGACGCCATCGGACCGGCGCGGACGGCCCGGTGGGACATCACCGGCGCCGATCTCGACGAGGCCGACTCCTATCTGCAGATCGTCGAGTTCCCCGACCGCGCCGCGGCGATGTCGAATTCCGATCACCCCGCCACGAGTGCGTTCGCCGACCGGCTCCGGAAGCTGTGCGACAGCGACCCGACCTTCCACAACCTGGAGGTGCACCAGAGCACGGTCTTCTGAGTCGCCGCGTCCCGTACGGGCACGTGCACGGGCGGGTGACGGCGTCATCGACGGCGGCGCAACCGAGTCACCGTGACTCGGTTGCGCAAGAACGTTTCCGGCCCCGGGCGCCGTGTCCGGTCCGCGCGGCCGTCGTGTCCGGAATCCGCAGGATCTGTCCTGACTTTCCCGTGATCGAATTTGCGAATTCGATGTTGCACTGCGGAACACGGTTTGTCGGCGCGCACCCGCGTCTCAGCGCCTTCCATTCCCAAGATCAGAGGACGACAATTCTCGCCTGAGGAACTTCGGGCTTCGGGCACGGTCCTCCGGCGATCTCCTGCGGTGCCTGGCGTTCGGGGCTCTGCCCACCGCTGACCGGTCGACGGACGCGTCCCGGGCCGTGTGCGGCGAGGGGGCGAGTGTGGTCGATGTCGGGGTCGATCTCGGGACCGCGAACACGGTCGTCTGCCATCCGCGTGACGGCGTCATCTTCGACGAACCGTCGGTCATGCTGCTGCGTCGCGGTGCCCGGCGCGAGGTCCTCGTCGGGCACGAGGCCGCATCGCTCGAGGGTCGGACCTCCCCTCGGGCGCGCTCCCGGCGTCCGCTGCGCGGGGGTGTGATCACCGACCTCGAGGCGGCACGCACCTACGTGCGGGCGGTGGCCGAGCGGGTCGCCGGGCGGCAGTGGCGGTGGCGCCGGCTCGGCGCGGTGATGGGCGTCCCGCTCGGGGCCACCCCGTTGGAGCGGCGCGCCCTGACGGAGGCGGCCGAGGAAGCCGGGATGTCCCACGTGACCCTGCTCCCCGAACCGATCGCCGGGGCGCTGGGCTGCGGGCTCGATCCGATGGAGCGACGGGTCCATCTCGTGGTCGACGTCGGCGGCGGCACCGCCGAGATCGCCGCCTTCTGCTGGGGCGAGGTCCTCGTCGCGCGCTCGACGCGGCAGGCGGGCGACGAGATGACCACCGCGGTGCGGTGGCACCTGCGCGAGGCCCACGACCTCGTCGTCGACGAGCGCGGTGCCGAGGACATCAAGATCCGGGCGTCGGTCGACGGCGGCGAGGTCGTCGCCGGGGGCAGCGACGCGCGAACCGGCCGTCCCCGGCTGGTCCCGGTGTCCGCCGAGGAGATCGACGAAGCCCTCCGTCCCGTGGTTCGCGGGGTCGTCACGGCGCTGACCTCCTGCCTCGAGGAACTGCCCCCGCAGGCCACCCAGGACGTCCTCGCCGGCGGCGTGCTCCTGCTCGGCGGGGGGTCGCTCGTCCCCGGGCTACGCGGGGACCTCGAGAAGGCACTGGGATTCCCGGTGAAGCACGTGGACCGGCCCCTGACCTGTGTCGCCGAGGGCCTCGCGGCCGCCGTCGCCGCGCCCGCCGTCCGCCGGAGCTACGGCTCCTGAGGGCTCCCGCCCGCTCCCCACCCACCCACCTGCCACGGCCCGGGCTCCGGGCCCTCCTCCCGGACGACCGATGACCGACACCGACGACCTGCGCACGCGACCCCGTCCCGCTCCTTACCGTCCGATCCCGGACGAGACGCCGTCCCCGGCGTCCGACGGCGGAACGGTGCTGCCGCTCGAGCGGCTGCTGGCGCTGTGCCCGCTGTCCGCGGATCAGGCCCGGGTGCTGGCGGCGGACCTCCTGCGGGTGCTCGACCGGGGCGCGCCGGACCCCGGAGGAACGTCGGACGACACCGTCCGGGTCGGGCGGGACGGACGGATCCACTGGGCCCCGGGCGCGGACGGACACGCCGTGGCGCGGTCGGCGCTGGCCCGGCTCGCCGTCGCCGGGCCGTCGGACGCCCCGCCGCTCGCGGGCCTGCTCGAAGCGTCCCGGGCTCTCGTCCACCCGGGGGTCGATCCCGGCCGGCTGGGCGCGGAGGTCGACGTCGACGGCGAGGCCGGCGCCGTGGCCCGTCGCGGTCTCGGCGCCCTGGTCGGCCGCGCGACCGCCGCCCCGACGACGGCACGACCCCGACTCGCCCCGCCGGTCACGGCACCGGTGCGCCGGCGCCCCGTCGGGTGGCGCGGCCGGACGCTGTGGCGGCGGACGTGGCCGTGGCTGCTGGCGCTCGCCGTGCTCCTCCTGGTCGTCGGCGGCGAGGTCGCGCTGCTCAAGGGCCGCATCGCCGGGGATCTGCAGGCGCTGCGGACCGCGGGCGCGCCGGCCGCCTCCACCACGGTCGCCCCGGCACCGGCCGGGCGCCCGGCGGCGCCGGTGCCCGTCGTCGCCCCACCGGCGGCCGGCCCCGTCGTCGGGGTCGACCTCCGCGCGGTCCCGCCCCCGTGCACACCGGGGGCGTCGTGCCCGGTCCGGGTGCTCGTGAGCCTCGGCGCGACGGGCGCCGTGCGACCGGACGTCGTCGCCTGGCACCTCGAGGTCGTCGACCGCTGCAGCGGCACCCACAACGTCCTGCCCACCGGCCGCGTGCCCGTCCCCGTGGGCGCGACCGAGGTCTACGGCCTGGCCGACCCGGTCCTGCCGCCCGGGCGCTCGCTCGCCCTCCTCGCCGTCGTCGACACCCCGGCCCGCGCGGCCGCCCCCGGGCTGCTCGTCGGGAGTACGACGTGCTGACCCCGTACGACGACGATGACGTCGACGAGCCCGACGACCTCGGGTCCCGCGCCGGGTTCCGGGGCCGGCGGGCGCTGCGCCGGATACGGCGGGCAGGGCGTCGAGAGGCCCGCGGCGAGACCGAGCAGCGCTCCCGGCCCGGCCGGCGCTCCGGCCTCGCCGACCTCGCCGCCGCGTGCTGCGCGATCGCGCTGGTGGGCTTCGGCGCGCTGAACCTGTGGGCGATGGGCGAGCCCGACCAGGCGGTGACCAAGCTCGCGACCGCCGCGGTCGGCGTCGTCGCCCTGCTGGTGCTGTGGTGGGCCCGCATCACGGTGACCCCGCGCCTGGCGTGGGCGGTCTACGCGGTGGCGATCGTGCTGCTGGTGCTCGTGCTCGCCGTCGGGGCCGAGACCAACCAGGCGGTGCGGTGGCTGGTGCTGGGCCCGACCTCGCTCCAGCCCTCGGAGCTCACCAAGGTGGCGCTGGTGCTCGCGCTGGCCGCGCTCCTGGGCGTGCGGCGCCCGGGTTGGCGGCGCAGCGCGCTCGCCGTCGTCGTCATCGCGCTGCCGGTCGGCCTCGTCGTCGTCGAGCCCGACCTGTCCACCGCGACCCTGCTCGTCCTGGTCTCCGCGGCGATGCTCGTGATCGGGCGGGTGCCCGCCCGGTTCCTGCTGCCGGTGGTGGCCGCCGCCGTCGTCGCCGCCCCGCTGGGACTGGGGCTCATGCGCCAGTACCAGCTCGAGCGCCTGGGGACGTTCCTGTCCGGGTCGCAGTCGGCGGAGGGCCCCGGGTGGGCGGTGCGCCAGGCGCAGATCGCGATCGCGCGCGGCGGCTGGTTCGGCGACCGCGCCGACCCGGTGCACGCCCTGGCGGTGCAGTACCTCCCGGAGCGCGAGACCGACCTGGCGCTCGCCAGCCTGGTCAGCGGCTGGGGGCTCGTCGCCGGGATCGGGGCGGTGCTCGCCGGGCTCGTCGTGGTGTGGCGCGTCGCGGTCGCGGCCCGGGAGCCGCGCACCCCGACCGGCTCGCTGCTCTGCGCCGGCTTCGCGGTGCTGCTCGGCATCGAGCTGGTCGTCTCGGTGGGCGGCAACCTCGGGCTGCTCCCGGTGGCCGGGGTGCCGTTCCCGGTGCTGAGCAACGGCGGCACCGCCTCGGTGGTGCACCTGGTCGCGATCGGGCTGGTGCTCGGCGGCCGTCGCGACGGTGCCCGCCGGCGGCTCTGGGCACCCAGTCGCGTCCAGGCCCCGCGGCCGCGCCTGGTGCTCACCGCGCTCGTGGCGCTGACCGCCGTCCTGGCGGTCTTCGGCCTCCTCGGCGCGCGCCTGCACGTCGAGGAGGGGGACCGTCTCGCGCTCGCCGGGCAGACCCAGATGACGCGGTGCATCACCGTCCCGGCCCCCCGCGGGCCGATCGTCGACCGCCACGGCACCGTCCTCGCCGCGGACGCCGGCGCCCGGACCGTGCTCCTGGTGCCGGCGTTGGCCGGCCGCGAGCCGGCGACCGTGGACCGGCTCGCCGGCCTGCTCGGTCGACCGGCGGCGCAGCTGCACGCGCTGGTCGACGGGGCCCCGGGCACCACGATGTCGGTCGACGCCGGCACCGTGCCCGCCGCCACCGGTGACGCGGTCATGCGGGCCGCGCTCCCCGGCGTCGTGGTGGTCCCGGCGCCGCAGCGGACCTACCCGGCCGCCGCCGACCTCGCCCCGGTGCTCGGCTTCGTCGGGGCCGCCACCCCGCAGCAGGTCCGTGCCGACCCGGCGCTCGACCCGCGCGCCGACGTCGGCCGCTCGGGGCTCGAGTCCTGGTACGACGGCGTGCTCCGCGGCGTGGACGGGAGCAGCTGTTTCTGGGTCGACCCCAGTGGCCGTCCGGTCGGTCCTGCCCCGAGCACCGCCCCCGTGCCGGGCGCGACGCTGCAGCTCTCGATCGACCTGGCCATGCAGCAGCGCCTGACCGACGACGTCGCCGCCTCGCTGAAGGGCGGGCCGACCGGCGCCATCGGCGCCGCCGTCGCTCTCGACCCCATCGACGGCGCCGTCCTGGCGATGGCCTCCGTCCCCTCGTACGACCCCGCTGTGTACGGCCCGCCGCTGGACACGCAGGCGCTCGCGGCGGCCGAGGCCGTCCCGGGACAGCCGATGACCAACCACGTCACCCAGTCCGCGGTGCCGCCCGGCTCGACGTACAAGCTGGTCAACGCCTCGGCGGCGCTGCTCGGCGGCTGGATCCCGCCCGACGAGGTCATCCCGACCGGCGGCAGCTTCAGCCTCGGCGACCACACGTTCAACAACTGGCGGGTGCTCCCGCCGCAGGACATGGTCCAGGCGATCGCGTGGTCCAACGACGTCTACTTCTACAAGCTCGCCTGGGCGCTGGGCCCGGACCGGCTCACCACCACGGCGCGGGCCTTCGGGGTCGGCGCCCCCACCGGCATCGACCTCCCCGGCGAGAGTGCGGGCTACCTCGGCACCCCGGCGTCCGTCACCGCCGACGGCGGCACCTGGTACCCCGGCTCGACGGTGATCCTCGGGATCGGGCAGGGCGCGCTCACGGTCACCCCGCTGCAGGACGCCCGCTGGACGGCCGCGGTCGCGACCGGGAACCTCGTCACGCCACGGCTCGCGATGGCCGTGGGCAGCGGTCCCGGCGCGATGACGCCGCTCCCGAAGATCCCGGTCCAGCGGCTCCCGTTCGCCGATGCGCTCGGCCCGGTGCGGGACGGCATGCGCGCGGTGGTCACCTCGGGGACCGGCACCGCGCTCGGCGGGGTCGGGGTGCCCGTCGGCGCCAAGTCCGGGACCGCCGAGGATCCGTCCGTGCCCGGCGGCGGCATCGACGACTGGATGACCGCCGCGGCGCCCTGGGGCAACCCGGACCTCGTCGTCACCGCCCTGACCCAGCACGCCGACAGCTCCTCCACGGCGGCCGGCGTGGTCGCGGACATGATGCGGAACTACGGGAACCGGTCATGAACGTCGTCGGGACGGGCCGCGGGCCCACGATCCGGTTCCGCGTCGCGGTGACGGCCGGTCGCCTCGCGGCGGAGGTGTCGCGGCGGCTCGGCTGCGGCGGGGGATCGGTGATCGGGGGCCGGGTGGCGCACCGCCTGTGCCCCGACGTGCTGACCCGGCTCGCGGCGGGCCGGACCTCGGTGCTGGTCACCGGCACCAACGGCAAGACCACCACGAGCCACCTGGTCGCGGCCGCGCTCCGCGACCGCGGGCCGGTGGCGCACAACGCGTCCGGGTCGAACATGCTCGACGGCGCGGTCGGGGCGCTGATGGCGACGCCGCGATCACGGCTGTGCGTGCTCGAGGTCGACGAGCTGCACCTGGGTCCGGTGCTCGACGCGGTGCGCCCCGCCGTACTGGTGCTGCTCAACCTCAGCCGGGACCAGCTCGACCGGGTCTCCGAGGTGCGCCAGACCGCCCGCACGGTGGAGTCGGTGCTCGCCCGGCACCCGGACACGGTCGTCGTGGCGAACGCCGACGACCCGCTGGTGGTCTCGGCGGCCGGGTCGTCCCCGCACGTGGTGTGGGTCGCCGCGGGCGCCGGCTGGGAGGCCGACACCCGGACCTGTCCGACGTGCGGGCACCAGGTGTCCCGGCGGACGAACGGTCTCCGGGCGGTCTCGTGGTGGTGCGACCACTGCGGCCTGCACCGCCCGTGCCCGGCCTGGTGGTGGACCCCGGCCGACGAGCCCGGCGGGTTCGTCGTGCACCACCGGGACGTCGCGGCGGTCACGGTGGTCTCCGGGCTGCCCGGGCGGGTCAACCGGAGCAACACCACGATCGCCCTGGCCGCGGCCGATGCGGTCGGCACCGACCCGGCCAGTGCGGCCCCGCACGTCGCCCGCGTCCGGTCGGTGGCCGGCCGCTACGACCGCGTCGCCTGGGAGGACCGGCTGGTGCGCAGCGTGCTGGTCAAGAACCCCGCGGGCTGGGGTGAGGCCCTGGACGTGCTGGCCGGTGCCCGGCCGGTGCTGCTGGTCGTCAACGCCCGCGAGGCCGACGGGCGGGACGTGTCGTGGTTGTGGGATCTCCCCGTGGACGTGCTGCGTGGCCGGGTGGTGGCGGTCGCGGGGGAGCGCGCCGCGGACCTGGGGGTGCGGTTGAGCTACGCCGGGATCCCCCACCACAGCCACCCCGACCCGCTGGTCGCGCTCGCGGCGCTGCCGGCCGGGGAGGTCGACGCGGTCGCGAACTACACGGCGTTCCGCGACCTCCGGCGCTCCCTCGCCGGCCCGGCGCGTCCTCGGCGGCCGGGCGGCGGCACCGGCCATCCCCGCCCCGCGCCCGAGGTCCCGCCGCCGGGGCCGCCGGGGCCGGCCGAGCCGGCCGGGCCGGACAGCGGGAGGCGGCGGTGCGCGCCCACGGTTCCGTAGCGATCGCCGTCCTGCTGCCCGACGTGCTCGGCACCTACTCCGACGCGGGCAACGCCGTCGTCCTCGCGCAGCGGCTGCGCTGGCGCGGTGTCGCGGCCGAGATCGTCGACGTCACCGCGGGCACCGTCCCTCCGACCGGGTGCGACCTGTACGTCATCGGCGGCGGCGAGGACACCGCGGAGTACGTCGCCGCCGACTGGCTCGCGCGGCACGACGGGCTGCGGACGGCTCTCGCCGAGCGAGCGGTGAGCCTCGCGGTGTGCGCCGGACTGCAGATCTTCGGGCGCGTCATGACGGACCGGGCCGGTGTCGAGCACGCCGGTCTCGGGCTGCTGGACCTCGTCTCGTCCCCCGGCGCCCGTCGCACGGTGGGGGAGTCGGTGAGTGTCTCGACGTTGCCCGGCGTGGGCCGCGTGACCGGGTTCCACAACCACGGCGGCGTGACCCTGCTCGGCCCCGACGCGCTCCCGTTCGCCCACACCGAGCGCGGGCCGGGCAACCACCCCGGCACGAGGGTCGAGGGCGCGGTGAGCCGACCGACCGCCGACGCCGCGACGGGGCCGGGCATCGTCGCCACCTACCTGCACGGTCCGGTGCTGGCCCGCAACCCCGCCCTCGCCGACCACCTCCTGGCGCGGGCGCTCGGCGCGCCGCTGCCCCCGCTCGACCCGGACCGTCTCCCGGACATGGCCGCGCTCCGCGCCACGTACCTCGGATGAGCACAATCCGGTTGTGGCGGGTACACCGGTCCGCGGATTCACCGGAGGAGGCGAGGTGGCGACGACGGCACCACGGCGGGAGCCTCTCGACGCCGGTGACCGGCTGCGGGCGGCGGCCGATCGGCTCGAGGCGCTCCGGGACCGCACCCCGGGCGGGGAGTGGGAGACGGCCGGGCTGCTGGCGTCGCGTCCCGAGGTCATCGCCCGGTACGACGACGGCACGACGGAGCACGTCGCCGACACCCGGGCCCGCACCGCGTCATGGATCTCCGGGCTGAGCCCCCGCGTGGTCGAGCCGCTGATCACCTGGCTGCGGGTGAGCGCGGACGCCGCCGACGAGGCCCGCCTGCCCCCGGAGACGACGGCTGCCGCGCTCACGTTCGCCGCGGCCGTCATCGAGCACGTCGAGCTCCGCGGCTGATCCCGCGCCGACCCGCGATCCGGGTGAACCGGATCGCGCCGGGCTCCGTGTCCTCGGGTGACGGGCCGTGCCACGGTCCGACGGGAGTCGGGAGGGGGCGTCGTGCACGGCGGCGAGCGCGCTCACACCTCGGGGTCCGGTGTCCCCACCCGCCGTCGTGAGGTCTCGCTCGAGGTTCTCTGGCAGCGGCCCCGGGGGACCCGCCGCGCCGGCGAACCGGCCGTCGTCGCCCCGCCGCGCGACGAGGCGCTCGTCGCGGTCACCGACCCGGAGGTGCGCTGCCGGGTGCTGATGAGCCTGTCCGCCACGACGACGACGTGGCAGCTCGACTCGCTCGAGGTGTGTCGCGACCGGGACGGTCCGCCGATCGACGCCGCGATGATGCAGCGCATCCCGGTGCACGACTACCTCGGTCTGGCGAACCGTCGACTGATCACCTCGTCGAGACCGGTCGACGGGGCCACCCGCCCCGCGACCGCGCCCGCCCGGCAGCGCGCCGAGCCGCGGGTCCGGCGCAGCGCGGTGGACGCGGACATGCTGCGCCGGGTCGCGACGGTGTACCGGCGGGCGCTGGCGAGCACCGCGCCGCGCGAGCGGCAGGCCCCGACGGCGGCCGTCGCGCGGCACTTCGCGGTCCCGCGCGCCAACGCGGCCCGGCTCGTCGCGTGGGCGCGGGTCGAGGGCTTCCTGGACGCGGCCCTTCCCCGGCGGGCGGGGGAGGCGGGCGCGGACTGACCCCTGGTCAGGGCCGACCTGTTCGCGCTGATCAGCGCGATGGCGTGGCTCGGCGATCAACCGGCTCTGGCGTCCCGGGCGAATCACCTCGTGGACGTCATCCTGGACGCGACGCTCGCCCGGTGAACCGGCGGTGCCCGGTGGCACAAAGCATAGATGCAAGCATGCGGCTATGAGCTACGGTGACGATCATGCCCGCCGAAGCCGCCGCTGACCGCGCGTACGCGATGACCAAGGAGCTCGTGCTCACCGGCGATCTCCCGGGCGGGCACCTGTTCAGCGAGGGCGACATCGCCGAGCGCCTCGGGATCAGCCGCACCCCGGTGCGGGAGGCGTTCCTCCGGCTGCAGGCCGAGGAGCTGCTGGTGCTGATCCCCAAGCGCGGGGCGGTGGTCGCGCCGGTGCCGCCGGGCGAGGCCGAGGACGTCCTCGACGCCCGCGAGGCCGTCGAGACCGCCGCGGTGCGCCGCATGCTGCGTCGTCCGGACCGGCTGCCGGAGGTGATCGGGACGCTCCGCGGGGCCATCGCCGAGCAGGAGCGCTACACCGACGCCGCCCAGCTCGAGGCCTTCGCCCAGGCCGACGAGGCGTTCCACCGCGCGATCGTCGGCGCGGGCCGCAACGCGCTGACGACCCGCTTCTACGCCACCCTCGCCGACCGGCAGCGCCGGATGAGCGTGCACGCGCTCGGTCCCTCGCCCGACCTGGTCCCGGTGATCCTCGACCAGCACCGGGAGCTCGTGGGCCTCATCGAGGCCCACGACGAGTCCGGCTTCGCCCACGCGCTGCGCGCCCACCTCGACGGGACGCACCGGCGATGAGGCACGCGCACGTGGCGGCCGCGGGCGTCCTGGTCTGCGGCTGGGGTGGGAACCAGTTCACCCCGCTGCTGGTGATGTACCGCGAGACCGGGTTCTCGGTGGTCACCGTCGACGCCCTGCTCGGGGCCTACGTCGTCGGCCTCGTCCCGGGACTGCTGCTGGCCGGCCCGCTGTCCCAGCGGCTCGGCCGGCGTCCGGTGATGACGTCGGGCGCCGCGTTGTCGCTGGTCGCCAGCGTGCTGCTCGCGCTCGGCGGACTCGGCGTCGGCTGGATCGCGGCGGGTCGGCTGATCACCGGGCTCGGGGTGGCGGTGGCGATGAGCGTCGGCACGACGTGGGTCACCGAGCTGTCGGTGCGCGCCGGCGAGACCCACGCGACCGGGGCACGCCGGGCCGCGCTCTGGCTCACCCTCGGCTTCGGGCTCGGCGCCGGGGTGGCCGGCGTGCTGGCGCAGTGGGCCCCGGCGCCGGGGGTGCTGCCCTACGGCGTGCACGCCGTCCTGGCCCTCGCGGTCCTCGGCGCCGTCGCGTTCCTGCCGGAGACCCGCGACCCCGACGCGGTCCCGGTGCGGGCGTCGCGACGGCTCGGGCTCCGGCACCCGCGGTTCCGCCGGGTGGTCTCCCCGATGGCGCCGTGGATCTTCGGCTCGGCCGGGATCGCGTACGCCGTCATGCCGCAGCTCGTGGGCGACCACCTCGGCCGCTGGGGCCTGGCCTACTCGACCCTGCTCACCGTCGCGACCCTCGGCGTCGGCGCCGCGATCCAGCCGCTGGCCAAGCGCCTCGACCACCTCTCCAGTGCCCGCGCGGTCCTCGTCGGGATGGTGATGATGGCGGTGGGTCTCGGCGTCAGCGTCGTGGTCGCCCTCGTGCGCTCCCCGGTCGTCGCGCTCGTCGCGGCGATCGTGCTCGGCGCCGCGTACGGGATCGCGATGGTGTCCGGGATGCTGGAGCTGCAGCGTCTCGCGCCGCCCGAGGAGCTCCCGACGCTGACCGGGGTCTACTACGCCCTGGCCTACTCGGGGTTCCTGCTCCCCTCGATCCTCGCCGTGCTCAGCGCGGTGGCGAGCTACACCGTCCTGCTCGGCGGGCTCGCCGTGATCGCGCTGCTCGGCATGACGGTCATCCTGCGCCACTCCCGGCGCCACCTCCCGCTGGGCGGGTAGCGGCGCCGTCGTTCAGCCCCGGGCCATGCCGGGTGCGACGGCGGGTGCGCGGCCGGCGGAGCCGGGCGCCGAGGGCAGGGTCAGCACCTCCGGACCCTGCTCGGTGATGGCGACGGTGTGCTCGATGTGGGCCGCGCGCGTCCCGTCGGCGGTGCGCAGGGTCCAGCCGTCGGGGTCCTCGTCGTAGGCGTCGGTGCCGCCGGTGATCAGCATCGGCTCCAGGGCGAGGACCAGGCCGGGCTGGAGCCGGACGCCGCGACCGGGGCGGCCCTCGTTGGGAACGTGCGGTGCCTCGTGCATCTCGCGCCCGATGCCGTGGCCGCCGTGGTTCTCCATGAGCCCGTAGCCGGCGTCGCGGGCGACCCGACCGATCGCGTGGGCGATGTCGCCGAGCTTGGCGCCGGGCCGCGCGGCGGCGATGCCCGCGTCGAGCGCAGCCCGGGTGGTGGCGATCAGCGCCCGGTCGCTGCGGGCGACCTCGGGGTCGGGGTGCTCGCCGACGGTGAAGGAGATGGCGGCGTCGCCGCTCCAGCCGTGGATGCGGGCGCCGCAGTCGACGGAGACGAGGTCCCCGGCGGCGAGCGCGTGGCGGCCGGGGATGCCGTGCACGACGGCGTCGTTGACGCTGATGCACGAGACCCCGGGATAGGGCGTGGACGCCGAGCCCGGCTGGTAATGGAGGAACAGTGGCTCGGCGCCCGCCGCGGCGATCACCCCGGCCGCGACCTCGTCGAGCTCGTCGAGTCGCGTCCCGACCGTGGCCGCGTCCCGGACGGCGATCAGGGCGTCGGCCGTGATCCGGCCGGCGTGGCGCATCAGCTCGATCTCCTCGGGGGTCTTGATCTCGATCATCTCGCGGCTCCACCACTCGGGATAACTATCCCGGTATTAGTATCACGGTCATGGTGCGCGTGCCGTTGACCCCGCAGGAGCGCGACCGGGGCCGTCGCCTCGGGGAGGTGCTGCGCGACGCCCGCGGGTCGCGGTCGATGACCTCGGTCGCGTCGGCGGTGGGCATGCCGGTGGAGACGCTGCGCAAGATCGAGTCCGGACGGGTGCCGACCCCGGCGTTCTTCACGGTGGCCGCCCTGGCCGGGGAGCTCGACCTGCCGCTCGACGCCCTGGTCGACGCCTGCGGGGACTCGGCCGAGCTCGAGGAGCCCCGCACGGCCTGAGCGGGCCGGGACCCGGCACCGGCCGTGACGCGGCACCCGTCGTCGGGAAGCTTCGGCGACGGGGGGCGAGGGCATCCCGGGAGCAGTCGTCACCCCGAGGAGCACCGTGACCCGTCATGCCCTGATCTCCGGCGCCAGCATCGCCGGTCCTGCCCTGGCCCACGAGCTCACCATGCGGGGCTGGCGCACCACCATCGTCGAACGCGCGCCGCAGCTGCGTGACGAGGGGCAGAACATCGACATCCGCGGGACCGGCCGCGAGGTCGCCCGCCGCATGGGCATCGAGGACGAGATCCGGGCGGCGAACACCACCGAGGTCGGGCTGCGCTTCGTCGACGAGCGCGGATCGACGATCGCGGAGTTCCCGGCGGGGGAGAACGACACCGACGGCCCGACCGCCGAGCTGGAGATCCTGCGCGGCGAGATGGCGCGCATCCTGTACGAGCGCACCCGCGGGTCGACCGAGTACCGGTTCGACGAGCAGATCGCCGACCTCACCGACCACGGCGATCACGTCACCGCCCGGCTGGCGAGCGGGGAGGACCTGGACGCCGACCTCGTCGTCGTGGCCGAGGGGACCCGCTCGCGGACCCGTGAGCTCGTGGTGCCCGAGGTCGGGCTGAACGAGCTCGGCATGTACATGGCGTACCTGACGATCCCCCGGCTTCCCGACGACGACCGCTGGTGGCGCTGGCACCACGCGCTCGGCTCACGCAGCGTCAGCCTGCGGCCCGACAACCTCGGGACCACGCGCGCGATGCTGATCTTCCTGTCCGATGTGCGCGGCCTCGAGGCCCTGAGCCGCGAGGACCAGGCCATGATCCTGCGGCGCACGTTCGCCGACGTCGGCTGGCAGGCGCCCCGGGTGCTCGACGCGCTCGACGACGCCTCGATGTACTTCGACGGGATCGCCCAGGCCAAGCTCCCGCGCTGGAGCAGGGGGCGGACGGTGCTGCTCGGCGACGCCGCGTGGTCGGCGGGCCCGTTCGGGACCGGCACCAGCCTCGCGCTGACCGGCGCGTACATCCTGGCCGGTGAGCTGGATCGTCAGGACGACCCGCGGCGCGCGTTGATCCGCTACGAGGAGCTGATGCGGCCGTTCGTCGACCGCGCGCAGAGCGTCCGGCCGGGCATGCTCCGGGCGATGAACCCGCGCACCGCCCCCGGCCGGAAGCTCCAGCGCCTGGCGTTCGGCGTCGCGGCCCAGGCCTCCGGCAAGTTCGGCGGGCTGCTCGACCGGTTCGGCCGCCCGCCGTCGGACGCGATCGAGCTGCCCGACTACCCCGTGGACCGGCGGATCGGCGTCTGACCCGGGGCGGTCAGCCGACTGACCCGGGGAAGGTCAGTCGGCGGGCACCAGCTCGATCGGGCGCTCGTCGTGGGCGATGCGCCGGGCCCAGCGATCGATGACGGTCTCGAGCTCGCGGCGCGCTCGTCCTCCGGGGCCGGTGCGGCCGCCGTCATGGCTCCCCCTCAGCACAGAGTGATCGTCCGGTCGCTGACTGTAGGAGGCGGGTCGATGGCGGGACCATCGGACTCGCCTCAGGAGGTGGAGATCCGCAGCCCCGAGACCAGGAAGAAGATGCCGCCGAGCAGGGCGTAGCCGGCGAGAGCGGTCAGGGACGCCGCGGGGCCGGACGCCATGACGAGGAACGACGCGCCGGCCAGCACCGAGATGCTCCCGCTGGCGATCATCGCCCACTGACCTCCCAGTCCCCACCAGCCGAGGGCGACGACGAGCTGCACGAGTCCCGCGACGATCGCCCACGCTCCCCAGACGCCCAGGACCGCCGTGACGCCGGACGTGACGACGACGATCAGGGCGATCGCGGCGAGGGAGCTGATGGCGATGTTCACCGTGAGCGCCCGGGTGGACGTCCGCGACGACCGGGCGTCGACGACGGCGGCAGCGACGTCGAACACCGGGTAGAGGACGAGCAGCGCCGCGCTCAGTGGCCCGATCGTCGAGGCGGTCAGGAACAGCAGGACGGCCCAGACGACGGCGAAGCCGAAGCGGACCAGATACAGCCGGCGGAGCGCTCGGGTCGCGCTGGTGGTCGGTGCGGTGGCGGTGGTCATGGCGGACGTCCTCCCGGTGGCGGTGTTCGGCAGAGGCAGAAAGACCGTTCTCTCTGCTCTGCCGGTGACAGTGCCAGCCGAGCCGCGTGGGACGCAAGACCGATCGTTCTTTCTGCTAGCGTGGCGTCATGGGGACGACGACCGCGGCGCCGCGCTCCGAGGCGCGCGAGCGGCTGCTGGCGACGGCGAGCGAGCTGTTCTACCGCGAGGGCATCCGCGCGGTCGGGGTCGAGCGGATCCTCGCCGAGGTCCCGACGACGCGGGCCACGTTCTACCGGCACTTCCCGTCCAAGGAGGACCTGGTCCTCGCCTACCTGCGCGGGGTCGACACCCTCACCCGCGATGCGGTGGGGACCGCCCGGGAGGCCGGCTCCTCACCGGCCGAGGCGCTGCGTGCCATCGGGGCGGCGCTCGCCGACGACCTGACCTCGCCCGGCTTCCGGGGCTGCGCCTTCCTCAAGGCCGCCACCGAGTTCCCCGACCCCGAGGATCCGGTGCACCGGATCGTCGTCGAGCACCGCGCCTGGTACCTCGCGACGA
Source organism: Actinomycetospora endophytica (assembly GCF_021026375.1). Taxonomy (GTDB): domain Bacteria; phylum Actinomycetota; class Actinomycetes; order Mycobacteriales; family Pseudonocardiaceae; genus Actinomycetospora; species Actinomycetospora endophytica. Next base: position 489,071 of record NZ_JAJNDB010000003.1, on the reverse strand, counting down.
TCACCGAAGTGTTCGCCGAGGCCTTCGGGGACTCGGCCGAGCGTCCCGACCCCCGCGAGGCGGCGCAGCACTTCCTGATGATGCGCGACGGTGCGATGTCCGGGGCGCATCTCGACGGGGTCGACGACGCCGCCGCCGTCTTCCGGCGCGGGGTGGACGGCCTCCTGGCGGTCGTCCACCAGGGTGCCGCGCGGATCTACGACACCTCCGGGAGTCGCTGAGGTCCGGGCCCGAGCGACGCCGGTTTCGGGCCGCTCGTCACGCTGACGAACATTCGTACGATTATTTGAGCGATCCGGACGGGCCGGTCGCCGCGCTGACAGCGATTGCACAGGGAACGCCCAGCATCGGGACACCAGATGCTCGGAGTCTTCGCGTCGTGACCGTGACGCAGCGGGCCGTGACGCCCGCGGATCCGCCGACGAGCCCGATCCCGCTCCCGGGTGGAGGGAGACACGGGGCCGTGGACGCGCCCCGCTGGTTCCGTCCCGGATACGCGGCGCTGCTCGTGGCGACCGCCGTGCTCTACCTGTGGAACCTGGGTGCGACGGGGTACGCGAACTCCTTCTACGCGGCCGCGGTGCAGGCCTCGACCCGCAACCCGGTCGCCTGGCTGTTCGCCGCGGTCGACGCGCCGGGCTTCATCACCGTGGACAAGCCCCCGGCCGACAACTGGTGGATGGGCCTCTGGGCGAACGTGTTCGGGTTCTCCGCCTGGACCATGCTCATCCCGCAGGCCCTGCTCGGCGTCGGGTCGGTAGCGCTGTTGGTGCTCGCCGTCCGGCGCTGGTCCGGCCCCGGGGTGGCCCTGCTGGCGGGTGCGCTGCTGGCGATCACCCCGGTCGCGGTGATCATGTTCCGGTTCGACGACCCCGACCCGATGCTCACGTTCCTGCTCGTCGCGGCCGCCTACGCCCTGGTGCGCGCGGTGGACGCCGCCGGCCGCCGCGCCGGGACGGCGTGGCTGGTGGCGTGCGGGGCCCTCGTCGGGCTCGGCTTCCTGGCCAAGATGGGCGTGGCGCTGTTCGTCGTGCCGGCGTTCGGGCTGGTCTACCTGATCTGCGCGGACGTGACGCTGCGGCGCCGGATCGGGCAGCTGGCCGGCGGCCTGGCCGGACTCGTCGTCGGCGCGGGCTGGTTCCTGGCGCTGGTCGCGATCTGGCCCGCGGAGTCGCGGCCGTGGATCGGCGGCTCGACCGACAACTCGCTCTGGCAGCTCGCCGTCGGCTACAACGGCCTGTCGCGCATCCTGGGGCGTGGTTCGTCGCTGGCCGCGTCGGCGTCGGGCACCGCGGCCCCGGCCGGGCGGGCGGGCGGTGGCGGTGGCCCCGGCGGGCCGGGGGGTTTCGCCGGTGGCGGATTCGGTGGCCAGGCGAGCCCGTTGCGGCTGTTCACCGAGCAGTTCGGCGGTCAGATCGCCTGGTTGCTGCCCGCCGCGCTGCTGGCGTTCGTGGCCCTGCTGTGGGCGACCCGGCGCGCCCCGCGGACCGATCTGCTGCGCGCCTCGACGATCATGTGGGGCGTCTGGCTGGTCGTCGCGTCGATCACCTTCTCGTTCATGGCCGGGATGGTGCACACCTACTACACGGTGGTGATGGCGCCGCCGCTCGCCGCGATGGTCGCGCTGGGCGCCCGTGAGGGGTGGCGACGCCGGGACGCCCTCGCCGCGCGGGTGCTGCTCGCCGTGGGGACGGGAGTCACCGCGATCTGGGCCGCGGTGATGCTGTCGTGGACGCCGACCTTCGTGCCCTGGCTGCGCTGGGTGATCCTGCTCGCCGGGCTCGTGGCCGTCGTCCTGGTGCTGCTGCCGCGTGCCGCGGTGCGTCGCGGGGTGGTGGTGACGGGTCTCGCCGCTGCGCTCATCGCCGCGGTCGGCGGCCCGGCGGCCTACGCGGTCGACACCGTCGCCTCCGCGCACGGCGGGACCGAGGCCTCGGCCGGCCCGCAGACCGGGGGCGGGATGTTCGGCGGCTTCCGCTGGGCTCGAGGCGGCGCCGCCGCCCGGGGCGTGGGTCGGGTCGGGGCCGGTCGGATCACCGGCGGTCAGGCCGGCCGCGCCGGTGGGGCCGGCGCGGGGATGGCGGGCGGCGGCTTCGGCCGCGGCACCCAGGCCGACCCGGCGCTGGACACCCTGCTGGCGCAGGCCGGGACGACCTGGTCGGCCGCGGTGCCCTCGACGATGGCCGCCGCCGGGCTCGAGCTCACCAGCAACACCTCGGTGATGGGCATCGGCGGGTTCTCGGGCTCCGACCCGACCCCGACGCTCGCCCAGTTCCAGGCCGACGTGGCCGCCGGGAAGATCCACTACTTCATCGGCAGCGGTGCCGGTCGCGGTGGGTTCGGCGGTGGGTTCGGGGGCGGCGGCTCGACGAGCCCGAGCGCGACGATCACGCAGTGGGTCCAGTCGCACTTCCGGTCGAGCACCGTGGGCGGCGAGACCGTCTACGACCTCACCGCCCGGACGCCGGCCTGACCCGGACCTGACCGCGGCGGCCCACCCGGACCCCGACCCGGGTGGGCCGCCGCGGCGCGTCCCGGCCTACTTGAACAGCCCGATCGCCCGGGCCACCACCAACGTGACGGTGGCCAGCGAGATCGCGGACTGCGCCATCATCGTCAGCTTCGCCCACCGGGCCAGCGGCATGACGTCGGTCGGGCTGAAGGCGGTCGCGTTCGTGAACGACATGTAGAGGTAGTCGACGAAGCGGGGGCGCCACCCCGGCCGGGCCAGCTCCGGGTTCTGGTCCTGGGGGAACGAGAAGTCCGGGTAGAGGCCGGTCACGTGGGTCCGCGTGTGGGGCCCGCCGCGGTCGAGCTCCCAGTACCAGAGCCCGAAGACGATCACGTTGGTCGCCCAGATCGCGGCCCCGGAGGAGAGCAGTCCGAGCGCGTCGTCGGCGGCGCCCGCGACGATCTCCAGGACGAGCCGCACCGCCGACCAGGCGTTGGTCACCGTGATCATCCCGATCAGCGCGATGCTGGTCCAGCGCAGCGGGAGCGTGACCCGGTCGATGCGTCCCGGGTTGGCGATGACGATGCCGATCAGCAGGACCAGCTCCAGGAACGGCACGAGCCGGTGCCCGGGGGCGAAGCGTCCCGGGAGCACCACCTGCAGGCCGATCGCCACCGCGACCGCGACCGCCACCGGCCAGCGCGGCTCCGGCCGGGGGATCGTCGTCGCGCGGACGGAGGTCGTGGTCATCAGGGTCCTTCTCGGACGGGGACGGGCGGTCAGTCGACGCAGGGCACCCCGCCGGCGGAGATCGGCGCACCCGCGGGTCCGGGCGAAGCGACAGGTGCCGGGGCCGGGCCGGTGGGCGGCGGCGCCGGCGGGGGCGGGGCGGCGGCCGCGGCGATCTGGTCGCGGATGAACGCCTGCACCAGGGCCGGGTCGACGAGGTTGTCGTCCTCGTCGTTGGCCTGGACGTAGCCCTGGATCGGGAGGGTCGAGAAGGTCACGTCGCCGCCGGTGAGGGCGGAGGCCTGGGTGGCGAACGAGAGCACGTCCCAGCCCTGGTCGAGGACGATGTCGCGCTGCGCCACGTCGAACAGGGCGCTCAGCTTCGACGGATCGGTCCAGGTCCCCGCGGCTGTGACCTGGTGCATCGCCGAGGACAGGAACGCCTGCTGGCGGTGGGTGCGGTCCAGGTCGCCGTTGGTCAGACCGTGACGCTGGCGCACGAACGCGAGGGCCTGGGCGCCGTCGAGCCGCTGCACGCCCGCCGGGAAGTCGGCCCCGGAGTAGCTGTCGTCCACCGCGTGGTTCAGGCACACCGTGACGCCGCCGAGCGCGGTGGCGAGGTCGTAGAACCCGGCGAGGGTGATCTCGGCGACGTGGTCGACGGTCTGTCCGGTGAGCGTCTGGACCACCCCCACCGTCGCCTGGCGTCCGGCCTCGCGGCCGGCCTGCTCCAGGGTGGCCCGGTCGGTCACGCCCTGGGCCGTCATCCGGGCCTCGACGGCGGCCTTGGTGACCCCGTACGCCTGTTTGATCTTGTCGGGGCGGTAGCCGGGGATCGGGACGAGGTCGTCACGCGGGATCGAGAACGCGGTCGCCCGCCCGCCGCCGGCCGGCACGTGCAGCAGGATCAGCGTGTTGGTGTTGTAGCCGCCCTCGTCGCCGTCGCCGGCGTGCAGCTGGTCGAGGATCTGCGGCGGGAGCGGGTCGCCGTTCTGGTCGAGGCGGGTGTCGAGCCCGATGAGCAGGATGTTCACCGACCCGTCGGCGGCTTCCGAGCCCGACCCCGCACCGCTGCCGCCGGACAGCGAGCGGGCGAAGCCCCAGCCCGCGCCGGAGACGACGAGCACCAGCACGGAGCAGATCCCCGCGACGATCCGGCCGATCCGGCCGATCCGGCCGATCCGGCCTCGCGGTCGCCGCGCCGCGGGCGGCGGCCGCAGCGGCACCGTCGGCGGGGCGGGCCGGATCTCGAGTGGACGCATCACCCCTCCGTCTGGCCACACCCGCGTGGTGGCCATCGGCCGAATACTCGCATAATCGTTTGACTGTCCTGCAGCGCGCGGGTCGGCCGGCGCGCATCCGGCGGGCATCGGGGAGGAGGATCGTGTCGTGGCCGTCGTTCTCCCCACACCGTTCGCGGACGTGTCGCTGCGGGAGGTCGCGGGGGCGTCGACGCCGTCGGTCTACCGGACGGTCGCCAGCTCGCCGCAGGGCCTGACCGAGGACGAGGTGGCGCGCCGCGCGCACCGCCACGGCGAGAACCTCGTCGACGTCGATCCGGGGCCCACCCTGCCCGGGCGGATCCTGGCGGCCCTGCGGAGCCCCTTCCTGGCGCTGCTCGCGGCGCTGGACGTGGTGTTCGCCGTCGTCGGGGACGCCCGCGGCGCCGTGACGCTCGCGCTGATGGTGGTGGCCTCGGCGGCGCTGCGCTTCTGGCAGCAGTCCCGCTCCGACCGGGCGGTGAAGGCCCTGCGCTCGCGGGTGCACACCACGGTGACGGTGCGACGACGGGCCGCCGAGGGCAGCGAGCCGGTCGGCCGCGAGGTGCCGCTCGAACAGTGCGTGCCCGGCGACGTGGTGCTCCTGGCGCCCGGCGACGTGGTGCCCGCCGACGTCCGGCTCACCGACACCAACGACCTGAGGGTCGACCAGGCCGTGCTCACCGGCGAGGGCCTGCCCGCCCGGAAGTCCGCCGATCCCGACGAGGCCCGCACCGACCCGGAGCGCTCGCCCGCGCTGTGCCTGGCCGGGACCGCCGTGGTCTCGGGAACCGCCACCGGGGTCGTCGTCGCGACCGGGGCGGCGACCTACTCGGGCACCCTGGCCCGGCTCGCCGTCCAGGGCCGACCGGAGTCCACGTTCGACCTCGGCGTCCGCTCGGTGAGCTGGACGCTGATCCGGTTCATGCTGGTCATGGTCCCGATCGTGCTGGCCGTGAACGGCACCGTGACGGGGAACTGGCCGCAGGCCGGGATGTTCGCGGCGGCCGTGGCCGTCGGGCTCACCCCCGAGATGCTCCCCGTCGTCGTGACCACGACCCTGGCGCGGGGAGCGCGGCGCCTGGCGGACCAGCACGTCATCGTCACCCGCCTCAACGCCATCCAGGACCTCGGCGCCGCCGACGTGCTGTGCCTGGACAAGACCGGCACGCTCACCGAGGAACGCGTCGTGGCGGTGCACAGCATCGACGCCACCGGGGTCCCGGACGACGAGGCGGCCGACCACGCGGCGCTGGCGGTGCGGGCCCAGAGCGTCCCGGACGGGCGTTTCGACGAGGCCATCCTCGCCCGGCTCGCCGAGCCGGACGAGGCGATCCAGGACGCCCTCTGGGCCCCCGTGGACGAGTGGGGGTTCGACCCGGACCGGCGGCGCTCGACGGTCGAGGTCCGCCGCGAGGACGGCGTGCACCTGCTGATCACCAAGGGCGACCCCGACGAGGTCCTGCCGCGGTGCGATCGGGCCCGCGCCGGCGACGACGTCGTCGACCTCGACCGGGGGCGGCGCCTGGCCGCGGGTGATCTCGCGCGGGCCCACGCCCAGCACGGGCTCCGGCTGCTCGCCGTCGCGGTCCGGGAGGTGCCCCGCCTCGGCACGTGCGAGGAGCGCGACGAGACCGCGATGGTGTTGGTCGGCTTCGTGGCCTTCGTCGACCCGGTGCGGGGGAGCGCGCCGGAGGCGGTCCGGCGGCTGGCCGAGCACGGGGTCGAGGTCCGCGTGCTCACCGGTGACAACCCGCACACGGCCGCCCGGGTGGCCGCCCAGGCCGGGATCCGGGCGGGCGACGTGGTGGAGGGCGCGACGATCGACGCCGTCGGCGACGAGCGGCTGGGCCGGATCGTGGAGGACACCCGGGTCTTCGCGCGGCTGACCCCGGCGCAGAAGGCCCGCGTCGTCGCCGCCCTCCGGGCCCGGGGCCGGGCGGTGGGCTTCGTCGGCGACGGCGTCAACGACGTGCCCGCCCTGCAGACCGCGGACGTCGGCATCGTCCCGGCCTCCGCCGTGCCCGCGGCCAAGCGGGCCGCCGACCTGATCCTCACCGACCCCGACCTCGCGGTCGTCGCCAGCGGCGTCGTCGAGGGGCGGCGGACGCTGGGCAACACCCTCAAGTACGTGACGATCACGGCCGGCTCGAACTTCGGCAACGTCGTCACGGTCCTCGCCGCGAGCGTGTTCCTGCCCTTCCTCCCGATGCTGCCGCTGCAGCTGGTGGTGCAGAACCTGCTCTACGACGCCGCCCAGCTGGCGCTGCCCTGGGACCGGGTCGACCGTCGTTACCTGCGCGCCCCGCGCCGCTGGGACACCCGGGGCCTGGTCCGGTTCATGCTCGTGTTCGGTCCGCTGAGCTCGCTGTTCGACCTCGCGACGTTCGCGGTCCTCTGGTGGGGGGTCGACGGCGGCCGGTCCCCGGAGATCTTCCGGGCGGGCTGGTTCGTCGAGGGCCTGATCTCGCAGCTCGTCGTCGTGCTCGTGCTCCGGTCCCGCGGCGCGCCGTGGCGGGGTGCGAAGCCGGCCGTCCCGCTCTTGCTCGCGTCGGCCGGGGCGGCGGTGCTCGGCCTGCTCGTCGTCACCTCGCCGGTCGGCGCCCTCCTGGCGCTGCAGGCGCCGCCGCCGTCGTACCTGCTGTGGCTGGTGGTGACGGTGAGCGGGTACGCGGGCCTGGCCCAGGTGGTGAAGGTCCGTCTGGGGCGGTCCTATCCGCTGCTGACCTGACGGGGAGATCCCGGTCGCCCTCGGTCATCTGATGAGGTGTGTCCCGAGAGGTCCCGGATGTCGACCGTTGCCGGACCGGGCGCCTTCACATGTTCAAAGCCTCATGCAAGTATCGCGGATCGCTCCCGGTCCGCCCGGCGAAGGACTTCACATGGCACCACGGCCCGTCTCCGACGGAGGCCCACCGGATCCCGAGGTGATCCAGGACGCCGCGTCGACGTTCGGGCTGCTCTCGGCGACCGTGCGCCTGGAACTGCTCTGGGTGCTCGCGGCGGGCGAGAACGACGTCGGGACCCTCGCCGAGCAGGTCGGGCAGACGGTGGCGACCGTGAGCCACCACCTCGGCAAGCTCAAGCTCGCCGGGCTCGTGAGTGCCCGCCGGGCCGGGCGGCACCAGTTCTACGCGGTCGACGATCCGCACGTCGTCGAGATGGTGCGCCTGGCCGTCGCGCACCACGAGGAGCTCCGGCACCTGTCCCCGGCCGAACGACGCCGCCGCGAGGCTTGAGGGGCACCCGTCAGGGCGACGTGCCCGAGGCGTAGGCCGACGCGGCCGTGAACACCCGGCGGGCGTAGTCCGCGGACGCGTCGTAGGAGAGCACCGCGGAGGTCCAGCCGGGTCCGGTGGCGACGTCTCGGCCGTCCGCGCAGAGGTAGCGGCCCGCGGTCACCGCGGCGTCGTCGATGTTGTCGACGTCGGCCCGTCCGGTGCCGTGCATGTCGGTGCCCCAGGTGGCCCACGTCGACGGGATGAACTGCAGCGGGCCCCGGGCGCGCACCGACCCGCCGTCGGGCCCGGCGATGCTCTCGTTGCCGTGGGTCCCGTCGAGCGGGACACCGATCACCGGCGGGACCACCTCGCCGTCGGGCGCCACCTGGGAGCCGTGGTAGCGCCCGTGGTCGGACTCGATCCGCGCCAGGCCAGCGACGGTGACCCACGACAGGTGGCACGCGGGGTCGAGGCGCCCGACGACGAGCTCGGCCAGGCCGTAGGCCTCCAGCGCGCGCGGCGGGATCCCGGTGCGGCCGGCCAGGTCGGCGGCCCAGGACCGGAGCTGTGCCGTCCCGGGGACGGACGCGGTCGCCGCGGCCGGCTGGCCCACGGTGCCCAGCACGATCGGTGCCGGGGCGACCTCGAGGGCCGGGACGTCGGCGGTGTCGCCGCCGTCCGGAAGGAGGTGCGTGCCCCAGAACAGTGCGGCGCCGGCCAGCGAGAGCACCCCGAGGACCACCGCGAGACGCAGCGCGGTGTCCCGGCTCCGGAGGCCCGACGCGGAACGGTCAGTCACCCGTGCCGTCGCCGCCTCCGCGGCGACGGCGCCACCACTCCGGTCCGAAGATCGGCAGCGCGATGAAGGTCAGCACCGCGATCGGGATCCCCACGAAGGTCCCGACCACCTCCCAGCCGGTCATGCCGGACCCGCCGTCGGGAAGCGGACGTCGGTCATCGGTGAACTCCCTACGGTGCGGCGTGATCGCAATGCTTATACGAACGTTTGAGCGTACGACGTGAACCCTCCGCGGGACGCATGCCCCCGTCACCCCGGGACAGGCGATGCGCGCGAGAGGGTGGGCGGCATGGCCAACCGACTGTCGGCTCGTCGTCCCGGTCACCCTGCCGCCGCGGTCGTCCTGGCCCTCGTGGCCGCGGTCGTCCTGGCCGGCTGCTCCTCGTCGACCACACCCGCGGCCCGGGCGGCGCGGCACGCGGTCAGCGGGAAGATCACCGCGGAACAGGGGTCGACCTGGACGGTGCTCGGGACCGACGGGCAGACCACCACCGTCCAGATCACCGCGGCGACCCGGTTCGGCCGCCTGCACCAGCAGTCCTCGGCCGCGCAGTTCCCGGTCGGGGCGAGCGTGCGGGTCCTGGGGCAGCCGCAGGGCACGACGATCACCGCCCGGCGGGTGCTCCCGCCGCTCGCGACCCGCCCGACCGAGACTCCGACGGCCACCCCGGGCGCGGCGCCCCCGACGACCACGACCACGACGCCGCCGCCCACCACGACCACTCCGCCGGCCCCCGCCGCCGACCCGAACCAGGTCGCGGCGGGCGCGGTGTCCGCCGCGAACGCCGCGGTCGGTGCGCATCCGGGGGTCACCGCCGGGGTCGCGGTGATGGACCAGACCACCGGGAACGTCACGACGGGTGCGACGGGCGCCTCGACTTTCGAGTCGGCCTCGGTGGTCAAGCTGTTCACCATCGTCGACCTGCTCCACCGCTCCGAGACCGGCGCGATCACGCTGAGCCCGCAGGACGACGATGACATCACGCGGGCGCTCGAGCTCAGCGACGACAACGCGATGGACGACCTCTGGGAGTCCTACGGCGGGACCGACACCGTCACCGAGATGGCCTCGCTCGCCCACCTGCAGGACACCTCGGCGCCCTCCGACCCCGACGAGTGGGGCGAGACCGTGATCTCGCCGCGGGACGTGCTGGCCGTCTACCGGTACGCGCTGACCCAGCTGAACCCGGCCGACCAGAAGACCGTCATGGGCGACCTGTCCCAGGCCTCCGACACCGGGGCCGACGGGTTCGACCAGGCCTTCGGGCTGCTCGAACCGCCCCGACCCGCCGGTGCGGAGGCCAAGCAGGGCTGGATGTCGGACGGCGACCTCTACCTGCACACCACGGGAGTCCCGGCCGCCGGGTCGCGCTGGATCGTCGCAGTCGAGACCAAGCAGCCGGGCTCGGACGACTGGGACACCGCCCGCTCCGCGGTCAACGACATCACCGGTGCTCTCACGGGCGGCCTCGCGCGCGCCTCGACCTGATGAACCCCGAGGCGTGAGGCGCGTCTCGTACTAACGCTTGTACAATTGCTTGACTATTGGCGACGAGACCCTGTGTAGTCCTTCCCGCGCACCTGCGGCCGCCGGGAAGGAGCTCGTCGTCATGACCGATCTCGAGCGCACGGGAAGCGGACGGGGCTCCGGAACCGGCAGCGCCGTGCTCGACGAGGCCCACGTCGGGGACATCCGCGGCGCACTCGGCACCATCAGCGAGGAGGACCTCGGTCCGCGGCGGGGGCTCCCGGCGCGGCTGAAGACCCTCGTCGCGATCATCGGACCCGGCCTCATCGTCATGGTCGGCGACAACGACGCCGGCGCGTTCTCGACCTACTCCCAGGCCGGCCAGGACTACGGCACCCGGCTGCTGTGGACCCTGCTGCTGCTGGTGCCGGTGCTCTACGTCAACCAGGAGATGGTCGTCCGGCTCGGCGCGGTCACCGGCGTCGGCCACGCGCGACTGATCCTGGAGCGCTTCGGACGTTTCTGGGGCGCGTTCTCGGTCATCGACCTGTTCCTGCTGAACGCGCTCACGATCATCACCGAGTTCATCGGGATCAGCCTCGGCCTGAGCTACCTGGGCCTGCCCACCGTGCCCGGGGTACTGGTGGCCGCGGCTCTCGTGATCGGCACCGCCGCCACCGGGAGCTTCCGACGGTTCGAACAGCTGTGCCTGGTACTGGTGGTCGGGAACCTGCTGCTGATCCCGATCCTGATCATGGCGCATCCGCCGATCGGGCACATCGCCCACGACTTCGTGGTGCCCGGCCTGCCCGCCGGCGCCGAGCTCTCCACGGTGATGCTGCTGATCATCGGGATCGTCGGGACCACCGTCGCGCCGTGGCAGCTGTTCTTCCAGCAGTCCTACATCATCGACAAGCGCATCACGCCCCGGTTCATCGGCTACGAGAAGGTCGATCTCTGGGTCGGGATCGTCATCGTCGTGGTCGGCGCCGCGGCGATGATGGCCTTCGCGACGGCGGCCTTCACCGGGCATCCCGAGTTCGGGAACTTCACCGACGCCGGGGGAGTGGCCACCGGGCTCGGCACCTACGCCGGGAAGGCGGCCGGGGTGCTGTTCGCGCTGGCGCTGATCGACGCGTCGGTGATCGGGGCCGCCGCGGTCGGGCTGGCCACGTCGTACGCGCTCGGCGACGTGCTCGGGATGCGGCACTCGCTGCACCGCGGGGTCCGCGACGCCAAGGGCTTCTACGCCGTGTTCGCCGCGGTGATCCTGCTCGCCGCGGTGATCGTGGTCCTGCCGGAGAGCCCGCTCGGCCTGGTCACCGAGGGGGTGCAGACCCTCGCCGGGGTGCTGCTGCCGTCGGCGACGGTGTTCCTGCTGCTGCTCTGCAACGACCGTCAGGTACTGGGGCCCTGGGTCAACCGCACCCCGATGAACGTCTTCACCTCGGTGGTGATCGGGGTGCTGGTGATGCTCTCGATCATCCTGACCGCCGGGGTGCTCTACCCGGACATCAGCGCGACGGTGATCGTCGGGATCCTCGTCGGCGGCTCCGGGCTCGGGGTGCTCGGGGGACTTGGCCTGCTGATCGCCGGCCGGCGCTCACGCAGGCGGGGCACGACGACGGCGGAGTCCGACGACGGAGCGGGCGGAGCCGGCGGTGACCGGTCCTCCTGGCGGATGCCGCCGCTGGTGCTGCTGACCCGGCCGCAGCTCTCGCGCGGCCGCCGTCTCGGGCTGACCGTGCTGCGCGGCTACCTGGTCGTCGCCGTCGTGATGGTCGTCGCCCGCATCGCCGAACTCGCCGTGGCCGGACGTTGAGAGGGGACCCGTGATGAGCACCGAGCACGCCCGATCGGGACTGTTGTCCATGCGGCGGCTGCTGGGCCGCGCCGTCGCCGGCCGCGACGGGCGAGCCGTGGGCCGGGTGAACGACGTGATCGTCCGGCTCCGCACCGAGGGCTACCCGTCGGTGACGGGGCTGGTCGCGGACGTCGGTGGGCGCCGGCTGTTCGTGCCGGCCGGGCAGGTCGATGACTGGACCAGCGACCCGCTCGCCCTCACCACCGCCCGTGTGGACCTGCGCGCGTTCGAACGCCGCGAGGGCGAGGTCCTGCTGCGCGCCGACATCCTCGGCCACCGGCTGATCGACACGAGCACGGTCCGGCTGGTCCGCGCCCACGACCTCGAGCTCGCGCCGGTCTCGGGATCGGACGAAGCGGGATGGGTGCTCGTCGGAGTGGACACGCGCCCGGCGAGCTGGTGGCAGCGGATCTTCCACGAGAGCCGTGAAGCGGTGAGCCCCGACGGGTGCCGGGACTGGTCCGCCTTCGAGGCGCTGATCGGGCACACCCCGTCGGTACTGGTCCGCGCACCGCTGTCGCGGCTGCACCGGCTCAAGACCCCACAGATCGCCGACCTGCTCGAGGCGGCCTCGGTCGAGGAGCGGGCCGAGCTCCTCGACCGGGTCCACGCCGACCCGGAGCTGGAGGCGGACGTCTTCGAGGAGCTCGACGACCCCGACCAGGCCAAGCTGCTGCGCGGCAAGAGCGACGAGGACGTGGCCGCGGTCCTGGCCCACATGCGCGCCGACGACGCCGCCGACGCCCTGATGGACCTCCCACAGGACCGCCGCGTGCCGGTCATGGAGCGGATGCCCGCCGGCGCCGCCCGCAAGCTGCGGTCGCTGCTCGGGTTCAACCCGACCAGCGCCGGAGGTCTGATGGCCCTCGACCACCTGGCCCTGCGGGAGACCGCCACCGTCGCCGACGCGCTGGACGCCGTCCGTTCGGCCAGCGACCAGGAGCCGCAGGCGCTCACGACGATCTACGCCTACGACGACGAGCTCCGGCTCACCGGCGCCGTCGGGCTCGTGACGCTGGTGCAGGCCGATCCGGGTGGCCTACTCGCGACCGTGGCGGAGGCGAACCCGGTGCGGGTCGGTCCGGAGACCGATCTGCCCGACGTCGCCGTGCTGATGACCGACTACAACCTGCTCGTCCTCCCCGTGGTGGACGAGGACGACCGCCTGCTCGGGGTGATCACGGTCGACGATGCGCTGGAAGCGACGCTGCCTGAGCCGTGGCGGCGTCGTGAGCCGGGTGCTCGTCCGGCGCACCACACGGCGTCGGCGGGGTCCTGAGGTCGAGGGGTACACCACGCATCTCGAGCCGGCGTCCGACTCGCCTGACCTGCCCCTCGTCGGCGCCCCGCCAGCCGGGATCCCGTCACCCCGCCGCGCGCCGCTCCGCATCCCGCGCCGCCACATCGGCCGCCGAGCAGAACCCGCGGCCGTGACGCTTGAGGCAGAGCAGCCCGAGCAACCGCCCCCCGGCGTCGACGACCGCGAGCCGACGCTGCCGCCGGGACGCCATCGCCTCGCGCGTGGCCTCGAGGTCGTCGTCGGGACCGGCGACCCGGCCGGCCAGACGCCCGACCGACCGCGCCCGGGCACCGGCGGGCACCCCGACCAGGTCGCCCCGCTCGACGACGGCGACCAGCACGCCGTCGTCCACCAGCAGCAGCGCGTGCACGTGATCGTCGAGGAAGACCGTGCGGGCGGCACCGACGGACAGACCGGGGCCGTGGAGCCTCGGCGTCCGCAGGTGGGCGTCGGCGACGGTGGACATGCCCACGAGCGTCGACCTAGACGAGCTCGATGTCCACGCGGGTGTCCGAGAACGTCGGGGCGTTCCCCAGGTCGGCGAACACGAACGGGTTGACGGCGTTGACCGTCGAGCCGTCCTTGGCGTTCTTCGGCCACGAGCCCATCGGGCACACGACCACGCCGGGCGCGAGCTCGTCGCTGAGGTGGGCCAGGGCGACGAAGCGTCCGCGGTCGTTGTGCACCGCGACGTACTGGCCCTCCGCGACGCCCCGCGCCTCGGCGTCGGCGGGGTGCATCGTCACCGTCTGCTCGCCCTGGACGCGCTTCTGCATCGCCTGGTCGCCGGCGCTCGAGTTGATGTACGCGTGCGACTTCGGGGAGAGCAGGTTCAGCGGGTAGACGTCCCCGGTCTCGCGCGGCGCGACGTAGTGGGGGAGCGGGTCCACCGGCGTGCCCGGCTGGTGGTCGTCGGAGAGCTGCCGGAACAGGTTCACGACGAAGTTGCCCATCGCCTCCAGCGCCGAGCTGCGGAACTCGGTCCTGCCCGACGGCGTCGGGAACGCGCCCTCGGCGTGGGGGCGGTAGTCGTCGGGGCCGGGCAGGTTGAGCCGTGCCCACCCGGTCTCGCGCAGCGAGTCGAGGGTGATGCCCTCCATCGCCGGGGCCGACCAGTCGTAGGCCTGGGCGAGCAGCTGCTCGTCGGAGAGCCCGAAGAACTCGTCGTCGAACCCCATCCGCCCGGCCAGCCGGCGGAACAGCTCGGTGTTGGGGATCGACTCGCCCTCCGGCTCGACGGCCGGGATGTTGAGCGTGACGTAGAAGTGGCCCCAGCTGAACATGATGTCGTGCTGCTCGAGCTGGGTCGTCGCGGGCAGCACGATGTCGGCGTAGCGCGCGGTGTCGGTGAGGAAGTGGTCGCTGACCACGGTGAACAGATCCTCGCGCGCCAGCCCGGCCGCGATCTTCTCCTGCTCGGGGGAGACGACCATCGGGTTGGAGTTGTAGACCATGATCGCGGTGATCGGCGGGTCGAGCGTCAGCTCGCCGGTCAGTGCCCGGCCGAGCAGGAACTGGTTGACCACCCGGGTGCCGGGGGTGCGGTACTCGGGGTGGATGAACGCCGGCCAGTTGACCGGGTGCGCCCACAGCGGCAGCTGCAGCAGCCCGCCGCCGACGTGGCGCCAGGCCCCGACCAGCGCGGGCAGGCAGGCGATCGAGCGCACGGTCTGGCCACCGCCGGCGTGGCGCTCGATGGCGACCCCGATGCGGATCATCGACGGATCGGTGGTCGCGTACTCACGGGCCAGGGTGCGGATGTCCTCGACCGGGATCCCGGTCTCCTCCGACGCCCACTCCGGGGTGTACTGCGCGACCCGCTCGGCGAGCTCGTCGAAGCCGAGGGTGTGGTCCCGGACGTACTCCTCGTCGTGCAGGCCCTCGGCGATGATCACGTGCATCATCGCCAGCGCGAGGGCGCCGTCGGTGCCCGGGCGGATCGGGATGTGCCAGTCGGCGCGCTGCGCGGTGCGGTGGCGCATCGGGTCGATGCAGACGACCTTGGCGCCGCGCTTCTGGGCCTCGGCGATCACCGGCCAGAGGTGCAGGTTGGTCGAGATGGTGTTCGAGGCCCAGATGATGATGTAGCGCGAGTGGACGATGCTCTCCGGGTCCACCCCCGCCGTCGCGCCGACCGTGGACGCGTAGGCGGTGCAGGCACCCGAGTCGCAGTAGGTCCGCTCGGTGACCGTGGCGCCGAGCCGGTGGAAGAACGCGTCCCCGGCCGAGAGCCCGTTGAGGATGCCCTGGGTGCCGAGGTAGCTGACCGGCATCACCGTCTCGGGGCCGTACTCGGCGATCTTCGACCGGAACGTCGAGGCGATGGTGTCCAGCGCCTCGTCCCACGAGATCTGCTCGAACCGTCCGCTGCCCTTCGGCCCGACGCGGCGCATCGGGTGCAGCAGACGGTCGGGGCTGTAGGTCTTCTCCTGGTAGTCGTTGACCTTGACGCACAGCCCGCCGCGGGTGATCGGGTGCTCGGGGTCCCCGGCGACCTTCGTCGCGCGGCCGTTCTCGACGGTCACGAGCATCGCGCAGGTGTCCGGACAGTCGTGCGGACAGGCGGCGCGGACGGTGGTGGTGGTCGGGGTCAGGGTGAGGTCTGCCGTCATGGTGGCTCCCCGGAGGTGATCGCGCGGTGGTGGGCACCCCGGGGCCGGGCCTCGAGGGCGGTCGTCGTCGGCCGGTCGAGGGAGCGTGCACCGCGTCTGCGGCGACAGGCTTGTCGTACAGCGCCAGATGCGGAGTTCGTTGACGGGGTAGTGGCCCGGTCCTAGCGTCGATCACCTCCCGCAGCCCCACCACCTGCACCGGAGTACGTCCGTGAGCCGAGATCTGCGCCCCGTCGGGCCGTTCCCGGACACGGGGCCCGAGTACGCGAACCGCACCGCGGCGGACGAGTCCGAGGGCCTCGCGCCCTGGTGCGACATGCTGCGCGAGCACTTCGTCGCCCTCGACGTCGACGACGTGGATCGCGACGGCCCGTTCGGCAGCCGGGTGCGCAGCACGCTCGTCGGGCACGTTTCAGCGGCCGTCGTCAGCTCCGCCCCGCAGAGCGCCCACCGCACCCCCGGCCAGGCCCGGACCGATCACCACGCGTACCTCCAGGTCGGCATGGTCGCCGAGGGCACCGCGGTCCTCGAGCAGGACGACCGCGAGGCCGTCCTGGGGCGCGGTGCGTACGCGGTCTACGAGACCGACCGCCCGTTCACGTGGCACTTCGCCGGCCCGTGGAAGCTCCTCGTGCTGACCTGGCCGCGCGAGCTGGTCGCCCTCGGCGCCGACGTGACCCGTGCGGCCACGGCCCGGACGCTGGGTGGGGACCGGCTCAGCTCGATCATCGGTCACACGCTCGCCGAGACGGCGCTGTCGCCGCCCGCACTGAGCGACGCGGGCGGCGGCCGGCTGGCCGGACAGCTCGCGGCGCTGCTCGGCACCGCGATCGGGGAGTCGCTGCGTCGCGGGGACGTCCTCTCGCCGAGCAGCGCCGCCGACCTCCGGCACCGGGTCGACTCCTACGTGGCCGAGCACCTCGAGGACCCCGCGCTCGGGCCGGAGGACATCGCCCGCGCCCACTTCATCTCGGTCCGCGCGCTGCACCGGGTGTTCGCCGACGCCGAGACCACCGTGGGGGCCCTGATCCGGCGCCGCCGTCTCGAGCACGCCCGACGCCGGCTGCTGGACCCCCGCGCCGCCGACCTGTCCCTCACCGAGATCGCCCACTCCTGCGGGTTCGTCGACCTGGCCTCGTTCAGCCGCCGCTTCAAGCTCGAGTTCCACGAACCGCCGGGCAGCTACCGACGCCGGGCCGGCCTCCGGGTCGGCCCCTAGCTCCAGATCGTCACGTACACCGGCGGGCGGAACCGCGACGGCGGGACGCCGCCGGTGGGGGAGCGCAGGATCGCCAGGGCCTCCGGGGTGCCGAGGAAGCGGTGGAAGGTGGCGGCCACCAGCCGTCGGTGGTCCGGCCGCAGCGTCGTGATGTACCAGCGCATCGGGACCGGCGTCGTCGGGACGGTCACGATCTCGAGGTCGCCGCGGCGCAGCTGCGGCGAGAGCAGGTGCCGCATCCCGGGGGCGACGCCGACGCCGGCGGTGGCGGCCTCCCAGGCGGTGGTCTGGGTGCCGAAGACCTGGACCTTGGAGTCGGGCACCCCGAGCCGGCGGAGCAGCGCGGCGACCTCGCTGTCGGGCTCGGCGCCCCGGGGTCCGAGCAGCCAGGTCCAGGTGCGGGGCATCCCCCGCGGCCGCCGACTGGGCGCGGCCGCGACGACGAGCTGGGCGCGCAGGACGGGGTCGCTGGTGAGCCCGAGGGTCGGGTCGCCGTCGAGACGCGGGCCGAGGGCCACGTCGGCGAGGCGCTGGGCCACCAGGACGGCCATCTCCGACCCGGCCGTCACCCCCCAGCTGGTCTCGACGGCCCCGGCGGAGCGCCGGTCGAAGGCGTCGGTCACCGGACTCGCGGCGAATTCGGCGATGGTGCTGGTGGAGACGATGCGCAACCGGTCGGCCGCGCCCTGGGCGGAGCGGACGGTGGCCTCGGCCTCCGCGCCGAGCGCGACGATCTGGGTGGCGACCGCGAGCAGCCGCTGCCCGCCCTCGGTGAGCTCCATCCGGCCGTGCTCCCGGGCGAGCAGGGCGTCACCGAGGTGCTGACGCAGCGCCGCCAGCGCCTGGGACACCGCGGGCTCGCTGACCCCGAGCGCCCCGGCCGCCGCCTTCACCGAGCCGAGCCGGGCGACCGCGACGAACGCGCTCAGCTGGGTCAGGGTCACCGAGCCAGTGTTGAGCAGCGATCGGGGTCGCACCAGGAACCACTTAACCGATTGCTTAGGGCGCGCTTCCCGCCGCACCTGCGGCCGTTCAGTCTGGCGCCTCCACGACCTCCCGGAGGACCGGATGCAGGTTCCCGCCCAGTTCGAGTACTTCAAGGCGACGAGCGTCGACGACGCGATCGCACTGCTGACCAGGCACGGACCGGAGTCGTTCCTCGTCGCGGGCGGGCACAGCCTGCTGCCGATGATGAAGCTGCGGCTGGCCGAGCCGGAGACGCTGATCGACATCAACGGACTCGACGACCTGGCCGTGATCGCCGTGGAGTCCGACCGGGTGCGGATCGGCGCGATGGTCCGCCACAGCGCCCTGCTGGCCTCCCCGGTGATCGCCGAGCACTTCCCGATCCTCACCGACGCCGAGCGGGTGATCGCCGACCCCGTCGTGCGCAACCGCGGCACCGTCGGCGGCTCGCTGTGCCAGGCCGACCCGTCGGAGGACCTCTCCGCCGCGTTCTCGGCGATGCGGGCCACGGCGGTCATCCGGGGTGCCGACGGCGAGCGGCAGGTGCCGGTGCGGGAGTTCCACCGGGGCCCCTACGAGACCGCGGTGGAGCACGAGGAGTTGCTCGTCGCGGTCGAGGTCCCGATCCTCGCCGGGTCGAGCAGCGCCTACGCGAAGCTCGAGCGCCGCGCCGGGGACTGGGCGGTCGCCGCCGCGGGCGCGATGCTCCGGCTCGACGGCGACACCGTCGCCGAGGTCGGCATCGGGCTCTCGGCCGTCGGCGCGTCGCACTTCGTGGCGCCGGAGGCGGAGGACCTCCTGCGCGGGGGACCGGCGACCGACGACGCGTTCGTCGAGGCCGGACGCCTCGCCGCCCGGCACTGCTCGCCCAGCGCCGACCAGCGCGGCCCGGTGGACTACAAGCGCCACCTCGCCGGCGAGCTCACGACCCGCGTGCTGCGCCGGGCAGCACGCCGCAGCCGAGGGGAAGAGGCCTGACGTGCAGATCACCGTGAGCGTCAACGGCGAGTCCTACGTCCGCGACGTCGAGCCACGCCTGCTGCTGACCCACTTCCTGCGCGACGAACTGCGCCTGACCGGCACGCACTGGGGCTGCGACACCTCCAACTGCGGCGCGTGCGTGGTCCGGCTCGACGGCGTGCCCGTGAAGTCCTGCACGGTGCTGGCGGCCATGGCCGACGGCGCCGAGGTCACTACCGTCGAAGGCCTGGCCCACGGCCGGACCGAGGCGGACCTCGACCCCGTCCAGGAGGGGTTCATGGTCTGCCACGGCCTGCAGTGCGGCTTCTGCACGCCCGGGATGATGATGACGAGCCGGGCGCTGCTCGACCGCGACCCGGACCCGTCCGCCGAGACGATCCGCGAGGCGATCTCCGGCCAGATCTGCCGATGTACCGGCTACGAGAACATCGTCCGCTCGGTGCAGTGGGCGGCCGCGAAGGAAGCCGCCGCCCGGGAAGCCGCCGACACCGAGTCGTCGGAGGCGATGGCATGACCGCCGTCGGAGAGCCCGGCGTCCAGGACCCGTCGGTCCAGATCCACGCCGCCGACGAGACCCCGCGCGGCTACGGGGCGATGAAGCGCAAGGAGGACGCCCGCTTCATCCGCGGCCGCGGCCAGTACGTCGACGACGTCGTGCTGCCCGGGATGCTGCACGGCGCCGTCCTGCGCAGCCCGCTGGCCCACGCCCGCATCCTCAGCATCGACACCAGCGCGGCGGAGGCGCACCCGAAGGTCCACGCCGTCATCACCGGCGAGACCCTCGCCGGGCTCGGCCTGGCCTGGATGCCGACCCTCTCGCACGACACCCAGGCCGTGCTGGCCACCGACAAGGTGCGCTTCCAGGGCCAGGAGGTCGCGTTCGTCGTCGCCGACGACCGGTACGCTGCCCGGGACGCCCTCGCCCTGATCGACGTCGAGTACGAGCCGCTGGACCCCGTGATCGACGCGAAGCGGGCGCTCGACCCGGACGCCCCGGTGATCCGCACCGACAAGGACGGCAAGGCCGACAACCACATCTTCGACTGGGAGTCCGGCGACCGCGCCGCGACCGACGCGGTCTTCGCCGACGCCGAGGCGGCCGATGACCAGCTCGTCGTCGTGCAGGACATGATCTACCCGAGGGTGCACCCCGCCCCGCTGGAGACGTGCGGCGCGATCGCCGACATGGACCCCGTCACCGGGAAGCTCACCCTCTGGACGACGACGCAGGCCCCGCACGCCCACCGCACGCTCTACGCGCTGGTCGCGGGCCTGCCCGAGCACAAGATCCGCATCATCTCGCCGGACATCGGCGGCGGCTTCGGCAACAAGGTCGGCATCTACCCCGGCTACGTCTGCGCGGTGGTGGCCTCGATCGTCACCGGCACTCCGGTGAAGTGGATGGAGGACCGCTCGGAGAACCTCATGAGCACCTCCTTCGCCCGCGATTACCACATGCGCGGCGAGGTGGCGGTCACCCGTGACGGCCGCATCCGCGGGGTGCGCGTCCACGTGCTCGCCGACCACGGCGCGTTCGACGCCACCGCCCAGCCGACGGCGTTCCCGGCCGGCTTCTTCGGCGTGTTCACCGGCTCCTACGACCTCGAGGCGGCCCATTGCGCCGTCACGGGCGTCTATACCAACAAGGCCTCCGGCGGGGTCGCCTACGCCTGCTCGTTCCGCATCACCGAGGCCGTCTACCTCATCGAGCGCATGGTCGACGTCGTCGCGCACGATCTCGGGATCGACCCGGCCGAGCTGCGGATGCGCAACCTGCTGCGGCCCGAGCAGTTCCCGTACCAGTCCAAGACCGGCTGGGAGTACGACTCGGGCGACTACCCGCACACCCTCCAGGTCGCGCTGGACAAGGCGGGCTATGCCGAGCTGCGTGCCGAGCAGGCCGACCGTCGTCGCCGGTTCGAGGCGGGTGAGCCGGTGTCCCTGATGGGGATCGGGCTGAGCTTCTTCACCGAGGCGGTCGGGGCCGGCCCGCGCCGGTCCATGGACATCCTCGGGCTGGGCATGGCCGACGGCGCCGAACTGCGGGTCCATCCCACCGGGAAGGCGGTGCTGCGGGTCTCCTGCCAGAGCCAGGGGCAGGGCCACGAGACGACGTTCGCGCAGATCGTCGCGCAGGAGCTCGGCATCTCGCCGGACGACATCGACGTCGTGCACGGCGACACCGACCAGACCCCGTTCGGGCTCGGCACCTACGGATCCCGCTCGACGCCGGTGTCCGGGGCCGCGACGGCGATGGTCGCCCGGAAGGTCCGGGAGCGGGCGAAGATCGTCGCGGCGGCGATGATGGAGGTCTCGGCCGACGACCTGGAGTGGAACGACGGCCGCTGGCAGGTCGCCGGCGACCCGGACGCGTCCCGCTCGATGGCCGACATCGCCATGGCCGCGCACTCCAACCTGGAGCTGCCCGACGGCGTCGAGGGCCACCTGGACGCGACCTGCGTCTACAACCCGCCCAACCTGACCTACCCCTGCGGCGCGTACGTCTGCCTCGTCGAGGTCGACCCGGGCACCGGCGCGGTCGACGTCCGGCGCTTCGTCGCCGTCGACGACTGCGGGGTCCGGATCAACCCGATGATCGTCGAGGGGCAGGTGCACGGCGGGCTCGCCGACGGCGTCGGGATGGCGCTGATGCAGTGCATCGCGTTCGACCTCGACGGCAACTGTCTCGGCGGCTCGATGATGGACTACCTGCTGCCGACGTCGCTGGAGTGCCCGTCCTGGGAACTGGGGGAGACGGTCACTCCCTCGCCGCACCACCCGATCGGCGCCAAGGGCGTGGGGGAGTCGGCGACGGTGGGTTCGCCACCCGCCGTCGTGAACGCGGTGATCGACGCGCTCGCCCCCTACGACGTCCGCCACGCGGACATGCCGCTCACCCCGGCGGCCGTGTGGTGCGCCGCCCAGGGCAATCCGCTGCGTCCCGATCTCGGGATCACGTGAGCGCGCCCGCCGTCCCGCCGACGGATCTGCTCACCCGGGTCGACCACCTGCGCAGCGACCGGACCCCGTTCGTGCTCGCGACGGTCGTCCGGGCCGAGCGCCCCACCAGCGCCCGGCCCGGCGATCGGGCGGTGGTGCTGCCCGACGGCACCGTCGAGGGCTTCGTCGGGGGCTCCTGCGCCGAGTCGACGGTCCGGATCGAAGGGCTGCGGCTGCTGCGCGACGGCACCTCCACGCTGCTGCGGATCACACCGTCGGCCGGCGGCGAGGTCACGCCGGCCGTCGACGGGGTGATCACCGTCGACAACCCCTGCCTCTCCGGGGGCACGCTGGAGATCTTCCTCGAGGCGATGGTCCCGCCGACGGTGGTCGTGGTCCTCGGTGACGGCCCGGTCGCGCGGGCCCTCGCGTCGCTCGGTGCCGCGCTCGACTACGACGTTCATCTGGCGAGCGGCGTGGATCCGGTCGACGACGGGACGGTCCCGGCCGACGCGGCCGCCGTCATCGTCGCCTCGCACGGACGGCAGGAGGAGCCGCTCCTGACACGGGCCCTGCGCGCGGGCGTGCCCTACGTCGCGCTGCTCGCGAGCCGGCGCCGCGGGGCCGCCGTGCTCGACGGGCTCGACGACGGGGACCGGGAGCGGGTCCACACGCCCGCCGGTCTCGACATCGGCGCCCGCTCGCCGTCCGAGGTCGCGCTCTCGATCTACGCCGAGATCGTGGCGACACGGAGCCACCGCGTGTGGCCGGTCTCCACCGTCGTGGGTGCGGCGCCCGCGCCGGACGCCTCGCAGGCGGTCGACCCGGTCTGCGGCATGACGGTGGCCTGCGTGCCCGCCAGTTCGTCGGCGGTCGTCGACGGGGTGACCCACTGGTTCTGCGGGGTCGGCTGCCGGCAGGCGTTCCTGGCTCCGTCCGGCGATCCTGCGGCGGCTTCGTGACGGCCCCCGCGGAGTTCCCGGACGTCGCGACGGTGCAGGAGGCCCTGTCCGGCCGTGGCTACCTCGCCGACGAGTCGCTGGCGACGGCGCTGTTCCTGGCCACCGCGATGCGTCAGCCCATCCTGCTGGAGGGCGAGCCCGGCGTCGGGAAGACGCAGGCCGCCGTCTCGCTCGCCGCCGCGCTCGACACCCCGTTGCTGCGGCTGCAGTGCTACGAGGGGCTCACCGCGTCCGAGGCGATCTACGAGTGGAACTACCCGCGCCAGCTGCTCGCGATCCGGCTGGCCGAGAGCCGCGGCGAGACCCTGCGCGACGCCGACCTGTTCACCGACGACTACCTGCTGGAACGCCCGTTGCTCGCGGCGCTGCGCCATCCCGGACCCCGGCCCGCGGTGCTCCTCGTCGACGAGATCGACCGCGCCGACGACGAGTTCGAGGCCTACCTGTTCGAGGTGCTCGCCGAGGCGGCCGTGACGATCCCCGAGCTGGGTACCCGCCGTGCGCTCGTCCCGCCGATCACGGTCCTCACCTCGAACCGCACCCGCGACCTGCACGACGCCCTCAAGCGTCGCTGCCTCTACGCCTGGATCCGCTATCCGGAGGCGGCGCGGGTGGAGGCGATCATCCGGGGTCGGGTACCGCAGGCGGGCGACGTCCTCGCCGACCAGGTCGCCCACGCCGTGTCCCGGCTGCGGGGCCTCGAGCTGATCAAGCCGCCCGGGGTCGCCGAGGCGATCCACTGGACGGGCGCGCTGGTGGCGCTCGGCGTCGATCTCCTCGACGTCGCCGCGGCCGAGCGCTCCCTGGGGGCGGTGCTGAAGTACGACGAGGACCAGCAGCTCGCGCGGTCGGCGCTCGACGCGGTCGTCGGCGGGCGGTGATCGTGACGGCCGCACCCGATGTCGCCACCCTCGCGGCCGGGTTCGCGGCCGCGCTGCATGAGGCCGGCCTGCCCGTGACGCCCGAACGGGCCGAGCGGTTCGCGCGGGCGGTCCTGCTGATCCGGCCCGAGACCCAGCGGTCGCTGCGCCAGGCGGGTCTCGCCACGCTGGTCTCGGACCCGGCGCAGATCGGGACCTTCGACGCCGTCTTCGCCGCGACGTTCTCCGGGATCGTCGACCCGGCCGAGCAGCGGGGCGACCCGTCCGCGCCGCCCCTCGGCGTCGAGACGCAGATGTCCACGACGCCGGCCGCGTCGGGTGGTTCCTCGGCAAGCGCCGACGACGACGTCGGGGGCGGGGGGAACGCGCGGGAGGTTCCGGTCGCCGGGGTCGCGAGCGCCGCCGAACGGCCGGAGCCGCTGCACGACCGGGACTTCGCGTCGCTCTCACCGGCCGAGCTGCTGGCCCTCGCGGACGCGATGCGCCGGCTGCGCGTGGCGACACCGCCGCGACGCACCCGCCGGTTCCGCCCGTCCCCGCACGGTGACCGCGTGGATCTGAGGGCGACGCTGCGGGCCGCGCGCGGGACCAGTGGGCACCCGACACGGATCGTCCATCGCGCCCGACGCACCCGTCCGCGGCGTCTCGTCGTCCTCTGCGACGTCTCCGGGTCGATGGAGCCGTACGCCCGGGCGCTGCTCCAGCTGCTCTGGTGCGCGTCGGGTGGCAGCCGTGCCGAGGTGTTCGGCTTCGCCACCCGGCTGACCCGGCTCACGTCGGTGATGGCCCGTCAGCAGCCGCAGGTCGCGATCGACCGCGCGGTGCGGCGCTGCGTGGACTGGGCCGGCGGCAGCCGCATCGGCGACGCGATCGCCCGGTTCACCGACGTCCAGGGGCGGCGGGGGATGGCCCGCGGCGCCGTCGTGCTGGTGATCTCCGACGGCTGGGACACCGGCGACCCGGCGCGGCTGGCGGCCGCGATGGAGCGGCTGTCCCGGGTCGCGCACCGGGTGGTGTGGGCGAACCCCAGGACGGCGAGCCCCCACTACCGGCCCCTCGCGGGCGGGATGGCGGCGGCGTGGCCGTACTGTGACGCCGTCGTCAGCGCCCACAGCCTGGACGCCCTCGATGATCTGCTGGACGCCCTCGCCGACGTCAGCCCTGGTCCGGACGGAGGGTGGGCCTCGCCAGCACGTCCGCGGCGAGGCGGTGGATGAGGCTGTCGACGGTCATCCGGTGGCCGAAGTCGGCGTAGGCGACCAGCTCGCGGGAGACCAGGTCGCCGACCGGCCCGGGCAGGGCGCGCCGGGCGTGGTGAGCGGCCGCCCGCAGCCGTGACTTCTCGTGCGGCGCGAGGACCGGGGCATTCCCGTCGATGCGGGGTGGCGGCGGCGGAACGTGGATCGTGGCCATCGCAGCGCCTCATCCCAGGAGGGGCAGGAGCAGGTCGGCCGCCCGTCCAGCACCGTCGGGCCCCGTGGACACCGGGTGCACCGGCCGCCCGAGCAGCTCGACGACCGCCGCGGCGACCGATTCGGCGGTGGCGTCCGCGTACTCCATCCGCCGGCCGGCTCCGAGCCGCGACAGCCGGTGCGGCACGTGGAACTGCTGCTCGAAGTGGTGGGCGAGCGGGAAGTACAGGAACGGGCGACCGGCCACGGCGAGCTCCATCGTGGTGGTCAGCCCGCCCTGCACGACGGCGACGTCGCAGGCGGTGAGCTCGCGTTCGAGGTCGGGCACGTGCCCACGGACCTCGACGCCGTCGGGCACGAGCAGCGAGGCCGGGTCGATGCGAGGCCCGGCCACGGCGATCATCCGCAGGCCGGCCACCTGCTCGGCGAGCAGCGGGTAGCAGGCCCCCACCAGCTCGAGCAGCGGCCGGCCCACCCCCGAGCCACCGACGCTGACCAGACAGACCCGCTCACCGGGCCGCCATCCGAGCTCGGCGCGCAGCTCGTCCCGGTCGCGGGGCGGGCCGCCCGTGGCGACCCAGCCGCTGAACGCGAAGTGCTCGCACGTCCAGTCGCGGACGGTCGGCAGGCCGGGCCCGAGCGGCCGGGTCACCAGGTCCTCCGGGCCCCCGACGAAGATCGAACGGTCCCGCAGCCGCGGATACCGGGCGACGTGCTCGATCATCTCGGCGTTGTAGTCCGCCGTCAGCGCCTCCTCCTCGCGCCCGCCGTCGGGCATCGGGAGCCACCCCACGAAATCGGTGAGCCAGGCGTACGGCGTGCGCTTGAGCTCAGGGTTCTCGTGCAGGAAGTGGTCGATCTCCCAGCCTTCGTCGGCGACGACGAGGTCGTACTGCCCGGCGTCGACGACGTCGGCGAAGACGTGGAAGTTCGCCAGCAGGATCTCGTCCATCCGCCGGATCGCCCGGAACGCGTGGAGGTCGTGCTCGCCGGCCTCGGCCTCGATGTGAGCGCTCTCCCCGGCCAGCAGCGAGCTCGCCGGATGGACGCGCGACCCGTCCGCCCGCAGGAGCGTGGTGACGGGATGCTGGGCCAGCCAGTCGATCCCGACGTCCGGACGACGGCGCCGGAGCTCCCGGGCGATCGCGACGTCGCGGCGGGCGTGACCCAGCCCGATCGGCGAGCTGACGAACAGCACCCGGTGGGGCCGGGAGCGGGCGGGTGTCCAGCTCACGGATGCCGGGCGCGGCCCGGTCACCGAGCGCAGGAACTCCCGCAGCAGCAGGTTGACCTTCACCGGTTCCCGGACGGTGGGCGCGTGCCCGCCGCCCGGGATCGTCACCAGGGACCCGCCGGTCCACTCCGCGATGGCGACGCCGTTCGGGTACGGGGTGACCGCGTCCGCGTCACCGTGTACGACGAGGACCGGGCAGCGCACCGCCCGGCAGATCTCCTCCGCGTCGGCGGCCGTCGGCTCGCCCACCCCCGCGACGGTGCCGGCCAGGGTCTCCCCGTCGGTGTCCAGACCCCACCCGACGAGGTCCTCCCACTGCTTCGACGAGTGCGGCTCGTGGACGACCTGGGACATGAAGAACTCGACCCAGCCCCGGTAGTCGGCCTTCCAGTAGTGGCGGTTGGCCTTCTCCCACCCCTCGTGGGAGGCACGGACGTCGTCGAACCCGGGCGGCAGCGGCCAGGGCAGCGCCGTCCCGATCGCGACCACCCCGGCGACCCGCTCGGGGTGCCACGCGGCGAGCTGGAGCGCCCGCCGCGCACCGAGCGAGAGCCCGATCGCGACGACCCGCTCGGTGCCGGTCGCGTCCAACACCGCCACCGCGTCCCCGACGGCCTCCCGGTCCAGGTAGGCCGCCGGGTCCGCGGGACGGTCGGCCGCGCCGTTTCCCCGTCCTTCCAGCGTGACGACGCGGAACTCCCGGGCCAGGAACGGGACCTGGGACTTCCACTGCCGCATGTGCACGATCGCCCACGAGGTCAGGAGCAGCACGGTGGGCGCCCCCGCGGGCCCGGCGAACACCTCGTAGCCGACCCGCACCCCGCCCCGTTCGATGGTCCCGACCTCGTCGGGCTCCCGTGCGCGCACTGACCCCACCCCCCTTCCGCGGGCGCTACGGCCGGAGCTCGTAGACGAGGTTGAACGGCGTCTCGGTGGCCTGCCGGAACCGGGTGAACCCGGCATCGGTGGCGATCTGGCGGATCGCCGCCGGGCCAGCCTGCGCGCCGAGGCTGTAGCCGCCGGGCTGGGACCGGCCGTTGGGCACGCACAGGAACGTGGACAGGGCGTAGTAGAGCCGGCCGACCGGGTTCAGGTTCTCGGCGAGCGTGTCCCCGGCGCGGGGCTCGACGACCATCCAGGTCCCGTCCGGCGCCAGCGACTCGCGGACATGGCGCGCCGCTCCGAGCGGATCGCCCATGTCGTGCAGGCAGTCGAAGGAAGTCACGAGGTCGAGGTCCCGGCCGGAGAACGACGTGGCCGAGGCCACCTCGAAGCTGGTCCGGTCCGCGACGCCGGCCTCGGCGGCACGCTTGCGCGCGATCTGGACGGACTCGTCGTGGTAGTCCGAGCCGGAGATCGTCGACGCCGGGTAGGCCTGCGCCAGCAGCACGGTGGACGACCCGTGACCGCAGCCCACGTCCGCGACGTGGGCGCCGGAGCGCAGCTTCTCCTCGACGCCGGTCAGCGCCGGGATCCACGACGCCGTCAGGTTCGCGACGTACCCGGGTCGGAAGAAGATCTCGCAGCCGTCGAAGACGTCCGGATCCTGCTCGTGCCAGCCGACCCCGCCCCCGGTGCGGAAGGCCTCGGTGATCCGCGGTTCGGCGCGCAGCGCGCCGAGGGCGAGGACGAAGGCCCCCGGCAGATAGATCGGGCCGTCGGGGTCGGTGAGCGCGAACGCCTGTTCCTCGTCGAGCGCGAACGTGCCGGCCTCCGCGTCGTAGCCGACGTAGCCGCTCGCGGCCTGCGCGGCGAGCCACTCGGCGACGTAGCGGGTGGTCGTTTCGGTGCGCCGCGCGAGCTCCTCCGGGGTCGCCGGGCCCTGCGCCAAGGCCCGGTAGAGCCCGAGCCGGTGCCCGATGACCACCCCGCCGGCCGCGCTCGCGGCCCCCAGGTCGGTCACCATCTTCCCGACGAACGCCATCAACTTGTCCTGGTCCACCGTCATCGTCGCCTCCTCGTTGTTCGGTGCGGTCGCCGAGGACGTTGCCGATCGGCGTTGCGCGCTCATTGCGCGACCGTCGCGGCGGTGGGAGCGCACCCCTCGAGCGAGGCGGCCGCAAGCACCGTCCGCCACCCGTGCCGCTGCGCAGCCACCGCGAGCGGGGCCAGGGCGGCGTCGGCCCGGTCCGGCCGGCCGATCGCCCGCCACGCCCGGGCCACCCCGAGATACGCGTCCGCCCCGAGGAGCCACGCCGAGCCGACGGGCGCGTCGACGGCGGCGAGCAGGCGGTCGGCCTCGATCAGGGTCGGCGGCACCGGACCGCCCGGAGCGTCGCGGGCCTCCGCCTCGGCGAGCGGAGCCAGGCAGCGCAGCCGGCACGCGGCGATGGCGTCGGTCCCGGCGGCGGACACCGCCTCGGCCGCGACCCGGCGGGCCTCGCGAGGCTGCCCGAGCTCGAGCAGCGTCGCCGCCAACATCGCCCCGGCGGTGGGCCACCACCACAGATGGGCGGCGCGCCCGCCGATCTCGACGGCGCGGCGGCCGTGCTCCACCGCCGCGTCGAGATCACCCTGCAACCGGGCGACCCAGCCGAGGTGGGCGACGAACCAGGTGGCGTGGCCGGGGTAGCCGCTGCGACCGCTCTCCTCGACGGCCTCGCCGATGCGCTCGCGTGCGTCGTCCCACCGACCGTCCGCGATGGCGCCGAACGATCCCTCGAACAGCGCCCACGGTAGGTACCAGCGGTCGTCGCGCCGTCGCACGAGGGGCTCCATCTGGTGGACGACCTCGGTGAGCTGGGCGATGTGGCCGAGATAGGCGTGCGCGGTCTTGAGGCCGTCGAGGCCCGCCACGAGGGCCTCCTCGTCCCCGGCGGCGCGGGCGGCCCCGACGGCGCGGGCGCCTTCGTCGAGGGCCTCGACGAAGGCCAGGCGGTTCGTGGCCAGGACCGCGAGCCGAGCCCGGAAGTCCGCCTCGGCGCCCGCGTCCCCGTAGTCCAGGGCGTGGCGCAGCCCCTGGCGCAGGCGCTCGGTGCTCTCGCCGACCGGTCTGCCCAGGGCGACCGGGACATCCCCGCCGAGCTCGCGCAGGGCGGCCATCTCGAGCCGACGGTCACCAGCCTGCCGGGCGGCGACGGCGGCGGCGTCGAGGTCCGCCCAGGCCTCGGCGAAGTGCTCCAGACCCTCGCGGGCGCGCGCCCTGGCGACGAGCACCCGGCCGACCAGCTCCCGCGAACCGGCGCGATCCGCGGCGTGCAGGGCCTGGCCGAGGAGGGCCTCGGCGTCGCCGACCCCGCCGCGCCGGGTCGCGGACCGCCCGGCGAGGAGGAACGCGCGGGCCGCCCGGCTCCAGTCCTCGACCGCGAGGGCGTGGACGCCGACCGCCTCCGGGGTCGCGGTCAGCAGGTCGGCGGCGCGGCGATGGTGAAGGCGTCGGGTAGGGGTGGGTGTCGTCGCGTAGAGGACCTCGTGGATGAGGTCGTTGGCGAACTCGTACGCACGGTCCGTGGGAACCAGGAGGCGCGCCGCCGCGGCCTGCTCGCAGCGTCGCGCGGCCTCCACCGGGTCGAGCCCGAGCAGGCGTCCCACGACGGTCGGATCGACGGTGGCGCCGAGGACCGACCCGGCCCGGAGGAGCTCCTCGACGGTGTCGCCGAGCCGGCGGACCCGGGCCACGACGGCGGCCTGCAGCGACTCCGGGACGTCGTGATCACCCGAGGCGAGTGCGCGGAGGACCTCGACGACGAAGAAGGGGTTGCCGCGCGTCCTGCGCTCGATCGCAGCGCCGCGGTCGGTCTGTCCGGCGCGGTCGGCCAGCACGGCGACGTCCGCGGGCGAGAGCCGTCCGAGGTCGAGGCGGCTCGCTGCGCGCTCGAGGGTGACCAGGGAATCGGAGCCCTCCTCGATCCGCACCGTGGCCACGACGAGAAGGCGGGCACTCCCGGAGCGCAGCGCGAGGTGGTGCAACAGCTCGACGGTGGCCGTCCCGGCGTTGTGCAGGTCGTCGAGGACGAGCAGCATCGACCGGTCGACGGTCAGGGCGCGGAGCAGCCCCCCGATCGCTTCGAAGGAGCGCCGGGCGTCCGGCACCGAGGCCTCGGGGTCGTCCACCCCGAGCGCGTCGGCGAGATCGGGGAAGAGTCCTGCGAGGGCCCGGCAGTGATGACCCGCGGCCCCACGGATCACCTCGAGCGGGAGACCGGCGAGCGGGGCGGCAAG
Organism: Actinomycetospora endophytica; assembly: GCF_021026375.1. GTDB lineage: Bacteria > Actinomycetota > Actinomycetes > Mycobacteriales > Pseudonocardiaceae > Actinomycetospora > Actinomycetospora endophytica. The sequence goes on along the minus strand of NZ_JAJNDB010000003.1, from coordinate 458,611 downwards.
GGCGTCGATCATCGGTTGGAGGAACAGCGAACGCTCCGCGACGTGGCAGCGACCGACCGCCACCCGGGCGCCGGATCCGACGGCGACGTGCTGTAGCTCCGTGGTCAGCCGGGTCTTGCCGATCCCGGCCTCGCCGACGACGAGGACGATTCCGGGCTCGCCGCTGCCGGCCCGGTCCCAGTGCCCGATCAGACGGGCGATCTCCTTGTCACGGCCGACCATTGCCGACGCACGAGCAGGAGGGGTCCGTCCCGGACCTCCGGCGTGGCCGGACACGGGACGTCCCGGGGCGGCCGGGGCCTCGTGCAGCACGGCCAGGTAGGCGTCGCGGGTGGCCGGAGCGGGTTCGACCCCGAGCTCGTCGGCGAGCCGGGCGCGGAACTCGTGGAAGGCGAGGACCGCCCGGGCCGGCTCCCCGGCGGCCTGGTCGGCGGTGAGCAGCAGCCGCATCGCCGGCTCGTCGTAGGGGTCGGCCGTCAGGGCAGCCGCCGCCAACGTCCTCGCCGCGGTCGTGTCGCCGGTGGCGAGCGCGGCCTCGGCGGCGTGGTGGTGCGCGGCGCGACGCAGCTCGCTCCACCTGCGGCGCAGGTCGACGACCCACGGCGCGTCGTCCTCCTCGGCGAGCGGCTCGGCGTCGACGAGCTCCAGGGCACGGCGCGCGGCCACTGTCGCCGGCCCCGAGGCGCCTGCTGCGAGGTGTCGAGCCGCCCGGGCGACCAGGTCGGTGGCCTCGTCGAGATCTACTCCGACGTCCGGAGGCTCGCCGAGCCGGTAGCCCTGCCGATCGCCGAGGACCGCGGCGTTGCCCAGCCGTCCCCGTAGCCGGCTGATCAGGGTGGCGACGTTGGCCGACGGGCTCCGGGGTGGTCCTTCGGGCCAGAGCGCCTCCGCCAGCCGGTCCGGCGTCACGGCTTGCGGGCGCCGCGCGGCGAGGACCGCGAGCAGCCTGCGCTCCTTCGGGCTCCCGATGCGCAACGGCTCGGGAGGGGAACCCTGTTCGACGCGCAACGGACCGGCGAGCCGGACCGTGACACTCATTACGACACTATGCGGCTGCTCCAGGTCGAGAGCAATGAAGCCATTATCGGGAGATCCTAAGATCTGTTCGAAGGTCGGTGTGAAGGGTTTGTTCCAGCGACGTGGAGATCGTCGGCCTCGGCATGATCCGTGACGCTGAGTGCGAGTCCGATTGCGGGCGGAGTCGGTCATGTCGGACGACGAGTATGTGTCTTGACTCCACGTCACGAACCGCAGGACAGTTCATCCTCCGGACCGAATCGGGAAATGGGGGCGACGATGTCGTGGAATCTGCGGGGCAGCTACGTCGAGACGTGCTCCTGCGAGCTGATGTGTCCGTGTAACCTGTCATTCGATCATGGAGCGACCTACGATTTCTGCCGGGCGAGCCTGGTGTTCGACATCCGTGAGGGCGCGGTCGAAGGTACCGACATCGCCGGCTGCAAGGTCGCGATCATCATCGACACCCCGAAAGTGATGACCGACGGCAACTGGCGCGTCGGCGTCTTCGTGGGGGACGAGGCCAGTGACGGCCAGTTCGAGCAGCTCGTGCGCGTGTTCGGTGGTCAGATCGGCGGGCCGATGGCCGGTCTCGCGCCGTTGATCGGGGAGATGCTCGGGGCCGAGCGCGCGACGATCGAGATCGACGACGACGGGCTGCGCCACTCCGTGCGGATCTCCGGAGGCATCGATTTCGACGTCGAGGACATCGTGCCGTTCGGGGTCGAGTCCGGCGAGCCGGTCAAGTTCTCCGGCATGTTCCACCCGGTCGCGTCGGACCTCACGATGGCTGAGGCGAAGTGGTCACGCATCAACGCGTTCGGGATCGAGTACGAAGGCAGGACAGGATTGTCGACGTCGGACTTCTCCTGGGCGGCCTGACGTCGTGACCGCCGCCTCGGACCGCCGCTCCGCGGTCGAGGACGGCCCCCGCCCGGCACTGGCCGCTTCCAGGACGCGCCTCGGCCTGGTCCTGTCGCTCTTCGTCCTGGCCGGGCTCGGCTGGTGGTGGACCGCCGGGCAGATGCGCGGGATGGACGATGGTCCGTGGACCGCCCTCGGGGGACTCGGCTGGTTCGTGCTGGTCTGGCTCGTGATGATGGCGGCGATGATGTTCCCGTCGATCGCGCCGACCGTGGCGCTCTACTCCCGTATGACCAAGGGTCGTATTCGCCTGGCGCCGCCGATGTTCACGGCCGGATATCTGCTGACCTGGACCGCGGCGGGTGTCGTCGCCTGGATGATCGCCGCCGCGACGCGATGGATTCCGGCCGACGCGGTGCCGTGGGAGCAGGGAGGGCGTGTGTTGGCCTCGGCGGCCCTGATCGCTGCCGGTGCGTACCAGCTCACGCCTCTGAAGAACGTCTGCCTGACCCGGTGCCGGAGCCCGCTCGGATTCCTGCTGGGGTCCTGGCGCGACGGTCCGATCGGCGGCCTCGGGATGGGCGCGAAACTCGGTGGCTGGTGTGTCGGGTGCTGCTGGGCGCTCATGCTCGCCCTGTTCGCGCTCGGCATCATGAGCATCGCGTGGATGGCGTTCGTCGCCGCCCTGATCGCGATCGAGAAGATTCTGCCGTGGCGGGCCGTTGCCAATTACGGCATCGCGGTCGTGCTGGTCACCCTCGGCGTGCTCGTTCTGGTGGCTCCTGCTGCGATACCGGGACTGACGATTCCGGCCGGTCAGACCATGGTCATGTGAGGCCCATTCCCGGCGCCCTCAACGCCCCAGTCGTGCAGCCAGCGTGGCTGTGCCTGGTCCGGTCAGTTCGTCGAGCGCGTGCGGGCGGCCGGCGATGGCCATGAGCAGTGGCTCGGCGGGCCCTTCGACGACGGGTCCGCGTCCGTTGCTCCAGCCGGTGTCGGTGGCGACGAGGCGCAGGCCACGAGCCCGGGAGAACGCCCGGATGGGCGGCGCGATCCGGGCGAAGGGGAGCGCCTCGTCCAGCCGCTCGGCCGGCACATCCCGGGGGAGACCGAGGGAGCGGCGAATGTCCTGGTGGTGGATCAGCCCGTCGACCAGACCGATCCGTCCCCCGAAGCCCGCCGTGAGGCCGGCCGGCTCGAGGTGCTTGCCGAATTCGGCGAGCAGTTCCTCGGGGGTGAGGGATGCGTAGTGCCGGACGCCGACGGCGTTGACCCGGTCGGGCACGAACCAGCCCTGGGCGAACCGTGAGGCCAGGCCGAGGGCGCCGAGGTCGTCGTAGCTGACGATGTGCGCGACGACGTCGCGGACCCGCCACTGCGTGCAGAGCGTGGGCGCGTTCCACTGATCGGCGTCGAGTCCGGCGAGGAGCGCGGCGAGGTCGGCGCGTTCGTCGCGCGCCAGCTGCATCGGATCGCTCACGGCTGATCTCCGGAGTCGTCGGCGGTCAGGCGTCGTGGTGGCCTGATGTGAGCGGATCAGTGTGCTCCCGTGCAGCGGGCCGCGCGATCCCCGTTGATCGACTTCCGCGTGACGGAATGCCTCAAATTTGACGCATTCCGTCACACGGAAGTCGATCATGCAGGCACGGACCCAAGGTTCGTGCTTGGAGAGCGGCCCATTTCCTGATTACAGTGTTGCAATGGAGCCGACGCTGCATGACTGGGCCGGCGGGAGCGCGGCGTTCCGTCGGCTGATCGACGCGTTCTACGACCGCGTCGAGAAGGACGAGCTGCTGAGCGTCCTCTTCCCGGGAGGCGTCTCCGAGGAGCACCGGGCGCACGTGACGCTCTGGTGGATCGAGGTCTTCGGCGGGCCCGCGGACTACACCGGGACCCTCGGCGGCTACGAGCGGATGCTCGCCCACCACCGGGACCTCGGGATCACCCCGGAGCAGCGGCGACGCTTCGCGGAGACCATGAGCCGGGCCGCCGACGACGCCGGCCTCCCGGACGATCCGGAGTTCCGCGCGGCGTTCGTCGGCTACGTCGAGTGGGGCACCCGGCTGGCCCTGCACAACTCCCAACCCGACGCCGACGTCGTCGAACAGGCGCCGGTACCGCGGTGGGGATGGGGCGTCGCGCCCCCGTACCAGCCGTCCTGATCGACGCCGCAGGGGCCGGAACTCGACGCCATGGCTATTCGATCTGGATGTCGGGTCGTCGGGCGACGGTGGTGGCGAGCTCGGCGCGATTGTGGAGTTCGAGCTTGGCATAGATGTGCTCGAGGTGGGTCTTGACGGTTCCTCGTGAGATGAACAGTTCCCGGCCGATGTCAGGGTTCGTCAGGCCACGGGCGGCCAGGCGGGCGACGTCGAGCTCGGTGGGAGTCAGGGCTCCCCAGCCGCTGGCCGGGCGTCTGCGTTCGCCGCGGGAACGTCGGGCGTAGGCGACGGCGGCGTCGGCGTCCATACGCCGGCCTTCCTCCCAACGCGCCGCGAACTCCTCGCCCAACCGGTCGTGGACTTCGGGCCGATCGGTGACGGCCTCGGTCGGGTACGGGCCGGGGAGATCGAGCGACTCCCGCAGCCCATCGGCGGCGCCGAGCAGCCGGGCGGCGGCAGGAGCTGCGCCGAGGTCGAGAGCAGTGCCGCCGAGGGCCTCCAGGGCGTCGGGGAGATCGATGATCAGGCCGGCGTCGTGGATCTCGGCGAGCCCGTCGTGGGCGAGCCGGTCGGCGGTCAGGGGCTCACCCCGGCCGCGTTCGAGCCGGGCGAGCAGAACCCGGCACGGGCCGACGAGCGCGGAGCCGAACGTGGTGCTGGCTTCGAAGGCGGCTTCGGCGGCGGCTGCCGCGCGCTGCTGGTCGCCGAGCGCGAGGGCGCCGGCGACGCCGATCACGGCGAGTCGCAGGCCCTCGTTGGGGACGAAGGTGCCGCGCAACAGTTCCGAGAGTTCCTCGAGCGCGTCGAGCGCACCGATCGGGTCGCGCTCGTGGCGGGCGATGCGCCTGATGCCGGCGACGAAGGCCGTCACCACCGGGGACAGGGGGGTGTGGGGCGGGGTGGTCTGGCCGGCGATGGAGTCCAGGTCGGTGTACCGGCGGCGGGCCAGCGCAGTGGTCACCTGACCGGCGCGGCCCCACAGCTCGATGGCCGGGTCGCCGATGCGTTGGGCTTCGTCCGCGCCCCGGCGAGCAGCCGTTGCCGCCTCACCCAGCCGTCCCGCGGCCGCGGCGATGCAGGCGAGCCCGAGCTGGTGGCAGGCCAGCTGGAAGGCGTTGTCCTGGGCCTCGGCCATCGCCGCCGAGTCCATCACCGGGTCGAGGGCCAGCAGCGTCCGGTGCTGGATCAGGTGGCTGAACCCGAGGATCTGCAGGGCGTCGGTCTCGCACCAGTGGTCGCCGCACGAGCGCGCCAGTTCGATCGCGCGTGCCATGACCGTTCGGCAGTGCGGGGGGTCGAGCATGAAGGCGAGCGCGCCGTGGGCGTGGAGACTCCGGGCCTGCCCGCGGAGGTCACCGGCCGCGGTCGCTTCGGCCAGCCCGTGGTCGGCGTCAGTCGTCACGGCGGCGAAGTCGGCCCCGTAGAACCGGTCGTAGGCGACGGCGGCCCAGGCGCGGCCACGCAGTGCGCCCGGGGCCGCGGGATGCGCCGCCAGCACCCGGACAGCCCGGTCCGCGCCTTCGAGGCCGAGCCCGCGCTGCGCCCAGAAGAAGGTCAGCGCCACGACCAGGCGTAGCCCGGTCTGCTCTCCGGGTGCGGTGGCCACCGGGCCGCGGGCCGCGTGATCCAGGGCTACACGCAGGTTCGGTAGTTCCTCCTCGACGGCGTCGAGCACGTCCAGGTCGGCGCGTGTCATGCCCTCGTCGTGACTCTCGGCGAACGCGCACACCCAGCTGAGATGGCGTTCGGCGACGTCGTCGGCCTCGCCGGCGGCCGCGAGCTGCTCCCGGCCGTAGTCCCGGATCGTCTCGAGCAGCCGGTACCGGTCACGGGCAGCGTCGAACTGGACCAGGGAGCGGTCGACAAGCCCTCCGAGGAGGTCGAGGACGGCATCGGACGAGAGCGGGGCGAATCCCGCGACCTGCTGTGCGGCCTCCATCCGGAATCCGCCGACGAAGGTCGCCAACCGCCTCAGCACGATCCGCTCGGCGTCGGCGAGCAGGTCGTAGGACCACTGCACCGAGGCGTGCAGCGTGCGGTGCCGGGCCAGCGCACCCCTCGGCCCGCCGATCAGCAGCCCGAAACGGTCGTCGAGCTCGGTGACGATGCGGGCAAGGCTCATCGTGCGTGCCCGCGCGGCGGCGAGCTCGAGGGCCAGCGGGATGCCGTCGAGCCGGTGGCAGACCTGCACCACCGACGCGGTCTCGTCGGTGTCCCCGGACGGGCCCGGTCGTGCTCGTCCCAGACGCTCGACGAACAGCCGGGAGGCGTCGAATTCGGCGAGCCCGTCCGGATCGCACCCCTCGGGCGGGGCTGCCATCGAGGGCACCCGCCAGGTCGTCTCGCCGTCCACGCCGAGGGGCTGGCGGCTGGTCGCCAGGACCCGCAGCGCTCCGGTGCCGCGCAGCAGTTCGTCGACCAGGGCGGCGGTCGAGTCGACGAGGTGCTCGCAGTTGTCCAGCACCACCAACATCTCGCCCTCGGCGACGTGCTCGACGATCACCTCGGCCGCCGGACGTCCCTCGAGAGGTATCTCCAGCACCCGGGCCAGTGCGTCGCCGACCAGCGCGCCCTCGGTCAGGGCCGCCAGCTCGACCCACCACACTCCGGCGGGGAACCGTGACGCGGTACCCGCGGCCACCTGTCCGCCCAGCCGGGTCTTCCCGCAGCCACCCGCCCCGGTCAACGTCAACAACCGGGTGCCGGTGAGCAGCCCGCCCGCCTCGGTGATGTCACCCGCCCGACCCACGAAGGAACTGGGCGAATTGGGCAGATTGCTGGGCACCCCGAGCCGACGATGCCGGGGTGGTGAAGACAATCCGAGCGGAGTGGCGAGATCGGACACGGCGCCAATGGTCCGACCGGTACACGTTCTCTCGCAAGGTCGGCCACTTCATCATTGCGCATATCTGCCACCTGGCCGATGTCCTGCCGGGAACCGTCGGCCACGCTGGCTCCGTACCGCATTCGAAGAAACGCACAGGGTGCTGACGGGTCATCGACATCCCCCGCGCCGTGTCCCTTCGTGTCCGCGCGGTCGAATCCGAGAAGGGTCACTCCATGAACACCGACGCCTACTGCTGTCCCGACTGCGGCTACTTCGAGCGCGAGCGCCCGAGGGCCGGGGCCGACGCCCACGCCGAGTGTCCGCGCTGCTCCGCGCCGTCACCCCGGCTGGCCACCCCACCCCTCCTCGCCCGAATGAATCCGGCGGTGGCGAAAGCGTCGGCCGCTCGACCGCGGTCGACACCGCGAGCCCACGAGACAAGGGAGAATGGGCCTTGATACCCCTCGCCACGGTGTGCAGTTCGACCGGGAAGGAAATCCTCACCGTTCAGGTCGAGGACTACGACCCCTTCGTCACTCTCACCATTCGGGGTCTCGGACACGAACTGACCCGCATCGAGAGCCGCCTGGTGGCCGACGCCCTCAGGGCAGCTTCGCTGCGCCACCCGTGTGACGGCATCATCGGACCGTCAGGGCTTCATGCCCGGACGCCGGTGGGCCCGGAGCCCGGCGAGAACGCGGACTCCGGACCACACGGTGTGCGCGTCAGGCGGCCGGGCGCCGCTCCTCCGCCGTGGCGGCGGTCTCGGGACCCCCGGCCGTCCGACCCGCGGACTCGTTCGAGAGCTCGCGGATCTCGCTGTGGAACACCCGCGCCGACTGACCGACCGACCGTGCGAGGTCGGGGAGCTTCTTGGCGCCGAACAGCACCACGAGGACCCCGACGATGATCAGCCAGTGGACGGGGCTCAGGGCGCCGGTCACTCGAACGGCCCGTTCACGAGCGCGCCGCCGACGGGGCCCTCGACGAAGTGCGGGTCGGCCGACGGGTACTGCGTCTCGGTGCCGTTGGCGTCCTCGGGCCGCGCGTTGCCGGTCGCGTCGTTGTTCGCGTCCATGATCGACGAGGCGAGGTTGCCGGCGGTCGCGAGCACGGCGGTCGGCCCCTGGAGCGGGCTCTGGGTGCTCGGGTAGCCGGTGGTCGCGTCGGAGCCGGACGCGTCGGTGGCGCTGCTGTCGGTGGTGGCGGCCTGGGCCATGCCGGCGCCGGCGAGCGGCAGCACGGCCCCGGCCAGGCCCACGGCCGCGGCCAGGGTGCGGGTGGTCCTACGAGCGGTCATCGTCAGGGTTCCTCTCGGGGTGGGGGAGCGGGTGGTGGGTCGACGTCACATGTTCTCGGCGCCGGCCTTGATGGCCTCGCGGATGCGGTTGTACGTGCCGCACCGGCAGATGTTGCGCAGTTCCTCGATCGCGTCGTCGTCGACGTCCCGGCCCTCGGCCTTGCACTGCTTGACCTTCGCGACCGCCGCCATGATCTGGCCGGGCTGGCAGTAGCCGCACTGGGCCACGTCCTTCTCGATCCAGGCATCCTGCATGGGATGCAGGCCGCCGCCCGGGGCGGTGTCGGCGAGGCCCTCGATGGTGGTGACCTCGTCGGTCGGCTGGATGTCCTTGACCTGCACCGAGCAGGGGTTGAACGCCTTGCCGTTGATGTGGCTGGTGCACGCCTTGCAGACGTTGATGCCGCAGCCGTACTTGGGCCCGGTGACCTTGAGCAGGTCGCGGATCACCCAGAGCAGGTGGACGTCGTCCTCGACGTCGACGCTGACCTGCTGGCCGTTGAGCTTGAAGGTGTGCGTGGGCATGGGGGAGCTCCGATCAGAAGGTGGTCTGCAGACCGTTGGTCGGCGACGGCGGGATCGGCGGCGACGTCGGGTACGGCGTGAAGGGCAGCGGGTCCTTGTGGTCGAGCGGGAAGTAGGTGGGGATCTTCCCGGTGGCCCGCGCGTAGGCGCAGGCGATCGCGCCGCACGTCGCGGCGACGCCGAACTCCCCGGCTCCGCCCGGCTCGGGCGCGTCGGAGTCCATGATCACGATGTTCATCTCCGGCGGCGTGTTCCACTGCCGGGTGTAGAAGTAGTTGTCCCAGCTGGCCTCGACGAAGTGGCCGTCGTCGAGGTGCAGGCTGGAGGTCAGCGTCATCGCCAGACCGTCGTTGATCCCGCCCATCATCTGGGCCTCGTATCCGCGCGGATTGATGATCAGCCCCGCGTCGACGACGTAGGTCACCTTGGTGACCCGCGGCCCGGTCCGCGCCTGACGGATCTTCCGGTTCACCGTCGCGGGCGTGCAGTCCAGCTCGACGATGCACACCGCACAGCCCTTGTACTCGACGTGCATCGCGATGCCCTGGGCGGTGCCGTCGGCCATCGACTTGCCCCAGTCGCCCTCCTGGGCGGCCCGGTCGAGCACGGCCTTGAACCGTGCCTGCTTGGCGAACTCGGAGCGGAAGACGTAGGGGTCCGTCCCGAGCTTCGCGGCGATCTGGTCGACCATCAGCTCACGCGCGGTGGCGACGTCCGGCGAGTAGATGTTGCGCATCGAGCTGGTGTTGAAGCCCATGTCGACCTCGTTGAGGAACCGGGTCGACGCGCCGAAGTTGTACGGCGTGAACTGGGTGAGCTCGAAGAGGCTCTCGGCGACGCCGAGGTTGCCCAGCGGGGCCTTGTTGGCCGCGGCGGTGATCGGCTCCGAGAGCCCCGGGTTGCCTTCGGTGGCGACGCTGGTGTGCCGGATCTCGAAGCTGGTGACGGCATCGGCGGTCACGTTCGCCCGGATCCGGCAGGTCGCCATCGGGTGGACGCGGCCCTGACGGGAGTCGTCCGAGCGCGACCACATGAGCTTGACCGGCTTGCCCATGGCCTTCGAGACGAGGGCTGCCTCCTCCGCGGCGTCGAAGAAGAGCTTCCGTCCGAAGGACCCGCCGCCCTGCATGACGTGGAAGGTCACCGCGTTCTGCGGCATCCCCAGCTTCTTCGCGATCTCCGCCTGGGCGGCGATCGGGCTCTTCGCCGGGCCCCAGATGGTGGCGCTGTTCGCCTTGACGTCGGCGATCGCGCAGTTGGTCTCCAGCGAGGAGTTGCTGCGGAAGTAGAAGACGAAGTCGCCCTCGAGCGAACCGGGGCCCTTCGGCGCGGCCAACGGCAGCTCCGCGGCGCGGAGCTCCTTGAGCACCGAGGCGTCGTCGGCGCCGTGCACGGTGCCGTTCGCCCAGGTCACCTTCAGGGCGTTCACCGCGTCGATGCACTGACCGTAGGTGTTCCCGCGGACCGCGACCCCGCCCTCGACCTTCACCACGTCCGTGATCCCGGGCATCGTGCGGACCTGGTCGAGGTTCTGCACGCTGCGCGGATAGCCGTTGAGGTCGGGGGCCCGGCACAGGATGGTCGGCAGCGCGTCGGCGATCTGCAGGTCGGTGGTGAACTTCTTCTTGCCGGTCACCATGTCCCGCGCGTCGGACTTGGTGCGCGGCTTGCCGATGATCGTGAACTTCTCACGGTCCTTGAGCGCGACCTGCACGGCCTGGGTGACCGGCGCCGCCGCCTTCGCGGTGAGGTCACCGAACGAGAGCGCCTTCCCGGCCGTGTCGGTGATCGTGCCGGCGCGGCTCGTGAGCACCGCCTTGTCCTGGCCCATCTCGGCGGCCGCGGCGTCGAGGAGCCGGCCCGCCGCGATGGCCGCGGCCACCCGGATCGGCGTGTAGGTGCTGAAGGTGGTGGTCGAGCCTCCGGTCAGCTGGTTGAACACGAGTTCCGGACGGGCGTCGGCCAGCGTGACGATCACCTGGTCCGGGTCGAGGTTCATCTCCTCGGCGATGATCATCTGCGTCGAGGTGATGATGCCCTGCCCGTTGTCCGAGCGCGGCAGCGCGAACGAGACGGTGTTGTCCCGGTTGACCTTGACCCGGATCAGGTTCGCGGTCGGGCGCGCCGCGTCCCGGATGGCGTCCGAGAGGTCGTAGATCTCGGGGGTCTGCGGCGTCGAGGGGATCGCCGCCGCCGAGGCGTTCGGCACCGAGTCGGAGATCGACTCCCGCGTGAACTCGGCCGCCGCGATCAGCGACGTGCCGGCGACCACGTAGCCGAGGAAGCGCCGCCGGCTGAGATCGGACTGGCCGAACCGCCGGGAGTGCTCCCGGGGCGGCTTCTCCCGCGTGGTGGTCGCGCGGTGGTTGGGCATCGCTGTCCTCCCGACACCGCGCCATCGACGCCAGGGGGGAGCCGTCGCAGCGAGGTGAATGCTGTGTTGGCGCCCACAACGACGGCAATACTCGACTGTTACGAGGCCGTCGGACGGCTCGGTGTCGACAATCGAGGAATCGATCATCCGAGATCGATCGACCCCGGACGATCAGCCGGACCTGTTGCTGCAGGTCAGCGCACCTGTCGCCGGCACAGCGGGGAGGAGTGTCCGGGCGCGAGAAGTCAAGCGCGACGCGCCGACCCTCATCACTCGCTTGAGTGAGGTTGCGGGCAGCCGACGACGCGGCGGCGGCCACGGGACACCTTCCAGGAGGCGGCGACGGGCCTGGTAACCGACGACGCGGCGAACCCTACCGCATCACATCCGCATCTGCGGAACCCCGGTGCTCACCGGTCCTCAGATGAGGAGAACGGCGCCGGAGCGATGTTCTGGTTGACACGGAAGACGTTGTCGGGGTCCCACGAGCGCTTCAGAGCAGCGAGACGATCATGGTTGGCCCCGTAGGCGGCGCGCACGCGATCGGGCCCCTCGGCGCCGAGGTTGTTGACGTACACGGCGTCGGCGAGATGCGGCGCGAGCGCGTCGTGGGCACGGCGGCCCCAGGCGATGTTGCGCTCGTCCGCGTCGGCCCGATCCCACTGCCCGAGCAGCAACAGGTCGTACTGCCGGACGCGGTGCGGGAAGGCGGTGGCATCGGCGGGCACGCGTGCCGCGGCGCCCCGGAACGCCTGCATGCCGATCCCGCTCGCGGTCGAGGGCATGGTGGGGACGAGGTCCGCGAGCGTCCCGACGACGTCGTCGGTGAGCTCGCGCAGGTAGCCCGACTTCCAGTAGTGGCGCCGGCCGCGGGGGTAGCCGGCGTCGGGACCGCACTGCCAGGCGGTGAAGGACGTCGGCCCGACGGTGTCGACGACCGGCCGGGCGAACGACCGCAGCGGCGACAGGACCCGCTCGCCCTCGGCGAGGTCGCCGCACCAGCACACGCCGATCGAGACGACGGGGCCGACCTCGGGGTCGCGGGTGAACGAGACCGCCGTGGCCAGCTCGTCGGGAGCCGCCGCGAGGAGCTCGTCGTGGAAGCGCAGCACGTCGCGGACCGCCGACCAGGGCCACGACAACCCGCCGGCGAGGACCGGCCCGACCGGGTGCAGCCGATAGGTGAAGGCGGTGACCACGCCGAAGTTGCCGCCCCCGCCGCGCAGGCCCCAGAGGAGATCGGGGTGGTGCTCGGCATCGACGCGCCGGATCTCGCCTCCGGCGGTGACGATCTCCGCACCGATCAGGTTGTCGCAGGTCAGCCCGTGACGACCGTTGAGCCAGCCCAGGCCCCCGCCGAGGGTCAGCCCGGCGATCCCGGTTCCCGACATGACGCCGAGCGGCGTGGCCAGCCCCACCTGCTGGGTCGCCTCGTCGAGGTCGCCGAGCAGGCATCCGGGGCCGGCGACGGCGGTCCGGGTGTCCGGGTCGACGTCGACGGTGCGCATCGCGGAGAGGTCGAGCATCACCCCGCCGTCGCAGACCGCACTGCCGGCGACGTTGTGCCCGCCGCCGCGTACCGAGAGGACGAGGTCGTGCTCCCGGGCGAGTGCGATCCCCCGGGCGACGTCGTCCGCGTCGCGGCAGCGGACGATCGCCGCGGGCCGGCGGTCGATCATGGCGTTGAAGACGGAGCGGGCCGACTCGTATCCGGGATCGCCGGCGCGCAGCACCGTCGTCGGGAAGTCGGGAGGTGGTTCGAGGCTGACCGAGGTACTCATGGCGCGAGCGTCGACGGTCCCGCTAATCGCCGGCTAACCCCGCGGGCCGGGAGCATCGAGGGCGGCCAGCCCGTCGGCCGTCGCGGTGACGCCCGCCCGGTGCCCGATGCGCCGGAAGATGTCGTGGGCCTGCTCGAAGCAGATCCGGGCGCCCTCGGGATCGGCGTCGGTCACGGCGAGGCGTCCGGACAGCGCGAGCGCCGAGGCCTCGCCCTCCCGGTAGCCGATGAGCCGGTAGTGCTCCAGCGCGGTCTCGACGAGGCGGCGGGCGGTGGCGGGGTCGCCCCACCGCTGCTCGATGGAGGCCAGGACGTCGCCGGCCAGGCCCTGGGCGAGTTCCTCGCCGACCTCGGCGGCGTGCGCGGCCGCGCACCGGGCGAGGGCCCGCGCGGCGTCGGGCTCGCCGCGGTCGCGGTGCAGGCGGGCCAGCTGCGCCTCCGCCATGGCCGCCCGCCAGACGTCCCCGCCCGCCAGGGACGCCGCGATCGCGTCCTCGTAGCGCTGTTGGGCGCGGTCGAACCGGCCGCAGGCCCAGTCGACCGTGGCACGCAGGGCCTGCGCGTCGCCTTCCCAGCGCCGGTCTCCGGCGGCGCGCGCGAGCCGGTGCTGCTCGGTCGCGGCGGTCTCGGTCGCGCCGAACTCGCCCCGTCCGAGGTGCAGCAGCGCCAGCGCGGAGAGCAGGCCCATGCGTTCCGGATGCTGCGGTTCGATGCGGGAGAGAGCGGTGGCCAGCAGGCGCACTCCCTCGGCCCGGGACCCACGCACGTCCCAGTAGTGCCAGAGGCCGGTGCACAGCCCGACCAGGACCTCGGTGTCGCCGTCCGGACCGTCGGCCCAGGCCAGCGCGGCGCGCAGGTTGTCACGGTCGCGATGCAGCGCGTCCAACCAGGGACCGGCGCCGGCCCGGTACAGGTGCGGGACGGCGCGCCGGCAGACGCCGAGGAAGTGGTCGGCGTGGCGGCGTCGCAGTACGGCGAGCTCGTCCCGGGCGAGGCAGGTGCGGGCGAACTCGCGGGTCGACTCGAACATCCGGTAGCGCCAGCGGTCGCCCGAGACGTCGTCGACCTGCACCAGGCTGGTGTCGACGAGCCGCGCCAGTGTCGGTGCCGGGTCCTCACCGGCGTCGCCCATGACGGCCCGGACGGCCGGGAGATCGAACGTCACCGGGAACACCCCGAGGCCGGCGAGGAGCCGCCGCCCGTCGTCGTCCAGCAGGTCCCGGCTCCAGGCGATCGTCGCCGCCAGCCCGGCCCGGCGAGAAGCGGCGTCGTGGCGGGCCGGGTGGGTGAGCAGCCGGAAGCGGTCCCCGAGGGCCGCCTCGAGCTCGGACAGCGACAGGGCGGCGGCCCGGGCGGCGGCGAGCTCGAGCGCGAGCGGCAGGCCGTCGAGCCGTCGACAGATCTCGGCCGCCGACGAGACGTCCTCGGCGGCGAGGGCGAAGCCGGGTCGGACGGCTCGGGCGCGCTGGACGAAGAGCCGTACCGCGGGGGACCGGCCGATCTCCTCGGGCGCCGCGCGCGGGTGGGGCACGGGCAGCGGGCCGAGGAGATGGACGCATTCGCCGGGCAACCCCAGCCGTTCCCGGGCGGTCACGAGGACCCGGACCGACGGCGCGGCCCCGAGCAGGTCGCGGGTGAAGTCCGCGCAGCGGTCGAGCACGTGCTCCGCGTTGTCCAGCACGACGAGGATGGACTCGTCGGCCAGGGCGCGGGCGACGGTGACCGCCGGCGGACCCGCGCCGGTCCGGATCCCGATCGCCTCGGCCACGATGTCGTCGAACCGGTCGGGCGTGGCGGACCGGGTCAGGTCCACGAACGCCGCCCGTGTCGGATTCCGGAGCGCGGCCTCGACGGCGAGCCGGGTCTTCCCCGACCCGCCCGGCCCCGTGACGGTGACCAACCGGTGTTCGGTCAGGAGCCCGGCGATGCGACCGAGGTCGTCCTCCCGTCCGACGAACGAGCTGACCGGGACCGGCGGGCGCTGGGGTGGCGGCGGCGGGCCCCGCCGCGCGGGCGCACCGCCGCCGGTGCGGATCCCGGCCTCGATCTCACGCAGCTCGGGACCAGGCGCCACCCCGAGCGCCTCGACCAGCCCCACCCGGACCCGCTCGAACAGGCGTAGGGCCTCGGCGGGGCGGCCGGTGCGCGCCAGAGCGAGCATCAGGAGCCCGGCCGAGCGCTCCCGGCAGGGGTCGGCGGTGACGACGGGCTCGAGGACGGCCACGGCGCGGGCGGGTTCGTCCAGGGCGAGCTCGACCTCGGCGAGCATCTCGGCGCACCGGCGGCGGAGCTCCTCCAGACGCCCGGCCTCGTCCCGGGCGAGCGCCTGCTCGATGCCCTCGTAGGCCGGCCCGCGCCAGAGCGCGAGCGCCTCGTCCAGCAGGCGCGCCGCCCGGGCCGGGGAGGACGCGGTCAGCGGACGCGCCTCGGCCACCAGCGCCTCAAACTCCGCCGCGTCGAGCCCCACCTCCGGCGGCACCTCGTACCGGCCGGCGCGCGAGATGACGAACCGTCCCCGGTCCCGCCCACGGTCCTCGTCGGCCATCGTCCGCAGCCGCCGCACCGCGCCGTGCACCATCGTCGCCGCGGTCGGCGGCGCCTCGTCACCCCAGACCGCCGCCACCACGTCGTCGACCGACATCGATCGCCCGCGATCGACCAGGAGGGCGGCGAGCACCTCCGCGGTCCGCCGGCGGCCGAAGCCCCGCGTCCGCGACCCGGTCACGAGGACGACCTCGCCCAGGACACCGCAGCGCAGCGGCTCGTCGGCCGTCCCGCTCGGCGTCATCGGACCAGCGTCGCCGCCGCCCCGTCGGGAATCCAGGCCGAGCGGAACCGGGGGGATCGGATCCGCCGGGGACGGCGTCGGAGCCGTTCCGCGCCTGCGTGTTGGAGCAACACGGCATTCCGTGTCTGCGAGCCGGAGCCACCGATGGTTCCGCGTCTGCGGGGCAACTCGACCGAGTGATGAAGGTCGGCGTGTCGGATTGACACCTTCTTGTTGCTCCGAGCAACGACCTGGGGAGTGGAACAAGGCCGACAGCCCGCCGTCGACCGGTTTCCGCGTCCGTCAGGCCCCGATGATCGTCCGCGCACGGAGCGTTCGTGCGACGTCACAGTGACCTCACAGCGACCACAGGCCGCCCTCCAACGGCCCAGATCTCGATCACGGAGAGTAGCAGATCCGTGAGTTGGCCGTGAACTGATCGTGACGTTTTTGTATCGCGTTCGTTTTTTTGGACGTAGCCCAGGTCACAAGGAGGTACTGGCATGCGACGGCGTGTCGTCATGTTCACGGTGGCCGCTGTCGCGGCCGCAGCGGTCGCGGTGCCGGTCGTCGCCTCCGCCGCCGCCCCGGACGGTCCCGATCCGGCGGTGGTCGGCCAGATGGGCCCGTTGTTCGAGGAGCCCACCGGCAAGAACTGTCGCGAGGCGCGGGATCCGTCCCCGCAGTGCAAGCCGGCCGCGATGTCGCTGGTGAACCTCCCGAACGGCAAGTCCCTGTACTGGGACGGCCTCGAGGGCATGAACAAGGTCAACTTCAACGTGGTCGCCGAGTACGGCAACGTCGCGCAGAACGATCAGAGCCGCGTGATGAGCAACGTCGACAGCGACAATCCGAGCTGGACGGTGCCCAAGCCCTACGACGGCGGGGCGAACCCGAACGGCAACGACAAGCAGGCCGAGTACCTGCCGCTGGTCCCGCACAACAACGACGTGCGCTCCAACGACGGCGACCTGTTCTGCTCGGCCCTGGAGTTCCTGCCCGACGGCAAGATCATGGTCACCGGCGGCACCGACTACTACCAGGAGCCGGGCATCCCGGGCATCCCGACCTACGGGGCGATCGAGCTCGAGGGCCTCAAGAACACCCGGGTGTTCGACCCGAAGACCAACTCGTGGGGCCAGTCCGGCGGCATGAACTACGGCCGCTGGTACCCCTCGATGGTCACGCAGGCCGACGGGACGCTGAGCGTGTTCAGCGGCGTCACCAAGCTGATCAAGCCGGCCTACCCGGACCGCCCGCTGGACTCGGGCACCAACGTCAAGCAGACCGAGAACTACAACCCCAAGACCGGTAGCTGGACCCCGAACCCGGCCAGCGCGAACAAGTCGCTGCCGCTCTACCCGCGGCTGCACCTGCTGCCCGACGGCAAGACCTACTACGACGCCGGCGGCCAGACCTTCAACCCCTTCGGCCAGTCCTACGACGAGGCGCTGTGGAGCTTCGCCAGTGTCTACGACCCGAAGACGCAGAAGTGGACCGACAAGGGCCTGCCGAGCGTGGCCGGCCTTCCCCAGGGATTCCGCGGGTCCGGGTTCTCGGCGATGCTCCCGCTCGAGCCCGGCGCGGACGGCAAGTACTCGAAGGCGCAGTTCCTCTCGGCCGGCGGTGTTCTCGGCGTCAGCCCCGGCACCTACCTGGGCAGCAACTCGACGACGCTGAACACGATCGACACCGCGAAGAACGACAAGCTCGACTCGAAGACGATCGGCAACCTCAACGAGCCGCGCTGGTACGGCACCGGCACGGTCCTCCCGACCGGGCAGGTGTTCCTCTCCGGCGGGGCGAACCGCGACGAGGTCGTGCTCCCGGGCAGCGGTAACCCGGTGCGCCAGAACGAGCTGTGGGACCCGAAGACCCAGCAGTGGAGCCAGCTGGTCCCGCAGACCGACGGCCGGACGTACCACAACACCGCCACGCTGCTGCCCAGCGGCGAGGTCCTGCTCGGCGGCCACGCGCCGATCGCGACCGGGTACGCCTACCAGACCGACCTCGGCACCAAGGCGCTCGGACTCTCGCGGGCCTCGGCCGACCCGACCTTCCAGATCTACAAGCCGCCCTACCTGTTCTGGGGCCAGCGGCCGGAGATCACCGGTGTCGACCCGCAGCAGAAGACGAATTCCACGATGAAGATCGGGGTCGCGAACCCGAGCGACGTGTCGTCGGTCGTCGTGTCCCGCAACACCGCGGAGACGCACCTGATCGACAGCGACCAGCGCACCGTCAAGCTGCCGGTGGTGAGCAAGGACGGCAGCTCGGTCACCGTCAAGCTCCCCGACTCCGCCGTCACCCCGGCCGGGCCGTACATGCTCTTCGTCAACCGCCAGAGCGACAAGGGCGAGATCCCCTCGGTGGCCAAGCAGCTCTACATCGACCAGAGCGGCACCAGCCTCGGGAACCCGGCCCCCGGCCAGGACGGCCCCCGTCCCGCCCGGGACACCCAGGGCGACCCCGGCAACGGCACCTACCGTGGCCCGGGCGCGGCTGACAACGGCTACACGAAGAACACCCCGGCCGCGAACAAGGCCCCGGCCGCCCAGAACGCCCCGGCCGGGCAGAACACCCCGCTCCAGGACACGCCCGCCGACTACAAGGCCCCGGCCGCCGCTCCGGCGCTCGGTGGTGTGGTCGCCCTCGGTGGGTTCGGGCTCGTGGGTTCCGAGTCCGGGCTGTGGGCCCGTCTCCGGCGGCGGCGCCTGCAGCGCCGCGGAGCCGGCCGCGACGGGAACGCGTGAACCGGGCGTCCGCGTCCGACCTCGGGTGTGACGCCGTCGGCTCCGGCCGGCGGCGTCACGCCGCGTCGGCGGACCGGAGCAACGGCCGACGGTTCCGCCTGCTCGCCGTCGTCCTGGCCGCGGCGCTCGCCGCGCTCGGCCTGGGCTCGGGGGCGGCGTGGGCCGACGGCTCGGACCCGACCCTCGTCTCCACGCTGACCGGCGTGGAGCCGGCGCTGCCCCCGGGCGTGCTGGTCCAGGTCCAGACCTCGGTGGCACCGCAGATGGTGGTGGCCAACCCGACGCCGGTCCCGTTGACGCTCCTCGACCCGACCGGCGTGCCGTTCGCGCAGGTCTCCTCGGCCGGGGTGCAGGGCAACGTCAACTCTCCGTTCTTCCACGTCAGCCTCAACCCGCCGGACGCGCCGCCCGCCCAGCTGCCACCCGGTGCGGCCCAGAACGCCCCGGTGCGCTGGGTCCCGGTGTCGGCCTCGCCGGAGTGGGGCTGGTTCGACCCGCGGCTGCAGCCCGACGTCAACTCGGGCGCCGGGCCCGGAGGCCAGGACTCCGCGCAGGACCCGAGCGATCCGACGCAGCAGCGCATCACGGTGCTCGCCCACTGGCGCATCGGCATGACCTACGGCGCCACGCCCGTCGCGGCGGTCGGGGAGCTGGAGCGTCGTCCGGTCGTGGGCCGCTTCGACACGACGGTCGACCCGGTCGCCACTCCGGGTCTGACCGCCACGGTCGCGGCGGGCACCGTGCCGGCGATGTTCCTGCAGGTTCCCGACGGCCACACCGTCGAGGTCCTCGGACGCAACGGGCAGCCCTGGCTGCGGGCCGGCCCGACCGGCACCGATGCGGACACCGGCAGCGCGGAGTACCTCGCCGATCGCGCCGGTCGCGGCGAGGACGGCCCGGTCGGGGTGGGATGGACCCACCTGTCCGACGACGGGTCGTCACTCACCTGGCTCGATCGCCGTCTGGGCTGGTCGAACACGGTGCCGCCGCCGGCCGCGCTCGCCGCGTCGGGGCCCACCGAACTGGCCCGCTGGACCGTCCCGCTGCGCGTCGACGGTGCCCCCGCCCAGCTCACCGGCGCGGTGCGCTGGATGCCCACCAAGGCGGTGCTCGCCCAGCAGGGCCAGGACGACCCGTGGGCCTCCCGCCCGTGGGTGACCATCTCGCTGATCTGCGGCGGAGTGCTCCTCGCCGGGGCGCTGCTGCTGCTCCTGCGCCGGGCCCGCAGCTCGACCCACGGGCCCGACGAGCAGCCGCCCGCCGCCACCACCGCCTCGGACGCCGACCCGGCGCCGAGCGATTCCCCGACCCCCTCACCGATCCTGGAGGATCACCGATGAATGCACGGATGTCTGTCGCCCTGCGCGGGGTCGTGATCGGCGCCGCCGTCGCGGTCGGCGGGGTCGGCCTGGCCGGGATCGCGTCGGCCCACGCGATCCGCCCCGCACCGGCCGACCAGGAGGGCGGTCTGATCGCCCCGACCGTCCCGACCCCGGGGACCCCGGACCTGTCCGCGCTGGACATCCCCGAGTTCGCCCCGCCGCAGATCCCGCAGCTGCCGGCCGGGCAGAACCCGAAGGGCGACATCCCGGCGCTGACCTACCAGCAGCTGCCGGCGCCCGACGTCTCCGCCCCGCCGGAGGTCGGCCACCAGGTCAACAAGAGCAACGACCAGGCCGGCCAGACCGAGAACGGGCTCGAAGAGGTCGTGCCCTACAAGTGACCGGTGTTCACCTGGTCGGTTCGGGGATCCCGACGCTGCTGCCCACGCACGGCGTCGGGACCCGGACCGACCTCCCGGTCCCGACGCCGCTCACCCTGGCCGCCGCGGGCGGCGCCGTCCTGATCTCGTTCCTGGTGCTGACGCTGTTCTGGCGTCGCCCCAGGACGCGGAAGGACGCGGGCCCGGCCCTCCCGGCCGCGGTCGACGCGCTGGTCGGGAGCGTCGTCCTGCGCACCGCGCTGCGCGCGGTCACCCTCGGCGTCCTGGTCGGGGTGGTGGTCCTCGGGTTCGCCGGACCGACCGACACCAACCGCAACCTCGGGCCCTGGTTGATCTACGTCTGGCTCTGGGTCGGGCTGGTGCCGGCCTCGGTGCTGCTCGGCCCGGTGTGGGCCGTCCTCAACCCGCTGCGGCTCGCCCACGCCGTCGTGGCCCGGCTGCTGCGCCTCGACCCGGCGGACGGGGTCAGACCGCTCCCGGCCGAGGTCGGACGGTGGCCGGCGGCGGTGTTCCTCGCCGGCTACCTGTGGGTCGAGCTGGTCCTGCCCACCCGGGCCGACCCGCCCGTGCTCGCCGGGCTGATCGCCGGCTACTGCCTGGTCCAGATCGGGCTGGGGTGTGTGTTCGGGTCGTCGTGGTTCGCCGGCGGCGACGTGTTCGAGGCGTACTCCCGGGTGATCGGGTCGATGGCGCCGATCGGGCGCCGGGACGGGCGTCTCGCGCTGCGCAATCCCCTCGACGGGCTCGACGACCTCGACGCCGGCCCCGGACTCGTCGCACTGCTCGTCGTGCTGATCGGGGGAACCGCGTTCGACGGGCTCTCCCGGACCTCGTTCTGGCAGTCCGCCGGGGCGACCGGCCCGCTCGACGGCACCGTCGGGCTCGCCCTGGCCATCCTGCTCATCGCCGTGATCTTCCTGCTCGGTACCGCGAGCACCGTGGCCACCACCGCCCGGGACACCCGACGCCACCCGCCGGCCGCGTTCGCCCACGCGCTGGTCCCGATCGCGGTCGGGTACGCCGTGGCGCACTACTTCTCGCTGCTGGTGTTCGACGGCCAGCAGGTCGCCATCCTCGCCAGTGATCCCCTCGACCACGGCTCCGACTGGTTCGGCACCGCGACCCACGTCATCGACTACACGCTCGTCGGGACGAACACCATCGCCGTCGTCCAGGTCCTCGCGATCGTGGTCGGCCACCTCGTCGCCACCGTCGCCGCGCACGACCGCGCCACCCGGCTCTACCCCGACCGCGCGGCCGTCCGCACCCAGTACCCCATGCTCGCCACGATGGTCGCGCTGACCATCGGCGCGGTCGCCCTGATCGGAGCCCCCTGATGATCTCCTCCCGCGCCCGGACGACCGCCCTCCGCGGATGCCTCGGTCTGCTGCTCGCGGCCGGCGTGCTGGTCGGCTGTGGCACCGCGCCCACCGCCACCCCGGCGGCGCCGTCACCGGCGGGAGCGACCGCGGCGGCGGAGCGGGTCATCAAGGTCTCGCAGGCCCACGGGGCGATCACCGGGGACACCGGGCGCGTGCAGGTCGCCCGCGGCTCGACGGTGACCCTCGAGGTCACCAGCGACGTCGCCGACCAGGTCCACGTGCACGGCTACGACAAGGAGGAGAACATCCCGGCCGGGGGCACCGCGACCGTGCGGTTCGTCGCCGACATCCCCGGGGTGTTCGAGACCGAGCTGCACGGGTCGGACAAGCAGCTGCTGCAGCTCGAGGTCTCCTGACGGGCTGACCGACGTCCCGGGAAAAAACTTTCGGTGGACGTGTCGAACGGCGTCGATCCCGTTCGTGGTCATGGTGAGAGAGCGGCAACCGAGCCGGTCTCCGCACCCACCGGAGGTTCCCGTGTCCACCGACTTCGCCACCGCCCCCGCCACCACGACCACCACCGCGCCGGGCGTCGGCTCGCTGCTCCTGGCCGGCTCGGCCGCCACCGTCGCCGCCGCTGCCGCCACCGCGATCGTGGCCGCCGCCGGACAGGCGGTCGGCATCACCACCGAGGTCTCCGGAGCGCCGATCCCGACGGCCGGGTTCGCCGTCCTGACCGCCATCTTCTCCGTCGTCGGGCTCGTCATCGCCGTGTCGCTGCGCCGTTTCGCCCGCCACCCGCACACGATGTGGATCCGCACCACCGTCGTCCTGACCGCGCTGTCCTTCGTGCCCGACCTGCTCGCCGACGCCGCCGTCGGGACGAAGCTGCTGCTGATGCTGACCCACGTCCTCGCGGCTGCGATCGTCATCCCGACCGTCGCCCGCCGGTTGGCCTGAGCGCCACCGACCACACGAAGGAGACGTGCCGTGCACTACATGATGGGCGTCCGGCTCAACGAGGACGCACTCCCTCCCGACGACGAGGCCTCGTTCGCCCGGGTCGGGGCCGTCAACGACGAGATGAAGGCCCAGGGGGTCTGGGTGTTCGGTGGCGGGCTGCTGCCGTCCGACAGTGCCACCGTCGTCCGCGTCGCGAACGGCAGCACGACCATGACCGACGGGCCGTTCGCCGAGACGAAGGAGCAGCTCGGCGGGTTCTGGGTCATCGACGTCGACGATCTCGACGCCGCGCTGGCCTGGGCCGAGAAGGCCGCGGAGGCTTGCGAGGTCCCGATCGAGGTCCGTCCTTTCGACGGTCTCGCCTGATCGGGACCGATGGACCTCACCAGCGTCTACCGGGCCGAGTACGGCAGCTGCGTCGCCACCGTGACACGCCTCCTCGGCGACATCGGACTCGCCGAGGAGGCCGTGCAGGACGCGTTCGCCATCGCCGTGACGAAGTGGGACGTGCTGCCGCCCAACCCGGGCGCCTGGATCGTCACCACCGCCCGCAACCAGGCCATCGACCGCCTGCGCCGTGAATCGACCCGCGAGGCCCGCCACGCGCAGGCGCTGCTGCTGAACCGGTCCGACGAGCCGGGGGAGGAGGTGGGACCGGTGCGCGACGACCAGCTCCGGCTGATCTTCACCTGCTGCCACCCCGCGCTCTCGCCGCTCGCCCAGACCGCGCTCACCCTCCGCCTGCTCGGCGGGCTGGAGGTGCCCGAGATCGCCCGCGCCTACCTGGTGCCCGAGGCGACCATCTCCCAGCGCATCGTCCGGGCGAAGAAGAAGATCCGCGATGCCGCCATCCCGTACCGGGTGCCCGGCGCGGCGGAGCTGCCCGACCGGCTGCCGCCGGTGCTCACCGCGCTGTACCTGATCTTCAACGAGGGCTACGCCGCGTCGACCGGCACGCTGCTTCGAACCGATCTGTCGCACGAGGCCGTGCGGCTGGCCCGCGCCCTGGCCGACCTGATGCCCGATGAGCCGGAGGTGCTCGGGCTGCTCGCGCTGCTGCTGCTCACCGAGGCCCGGCGCCCGGCCCGCCTGGGTCCCGACGGCGAGCTGGTCACCCTGGCCGAGCAGGATCGCAGCCTCTGGAACGCCGATCTCATCGCCGAGGGCCACGAGCTCGTGCGACGCTGCCTGCGCCGCGACCGACCCGGGCCGTACCAGATCCAGGCCGCCATCAACGCCGTGCACACCGACGGCGCGGCCACCGACTGGACGCAGGTCCTGGCCCTCTACGACCAGCTGCTCCAGCACACGCCGACCCCGATCGTCGCGCTCAACCGCGCCGTCGCGCTCGCCGAGGTGCACGGGCCCGAGGCCGCGCTCGCCGCCGTCGAGGAACTCGACATCCCCGGCTACCACCTGCTGCCCGCGACCCGCGCGGACCTGCTGGCCCGGCTCGGCCGCGCCGACGAGGCCGCCGATGCCTACGACGAGGCGGCGGCGCTGGCCGGCAACGACACCGAGCGGGCGTTCCTGCTGGAGCGCCGCGACAGGTGCACTTCGTGCCCCTGAGTACTTGTGGTGGCTACAGCAACCACAAGTACTCACGGGCACGAAGTGCACCTGTCCCGGGTCACGTGTTCGTCTCGTCCCGAACCGTCGCCGCCCCCGCTGCGTGTCTCGTCGTAACGACGTCGGCGCGGCGACGAGGAGGAACGGTGCCGGAGCTCGAGATACCGAAGTCGTCCCTGCAGTACGTGCGCGATCTCGCCAGCTGGTCGGGGATCGAGGACGCCGTGGACGACGACCTCCTCCGGGTGATCTCGGCGCCGGTCGTCGCCGCGGAACTGCGCCGCCTGGCGGGAGCGCCATCACTCGTCCTCCCCACCGAGGACCTGCTCGATCTGCTCCGGGCGCGGGCCGACGAACTGGACCAGGGCGATTGATCTTGCCGCCGGCCCGGTCGAGACCGACTCCGGTCAGCTCCTGCCTGACCTGCCGCAAGAGGAATCGACGCCAATTGCCGGAGATGTCGGAGCAATCACGGAGATCAGGTCCAGAGACTTCTGTCCAGTGAGCAACCTGCGAGACCGAGGGACGTCAGAAGGGGCGGAGGAAACGGTCTCCCGGCCACTCGTCGATCGGAGTCCGATGGGCGTGATCCCGGTCTTCTGGTGACCACTCGGGGCTTTCGTCCCACTTCCGGAAAGGTGGCGCTGCATGACACGCCCTTCTTCGACCTCGCACCTCGGCGGAACGGTGCCCGGACCGGAGGTCCCGCCGTCGAGCACGGCCGGTGGCGATCCCGAGGAAGTGCCACTCCCTTCCCCGGTGCGGCCCCGCCGACAGTTCCGGCAGCTGGTCGTGACGGGTGTGGTGCTCGTCCTGGTGGGCGCCGTGATCGGCTTCGGTGCGTCCCTGTTGTGGCCCACCGAATATGCCGGTCGCGCGTCCGTGCTGTACCTCATCACCGATCAACAGCCGACCGGATTCCTCGACGAGGACCAGAACCTGATCACGCAGGCGGCTCTCGCCCAGAGCAACGCCGTACTCGGCCCCGTGGCCACGCGGAACGGGCTGACCACGACCGAACTGGCGCAGAAGCTCACTGTCACGGTCCCGTTCGGGAGCGAGATCCTGAACTTCGAGGTCCACGACCCGTCGCAGGAGCTCGCCGTACGGCTTGCAGACTCCGTGAGCAGGCAGTACCTCGCGGTCAGCGAGTCGCCGAAGCCTTCGTCCGACCAGATTCGCTACCTCCAGGGCCAGCTCACCGCCGCGCAGAACCAGATCCAGCAGCTCCGCGTGGACGGCAGCGCCGCGGCCCTCGCTCAGCTCCCGTCGGCAGCGGACCGTGCCGGTAGCCTCGGCTCGCAGCTGGACACCCTGATGCTGTCGCAGGTCGCACAGCCGCAGGCGCAGATCGTCGTCCCCGCCTATCCCGGAGGCGCCGTCAGTCCGCACCCCGTCCTCGGCACCATCATCGGGGCGGCGAGCGGGTTGGTGATCGCGCTGGCGGCCGTGACGATCCTCGCCCGGCGACGGCCCGGCCGAAGCCCAGAGCCGTGACGCGTGGCCCCGCCCCGCGCCGCGTTCCGACGTCGTTTCCCACCGTTCTCACAGGTTGGTGACGGAAGTGTGACGCCACTGTGGTCGATCGGTGAGCAACGTCGCGTGCGGCCGTACGTCCACCCGGTCGGAATCGACGATTCGCGTCTCCCGGGCCGCCGATCCAGGGACGGTCCGAGGGAAACGCTGGGCGGGTCTTTAAGAAAGTCGGCAGACCCCATGCGTGAGCAAATGGAGCTGATACGGCCGGCGGTCCGACCGAGGGGCAGCGAACCGGTGAGCTCGGTGCGAGGAACGGGAAGCTGGGGAATCTGATGGTCGATCGTATCGGCGTCGTCGGATACGGATACTGGGGGTCGAAACACGTCCGGGTGCTCGGCGGTCTACCGGACGTGGCCGTCACGGTGATCGATTCGAATGCGGACCGCCTGGCCGAGGCGGGCCGGGTCCACCCCGGGGCCGAGGTCGAGTGTGACCTCGAGTCGGCCCTGCCCGATCTGGATGCCGTCGTGATCGCCGCGCCGCCGCGGGCGCACTGCGGGCTGTCGTTGCTGGCGATCGAGGCCGGGAAGGGTGTGCTCGTCGAGAAGCCGCTCGCGATGACCGTGCCCGACGCGGAACTGATGGTGGAGCGTGCGGCCGGGAAGGGCGTGTGTCTGATGGTGGGCCACACGTTCGAGTACAACGCGGCGGTGTGGAAGCTGAAGGAGATCGTCGACTCGGGCGAGCTGGGACGCATCCTCTACATCGACACGGCCCGGCTGGATCTGGGGAGATACCAGAGGGACTGCAACGTCATCTGGGATCTGGCGCCGCACGACATCTCCATCATCTCCTATCTGCTCGGAGAGATGCCGACGAGGACCGAGGTGTGGGCGCAGGGCCACGTCGGGCGGGACCTGGCCGATGTCGCGTACGTGCAGATGACCTTCGAACGCAGTGACGTCCAGTCCTACAGTCACGTGAGCTGGCTCGATCCCCGCAAGGTCCGGCGGATCACGGTCGTCGGGGAACGCAAGATGGCGGTCTACAACGATCTCTCCGACAACGAGCGCATCCGGGTCTACGACATCGGGGTCGACGTTCCCGACCCCGACGACGTGCACGCGCTGCCGGTGTCCTACCGCAACGGCGACATCGTCTCGCCGTACGTGCAGTTCACCGAGCCGCTCGCGGTGCAGGACGCCCACTTCGTGAACTGCCTGCGCTCAGGGCGGCGACCGGACACCCCGGGGGAGCGTGGACTCGACGTGGTCCGCGTCCTGGCGTCCACCGACAAGGCCCCGGAGGCTCTCACCGTATCCGTGCGCCGCGGGATGAAGACCGTGTCATGACCTCGACCCCGCGCCCAGCCCGTCGTCCCCGCCGGTCGGCTCTGGTCGTGGCCGCGGCGGCGGTGGCGCTGTTCGTCGGCGGCTGCGCCGGCCCTCCCGCGGCGTCCGCGCCCCCGCCCGCGACGAGCCCCCCGTCGGCAGGATCGGGTGACACCGCGACGGGCCCGGTGACGGACGGGCCGCCGACGCCGGACGGCTACTTCATGCTCCGCCCCGTCGGGAGCTTCGCAACGCTTCCCGACGATGCCGCGGCCGCCGCGATGGTGCACCGGTCCTCGTGGGAACCGCGACCGCAGAATGCGACGGCCAACCAGACGGTCGCGCCGCCCGGCACCCATCTGGACGGCTACGCCGGGATGATCAACGGGCCGGCGGTGTTCGGGCGAGTGACCGGGAACTTCACCGGCACCACCGACGAGATCATCCAGTGGGCGGCAGCGAAGTGGGGTCTTCCAGACGAGGTCATCCGGGGCGAGGCGGTGGTGGAGTCGAACTGGTACCAGGGGCTGCACAGCTCGACGGGTGCCCCGGTCAATCACCGGGGCTTCGGCGACTTCGGCAATTGCGGGGGGTCCCCGCCGGGGGCACCGTACGGCCCCGGCGGGCCGTCCAGCTTCGGGATCCTGCAGGCCAAGTGGTGCTCCCTGGAGAACCCGCAGGCCACCGGCACCGGAGGGTGGCCGTGGACCGAGCAGTCGACCGCATACGCCGTCGACACCTATGCCGCCGTGATCCGGGGCTGCTACGAGGGATGGGACACGTGGCTGGGAGACGGTTATCAGGCCGGCGACCTCTACGGGTGCGTGGGTCGATGGTTCGCCGGGGACTGGCATTCCCCGACCGGGGACGGTTACGCGGCACGTGTGCAGGACGCGGTGGCGGCGAAGCCGTGGCTGACCTGGTCGAGTGCCTGAACCGACGGCCGCCCTCAGGCCGACGCCCCCTGTCCGTCCGACCACACACGCCGCAGGGACCGCGACCGTTCACGACGTGACGAATCCGTGACCCGCCCGCGGCGTCGGCTACCCGCCGGGGCCCGGTTCCCGGAGTCGGCCGTGGCCGTCGAGCAGGGCCCGCAGCGTCACCGGTCGCAGGCCGCGCTGCTGGAGCATCTCGACCAGCGGGCCGAACAGCCCCAGCACCGTCGGGTGGTTGGCGTGGCCGAGCACGATCCCGCCCGGCTTGAACGCCATCGAGGCCTGGGCGAGCAGGAACTCCGGGGTGATCAGCTGGGAGTCGGCGTACGACCCGTTCCACATCACCAGCCGGTCGTAGCCGAGCTCCGCGGCGTGCTGTTCCAGCGACTCGTCGTACCGGCCGTACGGGGGTCGCCACCAGGGCCGGGCGGTGGTGCGGAACGTCGCCTCGATCCAGGCCTCGTTGCGTTCGAGCTCCTCGCGCACCGTGGACGACCCGGCGCCCTCGAGGCCCTGGTGGGTGTAGGTGTGGTTGATGATCTGCAGCTGACCGCGCTCCACGAGCGGCGCGAGGGTCGGCGCCGAGGGTGCCCAGGCGGGCCCGTAGATGCCGTTCGGGCTGAAGGTCAGGTTGATGCCGGTGCGGGCGACGAAGTCGGTGTAGCCGGCGACGCAGTCGGCGCAGTACCCGTCGTCGATGGTGAGCGCGATCCGGTTCGTCGTCGTCGGGCCCTCCCGCAGCACGACCGGTCCGCCGGCCAGCGGTGCCTCCGGCGGGACCGGGATCGGTGCCGGCGGCGGGGGAGGCGCGGCCGGCCCGCCGGCCTCGGCGGTCGGCACGGCGGCGTTCGCTCCCGATCCGCCGGCGAACCCGGTGAGCGCGGCGACGGCACCGAGACCGAGCAGTCCCAGCAGCCGCCGTCGCGGCAGGTGCGGTCCCGGGCAGTTCATCGCGGCCGAGCTTCGTCCACCCGGGCCGCGGTGCCCAGGGACCACGCCGTCCCCGAGACGCGATCAGTCCGGTTCGGCGGCGGCGGTCAGCCGTATCTCCTCGGTGTCGAAGGTGCTCTGGACGCGGCGCAGGACGATGTCGTCGATGGTGCCCTCGTCGCGCAGGGCGAGCACGGCCCGGCGTTTCTCGGCGAGCAGGGCCGCACGCAGTCGCTGGTAGTCCTCCTGGTCGGCCCGGTCCCGCTCGGCGTGGTCGGCGTCACCGTCGTGGTCGGGGCCGTCGCGCAGCAGGACGAGGTGCTCGCGGTAGTCCTCGCGGACCCGGTCGACGGCGGCGGGCGAGACCCCGAGCCGGGCGGCGGTGTCGGCGAGGGCGTCGAGCCCCGCCCGGGTGGCGGTGCGCCGGGCGAGGTGCTCCTCGGAGACCACGCCGGTGTCCTCGGGCAGCCGCGCGAACCGCAGCACCGCGGGCAGCGTCAGGCCCTGGACGACGAGGGTCACCAGGATGACGCCGAAGGTCACGACGATGATCAGGTCGCGGCCGGGGAACGGACGGCCGTCGACGAGCGTGAGCGGGACGGCGAGCGCGGCGGCCAGCGACACCCCGCCGCGGAAGCCGGCCCAGGCGCCCACGAGCCGCTGCCGCGCACCGATGCGCCGGGCCCGCTGGACGGGCCGCCGGTCGACCGCCCGGATGATGTAGGGCGTCGTGTAGTTCCACACCACCCGCGTGCCCATGACGGCGAGGGCGACCAGACCGGCGTCGAGCACGGCCTGACCGAGCGAGTAGTCCTGCAGCGCCGCGAGCGCACCGCGCAACTGCAGGCCGACCAGCACGAACAGGGCACCGTTGAGCAGGAACGTGCTGATCTGCCAGAAGCCGCGCGCCTGCAGCCGGGTGCGGGCCGCGGTGATGCGCGGCCCCATCCGGGCCATCCCGAGCCCGACGACGACCACGGCCAGCACCCCGGACGCCCCGACCAGCTCGGCGAGCAGATAGGCCGCGAACGGCGTGAGCACGTCGACGGTGTTCTCGAGCAGCCGGTCCGTGGCGATCCGGCGGGCCTGGACCGACAGCCACGCGACGAGCAGCCCGGCCAGCGCCCCGCCCAGGTAGGAGAGCGCGAAGCGGCCGAGGGCGCCGGGCCAGCTGAAGCTCTGCTCGCCGGTGGCCACCGCGAGCGCGACGGCGAAGACGACCAGGGCGGTGCCGTCGTTGACGAGGCTCTCCGCGCGCAGCGTCGTCAGGAACCGGCGGGGGAGCCCGGTCGCGATGGCGGTGACCGCGGTCGCGTCGGTGGGCGCGACGACCGCGCCCAGCACCCACGCCACCGGCCAGGACAGCCCGAGCGCGTGCCCGACGACCGCGACCACCCCCGCCGTCGCCAGCACCAGGAACACCGAGGTCAGCACCACCACCCGCAGGTTCGCGCGCAGCTCCCGCCACGAGGTGGTCAGCGCCTCCCAGTAGAGCAGCGCGGGCAGGAACAGCAGCAGCACCACCTCGGGCGGCAGCGCCACCCCGGCCATCCACGGCACGAACGCCAGCGGCACCCCGCCCACCAGCAGCACCAACGGCGCGGCGATGCGCAGCCACCGCGCGACCACGCTCAGCACCAGCACCGCGGCCAGCACGACGACGAGGACCTCGAGCAGGTGCGCGTCCTGCATCGGTCACCTCCCTCCGCCCGGGTGGTGCCGAGCCAAGCGCATCTACACCTCGTCCGACAGGTGCTCCCGCACGGCCGCGAGCGCGTCGCCGACGTCGAGGGGTGCGGTGTCGAGGGGATAGCGCTCGACAACGGCGGTGGCGAGGCCGGCCAGCGCCGGCGGCACGGTGTCCCCGCGCCGGGAGATCAGGTGAACCGCGGCGACAGCGAGCAGGGCCAGCAGCACGTCCAGGGCGGCCCCGGCGTCGACCGTCCGGCGCCATGCGAGGACGTCCGGGGTGCTCGTGTCGGTCTGACCGCTGCGCCCGAGCCCGACGAGGCTGGGCTGCGCCGCGGCACGGGCCTGCTCGGCCCATCCCGAGGCGGTCATTCCGAACAGCGAGGTCCGCGGTTCCGGCTCGAGGGCGGCGAGGCCGTCGGTCAGTCGGTTCAGCTGTGCGTTCACCAGCTGCGCGAGGTCGGCCCAGGCGTGGGTCAGGGCGTCGAGGGTCGGCGCGACGAGCGGGTCGTGGTACCCGCCGTTGGACAGCACCGCGCCCAGCGGTGGGCGCCGGTCCGGGCCGACGTAGACCGGATTGTTCGACGCGGAGCGCAGGGAGATCGCGGCCGCCTCCTCGGCGTGGGCGAGCGTGCGCCGGAGCCCGCCGAGCACCCGCGGCGCGCTCCGGAACGACACCGGCGCCTGGTACGCGCGCCGCTCCCACCGGCCGCCGTCGAGCAGCTCGCGGAACGTCGCGAGCGCTCCGGCCTGGTGCGGATCGCCCCAGAGCTCGCCCAACGCCGGGTCGACGTGCGCGTCGGGCAGCTCGGCGGCGACCGCGGCCAGGGCCAGCACCCGCTCGAGCCGGGGGATCCGCTGCGTCGCCAGCAGCACCCCCTCGGCGAGCACCGCCGACGCCACCGGCGACCCGTTGACCAGCGCCATCCCCTCGCCGACCTCGAGGATCCCCTCGAACGCGGGGCGCAGCAGCCGCCCGAGCGCGATGACGTCGCCCGGGTCGCCGTTGCCGCCCTCGGCGACCGCGGGCAGCGGCCCGTCGAGCAGGCCGGTGAGCCGCTCGGCGGTCTCCGGGCGGAGCGGGGCGGTGCCGTACAGCACGTCGGTCAGGCGCGCCAGCACCGCCGCCCGGGTCACGCGCTCGGGCAGCGGCGCACCCGTCGTCGGCGGCGTCGGGGGCAGGACGCGCCCGAACTCGGCCCGTGCCGCGTCGTCGAGAACGGTCTTCGCCGCCACGTCGTGCTTGGTCGTGATGCCGTAGAGGTGCTCGCCGGCGTGCGCCTCGACGAACGCGACGAACTCCGCCCGCCGTCGTCCGATCGCCGTCAGCGCCGCCGCGCTCAACCGGATCCCCTCACCGGCCCAGGCCACCCGTCGGACGGCGTCGAGGGTCACGTCGCCGGGGTCGTCCATCTCGTAGGTCACGGCTCGATCCTGGCCCCGTGGTGCGGGTAGAACTCGGTCCCATGAGTCGTCTCGAGGTCACGATCCCGACGCCCGACGGCGAGTGCGCCGGCACCCTGCACACGCCCGACGTGGCGGAGGCCCGGCCCGCGGTCATCCTGTTCCCGGACGCGGGCGGCGCCCGGGAGACGTTCCGGGTGATGGCCGACCGGCTCGCCGGCCTCGGGTACGTCGTGCTCCTGCCCGACGTCTACTACCGCCACGGTGGTTACGAGCCGTTCTCGATGGACACGGTGTTCTCCGACGACGGCGAGCGCGCCCGGCTGATGTCGCTGGTCCGCGGCCTGACCGCCGAGATGAAGATCCGCGATGCGGGCGCGTTCCTGGACTTCCTCGCCGGGCGGCCCGAGGTCTCCGGCACGGTGGGGACGACGGGGTACTGCATGGGCGGCGGGTACTCGCTGCTCGCCGCGGGCGGGCACCCGGAGCGGATCACCGCCGCGGCCAGCTTCCACGGCGGGAACCTCGCCGTCGCCGACGACCCGGACAGCCCGCACCGCCTCGCCGACCACATCCGCGCCACCGTCCATGTCGCCGCCGCCCAGGACGACTCCGCCTTCCCCGCCGACCAGTTCGAGCGTCTCGACCAGGCCCTGACCGGCGCCGGGGTGGCCCACACCATCGAGACCTATCCCGCGGCGCACGGCTTCGCGGTGCCGGACAACCCCACCCACGACCCGGCCGCCGACGAACGACACTGGCGGGCACTCGCCGAGCTCTACTCGTCGTCCCTGGCACGCTGACGCCATGGAACGTGTGCTCGGGATCGGCGGCTACTTCCTGCGGTCGGCCGACCCGGAGGCGCTGAGCGCCTGGTACCGCGACTGCCTGGGACTCGACGCCGACGAGAACGGTGCCTGGCGCCAGGAGGCCGGGCCGACGGTGTTCGGGGCGTTCGGGTCCGACACCGAGTACTTCGGGTCCCCGAGCCAGCAGACGATGCTCAACTTCCGGGTCCGCGACCTCGACGCGATGCTCGCGCAGTTGCGTGCCGCGGGAGCGGACGTCGCCGAGGAGACCCAGGCGATGGACGGCGTCGGGCGCTTCGGTTGGGTCACCGATCCGGAGGGCAACCGGATCGAGCTGTGGCAGCCGGGCTGACTCCTCAGGCCCGGGCGCTCGCGAGCTGCTCGGCCTGGGTGGCCGCGTCCCAGTCGCCGCTGCAGTAGAGCGTCAGCCCGCGGATGCGCCCGGCGGCGAGCTCGAGCCAGACGAGGTTGCGGGAGTAGGTGCTCTCGGGCCGGTCCGGGCCCGTCGTCGTGCGGGCCGCGAACTCGATGACGACGCCGGCGTCGGTGGCTGCCGAGCGCTCGGTGACGACCTCGCTGCCGTAGGGGAAGGCGTCGCGCAGCAGCTGCGCGAGCTCGTCCGGGCCGTGGCTGCGGACCAGCCCGAAGGGCACGTTCATCTGCACCTCGACGTCGTCGTCGTACAGCGCGCGGTCGAGCTGCCCGCTCCGCACGGAGTCGAGGAACCCCCGGACCACGTCCGCCCGGCGGTCGATCGGCACGTCGAGCAGGTCCAGGTCCGTGAACCCGACGCTGCCCTCGGCGAGGGACGCGATCTCCTCGGCGATCCGTGCGGTCTCGGGCAGGGCGGAGTTCGCCATGGCGCTCGCGTAGTCGTCGAACTCGCACACCGCGACGTACCGGTTCGGCGTGTGGCGGTCGGTGTAGATCGCCTCGCGGCGCAGGGTGTTGCGTCCCTCGGTGGCGGCGAGCCAGCGGGCGTCGGCGGCGCGGAGCCCCTCGGGGTCGTCGGTGGTCACGTCGATGATCTGGATGAACGTCATGGCGGTCTCCTCGGGTCGGGGGAGGCCACGGTGACTGTGGTGGCCTCCCACCCCCGTCGGCGTGAGGAACGACCGCACGTCGTGAGGAGGCGGCCTCACACCCGCCATCGGCGCGGGTGCTCGGGGGCGTAGACGCAGTAGGCGCCGGTGCGCACGGAGCTGCGCAGGTGCTTCCCGAGCGGCGGCACGGCCGTCTCGATCCGGGCGATGGCGTCGCGGACCCGCCACGTGACCGCGGTCCGGGCCCGTTCGGCCGAGCTCCCCGTGCGGCGGGTGCGGCCGCCGAGGCCGTACGCGTGCGAGAGCTCGGCCAGTAGGAAGGCGCGTTCGTCCTCGGCGGCGGTGTCGCCCTGCTCGATCCGCTTGTCCAGGTCGGTGAGGCGTTGCCGGTAGGCCTGCCGCGCCTGCTCGTCGAGGGCGCCGCCGGGTGCGGGGAGGTCCGGCACCGCGGGCCGGTCGCCCCCGACGAGGTCGAGCACGTGGATCTCGCGACCGGGTTCGACGACCAGCCGGGCCAGGTCGGCCAGGCCCTTGACGTGGCGCAGCGTCGCGCGGTGCTCGCCGTCGCCGACGGTCCAGGTCTGACCCTCGCGGCGCAGGACCGCCTCCGGCGTCCCGGGCTCCGTGGGGGAGCGGTCGACGATCGCCGCGCAGCGCTCGGCGAGGCGCGGGAGGTCGAGGCGCAGGTAGAGCTCCCGCGCGACGATCGCCTCCGCCGCGGCCCCGTCCCGGCCCGAGCGCGCCCGGCACTGCGCGAGCACCCGGTGGGTGTGCGCCACCTGCAGGAGCGCGCCGGCGCGGGTGTTGCGCTCCAGCGCCACCGCGAGGTGCGCCTCGGCGTCGGCGACCCGGCCGGCGACGGCGGCCAGCATGCCGAGGTGGCGCCGGACCGAGCCGAGCCAGGCGGCGTTGATGCCCTCCACCCCGCACAGGTCGCCGTACGGGGCGAGCAGCTCGTCCAGGTGCGCGGCCAGCTCCGGTTCCGGCGCCTCGTGCACGACCTCGGCCGCGGTGCACAGCAGCGGGAGCCACTCGGAGTCGCGGGGCAGGGTCTCGAGCGCGTGCGGCAGGTCGGCGAGCGCCGCGGGACCGGCACCGGCCGGGTCGACGCGCGCCAGGTACACCTTCGTCACCGGGCTCGTGTCGCCCCATCCGGCCTCGGGGAGCTCGGCCAGCATCGCGCGGTAGCGGGCGTCGAGGTCCTCGAGCCGGTCCGACTCGGCGAGGGTGTTGAGCCGGAGCACCTCTGCGAGCATCCGCGCGTTGCGGCTCTCGACGCGGGCGCCCGTGTCCTCGGCCTCGTCGGCGCGGGCGAGCGCCTCGGTCAGCCGGCCCTCGCGCAGCGCCCGCGACCCCGCCCACAGGGCGGAGTACCAGGTGTAGAGCGGTTGCCGCGTGGTCCCGGCGAGGCGGGAGTAGGCCGCGACCTCCCCGTCGAGCCCGGTGACGTCACCGAGCTCGGCGAGCGCGACGACCCGCAGCCGGCGCCCGAGGAGCTCCATCGCGACGTCGCCGCGACCGGCGGCGAGTGCCACGATCTCCGACGCGGCGGCGAGCCGGGCCTCGGCGTCGTCGGGCCCGGCCCGGGCGTCCGCCCAGGCGACCAGGCCCCGCATCACCGCGGCGGCGTCGCCCAGCCGGCGGGCCATGGCCAGCGACTCGTCGGCGAGCGCCGCCTGCCGGCGGGGTGCGGCGGAGTAGGTCACGGCGACGGAGAGCCGGGCGAGCAGGGCCGCGCGCAGCGTCGAGTCCGCCGTCGACTGCACCTCGAGCGCCTCCTCGAGGAGATCGAGCTGGGCCTGGTCGAGCAGCCGGACCTCGAAGCCGCCGAGGCCCGCGGCGTAGCCGAGGGCGGCGCGGGCGAGCAGGTCACCGCGTCCGCAGTGCCGGGCCACCGCCGCGGCGCGGGTGAACGCCTCGCGGGCGTCGTCGGTGCCGCGGACGGCCGCCCGCGCCTCGCCCAGGTCGAGGAGGGTGACGGCGTGCTCCGGGGACCCCGCGGGCCGCAGCGCCGCCGCGCGGGCGAACGCGGCCGCCGCGTCCTCGAACGCCAGCGCCGCCATGGCCCGGCGCGCCGCCGCCTCGACCGCGGCGGCCGCGACGTCGGCGTCCACCAGGGGCACGGCCCGAGCCGTGTGGTCGGCGACGACGGCGACGTCGGCCCCGGGCCCGAGCGCACCGGCCACCGCCTGGTGGAGCTCGGCGCGCCGGGCGGCCGAGAGCTCGGCGTGGAGCGTGTCGCGGATCAGCGCGTGGCCGAACGCCCACGTCGACGGCCGCTCGGCGGGGTGGATCAGCCCCGCCGCGGCCGCCTCCTCGAGCAGGGGCTGCATCGCGGCCGCGGTCGTCCCGGCGGTCCCGGCGACCACATCGACGTCGAACTCGGCGCCGACGACCGCGGCGACGGCCAGCAGCTCGCGGCAGGGGGCGCTCAGGCGGCTGAGCCGGCGGGTCAGGACGGCCCGGACACCGCCCGGGACGGCGCCCGGCCGCGTCGCCGTCGGGTCCGATACGGCGAGGGCCGCCAGCTCCCGGACGAACAGCGGATTGCCCCCGGTGCGCCGGGCGAGGGCGTGCGCGGTGCGGTCGTCGGGCACGACTCCGGTCGTGGCGGACACGAGCTCGGCGACCTCCGAGGCGCCCAGTCCGCGCAGTGCCAGCAGCTCACCGCGCTCCAGGAGAGCGGCGGCCTCGGGGTCGAGTTCCGCGTCGCGACAGGCCCCCAGCAGGAGCACGGGTTCGTCCGCCGTGTGGGCGGCCATGAAGACCAGGGCGCGGACCGATCCGAGGTCGGCCCAGTGGAGGTCGTCGAGGGCGATCACCAGCGGTCGGAGGCGGGCCTCGTGCGCCACGGCCGCGACCAGGGCGTCGAACAGGCGGAAGCGGGCGTGCTCCGAGTCGGGGACGGTTCCCGTCCCGGCCCGGTCGTCGAGTTCGGGGACCAGGGTGAGGGCCTCCGTGGCGCGCGGGCCCCACCGGCTTCGCAGGTCGGAGCGCTCGCGCCCGGCGGCGCACCCGCGCAGGACCTGGGTCCACGGCCAGAACGCGGGCGCGCCGTCGCCGCTCCAGCACGTGGCCCGGACCGTGCCCATTCCGAGTTCGCGGCACCGGTTCGTCGCCTCGCGCAGCACCCGGGTCTTGCCCATGCCGGGCTCCCCGGTCACCACCAGCAGCCGCGCGATCCCGGCCCGCGCGTCCCCCGCCGCGCCGAGGACGGCCGCCAGCACGTCGTCCCGGCCGACGAGGGCGCGCCCCGCCGTCGGGTCGCCCATCGCGCCTCCCGAGCGGTCGCCGGTCGTGCGCCATGCCTACTGCGTCGGCGGCGCCGCGTCGAGAACGGCGGTTCCGACGGCGAGGAGCTCGTCCCGGACCGTCGGGCGGCGGTGGAGCCGGCCGAGCCGGACGACGTCGTGGACGGCCGAGCGGGCGGCCTCCACGAGCAGGGCGGCCTCGTCGTCGTCGAGCGCGGGACGCTCGCGGCGCAGCATCGCCGTCCACGCCGCGAGGTCGGCGGCGAGGGCCCGCTCGATGCGCAGCGCGTCGTCGGCGGGCAGGTTGATCATCTCGGTCGCGCGGGTGCCGATCGCCTCGCGCTCCCGCAGCGCCAGGTCGACGTAGTCGCGGAGGGCGTCGGCCCCGGTGGCGCGCCCGTCGACGGCGGGCAGGCCGTCGAGCACGCGGTCGAAGGCGGCGACGAGCAGCTCGGCCTTGCTCCCGTAGTGGTGGTAGATGCTGGGGCCGGCGATCCCGACCGCGGCGCCGATGTCGTCGAGGCTGACCGCGGCGTAGCCGTGGCGGTGGAACAGGGCGAACGCGGTGTCCCGGATCTGCTCGGCGCGGCGCGGCGGGGACTCCCGGGCTTCGGGGGCCCCGCCCGGAGGCGTGGCGGTGACGATCGACGCGGTGCAGGCCGCCCGGGCCGCGGCCGCCAGGATCGGCGCGAGGCGCTCGTCGGGCAGGGCCGACCGGAACGTCGACGGCGTGGCCATCACCGCCAGCGCCGCGGTGACCAGCACGTCCCGCTCGCCGGGGTCGAGATCCGGGGTGCGACGGGTCAGGGCGGCGGCGAGCTCGTCGCGGACGGCGAGGAACCGGGAGTGGGCGTGCTGCTGCTCGGTGTCGTCGAGGTGGCGCACCTCGCGCTGGAGGAGTGTCCAGAAGTCCGGGCGACGCAGGGCCGCCGTCGTGAGGCGACGCAGCAGATCGTCGAGCGAGCCGCCGTCCGCGGCGGCGGCCGCCATCGCGGCCTCGATCTCCTCGAGACCGGTGTCCACGGCCCCGGCGAGCAGGGCGTTCTTGTTGGCGTAGTGCCGGTACACCGCAGGCGCGGTGAGCCCGACCGCGGCGGCCACCCCGCCGATCGTGACCTGGTGGAACCCGCGCCGGTGGAACTCGACGGCGGCCGTGCGGGCGAGCTCGCGCCGGCGCTCGGCGGCCGAGAGCCGGGGAGCCCGGGGGCGAGGAGCAGGCGACGGCGCTCGGCTCACCACGGTCCTTCCCCTCCCGACGACGTCACCGACGGTAGTCCGTCGGGTCGGTCGGCCGACTCACGGCTTGCCTAGTGAATAGTCACTAGACTAGCTTCGGCGCGCTCCTTCCGCCGAGATCGGGAGTCGTCGATGCCGCCGTCGCCCTCGCCGTCCGCCGCCTATCGTCACGCCGGCTACCGGGCCACCGGGCTGTGGACCGACGACACGATAGCCGCGGTGCTCGAGCAGCGGACGGCCGACCATCCGGAGCGCGAGCTGTTCGTGTGCGAGGGCCGGCGGGTGTCCTACGGCGAGTTCGAGGCCTGGACCCGGGCCGTGGCCGCGGACATGGTTGCCCGTGGCGTCCGGCCGGGGGATCGGGTGCTCGTCCAGCTCCCGAACCGTCTCGAGGCCCTGGTCGCGCAGGTCGCGGCGTTCCGGTCCGGGGCCGTCGACGTGCCGGTCGTCCCGATCTACCGCGAGCACGAGATGCGCCAGATCCTCGCCGACTGCCGGCCGACGGTGATCTGCTCGGTCGCGAGTCTCGGGCCGCGCCGTCCGGTGGCCGAGCTGGACGCCCTGATCGCCGAGCTCGGCCTGGCGCCGGCGGTGCGCTACGTCGTCGACGACGGCGGCCCGGCGGGCTGGGTCCCGTTCCCGGCGGCCTCGGCGACCACCGCGGCGCTCCCCGCTCCGTTGCCGGCCGCCGAGCCGTGCCTGCTGCTCTACACCTCGGGGACCACCTCGGCGCCGAAGGGAGCGCTGCTGTCCGGGCGGGCGCTGGTCGCGCACCTGCGTAACTTCCGCGACGCACTCGGCGCGAGCGAGGCGACGACGACGCTGGCCGCGACCCCGCTGTCCCACCTCAGCGGGTTCGTCGCCGCCGTGGTCTTCCCGATCTTCCTCGGCGGGCGCTCGGTGATCATGTCGGGCTGGCGGCCGGACGACGCCGTGGAGCTGATCGCCACCGAGCGGGTCGACCTCATGATGGGCGCGACGCTCTTCCTGTCCGAGCTCGTCGAGCGCTACGAGCGCGGCGCCGGATCCGGGCACCGGCTCGACGTCTACGCCTGCGCCGGGGCGTCGATCCCGCCGACCGTCATCGACCGGGCGGCCGCGGTCGGCGTCCGCGGGATGCGGGCCTACGGCATGACCGAGACCTCCGGCGTCTGTGCCATCGCGTTCGCCGACGACCCGCTCGCCCGTCGTCGGGAATGGGACGGCCGGATCCTGCCCGGGATGGAGATCGAGGTCGTCGACCCGGAACGGGAGGTCGTGCCGCCCGGCGAGATCGGTGAGCTGCGGATGCGCGGCCCGCAGCTGCTCGACGCCTACACCGACCCCGTCGTCACCGCCGACCAGCTCGACGAGGCGGGCTGGTTCTACCCCGGCGACGTCGGGCGGGTCGACGACGAGGGCTGGCTGCAGATCCACGGGCGCACCAAGGACATCGTCAACCGCGGCGGCGAGAAGTTCTCCACCGGCGACATCGAGGCCGCCATCGCCACCCACCCAGGCGTCGCGCGGGCGGCGGTGACCGCGGTGCCCGACCCGCGGCTCGGCGAGACGGTCGGCGCGTGGGTGGTGCTCACCGACCCGGCGGCGTGGCACGACGCGACGCCGTTGCTCTCCCACCTCGACGAGCAGCGCCTCGCCCGCCAGAAGCTCCCCACCGAGTGGCACGTGGTGGCCGAGATCCCGACGACCGCCGTCGGGAAGGTGCAGAAGCACCGCCTGACCGAGCTCGACGACATCGCGACCTGGACCGACCGGCTCACCCGATCCGGTCCCGACATCTCAGGAGGAGACCCCACGTGACACCCGGACCGGACACCCGGATCGCGGTCGAGGACGGCGTCGGCACCATCACCTTCGACCGATGGGACCGGCGCAATGCCCTGTCGGTCGGGATGCTGACCGCGATCAGCGACAACCTCGACGCCTGGGCGTACGACGACGACGTCGCGGCGGTGGTCATCACCGGTGGCGAGGACGTGTTCTGCGCCGGGCTCGACCTCGACCTGCAGTCCGGCTTCACCCCCGAGTCCCGCGGGATCTACTCCGAGGCCTGCCTGCGCGCCTACGGGACGCTGCTCGACTACCGGAAGCCGACCATCGCCGCCGTCGGCGGGCCGGCGCTCGGCGGTGGCTGCGACATCGCGGTGTTCTCCGACATCCGCATCGGCGCCGACAACGTCGTCATGGGCTACCCGCAGATCAAGATGGGCCTGACGCCGTACTTCTCGCCGCTGTGGAAGATCGTCGGGCTGAGCCAGGCCAAGCTGCTGACGTTCAGCGGCGACCGTGTCGATGCCCGGGAAGCGCTGCGGATCGGACTGCTGGATCGGATGGTGCCGGCCGGGGGAGTGGTCGCGGCCGCGACGGACCTGGCCCGGTCGATCGCCGAGACCACCACGCGGTCGGCGGTGAACAACAAGGAGCTGGCCCGCCGGTCGCCGGCGATGGACCCGATCAGCGCCCTGACCTACGAGACCCTCGCCTACCGCGAGGTGGTCTGGCACACCGACGTCGTCGAACGCATCGGGCAGGCCTATTCACGGGTGCGGGGGAAGAAGTGACCGACTACCTGAAGACGTCCGTCGAGAACGGCGTCGGGATTCTGCAGCTGAACCATCCCGAGAAGCGCAACGCCCTGGGCTGGGAACTGCACCGGGACATTCCCGCCGCGCTCGAGGCGTGGGCGTACGACGACGAGGTCGCGGCGGTGCTGTTCATCGGCACCGAGGAGTACTTCTGTTCCGGTTGGGCCCTCGACGTGCTGAACGGCGCCTCCGGTGACGACCTCGCGCGGTTCACCGACCTCGCCTACCGGCTGATGTCGACCATCTACGATTTCCGCAAGCCCACGATCGCGGCGGTCGCCGGGGTGGCGCCCGGATACGGCATGGACGTCGCGAACATGTGCGACATCACCATCGCGTCCGAGAACGCCGCGTTCGGCTCGACGCAGGTCAAGTACGGGATGAACGGCTTCTACCACGCGATGCTGCGCAAGACGAACAGCCAGCGCGCCCGCCGGATGCTGTTCACCGGCGACCCGATCGATGCCCACGAGGCGCACCGCTGCGGGCTCGTCGACGAGGTCGTCCCGGTGGGGCAGCTGCGGGAGTCCGCACTGCGGCTGGCCACGCAGATCGCCGAGCACGGCGCCGAACTCACGACGATCCTCAAGGAGGTCGCGCTGCGGGCCTCGCACATGGACCACGCCGCCGCGACCGCCTACGAGCTGCGGGTCACCCACGACCTGCTCGGCCGCGGTCTGTTCTCCCAGCGGATCGCGGAGGGTCTCGACCGGCTGAAGTCCGGGCGGAGCCGGGCCACCGAGCGGCTGGGGTCGTCGTCATGACGGGTGTCCCGGAGCTGCGGGAGTTCGCCACCCGCTGGCTGGACGCGTGGAACTCCCACGAGACCGACCGGGTGCTGGAGCTGCTCCACCCGGACTGCCGGTGGGAGGACACGGTGTTCTGGCCGCACCCGATCACCGACCGCGCCGAGATGACGCGCTACATCGACCGGATCTGGTCGGTCATGCCGGACGTGTCGTTCGAGGAGGTCCAGCTCTTCACCGCTCCCGACGACGGCCGGGCGCTGGTCCTGTTCCGCCAGCAGGGGTCCGGGCCGCCGCAGCTCGCTCCCGAGGCGCGGTTCGACGTGTACGGCTGCGACGTCTTCCTGCGCTTCACCGACGGGCTGCTCTCGCACTACCTCGCGCAGTACGAGATCACCGACATGATGCGCCAGCTCGGGGCGCTGCCGCCGCGGAACGGCGAGATCGGCGGTGCCTACCTGCTCAAGCTCCTGCGCAGCGATCCCGGGGCGGCCGCCGGCTGATCATCGACGCTTCGCGACGGCGGCCGGTCCTGCCACGCTGGGTCGCGATGGTGGAGGGGGAGCGATGGACCTGGTCCGGGATGTGCGTCTGGGGGCTCGCCTGGCGGTGATGCGCGGCGGCGGCCGGGTGCTCGCGCTCGCCGGCGACCCGGTGCTCCGGCTGCTCTACCGGCCGTGGATCGACGACCCGCACGCGATCCACCGGCAGTTGCGCGAGGGTCCGCAGCCGTTCGCGAGCCGCGGCGGGGTGATGGTCGTGGCGACGGCGGCGGCGTGCGAACAGGTCGTCCGCGACCGGCGCTACGGCGTCCGCACCCGCGCCGGCGGCACCCCGGGCGGCGCCGTCGACGGGACACGGGACCCGCTGCTGGAACCGGTCGACCTGTCCGTGCTCGGCCTCGACCCGCCGGAGCACACCCGACTGCGACGGCTGGTGGCCCCGGTCTTCACCCCGGCGCGGGTCGCCGCCCGCGAGGACCTCGCCGTGCGGATGGCGGCGCGATTGGTCGATCGGGCGGTGCGACTCGGCCGCTTCGACCTGGTCTCCGCGGTCGCCGTCCCGCTGCCGGTCGCGATCATCGCCGACATCCTCGGGGTGCCGGACGCCGACGCCGACGCGTTCGCGCACTGGGGCCGGGCGGTCGGCGCCGGGCTGGGCGGGGTGCGCTCCCTGCGCGCGCTGCACCGACTGGAGCGCGCGGTGGTCGAGCTCCGGGCGCTGATGTCCGGGCTGCTGGACCGCCGTCGGGCAGGGCGCTCGGAGGGCGACGGCGACGTCCTGGACCGGCTCGCGGCCGAGGACGTCTCCGACGACGAGGCGGTGAGCCTGGCCGTCCTGCTGCTGCTCGGAGGGTTCGAGACGACCAGCGGACTGATCGGCAACGCCGTCGCCGCGATGCTCGACACCGGCGAGCCCTGGCAGCAGCTGGTCGACGACCCGGCGGCGGGCGCCCCCGCCGTCGTCGAGGAGACTCTGCGCTACGACCCGCCCGTCCAGTTCACCGCGCGCGTGCCGCACGTCGAGGTCGAGCTCGGCGATCGCACCATCGCGCCGGACACCACCGTGCTGGCGATGCTCGGCGCGGCCGGTCGGGACCCGGCGGTGCACACCGACCCCGACACCTTCGACCCGACCCGGACGACGGCGGCCGAGCACCTCGCGTTCTCCGGCGGCATCCACTACTGCCTCGGGGCGTCGCTGGCCCGCCTCGAGGGACGCGTGGCGCTGACGGAGCTGGCCACCCGCATGCCGCGGTTGCGACGGCTGCCCGGGGCCGAGCGGCGCCGGTCGCTGCTGCTGAGCGAGTTCTCCCGGCTCCCGCTCGACGCCGGCCGGTGAGCGCGTTACGCGGCGCTCACCGGCGGCATGGAGTACTGCGGACCGGCCTCAGGCCGGCATGGCCGGGTGGCCCGGCTGCTCGCTCGTCGTCGTCGCCGCCTTGGGGTCGAGGCCGAAGCGGTTCGGCCCGCGCGTGCCCTCGAGGCACATGAACACCAGCAGGACGATCGAGCCGACGATCGGGATGAGCTGGATGAAGAACCACCAGCCGGACCGGTCGGTGTCGTGCAGGCGGCGCACCGTCACCGCGATGGTCGGGATGAGCACGGCGAGGGAGTAGATCCCGCCGAGGATGCCGGGGCTGTAGTAGGCCGCGCCGCCCGAGGAGTACAGGTGTGCCGTCCCGATCGCGGAGTCGATGATCGCCAGCACGAGCGAGATGATGAAGCTGATCAGCACGAACATCCAGAACTCGGTGCGGCGCGCGCGGCCGCTGAAGTCGGCGTACTGCTTGAGTGCCTTCAGGTACCACTGCATGGCTGCTGCCTCTCACGGAGAGTCGTCTTTGAGCGACGATGGCCCGGTCTGTCCGGAACCGGTGAGAGTAGTGAGATCACGTGTGGTGAGAAACACCCTCGATCGACTAGTCCCAAAGTGTTATCGCGGCGTCAGCGGACGGCGACGCGCTCGATCGGTCCGGCCCGTGCTGTCACGGGGCGTCGCAGAACCCCTGCGTCTCGTGACTGGGCCGGTCAGCGGCTGTGGCGATGCCCGGACGTGCTCCGACCTGGACGGGATCGGCCGGCGTCGCCCGTTCCGATCCGCCGGGGCGGGCGTTCGTGCGCGAGCGCGGAGCGGGGGGCGAGATGCCGGGATACTGAGACGCGGCGGCCCCGCAGGTTGCGTCCGCCGTCATTCGTTCTCGTTGTCGGAGGTGCCGCACGCCGAATCGGTACGACGGCCGTCGGCGCCGTCCGGGGTGGAAGGATGGGAGGTACCCCGAGAGGGGCCACCGATTCGGATCTCATGCGTGAAGGAACCGCGATGTCCTCCCCGTCGCTCGGTCGCCGAGCTGACACCCCCCGTCCCACCGACACCACTGACGACGCGAAGCAACCCGACGTCCTCGTGATCAGCGTCCGCGCCGACGAGCAGGGGGCCCGCACGGCCGCCCGCTGGGCCGAGCAGGTCGGCGGAGCGGGCGCGACCGCCGCCGTCAGCAGTGACGCCAAGCTCGAACAGCGGGTCGACAAGGCGCGGCGCGTCCTGGTGCTCGACCCCGGGATGATCGCCGCGCGACGGGGCTTCGGCGTCCGGGGTACCTCGCGGGAGCGGCTGGCGCTGGTGGCGCGGCTGGCCGGCCGGACCGACCGCATCACCTGGGCCGCCACCGGCGCCCAGGCCACGCAGTGGATCCAGGCGGGCTGACCCGCTACTCCGGGACGAACCGCAGGGTGGACGCCGCGGCCGCCTCGCCGACCATCGCGTCGACGGTCGAGCGGCCGTAGCGTCCGTACTTGTCCTGATAGGCCGCGTCGACCTCGGCCCGCCGTGCGGCGCCGACGTCCTCGA
Source organism: Actinomycetospora endophytica (assembly GCF_021026375.1). Taxonomy (GTDB): domain Bacteria; phylum Actinomycetota; class Actinomycetes; order Mycobacteriales; family Pseudonocardiaceae; genus Actinomycetospora; species Actinomycetospora endophytica. Next base: position 413,870 of record NZ_JAJNDB010000003.1, on the reverse strand, counting down.
CGGCGACGTCGGCCTCCACCCCGGGCACGCTGACGCGGGCGCGTCCCGTCCGGACGACGCGGCCGAACCACCCGGTCTCGCGACGGTGCCAGGTGCGCACGTACACGTCGTCGCCGACGCGTACGACCCAGATGGGCAGCGCGCGGCTCAGCGAGCCGTCGTCGCGGCGGGCCGCGATCCGCAGTTCGTCGGACGAGTCGATCCGTTCCAGCTGCTCCGGTGCCCAGCTCATGCGCTCGACGCTAGGACCTCGACCGCGCTCGAGGTCAACCGTCGTCGAGTCCCAGCAGCGACTCCATCGCCCGCGCGGTGTCCGCGACCGGGCGCCCGGCGAGCCCGGAGGCGTTGAGGCCCCCGAGCACCAGATCCCGGAGGCTGCGGGGGTCCGTGCCCCCCGGGAGGACTCCGGCGTCCTGGGCGTCGGAGATGAGCTCCGTCCAGCGGGCGAGGTAGGTCCGCAGGGCGTCCCGGTAGACGGGCATCCGGTCGCCGGCGGTGTGGAACGGCGGGGCGAGGACGACCATCGCGTAGTCGCTCAGCTCCTCGATCGCCCGCAGGTGGGCGCGCACCGCAGCGCGGAGCCGCTCCGGGGCCGCGCTCGGGGCGGCCAGGGCGGACACCGCGTCGTCGAGGATGCGCAGCGACTCCCGCACCCCCTCCTCGAGGACCGCCTCGATCAGGTGGTCGCGCGAGTCGAAGTGGAAGTAGACGCTGCCGGCCTTGAGCTCCGCGCGGCGGGCGACGGCGGCGAGGCTGGTGCCGTCGGGCCCGCGTCGGGCGATCTCCGCGGCGGCGGCGTCCAGCAGGCGCCGCCGGGTGCGGTCACCCTTGCTCGGCGCGTTCGCCGGGGGAGGGGAGCTCACGGCGGTTCCTCAGTGGATGGCGCGGTCCTGCCCCTGCCAGTACGGCGCGCGCAGCAAGGGCTTCCGGACCTTACCGGTGGCCGTGCGCGGCAGCGTCTCGGCCAGGTCGACGCTGGTCGGGCACTGGAACCCGGCGAGGTGCCCACGGCACCAGGCGATGATCGCGGCCGCGTCGGGCGTGGCCCCGGGCCGTGGCACGACGACGGCCTTGACCGTCTCGCCCCAGTGCGGGTCGGGGACCCCGATCACCGCGACCTCGGCGAGGTCGGGGTGTCCGGCCAGGACGTTCTCGACCTCGACCGGATACACGTTCTCGCCGCCGCTGATGATGACGTCCTTCGCGCGGTCGAGCAGGTAGATGCGCCCGGAGCCGTCGCGGTAGCCGATGTCGCCGGTGCGCAGCCAGCCGTCGGGGGTGAGGACGGCGGCGGTCTCCTCCGGGCGGTTCCAGTACCCGACCATGTTCTGCCGCGACCGCGTGAGGATCTCTCCGGTCCCCCCGACGCCCACGTCACGGCCGGATTCGGGGTCGCGGACGGTCACCTCCACCCACGGGTACGGCGTGCCGGCCGAGCGGATCACGCCGGAGCGGGCGGCGTCGCCGCGGTGGTCGGCCGCCGGGAGCTGCGCGAACGCGCCGGTGGCCTCGGTCAGCCCGTAGATCTGGACGAAGTCGCAGCGCAGCGTCGCCTGGGCGGTGGCCAGCGCGGGCGGACTGATCGGGGCGCCGGAGTAGACCATCTGACGCAGCGCCAGCGGGAGGTCGCCGGCGCCCGGGACGGCGCAGAGCGCGGCGAGCATCGTCGGGACGCAGAACGCGAGGGTGACCTGCTCGTCGCGCATGGTGCGCAGCACCTGGTCGGGCACGAAGTCGCGCACGACGATCCCGCGGGCGCCGCGGGCGAGCCCGGCGAGGGCCCAGGCGAGGCCGCCCATGTGGAACAGGGGCATGGTCAGCAGGCTGACGTCGTCGGCGGTGAAGCCCCACGCGACGGAGATGTCGTCGAGCAGGGCCGCGACGTTGGTGCCGTTCGCGAACATCGCGCCCTTGGGCGACCCCGTGGTGCCGCTCGTGTAGAGCTGCACGGCGATGTCCTCGGGGCGCGCCGGGACCTCCGGGTCGCGAGCGGGGGCGCGCCAGGCCGCGAGCTCCGGCCACCGGGGGTGGGCATCGAGGCTGACGACGACGGCGAGGGCGTCGGCCACGGGCGCGAGGGCCTGCGCCCCGGCGTCGTCGACGACGACCACCGTGGCACCGCAGTCCTCGACCACCGCGAGCAGGTCGCGGGCGTGGAGGCGCCAGTTCAGGGGGACCAGCACCGCCCCGGCCAGCGCGCAGCCGAACAGCACGTCGAAGTAGCGCACGTCGTTCCGGCCGATGAAGACCACCCGGTCCTGCGGCGCCACCCCGTCCCGGACCAGGGCGGCGGCGACCCCGCACGCCCGCTCGTGCAGCGCGGCCCAGGTCAGGGTGTCGGCGGCGTCCTCGAGCACGACGGTGTCCGGTCCGGTCGCGACCCCGTGCTCGAGCAGGGCGCGCAGGCTCGCGGTCATGTCCGCTACCCGGCCCGCCGGCCCGAGCTCCCGTGGACCCCGATCTGCTTCATCAGCCCGAGCAGGTCGTAGCTCGCGTTGAGGTAGCAGGCCCGGTCGCCCCGGAAGTCGAACACCTCGAGCCCGGCGAACTCGAACGCCCGGCCCGTCCCGTCGATCCCCGGCGGGTCGAGGCGGCCGGTGAAGTGGCCGGTCCCGCGCCAGTTGAACGCCGCGCGGGCCACGTGGTCGGAGTACAGCGGCGGGTCGGTGACCTCCCACTGCAGGTCCGGGTAGGCGCCCAGGACGTAGCGGATGTACGCGGCCGCGGCCTCCGGTCCCTGCACGAGGCTCCGGGTGTGCCGGGTGGTGGGGCTGTCGAGCACGAAGTCCTCGGTGAGGATCTCCCGGCACAGCTCGGGGCGGTTCTCGTTCCACGCCCGGATCCAGCCCTCGCGGTACCAGCGCTCGGCGAAGTCGCGGTCCAGGACGGTGACATCGGCACTCGGGGCAACCATCGGCCGGGCTCTCCTTCGGTCGTCGACGCCCAGAATCTACGACATCGCAGAACCTGCGACAACGTAGAAAATCAGGGCGCCGTCGACCGCCCGAGCAGATGCCGGGCGACGACGAGCTTGGCGATCTGGGCGGTCCCGTCGCCGATCTCGAGGCCGATGACGTCCCGGAGACGCTGGCCGATCGTGTTGTCGGTGGACCACCCGGCGTGCCCGAAGGTCAGCAGCGCCTGGTGGACCGCGTCGGCCGCGAGCTTGGGCGCCCACCACTTCGCCATGTTGGCCGGAACGGCCGGGTCCTCACCCGCGTCCTTCAAGGCGAGCGCCTCGTAGCAGAGCAGCCGGGCCGCGCGGATCTGCGTCGCGAACTCGACCAGCGGGAACGCGACGCCCTGGAAGGTCCCGATGGGCCGGCCGAACGCCTCCCGCTCGCGGGCGTAGGCCATCGCGTCGTCCAGCGCCGCGGAGGCGATCCCGAGGCACATCAGCCCGATCACCGCGCGCGAGTAGTCGAAGCCGCGCATCACGGCCACGAAGCCCTCGCCCTCGGCGCCGATCATGTCCGCGCGCCCGACCCGGACACCGTCGAAGTAGAGGCTGGCGCGGCCGATCGAGCGGCTGCCGAGGTCGTCGAGCGGGGTCCGCGACAGGCGGTCGTCGGTGAGGTCGGCGAAGAACGCGCTGACCCCGCGCGCGCCCGGCCCCCCGGTGCGCGCGAACACCACCCCGACCGGCGTGTACATCCCGAGCGAGATCGACGTCTTCTCGCCGATCAACCGCCAGCCGTCGCCGTCGTCGTCGGGATCCGCGCGCAGCGCGAGGTTCGCCGCGTCGGAGCCCTGGCCGGGCTCGGTGAGGCAGACCGCGGGCACCGTCGCGCCGGAGGCGATCGAGGGCATCCACCGGGCCCGCTGCTCCTCGGTCGCCCCGGCCAGCAGGATGTCCGAGACCAGCGCCGAGTCGAGCAGCACGTAGCAGGCGTTGAAGTCGTGGCGGGCGATCTCCTCCGCGGCCAGCCCGGTCGTGACCGCGTCCGCCTCCTGGCCGCCGAACCGCTCCGGGACACGCAGACCGGTCAGGCCCATCCGGGCCATCGTCGGGATGAGGTCCGGGCGCAGCGTGCCGGCGAGGTCGTCCGCGCGGTAGTGCGGCGCGAGCTCCTTCTCGCCGAAGCTGCGCAGCTCCGCGAGATAGGCCTCCTGCTCGGGCCGCAGGGTGAAGTCCATGGGCTCGGATCCCCTCGCAGGTCGGGTCGATGGTCCAGGATCGTCGGGTCGACGACGACGATCGCGACGACCGGTCCGGCCGTCAACGGCGGGCGCCGGGCGGCTCGGGAGGCGTGGATGGAGCAGGTGGCGCAGGCCGGGTTCGGGGTCATGCTCCCGACCTTCGATCCGTTCCGGACCGGGCCACCGCCGCTGGCACGGGGCGCGGCGCTGGCCGAGGACCTGGGGTTCGACGCGGGCTGGGTCGGCGACCACCTGGCGTTCCACCCGCCGGTGATGGAGCCGCTCGGCGCACTCTGCGCGGCGGCCGTCAGCACGCGGACGCTGTTGCTCGGCACCGGGGTCCTGCTGCTCCCGATGCGCCACCCGGTCTGGACCGCGAAGCAGGTGGCGACGGTGGACGCGCTCGCCCCGGGCCGCGTCCTGCTCGGCGTCGGGGTCGGGGGCGAGAACCCCGAGGAGTGGGAGGCGGCCGGGGTGCCGGTGCGGCAGCGGGGGCGCCGGCTCGACGAATCCCTCGCGATCGTCGACACCCTGTTGCGGGGCAAGGCGGTGGACCACCCCGGACCGCTGCTGCCGACCCGCGCCCCGGTCCTCGAGCCCGCGCCTGCCCAACCGCCGCCGCTGGTGCTGGGCGGCCGGTCCGACGCCGCGCTGCGTCGCGCGGCCCGCGTCGGTGACGGGTGGCTCGGCGTCTGGATGTCCCCGCGCCGGGTCGCCGAGGTCGCGGGCCGGCTCGCCGAGCTCGCCGCCGCGCAGGGCCGGCCCGTCCCGACCGTGCTCATGATGGTGTTCGTGCACGTCACCGGCCCCCGTGACGACCCGGGGGCCGCGCGGGCCGAGGCGGCGGCGTTCGTCCGCGGTCAGTACGGCCTGCCCTTCTCCCGCCTCGAGCGGTGGGTCGTCCTCGGCGGCGAGCGCGCGGTGGCGGAGGAGCTCGTCGCGCTGCGGGCAGCGGGCGCCGCGGGGTTCGTGCTGGTGCCGGCTGCGTCCGATGTGCTCGTGCAGTACGAGCGTCTGGCCTCGGTCCGTGCGCTGGTCGAAGCTGGGTGAGGAACGAGCGGGTCCGGGAGGCACCGATGACGCTGGCGACCGACTTCACCGACGGGTACCGGGCGGACATGGCCCGACGATCCTGGCCGGGGCGGACCCTGCTCGATCATCTCGACGAGGCCGTCGCGCACCGTCCGGACACCCTCGCCGTCGTCGGGTACACCCATGCCGACGACGGCCGCCGGGCCCTGACCTACGCCGAGCTGGCCGCGCGGGTCGACCGCGTCGCCGCCGGCCTGCTCGACCTGGGGGTGCAGGCCGGCCAGGTGGTCTCGATGCAGCTCCCGAACTGGTGGCAGCTGCCCGTGCTGAGCCTGGCCTGCCTGCGCGTCGGCGCGGTCACCAACGCGCTCATGCCGATCTTCCGCACCCGGGAGCTCGAGTTCATGCTCGGCCTCGCGGAGTCGACCGTGCTCGTGGTGCCCGAGGAGTTCGCGGGCTTCGACCACGCCGCGATGGCGCGCGACCTGACGGGGCGCCTTCCCGCGCTGACCACCGTGATCACGGTGCGCCCCGGCGGCGGCGGTCAGTTCGACGCCGTGCTCGCCGGGCGCAGCCCGACCGTCGACGACCGCGCGGAGTTCGCCCGGCGCCGGCCCGACCCGGACGCCGTCGTCCAGCTCGCCTACACCTCCGGGACCACCGGCGAGCCCAAGGGCGTGATGGTCACGTCGAACACCGCGCTGTGCAACGTCCGCGACTTCGCGGCCCGGCTGGGCCTGACCCCCGACGACGTCCAGCTCATGGCCTCGCCGCTGGCCCACCAGACCGGCTACATGTACGGCTTCCAGATGCCGATCCTGCGTGGGGCGACCTCGGTGCTGCAGGACGTGTGGCGCCCGGGACGCGCCGCCGAGATCATCCGCGCCGAGAGTGTCGCCTTCACGATGGCCTCGACGCCGTTCCTGGCCGACCTGACCCGCGAGGCCGAGGCGGCGCCGGAGGCGTTCGCGAGCTTCCGGGTCTTCCTCTGCGCGGGGGCTCCGGTCCCGCGCGATCTCGTCCGGCGGGCCACCGTTGCGATGGACGCCCGCATCGGCTCCGGCTGGGGGATGAGCGAGATGGGCGCGGTCACCGCGACCGGCCCGGAGGACGCCGACGAGCGGGTGTTCGAGACCGACGGGTCGCCGCTGCCCGACGTCGAGCTGCGGGTGATCGGGCTCGACGGCGACGTCCTGGGCCCCGACGTCGAGGGGTCGCTGCAGGTCCGGGCCAACAGCCTGTTCGGCGGCTACCTCAAGCGTCCCAACCTGCGCGGGTGCGACGCCGAGGGCTGGTTCGACACCGGCGACCTCGCCCGCATCGACGCGGACGGCTTCCTGCGCATCACCGGGCGCAGCAAGGACATCATCATCCGCGGCGGGGAGAACATCCCGGTCGTGGAGATCGAGAACCTGCTCTACGCCCATCCCGACGTGGCCGAGGTGGCGATCGTGGCGATGCCCGACGAGCGGCTGGGGGAGCGGGCGTGCGCCTTCGTCGTACCGCGTGAGGGGGCCGTCCCCACGCTCGACGGCCTCGGGCAGTTCCTCGCCCGGCGAGGAGCGGCGACCCAGTACCGCCCGGAGCGCCTCGAGCTCGTCGACGCCCTCCCCCGCACCCTCACCGGCAAGATCCAGAAGTTCCGGCTCCGTGAGCGGCTGGCCGCCCCGGTCGTCGGGGCGGGCGCGACGGCTCCGCGGGAGGACGCATGAGCGACGACGTGGTGACCTGGACGCGCCACGAGCGGGTCCTCGTCGTCCGGCTGGCCTCGCCGCCGGTCAACGCCCTCTCGGCGGCGGTGGCCGCCGGGCTGGACGCCGCCGTCGACGCCTTCGAGATCTCGGACGCCCGGGTGCTGGTGATCGTCTCCGACCTCCCCGGGTTCTTCGTGGCCGGCGCCGACATCAAGGCGATGGCGGGGTTCGACGAGGACGACATGGCGCGCTACCTCGTCTCCCTGCGCCGGCCGATCGAGCGGATCGCGGCAGCCGGACGCCCCTCGATCGCGGTGATCGAGGGACAGGCGCTCGGCGGCGGCCTGGAGCTGGCGATGGCCGCGACCCTGCGGGTGGCGGGCAGGGGCGCGCGGCTCGGGCTGCCCGAGACCCGGCTGGGCCTGATCCCCGGAGCGGGCGGGACGCAGCGGCTCCCCCGGCTCGTCGGGCGCGGCCGGGCGCTGGACCTCCTGCTCACCCCGCGCACCGTGGGTGCGGCCGAGGCCCACGCGATCGGGCTCGTCGACCGCATCGTCGCTGCCGGCGGCGAGGAGGAGGCGGGGCTCGCGTGGGCCGCGGAGCTCGCGTCGCTGCCGACGTCGGCCCTCACCGCGGTGCTGCGGTCCGTCGACGACGCGCACGACCTTCCCCTGACGAAGGGCCTCGCCCGGGAGGCCGACCGCGTGGCCGACCTGTTCGCGGGCGAGGACGCCCGGGAGGGAGTGGCGGCGTTCCTCGAGCGGCGCGACCCGGATTTCTGACGGGAGCCACACATCGAGCCCGGGAATGGTTGGCCGCGACTTTCCCGAGGCTTTTCCGCGGCCGTCCTCGTATTGCCCGATCCCGCCGCGGGGCGGCCTCCGGCGGTCGCCGAGGACTACATTCCAGGGCCGTGACGAGCACTCCGGGAACCGCGTGACGGCGCTGGACGCCTGCGCCGCCGGACTCGCGCTGCTGGCCGCGCTGCTGTTCGCGGTGGCGTCCGTGGTGCAGCGGGGCGCGGCCGCGGCGGTGCCCGACGAGGCGGCCCGGGGCAGCCACCTGGTCGGCCGGTTGGTCCGTTCCCGGCGCTGGTGGGCCGGGGCGGGCGCCGACACCGGCGCGTTCGGGCTCCAGGCGGGGGCACTGGGGATCGGTTCGGTGCTGCTGGTCCAGCCGCTGCTGGTGACGACCCTGTTGTTCGCGCTGCCGCTCGAGGCCCGCTACTCGGGGCGGACGGTCACCACGGCGCAGCGGCAGTGGTCGGTCGCCCTGGTCGGGGCGCTGGCGCTGTTCGTGTGCGTCGGACAACCGACGGCGGGGGTCGACCGGGCGCCGTTCGCGCAGTGGGTGCCGGCCGGATCGGTGCTGGTGCTGGTCGCGGCGGCCTGCGTGCTGGGCGCGGGGCGCCGGCGCGGAGCCCGGCGCGCCGCGTTGCTCGCCGTGGCCGTGGGTCTGGCCTACGGGCTCGTCGGGGCCCTGACGAAGTCGGTGGTCGCGCTGCTGGCCACCGGACTCGTGCCGCTGCTGCGGGGCTGGGAGACCTGGGTCCTGCTGGCCGCGATCGGGATCGGGACGCTGCTGCAGCAGATCGCGTTCGGGGCCGGTCCGCTGTCGGCCTCGTTGCCCGCGGTGACGGTCGGCGAACCGCTGGGGGCCTCGTTGCTGGGCGTGGTGGTGCTCGGCGAGCACATCCGTGCCTCGGGGCCCACGGTCGTCCTGATCGTCCTCCTGGTGGCGGTGATGGCCGTCGCCACCGCGGCCCTCGCCCGCGGGTCGGTCCGCGCTCCGGCCGTCGACTCCACGGTCGGCTGACCGTTGTCCGGATTCGTCCCGCGCATTCCCCGTCGTCGGGAAGTAATTCCGTCGCGCTGAAGGCTCTCTGAAGCGGCTCGGGCCTTTCCCGGCTTTCTCAGTCCGTTGTCAGGCGACGCCGTGATCGTCGTTCCCGTCGCGGCGATCAGCGTCGCGCCGAGCACGGGAAAGGGACTCTCATGAGGATCTGGATGAAGGCGGCGGCGACCACGGCGACTGCGCTGGCGCTGGGCGGGATCGGCGCCGGGATCGCGAACGCCGAACCGTCGGGCGCCCCGGCGGCCGGCGCCCACCCCCACCATCCCGGCGAGCACGTCGAGTTCTCGAAGAACACGAAGAAGCACGGGACGGTCACCGTCGACCTCCAGCGCGGCGTCGTCACCGCCGTGAACGGTTCGGCCGTGACCGTGAAGAGCAAGGACGGCTACTCGCAGACCTACACGCTGACCCCGACCACGCACGTGCGGAAGGACAAGCAGAAGAGCCAGGACAGCGCGGTGGTGGTCGGCGACCGGATCGGTATCGCCGCCTGGGCCGACGGCGGCCCGCTCGACGCCCGGTGGGTGCGCGACCACGGCGCGGCCCCGGCCCAGCCCGCCCCGTCCGCACCGATCACCCCGGCGCCCTCCGGGAGCTGACGGCCCCGGCGGGGCCCGGTCACGCCGACCGGGCCCCGCCGTCGTCACCGAACTCAGACCCAGTTCTTGCGCTTGAACCCGAGGTAGAGCCCGCCGGCGATCACGACCATGAGCACGATGCTCGTCACGAAGCCCCACGACTCCTGGAAGCCGGGGTACGGGACGTTCTGACCGTAGAACCCGGTGACCGCGGTGGGCACGGCGATGATCGCCGCCCAGCAGGTCAGCTTCCGCATGATCTCGTTGAGCCGGTTGCCCTGGATCGTCAGGCGGGTCTCGAGGATGGTGGTGACCAGGTCGCGCAGCGACTCGGTCCACTCGGTCGCCCGCAGCACGTGGTCGTAGACGTCCTGGTAGTAGGGCGTCAGGGTGTCGTCGAGGACGTGCAGGTCGCGGCGCATGAGCGAGTTGACGACCTCGCGCATCGGCAGGACCACCCGACGCAGCAGCACCAGCGACTTCCGCAGTTCGAAGCTGCGTCGTTGCAGGCTCTGGCCCGGGTCGACCTCGCTGAACAGCTCGTCCTGCAGTTCCTCGATCTCGTCGTCGAGAGACTGCACGGCCGTGAAGTGGCCGTCGACGATCTGGTCGAGCAGGCCGTGCAGCAGGAACCCGACGCCGTGCGCGGCGAGATCGGGGCTGGCGTCCCACCGGGCGACGAGGCTGCCGGGGTCGAAGCCGTCGTCCTTGCGCACCGTGATCAACGCCCGCGGGGTGACGAACGCGGCGATCTCGCTCGCGGCCAGCTGCCCGGTCGTGGCGTCGAGGGCGACCGCGTAGGCGGACAGGAACAGGTGGTCGTCGTACCGGTCGAGCTTGGGGCGCTGGTGCTCGTTGACCGCGTCCTCGACGGCCAGCGGGTGCAGCCCGAACTCCTCGGTGATCACGCGGAGGTCGGTGGGGTCCGCGTCGTGCAGGTCCAGCCAGACGAAGGTCTCCGGGTGGTCGTCGAGCTGGTCGGACAGCTCGGCCACCGGGAACCCCTCGGCGATCACCCGGCCGCCGCGGTAGGCCCGGGTCCGGGCCGGGCAGTGGGGCGGCGTCTGCCCCGAGATCGTCTGGTCGGCGGCCAGCGCGGGATCGCGTCCGGCGAACGTGGCGCCGTCGGCCGGGCGCGCCCGCAGCCCGCCACCCGCGGCATTCTCGGTGTCCGGTCCGGGGCGGTCCTGCTCCGGCGAGCGGATCGTCGCGTCCGAGCTCATCGTCGTTCCTCCCTGGTCGCGAGCGGCGCACGGGGCGGGCCGGCTCGGTACGGGTGACGGGTGGCACGAACGGGCCGTCCGGAACCGTCCGACACGGCGAGCGGACCGTCGTCGTCGACGGCCGGTGGTCGATCTCTGGCGTTGCTCATCGGCACCCCATCGCCTGGTCATCACCGGCTTCGACGCAGGTCAGAAGGCTGCGGCGCCTCCATGACGCTCAAATGTTCGTGCGAGTATCTGGTCCGTCGGACCGTCCCGTCGCCCCCGGAGGTGTCCCCTGACCCGCGTCCCCGACGGACCACCCGGACCGGCCACCGGCCGCCGGACCGAGCTGCTGCTGCTCGTCGCCGCGGCGACGATCACGACCGCGTCGCTGGTGTCGGTGGAGATCGACCAGCAGCACGCGCTGAGCTTCGCCCTGGGCTACCTGGGCCTGGCCTACCTCGCGCTGTTCGCGGGCGCGCACCTCGCCGTGCGCCGCTGGGCCCCCTACGCCGACCCGCTGATCCTGCCGTGCGTGGCGCTCCTGACCGGTCTCGGCCTGGTGATGATCCACCGGCTCGATCTCGCCGCGGCCGCCTCCGCCGTCGGGCAGGGGCTGCCCGCCCCGTCGTCGAACGCGATCCGGCAGCTGGCCTGGGCGGGCGGGTCGGTGGTCCTGCTCGCGGTGGTGATGTGGCGGCTGCCCGACCACCGGGTGCTCTCGCGCTACAGCTACCTGCTGGGCCTGGTCGGGCTGGTGCTGCTGGTGCTGCCCGGGGTGCTGCCGGCGAGCATCTCCCAGGTCAACGGGGCCAAGCTCTGGATCCGGGTCGGACCGGTCTCGCTGCAGCCCGGCGAGTTCGCCAAGCTCGCGATCATCGTGTTCGCGGCATCGCTGCTCGTCGAGAAGCGCGAGCTGTTCACGACGGCGGGTCGGCGCCTCGGCCGGATGGAGTTCCCCCGGCCCCGCGACCTCGCGCCGCTGGTGATCGCGTGGCTCGCCGCCGTCGGGGTGCTCGCCCTGGAGAAGGAGCTGGGGGCGTCCCTGCTGTTCTTCGGCGTCGTGCTCGCGATGATCTACATCGCGACCGAGCGGGTGTCGTGGGTGCTGATCGGCCTGGCCTTCTTCGCCGCGACCAGCGTGCTCGCCTACCACCTGTTCGCCCACGTCCAGGTCCGCGTGCAGGTCTGGGAGAGCCCGTTCGCGGACTTCGCCGGCAACGGGTACCAGCTCTCCCAGGGCCTGTTCGGGCTCGCCTACGGCGGCATGCTCGGAACCGGGCTCGGCGCCGGCCGCCCCGACCTGGTCCCGCTGGCGAACACCGACTTCATCATCGCCGGGATGGGGGAGGAGCTCGGGCTGACCGGGCTCGCCGCGATCCTGTGCGTCTACCTGCTGCTGATCGGCCGAGGCCTCCACGCGGCGAACGCGGCCCGCGACGGCTTCTCGACGCTGCTCGCCGCCGGGCTGTCGTTCTCGCTGGCCCTGCAGGTGTTCATCGTCGTCGGCGGGGTCACCGACCTCATCCCGGAGACCGGTCTGACGGCCCCGTTCCTGTCCTACGGCGGCTCCTCGCTGCTCGCGAACTACGTGCTCGTCGCGATCCTGCTGCGCATCTCCCACCACGTCCGGCGGCCCGAGGAGGCCCGTCCCGCCGCTCCGGTCACGCCGCTCGCGGAGGCGGCGACCATGGTCAGCTCCCGGGCTCCGGCCGAGTGACGCCGTCCGGAGGGCACGCCTCGGGCTCACCCCGGTTTCACACGGATGAGCAGACCGCGGCCTTCGCCGACCCTCGGCGCGCCGCACCGACCATTCGACGCGGCCCCGGCCCCGACCCCCTCAGGCACCGGGCCGCGGGTCCGGCGCCCTCACTAGCTTCGCCGCGCTCCGCGTCGCACCCCACCTCGAGCCGCGACACCACCCCAGGAGGACACGGCGTGCACCCAGTAGGAGTCGGCCCGGCCCCCACCGGCGCCCTCCCGGCCCGTACCGGTGCTCCGCCGTCCCCGCCGCGCGGTCTCCCGGCGCCGGGTGCGCCGCCGTCCCCGCCGCACGGATTCGCGGCGCCGGGTGCGCCGCCGTCCCCGCCCGGCGGTGTCCCGGCCGTCCGCCCGGACGCGGACTCGCCGACCGTCCGGCGGCCCCGGCGTCCGGCGGTCCCGCCGCCCGGGGCCGTCCACCTCGGCGGGAGCTCCGCACCCCCGCGGACCCTGCTCGACGTGCTCGCCACGACGGCCGCCGCGTACCCCGACCGTCCCGCGATCGACGACGGCACACGGACCCTGGACTACGCCGCGCTGCGCAGTGAGGCGAACCGGGTCGCGGTCCTGCTCGCCGCCCACGGCGTGGGACGCGGCGACCGCGTCGGGATCCGCGTCGCCTCCGGCACGGCCGACCTCTACGTCGCCGTCCTCGGGGTGCTCGCCGTCGGGGCCGCCTACGTCCCGGTCGACGCCGAGGACCCCGCGGACCGGGCGGACCTGGTGTTCGCCCGCGCCGAGGTGCGGGGCGTGCTGACCGACGCGGAGACCTACGAGACCCGCCGCGGCGGTCCCCCCGCTCTCCCGCCCGGGCGGCCGCTGCCCTCGGACGACGCCTGGATCATCTTCACCTCGGGCACCACCGGGACCCCGAAGGGCGTCGCGGTCTCCCACCGCAGCGCCGCGGCCTTCGTCGACGCCGAGGCCCGGCTGTTCCTGCGGCACCGGCCGCTCGGCCCGGGCGACCGGGTGATGGCGTCGCTGTCGGTCGGGTTCGACGCGTCGTGCGAGGAGATGTGGCTCGCCTGGCGCCACGGTGCCTGCCTGGTGCCCGCGCCGCGGTCGCTGGTCCGCTCCGGCGCGGAGATCGGCGACTGGCTCGCCGCCCGGGACATCACCGTGGTGTCGACGGTGCCGACCCTGGCCGGGCTGTGGAGCGCCGAGCAGTGCCGCGGCCTGCGCCTGCTCATCCTCGGCGGTGAGGCGTGCCCCGATCAGCTGGCGCACCGGCTGGCCGCGGTGTGCGACGAGGTCTGGAACACCTACGGGCCCACCGAGACCACCGTGGTCGCCTGCGCCTCCCGGCTGCGTCCCGGGGAGCCGGTGCGGATCGGGCTGCCGCTCGCGGGCTGGCAACTCGCTGTCGTCGACCCCGAGCGCGGCCACCCGGTGCGTCCCGGCGAGGTCGGTGAGCTGGTCATCGCCGGGGTCGGGACCGCCCGCTACCTCGACCCCGAGAAGGACGCCGCGGCCTTCCGCCCGCTGCCCGCCCTGGGCTGGGGCCGCGCGTACCGCAGCGGTGACCTGGTGCGCGCGGACCGGGAGGGACTGACCTACGTCGGGCGCGCCGACTCCCAGGTGAAGATCCGCGGCTTCCGCGTGGAGCTCGGCGAGATCGAGGCCGTGCTGGGCGCCGTGCCCGGCGTGGCCCAGGCCGTCGTCGCCACCCACACCCCGTCGTCGGGGGTCACCGAACTCGTCGGCTACTACCGGGTGCAGCACGGCGTGGCCGTCGACGAGGAGTCGCTCGCCGCCCGGCTGCGCAGCGCCCTGCCCGCGCACATGGTGCCCGCGTACTTCCAGCGGCTCGCCGAGATCCCGATGATGAGCAGCGGCAAGGTCGACCGCGCGGCGCTCCCGGCGCCCGCCGCCCGTCGCGGCGGCGCTCCCGGCACCGTCGTCGCCCCCGCCACCCGCACCGAGGAGTCGCTCGCCGCGGCGTTCGCCGGGGTGCTCGACCTCGAGCGGGTCTCGGTCGAGTCCCACCTCGTCGACGACCTCGGTGCGAACTCGCTCACCCTCGCCCGGGTCGCGGCGGCGCTGCGCCGCGACACCGACCTCCCGCCCGTCCCGATCCGGCTCATGTACGCCCACCCGACGGTGCGCTCGCTCGCGGCGGCGCTCGCGCAGGCCACGCCCGGTGCGGCGGTGGGCCTGCCCGAGCACCCGCCCGAGCCGCGCGTCGGGACCTGGATGCACCGCGCGTGCGGGGTGCTGCAGCTGCTGGTCCTGGCGGCCCTCGCGCTCGGCGGCGTGCTGATCGCGAACGTCGACGTGGACTGGGTCGGCCCCAGCCAGGGCTTCGGCGAGCTCTACCTGCGCGTCCTCGCCGCCCTGGCCGCGTCCGGTGCCGTGGTGTGCCTGCTGCCGATCGCCGCGAAGTGGCTGCTCGTCGGACGGTGCCGACCCGACACGATCCGGCTCTGGAGCCTGGCGTACGTCCGGTTCTGGACGGTCGCCACCCTGATCCGTTCCTGCCCGCTGGCCCTGTTCGCGGGGTCACCGATCTACGTGCTCTACCTGCGGGCCCTGGGCGCGCGCATCGGGCGGGGCGCGGTGATCCTCTCGACGACGGTGCCGGTGTGCCCCGACCTGATCGAGATCGGCGACGGGGCCGTGGTGCGCCGGAGCGTGGCGTTCACCGGCTACCAGGCCCGCGCGGGCGCCCTGCGCACCGGCCGGGTGCGCATCGGCGCGGACGCCGTGGTCGGGGAGGGCTCCCTCCTCGAGATCGACACCGTGGTCGGCGACGGGGCGCGGCTCGCGCACGCGTCGTCGGTGCACACCGGGCAGCGGGTCCCGGACGGGCGCCACTGGCACGGCTCCCCGGCCCGGCCGGCCGACCACGCGCCGCCGACGCTGCCGAGTGCGCACTGCCCCCGTCGACGGCGGGTGGTCGCCGCGGTCTCCGAGGTCGGGGCGCTCCTGCTCGTGGTCCCGTTCCTGGTGGCCTGCGCGATCACCGCGGGCGACGCGCTGCCCGCCGTCGGCGACGCCGTCCTGCCCGGCATCTCCGGGCTCGGCGACCCGGCGTTCTACCTGGGCGCGCTCGGCGTCTCCCTCGTGCTCTACCTCGGCGCCGTCGCGCTGGGGCTCGCCGCGGTGTGCACGCTGCCCCGGGTCCTGGCGCGGGTGCTGGTCCCCGGCCGGGTCCACCCGCTGTACGGGGTGGCGCACGCCTGCCAGCGGGCGGTCTCCCGCGTGACCAACGTGCCCTTCTTCGTGCGGCTGCTCGGCGACAGCTCCTACGTCGTGGGCTACCTGCGTGCCCTCGGCTACGCCATGACGGACGCGGGCCAGACCGGCTCGAACGTCGGCGCCGAGCTGCGCCACGAGAACCCGTACTCGATCACCGTCGGCGCCGGGACGATGCTCTCCGACGGCGTCGACCTGGTGAACACCGAGCAGTCCGCGACCGCGTTCCGCACCGAGCACCTCGCGATCGGGAGCCGCTGCTTCCTCGGCAACGTGATCTCGGTGCCCCCGGGCGCGCGTCTCGACGACGACGTGTTCATCGGCAGCAAGACCTCGATCCCCGCGGACGGCCGGGTCCGCTCCGGGATCGGCCTGCTCGGCTCCCCGGCCTTCGAGATCCCGCGACGCCGGGCCGACGAGGCCGACTTCGCGCTGAGCCGCACCGGGCTGCGACGGCGCCTGGCCCAGAAGAACGCCCACAACCTCCGCACCATCGTGCTGTTCCTGCTCGCCCAGTGGGTCCGGGTCGCGCTCCTGACGATCCTCGCGCTGGTCGCGGTGAACCTCGACGACACCGTCGGCATCTCGGTCGTGGCGTGCGCGGTGCTCGTCGCGGGCCCGCTCAACCTCGCCTACGGGGTGCTGCTCGAACGGCTCAGCACCCGGTTCCGGGCGCTGCGCCCGCAGTACTGCTCGATCTACGACCCGTACTTCTGGCGCCACGAGCGCTTCTGGAAGTTCAGCATGCAGCCCAGCGTGCTCAACGGGACCCCGTTCAAGAGCACGGTGTGGCGGCTGCTCGGGGTGCGGGTCGGGCGGCGCCTGTTCGACGACGGCGCGAGCATCAGCGAGAAGTCACTCGTCGCGCTCGGCGACGACGTCACGCTCAACGACGGCGTCGTGCTGCAGCCGCACTCGATGGAGGACGGCGTCTTCAAGGCCGCGCCGATCGTCGTCGGGTCCGGGGCCGAGCTCGAGCCACTGGCGTTCGTGCACTACGACACCGTCCTCGGGACCGGGTCGCGGCTGGGCGGGAACGCCTTCCTCACCAAGGGGCAGCAGGTCCCGCCGGGGGCCCGGTGGATGGGCAACCCGGCCGAGGAGGTCGCGGGCTCGCGGCACCCGGTCTCGTAGACGTCGTCCGGGCGGCCCTCGGCGCCCAGATCCGCCTCATTCTGGTGATCATGGTCGGGTCGGCCTCTGACGAGAGACCGTGCGACGCCCCCGGCCCTCGCGATCACCGGCGCACCCAGACGCAACGCCGGCGTTCAGCGCCTTGATCGTCTTCCGTGCGGCGGAACGCGTCAAATCTGATGCGTTCCGCCGCACCATTCGCGATCTCGAACGCGGCGCGGGCTCGCGGCTCAGTAGCTGAAGACGGTCCCGGCTTCGCCGTCGAGCCATTCGAACAACGGAACGGTGCCGGCGACCTGCGAGTTCTCGACGAGGTCCACGGTGTCGAGTTTCCGGGCCTCGAAGCAGATCGGGCACACCTGGAACAGGCCGCCCGCCTTCGCGAAGCGCTCGGCGAGGCCCGGGATCGGCGGACAACCATCGCAGGCGATGCCGGTGGCCCCGTCCTTGAGGGCGAGACGTACGGCCTCCTTGGTCAGGAACATCCGCACCGGCTGACCACGCTCGGCGGCGCCGAGGGCGACGAGGAAGGCGACGGTGACGCGCTCGGCGTCCTCCAACCCGGTCGCCAGGTTCACGATGACCTTGTTGCTCATGCGGACTCCCCGAGTGCCTGGATGACGTCTGAGGGCAGCATGCCGCAGTATCACAATGAGTGATAAGAAGGCGACCCGAACAGCCTAAGATCTCGATTACAGGTCTTGCAGACGGCGATTTCCCGTTGATGTTGTCACCATGAGTAGCATTCGGCGTCTCTTGATATCGGCCATCGGAGGTGGCTCGTGAAGATCGTCGTCATCGGCGGCAGCGCCGCCGGCCTCTCGGTGGCGTTGTTGCTCGCCCGGGACGGTCACGAGGTCGTCGTTCTCGAGCGCGACGATCTCCGCGCCGCGCCCGACGTCGAGACCTCGGCCGCGACGGCGTTCCGGGCCTCGGCGCCGCAGATCGTGCAGCCGCACGTCCTCATGGCCACCTGCCGTCACCTGCTGCGGGAGAGGCTCCCCGACGTGTATGCGGGCCTGCTCGCTGCCGGGGCGGTCGAGGCGGAGCCCGGGGGCCCGGCGGCGGTCCCGGACGACGACCTCACGCTCGTGCTGACCAGACGGGCCACCGTCGACTGGGTGCTCCGCCGGACCGCCGCCGTCGAGCCGGGCGTGACGATCCGGCACCGTGCCCAGGTCACCGGCCTCGTCGCCGATCCCGGAGACCTGCCCCGCGTGCGTGGCGTACGGACCGCGGGCGGTGGCGTAACCGCGGATCTCGTGATCGACGCCGGCGGGCGACGGTCGGCGCTCGACCGCCGGCTGGGCGAGATCGGTGCGCGACCCAGCGCGATGACCTTCGCCGAGTGCGGAGCCGCCTACTACAGCCGGCAGTACCGACGCCGCGACGTCGACGGCCCATCGCTGGTCCGCGTCGTCGCGGCGCTCGACGAGTTCACGATCGGCATCTGGGGTGGTGACAACGGCGCGGTGCAGATCGCGCTCGCGCCCCTCGCCGCCGACCGGCGCTTCACGGCGGCCCGCGATCCCGAGGTGTTCACCGCGGCGGTGGGCAGCGTCCCGTTCTACCGTGAATGGCTCGATCGGATCGAGCCCATCACCGACGTCACCGTGATGGGCGGGTTGCACAACACCCTGCGCCGGCTGGTCGTCGACGGAGCCCCCGTCGTGCACGGCCTGCACGCCGTCGGCGACGCGGTCTGCACCACCAATCCCACCTTCGCCCGCGGTCTGGGCATCGCGATGCGCACGGTGGTCGGCCTCGTCGCGGCGGTCGCCTCCGACCCCGGGGACCCGCGTGCGCAGGCCCTGCAGATGGACGAGTCGATCACCCGCACCGTCGTCCCGTGGTACGAGGACCAGGCCGCTTCCGACGCCGCCCGGCTCGCTGGACTCCGACACACGGTGCTCGGCGCCCCGCTCCCCGCGGCGGCCCGGGCGGAAGATCGGATCTCGTTCGGCGAGCTCCGGTCGGCGAGCCAGCTCGACGCGGTGGCGTTCCGCGCCCTGTGGCTGGTACTCGGCATGGTGTCGCGGCCGGACGACGTCTACCGGGATCCCGACCTGGTCGCGCGGGTCCGGCGGGTGCTCGCCGGCGGAACCCCGCCACCGATGGCGCAGCCCACCCATGAGGAGCTCGAGGCCGCGCTCGCGACCCCAGCTCGCCGCGCACCCGTCCGGGTCTGACGGCCGTGGCCGGGGATCACCCCGGGGCGGTCACCAACCTCGGCTCGTCCGGCATCGGACCGATCCGGCCCGCGCCGTTCGCGACGTGCAGACCGGCCAGGGCGACCATGTCGTCATCGGTGAGCGCGAAGTCGAAGACCGAGCGGTTCTCGACGATGCGCGCCGGGGTGTCCGACTTCGGGATGACGACGGTGTTCTGCTGCAGGTGCCAGCGCAGGACCACCTGGGCGGGGGAGCGGCCGAGGCGGTCGGCGATGGCGACGAGCACCGGCTCGTCGAGCACCGCGCCCCGCCCGAGCGGGCTCCAGGCCTCGGTGGTGATGCCGTGGGCGGCGTGCAGGGCGCGCAACTCCCGCTGCTGGAGGTGGGGGTGCAGTTCGACCTGGTTGACCGCGGGCACGGTGCCGCCGAGGCCGAGGACCCGCCGCACGTGGCCGGCCCGGAAGTTGGAGACGCCGAGCGCCCGGGTCCGGCCCTCGTCGAGGAGCTGTTCCATCGCGTCCCAGGTGGCCACGCACTCGTCGAGCCCGTCGGAGGGCCAGTGCACGAGGTAGAGGTCGACGTGGTCGAGACCCAGGCGCTCGAGGCTCCGGGCGGCGCAGTCCAGGGCGTGCTCGCAGCCCGCGGCGCCGTTCCAGACCTTGGTGGTGACGAACAGGTCCTCACGATCCAGGCCAGACGCGGCGATCGCCGCGCCGACTCCGTCCTCGTTGCCGTAGACCGCGGCCGTGTCGATGCTGCGGTAGCCCTGCGCCAGCGCCTCGGTGACCGAGGCCTCGGCGTCGTGGGCCTCGGAGACCCCGAAGCCGAGCAGCGGCATGCGGACGCCGTTGTTCAGCGTCACGTGGGGATCGGGGCCGGACGGTCCGTGCAGCACTGTTCCTCCTCCGGTCGTCGGGGCGACCGGTCAGGGGAATACCCCGCCCAGCACCCCGGCCGTCGGGAGCGTCACGGACATCACGACGGCGCGGGGGACCCGGCGAGCCGGTCCAGGAAGGCACCGAGCAGCTGCCCGGCGAGCGGGGCGAAGTCCTCGCCCCGCGCGAGCGCCAGCACGGCGATGCCCGTCGAGGTGGCCTGCAGCAGCGCGAGAGCGGCCGGATCCGCGTCCACACCCGCCGTCGTGAGCAGATCCGCACTCAGCGGGGCGAGCTGCGCGGCGAGGGACCCGAAGGAGCGGCGCACGGCGTCGTGCTGGTCGGCGGCCTGGGTCAGGGCCAGCAGGACGCGGGTGTGCTCGGGTGAGGTGAGCACGGCCGCCAGGGCGGCGACCTGCTCGCCGGCGGCCGCGGTGCCCGCCTGGGCCTCCCGGAGCACCTCGACCCGACGACGGACCGCCTCGTCGGCGACCGCGAGGAGCAGGTCGTCGCGGGTCGGGAAGTAGTAGGTGAGGTGGCTCTGGCGCATCCCGGCCCGGGCCGCGACGCGGGGCTGGGTGAATCCGCCCAGTCCGGACTCGCCGATCACCTCGAGCGCGGCCGCCACGATCGTCCGGCGCCGGTCGGGCTTCTCCGGCACTCACACCACCGCCGGCTCGACGACGTGCAGCGTGTCGACCAGGTAGCGGCGCAGGAGGGTCGGGTCGGCGGTGTCGGCGACGAGGCCGAGGTAGCCGTCGGGCCGGATCAGTGCCAGTCCGTCGTGGTCGAGCCCGTAGTGGCGGGCGACGGTGCCGTCGGTGTCGATCACGTGCTCGCCGTCGCCGTCGCCGTCGTCGTCCTCGTCCGGAGCGCCGACCACCCGGATCACGGTGCCCAGGTCGCCGAGGGTCCGGCGCAGAGCGGCGACGGTGTCGGCGGGGCCGCGGACGAGCAGCAGGAAGCCCGGGCGGGCCTGCAGATCCTCGACGGCCACCGCGGTGCCGTCGTGACGCGTCAGGCCCTCGGGGTCGGGGGCGTGCTCCCCGGCCCGGACCACGTCGTGGGGGCGGTGGCCGTGCTGCACCGACAGCGAGCTGTGGCGGTAGTTCACCCGCAGCTCGGCGGCGGTCGTGGCTCCGGCGGCCCCGAGCCGGTGGACGTGCCCGACGACGAACAGGGCGAGGTCGCGGACCATCGCGCCCACCCCCGGCGCGGTGCCCACGTCGGTGAGCACCGTCGTCGAGCGGACGACGTCGGCCCCGACCGGGTGGCGTTCCTGGTGGTACGAGTCGAGCAGGCGCGCGTCGGCCCGGCCCCGGACGACCGCGGCGAGCTTCCACGCCAGGTTCGCGGCGTCCTGGATGCCGGTGTTCATGCCCTGCGCGCCCGCGGGGCTGTGGATGTGCGCGGCGTCGCCGGCCAGCAGCACCCGGCCGTGGCGGTACTGCGGCACCTGCGCGTGGTGGATCTCGAAGTAGGTCAGCCAGCGCGGGTTGCCCACGGTGACCCGACCGCCCATCCGCTCGTCGGCGAGGGCCTGGATCTGCTCGAGCGTCGGATCGGGTGCGTCGGGCCCGGGGTCCTCGACGAGGAACATGATCCGTGCCCGGCTCCCGGCCAGCGGGAAGAGCATGCCCAGGCCGTCCGGGCTGGTGAACATCCGCATGGTGTCCCGGTCCAGCTCGGTCTCGATGTCGACGTCGGCCATCGCGAAGTGCTGGCCGTGGAAGGAGCCGTCGAGGTGGGTGCCCACGAGATGGCGGGCGGCGCTGTGCCCACCGTCCGCGCCCACGACCCACCCGACCCGTTCGGTCCGCTCGCCGTCGGCGGTCGCGAGGGTGACGTCGACGCCGTCGTCGTGCTGGTCGAGGGCGGTCAGGGTCACGCCGCGCTCCACCTCGACCCCGAGCTCGGCGGCCCGCTCGGCGAGCACCGCCTCGGTGTCGGGCTGGGGGATGTCCAGGATGTACGGGTGCCGGCTCGGCGCCTCGTCGAGCGAGAGGCGTGCCCGGGTGCGCCCGGTGTGCCCGTCGACCATCTCGAGCGCCGGGATCCGTCGCCCCCGCGCCTCCAGCCGGGGCAGCACCCCCAGGGACGCGAGCATCTCCATGCTCCGGGCGTGGACGGCCACCGCGCGCGACTCCGTCGTCGGCTCCGCCAGTGTCTCGACCACCCGCACCGCGACGCCCGAGCGCGCCAGCTGGCATGCCGCCGTCAGCCCCACCGGTCCCGCCCCGACCACCAGCACGTCCGTGGTGCCCATGACCCTCGTCCTCCGCCGCTTTTGATTGGTTACCCAACCAAGCTGGGGGACAGGCGAGCGGGGCGTCAATCGGTACTTCGCACGGTGCCCGGCCGGCCACGCGACGTGGGGGACCCCCTCGTCGGCCGGTCGGTCAGCGCGGGTCGCGCTTCGCGGCCCCTCGGGCGCGCGTCCGCTCCGGGCCCGGGGGCCGGCGCAGCGTGGCGCTGGGGGTCCGGCCGTAGATACGGCGGTAGTAGTCGGCGAAGCGGCCGTGGTGCTCGAAGTGCCACCGGCTGGCGACGGCTGCCACGGTCTGGCTCCGGGAGTCGGCGAGCAGGAGGTCGTGGTGGGCACCCGCCAGGCGCGCGTCGCGCAGGTAGGCGCTGGGCGTGGTCCCCAATTGAGTGCGGAAGGCCTGTTGGAGGGCCCGGGCGCCGATCCCGGTGACCGCGACGATCTCCGCGGTCCCGATGTCGCGCACGGCGTTGGCGTCGATGAACGCGGTGGCCCGCGCGACGGCGTCCCCGACCTCGGTCGCGGAGCCCGCGGCGGGCCGGGTGTCCGACGGGGTCCCGGCGTCGCTGAGGGCCTCGAGGGCGGAGGTGACGGCCTCGCCCGCGGTGACCTTCTCGATGAGGGCGGCGGCGAGATCGATGATGCTCCGGCGGCCGGCGAGACCCGCGGTGAACAGGGCGCTCAACGCGTCGCCCTCGTGGTGCAGCCCCGTGGTCATGAGCATGCCCTTGGCCTGCTCGATCCGGGCCCAGGCGCCGGCCAGCTCCGCCCTCGGGTGGGCCGAGAGCTCGCGGTGCAGTGCGCGTGCCGCACGGGCCGCACCGGTCAGCCGACGGGCCTCGGCGCGCGCGAGCACCGCGGCCGCGGACGCGAGCACCGCGGCGTCCGACGACCCGCGTCGCTCGTCGGCGCCGTCGGTGGGCGGGGCGCGTCGGTGATCGGGGGGCATGGCGGTCGAGCCTACCTCCGCGGCGCTTCGCGGAGCGGCTCTTCGTGCGCATAATGGATGAACATCATTCGCCACACGGCCTTGTCATTTCCGTTGACCTGTTTCAGGGGCCGGGTGTGTACTGGCACAAGCGCCCGGTTCCGGCGAGCATGCCCGCCCGCCCTTCCGACGGTGGGGGCGCGAGACAGGGGTTGATGCCGGCGGCGCGTGGGCGTCATGACCAGGGGGTGTGACGTCACCGGTGTGGGGTCGCCGAGTGACGTCGGCATCGGCTCCTGTCGTCGCGTGTCGCGCCCGGGGCTGGGACGGGCGTCGCGCCGCGGCGCGGGTGCAGGCGACGGAGAACCGCGAGCGGCGGGGGATGCCATGAGCTCGACGAGCGCGACCGATCCGATCCGGGCCGACGACGACGATGCGGCCGCCGGTTACGGGACACCCGCGGGCGGCATCGCCCGGACACCCTGCCCGCCGGGGGATCTCGGTGCGGCCGAGTCGCTGACGGCGGCGCTCCGCGGTCACCGCGCGGTCGTGGAGGGCGACGTCGACGTGAGCGTGACCGTCTCGGTCCGCGGCGAGATCGACAGCGCCGCGCTCGCCCGCGTGCGCGACATGTTCGAGGGCCTGACCAGCACCACGAGTCCGATCGTCGTGGATCTCGACCACGCCCGCTGCGGCACCGGGCGCCTGCTCGCCGAGCTGTGCGCCCTGCGTGATCGCCGCGCCCGGGCCGGCCTGTGCACCACGCTGCAGGGCCTGCACCCCGGGGTGATCCCGGATCTCGAGGCGGTCGAGCTGACCGAGGTGTTCCTCGCCTACCGCGACGCCCACACCCGTCGTCCGGCGCCGGACCACCGGCAGGCCGGCTGAGGGGACGGTCAGCCCCGCGACACGGCCTTCGACTGCTCGACGGCGAGCTGGTCGACGAGATCGTTCATCTCGTCCCCCGAGTGACCCTTGGTCCAGCGGAAGGAGATGTCGCCGCGGTCGTTGACCTCGGTGATCAGCGGTTCCCACAGGTCGCGGCTGACCACCGGCTTCTTCGCGCTGGTCACCCAGCCGCGCGCGAGCCACCCCTTCCACCAGCCGTCACGGAAGCAGTTGACGACGTAGGTCGAGTCGCTCACGACGACGAGCGGGCCGTCCAGCGCGTGGACCGCCTCGAGCGCGGCGCGGATCTCCATGCGCTGGTTGGTGGTGTCCGGCTCCCCACCGCTGGCCTGCCGACCGTCACGGGTCGCCCAGGCCCAGCCGCCGGGGCCGGGGTTGCCCGAGCAGGCGCCGTCGGTCCACACCTCGAGGGCGCCCTCGGCGGCGGGCATGTCGGGACGCGGCGCCTTCTTCGCCTTCCCGGCGGCCTTCGTGGCGCCGGCGCCGGAAGGGGCGGGCGAGGCGTCGGCGCACGCCGCGTGGGCCCAGCGCTCACCGGAGCGCGCGATGTCCTCGCCGGGACGGACGGGGGAGGCGCAGACCCCGCAGCTGGTGGCGTACTTCGCGGTCATCGGCACCGGGCCAGGGTAGTCGGCGCCCCCTGTTGCACCGGCCGACGCGGCCCGAGGCCGCGCGTTTCGTCGGGAGAACTCCGGACGACGCCGGCGGTCGGCGTTCCTAGCGTTGTCGGTATCGACGACGACGTCCCTCCCGGTCGCTTCCCGACCCGGCGCCGCCGCCGGTGCACCGAGGAGGAAGCGATGACGAACAAGGCCGTGATCAGCCTGACGACCGGCCTGGAGGACGCGGAGAAGGCGACGGTGGCGTTCCTCGTGGCCGTCGGAGCCGCGGAGACCGGGCGCCCCACCCTGATGTTCCTCACCAAGGAGGCCGTCCGACTGGTGATCGACGGCACCGCGACGGGGGTGGCCTGTGACGGCTGCCCGCCCCTGGCCGACCTGGTGAAGCGATATCAGGCGGCGGGCGGGGAGTTCTACGTCTGCCCGATCTGCTTCACCGCCAAGGCACTCGACACCGACCGGATGATCGCCGGGGCGCAGCTGCAGGGCAGCGTGCCGATGTGGCAGTGGATCGGCGACGACGGCGCCACGACGTTCAGCTACTGAGATGGACACCTCGGCAGGGGCCGAGCCGCGGGACCGGGTGCGCGCCGCCGAGCGGGCGCCCCGGTTCCCGGACGGCCCGGGGGAGCGGTTCGCCGGATGGAGCGTGATGGGGCTGCCGTTCCGCTCGGGGCACTGTCTGGCGCTGCGCCACTTCGCGTCCTCGATCGGGCCGACGTTCCGGTCGGTGTGGCACCGCGACCCGCAGGACCGGTGGACCATGTACGCCGACACCGAGCCGCGGAACGCGTGCATCCGCTACTTCGGAGGACGGCTGGACCGGGAGGAGTCGGCGCCGATCGAGATCGTCTGGGACGGTCCGCGCTCGTTCACCGTGACCGTCCCCGGGCATCTCCGCTGGCAGGTGGATCTGGCGTCCACCGTCGCGACCCGGCTGATGACGCTGGCGGGCGGCGCGATGCCGGCCCGGCTGTGGCGCAGCGATCCGGTCCTGCGCGTGCTGGCGTCGGCCGCCGGTGCCCTGCTCGGCGCCGGGCGGCTCCGTCTGGGCGGGACCGCGCCCAACGGGCAGGGGTTCCGGGCGAGCCCCCGCCGGCTCTGGGTCGTTCCCGGGAGTCGCGCGGTCGTCGACGGCGTCGACGTCGGACCGGTGGGCCCGCTGCCGCGCCAGGACCGCCTCGGCGACTTCTGGCTGCCGCAGCGGGGGCTCCTCGCGATCGGCGGGGCGGTCTTCGAGACCTTCGACCCCGCTCGGCACTCGGTCGCCACGACGCGGCTCGCGCACGCCCGTCGTCGCACGCCCTGACCGGAGGGCTCCCCGTACGCTCGGTCGTCGTGGCGAAGGCAGGGACGAAGGGAGTCTCGCGCGCCGAGCGGGAGGAACAGATCCTCGGCGTCGCGTTCGAGGAGTTCGGCCTGCGTGGCCACGCCCAGGTCTCGGTCGCCGAGGTCGCCCGCCGCGCCGACATCTCGAAGCCGTTGATCTACAGCTACTTCGGCTCCCGGGACGGGCTCGCCTCCGCCTGCGTGCGCCGGGCGGGGGATCTGCTCGTGGCGGGCGTGGCCGCGGCGCGGGTCGACGCCGACGCCGGTCGGCGGGCGCTGGACACCTTCGCCGCGATCTTCGCCGTCCTCGACGACTGCCGGCACGCGTGGTCGGTGCTCTACGACCCGACCATCCCCCGCGGCAGCGACGTGCACGCGCTGGCGCGCTCCTACCGGGCCGACCTCGCCGCGATGGGCGCCGAGGGGGCGGCCGACGTGCTGCGCCGGGCCGGGAACGCCGACCCGCTCGACCACGACCTGCTCGCCCGAGTGTGGGCCCAGTCCGTCAGTGCCGTGGTCACCTGGTGGCTCGAGCACCCCGACCTGGCCGCCGACGCGATGGTCGCGCGGTGCGCCCGCGTCCTCGTCGCGATGGGGAACCCGATCTGACCCTTGACCCGTCGATATGACCGTGCGGTAACTTACCGACGAGTCACGATGGGAGCGCACCATGACGGCCTCGGTCTGGGACCAGATCAACACCCCGCTGCTCTACGCCCTGCCGTTCTTCGTGCTGTTCATCGCGATCGAGGTCGCGGCCGTCCGTCACGCCGCCCGTGAGGACCTGCGCGGTTACGAGGCCCGGAACGCGCGGACGAGCATCACCATGGGCGCCGGATCGCTGGTGTTCTCGACGCTGCTCAAGACGGTGTCGCTGGTCGTCTACGTGTTCCTGTGGACCTACGCGGCGCCGTGGCACGTCCCGGCGGACACCTGGTGGAGCTGGCTGCTGCTGATCGTGGGCGTCGACCTGGCCTGGTACGTCACGCACCGGTTCTCGCACCGCGTGCGCTTCGCCTGGGCCGGCCACCAGGCCCACCACTCCAGCGAGTACTTCAACCTCAGCACCGCCGTCCGGCAGAAATGGAACCCGTGGGTCGAAGGGATCTTCTGGCTGCCGTTCCCGCTGCTCGGGTTCACGCCGTGGACGATCTACATCGCGTTCTCGGTGAACCTCGTCTACCAGTTCTTCATCCACACCGAGACGATCGACCGGCTCCCGCGGCCGATCGAGCTCGTCATGAACACGCCCTCGCACCACCGCGTGCACCACGGCAGCGATCCGGAGTACCTGGACAAGAACTACGGCGGCATACTGATCATCTGGGACCGCCTGTTCGGGACGTTCACCGAGGAGCGGCAGCGGCCCCGTTACGGGCTCACCAAGCCGGTCGAGACCTACAACGTCTTCCGGCTCCAGTACGGCGAGTACGCCGCCATGGCCTCCGACGTCCGGGCGGCCTCCGGGGTGCGCGCGAAGCTCGGGCACGTCTTCGGCCCGCCGGGGTGGCGGCCGGAGCAGACCTCGCGCGTTCCGCAGGCCTGACGGGTCTCAGGCGTGCCGCCGGACGGCGGCTTCGATGATCAAGGAGTCACTGCGCGCCGAGCGGATCTCCGTCTCGCCCGGTGAGGGCTCCCTGATCATGGCTGCAGCTCCGCCCGGGGCGGCCGCCAGGTCGGCTCAGGCGTTCGCCCGCTCCTTGAGGATCTCGCGCTCCACACCCAGCTGGTAGTGCTCGATGTTCGCCGGGTTGGCCCGTGCGAGCAGCAGCTTCTCGGCGATGACGGTGCCGTGTGGCATCTCGCAGTGGATCGAGCGGTGGAAGAGCGTCCCGTCGCCGGCCGGGGCGAACGTGTAGGAGATCGTCGTGATCCCGTCGACCCCACCGCTCCCGTCGGGGGCCGCGCCGATGCCGTTCACCTGCTGGAACACCCACTTCCGGGGGCGGACCGCGGTGATCAGCGTCCACGTCGACCGGCAGGAGAAGTCCTCGCCGACGGCCACCGTCTCGCTCCAGGTGTCGCCGACCTGCACGGGCAGGCGGATCTCCGACTGGACGCCCGCGCTGCCGCGGTAGAGCTTCGGCCAGTTGTGCGGGTTGCTGACGAAGTCGTAGACCTCCTCGGGGGTCGCCGCCAGCAGCGTCTCCCCGCTCGCGGTGAACACGCCCATCGCGACCACTCCCTCGACGTCGTCCGGTGGCACGAGCCGCCGGCGATGTTAGCCTCGCCACGGGGATAACCAAACGCTGGGTCGGGAAAAGCACGCCACCGGAGGCGATCATGACGACGGCGACGCCGGCGCCCGCGGAGTACGACCCGTTCTCCTCGGCGGTCATGGCCGACCCGCCGTCGTTCTACCGGCGCCTGCGCGACGAGAGCCCGGCCCACTACCTCCCGCGCTACGACACGTTCGCGCTGTCCCGGTTCGCCGACGTCTGGTCCGTCCTCGGTGACACCAGCGGGACCTTCGTCTCCAGCGAGTCCAGCCTGCCGTCGCCGAGCACGCTCCGGAGTCCCAACGACGGGCCGGTGCCCGACCCGCCGACCGACCCCATGGGCAGCGCGAACATGTTCGGCTCGCCGGTCTACGAGCAGTTCCGCCACGCGTCCGGCGGTCCGCTGCGCTACGGCCCGGTCCGCCGGCTCGCCGACGTCGTCCGGGACATGGCCCGGACCCGGCTCGACGAGCTGCTCGACCGCGGCGGCCCGTTCGACCTGGCTCAGGAGTACGGCGGGCGGGTCGCCGCCGGGACGATCTGCCACCTGCTCGCGCTCCCTGAAGAGCTCGCCGACGACGTGCTCGACGTCGTCAACTCCTCCACCGGCACCCACCAGGAGGGGCGGGGGCGCGACGACGGCGGCCTGGACAAGGAGAAGCTCTTCGGGCGCTCCATGGAGATCCTGGTTCCCGCCGTCGAACGCCACCGTGCCGGAGCGGCCGAGGACGACGCGCCCTGGCGCAGCCGGATGATCGACGGGCTGCTCGGGATGGAGTTCCGGGGCCGCCGGCTCACCGACCGGGAGATCGCGATCAACCTGGTCTGCATCTTCGTCGGCGGCACCGAGACCGTCCCCAAGGTCACCGCGCACGGGCTCTGGGAGCTCGCCCGCCGGTCCGACCAGCTCGCCGCGGTCCGCGTGGATCCGGCGACGACGATGCCCGTCGCCGTCGAGGAGTTCCTGCGCTACTGCGCGCCGGCGCAGTGGTTCCTGCGCACGGTCCGCGAGCCGGTCGAGGTCTCCGGGGTGACGATGCGGCCCGGCCAGCGGGTGATGTCGCTGATCGCGTCGGCCAACCGGGACGAGCGGGAGTTCGACGCGCCCGACGAGTTCCGCTGGGACCGGCCGATCCCGCGCCAGATCGCGTTCGGGCGCGGGCAGCACTTCTGCGTCGGGGTCCATCTGGCGCGCCTGGAGATGGCGGTGCTGGGGGAGGAGTTCCTGACCCGGGTCGGGGAGTACGCCGTCGACGAGTCCCGGGCGCAGCGGCATCCGTCGAGCTTCCAGTGGGGCTGGGGCTCGGTGCCCGTGACGGCGACGCGCGCATGAGCCTCCTCGACGGCCCGAGCTTCGGCGCGTGGGTCACCTCGCCCGACCCGGTGCAGGCCGAGGCGGTCGCGGCGGCCGGGTTCGCGTGGGTGCTCGTCGACACCCAGCACGGCACGGTGACCGAGGCGGCGCTGCCCGCGGTGCTCCCGGCGGTCGAGCTCGGCGGGGCCGTCCCGCTGGTGCGGGTGGCGGCGATCGACGAGCGCCTCATCGGGTCGGCGCTCGACCTCGGGGCGCGGGGCGTCGTCGTGCCGCTGGTGTCGGGTCCCGACGATGCCGCGCTCGCGGTGCGCGCTGCTCATTACCCGCCGGAGGGCGCGCGGTCGTTCGGTCCCGCGCGCCACGGCGGGCACGGGTCGCGGACCGAGCGGCCGCTGGTGCTGCCGATGGTCGAGACGGCGGCCGCGCTGGATCGCCTCGACGAGATCGCTGACGTCCCCGGCGTCGACGGGCTCTTCCTCGGCACCGTCGACCTCGGCCTGGATCTGGGCCTCGGCGTCGTCTCCGGCCCGCTGCCGGAGCGGCTGGCCGCCGCGGTCGATGCGACCGTCGCCGCGGCCCGTCGTCGGGACCTCCCGGTGGGCGGGGTGGCCGCCGACGCCGACGCGGTCACCGACCTCGTCGGGCGGGGGCTGACCTTCCTGACGGTGGCCGCGGACCGGGCCGTGATCGCGAGCGGGATGGCGCGGGCTCTGTCCAGTGCCAAGGAGAGGAGTGACGGTGCCTGACGTCCAGACCGTGCGCGGGCCGGTGCCCGCGGAGCGACTCGGCCCGACCCTGACCCACGAGCACCTCGTGGTCAGCTCCACCGAGTTCGCCCGCGACTATCCCGACCGCGCGTGGCCCGGCGGGCGGGACGCGGCCCTCGCCACGGTCGTCGCGCGGCTGCGGGAGGTCCACGACCGCGGCATCCGCACGATCGTCGACTGCACCGCCCTGCACCACGGTCGGGACACGGCGTTCGTCGTCGAGGCGAACGCCGCCGTGCCGGACCTGAACGTCGTCGTCTCCACCGGCATCTACACCGACGACTACCTGCCCTTCTACATCAAGCACCGGCCGAAGCGTCCCGGCGTCGTGGACGTCCTGACCGAGCTGTTCGTGACCGACCTCGTCGAGGGCATCGGCCACACCGGGGTGCGCGCGCAGAACATCAAGGTCATGACGGACACGGCGGGGGTGACCGCGAACAACGAGCGCATCCTGCGGGCGGCGGCCCAGGCAGCGATGGAGACGGGCGCACCCATCACCACCCACACCCACGCCCCGGCGCGCAACGGCCTCGCCCAGCAGGCGATCTTCGCGCAGGAGGGGCTCGACCTCGCCGGCGTCGTCATCGGGCACTCCGGCGACTCGACCGACCTCGACTACCTGCGGGCGCTCATGGACGCGGGGTCGGTGATCGCCTCGGACCGGTTCGGGCTGAACGGCGCCGGCCGCGCCACCGAGGAGCAGCGGATCGCGACGATCGCCCGGCTCTGCGGGGAGGGCTACGGCGACCGCATCGTGCTCTCCCACGACTGCCTGATGGCGTGCGACTGGCTCGACTCCTTCGACGCCTATCCCGCGACCTGGGTGCCGACCCACGTCAGCGACGTCGTGCTGCCCGCGCTGCGCGAGGCCGGCGTCGACGAGAAGGATCTCAAGCAGATGATGGTGACGACGCCGGCGCGGCTGCTCGCGCGGAACAGTGGTGCCCGCTGATGTGGGCCCAGCGGCTGACCGCGCCGTCGCACTTCGAACCCTGCGAGACGCGCGCGCCCTCGCCGTCGGACCTGGCGCCCGGGCAGGTCCTGCTCCGCACGACGGCGGGTGGCATCTGCGGCTCCGACCTGCCGTTCTTCCGCGGCGGTACCTCGCCGGACGCGCCGCCCGAGCGGCCGTCGTACGGCTCGCCCGGATTCCCGATGCACGAGGTGGTCGGCGAGGTCGTCGCGTCGGCGCACCCGGAGCACACGCGGGGCGACGCCGTCGTCGGGTGGGCGTCCGGGTTCGACGGGATCGCCGAGCAGGTCGTCTCGACCGGGGACGGCCTGCACCGCTACGCCGACGACCTGTTGCCGTGGGAGGCCGTGACGATCCAGCCGCTGGCCTGCGCGCTGTACGCGGTGGAGCAGCTCGGGCCGCTCGAGGGACGGTCCGTCGCGGTCCTCGGCCAGGGGCCGATCGGGCTGCTGTTCAGCCACCTCGCGTCGGGTGCCGGGGCGTCGCGGGTGATCGGGGTGGACCGGGTCGAGCGGGCGGACGTGGCGGCGACGTTCGGGGTCGACGAGACGGTCCATGCCCCGGTCGACCGCTGGCTGGCGACGTTGTCGTCGGCCGAGCGACCCGACGTCGTCGTCGAGGCCATCGGGCACCAGACCGGGACCCTGAACCAGGCCGTCGACGCCGTCGCGTTCGGCGGCGAGATCTTCTACTTCGGGGTGGCCGACGACCTCGTCTACCCGTTCGCGATGCGGACCTTCCTGCGCAAGAACCTCACCCTGCGTTCCGGGGTGGCGCTCGAACGACGTCGGGTGCTGGCCGCGGCCGATGAGCACCTGCGGACCCATCCGGAGCTGCGCGAGCGCTACATCACGCACATCCTGGACGTCGAGGACGTGCAGGCGGCGTTCGATCGGGCGGCCGCCCCCACCACCGGGCAGACGAAGATCGTCCTGACGATGCCCTGAGCAGGGAGGTTCGAGCCCGTGGACTTCACCGAGTCCGAGGATCACCGGCTGATCCGGGAGGCGGTGCGCGACGTCTGCCGGAAGTTCGACGACGAGTACTGGGCGACCTGCGAGCGCGACCACGCCTTCCCCTGGGACTTCTACGACGCGATGGCCGCCGGCGGCTGGGTCGGGATCGCGATCCCGGAGGAGTACGGCGGTGGCGGGCAGGGGATCGACGCCGCGTCGATCGTGCTCGAGGAGGTGGCCGCCTCCGGGGCGTGCATGAACGGCGCGAGCGCGATCCACATGTCGGTGTTCGGGATGCACCCGGTGGTGCTGCACGGCAGCGACGCGATGCGGGCGCGCTACCTGCCGCGGATCGCGACCGGCGACCTGCACGTGGCGTTCGGGGTCACCGAGCCCGACGCCGGGCTGGACACCACCGCGATCACCACCCGCGCCGAGCGGGACGGCGACGTCTACCGGGTGCACGGCCGCAAGGTCTGGACCTCGAAGGCGCTCGAGTCGGAGAAGGTGCTGCTCCTGGTGCGCACCACCCCGGCGGCGGAGTGCGCGAAGCGGACCGACGGGCTGTCGCTCCTGTTCGCCGATCTCCAGAATCCCGCCGTCACGATCACCCCGATCCCGAAGCTCGGCCGCAATGCGGTCGCCTCCTGCGAGGTCGCCTACGACGGGCTCGAGGTGTCCGCGGACGACCTCGTCGGCGAAGAGGGGAAGGGCTTCCGGTACCTGCTGGACGGGCTGAACGCCGAGCGGGTGCTGATCGCCGCGGAGGCGCTCGGGACCGGGCGCGTGGCGCTGCGGCGGGCGGTGTTCTACGCGAAGGAGCGTCGGGTGTTCGGGCGCTCGATCGGCGCGAACCAGGCGGTCGCGCATCCGCTGGCCGAGGCGCACGCGCGGCTGCACGCGGCGTCGCTGGTGGTGCGCGAGGCGGCGTGGACGGTCGACCGCGGCGAGCCGGCGGGGGAGGCGGCGAACACCGCGAAGTACGTGGCGGCCGAGGCCGGGTTCTTCGCCGCCGACACCGCGGTACAGACCCACGGCGGGTTCGGCTACGCCGAGGAGTACCACGTGGAGCGCTACTTCCGGGAGGCGCGGCTGCAGCGGCTCGCCCCGCTCCCGCAGGCGATGGCGCTCAACTACCTGGCCCAGAGCGTGCTGGGGTTGGAGCGGTCGTACTAGGTGCGCTCCGCGCTTGTGAGCACTAATTGACGCTATAGCGTCAATTGGTGCTCACAAGCGCGCAGCGCACCCAGGTAGTCATCCCGCACCTGCCGCGTGGCCAACTTCCCCGCCTCGGTGCGCGGGAGACGCTCGGTGAACGCGATCCGCCGCGGGCACTTCTGGCGGGTCAGGCGCTCGGCGCACCAGGCGTCCAGCGCCTCGGCCGTCACCGGCTCGGTGGTCTCGACGACGGCGACGAGCACCTCGCCGAGGTCGTCGTCGGGAACGCCGAAGGCCGCGACGTCACCGACCGCCGGGTGCTCGGCGAGCACGTTCTCGGCCTCGCGCGGGTAGATGTTCACCCCGCCGCTGATCACGGTGAACGAGGCGCGGTCGGTGAGGTAGAGGTAGCCGTCGGCGTCGAGGTGGCCGATGTCGCCGAGGGTGTTCCAGCCGCGGTGGTCGTACGCGTCGGCGGTCTTGGCGTCGTCGCCGTGATAGCGGAACGCCGAGCCGCCGGAGAAGTACACCGCGCCGGTCTCGCCGGGGCCGAGCTGGTCGCCGGACACCTGGTCGACGACGTGCACCGCACCCGCCACCGGGCGGCCGACGGAGCCGGGATGGGCCAGCCAGTCCGCCGAGTCGATGAGCGTCATGCCGGCGCCCTCGGTGCCCGCGTAGTACTCGACGATCTTCGGGCCCCACCAGTCGATCATCGCCTGCTTCACCCCGACCGGGCACGGCGCGGCGCCATGGGCGGCGGTGACCAGCGACGACACGTCGTAGCGCTCGTGGCCCTCCAGCGCGAGCATCCGCGAGAACATCGTCGGGACGAACAGGCCGTGCGTGGCGCGGTGACGCTCCATCGCGGCCAGGCACTGCCCGGCGTCGAACCGGCCGCCGATCACCACGGTGCCGCCGAGCCGGTGCATCCCCATCCCGTAACCGAGCGGCGCCGAGTGGTAGAGCGGACCCGGGTTGACCAGCACCGAGGACCCGTCGAACCCCATCCGGCGCATCAGCGGGCGGATGAGGAACACCGACCCGGGCGGGCCGTCGGTCAGCGGCCGGGCGACGCCCTTCGGCGTGCCGGTGGTGCCCGAGGTGTAGAGCATCTTCTCGCCCTCGCCCTCGTGGGGCAGCGGGCCGGTGCCGGCCGCCGCGACCTCCTCGTAGGGCTCGTGACCCGGGCGGGCGTGGCCCAGGAGCAGCCGCAGACGCACCTCGGGCAGGTCGGCGAGCGCGTCGACGAGCTCGGGCAGGGCGTCGTCGAGCAGCAGGGCCTCGGCTCCGCAGTCGGTGACGACGTGGCGGGCCTCGCGGGCGGTCAGGTGGGTGTTGACCGCGGTGTAGTAGAGCCCGATACGGTGCGCGGCCCAGCAGAACTCGTAGAACTCGAGCCGGTTCGCGACGGCGAGGGCGACGTGCTGCCCGGGGCGCAGCCCGATCTCCCACAGCCGGTGCGCGACGGCTCGGGAACGGGCCTCGAGGGCGCGGTAGGTCAGCGTCGCGTCGGTGCGGGCGTCGACGACGGCGGCCCGGTCCGGCGCGCGGGCGGCGTGCGTCGTCGGGTACTCCGGCGCCTCGACGTCGGCGGTCATCTCACCGGTTGGCCTGGTCGGCGAACAGGCTCGTCGGGAGCCCGTCGGCCTGCGGGCGCACGGACGACTCGAGCTGTGCCGCGAGGTCGTCGAACGCCCACGGACCGTCCGAGGTGGCGCTCGCGACGACCGTCGGGTTCTCGTAGAGGTCGACCTGGAAGCCCATCGACCCGAGCACCCGGCCCGAGAGCCAGTCGGCGCGGGGGCTCGCGACGTAGAGCGCCAGCTCGGCGATGTTGTCGGGGGAGCGGCTCGGGTCGTCCTCGGGCGGGCGGTCCTGGATGGCGCGCTTCGACGGGTCGACGGTGGCGACGAGCCGGGTGGCGGCGGCCGGCGCGATGGCGTTGGCCGTCACGCCGTAGCGGGCCAGGCCCTGGGCCAGTGAGTAGGTCAGCCCGATGATGCCCATCTTCGCGCTCGCGTAGTTGGCCTGCCCCGGCGAACCCTCGAGTCCGGAGTGCGAGGTGAAGTTGACGATGCGGAAGTGGCCGTCGGGCTCCCGTCGGGAACGGAAGTACGCGGCGGCCGCACGGCTCGTCGAGAAGTGACCACGCAGGTGGACGCGGATGACGGTGTCCCACTCGTCGTCGGACATGTTGAAGATCATCCGGTCCCGGAGCACCCCGGCCGAGTTCACGAGGATGTCCAGCTGGCCGAACTCGGCGACCGCGGTCTCGACCAGGCGCGTGCCGGTGGCGGTGTCGGCGACGTCGCCGCCGTCGGCGACCGCCCGGCCGCCGGCATCGCGGATCTCCTGCGCGAGGGTCTCCGCGGCGCTCGCGTCGCTGCCGGTGCCGTCGGCCGCGCCGCCGAGGTCGTTGATCACCATCGCGGCGCCCTCGGCCGCGAACCGGCGCGAGATCGCCGCCCCGATGCCCCGAGCACCTCCGGTGATGATCGCGACCCGTCCGTCGAGCACACCCACGTCGTTGCCTCCCTGCGGTCGGCCCGTGCGTGCGTTTCCGTGCCCAGGCACGGAAACGCACGCACGGGGGCGTCAGCCCGACACCGGTTCGTGCTGGTCCCGGGACTCCCGGACGGCGCAGCATCGTCACGCGCCGTCGTCGTCCGCGGCGCGGGAGGGGGCCGACGGTGACCGTCGTCCTGGGCTTCGTGCCGTGGATCGTCTACTGGGTGCTCGTGGGCAACGCGCCGTTCACGGTCGCGGTGCTGGCGGCGTTCGCGGTGGCCGTGCTCGGGACCGTCGTCAGCGCCGTCCGGGGGACCCGGCCGACCGCGTTCGACCTCGGCAACGTCGGGGTGTTCGTCGTGCTGGCCCTGGCGGCGTTCGTCGTGCCCGATCCCGTGCTCGAACGCTGGCTGCAGCCGCTCGGCAACGCCGGCCTGCTGGTCGTCGCCCTCGCCGGGGTGCTGGCCGGGCACCCGTTCGTCCGGGACTACGCGACGGCCTCGGTGGACGCGGCGACCGCCCGCTCGGACGGCTTCCGGGTCGTGACGACGGCGATGACGTGGCTGTGGGTCGGGGTCTTCGCGGCGATGACGCTGATCTCGGCGATCCCGCCGGTGCTCGACGGGGCCGCGACGATCCGCGACGCCGGGGACACCCTCTCGGTCGTCTGCTACTGGGTGGCGCCGTTCCTGCTGCTCGGGCTGGCCGGCGCGGTGTCCGCGGCATTCCCACCGTGGTTCGAGCGGGCCAGCGCGAAGCTCGACGCCCGCCCGACCGCCGACCCACCGCCCACCTCCCAGCCGGTCCCGCCGACGCCCGCCGCGGTCGGCCTCGTCGTCGAGGCCCCGCCCGACTCCCGTCACGACGAGCCGTTCGGGCTCGTCGTGCGCGGCGCTCCCGCCGGGGCGAGGGTGCGGGTCACGAGCGAGGGCACCGACCTCGCCGGGCGGACCTGGCGGGCCACGGCGGACCTGGTCGCCGGATCGGACGGCGCTCTCGACGCGGCCACCACCGCGCCGGTGGCCGGGGACTGGGCCACGGCCGACCCCGACGCGGCGCTCTGGGCGATGCGCTTCGCCGAGACCGGCGCGGTGCCCGACCTGTTCGTGCCGCCCGCCGAGCCGTGGCAGGTCACGGTGCGCGCCGCCGTCGCCGGGGGAGCGTCGGGCGGGGTCGTGGTCCGGCGTCGGCCCGTCGACCCCGGGGTGCACGCCGAACCGTGCCCGGTGCAGGGCCGCCCCGGGCTGCTGGCCGTGCCGGCGGGTCCGCCGCCTCCCGGCGGGTGGCCGGGGGTGGTGTGCCTCGGCGGCTCGGAGGGCGGACACGAGTCCCAGATCGGCCCCGCGCTCCTCCTGGCCTCGCACGGGTTCGCGGCCCTCGCCGCGAGCTGGGTCGAGCCCGGGCCGGGCGGCGACGTCGCCGTCACGGAGGTGCCCCTCGAGCGGTTCGCCGCCGCGGCCACCGCCCTGGCCGGCCATGACGACGTCGACGCCGACCGCGTGGCGGCGATGGGGATCTCCCGCGGCGCGGAGGGACTGCTGGCCGCGTGCGCCGGCGCGGGCATGCCGCCACTGTGCGGTCTCGTGCTGATCAGCCCGAGCAGCGTCACGTGGCAGGCCGTGGGCGACGACGGCGAGGTGCCGGACACCGGATCCTGGACCCTCGGCGGTCGATCGGTGCCGTGGCGGCCGCTGCCCGCGGGAGCGCTGATGCCGCAGATCGTCCGCAACGCGTGGCGGCTGGGCGCCGACGAGCGCGCCCACCGGCCGAGCCTGCTGCGACTGCGGCCCGCCTACCGGGCGGGGCTCGCCGCGGACGGCCCCGGGGAGATCGCCGCCGAGCGGATCGCGGCCCCGCTCCTGCTGATCTCGGGCGACGACGACGCGGTGTGGCCCGGCAGCCCGATGGCCGACGCGCTGCTCCGGCGGCGCGCCCGCCCGGACGACGAGCACGTGGCGCACCCCGGCGCGGGGCACCTCACCCGGCTGGGCACGGTGCCCACCGACGCCCCGTGGACCGGCGGGATCGCCCTCGGCGGCGAGCGCGCCGACCAGGCCGCGGCGGACCGCGATGCCACCGCGCGGGTGCTGCGGTTCCTCGCCCCGGTGACCCCGGCCGTCGACCCCCACCGGCCCATGTCGAGCCGGTAGCCGGGACCGCTGTCAGACGACCGGCGAGAGCATCGCCGGAGCGCCGGCGTCGAGCGTCTCCCACGCGGTGGCGAGGCGCGCCACGGCGTCGTCGATGACGTCGACCGGGTGGGTGTAGGGCACGCGGACGAAGCCCTCGAAGGCGCCTCCGGTGCCGAAGCGCGGCCCGGCCGCCAGGTGCACACCCTGGCGGGCCGCGGCCTCGACGAGTGCGCTCGACCGGGCCGCGCCGAGGTCGACCCACAGGCTCAGCCCACCGGTCGGGCGCGGCGCGGACCAGTCCGGGAGCACCCGGGCCAGGGCGCCGAGCAGGTGGTCGCGGCGCTCGCGCATCGTCGCGCGCCGCTCGGGCAGCAGGTCGTCGACGCGGCGCAGGAGAGAAGCGGCGACCAGCTGCTCGAGCACCGGCGAGGCGATGTCGTCGGAGGCCCGGCTGGTGGCGACGCGGCGCAGCACCGCCCGCGGTCCGCGCAGCCAGCCGATCCGCACCCCGCCCCAGACCGTCTTGGACAACGACCCCAGCGTCAGCACCGGGGCCTCGCCGGGCACCGTCGCCCACGCCCCGACCGGCGGCGGGACCGGATCGTCGAGCCACAGGTCGCGCAGGCAGTCGTCGATCACGAGCGGCACCCCGTGGCGGCGGGCCGCGGCGACGACGGCGCCCCGGGTCTCGGCGTCCATGACCCCGCCCGTCGGGTTGTGGTGGTCGGGCACCAGGTACGCGAGCGCCGGCGCGGACTCCCGCAGGATCGCCGCGAACCCGGCGACGTCCCAGCGGGTGCGCCCGAGCGCGTCGCGGTCGAGGGCCATCGGGACCGGGCGCGCGGACGCGTGGCGGACCAGGTCGATCGCGTTCGGGTAGGTGGGCTGCTCGAGGAGCATCCGGTCCCCGGGCCGGACGAGAGCGCGCACGACGAGGGCGTGGGCGTGCTGCGAGCCCGCGGTCACCATCACCTCGTCGGGTGCGGTCGGCAGTCCCTGGCCGGTCAGGCGTTCGGCGATCACCGCGCGCAGCACCGGCAGGCCGAGGAGGTCGTAGCCGGGCCCGACGAGGTGGTCGGGCAGTGCGGCGAGCGCCTCCTGCCCGGCGGCGGCCACCGCGTCGACCGGCGCCGCGGGCGCGGCGTGCGCCAGATCGATGACCCCGGGCGCGATCTCGGAGGGACCCGCCCCGCTGGTCGGCGCGAACGGCACGACGGGGGTGGTCGAGGTGCCGCTGGGCAGCGCCGTCCAGGTCCCGGAACCACGACGACGGGCGAGGTGCCCGGTCTCGCGCAGTTGCTCGTAGGCCGCGGCGACGGTGCCCCGGCCGATCCCGAGCGCCGTCGCCAGTTCCCGCTCGCTCGGGACCCGGGTGCCGACGGCGAGCCTGCCGTCGGAGAGCAGCGTCCGGACACGGTCGGCCAGCGCGGCGTATCCGGCACGGCCGTCCCCGGACACCGTCCCGAGGTGGCGGACGAACGCCGTGCCGTTCAGCTGCGATTCCACCTGGCCACCTGCCACTCCTGCCAATCAGGCTGCCATTTGGCCCTCATTAGCCGTCGCATCACCTGCCACCAGGCGGCCACTCTAGACCATGAAGCTGCCACATCGAAGGAGACCGCCATGATCACCGTTCTCGGCGCCGTCGTCGTCCTCGCCGTCCTGGCCGTCGCGCGCTACGGCGCCGACACCCGCTTCGACTCCGGCCCCGATCCCCGGGATCCCGTCCGGCCACGGGGACCGCAGTACGCGCACACCCCGGCCGCCGACCTCCGCCTGCTCGCGGCGTTCGGGCGGCGCGTCGCGGCGCACGGCCGGGCCTGGCAGGCCTATGACCGCGCGCTGCGGCCGTGGGAGCGGGAGCGCTCGCGCGAGCGCGTGTGACCCACATACGACGAGAGGCACACCGGGCAGGCGACGGAAGCGTCCGGCCTGCGGGGTGTGCCCCTCGTCGTCGGGAGTGGTGCTCAGAGCTGAGCGGCCGCCGCTCCGTCCAGCAGCCACAGCGTCCGCTCGGTCCCGGCGAGCCCGGCGAGCGGGATGTCGACCTCGCTCGCCCCGTGGGCCGCGCGGCCCAGCGCCTCGGCCTTGCCCGAGCCGGCCGCCGCGAGCCAGACCTCGCGGGCGGCCCGTGACGCGGCGAGGGTCAGCGAGATGCGCGTCGGCGGCGGCTTGGGGCAGTCCCGGACCGCGACGACCCCGGGCGCCGTGGCGTGCACGGCGGGGGAGTCGGGGAAGACCGAGAGCGTGTGGCCCTCGGGCCCGCAGCCGGCGAGCAGCACGTCGAACGCCGGGATGCCGGGCACCTCGCGCGACTCACCGAGCCGCGCGGCGGCCGCGGTGAGGATCTGCGCGTACGCGCCGGCGCCCTGGTCCGGGTCGGCGGAGCCCACCAGTTCGAGGTCACCGGCCTCGAGCGCGGCGTGACCCGGGGTCGACGACGCCATCGGGTGCACCCGGGCGGGGTCGAGCGGGAGCGCGTCGAGCAGCGCCTCGCGGGCCTGGGCGTCGTTGCGCTCGGCGTCCCCGGCGGGCACGAAGCGCTCGTCGCCCCAGAACACCTCGACCCGCGTCCAGTCCACGGTGTCCCGGTCGGCGGACGCGGCGACGGCGCGCAGCATCGCGATGCCGACTCCCCCGCCGGTCAGCACCACCGACGCGTGACCGCGCGCCGCCTGCGCCGCGGCCAGCGCCGCGATCAGGCGGGCGGCGCCGTCGGTGGCCACCGCCTCCTCGTCGTCGTGCACGACCACCTCGCGGCCCGCCACGATGCGGGCGCCGGCGCTCATGCCTTCGCCTTCGCGCGCGACGAGCGACGGGCCCCGGACCGCGGGACGGACTCGAGGGCCTCCCGGAAGATCTCGTCGGGGTCCAGGCGGCGCAGCTCCTCGGCGAGGCACTCCCGCACCGTGCGACGCGCCAGCGCCACACGACGGGTCGGCTGACCGGGCTGGGAGAGGCGGGCGGTCTTGCTGTCGACCCGGCGGAGCTCCACCGCCCCGGAGGGACGCTCGAGGACCACCGCGCCGATGCCGCCGCCCGGGACCTCGGCGACGCTGCACTCGACCGGCACGCCGAGCCGGGACGCGAGCCACCCGGCCAGCAGGTCCGCGGAGGCCGAGTCCGCCTCGCCGGACACCGCGACCCGCGTGACGCTCTCGTGCGGCGGCTCGTCGACCGCCGCCGTGAGCAGGCCCCGCCAGGAGGTGATGCGGGTCCAGGCGAGGTCGGTGTCGCCCGGGTGGTAGCGCGCCGCCAGCTTGGCGAGCGTCTTCGACGGCGAGCGCGTCGTGGCGACGTCGGTGATCCGCCGGCCCGCGACCGAGCCGACCGGGTCCTCCGCCGGCGAGGCCGGGGGCTCGCCGGGCCACCACGCGACGATCGGGGCGTCGGGAAGCAGGAGCGGCACGATGATGCTCCCGC
The DNA here is from genome assembly GCF_021026375.1 of Actinomycetospora endophytica. Taxonomy (GTDB): domain Bacteria; phylum Actinomycetota; class Actinomycetes; order Mycobacteriales; family Pseudonocardiaceae; genus Actinomycetospora; species Actinomycetospora endophytica. Next base: position 372,725 of record NZ_JAJNDB010000003.1, on the reverse strand, counting down.
CCTGGTCGGACAGCGGCCCGTACATCCGCAGCACGATCACCTCGCTCGCCCCGGCGTCACCGCCGATGCGGATCTGGGCGTCCAGGCGGGAGGCGGCGCGCCGGGCGCCCTTGGCCAGCACCAGGACCCGGCACGGGTGCTCGCGCGAGGCGTCGTTGGCCGCCTGGATCGCGGCTTCCGCGTCCGGCCCGTCCTCGGTGGAGATCACGAGAGTGAGCACCCGGCCGAGGGCCACGGCACCCGCGCTCTCGCGCAGCTCCACCATCTTGCGGTTGACCGCCGACGTGTCGGTCGACGGCAGGTCCACGATCACTGGCTGACCACCATCTAGGGCCTCCTCCAGGTGCGGCCGGTGCGCGAGAGGAGCTCGTCGGCGGAGCGCGGGCCCCAGGTGCCCGCGGCGTACGCGTCGGGGGTCCCCTCGCGGTGCCACTTCTCGATCACCGGGTCGAGGATGCGCCACGAGAGCTCGACCTCGGTGTTGGTCGGGAACAGCGACGGCTCACCGAGCAGGACGTCGAGCAGCAGGCGCTCGTAGGCCTCGGGGGAGGCCTCGGTGAACGCGCTGCCGTACCCGAAGTCCATCGTGACGTCGCGGACCTCCATCCCCGAGCCGGGGACCTTCGAGCCGAACCGCAGCGTCACGCCCTCGTCGGGCTGGACCCGCACGACCAGCGCGTTCTGTCCGAGCTCCTCGGTCATCGTCTGGTCGAACGGCAGGTGCGGCGCCCGCTTGAACACCACGGCGATCTCGGTGACGCGCCGTCCCAGCCGCTTGCCGGTGCGCAGGTAGAACGGCACGCCCGCCCACCGGCGGGTGTTCACCTCGCAGGTGATCGCGGCGTAGGTCTCGGTGACGGAGTCGGGCGGGAAGCCGTCCTCCTGCTGCAGGCCCTTGACCTCGCTCGAGCCCTGCCAGCCGGCGGCGTACTGCCCGCGCGCGGTGGTCTCGTCCATCGGCTCGGCGAGCTTCGTCGCCGACAGCACCTTGATCTTCTCCTCGCGCAGGTCGTGCGGGGAGAACGACAGCGGCTCCTCCATCGCGGTCAGCGCGAGCAGCTGCAACAGGTGGTTCTGGATGACGTCGCGGGCGGCGCCGATGCCGTCGTAGTAGCCGGCCCGGCCGCCCACCCCGATGTCCTCGGCCATCGTGATCTGCACGTGGTCGACGTGGTGGGAGTTCCAGATCGGCTCGAACAGCTCGTTGGCGAACCGCAGCGCCAGCAGGTTCTGCACCGTCTCCTTGCCGAGGTAGTGGTCGATGCGGAACACCGACTCCTCGGGGAAGACGTCGTTGACGATGCCGTTGAGCTCCCGCGCGGAGCCGAGGTCGTGGCCGAAGGGCTTCTCGATGACGACGCGGCGCCACGCCTCCTCGGTCGACTCGGCGAGCCCGGCACGGGAGAGCTGCTTGCACACGGTCGGGAATGCGTCCGGCGGGATCGAGAGGTAGAAGGCGTGGTTGCCGTTCGTGCCCCGCTCGGAGTCCAGCTCGCCGACGGTCGCCGCGAGCCGGTCGAACGCGTCGTCGTCGTCGAAGGTGCCCTGCACGAAGCGCAGGCCCTCCGCCAGCCGGTCCCACACCTCGGACCGGAACGGCGTGCGGGCGTGCTCGCGCACGGCGTCGTGCACGACCTCGGCGAAGTCCTCGTGCGCCCAGTCCCGCCGGGCGAACCCGACGAGCGCGAAGCCGGGCGGCAGCAGCCCCCGGTTCGCGAGGTCGTAGATCGCAGGCATGAGCTTCTTGCGCGCGAGATCGCCGGTCACGCCGAACAGCACGAGCCCGCTCGGCCCCGCGATCCGCGGCAGCCGCTTGTCCCGCGCGTCGCGCAGCGGGTTGTCCCAGGACATCGTCGGGGAGCCGGTGAGGCTCACCGCGTCACCTCCGTGACCGCGTTCGCCAGGGCCACCAGCCCGGCGGCACGGTCGGCCAGGTGCACACGGAGGACGGGACGTCCGTGGTCGGTGAGGACCTGCGCGTCGCCCGCCGCCTGCGCGTGCTGGAGCTGCCCGAACGTGAAGGGCTGGTCGGGGATGGCCAGGTCGTCCGCCACCGAGCCCGTGATCTGCAGGAACACGCCGTTCTGGTGGCCGCCCTTGTGGTACTGCCCGGTGGAGTGCAGGAACCGGGGACCCCAGCCGAAGGTGGTCTGCAGGCCGGTGCGGGCCGCGACCTCGGCGCGCAGCACGATCGCGGACGCGTCGTCGAGCCGGTCCAGGTAGGCCTGCACGGCGACGTAGCCGTGGTCCGGTGCGGCGTTGACCAGCGTCTGGATCGCCTCGGCGAGCGTGCCCGGGCTGCCGAGCCACGGGCCGCCGCGGACCTCGACCGACCCGTCGACGAGCACCGGCGCCTCGTCCTTCGAGGGCGCCGAGCCGGAGTCGGCCTCGGCGAGCAGGTCACGGGTGGCCTGCTTCGCGGACTCGACGTCGGGCTGGTCGAACGGGTTGATCCCGATCAGCCGTCCGGCGAGGGCGACCGCGGTCTCCCAGAGCAGGAACTGGCCGCCGAGGGTGCCCTCGGCGGCGATCTGGGCGTTCCCGACGGCGGGTCCGATGGTCACCACGGTGGCGTCGCTGCCGTGGTCGACGAAGCCGGGGGCGTCGGGGTTCTCGACGACGACCGGCAGGAGCCCGAGGCCCTGCTTGCCGGTGGACTCGGCGATGAGCTGCTCGGCCCAGTCGCCGAAGCCGATCAGCCCGGAGCCGGAGTCGGCCAGCACGACCTTCTCGGCACCCGCGTTGTGGGCCGCGGCGAGGGCGGCACCCAGCAGGACCGCCGGGTTGTCGGCGCTGTCGGCCGCCAGCGCGGGCGCGGCCGCGGCGGCCTCGCCGAGCAGGGCGCCGACGTCGACCCCGGCGAGCGCCGAGGGCACCAGCCCGAACGCGGTGAGCGCCGAGTAGCGCCCGCCGACGTCCGGGTCGGCCTCGATCGTGGCGCGGTAGCCCAGGTTCCCCGCGAGCTCCTCGAGCTTGGTGCCCGGGTCGGTCACCACGACCATCCGGCTCGCGGCGTCGATGCCGTTCGCGGCGAACACCTGCGCGAACGTGCGACGCTGGCTGTCGGTCTCGACGGTGCCGCCGGACTTCGAGCTCACCACCAGCACGGTCCGCGAGAGGTCACCTGCGAGCGCGTCGGAGACCTGGCCGGGGTCGGTGGTGTCGAGCACCGTGATCGGGTGCTCGCCGCCGACCGCCGAGCCGGAGCGGGTGTGGCAGATGACCTCGGGCGCCAGCGACGAGCCGCCCATGCCCGCGAGGACGACGCGGTCGACGCCCTCGGCGTGCAGGTCCCCGCGCAGGGCGGTGAGACGGTCGACCAGCGGGCGCGACGACTCGTGCAGCGACACCCAGCTCAGCCGCCTGGACGCCTCGCTCTGCGCGTCCGGGCCCCACAGCGTGGCGTCCTGACGGGCCAGCGCGGACGCGACGCCGTCGCCGACGAGCTTCTCGACCAGCGCCGCGGCGGCGTCGGCCAGCTGCGGGTCGACCAGCGAGACCGAGACCCCGCCGGCGCTCACGACTGCTCCGGGGAACGGCTCGTCAGCTGCTCCGACACGGTGTCGAGGAGCTCCTTCCAGGAACCGTCGAACTTGTCGACGCCCTCGTTCTCGAGCACCTGGTAGACGTCGCCGACGTCGATCCCGACCTCGGCCAGGGCGGCGAAGACCTCCGCCGCGGCGCTCGCCGTGCCGGAGACCGCGTCGCCGTGCAGCTCGCCGTGGTCGGCGAAGGCGTCGAGGGTGGCCTCGGGCATCGTGTTGACGGTGTTCGGGGCGACCAGCTCGGTCACGTAGAGCGTGTCCGGGTACGCCTTGTTCTTGACGCCCGTGGACGCCCACAGCGGCCGCTGGGCCTTCGCCCCCGCGCCCTGCAGCGTCGCCCACCGCTCGGTGCCGAACACGTCGAGGTAGGCCTGGTAGGCCAGCCGGGCGTTCGCGACGGCGGCCGTCCCGCGCAGCGCGAGGGCGGCGTCGGTGCCGATCTTGTCCAGGCGCTTGTCGACCTCGGAGTCCACGCGCGAGACGAAGAACGAGGCGACCGACCCCATCGTCGTGAGGTCGTGGCCGTTGGCCCGCGCCTGCTCCATGCCGGCGAGGAACGCGTCCATGACGGCGCGGTAACGGTCGACCGAGAAGATCAGCGTGACGTTGACGCTGATCCCCTCCGCGAGCGTGCGGGTGATCGCGGGGAGGCCCTCCGGCGTCGCCGGAATCTTGATCATCAGGTTGGGCCGGTCGACCGTCTTCCAGAGGTCGATCGCCTCGCTGACGGTCGCGTCGGTCTGGTGGGCCTTGCGCGGGTCCACCTCGAGCGAGACGCGGCCGTCGACGCCACCGGTCTCGGTGAACACGCCGCGGAACACGTCGCAGGCGCGGCGGACGTCGTCGGTGGTGATCTCGCGGACCGCGTCGTCGACCGAGGCGCCGCGGCGGGCGAGGTCGTCGAGCTGGTCGGCGTAACCGGCGGCGTCGGCCAGGGCGCCCGCGAAGATCGTCGGGTTCGAGGTGACCCCGACGACGTGCTTCTCGGAGATCAGCGACGCCAGGTTGCCGGTCTCGATCCGCTTGCGGGAGAGGTCGTCGAGCCAGATGGAGACACCGGCGGCTGAGAGGTCGGCCAGGGGGGTCGTGCTCATGATGTCCTCCGGATGGACGGTGTTGGCCGGGTCAGGACGACGTACGGGCCAGCGTGCGGCGCGCCGCGTCCACGACGGCCTCGGCGGTGAAGCCGAACTTCTCGAACAGGGTCTTGTAGTCGGCGCTCGCCCCGAAGTGCTCGATCGAGACGGGCTCGCCGACGGTGCCGATCAGCCGGTACCAGGGCTGGGCGACCCCGGCCTCGACCGAGACCCGTGCGGTGACCTTCGCGGGGATCACGCTCTCGCGGTAGGCCTCGTCCTGGTTCTCGAACCAGTCGAGGCAGGGCATCGACACCACACGGGTGGGGACGCCGTCGGCCTCGAGCGTCGTGCGGGCCTCGACGGCCAGCTGGAGCTCGGAGCCGGTGGCGATGAGGACCACCCGCGGGTCGCCGCCGGTCGCGTCGGCCAGCACGTAGCCGCCCTTCGCGACGCCCTCGGCCGAGGTGCCCTCCAGGACCGGCAGGTTCTGCCGGGTGAGAGCGAGGCCCGCCGGGCCGGTCGGGTTGTCGAGCACCGCCTTGACGGCGTGCGCGGTCTCGTTCGGGTCGCCAGGGCGGACGACCGACATCCGCGGGATCGCGCGCAGGCTCGCGAGCTGCTCGATCGGCTGGTGGGTCGGGCCGTCCTCGCCGAGACCGATCGAGTCGTGGGTCCAGACGTACATCGTCGGCAGGTTCATCAGCGCCGCCAGGCGGACCGGGGGCCGCATGTAGTCGGAGAAGATGAGGAAGGTGCCGCCGTAGGGCCGCGTCCCGCCGTGCAGGGCGATCCCGTTGAGGATCGAGCCCATCGCGTGCTCGCGGACCCCGAAGTGCAGGGTGCGGCCGTAGGGGCTCATCTGCCCCCACATCTCGGTGGTGACCGTGGACGGGCCGAACGAGTCGGCGCCGGCGATCGTCGTGTTGTTGCTCTCCGCGAGGTCGGCCGAGCCACCCCAGAGCTCGGGCAGCTCCGGCCCGATGTTCCCGAGGATCTTCTGCAGCGCCTTGCGGGTGGCCAGCGGCTTCTCGTCGGTGCCCCAGGTCGGCAGGGCATCGGCCCAGCCGGCGGGCAGCTCGCGCTTGGCCATCCGGTCGAACAGCGCCCGGCGCTGCGGGTTGGCCGCCGACCAGTCGTCGAACACCTTGGTCCACGCGTCGTGGGAGACCTTCGAGCGCTCGCCGACCTTGCGGGCGTGGGCGAGGACCTCGTCCTCGACCTGGAACGACTTGTCGGGGTCGAAGCCCAGGATCTTCTTGACGGCGGCGACCTCGTCGGCGCCGAGGGCGGCACCGTGCGCGGCGCCGGAGTTCATCTTGTCGGGCGCCGGGTAGCCGATCACGGTGCGCAGCGCGATGAAGCTCGGCCGGTCGGTGACCGCCTTGGCGTTGTCGATCGCCTCGCGGATGCCGACGACGTTCTCGCCGCCGCGCACCACCTGGGTGTGCCAGCCGTAGGCCTCGTAGCGCCCGACCACGTCCTCCGAGAGCGCCACCGTGGTGTCGTCCTCGATCGAGATGTGGTTGTCGTCGTAGAAGACGACGAGGTTGCCGAGCTGCTGGCGGCCGGCGATCGAGCTCGCCTCCGCCGTCACGCCCTCCTCGATGTCCCCGTCCGAGGCGATGACGTAGATGAAGTGGTCGAACGGGCTCTCGCCCGGCGCGGCGTCCGGGTCGAACAGGCCGCGCTCGCGACGCGCCGACATCGCCATGCCCACCGACGACGCGAGCCCCTGGCCCAGCGGGCCGGTCGTGATCTCGACGCCCTTGGTGTGCTGGTACTCGGGGTGGCCCGGGGTCAGCGAGCCCCAGGTGCGCAGCGCCTCGAGATCCTTCAGCTCCAGGCCGTAGCCGGCGAGGAAGAGCTGGATGTAGAGCGTGAGGCTGGAGTGACCGGCCGAGAGGACGAAGCGGTCGCGTCCGGGCCAGCTCGGGTCGGCCGGGTCGTGGCGCATGGTGTGCTGGAACAGCGTGTACGCCAGCGGGGCCAGCGACATGGCCGTGCCCGGGTGCCCGTTGCCGACCTTCTGCACCGCGTCGGCGGCCAGGACGCGCACGGTGTCGACCGTGCGCTGGTCGAGGTCGGACCAGTCGTCCGGGCGGTTCGGTGTGGTGAGGGCGGCGATCTCCGCCGGCGATTCACTGAGCGGGGTGCTGGCAGCGCTTCCAGCGTCGGTCGTGGTCACGAACCTGCTCTCCCTGGTGCGTCGTGAGCCGCGGCGCGGATGCCCACGGCTCGGTGTGTCCCGGTCCCTCTCGAACCACCGGCTCGAACCTGCCGGCGGGGGACTCGGGGTCACGATCAGCCGGGGTGCGGCTGGATCGATCCCGAATGCCCGTCGGGAACCCATGTTGCCACGCCGAGGTGTCCCGCAGGTGCACCATCGGGGCCTGCCCGGCGACTACCCGTTCCCGCGCGCGAGGACACCCGCCGCCTAGGATCGGCGCCTGCTCCGGCCAGGCCCTCCGACGCGCGGCGTCGGTGAGCTGCCTCGCACGCGTGGAACACGCGCGGGGGCCGGGCGAGCGGGCCGGACGCCCGGGGTGCAGACTGCACCGACGACAGCGTGTAGGAGGTGGCGGTCGGGTGACTCCCGAGGCGCCGCCGGCGGGACGCGGGAGAGGACCGGGTGATCGGGTGAGCACGGCGGTCGGTCCGGCGCCGACGGGGGACCGGACCAGGCTCGGTGGGCTGTGGGCCCGCTCCGTGGCCACCGTCCGCGCGTACCTCGCGCTGACGAAGGCCCGGATCATCGAGCAACTGCTGGTGGTCACGGTCCCGGCGATGATGCTCGCGCAGCGGGCGGTGCCGTCGCTGTGGCTCGTGCTCGCCGTCCTCGTGGGCGGTGCCGCGGCCGCGGCCAGCGCGCACGCCCTCAACTGCGTCATCGACGCGGACATCGACGCCAAGATGGCCCGCACCCGCAAGCGGCCGCTGGCGCGCGACGCGGTGCCCCGCTCCCACGCGCTGGTGTTCGGACTGGTGCTCGGCGCCGGCTCCGCGGTGTGGCTGGGACTCACGGCGAACTGGGTCGCGGCCGGCCTCTCGGTCGCGGCGATCGCCTTCTACATCGTCGTCTACACGCTGGTGCTCAAGCGCCGGACCTCGCAGAACATCGTCTGGGGCGGCGCCGCCGGCTGCATGCCCGTCGTGATCGGCTGGGCGGCCGTGACGGGCACCGTCGGCTGGCCGGCGCTCGTGCTCTTCGGGATCATCTTCTTCTGGACGCCGCCCCACTTCTGGGCCCTCGCGATGCGGTACCGCGACGAGTACGCGGCGGCCGGGGTGCCGATGCTCCCGGTGGTGGCCTCGCCCCAGCGGGTGAGCCGGCAGATCGTCCTCTACTCGTGGGCGATGGTGGCCTGGTCGGCGCTGCTGATCCCGGCGACCTCGTGGATCTACCTGGGGACGGCCGTCGTCGGCGGGCTCTGGTTCCTGATCGCGGCGCACCGGCTCGACCGGGCCGTGCACCGCGACGAGGTCGTCAACTCGATGCGGCTGTTCCACCTGTCGAACACCTACCTCACGGGGCTCTTCGTGGCGGTCGCGGTGGACTCGGCGTTCGGGTGGCCGGCGCTGGGGTGGCCCTTCTAGGGCTCTTCCTCGGTCTGTTGGCGGGGCTGGGACGGCTGAGGTGGGGCGGCTGCGCTCGTTCGCTCCGCCCGGCCACCTCGCCAGGGGTAAACCACGCACGTGTGACACGCGGTGCGCCCGCCTGACGTGGCCCTGATCAGGGCTTCCGTGCGGCCAGCGCCGCGAGGACCCGCTTCGCGAACGCACGGGGGAAGCGGAGGTCCTGCGCCGTGCAGGGGAGCACGAGCCAGCCGGCGCCCGCGAGCTCGGCGAACCGCGCCTGGTCGTGCATCCACTGGTCGCGATCGGTGCGGTGGTGATCCCCCTGGTACTCGGCGGCCACCTTCGCCTCCTCCCAGCCGAGGTCGACGTGCCCGACGAACCAGCCCTCGCCGTCGCACACCTCCAGCTGTGGCACCGGCGGCGGCACCCCGTGATCGACGAGCCCGAGCCGCATCCGGGTCTCCGGGGGCGAGCCGGACCGACGGTCCGCCCGGGCCACCGCCTCGGGCACCCGGCTCGCGCCGCGGGATCGTGGCCGGGACTCCACCGTCGCCAGCAGCTCCGTCGGGTCGAAGCCACCTCTCCGGGCGAGTGCGTCCAGTGCCACGACTCCCTCGATCGGGTCAAGCTCGCGGACGAGATCCCACGCGGTCCGCAGTGCGGTGGTGACCAGCAGGCCCTCGACCTGCTCGATCTCGGCGGGCGCGAGCACGTCCTGACGAATCCGCAGGCCCGGCCGCGGACGGACCCGCCGCCGCCCGACGACGAGGTCCACCGGCGCCGTCCGACGCCCACAGCTCGCCCCGAGGAGCTCCGCCGCCGCGTACCCGCCGATCACAGCCCCCTCGACGTAGAGCGCGGCCTCGGCCGCCCGCCCCGCGAGGTCGGCCGGGCCCGCGACCTGGTCGCTCAGGACGTGCACGTCCGGGAAGAGCCGCTCGACCGACGGACCGGCCACCCGACCGCGGCTGATCTTCCCGGCCGCGATCGCCTCGCTCGCCCGGAACGGCCCAGCGATGTCCTCCATGCCTCTTGGAGCCCCGCGTCGCGTCTTCGGTTCCCTGGCTCGACGACGGGCACATCACGCAGCCCGAGCGGCCGCCGGACAGGCCTGACGTGCTCCTGATCATCAGGCTGGTGTCGGCGGCGCTCACCCACCTGATGACGGGCACATCACGCAGGCCCGCAACGCGCTCTACCTGCGCCATGTGCTGTTGATCAGCAGAGGGCGAGGCGAGGCGGGCGAGGGGCAGAGAGCCCAGCGCCCCGAGAGCGAACCCCTACCGCGCCGACAACGCCGGCGCCGCCACCGCGTCCGCCCCGCCGGACGGCAGCGCGTGAGCCGGCTCCGTCGTCGCCGCCCACAGCCAGGCCATGGCCGCCGTCGTCACCATCGCGCCTAGCACGTGGAAGGCGACCAGCACCTCGGGCACGCCGAGCGCGTACTGGATCCCGCCCAGCGCGCCCTGCGCGAGCGTCACGAGCACGAGCACCCGGAAGCGCACGACCACCGGCCGCGGCGCCCCGACGGCGTGCAGCAGGAACCCGAGCCCCACCAGCAGCCCGAGGAACGCGAACAGCAGGTCCGCGTGGGCGGTCGCGAGCTGCGGCACCGACAGCGCTTCCAGCCGGGGGGTCGAGGCGTCGCCGGCGTGCGGGCCGGCGGAGGTCACGAGGGTCCCGACGACGAGCAGCGCCCCGAGGACCGTCGCGCTCACCGCGAGCAGTCCGCGCACCGAGCGGCCGACGGTCGGCACGCGCTCCGAGGACCCACGGTCCAGCGCCCACGCGTCGCGCGCGAGCAGCACGGCCAGCCACACGAGCGGGATCGACACCAGGAAGTGCGGGGCGACGGTGTACCAGGCGAGCCCCGTCAGCACCGTGATCCCGCCCAGCACGGCCTGCGCCACCACGCCGAGGGGCATGGCGCACGCCAACCACAGCAGCCGACGACGGCGGGGACGCACGAACAGCGCCGCGATCACGCACGCGCCCGTGACCAGCACCAGCCCGATCCCGAGCAGCCGGTTCGAGAACTCCACCCACTGGTGCAGCGCCGCGACCTCGGGGTTCGGCTTCGGCACGAGGCTGCCGGGGAAGCACTCCGGCCACGTCGGACAGCCCAGCCCGGATCCGGTGACGCGGACGACGGCGCCGGTGACGGCGATGCCGCCCTGCCCGACGACGGCGAGCACCGCGAGCACGCGCATGAGCACCGGGGGCGTGGACCACCGTGTCATCACGCGGGCCAGCCTACGACAGTCGGTAGGAGAGCCGGCACGGTCAGTCCCACCGCAGCGTCCGCGCCGCCACGAGCCCGGCGACGACCCCCCAGACCACGAGCACCACCACGTGCGACACCCCGGGCGTGCCGCCCAGCAGCACGGCGCGCAGCCCCTCGGCGAGCGCCCCGCTCGGCAGCAGTTCGACCACCGCGCCCAACCCGCCGGGCAGCTGGTCGGCCGGCACCACGATCCCGCCCACGAACAGCAGCACGAACCACACCACGTTCGCGATCACCAGCACGAGGTCCGCCCGTACCGCTCCGCCGAGCAGCAGCCCGCACGCCCCGAACGCCGCGGCGCCGAGCACCACGAGCAGCAGCGCCCAGCCGATCGCCGCCGCCTCCGGCCGCCACCCGAGCAGCAGCCCGACCCCGCCCAGCACGACGACCTGGATGAGGACGACGGCGGCCATCCCGCCGAGTCGTCCGGTGATCACGAGCCAGCGGGGGATCGCCGTCGCGGCCAGCCGGCGCATGAGCCCGTAGCGGCGGTCGAAGCCGAGCGCGATGGCCTGGCTGGTGAAACCGGTGGACATCATCGCCAGGGCGAGCACGGTACCGAGCGCGGCGTTCACCCGCGGGTCGGGCAGGTCGACCAGGCCGCGCAGTAGCGTCAGCCCGACGAGCAGCGCGAGCGGGATGACCAGCGTGAGGAGCAGCTGCTCGGAGTGGCGCAGCGCGAGCAGCGTCTCGGTCCGGGTGTGGACGGCGAGCATGCGGGCCCGCGAGCCGATACCGGGGTCGGGGGTGAAGGTGCCGCTCGGGAACGGCGTGCCCGGGGGAGTCTCGGTGCTCACGAGCGCAGCTCCCGTCCGGTGAGGTCGAGGAAGACGTCCTCGAGGCTGCGGCGGCCGACCCGGACCTCGTCGGCGAGCACGCCCTGGCGCGCACACCACGCGGTGACCGCGGCGAGCACCTGCGGGTCGATGTCGCCCTCGATCGTGTATTGCCCTGGTGGTCCCTCGGAGCTGGCGTGGCCCTCGGGGAGGACCTCGTCGAGCAGCGCCAGGTTCATGCCTGGCGCGGCGCGGAATCGCATCCGCCGCTCGGAGCCGGTGGCGGTCAGCTCGTCGGGCGATCCCGCGGCGACGACCCGGCCGTGGTCGACGATGACGACGTCGTCGGCGAGCGCCTCGGCCTCCTGCATGAGGTGCGTGGTGAGCAGCACGGCGACGCCGTCGGCGCGCAGCGACCGCACCAGGTCCCACACCAGGTGGCGGCCCTGCGGGTCGAGGCTGGCGGTGGGCTCGTCGAGGAAGACCAGCTCCGGGCGCCCGACGACGGCGCACGCCAGGCTCAGGCGCTGCTGCTGGCCGCCGGAGAGGCGTTTGTAGGGCAGCCGGGCGCACGAGTCGAGCCCCAGGGTGCGGACCAGCCAGCCGGTGTCCAGCGGCCGGGCGGAGCAGGCGGCGACGAGGTCGAGCATCTCGCGCACGCGCACCATCGGGTACGCGCCCCCGCCCTGCGGCATGACACCCATGCGGGCGCGCAGCGCCTCGGGCGCCCCGGTGGGGTCGGCGCCGAGCACCCGCACCGAGCCGGAGGTCCGCTCGCGGAAGCCCTCGCAGACCTCCACCGTCGTCGTCTTGCCCGCGCCGTTGGGGCCGAGCAGCGCGAGGACGCGGCCGTGGTGGAGGTCGAGATCGAGGTGGTCCACGGCGGTCGTCTCGCCGTAGCGCACGACGAGGTCGCGGACCTCGACGGCCGGAGTGGTCCCCACGGCGACCACCCTAGGTCGCGGGGAAGCGGACAGGGGTGCACGGGTACGACCGGACGGCCCGCTCAGGAGACCTCCTCGGTGACCGGCTGCTCGGTGTCCTCGTCGGTGCGCCGGGGCGGGATGCGCGGGGTGTGGCCGCGCGAGGCGAGCAGCGGGACCACGGCCACCGCGAGCGCGGCGAAGATCGCCATCGGGAGCTGGTAGGCGCGGAAGGTGAAGTCGTTGCCGGTCGGCGGCACGAGCAGCGCCACCGAGGCACAGACGGCCACGGCCACCCCCCGGATGCGCGGCGCGGTGACCGACGCGGCCAGCGGGACCATCAGCCACAGCAGGTACCAGGGGTGCAGCACCGGGCCGGCCAGGAAGACCGCCCCGAACCCGTACGCGACGCCCGCCACCGGGTGCAGCCGCCCGCGCAGGACCGCGAGCACCAGCAGCGCGCACACCAGCGCCGCGACGCCGAGCCCGGCCGAGCGGGTGAGCGCGAGGACGGCGTCGGTGTGGTCGCCGAGCTGCAGCGCGATGCCGACCTGCCCGCCGAGCACGCCGAGGTCGGTGGTGACCGACAGCCAGCTGCGCAGCAGGTTCGGCACCGACAGCGCGGCGATCCACCCGAAGCCCAGGCCCGAGAACACCGACACCGCGGCCACCACGGCCAGACCGGTGGCCGACACGAGCGCGCCCCAGCGCACCAGCGCGAGGATCCCGTCCTTGCCCTGCGGGTCCCGGCCGGAGGCGAGGCAGCGCTCCCGCGCGACGTGCGCGGCCAGGAACGCCAGCGCCAGGATCGCCGGAATCTTCCCCGAGGCCCCCAGCCCGATGATCACCGCGCCGAGGATCCAGGAACGGCGGAAACCGATCTCGAGACCGAAGAACACGACGCCGAGCATGATCGCGTCGTTGTGGATGCCCGAGACCAGGTGGAACAGCACCAGCGGGCTGATCGCCAGCCACAGCGCCGCGATCGGCTCGACGCCCGCGCGGCGGGCCAGGTGCGGCGCCGCCCAGATCACCAGGCCGATGCCGACCAGCGCCAGGACCCGGTGCAGGTAGACGCCGAGCACGATGTCGTCGCCCGCGATCGCGGTGACCAGCCGGCCGAACGTGAGGAAGCCGGGGCCGTACGGCGACGGCGTGGTGCGCCATATCGTCGGGATGCTCGCGACGAGGGGATCGTCGAGCCCCAGCGCCTGCGCGGCGCCGAAGACGTACGGGTCGAACCCGCGGGAGACCACCTCGGACTGCGAGAGGTAGCCGTAGACGTCGGTGGAGAACAGCGGCGGCGCGACGGCGAGCGGCGCCGCCCACATGACGAGGATGCGGGTGAGCTGGCGGACGGTGAGCCGGACCCGCCCCGGCCAGGCGAGCCGGCCCAGCCACAGCCAGGCCAGCACCATCATGCCCATGCCGACGTAGGCGATCGCGAGCGAGACCGTCGGCAGCCGCGCGGGCAGGCCGAGCACCCGGACGCCGAGCAGCGGGTTGTACGCCGAGGCGGGGGTGGCGCCGCAGCCGAGCGCGCCGACCGCCATGAGCAGCGAGCCGGTGAACCCGAAGCGCCGGCAGAACCGCAGCCGGCGACGCTCGTCGGGGGTGGCGGGAGCCTCGGCGCGCCGCACGTCGCTCTCCGCCGGGGAGGGTCCCGACGGCGAGGACTCCTCCGAGGGGGCCGTCGGTGCCGTGGCCGTCACCTCGGGAACGATACCGAGGGCCCGTGACCCGCCTGTTCGAGGCCCGCTCGGGTGACCCGTGACACGCCCGTGGGCACCGGCTTTGCCGCCCTCGCGGATATACGCAAGACTGGTGTTGTCAAAAGCCGGGCCCGAGGTTCATGATCGGCCGTGGACCCGGACATCATCGATCGGAGCGGACGGAGGTGGACGACGTGGTGGTGGACCAGCCCGACGCGGCCCACGCCGAGCACGCCCGGTCGGCGGCCGACGGCCGCACCCGCGACGCCGTCGTGCGCGTACTCCTCGAGCAGGGCCCGACGACGGCGGGTGTGCTCGCCGACCAGCTCCACCTCTCCGGTCCGGGCGTGCGGCGCCACCTCGACGCCCTGGTGGCCGAGGGCAGCGTCGCGACCCGGGACGCCCCGCAGGCCGCGGGCCGCAAGCGGGGCCGCCCCGCGCGCCAGTTCCTCCTGACGGCGAGCGGCCGCGCCCGGGTCGGGCGAGGGGAGGACGGCCCCGCTGAGCTCGCGGTGGCCGCCCTGCGCCGGCTCGGCGAGGCCGCCGGGGAGGAGGCCGTGAAGGCCTTCGCCCGGGAGCGGGCCCTCGCGATGGTGGGGGAGCACCGCGAGCACGTCCTCGCCGGAACCGACCGCGCCGAGCGCGCGGCCCGGCTGGCCGGGGCGCTCACCGCGGAGGGCTACGCCGCGACCACGCGGGGCGCCGGCGCGGACGACGGCCTCGACGCCCGGGTGACGGGCGAGCAGCTCTGCCAGCACCACTGCCCCGTCGCCGACGTCGCCGCGGAGTTCCCGGCGCTGTGCGAGGCCGAGGCCGAGGTGTTCGCCGAACTGCTGGGCACCCACGTCCAGCGGCTCGCCACGATCGCGCGCGGCGACGCCGCGTGCACCACCCACGTCCCGGCGCAGCAGGCGCGCGGGGCGGACGAGCAGCACGACCAGACGGGCACCACCCCCGCCGCCACCACCGGTGCGGGGCCCGACGTCAAGGGAAGGCAGGTCGTATGACCACCGCTGCGGAGCGGACCACACCGCAGGAGCCCCTCAGCCAGGAGGAGACCCTCGCCTCCCTGGGGAGCTACCAGTTCGGCTGGCACGACAGCGACGACGCGGGCGCGAGCGCCCAGCGCGGCCTGAACGAGGCGGTCGTCCGCGACATCTCGTCCAAGAAGGACGAGCCCGACTGGATGCTCCAGAGCCGACTGAAGGCGCTGGGCCTGTTCGACAAGAAGCCGATGCCGCAGTGGGGCTCGGACCTGTCGGGCATCCACTTCGACAACATCAAGTACTTCGTCCGCTCGACGGAGAAGCAGGCCGCCTCCTGGGAGGACCTGCCCGAGGACATCAAGGCGACGTACGACAAGCTCGGCATCCCCGAGGCCGAGAAGGAGCGCCTCGTCGCGGGTGTGGCCGCGCAGTACGAGTCCGAGGTCGTGTACCACCAGATCCGCGAGGACCTGGAGCAGCAGGGCGTCATCTTCATGGACACCGACACCGGGCTGCGCGAGCACCCGGAGCTGTTCGAGGAGTACTTCGGGTCGGTGATCCCGGCCGGGGACAACAAGTTCTCCGCGCTGAACTCCGCGGTGTGGTCCGGCGGCTCGTTCATCTACGTGCCCAAGGGCGTCCACGTGGACATCCCGCTGCAGGCCTACTTCCGGATCAACACCGAGAACATGGGCCAGTTCGAGCGGACGCTGATCATCGTCGACGAGGACGCCTACGTCCACTACGTCGAGGGCTGCACGGCGCCGATCTACTCGTCGGACTCGCTGCACTCCGCGGTCGTCGAGATCGTCGTGAAGAAGGGCGGCCGCTGCCGCTACACGACCATCCAGAACTGGTCGAACAACGTCTACAACCTGGTCACCAAGCGCGCCAAGGCGGAAGAGGGCGCGACCATGGAGTGGGTCGACGGCAACATCGGCTCCAAGGTGACCATGAAGTACCCGGCCGTCTGGCTGACCGGTCCGCACGCCAAGGGCGAGGTGCTCTCGGTGGCGTTCTCCGGCGAGGGCCAGCACCAGGACGCCGGTGCCAAGATGGTGCACCTCGCGCCGCACACGTCGTCGACGATCATCTCGAAGTCGGTGGCCCGCGGCGGCGGACGGACCTCCTACCGCGGCCTGGTGCGGGTGAACAAGGGTGCGCACCACTCGCGGTCGACGGTGAAGTGCGACGCGCTGCTCGTCGACACGATCAGCCGCAGCGACACGTACCCGTACGTCGACGTCCGCGAGGACGACGTGACGATGGGCCACGAGGCGACCGTCTCGAAGGTCAGCGAGGACCAGCTCTTCTACCTGATGTCCCGCGGCCTCACCGAGGACGAGGCCATGGCGATGATCGTGCGTGGGTTCGTCGAGCCCATCGCGCGCGAGCTCCCCATGGAGTACGCGCTCGAGCTCAACCGCCTGATCGAGCTGCAGATGGAGGGTGCTGTCGGATGACGGTCCAGGACACGGACCCCGGAATCCCGACGGCAGCCGCGGTCAAGACCGCTCCGTGGGAGGAGCGCTTCACCTCCTACGACGTCGAGGCCTTCGAGGTCCCCGGCGGACGTGAGGAGCAGTGGCGGTTCACGCCGCTGCGGCGCCTGCGCGGTCTGCACGACGGCTCCGCGTCCGTCGACGGCCAGATCGACGTCGCGGTCGTCTCCGGGTTCGGCGACGCCGCGTCGTCCGACCTCGGCGGCGTCCGGCACGAGACCGTCGGCCGCGACGACCCGCGCCTCGGCGACGGCGGCATCCCCGCCGACCGCGTCGCGGCGCAGGCGTGGTCCGGGTTCACGCGGGCCCACGTGGTCACCGTGAACGAGGCCCGTTCCGACGACGAGCCGCTGACGATCACCGTCACCGGCCCCGGCCAGGGCTCGACGGCGTACGCGCACCTGCAGCTGCGCCTGGAGCACCACGCCGAGGCCGTCGTCGTCCTCGACCACCGGGGCTCCGGCACGGTCGCGGCGAACACCGAGTTCGTCGTCGCCGACGGCGCGAAGCTCGAGATCGTCGAGGTGCACGACTGGGCCGACGACGCGGTCTACGTCGGGGCCCAGCACCTCTCGGTGGGCCGCGACGCGACGATCCGGCACACGTCGGTGACGCTCGGCGGCGACCTCGTCCGCCTCTCGCCGGTGATCAACTACCGGGCGCCGGGCGGCGACGCCGAGCTCGACGGGCTGTACTTCGCCGACGGCGGGCAGCACTTCGAGCAGCGCCTGCTCGTGGACCACTCGGTGGTGAACTGCCGGTCGCGCGTGATGTACAAGGGCGCGCTGCAGGGAGTCGAGGGCGGGACGGCGGCCCACACCGTCTGGATCGGCGACGTGCTGATCCGCAAGGCGGCCGAAGGCACCGACACCTACGAGCTCAACCGGAACCTGCTGCTCACCGACAACGCGCGGGCCGACTCGGTGCCGAACCTCGAGATCGAGACCGGCGAGATCGTCGGTGCCGGCCACGCCTCCGCGACCGGCCGGTTCGACGACGAGCAGCTGTTCTACCTGATGTCCCGCGGCGTCCCCGAGGCGGCGGCCCGACGGCTCGTCGTGCGCGGGTTCTTCGGCGAGGTCATCCAGAAGGTCCGCGTGCCCGCCCTGCGCGACCGGCTCGAGGCGGCCATCGAGGCCGAGCTCGAAGCCGTCGGCGCCTGAGCACGCCGCTCCCCACCACCACACGAACGCGTCAGTGAAAGAGGCTTGATGTCCACCCTCGAGATCCGCGACCTGCACGTCGAGGTCGAGACCGAGTCCGGTCCCAAGGAGATCCTGCGCGGCGTCGACCTGACCGTGAACTCGAACGAGACCCACGCGATCATGGGCCCGAACGGTTCCGGCAAGTCGACGCTGGCCTACTCCATCGCGGGCCACCCGAAGTACACCGTCACCCAGGGCGACGTGCTCCTCGACGGCGAGAACGTCCTCGAGATGGCCGTCGACGAGCGCGCCCGGGCCGGCCTGTTCCTCGCGATGCAGTACCCCGTCGAGGTGCCCGGCGTCTCGATGTCGAACTTCCTGCGCTCGGCCGCCACGGCCACCCGGGGCGAGGCCCCGAAGGTCCGGCACTGGGTCAAGGAGGTCAAGAACGCGATGAGCGACCTCGAGATCGACCCGTCCTTCGCGGAGCGCTCCGTGAACGAGGGCTTCTCCGGCGGTGAGAAGAAGCGCCACGAGGTGCTGCAGCTCTCGCTGCTCAAGCCCAAGTTCGCGGTGCTCGACGAGACCGACTCCGGCCTCGACGTCGACGCGCTGCGCATCGTCAGCAAGGGCGTCAACGAGTACAAGGCGCAGTCCGACGTCGGGATCATGCTGATCACCCACTACACCCGGATCCTGCGCTACATCTCGCCGGACCGCGTGCACGTGTTCGTGAACGGCAAGGTCGTCGAGTCCGGCGGCCCGGAGCTCGCCGACGAGCTCGAGGAGAACGGCTACGTCCGCTTCACGGGCAGCGCCGCGGAGTCCAGCAAGGAGGAGCAGCCGGCATGACCGCACTCGCACCCGTCACGGGTGCGACGCTGGATGTCGAGAAGATCCGCGCGGACTTCCCCATCCTGAGCCGCACCGTCCGCGACGGGAAGCCGCTGATCTACCTCGACTCCGGGGCGACGTCACAGCGCCCGCGCCAGGTGCTCGACGCCGAGCGGACGTTCCTCGAGACGTCCAACGCGGCGGTGCACCGCGGCGCGCACGCGCTGTCCGAGGAGGCGACCGACGCCTACGAGTCGGCCCGGTCGCGGATCGCGGCGTTCATCGGCGCCGACCCCGGCATCGAGACCTCCGAGATCGTGTTCACCAAGAACGCGACCGAGGCGCTCAACCTCGTCGCGTACTCGATGTCGAACGCGACGTTCTCCGACGACCCGGCCGCGCAGCGCTTCCGGGTCGGCCCCGGCGACGAGGTCGTCGTCACGGAGATGGAGCACCACGCCAACCTGGTGCCGTGGCAGGAGTTCTGCCGGCGCACCGGGGCGACGCTGCGGTGGTTCTCGGTCACCTCCGACGGGCGGCTCGATCTCGACTCCGCCGAGGCGCGGTCGGTGATCAACGAGCGGACCAAGGTCGTCGCGTTCACCCACCAGTCCAACGTGCTGGGCACCGTCAACCCGGTCGGGACGCTGGTGGAGCGGGCGAAGGCGGTCGGCGCGTACACCGTGCTCGACGCCTGCCAGTCGGTGCCGCACGCCCCGGTCGACGTGCGCGCCCTCGACGTGGACTTCGCGGCGTTCTCCGGGCACAAGATGCTCGGGCCCTCCGGCATCGGGGTGCTCTACGGCCGCCGCGCGCTGCTCGAGGCGCTGCCGCCGTTCCTGACCGGCGGGTCGATGATCGAGCTCGTCCGCATGGAGGGCTCGACCTACGCGGCCCCGCCGGCCCGGTTCGAGGCCGGCGTCCCGATGACCTCGCAGGCCGTCGGGCTCGGTGCCGCCGTGGACTACCTCTCCGAGATCGGCATGGAGAACGTCCACGCGCACGAGAACGTCCTCACCGCCGCGGCGCTCGAGGGGCTGCAGGCCATCGACGGCGTGACGATCATCGGCCCGCGCACCACCGAGGCGCGCGGGGGAGCGGTGTCGTTCGAGATCGACGGCGTGCACCCGCACGACGCGTCGCAGGTGCTCGACGACTCCGGGATCGCGGTCCGCGTCGGCCACCACTGCGCCTGGCCGCTGCACCGCGCGTTCGGCGTGCAGAGCTCCATCCGCGCGAGCTTCCACGTCTACAACACCCTCGACGAGGTCGCGGCGCTGCTCGACGGCGTGCGCCGGGTGCAGGACTTTTTCGCCCGCGACGGCGTTGTGCTCTGAGTGGAGGGGTGACGCCGTGAAGCTCGAGACGATGTACCAGGAGATCATCCTGGACCACTACCGCAACCCGCACGGCCACGGGCTGCGGGACCCGTTCGACGCCGAGGTCCACCACGTGAACCCGACCTGCGGCGACGAGGTGACCCTGCGGGTGCACCTCGACGGCTCCGGTCCGGACGCGAAGGTCGTCGACGTCTCCTACGACGCGATGGGCTGCTCGATCAGCCAGGCCGCGACGTCGGTGCTCAACGACCTCGTCGTCGGGCGCACCGTCGGCGAGTCGTTCGACGTCCTGGCCGAGTACCAGAAGATGGTCCAGGGCCGTGGCAAGGTCGAGCCCGACGAGGACGTGCTCGACGACGCCGTCGCCTTCGCCGGCGTCGCCGCCTACCCGGCGCGCGTCAAATGCGCGCTGCTGGGCTGGTTCGCGTTCAAGGACGCAGTGGCGCAGGCTGACGACAACGCTCCCGAGCTGGAGGAACACCAGTGACCGAGACCGAGACGCCCCGTGGCGCCGAGGGCATGCCCGAGACGAGCGCCCCCAGGGCCGAGATGCCGTCGATCGACGACCTCGAGGAGGCCATGCGCGACGTCGTCGACCCCGAGCTGGGGATCAACGTCGTCGACCTGGGCCTGCTCTACGGCATCCACGTCGACAGCGAGGACGTCGGCACCGTCGCGACCCTGGACCTGACGCTGACGTCGGCGGCCTGCCCGCTGACCGACGTCATCGAGGACCAGTCGCGGGCGGCGCTGACCAAGGGCCCGGGCGGCGGCCTCGTGAACGACGTCCGGATCAACTGGGTCTGGATGCCGCCGTGGGGCCCGGACAAGATCACCGAGGACGGCCGCGAGCAGCTGCGCGCGCTCGGCTTCACCGTGTAGGTGCGCTCCGCGCTCGTGAGCACTAATCAGTGCCATAGCACCGATTAGTGCTCACAGCTATGCCTTCTCGAAGAAGTCTTCATCGACTCCCACAACGGTGTAGGTGTTCTCGACTTGGACGCCTACCCCGTACCGGATCATCAGGTTCGCCAAGCGCGCGCCATCGATGAGTACGACGGATGCATTGACCTGACGAGCGTATTCCGTAGCCTCTTTGGTGAAGCTGCTCGTGGTGATGAAGACACCTTGGCTGGCTTGTTGACCGTGTAGAGCGCCAACGAACCCTTGAATCTGCGGACGACCGACGACGTTATCTGATGCGTAGCGTTTGGCCTGAACGTAGATACGGCCGAGACCAAGCGGGTCCTGGTCGATGACGCCGTCCACACCGCCGTCACCGCTACCACCGATACGGCGAGCACGGTCCTCGTCGGCGCCGCCGTACCCCATTGCCACCAGCAGGGCCAGGACAGTGGTCTCGAAGAATGTCGGGTCCACGCTCCGTAGACGCTGGAGCAGGTCGGTCGCCACGCTCGCGTGGAGCCGATCGACGCCGGCGGCGATCTGTTCACGCGGGTTCAGGGGATCACCCGGGCCTGCAACGGGCGGCGTCGGGCCTGCACCGCCATGCGCGCCCCCAGCAATCGGATAGCCGGGGGTCTGCTGCAGGAGGTGCTTCTCGGTAAACCCGTGAGGGAAGGCCTCCAACAGCATCCGGCCGGTCTTGTTGATGACGTAGGTTCCACGCTTGGGCCTGTCAACGGCACCTGCCCGAGCGAGGGCCGACATCGCCCAGCCAGCTCTATCTCGGTACCTGGTCAGGCCGGAGTTGAGCGTCTCGAGTCGGTGTTCCGCCGTCAGACCCGCGATGTCCGCCGCGGTATCTCCCAACTCTCGCGCCAGGTGGGGTTCGCCGTCTTCCAGCGCGGTCAGAATCGGCCGGAGGAAGCCCTCCCAGGTCGGCATCTCGGTAACCACGTCGCCGTGCACGAGCAGTACTCTAGTTTTCCGACTTAGAGGTCGAAGCTCGCCCCCGCAACAGGGCGAGGGAGTCGCTGCGTGCCGATCGAATCTTTGCTCACCCTTGCAGCGACTCCTTGATCACGAGCGCACCAAGTCGAGCCTGAGCACGGAAACGCACGCACGGGAGCGTCAGCTCGAACGCGGCCGCACCACGTGCGGCTTCAGGTGCTTGTAGCCCCGAACCGCCAGCGGGGGCACCGAGCGGAGCTCGACGTCGAGGCCGAGGTCGCGCACCGCGTCGGTGAGGTCGTCGTCGAGCAGCGTCGTGCCCGGGCGCGCGTGCGAGGTCAGCCGGCTCGCGATGTTGACCACCGGGCCGTACACGTCGCCGTAGCGGGGGAGGACCTCCCCGTGGGCCAGGCCGATCCGCAGCGTGAGACGGCCGTCGTCGTCCGGGACGTCGGCGTGCAGGTCGAAGGCGATCTGCAGGGCCGAGCGGACGTCGGAGCAGACGAAGAGCACCTCGTCGCCGAGGGTCTTGACGATGCGCCCGCCGTGCCGCGAGACCACGTCGGTGCTGACGCCCTCGAACCGCTCCAGCAGTGAGCGCAGCTCGTCGGCGTCGACCTGCCGCGACATCGACGTGAACCCGACGAGGTCCGCGAAGCCGACGGTCGTGGGTGTCGCCCGCGGGTCGTCCTCGGACTCCGACTCGGCGATCGCGGACATCATGCGCCCGGCGGTCACCGCGAGGTGGCGCCGCCACGTGTAGGCCTGCAGCTTCTCCAGCAGCGGGACCAGGGTCCGGACGGAGTCGACGACGGCGTCCGGCTCGCCGGCGGTGCCGCGGTCGGCGATGCTGCGCCGCAGCAGGTTGGACTGCCACTCGGCGAGCCGCGCCATGCTCTGGCCCAGGGTCCGCGCGATCGCGAGGGCCTCGGCCTCGTCGAGCGCCTCGTCCCCGAGCAGCTCCTGCACGAGCTCGAGCGCGTCCAGGTCGGCCTGGCCGAACGCGGACACGTCGTCGGGCACGCTCGGGAACCCGAGCGCGCTCCACAGCCGCGAGGTCTGTTCCAGGGACACCCCGGAACGCCCGGCGATGTCGCCGCGACGCAGGAAGCGCTCGCCGCCGAGGAGGAACTCCTCGACCTCGCGCTGCGCCTCGCTCCAGGGGCCCGACCCGTCGTCGGGCCCCGGAGCGGGCGGATCCACGTCGTCCTCACCGCGGTCGTCGCGCGGGCCCGCACCCGCGCGGTGTCGTGCGTTCCGCGGCGGACGACTCACGTGGTGTGGACGATGAGGACGTCCGTCGGCGCCTTGCGGGAGATGCCCTGCGGCACCGAGCCGAGCAGTCGGCCGGACAGGCTGTTCAGCCCGCGGTTGCCGATGACGAGCAGGTCGACCTTGCGGTCGTTGACGACGTCGGTGACGGCCTCGATGGGGTCGCCCTCGACGGCCAGGGTCTGGACATCGCCGACGCCCTTGCGGGACGCGCGCTCCTTGGCGTCGCGCAGCGTCTCCTCGGCCGGGGTCGAGCCGACCACGTGGTACGCGGCGTCCTCACCCAGCTGGTCCTGGGCCGAGTTGGTGTTCTTCGCCGGGTGGTAGGCGCAGATGATCAGGAGGGCGGCCGCCGAGTCGGCGGCCACGCTGGCCGCGCGGTCGACGGCGCGGAAGGAGGAGTCGGAACCGTCGGTGCCGACGGCGACGAGCTGGTAGGCGCCCATGATGCGTACTCCGATCTGGGGGTCTCTCCGGACATGGGGAACGAAGGGTGGCCCGGAGATCGCGGATGGTATCGCGATCGTCCGATCGGACGACGTCGACCCCCCGTGTGCCGGGCCCTCAGGGCCGCTGGGCGGGTCCGGGTCCGGCCAGCGACCCGATGATCAGATGCCCGCGCAGACGCGGCGTCAGACGTGCGAACACCCACACCATCGCCCGCAGCGACTCCGCCACGTCGTCGTCGGCGCCCAGGTAGGCCCGCCGCGGGGCCGTCGGGAGCGAGAAGAAGCGGTCGAAGAACTCGGGCACCTCTCCGGGCGGGAGACGCAGGAGAACGTCGAGGCCCCGGCCGCGCATCGCGTGGACGATCCCGGCCGATCCACCCCGCACGGCGCGCCGGGCCCAGGCCGCTCCACCGGACCCGTCGATCACCGCTGGATGATCCGATCGAGCGACACACGCGTCAGCCAGACGAGTGGCCACGCGCAGCGACCGCGCCACCGAGAACCCCGTCGCCGGGTGCACGAGGGGCGCGGCGGCGCCGAGCGCGACGACACCGTCGGGCGGGCGATGATCCGGGGTGTCGACCGGGAACCGGACGTGCTCCACCCGGGCGGGGTCGTCGAGCGGGATCTCGGCCCCACGCAGGCCCGCGGCGAGCAGCCGACGCCGGAGGCGCTCGCTGAGATCGGGCAGCGGCAGACCGGGTCGCCGGGCCAGCGAGGTCTCCTCGAGCAGCACCCGACCGCCGCCGAGCGGCACGGCGTAGAGGAACGTGGGCCAGCCGGGGACGCCGTGCAGCGGGCGCCAGTCCATGAACAACAACCGGCCCCCGGTGACCCGCGCCGCCGTCGCCTCGTCCACGACGACGCCGACGGCGGTCTGCTCGGCCCGCCGTCCCCGCCCGCGGTGGGCGCTCAGGGCCTGCGGCGCGCCCGTCGCGTCGGCGACGAGACCGGCCCGGCACTCGCGGCCGTCGGCCAGCACCGCGCGCCCGGCCCCGGCGGTGACCACCCGTCCGCGGACGACCCGGACCCCGTCGTCGTACAGGGCCCGCTGCAGCGCGGGGGTGTCGAGGACGGCGTACTCGTCGTCGAGGCGGTGGGTGCGGGTGGCGATCGCCCAGCCGACGTCCTGCGCGGCCACGACCTCGGGCGGCAGCGCGTCCGGCCCGGATCGCGGCAGCTCGTGGGCCCACGCGCCGTAGGTGTGACGCCAGGTCCGGTCCGGGCGGGGGTCGACGAGCACGACGTCGAGCCCGCGCCGGGCACACGCCCGTGCCGCGGACCAGCCGGCCGGGCCGCCGCCCGCCACCAGCAGGTCGGCCGGGCTCAGCTCTCCCCGGTGCCCAGCTCGCGGTCCCACGAGCGGAGCGTCTCGCGGTCGCGCTTGGCCCGCTCGTTCCAGTCCCGCATGGCCTGCGGGTAGCCGGTGACGGTGACGTCGTAGACCGGCACGCCGCACTTGCGGGCGAGGCGCTCGGCGGCCCGCGGCGTCCCGACGCGACGCCGGGTCCACTCGCCGTCGACGGCCACCGCGACGACGGTGGTGTCGGTCGCCGTGGTCTCCGGCTCGACGAAGAACTCCACGCCACGCCGGGTCTTGGCGAACGAGCGCAGGTGGTCCAGGTCCGCCGGGCCGCCCTCACGATCGAGGACCTGGCGACGCCCGTCGGCGCCCACGCCGGAGGAACCCGACGTGCCGCTCCCGCGCAACCAGCTGAACAGGCCCATGGCCCCAGTGTCCCCGAGGTCCGGCAGAGGCGTGTGAAGAGATCGCCGTGCGTGAGGTCCGCCACCCCGCGGTGACGCGCGTGACACCCCGACCTCGGTCACTCGACGCCCGGACACCCGGGGGTGGCGCGAACCCCTCACCTACACTGGAACCCGGCGTACGCGCCCGCGGCGGAGCGTCGCCGAGCCCCGGCCGTGCCGGTGGGGCCGCCCTGGAGGCGGCGGCGGGCCGCTCGGCGCCCGTCATCGCCGCACCACGCCGCGACCACGACCCGGAAGGCCCCCTGTGATCACCGCGTCCGATCTCGAGCTGCGCGCCGGCTCCCGCGTCCTGCTCTCGGGGGTCACCCTCCGCGTGCAGCCGGGGGACCGCATCGGCCTGGTCGGGCGCAACGGGGCAGGCAAGACGACGTCGCTGCGGGCGATCGCGGGGGAGTCCGAGCCCTACGGCGGCACGATCCGGTCCACCGGCCCGGTCGGCTATCTGCCCCAGGACCCGCGCGAGGGCGACCTGTCCGTGCTGGCCCGGGATCGGGTGCTCTCCGCGCGCGGGCTCGACCAGATCCTGCGCGACATGGAGAAGGTCCAGACGGCGATGGCCGAGCTCGCCGACGACGACGAGCGCGACAAGGCGGTCGCCCGCTACGGCCGGCTCGAGACCCGGTTCGCCGATCTCGGCGGGTACGCCGCGGAGAGCGAGGCCGGGCGGATCTGTTCCAACCTCGGCCTGCCCGACCGCGTACTGGCCCAGTCCCTCGAGACGCTCTCCGGCGGTCAGCGCCGCCGCGTGGAGCTCGCCCGGATCCTGTTCGCGGCCTCCGGCGACGGCGGCAACGCGGGCACGACGCTGCTGCTCGACGAGCCGACCAACCACCTCGACGCGGACTCCATCTCCTGGCTGCGCGGGTTCCTCAAGTCGCACGAGGGCGGCGTCGTCGTCATCAGCCACGACACCGAGCTGCTGGCCGACGTCGTCAACAAGGTGTGGTTCCTCGACGCGACCCGCGGCGAGCTCGACACCTACAACATGAACTGGAAGAACTACCTGCGGGCGCGTTCCGACGACGAGGCCCGGCGCAAGCGGGAGCGGGCGAACGCCGAGAAGAAGGCGTCGGCGCTGCAGACCCAGGCCGCGAAGATGGGCGCGAAGGCGACGAAGGCCGTCGCGGCCAAGCAGATGCAGCGGCGGGCCACCGCGCTGCTCGAGGGGCTCGACGACGAGCGGCAGGACGACCGGGTCGCCGCGATCCGGTTCCCGACCCCGCAGTCGTGCGGGAAGACCCCGCTCACGGCGGCCGGGCTGTCGAAGAGCTACGGGTCGCTCGAGGTGTTCACCGGGGTGGATCTCGCGGTCGACCGCGGCTCCCGCGTGGTGATCCTCGGCCTCAACGGCGCGGGCAAGACGACGTTGCTGCGGATCATGGCGGGGGTGGAGACGCCGGACACCGGCGACGTCCTTCCCGGGCACGGGCTGCGCACCGGCTACTTCGCCCAGGAGCACGACACGCTCGACATGGGCCGGACGGTCTGGCAGAACGCCCGCTCGGCCGCGCCGGACACCCCGGAGCAGCAGCTGCGGACCCTGCTCGGCGCGTTCCAGTTCTCCGGGGAGCAGCTCGAGCAGCCGGCTGGGACGCTCTCCGGCGGCGAGCGGACCCGGTTGGCGCTCGCGGGGCTGGTCTCCTCGGCGGCGAACGTGCTGCTGCTCGACGAGCCGACCAACAACCTCGACCCGGCCTCGCGCGAGAAGGTGCTCGACGCGCTGCGCCACTACGAGGGCGCGGTCGTGCTCGTGACCCACGACCCGGGCGCCGTCGAGGCCCTCGAGCCGGAGCGGGTCATCCTCCTGCCCGACGGCACCGAGGACCACTTCTCCACCGAGCACCTCGAGCTCGTCGAACTCGCCTGAGCGCGACCGGCCCGACCCCGCCGCGCGGCGTAGGGCCTTCGTGAGCTGGAACGATCAGGCGCTGGTCCTCCCGGGCGGATCACGCTCCGAACGGCGCAACCGCTCACCGATCATGTGGAATGTGCCGTGGCGCACACCGGCATTCACGATCATCATGGGTCCACCGGGCACCGTCCGGGGGAGGGGTGGACCGAACCATGGCCGATCTGAAGAAGGGCGCCCGCATCACGGGCGACCAGCGCGACAAGCTCGCCACGGATCTCAAGAAGAAGTACGAGAAGGGCGCGAGCATTCGCTCGCTCGCCGAGTCGACGGGCCGGTCGTACGGCTTCGTGCACCGGGTGCTCTCGGAGTCCGGCGTCACGCTGCGCGGGCGCGGCGGAGCCACGCGCACCAAGAAGTCCTGAGCTCCGGGCCGGCGATCCGTCCGGCCGGAGATCACGGAAGCGCGCCGGGGCGGGTGCGGTGTGCACGTGTGCGCATGATCGGGGTGCGGGTCGCGGCGTAGGCCGACGACCTCGCAGCGGGAGCGAGTCGGCCCTGTGCTGGGCGTGAGCCGCTCCTGCGCTCCCGAGCACGAAGGGCACACCAGGCATCCGGCGAGCCGGTGGCGGCTGCCTGACGTGCTCCTGATCATCGTCGGCTGCCGCGGTTCCCGCCGCTTCCGAGCACGAGGGGCACGCCACGCATCCCACGCGCCGCTGACTCCTGCGCCAGGTGCTCCTCATGATCGGGGCAGGGCGCCGCCACCACACGCACCCGGGCGCGCCGGGCGCTCCGCCCAGCGCGAACGCGACCTCCGAACGCGAGCGTGATCCCGCTCCCTCACGGATACTTGACGCGCGGATCGGCGGACCACCACCCGCCGGACGCGACCAGCGCCTGCTCGTCCCGCTTGACCTCAACAATTGTCGAGGTCGCACGCTCGGCGCCGAGGTCCGAGCGAACGGGGTGAGCGGCGTGGAGAACGCCTGGATGTTGATGATGTCGATGGCGCGCGACGACAAGCTGCCGCGCTCCGTCCCCCGCGGCACCCTCGGGCGCATCTGGCGCTTCGCCGGGGCGCACCACAAGATGCTCTACGCGTTCCTCGCGCTGACCACGGTGTCGGCGGTCATCGCGGTGGGCGTCCCGGTGCTCGCCGGGCAGGTCGTCGACGCGATCGTCCACCGCAGCGGACTGGGCACGGTCATCGTCATCGCCGCGGCGATCGCCGCGCTGGCCGTCGTCGACTCCCTGTCCGGACTGCTCGAGCGCTGGATGAGCTCGCGGATCGGGGAGGGGCTGATCTACGACCTCCGGCGCGCGGTGTTCGGGCACGTGCAGTCGATGCCGATCGCGTTCTTCACCCGGACGCGGACCGGCTCGCTCGTCAGCCGCCTCAACAACGACGTCATCGGCGCCCAGCGGGCGTTCACCTCGACGCTGTCCGGCCTGGTCACCAACGTCATCCAGCTCGTGCTGACGGTCGCCGTGATGATCACGTTGGCCTGGCAGGTGACGCTGCTGGCCCTCGTCCTGCTCCCGATCTTCATCCTCCCGGCACGGCGGGTCGGACGGACGATCGCGAGCCTGCAGCGCGAGTCGGCCAACCTCAACGCGGCGATGACCGGCCAGATGACCGAACGGTTCTCGGCCGGCGGCGCGACCCTCGTCAAGCTGTTCGGGCACCCCGAGGCCGAGGCGGCGGAGTTCGGGGACCGGGCCGACCGGGTGCGGGCGATCGGCGTGCGCACCGCGATGGCCAACCGGGTGTTCATGACCAGCCTCACCCTGGTCAGCCAGCTCGCCCAGGCGATGGTCTACGGGGTCGGCGGCTGGCTCGCGATCACCGGGCGGATCGACGCGGGCACCGTCGTGAGCCTCGCCCTGCTGCTGACCCGGCTCTACGGTCCGCTGACCCAGCTGGCGAACGCCCGCGTGGACGTCATGAGCGCGCTGGTCAGCTTCGAGCGGGTGTTCGAGGTCCTCGACCTGCCCCCGACGATCGTCGAGCGTCCCGACCCGACGCCGGTGCCCGCCGGCCAGGCCGTCGGCGTGCGCCTGCGCGGGGTGCGCTTCACGTACCCGAGCGCCGAGGACGTCTCGCTGGCGAGCCTGGAGGAGGTCGCCACCCTCGACCACGTCGAGAACTCCGAGGTCCTGCACGGCGTGGACCTCGAGGTCGAGCCGGGGCAGATGCTCGCGCTCGTGGGCCCGTCGGGGGCGGGGAAGTCGACGATCGCGTCCCTCGTGCCGCGGCTCTACGACGTCGACTCCGGGGCCGTCGAGGTCGGCTGGTCGGGCGGGGCCGGGGACACCCGGTGGACCGACGTCCGCGACCTGTCCTTCGCCGACCTGCGCGGCACGGTCGGCGTGGTCACGCAGGACGGCCACCTGTTCCACGACACCGTCGCGGGCAACCTGCGCTACGCGAAGCCCGGGGCCACCGACGCGGAACTGGTCGCCGCACTGGAGCGCGCCCGTCTCGGTCCGCTGCTGCGCCAGCTCCCCGAGGGCCTCGACACCGTGATCGGCGAGCGCGGCTACCGACTCTCGGGCGGGGAGCGCCAGCGCCTCACCATCGCGCGGCTGCTGCTCGCCGCGCCCCGGGTCGTGATCCTCGACGAGGCCACCGCGCACCTCGACTCGGAGTCGGAGGTGGCGGTGCAGGAGGCGCTGGCGGAAGCGCTGGTCGGGCGGACCGCGGTCGTGATCGCGCATCGACTCTCGACGATCCGCAGTGCCGACACCATCGCCGTCGTCGAGGACGGACGGGTCGTCGAGCAGGGTCCGCACGGATCCCTGTTGGCGCGCGGGGGCCGCTACGCCGACCTGCACCACACGCAGTTCGCCCCCGCGGCCTGACCGAAGTCGATCACGTTGGGTGACGTTGTCAGGGGTCGGTGATACACCGAACACCGAAGGCACGAACACCTGCGATGGACCATCGCGCCGTGTAGCGTCCTTCGCCGTGTCTCCCGGGGTCCCTGGGACTCGAGGGACGCAGCAGCGCTCCGACGGTCCCCCGGGGCCGTGGGAGGAGTGACACGTTCGGTCACCCGGTCTGCCGGGGTACCAGCAGCAGCGGACGACGCGGTTCGGTGAGAGGAGCGGGGATGGCAGCGCCCGTGATCGAGCTCGACCCCGCCGCGCCGATCCCGGACCGTGCGGCCGCGGCGGCCTACGTCGCGTCGATCTGCTTCAAGCACGGTCCGCCGCGGCTCCTGGGCGCCGAGCTCGAATGGCTCGTCCGCTCCGCGACCCGCCCGACCGAACGTCTCGATCCCGCCGCACTCCTCCGTGCCCTCGGCCCCCACGCCCCCGGCACGCTCCTCTCCTCGGTCCCCGCCGACACCGGCGCGGGACCGGTGCCAGTCCCCTCCGATGCTCCGGAACCGCTCCCCGCCGGGAGCACGGTGACCGTCGAGCCGGGGGGCCAGGTCGAGATCGCGACGCCGCCGCTGGACGGTCTGTCCTCGCTCGTCGACGCGGTACGCGCCGACACCCACGCGATCCGGGCGCTGCTCGACGCCGAGGGCCTCGTGCTCTCCGGTCGCGCGTCCGACCCGCTGCGTCCGCCCCGCCGCATCCTCAAGGTCCCGCGCTACGCGGCGATGGAGGCGGCGTTCGACCGCGTCGGCCCGCACGGACGCACGATGATGTGCTCCACCTCCGCGGTCCAGGTCTGCGTCGACGCCGGCGAGGGCGCCGCGGTCACCGAGCGGTGGCAGGCGCTGCACGAGTTCGGGCCGACGCTGGTCGCCACCTTCGCGAACTCGCCCGCGGTCCACGGCAGGCGCACCGGCTGGAAGTCGTCCCGCATGGCGAGCTGGCTGTCGCTCGACCCGGAGCGGACCAGCCCACCGGCGACCCTCGGCCCGGACCCGGCGGAGGAGTGGGCGCGGCGCGCCCTGGACACCAGCCTGCTCTGCGTGCCGCACGGCGACACGTGGAGCGCCCCGCCCGCCGTGACCTTCGGCGACTGGATCGAGGGCCACGGCGGGATCGCCTTCCGCCCCACCCGGGCCGACCTGGACTACCACCTGACGACGCTCTTCCCGCCGGTCCGCCCGCACGGGCACGTCGAGGTCCGCTACCTCGACCAGCAGCCGGGGGACGAGTGGGCGGTCCCGGTCGCGGTGGTCACGGCGCTGCTCTCGGACCGCGCCACGCTCGACCGCGCCCGCGACGCCGTCGCCCCCGCGCAGGACCGCTGGGCCGCCGCAGCCCGGCACGGGCTCGCCGACGGTGTGCTGCGCCGCGCGGCGGGCACCCTCGTCGAGCTCGCCCACCAGCGCCTGCTCACCACCGACCCCGACCTCGCCGCCCTCGTCGGCGACGTCGCCGAGCGCCGTGTCCTGCGCGGTCGCTGCCCCGCCGACGAGCCGGTCGGCGAGCCCGGCGAGGGCGAGCTCCGACCCGCCGACGAGAGCCCGTACCCGGACGACCCCCTCCCCGGAGGCGACCACGGATGACCAGCGACGCCGACACCGACCGACCCCTGTCCGCCGCCCGCTACCCGGACGCTCTGCGCCGGCGCCTCGCCGCCGAGCTCGCCACCGCGCGCGACCGGACGCAGGCCCTCACCGACGCCGTCGACGACGCCGAGCTGATGCAGCAGCACTCCCCGCTGATGTCGCCGCTGCACTGGGACGTGGCGCACATCGCGAACATGGAGGACTTCTGGCTGGTGCGCCGGGCGACCCCGGGGGAGACCGCGAGCCCCGGCGTTCGTGAGGACATCGACCACCTCTACGACGCGTTCACCAACCCGCGGTCCGGGCGCCCGGAGCTGCCGCTGCTCGACCCGGTGGAGGCCCGCGCCTACGGGGCCACGGTGCGCGAGCGCGCCCTGCAGATCCTCGAGGAGGCGGGCACCGACGGCCGTGCCCTGCTCGACGACGGGTTCGTGTTCGGCATGATCGCCCAGCACGAGCAGCAGCACGTCGAGACGATGCTCGCCACCCATCAGCTGCGGCAGGGTCCCCGGGCGCTGCGGGCCGACCCGCCGCCGACCTCGTCGCAGGCCCGGGACCTGATCGGCAGCGAGGTGTTCCACCCCGCCGGGACCTTCACGATGGGCACCGACGCAGGAGGCCCGGACGTCTACGCGCTGGACAACGAGCGCCCGGCCCACCGGGTCGAGGTCGCCGCCTTCCACCTCGACGCGGCCCCGGTGACCAACGCCGAGTTCGCCCGCTTCGTCGACGACGGCGGGTACTCCCGGCGCGAGCTGTGGTCCGACGCCGGGTGGGAGCACATCACCGGCGAGGGCTGGTCCGCGCCGATGACCTGGGAGAACGTCGACGGTGCCTGGTACCGGACGTCGTTCGGGGAGCGCGAGGCGATCAGCGGCGTCGCCGACCAGCCCGTCCTGCACGTCTGCTTCCACGAGGCCCTGGCGTACGCGACGTGGGCGGGCAAGCGCCTGCCCACCGAGGTCGAGTGGGAGTACGCCGCGCGGTTCGACCCGACGACGGGCAGCACCCGCCGCTTCCCGTGGGGCGACGACGACCCGTCGCCGGAGCGCGCGAACCTCGACGGGCGGCACCTGCAGCCCGCTCCCGTCGGCGCCTATCCCGACGGCGCGTCCCCGCTGGGCGTGCACCAGCTCATCGGCGACGTCTGGGAGTGGTGCGACTCCGGCTTCGAGGGCTACCCGGGCTTCGCGCCGTTCCCGTACAAGGAGTACTCCGAAGTCTTCTTCGGCGGCGACTTCCGCATGTTGCGGGGCTCGTCGTTCGGGGTCGGCGCCGTCAACGCGCGCACCACGTTCCGGAACTGGGACCTGCCGATCCGTCGGCAGATCTTCTCCGGGTTCCGCTGCGCACGATCAGCCGAGCACGCCTGACCCGGCGCCCCCATGTGTCGACATCTGGCCCACGTCGGGCCGCGGCCGGTGACGCTGGCGTCCCGGGTGACCGAGCCGCCGCACTCGCTGCTCGTGCAGGCCTACGCCCCGGCGGACATGCGCGGCGGCGGGACGGTCAACGCCGACGGGTTCGGCGTGGGCTGGCTCGCCGAGGACGGCGCCGGCCACTCCTACCGGCAGCCGGTGCCGATGTGGACCGACGCGTCGTTCCTGGACCTCGCGACAGCGGTGCGCAGCACGGCGTTCGTCGCGGCGGTCCGCTCGGCCACTGTCGGGATGCCGGTCTCGGTCGGCGCCTGCGCGCCCTTCCGGGACGGCACCCGGATCTTCAGCCACAACGGCGTCGTGCGGGGCTGGCCGGCGAGCCTGGCCGACCTCGCCGCCGAGCTCGACACCGAGACCCTGATGACGCTGGACGCCCCCACCGACTCCGCCGTCCTGTGGGCACTCGTGCGCCGGCACCTCGACGCGGGCAAGGACCCGGCCGACGCCGTGGTCGACGTCGTGACGCGGGCTCTCGCGGCCGCCCCCGGATCGCGCCTCAACCTGCTGCTGCTGATCGCGGACGAGCGCGGCGAGCCCACCCTGGTGGCGACCGCGGTGGATCACGCGCTGTCCTACCTCGTCGGAGACGACGGGGTCACCGTCGCCTCGGAGCCGCTCGACGACGACCCCGGCTGGACCTCCGTGCCCGACCTCTCCGCCGTCGTCGTGCGTGGTCACGACGCCACCCCCGAGGTCACCCCGCTGACCTGATCCCGCGCGGCCGCCCGGGCCGCACGCCGACGCCGTTCCCGACGACGTGAACCAGGCCCGTCCCTGCCCGGACGAGCCGTGACCGATCGGACGTGACATCCCGCCGTGAACACTCCTGGGACCCTGGCCGCCCTGGACGTACACCTCACCGAGGCCGACGCGGACGCCGCCCTGCGCGCCGACGCCCGCACCGGCCTGACATCGACCCCGAAGGTCCTGCGGCCGCAGTGGCTCTACGACGCGCGCGGCTCGGAGCTGTTCGAGCAGATCACCGCGCTGCCCGAGTACTACCCGTTCACCGCCGAGCGCGACGCCCTCGCGCTCGGGGCGGAGGACATCGCCCGCCTGACCGGTGCCGACACCTTCGTCGAGCTCGGCTCGGGGTCGTCGACCAAGACGACGCTGCTGCTCGACGCGCTCTCCCGGACCGGGAACCTGCGCCACTACATCCCGGTCGACGTCTCGGCGTCGGCGCTCGAGGAGGCCGTCCCCGGGCTCGTCGCCGACTACCCGGATCTCGACGTGCACGGCGTCGTCGGGGACTTCATCGCGGACCTCCGCAGCGTCCCGAAGGTCGGCAGCCGGCTGGTGGTGCTGCTCGGCGGGACCATCGGCAACTTCGAGCCCGACGACCGCCGCCGCTTCCTCGAGGCGCTCTCCGAGACACTCGATCCCGGGGAGCACTTCCTCGTCGGCACCGATCTGATCAAGGACGAGGAGACGCTCGTCGCGGCCTACGACGACGCGGCCGGGGTCACCGCGGAGTTCGAGCTCAACGCGCTGACCGTGCTGAACCGGGTGCTCGGAGCGGACTTCGACGTCGACGGGTTCTCCTACGCGGCGGTGTGGGTGCCGCAGGCGAGCCGGATCGAGATGCGGGTGCGCGCCCGTCGCCCGATGACGGTGCAGGTCCCGGCGCTCGACCTCACCGTCGAGTTCGCGGCGGGCGAGGAGATGCGCACCGAGATCTCGACGAAGTTCACGCGCGAGGGCGTGGCCGCCGAGCTCGACACCGCCGGGTTCGACGTCGCGCACTGGGTCACCGACCCCGGCGCGCGCTTCGGGCTGACGCTCGCGCGGCGGCGCTGAGCGGAGAATCCCGGGGGTGAGCACGCAGGACCGGGAGCGCTGGGACCGGCGGTTCGCGACCGTCGGTCCCGGCCTGCCCGGCCCGCCGTCCGTGCTCGTCGGGCGGGAGGAGCTGGTGCCCGACGGCCCCGCCCGCGCCCTCGACGTCGCGTGCGGGCGCGGCACCGTCGCGGTGTGGCTCGCCGGACGCGGGCTCGCGACGACGGCCGTCGACGTCTCACCGGAGGCGCTGCGGCTGACGACGGAGCTGGCCTCCTCCCTGGGCGTCGACGTCACCACTGTCGGCGCCGATCTCGACGACGGTCTGCCCGCAGCGGTCGTCGGACCGTTCGACGTGGTCGTGTGCCAGCGGTTCCGCGACCCACGGCTCTACCCGGCGTTGGAGCGGTTGCTCGCGCCGGGCGGGCTGCTCGTGGTGTCGGTGCTCTCGACGGTCGGCGACGAGGGCGGCTCGTACCGCGCCGCGCCGGGGGAGCTGCGCGCGGCGTTCAGCCACCTCGAGGTGCTCGTCGACGAGGAGGGGCACGGCGAGGCACACTTGGTCGCCCGCCGGAACTGACTCCACGTCGCCGGCCTTCATGTGCAGGATGTGGGAGACGACGGCCCTGACGATCGCGCACGTCGAGGACGGGCGCCCGGTCGTCGAGCCCCGTGACCAGCTCGCCGCGCGGACCCGGCGGGACATCGCGAGCGCCGGCGTCGTCGGGTCGGTCGTGGACGAGCTCCTCGCCGATCGTCGAGCCGAGGCCGCGCGCGAGCAGGCGGACTGACGGAGGCGCCGCCGCGGCGCTCGTGAGATCGCAGAGGGCGCTCGCGGGCGAGGCACGGACGATCCGCAACACCCTCGCCTCACTCGCCCGTGTCAAAGGTCGTGACGCAGGCCAGGTTCCGAGCGCAGCTCGAGGGACACGCCAAGATCGTCGCCGCGCAGGCCGAAGAGCTCGGTAAACGGGCCGCGGCGTCGGACGAGATGGCGCGCGACGCGGAGAAGCTCCGTCTGAGCTGACCGGCTGAACGATGGGGCAGGACCGGCTGCGCCCCACCCTGACACCGCATGGGGTCCAGCACACGACGGATCGGGGCCGTGGTGACCGCACGGATCGGTGCGCATCCCGCACACAGCGGATGGCGACAGTGGCGACCGCCCCGATCCGTGCGCGTCCCGCACACGGAGCTGCCGTCGTCATCGCCGAACCACCTCTTGACTTGTCGGCGCTGGTGTCAAACAATCCACGCATCCGTCAAACGCGTGGCCTGGGTCACGCGCTGCCTCAACGAGGAGTGTGGTCATGGCCTACGTGATCGGCGTCGACGTGGGCGGGACGTTCACCGACGCGGTACTCGACGACGACTCCGGCTCGATCGTCGCCGCCAAGGCCCCGTCGACCCCTCCCGACTACTCGCAAGGGGTCCTCGACGTGCTCGACCTGCTCGCCGAGCAGCTCGGGAAGTCGGTGGAGGCGATGCTGGCCGAGACCCACCACATCGCCCACGGCACGACCTCGTCGCTCAACGCGCTCGTGCAGCGCAAGGTCCCCGAGGTCGGGTTCCTGACGACGCGGGGCCACCGGGACTCGATCTTCATCATGAACGTCGAGGGCCGGTACCTGGGCCGCTCCCCGCACGAACTGCAGCACGTCCTCGCCCAGGACAAGCAGCACCACCTGCTCCCCAAACGGCACGCCCTCGAGGTCACCGAGCGGATCGACCGCGACGGCGAGGTCGTCGTCGCGCTCGACGAGGACGAGGCCCGCGACCGCGTCCGCACGCTGCTGGCCGACGGCGTCCGCGCCATCGCGGTCTCGCTGCTCTGGGCGTTCCGCAACCCGACCCACGAGCGCCGCATCCGTGAGCTCGTCCACGAGATCGACCCCGACGTGTTCGTCGCGCTCTCCAGCGAGGTCAGCCCCCGCATCCGCGAGTTCGCCCGGCACTCCACGACGATCATGAGCACGCAGGTCGGGCCCGGGCTGCGCGACTACCTGACCAACCTCGAGTCGAGCCTGCGCGAGCGCGGACTCTCCGGACCGCTGCTCGTCATGCAGAGCAACGGGGGAGCGGTCGCCGCCGCCGAGGCACCCGCCCAGGCCATCAGCACCGTCGGCTCGGTCCTCACCGGCGGTGTGATCGGCTCGGTCGCGCTCGGCCGCCGGCTCGGGCACCGCAACATCATCTCGACCGACGTGGGCGGCACCACGTTCCTCGTCGGCATGGTCGTCGACGGCGAGCCGGAGCGCGAGACGACGACGGTCATCAACCACCACCCGATCAACGTCCCGACGCTGCGGGTGCACGCCATCGGGTCGGGCGGCGGCGCGATCGCCTGGGTCGACCCGGGCGGCAACCTGCGGATCGGGCCGCACAGCGCGGGCGCGGTCCCCGGCCCGGCGTCGTACGACCAGGGCGGCACCGAGCCGACCAACACCGACGCCAACCTCGTGCTCGGCATCCTCCCGACGACGGGTCTGCTCGGCGGCCGCAAGGCCCTGAACGTGGAGAAGGCCCGCAAGGCCATCCGCACCCGGATCGCCGAGCCGCTCGGACTGTCCGTCGAGGACGCCGCGGCCGCCATCCACGCCGCGCAGAACGCCCAGACCGGCGACCTGCTGCGCAAGACCGTCGTCGAGGCCGGCTACGACCCCCGCGACTTCGTGCTCTACGCCTTCGGCGGCTCCGGGCCCGCGTTCTGCGCCGCGTACGCCGCGCACCTGGGCGTCGAGGAGGTCGTCGTCCCGCTGGGCGCGGTCGCGTCGGCGTTCTCGGCCTACGGCCTGGCCTCGTCGGACATCGAGCTCGCCGCCGAGCTCTCCGACCCCGCCACGCTGCCGATCGACCCGGTCCGCGCGGAGAAGTCGTTCGCGCAGCTCGAGGACCAGGTCCGGCAGGGCCTCGACCGCCAGGGACTGAAGTTCGACGCCGTCGAGATCACCCGCGAGCTCGACATGCGCTACGCGATGCAGCTGGCCGAGGTCACCGTCCCGGTCACCGGCGGCCCGCTCGACGCGGCGGCGCTCGACGAGGCGGCAGCGCGCTTCGAGACCCGCTACGCCGAGCTCTTCGGCCAGGGCTCGGGCTTCCGCGAGGCCGGCGTGCAGGCGATCACCTACCGCGTCCGCGGCCGGGGCGTGCTGCCGTTCTCCCCCGAGCTGCCGCCCCTCGACGCGGGCGACGGCCCGGACCCCGCCGTCGCCGAGGCGTCCCGCCGGCCGGTGTTCCTGCAGGTGGGCCGCGGCTACGAGGACACCCCGATCTACGACTACGCCGCGCTGCGGGCCGGCCACGTCATCACCGGGCCCGCGGTGATCGAGGTCCCCACCACCACCGTCGTCGTGCCCGCCGGACGCACCGGCACCGTCGACCAGCTCGGCAACCTCACCATCCGCCCGACCCAGAACCAGGGAGCCTGACCATGACCATGGCCGTCCCCGGCTCCGAGAGGTTCTCGAGCCGCCCGACCGACCCCGCCACGCTGGCCGCCCAGCTGCCGGCGAGCCTCCCGGTCCACACCGTGACCCAGGAGCAGATCGACGCCCTGGACCCGCTGACCTACGAGGTGGTGCGCCACCGGCTCTGGTCGGTCACCGACGAGATGGGCGAGGCGCTCAAGCGCATGTCCGGCTCGCCGATCGTCACCGACGCCAACGACTTCGACTTCGCGGTCAGCGACGAGCTGGGCCAGGAGGTCCAGGTCGGGCTCTACAACACGATGCTGGTCGGCGCCGTCGACCTGGCGATCTACTGGACGCTGCAGCACCGCGCGACGAACCCCGGCATCGTCGAGGGCGACATGTTCCTGACCAACGACCCGTGGGTGGGCGGCGGGCTGCACCAGAACGACGCGATGGTCTACCAGCCGGTGTTCTGGGAGGGGAAGCTCTTCGGCTGGACCTCGGCGATCGCCCACCAGCCCGACCTCGGCGGCGTCGGGCTCGGGTCGTTCTCCCCGGCCGCGCAGGACGTGTTCTCCGAGTCGCTGCCCACCCCACCGGTCAAGGTCGTGCGGGACGGGCTGCTGCAGGACGACGTGGCCGACATGTGGGTCCGCCGCTCGCGGGTGCCGATGATGATCGGACTCGACCTGCGCGCGAAGGTCGGCGCCAACACCGTCGGCCGGGACCGGCTGCTCGCAGTCATCGCCCAGTACGGCGCGGACACCGTCAAGGCCGTGATGAAGCGGATGATGTCCGACGCCGAGTCGCGGCTGCGCGGGAAGCTGCGCGACCTGCCCGACGGGACGTGGCACGCCACCGGCTACCAGGACCAGTCGCACACCGGCGACCGGAACCTGCACAAGATCACCGTCGCGATGACGAAGGCCGACGACCACCTCACGCTCGACTTCACCGGCACCGACCCGCAGGCCGGCGTCATCAACTGCACCTACGCCGGGATGCGCGGCGGGGTCATGCTCGCGCTGCTGCCGATCCTCGCCGGGGACATCCCGTGGTCGGCCGGCGGGCTGATGCGCTGCTTCGACCTGGTCGCCGAGGAAGGCACGATCAACAACGCGAGCTTCCCGGCCGCGGTGAGCCGCGGCCCGATCGGCCCGGCGTGGCTGACCGGCAACCTCGTCGCCGAGTGTCTGAGCCAGATGCTCGACCAGTCGACGGCGCTCGACGCCCACGTGCAGGCCACCTGCTGCGGCACCTGGGACACCGCGGTGATCGCCGGGCTCGACGAGCGCGGCCCGGTCCCGAACCCGTTCCTGTCGATCATGATGGACCCGATGGCGGGCGGCTACGGGGCCCAGCCGCAGGCCGACGGCATGGACACCGGCGGGCTGTTCTGCATCCCGCTCGGTCGCGTCCCGGACGTCGAGATGACCGAGTTCCTCTACCCGGTCCTCGCCCTGTGGCGCCGGGAGGAGCCCGACTCCGGCGGCCCCGGACGACGTCGTGGCGGCGTCGCCGCGAGCATGGCGATCACCCCGCACGGCACCAGCTTCCCGATCGGGCTGGTCCTGGCCTCGGCGGGCAAGGCCGTCAGCCAGAACAACGGCCTCGCCGGCGGCTACCCCGGCAACACCGGCGTGGAGAAGATCGCCCGCGGGAGCGACCTCACGACGATGCTGGCCGGCGGCCGACTGCCCGCCGGGCTCGACGAGGTCGGCGGCGAGCAGGAGCTCTGCCCCTGCTACGGCGAGACCTACGTCGCGCCCGGCGAGGTCTTCACCATGTTCTGGCAGGGCGGCGGCGGCTACGGCGACCCGCTGACGCGTGAGCCCGAGGACGTCGCCCGCGACGTGCGCGAGCAGAAGGTCAGCGCCGAGCACGCCACCGTGGGCTACGGCGTCATCCTCGACGCCACCGGGGCGCCGGATCTCGACGCCACCCGCCGACGTCGGGAGGAACTGCGCGAGGTGCGCCGCACCCGCGCCGGCGCCGGCGAGGCGTCCCGGACCACCGTGGACGTCGCCGACGGGCGCCGCCTCGACGACAACCTCGTCGCGGTCGGCCACGGCGCGGACGCGCAGGTCGCCTGCCGGCACTGCTCGACGGTGCTCGGGTCGGGCTCGGTCGGCGACCTCGACCTGGTGCGCCACGAGGGCCCGGTGACCGAGGCGGGACCGCAGGTCGCGTCGTCGGCCGAGCTCTACGTCGACCAGGCCGTCCACTTCCGCCAGTACTGCTGCCCCGGCTGCTTCACCGCGCTGTGGACGGCCGTCGTGCCGGTCGACCACGTCGACGACGTCGTCCGCACCAGCCGCGTGCTCGCCGACGCTTCCCGTTAGGAGACGCCGTCCCATGACGCTGCACCGCGTCGCCGTGCTCGGCGGGGGCCCCGGAGGGCTCTACGCCGCGCGGCTGCTCAAGCTCGCCCGGCCCGACTGCGAGGTCGTCGTCCACGAGCAGGGCGTGCCCGACCAGACCTTCGGGTTCGGGGTGGGTCTCGCCGCCCGCACCCAGCGGAAGCTCTCCGAGGCCGACCCCGCGACCCTGCACGACATCCTCGCGTGCTCGTACTCGCACGACATGCGGATGCGGGTCGCCGGCCGCGAGGCCGGGATGGACGTCTCGAGCCTGGTCGCCGTCGGGCGGGCGGAGCTGCTGGCGGTCCTGCAGCGTCATGCCGAGGACGCCGGGGTCAAGCTCGAGTTCGGTGTGCGCCGCCGGGCCGAGGACCTCGACGCCGACCTCGTGATCGCGGCCGACGGCGTCGGCAGCGCCACCCGCGCCGCCGCACCGGAGGCCTTCGGCGCCGAGGTCGAGACCGGCTCCGGCTGGTACCTCTGGGCCGGCACGGACGTCGCGCTCGACCACGCGTTGTTCGCGCCGGCCCACACCGAGCACGGCACGTTCGTCACGCACGCCTACCCGTACTCGCCGACCCGGAGCACCTTCCTGGTCGAGACCGACGAGGCGACGTGGCGGGCGGCCGGGTTCGACGAGACCACCGCGGCCACCCCGGCGGACGAGTCGGACGAGACCGCGCTGGCCTACCTGTCGGAGGCGTTCGCCGAGCACCTCGGGGGCCATCGCCTGATCGGCAACCGCACCCGCTGGCTGCAGTTCCGGACGGTGCGCTGCGAGCACTGGCACCACGGCAACGTCGTGCTGCTCGGCGACGCCGCCCACACCGCGCACTACTCGGTGGGCTCCGGCACGAAGCTGGCCATGGAGGACGCGATCGCGCTGGTCGACGCCCTCGGTGCCCACGACGACCTCGAGGCGGCGCTGGAGGCCTACACCGCGGTCCGCCGACCCGCCGTCGCGCGGCTGCAGGACATCGCCGAACGCTCGCGCCGCTGGTGGGAGACGTTCCCGGAGCGGGTGGAACTGCCGGTCGAGCAGCTGCTCGTCGCGTACATGAGCCGGGCGGGAAACGTGCCGCTCGACCGGTTCGCCGGCGGTTCGCCGGAGGTCGTGCACGCGGCGCTGACGCAGTGGGCGGGGGAGGAGCCGAGCGGCGACTCCCTGGCGGAGTGGGTGCTCGCGCGGCCGCTGCGGCCGTCGGCGCCCGGCCAGGAACCGCTGGCCGAGGGCGACCCCCTCGGCTCCCGCGGCTTCGACTCCCGGACCGTCCCCGACGATCCCGAGGCGCTCGGCGCCGCCGTCGTCGACCTCGGTACCGACGCCCGGCCGGCGGGGACCGAGCAGCACGTCGACGACGCGGTCCGCCGCGCGGAGCTGGCCGCGGCCACCGCCGACGTCGTGTGGTTCGACGGCGGCGACGACCGCGGCAGCGTCCTGACCCGCTTCGAGGTCGCCGAGCTGGTCCGGCGCCGGACCGACGCCCTCGTCGTGGTGGTCGGGCCGGCCGACCTGCGCACCGACCTCGCCGACGGGCTCGCCGCCGACCGCACCCATCTCGTGGCCGTCCGGGAGGAGCAGCCGTGAGCACCGACCAGGCCCACCGCTCGCGCTGGGACGCCCTCCGGGTCCGCTACCCCGACGACCTCGTCACGACCTTCCGGGACGCCGGGCTGTGGGGCACGCGGACCCTCGGCGAGGAGCTCCATGCCGCCGCGCTGCGCTTCGCCGACCGCGACGCCGTCGTCGCCGCCGAGGGGCGACTGACCTACGCCGAGCTCGACGCCCGGACCGACCGGATCGCCGCCGGCCTGGCGGGGACGGGCCTCGAACCGGGCGACCCGGTGATCGTGCAGGCCACGAACCGGCTCGAGACCGTGATCGCCTGGTACGCGATGCTCAAGGCCGGCCTCGTCCCGGTCGCGACGCTCGCGGCGCACCGCGGCCACGAGGTCGGCCAGATCAGCCGGACGGTCGGCGCGCGGGCCCACCTCGTCGAGGCCGGGCTGTCACATGGTCGATCTCTGGGTGGCATCGACCTGGTCGCGTTCGCCGTCGAGCAGGCCCGGGACCACCCGACGCTGGGACGGATCCTCGTCCTCGGCGCCGACGGCCCGCTCCCGGACGACGCCGTCGACCTGCTCGAGCTCGGTACGGAGATCGACCCGGCGGACGCCCGCGCCCGGGTCGAGGCGATCCAGTCCGGTCTCAACCCGGACGACGTCGCGGTCTTCCAGCTCTCCGGCGGCACCACCGGCGTCCCGAAACTCATCCCGCGGGCCCACGCCGAGTACTGGTACAACGCCCGCGCCTACGCCGGGACGCTCGGCTGGACCGAGCACGACCGCGTCGGGCACCTCATCCCGGTGATCCACAACGCCGGGGTCGTGTGCGGCGTGCACGCGCCCCACACGGTCGGAGCGTGCCTGGTGCTGACCGGCCACGACCTGGACACCGCGCTGCCGCTGCTCGCGGCCGAGCGGACGACGTCGGTGCTGTTCGGCCACGTGCACTACCGCGCGCCGGACCACCCCGCCTACCCCGAGCTCGCGCGGTCGCTGCGGATCGTCGTGCTCTCCGGGGCGAAGGTCTCCGAGGACCTCTTCGCGACGGTGACCGGCCACGGGGCCTGGGTGGGCCAGCTGTTCGGGATGGCCGAGGGCCTGTTCCTGGTGACGCCGCTGGGCACCTCACCAGAGCTGCGCCGCACCACCGTCGGCGTCCCGATCTCGACCCACGACGAGGTCGTCCTGCTCGAGCCGGGGACCGAGGAGCCGGTGCCCGACGGCGGCGTGGGGGAGCTCTGCGCGCGGGGTCCGTACACCCTGCGGGGCTACTACGCGGCCGAGGAGCGCAACGTCCCGGGCGCGGAGGGCGGGGCGTTCACGTCCACCGGCTTCTACCGCACCGGGGACCTCGCGGCGGTGCGGCTGCTCGACGGTTACCGGGCGATCTCGATCGAGGGCCGCATCAAGGACCTCATCAACCGCGGCGGCGAGAAGATCAACGCCGAGGAGGTCGAGCTCCTCCTCCTGCGGCACCCGCGGATCGTCGAGGCGGCGCTCGTCGCGATGCCGGACCCGCGGCTGGGGGAGCGGGGCTGCGCCTTCGTCGTCACCGACGGCACTCCGATCACGCTCGACGACGTCCGCGCCCACCTGCGGGCACTCGAGGTCGCCACCTTCAAGTGGCCCGAGCGGGTGGAGGTCGTCGCCGAGATGGTCCGCACCAGGATCGGCAAGCTCGACAAGAAGGCGATGGCGGCGGACATCACCGAGACCCTGCGTGCAGAAGGAGCCCTGACGTGACTCACCACCGCATCGGGATGATCGTCCCGAGCTCGAACGTCACGGTCGAGACCGAGATCCCGGCCCTGCTCGCCCACCACGCGGACGCGACGTTCTCCTTCCACGGCAGCCGGATGCGGATGCACACGGTGTCGCCGGAGGAGCTCGCCGCGATGAACGCCCAGCGCGGACGCTGCGTGGACGAGCTCGCCGACGCCGGCGTGGACGCGCTGCTCTACGCGTGCCTGGTGGCGGTGATGGCAGCCGGTCCCGGCGAGCACCGACGGGTCGAGGAGGAGGTCGCGGCGCAGCTGCGGGAGCGGGGCCTGCCGGCCGGGCTCGTCTCCAGCGCCGGCGCTCTCGTGGAGGCGCTCCACGCGATGCCGGCACGGCGCATCGCAC
Source organism: Actinomycetospora endophytica (assembly GCF_021026375.1). Classification (GTDB taxonomy): domain Bacteria; phylum Actinomycetota; class Actinomycetes; order Mycobacteriales; family Pseudonocardiaceae; genus Actinomycetospora; species Actinomycetospora endophytica. Next base: position 328,673 of record NZ_JAJNDB010000003.1, on the reverse strand, counting down.
TCGTGACGCCGTACATGCGCCCGCTCGCCGAGCAGGTGGTCGCCTACCTGGAGGCCGAGGGTCTGGAGGTGCTCGACTGGGTCGCGCTCGAGGTGGCCGACAACGCCGACGTGGGGTGCATCCCGGGCGACCGCGTGATGGCGGCCGCCCGCGGTCTCGACCTGACCGGGGCGGAGGCGCTGGTGATCTCCGCCTGCGTGCAGATGCCGTCGCTCCCATTGATCCCGGTCGCCGAGGCGGAGTTCGGCCTGCCGGTGCTCTCGGCGGCGACGGCGGGGGCGTTCTGCCTGCTGCGCAGCCTCGGTGTGCGCGCCGACCTCCCCGACGCCGGGTCCCTGCTGCGGCAGCGCTCCGGGACGCCGGTCCGCTGATCCGGCGTCGGTATCGTCGCCCGTCATGAGCTCCGCGGAATCCGTCGCTCCCCACGGTCGTGCGTCGGCCCGCCGTGAGCTCGTCGAGGCCCAGATATACGAGCAGGCCACGCGGCTGTTCGCCGAGCGGGGCTTCGCGGGGACGAGCCTGCAGGACGTCGCCGACGCCATGGGCATGACCCGCTCGGCGCTCTACTACTACGTCAAGAACAAGGACCAGCTGCTCGCCCAGCTGGTCACCGAGATCACCTCGGGTCCCGCCGACGCCGCCGAGGAGATCGCCGGGCGCGATCTCGACGCCCCGGACAAGCTGCGCGAGCTCGTCCGGCTGATCGCCGCCCGGCAGGCGGACCACTCCGCGCGGTTCCGACTCGTCATCCGCTCCGAGTCGGAGCTGCCGCCGGAGCTGGCGACGGCGCACGAGACCGCGAAGCGACGGGTGCTCGACGGCTTCGTCCGCGTGGTCGACCAGGGCGTGCGCAGCGGGGAGTTCCGGCCGCGGCCGGTCCGGACCACCGCGCTGGCGCTCATCGGGATGTGCAACTGGGTCGCCTGGTGGTTCCACCCCGGCGGCGCCCAGTCGGCCGACGAGGTCGCCGACCAGATGGCGGAGATGGCCGTGGCGCTCGTCGCCCAGAGCCCGGACCGCACGCCGGAGTCACCCCGCCCAGACGACCCCGCCGCCGCCCTGCACCTGCTGCGCCAGGACCTCGACTACCTCGAGCACATCATCACGACTTCGTCGCCACCGTCGAAAGATTGACGCCAGCGCCGAACGACCGTACTCTCGACCTCGTTGCCGAGGACGATCGTGCGACGACGCGGGAGGTCGAGGACATGACAGACGGGACGAGCCGGGACGCCACGGGGCTCGAGCACAAGGTCCGCGGGGTGGACCACACCGCGTTCCCCACGTTCGATCCGGCGGCGACGGTGCGGTTCTACCGCGACACCCTCGGGTTCCCGGTGGTGCACTCGATCTGCGCCGCGGGCTGGGGCCCGGAGGACCACCCGGACTTCATCCACTTCTTCTTCGACATCGGCAACGACGACCGGATCGCGTTCTTCTACTACTTCGGCCTCGAGCCGATCCACGACCGGGAGCGCGGGGACGTCTACGCGGGCTTCGGGCCCGAGGTGCCGGAGTTCTTCGTCCGGTCGCGGCACCTGGCGATCCACGTCGACGACCAAGACGACCTGCTCGAGTACCGCCGGCGGCTGGACGACTCCGCGTGGCCGGTCGAGATGCAGATCCAGCACGAGACCATCGAGTCGATCTACACGCACGACCCGAACGGCTACATGGTCGAGTTCACCCGCGCGATGCGCCCGGTGACGCCGCAGGAGGACCTCGACGCCACCCTGACGATCGACGCGCTGCTCGACGTCGTGGCCGAGCCGGAGCCCAGCTTCGGCAAGCTCCTGGCCCGCAAGGCCGAGCTGATCGTCGAGCGGGCGGCGGACTGGGAGCTGTCCCGGACCACCGAGGGGGCCCGGCAGTGACCGCGCTCTACGTCCTCGACGTCCCGGAGAACACCACGGTGGCGAAGGTCGCCGCCGAGGACCCCGCGGTCACCGTCGGGAAGCTCGGACCGTACTTCGAGATCTCCGCCGACGGCGCGATCGTCGTCGACCGCCGCGCGACCGGCTGCCGGCACGCGGTCTGGTACAGCTGCGTCGCGGGTGTGGGGGGCGGGCGGATCGTGCAGCACGACAAGAACGCCCTGCGGGTCGACCCGGCATGAGCACGCCCACCTCCCAGCTCGGCGCCGGCCGCTACATCGCCGCGGGGGAGCGGCCCGCGGCCACCGTCACCGGCGTCCACGAGCTGACGACGGCGGACGGCGCGACGGTGCGCGGCGTGCTGGCCACGGTGCCGGGAGCGCGGACGGTGGTCTGCCTGATGCACCCGCGCCAGGACCTCACGCACCACGCCCTGGTGCCCGCCCTGCTCGCGGCGGGCGTGGCGGTCTGGACCCAGCACACCCGCTCGGTGAACAACGACCTGACGCTGGTGCACGAGCAGGCCCTGCTCGACGTCGCGGCGGGCATGGTCTTCCTGCGCGAGCAGGGGTTCGCCGCGATCGTGCCGCTCGGGCACTCCGGGGGCGGCACGCTGTTCGCCTACTACCTCGAGCAGGCCGGGCTGGCGGGACGCGACCGGATCGCCACCACCCCGGGCGGCCGGCCGACGAAGCTCGCCGACGCCGAGATGCCGATGACCGACGGCGTCGTCTTCCTCGCGCCGCACCCGGGGCAGGGGCGCCTGCTGCTCGGCTGCATCGACCCTTCGGTGTCGGACGAGCGCGATCCGCTGGCCGCGGTCGGAGAGCTGGACCCGTTCGACCCGGCCAACGGGTTCGCGGAGCCGCCCGCGAGCTCGTCGTACGCGCCGGAGTTCCTGGCGCGCTACCGCGCGGCCCAGCACGACCGGGTCGCCCGCATCGACGCCACCGCCCGCGCCCTGGTGGCCCGCACCGCGGACGCCCGGGCCGCCCACCAGCGCACCGGTACCGCCGCCGACCGGCGCCGCGCCCTCGCCCCGCAGCTGATCACGGTGTTCCGCACCGACGCCGACCCGCGGACGGTCGACCTCTCGCTCGACCCCAGCGAACGGCCCTACGGATCGCTGTTCGGCGCACGGCCGGACCTGATCAACTACGGGCAGGTCGGGTTCGGCCGGCTCACCACGCCGGAGGCCTGGCTCTCGACGTGGTCGGGACTGAGCTCGTACGCGGACTTCGCGCGCTGCGCCCCGGGCGTCCGGGTCCCGACGCTGTTCGTCGAGCTCACGGGCGACCAGGCGGCGTTCCCGGCCGACTCGGCACGCATGGTCGGGGCGCTCGGCGCGGACGACCTCACCCACGTCGCGGTGCGCGGGACCCACTTCGGCGGGGCGATCGCGCCCGGCGAGCCGACGGGCAACCAGCTGGCCGCGGACGAGATCGAGACCTGGCTGGCCGAGCGGCACGAGCTCGCGCCGCCGGTGTGAGGGTCAAGAGCCGGCGCAGACCGCGTCCTGGCCGGGCGCCGTCACGGTCTGCGCCGCCACCACCCGCCCGTCGACCGTGATCCGGCACGAGATCCGGGAGTTCGGCGGCACGCCGACCAGCGACACCTGCATCTTCGGCTGCGGCACGTAGCCCAGCGGGAGGGTGAGGTCGAAGGGCAGGCCGCTGAACGTGGTCTCGGACGTGCTGCCGAGGTAGCCGACCCCCACGTAGCGGCCGAAGGCGGTGCCACCGGCCGTCCCCGTCGCCGAGAACTCGACGGTGTGCTGGGGTCCGGGCGGGGGAGGGTCGCTGGAACAGGCACCCACGATCAGGACCGCCGCGGCCCCTACGAGTGCGCCGACCGACCGGACCCATGCCCTGCGCCCCATGCGTCCCCCTGGTGAGACGACCGGCGGACGTCGCCGGTGTGGCCGGGATCGTAGGGGCACGGATCAGGCGGCCGTGTGCGGACCCTCGATGGCGCGGCGGAAGACCTCCCGGATCGCCTCGGCGGACGGGGGCGGATCGGCCATCGCCGACTGCATCAGCAGGCCACAGAAGAGTCCCGCGAGCACCCGGCCGGTCAGCGGGTCGGTCCGGCGGCCGAACACCTCGACGAGGGCGTTGTCCCACGCCGCGCTGACCGGTCGGAGGGCCGGCCGATGGAGGGCGGCGATGTAGAGGTCGTACTCGACGACCGTGTGGCTCCGGTTCTCGCCGACGTAGCCCATCACGAGATCGGTCATGGCCTCGGCGAAGGCCCCGTCCGGGGCGAGGCCCGACTCCCAGGCACGGATCGCGCCGATGTTGTCGTCGGCGGCGTGTCGCAGGGCCTCCTCGAGGAGATCGTCGAGGGTCTGGAAGTGGTAGGTGGTCGAGCCGAGCGGGACGTCGGCGGCGGCCGCCACAGCGCGGTGGGTGAGCCCGTCGACGCCGCGCTCGGCCACCACCGAGATGGCCGCGCGCGCGATCCGCTCACGGCGGGAGGGGTCGGCCCGCACCGCCGGCCGGCCCGCCGTGTCCCAAGGTGCTTCCCGCATCTCCGTGTCACTCTCCGTCGCAAGATCGGCACGACGAGTATACCGACCGCGGTACCGCACCTGTACATACGTACACCCCGGTTGTACGTTCGTACGCCCAGCTCACATCGACCCTGGCAGGAGAACCGTGGGGCAGCTCTACATCGACGGGACGTGGACGGACGCCGAGGACGGCGCCCACCGCGAGATCCGCTGTCCGGCCGACGGCCGGCTCGTGGCCGAGGTCAGCGAGGCCGGGCCGGCGGACACCGAGCGCGCGATCGGAGCCGCCAGGACCGCGTTCGACGACGGGCGCTGGTCGAACGTCCCCGCTCCCGAGCGCGGAGCGCTGCTGCTGCGCGTCGCCGACCTGCTCCAGCGCGACCGCGACCGGCTGGCCCGCGCCGAGACCCTCGACACCGGCAAGCGGGTCGCCGAGTCCGAGATCGACATGGACGACATCACGAACTGCTTCCGGTGGTTCGGACAGCTCACGGCGACCGACGACGGACGGCTCGTCGACACCGGCAACGCCACCGCGCGCAGCAAGGTCGTCCACGACCCGGTCGGCGTGTGCTCGCTGATCACGCCGTGGAACTACCCGCTGCTGCAGACGGCCTGGAAGGTCGCGCCCGCGCTCGGGGCCGGGTGCACGTTCGTGCTCAAGCCCAGCGAGCTCACCCCGCACACCGCGATCATCCTCGTCGAGCTGCTGGAGGAGGCGGGCGTCCCGCCCGGCGTCGCGAACCTCGTCCTGGGCCCCGGGGCCACCGCGGGCGCCCCGCTGTCGACCGACCCCCGCGTCGACATGGTCAGCTTCACCGGGGGCCTCGCCACCGGGAAGATCCTCATGGCGAACGCGGCGGCGACCGTCAAGAAGATCGCCCTGGAGCTCGGCGGGAAGAACCCGTTCGTGCTCTTCGCCGACGCCGACCACGAGACCGCCGTCGACAACGCCCTCACCGCGATCTTCCTGCACTCCGGGCAGGTGTGCTCGGCCGGCGCGCGGCTCGTCGTCGAGGAGTCGGCGCACGACCGCGTGGTGGACGACCTGGTCGAACGCGCGCAACGCATCGTCATGGGCGGGCCCGACGACCCCGCCACCGAGACCGGCCCGCTGATCTCCGCGGCGCACCGGGACAAGGTGGAGGCCTATGTCGCGAAGGGGATCGCCGAGGGCGCGGTGCTGCGCTGCGGCGGTGAGCGCCCGAAGGACCCGCGCCTGGCCGACGGCTTCTTCTACCCCCCGACGATCCTCGACGGCTGCACCCAGGACATGACCGTCGTGCACGAGGAGTCGTTCGGGCCGGTGCTCACCGTCGAGACCTTCACCGACCTCGACGACGCCGTCCGCATCGGCAACGACACCGAGTACGGCCTGGCCGGCGCGGTGTTCTCCGCCGACCACGGGACGTGCGAGGAGGTCGCCGCGCGCCTGCGGCACGGCACGATCTGGATCAACGACTTCGGGCCGTACGTGCCCGCCGCGGAGTGGGGCGGCTTCGGCCACTCCGGGTTCGGGCGCGAGCTCGGACGTGCCGGCCTGGCCGAGTACCAGGAGCCCAAGCACATCTGGACGAACACCCGGCCGGGTCCGACCGGCTGGTTCCCCTCTTCCAGCCAAGGGAGTGGTTCGTGAGCAGCACCGAAGGCTCGACCGACAGCGCAGACATCGACGAGTTCGGCTACAAGCCCAGCCTCGTCCGGTCCCTCGGCAGCTTCCACACGTTCGCCGCCGGGATCAGCTACATCTCGATCCTGACCGGCACGTTCCAGCTGTTCTACTTCGGGCTCGGCAGCGGCGGCCCGGCGTACTGGTGGTCGTGGCCGATGGTGTTCCTCGGCCAGCTCATGGTGGCGCTGTGCTTCTGCGAACTGGCGGCACGCTTTCCCGTCGCCGGGTCGATCTACAACTGGACGAAGCGGCTGACCAGCCCGCACATCGCGTGGCTGGCCGGCTGGACGATGCTCACCGCGTCCATCGTCTCGATCGCGGCGGTCGCGCTGGCGCTGCAGGCCACGCTGCCGCAGCTCTGGTCGGGCTTCCAGTTCATCGCCAAGAGCGGGCCCGACGACACCACCGCGGAGGCCCTCAACGGGGTCATCCTCGCGACGCTGCTCATCGTGTTCACCACGGCGATCAACGCCTTCGGCACCAAGCTCATGGCGCAGATCAACTCGGCGGGCGTGTTCATCGAGCTCATCGCCGCCGTCGTGCTGATCATCCTGCTGGCCGTCAACATCGTGCGCGGTCCCCAGGTGGTGCTGGACACCGGCGGTATCGACGCGAGCGGCAGACCACTCGGCTACGCGGGCGCCTTCCTCGTGGCGATGTTCGCCTCGCTGTACGTCATGTACGGGTTCGACACCGCGTCGTCGCTGGCCGAGGAGTCGCACGACCCGCGCCGCAACGCCCCGAAGGCGATCCTGCGGGCGCTGTTCTTCTCGTTCCTGCTCGGCGGCCTGATCCTGCTGTTCGCGCTGATGTCGGCGCCGGACCTGTCCGATCCCGCGTTCAGCTCGCTCGGCGGTCTGCAGGCCCTGGTCCTCGCCGTGCTCGGCGGGCCGCTGGGCAAGGTGATCCTCGTGGCGGTGGCCGTCGCGGTGATCGTCTGCGCGCTGGCGGTGCACGCGGCCGCGATCCGGCTGGCCTTCGCGATGAGCCGGGACAACAACCTGCCCGCGGGCGAGCGGCTGTGCACGATCAGCCCGCGCTTCGGCACCCCGATCGTCGCGTCGGTGTCCATCGGCGTCATCGCGGTCGTGCTGCTGTTCGTGACGTTCAGCCCGCAGATCTACACCGTGGTCACCTCGATCGCGATCATCATGATCTACACGGCGTACCTGCTGGTCACGGTGCCGATGCTCGTCAAGCGGCTCCGCGGACAGTGGGAGCCGCGCGAGGGTGCCTTCTCGCTCGGCCGCTGGGGGATCCCCGTCAACATCCTCGCCGTGATCTGGGGCGGGGTCATGACGGTGAACCTCGCCTGGCCGCGCAACGAGGTCTACAACGCCACCGAGCCGTTCCACTGGTATCTCCAGTACGGCGGCATCCTGCTCCCGGGGGTCATCCTCGGCGCCGGGTTCGCCTACTACTGGCTCGTCCAGCGACACAAGACCGGGGTCGTCGCCGCGCACGCACGCGAGGAGACCGCCACCGACACCACCGCCACCGACACCACCGCCCTCGGGGAGGCCTGACATGCCGCCGCTCTCGTTCCCGGCAGAGTTCGACTACGTGGTGGTCGGCGGTGGCACCGCGGGGTGCGCCGTCGCCGCCCGGCTCTCGGAGGACGCCGACGTGTCGGTGTGCCTCATCGAGGCGGGCCCCTCCGACGTGGGCGACGACGCGATCCTCGACCTCTCGCGCTGGATGGAGCTGCTGGAGTCGGGCTACGACTGGGACTACCCGATCGAGCCGCAGGCCTCGGGCAACTCCTACATGCGTCACGCCCGCGCCAAGGTGCTGGGCGGCTGCTCGTCGCACAACTCCGCGATCGCGTTCTGGGCTCCGAAGGAGAACCTCGACGACTGGGCGGCCGGCGGAGCGGCGGGCTGGTCGGCCGCCGAGTGCTACCCGTTCTACCGCAAGCTCGAGACGGCGCTGGACACGACCGCGGAGGCGGAGGCGCCCGGCCGCGGCACCGACGGCCCGGTCACCATCCGCACCGTGGGCGACCAGGACCCGTGCGGCGTCGCCCTCCTCGAGGCCTGCGAGCAGGTCGGGCTGCCCACGACGCCGTTCAACACCGGGCGCACGGTGCACCGCGGTGCCAACTGGTTCCAGGTCAACGCCAAGCCCGACGGCAGCCGCTCCTCGGCCTCGTCGGCCTACATCCACCCGAACCTGTCGCGGCCGAACCTGACCGTGCTGACCGGCTACCGGGCGGAGAAGCTCAACGTCGACACCACCGCGCCGGGCCGTCCCCGCATCACCGGTGCTCGGCTGCGGACCCCGGACACGCGTCACGCGGTGAACGTGTCGGCGCGCCGCGAGACGATCCTGTCCGCGGGCGCGATCGACGGCCCCAAGCTGCTGATGCTCTCGGGCATCGGGCCGGCCGATCACCTGCGCGAGGTGGGCGTCGAGGTCGTCGTCGACGCACCCGGCGTCGGGGAGAACCTCCAGGACCACCCCGAGGGCCTCGTGCAGTGGGAGGCACTGCAGCCGATGCCGACGGCGTCGACGCAGTGGTGGCAGATCGGGATCTTCGCCGGCGCCGAGGGCCGCTCGACGCCCGACCTGATGTTCCACTACGGCTCGGTGCCGTTCGACCTCAACCTGACCCGCTACGGCTACCCGTCCTCCGAGAACGCCTTCTGTCTCACGCCGAACGTCACCGGGGCCCGGTCGAAGGGCACGGTGCGGCTCTCGACGCGCGGGTACCAGGACAAGCCGAAGGTCGACCCGCGCTACTTCAGCCACGAGCACGACCGCGAGGTGATGATCCGCGGCATCCGGGTGGCCCGGGAGATCGCCGCGGCGCCCGCGCTGAAGGAGTGGGTGGGCACCGAGCTCGCCCCGGGGGATGCGGCCGCGACCGACGAGGAGCTCTTCGAGTACATCCGCACCACCCACAACACCGTCTACCACCCCTCCTGCACGGTGAAGATGGGTGCCGACGACGACCGGATGGCGCCGGTGACGTCGACGCTGAAGCTCAAGGGCGTGGACGGGCTCCGGGTCGCCGACGGCTCGGTGATGCCCGACCTGATCACGGTGAACCCGTGCATCACGACGATGATGATCGGCGAGCGGTGCGCCGACTTCATCCGCCGCGGAGTCTGAGCACGCCTGCGATGCTCCGCGGGTGACAACGCGGCGCGGACCGGGCCGTACCCGGGTGGGCAGCGCCGACGACGCGCTGCCGCCCGGGTCGGCCGAGGTGTTCCTGCAGCAGTTTCGGGCTGGATGCGTCCGACGCTCCCGGCGCCGGCTATCCGTTCGACCTCCCGGTGGTGCGGGCGGGTACTGCCCGGCGATGACCTCGGCGAGCATCTCCCGCGCTTCGAACACAGTTCGTCCACCATGGTCCGCACGCTAGCGCGACCCCCTGACAGTCACGCCGGAAACGACCGATCCCGCAGGTCAGGGCACGATCGAGGCGCTCAGCGCCACCGACGGCCGACGGGGCCCACCACCCGCCCGGACGGGCGGGCCCGACCGGCGGACTGATCGGAATTCCCCGAGCGCCCGGTCCCGCCGCGTGGAGATCACCCCTAGGGTCGCCCGTGGGGCGAGAGGGGGCCGACGTGGGCTCGAACGTGATCGACGGCGCAGTGGTCACCGGCGGTGCGGCAGTGGACGGGATCATCGACACCGACCGCTATCCCCTCGACGACCCGGGCGCCCCGGCCTGGGACGCCGTCGTCGAGCAGGCCCGTCGGGACCTGCGGGCGGAGGGCGCGACGGTGCTGCGCGACGTCGTCCGGCCCGAGCTGCGCGACCGGCTGCGCGCCGAGGGCGACGCCGTCGCCCCGCACGCCCACACCGCGACCGCGCAGGTCAACGTCTACAACACCGACCCGAACCCGACGCTCCCGCCCGAGCATCCGTCCCGGGTCGCCCTCACCCGCCGCAACGCGTTCGTCGCCCGCGACCACATCCCGGCCGATCACCTGATCCAGACCCTCTACCAGAACGCAGGATTCCGAGAACTCCTCGCCGCCTGCTTCGAGCTGCCCGCGGTCCACCCGCTCGCGGACCCGTACTCGGCGCTCACCCTCAACGTCGTCGCTCCAGGGGACGACCACCCCTGGCACTTCGACACCAACGAGATCGCGGTCAGCCTGCTCACCCGGGCGCCCGACGAGGGTGGCTCCTTCGAGTACTGCCCCGGCATCCGCACGCCGGACGGGGAGAACCTCGCCGGAGTGCGCGCCGTGCTCGACGGCGACCGCGGCCCGGTCCGGAGCCTCGACCTGCGCCCCGGTGACCTGCAGCTCTTCCGCGGGCGGTACTCGCTGCACCGGGTCACCCCGGTCGCGGGACCGACCGCCAGACACACCGCGATCTTCGCCTACAGCGACCGGCCCGGGGTGGTGGGATCACCGACGCGCACCCGGCAGCTGTTCGGACGGGTCGATCCCGCCCACCTCGCGGCGGCCTCGGTCCGGTCCGACACGCTGCTCGACTGACCAGGCCCCACCCGGAGAGGACGTCCATGAGCGACGCCGCCCCCACCATCGGCACCTTCGACGCCGAGGACGACCTGCCCCGCGTCCCGGTGCCCGCCCTGGCCGACAGCGCCGCCCAGTTCCTCGAGTGGTGCTCCCCGCTGCTCGACGACGACCAGATCGCGCAGACGAAGGCGGCCGTCGACCAGCTCGTCACCGGCCCGGGGCCGGGACTCCAGGCTGCGCTCGAGGAGTACGCCGCCGCGCCGACGACCCACAGCTGGCTCGACGAGTTCTGGGAGTCCCGCTACCTCGGGCGGCGCGACCGCATCGCGCTGAACGCCAACTTCTTCTTCCTCTTCCGGCCGAGCGACGATCCCGCGGAGCAGGACCAGGCCGGACGCGCCGCCGGGCTGATCCTCGGCGCGCTGGACCACAAGCACCGGGTCGACACCGAGACCCTGCCGCCGACCACCCGCCGCGGGGCGCCGATGACGATGGACCAGCACAAGTTCCTGTTCTCGGCGACCCGCATCCCCGGTGACGAGCAGGACACCGCCCGCACCCCGTACACCGACACCTGGCCGGGCCCCTCCCGCGAGCGCCACGTCGTCGTGTTCACGAACGGCCACGCCGTCCGCCTCGACGTCCTCGGACCCGACGGCACCCCGCACACGGCCGCGGAGATCGCCGCCGCGCTCCGAGCCGTGAGGGACCGCGTTACCGGCCCCGGACCCGCCGTCGGGAAGCTCACGACGAAGGCCCGCGCCGCCTGGGCGGCGAGCCGGCGCGCGCTGCGCGACGAGCACCCCGACAACGCTGCGGCACTCGAGACGATCGAGACGGCCCTGTTCTGCGTCAGCCTCGAGGACGGCGCCCCCGGCGAGGACCTCGCGCGCGGCAAGCAGCTGCTCGCCGGGAACGCCGCGAACCGGTGGTTCGACAAGGCGGTCACCTTCGTCGTGTTCGCCGACGGGGCGGCAGGCATCAACACCGAGCACTGCCGCCTCGACGGGACCACCGTCCTCGCCCTCGTCGACGGCATCTTCGCGGAGACCACGGCGGCGCACGCCGAGCACCTCGGCGCCCACGCTCAGGGCGAGCCCACCGCCACCGAGATCGGGTGGAGCATCACCGACGAGCGCGCCGCCGACATCCGGGCCGCGGGCGACGACTTCACCGCGTTCGCCGACTCCGTCGCCACCGAACTGGTGATCTTCGAACACGGCAGCGAGCGCGCCAAGGAGCTCGGCGTGTCCCCGGACGCGTTCGCACAGATGGCGTACCAGCTCGCGCACCGGCGCGCGAAGGGCTTCATCGGGGCGACCTACGAGTCGATCGCGACCCTGCAGTTCCACCACGGGCGCACCGAGGCGATGCGGGTGGTCACCCCGGAGATCCTCGCCTTCACGGCGGCCATGGACGACCCGGGTTCCGACGACGGGGCCCGTCGCGCCGCGTTCGACGCCGCGGCCACCGCGCACGGGAACCGGGCCCGCGCGTGCCAGGCGGGGGAGGCCCCGGAGCAGCACCTGTGGGAGCTCTCGCTGATCCACCAGCGGAGGGGAGCGTCGGAACCGCTCGCCGTCGTCGAGTCCCCGGGCTGGCGGATCATGCGCGACGACTTCATGTCGACCAGCTCCGCTCCCTCGGTCAACGTGCGCGTGTTCGGGTTCGGCTCGACCAGCACGCAGTGCATCGGGGTCGCCTACGTGCTGCTGCCGGACCGGTGGATCGTGCACCTGAGCACCGCGGCCGCGGTGGGGGAGCAGATGTCCCGCTTCGCCGTCGAACTCCGCGCCGCCGCCGACGAGATCACGACGCTGCTGGGTTAGGTTAGCCTTACTTCACCGACTGAAGGAGGGCGCGATGACCGCGGAGGCGACCAGGAGACCGGCCACGGCCTCTGCACTGCGGCAGGTGGAGGTGCGCGACGCCCGGCGGATCAGCCCGGGCAGCGTGCGCGTCACCCTCGGCGGGCCGGCACTGGACGACCTCCCGACCGCGGCCCCCGACGGCTACCTCAAGCTGTTCTTCCCCCGGAACCGCGGCGAGCTCCCCGTGCTGCCGGAGATCCCGGCCGACGGCGACGTCGGGCGCTGGTACCGCTCCTACCTGGCCATGCCCGACGGCGAGCGGCCCCCGATGCGGACCTACACGCTGCGGCGACGCCGGGACCACCCCGACGGCGTGGAGATCGACGTCGACCTGATCCTGCACGGCGACGGCCCCGGGAGCACCTGGGCCCGGGACGCCGCACCGGGCGACCGGCTCTGCTTCACCGGTCCGTACGGCCTCTACGCCCCGCGCCCGGAGCACGACGCGCTGCTCCTCGTCGGCGACGAGACGGCCGTCCCCGCGGCGGGCGCGATCGTCGAGTCGCTCCGGCCGGGGCAGCGGGCCGAGGTGGTCCTCGAGGTGTCGACGGCGGCGGAGGTGCAGCGCTGGGAGACCGCGGGCCGCGTGGAGGTGACGTGGGTGCACGGCGGACCGGACCTGCTCGACGTCGTCCGCCAGAACGACCTGCCCGGGCGACGGCCGTACGTGTGGCTGGCGGGGGAGGCGTCCCGCGTGCGCGACCTGCGCCGCCACCTCGTCCGGGAGCGCGGCGTGGACCGGGCCGACGTCCAGTTCCAGGGCTACTGGCGCCGCGGACGCAGCGAGGATCAGGCCGCCGCGGAGGCGATGGCCGAACACGATGCGGGGACCGACGGTAACTGACGGCCCCGCGCTTGCGATCCTTCACACGTGCGTGACCTCCTCTGGTCGACCTTCCTGCCCTGGGTCCGCGTGCCGGGCACGCCGACCTACCGCCGGCTCGCCGCCGAACCGGTCCCCGCGGACCTCGGGGACTACCGGCCGTACGACGCGCCCCACGAACCCCCGGGCGCGACCGTCGACGACGGCCGTGCCCGCACCGTCGCGCGGAGACTCATCGCCGCCGAGCCCGACCGCGTGGCCGCGGTGACCACGCTGCTGGACCGGCTGGGCCTCGCCCACGACGCCGACCCGGCCTCCTGGACCGCGATCGGGACCTGGCTCGTCGAGCGGCCGGCCGACCCCGCCACGCCGTCGCTCACTCTCGACGTGGGGCTGCTGCTGGGGCGGCGGATCCTCGACGAGCGCGGCGACGACGCCCACTGGGAGCCCGACGACGGCGTCCTGGCTCACCCGCAGGTCGTCCTCGGCGCGACGATCATCGCCCTGCCGCTGCAGGCCGTGGAGCAGGGCAGCGATCTCGGCGCCGTGCTCGAGCACGCACTCGCGGCCGAGGAGCCCGACCCGGAGGCCGACTTCGTCGCCTACCTGCGCACCGTGCTCGACGACCGCGACGGCGCGGGTGAGGCGCTGACCACGGACGACGTCGGGTGGATGCTCGCCGAGAGCGGGCTGGAGTCGCTGCCCGAGCTGCCGGAGGACGTCGAGGAGCGGCTGGCGCAGCACATCGGCCCCCGGAACGACTGACCGGTCCCCTCGACGGGACGAACGACTCGTTCGTGGCGTCTACGTGCACGAACGAGTCGTTCGTCCCGGAGCGGGGGACTGATCAGCGGCGCGGGTGATCAGCCCAGCATCTTGCGGAGCACGAACGGCAGGATGCCGCCGTTGAGGTAGTACTGCGCCTCGCCGGGGGTGTCGATGCGCAGCCGCGCGTCGAACTCGATGGCGTTCCCGCCGTCGGCGGGCTGCGCCGTGACGTGCACGGTGTCCGGCACGCCGCCGTCGTTGAGCGCGGTGACGCCGGTGACGGAGAACGTCTCGGTGCCGGTCAGGCCCAGCGAGTCGGCGTTCTGCCCCTCGGGGAACTGCAGCGGCAGCACGCCCATCCCGACGAGGTTCGAGCGGTGGATGCGCTCGTAGGACTCGGCGATCACGGCGCGCACGCCGAGCAGCGTCGTGCCCTTGGCGGCCCAGTCACGCGAGGACCCGGAGCCGTACTCCTTGCCGGCCAGCACCACCAGCGGGGTGCCCTCGGCGGCGTAGTTCTGCGCCGCGTCGTACACCGCGGCCTGCTGGCCGCCGTTGGTGTAGTCGGCGGTGTTACCGCCCTGGTCGAGCGACCCGCCGTCGCCGGTGGGCAGCAGGTTGCGCAGCCGGATGTTGGCGAAGGTGCCGCGGATCATCACCTCGTGGTTGCCGCGGCGCGAGCCGTAGGAGTTGAAGTCCTTGCGCTCGACGCCGTGCTCCTTGAGGTAGCGCCCGGCGGGCGACTCCTCCTTGATCGCCCCGGCGGGGGAGATGTGGTCGGTGGTCACCGAGTCGCCGAGCTTGAGCAGCACGCGGGCACCCTCGAGGTCGCCGACGGCCGACGGCTCGCGGCTCATGCCCTCGAAGTACGGGGGCTTGCGCACGTAGGTCGAGCCGTCGTCCCAGGTGAACGTCTCGCCCTCGGGGGTGGGCAGCGAGGTCCACCGCTCGTCGCCGGCGAACACGTCGGCGTAGCCCTGGGTGAACTGCTCCGGCGAGAGCGCCGAGGCGATCACGTCCTGGATCTCCTGCGGCGTGGGCCAGATGTCCTCGAGTGTCACCGGCTTGCCGTCGGTGTCGTGACCGAGCGGCTCGGTGGCCAGGTCGAGGTCCATCGTCCCGGCGAGCGCGTAGGCCACCACCAGCGGCGGGCTGGCCAGGTAGTTCATCTTCACGTCGGGGTTGATGCGGCCCTCGAAGTTGCGGTTGCCGGAGAGCACCGCGGTGACGGCGAGGTCGCCGTCGTTGACCGCCTTCGAGATCTCCTCGGGCAGCGGCCCGGAGTTCCCGATGCAGGTGGTGCAGCCGTAGCCGACCAGGTTGAACCCGAGCTTCTCCAGGTAGGGCAGCAGACCGGAGCGCTCGTAGTAGTCCATGACGACCTTCGACCCGGGCGCGAGCGAGGTCTTGACCCACGGACGGCGCTCGAGGCCCTTCTCGACGGCGTTGCGGGCCAGCAGGGCCGCGCCGACCATCACCGACGGGTTCGAGGTGTTGGTGCACGAGGTGATCGCGGCGATCGTGACGGCGCCGTGGTCGAGCTCGAGCTGGGTGCCGTCGGACATCGTCACGGGCACCGGGTGCGAGGGACGCCCGCTCGGGTCCACCGGCTGACGGTGCACGATCGGCCGGTCGTTGTCGTCGTTCGTCTCGTTCGGCGGGTCGGACGCCGGGAAGGACTCGGCGTCGGACTGCTCGGACTGCGAGGAGGGCGCGCCGTTGCCGTCACCCACGTAGTCCGGCAGCGAGCTCCGGAAGGAGTTCTTCGCGGCGTCGAGCCGGATGCGGTCCTGCGGGCGCTTCGGGCCGGCGATCGACGGGACGACGGTCGACAGGTCCAGCGAGAGCGTCTCGGAGTAGTCGGCCTCGTGCTGCGGGTCGTGCCAGAGGCCCTGCTCCTTGCAGTAGGCCTCGACGAGCGCGACCTGCTCGTCGTCGCGGCCGGTGAAGCGCAGGTAGTTCAGCGTCTCGTCGTCGATCGGGAAGATCGCGCAGGTGGAGCCGAACTCGGGGCTCATGTTGCCGATCGTGGCGCGGTTGGCCAGCGGCACCGCGCCGACGCCCTCGCCGTAGAACTCGACGAACTTCCCGACGACGCCGTGCTCGCGCAGCATCTCGGTGATCGTCAGGACCAGGTCGGTGGCGGTGGCCCCGGGGGGCAGCTCGCCGGAGAGCTGGAAGCCGACGACCTTCGGGATCAGCATCGACACCGGCTGGCCGAGCATCGCGGCCTCGGCCTCGATGCCGCCGACGCCCCAACCCAGTACGCCCAGGCCGTTGACCATCGTGGTGTGCGAGTCGGTCCCGACCAGGGTGTCGGGGTAGGCCTGCAGCGGGCCGTTGCCCGGGGCGTTGCGGCTCATCACGACGCGGGCCAGGTGCTCGATGTTGACCTGGTGGACGATGCCGGTGCCGGGCGGGACGACCTTGAACTCGTTGAACGCCGTCTGGCCCCAGCGCAGGAACTTGTAGCGCTCCTCGTTGCGCTCGTACTCCAGCTCCACGTTCTTCTCGAACGCGTCCGGGGTGCCGAACAGATCGGCGACGACCGAGTGGTCGATGACCAGCTCGGCGGGGGCGAGCGGGTTGACGTTCTCGGCGTCACCACCCAGCTCGGTGACGGCCTCGCGCATGGTGGCGAGGTCGACGATGCAGGGCACGCCGGTGAAGTCCTGCATCACGACGCGGCCGGGGACGTACTGGATCTCGGTGTCCGGCTCGGCGGTGGGGTCCCAGTGCGCCAGCGCGTTGATCGAGTCCTTGGTGGTGACCAGGCCGTCCTCGGTGCGCAGCAGGTTCTCGAGCAGCACCTTGAGGCTGAACGGGAGGCGCCGCGAGCCCTCCACCGCGTTCAACCGGAAGATCTCGTAGTTGGTGCCGCCGACGTCGAGGGTCCCGCGGGCCCCGAAGCTGTCGACGCTGCTGGCCTCTTCGCTCACGCCTGTCCTCCCTGGTGGGGCGGTCCCGTGGTGGGGGACCGGCCCGCTGCTCTGGTCGGCCCGTGCGTGCGAGCCGTCGGATGTGTGGGCCGACCGGGGGGTGGTGGTACGCCGACCGGTCGATCCGCGGGTGCGGGACCGATCCGCGGTGACCCGTCGGAGCACCCTCGCGCGCCGGCCCGCGGCCTGGCCCGCGGGCGCGTCGCGTCGTGCGTGCCGTGCGGAGACGATCCCGTCCTGCCGGGAGTCTCGCGCACGGTCAGCGGCGGCGCACTCGCACCCCCGGACCTGCACCTTCCAGGTTACGACCATCACGTCCGACCGTCGGCGTGCCGCGGCTCACCCGGACGGATCGATGATCACCGAGCACACCTGAGCGATGCCGACCCGACCCAGCTGACGGGTGCCCGTCGCCGGGGGCATGTGAACCGGACACGCCCACGGCGGAGTGGTGCCACCGCTTCGGTGTGCCCAGGTGATCCACTCGATCCCGCCCAGGGCCGCCGTGGCAGTGGAGGAGGTTCGCCGTGGCGCGAGGGGTCCGTCGGAGAAGGACCGGCGCGGCCACGGGGCTCGTCCTCGCCTGTGCCGTCGCGATATTGCTGGCCGGCGTGCCGGCGAGCGCCCAGACCGCGCCGCCCCCGCCGCCCGGTGGTGGCACGGCGGCCGAAGGGGCGGAGGTGGGACGCCTGGTCGCGCAGCTCTCCACCCTGCAGAGCCAGCTCGACGACCTCGCCGCCCAGGCCGGTGACCGCCAGGAGCTGGCCAACCGCGCCGTCGCCGACGACACCGCCGCCCGCGGCCGCGTCGAACAGACCCGGCAGGCCGCGGCGGCCAGCCGCACGGCCGCCGACAGGGTCGACGCGGACGCCGAGGCCGCCCGCACGCGGGTCGACACCTGGGTGGCCGCGCAGTACCAGCAGGCCGACGCCGCGAGCATCGGTGCCGCGCTGGCCGGGACGCGGGGCCCGCAGGACGTCGCGGACCGGCTGCAGCTGCAGGGGCTGGTCACCGCCGAGCAGTCCGCCGACCTGCAGGGCTACGAGAACGCCAGGGTCGAGGCCGCGAACTCCGACTCCCGGGCCCGCGCCGACGCCGCCGCGGCCGCCGACGCCGCGGCCCGCGCGGCCACCGCCCGCGACGCCGCGAGCCACGAGCTCGACGCCGCCCGCAACGCCGTCGCGGACCGTCAGCGCCAGATCGCCGGCGTGAACGCCCAGCGCACCGCCGCCCAGGCCCGGCTCGCCCAGCTCGAGGCCTCCGACGCGGCGCTCGCCGCGCAGCGTCAGCGGGCCGAGGCCGCGCAGGCGGCCCAGCAGCGCGCGCAGGACGCCTCCGACGCGGCGGCGCGCGACGCCGCCCGGGCCCGGCTCGCCCGTGGGCCCGCGCCCGCCGTCAGCACCCCCACGCCGTCGCCCTCGCCGTCGACGTCCGACACCACCGCGCCCTCGAGCCCGTCGGGTCAGTCCGGGCAGGACCCGGCGCAGACCGTCATCGACCGGGCCCTCTCGGAGCTGGGCACCACCTACGCCTGGGGCGGCGGCGACGCGAACGGCCCCACCCAGGGCATCCACGACGGCGGGGTGGCGGACGCGTTCGGCGACTACGACAAGACCGGCTTCGACTGCTCGGGGCTGATGGTCTACGCGTTCGCCGCCGCCGGGAAGTCGCTGCCGCACTACAGCGGCTACCAGGAGGACGCGGGCCCGAAGCTCCCGCTGGACCAGCGCAAGCCCGGCGACCTGCTCTTCTGGGCCGAGGGCGACGACGTCCACCACGTCGCGCTCTACCTCGGCGACGACAAGATGGTGGAGGCCCCGGAGTCCGGGAAGGTCGTCCGGATCACCCCGGTCCGGTTCGACGACGAGATCGTCCCGACCGTGACCCGCCCGCTCGGATGACCTCCCCTCACGGGGGTCTCACGCCGTCGTCCTTTCCCTTGACTCCCACGGGCCCGACCCGGAACGCCTGGCACAGCGTGTCCGGACGGGTGGGTACCGTCACGCCCCGACAGTGCCGCAGCGCAGCAGAGCAGGACCGGGCACGGCGCCCGCAGGATTCGGAGGGCCCGCGGTGAGCGAGCAGACGGCGAGTGAGCACCAGGGACCGGACACCCCGGCGCACGACGCCGAGCAGCTCGAACGCACCGTGCTCGAGGTCAAGCGGGTGATCGTCGGGCAGGATCGCCTCGTCGAGCGGATGCTGGTCGGCCTCCTCGCCCGGGGCCACCTGCTCCTCGAGGGCGTGCCCGGCGTCGCGAAGACCCTGGCGGTGGAGACCTTCGCGCGGGTCGTCGGCGGCTCGTTCGCCCGCATCCAGTTCACGCCCGACCTGGTGCCCTCGGACATCCTCGGCACCCGGATCTACCGACAGGGCCGCGAGGCGTTCGACGTCGAGCTCGGCCCGGTCGTGTCGAACTTCGTGCTGGCGGACGAGATCAACCGCGCGCCCGCGAAGGTGCAGTCGGCGATGCTCGAGGTCATGGCCGAGCGGACCGTGTCGATCGGCGGGACCACCCACCCGATGCCCGACCCGTTCCTCGTGCTCGCCACCCAGAACCCGATCGAGAACGAGGGCGTCTACCCGCTCCCGGAGGCCCAGCGCGACCGCTTCCTCTTCAAGATCCTCGTCGAGTACCCGACCGCCGACGAGGAGCGCGAGATCGTCTACCGGATGGGGGTGCACCCGCCGGAGCCGCACACCGTGCTCGACCCGGCCGAGCTGCGCCGCCTGCAGGACGTCGCGTCGCAGGTGTTCGTGCACCACGCGCTCGTCGACTACGTGGTGCGCCTCGTCATCGCCACCCGGGAGCCCGGCACCCACGGGATGTCCGACGTCGCCGGCTGGGTGGCCTACGGCGCCTCCCCGCGCGCCTCGCTGGGCATCATCTCCGCCGCCCGCGCGCTCGCGCTGGTCCGCGGCCGGGACTACGTGCTGCCGCAGGACGTCGTCGACATCGCCCCGGACGTGCTGCGCCACCGCCTGGTGCTCTCCTACGACGCGCTCGCCGACGGCGTCCCGGTCGACCACGTGGTGACCCGGCTGCTGCAGACGGTGCCGTTGCCGCAGGTCAGCGCCCGTCCCGTCGCGGTCTCGGGCCCGGCGGGCCAGCAGTCCGGCCCGGCGCCCGGCCGGGCCGCGGCCGGCTCGTGAGCGGCGACGAGGACCCCGCGCGGGTGTCGTGGTGGCCGAAGCTCCTCGGGCGCCTCGGCGTCGCGGGGGAGGGCGAGGACCACGACGAGTCGGAACCCGGAGGTTCCGACGGCGGGTCTGGCGCCGCTGACCGTGCGGGGCGGCCGCCGCGCGAGGGCCGGGGCGCCGAGCCGCACCCGCCGAGCCTCGCGCCGGGCAGCGAGCACCTCGACGCGGCGCTGCGCACCCTCGAGCTCACCGTCCGGCGGCGCCTCGACGGGCTGCTGCAGGGCAACCACCTCGGGCTCGTGCCGGGCCCGGGGTCGGAGGCCGGCGACGCGCGGGTCTACCAGCCGGGCGACGACGTGCGCCGCATGGACTGGTCGGTCACCGCCCGCACCTCCGAGCCGCACATCCGCGAGACGATCGCCGACCGCGAGCTGGAGACGTGGCTCGTCGTCGACCTCTCGCCGAGCCTGGACTTCGGCACCGGCGGCTGCGAGAAGCGCGACCTCGCGGTCGCGGCGTGCGCGGCGGTCGTGCACCTCACGCGCGGCGGCGGGAACCGGGTCGGGGCGATCGTGGCCACGGGACAGGATCTCGTCCGCCTGCCGGCGCGCGGCGGCACCGAGCACGCCCACGGGCTGATGCGCCGGATCGCGGCGACCCCGCGCGCCCCGGAGGGCACCCGCGGCGATCTCGTCGGCGCCCTGGAGGCGCTGCGCAACCCACCCCGCCGTCGGGGGCTCGCCGTCGTGATCTCGGACTTCCTCGGCGACGTCGACTGGGACCGCTCCCTGCGCGGCCTCGCGATGCGCCACGAGGTGCTGGCCATCGAGGTGGGGGACGAGCGGGACGAGGAGCTGCCCGACGTCGGGACGGTCGTACTGGCCGACCCCGAATCCGGGCACTCCCGCGAGGTGACCACCACCCCGACGCTGCGGCGCCGCTTCGCCGCCGAGGCCGCGGCCCACCGCGACCGGGTCGCGACGGCGCTGCGGGGCGCGGGGGCGGGGCACCTGCGGCTGCGGACCGACCGCGACTGGATCGCCGACATGGTGCGCTTCGTGGTCGCGCGCAAACGGGGCTGGTCGGGGCAGGGAACGACGGCGGTGTCCGGGGCCGGGGTGCTCTCCGGGCTCCGCGCCGGGAGGAGCTGATCCCCAGTGTTCTCGCACCCGTGGTGGCTGCTCGCCCTCCTCGTCGTCGTCGCCCTCGCCGCGGCCTACGTCTGGAACGAGCGCCGTCGTCGCCGCAACACGATGCGCTTCACCAACCTCGGCGTCCTGGAGAAGATCGCGCCGAAGCGGCCGGGGAAGCTCCGCCACGTCCCGATCGCGCTGATCCTGGTGGCGCTGACCTGCCTCGTCGTCGCGCTCGCCGGGCCGCTGACCACCGAGCAGGTGCCGCGCAACCGCGCCACCGTCATGCTCGCGATCGACGTGTCGCTCTCGATGCGGGCCACCGACGTGAGCCCCAGCCGGCTGCAGACCGCCGAGCAGGCGGCCACCGAGTTCGTCGACCAGCTGCCGCCGGGGATCAACCTGGGCCTGGTGTCGTTCGCCGGGACCGCGACGGTGCTCGTGTCGCCCACCCGGGACCGCGACACCGTCAAGCGCGCGATCTCGACGCTGCAGCTCGCCGAGTCGACCGCGACCGGTGAGGCGATCCAGGCGTCGCTGGCCTCGATCCGGTCCGTCGCGACCCAGATCCAGGGCCCCGAGCAGCCGCCGCCGGGGCGGATCATCCTGCTCTCGGACGGCAAGCAGACCATCCCGTCCGACCTCGAGGCCCCGCGCGGCGCGTTCACCGCCGCCGACCAGGCCAAGCAGCAGGGCGTGCCGATCTCGGCGATCTCCTTCGGCACCGACTACGGCGAGATCGAGATCGAGGGGCGGCCGGTGCCGGTCGCGGTGGCCGACTCCGACATGCAGGAGATCGCGCGACGGTCCGGCGGCGACTTCTCCAAGGCGGCGAGCCAACAGGACCTGCGCGCCACCTACGACACGCTGCGCGAGCAGATCGGCTACGAGTCGCAGGAGGTCGACACCGGGAGCGACTGGCTCATGGCCGGGACGATCCTCGTCGTGATCGGTCTGGGGGCGGCGTTCGCGCTCGGTGCCCGACTCCCGTGATCTGGCCCGCCTCCTCGGCGCTACCAGGGGGTAGCCGATAGCGTGCGCCCGGCCATCGCCATCGACGCTGGAGGAGCTGCGTGAGCCGGGTCGTGCTCGTGACCGGAGGCAACCGGGGCATCGGCCTCGCGATCGCCCGGGAGTTCGCGGCGGCGGGGAACACCGTCGTCGTGACCCATCGCAGCGGGGAGCCGCCGGAGGGCCTGCACGGCGTGACGTGCGACGTCACCGACTCCGCGGCCGTCGACGCGGCGTTCTCCCAGGTGGAGAGCGAGCACGGGCCGGTCGAGGTCCTCGTCGCGAACGCGGGCGTGACCAAGGACGGTCTCCTGATGCGCATGCCCGAGGAGGCGTTCACCGACGTCCTCGACGCCAACCTCACCGGCGCCTGGCGGGTCACCCAGCGCGCGACGCGCGGGATGATGAAGGCCCGCTTCGGCCGCCTGATCTACATCTCCAGCGTGGTCGGGCTGACCGGCGCACCCGGTCAGGTGAATTACGCGGCCTCGAAGGCCGGACTCGTCGGGATGGCGCGGTCGGTGGCCCGCGAGCTCGGCGGGCGCGGCGTGACCGCGAACGTCGTCGCGCCCGGCTACGTCGACACCGAGATGACCGCGGAGCTCTCCGACAAGCGCCGCGAGGAGCTCATGGCCGCGATCCCGCTCGGGCGCACCGCGAGCCCCGAGGAGATCGCGAAGGCCGTCGCGTTCCTCGCCTCCGACGACGCCGCCTACATCACCGGCGCCGTGCTGCCCGTCGACGGCGGCGTCGGCATGGGCCACTAGGTCCCTCATCATCAACCGGAAGGAACCTTCGTGGGGCTGTTGGAAGGCAAGCGCATCCTGGTCACCGGGATCATCACCGACGCGTCGATCGCGTTCCACGTCGCCAAGGCGGCGCAGGAGGCGGGCGCGACGCTGGTCGTCACCGGGTTCGGCCGGCTCTCGCTGGTGAAGCGGATCGCGCAGCGCCTGCCCGAGCCCGCTCCCGTCATCGAGCTCGACGTGCAGAACCAGGAGCACCTCGACGGGCTGGCCGACCAGGTGCGCGAGCACGTCGACGGTCTCGACGGGGTGCTGCACTCGATCGCCTTCGCCCCGGCCGGCGCCCTGGGCGAGGGGGCCTTCCTCAGCGCGGAATGGTCCGACGTCTCGACGGCGATCGAGGTCTCGGCGTTCTCGCTGAAGTCGCTCGCGGTCGCCTGCCGCCCGCTGCTCTCGCGCGGGTCGTCGATCGTCGGGATGGACTTCGACAACACCGTCGCGTGGCCGTCCTACGACTGGATGGGCGTCGCGAAGTCCGCCCTCGAGTCCACCACGCGCTACCTCGCGCGCGACCTCGGCCCGGACGGCATCCGCGTCAATCTGGTGGCCGCCGGCCCGATCAAGACGATGGCCGCGAACTCGATCCCGGGCTTCGCGTCGTTCGAGCAGGCCTGGACCGACCGCGCGCCGCTGGGCTGGGACCTCACCGACCCGACGCCGGTCGCGAAGACCGCCTGCGCGCTGCTCTCGGACTGGCTGCCGTCGACCACCGGCGAGATGGTGCACGCCGACGGCGGGTTCCACGCGGTCGGCGTCTGAGCCTCACCGGGCGGCCACGAGCCGGACGAGCTGTGCCCGGCTCGTGACGCCGAGCTTCCGGAAGGCGTTGCCGAGGTGGTACTCGACGGTCTTCCGGGACAGGAAGAGCGCCGCGCCGACCTCCTTGTTCGTCGCACCGTCGGCGACGGCGAGGCAGATCTGCAGCTCGCGGTCGGTGAGGCCTCCGAGGTCAGGAGCGGGCGTCGTCGCCGCACGTCCGCCCGCGGCCCGCAGTTCCGCGTCGGCTCGCCGTGCCCACGGGAGGACGCCGGCGCCGGCGAAGGTCGCGGCGGCGGCCGCCAGGGGGTCGCGCGCGTCGCGGACCCGACCATGACGACGGCGGTGCTCGCCGAGGAAGAGACGCGTGCGGGCCTGCTCGAGGGGCATTCCCTCCTGGGCGTCGATCGCCTGTTCCAGCTTCCCGTCGGCCTGGTCATCGGGAGCGACGCGCGCCTCGGTACCGAGGGCGACCGCGCGAGCCCAGGCGCTGTCGCACCGTTCCGCGTCGGCGGCGAGCTCCGCGGAGACGACGGCGGCCTCGTCGCGGCGGCCGGCGCCGAGCAGGGCCTCCACGTGGTCGGCGTGCCAGGGGACGGACTTGGGGTGATGAGAGCCGAGATCGAGAGCTGTTGTGCGAAGGAATGCCAGATGCCGAGCAGCCTCCCCTGGGCGGCCGAGCCCGAGCTCGAGCAGCCCCAGCGTGTGGTGTGCGAAGAACGTGATCGGGCGGAGGCCACTCCGGCGTGCAATTTCCAGAGCGAGCTCGGCCTCAGTTCGTGCGAGTGACTCATCGCCCTCGAGGGCGGCGGCCTTACCCCTCAAGGCATGGGCGTAGCCAAGCAAGCCGTCCTGGCCGGTCTCTTCGCACAGTCCGATCGCCTCGGTGAGATCGGCGCGGCTTCGCGCGATCTCCCCGGTCTCGAAGTGGATATCCGCGCGAAGCATCAGCGGGTGAGGCAGCAAGGTGGTCGCCATGCGGCGGCGTGCGTCCGCGATGTGCGCTTCGATCTCGAAACGACCCTGATCGATGCGATCCGTCCAGCGCCACCAATGGTGTAGGCCCGTGTAGTACGCGGGATATCGCCGGAGCAACTCGTCTCGCCACGAGGCGGGGTCGCCTCCACACAACATCTCTCGCGTCGGGCCGGGGTCGCAGTTGGCCAGAGAGAACGTCGCATCGGTGAACTCAACGAGATGCCTGAGCGCAGGGTCTTCGATGGCAAGCGCGCGGATGCGGTGGCAGAGATCGATCCTGGCTCGAGTCTCGCCCGCACTCCACATTGTGATGACGAGTTGAACACCGAGTAGCGCAGCGAGTTCCGGAGCTGGTCCGGCCAGCCGATCGATGACTGGCGTGACAACTGCTCTGGCGTCGCCCACCTCCGTCGTCCACACCCTCAGCGAGGCGTCCAGGGCGAGCGCCTGATCCCGTAGACCCGCCGGCGCCGGATCGAGCGTCGGGGCCTCCTCGGCGAGCACGGAACTCACCAGCTCCTGAGCGAGCTCACGCCGACCGGCGAGGAACGCGCCTTCCGCAGCCCGGAGGCGACGGCGCGCCCTCGCGGACGGCTCCGGCGACACGAGCGCGGCCTGGACCAGCGCGTCGACCCCCGCGGCCACCCCGCCGCGCTCAGCAGCCACGTCGGCTGCCTCTTCGAGCGCGGCAGCGACCTCTTCTGACGCCCCGACGGTGGCAGCAGCGAGGTGGCGCGCGCGTCGTCCCACGGGAACGCCGTCCAGTTCGGCCCACGCCGCGTGCGCCCGCCGTCGCATCGCCGGGTTCGCGAGGCTGATGACGGCCGAGCGCAGCAGTGGGTGTGCGAAACGGGGCAGCCCGCTGTCCACCCGGACCACCCCAGCTCGCTCGGCCGCGACGAGCACCGTCGGTTCCGTCCCGCGAGCCGAGAGAGCCCGCGCGTGGTCCGGCAGGTCAGCGTCCCCGCCGACGGCCAGGACGACGAGCGCCTCAACACAGTCCGCGGGCAGCCCGGCCAGACGCCGGCCGATGGCTGCCGTCCCGCGCGGACCGAGCGGCACCGGGTCGGGGAGCGGGACCGTCCCGAGGCGCTGCGCCACGGTCAGCCCGTCGGCCACCTCGAGCAGGGCCAGCGGGTTGCCGGCGCAGAGCACGCACAGCCGGTCCGCGACGGCGGGCGCGACCCCGTTGGCGCCGAGCAGGCGGGTGCACTGGTCGGCGTCGAGGCCGCCGAGCTCGGTCCACGGCCACGGGCCGGGCAGGGGGTCGGGGCGCCCGTCGTCGGGCTCGGTCTCCCGAGAGGCGAGGAGCACGGCGACCGCGTCCCGCGCAAGGCGTCGGAAGGCGAAGGCCATCGCGCGGCCGGACACCTCGTCGACCCATTGCAGGTCGTCGACGATCACGAGCAACGGCTCCTTCTCGGCAGCGACGGCGAGCAAGGCCAGGCAGGTGGCGCCGAGGGCGAAGGAGTCCCCGACCTGGGAGCCGACGCCCTCGAGCAACGCTCCGGCCACCGCGCGCTGCGCACCGGGGAGATCGTCGACGAACTCGTCCAGGGGACGCAGCAAGGCGAGCAGCGCCGCGAGCGGGAGGTCCCGTTCGCTCTCGACCCCGCAGAGGGACAGCACGGTCATGTCGGTCGCGGCGACCAACGCGTCGTCGCACAGCGTGGTCTTCCCGGTACCAGCCGCACCTCGGAACCCGAGGATGCCCGCATGGCCCGTCCGGGCCTCGTCGAGAAGGGCACGGATCGACCGTCTTTCCTCCTCGCGGCCCTCCACCCGACCGACCGTAGGCGGATCGACGAGGGCGACGACCAGGGATTCTCCGGATCCCCCCGAGTGCCGTAGCGCGGATCGTCGCACTCGGAGCGGACGGGACGGACCGACCGTCGTAGGGGTACCGGGCGGTGGTCCGCGCCGCGGTGAGGCCCGGGGGGAGCGGGGCCCGGCCCGACCGATGTGGGGGGATGGTCGGGCCGGGCAGTCGGGACATCGAGGCTCGCCCGGAATGCCGGGTTCCTGGTTTCATCCGTCCATCCGAGACGGAGGCGATGCCATGGACGACGAGCAGCGGATCCGCGAGCTGATCGAACGGTGGGCGGCGGCCGTCCACACCGGTGACATGGCCGGCGTCCTCGCCGACCACGCACCCGACATCGTCATGTTCGACGTCCCGCCCCCGGAGGACGGCGTCCGGGGGATCGCGGACTACGAGGAGACCTGGCCGGGGTTCTTCGACTGGCAGGCGTCGGGAGCGAGCTTCGAGATCGTCTCGCTCGAGGTGACGGCGGGCACCGACGTCGCCTTCGCGCACGCGCTGCTGCGCTGTGGGACACAGGCGGAGCTCGAGCGCGCCCCGGACCGGCGGCTGCGCCTCACCCTCGGGCTCCGGCGTGACGACGGCCGGTGGGTCGTCGCGCACGAGCACCACTCGTTCGCCGATCACAGCGGCGCCGAGGAGACCTCGGTCGACGAGGTGCGCGCGGTGCACCAGCAGTGGTTCGAGCAGACCGCGGCCGAGGACCTCGACGGGATGATGGCGAACATCGCCCCGGACGTCGTCTCCTACGAGCACGCCGGTCCGCTGAGCTACGAGGGCGTCGACGCGGTCCGCGAGGTGTGTCGGACCGGACTGGAGTCCTCCGCCGGCCCGATCACGTTCGACGTTCCCGACCTGCGGGTGCGCGCCGACGGGGACCTGGCGGTGGCGTGGGGGATCGACCGCGTCGTCGCCGACGGGGCGGAGGTCCGGTCACGCGCGACGCGGGTCTTCGAGCGGCGTGAAGGGGAGTGGCAGATGGTCCACCAGCACCTGTCGTTCCCGGCCGCGGACGGCTGAGGTCAGGCGGGGAGGCCGAACGGCCAGACCCCGGGAGGCCAGGCGGTGCCGACGAGCAGGAGACGGCCACCGGCGTAGAGACAGACGAGGGCGACGGTGACCCAGAACGCCTGCCAGATGATCGGCGGGATGAGGGTGAGTCGGGACATCACCCCTGCGTCGGAGTCAGAGCTCCGGCCCATCCTCACCGTCGAGCGGACCCCGCCGAGGAGGAGCCACCAGACGACGACCACGGCGAGGGCGACCTGCAGCGTGGCCGGGCCCCACACGAGCGCCGCGATGACGCCGACCGACGCGACCGCCGCGACGACGTTCGCCAGGGCATTGGCGGCGACCAGGAACGAGACCGCGAGGATCACCACCGCCCCGACGAGGACGCCCCACGCGTTGCCGTCGACGAGCACCGCGGCACCGCCGAGTCCCAGCAGGGGCGGGGTGAGATACCCCGCCGGGTAGATCACGTAGAGGGAGGCACCCCAACCTCCTCCGAACCGCGTGAACCCACCGCCGCCGTCCTCCAAGTGCACGCCATACAGCCCCCGTAGAGCGAGAACGCTCGTCAGCGCGTGCCCACCCTCGTGCGCCAACGTCACGAGCGACCCTGCCCACGAGCCGGTGAACACGACCAGCAGCAGGGCGATGAAGCCGGCCGCGTACACCACGGGCTGCCCGACCACGGGCACACCGATGAGATCGTCCATCCCACGTTCCCCCCAGCGGCCCAAGCCCCCCTCGGCGCCGTCATGAGAAGGTAAAGCCGATCACCCACACAGGGGATAGGCCATTCGGAGCAGTTCGGGGTCACACGTGGCAGGCCGCGCCGGGCGGGGAACCATGGTGGGGTGAGCACGAATCCCGTCGACGCCGTCCTCGTCCTCTCCTTCGGCGGTCCGGAGGCGCCCGACGAGGTGCGACCGTTCCTCGAGAACGTCGTGCGCGGCCGCAACGTGCCGCCCGAGCGCCTCGACGAGGTCGAGGAGCACTACCACCACTTCGGCGGCATGTCCCCGATCAACGGCCTGAACCGCGAGATGATCGCGGCGCTGCGCCGGGAGCTGGACGCGGCCGGGTACGACCTGCCGGTCTACTTCGGCAACCGCAACTGGCACCCGTTCGCCGAGGACACCGTCACCGAGATGGCCCAGGACGGCGTCCGGAACGCCCTGGTCTTCGCCACCAGCGCCTACGGCGGCTACTCGGCCTGCCGGCAGTACCACGAGGACATCGCCCGGGCCCGCGCCGCGGCGATCGAGCGGCTCGGCGACGAGGCCCTCGTGCCCGACCTCACCAAGCTGCGCCACTTCTACGACCACCCGCTGTTCGTGGCGTCGGTGGCCGACGGGGTGCGGGCCGCGCGGGAGACCCTCGACGAGGGCCACGACGCCCGGCTCGTGTTCACCGCCCACTCGATCCCCGTCTCGGCCGACGAGACGGCGGGTCCGCCCGAGGAGGGCGGGCACCGCTACTCGCGCCAGGTCGGGGAGGCCGCCCGGCTGGTCGCGGGCGAGGTCGGGGTCGGCGACTACGACCAGGTCTGGCAGTCGCGCTCCGGCCCGCCGCAGATCCCGTGGCTCGACCCGCAGATCGAGGACCACGTGGAGGCGCTCGCCGGCAAGGGGGTCACGGATGTCGTCGTGAGCCCCGTCGGATTCGTCTCCGACCACGTCGAGGTGGCTTTCGACCTCGACACCGAGCTCGCCGAGCAGGCCGGGGAGCTCGGGGTGCGGATGGCGCGGGCGGCCAGCGCCGGTTCCGACCCGCGCTTCATCCGCATGATCGTCGAGCTCATCGCCGAGCAGGTGTCCGGGGCCGAGCCGCGGGCGTGCGGGACCGGCCCACGGGGTGGGGTCGGGTGCAACGGGACGCTCTGCGCGCCCGGCTGCTGCGAGCCCCCGGCCCGGCGTCGCCCGTCCACCTGACGTAGCCGACTGCGCCGTTCGCGGCCCACCCCCGAACCACGAACGGCGCGTTCGTCACCTGAGAAGGTGACGAGAGTGCCGTTCGTGGGTTCCGGGGCGCGGTCACACGGTCGTCAGGACCCGGACGGTCTCCGCGACGGCGGCCACCCGCGCGGCCCGGACGGCCGAAGCCAGCGGTCGGAGCGCGTCGGTGCGGGCCAGAGCGGTGGCGGAGGTCAGCGCCCCGCCCGGGTCGTCGCCCGACGCCGCCAGCAGGATCGCCTCGACCTCGTCGGCGTGCTGGAGCACCCGCAGCGGGCGTCCCGGCGTCCCGGCCGGCCACGTGGGCTGCGGACGACGCCGCAACGACGCCGCGATCTCCTCGCGCACCCCGGCGCGCGGCCGGGCGACGTCCATGTCCGCGAGGGTGGTGGCGGCGTCGCGGACACCGGTGCGCAGGTCGTGCTCGGCGTCGGCGAGGCTCGGGTGGGCCTGCGGCGGGACCTCGTCGACGACGTGGACGGTCCAGCGCAGCACCCCGTCGGCGACGGTGGAGGGCACCACCGCCAGCCCCGCGCCCGGGAACACCGCGCACTCCCCGGCCGACATCGCCGCCACCCGCAGCGCGTCCGGCCCGGGCAGCCCGCGGACGTCGCCCGCGACCGGGAGGACGACCCGCGCGTCGAGATCACCCCCGGCGCAGCGGCGCCGCAGCAGGACCAGCAGGGCGGCGACCCCGGAACCGGCGTGGTCCGGGGTCGGCAGCTCCGTCTCCGCCGCGACCGCCGCGTCGGCGGCGACCACGTCGTGCGCGTCGGACCACGGGGCGAGCGCGTCGAGGACGTCGTCGGCGGCGGCCGCACCGGCGATCCACGCCGCGCTCCACACCGCCAGGGACGCGCTCGCACAAGGCATGACCATCAGCCTAGGCACGACCGGACGCGGACGACCAACGCGGCGTCGGACATCCCACGTCATCACCGGGCGCGTGTCGCGGCCCGATCGACGACGGCGACGGCACTACCGTCGCGAACGTGGCGAGATCGCAGGGCCGGGGCATGAACGGTTCGACCGGTGACGCGGGGTTCCGGACGACCGGTGGCCTCTCGCGCGGTCCGGGCGGCCCGAAGGCCGGCGGCCCGAGCAGCGGCGCCGGACGATCCGGCGGCCTCCCCGGGCTGACCAGCCACCGCCCGAAGCAGGAGATCGTCACCGTCGAGGCCGAGCCCGGCCTCGTCGTCGAGGACGCCAGCGGGAGCTTCTGCGGCGCGGTGATCCGCGCGGACGTCCGCGAGGTCGTGCTCGAGGACGCCGCCGGCCGGCGTCGACTGTTCCCGATGAAGCCCGCGTCGTTCCTGTTCGAGGGCCGGCTCGCGACGCTGACCCCGCCGCGCCCGCGCGAGTCGCCCGAGCAGCTGCGGTCGGCCTCCGGCTCGGTCCGCGGCGACGACCGCCGGGCCAAGGTGGCGAGCCCGCACCGCATCTGGGTCGAGGGTGTCCACGACGCGGCGATCGTCGAGCGCGTGTGGGGCCACGACCTGCGCGTGGAGGGCGTGGTCGTCGAGCCGCTGCACGGGGCCGACGTGCTCGTCGAGGCCGCGCAGGAGTTCGGTCCGGGCCCGGACCGTCGCCTCGGGGTGCTCGTCGACCACCTGGTGACCGGCTCCAAGGAGACCCGCATCGCCGAGGGGCTGCGCCGCGACCTCGGACCCGCCGCCGAGCACGTCCTGGTCCTCGGGCACCCGTACATCGACATCTGGGAAGCCGTGAAGCCCGCGGCCGTCGGGATCCGCGAGTGGCCGACGATCCCGCGCGGGACCGAGTGGAAGAGGGGCGTGTGCGAGGCCCTCGGGTGGGGCGACGACCGCGACGGCGCCCGTCGGGTGCTCGGCGCGGTCTCGACCTGGAACGACCTCGAGACCCCGCTCATCAACGCGATGGAGCAATTGATCGACTTCGTCACCACCTGACGCCCGATGCGGCACACTGGACGGTGTGATCCCGCTCATCTGGGCGATCGCGGGAGTGGTGCTCGTCGTCGCCGAGGTCCTCACCGGTGGCCTCGTGCTGCTCATGCTCGGCGCCGCCGCGCTCGGCACCGCGGCGGTGTCCGCGGCCGGGCTGCCACTGGGACCCGATCTCGCGGTCTTCGCGGTGCTCG
This sequence comes from Actinomycetospora endophytica, assembly GCF_021026375.1. Taxonomy (GTDB): domain Bacteria; phylum Actinomycetota; class Actinomycetes; order Mycobacteriales; family Pseudonocardiaceae; genus Actinomycetospora; species Actinomycetospora endophytica. The sequence goes on along the minus strand of NZ_JAJNDB010000003.1, from coordinate 297,040 downwards.
CCGGGCTGTTCGTGCTGGTCGCACGCCCGGTCGTCCGCCGGCGCATGCAGGTGCACGACCCGGTGAACACCGGGACCCGCGGCCTGCTCGGGACCCACGGCGAGGTGGTCGACTCGATCGGCACCGACACCGGGACGGTCCGCCTCGCGGGCTCGCTCTGGTCCGCACGCTCGTTGCACGAGGACGACCTCCCGACCGGCACCAAGGTCGTCGTCGTCGAGATCTCCGGGGCGACGGCCGTCGTCACCGCCACCGACTGAACCACCCGCACACCCCAGGGAGGAGCGATGGACGTGTCCGTCGTCGTCGCCGTGCTCGTGGTCCTCGTCGTGATCCTCGTGGTCACCACGATCGCCAAGAGCGTCACCGTCATCCGCCAGGCCGAGGCCGCCGTGATCGAGCGCCTCGGCCGCTACCAGCGCACCGCCGAACCCGGCCTGGCGCTGCTCGTGCCCTTCATCGACCGGATCCGGGAGCGCGTGGCCCTGTGGGAGCAGGTCGTCTCGTTCCCGCCGCAGCCGGTGATCACCCAGGACAACCTCACGGTGTCGATCGACACCGTCGTCTACTACCAGGTGACCGAGCCCCGCAACGCCGTCTACGAGATCAACGACTACATCAACGGCGTCCAGCAGCTCACGACGACGACCCTGCGCGACGTCGTCGGCGGCATGAGCCTGGAGCAGGCCCTCACCTCCCGGGAGACGATCAACACCGGGCTGCGCCGCGCCCTCGACGACGCGACCGGGCCGTGGGGGCTGCGGGTGGTCCGCGTGGAGCTCAAGGCGATCGACCCGCCGCCGTCGATCCAGGACTCCATGGAGAAGCAGATGCGCGCCGACCGCGAGAAGCGCGCCATGATCCTCACCGCCGAGGGGCACCGCGAGGCGTCGGTCGCCGAGGCGCAGGGCAACAAGCAGGCCGCGATCCTCAACGCCGAGGGCGCGAAGCAGGCCGCCATCCTCGAGGCCGAGGCCGACCGGCAGTCCCGGATGCTGCGCGCGCAGGGTGAGCGCGCGGCGCGCTACTACCAGGCGCAGGGGCAGGCCAAGGCGATCGAGAAGGTCTTCGCGGCGATCAAGGCGGGCAAGCCGACCCCGGAGCTGCTGGCCTACCAGTACCTGCAGACGCTGCCGCAGATGGCGCAGGGCGACGCGAACAAGATGTGGGTGGTGCCGAGCGACTTCGGCAAGGCCCTCGAGGGCTTCACCCGCATGCTCGGCGCCCCGGGCGAGGACGGCGTCTTCCGGTTCCAGCCGTCGCCCGTCGACGAGGAGGCCGCCGCGAAGCGCGCCGGCGACACCGACGACGACGTCGCCGACTGGTTCGACACCCGCACCGACCCGGAGATCGCCAAGGCCGTCGCGAAGGCGGAGGAGATGGCCACGCAGGGGATCACCGACGCCGACTCGAACGGGAGCGCCCACTAGCCTGGGCCCATGCTCGATCGCGCGACCGTCGACTCCCTCTTCCCGGCCGACCTGCCCGAGACCGGGGAGTGGGAGCGGAGGTACCCGGCGCGTGACGTGCCCGACGGTGCCTTCGTCACCCGCTTCGGCCCGAGCCCGACCGGGTTCGTGCACATCGGCGGGATCTACACCGCGATGGTCTCCCGGGACCTGGCGCACTCCTCCGACGGCGTCTACTACCTGCGCATCGAGGACACCGACCAGGCCCGGGAGGTCGCCGGCGCGGACGCCCAGTTCGCCCGCGCGTTCGACGCCTTCGACCTGCGTCCCGACGAGGGCCCGACGTCGTCGACCGGTGACGACGGGCCCTACGCGCCGTACCGGCAGTCGCAGCGGGCGACGATCTACCTGTCGTTCGTCCGCGAGCTGATGCGGCAGGGCGTGGCCTACCCGTGCTTCGCCACCAAGGACGAGCTCACCGAGATCTCCGAGGCGCAGCGCACCCTGAAGCTGCCGACCGGCTACTACGGCCGGTGGGCGCCGTGGCGCGACGCCTCCGAGGACGCCGTCGCCGAGGCGTTCGCGGCAGGGAAGCCGTACGTCGTGCGGTTCCGCTCCGAGGGCAAGGTGGGGGAGCGGGTCGCGTTCACCGACCGGCTGCGCGGGCGCGTCGAGGCCGAGGACAACCACAACGACGTCGTGATCCTCAAGACCTCGGCGAGCGAGCCGCGGCTGCCGACCTACCACTTCGCGCACGCCGTCGACGACCACCTGATGCGGACCTCGCTGGTGGTGCGCGGCGACGAGTGGCTCTCCTCGGTGCCGACGCACCTGCAGCTCTTCGCCGCGCTCGGGTTCCCGGCGATCGAGTACGCCCACCTCGCGCCGCTGATGAAGCAGGAGGGCAGCTCGCGTCGCAAGCTCTCCAAGCGCAAGGACGCCGAGGCCTCCGTCGACTTCTACCTCGAGTCCGGCTACCCCTCCGAGGCCGTGCTCTCCTACCTGCGCGGGCTCGCGAACTCCCCGCTCGCCGAGCTGCCGGTGCCCGAGGCGCTGGCCACCCCGCTGCGCCTCGACGAGTTCCAGTCCGCCGGGCCGCTGGTCGACACCGTGAAGCTCGCCGACATCTGCGCCGACTACATCGCCACGCTCCCGGCCCCCGAGGTGCTCGCCGGGGTCCGTGCGTGGGCGTCGACGTACGACCCGGAGCTGGTCGAGGTCCTCGACGAGCACGAGCCGCTGGCGCTCGCCGCGATCGACGTCGAGCGGGTCGGGGTGGACAACCCGCGCAAGGACCTCGCGCGATGGTCGGACTTCCGCACCGCGTACGGCTTCTTCTTCCCGGGGCTGCACGCCGACGTCACCGACCCCGCCGACGAGCGCTTCGGCGGGCTGGACCCGGCACTGGTGGCCGCGCTGGCCGAGGACTTCGCCGCGCACTACACCCACGAGGGCGACCAGCCGACGTGGTTCCAGCAGGTCCGCGACCTCGCCGAGCGCCACGGGTTCGCCCCCAACCCGAAGACCTACAAGAAGGACCCCGACGCCTACCCCGGGATGCTGCGCGACGCCGCGAACGTCATCCGCGTGCTGGTCACCGGGGCACAGCGCAGCCCGGACCTCTACGAGGTCACCCGCGTGCTGGGGGCGGAGGAGGTGGTGCGGCGGATCGGGAGCTGCGCCGCGCGCCCGTGAGACCGAAGGCCACTTTCGTGACGAATCGCCGTGCGGGCGGAGGCGACGACGAGGTCGACGTCGAGGGCATGGACGTCCAGGGGTCCCTGCACGACGGACTGCTGTGGGTCACCGGATCGCGCTCCGCGCGGCGCCGGCGGGTCAAGCCCGGCACCCCGCCGTCCGAGGTGCTGGCACGCCTCGCGAAGGTCAGCGCCGAGAAGCCGCGCCGCGTGCTCGCCCGGGTGCCGCTGGCCGACGGGCGCCCGGTCCCCTGGGCAGGGGCGCGGCTGCCCGCCGGGCGGCGCGGGCCGATCGGGGCGCTCCCCGCCGCGGACGTCGACCCGGTGTGCGAGCTCGCCGCCGGCGACGGCGAGGACTATCCCGAGGCGATCGCCGTCGTCGGGGAGGACGCGCTGCTGGTGCTGCACGACAGTCCGGCGGCCGACCGTCTCGGGCCGCACTCCATGCAGGGGGGACGTCCTGACCGGCCTCCGGACCTCGCGCCCGCTTCGTGGTCTGAGTCGCCTCAGAGGGTCAGCACGCCGCGCACCACCGTCGCGAGCGCGCCCGCCGAGGCGACGGCGAGCACGAGGCGCCGCCCGGCGACCGGCCCGATGCGCCGGGACACCGGTCCGCCCGCGGCGACCCCGACGACCAGCGCCGCCGCGCCCGCCGCCCACACCCCGGCGTGCAGGTCGGGCAGCCCCTTGACCAGCAGCGACGTCACGTTGATCGCCAGGAGCACGACCTGGGCGGTGGGGACGAAGCTCGTCCGGTCCCAGCGCTGCGCCATCCCGTACGCCGAGATCAGCGGGCCGCCGACGCCCGCGGAGGCGTTGACGAAGCCCGCCACGAGCCCGGACGACACCGCGCCCGGGAACCCCCGCAGCAGGGCACCGACCTGCGGCACGACCGCGAGCGCGATCCCCAGCAGCGCGAGCGACCCCACGACGATCAGCAGTGGCCCTTCCGGGAGCCGGCCGACCAGCAGTGCCCCGAGCGGCACCCCGACCGCCGCCCCGAGCAGCAGCGCCCCCGCCGCGCCCCACCGGGTGGCCCGCCACGTCCCGGCGAGCACCAGCAGGCACAGCACGGTCTGCAGCGCGTTCCCGAACGACACCCCGTCCTGCGCACCGAGCACGGCGACGAGGAACGGCCCGCCGACCAGGGCGAGGCCGAGGCCCGTCGTGCGCTGCAGGGTCGCGCCGGCGGCAACGGGGACCGCGACGAGGACGGCGGTGAGCGCCGCGTTCACGGCCGGTCCCCGCCGCGCCGCGCCTGACTCCGTCGTCCGGTCACGCGCCGATCCTCGCGCCTCGGCGGCGACGGCGCTGGCCCCTCGTGACCCCGCACACGACGACGGGCCCCGACACCAGGAGGTGCCGGGGCCCGTCGACCGTGCGCTAGGCAATCAGTTGCCGGAGGTCGAGCTCCCGCTGCTGCCGCCGCTCGAACCACTGCCGCTGCCCGAGCCACTGCCGCTGCCCGAGCCGCTGCTGCCGCCGCCGCTGCCGGAGGAACCGCTGCCACTGCCGCTCCCGGAGGAGCCGCTGCCGCCCTCGGTCCCGGACGTGCCCTGGCCCGACTGCGTGCCCGACTGACCGGACTTGTCCGTCGTCGCCGGGCAGACCCCGGTCGCCGGGTCGGGCGTGCAGACCTCGGGCTTCTTCTGCTGCTGGGCGCAGGCCGGATTCGCCGCGCCGGCCGTTCCGGGCACGCACGTCGGGGTGCCCGGCTGCCCGGCCGTCCCCGCCTGCCCGGTCAGCGGATCGGTCGCCTGGCCCGCGGTGCCGGGCTGCTGGGGCGCGACGAGGGTCTCCTGCCCCCCGACCTTGCCGTCCGTCTCCTTGAACGTCTTGTCGACGGTGGAGTCGGCGGGCGGGGTGTTGCCGCCCTGCGGGTCGAGGGTGGTCCCGTCCGGCAGCTTCTGCTGCTGGCGCGGCGTCCCGTCGGGGTTCGTGATCGTCCCGTTCGGGTTCTTGACCGAGCCGTCCTGCTGGATGACCCCGCCCGGGGGAACCCGGGTGACCTTCTTGACGTTGCCGTCCGCCCCGATCACCACGACGGTGTTCGGATCGGTCGCGCCGGTGCGGTACGCCGTCACGGTGCCGTCGTAGTTCCACTTGAACGTCACCCCGTCCCGGAGCGGATTCGTCGTCCCGTCCGGGTTGATGGTGAGGACGCCGGCGATGCTGATCGCCCGGCGCTCGGTCCCGTTCTTGTTGAAGATGAGCCCGCTACCCGCCGGGGGCGGGGGCTCCTGGATCGAACCGTCGGCGAAGGTCTTGCTCCCCGCCGGGTGGGTCACGGCCACCTTCGGCGGCAGGATCTTGCCGCTGGCGTCCATGACGCGGCCGTCGGACAGCGTCACCGTGCCGTCGTAGTTGTGGATCCCGGTCAGCAGCAGCTGGCCGCCGCCGGTGGTCGGGGCCCCCGGGTTCGGCTTCGGGTTCGGGTTCGGCGGCAGCGGCTTCGGCGTCGGGGTGTTGGTGCCCGGGTTGACGACGACGATCTGGGTCTGCGACACGGGGGCCGGCGTCACGACGATGGTGCGCTCGCGGACGTAGCCGTTCCACGGGGTGCCGACGACCGTGGTCGAGCTGTTCGAGGCGGTCGGGTTGCCCAGCGGGTCGCCGTTGTAGCACTTGACAGTGGGCTCGCCGTAGCTGTTGACCAGCACCGCGGTGCCGGCCTGCAACGTCGCCGGGTAGGGCAGGAACTGCCCGTTGCCGTAGCCGTACTCGGTCACGGCGGTGTCGGCCCGGAGGGTGACCGGGCTGAGGCTGTTCACCAGCCCGCTGATGCCGTTCGCGTCGATCCCGAGCGGCTGGGCCCAGGCCGCGGCCTTCGCGGGGTCGGAGCTGAGCTGCGAGACCAGGGCGGCGGAGTCACACGACGCCTTCGCCGGGTCCTGGGCGTAGAGCCCGCCGGTGTTGCCCGGCTGGGAGCCCTGCGCGTTGGCCGGTGCCACGACGCCGGCCGCGTCCTCGCCCACCGGAGCGGTGAACGGCGAGGGGCCGGCCGTGGAGGTCGCCTCCAGCTGGACCTGGGCGGCCTCGGCGCTGGAGGCACCCGAGAACGCGAACCAGGCGACCCCACCGATCACGAGCAGGGCGACGACGCCGATCGCGACCGCGATACGGAGCCGACGCGAGCGCGGGGCGCTGCTGCCCAACGGCGGGGGCGGCGCGCCGGGACCCGTGGGCCCACCCGGCCCGCCGGGGCCCCAGGAACCCGACTGTCCACCCCACTGCTGCTGGGGCACGGACGGGTACGTGGGTGGCGACTGGGTCGGCGGCGCCTGGCCGACGGCCCCCCAGCCCTGGGTCGGCGTTCCCCCGACGCCGCCGGGCGGTGCGTACCGCGGCGTCCATCCGGTCGGATCCGGTCCGCCCGGGGACGTGTCCTTGCCCATCGAGACCTCCTCCTCGCGCGCGGTGACAGACGTCACCCGTCGGGAGGAGGTTGGCCTGCGACTACTCCGGCCGTATGCAGTAGCGGACTACTGCACTGCGGTACGGCTCACGTCGATCACGTAGTGTGATCATTTAGTGAGCCCACGTCACATCAGGGAGAGGCCTACACGGTCAGCGCGACGTACTTGATCTCCAGGTACTCGTCGATGCCCACGTCGCCGCCCTCACGGCCCAGGCCCGACTGCTTCACGCCGCCGAACGGGGCGCCGGCGTTGGAGACCATGCCCTGGTTCAACCCGACCATCCCGGCCTCGAGCCGCTCCGAGAGCCGGATCGCCCGCTGCAGGTCCTTCGTGTAGAGGTAGCTGACCAGGCCGAACTCGGTGTCGTTGGCCGCGCGGACCGCCTGCTCGTCCTCGGTGAACGTGAACACCGGGGCCACCGGCCCGAAGATCTCCTCCTTGACGAGGCGCGCCGAGGTCGGCACGTCGGCGAGCACCGTCGGGGGGTAGAAGTAGCCCGCGCCGCTCGGCACCTGCCCTCCGGTGCGCACCTTCGCGCCCTTCTGCACGGCGTCGTCGACGAGCTCGGCGACCTTGTCGCGCTGGTCGGCCTCCACCAGCGGACCGACCTCGACGCCCTCGTCGACGCCGCGGCCGATCGTCATCGACCCCATGCGGTCCACCAGCTTCTTGGTGAACTCCTCGGCCACGTCGGCGTGCACGTAGAACCGGTTCGCCGCGGTACAGGCCTCGCCGATGTTGCGCATCTTGGCGAGCATCGCGCCCTCGACAGCGGCGTCGACGTCGGCGTCCGCGCACACGATGAAGGGCGCGTTCCCGCCGAGCTCCATCGAGGTCTTGAGAACCTGCTGCGCGGACTGCTCGATGAGGGTGCGCCCGACCTCGGTAGACCCGGTGAACGAGAGCTTGCGGATCCGGCCGTCGGCGATCAGCGGGCCCATCACCCGGCCCGTCGACTTCGTCGTGACGACGTTGAGCACGCCCTCGGGCAGCCCGGCCTTCGTGAGGATGTCGGCCAGCTTGAGGATCGTCAGCGGGGTGAGCGCGGCCGGCTTGATGACCATGGTGCAGCCCGCGGCGATGGCGGGCCCGATCTTGCGGGTGCCCATGGCCAGCGGGAAGTTCCACGGCGTGATCAGCAGACACGGCCCGATCGGCTGGCGCATGACCAGCACCCGGCCGTTGCCGTTCGCGTTCGTCCTCCACTCGCCGGTGATCCGCACGGCCTCCTCGGAGAACCAGCGGAAGAACTCGGCGGCGTAGGTGATCTCGGCCTTCGACTCCGCGAGCGGCTTGCCCATCTCCAGGGTCATCAGCATCGCGATCTCGTCGGACTGCTCGATGATCATCTCGAACGCGCGGCGCAGGATCTCGCCGCGCTCCCGGGGCGCGGTCGCGGCCCAGTCGGCCTGGGCCCGGGCCGCGGCGTCGAGGGCCGCCATCCCGTCCTCGGGGGACGCGTCGGCCACCTCGCAGAGAATCTCGCCGGTGGACGGGTCCTCGACCGGGAACGTCCTGGTGTCCGTGGCGTCGCGCTCCCGCCCGCCGATCAGCAGCTTCTTCGGGACGTCCTCGACGATCCGGCGCTCCCGTGCGGCGTCAGCCATGACCTGCCTGCTCCCCTCGACCGGGCTTGGGATTCGGCCGGTGAGATGCCCGGTGGGCGGGACGCTCACACCGGGTGAGGAGGCTCGTCGCACCGGGTGGGCGGTTCGTCCGTGTGATCCCTACTCTCGGGGACGTGTTCTCCCCGCACACCGCCGTGGCCGCCCGACCCGACCTGCCGTCCCGGGTCGGTGACGACGCCGGCGCGGCGGTCGTCGTCGGAGGCGGCATCGCCGGGGTCACGGCCGCCCTGGTGCTCGCCGAGCGCGGCGTCTCCGTCGAACTCCTCGAGGCCGCCCCGGCCCTCGGGGGTCGGCTGGGCACGTGGCCGCGGACGCTCCCCGACGGGACCCCGGTCACCGTCGAGCACGGCTACCACGGGTTCTTCCGGCAGTACTACACGCTGCGCGCGATCCTGCGGCGGATCGACCCGGACCTGGCCTTCCTGCACGACGTCGGCGGCTACCCCATCGAGGGCCGCGACCCGGCGTGGGAGCCCGAGGACTTCACCGACCTGCCCCGCGTGCCGCTCGCCAACCTGGCGGCGCTGGTCTGGAAGTCACCGAGCTTCCGGCTCCGGGACCTGCGCAAGGTCGACGCCCGCGAGGCGCTGGAGATGCTGCGCTACGACCCGGTCGCCACGTTCGCCCGCCACGACCACCGCACCACCGCGGAACTGCTCGACGCCCTCGGGTTCTCCGAGCGCGGCCGGGCGATGCTCTTCGAGGTCTTCGCGCACTCGTTCTTCAACACCGAGCAGCGGTACTCGGCGGCCGAGTTCCTCGCGATGTGCCACTTCTACTTCACCGGCAACCCCGAGGGCCTCGGGATGGACGCCCCGCGCGACCACTACGCGACGACCCTCTGGGAGCCGCTGGGCCGGCTGCTCGAGAAGCACGGCGCGACGGTCACGACGGGGGCCCGGGCCACCGTCGTCGTGAACGGTCCGGGCGGCTGGTCGGTCGGGGTCGACGGCGGGCCGACGCGGACCGCGCGACACCTCGTCGTCGCCACCGACGTACCCGGCACGCGGGGGCTGCTCGGCGCGTCGCCCGGGTTCGCGACGACGGCGCCGCGCCTGGCCGCCCAGGTGGACCGGCTGCCCGGTGGCGAGCCGTACGTGGTGGCCCGGCTGTACTGCCGCGGCGACGTCGCCGCCCACCGCGCCGCGTTCACCGGGGTGACGCGGGAACGGGTCCTCGACTCGGTGACGCTGTTCCACCGGCTGGAGTCGGAGTCGGCGGCCTGGGCGCGGGGCGCCGCCGGCTCGGTGATCGAGCTGCACTCCTACGCGTGCCCGCACGACGCCGGGCTCGACGACCTGGTGGCCGCGATGCGCACCGAACTGGTGGCGCTGTGGCCCGAGTTCGCGGACGTCGAGGTGCTCGACACCGACGCCCACCGCTACACCAACGCGCCGGGCTTCGACCCCGGGTTCCATCCGCACCGGCCCGGCGTCGTCACCGACGCCCGCGGGCTGCGCCTGGCGGGGGACTGGGTGGCCTCCGACGTCCCGTCGGCGCTGATGGAGCGCGCCGCGGTCACCGGGGTGCTCGCGGCCAACGACGTGCTGCGCGAGGAGGGCGCCGCCCCCGAGCCGATCGCCTCGATCGCGCCGCGCGGGGTCCTGGCGGGACGCACCCGGACGTGATCACCGCCAGGCGCTAGGGTGCTCGGGCACCGGTAGCGAGCGACACCCGAGGAGAGAACAGGCGTGCGAATCCGACGGACGGCGTCCTGGCTGGTCGTGGTGGCGGCGGCGGCCGCCGTGCTCGCCGGTTGCACCTACTCCTCGGAGCCGGCCCCGGATCAGCCCGCCAGCCCGAACGAGTACTCCACCTCGGGCTTCCCGCCGCCCGGCCCCGCGCCGGTGCCGGGTCAGACCGTCCCGGGGACGGTCCAGGCCCCGCAGCCCGCGAACGTGCCGCGGCCGGCCACCGGCGCCACCCCGACCCGCGGTCCCGCGGAGACCGGCACGCCGGCCCCGTCCGGCGGCTGATCGCGCCTCAGGCGGCCTCGGGACCGGCAGATTCGGAGCCGCCGGCCTCGGGGCCGGAGCCGCCGGCCTCCGGACCGCCGGGGTCGGAGCCGATCCGTCGACGGCCGCGGGCCGAGACGAGGATCCCGACCGCCCCGAGGGTGGCCGTCACGGCGAGGATCGCGATCATCCCGGGCGAGGAGCCGCCGGTGACCGCGTCGCCGAGCAGCACCACGGCCGCCGTCCCCGGGATCAGGCCGACGATGGTCCCGACGAGGTAGGCGCGCAGGCCGACGCTCGTCACCCCGAGCGTGTAGTTGAGCGGTGCGAACGGGATCCCGACGAGGCGCGTCGAGGTCACGGTGAGCAGCTCGCGCTCGCAGAGCCGTTCCTCGAGGGCGCGCACGCGCTCGGGCCCGAGCCGGGCGATCGCCCGCCCGCCGAGCCGGCGCGCGATCGCGAACCCGAGCACCGCCGAGACCATCGACGCCGTGACCGCCAGGCCGAGCCCCCAGACCGGCCCGAACATCAGGCCCGCCGCGAGGGTGAACGCAGTGCGGGGGACGGGCGTCGTCGTGATGACCGCGTGCGCCAGGAAGAAGATCAGCGGGGCGGTCGGCCCGATCCGGATCGCCCAGTCGCGCAGCTCGAGCGGCGAGGGCAGGGGCACCGTCAGCGCGACGACCAGGGCGACGACGAGCAGGCCGAGCAGCACCAGCCCTCGCGTCCGGTTGCGCACCTGTACCCCCCCTCGCCGTGCTCTCGAGGGTAGTCAGGCGACGCGGGCGAACAGGCCCTGGTACTCCCGGACGACACCGGATGGATCCGTGGTGAACGTGAAGGATCCGTAGGTCGGGTCGGCGTAGACGAACTGGGGGCCGTGGGGGCCGTCGGGCTCGCGGCGGTAGGTCTGCGTGACCCGGGCGACCGCCAGCGACGGCACGTCGAGCCACGCGACGTCGATGCTGCGCTCCTCGCCGACCTCGAGCCCGAGACGGCGCACGACCAGCGTGTTCGTCAGCGGCGAGATCGAGACGTCGACGTCCAGGCAGCCCTCGAGCTCGGTCCAGTCGCGGCCGTCGAGGGTCCAGTGCCCGAGGGCGTCGACGGTGAGCGTGACCCGGTCGAGCCCGTCCCCGCCGATCGTCTCGACGAAGCAGGAACGGGTCTGCCAGCGGGCGTCGACGACGACGGAGAATCGGGTCGACCACGGTCGGGGAGCGTCCTGTTCCCCGATCGGGCCGGTGTCGTCGGGCGAGTCGGTGCCGATCGCCGCGCCGTCGAGGAGGAAGGCTCCGTCCGGATGGTCCGGGGTCGGCTCCAGCTCGGAGATCGCGCCGTGCACGAGGCCGTGCGGTTCGTCGAGTCGGCGCCACAGTGCGGAGATCAGGGCCACGGCGCCATCGTGGCACGATCGGTTCGGGACGAAGACGATCAGAGCGTGGTCGTGGCACTACCCAGGGAAGGGTGTCGAGGTGAGCGAGCCGGAGGACCGTCGCCGCGAGGACGGGGAGGAAGGCCGGGGCCCCGGCGCGGTGCCGCCCTGGGACCCGTCGCGCGCCTCCGGCCCGGACGCGCCCGCGCCCCGGCCGTCCACCGGGGGATGGCAGAGCCCGGGAGGCCCGGTCCCGCCGACGACCCCGACCCCGTCCCCCGGCCCGCCGTCGGGCTCCCAGCAGTCGGGGCCCCAGCAGTGGGGACCCCCGCCGTCGCAGCACCAGCCGGGGCCGCAGAACCGGCCCGGTGACCCGTGGGGCTTCGGGGGCTCGCTCGCCGCCCCGCGGCCCGGGATCGTGCCGCTGCGTCCGCTCGCCCTGGGGGAGCTGCTCGACGGCGCCTACCAGTACATCCGGGCCCACCCGCGGGTCGTGCTGGGCATCTCGGCGGTGATCGCGGTGATCACGGTGCTGATCCAGTCGCCGTTCCAGGCGTCGTTCGGGACGTCGCTGGAGGGCCTGGTCGGCACCGGCGGCGGCTCCCGGACGGTGAACCTCAGCCAGCTCGGCGGGCTGGTCGGAGGGGCGGTCTGGCTCGCCGGAGTGGGCCTGCTCGTCAGCCTGCTCGCCAACACCGTGCTCACCGGCCTGCTCATCGTCGTGCTGAGCCGTTCCGTCCTCGGAGCCGCGGTCGACGCGCGGCAGGTCTGGGACGCCGCCCGACCCCGGCTGCCGGGACTGCTCGGCGTCGTCGTCCTCGTCGCCCTGATCACCGTCGTCACGTTCCTCGTGCCGCTGATCCCCGCCGGCGTGCTCGGGCTGCTCCGCGCGCCGACCGGGGCGACCGCCGGACTCGCGCTGCTCGGGATCGTCGTGGGGGCCGTGCTCGCGGTGATCGTCGCGGTCGGGCTGGCGCTCGCCGCCCCGGCCTACGTCCTCGAGGGCATCTCCGTGACGACGGCGCTGCGCCGCTCCCGGGATCTCGTGCGGGGCCGCTTCTGGCCGGTGCTGGGCATCCTGCTGCTCACCGCGATCATCGTGACCATCGTCGCGGGGATCATCGGGATCCCGTTCGGGGTCATCGCGTCCGCCGCCGGGAACGCCGTCGGCGAGCCCAGCGCGTACGCGCCGCTGCCGCTGCTGATCAGCTCGATCGGGACGGTGATCGGCGCGGCCCTGACCTCGCCGTTCCAGGCCGGCGTCACCGGCCTGCTCTACATCGACCAGCGGATGCGCCGCGAGGGCTTCGACATCGAACTGCAGCGGGCCGCCCGCGAGCAGGGCTGATGGCCGCACCGCCCCCACCCGTGCCGCACGGCGTGCCGGTGACGGTCTCCGCGGACCAGGCGCGCGAGCTCGCGGCCCAGGAGCTCGCGAAGCCGGCCTACCGGGCCGCCGAGCCGGGGTTCGTGCAGCAGGTCGGGCAGTGGCTGCTCGCCCGGCTCTCCGACCTCGTCGAACTGCTCACCAGCACGCGGGCCGGGGGAGCGGGCGGGGTGCTGGTCGTCCTGGCGCTGATCGTCGTCCTCGTGGTCGTGGTCCGATGGCGGCTCGGACGCGCGGCGCGCACCGCCCGCGTCGGGTCGGCCGCGCTCGACCCGACGGGCACGACGGCGGCCGATCACCGCCGCCGAGCCGCCGAGCACGAGGCCGCCGGGCATCACGACGAGGCGGTCCGCGAGTGGATGCGAGCGCTGGTCCGGGGCCTCGAGGAGCGCGACCTGCTCGCCACCCGCGCCGGCCGCACCGCCGGCGAGGCCGCCCGCGAGGCCGGGGCCGCCCTGCCCGCGGCGGCCGAGGCGATCGCCGACGCGGCGCGCTGCTTCGACGAGACCGTCTACGGCGGGCACCCCGCCGACGCGGACGCCGTGGCGCGGGTGCGCGCCGCGGACGAGACGGTGCGGGCCACCCGCCCGGTCCCCGCGTGAGCACGCCGCTGCGCGCACGGTGGCGCCGCGCGCGGGGCCCCGTGGTGATCGGCGCGCTGGTCCTGCTGGCCGCGGTTGTGCTCACCGTCGTCGGCACCCGCGCCGACCGCGGCCTGCTCGACCCCGACTCGGTCGACCCGGCGGGTGGAGCCGCGCTGGTCGCGCTGCTGCGCGACCAGGGGGTCCGGGTCGACGTCGCCGACCGGCCCGACGCGCTCGCCGCCGCCGACCCCGGCACCACGGTCCTCGTCGCGACCCCCGACCGGCTGCGGCGCGCGGACCTCGACACCCTCGCCCGTTCCGGGGCCCGGATGGTGCTCGTCGCCCCCGGGTCGCGGCCGCTCGAGGCGCTCGCGCCGGGCGTCCGGGCCGGCGCGCCCCCGCCCGCGCTGCTCACGACGGAGAGCCCCGACCCGTCGTGCCCCGTGCCCGCGGCCGTCGCGGCCGGGCGGATCGACACCGACGGCGACGTCTACGAGGTGACCCCACCCGCCGTCGGGTGCTATCCGCAGGGCGGGACGGCTGCCCTCGCCGTCAGCGGGCGGACCACCGTCGTCGGGTCCGCGACCCCGTTCCGCAACGACGCCCTCGACCACGCCGGGAACGCGGCGCTGACCATGCGCCTGCTCGGGGCGGGACCCCGGGTGCTCTGGTACGTCCCGCCGGTGCTGCCCGACGACACCGCGGGGCCGACCCCGCTCGTGCGGCTCGTCCCCCCGGGCTGGGTCTGGGGCGGGGCGACCCTGCTGCTCGCCGCGCTGGTCACGGCGCTGTGGCGGGGGAGACGCCTCGGCCCGCTGGTGGCCGAGCGCCTGCCCGTCCGGGTGCCCGCGGCCGAGACCACGCGCGGCCGGGCCGGGCTCTACCGCCGGCTCGGAGCACGCGCCCGCGCTGCGGAGGTGCTGCGCGACGACGCCCGGCGCCGGCTCGCGGCCCGGGTCGGGCTGTCCGCGCACACCCCGGCCGAGGCGCTCACCGCCGCCGTCGTGGCCGCCGCGCCGGGGTACGACCCGGCCGCCGTCGCCGACCTGCTCTACGGTGCGGCCCCGCCCGACGACCGCGCGCTGGTCGTGCTCGCCGGCGCGCTCGACGAGCTCCGCGGGGCCGCCGCGGGATCCGGCCGGGTCCCGGCCGGGAGAGGGGAGGACCAGGGGTGACCAGCCACGAGGCCACGGACACGGCCACCGACACGGACACCGACGCCGCCACGGCCGCCGTCGGGCCCGAGGAGGCGCGCGAGGCCCTGACCGCGCTGCGCGGCGAGGTGGCGAAGGCGGTCGTCGGGAACGACGCCGCCGTCACCGGGCTCGTCATCGCGCTGCTGTGCCGGCGCCACGTGCTGCTCGAGGGCGTGCCCGGCGTCGCGAAGACGCTGCTCGTACGGGCGGTCGCGGCGGCGTCCTCGCTGACCGAGCGCCGCGTGCAGTTCACCCCCGACCTCATGCCCGGCGACGTCACCGGCTCGCTGGTCTACGACGCGCGCACGTCCGCATTCGACTTCCGCCCCGGCCCGGTGTTCACCAACCTCCTGCTCGCCGACGAGATCAACCGGACGCCGCCGAAGACCCAGGCGTCGCTGCTCGAGGCGATGGAGGAGTTCCAGGTCTCGGTGGACGGGACGCCGCGCCCGCTGCCCGACCCGTTCGTCGTCGCCGCCACCCAGAACCCGGTGGAGTACGAGGGCACCTACCCGCTGCCCGAGGCGCAGCTCGACCGGTTCCTGCTCAAGCTCGTGATGCCGCTGCCGGAGCGCGACGACGAGATCGCGGTCCTGACCCGCCACGCCTCCGGGTTCGACCCGCGCGACCTGGCCGCCGCCGGTGTCCGGCCGGTCGCCGGGGCCGCGCACCTCGCGGCGGGGCGGGCGGCGGTGGGCCGGGTCGCGGCGCGGCCGGAGGTGCTGGCCTACGTCGTCGACGTGTGCCGGGCGACGCGGTCCTCGCCGTCGGTGTCGCTGGGCGCCTCGCCGCGCGGGGCGACCGCGCTGGTGCTCGCCGCCCGCGCGTGGGCCTGGCTCTCGGGCCGGGACTACGTGACGCCCGACGACGTCAAGGCGCTCGCCCTGCCCGTCCTGCGGCACCGGCTGGCGCTGCGGCCCGAGGCGGAGCTGGAGGGGGTCACGACGGACGGGGTGGTGACGGGCGTGCTCGACTCGGTGCCGGTCCCGAGATGAGCACCCCGCGGCGGGGCGGCCCCGCCGTCGGCGGGCGCCTCGCGCTGGTGGCGGTGGTGGGCGCCCTGGTCGTCGGGCTGGCGGTGCCGAACTGGGCCGGGCTCGTCGGTGTGGTTCTCGTGCTGGTGGTCGGTGTGCTGGTCGATCTCCTGCTGGCCGGGTCGGTGCGCGGGCTGCGGATCGAGCGTCCCGACGACGGGGTGCAGGTGCGGCTGGGGGAGTCGCTCGCGGTGGGGCTCGTCGTGACGAACTCCGGGCCGCGGCGGGTGCGCGGGGAGCTGCGGGACGCGTGGCCGCCGTCGTGTGGGGCGTCGCCGGAGGTCGCTGCCGTGGACGTGCCGGTGGGGGAGCGGCGCCGGGTGACGACGACGTTGACGCCGGGCCGGCGCGGTGAGCACGCCGCGGACCGGGTGACGGTGCGTTCGTGGGGCCCGTTGGGGTTGGCGGCGCGGCAGGTCTCGACGACGGCGGGCGGGCGCGTGCGGGTGCTGCCCGCGTTCGCGTCCCGGCGGCATCTCCCCGCGCGGCTGGCGCGGTTGCGGGAGCTCGACGGCCGGCGCGCGACGCAGGTCCGCGGGGCGGGGACGGAGTTCGACTCGCTGCGGGAGTACGTCGACGGCGACGACGTCCGCTCGATCGACTGGCGGGCGTCGGCGCGGTCGACGTCGACCTCCGGGGCGAGCGGAGCGACGGGGAATCTCGTGGTGCGGACCTGGCGGCCCGAGCGGGACCGGCACGTGCTCGTCGTCCTGGACACCGGCCGGACGGCGGCGGGGCTGGTGGGGACGGGTCAGGCCGCGGTTCCCCGCCTGGACGCGGCACTCGATGCGGCGCTGCTGCTCGCCGCGTTGGCCTCGCGCGGGGGAGACCGAGTGGACCTCCTCGCCCACGACCGGATGCCGCGCGCCTCGGTGTTCGGCGCCCGCGACCCGCTGCCGGCGATGACCGCGGCGCTCTCCGGGGTCGAGGCCTCCCTCGTGGAGACGGACATGGCCGCGCTGGTGGCGACGGTGCTCCGTCGGGCGTCGCGGCGCTCGCTCGTCGTGCTGCTCACCGGGCTGGACGACGCGGTGCTCGCCGACGGCCTGGAGCCGCTGCTCGGCCCGCTGCTGCACCGACACACGCTGCTCGTCGCGGGGGTGGCCGACCCGGTGGTGACGGCGATGGCCGCGGAGCGCGGGGACGCGGCGGCGGTCTACGGCGCCGCGGCGGGTCAGGTCGCGCTCGCCGAGCGGCGGGACGTGGCGGCGCGGCTGTCCCGGCGCGGGGTGGAGGTCCTCGACGCCGCCCCGGACGACCTCGCCCCGGCGCTGGCGGACCGCTACCTCGCGCTCAAGGCGCGCGGCCGGCTCTGAGGTTGGGGCTCGGGACGTGCGTCACCCGCGGGCGAGTGCGGCCGCCCGGTCGAGGTCGACGGGGTGCACCAGCGGGTCCGCGTGACGGTGCACGACCAACCACTCGCCCTCGACCCGGCGGTAGACCTGGGTGACCCGCAACGACCAGTCCTGGTCGGGCAGCCCGCCGACCTCCCCGTGCTGCCGCTCGATCATGACCAGGACGAGCGTGTCGCCCCAGGGTTGCACAGGGTGAAGCCCTCGACGTGGCCGGTCAGCTCGAGGTAGCGGTCCATCTCGCCGCGCATGAAGGCGGTCGTGGCTTCCTCGGTGCGCGCCAGCAGCTCGGCGAGCTCCGGGTCGGCGTCCTGGTCCATCGCGGCGTCCCCCTGTCCGGCCCGTAGACCGTTCAGGGTTCGTCGGTCGGCACGGCCGGGCAAGGGGCCATCCGGGCCGGGGCCTCAGCTCCCGTCGTCGGCGAGCGGCACTCCGGCGCGCGAGCGGAGCAGCCGGCGCCCCCGCAGGACGTAGGCGATGAACCCGACCTCGGCGAGCGCCCCGATCCCGATCCGCGCCCAGGTCGGGAGGCCGGACGGCGTCACGAACGCCTCGATCAGCCCGGACACCGCGAGCACCCCGGCGAGCCCCAGCGCCATCCCCGCCGTCACCCGTCCCTGCCGGGCCAGCGCCGTTCGACGCGGCTCCGGGCCCGGGTCGATCCACGTCCACCCGAGCTTCAGCCCCGCGCCGGCGGCCACGAACACCGCGGTCAGCTCCAGCAGCCCGTGCGGGACGATGAGCCCGAGGAAGAGGTCCAGCCGGTCGTTCGCGGTCATGATCCCGCCGACCACAGCCACGTTCACGACGTTCTGCAGCACCACCCACAGCACCGGCAGCAGCAGGATCCCGGTGATCAGGCAGGTGGCGGCCACCAGCGCGTTGTTCGTCCAGACCTGCGCCGCGAACGACCCGGCCGGGTTCGACGAGTAGTACGACGCGAACTCCTGGTCGACCAGCCGTCGGGTCTGCTCCGGGGTGGAGATCGCGGCCGCGACCCCCGGCGACGTCGCGACCCACCACCCGGTGACCACCATCGCGACCAGCGAGCACAGCGCCGTCGTCACCCACCAGCGGGCCGACGCGGCGAGCGCCGCGGGGAACTCGTCGGTGACGAAGCGCAGCGGGTCGCGCCAGGACCACGAGGACGAGTCCGTCACCGCCGCGCGTGCCCGCGCCACGAGCGAGGACAGCCGCGACACCAGCGAGGGGTCGGGCGAGGAGGAGCGCACCACGGAGAGGTGGGTCGCGACGTGGCGGTAGAGGTCGAGGGCCTCGTCGGCCTCCTCGACGGTCCAGCGTCGCCGGCGCAGCAGGGCCTCGAGACGGTCCCACTCCACCCGGTGGGCGTCGCTGTAGGCGTCGACGTCCACTCGGTGGCGCTCCCTCCCTGGCAGCATGTGCGGGCGTGACCCCACCCGAGCACGCCCCGGGCGTCGTCGTCGGCGAGGCGGTCGAGCTGGATCTCGTTCCCGCCAAGCTACCGACCCGGGCGCTGGCCTTCGCCCTCGACGCGGTGATCGTCGGGTTCCTGCTGACCGTGGTGCTCATCGTCGTCGTGGTGGCCGGGGTGGAGCTCGACTCGGCGCTCGCGGCGGCGCTGACCGTGGCGCTCGTCGTCCTCGGGCTCGTGGCCTGGCCGACGGCCTGGGAGACGCTGACCCGCGGCCGGACCCCGGGCAAGCTCGCGTTCGGGCTCCGGGTGGTGCGCGACGACGGCGGGCCGATCCGGTTCCGGCACGCGCTGGTCCGGGCGCTCACCGGCCTCGTCGTGGACTTCGGGCTGCTGTCCGGGGTGATCGCGATGGTCGTCTCGGCGTGCTCGCCGCAGGGGCAGCGGGTCGGCGACCTGCTCGCGGGCACGCTCGTGCTGCGGGAGCGGGTGCCGCGCTCGACCCGCCTGCGGGCGCTGCCCCCGCCGGACCCGGCCCTGGCGGGGTGGGCGTCGACGCTGCAGCTCGCGGCCCTGCCCGACGACCTCGCGCTGGCCGCGCGGCAGTTCCTCGGCCGCACCGGCGAGCTGGCCCCGGCGGTGCGCCGCACGCTGGGGGAGCGCCTGGCGTCCGACGTCGCGTCGCGGGTGGCCCCGCCCCCGCCGCCGGGCGTCCCGGCCGAGACCTACCTGGCCGCCGTGCTGGCGGAGCGCCGCCGGCGCATGTGAACGAATGTAGTCGTTCCGGCGACCACATTCGTTCACATGCGGCGGAGCCGCACGCTCGACGACACCACCAGCACGCTCGACAGCGCCATCGCCAGCCCGGCGATCAGCGGGCTGAGCAGCCCGAACGCGGCCAGCGGGAGCGCGGCGACGTTGTAGCCGAACGCCCAGACCAGGTTGCGGCGGATCGTCGTCGCGGTCCGGCGGGCGAGGTCGAGCGCGTCCGGGACGGCGCCGAGGTCGTCGCGCACGAGGATGACGTCGGCGGCCTCGAGCGCCACGTCGGTGCCCGCGCCGACGGCGAGCCCGAGGTCGGCGGCCGCGAGGGCGGGGCCGTCGTTGATCCCGTCGCCGACCATCGCCACGCGCGCCCCGTCCTGCTGGCGCGCGGCGATCGCGGTGACCTTGTCCTGCGGCAGCACCTCGGCGACGACCTCGTCGACCCCGATCGCGGCGCCGACGGCCTCCGCGGCGCCGGCCCGGTCGCCGGAGAGCAGCACCGTGCGCAGGCCTGCGGCCCGCAGCCGGGCGACGGCGGGCGCCGCCGAGGGCTTGATCTCGTCGGCGAGCTCGAGCACGGCGACCATGGACCCGTCGCACTCGACGACCACCAGCGTCGAGTCCGCGGCGGGCTCCGGCGCCCAGTCCGGCAGACCGCCGACCAGCGTGGGCCGGCCGAGCCGCACCGCCACGCCGTCGACGGTCCCCTGCGCGCCGAGCCCGGGCAGCGCCTCGAACCCCTCGACGGCGGGCAGGTCGGTCACCTCGTCGCGCGCGCGGGCCGCGATCGCCCGGGCGACGGCGTGCTCCGAGGAGTCCTCGACGGCGCCCGCGAGCCGCAGCACCCGTGCCCGGTCGGTGTCCGGGGCGACGTGGACCGCGCGGACCGTCATGGCCCCCGTCGTGACGGTGCCGGTCTTGTCGAGCACGACGGTGTCGACGACGCGGCTCGACTCCAGCGCCTGGTGGCTCTTGAGGAAGATCCCCTCTCGGGCGCCGCGGCCGGAGGCGACGAGCATCGCGGTCGGCGTCGCGAGTCCGAGCGCGCACGGGCAGGCGATCACCAGCACCGAGAGCGCGGCGGCGAAGATCTCTCCGGCGTCACCGCCGGCGAGCCACCAGCCGAGCGCGGTGACGACGGAAAGTCCGATCACGACCGGCACGAACACCGACGAGATCCGGTCGACGAGCCGCTGGACCGAGGCCTTCGACGCCTGCGCCGACTCGACCAGCCGGATCATCCCGGCGAGCTGGGTGGCCGAGCCGACCGCGGTCGCCGTCACCACCAGACGGCCGCTGGTCGCGACGGTGCCGCCCGTGACGGACTCGCCCTCGGCGACCTCGACGGGCACGGTCTCGCCGGTGAGCATCGAGCGGTCCACCGCGGAGGCGCCGGACTCGACGACGCCGTCGGTCGCCACCTTCTCGCCCGGCCGCACCACGAAGCGGGTCCCGACGGCGAGCGCGGACGCCGGGACGCGGGTCTCGGTGCCGTCCGGCAGCAGCACCGCGACGTCCCGGGCGGCCAGCGCGGCGAGGGCGGCGAGCGCGGCGCCGGCCGCGCGCTTGGCGCGGGCCTCGACGTAGCGCCCGGCGAGCACGAACGTCGTCACCGCGGCGGCGACCTCGAGGTAGAGCGGCCCGACCGGGTCGAGGAACACCCGCAGCGCGCCGCCCTCGGCCGGGTCGGGGAGATGCCCGAGCAGGATCGACCCGAGCGACCACACCGTCGCGGCGCAGATCCCCAGCGAGATCAGCGTGTCCATCGACGAGGCGCCGTGGCGCGCGTTGACGAACGCGGCCCGGTGCAGCGGCCACGCCGACCACACGACCACCGGCGCAGCGAGCGCGGCGACCACCCACTCCCAGCCGGGGAACCGCGCGGCCGGCAGCACCGAGAGCGCCAGCGGCAGGTCGACCATCGGGATGAACAGCACCGCCGCGACGACGAGGCGGCGCCAGAGGTCGGCGACGCGGTCGTTCCCGGCCGGCACCGGACGGTCGTCGTCGGGTGCCGTCCGAAGCGACGTCGCGCTGTAGCCGAGCTTCGCGACGACGTCGACGACGGTGCTCCGGTCGACCGTCGGGTCGAGCAGGACCGTGGCCCGCTCGGTCGCGTAGTTGACGGTCGCCGAGATCCCCTCGACCTTGTTCAGCCGCCGCTCGATCCGCGACGCGCACGCGGCGCAGGTCATCCCGGTCAGCAGGAAGTCCTCGCCGGACTCGGCCGATCCCGCGTCCGAGGCTCCCGAATCCGGACGATCCCGGACATCTCCGGCGGGGCTCGTCAGCTCGGTCATGCCCTCGATGGTGCGCCCCGAGCGTGGGTGCGTGCGCAGCGGGTGTCACCATCGAGGCCGTGACCAGCACCAGCGCGTCGGATTCGGGAGGGTCGTCCCCGGTCGGGTCGCAGGATCCCGACGACGAGCCGGAAACCACCGCGGACTCCGTCACCGCTGAGTCCGGCCCCGCTGCGCAGGAGGAGTCCGCCGCCGGCGCCACCGGTGCGGCGACGTTCGCGCTCGTCGTCGCGGTCATGGGCCTGATCAGCTCGTGGACCGGCTGGGGCGGGGTGGTTCTCGGGCTCGTCGCGCTCGTGGCGGCGCTGGTCGCGCTGATGCGGGTGCGCTCCGGGCGGGCCGTGGGACGCGCGAAGCCGGTGGCCGCCCTCGTCGTCGGGCTGGTCGCGGTGGCGATCGGCACGGCCGTCGAGTGGCCCACCATCGAGAGCGCGGTCACCTACCTGCACGCCTCGCAGGCCCGGACGCTCGACGAGTGCATGCGCCAGGCGATCAACGAGAAGGAACAGCACGTCTGCAAGTCGCAGCACCTCGCGGAGTACCGGGCCCGCTACCCCGACCGACTCGACCCGTGACCCGCCGTCTCGTCCCCGCGCTCGTCGCGGGTGCGGTGACGGTGCTGGTGGCCGCTCTGCTGCTGGGCCGTTCGGCCTACCCCGTGCTGGGGCTCGCGGACCCGGGCGAGCTGGTCCGCCTGGGCCTGCCGGTGGTGCGGGTCGCGACGGCGGGGGCGGCGGCGGTCGCGTTCGGCGCGCTGACCCGGTCGCTGGTGCTCGCCGACGGCGCGGGTGGTCCGTCGGCGGGTGAGCGGGCCGTGGCGTCGGGGGCGGCGTGGACGTGGGCGGTCCTCGCGGTCCTGACCGCGCTGCTCACGGTCGCGGACGCCTCCGGCGGGCTCACCGCGCCCGGGCCGGACCTCGTCGTGCAGCTGGTGGTGCGGGCGGCGCCGGTGGGGTGGCTCGCGTGCGCGGCCGGCGCGGCGGTGGTCGCGGTGTGGGTGCGCGAGGCGCGGACGTGGTCCTCGACGCTGGGCGCGGCAGTGCTCGCGGGGATCGCGCTGCTCGGGCCGGTGGTGACGGGGCATGCCATCGACGGCGTCGGGAAGGACCTCGGCGCGCCCGCCGTCGGGCTGCACGTGATCGCGGCGACGGTCTGGCTCGGGACGGTCGGCGCGCTGCTGGTCGGAGCGCCCGACGACGACGCTGCCTCGGCCCGGTTCGCCCGCCGGGCCGGTGCGGTGTCGACGGTGTGCGCGGTGCTCACGGTGCTGAGCGGGGTGCTGGCGGCCGGCGTGCTCGTGCCGTCGATGGGGGAGCTGGCGAGCGCGTACGGGGTGCTGGTGCTCCTCGCGGCCGCGGTGACCGTGGTGGTGCTCGCCGTGCTGGCGCGCCGACGGCTGGCCGATCGAGGATGTGGAGCCGGGGACGCTCAACGTCAGCGGTGCCGCATCGCTGACGTCCGGAACGCCGCGCTCGAGCTCGCCCTGCTCGCCGTCGTCACCGGGCTCTCGGTCGCCATGACCCGCGCGGTCCCGCCGGTCCAGGCGCCGTTCCACACCACGCCCACCGAGGCCGTCCTCGGGTTCGGCATCCCCGACCCGCCCTCGGTCGCGACGCTGCTCGGCGACTGGCGCCCCGACGTCGTCATGGTCGCCCTCGCCGTCGTCCTGGCGCTGGTCTACGGGCGGTGGCTGCGCCGGGTCGAGGGCTGGCCGACCGGGCGCGCCGTCGCGTGGTTCACCGGCTGCGCCGTCCTCGTGCTGGCCACCTCCTCGGGCCTCGGCCGCTACGCCGACGCCCTGTTCAGCGCGCACATCGCCGAGCACATGCTGGTCGGGATCGTGGTGCCGGTGCTGCTGGTGCTCGGCGGGCCCGTGACCCTCGCGCGCCGGGCCCTGCCGGACGACGGCGACGCCCGGGACCGGCTCGAGGCCCTGCTCGCCGCGCCCGCGCTGCGGATGGTGGCCCACCCGGCCGTCGCGGCCGTGCTCGTCGTCGGCTCGCCGTTCCTGCTCTACCTGACGCCCGCGTTCTCGCTGCTCCAGCCGCTGGGCTGGCTGATGCCGGCGATCTCGCTGTGGTTCCTCGGTGTCGGCTACCTGTTCTTCTGGGTGCTCGTCGGGGTCGACCCGCCCCCCGGCGCGCGGCTCCCGCACGTCGCCCGCCTCGCGGTCCTCGTCGCCTCGATGCCGTTCCATGCGCTGTTCGGCGTCATCCTGCTCGCGGCGAACCAGCCGGTCGCCCAGATCCCGTCGACGCTCGCGGCCGACGGCGGGGGCGGGCAGGTGTTCGTCACCGACTTCTACTCGCACCTGCGGCTGCCGTGGGCAGTGGATCTGCTCGCCGACCAGCACGTCGCCGCCCTGCTCGCGTGGGGCATGGGCGACGCGCCGCTGCTCGCCGTGGTGATCGTGCTGCTCGTGCAGTGGCACCGGGCGGGCGCCGCCGAGGACGCCGCGACCCGCAACCTGCTCGCCTCCCGCCGCTGAGGGCGATCACGGCGAGACGACGCGGTCTGACGCGTCGGTCACGCTGTCCCATATCGTGAGACTCGCGTTTCGCATGATGAGCACTCGTGAGGCATGCTGACGACTCGTGAGCGCCGAACCCGCGACCGATCTCGCCACCAGCCCGGGTCGGCCACGGCGACGGTGGGCGATCCTCGCCGTCGGGGTGCTCGCCCAGACCGCGGCGTCGTCCTTCGTCTACGGCATCCCGTTCCTGATCCCGACGCTGCGCGACGAGCGGGGCCTCTCGCTCGCCGAGGCCGGCGTCATGGTCGCCGCCCCGACGACGGGCCTGCTGCTCACGCTGGTCGCGTGGGGCTTCGTGGTGGACCGGGTGGGGGAGCGGTTCCCGATGGCCATCGGGCTCGGGGTGGCCGGGCTCGTCGTCGGCGGCGTCGCCCTGTCCCCGCCCTCGTCGCTCGTGACGATCGCGCTGCTGCTCGGCGTCGGCGGGATGGGCGCGGCGTCGGTGAACGCGGCGAGCGGTCGGCTGATCATGGGCTGGTTCACCGTCGACGAGCGCGGCATCGCGATGGGCATCCGCCAGACCGCACAGCCGCTCGGGGTCGCGCTCGCCGCCCTGGTCCTGCCCGTGCTCGCCACGACGCAGGGCTCGTTCGTCGCGCTCGGCTGGACCGGGCTGGCCTGCCTGATCGCGGCGGTGCTCGTCGTCGTGGTCGCCCAGGACGCCCCGCGGCACGCCCCGGCCGCACACGAGCCGACCGGCAACCCCTACCGCACGCCGACGCTCTACCGGCTGCACGCGTCGTCGGCGCTGCTCGTGCTGCCGCAGTTCGCGATCTCGGCGTTCGCGCTGGAGTACCTGGTGCGCGAGCAGCACTGGTCACCCGGGGTCGCCGGGGTGTTCGTGGCCGTCGCGCAGATCCTCGGCGCCGTCGGGCGGATCGCGACGGGCTGGTGGTCCGACCGCGTCGGCTCCCGGCTGCGCCCGATGCGCCAGCTCGCCCTCGGGTCCGTGCTGGTGATGCTGGGGTTCGCGGTGGGATCGGCATGGGTGCCGGTCATCGCGATCGCGGCGATCGTCGTCGGGGCGATCGTGACGGTGGCCGACAACGGGCTCGCGTTCGTCTCGACGGCCGAGATGGCCGGCCAGGCGTGGTCCGGCCGGGCGCTCGGCGTGCAGAACACCACCCAGAACGTCGTCGCCTCGGCCGCCCCGCCCGTGCTCGGGGCGATCATCGGCGCGACGAGCTACGGGGTCGGCTTCGCGGCGGCCGCGATCGCCCCGCTCGTGGCGATCGCCGTGGTGCCGGTGTCCCGCGAGCGAGGTGCGCTCCGCGCTCGTGAGCAGTAATCCGTGCTCTGGCACGGATTACCGCTCACGAGGCCGGAGGCCACCTAGACGAGGAAGCGGAACGCGGGCGAGCCGGGCTCGAGCGCCTCGATCTCCAGCGGCGAGCGTGCCATCCGCTCGAGCAGCGGCTCGTAGTCGGCGCGCCGCCCGATCTCGACCCCGACGAGGGCCGTCCCGGACTCCCGGTTGTCGCGCTTGACGTACTCGAACCGCGTGATGTCGTCGTCCGGCCCGAGCACCTCGTCGAGGAAGCGCCGCAACGCACCGGGCTCCTGCGGGAACTCCACCAGGAAGTAGTGCTTGAGGCCCTGGAAGCGCAGCGAGCGCTCGATGACCTCGGCGTAGCGGGAGACGTCGTTGTTGCCGCCGGAGAGGATGGCGACCACGGTCTCGCCCGGGGTGAGGTCGAGCTCCGGGCCGTCGGAGCGCAGCGCGGCGCCCGCCATGGCGCCCGCGGGCTCGGCGATGATGCCCTCGGTCTGGTACAGCGCGAGCATCTCGGTGCAGACCAGACCCTCGTCGACGGCGAGCAGCTGCGCACCGGAGCGCCGGATCAGCGGGAACGTCACCGCGCCCGCCTTGCGCACGGCCGCGCCGTCGACGAAGCGGTCGAACCCGTCCTCGTCGAGCATCACCGGGCTGCCGGCGTGCAGGGCGGCGGCGACGTTGCGCGCGCCGGAAGGCTCCACCCCGATGACCCGGGTCCGCGGGTATGCCGACGCCAGCCACGTGGCCGTGCCCGCGAGGAGGCCGCCCCCGCCGACGGGCACGACGACGACGTCAGGTGCGTGCCCGAGCTGTTCGACGATCTCGGCGATCAGCGTCGCCTGTCCCGCGACCGTCCGGCTGTCGTCGAACGCCGGAACCAGGGTGGCGCCGGTGTCCTCGGCGAAGGCGGTCGCCGCCGCTGACGCCTCGTCGTAGGTGTCGCCCTGGACGACCAGGTCGACCATGTCGCCGCCGAGCGCGGTGATCCGCTCGCGCTTCTGGCGGGGGGTGGTGCTCGGGATGAGGACGCGCCCGCGCACACGGTGGGCCTGGCAGGCGAACGCGAAGCCCTGCGCGTGGTTGCCGGCGCTCGCGCAGACCACCCCGGCCGCGCGGGCCTCGTCGTCGAGCTGGGAGATCAGGTTGTAGGCGCCGCGGAGCTTGTAGGAGCGCCCGACCTGGAGGTCCTCGCGCTTGAACCAGACGTTGGCGCCGGAGTCGGCGGACAGGCGCGGGTTGTACTGCAGCGGCGTGATCTCGGCAATGCCGGAGAGACGCTCCGAGGCCTCGAGCACCTGCTTCTCGAACGCCGTCCCGTCCCCGCCCGCCATCGCACAGCTCCCAACTCGATTGTTCCGAACGGCCCATGGTAGGTCGGCGGGGCGGCCGACCAGGTCAGCGACCCCTCCGCCGTCGCTCACCCAGGGTCACGCCTGTCTCCCGGAGGCGACCGGGCCCGTCGACCCCAGGCAATTGATCTTGCCGAGCGCCCCACGAACCATGATCCACATCTGTGGCGCGGAAAGCGTCAGTTCTGACGTATCCCGCCGCACACTTCGCGATCACGGGCCGTCCGGACCGGCCGAGGCTGTCGGTGCGCCCTGGTAGTTCATCGGTCGACCGACCGAGGAGGGCCGATGAAGGTACTGGTGGCCACGGGGCAGACCCAGGGCACGCGGGAGAACGACTACCACTGGGCGATCGAGGGCGAACTCGTCCGCATCGGGGAGGTGTGCGCGACGGACCGCCGGGATCCCGACGGCGGCTGTGGGTGCGGCCGCGGTTTCGCCGGCTTGAGCTCGCACCGGGCCACCACGACGACGCGCGTCGCCGAACTGGCGATGGATCGATCGGAGTTCGGGGAAGCCGTTCGGTCCGGCCTCGTGGCGCAGGGGTGGGAACTCTCCTCCCGGGAGTGTGCGGAGGTCGCCGACGAGCTCGCCGACCTGGCAGCGCAGTGGCCCGTCGGCGCCGTGCTGGAGCGGCGTCTCGACGTCCTGACGTGCCGCGCCCTGCTGGCAGGCTGTACCGGGCCTGGTTCGCACATCGGGCCGGCCGGCTGGACGCCCTGACCCTCGCCCGCGTCGATACGGCGCTGCGCGTCGCACTCGACCTCTGACCGGCGACGTCGACACGGGGCGCCGGTTCGGACGAGTCCGCCGATATCGTGGCGATCGACCCCCGAGGACGATCCAGGAGAGGACGCAGTACAGCGATGAGCGAGACGATCGAGTTCCAGGCCGAGGCCCGTCAGCTGCTGCAGCTGATGATCCACTCGATCTACTCCGACAAGGACGTGTTCCTGCGGGAGCTGATCTCGAACGGCTCCGACGCGCTGGACAAGCTGCGCATGGAGTCCTACCGGGACAAGGACCTCGGAGTGGACACCTCGGACCTGCACATCGAGCTGCGGACCGACGCGGAGAACCGCACGTTCACGATCAGCGACAACGGCATCGGCATGAGCCGCGACGACGTCGTGAGCCTGATCGGGACGATCGCGAAGTCGGGCACCGCGGAGACGCTGGCGAAGCTGCGTGAGGCGCAGGGCAGCGGCGAGGAGGTCAGCGAGGAGACGCGCGCCGAGCTGATCGGCCAGTTCGGCATCGGCTTCTACTCGAGCTTCATGGTCGCCGACAAGGTCGAGATGACCACTCGCCGGGCGGGCACCGAGAGCGGGGTCCACTGGGAGTCGACCGGCGAGGGCACCTACGAGCTCGCCGAGGTCCCGGACGCCCCGCAGGGCACCAGCATCACGGTGCACCTGAAGGCGGAGGACGCCGAGGACAGCCTGCACGACTACGCCGACCCCACCGTCGTCAAGCGCATCGTCAAGCGCTACTCGGACTTCATCACCTGGCCGATCCTGCTGAACCCGGGTGCGCCGGAGGCCGTCGAGGGGGCCGAGGAGGACGACTCCGAGGACGAGGAGACCCAGGACTCCTCCCTCGAGCCGATCAACTCCCGCAAGGCCCTGTGGGCGCGCCCGCGCTCGGAGGTCAGCGACGAGGAGTACGCCGAGTTCTACCGCCACGTCTCGCACGACTGGCAGGAGCCGCTGGAGACCATGCGGTTCACCGGCGAGGGCACCTTCGAGTACCAGGCGCTGCTGTTCCTGCCGGCCCACGCGCCGATGGACCTCTACATGCGCGACGCCAAGCGCGGCGTGCAGCTCTACGTCAAGCGCGTGTTCGTCATGGAGGACTGCGAGGCGCTGGTCCCGGAGTACCTGCGCTTCGTCAAGGGTGTCGTCGACGCCCAGGATCTCTCGCTCAACGTCTCCCGCGAGATCCTCCAGCAGGACCGCCAGATCCAGCTGATCCGCAAGCGGCTGGTGAAGCGGGTGCTGCAGACGATCACGTCGATGCGCTCCGAGGACGCCGAGAAGTACACGACGTTCTGGTCCGAGTGCGGCCGCGCGGTGAAGGAGGGCCTGCTCACCGACCAGGAGAACACCCAGGCCATCCTCGAGGCCTCGACCTTCGCCTCCACGCACGACCCGGAGAAGCTCACGACCCTCGCCGAGTACGTCGAGCGGATGCCCGAGGGGCAGGAGTCGATCTACTACGTGACCGGCGAGTCCCGCGCGAGCGTGGAGAACTCCCCGCACATCGAGGCGTTCCGCGCCAAGGGATACGAGGTCCTGCTGCTCACCGACCAGGTCGACGAGGTGTGGGTCGGGATGGTCCCGGCGTTCGGCTCCGGTGACGACGCGAAGCCGTTCGCCTCGATCTCGCAGGGCGACGTCGACCTGGGCGACGACGCCGAGAAGCCCGAGGGCTACGAGGACCTGCTGACCTGGATGACGACGACGCTCGCCGACGACGTCTCCGAGGTCCGGCTCTCGACGCGGCTGACCACCTCGCCCGCCTGCCTCGTCGGCGAGGTCGGCGGCATCCCGCCGCAGCTCGAGCAGATGATGCGCTCGATGGGCCAGGAGGTGCCGGTCCAGAAGCGGGCGCTGGAGCTCAACCCGAAGCACCCGCTCGTCGAGAACCTCAGGTCCGCCCACGAGGCCAAGCCCGAGGACACCGGCATCGCCGACACCGCCTCGCTGCTCTACGACATGGCCCTGCTGGCCGAGGGCGGGGAGCTCAAGGAGCCGTCGGCCTTCGTCGGGAAGCTGGCGCAGCGCCTGGCAGCCACGCTGTGAAGGTCGGCGTCGACAGCTTCGTCGCGAAGGTCACCGACCCCGACACCGAGGCGGTCGTCGGGCCGGTCGAGCGATTCCAGCACCTGCTCGAGGAGATCGAGACGGCCGACCGGGCCGGGCTCTACTCCTACGGGATCGGCGAGCACCACCGCGCCGAGTACTACGACGCCGCGCCCGGGGTCATCCTCGCGGCCGCGGCGGCGCGCACCCGGCAGATCCGGCTCCGCTCGGCGGTGACGGTGCTGTCGGCCGCCGACCCCGTGCGCGTCTTCCAGGAGTACGCCACGGTCGACCTGATCTCGGGCGGCCGGGTGGAGCTCGTCGTCGGGCGGGGGTCGTTCACCGAGGCGTTCCCGCTGTTCGGGCTGTCCTTCGACGACTACGACGAGCTCTTCACCGAGAAGCTCGACCTGCTCGTGGCGCTGACGCGCAGCGAGCGGGTCACGTGGTCGGGCAAGCACCGCCCGGCGTTGAACGACCAGCCGGTCTTCCCGCGCCCGGCACAGGACCCGCTGCCGGTGTGGGTCGGGGTGGGCGGCTCGCCCGAGTCGTTCGTGCGGGCCGGACTGCTGGGCCTGCCGCTGATGGTCGCGATCATCGGCGGCGAGCCCCGGCAGTTCGCCCCGTTGATCGACCTCTACCGGCGCGCGGGGGAGCAGGGCGGGCACGACCCGGCCCAGCTCAAGGTCGGCCTGCACTGCTTCGGGTTCCTCGGCGACGACGTCGCCAAGGCGACCAACGCGTTCTACCCGGGCTGGGAGGCGATGTTCACGACGATCGCCCGCGAACGCGGCGGCATGCCGCCCACCCGCCGCCAGTTCGACGCGACCCGCGGGCCCGACGGCGCGTACGTGGTCGGCGATCCGGACCAGGTGGCCACCAAGCTGGCGCGCATCTCCGAGCAGCTCGGCGGGGTCGACCGGATCAACCTGCAGATGACGAACCCGCGGCTGCGCCACGCGGACCTGCTGCACTCGATCGAGCTGCTCGGCGAGGTCGTCCCCAAGATCGCGGACGCATGACCGTCACCGACCTCAACGCCGTCGTCACCCCCATCGACGCGTCCCCGGGCACGACCGGGCCGCTCGCCGGGTGGCGGGTCGGGGTGAAGGACAACGTGGCCGTGGCCGGCGTGCGCTCGACCCGGGCCTCGGCGTTCTTCGTCGACCACGTGGCCGAGCACGACGCCGAGGTGGTCACCCGGCTGCGGGCGGCGGGCGCCGGCGTCGTCGCGACGCTGAACATGGCCGAGTTCGCGCTGGGTGTGACCTCGCAGAACTCGGTGCACGGCGGCGTCGTCAACCCGTGGGACCCGACGCGGCTCCCCGGCGGGTCGAGCGGGGGCTCCGGCGCGGCAGTGGCGGGCGGGCTCGTCGACGCCGCGCTGGGCACCGACACCGGCGGCTCGGTGCGGCTGCCCGCGGCGATGTGCGGGGTGACCGGGCTCCGGCCGACCTACGGGACGGTGCCCGAGGACGGCGTCTTCCCGTGCTGCCAGGAGACCGACGCGACCGGGCCGCTGACCCGGACCGCACGCGACGCGGCGCTGGTCACGGCGGTGCTCACCGGCCGCGAGCCGGTCGTCCCGGAGCCGCGCCGACCCGACGTCGTCGGGATCGTCGGCCTGGCGGGGGTCCCGGTCGAGGCCGGGGTCGCCGCACGGATCGACGAGGCCACGCGGGTCTTCGCCGACGCCGGCGCGACGGTGCGGGAGGTGACCGTCCCGGGGCTGGAGACCGTCCGCGACGACCTCTACGTCGTCGTCTACCACGATCTCGCCGCGTTCCACGCCGAGCGCCTGCGCGACGCCCCCGAGCGGTTCCAGCCCGACACCCTCACCCGGCTGCGGCTCGGGCTCGACTTCACCGCCGCCGACCGGGCCGCCGCGATGGACCGCCTCGCCGCGTTCCGGGCCGGCGTGGACGCCCTGCTCGCCGAGGTCGAGGTGCTGCTGACCCCGACGGTGCCGGTCGACGTCCCGCGCATCGGCGACGACCCCGACGTCCTCGCGCTCACGAAGCGCATCGGCGAGCTGACCGCGCCGTGGGCGGTGCACCGCGGGCCGACGCTCACGGTGCCCGTCGGACCGCACCCGTCGTCGGGCATGCCGGTCGGGATGCAGCTCACCGGTCCGACCGGCGCCGACGACGCGGTGTGCGCGGCGGGGGCGTGGTTCCAGGACGAGACCTCCTGGCACTCGTCGCGTCCGTGACGCTCGACCTCGATGCCCTGGGCTGAGCGCCGCCGTGTGATCAGATGGGGCCATGACGATGGACCCGACCGCCCTGCCGCCGGGCTTCGCCGACCAGCTCGCGGAGTACAGCGCCCGGGCCGCGGCGCCGGTCGAGGCGAAGGTCGCCGCCTCGACGATCCTGCTGCGCGACGGCCAGGACGGCCCCGAGGCGTTCCTCATGCGCCGCCGCACCCAGATGGCCTTCGCCGGCGGCATGGTCGTCTTCCCCGGTGGGGGCGTCGATCCGCGTGATGCCACCGACGACGTCGGGTGGGTCGGCCCCTCGCCGTCCGCGTGGGCACAGCGCCTGGGACTCGACGACGTGTCCGCGGCCCGCGCGGTGGTGTGCGCGGCGATCCGGGAGACGTTCGAGGAGTCGGGGGTGCTGCTGGCCGGACCGGACGCGGACTCCGTCGTCTCCGACACCTCCGGACCCGAGTGGGCCGAGGCGCGGCGCGCCCTGGAGGCCCGGGAGACGGCGTTCACCGACGTCCTGCGCGAGCGCGGCCTCGTCGTCCGCACGGATCTGCTCCGGGCGTGGACCTGCTGGATCACCCCGGAGTTCGAGCCGCGCCGCTACCGGACGTTCTTCTTCGTGACGGCGAGCCCGGCGGGCCAGCGCGCGGCGGCCGGGTCGACGGAGTCCGACGCCGCCGGTTGGCTGGGTGTCGAGGCGGCGCTGGCCGCGGCCGGCGAGTCGGTGGCGATGCTCCCGCCGCAGTACTGCACGTTCCTCGAGCTGGCGCAGCACCACTCGGTCGGCGACATCGTCGACGCCGCCGACCGCCCGATCCCGGAGCCGGTCATGCCCGGGCTGGAGCTCGGCGCGGACGGCGCGCCCCGGCTCGTCCTGCCCGACCGCTACGCCGAACTGAACCGGGAGCGCGTCGCGCCGCGTTGACGCCTCACCAGGTGACCGGCAGGGCCTCCACGCCGTGGATCAGGTTGTCCTGCCGGTAGCGCAGGTCCGACGGATCGACGGCGAGGGCCAGGTCCGGCAGCCGGCGCAGCAGCGCGGTGAACGCGATCCGCAGCTCGATCCGGGCGAGCGGGGCCCCGAGGCAGTGGTGGATGCCGTAGCCGAACGCGACATGCGGCAGCGGCGCGCGCGTCAGGTCCAGGTGCTCGAGGTCGCCGCCGCCCAGCGCCGGGTCCCGGTTGGCCGCGCACAGCGAGGCGGTCATCAGCGTCCCGGACGGGACGTCGTGGCTGCCGACGGCGACGTCGTCGGTCGCCATGCGCGGGAACCCGGCCGAGACCGGCGAGATGAAGCGCAGCATCTCCTCGACCGCGGCGTTCAGCGGAGCGGGCTCATCCGCGTCCACGGCGGCCCGGAGCGCCGCCATCTGGTCGGGGTCGGTGAGGACGGCGAGGGTACCGAGGGCGATGACGTTCGAGGTCGTCTCGTGGCCGGCCACGAGCAGCAGGTTGGCCAGGCCGGCGAGCTCGTCGTCGTCGATGCCGCCCTCGTCCGCCGAGCGGTCGCCGTGCTCTCGGATGAGCATCCCGATGAGGTCGTCGCCGGGGTCGCGACGGGCACGCTCGACGAGGCCGCCCATGTAGGCGCGCGACGCGTCGATCACCTGGGAGCGCTCGCGCGGGCTCAGGTCGGACTCGAGGGTGCGGGCCGCCCGCTCCTGGAACTCGTCGCGGTCGGCGTACGGGACGCCGAGGAGCTCGCAGATCACCAGCGAGGGCACCGGCAGGGCGAAGTCGGCGACCAGGTCGGCGGGCGGGCCACCGGCGGTCATCCGCTCGAGGGCGTCGTCGACGATCGTCGTGACGCGCGGCTCGAGCGCCTTCATCGCGCGGACGGTGAAGCGGCCGGTGAGCATGCGGCGCAGTCGGGTGTGGTGCGGCGGGTCGATCGCCAGCAGCATCCCGGCGCGGCGGCGCAGCAGTTCCTCGGAATCGACGTACGCGCTCATGCCCGGCGGGGGCGGCACCGCCTCGAAGCTGAACGCCGGGTCGCCGTGCACCCGCCGAGCGTCCTGGAACCCGGCCACGAGCTCGGCACGGTGGCCGGCGAGCGTCGTCACCGGGCACACCCCGTCCCGTTCGCGCAGCTCCGTGACCTCCGGGTCCGGGTCCAGGCCGTCGCGGCGCAGCCCGAGCGGAGCCGGTCGGTCCTCGGTGGCGGGGTGCTCGGTGCTCGTCACGCCCGCGACCCTGCTCCATCCGGCCCAGGAACGGAAGGGGACTCCCATCTGGGCGACACGGTGACTGTCGGGGGTCGCTGATAGTCAACGCACCGTGAACGACTTCGACCTGCGCGGTCGCCCCGAGCCGCCGATGCGGGGTGACGAGACCGCGACGCTGCTCGGCTTCCTCGAGTTCGGACGGGCGACGCTGCGCTGGAAGTGCGCCGGGCTCGACGCCGAGGGGCTCCGTACCACGGTCGGGGCCTCGACGATCACCCTCGGCGGGCTCCTCGGGCACCTGGCCCAGGTCGAGGACAGCTGGTTCACCGAGGATCTCGCGGGCCTGCCGCCGCCCCCGCCCTGGGACACCGACCGGGAGGCCTGGCGGTGGGCGGCCGACCGGCCCCCGGAGGAACTGCTCGCGCAGTGGGAGACCTCCGTGGCGCGCTCCCGGGAGCGGGTGGCCGAGGCACTGGCCGACGGCGGGCTCGACCACCTCGCCGTCGACCCGAAGCCACCCCCGGCGATGAACCTGCGCTGGATCCTCGTCCACATGATCGAGGAGTACGCCCGACACAACGGCCACGCCGACCTGCTCCGCGAGGCGGCCGACGGCGAGACGGGGGAGTAGCGCGGACACAGCCCCTTGACGCAACTCTCCGGTTGCCATAGCTTTTATCGCAATCGCACGGTTGCACCAGGAGGCGACATGGGATTCCCCGACCGGATCGAGCGCAGCATCGATCTCGCCCACCCGCCGGAGCGGGTCTGGAGCGCGATCACCACCGCCGATGGCCTCGCCGCGTGGTTCGGCGACCGCGCCGAGATCGACCTGCGCCCGGGCGGCGCCGCCCGCGTCGTCTGGACCGCCGAGGGCCACGACCAGCAGCTGCGGGTGGAGCGCGTCGAGGAGCCCCGCGTGTTCGGCTTCACCTGGCGGATCGCCGGCCTGCCGCAGGAGGACCCGCGGCGGACCTACGTCGAGTTCATCCTGGAGCCGACGGGCGCCGGCACCCGGCTGCAGGTCGTCGAGACCGGCTTCGCCCAGCTCGGCCCGGAGGAGCACGCCTCGGCGCACAGCGGCAACACGGCGGGCTGGGCCCACGAGCTCGGCGACCTGGCCGCCCACCTCGACGGCGTCCATGCCGCCTGAGGGGACCGACGAGAGCGTCGCCGAGGCGGTCTTCGCCGCACTCGCCGACCCCACCCGGCGCGTGATCCTCGCCGACCTGGCCGCGCACGGCCCGTCCACCGCGACCGACCTCGCGGGCCGCGTGCCGATCTCCCGCCAGGCCGTCACCAAGCACCTCGACCGGCTGGCGGAGGCGGGCCTCGTCACCACCGAGCCGGGGGAGCGGCGCCGCATCCGGCACCGACTGCGGTCGGCGCCCATGCGCACGGCGCAGCGCTACCTCGCCGCCCTGGCCCGCGACTGGGACGGCCCGCTCGCCGCACTGTCCGACCATCTCGACCAGCAGACCCAGGAGACCCAGCCATGACCACCGTCGTCAGCACCGAGGAATGGGAACGCGCCCGCGCCGACCTGCTCACCGCCGAGAAGGACCTCACCCACGCCCGGGACGCCGTCGCGGCCCGCCGTCGTCGGCTCCCGGTGACGCCGTTCCCCTCCGACCACGTCTTCGCGACCCCGGACGGCCCCCGGACCCTGCTCGATCTCTTCGACGGCCGCGGCACGCTCGCCGTCTACCAGTTCATGGACCGCGGACCCGACCGCTACTGCGGCGGCTGCACCTGGTTCACCGACAACGTCCCCGCGAGCGCGCCGCGGCTGCTCGCCGAGCACGACGTCACCTGGCTGCACATCTCGGACATGCCGCTCGAGCAGATCCGGAGCTACTGGCAGGACCGGGGCTGGACGATGCCCGCCGTGTCCTCCCGGGGCACCTCGTTCTCGACCGACACCGGCGCGGGCGAGGGATTCGCCTTCACGATCTTCGTGCGGAACGGCGCGCAGATCTACCGCTCGTACGCGACGACCGGACGGGGCATCGAGCACCTGGCCTTCGTGACCTCGCTGCTCGACCTCACGCCGACGGGCCGCGGCGAGACCTGGGAGGACTCTCCGGAGGGGGTGGCGCAGGTGCCGTCGGCGATACTGCCGAACGTGATGACGACCGCGGACGTGGCCACCAGCTTCGGCCGCTTCCGGCAGGGCGCGTCCCCGTCGAGCGCTGCCACGGGAGCGTGATCAGCGCCCAGATCCCGACGACGAGGACCGCCTCGACCAGCAGATACCACGGCCAGGGCCCGAGCAGGTTCAGCAGCGAGGCGGTCTCGGGCTTGTGGTCGAGGTAGCCGTAGTTCGCGCCGGACAGCGCGTTGACCACCTGCGTCGGGGCGGCCCACACGACGGTCGCCGCCAGCGCGAACCGGTAGTCGTGCCACGTCGGGCGGCGCCGCATGCCCCACGTGAGCAGCACCGCGATCCACACGACCAGCACGTGGTCGGTGAAGAACACCAGGAACGACGGCGCCGGGAAGTCGCCGCCGCCGAGGGCCGGGGTGAGCAGGGCCTGGACGCTCAGCGTCAGACCCCAGTAGTACGTCAGCGCGTAGGCCCACGGGCGCCCGGACACCACCGCGTAGGCGGCGGCGTAGGGCGCGAGGTCGGAGAGCTGCAGCGGCAGGGTCAGCCACGGGTGCGCCGGGTCGAACGCGCTGATCTGGTACCCGGCCGTCATCAGCACGAGCACGCCGGCGAGCACCAGGCCCGTCACGCGGACCGTCCGGACGCCGGCCCGCCGCCCGATCACGACGAGGGCGACCGCCCCCAGGACCGTGATCGCCAGGACGGCGAGGTGCGACGGCCCCCAGGGCAGGAACACCGGGGACGGCGGCGGGGGCACGGCGGCGTGCACCGGGTCATCGTCCTCTCGCCGGCCCCCGTGGCGCGAGGGGAACCCTCAGCAGGCTAGAGCGACCGGCTCTTCCCCTCGCGCGAGCGACGGCGACCGATCCCGGACGGCCACCGCCCACGCCGCGAACGGCACGGCACCGGCCCCCAGGGTCAGGTCCGCGTCCCACACGCCGCCGGTGAGCAGCAGCCACAGCCCGGCCGAGAGCACGGTCGGCGCGAACAGCACCGCGGCGGCGCACCAGCCGACGGCCGCGTCGGTGGCCGGCCGCAGCCACCGCAGGAACGCGGCGAGCAGCCCGAGGGCCACAACGGTGATCACGACGATCGCCGGGTGCACGCCGCGCTCGCCGGTGACCTTGGCGCCCACGTGCAGCGGCGAGAAGCGCCCCGGACCGCCGAGGAGGAACGGCACGATCAGCACCGCCCACGTCGCCGCCGCGACCCCGCCGACCAGGAGCGCCCGGCGTCGCCCGGCCCGCAGCCCGACCGCCACGGCGACGATCACGACGACGAGCGCGAGGTGCGGCCGGGTGCAGGTCGCGATCCCGAGGGCGACCGCGGCCGCTGCCAGGACCCGGGGGGACCGGGCGTGCAGGACCCAGACCGTGGCGGCCACGGCGGGGACGACGCTCGTCACGAGGTCGTCGCCCACGAGGTACTCGCGCCCGGCCTCCAGGCAGCCCATCACGACGAGCAGCCACAGCACCGTCGCCTCCCGACGCAGGCGCCACCCGCCGCACAGCACGGGGAGCAGGGCGGCCGTCCAGAAGACGTTCTGGGCGGCCGACGACCCGGTCAGCCACCAGAACGGCGCGGCGAGGACCAGCGACCCGGGCAGTGGCGTGATCGGGTTCTGCAGGTAGGTCAAACCGGTGTACGGGTAGAGCCCGGCCGCGAGGCGCGCGAGCCCGACGTCGAGGGCGTCGGCCCGGTCACTGCCCGCACCCAGCGGATAGGCCCAGGACGGCGGGACGCCGTGGACGAAGCCGACGATCAGCACGGCCAGGCCGAGGACGACGAGCGTCGGCGCGACCCAGGACGGTGCCCTCTCGAGCAGGTCGGTCAGGAGCGGGAGCGCCAGCAGGACCACGCACGCCATCACCACGGCGTAGACCGCGACCCCGACGGGACCGCCCAGGTTCATCGCGGTGTGGGTGGACACGACGGCGAGCACCGCGGCCAGGGCGAGCCGGGCCGGGTCGACGACGAGCCGCACCGGCCCACCTCCTCTGCCGCCGGCGAGCGCACAGCCTGCCATCCGCCGATCGGTCCTCGGCTCTCGCGGTCGGCGGTCGCGCGGTTCGAGTCGGGCGGGACGGCTCCAACGCTGCCCTGTTCGGCCGCGATCGCGTCAAGCGCCCGCCGACTGCGCGGCCGCGGTCGCGTAGAAGGTGATCTCCGGGCTGAGCAGCAGCCTCCGCGAGAGCCCTCGCTCAGGCGATAGCGCTGATGTCGCCGTCGTCGAAGTAGATCGCCTGGTGGAGCCGACCCCCGAGGGCCACCGCGTAGCGCGCCAGGACTTCCTGCCCGGAGACTTTGCCGCGCTCGATCTGGGAGACACGGCCCTTCGTGACCTCCATCCGATCGGCGACCTGCTGCTGGGTCAGTCCTCGGGCCCGGCGCACCTCGGCCAGGCGGTGACCGACCACCTCGGCGAGCAGCTCCTGCTTGCCCGCGTCCACGGCCTCCTCCCCGCCGGCACGCTCGACGTAGTCGGACCGGATGTCCCTCCAGGCCACGTGGTCACTCATGTCTGGCGCTCCTCCTCGTCTCGCCGATCCTTGAGATAGCCCTCGTACCGTTGCTCGGCGAGAGGGATGGCCTCGCGATACCACTGGTTCCAGCGCCCCGACTTGTCCCCGGCAACGAGCAGGATGCTGTCGCGCCACGGGTCGAAGGCGAACAGGAGTGTCGACGAGAGGCCGCCCGAGGCCCGGCCCGTGGTCGGCGAGCATGTCGATGGCTTGCACGACGCGCCGCAGTGCGACGTCGTCGAGCGTGTCGATCCAGGACCGCACGTCGTCGACGACGTAGACCTGCCACTCGCCGGTCGCCACACGACCAGTGTACCGATCGCTATACCTGGGCATCGAAACCCGAGCCCGCGCGATCGCAGGAACGGCACCCGTCGTCGGGAACGAGAGAACAACACGATCGCTCCCTCGGCCGGTAGGGCCGAGAGCTCAGAGGCGCTCGACGCGGTCGGCCTGCGGGCCCCGGTCGCTCTGACGCACCTTGTAGCGGACCCGGTCGCCCTTCTGCAGCGGCTCCGACCCCACGATCACGGACACGTGGAGGAAGAGATCGTCGCCGCCGGCGTCCGGGGTGATGAAACCGAAACCGCGCTCCTCGTCGTAGCGCGCGACGACGCCCTCGCCGCCTCGTGCGGGTGCGTTCCGCGATCCCGGCCTCGCGGCCGGTGCCGACCGCTGCGGCGCTGCCGGGGGCTCGGCGCCCCGGACCAAGCCCACGGCGCGGGCCTGGGGACCCTTCTCCCCATCGGCCACGTCGTAGGCGACACGGTCGCCCTCCGCGAGCCACGTCAGCCCGTCGTCCAGGGCGCGGGCGTGCACGAAGACGTCCCCGGCGCCGGAGTCGGGGGTGATGAAGCCGAAACCCTTGTCCTCGTCGTACCAGGCCACCGTGCCGTCGGCACCGTCCGCGGTGCCGGTCGCGGCGGGTGGGCCGACGTCGGCTCCGAGCGGGATCACGTGTCCGGCCTGCGGGCCGCGCTCGCCCTCGACCACCACGAAGGCCACCCGCTGTCCCTCGGCGACCACCCCGCCGGTCACGATCGCCGAGCTGTGCACGAAGACGTCGGGACCGCCGCCGTCCGGCGACGCGAAGCCGTATCCCTTGGCCGGCTCGTACCACTTCACGGTGCCGAGCAGCCCCACGGTGCTGCCGGCGGCCGCGTCGGCGGTGACGCGAACGCGGAGCGCCTGGGGCC
This sequence comes from Actinomycetospora endophytica, assembly GCF_021026375.1. GTDB lineage: Bacteria > Actinomycetota > Actinomycetes > Mycobacteriales > Pseudonocardiaceae > Actinomycetospora > Actinomycetospora endophytica. Next base: position 257,382 of record NZ_JAJNDB010000003.1, on the reverse strand, counting down.
CGCGGTCGTTCTCGCCGATCTCGAACACGACGGCCTGGCCTTCGCGCAGCACCGTCCCGTCCCCGACGACCTCGGAGGCGTGCACGAACACGTCCGGCGAGCCCTCGTCGGGGGCGAGGAAGCCGAAACCGCGCTCCACGTCGAACCAACGGACGGTTCCCTGCGGCATCGAAGGCTCCGGTTCGAGGGGTGGACGGGCACGCGCGACCCGTCGTCGGGAATGACAAAAGGGCCGTCGGATCGACGGCCCTTCGTGTGTGTCCGAGGGGGGACTTGAACCCCCACCCCCTACTCGGGGACTAGCACCTCAAGCTAGCGCGTCTGCCATTCCGCCACTCGGACCTGCGAGGGGAAAGCTTACAGCCCCCCGCCGCGACGATCACACCGGGTCAGGTTCTCCAGCGGCGCTGCGGCCCGTCGGCGCAGTGAGAGGATGCGGCGCATGGGAGACGGAGCGCAGCGGAGCTCGACCCGGACAGGCAGCGCCGCCGAGGACGAGGTCGTGCAGCTCACGAGCGAGCTGATCCAGATCGACAGCAGCAACACCGGCGAGCTCGAGACCACCACGGGCGAGGCCGAGGCCGCCGCCTACGTCGACGCGAAGCTGCGTGAGGTCGGGTACGAGACCGAGGTCGTCGAGTCGGGAGCACCGGGCCGGCACAACGTCTTCTGCCGTCTGAAAGGCGCCGACCCGTCACGGCCGGCGCTGCTCGTGCACGGTCACCTCGACGTCGTGCCCTTCGCCGCGGACGAGTGGTCGGTCCACCCGCTCTCCGGCGCGGTGCGCGAGGGCTACGTCTGGGGTCGCGGCGCGGTCGACATGAAGGACATGGACGCGATGATCCTGGCGCTCGCGCGCCAGTTCAAAGCCGAGGGCGTGGTGCCGCCGCGGGATCTCGTGTTCGCGTTCCTCGCCGACGAGGAGGCGGGCGGCGCGTACGGCTCGCACTGGCTCGCCGAGCACCGGCCGGACCTCTTCGAGGGCTGCACCGAGGCCCTCGGCGAGGTGGGCGGGTTCTCGGTGACGCTCGGGGAGGACGTCCGCGTCTATCCGGTGATGACCGCCGAGAAGTCGATCGCCTGGATGAAGCTTCGGGTGCGCTCCCGCCCCGGGCACGGCTCGATGATCCACGACGAGAACGCCGTGACGGTCCTGTCCGAGGCCGTCGCGCGGCTGGGTCGTCACCGGTTCCCGCTCACGCTCACCGACACCGTGCAGGGCTTCTTCGACGAGGTCACGACGCTGACCGGGATCGAGTTCCCGACGGAGTCCGCCGCGGCCCTCGATGGCGCGGTCGCCAAGCTGGGCGGGGTGGCCCGCGTCGTCGGTGCCACCACCCGCGACACCGCCAACCCGACGATGCTCTCCGCCGGCTACAAGGCCAACGTCATCCCGTCGGTCGCCGAGGCCACGGTCGACTGCCGCGTCCTGCCGGGGCGTCAGGAGGCGTTCGAGCGCGAGCTCGACGAGATCCTCGGCCCGGATGTCGAGCGGGAGTGGATCCGCAACCTCGAGGCGGTCGAGACCGGGTTCGACGGCGACCTCGTCGACACCATCACCGCCGCCGTGAAGGCCGAGGACGACGACGCCCGCACGCTGCCCTACATGATGTCCGGCGGCACCGACGCGAAGGCGTTCGTGAAACTCGGGATGCGCTGCTTCGGGTTCGCCCCGCTGCGCCTGCCCCCGGACCTCGACTTCACCGCCCTGTTCCACGGCATCGACGAGCGGGTGCCGGTCGACGCACTGCACTTCGGGACCCGGGTGCTGGAGAGGATCCTGCGGACATGCTGATCACCGAGGGCTCCGTCGCCCTGGTCACCGGGGGCGCGTCCGGCATCGGCGCGGCCGTCGCCCGCCGATTGGCGACGGCGGGTGCGCGCGTCGCCGTCGTCGACCGGGACGCGGTGGCCGCCGCCGCGGTCGCCGCGGAGGTCGAGGGACTGGCCATCGCCTGCGACGTCACCTCCGAGGCCGCGATGTCCGCCGCCGTCGCCGAGGCCGAGACCTGGGGCGGGCGCCTGGACCTCGTGCACCTCAACGCGGGCTCGGTGGGCGGCCAGTCCGGGATCACCGACCTCGACACCGAGGCCTACCGCCGCGTCGTCGGGGTGAACGTCGACCACGTGGTCTTCGGCCTGACCGCGGCCGTCCCCGCCCTCCGGCGCGCGGGCGGCGGGACGATCATCGCGACGGCGTCGCTGGCCGGCCTGGTGCCGCTGCCCGGCGACGCGATCTACACGCTGACCAAGCACGCCGTCGTCGGCTACGTCCGCTCGGCCGCCGCCACGCTCGCGCCCGAGGGTATCCGGGCGATGGCGCTGTGCCCCGGGTTCGCCGACACCGCGCTGATCGCCCACCTGCGCGACCAGTTCGCCGGGTTCCCGCTGCTCGACGCCGGCGACGTGGCCGACGCGGTGGAGCGGATGCTCGCCGACGGCAAGGCGGGCGAGTGCTGGTACGTCCAGCCCGGCCGGGACCCCGGCCCGTACGCGTTCCGCGGGGTGCCGGGGCCCAAGACCGGCGACGAGCCGCCGCAGCTCGCCTGGGAGGGCTAGTGCGGGGCTGGACGGTGCCGCGGTTCGGCGAGCCGCGCGAGGTGCTGGAGCTCACCGACCTCCCCGACCCGGTCGCTGGCGACGGAGAACGGCTCGTGGCGGTCGAGGCGGCGTCGGTCAACTTCGCCGACATCCTCTACTGCCGGGGCACGTACCAGGAGAAGCCGCCGCTGCCGTTCACCCCGGGCCTCGAGGTCGCGGGCACCGACCCGACGACGGGAGAGCGGATCTTCGGCCCCGTCGTCATGCCGCACGGCGGGTACGCCGAGCAGGCCGTGCTGAGCTCCTGGCACCCGTGGCCCGAGGGCATGACGGCGGCGCAGGCCTCCGGGTTCTTCGTGGCGTACCAGACCGGGTGGTGCGCGCTGCACCACCGGACCTCGCTGCGCGCGGGGGAGACCCTGCTCGTGCACGCGGCCGCCGGCGGGGTGGGGGCGGCGGCGGTCCAGCTCGGCGTGGCGGCGGGTGCCCGGGTGATCGCGACGGTCGGGTCGGCCGACAAGGCCGAGGTGGCCCGTCGTCTCGGGGCGCACGAGGTGATCGTGCTCGACGGCGCCCCCGATGCGCTCATCCCTGCGGTGAAGGACCTCACCGACGGGCGCGGCGCCGACGTCGTCTACGACCCGGTCGGCGGCGACACCTTCGACGCCTCCCGCCGGGTGACCGCGTGGGAGGGTCGGCTCCTGGTGATCGGGTTCGCCGGCGGACGGATCGCCGACGCCCCGACCAACCACGCGCTGGTCAAGAACTACGACGTGATCGGCGTGCACTGGGCCGCCTACCGCAAGCGCGCGCCGGAACTCGTGGACGCGTGGCAGCGGGAGCTCGAGGCGCTGTGGGCGCGCCGCGCGATCGATCCGCTGGTGGGCGCGGAGTACGCGCTGGCCGACCTGCCCGACGCCCTCGACGCGATCGCCGCGCGCACGACGACGGGTCGCGTGGTCGTCACGCCCTGAGCGGCCCGGCACCTCGGCCGCCCAGCCCTTGTCGTGGCCTCCGGCGCCCGGGCGGGCGCGAAAGCCCGCGACAAGGCGGCAGGGCCGGCTCGGCCATAGCCCGGAGGCTCAGGCGGAGAGGGCCCCGAGCCGACGGGAGAGCTTGCGCCGCAACCAGACCTTCCGGGTGCCGTCGGCGTAGAGCAGCGTCCGCGCGAGCTCCCACCCGCCGAACTGCGAGCGCAGCCCGAGCTCGGTGGTCGCCGAGAGCCGCGACACGTCCGGCGGGAGGCGCACCGGCTGGTACTCCCAGTCGCCCTCGACCACGCCGGGTTCGAGGGCCACCTGTGAGGGGTCGAGCCCCGTCGCGTCACTCACGGGCAACCTCCAGGTCGCTGTCCGGCAACCACCGTACGTCCTGCGCGACGGCGGCGGCAGGACTCGTCGGCTCATGTCCAGGGGGCGGGCTCGTCTTCCACCATCACCCCGTCGGTCCCGGGGTCTCCGGAGGGCACGGGGACGAGCGGCGCCGAGGACACGTCGTCGAGGGCCCCGCGGATGGCCGGCGGCAGCGTGAGCTCCTCGGCGGCGAGCGACCCGAGCAGCTGCGCCCCGTCGCGGGCCCCGACCACGGGCGCCACCACCCCCGGCCGGTCCCGCACCCAGGCGAGCGCGACGGCGAGCGGGGAGGTCCCGAGGCCGTGCGCGGCGGTGACCACGGCCTGGACGATCCGGGCGGCGCGGTCGGTCCGGTGGCGCCCGACGTAGGGGCCGAGGTGCGCGGAGGCGCCCCGGGAGTCGTTGGGCGTGCCGTCGCGGTACTTCCCGGTGAGCACCCCGCGCCCGAGCGGGCCCCAGGGCAGCAGGCCCATCCCGTGGTACGTGGCGGCCGGCAGCACCTCGTCCTCGACACCCCGGTCGAGCAGTGAGTACTCCGACTGCACGCTCACCAGCGGCAGGCCGGCCGAGCGGGCGGCGGCCGCGAGCTGCCAGCCCGCGTAGTTGGCGACGCCGGCGTAGCGGACCCGGCCGGAGGAGACCGCGAGATCGACGGCGGAGAGGGTCTCGTCGAGCGGGACCTCGGGGTCCCAGGCGTGCAGCTGCCAGAGATCGACGTAGTCGGTGCCCATCCGGTCCAGGGACGCGTCGAGCGAGGCGAGCAGCGACGACCGCGACGCCCCGCCGCCGAACGGCCCGTCCTCGCGGCGGGCCCCGCCCTTCGTCGCGAGGACGACCTCCGTGCGGGGGATCACGTCGGCGAACAGCCCGCCGAGGATCGCCTCCGCCTCGCCGTCGCCGTAGACGTCGGCGGTGTCGACGAGCGTGCCGCCCGCGTCGAGGAACGCCAGCAGCGACGCGCCCGCCTCGTCGGCGTCGGTGTCGCGACCCCAGGTCATCGTGCCCAGCGCGAGCCGGGAGACCCGCAGCCCGCTGGCGCCGACGCGTCGCTGTTCCACGGCGCAGCAGGATAGGGGGCGCGACGCCGCTCGGCGCGGACGCCGGGCCGGGACCCCACCGCAACCGGGATGTTCCGCTCGTCCGTTACCGTCCCGTCCCCGTGCAGATGAGCTGGCTCGAGGCAATCGTCCTGGGACTCGTCCAGGGGCTGACCGAGTTCCTCCCGATCTCGTCGTCGGGCCACCTGCGGATCGTCGCGGAGGTCTTCTTCGCCAACGACGCGGGCTCCGCGTTCACCGCGGTCACCCAGCTGGGCACCGAGGCCGCGGTCCTCATCTACTTCTGGCCGGACATCTGGCGACTGATCAAGGCCTGGTTCGCGGGGCTGCGGGACCGGAACGCGCGGGGCCTGGACTACCGGCTGGCCTGGTACGTGATCATCGGCACGCTGCCGATCAGCATCCTCGGCGTGCTGTTCAAGCACGCGATCGAGGGTCCGGCGCGCAACCTGTGGCTCATCGGGACCTCGCTCATCGTCTTCGGCGTGGTCCTGGGGCTGGCCGAGCGCTACGGCCGTCAGCGCCGACCGGTCGAGGACCTGACGCTGCGCGACGGCGTGCTCATGGGCCTCGCCCAGGCGCTCGCGCTGCTGCCGGGGGTCTCGCGCTCGGGCGGTACGGTGTCGGCCGGGCTCTTCCTCGGCCTGCAGCGACCGGCCGCGGTGCGCTTCAGCTTCCTGCTCGCCATCCCCGCGGTGACCGCGGCCGGGCTGTTCTCGCTGCCCGACATCGCCGACACCTCCGGCCCGGGCGCCCAGCCCACGCCGGCGCAGATGGTGGTGGCCACCGTCGTCGCGTTCGTCGTGGGCTACGCCTCGATCGCGTGGCTGCTGCGCTACGTCGAGCAGCACACCGTGTACCTGTTCGTCTGGTACCGCGTGATCCTCGGCCTGCTGGTGCTGCTCGCCGTCTCGGGCGGGATGATCGCCGCGGTCTGACGGCGGCCGTTAGGGTGGGCGGACGTGACCACGGTGATCCTCCTCCGGCACGGACGCTCCACGGCGAACGTCTCGGGGGTCCTGGCCGGCCGCTCCACCGGAGTGGGCCTCGACGACCACGGGCGCACCCAGGCCAAGTCCCTGGTCGACCGCCTCGCCGTCCTCCCGCTCGCCGCCGTCGTGCGCTCGCCGCTGCAGCGCTGCGAGGAGACCGTCGCCCCCCTGCTCGAGGCACGCGGCCTGACCGCCGTCGTCGACGACGAGCTCTCCGAGGTCGACTACGGCGACTGGACCGGCAAGACGCTCGGCGAGCTGGGCAAGGAGGACCTCTGGAAGGTCGTCCAGGCCCACCCGTCCGCCGCGGTGTTCCCCGGCGGCGAGGGGCTGGCGCACATGCAGCACCGCAGCGTCGCCGCGGTGCGCCGCCACGCCGCGCGCATCGCCGAGGAGCACGGCCCGAAGGCGCTGTGGGTCGTGTGCAGCCACGGCGACGTGATCAAGTCGGTGATCGCGGATGCGCTCGGGCTGCACCTGGACTCGTTCCAGCGCATCTCGGTCGATCCCTGCTCGATCAGTGTGATCAGCTACACCCCGACGCGGCCCTTCGTCGTGCGCGTCAACGACACCGGTGGTGACCTGTCGTCGTTGGTCCCCAAGCCCGACGAGGACAAGCCGGAGGAGGGCGCCGAGGGGGCCGCGGACGACGGCTCCGAGGCGGTGGTCGGCGGGTCCACCGGCGTAAACTGACCGCCAGTCCAGTCCGACGGGAGTCCCGCACATCCCGACCCGACCACGCACGACATGATCGAGGGGCCATGCCCAGGGTGATCCACGTCTTCCGCCAGCCCGACCGGTTCATCGCCGGCACGGTCGGGGAGCCCGGCGACCGCTCGTTCTACCTGCAGGCCTCCGAGGAGGCGCGTCGCGTGTCGGTGCTGCTGGAGAAGCAGCAGGTGTCGGTGCTCTCGGAACGGATCGGCACGCTGCTCGAGGAGGTCTCGCGCCGCTTCGGCGCGGAGGTCCCGCCCACCACGCCGGAGAACGAGGTCGACACCTCGCCGCTGGAGGTGCCGGTCGAGGAGGAGTTCCGGGTCGGGACGATGGGGCTGGGCTGGGACGCCGAGTCCCGCAGCGTCGTCGTCGAACTGCTCGCGGTCACCGAGGAGGAGGTCGACGAGTCGGTGGTGCTCGACGACACCGACGAGGGCCCGGACGCGCTGCGCGTCTTCCTCTCCCCGGAGCGGGCGCGCGCCTTCGCCACCCGCGCCGAGCGGGTCGTCGGCGCCGGCCGCCGCCTGTGCCCCCTCTGCACCCAGCCGCTGGACTCCGAGGGCCACGTCTGCCCGCGCCAGAACGGCTTCCGTCGGGTCCCCGCGGAGTCGTGAGACCGGTGTCGAGCGGCGAGTGACCAGTCCCGAGAAGCGCGAGGACACCAGCGACGACGCCGTCGCGGACCTGACCGTCGACCAGGTCGAGGACCTGCTGCGCCGCGGTGAGATCGAGGTCCAGGGCCGGATCACCGAGGCGTCCAACGCGACGATGCTCTGCACCGTCACCCTCGACGGCGTCGAGGGCCTGTGCGTCTACAAGCCGGTCCGCGGCGAGCGCCCGCTGTGGGACTTCCCGGACGGGACGCTCGCCGGTCGCGAGGTCGCGACGTACCTGGTCAGCAAGGCCTCCGGCTTCGGGGTCGTGCCCGCGACGGTGCACCGCGACGGCCCGTTCGGGCCCGGCATGGTGCAGCGGTGGATCGAGCTCGACGAGGAGCGCGAGCTCGTGGACATCCTCGCGCCGCGCGACGTCGGGCCGGGGTGGCGGACGGTGCTGCGGGCCCGCGGGGACGACGGCGAGCCCGCACTGCTCGTGCACGCCGACGACCCGGCGCTGCGGGCCATGGCCGCGCTCGACGTCGTCGTGAACAACGCGGACCGCAAGGGCGGGCACGTCCTGGCCGGCGCCGACGGCCGGGTCTACGGCGTCGACCACGGCATCTGCCTGCACCAGGAGACGAAGCTGCGCACGGTGCTGTGGGGCTGGGTCGGCGAGTCCCTCGACGACGACGTCACGGCGGGGCTGAAACGGCTGCGCGCCGCGCTCTCGCCCGGCAACGCGGCCGCCCTGGGCGACGAGATCGGCGACCACATCACCCGCGCCGAGGTGAAGGCGCTGCGCTCGCGGGTGGACCGCCTGCTGCACGCGAACGAGCTCCCGTCCCCGTCCGGCGGGTGGCCGCCGATCCCGTGGCCGGCCTTCTGAACCGGGCCGGTGCCGACCGGACCGGGGAGCCCGCGCCCCCGGACTTCCGGCACCGCCTCGACTCGCACCTGCTCGGCCCGCTGGGGGCGCTGCAGCTGTGGTGGTCGTTCCCGCGGGACGAGGTCGCGCGCCGCGACGCGGTGACGGTGCCGGTGGCCGCCGACGCGCCGCTGCCCGAGCCGGTCGCCGGGACGCTCGGGATCACCTGGCTCGGGCACGCGTCGACGCTGCTCTACGTGGACGGCGTCACCGTCCTGGTCGATCCGGTGCTCTCACCCGGCATCCCCGGTGCGGCGCGGCGACTCACCCCGCCCGGCCGCACCGTCGAGGAGCTCCCGCCCGTCGACGCGGTCCTGCTGAGCCACGACCACTACGACCACCTCGACGTCCGCACGCTCGCCCGGCTCCCGCGCTCGACCCGGATGCTCGCCGGGCTCAACACCGGGCCCTTCCTGCGCGCCCGGGGGTTCACCGACGTCACCGAGCTCGACTGGTGGTCCTCGGTGACGCTGTCCGGCCGCACCGGTCCGGTGTCGGTCGAGTTCGTGCCGGCCCGGCACTGGTCGCGGCGCACCGCCACCGACACCTGCCGTCGTCTCTGGGGCGGCTGGGTGGTGACCGGGTCCGACGGCCGCGCGATCTACCACGCGGGCGACACCGCGTACGGCCCGTTCCTGTCCCGCATCGCCGCCCGGCACCGGCGCCTGGAGATCGCGGCGCTCCCGGTCGGCGCGTACCGCCCGCGGGCGCTGCTGCGCAGCGTCCACATGGACCCGACGGAGGCCGTCCGCGCCGCCGGGACGCTGCGGGCGCGCCGGATGGTGCCGGTGCACTGGGGGACCTTCGTGCTCTCCGGGGAGCCGGTGCTCGAGCCGCTCGAACAGACGCGGCGGGAGTGGCGGCGCACCGGGCGCGACCGTGCCGACCTCTGGGACCTGCCGATCGGCGGGTCGCGCGTCGTCACTCCCTGAGCTCCGGCCCCCGGAGCGCGCTCACCGCCGGCCGGCGACCCGCACGCGGCGCGCCGTGACCAGCCCGGCCACGACCGCCAGGAACGCGCCGCCGACCCACCAGCCGGTGTGGCCCTCGGTGCTGCCGTCCCCGGTCTCGGCGCCGCCCGCGGGCACGAGGGCGACCTCACCGCCCGTCGAGCCGGTGGCACCGATCGCGGTGTTCGAGCCGCCGGAGGTGCTCGATGTCCCCGACCCGGTCACCGGGTGCGACGGGGCCACGTCCTGGTTCCCCGACCCGACGCCCTCGTTCGCGGCGGCGGGGTCGCCGGACTCGCAGGCGACGCCGTTGTGGTTGCGGTCCAGCGGCAGGCGGTAGCCGGGCTGGCCGACGTGGATGTTCCGGTGACCGGCGGCGAAGGCGGCCTTGCAGTTCGGGTAGTAGGTCGCCGCCGACGCGGTGCCCGCCGCGGCGATCGGTGCGGACAGCACGGCGGCGGCGAGGATGGTCGCCGAGATCGTGCGCTTCATGGGTGTCTCCTCCTGGTGGGTCGTGCGATCAGGCGCGGGTGGGCGACCAGCCGTCGTAGGTCGCGAAGACGATCACGTTGTCGTCGTAGCGGTGGGCTGAGCGGTCGAGCGCTCCGCCGCAGGTGATGAGCCGGAGCTGGGCATCGCGGGTGTCGCCGTAGACCGCCGTCGTGGGGAAGGCGTCCTTGTCGGCCTGGACGACGTTCGTGACGGTGAAGAACGCGGTCCGGCCGTCCTGGCGGGAGATCGCGACGCGGTCGCCGGACCCGACGTCGTCGAGATCGGCGAAGACGCCCTCCCGGTGGTCGCCGTTGATGTGCCCGACGACGACGGCCGGGCCCACCGCGCCCGGCGTCGGGCCGAGCCGGTACCAGCCGGCCTGCTCCGGGGTGTGCACCGACGGCACCTCGATGCGCCGCTGGGCGTCCACCCCGACCGGCAGCAGGGACGAGCACGCGTCGATCGACCCGACGGTGATCGCGACCGGGTCGGAGGCCGCCAGGGGAGTGCGGTCGCGGTACTGCGGCACGCCGACCGGGGCGCAGTGCGTCTCGGCGAGCGGGCGCACCTCGACGACGGCGAGGCCGAGCAGCAGGGCGGCGACGACGGCGAGCAGGATCGTCGCCTTCGGCGGGGGTGTGGCCACGACCGCGCCCGCCACGCGGCGCACCCGGTCGACGGGCCCGGCCTCCTCGAGCAGGGTCACGGTCAGCGGCCGGTCGCGGCCCGCACCCAGAGCGCGAGTCCCCCGAGCAGCGCGAGCACCGCACCGACCGCCGCCACCACGCCGGTGATCGCCAGCATCGTCTCCACTCGTTCCCCCGGGTCCTCGTCGCACGGAGCCCGTGTCACCGGAGGTGATCGGGCCGGAGCGCAGAGTCAACTCGTGTAGGTGTCGAGAGTCGGCGTCCCGACCGACCGGCACGCCGGACACGTTCGGGTCGTTCGCGCCCGGAGGGGCCGGGACGGGAGCCGGGGATCAACCGTCCCCCGGTAACGGGGAGCACGAGCGCCGAGGTCGTCGTAGCGTGGCGGAGGTGAGTTCTCCTCGCCCAGCCGATCGGACCGCAGGCACCCCGGCCTCGCCGGACGGCCTCCCCACGACCCTCGGTGAGCTCCGCGCGAGCGATCACCCCGCGAAGACCCCGCGCAGCGTCCGCGACGAGCTGCGCGACAACCTGCTGGCCACCCTGAAGGCCGGCGAGAACCCCTGGCCCGGCATCGTCGGGTTCGAGCGCACCGTGCTCCCGCAGTTCGAGCGCGCGATCCTCGCCGGCCACGACGTCGTCCTGCTCGGCGAGCGCGGCCAGGGCAAGACCCGCCTGCTGCGCAGCCTCGTCGCCCTGCTCGACGAATGGACCCCGGTGATCACCGGCTCCGAGCTCGGCGAGCACCCCGAGGAGCCGATCATCCCGGCGAGCATCCGCCGCGCCGCCGTCGAGGGCGACGCCCTGGGAGTCTCCTGGCTCCACCGCTCGGTGCGGTACGCCGAGAAGCTCGCCACCCCGGACACGAGCGTCGCCGACCTCATCGGCGACGTGGACCCGGTCAAGGTCGCCGAGGGCCGCAGCCTCGGGGACCCGGAGACCATCCACTACGGCCTCGTCCCGCGGACCCACCGCGGGATCGTGACGATCAACGAGCTGCCCGACCTCGCCGAGCGCATCCAGGTCGCGCTGCTCAACGTCATGGAGGAGCGCGACATCCAGGTCCGCGGCTACACGCTGCGGCTGCCGCTGGACATCCTGCTCGTCGCCAGCGCGAACCCCGAGGACTACACGAACCGCGGGCGGATCATCACCCCGCTCAAGGACCGGTTCGGCGCCGAGGTGCGCACGCACTACCCGCTCGAGGTCGAGGGCGAGATCGCGCTGATCCGGCAGGAGTCCGACACCGTCGCCGAGGTGCCCGACCACCTCGTCGAGGTCATCGCCCGCTTCACCCGCAACCTGCGCAACGCCTCCGCGATCGACCAGCGCTCCGGCGTCTCGGCGCGGTTCTCGGTCGCCGCGGCCGAGACGGTCGCCGCCGCGGCGCTGCGCCGGGCCGCCGTCACCGGCGAGGACGCCGCCGTCGCGCGGCCGGTCGACCTCGAGTCGGTGCCGCCGGTGCTGCGCGGCAAGCTCGAGTTCGAGTCCGGCGAGGAGGGGCGTGAGGAGGAGCTGCTGACGCACCTGCTGCGCCGCGCGATCGCCGAGACCGCCCGCAAGCGCCTGGCCGGGGTGGACCTGGGCCCGCTCGCGGACGCCGTCGCGGAGGGCCGCCGGGTGGTGACGGGGGAGCGGGTACCCGCCCGCGAGGTGGTGGCGACGCTGCCGGCGGTGCCGGTGGTGCGCACCGTCGCCGAGCGGCTCGGCGCGGGCGACACCGAGGCGCCCGGCCCGCTGGCCAGCGCCGTCGAGCTGGCGCTCGAGCACCTCTACCTCACCCGCAAGCTCGCCAAGGACGACGACGAGGACGCCGGGACGGTGGCCTATGGCGGCTGACGGGGTGGGCGGGAACGACGACGCGACGCCGGCCGGGCACGGCCCGGTCGGCCCCCGCTCCGGGCGCTACACCTACGGCCGCTTCTACGACGGGCCCGACCCGCTGGCGCCGCCGTTCGACGTGCGCGAGGCCATGGACGCCCTCGGGCGCGACGTCATGGAGGGCACCAGCCCGCGGCAGGCGATGCGCGAGCTGATGCGCCGCGGCCTGCGCGACCAGCAGGGTCTCGACGACCTGCAGCGGCGCCTGCACGAGCAGCGCCGCCGGTTGCAGCGCGAGAACCGGATCGACGGGACGCTCCAGGAGGTCCGGGAGCTGCTCAACCAGGCCCTCGAGGCCGAGCGGAACTCGCTGCAGGCCGAGGACTCCGACGACGCCCGCTTCCGCGAGATGTCGCTCGACGCGCTGCCGGACTCGCCCGCCGGCGCCGTCCGGGAGCTGGAGAACTACGACTGGCGCAACGCCGAGGCGCGTCAGGCCTACCAGCAGATCCAGGACCTGCTCGGCCGGGAGGCGCTCGACCAGCGCTTCCAGGGCATGAAGGAGGCGATGGAGAACGCGACCCAGGAGGACGTCGACGGGGTCCGGGAGATGCTCTCCGACCTCAACGAGCTCCTGGACGCCCACGGGCGGGGCGAGGACACGCAGGAGCAGTTCTCCGAGTTCATGGAGAAGCACGGGCAGTTCTTCCCGGAGAACCCCGGCAACGTCGAGGAGCTCGTCGACCTGCTGGCGCAGCGGGCGGCGGCCGCCCAGCGGATGATGAACTCGCTGTCGCCCGAGCAGCGCGCCGAGCTCGAGAGCCTCATGCAGTCCGCGTTCGGGGACCCGCGCCTGGCCGAGCAGCTCGCCCGCCTCGACTCCCAGCTGCAGGCGATGCGGCCGGGGGAGGACTGGGACGGCCAGGGCCGCTTCCGGGGCGACAACCCGATGGGCATGGGCGAGGCGACCCGGGCCATGGAACAGCTCGCGCAGCTGGACGCGCTGTCCGAGCAGCTCTCGCAGTCCTACCCGGGCGCGCGGATGGAGGACATCGACCTCGAGGCGCTCGAGGCATCGCTGGGCCGGCAGGCCCGGGTGGACGCCCAGCGGCTCGCCGAGCTCGAGCGCGAGCTGGAGAGCCAGGGCGTGTTCGAGCGCGGGCCGGACGGCTCGCTGACGCTCTCGCCCAAGGCGCTGCGCCAGCTCGGGCAGTCCGCGCTGCGCGACGTCGTCGGGTCGATGTCGACACGGCGGGGCGAGCGGGAGACGCAGCGCAGCGGCGCGGCGGGCGAGGCCAGCGGCGCGACCCGGCCGTGGGAGTTCGGCGACACCGAGCGCTGGGACGTGTCCCGGACGCTGCTCAACGCGGAGATGCGGCACGCGTCGGGGGACGAGCGCGCCCTCGACGTGACCGACGTGGAGATCGTGGAGACCGAGCAGCGCACCCGGGCGGCGGTGGCGCTCTGCGTCGACACCTCGTGGTCGATGGTCGCCGACGGCCGGTGGGTGCCGATGAAGCGCACCGCGCTGGCGCTGCACCATCTCGTCTCGACGCGGTTCCGGGGCGACGCGCTGCAGATCATCACCTTCGGGCGGCATGCGAAGACCGTGGAGCTGGGGGAGCTCACCGGCCTGGAGGGGGCGTGGGAGCAGGGCACCAACCTGCACCACGCGCTGCTCCTCGCGGGGCGCCACCTGCGCCGGCACTCCGACGCGGCGCCCGTCGTGCTCGTCGTGACCGACGGCGAGCCGACCGCGCACCTGGAGCAGGACGGGCACGCGGTCTTCGACTACCCGCCGAGCCCGGAGACGCTGCGGGCGACGCTGAACGAGGTGGACGCCATCGCCCGGCTGAAGGCGGCGCTGACCGTCTTCATGCTCGGGGAGGACCCGCGCCTCGAGGAGTTCGTCGACATGGTGGCCCGGCGCAGCGGTGGCCGGGTGGTCGCGCCGGATCTCGACGGGCTGGGCGCCGCGGTCGTCAGCGACTACCTCCACAGCCGTCGGCGCTGAGACATTCGCCCCTGCGATGGCTCAGAGTGACGAACGTGACGCCGTCGCTGGTCGCCCAACCGGGTGATCCACCCGATCGGCGCTAGCGGTGAGTTACTGTGACAGTAGGCAGGAGTCGAACCCCCCGCGACTCCGGCCGCCCCGGCCGGGTCCTTCCGTCACACCAGGGCCGTCGTGCTCGCCCGCGACGACCCTGTGGCAGGACCCGGCCGGGTCCCAGCGGGGTGTTCGCGCGAGTGTCCGGCCCGGTTCGGTGCGCCACGGTTCGACCCCGGCGACGGTGGTCTGGGGCTTAGGGTCGGGGCCATGCGCTCGTGGTCATCGGTCGAGGTTCCCCAGGTACCCGGCACCCCGCCGCCGCTGCGGCTCTACGACACGTCGAGCGGGGAGATCCGCCCGACGACGCCCGGCCCCTCGGGCGCCGGGATGTACGTCTGCGGCATCACCCCGTACGACGCCACCCACCTCGGCCACGCGGCCACCTACCTCGCGTTCGACCTGGTGAACCGCAGCTGGCGCGACGCCGGGCACGACGTGCACTACGTCCAGAACGTCACCGACATCGACGACCCGCTGCTCGAGCGCGCGGAACGGGACTCCTTCGACTGGATGGTCCTCGGGATGCGCGAGACCGCGCTCTTCCGCGAGGACATGGAGTCGCTGCGGGTGCTGCCGCCGCGCGAGTACATCGGGGCGGTCGAGGCGGTCGACGAGATCAGCGAGCTCGTCGGCAAGCTGCTCGCCTCGGGCGCGGCCTACCGCGCCGACGACGCCGAGTTCCCCGACGTCTACTTCGACCACACCGCCACCGCCGACTTCGGCTACGTCTCGCGGTACTCCACCCGGCAGATGGCCGAGGTGTTCCCGGAGCGCGGCGGCGACCCCGACCGTCCGGGCAAGCGCCACGCACTCGACGCGCTGCTCTGGCGGATGGCGCGCGAGGGGGAGCCGTCCTGGCCCTCCGACCTCGGCGACGGCCGACCCGGCTGGCACGTCGAGTGCACCGCGATCGCCCTCAACCGCCTCGGCGACACCTACGACGTCCAGGGCGGCGGCTCGGACCTCGCGTTCCCGCACCACGAGTTCGGCTCGGCGCACGGCGAGGCCCTCACCGGGATGCACCCGATGGCCCGGCACTACTGTCACGCCGGGATGATCGGGCTCGACGGCGAGAAGATGTCGAAGTCCAAGGGCAACCTCGTCTTCGTCTCCCGGCTCCGGGGCGACCGCGTGGACTCGATGGCCGTCCGTCTGGCCCTGCTCTCCGGGCACTGGCGCACCGACCGCTCGTGGACCGCGGACCTGCTCACCGGCGGCCAGGCCCGGCTGCACCGCTGGCGCGAGGCGGCCTCGCTGGGCTCGGGACCGGATCCGGCCGGGATGATCGAGCGCGTGCGGCTCCACCTCGCCGACGACCTCGACAGCCCCGGCGCGCTCACCGCGGTCGACGCCTGGGCCGACGAGGCGCTGCGCCGGTCGTCGTCGGGGACCGTCCAGGACGCCGGGGAGCGCGTGACCGACGCCCTCGACGCACTGCTCGGCGTGGCCCTCCGCTGACCGCGATGTCATGAGCCCGGTGCGCGGGTCCGCCGACGGCGGGATGCGGGCGGCCCCGCCCACGCCGTCGCGCGTCCACGCCCAGCGCGTGGTCACGCGGCGGCTGGAGTCGGCGCTCGTCGGGCGGGATCCGCACGCCGACCCGTCGGGCGCGGACCCCGGCCGGACCCGTCGTCGAGCCCTCGTCGTCGGGGCGGCGCTCGGGGTGCTCGCGCTCGGCGTGGCCGCGGTGGTGGGCCTGGTGCGCGGGGACACCGACTGGCGGGCGGCGGTGATCGTGCGCGGCACGCCGTCCGGGACGCTCTTGGTCGTCGCACACGGGCCGGACCGGCTCGTCCCCACCACCGATCTCGCCTCGGCCCGCCTGCTGGCCGCCGGCGTCGACCCGGCCCGCGCCGACCCGTCGTCGGGAGACGGTGCGGTGGACCCGATGCCGGTGCGCGACGACGCCCTCGTCGCCGCCCCGCGGACCGCACCCGCCGGGCTGGCGGGCGCCCCCTCGGAGCTGCCCGACACCGGGACCCCGCCGGTCGCGGACGCGTGGGCGGTGTGCGACGCGGTGCGGGATGCCGCGGGCCCGGCGGCCGACCCGGCCGCGCTGCAGCGGGCGACGGCGGTGCTCGGCGGTTTCCCGTCCCTGGGGCGTCCCCTCGGCGGCGACGAGGCCGTGCTCCTGCGGGGCGACGACGGCGTCACCTGGCTCGTCGCCGACGGGCGCCGCGCGGCGCTGGACCCGACGCAGGGCGCGGTCGTCCGGGCGCTCGGGATCGCCGGGGAACCCGCCCGTCCCGTCGGGTCCGCGCTGCTCGGCACGCTGCCGGTGGGCGCGCCGTTGGTGCCGCCGCGGGTCGCCGGTGCCGGCGTGCCGCCGAGCGACCCGGCGACCCGGGCGCTGGGCCTGGCCGTCGGGTCGGTGGCGACGACCGGCCCGCCCGCGTCACCGCGGTTCGTGCTGGTGCTCGACCGGGGCGTGCAGGAGGTCCCGGCCGTCGTCGCGCAGCTCGTCCGGTTCGCGGACCCGACCCCCGGCGCCGACCCCGGCATCGCGACGGTCCCGACGGCGGCCGTGGCCGGCCTGCCCCGGGCGGCCGGCGTCGACCTGGGCGCCTACCCGCGCGACTTCCCGCGGCTGCTCGGCGTGGACACGGCCCCGGTGGTCTGCGCGCAGCCGTCGGCCCGGCCCGGGGTCGCCACCGCGATCACCGTCGCGGGCACGCTGCCGACGCCGGTACCGCCCACCCCGGCGTCGGACCCCACGATCCCCGGACCACGCGCCGTGGACGCGGTGCGCATCGCCGGGTCGGGCGCCTACGTGGTGCCGGTCGGGCCGGGGGAGCAGGCGGACCCGGCGCGGGGCGTCGTCGTGGACACGGTCGGTCGCGTGTTCCCGGTGCCCGGGGTGCGCGCGGCGACCGCGCTCGGGCTCGGCGCACCGCGCCCGGCGCCACGCAGCGTGGTCGGCCTCCTGCCGCGCGGCCCGGCGCTGGACGTCGACGCGGCGCGCACGCTGCGTTGACCTACCGCTCCCAGGGACCGCCCAGATTCGGGCCGCCCGCCACCCCGCCGGCGCCACCCGGACCGTTGCCCGGGTCGCGGCGACGCAGGTAGCGCTCGAAGTCGGCGGCGATCTCCTCACCGGAGGCCTCGGTGAGGTCGTTCTCGGCGTCGCCGGCCTCCTCGAGGGCCTTGACGTACTCGCGGACCTCGTCGTCCTCGTCGGCCATCTCGGAGACGGTCCGCTCCCACTTCTCGGCCTGCTCGGGCAGCGCACCGAGGGGAACCTCGACGTCGAGGACCTCCTCCACCCGCTGCAGCAGCGCGATGGTGGCCTTCGGCGCGGGCGGCTGCGAGACGTAGTGCGGGACGGCGGCCCAGAACGAGATCGCCGGGATCCCGGCCTGCACGCACGCGTCCTGGAGCACCCCGGTGATGCCGGTCGGCCCCTGGTAGCGGGACCGGGAGAGGCCGTGGCGGGCCGCCGAGTCCTTGTCGAACGACGACCCGGTGACCGGCACCGGGCGGGTGTGCGGGGTGTCCGCGAGCAGCGCCCCGAGCGTGATCACCGTGGTGATGCCGAGCTCCTCGGCCTTCGCCACGATCTCCGCGACGAACGAGCGCCACCGCATGTTGGGCTCGATGCCCCGCACCAGCACCAGATCCCGCGCGGAGCCCGGCGGGCGACACAGCGTGAACCGGGTGGTCGGCCAGTCGATCGCGCGGCTGATCCCGTCGACGAGACGCACCGTGGGCCGTGACACCTGGAAGTCGTAGTAGTCCTCGGGATCGATCGCGCCGAGCTCGCTGGCGTCCCAGCTCAGCGCGAGATGCTCCACGGCGGTGCTGGCCGCGTCACCAGCGTCGTTCCAGCCCTCGAACGCGCAGAGCATGACCGGATCGGTCAGCTCGTGCGTCGGGTCGAGGTGATCGGAGTCGGACACCTGCGCAAGCTTACGGGTCGTGATGAGGCTCGCACGGGAACCGGTTGACCCCGGATGTCACGTTACGATCGTGTGATGGCAACCGAGAGTGAGTCACCGTTCCTGACCGCACTCCACGAGCGCGTCCTCATCGGCGATGGTGCCATGGGCACCGCGTTGCAGGACCAGGATCTCACCCTCGAAGACTTCCAGGACCTCGAGGGCTGCAACGAAATCCTGAACGTCTCGCGTCCCGACGCCGTACTCGCGGTGCACCAGGGGCACCTCGACGCGGGCTCGGACATCATCGAGACGAACACCTTCGGCACCAACTGGCCGAACCTCAACGAGTACGACATCCCGGACCGCATCCGGGAGTTGTCCCTGGCCGGTACGAAGATCGCCCGCCAGGCCGCCGACGAGTTCTCCACCCCGGACCGTCCGCGCTTCGTGTTCGGCTCCAACGGGCCCGGCACCAAGCTGCCGACGCTGGGTCACGCGCCGTACGCGCAGCTGCGCGACGCCTACGTGGAGTCCGTGCTCGGCCAGCTCGAGGGCGGCGCCGACGCGATCCTCGTCGAGACGTGTCAGGACCTCCTGCAGTCCAAGTCGGCCATCCTCGGCGCGTTCCGCGCGATGGAGCAGTACGGCCGCCGTGTCCCCGTCATCTGCCACGTCACCGTCGAGCTGACCGGCACCATGCTGGTCGGCTCCGAGATCACGGCGGCCCTGACGGCGCTCGAGCCGCTCGGCATCGACGGCATCGGCCTGAACTGCGCCACCGGCCCGGCCGAGATGAGCGAGCACCTGCGCGCGCTGTCGCGCCAGAGCCGCATCCCGGTGACGGTCATGCCGAACGCCGGCCTGCCCGAGCTCGGCCCGAACGGCCCGGAGTACCCGCTGCAGCCCCAGGAGCTCGCGGACTACTGCGCCTCGTTCATCACCGACTACGGCCTGCAGCTCGTCGGCGGCTGCTGCGGCACGACGAACGACCACGTGCGCGCCCTCGCCGAGACCTGCCGCGGCCTCACGCCGGCCACCCGGGACCCGAAGCCGGAGCCGGGCATCTCCTCGATGTACCACTCGGTCCCGTTCCGCCAGGAGACCGGCCTCCTCATGATCGGCGAGCGCTCGAACGCCAACGGCTCGAAGGCGTTCCGCGAGGCCATGGTCGAGGAGGACTACGAGCAGTGCGTGGAGATCGCCAAGGCGCAGACCCGTGAGGGCGCGCACTGGATGGACCTCTGCATCGACTACGTCGGGCGTGACGGCCGGGCCGACATGGACCGCCTGTCCCACGACGTGTCCACCGCCTCGACGCTGCCGGTGGTGCTGGACTCCACCGAGCCCGAGGTCCTCGAGGCCGGCCTCGAGCAGCTCGGCGGCCGCTCGGCGATCAACTCGGTGAACTACGAGGACGGCGACGGGCCCGACTCGCGGTTCCAGAAGATCATGCGGCTCGTGCACGAGCACGGCGCCGCCGTCGTCGCCCTCTGCATCGACGAGGAGGGACAGGCCCGCACCGCGGAGTGGAAGACCCGCGTGGCCTTCCGCCTCATCGAGGACCTCACCGAGAACTGGGGCATGCGGGTCGAGGACATCATCATCGACTGCCTGACCTTCCCGATCTCCACCGGCCAGGAGGAGGTCCGCAAGGACGGCATCGAGACGATCAACGCGATCAAGCAGCTGAAGGAGAAGTACCCGCAGGTCCAGACGACGCTCGGCCTGTCGAACATCTCGTTCGGCCTCAACCCGGCCGCGCGCCAGGTGCTGAACTCGGTCTTCCTCAACGAGTGCGTCGACGCCGGTCTCGACACCGCGATCCTCAACGCCTCCAAGATCCTGCCGTTCTCGCAGATCGACGAGGACCAGCGCGCGGCCGCGCTCGACCTGGTCTACGACCGGCGCGAGGAGCACGACCCGCTGCAGCACTTCATGAACCTCTTCGAGGGCGTCTCGGCGCAGTCCGCCAAGGACGAGCGGGCCGAGAAGCTCGCCGCCATGCCGCTGTTCGAGCGCCTCGCGCAGCGCATCATCGACGGCGACCGCAACGGCCTCGAGGAGGACCTCGACGCCGGCATGCAGGAGAAGCAGCCGCTCGACATCATCAACTCCGACCTGCTCGGCGGCATGAAGGTCGTCGGTGACCTGTTCGGCGCCGGCAAGATGCAGCTGCCGTTCGTGCTCGCCTCGGCCGAGGTCATGAAGGCCGCCGTCGCGCACCTCGAGCAGTTCATGGAGGCGTCCGACAACTCCGGCAAGGGCAAGATCCTGCTGGCGACGGTCAAGGGCGACGTCCACGACATCGGCAAGAACCTCGTCGACATCATCCTGTCGAACAACGGCTACGACGTGGTCAACATCGGCATCAAGCAGCCGATCAACGCCATCCTCGAGGCCGCGGACGAGAACAAGGTCGACGCCATCGGGATGTCCGGGCTGCTGGTGAAGTCCACCGTGGTCATGAAGGACAACCTGCAGGAGATGAACGACCGCGGGGTCGCGGAGCAGTACCCCGTGCTGCTCGGCGGCGCGGCGCTGACCCGCTCCTACGTCGAGAACGACCTCGGCGAGGTCTACCAGGGCGACGTCCGGTACGCGAAGGACGCGTTCGAGGGCCTCAAGCTCATGGACTCCGTCATGACCGGCGAGGGCCCGTCGGAGGAGGAGCAGCAGAAGGCCGCCGAGCGCAAGGAGCGCCGCGAGCGTTCCGAGCGGATCAAGGCCAAGCGCGACGAGGAGGCCGGCGGCGAGAACCCGTCGTTCGACCCGGACGCGCTGTCTGACGTCGCCCGGCGCATCGAGGTCCCGCAGCCGCCGTTCTGGGGCACCCGCGTCGTGCGCGGCCTGCGCCTGCAGGACTTCTCGGCGCTGCTCGACGAGCGCGCCACGTTCTTCGGGCAGTGGGGCCTGCGCGGCCAGA
The DNA here is from genome assembly GCF_021026375.1 of Actinomycetospora endophytica. GTDB lineage: Bacteria > Actinomycetota > Actinomycetes > Mycobacteriales > Pseudonocardiaceae > Actinomycetospora > Actinomycetospora endophytica. The sequence goes on along the minus strand of NZ_JAJNDB010000003.1, from coordinate 236,374 downwards.
AGGGCGACGACGGCCCCTCCTACGAGGAGCTCGTCGAGACCGAGGGCCGGCCGCGGCTGCGCTACTGGCTCGACCGGCTGCAGTCCGAGGGCATCCTCGCCCACGCCGCGGTCGTCGCCGGGTACTTCCCGGTGATCTCCGAGGGCCAGGACGTCGTCGTGCTCGACGAGGCCAAGCCGGACGCGAACGAGCTGCACCGCTTCTCGTTCCCGCGCCAGAAGCGCGACCGGCGCCTGTGCCTCGCGGACTTCTTCCGCACGCGCGACGAGGCCCGTGAGCTCGGCGGCGTGGACGTCATGCCGATGAACCTCGTGACGATGGGCCAGCCCATCGCGGACTTCGCCAACCAGCTGTTCGCGGAGAACTCCTACCGCGACTACCTGGAGGTCCACGGGCTGGGCGTGCAGCTCACCGAGGCGCTGGCGGAGTACTGGCACCGTCGCGTCCGTGAGGAGCTCTCCTTCGCGGACGGCTCGACGATGGCCGACCAGGACCCGGCCGACGTCCACGAGTACTTCAAGCTCGGCTACCGCGGTGCCCGCTACTCGCTGGGCTACGGCGCCTGCCCGAACGTCGAGGACCGGGCGAAGATCGTCGAGCTGCTCGACCCGAGCCGCATCGGGGTCGAGCTCTCCGAGGAGGACCAGCTCCACCCGGAGCAGTCGACCGACGCGCTGGTCGTGCACCACCCGGAGGCGAAGTACTTCAACGCATGACGGGTCTCTCGGCCGTCCTCTGGGACATGGACGGCACCCTGGTCGACTCGGAGAGCCTCTGGTCGATCACGATGGCCGAGCTCGCCGCCCACCTGGGCGGCGAGCTCTCGGCCGCGACCCGGGAGGACCTGACCGGCTCGAGCCTGCGGCGCACCGTCACGACGGTGCGTCGCGAGGTCGGGGTGCCCGACCCCGACGACGCCGAGGGCGTCGACCGGGACGGCCGCTGGCTGCTCGACCGCACCTTCGAGGTGTTCGCCCGGGGCCTCCCGTGGCGCCCCGGGGCCCGGGAGGCGCTCGCGACGGTGCGTACGTCCGGACTACCGACGGCGCTGGTGACGAGCACCTACCGGGAGCTCACCGAGGTCGCGCTGGACACCATCGGGCGCGAGTTCTTCGACGTCACGGTCTGCGGGGACGAGGTGGCGGCGACCAAGCCGGACCCGGCCCCGTACCTGCGCGCCGCGGAGCTGCTCGACGTGGACCCGGCGTGGTGCGTCGCCGTCGAGGACTCCCCGACGGGCACGGCGTCGGCGGCCGCGGCCGGAGCGTCGGTGCTGGTGGTGCCCGCCGGGGTGGACGTGCCGGCGAGGGAGCGGCGGACGTTCCGGGATTCACTGGTGGGGCTCACCGTGGACGATCTCCGGGGGTTGCTTCCGCTCGGCGCACGTTAGGCCGTTCGGCCTACTGGGGTGCCACCGACCGCGGCGCGCCCGCCGATCGGCGACGACCGCCCGCGGCGCGATGAACCATCCGGTGGGCGGGGACGGACCCGATGATGCGACCATCGTCCAACGTGAAGACGTTCGAGGAGCTCTTCGAGGAGCTCAGCACGAAAGCACGCGACCGCCCCGAGGGCTCGGGCACGGTCGCCGCGCTCGACGCCGGGGTGCACGCGCAGGGCAAGAAGGTTCTCGAAGAGGCGGGGGAAGTGTGGTTGGCCGCCGAGCACGAGACCGACGACAAGTTGGCCGAGGAAGTCTCCCAGCTGCTCTACCGCACCCAGGTGATCATGCTCGGGCGTGGCCTCACGCTCGAGGATGTCTACAAGTACCTCTGATCCCCGTTCCACACCGCCGGGCGCGAGCCTGATCGCGTCCACCAGGAGAAGCAGCCATGCTCCGTGTCGCCGTCCCGAACAAGGGATCCCTCGCCGAGGAGGCGTCGCGCATGCTGCGTGACGCCGGCTACCGGCAACGGTCGGACAACCGCGACCTGTCCCTCACGGACGACGCGAACGGGGTGCAGTTCTTCTACCTGCGTCCCAAGGACATCGCGACGTACGTCTCCGAGGGTCAGCTGCACCTCGGCATCACCGGTCACGACCTGACCGAGGAGTCGTCGGCGTCGGTCAACGAGGTCCTCGAGCTCGGCTTCGGCCAGTCGCAGTTCCGCTACGCCGCCCCGCAGGCCCACGGCTGGACCGTCCAGGACCTCGCCGGCAAGCGGATCGCGACCTCGTTCCCCCGGCTGGTGCGCGCCAACCTCGCCCAGCAGCGCATCGCCGCCAAGGACGTCATCCGCCTGGACGGCGCGGTCGAGGTGTCGATCGAGCTCGAGGTCGCCGACGCCATCGCGGACGTCGTCTCCACCGGCCGCACGCTCGCCCAGCACGGGTTGGCCACGATCGGCGACCCGATCCTGTCGTCGCAGGCCGTGATCGTGGACCGGAACGCCAAGTTCGACCAGCAACCCGACCCGGGCGACATCATGAAGTCCAAGTACCGCTTCGTGGAGCGGCTGCGCGGTGTGGTGTTCGCCCGCCAGTACGTGATGCTCGACTACGACTGCCCGGAGCAGGTCCAGGACGAGGCGGTCCGCGTCACGCCGGGTGTGCAGGCGCCGACGGTCGCGCCGCTGTCGCTCGACGGCTGGGTCGCGGTGCGGGCGATGGTGCGCCGCAGCCGGGTCAACGACGTGATGGACGAGCTCGCCGACCTCGGCTGCACCGGCATCGTCACCGCCTCGCTGCAGTCCTGCCGCGCGGTGCTGCCCGGCCACGGCGGCGTCAGCTCGATGCCGGGGGCCACGCCGCCACCGGCGGAGGCACCGTCGACGTCCGACCCCACGGCGAGCCAGCTGGGCGTCGCCGGGGGCTGAGCCTCGGCGTCCGTACCCGGCTGCCGGGGTCAGACCCTCGGTTTCTGCCTCAGCGGGGCCGGACCGTGAGGGCCTGCGCGGCCCGCCCGACCGGGCCCGCCTCGTCGTGCAGGACCGAGTACGCGGTCCCGGTGCCCTCGGGCCCGATCACGCTGTCCGCGTCCAGCCCCGTCCACTCGCCGCGGGGCGCCCGGTGCAGGTGCAGGGTGAGGTCGGTGTTGACGAAGAGCCAGTCGCGCAGGTCGAGGCGCGAGGCGACCCCGTTCGTCGAGTCGGCCAGCGCGGCGAGGCGCTGCGCCGGGGAGGGCTCCTCGCCGGCGACGACCTGGGTGAGCACCCGCCCCCACGCCCGCCCCGGCCCGGGTTTGTCGAGGCCGCCGTCGATCCAGCGCCAGTCGACCGAGGTCAGGTAGCCGGGGAGCCACCCGTCCGGGATGTCCCGTCGGGTCCCCTCCTCGGGCCCGGGCAGCCCAGGCATGGCGGAGCCGGGCACCGTCCCGACCCCGGCCGTGTCGACGACCCCGTGGAACCAGCCGGCCGCCCGGGCCACCGCCCGCGACTTCCCGGACGCCGGGTCCGGCGCGGCGAGCTCGGCCGACACCAGCTCGATGGTCCGGCCGGGCCGGGCGACGTGGGCGCGCAGCTCCAGCGCCCCGACCGGCACCTTGCCGAGCACCTCCACCGTCATGCGGGCGAGCCGGACGTCGTCCCGCCCGGACTCGCGCTCCAGGGCGCGGACCAGGAGCGCGCTCGGCGGCCCCATGTGCTGGGCGTCGGCGAACCAGGGCCCGGCCGTGGACCCCGAGGCCTCGACGCGGGTGACGGTGCCGCCCTGGGCGGTGTCCACGTCGACGACCGTGAAGTAGGGCTCGGGCGCGGGGGAGCTCATGGCTCGCAGTCTGCCCCCGATCGGGCAGGGAGATCATCCGGCCAGCCCGGGTACGCGGGCGGGGTGCCGCCGAAGGCCGGGCAGGTCGCCTGGTGCGAGCACCACCCGCACATCCGGCCGGGGTTGGGTCGGAAGTCGCCGGTCGGGGCCGCACGCAGCACCGCCTGCCACAGCGCGACGAGGGTGCGCTCGAACCGTTCCAGTTCGTCGCGCTCCGGGTGATAGCTGAGGCTCTCGCCGTCGCCGAGGTACATCAGCCGGAGCTGGCGGGGCAGCACGCCGCGGCTGCGCAGCAGCACCAGCGCGTAGAACTTCAGCTGGAAGAGCGCCCGGGCCTCGAAGACCGCGCGCGGGGCGGTGCCGGTCTTGTAGTCGACGATGCGCACGTCGCCCGCGGCGTTGACGTCGAGCCGGTCGACGTACCCGCGCAGCCCGACCCCGGACTCGAGCTCCGCCTCCAGGAACACCTCGCACGCCTCCGGGGCCAGCCGCCTCGGGTCCTCCATCGCGAAGTAGGCGTCGATCAGGCGGGCCGCGTCGGCCTCGTCGATCAGGGCGCGGTCCTGCTCGGTCAGCTCGGCGACGACCTCGGCGAGCAGGGCGTGCGCCCGGGTGGGGACGCGTTCCAGGGCCGGGAGGCCGAAGAGCCGTTCGAGGACCGCGTGCACGACGATGCCCCGCACCTGGGCCGGCGACCGCTCCTCGGGCAGCCGGTCGACGACGCGGAACCGGTAGAGCAGCGGGCACTGCTTGAAGTCGGCGGCGCGCGAGGGCGAGAGCGCCGGGCGGCGCCGTGGGCGTTCCTCGTCGAGGCGCAGCGGGGTGACCGGACGAGCGCCGTCGGGCGCCGGGCGGGGGAGGGGCACCGCGAGGGTGTCCCCGGTCGCGGCGCGGTCGGCTTCGATCATGCGCCGCACGCTACGACGACCCCCTGACAGCCACGGTCCGCTTCACGGAACCGCCCGAGATTCCCGCCCCGCCCGGGTATTCGGCGCCGGCCGGCCCATGATCACGAGTTCGGAAGCGACACGCGCAAGATTTGCTGCGACTCGCGACCGAAATCTTGATCTTGCCGTAGTGGGAGCCGATGGAGCGCCGGCGCCGTCCAACCCCCGTGAAGGACGACCGATGTGAAGAGCACCTCCGGGCCCTGTTCCGCACCCAGGACGGCGTGATCAGCGTGGCGCAGGCGATGAGCGCAGGGCTGTCCCGGGCCGCGATCGCCGCGCGGGTGCGGAGCGGCCGGTGGGAGCGTGACCTGTGCGGCGTGCTGCGAGCCACCGACCACCCGGTCACACCACGATCGCGCATCCGGGCCGCGATGCTGTCCCTCGGTGAGGACGCGACGCTCACCGGACGATCCGCCGCGTTCTGGTGGCGCATGACCGACCTGGCGGCGTCCGAGATCGAGGTCGCGGTCCCGCACGGGTGCCGGCCGCGCCCGCGAGCCGGCGTGCGGATCATCCGCCGGGCGGTGGAGCCGTCCGACCGGGTGATCGTGGACGGCGTCGCGGTGACGAAGAAGGCGCCGACGATCCTCGCGGCCGTGGCGACACTCGGCCTCCTGGTTGGCGCCCGGCTGATGGACCGCGCTCTCCAGACCGGGGTCGGCCTCGCCCAACTCCGACGAGCACACCTGCGCGGTTCGGGCCGGTACGGCGCCCCACTCGCCGCACAGCTGCTGACCCTCGCCTCCGGCGGAGCCCGCTCCGAGGCCGAGCGGATCGCGCACCGGGAGCTGCACGGCGCCGGGATCGCCGGGTGGCGCGCCGACCACGGCCTGCAGCTCCGCGGCTACGGGTCGGCGATCCTCGATCTCGCGTTCCTCGAGCCGCGGGTGCTCGTCGAGATCGACGGCTGGGCCTATCACCGCGACCTCCGCGCGTTCCTTCGTGACGCCGATCGGCAGAACGCCCTGGTGCTCGACGGCTGGACGGTCATCCGGACGAACTGGTTCGAGCTCCACGAGCAGCCGGAGCGGTTCGTCCGGAACGTTCGCGAAGCCCTGGCTGGGCGGGACTCGCTGGAGAAGATCTGAAGTTCGGTCGCGAGTCGCGTCAAATCTTGCGCGTGTCGCTCCCGAACTGACGATCACGGCTCGGTCCGGCCAGTGGAGGAGCGCGTGGAGGCTCACGGGCGAGGAAGCGCGGGGGCGGGCGAGCGCGGACAACAGGGGCCGGGCCACGCGGGCGGGAACCGAGCCCGCACCACGACCGGCCGACTCGGGGGACCGGGCGCTCGGTCACCCGGGGCGCTCCGCCTAGGCTGGCGCGCCGTGCAGGACGAGGTGACCGGACCCCAGGACGCGGCCGACGAGATGCCGGCCGACGCCGGGGTCGTGGCCACCCCGGACGACGGCGCCGACCCCGCACCACACAGCGCCGACCCCGCACCACACAGCGCCGTCCCCGCACCACACAGCGCCGACCCCGCACCAGGCACCGCCGACCCCGCACGGGACGACCCCGACGAGGACGTCCCCCGCGGTCCCGCGCGCAGCGGGCCCTTCCTCCCCGGCGACCGCGTGCAGCTCACCGACCCCAAGGGCCGCCACTTCAGCCTCGTCCTGGAGCCGGGCCAGAGCTACCACACCCACCGCGGCGCGATCGCCCACGACAAGCTCATCGGCGCCCCCGAGGGCAGCGTCGTGCACTCCGCCTCCAACACGCCCTACCTGGCGCTGCGCCCGCTCCTCCCGGACTACGTGCTCGCCATGCCCCGCGGCGCGCAGGTGATCTACCCGAAGGACGCCGCCCAGATCGTCACGTGGGGCGACGTCTTCCCGGGCGCGAACGTGCTCGAGGCGGGCGCCGGCTCGGGCGCGCTCACCCTGAGCCTGCTGCGTGCCGTCGGCCCCGCGGGCACGGTCACCAGCTACGAGATCCGCGACGACCACCTGGACCACGCCGAGCGCAACGTCGCGAAGTTCCTCGGCGAGCACCCGTCGAACTGGACCCTGCACCTCGGCGACGTCGCCGACGCCGCCGGGCAGGCCGAGACCTACGACCGCGTCATCCTCGACATGGCGGCTCCGTGGGAGGTGCTCGAGACCGTCCGTACGGTGCTCGTGCCGGGCGGGGTCCTCGTCGGCTACGTCGCCACCACCACCCAGCTGTCGAGCCTCACCGAGGCGCTGCGCGAGCAGGCCTGCTGGACCGAGCCGCAGGCGTGGGAGTCGCTGGTCAGGCCCTGGCACAGCGTCGGTCTCGCGGTCCGTCCGGAACACCGGATGATCGCCCACACCGCGTTCCTGGTGACGGCGAGGCGCCTCGCGGACGGGGTCGTGCCGCCTCGCGTCCAGCGACGGCCCAGTCGCGGATAGCGACCTGTCAAGCACTCTCAGTGATCAACTTGACAGGTAAGAACCACCCTCGGTGACGCAACGCAAGAGCGCGACGCGAGAAGTCCGTCACCGGCTCGCTACTCCACGGACACCCGTGTTCACGGGTACGGTTGCGCCACGGAGTAGCGGGAGGAGGGCGCCGTGAGCATGAACGACGACCCCAGGGGCCGATCCGACCAGGGCCGCGACCGAGGCGCGGCGGACATGGCGGCGCAGGTGCGATTCCTCGAAGAAGAGGTCGCCCTGCTGCGTCGGAAGCTGACCGAGTCCCCACGTCATACCCGGATCCTCGAGCAGCGGCTCGCGGACTCGGCGGCGCGGGTGTCCCAACTGACCGAGCGCAACGACAAGCTCACCGAGACCCTCAAGGAGGCGCGGGCGCAGCTCGTGTCGCTCCGCGAGGAGGTGGACCGTCTTGCGCAGCCGCCGTCGAGCTACGGCGTCTTCCTGACCGTGCACGAGGACTCGACGGTCGACGTGTTCACGTCGGGCCGCAAGATGCGGGTCGCCGTGTCCCCGGCCGTCGAGGCCTCGGAGCTGACCCGCGGGCAGTCGGTGCGGCTCAACGAGGCCCTGACGGTGGTCGAAGCCGGCGACTACGAGCGCATCGGCGAGGTCTGCGCCCTGCGCGAGATCCTCACCGACGAGGACGGGTCCCGGACGCGGGCGCTCATCATCGGCAACGCCGACGAGGAGCGCGTCATCCACCTCGCGGACTCGCTGCTCGACGAGAACGCCCCGGAGCTGAAGCCGGGCGACTCGCTGATGGTCGACACCAAGGTCGGCTACGCGTACGAGAAGGTGCCGAAGGCCGAGGTCGAGGAGCTCGTCCTCGAAGAGGTCCCGGACGTCGCGTACACCGACATCGGCGGCCTCTCGCGGCAGATCGACTCCATCCGCGACGCGGTGGAGCTGCCGTTCCTGCACTCGGAGCTGTTCCGCACCTACCAGCTCCGCCCGCCGAAGGGCGTCCTGCTCTACGGCCCGCCCGGCTGCGGGAAGACGCTCATCGCCAAGGCGGTGGCGAACTCGCTGGCGAAGAAGGTCGCGGAGACCCGCGGCGAGGACAGCCGCGACGTCAAGGCGCACTTCCTCAACATCAAGGGCCCGGAGCTGCTCAACAAGTTCGTCGGCGAGACCGAGCGGCACATCCGGATGATCTTCCAGCGGGCGCGTGAGAAGGCGTCCGAGGGCACCCCGGTGATCGTGTTCTTCGACGAGATGGACTCGATCTTCCGGACCCGTGGCTCGGGTGTCTCCAGCGACGTCGAGACGACGATCGTGCCGCAGCTCCTGAGCGAGATCGACGGTGTCGAGGGGCTCGAGAACGTCATCGTCATCGGCGCGTCCAACCGCGAGGACATGATCGACCCCGCGATCCTGCGCCCGGGACGCCTCGACGTGAAGATCAAGATCGAGCGCCCGGACGCCGAGGCGGCGATCGACATCTTCGGGAAGTACCTGATCGACGGCCTGCCCGTGCACGAGGAGGACGTCGCCGAGTTCGGCGGCAACCGCCAGGCGTGCCTGGACGGCATGATCGAGCGGGTCGTCGAGCGGATGTACGCCGAGACCGACGACAACCGGTTCCTCGAGGTCACCTACGCCAACGGGGACAAGGAGGTCCTCTACTTCAAGGACTTCAACTCCGGCGCGGTGATCGAGAACATCGTGGGCCGGGCCAAGAAGTCAGCGATCAAGTCCCACCTGGAGACCAAGCAGTCCGGTCTGCGCGTCCAGCACCTGCTCGACGCCGTGGTGGACGAGTTCGCCGAGTCCGAGGACCTGCCGAACACGACCAACCCCGACGACTGGGCCCGCATCTCGGGCAAGAAGGGCGAGCGGATCGTCTACATCCGCACGCTCGTCACCGGCAAGGGGCAGACCCAGGGCAAGGAGATCGACACCGCGTCCAACACGGGTCAGTACCTGTAGTACCGGGTACCGTCGGGGCCATGAGCGCCGACGACGCCCAGGACGACGAGCGCCGGCCGCTCCCCGCACCTCGCAACGAGGTCCGGGGGGCGGCCGGTGTCGCGTCCGAGACCGTCGACATCGTGTCGCGGCCCGTCGAGGGCACCCACCGCGCGATCTCGGACACCGTCTTCGCCACGCTCCGCAAGGTCGGACTGGGCCCGGCGTCGCGCCCCGTCCAGGTGCTCCACGACGGCATCACCGGCGGCGTCTACACCGCCGTCCGCGGGATCGGGCACGCCGCGGGGACCGGCGTGGGCCTGGCCGCCGAGATCTACCGGACCGCGTCCGGGCGCACCGAGTGGACGCCGATCACCTCGCGGCCCGCGGGCGCGGTGATCGCGGGCGCGGTCAACGGCCTCGTCGGGGACCACATGGTCGCGGTGAGCAACGACCTGGCCGTTCCGATGGCCCTCCACACCTCGACGATCGACGCCGAGGGGGAGACCCGGCACGCCGCACTGCCGATGGAGACCGAGGCGATCCGCGACACCGTCGCCGACCACCCGGACCGCGACCTCGGCCACGTCGTGCTGTTCGTCCACGGCCTCGGCGAGACCGAGCACGCCTGGCGCCTGGCCGACGAGGACAGCGCGGGGGAGGGCTACGCCGAGCGGATCGCCTCGAGCGTCGGCGCCGTCCCGCTGCTGCTGCGCTACAACTCCGGGATGCGGATCGCCCACAACGGCGCCGCGCTCTCGGTGCTGCTCGCCGAGCTCACCGAGCGCTGGCCGGTCCCGATCCGCCGCCTCGACCTCGTCGGGCACTCCATGGGCGGGCTGGTGCTGCGCCACGCGTGCCACGCCGCGGTCGTCGCCGGCGAGCCGTGGGTCCGGGCCGTGCGCCGGATGGTCTACCTCGGCTCGCCCCACCGGGGGGCGCCGCTGGCCCACCAGGTCGACCGGCTCGCGGGCCGGCTCGCGAAGTACGCACAGTCCCGCACCTGGGGCGAGTTCCTCGACCGGCGCTCGGCCGGCATCCGCGACCTCGTCGCCGGCGTCGCGGACACCGACGTCCCGCTGCTCGCGCACTCCACCCACCACGGGGTGGCCGCCGCGATCACCGCCAGCGAGCACCACCCCCTGGCGACGATCCTCGGCGACCTGCTCGTGCCGGTGGACTCCGCCCGCGGCGCGATCACCGACGTCGAGACGCTGCCGTCGTCGCACCACTTCCACCTGCTCAACGACCCCCGCGTCCACGAGCACCTGCTCCGCTGGCTGGCCGCCGACCCCGAGCAGGACGACGGGGCCGACCTCGCGATCGCCCCGACCGTCCAGCCCGCTGTCAGCCCCGACGGAGAGGACGCGCCCGACGACGGCGCCGTCCGGTGAGCGCCCCGGGCGCCGCCGGTGCGGGACGCCCGCAGCACGAGGGTCGCCTCCGACGGGGCGCGCGCCTGGCCGTGCTCGGCGGGCTCACCGGCGCCGCCCCGCTCTCGATCGACACCTACCTGCCGGCGCTGCCCGGCGTCACGAGCGACCTGCGCGCCGCCGCCCCCCTGGTGGCGCTCACCCTCACCGCCTGCGTGGTGGGCCTCGCCGTGGGTCAGCTGGTCGCCGGGCCGCTCTCGGACGTCCTCGGGCGACGCTGGCCGCTGGTCGCCGGGGCACTCGGGTTCGCCCTGCTCTCCGCGGCGTGCGCGCTCGCCCCCGACGTCGGGACCCTCGTCGTGCTTCGGCTGGGCCAGGGGCTGCTCGGGGCGGTCGGGATCGTGCTGGCGCGGGCGGTGGTCCGCGACCTCTACGACGGGCCGGCCGCCGCGCGCGGGTTCGCGGCGCTGATGCTGGTCTCCGGGGTCGCCCCCATCGTCGCGCCGGTGGTCGGCGGCCAGCTGCTGCGGGTCACGTCGTGGCGCGGGGTGTTCGTGGTGCTCGCCGCGCTGGGCCTGGTGCTCGCGGTCGGGGTGCTGCTCGCGGTGCCCGAGTCCCTGCCCCGCGCGGCCCGGGCGCGGGGCGGGGGAGTCACGGCGGGCCTGCGCACCACCGGCGAGTCGTTCCGCATCCTGCTCGGCGACCGGCGGGTGCTCGCCTGCGTCTGCGCGGCCGGGCTCGGGTTCGCCGCGATGTTCGCCTACATCTCCGGCTCCACGTTCGTGCTGCAGGACCTCTACGGGCTGTCCCCGCAGGCGTTCAGCGGAGTGTTCGCGGTCAACTCGGTCGGGATCGTCGCGGCGACCCAGGTGGCGGGCCGGCTCGTCGCGGCCGAGCGGGTGTCCCCGCAGCGGTCGGTGGCGATCGGGCTCGTCGTCACCGTCCTCGGCTCGACGTCGGTCCTGCTCGGTGCCCTGACACCGGCCGGGCCGTGGGCGCTGGTCCCGGGCCTGTTCGTCACCGTCTGCGGGGTCGGGTTCGTGCTGCCCTCCGCGACGACGCTGGCGCTGGCCGGGCATCCCTCCCGGGCCGGGAGTGCCTCGGCGCTGCTCGGGACCTCGCAGTTCCTCGTCGGCGGGTTCGCCGCCCCGCTGGTGGGGATCGGGGGCGGGCGCACCGCGGTGCCGATGGGTCTGACGATGGTCGTGGCCGCGCTGGCGGGGCTCGTCGTGTTCGCCCTGGTGTGGCGACGGGCACCGGCCGCGGCACCGGACACGGCGGCCCGGACGACGGCGGCGGAACCGGCGGACAACTAGGGTCGGGCCCATGACCGCGCGGCGCATCATGGGCACCGAGATCGAGTACGGCATCTCCGTCCCGGGCGACCCGACGGCGAACCCCGTCATCACCTCGACCCAGGTCGTCCTGGCCTACGCGGCGGCCGCGGAGGTCCCGCGGGCCCGGCGCGCACGGTGGGACTACGAGGTGGAGTCCCCGCTGCGCGACGCCCGCGGCTTCGACCTGGGCCCGAGCGCCGGCCCGCCGCCGGACACCGGGGACCTCGACGACCTCGGCGCCGCCAACGTCATCCTCACCAACGGCGCCCGGCTCTACGTCGACCACGCGCACCCGGAGTTCTCCGCCCCCGAGGTGACCACCCCGCGCGGGGCGGTCATCTGGGACAAGGCGGGCGAGCGGGTGATGGAGGACGCGGCCGACCGCGCCGCCACCGTCCCCGGCACCGGACGCATCCAGCTCTACAAGAACAACATCGACGGCAAGGGCGCCTCGTACGGCTCGCACGAGAACTACCTGTGCGCCCGCCAGACCCCCTTCCCGAGCATCATCACCGGGCTCACGCCGTTCTTCGTGTCCCGCCAGGTGGTCACCGGGGCCGGGCGCGTGGGGCTCGGGTCCTCCGGCGACGAGCCCGGCTACCAGCTCTCGCAGCGCGCGGACTACATCGAGGTGGAGGTCGGCCTCGAGACCACGCTCAAGCGCGGGATCATCAACACCCGCGACGAGCCGCACGCCGACGCCGACAAGTACCGGCGCCTGCACGTCATCATCGGCGACGCGAACCTCTCCGAGTACTCGACGTTCCTCAAGGTCGGGACCTCGGCGCTGGTCCTGTCGATGATCGAGGACGGCATCCGGTTCGACGACCTTCGGCTGCTCGAACCAGTGCGTTCCGTCCACCGCATCAGCCACGACCCCACCCTCCAGACCAAGGTCGAGCTGGCGAACGGCTCCACGATGACCGCCCTGGAGATTCAGCGGCAGTACTTCGAGCGCGCCTGGAAGCACGAGGAGGAGACCCAGGGCGGTGAGATCGACGCCATGACCCAGGAGGTCCTCGACATCTGGGGCACGGTGCTCGACGACCTCGAGCGCGACCCGCTCGCCTGCGCCGACCGGCTGGACTGGGTGGCCAAGCTGAAGCTGCTCCAGAGCTACCGGGACCGCGACAACCTGCCCTGGGACTCGCCGAAGCTCTCGCTCATCGACCTGCAGTACTCCGACGTCCGCCAGGGCAAGGGGCTCTACAACCGCCTGGTCACGCGCGGTTCGATCAAGCGCCTGGTCAGCGAGGACGACGTCCGCCGGGCCGTCACCGAGCCTCCCGAGGACACCCGCGCGTACTTCCGCGGCCGCTGCCTGGAGCGCTACCCGACGGAGGTCGCGGCCGCGTCGTGGGACTCGGTCATCTTCGACCTCGGGCGCGAGTCGCTGGTCCGGATCCCGACCCTGGAGCCGCTGCGCGGCACCCGCGGGCACGTCGGGGAGCTCATCGACAACTCCGCGAACGCCACCGCGCTGGTCGAGGCCCTGACCCGCGGCTGACGACCGGCGTGATGTTCGTCCCGCCCTGCGGCGCCCTCGCCGGGTAGGGTCATGCTCGCAACACCTTCAGCACCCGGGAGGCAGCCATGGCGCAGGAACAGACCCAGCGGCAGGGCGGTGGCGACGACGGCGAAGGCGGCGAGGACACCACCGCCGCCGGCCAGGAGCGCCGGGAGAAGCTCGGCGAGGACACCGACACCATCCTCGACGAGATCGACGACGTGCTCGAGGAGAACGCCGAGGACTTCGTGCGTGCCTACGTGCAGAAGGGTGGCCAGTGACCCCACTCCCCGCGCCCTCCGTGGCGCGGTGAGTCGGCAGTGCGGACACGGCGGGCCGGGACTAGGGTTCCGGCCCGCCGTGCCGTCTCACCAGGCAGTGTCCCGATCAGGGCGCAGCCCGACCACGGCGGATGTTCCGCCCGCGAGGAAGAGGAGCGACGACCGCCGATGGATCTCACGTCGTCCCGGATCCACCCGGGGCTGCCCGCCGCGTACTTCGACGCCGGCACGTCCTCGTTCGTCGACTTCCTCTCGACCGCCCGCCCCGACCTGCTGCCGTCCTCCGACGGCCGTGGCCTGACGCCGGAGGGGCTCGCGTCGGTGCCCCACGGCACGACGATCGTCGCGGCGGTCTTCTCGGGCGGCGTCGTCATCGCCGGTGACCGCCGGGCGACCATGGGCAACCTGATCTCCCAGCGGGACATGGACAAGGTCTACGTCACCGACGACTTCTCCGCGGCCGGGATCGCCGGCACCGCGGGGATCGCGGTCGACGCGCTGCGACTGTTCACCGTCGAGCTGCAGCACTACGAGAAGCTCGAGGGCGTGCCGCTCACGTTCGACGGCAAGTCGAACAAGCTCGCCTCGATGATCCGCGGCAACCTCGGCGCGGCGATGCAGGGCCTGTCCTTCGTCCCGCTGTTCGCGGGCTTCGACGCCGAGGTCGAGGATCCCGCCCGGGCGGGGCGGATCGTCTCCTACGACGTCGTCGGCGGGCGCTACGAGGAGCATGTCGGGTACGCCGGGGTGGGCTCCGGGTCGCTGTTCGCGAAGTCGTCGCTCAAGAAGCTGCACGACCCGGCGGCCGACCGCGACGCCTGCGTGCGCACCGTCGTCGAGGCCCTCTACGACGCCGCCGACGACGACTCGGCGACCGGCGGCCCGGACACGATCCGCAACATCTACCCCGTCGTGGTCGCCATCGACGCGGAGGGCGCGGTCCGGCTGCCCCACGAGGACGTGCAGACGGTCGCCGAGGCCGTCGTCGCCGGCCGCCGCGAGCGGCCCGGCGGCTGAGTCCGGACCCCCACCCGCACCTCTCCCAGGGAGCCTCCCCGCCATGACGATGCCGTTCTACGCGTCGGTCGACCAGCTGATGCGCGACCGCTCGGAGCTCGCCCGCAAGGGCATCTCCCGCGGTCGCAGCGTCGTGGTGCTGACGTGCGCCGACGGCGTGCTGTTCGTCGCGGAGAACCGCTCGAAGTCGCTGCGCAAGGTCTCCGAGATCTACGACCAGCTCGGGTTCGCGGCCGTCGGGCGGTACAACGAGTTCGAGAACCTGCGCCGCGCCGGCATCCGCTACGCGGACGTGCAGGGCTACTCGTACGACCGCCGTGACGTCTCCGGGCGCGCCCTGGCCAACGCCTACGCCCAGATCCTCGGCGCGAGCTTCATCGAGCAGCAGAAGCCGTTCGAGGTCGAGCTCTGCGTGGCCGCGGTGGGGGAGTCCCCGGACCGCGACCAGCTCTTCCGCATCACCTACGACGGCTCGATCTCCGACGAGCCCGGGTTCGTGGTCATGGGCGGCACGACGGAGCCGGTGTCCGCCGCGCTCAAGTCGTCCTACGAGGACGGGCTCGACACCCGCGCCGCGCTGCGGATCGCGCTCGAGGCGCTGTCGGCGCAGAACGGGTCGTCGTCGGGCTCGTCGTCCTCCTCGTCGTCGGGCTCCGACGACCGCAACCTCGGCGTCGACGCCCTCGAGGTCGCCCTGCTCGACCGTGCCCGCCGCGGCAGGCGCGCGTTCCGCCGGATCTCCGGGACGGCGCTCGCCGCGCTGCTGCCCGAGGGTGCGTCGGCGCAGGCCGAGGCCGGCGCGGACGACACCGGCGCGGGCGACGAGGTCTCCGGCGCGGGCGGCGCGGACGCCTGACCTGGCTACCACGGCGCGGGCTCACCAGGGAGAGGTGCGCTCCGGCCACCGGGACTCGTCCCGGCGGTACACCGGCACCGGGTGGTCGGCCACCGAGAAGCACAGCCGCTCGCCTGCGACCATGACCTCGCCGTCGGTCGCGACCTCGACCGGCCCGTCGAGCAGTTCCACGTCCAGCGTCGTGGCGGTGTGCTCGACGTAGGTGCGGGTGTGGCCGAGCGTGCCCAGCAGCAGCCCGACCACGGCGCGTGCCCGGGAGAACCGGCGGTCGGCGCGGAGGTAGCGGACCTCCAGCAGCCCGCTGTCGAGCCGCGGCCGGTACGACGGCGCCATGCCCGACGGCGCGTAGGGACCGTTGCCGACGAAGAGCATCCACACCGCCGTCGTGTCGCCGTCGATGCGGCACCGGATCGGGCGGGCGCGCACGAGGGTGCGGATCAGCGCCGCGGACGCGGCGGGCCACTTGCCCCAGTGGTCCTCCCACCGCTCGCGCTCGCGGACCATCTCCGGGTAGCCGCCGAAGGAGGCGGTGTTGACGAACACGACCCGCTCGCCGCCCGCCGGACCGGTCGAGGCGGAGTAGGCCTGCAGCTCACCGATGTCGACGGCGACGGCCTCCCCGGAGCCGGTCGCGTCGACGACCTCCTGCAGGTCGTACACGCCGACGTCGCGCCCGAAGTGGTTCAGCGTGCCCGCGGGCATCACGGCCAGCGGCAGGTCGAGGTCCTCGGCCATCCGCGCCGCGGCGGCCACCGAGCCGTCGCCGCCCGCGATCCCCAGCGCCTGCGTGCCGGGGTGGTCGGCGGCCTCCCGCAGCAGGGCCATCAGGTCGTCGCCGGGGTCCAGCCGCACCAGGTGCGCCTTGGGCAGCGCCTCCGCGATCTCCTCGACGGGGTCGGTGCCGGGCCGGCCGGACCCGGAGTTGACCACCATCGAGAGTCCGTCGCCGTCGACGAGCTCCGGGGCGCCCGCCCAGGGCCGGGCGACGGCCTCGTCGATCGGACGGACCGGCAGCCAGCGCCGGGTGAGCAGTGCCACTCCGGCGCCGAGGACCGAGCCGACCGCCACGTCGCTGCTCCAGTGCACGCCGACGTGGACGCGCGAGTAGGCCACCGTGGCCGCCAGCGGGGCGAGCACCAGCCCGGTGCGGGGGCTCTCCATCGCGACCCCGACGGCGAAGGCCATCGCCGACGCGGAGTGACCGGACGGGAACGACGACGACGTGGGCCGGTCGGGCAGCGCCCGCTCGACGGGCAGCAGGTCGGCGGCCGGGCGCCGGCGGGGGACCAGGGGCTTGAGGAGCCCGTTCGCGGCGAGGCTCGCCAGACCGATCGCCATCAACCCGCGCATGGCGCCCCGGCGGGTGCGTCGCGAGCCCGCGACCAGCACGGACGCCGTCGCGAACCAGAGCCCGCTGTGGTTCGCCGACCGGGTGAGGGCGAGCATCGCGTCGTCGACGGAGCTGCGGGGCAGCCGCCCGATCGCGGTGGTCAGCCGCCGGTCCAGCCGGCCGACCGGCCGCAGCGAGCGGCGGCTGCGGCGCAGACCGGCCCGGGCGCCCGAGGTGATCGTGTGCGGCAGGACCACGTCGGCGGCCGCCCGGGCGGCCGACTGCGGGGTCACCTGCGCGTCGCGGGCACGCCGCCTCCGGAGCATGTGACGGCACCCTAGACCCCGGTGTCCGGTTTCCCGGCGGTCCGGCACCACCCCGCGCGAAGGGGCTCATGACGGCTCCGAGTCGCTTAGGCTGGAGGGCATGCAGCGGCGGATCTACGGCATCGAGACCGAGTTCGGGGTGACCTGCACCTTCCACGGTCAGCGTCGACTCTCGCCGGACGAGGTGGCGCGGTATCTGTTCCGACGGGTCGTCTCCTGGGGACGGTCCTCGAACGTCTTCCTGCGCAACGGGTCACGGCTCTATCTCGACGTCGGATCCCACCCGGAGTACGCCACCGCGGAGTGCGACTCGCTCGAGCAGCTCGTGGCCCACGACAAGGCGGGCGAGCGCATCCTCGAGGACCTGCTGCTCGACGCCGAGCGCCGCCTCGCCGACGAGGGCATCGGCGGGGACATCTTCCTGTTCAAGAACAACACCGACTCGGCGGGCAACTCGTACGGCTGCCACGAGAACTACCTCGTCGGCCGGTCCGGGGAGTTCTCGCGCATCGCGGACGTGCTGCTGCCGTTCCTGGTCACCCGCCAGCTCATCGCGGGCGCCGGCAAGGTGCTGCAGACCCCGCGCGGCGCCGTGTACTGCCTCTCGCAGCGCGCGGAGCACATCTGGGAGGGCGTCTCCTCCGCGACCACGCGGAGCCGTCCGATCATCAACACCCGCGACGAGCCGCACGCCGACGCGGAGCGCTACCGGCGGCTGCACGTCATCGTCGGGGACTCGAACATGTCCGAGGTGACCACGCTGCTCAAGGTCGGCACCACGCACCTGGTGCTGGAGATGATCGAGCAGGGGATCCAGTTCCGGGACTTCACGCTGGACAACCCGATCCGCGCGATCCGCGAAATCAGCCACGACCTCACCGGCCGTCGTCCGGTGCGCCTCGCCGGCGGCCGGGAGGCGGGTGCGCTGGACATCCAGCGCGAGTACCACGCCCGCGCCGTCGAGCACGTCGCGCGCCGGGGGAGCGACCCGGTGACCGACCGGGTGCTCGAGCTGTGGGGCCGCACGCTCGACGCCGTCGAGCGCCAGGACCTGTCGATGATCGACCGCGAGATCGACTGGGCCATCAAGCACAAGCTCGTCGAGCGCTACCGCTCACGGGGCGACCTCGGGCTCTCCAGCCCGCGCATCGCCCAGCTCGACCTCGCCTACCACGACATCCGCCGTGGTCGTGGGGTGTTCGACCTCCTGCAGCGCAAGGACCTCGTCGACCGGGTGACCGACGACGGCGAGATCGAGGCCGCGAAGGACACCCCGCCCCAGACCACCCGCGCGAAGCTCCGCGGCGACTTCATCGCCGCCGCCCAGAACGCCGGTCGCGATTTCACCGTGGATTGGGTGCATCTCAAACTCAACGACCAGGCCCAACGAACCGTCCTGTGCAAGGACCCCTTCCGCGCGGTGGACGAGCGGGTGGACCGGCTGATCGCGACGTTGTAGCGCGATCGTCACGCCGTCGGCGTGATCGGTCGGTCCGTCGGGGACCCGTCGCGGGGGCCGCGACGTCGAGCCAGCGCACGACCGATCACGAGGACGGCAGGCACGAGAGCGATGGAGCACCAGGACCGCACGGACAGGGTGGTGGCGCCGCCGGGCGGGCAACCGAGCACCCTGCACGACCGCGAGCCCGCGGTCCCCGACCCGGCGGTCGGGGGCACGCTGCTCGGGGGGCGCTACCGGGTCGGTGAGTGCATCGGCACCGGCGCGATGGGCGTCGTGTGGACGGCGTGGGACCGGCGGCTGGCGCGCACGGTCGCGGTCAAGCAGCTCGCGCTGCCGCGCGACGGCGACCCGGTCGAGGTCCGCACCGCCCGCACCCGCGCGCTGCGCGAGGGCCGGATCGCAGCGCGGGTGGTGCACTCCCGCGCCATCGCGGTGTTCGACGTGGTCACCCAGGACTCGATGCCGTGGCTGGTCATGGAGTACCTGCCCTCGCGCTCGCTCGCGACGGTGCTCGCTGCGCGGGGCCCGCTGCCGCCGGGCGAGGTGGCGCGGATCGGTGCGCAGATCGCCGACGCGCTCTCCGCGGTGCACGAGGCGGGCATCGTCCACGGCGACGTCAAGCCCGGGAACGTGCTGCTCACCGACGACGGCGTCGCCAAGCTCACCGACTTCGGGGTCTCGCGGGCCTCGTGGGACACCACGGCGACCGGGGGCGGCGTGGTGGCCGGGACGCCCGGCTACTTCGCGCCCGAGGTCGCCCGCGGCGGGGACCCGACGCCCGCCTCCGACGTGTTCTCCCTCGGCGCCACGCTCTACGCCGCGGTCGAGAACGAGCTGGTGTGCGGGCCCATGGACAACACGCTCGGCGTGCTGCACGCGATGGCCGAGGGACGGCTGCGTCCCGCGCAGCGCGCGGGGGTGCTCGGCCGGCCGCTGTCCGCGATGCTGCGCCTGGACCCGGCCCACCGCCCCGACACCGCCCTGCTCCGCACCGCGCTCGCGACGCGTGCCGCGCGGGAGCCCGACCCGTCGTCGACCCCGGTCGCCGCCCCGCCGCCCGTGGACCCCGCCGCCGACGCCGGCACCCCGGACGACGGCGCGGGCACCCCGTCGGCGGACGAGCCGGCGCAGCCGCCGGTCCCCGGGCCACCGACCGCCCCGGCGATCGGCATGAGCACTCCCGGGGAGCCCGACGACCCGGCCGACCCCGCCGACTCCGACGACGAGGCCCTGGCGGCCCGTCCGTCCCGGACCGGGCCGCCGACCACGCCCGCCCGCGCGGTGCGGCCGTTCGCGGGCCGGCGCCGCGTGCTCGCGGTCGCCGCGGCCTCCGCCGTCGTGCTCTCCGCCGGGGTGGGCGCGGCCGTCGCCGCGGTCGGCCCGACCCGCTCCGACCACCCCGGTGCGCAGGCGGCGGCTCCGCACGCCCTCGCCCCGACGACCGCGCCCGCCCTGACGGTGCCGCCCGCCGCGGCGCCGGACACCGTGCCGCCCGCCGCCGGGGCACCGCTGTCCCCGGACAGCCCCGCCGCGCCGGCACCGGCGGGCCTGCAGGGCAACCCGGGCGACCCGGTCAGCTCGGACGACGTCCGGATGACGGTGTCCGACTACTACGCGAGCCTGCCCGGCGACATCCCCGGTGCGTGGTCCTACCTCTCCGGTGACGCCCAGAACGCCTCCGGCGGCTTCGGCGGGTACCAGAGCTTCTGGAGCAGCATCAGCTCGGTCTCCGCGGACGACGTGCAGGTCGACGGCACCTCGGCGCGCGCCCAGCTCGAGTTCGTCACCGCGGACGGGCGGACCTCACGGGAGACCTACCACTTCGAGGTGGACCGCAACGACCAGGGACGCCTGGAGATCCAGTCCGCAGCTCGGGGCGGGGCCGACTCGGCCTGACCCGGCGGGGCACCGATCGGGCGCGCCGGGTCGGCGGGCTGTCGAACACCCGGTCGATCGATGGGCCCGGATATCCCCCGTCGCTCCGGTCGTCCCCGTTACCCTCGGCGTCGTGCCGCCCCCGACCGCGCGTGCCGAGCGCCTGGTGAACCTCGTGCTGGCGCTGCTCTCGACCCGGCAGTTCCTCACGGCCGAGCGCATCCGCACGACCGTCGCCGGCTACGAGGAGGCCCGCACCGACGAGGCCTTCTACCGGATGTTCGAGCGGGACAAGGCCGAGCTCCGGGAGCTCGGGGTGCCGCTGGAGACCGGGAAGCAGTCGGTGTTCGACACCGTCGACGGCTACCGCATCGCCCGCGGCGACTACGAGCTCGCGGCCATCGACCTGGCCCCCGACGAGGCGACCGCCGTCGCCCTCGCCGCCCGCCTCTGGGACTCCCCGCAGCTCGCGGGCGCCGCACGCACCGCCGTGACCAAGCTGCGCGCCGCGGGCGTGGAGGTCGACCCGGCCGCCGCGTCCGAGGTGCAGCCCCGGGTGCGCACCACCGAGCCGGCGTTCGCGCCGCTGCTCGCCGCCGCACGGGCCGGACGCGTCGTCACCTTCACCCACCGCAGCCACCCGGCGGCAGACCCCCGCACCCGCACCGTCGAGCCCTGGGGCGTCGTGTCCTACCGCGGCCGCTGGTACCTCGTGGGGCACGACCGGGACCGCGACGACGTCCGCTGCTTCCGGCTCTCGCGCATCGCCGACGACGTCACCGCGGTCGGCTCCCGCGGCGCGGTCACCCGGCCCGAGGGCGTCGACCTCCTCGATCTCGTCGCGCGCTCGGCCGGCCCGCCCCCGGCGACCGGCACCGCCCGCGTCCGGCTGGTCCCCGGCCGTGCCGCCGGGCTGCGTCGCGCGGGACGCCCGGACCCGCAGGGCGACCCGGACGTCGTCGAGCTCGACCTCTCCCGGATCGAGACGCTGGCCCGTTGGATCGCCGGGCACGGCCCGGACGCGCTGGTGCTCGAGCCGCCGGAGCTGCGCGCGGCCGTGATCGACACGTTGCGGGCCGCGCGGGACGCCGACGCGGGCGCCCCGGCCGCGGAGCTCGCCCGATGACCGCCGAAGGTGTCACCGACCGGCTGCCGCGGCTGCTCACGCTGGTGCCGTGGCTGCTGGCGCGGCCGGGGGTGCCGGTCGCGGACGCGGCGGCGGAGTTCGGGATCACCGAGTCGCAGCTGCGCCGCGACCTCGAGCTGCTGTGGATGTGCGGCCTGCCCGGCTACGGCCCCGGCGACCTGGTCGACCTCTCCTTCGAGGGCGACACCGTCACCGTCGTCTACGACGCCGGGCTCTCCCGCCCGCTGCGAATGTCCGGGCCGGAGGCGGCCACCCTCGCGGTGGCGCTGCGCGCGCTGGCCGACGCGCCCGGCGTCGCCGACACCGACGCCGTCCAGCGCGCCCTCGCGAAGATCGAGCAGGCCTCCGGGCAGGCGACGGACGGGCCGGTGGAGGACGCGGTCGCCGTCGGGCTGGGGCGGGCGCCGGGCAACGCGGCGGCCGAGGCGGCGGTCCGCGACGGCGTGGCCCGTCACCGCGCGCTGCGCCTGACCTACTACTCGGCCTCCCGGGACGCCGTCGGCCGCCGTGACGTCGACCCGATGCGGCTGCTCCTCGTCGACGGCAGCACCTACCTGGAGGCGTGGTGCCGCCGCGCCGAGGGGGTCCGGATGTTCCGGCTCGACCGGGTCGACGACGCCGAGGTCCTGGACGAGCCGTCGTCGCCGCCGTCGACGGCGACCCCGCGCGAGGTCCCGGCCGACGCGGCGGGCCTGCTCACCCCGGACGGACGCCAGCAGCTCGCCGCGCTGCGCCTCGCGCCGGCGGCCCGGTGGGTGGCCGAGTACTACCCGATGGAGGACGTCGTCGCCGACGACGACGGCGGGGCGCGGGTGCAGATGCGCTACGGCGACCGGGCGTGGATGGTGCGTCTGCTGCTCGGGCTCGGCGAGCACGTCGAGGTGCTCTGGCCGGCGGAGCTCGCGGCGGCCCGGGCCGACCGGGCGGCCGAGGCCCTAGGTGCCTACGGCTCGTGAGCACTAATTGACGCCATGGCGTCAATTACTGCTCACGAGCACGCAGTGCACCTACCGTTACGATCGCGCCGTGTCGATCGGCCCCATCGTCTGGAGCATCATCGCGGTCCTCGTGGCCCTCGTGGTGCTCGCGCTCCTCCTGACCGGGACGCTGCGCGCCGTCGGGCGGACGACCACCGTGCTCGGCGCGTTCACCGACCTCCTCTCCGACCGCACGGGGATGCTGCGTGCGCGGCTCGCGGCGGTGAAGGTCCGCATCGCCCGCCTGCGCGGAACGGGCGAACCGGATGATCCGGCGTCGGTAGACTCGGCAGTGACGTCGCCGCTGTCGGAGGGAGCTCACCAGTGAGCGAATGGATCATCGTCGCAATTGTCGGTGTTGTGCTGCTCTTCAGCGCGAAGAAGCTGCCGGACATGGCCCGCGGCCTGGGGCAGTCGATGCGCATCTTCAAGGCCGAGACCCGGGGGCTCAAGGAGGACGACGCGCGCTCCGAGCCGAAGCCGGTCGAGTCCGGCGAACCGGCCGCCCCGGCCCGCGGGACGGTCACGGACGAGGCCCGTCGCAGCGAGTGACGCGACCGTCGTACGCCTGATCGGGCGCGGTGCCACCCTGATGTGACACGGTGGGGGTGTGGCCATGCGCTCTCCCGCCGAGGCCTACGCGCAGGCGCGCACCCGCGCCGCGCACCCCGAGCTCGGCAACTTCGTCCCCACCCTGAGCTTCGAGCTCGACGACTTCCAGCGCCGTGGGTGCCTCGCGCTGGAGGAGGGGCACGGCGTGCTCGTGTGCGCGCCGACCGGCGCGGGCAAGACCGTCGTCGGGGAGTTCGCGGTGCACCTGGCCCTCGCCCGGGGCCAGAAGTGCTTCTACACCACCCCGATCAAGGCGCTCTCCAACCAGAAGTACGCCGACCTCGCGGCCCGCCACGGCGCGGACTCGGTCGGCCTGCTCACCGGGGACACCGCCGTCAACGGGTCCGCACCCGTCGTCGTCATGACGACCGAGGTGCTGCGGAACATGCTCTACGCCGACGCCCCGGCGCTCGACGGCCTCGCGTACGTGGTGATGGACGAGGTGCACTACCTCGCCGACCGCTTCCGCGGCGCGGTCTGGGAGGAGGTGATCCTCCACCTGCCCGACCACGTGCAACTCGCCTCGCTCTCGGCCACGGTGTCGAACGCCGAGGAGTTCGGCGACTGGCTCGTCGAGGTCCGCGGGGACACCACCGTCGTCGTCGACGAGACCCGTCCGGTGCCGCTGTGGCAGCACATGGTGGTCGGGTCGCGGATGTTCGACCTGTTCAGCGAGGAGAAGCAGCAGGCGGGCGGGCACGAGGTCAAGGTCGACCCGACGCTGGCCAAGGCCGTCGCCGAGGTCGACCGCGACGGCGGCGGGCACCGGCGGAGCCGCTCCGGACCGCCGCCGCGCCGTGGCCGGGACGGTGGCCGGCGTCGTGACGACCGCGGCTCCGGGGGACCGGGCCGCAGCAACGGGCGCTCCGGTCCGTCGTACCGCCCGCCGTCGCGCGTCGACGTCATCGAGCGGCTCGACGCGGCGGGGCTGCTGCCCGCCATCACGTTCATCTTCAGCCGCGCCGGCTGCGACGCCGCGGTCACGCAGTGCGTGCGCTCCGGGCTGCGCCTCACCGAGGCCTCCGAGGTCGAGGAGATCCGCGCGATCGTCGACCGGCGGACCTCGGCGCTGCCCGACGCGGACCTCGACGTCCTGGGCTACTGGGAGTGGCGCGAGGGCCTCGAGCGCGGGGTCGCCGCCCACCACGCCGGGATGCTGCCCGCGTTCAAGGAGACCGTCGAGGAGCTGTTCGTCCGCGGCCTCGTGCGCGCCGTGTTCGCGACCGAGACGCTGGCGCTCGGGATCAACATGCCGGCGCGCACCGTCGTGCTGGAGAAGCTCGTCAAGTACAACGGCGAGTCCCACGTCGAGCTGACCCCGGGGGAGTACACCCAGCTCACCGGCCGGGCGGGGCGGCGCGGCATCGACGTCGAGGGCCACGCGGTCGTGCTCTGGGCGCCGGGGATGGACCCGGCGCAGGTCGCGGGCCTCGCGTCCACCCGGACGTACCCGCTGCGCTCGTCGTTCCGGCCGGGCTACAACATGGCCGTCAACCTCGTCGACCGGCTCGGGATCGCCGACGCGCGCGAGCTGCTCGAGCAGTCGTTCGCGCAGTTCCAGGCCGACCGCTCCGTCGTGCACCTCGCCAAGCGGGTGGAGCGCAACCGCGAGGCGCTCGACGGCTACGCCGAGGCGATGGCGGGCGAGGACGGCACCGAGGAGTCGCTCGCCGGGTTCCAGGAGTACATGGACCTACGGCGACGGCTGTCCGAGCGCGAGAAGCAGCTCGCCCGGCAGGGCCGCTCGCAGGCGAAGGCCGAGGCGTCGGCGTCGCTCGAGGCGCTGCGGACCGGGGACGTCATCGCGGTGCCGTCCGGCAAGCGCGCCGGGCTGGCCGTCGTCATCGACCCCGGGGTGGACCGCTCCGGGCGCGGGATGGAGCCCCGCCCGCTGGTGCTCACCGAGGACCGGTGGGCCGGCCGGCTCACCATCGCCGACTTCCCCGACCCGGTCACCGCGCTCGGGACGATGAAGCTCCCGAAGCGGGTCGACCACAAGGTGCCGCGGGTGCGCCGCGACCTCGCGAACGCCCTGCGCGAGACCGGCCTCCAAGCGCCGTCCCGGCAGGGCTCGCGGCGCCGTCGCGGGGCCGACACCGAAGACCCGGAGCTCGCGTCGCTGCGGCGCGCGCTGCGCTCCCACCCGATGCACGGGCGCTCCGACCGCGACGACCGCGCCCGCTGGGCCGAGCGCCACGCGAAGCTGGCCCGCGAGAACGATCAGCTCGAGCAGCGGGTCCGCTCGACCACCCACTCCCTCGCCCGGAACTTCGACCGCATCCGCGGATTGCTGGCCGAGCGCGAGTACCTCGACGGCGAGGAGCTGACCGCCGACGGCCGCCGGCTCGCGCGGCTGTGGGGCGAGTCGGACCTGCTCGTCGCCGAGTGCCTGCGCCACGGCGTGTGGGTCGGGCTCGGCGCGGCCGAGCTGGCCGCGGTCGCGTCGTCGCTGGTCTACGACTCGCGACGCGACGACGGCGGCATGCCGCGGGTGCCCGACGCCGCCGAGAGCGCGGTGACGTCGACCGTGCAGCTGTGGCAGGACCTCGTCGCCGACGAACGCCGCCACCACCTGGACCGCACCCGTGAGCCCGACCTCGGCTTCGCCTGGCCGGTGCACCGCTGGGCCAAGGGCGACGCGCTGTCGGCGGTGCTCTCGTCCGCCCGCTCGCACGGGATCGAGCTCTCGGCGGGCGACTTCGTTCGCTGGTGCCGCCAGGTGCTCGACCTGCTCGACCAGATCCGTGCGGTCTGCGGCGGCGAGGACCCGGTGGGGCGCGCGGCCTCCGATGCCGGGCGCGCGATCCGGCGCGGGGTGGTCGCGGTGGGGGAGAGCTGACTCGCGCGCCTGGGTGCCCTCAGTGCCCCGTTCTCCCGTTGATCAACAGCACATGAGGCATGCCTGATCGCCGTCCGAGCTGCCTGGTGTGCCTCTCGTCGCGAGCTCCGGCACTCGCGACGCCACCGACGTTGATCAGGGGCGCGTCAGACGTGCCGGAGGAGCCTCCGAGGTGCGTGACGTGCCCCTGGTGGTGTGGTCGGCCGTCGGGCGCCGACGGGCCGTGAGAGTGTGATCCCGTGACGAGCCCGACGGGCGCCGGGGACACCGGCGGCGAGGAGTCCTCGGCCGCCGAGGGCCGAGCCCCGTCCGCTTCGTCGCCGGGAGAGGCCCCCTCGTCGTCGGGGGACTCCCACGCCGCGTCGTCGGAGGAGACCCCCGCTCCGACGCCGGACGAGAACCCGTGGACGCCCGCGGAGGGGACACCTGCCGCCGTCGAGCAGCCCCGGTCCGACGAGCCGAGCAGGTCCGACGAGCCCAGCGAGCCCCGGACCGCGACCGGCATCCGGTGGTCGCAGAGCGGGGAGACGTCGGCGGCCGGCGCGACCCCGGAGGGCGTCACAGATGACGACCCCACCCCGCCGTCGGGAGTGCCCGCCTGGCGGACCACCCCGGGGACCTGGCCGCATCCCGGCTTCCCCCACGGGTCGTCCCCGGCCTGGCAGCAGCCCGCGCCCGGCTGGGCCCCGCCCGCCGCCCGCGACCCGGCGCGGCGTCGCCGCGTCCGTCGGATGCTCCTCGGCGTGGTGCTGGGCGTCGTCGTGATCGCCGCCGTGGTGGTCGCACTGCTCGCGTTCCTCGTCGGTCCGCGCTTCGCCCGCTACGACGTCCTGGACCGGGCGACCGTCGAGCGGGGGGTGAGCGACGTGCTCACCCGGGACTGGCACCGGCAGGTGTCCGGCGTGACCTGCCCCGACGACCAGCGGGTCCGGCCGGACACGTCGTTCGTCTGCACCGCGACCGTCGACGGCCACCCGCAACAGGTCCCGGTGGACATCGTCGACGAGAACGGCACCTACGAGGTCGGCCAGCCGCGCTAGCGTTCCGCGACATGGCGACCTGGGACGACGTGCGCCGGCACGCGACGGCGCTGCCCGGCGTGGCGGAGCTGCCCACGTTCGGCGGGGCGGCGTCGTGGAAGGTGAAGGGGAAGTTGTTCGTCTGGGAGCGCCCCCTGCGCCCCCGCGATCTCACCGACCTCGGCTGGGCGGAGCAGCCCGGCCCGGTCCTCGGGGCGCGGGTCCCCGACCTCGGCGCCAAGGAGGCCCTGCTCGCCGAGGAGCCCGACGTCTACTTCACGACCCCGCACTTCGACGGGCACGCCAGCGTGCTCGTGCACCTCGAGCGGATCGGCGCCGACGAGCTGGGGGAGCTCGTCTCCGAGGCGTGGTTCGCCCGCGCCCCCGCGACCCTCGCGAAGACCGTGCCCCGGCCCGGCTAGGCGTCCCGCCCGGCCAGGGCCGCGGTCAGCCGGTCCACCGAGCCGGTGAGGTTCCAGCGCTCGGAGAGCTCGGCGAGCCGGTCGGTGTCGACGGACTCGTGGGGGAGGGCGCGCGTGGTCCCGGTCCAGTCGATCGGCGCGTCCGGCGCCACCCGCACGACGCCGGGCGCCACCGTCAGGTACTCGGCGGCCTTCACCATCTTGGCCCGGACCGCCGAGGACAGCCGCGGGTCGCCGCCCTCGACGACGGCGCCGATGAGGTCGGCCCACGAGTCGAACTTCGACACCACCTGCGCGGCGGTCTTCTCGCCGACCCCGGGCACGCCGGGCAGCCCGTCGGAGGGGTCGCCGCGCAGCATCGCCATCTCGGCGTAGCCGTCGCCGGCGCGCGCGACCGGGACGCCGTAGCGGGCGGCGACCTCCTCGGGCCCGTACACCTCGTACTTCGAGACGCCCCGCGCGATGTAGATGATCCGCGTGGGGGTCGGCTCCTCCCGGACGAGCTGGAGCAGATCGCGGTCCCCGGAGACGACCTCGACGGGCGCGGTCGCCTCCGTCGCGCACAGCGTCCCGATCACGTCGTCGGCCTCGTAGCCCTCCGCACCCGCCGTCGGGACCCCGGCCGCGGCGAGGACGTCGAGGATGATCGGGACCTGGACCCCGAGCTCCGCGGGAGCCGCCTCGGCGTCGGGACCGCCGCCGGTGTTCGGGTCCGAGGGGTCGATGCCGTTCGACGTGTCGACGCGGTGCGCCTTGTAGGACGGGATGGCGCGCACGCGGAACGCCGGGCGCCAGTCCCGGTCCAGGCAGGCGACTACGGTGCCGGGCTGCCGGGCGCGCACCAGCCGGGCGACCATGTCGCAGAACCCGCGCACCGCGTTCACCGGCGTCCCGTCGTCGGCGGTGAGCGAGGCGGGCACCCCGTAGAACGCGCGGAACCACAGACTCGCCGAGTCCAGCAGCATCACCGGGCCGTCACTCATGGTCGGCAAGCCTGCCAGGTTCGTCCGACATCGTGGCGGAGGCATCCTGGGCGTCCTCGGTGCCCGCCGTGACCCACCGGGCGTACCGCGTGCCCGCCACCAGCAGCACCAGGCCCGCGCCGAGGAACACCGCGACGCGTGCGAGCCCGTCCAGCGCGACGAGATCGAACAGGATCAGCTTGACCACCGCCGCGACGACGAGCACGCCGCCGAGCACCCGCGGCAGGCTCACCGCCTCGTCGCGGGGGCCCCGGACCAGGAGGACGAGCGCCAGCGCGGTCCAGGAGATCGTCACGAGCACGTGCCCGACGAGGAACCCGGTGCGGTCCGGGGAGATCGCCAGGGCCACCGTCACGACGAGCCCGGCGGCGCCGTAGAGCCCGAGGAGCCCGAGCACGGCGGTCGCGATCGCGGAGCGCTCACGCGAGCCGAGGTACCCGAGCCGGCCGAGCGCCACGAGGAGCGCGGCGGCCGTCGTGATCACGAGCAGCCCGACCACCGCCATCGCGATCAGCGACCCGCGCTCACCCACCTGGCCGTCGACCACCACGTCCACGGGCAGGTCCCGGCCGAGCGCCAGGACGAACCCGATCGCGCCGAACGCCCCGGCCGCGAGCAGCACCCCGGTCCGACGGGTGCCGCGGGCGACGACGGCGAGCACCGTCGCCACCGCGAGGAGGACCCCGCCCTGCGCGACCCCGGTCAGGGCCAGCGGGATCGCCTGGAGCCCGACGACGGCGGCCGCGGTGGCCGCGGTGGTGGCGAGGACCGGGCTCGTGGGCACGCGACCCGGTCCACGCTCGGCGAGGGCCCCGACGGCGAGCAGGACGACGACCGCGACGACGTCGACGATCGCCCCCGCCGGGCGCGGCAGCACCGCAGCGATCGAGAGCAGCGGGAGCACCGGCAGCGCGAGCACGATCCCGGCGACGACGACGGCCCGTGACGGCCGGGTCCCTGGTGTCCCCGCTGTGGCGACCAGCAGGAGCGCCGCCGGCCCGGCGACGAGCACGAGCGCCCCGATCGCCGCGGCGAGCTCGACGGCCGGCCACCCGGCACCGCCGGACACCGCGGCGACGACCGTCGTCGCGACGAGCCCGGCGAGCGACGCCCCGGCGACCGCGGCACCGACCAGCGACGGCCAGCCGCGCCGCGCGGCCACCGGGAGGGTGACGACGACGAGGACGACGAACAGGGCCACGAGCAGGGCGCCCGCGGTGTTCACGACGAGCGGCAGCAGCACGCCGGCCCCGACGACGACGCCGAGCGCCAGCCCGTGGCGGCGCCAGCGGTCCGCGAGGGCGAGCCCGCCACCGGCGACGAGCAGGGCGAGCAGGAGCGCGACCGGTGCGGGCAGGAAGTCGTAGAGGGACGCGGCGGCCGCGACGGTGAGGTACAGCGCGGTGATGCCGGTCGCGGCGAGCGAGACCGGGCCGGGGTCCGCGGCGTCGTCGTCGGGGGAACCGGCCCGGCGGGATTGGAGCACGACGCCGGCCGCGACGAGGCCCAGCCCGACGACGGCGCCGAGCACCACCCTCGCCTCGGGACCGAACCAGCCGCGCGAGGCCGCGAGGACCAGCAGGAGCACGACGCCCAGCAGCGTCACCCCCGCCCCGGTCACCGCGAGCAGGCGCGCGCCCGTGAGGCGGGGCAGGCGGAAGCCCGGGCCGGCCGATCGGGGCGGGGCCACCGGACGGGCCGGCGCGGGCCAGGGTGCGGTCGGTGCGGAGGCGGGCCGCGGACCCCACGGAGCGCCACCGGCGCCGGGGCCGGACGCCGGCCCGCCCGGATACCAGGGACCGAGCCCGGCCGGATACGGCGGCGCCGGCTCACGGACCGGGCCGGCGGGCGCCATCGGTACGCCCGGCGTCGAGCCGGCGGGAGCCGCGCCCGTGTTCGGCGTCGAGGCGCGCAGGGACCCGAGGTCGGCGCGGACCCGGGAGAGACGGGTGCCGAGGTCGGCGAGCTCGCCGTCGAGCCGGTCGAGCAGGGCGGTGTGGTCCGCGGGGTGCGTCATGGCGCCAGCCTGTCCGGCGACGGCGCGGCGGGGGAGGGGACTTCTACCTAGTCGCCACCGACCGGACTACCCGGACAGACCCGGCACCCGGTCCGATGCGGGCATTCTGGTGGTCATGGACGCGACGATTCCCGACCTGATGCACGCGAACCTGCTCGAGGTCTTCGGCGAGCGGGACCGCGACCGGCGCCGCGCGGCGATCGCCCGGACCTACACCGAGGACGTCGTCATGCACGATCCCGAGGGCGTGGTGACCGGCCGGGACGCACTCGACGCGAAGGTGCAGACGTTGCTCGACGGTGCCCCGGGGTTCGTCTTCCGGGCGGCGGGGCCACTGCGCGAGTGCGACGACCTGGGCCTGCTGGGCTGGGAGTTCGGGCCGGAGGGCGAGGCGCCGGTGGTCACCGGGCTGGACATCGTGCTCGTGGTCGACGGCCGCATCACCTCGGTCCACACCATCCTGACCTGAGCGGGCGCCGCGGGAGCGCAGGGCGGATTGGAACTCACGAGGCAGGGGCACCTAGGCTCGCCACCATGGGGTCCCCGCTCGCCGACCAGGTCTCGTCCCGTCTCGACCGGGCCCGCCGGCTGGCCGCGACGGCCGGCGTCGACGCCCTCGTCGTCACTCCCGGCCCGGATCTCCAGTATCTCGCCGGGGTCGTGAAGCACTCCCACGAACGGCTCTCCGCGCTGGTCCTGCCGACCCAGGACGACGCGGCCTTCGTCGTACCCCGGCTCGAGCGGCCCGGGCTGGACGGCAGCGGCGTGGACCAGGCCGGGATCCGCGTCCTGGACTGGGTGGACGGCGAGGACCCGCACGGACTCGTCGCGGCGTGCCTCGACGGCGCGAAGCGGGTCGCCGTCGCGGCCGACATGCCCGCGCTGCACGTGCTCGGACTGCGCGACGCGCTGCCGCTGGCCACCCAGGAGCTCGCGACGCCGGTGCTGCGCGAGCTCCGGATGCGCAAGGACCCGGCCGAGGTCGAGTACCTGCGCCGGGCCGGTGCGGCCATCGACGCCGTCCACGCCCAGGTGCCCGGCTGGCTGCGGCCCGGGCGCACCGAGGCGGAGGTCGGCGCGGACATCACCGCCGGGATCGTCGCGGCCGGGCACTCCGAGGCCGCGTTCGTCATCGTCGGCTCCGGACCGAACGGCGCCAGCCCCCACCACGAGGTGTCCGACCGCGTGATCGAGACGGGCGACGTCGTCGTCGTCGACATCGGCGGGCCGCTGCCGGAGGGCTACAACTCCGACTGCACCCGCACCTACGTCGTCGGCGGGCCGACCGACGAGGTCACCGACGTCTACGCGGTCCTGCAGCGCGCCCAGGCCGCGGCGGTCGCCGCGGCCCGCCCGGGCGTGACCGCCGAGAGCGTCGACGAGGCCGCCCGCGCGATCATCCGCGACGCCGGGTTCGGCGAGTACTTCGTGCACCGCACCGGGCACGGCATCGGCCTCGAGGTGCACGAGGAGCCCTACATCGTCGCGGGCAACGAACTCGCGCTCGAGCCGGGCATGGCGTTCTCCATCGAGCCGGGCATCTATTTCCCCGACCGCTGGGGCGCCCGGATCGAGGACATCGTGGTGGTGACCGAAGACGGGTGCGAGGCGGTCAACACCCGCCCGCACGACCTGCTCCCGTGCTGAACGCGGGCGATTCCGAGCGAGGGGCACCGTCGGTCGATCTAGCGGACCGAGGGGACCCTTCGCCCAGCACCGAGGGCCGGCCCGGGTTCTGGCGACGGGCGCCCACGGCCCGTCCGTCCGAGCGACGGGGCCCTTCGCTCGGAACGGTGGCCCGGGTATTCGGAGCCGTCCTCGCGGGGCTGGGCCTGTTCGCCGCCTTCCCGCCGCTGGACTGGTGGTGGGCGGCGCCGCTCGGGATCGCGCTGCTGTGCGCCGTGGTCGACGGGCGGCGGTGCCGGGCGGCGTTCGGGTGGGGCGTCCTGGCCGCGCTCGCCTACGAGTTCCCGCTGCTGCACTGGACCGGCACCTACGTCGGCGCCGTGTGGCTGGGGGCGCTGGCGGTCGTCGTGCTGGCGACGGCGATCCCGGTCGCGCTCTTCCCGCTCGTCCGACGGATCCCCGGGACACCGCTGTGGGTGGCCTGCCTGTGGGTCGCCGGCGAGGCGCTGATCGAGCGGCTCCCGTGGGGCGGGTTCCCGTGGGCCAAGCTCGCGTTCGGGCAGGCGGGCGGGGCGTTCGCGAAGCTCGCCGCGCTCGGGGGCGCCCCGCTGGTCAGCTTCGGTGTCGTGCTCTCCGGCGCCGGGCTCTGGTGGCTGACGACGCTGCGGCGACCACCCCGACGGCGGGCCCTCGTCGCGGTCGGCGCGCTGGTCGCGGTGCTGGCCGGCCCCGTCGTCGGCCTCGCCACCCCGGCCCACGCCGCCGCCGAACCGGGCGACCGCACCGTCACCGTCGCCGCGGTCCAGGGCAACGTGCCCCGGGCGGGCCTGGACTTCGCGAGCCAGCGCCGGGCGGTGCTCGACAACCACGTCCGCGAGACCCGGCTGCTCGCCGCGCAGGTCGCGGCCGGGCAGCGTCCCCGCCCGGACCTGGTGATCTGGCCGGAGAACTCCTCGGACATCGACCCGTTCGCCAACGCCGACGCCCGCACCGAGATCCAGGCCGTCACCGACCAGATCGGGGTGCCGGTCGTCGTGGGCGCGGTGCTGCGCGGCGCGACCAACGCCGACGGCACGGCCTACGTCGAGGGGCCGCGCAACGCCGCCGTCGTCTGGACCCCGCACGTCGGTCCCACCGACCAGTACGTCAAGCGCCACCTGCTGCCCTTCGGCGAGTACATCCCGCTGCGTGGGCTCGCCTCGCTGTTCTCGAGCGACGTGGCCCGGGTGACCGACTTCCAGCCCGGCACCGGGACGCCGATGATCCACGCCGGTCCGGCGCGGCTCGGCGTCGCGACCTGCTACGAGGTGGTGTTCGACGACGACGTCCGCGACGCCGTGACCGCGGGCGCCGACCTGCTCACCGTCCCGACGAACAACGCCACCTTCGGCGACACGAACATGACCTACCAGCAGCAGGGGATGAGCCGGCTGCGGGCGATCGAGCACGACCGCGCCGTCGTCATCGCCGCCACCAGCGGGCAGAGCGCCGTCATCGCCCCGGACGGTGCGGTCCTGGACAGGACCGGGGCGCTCTACACCCCCGGCGTCCTCGTCGACCGCGTCCCGCTGCGCACGACGACGACCCCGGCGACGCGGCTCGGGCCGGCACCGGAGTGGGTCCTCACCGCGCTCGGGGTCGCAGCGGCCGCCACCGGAGTGGGCCTGGCGGTGAGACGGCGGCGCTCGACCGGGACGCCGGGGGACGCGGCATGACGGCGGATCGTCGCGACGGTTCCCCGACGGCCGCCGGTCCCTCCGACCCGACGGAGCCGCCCGCGGACGGCCGGGGCGTGCTCGTGGTCGTCCCGACCTACGACGAGCGCGAGAACCTGCCCGGCCTCGTCGAGCGGATCCTCGCGACCCTGCCCGCGGTCCGGCTGCTCGTGGTCGACGACGGGAGCCCCGACGGCACCGGCGCACTGGCCGACGACCTCGCCGCCCGGGATCCGCGCCTGTCCGTGCTGCACCACCACCCCCGCCGCGGGCTGGGTGCCGCCTACGTCGACGCGTTCGCGCACGTCATGGCCACCCACCCGGCGTCCGAGATCGGCTGGGTGGTGGAGATGGACGCCGACGGTTCCCACGCGCCCGAGGACCTGCCCGCGCTGCTGGCGAGCGCGCGGGCCGAGGGCGCCGATCTCGTGCTCGGGTCGCGCTACGTCCCGGGCGGACGCGTCGTGAACTGGCCCTGGTACCGCAACGCGCTCTCCCGGTCCGCGAACGTGTACTCGCGGCGGGCGCTGCGGCTCCCGGTGCGCGACGTCACCGGCGGGTTCCGGCTGTACCGCCGAGGGGTGCTCGACGAGGTCACGCGCACGCCGGTCTCGTCGCAGGGCTACTGCTTCCAGGTCGACATGGCGTTCCGGGTGCAGCGCGGCGGCCACGTCGTCCGCGAGGTCCCGATCACGTTCACCGAGCGAGCGGCGGGGGCCTCGAAGATGAGCGGCGCCGTCGTCCGGGAGGCCCTGTGGCGCATCACCGCCTGGGCCGTCCGGGATCGTCTGAACGCGCGAAAACGCTCCGCCACCCGACAGGAGTGACGGAGCGTTCGAGCGACGTCAGGCGCTCTCGGAGCGGCGCTCCTTGAGGAGTCCGAGGCGCTCGTCGAGGAGCTCCTCGAGCTCGGGCACGGAACGACGCTCGAGCAGCATGTCCCAGTGGGTCCTGGGCGGCTTGCTCTTCTTCTGCTCGGGCTCCGTGCCGTCGATGCGCTTGCCCTCCTCGCCATGGAGGCGGCACTCCCACGCGACCGGCGCCTCGGCGTCGTCGGAGAAGGGCACCTCGAAGTCGTGTCCCTTGGGGCACCGGTAGGCGAAGGAGCGACGGGGGGCGAGGTCGTGGTCGCGGTCGGTCTCGTAGCTGACGGCTCCGAGGCGGCTTCCACGGAGGACGCGGTCGGCCATGAATGCTGTCCTTTCCTCGACTGCGTGCGCGCCGCTCCCGGACGGATCCGTCGGCGACGCTCAGGTCCCAACGCCCGACGGGCCCGGTTCGTTCCCGTGACACTCGTCGGACACGTGGTCGTGACCCGACTCACGCGATGCAACGCGCGATCGTATCCGACCCCTGGCACACATCGACGTGTTCACGAGTGTGTTACCCGAGGTCGGCACAGATCACACCGCCGGGGGAGCAGCCTCCCACGCCCCGCGCACCGCGAGCACGTCCCGGAGCAGGTCCGGGCGGTCGGTCATGAGGCCGTCGACGCCGAGGTCGAGCAGGCGGTGCATCTCCGAGGCCCGGTCGACCGTCCACACGTGCACCTCCAGGCCGGCAGCGTGGGCGGCCCGCAGGCTGGTGGCGTCGACGACCGGCAGCCCGCCGAAGCGCACCGGGAGCTGTGCGAGGTCCCCGCCGACCGGCACGTGGCGCGAGATAGCCCGCGGCAGCACCGAGCGGGTCCGCAGCGACAGCGCCGCCCGCGCGGACACGCCGGTGACGACGCGGTCCCCGAACCGTTGCCGCACCGCCCGCAGCCTGCCCTCGTCGGTGCTGGCCACGGCCACGCGCTCGGCGACGTCGTCGCGCTCGAGCAGTTCGAGCATGGGCCGCAGGGCGCCGGGGGACTTGAGGTCGACGTTGAAGCGCATCCCCGGCAGGGCCTCCAGCGCCTCCTCCAGGCGGGGGAGCTTCTCCCGCCCGCGCACGCGCACCGGCGCCACGTCGGCCCACTCCATGGCGCGCAGCACGCCCGGGTGGCCGGCGACGCGGCGCAGCGTGGCGTCGTGGTGCACGACGAGGACCCCGTCGCGGGTGGCGTGCACATCGGTCTCGACGTACGAGTAGCCCTCGTCGCGGGCGCGTCGGAACGCCGCCAGCGTGTTCTCGAGGCCGGCGAGATCCCCGACGTGCCACCCGCGGTGCGCGAAGGCCCGTGGCCTGGAAGCGGCGAGATACGGATGACTGCGCGCGACCGGGATCACGGGCCGCAGTGTGCCCGACGGCGGCGTCGCGCGGGTGTCCACGCCGCGGCCGTCACGCGACCAGGAGATCCCCGACACGGTCAGCGACCCCCACATGGACCGATATTCGCCCGATTGCGATCACGGCGCGACGACAAACCGTGATCGAAACCGTACGACGATGATCAGACGTCACTCCGTGGCCACCTTGGGGGGATACGACACATGGAGTAGTGTCCGGTCAGTCACCAGCGGAGGCGGATACGGGGGACGGATGGCGCGGTCGCGGCACGGGCGCTCACGGAGTGGGTCCTCGTCGGCCGACTCCGGGCTCCCCACGTGGGCGCAGCGCCACCTCGACGAGGCGGGCGCCCCGACCTCCGTCCCGGCGAGTCTGCCCGCGTCGTCGTTCACCCGGCACCGCCACACCGCGGGGGGCGGGCCGAGCCGGCTCCGGGGCTGGGGCCTCGCGATCGTGTCGGTCGCCGCCGCGGCCACCGCGGTCCCGCTCGCCATCACCTCGCTGGCCAACGACCACTCCGGTGACCCGTTGCCCCGCGTCGACACCTACACGGCCGGCTCGCCCGGCCCGCTGCCCGGGAACGGGGCCGGCGGGAGCTCCGGACGCGACGCCGGCTCGGGCACCGTCCAGGCCGCGCCCGGGGCCGCGGGGACCGACCCGGCGACGGCGGGGGTGTTCGCCGCACCGCAGGTCGGCGCGCCGCAGGTGGTGGCGCCGCCGGCCGCCGCCGAGCCGATCGTCCCCGTGAGGGCCGTGCCCGCCGCGGTCGTCCGGGCGACGCCGACGCTCACGCCGAGCACCACGACGAAGACCACCACCACCCCGCGCTCGGCCACCCCGACCACGTCCACCGAGCAGGGCCGGTCGGCCACAAGGACGACGACGGCGCCGGCCTCGAAGGCGCCGTCGAGCTCGCCCAAGGCCCCGTCGAAGCCGTCCGGAGGGTCGTCGGGCGGGTCCTCCGGGGGCCAACAGCAGGGACTCGTCGGCGGTCTCGTCGAGACCGGCGGCAGCGTGGTCAATGGTGTCGCCCGCACGGCGGGCGGGCTGCTGGGCGGCGGCTGACCGACGCCGGTCACCCGGCAGCGGCGCACCGGGCCGCACCGGTGAGGTCTCCGGAGTTGCTGGGCCCGGTCACCCGCTGCCTCACGGCAGCGGCGCCCCGTCCGACAGCGCCGACGCGTAGAGGTCTCCGTGCTCGGCGATCCGCGCGAGCACCTCCTCCGGCGAGAACACCAGCTCCGTGGCATCGGTGCACTCCTCCACCTCGGCCCACGTCAGCGGCGTGGACACCGTCGGAGCCCCGTCGGCCGCCCGCGCCCGCAGCGAGTACGGCGCCACGGTGGTCTTCGCGGTGTTGTTCTGGCTCCAGTCGACGAACACCTTCCCGCGCCGGCGCTCCTTCGCCATGACCGCCGTGACGGACCCGGGGGTCTCCCGCGCCAGCGCCTCGGCGACGCGCTTGGCGTACTCGGAGGTCGACGACGCCTCGGCGTCGGGACCGAGCTCGACCGACGCCGTCATCTGCATGCCCTTCGAGCCGCTGGTCTTCACGCTCGCGACGAGGCCGTCGTCGTCGAGCCGCGCCCGGATGCGCCGCGCCACGGCGGCGCACTCGAGGAGGCCCGTGCCGGGGCCGGGGTCGAGGTCGAAGACGAGCTCGTCGGGCGGCAGCGGGTGGTCCTCGGCGTCGACCCGCCACTGCGGGACGTGGAGCTCGAGGACGGCGAGGTTGGCGAGGTAGACGAGCGCGGCGAGCTCCTCGACCACGACGAACGACGCGCTCGAGCTCCCGCGCGAGGAGCCGGGCGTGGGCACGACCACGGTGCGCAGCCAGGACGGGGCGTTGCGTCCCGCGTTCTTCTCGTAGAACGACTCGGCCTCGATGCCGTCCGGGAAGCGCCGCAGCGTCACCGGGCGGCCGGCGAGGTGGGGGAGCAGCGTGTCGGCGACGCGGGCGTAGTAGTCGATGACCGCGTTCTTGGTCCCCAGCCCGCCCGCCCCCGGGTAGAGCTCCTTGTCCAGGTTCGAGAGCTTCATCGCCCGACCGCCGACCGACACCCGCGGGGACTGGACGGCTCCGGCGGAGCGCTCCTTCGCCGTGCTCCCGTCGTCGACGCGGCGGGTGACCAGCCAGTCCTTCGGGTCGTCGTTGCGCGCCGGCCGGAAGAACACGAAGCGCCCGTCGACCCGCTCCCCGCGCAGCGTGACCGCGACCTCGTCGTCGCTCCACTTCTCGGTCTCGTAGGTCCCCGAGTCCCAGACGGTCATGCTCCCGCCGCCGTACTCGCCCTTCGGGATGTCGCCGTGGAAGTCGAGGTACTCGAGCGGGTGGTCCTCGGTGTGGACCGCGAGGCGCGGGGTGCCGGGCTTCTCCGGCAGCCCCTTGGGCACCGCCCAGCACACCAGCACGCCGCCGCGCTCGAGGCGCACGTCGTAGTGCAGCCGGCGGGCATGGTGCTCCTGGACGACGAAGCGCCCCCCGGCGTTCGTGTCGGTCCCGCCGACCTCGCCGAACGGCTCCGGCGTGCGCCCGGGATCCCGTTTGGCCCGATACGTCCCGAGCTCACCCATTCCTTCCCCTCTCGTCCGGACTGGATGTACCACCACGGTGAAGGATCCCACTGCCGAGCCCCGTGCCACCCGTCCGATGCGGGCATACGCTGCGGTCCCGGACAACCGATCGGTGCCGGGGAGCCGACGCCGCGCGAGCAGGGGTGGCGAGATGACGGTGGCTCGGAGTGCTGCGCACGAAGGGGCAGTGGCAGCAGCACGAGCTCGGTTGGCGGCGCTGCCCGCCGACGCCCCGGTGCGGTTGAAGAAGAAGACGTCGAACCTCTTCCGGTTCCGTGACGGCCGGGGCGGGCTCGAGGTAGACGGTCTCGATCGAGTGCTGCACGTCGATCCCGAAGCGCACACCGCCGACGTCGGGGGCATGACCACCTACGAGGACCTCGTGGCGGCCACGCTGCCGCACGGGCTGATGCCGCTGGTGGTCCCGCAGCTCAAGACGATCACGCTCGGGGGCGCCGTCGTCGGGCTCGGCATCGAGTCGACGTCGTTCCGCGACGGGCTGCCGCACGAGTCGGTGCTCTCGGCGGACGTGCTGACCGGTGCGGGCGAGATCGTCACCGCCACCCCGGACAACGACGCCGCCGACCTGTGGGCCGG
This sequence comes from Actinomycetospora endophytica, assembly GCF_021026375.1. Lineage (GTDB taxonomy): Bacteria > Actinomycetota > Actinomycetes > Mycobacteriales > Pseudonocardiaceae > Actinomycetospora > Actinomycetospora endophytica. Next base: position 197,309 of record NZ_JAJNDB010000003.1, on the reverse strand, counting down.
GCTCGCCAACTCCTACGGCACCCTCGGCTACGCGGTGGCGCTGCGCATCGAGCTCGCGCCGGTGCGGCCGTTCGTACGGCTGCGGCACCTCCGCTTCGACGACGCGTCCGCGCTCGCGAAGGCCGTCGACGTGATCGCCGCGGAACGCTCGTACGACGGCGAGGCGGTCGACTTCGTCGACGGCACCGTCTTCGGGCCCTCCGAGACCGCGTCCGGACGCCCCGAGCAGTTCCTGACGCTGGGCCGGATGGTCGACGAGGCGCCGGAGCTCTCGGACTACACCGGCCAGCACGTCTACTACCGCTCGATCGCGCGGCTGGCCGATGCGGACGAGGCCGACCACCTGAGCATCCACGACTACCTGTGGCGCTGGGACACCGACTGGTTCTGGTGCTCGCGGGCGCTCGGGGTGCAGCACCCGCTGGTGCGCCGGTTCTGGCCCGGCCGCTACCGGCGCTCCGACGTCTACCGCCGGCTCGTCGCCCTCGACCGACGCTTCGGGCTCTCCGAGCGCATCCAGACGCGGATGACCGGTGCGGCCGGCGTGGAGCCGATCATCCAGGACGTCGAGGTGCCGGCGGACCGGCTCGCGGAGTTCCTCGAGTTCTTCCACGCCGAGATCGGCATCTCGCCGGTCTGGGTGTGCCCGCTGCGCCTGCGCGACACCGGCTCCGGCCCCCGGACCTGGCCGCTGTACCCGCTGGAGCCGGGGACGACCTACGTCAACGTCGGCTTCTGGTCGGACGCCCTGCTGACCGAGGGCATGGCTCCGGACCACCACAACCGCCTGATCGAGCAGAAGCTCATGGAGCTCGACGGCCACAAATCGCTGTACTCGACCTCGAGCTACAGCCGCGAGGAGTTCGACGCCCTCTACGGCGGCGAGGCCTACCGCCGCCTGAAGGCCCGCTACGACCCGGCGGGACGGCTGCCGGATCTCTACACCAAGTGCGTCACCGGCTGACGCCGCAACTGGGAGAACGAGGAGGAGCCGTGGGAGTCGCCGAGCTGTTCCGGCCGGTGCTGGGGGAGGACGCCCCGATCACCGTCCGCGCCTACGACGGAAGTGTCTCGACGCCCACCGGCGCCGGCTCCGTCGCCGAGATCGAGATCCGGACCGAGACGGCGCTGGCCTACCTGGCCGGCTCGCCGAACACCCTCGGGCTCGCCCGGGCGTACGTGTCCGGCCACCTCGACGTCGACGGTGACCTGTACACCGCGCTGACCGCGATGAGCGAGCTGACCATCTCCGACGTGTCGCCCGCGACGCTCGCGACGACGGCGCTGAAGCTCGCCCCGGTCCGGATGCGCCACCGCAACCTCGCGCCGCCGCCGCAGGAGCACCGCCAGCACGGCTGGATGCACTCGAAGGCCCGCGACGCCGAGGCGATCGCCCACCACTACGACGTGTCGAACCGCTTCTACGAGCTGGTCCTCGGCCCGTCGATGGCCTACACGTGCGCCGCGTACCCGAGCGAGACCGCGACGCTGGAGGAGGCGCAGTTCGCCAAGCACGCGCTGGTGGCGGACAAGCTCGCGCTGAAGCCGGGGATGCGCCTGCTCGACGTCGGGTGCGGCTGGGGCCAGATGTCGATGCACGCCGCCGAGCACCACGGCGTCCAGGCCCTCGGCGTGACGCTCTCCCGGGACCAGGCGCTGTGGGCGCAGAAGGAGGTCGCCCGCCGCGGCCTGTCCGACCTCGTCGAGATCCGGCACTGCGACTACCGCGACGTGCCCGAGGGCGAGTTCGACGCCGTCAGCTCGATCGGGCTCACCGAGCACATCGGACGGGCGCAGCTCAAGTCGTACTTCTCGTTCCTGTACTCGAAGCTGCGCACGGGCGGCCGGCTGCTCAACCACTGCATCACCCGGCCCGACGCCCGGCACCGCTCGCACGCGGACCCGTTCATCGACCGCTACGTCTTCCCCGACGGCGAGCTGCTGCCCGCGGGCTTCCTCATCTCGAGGATGAACGGCGCCGGGTTCGAGATCCGCCACGAGGAGAACCTGCGCGAGCACTACTCCAAGACGCTCAAGGCGTGGACGGCCAACCTCGAGGCGAACTGGGACGAGTGCGTCGCCGAGGCGGGCCAGGGCCGGGCCCGGGTGTGGAACCTCTACATGCCCGCGTGCGCGGTCGGGTTCGACCTCAACAACATCCAGCTCCACCAGGTGCTCGGGGTCAAGCTGGACGACCGCGGCCGCTCCGGCTTCCCGCTGCGACCGGCCTACTGAGTCACGACGTCGGGTCACGCCCCGCCGCGGAAGCGGCGGGCGGCCCCGGCCATGCGGGCGTCCTCGGCGTCGATCCGGCGCTGCTGGTCCGTGCGGTCGGTGACCCCGACGGGGCCGGTGCGCGGCTCGGCGTCGCGGGCCACGCCCGCGACGTGGGCGTCGGCGAGATCGAGCAGGCGGTCCAGCGCGATGTCGCCGGTGCGCGGGGCCGCCTGCCAGTCCGGCACCGGGACCGCGGGCTCCTCGGGGCGGGCGTGCGCCGGCCGGCGGGGCCCGCGGCTGCCGCCCCGGCGGCGAGGGGCGTCGTCGGCGGGGTCGGGCGACGAGGGCGGCGCCAGGCCCCGCTCGGTGATCAGCTGGCGGAGCTTCGTCAGGGCCCGGTGCTGGGCGACCCGCACGGCTCCGGCGGTGGACCCCACGGCCTCCGCGGTCTCCTCGGCGGACAGGCCGACGACGACGCGCAGGCGGAGCACCTCCCGCTGTTTCTCGGGCAGCTCGCCCATCAGCGCGGCCATCTCGTTCGAGTCGGCGGCCGCGAGGGCGTGCTGCTCCGGGCCGTCGTGGAGGTCCTCGCCCTCGGGGAGCTCGTCGACGGGGTCGGACCGGTCCCGGCCGGCGGCGCGGTGCGCGTCGACGACCTTGTGCTGGGCGATCCCGTAGACGAACGCGAGGAACGGCCGGCCCTGGTCCTGGTAGCCGGGCAGAGCCCGCAGGACCGCGAGGCAGACCTCCTGGGCGACGTCGTCGGGGGTGGCGTTGACCCGGTCGTACCCGCCGAGGCGGCTGCGGCAGTACCGCACCACCAGCGGACGCAGGATGCGCAGCAGGGTGTCCATCGCGCCGCGCTCACCGGCGAGCGCGGACGCGACGAGCCGGTCGAGGTCGCGGGGGTCCATCTGGTCACCGCTCACCGGTCGGCGGTCCCCGGGTCGGCGGCCGCCACCACGGCGGCCCACTGCCGCATGGCGTCGTCGAGGCGACCGGCGAACCCGGGCACCGGCAGTCCGAGCTCGGGCGCCGCACGGTCGCCGGGCACCCCCAGCCAGCGCAGCACGGCGAGGTCCCGGGCGAGCGGATCGAGGTGGCGCAGCGCCCGCAGCGGGCGGGCCTCGTCCGCGGCGAGCAGGCGCCACGGATCGGGATGACGCCAGCCGGGTTCGAACGACCGCGCCGCCAGCACGGACCGCGGGGCCGGGGGCAGGGTGGGCCGCGGCCGGTGGGTCGACGGCGCGGCGTGCCCGCCGAGGCTGCGGGCGGTCCGGGTCAGCAGCAGCCCCATCTCGAGGATGCGGGCGTTCTCGTCCAGCGCGCCGAGCTCGGCCCAGGTGCTGTGCACCGCCGCGCGGGTGAGCAGGAAGACCTCCGGCGGGGACGCGCCGTAGGCGTGACCGAACATGGTCACGAGCACCTGGACGGAGGCGTCGTGCCGGCGGAGGAAGTCGAGCAGGCCGACGGGATGCTCGTCGGAGTCGACGCGCTGCGAGGTCATCCCCGCGCTCGCCGTCCCGCGGGCGCGCACGGCGCCACCGTCTGCTGCTCCACGTCCTCGATCACCCGTGCCCCGAACCCCCCAGACGCGATCACCCGGTGCGGGACGGACAGCCCGCTCGACCCGGTCGTGATCACCTGACGTCGTCGCCGCGACCTGATCGGGGTCGCCGACCGGGCAGCGCGGCCACGCCGTCGTGTGACTCCACCGTGACCGACGGCTCCCCGCTCCGGAAGGCCCGCGTCGTCCGGCGGCACCTCCGGTGGCCTCAGTGGCACTTCGTAGGGCCACCCGTGTGACGGCGCCGCCCACCACCGGTCACCGCGTCGCGACGAACGGTGGGCGGTCAGCCCGGGCGGTCCTAGCACGTACCGCCCGGACGGTTGTGTCTATTAGACCATTCGGCAGAATTCTGGACGGTCGAACGGCCGCACTGCGGGTATCGGCACGCGGCGGGGGAGGCACGGGCCCGATGATCAGGGCCTCGCAGGGGGAGGGGCGCGATGCGATCACGGGGTCTGTCGGGCACCCGCGTCACGATCCTGCTCGCCGCGCTGCTGGCCGTGCTCGTCGTGGCCGGCGTGGTGCTCGGCGTCGTGGGCGGCCGGGCCTCGGCGCACGCCGACGACGAGGCCGCGGTCCTCACCGCCGTCCGGACGCACCTCACCGACCTCGTCGCGGCACCCTCGTCGCCGACCGCACGCACCCGGGCCGTCGACGGCGCGACGGGGCCCTGGCGGGCGCGGCTCGAGAGCGGGACGCCTCCGACGGCGGCCGGCTCCGCCGTCGTCGTGCGCGCGGTGGGCCTGGAGTCCCTCGACGGCGACTCCGCCCGCGTGCTCGCCGCGGCGCGGGTGGCCGACGGGTCGTCGCAGCGGGCCTGGCGGGTGGACGCCGGGCTGACCCGCGCGGACGGCCGGTGGCTCGTGAGCGACCTGCGGGAGGTCCCGTGACGACCCGCGCCCGGCTCCTCGTGGTGGGCCTCGCGGTCGCGGTGGTCGCCGCCGCCGTCGTCGTCGGGCTGCTCGCGAAGCGCGCGGTCGTCGCGGGGGAGACCGACGCGGCTGCGCGGGACGCGGCGCAGGCGGCCGGGGCGCTCACCCCGGTGCTGCTGGGCTACGACTGGCGCACCGTCGACGCGGACGCCGAGCGCATCGACACCGCGACGACCGGGCCCTTCGCCGCGCAGAACCACGCGATCGTCGCCGGCCTCGTCGTCCCGGCCGCTGTCGACGGGCACGCCACCTCGTCGGCGACGGTCTCGGGCGTCGGGGTGGTCACCGCGACACCGGAGCGCGTCGAGACGGTGGTGCTCTACACCCAGACCACCACCCGCGACGGCGACCCGGCACCCCGCCGCGACGCCCGCAGCGCCCGGGTCGTCCTGGAGCCCGACCCCGACGACGGGCGCTGGCTCGTCGCCGGGTTCGACGCCCTCTAGCGCTCCTCGTCGAGGAACGCCGTGATCGCCGCGGCGACCCGCTCGGGCGCCTCGAGCTGCAGGAAGTGCCCGGCGCCGGGCACCGCGACCACGCGCTCGGGCGGCATCAGCTCGGCGGCCAGGGCGCTCGACTCGGGCCGCAGGCAGCCGTCCTCGGTGCCGTACAGGTAGAGCAGCGGGTGCCGCGGGATGCCGAACACCGCGCGCTCCTCACGGCGGTAGCGGGGCAGCTGCCGCCACCGCTGCGCCCAGGCGCGGTAGTAGCGCAGCGCGGCGGTGCGGCGGGCGGGGGAGTCGAGCGCGGCCAGGACCCGGGGCACGTCCTCGGACGCGTCGTAGCCGGGGGACCAGTCGGCCCAGAGCCTCGGGACGAGCCGGGGGATGGACGCCTCGGAGACGACCGGGAGCTGCTGGAAGAGCATGTACCAGCTCGCGCGGGCCTGGCGGGCGAGCAACCCGACGTCGCGGTTCCGGGCGGCGACCGCGGCGAACTCCATCGGCGGCACGGCCAGCGTCACCACCCGCGACCAGAGATCCGGCGCGTGCACCGCGGCGCCGTACGCCGCCACCGCACCCCAGTCGTGCCCGACCAGCAGCGCGGGCCGCTCGTCGCCGAGCGCCCGGCGCAGCGCGACGGCATCCGCGACGAGGGCGCCGGTCTGGTAGCTGCCGTCCGGGGCGAGCCCGGTCGGGGCGTAGCCCCGCAGGAACGGCGCGACCACCCGGTACCCCCGCGCGGCCAGGACCGGCGCGAGGTGGCGCCACGAGTGGGCGGTGTCGGGATAGCCGTGCAGCAGGACGGCGAGCGGGCCGTCGTCGGGTCCACTGGTCAGGTACGCGACGTCGAGCCCACCCAGCCTGATCCGCTGCATCTCCACGGGCCGGACCCTAGATCACTCCCGGCCGGACGAAATCCAGTCGTCGGAGGAGAACGTGAAGTTGCGGCTGCCCTCGACGAGGTCGGCGGCCGCGTCCAGGCGCGCCTTCTGGTCCGCGGACAGCATGAGCCCCACGGCGCCGGCGTTCTCGACCACGCGCTGCGCGGACCGGGTGCCGGGGATCGGGACGGTGGGCAGACCGAACGCCGCGCCCTGGGCGTAGACCCAGGCGAGGGCGACCTGCGCGGCGGTGACGTCGAGCTCGCCGGCGACCTCCCGGACGACCTCGACGACCTTCTGGTTGGCGTCGAAGTGGTCGGCCAGCCGCGGCTGCTTGGACAGCATCGTCGAGGCCACCCGCTCCGCGGTGACCGTGCCGGTGAGGAACCCGCGCCCGAGCGGGCTGTAGGGCACGAAGCCGACGCCGAGCTCCGCGGCCCTCGGCACGACGTTGGCCTCGACGTCGCGGGACCAGATGCTCCACTCGCTCTGCACCGCGGCGATCGGGTGCACGGTGGTCGCCTCGGCGAGCTCGGCGGCGGTGACCTCGGAGAGCCCGAGGTGGCGGACCTTGCCCTCGGCGACCAGCTCGGCCATGGCCCCGACGGTCTCGGTGATCGGCAGGTCGAGCTGCCGGCGGTGCATGTAGTAGAGGTCGATGGTCTCGACGCCGAGGCGGCGCAGCGAGTTCTCGCAGGCCTGCCGCACGTAGTCGCGGTCGCCGCGGGTGGGCACCGCGCCGTCGCCGACCTTGCCGGTGATGCCGAACTTGGTGGCGAGCTGCACCTCGTCGCGCCGGTCGGCCAGCACGCGGCCGAGCAGTTCCTCGTTGGTGCCGGCCGGGCCGGTCGTGCCCTCGCGCGGGGTGCCGTAGACGTCGGCGGTGTCGAGGAAGGTGACGCCGGCGTCGAGCGCGGCGTGCAGCGTGCGGACGGCCTCGTCGGGGTCGGTGGTGCCGTAGACGTCGGACAGCGCCATCGACCCGAACCCGAGCGCGCTGACGTCGAGGCCGTTGCCGAGGCTGACGGTCGGAAGACTGGTCATGGGAACGACGCTAGGGGCTGCAGCGCGCTCGAACGCAAGCTCACCGGGGTCGCCCGCTACCCGCCGACCCTCCCGCCCGATCCGATAATCGACATTATGTCAGATGGACTGGTGGACCCCTCTCCGGAGCCGGTGGCCCCTCTCCTGGGCACGAGGGGTACGTCAGGCAGCTCGCGAGCCCGTCTGGCGCGCCTGGAGTGCCCCTGATCAACGAGGCGATGACGGGCGCGGGCGCGACGGGCACACCACGCCGACACTGACGCCAAGCGCCTGTCGGTCTGCCTCATGTGCTGATGATCAACGGCGAGCCGGCCGCATCCCCTCGAACGCCGACCGCATCACGATCACCGGGACGCCACGGCTGCAGCCGGGCCCGCGGGACGACCATGCGGTCCCGTTGATCACGCCGCACTCCGACCGAGCAGCGCCAACGTCGTCATCCACGGATCGTCGCCCTCGACGTCCAGCGGCGGGGCGAACGCCGCACCGGGCGCCTCCCGCCCCGGACCCGTCGGCACCGCGGCCGCCCCGGCGTGCACGAGCTGGGCCAGGTCGTCGTCCGGGCGGAACTCCAGGCCGACGGTGGTCGCGACGTCCCAGGTGTGCACGACGGTGTCGAGCAGGTGGAAGCGGAGCGCCGTCGACACCGGGAAGCGCCGCTCCGGGGAGATCTCGACGAGCAGGACCTCCCGCTCCCCCGGCGCCGCCTCGAACGCCGCTGCGACCCGCTCGGCCGAGGCCTCCCACGCGGCCGCGGTGAACGCCCGCGGGGCGAACGCGGCGACCGGCACGCCCGCCGCACTCTCCACGGCGTCCGCGAAGCCGTGGTTCTGCCCGACCATGTGCTCGAGCAGCGCCCGCAGGTCCCATCCGGCGCACGGGCTCGGCCGGCTCAGCTGGTCGGTCCGCACATCCCGGATGAGCGAGGTCGCCACGTCGAGCGCCCGCCGATGAACGGCCACCGCATTCGTCTGCATCAGTATATCATCTACTCATGTAGATGGATTCGTCAAGCCGATAGAGTCCACGCCGTGGCCGACGACCGCCCTGACCTCGGCGCGCTGGCCCACCGCCTCACGCGGGCGATCGCCGCGGCCGAGGCGCCGATCCTCGCGGCCCGGGACCTCACGATGTGGGACTACGTGGTGCTCACGGCGCTCGGCTCCGGCCCGGCACCGACCCAGGCCCAGCTCGCCGGGACCACCGGCCGCGACCAGACCCGTCTGATCCCGATCCTCGAGCGCCTCCAGGCCCGGGGGCTGATCGGCCGGGCGCCGGACCCGGACGACCGACGCCGGCGGGTCGTCACCCTCACGCCCGACGGCAGCACCCTGCTACTGGAGTGCCGGAGCGCGATCCGGGACCTCGAGTCGCGGCTGCTGTCCGGCCTCGACGCGGCGGACCGGGAGCCGTTCGTCCGGGCCCTGCAGCGGCTGGCCGGACCGGGCGGGACGGCGAGCGAGTAGCTGCGCGCGGCGTTCGAGCCCGGGCCGTGGTCGACTCCGCGGGAGGGCTCGCCACGCCGTCGGGATCAGGACGGGAAGACGAACGAGTACCCCTGCGCGCGCAACCGCGGGATCAGCTGTTGGAGCGCCTGGACCGTCTGCCCGCGCGGCCCGCCGCCGTCGTGGAACAGGATGATCGCGCCGGGCCGGACCCCGCGCTCGACGGACGCGACGATCGCCGCCGTGCCCGGCCGGGTCCAGTCGCGGGTGTCGACCGTCCACCCGAGCGGCTGCATCCCGGCCTGGGCGGACCGGGACAGCAGGGTCGGCGTCCACCGACCTTCCGGGGCGCGGAAGTAGTCGACGTCCGCACCGCCGGAGGCGCTCACCAACATGTCCCGGCTGGCCCGCAGCTGCGTGTCCATGACGGCCGGGGTGCGGGTGCCGATCGCGGGGTCGTGCGTGATGGTGTGGTTGCAGAGCCGGTGGCCGGCCGCGACGACGCGCCGTACGAGGTCCGGCCGCGCCCGGGCCTGCTGCCCGATCTCGCAGAACGTCGCGGTGACGTCGTTGCGGGCGAGGACGTCGAGGATCCTCGGAGTGTCCGCGGCCGGCCCGTCGTCGAAGGTCAGCGCGACGACCTTGCCGCCGGGCCGGGCGACCGAGAGCAACCCGCCACTCGGGCGGGGCCGCGCCGGAGCGGCGGCGGCGGCGTCGACCGGGACCACGACGACGGGTCCGGCGGCCAGCGTCGTCGCGGGGCCGCGGTCGAGCAGGACCACCGAGGCGACACCGACGACCAGCCCGACGACGGCCCACAGCCCCGCCCAGCGAGACACGAACGGGGACCGCTTCACACGCTGTCGCCGAACAGCCACGTCACTCCTGTCCCGTGCGCCTCATGGATCGCAAGAGTCACACGGTAGAGGGACGGGGCCTGCGATCACCGCGACGCGCCGTGACCTCCGAACGCCGTGGCGGGCCGCGACGCCGACCGGGGTCGCGCGGGTCGGCCGGCACCGGGCCGGTAGCGTCGCGGCCGTCCGAGGCCCCCGTCGTGCGCCGGGCCGGACCTCCACAACGCCGGACGAGAGGGTGGGCGGCCGTCAGCGAGCTGGTAGCAAGCGTCCACGGCTGGCCGATCTATCTCGTCGTCGGCCTGCTCGCGTTCGGCGAGTCCGCCGCGTTCATCGGGCTGGTCCTGCCGGGCGAGACCGCCATGGCGCTCGGCGGCGCCCTGGCCGGGACCGGGCAGGCCGACCTGCGCATCATGCTCGCGACGGCGGTCGGGGCCTCGATCCTCGGGGACGCGGCGGGCTACGCGATGGGCCGGTCCTGGGGACCGCGGTTGCGCTCGAGCCGGGCCGGTCAGTGGTTGGGCGAGGGACGGTGGGAGCGCAGCGAGCAGCTCCTGTACGACCGCGGCCCGATCGCGGTGTTCTGCGGGCGCTGGGTCGGCATCCTGCGCGCGGTGGTCCCTCTGGTGGCCGGGATGAGCCGCATGCCACTGGGCCGGTTCACCATCTGGAACGCGGCGGGCGCGAGCACCTGGGCCAGCGCGGTCGTGCTGGTCGGCTACTTCGCCGGGAACTCCTTCGACCGCGCCGAGGCCTGGATCGGTAACTCCGCCGGTGCACTGCTGGCCGTCGCGGCCGTCGCCGGGGCGGTGGTGGGCGCCCACCGCTGGTACGAACGCAAGCGGGCCGAGCGGACGAAAGCGCAGCCGAGCTCGCGGCGGGCGACCGCACCCAGAGCCGTGACCGCCTCGACGTAGGCCGGTCGGCTCCGCCCGACACGACGACGGCGTCAGCTCCCGCCGTCGATCTCCTCGCGCCACATCGCGGTCTTCGTCCGGTAGCCCGGCGCGATCGCGACGCCGCGCTCGTCGAGGAGCTGCTCGAACGCCGTCGCGGTCGGGCCCACCTCCCGCGGCGAGCACCGGGTGGAGATCTCCACGAGCTCACGGCCGCTGGGGAACCGGAAGTGCTCGAGGTCGGCGCGGCGCAGGCCCAGCGCCGGCGCCGAGACCTTGACCCGCCGCACCACCAGCGGTCCGTGCACGTGCAGGTCCCACAACATGGCGTCGTCCAGGACCTCCTCGCCGCCGCGGCAGGCCCACGCCCGCTGCGTCGGGGAGAGCACCTCACCCGACTTGACCACGCCGGCGATCACCTCGGCCGCCGCCGCGGAGTCGATCTCGCGCCGGACCTCGACGTCCTGCCACATCCCCCCGGGCACCACGTCGATCTCCACCCGCACACCGCGCCGCGGTATCCGATCGCGCGAGATGCCGTTGTGGTGGGCCGAGACCGCGAGGTCGAAGCGACCCCGCGCCCGCCGTCGGAGGCGGATCTCCACGCCCGCGCGGACCAGGCCGAGCTCGGCGGTGTCGAGCAGGTACACCTGGCGGACGCTCCAGGTCGGGGCGCCACGCCCGGTCAGGGCCTCGGCGGCTCGCCCGGCCGGGGGCAGGAGCAGGGTCTTGAGCTCGACGCTGTCGGCGTGGGCGCACTCGGCGCCGATCCGGGCGAGTGTGTCGGGTGACCCGAACTCCTGCACGTCAGATCGGCCTCCCACCGGGCGGACACACGGCCCCGTCGACGGTGTCGCCCGAGAGGACCATAGCTCCCTCCCCCGGACGCGGACAGCGCACGGCGCCGAACCCGGACGGTCGGGCACATCGACCCCGGCGAACGGAGGGGGTCGCCACGCCGGACGGAAGTTTTCTCGACGTCGTCGCGGCACCGTCTGTGCTGCGCACAGGTGGTACAACCCATGTTGCGTCGATGATCAAGATGTGCCCGGGGCCCGGCTCCCCCTTGCCGACCCCGGGTCGGCTCCCTAGGGTCGGGTGTGGCTCAGCACACACCGTTCATCGGCTGATCACATTCGGTCGCCGGAAGAACCGTGTGTCCTGCCGCCCGGCGGTCGAAAAGATCAGCTCAACGGTCGAGAGAGACCTGTGGCGGCACCGTGCGCACGGATGGGGACATCTCGCGCGCACGACTTGGAGGAGCCCATGGCAACGCCCGGAACGCGTCCGCAGGACGCGCGACGACGTTCGCTCCGCTCGCTCTCGCTGCCGACAGGTAGGGCATTCGAGACGAGGAGGTACGGCCGATGACGGCCACGGACAATCGATCAGAAGAGTTGCACGCAGCGGGCCTGGACGGGCAGAACAGGACGGCCCTCGGCCGCCTGCTCGGTACCGGGAGCGTCGGGTACGGCGAGAAGGGCTCCGACGGGATCATGCGCGCGACGGTGCGGATCCCGGAGGACGAGCTGATCTGGGAGCCCTCGATCCTCGTGTTCCCCGAGGGCGGCGAGGTCGAGCTCACGCTCATCAACGACGACAAGAACACCCACTGCGCGGTGCTGCCCAACAACGGTGACCCCAAGATCATCTGGTTGGTCAACCACTCCAAGGGTACGGCCCGCCTCAGCCTCGGCGGACCTGGGACCTACTACTACGGCTCCACGACCGGCAACGACGAGGGGCGCGGGCTGACCGCGGCGCTCGTGTTCGGTGGCGAGGTCCCCGACTCGGCCAAGATCGACCGTCCGCCCCAGCCTCGTCCCTGAGTTCGCGCCCACACCGAGAGAGGAGAATTCGTCATGACCGACTACGTGGACGCCGGCGAGGCCGTCTCGCACAAGACCCTCAGCGCCACCAAGGGCAACGCGCCCGCCACCGGTGACGTCAACTACGAGCGCATCAAGGGCGCGACGTCGGAGCCGCAGAACTGGCTCACCTACTACGGCACCTACGACGGGCAGCGCTACAGCGGCCTGGACCAGATCACCAAGGACAACGTCAAGAAGTTGACCCCCGCGTGGGTCTTCCAGGCCGGCATGGCCGGCCTGACCTCCGGTGCGTCGACCTACTCGTTCGAGGCGTCCCCTCTGGTCGTCGAGGGCGTCATGTACGTCTCCGGTCCGGAAGGCAAGCTCTGGGCCATCGACGCCGTCACCGGCGACGAGCTCTGGCGCTACAAGCACGCCTCGCCCTACGACGTCTCGCTGTGCTGCGGAAACGTCAACCGCGGCGTCGCCGTGGGCCACGGCAAGGTGTACCTCTACACCCTCAACGCGCACATCATCGCGCTCGACGCACAGACCGGTGACCTGGTTTGGGACGTGACCAACGGCGACGTCCGAGCCGGGGAGAGCGGCACCGTCGCGCCGCTGATCGTCAAGGACATGGTCATCGTCGGGAGCTCCGGCGGGGAGTTCGGCCTTCGGGGACACCTGGACGCCTTCGACGCCCAGTCCGGCGAGCGCCGCTGGCGCTGCTACACCATCCCGAAGCCGGGCGAGCCCGGCTCGGAGACCTGGCCGGACGACGGCGAGGCCTGGCAGCGCGGCGGGGCCAACTGCTGGGTCACTCCGAGCTACGACCCGGAGCTCGAGCTGCTCTACCAGGGCACGGGCAACCCGGCGCCGGACTTCGACGGCGGCGTCCGTGAGGGCGACAACCTCTACACCGACTCGACCATCGCGGTCGACGTGAACACCGGCCAGATCCGCTGGCACTACCAGTTCACGCCGCACGACCTGTGGGACTACGACTCCACGATGGAGAACGTCCTGTTCGACGCACCGGACGGGCGCAAGCTGCTCGCCCACGCGGACAAGAACGGGTACTTCTTCGTCCTGGACCGTACCAACGGCGAACTGGTGCGGGTGTTCCCCTTCGTCGACCGCATCACCTGGGGCGAGATCACCCCGGACGGGAAGGTCACGCCGAAGGTCTACCCGGACGAGGAAGGCGTCCCGGTGCACTTCTGGCCGGGGCCGGCCGGCGGCAAGGAATGGACCCACATGTGCTACAGCCCCCAGACGGGGCTGATCTACGTGCCGGTCCAGGAGGTCGGGGCGACCGCGACCCGCAGGCGCCGCGAGTTCAAGGAGAGCATCCCGTACTGGGGGGCCGGCGTCGCCGTCGACCTCGACGACCACTACGGGTTCGTGGCCGCCATCGACCCGCTCACGGGCGAGGAGAAGTGGCGCTGGAACAACGAGTACCCGATGTGCGCCTCGACGCTGGCCACCGCGGGCGGGCTCGTGTTCCAGGGCACGCCGACGGGTGAACTCGTGGCCCTGGACGCCTCGACCGGCGAGCAGCTGTGGTCGTTCCAGTGCGGCAGCGGGCACCACTCGAGCCCGTCGACGTACTCGGTGAACGGCCGGCAGTACCTGGCCGTGCCGACCGGCTGGGGTGGCTGGATCGAGGGCTTCCTGCCCGGCCTCCTGGGTGCCGCGGCCGGCGACGCGCTGTTCGTCTTCGCGCTGCCGGAGTGAGGACCGCGGGGTTCACGGCGCCTTGTCCCGTGAACCCCGACCATGCACGAGGACCACATCCGCTCACGAGGAGGTGAAAGCCGTGGAGATCCAGACGTGGGAGACCCCGCAGTTCGAGGAGATCGGAGTCGCCCCTGAGGTGACGATGTACGTCGCCCAGATGGACGACTGACCCGAGACAAGCCGCGGAGGGGCGCCGGACGAGTTCCGGCGCCCCTCTGCGGCGTATCAGCGTCGATTTCGGTCGGGATCCGTCAGGAGATGGCATGACTGTCGATCAGACGATGGCCGGGCCGGAGGCCGTCCGCTGGCTCTGCGAAATGTGCGGCTTCATCTACGATCCGGAGGAGGGTGACCCCGACAGCGGCATCCCGCCCGGGACGCCCTTCGAGGACATCCCGGACGACTGGATGTGCCCGATCTGCGGAGCCGAGAAGTCGGACTTCCGCGCGCTGGAACCGGGCGAGTTCCCGGAGATGTGAGGATGTCGATCAGATGATCACCGGTTACGGCCACTTCGTCCAACTCGCCGATTCGTTGCAGTGGGACGAGACCGCAATCGACCTCACGGCCGACATCGAGGCCTGGGGCAAGCTCGAGGACCAGGAGTACGACCAGATCCTCGGGCTGCTCGCCGGCTTCTGCGTGGGCGAGACGTCGGTCGCCGTGCACCTGACGTCGTTCGAGGCCAAGGCCACGATCGACGACTCCATGGCGGCGTGCTTCCGGTCCCAGGCCCGGGACGAGGCCCGTCACGCCCGGTTCTTCGACCGGGTCGTTTCAGAGGTGGCCGGTATCCCCGGCGCCAACATGACCGAGCGCCTCGAGGTCCTCCGTGAGCGGGTCAGCCCGGAGCTGCTCGAACTGTTCGAGGAGCGCCTCCCGGCCCTCGCCTATGCCCTCGCCGACGACCAGGAGGAGCTGACCTCCGCGGTCGGGCTCTACCACATGATCCTGGAGGGCGTGGTCCTCACCGCGGGCCAGCACGCCCTGCTGAAGGCGCTCTCGCAGCTGTCGGTGAAGATGCCGGGCGTCCACAAGGGGATGGAGCTCGTCCTGCGGGACGAGCGCTGGCACATCGGCTTCGGCTCCCGCGTGATCCAGAGCGCCGACATCGTCGACGACGAGATGGAGGAACTCCTCAACCGGGGCACGGAGGCGTCCAAGGCCTGGGGGAACCTCATCTCCTCCGACGACATCGACAAGGTGAAGCAGCTCCACCAGCGTCGTCTCAAGGCCGTCGGCATCAAGTTCTGGTAGACCGTCCGCGTCTCGTCAACGCCGTGCCGGAGGGTCGGGCACGCCCTCGAGGAAAGTAGCCCACCGCCGTGAACCTCGCCGTCGCCGGCATCACGTTCGGGATCGTCGCGCTCGCCGAGCTGCCCGACACCAGCGCCCTGGCCACGGTGGTCCTCGGCAGCCGCTTCCCCCCGCGCCTGGTGCTGGTGGGGGTGATGGCGGCGTTCGTCGTGCACACCGTGCTCGCGGTCGTCGCCGGGAGCCTCGTGGCGCTGCTCCCCCGCCGGCCGCTCGAGATCGCGCTGGTCGTCGTCTTCCTCGTCGGCGCGTTCCTGCTGCTGCGCGAGGACGACGACGATGACGACGACCTGGAGCTCGCCGGGACGCCCGGTTCACGCTGGCGGGTGGTGGCCACCAGCTTCGGGGTCATCCTGCTCGCCGAGCTCGGCGACCCGACCCAGATCGTCATCGCCACGCTCACCGCCCGCTACGCCGACCCGCTGGCCATCGGGATCGGCGCGGTCCTCGCCCTCTGGGGCGTCTCGGTCCTCGCGGTCTACGGCGGCAGCCGGCTGCGCCGGGTCGTGCCCTACCAGTGGCTGACCCGGATCGCCGCCGCGCTCCTCGTCGTCCTCGCCGTGCTCACCGCGATCGACGTGATCACCGAGTGACGCGGCTCAGCGGGGCAGCTTCACGACGCTGACGAAGAAGTCGTCGATCTGGCGGATCACGTCGATGAACCGCTCGAAGTCGACGGGCTTCGCGACGTAGGCGTTGGCGTAGAGGTTGTAGCTGCGCAGGATGTCCTCCTCCGCCTGGGAGGTCGTGAGGACGACCACCGGGATGCTGCGCAGCGACTCGTCGGACTTGATCTCCTCGAGCACCTCGCGGCCGTCCTTGCGGGGCAGGTTGAGATCCAACAGGATCAGGCCCGGCCGCGGCGCGCCGGCGTGCTCGCCCTCCCGGCGCAGGAATGCGAGCGCCTCCACGCCGTCGGGGACGACGTGGAGCTGGTTGCGCAGCTTGTGGTGCTCGAAGGCCTCGCGGGTCATCAGGACGTCGCCCTCGTCGTCCTCGACCAGCAGCACGTCGATCTCGGCCGGATCAGACACGGCTCTCCTCCTGGTTGCCCGGGGCGGTCGCCCCGGGGGTCGGCGCTTGCTCGGGCACTTCCTCGGACCGTTCCTCGGGCAGGACGGGGAGCGCGACGACGAACGTGGTCCCCTCGCCGGCGGAGTCCTCCAGCCAGATGGCCCCGCCGTGATGCTCGACGATCTTGCGGCACATGGCCAGACCGATCCCGGTCCCGGGATAGGTGGACTTGGGATGCAGTCGCTGGAAGATCGTGAAGATGCGCTCGGCGTACTCGTGCTCGATGCCGATGCCGTTGTCGGTGACCCGGAGCAGCCAGCGGTCGCCGTCGCGGGTGGCGCTCACGTGGGCGCGCGGCGGCGCCTCGCCCCGGAACTTCAGCGAGTTGCCGAGCAGGTTCTGGAAGACCGTGGTCAGCAGCACGGGATCGGCCCGAACCCGCGGCAGCCGGTCGTGGGTGATGCGCCCGTCGTTCTCCTCGAGGGCCCCCGCGAGGTTCTCGGTGGCCTGATCGAGGACGGTGCCCGCGTCCACCACCTCGTCGCCGAGCTCCGAGCGCCCGACCCGGGAGAACGCGAGCAGGTCGTTGATCAGCACCTGCATCCGCTTGGCGCCGTCGACCGCGAACTCGATGTACTGGTCGGCGCGCTCGTCGAGCTCGCCGCTGTAGCGCCGCTGCAGCAGCTGGCAGAAGCTCGCGACCTTGCGCAGCGGCTCCTGGAGGTCGTGCGAGGCGACGTAGGCGAACTGTTCGAGGTCGGAGTTCGAGCGCTGCAGCTCGCGGCCCTGCTCGTCGAGCTCGCGGCGTGCGGCCTCGATGTTCGCCATCTCGCTGGTCAGGGCGCGGCGCATCGCGTCGACGTCGCGGCCGAGCCCGGCGATCTCACGCGGGCCCTGGACCGCGACCTCCCACTCGAGGTCGCCGTCCGCGACGACGCGGACCTCGGCCGCCAGGCGCTCGGTGGGGCGGACGACGACCCGGCGCAACCACAGCAGGAGCACGGCGAGCCCGAGCGCCAGCGCCACCAGCACGAGGATGGTCACCAGTCGCAACGTGCCGACCGCGGAGTCGAGGGCCTGGCGCGCGGCGTCGCGGCGGGCCGTGAGCACCGTCGTGAGCGAGGTCAGCGACGAGCGCACCCCGTCGAACGCGACCTTGCCGGCATCGGCGTTCGGGGCCGGGGCCCGCGCGTTCATCGCGGCGATCGCCGGGTCGGCGTACGACGCACGCCACTGCGCCGAGCGCGCTTCCACCGCCTCGAGGTCGCCCAGCCCCTCGGCCGGCCCGATCAGGCCGCGCAGGTCGCCGGCGAGCTGTGCCTCGAGGTCGCGGCCGCGGGTGTAGGGATCGAGGAAGGCCTGTTGCCCGCCGAGCACGTACCCGCGGATGCCGGTCTCCTGGTCGAGCAGGGCGGCGTTGAGCTGCGCGACGTCGACCAGGGCGGGGTCGAGCCGGTCGAGGAGGTCGGCCCGGTGACGGTCGAGGGCGACCATCGCGGTCCCGGTGACCAGGCCCCCGAGCAGCAGCACGACCAGGCCGATGATCGTGCACAGGGCCAGCAGCCGGCTGAGGGAGCGCTGATCGACCTCGCCTCCGGACCCCTGCGGGCTCCCGGTCTCCACGGCGCTCACCGCTGCGAGACCAGCAGGACGGCGGCGACGTCGTCGGCGCGCTCGTCGGTCAGCTCCCCGACCCGGAGGATCAACCGGTCGAGCAGCCGGTTCGGGGTCGGCGGCCACGGCCGGTGGCCGTGCGATCCGCCGTTGCGCGTCGCGGGGACGGCACGATCCTCGCTGTCCTCGACGCACTGCTCGACGATCGTGAGCAGGCCGTCGGTGTCGAGCACGCCCTCGTCGCCGTCCGGGTCGGTGCCGGTCGTGTCGAAGTCAGCGTTCGGGCGACCCTCGATGAGGCCGTCGGTGTAGAGCAGCAACGCCCACTGGACGGGGAGCGGCATCTCGAGGACCTCCCAGTGGTCGTCCGGCAGCACGCCGATCGGCCGACCCAGGTGCGTGCTGGGCAGGGGCTGCGCCGGCCCGTCCTGCTGGAGCAGGATCGGCGGCGGATGACCGGCGAGGCGGACCCGCGCGTGACGCTCGTCGAGGTCGATGGTGAGCAGGGCCAGCGTCGCGAACAGGCCGGGGAGCTCCCGTTCGTGGACGAGCAGGCGGCTCAGCGTCGGGAGCAGGGCGGCCTCGTCGGCGCCCGAGAGGATCATCGCCCGCCACGCGATCCGGAGGTTCACCCCGAGCGCCGCCTCGTCGGGACCGTGCCCGCAGACGTCGCCGATGACGACGTGCAGCGTGCCGTCCGGCCCCTCGACGGCGTCGTAGAAGTCGCCGCCGAGCAACCGCCGCTGGCCACCGGGCTCGTACCGGACGGCGATCTGCACGCCGGGGTCGGCGACCAGCGGTGTCGGGAGCAGCCCGCGTTCCAGCCGGGAGTTCTCCTCGGCACGCGCGTTGGCGTCCCAGAGCTGGCGCCGGACCCGTTCGCCGCGGACGCGCTCGGCGGCGTAGCGCAGCGCCCGGGTCAGCGAGGGACCGTCCACGGAGTCCTTGAGGAGGTAGTCCTGCGCGCCCGCCCCGACGGCCTCGGCGCCCAGCATCTCGTCGTGCCGCCCGGTCAGCACCACGACCGCCGGACCGTCCCCGGCCCGCAGGACCCGCTGCAGCGCGTCGAGTCCGTGCGCGTCGGGCAGGGCGAGGTCGAGCAGCACGCACTCCACGGTGGCCAGGGCCTCCTCGGCCTCGGCCACGGTCCGGACCCGCTGCAGGGACACCGCGAGTCCGCTCACCGTCTCGGCGTCGGCGAAGTGCTCGGCGACCAGCAGGGCGTCGCCGTCGTCGTCCTCGACCAGCAGCACGGACATGGGTGCCGCCGACTCCTGTACTGCTTGCGCCACCGGCACCTCCTCTGCCCGATCAGGCCCGGCGCCGTCGGAGTGAAGCGCTACCAGTGTCGCCACCCTAGTGGTCCTGGCCTGCCGGTCATGCAGCCGCCGGAGTGGCTCGGGATGATCCCGGGCGGAGGTGGATCCGGTGCAGCTCGAGTTCGGGATCGTCCTGGGTGTCCTCGCCGTCGCCGCCGTCACCACGGTCGGGGCACGGCTGCGGATCGCCGGGCCGCTCCTGCTGGTGGTGCTCGGCGGCGCCGCGAGCCTGGTCCCCGGCATGCCCGCCGTCACGGTGCCGCCCGAGGTGCTGCTGACCGCCGTGCTGCCGCCGCTGCTGTACGCCTCGGCGGCGGCGATGCCGGCCATGGACTTCCGGCGGGAGTTCCGTCCGGTCAGCGGATTCGCGGTGGTCCTCGTGGTCGCCACGAGCGTGGCACTCGGCCTCTTCTTCGCCGTGGTACTGCCTGGGATCGGCTTCGGCTGGGGACTCGCGCTCGGAGCGATCCTGAGCCCGACCGATGCCGTCGCGACGACCATCGTCAAACGACTGGGCGCCCCCGAACGCGTGGTCGCCGTGCTCGAGGGCGAGGGACTGCTCAACGACGCCAGCGCCCTCGTGCTGCTCCGGGCCGCGGTCGTCGGGGCGGGCGCCACCCTCTCGGTGTGGGGCGTCGTCGGCGACTTCGCGCTCGCCGTGGCGATCGCCGCCGTCGTGGGATTTGTGGTCGCCCACGTCGTCGTCATGGTGCGGGCCCGCATCTCCGACGCCTACGTCAGCAGCCTGGTCTCCTTCACGACGCCGTTCCTCGCGTCCCTGCCGGCCGAGGCGGCGGGCGCGTCGGGACTGGTCGCTGCGGTCGTCGCCGGACTGGTCACGGGGCACCACTCCCCCCGGGTGCTGCCGCCCGTGCACCGCGTCGTCGACACCCAGAACTGGCGCACCGTCGAGGTCCTGGGCGAGGGCGCCCTGTTCCTGCTCATGGGCCTGCAGCTGTCCCGGCTGCTCGCCGACGTGCCCGACGACCGCACCGCGACCAGCACCCTCGTCGTCGCCTGCGCGGGCGCCTGGGTGATCACGGTGGCCGTCCGGGCGGCCTACACCGCCCCGGTCCTCTACCTGCTGCACCGGCAATCACGGAGCGTCGAGCGGATGCGGCCGCAGATGACCGACTTCCAGACCCGGCTGGACGACCCGACGGCGATGGGCGACCGGTGGGAGCGCCGGCCGCCCTCGGAACGCCGTCTCGACCGGATCCGGACGCGGGTGCGCCGCAGCCTCGCCGACATCGACCACCTGCTCGCCCACCCGCTCGGATTCCGCGAGGGCACCGTGGTGGTCTGGGCGGGCATGCGCGGCGCGGTGACCGTCGCCGCCGCGCAGACCCTGCCCGAGTCCACGCCCCAGCGCTCGGTCCTGGTTCTGATCGCCTTCGTGGTCGCCGCGACGTCGCTGCTGGTCCAGGGTGGTCTCCTGCCGGTCGTCGTACTGCGGGTGCTGCGACCGGATCCCGCCAGGGGCACCGTGGACGACGAGGCCACGGTGCAGGAACGCCAGGCGCTGCTGGACCTGTTGACGCGGGCGGCCGACACCGTTCCGGCACCGCCCGACGACCCGGAGCGCGAGCAGGGCGGCGGCAAGGCCTACGGGCTCGCCGTGTACGAGGCCCAGCGCACGGCGCTGCTCGACGCCCGCGACGACGGGCTGTTCAGCGCCGCCGCGCTCGCGTCCGCGTTGGACGCGGTCGACGTCGCCCAGATCGGGCTGGAGATGCGGAGCGGGCCCGCGACGCCCGCCGGCGCCGACCCGCCGTCGTGAACCCGCCGTCGTGAACCGGGAGAATCCACCCGGTCTCGACCCTCGGGTGGAGGCGGGGACCACACCCCGCGGCGCACGATGAGAGTCCCCCACCGAGCGAGGTTCGCCATGACCGATCTGGACACCGCCCTGCCGCAGCTGCCCTTCGCCACCCCCGATCCGCTCGGCCTCGCGCCGGAGCTCGCGTCGCTGCGGGAGCACGCACCGATCACCCGGGTGCGGACGCGGACCGGCGACGAGGCGTGGCTCGTCACCTCCTACGAGCAGGTGCGGGCGCTGCTCGCCGACCCCCGACTGGGTCGCTCGCACCCCGAGCCCGAGAAGGCGGCGCGGCTGCACGACGGGATGCTGCTCGGTGGGCCGAGCGGGGATCCGGAGCACGAGCAGGAGTTCCACCAGCGGATGCGCCGGCTCCTGGCACCCGCGTTCTCCGCGCGCCGCATGCGGGCCCTCGACGACCACGTCCGCGAGCTCGTGGCGGGCCTGATCGACGACCTGCTGGCCCGCGAGCAGCCCGCCGACGTGCACGACGCCCTCTCCGTCCCGCTGCCCACGCTCGTGATCTGCGAGCTGCTCGGAGTGCCCTACGCCGACCGCGACCGCTTCCGGGGCTGGTCGGAGCAGGCCGGCTCGTTCGACGGGGAGTCGAGCCGGGCGGGCATCACCGCGCTCGGGACCTACGTCTACGGCCTGCTCGCCGAGAAGCGGGAGCACCCCGGCGAGGACGTCCTCTCCGACCTCGTCGCGGCCCAGCGCGAGGACCCGGCCCTGTCGGACATGATGGTCACCGGGATCGCGACCGCGCTGCTCTTCGCCGGCCACGAGACCACCGTGAACCGGATCGACGCCGGCGTCCTGCGGCTCTTCCCGCACGAGGGTCCGGCCCACTCCGTGCCCGACGACGACGTCGCCGGCTTCGTCGAGGAGCTCCTGCGGATGCCCGTACCCGGGGGCGGTCGGGGCGGCGGCCTGATCCGCTACGCCAACACCGAGGTCGCCGTCGGCGACGTCGTCGTCGCACCCGGCGACGCCGTCGTGCTCTCCATCGGCGCCGCTAACCAGGACCCGTCGGTCTTCGACGCGCCCGGGACCCTCGACGAGACCCGCGCGCCGAACCCGCACCTGGGCTTCGGCCACGGGGCGCACCACTGCGTCGGCGCGAGCCTCGCCCGGGTCGAGCTGCGGGCGGTCTTCGCGGCGCTGACCGAGCGGGTCCCGAACCTCCGCGTGGCGGTGCCGCTCGACGAGCTCCGGCTGCGTCCGGACAGCCTGACCGGCGGCATCACGGAGCTGCCGGTCACGTGGTGAGGGGGTCGCGACGAGTCAGCGGAAGTCGCCGACGTGGTCGCGGGCCCACCGCGCGAAGGAGAGCGGCTCGCGGCCGAGGACCTCGCGCGCGACCGGGGTCGCCGGGGACTCCCCGTCGCGGCGGTTGCGGGCGATGAACGCCAGGATCGCGTCGACGGTCGCGGGATCTCCCGCAGCGCCGAACTTCTCGCGGGCGCGGTGCTCGTCGATCTCCTCGACGTGGATCGGCTCGCCCAGCGCCTCGCCGATCAGCTCGGCCTGACGGCGTTGGGTGAGCACCTCCGGGCCGGTGAGCAGGCCCGAGGGGTCCGCGGCGGCGCTGCCGGTGAGCGCGGCGACCGCGATGGCGGCGATGTCGGCCTCGTGGACCGGCGCCGAACGACTCTCCGGGTGGACGAGCTCGACGGTGCGGTCGCGGCGGATCGAGCGGGCCCAGTTCAGGGCGTTGCCGGCCAGGACCAGCGGCCGGATCGGGGTGACCCGGGGTGCGCAGCCGGCCAGGGCGCGTTCCATCTCGTCGTGCTCGGCCGCGATCGCGTTGCCGGCCACCGCCCAGGGCAGCAGCACGCTGCCGGAAGACAGCACGACGACGTGTCCGGTCCCGGCCCGTCGGATGGTCTCGGCGACGCCGGCCGCTCCCTTCTCGGGTGCGTAGAGGAACAGCCGGTCGGCGCCGGCGAGGGCCCGGGTGATCGAGTCCGGGTCGGCGAGGTCGGCCTGCACGACCTCGACCGCCGCCGGGAAGTCGGCGGTGGCGAGGTTCCGGACCGAGGCCCGGACGTGCTCGCCCCCGGCCAGCAGCCCCTCGACGACGTGCCGCCCGACCGCGCCCCGAGCACCGATCACCACGGTGGTCATGTCTCTCTCCCGCTCCCGCGGGGTGGGTCCCGCGCCACGCCCATCGTCGAACGCGCGACGTCGTCGCTACGGCGTCCGGAGTCGGAAGTGCTCGGGAATCGACATGCCGGGACGCACGACCGTCGGAACTCGACACCCGCCCGCCGTCTGCGGCCCGGACCGACCGGTGGGCAGTCCCTCCTCGGAAGGGCAAGGACCGTGGCGCAACCGAGTCACCGTGACTCGGTTGCGCCGCATCACTTCTGAGGTTGGAGCGTGCGGATCACCGGCGCGATCGCGTCCTCGGCCCCAGTAGCGTTGTGACCCACGTCACTCATCGGCCGCGACGGATTCTCCCGCGACGACGGGTCTCGATGTGGACCGAGACCGCCGCCCCGTGGGGAGTCCTCCGATGTCCGCAACCACCACCGCCGTCGTCACCGGCGCCAGCCGCGGTTTCGGCCGCGCGATCGCGGCCGCGCTCGTCGATGCCGGCACCGCCGTCGTCGGCATCGCCCGCGGCGAGCAGGACCTGTTCGCCGTCCGCGGCCAGCTCGGCGAGCCGTTCACACCCGTCGTCGGGGACGCCACCGACGAGGCCCTCGCGGAGACGATCCTCCGGGAGCACCGTCCCGGTCTACTCGTCCTCAACGCCGGCGCCGTGCCGCCCATGGCGCCGCTGTCCGAACAGACGTGGGAGTCGTTCAGCGTGCCCTGGCACGTCGACACCCGACAGGCGTTCGTCTGGACCCGGGCCGCCCTGCGCACGCCGCTGGCCCCGGGCAGCGTCGTCGTGTCGATCTCGAGCGGCGCGGCCCTCTTCGGCTCCCCGCTCAGCGGTGGATACGCGGGCGCCAACGCGACCGTCCGCCAGATGCGCGCCTACGCCGCCGGCGAGTCCGAGCGGGCCGACCTGGGACTCCGCTTCGTCACGCTGTTCCCGCAGATGACGCCGCTGGGAGGGGTCGGCGCGGTCGGAGTGGCCGGGTACGCGGCGCTCGAGGGCATCGACCCGGAGACGTTCGCGCAGCGCCGGGCGCCGCTGCTGACCCCGGAGGCCGTCGGCGCCGCGGTCGTCGAGGTCGCCAAGGACCCCAGCAGCGACCCGGAACTGCTGGTCACGGGGTCCGGCGTGCGGCCGGTCGAGTGACTCGAGGCAGTACCGTCAGCGCGGGAGGAGTCGCGATGGAGTTCAGCGCCGTGACCGAGCCGTACCGGCCGGAACTGCTCGCGCACTGCTACCGGATGCTCGGGTCGATCCACGACGCCGAGGACCTCGTGCAGGAGACCTACCTGCGGGGATGGCGGGCGTTCGGCGGGTTCGAGGGCCGCTCGTCGGTGCGGCGGTGGCTGTACGCGATCGCGACGCGGGCCGCCCTGACGGCGCTGGAGACCCGGTCGCGCCGACCCCTGCCCTCCGGGGCGGGCCCGCCGTCGGAGGACCACCGCATCGCGGTCGCGCCGCGCGAGCCGTCGGTGTCCTGGCTCCAGCCGGTGCCCGACGCGCTCCTGGCCGGCGACGACCCGGGCGCCGTGGCCGCGTCGAGGGCAGGGGTGCGCCTCGCGTTCGTCGCCGCACTCCAGTTCCTCACCCCGCGCCAACGGGCCGTGCTGACCCTGCGCGACGTGCTCGCCTTCCGGACCGCCGAGGTGGCCGAGATGCTGGGCACGACGGATGCGGCGGTCGACGGCACGTTGCGCCGCGCCCGGGCCCGGATGGGCGAGGCCGCGCCGGTCGCGGACGAGCTCGCCGAGCCGGAGGCCCCTGATGCGCGGGCCCTGCTCGAGGCCTACGTCGACGCGTTCACCCGCGCCGACACGTCGGAGCTGGTGGCGCTGCTGCGCGCCGACGTCGAGATGGAGATGCCCCCGACGCCCACGTGGTTCACCGGCCGGGACGCGGTGATCGGCTTCCTCGGCGCGCGGGTGCTCAGCCGGCCGGGGCAGTGGCGGATGGTGCCGACGGGCGCCAACGGGCAGCCCGCCTTCGTCGTCCGGCGCCGGACGGACGACGGCGGGGACGCGGCGTACGGGGTGCAGGTGCTGACGCTGACCGCCGGTCGGATCGCGCGCATCACGGCGTTCAACGACCCGGCGCTGGTGCCGACGTTCGAAGGGTCGCCCGCGGTGACCTGAACCCTCGGCCTCAGGCGTGGTGGATGGCGCGGACCCGGACGAGCGTCGGGTCGTACGCCTGCGCGAGCGCGGCGGCCTCGCCGATGTGCTCGCGGACCTCGGGGCGGGCCAGCGCCCTCTCGTAGGCCTCTTTACTGGCCCACTGCGCGTAGTTGATCACCCGGGTGCTGTCGAGGCTGGCGTGCAGGTTCGCGGACACGAAGCCGGGGTCGTCGACGAAGACCTCGGCGGTGGCGCGGTCGAGGGCGTCGACCAGCTCGGCCTGCCGCTCCGGCTCGACGGTGAAGATGTTGACGAGGGTGACCTGCTCGCCGTCGGTGTCGACGGTGATCGTCGTGGTGGGCATGGTGGCGCTCCTCGGTGTGTCAATGTGCTGACATGGGCGACGGTAGGCGCGGGCGTCGTCGTATGTCAAACTCCTGACATGGCCCAGCACACCACCGCCCCAGCCACCGCGATGCTCGGCTACCGACTCAAGCGCGCCGCGTCGGCGCTGCGCTCGCGGATGGACGAGGGCCTGCGGCCGCACGGGCTGACGGTGCCGCAGTACGCCACGCTGGAACTGCTCGACGCGCAGCCCGGCCTGTCCAACGCCGAGCTCGCCCGGGGCGCGTTCGTGACGCGGCAGTCGATGAACGTCGTGCTCCGCGGGCTGGCGGACGGGGGCCTCGTGCGGCGCGCGGAGGTGAGCGAGCACGGGCGTGCGCTGCCCACCCACCTGACCGACGACGGCCGGCGCCGGCTGGAGGCCGCCCGCGACGTCGTGTTCGCGCTCGACCGGCAGATGACCGCCGCGGTGCCCGGCCGCCGGCTCGCGGACCTGCTCACCGACCTCGACGCGATGGCCGCTGAGCTGGGTCGGTGATCTCGGTCGGGTCGGTGATCTCGATCGGGTCGGTGATCTCGGTCGGGTCGGTCAGGTCGTCGGGCGCAGCGCGATGAGGTTCATCGCGGTGAGGCTCAGCGGGCACCGGTCGTCCTCGGTGAGCAGGGAGACGTCGGTCCGCACGAGCCCGCGGTCCGGCTTGGATCGCGACACCCGAGCCTCGCGGACGGTGACCCGCAGCCGCACGGGGTCCCCGGGGCGCAGCGGGGTCGACCAGCGCAGCTCGTCCACGCCGGGCGAGGCCAGGCTCGCGACCGCCGAGATGTAGTGGTCGCAGTACATCCGCATCATCAGCCCGGCCGTCTGCCACCCGCTCGCGATGAGCCCGCCGAACGGGCCGGACTCGGCGGCCCACGTCGGGTCGGTGTGGATGCGCTGCGGGTCGTAGCGTGTCGCGTACTCGACGACCTCGTCCTCGTCGAGCGCGAGCCAGCCGTACTCGAACGTCTCGCCGGGCCGGTAGTCCTCGTACCAGCGGTCGTCGATCGGGCTGTCGAAGTCGCGCTCGCCGAGGACGCTGGTCGTGATGTGGGCGGACACCATGGCCGCGATCATGCCCCGGCGGCGGCCGTCCGCAATTCCGGAGCGAGGCCCGCCCCCGGAGCTTCTGACCGAGGTGCACCTTCGCTCAGGCCGGGACGGGGCGGGGCGGGGGCGGGGCGGAACCGGGTCAGAGGAGAGACGCGACCACGGCCACGTCGTCGGGCAGGCCCTGGATCGCGATCTCGTCGACGACGGTGCTCTCCCACCGGTCGAGGTCGCGCCGCACCTTGCCCACCGGCCCGATCAGCGCGATCTGCTCCACGACCGCCGTCGGGACAGCCGCCGCCGCGTCGTCCTTGCGCCCGGCCAGGTAGAGCTCCTGCACCCGCTCGGCGACGGCTCCGTGGCCCATGCGGACGAAGACGTCGTGGTGGAAGTTGGCCCCGCGCGCGCCCATCCCGCCCATGTAGAGCGCCAGCTCGGGCCGGATGCGGTCGGCCGCACGCTCGACGTCGTCGTCGATCACCACCGGCACCGTCGCCACGACCTCGAACCCGGCCGGACGCCCGCCCGGCCGCCGCGCGAAGCCCTCGTCGAGCGCGGCCCGGTAGAAGTCGTCGAAGGCCGGCGCGAAGAACATCGCCGCCCAGCCGTCGGCGATCTCTGCCGCGAGCGCGACGTTGCGCGGGCCTTCCGCGCCGAGGTGCACCGGCAACGCCTCCCGGTACGGGTGCAGCGACGAGCGCAGCGGCTTGCCCAGACCGTCCGGGTCGGCGGGGAGGCGGAAGAACTCGCCGTCGTACGCCACCGGCTCGCGACGGGCCAGCACGCGCCGGACGATCTCGACGTACTCCCGGGTGCGGGCGAGCGGCCGGGCGTAGGGCACGCCGTGCCAGCCCTCCGAGACCTGCGGGCCGGACGCCCCGAGGCCGAGCACGACGCGGCCCTCGCTCAGGTGGTCCAGCGTCGTCGCCGTCATCGCGGTGGCCGCGGGCGTGCGCGCCGGAATCTGGGCGACCGCCGCGCCGAGGCGGATCCGGCTCGTGTGCGCGGCACAGAACGCGAGCGGCGTGAACACGTCCGAGCCGTAGGCCTCCGCGAACCACAGCGAGGCGAACCCGGCGTCGTCGAGGGCACGCACCTTCCCGACGAGGTCCCGCGGCGGCCGGCCGGTGAAGTGCCCGACGTTGACCCCGATCCGCATGCGCTCAGACCCCGTCGTCGAACAGCTCGGCGTAGCGGGCCCGCAGCTTGTACTTGAGGACCTTGCCGCCGACGGTCTCGGGCAGCTCGTCGAGGAACACGACCGCCTTCGGGGTCTCGTAGCCCGCGAGCTTGCTCCGGCAGTGCCCGATGAGCTCCTCGGCGGTGACCTCGACGCCGGCGGCGGGCACGACGACCGCGGTCACCGCCTCGCCCCAGTGATCGTGCGGCAGGCCCACGACCGCGGCCCGCAGGACGCCGGGATGCTCGTAGAGCGCCGACTCGACGCGGAGGCTGGAGACGTTCTCGCCACCGGTCTTGACGATGTCCTTGATCCGGTCGACGACGACGCGCAGCCCGTCGGAGTCGAACGCGGCGCTGTCCCCGGAGTGGAACCAGCCGTCGCGGAACGCCTCGCGGGTCGCGGCCTCGTTCTTGTAGTAGCCGGCGGCCACGGTCGGCGTCCGGTACACGACCTCCCCCGGGACGCCGGGCTGGTCACGCAGCGAGTTCCCCTCCTCGTCGAAGACGTCGGAGGCGAGCAGCGGGCTCGGCAGGCCGACGTAGTTGACCACCGGAGCGGTCCGCGCGTAGGTCTCCGGCCAGCGCCGGGGCCAGAAGCGGTGGCAGGCGATCGCCTCGGTCTGACCGAAGATGCCCAGGACGACGAGGTCCTCGCCGGCGTGGTCGAGCAGCCTCGCGTGCGTCTTCGGCGGGAGCGCGCCCCAGCCGTAGACGAGGACGTCGAGGCAGCTGACGTCGTCGCCGGTGGTGTCGAACTCGCGGGTCAGGGCGCTGACGAACTGCGGCGAACCCGCCCACAGCGCCGTGATCCGGTCCTCGGTGATCGCCTTCGCGACGGCGTCCGGGGCCGGGCGCCGCCCGAGGACCAGCGTGCCGCCGGAGAGGAACGCGGAGAGCGCGAAGATCAGCTCGCCGACGTGGTAGATCATCGGCAGGAACGTGCCGACGCGCAGGTCGTTCTCGAGGCCACGGCCGCGCGTCAGCGACAGCGCGAAGTTCAGCGCCGCCAGGTAGCTGGCCGAGTGCGAGATCATCACGCCCTTCGGCATCGCGGTCGTACCGGAGGTGAACAGCATTTCCCAGATGTCGTCGCCGTGGATCTCGACATCGGGCTCCGAGACCGGTTGGTCGGCGACGAAGTCGGTGAACGACAGGCTGCCGGACACCGGTCCGCCGCCGACGGTGATCGTCACGCCCGCGGGGAGTCCGGCGTCCGCGAACGCCGCCTCGGCGCGGGGCCAGGTCTCGGCGTCGACGATGGCGATCGCCGGCTCGGCGTGGCCGACGAGATGGGTGATGACGTCCGGGGCGAGGTTCGGGTTCAGCGGCATCGCGACGAGGCCGGCCTTCGCGATGCCGATCTTCGCGATCCACGCCTCGACGGAGTTCTCGCAGAACAGGAGGACTCTGGTCGACGGTTCGAGACCGCGGGACAGCAGCGCGTGGGCGACCTGGTTCGCGAGGCGGTCCGCCTCGCGGTAGGTCAGCGACGCGAACCGGTCGTCGCCGTACGCCCCGGGCCGCCCGACGATCGCCTGCTGGTCCGGGTAGCTCCAGGTGAGCCGCTCGAACACGTCGCCGACCGAGGTCCGTTCCCAGCGGTGCACGGCCCGCCGGCCCCGGAGGGTCGTGACGTCGAAGGTGATGCTGTCGGTGTCCACGCTGTTCACCCGGGCCTCCCTGGCGCCACACTGTGATGTGCAGCATTCCCAGGCGGGGCCCGGCGGCGCAAGACCTCAGTTACTCGGATTCACTCTCGGCGCGAACGCGGAGCCCGAGGCAGCTCAGGCCCATCTCCCCGAGCAGCTCCGCGAGACGCGCGACGGGCAGCCCGCTGTGGTGGAAGAGCACCGCCTGCGTGGTGCCGAGCGCGGAGTGCACGACGACGCGCAGCTCCGCGTCCGAGAGCTCCCGGCGCAGCGGCGCGAGCGCGATCACCCACTCCTCGATGTAGTGGCGCTGCGCCCGTCGCAGCCGGCGGAGGTCCTCCTCGGGCAGGTGGTGCGCCTCGCGGTAGTAGACCCCGAGCAGCCGGCGCTCCTCGATCGCGAACCGCACGTGGTTGGCGACGAGGCGCTCGAGGGCCTCCCGGTCGTCCGCGGCGTCGGCGACGATCTCCGCCGCACTCCGCTCCTGCTCGTCCATCACCTGCTCCAGCAGGGCCGCGAGCAGCGCGGACTTGCTGTCGAAGTGGCGGTAGATGCCCGAGCCGACGATCCCGGCCGCCGCACCGATGTCGGCCATCCCGACGGCGTGGTAGCCGTGGGCGGCGATCAGTTCCGCGGCCGCGGCGAGGATGCGGTCCTTGCGGGCGGGGTCGCGTCGACGACGGGGCCGCGCGGCGCCGGTCTCCGTCGTCGGGTCGCCGACCTCGATCACCTCGGCCACGCCCGGGCCCGGCGCGGCGTTCGTGTCCGTGCCGGCAGCCACCTGGTCGGACGCCTCCGCCGCGGTCGTGGGGGATCCCCCTGCCGCCTCGACTGCCCCCACGTCCGTCCTCCTCGTTCGTCACCGCGACGGCGCCCGTCCTCGGCAGGGTCCCACCGGAGTGAACGGCAGTCTCATCGATTGCCTGCGGCAGCCCGGTTGCACCGTACCGCCTGCTCCCCGACGTCAGCGCCCATGAACCGCAAATCACCTCTGGCCAGTCGACCGCCGAGCCGCTAGCGTCCGCCGTCGAAGTGAACCGCCGATCACGTACCGCGCCGAGGAGCCGCCGTGGACTTCGTGGAGACCGACGAGCACCGGGACCTCCGGGCCGCCGTCGGGAAGGTGTCCGCCCCGTTCGGCGGCACCTACTACGTCGACCACGCCCGCCGTGGCGAGGAGTGCACCGAGCTCTGGCACGCGCTCGGTGACGCCGGCTACGTCGGGGTCTCGGTCCCGGAGGCCTACGGCGGCGGGGGCGGCGGGCTCGTCGAACTGGCGCTGGTCTGCGAGGAGACGGCGGCGCAGGGTGCGCCGATCCTGCTGCTGCTCGTCACCCACGCGATCTCCGCGGCGGTGATCGCGGAGTACGGCTCCGAGGAGCAGCGCAAGGAGTGGCTGCCCGGGCTGGCGAACGGCCGGGAGAAGGTGGTCTTCGCGATCACCGAGCCCGGCGCCGGGTCCAACACCCACCAGCTGGCCACGAAGGCGCGCCGTGAGGGCGACGAGTGGGTGATCCGCGGGGAGAAGTACTACATCTCCGGGGTCGACGACGCCGCGGCGCTGCTGCTGGTGGCGAAGACCGGCACCGACCCGCGCGGCAACGCCCAGCTCTCGCTGTTCCTCGTGCCCACCGACGCCCCGGGGCTGCAGAAGACCCCGCTCCCCGTCGACGTCATGCTCCCCGAGAAGCAGTTCACGCTGCACTTCGACGACGTCCGGCTGCCGGCCTCGGCCCTGGTCGGCGACGAGGGCCAGGGGTTCCGGCAGGTCTTCCACGGGCTCAACCCCGAGCGGATCACCGGCGCCGCGCTCTGCGTCGGGATCGCCCGCTACGCGCTGGCCCGCGCCGCGCGCTACGCGAACGAGCGTGAGGTCTGGGACCGGCCGATCGGTGCGCACCAGGGGGTCTCACACCCGCTCGCGAAGGCCCGCATCGAGACCGAACTGGCTGCCCTGATGACACGCAAGGCCGCTTGGCTGCACGACCGGGGCCTGCCCGCCGGCGAGGAGTCGAACATGGCCAAGTACGCCGCGGCCGAGGCCGCGATCGCCGCCGTCGACGCCGCCATGCAGACCCACGGCGGCAACGGCGTCGCCGCCGAGTTCGGCCTGCTCCCCTACTGGGGCCTCGCCCGGCTGCTCCGGATCGCCCCGGTCAACCGGGAGATGATCCTCAACTTCGTCGCCCAGCACGGCCTGGGCCTGCCCCGGTCCTACTGACCATCGCCCCGGGAGGAGCTCGCGATGGACCTGCAGCGGAATCTGGCCCGACGGGTCAACGTCGGCGACGCCCTCACCCGGTCCGCGGTCGCCCGGCCGGAGCACCTCGCCGTCGTGGACGGTCCGAGGCGGCTGACCTACGCCGCGTTCGACATCTGGGTCAATCGGCTCGCCCACGGCCTGCTCGCGCGGGGCTACGCGGCGGGCGACGCGCTCGCGCTGGCGTCCGGAAACAGCGCCGAGTTCCTCGCCGTGTACTACGCCTGCGCCAAGACCGGGGTGGTGTGCGTGCCGGTCAACCTCGGCTGGCGCCCCGACGAGGTCGCGTACGTCCTGGAGCACTCCGGCGCCCGCGGGATCGTCGTCGAGAGCCAGCTGCTCGGGCCGATCAGCGCGGCGATCGCGCAGGTCCCGACGGTCGCCGACGTCGTCGTCGCGCCCGGCACCGAGCCGGGCAAGATCGACGACGCCTTTCGGACGTCCAACGTCAGCAACGAGTCATTCCTGACACTGGACACGCTCGAGACCAGCGACGAGTCCCCGCCCGAGGTCGCCATCGACGACCGCGCGCCGCTGAGCTACCTCTACACCTCGGGCACCACGTCGTTCCCCAAGGGCGTCGTCGGGACGCACCTGGCGATCCACCTGGAGTCGATGTCCGCGGCGCTGGACTCGGGCTGGCGCCCGGACGACCGGTTCATCGCGATGATGCCGATGTTCCACACCGCGCAGCTCAACGCGTTCTGCACACCCGCGGTGACCGTCGGCGCGACGCTGTACGTCCACCGCGGCTTCGACCCGCAGCGCTTCCTCGACACCATCGAGCAGGAGAAGATCACGCAGGTCTTCGGGCTGCCGATGATGTACCGGGTGGCGCTGGAGCACCCGTCGTTCGGCGCCCGCGACCTGTCGAGCCTGCGGCGCGCGGTCTACGCGATGGCGCCGATGCCCGAGGCGCAGATCAAGGCCTGCCTCGACGGCTACGGGTGCGACTTCGCGCTGCTGTTCGGCCAGACCGAGATGTCGCCGATCACCACGCTGTTCCGGCCGGAGCACCAGCTCTCGCACGTCGGGGCGGTCGGGACGCCGCTGACCGGGGTGCAGGTCGGGATCATGGGTCCCGACGGCGAGCTCCTCGGACCGGGTGAGCTCGGCGAGATCGTCTACCGCGGCCCGTCCACGATGCAGGAGTACCTGCGCAACCCGGAGGCCACCGAGGCCGTGTTCGCGCACGGGTGGTTCCACTCCGGCGACGTCGGGCGGTTCGGGGACGACGGGGTGCTCTGGTTCGCCGACCGCTACAAGGACGTGATCAAGACCGGCGGCGAGAACGTCGCGTCGATCGAGGTCGAGCGTGCGGTGTACGACGCCGACCCGGCCGTCGCCGAGGTCGTCGTCGTGGGGCTGCCGCACGCCCGCTGGAGCGAGGCGATCACCGCCGTCGTCGTGCCGAAGCCCGGGACCACGCTCGATCCGGACCAGCTGACAACAGCCCTGCGGGACCGGCTCGACGGCTACAAGGTCCCGAAGGCCGTGATCGTCACCGAGGAGCTACCGAAGACCTCCACCGGAAAGATCCAGAAGAACGTCGTCCGGGACACCCACGCCGATCATTACGGAGGCCGCTAGGCATGGCCGTCCTGCAGTCACTGCTCGACACCGGCTCCGAGAGCTACGTCAGCAACCGGAAGAACCAGCTGGAGGTCATCGCCGCGCTCGACGAGCAGCTCGAGCTCGCCGTCGCCGGCGGCGGGGAGCGCTACCAGCAGCGTCACCGCGAGCGCGGCAAGCTGCCGGTCCGGGAACGGCTCGCGCTGCTGCTCGACCCCGACTCGCCCTTCCTCGAGCTCTCCGCGCTGGCCGCGTGGGGCACCGACTTCACCGTCGGCGCGTCGATCCTCACCGGGATCGGGGTGGTGTCCGGGGTCGAGTGCCTGATCATCGGCCACGACCCGACGGTGCGCGGCGGGGCGATGAACCCGTACTCGCTGCGCAAGACCCTGCGCGCGCTCGAGATCGCCCGGACCAACCGGCTCCCGGTGATCAACCTCGTCGAGTCGGGCGGAGCCGACCTCCCGACCCAGGCCGATCTGTTCGTCCCCGCCGGCCGGATCTTCCATGAGCTCACCGAGCTGTCCTCGATGGCGATCCCGACGATCGCGCTGGTGTTCGGCAACTCCA
The DNA here is from genome assembly GCF_021026375.1 of Actinomycetospora endophytica. Classification (GTDB taxonomy): domain Bacteria; phylum Actinomycetota; class Actinomycetes; order Mycobacteriales; family Pseudonocardiaceae; genus Actinomycetospora; species Actinomycetospora endophytica. The sequence continues at coordinate 163,504 of NZ_JAJNDB010000003.1, read as the reverse complement.
CCGCCGGCGGGGCCTACGTGCCCGGGATGTGCGACTACGCCGTGCTCGTCGACCAGCGGGCGAAGGTGTTCCTCGGCGGCCCTCCGCTGGTGAAGATGGCGACCGGCGAGGAGTCCGACGACGAGTCGCTCGGCGGCGCCGAGATGCACTCCCGGACCTCGGGGCTCTCGGACTACTTCGCCACCGACGAGCGCGACGCGATCCGGCTCGGCCGCGAGATCGTGTCCCGGTTCCACTGGCGCAAGCTAGGCCCACCGCCGTCACCCCACGCGCCGGAACCGCGCTATGACCCGGAGGAGATCCTGGGGCTGATCCCGCCGGACACCAAGGTGCCGTTCGACCCGCGCGAGGTGCTCGCCCGCACCGTCGACGGCTCGGAGTTCGACGAGTACAAGCCGGTCTACGGGACGTCGCTGGTCACCGGCTGGGCGAACATCCACGGCTATCCGGTCGGCGTGCTCGCGAACCACCGCGGGGTGCTGTTCAGCGAGGAGGCCAAGAAGGCGAGCGAGTTCATCCTGCTCGCCAACCAGACCGACACCCCGTTGATCTTCCTGCAGAACACCACCGGCTACATGGTCGGCAAGGACTACGAGCAGGGCGGGATCATCAAGGACGGCGCCAAGATGATCAACGCGGTGACCAACAGCAAGGTCCCGCACCTGACGATCAACATGGCGTCGTCGTTCGGCGCCGGGAACTACGGCATGTCGGGGCGCGCCTACGACCCACGGCTGATGTTCGCCTGGCCGGGCGCCAAGCTCGCCGTCATGGGCGCGGCGCAGCTCGCCGGCGTCATGTCGATCGTCGGGCGGGCCTCGGCGGCCTCCCAGGGCAAGGCGTTCGACGAGGAGTCCGACGCCGCCCGGACGCGGGCGATCGAGGCGCAGATCGAGGCCGAGTCCCACAGCTTCTTCGTCTCCGGGAAGCTCTACGACGACGGCATCGTCGATCCCCGGGACACCCGCACCGTGCTCGGCATGTCGCTCTCGGCCGTGCACTCGACCACCGTCGAGGGCCGTCGCGGCTTCGGCGTCTTCCGGATGTGAACGGCATGACCACCTCCCCGTCGCTCCGCTCGCCCCGCATGCCCGAGAAGCAGGTCATGATCCAGAAACTGCTGGTCGCCAACCGCGGTGAGATCGCCGCCCGCGTCATGCGCACCGCGCACGCGCTCGGGATCGGTACGGTCGCGGTCTACTCCGATCCCGACGCCGACGCCCCGTTCGTCGCGCTCGCCGACGAGGCGGTGCGCCTGCCCGGTGCGTCCCCGTCCGAGACCTACCTGCGGTCCGACCTGGTGATCGCGGCCGCGCAGGCGACCGGGGCCGACGCCGTGCACCCCGGGTACGGCTTCCTCTCCGAGAACGCCGGGTTCGCGCGGGACTGCGCGGCGGCCGGGCTGACCTTCGTCGGGCCGAGCCCCGAGGCGATCGCGTCGATGGGGTCGAAGCTCGAGGCGAAGGCGCTCATGGGCGCGGCGGGCGTGCCGGTGCTGCCGGGCGCGACCGTCACCGACGACACCGACCTCGACGCCGTGGCCGAGAAGATCGGCTTCCCGGTGCTGGTCAAGGCCGCGTTCGGCGGCGGCGGGCGCGGGATGCGGATCGTGCGATCGTCGGCGGAGCTGGCCGACGCCGTCGACGGTGCCCGGCGGGAGGCGGCCTCCGCGTTCGGCGACGGCACGGTGTTCCTCGAGCGGTTCGTGGAGGACCCGCGCCACGTCGAGGTGCAGATCGTCGGGGACACCCACGGCGAGGTCGTCCACCTCTTCGAGCGCGAGTGCTCCATCCAGCGCCGCTACCAGAAGATCGTGGAGGAGAGCCCCTCCCCCGCGGTCGACGACGCGCTGCGCGCCGAGCTCGGGGCCGCCGCCGTCGCCGCGGGGAAGGCGATCGGCTACACCGGCGCCGGGACCGTCGAGTTCGTGCTGGATCACGATGGGCAGTTCTTCTTCCTGGAGGTCAACACCCGGCTGCAGGTCGAGCACCCGGTCACCGAGCTGGTCACCGGGCTGGACCTGGTGGCGCTGCAGCTGCGGGTCGCCGAGGGACACCCGCTGCCGGCCGAGGTGACGGGCGCCCGGATCGACGGCGCCGCGATCGAGGTCCGCCTCTACGCCGAGGACGTGCCGGCCGGGTACCTCCCCGCGACCGGCACGCTGCACCGGTTCGCGATGCCCGACCTGCCCGGCCTGCGCGTCGACTCCGGGGTGACCGACGGCTCCGTCGTGAGCCCGCACTACGACCCGATGCTCGCCAAGGTCATCGCCCACGGCGGCACCCGCGCCGAGGCCGCCCGGACCCTCGCCCGCGCGCTCGCGCAGGCGGGCATCCACGGCGTCACGACCAACCGCGACCTGCTCGTCGGCATCCTGCGCGACGACGAGTTCCTCGCCGGCGGCACCGACACCGGCTACCTGCCCCGCCACCCGGAGCTCGTCACCCCGGAGCCCGACGACGGCGAGCCGGTGCGGGCGGTGGCGGCCGCGCTCGCGCTGCAGGCCGAGCACCGGCGCGACGCGAAGGTCCTCAGGGGCCTGCCCTCGGGCTGGCGCAACGTCGGCGGTCCCCCGCAGTCGGTGAGCTACACCGTCGGCGACCGGACGCTCGAGGTGAGCTACGCGTTCCGTCGCGAGGGCCTGGCGGCCCATGTGAACGGATCTGGTCGTCTGGACGACGAAATTCGTTCACATGGTGCGGCGCCGCATTCGGTGACGTTGGAGACGTCGGGAGTGCGCCGCACCTACGCAATCCACCGCGCCGACGGCCACACCTTCGTCGACGGTCCCGACGGGTCCAGCGCCTTCACCGACGTCCCCCGCTTCGCCGACCCCAACGCCGTCGCGCACGCCGGGTCGTTGCTCGCGCCCATGCCCGGGACGGTCGTGCGGGTCTTGGCGTCGACCGGGGACAGCGTCACGGCCGGGGCGGCGCTCGTCGTACTCGAGGCGATGAAGATGGAGCACACGGTGGCAGCGCCGGTCGACGGCGTCGTCGGGGAGCTGCACGTGTCCCCGGGTGACCAGGTCGAGACACGCCAGGTGCTCGCCGTCGTGGAGGACCCGGCAGAAGTGACCGACGCCCGAGGAGCCACCGCATGAACATCGCCGTGCTGCTGCGCCGGGCCGCGGCGGATCATGCCGACGACGTGGCCGTGCGTCTCGGCGAGGAGGAGGTCACCTACGCCGAGCTGGCCGTCCGGGCCGGCCGGTTCGCCGCGTTCCTGCGGGCCTCCGGCGTCGCCCCGGGCGAGCGCGTCGGGTTCCTGCTGCCGAACGTGGTCGAGTACGTCGTCGGGCTCCTCGGGACGTGGCAGGCGGGGGCGGTCGGCGTGCCGCTCAACTGCCTCTTCCCGGACGCGCCGCTACGCCACGCCGTCACCGACGCGGGCTGCCGGCTGCTCGTCGTGCCACCCGACGACGTCGAGCGCGTCGAGCGGGTGCTGGAGGGCGCGACCCCCGAGCTCCTGACCACGGGCCCGGAAGGGACGTTCGCCCGGGCGCTGGCCACGAACCCCCCGACCGACGAGGTGGTGCCGCGGCTCGACCACGACGACGCGCTGCTGATGTACACCTCGGGCTCGACCGGGGTGCCCAAGGGCGTCCGGCAGACGCACCGCAACGTCGCCGCGGAGGCCGACGGGGCGATCGAGTTCTACGGCATCACCGGCGCCGACCACGTGCTCAACTGCATGCCGATGTTCCACGTCGGTGGCCTGCAGCTGGCGTCGCTGCCGCTGCTGCTGCGCGGCGGACAGATCACGTTGATGCCGCGCTGGGACGTCGAGAAGTGGCTGGAGCTCGCGCAGCGGCTGCGGCCGACCGTCGGCGGGCTGATCTCGACGATGATGATCGACGTCGGGAACCGGACCGCCCGGCAACCGGTCGGACTCGACTCGTTCCGGTTCTGCATGTTCGGCGGCTCGCGGACCCCGACGGCGGCGATCGAGCGGCTCGAGCACGGCACCGGCATCCCCGGCACCGAGATCTACGGCCAGACCGAGCAGAACGGCCTCGTCGTCACCTACCACCCGGGCGAGAAGCGCCGGCCCGACTCGATGGGCCGGCCGCTGGCGCAGATCGTCGCGACGCGGCTGGTCCCGGTGGACGGCCGGGAGACGGAGCGGAGCGGAGCTGGACCCGAAGACACTGCGGACCTGGAGCCGGGCGACCCCGGCGTCGGGGAGCTCTGGGTGCACGGCGACGCGGTCACGCCCGGCTACTGGCGGCTCGAGGCCCCGGAGAAGTGGGCGGTCGACGACGACGGGCGCCGCTGGTTCCGGACCGGCGACCTCATGTCCCGCGACACCGACGGCTACCTCTACTACGTCGACCGCATCGACGACATGATCGTCTCCGGCGGCGAGAACATCTTCCCGCAGATGGTCGAGGAGCACCTGGCCGACCATCCCGACCTCGCCGAGGTCGCCGTCATCGGCACCGCCCACGACCGCTGGGTGGAGCAGGTGACCGCCGTCGTCGTCCCGAACCGGCCCGGCGTCACCGTCGAGGCCCTCGACCAGTGGTGCCAGGTCCACCCCGACCTGCGGGGCATGCACCGGCCCCGGCGCATCGAGATCGTCGACGCGCTGCCGCGCACCGGCAGCGGGAAGCTGAACCGACCCGAGCTGCGGAGGATCTTTCCTTGATGGGCGACACGAAGCGCAGCGGAGCTGGCGCGCCGGAGGCCGGACACAGCGTGGTGACCTACGAGGTCGTCGACGGCGTCGCCTGGTTGACCATCGACCGTCCGGACGCGCGCAACGCGCTCAGCAAGGACGTGCGCGACGGGCTGTGGGAGGGGACCCACCGCTTCGTCGCCGACGACGCGGCCGCGGTCCTCGTCCTGACCGGGGCCGGGGAGAAGGCGTTCTGCGCGGGCGGCGACCTCAAGGAGATGGCCGAGACCTCTCTGGAGATCCCGCCGCCGGACTTCCTGCCGCAGTTCGGGCGCAACGTCGACATGCCGAAGCCGACGATCGCCGCGGTCAACGGTGTCGCCTACGCCGGCGGGTTCCTGCTCGCGCAGCAGTGCGACCTGGTCGTGGCCGCCGAGCACGCCCGGTTCGCGGTGTCGGAGGTGAAGGTCGGTCGGGGGTCGCCATGGGCCGCCCCGCTGTCGTGGCTGGTCCCGCCGCGGGTGGCCCTGGAGATCCTGCTGACCGGCGACCCGCTCGACGCGGCCCGGGCCCACGAGGTGGGGCTGGTCAACCGCGTCGTCGCGGCCGTCGAGCTGCGCGAGCAGGCCCAGCAGCTCGCGACGCGGATCGCGTCGAACGCCCCGCTCTCGGTCCGGGCGGCCAAGCGGACGGCGTACCTGTCGGCGGAGTCGTCGTTGGCCGAGGCCTACGACCGCGCCGAGGACATCTGGGCGCCGGTCTACCGGTCGGCCGACGCGCAGGAGGGGCCGACGGCCTTCCGCGAGAAGCGCACGCCGGTCTGGACGGGGAGGTAGCCGCGATGCCGGTGTCGATGACGGCGCTGTGCGACGAACTGGCGGCGGAGTCCGCTGATCTACGCCGCGTGCTCGCGGGCCTGACCGAGGACGACTGGCGGCGGGACACCCCCGCCGTGGGGTGGACGATCGCCGACCAGGTCTCCCACCTCGCCTACTTCGACGACGTCGCGCTGCGCTCGGCGACCGACCCCGAGGCGTTCACCGCCGAGAAGGACGCGATGGACGCCGAGGGCGGCGTCAACCCGGACAGCATCGCGGCGCCGTTCCACGATCTGCCCGGCCACGAGCTGCTGGCCTGGTTCGACGACGCCCGGGGCCGGCTGATCGCGGGGTTCCGCGACCTCGAGCCCGGCCTGCGGGTGCCGTGGTTCGGGCCGGCGATGAGCGCCGCGTCGTCGCTGACGGCGCGGATCATGGAGACCTGGGCCCACGGCCAGGACGTGTTCGACACCGTCGGCGCCGTCCACGAGCCCTCGTCACGGCTGCGGCACGTCGCGCACATCGGGGTCGGCGCACGGCCGTTCAGCTACGCCGCCCACGAGCGCCCGATGCCCGAGGTGCCGGTGCGGGTCGAGCTGGTCGCGCCGGACGGGTCGACCTGGGCGTGGGGGCCGGAGGACGCCGCCGATCGGATCACCGGCCCGGCGCTCGACTTCGCGCTGCTCATCACCCAGCGCCGGCACCGGGACGACCTCCGGTTGACCGTCGTCGGGGACGCGGCGCAGGAGTGGGCGGAGATCGGTCAGGCCTTCGCGGGTGACGCCGGGACCGGCCGGGCGCCGCTCGGTACTCGACAGACGGGAGGTGTCCGGTGACCCGGGCGATCCGGATCGGCAACATCTCGGGCTTCTACGGCGACCGGCTCGGTGCCGCGCGGGAGATGCTCGACGGCGGGTCGGTTGATCTCTTGTGCGGCGACTACCTGGCCGAGCTCACGATGCTCATCCTCGCGAAGGCGCAGGCCAAGGACCCCGACGGCGGGTACGCCAAGACGTTCCTGACCCAGATGCAGGACGTGCTGGCCGACTGCGTCGCCCGCGGCGTCAAGGTCGTCTCCAACGCCGGCGGGCTCAACCCGGCGGGGCTCGCCGCCGCGATCACCGAGCTCGGCACCGGCGCCCGGGTCGCGTACGTCGAGGGCGACGACCTGCGTGGGTCGCTCGAGGAGATCACCCCCGCCGTCGTCGGCAAGCCGGTCTCGGCGAACGCCTACTTCGGCGGCTGGGGCATCGCCGAGGCGCTGGCCGCGGGCGCGGACGTCGTCGTCACCGGGCGGGTCACCGACGCCTCGCTCGTCGTCGGGCCGGCGGCCTGGTGGCACGGGTGGGGCCGGGAGGACTTCGACGCGCTGGCCGGCGCGGTCGTCGCGGGCCACGTCATCGAGTGCGGCCCGCAGGCGACCGGCGGGAACTACGCGTTCCTCGACGAGGTCACCGACCGCCGCTATCCCGGGTTCCCGATCGCCGAGGTGGCCGCGGACGGCTCGTCGGTGATCACCAAGCATCCAGGGACGGGCGGCCTGGTCTCGGTGGGCACGGTGACCGCGCAGCTGCTCTACGAGATCGCGGCGCCCGCCTATCTCGGCCCGGACTGCACGACCCACTTCGACAGCATCTCGCTGTCGCAGGAGGGCGAGGACCGGGTGCGGATCGCCGGGGTGCGGGGGTCGGCGCCGCCGGAGACGCTGAAGGTCGCGCTGAACGAGTCCGGCGGCTACCGCAATTCGATGACCCTGGTGCTGACCGGGCTCGACATCGAGGCCAAGGCCGCGTTCGCCGAGCAGCTGTTGTTCGAGGTGCTCGGCGGGCGGGACCGGTTCGCCGAGGTCGACGTCCGGCTGCTGCGCTTCGACTCACCGGACGCCCCGTCGAACGCCGAGGCCACCGCGCACCTGCGGATCACCGTGAAGGACCCCGACCCGCGGGTCGTCGGCCGGACCTTCTCGAACGCGACGATGGAGCTCGCGCTCGGCGGGTACGCCGGGTTCCACACCACCACCCCGCCGAGCGCGGAGTCGGCCTTCGGCGTCTACCACCCGGCCGCGGTCCCCCGCTCGGCCGTGACGCAGACCGTGGTGCTGCCGGACGGGTCGCGGTCGGTCGTGGCGGATCCGCCCACCCCCGTCAGCGATGCGGCGTCACAGACGCTGAACATCCCCAACTCCACATCCTCGAATCCGCCCACCGGCCCGACGACGCGGGCCCCAATCGGCCGCATCGTCGGCGCCCGCTCCGGCGACAAGGGCGGCGACGCGAACATCGGCGTCTGGACCCGCACCGACGAGGAGTACGCGTGGCTACGCGGGTTCCTGACCGTCGAGCGGGCCCGGGAGCTGCTCGGCCCGGAGGTCGCGGAGCTCGACATCGAGATCCACGAGCTGGCCAACCTGCGCGCGCTCAACGTCGTCGTGCACGGGATCCTGGGCGACGGCGTGGCGTCCTCGGTGCGCCCCGACCCGCAGGCCAAGGGGCTGGGCGAGTACCTGCGCAGCCGGGTCGTCGACGTCCCGGAGTCGCTGCTGCCATGAGCGCTCAGGCGAGCACCTCGTTCCACTCGCACACCTCGTGCGACGCGACGACGCCGTGCGCCACGAAGGGGTCGCGCGCCGCGAACTCCTCGGCGGCCTCCGCGTTCGTGAAGATCGCCATCGCTCCTCGCCCGACGAGGTCGGTGAAGGTGCCGACCATGAGCAGGTCGCCCCGCCCGTGGAACTCGTCGAGCAGTACCTGGTGGGCGGGGAAGTGCGCGGGTGCCGTCCTCGGGGCGTCGGGCGCCGCGGCGTAGAAGAGCACGTACTTCACGACGCCGCCCCGGCCACCGCGGCGTAGGCCTCGAGGGTCGCCGTCCACGCGCCGTGCTGGTCGAACGTCCCGTGCATCGCGTCGGCGTCGGCGCCGAAGGCCTCGAGGTCGCGGTGCTCGAGCACCACCTGCGTGCGGCCGGGCTCGAGCTCGATGAAGACCACCTCGACGGTGGTGACCAGGTCGTCGTGGAAGCGCCAGTCGGCCCCGATCTGCCAGGTCACCACCACCCGCTCCGGCGGCTCCCACACCGTCACCACGCCGGTGGAGGTCTCGGTGCCGTCCTCGTGCCGGGTGTACCAGCGGCCACCCGCGTGCGGCTCGACCACGATCTGGGCGATCGGGGCCGAGCCGATGTGGTGCGCCGGCGGCCACCACGACGTCATGTCGGCCGTGAAGATCTCGAAGGCGCGGGTGCGGTCCACGCCCACGGTCACCTCACGACGGATGGCCGGGATCGTCCGGGTCATCGCGTTCCTCCTCGGTTCGGGTCCTGCGTTCGAACGCCGCCAGCGACCGTTCCCAGAAGGTGTCGAGGTGCCGGCGCAGCTCGGCGAGCGCGTCAGGGTCGACCTGGTAGAGCCGCCGCGTCCCCTCCTGGTGGTCCAGGAGCAGGCCGACGTCCTTGAGCACCTTGAGGTGCTGCGAGACGGCAGGCCTGCTGATGGGCAGGACGCGGGCGAGATCGCCGACCGCGAGCGGCTCCCGGGAGAGGGCGTCGATGATCGACTGTCGGGTCGGGTCACCCAGGGCGGTCAGCATCGCCGTTGCGTTCGTCATGACGAACCGTAAGCTAGCACTTACCGATGCTGCGGCACAGGCCCTTCGGCGGAGGCCGGGACGGCGGTGGGCAGCAGCCGGCGGAGGATCTTCCCGGCGGGCAGGCGCGGGATCTCCTCGAGGAGCGTGACCGCGCGGATGCGCTGGTGGGGCGAGACGCGCTCCGCGACCCACGCCATCAGCTCCTCGGGGTCCAGCCCGCCCGGCGCGACGACGTAGGCGTGCGGCAGCTCCCCGGCCTCCGGATCGGGGTCCCCGGCGACGGCGACGTCCACGACGTCGGCCCGCGAGCCGATCAGCCGCTCCAGCGCGGCCGGCGCGACCTGGTGACCCTTGTACTTGATGAGGTCCTTGAGCCGGTCGACGATCCGGAGCCGCCCGTCGTCGTCGAGGACCGCGAGGTCCCCGGTGCGCCACCAGTCGTCGGGCGTGATCAGGGACGCGGTCGCCGCCGGGTCGTCGAGGTAGCCCGGGCCGGCGGCCGGACCGCGGGCCCAGATCTCGCCGCGGGCCCCGGCGGGCACGTCCAGCCCGGTCTCGGGGTCGACGAGCCGCACCTCGACCTCCTCGACCGGCGGCCCGACCGTCCCCGGCCGGCGCGGCGCGGCGGCCGAGTCCATCGCGATCCAGCCGATCTCGGTCATGCCGTAGGCGTTGCAGACGGCGACCCCGAGCCGTCGCTCACACCCCTCGGCGACCTCCGCGGGGAGCGGGGCCCCGGCGGAGCCGAGCACCCGCAGCGCGGTCAGGTCGTGGGTGTCGACGGCGGGGTGGAGGGCGAGCAGCCGCACGATCGGCGGCGCGAGGAGGGACGCCGTGACGCGGTGCGCCTCGAGCGCGTCGAGGAAGGCGGCCGGCTCGAAGCGCGGCATCGTCACCAGCCGGGCGCCCGCGGCGAGGGCGCACAACGCGGCGCTGAGCCCGGCGGCGTGGCTGAACGGGAGCACCGCGAGGAAGACGTCGTCGCCGGTCAGCCCCCACTGGCGGACCAGCTGGTGGGCGGACACGGCGAACGCCCGCTCGGTCAGCCGGGCGGTCTTCGGGGGTCCCGTGGTGCCGCTCGACGTCATGAGGGCTATCACGTCGACCGGGGTTGCCGCGGTGGTGTCCTCGGCTCCGGCCGGGGGCGGATCGGGTTCGAGCACCTCCAGGGTCACCTCCGACGGCAGTTCGTCGACGACCCGGTGGGCCACGGCCGCGTCGCACACCAGCCGTCGTGCCCGGGAGCGCCACAGCTGGGCGACGACGTCCTCGACCGGGCTCAGCGGGCTGACGGTCACCACCGCGCACCCCGCCGCGACCACCCCGAGCATCGTGCGCAGCCACGCCACCCCGTTGCCACCGCTGAGCGCCACCGCGCCGCCGTCGGGGAACTGGACCCGTCGTCGACCGGCCTCCGCGTCGATCGACGCGGCGAACTCGGCGCCACCGATCACCCGGCCGGTGTCCGCCTCGACCACCGCGGCAGCCTCGCCCCGGCGGGCCAGTTCCCGGATCAGGTCGACGACCGACGCGGGCCCGTTCGAGCGACTCATGACGTTCCGGCCCCCTCGTGGTTCCACGCAGAGTCCCGCCCCGGGTGCCGATCGGTCCACGGCCCGCGGACCGCTTCACCAGTTCAGCGCAGCCGGCCCCTCCATCAGCCGGTCGAGAGTCCGACGGCCTCCAGGGCGCCGCCGGCGACCTGCATGTCGTGCGAGTAGTGCCCGCCGCTGACGCCGAGACCGCCGACGAGATCGCCGTCGACGGTGATCGGGTAGCCGCCGCCGAAGGTCACGAGGCGATCGGTGTGCACGATGCCGAGGCGCAGCGGCTCGTCCTCCTTGATGAACTCGTGCCAGGCGTCCGTGCTGATACCGAAGGCCGCCGCCGTGTACGCCTTGTTCTGGGCGATCTCGACCGAGAGCAGTGGGGCACCGTCCATCCGACGGAACGCCTTCAGGGTCCCGTCGTGGTCGACGATGCTGATCACCATGGGCACTCCGATCTCGACGGCCTTCGATGTCGCGGCGTCGATCAGCTCCTGGGCGAACTCCGCGGTGACGGTGCGGACGGTGACGGCCCGGCTCGTGGTCATGTGTCTCTCCTCGGGGTCGAGAGGGAACTACTGGACGGACCAGCCACCGTCGATGGTGATGACGGAGCCGGTCATGAAGGTCGATTCGTCGCTCGCCAGATAGACGGCGAGCCCCACGATCTCGTCGGCCCGGCCGAGCCGGCCCGTGAGATGGCCCTGCTCGAAGCCACGCCAGATCTCGTCCCGGTCGGCGAGACCGCTGACGAAGTTGCGCGGCATCTGGGTGTCGATCACGCCGGGGCAGATCGCGTTGACGCGGATGTTCCACGGGGCGAGGTCGACGGCCGCGACCTTCGAGAACATCGCGAGACCACCCTTGGCCGCGCCGTAGGCCGCCATGTTCCCGAACGCCACGAGGCCGCCGACCGAGGACACGTTGATGATGGACCCGCCGTGCGACTGCATCAGCGGAGCGATCTGCTTGGTCAGCAGGAAGACGCTCTTGAGGTCGACGTCGTGGACCCGGTCCCACTCCTCCTCGGTGGTGTCGAGCAACGGCTTGCCGAGGATGATGCCGTGATTGTTGTACAGGGCGTCGACCCGATCGAAGCGCTCTCGGGCGGCGGTGGCGATCTGCGCCGTTCCGGTTCCCGTGGACGCGTCGGCGGCGACCGCGGTGAAGCGACCGTCGGTGTCGAGCTCCTTGGTCAGAGCGGTGAGAGCGGCCTCGTCGAGATCGGTGCCGAGGACGTTCGCGCCCTCGGCGAGGAATGCGCGGCACGCGGCGGCGCCCTGGCCGCCGGCCGCACCGGTGATGACGACGTTCTTGTCCTGCAGTCGCGTCATGACGGTTTCCTTGTCGATGTCGGAGTTTCAGTGACGGAGGCCGGCCTCGCGCAGGAGCGGCATGACCTTCTCCCCGAACTGGTCGAGCTCCTCGTGGTAGTCGAGGAAACCCATGATCATCCCCTCCATCCCGGCGTCGGAGAGCTCCTGGAAGCCCTCGACGACCTGTTCCGGAGTACCGATCAACGGCATCCCGCCCCACCCCGCGATGAACCGCTCCTGGAAGCGTTCGAGCTGGTCGCCGAAGGACTGGCTCTCGATGCCGAGGATGCTCATCAGGTTGCGGGCGCCCGGCCAGTCGCCCTCGTCGACGATGCGCTGGTGATCGCGTCTCGCCTCGTCCTCGGTGTCACGGCACACCACGAGGCCGTACGTCATCGTGCTGATCGCCCGCCGGTACTCCTCGCGGGCCTTCCGCTTGATGGCGGCGGTGTAGTCGGGCATGGCCGCGATGTCGAGGGAGGCGAAGTTGATGTCGACGTACTTCGCGGAGAACTCGACGCCGGCGGGAGAGTTCCCGGCATTGATGAGCACCGGCCGCGGCGACTGGACCGGCTTGGGCTCGGACTCGCAGCGTGACGACTGGAAGAACTTCCCGTCGACGTCGAACTCGCCCTCGGCCGTCCAGAGGCGTTCGACGAACTCCAGCCATTCCGCGCCGTACACATAACGCTCGTCGTGCTCGAGCTGACTGGCGTGGAACATCTGCATCTCCGGGGTGAACCACCCCATCACGATGTTCAGGCCGTAACGACCCCCCGAGATGTGATCGACCGTCGTCGCCATGTTGGCCGCGACGATCGGGTGCACGGTCGGGACGTGGTTCGTCGTGAAGATGGTGATCTGCTCGGTGGCCTCGGCGAGCCCGGCGCCCCACGTGAAGGTCTCGAAGTTGGTGCCGTTGAAGTTGACGTTGCCGCCGAAGCCCTTCCACCGCGCGACGGGCACCATGGCCTCGAACCCGAGACCGTCGGCCTTCTGGGCAATCGCCCGGGTGTGATCCCAGGTGATCTCGTAACTGGTCGGAGCGTCGGTCATGCAGAGCCCGCCGCTGCAGTTCGACCCGAACAGCCCGAGCTTCATGGGCTGATCGTTGAAGATCGAGGGGCCCGTCCGCGGGTGCTCCAACGGCAGGGTCTGGGTACGGCCCCGGGTCACGGTCTGAACCATCGCCTGTTCCTCCAGCCACGGTGATGAAGGCGCCGCGGCCGCGAGGGCGGGCCGGGCTCATCGCGGTGGATGCCGTCCCGGCGCGTCACCGCTGGTCACGACGCTAGGGAGCCCCGTCCGGCCGGGACAGCCGGAACGCGAACCGTCCCGGCCGGAACCCGAAGGTCACCGACGACGCAGGGTCGCGGAGGGGAGTTCGCCGTACTTGCGGCGATAGTGATCGGAGAACCGGCCCATGTTGGCGAAGCCCCAGTGCAGCGCCCGGCCGGTGACTGAGACGTCCTCGGGACATCCGGATTCCAGGTCGGCGTGCACCCGCGCCAGGCGGACGTCCCGCACATAGGCGCTGGGGCTCATACCGATGTGCCGGGCGAAACTGATCTGCAGGGTGCGTGCCGTGACGCCGGCCGCGCGCGCCAACCGCGACACGCTCAGCACCTCGTCGACGTGGTCCTCGACGAAGTCCATCGTGCGGCGCACGACGGTGGGCTGATCGCGTCCGGACGTCCGGGCCAGTTCGTCGCTGTAGGAATGCGGCACCCCGAGCAGCAGCGCTGTCAGGACATAGGACTCGACCTGCTCCCGGGCCAACGGTGCGTCGAGGAGCCCGTCGGGCCGGTCGATCTCGGCCTGGAGGAACCGGACCGCCGACAGCAGTCGGGCGCCCGGACCCGTGGTCAGGTCCATGGTCACGTCGAAGTCGATCGTGGCGCCGACCGGATGCCCGAGCAACCCGCCGAGGTGCTCCTCGAGCGGGCCCCGGGGGAACTTCATGACGTACTGCGTCGCCTCCGGGGTCCACGACACCGTCGAGTCCTCCGAGGGGAGCAGTACCACCCCGTTGCGCAGCCCGGAGGTCACCACCCGGTCCTGCCCACCGCGCCGGGTCGCCGTCGTCGTCCCGGTCAGGGTCAGGTTGACGTGGTAGCAGTGACGCAGGGGCGGCAGGGTCAACGTCGCGTCGGCGCCGTAGACCAGGTACCCGAGCGTGAGCTTCGGTGACGCCACGACGTTGAGCCGGGCGTCCAGCGGGCGCCCCCCGAGCGAGTCCAGCTCATGGGGGACGTACACCTCGGTCACGACGTGACGAGCTTCCTCGACGTCCCCGGTGCGCATGATCGCGTGCCGCGCCAGCGGCTCGGATGAGCGCGGATACCGATCGTCGACGCGCACCTGGCCCACCTCCACCGCTGCTCCGCGACCGAGAGCGTGTGTTCGGCAACCGTGGCACCAGGGTCGGGCGGGGGCAAGAGTGGGCGTGCCGGCGCGATCAATCCGCCGAGCCGAGCACCTTCCCGCCGAAGCGCACCAGCGCGGCCGGGTAGAAGCGGGGCACGAGCCGCACGACCAGGTCGATGATCTTGGCGTCGGTCCCCACGAGCACGCGCGGCTTCCCGGCCTCGACCCCGTCGACGACGATCCTCGCCGCCTGCTCGGCCGGGAGCTTGAGGAGCTTCTCGTTGTAGGTGCGCATCCGGGCCTGTTCGGCCGCCGTCGTCGGGCGCTTCTCGGCGCCGCGCTCGAAAGCCGCCGTCGCGATGTTCGTCCGCACCCCGCCGGGGTGCACGACGGTGACCTGCACCGGGTGGCCGCCGGAGAGCATCTCGGCGCGCAGCGTCTCGGTGAAGCCGCGCACGCCGAACTTGCTCGCGCAGTAGGCGGAGAGACCGGGCTGCGCCATGATCCCGTTGAGGCTGGAGACGTTGACGACGTGCCCGTCGCCCGACGCCACGAGATGGGGCAGGAACGCCTTGGTGCCGTGGATGACGCCGTACAGGTTGATGCCGAGGACGTGGTCGTACTCGTCCCAGTCGCCCTCGAGGATCGAGCCCGAGCTGGCGACGCCGGCGTTGTTGTAGATCTGGTGCACGACCCCGAAGTGCTCCGCGACGACGTCCGCGTAGTCGCACACCGCCTGCCGGTCGGCGACGTCGAGCCGCGCGGTGTGGACCTCGGCGCCGAGGGCCTTAGCCTGGTCGGCCGTCTCCCCCAGCCCGGCCTCGTCCACGTCCGAGAGCGCCAGCCGTGCCCCGCGGCGCGCGAGCTCGAGCGCCAGCCGGCGCCCGATGCCCGATCCCGCTCCGGTGACCACGGCGACCTTGTCGCGGACGCTGCCCATGACGCTCCTCCTCCGACGGCTACTGCTGGCCGCGGCGCGGCTTCCGCGCACGGTACGGCTGCGTACCGAGGCTCGGCAAGGTGAGGATGGAGGAGTGTCCGACGGCGGGTGGTCCTGGGATCCGACGCTCTACGCGGGCAGCGCGCCGTTCTACCCGGTCGGTCGCGTGCCCTACCCGGCCGCGCTGGCGGAGCGCCTCGCCGAGGCCCTGCACCTCGACGGGCACGGGCGCCTGCTCGACGTCGGGTGCGGGCCCGGCTCGCTGACGCTGCTACTGGCACCGCTGTTCGCCGAGGTGGTGGGCGTCGACGCCGACGCCGACATGCTCGCCGAGGGCGCCCGCCAGGCCCGGCGCGCCGCGGTCGGGCACGTCACCTGGCGCCACCTGCGCGCCGAGGAGCTCCCGGCCGACCTCGCGCCGCCGACGGTCGTGACGTTCGCGCAGTCCTTCCACTGGATGGACCGCCCGACGGTGGCCGCGGCCGTGCGCACGATGCTCGCCCCCGGCGGGGCCCTGGTGCACGTCGGCGCCACCACCCACGAGGGGATGCCGACCGACGACGTGCTCCCCCACCCGCGGCCACCCCGCGAGGCCATCGGCGCCCTGGTCCGCCACCACCTCGGCGACGCACGCCGGGCCGGCCGCTCGGTCGTGCCCGCGAGCGGGACCCCGGGCGACGAGGACGACGTCTACCGCGCCGCCGGCTTCCGCGGGCCCCGGCACCTGGAGCTCCCGGCGCGGACCGTGGAGCGCACCGCCGAGGAGATCCGGGCGTCGGTGTACTCGCTCTCCCGTGCCGCGCCTCACCTCTTCGGCGCCGACCTCGAGGAGTTCGACGCCGGGCTCCGCGCGCTGCTCGACGGGGCGTCCCCCGACGGACGGTTCAGCGAACGGCTCTGCGGGATCACCCTGTCGCTCTGGCGCTGACCCCGCCGAACGGCCGGATGGGTTCGCTCACACGCCAGAGCGAATCGTCACCTCCGGTACCCGTGACCGTTGGTCAAGCGTAAGGATTCTGCGGTCGGAGGAGACGGCGATGGACGAGCTCGCGAAGAAGGCCGCGCTGGTCGACCCGGCCATGGGGCCCGGCAGCGACGGCGCCGTGCGCCACGGCTGCCGGTGCTCGGTGCTGTTCAACGACGACGCCGAGCGCTCGGCGTTCGTCGACCCGCTCTGCCCGCTGCACGGCTCGGACTTCGACCTGGCCCGACTCACCGGCCTGCCCCGCTGACGAGCGGGCCCTACGCCTGCTCGATCCGCACCATGTTGCCCGCGGGGTCGCGCACCGCCGCGTCGCGCACGCCCCACGGCTGGGTGGCGGGCTCGGAGAGCACCTCGACCCCGGACGCCGAGGCGATCTTGTCGAACATCGCGTCGAGGTCGTCGCACCGGAGCTGGATCATGCCGAGCGCGCCCTTGGCGAGCAGCGCCGCCAGCGCGTCGCCGTCCTCCTGCGAACGCCCGGCGTGCGGCGGGGAGAGCACGATCCCGATCTCGGGCTGCGTGTCGGTGCCGAGGGTGACCCACCGGTACGTGCCGTTCCCCACGTCGTTGCGCACCGTCAGGCCCAGCGTGTCCCGGTAGAAGGCGAGGGCCTCGTCGACGTCGTCGACGGTCACGTGCATCCCGCTCAGAGAAATCGTCATGGGCGCAACGCTAGGGACGCGCGAGCGCGGAGGCTTCTCCGAAACTGCTCTCCTGCGCCACGCCCTTCCGCGGGCGGGTGATCGCCATCGTGTGGCACGACGGCTGGTGGCGGAGATCGCCGTGGTCGCGGGCCCGGTACGCCGACGGCGACTCCCCGACCAGCTCGGTGAACCGCGCCGAGAACGACCCCAGGCTGGCGGCACCCACCGCGAAACAGACCTCGGTGACGCTGAGGTCGCCGCGGCGCAGCAGTGCCTTCGCGCGCTCGATGCGCCGGGTCATGAGGTAGGAGTAGGGCGTCTCGGAGTACGCCTCCCGGAACCGCCGGCTGAAGTGCGCCGTCGACATCAGCGCGGTCCGGGCGAGCGCCGGGACGTCCAGCGGCTGCGCGTACTCGCGGTCCATCCGGTCGCGGGCACGGCGCAGTCGGCGCAGCTCGTCGAGGTCGGCGGTCACGCGCTCGATTCTGCCCCGGCGAGACCTGCCCCCGGGAGATCCGGCGGCGTGTTCAGCTCAGGAGGCGTCGTCCCCGGCCCATGTCCACCGCGGGACCTCGCGCAGCGGGTGCAGCTCGGCGTCGGTGGTGGCGTGGGAGTTCTGCATCGCGACGTGCGTGCCGAACTCGACGTGCTCGCGCACCGCGTCGCGGAACGGAACGTCCGTCGGCATCCCGGCCGTGTCGAGCGCCTGCTCGTCGAGCTGCACGAAGCGCTCCCGCTGCTCCTCGGTGATCCGTAGTCCACGGTGCACGTCGATCAGGTGGGCGAACCCGAGCTCGCGGGAGAAGCGGTCGGGCCCCCCGAAGCTCTCGGCGGTGAACGCCGTCAGGTGGTCGACGTGCTCGGGCCGCCCCGCCCCGAACAACGGCTGCAGCACCGGGTCGGCCAGCACGCTGTCGTAGAACACCTGCTCCAGTCGGTGCAGCGCCGGCTCCCCGCCCGCGTGCTCGTAGAGACTCGGCACGTCCCACCCCCAGGGACCGGCATCAGTAACGGTGTAATCATGCGCGCGTGGCGTCTCGGGTGGAATCCGCCGTTCCGCCGCACCTCACCGCGGCGCGTACATGATCACCGCGACGCCCACGAGGCAGATGACTGCGCCGACCACGTCGAAGCGGTCCGGCCGATAGCCGTCGAGCACGACGCCCCACGCCAGCGAGCCGGCCACGAACACACCGCCGTAGGCCGCGAGGATCCGGCCGAACGCGGCGTCGGGCTGCAGTGCGGCGACGAAGCCGTAGAGCCCGAGCGCGACGATCCCCAGGCCGGCCAGCCACCACGCCCGGTGCTCGCGGACCGCCTGCCAGATCAGCCACGCCCCACCGATCTCGAGGACCGCGGCGACCACGAACAGCCCGATCGACCGGAGCGTCACGGGCGGGACGGTATCCCGCCACCCGCAGCCCGCCCGAACACGCGGCCCCTCACGACCGCTCCGCCGTGCGGCGGCGTCGGTCCGGGCCCGGACCCCGAGGCCGTCGCTCGGCAGCCACTCGGACTACGTGCTCGCGGTCGACGCAGAGGGCGACGTCGCCGCGCTGTGCCACAGCATCAACACCGCGATGTGGGGCACGACCGGCATCGTCGTCGACGGCATCCCGATCCCCGACCCGGCCGCGTTCCAGCAGCGCGCACTCGCTCGCCTGGCGCCCGGCGAGCACCTGCCGATGCCGCTCGAGCCGGCCTTCGCATCGCGCGACGGGCGCCCGGTCCTCGCGTGCAGCAGCATCGGGGTCGGGCTGCACCCGGCCACGGGGCTCGGTCTGCATCGGACCCTGGCGCTCGGTCAGCCGCTTGCCGCGGCGATCGGGGCGCCGTTGGTCCATGACCATGACATCGTCGTCGGGGACTCGGTGACCTCCGTGATCGCCCACCGGGACGGACCGGCCGATCCGGAACGGGTCGTCGACGACCGCTTCTCCCCCGCCTGCCTCGCTGCCGCGCGCGACGCCGGGCATGCGGTGATGCCACGGTCCGCGGGCGACCCGACGCTGCCGCGCGGGTTCTGGGGCGCTGTCTCCACCGACCCGGACGACGGCGGGCACATCGGGGCACGCACCCCCTTCGGACAGGGACCGGTGCGCGCCGTGCGCTGACCGATCCTGAGCTCAGGCGGCATCCGGACGGGCGGCCGGCAGCAGCGGCCCGCCAGGTATCGGTTGTCGCTCCGGGTCCACCCAGCGGGGCGGAGTGAACCACGGCCGGCCGTCGATCGTCGTGATCTGCCAGTCTCCGTGGTGCACCAGCTGATGGTGGTACCGGCACAACAGGACCGTGTTCTCGAGCGAGGTCGGGCCGTCGTCGATCCAGTGCCAGATGTGGTGGGCGTGCGTCCGGCTGGCCCGGCGCCGGCAGCCCGGGTGGGCGCAGCCGCGGTCCCGGAGGAGCAGGGCGCGCCAGATCGCCGGCGGAACCGCGTAGGCAGCGCGGCCGATGTCGAGCGGTTCTCCGCGTGACCCGAGGACCGCGGGAATGATCTTGGCGTCGCACGCCAACCGGCGTGCGGCGGCGACGTCGGCCGGGGCGTCGTCGATCAGCATGTGCCCGCGCTGCTCACGCAGCCATTCCAGGGGAATGGTGACGGACAGCGTGGCGCGCGCCGGGATCGGCAGGCGTGGCGCCCGACGACGGCGAGGCGGAGCGGGGTCCGGAGGCGGATCGGCCTCCGGTTCGGGAACGAGACGCAGCCGCCCGTCACCCCACTCGTCGTCGTCGGACTCGTCGTCGGACTCGGCGTCGTCGGCCGGCTCACCGCCCCGCGGCTCCGCACTCCGAGTCGGCCCGGTTCCGTCGGACTCCGCGTCACGGGACCCGGCTTCATCGGTTCCCGTCGGTTCATCGCTGTCGGACGTGGCAGCCGCGTCACGGTCGGCGTCATCGCCCGCGCCGTCGTCGTATGCGTCGTCGCGATCGACGTCCTTGCCGTAGGCGTCATCGAGGTCGTCGAAGCCGGCGCATCCGAGGGCGTGGGCGCACAGGTCGAGCAGGGCTTCGGCGCGACGCACGGCAAGAGGGCGCTTGTCGTCCGGCCCGGCCGGGCCGGAGAGTGCGTCGACGGTCTCGAGCAGCAGGGCGACGTCGGCGGCGCCGTGAATGCGACCGGTGAAGGTCAGCGTGCCGTCCTTGCGCTTCACCAGCTGCCACTCGTCCGGAGTGTCGCCGGTGCCGTCGTCCGGAGCTGCGCCGTCCTGGTCGAGGGTCTCCAGCAACCGCGAGACCGCCTTCTCCAGACCGCCCGGCGTCAGCGCGCGGGCTGCCTCGCCGAGGATCGCTTCGGCGGAAGCGACCTGGTCCGCAGTGATCTCCGGGATGCGCTCCACCGCGTCGACCGCCTTGGTCAGCACTGTCAGGTGCTCGTCCCCGATCTCACCCGCTCCCGACGCAGCCGCCGAGGACGGCATCCGCTCCCCGAGAGCCTCACCCGAGAGCGCCACCGTCGGCAGCACCGCCGCGGCGTGGCGCACCAGCCGCCGCGCATGACCGTCGTTGATTCGCCACAGCTCGGACAGGAACCTCGACAGGCTCCGATGGCCGGTCCCCGCCCACGACCCCGATTCGGCGAGCTCCCCGACCGCGACGAGGACGGCGTGCTCGGCCTCGCGCGCCGCGACCATGGCGGCGCGGGCCCGGGCGAACATCGCCTCGTCGACGTCGGAGGAACTCATACAGTCAACGGTAGTCACCCCGACCTGACTGCACCAGACGCCATTCGAACGCTTGTTCGACAGCAAACGGATCCATGGGGCCTGGGCACGTGGAGCAACCCACCGGAGCGGGCTTCACGGGTACATGAGCAGACCCTCACCGCGGCGACCTTCGACCACCCCGACCAGCCCCTCGAGCGGATCCTCCGCAGTGATCACGTGCCGGCCCGCCACCGTCGCCGACGCGAACTCCCCGTGCATGTGCCGGGTCGCCTCGGCATCGGAGAACTCGTGACCGGAGCGGCCTGCGACCCGCTCCAGACACGTGCGCTCCGACGGCAGCAGAACCACGTACTGCAACCGGGAAAGCCCCGTCGCCGCCAGGAATCCGTCCAGGAACCACGGCCCGACGACCCCGTCGAACATCACCTCGTAGCCGCCCCGCACGAGCCGTCCCGCGGCCGCCGCCGCGGCCTCGATCACGACCGTGTTCTGCTCGCGCGCCGCCGACGTCCACGGCTCGACCCAGCCCTGGTCGAGGAACCCGAAGACACGGTCACCCTCGACCAGCGCGCTGAGCGGCCATCGGGCGGAGAGCAGACGCGCCAGGCTCGACTTGCCAGCACCCGGCGGGCCGGTGACCACGAGCAGCTCCGCCACCGGAGGAGGATCGCAGGGAACGGGGCAGCATCGCAGGGAACGACCCTCAGTGCGCCGCGACCGGCGACCGCACCCCGCTCAGCACCGCCGCCTCGACGGCGTCCGCGGCCGCCACCGCCCCGCCGGTCGAGTGGATCACCTGGCGCATCGCGGCGACCGCGGCAGCGACGGAATCCGAGCTCCGGACCTCGTCCAGTGCCGCCACCAGCGCCTCGACGGACGCCGACGGGTCCAGCGCCCGCCCGCAGTCGAGCGCCTCCACCTGGTCGGCCACCAGGCGCTGCTCCCCCGTCTGCGCGACGTCGACCAGCGGGACGCCGTGCGAGAGCGCCTCCATCGTCGAGTTCATCCCCGCGTGGGAGACGAACGCGGCGGCGTGACGCAGGACGGCGAGCTGCGGGACACGACGGTGCAGCTCGACGTGCTCGCCGACATCCCCGAACACCGCCGGGTCGACCTCGCCGATGGAGACCACCGCGTGGCCGCCGATCTTCCCGACCGCCTCGACCACCCGGCGCAGCAGCGCGGCGGAGTCGTCGTAGCCGAGCGTCCCCAGCGAGACCAGCACGACCGGACGCCCGGACGCGGGCGGCGACCACCCGTCGTCGTCGGCACCCGAGCGCAGGCACGGACCGACGAAGCGGAACCGCTCGTCGAAGGTGTCCTCGCCGGGGTGGAAGGCGCGCGGCAGGAAGACCACCCGGCAGCGGTCCCCGGAGCCGGCCACGAAGTCCCCGACCGTGACGTCCGACAGACCCCAGGTGTCCAGCGCGGAGCGCAGGATCGCTCCCGCCTCGACCATCGCCGGGTGCGCGGGATCCGGCGCCTCGGCCTCGCCCTCCGCGACGGCGCGGGCGTACGGCGAGAACGTCTCGTTGCCGACGAAGGTGGGGCACGTGACCACCGACGGCAGGTCCCAGGCCAGCGACAGCAGCCGGCCGGCGGCGCTGCCGAGGACGTCGTAGACGACGACGTCGGGTCGCTCGGAGCCGTCGACGTCGCCGTCGGCGTTGACGTCGAGGTCGGCGACCACGCTGGGCAGCGGCGTCAGCGTCTCGCGGACGGTGTCGCACTGGGCCTTCGCGAGCTGCTCGGCGTCCGGGTGGCGCGGGATGTCCACGCCGGACCAGTCGGTCGGGACCATCGACGGATAGGTGAGCACCCGGGCACCGGTGGCCTCCACCGTGGACCGGTACTGCTCGGGCACCACCACGCTGACCCGGTGCCCACGGGCGACGAGCACCGTGAGCACCGGCAGCGTGGGGTTGATGTGCCCGGTCGCCGGAAAGGCCAGGACGAGGACGTGGGCCACCGGAGTCCCTCCTCAGGCATGGGCGCGGATCAGGAATCGTGGGCGCCGCCGGCTCACAGACCCCGGACGAACAGTTCGGCGATGGGGGCGCCCTCCGCGGCCAGCTCGGGATCGGCCTCCGACCCCGGGCGGCGACGGAACGAGCGACCGACCGCGCTGTTGATCGCGCCGCGGACGGCGACGGCGACGACGTGCGGATCGAGCGGTTCGCGCGCCGGCTCGCCGGTGCTCTCACGCGCGGCGTCCAGTTCGGCCTGCGCGCGGGCCACGAGGTCGGTGACGACCTCGGTCGCCCCTGCCTCGAGCTCGTCCGACCGTTCGCGGTCACGGGCGCCGAGGGTGATCTCGATGAGCGCCACGGCCTCGGCACGCCGGTCCGCCAGGTGCTCGAGGCTCGCCTCGATGTAGGTGCGGAACCGACCGACCGCCGTCTCCTGTGCCGCCACGCGCGGCGCGACGATCTCCCCGGCGGCCGTGAGCACGGTGGACACGACCTCCGACATCAGCTCGGACTTGCCGGAGAAGTAGTACGAGATCATCCCGACGCTGGACAGGCCCGCGGTCCGAGCGATCTTGCCCAGCGAGGTGTCGCTGTACCCGAGCTCGGCCAGGGTGTCGACCGCGGCGCGCACGATCTGCTCCCGCCGCGCCGTCTCGGTGAAGGTCCGGCGGTCCTTCGTCTCGCTGGTTCTTGCAGGCATGAACAGAACCTAGCACGACCATACTGTTTCTTGTACGGTCATACAAAACCGAGGACGCCGGGGTGGCGCGGGCGGCGAAGGTTCCGCGCCCGGGCCGGCGTCGCGACGGGGAGCGATGACTGATGGCGACCGAACCGAGCACCGACCGGGCGGCCGGCGGCCCCGGAGATGGAGCACACGAGAACGAGGAGGTGGCCACCCCGGCGTCCCGCCCCGGCGGCACCCTGACGATCGTCGTGGCGATCGCCGACGTCGTCGTCCCGATCGCGCTGTACTACGTCGCCCGCGCCCTCGGCGTCTCCGAGCTGGGCTCCCTGCTGATCAGCTCGGTGGGCCCGATCGTCAGCTTCGCGGTCCAGGCCCTGGTCACGCGCCGCGTCGACGGCCTGGCCGTCTTCATCGGCGCAGTGCTCGTGCTGAACGTGGTCGTCGCACTCACGGCCGCCGACCCGCGCACCCTGCTCGCGCGGGACGGCTGGATCACCGGCCTGGCCGGGCTGTTCTTCCTCGCCACGCTGTGGGCGAGGCGACCGTTCGTGTTCTCGATCGCCCGCCCGCTCGCCGAGGGCCGTCTCGGACCGCCCGGGGAGGACTGGGACTCGGTCTGGGACCGGTTCGCGCTCTTCCGGCGTGTGTGGCGGGTACTGACGGTTCTCTGGGGCGTCGGGCTCATCGTCGACGCGGCGATCCGCATCATCTTCGCCTACACCCTGCCGGTCGATGCGGTCCCGGCGTCGAACGGCATCCAGTACGCCGTCGTGTACCTGCTCCTGCAGGTCATCACGCAGGTGTACCTCCGGCGGTCCGGGCTGATGTCACTGCCCGGCTTCACCTTCACCCGGCACAAGACCCTCTGACGTCGCCCGCCGCGGCCCCGTCAGCCCTCGATCACCCGCGGCCCGTCCTCCGCCGGCGGCTTGCCCCCGCGGAGCATGAGCGCGAGCGGGACGGCACAAGCGGTGAGGATCGCGGTGGCGATGAGCAGGTCGTTCAGCCCGGTGATGAACACCTGGCTCTGCAGGTGCTGGTACGCCTGGTACTGCTCGAGCATCGCGCTCCCCGCCGACGACCCACCGGACGACGCCGAGGCACCCGACGCCGACGAGGAAGCACTCCCGGACGAGCTCATCAGCCCGGAACGGTCCGCCGACTCCTGCGCCTGCTGCACCGTCATGAGCGCCGTCATCGCGGCGAGCCCGATGGCCGACGACGCACGCTGCACGACCGTGTTGAACGCGCTGCCCATCGAACTGCGGTCCGAGGGCAGCGCGGACAGGCCGCCGGTCATGATCGGCATCATCGCGAGGCCGATCCCCGCGGCGCGCACGGCGAGGATCAGCTCGAGCTTCCCGTGCGGGGTGTCGGGGGTCAGGCCGGCCAGGTCCCAGGTGGTCAGGGCGACGATCGTCAGCCCGATCGCGGCGGGCCACTTCGCCCCGATCCGGTCGTAGATCTGCCCGGCCACCGGCATGATCACGGCCATCACGAGGGCCTGCGGCAGCAGCAGCAGACCGGTGTCGAACGCGCCCATGTTCTGGAACTGCTGCAGGTAGACCGGGATGTAGAACAGCACCCCGAACAGCCCGACCGACACGATCGAGATCAGGATCAGCGAGTTGCTGAACGCCCACGTGCCGAAGACGCGGACGTCGAGCATCGGCTGGTCGACCTCGAGCTCGACGACGACGAACAGCGCGAGCGAGAGCACCCCGAGGGTCAGCAGGATCAGCGTCGGGTAGGACGTCCAGCCCCACTTCGGCCCCTCGGAGAGGGCCAGGAGCAGGGAGAACAGGCCGACGGCGATCGCGAGGAACCCGGGCAGGTCGAACTTCGTCCCGGGCTCGGGGCGGAAGCGGGGCAGCAGGAACACCGCGCCGATGACGCCGAGCACGGCGACCGGCACGTTGATGAAGAAGATCAGCCGCCAGTCGACGTACTCGACGAGGTAACCGCCCAGGGTCGGGCCGATGGCCGGGGCGAACACGATGCCCAGGCCGTAGATGCCCATCGCGGCACCCATGCTCTTGCGCGGGACGATCTTGTAGAGCATCGAGAGCGCCACGACCGGGATGACCCCGCCCGGGATCGCCTGCAGGATCCGGAACGCGATCATCGAGTTGATGTCCCAGGCGAGACCGCAGAACGCCGAGAAGATCGCGAACCCGACCATCGCGAAGGTGTAGGTCCGCCCGAGCCCGAGGCGCGCGCCCAGCCAGGCGCTGGCGGGGACGATCACGCCCTCGGCCAGCGAGTAGGACGTCGACACCCACTGGATCTGGTCCGTCGTCGCGCCGAAGTCGTTCTGCATCGTCGAGATCGCGACGTTGACGATGCTGATGTCGAGCACCGACATGAACATCCCGACGACGAGCACGAGCAGCGGGACCAGCCAGTTGGTCCGCGGCCCGGGCTGGGCCGGGGCCGTGGGCGCCGCGGGCCGCGCCGGAGCGGCCGGGCGCGGGGGCGCGGTGGGCGCCGCCGTCGTGCGGTCCTGAGGACGGGCCCGGGTGTCCGGGATCGTCGAGCCGGGGGTTCCGTCGTCGAGCGCTGTCGGTGCGGTACCGACCTCGGTCTCGGTCGACATCTGCGGGCTGTCCTCCTCGCCGACGGCGTCCCCCGGGGATGCCCGGGAGCAACGGAGTCACGTGACCACCCGTGAGGGCGTCACGTCACCCGATCGAAACCGTAGGTCGAGGGGCGGCAGCCCGCCCGTCGATGTGGGAGAGGTCTCCCAGAATCGGGAACTAGTCCCCCGGCTTGTGGATGTCGACGGTGACGTTCATACCGGGGATGAGGTCGAGGCCCTGCGCGTCGTCGATGCCGATGCGCACCGGGATGACCTGGGTGACCTTCTGGAAGTTCCCGCCCGAGTTGGACTGCGGGAACTGCGAGAACACGGCCGCGGCGCCGCCCTGGATCTCGGTGACGGTGCCGTGGAACTCGCGGCCCGGGTAGGCGTCGACCGTGAAGTCGACCGGCCGGTTGACCTGGACGTCGTCGATGTCGGTCTCGTCGACCCGCGCGGTGACGTAGACGTTGGCCGGGTCGTAGGCGACGGCGAGCTGCGCACCCGCGGTGACGTAGGCGCCCTCGGTCGTGTCGGAGTTCGCGATCGTGCCCGCCGCGGGCGCCCGGATCGGGAGCTGCGGCTGGACGTAGGCGCCCTGCTGCTGGACCCGCCCGACGACCTGGTCGCGGCGCAGCACGCTGCCGACCTGGCCCTTCCACCCGACGAGCGTGCCGCTGGTCGGCGCGACGATCGGGATCTGCGTGCCGTCGACCTGGGCGTTGTCGGTGGAGACGACCTTGCTCGAGTTGATGAAGTAGTTCGCCGCGAACGCGGCCGCCGCGAGCACCGCCAGGATGATGATCACGATCAGGGCGATCTTGGTCGACCGCTTGAGCGGGCGGCGGCCCTTCTTCTCCCCCTCGGCCGGGGTGCCCTCGGCCGGCGTCGTGTCGTCGACCTGGGTCGTCGTACCGCCGTCGGGGTTCTCCGGGGCGCTCACGACGAGGCCCCGAGCAGGACCTGCTGGCCCTCGGCCAGCCCACTGGTGATCTCGGTGCGGTCGGAGCCCACCAGGCCCGTCGTCACCGGTGTCGGTACCTGCCTGCCGTCAGAGGTCACGACGGTGACCGTGGCCCTGTCCCCCTGCCGGTGCAAGGCCGCGTTCGGCACGCTGATCTTCTGATCGGACATCGCGGTCGTCACCGAGGCGCGCGCCGACTGACCGTCGTGGATGCGGGGGTCGTCGGGCGGCAGGGCGATCGTCACGTAGTACGAGACGCTGCCGCCGATCGCCGTCGACGACGGCGCCACCGACATGACGGTGCCGTCGAAGGTGCGGTCCGGGATGGCGTCCAGCGAGACGACCGCGTGCTGCTGCGGCGAGATGTTCGCCGCGTCGACCTCCTGGAACGGCGCGACGACGGCGAACCGGGCCAGGTTCTGCATGACGATGAACTGGGTGCCGCCCGGACGGGTCGGGGACGCCGCCCCGGCCCCGGCCGCCGCCGCACCGCCCGCCGCCTGGGCCGCGCCGGGGATGGGCGCGTCGGCGCCGGGCGCGAACGGCGTGGTCGACGAGGACGGCGCGATGAACTCGCCGACGGCGCCGTTGAGGGCCGAGATCGTGCCCGCCCCGGGGGCCCGCAGCGTCGTGTTGTCGAGGCCCTTCTGCGCGAGCTGGACCTGGGTGCGCGCACCGTCGACCGCGGCGGCCGCAGCGTCGAGGCTGTTGGGCCGGTCGGCGCTGGCCGAGTCGAGACCGTTCTGCGCGCTCACCTGACCCTGGCGGGCGCTGGCCACCTGCAGGTTGCCGGAGGCGGCGTCGATGTTGCGCTTCGACTGCGCCGTCGTGAGGTTCTGCTGCGCGGTCTGGATGCCCTGCTGCGCCTGCTGCACGGCGTACTGGGCGGTGGGGACCGACTGGCAGGCCGCCGCGTTCGCCGCCGGGTAGGCCCCCTGGCAGGCCGCGAGCGTGGACTGCAGCTGCGCCTGGGCCGCCGCCGCCCCGGACTGCGCCTGCCCGATCGCCGCCGACGCGGCCTTGATCGCGGCGTCGTCGGCGGCCAGCGTCGCGTTCGCCTGCTTCTTCGTGGCGGAGACGACCGAGGACGCGGCGTCGACCGAGTTCTGGGCCCCGTCGACCTGGGTGCCGTCCTTGACCCGGTCGTAGTTGGCCTGCTGGGCCGCGAGCTGCGACTGCGCCTGCTTCAGCTGCTCACGCGCGTTGAAGTCGTCGATGGTGGCGAGCACCTGGCCCGGCGTCACCTGGTCGCCGACCGAGACCTTCACCGACGTCAGCTGCCCGCCGGTGGGGAACCCGAGGTTGGTGGCGCCGAGGGCGGAGACCGACCCGCTCGACTCCACGCCGGTACTGACCGCCGCCCGGGTGACGGGCGCGGTCCTGGGTGGGGCGGCACCCCCCGAACCACCGCAGGCGCCCAGGGTCAGGGCAGCCACTACGGCGAGGGCGGGCAGCGTCATCCGTCGTACGGAGCAACGGGTCACGCTTCAGACAACGCACGGACACGATCTGGGATACGACTCCCGCAAGAGAGTCACCTCACCTGGTGATCAACTCGCTGAGCTCAGCGATATCCCCGGCGCACGACCCGCTCGAGGATGCCGAGCGTGCCCTTCAGCGCGGCCTCGGGGATCACCGGGAAGATGTCGCGCTCGCGCCAGACGGGATCGATGTTCGACCAGTCGTAGTACGAGGTGACGACCGTACCGCCGTCGGTCGGCTCCAGGCGATAGCCGTAGACGTGCCCGATCGGGGGCTTGGCGATGCCGCCGACGATCGTCCAGGCGATCTCCCGGTCGGGCTCGAGGGCGGTGATCGAGACGGTGACGTCGTACTGCCCGAGCGGACGGTCCCCGAGCGCCTCCCGGTCCATGTGGACCACGAACTCGTCGCCGACCGCCGTCACGCGCTCCCCGGTCGCGCCCATGAGCATGCCCGCGCTGTCGATCGCGACGTGCCCGATCGGGTCGGTCAGCACCTCGAAGATCTGGTGCGGATCGGCGGGGACGGTGCGCTGGACCTCGAATCGCTCGGCCATGCGCCGCATCCTCGCAGCACGGTGTCCGGCGGGCAGAACGGTTGATCAGCGGGGGGGGACGGTTGATCAGCGGGCGGGACGCCAGGCGTCGAGGACCTCGGCGGGCAGCTCCCCGCGCGGGCCGGTCGCGTCGGCGAGGCCCACGCAGCGATCGCCGAGGAAGAGCCCGAGCCCGTAGTGCACGGTCGGGCTCCCCTCCTCGTCGACACCCTGCCCGAGCACCGTCACCCCGATCTCGTACTCGGCGGGGTAGCCGACCTCGGCGACGTACTGCACCCGGTAGCCGGTCGGGGCGATCTCCGGTGACGGGCCGCCCCACCCGGGGGTGAGGACCTCGTCGTGCAGCGCGGCGATCCCCTCGGCGTACCAGGAGAGCAGGACGACGTTGTTGACGTGGCGGTTGGTGTCGATGTCGCCGATGCGGGCGCGTAGCGACGTCGCGAACGGGTAGGTCGCCCGGTCGCGGCGCTCGGGCCCGGGCCGGTGGACCGCGGGGGCGTCGGGCTCGTCGAGCACCATCCCGGCGAGGTCCGAGCGCAGCGCGTCGGGCAGGTGGGCCGGGCCGGCCTCCGTCGCGAACACGGTCACGGTGTCCCCGAGCGCGACGCAGCGGTCGTCGCAGAAGACCCCGTAGCCGTAGGTGAACGAGGAGCCGCCCACGCGCCGGATGCCGACGCCGATGCGGTACTTGCCGTCCCAGCGCATCGGGGCGAGCCGGTCGACGTGCTGCGCCGCGAGCAGCACCCGGAACGGCCCGAACTCGCCGTCCTCGATGAGCCGGCGGAACGCGGGCAGCTCGACCGCGACGCGGACGTCCTCGAACCAGCGGGTGATGCCGGTCGCGGAGATCATCCCGTCCGGCCCGAGGTCGGAGTACCGCGGCGAGACGTCACGCAGGACCGGATAAGCCCCGGGGTGGGTCAGCTCGCTGTGGTCGAAAGCGGTCTCCTGCATGGAGCCATCGTGGCGAAGTCGGCGGCTCCGGGGCCCGCGGGTTCGGTCCGCGTCACAGGCGGGCCCCGTCACAACCCCGTCCCGCCCGGCCCCGATAGCCGAGCCTCACCTTGCTGGCAGCACCGCCTCGTCGCTGCTTGACTCTGCGCCCGTGACCGACGACAGCACCGTGCTGCCGACCCATGAGGACGAGCCGCACGCCGAAGCGACCGATGCCCGGCTGAACTGGCTGCGCGCCGCGGTGCTCGGCGCGAACGACGGCATCGTGTCGGTGGCGGGCATCGTGCTCGGCGTCGCCGGCGCCACCAGCGAGCGCGGACCGATCCTCACCGCGGGCGTCGCCGGCCTCGTGGCGGGCGCGGTGTCGATGGCCCTCGGCGAGTACGTGTCGGTGTCCAGCCAGCGCGACTCGCAGCGCTCGATGCTCGCCAAGGAGCAGCGCGAGCTCGACGAGGACCCCGAGGACGAGCTCTCCGAGCTGGCCCAGATCTACGAGGGGAAGGGGCTGAGCCCCGAGACCGCCGAGCAGGTGGCCCGCGAGCTCACCGAGCACGACGCGTTCTCCGCGCACGTCGAGGCCGAGCTGGGCATCGACCCCGAGGAGCTCTCCAGCCCGTGGCAGGCCGCCGGGGCGTCCGCGCTGGCCTTCACCCTCGGCGGCATCCTCCCGCTGCTCGCGATCCTGCTGCCGCCGCCGGAGTGGCGGGTACCGGTCGCCTACGTCGGCGTGCTGATCGCGCTCGGGCTCGCGGGCTGGGTGTCGGCGCACCTCGGCGGCAGCTCGGTCCGGAAGGCGGTGCTGCGGGTGGTGCTCGGCGGGGCGCTCGGCCTCGCGGTCACCTACGGCATCGGGCACCTCGTCGGGACGGCGGTCGGCTGACGTGGCGGCGGACGGAACGACCACCGAGGCGGTCGAGCTCGGCGTGGCGGTGGCGGCCTCCGTCGAGCAGGCCTTCGACGCGGTGGACCGCCTCCCGGACGTCCGCGCCTGGCTGGAACCGGCGGGGGTCGCGTCCCGCGCCGACGGGACCATCGCCGTCGCGACCGGCGCGACCGCCCCCGTCGTCGAGCGGGAGCCGCCGCACCGCCTCGTCACGGAGGCCGCCGTCCCCGTCGACGGCGAGGACGTCGTCGTCACGACGATCTGGCGGGTCGAGCCGCACGACGGCGGCACGACGGCGGTCCGGGTCACGACGACGGGTCTCGGTGCCGGTCCGCAGGCGGACGCCCTGCGCGAGCGGGCGGCGACCGCGCTGACCACGCTCGCCGTTCACCTCGAGCACTTCCCGGGCCGGACCGGCGTCGGCCTGCACGCCTGGGGACCCTCGCGCGGACGCACCGCCGACAGCGGCCACGAGCGCGCCCACGCCCGCTTCCTCTCGCAGGTCGGCGTCGTTGCGCCCCGCCAGCCGTTGACGATCTTCCGCGGTGTCCCGCAGCTGTCCGGCATCTGCCTCGAGCGCCGCGCCGGCCACCAGCACAGCGCCGCGCTGCTGCTGCTCGACGGTCCCGCGCCCGGTGTCGCCACCCTCGCGACGACGGGTGCCGACCCGGTCCACGAGGTCCGCGCGGTGCTCTACGGGGACTCCGCCGAGGAGGTCGCCGAGCGCCTCGCGGCCCAGTGGTCGGCCTGGTTGGCGCACGCCTGACGAGGCGGGGGTCACTCTCCGCGCGTGCCCCCGCGTGCCCGGCGGCACGCGCGGGAACCATGACGGTGTGTCCGACACCGCCGGCCCCGCCGACACCGCGACCTTCCCGCCCGGATTCTTCGAGCGCTCCGACGAGCGCGACGACGCCATCTTCTACGGCCCGCCACGGCTCGTGCAGCACCTCGACGACGCCGCGGTGAACGCCGTGTCCGCGTACTACGACGAGGTGGGGGCCGACGGCGACGTCCTCGACCTCATGGCCTCGTGGGTGTCGCACCTGTCGACGCAGCCCCGCCACCTGACCGTGCTGGGCATGAACACCGCCGAGCTCGGCGCGAACAGCTGGGCGCACGAGCGGGTGGTGCACGACCTCAACGCCGACCCCGTCCTCCCCTTCGCCGACGCGGCCTTCGACACCGTGATCTCCACCGTGTCGGTCGACTACCTGACCAGCCCGGTCGCGGTGTTCCGCGAGGTCGCGCGGGTGCTGCGCCCGGGCGGGACGTTCGCGGTGGCCTTCTCCAACCGGTGCTTCCTGGCCAAGGCCATCCGCGGCTGGCTGGCGACCGACGACGCGGGCCGCCAGGACATCGTCGCCGGCTACTTCCGGGCCTCCGGCGCGTTCGCCGAGCCCGTGCTGTCCTCCCCGCCCTCGACGGGCGACCCGGTCCTCGCGGTGCACGCCGCGCGCCGGTGAGCACGGCCCGGCGGCGACGGAATACGCCCCCGGCGCACGGCGCTCACCCCACATGGCACTGACGCGATTCGGCGGCCCGCTGTCCCGCAAGCTCCCGGAGACCCGGACGTTCACCGTCGAGGGTCCGGCGCACTCGCTGCTCCTGGAACCGTTCCGCCGTCGGGTCCGGGCGGTCGTCACCGACGACGCCGGGAACGACGTCGTCGTGCTCGACACCGTGCGCGGCGCGCTCCTGCACGAGACCGGCCTGGGCCCGCAGCTCTACCTGCCCGCCGAGGACGTCCGGGCGGACCTGCTGTCTCCCAGCGAGCACTCGACGCACTGCCCGTTCAAGGGCGACGCGACCTACCAGCACCTCACGGTCGGGAGACGCACCGTCGAGAACGCGGTCTGGTCCTACCCCGACCCGAAGCCGGACACCCCGTGGC
Source organism: Actinomycetospora endophytica (assembly GCF_021026375.1). GTDB lineage: Bacteria > Actinomycetota > Actinomycetes > Mycobacteriales > Pseudonocardiaceae > Actinomycetospora > Actinomycetospora endophytica. The sequence continues at coordinate 131,052 of NZ_JAJNDB010000003.1, read as the reverse complement.
TGGCCGGGCTCGTCGCGCTGCCGATGGGCGCCGTCGACCGCTGGCTCGACGAGGACGAGGAGGTGCTCGGGCACCTCCCCGACCCCTACCACCGCGTCGACCTGCGCCCGACGAGCCGCGAGGTCACCGTGACCGCGCCCGACGGCACGGTCGTCGCGCGCACGACGAGCGCGATCCTGCTCGACGAGACCGGCCTCGACGTGCGCTTCTACATCGACCGCGCCGACGTCGACGCCACCCTGCGCCCGTCCGGCACCACCACCGTCTGCCCGTACAAGGGCGTCTCGAGCTACTGGGCGGTACAGGCCGGCTCGTCCGAGATCGTCGACGGGGCGTGGTCCTACGAGGCGCCGCGGGACGAGTCGCGCGGCATCGCCGGCCGGGTCTGCTTCTCCGACGACTTCGCGGTCACGGTGTCACCGAACTGAGCTGGGCGAGCAGCCGCGGAGTGACGTCGCGGTAGGCCGCCGGGTCGACCGGGTTCAGCCACTGCGCCGCCCGCGCCCGCGCGGGGATCTGCAGCCCGACGTCGCCGAGCACCTCGTCCACGTTGTGCAGCGAGAACGGGATGATCTTGGTGCCGTGGCAGTGGTGGTGGTTCACGGCCACGTCCATGAACGCGAGCTGCTCGTCGACCTGCGCCCGCATCGCCTCGGACCCGGGCAGCGCGACCCGGCCGGCGAGCCGCGCGGCCAGCCACACCGCGGCCATCTCGGCGTTGAGCGGGCTGAAGAACGAGGAGTTGTAGCCGGCGAAGGACAGGTCGTCGACCGCGACCGGCTCGATCTGGCGGTAGAGCAGGTAGTTGCCGCGCTCGTCGAGGAGCCGCGCGCGGACCTCCTCGTCGAGGAACGCCACGCTCTGGCGGTACCCGGTCGCGCACACGACGAGGTCCGCGGGCAGCACCGTGCCGTCGGAGAGCTCGGCGTGCGGGGCGCCGTCCTTCTCGAGCAGCCGCGTGACGGTGCGGTCGCGGTGCACCCGGATCGTCCCGGCCTCGACGCCCTCGAAGAACCCCTCGGTGGTCAGCCCGATCGCGTTCTTGACGATGTCGGAGAACTGCCCGCGCGGCAGGAGGTCGAGCTCGCGCAGCTTGAGCTGGCGGGTCGCGACGGCGCCGACCCCGGCGAGCAGCCCGCGCCGCAGCCGGTCGCCCGGTCCGTGCAGGAACTTCTCGAAGCCCTGCAGCCGGATGTAGCGGAAGAGCGCCTCGCCCATGCGGGTCAGCAGCAGGTGCTTGAAGTTGAGCCGACCACCGACGAGGCGCGGCATCTTCCAGAGCAGCTGGCGGGCGATCACGTCGGTGCTCGCAGCGAGCTCGGAGATCGCGACGGCCACGTCGCACGCCGACTTGCCGTACCCGACGACGACCGCGCGGGCCCCGGCCGCGCCCTCCCCGTGGTAGGCACCCGCCGTTGTCAGGACCCCGCCCGCGGCGGTGAAGTCCTCGACGCCGGGCAGGTCGGGCACCAGCGGCTCGGAGAAGACACCGTTGGCGACGACGAGGTGGTCGTACTCGGCCGCGGTCTCCGCGCCTCCCGCCCGGGGCCGGGTCCGCACCGTCCACCCGCCGTCGGGACGTGCCGCGGCGTGCACGACCTCGGTCCCGAGCCGCAGCAGCGGCGCGATCCCCGCGTGCTCGACGTACCCCGCCAGGTACGCCTGGACCTGCGCGCCGTCGGGCCACTCGGGGTACTCCGAGGGCATCGGGAAGTCGGAGAAGGCGTAGGTGTCCCTTGCGCTCTGGGTGCACAGGCCCGGGTAGCGGCGCTCGGCGCTCCAGACCCCGCCGACGTCGGCGGTGCGGTCGTGGACGACGACCTCGTGCCCGGCCTGGTGGAGCACCTTGGCGGTGACGAGCCCGGCGACCCCGGCCCCGACGACGGCGATCCTCATCTTCTCGGCGCTCCTCAGGCCTGCGTCGCCGGGAGGCGCAGCTGGATGCCGAAGCGCGACATCACCGACTCCATGACGGAGATGTCCTTCGGGCCGGGCGGCAGCTCGGCCAGCGCCTGGTAGTAGGCCTCGAGGCCGGCCGGGGAGACCACGGAGATGACGCGTGCCTCGTCGTCGAACGGGTTGCGGAAGGTGTGCACCACGTTGCGGGGCAGCAGCAGGTAGTCCCCGTGGGAGAGCACGAAGGTCTCGCCGCCGAGCATCACCTCGAGCTGCCCGGCCAGGCAGATGAACGACTCGTCCTCGCGGGTGTGCACGTGCGGCGGCGGACCGGTCACCCCGCCCGGCACCGCGTACTCGAACAGCGAGTACGCGTCGCGGGTCGACTCCCCCGTCGCCTTGGCCGTGATGTTCAGCCCGATCGCCGGGATCTGGGTGCCCTCGCGTGAGGACAGCATGTAACCGCCGCCCAGAGACATGAGCTCCTCCTCGTGGTCCGCACCCCCGGACGGAGGTGCGCCACGTCACACAGTGAGCGCGCGGCGGGCCCTGACCAACGCGCGGTCCCGCTCAGTGGGACCGGGCAGCCCCCGGCCTCGTGAGCGCACCTACCGCCGCACGGAGTACGCCCGCGACGCCGCCGCCGCGGCCATCCGCACCGCCGGGCCCGCCATCTCGGGGCGGATCGCGGCGCTCGGACCGGTGATCGAGAGGGCGGCGACGATCTCCCGCAGCGGCCCGAAGATCGGCGCCGCGACGCAGGAGACGCCGGCGTTGCCCTCCTCGCGATCGACCGCCCAGCCCCGCTCGGCGACGACGGCGAGCTCGCGACGGACGACATCGGCGCTGGTCAGCGTCCGCGGGGTCCGCGCGGGCATCCCGGCGGCCAGGACCTCGTCGACGACGGCGGGCTCGGAGTGGGCGAGGATCGCGCGGCCGAGACCCGAGCAGTAGGTCGGGATGCTTCCCCCGACCGCCGAGAGCATCGGCATCGGCCGGTGCCCGGTGATCTTCTCGACGATGAGGACCTCGGGCCCGCGCAGCACGCCGAGCTGGACCGCGACCTTCGTGGCGCCGTAGAGGTCCTGCAGGAACGGCAGCACCGCCTCGCGCAGCTCGTGGCGCACCGGCGCGAGACCCGAGATCTCGAACAGCCGCTCCCCGATGCGGTAGCGCTCCCCCGGCTTGTCGAGCCAGCCGAGACGCAGCATCCGATCCGCGGTGCGGTGGGTCGTGGACCGCGGCAGCCCGCACCGGGCGACGAGCGCGGCGAGGGTGAGCTCGCGGTGCTCGGCGTCGAAGGCGTCCAGGATCGCCGCCGCCCGGTCCAGCGCCGCGGCGGGGTTGGCCGTCTCCGTGGTGCTCACCCGTCGATCGTGCCGCAACTGTCCCGCCCAGTGGGACTGCGATTCGGTCAAGTGCGCCCGCCGACCCACGCTTCCCGGCATGGCGAGCACCTTCGCGATGGACGAGTTCCTGGCCGGCCTGCACGAGACGGTCCCGCCCGGCCCCGGCCGCCCCCTCGTCGTGCACGACGACGAGCTGGTCCCACTCCCGGCCGCCGACGTCCACAACCCCACGACGCTGCGCATCGCCGGCGCCCTGCCGACGCTCACCTTCGAGCTGTTCAAGCAGGTCTTCGCCCCCGGCGCGAGCTCGGACATGCAGCGCCACCACCACGAGACGATCCACTACGTCGTCTCCGGTGAGGGCCACTCCGAGATCGAGGACGAGGTGGTCACCTGGCGGACCGGCTCCTTCGTCTACACGCCGCCGTGGACCTGGCACCGCCACCACAACGACTCGGCCGAGCATCCGGTCGAGTTCCTGACGATCGAGAACTCCCGCCTGCTCGCCCTCCTCGGCGTGCCACGTCGGCAGAGCGCCGGCGAGGTCGGGATGGCCGAGGCCCGGACCAATTTCGGAGGAGATCCGTCATGACCGCAGCCGCCCAGGCCAGGACCGCCCGGTCGTCCGGCCCGCCGATCCCCGACCACGTGAGCATCTGGGGCGAGCTCGCCGACGTCGACCACGAGCTGCGCCACGTCGACGTGGCCGGGGTGCGCACCCGGGTCCTGCGCGCCGGGTCCGGCCCCGACCTGGTGCTCCTGCACGGCACCGGCGGGCACCTCGAGGCCTACGCCCGCGACATCGCCGGGCTCGCGGAGCACTTCCGGGTCACCGCGTACGACATGGTCGGGCACGGCTGGTCCGACCTGCCCGACGTGCCGTACACCGTCGACGTGCTGTCCGACCACCTCGTCGGGCTCCTCGACGTCCTGGGCATCGCCCGCGCGCACCTGTCCGGGGAGTCCCTCGGCGGCTGGGTGGCGGCGTGGACGGCCGCGCACCACCCGGAGCGGGTCGCGCGCCTGGTGCTCAACACCCCCGGCAACATCGCGAACAAGCCCGAGGTGATGGCCCGGCTGCGGGCGAGCACGACGACGGCCGTCGAGGACCCCAGCGACGAGAACGTGCGACGGCGGGTCGCGTGGCTCTTCCACGACACCGGCCAGGTCACCGACGAGCTCGTGAACCTCCGTCGCTCGGTGTACTCCCGGCCCGGGTTCCGGGCGGCGATCGCCAACACCCTGGTGCTCCAGGACCCGGCCACCCGCGCCCGCTTCAGCTGGGACCCGTCGTGGGTCGGCCGGATCACCGCGCCCACCCTGCTGCTCTGGACCGACCACGACCCGACGGGCGGTCTCGACGAGGCCGAGATGCTGCGGGGCTGGCTGCGTGGATCCGAGACGAGTGACGTCGACCTCCACGTGATCACCGGGGCGGGCCACTGGCCGCAGTGGGAGAAGCCGGGCGAGTTCGTGGACGTCCACGCGAGGTTCCTGACCGGGGCGCCGGCGTGAGCGACGTCGTGGGCTTCGTCGGGATGTCCCACTCGCCGTTCGCGAGCCTGATGCCCCCGGGGCCGGGCGACCCGGGGGCGGCGTTCCTCGCCGACGTCGCCCGGGTGCGGGACGCGGTCACCGCCCTGGCCCCGGACGCCGTCGTCGTGATCGGTCCCGACCACTTCCACGGGAACTTCTACGACGTCATGCCGCCGATCACCCTCGGCGTCGAGGAGGCGGTGGGATTCGGCGACTTCGGCAGCCGGGCGGGCGCGCTGCCGGTGGCCGGGCCGCTCGCGTGGGCGGTGCACGACGCGGTGGCCGCCGCCGGGTTCGACCTCGCGCTGTCGTACTCGCTCACCGTCGACCACGGGATCGTGCAGAGCTACGAGATGGCCCTCGGGGACGGCGCCGAGACCCCGATCGTCCCGCTCGTGCTCAACACCGCCGCGCCCCCGCTGCCCACCCCCGCGCGCTGCGTGGCCCTGGGCCGGGCGCTGGGCGACGCGCTGCGCCGCGCCCCACTGGCCCACCGCGTGCTCGTCGTGGCGAGCGGCGGCCTGTCGCACTGGCTGCCCTCCAACGACCCCCGCGACCCGGCCGTCGTCGGCGAGCGGCGGTCCGCCCTCATCCACGGGCGCCGCGACGCCGTCGGGTTCGCGGCCGCGCGGGAACCGAAGGTGCGCGCCATGGCCGGTGATCCCGACGCCCCGGTGAACGCGGGCTGGGACCGCTGGTTCCTCGACCGGCTCGCCGAGGGCGACCTGGACGCCGTCGCCGCGCTCGGTCACGACGGCATCGAGTCCGCCGCGGGCAGCGGCGGTCAGGAGATCCGGACGTGGCTCGTGGGCCTCGCGGCCGTCGGCGGCCGGCTGGCGGCCACCGCCTACGAGCCGGTGCCGGAATGGATCACGGGGATGGGGCTGGGGACGTCGTTCACGGTGCCCGGCCTTCCTCCGCGGCCAGCAACACCTCGCGGAGTGCCTGCGCCTGTCCCGAGCGCCGTGCGGTCTCGGTGATCAGGTTGAGCAGGATCCAGCGCAGCTCGATGTGGCCGCGGCGGTCGTCGCGCACCGCGTCGTCCAGGGACTCGGCGCCGGCCAGGGCGTCCCGGCCCTTCTCACAGACCTCCTGGTAGGCCCCGACCAGGGCCTCGGGATCGTCGAGGTCGCTGACGCGGAAGGCCTCGTCGGAGTCGTCGATGTGGCTGAAGGAGTGGCTCGTGCGGCCACCGCGCTCGCCCCAGCGCTCGACCAGCCACGTCCGCTCGAGATCGGTCAGGTGCTTGACGATCCCGGTGAGGCTGGGTCCGGTCTCGGGGACCCGACGGCGCAGGGCGTCGGCGGGCAGGCCGTCGAGCGCGAGGACGACCTGGGCGCGGTAGTAGTCCAGCCAGCCCTCGAGCGACTCGCGCTCGTCCGCGACCTGGGGCGGCTGCAGGCGCCGGACCGGGGCGCGGAAGACCACGGGCGCACCGGGGGTGGGCGCGATGTCCGTGGTGTCGTGGTTTGCGAAGCTCACTGAAGTCCCGCCGTCGGGTGATCCCGGACCCGGCGTCGTCCCCGTGGGACGCCGCACCCGGAGGGGGCGACGCCCGAGCATGCCCGGCCGGGTGCCGTGCGACAACCCGTCCGGGTTACTCGGACGGCAGCGTGACCAGCGCTTCGAGCGCCGGCACGGCCGCGGCCAGGGCCTCGCGGTGCTCGGGCGCCAGCCGGTCGAGCCGTTCCGCGAGGAGCGCGGTGCGCTCGGTGCGCAGGCGCTCGATCATGGCGCGGCCCTCGGGCGAGAGCTCCACGAGCGCCGACCGCGCGTCCTGCGGATCCGGCGTGCGCACCAGCAGCCCGGCGTCGTCGAGCGCGGCGAGCACCCGGCTCATCGTCGGCGGGGTGACCGCCTCGCGGCGGGCGAGCTCGGAGAGGCGCAGCGGTTCGTGCTCCTCGAGCGTCACCAGCACGGAGGTCTGCAACGGCGGCAGGACCGCCGCGGCGTCCACCCGGATGCGGCGGTTCAGTCTGCCGATGGCGAGACGCAGGCGTGCGGGGAGCATCGGGTCGCCGAGGTCCGGCGGCCCCGCGGACCCGGTTGTGGGCCCGCCCACGGACGGGGCCACCGCGGACGCAGTGGAGGAGGAAGCACCAGCCATACCTCATCGTCGCACTACTTAGGCTGCGCACATACCACCGGGCAGGTGTTTCGTGACTCTTTCGTCCTTTTCCGGAACCCGGGGTACCGCCATCCGTGGCGGACTCACAGCTTACGGAGACGAATCCGTCGCACTGAGTGATCGGGGCCCTTCGTCAGGACCAGACCGGCACGCGACCGGGTGGGCGCGATGTTCTCCCGCAGGTTCGGCCCGTTGATCTCGTCCCACAGTTGGGCGGCCCGGGCCCGGGCGGCGTCGGTGTCCATCTCGGCGTAGCGGCGGAAGTACGACGCCGGGTCGCGGAACGCGGTTTCGCGCAGGGCCAGGAACCGCTCGATGTACCAGCGGCGGACGTCGGCGGGGTGCGCGTCGACGTAGATCGAGAAGTCGATGAGGTCGCTGACGGCCAGCGCGCTCGCCCGCTCCCCGGTCTGCGGCGCCGGCTGCAGCACGTTGAGGCCTTCGAGCACCAGGATGTCCGGGCGGGCGACGGAGCGCTGCTCGTCGAGCACGTCGTAGACGAGGTGGGAGTACACCGGCGCCGGGACCTCGGGCTTGCCGGCCTTGATGTCGGAGACGAACCGCAGCAGCGCGCGCCGGTCGTAGGACTCCGGGAACCCCTTGCGCGCCATGATCCCGCGCCGCTCGAGCTCGGCGTTCGGGAGCAGGAACCCGTCGGTCGTCACCAGCGCGACGTTCGGGTGGTCCTCCCACCGGGCCAGCAGCAGGCGCAGCAGGCGGGCGGTGGTGGACTTGCCGACCGACACCGACCCGGCGATCCCGACGACGAACGGGGTGCGCTCCTCGTCCTGGCGCAGGAACGTCCGGTAGGCCTCGAGCAGCCCGGAGTTCGCGCGGACGTGCAGGTCGAGCAGCCGCGAGAGCGGCAGGTAGACGTCGCGCACCTCGTCGAGGTCCACGGGATCGCCCAGGGAGCGCAGCTCCTCGAGCTCGTCCGCGGTCAGCGGGAGGTCACCGTGCTCGTCCCGCAGCGCGGCCCACGAGGCACGATCGAAGTCGACGAACGGGGACCCGCTCATGGGGACACATTCTGGTCACGGACACCCCGGCGCCCGCCACCGGCTGTCTCCGGTCTCACGTCCGCGATTCCCTTCACCGGTGTCCGAGCTGGCGCACCGACGCCACCGCGTACTCCACGACGGCGACCTCCGGGGGCAGGCCGAGCAGGTGCACGATGCCCGCCGCGACGTCGGCGGGGGCGAGTCCCTGGTCGTGCATCCGCTCCTCGAAGCGAGCCGTGTCGTCGTCGTCCGCGGCCTCGTCGGCGACCAGGTCGGTGGCCACGAAGCCCGGTGAGACGGTGCTGACCTTGATCCCCCGCGGGCCGGCCTCCAGGCGCAGCGTCTCGGCGACGGCGTGCGCGGCGTGCTTGCTGGCCGCGTAGACCCCGCCCGCAGCCGAGGCCACCCGCCGCCCGGACATCGAGGACACGACGACGAACGTGCCGCCGGGCCCGAGGTGGAGCAGCGCGGACCGCGCGGTCGCGAGCAGCCCCGCCACGTTGACGTCGAGGATCTCGCGCCAGCGGGCGGGGTCGGTGTCGACGACCGAGCCGAGCGACATCACCCCGGCCGCGGCGACGACGCCGTGCAGCGGTTCCCCGAGGCGGGCCGCGAGGGCGTCGACGGCGGCGCGGAGGGCGTCGGGGTCGGTGACGTCGGCCGCCGCGGCCGCGTGCCCGGTCCCGTCGAGGGCCCCGACGAGCTCGTCGAGCCGCTCGGCGCGGCGGGCGATCACCCCCACGCGGGCCCCGGCCGCCGCGGCGGCGTGTGCGGTGGCGGCGCCGATGCCCGAGGACGCCCCGACGACGATCACCGCCCGTCCGGCGAGGCCGCCGCCCCGGCCACCGTCCCCGTCACCGCCGGTACCGGCTCCGTCGCTGGTCACACCCCCACCGTAATGATCACTCCGGGATCGGGCGGAGGGGACGCCCCGCCGTACGCTGGTCACCGTGGCGAACACGGCGACGAACGACCACGTCGGGCGCGAGGAGCTCACGGAGTTCCTGCGGACCCGGCACCACGCGATCGTGGTGACGCAGCGCAAGGACGGGGGCGACCAGACCTCCCCGGTGACGCTGGGCATCGACTCCCAGGGCCGGCTGCTGGTCTCGACGTATCCCGAGCGGGCCAAGGTGCACAACATCCGGCGTGACCCCGCCGTCGCGATGTGCGTGCTCTCGCCGGACTTCAACGGCCCGTGGGTGCACGTCGAGGGCACCGCGGAGGTGCTCGACCTGCCCGAGGCGCTGGATCCCCTGTGCGAGTACTTCCGCTCGATCTCGGGGGAGCACCCGGACTGGGACGAGTACAAGGAGGCCATGGCCTCGCAGGGCAAGTGCCTGGTCCGGCTCACCGTCGAGCGCTGGGGCCCGATCGCGACCGGGGGCTTCCCGGCGCGGCTGCAGAAGGACTGAGCTGCCCCGGTGGACGTCCTGCTCTCCGTGCTCGGCCTCGTCGGGGTCGTCGCGGTCACGCTCGGCACGGCGGTGTTCGTCGCCGCCGAGTTCTCGCTGACCACGCTCGAGCGCAGCCAGGTCGACCACCACGTCGCGGAGGTCGGGGACCGGCGGGCGAGGACCGTCGCCTCGGCCCACCGCAACCTGTCCTTCGAGCTCTCCGGGGCCCAGCTCGGGATCACGATCACCACGCTGGTCACCGGCTACCTGGCCCAGCCCGCGATCGCGACGCTGATCTCCCCGCTGCTCGCCGACGTCGGGATGGGCGAGGGCGCCGCGGGCGGGACGGCGGCGGTGATCGCGCTGGTGCTGGCGACGGCGCTGTCGATGGTCTTCGGCGAGCTGGTCCCGAAGAACCTCGCCATCGCCGCGCCGCTGCGCACCGCGCGCGCCGTCGCCGGCGTCCAGGCGATGTTCTCGCGGGTGCTGTCGTGGTTCATCTCCGCACTCAACGGTGCCGCGAACTGGATCGTGCGGCGGCTCGGCGTCGAGCCCGCGGAGGAGCTGCGCTCGGCCCGGTCCCCGCAGGAGCTGGGCTCGCTCGTGGCCACCAGCGCCGAGCAGGGCACGCTCGACGAGGGCACCGCCGCCGTCCTGACCCGGACCCTGCGGGTCGGTGAGCGCACCGCGGACGAGCTGATGACCCCGCGGATGCGGGCGGAGTCGCTCACCGTCGACGACACCGTGGACGACCTGCTCGCGGCGGCCGCGCGGACCGGGTTCTCGCGGTTCCCGGTGGTGGAGGGCGACCTCGACGACGTCCGGGGCGTGGTGCACGTCAAGCAGGCGTTCGCCGAGCCGCGGTCCCGGCGCGGGAGCCAGTTCGTGCGCAACCTCATGCGGACCCCGACCACCGTGCCCGACTCGCTCGACGGCGACGAGCTGCTCGACCGGCTGCGCGGCGCCGGGTTCCAGATGGCCGTCGTCGTCGACGAGTACGGCGGGACCGCCGGGATCGTCACCCTCGAGGACCTGGTCGAGGAGATCGTCGGCGAGGTCCGCGACGAGCACGATCGGGGCGAGGCCGCCCGGTTCCGCGACGCCGGGCCGGACACCTGGATCGTCTCGGGGACGCTGCGCCCCGACGAGCTCTCCGACCTGGTCGGCTGGTCGTTCCCGGACTCCGAGGTCTACGAGACGCTCGCGGGCTTCCTGCTCGCCGAGCTCGGGCGCATCCCCTCGGTCGGCGACCGCGTGACCCACGACGGCCGGACCCTCGTGGTGACGCGGATGGACCGTCGCCGCATCGCCGACGTCCGGATCACCGCCCCGGCCCCGACCAGCGAGCCGCCGGCCGCCCCGCACTCCGGTGACGCCGTGACCGCAGCCGAGGGGGACGGATGAACGACGGGGTCGCCCTGCTCGCGATGGTCGCGCTGCTGGGCCTGAACGCCTTCTTCGTCGGCGCCGAGTTCGCGCTGATCTCCGCCCGGCGCGACCGGGTCGAGACGATGGTCGACGCGGGCAAGTCCGGGGCCGCCACGGTGCTGCGGGCCACCGAGCACCTGTCGATGATGATGGCCGCCGCGCAGCTCGGGATCACGATCTGCTCGCTCGCGCTGGGCGCGCTCGGCGAGCCCGCCCTGGCCCACCTGGTCGAGGCGGTGTTCACCCCGCTCGGGATGCCGCTCGCGCTCGTGCACCCGATCGCCTTCGTCATCGCGCTGCTCGTCGTGACCGTCCTGCACATCGTGATCGGCGAGATGGTCCCGAAGAACATCGCCATCGCGGGCCCGGAGAGCACCGCGGTGTGGCTGGTTCCGCCGCTGGTGGTGTTCCTCAAGGTCGCGCGACCGGTGATCGTGATCCTGAACTGGATCGCCAACCACGTGCTGAAGCTGCTCGGGGTGGAGCCCAAGGACGAGCGGGAGGCGGCCTTCACCTCCTCCGAGATCGCCGAGATGCTCTCCGAGTCCCGGCGCGAGGGGCTGCTCGACGCCTCCCAGACCCGTCGTCTCACCCAGGCCCTGCACACCGCGGAGCGTTCGGTGGCCGACGTGCTGATCCCGCGCGAGCGCCTGACGGTGCTGCCCGCGAACCCGACCGTCGGCGCGCTGGAGGCGGCGGTGGCCCGCACCGGGTTCTCGCGCTACCCGGTGCAGGCCCCGGAGGCCCCGGACGCCCATCCCCGGCTCGACACCCACCCGCTGGACCCGGGCACCGACCCGGTCCTCCCCCGCCAGACCGGTGTGGCGCCGAGCGTGGAGCTCGTCGGCTACCTGCACATCAAGGACGTCCTCGACCTCGACGGCGGCCCCGACGAGGTGGTGCCCGCCGAGCGGGTGCGGGCGCTGCCGCGGCTCTCGGTGGACGCGCCGATCGACGAGGCGCTGGCGACGATGCGCCGGGAGGGCTCCCACCTGGCCCGCGCCGTCGACGCCGAGGGGACCACGGTCGGCATCGTCGCCCTGGAGGACCTCGTCGAGGAGTACGTCGGCACGGTGCGCGACAGCACCCACGTGGCCCGCTCGGCCACGCGGAACACCACCTGAGGAACCGGCATGGATCGGGCCGGTGCCGGGGACCTGTCCGGCATGGTCGCCGCCTCCGGGTACTCCGACGCCCCGCACCGCACCCACGTCCTCGTCGTCGGAGCGGGCATCAGCGGGCTCGCCTGCGCGCGGGAGCTCACCGCGGCCGACGTGCCGGTGCGGGTGCTCGAGCGCGCCGGGCGTCCCGGCGGCCGGATGGCCAGTCCGCCGCTGCCGCGGGACGCTGAGGGCGCGCGACCCGTCGACCTGGGCGCCGCCTACTTCACCGTGGCCGGCGCCGGGGAGCCCGCCGCCGACGAGTTCGCGGCCCTCGTCGGGTCCTGGCAGGACCGCGGCCTCGCGCGGCCCTGGACCGACACGCTGCAGGCGCGCGGCCGGGACGGGGTGTGGGAGCCGCGGCCGGGCCCGCAGCGGTGGGCCGCCCCCGGCGGGCTGCGCTCGCTGGTCGCCGACCTCGCCGAGGGCCTGACGGTCGAGACCCGCCGCACCGTCGGGTCGGTGACCCCGGGGCCCGCCGTCGACGGCGAGGCGGCCCGCGCGGTGGTGCTCGCGATGCCCGACCCGCAGGCGGCCCGGCTGGTGGGCCCGCCGCTGCGCAGCGCCGAGGTGCTCGCGGGCCGGGAGTGGGATCCGGTGATCTCGGTGGCGCTCGGGTACGACGAGCGCTGCTGGGACCGGGACTTCACGGCGCTGTTCGTCAACTCCCACCCCGACCTCTCGCTGATCGCCGACGACGGGTCGCGCCGCGGCGACGGTGCCCCGGTTCTCGTCGCGCACACCACGGGCGACGCCGCGCGCCGCCACCTCGACGACCCGGACGCGGTCGTCCCGACGGTGATCGACGCGGTCACCTCGCTCCTCGAGCTCGACCGTCGTCCGCGCTGGAGCCACGCCCACCGCTGGACCTACGCCAGCCCCGCCGCGCCGCACGAGACCGGCGAGGACGCCCCGTTCCACCTCGACGACGATCTCGTCGCCGTCGTCGGAGACGCCTGGGGCCGGCCCCGGGTGGAGACGGCGTGGCGCTCCGGGACGTTGCTGGGGCGCGCGCTCGCCCGCCGGGTGAGCGGCTGACCTCACCGTCGGACCGGCGGGCGGGTGTCCGGTTAGGGTGCGGCCGTGCCCCTGGCCCCGCCCTCCGGGAGATGATCGCGTGACCCTCCTGGTCGGGCTCTCGCCCGACGCCCGCGACGACGCGGGTGGCGCCGTCGGCCTGGCGGCACGGCTGGCGGTCGCGTGGAAGGAGGACGTGACGGTCGCGGTCGTCCTCACGCCCGGCTCGCGGGTGTCCCCGGAGGCCGGTGAGACCGGGATCGACGTCGACGCACCCGCCGTCGTCTCCGTCGACGCCGACCCTGCCGCGGACGCCGCCCGGGCCGCCGTGGAGGGGATCCTCGACGAGTCCGGGCTCACCGCGCGCTGGGTGACCGTCCGGGGCCGGTCGGTCGCGGACGCGCTACTGGAGGCGGCCGCGACCCCCGGGGTCACGGCCGTCGTGCTGGGCACCGACCCGGACCGCTCCGGACGGATCGCGGTGCGGGTGGCCCGCGACTCGCCGGTGCCGGTCGTCCTGGCCCGCGGCCACGGCGCCTTCCCCAACGAGCCGATCAGCCGCGTGACCTGCGCGTTCGACGGCACGGACGCCTCGCCGGGCGTGCTCGCGACGGCAGCCGAGCTCGCCGACCGGTCGTCCGCGACGCTGCGGGTGGCGTCGTTCGCGGTGCGGCGCCCGACCACGCCGCCCGAGGTGGGCCTGAACCCCGGGGCCCCGGTGCTCGCGGGCTGGTCGGAGCAGATCGCGGCCGCGCAGGCCGACGCGCTCACCGACCTCGGGCGCAGCGCCGAGACCGGGGTGCACGCCGGCGCCACCTGGGACGAGGCGGTCCACGCGACCGACTGGGAGCCGGGCGACCTGCTCGTCGTCGGCGGCTCGCCCGGAGCGGCGACGCGGTTCTTCCTGGGCGACCGGCTCGGGGCGATCCTGCAGGCGGCCCCGGTGCCCGCGGTGATCGTCCGTTCGGGCTGACGGCACCGACTCCGCACGAGGGGAACCCTCGGTCGGCTGGAACGACTCGATCCTCCCCTCGCGTCCGGGTGAACCGAACGCGAGGGGAGGATGCGGTCGCTAGAGCCGCGCGAGGGCTCCCCTCGTGCGGGAAGGGATCAGGCCTCCGCCAGCTCCTCCAACGGCGGGCAGGAGCAGACCAGGTGCCGGTCGCCGTGCGCCGAGTCGATCCGCCGCACCGGGACCCAGATCTTGTCCGGGCGACCGGCGGCGGGGAACGCCGCCTCCTCCCGGCTGTACGCGTGGTCCCACTCGCCGACCATCACCGACCGGGCCGTGAACGGGGCGTGCACCAGCGGGTTGTCGTCGGCGGGCCACTCCCCCGCCTCGACCTTCGCGGCCTCCGCGCGGATGGCGATCATCGCGTCGCAGAACCGGTCGATCTCGGTGAGGTCCTCGGACTCGGTGGGCTCGACCATGAGCGTCCCCGCCACCGGGAACGACATCGTCGGCGCGTGGAACCCGTAGTCGGCGAGCCGCTTGGCGACGTCGTCGACGGTGACGCCGGAGGACTTCGTCAGGGGCCGCAGGTCGAGGATGCACTCGTGGGCGACGAAGCCGCCCGCGCCGGTGTAGAGCACCGGGAACGACGGCCGCAGCCGCGCGGCCACGTAGTTCGCGGCGGCCACCGCGGTGAGCGTCGCACGCCGGAGCCCGTCCACGCCCATGAGCCGGACGTACGCCCACGAGATCGGCAGGATGGACGCCGAGCCCCACGGCGCGCCGGCCACCGGGCCGACCCCGGTCTCGGGGCCCGCCGACGGCTGCGCGGGGTGGTTCGGCAGGAACGGCGCGAGGTGCTCGGCGACCCCGATCGGCCCGACGCCGGGCCCGCCGCCGCCGTGCGGGATGCAGAAGGTCTTGTGCAGGTTCAGGTGGCTGACGTCGGCGCCGAAGCGACCGGGCCGGGCGAGCCCGACCAGGGCGTTGAGGTTGGCGCCGTCGACGTAGACCTGGCCGCCCGCGTCGTGGACCGCCTTGCAGACCTTGCGCACGTGCGGCTCGTACACCCCGTGCGTCGACGGGTAGGTGATCATGATCGCCGAGAGTGCGTCGCCGACCTCGTCGATGACCCGCGCCAGGTCCTCGGTGTCGACGTCGCCGCGCTCCGTGGTCTTGACGACCTTCACCCGCATGCCGGCCGAGATCGCCGAGGCGGCGTTGGTGCCGTGGGCCGACGACGGGATGACGCAGACGTCGCGGTGCGTGTCCCCCCGCGAATGGTGGTAGGCCCGGATCGCGAGCAGGCCCGCGAGCTCGCCCTGCGAGCCGGCATTGGGCTGCAGCGAAACCGCGTGGTAGCCGGTCAGGTGCACCAGCCAGGCCTCGAGGTCGCGGATGACCTGCAGCATCCCCGGCGCATCGGACTCCGGCGCGAACGGGTGCAGCTCCGCGAAGCCGGGGTAGGTGATCGGCTCCATCTCGGCGGTGGCGTTGAGCTTCATCGTGCAGGAGCCCAGCGGGATCATGCTGCGGTCGAGCGCGACGTCCTTGTCCGAGAGCGTCCGCAGGTAGCGCAGCAGCCCGGTCTCGCTGCGGTGGCGGTGGAAGACCGGGTTGGTGAGGAAGGCCGACGAGCGCCCCAGCGCGGCCGGGACGGCGTCCTCGGTCGCGGCGTCGAGGTCGGGGATGCCCGGGTCGTCGATCCCGAAGGCCCGCCACACGGCCACGAGGTGCTCGCGGGTGGTGACCTCCGAGCACGAGATGCCGACGTGGTCGTCGTCGACCTCGCGGACCAGCAGCCCCTCGTCGCGACAGCGGGCGCTCGCGGCCGCGGCGCCGCCCGGGACGTGGACGAGCACGGTGTCGAAGAAGTCCCGGTGGACGACCTCGACCCCGCCCTTGATCAGCCCGGCGGCGAGCACCGCGGCCATCCGGTGGGTCCGCCGCGCGATGGCGGCCAGCCCGGCCGGGCCGTGGTAGACGGCGTACATCGAGGCGATGACGGCGAGCAGCACCTGCGCGGTGCAGATATTGCTCGT
Source organism: Actinomycetospora endophytica (assembly GCF_021026375.1). Classification (GTDB taxonomy): domain Bacteria; phylum Actinomycetota; class Actinomycetes; order Mycobacteriales; family Pseudonocardiaceae; genus Actinomycetospora; species Actinomycetospora endophytica. The sequence goes on along the minus strand of NZ_JAJNDB010000003.1, from coordinate 115,146 downwards.
GGCCTTGTCGCGGCGGATGTGCTGCTCGCGGGTCTGCAGGGCCAGCCGGTGGGCCGGGTTCCCGTCGGCGTCGATCGAGGTCCCGACGAGACGGCCGGGCAGCTGCCGGGCGAGCGGCTGGCGCACCGCGAGGAACCCGGCGTGAGGCCCGCCGAACCCGAGCGGCACCCCGAAGCGCTGGGTGGACCCGACCGCGACGTCCGCGCCTTGCTCGCCGGGCGGGGTGACCATCGTGGCGGCGAGCAGGTCGCACGCGACGACGACCTGGGAGCCGCGCTCGTGGGCCGCCGCGATGATCCCGGAGTGGTCACGCAGCGCGCCAGAGGCGCCGGGGGCGGCGAGCAGCAGGCCGAAGAAGTCCTCGTCGGGCAGCGGCGCGGTCGCGTCGACCAGCCGCAGGCGCAGGCCCAGCGAGTCGACGCGGGTGCGGAGCACCGCGATCGTCTGCGGCAGCGTGTCCTCGTCCACGAGGAAGAGGTCGGTCTTCGCCTTGCTCACCCGGCGCAGCAGCATCATCGCCTCGACGGCCGCGGTGGACTCGTCGAGCATCGAGGCGCCGGCGACGTCGAGGCCGGTGAGGTCGCAGACCACGGTCTGGAAGTTGAGCAGCGCCTCGAGCCTGCCCTGCGAGATCTCCGGCTGGTACGGCGTGTAGGCGGTGTACCAGGCCGGGTCCTCGAGGACGTTGCGGCGGATCACCGGCGGGGTGACGGTGCCGTGGTACCCGAGGCCGAGCATCGGGGTGAGCACCGTGTTCGACGCGGCGAGCTCCCGCATCTCGGCGAGGACCTGCTCCTCGGTGGCCGCGGGCGGCGGCGCGCTGTCGACGCTGTCGCGGTCGCGCTCGGCGTCCCAGTCGGCCGGGTCGGACCGGATCGACGTGGGCATCGCCCGGTCGGCGAGCTCCTCGAGGGAACCGACCCCGATCTCGGACAGCATGCGGGACAGCTGCGCGGCGTCCGGTCCGATGTGCCGCTCGGTGAACGGCGTGCCGTGCTCGAGCGCGGCGAGGGAATGGCGGTCAAGAGAGCTCACGCGGGGCCTCCCGGTGGCTGCCGGGCGGGCCGGGGAACCGGCCGCGACCGGACTCGGTCAGGGTCACCCCGACGCGTGCCTCGACGGACGCGCCGGGTTCCCTCCCCCTCTGCCGCTGCCCGCCGCCTGCACGGGCGCCTGAGAGCTTCACCGGACCTCAACCCCGACTGCTCGGGCCGGCTTGCACCATCGGCGGGTGATCCGGAGATCACCACTTTCCAGAGGTCGTCTCATCCGCGCGGTACCGGATGCCTGAGAGATTCCGGGGAGGAGTTGCTCCTTCGGCGCCTGCGTCCAGAGGCTTCTGACTGCAGGTCTCTCCCGCGTGGAGTCGTTGACCGACCCCGCGCATGCTACCGGGGTGATCTTGGGGTGTCAGCCCCGCGAGAGGAGTACGTCACCTCTAGCCGGCGGAACGAGCCCCGCGGTTGCGCCGGGAGGCGAGCTCGTCCTCCTGCGCGTGGTCCACGACGGACGCGCCGGCGCCGGCCCGCTCGGCCGGGAAGTGCGCGATCGACCCCGACAGCTCGCGCATGGCGCCGCCGACCGCGATGCCGAAGACCCCCTGCCCGCCCTGGAGCAGGTCCACGACCTCCTCCGGCGAGGTGCACTCGTAGACCGTCACACCGTCCGAGAACAGCGTGATCTTGGCCAGATCCCGCACCCCGTGACGACGCAGCTGCTCGACGGCGGAGCGGATGTTGTTCAGCGAGACCCCGGTGTCGAGGAGGTTCTTGACCACCTTGAGCACCGCGAGGTCCTTGAAGGAGTACAGCCGCTGGGAGCCGGAGCCGGTCGCGGTGCGAATGCTGGGCACCACCAGCTTGGTCCGGGCCCAGTAGTCGAGCTGCCGGTAGGTGATCCCGACGATCTGGCACGCCGCGGGACCGCGGTAGCCGAGCACCTCGTCGTTGGGGCTCTCCCCGAACAGCTCGTCCGGGAACAGCGAGCCCTGTTCTCCCGCGGGCCCGAGCGGCTGGAGCCCCGGGGACACCGGGCCCGACGGGCCGTGCGCAGACGCGTCCCGCGCGCCGGGCGTCCTGCCGGCCCCGGGCCGCTCTCCGGCTCCCGCCACACCTGCCTCCTCGACGACCTCCGGACCCGTGTCGAGCCCTGGTCAGAAGACCGTACGAAAGCTGTCCACAGGGGTCAACGCGACGCGCGGCGAACTCTGTACCTGAACTTCAGGGTGAGACGAGCGGCGTGTCCCGGCGGGACGCGCCGTGCACCTCACGTGCCCGCGAAGTCCTCGGGCGAGACGGTGTCGAGGAACTCGCGGAACTTCTCGACCTCGTCCTCCTGCTCGTCCGGGATGATCAACCCGGCCTCGGACAGGACGCCCTCCTCGGCGTGGATCGGCACGCCGACCCGCAGGGCGAGGGCCACCGAGTCGCTCGGCCGGGCGGAGACCCGGACGTCGCCGTCGAAGACCAGCTCCGCGTAGAACGTGCCCTCCTGCAGGTCGGTGATCCGGACCTGCTCCAGCCGCCGGTCGAGAGCCCCGAGCACGTCCTTCAGGAGGTCGTGAGTCAGCGGCCGGGCCGGCTTGACGCCCTGCTGCTCCAGGGCGATCGCGGTGGCCTCGACCGACCCGATCCAGATCGGCAGGTAACGGTCGCCGTCGGACTCCCGCAGCAGGAGGATCGGCTGGTTCGCGGGCAGTTCGACCCGTACCCCCACGACACGCATCTCGCTCATGCGTCGCCTCCCTGTTCCCACGTGGCGCGTGATTCGCACCGTCGGATCCCGGTCGAGCGAAGGTCGCGCCCGGCGCTCCATCACATGCTGGGGCGGCCCCGTCGACTCCGGGAACGCTACACGCTCGGAGGGGTTCAGGGGCGGTGACGCGAGCCCGCCGCGGGGGCGCTCGGTCAGCGGCGCAGGCCGTGCCGCAGGCCGGAACCGACGAGCAGGGCGTGCAGCCGGCCCGAGAGGCTCGCGAGCTCCCCGGACAGCTCACGGGCGTGCCGCGAGGCCTCCGGAGCCCGCCCGCGCGCCACCGGGGTGACGAGCTGGGTGAGCAGTCCGACCTCGCGGTCGGCCCCCGCGCGCAGCCCCCGCAGCAGGCGGGGCTCCACGCCGAGGGCGGCCAGCGAGGCGGCCGTCCGCGCGATCACCGGGGCCTCCGGCTCGTAACGGCCGGTGACGTCCGGGCGGAGGATCCCGTGGTGCTCGAGCGAGGTCAGCAGCGCCTCGTCGACGCCGTCCTCGGCGAGCACCGTCTCGCGGTCCACGCCCTCGACGACGTCGGGTCCGGCACCGGCGTCCGCGGGGACGGCACGGTCCGGGTCGTCGTCCACGGGATCCCCCGTGGGGCCGACCGCCATGAGGCCGCCGCGCTGGCGCATCGCCCGCGGGTCGGGCACCCGGCCGAACCGGCGGCCGTCACCGCCGTCGCCACCACCGGAGCCGCCGGACCCACCACCGACCGGCCCACCGCCACCGGGACCGCCGGTCTCGGGGGCTGCGATCTCGGTCTCGGACAGCGCCTCGGCCGGGCTCACGGTGTCGGCCGACGCGGTGAGCACCGGGCCCTCCGCGGTGGGCGCGCGGTCGAACTCCTCGAGCTTGGCCCGGATGACCTTGAGCGGGAGGTAGTGGTCCCGCTGGGCCGAGAGCACGAACCGCAGCCGCTGGATGTCGGCGTGCGAGAACTGCCGATACCCCGACGGCGTGCGTGCCGGCGAGATCAGGCCCTCGGACTCCAGGAACCGGATCTTGGAGATCGTGATCTCGGGGAAGTCGTCGCGTAGGGCGTCGAGGACCGACCCGATGGACAGCGCACTGCCGGCGCCCTGAGGAAGCCCGGCCGCCGTCATCGAACCCCCGTCGCTTCGCTCGCCGCGACCGTTCTCCCCGTCGCTGCGCTCGCCCCGCTCACGAGAACTCCGGTCCGGCCCCCTGGCCGGTGGAGCCGGCGTCGCGCGGCCCGGTCAGGAAGACCAGGCGGAACTTGCCGATCTGCACCTCGTCGCCGTTCGCGAGCACGGCGGTGTCCACCGGCTCCCGGTTGACGTAGGTGCCGTTCAGGCTGCCGACGTCGACGACGACGAACTCCGCGCCGTCGCGCCGGAACTCGGCGTGGCGCCGGGAGACGGTCACGTCGTCGAGGAAGATGTCGCTGTCGGGGTGCCGACCCGCGCTGGTGGTGTCGCGGTCGAGCAGGAAGCGGGATCCGGCGTTCGGGCCGCGCTTGACCACCAGCAGTGCGGACCCGGCGGGCAGCGAGTCGACGCCGGAGACGCCGCCTCCTCCGCGGGTGTCCGCGTCGGACTCGGCGAGGAAGTCGGCCCGGAAGACCGACGTCGTCTCACCCTGACGTTCGGGGGGGACCGGACCGCCTGTGCTCACCGTGCTCCTCCGTCGATGCTCGTCTGCTGGAACTGCCGTTCGGGGCCCCACCGAGCCGAGCCCGGGGGTGGGTCCCACGTCCCGTGATACGCCCTGCTCGGGGCGCCGCGACGAGGTGGTGGTCACGGTACCGTGCGTCACCGCTGCCCCGTGGGTCGGTCCCGCCTCGTGGTTCCCGCGCAGGCCGGGGCCGGGGTCGACGGGCCGTGACCGGTTCGGTCACCGACCGTCGACCACTGCCGACGGCGAGTCACTCCCCGTCGATGACCGCCTGGTACGCCGACGCGTCGAGCAGCTCGGAGAGCGCTCCCGGGTCCGACGGACGCATCTCGAACATCCAGCCCGCGCCGTAGGGGTCGGAGTTCAGCTGCTCCGGGGTGTCGCCGAGCGCCTCGTTCACCGCGGTGATCTCACCGGCCAGCGGCGCGTAGATCTCCGAGACCGACTTGGTGGACTCGACCTCCGCGATCGAGTCGCCGGCCGAGACCGTCTCGGCGACGGTCGGCAGCTGCACGAACACGACGTCGCCGAGCTGGTCCTGGGCGTAGTCGGTGATCCCGACGCGCACGGTCCCCTCGTCCTCCGCCGTGGCGACCCATTCGTGCTCGGCGGTGTACTGCAGACCCTCGGGGACCACGCTCGACTCCCTCGTCCTCGGTGATGGGGGCGCGCCGACGGTGATCGTCAACGGCGGCGGCGAGCGTAGAGGGACCCACTGACCGGGGCAAACGGCGCCTCAGGCCGGGGCGCTCGCCGTCCGGGGAGGTGTCTGCACCAGCTGGACGACGTAGAGGGCGCCCGAATAGAGGTGCAACGTGATGCCCCACACCGTGAACGCGAGCGCGACCGGTCGAGTCGCCGCCGCGCCCGGCCAGTCCATCTGCGCGAGCAGCAGCAGCGGGAAGGCGTAGAGCAGGCACAGCGTCGCGGCCTTGCCGAGGTAGAGCACCGGGAACGCGAGGTAGCCCTTGCGGCGCAGCAGCGGCAGGGCCGCGGAGACCACGACGTCCCGCCCGACGATCAGCACCACCACCCACCACGGCACGATGTCCCGCACGACGAAGGCCACCAGGGCCGCGAGGGTGTAGAGCCGGTCGGCGAGCGGGTCGAGCGCCTCCCCCAGCCGGCTGTACTGGTCGAGCCAGCGGGCGAGCTTGCCGTCGAGGTAGTCGGTGATCCCGGAGATCACCAGCACGACCAGCGCCCAGCCGTCCGCACGGGGGCCGAGCAGCAGCCACAGGAAGACCGGCACCCCCGCCAGCCGGACCACCGACAGCAGGTTGGGCACCGTCAGCCACCGCTCGGCGGCGATCTCGCGGATCGTCACGGCGGGCAGTCTGACGCAGGTTCGCTCAGCGCGCGGTCCATCCCATGTCCATGGTCACGGGCGCGCCGGTGAACGTGCGTCCCGCGGGCGTCGTGAGGAACGCGACGACGTCGGCCACGTCGCTGGGCTCGATGAGGTCCTTGCGGGCGTGCGGGGTGAGGATGACCTCCTCGATCACCCGGTCCTCGCTGATGCCGTGGGCCTTGGCCTGGTCGGCGATCTGCTTCTCCACCAGCGGCGTGCGCACGTAGCCGGGGCAGACCGCGGCGGCGGTGATCCCGTCCGTGGCGCCCTCGAGCGCGAGCGTCTTCACCAGGCCCAGCACGCCGTGCTTCGCCGAGACGTAGCCGGCCTTGTACGGGCTCGCCGCGAGCGCGTGCGCGGAGGCGACCGGGATGAACCGCCCGCCCTCCGGGGCCGCGCGCAGCGCCTCCCAGGAGTACTTGGCGAGCAGGAACGGGCTGGTCAGCAGGATGGCCAGCAGCGCGTCCCAGCGCTCCTCGGGGAACTCCTCGACCGGCGCGACGTACTGGAACCCGGCGTTGGGCACCACCAGGTCGATCCGGCCGAAGTGCTGGAGGGCGATGTCGACGGCGGCCTTGTTGCCCTCGCGGGTCGTGAGGTCGGCGCCGAGCCCCTCCGCGCCCTTGAGGTCGGGTTCCTCGAGGTCCACCCCGAGCACCTGCCAGCCGTCGGCGACCAGCCGGTCGACGACGGCGCGGCCGATGCCGCTGGCGGATCCGGTGACGATGGCTGCGCGTTCGCTCACGTCCGCCGACGGTAGGTCGCGCCGCCGGAAAGGTCACGCGCGGAGCCCCTACGAGACACGCAGCACCACCTTCCCGCGCACCTGCTGCCCCGCCATGGCATCGAGGACCTCGCGAACCTCGGACCAGTCGCCGTCGCGCCCGATCCGCGGGCGCAGCGCCCCGGACGCCACCAGGTCGGCCAGCACCCCGAGGTCGGCGCCGCGCAGCTCGGGCGGCTCGGAGTGCACGAGCCCGACGATGCGGGGGTTGGCGACGGAGAGCAGGTCGGCCAGGCCGAGCTCGGTCCTGCCTGCCATCGCGCCGTACGTGGCGATGACGCCGTGCGGGGCGAGGTGGTGCAGCGCCTCGCGCAGCACGTCGCCGCCCGCACCGTCGCAGACCAGCCGGTACCCGCCGGGACCGTCTCCGAGGTCGGTGACGACGACGTGCGCCCCGGCCGCCCGCGCCTCGTCGGCGGACTCCGGACGGCTCACGAGCGCGGTCACCCGGGCGCCCGCGGCCCGGGCCAGCTGGATCGCGAACTGCCCGACCGCACCGGTCGCCGCCGTCACCAGCACCCGCTCCCCCAGCAGCGAGCCGCCCTCGCGCAGCGCCCGCAGCGCGGTGAGCCCGGCGATCGGGAGGGCCGCGGCGTCGACGGCGGCGACCGCGTCGTCGATCGGGGCGAGCCGGTTCGTCGGGCACGCGACCCGCTCCGACCAGCCGCCGCCGTCGACGATCGCGACGACCCGGGTCCCCGCGCCGGGTCCGGTGCCGTCCGCGGCCGGGGTGACGACGGTGCCCGCGACGTCCTGCCCGGGCCGCCAGTCCCGGTCGCGGACCGTGAGCAGGGCGAGCTCGCCGCGGTTGATCCCGAAGGCCTCGACGGCGATCACGGCCTCGCCCGGAGCGGGGTCGGGGTCCGGGGCGGAGTCGTCGAGCCGCAGCCCGCGGGGCGCGTCCGGGTCGGTGATGTAGCTGCGCATGTGAACGATTGTGGTCGCTGGAGCGACCACAATCGTTCACATGAGCCGGAGGCTCTTGTCGCCGGAGGCGACCAGCTCGCCGATCACCGGCGCGCCCGGGATCTCACCGACCAGCAGCAGGCCGCCCGAGGTCTGCGCGTCCGCGAGCAGCAGCCGGTCGTCCTCGCCGACCGACCCGAAGTCGGTCTCCGGGGCGACCCAGTCCAGGTTCCGCCGCGTCCCGCCGGAGACGAACCCCTCGCGGGCCGCCTCGCGGGCGCCGTCGAGATAGGGCACCGCGCTGCTGTCGATCACCGCGGTGACGCCCGAGGCACGCGCCAGCTTGTAGGCGTGGCCGAGCAGACCGAACCCGGTGACGTCGGTCCCCGCGACGATCCCCGCCGCGACGGCCGCCGCCGACGCCTCGGCGTTGAGGCCCGCCATGGTCTCGACGGCGTGCGCGAAGACCTCACCGGTCTGCTTGTGCCGGTTGTTCAGGACGCCCAGGCCGAGCGGCTTGGTCAGCGAGAGCGGCAGGCCGGCGCGCCCGGCGTCGTTGCGGATCAGTGCCGCCGGGTCCGCGGTCCCGGTCACGGCCATGCCGTACTTGGGCTCGGGGTCGTCGACGGAGTGCCCGCCCGCGACGTGGCAGCCCGCGAGGTCGGCGACGGCGAGCCCGCCGCGCAGGACCTCGGCGGCCAGGTCGTAGGGCAGCACGTCGCGCGGCCAGCACAGCAGGTTGAGCGCGACGACGGGGCGCCCGCCCATGGCGTAGACGTCGGACAGGGCGTTGGCCGCGGCGATGCGGCCCCAGTCGTAGGGGTCGTCGACGACCGGGGTGAAGAAGTCGGTCGTGGCGATCAGTGCGAGCCCGTCGCGGATGGTCACCGCGGCGGCGTCGTCGCCGTCCTCCAGCCCGACGACGAGCTCGCCCACCCGCTCCGTCGTCGGCGAGGGCGTCAGCCCGCGCACCACCGACTCCAGCTCACCCGGCGGGATCTTGCAGGCGCACCCCCCGCCGTGCGCGTATCCGGTGAGACGCGGGGTGATCGCCGTGGCCATGCCGTCCATCGTGCCGCGCGGGACCGGCCCCGGCCACGTCGTCGGGAACGGGCACTCAGAGCCGGTGCAGCCCCCGCAGGACGCGGTTCATCACCGCGCGGTCCGGCCCGCGTCCCGGGCTCAGGGTGTCGACCGTCGGGTGGACCGTCAGCGTGCCCTCGTCGGCCATGTCGCCGATGAGGACGCGTGCGACGCCGAGCGGCACCTGCATCAGCGCGGCGACCTCGGCCACCGAGCGGGGGCCGTCGCACAGCTCCCCGATCGTGCGGTGCTCCGGGTCCTCGAGCGCGGGGCGCGGCGAGGGGATCGACACGAGGGTCTCGACGCGCAGGTCGGTCCGCGCGCGGGTCCGTCCGCGGGTCCGCACGTACGGCCGCACGGACACCCGGGGCTCGATGCCCTCCACGCGGTTGCGCAGCTCGGCGAGGTGCAGCGGGGCGGTGGGCGCGTCGTCGGGCAGCGGGGGCGGGAAGTCGCCCCGACGGCCGACCGGGGCGGCCTGGCGCGGGACGACGGCGTCCTCGGCCGCCTGGCGATCGGCGTCACGCCGCGCCCGGCGGGCCCGGGAGTCGAAGCGGGCCCCGGTGCGGCCGACGTACGGGTCGGGGTCGAGCTCCCCGCCCGTGGGGACCGGGGGCATCGACGGCGACGGTGCCGACGACGCGGACGGGCCCGGCGGCAGCGCGAGCGGCGCGGCGGGCTGGTCACGGCGGCCGCGGCGGGCGCGGGAGTTGAACCGGGCACCGGTGCGGCCGACGAGCGGGTCGGCGCCGGACCGGGCGTCGGGGACGGGCGGGGCGATCTCCCGACCGGGATCGGGCGCCCGGTCGTCCGGTGCAGCGGGGTCGTCGTCGACGGTGGGGAATCGCGCCCCGGTGCGACCGATCCCCTGCCGGCGACGCAACCGCGAGCGGCGCCCGGTCTCGCTGCTCTCGTCAGTCACGCCGAGTGCCTACTTCCCGTACTCCGTGTGATGCCCCCTCGCCGAGACACGAACGGATCACGTCACGGTACGGCGGTCAGGGCCTTGCGGGTAACCCTGCGTAGACCGCGTCACGCGCCGCTGCGAGACGTAGGGCCGAGCGGGCTACGGAGCTGGTGCCGTCGGGGGACAACCGATCGGCTCGTGCTCCGTGGCCATCAGTGCTCGGCCGTTCCGGTGACCCGAGGTGGCTCACTTCACCCTCGGAGGCCGGAGAGGGCTACGCTACAGGTGGCCTTGCCTCTGACCTCTCGGCAGGGCTCATCTCGGCGGAGCCCGGGGTCGTCGTCGTTCCACCCGGTCCGCCGGGACGTCGCCCCCGGGTTTCGTTGCATAAGCTCACAAGATCCGCGATCAGGCGTCGGCCACCCGAGCGCGGTCTCCGCCGAACGCCACCACGTCACCCGCGGTGAGCTGGCGGCCGCGGCGGGTCTCCGACCTGCCGTTCACGGTCACCTCGCCCGCGGCCACGACGTCCTTCGCGTCGGCCCCGTGCTCCACGAGCCCCGAGAGCTTGAGGAACTGGCCGAGACGGATCGTGCCGGCCACCTCGACGTCGCGGACCGGCGTGCGCTCACCCACTGGCGATCTCACCCACCACCGCAGTCTCCCAGTGAGCGCGGTGTGCTCCGATGACGGCGTGCTCCCCGCCCCCGTGCTGCTCGTCCTCGCCGGCGTCGCGGCCGGGCTCTCGGGATCGATGGCCGGGCTCGCGTCGCTGTTCTCCTACCCCGCGCTGCTGGCGGTCGGGCTGCCGCCGACGGTCGCGAACCAGGCGAACACCATCGCCCTCGCCACGTCGAGCGTGGGCGCGATCGTCAGCTCCCGTCCCGAGCTGCGCGGGCAGCGGGCGCGGGTCCTGCGACTGCTCCCGTTGACCGTGCTCGGCGGGGTGATCGGCGGGGCGCTCGTGCTCCTGACGCCGTCGGACACCTTCGCCCTGATCGTCCCGTTCCTCGTGGCCGGGTCGTCGCTGGTGCTGCTGCGCCCGCCCCGGCCCGCGGCGGCGGGCACCGCGCGCGCCGACGGCACGCCGGGGCCCGCCACGGTGGTGGGCGCGATCGCGATCGGCGTCTACTCCGGGTACTTCGGCGCCGCCGCCGGGGTGTTGATGCTGGCCCTGCTCTCGCGGCTTCTCGCCGACACCCTGGTGCGCGTCAACGCCGTCAAGAACGTCCTGCTCGGGGCCTCGAACGCGGTGGCCGCGATCGGGTTCGTCGTGCTCGGCGACGTGGTGTGGAGTGCCGCGATCCCGCTGGCGGCCGGGCTGCTCGTCGGGAACTACACCGGTCCGGCCATCGCGCGGCGGCTCCCGCCGGCGGTGCTGCGGATCGGGATCGCCGTCGCCGGGCTGGTGCTCGCCGTCGTGCTGTTCGTCGACGCCGTCCGGGGCTAGCTCCCGGACAGCTGCCGCTTCACCTCGGTCGACACCCGCTTGCCGTCCGCGCGCGACCCGACCTGAGGCTGGACGACCTTCATCACCTGGCCCATCTGACGGGGCCCCTCCGCACCGGTCTCGGTGATCGCGGCGGACACCAGCGCGGTGAGCTCGTCGTCGGTCAGCGGCTGCGGCAGGTACTCGGCGAGGACCTGCTCCTCGGCCCGCTCCCGCTCGGCGAGCTCGGCGCGCCCGGCCCCGTCGAACGCCTCGGCCGACTCCCGGCGCTTCTTGGTCTCGCGGGTCAGCACGCCGAGGACGTCGTCGTCGGAGAGGTCGTGGTGGGCGTCACCCGAGGTCTCGGCGTTCGACACCGCCGTCAGCGCCATCCGCAGCGTCGCGACCCGCACCTGGTCACGGGCCTTCATCGCGGTGGTGAGGTCGCTGCGCAGCCTGTCCTTGAGCACGCGTCCAGCCTAGTCGCGATGGTCCAGCGCGTTAGGTGAGCGCCCGCACCACCGGCATCGGCAGCAGCCGCAGCGCCGGCCCGAGCAGCGACCACGGCCAGCGCGGGACGTAGGCGTGGGCGGGACGGCGCTCGATGGCCTCCACCAGCGCGCGGACCCCGGTCGGCCCGTCGACCGCGAACGGCATCGACATGCCCTCGTTGAGGTCGGTGCGGATGAAGCCGGGCGCGATCGTGGTGACGTCGATGGCGGTGCCCGCGACGTCGGAGCGGATGCCCTCGGCCAGCGTCGAGAGCCCGGCCTTCGTCGCCGAGTACACGGTCGCCGACCCACGCAGCCCGCGGTCGGCGGCGACCGAGGAGATGACGACGAGGTGCCCGGACCCCTGCTCCCGGAAGATCTCCATGGCGGCCTCGCACTGGGCGAGCGCGGCGACGAAGTTCGTCCGGGCGGTCGCCAGGTTGGCGTCCGGCTTCCCGCTGCCGACCGGGCGGCCGTTGCCGATCCCCGCGTTGACCACGACGCGGTCGAGTCCGCCGAGCTCCTCGCGCATCCGGGAGAAGACGGCCGCGACCGCGTCGTCGTCGGTGACGTCGAGAGCCGCCGTCTCCACCCGTGGTCCGCCCGGGCGGGCGGTCAGCTCGGCCGCGAGGGCGTCGAGGCGGTCGGTGCGGCGGGCGACGAGGGCGAGGTCGTGGCCGCGGGCGGCGAACGCACGCGCCATGCCCTCGCCCAGCCCCGAGCTCGCGCCGGTGATCAGTGTGCGCACGCGGCCATGAGATCACCGGTGGGCGACGACGTTCACCACGACCCCGCCCGGGGTGCGGACGAAGAACCGCCGCACGCCCCACGGCTCGTCGGTCGGCGGATGCTCGACGCGCAGACCGTCGGCCACGGCCCGGGCGTGCAGCTCGTCCACGGTCTCCGGGGTCCCGACGTCCACCGAGACCGCCGCCTCGACCGGTGCCGTCGCGTCCCGGGAGACCAGCTGGACCTGGACCGGCATCGTCACGTCGGCCGCGCGGTGGTTGACCACCCAGCCCTGGTCCATCGCCGTCTCCAGCCCGAGGAGGCCGGTCCAGAACGGGGTGTCGACGGCGGGGTCGGTGACGGACAGGTTCGCGACGACGCGCCGGACCGGTGTGGGGCTCATGGCCGATCAGGGTTCCCGACGACGGGGGCCGCCGGCTTGGACGAATCCGATCGCCCCGTCCCCGTCGGCGACGGGGCGACCGGGCGACGGAACCGCGGCAGCAGCCGGCCCGTCGTCGCCGCGTACTGCTCGTAGGCCGCGCCGAGCCCGGCCCGCAGCGCCCGCTCCTCGACCGCGATCCGGTAGCCGAGACCGATCCCGACGACGGCGGTCATGACCAGCGCCGCCGCGACGCTGCCGCCGGTGAGGCCGAACCCGAGCACGCCGACCAGCGCGCCCAGGTACGACGGGTGCCGGATCACCCGGTACGGCCCGCGTCGCACCACCTCGTGGTCGGCCTGGATGGTCACGACGCCCCGGAAGAACCGCCCGAGCACGATGATCGAGGCGAACCGGAACGTGATCCCGACGAGGGCGATCGCGAGCCCGACCCACAGCGCCACCGGCCGCGGGAGCACCAGGAACCCCTGGAAGGGACCCGCGGCCGGTCCGCACGCGAACCCGACCAGGACCAGCACGACGAGGCTCGCCCACTCCGACCGGCCACCCCCACGACCCCGGTGCCACTGCCAGGCCTGCAGCACGACCTCGCCGGTCAACCACGCCCCGGCCAGCGCGAGGACGGCCGCTCCCCCGGCGCTCACGAGCGCACCCCGGCCATCACCGGCGCGCCCGGCAGCGACTGCACCCGGCGCATCGTCATGAGGCCCTGGACGCCGAGGCTGACCGCGATGAACAGCAGCACGCTCGAGGCGTTCACCGCGTCCGCGGAGGGGGCGATCACGCGGGCGAGGACGTCGAGACCGATGTGCACCCCGATCCCGACGATCCACAGCGCCGCCGTCATCGCATGGCCCTGGGTGTAGACGACGCCGTCGCGCACCCAGAGCTTCACGGTGGCCGCCCGCAGCAGGCCGAGCGCCGCGCCGACCACCAGCCCCGTGGTCAGCAGCGTCCAACCGACCACCGACACCGGGTGTGCCCCGGCCGTGGAGGCGATCTCGACGAGACCGACGACCCCGAGGATCCCGGCCAGCCGCAGCCGGCGCGGCGAGAACTGCCGCACCCGCAGCTGGTTGTAGAGGATCCAGCCCAGCACCGCGATCCCCACGATCACCTGCAGCGTCCCGCTCATCGCCCTCGCCCTCCCCGCGTCCCCGGGCCCCGCGGCCCGGACGAGATCCAGACTCGTCACCGCGGGACGCGCGGGCGTCCACCCGCGGGTGGAGACGGGGTGGAGGACGGGTGTGCGACGGCGGGTGCAGGTCCAGACTCGACGGCGTGACCACGCGGACCGGCCCCGGGAGAACGGGCGAGACTGCGGGCGGCGTGTCCCCGGAGCCCGCCCCGCGGCCCGCCTACCAGACGGCGGGTGTGCCGACCCCGCGCACCGCGTCGACCCGCGCCCGCCTCGCGCAGACCGGCCGGCCGCTGCTCTGGCTCGCCGTCGTCGCCGGGACGATCTGGCCGTTGACGGGCCGCGCGATCGTGGCCGCCGTCGTCGTGCTGCTCGGCGCGGCCTGCGCGGTCGTCGCGGCGCGCGACCCGCGCATCCCGTCGGTCACCGGCGACGGCGAGCGGTGGCGCACCGTGATGCTGTCGCTCTGCGCCCTCGGCGGGTTGATCGCGACGCTGCTGGTCCCGCAGGGCGCGGGGTGGGCCACGGCCCTCGTCGGCGGGGCGCTGATCGGCCGCCTCGTCATCGACCCCCGGCTCATCTGGGGGTTCTCGATCGTCGCCGGGATCGCCGCCGGCGTCGCGTTCAGCCATGCCACCGGGTCGCCGTGGTCGTTGCTCGTCGGCCTGGCGGTTCCCGCCCTCGCCTCACGCTCGCTCGACCGGGCCCGCCTGCACCGCGAGCACGCCCGCGTCACGGCGCTGCTCGTCGAGCGGGACGCGCTGCGCGAGGTCGAGCTGGCCGCCGCGGCGGGCGAGGAGCGCGCGCGGATCGCCCGCGACCTGCACGACGTCCTCGCCCACACCCTCTCCGGCCTGTCGCTGCACCTGCAGGGCATCCGCGCGGTCGCGGCGAAGCGGCTGGGTCCCGACGACCCGGTGATCGGCTCGGTCGACAAGGCCGCGGACCTCGCCCGCACCGGGCTCGCCGAGGCCAAGGAGGCGGTCGCCGCCCTGCGCGAGGACTCCCCGCGGCCCGCGCCCGGCGCCGCCGACCTCGCCGCGCTCGCCGACGAGCACGGCGCCACCCTGACCGTCTCGGGCGATCCGGACGCGCTCGCGCCGTCGATCCGGGAGACGGTGTTCGCGACGGTCCGCGAGGCGCTCACCAACGCCGGCCGGCACGCGCCCGACGCCCCGGTGACGATCACGCTCGACGTCGGCGACGCCGTCGAGGTCCGGGTGGCGAACGAGGGGCCGGGGTCGGAACCGGGGCCCGCCCGGGCCCGCGGCGACGTCGGCGGCGGGCGGGGCCTGGTCGGGCTGCGCGAACGTGCGGCCCTCGTCGGCGCCACCCTCGACGCCGGGCCGGACGGCGACGGCTGGCGGGTGAGCCTGCACGTCCCGGTGCCCGTCCCCGCGGGGCATCCGGCAGGCTGATCACCGTGACCCCGCCGTCGTCGACCCCCGTCCGCGTCGTGCTCGCCGACGACCAGGCCGTCGTGCGCGACGGCCTCGCCATGCTGCTCTCGGCCGCCGACGATCTCGAGGTCGTCGCCACCGCGGCCGACGGGACCCGCGCGGTGGAGGTCGTGCTCGCCGAGCGCCCGGACGTGGCGCTCGTGGATCTCCGGATGCCCGGCCTCGACGGCAGCGAGGTGACCGCCGCGGTCCGCCGCGACGCCCCCGAGGTCCGGGTGCTGATCCTGACGACGTTCGCCGACGACGACGCCGTGCTCCCGGCCCTGCGGGCGGGCGCCGCCGGCTACCTGACCAAGGACACGACCGGCGAGGCGCTGCTCTCCGCGATCCGCACCGTCGCCGCGGGCGGGTCGGTGCTCGACTCGGCGGTGCAGCGGCGCCTCGTCGACCTGGCCGGGGCTCCCGCCGTGGCGCCCGGTCCGACCCCGGAACCCGACCTGCCCGAGGGCCTCACCGCCCGCGAGGTCGACACCCTGCGGCTCGTCGCCCAGGGCCTGTCGAACCAGCAGGTGGCCTCGAAGCTCTTCGTCAGCGAGGCGACGGTGAAGACCCACGTCAACCACCTGATCTCCAAGCTGGGCGTGGAGGGACGGCCGGCGCTGGTCGCGTGGGCGTGGCGGAACGGGGTTGCTTCGGGCTGAGGCGACCCGCTTCCGCTACAGGCCCAACGTCTTCCCGATGATGTCGCGCTGGATCTCGCTGGTGCCGCCGTACACCGTCGAGACGACCGACTGGCGCAGCAGCCGCTCCATCCCGTACTCGGTGGCGTAGCCGTAGCCGCCGAGCATCTGCATCCCCTCGAGCGAGAGGTGCTTGGCCAGCTCGGTGGCCTTGAGCTTCGCCATCGACGCCTCCTTCGGGAACAGCGCCGTCGGGTTCGCGTCGATGGTGCGGGCGGTGTCGTGCACGAGCAGCTTCGTCGCGGCCAGCTCGGTCGCGTTGTCGGCGATCCGGTGGCGCATCGCCTGGAAGCTGCCGACCGGGCGCCCGAACTGCTCGCGCTCCTTGACGTAGGCCAGCGTGTCGTCGAACGCGCGGCGCCCGAGCCCGAGCATGAGACCCGCGAGGATCATCCGCTCCAGGTTCAGCCCGGCCATGAGCTGGCGCCAACCCTGCCCCTCGGTCCCGACGACGGCGTCGAACGGCAGGCGGCAGTTCGTGAAGTAGAGGTCGTTGACCTCCTTGCCGCCCATCGTCTCGATCCCGCGGATCTCGAGGCCCTCGACGTCGGTGGGGACGACGAGCATCGTCAGGCCGTCGTGCTTGCCGCCCTCGGTGGAGGTCCGCGCCACCAGCAGGATGTGCGAGGCGATGTGGGCGTTCGAGCACCAGGTCTTCTGGCCCTCGACGAGCCAGCCGTCCTCGGTCTTGGTCGCCTTGCAGGTCAGGCCGCCGACGTCGGACCCGGCGCCCGGCTCGGACATCGAGATCGCCAGGACGTCGCCGCGGATCATCCCGCCGAGCAGCTCCTGCTTCTGGGACTCGGAGCCGAACTTCTTGATCGCCTCCGCGGTGATGATCGTGGTGCCGAACCCGCCGATCGGCGCCTGCTGGTAGGCGGTCTCCTCGAGGAAGACGAGCAGGTCGGTCATCGATCCGTCGGCCCCGCCGTAGGCCTCCGGCAGCGCGATGCCGAGCCAGCCGAGGTCGGCCATCTTGCGGTAGATCTCGTCGCTGTGCGGGCCGTCCGCGGTCAGGCGGTCGCGCGTCTCCTTGTCCGGGATCTCCCGGCGGGCGAACTCGCCGATCGCGGCGGCGAGGGCGTCCTGCTCCTCGGTGAGCGTCACGGGCATGGTCTCTCCTTTCGGATGTGAACGAATGTGGTCGTCCAGACGACCGAATCCATTCACATGGCTTCGAAGAAGCCCTTCTGATCCAGGTGGGCGAGCAGCAGGTCACGGCCGTCGAGGACGTGACGGGACATGACGTCGCGGGCGCGTTCGGCGTCGCCGGCCGCGAGCGCGTCGAGCAGGTCGGAGTGCGAGCGCCGCGTGGCCGAGCGCCAGGCCGCGCTCGCCGTGTAGAAGCGCGGTGGCAGGTAACGCTCGGCGCAGCCGGCGAGCCAGGCCAGCTTGCGCGAGGCCGCGGCCCGGTTCACCGCGGCGTGGAACTCGTGCTCGGCGTGGGCCAGCGCGAGGCCGTCCTCGTCATCAGCACCCTCCTCGTCGTCAGCACCATGCGCGTCACACACCTCGACGAGCCGACCGACCTCGCCGTCGTGCTCCCGCAGCGCCGTCAGGTCGGCCGGGCCGACGGCGACCGCCGCCCGGGCCGCGAGCTCCCCGGTGAGATGGGCCTGCGCCGCGAAGAGATCCCCGACGTCGCCGCGGGCCATCGGCGCGACCACGTACCCGCGCCGCGGCAGCGCCCGCACCATGTCGTCCGCGCGGAGCGACTGCAGCGCCTCGCGGACCGGGGTCTGGCTCACCCCGAACTCCTCGCCGAGGCGGTCCACGCGCAGGAACGTCCCCGGCGGCAGCTCCCCGGAGAGGATCCGGTCCCGCAGCAGCAGCGCCACGCGGTCCGGGAGCGCGAGGGCCTCCCCGAGCGACCAGGACCCGCCTGTCGAGGTTCCCGACGACGCGACCATGCTGTCACCGTATCCTATTGAATATAGGATCGTGCATGATCGGGGCCGGACGCGACGACCCGGGAGGCACCGTGCTGATCGACCCCGCCCGTGACGGCACGCCACGCCGCGCGGCCGACACCGTGACGGCGGCGGTGGCCCTGGCCGCCGCGGCGAACGTGATCATGCAGCTGGCCCGGCCCGGCGTCGGGCACGGCGTGGTGGAGAGTCGCGTCGAGTCCGGCAACCTCATGCTCCACCCGTGGCACCGTCTCCGGACCACGAGCAGCTACCTGTCCGTGACGATGCTCGGCGACGAGCCCGACATCCGCGCGTACCGGCGGGCGGTCGGGCGCTCCCACGCGCAGGTGCGCTCGACGGCGTCCAGCCCGGTCGCCTACGACGCGTTCGACCGCGAGCTGCAGATGTGGGTCGCCGGTTGCCTCCTGCGCGCGTTCGAGGACACCTGGGCGCTCCTGCACGGCCGCCCCGGCGCGTGGCTGCCCGACGACGTCTACCGGGAGTGCGCCCCGCTGGGCACCGGCCTGCAGGTCCGGCCGGAGCAGTGGCCGGACGATCGCGCGGCGTTCGAGCGCTGGTGGGACGGCGAACTCGAGAACGTGCGCCTCGACGACACCGTGCGCACCTACCTGTGGCGCCTGATCGACCTCGACTTCCTGCCCGGTCCGTTCCGGATCACCGCGGGGGCGAACGCCTTCCTGACCACGGGCTTCCTGCGCGAGCCGTTCCGATCGCTGATGGGGCTCGAGTGGTCCGACGCCGACCAGGAGCGCTTCGAGACGACGATGCGCCGGATCGGCGCGGTCCTGACCCGCCTCCCGGGACCGCTGCGCCGCTTCCCCTACAACGCCTATCTCGCCGACGTCCGCGCGCGGCGTCGCCTCGGGATGCCGCTGGTGTGACGACGGGTCAGGCTGATCGGGTGCGCATCATCGCGATCGAGGAACACGCCTTCCCGAAGGACCTGGACCTGCCCGGCGCGATGGGCTCCGGGATGCCCGGCGTGCTCGACGAGCTGGACGACCTCGGCGAGGGCCGGCTCGCGACCATGGACGCTGCAGGGGTCGACGTGCAGGTCCTCTCGGTCCTCGGGCACGGCATCCAGGAGGCCGGCGCCGCGGGCGTCGGGCTGGCCCGCGCCGCCAACGACCGCCTCGCCGCGGCCGTCGCCGAGCACCCCGACCGCTTCGGCGCCTTCGCCACGCTCCCCCTCGGCGACCCAACGGCCGCCGCCGAGGAGCTGCGCCGCACCGTCGGCGAGGCGGGCTTCGTCGGCGCCATGATCTTCGGCCAGACCCACGGGCGCTTCCTCGACGATCCCCAGTTCACGCCCGTGCTCGCCGCCGCCACCGCGCTGGGCGTGCCGATCTACCTGCACCCCGCCCCGCCGCCACCCGCCGTCGCCGACGTCTACTTCGCGCGCCTGCCCGAACACGCGGGCGCCACGCTCGCGACGGCGGGGTGGGGCTGGCACGCCGAGACCGGCATGCACGTGCTGCGCCTCGCCGTCTCCGGGACGTTCGACGCGCACCCGGACCTGCGCCTCGTCGTCGGGCACATGGGCGAGAACCTGCCGTTCTCGCTCGCCCGGGCCGACGAGCGCCTGACCCCGTCCTCCGCCGGCGAGCGGTCGGTGTGGGACACGGTCCTCGACCAGGTCCTCATCACGACCGCGGGCTACACCACCGGGCCCCCGCTGGCCTGCGCGCTCGCGACGTTCGGGCCGGAGCGGATCCTCTTCTCGGTCGACCACCCGTTCGCGGACTCGACCCAGGCGACGTCCTTCCTGCGCGACGCCGCGCTGGACGACGGCGATCGGGACTGCATCGCCCACGGGAACGCGAAGGCGCTGCTCGGGTTGTAGCGCCGGGGTCGGTCAGCAGTCAGCAGCCGGCGGTCTCCGGCGTGCAGGTCCGGCACGCCCGGCGCTGCTCGGCCAGGTCCCGGCCGTCCGCCCAGACCCGCACGACCTCGATCCCCGGCGCGCGACGGTTCCGCGGCACCCCGGGGTGCCGGTGGTGGTGCACCGACCCGTCCCGGGTGGCCCGGCGCAGGGCGGTGACGGCACGGCGCGTGCGCTCACCCATGTCGAGCGACGACTGGGTCGGCACGACGACGGCGGCCGGTTCCTGCGGCGTGCGGGGGCTCGGCGCGCCGGGGGCGGCCTCGGTGTCGTGGGGAGCGGGGGCCGGGGAGATGTCACGCGAGACGGTCACATGTCCGGTTTCGGCCGTACCGCGACGGACCTTGAGCCCGGCCTCCCGGCCCCGTGCGGCCGAACGTGGCGCCGAGATCTCCCCCGGATGCTGATCTTGGTCGTGGTCGCGTGACGCCCTGTCGTGCCCGCCGGCGCCCCCGTCGGTGGGTCGGTCGCCGCCACGCCGACGGGACCGACCGTCCGGACACGAACGGGGCAGTGCAAGCCGCCGCCCGCCTCGCTGAGCGACCGTGGCCGACCACCGCCACGCCACCCGAAGGCGTGATCATTCCGAGGGCGACTACAGCGTCTGGCCACCGTCGATCGTGATCGTCTGGCCGGTGATCGCCCGCGACGTCACGAGCCCGACGACGGCGGCCGCGATGTCGTCGACCGTCGTCTCGCGGCCGACGATCGCGTTCGCGGCGAGCGCCCGGCCCTGCTCCTCCTTGCCCGCCCACCAGCGGGTGAGCACGAGGCCCGGCCACACCTCGTTGACCCGCGCCGGCGCCAGCGCGTTCGCGAGCGCCCGGGTCAGGCCGGAGAGGGCGGCCTTCGACACCACGTAGGGCACCGACGACCCCCGCCCCGACGACACCGAGGCGCTCCCGACGTTGATGACGCACCCGTCGTCGGCCGCGCGCAGGTCCTCCGCCGCCGCCCGCGCGCAGTGCCACGCGGAGAGCGTGTTCAGCCGGAAGAGCCGCTCGAAGACCTCGTCGTCCGCCGCCTCGAGGTCGTCCAGCGCGATGTGCTCGGTGCCGCCGGCGTTGTTGACCAGGACCGAGACCGGGCCGAGCGCCTCCCGGACGTCGGTCATCAGCGCCCGCACCGCGTCGTCGTCGGTGACGTCGGTCGGGAACGCCGCGGCGGTGCCGCCTGCCGCGCGGATGGCCTCGACGGTGGCCGCCGCCTCGTCGGCGGAGCGGCTGTACACCACCGCCACCGGGTGCCCGAGGCGGGCGAGTGCCTCCGCGATCGCCCGACCGATGCCGGTGCCGCCACCCGTCACCACCGCCGCCATGAGGTCCTCCTCGGCTCGTCGTCGTCCCCGACGGAGATGATGGTCGCGTGTCCGCCCGCCCAGACTCCGCCGCGCCCGAGAACCCCGATGCCCGACCTGTCGTCACCGTCCGGGCGATCCGCCCGGACGACGTGCCCACGGTGGTCCGCTACGTCCACGAGCTCGCCGAGTACGAGCGCGAGCCCGAGTCCTGCCTACTGAGCGCCGAGCAGCTGCACGCCGCGCTGTTCTCGGACCGTCCGGCGGTGTTCGGCCACGTCGCGGACGTCGACGGCGCGGTCGCCGGGATGGCGCTGTGGTTCGTCACCTTCTCGACCTGGACCGGGGCGCACGGCATGCACCTCGAGGATCTCTACGTCTCGCCGTCGTTCCGCCGGCTCGGGCTGGCGCGGGCCCTGCTGGCCCGCCTCGCGACGACGTGCCGTGAGCGCGGGTGGGCGCGGCTCGAGTGGGCGGTGCTCGACTGGAACACCCCGGCGCTCGACTTCTACGCGACCCTCCGGTCGACCCCGCAGGACGGCTGGACCACGCACCGGGTCGACGGTCCGGCGCTGGACGACCTGGCGGCGCTCGACCACTGACTCACGTCGGCGGGCCGCTCTCCCTCGCGAAGACGACGGTGTTGTCGCGGTAGTTGCGCGTGCTCTCGTCGAACGAGCCGCTGCAGGTGATCAGGCGGAGCTCCGGGCCCGGGGTACCGGCGTAGACCTCGGTCGAGGGGAAGGTGTCCTTGGCGAAGGAGCGGGTGGCGTAGACGGTGAAGGGCACCGTGCGCCCGTCCTCGCGGGTCACCGCCACGGTGTCCCCGGGGACGAGCGCTCCGAGCCGGAAGAACACCGACGGCCCGTTCGCCGCCGAGTCGATGTGCCCGACGATCACCGACGGACCCTGCTGTCCCGGGGTGACCGAGTAGCGGTACCAGGCGGCGAGGTCGTAGAGCGGGCCCTTGGCCGGGACCTCCATCGTCCGGTCCGGGTTCAGCCCGACCGAGGCCACGCGCGAGTCGACACCGATCCGGCCGATGACGATGCGGGCCGGCGGCGAGGGCGGCGGGCCCACCGGGGTAGACGGGGCCGTCGACGCCGGGGGCCGCGGGGCGACCTGGGTGATCGGGGGCGGTGCCGGGAGCGAGCCCGCGTCGTGCTCGACGGGGGCGCTCTGCTGGAGGAGCAGCCCGGCCGTGATCGCCCCGATCCCGATCAGCGCGAGCAGCCCCGCGAGGCCGAGCAGCAGCGGACCGCGACGCCACCGGGAGGTGGAGGGGTCGGACGGCGCCGACGCCGGAGCGTCGGCGCCGTCCTCGTTCGTTCCCAGTCGTCAGTCCTGGGTGCGACGACGACGGGTCGCCGCCACCGCGACGCCACCGGCCGCGACCAGCGCGACGCCACCGAGGCCGAACAGCTCGCCGTGCTCGACGCCCGACGTGCTCCCGGCGCCGGTCTGCACGCCACCCGACGGCGTCTGGCTGGGCGCGCCGCCGGTGCCGGTGCTGCCCGAACCGGAGCCGCTGCCCGAGCTGCCCGAACCGGCGGACCCTCCGGACCCGGCGGCACCGCCCGAGCCCGCGGCCCCACCGGCCGCACCGCCCTGGCCCTCGGCGCCGGGCTGTCCCGCGGCCGCGCCGCCTGCGGCACCCCCCGAGGCCCCGCCGGCGGCACCGCTCGCGGCACTTGGCTGTCCCGGCGCCGGCTGGCCCGGCTGACCGGGCTGGCCGCCCTGGCCCGGGATGCTCGGCAGGTTCGACGGCAGGGCCGTCGGAACCCCGGACGGCAGGTTCTGCGGAACCTGCGGCGTCCCTCCGGAGCACGCTCCCAGGGCGCCGATCGACAGCGCCGCCGCTGCGATCGCCAACCCGGCGCGGGTCATGGTCACTCGCGTCATGAGTCCTCCCCGTGTCTCGTTCCGATGACGAGTCGCGGGTTTCTTACCCGATACGCGAGGTCTCACACAGCACGCGAGCCGTTAGCACGCAACCTTTTGTGGAGTTCTCTCATCCGTTCCTCAGTGTTCCACTCCGACTCCGGCGCGTGACCAGCGAAGACGACGTCTCAGGACGGATCGGGCAGGGTCTCGCCGGCCTCGATCGCGACGTCGAGCACGTTGTCCGCCGGCGGGAGCGGGCACGTCGCGTAGGCGGTGAGCGCGCACGGCAGGTTGACCGTGCGGTTGAAGTCGATGGGGAGCGAGCCGTCCGCCGCCGGATCGGCCGTCCGCAGGATGCGTCCGCCGCCGTAGGTGCTGACGCCGCTGGTGGCGTCGCGGAAGTGCAGCGACAGTCCGCCGTCCTTGCCGGCGAGGGCCACCAGCCGGTGCTCGTGCCCGTCCACCGGGAACGTCACGGTCCCCACCGCCGTCGGGAAGTGCTGCAGCCCGTCGACGACGGCGCCGACCGTGATCCGCTCCGGCGCGGCGTAGGCCTCGAAGCGCCCCGTGACGACCCATCGCGCGTCCACCGGGAACGCGGGCACGCCGGTGAAGGCGGCGCGGGTGGCGGCGCGCGGGTCGCGGACGCGCAGCGCGTACGAGTCGGTGCGGCGGGCG
This sequence comes from Actinomycetospora endophytica, assembly GCF_021026375.1. Taxonomy (GTDB): domain Bacteria; phylum Actinomycetota; class Actinomycetes; order Mycobacteriales; family Pseudonocardiaceae; genus Actinomycetospora; species Actinomycetospora endophytica. The sequence continues at coordinate 91,727 of NZ_JAJNDB010000003.1, read as the reverse complement.
AGCTCGACGACCCGGTCCCCGACGGCGACCAGGACGCCCGGCGCCCCGTCGACGGGCCGGACCGTGGCCGTGCCGTCCACGCGCTCGCCCTCGACCTCGACCCCGTCCGCCGCCGACGCGGCGATCTCGATGCTGCCGTCACCCGGGGCGCGCCACGTGCCCGGCAGGTCGGCGATCGCCCGCGGGGTCTCGTCCAGCCACTCGAGGGCCGTGAGCGCCAGCCAGCCGTGCGGCTCGCGCAGGGTCGCCTCGCGGTCGTCGTGCCAGCGCTGCCAGTCCGCGAGCAGGGTCGTGCTGTCGTCGGTGACGGTCATCGGACGTCCTCCCGGTGTCGGGTCCTGCCCGGGCCAACCCCGGGCGGCGGCCACGGATTCCGGTCGCCACCAATTCAGACGGTCACGGATTCCGGCGGGCCGGGCGCACCGGCCCGCCGGAGCCCGCGGAGCTCAGGCCTCGACGACCTTGGCCCCCTCGGCCGCTTTCTGTACCGACTCACAACCCTTCCGGGCCGCGGCCTTCGTCTCGTAGGCCTCCCCCGACGCCACGATCTGCCCGTTGCTCGCCTTGAGACGGAAGCGGAACTTCCCGGAACGGTCCTCGTAGACCTCGAACTTCCCAGACATGACCCCTGCCTCCCCTTGATGCCGAAACTGCTGGTCAGAAGGGACGCTAGCGCCGGACGACCATCGAGGAGAACCGTTCCTCCCGGCGCGTCGACCCGGAAGCCATGATCACGACGGCCGGCCGCGTTCCGGACCATCGCCTCGAACCGACCAGAATTCACATGTTCTCAGCATGTCGTCCCGTGATCGTTGCAAGCGCTTACTAGCCTCTCGCCCGTCCGTCCGGTACTCGCCGTGACGGAGCGGTCACGGGGAGGACGGCGATGGCAGAACCCACGACGACGACGGCGGACAGCTACGACAACTCATCGCTCGCCCACGAGGACGAGGGCTATCACAAGGGGCTGAAGCCCCGTCAGGTCCAGATGATCGCGATCGGCGGCGCGATCGGCACCGGCCTGTTCCTGGGCGCCGGCGGACGGCTCGCGAGCGCCGGACCGGGCCTTTTCCTGGTCTACGCGTTCTGCGGGATCTTCGTCTTCCTCATCCTGCGAGCCCTCGGCGAACTGGTGCTGCACCGGCCGTCGTCGGGGTCCTTCGTGTCCTACGCCCGGGAGTTCTACGGCGAGAAGGCCGCCTACGTCGCCGGCTGGCTGTACTTCCTGAACTGGGCGATGACCTCGATCGTCGACACCACCGCGATCGCGACCTACATGCACTACTGGACGGCGTTCCAGGTGATCCCGCAGTGGACGATCGCGCTCATCGCCCTGGTGATCGTGCTGACGATGAACCTCATCTCGGTCAAGCTGTTCGGCGAGATCGAGTTCTGGGCCGCGATCATCAAGGTGGTGGCGCTGGTCGCGTTCCTCGTGATCGGCACGGTGTTCCTCGTCGGGCGGTTCCCCGTCGAGGGCCGGCCGACCGGGTTCGGGATGGTCGGCGACACGGGCGGGCTCTTCCCGACCGGGATCCTCCCGCTGGTGATCGTCATCAGCGGCGTGGTGTTCGCGTACGCGGCGGTCGAGCTGGTGGGCACCGCGGCGGGCGAGACCGAGAACCCCGAGAAGGTCATGCCGCGCGCGATCAACTCGGTGGTCGCCCGCATCGCGCTCTTCTACGTCGGCTCGCTCGTGCTCCTCGCGCTGCTGCTGCCCTACACGATGTACTCGAAGTCGGAGAGCCCGTTCGTCACGTTCTTCGCGCACATCGGCGTCAACGGCTCGGGCACCGTCATGAACCTCGTCGTGCTCACCGCCGCGCTCTCCAGCCTCAACGCCGGCCTCTACTCGACCGGGCGCATCCTGCGGTCGATGGCGATGAACGGCAGCGCCCCGGCGTTCACGTCGCGGATGACCGGCAACGGCGTCCCGTGGGGCGGCATCGTGCTGACCTCGTGCATCACGCTGCTCGGGGTCGGGCTCAACGCCCTCAACCCGGGCGAGGCGTTCGAGATCGTGCTGAACATGTCCGCGCTGGGGATCCTCGCCTCGTGGGGCACGATCGTGCTCTGTCAGCTGCGGCTGTTCTCGTGGTGGCGGCACGGCATCGTGCACCGGCCGCACTTCCGGATGCCGGGCGCGCCGTGGTCGGGGTGGCTCACGGTGGCGTTCCTGGTCGCGGTGCTGGTGCTGATGGGCTTCGACTACCCGGTCGGCACCTACACGCTCGCCACGCTCGTCGTCATCATCCCGGCGTTGATCGTCGGCTGGTACCTGTGCCGCGACCGCGTCCGGGCCGCGGCGCTGGCCCGCGGCGAGATCACCGGCCAGTACCCCGTCGTCGCGGAACGCCCGGAGCGCGACGACGACTGACCAGGGCGGCTAGAGCGCCGCCCGGACGGCGTAGAGCTCCGGGAAGAAGGTGAGCTCGAGGGCGCGGCGCAGGAACGCCGCGCCGCTCGAGCCACCGGTCCCGGTGCGGAACCCGATGGTCCGCTCGACGGTCTTGAGGTGCCGGAAGCGCCAGAGCTGGACGTTCTCCTCGATGTCGACGAGCTCCTCGCAGGCCTCGTAGACGTCCCAGTACCGCTCCGGGTCGGCGTAGATCTCCCGGAAGACCTCGACGAGGCCGGCGTTCTCGACGTGCGGCTCCCGCACGTCACGGTGCAGCAGCTCCTCGGGCACCGCGTGCCCGCGACGAGCCAGCAGCCGGAGGAACTCGTCGTAGAGGCTCGGCCGGTCGAGGGCGTCGGTGAGGATGCGCTGCGCCGTCGGGTCGTCGGCGAACAGCGTGAGCATGTCCGCGTTCTTGTTCCCGAGGACGAACTCGACGGCGCGGTACTGGTAGCTCTGGAACCCCGACGACGTCCCCAGGAACCCCCGGAACTGGCCGTACTCGCTCGGGGTCAGCGTCGCGAGCACCGACCACTGCTCGATCAGCTGGCGCTGCACGTGCTTGACGCGGGCGAGCCGCTTGAGCGCCGGGGCGAGGTCGTCGCGGGCCAGGTCCTCGCAGGCGGTGGCGAGCTCGTGGAGCGCGAGCTTGAGCCAGAGCTCCGAGGTCTGGTGCTGGATGACGAACAGCAGCTCGTCGTGGTGCTCCGGGCGGGAGAGCGGGTGCTGCGCGGCCAGCAGCTCGTCGAGGTGCAGGTAGCTCCCGTACGACAGGTTCTCGGTGAAGTCCCGGACGACGCCCGCCTCGATGGGGCGGGTGTGGCGGTCCGGATCGACGCTCATCCGGCGCGCTCCTCGCCGCAGCGCGGGCAGGTCCCGGAGTTCGCCGGGTCCTGCTCGTCGGGATCCGGCATGGCCCCGCACGACGGGCAGAGCAGGTGCATCCAGCACACCGGGTCGCCGCCCTCGGACTCGTACTCGCGATGCTCGGCGGTCACGACGACGATCCTGCGCGCCCGGACGGGCCGCTACCAGTCTGTTCTGCCTTCACACCCGGCCGGTGCCAGACTCGGTCGCGCCCGCGCTGCGCCCACACCCGCTCCGCCCACCCCGACGAGGAGGTCGGTAGCCCGATGCGCCTGGAGACCCTGCTGCCGCTGGGCAAGGTCGATCCCGGGCTCCGCGCGCCCGAGACGCCGATGGACCTGGGCAGCGTGGCCGCCAACGCGGAGCTGCTCGAGGAGATCGGGTACGGCGGGCTCGCCGTCGAGGAGACCAAGGACGACCCGTTCGTCGTGCTCACCCTCGCCGCCGCCGCGACCCGGCGCCTACGGCTGTCCACCGCCGTCGCCATCGCGTTCCCGCGCAGCCCGACGACGATGGCGCTGCAGGCGTGGACCCAGCAGAAACTCTCCGGCGGGCGGTTCACACTCGGGCTCGGCACCCAGGTGCGCGGGCACATCCGGCGCCGCTACGGGATGGACTGGCACCCGCCCGCGCCGTGGATGCGCGACTACGTCCGCGCGGTGCGGGCGGTCTGGCGCACCTGGCAGACCGGCGAGCAGCTCGACCACCACGGTGAGCACTACGACCTCGATCTCATGGTGCCGCTGTTCGACGCCGGACCGATCGAGCACCCGGACATCCCGGTACACCTCGCCGCGGTCAACCCCAACATGTGCGCCGTGGCCGGCGAGGTCGCCGACGGCGTCCGCCCCCACCCGGTGTGCACCCCGAGCTACATCGCGGAGGTCATGCTCCCGGCCGTGCGACGCGGGGCCGCTCGCTCCGGCCGCTCGCTCGACGGGTTCCGCGTCGCCATGAAGCCCCTCGTCGCGTCCGCGCCCACCGAGGAGGAACTCCAGCCGAAGATCCGTGACGCCCGCGCCCGGATCGCGTTCTACGCCTCGACGCCCGGCTACCGCGCCGCGTTCGACCACCTCGGCCTGGGCGACCTCGCCACCGAAGCCAAGGAGCACTCCAAGGCCCAGCGCTGGGAGGAGCTGCCGAAGATGATCGATGACGCGACGCTGGACCGCTTCGCCGTCATCGGCACCCACGACGAGATCGGCGAGCGCCTGCTGGAGCGCTACGCCCGGGTGGTCACCGACGTCGAGTTCTCGATCGCGATCGACCCGGAGCACCGCGATCGCGATCGCGCGACCCTGCAGCGCCTGGCGTCCGTGGTGCAGGGTGCGGACGACTCGGCGGCACGGGCCGAGATTCAGGGAGAGCCGGCGGAGCTCGAGCATCCACATCGGAGGCGTTGATGTCTGACGAGGACCCGGTGCACGTCGAGACGAGCGACGGGATCACCGTCGTCACCCTCGACCGGCCGAAGGCACTCAACGCGGTGAGCCCGGCGGTCGCCGCCGCGCTCGGCACCGCGCTCGAGACCGCCGACCACGACGACTCGGTGCGCGCGATCGTGGTCACCGGCACCGGCCGCGCGTTCAGCGCCGGGGCCGACCTGAAGGCGGTCGCGCAGGGTCTGCGGCTCGATCATCCCGACCATCCCGAGTGGGGCTTCGGCGGATTCGCCCGCCACCCGCTCACGACCCCGACGATCGCCGCGGTCAACGGCCTCGCCTTCGGTGGCGGGCTGGAGCTCATGCTCGCCTGCGATCTCGCCGTCGCCGACGAGAACGCCCAGCTCGGCCTGCCGGAGGTCGCCCGCGGTCTCGCCGCCGGCGCGGGCGGTCTGCTCCGCCTGCCGCAGCGCATCCCCCGCGCGGTCGCTCTCGAGATCGCGATGACCGGCGAACCGATCAGCGCGGCGCGGGGCTACGAGCTGGGGCTGGTGAACCGCGTGGCGCCGGCCGGGACCGCCCTGGACGCGGCCCGGGCGATGGCCGCGACGATCGCCGCGAACGCGCCGCTGGCCGTGCGCGAGTCCCGGGGCCTCATGCGGCGGGCCGCGCACACCGACGAGCACGGCGACGCGGCCTGGGACGACAACACCGCCGTCATGTCCCGAGTCTTCGCCAGCGACGACGCGCGCGAAGGTCCTCGGGCGTTCGCCGAGAAGCGCTCGCCCGAATGGACCGGCCGCTGACGTCGGTGACTCCGTCGTCGTCCGGCTGACATCGGCCCGCAATACCCGTGGCCGAGGCTTCGGCTCCATGACCAGCACCGCGCCGGAACCCGTCAAGCTCACCGTCGTCGACACCACCACCGCCGCGTGGCAGGACTTCCCGGTGCCGGCGATCGGCGCGGTGCTCGAGCACGTCCCGTTGCTCGACGACCCGGACACCGGCATGCAGGTGATCAAGATGGTGTACCGCGCCGGCTTCACCAACCCCTGGCACACCCATCCGTGCGGGCACGGGATCTACGTGCTGTCCGGGACGCTGAACACCCACCAGGGGACCTACGGCCCCGGCAGCTTCGTGTGGTTCCCCGAGGGCGGGTCGATGGAGCACGGCGCGACCGATGACGAGGACTGCACCTTCCTCTTCATCACCAACAAGCCCTTCGACATCCACCACCTCCACCCGACCAACTAGCCGGGCGAGCGCGGGCGCGGGGCCACGGAGTATCCGGCGTCCGCGAGCCAGGCCCGCGCCCGGCCGACCCGGCGTTCGTCGGAGAAGGCGTGCCAGCGGGTGAAGTCGTCAGGCCACGGCGCGAGGACGTCCCGGAATCGCCGGAACGCGCCGCGGCCCTGGAGCGCGACGTCCAGGCGGTCACGACGGTCCTCGTCCGGGATCGTCTCGGCGAACCGCTGCATGTCGCGGTAGCCCGACCTGGAGCCGAGGCAGTCGAACGCGAGCCATCGCGTGGGGCCGTCGTCCTCGTCGTCCTCGTCGTCCTCGTCGTCCTCCGCGTCGAGGTCGATCTCATCCCCGAGGAAATCGGGCCAGACGACACCGGTGCGCAGGTCGATACGGCCGCCGCCGTTCGAGGGGTCTCCCTCGAGAAAGGACGAGAGCTCGTCGAGGTCGACCGGTACCGGACGCAGCAGGGGCGCCGCGGCAGTCCCGAGCCGCGCGGCGAGCTGGACGGCCAGCTCGCCGTCGCCGTCCCAGTCCCGATCCCGCAGTCTCGCGATCCACGCCTCGGCGGCCTCCTGGGCACCGGAGTTCTTCTCGCCGAGCACAGCGACCAGCCCGTCGCCGGCCAGCTGGAGGCACTCATCCGGCTCGATCTTCCGCAGCGCAGCGAGGACCGCGCGGGTGTCGCGCCGGGCGATGGCGCCTCGGAGCTCGCTCCTCGGGTCGGCGGCGTCCATGGCGGTCGAGTCTCCACCCTTGCGGTCGACGGGCGCCCCGGTGGTGGTTCACCAATACAGCGCCGTTCAGGGGGCGGGCGGGACGGCGACCAGCGTCCAGGGGCGGTTGTGGCGGGGTCTCTGGGCGGGGTCGATGTAGGTGGGTGGGGTGAACCAGGGCAGTCCGTCGATCATGTGGACGTCCCAGCCGCTGTGGTGGATCAGGGTGTGGTGGTAGCCGCAGAGAAGAACGCAGTTGTCGGGGTTGGATTCGCCGCCGTCGATCCAGTGGAGGATGTGGTGGACCTGGCAGCGGCGGGCGCGACGGCGGCAGCCGGGGTGGGCGCAGTGGCGGTCGCGGTGGGTGACCGCGCGGCGCAGCGCGGGGTTGGCGATGCGTTTCTTGCGGCCGAGATCGAGGACTTCGCTGCCGCTGCCGAGCACGAGGGGGATGAGTTCGGCGTCGCACGCCAACCGGCGGGCGGTCTCGGGGCGGATCCAGGTGTTCTCGCCGAGCAGTCCGAGGTGGCCGGTGTAGCCGACGTCGGCGTGGGTGGGCGCGTCGGAGTCAATGGTCGTGAGCGCGGCGCGCAGAGCGTCGTAGTTCAGGGTCAGGGTGAGCGCGACCCGGTCGCCGCCTTCGAGGTCGGCGCGGGTCCAGCCGGGTGGGCCCCCGGACGGGTCGGGCGGGCGCTGGGGTGCTCCCGGTGCGGGGTGGGGACCGGTCGGCTCGTCGCCCGCAGCGTCGGCCCCGTCGGCGGCGCTCTCACTCTCGCTCTCACTCTCGCCGTCGCTCTGGCCCTCGCCGTGGCTCTCGTCGCCGTCGCTCTGGCCCCCGCCGTGGCTCTCGTCGCCGTCGCCGTCGCCGTCGCCGGTGCCGTGCTGGGCGTCGGTGGCCGTGCTCTCGCCGTCGCCATCGCCGGTGCCGTGGTGGGCCTCGGTACCGGTGCTCCCGCCAGGGCTGTCGCTGGTGTTGCTGTGGGTGCGCTTCTCGGCGTCGTGGTGGTCGTCGAGGGGGAAGATGCCCCAGGTGGCGGTGTCCTCGCCGGCGCCGGAGTCGGGGCTGTCGGGGTCGGTGATGTTCAGGCCGCGGGTGATGGCTTCGGCGGCGAGGTCGAGCATGGCCTGGGCACGGCGCTCGGGCAGGGTGCGGCGGGCGTGGGAGTCGGCGCTCTCCCCGCGGGGCTGTCCGGGTTCCCGGTCGGGGACGGTGTCCGGCGGTGGGGTGGCCGTGGTCAGCGCGGTGTGCAGGGTTTCCGCGGCGGCCGGGTCGCGGTAGATGAACTTGCCGGTCAGCGAGCCGTCGCGGCGGCGTAGGTAGTGCAGTTCGTTCTCGGGTGGTGGGTCGTCGTCGGGGGCAGTGCCGTCGGGGTCGAGCAGCGCGAGGATCGCGGTGGCGGCCTGCTTGAGCGCCGCCGGGGTGTGGGTGGCGGCCAGCCCGGCCAGTTGGGTTTCGGTGACGGCGAGGACCTCGGGGTCGATCGCCGGGGTCACCGCGGCGAGGCGGCGCATGGTCGGGCGGATGACCTCGACGTGGGCGGGCCCGATGACCGCGTCGTCGACCCCGGCGGCGGTGGCCGGCAGCTCGGCCGGGATCGGGGTGCCGGTCGACGAGACCGCCGGGGCCAGCGACAGGGCGTGGCGGTGCAGCCGGAGGGCTTCGTCGGAGTTGACGCGGACTTGGTCGGCCAGCAGCCCGGACAGGCTGCGGTAGCCGCTCTCGGCGACCGCGTCCGAGGCGTGCAGCCCGTTCAACGCTCGGTAGCAGCGGGCCTGCGCCGTCCGCAGCGCGGTCCACGACTCGCTGACCTCAGCCAACGCCGTCGCACTCGCCCGCGACAACCGCCCCTCGCCGTCGTCGTCGGCGACGACGCCGGGCACTGCCCACTCCGGCGCATCCGAACCGCCATCGGGGTCACCGTCAGAGTCGCTGTCGGAAGCTCCCAGGCCGACAGGAGCGCTCTCGCCCGCGCCCACGCTCTCGGTGGTGGGGGCGTTCTCCCGGGCCTCCTGCTGGTCGACCCACGCGAGGAACCGGTCGAGCTCCTCGACCGCGAGCGGTGCCCGCTCCGGGGCGATCGAGAGGTCGAGCTCCCAGTCCTCGCCGCAGTCCGGCGGCGGGGGCAGGTGCGCGTCCCAGGAGGACGGCTCGACGGGTTCGGTCACCCATCAAGTATCGAACACACGTTCGAACGACACCAGCCGACGATCAGGGCAATTCCGACACGGCAAATGGATCACAACAGCCTGTCGATCAGCGGCATCAGTCGCACGGAACTCCTCAGACGAACCGGCGCGGCCGATGATGAGGCGGTGATCATCGCCGTCGAGGGTCCCAGCGCGGCCGGCAAGACGACCTGGTGTCACCAGCAGGAATGGCCGGTCGTGCCGGAGTACACCCCGACCGATCACGAGCCCGACGGCTCGGACGAAGAACGGCGAGCGGCGTACTGGACGGACGTCAACGTCGGCCGGTGGCATCAGGCGGTGAGGCTCGAGCAGCAGAGCCGTGTCGTGCTCTGCGACAGCGACCCGCTGAAGCTGCACTACGCGTGGTGCCTGGCGAGGGTCGGCGCCGCGCCATGGTCCAGGTTCGAGCACGAGCTGCGCCACGCACGGGCCGCGTTCGGGACCGGGCGCCTGGGCCTGGCCGACGTCGCCCTGGTGTTCATCCCCGCGCCGGAGATCCTGCAGCGGCGGTGGGCGCAGGACAGCTCGCGCCGTCGGCGGTCGTTCGGGCTCCATCAGACGCTCGGCCCGCCGCTGCGCGAGTGGTATCGCGCCGTCGAGCGGGTTGCCCCGGGCCGTGTGATCTGGTCATTCCCGTCCGACGGCGTCCGCGGCATGCCGAGCCCGCGGCCACAGCGATCCGACCCGGAACTGCTCGAGCGCATCCTGACCGCCCTCCCGGACCCCACTGAGTAGTTCCCCGCTCCCCCGACCCGGTCCACCCGAGCACCGTCCACCCCATGACCACGGTCCTGGCCTGGACGAACGTCGTCGCCCTGCTCGGCGTCGGCGGCCTGTTCCTGCTCTTCGCGCTGATCCCGTTCGCGATGGCGAACGACGACCCGCGGTGCGGCCCGCTGGTCAGGTACGGCTTCCTCCAGCTCACCGCGCTCGGCGGGATCGGCGCGTCGCTGCTGGTCGGGGCGTGGGTCGCGAGCGGCGCCGCCGACCACGACGGGTGGACGGCGGTCGGGGTCGGTGCGGCCGGGTGGGGCGTGTGGATCGGGGGCTTGGTCCTGACGATGGCCGGCTTCTTCGGCGTCGCCGCCCTCGACATGGCCGTGGCCGAGAGACGGAGACGACGCCGCACCACAACGCTGGACTGATCACCTAACGTCGGCGGGATGCCGTCGTTCGCCGATGCCAGGGCGCTCGCCGAGCTCACCCTCGCCGACCACCTGCCCGACCGCTGGCTCCACACCCAGGCCGTCGCCCGCGAGGCGATCCGGCTCGCCGCGGTGCCCGACGTCGACCGCGAACCGCTGATCACCGCGGCCGTCCTGCACGACGTCGGGTACTCCCCCGTCGTCGCGCGCACCGGCTTCCACCCGCTCGACGGCGCCCGCTTCCTGCGGACCCGCGGCTACGACCGCCGGGTGACGGCCCTCGTCGCCCACCACAGCGGCGCCGTCGTCGAGGCCCGACTACGCGGCCTCGACGCCCTGGACCAGTACGACGACGAGGCCACTCCCACCCGCGACGCGCTCTGGTACTGCGACGCCGTCCGCGGCCCGACCGGCCTACCGACCATCCCCGACGAACGCTGGGCCGAGATCCGGCGCCGGTACGGACCCGAGCACGTCGTGAGCCGGTTCCTGGACGAGGCCGAACCGCAGCTCCGCGCCGCCGTCGACCGCACTCGCGCGCGCATGGCCGCCGCCGGGATCGACCCCGTCACGACGACCCCCTGAGCCCGCCACTCTGAGCCCGCCAGCTTCACCCCGCCACGTGGCAGAGCCCCGACGATCACGCCTCGACGACGGCGGGTCCCCCACTCGACGGGGCGGGCCCGCTGCGCAGGAAGCACGCGAGCACCACGCCCACGGCGGTCAGCACCGAGGTGACGATCATGAGGTTGTCCAACGCGGTGACGAACGCCTGCGCCGAGGCCTGCTGGTAGGTCATGTAGTGCTCGAGCATCTGCGACGTGGCGGCCGCGGCACCGCCCCCGCCACCCGAACCGGAACCGGAACCGGACGACGACGCCGCCGCCGCCGCCGAGGCGGCACCACCGGTCGCGCTCGGCATCATCCCCATCATCCCGCCGGTGTCGGAGAGCTGTTGCGCCTCGCGGGAGCCGAGCAGGGCGGTCAGCGCGGCGAGGCCCATCGCGGCCGCGGTGCGCTGGGTGACGTTGTTGAACGCGCTCGCCCCGCTGACCTGGTCCGGAGGCACCGCGGAGATCCCACCGGTCATGATCGGCATCATCGCCAGCCCCATGCCGATCGCCCGGAACATCAGGATGTAGCGCAGGTCGCTCCACGACGAGTCCACCCCGAGGTCGCGCAGCATCCAGGTGCCGATGGCGAGGATCGACAACCCGATCACCGCCGGCCAGCGCGGCCCGAACCGGTCGTAGATCCGTCCCGCGACCGGCATGAGGACACCCATGACGAGGGCCTGCGGGAGCAGCAGGAGGCCGGTGTCGAATGCGCCGAGGCCCTGCGTCTGCTGCAGGAACAACGGGATGAAGAACAGCACGCCGAACAGGCCCACCGAGAGCACCGCGATGAGGATCAGCGAGTTCGTGAACGCCCAGTACTTGAACACCCGGACGTTCAGCATCGGCTCGTCGACCTCGAGCTCGATGACGACGAACAGCGCCAGGCACAGCGCGCCCACCGTGAACAGGATCATCACGGGGTAGGACGTCCACCCCCACGACTCCCCCTCGGAGAGCGCCAGGAGCAGGGAGAACAGCCCGGTGGCGATCGACACGAAGCCCAGGACGTCGAACCGCTTCCCGCGGGACCCCTTCGGCAGCGGCAGCAGCATCAGCGCCGCGATCGCGCCGATGATGCCGATCGGGACGTTGATGAAGAAGATCAGCCGCCAGTTCACGTACTCGACCAGGTAGCCGCCGAGCGTGGGGCCGACGGCCGGCGCGAACACGATGCCGAGCCCGTAGAGCCCCATCGCCGCGCCGATCCGCTCCCGCGGCACCAGGCGATAGACCATCGACAGCGCCACCACCGGGATGATCCCGCCCGGGATCGCCTGCAGGATGCGGAAGACGATCATCGAGTTGATGTCCCACGCGAGCCCGCACAGCGCCGACCCGAGGCCGAACGCGACGAGCGAGACGACATAGGCCCGGCCGAGCCCGAGCCGCTCCCCCAGCCACGCACTCGCCGGCACGATCACGCCGAGGGCGAGCGAATAGGCCGTCGAGACCCACTGGATCTGGTCGGTGGTGACCCCGAAGTCCTTCTGCATCGACGGGATCGCGACGTTCACGATGCTCACGTCGAGCACCGACATGAACATGCCGGTGACGAGGACGAGCAGGGAGATGATCCAGGGCGTCGCCGAGCCGCGTGACGGTGCCGGGGACGGCGCGGGCGGCGCCGGTGGGGCGACGGGTTCCCGGGCGGGCGCGTCGACCTGCGGAGGAGCCGGCGCGACGGCCGTGGCCGTGCCCGCGTCCTCCGCCGCCGATGTGGTCGTCATCACCGGGAGTCTGCCACCGTTTCCCGACCGGATCCCTCGCAGGCGGACTCCGTAGTCTGACCTTCATGGCCGTGAATCCCAGCGGATCGGACATGAAGGCGTTTCTCGCCGCAAATCCCGACGAGCCCGTCGTCATGCTCAACCTCCTGCGCTTCGCGGAGGGCGGAGCAGAGCGCTACGACGAATACCTCGCGCATTTCCGGACGTACGCGGAGAAGGTCGGCGCGAGCATCGTCTACTTCGGGCACGGGGCCGACGCGGTGGTCGCCGAGCAGGGTCAGGCCTGGGACGCCGTGCTGCTCGTCTCGTACCCCAGCCGTCGGGCGTTCTCCGACATGGTGCGCGACCCCGGCTACCAGGAGGGCACGCACCTGCGGACCGAGGCGCTCACCGAGGCGGTCCTGCAGCCGACGACTCCCCGCTGAGCATCGGCGCGGGATCGTCGGGCAGCGCGAGCGTCCGGCGCGCCGTCGCGCGGTGCCCCAGGAACACCGGCCGGTTCGCGTGCCCGAAGAGCAGCGGCATCAGCTCGGCCGCCTGCACCACGCCGTACCACCCCGACGCCGCCGGAGCCTCGCCGAACGTCGTCACGGGGTCCGGCCGGACGGTCGGCCCGGCGACGACGAGCGGGGTCGGGTCCCCGGTGTGCAGCACGCCGCCGGTCGACGGGGTCGCGTGGTCACCGGTGACGGCGACGACGGCGCGGTCGGCGAGATCGAGCAGGCCCGCGAGTCCGGGGTCGGCCGCCTCGAGGACCTCGAGCTTGGCGCGGGGCTCCTTGGTGTGGCCGGCCTCGTCGGTGGCCTTGGTGTGGACGTGGACGAACCGGGCGCCCGCCGCGATCAGCTCGTCGGCGACCGCCAGCCGAGCGGCCAGGTCCTCTCCCGCGTCGGCGACCGGAGCCACGTGGCGGAACGACATCCCCAGCAGCCGCGCGATCCCCCGGTAGAGCCGCGTGCTGGTGACGGCCGCCCCCGCCACCCCGGTCTGCTCGACGAAGTCCGGGAGCTCGGCCCGCGTGCCCGACCACTTCGTCGTGAGGACGTCCAGCGGCGGCCGGGCCCATCGGGAGCGGTTGACCGGGTGGTCGACCAGCGCGGCGCAGGCCTCGAGGAGCAGGGCATTCAACGTCGCCGCCGCGTCCGGTGAGCCCTCCGGAACCGTCGGCAGCACCCGCAGCCACGGGTGGCGGTCCTCGAAGAACGGGTCGGAGTCGGTGACCGCGCCGTCCGCGTGACCGTGCAGCACGAGCAGCGCCTCGCCGCGCCCGCCGAGCGGCACCAGCTCCGCCCCGTGACGCGCGACGACGGGTCCGAGCACCTCCAGCAGCGCTGACGCATCGGCCCCGTCGTCCGGGCCGACCCGCCCGGTGATCCACACCCGCCCGTCGTCGCCGACGGTCGAGGCCCGGAGCGCCGCGTGCGTCACCGCCGTCCCGAGCGGCACCTCGACGCCCGCGCCCAGCGCCTCCAGCACCGCCCGCCCGGGGAACGGCACGCCGTCGAACCCGAACATCGCCCAGTGCGCCAGCTCCGACGCGGGCGCGCGACCCCAGCCGAACGGCAGGTGCCAACCGGAGCACCCGCGCGCGGCGAGCGCGTCGAGTACCGGCGTGTGAGCCGCCTCGGCCGGCGTGCGGTCGCCCAGCTCCGGGACCGGCCGGTCGCCCAGGCCGTCGAGGACGACGAGCACGACCGGCAGCCGGTCGTCGACGAGCCGCGGCTGACTCTCCCCGTAGCCGGGCCCCGGGGTCCTCACCGCGCCGCCAGCAGGGCCCGCAGCAGCGGGACGGTCGCCCGCGGGACCGACGCGACCCAGGACCCGTCGTCGAACCCGGACCGGATGGCGGCGGCCTCGAGCTTCGTCGCCGGGTCCCCGTCGAGCACCGTCACCGCGTACCCGCCGGCCTCGAGCTGCGCCGCCTTGTCCTTCTCCCACGCCGAGTACGCGCGCACGTAGTGGTGAGCGTGCAGCGGCACGTACTCGGGCCAGAACGACGGGCGGGTGAGGTCGAACGGCACGACGACCGCGCGCTCCGCGAGGCCCGCGCCCGCGAGCGCGGCGTGCAGGAGCCGGGCCCGCTCGTAGTAGGTGAACGGGTTGGCGGCGTCGGTGTGGCGGTGCGCGGAGGTGGCCTCCTGACGGCGGGCGCCGCTGTCCGGGTTGGTGACGGCGACGACGAGCTCGTCGTGCTCGGCCAGCGCGCGGGCGAAGAGCTCCAGGTGCTGGGCGTGGACCGGCTGGAACCGGCCGGTGACGGCGGCGAGGCTCACCTCAACAGCCTCCGCGCGATCGCGTTGCGCTGGATCTCGACCGTGCCCGCCGGGATCTTGAGGTTGCGGGCCAGCCGGAAGAGCTTCTCCTCGGGCGAGCCGAGACGCAGGCCGGTGCCGCCGTGGACCTGGACCGCGCGGTCGGCCACCCGGAAGAACGCCTCGTCGTTGACCACCTTGATCAGGCTCATCAGCCGCGGCGCGTCGGGGTGCAGCGGCATCCCGTACGGGCCGCCGGGCAGCTCGTCGAGCTCGACCTGCGCGGCCAGCGAGGCGGCCCGGGCGGTGTAGACGTCGGCGTCCATGTCGGCGAGCAGGTGCTGCACCGCCTGCAGGTCGCCGATCGGCGTCCCGCCCGAGGCGCGGGTCCGCGCCCGGTCGACCGCGCGCTCCAGCAGCCATGCGCCCCACCCGGCGCACATCCCGCCCCGGCACATCCGCCGCCAGTTGATCCAGGCCATGGCCAGCGCGAACCCGCCGCCGGGCTCCCCGACGACGTTCTCCGCCGGGACGCGGACCCCGGAGAAATCCAGCTCGCCGGTCAGGCCGTCGTCGAGCATCGTCGGGATGTCCCGGCCGCGGGTGACTCCGGGCGCGCTCGCGTCGACCAGGAACATCGTCAGCGAGCGGGTCCCCGCGCCGGGCTCGGTGACGGCGGTGACCTGCAGGACGTCGGCGAAGTGGGCGTTGGTGATCCACGCCTTGTGGCCGTCCAGCACCCAGTCGGACCCGTCCCGGACCGCCCGGGTCTCCATCGCGAGCACGTCGGTGCCGACCGAGATCTCGGTGTTGGCGAACGCCGCGGTGATCTCGCCGGCCACCAGCGGGGCCAACCACTGCTCGCGCGCCGCCGGGGAACAGTGCTCGATCGCCGCGTTCGCGCCCTCGGTCCACCCCAGTGCCGCGAGCCCGAGACCGAGTCCGGCGCGGTGGTAGACGAACTCCTCGACGTGCTGCATCTCGGCGCGGGTGAAGCCGCCGCCCCCGGACGCCTCGCCGACGTGGGGCGAGTACAGGCCGGCCTTCGCCGAGCGCCGCTGGACCTCCCGGCGCGCCTCCCAGACCGCGGGGTGCATCCGCCCGGCGTCGTCGAGGCGGGGGTTGAAGGCCGAGCCGACGTCCTGCCGCGCGAGTTCCTCCTCGAGCGGCCCGACCTCGGTCGTGAGGAAGCCGGCGAACCGCTCCCGGTAGTGCTCGACGCGGTCGGTCAGGCCCGCTGCGCTCGTCATGGGTGCTGGTCTAGCACCTATGGTCGGAGCCGTGCCTGCCCTGTCCGCGGAGTCCTCGGTGCTGCTCGTCGTCGACCTGCAGGAACGGCTGATGCCCGCGATCAGCGGGGCGCCCGCGGTGCTCGAGAACGCCGGTCGGCTGATCCGGGCGGCGACGCGCCTCGACGTCGCGATCACGACCACCGAGCAGGACCCGGACAAGCTCGGCGCCACCGTCGAGCCGGTCGCGGCCCTGCTGCCCACACCCGCCGTCGCGAAGTCGTCCTTCGCCGCCGGGCTGTCCTTCCCGACGACGACCGTGGTCGTCTGCGGGTGCGAGGCCCACGTCTGCGTGCTGCAGACCGTGCTGGCGCTGCGCGCCTCGGGTCACGACGTGGCCGTGGTCGCCGATGCGGTCGGGAGCCGGTCGCCGGACAACCGGGACGCCGCGCTCGCGCGGATGCGGGCGCACGGCGTCGACGTGGTGACGACGGAGATGGTCGTCTTCGAGTGGCTCGGCTCCAGCCGGAACCCGGCGTTCCGCGAGGTGCAGAAGCTGATCAAGTGAGGGCTACTGGGTGGCCCAGTAGTGGTAGGAGCGGTAGTCCGGGTACGGCGCGAGGAACGGCTGCAGCGGACCGGTGCTGACCGTGAGGTCGGGGCCCGTGACATCCGACGCGGGGATGTCGAACCGGGTCTGGGTCCAGGCGTCCGCGTTGCTCCCCTCGCCCGGGTTGAGCGTCCAACGACCCACCGGGGCACCGCCCGCGGTCACCGCGACCTCCTGACCGGCGAGCGTGGTGGTCCCCGACGAGCTCGAGGTACCGGTCGCGGCGGAGGTGGTGGACGGCTTCGCCCCGGTACCCGGCCCGGCGTCGGCGGGCGGGTCCTCGCCGTCGGCGCGGGGCGTGACCCGGGCGGTCAGCGTGACGGGCCGTCCGGGCGTGAGGTGGTGGAGGGTGAACGTCTCGCCGCCGACGATGTGCCGACTGCTGTCGACGACGGTGCGGGCGCCGGGCAGCTCACGGCGGGTGACGTCACTGGTGGGCTGCAGGCCGGGCAACGGCAGGTCGGCGTGCCAGCCGTGCGCCGCCTCGTCGTCGAGGTCGCCGACGTTCACCGCGTCGCGCAGCGTCCCACCCAGCGGCCGGTCGGGGCGGTCGCCGCTCCCGACGAGCGACCAGTCGGCCCGCCACACGCTGACCTGTTTGCACGAGCGATCGGTCTGACATGGTGGCGGGGCGAGGCCGAGCACCGGCCGGGCGGGCGACTTGAGATAGAAGGTGGTCAGCGGATCGGTGCCGAGGACGCCACTGCGCTTGAGGTCCTGCACGTCGACGCCGGGCCAGTCGTCGTAGATCGAGAAGATGGTCGGCCGGGCGGCGGCGGGGAGGTGGCCGAGGCGCTCGTAGAGGGTCCCCGGGCCGTTGTTCGCCGCGGTCGCCATGCCGTCGGTCGCCAGGCCCACCAGGTCGAAGGTGCGCAGCCCGCTGAAGTAGGCGACCGCGCCGACGTCGTTCACCGCGACCGTGGACCCGGCGGGCACGTGCCCGCGCAGCCAGTTCCCGATGGAGACCGGCGCCTCCCGGATGGTGCTCGCCTGCTGGGCCAGCCGGAGAGCCCAGGTCGGGGTGTAGACGACGGTGGCGATCAGCGCGACCGCGAGCAGGCCGTGGAAGGCCAGCCGTCGCCGGCGGATCTCGTGACTGTCGGGCCCGTCGGAGGTCGAGGCGGGCCGGGCCGGCAGCAGGGCGTCGACCCCGACGACCGCCAGCAGCAGGATCAGGGGGAGGAACGGCTGGACGTAGCGGAGGTTCTGCCACATCGCGGTGACCAGCGTCGACACCGAGAGGATCACCAGGCCGATCCCGACGGCGAGGACGACGCCGAGGGTGCGCCACCCCCGGGCGGGCCCGACCATCAGGGCGGCGAGGCCGAGCAGCGCCACGATCCCGGCCGCCGGCGGGAGGACGTCCTGGGCGCCCGCGAGGCCGGAGAGGGTGGCCGCGAGGTCCTGGACGTTGCGCATCGTGTGGTCGAGCACCTCGGGCAGCGGCAGCCCGGCGCCCTGGTGCAGCCACGACTTCGACTGCACGCCGTTGGCCTGCGCGCTGCCCGTCGCCGACCGGTAGAACGCGAACTGGGCCGCGCCCGCCAGCAGGGGCAGCAGCGTGATCACCGCCCGGCCCGACCAGCGCGCCCAGCCGTCCCACTCCGGGGGCAGCCAGCGCGGCGCGCGGGCGTGGCGGACCAGCGTCCAGAGCATGCCCGCACACACGGCCGCGGCGACGATGAGGCCCTCGGGCCGGGTGAGGGCCAGCAGGACACCGAGCGCCGGCGTCACCACGAAACGCACCCGGGGCGCCTCGACGACGAAGCCGAGGACCGTGGCGATCAGCAGCAGCGCCATCAGGCCGACTTCCATGCCGCTGGTGGCGCCCCAGAGCAGGGTCCCGTTGAGAGCGGTGAGCAGCCCGGCCCAGATCCCGACCCGGCGCCCGGCCACCCGGGTCCCGAGCACCACGACGAGCCCGCAGGTCACGGCCACGCAGACCGCGCCGAACAGCACGGCCGCGGCCAGCAGCGTCGAACCCTGCACGCCGAGGGCGGCGACACCGCCCATGACGACGACGTAGAGCAGGCTCGAGGCCCCGGTGCTGACCGGGTCGCCCGGGTTGTAGGCGAACCAGTTCCCCGCGCCGATCTCCCGGGCGTACTGCAGGTGGATGTAGACGTCGTCGAGCGGGGCGATCAGCCGGCCGTCGTTGTAGGCGAGGCTCACCGCCACGAACGCCGCCGAGCACAGCAGTGACAGCAGGGCCACCAGGCCCACGACGGGATCGAGGCGGCCGCGCGGCCGCAGCCGCTCCTGCCACCGCGACCGCCACGGGGACGCGTCGACGGGCTCGGCGTCCCCGCCCCGCGGCTCGACGCTCTCCTGCTCCGCGACGGAGCCCCCCGGCCCTGCTCGCATGCTGGCCCCCCGGCCGTCGTGACCGCGGTCCCCGACGATCGGGGGAGGCCTATGTCACGAATTGGTCACGGAGAACTGTACGAGGGGGCTGTGCGCGCGCTGTGCGGGGGCTGGGAGAAACGTGTCCCGCGCGAGCCGGAGCCGACCCCCGAGTCAGCTCCGGCCCGCTGCCCGACGCCCCCCGAGGCGCCCGGCACACGGGTCTGTACCCCGTGACGAGGATCGACCTCGCCGGGAAACCACCAGGATTTCGATCAGGGCGTCCAGGTCCGCAGCCAGATCGTCTGCGGCGCGCGCCGGAGCTCGGCGAGCACCTCCTCCGGGACCGGAGCATCGGTGTCGACGACGACGTAGCCGTGGTCGCCCCGGGTGGACAGCGCCTGCGCGAGCACGTTGACACCTCCGTCGTGCAGCTGCTGGTTGATGCGGGCGAGGACACCCGGCTTGTTCGTGTGCAGGTAGGCCAGCCGGAACGCGTCGGGCGCCAGCGGCGTCGCGACCTCGGGCAGGTTCACCGACAGCGCGGTGCCGCCGGTCGCGACGAAGGAGAGCAGCTTGGTGGAGACGAAGCCGCCGATCTCCTCCTGGGCCTCCTGGGTCGACCCGCCGACGTGCGGCGTGAGGATGACGTTGTCAAGGCCGCGTAGCGGGGACTCGAAGGTGTCGCCCTGGGCCTTCGGCTCGATCGGGAAGACGTCGATCGCGGCGCCGGCGATGTGGCCCGAGAGGATGTTCTCGCGCAGCGCCTCGTCGTCGATGACCATCCCGCGCGAGGCGTTGATGAAGATCGAACGGTCCTTCATCAGCGCGAACTGTTCGGCGCCGAACAGTCCGGCGTTCCCGGGCCGGCCGTCGACGTGGAGGGTGACGACGTCGGCCTCGGCCAGGAGCTCCTCGAGCGAGTCGACCTTGCGGGCGTTGCCGTGGGCCAGGCGGTCCGCGGTGTCGTAGAAGATCACCCGGAGCCCGACCGCCTCCGCCATGTTCGAGAGCTGGGTGCCGATGTTCCCGTACCCGACGATGCCGAGGGTCCGGCCGCGGAACTCGTGGCTGCCCCGGGCCGACTTGTCCCAGATGCCCTCGTGCATCCGCTGGGTCTTCTCCGGCAGCCGCCGGACCAGCGCGATGATCTCGCCGAGCACCAGCTCGACGACGCTGCGGGTGTTCGAGAACGGCGCGTTGAAGACCGCGACGCCGCGCTCGGCCGCCGCGGTCAGGTCCACCTGGTTGGTGCCGATGCAGAAGCACCCGACCGCCAGGAGCTCCTTCCCGGCATCGAGGACCTCGGCGGTGATCTTGGTGTTGGAGCGGATCCCGAGCACGGAGACGCCGGACAGGGCGTCGGCCAGCTCGTCGGCCGAGAGCGACCCCGGGCGCTCGTCGACCTCGAGTCCGGCGCGCCGGAACGCGTCCGCGGCGGTCGGGTGGATGCTCTCCAGCAGAAGGACCTTCACACGGCGAGCCTACTGTCGACGAGGGGTGCCTGTGCCGCCGTCGACCGGGGAACCCGGTATCGGTGCAGGTCAGACCGCCTATGACCGGGGCCACCCTGTGTTCCGGGGAGATCTGTGTCGCGGGAGGGAACGGACATGACGACGCCCGGACCGGCACCACACCTGGTGCTCGCCGTGGGCACCCGAGCCCGGACGGTGGCCGAGGAACTGCGTCGTGACAGTGACCGGTACCGCGCCCTGGACGCGGCCGACGACGCCGGCCCGGTCCTCGACGAGGAGCTCGCCCGCCTGTCGACCGGGTGGCGGGTCCTGGCGGTCGGGCTCGAGCGGGACGTGCTGATCGTGGCTCGGGCGGCGCTGGCCCGGGGCGCGCTGGACGAGGAGATCACGGTGCTCGCGGTGGACCAGCACGACGGGGACGGCACCCGCCGCCTGCGACGGGTGCACTGCGGCCACTGCCACCACCAGGCGGATCTCGACGCCGCCGTCGGGGACGTGCTCCCGTGTCCCGGCTGCGGCGAACCGCTCAGCGTCACCGACCACCGCTCCCGGATCCACGGCGCCTCCCTCGGCGTCCCGACGGTGCCCTGATGCTGGATCTCCGTGTCGCCGCGATCGCGACGCCGTGCCCGAGCGTGCGCTCCGTGACCCTGGTCGGCGACGGCGACGCGCCCCTGCCGTCGTTCCCGCCGGGGGCGCACCTGGGGATCGAGTGGCGGCCGGGCCGGGTGAATCCGTACTCGCTGACCGGGCCGGGTCGCGCACCGGAGACGTACGAGATCAGCGTGGCGCGGCGTCCCGACGGTGCCGGCGGGTCCCGTCGGGTGCACGATCTGGTGGCCGGCGACCGCGTCCGGGCGGTGCCGCCGCGCTCGTCGTTCCCGCCCGTGGAGACGGCCGCGCACCACGTGCTCGTCGCCGGCGGGATCGGCGTGACCCCGGTGCTCGCCCATGCCCGGTGGCACGCGTTCTGGGGGAACCCGTTCGAGGTCCTGCTGGTGCAGCGGCCCGGGACGACGCCGCACGCGACCGACCTGCGCGACGCCGCGGGTGACCGGCTGAGGACCGCGACCGACCGGGACGGGCTGCACGCGCTGCTCGACCCGACGCTGCGCGCGGCACCGTTCAACAGCCACGTCTACACCTGCGGGCCGCCCGGGCTCATCGCCGACGTCGCGGCCGCCGCCCGCCGCGCCCACTGGGTCGACGCCCGCATCCACGCGGAGCCGTTCGTGCACGCCGTCGAGGCGGGCGAGGCGTTCACCGCGGTACTGCGTCGCTCGGGTCGCGAGGTCGGGGTCGGCGCGGACGAGTCGCTGCTCGACGCCCTGCACCGGGCCGGGGTCGAGGCGCCCCACCTGTGCCGGCAGGGGGTCTGCGGGGAGTGCGTCACGGGCCTCCTCGCCGGTCGCGTCGATCATCGGGACACCGTGCTGTCCGACGCCGGACGATCGGGCCGGATCGCGCTCTGCGTCTCCCGCGCGGCCGCGGGCGAGACCCTGGAGCTGGAGCTGTGACCCTCCCGGACGACGTCGCCGGCTATCCGTTCCCGCTGCCGTACGACACCTACCGGGTCAGCGCGAACGTCGAGCAGGCCGGGGTGGAGCGGCCCACCGAGGCGGGCTCGTGGGGTCGGGACATGCTGCACGTCGGCCCGGACCACGACGCCGTCGTGAGACTGCGCTCGGAGATCCTTCATCGCGAGCCGCGCCGGTTCGTCGCCGCGCCGCACGCACGGGCCGCCTCCTGGGACGCGATGCTGTGGCTGCTCGAGCGGATGGCCCGGGAGCGCCCGACGGAGGCGTCCCTGGAGCGCGACGGCGACCGGTACCGCTGGTACAACCACCGCCTCGGCGTCACCCGGGAGTTCACCTTCGGCGACGACACCTCGCTGCCCGTGCACCCGGTGACGTTCGCGGGCCGGCAGGTCGAGGAGGACGTCGTCGTCCTCGGCGCCCGCGAGGGGGAGCTCCGGCTCGACGCCGGGATGGTCGTGTTCGCGTCCGTCTGGTCGATCGGGTTCGACGCCGGGATGAGCTTCGCCGAGCTGCACGGTCCCGTGCCGGGCGACGAGGCCCGGCGGGTCTTCGAACGGGCCGAGCGCTTCCTGCTGGGGCTGCACCCGGGCGACGCCTACCGGCGGCTGAACTGGGGCCTGCAGCTCGACGCCCGCCCCGACCTCTCGCTCGACACGTTCCCGACCTGGGGCCCGCGTCGGGCGGCCCTCGACGTCGTCGACCCGGGCCGGGAGGTACACCTGCGCACCGAGGTGCAGCACCTGATCCGGCTGCCGCTGACGGGGAGCGTGCTCTTCCTGATCGGGATCCGGCCGCTCCCCCTGGAGCGGGTCGCCCTCGTGCCGGCGTGGGCGGCCCGGCTCCGTTCGGTCCTCGAGACCCTCGACCCGGACACCTCGGACTACAAGGACCTCGCCCGGCTCGGCTCGCTCGCCGCCACGTGGTTACGGGATCAGGCGCCGACGTAGGCCGCGAGGTGCTCGCCGGTGAGGGTGGAGCGGGCGGCGACGAGCTCGGCCGGCGCGCCCTCGAAGACGACCCGCCCGCCGTCGTGACCGGCACCCGGCCCCAGGTCGACGATCCAGTCCGCGTGCGCCATGACCGCCTGGTGGTGCTCGATCACGATCACCGACTTCCCGGCGTCGACGAGGCGGTCGAGCAGGCCGAGCAGCTGCTCGACGTCGGCGAGGTGCAGGCCCGTCGTCGGCTCGTCGAGCACGTAGACCCCGGCCTTCTCGGTCAGGTGGGTGGCCAGCTTGAGCCGCTGCCGCTCGCCGCCGGACAGCGTGGTGAGCGGCTGCCCGAGGCGGAGGTATCCGAGACCGACGTCGGCGAGGCGGCCGAGGATGGTGTGCGCCGCCGGAGTCTTCGCGTCGCCGGAGCCGAAGAACTCCCGCGCCTGTGCCACCGACATCGCCAGCACCTCGCTGATGTCCCGGCCGCCGAAGGTGTACTCCAGCACGTCCGCCGAGAACCGCTTCCCGCCGCACACCTCGCAGGTGGTGGCGACGCCGGCCATGATCGCGAGGTCGGTGTAGATGACGCCCGCGCCGTTGCAGTTCGGGCAGGCGCCCTCGGAGTTCGCGCTGAACAGGGCGGGCTTGACGCCGTTGGCCTTGGCGAAGGCCTTGCGGATCGGGTCGAGCAGCCCGGTGTACGTGGCCGGGTTGCTGCGCCGCGAGCCGCGGATCGGGGTCTGGTCGACCGCGACGACGCCGTCCCGCCCGGACACCGACCCGTGGATCAGGGAGCTCTTGCCCGAGCCCGCCACCCCGGTCACCGCGACCAGCACGCCGAGCGGGATGTCGACGTCGACGCCGCGCAGGTTGTGGGCGTCGGCGCCGCGGATCTCGAGGGCTCCCGACGGCGTCCGCACCGACTCCTTGAGCGACGCGCGGTCGTCGAGGTGGCGCCCGGTGATCGTCCCGCCGGCCCGCAGCCCCTCGACGGTGCCCTCGAAGCAGATCGTGCCGCCGTCGCTGCCCGCGCCGGGCCCGAGGTCGACGACGTGGTCGGCGATCGCGATCGTCTCCGGCTTGTGCTCGACGACGAGCACCGTGTTGCCCTTGTCGCGCAGGCGCAGCAGCAGGTCGTTCATGCGTGCGATGTCGTGGGGGTGCAGCCCGATCGTCGGCTCGTCGAAGACGTAGGTGACGTCGGTGAGCGAGGAGCCGAGGTGCCCGACCATCTTGACCCGCTGCGCCTCACCACCGGAGAGCGTCCCCGCGGGCCGCTCGAGCGAGAGGTAGCCCAGGCCGATCTCGACGAACGAGTCGAGGGTGTCCCGCAGCGTCTCGAGCAGCGGGGCGACGCCCGCCGTCGTCGGGCCGGACCCGTCGTCGAGAGCCCGCACCCAGTCCGCCAGGTCGCTGATCTGCATCGACGAGGCGTCCGCGATGCTGATCCCGCGGATCCTCGAGGAACGGGCGGCCTCGGTGAGCCGCGTGCCGTCGCACTCCGGGCAGGTGGCGAATACGACCGCGCGGTCCACGAACGCCCGGATGTGCGGCTGCATCGAGTCGACGTCCTTGGCGAGCATCGACTTCTGAATCCTCGGGATCAGACCCTCGTAGGTGAGGTTGATGCCCTCGACCTTGATCTTGGTCGCCTCGCGGTACAGGAGATCGTTCAGCTCGCGCTTGGTGTAGGACTTGATCGGCTTGTCCGGGTCGAAATAGCCGCTGCCCTTGAAGATGCGGCCGAACCAGCCGTCCATGCTGTAGCCGGGGATCGTCAGGGCGCCCTCGGCGAGCGACTTCTCCTCGTCGTAGAGAGCGGTCAGGTCGAAGTCGGAGACCGACCCGCGCCCCTCGCAGCGCGGGCACATGCCGCCGGTGATGCTGAACTCGCGGCGCTCCTTGACCGCGCGCCCGCCCTTCTCGAAGGTCACCGCGCCCGCACCGCTGATCGACGCCACGTTGAACGAGAACGCCTGCGGCGAACCGATGTGCGGATCGCCGAGCCGGCTGAACAGGATGCGCAGCATCGCCCCGGCGTCGGTGGCCGTCCCGACGGTGGAGCGCGGATCCCCGCCCATCCGCTCCTGCCCGACGATGATCGCGGTGGTCAAGCCGTCGAGAACGTCGACGTCGGGGCGGGCCAGCGTCGGCATGAACCCCTGCACGAAGGTGCTGTAGGTCTCGTTGATCAGCCGCTGCGACTCGGCGGCGATCGTCGAGAACACCAGCGAGCTCTTGCCCGAGCCGGAGACACCGGTGAACACCGTGAGGCGGCGCTTCGGGAGGTCGACGCTGACGTCGGCGAGGTTGTTCTCGCGTGCGCCGAGCACGCGGATCAGATCGTGCCCGTCCGCCGCGTGCTGCGTCCGGGCGGTGTCCGTCCGCGTGGCGGTGCTCATCTGCGTCTCCGTCCTCGATCCCGACTCCTCGCCACGACCAGTATGTCGAGATCCCCGACAGCGACGCGGCCGCGATCACGCTAGAGGCGGACGGCCCGGCCGTGCTTCTCCGATCCTGACCGGTTGGGTCCGTCCACCGGGCCGGCACGATCTTGACGGGACCGGACACCTCGGACAGTCTTTAATCTGGATTAGAGACGGCTCGACGACGGGTGGGTGCGCGTGAGCGGGGTCAACGGATCGGCGGCGAGGGCGCTCTCGGTCGTCCGGGTGCTGATCGGCCTGAGCACGTGGGTCGCGCCGGTGCGGGCGTCACGGGTGTTCGGGCTGGACGTGAGCACGGAGGCCAGCGCTCCGCTGTGGCTGCGCCTCGGTGGGACGCGCGACGTGGCGCTCGCGACGTTGCCGCACGCCGGCGACGACGACGCCCGGCGGCGCGGGCTGCGGACCGGCCAGGCGTGCGACGGTGCCGACCTGCTCGCGGTGCTCCTCGCCTGGCGGGCCGGTCGGATGCCCGCGGGATCCGCGGCGATCTTCGGGGCCGCGTCGACCGCATGCCTCGTCCTCGGCTCGGTCGCCCTCGACGACCACGCCCACCTCGGAGGTCGGTGAGATGTCGTGGTCACCCGGAGCGGGGCCGGAGGCGGCACGGCGACGGGCCGGGTTCACGGCCGCCGTCGTCGTCCTCCTGGGTTTCCACGTGTGGCACGCGTTCTTCCAGGGCGGCGGGGGCTGGCGGACGAGGCACGACGGGCTGGTCGGCGCGATCCTCAAGTTCTTCACGCTGTCCTTCGGGGACCCGGTGCTCAGCGCGGGCCTGTCCGACTTCGGCGCGGTGGCGGGCGTGCTCGGCTTCTGGATGTACTCCGACATCCCGGCCGAGCAGCGCCACCGCCCCCGCACCTTCGTCTGGCTCGCCGTCTTCACCCTGTTCCCGGGGCTCGGGGCGCTGCTCTACCCGCTGTGGATCCACCCCGGGCACCGCCTCGCGACGGGCGAGCCCGCCTCCTAGACGTCGCCCTGCGCGAGGTTGTCGCGCAGGGTGCCGCCGGTGTAGTCCTCCGGGAACAGCTTCCGGCGCTGCAGCTCGGGGACGACCTGGTCGACGAAGTCGTCGAAGGTCCCCGGGCTCTGCGCGCACGACAGGATGAAGCCGTCCGCCTCGCCGCCGGTGAAGCTCGCCTCGATCTCGTCGGCCACGTCGGACGCCGTCCCGACGAACTGCGGCAGCAGCACGCCCTGGGCGTAGAGCTTCCCGACCTCGCGCAGGGTCAGGTTGTCCCGGTCGCTGAGCCGCTTCGCGACGTCGAAGAGGCCCTGGCTGCCCGCGACCTCCACCTGCTCGACCGGGGTGTCGAGGTCGTAGGCGGAGAAGTCGTGGTCGGTGTGCACCGAGAGCGTGATCAGGCCGGAGATCGGGTCGGCCAGCTCGTTGTGGAAGGCCTGCTTCTCGCGCGCGATCGAGGCGGTCTCCCCGACGAACGGGATGAACGACGGGAAGATCTTGACGTCGTCGGGGTTGCGGCCGGCGTTCGAGGCCCGGCTCTTGACGTCGTCGTAGTAGGCCCGCCGGCCCTCGGGCGTGGGGTCGATCTCGAAGATCACCTCGGCCCACCGGGCGGCGAAGTCCTTGCCCTTGCCGGAGGAACCGGCCTGCATGAGCACCGGCCGTCCCTGGGGTGAGCGCGGCGTGGGCAGCGGCCCGCGGGTCTTGTAGAAGCGTCCCTCGTGGTCGACGCGGTGCACCTTGTCCGGGTCCGCGAAGAGGCCGCCGACCTTGTCGCCGACTAGTGCCCCGGGCTCCCAGCTCTCCCAGAGGGCGACCGCGGCCTCGACGAGCTCCTGCGCCCGGTCGTAGCGCAGGTCGTGGTCCAGCGCCTTCTCCAGGCCGAAGTTGCGCGCCTCGGCGCTGCTCAGCGAGGTGACGATGTTCCAGGCGGCCAGGCCGCCGCTGAGGTGGTCGAGGCTCGCGAAGATCCTCGCCACCTCGAAGGGGTGGAAGTACGTCGTGCTCTTGGTGATCGCGACGCCGAGGTCCCGGGTGACGGCGGCGATGCTCGCCGTCACGAGGGACGGATCGATCGTGGCGCTGGCCTGCGTCCCCCGCCGCAGCGCCTCGTCCTCGTCGTCGCCGAAATTGGTCGGCACCGCGAGGAGGTCGGCGAAGAAGACGAAGTCGAACCGGCCGCGCTCCAGGGTGCGGCCGACGCGGTGCCAGTACTCGGGGCGGAGGAAGTCGAGGTCGGAGCCGGGGTGGCGCCAGGCCGCGTGGGAGTGCGGGACGTGCGAGGCGATCTCGAATCCGCCGAGGTGGAGCTGCCGGGGCATCAGGGGTCTCCTGGTCGTCGAAAGGCCCCGCCCCGCCGTCACACTCGATGACCGAGGCGCTGCGGGGCGAACCGGCGCCGAGCGGCGCGGTCGGGGGAGGAGTTCAGGAACGGACGAGCGGAACGGTGGGTCAGGCCCGACAGCCGTCGCTGGCCGTGCGCAGGAGGTCGACGTGGCGCCGCCGCACCGCGAGGAACATCCGGTCCGCCTCCTGCTCACCCCCCGCGACCGTCCGGACGCGGGATCTCGATCAGACTAGGGACCTCGACGGCCCCGTCGTCAATCCGACGGGCGCGACTGTGATCGACACCGCCGGGCGGCGTCGTGCTCAGTCCCGGTGCTGGGCGATGTTGAAGACGTTGCCGTCCGGGGCCCGGACGAAGAACCGCCGCACGCCCCACGGTTCGGTGGTGAGCGGGTGGACGATCTGGTAGCCGCGCTCGCGGGCCTCGTCGTAGGCGGCCTCGACGTCGTCGACCCTGATCGTGGCGACCGAGTCCTCCGGGGCGGTGGCGTCGCGGGTGACGAGCTGGACGTTCGCGTCGCCGTCCGGGGAGCTGAACCGGGTCACCCAGTCCATGTTGATGCTCTCGTCGCTCAACCCGAGGTAGCCGGCGTAGAAGCTCCGGGCCTCCGCGATGTCGGGCACGCGGAGGTTGGTGTAGACGGTGGTGACGCGCACGGGTCCTCCCCGGTGTGTCGGCTGGTGGCGCCGCCTCAGGCCGCGGCTCTCGGCTCGTAGCGCATCGCCACCGCGCCCGACCCGAGCTCCTCACGGCCCACCAGCTTCAGGTCGACGAATCGGGACAGGCCCGCGAACGGCGTGGGCCCGTGACCGGCCAGCCGGGGATGCACGACGAATTCGTACTCGTCGATCAGTCCCAGCTCGGCCAGTGCGAGCGGAAGCATGACGCCTCCCACGAAGAGCGTCCTCCTCGATTCCTTGAGCGCCCGGACAGTGCTCTCCAGGTCGTCCCCGCGCACCAGCTCCGCGTTCCAGTCGACCCGCTCGAGCGTGCTCGACACGACGTACTTCTCGGCCGCATCGATCGTCCGGGCGAAAGGATCCGTCGATCCGGGTGGCTCCTCCGGGTCGGCCGGCTGCCGCCACGCTTGTTCCATCATCTGGTAGGTCACGCGGCCGAACAGCAGGGCATCGGCCCGGGCGAGGTTCTCGGCCGCGTTGCGGTGCAGTTCCTCGTCCGCGGGAATCGCGCGGTGGTCGCAGCAACCGTCCAGCGTCACGTTGATCGAATACCGGAGGGAGCCCACGGCGTGAGGTTACCGCCGGGCGGGCGATGCGCGGTGGCGCACGAGCGCGAGCACCATGACCACGCCGACGATCACCAGCAGGGTGATCTGCACGGGACCCGCGTAGCGCTCGACGAGCTCCCACCGCGCACCCAGCACGTACCCGGCCCCGACGAACAGGGAGTTCCAGGCCGCGCTGCCCAGCACCGTGAGCACGAGGAACTGCAGGAACGGCATGCGCCGCTGCCCCGCGGGAATCGAGATCAGGCTGCGGACGATCGGCACCATCCGCCCCAGCAGAACCGCCGCACGACCGTGCCGGTCGAACCACGACTCGGCGAGATCGACCTCGCGGTCGGTGATCAGCGGGATTCTCGTGATCCAGCGCCGCACGGTGGCGGGTGTGGCGAGCATGCCGACGAGATAGAGGACGACAGCACCCGTCGTCGTGCCGATCGTGGTCCAGACGACGGCGGCCGCGACGCTGAACTCCCCGCGGGCGGCCGCGAACCCCGCCAGCGGCAGGACGACCTCGGAGGGGATCAGCGAGACGTTCTCGACGGCGAGCACGGCCCCGGCTCCCGGCGCCCCCAGCATCGACATCACGGAGTCGAGCCATCCGACGACTCCCCCGTCGGCGGGCGCGGCGGACGTGACGAGAGCATGCATCGAGATCGTGACTCCCGGTGTCCTGGGCTCGTACCCGTCTCCCCCGGGACGGTTCAGGACGGCTACCGACCGGTCAATGCACGTCGCCCGCCGTTACGTTTCCGGCCCACCGGCGGACGCCGTCGCGCGACCCCCCGTCGACCCGCAGCCGTTGTGTGCGGCGCGGAGAGAGGAGACGATCAGGTGGTGGTCGTGGTCGCCATCACGTTCGGGATCGTGTTCCTCGCCGAACTGGCGGACACCAGCGCCATCGCGACACTCGTGCTGGCCACCAAGTTCCCCGCCCGTTGGGTGCTGATCGGCGTCTTCGCCGGCATGGCCGTGCACGTCGTGGTGGCCGTGATCGCCGGGCGCCTCGTCGCGCTGCTCCCGGAACGGCCTCTCGAGGCGGTCCTCGCGGTGATCTTCATCGTCGGCGCGTTCCTGCTGTGGCGGGAAGCGAACGAGGACGACGACGATGACGAGTCGGAGGCCCGCACTTCCTCCGGCACCCGCTGGGGAGTGATCACGACGGCGTTCCTCGTGACCGCCCTCTCCGAGTTCGCCGACCCGTCCGAACTCGTGATCGCCACCCTCGCCGCGCGGTACGACAGCCCCGTCGCGGTCGGGATCAGCGCCCTGCTCGCCCTGTGGGTGGTGTCCGTGCTCGCGGTGTACGGCGGAACCCGGATCCAGCGCTGGGTGCCGGTGCGGTGGGTGACCATCGCGGCGGCCGCGATCATGGTGGTCCTCGGGGTGATCAGCGCGATCGAGGCCATCCGCGGCTGACGCCCATCCTCCCGTTCACCGATTCCGGAACACCGGTACCGCCCGAAGAGGGCAAATCGCCGCTTAGACACATGTCGGTGTCCATGTCAACGGTTGATACCTCGGGTGGCGCCGATCACGCTCTTGGGCGCGATCCGTTCGGCGGCAGCGTGGCGAAGGGGGCGGCCGTGATCCCGATCATCGAGTTCGTGCTGGGTATCGCGGTCCTGGTCTACAGCGCCGAGAAACTCATCGCGCACCTCGTCGGAGTCGCGAGTCGGTGGGCGATCTCGCTCTTCCTGGTCGCCGTGGTGTTCACCGGGATCGAGTTCGACGACCTCGCCTACGGGATCGTGCTGAACATCGACGACCTCAAGTCGGCCGCACTGGGCACCGTCATCGGGACGACGGTGGCCATGACCGGCATCGTGCTCGCCCTCGCCGCACTCATCGCACCGTGCGAGTTCGAGGTGCCGAAGTCCTATCTGGTGCTGTTCGTGGCCTCGCCGATCGTCATGTACGCCTTCGCCGCCACCGGGGCGCTGACGCTGGTCACCGGCGTCATCCTGTGCCTGCTGTTCGTGGCGTTCGTCGGCTGGATCGCCTACTGCGAGAAGGCCGGCCGACGCCCGATCTGGCGCAACGAGGAGTTCTACGAGCAGCTCGAGACCGTCGGAGCCGGAGTCGGTGGTGGCGCCGGGACCGCGACCCTCGTGGCCGGCGGCGATGATGCCGCTCCCGGAGGCGGGAACGGGGGAGGTGCGGGGCCGGGCGTCGGCGGCGGTCCAGGCGGCGGCGGTCCAGGCGGCAGCGGTCCAGGCGGCAGCGGCTCGGGCGGCTTCGACCTCCCGCCCGACCTGCGGGTCGACCAGGCATTCCTCCGCGCCCGCCAGCACTCGCCCTGGGCCGCTCTCGGCTGGGCGGTCGTCGCGCTGATCGGCCTGGTCATCGGCGCGATCGTGGCCGGTCAGGGCACCGATGGCATCCTCAACACGTTCGACATCGACGGCACCGTCTTCGGGGTCACCATCGCGACCCTCGCGCTCTCCCTCGAGGACATCTTCCTCACCGTCGAGCCCCAGCGCCGCGGTGCACCCGAGATCGGCATCGCCAACGTGCTCGGCAGCGTCGTGTTCTCGGTGACGGGGAAGCTCGGCATCGTCCTGCTCATCGGCGGGGCGATCACCGTCGACGCCGACGTCCTGCGCTGGCACCTCCCGGTGCTCATCGTCATGACGGCGCTGTCGGCGATCTTCCTGGCGACCGGGCGGCTGCGACGGTGGCACGGCGCGGTCCTGCTCGGGCTCTACGTCATCTACTTCGTCGTCAGCCTGGTGGCCTTCAGCGGCGTCCCGGTCGACACCAGCTAGATCGTGCGCCAGCCGATGACGGCGACCTACAGTCGGCCACGTGCGGGCGCTGCGGAGGTGGAAGGCGGGGCTCGCGGTCGCCGTGGTCGCGTTCACCGTCGGGTCGATCCGCCTCGTCGCGGCCGGCAGCACGAACTGGCTCACCTGGGTCTGCTTCGTCATCGCGGCCGTCTACGCGTTCGCGGCGCTGATCGGACGCCGCCTGATCTTTCCCGAGCGCCCCGAGGACTGGCTGGGCCGTCTCGAACGAGCACCGACGATCGCCGGTCTGCTCCACCGGCACCACGCGCAATCCATGGGGCCGGCGGCCCATCCGAACACCTCCGTGGCCCGGCAGATCAGGACCATCCAACAAGGGAGCGATGACATGGTGACCAGGAATCGGATCGCGAACGCACTCGCGACCATTGCGGCCATCGTCGGAATGGTCCTCGTGGTCACCGGAGCCGGCACGAAGGGCGGCGGCGACAATGACGACAATGCGCCCAGCGCTCCGGCACCACCGAGCCAGACGGCTCCGGCCGTCCCCGGGCAGGGCCAACCGGGGGTACCCGCGGCGACCAACCCGGCACCGCAGCAGCAGACCCAGGCGCCCGCGCCGACCAAGAAGGACAACGACGGGGACGACGACGACAACTGAGCGGTCGCGAATCGCTCGCAGGAGGCGGCCTCATCGAACTGGGGGGGGGTGGACGGGGGGCGCCCTGCCTACGCCGGGCGGGCGCACGCTCCGGGTCCTGCGGCCGTGCTGGTGTCGAGCGGTCCGAGGGTCTGCTCGTGGGCCGGGCAGCGCACCACGGTCTCCACTCGGTGGCCGCAGTCGGCGTGGTGGACCTCCCAGGCGACTCCGGCCTCGTCGGCGAGGTGGCGATCGCCCCACTCCATGAGCGAGGTCAGCACCGGGAGGAGGTCCAGTCCTCGCTCGGTGAGCCGGTACTGGTGGCGGGTGCGTTGCCCTGCGGCGCGGTACGCGCTGCGCTCCAGCACGCCGGCCTCGACCAGGCTCCGGAGTCGGCGGCTGAGGACCGACTCGGAGATCGCCAGGTGCCCGGCCAGGTCGTCGAAGCGGCGGACACCGTTGAAGGTCTCGCGCAGGATCAGCAGTGACCAGCGATCCCCGATGACGTCGAGTGCGCGCTGCACCGAGCAGTTCCCGGTGTCGAGGTCCAGCCAGCTCATCTCTCTCAGAGTAGGGATTGCGGCACTCTCCGTGCATCCCTAACTTTCTTCGCAGCAGTCAGTGGCACATGGCCCAGCGAAGGAGCCCACGATCCCCATGACCGGAGCGACCGCCTCGACGTCGATCACCGTCACCGCCAGCCCGGAGGAGGTCTACGGCCTGGTCAGCGACCTCCCGCGAATGGGCGAGTGGAGCCCGGAGAACACCGGCGGCCGCTGGGTCGGGCGACGGCGCGGTCCGGCCGTCGGAGCGCGGTTCGTCGGCACCAACAAGGGGGCACGTCGCTGGTGGCCGACCACCACCCTCGTCACCGACGCGACACCGGGCCGTCGGTTCGCCTTCGAGACCCGCCTGGGCCCGGTCATGGCCGCGGAGTGGGTCTACGACATCGCTCCCGTCGAGGACGGCGGATGCTCGGTGACCGAGACCTGGACCGACCACCGCCCGGGTGCCCTCGTCGCCGTCGGCAAGCTCGTCACCGGCGTCGACGACCGGGTCGCCTTCACCCACAGCATGCTCGAGACGACCTTGCAACGGCTCAAGGCGACAGCCGAGAACGGCCGGTGAGCTCGCCCGGGTCTCGTCGCGCACCGTCGGCGACCAGCTCTCCCCGGCAGGACGTCACGGCGTGGGAACGGGCATGGGGGCTGCTGCCGAGATCGTGGGCGGCCTCGCTGCTGCGTCTGGTCCTGGGCCTGTTCGGGGTCGTGCTGCCGCCGGCGTCGCGCTGGGACCCGGTCCTGCGCCGGCAGATCACCCGCAGCCTGGTCGTCGACATCACCACGGACGACGGAGTGGCACGGCGTTGGTCGTTCGACGGACCGGGACGACGGGCCCGCAGCACCACGGTCACGGCCGGCGCCCCGGACCACGCGCTGCGCTTCGCCACCAGCGGCCAGGCCCTCGCGACGCTGCTCTCCACCCGGACCGTCGATCGGGTCGTCGCCGGGGTCGTGACCCAACGGATGCGCATCGAGGGCAGCGCGTTCGTGGTGATCTGGTTCCACGGACTGACCCGCCGGATCGTGCGGATCGGTCGCCGACGCGGACCCCGCGTCCGTCCCCCGGGGGCCTACCTGAGCCCCGACCCGAGCCTCGACGGCGACGAGACGATCACGCGGGAGCCCGCGGTCACGGTGCTCGACCCGACCTGGACGGACGCCTGGCGGGCCCGCGCGAGGCTGTGGATGCCGCGCGGTGGCGCCGGCGAACCCATGCCCGAGCCGTAGAACGGAACGTCACCGGATGTCGACCCGCCCCGGCCCGCAGGCCGTGCCGCAGCCCGAGCTCAGCGACCGCGCCCTCGGCTGGCTGCGATTCGCCTGGGACAAGGCGACCACCCCGGACGACTGGAGCGACCAGGGCGAACCCCACCCGTGGTGGGACCGCTACGGCAGCCCGCCGATGTGCGTGTTCCCCCGCTTCGACCTCTCCGAGATGGCCTACACGCTGCCGATGCTCATGGAGTCGACCCCGGCCTGGCGGGAGGCCTACACCCGCATCGCCGACGAACTGATCTGGCGCTTCGTCAGCTTCTGGGGCGGCATCGACTGGAACACGCTCATCGGCCCGGACCCGAACGTCGACCGCTACAGCCCGGAATGGCTCTGCTGCGCCCCCGAACCACTACGCGGCGCCTACCCGCTGCCCGGCTGGACCGGCAACGGCGTCGAACCCTGGGGCCTGCAGCCCGACCCGGTCGGCGCCGACGGGAACCTGTTCTACCGGGCCTGGCTCAACCTCACCCTGGGCATCCGCCGCTACGTGGCCGGCGAAGCGACCGAGCACGACACGTTCCAGGTCACCGGATACCGGAACCGCCAGTTCCCCTGGACCCACGACCGCGTCGCCCGCCACCTGTCCAACCAGCTCGCGACCCGGCCGCAGGGCCCCCACTGCGAGAACACCAAGATCTGGCCCACCTGCGTCACCGCCGCCGGGCTCGGACTGCAGCTCTACGACAGCCTGCGCGGCACCGATCTGCACGCACCGTTCCCCGCCTGGGCCGAATACGCCCGCACCCACTACATGGGCCTCAAGCCCGACGGCGACCTCGACTGGTTCGCCTTCTACTACGACCCCGTCGAGGACAAGGTCGCCACCCTCCACGAGCCCTACAACGCGCTGATCTTCCTGCACGTCCTCCTGCCCCAGGAGCCGGCGTGGGCCACCCAGCTCTACGAGCTGTGCACCCGGGCGATCGGGTTCAGCGACCGCCGACACCCGGTCGTCCACCTGGCCAAGGACCCCCGCATGATCGTCACCGCGCTCGTGCTCGCCCGCGAGCTCGGCGACACCACCACCGAGGCCCGCCTGCGCGACGAGGTCGAGGAGCACTTCCAGCCACGGTTCTTCGGCGAGCACGACGACCGCTTCGGCTACTGGTTCGGCCTCGACGAGCCCTGGCCCCGCGGGCAGCTCAACGCCATCCTCGCCATGGCCGACGCCGCCCCACCCGGCGCCTGGAGTCGCGTGTTCGATCAGCCTCAGACCGATGTCCACGCCGAGCCGACGCTGCGCGACGTCGACTTCCCCCGCGTCGCGATCCGCCAGGCCCGCAATGACATGACCGCGCGCACCCTCGACGTCGTCACCGCCGTCTCCCGCCCCGAGCCACAGGCGACGACCGCGGTCACCGTCGACCGGCTCCCCGCGCCGTCGCTGGCGACCGTCGAACTCGACGACCGGCCCCACACCGCCTGGCGGGTGACCGGCTCCGACGCGATCGAGGTCGATCTCCCGGTGGACCATTGTCGACTTCGCGTGTGGTTCTGACCGATCGACGCTTCCCGCCCACCACCACCCGGCACCGGTCGACGATCGGAACACGGACGGGACGCCAGGATTCGAACCACCGCGAAGTGACTCAGGCCGTGTCGATGCGCACCACGGCCGGAGGCTCCCAGACGCCGTCGACGATCGACTGCTCGGGCCAGTAGGCACGCAGGTAGAGCGTGAACTCGTCGGCGGGTGCCGGGAGCCAGTTGGAGAGCTGCGCGGGGTCACTCGGGGCGTCACCGCCCGCGGTGAGAGTCAGCGAGCCGTCGGCCCCGACATGGAGGTGTTGGTTCTTGGTTCCGAGCGAGTAGCGGTCGAGCGGGTTCGGATGGAAGAAGTGGTGCTTGTTGTAGACGGTGAGCGACCAGAAGCCCCGAACCGGCGGGATGCGCTCCGCCGCGAAGTGCACGGAATAGGTATGCCTGCCGTCCAGCCGCTCACCCGCGGCGTCGAGATCGAGATAGTAATAGGTCGTCTCGTTCGCGGTATTGACGAAGATGTTGGACTTTCCGACCGCGGTGCGCATGAGATAGTCGGTCCCGAAGGCGGCGCCGGAGCGCTGAGTACTCCAGAAATGGCCGGCAGGGAGGCCATAGTGACGGAACTCGAAAAGCTCGTCCACCGTCGCATCGGCGTCCATGGCGGCCTGCTTCAGCACGGCAGCGATCTGCGGTTCTCGAGACGCTGCTTCCAGCACCGGGCGGAACCAGTCGTAGAGGGCTTCCTCGCCGGCCCGCGGAGGTACCTCCTCGAGCACCTCGCCCAGGACGTCGAAGAAAGTCGCCGGGTCCACCCACTGGGTCTCGGTCTCGCCGCCGGAGTCCGCTTCCTCGCCGAAGGAGGGGACGCCACCCCAGTCGACGGTCTTCATGGTCCCGTCGTAGTCCTCGAGTGGATAGACGGTGATCTGGTCGACCAGCGGACCCACGGCGACACGATCCGCTTCGGTGTCGTCCATGAAGACCCGGGGGATCACGACCGCAACCCGGGTGTCGTATCGGAAGACCTTGATGATTCCTTCGGGTACTTCACCTTCCCAGCCGGTCGGGGCGAGGAGGTAATGACCAGGGGGCGTCCCGTACATCTTGCCGAGCTCGACGAACGAGTCCGTACGCTGGTCGACGGCTTGATAGACCCAGAACCGGTCACCGAAGTCAGGCACCTGCACCACCGACGGGCCCCGCTGCGCGTCGAGGGCGCCGAAGCCGTAGACGACGTCCTGGTTGGGGCAGGCCACCAGGCGTTCCTCAGGTCGGATGTAGTCCCGGAGCATCCCGATGTGCCCAGGAGGCCCGGCGGGAACGATTCCGGACATGAGACATGGACCGGGCAACTGCTCCAGGAACACCCGGCGGTTGTGCATGTTCACGAGCGGCCAGCCCCACAGATACGCCACCCGACCGACCTCGGCCGCGTAGGACGGATGAATCCTCGGCCTGCCCAGATCGCCTGCCATCGTGATCAACATCCTCTGTATCGACGTCGCCGGACCG
This sequence comes from Actinomycetospora endophytica, assembly GCF_021026375.1. Lineage (GTDB taxonomy): Bacteria > Actinomycetota > Actinomycetes > Mycobacteriales > Pseudonocardiaceae > Actinomycetospora > Actinomycetospora endophytica. Next base: position 54,840 of record NZ_JAJNDB010000003.1, on the reverse strand, counting down.
CTGTGGAGCCGTCCGTCATCGTCGTCAGTCGGCGCGACCGTCACCTCACCCAGCGCGGGTGACCTTGGTCGGGACACCGCGTCAGGAGTGAGCCCGGGGAGAGAGGGTGCCGAACGGTCAACCCGACCCGAGCGCGCCGCGCCGCGCCGTCCGCGGCGCGGACGGGCTACTGCTGGCCACCTACAGGCGCGGGTCCCACAGCGGACCTGTACTCCGGGGCGGGATCACGAATGATCGTGGTGCGGACAGACGAAAGCCCCGTTGACCTGCGTCAACGAGCTTGTCGTGTGTGTCGGGACGACAGGATGTGAACCTGCGACCCCTTGACCCCCAGAGTGTCGGACGGCGTGTCCTACAGCTTCTGCCAGGGCCTCGGGTCTCGCCCGAATGTCTCCACGTACCTGGAGAGGCCTGGTGTAGCCGGTCGTTCGCACCACGGCGGGTGGAGGCGCTTGCTGCCTCCACCGCCCGGCTCGCCGGATACCGCCCCTGACCACCAGCTGCCGAGAAGCCCACTGCGACCCATAAGCTGTGGTTGTGGCGTTGCCGAGGCGGGTCGCCGATCTCGCGGTGTACGAGATGGCCCTGTCGGTGGCTGCCCTGGGCAGCATGGGACGGGCCGCGACCGAGCACGGCGTCTCCCAGGCCGCGGTCAGTGCCCGCGTCCGGGCGCTGGAGGAGGCGCTCGGGCTGACCTTGTTCGAACGCTCACCGCAGGGCACCCGGCTGACCCCGGCCGGGTCGCTGGTCGCGGACTGGGCCCGCGGCGCGGTCGACGCCGCGTGGGCGATGGAAGAGGGCGTGGCCGCGCTACAGGCAGAGCACACCGGCCGGCTGCGGGTGGCGGCGAGCTTGACCGTGGCCGAGTACCTGCTGCCGCGGTGGCTGGTCGCGCTGCGCACCGAGCTGCCCGAGACCTCGGTGTCGCTGACCACGCGCAACTCCACCGAGGTCGCCGACGACGTGCGTACCGGAGCAGCCGACCTCGGGTTCGTCGAAGGCCCCGAGATCGGCGACGATCTCGACTCCCAGGTCATGGGCCATGATGAGCTGGTGCTGGTGATGGCGCCGACCCATCGGTGGGCCCGGCGCCGCGCGGTCATCCCCGCGCAGCTGGCCGCCACGCCGCTGGTGACCCGCGAGACGGGATCGGGTACCCGGGAGTTCCTCGAGCGCGCCCTCGAGACCGCGGGCGCAGGCCCGACGGCGGCCCCGGTGCTGGAGCTGGCCTCGACCACCGCGATCAAGGCGGCGGTGGCCGACGGTGTCGCGCCGGCGGTGCTGAGCTCGTTGGCCGTGGCCGGCGAGCTCGAGGCGGGCACGCTGGTCACGCTGCCGGTGCGCGGCGTGGCGCTCGGACGCCGGCTGACCGCGATCTGGCGTCGCGGACGGGCACCCGATGGCGCCGCCGCCGCGCTGCTCGCCCGCGCCCGGGCTGCCCACGAGCACCGGACACGGCCCGCGCGGGCGACGTGGCGCACCGGAGCGGGCCACAACCTGAGCTTGTGACCCCGCAACACCGCGACGGCTACCGCCGTGGGCTGCGCACCGCCACCGTGAAGGGTAGACGACCGGCCCGGGACGGGCTGGCGGAGGAGGTGACGACGATGACGATCACCAAGCGCGCTGACATGGTGGTCCACGAGCAGGAGCCCTACAACGCCGAGCCGCCCCGCGGAGCGCTGGCCGGCGAGGCGATCACCCCGATCGAGAGCTTCTACGGCCGCAACCACGGCAGGATGCCGACCACCGATCCCGACACGTGGCGTCTCGTGGTCGACGGGCTGGTTGATCGCGCCCTGACGCTCTCCCTCGAGGAGCTGCAGACCCGCTTCGAGGCCCACGAGGTCGTGGCCACGCTGCAGTGCGCGGGCAACCGCCGCGCCGGGCTGCTGGCGGTGCGCGACATCCCCGGCCAGCACCCCTGGGGGCCGGCCGCCACCTCGACCGCCCGCTGGCGCGGCGCCCGCCTGGCCGACGTGCTGGCCGCGGCCGGGCTGCGCTCGGACGCCTCTGAAATCGCGTTCCTCGCCCCCGACGTCGCCCCCGAAGCCCAGCCGCCGGCGCCGTACGGCGGCTCCATCTCGACCGACAAGGCCGTCTCCGGCGAGGTCCTGCTGGCCTGGCAGATGAACGGCCAGCCACTGCCGGACGCGCACGGCGCGCCCGTGCGGGTGGTGGTCCCGGGCTGGATCGGGGCCCGCAGCGTGAAGTGGATCGAGCGGATCACCGCCCAGGACCACCCCTCGGACAACTTCTTCCAGCAGAGCGCCTACCGGCTGCTGCCGCCCGAGAACGACGACCCCGCCCCGGGTGACGGGGTGGCACTCACCGCGGTCGCGCTGAACTCGGAGATCCTGCGACCCGATGACCAGGCCGTGCTACCGGCCGGACCCGTCGAGATCAGCGGCTACGCCTACGCCGGCGGCGACCGCGACGTCGTCCGGGTCGACGTCTCGGTCGACGGCGGACGCAGCTGGGCCCAGGCCGACCTCGACCGGCGTCTCGGCCGCTGGGCCTGGCGGCTCTGGCATACCACGGTGACCCTGCCCGCCGGGCAGCACCAGATCGTCGCCCGTGCCTGGGACAGCACCGCTGCCCTGCAACCCGAGCACGCCGCCAGCCTCTGGAACCCCAAGGGCTACATCAACAACGCCTGGCCCTCGATCACCGTCAGCATCCACCCCTGACCGAACCACATGGGTCGGCCGCGTGCGCTCAGCCGACTCGGGCCCCGGTCGAGGCGAGGATCAGTGCCACGGTCTCGGTCGGGGCGTCCCACTGGGGGAAGTGCCCGCAGGCGTCGAACCAGCGCAGGGTGGCGTCGGGAAACGCCCGTTGAGCACGCGCGGCCTGACGGGGCAGCGTCACCCCGTCCCGGCGGCCCCAGCCGATCGTGACCCGACCGGGCACGGTGCCCTGCGGGGCGCCGTCCTGGGTCGGGCCGTCGGTCAGAGCGTCGAGGGCGGCGTCGAACGACGGCGAGGCCAGGAACCGACGCAGCTCCTCGAGCGGGACCTCAGGTCGCAACGCCCACGGCCGCGCGGAGAACTGGGCGAGCAACGCCGTCCGACCGACAGGATTGCCCAACAGGGTCGGCAGCGCGGGCGCGATCCGCCGCACCAGCGCCATCGACGCCCGCAGCGACGCGCTGAACACCCGGCGCTCGGCGGGGGTCCAGAACCCGCCGGGGTCGAGCGCGACGGTGTCGCCCCCGGTCCCGCGACGCGCCAGTTCGAGCACGATGCGGGCGCCCATCGAGCTTCCGACGGTGTCGGCCTCGGCCAGACCCTGGTCCTGCATGAAGGTCTGCAGCGCGTCGGTCAGCGTCGCGATCGACACCTCACCCGCGAGCGGCGGCGTAGCGCCGAAGCCGGGCAGGTCCACAGCGATGACCTCTCGGTGCGCGGCGAGGTCGTCGATGACGGTGTCCCACGACCGCCATGACCCTCCGAGGCCGTGAACGAGCAGGAGCGGCGGACCGGTTCCCCGGCGGACGTGATTCAACGTTGCGTCGGTCATGATCCTTCGCTTACCCGCCGGAGTCCCGGTCCATCCCCTCCGCAAGATCGCCGGACACGGCTCTCTCACGACCCCCCAGCGGTACCTGCACCCGGACCACGACGCCGTCCTCGGTGCGGGCGGGCTGCTGACCAACTACCTGCGCGGGTCCCACAGTGGCCCCGTACTCCGGGCGGTGTGATCACGAATGATCGTGGTGCGGACAGACGAAAGCCCCGCTGACCTGTGTCAACGGGGCTTGTCGTGTGTGTCGGGACGACAGGATTTGAACCTGCGACCCCTTGACCCCCAGTCAAGTGCGCTACCAAGCTGCGCCACGTCCCGAACCGCTGCCCGACCGCTGCAGCGCTCCGAACACTACCCCACGCCGCCGTCCGGCCCGATCGCCGGGTCGCGCCCGGAGAGCAGCAGCAAGCGGTTCAGTCCGGCGGCCTCCTGGGCTCCCGCGAGGGGTGCGCCGAAGGGTCCGCCCTGCATCCCGGAGAACTGCTCGACGAACGGCAGGCAGATCTGCACGTCGTCCGCGGAGGCGGCGAACGGCACCGTGATCGCCGTCGCGAGGTCCCAGCCGTGGAGGATGAGCTCGTCGAGCGCGACGACCCCCAGGGCCGCCCGCGGCATCGTCGTCCCCCCGGCCGTGTCCTGCCCGTCCCAGGCTCCCGGGGTGCGCCAGGCGATCGTCAGGTCCTCCAGCGCGTCGGCCACCATCGTGCGCCAGCCGTCCGGGAGCCCGGAGGCCGGCGGTTCCTCCTTCAACTCCTCCTGGCGCCCGATGGCCGCGAAGTGGGCCGTGAACCCGACGATGTGCTCGAGCAGGTCACGCACCGCCCAGGCCTCGCAGGGGGTCGGCAGGTCGAGGTGCTCGTCGGTCACCAGCGCGACGACGCGGGCGGTGGCCGCCGACGCGGGGTGGAAGTCGTGCATCCGGTCCTCCTGTGGTGCGGGACACATCTCCGGGGATCAGTCTCCCGGTTCTCGCGCACGATCACCGGACGGAGGCCCGACCCGGTTGCTTCACACGGACGTCACCACGGCTAGCACGAATGGTGGACACTCGGGCGCCGGTCGTGAGGGGATCACGGAGGAGGTGGGTGTCGTGGCGGAGGCCTGGCCCTTCGCGGCACGTGACGACGACCTCGCGGCGGCCGAGAAGGCGCTCGGCGAGCACGGCACCGTCGTGCTCGGGGGTCCCGCGGGGGTGGGGAAGAGCAGGCTCGCGCGGGAACTCGCGGCCCGCGACCACGGGGCCGTGCTCGGCGTCGTGCGAGCGACCGCCTCGGCGCAGGAGATCCCGCTCGGGGCCCTGCTGGACGTCCTGCCCGACCTCGACCCGGCGACGACGTCCGTCGACCTGTCCCACGTGCGCGACGCGGTGGCCGCCCTCGCCGGGGGTGAGGCCGATCGGCTGCTCGTCGTCGACGACGCCCACCTGCTCGACCCGGCCTCGGCCACCGTCGTCCACCAGATCGCGGCCGGCCGGCAGGCCCGGCTGGTGCTCACCGTCCGCAGCGGCGAGCCCGCCCCGGACGCGGTGACAGCGCTGTGGAAGGACGGCACCGCGGCCCGCCTCGACCTCGCCCCGTTCGAGGAGCACCAGACCCACGCCGTCCTCGCCAGCGTGCTCGACACCCACCTCGAGGCGGGCACCGCGCGGCGGCTCCACGACACCGCGCGGGGCAACGTGCTCTGGCTGCACCACCTCGTCGACGGCGAGCGCGCCGCCGGACGCCTCCGGCAGGACGGCGGCAGCTGGATCTGGGAGGGGACCGTCGCCCTCTCCCCCGCCCTCGACGACCTCGTCGCGACCCGGATCGGCACGCTCACCGATGACGAGCGGCGCGTCCTGGAGCTGCTCTCGGTCTCCGAGCCGCTCGGCCTCGGGATGCTCGAGCGGCTGGCCGGCGCGGCCGCCGTCGAGGAGGTCTCGCAGCGGGGCCTGGTGAGCGTCGAGCCCGACGGCGAGCGCTGGGAGGTCCGCCTCGGCCACCCGCTCTACGGCGAGTCGGTCCGGGCCCGGACGAGCGTGCCCCGCGCGCGCCGGCTGCGCAGCGAGCTGTCCGACGCCCTCGCGAGGACCGGCGGCCGCCGCGCCGGGGACGGGCTGCGGCGCGCCGTGCTCGACCTCGGCAGCGACCGGCCGCACGATCCCGACGAGCTGGTCGCCGCCTCCGTCCAGGCCTCGGGCCTGCGCGACTTCCGGCTGGCGGAGCGACTGCTGCGGGCCGCGATCGCCGCGGGCGGCGGGTTCCCGGCCCGGCTCGGCCTGGCGCACCTGCTGGACTACGAGATGCGCGGCGAGGAGGCGGACGCCGTCCTCGAGGAGACCGCGGACGTCGCCGCCACCCCCGGCGAGCGCGAGCAGGCGGTCATCCTGCGGGGGCTCGCCTGGCACTTCCAGGCCGACCCGCCGCGCTCGGGCGAGGAGCTGCTCGCCGCGGAGGAGGCCGAGCACCACGGCGGGAGCCGCAATCCCGCCTTCGATCCGCTGCGGGCCATGTTCCTCGGGGTCTCCGGGCGCGTGCACGAGTCGATCGAGCTCGCCGGGGCCGTCCTCGCCGACGACACCCGCCCGATGCAGCAGCAGGCGCTCGCGGCCTTCGTCGTCGGGCACGTGCGCTCGCTGACCGGCGGCGCCCGGGACCTGGCGGCGACGATCGAGCGCGGCATCGAGACGGCCGCGCACAACCCGGAGACCGCCGCCGTCGCCTGCAACGTCGGGTACATGGAGATCGTCGACGCCGACCTCGGCGGGCACCGGGAGACGGCCCGGCACCGCCTCGAGTGGGTCCGCGGCCTCGGCGGCCCGCAGGCGCCGCCGTTCGTCGCGCTCTACGAGGGCCGGATGGCGCTCAGCGCGGGGCGGCCGCGCACCGCGATCGGTGCCCTCGAGTCCGCCCTGCCCGCCTTTCCCGGTCACGGCGGCGGCTGGGGCGCGTGGGCGTCGGCGATGATCGCGCAGTCCTACGGCACGCTCGGCGACGCGGCCGCGGCGCGCACCTGGGTCGAGGAGGCCGAGCGGCGCCGACACCCGCACATCCCGATCATCGGGTTCGAGAACGATCTCGCGCAGGCGTGGGCCGCGGTCGCCGCCGGCAGCACCCGGGAAGGAATCGAGCGCACCCGGGCCGGCGCGGAACGGTGCCGCGGCAGGGGCATCCACGCGGCCGAGGTGGTGCTGCGCCAGACGAGTGTGCGCTTCGGCGACCGGGAGCAGGCCGGGCGCCTGGCCGAGCTCGACCGGCTCCTCGCCACGCCGCGGTCCCGGCTCGCGGCCGCCCACGCCGCCGCGCTCGCCCGCTCCGACGCGGAACGCCTGCTCGCGGTGGCCGAGCAGCTCCACGACGCGGGCATGAACCTCGAGGCCGCCGACGCCGCCGGACAGGCCGCCACCACCGCCCGGAGCGCCCAGCGGCTCGTCGTCGCGGCCCGGGCCGAGGAACGGGCGAGGGCGCTCGCGGCGCCGTGCGAGGACGCGACGACGCCCGCCCTGCAGGCCGCGGGCGCCCCGATCCCGCTCAGCGCCCGGGAGCGCGAGGTCGCGGTGCTCGCGGGCGAGGGGCTCACCAACCGCCAGATCGCCGCCCGGCTGCACGTCTCGGTCCGCACCGTCGAGTCGCACGTGTACCGCGCCTGCACGCGCCTCGGGCTCCCCGACCGGTCGGCCCTGGTCGCGGTCGCGGCCACCGGACGAGGGTCGTCCGGAACCGGACCGTCGCGCTGACCGCTTCGTCACGCTCCGCGCCGGACCGGTCCGGCTTCGGAACGTGGCGTGACGACCTCACGGGCGCTTCACCATCGATTCCCCGAATGGCGGACACTCCTCCGGACGGACCCGGACGGAGGAGCGCGGTTCATGGCGGAGGCGTGGCCTTTCACCGCACGCGACGGCGAGCTGACCGCCGCGCTCGCTGCCCTCGACGAGCAGGGCACCGTCGTCATCGGTGGTCCCGCCGGGGTGGGCAAGAGCCGCCTGGCCCGGGAGATCACGGCCCGGGAGGACCCGGAGCAGATGATCGGCGTCGTCCGGGCCACCGCGTCGGCGCAGGAGATCCCGCTGGGCGCCTTCGCGGACGTCGTCCCCGGTGTCGATCCCGGCAGGGCGTCGCCGGACCTCGCCCACGTGCGCGAGGCCGTCGCGGCCCTCGGGAGTCCGGAGGGTGACCGCCTGCTCGTCGTCGACGACGCCCACCGGCTCGACGCCGTGTCGGCCACCGTCGTCCACCAGCTCGCGACCGGGAAACAGGCCCGGCTGGTGCTCACGGTACGCACCGGGGATCCGGCCCCGGACGCGGTGACCGCGCTGTGGAAGGACGGGTCCGCGGCCCGCCTCGAGCTCGCGCCGTTCGACCAGGAACAGACCGACGCGGTCCTCGCCGCGGTGCTCGGCACCGACCTCGAGGCCGGCACCGCGGCGCGGCTGCACGACACCGCGCGGGGCAACGTGCTCTGGCTGCGGCACCTGGTCGACGGCGAGCGCGCCGCCGGGCGGCTGCATCTCGAGGACGGGAGCTGGGCGTGGCACGGCGCCGTGACCCTGTCCCCCGCGCTGGACGACCTCGTCGCGAGCCGGATCGGCACGCTCACCGGCGAGCAGCGGCGGGTGCTGGAGCTGCTGTCGGTCTCCGAGCCGCTGGGGCTCGGGATGATCGAGGAGCTGGCCGGGGCGGCCGCCGTCGAGGAGGTCTCGCAACGGGGTCTGGTGAGCGTCGAGCCCGACGGCGGGCGGTGGGAGGTCCGCCTCGGGCACCCGCTCTACGGCGAGTCGGTGCGGGCCCGGACGAGCGTGCCGCGGGCGCGCCGGCTGCGCAGCGAGCTGTCCGCGGCGCTGGCGAGGACGGGCGGTAGGCGGGTCGGGGACGGGCTGCGGCGCGCCGTGCTCGACCTCGGCAGTGACCGCCCCCTCGACCCGTCGGTGCTGCTCACCGCGGCGATGCAGGCCTCCGGGCTGGGGGACTTCACCCTCGCCGAGCGGCTCTTGCGGGCGGCGGTCGGCGCCGGCGGCGGCTTCGAGGCACGCGCGGGCCTCTCCCACCTGCTCGTGTACCTCATGCGCGACGACGAGGCCGACGCGATGCTCGCCGAGGCCGTCGCGGCGGCGAGCACCCCGACCGAGTACGCCCGGGCAGTGACGGTCCGGACGATGCTGGTCCACTTCGGGGCGCAGGTCGGCGGCGACGGCAGCGAGGTGCTCGCCGAGGCCGAGCGCCGCGCCGCACCGACGACTTCGACACCGCAGGGCTCGGCGCCGGAGGATTCGACGCCCCCGGAGCTCCGTGAGTTCGACGGCATGCGCGCGGCGATCGCGATCTGCCGGGAACGGGTCGACGAGGCCATCGAGCGCGGCGAGCGGGTCCTCGTCGAGGGGACCGGCTCCGACCAGGCGCTGGTCCTCGCGACGTGGGCGCTGTGCATGGCGCGGGCCTTCTCCGGGCGGGGCGCGGTGGAGGGGTCGGTGGTCGACCGCGGTATCGAGGCGGCCCGGCGCAACCCGGAGACCGTCGCGATGCAGTCGAACATCGGGTACTCGCAGATCGTCGACGCCGACCTGCGCGGCCGCGCCGACCTCGCCCGCGACCGGCTCACCTGGGTCCACGGCCTGACCGGCCCGCAGGCCGCGGTCCTCGTCGCGCTCTACGAGGGCCGGATGGCGCGCAGTGCCGGGCGGGTCCGGGCCGCGCTGCGCGCGTTCGCCGGGGCGCTGCCCACCTTCCCCGGGGCGGGCGGCGGATACGGGTCGTGGCTGGCGGCGATGGTGACCCAGTGCCACGGGATGCTCGGCGACGCGCGGGCCGCACGGGTGGCACTCGACGACGCCGAGGCGCGCCGTCACCCGCGCATCCCGCTGCTCGACGTCGAGCTGGAGCTCGCCCGCGCGTGGACGGCCGCAGCCTCGGGGAACCAGCGCACCGCGATCGAGACCTGCCGCCGGGCCGCGGCCCGGTGCCGGCAGACCGGGGTCCTGGCATTCGAGATCGTGCTCCGCCACACCGCCGTCCGGTTCGGTGACCGCGAGCAGGCCACCCGCCTCGCCGAGCTCGACCGGCAGCTCGGCACCGCCCGCGCCCGCCTCGCCGCCGCCCACGCGGCCGCCCTCGCGGCGCCCGACCCGGAACGCCTGCTCGCCGTCGCGGAGGAGCTCGAGGACGCGGGCCTGGGTCTCGAGGCGGCCGACGCCGCCGGCCAGTCCGCAACGACCGCCCGGGCCGCGAGTCGCACGGTCGTGGCAGCCCGGGCGGAGGAGCTCGCGCAGCGGCTCGCGGTCGCCTGCGAGGACGCCCGGACCCCGGCCCTGCGCGACGCGGGCGCCCCGGTACCGCTGAGCGCCCGCGAGCGCGAGGTCGCCGTCCTCGCCGGCGAGGGGCTCACCAACCGTCAGATCGCCGAGCGGCTGCACGTCTCGGTGCGCACCGTGGAGTCGCACGTCTACCGGGCGTGCGCGCGGCTGGGCCTCTCCGACCGGGCCGCCCTCGTCGTCGTTGCCGGCGGACGCAAGCAGTAGCCACCCGCCGTCGCCGCCTCGACCGGTGGGCACGGACGGGGCGCCGACCAGACGCAGGCAGATGCAGTAGTGGACTACTGACGACGCGCCGGGGCGTCGTGAGCCACAGTCCGCGCGCACGCCGGAGGGCGGCGGCGGAGGGAAGCGGTCGGATGCGACTGGGTGCGGGCCGGCGGCCACGGCTCGGCGGCTCGACGACGGATCTGCAGGAGCGGCTCGAGAGCTCGACGGCGGGCCGCGTGATGATCAGCGCCGTCATCCTGGTCGTGCTGGCGGCCGTCGGGGTGACGACCATGCCCGCCTCGACGATCCGGACCCACCTCTCGGTCGCCGCGGACCCGGTCCTGCGGGCCACGGGGCTGGACCAGAACTGGGCGATCTTCTCCCCGGACCCGCGCCGGTCCGCGGTGTACGTCGAGGCCCGCGTCGACCATCCCGACGGGTCGGTGACGACATGGCCGATCATCACCGACCGGTTCCTCGGCGAGTACACCGACTACCGGTGGCACAAGTTCGAGGAGGACATGTGGCTCGACCCCGGGGCCTCGTGGTCCTGGGCGGGCTACGCGCGCTGGGTCGCCCAGCAGGACCGCGCGGCCGGGCACCGGCCCAGCCGGGTGAGCCTGGTGCGGCACTGGTCGGACTCCGCCCCGCCCGGCACCCCGACGGTGCGCGGCCCCTGGCACGAGCAGACCTTCTTCTCCCGGCCGGTGGTGATCGGATGACCCGCGCCGTCGCCGCCTGGAACCGCTTCTGGTTCCAGCCACAGCCGACCTCCACTCTCGCGCTGGTCCGCATCGCGGTGGGGCTCGTCGCCACCGGGTGGACCGCCTCGCAGCTCCCGACCTTGCTCACCTTCTACGGCCCGAACGGCGTCATGCCGGCCCTGCCCGACGAGGCGCCCGGGATCTGGGGCCTGCTCACCGTCGGGGCACCGTCGGCGGTCGTCGTAGGGGCCTGGGTGGTCACCCTGCTCAGCGCGATCGCGCTCACCGTCGGCCTGCACACCCGGCTCGCGGCGATCCTGCTGTTCCTCGGGATCCTGTCGTTCGAGCGCCGCGACCCGATGGTGGTGAACGCCGGCGACGTCCTGCTGCGCGTCGTCGTGCTCTACCTGGCCCTCGCGCCCGCCGGCGCCGCGCTCTCGCTCGACCGCTACCGCGCCCACCGCGACCGGTTCTGGGAGTTCCCCGCGCGCGCACCCTGGGCACTGCGGCTGATCCAGATCCAGCTCAGCGTGCTCTACCTCGGCACCGTCTGGAGCAAGATCAACGGGGAGACGTGGCGCAGCGGGACCGCCGTGTCCTTCGCCCTGCAGATCGAGGACATCCACCGCGCCCCGGTCCCGGGGTTCATCACGAGCTCCCCGACGATCGTCGAGCTGCTCACCTTCGGGACGCTGGCCGTCGAGCTCTCGATCGCGCTCTTCGTGTGGAACCGGACGTTGCGCCCGTGGGTCCTCGGCGCAGGCATCACCCTCCATCTCGGGATCGCGCTGTTCATCATGGTCGGCTTCTTCTCGCTCACGATCCTCGCGGTGTACCTCGCGTTCGTGCCGCCGGAGACCGCCGCGCGGCTGGTCGGGACCGTCCGGGACCGGACTTGGCCGCACCGCGAAGCCGAGGCCGACGCCGGGCCCGAGCCGGTCGCCGAACCGGTCGCCGAGCCGGTCGTCGAGCCGGTCGTCGAGCCGGTGCTCGACCGGCGACCCTGAGCGGACGTATCGCTACGGCAACGCGGACCAGGTCCGTGCCGGTGAAGCAGTAGTGGACTACTGCAGACGCTCTGCGGCGTCAGGCCCACGATCTCCCCGCAAGCGAGTAACGGGGGGTTTGACGTGACACGCCGCTTTTCGTTGCGCGGATATACCGATGTCCGCGAACTGGGCCAGGGCGCGACGGGAGTCGTGGTGCTCGCCCATCACGACGCCACCGGGACCGCGGTGGCCGTCAAGTACCTCTCCGAGGAGCTCTGGGCCTCCGGAGAGTTCCTCGACGACTTCCGGTACGAGGCCGAGCTCCTGGGCAGCATCGACGACCCGCACGTCGTCTCCCTGTGGGAGTACGTCCAGGCCCGGGACGGCGCCGCGATCGTCATGGACCTCGTCGACGGGGTGACCCTGCGCCGGATGCTCGCCGAGCAGGGCCCGACCGAGCCGGAGCCCGCGCTGCACGTGCTGCGCGGGTCGCTGCTCGGTCTCGGGGCCGCTCACGGGCGCGACGTCGTGCACCGCGACTACAAGCCCGAGAACGTGCTGGTCACCCGCGACGGCGAGACCGTCCTGACCGACTTCGGCATCGCGGGCCGGCAGGGCGACGCGATGACCTCGGCGGGCACCGCTCCCTACATGGCCCCCGAGCAGTGGGGCGACGGGACGGCCACCCGCCGCAGCGACGTGTACGCCGCGACCGCGACGTTCGTGGAGTGCCTGACCGGCCGGCCGCCGTTCACCGCGCCCGACGACGGCCTGCTGCGTCGCCAGCACGAGAACGCCCCGATCCCGGTGGAGTCCGTGCCCGAGCCGGTGCGCGACCTGGTGCGCCGCGGACTGGCCAAAGACCCCGCCGAGCGGCCCTCGGACGCACTCCTGTTCGCCGCCGAGCTCGACGAGCTGGCGCGGGAGGCCTACGGCGAGGACTGGGAGGAGCGCGGACGGCGGCGGCTCGCCGAGCGCGCGGCGCTGCTGGCCCTGCTGTTCCCGCTCGCCGCCGGCGCCGTCGGCGGGACCGCCGTGGCCACGACGGTGCTGGGTGGCGCCGGCGTCAGGGCCGTCGCCGGCTTCTTCTCCAGCCCGCGGGCCCGGGTGGGGCTCGGGATCGCGGCGGCGACGCTGATCGTCGTCGGGGGCTCGTTCGCGGCCGTGACCACGCTCGGCGGCAGCGGGGCGACGACGGCGACGGCCGCGGCGGCGGGCCCGGCGCTCGTCGGCGGACCGCTGTCGGGCGGCGGGCCAGGGCTCGTCGCGAACTCCACCGGCGGGTCCGTGGCGGCGCTGCCCGCCGTGGCAGGGGGCGCCGGGAACGGAACCGCCGGGTCGGCTGCCCGGGTCGGTGGCGGGGGCGAGGTCGACGACGGTTTCGCCATCGTGCTGCCCGCCGACCCCGGCGACCCGGCCCCCGCAGCACCGGTGTCCGCGCCGCTCCCGCCGGCGCCGGCTGCTCCGGCTCCGGCTCCGGCTCCGGCTCCGGCTCCGGCGCAGTCCGCTCCCGCGCCGCCTGCTCCCGCGCCGCCGGCGCCCGTGCCGCCGCCACCGGCCCCGCCGGCCTCCGGTTCGACGACCGGTCCCACCACGGGCTCGACGACGGGCTCGACGACGGGTTCCACCACCGGTTCGACGACGGGTGGTTCCACGACCGGCGGCTCCACGACGGGCTCGAGCACGGGCGGCTCCACCACCGGCAGCTCCACGACGGGCTCGAGCACGGGCGGCTCCACCACCGGTTCGACGACCGGCTCCACCACCGGATCGACGACGGGTTCCACCACCGGCTCGACGACGGGCGGCAGTTCCGGCGCCAGCACCGTCAACGGCGGCTCCGGCAACTCCCCCACCACCGGCGGCAGCTCCGGCTCCAACACGGTCAACGGCGGCTCCGGCAACTCCCCCACCACCGGCGGCAGCTCCGGCTTCAACACGGTCAACGGCGGCTCCGGCAACTCGCCCACCACGCCCTGACGCGCTCCGCGGCGCGGATCGCCCAGGGCATCGAGCACGTCACGACGGAGGATTCGGTGGACGCAGCAGACGAGCGGTCGACCCAGATCGGGCGGCGCCGTCGGGAGGAACCCGGCACACCCGCAGCCGAGGAGCCGGCAGCCCCTGCGGCGGCGGAGCCCGGGACGGCCGTTCCCGCGACGGCGACCCGGCTGGGAGCACGACGCTCCGGCGGTTCGCCCGACGAGGCTGCCGCTCCGACCGCCGACACCCGCCTCGGCGCCCGGCAGCACCGCGCGCCCACGACCACGGCCGGCGGCTCCGCGCCGACCTCGCTCGGGGAACGACCTCGCACCGCCGACGACGACACGGAGGCGCCCGCCACCCTGGGAACCGCCCTGGGGGCCCGTCGCCGCGCGGCGCCCGGGGACGACCCGGTGCCGGTCGGCGCCGGGACCTCACTCGGCGCCCGTCGACAGGAGCGGGACGGTGACGCCACGGCGGCGCCGTCGTCCCGGCCGCCGCAGGACGACGAGGTGGTCCGGTTCGGTCCTGGGGTGCCGGTGCGCGATCCCGCGGCGCCGTCGTGGTCCGCGGGACGCGGCGGCGCGGCCAGGGCCCGACGGCGGCGTCGTCCGTGGATCGGGGGCCTGCTGACCGTCGGGCTGCTCGCCGCGATCCTCGCCTTCCTGTTCCTGCGCCAGGGCGACCCGATGGTGGTGCAGTCGGTGCACGTCGACGCGTCGCTCGCCCCCGGGACCTGCGACACCGTCGTCGACGTCGTCGGCACCGTCGCCACCGACGGCCACGGCGGGACGCTGCGCTACCAGTGGCAGCGCAGCGACGGCGAGACGACCGCCGTGCTCTCCCAGACGGTGCCGGACAAGGCGACGACCACCCAGGTCCACCTGCAGTGGAGCGTCAGCGGCCGTGGCCGGTTCCCGGCCCAGGCGATCCTGCGCGTCCTCGAGCCCACCCCGATGGAGTCGGCCGGTGGGTTCACCTACTCCTGCTCGTAGTCGAGGGAACGGGTTCCGATGACCGAATCGATGCTGCACACGTTGATCACGCGGATGGCGCTCGACGCCGACTTCGCGCGCAGCGTCCAGTCGGCGCCCGACGCGGTGGCCGAGGAGTACGGCCTCAGCGACGACGACGTCGCGAAGCTCGCCTCGATGACGGTGGACACCTCGTCGCGGCGCCCCCGTCGCCTCGAGGAGCGCCTGTCGCGCTCCGGTCTCTTCTTCGGCAGCGAGCTGCACACGAGCGGCCACGACTCGGGCGGGGACTCCGGACACAGCGGCGATTCGGGCGGCAGCTCGCACTCCAGCAGCAATTCGAGTAGCTCGGGACACTCGAGCAGCAGCTCGAGCCACTCGACCGGTTCCGGCGGAGACTCCGGGCACTCCGGCAGCTCGGGACACTCGAGCGACTCCGGGCACTCCAGCAGCTCCGGGCACTCCAGCAGCTCGACGGCCGACTCCGGCCAGGCGAGCAACGCCGGTCACTCGACCAGCCACGCGAACGGGTCCCAGGCGACCGGGTCCCACGCGAGCAGCTCCGCCACGAGCGGTTCCGCCGCGCACACGACGAGCGCGGCCCCGGCGAACGGGTCCGAGCACGGCTCCTCCCAGGCGTCCGCCTCGTCGCAGACCACGGGCCCGGCGGCGTCGGCCACGCCGGCGAGCGCCACCACCGCGGACGGCGCCGGCCAGCCCGCACCCACCGAGGGCAGCGCAGGACAGGCCGGCGCCGCGCACACCACCACCGACCAGAGCGCCGGGACGACGACGGCCCCGACCAGCGCGTCCACCGCCGCCAGCGGCGCCCCCACCACGGACGACACCACCCACCCGGACTCCGGGTCGACCGGCCACGGCGAGGGCACCCCGTCGAACTCGTCCGGTTCCGGACAAACCGCACCGACCACAGGCGAGCACCCCACCTCCTCGGGGAGCGGCGGCATCACCGGGGCACCGGGGCCCGTGACCTCGACCAGCGGCGTCGCGCCGGTCACCTCGATCCCCGTCGTCCCCGGCGCGACGACCACGGTCGGCACCGTCGCGGCACCGGCCGCGTCCGGCACGACGGTGGCGTCCGCCTCGTTCGGCAACACCCAGCACAGCACCACGAGTGTCACGCCCGGCCCCGGCCAGGCCGCCGCGACCGCGCAGCCCGACGGGCGGGCCACGACGACGTCGTCGTCGGACACCCTCGTCGTCGGCGAGCCCGGCACGTCCTTCCACGCGCTCACCGCCCCCGCGGACACGAGCGGCCTCGCCCCGGACCAGAACATCGAGTTCACCGGCGCGGACCCCGCCGACGGCGCGGCGGACGCCAACGCCTCGTATCACGGCGGCATCGTCGACCAGCAGGATCTGGGACAGCACGCCGGCGACAACATGCGCGACGTCCGCCTGACCTTCGGCGACGGCAGCACCGCGGACGGCATGCACTACTACGACGGCGGGGGCGCGTCCCACACCGAGTACACGCTGGCCGACGGCACCACGGTGAAGGACTCCCAGGGCCTCACCAGCGGCGACACCACCGTCGGCGCCCCGGACGGCACGACCACCTCCACCTCGTGGTCCGGGACCAGCCTCACGCAGGAGGTGACCGCCCCCGACGGCACCGTCTCCCGGACCGACTGGTCGGCGCCCCGCGCCGGGACCCCCGGAGAGGAGCTCTTCCACTCCTCCGGGGCCGACGGCATCGCCACCAGCGTGGTCGCCGCCCCCGACGGCGGCGCCGTGGCCACCGTCGTCCACCCCGACGGCGTGACGCAGACGGTCCGGCTCGACGTCGCCCAGGTCGACAACCCCGACGGGAGCACCACCCGGGTCTTCACCTACCCGGACGGCCGCACCGACGCCTTCACCTTCGACTCCGCCGGTCATCCCGTCGGCCACGAGGGCCACCCCGCCACCGAGCCCGACGCCGCACCGGTCCCCCAGGCCACCACGGACGCCACCGCCGCGTACCACGGGGGCGTCGTGAGCCAGCAGCTCGTCGGCAGCAACGCCGACGGGTCGGACACCGTGCACCTGATCTTCGGCGACGGCACCGGTGTCGACGCCCACCGCACGACCGACGCGTCCGGGTCGGTCACCACCTACACGCAGCCCGACGGCACCGAGATCAGCATGGGGACGCTCGCCGACGGGGGCGGCACCCACTCGGCCCAGGGTCCCGACGGCAGCGGTGCCGAGTCCTCCTGGAACGGCACGGAGTTCAACGAGTTCACGGTCCGGCCCGACGGCACCACCCAGGACCTCCAGTGGAACTCCGCCCTGGCTCCCGTCCCGGGCCAGGAGCTCTTCCACATCAGCGAACCGGACGGCCCCTACACCAGCATCGTCGCGACCCCGGACGGCGGAGCCGCCGCCTTCACCCTCGCCCCGGGCGGTGGCGCCGCCCAGAGCGTCCGCCTCGACGTCGCCCAGCTCGACAACCCGGACGGCACCACCACCCGAGTCTTCACCTACCCCGACGGCCACACCGACGCCTTCACCTTCGACACCGCCGGCAACCCCGTCGCCCACGAGTCCCACCCCGCGACCGACCCCGGCGCCGGGCCCGCCCCGCAGGAGACCATGCCCGCCACCGCGGAGTACCGCGGCGGAATCGTCGACCAGCACGACATCGCGACCAACGACGACGGCTCGACCACCGTCGAGATCACCTACGGCGACGGGAGCACCCAGGAGGTCTCCCGCACCCTCGACACCGACGGCTACCCCACGGACGACTTCGTCCGGGCCGACGGCACCCACGTCGTCGACATCACCCACGCCGACAGCGGCACCCGGATGATCGCCCACCCCGGCGACTCGGGCAGCTACACCACCTGGACCGGCACCACACTGTCCGAGACCGACTACGGGTCCGACGGCGCCGAGACGAGCTCGACGGCGTGGTCCTCGCCCCTGGAGGCCACCCCCGGCCAGGAGCTGTTCCACGTCACCGAGGCCAACGGGCCCTACACGAGCGTCGTCGCCACCCCCGGTGGTGGCGCCGTCGCCACCACCTTCGCCCCCGGCGGCGGGGCCACCCAGACCGTCCGGCTCGACGTCGCGCAGATCGACAACCCCGACGGCACCACCACCCGCGTCTTCACCCAGCCCGACGGACGCACCGACGCCTTCACCTTCGACACGTCCGGCCGACCCGTCGCCCACGAGGCCCACCCCGCCACCGACCCCGGCGCGACCCCCGCCCCGCAGGAGACCACCCCGGCCACCGCCGACTACCACGGCGGGATCGTCGGCCAGCAGTATCTCGGCAACAATTCCGACGGCACGGTGAAGCTGCGGTTGACCTTCGGCGACGGCACCACCCTCGACGGTGGACGCGCCATCGCCGCCAACGGCGACCCCTTCATCTTCTACACCCGCGCCGACGGCGTCTCGATCAAGGACGCCACGAGCGCCGACGGCGGTGCCACCCGCATCGACGTCCCCGGTGGCACGACCACCTTCACGCAGTGGACGGCCGACTCGTTGATCGAGAAGGTCGGGATCAACGGCCAGGTGTCGCAGACGACGATGTGGTCGTCCCCCATGGAGGGGACCCCCGGCCAGGAACTGTTCCACGTCTCCGGACGCGCGGGCGACTTCGACACCTACACCAGCGTCGTGGCCGCACCCGACGGCGGGGCGACGGCGGTGATGCAGGGCCCGAACGGTCAGGTCGAGCACGTCCGGCTCGACGTCACCGAGACCGACAACGTCGACGGCACCCACACCCGCGTGTTCACCTACCCCGACGGCCACACCGACGCCTTCACGTTCGACGCCGCCGGCCGGGCCGTCGCCCACGAGGCCCACCTGCCTCCCCTGCCGCCTCCTGAGCCGCCCGTGACGGGGACGCAGGCGACGGCGGTCGACGACGGCCCGGTCGCCACGACCGCGGGAACGCCCGAGGTGGGCGCCGGGACGCCCGACGCGGGCGCGACGACGCCCGACCCCGGCGCGGCAACGCCCGACCCCGGCGCGACGACGTCGTCGTCGTCGCCCACCGAGCCGGGCGGCACCCAGCCCGCCGCGACCGGGACGGACGGCGCCCAGGCCGGCGCCACGACGGACACCGGATCGACCGGTCACGAGTCCTCCGCGGCCTCGACGTCGGGCGGTGAACAGCACGCGACCACCGCCACCGACACTCCCGTCACGACGGCGGGCACGGCCGCCCCGGTCCTCGCGCCAGCGGCGGCCGTGACCGCGAGCGCCGGTCCGATCGGCGCGACCCACGGCGGTGACGTCGCCACGAAGGTGCTGGCCACCAACACCGACGGCAGCAAGGTCCTGCTCGTCACGCGGGCCGACGGCACGTCCGTGCAGGTCCACCGGGTGGTGAACGCGTCGGGCCAGAACGTCGACTCCTACCAGGACACCGACGGCTCCGAAGTGGTCACCTCGGTCGGGACGGGCACCGACGCCGGAACCGGCCACACCACGGTCGTCGGCACCGACGGCTCCAGCATCGTGCGCACCTGGGACGGCACGGGTCTGCACGAGGCGGACACCGACGCCGCAGGTGTCACTCGGGAGTTCGGCTGGAGCTCCACCATGCAGGGCACGCCCGGCCAGGAGCTGTTCTCGATCAAGACCACCGGCGCCGAGAGTGCCGCGGTCACCACGACGATCAACGCGACCGCCGACGGCGGCGCGGTCGCCACCGCCACGGACGCCGCCGGTGACTCGGCGACCGCCCGACTCACCGTCACGGAGATCGCGAACTCCGACGGCTCGCACACCCGCGTCTTCGGGTTCCCCGACGGGCACTCTGAGGCGTTCACGTTCGACGCCGGCGGCACCCCGGTCGCCCACCAGACCATCGCACCGCCCCAGCCGGCCGAACACGCGGCCGACGCCCGCGCCACCACCCAGGCCACGGACCCCCGGGGCACCGACGATCAGCACGCGAACCCCGATGCCGAGGCCGACGGTCGGTCGACCCACCCGGACCAGTCGGGCCACGCCGGCGAGCCCGGCCGGCACCAGCATCAGAAGGGCCGGCTCGACCACTGGGCCCAGGACCTCCGCGGCGCCGTTCTCGACGCGATGAACGGGAAGACCGCGCCGGCCGGCGACGCGTACCACTCCATGATCAACGGAGTCGCCCAGTTCGTCAGCACCGCCCTCAAGTCCGGTCCGGAGGGGCTGCCGAACGCCCCGTGGGCCGGCGACGTCGCACAGTTCCTCGTCGGCGCGCTGCACCTGGGCCAGGGCGATCAGCACGCGGACCCCGGGGTTGCCCACGGGAGCAGCGTTCCCCACGGCACCGCCGAGGACGCGACCGCCGGCACGACCCACACCGCGCCCACCGACGCCGCGACGACGCACGCCACCGAGGCGGGTCCGGCCACGGCGGCCACCGCGGCCGTGCCCCACACCGTCGTGATCACCGCGACGGACGGGTCACGCGTGGAGACCACCGCCACCGCCGACGGCTCCACCGCACAGGTCACCTATCACACGGACGGCAGCGTCGAGACCCTGGCCAAGAGCGCCACGACCGGCCGCACCACGGTGACCGTCGTCGCCGCCGACGGCACGCTCTCGCGCACCGTCACGACGGCCGACGGTTCCACCGGCAGCCTCACCCAGCACGCCGACGGCGCGAAGACCACCGCTGTCCAGACCGCCGACGGCTCCCGCTCCGCGGAGACGGTGCACGACGACGGGACCTGGTCGGCGATGCGGCACGACGCCGCCAGCGGACAGACCATCCAGAAGTCGCTCGACGGTGAAGGCACCGTCTCCTACACCGACACCAGGTCCGACGGCAGCGTCCTCACCGCCGAGAGGCACGCCGACGGCACCGTGATCCAGCAGGTGACGGATGCCCAGGGCAACACCGTCGACACCACCCGCGCCGCGGACGGGACCGGGAGCGAGACCACCCGCACCACCGACGGGCACGTCGAGGTCAAGTCCCTGGCCAAGGACGGCACGCAGAGCGAGTCGGTCACCGACCCCGACGGCTCCTTCACGTCCGTGACCCTGGGTCCGGACGGCACGAAGACGATCGCGAACGGGACCGCGGACGGTTCCAGCGTCACCCAGGCGACGGCGCCCGACGGCACCGTCACGACGACGGCCGTGGACGGCACGACCGAGCACCGCGTGGTGACGACCCAGGCCCACGACGGCAGTGTCACCCAGCGGGACACCGCACCCGACGGTTCGTACAGCCAGGTCGTCCAGGCGGCCGACAAGTCCGCTGCGGACGTCACGGTCGTCGACGGCAACGGCGCCACCACCAGGACCATCCACATCCAGGACCCGGGCACCGACCACTCCGTGTCCACCGAGCAGGACATCTCCGACGGTCAGACCACGCACACCGTCGTCACCACCAAGAGCCCCGACGGCTCGGCGACCCAGGTCGACACCGCGGCCGACGGGAGTACCACCACCCAGCAGGTCTCGGCCGACAAGGCCACCGTGGACGCCACGACGAAGGCCGCCGACGGCACCGTCACCCGGACGGTTCACGTGGCCGACGCGAACACCGACCACTCGGTGACCACCGTGACGAACGCGGACACGAGCACCGTCGTCACCACCGCGGGCCCCGGCGGCTCGTCGACCGAGCTCGCCACCGCTGCCGACCAGAGCTGGACCAGGACGGTCACCACACCGGACGCGGACGGTGGCACCGGCCCGACCACCGTCCTCATCACGACGAGCGGCAACCGGACGATCAACGGGGTGGTGAACGGGGACGGCTCGTCGCGGTGGAGCGAGCAGGACGCCTCCACCGACAACCACTCCATCGTCACGACGAACAACGTCGACAAGTCGGTCGACCGGATGGACACCGCACCCGACGGGACCTGGACCTCGACCCACTCCTCGGCCGACAAGACCTCGGCGACCGTGACGACATCGGACGGTCGCACGATCTCGATCAAGGACCCCGGCACGGACCACTCGGTGTCCACCGAGAAGGACGACTTCACCGGGCAGCACACCGTGATCACGTCGAACGACGCCTCCGGCACGATCACGCGGCTGGACATCGCCGACGACGGGTCGTCGACGATGACCGTGATCACCCCGAACCAGGGCTACGGCGACGTCAGCGCAACGACGGTCACCACGATCTATCCGCACCAGGATCCCGCCGTCGACGCCAGGAACGCGATCTACAGCGCGACCGGCATCGGCCAGTGGGACCCGGGCAACACCACCCGGACGATCCACACCACCGTGTACGCGGACGGGCGCACCGTCTCGACGGAGACCGACCCGTTCACGGGCGGCAACACGGTCGAGATGCACGTCGCCGGCGAGAACAGCTGGACCAGGACGACGACGGCACCGAACGGCGAAGTGATCGGCACCGCGGACTCGAGCGGCCAGCACTTCGTGCTGCAGCATCAGGCCGACGGAACGACGGTCAGCCAGACGACGTATCCCGACTACTCGACCGTCACGCTGTGGCAGCACCAGAACGGCGACTACGAGGACCAGACCGTCTCCGGCAACGGCACCGACACCCAGATCGTCAGGTTCGTCGCCGCCACCGGCAAGGTCACCACCGAGAACCACCACAGTGACATCGGGACCGTCCGCCAAGGTCTCAGCACCGACCCCGCGGACACCTCGACCGTCCAGCTGGGGCGGGCGGCCGCGACGGCAGCGACCACGGCGGTTCCCACCGCCGTCACGGACAGCACGATCCCCACGGTGCCGTCGAGCACCGCGTCCGTGGTCGGCCCGGCCGGCTCGACGTACGACACCACCATCACGGTGCCGGGCTCGCAGACGGGTCACGCGGTCGCTACGACGACCCCGGCCACCGCAACCACCACAGCTGCCCCGGTCACTGGAGCTGCTCCGGCCACTGGAGCTGCCCCGGCCGCCGCGACCGCCCCGGCCAACACCGGTCTCCCGAGCGGCACGGCAAGCCCGGCCACCCCGGCCGGCCTGGTCGCGGCGGGCACCGGAGCCGCCACCAACCTGGCTGGCACGGGCGGGACCGCCGCGACCGGAGCCCTCACCAGTGCCGGGAACCAGGTCACCGGAGCCCTCACCGGTGCGGAGAACCAGGTCACCGGCACCCTCACCCACGGCGCCGACGAGGTCACCACCGCCATCGGCGACGCCAGGAACACCATCACCGGGGCCATGGCCGATCCCGTCGGCACCGCCGGCACGGTCCTCGGCGATCCGGGAAGCGTGCTGGCCCAGGGGCAGCAGGCCCTGAGCGACCCGTCGGGTGCGTTGTCCAACGGCGTCGCCGGCCTCGAGAAGACCGGTACCGGCCTCCTCGACAAGGGCACGGGCATGGTGAACGGCGCCCTCGACAAGGCCGGAGACGTCGAGCAGCAGGTGGCCGGCGGACTCTCGGACCCGGGCGCGCTGCTCGACAGGGGCTTCGACAAGGGCAGCGACGCCCTCGATTCCCTGATGACCGGCGACAACCTCGACAACGTGGCGGGCGGGGGTCTGGACCTCCTGGGCGGGGCGGTCGGCCGTCACACGTACACGGCGTCGTTCGACGGGTCGTTCGGGCTCGCCGGCTCGCTCGAGGGCTCCACGACGATCGATGGCGTGCTGTTCGAGGGCGGGATGTCGGGCGAGGTCGGCGGCGGGATCAGCGCGATGGCGACCGCCACGCTCGGGCCGTCCGGGATCACCGCGATGGCCGAGGGCAAGGTGTGGGTCGGGGCCGACGGCGAGATTCACGGCGCGATCGTCTCCGGGGGCACGAGCCTGCGAGGCGCCGCGGAGGGGATGGCCGGCGTCGATGCGGAAGGCCTGGCGGCCGCCAAGCTCGGCCTGAGCGGCATCGACCTGACGGCCGGCGGTGAGGCGTTCGCGGGCGCCCAGGCCGATGCCAGCGCGAACGCCGACCTCGGGCTCGGTCAGGGGACGTTCGGCGCGGGGGTCAGCGCGGGCATCGGGGCGAACTTCGAGGCCGGCGCGGACCTCTCCCTGAGCAAGATCGGCTTCCACATCGACGCCGGGGCGACGCTCGGGGTGGGTCTCAACATCGACGTCGACGCCTCCATCAACACCTCGCGGGTCGGGTCGGACGCGCTCACCGGGATGTGGCAGGTGGACCTCGCGTCCGACGGGGTGAAGCTCGTCGGCGGCGTCACCCACGCCATCGGGGAGGGCTCCGAGAAGCTCGGCGGCGCGATCGAGAGCGGGTTCGACGATCTGGGGGACGACGCGCGCGACGGCTCGTTCCTCGGTGACACGGCCGCGTTCGCGCTCCACAACGTCGGCGGGATCACCGGCGAGAGCATCAAGGTCGGCGGCGAGGTGCTCGGCGTGATCGGCGACGGGGTCAGCGAGATCGGCAAGGGCATCGGGACGATCGCCGATGTCGCCGAGGACGTCGTCGACGAGGCCGGAAAGATCCTGCCGTGGAACTGGTGACCGTCCGCGAGCCCCACCCCCTCGAGACCGTGCGGGAGAACTGACGATGCTGTGCCGGGCCTGCCATGTCCACGTCCGCCGCGACTTCCCGTACTGCCTGCGCTGCGGGACTCTCCGCAAGGGCGCGAGCGTCGCCGCGTTCGACGCCCCGATCCTGACCTGGGGCGACCAGCGCGTCCCGCTGCAGGCCGCGACGATCACCATCGGGCGCGAGCCCGACAACGACGTCGTCGTCGACCACCCGAGCGTCTCCCGCCACCACGCCCGCATCACCCGCACCGCGGAGGGGTTCGCGGTAGCGGACCTGGGCTCGTCGAACGGCACCGCGGTCACCCCGCTCGGCGGCCGGGAACGCGAGCTCGGATCCGGCGAGACCGCGACGCTCGCCGACGCCACGACGATCGCCGTCGGCGACGTCGACGTCCGCTTCGAACAGCCCCGCTCGGCGGCGATCGGGTCCCGCACCCAGCTGCGCGGGACCGAGCACACGATGCTCGGGGTCGCGCCCGCGGCCGGCCCCGACGACGCCCCGACGGCGACCGAGCCGCTGGACGCCCGCCCGCGGCGGCGCAGCGGCTGGGCCCTGAAGGACGTGCCCGGGAACCAGGGGCAGTGGGTGCTGCGCAGCACCCGCACCAACCAGTACCTGACCCTCGACGAGCGCGACGTCTTCCTCTGGGAGCGCCTCGACGGGGAGAACTCGATGCGCGACCTGCTCTTCGCCTATCTCGAGGAGTACGGCGAGCTCGCGCTGCCGCGGATCGAGTCGACGGTGCGGTCGTTCGCCGACGCCGGCCTCGTGCGCGGGCTCCCCGGCGACGTCGAGGAGGTCGGGATGTGGCGCCGGCTCGGGCGGGCGCTGGTCAAGAACCTCATCCGCGTCGAGCTGTCGATCAAGGGCTTAGACCCGTTCGTGGAGCGCGTCTACCACCGCGTCGGGTGGCGGCTGTTCACGCCGATCGCGGTGTTCCTGCTGTGGATCCTCACCCTCGGCGGGCTGGTCGCCTTCGTCCGCGCGGGCTCGGAGCGTCCGCTGTTCGACTTCGGCGGGGCCGGGTGGATCGGCGCCGTGGCCACCTTCGCCGGCTACCTCGTCGCCACCGCCCTGCACGAGGGAGCACACGCGCTCGCGGTGAAGTCCTACGGGCGACGGGTCAACCGCGGCGGGTTCCTGCTGATGATGGGCATGCCGTTCGCGTTCGTGGACACCAGCGACATGTGGTTCGGCACGTCCTGGTCGCGCATCGTCGTCGCGGTCTCCGGTCCCCTGACGACGACGGGGCTGGCCGGGGCGGCGAGCGTCGCGGCGATCACCGTGCCGGACCCGCGGGCCGCGGGGATCTGCTACACCCTCGCCGCGGGCCTCTACGTCAACACGCTGTTCAACCTCATCCCGCTGGTCCCGCTGGACGGGTACCAGGCGCTCGCGGACGCCCTGCGCACGCCGCGGCTGAAGGAGGAGGCCAAGGAGTACTTCTCGGGCGGGTTCCTGCGCGACCTGCGGTCCCGCCGCCGACCGGGCGCGAAGCAGATCGGGCTGGTCGTCTTCGCGGTCGCCTCGATGATCTGCCTCTACGGCATGCTCGCGATGTCGGTGATGACCTGGAACAGCCGCGTCGGCGGCCTGCTGCGCGCGAACGTGCCCCAGCCCTGGCTGACGCTGGTGGTGGTCGCGGTCGTCGCCGTGGTGATCTTCCCGGTCTGGTACCCGCGCGCCCGCACCCTGGTGCGGCGGTGGCGCGAGGGCCGCAGCCGGCGCAAGGAGGCCCCCGCGGAGCCGGCGACGCAGGCCGCCTGACCCCGCGGGCTACCGCTTCCCGCGGACCCGCTTCTCCCGGACACGCACGTTGATCTGCACCGGGGTGCCGGTCAGCGGGAAGGTCTCGCGCAGCTTGCGCTCCAGGAAGCGCCGGTAGCCCGCCTCGAGGAACCCGGACGTGAACAGCACGAACGTCGGCGGCCGGTTCTGGGCCTGCGTCGCGTAGAGGATCTTCGGCTGCTTCCCGCCGCGCACCGGCGGCGGGGTCGCGGCGACGACGTCGGCGAGCCACTGGTTGAGCTGGCCCGTCGGCACGCGGCGGTCCCAGTTGTCCAGGGCGGTGCGCATCGCGGGGGCGAGCTTCTGCACCGCCCGGCCGGTGCGGGCCGAGATGTTCACCCGCTCCACCCACGGGAACCGCACCAGTGCCCGCTCGAGCTCGCGCTTCATCGCGTACCGGCGGTCCTCGTCGACGAGGTCCCACTTGTTCATCGCGAGCACCAGCGCGCGGCCGGCCTCGGCGACCTGCGTGGCCACCCGCAGGTCCTGCTCGGCGATCGGCTCCGACGCGTCGAGCAGCAGCACCGTGACCTCGGCCGCCTCGATCGCGGCCTTGGTGCGCAGGCTGGCGTAGTACTCCATGCCGGATGCCTGGTTGACCTTGCGGCGCAGGCCGGCGGTGTCGACGAGCTGCCAGGTCTCGCCGTCGATCTCGACGAACGAGTCGACCGGGTCCGTCGTCGTGCCCGCCGTGGAGTCGACGACCGCCCGGTCCTCGCCGGTGAGCTGGTTGAGCAGCGACGACTTGCCGACGTTGGGCTTCCCGACGAGCGCCACGCGCCGCGGTCCGCCCTCGAGGTCGACGTCGTCGCGCGGGGACTCCGGCAGCACGTCGAGCACCGCGTCGAGCAGGTCGCCCGAGCCGCGGCCGTGCAGGCCCGACACCGGGTACGGCTCACCGAGTCCGAGCCGCCACAGCGCCGGGATCTCGCCCATGCCGCGCTCGTCGTCGACCTTCGTCGCGGCGAGCAGCACCGGCCGGTCCGAGCGGCGCAGCGTGCGGGCGGCGGCCTCGTCGACGGTCGTCGAGCCGACCTGGCCGTCGACGACGAGCAGGATCGCGTCGGCGGTGCGCATGGCGGTCTCGGCCTGGGCGGAGATCGCGGCCTGCATGCCCTTGGCGTCCGGGACCCAGCCGCCGGTGTCGAGCAGCGTGAACCGTCGGCCGTTCCACAGCGCGTCGTAGGCGACGCGGTCGCGCGTCACGCCCGGCACGTCCTGCACGACCGCCTCGCGGCGGCCGAGAATGCGGTTGACCAGCGTCGACTTGCCGACGTTGGGGCGCCCGACGACGGCGAGGACCGGCTGGGCCGGGCGTCCGTCGTCGTCGGACATCGCCTCCGCGCCGAGCTCGGCGGGGAGTTCCTGCGTCACGTTCATCCTCCGTTCGGCATCCCGGACTGCACGAGCGCCGGGATGAGCATGCCGCGGTCCGCGGCCAGGTCCTCGAGTCGGTCCAGGACGCCGTCGACGTCCAGGACCGAGGTATCCACCTCGACGGCGTCGTCGGCGGCCCGCAGCGGTGAGGCGGCGCGCGACGAGTCGAGGCGGTCGCGGCGGGCGAGGTCGGCGCCCGTCGTGCTGGTGTCGGCCGCGCGGCCCGCCGAGGTGTCCTCGGCGCTGCGGCGGCCGGCGCGGACGTGGTCCGACGCCACCAGATAGATCTTCAGCGGGGCGTCGGGCTCGACGACGGTGCCGATGTCGCGCCCCTCGACGACGATCCCGGCGCCGTCGGCGACGGTCTCGGCGACGATGCGCCGCTGCTCCGCCACCAGGTGCTCGCGGACCTTCGCGAACGCGGACACCGCCGAGACGTTCCGGGTGACGTCCGCGCCTCGAATCTCGGCGCCGACGTCCTCACCGGCGAGCCGCACCCGCGGCTCCGCGGGATCGGTGGACATCTGGAGATCCGCAGTGGTGGCGACGGCGACCGCGTCGTCGTGCCCCTCGGCGTCGGTCCGGGTGGCGTCGAGCGTGATCCCGGCCCGCATCACCGCGAGGGTGGCCGCCCGGTACATCGCGCCGGTGTCGAGGTAGCGGGCGCCGAGACGCATTGCCAGGCCCCGTGCCGTGGTGGACTTTCCGGTGCCGGAGGGTCCGTCGACCGCCACGACTCCCTGGAGCACCATCTCCGGCCGGTCCACGGCACGCCTCCCAGCGTTCTACGACACCCGTCCGGAAGACCATTGTGCCTTACGGCTAGAGGCCGACCGCCTTGTAGAGCGCCCCGACCTCGTCACGTCCCAGCCGGCGCAGCGTGCCCACCCGCTGGTTGCCGAGGTGCACGTCCCCGACGGCCGTGCGGACCAGGCGTTCGACCGGTTTGTCGACCGCCTCGAAGATCCGCCGCACGATGCGGTTCCGGCCCTCGTGCAGCACCACTTCCACCATGACCCGCGAGCCGGACCGGTCGATCACGCGGAAGCTGTCGACCGCCGCGGGCCCGTCGTCGAGCTCGACGCCGGTCCGCAGCTGCTTGCCGAGGTCCTTCGCGATCGGGGTGCGGATCTCGGCGAGGTAGGTCTTCGGGATCTCGTATGACGGGTGCATCAGCCGGTTGGCCAGCTCGCCGTCGTTGGTGAGCAGCAGCAGGCCCTCGGTCGCGGCGTCGAGGCGTCCGACGTGGAACAGGCCCTTCGTGCTGCCGGCCTTCTCGAGCACCACGTCGCCGACGCAGCGGCGGCCGTGCTCGTCCCACATCGTCGAGAGCATCCCCTCGGGCTTGTTCAGCGCGAGGTGGACGGTCTCGACGTCGGTGACGACGCGGGCGCCGTCCACGTGGATGACGTTGACGTCCGGGTCGACGCGGCGGCCCATCTCCTGGACGACCTCGCCGTCGACCTCCACCCGACCCTGGCGCATCAGGATCTCTGCCTGCCGCCGCGAGGCCACCCCGGCCTCGGCGAGCACCTTCTGCAGGCGGATCCCCTGCTCACCCTCGGTCACAGTGCCCCAGGGTAGTCGGTCAGCCGTGCCGGACCTCGTGGTCGGTGACCTCGCGGGTGTGCAGGCGCCAGTAGTGCTCGGCGATCTCGTCGGGGTCGTAGTCGGTGCCGGAGGCGACGGGGCCGCCGACGGTCACCGACGCGACGTGGACCCGGTCCTGCCAGCCGGTGAGGATCTCCACCAGCCCGCGTACCCCGACCTTGCCGAGCGAGAGGCTGGTCAGGCCGGGGAGCGGCGTCGGCATCCCCGAGGTGATCACGAAGCTGCCGCCGGTCATCCGCGGGAGGAGCACCCCCGCGGTCGTGATCGCGCCGACGACGTTGACCGCGTAGGTGTCGAGCATCGCCGCCTGGTCGAGCTCGCCCGGCTCGTCCTGACGGATGATCGCCGCGTTGTAGACGACGGCGTCGGGCACGCCGTGGGTCCCGACGAAGGCCGCGAGCGCATCCTTCAGAGCCGCTTCGTCGGTCGCGTCGGCGGTGCGGGTCCAGGTGGTGACGTCGTCGCCGAGCGCTGCGGCCGCCGTCGTCAGGGTGGCCTCGCTGCGGGCGATCAGCCCGACGACGAAGCCCTCCCGGGCGAAGCGGCGGGCGACGGCGGTCCCGAGGCCGGGGCCGACCCCGACGATGATCATGCTCGGCACGGTTCTCCCGATGTCAGGATGGCGCCTTTCTGACGTCCTGTGGCAGCGATGGTCCATCGCTGACATCCCAGCGCCCTCACAGCTCGTCGATGTCGTCCACCTCGGGCAGCAGCGGGGCGATCGGCGGGAGCTCGTCGAGCGAGCCCAGGCCCAGCCGCTCCAGGAACATCTCGGTGGTCCGGTAGAGCGTGCCGCCGGTCGACGGGTCCAGGCCCGCCTCGACGATCAGCCCGCGCGCGGTCAGCGTGCGCATGACGCCGTCGACGTTGACCCCGCGCACCGCCGCCACCCGCGACCGCGTGACCGGCTGCCGGTAGGCGACGACGGCGAGGGTCTCCAGCGCCGCCCGGGTCAGCCGCGCGCGCTGGCCGTCGAGCACGAAGCGCTCCACGTACGGCGCGAACCGCGCCCGCGACGCGTAGCGCCAGCCCTCGTCGGTGCGCCGCAGCTCGAAGCCGTGCGTCTCTAAGGACTCGGCGAGCCGCTGCAGGGCCTCGGTCACCCGCGCCGCCGGCTCCTCGAGGACCTCGGCGAGCTGGCCCGCGGGCACCGGGGCGTCCACGACCATGAGCACCGCCTCGATCGCGGCGTCCAGCTGGGCGTCCTCGCCCAGCGACGGGAGGTCCTCGTCGTCGTCCGGCGTGCTCACGGGGCCTCCGGGTCCAGGGCCGCCGTCCCGCGGTCGTCGGAACCCGGCGCCCACCGGACGGCGAGCTCGGCGAACGCCTCGTCCTGGTCCAGCGCGACCTGGCGCGACCGGTACATCTCCAGCACCCCGAGGAACCGCCCGACGACCTCGATCCCCTCGGTCGCGTTCTCGCACAGCTGCGCGAACGTCATCCGGCCGGCGTCCTGCAGCCAGCCGGCCATGATCTCCACCTGCTCGGGCACCGAGACCGTGGAGGCGTGCAGGTGGTCGATCCCGACCGTCGGCGGGGGCGCCGGACGGAACACCGCCGCGGCGATCTCGGCGAACCCGGCCGCGTCGACACCCAGCTCCACCGGCGGCAGCAGCTCGGCGAGCTCGGGGGGCAGCGACACCGCCCGGGGCCAGCGGCGTCGCGCGGTCCCCTCGAGCTCGCGGAACAGGGCCGCGACCTGCTGGTAGGCGCGGTACTGCAGCAGCCGGGCGAACAGCACGTCGCGCGCCTCGAGCAGCGCGAGGTCGTCCTCGTCCTCGACCTCCGCGGCCGGGAGCAGGCGGGCCGCCTTGAGGTCGAGCAGGGTCGCGGCGACGACGAGGAAGCCGGTGGTCTCCTCGAGGTCGGCGCCGTCGCCGAGGGCCGCGGTGTAGGCGATGAAGTCGTCGGTCACCCGGTGCAGCGCGACCTCGGTCACGTCCAGCTCGTGGCGGCCGATAAGCTGGAGCAGCAGGTCGAACGGGCCGGTGAAGTTCTCCAGGGAGACCTGGAAGCCGGCCCGCTCCTCGTCGGGGTCCGGGGCGGCCGGGTCGAACGGCTCGGAGAGTGCCGTCACCGGGCGATGACCTCTCGTGCCAGCGCCCGGTAGGCCTGCGCGCCCTGCGAGCGGGTCGCCCACCGGGTGATCGGCTCGCCGGCCACCGTCGTCTCCGGGAAACGGACGGTCCGGTTGATGACGGTGTCGAACACCAGCTCGCCGAACGCCTCCACCACGCGGGCCATCACCTCGCGGGTGTGCAGGGTGCGCGGGTCGTACATGGTGGCCAGGATGCCGGTGATCGCCAGCTCGGGATTCAGCCGGTCCTGCACCTTCTCGATCGTGTCCATGAGCAGCGCCACGCCGCGCAGCGAGAAGAACTCGCACTCCAAGGGGATCAGCACCCCGTCCGCGCAGGCCAGCGCGTTGACGGTGAGCAGCCCGAGCGAGGGCTGGCAGTCGACGAGGACGTAGTCGTAACGGTCGAGCGCGGGCGCGATCGTGCGCCCGAGCGTCTGCTCGCGCCCGACCTCGGTGACCAGCTGCACCTCGGCGGCGGAGAGGTCGATGTTCGAGGGCAGCAGGTCGAGGCCCTCGACGCCGGTCGGCCGGATGACGTCGTCGATCGTCACCCGCCGTTCCATGATCAGGTTGTAGATCGTGATGTCGAGCTCATGGGGCTGGACGCCCAGGCCGACCGAGAGCGCGCCCTGCGGGTCGAAGTCGACGAGCAGCACCCGGCGGCCGTACTCCGCAAGCGCGGCACCGAGATTGATCGTCGAGGTGGTCTTGCCGACCCCGCCCTTCTGGTTGCACATCGCGAGGACGGTCGCCGGCCCGTGGGAGGACAGCGGCGTCGGTTCGGGGATCTCCCGACGGGGCCGGACCGTCGGGTCGAGCGGGTCCACCGGCGAGCCGCCCGTGGACCCGGTCCCGGTGCCCGCCTCCGGCCGGGCCGGGTCGGGCGGCGGGCCCATGCGGAGGGACTCGGCGTCGAACAGCGGTGCCGACATGCCCCCGAACCTCCTCCTGCCCCGTCCCGTCGGGTCCTCCGACCGGACCACCCCGACTGGGTGGACACGCCGTGACCCGGTCACCGCTCAGGCTAGGCAGACGGTCCGAGCGGAGCCATCGCGACTCGCCGGGTGTGGCACGTTCGCCGTTCGGGCACGTCCACCGAATGACTCGCGTCACAGGATCCGTCACCGAGGGTGCACCGCCGCGGTCCGTGCTGGGCCGCGCCCTCGGCGTCCTGGAGTCGTTCACCGACGCCTCGCCCGAGCTCGCCCTCGCCGACATCGTCGCCGCGACCGGTCTGCCCCCGGCCACCGCGCACCGGTTCGTCGCCGAGCTCGTCGAGTGGGGCGCCCTCGAGCGGGTCGGCCGGGGCCGCTACCGGATCGGCATGCGGCTCTGGCGCATCGGCGCCCTCGCCCCGCACGCCCGCAACCTGCGCGAGGCCGCCCTGCCCCCGATGCAGGATCTCGCGGCGGCGACCGGGCACGTGGTGCACCTGGTCGTCCTCGACGGGCACCGGGCGCTGTTCGTCGAGCGCCTCGCCGGGCAGCACGACACGACGGTGCGCTCCCGGGTCGGGCGCGACATGCCGCTGCACGCGAGCGGACCCGGCAAGGTGCTGCTCGCGCACTCGCCGTCGCGCCTGGTCGACGAGGTCCTGGCCCGGGGCCTGCCGCGGCTGGCCCCCGGCACCATCACCGACGCCGGCCAGTTGCGCGACGCGCTCGACGACATCCGCCGCACCGGCTACTGCCTCTCCCGGGAGGAGATGACCGAGGGCACGGCCTCGGTCGCCGCCCCGATCAGGGACGCCGAGGGCCGCGTGGTGGCCTCGCTCGCCGTCGTCGTCCCGGTCACGGCCGCCCTGCCGCCGTTCCTCCCGGCCGTGCAGATGGCCGCCGCGGCGGCGTCGCGGCGGATGAGCCGTCGGGCGGACTGAGCCGATGAGCCGGTGATGTGCCGGTGATGTTCCGGTGACTGAGAGGACCGGCTGACCGTCGTCGTCGACCGCTCCCATACTCCGGGCACGGGTCGTGACTGAGCCGTCACGCCCGGCTGGGAGGTGGCTCATGTCCGCACCGACGACCGCTCCGGCGGCCTCCGGCTGGGTGCGCGGGCTGTGCTGGTCCGCGGTCGCGCTGGAGGGCTACGACCTCGTCGTGCTCGGCGTGGTCATCCCCGTCCTGCTACGGGACCCGACCTGGGCGCTCACGCCCGCGAGCGCCTCGCTCGTGGCCACGATCGGCCTGGTCGGCGTCATGATCGGCGCGCTGGCGGTGGGCCCGGTGTCCGACCTGGTCGGGCGGCGCCGCACCCTCGTCGCCACCGTCGTCGTGTTCTCGGTGCTGAGCCTGGCCTGCGCGGCGGCCCCGGGGGTCACGACGCTGATCGTGCTCCGGTTCCTCGCCGGCCTCGGGCTCGGCGGGGTGCTGCCGGTGGCCCTCGCGATGGTCGCCGAGCATGCTCCGGCCCGCCGGGGCAACGCCGCGACGACGATCATGATGACCGGCTACCACGTCGGGGCGGTCGCGGCCTCGCTGCTCGGGATCTGGTTGATCGGCCCGCTCGGGTGGCCGGTGATGTTCGCGCTCGGCGCCGTGCCCGCCCTCGCGCTGGTGCCGCTGATGCTCACCCGCCTGCCGCGGGACACGGCTCCGGCGCGGGGCGCGGAGTCGGCCCGGCGCGTCCGCAACCCGGTCGGCGAGCTCTTCCGCGACGGCTACGCCCGCCCGACGATCGCGTTCTGGGTGGCGTCGTTCATGGGCCTGCTGCTGGTCTACGGGCTCAACACCTGGCTGCCGGAGATCATGCGCAGCGCCGGCTACCCGCTCGGCGCCGCCCTCGCGCTGCTGCTGACGCTGAACGTGGGCGCGGTGATCGGGCTGCTCATCGGCGGCGGCGTCGCCGACCGGATCGGGGTGCGGACCGCGACGATCACCTGGTTCGCGCTCGGGGCGGTGTTCCTCGCCCTGCTCTCGGTGCGCCTCCCGGGAGTCGGGGTGTACGCGGTCGTGCTGCTCGCGGGCATCTTCGTGTTCTCCGCGCAGGTGCTGGTCTACGCGTGGGTCGGCCGGCTGTACCCGGCCGCGATCCGCGGGTCGGCGCTGGGCGCAGCGAGCGGCGTCGGGCGCCTCGGAGCGATCACCGGCCCGGCGCTCGGCGGGGCGCTGCTCTCGGCCGGCCTCGCGAACCCCTGGGGCTTCTACGCGTTCGCGCTGGTCGCGGCGCTGGGCGCGGTCGCCGTCCTCTTCGTGGGCCGGACCCGGGAACCGGCGGAAGTGGCGGTGGCGGCCGAGCCCGACCGGACGACGAGCTGAGGTGCCCGTGGACGATCCGCCCTTCCCACCCCCGCGCCGGACCCTCGCCCGTGCGGGTGCCTCGCCGACCGGACCGTTCTCGGTGACCGCGTGGGCAGCGGACCTGACGGCCGGCCCTCCCCCGGTCAGCCCCCCGCCCCGGGTCAGCCCCTCCCCCCGCGGCAGCAGTGGCGCATTCCTGTCAGCTGACGAGCGCCATGAGGGGAGCACGCCGATAGCTCGCTCCGGGGCGGACGTCCGAGCCGAGCACGACCCGCCGCCCGACCCCGTCCCCGATCCCGCCGGGCGCACCGTCCGCGACGCCGCCTTCGACGTGCTGCGCCGCCGCGGCCTCGACCGGATCTTCGCCAACCCGGGCTCCACCGAGATCAGCCTGCTGACCGATCTGCCCGACGACCTCGAGTTCGTGCTCGCCCTGCACGAGGGCTCCGTCGTCGGGCTGGCCACCGGCTACGCGACGGCGACCGACCGGCCCGCGCTCGTCGTCCTGCACACCACGGCGGGTCTGGGCAACGCCGTCGGCGCGCTCGCGACGGCCCGGGTGAACCGGACGCCGCTCGTCGTCGTCGTGGGCCAGCAGGACCGCCGCCACCTGGCGTCGCAACCGTTCCTCGCCGGCGATCTCGACGGGCTGGGCGGCTCGTACCCGGTGTGGACCACGACACCGGTCCGGCCCCAGGACGTCCCCGGTGCCCTGGACCGGGCGTTCCACGAGGCGCAGACGTCCCGCGGCCCCGCGGTCGTCGTCGTACCGAGCGACGACTGGGCCGAGCCCGCCGACCACCGCACGCTGCCGAGCCCGGTCGCGGTGCGCCGCGGGTACGCCCCGGACCCGGAGGCGGTGGCCGAGCTGGCCGCCGTCGTCGGGAACGCCCGGTGCCCGGCGATCGTCGTGGGCGCCGACGCCGACACCCCGCGAGCCTGGGACGCGCTCGTCGGCCTCGCCGAGCACCTGCTCGCGCCGGTGTGGCAGGAGGCGTTCGCCGCGCGCGCCGGGTTCCCGCAGGACCACCCGCTCTTCGCCGGGCACCTCCCCCCGGAGCGCGCCACCCTCCGCGCGGCGCTCGGCGCCTACGACCTGCTGCTCGTCGTCGGGGCGCCGGTGTTCCGGCAGTACCAGTACTCGCCCGGCGAGCTCGTGGAGCCGGGCACGACGATCGTGCTCGTCGGCGACGACCCCGAGGACGTCCACCACAGCCGCGCCGACCTCGCCCTGCTCGCCGACCCGGCGCTCACCGTGACCGCCCTGACCGCGGCGCTCCCCGCCGCGTCGCATCCCTGCTGCGCCCCGCCCGCCCCGCACGAGGGGAACCCTCGGCCGGATAGAACGACCGAATCCTCCCCTCGTGGTCCGGACGCGCCGCTCGACCCGCCCGTCGTCTTCACCGAGCTCGCGGCCCGGCTGCCGGCCGACGCGGTCGTCGTCGAGGAGACCCCGTCGTCGCGCCCGGACCTGCACCGGCTGGTCCCCGCGCGGGCGCCGCTCGGGTTCCTGTCCGCGGCGCAGGGCGGGCTCGGGTTCGGCGTGCCCGCCGCGATCGGCGTCCGGATGGGGGCACCGACGCGGCCGGTCGTCGCGGTGGTCGGTGACGGCTCGACGCTCTACGGCGTGCAGGCGCTCTGGTCGGCGGCGCACTACGGCGTCGGGGTGCTCGTGCTCGTGATGGACAACGGCCGCTACGCGATCATGGACCGGCTGGCGTCCGAGGCGGGCGGGAAGGCGCCGTGGCCGGGGTTCGCCGAGGTCGACGTGGCCGGGCTCGCGACCTCGCTCGGCTGCCCGTCCCGCCGGGTGGGCACGCACGGAGAGCTGACCGAGGTGCTCGACGACGTGGTGCCCGGGCTCGCCGACCGCGAGACCCCGCTCGTCGTCGTCTGCTCGCTGGACCTCACAGCCGTGTGACGACGGCGGGTCGCGGATCGCGCCCGGCGTCACCGTCTCGTGAACACGGTGCAACACCCCTTCTCCCCCGACTCGACGCATGGCTGACTCGTGGTCGAGATTGGTCGGACCACTCGACCACTCGAACCACTGGAGAAGGCCGTGACCACACCGTCGAGCCCGCCGCCGCCCGACGTCGTGCTGCGCGACGCCCGGCTGCCCGACGGCAGCGGGCCTGTCGACATCACCGTCGACGACGGCCGCATCACCGCGATCGGCACCTCCACCACGGCGACGACGGTGATCGACTGCTCCGGTGACGCGGTGATCCCCGGGCTCATCGAGCCCCATCTGCACCTCGACAAGGCGCTGCTCGACGCCGAGGAGCCCAACCCGGACGGCACGCTCGCCGCCGCCATCGAGATCACCGGCCGGCTCAAGGCCGCGTTCACCCGGGAGTCGGTGGCCGAGCGCGCCGGGCGCCTGCTCGAGCAGGCCGTCACCCACGGCACCACCGTGATCCGGGCCCAGCCCGACGTCGACCCGATCGTCGGCCTCACCGGGCTCGAGGCGATGCTGGCGCTGCGCGAGTCCTACGCCGACCTGGTCGACCTGCAGGTCGTGGCCTTCCCGCAGGAGGGCATCCTGCGCTCGCCCGGCACCGAGGACCTGCTGGTCGAGGGCCTGCGGGCGGGCGCCGACGTCGTCGGGGGCTGCAGCTACCAGGAGGCGACCCTCGACGAGTGCCGTGAGCACGTCGACCGGGTCTTCGCGCTGGCCGAGCGCTTCGGGGTGCCCGTCGACATCCACGCCGACCTCGCCGACGACACCTCCGACCCCCGCTACGCGCTCGCCGAGCACATCGCCGACCGGACGCGGGCTCACGGGATGGGCGGTCGCGTGACGGTCGGGCACATGACGTCGCTGGCGAGCCTGGTGCCCGACGCCCGCAAGCGGGTCCTGGGCGAGCTCGCCGACGCGGGCGTCGCGGTGGTCGTCCTGCCGATGACCGACATGCACCTCGGCGGCCGGAACGACGAGGTCAACGTCCGCCGCGGGATCGCGCCGGTCCGCGCCCTGCTCGACGCCGGGGTCCGCACCGGGCTCTCGTCGAACAACGTCCGCAACGCGTTCACCCCGTTCGGCATCGCCGACGTCCTCGACGTCGCGCTCTTCCTCGCCCAGACCTCCCACCTCGCCGGGCCCGACGACATGGCCCGCCTCGTCACGATGGCCACCGACGACGCCGCGGCCATCGTCGGCCGCGGCGACCGTCACGGCCTGCACGTCGGTGCCGACGCCGACCTCGTCGTCCTCGCGGCGCCCAACGCCACCGAGGCGCTGCTGGCCCGCGCCGACCGCCGGTACGTGCTCAAGCGCGGCCGGGTCGTCGCCACCACTGAACGCACCGTCCAGCTGCACCGTCGCCGCTGACCCGACCCCTCCAGGGGGACCCATGCGACTGCGACTCCCGAACGAGATCGTCTCCTCGATCCTGGCCGCCACCACCGCCTTCATCGGCGGCAACGCCCTGAACCTCCCGGTGTGGGGGATCTTCATCGGCTGGGCGGCGACCTTCCTCGCCGGCGGACCGACCCGGGCGACGCTGGTGAAGCTCTGGCCGACGATGGCCGCCGGGTCGACGTTCGCGCTGGTCATCGTCCTGCTGGACACGGCACTGAAGCCGGGGTCCGGGCAGCTCGCGCAGGACGCGGTGCTCGCCGTGATCATCCTGGTGGTCAACACCGCGCTGATGTACGCGGGCCGGACGCGGGCGCTCGCGCTGATCCCCGGCATGTTCCTGGGGTTCGCGTCGTACTTCGCGACGATGTTCGGCGGGTTCGGCTTCGCGCCGTCGAATCCGTGGGCCGCGTGGGTGTCGGTGCTGGCGATGAACGCGCTCGGCCCGGTGTTCGCGCTCGTCGCGCACGCGATCGCCACTCGGTCCGCGCCGGCGACCGACACCGGGGCCGCCGCCCACGACGCGGTGCCGCGCCCCGCCCCGTCGTCGGGCGATCCCGCCCCGCAGCACTGAGACCCCTGGAGCCCGTCGATGACCGTTCCCCCGCTCCCGCAGCGCCGCACCCGCGGCGTCGGGGTCGAGATCGCCGCGCACCTCGAGCGCCTCATCGCGACCGGGGAGCTCGCCCCGGGCGCGAAGCTGCCGCCCGAGCGGGAGCTGGCCGAGTCCCTCACCGTGTCGCGGGGCTCGGTGCGCGACGCGCTGGGGCACCTCGAGTCGAAGAGCCTCGTCGAACGGGTGCAGGGCCGCGGCACCGTCGTCTGCCTGCCGCCCGCGCAGGTCGGCGAGCTCCACGCCGGGCTGGACGAGACCGAGAAGGAGCTCGCCGACGTCGCCGAACTGCGGGCCGTCGTCGAGCCCCGGATCGCCGAGTTCGCGGCGCTGCGGGCCACCGCGTCGGACCTGCTGCAGCTCGACGACATCCTCGCCCGCTCGCACGACGGGCTGGTCACCGCGGACTCGGTGCGCCTCGACGTCGAGTTCCACTCCGCGCTCGCCCGCGCGAGCCAGAACCCGCTGCTCGCGACCGTCAACACGCTCGCCTGCTCGTGGACCCCCGACGTGCGGCGCCGCTCGCACACCACCCGCCGCGCGCGCCGGGTCTCGGTCGAGGGGCACCGGGCGATCCTCGCGGCAGTCCGGGCCCGCGACGGCGAGGCGGCGCGGGCGGCGATGGCCGACCACCTGCGCGCCGTCGCCGCCCTGACCCGTCTGGCCACCGACGAAGGAGCCGGCTCATGACCGTGGCCCCGGAACGCCTCGCGAAAGCACTCGCCGCCGTCCCACCACTGGACGGTTCCGGCGCCGACCTGCCGTCCACCCCCGAGACCGTCTCCTGGGGCTGGATGCCCGGGGCCGGCGACGGACCGGTGCTCGAGGTCGCGCCGGGGTCCGTGGTGTCCGTCGACACCGTGAGCCACGAGGGCATCCTCGGCGACCAGGGCCGCGACCCGGTCCGTTTCTTCGGCGGGTTCGGGGTGCCCGGGGAGGCGGTGCTCGACGATGCCGCGGCGATCGCCTCCTCGCCGCTGTCGCACGACCCCTCCGCGGACGGGCCGCACGTCGTCACCGGCCCGATCGCGGTCACCGGCGCCCGGCCCGGCGACGTCGTCTCGATCACTGTGCTCGACCTCGTCCCGCGCGTGCCCTACGGGATCGTCTCCACCCGGCACGGTCTCGGGGCCCTACCGGGTGAGGTCATCGGCGACGACCCGGTGTTCAGCGCGTTCTGCCTGGTCGAGGACGGGGTCGGGTCGATCGCCCTGCGTGCGGACGACCCGGAACGGCGGGCCCGGTTCCCGCTGTCCCCGTTCCTCGGGTTCATGGGCGTGGCCGAGGCCGAACGGGTGCACTCGGTGGCGCCCGCGCGGCACGGCGGCAACATCGACGTCCGGCTGCTCGGGGTCGGCGCCACGCTGCACCTGCCGGTCCAGGTGCCGGAGGCACTCGTCGGGGTCGGGGACCCGCACTTCGCCCAGGGCGACGGCGAGGTGGCCCTGACGGCGTTCGAGGCGCCGCTACGTGCTTCTCTGCGCCTCGACCTGGTGCCCGCCGACGAGGCCGCGGCGCGGTTCGGGGCATTGTCCGGGCCGCTCGGCGAGACCCCCGACCTGTGGATCCCGATCGGTCTCGACCCGGACCTCGACGAGGCCATGCGCGACGCCGTCCGGGGCTCGCTGGACCTCCTCACCCGCTGCTACGGGATGGACCGTCGCCAGGCCTACGCCTACCTGTCGGTGGCGACGGACTACGCGGTCTCGCAGGTCGTCGACGGCACCAAGGGCGTGCACGGGTCCATCCGCAAGGCAGACTTCCGGTGACCGTCGCGTCCCCGGTGGACACGTCGGTGTGGCGTGTCGTCGGGGATCCCCTGGCGGCCGGGGTGCGGGGCGGGCCGCTGGCCGGGACGACCGTGGCGGTGAAGGACGTGTTCGCCGTGCGCGGGCACCCGATCGGCGCGGGCAACCCGACGTGGCTCGCTCAGGCGCCGCTGTCCGCCGAGCACGCCGCCGTCGTCGGGACCCTGCTCGCGGCCGGGGCCGACGTCACCGGCATCGCCCGCACCGACGAGCTCGCCTACAGCCTCGCCGGCACCAACGCCCACCACGGCGCCCCGCCCAACCCGGCAGCGCCCGACCGCATCCCCGGCGGCTCCAGCAGCGGCCCGGCGTCGGCGGTGGCGGCCGGGCTGGTCGACGTCGGGCTCGGCACCGACACGGCGGGCTCGATCCGCGTCCCCGCCTCCTACCAGGGGCTCTACGGGCTGCGGACCACGCACGGCGCCGTGTCCCGCGCCGGGATGCTGCCGCTGGCGCCGAGCTTCGACGCCGTCGGCTGGCTGACGCGCGACGCGGGGACGCTGCGACGGGTCACGACGGCGTTGCTGCCGTCGGCCGGGGTGGCGCCGGTGGTGTGTGGGGTGGTCGTGCCGGCGCTGATCGCGGGGTTGCCCGGCCCGGTGCGGTCGGCGTTCGACGAGGCCGTGGCCGGTCTGGGGCTGTCGTCGGTGGGGACCGTGGCGGTGGCCGCTGACCTGCTGGCGCGCTGGGCCGCGGCGTTCCGGACGGTGCAGGGGCACGAGGCGTGGGCCGCGCACGGCGCGTGGGTGGCCGCGCACCCGGACGCGCTCGGGCCGGACGTCGCGTCGCGGTTCGCCACGGCGTCGACGATCTCCGGCGACGAGGCAGTGGCGGCCCGCGCGGTCGTCGCCGAGGCGCGGAGCGCGCTGCGGGAGATCCTCGCACCCGGCGTCGTGCTGCTCCTGCCGTCGGCGTCCGGCCCGGCGCCCCGACGCGATGTCGTCCCAGGCGCCCCCGAGGTCGAGGCCGCCCGCGCCGCGACCCTGGGACTGACCTGCCTCGCCGGTCTGGCCGGGGCGCCCGCGCTGTCGATGCCGCTGATGACGGTCGACGGCGCACCGGTGGGGCTGTCGGCGATCGCGGCGCCCGGTTCCGATTCGTCCCTGGGTGCGCTGACGCGCTCGTGAGCAGTAATTGACGCTCTGGCGTCAATTACTGCTCACAGGCGCGAAGCGCACCTATCGGGACCGCGGATGCGACGTCGCGAACACCTCGCGCAGCGTGTCGACCGTGACCAGCGTGTAGATCTGCGTCGTCGTCACCGACGCGTGCCCGAGCAGCTCCTGCACCACGCGCAGGTCGGCGCCGCCGTCGAGCAGGTGCGTCGCGAACGAGTGCCGCAGGGTGTGCGGGGAGATCGACTGCGTCAGTCCCGCCCGCTCGGCCGCCTCGCGGATCACGTTCCACGCGCTCTGCCGCGAGAGCCGCGCCCCGCGCGCGTTGAGGAACAGGGCCGGGGTGCCGCGGCCGCGCGTCGCGAATCCCGGCCGCGCCCGCACCCGGTAGGCCTCCAGCGCCGCGAGCGCCGGGCGCCCGACCGGCACCAGCCGCTGCTTGCCGCCCTTGCCGGTGAGCACGACGGTCCGCTGCTCGGCGTCCACGTCGTCGACGTCGAGGTCGGTGATCTCGGTGATCCGGGCCCCGGTCGAATAGAGCATCTCGAGCAGCGCGCGGTCGCGGACCCCGCGCGGGTCGTCGTCGGGCGGCGCCTCCAGGAGCCGCGTCACCGTCGTGACGTCGAGGGCCTTCGGCAGGCGCTTGGCCGACGACGGCGGGTGCACGTCGGCGGCGACGTCGCGGACCACGAGCCCCTCGGCCAGCGCGAACCGGTGCAGCCCGCGGACGGCGACGACGGCGCGGGTGGCCGACGACGTCGCCAGCGGCCGGTGCTCGTCGTCGCCCCGGCGCAGCGCGATCAGGAACTCGCCGACGTCGCCCCCACGGACCTCGGCGAGCTCGGCCCGACCCGCCCGGGTGAGGTGCTCCAGGTACCGCTCGAGGTCGCGGCGGTAGTTCGACAGCGTGTGCGGCGACATGCCGCGTTCGACGTCGAGGTGGTCGAGGTAGGTGGTGACGGCGTCGACGAGCTCGGGTGCCGCCTCGCTCACCGCCATCCCGCCACCTCCCCGGGACCGACGCTAACCCGCGGCTACCGACGGACACGGGAACGACGCGATCTCGCCGTTGATCATCAGCACGCCACGCATGCGGGATGGCCGTCGCCGATGCCCCAGTGCCCCTCGTCCGGCTCTCGGGAGCCGTCATGCGACCCCCGACACTCAGCCCTGACGACGAGCGGCGTACTGCGTCGGCCGGTCGATCCACTCCGCGTCGACCGGGCGGGGGCTGAACCGGCCCGCCACCACCTCGGCCGCCGCGAACACCCCGGCGATGCACGGGCCGTTGACCAGGTCGCCCGACATAGCCCCGGTCACCAGGTCGGCCAGCGGCACCCGCCGCACGACCAGGTCGGCCTCCTCGTCGTCGGCCGCCTCGGGTCGATCGACCTCGTGCAGCCCCCGGGCGAGGAACACCCGCACCGACTCGTCGGCGAACCCGGGGCAGCCGACGACGTCGACGAGCGTCGACCAGTCGTCGGCGGTGACCCCGACCTCCTCGACCAGCTCGCGCTTCGCGGCCTCGACGGGCTCCTCGTCCGACCCGCCGTCGAGCAGGCCGGCCGGCATCTCCCAGATGCGCCGCCCGATCGCAGGCCGGTACTGGTAGATCATCACCAGGCGGTCCTGGTCGTCGAGCGCCGCCACCGAGACCGCGCCGAAGTGCTCGACCTTCTCCCGGGTGGCCACCCGCCCGCCCGGCATCCGCACCTTGTCGCCGCGCAGCGCGAAGATCGCACCGTCGTACAGGATCTCCGAGGAGACGACCTCGAAGGTGTGCGACGCGTGCCCGTCGTGCGGGTCGACCAGTGTCGCCGGCGTCCGCGCCATCGGCGCGCCATCGGCGTCCGACGACCCGCTCCGCGACGGCTCCGGACTCACCGCGACGCCGTCTGCCGGACGCGAACCCCGTCGGAGCCGTTGACCGTCGCGGCGTCCTCAGCGACCTCGCCGTCGGCCGTCGGCGCCTCCGGGTCCGCCGCGGTGACCTCCTCGTGCCCGTGCGAGAACAGCCGCGACGAGGCGTCGTGGCGCAGCGCCGCCGCGACGAAGGCGGCGAACAGCGGGTGGGCGCGCGTCGGGCGCGACTTGAGCTCCGGGTGCGCCTGGGTCCCGACGAAGAACGGGTGCTTCGAGCGCGGCAGCTCGACGAACTCGACGAGCGTCCCCTCCGGCGAGGTCCCGGAGAACACCAGCCCCGCCTCGGCGAGCCGGTCGCGGTAGGC
Organism: Actinomycetospora endophytica; assembly: GCF_021026375.1. Lineage (GTDB taxonomy): Bacteria > Actinomycetota > Actinomycetes > Mycobacteriales > Pseudonocardiaceae > Actinomycetospora > Actinomycetospora endophytica. The sequence continues at coordinate 11,516 of NZ_JAJNDB010000003.1, read as the reverse complement.
GTTGTTGACCTCGTAGCGGTGCCGGTGCCGCTCGGAGACCCGGCCGGTCCCGTACGCGGCGCGGGTGATCGTGTCCGCGGCGAGCACGGCGGGATAGGCGCCGAGACGCATCGTCCCGCCCATGTCCCGCTCGCCGGCGACGACGTCGGTCTGGTCGGACATCGTCGAGATCACCGGGTGCGGGGTCGCCGGGTCGAACTCGGCGGAGTTGGCGTCGTCCAGCCCGGCCAGTTCGCGGGCGGCGTGGATGACCATGCATTGCAGGCCGAGGCACAGGCCGAGCGCGGGGATCTCGTGACGGCGGGCGTGGTCGAGCGCGCCGATCTTGCCCTCGATGCCCCGCACCCCGAACCCGCCCGGCACGAGCACCCCGTGCACGCCGGCGAGCGCGGTCGCGGCCCCGGCGGTGGTCGCGCAGTCGTCGGACGGCACCCACCGGATCTCGACCTTGGCGCGGTGGGCGAACCCGCCGGCGCGGACCGCCTCGGTCACCGACAGGTACGCGTCGGGAAGATCGACGTACTTCCCGACGACGGCGATGGTGACGGTCTCGGTGGGCTGGTGGACGCGCTCGAGGAGGTCGCCCCACACCGTCCAGTCGACGTCGCGGAACGGCAGCCCGAGCCGGCGCACGACGTAGGCGTCGAGGCCCTCGGAGTGCAGCACCTTGGGGATGTCGTAGATCGACGGAGCGTCCGGGCAGGCGACGACGCCGTCGTCCTCGACGTCGCACATCAGGGAGATCTTGCGGGTCATCTCCTCGGGGATGTGCCGGTCGGCGCGCAGGACCAGGCCGTCGGGCTGGATACCGATGTTGCGCAGCGCCGCGACCGAGTGCTGCGTCGGCTTGGTCTTGAGCTCGCCCGACGGGGCGAGGAACGGCACGAGCGAGACGTGCAGGAAGAAGCAGTTGTCGCGGCCGATCTCGTGGCGCAGCTGCCGGGCGGCCTCGAGGAAGGGCAGCGACTCGATGTCGCCGACGGTGCCGCCGATCTCGGTGATGACGACGTCGGGCGAGTACCCGTCCCCGGAGTCCTGCATCGCGAGCACCCGCGACTTGATCTCGTCGGTGATGTGCGGGATGACCTGCACGGTGTCGCCCAGGTACTCGCCGCGGCGCTCCTTGGCGATCACGTCGGAGTACACCTGGCCGGTGGTGACGTTCGCGCGGGCGGAGAGGTCGCGGTCGAGGAAGCGCTCGTAGTGCCCGATGTCGAGGTCGGTCTCGGCGCCGTCCTCGGTCACGAAGACCTCGCCGTGCTGGAACGGGTTCATCGTCCCGGGGTCGACGTTGAGGTACGGGTCGAGCTTCTGCATCGTCACCCGCAGCCCGCGGCTGGTGAGCAGCTGACCCAGGCTCGAGGCGGTGAGTCCCTTGCCGAGCGACGACGCGACGCCGCCGGTGACGAAGACGTGCTTCGTGGTGCGCGAGTGCTGCATCCTCACATCCCTCCCGTCACGGCGCGGCGGCCGAGCAGCGTGCGGAGGGGGTCGATCCGGGAGTATCGGGCGTTCGGGCACCGGTCCACGGGACCTCACCGTAACACCGGGCGCGGGGTGACCAGGCCCGACTCCCCCACTCGCCCACCCGCGAGGTCAAGCGGGCGGCGCCCCCGCCGCGGGCGCCGCCCCCGCACCCGGCAGGGCTTTCGCCCCCGGTGCGGTGCCATAACTGCCGGACCGTCCCTGGACCTGCTCGCCCGCGGCGAGCACCGTGGCGATCCGACCCGCCGTCGTACCGACCCCGTCGACCGTCGACACCCCGCCCAGGGACGGGTCGGCGCGGACGGCGGCGACCTCCCCGGAGGCGGCACGGGACGCGACGACGGTGCCCGCGCCCCCGGAGTGCACGGCGCCGGCGATCTTCGCCAGGGCGCTCGCGCGACCGGCGGCGTCCGGGGTCGAGGCCGGTCCGTCGCCGGTGACGACGACCGCGACCTGCGCCGGGGCCGGCGCGGCCCCCGGCGCGAGGAACCCGCCGTCGGCCAGGGCGGTGAACGCGGTCCCGACCTCGGCCGGGCTGCTCGTCGGACCCTTGCCGCTGGTGACGAGCGATCCCAGCAGCGCTCCGGTCAGCGCGCCGGCGTCGGTGGTCCGCGGCAGCTGGACCCCCGCGGGCAGCACGCGGGTGACCAGGCTGCGCAGGGCGTCGGCGCGGTCGGGCGCGAGCGTGGCGTCGGTGAGGCCGAGCCGGCCGGTGACGTGCCCGCCCGCCTGCCCGACCAGCCCGGACACCGCGTCGAGGTCGTCCGGCGCGGCGTCGGGCGCGGCGAGGAGGACGACGCTGCGGGCGGCGAGGTGCCCGGCGAGCAGGCCGGGGGCCGCCGCGGCGAGCGCCCGGTCGGACTGGGCCTGCTGCGCGCGGGCGGCGTCGCGGTCGGCGGTGAGGCTCCCGACCTGTCCGTTCAGGTCGGCACGGTCGGAGGACACCCCGCCGAGCATCGACGACGACAACGACGAGGCCCCGAGCGCGACGCCGAGCCCGAGGGCCAGCAGCACCGCGCAGACCGACACCACGTGGTAGCGGAACGACCTCATCCGATGACGCTCCGGTAGACATCCACGACCCACGCCTCGACCGCCCCGCCGGCGGAGCCGACGAGCTGCAGGAGGGACGGGCCGGCGCCGAGCGCGACCGCCGCGACGACGGCTGCCACGAGCACCGACGCCAGCAGGAGCGCGAGTACCGTCGCGGAGCCGCGGGTGCGGTGCAGCGCGCGCACCGCCGGCGCGTCGACCAGCGTCGTGCCGAGCCGCAGCCGGGTGAGGAACGTCGACGGGATCGACCCGGAGCGGCCCCGGTCGAGGAAGCCGCCGAGGCTCGCGTCGAACCCTACGGCCACGACGAGCGAGGCGCCGTGCGCGTGCGCGAGCAGCAGGGCCATGTCCTCGGGGTTGGCCGAGCTGGCGAACGCGACCGGGTCGACCCCGAGGTCCTGCAGCCGGGCCAGGCCCGCGATGTGGCCGTCGGTGTCGGCCGGCACGACGACGTCGTCCGCGCGCCGGGCGAGGCCGGGGTCCAGTTCGGCGACGGTGCCGAGCACGACGGCGGGGGTGTGGCCCGCCTCCCGCAGCGCGCCCGCGCCGTCGCCGACCCCGACGAGCACCGGCTTGTACTCGCGCAGGTACCCCGCGATCGAGCGGAGCTCGGCGAGCGTGCCGGAGCCGCCGGCGACCACGACGACGTGCCGGTCGCGCATCGTCGTGGCGATCGCGGGGACGCCGAGCCCGTCGACGAGCAGCCCGCGCTCGCGGCCGAGGAACTCGCTGGTGTTCGCGGAGAACGCCTCGAGCTGGGCCGACATCCCGCCGCGGGCCTCGTCGAGGAGGTCGGCGACGGTGTCGCGGTCCTGGGCGAACCCGCGCAGCACCTCGCGGTCCCCGACGTGCACGGCGCCGTCGTGCAGCCGGATCGTCGCGCCGTCGGACAGGTCGCTGAACACCCCCGGCCCGCAGTCGTCGACCAGGACCACACCGGCCTCGACGAGGATCTCCGGGCCGAGGTTCGGGTAACGCCCCGAGATCGACGGCGCGGCGTTCACGACGCCGACCACCCCGGCCTCGAGCAGCGCGGTCGCCGTCGAGCGATCGAGGTCGACCTGGTCGATCACCGCGACGTCGCCCGGCCCCAACCGGCGCAGGTAGGCGGGTCCGGTGCCCCGTTCCCCCCGCCGACCCAGCCGGGCCGTGCCGCTGACGCCGGGCGGCGCCTCCGTCGTCCGCGCTCCCCGACCTGGCCATCGCATGCGCCGATGGTCGCCGCCGACGGCGCGGAGACCGTGCCGCCACGCCGACGGAACACTCGTGTCTCACCCGACTCGGGCGCCACATCCGTCACACGGGTAACACGATTACTCCGTGTGTCCGTGTGCCCGCGTCTCAGCCGGCGCGCCGCCCGGAGCGCTGCCCGCCGCGGCGGGAGACCTTGGTGACCCCCTTCGAGATCGGGGTGGGCGGCGGGCTGCCGCGCTTGTCCTCGGCGGCCGCGGCCAGCAGCTCCTCGGCGTGCGCGCGGCCGGTCTCGGTCTCCTCGGTGCCGGCCAGCATCCGTGCGAGCTCGACGACACGCTCGGAGTCGTCCAGCGTCCGGACCGAGCTGCGGGTCACGCCCTCGCTCGCGGCGCCCTTGTCGACCATGAGCTGCCGGTCGGCGTAGGCAGCGACCTGGGCGAGGTGCGTGACGACGACGACCTGATGGGTCTCCGCGAGCCGCGCCAGCCGCCGGCCGATCTCCACCGCCGCGTGCCCGCCGACCCCGGCGTCGACCTCGTCGAACACCAGGGTGGGGATGGTGTCGGCCCCGGCGAGCACCACCTCGACGGCCAGCATCACCCGGGAGAGCTCACCACCGGAGGCGCCCTTGGCGATCGGCAGCGGCGGGGCGCCCGCGTGCGGGGCGAGCAGCAGCTCGACGTCGTCCACGCCGTCCGGCCCGGCCACGACCCGTCCGGCACCCGGCACGTCCAGTCCGGCGGTGTCGGCGGCGCCGGCCTCCTTCTGGCCGACCACGACCTGCACCGAGGCGGCGGCCATCGCGAGCCCGTCCAGCTCGGCGGTCACCGCGGTCGCGAGGCGCTCGGCGGCCTCGGTGCGCACCGCGGTGAGCGCGGCGGCCTGTTCGGCGAGCTCAGCCGCGAGGCGGTCGACCTCGGCGGCCAGCGCGGCCAGCGCCTCGTCGGAGACGTCCAGGGTCTCCAGACGCGACCGGGCGGTGTCCGCCCACTCGAGCACCCCGTTCACGTCGGCGGCGTACTTGCGCGTGAGGCCTTTGAGCGCCGCCTGCCGCTCGAGCACCTGCGCGAGCCGCTCCGGGTCGGCCTCGAGACCGTCGAGATAGCCGGACAGCTCCGCCGCCACGTCGGTGAGCAGCGTCGACGCCTCGGCGAGCCGGGGCTCGAGCGCGGTCAGCCGTGGGTCCTCGGTGCCGCCGAGGCTGCGCCGGGCCTCCGCGACGAGCGCCGTCGCGTCGGGCTCGTCGCCGGTGCCGTCGGGTGGGCCCGCGATGGCGGCGAGAGCAGTCAGGGCCGTCGAGCGCAGGTCGTCCACGTCACCGAGCCGGCGGGCCTCGGCCACGAGGTCGGCGTCCTCGCCGGGCTGCGGGTCGAGCGCCTCGATCTCGGTGAGCCCGTGACGCAGCAGGTCGGCCTCGCGGGCCATCTCCCGGGTGTGGTCGCGGCGCTCGGTGAGCTCGGCGACCGCCGTGCGCCAGCGGCCCCGGATGTCCCGGTAGCGGGCCAGGGCCTCCTCGGCGGGCGCCCCGGCGAACCGGTCGAGCACGGCGCGCTGCTCGGCCGGGCGGAGCAGCCGGAGCGCCTCGTGCTGGCCGTGGACGGCGAGCGAGGCGTCCGAGACGTCGGAGAGGACCGCGAGCGGGACCGATCGCCCCCCGAGGTGCGCCCGCGAGCGCCCGTCGGCGGAGACGGTGCGGGCGGCGATGAGCGACCCGTCGTCGTCGAGCGCCGCCCCCGCGTCACGCGCGACCCCGGCGGCGTCCCGCGTCTCGACGGCGCGCTCCTCGTCCTCCTCGGTGGTCGACGAGCCCGCGTCGGGCAGCACGAAGCGCCCCTCGACGATCGCGCGGGACGACCCACGGCGCACGCGCGAGGAGTCCGCGCGCCCGCCACCCAGGAGGTGCAGGCCGGTGATCACCATGGTCTTGCCGGCGCCGGTCTCGCCGGTGACCGCGGTGAGCCCCGGGTGCAGCTCCAGGGTCGCGTCCTCGATCACGCCGAGGCCCTGGATTCTCAGCTCGGAGAGCACGGCGGTCACTGTAACGACGGGATCCGACAGTCGGGGCCGAACACGCCGATCCGAGTCGAACACATGGTCGAACGGTGGGTGAACCGCGGTGGACGGGTCAGGGACGGCGGTCCGAGCTCAGTCCGCGCGCCTGCCCCGCCACCCCTGGACCGGCAGCTCGAACTTGCGCACCAGCCGGTCGGTGAACGGTTGCCGGCGCAGCCGCACCAGCAGCACCGGCGCCGTCCCCCGCTGGATCTCCACCCGCGAGCCCGGCGGCAGATCCATGGTCCGACGGCCGTCGCACACCAGCACTCCGGCATCGCCGCGGGAGGACACCTCCAGGGCGACCAGCGACTCCGGGGAGATCACCAGCGGCCGGGCGAAGAGCGCGTGCGCGTTCGACGGTACGAGCAACATCGCCTGCACCTCCGGCCAGACGACCGGACCGCCCGCCGAGTAGGCGTACGCGGTGGAGCCGGTCGGCGTCGCGCACAGCACCCCGTCGCACGCGAACTCCGAGACCGGCCGGTGGTCGACCTCGAGGACCACGTCGAGCAGCTTCGCCCAGTTGGTCTTCTCGACGATCGCCTCGTTGAGCGCCCACGTCCGTCCGTGGACCTGCCCGTCCGACGAGGCGACGACGTCCACCGTCATGCGTTCCTCGACCCGGTAGGACCGGGCGATGACGGCGTCGAGCACCTCGTCGACGTCGTCCAGGTCGGCCTCGGCGAGGAACCCGACGTGCCCGAGGTTGATCCCGAGCAGCGGGACCCGGGCCGTGCGGGCGAGCTCGGCCGCCCGGAGCAGCGTCCCGTCCCCGCCCAGGACGATGACGATCTCCGCGCCGTTGGCCGCGTCGTCGTCGGGATCCACTCGACGCGGGCGCTCGTCCTCCGGCAGGTCGAGGAAGAGCCCGGCGCCGGTGGAGTACTCGTCGGGCATCACCCGCATCGTGAAACCGGCGGCGTGCAGCCGCGACGCGACGGTCGAGGCCACCTTGCGGGTGGCCTCCCGCCCGGTGTGGACGACGATGAGCGCGTCCCGGGTCACGGTCTCTCCCGTCATGAAGGGCCTTCCTGAACCGCCCGGCGCACCTGCGCGGTGTCCTGCTCGGGCGTGGTGTGCGTACCCCGCCGGAGGCGCAGGAAGAACTCGACGTTGCCCGACGGCCCCGGCAGCGGGCTGGCCGTCACATCCACCAGGCCGAGGCCCCGCTGGCGGGCGGCCGCGACGACGGTGTCCACCGCCTCGGCGCGCAGCGCGGGGTCGCGCACCACGCCGCCGTGCCCGAGGCGCTCCTTCCCCACCTCGAACTGCGGCTTCACCATCGGCAGCAGCTCGCCGTCCTCGGCCAGGCACGAGGCCAGCGCGTCGAGCACCAGCCGCAGCGAGATGAACGAGAGGTCGGCGACGACGAGGTCGACCGGGCCGCCGATCTGGTCGGCCGTCAGGGTCCGCACGTTGGTCCGGTCGAGGACGGTCACGCGGTCGTCCGTCCGCAGGGCCCACACCAGCTGGCCGTACCCGACGTCCGCGGCCACCACCTCCCGCGCGCCGTGGCGCAGCAGGACATCGGTGAACCCGCCGGTCGACGCGCCCGCGTCGAGGCAGCGGCGGTCCTGCACCACGACGTCGCCGAACGCCTCCAGCGCCCCGAGCAGCTTGTGCGCGCCGCGGCTGGCCCAGTCGTCGATCGTGCCGTCGGGTTCGGGGGTCACGACGACGGCGGCCGCCGTCTCCACCGCCGTCGCCGGCTTGTGGGCCACCGTGCCGCCGACGGTGACGCGGCCGTCGGCGATCAGGGCCGCGGCGTGCTCGCGGGAGCGGGCGAGGCCGCGTCGGACCAGTTCGGCGTCCAGTCGCAGGCGGCGGCTCGTCGTGCGGGCCACCGGCTCAGCCCCGGTCGACGTCGGCGAGCACGGCCACGAGCGCCTCGTGGAGCTCTTCGAACCGGTCGGCCTGGGCGCCGGCGTCGAGCCCCGGGTCCTCGCGCGGCCCGTCCTGCGGCCCATCTCCGGAGGCGGGTTCGGAGGTGTCCAGGTCGGACACGGCCGCGGCGGCCGCGCGCAACCGCGTCAGCGGGTCCGGCTCCGGGACGGCCTCGTGATCCACGGACCCCACGCTAGCCGCTCCCGGCGCGGGGCAACGCGAGCGCGGTCACGACCGCCTCCGCCGTGCGGTCACCGGGGCGCACCGTCGGGTCGCCGGTGGCGGCTGTCGACCACCACGCGTGGCAGAGCGCGCGCAGGGCGGCGAGCTGGGCGGGCCGGTCGGTGGCGTCGTCGGGGGCGTTGTCGGTGGCGCTGAGATGGAGGGTCGTGCCGTCGACGTCGACGTGCCACGACTGGTCACCGTCGACGCGGGCGGCGTCCAGGTTCTCGAGGGCAGCGAGGTCGGCTGCCAGGTAGGTGGGACGCTGGTCGGCGATCGCGGTGAGGACGTCGGCGGGGGTCGAGACGCCGGTGAGCACCAGCAGGGTCTCGGCCTCGATGGCGTGGCCGCCCGCGATGTCGGTGTCGAGCCGGTCGCCGATCACCAGCGGCGTCGTGGCCCCGACCCGCTCGACGGCCTGACGCAGCAGCGGCGCGGCCGGCTTGCCAGCGACCTGCGGTTCCCGACGACTGGCGCTGCGCAGCGCCGCGACCATCGAGCCGTTGCCGGGCAGGAGACCGCGGTCGCTGGGCAGGGTCGGGTCCACGTTGCACGCCACCCAGATCGACTCGCGGCCGAGGACGAGGCCGGCCTCCGCGAGGTCGCGCCACCCGGTGTCCGGGGAGTGCCCCTGCACGACGGCGACCGGGTCCTGGTCCGCGGTACGCACCGGGACGAGGCCGACCCCGCGGATCTCGTCGGCGAGTGCCTCGGTGCCCACGACCAGCACCGTCGCCCCCGACTCGACCTGCCGCGCGAGCACGGCCGCGCCGGCCTGGGCGCTCGTGACGACGTCCTGCTCGGTGAGGGTCAGCCCCAGCCGCGCGAGGTGCTCGCTGACCTCGCCCGGCGCCCGCGACGCGTTGTTCGTGACGTACGAGACGGTCAGCCCGCGCTTCCGGGCCGCCTCGAGTGCCTCGACCGCGCCGGGGATCGCGTCCGGGCCGGCGTAGACGGTGCCGTCCAGGTCGACGAGCAGCGCGTCGTGCCGCGTCATCGGGCGGGGTCCTCCGCGGTGTCCTGGTCGTCGCCCGCCAGGGGCACGTCAGGCAGGTCGTCAGCCTCTTCGGCCTGCCCCTCGTGCTCCTGATCAGCGGGTGCGGCGTCGGCGTCCGCGGCGTCGGCCACGAGGGGCACATCAGGCAGGTTCCCCGACTCTTCGGCCTGCACCGTGTGCTCCTGATCAGCGGGTGCGGCGTCGGCGCTCGCGGCGTCGCCCGCGAGGGGCACATCAGGCAGGTCGTCAGCCTCTTCGGCCTGCCCCTCGTGCTCTTGATCAACCGGTGCGGCGTCGGCGTCACCGACCTCGCCCGCGTCGTCTCCCTCGGCGTCGTCCGTCGCGGCGACGTCGTCCGCCGCGGCCTGCTCGGCGGCGGTCACCTCGTCGTCGGTCGGGGCGTCGTCGAGCTCGACGGGCGGGGTGTCGACCCCCGCCGCGACCAGCGCGGCCCGCTCCTCGGCGTCGGTCTCGCCGTCCATGTCGGTCTGGGCGGCGTCGAGGAACGCGCGCACCGCGTCGTCGCGTCGGCCGGCCGACACGAGGGCCTCGCCGTACGCGTAGAACAGGCGCGGCGTCCAGGGGTCCTCACGGCGGACGTCGAGCTCGGGGACCTGCAGCCCCACGACCGCCGCGGCGTACTCACCGAGGTCACGCCGCGCCCCGGACGTTACGATCAGCAGTTCCATCGCCTCGTCGCGCGGCAGATCGGCCGACTCGGGGCTCCGGGCGATCTCCAGGGCGCGCTCCGGCCGCCCGAGGGCGCGCTCCGCGTCCGCCATGACCGGCACGTGCGGCGCGCCGCCCATCCGCCGGCTGGCCCGCAGCTCCGAGAGCGCCTCGGCCCACTCGCCCGCGTGGTACGCCGCGAGCCCGCAGGCCTCCCGAACGACGGCGACCCGCGACGCCCGGTGCCGCGCGAACCGCGCGTGGGCCAGTGCCGCCTCGGTGTCGTCCTCGAGCAGCTCGCCGACGGCGACGAGATGCCGGGCGACGATGTCGGCGAGGTCCTTCGGCAGCCCGCGGAGGTCCCGGCGGACCTCCTGGTCGAGCATCTCCGGGGTCACCTCGTCGGGCAGCGCCGGCTCGACGGGGCGGGCCTCGGCGTCCTGGTGACGACGCGGCCGGTCCTCGGCCCGGGTGCGCCGGTCCGGCCGGTCGCCGCGGTCGCTGCGGCGGTCGTCGGTTCCCCGGGACCGGCCGCGATCGGGCCGACCCTGGGAGCGGTCGTCCCGGCCGCGGCCCGGACGGTCGTCGCGGCGGCCGGTGGACGCGCCCCCACGCTCGTCACGACGGCCCGCGGATGCGCCACCCCGCTCGTCACGCCGGTCCGACGACGGCCACGGCCCACGGTTCTGGCCCGGACCGTCGTTGCGCCGGTCGCCGCGATATCCGCCCTGACGGCCGTCACGGGAGCCGCCACGGCGGTCGTTGCTCCCGGACTCCCGTCGATCCCCGGCGGGCGCATCGGTACCCCCGCCTCGCGGGCCGTCCTCGCGGCGCTGCGACTGGCGGGAACGGTCGTCGTCGCGGGGGCGGTCGTCACGCCCACGCGGGCGGTCGCCGCGCGGACGCTCATCGCCACCACGCGGGCGGTCGTCACGGCCCCGGGGACGATCGTCCCGGCCTCGCGAACGCACGTCGCCACCGCGCGGACGGTCGCCCGACCCCCGGGAGCGCTCCCCCTGTCCGGGTCCGCCGCTGGAACGGTCGTCATGACCGCGCGGGCGGTCGCCGCGGGTCCGGGTGTCGTCACCCCGACCCTCGCGGCCCCGGGGCCCCTCCGAGCCGCGGAAACCCTGGTCGCGGTCGCCACCACGCCCGGAACCACCGTCACGGCCCGACCCGGACCGGGTGTCCTGGTCACGCGACCCGCGGCCACCGCCGTCACGAGAGCCACCCTCGCGAGGGCCGCCGTCGCCGTCGCGCCAACGCGGGCGCCCAGCGCCCGGCCCGCCACCTGACGCGCGGTCCCGACCCGGCGCGCTGTCCCGCCGAGCACCGTCGCGGCCCCGGTCGTTCGCTCCGCCGCGAGGCCGGCCACCACGGTCATCGCGCGCGCCGGACCGGTTGTCGTCGCCCCGACGAGCTCCACCGGTGCCCCGGGAGCCCTGGTTCCGGCCGCCGCGGGCGTCGCCACCGCGGGTGCCGGACTCGGGACGCGAGTCCTGTCGTGTCGGGGACGTTCGGTCGGGTCGGCCGTCCTGCGGGTCCACGGTCACCGATCGTCCTCCTGACATGACGAAACGGGGCAGGACCAAAGCGGTCCTGCCCCGATGTCTCACGCGATCGTCGACCGCGCATTTCACTCTATGAATGTTTTCCACCGTTGTGGTGGGGGTGGTTGGGTGTTCCGGCGGTGTCCTACTCTCCCACGACCTGGCGGTCGCAGTACCATCGGCGCTGGAGGGCTTAGCTTCCGGGTTCGGGATGGGACCGGGCGTTTCCCCTCCGCTGTGGCCACCGGAACACCGAACCACCCCCACCCGTGTTCGGGGTGGGGTTGGGGTGTGCAGTGTGTGGACGCGAGCAGCGCTTTTGTTCTTGATGTTTGCTTGTCAGTCACCTGGTTGCTCGTGTGTGAGCAGTGGTGGTGTGTCGGGCAAGTCCTCGGCCTATTAGTACC
>NZ_JAJNDB010000002.1 GCF_021026375.1 Actinomycetospora endophytica | reverse complement strand
GGGTCCTGGGTCCTGGGTCCTGGGTCCTGGGTCCTGGGTCCTGGGTCCTGGGTCCTGGGTCCTGGGTCCTGGGTCCTGGGTCCTGGGTCCTGGGTCCTGGGTCCTGGGTCCTGGGTCCTGGGTCCTGGGTCCTGACGATGCCGCCGGTCCCGGGCGACCGCTACGTCACCTTCCAGTGGTTCGACCTCTACACCTACAACTTCGCCTACGTGGGGGTGCTCAGCACCGGCCGCGGCGGTGGCCGGTTCCTCTTCGCCGGACCGGGGTGGGACGGCGAGGTGCCGGACGACGTCGACGGGGTGTTCCGCTCCGAGACCGAGTTCGTCGGCTGCCTCGGCCGGACCGGGCTCGACGGTCCCGACGACCTCCCGAACGTCGTGGTCCTCCAGCAGCAGTACGGGCTGAGCCCGCTGCACGAGCTCGCCGGGACGCCGGCGCCGCCGGCCGCCCCGGCCGTCGACTGGCCGGCGTGGGACGAGGAGCGCGCCGCGGACCGCGACTTCGTCGACTACCTGAACTTCCTGCTGCGGTTCTGCGCGCCGGTCCCCGCCGAGCGCGACGTCCTCGCGCGGTTCGCCCGGGCCGGTATCGCACCCGGTGTGTCGTTCGACCCGACCGCGCTGACCGACGAGCAGGTCGCGGCGATCGATGCGGGCGTCACCGGCGGGCACCGGCGCCTCGAGGAGTCGATCGACGCCACCCACAGCTCGATCGGCCTGTTCGGGAGCCGCGCGACCCTCGGGGAGAACTACCTGCGGCGGGCGACCGCCGCCGCGATGGGGATCTACGGGAACGACGTGGAGGAGGCCATCTACCTCGGCTGGCATGCCGACGAGGACGGGAAGCCGCTCTCCGGGAACGAGACCTACGTCGTCCCGTTCCCGGCGGACGGCCTCCCGCCCGTGCGGCTGTTCTGGTCGATCACCATGTACGCGCTGCCCGGTCGGCTCCTGGTCGCGAACCCGATCGCTACTCGATCGGCGACCGCACCCCCGGCCTGACGTACTCCGACGACGGCGGGCTCGTCCTCACCGTCGCGCACGAGCGCCCGGACGACCCCGACGCGAACTGGCTGCCGTCCCCCGCCGGACCGTTCAACGTCGTCCTCCGCCTCTACGGGCCCGAGCCCACGGTCGCGGACGGCACCTGGACGCCGCCGCCGATGACACGTCTCCGCCCCGGAGACGGGGATGGGTGAGGCGATCGGCGCGGTCCTCCCGCTCGCCGTCGGGGTGTCGTTGAGCCCGATCCCGATCGTCGCGGTGGTCCTGATGCTGGCGACCCCGCGCGGCCGGCCGAACGGGATCGCGTTCGTCGTCGGGTGGATCGTCGGCCTCGCCGCGGTGGGCACGATCGTCCTGCTCGTCTCGGGTGGCGCGGGGGCGGGCGGCAGCGGTGGGCCTCCGGTCTGGGTCGGCGTCGTGAAGCTGGTGCTCGGGGTCGGGCTGCTCGGGCTGACCGTCGTCGAGTGGCGGCGTCGGCCGCGCGGCGAGGACGCGGCGCTGCCCGCCTGGATGAGCACCCTCGACACCGTCACGCCGATCCGGTCCGCGGGACTCGGGGCGGGACTCGCCGCGGTGAACCCGAAGAACCTGCTCATCACCGTCGGCGCCGCGTCCGCCGTCGCGCAGTCGGGCACGAGCGTGGGTGGGGAGGCGGTGGCGTTCGCCGTGTTCGTGGTGCTGGCGACGGTCGGGCCCGCGTTCCCGCTGGTCGTCGCGGTCGTCCTCGGGGACCGGTCACGGTCGCTGCTGGATGGGCTGCGGGGCTGGCTGGCGGCGCACAACACCGCGATCATGTGCGTCCTGCTCGCCGTCATCGGGCTCAAGCTCATCGGCGACGGCATCACGGTGCTGGCGTGACGGCGGGTGCGCCGCGCCCGGGCAATGGATCTTGCCGAGAGCGGCGCCTCGAGGCGTGATCCACTTCCGCGCGGCAGAACGCGTCAGATCTGATGCGTTCTGCCGCACGCGTCGTGATCAAGGGCCCGCGCCCGGAGCATGATCACGATTTCGGGAGCGACACGCGCACGCTGAGCTGCGACACGCTCACGACGTCCGGATCTACGAGCCCGAGAGGCCCGGACGGTCGACCCGGCTGGTCGGTGCCGCGCTCGGCACGATCATCTGCCTAGCGACGGCGAGGCGGACCCGGCCCCGCCCACGACGGCTCATCCGGAACGGATGAGGCCGGCATCGGACGGATCGTCCACCGTGATCCGGAGGACCGCCCGCCCGCGGCGGCCACCGTCGAGCGCGGAGGGATGGCCCCGGGTGGAGACGTCGTCGGACCGTTCCGGCCCCGCGCCGGAGGCTCCCGGACGCGAGGCTCCGGAACCGCCCGAGCCCGCCGCGGCCGAGCCCACGGCGACCCCGCCTCCGCTCCGGCCTCGCGTGACCGTCGGCGAGGCGGCGCTGGTCACCGCGACCGTCCTCGGCGTCGGCGTGCTGGCAGCGGCTGCCTGGACCGCACGTGGCGCACTCGTGCTCGTGTTCGTCGGGTTCTTCCTCGCCACCGGGATCGAGCCGGCGGTGCGCTACCTCGGCCGCCACCGGGTCCGCCGGGGCCTCGCCGTCGTCCTGGTGGTGCTGGCCGTCCTGGTCGTGATCACGGCGGTCGTCGCGATCATCGTCGTGCCCGCCGCCCACCAGGTCGGGGTCCTGGCCCAGGAGATCCCGGACCTGATGAACCGGCTCGGGGACCGCCTCGGCGGGTCGGGCAGCTCGCTCGGTGCCGCGCTGCAGGACCCGGCGCAGCACCAGCAGGTCCAGGAGCAGGCCAGTGGCCTGGGCAAGGCGGTGGCCGGTGCCGTGGGCGCGGTGTTCGCCGTCCTCGGGACGGTGCTCGGCGGGGTCTTCGCCGCGGTGACGGTGCTGGCGCTGATGGTGTACTTCGCGCTGGCGATGCCGCGCATCCGCGCCGGGCTGGACAGGGCGCTCGTCCGGGAGGACCGCACCCGCGCCGCCGACGCGGCGCTCGGGCGGATCGGCGGCTACGTGTCGGGGCAGTTGCTGGTCTCGCTGATCGCCGGGCTGGCCTCGCTGGTGTTCTTCCTGATCGCCGGGCTGCCCTACCCGGCGCTGCTCGCCCTCGTCGTCGCGATCCTCGACGCCGTGCCCCAGATCGGCGCCACCCTCGCGTCGCTGGCCGGCATCGGCGTCGCGCTCTCCGTCAGCGTCGGTCTGGCGATCGCGACCCTGATCTTCTTCTGCGTCTACCAGGCCTTCGAGAACTACCTGATCGCACCGCGGGTGTTCGCCCGCACCGTCGAGCTGAGCCCGGCCGCGGCCTTCGTCGCGCTGCTCGTCGGTGCGGCGCTCGGGGGCCTCCTCGGGGCGATCACGGCGCTGCCACTGACGGCGGCGGGCAAGGTCGTCATCCGCCAGGTCCTCGACGAGCGGCGCGCGGCCCGCGGCGTCAAGCACCGCCCACCCGACCACGACACCGCGCGCGAAACCGCCACCCTCGGGGAGCCAGCATGACCAGCACACCGCAGTCCCGGACCAGCTCCGACCCCGGAAACGGGTGGTGGACGTCGCGATGGGTGCTCGGCGTCATCCTCGCCGTCATCGCGGTCGTGTTCATCCTCGAGAACCGCCAGCCGGTCGAGATCCGCCTCCTGATCCCGGTCGTGACGATGCCGCTGTGGGCGGCGCTGACCGCCATGGTGGTGATCGGGCTGCTGATCGGCTTCCTGCTCCGCCGCCGCTGACCTCGCGCCGACAGCACCACCGCACTCGACCGCCGGGACCAGCACCCGGGGGGACAATGGTCCCTTCTGGTGTGGGAAACGGTGTGCGGAATCCCGTGACGCGCTACAACCGGAACATCGGACTCCCCCGACCCCGGAGGCCGACAGGGAGACGTCGACAACACGGCGTGTCACCAGGAGGCCGGGATGCGTCGGGCGAAGATCGTGGTTCCGCCACGCCCACCGCAGTTCGTCGACCGGGCGGGCCTGCGCGCCGCGCTGGACGACCAGAGCGAGCCACGGGAGCGCGGGCGCGTGGTCCTCGTCAGCGCCCCGGCCGGTCACGGCAAGACCGCCGCGGTCGCCGACTGGGTGCACGCCGACCCCGACACCCCGACCGCGTGGGTGGCGCTGGACGCGGGCGACCGCGACGAGCCCGCCTGGTGGGCGACGCTGCTGGCGGCGCTGACCGCCGCCCTGCGCCCCGACGACCCGCTGCTCGCCCTCGTCCCGGCGTGGACGAGCGGCGACGACCCGGAACGCGCCGCCTTCCTCGCCGCCGCGCTGGACGCCCTCGACTCCCTGCCCCGCCGCGTCCGACTGGTCCTCGACGACGTCCACGAGATCGTCGACCACCCGGCGCTCGCCGGACTGCGCGAGCTGCTGCGTCACCCGCTGCCCCAGCTGACCGTCGTCCTGTGCTGCCGCTACGACCCGCCGATCGGCCTCGACCGGCTCCGGCTCGACGACCGGCTCGGCCAGCTGCGCGTCGACGAGCTCACCTTCACCGAGCACGACGCCGCGCACCTCTTCGCCGGTGAGGGGCTCGACCTGACCGCGGAACAGACCGCCACCCTCGTCGCGCGCACCCAGGGCTGGGTCGCGGCGCTGCGCCTGGCCGCCCTCTCGCTGCGCGAGGCCGACGATCCCGCCGCGTTCGTCCGGGACTTCGCCGGCGACGACCGGTCGGTGGCCGACTACCTCGTCGGGGAGGTCCTCGCGCGGCTCGGCGAGGACGAGCACGCGGTCCTCGTCGCCGCCGCGGTGTCCTCGCCGCTGCACGTCGACCTCGCCGCCACCCTCGCCGACGTCCCGGACGCGGCCGACGTCCTCGACCGGCTCGAGTCCCGGACGGCGATGGTCACCGCCACCGACCGACACCGCGAGTCCTACCGGCTCCACGAGCTGCTGCGCTCCCACGTGCTCGCCCGCCTGCGCCGCAACCGCCCGGCGCACCTCGGCGACCTCTACCGCCGTGCCGCGACCTGGCACGAGAGCCGCGGCGAGCACGTCGACGCGCTGCGCTGCGCGGCGCTCGCCGGGGACATCGACACCACCGGAGTGCTGCTGCGGGCGCGAGCGGTGGAGCTCATCGGCCGCGGCGAGTTCGCCGCCCTGGCGCAGTCCGAACAGATGCTCGGCCACGCGGGCGGGGACCCGCGGGCGCGCCTCGTCCTCGGGCTGGCGGCCCTCGAGAGCGGGGACCCCGACCACGCCGAGGAGCTCATCGACGCCGCCGAGGCGGAGCTCACCGGCCACGAGAGTGACAACGTCGCGGTCTTCCGACGGATCGTCGCGACCCGGGTCGCCATCGCGCGCGGCCGGATCGGGCACGCCGTCGTCACCGCCCGCACCATCCGGCCCGACGCCGTCGAGGGCGTGCCCCTGCGTGCTCTCGCCCTCACGACCCGGGCCGACGGGCTGGTCACCACCGACCCCGAGCAGGCCACCCGGGACAGCGCCGGGGCCCTCGCGCTGGCCGATCGCCACGGCTGGCCCTACCTCGCGGTGCAGGCCCGGAGCACGCTCGCCCTCGCCGGGATGTACGGCGGCGACCGCGACGCCATCACCGCGCACGCGCGGTCGGCCGTCGCGCAGGCCGTGCGTCACGGCTGGCCGACGACCGCGGCCGCGCGGCGCGCGCACGTCGTCCTCGCGTCCGCCGAGCTGCTGCGGGGCAGTCCCGGGGCGGCCCGCGCCCACCTCGAGCAGGCCGACGGTCCCGGCCCGACCGGACCCCACGTCGCCGCGGCCCTCGGGACGCTGCGGGGCGCGGTCGAGCACGACACCGGCGACCGGCTGGCCGGCTGGCAGCGGATGCGCCACACCCGGATCGCGGGCAGCGAGGGGGACCTGGCCGCACCGATGCTCGCCGTCGCGGGCTTCCTCGAGCAGTGCGCCGCCCTCGGTCTGGGCCGCCTCCGCGAGGCCTCCGAGGTCACCCGGGCCCTGGACCCCGCGCTCGACGGGTCCGTCGAGGGCGCCGTCCTGCGCGCGCGGCTGCTCTGGGCCACCGGCGGCGATCCCGCCGCGCGCAAGCACCTCACCGGGGTGTTCGAGCGGCGCCACCGGCTCCTGACCTCGCTCGGCGTCGTCGAGGCGCTCCTGCTCGACGCCGAGATCGCCGCCCGGCTCGACGAGCACGCCCGGACGCGCGAGCGGCTCCACCGGGCGCTCGAGCTCGCCGCCCGCTACGAGCTCCTGCGCCCGCTGCTCGCCCTCCCCGAGACCCTCCGCGACCACCTCGCCGCCCACCGCGGGGCCTTCGGCGGCCTCGACCCGCTCGTCGACCGGGTCCTCGCGCACACCCCCTCCCACCCCGACCTGGGCGCGCTGACCGAGCGCGAACGCGCCGTGCTGGAGCTGCTGCCCACCATGCGCTCCTCGACCGAGATCGCCGACGACCTCGCCGTCTCGGTCAACACCGTCAAGACCCACCAGCGGGCGATCTACCACAAGCTCGGCGCCGGGAGCAGGCGCGACGCCGTGGCCCGCGCCCGCCGGGGAGGCCTGCTCGACCCGTCCTGACGCGTGACGGTGTGCACGTTCGGGCGTCCCGGTGCGGCGTCCGCGCGTCCGAACGAGCACGGTGGCTCGGGAGCCACCCCCGCCGACGTCAGGAGCAGCCGTGAGCCACGAGTCCCCCGATCCCCGCCCGGAGCCCGTGGCGCCCGCCGCGCTCGTCCGGACCGACGGGTCGGTCACGGACCGAACGTGGGACGGCCACCTGGTCCCGGAGGGCTACTCCGACATGATCGACGGGGTCCGCGAACTGCTCGACCGCATCGCGGCCGCGGTCCCGGGCGCCGACCTCGTCGCGAGCACCACCAAGGCGGTGGCCGAGCTGAACGACCGGTTCGCCGAGCACGCGGTCGCCGAGCCCGACCAGCTCTCCGGGCGCCTCATCACGGTGCCCGGCCGGGCGCAGCTCGCGGTGCCGGCGGTGCACATCGACGAGATCGGCGAGGACGGCATGAGCGGCCACGTGTGGTTCGGCCGGCACTTCCTCGGCAGCAACGGCGTCGTCCACGGCGGGGCGATCCCGATGCTGTTCGACGACCTGCTGGGCCGCTTCGCCATCGTCGGCGGCGGGGCCCGGTCGCGGACGGCGTTCCTGCACGTCGACTACCGCTCCGTGGCGCCGATCGAGACGACGCTGCGCGTCACGGCCCACGTCGAGCGGGTGGAGGGCCGCAAGCATTTCCTGCGGGGCGAGTTGCTCGACGGCGACCGGCTGTGCGCGGAGGCCTCGGCGCTCTTCCTGACTCTCAAAGACGGGCAGCAGTGACGGTGGCCATCCGCAACCGGCCGGAGGTCGTCCCGGTCGGGTTCCTGCTCAGCGCCGTCGGCGGCTACCTGGACGCGTACACGTTCGTCGGGCACGGCGGGGTGTTCGCGAACGCGCAGACCGGCAACGTGGTGCTCCTCGCGGTCGGGGCGGTCCACGGGCAGTTCGCCGAGTCGCTGCGCCACCTCCCGCCGCTGGTGTCGTTCCTGATCGGGCTCGCCGCGGCCGAGTCGCTGGCACGGCCCTGGGCGCGAACCGCGCTGCGGCGGCCGACGCGGGTGGTGCTCGGCGCGGAGGCGCTGGTGCTCGCGGTGTGCGCGACCGGGACGTTGCCCTCGGAGGTCGTCACGGTCGCCGTCGCGTTCGTCGCGGCGCTGCAGGTCTCGACGTTCAAGAAGGTCGGCGACGTCCCCTACAACGCGACCGTGACCACCGGGAACCTGCGCAGCTTCGTCGCCGAGTTCGCGGGCTGGTGGAGCGAACGCAGTCCCGGGGCCGGGCGGCGGACGGCGGTGCTCGGCGGGATCGTCGTCTCGTTCGCCTCGGGCGCCGCGGTCGGCACCGGCCTGACGCTGCTGTGGGGTGACGGCGCCGCCGCGGGGGCGGCGGGCGCCGTCGTCGTCGTGCTGATCGCGATCGCGCTCGAGACCCGTCGTCGGGAACGGGACTCCGGCACCAGCGAGGAGGACGACGGCGCCCGGTGAGACCCGCCGGGTCAGGCCGGGACGCGGTCGAGGAACCCGAGCACGCTCGTGACCCGGTCCTGCGCGTCGATCGTCACGACGTCGAACCCCGCGACCGGGGCCGGCCCGTCGGCCGGGCCGAGCTCCCAGCGGAACCGGGCCTGGCGGTGGTGGCCGTCGACGTCGCCGAGCAGCCGGAACGAGAACCCCGGGAACTGCTCCTGCACCCCGCCGATCAGCGCGGTGATCGCCTCGGTGCCGGCCACGTCGGCCAGCGGGTCGACGTAGCTGCCGTCGGCCGCCCACAGCGCCGCCACCCGGTGCTGCCGGGCCGCCGGGTCGGTCTCGTTCCACGCCGCGATGTAGCGCTGCGCGAGGTCGGTGTAGTCGCTCATCTCGTCCTCCTGGTGATCGGTGACGAGAACGACGATGGGCCGCGGCGGGTAGCCGGGTCGATGACCTCCGAGGTCATGGATTCCGGCGGCGCCCGCTCCTAGCGTCGGGCCCATGACCACCACCGCGGCGTCGCCCGGCGAGCTGCTGCGCGGCTGGCGGACCCGGCGCCGGCGCAGCCAGATGGACCTCGCACTCGACGTCGGGGTCTCGACCCGGCACCTGAGCTTCGTCGAGACCGGCCGCTCGCGGGCCAGCCGGGAACTGCTGCTCGACCTGGCCGACCACCTCGAGGTGCCGCTGCGCGAGCGGAACACGCTGCTGCTCGCCGCCGGGTTCGCGCCGACCTACCGCGAGTCGACGCTGGACTCCGCCGGCCTCGACGCCGTCCGCGGGGTGCTCGGGCACCTGCTCTCCGGGCACGAGCCGTTCCCTGCGCTGGTCCTCGACCGCACCGGCGACGTCGTCATGACCAACCGCGCCGTCGCGCCGCTGCTCGCCGGGCTCGATCCGGCCTGGACCACGCCCCCGGTGAACGTCTACCGGCTGTCGCTGCACCCCGACGGGCTCGCGCCGCGGATCCGCAACCTCGAGCAGTGGTCGGGGCATCTGCTGCACCGGCTCGAGCGGCTCACCGACCTCACCGGTGACGCGCGGTTGGCGTCGCTGCTCGCCGAGGTCCGCGGCTACGCCCCGCCGGGCGCGCCGCCGCGGCGCTCCGAGCACGTCGTGCTCCCGCTGCACCTGGACCATCCCGACGGCGAGCTGAACCTCTACTCGACGATCACCCACTTCGGCGCGGCGTGGGACGTGACGCTCGACGAGCTGTCGATCGAGACGTTCGTGCCGGCCGACGCCGCCACCCGCGAGCGGCTGACACGAGCTGTCAGCTAGGGCTCGACGACGACCTTGCCCAGCACGGTGCGGTCCTCCAGCGCGGCGACCGCCTCGCCCGCCCGCTCGAGCGGGTAGGTGGCGCTGATCGGCGGGTCGAGCGCGCCCGACTCGAGCAGCGGCACGATCCGGTCCCACTCCCGGCGCTGCGAGCCCGGCCGCGGGATCGCGTAGGCGCCCCAGCCGACGCCGCGGACGTCGACGTTGCCCAGCAGCAACCGGTTGACCTTCACGCTCGGGATGTCGCCCGCGGTGAAGCCGAGGACCAGCAGCCGCCCGAGCGGGGCCAGGCAGCGCACCGAGTCGGTGAAGCGGTCCCCGCCGACCGGGTCGACGACCATGTCGACGCCGACCCCGCCGGTCAGCTCCTTGACCGCGTCCTTGAAGCCGTCGACGAGGACCGCCTCGTGCGAGCCCACCGAGCGGACGAACTCGGCCTTCTCGGGCGTCGAGACCACCGAGATCACCCGGGCGCCGAGGGCGGCGGCGAGCTGGATCGTCGCGGTGCCGACGCCGCCCGCCGCGCCCTGCACCAGCACGGTCTCGCCCGACTCGAGACGCCCGCGCAGGCCGAGCGCGAACGACATCGTCAGGTAGTTCATCGGCAGGCACGCGCCCGCCGCGAACGACACCGCGTCGGGCAGCGGGAAGACGTTGTCCGGGGGCACCGAGACCGCCTCGGCGAACGCCCCGACCGTGCTCGTCGCCGCGACCCGGTCGCCGGGGAGGAAACCGGTGTCCGGGTCGGCGCGGCGCACCGTGCCCGCGAGCTCCCCGCCGAGGACGAACGGGCGCTCCGGCTTGTACTGGTAGCGGTCGTGGGTCAGGAGCAGGTCCGGGAAGTTGACGCCGGCGGCCGCGACGTCGATGAGGACCTCGCCGTCGGCCGCTGCGGGCTCGGGCACCTCGGCGGTCTCGAGGGCGGCCGGGCCGTCGGTGGTCACCACTCGTACTGCGCGCACGTGCGCCTCCGTTGTCGGGTCGTGGTCAGGGACGGGTGAACGGGTAGCGCGGGTTCGCGACGGCGAGCCGCGCGAGCGTCCCGGACCGTACGGCGGCGCGCACCTCGGGCCGGTCGGGGTCCAGGGCGCCGCCGCGCAGGGCGGCGGCCAGCGCCGCGTCGTCGTCACACCCGAGGGCGGCGAGGGCTCGGGTGTGCCGGGCATCGGGGCCGGCGGCCAGCTCGCGGCGCACCGTGCCGAGCGCGGTCCGGGCCACCCGGGCGAGGTAGCGGGAGCGGTCGTCGCCGGGGACGAGCTCGTCGGTGAGGAAGCCGGTGACCGCCTCGAGGAGCTCGTCGACGGTGGGGCGTTCGGCGGCGGGGTCCGGTGTTTCCGCCGGCGTCGGCGTCGCGAAGCCCTCGAGGTCCTCGTCGTCGACCCATCCCAGCGCGAGCAGCGCGTCGTACTCCGCCTCCACCGCCCGGCGCCCGAGCACCGCCATCTCCATCGACTGCTCCGACCCGCCCAGATGGCGCTGGGCCTGCATCCGGCAGATGACCGCCCAGTGAACGCAGCCGAAGATCTCCCACCAGCGCACGACGTCGGGATCCGGGGCCTCACCCGCCACCTCGGCGTAGCCCGCCAGCAGGTCCTCCCGGGTCCCGAACCCCCCGACGACGGGGGCGGCGCCGAAGCGCCACGCCCGGACGCACACCCAGCCGAGGTCCTCGAGCGGGTCGCCGAGGTGGGCCAGCTCCCAGTCGAGGACCGCGGTGAGGCCGTCGGGGGCGATGAGCAGGTTGCCGTGGCGGAAGTCGCCGTGGACGAGCGCGCGGCCGCGCGGTTCGGGCCGGTGCGCCGCCAGCCACCGCAGCACCGCCTCCACCGCCGGGCGGGCCTCGCCGTAGCCGTCGTGCTCCTCCTGCAGCGCGACGAGCGGGTCGGAGACCGTGGCGAGCGACGGCACCTCGGCCGGGTCGACCGCGTGGATGCGGGCGAGGACGCGGCCCAGCTCGCGGGCGAGGCCCGCCCGGGCCGGCGCCCAGCGCTCGTCGCGCAGGATCCGCGGCGGCAGGCTCTCCCCCGCGACCCATCCGACGACGAGGTACGGCGTCCCGATCCCGTCGCTCCCGTCGCCCGTCGCGACGAGCTCGGGCACCGGCACCCCGGCCCGTGCGGCGGCGCGCAGGCACTCGGCCTCCCGGACCATCTCGACGGGACGCGGGACGCCGGGCGGGTCGCGGCGCAGCACCAGCTCGCGGCCGCCCGCCGTGAATCCCCACGTCTCCCGGCTCGCGCCCGCCGAGAGCCGGCGCAGGTCGGTGACCGGACCGGCGCCGAGCACTTCCGCGAGATCGTCGGCCAAGGTCATCGCCGGTACCCCACGGCGTCGAGGGCGATCGCCCGGTAGCGGGCCACGATCTCGTCGGCCTCCAGTGCGCCGCCGGGGCGGTACCAGGTGGCGATGCTGGTGCAGGCCGCGGTGACGAACCGGGCCGCGTCGTCGGGATGCTCCGTGGTGAAGGCGCCCCGGCGCACGCCGTCACGCACCACGCGGTCGAACAGCCGCTGCTGCGCGTCACGCTTCGCCACGATCAGCGCGCGGCCGGGGGCCTCGAGCGCCCGCAGTTCACTGTTGCCGATCAGGCTCTCCCGCTGGGACTCCATGTGGACGCGGACGTGGGCCGCGACGATCGCGCCGAGCCGGTCGGCCGGGTCGTCGCCGGCGAGGTCGAGCGCGTCCTCGGTGGCCCGCACGAGCACGTCGAGCCCGCGGTCGCACATGGTCACCAGCAGGCCCTGCTTGGAGTCGAAGTGGTGGTAGAGGATCGCCGGGCTGGTGCCGGCCGCCGAGGCGATGTCGCGCACCGACGCACCGTGGTAACCGTTCGCCCCCATCACCTGGACGGCGGCGGCGAGCAGCGCGGTCGCGGTCGGCTCGTCGTCGGGCCGGGCGAGGACCGTGGACGCCGGCCGGCCCCGTCGTGGCGGGGCAGCACTCTCGGCACGGGCCATGCTGCACAGCCTCGCCCACGTCGAACGCTCGTTCAAGACCCTCTTGACTTCCCGAACTGCGCGCTTCTAGCGTCGTTGAACACTCGTTCGACGCGGAGGGAGGCGCCCCGGCATGGCAGGTCCCTACGCGGGGCTGCGGGTCTTCGACCTCAGCCACGTGATCGCCGGGCCGTTCTGCACGCGGATGCTCGCCGACCTGGGCGCCGACGTCGTGCGCGTCGAGCAGCCCACCGGCGACCTGATGCGCGCGCTGCCGGTGCCGGTGGGCGACCCGGCCGACCACGTCTCGAGCGCCTACGCCCAGTACAACGGCGGCAAGCGCTCCCTCGGGCTCGACCTCAAGGACCCCCGGGGGCTCGAGCTCGCGCTGCGCCTGGCCGACTGGGCGGACGTCGTCGTCGAGAACTTCGCGCCCGGGGTGCTCGCCCGGCTCGGCCTCGGGTGGGACGTGCTGCACGCCCGGGACGCGACGACGGTGCTGTGCTCGCTGTCGACGTTCGGCACCGAGGGCCCCTACGCGCACCTGTCCGGCTTCGGACTGGTCGCCGAGGCGTACTCGGGGCTGATGTCGCTGACCGGCGAGGACGGCGGGCCGCCGATGCACTTCGGCACCGCGCTGGCCGACGTGAACTCCGCGGTCCACGCGCTGGCCGCGATCGGCGCCGCGCTGCACCACCGGAGCTCGACCGGCGAGGGCACCCACATCGACATCTCGGCGTTCGACTCGCTGTTCGCGATGATCGACCAGCAGCCCGCCGCGGGCGCGTTCACCGACGGCGCGGCGGTGGGCGGCAAGTACGGGAACCGCCACACGACGAGCGTCCCGTCCGGCGTCGCGACGTGCGCCGACGGCACGCACCTCGCCTACGGCATGAGTGGCGACGTGTTCTTCGCCCGGCTCGTGACCGCGATGGACGCCCCCGACCTGGCCGAGCGCTACACGACGGTCCGCGAGCGGGTCGCCGACCCCGGCCCGCTCTACGACCGCATCGAGTCCTGGGCCGCGACCTGGCCGACCGCCGACACCCTCGTAGACCACCTCGTCGCGCACGGGCTCTCCGCCGCCCGCGTGCGTGGCGTCCGCGAGAACCTCGCCGACCCGCACCTCGTCGCCCGCGGCACGCTGAGCCCGGTCGAGTACCCGGGCCACGGCGAGGTCCTGCTGCCCACCGCCCCGTTCCGGTTCTCCGGCGCCGAGGTGCGACCGGGCCGGCCGGCGGGTCCGATCGCCGGCGACACCGCCGAGGTCCTCACCGAGGTGCTCGGCCTCGACGACGCGGCGGTGGCGGCCCTGCACGACGACGGCGTCGTCCACGGCGCCGGCCTCAGCGACCAACCTGGAGGAACGCGGTGACGGTCACGCTGGAACGCTCGGACGACGGGCAGGTCGCGACGCTGCGCTTCGCGAGCGGGCACCCGCTCAACGTCCTGGACTCCCCGACGCTGGACGACCTGCTCGCCCGGGTCCGGGAGCTCGCGGCGGACCGGACGATCCGGGTCCTGCTGATCACCGGGTCGGAGAGCGTCTTCTCCGGCGGCGCCGACCTGCGCGACCTGGGTGGGCTCGACGACGACGCCTACCGCCACTACATCGCGACCGAGTACCGGCTGTTCGCCGAGGTCGAGGCGCTGCCGCTGATCACCGTCGCCGTGATCGCCGGCCCGTGCGTGGGCAACGGCGCCGAGCTCGCGCTGGCCTGCGACTTCCGGATCTGCGCCACCGACACCCGGATCGGGCTGCCGGAGATGCGCGTCGGGTTCGTCTCCCCCGCCCAGCGGCTCGCCACCTACGTCGGCATCGGCAAGGCGAAGGAGCTGCTCTACGGCGGGCGGCTGCTGCCGGCCGCGGAGGCGCTCGAGCTGGGCCTGGTCACCACCGTCACCGACGACCTCCCGGGCGAGACCGAACGGGCCGCGCGCCGCTGGGCCGGCTGCGCGCCGACGGCGCTCGCGATCACCAAGGCCGGGCTGCACCGCTGCTACGGGATCGACGCCGACCCGCCCGGCCGGACCTTCGACGCCCAGGAGCAGGCCGCCGCGTTCGCCACGTTCCGCGGTCCCGACTTCGCCGAAGGGTCCGCCGCCGCGCTGGAGGGCCGGCGGCCGGTGTTCACCGCGCCGCGCACCGACATCCTCGGAGGGACACGCGCATGATCGTCGACATCCTGGCCGGTGCCGTCCCGGACGCCGAGGCCTTCGCGCTGTCCGAGGCGGTCACCCAGGGCCGGCTGCGCGGGTACGCCGAGCACTTCGGCGGGGAGCTCGCGCCGGCCCGCACCCACGCCGAGGTCAGCGAGCGGTGGGCCGAGGCGCGCGAGTCCGCCCGCGAGCGGGCCCCGTCCGAGGACGAGTTCCTGACGATGCTCGACGAGGGCGGGATCGACCTGGCCGGGGTCTACACCGAGTCGTTCGGGTCGCGGCTCGGCGTGCCGACCGCCGGCAACGAGGTGGTGTGGGACTTCGTGGCGAAGCACCCCGACCGCGTCGTCGGGTTCGCCGGCATCGACCCGTGGGAGCTCGACGCGGCGCGGCAGGTCGACGAGGCCGTCGCGCACGGGCTCTCCGGGGTGGTGCTGTCGCCGTTCAAGCAGCAGCTGCTGCCCGAGGACCCGCGCATGGCCCGGGTGTACGGGCGCTGCGAGGCTCTCGGCGTACCGGTTCTGCTGCACACCGGGATCAACTGGTCGCTCGACGCCGCCTACGACGTCGGGCACCCGCGCCACATCGACGCCGTCGCCCGCGCCTTCCCCGACCTCACGATCGTCGCGCTGCACGCCGCGTGGCCCTGGGTCGAGGACATGATGATGGTCGCCTGGCGCCACGAGCACGTCTACGTCGACCTCTCCGCCCACCGCCCGCGCACGTTCGCCCGCCCGAACTCGGGCTGGGAGCCGCTGCTGCGCTTCGGCAACCGGCAGCTCGCCGACCGGGTGCTGTTCGCCTCCACGTGGACCCTGCTCGGCATCCCGCCGGCCCAGCTCGTCGGCGAGGTCCGTGACCTGCCGCTCGACGAAGCCGTCGCCGAGAAATGGCTCGGCGGCAACGCGGCCCGACTGCTCGGGAGGGCGTGATGCTGGTCCACGACATCGTCCGCCACCACGCCCGCGCGCGCGGCGGGTCGACCGCCCTCGTCGTCTCCGACGAGCGGTACAGCTACCGCGCGCTGTGGTCGCTGGTCGAGACGACGGCGGGCGCGCTGGCCGCCCGCGGCATCGGGCCCGGCGACCGGGTCGCGGTGCTGGCGAAGAACAGCCTCGAGTACGTCCAGCTCTACTTCGCGACCGCCTCGCTCGGCGCGATCCTCGTCCCGCTGAACTTCTGGCACCGCGGCCCCGAGCACGCCTACACGATCGGCGACGCCGAGCCCGCGCTCTGGTTCGTCGAGGCCGGCTACGACGACGTCGCGGCGGAGGCCCGCGCCGCGTACCCCGACCTGCCGGTGCTGCGGATCCCCGGCCCGGAGGGCGACCGCGCCGACTGGGACACGTTCGTGGCTTCCGCCGTCGAGGTGCCGTCGGTGTCTGTGAGCGACGACGACACGCACATGATCCTCTACACCTCGGGCACCACCGGTCGACCCAAGGGCGCGATGCTCTCGCACAGGCGCACCGTCGACGACGCCCTCGCGATGGCGACGGTGATGGGCGCGAACGACCGCGACGTGTTCATGAACTACTTCCCGCCGTTCCACGTCGGGAACTGGGACCACATGAAGCCGTTCCTGCTGGTCGGGGGCACGGTGATCCTGCTGCGCGAGTTCGACCCGGGCGTCGTCCTCGACCTGCTGCCGCGCCACCGGGTCTCGGTGGTCCTCGGCGTCCCGACGATGCTGCACGCGCTGATCACCCACGAGCGGTTCGCGGCCACCGACACGTCGTCGATCCGGCTGCTGTACTACGGCGCCTACGACCCGAGCGGGATCATGGACCGCACCGCGGACGCGCTCGGCGCCCGCGAGGGCAAGGTCCGCTTCGCGCACACCTACGGCCTGACCGAGGGCGGCCCGTTCGTCACCTGGTGCCCGCCCGACGACGTCTTCGCGCGGTGGGGCTCGATCGGACGGCCGATGCCCGGCGTCGACGTCGCGCTGCTCGACGACGACGGGTCCGAGGTCGCCTCCGGGGAGCCCGGCGAGATCTGCGTGCGCGGGCCGCGGATGACCGGCTACTGGCGCAACCCTGAGGCGTCCGCGGTCGCGCTGGCCGGTGGCTGGCTGCACACCGGCGACGTCGCGGTGGCCGACCCGGACGGCTTCCTCACCATCGTCGACCGCAAGAAGGACATGATCCGCTCCGGCGGCCAGAACGTGTGGTCGAAGGAGGTCGAGGACTGCCTCGCCCACCACCCCGGGGTCGCCGACGCCGCGGTGATCGGGCTGCCCGACCCGGTCTACGAGGAGCGGGTGGTGGCCGTGGTGGTGCCGACCGGGGAGGGTTCGCCGGCGTTGGCGGAGGAGCTCACCGCATACGTGCGCACCCACCTGGCCGGGTACAACACGCCGCGCCAGGTGCACTTCCTGGACGAGTTCCCGCGCACTGCGGTAGGCAAGATCCAGAAGCACGTGCTGCGGGAGAGGTTCGGCGCATGACCACCGACATCGACGGGTTCCTGGGCGCGCTCGACGCGTTCGTCGCGGACGAGATCGACCCGCTCCAGGCGGCCGACGACAACGAGCGGTTCTTCGACCACCGCCGCGAGTGGGCGCGCACCGACTTCGAGGGTGGCGGGCTGCCGCGGCCGGAGTGGGAGGCGCTGCTCGGTGAGGCCCGCCGTCGGGCGGACGCCGCGGGCTTCTACCGGTACTCGCTGCCCGAGGAGCTCGGCGGCCAGCACGGTTCCGACGCCGCGATGGCCGCGATCCGCGAGCACCTGGCCCACCGCGGGCTCGGGCTGCACAACGACCTGCAGACCGAGCACAGCGTCGTCGGGAACCTGGTCTTCGCGCACCTGCTGAACCTGTTCGGGACCCCCGAGCAGCGCGAGGAGCTGGTCGAGCCGGTGATCACCGGGGAGCGCGGGCTGGCGTTCGGGCTCACCGAGCCCGACCACGGCAGCGACGCGACCTGGATGGCGACGACCGCAAGGCGCGAGGGTTCCGACTGGGTGATCACCGGGGCGAAGCGGTGGAGCACGGGGGTGCACCACGCCAGCCACGAGATGATCTTCGCGCGGACCTCCGGGGAGCCGGGGAACGCCCGCGGCATCACAGCGTTCCTCGTCCCCACCGACGCGCCCGGGTTCGAGGTGCCGTTCTACTGGTGGACGCTGAACATGCCCACCGACCACGGCGAGGTCGTGCTGCGCGACGTGCGGGTCCCGTCGTCGGCGGTGTTCGGCGGCGAGGGCGAGGCGCTGGCGGTCGCGCAGACGTTCGTGCACCAGAACCGCATCCGGCAGGCGGCGTCGAGCCTCGGCGCGGCGCAGTACTGCATCGACCGGGCGGTGGCCTACGCGACCGAGCGGCACACGTTCGGCCGTCCGCTCGCGAGCCGGCAGGCGATCCAGTGGCCGCTGGTCGAGCTGCACACCGAGGCGGCGATGCTGCGCGCGCTGATCCGCGAGACGGCGGCCGCGCTGGATGTGTGCCACGCGGAGGGGCGGCCCGAGGTGTCGATCGGCCACCAGGTCTCGATGTGCAATTACCGGGCCAACCGGCTGGTGTGCGACGCGTCCGACCGGGCGATGCAGGTGTTCGGTGGGCTCGGCTACTCGCGCCACGAACCGTTCGAGCACATCTACCGGCATCACCGCCGCTACCGGATCACCGAGGGGGCCGAGGAGGTCCAGATGCGCCGCGTGGCGGGGCAGCTCTTCTCGTTCCTGTAGGACTCGCCGGCGCCGGTGATCAGGGAGTCGCTACACGTCGAGCGGATCTTCGTTTGGCCCTGTGAGGGCTCCCTGATCAAGGTTGGGCCCAGGGCGGAGAACAGGGAGCACCACTCCCTTCCCACTTCAACGTATAGCGGGCCACGGGGCTTGCGGCAAGACCCGGGTCGCGGCGCAGGATCACCGACCGTTCCTGGATTGCCGACGGTTGCGGGGGTCTGTGTCGACTCAGGAGTACGACGGAGAACTGCGCGGCGAGCGCAGCCATCTGACCGGGCTGTACGCGCGGCTCGACGCCGAGCGCGCCCGCGCGAGAACCGATCACGACGCCGCCGTCCGCGGCGACGACGGCGAGGCGGCCATGGACCGCGACGTCCGGGTGCGAGCCACCGCCACCGCGGTGACGCGGCTCGACGTCGCCGACAACGGGCTGTGCTTCGGCCGGCTCGACACGGTCGACGGCGAGCGCCGCTACGTCGGACGCATCGGGCTCCGCGACGAGCACACCGACGAACCGGTCCTGCTCGACTGGCGGGCCCCGGCGTCGCGACCCTTCTACGTCGCCACCGGCGCGCACCCGGAGGACGTGCGCCGGCGGCGGCAGTTCCACACGCGAGGCCGGCGGTTGGAGTCGTTCACCGACGAGATCCTCGGTGACCCCGCCGGCGGTGACGGCACCGACGCGGCGCTGCTCGCGGCGGTGAACGCGCCGCGCGGCGCGGGCATGCGGGACATCGTCGCGACGATCCAGACCGAGCAGGACGAGATCATCCGGCTCGACCACCCGGGCGTCACGGTGATCGAGGGCGGCCCGGGCACCGGTAAGACCGTGGTGGCGCTGCACCGCGTCGCGTACCTGCTCTACACGCAGCGGGAGCGCATCGAGAGGCACGGCGTGCTCGTCGTCGGACCCAACCCGGCGTTCCTCGACCACATCGGTCAGGTCCTGCCGTCGCTGGGCGAGTCCGACGTCGTGTTCATGACGCCGGGCGACCTCGTCCCGGGGCTGCACGTCACCGCCGAGGACACCCCGGAGGCCGTGCGGCTCAAGGGCTCGCGGGCGATCCTCCCGGTGCTCGCGGCGGCGGTCGCGGACCACCGGCGGCTCCCGGAGCAGCCGCTGCCGATCGAGCTGGGCGGCATCACGACGCGGATCGACGCCGAGACCGCGCAGTGGGCCCTCGAGGAGGCGCGCGGGAGCGGGCTGCCGCACAACGAGGCCCGCACGGTGTTCACCGAGATCGTCACCTACGTGCTCACCGAGCGGGCGATCGGCCGGATCGGGCGCGGCTGGCTGACCCGCGACGACCGCACCGCCTGGGAGCAGCTGCGCACCGATCTGGTGGCCGAGCTGGCCGGCAGCGAGGCGTTCACCGCGGCGCTCGACGAGCTGTGGCCGATCCTGACGCCGGAGTCGGTCCTGGCGCCGCTGCTCGAGTCGACCGAGCGGCTCCGGGCGGCCGGTGGGGACCCGGCGCTGCACCGGGCGGACGGCGCGGCCTGGACGACCTCGGACGTGCCGCTGCTCGACGAGCTGGTCGACCTGCTCGGCCACGACCCTCGAGCCGACCGGGCCACCGCGCTGGCGGCCCGCCAGGAGCAGGCCGCCGAGGCCGGGTACGCGCAGGACGTGATGGCGATGCTGACGCTGGACCGCGAGGAGCTCGACGAGGACCTCGGGGTGCGGGTCGACGACCTCACCCACGCCGGGACCCTCGCGGAGCGCTTCTCCGAGCGCGATACCCGCGAGCTCGCCGAGCGGGCCGCCGCCGACCGCGACTGGACCTACCGCCACGTCGTCGTCGACGAGGCGCAGGAGCTCTCCGAGATGGACTGGCGGGTGCTGATGCGGCGCTGTCCCGGCCGGTCGTTCACCGTCGTCGGCGACCTCGCCCAGCGCCGCTCCCCCGCGGGCGCGACGTCGTGGGCGGCGATGCTGGAGCCGTACGTGCCGGGCCGGTGGGTGTACCGGTCGCTGACGGTCAACTACCGCACGCCCGCGGAGATCATGGCGGTCGCGGCCGCCGTGCTCGCCGAGTTCGCGCCCGGGGTGGTGCCGCCGGAGTCGGTGCGGGCGGCCGGGGTGCCGCCGTGGTCGTGCCCGGTCACCGACGACGAGCTGGCCGTCGTCGTCGGGGAGTTCGTGCGCGACGAGGCCGAGCGGGAGGGGACGAGCGTCGTCATCGGGCCGGTCGGTGTTCCGGGCGCGGTGCCGCCGTCAAAGACCAAGGGCCTGGAGTTCGACGCCGTCCTGGTGGTCGATCCCGAGGAGATCCTCGCCGACGGGGTGCACGGGCCGGCGGATCTCTATGTCGCGCTGACCCGGGCCACCCAGCGCCTCGGCGTGGTGCACCGGGGCCCGTTGCCTCGTCCCCTGGGTGCCCTCCGGGCCCGTGAGCAGAAAATGAGGCTCTAGCAGCAATTTCTGCTCACGAGGCCGTAGGCCACCATGGGGGGCGTGGCCGTCGGGATCCAGCGCACGGACGTGGTCCTGCGCCTGCCGAGCGCCGGCCCGGAGCCGGTGCCGCTGGACCGTGCCCTGGCCGCCGTCGTCGGGTACGCCCGCGGCCTGCGGCCGCTGCGGTTCCGCTCCCCCGGCACCCCCGAGGGCCGGTGGGTGCAGGTGCCCGCGTTCGGGTGGGCACGGTTCGACGCCCGGCCCGCGAGCGTGGGTCTCGACGCCGACGTCCTGCTCGCCGAGGGCCTGCACGGCCGTCTCGACGAGGCCGGGTGGCAGGACGTCCACGACGCCCTGGGCCGGGTCGCCCCGCTCGTCGACGCGCTGGTCGGCCGGGCCGACGGACGGGCGTTCTGGACGCTGCCCGACGAGGAGCTCTCCGTGCTCGACGAGCCCGGCACGGTCGGTGCGCTGCTGCGGCGGATCGGCGAGGAGGCCGGGTCGCACGGGGGGCACGTGCTCGCCGCGCTGCACCACCGCCACCCGGGCCTCGTCCCGCACCTCACCCGCACGACCCGCCGCGCCCTGCTGCCCCACCTCGAGGAGGGCGACAGCGGCGTCGAGGCGGTGATCGCCCGCGAGCTGCGCGCCAACGCCGACGCGTTCGCCGAGCTCGAGCGCGCGGTGGCCCTGACGACCGACGCCGCCCCGACCCGGCTGCGCCTGCACGACGTCCTGCTCTGGCTCACGACCACCCTGCGCCTGGCCCACGCCGTGGCCGCGGGACAGGGAGAATCCGCATGAGGATGCTGTTCGCGACGGCGCCGGGCTACGGCCTGACGCTGCCGCTGGTCCCGCTGATGTGGGCGGCCCGGGCGGCCGGGCACGAGGTGCTGCTCGCGACGACGTCCGAGATGGTCGCCGTCGGGTCGGCGGCCGGGCTGGGCGTCTACGACGTGTTCCCCGAGCGCGACGTGTGGGGCGACCTGATGGCGCGGGTCTCCTCGGACGAGGAGCCGTCCGACGACCTCCCCGAGGAGTACCGGCTCGCCGCCCGCACCGGGAACCCGTTCGGCCTGTTCACCGTGACGATGACCGAGGGGACGATCGCGGCCGGCCGGGCGTTCGGCCCCGACCTCGTCGTCTACACCTCCGACCACGCCGCCGGGATGCTGACCGCGGCCGCGCTGGATGTCCCCGCACTGGAGGTCGGCAACCGGGTGTCGTGGTCGATGCGGGACCTGGACTGGCGCACCGAGCACCATCCGTTCGGCGAGGACGAGATCAGCGACCTCGTGCGCGCCCGCCTCGGCATCGGCGACGCCCGGCCGCGACCGGTCGCCCGGATCGACCCCCGCCCGCCCAGCATGGGCGGGATGACCGCCGACGACGAGGACCGCGACGGGCGCGACGGCGTGCCCTGGTGGCCGATGCGGTTCGTCCCGTTCAACGGCGGGTCGGCGGTGCCGGACTGGGCCCTGCGCGCGCCGGAGCGCCCCCGGATCGCGGTCACGCTCGGCACCGTCGTCCCGGCGTTGACCGGGGTGACCAACCTCGCCGTCGTCATGAAGGCGCTCGGCGACATGGACGTCGAGGTGGTCCTGGCCGCCGGCACCACCGACCTCACCGACCTCGGGGAGCTCCCGGCCAACGTCCGGTCGGTCGGCTACCTGCCGCTCTCGGCGTTCCTCCCGAGCTGCGCGGCGATCGTGCACCACGGCGGCTCGGGAACCACCGCGGCGCCGCTGTACTACGGGATCCCGCAGCTCGTGCTGCCCGCGTTCGCCGACAACCCGCTCGCGGCGCAGCGCGTCGCCGAGCGAGGGGTCGGGCTCTCCGACGACCCGACGACGGTGGACGCGGCCACCGTGCGTGGGCACGTCGAGCGGCTGCTCACCGAGGAATCGTTCCGGACCGCCGCGGCCGAGGTGCGCGCCGAGATGGCCGCCCAGCCGAGCCCGGCGGCCGTCGTCGAGAGGTGCGCTGACGCGCCTGTGAGCAGTAATTGACGCCAGAGCATCAATTACTGCTCACGAGCGCGAAGCGCACCTAGCCCACCTGCGGCCTCCGTGGACGACATTTCCCGCTCGAGTCTGTCCGAAATCCGGAACAAACGCTTTCCGCTGCTCCACACGGCCTGCGTCGACGCGCGTCAGCCGAGGTCGAGTGCCGCATCCGACGCGATCTGGATTTTCTCGCCGGCGATGTCCCGCTCGAGCAGTTCGGCGAGGACGGAGGGGTCCTCGCTGACGCCCCACGCCCGGCGCTCGTCGGGGGTGCGGACCGCGACGAACGCCTTCTCCGGGCCCTCCCGCCCGTGCATCACCGTCCACGATTCGACCCGCCCTGGCCCGACGTAGGAGTCGGCCGCCGGCGTAGGCGCCTCGGCGGCGTCGACCTCGGCCTGCACGTCCTCGGCGCGGAATCCCTCGGCCGGGGGCTCGGTCCCGTAGACCCCGATGGCGTGCTTGGTGAGGAAGCCGCCGTTGGCCGTGACCAGGCCGGTGGCCGACCCCTCGCTGCGCAGCCGCGTCACCATCGCCGCGATCGCGTGCCCGACATAGTTGTTCCACGGGCCGCCGGCGAACGTCAGGCCCCCGGTGACCGTCAGCGGCCGGGCCGGGTCGTCGACGGGCAGCCCGAGCTCGGCCGCCGCGACCTGCACGGCCGAGGGGAAGCAGGAGTACAGGTCGACGGCGACCGGGTCGTCGATGCCGATCCCGGCCAGCTCCAGCGCGCGGCGCCCGGCCACCCGGATCGCGGGTGAGCGGTCCAGCCCGGGCCGCTCCGTGACCGCGTAGGTGTCGTGCGCCCGCGTCCCGGCGTGCGGGAACACCCACTGCTCGCGCGGCACGCCCGCGGCCTGCGCGGTCTCCACCGAGCACACCAGCAGCGCCGAGCCCTGGTCGACGTCGTTGTTCGAGTTCATCAGCTTCGGGTAGGGCCAGCCGACCCAACGGTTCTTCGGCCCGGGCGTCCGGATCGTCTCCGCGTCCAGCGCCTCGCGCCGCCAGGCGTGCGGGTTGGCGGCCGCGACCTCGCTGAACCGCGACCACAGACCGGCGGCCCGATCGAGCTGCTCGTCGACGGTCCGGCCGCCGCTGATCCGCAGCGCCTGCTCGAACAGCGGGTAGAGCTGCACCGGCATCGTGAGCCCGAGCGAGGTCTCGTGCTCCGAGGACAGCGGGACGTTCTCCCCGACCTCGTCCGGCACGAGGTCGTCGGCCTGCCGGGTCCAGTCCGGCTTCTCGCCCCGCGCCCGCGCCTTCATCCGGGTCCGCCAGGACTCACCGCCGGCGACGAGGACGGTCGACGCTCGCCCCGCGGCGATGTCCTGGCAGGCCGAGGTCACGAGCTCCTGCGGCTCGTTGCCCCCGATCCCGGTGAGCACCGTGTGCCGGGCGCTCGCCCCGAGCCGTTCGGCCAGCAGCCGGGCGGGATCGCGGTAGTACCAGGACAGCAGGGAGACGACCCGGACGGAGTCCAGCCGGGTCAACAGCGCCGAGGCCGAAGCGTCCTCGCCGGCCAACCGGGCGGCCGCGGCCATGAGATCGACCGGTTCGGGCGAGGCGCCGTCACCGCCGAGGAGTCGACCGTCGACCTGTCCGACGCCCACGATCACGGGCGTTCTCGAATCCATGCTCAACTTCCTCCTGTGCCCCATGTCGGGGGTTCGGCCGATGCGCCACAATCGATCACGTGCCCCGTCCTTCCAGACCGATCCTGAGCCGCGACTCCATCGTCGAAGGAGCGCTGCGCATCATGGACCGGGATGGTTTCTCCGGATTCACCCTTCCACGCCTGGGACACGAGCTCGGAGTCCGAACACCGTCGCTGTACTACCATTTCCGCGACCGGGCCGAACTGCTTTCGGGTGTGGCCCGCGGAATTGTCGAGCAGACCGCCCTGCCACCGACTCCGACCGAGGGCCATTGGGACGCCTGGTTCGTCGAGCTCGCGGTCAACTTCCGGCGAGCCGCGCTGCGTCACAGCAACGCCGTGCCGGTTCTCCTCCAGTTCCTGCCGCACGACGTCATGACCGATCTGTACGAGAACGCCGCCGCCCTGCTCGACCGCTCGGGAGATCTCGACCCCACGCACCGTCTGCTGCTTCTGGAGGGACTGGAGAAGTTGACCATCGGCGCCATCGTCGTGGAGGCGCTCCGCGCGTCCGACCAGCCCCGGGCGTTCGACAGTGTCGACCCCGCGACCCACCCACGGCTCGCCGAGGCAGGCGCGCAGAGCGCAGATGCGGAGGATCTCTTCCGGCAGACCGCGCGGACGTTCGTCCGGGGCGTGAGGAACCCGTCGAACTGACCACCCCGTGGCATGCCGGGTCGCGCACGCGCCCCGACCGGTGCACATCAAGAGCCGCCGCACGCCGGGCACCATAACCGTACAGCTTTAGATTTTCGTGGCGGGGCACGTAAGGGGCGCCCGCCGGCAGCGCGGTGATCCGCCGCTCCTTGCCCGACCATATCGAGAGTTATAGGTTCCGGCCGACGATCATGACTCCGTCGGCAGAGCGCCGAGTTTGCTCCCCTCGAGGACGTGCATCGCGTCCGCCCTAGCCTCCGTGTAGTGCGCCCGAACGGGAGGTCACGCGAGCACCACGGGTCCAGACCTCCTGCGGCCGGGCACCGCGTACCCTTTCAGGAAGGAACCCGCCGTCATGGACATCAACGGCTCCGTCGCCCTCGTCACGGGTGGCGCCTCGGGCCTCGGCCTGGCCACCACCGAGAAGCTGGTGGACGCAGGGGCGAAGGTCCTCATCGTCGACCTCCCGAGCTCGCCCGGTGAGTCGGTTGCGGCCAAGTTCGGCGACGCGGTGCGGTTCGTCCCCACCGACGTCACCGACGAGGCCCAGGTCATCACCGCCCTCGACGCCGCGGAGGAGCTCGGCACGCTGCGCGTCGCGGTGAACTGCGCCGGCATCGGGAACGCCTACAAGACCGTCGGCAAGGAGGGCCCGTTCCCGCTCGCCGAGTTCCAGAAGGTCCTCCAGGTCAACCTGGTCGGCACCTTCAACGTCATCCGGCTGGCCGCCGAGCGGATCTCCAAGACCGAGCTCGTCGACGGCGAGCGCGGCGTCGTCATCAACACCGCCTCGGTCGCGGCGTTCGAGGGCCAGATCGGTCAGGCCGCCTACTCGGCGTCCAAGGGCGGCATCGTCGGCATGACGCTGCCGATCGCCCGTGACCTCGCGAACCTCGCCATCCGCGTGGTGACGATCGCGCCCGGGCTCTTCGAGACCCCGCTGCTCGGCAGCCTGCCCGAGGACGTCAAGGAAGCCCTGGGCAAGCAGGTGCCGCACCCGTCGCGGCTGGGCCAGCCGTCGGAGTACGGCGAGCTCGCCGCCCACATCGTGTCGAACTCGATGATCAACGGCGAGACGATCCGCCTCGACGGCGCGATCCGCATGACCCCGCGTTAGTCCCCGACCTGGACCCACCCCGACGAGGAGAACTCATGAGCGTGACGACGGAGCGCCACGACGGCGTGGTGACCGTGACCGTCGACCGACCGGGCCGCAAGAACGCCCTGGATCCGGCGGCCTTCGCCACGCTCGCCTCCGAGCTGACCGCGCTCGACGGCGACACGGAGGTGCGGGTCGTCGTCGTCACCGGCGCGAACGGTGACTTCTGCGCGGGAGCCGACCTGTCGGGCGAGGACGAACGTCCGCACCCGCTGGTCGGCATGGAGGCG
The DNA here is from genome assembly GCF_021026375.1 of Actinomycetospora endophytica. Taxonomy (GTDB): domain Bacteria; phylum Actinomycetota; class Actinomycetes; order Mycobacteriales; family Pseudonocardiaceae; genus Actinomycetospora; species Actinomycetospora endophytica. The sequence goes on along the minus strand of NZ_JAJNDB010000002.1, from coordinate 901,541 downwards.
GTCAACCGGGCAGCGCTCGCGCTGCACCGGATCTCGGTGCCCACCATCGCGAAGGTCGACGGCGTCGCGGTCGGCGCCGGGTTCAACCTGGCCCTGGGCTGCGACCTGGTGGTCGCCTCCGACCGGGCCCGATTCTCGGAGATCTTCTCCAAGCGCGGTCTGTCCGTCGACTTCGGCGGGAGCTGGCTGCTGGTCCAGCGGGTCGGGCTGCACGTCGCCAAGGAGCTGTGCCTGCTGGCCGACGTGCTGCCCGCCGCCCGGGCGGCCGAGATGGGCCTGGTCAACCGCGTGGTACCCGTCGACGAGCTCGACGCCACCGTCAACGCCTGGGCCGGCCAGCTCGCCGCCGGGCCGCCGCGGGCGATCACCCTCACGAAGCGGCTGCTCGACCAGGTCGCGACGCTGTCGTTCGAGGACGCCCTCGACCGGGAGGCGCACGCCCAGGCGGTCAACCTCATGGGGACCGACGCCCCGGAGGCCTTCGCCGCGTTCCGCGAGAAGCGGACGCCGGCCTTCACCGGCGGCTGGGTCCCCGCGCCGCCGACGAGCTCCTGAGACCCCCGATCCCGAGCAACCCCCACCGGAGGACGACGTATGCGGACGCGATTCACCGAGCTGTTCGGGGTCACCCACCCCGTCGCGCAGGGCGGGATGCAGTGGGTCGGACGCGCGCCGCTGGTGGCGGCGGTCGCGAACGCGGGCGGGCTCGGGTTCATCACCGCGCTGACCCAGCCCACCCCGGAGGACCTGCGGGCTGAGATCCGGCGCTGCCGGGAGCTCACGGACGCCCCGTTCGGCGTGAACCTGACGATCCTGCCCGCGATCACCCCACCCCCGTACGCCGAGTACCGCCAGGTGATCATCGACGAGGGCGTGCCCATCGTCGAGACCGCCGGCGCCAACCCGGTCGATCACCTCGAGCACTTCCACGCGAGCGGCATCAAGGTCATCCACAAGTGCACGAGCGTCCGGCACGGCCTCAAGGCCGAGAAGCTCGGCGTGGACGCGCTGTCCATCGACGGGTTCGAGTGCGCCGGGCACCCCGGTGAGGACGACGTCCCCGGGCTGATCCTGCTCCCGGCCGCCGCGGACCAGATCACGATTCCGTTCATCGCCTCCGGCGGGTTCGCCGACGGCCGCGGCCTGGTCGCCGCCCTCGCGCTCGGCGCCGACGGCATCAACATGGGCACCCGGTTCATGGCCACCGTGGAGTCCGGCATCCACGACAACGTCAAGGCCCGCCTCGTCGAAGCCGGCGAGCGCGACACCAACCTGATCTTCCGACAGCTGCGCAACACCGCCCGCGTCGCCGACAACGCGGTCTCCCGGGAGGTCGTGGAGAAGCTCCAGGCCGGCGCCGGTTTCGAGGACATCCGCGACCTCGTCGCCGGCACCCGGGGCGCGAAGGTCTACGAGACCGGCGACCTCGACGAGGGCATCTGGTCGGCCGGCATGGTGCAGGGCCTCATCCGCGACGTCCCGACCTGCCACGAGCTGATCACCCGGATCGTCGCCGACGCCGAGGAGATCATCTCGAGTCGGCTGGCGGGCGCGGTCGGCTTCGGGGTCGGGGTCGGGGTCGGGGTCGGGGTCGGGATCGGCGCAACCACGAGCTGAGGCGGTCGCGTCGATCAGAGCAGCTCGAGAGCGTGGCCCGGGGACGAACCGTTCATGACGGACTGTCTCGGCCGCCCGGCACGAAGTCGTCCGGTGGCGCGGGCCAGTCCGGGACCAGATCGAGGTGGTCCTCGAGCCGGGCGGTGAACTGCGGCGGACGCTTCTCCAGGAAGGAGGTGACTCCCTCCACCGCGTCCGGCCCCCGGCCGAGGGCCGAGATGACCCGGGTGTCGATCCGGTGCGCGTCCCACGGCGACGGCGCGTCGAGCATCGACCACAGCATCCGGCGCGTCAGCGCGACAGAGGTCGGCGACGTGTTCTCGACGATCTCGGCCGCCAGCGCGCCCACGATCCAGCTCAGGTCGGCCGCGGGTTCCACACGGGACACGAGACCGCCCGCCAGCGCCTCCTCCGCGTCGAACACCCGCCCCGTCGTCGCCCACTCCATCGCCCGCGAGATCCCGACGATGCGCGGCAGGAACCAGCTCGACGCCCCGTCCGGGGCGATGCCGCGCCGGGCGAAGACGAACCCGAACCGCGCCCCGTCGGCGGCAATGCGGATGTCGGCGGGCAGCGTCATCGTCGCGCCGACCCCGACCGCAACCCCGTTGATCGCAGCGACCACCGGCTTGCGCGAGGCCGCGATGCGCAGCACGACCATGCCCCCGAGGTCACGTGGCACGCCACCGATGCTGCCGTCGGCCCCAGCGGCCGAGTCGTCGAACGTCGAGCCGCCCCCGGCGAGGTCGGCGCCCGCACAGAAGCCGCGGCCTGCACCCGTGAGCACAACGACCCGGACGTCCTCGTCGGCGTCGCTGCGGTCGAACGCGGCAACCAGTTCCCGACCCATCACCGGTGTGAAGGCGTTCAGCCGGTCGGGCCGGTCCAGCGTCACGGTCGCGATGCCCTCGGCAACCTCATAGTGGATCTCGGTGAATGTCTCCGCCGTCGTTCCGGTCATCCGCGGCCACTCCCGTAGTCGGGTCGACGGCACCGTTAGGCGCCGGGGGACCAGTTGTCACCTGAGGACCTCAGTGTCGTGCCGCTGCAGGTCGGGCCCGTGGTCAGCCCCGGCGGGCCTCCAGCGCACGGTAGTTGCTGATGAGGTCCTTCTTCAGCTGGCCGCGCGGCTTGACCTCGATGCCCTCCTCGACGGCCCAGGCGCGGATCGTCTCCCGCTCGGTGCCGGTCAGGCCGTCCCGGCCGCGGGGCTCCTCGCCCTCGGTCGAGGCGGCGGGCGCGGTCGCGGCTGCCGGCTCGGCCGGAGTCGAGGCCACGGGCTCCGCGGGGGCGGCCGGCGCGCTCGACGACGATCCGCCGGTGGGCAGGAGAGCCGGGTCCCCCGCCTCGAACGCCTGGACCACGCGCGACGGGATCCGGCCGCGCTCGGCCAGCTCCACCCCGTGCTCGGCGGCCCAGGAGCGGATCTCGACGTTGGTGCTGCGCGAGCGCACCGCCCCCGCGCCGGACGGGGAGGCGGGGCGCGCTGCCGCGGCGGCCGGGCGGGAGCTCTGCCGGCCGCCGGTGCGCCGCGCGGCCGCGACGAACGGCGCCAGGATCTCGCGCAGCGCCGCGGCGTGCTCGGTCGTCAGGTCGATCTCGTAACCGACGCCCTCGAGCCCGAAGGAGACGCTCTCGTCCGCCGTCGTGCCGTCCAGGTCGTCCACGAGGGTGACCAGGGTTCTCGTCGCCATCGGTGTCCTGCTCCTCTCGATCTCCGGATAGGAATGGCGTCGAACCGGTGGCCCTCGCCGGCGGCGGGAACGGCCGCCGTCCACTGATCAACGATCCCGGCCGTGATTCGTAGCAGAATCGGCGACGACCGGCGCAGCCGGGACGATGTGTGCGCCATCACGAACCGTCGCGACCGTTTCCGGCGGAGCCCGTCAATCCCCCGCGGGACCCGGTCGACGCAGGAACAATCGGGTCCAGGCGTCGACCAGGTGGCCGGCGAACCGCTCGTGGCTCCATCCGCGTCCGCCGACGAGCAACAGCCAGTACTCCGGCCCGTTCATGCTCCACACGATGTCCGCGACATCGTCGTCGGAGAGGTCGTCGCGCAGTTCGCCGGTGGCGCGCAGATCTGCCGCGAAGTCCCGCATGTTCCGCGCCCGCCGTTCCGTGATCTCAGCCCACAGGGCCGCGGAATCCGGGTCGGTGGTGGCGGCGTCGCGCAGCGCGAGAAACACCGGGGCGAGCCGGGCCTGGATCACGACGAGGGCCCGGGCGTAGGTCTCGATCTTGGCGGTGGCCGAGGAGGCGGCTTGGACGCGCGCGACGTAGTCGCGATCCTGCGCCGGGACGGCGTCGTCGGTCCCCGAGATCGCGGACTCCAGCACCGCGCGCAGCAGCGCGGGCTTGCGCCCGACGCTGGCGTAGACGGTGTCGACCGCGACCCCGGCCCGGCGCGCGACGTCCGCCACGGTGCTGGCCGCGTACCCGGCACCGACGAAGGCGTCGCGAGCGGCGACGAGCACGGCCGCGCGGGTCGCCGCGGCCTGCTCGGCACGCCGCGGCGAGTGGTAGCGCCGAGGAGTCCCTGCCACGCCCGTCCCGTCATGTTCGTCCGATGGCCATTCGGGTCAAAGTTACCGTAGCAGTCCGGTCGCCCCTTGACGGAGGCCGTGACCAGGGGGAACCTCATTTCGTCCGATGCTAGTTCGGACGAAAACCGGACGATGGAGGTCCGCCATGTCGAGCACCGCACCACCCACCCCGGCCGGACCGGGACCCGCGACCGACGACGTCGTCGTCTCCCGCGCGGCCGGCTCCGGCGCCGCGACCTGGGCGATGGGATCGCTGTTCGAACGCCTCGCCGGCGCCTCGGAGACCGGCGGTCAGCTCGGCGTATCGGTGGTGACCCAGCCGCCGGGCGCGGCCAGCCCGCTGCACGTGCACACCCGGGAGGCCGAGGCCTGGTACCTGCTCGAGGGGTCGATGACCTACTGCGCGGGCGAGCAGTTCGTGTCGATGACGGCGGGCGACTTCATCTACCTGCCGCGCGGCGTCCCGCACGCCTTCCGCACCGGCGGACCGGGCCCGGCCCGCTTCGTCGCGCTGACCGTGCCGGGGTCGCTGATGGACCTCTACGACGAGCTGGGACGCCCGGCGACCGAGCGACGCGTGCCCACCGGCGACGTCCCCGCACAGGACATCGCGCGCTGGATGGAGCTCAGCGCCGCCTACGGCATCCAGGTGGTCGGGCCGCCCATCCCGGCGGTCGAGCCGTGACGGCGCGACGGATAGCCGAGTCCCCGCTCGATCTGGCGGGCCGGCTCGTCCGCGACCAGTTCGCCGTCATCGAGACCGGTGACCTGGCGGGGGCCACTGCCACCGTGACCCCGGACTTCGTCAATCACCGCTCGGTGCACGAGCCGTTGTCCGCCCGCGACCGGGGCCCGGACGCGTTGCGGGAGACCGCGACGTGGCTGCGCCGCGCGTTCAGCGACATCCGCTTCGAGATCCACGAGCTCGAGGTCGTCGAGGACCGGGCGGTCGCGTGGGTGACCATGCACGGGCGTCACACCGGACCGCACGTCGTGCACGACTCCCCCGACGGCGCCGTCACCGAGGTGTTCCCGCCGACCGGGCGTGCGTTCGCCGCCCGTCAGGTGCACTGGTTCCGCATCGCCGACGGCGCGATCGCGGAGCACGACGCGGTCCGCGACGACCTGGGCCTCGCCCGGCAGGTCGGCTGGCTCCCGCCCCGGCCGACCTACGTCGTGCGCATGCTCGCCGCCCGACGCCGCGAACGCCGGCTCGCCCGGTCGGGCTAGAGCTCGGCGCGCCGGTCGGCGATCGTCCTCGCGATGTCGCGGATCTTGACGTTGAGGTCCTGCGAGGCCTTCCGGAGGATGTCGAAGGCCTCGTCGGCGTTCGTGCCCCGGCGCTGCATGAGGATGCCCTTGGCCTGGCCGATCACGTCGCGGGACTCGAGGGCCTCGGTGAGCTGGGCCGAGCGCAGCTTCTCGGCCTCCAGACCGCGCGCGGCCTGCACCGCGACCGCGGCGTGCGCGGCGAGCAGGAGCATCGCGTCGCGGTCGACCCCGGCGCACCCCTCGTCGTCGCGGAAGTAGTAATTCAGCGCCCCGAGGCGGGGCGGATCCCCGCCGGGGAACATCCCGGTGGAGCACAACGACCGCATCCCGAGCTCCGCCACCCGCGGCCCGAAGCGCGGGTAGCGGTCGTCGTGCGCGAGGTCCGGGCACGACGTGAATCCGGTGCTCGACGTCGCCGTGGCCTCGACGCACGGACCCTCGCCGGTGCGGTACTGGATCTCGTCCGCCCGCGTGGCGAGCGGATCGGTCTCGACGGGCGTGTGGAAGCGACCGTCCGACTCGAGCAGGGTCACCGACACCATGGCGACGCCCGGCACCAGGCCCGCCGCGCGGTGCACCACCCGCTCCAGGACACCGACGACCCCGGTCTCGGGCGGCACCGTGAACAGGTCGTGGCTCAGGCCGATGAACTCCTCGCCCAGCGGCCCGAGATCGAGCTGCCCCAGGGCGGCGGGACTCCCCTCGCCGTCCACCCGTCCGTGCTCGGCCTCGTGATCGGTGAATCGGGTACGGGCCGCCTGCCACTCCTCCTCGGACGCCATGGCGGTCGCGATACCCCCATCGCCGTGTCGTGTATGCGTGGAACACGCCATCGCCGCGCGACGTGTGGTGGTCCAACCGGACCGGGTACCTCGGTCTCACATCGGCGCGAGTGCCCGGGCGCCCGGCCGGTGCAGGTCCTGGCCGGTGCAGACCGGGCCGCCGGCAGGACCGTCACCACCACCCCACTCCCGACCACCGACCACCGGGCTCGACGAGGTCGTCTATCGGATCCACGCGCTCGAACCGGAACTCGGCGGGTGGAAGCGGCATCTCCCCAACCCAGGAGGCCGGGACGAACGGCGTGAAGCCGAGTCCGTCCGGGCTTAGAATGAAGATCCGCAGAGCTACTCGGCGAATGAAGATCCGCAGAACTACTCGGCGACGACGATCCGGTGACTCCACCGGAACACGCGCAGGGGCCGGTCCCGGTGGACGACGGACTCCCCGGTGCGCCGGAAGTGCTCGTAGTGCGGGCCGCAACAGACCTTCACCGCCTCCTCCGACGGCGGGACGAACCGGATCCGCTCGCTCTCGGGGACGCTCAGGGGTTCGCCGCCGATGAGCATGGTGTTGCCTTCGAACTCGGACATGACCTTCGCTGCCTCCTCGGACGATGTCCACTGCCGCCTTCGAGTGTGATCCGGACAACGGTGGGCGTTTCCCCAGTTCCGCCGCGACCTCATGACCGTCGGGTCGGTGTGGGCGTGAGCGGTAGCCTGGCGACGTGCCGGCCGCCTCGAGCCCTTTCCAGGTGTCGCGCGAGCAGCGGCGGGACATGCTCACCCGGCACTTCGTCGGGGCGGTCGAGGAGCTCCTCGAGGAGCACGACGAGTCGGGCCGGGCGAGGACCTACGGCGAGCTGAGCGTCGAACGGATCATCACGGCGGGCGCCATCTCCCGCTCGACGTTCTACAGCTACTTCGACGACAAGAACGACCTGCTCGAGGCGATGGCGACCGACGTGATCGCCGAGCTCGTCGGCACCGGGGCGTCGTGGTGGCAGCTCGAACCGGGCGCGACGAAGGAGCAGTTGCACGACGGCCTGCGCCCACCCCTGGACACCTACCGCGCCCACCGGGCGATCCTGGGCTCGGTCGTCGAGGTCGCGACCTACGACGCCCGGATCCGCGCCCAGCAGCGGTGGCTCGTCGACAACGTCGTCGACTCGCTGACCACGCACCTGCGCCGCTGGCAGGACGCGGGCGCCGTCGACCCGGCGCGCGACGCCGCCCGGACCGCGCAGTGGATCATCTGGATGCTCGAGCGCGGGCTCTACCAGCTGGTCGGTCCCGCGGACGGCCCGGAGGTGGACCGGCAGCTCGCCGCGCTCACCGACGTCGTCTGGGCCGCGCTCTACGCCTGACCGGCCCGCTGCCGCCGGTCCGGTCATCATCGAGGACGCCGGTCGCCACCCGGCCGTAGGCGAGTCGGCCGACCCGCTCTCATCGCGGGTACCCGCGGGTGCTTCGCGCCGAATGGTCCCGAGCGACCGAGGGAGTAACGGTCGTTCACGCCGGGGCGGCCATGTCCTGGCGCGACTCGCCCCAGGAGCCGCGACGGACCCATCACCACTCGCCGTCGCCGTCGTTGGTCGGACATCGGAGTCCGTCCGCCGCGCGGGGCAGCGCTGGGACGACCCCACGACGTCGGGCGCAGGGAGAGGTCACGAGGATGGCGGCGAAGTTGCCGGGTCGGTGGAAGTCGGTCGTAGCGCTCGGTGGCGCTCTCAGCGGAGCTCTTCTGGCGGGCGGCGGGATCGCGGACGCCGCATCGGCACCCGCCCAGGCGCAGGGCGCCGAGGTCGTGCCCGCCTCCTGCGGGCAGACGGTCACGGCCCGCCAGGGCGACCTCGTGGAGGTCCACCCGGAGGTCGGCCGCGCCCAGCGCTACGTCGTCAGCGGCCAGCCGGGCACGGTGCAGCACATCCAGCCGGGGATCGGGCAGCCGTTCTGCGACGTGGCCATCCAGGTCGCCCAGCCCGTGATGATGGTGGCCCCCGCACCGGCCTACACCGTGCCCGTCGCCCCGGCCGCCGCCCCCGGAGCGGCCGTGGCGCCCGGGACCGCCCCGGCACCGGGCGCCCCGCTCGCGGCCGCAGCGCCCGCCGCCCCCCATGCCGCCGCGCCGGGGATAGCTCCGACCGCCAAGGCCTCGAAGCGCTCCGCCGCGACCCGCGCGCCGTCGGCCGCCGTGTCGGACGTGCCCCTCACCGCCGCCGCGCCGGGGGCGGCGCCCGGCGCGCTGCCGCTCACGGCCCCGGGTGCGTTCACCGGAGCGGCCCCGGCCGCGACCGCCCCGCCGGCCGACCCGGCCGCGCAGGTCCTGCCCGCCAGCGAGGCCTCGAAGCTGACCCCGCCGGCGAACCGCGACGGACTCGGCGTCCCGGTCATCCTGGCGCTCATCGCGGGTGCCGGCGTGGCTGCCGGCGGTGTCCGGGTGGCGATGACCCGCCGGGCCGCCAAGGAGGACGCCGTCCGCGGGGCGGTTCCTCCGCGGCCGGAAGCTCCGTCGGAGCTCTCCCTGCCCGAGGCCGACCTCCGGGCGGCGCACTCCCTCGACGCCGAGCCCACCGGGACGGTCTCGCCCGACGAGTACCCGACCGAGATTCACTCGCCGATACCGCGCTCCTACGTCGGCCGGCACAGCGCGGACGAGTCGGAGACGGCCACTCTTTCCCGCGTCTGAGTCGGGGCGGGGTCCGCCGCCGGAACCACGTCAGACGATCTTCGGTCAGCTGGAGGGCCATCCATCCCGACGATCGTTCGCTCCCGTCAGGGCGTCGCCGGGCGTGCCACGTCGAGGAGGGGCGAGACCGAGCCACTCGTCTCGAAGACGTCGAGAGCCCGTTCGAGGTGATCGGCGATCGTGCCGCCGAGGCGTGCCTGTCGGCGGAGGGCCGCGCGGTAGATCGAGACGATGGCCCCCGCGGCCACCATCGACATGACGTCGTCCTCCGACTCGGCGCCACGGACCTGCTCGAGGTGAGCCGCGATCCCGGCCTGCCACTGCTCGAGGTGCTCTCTGTAGACGCGCGCGAGCGCCGGCTCTCGGTGGATCAGCCGCGTGCGCGTCGCCGCGAAGTCGGGGTCGTCCGCCTCCCAGGCCGTTGCGTGCCGCAGGAGGCCCTCCCGGATCGCGGACCACTCGCCGCCCGCGATCACCGTCGCCATCCGGGTCGAGAGGACGTCCTCGCTGTCGTCGAGGTCGACGAAGAGGGCGTCCTCCTTGCGCTCGAACAGGCGGAAGAAGGTGCTCGCCGAGTAGTCGGCGGCCCCCGCGATCTCCTCCACCGTGGTCGCCGCGAACCCCTGCGTCTCGAAGAGCCGGGCCGCAGCGCGGGCGAACTCCTGCCGCGTGCGGGAACGCCGCCGATCACGAGCGCTCACCGGGCTCTCCTTCCTGGGATCGCCTGCGTAGGGGCATCATGGGAAGCCACCACCATAAGGAGCGTCGCTCGCACGTCTCCGGCCCCGCCTCCAACCCGTGGTCGCGACCGGCACGACGAGGAGCACGGCGATCGAGATGAATCCGCGGATCCCGATACGCTCTGCGCCGCACGACGGTGGAAGCGGGATGCGAGGGGGACGTTCGTGACCGAGAGCCTCGGCTCGTCGGCCGAGTCCACCTCGCGACCCCTCGCGGACGCACGCCGTCCTCGCGGCCGCCCTCGTCGGGACATCGACCGGGACGCGGTGGCCGATGCGGTGGCCGAGCTGTTCGCGGAGGGCGGCTACGACGCCGTGTCCATCGCCGACACCGCCGTGAAGCTCTCGATCTCGCGATCCACGCTGTACCGCACGGTTCCGACGAAGGAGGAGCTCCTCGGCATCCTCTTCGAGCGCGGCACCCGGAAGCTGACCACGGAGGCGCGGGAAGCGGTCGCCCGTCAGCCCGAGTTCGGCGGCGAGCGGCTTCGCGAACTGGTCCGCATCCAGATCACAGCCGCGGTGCAGATGCGCGACTACATCTCGGTGTTCTTCGGAGGTGCCCTGCCCGGCGAGGTCCGCGGCCGTTGGCGGGAGTGCACCCGCGAGTACGAGAACCTCTGGCACGAAGTCGTCGAAGAGGCGATGGCCGCCGGCCTGGTGGAACGCGCCGACCCCGTGGTGACGACCAACCTGATGTTCGGAATGTGCGTCTGGGTGTCGCGTTGGTATCGGCCGCAGGGGTCCCACTCCGCGGACGACATCGCCGATGTCGCGATCGGGCTGCTTCGGCTGGCAGGACCTGCCCGGCCCGGTACCGAGTCGACCTCGTCCTGAGATCGTCCTCACTCGCGCGGTCGATTCCCCGTCCGGCCCGGTGTCGACGTCCGTGTGAACGACCGTGAATGACTGAGCATCGCCGGCGGTCCGGAGGCGATCGTCTGGGGGAGATCGCGTGAGCGGCCACCCGAAGGCGCCACACGCCGACGAGCACTGCACTGAGATGAGCAAGCGTTAACCTGTGACCATGGCGCGCGACGCACTGATTCTCGATGCCGCGGAGCGTCTCCTCGACCTCCACGGTTACGCCGGGGTCGGAGTGGACGCCATCGGCATCGAGGCCGGAGTGAGTGGTTCCGCGATCTATCGGCACTTCTCCGGCAAGGAGGAGATCCTCTCCTCGCTCCTCGATCGTGCTGTCGACGATCTCCTGATACGGCTGGGCTCCCCCAAGACGGACCCGGACGAAGAACTCGAGCACCTGATCGACGTGCACGTGTCGTTCGCCCTCGAACGTCCCCGCCTCGCCGTGATCTGGTCGCGGGAGGAGCGCTGGCTCTCGGATGCGGTCCGCCGGATCTACCGGCGTCGTCAGCGGCCGTACATCGACCGATGGGACTCCGCCCTGGCGGCGTGCTACCCGCACTGCCGCCGGGAAGAACTGACCACCGTGCGGGACGGCCTGTTCTGGCTGTTGCTGTCGTCGGTCCTCACGCCCGCCCGCCGGTCCGAGCCGGGCGCCGAGAGCATCCTGCGCGGAATGGCCCTGGCCTCCCTCACCGCGCTCGTCCCCGAGACCAGTTGATCGGGGAGGGCCGCCACATCCTGTCAACCCGGCGGCACGAGAACGTTCGCTGATGGCCCGGCGACCGGAGGGGAGGCGATGCGCTCCAGCGCCTCGAGGTCGTCGGCCAGCCAGCCGAGCCACCCCCACGCGTCGACCAGCCGCAGCGCGCGGACCGGGTGCTCCGCCCGGTCCGGGAGGTCGGCGACCGCCTCCAGCCCGGCGTGCACCAGTCCCGCGGGCGGGCCCGGGACCGCGTGCGGGTCGTCCTCGCGGCGGAGCACGACGGCCCAGCGGTGGTAGCGGTCGGCGACCACCTCGACGTCTCCGCGCAGCCGCGCGGCCAGGTCGGGCCACGGCACGGCGTCGTCGGGAGCGGGCGGATCGGTGAGGGCGCTGCGCGCGCCGCGGCAGACGCGGTGCACGACGCCGAGCACCGCCATCCAGTCCAGATCGTGGGCGCGGGCGGGACGGCGCTCGGAGCGGAACTGCGTGTACGTGGCCTCGTAGCGGGTGATCTCCGTGCTCATCGCCGACAGTCGGCCGCGGACCACCTGGCGGGAGGTCGTCCCGGCGAGCCACTTGGTCGTGCTGTCGACGAGGTCGGCCGCGACGTCGAGGCAGCGCCCGGCGGCCCGGCGCACCTCCCCGTGACCGCCGGCGGGCCACACCGCGGCGCCGACGACGAGCCCGATCACGGCGCCCAGGACCACGTCGACCACGCGCTCCGGCCCGAGCCGCCACGTCGGCGGCGAGAGCTGGGCGAAGAGCACCGCGACGACGACCGTGAAGCACGCCTGGGAGGCGATCACCCCGGCGAACCGCCCCGAGGCGACGGCCACCACCACGATCACCGGGAGCAGGGCGGCGGTGGCGACCGGGTACGGGCCGACCAACAGCACGAGGCCGATCGCGAGCGTGCCGCCGATCGTGGTGCCGATGATGGCGGGCAGCATCGCGGCCCGGGTGGAGGCGGCCGAGGTCCGCATCAGCGTCAGGGTCGCGAGCAGCACCCAGAAGCCGTGGGCCACGTCCAGTTCGCCGGCCACGAGCCGGGCGATCGCGAGCCCGACCCCGAGGCGCACCGCGTTCTGCAGGTACACCGAGCGCAGCGTGAGATGGCAGCGCAGCCGGCGCCACCACAGCAGCGCCGGCGGCGCCCCGGCGTACCAGAACGGGCCCTCGGCGGGGTCCTCCCCCGGCACGGCCGACGCCGGGACCCCGTGCCGCGGCGCGACGACGACCCGGGCGGCGAGCACCACCAGCCGCTGCTCCTCGGCCACCTGCGCCACCGCCACCGAGGTCTCGGCCCGCCGGACCGTCTGCTCCCCCGGGCCGAAGATCGCCACCGCGTGGACCCGGCGGGCGGTGAACGCGGCGCGGGCCGCATCCAGGTCGTCGAGCCCGGGCAGCGGGCGGCGCCCGTCGAGCGCGGCGGCGACCTCGCGCAGCGACTGCGCCGTCGCCGCGAGCATCGCCGTCGGCGCCTCCGGATCGGGGCCCGAGCGGCCCGTCACGGCGGCCGGGGCGAGGTCCTCGAGCGCCTCGACGCGGCCGTACACCGCCCGCAGCGCCGCGGCCAGATGGGTCAGTCCGCGGTCGGCGGCGCCCGGCCCGGTGGGGCGCTCGTCCACCGGCACCTCGCCGAGGCGGAGACGCTCGGCCGCCCGGGCGGAGTCGCGGCGGGCGCGGGCCAGGGTGTCGCCGCCGACCGGGAGGGCCTCGAGGAGCGCGCCGATCGCCCGGGCGGCGTCGGCGGCCCGGCGGGCGAACGATCGCGGCACCGCCGGCGGCAGCAGGAACCGGTCGGCGAGCGCGAGCAGCGCGATCCCGATGGTCAGGCCGGCGATCCGCAGCGGGATCTCCCCGGGGGTGAACGGCGGGAAGGACGGCAGGATGTAGAGCAGGTGCAGGCCGTTGACCACCCCGGCCGCCCGCGGTCCGCCCAGGGCCAGCAGCGCCACCGCCACCCCGGCCACCAGCACCCCGAGGGTGGCCGCCCAGGTGGTCACCGCGAGCAGCGAGCCGACGGTCACCAGCACCGACCCGAGGAGCCAGCACGCCAGGATCGTCCGGGTGCGCTGCGCCGGGGTACCGCTGACCTCGGAGAACACCCCGAAGCCGATCACCCCGAAGACCGCGTACACCGCCACCGTCGGCTGGTCCAGGGCGTAGCGGCACACCAGGAAGCCGATCGACGCCGCGACCGCGATCCGCACCGCCTTGCGGGTGGCGGTCAGCCCGGGGTCGTGGCGCAGCAGCCACCGCAGGACACGCCGCATCGCGTCATCGTGCGCCCCGGCGCGGCGGGGCGACAGCCCCCGCCAGGCCCAGTCGGTGCCGCCCTCAGCCGACGCGGGGCGGACGGTGGCCGAGGCCCCGCGAGACGGCCAGCGCGGTGGAGCGCACCACCTGCGCGTAGGCGCGCGGCGGCGCCGATCCGGCCGGCACCACGACGGAGACCGCCGCCAGGGTGTGGCCGAGGCTGTCGCGCACCGGGGCCGCGACCGACGACACCGGCGCGGGGGACGACCGCTCGAACACGGCGACCTGGTGGCGCCCGACGTCGTCGAGCCGGCGCCGGACACGCTCGGCCGCCGCGGGCTCGAGGGCCGCGAGGCAGCGGGACCGCACGGTCGCGGGCGCGCCGGCGAGCAGCACGAGGCCGACCCCGGTGTCGTCGAGCGGCATCCGCCCGCCGACGCGGTAGTCGATCTCGACGGCGCCCCGGGACGAGAGCCGCTCGACGAGCAGCGCCTCGTCACCCTCGCGGACCGCGAACAGCACGTGCTGGCCCGAGAGCTCGTGGAGGTCCTCGAGGTAGGGCAGCGCCACCTCCCGCAGCCCGTGGCTGCGCGGCGCGAGCGAGGCGACCTCGAAGAGCCGGAGCCCGACGACGTAGCGGTCGTCGGCGTCCTTCTCGAGCGCGCCCCAGGCGAGCAGGTGCCCGGCGAGCCGGAACGTGGTCGACAGCGGGATGCCGGTGCGGCGGCTCAGGTCGGCCAGGCTGTGGGCGCGATGCTCCGCGTCGAACGCGGCGAGCAGGGCGAGGGCGCGCACCACCACCGGGTCGCCCTCGGCGGGCCGCTTCCCCCGGCGCACCGGCGCGTCCATCGACCGAGCCTGGCATGCCGGTCAATGGAAGGGCCCGGACGGGCGCGCGGCGCAGGTCACACCATGGGCCGCGCCGGACCACCGACGATCCGACGACGAGGAGCCCCGATGACCGCAGAGTTCGTCACCCCTGCCGCGGGCGGCGGATCGCCGCTGCCGGGCAAGCCGCTGCCCTACGTGCTGGAGGCCGGCGAGGGCGAGCGCGCCCACCTGTTCGACCAGCTGTTCACGGTGCTGCTCTCCGGCGACGAGACCGACGGCCAGTTCGGCGTGTTCACGATGGAGGCCCCGCGCGGCCAGGCCATCCCGGTCCACTCGCACGCCGACGTGCACGAGATCTTCTTCGTGCTCGACGGCAAGGTCCGCGTCGTCGTCGAGGACGGCGACGGCGGGCGCGTCGACAAGGTCCTGACCACCGGCGACTTCGGCTACGTCCCGGCCGGGCACCGGCACACGTTCCGCGTCGAGTCCCACCGGGCGCGCACCCTCGGCGTCAACACCGGCGGGTTCGAGCGGTTCTTCGCCGCCGCCGGCGAGCGCACGTCCTCGACGATGCCGCCCGCGCAGCCCGTGGTGCCCTCCCCCGAGCAGCTCGGCGACGCGGCCCGCCGCTACCGCAACGAGTTCCACTTCGATGCCCACCTCATCGACTGACGCGCCGCCCGCGCCCGCAACGGCCCCGCTCCCGCCGGTGGCCCGCGACGGCGGGCTGCTCACCTGGCGGGCCGCCGAGTACGCCGTCGTGCCCGGCTTCCGGCCGCTGCTGCTCGACGTCGTCCGGCCCGACTCGACGGCCGAGGTCCCGCTGGTGGTGTTCGTGCACGGCGGCGGCTGGCGCACCGGGAGCCGATCCGGCATGGGGCCGATGTTCGCCGGGTGGGAACCGTCCCCGTTCGCCGAGCTCGCCGCGGCGGGCTTCGCGGTCGCATCGGTCGACTACCGGCTGTCCGGTGAGGCGTCCTTCCCGGCGCCGCTCGACGACGTCCGCGCCGCGCTGTCCTGGCTGGCGGAGCACCGTGAGCAGTTCGGGCTGACGGGGCGCCGGGCCCTCTGGGGCGAGTCGGCCGGCGGCCACCTCGCCGCTCTGGCCGCGCTGACCGGCCAGGACGTCACCGCGGTCGTCGACTGGTACGGCCCGTCCGACCTCACGACGGTGGCCGCCGACGCCGTGGCTACCGGCCGCTCGATCACCGACCCGGGCGCGGCCGACTCGCGGGAGTCGCTGCTGCTCGGCGGCCCGGCCACCGAGCACCCCGACGCGGCCCGGGCGGCGAGCCCCGTCGCGCACGTCCACCCGGGCGCCCCGGCGTTCCTGCTCCGGCACGGGACCGCCGACCGGTTCGTCCCCACCCGGCAGTCGCAGCGCCTCGCGGACGCGCTGGCCGGCGTCGGCGCCGAGGTCCGGCTGACCCTCGTCGAGGGCGCCGACCACCTCTGGCTCGGCGACCCGCAGGCCGCCCGCACGGCCTTCGACGACGCCGTCGCGTTCCTGCGGCGCCACCTCACCCACTAGGTCCCGACGCACCCGTCGTCGTACGCCCACCCCGTCGTGCCCGCTCCAGGAAGGAGACCGGCCATGCCCCACCACCCCGTGCTGATCGCCGGCGGCGGCCCCAGCGGTCTCGCGGCGGCGCTCGAGCTCGCCCGGCACGGCGTCCGCTGCGTGGTGGTCGAGCCGCGGGTCGACGTGACCACCGACCGGCCCCGCGCCAAGACCACCAGCGCCCGCACCATGGAGCTCTTCCGCCGGTGGGGGCTCGCCGACCGCATCCGGCGGGCCGCTCCCGTCCCGGTCTCCTACGCCCAGGACGCGGTGTTCTGCACCCGGCTCGCCGGGCGGGAGATCACCCGGTTCCGGAACGCGTTCGGGATGCACGCCGGACGGCGCGAGGAGGTCGCCGAGAGCGGGCAGCAGATCCCGCAGCCCGTCGTCGAGCAGGTGCTGCGCGACGCGGTGGCCGCGCTGCCGACCGTGCAGCTGCTGCTCGGGCACCGCGTCGTCGCGGCGCACGACGGCGAGGACGGCGTCGTCGCGACGGTCGAGACCCCGGACGGCGCCGAGATCGAGCTGCGGGCCGACCGGCTGCTGGGCTGCGACGGGGCGAACGGCGTCACCCGCGACGCCGTCGGTGCCCGGTACGAGGGCCGCAGCGGCGAGCTGCCGAACCTCAGCGTCACCTTCAGCGCGCCCGACCTGGAGCGCCTCGTCTGTGCCCGCGCGGCGCACTACTGGGTCCTCGGGACCGACGCCGCCGGAATCGTCGGGCGGATGGATCTCGACGGGACCTGGTGGACCGTCGCACAGGGCGTGCGCTCCGGCGTCGACCCCGAGGCGCTCGTCCGGCGCCTCGTCGGGGTCCACCTGGACGTCACGGTCCGGGCCACCGATCCCTGGTCGGCCCGGATGCTGATCGTGGACCGCTACCGGGGCCGGCGGACGTTCCTCGTCGGGGACACCGCCCACCTCAACCCGCCGTGGGGCGGGCACGGCTACAACACCTGCGTCGGCGACGCCGTGAACCTCGCGTGGAAGATCGCGGCCGTCCACCACGGCTGGGCCGAGGAGGCCCTCCTCGACAGCTACGAGGCCGAGCGTCGCCCCGTCGCCGCCCGCACCATCGACGCCGCGGGCGCGCAGGACTCGCGGCTCGCAGGCTCGTTCGCCCACCTCGAGCTCGACCTCGACGGGCCGGTCGGGGCACGGCGCCGGGCCGAGGTCGCGGACGCCGTGTCGGTGAAGCGCGGCGAGTTCCACTCGCTCGGGCTGGTGCTCGGCTACCACTACGCCGGGTCGCCGGTCGTCGTCGACGACGGCTCGCCGGTGCCGCCGGACGCGCTGGTCGACTACCACGGGTCCGCACGGCCCGGGGCGCGGCTGCCCCATCGCTGGCGGCCCGACGGGTCCTCGCTCTACGACCACCTCGGCCGCGGCTTCACGCTGCTGCGCCTCGACGGGCGATCTGACGTCACCCCCGTCGTCGACGAGGCCGACGCGGCCGGTGTCCCGCTGCGCGTGCTGGACGCCCCCGACCTCCCGGACGCCGAGGCCTACGGCGCCCCGCTGCTGCTGGTCCGTCCCGACCAGCACGTCGCCTGGCGCGGCAGCGAGCCCGCCGCGGCGGCCGCCGCCCTCGCCACCGCCCGCGGCGCCTCCCGCGCGCCGGCCCGCTGTCGCTGACCCCGCACCACCCGTCGTCCCGATCCCGCATCCCGAAGACCCGGAGCCCGTCATGAGCCTCACCTCCGATCCCGCCGGAGCCACCGACCCCGGCGTCGGCGCACCCACCGACGCCGTCGTCGACCCCACGACGTCGGGCCCGCCCCGCGGGCTGCTCGTGGCCCTGGCCGCGGGTGCGGTCACCGCGCCGCTGGCGAACCTCGTCCCCGCGGTGCTCACCCTGCCGCTGGCGGCCGCGCGGATCGATCCGGCGGGGGCGACGTCGCTGCTCTCGCTGGTGGTCGCGATCGGGTCGATCTGCTCGCTCGTCGCGTTCCCGGTGATGGGCCGGCTGTCGGACCGCACGACGAGCCGGCTCGGCCGCCGTCGTCCGTACCTGCTCGGCGGCGCGGCGCTCACCGCCGCGGGCGGGATCGTCACCGCCCTCGCGGGGAGCCCGGCGCTCCTCGTCGTCGGCTACGTCCTGACCTCGATCGGCTTCAGCGCCACCTTCGTCGCCGCGACCTCGGTGATCCCCGACCAGATCCCCGCCGGGCGTCGCGGGCCGGCGTCGGCGATCGTCGGGCTGGCCCTGCCGGTCGGTGTCCTGGTCGGGCTGTTCGCCGCGAACCTGGTCTCGCCGAACCTCACGGCCATGATCCTGCTGCCGGCGGCTCTCGGGTGCGTCGGTTCACTGGTGCTGGCGGCGTTCCTGCACGACCGCCGCATCACCGCCGCCGAGCGGCCCGCGTTCGACCTGCGCGCGTTCCTGCGGACCTTCTACGTCGCGCCGCGCTCCGCGCCGAACTTCGCGTGGGCGTGGTGGAGCCGGTTGCTGATCTTCGTGGGCGTCGCGGCGATCCAGGCGTACCAGGCGTTCTTCCTCATCGCGGTGCTCGGCTTCACGGCGGAGAACGTCGCGGGCGCGGTGTTCCTGACGACGCTGGTGCTCACCGGCCCGTCCGTGCTCGTCGCCCCGGTGGCCGCGCGGGTCTCGGACCGGATCGGGCGGCGCAAGCCGTTCGTCATCGGGGCCGCGCTGATCTTCGTCGTCGGGCTCGTCCTGGCGGCGACCGCGCACACGTTCGCCGCCTTCGTCGTCGCCATGGCCGTCCTCGGGATCGGCCAGGGCATCTACCTCGCCGTCGACATCGCCCTGGTCACCCACGTGCTCCCCGACCCGGCGAACCCGGCGAAGGACCTCGGGATCATGAACCTGGCCAACACCCTGCCGATGTCGATCATCCCCGCGGTGGCGCCGGCGATCCTGCTGATCGGGGCGAGCGTCGCGCACCCGCAGAACTTCCCCGCGCTGTTCGGGTTCGGGGCGGTCGCGGGGCTGGTCGGCGCGCTGCTGATCGTGCCGATCCGGGGAACGCGGTGACCGGCCTCCGAGGTGCGCTCCCGCGCTCGTGAGCAGTAATTGACGCCATGGCGTCACTTACTGCTCACAGGCGCGGAGCGCACCTATGAGCGGTGGAGCCAGCCGTGGACGATCATCGCCGTGCACTCGTCGAGGATCCGCTGCCGTCCGGGATGGGCGTCGGACGGGAAGAGCGAGTCCCCGTACACCGCCAGCGACATGATCATCCCGAAGCACGCCCGCAGCGTGACCTCGACGTCGACCCCGGGGATCTGGAGGTGGCCGAACCCCTCGACCCCGATCCGCTCGTACTCCGCCAGCAACCGGCCCAGCAGGTCGTCGCCGGCCCGGATCCCGTCGACGTCGCCCTGGGACGCGGCGGCGAGGTAGACCCGCAGGATCCGCCGGTTCTCCCAGAGGACCGCGTACATCCCCTCGGTCCACTCGCGGGCCGGCTTCTCCAGGTCGTCCGGCCGGCCCTGGTAGACGTCGTCCCACCGGGCGATGTAGTCGCGCATGAAGCCGGCGACGGTCCCGAGGACGACCCGCTCGAAGAGCTTCGCCTTCGAATCGAAGTGCCGGAAGATGTCCGGCTCCGAGACCCCGGCCCGGGTCGCGATGTCCCTGGTCTTCGCCTGGGCGTACCCGTGCCGGGAGAAGACCTCCAGGGCCGCGTCGAGGATCAGTCGACGGACCTCGTCGCCGCTGCGTCGCTGACGGCGGACCCTGCCCGGCGCCGGGCCGTCCCCGGAGACGTCGGTCGGGTTCGTCGTGCTCACTCCTCGATGTCGTCCCGGAGCAGGAGGCGGCCGAATCGCCGCCGACGATACGCCGACGCGCGGAGTGGATCAGCCGACGGAACCGGGCCACTCCGGCGACAGGTCGCGGGGGCGCCAGATGATCGCGTCGTAGATCTCGGCGGGGTCCCGGCCGGTGAGGACGGCCCCCGCCCACGCACCGAGGAGCAGCCCGTGGGCCTCGGGCTCGTCGAAGGCGCGCGGCTCGGTCGCGTACAGGTTGATCGCGCCGATCGCGTCCGGGGTGGGATCGACGGCGTCGACGCGGCTGCGGGTCCAGGGGATGGCGACGGACACGCAGGAGCGGATCCCGAGCGCGCCGGCGGCGGCGCTGAACCGGGGCCAGGCGCGGCCGGCGTTGTCCCCGGCGAGATCGTCACTGCTGACGACGGCGACCTGGTCCAGCTCCAGGGCGTCGAGACCGGGGCCTTCCCCGAGCGCGTACTGGGCGGCGTCGAGCGAACCGGCCCGGCCGGTGGCCGCGGGCGTCGAGTACCGGCGACGCCCGTCCTCGTCGGCCTCGCCCACCGACGCCACGCTGATCGAGCGGCAGCCGCGGTAGACGGAGCCGGCCGCCTCCAGCAGGCGCGTCAGCACGTCGCGGTGCTCCTCGGGCGGGAGGCCGTAGCGGCCCGGCAGCCCGTCCGCCGCGTGGTTCAGCTGGGCCTCGGCGTGGACGAAGCCCGCGAACGCGGAACCCTCGTGGACACGGGCGCGGTCCTTCGCCCGGGCCATCAGCTTCGACGAGCGGTCCACCATCTCCCGGACCCGGGCGCGCACGAGCGAAAGCTCCGCATCCCGGTCGTGCCCCATCGGAGCACCGTAGGCCAGGGCGGGTCACCCGACCACACCCGTCGTGCGGCTCAGGACCTCAGGGTGCTGCCCGGGCTGACCCCGAACCGGTCGCGGTAGATGGTCGAGAAGCGGCCGGCGTGGGCGAAGTGCCACCGCGCGGCCACGGCGCCCACCGTGACGCCGGCCCCGGGACGGGCCGCGCCCAGCTCGGCGTGGGCGCGGTCGAGGCGGACACCGCGCAGGTACTGCAACGGCGTGACGTCGAGATGGCGACGGAACATCAGCTGCAGGCTGCGGGGACCGACCCCGGCGGCCGCGGCGATGTCGTCGAGGCCCACGTCCTCGATCGCGTGCCCGTCGACGTAGGCCACCGCCCGCCGCAGGGCGGCCGGTTCGTCCCCCGCCGCGTCCTCGACGGGCGCGCGGGGCACGAGCGCCGCGAGCAGCCGTTCCGCGACGTCGAGCACGGGCACACCCGCGGCCCGGGCGGTCTCCAGGAGCGCCTCGAAGGTCTCCTCCGGCTCGATCGCGAGATAGCGGCCGAGGACCGCGCAGGCGCCGTCGACGACGGCCCGGGCCCGGAAATCGACCGAGGTCCGGGACCGCCCGTCGTCGAGCACCGCGGAGGTCACGTGCTCCGCAAGCCGACGCACGACCTCCCGGGTGTCCGGGTCGAGCAGCGCCGACCCGCCGGCCGCGAACACGAGTGCGCCCGGCGTCGTCCCGCGGCCCAGCCGGAGCGCCAGGACGCTGTCGACCCCGACGGAGCCGCAGGCGATGGTGAGCGCGGGCCACCGCGGGTCCTCGCCGTCGACCGCCACCAGGTCCGCCCCGGCGAGTACCAGGGCCCGCGGACCCGTCTCGATCGCGGCCACGGCGTCCGACGGCAGGCGTCCCGACGACCACGTGACGACGCCGCCGCTGGTCGGCACGGACAGCTGCGTCCAGCGCACGGACGGGCTGACGTGCCGGGCGTCCTCGACGAGGCGTTGCGCCCGGGTGGTCTCGGCGCCCGACGACCGCGGTGCGCCGGCAGCGGCGCGGGCCGCCGTGAAGACCCCGAGGTCGGCGAGCGGCGTGCTCGGAGCCGTCGGGGCCAGGTGCGACGACTCGTCGCGCAGCGAGTCCGCGGCGCGGGCCAGCGCCCGGGCCTGCCGGCGGACCTCCCCGACATCGGAGCGGATCTGCTGGGCCTGTTCCCGCGCCAGGCGCGCCCGGCTGCGGAAGATCGTGCGGTTCTCCTGCGCCGCCTCCCCCTCCCCGGCCAGCACGTCGAGGGTGTCCACCCGATCGGAGACCGTCTCGAGCAGCTCGAGCAGGTCGCCGAAGCCGGGCGGCGCGGCAGTCGGAGGGGTGCTCATACCGTCCAGTGTGCCGGGCGGTCAAGCCCCGTGCCCTCGGCGACGGCGTCCCGCATCCGGCGGGCGCAGCGAGTGGTCTCCCGATCGACCTCGGCCTGCTCCCAGGCGCGCTGCCGGCAGGCCCGGTCGTGGAGCAGGGCGGTGCGCTGCGCCCGGACGACCCGGTGGCTCAGGGCCTCCGTCCGGTGACGGGCCAGCCGCGTCCGGATCCAGGCGCGCATCACCGCCGCGCCCTCGGCGACGGCGCGGGCGAGCTCTTCGACCTCGGCCTCGTGCTCGTCGCGACTGTCCATGGAACGACGGTACTGTCCATGGAGCGAGATGTCCCCTGAATCAGGTCGCCGGACGGTCCACCTGGTCCATCAGGACGATCGCCCCCGACGGTTGGCCGTCCCGTCCCGCCATGGGTGAGACGGCGATCGCCAGCTGTACGGTGCGCCCCCGACGGTTGATCGCCTCGACCCGCATGCCCTCGTCACCGGGTGGCGACCCGTTGAGCACCTCGCGGACCAGGGGCCGGAGCCGGTCGGTGGGCAGTCCGATGTCCAGATTGAGCAGGTGCTGACCGACCGCCTCGTCGGCGCGCAGGCCCCACAGGTCGTCGGCGCGACCGTTCCAGGCGCGCACGATCAGACCGTTGTCGACGACGATCACCGCCGTGCGCAGGCTGCCGAGCACCGCCTCGAGGAAGTCGTTGGCGTGGTCGAGCTGGGAGGTGCGGTCCCGCAGCTCGTCGTTCATCGACTGGAGCTCGTCGTTGGTGGACTGCAGTTCCTCGTTGGTCGTCTCCAGTTCCTCGACCGTGGACTGCAGCTCCTCGTTGGTCGTCTCCAGCTCCTCGACCGTCGACTGCAGCTCCTCGTTGGTCGTCTCCAGCTCCTCGACCGTCGACTGCAGCTCCTCGTAGGCGGTCTCGACCTGGCGGTGGGCGGACTGGAGCTCGGCGGTCATGCGGCGGTAGCGGGTGACGTCGGTGAAGAACAGCGCGATCGACGGGCCGTCCTCGCCCTGCACCTGGAGCGGGACGATCTGGATGTCGAAGTACAGCGTCTCCGACGCGGAGCGTGCGAACTCGCCCTCGTGCAACCACAGCGAGGTGCGGTTGCGCCGCACGTCGTCGTAGGACGACCGCAGCCCGGCGATGCGGTGGCAGAGCTCCAGCTCGGTGAAGCGCCGCCCGATCTCGCGCATCGTGATGCCGAGCTGCGCCTCGGCCCGCTGGTTGGCCTTGGCCAGGACCTCGTCCGGGGTCACGACGAGGGTGGCGACCGGACTGAGCAGCAGCGTCTCGTCCTCGAGCTGGACGTCGCTGCGGCCGCCACCCTGGTGCCCGCGGCCCAGCGCGCTCGCGAACCGGGCGGCCGGGTCGACCTGGTCGGCCTTGCGGAAGAAGCGTCGCTTGAGGTCGATCGGCAGGAAGAGCCGGGCGTGGCTGAGCAGCATCTCGGCCTTGCCGAGGAAGAGGACGCCCGAGGTGTTGAGGGCGAAGTGGAACCGCCGCAGCACCTGCGCCTGGGTCTCGGCGTTGAGGTACATCAGGGTGTTCCGGCAGACCAGCAGGTCGATCCGCCCGATCGGCGCGTCCTGCACCAGGTCGTTGCGGCCGAAGATGACACAGCGGCGCAGGTCGCTGCGGAAGGTGTAGCGGCTCCCGGTTCGCTCGAAGTACCGCTCGCGCCACGCCGCCGGCAGGTTCTGCAGCTCCTTGTCGGAGTACGTGGCCTGGCGCGCGGTGGCCAGCGCGTCCTCGTCGACGTCGGTGGCGTAGACCTTCACCCGCTGGCGGAACTCCTCGACGCCGAGCGCCTCGGCGAACACCACCGCGAGCCCGTAGGCCTCCTCGCCGCTCGCGCAGCCCGCCGACCAGACGCGGACCGACTCGCCCCGCGACTTCGGCGCCAGCAGCTGCGGGATGACCTGCTCCTGGAGCTCCTGCCAGGCGTCCGGGTCCCGCAGGAAGCTGGTGACGTTGATGAGCACGGTGTTGAACAGGTGCGTGAACTCGTCGGCGTCCACCTGGAGACGGTCCAGGTACTCGGCGAACGAGACGGCGTCGACCTGCTGCATGCGCCGCGCGACCCGCCGCCGGATGCTCGAGCGCTTGTAGCCGGTGAAGTCGAAGCCGCGACTCTCCTTGAGGAAGCCGAGCAGCGCCTCGAACTCGCCCTCGGCCCCGTCCTCCCCGTCGTCGTCGCCGGCCTCGCCGTCGACACCGTCGCCCTCGACACCGCCGCCCTCGACCTCGATCTCGATCTCGGCACCGACCTCGTCGGTGACGGACTCGTCGTCGGAGCGGCCGGGGTCCTGCACGTCCCCGACGTCATCAGTCACGTGGCTCTCCCACTTCGCGGTTCGACAGCAGATCGCGCACGAGCGCGGCGGACGCCATGGCGTCGTGGGCGGTCTCGCGGGCCCGGCTCGCGACCCGACCCGACCCGGCGGCGCCCGCGGTCGCGGCGATCCGGTGCTGCAGGGCGGACTTCTCCTCGAGGGCCTGGAGGGCGGTGTAGAGCGCCCTCTCGACCCGGTTGTCCTGCTCGGCGCGCAGGCTCTCCTCCGACCAGGCGTGGCCGACCCGGCAGCGGTAGTGCAGGAACTGTTCCTCGCTGAGGTCGAACAGCGGCCCCGAGCAGTCCGGGCACGTCAGTCCGGACGGCGGACCCGGCGGATCGCTCTCGGCGACCGCCCCGGCACCGTCGCGCGCCACCTCGACCTCGTAGGCCAGTTGCCGGCTGGTCCCGTGCCCACCCATCACCGGGCGGGCCGCGAGCTCGGTGAACAGGGCAGCCATGTCCGCCGCGGGCCGGACCAGCGCGCCGGGGATCTGCCGGAGCGCGGCGTGCGGCATCCCCGGGAAGAGCGCATCCTCCGGATCCTGCACCACGGCCGCGCCGCCGTGACGCACGATCCCGAGCAGGCCCGCCGCGCCGTCGTCGAGCATCCCGCTCAGCACCACGCCCACCGCGGCGGGGCCCGCCTCGAGGGCCAGCGAGCGGAAGAGGGGGTCGACGCCGGGCCGGTGCCCGTTCTCGCGCGGGCCGCGGGACACCGACACCCGCCCCTCGTGCACCAGCAGGTGGTGATCAGGTGGGGCGACGTACACGTGGCCGGGTCCGACCTCGTCCCCGTCACGGACGTGCGCGACGGGGAGCGCGCACCGGCGACCCAGCAGCCTCGGGAGCACGGTCGGGGCGTCGGGCGCCTGGTGGAGCACCACGAACAGGGCGGCCGGCAGGTCGGCGGGAAGCTTCGCGACCAGGGCGAGCAACGCCTCGACGCCGCCCGCCGAGGCACCGATCCCGATGTGGATGGTCCTCTGGCGCATGCTCATGGCTGGAACGCCTGCCCCTCGGCACGCTCGGCCGGGGCGTGCGATCGACCTCTGGCGCCACGGCTGATTGACCGTCCGTGGATCGGGGCATCGTAGCGTCGCCGGTCGTGTCGGCCGTGCCGCACCGGGTCGGGACTTGGCATGCTGTCCACCGAACGACCAGAGTGGCCGGAACGGGAGGTGACGATGGACGCGAACGACGTCCCCGACCAGGCCCCGGCCCATACGCAGGCCGAGCACCTGCGTCGACGGATCGCGACGCTCGCCCGGGATCTCGCGGACTCCGAGGAGAACCTCGCGTCGGTCTACGAGCAGTCCGCCCGGCTGCGCCCGCACGTCGCCGACCGGCTCCGGGAGGCGGCACACCAGGCCCGGCTCTACGCGGAGCGCGAGCGCCGCTTCGCCGGGGGGGGGGTCCGCCGCCGGAGGCGGGATGACGCCCCAGGACGCTTGACATAAACATTAGTTCAGGTTCGAGCCTGGACCGATGACAACGCACGCACCCCCGAGGGCCGTGGTGACCGGCGCCTCCCGCGGCCTGGGCCGCGTCCTGACCGAACAGCTCGCCCGTGACGGGTGGCGGGTCGTCGTCGACGCCCGCGACGCGTCCGCCCTGACGTTCGACTCGCCGTCCGTCACCGTCGTGCCCGGGGACGTCGCCGATCCCGGGCACCGTCGCCGCCTCGCCGAGGTCGTCGGGGAGCTCGGGGGGCTGGAACTGCTCGTGAACAACGCGAGCCTGCTCGGCCCGAGTCCGCTGCCGCACCTCGTGGACCATCCCCTCGACGAGCTCTCCGAGGTGCTCGCGGTCAACGTCGTCGCGCCCCTCGCCCTGGTGCAGGCCCTGCGCCCGTTCCTCGGCGCCGGCGCGCGGGTGATCGACGTGACGTCGGACGCCGCCGTCGAGGCCATGGCTGGCTGGGGCGGCTACGGAGCCTCGAAGGCGGCGCTCGACCAGCTCACCGGGGTGCTGGCGGTGGAGGAGCCGCAGTGGCGGGTGTACTCCGTCGACCCCGGGGACATGTGGACGGCCATGCACCAGGCCGCGTTCCCGGGCGAGGACATCAGCGACCGGGCCCTCCCGTCCTCGGTCGTCCCGGCCCTGCGACCCCTGATCGACGGCGACCTGCCGAGCGGGCGCTACCGGGCGGCGGACCTGGTGGTGGCGTCGTGATCCCGCCCGCCACCCGCTTCGTCCTGCCGCCGGACCGGGAGGCCACCGACCCGCCCGAACGGCGCGGGCTGGCGCGCGACGGCGTGCGCCTCCTGGTCGCCGGGGCGGACGGCGTCGCCCATCGCCGGTTCGCCGACCTCGGCGAGTACCTCGGCGCCGGCGACGTGCTGGTGGTCAACACGTCGGCGACGCTGGCCGCCGCCCTCGACGCCCGCGGCCCCGGCGGCGAGCCGACGGTGGTGCACGTGTCGACCTCGCTCGACGACGGGTCGTGGATCGTCGAGCCCCGCCGCCCCGACGGACCGGACCGCTCCGTCGTCGCCGGGGACGTGTTCGCGCTCGCCGACGGTGTGGCGCTCACGCTCGCCGCGCCCTACCCCGATCCGGACGCCGCGCTGACCCGGCTGTGGCGGGCGCGGACCGAGCCCCGCCGGGAGGTCGCGCCGTTCCTGGCCCGGCACGGGCGGCCCATCGGCTACGGCTACCTGGCGGGCGCGTACCCGCTGGCCGAGTACCAGACCGTGTACGCGACGCAGCCGGGCAGCGCCGAGATGGCCAGCGCCGGGCGGCCGTTCACGGAGCGGCTGCTGGTGCGGCTGATGGCGCGCGGGGTGGTCGTCGCGCCGATCGTGCTGCACGCCGGGGTCTCCAGTCCCGAGAAGCACGAGCCGCCCCTGCCGGAGCGCTTCGCCGTGCCCACGACGACGGCGCGGCTGGTCACCTCGACGCGGGCCGCGGGCGGGCGGGTCGTCGCGGTGGGCACCACGGTGGTGCGGGCGCTGGAGAGCGCGGCCGATCCCGACGGGACCGTCCACGCCGCGAGCGGGTGGACCGACCTGGTGCTCGGCCCGGACCGCCCGGCGCGGGCGGTGACCGGCCTGGTCACCGGCCTGCACGCGCCGGAGGCGAGCCACCTGCTGCTGCTCGAGGCGGTGGCCGGCCCCGAGCTGGTCGGGCGGGCGTACGACGCGGCCGTCGCGCACGGCGACTACCTCTGGCACGAGTTCGGGGACTCGACACTGTTCCTGCCCTGACCTGGGGGAAGCCCGTCACCGGGTGGGGGTCGCGGCGCGGAACCCGATGTTCGCCGCGCTCGACTCCGGGGTGTTGGCAGTGCGGGCGGAGGCGCGATAGCGCGCGCAGTAGGAGTGGTGGCAGAGGTAGGAACCGCCGCGCATCACCTTCGCCGACCCGTCGTCGGGACCGGTCGGATTCTCGCGGGGCGAGTGGGCGTAGTAGGTCGGCGAATGCCAGTCCGCGCACCACTCCCACACGTTGCCCACCATCTGGTAGAGCCCGTGGTCGTTCGGTCGGTAGGACTTCACCGGCGCCGTCGTGAGGTAGCCGTCCTCGACGGTGTTGTGGGTCGGGAACGTGCCCTGCCAGATGTTCAACGGCCACCGTCGGCGGGTGTCCAGGTCGTCGCCCCACGGGAAGCGGGCCCCGTCGCGCCCACCGCGGGCCGCGTACTCCCACTCCGCCTCGGTGGGCAGCCGCGCCCCCGCCCACGCGCAGTAGGCCTGCGCGTCGTTCCACGAGACGTGCACGACGGGGTGGTTGGCGCGCGGGGTCCCGTCGTCACCGGGGCCGTCGGGGTGTCGCCATGACGCACCCCGGACGTCGAGCCACCACTCGGCACCGACCACCGAGCCCAGGACATCGTCGCGGGCGCCGCGGAACGCGAGGTGGAAGACCGCCGAGGACCCGAACCGCTCGGCGTCCGTCACGTACCCGGTGTCCTTGACAAAGGTGGCGAACGCCGAGGTGGTCACCGTCGTGGCGTCGAGCCGGAACCCGGACACCGCGACCTCGTGCACCGGGCGCTCGCCGTCGGCGGGGTCGCCGTCGCCGTGGTGATCGCCCATGCGGAACGTCCCGGCGGGGATGGTGACCTGGCCCCGCCTCACTGCGAGGTCAGCACGCGGCGCTCCCGCGCATCCTCGTCGGGCACGACCACATCGTCGCCGACCGCCACGTGCACGGCCCGGATGGTGGCGGTGAACGCGGTGTCGGTCCCGGCGTAGTCCTCGGAGACCGGGGTGCCGAGGTCGACGCCGACGTCGAGGGTCTCGTCGAACGAGAAGTAGTACGGGATCGTCGCCGCCACGCGGGCCTCCCCGACCGGCCGGCCGTCGACGGCGAGGGTCACCTGCCCGCCTCGGGCGACACCCCCGCCGTCGTAGGCGAAGTCCATCCGCACCTCGTGACGACCGGGCGTCAGCGTGTCGTCGGCGCGGACCGTCGAGCGCGCGAGCCCGAAGTAGTTGTACTCGTAGCAGGGCCGCCCGCCGAGGCAGTAGAGCGTCCACCCGCCGAACCGGCCGCCCTGGGAGATGATCACGCCGGCCGCGTCGTCGGCCCCGATCTCGATGTCCGCGGTGACGCGGTGGGAGCGGTTCTTGACGTCGAGGGTGTTCTCCTCGGTGAGGCGCCGGATGCCGGCGTGGTACGTCGTCGACGTGCGGTCCCCGAGCAGACCGATACGCCCGGCCACGGTCGGGTTCTCGCGCTCGGTCACGCGGTCGTCGAGGGGGAAGACCCGGTACCGGGCGGCCTCGACGAGGAAGAGGTCCTGCAGCTCGCGGAGCCGATCCGGGTACGACGCGGCGAGGTCGCGGGACTGGCTCGGGTCGGCGTTCGTGTCGTAGAGCTCCCACACGTCCTCGGCGAACCGCTTCTGCCCGCCCGAGACCATGTCCCAGGGGATGCCGTGGCGGGTCACCGCGGTCCAGCCGTGGTAGTAGATGCCGCGGTTGCCGCACATCTCGAAGTACTGGGTGGTGCGCCGTTCGGCCGCGCCGGGATCGTCGAACGTGTAGCGCATGCTCGTGCCCTCGACGGGCTGCTGGGCGACGCCGTCGACGGTCACCGGGGCCGGGAGCCCAGCGCACTCGAGCACGGTGGGCAGGACGTCGATGACGTGGTGGAACTGGTGGCGCAGCCCGCCGCGGTCGGCGATGCCGCGGGGCCAGTGCACGATCAACCCGTCCCGGGTGCCGCCGAAGTGCGACGCGACCTGCTTGGTCCACTGGTACGGGGTGTTCATCGCGAGCGCCCACCCCACCGGGGCGATGGGGTAGGACTGCGGGCCGCCGATCTCGTCGAGGTGGCCGGCGAGCTCGTGCGGGTCGTCGACGACGCCGTGGCCCAGGCGGTGCTCGACGGTGGTCCCGACGATGCCGCCCTCGCCCGACGCCCCGTTGTCGCCGAGCAGATAGACGAAGAGGGTGTCGTCGAGCTCCCCGAGGGCCTCGAGCTCGTCGACGAACCGGCCGAGCTGGGTGTCGGCGTGCTCGGTGAAGCCGGCGAAGGTCTCCATCAGCCGGTTGGCCACGGCCGCCTGGTCCTCGCCGAGGTCGTCCCAGTGCGGCACGCCGTCGGCCCAGGGGGCGAGCTCGGTCTCGGGCGGGACGACACCGAGCTCCTTCTGCCGGGCGAGGGTGATCTCCCGCTGCCGGTCCCAGCCGTGGTCGAACTCGCCGCGGTAGCGCTCCTGCCACTCCGGCGCGACGTGCAGCGGGGCGTGCGCGGCGCCGAACGCGAGGTAGGTGAAGAACGGCCGGTCGGGGGCCATCGTCCGTTGGGTGCGCACCCAGTCGACCGCGTGGTCGACGAGATCCTCGGAGAGGTGGTAGCCCTGCTCGGGGCGCCGGGTCGGTTCGACGGGGGTGGTGCCCTCGTAGAGCAGCGGCGTCCAGTGGTTCATCTCGCAGGCCATGAACCCGTAGAAGTGGTCGAACCCCTCGCCGGTCGGCCACCGGTCGAACGGCCCGACGGGGCTGACCTCGGGTGCGGGCGTCTGGTGCCACTTGCCGAAGGCGGCGGTGCTGTAGCCGTTGTGGTGGAGCGTCTGGGCGATGGTGGCGGCGCTGCGGGGGCGCACGCCGGTGTAGCCGGGCGCGGCGGTGGCCATCTCGGTGGTGCCGCCCATGCCGACCGAGTGGTGGTTGCGGCCGGTCATGAGCGCCTGGCGGGTCGGCGAGCACAGCGCGGTGACGTGGAAGCGGGTGTAGCGCAGCCCGTCGTCGGCCAGCCGGTCGGCCGTCGGCATGCGGCACGGGCCGCCGAACGCGCTCGACGTCCCGAACCCGAGATCGTCGAGGACGACGAGCACGACGTTCGGGGCGCCGCGCGGCGGTTCGACGGGCCGCACGGGGTCGAACGCCTCGACCTGATCGGAGATCCCGAGTGCGGCGGGGACCGTCGAGGCGGTCTCCGGGAGCGGGAGGACGGTGCGCTCGGGGCTCGAGCCGCTCACGGGGATCGGCCTCCTGTCCAGGGTGACGCGGGCGACGGGACGGCGGGATCCTCCGTGCTCGCACGCCGGCCCGCTGCGTACATATGTACACTAAATGCGGACATACGTCCACACTCGCTGGCGACGTCCGATGTGTGAGTATTCGGGATCGGTGATGGGGGAGGTCGTTCCATGGCGGTCTCCTCGAACACCGGGCAGCGCCGGGCACGGGGCCCGAACGATCCCGGCCGGCGGGACCGGATCGCCGAGGCCGCGATCCGGATCGTCGCCGAGCGCGGCGTGCCGGGACTGACCCACCGCGCCGTCGCCGCGGCGGCCGACGTACCGGTCGGCTCGACCACGTACCACTTCGCGACGCTCGACGACCTGCTCTCGGTCGCGCTGCACGAGGCCTCCCAGCGCAACATCGCCCAGATCCGGGAGTGGGCCGACGACCTCGCCCCGGACGCCGACTTCGCCGCCGAGCTCGCCGCGCTGGTCCGGCTCCAGCTCGACTCCCGGCACAGCGCGACCACCGCCGCCTACGACCTCTACGTCGCCGCGCTGCACTACCCGAGCCTGCGCTCGGCGAGCGCCGCATGGGACGAGGCGCTGGCCGAGATCTTCGGCTCGCGCACCGACCCGGAGATGGGCCGGATCCTCGCGCCACTGTTCGCCGGGCTCGTCCTGCAGGCCTCGCTGGCCGACCCGAGCCCGTCCCGCCGGCAGCTCGAGGCGTGGATTCGCCGCGCGATGGGCGGCTCCCCTGCGCCATGATGTGGCGCGCACCGTCACCGCAGCACGGAGGAACCATGGCCCTGCAGGTCGTCGCCGTCATCACCGCGAAGCCCGGCTCGGAGGAGATCGTGCAGGGCGCGTTGCGGGACCTGGTCGGCGCCACCCGCCAGGAGGAGGGCTGCCTGTCCTACGAGCTCAACCGCTCGGCCGCCGACGGCGCGGTGTTCGTGACGGTCGAGCAGTGGCGGGAGCAGGCGGACCTCGACGCCCACCTTCAGACCCCGCACCTGCAGAAGGCGCTCGAGGTGGCCGGTGAGCACCTCGCGGTCCCGCCGGCGATCCACCCGCTGATGCCCGTCGCCTGATCTTCTGGGGGCCGCTCCCCCGCCTGCAGCAATGGCGCATCGCTGACATCTGACGAGCGGTGGGCGACACTCACCCGCCCGTCGAGTCGGCCGCCCCGGACCCGAACCAGCGTGTGTGCCGCGCACACGGCCAGGCCGGGCGGTGCTCCGCGCCCGAGCACCGTTGCGCCACGCACACGGCCCGGGCGCGCGGCGCTTCGAGTTCGACCGTCGTCGCGTGACGCGCACTGCCGGTCCAGCAAACGCCCGCCGGAGCCGTGTGCGTCGCGCAACGCCGTTCGGTCCGCACCGCGTCGGGCCCAGCCGTGTGCGTGGCGCAACGCCGACCCGGCCGCACACCCAACCGCACCCAGGCCGTGTGCGTCCCGCAACGCCGATCCGGCCGCAGCACTGTGCCATGACGAGCGAACGGCGCCACTCGTCGGCGCGAGCGCCCTGGCCGCGGGCCGATCGAGAATGCGGAGCCACTGACGCCCAGTGTCAGCGACGCCGCATCGCTGACACCGGGGTGACCCCGCACTAGGCCGACCTCGGCCAGAACTCCGCCCACACCCGTCCCGGCTCCTCCACGCGATCGATGTGGAGCTCGTAGCCATGACGCCGAGCGATGAGCGCCGCCTGCTCGCGGTGGTCCGCCGAGATCGTCAGCCCCACCTTGCGATCCCGCGCGACCCGCGCCGCCAACTGCCGCTCCAGCCGCGTCATCTCGGCCTCGAGCTCCACCGCAACCTCGAGTGTCATCGCCTCGTCCTCCCTGCTTCGTCGTGGGCTGCAGGACGCATGTTGACGCTGCAGAACAGCCGTGTCTACAGTCTGCGCCAGCTCATATATCAGTTGTCGCCACACGGTGTGGAGCATGTCGATGTCCCTGGTCGCCACCCCCCGAGGAACCACCGTCCTCGATCGATCACTCGCCGAGACCGACCCCGAGGTCCATGCCGCGATCGGGCGCGAGGTCCTCCGCCAGCAGCGGACCCTCGAGATGATCGCCAGCGAGAACTTCGCCCCCCAGGCCGTGATGGCCGCCCAGGGCTCGGTGCTCACGAACAAGTACGCCGAGGGCTATCCGGGCCGGCGCTACTACGGCGGCTGCGAGCACGTCGACGTCGTCGAGCAGCTCGCGATCGACCGCCTCAAGGACCTGTTCGGCGCCGAGTACGCGAACGTGCAGCCGCACTCCGGCGCCCAGGCCAACGCCGCCGTCATGGCCGCGCTGCTGGAGCCCGGAGACGCGATCCTCGGCCTCGACCTCGCGCACGGCGGCCACCTCACGCACGGCATGCGCCTCAACTTCTCGGGCCGGCTCTACGACGTCGCCGCCTACCACGTCCGCTCCGACGACCACCGCGTCGACATGGACGAGGTCGCGCGGCTCGCCCACGAGCACCGGCCGAAGCTGATCGTCGCGGGCTGGTCGGCCTACCCCCGCCAGCAGGACTTCGCGGCGTTCCGGCGCATCGCCGACGACGTCGGGGCCTTGCTCATGGTCGACATGGCCCACTTCGCCGGGCTGGTCGCGGCGGGCCTGCACCCCTCCCCCGTGCCGCACGCGCACGTCGTCACCTCGACCACGCACAAGACGCTCGGCGGTCCCCGCGGCGGCGTGATCATCAGCGCCGACCGGGACCTCGCGAAGAAGCTCAACTCGAGCGTCTTCCCCGGTCAGCAGGGCGGGCCGTTGGAGCACGTCATCGCGGCCAAGGCGGTCGCGTTCAAGCTCGCGGCCACCCCCGAGTTCCGCGAGCGCCAGCAGCGCACCCTCGACGGCGCCCGCATCCTCGCCGAGCGCCTGCTCACCGAGCCCGACGTCGGCGTCGTCTCCGGTGGCACGGACGTGCACCTGGTGCTGGTCGACCTGCGCAACCACCAGCTCGACGGCAAGCAGGCCGAGGACCGGCTGCACCGGGTCGGGATCACCGTGAACCGCAACGCCGTCCCGTTCGACCCGCGCCCGCCGATGGTCAGCTCCGGGGTCCGCGTCGGGACCGCCGCCCTGGCCACCCGCGGGTTCGACGCCGAGGCCTTCCGCGACGTCGCGGACGTCGTCGCCCGCGCCCTGCGGCCGGACGCCTCGGAGATCGAGCTCGACGCCCTGGGCTACCGCGTCGCCGCGCTGGCCGACCGCCACCCCCTCTACCCGGAGCTGCTCCCGTGACGACCACCGCCACCGCCGCCCCCGGCGCGCACCTGCCCGAACACCTGGACTTCCTCTGGCGGAGCCCCGAACCGGAGAAGGCCTACGACGTCGTCATCGTCGGCGGCGGCGGGCACGGCCTGGCCACCGCGCACTACCTGGCCCGCAACCACGGCATCACGAACGTCGCGGTACTCGAGAAGGGCTGGCTCGCCGGCGGGAACATGGCCCGCAACACCACCCTGATCCGCTCGAACTACCTCTGGGACGAGTCCGCGGGGATCTACGAGCACGCCCTGAAGCTGTGGGAGGGGCTCGAGGAGGACCTCGGCTACCCGATCCTGTTCAGCCAGCGCGGCGTGCTCAACCTCGCCCACACCGAGCAGGACGTGCGCGACTCCGTCCGCCGCGTCGAGGCCAACAAGCTCAACGGGATCGACGCCGAGTGGCTCGGCCCGGACGAGGTCGCGAAGGTCTGCCCGATCGTCAACGTCTCGTCCGACATCCGCTATCCGGTGCAGGGCGCGACGTACCAGCCGCGGGCGGGCATCGCGAAGCACGACTACGTCGCGTGGGGCTTCGCCCGCCGCGCCGACGAGGCCGGGATCGACCTCATCCAGCACTGCGAGGTCACCGGCTTCCACGTGGGAGGTCGAGACGGCGACTCCGTGACCACCGTGCGCACCACCCGCGGCGACATCGCCTGCGGCACCCTCGCGCTCTGCGCCGCCGGGCACTCGTCGACGCTGCTCGACCAGCTCGGGATCGCCGCGCCGCTGCAGTCGCACCCGCTGCAGGCCCTGGTCTCCGAGCTCCTCGAGCCGGTGCACCCGACGATCGTCATGTCCAACGCGGTGCACGTGTACGTCTCGCAGGCCCACAAGGGCGAGCTCGTGATGGGCGCCGGCGTCGACTCCTACGTCGGCTACGGGCAACGCGGCGCGTTCCACGTCATCGAGCGCCAGATGGCCGCCGCCGTCGAGCTGTTCCCGGTGTTCGCCCGGGCGCACCTGCTGCGCAGCTGGGCCGGCGTCGTCGACGTGACCCCCGACGCCAGCCCGATCGTCGGCCGCACGCCCTACGACAACGTCTTCCTCAACTGCGGCTGGGGCACCGGCGGGTTCAAGGCGACTCCGGGGCTGGGCTGGGCATTCGCCGACACCGTCGCGCACGGCCGCCCGCACCCGCTGATCGCGCCGTTCGGCCTGGACCGCTTCGTCACCGGCGCCCTCGTCGACGAGCACGGCGCCGCCGCCGTGGCCCACTGAGTCACCGCCCCCGAACCGGAGCGACACCGATGCAGCTCATCCTTTGCCCGCACTGCGGTCCCCGCGAGGAGACCGAGTTCTGCTACGGCGGCGAGGCCGGCGTGCCCTATCCCGACGACCCCTCGGTGCTCGACGACGAGCAGTGGGCCCGGTTCGTGTTCGTCCGCGCCAACCCGAAGGGCGCCTTCACCGAGCGGTGGTCGCACGCCGCGGGATGCCGGCGGTGGTTCACCGCCGTCCGCGACACCCGGACCCACCGCTTTCTCGACGTCGAGTCGATCGGCGCCTCCCAGCCCCCGACCACACCCCGGCGGTGACCCCGTGACCCGAATCGACGGCTACGGCCATGCCCTCGACCGCACCCGCACGTCGACCGTCACCGTGAACGGCCGGCGCTACACCGGTCACCCCGGCGACACCCTCGCCTCGGTCCTGCTCGCCCACGACGTCGGGGCGATCGGGACCGGTGTCAAGTACGGCCGCCCCCGCGGGATCACCGCGGCGTGGACCGAGGACCCCACCGGCCTGGTCCAGATCGAGGAGCCGTTCCCCGAGCCGATGCTGCTCGCGTCCACCGTCGAGATCACCGAGGGGCTGGTCGCCCGCGGGGTCAACGGCCAGGGCCGGCTCGCCCAGGTCCCCGACCATGCCCGCTACGACCGCAGGCACACCCACTGCGACGTGTTCGTCGTCGGCGCCGGCCCGGCGGGACTGACCGCCGCCCGACGGGCGGCGCGGGACGGCAGCAGCGTCGTCCTCGTCGACGACCGCCCGACGCCGGGCGGCACGCTCACCGGCACCGAGCGGATCGACGGGAAGCCCGCGCTCGCGTTCGTCGACGACGTCGTCGCCGAGCTCGCCGCGCATCCCGACGTCACCCACCTGCAGCGCACCACCGCGTTCGGCCACTACGACGACGGGTTCGTCCTGGCTCTCGAGCGGCGCACCGATCACCTCGGATCGGAGGCGCCCGCAGGCCGCTCGAGGCAACGCGTCCACCGCATCCGCGCCGCACGGATCGTTCTCGCCACCGGCGCGATCGAGCGCCCCGTCGTGTTCGAGGACAACGACCGGCCGGGCGTCATGCTCGCCTCCGCGGCCCGCGACCTGCTGCACCGTCACGGCGTGCTGGCCGGCCGCGACGTCGTCGTTGCCACCACGACCGACTCCGCCTACGCGGCGGCCCTGGATCTGGCCGCGGCCGGCGCCCGGGTGCAGGTCCTCGACGCCCGCGCGGAGGTGCCGCCGTCCTGGGCCGACCGCTGCGCGGCGGCCGGCGTCGCCGTCACCGCGGGCACGACGGTGCGCGGCACCGTCGGCGAGCATCGGGTCCACGGCGTGCTGGTCGGCGACGACCGGGCCGAGATGCCGTGCGACCTGCTGCTGGTCAGCGGCGGTTGGACCCCGACGTCGCACCTGGTCAGCCACGTCGGCGGCACCCTGGCCTACGACGAGGCCCTGGGCGCGTTCGTGCCCGGGGAGCAGCTCGCCGGCGTGGACGTCGTCGGCGCCGCGAAGGGCACCTTCGGCCTGGCCGCGGCACTGCGCGAGGCGGGCGGCGACGACGCACCCACGGCGCCGGAAGAACCGAGCACGCCGTCGCTCGTCGTCTGGCGCACCGACGGCGACCCGTCGCGGCAGTTCGTCGACATCGCCCGCGACGCCACCGTCGCCGACGTCGCCCGCGCGGTCGGGGCGGGCATGACCCACCCCGAGCACGTCAAGCGGTACACGACCATCGGCACCGCCCACGACCAGGGCAAGACCTCCGGGATGCTCGCCGCCGGGATCATCGCCGAGCTCACCGGCCGTCCGATCACGGCGCTGAGCCCCACGACGTTCCGGCCGCCGTTCACCCCGGTCGGCTTCGCCGCGCTCGCCGGATGCCAGCGCGGCGAGCTGTTCGACCCGGTGCGCACCACCGCGATCCACGATCGGCACGTGCGCGCGGGCGCCGAGTTCGAGGACGTCGGCCAATGGCGCCGGCCCCGCTACTACCCGCAGCCGGGCGAGGACATGACCGCGGCCGTGCTGCGCGAGTGCGTCGCGGTGCGCACCCGGGTCGGCATCATGGACGGCTCGGCCCTCGGCAAGATCGACGTCCAGGGTCCGGACGCCGCGGTGCTGCTCGACCACCTCTACACGAACCTGATGAGCAGCCTGAAGGTCGGGCGCGTGCGCTACGGCGTGATGTGCGGCCACGACGGGATGGTGGTCGACGACGGCACGGTGCTGCGCCTCGCCGAGGACCGGTTCCTGGTCACGACGACGACCGGCAACGCCGCCCACGTCCTCGACTCGATGGAGGAGTGGCTCCAGACGGAGTGGCCGCACCTGCGGATCCGGCTCACGTCGGTGACCGAGCACTGGTCGGTGTTCGCCGTCGTCGGGCCCCGCTCCCGCGCGGTCATCGCCCGCGCGTTCCCCGGGCTGAACGTCTCCAACGCCGGGTTCGGCTTCATGACCTGGCAGGACACCGGCCTCGACGGGGTGGACGTCCGCCTCGCCCGGATCTCCTTCTCGGGGGAGCTCGCCTACGAGGTGAACGTCGCCTCCTGGTACGCGTCCGCGCTGTGGGACCACCTCGTCGCCGCGGGCGAGCCGGAGGGCATCACCCGCTACGGCACCGAGACGATGCACGTCCTGCGGGCCGAGAAGGGCTTCCCGATCATCGGGCAGGACACCGACGGAACGGTCTCCCCGCACGACCTCGGCATCGGCTGGGCGGTCTCGACGAAGAAGGCCGACTTCGTCGGGAAGCGCTCGTTCGCGCGGGCGGTGAACCACGACCCGATGCGCAAGCAGCTGGTGTCACTGCTGCCCACCGACGCGACGACGAAGCTGCCGGAGGGTTCGCAGATCGTCGCCTGGTGCGACGACGGGGCGCTCCCGCCGCCCCCGGTGCCGATGCTCGGCCACGTCACGTCGAGCTACCTCAGCGCCGAGCTCGGTCGGCCGTTCGCGCTCGCGCTGGTCACGGGCGGGCGCGAGCGGATCGGCGAGGTCGTGGGAGTCCCGGTCGGGACCGCGCTGGTGCCCGCCCGCATCGGCGGGTCCGTCCTGGTCGACCCGGAAGGAGCCCGCCGCGATGGCTGACACCCTCACCCGTACCCATCCGCTCGAGGCGTGGCGGACGGCGTTCGCCGCCCTGTCCGAGGAACTGGACCCCGGCCTCGCGATCGAGCTCGCGCCGCTGACGACCGCGCTCGACCTGCGGGTCGATGCCACCGGCGTCTTCCCGTTCGCTGATGTCCTCGGCGGTCCGCTGCCGACCGCGCCGAACACCTGGACGCCGATCCGCGACGGCCGGGCAGTGTGGCTCGGTCCCGACGAGTGGCTGGTCACGAGCACCACGGCGTCCGGGCCGCGGTGGGAGGACGAGGTCCGCGCGGTGGCCGGACCGCACCGCGGCGCCGTCGTCGACGTCTCGGCTCAGCGCACCGGGGTCCGGCTGCGCGGCCGCGACGCCCGGGAGCTGCTGTCCTTCGGCTGCGCGCTCGACCTGCGCCCGGCGTCGTTCCCGGCCGGGTCCTGCGCGCAGACGCTGCTCGGCCAGTCCGGGGTGCTGTTGCTCGCCGACGACGACGGCGGCCCGGCGCTCGACGTCGTCGTCCGCGCCTCCTTCGCCGGCTACGTCGCCGGCTGGCTCCTCGACGCCGCCGAGGAGCTGCGACCGCTCCCCCACAACTCCGACCAGGAAGGAGACGAGACATGAGCACCACCACTCCGCGCGTCGTCATCATCGGCGCCGGCATCGTCGGCGCGAACCTCGCCGACGAGCTCACCGAGCGCGGCTGGACCGAGGTCACCGTCCTCGATCAGGGCCCGCTGCCCCTGACCGGCGGCTCGACGTCCCACGCTCCCGGCCTGGTGTTCCAGACCAACGCGTCGCGGACCATGAGCGCCTTCGCCTCCTACACCGTCGAGAAGTTCCTTGCACTCGGTGGCGCCCCGGACGACGGCGAGTGGTGCTTCAACCAGGTCGGCGGGCTCGAGGTCGCGACGACCCCCGAACGGCTCGCCGACCTGGACCGCAAGCACGGCTGGGCGATGGCGCGGGGCATCCCCGCCGAGATCGTCGACATCGAGGAGTGCGTGCGGCTGCACCCGCTGCTCGACCCGTCGCGGATCCTCGGCGGCCTCCACACCCCCACCGACGGGCTCGCCAAGGCCGCCCGCGCGGTCACCGCGCTGATCCGGCGCGCCGAGAGCCGCGGCGCGGTGTTCCGGGGCTCCACCCGGGTCACCGGCATCTCCCAGCACGGCGGCCGGGTCACCGGGGTGACGACCGACCACGGCGAGGTGCCGGCCGACGTCGTCGTGTCCTGCGCGGGGTTCTGGGGACGCCGGCTGGGCGCGATGGTCGGGATGCGGGTGCCGCTGCTGCCGCTGGCCCACCAGTACGCGTTCACCGGGCAGGTCGCCGAGCTGGTCGGACGCAACGACGAGGCCGTCGAGGCCCGGCTGCCGATCCTGCGCCACCAGGATCAGGACCTCTACTACCGCGAGCACCACGACCGCCTCGGCATCGGCTCCTACGCGCACCGGCCCATCCCGGTCTCGCTGGACGAGCTCCCCGAGGTCGACGACGTCTCCGAGGCCCGGCAGCCCTCGATGCTGCCGTTCACCGACGAGGACTTCGCCCCCGCCTGGGAGCAGAGCCGGCTGCTGCTGCCCGCGCTCGACGACGCCAAGGTCGAGACCGGCTTCAACGGCGTCTTCTCCTTCACCCCCGACGGCGGGCCGCTGGTCGGCGAGTCCTCCGACGTGTCCGGGTTCTGGATCGCCGAGGCGGTGTGGGTGACCCACTCCGCCGGGGTCGCCCGCTCGGTGGCCCAGCTGCTCGTCGACGGCTGCAGCGAGATCGAGCTGCACGGGTGCTCGGTGCACCGGTTCGCCGAGCACGAGACCACCGACGCCTACGTCTCCGAGACCGCCCAGCAGAACTTCGTCGAGATCTACGACGTCGTCCACCCGCTGCAGCCGCGGCTCTCCCCCCGCGACGTGCGGGTCAGCCCCTTCCACGCCCGGCAGCGTGATCTCGGGGCGGTGTTCGGCGAGGCCCACGGCTGGGAGCGGCCGCAGTGGTACGAGGCGAACGCCGGGTTGGTCGGCGAGCTGCCCTACGAATGGCAGCCCCCGTCCCGCGACTCCTGGTCGGCGCGGTTCCACTCCCCGATCGCGGCCGCCGAGGCGTGGAAGACCCGCACCGGGGTGGCGATGTACGACATGACGCCGCTGACGCGGATCGAAGTCGCGGGGCCGGGCGCGGTGGCGTTCCTGGACCGGCTGACCACCGGGAAGATGGACAAGTCGGTGGGGTCGGTGACCTACACACTGATGCTCGACGACGCCGGCGGGATCCGCAGCGACCTCACCGTGGCCCGCCTCGGCGACGAGCTCTTCCAGGTCGGCGCGAACGGCACCATCGACGTCGAGTACCTGCGCCGCGCGGCACCGACCGACGGCAGCGTCACCGTCCGGGACATCACCGGCGGGACGTGCTGCATCGGCGTCTGGGGCCCACTCGCCCGCGACCTGGTCCAGCCGCTGAGCCCAGACGACTTCTCGCCCGAGGGGCTGAAGTACTTCCGGTGCCGGCGGGCCGACATCGGCGGGGTCCCCGTCGTCGCGATGCGGGTCTCCTACGTCGGCGAGCTCGGCTGGGAGATCTACACCGGCGCCGAGTACGGGCAGCGGCTCTGGGACGTGCTCTGGGAGGCGGGCCGCGAGCACGGCGTCATCGCGGCCGCGCGCGCGGCGTTCAACAGCCTGCGCCTGGAGAAGGGCTACCGCGCCTGGGGCACCGACATGACGACGGAGCACGACCCCTACGAGGCGGGCGTGGGCTTCGCGGTCCGCCCGGCCACCAAGGGGGAGTTCGTCGGCCGGGACGCGCTCGCGGGTCGGGACGCCTCGACGGTGACGCGCCGCCTGACGTGCCTGACCGTCGACAACGAGCGCAGCGTCGTGCTCGGCGGCGAGCCGGTCCTCGTCGACGGGGAGCCGGCCGGGTACGTCACCTCGGCGGCCTTCGGGCACACCGTCGGCCGCCCGATCGCGTACGCGTGGTTGCCCGCGTCGCTCGAGGTCGGGGACCCCGTCGACATCCGGTACTTCGGCCAGGACGTCCGGGCGACGGTAGCCGCGGAGCCGCTGGTCGACCGGGAGATGACCCGCATCCGCCGGTGAGCCGGCCGGACACCCCGGGGCGTGTCGCTCCGGGGTGTTCGGCTGTCACTGCTGTCCGGCCGACGCGGCTGTCCTGCTGTGGACGCAGCTGTCCGGCCGCGAGGGCCCGGCCCGGCGCCTTGTCGTGGCCTTCCACGCCGGCCCGGCTCGCTTGTCGTTCGGATTCACAACGACAAGGCGGGCCGGCGACCGCAGGAGGCCGCGACAAGACGGCGCCGGCGCGGGGAGGCACGCCGCCAGCGTGGTGCTGGACGGCGCCGTCGCCGGGAGGCACGCCACGCAGGCGACCGCGAGCCGGTGGTGCGCTGATCAGCCACCCGCGGGTCCGCGAGGGGAGGATCCGGCCGCTCTAGGCGCCCGAGGGTTCCCCTCGTGC
This sequence comes from Actinomycetospora endophytica, assembly GCF_021026375.1. Taxonomy (GTDB): domain Bacteria; phylum Actinomycetota; class Actinomycetes; order Mycobacteriales; family Pseudonocardiaceae; genus Actinomycetospora; species Actinomycetospora endophytica. Next base: position 859,932 of record NZ_JAJNDB010000002.1, on the reverse strand, counting down.
CGGGGAGCGCCGGCAGTCGCGAGGGGAGGATCCGGCCGCTCTAGGCGCCCGAGGGTTCCCCTCGTGCGGGCTGGGGGTCAGGCCAGGGCGCGCGCGAGCTCGGCGAGCAGGACCGCGAGCTGACCGGCGCACCGCGGGCAGACGCACTCGGCGCCGTGCACGGCCAGCCGGTCGGTCACGTGGAAGGCCGCGTCGAACGACGGCGTGTCCAGCTCGTCGAGCACGCGGTCCGGGGTGTCGGACTCGTCGGGGATCATGGGCTCGTCGCTCTCTCGTGAAGGAGTGGGTGGGGCGGTCAGCCGACGCGGTCGCGGACCCAGTCGTGGAACTCGCCGATGTGGTGCTCGCTGGGCACGAGGACGCCGCCGCGGGCGTAGGAGCGGGAGTCCATCGAGACCTGGCAGCGCTCGCAGGCGTCGAAGTCCTGCTGGTTGACCCGGTGGAAGAGCTCCACGGAGCGGTCCAGGTCGGCGCCGCTCGCGACCACGCCGGGCAGGTAGAGCCAGTCGCAGCGCACGATCGTGCGGTCGGCGGCGACCGGGAACATCCGGTGGAACACGACGTGGTCCGGGACGAGGTTGATGAACACCTGCGGGCGGACGGTGATCGCGTAGTAGCGCCGGTCCTGCTCGGCTCCGACCCCCGGGAGACGCTCGAGCCCCTCGGACCCGTCGACGGTGAAGCCCCGGACGTCCTCGCCGAACTCGGCCCCGTGCCCGACGAAGTACTGCGCCGCCAGACCGTCCGCGAACTCGGGGAGGACCTCGGTGAGCTCGGGGTGGATCGTCCCGCAGTGGTAGCACTCCATGAAGTTCTCGACGATCTGCTTCCAGTTCGCCGCCACGTCGTAGGTGATCCGGCGGCCGAGCGCGAGGTCGGCGACCTGGTAGCCGACGATCGCGTCGGGCGAGCCGAGGCGCCCGGTCACGTCCGCGATCACGGTGTCGGAGAACGACGGCGGCTCCTCGGCGAGGCAGAGCCAGACGTAACCGAGCCACTCGCGGACGTGCACCCGGTGCAGCCCGTAGCGCACGCGGTCGATGTCGGGCATCTCGGTGAGGTTCGGCGCCGCCGTGAGCCTGCCGTCCAGCCTGTACGTCCAGGCGTGGTATGGGCACTGGAAGGACCGGCGCACCGATCCCGTCTCCTCGGTGCAGAGCCGGGCGCCGCGGTGCCGGCACACGTTGAGGTAGGCGTTCACCTCGCCGGCCCGCCCGCGCGCGACGATCACGCTCTCGCGCCCGACGTCGACGGTCTCGAACATCCCCGCCGTCGGGATGTCCGCGGCCAGCACCGCGCAGAACCAGCCGGTCTCGAAGATCAGCGCCTGTTCGGCGGCGAAGATCGTCGGGTCGGTGTAGTAGCGGCCCGGGAGCGTCTCTCGCAGGCTCGCCGGCAGGGGTTCGCTCGCGGCGGCTGCGGACAGCTCGCTGGTGGTCATGACGGCGGGCTCCTAGATGTGCCGATCGCCCCGACTGTGTACGCGGTGCTACGTGGTGCGTATCGCGCAACAGATTGCTTGATACGCAACACAAACGATGGAAGACGGCAGAGCCCCATGTCAAGCGCCTCTTCGGTGCCGTGCCCGACGCGATTCGAACCCCGGCCACACCTGCCGGACCTCTTGACAGCGGGCGCCGTCAGCTCCACCGTGAGCGTTGCGCATTGAGGATCGTGGCGCGCAATACGCAACGATGCTCTCGGATCTCTTGAGTTCTCGGGCACGCCGAGTCACCCCGCGTGCACCCACCGTCAGTACCCGTCCGGTGGGAGGAACGACGTCGTGGCCTCCCGCCGACCCATCTCTTCTGGAGAGAGACATGATCCGACTCTGCGACGTCGACGAGATCCCCGAGGGCGAGGGCGTGCGCTTCGCCGGGCCGACCGCGGTCGCCGTCTTCCGCACCGATGACGAGGTCTTCGTCATCGACGACGCGTGCAGCCACCAGGGCGCCTCGCTCTCCGACGGCTACCTCGAGGGGTGCTGGGTCGAGTGCCCCCTGCACGAGGCCTTCTTCTCCCTGCGCACCGGCGAACCCAGTGGTCCGCCGGCCAAGAAGCCGGTGCGCACCTACACCGTGATGATCGCCGACGGCGTCGTCTGGGCCGACCTGGAGCACGCGGGCGTCGAGGTGCTCGCCCCGATCGCGCAGGGCGGCGTGGCGTGAGGACCATCGCCGTCGTCGGGACCTCCGTCGCCGGGGCGCGGGCCGCGCGGTCGCTGCGCGACGCCGGGTTCGACGGCCGGCTCGTCCTCGTCGGGGACGACGCCCACCGCCCCTACGACCGCCCGCCGCTGTCCAAGGACTTCCTCGCCGGCACCGTCGACGCCCCGGACATCGCCCTGCTCGACGAACAGGACGAGGCCGACCTCGCCGTCGAGCTGCACCTCGGGGTGCGCGTGGAGCGCCTCGACCCCGCCGCGGCCCGGCTGCGCTGTTCCGACGGCCGCGAGATCCCGACCGACGGGGTCGTCATCGCCACCGGGGCCCGGCCGCGCCGGCTGCCCGGCAGCGAGGGCGTCGAGGGTGTGCACGTCCTGCGCACCCTCGACGACGCCGTCGCCCTGCGGTCCGCACTGCACGACGGCTCGCCGCGGGTGGTGGTGGTCGGGGCCGGGTTCATCGGCGCCGAGGTCGCCTCGACGTGCCGCCGCCTGGGCCTCGAGGTCACCGTGCTCGACGCCGCAACACTCCCGCTCGAGCCCCTGCTCGGGGAAAGGATCGCGCGGTGCTGCGTCGAGCTGCACACCGACCACGGCACCGAGGTGCGGCGCGGCACGTCGGTGGCCCGGCTGCGCACCGGCCCCGGTCCGCGGGTCACCGGGGTCGAGCTCGACGACGGCAGTGTCCTGCCGGCCGACGTCGTCGTGACCGGGATCGGGATCGTGCCCAACACCGAGTGGCTCGAGGGCGCGGGCCTGTCGGTCGCGAACGGCGTGCGCACCGACGAGGGCATGGTGTGCGACCTGCCGAACGTCGTCGCGGTCGGCGACGTCGCCCGGTACCGGACCGGGGACGGCGCGCACCGTCACGAGCACTGGACGAGCGCGGGCGAGCAGGCGGGCGTCGCCGCGACGAACCTGCTGGCGGGCCGGACCACCACGGCGTTCCGGCCCTCCGGGTACTTCTGGTCCGACCAGTACGGGCGCACCCTGCAGCTGGCGGGGCACCCGGGGCGCGAGGACCGGGTCGAGATCGTCGACGGCGACACCGGGGACCGGACGTTCACCGCCCGTTGGACCGACGCCTCGGGGGCGACCACCGCGGTCTTCGGCATGGGGAGCCCCCGGGCCTTCGGCCGGCTCCGCCGCGACCTGCGGCGCGCCCGGCAGGCGGCGTGACGACCGGGCACGCGCGGTCAGATGATCGCGCGGACCGCCTTCTCGAACCCGATGACGTGCTCGTGGGACAGGGTCGCGGCGAGCTCGCCGTCGCCGGCGGCGATGGCGCGCAGCAGCCCCACGTGCTCGCCCACGTGCCGGTCGAAGTCCGGCATCCGGTCGAGGAACAGGCAGAAGATGCGCGTCGCCAGGTTGTCGTAGCGCACCAGGGTGTCCTCGAGGTGCGGGTTGCCCGACGCCTGGTAGATCGAGCGGTGGACCCGCATGTCCCAGCGCATGAGCTCGTCGCGCCCGAGCGTCGGGACGTCGAGCGCCTCGGTGGCGTCCGCGAGCTCACCCAGTCCGGCGCGCAGCGAGGTGCCGCCGGCACCCTCCGCGGCCCGGCGCGCGGCGAGCGGCTCGAGCTGGGTCCGGATCTCGGAGATGTACGCGAGGTCGGTGATGTCGACGGCCGTCGCGAACGTGCCGCGACGCGGGTAGGACACGACCAGCCGGTCGACCTCGAGCCGCTTGAGCGCCTCACGGACCGGAGTCCGTCCGACCTCCAGCTCGTCGACGAGGGAGAGCTCGTCGACGGGGGCCATCGGCGGGATCTCCAACATGATCAGCTTGTCCTGGATCGCGCCGTAGGCACGCTCGGAGAGCGAGAGCGGTGCGGCTTCCTGTGGCTGGACGGTCACGGCGAGCAGCATACCGCGACCACATCAACCCTTCACCCTAGCGTCGACGACTAATATATTAGTCGCGGTACGCCTCGCTCGGTGCTTCGGGAGCGCCCATGACCCTGTCGGTGCTGGACCTGTTCAAGGTCGGGATCGGGCCGTCGAGCTCGCACACGGTCGGACCGATGCGGGCCGCCTTCCTGTTCGTCTCGCGCCTGGCCGACGCCGGCCTGCTCGAGCGGACCGCCCGGGTGCGCTGCGAGCTGTTCGGGTCGCTCGGCGCCACCGGGCACGGCCACGGCAGCGTGCCCGCCGTCGTGCTCGGCCTGGCCGGGGAGCAGCCGCACCTGGTCGATCCGGTGGCGGCCGGACCCGCCGTCGAGCACGCCCGGGTGCACCGCCGGCTGCTGCTGGGCGGGAAGCACGAGATCGACTTCGCGCCCGACGACGACGTCGTGCTCCATCGCCGTCGTCGGCTGGAGTTCCACAGCAACGGGATGCGCTTCGTCGCGTCCGACGCCGGGGGCGTGCTCCTCGAGCAGCGGGAGTACTACTCGGTCGGCGGCGGGTTCGTCGTCGACGAGGACGAGACCGGGCAGGCGGTGCTCGTCGAGGACCCGACCCCGGTCCCGTTCCGCTTCGACACGGCCGCCGAACTGCTGGCCCTCACGCGCTCCGCGGGCCTGCCGATCAGCGGCGTCGTGCTGGCCAACGAGCTCGCCCGGCGCCCCGAGCCCGAGGTCCGCGCGAGCCTGCTGCACCTGTGGGCGGTCATGCGCGAGTGCCGGGAGCGGGGCTGCACGACCGAGGGCGTGCTGCCGGGCGGGCTGCGGGTGCGGCGGCGGGCGGCGGCGCTGCGGCGGCGTCTCGAGAGCGGGGTCGACCTGCCGGACTCGCTGCACGCCATGGAGTGGGTGACGCTCGTGGCGCTGGCGGTGAACGAGGAGAACGCGTCCGGCGGGCGGGTCGTCACGGCACCGACCAACGGGGCCGCCGGGATCGTGCCCGCGGTGCTCTCCTACGCGGCGCGTTTCCTGCCGGGCTTCGGCGACGACGACGTGGTGCGCTTCCTGCTCACCGCGGGGGCGGTCGGGCAGCTGCTCAAGCGGAACGCCTCGATCTCCGGCGCCGAGGTGGGGTGCCAGGGCGAGGTGGGATCGGCCTGCTCGATGGCCGCCGCCGGCCTGGCCGAGGTCCTCGGCGGCACCCCGGAGCAGGTGGAGAACGCCGCCGAGATCGGGATCGAGCACCACCTGGGGCTCACCTGCGACCCGGTCGGCGGGCTGGTGCAGATCCCCTGCATCGAGCGCAACGCCGTCGCCGCGGTCACCGCGATCACCGCCGCCCGGATGGCCGTGCGCGGCGACGGCACGCATCACGTCTCGCTGGACACCGCGATCCGGACCATGCGCGAGACCGGGGCCGACATGTCGGTGAAGTACAAGGAGACGGCCCGGGGCGGGCTCGCGCTCAACGTCGTGGAGTGCTGAGGGGGCGATCGGGTCCGGGCGGTCGCCGCTCGCGCGGGCGAGGGAGTCACTGCGGGTCGACCGGATCTCCGATCACCCTCGTAGCGACTCCCTGATCTTCAACGGGGCACCGCCGACACCTGGTGGGCCCAGGCGGTGACCGGCGGGCCGGGCGAGGGCGTGACGACGGGCCTGCGACGGCGGGTCCACGGTTCTTACCGGCTTCCGAACCGAGCTGGGCACACGCGTTACCCACGCCGACCACTCTGGTCCTCACCAGATCGACACCCCGCCCGGCACCCGTCGGGACCACCGGGCGCACGATCCGTTCTCAGAAGGTGGCCGATGGACCGCGAGGAGGACTCCCCCACCCCCGCCGACGACGCGACGGCGGGCGCGCACGGGCACAGCGGCTCGCGCTGGGAGTCGCAGCCCGACGACCCGGAGACGCAGGTTCCGGCGGCGTACGGCCCGGAGACGCAGGAGATGCCGGCCGGGCAGTCCGAGGAGGCCGGCGACACGACGGCCACCGCGGCCGCGGCGATGCCGCCCGCGGGGACCTCGTCCCGGAGCGACGACGATGACGCGGCGCCGGCCCGGCCCCGACGGCGGGGGCTGAAGGTCGCGGCCGCGGTCGGTGCGGCCGTGGTGCTGGCCGGGGGCGGATTCGCCGTCGGTCACGCGGTCGGCGACTCCGGGCCGGACGGCGGTCCGGGCCTGACGTCCGGGCACCACCGCGACCACGACGGCGCGGCCGGTGGCTTCGGCGACCGGGGCGGCGCGGCCGCGCAGGGTCAGCCCGGGCAGAGCGGGACCGGCGGTCAGCCCGGGCAGAGCGGAACCGGCACCGGCACGACGCCGGGCGGCAACACCAGCACCGGGCAGGGCCAGACCGGTACCGCCCAGGGCAACAACACCTCCGCGAGCACGAGCGCGATCCTCGGCGGGCTGTTCACGTGACCGCCCTCGCCGACCGCCCCGCACATCGCGCGGGCACCCATCGGGCCGCCCCCGCCGGCAGCCCACCGAGCGCCCGGCCGAGCACGCCGCGCAACCCCGTCGCCGTCCGCGACCGCTGGATCCGTACGGCAGCCGAGGCGCTGCTCGTCGTCGCGCTGACCCTGGTCACGTACTGGTGGGCCACCGGGGGCGGGTTCTCCGACCTCGGCGGCTGGGCCTCCGGGCTGACCTCGGTGGGCCGGCTGACCGGCCTGCTCGCGACGGTCCTCCTGCTCGCCCAGGTGCTGCTCATGGCCCGCGTGCCGGTCCTGGAGCAGGCCTTCGGGCAGGACCGCCTCGCCATGACCCACCGGCTCGTCGGGTTCACGTCGTTCACCGCGATGATCGCCCACGTCGGGCTGATCACCTGGGGCTACGCCGCCGGGGACCTGCTCGCCAGCCCCGGCGAGCTCTGGACCCTGAGCACCACCTACCCGGGCATGCTGCTCGCCGTCGCCGGGACCGCGTGCCTGGTCATGGTCGTCGTGACGAGCATGAAGGCCGCCCGGGCGTCGATGCGCTACGAGTCCTGGCACCTGCTGCACCTCTACGCCTACCTGGGCGTCGGGCTCTCGCTGCCCCACCAGCTCTGGACCGGGCAGGAGTTCCTCGCCTCGACCGCCCGCACGGTGTTCTGGTGGACGGCCTACGCCCTGGCCGCCGGCGCGGTCCTCGTCTGGCGGGTCGGCCTCCCGCTGGCCCGGAGCCTCCGTCACCGGGTGACGGTCACCTCGGTGCGCGCCGAGGGCGACGGGTGCGTGTCGGTGTACCTGACCGGCGAGCACCTCGACGAGCTCGGGGCGCGGGCCGGCCAGTTCCTGCAGTGGCGCTTCCTCACCCGCCGCGGCTGGAGCCGGGCGCACCCCTACTCGCTCTCGGCGGCCCCGGACGGGCGCAGCCTGCGCATCACCGTCAAGGACCTCGGCGACGGCACCGCGGAGGTGCCCGGACTGCGCCCGGGGACGAAGGTGCTGATCGAGGGCCCCTACGGCCGGCTCACCGCCCGGGCCCGCACCCGGCCCGGCGTCGCGCTGATCGGCGCCGGGGTCGGCATCACCCCGCTCCGGGCGCTGGCCGAGGCCCTCGACGGCGACGTCGTCGTCCTCCACCGCTTCTCCACGCAGCCGATCTTCGCCCGCGAGTTCGCGGTCCTCGCCCGGGAGCGCCAGCTCGGCCTGGTCCCGCTGCCCGGCCGGCGCCGCGGCCCGGACTCCTGGCTCGGGGCCGGCGTCGGGCCGGTCGACGACCTCGCCGCCCTGCGCGCCCGGGTCCCCGACATCGCCGAGCGCGACGTCTACGTCTGCGGCCCCACCCCCTGGACCGGCCTGGTCCAGCGCACGCTCCTCGCGGCCGGCACCTCCGCCGACCGCATCCACACCGAGACCTTCGGATGGTGACCACCGTGCCGCCCGCCCGCTTCGACCGCGGCGCCCGCCGCATCGCGCTGTGGGGTCTGACCACCGTCAGCACCGTGGTGCTGCTCTTCTCCTACCGCACGTCCACCTCCTCGACGATGCCGGCAGCGACCGGCACCACCACCGGCACGACGACCTCGGCGGCCGGGGCCACCACCTCGGCCGCCGCGAAGACCTCGAGCACCTACACCGGCACCGTCACCGGGACCGCCGCCGACACTCGCTGGGGCCCGGTGCAGGTGAAGGTGACGCTCGCCGCCGGGAAGATCACCGCGGTCGACGTCGTCCAGGAACCCGACTCCAACGGCCGCGACCAGGAGATCAACGCCGACGCCGTCCCGCAGCTGGTCTCCGAGACGCTGTCGGCCCAGAGCGCACAGATCGACATGGTCAGCGGCGCGACCTACACCTCCGACGGCTACGTGACGTCGCTGCAGAGCGCCCTCGACCAGGCCGGTGTGGCATGACGACGGCCACGGCGGCCCGGGTGGCACGGCGGGTCGAGCACGTGATGGGGATGCCGATCAGCCTCGCGCTGCGCGGCCGCCACGCCGACGACGCCGAGGCCGACGCGGCCTGGGCGGCCGTGCTCGGCTCGCTGCGTGAGGCCGACCGGACGTTCAGCACCTACCGCGAGGACTCGGTCGTCACCGCGATCCGCCACGGCGAGCTCGCCGTCGCCGACGCCCCTGCCGAGGTGCACGAGGTGCTCGCCATCGGGGCGCGCGCCGAGCGCGCCACCGACGGCGCCTTCTCGGTGTGGCGCGACGGCGGACTCGACCCCAGCGGCGTCGTGAAGGGCTGGGCGGTGCAGCGCGCCTCGGCGTTCCTGGGCGGCCTCGACGACACCGACTTCTGCCTCTCCGCGGGCGGCGACATGGTCTGCCACTCCGACGGCGACCCGTGGCGCATCGGCATCGAGGACCCCCGCGATCCGGGCCGCGTGCTCGCCGTCGTGCCCGTGCGCGACGGCGCGGTCGCCACCAGCGGCACCGCGCACCGCGGCGCGCACCTGGTCGACGCCCGCACCGGTACGGCGCCCGCCGCGGTCGCCCAGGTGACCGTGATCGCGCGTTCGCTCACCGACGCGGACGTCGACGCCACCGCCGCCTACGCCCTCGGGGCGCAGGCAGCAGAGTGGCTGGGACGACGGGTCGGTCGCGGCGGCCTCGTCGTGTGGGACGACGGGACCACCACGACCGTCACCGCCTAGAGCTCGAGCCCGGCCGGCTTCCCGGACAGCGCCACCTTCGCGCGCTCGCTGGGCAGGTCGGCCAGCACCTCCTCGCCGCCGTCCTCGACCGCGTCCAGGGTCTGGCGGGCCACGTCCTCCGGGGCGATCTTCGGGACGTCGAGGTGGGCGACCATGTCGGTGTCCATGTAGCCGAGGTGGACCCCGACGACCTGGGTGCCCTGCCCGCGGAGCTCGGCCCGCGCGGAGCCGGTGAACGACCAGGCGGCGGCCTTCGAAGCGCTGTAGGAGCCGGTCAGCGGCGAGGTCAGCCAGGACAGCGCGGAGAGGACGTTCACGACCGCGCCACCGCCGTTGCGGGCGAGCACCGGGGCGAACGCCCGGAGCACCGTCACCGGGCCCCAGAAGTTGGTCTCCAGCTCGGCCCGCGCCCGCTCGGGGTCGCCGGTCAGCAGCGAGCCGTTGCCGGCGATCCCGGCGTTGTTGATCAGCAGGTCCACGTCGCCCGCCCGCTCGGCGGCGCCCCGGACCGAGGCCGGGTCGGTGACGTCGAGGCGGAGCGGGATCACGCGCGGGTCCTTGTTCTCCGCATCGCGCGGGTCCCGCGCGCCGGCGTAGACGGTGGCGGCGCCGCGGGCGAGCAGGGCCTCGACGAGCGTGGCCCCGAGCCCCCGGCCCGCGCCGGTGACGAGTGCGGTCGATCCGGCGATCCTCATCGGGCGATCCTCTCCACGATGGTGGCGTTGGCGGTGCCACCGGCCTCACACATGGTCTGGAGGCCGTAGCGGCCCCCGGTCTGGTCGAGCACCCCGAGCAGGGTGGTCGCGATGCGGGCGCCGCTGGCGCCGAGCGGGTGGCCGATCGAGATCGCGCCCCCGTTGACGTTGGTCTTCCGCGGGTCGGCGCCGGTCTCGGCGAGCCAGGCGAGCACGACCGACGCGAAGGCCTCGTTGACCTCGAACGCGTCGATGTCGTCGATCGTCAGCCCGGCTCGGGCGAGGACCTTGGCGGTCGCCGGGATGATCCCGGTGAGCATGTAGACCGGGTCGTCGCCGGTGACGGTGGCGGTGTGGACGCGCGCCCGGGGCGTCCAGCCGCGCGCCGCGGCGATCTCCGAGGTCGTGACGAGCAGGGCCGCCGCGCCGTCGTTGTAGGGGCTGGCGTTGCCGGCGGTGACGGTCCAGTCGATGTCGCCGAAGCGCTCGGTCCAGCGGTCGTCGGCAAAGGGCGTCTTGAGGCCCGCCAGGGCGTCCGGCGTGGTGCCCGGCCGGATCGTCTCGTCGGTCTCGAGCTGGGCGATCGTGCCGTCCGCCCGCGTCGTCTTGAGCGGCGCGACCTCGGCGGCGAACCGTCCCTCCCGCCACGCGGCGGCCGCCTTCTGATGGCTGGCCAGCGCGAACTCGTCGGCCTGGGTCCGGCTCAGCCCCCATCGCCGCGCGATCAGCTCGGCGCTGACCCCCTGCGGGATGAGCCCGGGCGCGTAGCGCTCGCGGACCGACGGGCCGGCCACGTCCTGCGCGACGCCGTTCACCTCGGTCTGGCTGCCGATGCGGATGCGCGACATCGACTCCACGCCGGACGCGATCGCGATGTCGTACCCGCCGGCGACGACGCCCTGGGCGGCGAAGGTCAGGGCCTGCTGGCTCGACCCGCACTGCCGGTCCACCGTCACGCCCGGCACCGACTCCGGGAAGCCGGCCGCGAGGGCCGCGAACCGGGTGGTGTTGCCGCTCTGCTCGCCGACCTGCCCGACCGCGCCGCCGATCACGTCGTCGACCTCGCCCGGCTCGAGGCCCGGTACGCGCTCGACGAGGCTGCGCAGCGCGTGGGCGTGCAGCTCCACCGGATGGACCTCGGCGTACGCGCCGCCCGGCTTGCCCTTGCCGACGGGCGTCCGGACCGCGTCCACGATCACCGCGTCCCGCATGGCGCTCCTCCTCCGCTCGGCGATCCTGTTGACGGACCGATCGGTCCCGGACCGCATGGTCCGAGATTGCGCCGCGTTGGGCCCGGCGTCAAGCGAGCTGCGTCACGCCCCGGCGGCCACCGCCGCCTCGGTGCGCCGCGCGAGCGCCACCTCGGCCGCGTACATGACGCCGAGGGTGAAGCCGTGGGCCACCTCGCCCGCCGCCAGCTCCAGCAGGGTCGCGCGGGTGACGACGGTGTCCTGGTGGACGCCCAACTGCTCCTGCCGGGCCGCCATGCGGCGGATCCCCTTCCGCGCGGAGTCGTCCAGGACCGGGCGGGCGGCCTCGCTCGCGTAGCGCAGGCGCTTGGCTGCCTTGCGGGCCTCGTGCAGGTCGGTGTCGAGCTCCGCCCCCGGCGCGATCCCCCGCGCCGCCGCGATCGCCGCGTCCACCCGACGTCGGGCGCGGGCCACCTCGCCGGGGAGCACGTGGTCCGCGTCGTCCAGGGCGCGGCGGGCGAGGGGCGGCTCGGCCAGCAGCGCGTCGAGCGCCGCGAGCAGGGCGAGGTACCGGGTCCCGTCGAGGGCGGCGAGCGCCCGGTCCCGCGCCGCGGCCGCTCGGCGGGCGAACGCCGCGGCGAGCTCGGCGTGCACCGGACCGAGGACCAGCTCGTGGGGCACCTCGGCGAGCAGCTCGTCGAGGCGGGCGTGCATCACCTCGGTGTCCCGGGCGGGGGCGAGCTCGCCGGCCAGCCAGCGGAGCTCGCCGGTGAGCGTCCGGGTCCGGGCGCGGTGCAGCACCCGTCGGAACGACTGCAGCACGCTGCGGATCCGGCGGGCCGCGACCCGCATCTGATGGACGGCGTCCTCGCGGTCGAGCCGCACGAGCGGGTCCCAGCGCCGCAGCGACCGGGCCTGCCCGCGGAGGTACTCGAGCACGACCGCCGCCGCACTGCCGTCCGGGGCGGGCAGGACGGAGACCGGCCGCTCGCCCAGCACCCTCGCGACCTTGGACGGGGTCGCCGAGCGATGGATCCCGCGCGCGGCCAGGCGCTCGGTGACGACGTCGAGGAAGCCCGCCGGGGCGGCGGGACCGAGCTCGACCTCGATCTCGGTCCAGGCGAGCTCCTCCCGGTCCCCGGACCGGCACGCGGTCACGGCGTCGACGACCAGTTCGGCCACCAGCCCACCGCCCCCGGTGACGGCCCGCCACGCGCGGCGATGCGTGCGCAGCCGGGCGACCGGCTGCACCGGGCGACCGCGGGTGAACGCCCGGACCAGCGCCAGCAGCTCCACCGGGGCCTCCGGCGCGAGCGGGGCCTGGATCTCCTCCCGACGGTCGCCGACCGGAGGCAGCTTGACGTGCCAGCCCTCGTCCGGACCTCCGGTGCGACGGCGCATCGTCACGCCCTCGGCGTGCAGCGCCAGGTCGGCGGTGTCGTGGTAGACGGCCTCGAGCAGGCGTTCCTCGGGGTCGACGGGCACCTCGCGCCCCAGCACCTCGCCGGGATCGAGGGCGGCGAGGACCGCCACGGAGGCGACCTCGAACGTGCGCTCCACCTCGCCGGACGACACCACGGCACCCACGGCCACCTCCGCGTCCCCCGACGACCCCTCAGCCAACCGCATCCGCCGTCGTCGGGACAGATCCGCACCGGTGCAGTGCGCCCCGGCGAGCGGGCGGCGGGATACCTCGGCGATACCGGGCGGGTCCTGCCCGGTATCGGTCCTAGCGTCGTCCCGAACCCCGGAATCGCCGGGGCGATCGAGAGGACCTCGCCGTGAACCTCGTGTCCGTCCGGATCATCACCGACGACGTCGCGCGCCTCGTCGGGTTCTACGAGCGCGTCACCGGCGTGACCGCGACGTGGGCGACCGACGACTTCGCCGAGCTGCGCACGACGTCGGGGACGCTGGCGATCGGGAGCACGCGCACCGTCGCGCTGTTCGGGCCGGGTGTCGCGGACCCGGCCGCGAACCGCTCGTCGATCGTCGAGTTCATCGTCTCCGACCTCGACGGACGGTTCGCGGAGCTCCGGGATCTCGAGGTCGTGCAGGAGCCGACGACGATGCCGTGGGGCAACCGGTCGCTGCTCCTGCGCGACCCCGACGGCGCCCTGGTGAACCTCTTCGAGCCGGTCACCGAGGCCGCCGTGGCGAAGTTCGCCGCGACGCCGCGCTGAGGGCCGTCGTCGTCGACGGGACGCTGTCGGACCGGCGCGTTACGGTCCCGGCATGGCGAACCGCACCACCACCGGACATGACGTCAAGCCCCGCAGCCGCGACGTCACCGACGGGATGGAGCGGGCCGCCGCGCGCGGCATGCTGCGCGCGGTCGGGATGACCGACGACGACTTCTCGAAGCCCCAGATCGGCGTCGCGTCGAGCTGGAACGAGATCACCCCGTGCAACCTCTCGCTGGACCGCCTCGCCACCGCGTCCAAGGAGGGCGTGCACCACGCGGGCGGCTACCCGATGGAGTTCGGGACGATCTCGGTGTCCGACGGCATCTCCATGGGCCACGTCGGGATGCACTACTCGCTGGTCAGCCGGGAGGTCATCGCCGACTCGGTGGAGACGGTGGTGCAGGCCGAGCGCCTCGACGGGACCGTGCTGCTCGCCGGCTGCGACAAGTCGCTGCCCGGGATGCTCATGGCCGCGGCGCGGCTCGACCTCGCGAGCGTGTTCCTCTACGCGGGCTCGATCATGCCGGGGATGGTCGACGGCAAGGAGGTGTCGATCATCGACGCGTTCGAGGCCGTCGGGGCGTGCGCCCGCGGGCTGATCACGCGCGAGAAGGTCGACGAGATCGAGCGGGCCATCTGCCCCGGCGAGGGCGCCTGCGGCGGCATGTACACCGCCAACACGATGGCCTGCGCGGCCGAGGCGATGGGCATGGCGCTGCCCGGGTCGTCGTCCCCGCCGAGCGCCGACCGCCGCCGCGACGGATTCGCGCGGCAGTCCGGCGACGCCGTCGTGGGGATGCTGCGCCGCGGGCACACCGCGCGCGACGTGATGACCCGCGAGGCGTTCGAGAACGCGATCGCGGTCGTCATGGCGTTCGGCGGCTCCACCAACGCGGTGCTGCACCTGCTCGCGATCGCCCGCGAGGCCGGCGTCCCGCTCGAGCTGGACGACTTCAACCGCATCGGCGACCGGGTCCCGCACCTCGCGGACGTCAAGCCGTTCGGGCGCTGGATGATGAACACGGTCGACCGGGTGGGCGGTGTGCCGGTCGTCCTCAAGGCGCTGCTCGACGCCGGGCTCGTGCACGGCGACTGCCTGACCGTCACCGGGAAGACCCTCGCGGAGAACCTCGAGGAGCTGGCACCCGAGCCGCTCGACGGCGACATCCTGCGGCCGCTCTCCAACCCCATCCACCCCACCGGCGGGCTGACGATCCTGCGCGGGTCGCTGGCTCCCGACGGGGCGGTGGTCAAGTCGGCGGGGTTCGACTCGGCGTCGTTCGAGGGCACCGCCCGCGTGTTCGACGGTGAGCAGGGCGCGATGGACGCGGTGGAGTCGACCGGCCCCGACGGTCTGCAGCCCGGCGACGTCGTCGTCATCCGCGACGAGGGCCCGCGCGGGGGGCCGGGGATGCGCGAGATGCTCGCCGTGACCGGCGCGATCAAGGGCGCCGGGCTCGGCAAGGACGTCCTGCTGCTCACCGACGGCCGGTTCTCCGGCGGCACGACGGGGCTGTGCGTCGGGCACGTCGCCCCGGAGGCCGCGCACGGCGGGCCGATCGCGTTCGTCCGCGACGGCGACCGGATCCGGCTCGACCTCGCCGCCCGCACGCTCGACCTGCTGATCGACGACGACGAGCTCGCCCGCCGTCGGGACGGTTGGACCCCGCCGCCGCCCAAGCACCGCACCGGGGTGCTCGGGAAGTACTCGCGGCTGGTCGGGTCGGCCGCGCAGGGGGCCGTCGTCGGGTTCGACTAGCTGCAACGCCCGCGGCCGGATCGGTGTTCACCCGGACATGAGCACCCCCACCGAGGCCGCTCCGCGGGCGGACCCCGACGGCGAGCGGGTGGCGGCCGCGCTGGCCGACGACCTCGACGACGGGTTCGCCGAGCTCGTCCGGACCTATCAGGGCCTCGTGTACGCGGTGGCGCTGCGCACGACCGGGCACCGCACCGACGCCGAGGACCTCGCCGCGGAGGCGCTGCTGCGGGCCTACCGCTCGCTCGCGGACCACGACCCCGCCTGGCTGCGCGAACTGGTGCCCCGGCCCTGGCTGCTCACCATCGTCGTGAACACCAGCCGCAACCAGGTCCGCGACGCCGCCCGCCGCCCGCGCACCGACGGCGCGACCGTGCCCGACGAGCCCGTGCCCGGCCCGACCGTCGAGGACCGGGCCGAGCAGGCCGAGGTCACCGAGCACCTCGCGACCCTGCTCGCCCGGCTCCCCGAGACCCAGCGCACCGCGGTCGTCCTGCGCCACGTGACCGACCTGCCCCTGACCGAGGTCGCCGAGGTGCTCGGCTGCCCGGTCGGCACCGCCAAGTCGCACGTGTCGCGCGGGCTCGCCCGGCTGCGCACCCTGATCGCCGAGACAGGAGACCGCCCATGAGTACCGACCCGGTCCTGGTCCGCCTCGCCGCGCTGGCGCCGGCGGAGGGCCCCGACCTGACCGACCGGCTCTTCGACGGCTGGCTCACCACCGACAGCCTGCTCGGCCCGGTGCGGGTGGTCTGCACCCGCGACGGGATCAGCTTCCTGCGCACCACCGCCGACCTCGCCGAGGAGGACTTCCGCGCCGCGTACCGCCGTCGCGTCGGGCGCCCGCTGCGGGCCTCGACCGTCGTGCCGGACGACCTCGAGGCCGCCCTGCACGGCGACGCGACGGCGCGGCCCCGCCTCGACCTGCTCGGCATCACCGACTTCCAGCGCGACGTGCTCGCCGCGACCCGCACCATCCCGGCCGGCGAGACCCGGCCGTACGCGTGGGTCGCCGCCGAGGTCGGACGCCCGGGTGCGGTGCGCGCGGCCGGCACGGCGCTGGCCACCAACCCGGTGCCGCTGCTCATCCCGTGCCACCGCGTCGTCCCCAGCGGCGGCGGCGGGATCGGGCGCTACATCTTCGGCGTCTCGGCCAAGCAGCGGCTGCTCGCCGCCGAGGGCGCGACGGGGGTCGGGCGATGACCGCCGTCGACCGGATCGACCTGCCCGCGCTCGAGCGGTTGGACTGGGAGCGCATCGGGGCGGCGCTCGACACCGAGGGCTTCGCGATGACCGAGCCGCTGCTCTCGCCCGAGCAGTGCCGGGAGATGATCGAGGTGTTCGACGACGACGGCGCCTTCCGGTCCACGATCGACATGGCCCGGCTCTCGTTCGGGCAGGGGCGCTACCGCTACTTCGCCGACCCGCTGCCCCCGCTGGTCACGGCGCTGCGCACCCGGCTCTACCCGCCGTTGGCGCAGCTCGCGAACCGCTGGGCCGGCATCCTCGACGAGCCGACGTGGCCGCCCGAGCACGCCGAGCTCGTCGAGCGTTGCGCGGAGGTCGGCCAGCACCGACCCACGCCGCTGGTGCTGCGCTACGGCCCGACCGGCTACAACTGCCTGCACCAGGACGTCTACGGCGACCTCACCTTCCCGCTGCAGGTGCTCTTCATGCTCAACACCCCCGATGTCGACTTCACCGGCGGCGAGAGCGTGTTCGTCGAGCAGCGGCCCCGACAGCAGTCGCGGCCGATGGTCGCGCGGCCCGGGCTCGGCCAAGCGGTGATCTTCCCGGTGCGGCACCGCCCGAAGCAGGGTGCCCGCGGGTACCACCGCGTCCAGATGCGCCACGGGGTGTCGGCGGTGCACTCCGGGGATCGCCACGTCCTGGGGGTGATCTTCCACAACGCCCGGTGATCTCGTGGGGTCCCCTCCCCGGCCGGTGAGAGCACCATGGAGCGCATGGCGTGGGGATGGACGGGTCGGCTGGCCGAGCGGCTCGGCGGGACCTGGAGCCCGCCGGGCGGGACCCCGCCGACGGTCCCGATGCGCGGCCGGCCGACGTTCACCACCTCCGTCGAACACAGCTGGTTCGAGGGGCGCGACGGCGTCCGGCTGGCGTTCCGGGAGTACGGGACCGGGCGACCGCTGGTCCTGCTCCACGGGTTCACCGCGAGCGGCGCGATGTGGATCGACAACGGCCTGGCCGCCCGGTTCGCCGAGCACGGCCGTCGCGTGATCGTCCCGGACTTCCGCGGCCACGGGTCCAGCGCCGCGCCCGACGACCCGGCCGCGTACCCGCCCGACGTGCTCGCCGACGACGCCCTCGCGCTGCTCGACCACCTCGGGATCGACCACGACGACCCCACCGCCCACGACCTCGCCGGCTACTCGCTGGGCGGGCGGGTCGTGGTGCGGGTGCTGGTGCGCGGGGCCCGGCCCGGCCGCGCGGTCGTCGGCGGGCAGGGCCTCGATGCCCTCGCCGGGCCGGTCGACCAGACCGGGATGTACCGGAAGGCGCTCGACGGGCTGGTCGCGGGCACCGAGATCGAGCCCGGTCCGGCCGCCGGGATCGCCGACTGGATCCGGTCGAGCAGCAACGACCCGCGAGCGCTGCGCCACGTGCTGGACAGCCACGTGCCGGTCGTCCCCGAGGAACTCGGCCGCATCCCCACCCCGGTCCTTGTCCTCGTCGGCGACGGGGACACCCGGCACGCGGCCACCGCCGAGGCCCTGGCCGACGCGCTCTCCCGCGGCAGGTACGAGACCCTCCTCGGCGACCACGTCTCCGCGCTCTCCGACCCGTCGTTCCCCGACAAGGTCGAGCGTCTCCTGGCCGAGGGGTAGAAGCACGTGGACGCCCTGTTGATCTCCGGCAGCACCCGCGCGGCGTCGACGAACACCGCGATGCTCCGGACGGTCGCCGCCCTCGCGGACGGCCTCACCACTGAGCTCCACACCGACCTCGCCGCGCTGCCCGCGTTCAACCCCGACGACGACCGCGACCCGCTCCCCGGCGCGGTCGCGGGCCTGCGCACCCGCATCCACGCGGCCGGCGCGGTGCTCTTCTGCACCCCGGAGTACGCGGGTGCGCTGCCGGGGGCGTTCAAGAACCTGCTCGACTGGACCGTCGGCGACGCCGAGCCGGACTCGATCCACGCCAAGCCCGTCGGCTGGCTGAACGTCTCCGGCCCGGCCGCGCCGAGCGGGGGCGCCGACGCGCACGACTCGCTGGCGAAGGTCATGCGCTACGTCGGCGCGAACGTCGTCGAGGCCGCGTGCCTGCGGCTCCCGCTGACCCGCGACGCCGTCGGGACCGACGGCCTGATCACCGACCGCGAAGCACGCGCCGGGGCACTCGCCGCACTCCGAGCCCTCCGCGACGCCGCCGGCTGACCGGCGATCAGGGGCTGACGCCGTACCGGAGTCCGTCCACGAGCAGGTCGACCATGCGCCGGGAGTGGTCCGGGCCCACGTCGCTGCCGGCCAGGCAGAGGTTGGCGACCGCGCGCAGGAGGTCCCCCGGCTCGACGTCGTCGCGGACCTCGCCCGCCGCGACCGCGGACTCGAGCAGCGCGCCGAGCGCCGGCCGGAAGCGTCCGTCGAAGTAGGCGGGCAGGGCGTCGAAGGCCGGGTCGCCGGAGTGCAGCGCCGCGGCGAGCCCGCGCTTGGTCGCGATGAAGCTCGTGTAGCGCTGCAGCCAGAGCGCGAGTGCCTCACCCGGGCCGTGCTCGGCGGCCAGGACGGGAGCCGCGTCCGCGCAGGAGTCGACGCTGTGGCGGAAGACGGCGGCGACGAGGTCGGACCGCTTCGGGAAGTGCCGGTAGACGGTGCCGACGCCCACGCCGGCCTTCGTCGCGACCTCCCGCACCGGGGCGTCGACCCCCGAGGTGGCGAACACCGCGGCGGCCGCCTCCAGGAGCGCGTCTGTGTTGCGCCGCGCGTCGGCCCGCACCCGGCGGCCCGGCTGCTCCGTCACGTCCACCTCCCTCGACAAAGCGGAACGCGGTTCCGTATAGTTCCGGAGGAGCGTTCCGCTTGAGCCGACGGTACCCCGTCGTCCCCGGCACCCACCAGCCGAAACGGAGAGGGAGCCATGCGCTACCGCACGCTGGGCCTCACCGGCATCAAGGTCAGCCCCTACGCCCTGGGCGCGATGATGTTCGGACCCGTCGCCAACCCCGACCACGACGACGCGATCCGCATCATCCACAAGGCCCTGG
Source organism: Actinomycetospora endophytica (assembly GCF_021026375.1). Classification (GTDB taxonomy): domain Bacteria; phylum Actinomycetota; class Actinomycetes; order Mycobacteriales; family Pseudonocardiaceae; genus Actinomycetospora; species Actinomycetospora endophytica. Next base: position 840,776 of record NZ_JAJNDB010000002.1, on the reverse strand, counting down.
ACTTCGGGATCAACTTCGTGGACACCGCCGACGCCTACTCGGCCGGCGAGTCCGAGGAGATCGTGGGCAAGGCGTTGAAGGGTCGTCGCGACGACGTCGTCCTCGCCACCAAGGCCCACCTCCCGATGGGCGACGACCCCAACCAGCAGGGCAACTCGCGGCGCTGGCTGGTCCGCGAGGTCGAGAACTCGCTGCGCCGGCTGCAGACCGACCACCTCGACCTCTACCAGGTGCACCGCCCCGACCCCACGGTCGACGTCGAGGAGACCCTCTCGGCGCTGTCCGACCTGATCCACAGCGGCAAGGTCCGCGCCATCGGGTCGTCGACCTTCCCGGCCTCGGAGATCGTCGAGGCGCAGTGGGCCGCCGAGCGCCGCGGCCTCGAGCGCTTCCGCACCGAGCAGCCGCCGTACTCGATCCTCGACCGCGGCATCGAGCGCGAGGTGCTGCCGGTCTGCGAGCGGTACGGCATGGGCACGCTCGTCTGGAGCCCGCTGGCCCAGGGCATGCTCACGGGCCGCTACCGCAAGGGGCAGGAGTCCGATGCGCTGCGATCGCGCTACGGCTTCGGCCATCTGCGCGACGAGCGCCGCCTCGACGTCGTGGAGGCGCTCATCCCGCTCGCGGAGAAGGCCGGCCTGTCCCTCACCCATCTCGCGATGGCGTTCGTGATCGCGCACCCGGGCGTCACCTCGGCGATCCTCGGGCCCCGGACGATGGAGCACCTCGACGACCTCCTCGCGGGCGCCGAGACCACCCTCGACGACGAGGTCCTCGACCGGATCGACGAGATCGTCCCGCCCGGCACGGACGTCGGGCGGCTCGACATGGCCTACGACCCGCCGGCCATCCGGCGCGCCACGCTGCGCCGCCGTCCGGCCGACGAGCGCTCGGCCGCCTGAGGAGGTGACCCACCTGACACCGACCTGACGTCGTGCGCCGTTCAACGACCGGGGTCGCCGCCCGGCGCCACGACGGATCGGGTGTCCGAACCCGGTCGAGCCGACGGCCGAAGGTTCTGCCATGACGACGGACACGGATCCGCCCGCGGCACCGGCGGCGGATCCCGGGACCGGTGTCCTGAGACCGCCGGTCGCCGGCGCGATCGGGGTCCTCGCGGTCGCGGTGGCGCTGGGCGTCGGGGACCTCGTGGCGGCCTTCGCGGCCGCGCCGTCGTCGCCGTTCCTCGCGGTGGGCAACCAATTCATCCGGCTGACCCCCGAGGCGCTCAAGGAGTTCGCGACCAGCACCTTCGGGGTGCACGACAAGCAGGTCCTGCTGGCCGGCATGGCCGTGGTGATCACCGCGGTCGCGGTCCTCGCCGGGCTGCTCTCGCGCCGGACCCCCGTCCCGGGGCTGACGCTCGTCGTCGTGCTGGGCCTCGTCGGGGCGACGTGCGCGGCCGCGGCGCCGACCTTCACCGTCGGGTACCTCGTCGCACCCGCCGTCGCCCTCGTCGCCGGGGCGGCGACGTTCGCGGTCCTGCACCGCCTGGCGCGGCGCGCCGAGAGGCCCGATCCCGACAGGCGGCTCACCGACCCGTCGGCCGGCCGACGACGACTGCTCCTCGGCCTCGGGGTCGCGCTCGCCGGCGCCGGCATCACCGGGTTCCTCGGGCGACGGTTCGCCGCGGCGGCCGACGTCGCGGCCTCCCGGGCGGACGCCGCCCTGCCGCCACCGACGGGGCCACCGGTCGTCCCGCCGCCTGCCGCCGACTTCGCCGCGTCGGGCACCCCGACCTGGCTCACCCCGAACGACCAGTTCTACCGGATCGACACCGCGCTGCAGGTCCCGCAGGTCTCGACCGCGGACTTCACCCTGCGCATCCACGGCCTGGTCCAGCGGGAGCTCACCCTGAACTACGACCAGCTGCGTGGCCGCGGGCTGGTCGAGGCCCCGATCACGATGTGCTGCGTCTCCAACGACGTCGGCGGGAACCTCATCTCGAACTCGGTCTTCCTCGGGGTGCCGCTGCGGACCCTGCTCGCCGAGGCCGGGGTCCGTCCCGGGGCCACCCAGATCGCCTCCACCAGCGTCGACGGCTTCACCACCGGAACCCCGGTCGCCGCCTGCACCGACGGCCGCAACGCCATGCTCGCACTGGGCATGAACGGGCAGCCGCTGCCGGTGGAGCACGGCTTCCCGGTGCGCATGGTGGTCCCCGGCCTCTACGGGTACGTGTCCGGCTGCAAGTGGATCACCGACATCGAGCTCACGACGTTCGAGGCCTTCCAGCCCTACTGGGAGCAGCGCGGCTGGGCGGCGATGGGGCCGATCAAGACGCAGTCACGGATCGACGTGCCGCAGTCCCAGGCCGCCGTGACCGCCGGCCGGGTCACGGTGGCCGGCACGGCCTGGGCGCAGCACCGCGGGGTCGCGCGGGTCGAGGTCCGCGCCGACGCCGGGCCCTGGCAGACGGCCGAGCTCGCGGCCGACGCCTCGATCGACACCTGGCGGATGTGGCGCACCGTCCTCCAGCTCGCGCCCGGCGACCACACCCTCCAGGTCCGCGCCACCGACGCGACCGGCGCGACACAGCCGGAAGCACTGACCTCGACGATCCCCGACGGGGCCACCGGATGGCATACCGTCGTCGTCACCGCGTTCTGAGGGGCGGCGCGGGGAGACCGGAGCGACGACGTCCCGGCTCGTGACCCGGCGGAGGTCGACGTGTCGCTGCGGCTGCTGGGCATCATCGCCGAGATCTCCGTCGGCACGTTCCTGGTCGCGTGGGGCCTCGCGGCGGCCCGACGGCCGTCGTGCTGGACCTGGCGGGGCGCCCGCTGGTGGGTGGGCTGGACGAGCGCGCCGGTGGCCCGGACCCACGGCGTCGCGGTGGCGCTCGTCGGCGCCGGGCTGCTGGTCTGTGCCGTCGCGACGGCCCTCACCGCCCCGGCGACGCCGATCCCGGTGGCGTCCCGCGACCTGCAGCTGATCGGGCTCGGGGTGGTCCTGCTCGGCGGGGCGCTGCTCGCCGCGACCCATCCCGCGCCCGGCGATCCCGGACTCGTCGGCCCGGAGACGCCGGCCGTCGAACCGACGACGGACTCCCCGCCGCGGCTCACCGCGGCGCCCTGACCCGGGCCTCGGCGGGGGACCCGAGTGGTGGCCACCGCCACGACCTGATCGACTCCCGGCCGTGGTGGATCGTCCTCTCCGACGGCGCGGGGTTCTCGCCGCCGGACTCGCGGGAATCGGGACGGCTCTCGTCGGGTGCGGTGCGACGCCCGCACCGACCACCCCGGGCCGACCCACTCCAGCGTTGGACGACCTCGAGACCCGGTTCGGCGGGCGCCTCGGCGTGGCCGCCCTGGACACCGGCTCCGGACGGTGGACCGGTCACCGCGCCGACGAGCGCTTCCTCCTGTGCTCCACGGCGAAGGTCCCGGTGGTCGCCGCGGTCCTGCGCCGCAGCGTCACCGACCCTGGCCTGCTGGACCGTCGGCTGCACTGGACCCGCGCCGACCTGCTGAGCCACGCGCCGGCGACCACGGCCGCACTGGACACCGGGATGACCGTCGCCGAGCTCTGCGCGGCCGCGCTGACCGTCAGCGACAACACCGCGGCGAACCTGCTCTCGGCGCAGGTCGGCGGGCCGGCCGGGGTGACCGCGTTCCTGCGCGGCGTCGGCGACACCACCTCCCGTGCCGACCGCACCGAGCCGACGCTCAACGACGTCGCCGGCGATCTCGACACCACCACCCCGACGGCGTTCGTGCGCACGCTGCAGGCCCTCGCGCTCGGGGACGCCCTGCCGCCGGCGCTGCGTGACCGGCTCGTCGGCTGGATGCGCGCGAGCACCACCGGCGCGGCCCAGATCCGGGCGGGGGTGCCCGCGGGCTGGACGGTGGCGGACAAGACGGGCAGCGGGTCGGCGGGCGAGAGCAACGACGTCGGCGTCGTCGGGCCGACCGGCCGGGCCCCGGTCGTCGTCGCCGTGTTCACCGCCCCGGCCGACCCGCGCAACGCCACCGGCGCGGCGACGATCGCCGCGGCGACGCGGGCGGTCCTGAGCGGTCTCGCGACCGGCTGACCGGTGGCTCAGCCCGGCTCGGGGACCGCGCGGGTGTCGCCGGCCCGCCGCGAGCGCAGCAGGACCGAGGTGCCCTGGCTGTCGTGGTGGATGGCGACCTCGTCGACGTGGGAGTTCATCAGGATGATCCCGCGGCCGTGCCGGGCCGGGTGCCCGCTGGCGTCGTGCTCGAGGTCGGTGCTCGTCGGCTCCGCCCACTGGCCGTGGTCGGCGATCGTGACGACGACGTCGGTCTCGTCGAGGACCATCGTCAGGTCGATCGTGGTCGGACCGAGCGCTCCGGCCGGGTAGGCGTGGGCGATGACGTTGTCGATCGCCTCGCTGGCCGCGAGCACGACACCGTGGGCGACATCCGCCGACACCCCGGACGCGTCCATCCACCCCCGGAGGTCCTCACGGATCCGTGCGCTCTCGCCTGCTTCGGCCGGATAGCTGGTTCGCTCGAACTCGACCGCGTCCACCGGAAAGCCCCCTGACCGGCTCGTCACGTTTCTCGCCGTGATCGGTTCAGCTGACCACTCACGGGTCGTGTAACCGTTCCCGTGACGGCCTACGCGCGGTTCTCGGTCAGTCCTGGCCGAGAGCCTCCCGTAGTTGCTCCTTCGTCATGTCGGACCGTCCCGGGACCCCGGCGCGCTGCGCCTCCGCGTAGAGCTGCTGCTTCGTCGGGCTGTTCGGGCCCATGTCGTTGCCGGAGCGCTTGCCGCCGCGGTGCTCCGGCGACACGTCGTCGGTCGAAGCGCGACTGGCCTGCTCGGACTCGCCCTGCTGGGCGCGGTCCTTGTTGACCGTGCGCGCCGCGATCTCCTTCGCGCGCCCCTCGTCGACGCCCTGGTCGAGCTTCTGGTCCTTGATGTGCTCGTACTGGCGCTCGCGCTTGTCGTTCGCTCCTGCCGGCATGACGCCCTCCTCGGTGTGCGGGCACCGGGGATGGCCGGTCGGCGGCCCCGCGCAACCGTGAGCCGCGTCGTCAGAATTCGTCGACGACCCGTCAGAACTCGTCGACGAAGAAGTCGAGCTCCAGCTCCTCGCCACCGCCGTAGGGCGAGAGGTCCGTGATCCCCGCGCGGCGGAGCGCGTCGACGTCCAGGAAGACCTCACCCGTCGGGCGCCGCGGGTCGGTCAGCAGCGCGACCGCCGCGTCGCCCAGGATCTCCGGCGAGCGGGCCCGCCGCGACGCCTCGTCGCCACCGAGCAGGTTCGCGACGGCGGCGGTGGAGATCGTCGTCTGGGGCCACAGGCAGTTGGCGCGCACGCCGCGGTCGGCGAACTCCGCGGCGAAGCCGAGGGTCAGCAGCGTCATCCCGTACTTGGACAGGGCGTAGGACGGGAACTTGCCGAGCCACTCGGGCGCGAGGTTGATCGGCGGCCCCAGCGTCACGACCTGCGGGTCCTCCGAGGCGAACAGCTGCGGCAGGGCCGCGCGGGTGAGCTGGAAGGTCCCCTTGGCGTTGATCTGCTGCATGAGGTCGTAGCGCTTCGGGCTCAGCTCGAGGGTCCCGGTGAGGTTCAGCGCCGAGGCGTTGTTGACCACGATGTCGACGCCGCCGAAGTGGTCCGCGGCCGTCGACACCGCACGCTGCACGTCCTCCTCCTCGCGCACGTCTCCGACGACCGCCACGGCCTTCCCGCCCGCGGCCTCGATCTCCGCGACGGCGGTGTGGACGGTGCCGGGCAGCCGCGGATCCGGCTGGTCGGTCTTCGCGAGCAGGACGGCGTTGGCGCCCGCCTTCGCGGCGGCGATCAGGATGGCGAGCCCGATCCCCCGGCTGCCGCCGGACATGACGATGGTGCGGCCGTTCAGCGATGCGCTCACGGGCTCTCCCGAACTCTCATCGGTACTTCGTCGGACTCTTGAGTACCGATGAACGTACCAGCGACCGGGTCGCCGGGCTCCGCCACCGAGACCGGCGTCGCAGCCGCGTACCGCGCGGCCAGGGTCATGGCCGCCGCGGCGAGCTCGGGCGGCCCGACGACCCGGAAATCCGCATCGAAGCGCGCGACGGAGGCCGCCAGCCCGACCCACGACCAGGACCCCAGCGTGAGGCGGCAGTGGTCCGGCCCGGCCTCCTCGACCACGCCGTCGGAGACGACGGGAGCGACCTCGCCGGCGGGACGGTGAAGGATCACCTGTCCGCGGCAGGGCCAGCCCTCCGCGCCCGTGCCACCCTGGAAGTGGCTCGCGACGAACGCGGCAATGTCGCCTCCCGGGACCTCGCGCGGGGTGAAGCGCGGCCCGGTGGGGGTCCGCGGGGTGATCCGGTCGGCGCGGAAGGTGCGCCAGGCCTCACGGTCGAGATCCCAGGCGAGGAGGTACCACCGACCGCTCCAGGTGACGACGGCGTGGGGCTCGACCCGACGCGGCGGGCCCTCACCACCGGCGTGGTCGAAGCGCAGCACCTCATGGGCGCGGACGGCCGCGCCGAGCGCGGTGAGCACCCCGGTGTCGGCCTCCGGATGTGTCCGCGGCCCGGACGGCTCGACCGCGGTGACCTCGACGGCGTCGATCCGGTGACGCAACCGCGCGGGCATGACCTGCCGGACCGTGGTCAGCGCGCGGACCGCCGCCTCCCCGATGCCGGCCCCGCTCGTCGTCGCGAGCCGCAGCGCGAGGGCCAGGGCGACGGCCTGCTCGTCGTCGAACAGCATCGGGGGCATCTCGGCGCCCGCCTCCAGGCGGTACCCGCCGTCGGGACCCTTGGTGGCATGCACCGGATAGCCGAGGTCGCGGAGCCGGTCGACGTCGCGGCGCACGGTGCGCGGACTGACGTCCAGCCGCTCCGCGAGCAGCTGCCCCGGCCAGTCCCGGCGCGCCTGGAGCAAGGAGAGCAGCGACAGCAGCCGGGCCGAGGTCTCACGCACGTCGTCGATCCTGCCGGGAGTAGCGGCCCGTAGCTGTCCTCTACCCCTGTGATCGTGGTGCTCACCAGGCCCCGTCGAGAAGGAGCACACCATGGCCATGAGCACCGTCGTCCACCTGAACTTCCGCGGCGACGCCCGCGAGGCGCTCGAGTTCTACCGATCGGTCTCGGGCGGCGAGCTGACGATCGTGCGCTACGGCGACCTCGGCGCTCCCGAGGACCCGGCGCAGGCCGACGAGGTGATGTGGGGCCAGGTCGTGTCGTCTAGCGGCTTCCACGTGATGGCCTACGACGTGCAGACCTCCCGCACCTGGGACCGGGGCGTCGATCCGTTCTACGTCTCGCTGCGCGGCGCGACGGTCGAGGAGATCACCTCGGTGTGGGAGAAGCTCGCCGAGGGGGCGACGATCCGGGAGCCCCTCGGGCCGGCCGCGTGGGGCCCGGCCTACGGGATGCTCACCGACCGGTTCGGTGTCACCTGGGTCCTCGACGTCGCCGCGGAGTACGCCGCGTCGTGAGCCGTCGCCGCCCGTCCCGAGCCCTGTCTCCGGTGGATCTTCACTGTTAGGCTCAGGTCAGGACGATCCGGACAGGAGGTGCGCCATGACCGGCGGACCGGGTATGGGCGGCGACTCGTTCACCAACTTCACGACCGGGCGGGCGGGACAGCGCCGGTCGTCGGCGGACCAGGGTCCGGTCGAGGACGTGCGGCCGTCCGAGGTGGGCGGGATCGGCACCCCGTCGCTGGTCATCGCCCTCGTCGTGGTGCTGGCCGTGCTCGCCCTCCTGCTGTTCGCGGCGCTGTAGGCGCTCTCAGAACAGCGACACCTCGTCGGCGACGACCACCCGGATGTCGGCGAGGAACCGCAGCCGCGCCTCGCCGGCGTCCGGCACGATCTCCGAGTCGACGACCTCCGGCCACTCGATCTCGTAGGGCTCGCCGTTCGCGAAGTTCTCCGCCGCGTCGACCGCCGCGCGCCGCAGGTCGGCCGCCGTCCGGCCCGTCACACGCACCACGGCTCTCACGACACTGCCTCCGGCCTGCTCGGGGTCGGAGGGCAGCGTGCCATGCGGTCGCCCGCCGGGCCGCAATTCACACGCGAGGGATCGGATGCGGGGCTACCGTGCGGTGATCACGACGACGGGAGGCGGCCGGTGACCGCGTTGCAGCGGGTGGCGATCGTGGTGAACGCCGCGGTACGGCCTTTCGTCGCGTCGCCGCTGGGCCGGCGCCTGGTCGGCGGGACGCTGACGCTGGTCACCTACCGCGGCCGGCGCTCGGGACGGGTCGTGACGATCCCCGTCGGCTACGTGCACGACGGCGACGAGGTCCACATCGGGGTCGAGCTGCCTGACCAGAAGTCCTGGTGGCGCAATTTCACCGGGGACGGCCACCCGATCGCGATCCGGCTCGACGGCGTCGACCGCACCGGCCACGCCGTCGCGCGACGTGCCGACGACGGCCAGGTCCACATCACGGTGGCGCTCGACGCGGCCCCCGCCTGACCCGCGCGAAGATCAGCAGCACACCAGGCCGCCTCGAGCAGACGAATTCCTGACGTGCCCCTCGTCGAGCGGAGCGGGACACGACCTGTGGCGCCTGGACGCCGTCGTCACGACCGACCGACCGTGCCCGCCAGCCGGTGCAGCGCGGCCCGGTCGGGCTTGCCCTGCTCGGTGAGCGGGACGCGTTCGACGGCGAACACGACGAGGCTCCGGGCGACGTCGTCGCCGAACTCCCGACGGACCGCCTCGACGCAGGCCGCGGACCCGACGTCGTGCCCGGGCCAGGCGACGACAGCGGCGAGACGCCGGCCCTGCTCGAGCTCCGGCACGACCACCGCGTAGCGGACCTGCGCGAGCCGGCAGAGCGTGTCCTGCAACCCGACGGGGGTCACGAGAACGCCGTCGACGACCTCGCAGTCAGCGCCCCGCCCGAGCACGTGGAGGTAGCCCTCGTCGTCGACCCGCCCCAGGTCGCCGGCGTGGTACCAGCCGTCGACGAAGTGCTCCGCCTCCTCGACGGGGCGATGGCGGTACCCGGAGGCCATGGCCGGGGAGCGCACCTCCATCAGTCCCGACGACGGGTGCTCTGCGCCGGTCGGGTCGCGGAAGCGGACCTCGACGCCCGGCACGATGTGGCCGGCGCAGGTGAACCGGTCGGGGTGGTCGAGGTCGTGCTCGGCGGGCGGGAGCGCGCTGACGATGCCCATCTCGCTCGCGCCGTAGGTGTGCGCGATGACCGGGCCGAGGCGCTCGCGGGCCCGGCGGCGCAGGACCGGGGCGGCGTTCGCGCCGATGTGGGGTCAGCGCGCGCAGCGAGCTCAGGTCGCGGCGCTCGACGTCGGGGTGATCCATCAGCTCGAAGAGCTGCGGTTCCACGAGGAACAGGTCGGTGATGCGTTCGGCCTCGACGGTCGCCAGGATCGTCGCGGGCTCCACGCCCTCCTGCATGACCACTGTGCCGCCGCCGAGCAGGGTCTGGTCGACGAGGATCTGGGTGACGTAGGCGAGGTTGCCGTCGGCGAGCTGGCGCCGCTCGGGACGGGGCGTGGTCCGCACGGCCGAGGTCCAGGCGGTGAAGTCGCGAACGCTGCCTTTCGGCACCCCGGTGGTGCCGCCCGAGGAGATGATCACCGCGAGGTCGTCGGGGCGTGCGACGGAGGCGACGGGGTCGGCAGGGACCGCGGCGGCCGCCTCGTCCAGACGGTGCCCGATGCCGGGCACCGTGCCGCCGACCGCGGCGAGCGGGACGTCGGTGTCGGGGACCAGATGCGCCGTGCCCGGCTCGACGACGAGCAGGCGCGGGGCCAGGTCGACCAGCATGCGGGCGCGCACCGCGGGGTCCGGCGGCGCGGACAGGTAGACCGAGCCGGCCCCCACGAGGTGCGTCGCATACCGGACGACGAGGCTCTCGGGGCGATCGGCGGCGTAGATCGCGACGAGGTCCCCGGGCCCGACGCCGAGCTCGCGCAGCACCCGAGCGTGACGGCGGATCGCCGCGAGCAGCGCCTGCCCGGACACGTCGCGGCCCTCGTGGCGCACCACGGTCCGCTCCCCCGCGGCGGCCAGCACGGTCAGGAGATCCTCGATGTAGAGCGTGGGGGAACCGGGCCGCACGGTCGCGACACTAGGGCGGGCCGCCGTCGTCGAGAAGGTCCGACCGGTGGGCGAAATCGAGTTCTCTGGACGATCGTCCAAGACTGCTACTCTCCGAAGTATTGCCCACGGGATGGACAGCACCGTCCGGTAGGTCATGCGCTCGACGCTGGGGGGCTGGCGATGACCCAAGACGCGACTCTGATCTCCGATCGCGGACGAAGTCGGCAGCAGCTGCCCGAGGAGGTCGCGGCCTACGTCCGCGAGCTGATCATCTCGGGCCGGGTCTGCCCCGGTGAGTACCTGCGACTCGACCGGATCGCCGAGGCCGTCGGAGTCAGCAACACCCCCGTCCGCGAGGGCCTCCTCGCGCTGCGCAGCGAGGGCTTCGTCGAGCTGGTGCCCCGCAAGGGATTCGTCGCCGCCGCGTTCACCGAGCAGGACGTGCGCGACCTGTTCTGGGTGCAGGCCCAGCTGGCGAGCGAGCTCGCGGCCCGGGCCGCCGTCCGGATCACCCCGGAGCAGCTCGACCAGCTCGAGGCCGTGCTCGTCGCCGAGGAGCGCGCCGGGCTCGACGAGTCCCAGCGGCTGGTCGATCTCGGCCACGCGTTCCATCGGGCGATCAATCGGGCCGCGGGATCGCGCCGGCTCGCCTTCCTGCTCGGCGCCGCCGCGCGGCAGCTGCCCCCGCGCTTCTTCCTGTCGATGGCGGGCCGGGTGGCCGGGGCCCGCGAGGACCACCGCGGGCTGGTCGAGGCCCTGCATCGCGGTGACGCGGACCGGGCGCGGGAGCTGATGCACCGGCACGTCCTCGCGGGCGCGGACGAGCTGATCGAGGTGCTCGTGACCAGCGGCCTCTGGGCCGAGCAGGAGAGCGCCTCGTAGGTGCGCTACGCGCTCGTGAGCAGTAATTGATGCCATGGCGTCAATTACTGCTCACACGCGGGGAGCGCACCTCTGTGACCGCTCGCTCACCGTGCATCGCGCGCGTGGGACCGCATGATGGCGGGAGCGTCCGTGCAACCGGTGGGAGTGATCCGACGTGTCCAACCTGTCGTCCGAGGAGCGGTTCGTCGTGGAGACGGTCCGGGCGTTCGTCGACAAGGACGTCAAGCCGGTGGTCGCCGAGCTCGAGCACACCAACACCTACCCCGAAGCGCTGATCGAGGCGATGAAAGAACTCGGCATCTTCGGGCTCGCCATCCCCGAGCCCTGGGGCGAGGCCCCGGTCTCGATGCCCTGCTACGCCCTGGTCACCGCCGAACTCGCCCGCGGCTGGATGTCCCTGGCCGGCGCCATGGGCGGACACACCGTGGTCTCCAAACTGCTCGTCGCGTTCGGCACGACCGAGCAGCAGGAGAAGTATCTGCCGCGGATGGCCACCGGTGAACTGCGCGCCACCATGGCGCTGACCGAACCGGGCGGCGGCTCCGACCTACAGGCCATGACCACCACCGCCCGCCGCACCGGCGACGCCTATGTGGTCAACGGCGCCAAGACCTGGATCTCCAACGCCCGCCGCTCCGGGCTGATCGCGCTGCTGGCCAAGACCGACCCCGACGCCGACCCCCAACACCGCGGCATCTCCATCCTGCTCGTCGAACACGGCCCAGGATTGGAGGTCTCCAAGGACCTCTCGAAACTCGGGTACAAGGGCGTCGAAGCCTGCGAGCTGAACTTCACCGACATGACCGTGCCCGCCGACGCGCTGCTCGGCGGGGTCGAGGGCCGCGGCTTCACCCAGATGATGACCGGGCTCGAGACCGGCCGCATCCAGGTCGCCGCCCGCGCCCTCGGGGTCGCCACCGCCGCGTTCGAGGACTCACTGGCCTACGCCCAACACCGCGAAGCGTTCGGCAAACCCATCTGGCGCCACCAGTCGATCGGGAACTACCTCGCCGACATGGCCACCAAGATCACCGCCGCCCGGGCGCTGATCCTGCACGCCGCCGAACGCTTCGACGCCGGTGACCGCGCCGACCTCGAAGCCGGCATGGCCAAACTGTTCACCTCCGAGATCGCCATGGAAGTCGCCCTCAACGCCGTACGCATCCACGGCGGCTACGGCTACTCCACCGAGTACGACGTCGAACGCTACTTCCGCGACGCCCCCCTGATGATCGTCGGCGAAGGCACCAACGAAATCCAACGCAACGTCATCGCCGGCCAACTCATCACACGCGGCGGACTTCGGGACTGACGCCCCACGTGCGTGCGTTTCCGTGTTCCAGCACGGAAACGCACGCACATGGCGTCAGCCGAACGCCGTCCGGTGCCGCTGCAGGTCGTGGCGCAGCGAGCCCAACGCGCCCGCGACCTCGGCGGCGATGCGCTCGGCCTCGAGCTCCCACCGCCCGGCGCCGGCGTCCACGGCCGAGACCTCGCGCTGCACGAGGGCGTCGAGGTGGGTCAGGAACGACGCGACGGCGGCGCCGCGCGGGGTGAAGGACGTGGTCGTCTCGGACACAGTTGTCTCCTGGAAATGGGGAGGTGCAAGGGATCAGGCCGTCTCGGGCGGGTCGACCTGCGAGGTGCGCAGCGCGGAGGTGGGTGTCCCCCACTTCGCGAGGATCCGGGCGTACGTGCCGTCGGCCATGAGCCGCTCGACGGCGGCGTGCACCGCTGGGACGAGCGGTGAGTCCTTGGCCAGCGCGAACCCGACGTCGAGACGCCGGTACTCGTTCACGAACCGCAGGCGCGGCTGCTGCGAGACGAGGTAGCGCAGGCCGTTGATCGTGCTCATGGTGACGTCGGCGCGCCGCTGGGCCAGCGCCAGCTGAGCGGTGGCGCCGTCCGGATAGCTGCGCACGTCGATCGGCGGTCGGCCCGCCGAGGGACATCGCGGCTGGGTCTTCGCCAGCGAGGCCTCGAAAGTCGAGCCGGCGAGGACGGACACGGCCTTCCCGCACAGGTCGGCGAGGTCGTGGATCGGGGGCTGCGGGTCGTCCGCGCGGACGGCGAACCCCTGGCCGTCGTTGATGTAGGTGACGAAGCTGACGGCTTTCTTGCGGGCCTCGGTGACGGCGAAGTTGCCGGTCGCGACGTCGAACTTGCCGCTGGTCAGGCCCGGGACGATGCCGTCGAAGGTGCCCTCGGTGCGCTGCACGCGCAGCCCGAGGGTGCGCGCCACCGCCTCGGTCATGTCGATGTCCTCGCCGACGACCGTCACGCCGTCGGAGAGCTTGAACGCCGCCGGCTGCCCGCCGACGCTCGCGCCGACGGTGAGCACCCCGGCCTGCGCCACGGCGGTCGGGAGCAGGGCGGCGGCCGCCGGGTCACGGGCGACGGCGGAAGTGACGTCCTGGCGGGGCACCCCGGCGTCGAGGTCGTCGAGCGGCGAGGCACAGCCGGCCAGCAGGACGCCGGCGAGGGCGAGCGCAGCCGGCAGCGCGGGTCGGAGCATGGTCGTCCTGTCGAGGAGGAGCGGTCCGGACCCGACGTGTGCGCGACGACGCGCTGATCACGGCGAGGGGGTGGGTCCAGCGGAGGTGGTGGCGGAGCGGATCCGACGAGGCGGGACGCTCAGCGACAGGACGCGGACCAGACACGGCACAGGTCGACGTGGTCACGGGTGACCAACGTGCCGAGCGGTGCCATGAACGGGACAGAACCAGGCAGGAGGGCCCCGGTCAAGCCGGTGTGATCAGGCGGGCGCGACTCGACGTCGTCACCCGACCGACGTACGGTCCGTGTCGGAGTGGTCGCCCGTGGCGACCGTCCGCCCGCGTTGAGGGACGCGGGCCGCTCCCGGCGGAGCCATCTCGTCCTCGCCCGCCTCCTCCTGCTCGGAGCCCGTTGATGTCTTCCCTCACCCTGTCCGGCCAGCCCGCCCCGGCGGCGTCGGACCCCGCGACACCACCACCGCGCACCGTCGGATCCCGCCACGTCGGGCGCTGGGTCGCGGCCGCCGTCGTCGTCGTGCTGGTCCTGTGGGCGTTGCGCTCGGTGGCACTCAACCCGGCGTTCGGCTGGCCGACCGTGGCGCAGTACCTGGGCACCGGCGCGGTCCTGCGCGGACTGGCGACGACGCTGTGGCTCACCGCCGCGACGACGGTCCTGGGCTTCGCGCTGGGGATCGGGCTCGCCGCGATGCGCCTGTCGGCCAACCCGGTGCTCTCGTCGGTGAGCTGGGCCTACGTGTGGCTGTTCCGCTCGACGCCGCTGCTGGTGCAACTGCTGTTCTGGTACAACATCGGCGCCCTCTACCCGCGCCTGTCGCTCGGGATCCCGTTCGGGCCGTCGTTCGGCTCGACGGACTCGGTCCACCTGATCGGCCCGACGCTCGCCGCCCTGCTCGGGCTCGTCCTGCACGAGGCCGCGTACGCGGCGGAGATCGTGCGCGGCGGCATCCTCGGGGTGGACGCCGGCCAGGCCGAGGCGGCGACGGCGCTGGGGATGACCCGGGCCCGCGTGCTGCGGCGCATCGTGCTGCCGCAGGCGATGCGCTCGATCGTCCCGGCGACCGGGAACATGGTGATCGGGACGCTCAAGGGCACCTCGATCGTCTCGGTGATCGCGGTGACCGACGTGCTCTACGCCGTCCAGACGATCTACAACCGGACCTACGAGATCATCCCGCTCCTGCTGGTCGCGACCGTCTGGTACGTGATCCTGACGAGCCTGCTCTCGGTCGGGCAGTACTACGTGGAGCGGTACTACGCGCGCGGCGCGGAACGATCGTTGCCGCCGACGCCGTGGCAGCGCCTGCGGGCGCGGGTCGCCGGGGGTGCGGCATGAGCGACGCGCTGCTGCAGGTCCGCGGGCTGACGAAGGCCTTCGCGGGCACGACGGTGCTCGACGGCGTCGACCTCGACGTCGAGGCCGGATCGGTGACGGTGCTCGTCGGGCCTAGCGGGTCGGGGAAGTCGACGCTGCTGCGCTGCCTCAACCACCTCGAGACCCCGGACGCCGGGACGATCACCGTCGACGGCGAGCTCATCGGCTACCGCCGCGACGGCGAGCGGCTCCGTGAACTGGCCCAGCGCCGGATCGCCGCGCAGCGCCGCGCGATCGGCATGGTCTTCCAGCAGTTCCAGCTCTTCGGGCACATGACGGCGCTCGCGAACGTCGTCGAGGCGCCGGTCGGGGTGCTGGGCGTGGCGCGTTCGGAGGCGGAGTCGCGGGGTCGGGCGCTGCTGGCCCGCGTGGGGTTGGCCGGCCGGGAGGACGCCTATCCGCGCCAGCTCTCGGGCGGGCAGCAGCAGCGCGTCGCGATCGCCCGCGCGCTCGCGATGGACCCGCAGCTGATGCTGTTCGACGAGCCGACCAGCGCGCTCGACCCGGCGCTGGTCGGCGAGGTCCTCGAGGTGCTCCGCGACCTGGCGCGTGGGGGCACGACGATGGTCGTGGTGACCCACGAGCGGGCGTTCGCGCGGGAGGTGGCCGACACCGTCGTCGTGCTGGAGCACGGGCGGATCGCCCGGTCCGGTCCGCCGTCGGAGGTGCTGGACCAGCTCTCTGAGCGAAGGGCACCTTCGCTCGACTAGATCGGCGAGGGGCGCCCTCGGCCAGAACCCGGACGCCCGGCCGATTCCGAGCGAGGGTGCCCTTCGCTCGACTAGATCGACCGAAAGGGCCCTTCGCTCAGAAACGGGACCGGGCAGGCCCTACGAACGGTGCGCCGACCGGGACCGGCTGAACCCGAGCCGGCCGGACAGGAACCCACCCCGCGGACGGCGCCGCGGCCCGAGGCGGGGCGACACCGCCTGCCCGAGCGCGTAGCGGACGAGCTCCTCGTTGCTGGTCGCCGACCACACGCCGTCCGGGCCGGTGAGCGTGTCCTCGAAGCCGATCCGGGTGTCGAAGCCCTGGCGGCGGGCGTACTCGAGCACCGGCCAGGCGCCGCCCTCCTCTCCGTGCAGCAGGATCGGCACCGACATCGGCCGCAGCGCGCGGAGCAGGCGCACCGCCTCGGCCACGGCGGAGTCCGGGTCGGTGACGGTGACCTCGGCGGTCACCCGGACCGTGCCCTGCGGGATCCCCGCCTGCTTGAGCTGCACCGCGTCGCCGCTCGTCCAGACCCCGAGCTCGATCCCCATGCCGACGGACGCGAGCGCCTCGCAGACCGTCTCCCACCCGCGCTCGTGGACGTTCACCGCGGCGACGTCCGGGCGCGCATGGCGGGGCAGCCGGGCCCACTCCTGCACCAGGACCGTGCGGCGGAACGCGCTCGGCTCGACCCACCGCGCCATCGGCACGCCGATCTCCAGCGACGGCGCGGCCCGGCGGATGGCGGCCACCGTCGTCCCGATCACCTCGGTGTCGAGGCTCTCGCGCCCGTACCCGTCGCGAGGGTGCACGTGCATGCTGCGCACGCCCAGCGCGGCGACCGCTCCCGCGTCCCGCGCGAGCGCCTCGGCCGTGCTCGGCAGGGCCGGGGACACGCCGTCGGGGCGCGTCCCGTTGGGGCAGCACTGCAGCACCACGGCCTCCCGACGCAACTCGGTCCCAGGCCGCCATCTTGGCACCGTTCGGACGCATGTGCAGACGCACGGACCGGGTGATCCTGCACGCAGACGGGTGCATGGGCACCCCCGACCGGGCGTCGTGGGCTCCTGACCGGGTGTTTCGTGGTCATCGCGTCCCCCGCTGGCTACCGTCGGCGCGACGAGCACCGAGGGGGCCCCGATGAGCACGATCCCGGTCACGACGGGCCTCGGGACCGCTGATCCCGAGCCCCACCGGAGCCGCGGCCCCGTCCAGCGCGCCGACGGTGCCCGCAGCCTGCGGCTGGTGGCCGTCAGCTTCGGGGTCACCGTCGTCCTGACCCGGCTCTACCTCGCCCTGACCGGCTACCCGCAGATCGGCGGCGGGCAGTACCACCTGGCCCATGCGCTGTGGGGTGGGCTGCTCCTGCTGATCGGTGGACTGCTCGCCCTGCTGTGGGCCAACCACTGGGTGCAGCACGTGACGGCGGTGTGCGTGGGCGTCGGCTCGGGGCTCTTCGTCGACGAGGTCGGCAAGTTCATCACCGCCGCCAACGACTACTTCACCCCGCTCGCGGCGCCGATCATCTACGTCGTCTTCCTCGCCGTCCTCGGTCTCGCGACCCTGGCCCGCCGGACCCACCTCGACGGCCCGCGCGCCCGCGCCTACGCGGCGGCCGACGGGCTCAAGGAGGTGGCCGACGGGCCGCTGACCCCGGCGGCCCGAACCGCCCTGCTCGCCGACCTCACCGCGATGGCGGCCGACCCGTCCCGGCCGGACCTCGCCGCCCACGCCGCGGCGACCCGTCCGCTCGTCGAGGCCGCGCCGGTCGAGCCGCCCGGGCACCGGACCCGGACGCTGCGCGCGGCCGTCCTGCGCGCCGAGAACGTGCTCTTCCCGCGGTGGGTGCACCGCCTCGCGCTGATCGCGGGCTCCGCGCTGCTGGGGCTCTTCTCCCTGGTCGGCCTGGTGGTGCTGATCGTGCTCTGGGCGGGCGGGCCCGAGACGACGCTGATCCTCGACGACCAGGTGGTCCCGCACGGCTCCCGCCCGCCCCTACTGGTCGTCGCCTCGGCGGGCGAGGCGATCGTCGGCGTCCTGCTGTTCCTCGCGGCCGTCGCGCTGGTCCTCGGCCGGGACCGCTGGGGCACGACGACGGCCCGCGCCGGCCTGGTCATCGCGCTGGCCGGGGTCAACGTCGCGCTGGGCTACCTCGACGCCGAGCTCGTCGTCTCCGCCGTCGTCGTCGAGTTCGCTCTGCTCCTGCTCGTGGAGCGCTACCGGGCCCGGTTCGTCACGGGATGACCAGCCCGCGGGAGAGCGTCGGCCAGAACGCGTCCGCCCCGCCCGCGGCCAGCGAGCGGCCCAGGTCGGCGGCCCACACCCGTCCACCACCCCACTCGTCGCGCCACGACCAGAGCCGCCGGGTCAGAGCTCCGAGCGCGAACTCACGGGTCATCCCCATGGCCCCGGTCGCCTGGTGCGCGGCCGCCGCGACGGCCCCGGCGGCCTCCGACGCGACGACGGCCGCCGCGGCGACGTCGAGGGGCGCCGGTTCCCCCTCCTCGCCCGCGTTCGCCGCCGCGCTGCGCGCGGCCATCGCGACGGTCTCGGCCTGCTCGGCGATCCGGACCAGGTGCGTCGCGACCGCGGGGAACGCCGAGACCGGACGCCCGAACTGCACCCGCTCGCCGGTGTAGCGCACGGTCAGGTCCATGACCGCCCGGCACGCCCCGGCGACGAGGGCGGCACGCGACAGCGCGCCACGCCGCCGCAGCTCGACGCCCGCGTCGGGCGGGGCGGGCGCGGTCACCAGCGGCCGCACGCCGTCGAGATCGACGTGATCACGGGGCTCGCCCGCGAGGTTGCGGCCCGGGGTGATCCGGGCGGCGCCGGGATCCACGAGGACGACGACGGGTCCGTCCGGCCCGTCGGCGAGCAGCGCGAGGGCGGACACCGCCCGCGCCCACGGCACCCGGGCGACGGCACCGGCCAGCCCGCCGGAGCCCAGGGCCAGCCCCGGGGACGACGTCGTGGAGAGCGCACCGTCCGGGAGCTCCAGGTCGGCCGACGCGAGGAGCCGCCCCGCGAGCAGCCCGGTCTCGGCCGCCGGGACCGGCACCGCGGCGGCGCCGACGGCCTCGAGCACCGCGCACGCCTGCGCGACGGATCCGCCGGAGCCCCCGGCGGCCTCGGTCACGGAGACGGCCGCGAACCCGCCGTCGGCGAGCGGCTCCCACACTCCCGCGGCCCAGCCGTCCCGCTCGGCCGCCTCGAGCACCTCCGGGGTGACGCGGTCACGCAGGACCGCGGCGACCGCGTCGCGCAGCTCGCCGCTCTCGATCGCCGGGGCGCTCACCGGGCGGCCCGCGTCAGGGCCTTGGCGGCGATCCCGCGCAGCACCTCGGTGGTGCCGCCGCGCAGCGTCCAGCTCGGCGCGTTGAGGACGCACTCGGCGAGCAACCGCTCGAACTGCGTCTCCCCCTCGGGGTCGATCTCGAGCGCGGCGACCTCACGCATCGTCTCCACCACCTCCTGCTCGAAGATCGTGCCCACATCCTTGACCAGCGCCGCCTCCGTCGCGGGGGCCTCGCCCTGCTCGAGGGCCCGGGCCACCGACAGCGAGAGCTGGCGGATCGACCACAGCCGCGCCGCAATCCGTCCGAACGCGGCCGCGTCGGAGTCGTCGAGGTCCTTCCCGTGGTCGGCCAGGAACGCCCGGAGGAGCCCCAGGACCGAGAGGTAGCGGTCGGGACCGGAGCGCTCGTGCGCGAGCTCGGCGGTCACCTGGGCCCAGCCCTGGCCGACCTCGCCGAGCACCCGCTCGTCGGGCACGTGGACGCCGTCGAGCACCACCTCGTTGACGTGCAGCTCGCCGTCGATCAGCGGGATCGGGGAGACCGTCACCCCGGGCGAGGACAGGTCGACGATCAGCTGCGAGAGCCCGGCGTGGCGGTCGTCGGCGGCGGAGGTCCGGCAGAGGACGACGAAGAAATGGTTGAGGTGCGCGTTCGTCGTCCACACCTTGGTGCCGTCGACCCGCCAGCCGTCCTCGGTACGGGTGGCCGTGGTGCGCACCGAGGCGAGGTCGGACCCGGCGTCGGGCTCGCTCATCCCGAGCGAGAAGAAGCACTCGCCCGCCGCGATCCGGGGCAGGAACCACCGCCGCTGCTCCTCGGTGCCGAACCGCATCAGCGTCGGCGCGGTCTGGCGCTCGGCGATCCAGTGCGCGGCGATCGGAGCGCCCGCCGCGAGCAGCTCCTCGACGACCACGAAGCGTTCGACGGTGCTCGCCCCGGCGCCGCCGTACTCGCGGGGGATCGACATCCCGACCCATCCCTGGGCGGCGAGCGCGCGGCTGAACTCCGGGTCGTGCCGCCCGCCGAGGCCGAGACCGGGCCGGAAGTCGGCGGGCAGGGCCGCGTCCAGCCAGCGGCGGACCTCGTGACGCAGCGCGTCCTCGGCCGGGGAGAGCACGGTGGGCGTGAAGATCACGGGTCGGTCCTTCCTCGGGTCAGCGCCCGGTGCGGCGGCGCTGGGACCACATCTGGGTGGCGCGCTCGAACTCCAGGGCCGCGTCCCAGGGCAGGCCGGGCGGCCCGAGCTCGGTGCGGAACGAGCGGACGGCCTCGCGGGCGAGGTCCGGGTCGCGGGCCGGGACCGCGGCGAGCGCGAGGGCGGTGTCCTCGACCTCGGCGTCGTCGACCGCGGCCCAGGCGAGCCCGAGCTCGGCCGCGCGGGCCCCGTCGACCTCCTCGCCGAACAGGCCCATCGCGGCGGTCGCCTCCCGGCCGGCGCTGCGTCCGGCGAGGGTGAAGAACCCGCCACCGGGATGCAGCCCGATGCGCAGGAACCCGGCGAGCAGGCGGGCGTCGCGGGCGACGACGCGCAGGTCGGTCGCGAGCGCGAGGTTGATCCCGGCCCCGACGGCGGCGCCGCGCACCGCGGCGATCGTCGGGACGGCCAGCGTGCCGACCCGGCGGAACGCGCCGTAGACCGCACCGGTGTCGCGGAAGGTCGCGTCCTCGGCCTGGTCCGCGGACGGATCCCAGGTCCGCCGGTCGGCACCGGAGCAGAACGTGCCGCCCGCACCGCGCACCACCGCGGCGCCGACCGCCGGGTCCGCGTCGACCGCGTCGCACGCCTCCGCGAGCTCGCGGCCCATCCGCGGGGTGAGCGCGTTGCGCACTTCGGGGGCGTCGACGGTCAGCAGGGCGACGGCGTCGATCACCTCCAGCGTGATGCCACCCATCAGCGCTCCTCCTCGGGGCTCGGGGTCGCAGCGTCCTCCCGGTCGAGCAGCACGTCGACGGCGACCGCCCCCGAGGTCCCGACGACGACCGGGTTGACCTCGAGCTCGCGCAGCCCGGGGACGACGGCGGCGCGCCCGACCCGCACGATCACGTCGACGGCGGCGTCCACGTCGGCCGGGGCCGCGCCGCGGTGGCCGGCGAGGAGCGGCCAGCAGCGCAACGAGGCCAGCAGCTCCCGGGCCGTCGTCGGGCTGACCGGCGCCAGCGCGTGGGCCACGTCGCGGTGGATCTCGGTGCCGGTTCCCCCGTGCCCGACGGTGAGCACCGGCGGCCACCCGTCCCGCCCGCCGTCCACGGCGACCAGCAGCTCCACCCCGGGCGCCACCTGCTCCTGCACCAGGACGGTGTCCGCGACCCCGGCCAGCAGGTCCGCAGCCTGACCGGTCGCCGTGTCAGCCGTGACCCCGAGACGCACCCCGCCGGCCTCGGTCTTGTGCTCGAGGCCCGCCGCGACCGCCTTGAGCACGGCGGTCCCCCCGACGGCGGTGACGGCCCCCGATGCCTCGTCCGGATCGACCACCGCCGCCGAGCGCGGGACCGGGATCCCGAAGGCGTCGAGCAGATCCCAGCCGTCACCGGGTGGCGCCACGGCCGGTTCGACGACGACGGCCGGGGGCGCGGGTCGGGGCGTGACGGAGGCGAGCACGCGGGTGGCCACCGCGACCGAGGAGAACACCGGGATGCCCGCGACGCGCAGCACGGCGCGCGCCTCGACCGTCGCGTCCTCGCCGGCCATCCACACGACGGCGAGCGGCGGCCCGCCGGGCGGACCCTCGACGACGGTGTCGGCCAGATCGGCCGCCAGCGCGGTGGCGGTGTCCCCGACGAGCATCGTCAGCAGGATCAGCACGGCGTCGACGGCCGGGTCGGCGCGGACCAGGGCGCACACCTCGCCGAACGCGCCGCCGCCGTCGTTGAACAGCTGGGCGGTGACGTCGACCGGATTGCCCACGGCGCCGAAGGCGGGCACCCGCAGCGCGAGCTTCTCCCGGGTCTCCTCGCCCAGCTCGGGGACGGCCAGCCCGAGGTCGGCGCAGCGGTCGGCGGCGAGGATGCCCGCCCCGCCCGAGCTGGTCACCGCGGCGACGTTGCGGCCCCGCGGCGGCGCCTGGGTCCGCAGCAACGTCGCGGCCGCGAGCAGCTCCTCGACGTCGTCGACGGTGACGACGCCGTACGCGCGCGACACCAGCTCGAAGGCGGTCCCGTCGGCGAGCATCGCGCCCGTGTGCGAGAGCGCGGCCCGGCGCCCGGCGTCGGTGCGTCCGCTGCGCAGCACGACGAGCGCGGTGCCCGCGTCGCGCGCCTCCGCGGCCAGCCGGACGTAGTCCTCGGGTGAGGGGAGCGCCTCGGTGTAGACGGCGAGGACGCGCACGTCGGGGTCGGCGACGAGGACGCGCCCGATCTCGGTGACGTCGACGTCGGCCTGGTTCCCGGTGCTCACCCAGGCGGTCAGGTCGAGGCCGCGGGAGGCCGCTACGTCCAGGACCGCGCCGCCGATCGCGCCGCTCTGCCCGACGTAGGCGATGCCGCTCGAGCCCTCCAGCGGTCGCTCACCGGCGGCGGTGAAGGTGGCGAAGAGCCGGCTCCGCGCGACGTAGAGCCCCTGGCAGTTCGGCCCGAGGACCCGCACCCCGGTGCGGCGCGCGACCGCGGCGAGCTCGGCCTGCAGCGCCGCGCCCTCCTCCCCGACCTCGGCGAACCCCGACGCGAACACCACGACGGCGGCCGCGCCCACCGCACCCGCCTCCTCCACGGTGTCGACGGCTCGCGCGGCCGGGACCAGCGCGAGGACGAGGTCGACCGGGCCGGGGACGTCGGCCAGTGACGGGTGGCAGGGCAGGCCGCCGAGCGACGGGTACTTCGGGTTGACGGGTGCGACGACGCCGGCGAAGCCCCGGTCGCGCAGCCACGCCAGCGGGCGGGCCATCGGGTGGCCCTCGCGGCCGGAGGCCCCCACGAGGGCCACGGAGCGCGGATGCAGGACCCGGTCCCAGTCGGTCGGCACGGACGGACCCTAGGCAGCTCAGCAGGTGTCGGACAACATTTCGTATCCAAAAATCCGCACCGTGACGGACGACGCCGACCCGAGGCCGGTCTCGTTACGCTCCGGGGCGGAGGTGGCGCATGACCGGGACCGCACCGGAGACCGCGCGGCGGGTCACGAGCGTCGCGCGCGTGGTCGAGGAGATCCGCGCCATGCTGCGCGCCCGCGAGCTGGTCCCCGGCCAGCAGGTGCGCCAGGAGTCGCTGGCCGCCCGGCTGGGGGTCAGCCGCATCCCGGTGCGCGAGGCGCTCAAGTCGCTCGAGGCGGAGGGCGTGATGCGCCACGAGCCGCACGTCGGCTACACCGTCACCCGCCTCAACGCCGACGAGCTCGCACAGGTCTACCTGATGCGCCGGGCCCTCGAGACCGAGGTGCTCCGTGCGCTCCCGCGCCTGTCGTCCGCGCAGCTCGGGGAGCTGACCAGGCTGAACGAGGCCATCGGCGCGGACGTGGAACGGGTCGACGTCGCCGGCATCGTCGCGGGGAACCAGGCGTTCCACTTCACGATGTTCGGCTACTCCGGGCTCGACCTCGTGGTGGAGGAGATCGACCGGCTCTGGCGGCGCAGCGAGCCCTACCGGACCGTGCACCTCTACGACGCCGAGAGCCGCCGGCGCGTGATGCGCGAGCACCGCAAGATGATCACCGCGCTGCGCCGCGGCGACACCGAGGGCGTCGTGACCCTCATGAACGCCCACCGCGACCTCACCGTCTCGGACCTGCACGCCGCGCTGGGGCTGCCGCCGTCCTAGGCACACGGTGGTAGCCGAAATTGCATCCAATCCCCTCTGGACGTCCGGCCTGTGACCCACCTAACCTCCCGATCGGGTGAGGCCCGCCGCAGTGGTGCGGCGCCCGCCCCTCGCGGGAGGCGACGATGACGACGGAGGACACCCCGACGTCCGCGCCGGGCACCGGGAGCGTGGTCACGGCGCCGCCGGAGTACACGCCCGGTGAGCGGCGGCGGATCCTGGGCGCGGCCTGCCTCGGCTGGGGCATGGAGTACTTCGACTTCATGCTCCCGACGCTGCTGGCGACGGCGATCATGCGGGAGTACGGCGTCTCGGCCGGCGTGTTCAGCGTCGCGATCGTCGGCCAGCTCGTGGGGTCGGCGGTCGGCGGTGTGGCGTTCGGCTGGCTCGGGGACCGCTTCGGCCGCCGGCGGACGCTGATCTGGTCGATCCTCATCTACTCGATCGCCACCGGGCTGGTGTTCCTCGCGCCGAGCTTCGCGGTCTTCGTCGTCCTGCGGGTCATCGCCGGGATCGGCACCGGCGGGGAGTGGGCGGTCGGCTTCGCGTGGCTCAACGAGGCCTGGTCGCCGAAACGGCGTGGGCTCGGCGGCGGGCTGGTGCAGTCCTCGCTGTGGCCCGCCTACGCGCTGGCGATCCTCGTCGCGCAGGTGGTACCGGACTGGCGGTGGGCGTTCCTGGTCGGCGTGCTGCCCGCGCTGGGCTGCGTTTGGGTGCGGTACTCCTGCCGGGAGTCGCGGCAGTGGGAGGAGCTGCAGGCCCGGAAGGCGGCCGGGCAGCTCTCGGCGGAGGTGGACCGCAAGACCGACCGCTCGCCGTGGCGCCAGCTGGTCGCTCGCGACAGCCTCCCGTTCGTGCTGCTCGGGCTGCTCGTCGCCTTCGGTGGCCAGTGGGTGCCCTACACCGCGACGACCTGGATGCCCTCGCTGCTCACCAGCGACCTCGGGTACTCGAAGGGCGCCGCGAGCACGGTGCTCTACGTGGCCTCGGCGATCTCGTTCGTGGGGTTCATCCTCGCCGGCTGGCTCTCCGACGTGGTGAACCGCCGGCGGGTGTTCGTCGCCTTCGCCGCGCTGCAGACCGTGGTGTTCGCGGTGATGCTCGTGCTCGCGCTGTCCGGCGGCGGGCTGGGCAGCTTCGTCTGGCTCTACCTGCTCTCCAGCCTGTTCCTGGGCTACTTCGGCATCTTCGGTGTCTGGTTCGGCGAGCTGTTCCCCACCCGCATCCGGTCACTGGGGTCGGCCGCCGCCTACAACATCGGCCGCGGCCTGTCCGGGCTCGGCACGCTCATCGGCGGCATCGTCGCCACCACGTCCGGCTACGGCATCGCCGTCGGCATCGCGGTGTTCGGCGCCGCGATCGTCACGGTGGCGGCGGTGTTCCTGCGCGACCGGTCCGGTCGCGTCATCACGGCGGAGGAGTGATCGGTGGAACCCGACTACGAGGTCCTGTGGCCGCTCGGCCCACGCGTGACCGGCGACGTCGCCGAGCACGAGCGGCCCGCGGAACTGGCCGGCGTCCGCGTGGCCTACCTGTGGGACGAGCTCTTCCGCGGGCCCGAGATGTTCGAGGTGATCACGGAGGTCGCGCGCGAGCGGCACGGCGCCGTCGAGTTCGTGGGCTGGGAGGAGTTCGGCAACTTCCACGCCTCGGCCGCCGAGGAGCGCCGGGTCCTCGAGGCGCTGCCGGAGCTGCTGCGGTCCCACCGCGTCGACCTGGTGGTCGCCGCGGTGGGCGCTTGAGGCTCGTGCATGCCTGCCGTGATGCGGGCAGCGGCCACCGCCGAGCGCGCCGGGGTCCCGGCCGTGGCGATCGGCGGAGCGGGGTTCGAGGGCATGGGGCGCGCGATCGGGCGCTCCCTCGGAGTGCCCCATGTCCCGATCGTGAGCTACCCGGGCGTGATCCTCACCGACGAGACGGCGACGTTCCGCGCCAAGATGCGCGAGCAGGTCGCGCCCGCCGTCGTCGATGCCCTCGTCGCCGGGTCCGCGGCCGTCGGTGACACCCCGACCGAGGACGCGGACCCGGCCCGGGACGCCGTCGTCGTGCGCGGTGACCTCGACACCGTCACCGAGCACTTCGAGGCGCGGGGCTGGACCGACGGCCTGCCGATCGTCCCGCCGACACCGGAACGGGTGGCGGCGTTCCTCGCGCACACCCGTCGCGACCCCGACGAGGTGCTCGGGGTCCTGGCACCCGAGCAGCGGCAGGCGACGGTGCGCAGCGTCGCGGTCAACGGGGTGATGGCGGGCTGCCGGCCGGAGCACATGCCGGTGCTGCTCGCCGTCGTCGAGTGCCTCGCCGACCCGGTCTGGCGGGTCCAGGACGCCGGGTCGACGCCGGGCTGGGAGCCCCTCGTCGTCGTCTCCGGACCCGTCGTCGAACGGCTCGGGTTCAACAGCGGGACCGGCGCGATGCGGGTGGGACGGCGGACCAACACCGCGGTCGGGCGCTTCACCCGGCTCTACCTGCGCAACGTCGCGGGGCTGCGGATCCCGCCGGAGCACACCGACCAGGGAGCGATCGCGTCGTCGTTCCACGTGGCGCTCGCCGAGAACGACCGCGCCGTGGCCGACCTCGGCTGGCCCTCGTTCCGGGCCGACCGCGGGTTCGCCGACGACGATTCCGTGGTCACCGTGCAGAGCGTGGTCACCGTCAGCGCCCCGATCTACTCCGGCGGCGAGACCGCTCGCGACCACCTCGACGCCCTGACCCGCGGGATGGCCGACGCGATCGGGCCGTGGGCCTACACCGGGCTCGAGTTCGGGGCGTTCCACCCCCTGCTCGTGCTCGGGCCCGCGGTCGCCGCCGCGCTCGCCCGCCACGGCGTGGACAAGGACGCGCTTCGTGCCCACCTCGGCGAGCACCTGCTGGTGTCCGCCTCGGCGCTGGCCCGGTGCGCGTGGAACGTCGGGTCGACCAGCTTCGACCTCGATGCGAAGGTCGCGAGCGGCGAGCTCGACGACCGCTACGGCGGCACCGACCCCGACCGCCTCGTCCCGATGCTCGCCCCGGCCGCGGATCTCGGGATCGTGCTGGCCGGCAACGAGAGCCGCAACCAGTCCCGCGGCTTCGTCCAGAACCACGTCCAGGGGGTACCCGTGAGCCGTCGGATCGAGGAGACACCGTGACCGAGCCCTGGGACGTCGTCGTGGTCGGCGCGGGCATCGCGGGGCTGACCGCGGCCCGCACCTGCGCCGAGCAGGGGCTGCGCACCGTCGCGCACGACATGCTGGCGCCCGGCGGGCGGCTCATCTCGCTCGGCGCGGTCCGGGCGTGGCCGCCGAGCGGTGCGGGGGCGCCGAACGGGCCGGAGTTCGCCGGGGCCCTGCTCGAGGACGCCATGACGGCGGGCGTCGAGATCGCCTACGGCGAGGTCACCGGGCTGCGCACCGGCCCGGCGATCACGCTGGACACCGCAGAAGGCCCGGCCGAGGCGCGGGCGGTCGTCGTCGCGACGGGTCTGGCGCCCGACGACGCCGCGATCCCGAATGCGGCCGCGTGGGAGGGTCGGGGCCTGTCCGAGTGCGCCTCGTGCGACGGGCCGCTGCACGCGGGCAACAAGGTCGTCGTCCTCGGCGGCGACGAGTGGTCCGCGACCGAGGCCCTGGAGCTGGCCGGGGTCGCCGCGCACGTCACCGTGGTCGCGGGCACGACGACGTGGTCCGCGGCGGCGGAGCGCGAGGTCGCCGCCTCGGCGGCGATCGAGGTCCGCCGCGGGGTCGCCGTCACCGGGCTGGAGGGGCCGGCGACGCTGGCAGCCGTCCACCTCGACGACGGCACCACGCTGGAAGCCTCGGGACTGTTCACCGCCGCCGCGACCCGCCCGCGCCTCGCGCTGCTCGACGCCGCGAACGGCGACCCCCGGGTGCTCGCCGCCGGGGACGTCGCCGTCGACACCGAGATCGCGACACCGACCCTGCTGGCCGCGGCCGCCGACGGCCGCCGCGCCGGGCTCGCCGTCGTCACCCTGCTCGCCACCGAGGACTGAGGAGCCCGGCCATGCGCATCGTCGACCCCACCCACGGCCTGGCGCCCGGGACGACCGTCGAGGACACCGTCACCACGACCGCGACCGGTGGGCTCTGCGGCCTGTCGAACTCCAAGCCCGGCGCGACGGTGCTGCTCGAGACCATTGGGCAGCGCCTGGATGTCGATCAGGGCCTCGGGCCGATGCACCTCGCGTCCAAGCCCAGCGCGGCCGCCGGCGCCGACCCGGAGCTGCTCGACCACCTCGCCGCGCAGTACCGCCTCGCCGTCGTGGCGATCGGTGATTGAGGCTCGTGCTCGTCGTGGAGTCTCCACGACTCGCTGGAGCTGGAGCGCCGCGGCCTCCGCTCCGTCCTCGTCGTCACCCGCTCGTTCCTGCCGCTGGTGCAGGCGCAGGCGAAGGCGCGGAAGGCCGACCCGCGCCTCGTCGTGATCGAGCACCCGATCGGCGGGCTGTCCGACGCCGAGCTGGCCGGGCGCATCGACGCGGCGTTCGCCGGGGTCGTCGAGACCTTCCGGACGATGGGGGTGCTGACATGACCGACACGCTCGAGGTGCCGCCGGACGCGGTCTGGGACGACTGGGTCGACGACCGCGGCTGGGGTGACGGGCTGCCGACGGTCGCACCCACCGAGGAGCGCGTGGAGGCGATGCTCGCCGACCTGCCCGTCGACGCCGACAAGGTCCTCGCCCCGCTGCCGCCGAGCGGGGTCACGCCGACGCTGCGCTCCGTCGCGGCCAACGCGGTGATGGCGGGGTGCCCTTCGGGGCTGATGCCGGTGCTGCTCACGGCGCTCGAGGGGGTGGTGACCCCGGAGTACAACCTGCACGGCTCGCTGGCCACCACCCACCCGTGCGCGCCGATGGTGCTGGTGTCCGGCCCGGCCCGCGCCGGCTTCCACGGCGGCGGGAACTGCTTCGGGCCGGGCAACCGCGCCAACGCCACGCTCGGCCGTGCGCTCTCGCTGGTGCTCCTGCACGTCGGGGGCGCCACGCCCGGGCTGCTGGACCGCTCGACCCAGGGCTCGCCCGCGAAGTACACGTTCTGCTTCGCCGAGTCCGACGAGAGCCCGTGGCCCGGCCTGGGGGTGCAGCGGGGCTTCGGTCCCGACGACGGCGTGGTGTCGGTGATGGCCGCGGAGCCGCCCCACAACGTCAACGACCACGGCAGCACCACCGGCGAGGAGATCCTCACGACGGTGGCCGGGACCATGGCCGAGTCCGGCTCGAACAACGTCTACGTGCGCGGCCCGCACCTGCTCGTGCTGGGCCCGGAGCATGCCGCGACGTTGCACCGGGACGGGTGGACCCTCGACGGGATCCGGGACCGGTTGTGGGCCACCGCCCGCATCCCGCTCGACCGGATCTCGCCCGGGAACCGGCGCCAGTTCGTCGAGTGGGGCGTGGAGCCGGACGGGGACGCCTACACCGTCAGCACCGGCCCCGAGCAGCTGCACATCGTGGTGGCCGGTGGCGCCGGGAAGCACTCGGCCTGGATCCCGTCGTTCGGGGGCACCGAGCTCTGCTCGGTGCGGGTGCGCCGGTGACGTTCGCCCCGGTCGCGGACGGTGCGTGCGTCGAGGAGACGACGGCGGACCTGCTCGCGGCGGGCATCGGGGACGGGCTCCCGGTGGTGCCCCCGACGGCGTCGCGCTGGGAGGCGATGCTCGACGGCGTCGGCGATCCGGACGCCGTGCTCGCCGCTGTCCCACCGCTGTTCGGCGAGCTCACCGCCCGGGTCGCGGCCGGCTGCTGCGTGCTCGCCGGGTGCCGCCCCGGGGTCCTGCCCGTCGTGCTCGCCGCGGCCCGAGCGGCGACCGAACCGGAGTTCAACCTGCTCGGCGTGCAGACGACGACCGGCACCCCCGCCGTCGGGCTCGTGGTGCACGGCCCGGTGGCGGACGCGATCGGGCTGTCGTCGTCGACCGGTCTGCTGGGGCCCGGGCCGCACGCGAACGGCCCAGTGGGGCGGGCCCTGGCGCTGACGCTGGCCGTGGTCGGGGGTGTGATGCCCGGGGTCACGACGATGGCCACGACCGCCCAGCCCGCCCGCTACGGGTGCTGCCTGGCCGAGGCGCCGTCGTCGCCGTACCCCGGGCTCGCGGTGCGGCGCGGACTCGAGGGAGATGCCGTGACCGTGCTGTCGATCGGTGGGACCGCCGAGGTGCTCCCCCGGGACGACCTCGACGCCCCCGACGACCTCCTCGAGCCGCTCGCCGACGCCCTCGCCGCTCCGGGCCGCGCGGCGGGGGTGCCGGGGCGGCTGGCGGCGTCCGAGCAGACGCTGGTGCTGCCGCCGGAGGTCGCGGCGCGGCTGGCGCGATCGTTCCCGTCGATCGGGGCGCTGCAGGAAACCCTGTACACCCGCGGCGGCGAGCGTCTCGGCGCGCCGGTCGCGGCGGACCCGGAGGCCGTCGTCCCCGTCGTCGCCGGCGGGCCCGGGATCAAGATCCTGCATCTGCCCGGCTGGATGGGCGGGTCCCGCAGGTGCACTTCGTGCCTGTGAGCAGAAATTGACGCCGTAGCGTCAATTACTGCTCACGGGCCGGCAGGCACATAGCGGCGCACCCCGTCGGTGCCGTCGTCCGCGCGGGCCAGCCCCCGGTCGACGAGCACGTCGAGATGCGCGGCGATCTCGAGGACCGCGAGCGCGGCGTGCTCGGTCTCGAGGTCGTCGAGCTTGCGCTCCCGGCGGGTCCAGCTCATGCCCGCGGCCACCTGGTGGGCGGTCGTCGCGCCGGAGTGCAGCAGGTCGAGGGCGAGGGACAGGCGCTGCTCGTGGTGCTCCAGCAGCTCGTCGACGCGGGTGTGCACGCTGCGCGCGACCGGGCCGTGCGCGGGCAGCAGCAGGGCGTCGGGGAGGTCGCGGACCAGGCGCAGCGAGGCGAGGTAGCTGCGCAGCGGCGCCGGCTCGGGCGCGCGCTCGTAGCCGATCGACGGGGTGATGTGGGGCAGCACGTGGTCGCCGGCGAACAGCGCGCCCGCCGCCTCGTCGCGCAGGACGACGTGGCCACGGGTGTGCCCCGGCGTCGCGCGGGTCTCGACGCGGTGCGCGCCGACGGCGACGGCCTGGCCGTCGTCGAGCCACTGGTCGGGCCGGTCCCACGGCGCGCGGTCCGCGGCCCGGATCGCGCGCCCGAACTCGGTCATGGCCTCGGCCAGCCGGGGCGCGCCGGCGCGGCGCAGCATCGCGGCCTGGGGCATCGCCGGCTCGGCGGCGCTCCGGTCGGCCAGCACGGCGTCGACGGTGAGTTCCTCCCCGCGCCCGAGCAGGACCTCCGGGCCGCCGCCGTTCCCGCGCAGCGCGATGGCGTGGGTGTAGTGGTCGTGGTGGGCGTGGGTGACGACGATGCGGCGGATGTCCGCGGTGGTGTGACCGAGCGCGGCGAGGCCCCGGTCGAGCGCGGCCACGGTGTCCGGGCTCGCCCACCCGGAGTCGACGAGGGTCAGCCCGTCCTCGGCGCGCGCGACGTAGACGTTGACCGCACGCAGACCGGCCGAGGGCAGCGGCAGCGGGAGCCGCCAGACGTCGTCCAGGACCCGGTAGGCGCCGGGCTCGGTCCAGTCGTCGGGCTGGTCCGGCACGGCCGGGCGCGTGGCCTGCCCCGGCGAATCCTGAGTCACGTCGACCTCCATTAGCTTTGGGTACTTTCTACGAGATTCTCGATTGTCATACCGCACGGGCCCGCGTGCCGGGCTCGTGACGAGCGTGACGGGGCGGTCGATCTCCTACGATCTCCCGTGTGAGCCCTCGCAGTCCGGAGGCCCCGGGGACCGCGGGCCAGGACCGGAAGTCGACCCGGACCCGGAAGCGGATCCTCGAGTCCGCCGCCGCGGTCCTGCGGCGCCGGGGCTACGACGGCACCCGGATCACCGAGATCGCCGAGCTGGCCGAGCTCCGGCTGCCCGCCGTCTACTACTACTTCGCCACCCGCGAGGAGCTGATCTCCGAGGTCGTCGTCAGCGGCGTCCGGGCCACCCACGAGCACGTCGCCGCCGCGCTCGAGGCCCTCGACGGGTCCGTCGGCGCCCTCGACCGGATCTGCGTGGCCGCCACGGCGCACCTGGAGATGGTGCTGGTCGGCCACGCCCGGGCGGCGGCGGCGATGCGGACCGTCTCCCAACTGCCCGACGAACTGCGCGCCCCCAGCCGCGTCGAGGAGGCCCGCTACGGGGTGCTGTGGCGGGGCCTGTTCGACGACGCGGTCGCCCGCGGCGAGCTCGACCCGCAGCTCGACCCGCGCGGCGCGCGGATGCTCGTGCTCGGCGCGCTGAACTGGGCGAGCGACTGGTGGGACCCGGAGAAGGGGACGGTCGAGGAGATCGCCGCGACCGCGCGGCGGCTCGTGCACAACGCGCTGCGCGCCCCGGGGACCGATCATGGGTGACTGGGCACTGGTCGCGGGCGGCTCGGGCGGGATCGGCGGCGCGGTCTGCGCCCACCTCGCGCAGGACGGCTGGAACGTCGTCGTGACCTACCGGAACGGGCGTGAGGCGGCGGAGCGGGCCGCGGCGACGGTCGAGGAGCACGGCGGGCGGGCGGTCACCGCCGCGACGGACCTGCGCGACGCCGAGGCCACCGCTCTCGTCGTGCGGTCCGCGGCGCCCGAGCCGCTCTCAGCCGTGATCTACGCGGCCGGGCCCTACATCCCGATGCGCTACATCTCGGCCGTGACGCCCGAGCAGTACCGCGAGCAGGTCCTCGGCGACACCGTGGCCGCCTACAACCTGCTGCACCCGGCGATCGGGGTGCTGCGCGAGACGCGGGGATCGATGGTCGCGCTGGTGACGCCGGCGATCGAGCGCTACTCGAAGAAGGACATGCTCTCCTCCGCGCCGAAGGCGTCGATCGCGGCCACGGTGCGCGGGATCGCCGCCGAGGAGGGCCGCCACGGCGTCCGGGCCAACTGCGTGGGCGTCGGTCTCGTCGAGGGCGAGGGCATGTGGTCAGAGCTGGTCGCGCGCGGCGACTACACCGACGAGCTCCTGACGACGGCGCGGCGCAACCTCGCGCTGCGCCGGTTCGGCTCCGTCGACGACGTGGCCGCGGCGGTCACCTTCCTCGTCTCACCCCGGGCCGGGTGGATCACCGGACAGACCCTCGACGTCGACGGCGGCTACGCGCTCTGAGCTGCGGTGACCGGGCCGACGCTGCGGTCGACGTCGATCGCCTGCAGCCGCGGCAGGACCTGCTCGGCGTAGACGTCGAGCGCGCGCTGCGCGACGTGCTGGGGCATGCCGCCGAAGGAGAACAGGTTGACCACTCCCCCGGCGTCGAGGGCACGCACGCGCTCCACGGTCTGCTCGACGAGCTCGTCGGGCGTCCCGCCCATCTGTAGATCGGCCAGGAAGCGGTTGAACGTGGGGAGCCCGTGCTTGGTGATGTTGCGGCGCAGGCCCGCGTAGTACTCGTAGCCGGGCACGTGCTCGAGGCGCTCGTTGGTGAACTCGTAGTGCTCGATCGTCGAGCGCGCGTAGGCCATCGCGTACTCGTCGTGCAGCTCCCGGGCCCGGCCGGGATCCGGGTCGAGGGTCGTGAAGTTGACCAGCACGGGCTTCGGCGGGTCCTCGCCGTGCATCTCGCGGAACAGCTCGCGGTACTCGGCGGTCTCGCGGACGGTCACCTCCCACGGCTTCTGGGCGATCAGGATCAGCCCGTAGCCGAGCCGAGCCATGATCTTCGCCGACTCCGGCGAGACGGCCGACGCGTACGTCCGGCCCCGGAAGGTCCGCGCCGCCGGCGGGTGGATCTCGGCGCGGGGCTGGCGGTAGAGCTCGCCGTCGAACTCGATGGCGCCGGTCTCCAGCGCCTCCGAGATCGCGGTCGCGTACTCCACGAACCGCTGCCGGGACTCCCCCATCTCGAGGCGGAAGCCGTCGAACTCGATCGACCCGAGGCCGCGGCCGAGCCCGAGCACCGTGCGCCCGTCCGAGACGGTGTCCAGCCAGGCGAGCTCCTCGGCCACCCGCACCGGGTCGTGCCAGGGCAGCACCATGACCATCGTGCCCAGCCCGACGGTGCGGGTGCGGCCCGCGAAGTACGTCAGCAACTGGGCCGGGTTCGGCATCATGTGGTACCGGCTGAAGTGGTGCTCGGCCGTCCAGATCGACTCGAACCCGCGGGGTTCGGCCTGGTCGCCCAGGGCCAGGTTGCCCCGGACGACGTCGTGGTCGTCGCGTCCGTCCTCGAGGCCCTGGAAGAACAGCCCCATCCCGACGTGCATCGTCGCTCCTCGCCGTCGTCCGCTCGCGTTCCCGCCCGGTGTCAGACCCCGGCGCCCGTACTCTCCTGCGCCATCCGCACCAGCCGGAACTTCTGGACCTTGCCGGTCGGGGTCGTGGGCAGGTCCTCCGCGGCGAGGAAGACCACCCGACGCGGCACCTTGAACCGGGCCAGACGCGCCTTGCAGAGCTCGATGAGCTCCTCGGCGGTGACCTCGACGCCCGCCTTGGCCACCACGCAGGCGACCCCCATCTCGCCCCAGCGCTCGTCGGCGACCCCGACCGCGTAGGCCTGGCTCACCCCCGGGTGCTGCGAGAGGACGTCCTCGACCTCCTTGGGCATGACGAGCTCACCGCCGGACTTGTAGAGCTCCTTGCTCCGGCCGGTCAGGACGATGTAGCGGTCGTCGCGCACATAGCCGAGATCCCCCGAGCGCACCCAGCCCTCGTCGTCGAGCGCCAGCGCGGTCTCCTCGGGCTTCGCGTAGAACCCGATCATGTTCGTCGGGCCGCGCGCGGCGAGCTCGCCCTCCTCGCCGGCCGGCAGCGGTTCGCCGTCCAGGACGTCGATCGTGCGGTACTCGGTGAGGTCGCCCGCGGCGTCACCTGCGGACTCCGGCAGCCCGGCGGCACCTGCCAGCTTCACCCGGCCGACCGTCTCGGACAGCCGCTCGAGCGGGTCCTCGGGCAGGCTCAGCGTCATCGCGCCGCCCTGCTCGGTCATGCCGTAGCCGGTGACGATCTCGGCGACGCCGAGGGTGTCGCGGACCTTCTCCCAGAGCCACACGGGTGCCGGCGCGGCGCCGGAGAGGATCGCGCGCAGGCCGGACAGGTCGCGGGTGCGGACGTCGGGGTGCTCGAGCAGCGCGACGGTCATCGTCGGGACACAGAGGATGTCGGTGGCCCGATGACGCTCGATGCCCTCGAGGTAGCACCCGGCGTCGAACGCGGTCTGCAGGACCACCGCGCCGCCGACCATCAGCGCGGCCATGAGGCCCTCGACGTAGCCGAACATGTGATAGCAGGGCAGGGAGAAGAGGATCCGCCGGCCGTCCTCCATGGCGCGGGTCAGCGCGGAGGCGTAGCCGGTGCGCTGACTGGCGTCGTGGGTGATGAGCACGCCCTTGGGCGAGCCGGTGGTGCCCGAGGTGTAGAGGATGTCGGCCACGGAGTCCGGGGCGACCGTGGCGGTGGCGCCGCCCGGGTGGGCGGCGCCGAGCTCGGCCAGGTCGTCGACGGTGCGCACCCCGGCGCGGGAGCGCCCGTCGGTGGAGAGGGTGAGGATCTCGCGGAGCTCCGGGAGCTGGGTGGGCGTGGCGTCCCGGTCCTCCCACCCGGGCACGATCTCGTCGAGCATCGCGAGGTAGTCCAGCGTCGCGAACCCGGTCATGGTGATCAGGACGTTGCAGTCGGACTGGTCGAGGACGTAGCGCAGCTCCTCGGTGCGGTAGAGGTAGTTGAACGGGATCGCGATCGCGCCGACCCGGGAGATCGCGAACTTCAGCGGCACGAACTCGGGGTAGTTCGCCATCACCAGGCCCACCCGGTCGCCGGGGCGGACACCCAGCGCGACGAGGCCGTCCGCCAGCCTCGCCGCCCAGGCCGCCGCCTCGGCGTAGGAGACGGTGCGCTCGTCGGTGATCACCAGTGGGCGGTCGGCGAACTCGGCCGCGCAGGCGTCCAGCCGCTCGTGCAGGGCCATCGGCGTCCACACCGGGAATCGACGACGCAGCTCCGCCCGTCGCTCATCGATGCTCGCGTCCATGGTCCTCGCCTTCGGGCCGGCCGGTTTTTCTAGTCAGTCCTAGATTACGGATGGGGTGGGACGTGGACCACCGTCACTTCGGTGATCGGCCGGTGACGCAGCGTCCTCCGACGCCCGATCCACCCGCAAGATCGCGCCGAACGGGCCGGGATTGCTGATCGCGTGATCCGGATCAGCAAGGACGGTCCTCCCGACGCGATCAGCCCGGGCCGCGAGCGTCCCCGCCTGCTTGACTGCGGGCGTGATCAGCGTGCTCGAGGAGGACACCACCGGGAAGCCGCGTCCCGACGGCGGGTTCGACCTGCAGCTCTCGCCGCGGTGGGGCATCGGCGGCGGCCGGCTCAACGGCGGCTACCAGCTCGCCGCGGCGCTGTACCCGCTCTCGACGATCATGGCCGACGCCGGGCGACCGGACCCCGTCGTCGCCTCGGCGAGCTTTCTGCGCCCGGCCGTGCCCGGCCCGGCGCGCCTGGACACCGCGGTGCACCGGGTCGGGCGCCGGCTCGCCAGCGGCTCGGCGCAGCTCTCCCAGCCCGGCCCCGACGGCGACCCGCGGGAGGTCGTGCGCCTGGAGGCGAGCTTCGGCGACCTCGCCGGCTCCGCCTCCGACCGCTGGGACGGCGAGGCCGCGCCCGTCCTCCCGCCGCCGGACGCGTGCCTCGATCTCCTGGCGGGCACCGACATGCGCGCCGACGCCTCGGTGACCGAGCGGATCGGCTTCCGGGTCCCGGAGCTGCCGGGCTGGCGGCGCGGCGAGCCGACCGGCGATCCGACCGCGGAGTTCTGGGTGGACTTCGCCGACGGCAGCGACCCGACGCTGCGCTCGCTCGCCTTCGTCGTCGACTGCGCCACCCCCGTCGTCGCCGAGCTCGAGGGCCGGCTGAGCAACACCGCCCAGCTCACGGTCCACCTGCGCGAGCACCCCGCGCCCGGCCCGCTGGCCTGCCGCGTCCGCACCCGCCACGTCGCGCACGGGCTGCACGAGGAGGACTTCGACGTGTGGGACTCCAGCGGGGTGCTGTGCGCGCAGTCGCGTCAGCTCGCGGTGCTGGTCGGCTGAACACCGACGATCCGCAGCGCGAACCCGGCGTACTGATCGGCCACCTGATCCGCGGTCAGCGGCCCGTCCTCGGAGAACCAGCGGGCGATGCTCACGCACAGCTCGCGGATGGCGAACGACGCGAGCGCGGGTGAGTCCACGACGAACACGCCCTGCTCGACCCCCGCGGCGATGACCGCCCGCAGCGCGTGCTCGTGCTCGCGGCGGCGGGCCTGCATCGACGACCGGACCGGCTCGTCCAGGCTGGAGGTGTCCCGGTTGACGACGAGGGCCTCCCGACGGTGCGTGGCGTGGCGGTAGGCGTAGACCCGCGCGGCCCGGAAGAGCACGTCGGCCGGGTCGCCGCCGGCGTCGCGCACCGCGTGGAAGTCCTCGAGCACCCCCGCGGTGGTGGCGTCGATGATCGCCTCGAGCAGGTCGTGCTTGGACCGCATGTGGTTGTAGAGGCTGGGCGTGCGCACGCCGAGCGCGCCGGCGATCTCGCTCAGCGCGGTGCCGTGGTACCCGCGCTCGGCGAAGAGCGTGAGGGCGCCGTCGAGCACGCGGGCGCTGGTCACCGGATCGCGCGCCGCGATCCGCTCGGACGACGCTGCGGGCACGGCCACTCCTTCCGGGGGTCGGCCCACCCTAGCGACTAACGAGCGTTCGTGAGTCCCTTGTGCGGCGTGCCACGCCCTGTCTACGGTGACTAACTAGCGTTAGTTGAGGGGAGGGTGCGATGCTGCGGACCGAGCTGATCCGGCCGATCGCCGAGCTGCTCGACCGCCACGCCGCCGAGCGCGGCCCGACCACCGCCTTCGCCGACGACGAGCGCCGCGTCACCTACGCCGAGCTGGCCCCGCGCACCGCCCGCCTCGCCGGCCATCTCGTCGCGGCGGGCGTCACGCCCGGCGACCGCGTCGTCATGGTCATGGGCAACCGCGTCGAGACCGCCGAGACCTACCTCGCGGTCCCCCGCGCCGGCGGTGTCGCGACCTGCGTGAACCCCGAGGCCGCCCCCGCCGAGCTGGCGTACGTGCTCGCCGACGCCGGCCCGCGGATCGTCGTCACCGACACCGACCACGCCGAGCTGGTCGGCGGCCTCGTCGCGCCCGGGATCCCGGTGATCGTCGCCGGCGCACCGCGAGCCGGGTGGCTGACCCACGACGACCTCGCGACGACCGACCCGCCGGCGCCGGCCCCCGACCCGGCCGACCTCGACGCGGTCGCGTTCATGCTCTACACCGCCGGGACCACCGGGCGTCCCAAGGGCGTCGAGCTGACCATGCGCGGCTGCCTGTGGGTGGTCGCGGCGTGCTGGGCGCCGATCGCGGGGCTCGCGCCGGGCGAGGACGTGCTGTGCGCGTTGCCGCTGTTCCACTCCTACGCGCTCGACCTCTGCGTCCTCGGGATCGTCGCCACCGGGGCGAGCGAACGCCTCCTCCCCCGCTTCTCCCCCTCCCGGGTGCTCGGGCTGCTCGCCGAGGGGGGCCACAGCGTGCTCCCGGGGGTGCCGACCGGGTTCTCCTACCTCGTCCAGGCCGCGGCCGGGACAGTTCCACCAGGGACGGGGCCGCCGCACCGGCTGCGGGTCGCGATCTCCGCCGGCGCGATCCTGCCGGCCGCGACGAACCGGGCCTTCGAGTCCGCCTACGGCATCCCGCTGCTCGACGGCTACGGGATCACCGAGACCTCGACCATGGTCACGATGAACTGGCCCCACGGCGGGCGGCCGTACGGCTCGTGCGGGCTCCCGTTGCCCGGGCTCGCCGTCCGGCTGGTCGATCCGGGCAGCGGCGTCGACGTTCCGACGGGGGCCGAGGGGGAGCTCTGGGTGCGGGGCCCGAACGTGATGCGCGGCTACCACGGCAAGCCCGAGCAGACCGCCGACGTGCTCGTCGACGGTTGGTACCGCACCGGCGACCTCGCCCGGTCCGACGCGCACGGCTACCTGACGATCTGCGGCCGCACCAAGGAGATGATCATCCGGGGCGGCGAGAACATCTACCCGGCCGAGATCGAGAACGTGCTGCTGGACGCCCCGGGCGTCGAGGACGCGGCCGTCGTCGGGGCTCCGCATCCGGACCTCGGCGAGGTCCCGGTCGCGTTCGTCGTGCCGACCCGCGACGGGGCCGACGAGGAGACCCTGCGCGCCCGCTGCCGCCGCGACCTCACCTGGTTCAAGGTGCCCGCGGCGATCCGGTTCACCGACGCCATCCCGCGCACCGGCTCGGGAAAGGTCAAGCGCTTCGAGCTGGCCCGCCTGCTCGACGCCGGGCCCATCGAGCGGAAGGTGCCCTCGTGAAGGTCGGCGACCTCGAGATCGTGCCGATCGTCGACGGCACCGGGCGCGAGTACGCCCGGGAGGTGCTCTCGGCTCCGGGAGGTGATCGCTGGGCCTGTCACCCCGACCAGCTCGACGACCACGGCGACCTGGTGCTCACCCTCGGCGGGTTCCTGCTGCGCACCGGCGACCGGACGGTGCTCGTCGACGCCGGGGTCGGCCGGATCCACAACGACCACTACGACGGCGGAGGCTTCCTCGAGGCGCTCGCCGCGACCGGGACGGCGCCCGGCGACGTCACCGACGTCGTCTTCACCCACCTCCACTTCGACCACGTCGGGTGGGCCACCAGCCGCGGCGAGGTCGTCTTCCCGCGCGCCACCTACCGGGTCCACACGGCGGACTGGGCCCACTTCGTCGACGCCCCCGATGCCGACCCGGGTGCGGTCCGCAAGCTCGCCCCGCTGCGTGAGCGGCTGGAGGTCTTCGACGCCGAGCACACCGTCGCGCCCGGTCTCGACGCGCGCCCGACGCCGGGCCACACCCCCGGCTCGACCAGCTACGTCGTCTCCAGCCGCGGCGAGCGGGCGCTGCTGATCGGGGACGTCGCGCACTCGGTGGTGGAGCTGGCCGAGCCGGACTGGGAGGCCGTCTTCGACGTCGACCCGGCCGCCGCGCGGGCGATCCGCCACCGGCTCGCCGACGAGCTCGCCGACACCGACGACCTCGTCGCCGCCGCCCACTTCCCCGGCCTGGCCTTCGGCCGCGTCGTCACCGTCGGCGAGAGCCGCCGGTTCGTCACCGTCTAGGAGCACCGACATGGATCTGCAGCTCGCCGGCACCACGGTGCTGGTCACCGGAGCCGGGCAGGGCCTCGGGCGCGCCATCGGGGAGGCGTTCGCCGCCGAGGGCGCGCAGGTCGCGTTCGGCCACCACACCTCCGGCGAGGGCGCCGAGCAGGCCGCGGAGGCCGCCCGCGCGGCCGGGGTGAAGGCGGTCGCGGTCGGTGTCGACACCCGCGACGACGCCTCGGTCGGCCGCGCGCTGGACACCGTCGAGTCCGAGCTCGGGCCGATCGGGGTGCTGGTCAACAACGCGGCGGTGACCAGCCGCGGCCGCTTCCTCGAGCGCTCGGCGGACGAGTTCGCCGCCGAGATCGAGGTGACCGTGACCGGGACGCTGCGGATCTCGCACGCGGTGGCGCGACGGATGGCCGAGCGCGACGGCGGGTCGATCGTCTCGCTGATGGGCGACTCCGGACGGGTCGGCGAGTCCGGGCTGGCCGTGACCGCCACGGCCCGCAGCTCCACCCTCGGCCTGACCAAGTCGCTGGCCAAGGAGCTCGCCCGCCACGGCGTCCGCGCCAACGCGGTGTCCCTCGGGCTGGTGCAGACCGACAACTTCGCCGCCCACACCGGCGGCACGGACGACGAGCGACTCAAGAAGATCACCGCGCTCTACCCGCTGCGCCGCCTCGGCCGTCCCGCGGACGTCACCCCGACGGTCCTGCTGCTCGCCTCGCCGCTCTCCTCCTGGACGACCGGCCAGGTCATCTCCGTCAACGGCGGGTTCGCGATGCCATGACGGCCGCCGACCCCTCCACCGCCGACGAGCACACGACCGCCGGAGAGCACCGGCCCGCCACCGGCACCCCGGTCCGCCGCAAGGAGGACGCCCGGCTGCTCACCGGCCGCGGGCGCTTCGTCTCCGACCTCGTCCTGCCGCGGATGCGCCACGTCGCGTTCGTGCGCAGCCCGATCGCCCACGCGCGGCTGGACGGGATCGAGGTCGCCGAGGCGCTCGACGTCGACGGCGTGCATGCGGTGTTCACCGGCCGGCACCCGACGATCGCGCCGGTGTCGCTGCGCGCGCAGTCCGCGCTGCCGGGCTACGTCGAGACCGACCAGCCGCCGCTGGCCCGCGGCAAGGTCCGCTTCACCGGGGAGGCGGTCGCCGCCGTCGTCGCCGACGACCGCTACCGCGCCGAGGACGGCGCCGAGGCGGTGATCGTGGACTACGACCCGCTGCGGCCCACGGTGTGCGCCTGGACCGACCCGGCGGAGATCACCGACCCGGTCCACGACGAGGCCCCGGACAACCTGCTCCTGTCACGCACCTTCCGCGCCGGCGACGTCGAGGCGGCGCTCGCCGCGGCCGACGTCGTCGTGGCACGCGAGCTCACCACCAACCGGCACGGCGGGAACCCCATCGAGTGCCGCGCCGGGGTGGCCCACTTCGAGTCCGCGGACCGGCGGCTGACGTTCTGGTCCGGGACCCAGGTGCCGCACCTGGTGCGCACCCAGCTCGCTGAGCTGCTCGGGCTGCCCGAGGGCGACATCCGGGTGGTCGCGCCCGATGTCGGTGGCGGGTTCGGCGTCAAGGCGGTGCTCTATCCCGAGGACGTGGCGCTCTGCCTCATGGCGATCGCGACGCCGGACGTCCCGCTCAAGTGGGTCGAGGACCGCGTCGAGCACCTGCTGGCCGCCACCCACGCCCGCGACCACCGCTACGTGCTCCGGGCCGGGTTCGCCGCCGACGGGGCGCTGCTCGCGGTCACCGCGGACGTCTGGTGCAACACCGGCGCGTACTCGGTCTACCCCTGGACCGCGGGGATCGAGCCGCTGATGGCGGGCGGGCTGCTCACCGGGCCCTACAAGCTGGCCGACTACGAGTGCACGGTCCGCGGCGTCGCCACCAACACCAGCCCGTCGGGTCCGTACCGCGGGGTGGCCCGTCCGTCGACGGTGTTCGCGATGGAGGCGCTGATGGACTCCGGCGCGCGGGCGCTGGGCATGGACCCGGTCGCGCTGCGCCGCCGCAACCTCATCCTCCCCGCGGACATCCCGTACCGGATGCCGTCGCGCTTGGTCGACGACTCCGGCGCCTACGAGGCCTGCCTCGACCGGGCCGTCGAGGTGTTCGGGCTCGAGGCCTGGCGGTCCGAGCAGGCCCGGCGGCGCGGCGCCGGAGAGCGGCCGCTCGGCATCGGGGTCGGGATCTACAACGAGCTCACCGGCCTCGGGCGCGCCGCGTCCGCCGGGCCGCGGATGCCGTTCCGCACCGGCCACGAGGCATGCACCGTGCGGGTCAACCCGGACGGCGCGGTGACGGTGTTCTCCGGCGTCACCTCCCAGGGCCAGGGGCTGGAGACGACGATGGCCCAGGTCGTCGCGGACGCGCTGGGCGTCGACTACGACGCCGTGACCGTGCGCTACGGCGACACCGACTCCTCGCTGTGGGGCTTCGGCGCCTTCTCCTCCCGCCAGGCGGTGATCGGCGGCGGCGCGGCGAACCTGGCCGGCGCGCACGTCCGGGAGAAGGTGCTCGCCCTCGCCGGAGCCCTCAGGGAGGTCGATGTCGCCGACCTCGACCTGCGCGGCGGCCAGGTCCACGTCCGCGGCCAGGAGAAGCCGGTCATCTCGCTCGCCGAGGTCGCCCGCGTCGCCTACCTGCAGTCCGACCGGCTGCCCGAGGGCTTCGAGCCCGGGCTGGAGGGCACGAAGTTCTACGACCCGATCCGCGGCGCGTTCGCCGCCGGCGCCCAGCTCGCGGCGCTCGAGGTCGACCCGACGACCGGGGAGATCGGTGTCCTGGCCTGGGTGTGCGTGGAGGACGCCGGGACGATCGTGCACCCGGTGATCGTCGACGGGCAGATCGCCGGGTCGATCGCGCAGGGCATCGGCGGCGCGATGTACGAGCACCTGGTCTACGACGACGAGGGCAACCTCTCGACCGGGACGCTGCTGGACTACCTGATGCCGACCTCGGGCGAGATCCCGGAGCTGACCATCGACCACGTCAGCACCCCGGCCGCGAACCCGACGGGGGTCCGCGGGGTCGGCGAGGGCGGCACCCTGGCCCCGAACGCCGTCGTCGCGGGCGCGGTGGCCGACGCCCTCGGCGTCGAGGTCGACGACCTGCCGGTCACCCCCGCCCGGGTGTGGGAGCTCGTGCACGGCGGTGGGGCCCGGTGAAGTGCGCCCGCTTCTCCTACCACCGCGCGGTCGACGTGGCCGACGCCGTCACCGCGCTCGCGGAGGCCGACGGCGAGGGGAAGCTCCTCGCCGGCGGACAGAGCCTGGTGCCGGTGATGGCGCTGCGGATGGCCGCGCCCGAGGTGATCGTCGACGTCAACCGCATCCCCGGGCTCGACCACCTCGAGGTGCACGACGGGGTCCTCCGCGCGGGAGCGCTGGTGCGCCACGCCGCCCTCGCCGGCCAGACCCTGCACCCGCTCGCCGCCGCGGCGGCCCGCTGGATCGGGCACGCCGCGATCCGCAGCCGCGGCACGCTCGCCGGCAGCCTCGCCCACGCCGACCCCTCGGCCGAGCTGCCCGCCGTGCTGCGCGCGTGCGACGGGGCGGTCCACGTCGCCGGGCCCGGCGGCTCCCGGCGGGTCGACGCGGCGGCGCTGTTCACCGGCGCGCTGCAGAGCGACGTCGGCGAGGACGAGATGATCACCGCCGTGGAGCTGCCGTGCCCGGACGCCTGGGGGTTCGCCGAGTTCGCCCGCCGCCACGGCGACTTCGCGGTCGTCTCGGTGGCCGCGGCGCGGTTCGGGTCGGAGCTGCGGATCGTGGTCGGCGGGGTCGCGGGGACGCCGCACCTGGTTCCGGCCGGGGACCTGGACGGACCTCTCGACGACGCCCGCGTCGCGTCCCTCGCCGATGCCGCCGCCGACGATGTGGACCCGCCGTCGGACCTGCACGGCAGCGCCGGCCACCGCCGGGCGCTGACCCGGGAGATGA
This sequence comes from Actinomycetospora endophytica, assembly GCF_021026375.1. Lineage (GTDB taxonomy): Bacteria > Actinomycetota > Actinomycetes > Mycobacteriales > Pseudonocardiaceae > Actinomycetospora > Actinomycetospora endophytica. Next base: position 797,200 of record NZ_JAJNDB010000002.1, on the reverse strand, counting down.
CCCGACGCGCGCTCGCATCGGTGGCCGCCACCCCGGCCCGGGAGCCCGTATGAGGATCACCCTGACCGTCAACGGCGAGCAGCACCGCCTCACCGTCGAACCCCGCCGCACCCTGGCCGACGCGCTGCGCGAGGACCTCGGCCTCACCGGCACCCACCTCGGCTGCGAGCACGGCGTCTGCGGGGCCTGCACGGTCCTCGTCGACGGCGAGCCGGTGCGGGCGTGCCTCATGTTCGCGGTGCAGGCCGAGGGGTGCGCGGTCGCCACCGTCGAGGGGCTGGCGGAGCCGGACGGGACCCTGCACCCGCTGCAGGAGGCGTTCTCGGTCTGCCACGGACTGCAGTGCGGAGCGTGCACGCCGGGGATGCTCATGACCGCGGCCCACCTGCTGGCGGTCGAGCCCGACCCGGACCGGGAGCGGATCCGGGCCGAGATGGCGGGCAACATCTGCCGGTGCACCGGCTACGTCGGCATCGTCGACGCGGTGGCGAGCGCCGCCGCCGCGCTCGCGCAGGATGAGCGACCATGAGGATCACGACCGACGACGGCGTCGGGCTCGCGGTGTACGACCATCCGGGACCGGAGGAACCGGCCGGTGCCCCGATCCTGTTCGTCCACGAGTTCGGCGGCGACCACCGCTCCTGGGACCCGCAGGTGCGCCACTTCGCCGCCTCGCGGCGCTGCGTCACCTACGACGCCCGCGGTTACCCGGACTCCGACGTCCCGACGGACCCGGCCGCCTACTCGCAGCGCCGTGCGGTCGCGGACGCGGTGGCGGTGCTCGACGCGCTGGAACTGGACCGCGCGGTCGTCGTCGGGAACTCGATGGGCGGGTTCGCGACGCTGCACCTCGGCCTGACCCACCCGGACCGTGCGGTCGCCCTCGTCGTCGCCGGGTGCGGGTACGGCGCCGCGCCGGAGCGGGCCGAGGCGTTCCGGGCCGACGCGCTGGCCCTGGCCGACGCCTACGAGCGCGACGGCAGCGAGGCCGTCGCCCGGGACTACGGCAACCGCCCCGCCCGGCAGCCGCTGCGCCGCCGCGACCCGGCCGGGCACGCCGGGCACCTGCGCATCCTCGCGGAGCACGACCCGGTCGGCGCGGCGTTGACCATGCGCGGGGTGCAGGCCGCCCGGCCCTCGCTGTTCGACCTGCGCGAGGACATCGCGGCGATGACGGTGCCGACGCTGCTGCTCGCCGGGGACACCGATCCCGAGGCTCTCGACGCCACGCTCATGCTCCGCGCGACGCTGCCCGACGCGGGCCTGGCCGTGCTCCCCCGGACGGGGCACCTGGCGAACCTGGAGCTGCCGGGGGTCGTGAACGGGCTGATCGAGGAGTTCCTCGCGACTAGCGGGCGGTGAGCCCCTTGAAGCACCAGGTGCGGTCGTTCTCGCCGAGGACGAGGTCGATGGGTAGCGGCTGCTGCTGACCCTGGACCGCGATCGTGAGGTCGACCGGCACCCTGGCCTCGGAATCGATCAGCAGGTTCGCGGCGCCGGCGGGCTTGACCGAGCCGATGACCCCGAAGATCTGCGGATTGATCGGCGCCACGGGCTTGCCGTCGGCCCCACGACAGGAGATCGCGTCCAGCGCCGCACTGTTCTTCGCGGCGACGTCGGCGGTGGCCTCGGACGCCAGCGCGTCCGGGCTGCCCGGGCCGAACGCATGGCCCGGCCAGAGGAAGGCACCGATCAGGCCGACGACCAGGAACCCGACCACGATGCCGCCGACCAGTCCGAGCACGAGGGGGCGCTTCGACCGGGACGGAGCGGCCTTCCCGGCCTCGTCCGCCGTCCCGGGGTCGGCCTGGACCTCGTCCGCCGTCCCGGGCTGCGTCGTCGTGTCGGTGTCGCTCATCGCTCCTCCGTGGGCCCCGGGGTCGACGGCCACCGCCCCGCCTCGTCGCGCGTCGGCGACGGTACGGGGTGGGTCGGTCACGCCCCGGAGCGGGACGTCTCAGCCCTGCACCGCGGCGCCCGCGCCCAGGAGTGCGTCGACGTCGACCCCGGCCGCGGCGAGCAGCTCCCGGGTGTCGGCGCCCGGCGCGTAGGCCGGCCGGTCGGTGTCGCCGGGGTGCGCCGGGAACCGCGGCGCCGGCCCCGGACGCAGCAGACCGTCGCGTTCGACGACGCTGCCGCGGGCGGCGACGTGCGGATGCTGCGCCGCCTCGGTCAGGCTCAGCACCGGCGCGACACAGGCGTCGGTCTCCTCGTAGACCGCGGTCCACTCGTCGCGGGTCCGGGTCGCGAACGCGGCGGCGAACCGCTCACGCGTCTCGTCCCACGTCGAGCGGTCGTTCTGCGCCGCGGGATCCACGTCCACCCCGAGCAGCTCCACGAACTGCGCGTAGAACTTCGGCTCGATGGCTCCGACGGCCATGTGCCTGCCGTCGGAGGTCGCGTAGACCGCGTAGTACGGCGTGCTGCCGTCGAGGAGGTTCACACCCCGCTCGTCGCGCCACCGACCGGACCCGAGCATGGTGTGGATCGCGGCGAGCAGGTGCGAGGTGCCGTCGACGATGGCCGCGTCGACCACCTGTCCCCGCCCGGTGCTCCGCGCCTCGAGCAGCGCCGCGAGGACGCCGATGACGAGGTAGGTCGAGCCGCCGCCGAAGTCGCCGACCAGGTTCAGCGGCGGCACCGGGGCCTCGGCGGGCCCGATGGCGTGCAGCGCGCCGGTCACCGCGATGTAGCCGATGTCGTGACCGGCGCGGGACGCGAGCGGGCCGTCCTGGCCCCAGCCGGTCATCCGGCCGTAGACCAGGCGCGGGTTGCGGGCCCACACGTCGTCGGGGCCGAGCCCGAGCCGCTCGGTGACGCCGGGCCGGTTGCCCTCGAGCAGGACGTCGGCGTCGGCGCAGAGCGCGAGCACCGCCTCGACCGCGGCCGGGTCCTTGAGGTCCAGGACGACGGAGCGCTTCCCGCGGTTGAGCGCGTCGGCGGGCGAGGCGGGCGGCACCTCACCGCCCGCCGGCCGCTCGACCCGGATCACCTCGGCGCCGAGGTCCGCGAGCAGCATCGCCGCGAACGGGCCCGGCCCGATCCCGGCGAGCTCGAGGACGGTGGTCCCGGACAGCGGGCCGCTCATCGGTCGAGCCGCTCGATGATCGTGCCGTTGGCCATGCCGCCGGCCTCGCACATCGTCTGCAGGCCCCAGCGGCCGCCGGTGTCCTCGAGGTGGTGCAGCAGCGTGACGAGCAGCCGGGTCCCCGACGAGCCCAGCGCGTGGCCGAGGGCGATCGCCCCGCCGCGCGGGTTGAGGCGGGCGGGGTCGGCGCCGAACTCGCGCTGCCAGGCCAGCGGGACCGACGCGAACGCCTCGTTGACCTCGTAGGCGTCGATGTCCGCGAGGTCGAGACCCGTGCGCTCGAGCAGCCGGCGGGTGGCCGGGATGGGTCCGGTCAGCATCATCAGCGGGTCGTCGCCGACGACGGAGAACGCGTGGAAGCGTGCCCGCGGCACCAGCCCGAGCTGCTTCGCCCGGACGTCGCTCATGATCAGGACGGCGGAGGCCCCGTCGGTCAGCGGCGAGGAGTTGCCCGGGGTGACCCGCCAGTCGATGTCCGGGAAGCGCGCGGCCATCTCGTCGGTGCGGAACGAGGGCTTCAGCCCGCCCAGCTTCTCCGCGGTGGTGCCCGCCCGCACCGTCTCGTCCTGGCGGTGGACCCCGCCGTCGACGGGGACGTCGACGATCTCGCGGTCGAACCCGCCCGCCTCGGCCGCCGCCGCGGCCCGGCGGTGCGACTCGGCGCTGTACGCGTCCAGCTCCTCGCGGTCGATCTTCCAGCGCTGCGCGACCAGCTCGGCCGAGATCCCCTGGTTGACCAGGCCCTCGGGGTAGCGCGCCTCGACCCGCTTCCCCGGGCTCTGCGGTCGCGAGCTGCCGATCGGCACCACGCTCATCGACTCGACCCCGCCGGCGACGACGACGTCGTGGGTCCAGGCCATCACGGCCTGCGCCGCGAAGGCGGCGGCCTGCTGGCTCGACCCGCACTGTCGGTTGATCGTGGTCGCGGGGACCGAGTCCGGGAAGCCCGCCCCGAGCGCGGCGTTGCGGCCGATGTTGCCGGACTGCTCGCCGACCTGCTGCGCGCAGCCGGTGATGACGTCCTCGATCAGGGCCGGGTCGAGCCCGGTGCGGTCGACGAGCGCGGCGTAGGTCTCGGCGAGCAGGTCGGCGGGGTGAACCCCCGCCAGCGCGCCGTCCGGCCGGGACTTCCCGACAGCGGTCCGGACGGCCTCGACGATCACGGCCTCGGGCATGGGTTCCTCCTCGTGCGCACCGCCGACTGGTCCGCGTTTTTAATCGACCATAGAATGTCACCGTGAGGTTGTCAGCCCCGGCGGTTCCTCGCCCGCCCGGGTCCGCGAACCCGTCAGGAGCGTCGATGCCGACCTACGAGACCGTCCGCCTGCACGAGCTCGCCGGTGCGCGCCGGATCGAGCTGCACCGTCCCGACTCGCTCAACGCCTGGACCCCGGAGATGGGGCGCGAACTGCTGGACGCGCTCACCACGGCCGCCGAGGACCCCGAGGTCCGGGCGATCCTGATCACCGGGGCGGGACGGGCGTTCAGCGCCGGCGCGGACGTGAAGAACGCCCGCGAGCTCACCGCCGACGGCGCGCCCGACCTGTCCGGGCGGCTGCGCACGATCTACAACCCGATCATCTCGACGATCCGGCAGGCCCCGAAGCCGGTGATCGTCGCGATCCACGGGGCGTGCGCGGGCCTCGGGGTGTCGCTGGCCCTGGCGGGCGACCTGCTGCTCGCCGCCGACGACGCCTACCTGCTGCTGGCGTTCGCGCGCATCGGCGTCATGCCCGACGGCGGGGTGCTGCCGGCGTTGGCGGAACGCATCGGCCTGACCCGCGCCGCCGAGCTGGCGATGCTGGCCGACAAGCTGCCCGCCGAGCGGGCGCACGAGTGGGGCCTGGTCACCGCCGTACACCCCCGCGACGAGCTGTTCGACCAGGCCGTCGCGCTCGCCGAACGGCTTGCCGCCGGACCGACGGTGGCCTACTCCAGCATCAAGACCGTGCTCGCCGCGGCCGCCCAGCCGCGCCTCGACGAGCTGCTCACGCTCGAGGCCGACCTGCAGCAGCGCCACGCCACCACCCACGACTACGCCGAGGGCCGCGCGGCCTTCGTCGAGAAGCGGCCCGTCGCGTTCACGGGCCGGTGAGCCGAACCGACCGACGACGTCACACCCCGTCGTCGCCAACATCTTCTACTCTCGATTAAAGAACCCGAACCCGACAGGGAGGTGGCCCGTGTCCGAGGCCTACATCGTCGAGGCCGTCCGCACGCCGGTCGGACGCCGCAACGGGGGGCTCTCGCAGGTCCACCCTGCGGACCTCGCCGCACACACCATCCGTGAGGTCGTCGAGCGCAGCGGCGTCGACCCGAACGCGATCGACGACGTGATCCTGGGCTGCCTCGACCAGATCGGCGCCCAGGCCGGCGACATCGCCCGGACCGCCGCGCTCGCCGCGGGACTGCCCGAGCACGTCCCCGGCGTGACCATCGACCGGCAGTGCGGCTCCTCCCAGCAGGCGGTGTCCTTCGCCGCGCAGGCCGTGATGAGCGGCCAGTCCGACGTCCAGGTCGCGGGCGGCGTGCAGGTCATGAGCCGCTACCCGCTCATGGCCGGGTTCGTCGCGGGCAAGGAGTTCGGCGACCCCGACCCGTGGACCGGGTGCGAGGGGTGGGAGGCCCGCTACCCCGGCGAGGAGATCTCGCAGTTCCGGGGCGCGGAGATGATCGCCGACAAGTGGGCGATCTCCCGCGAGGAGATGGAGGCGTTCGCCTACCAGAGCCACCAGCGTGCGCTGACCGCGATCGCCGAGGGCCGGTTCGCGAAGGAGATCAGCCCGTACCGCGGCGTCGACACCGACGAGGGCCCGCGCGCGGACACCACCCCGGAGAAGATGGCCGGGCTGAAGACGCTGGCCCCGGGCGGGCGGCTCACCGCGGCCGTCTCCAGCCAGATCTCCGACGGCTCGGCCGCGCTGCTCGTCGCCTCCGAGAAGGCCGTCCGCGAGCACGGGCTCACGCCTCGCGCCCGCATCCACCACGTGTCCGCGCGCGGCGACGACCCGGTCATGGTGCTCACCGCGCCCATCCCGGCCACCGCGTACGCGCTGGAGAAGACCGGGCTGAGCATCTCCGACATCGACACCGTCGAGATCAACGAGGCGTTCGCCAGCGTCGTCCAGGCCTGGCTCAAGGAGACCGGCGCCGACCCGGCGAAGGTCAACCCCAACGGCGGCGCGATCGCGCTGGGCCACCCGATCGGCGCGACCGGCGCCCGCCTGATGACGACGATGCTCGGCGAGCTCGAGCGCACCGGCGGGCGCTACGGCCTGCAGACGATGTGCGAGGGCGGCGGCCAGGCGAACGTGACGATCATCGAGAGGGCGTAGCCCATGTGAACGGATTTGGTCGTCTGGGCGACCAAATCCGTTCACATGAGGGTTCCCCTCTTCCGCAGCGCCGCGGGGTCGTAGCCGCGCTCCCCGAGCCACTCGGCCACCACCTCGTCGCCGTGCTCGCCGAGCGTCGGCGCCCGCACCACCGGCGTGCGCAGCGACCCCAGCGCGATGGGCGACGCGGGCACGAAGTGCTCCCCGACCCCCGGCTGGTCCACCCGGTCGATCATCGGGTTGTCCCGGATCACCGCGCCGTCGTCGGCGACCAGGTCGGTGAAGGTGCGGTAGCGCGACCACAGCAGCGAGCTGTCCGCGAGCCGGGCCTCGACGGTCTCCAGGTCCAGGTCGGCGATCCACTTCGCGAACAGGCCTGCCAGCACCTCGCGGTAGGCGAACCGGTCGTCGTCGGTGGAGAAGTCCGCGCCCACGGCGTCCTCGAGCGCCTTCACGGGGCCGCCCAGCTCGGAGATGCGCAGCAGGTCCTGCCAGTGCCGGGCGGTCAGCGCGACGATCATGACGCGGCCGCCGTCGCGGGTGGTGAAGTCCCGGGCGAAGCCGCCGTAGAGGTAGTTGCCCATCCGGCGCCGCTCGACGTGCCCGACCTGGGCCTCGGCGAGGAACCCGAGGTTCCCGGCCATCGCGAGCGCGACGTCGTGCAGCGCGATCCGCAGCTGCGAGCCCGCGCCGGTGCGCGTGCGGCGGCGCAGCGCGGCGAGGATCGACGTGGCGGCGTAGAGCCCGCAGGCGATGTCCCACGCAGGAAGCACGTGGTTGACCGGGTCGGCGTGGCCCTCGGGCCCGGTCACCGAGGGGAACCCGACGCCGGCGTTCACGGTGTAGTCCACCGCGGGAGTGCCGTCGTGGTGCCCGTCGACCTGCACGTGGATCAGCCCGGGGACCTGTTCGGCCAGCACGTCGTAGCCGAGGAACCGACGCCCGACGGCGTTGGTCAGCAGGATCCGGCCGTCCTCGCCCGACCCCGCGATCAGGTCGGTGACCAGCTGCTTGCCCTCGTCGGAGCGCAGGTCGACCGCGACGGAGCGCTTGCCCTTGTTCAGCCCGGCCCAGTAGAGCGAGGTGCCCGACGGCGCCAGCGGCCAGCGGGCGTGGTCCGGCGCGCCGCCGAGCGGGTCGATCCGCACCACGTCGGCGCCGAGCTGGGCCAGGGTCATCCCGCCGAGCGGCGCGGCGACGAACGTCGAGACCTCGACGACGCGCAGGCCCGCCAGCGGCAGGTCCTCGGGCGGGGCGCTCACAGCCCGAGATCCCGCCCGACGATCTCCTTCATGATCTCGTTGGTGCCGCCGTAGATCTTCTGGACGCGGGCCTCCACGAACGCCCGGCCGACCGGGTACTCGCTCATGTAGCCGTAGCCGCCGAAGAGCTGGAGGCACCGGTCGGCCGTGCGGGCCTGCACGTCGGTGCACCACCACTTGGCCTTGGCCGCCCGCGCGGCGTCGAGCTCGCCGCGCACGTGCGCGGCGATGCAGTCCTCGACGAACGAGCGGGTCACGTCGACCTCGGTCGCGACCTCGGCGAGCACGAAGCGGCTGTTCTGGAAGGAGCCGATCGGCCGGCCGAAGGCGGTGCGCTCGCGGACGTAGTCGAGGGTGTTCTCCAGGACGCCCTCGGCCGCGGCCAGGCCGAGCACGGCGAGCGAGAGCCGCTCCTGGGCGAGGTTGCGCATCAGGTTCCGGAACCCGTCGCCCTCGGCGCCGAGCAGGTTGGCGGCCGGCACCCGCATCCCGGTGAACGAGAGCTCGCAGGTGTCCTGGCCGTGCAGCCCGATCTTGTCGAGCAGGTTCCGCTCGAAGCCCGGCAGGTCGGTGGGGATCACCAGCAGGGACAGGCCCTTGTGCGGGTCGTCGCCGGTGCGGACGGCAGTGACGACTAGGTCGGCGTTCAGCCCGTTCGAGATGAACGTCTTCGCCCCGTCGACCACGTACTCGTCCCCGTCGCGGACCGCCTTCGTCCGGATCGCGGCGACGTCGCTGCCGGTTCCCGGCTCGGTCATCCCGATGGCCGAGACCAGCTCGCCGGAGACGAGACCGGGGAGCCAGCGCGCCTTCTGCTCGTCGTTCGTGAGCTCGAGGAAGTACGGCCCGAGCACGTCGTTCTGCAGGCTGAGCGCCAGCCCCGGCGCGGAGAGCCCGTGGCGGCCGAACTCCTCGGAGACCACGGCGTTGAACCGGAAGTCGTCGATCCCGGCGCCGCCGTGCTCCTCCGGGGCGGCGAACAGGAGGAGCCCCTGCGCACCCGCGGCGGAGAACAGCTCGCGGTCCGGACGGTGCTGCGCCTCCCACTCGCGCTCGTGGGGCAGCACGGAGCGCTCGATGAAGGTCCGGACGACCTCGCGGAACGCCTCATGGTCGTCGGAGTACAGCGAGTCGCCGCCCGGGCGGCTCGTCGTCGGCGCGGCCATGGCGGGCTCCTGTCGATCGGGACGGGTCCGGAGTCGGCGCGGTGGGTGTCGCCGTCGTTGAATTTAATCTACCTTAGATGAGTAGGACCGCACGACGACAGGAGGAGGCCCCGATGCCCGGCTTCGCCGACGAGGACGAACTGCGCCGCTACGTGGGATCGATCTTCGAGGCCGCGATGGCCGACCCCGAGACCGGCCCGAAGCTCGCCGACACCGGCCTGGTGCTCCGCATGGACTGCACCGCCCCGGACTCGAAGCTGACGATCGACCTGCCCGGCAAGGTCGTCTACTCGGGCGACGACGGACCGGAACCCGGCGCGACCATGGTCATGTCGACCGAGACCGCGAACGCCTACTGGCAGGGGAAGGTCAACCTCCCCTTCGCGATGGCCCGCGGCAAGGTGAAGATCCAGGGCGAGATGAGCAAGCTGCTCGCCCTCGCGCCGCTGTCGAAGAAGCTCTTCCCGGTCTACGTCGAGACCCTCAAGGCCGACGGCCGCGACGACCTCGTCGTCACCTGAGGTCGGCCACCGTGAGCACCGCCGTCGCCGTCGACGCCCCTCCCGTCGCCCTGCCCGCGACGACGCGCCGCCTCGAGCGCGCCGAGTGGGCACCCGACGAGTCGGTGCCCCTCGCCGAGTGCACCGTCGGGGATCTGCTGCGTGACCGTGCGCAGCGGTTCCCCGACGTGTGCGCCCTCATCGGCACCCGTCACGACGGGTCCACGGCCAGGCTGACGTACACCGAGCTGCTCGCCGAGGCCCGCAGCGTCGCCGCGGGCCTGCTGGCACTTGCCGACCCGGGCGAGCACGTGGCGCTGTGGGCGCCGAACGTCGCCGAGTGGCCGGTGATCGAGTACGGAGCCGCGCTGGCCGGCGTCGTGCTGGTGGCGCTCAACCCGGTGCTCACCGACGACGAGCTCGCCTACTCGGTGCGCCTGGCCGGGGCGTCGGTGCTGGTGCACGCCGAGACGAGCCGGGACCGCGACCTCGCGGCCTCCGTGGCGCGCGTCCGCCGGGACCTCCCGGCGCTGCGCGAGACCGTCAGCCTCGCGCACCCCGACCGGCTGTACGCCGAGCCGGGCCCGGAACCGGACGACCTCCACCCCGACGACCCGGTGATGATCCAGTTCACCTCGGGCACCACCGGGCGGCCCAAGGCGGTCGTGCTCGCGCACCGGTCACTGGTCAACAACGCGCGCCTCACGATGATCACCGCCGAGGTCGGGCCGGGCGCGGTGGGGATCGCACCGCTGCCGATGTTCCACACCGCGGCCTGTGTCATCTCCACGCTCGGACCGGCCTGGGTCGGCGGCACACAGGTGCTCATCGAGCGCTTCGAGCCGGGCCCGGTCCTCGCGAGCGCGGTGCGCGAGGGCGCCCGGGTGCTCTTCAGCGTCCCGACGGTGCTCTCGGCGCTGCTCGAGGCCGCCCGTAAGGGCGCGGCGGCGCCGCGGCTGGACACCGTGCTCGTCGGCGCCTCGATCTGCGCGCCGACCACCATCACCGCCGCACAGGAGACCTTCGGGGCCTCGGTGCACAACCTGTTCGGCCAGACCGAGCTCTCCCCCGTGCTCTCGCTGACGCGCCGCGGCGACACCGCCGACGACCTCGCCACCACCGTCGGGCGGCCGCTGCCCCAGACCGCGGCCCGCGTCGTCGACCCGACGTCGGGCGACGTCGTCGGGCTGGGGGTCCAGGGCGAGATCTGCGCGCGGGGCTACCTGCAGCTGCTGCGTTACCACGACGACCCGGCGGCCACCGCCACGACGGTGGACCCGGAGGGCTGGGTGCACACCGGCGACCTCGGGACGATGGACGAGCGCGGCCTGATCACGGTGACCGGCCGGCTGAAGGAGCTGGTCATCCGCGGCGGGGAGAACATCGCCCCGGCCGAGGTGGAGATCGCCCTCGCCGAGCACCCGGACGTGCTCACCTCGGCGGTGGTCGGCCTGCCCGACGACCACTGGGGCGAGATCGTCGCGGCCGCGGTGGTGCTGCGCGACGGCGGCGCACCGGGCGTCGAGGAGGCGCTGCGGGCGCACTGCCGGGAGCGGCTGTCGTCGTTCAAGGTGCCGGAGCGGTGGTTCGTCGTCGACGAGCTGCCGATGACCGCCTCCGGCAAGGTGCAGAAGTTCGCGCTGCGCGACCAGCTGGCCGATCAGCCTTACGCGGGGGGCACGAGCACCGACTCGAGCACCCGCTCGAACTGATCCACCACGGCCTCGAGCTGCTCGTGGGTGCCCACGAACCCGGCGTAGAGGCCCATCCCCCACATCACGGCGACCAGCAGCTCGGTCACCGGTTCCAGCTCGAGGTCGGCCCGGATCTCCCCGGCGGCCATCCCGGTCTCGAGGGTGCCGCGGACGAAGCCGCGCACGTCGTCGATCTGGCGGCGCGCGTGGTCGGCGAGCTCCGGGTGGCGGAACGCGTCGACCAGTGACGCCGCGATGAACCGCGCGAACGACCGGTCCCCCGCGTCGGCCTGCGCCGCGGTCTCGAGGAACAGCCCCAGCCGCTCGGTGGAGGTCCGGGCGTCCGCCGCCCGGGCCAGACCGACGGTGACGACGCCGTCCTGGGTCGCCTCGAAGACGGCGGCGTAGAGCGCGGGCTTGCCGGCGAAGTAGTGGTTGACCGCCGGGCGGGTGACCCCGGCCCGCGCGGCGATCTCCGCGAACGTCGCGCCCTCGTACCCCGACTCGGCGAACACCTCCCGCGCGCTGCGCAGGATCGCCGCTTCCGTGCTCGGGCCCCCCGAGGCGGCCGGTCGACCCCGGCGCCGTGGCGGGGCGTCGCGCCGGTCCACCCGGTCGCCGCTCGTCGTCACCTACCCGACGTTATCTCACCCGCCGTCGTGCCCCGTGATCACCGATCACCGGGCGGTGGCCTTCTCCAGGTCGGTCAGGCCGTTCTCGAGGTGGGCCAGCAGCCGCTGCAGGTGCGGCACCGAGCGGCGGCAGCCGGTGATCCCGAAGGCCAGGTGATCGGCGTAGGAGACCATCGTGATGTTGAGGGCCTGACCGTCGAGGACCATGGAGATCGGGTAGTTCTCGGTGAGCTCGCACCCGTCGAGGTAGAGCGGTTCGCGGGTCGCCGGGATCGTCGAGCAGATCAGGTTGAACGCCGGGCGCGGGAGCGACGGGGCGCCCGGGATCGAGATCGGGACGGCCCCGGCGAGGTTCACGGCGCTGATCGCGGTCGCCGAGACGGCGTCGAGGGAGCCCATGAGGTCCTTGCTGCGGTTCATCGCGGCGTGGACCCGGGTGAGGCGCTCGACGGGGTCGTCGGTGTCCGTCGCCAGCGTGGCGAGCACCGCCGCCCAGGAGTTGCCGTCGGTCGCCGTCCCCGACGGGTCGGTGCCGACCAGCGAGACCGGGACCATCGTCACCAGCGGGTCGTCGGGCAGCTCACCGCGCTCGTCCAGGTAGCTGCGCAGCGCCCCGCCGCACATCGCGAGCGCGACGTCGTTGGAGCTCGTCCCGGCCCGGCGGGCGACGGTGCGCAGCCGCTCCATCGGCCACTTGTCGCCGGCGAACCGGCGCCCGGAGCTGACGGGCGCGTTGAACCGGGTCGGGGGTGCGTCGTAGGGCAGCGCGACCGAGTCCTCGCGCACCGCCGCGGCGCCGGCGCTCGCCAGCCGCGGCAGCGAGCGGACGAACGCCCCGGCCGCGCCGCCGACCGACCGGGCGGTGTCCGTCCAGCTGGGCAGCGGGCGACGCTTGCGGGGGGAGCTGCGCTCCGCCGTCGGGACCATCCAGGGCGCGGTGCCCCCGCGGTGCTCCTGGTCCGTGGACAGGCCGCCGAGCAGGTGGCGACCCATGTTCACGCCGTCCAGCGACGCGTGGTGCATCTTGGTGGCGAGCGCGAACCGGCCGTCCTCGAGTCCCTCGACCAGGCGGGCCTCCCAGAGCGGGCGGTCGCGGGCCAGCGGGACGGCGTGCCAGTCCCCGAGGAACTCGAGCAGCTCCCGGATGCGCGCCGGGCGGGGCAGCCCGATGCGGCGCACGTGCAGGCCCATGTCGAGGTCGTCGTCGATCGCCCAGGCGAACTGTCCGCCGGTCGACCAGCCACGCACCGGCCGGCGCCGGAACGAGCGCTTGACGTGCTTCGGGTCGGTCATGCCCTCGTAGAGCTCGTCCAGCAGCTCCGGGCCCGAGCCCTCGGGCGGGCGGAAGAGCTGCAGGGCGATCACGTGGCAGGGACTGTTGCCGCCCTCGCCCCAGAGGTAGACCGAGTCCATCGCCGGCACCAACTGCACGGGGCTCCCCCTCCGAAGCACGCCTTGTTTCGAATTTCGATTAAACCACTTGGGCTGGCACCCGGGAACACCCGACCGGCCGTCGTCCTCTCGCTCGTTCTGGGCATCTCTCCCTCTTGCCTGCCTCTCACCAGCATGTTCTAGTAAGTCCTAGAAAAATTCGGCACGGAGGGAGACCGGGCGCACGTGATCACGACGGACGCCGAGACCCGGGCGCGGGCGCTCTACGACGCGCTCGCCGCGGGCAATGCCGACGCCCTCGCCGACCTCCTCGACCCCGACGTGGTCGTCGAGCCGACCGCCGGCCTGCCCGGGGATCTCGGCGAGGTCCGGCACGGCCGCGACGCCGCGATCCAGGGCTTCTGGTGGGCGATCGGCCGGCGCTACGCGGCGCGGGCCGAGCCCGAGCGCTTCCTGCCCACCGACGACGGCGCGCTCGTCGTCCTCGGGCGCTATCGGGGCACCGCACGCGACGGCGGGGGCGAACTCGACGCCGCCTTCGCGCACGTCCTGCGCTTCGCCGCCGACGGCCGGATCGCCGCCCTGACGCAGTACACCGACTCGACCGCCTGGGGCGAGGCGCTCCCCGCCCCCGACCGACCGCGGGCCGGCGAACGGGAGATGCGTCGGCTGAGCTACACCGTCGACTCCCACGGCGTCGCCACGATCCGGCTCGTCCGCCCGAAGGCCGGCAACGCCATCGATCCCCGGTTCACCGAGGATCTCGACGAGGCCACCTTCCGGGCCGCCGAGGACCCAGCGGTCCGCGCGGTGCTGCTCTGCGCCGACGGGCCGCGGTTCTGCGTCGGCGGCGACCTCGCCGTGCTCGGCGAGCTCGAGCCGGCCGCGCTGCCCGTGGTGCTCCGCCAGATGATCGACACCTACCACCAGGCGCTGGAGCGGCTCACCGAGATCGACGCGCCGGTGGTCGCCGCGGTGCGCGGGGCCGCCGCCGGCGGCGGGCTCGGGCTGCTGCACGTGTCCGACGTCGTGGTGATCGACGAGGCCGCGTCGCTGGCGATCGGCTACGCGGCGCTCGGGCTGGTCGCCGACGGACTGAACACCTGGTACCTGCCCCGCACCGTCGGCCTGCGCCGTGCCCAGGAGCTCTTCCTGCTCAACCGGCCCTTCTCCGGCGCCGAGGCGGTGGCCTGGGGGCTCGCGACCGAGGCCGTGCCCGCCGACGACGTCGACGAACGCGGCCGCGCCCTGGCCGAGCGCCTGGCCGCCGGCCCGACCCGCGCGTTCGGCCGGATGAAACGGCTGCTGCGCGAGTCCCACAACACCGCCCTGCCGGTGCAGGCCCGCGCCGAGATCACCGCCATGACCGACGCCGCCGCCGACGAGGACGCCGCGGCGGGCGTCCCCGCCTTCCGCGCCGGGCAGCGCCCGGTCTTCCACGGCCGCTGAGCAGAGAGGACCTCCGTTGACCCCCTCGTCGATCGTCCCCGAGAGCCCGGAACGGGCCGAACTGCGCGCCAGCGTGACGAAGCTGGTCGCCGCGTACGGGCACCCGTACTTCGTCGCCCGCTCCCGGGCTCACGAGCAACCCACCGCGCTGTGGTCGGAGCTCGGGGCCGCCGGCTTCCTCGGCGTACACCTGCCCGAGGCCTACGGCGGGGGCGGCGGCACGCTCGGCGACCTGTCGGTGGTCGTCGAGGCCGCCTCGGCCGCCGGCTGCCCGCTGCTGATGACGGTGATCTCCCCGGCGATCTGCGGGACGATCATCGCGCAGCACGGCTCGGAGGAGCTGAAGTCCCGCTGGCTGCCGGGCATCGCGGACGGCTCGCTCAAGATGGCGTTCGCGATCACCGAGCCGGACGCCGGGTCGAACAGCCACGAGATCACGACGACGGCCCACCCCGACGGCGACGGGGGCTGGCGGCTGCGCGGCACCAAGTACTGGACCTCGGGGATCGACGAGGCGGACGCCGTCCTCGTCGTCGCGCGCAGCGGGTCGGCGCAGCCCGGGTCGAGCGGGCGCAAGCCGCTGTCGCTGTTCGTCGTCCCCACCGACTCCCCCGGGCTGTCGTGGCAGCACCTCGAGGCGGCGCTCGTCCAGCCCGAGCACCAGTTCACGGTGTTCCTCGACGACGTCGCGGTCGGGCCGGAGACGCTCATCGGCGACGACGGGGCCGGGCTGCGGCAGGTGTTCGCCGGGCTGAACCCGGAGCGGATCACCGCCGCGTCGATCTCCAACGGCCTCTCGCTCTACGCCCTGGACAAGGCCACCCGGTACGCGGGCGAGCGGGCGGTGTGGAAGGGCGTCCCGATCGGCGCCCACCAGGGGGTCGCGCACCCGCTGGCCGAGTGCTACATCGCGGTGGCGCAGGCCCGGCTGCTCACCGCCCGCGCGGCGGAACTGTTCGACGAGGGCTCCGACGCCGCCGAGGCCTCCAACATCGCGAAGTTCGCCGCCGCCGACTCCTCGCTGCGCACCCTCGACCAGGCGATGCAGACGCACGGCGGCAACGGGCTCGCGCTCGAGTACGGCCTGTCCGACTACTGGTTCCTCGCCCGGATGCTCAAGACCGCCCCGGTCAGCCGCGAGATGGTCCTGAACTTCGTCGCCCAGCACAGCCTGGGCCTGCCGGCTTCGTACTAGGTGGCCTTCGGCCCTGTGAGCACTAATTGACGCCAGGGCATCAATTAGTGCTCACGGGCGCGGCAGCGCACCTACTGAGCAAAGGAGACGCATGACCAGGACGTTCGACGTGCTCGTCGTCGGCGCCGGCGCCGGCGGGCTGTTCACCGCCGCCCGGCTCACCCAGCGCGGCTACCGCACGCTCGTCGTGGAGCGCCTCGACCGCGTCGGCGGCCGCGCGTCCACCGAGGACATCGACGGCTTCAAGGTCAACAACGGCGCGATCGTCATCGAGGTCGGCGGGATCACCGAGCAGACCTTCGCCGAGGTGGGCGCCCGCTTCGACGTGCGCCGCGCGACGCCGCCGCTGCTCTACCGGATCGGCGGCAAGGACGTCGACGTCACCGGCGGCGGCTGGGGGTTCCTGCTCTCGAAGCTCACCCGCCAGGGCGCGAAGGTCCTCGAGGGGCTCGGCGCCGCCCGGACCGACGACGGCCTGCCCGACGGCGGCCTCTCGACGGCCGAGTGGCTGCGGCGCTTCACCAGCAACGAGAACGTCCACGGGATCTTCCGGAACATGTGTGCGTCGATCTTCGCGGTGAGCTCCGAGGAGCTGCCCGCCAAGGTCTTCCTCACGTACTTCACCCGGCGCAGCGCGTTCAAGAAGTTCGGGTTCTGCCCCGAGGGCACCATCGGCGTGTGGCGGGCCCTCGCCGACGTCATCGAAGGCACAGCGGGCGAGGGCAGTGAAATTTGGCTCGACAGCGAGGTCCGCGGGCTGCACCTCGGCGACGACGGCCTCGTCACCGGCGCCACCGTCACGCGCGCCGGCGAGACCGTCGAGGTCGCCTGCCGGGCCGCGGTGAGCGACGTCGGGCCGGCCGCGACGGCGGATCTGATCGGCCGGGACCGACTGTCGGCCGAGTACACGGCGACCGTCGACACCACGCCGTGCTCGATGATCGTCGTGAACTTCGCGAGCCGGACCCCGCTCATCGACGCCCCCGGGATGCTGAGCTTCGCGAAGACCCGGCGGATGTGCTACGTCGCGAACTTCACGGCGACCTGCCCGGAGATGGCCCCCGAGGGCTGGCACCTCTACAACGGCACCTCGGTCCCGGTCCCGGCCACCGGCGGGTTCGACGCGGCCGAGGAGACGGCGCTGCTCCACGAGGACCTGCACGAGCAGATTCCCGGCTTCGCCGACGCCCGGGTGCTCTCCACCTCGGTGTGGCGCGACGACTGGCCGCCGCAGCGCGCGGTTGCGGGCTTCGACCTGCCGCACACCACGCCGGTGGCGAACCTCTGGAACGTCGGCGACGCGGTGAAGGAGTACGCCAACGGCGGCACGACGGCGTGCGCGGAGACCGCCGCGCTGGTGGTGGAGGAGCTGGCCGAACGCTTAGCCCCGGCCGCCGCGCGGTAGGCCTGACGAGGGGTACGTGGGGCAGGGTCCGGCGACCCGCGACCTGCCTCACGTGCCCCTGATCAAGGTGGCCCGTCAGGCGAGCAGGACGACGGCGAGCACGACCGGCACGACGACGACGTAGGCGTCGAACAGCCGGCGCAGCACCGCCGGGGCGTGGCGCAGCTCCATGAAGTACCGGCCGACGAGCCAGATCTTGACGAAGGCCACGGCGACGACCACGAGCACCGTGGTCGGGCCGGGGCCCAGTCCCTCGTGGACCCCGACCGAGACGGCCGTGGCGACGAGCAGCGCGGCCCAGACGGCGATCAGGGTCCTGTCGACGACGGCAGGCATGATCACCCCAGGGTGTAGAGCAGGCCGAAGAGCACGAGCCAGAGCAGGTCGACCATGTGCCAGTAGCTCGCTCCGCTCTCCACCAGCGAGAGGTCGGCGCGCCCGAGCACCGGCCGGCGCACGATCCGCAGCACCCCGCCGAGCACGGCCAGCCCGATCACGACGTGCAGCAGGTGCAGTCCGGTGAAGCAGAAGTAGTAGAGGAAGAAGTCGTCGGAGCGCGCGGTGTGCCCGGCGACGACGAGATCGGTGTACTCGACGACCTTGACCGCCGCGAACACCACCGCGCCCGCCATGGTCGCGACGACCAGCCGCACCGCCGTCCGTGGCCGGGCGAGCCGGGCCGCACGCACGGCGAGGGCCATCGTCAGCGACGTCGTCACGAGCACGACGGTGTTGACGATGCCGAGCCCGAGGTGCAGGGCCTGCTGGTCGGCCGCGTAGGCCGCCCGGTCGTGCGCGTAGGTCACGGCGAGGACGACGAAGCAGACGGCGAACACGACCATGTCGCCGAGGACGAAGATCCAGATGCCTGTCTCGCCGGGCGTCCGGGATACCGGTGCCTCGCGCTCCGCCGGCGGGGCGGCGCTCATCGGGCCTCCGCCCGGAGCACGTCGCGCAGCACCCAGAACATCACCAGGAACCACCCGCCGAAGACCGTGGCGACCACCCAGAACACGAGCACGCCGTTCCACGCGAACGCCCCGGTACGGAAGAAGATCAGCAGCAGTCCCGGCAGCGTCAGGAACGCCGTCCAGAGGTTGTAGAAGCCGACCCAGCGCGGCAGGACCGGTCGCTCCGGGTCCTGCATGAGCACCGCCACCCCGATGGCGATCGCCTGGATGAGGAACGGCACCAGGTTGCCGATGAACGGGATGAACGCCAGGTCGTGCAGGGCCTGGGTGATCTCGGGATTCCGCTCCGGGCGGTAGGCCGCGACCATGAACACGATCGCCGGGAGGACCACCGCGAAGACCCCGAGGGTCCCGCCGATCACCTGCAGCCGGGCCAGCGCCCGCGCTCCGGGGATCTGCTCCAGGCGGTGGTCGATCGCCGCCACGAACGCGGCGCTCATCCCGCCGCCGAGGAAGAGCAGCACGAAGGCCAGGCGCTTGAGGTCGGTGTGCTCCGCGTACATCGCCGCGACCTGGCCCGGCGTCTGCGACGGCGACGGCGGCGGGACCCACCCGGCGACCAGGAGGGCGCCGAAGAGCAGCGCCACGAACAGCGGGGCCGACCACACGCACCACGTCTGGACGCGATGCTCGGTCAGCCCGCGCGGCGTGACCGCCGCGACGTCGCGCTCACGGGCCGCGCGGACCGTCGTCACGGATCAGCCGACCGGGTTGACGCCGGGCACGGCACCGGACAGGTCGGTGATCTCGTTCCACCGGTCCCCGACCTGCTCGAGGGTCGGGACCTCGGAGAAGGTGACACCCTTCGTCATGAACTGCGCGACCTGGTGGATCTGGCCGCCGCCCGCGACGGTGACCGTGCCGGAGTCGCTGCACTCGTCGGAGAGCAGGTACCCGACCACCGGGGCGACGTGGGCCGGCCCGAGCTTCTCGAGCACCTCGGGCGGCGCCACGTCCGCGGTCATGCGCGTCGAGGCGATCGGGGCGATCGCGTTGGCGAGGATGCCGTAGCGGGCGCCCTCGAAGGCGAGGGTGCGGATGAGCGCGATCATCCCGCCCTTGGCGGCGCCGTAGTTCGACTGCCCGAAGTTGCCGTAGATCCCCGACGTCGAGCCGGCGACGACGACGCGGCCGTGGCGCTGCTCGCGGAAGTGCGGCCACGCGGCGCGCACGGTGTGGAACGTGCCGTTCAGGTGGACGGCGAGGACGGCCTCCCAGGCCTCCGGGGTCATCTTGTGGAACGCCGCATCGCGCAGGATGCCCGCGTTCGCGACGACGCCGTCGACGCGCCCGAACCCGTCGAGGGCGGCCTGTACGACGGCCGCGCCGCCGGCCTCGTCGGCGACGCTGTCGTAGTTCGCCACCGCCTCGCCGCCCGCGTCGCGGATCTCGCCGACGACGGTGTCCGCGGCGGCATGGTCCTCCCCGCTGCCGTCCCGGGCGCCGCCGAGGTCGTTCACCACCACCTTCGCGCCGGAGCGGGCGAGCAGCAGGGCGTACTCCCGCCCGAGCCCTCCCCCGGCTCCGGTCACCACGACGACGCGTCCCTCGACTCCGGACACACGGACCTCCTCTGGACAAAGACGTCAGAACTACAGGTAGAAGCGTCCGATGCTCTCGACGACGCAGGCGGGCTTGGACGAGCCGTCGAGCTCGATGACGGTGGAGAACACGACCTGCACGGCGTTCCCGTCGAGCGGCGTCACCTCGGACACGGTCGCGACACCGCGGACCTTCGAGCCGACCGGCACCGGCGCGGGCATGCGCACCTTGTTCAGGCCGTAGTTCACGGCCATCTTGACGCCCTCGACGGTGTAGAGGGAGTTCAGCAGCTCCGGCAGCATCGTCAGCGTCAGGAAGCCGTGCGCGATGGTGGTGCCGAACGGACCCTGCGCCGCCCGCTCCGGGTCGGTGTGGATCCACTGGTGGTCGCGGGTCGCGTCGGCGAACTGGTCGATGCGGGCCTGGTCGATCTCGATCCAGTCGGTCGGTCCGAGCTGCTCGCCCACGGAGGCGAGCAGGTCGTCGGCGCCGGTGAACGTGCGCATGGGCAGCACTCCTGGAGGTCTGGGGGAACGGGTCAGCGGGCGGGCCGGGTGCACTGCTCAGCGGGTACGCGCGTCGAACGCGGCGATGCCCGCGGCGGCGGAGTCGCCGCCGAGGTGGTCCACGACGGCCTCGCGCTCGGCGGCGAGGCCCTCGGCGAGGGGGAGCTCGAGCCCGTCGCGCACCAGGCGCTTGGCCCGGGCGAGTGCGGCGGGGTCCTTGCTCGCGAGGTTCTCGACGACCTCGTCCACGACGGCGTCGAAGTCCTCGGCGGAGGCGGCGCGGTGGGCCAGCCCCCAGGCGAGCAGGTCGGTGCCCGAGATCCGGTCGCCGGTGAGGATGTGGGCCAACGCCCGCGAGCGCCCGACCAGCCGGGGCAGCCGCTGCGACGAGCCGCCGCCGGGGACCTGCCCGAAGTTGAGGTGGTTGTCGGCGATCTTCGCGTCCTCGCGCACGACGACGACGTCGCAGGACTGCAGCAGCTCGAAGCCGCCGGCCAGCGCGTAGCCCTCGACGGCGGCGACGACCGGCACCCCGACCTCACCGATCACCGCGCACGCGGCCCCGAAGTTCTCGAACAGCGGGCGCAGCGCGTCGGGTCCCTCGGCCCGCAGCGCCGAGACCTCGGCGAAGTCGCCGCCGGCCGAGAAGTGCCCGCCGGCGCCGCGGATGAGCAGCACCCGGGTGCGGCCGGCGAGGTCGACGACCGCGTCGTGCAGCGCGCGCCCGAGCTCGACGGTCACCGCGTTCCGCGCGTGCGGCCGGTTGAGCGTGATCCGCCCGACCGGCCCGTCGACCTCGGCGTGCACCGGCTCGTCCACAGGCCTCCCTCGCGCTCGGCCCCGCCGGTCGGCGTCCACGACCAGTGAACGGGCGGGTTTTAACGGACGTTAGAAGAATCGCTCGTCCCGGTCAACGGCGACGCACCGGCGCCGTAGGGTGAGCGCCCATGGCGTCGGTGACGCGCAGGACGTCCGGGACCCGGGCGCAGCGGCGCGAGGAGAACGCGCGCCGGCTGCTGGGCGCGCTCTCCGAGCTCCTCGCCGAGGGCACGAGCTTCACCGAACTGCCGGTCGAGCGGCTCGCCTCGCGCGCCGGGGTCTCGCGCTCGACCTTCTACGTCCACTTCGCCGACAAGGGCGCGCTGCTGCGCGAGGTCACCGCCGACATCGTCGAGGCACTGCTCACCGCCGGGCGGGGCTGGTGGGCCGGCGACGCACCGGCCTCGCGCGAGGAGCTGCGCGAGCGCGCCGCGGTGATCGTCGCGACCTACCGCCCGCACGCCGAGCTGATGCGCGCCTTCACCGACACCTCGAGCCACGACGCCGAGGTCCACGAGGCGTTCCGCGCCCTGACCGACTCCTACGTCGACGAGCTGACCGACCACATCGAGCGCGGGCAGCGGGCGGGCACCGTGCACCGGGACCTGCCGCCGCGCGGCACCGCACAGATGCTGACCGGCATGGCCGAGCGCGGCCTCGACCAGATGCTGCGCGGCGCCGACGACGAGCGGGCCGAGCAGACCGTCGAGGCCTTCACCGCCGTCGTCTGGAACATGCTCTACGCCCACGCCGACGCGTGACTGGACACGGTGTCCAGACAGACTGTCTTGACTCCGGATTAAATTCGCGGGAAGCTGGGCGCCGTACTCGACCTGTCCTGCGAGAGGACCCTCGATGACCACCACGCTCGGGTCGTCCCGGCCGACTCCCGAGGGCCTGCGCGGCCTCGTGCAGCCCGACCGCGTGCACGGCTCGCTCTACACCGACCCCGCGATCTTCGCGGCCGAGCTCGAGCGGATCTGGTACTCGACCTGGGTCTACGTGGGGCACGTCAGCGAGATCCCGCGCCCGAAGGACTACGTCCGCAAGACGATCGGCCCGCAGCAGATCGTCATGACGCGCGACACCGACGGCGGCGTCCACCTGCTGCAGAACCGCTGCGCGCACCGCGGCAACCTGGTCTGCGAGGCCGACCGCGGGCACTCCGGCTCGTTCCGCTGCCCGTACCACGGCTGGACGTTCTCGAACACCGGCGACCTGCTGGGCGCCCCCTTCAACCAGGGCTACGGCGGCCGCGAGGGCCTCAAGGAGCTGGGCGGGCTCGCGACGGTGCCCCGGGTCGGCATCTACCGGGGCTTCGTCTTCGGCAGCCTGGCCGCCGAGGGGCCGACCCTCGAGGAGCACCTGGGCGCCGCCGCCGAGCGCCTCGACCGGCTGGCCCGCCTCTCCCCCGAGGGCGAGGTGGAGCTGACCGCGGGCTTCGTACAGCACGAGGTCGAGGCGAACTGGAAGATGCTCGTCGAGAACGAGACCGACGGCTACCACCCGCAGTTCGTCCACTCCTCGATCTTCTCGATCTCCGGCAGCAGCATCGGCGACCTCTACAGCGACAAGTCCACGGCGGTGACCCGCGCCCTGGGCGGCGGCCACTCGGAGAACGACCTGGCCCCGGAGTTCCGGCGCCTCGGCGTCCCGATGGGCTGGGCGGGCACCCCGGAGTCGAAGATCCCGGACTACGTGGCGCAGATGCGGGACGTGTACGGCACGGAGACCGGCGACGAGATCATGATCAACGGTTCGCCGCACATCATGATCTTCCCGAACCTCTTCGTCGCCGAGATCCAGCTCTTCTCGATCCAGCCGCTGGCGGTGAACCGCACCGTCCAGCACGTGACGGCGATCCAGTTCAAGGGTGCGCCCGACCTCAACCGCCGGCTCGTGACGCAGTGCGTCGGCTCGGTCGGGCCGGCCGGGATGCTGCTGGCCGACGACGCCGAGATGTACGAGCGCAACCAGCGCGGGGTGGAACAGCTGCGCCCGGAGTGGCTCGACCTGCGCCGCGGGCTCGGCCGTGAGACCACCGACGACGACGGGTACACGATCGGCACCGCGACCGACGAGACCTCCATGCGGTCGATGTGGTCGCACTACCTGACGCTGATGGACCCGCAGCCCGCCACCGCCCCGCAGGAGAGCACCGTCGAAGGAGCGCAGGCATGACGACGGAGACGAAGCGAAGCGGAGCTCGACCATGACAGTTGCGGCCCAGCAGATCGTCGACGGGACGCCGGCCCCCACCGCTGGAAACGACACCGGCACCGTCACGCCCATCGGCGTCGACGAGGCCGCCCAGTTCCTCTACCGCGAGGCCCGGCTCGCCGACGCGCACGAGCTCGACGCGTGGGAGGCCCTCTGGACCGACGACGCGCTCTACTACGTGCCGATCGACGACACGGCCGACCCGATGACGTCGATGTCGATCATCTTCGACAACCGCGGCCGCATCGCGACCCGGATCAAACAGCTGCATACCGGCCGTCGTCACGCGCAGCGCCCGCCGTCCCGGCTGTGCCGCACGGTCGGCAACGTCGAGGTCCTCGGCGTCGAGGGCACCGACACCGTGGTGACCTCCGTCGTCCAGATCGTGGAGTCGCGCGAGCGCGGGACCCGGTTCTGGGCGGGCCGCGTGACCCACAAGCTGCGCCGGACCGACGACGGCCTCCGGATGTCGACCAAGAAGGTCGTGCTCGTCGACTCCGACCGGCCGTTGCTCTCGCTGTCGTTCCTGGTCTGATGTGACCGTGGCGAAGGGCGACGACGAGGCGACCCCCGGCATCGAGCTCGGTGTGGTCGCCAGCGAGTTCGCGACGGTGAAGGTCACCCTCGAGCAGGGCGGCTCCGGGGCGCGGCTGCGCGTCGAGGACCTGCGCGCAGACGCGGTGCGCTACCTCGACGCCCTCGAGCTGGAGTCGCTCGTCTGGGCGCCCGAGGACTGGTGGCGGCGCCTGCTCGACCCGTCGCTGCACCGCTGGCGCGACGCCGGACGGGGCCCGGAGATCGAGTCGCTGCCGCCGGGCTGACCCCGTGGACGGGGCGGCCGTCGTGAACGTTCCTTACACTCGTCCGCCATGGGGCGCCCGCGCGCCGCTCGGGGGTCGTCCGGCGCGGAGAACAAGTCGTCGAGGACGCGTGCGCGCATCCTCGTGGCCGCGGCGCAGCTGCTGGACCGCCACGGGTACGCCGGCACCCGCCTGACCGAGATCGCCGAGCTGGCCTCGGTGCAGGCCCCGGCGCTGTACTACTACTTCCCGTCGCGGGACGCGCTCGTCGAGCAGGTCGTGCTCTCCGGCCAGGCGACCATCATCGACCACGTCGTGGGTGTGCTCTCCGAACTGCCCGACGACCTGCCGCCGATCGAGCGCGTCCGCGAGGCCGTCGCCGCGCACCTGCGGATCGTGCTGGAGACCTCGGACTTCTCCTCGGCGGCGCTGCGCAACGCCAGCCAGCTGCCCGAGCCGATCCGCGCCAAGCTCGTCGAGGGCCAGCGGACCTACAGCGACATCTGGCGCGGACTGGTGGTGGCGTGCGCCGAGGCCGGGCAGCTCGCGCCGGACCTCGACGTCGGGCTCGCCCGGATGTTCGTGCTCGGCGCGCTGAACTGGGCGCCGCAGTGGTTCGATCCGGACCGCGGCCCGGTGGACGACGTCATCGACACCACCCAGCGGTTCATCCTGCACGCCCTGACCCGCGGCGTCCCGGACGATCTCCGGGACGCCGTGGCCGCTCAGGCGCCGGCGGGGCTGGAGGCCAGGTAGGCCTCCCGGATCTCCCGCTTGAGGAGCTTGCCGGTCTCGGTGCGCGGCAGCGAGTCCACGAACTCCACCCCGCAGGGCGCCTTGTAGTGCGCGATGCGCTCCCGCACGAAGGCGATGATCTGCTCCTCGAGCTCGGGGCCGGTCGCCGTCCCCGCGGTGGGCACGACGAAGGCGCGGACCTGCTCGCCCATCTCCTCGTCGGGCACCCCGATGACGGCGACGTCGTCGATCGCGTCGTGCAGCGTCAGGACGCTCTCGATCTCGGCCGGGTAGATGTTCACACCGCCGGAGATGATCGTGAAGGACTTCCGGTCGGTGAGGAACAGGAACCCGTCCTCGTCGACGCGGCCCATGTCCCCGACGGTCGTCCAGTTCTCGTGGGCAGGGTGCTGCGCCTCGCGGGTCTTCTCCGGGTCGTTGTGGTAGACGAACGGGAGCTGATCACGCTCGAAGTAGACGGTGCCGACCTCGTCGGTTCCCAGCACGATGCCGTCGTCGTCGCAGATGCGGACGGTGCCGAGCACCGCCTTGCCGACCGAGCCGGGCTTGGTCTGCCACTGCGCGCTGTCGATCATCGTCATGCCGTGGCCCTCGGTCCCGGCGTAGTACTCGACGAGGATCGGGCCCCACCAGGCGATCATCTTCTGCTTGACCTCGACCGGGCACGGCGCGGCCGCGTGCACCGCGACCCGCAGGCTGGAGTGGTCGTAGGAGAGCCGGACGTCGTCGTCGAGGCGCAGCATCCGCACGAACATCGTCGGGACGAACTGCGCGTGGGTGACGGCGTTGGCCGCGATCGCGGCGAGCGCACCCTCGGCGTCGAACTTGCGCATCATCACCACGGTGCCGCCGTGGGAGTGCACGCCGGCGGCCCAGCGCAGCGGCGCCGCGTGGTAGATCGGGGCCGGCGAGAGGTAGACGGTGTCCTCGCCGACGCCGAACGCCGCGATGAGCCGCACGAGCGGGTCGGGGGCGTCGGCGATCTGCGCGTCCTCGAGCGGCGGCCGGATGCCCTTCGGGCGGCCCGTGGTCCCCGACGAGTACAGCATCGGCGCGCCCGCCGGCTCGTCGTCGAGCGGCTCACCCGACGACCCGGCCAGCGCCGCCTCGTAGGAGCCGTGGCCCGGGACCTCGCCGCCGTAGGCGAGGCGCAGCACGACGCCGGGGGTGGAGTCGACGACGGCGGCCGCGAGGTCGCCCTTGTCCGCGGAGACGACGATCGCCCGGGCGCCGGAGTCCTGGGCGATGTAGGCGACCTCGTCGGGGGCCAGGTGGTGGTTCACCGCGGTCACGTAGAGGCCCGACCGCAGGCCGGCCCAGTACACCTCGAGCGCCTCGAGCGCGTTGGTCGACAGCAGCGCGACGGTGTCGCCGCGGTGCAGGCCGGCGTCGGCGAGCACGCGCGCGAGCCGGGTGGAGCGGTCGTCGAGCTGGGCGTAGGTCAGTTCCTGGCCGGTCTCGACCAGGCGCGCGGCGACCTTGTCGGGGGTGCGCAGGGCGTGGGTGCGCGGGTACATCGGTTCCTCCCGGGTCGAGCTCGGCCGACGCTGAGGGTCAGCGCCCGGTGAACGAGGGCGCGCGGCGCCCCATGACGGCGTCGAGGCCCTCCCGGGCGTCGGCGGTGCCGGAGAGCTCGGAGACGGTGCGCGCCTCCTCGGGCAGCTGGGCCTCCACGCGGGAGCCGAGCCCGGCCCACATCAGGCGCTTCGTCGCCGCGAGCGCCCGCGGGGCGCCGTCGGCGAGCTGCGAGGCGAGGTCCTCGGTGGCCTTGCCGAGCTCGTCGTCGGGAACGACCTTCGTCAGCAGGCCGATCTCGAGCGCCTCGGCCGCCGTCAGCACGGGGTTGGTCAGCGAGATCTCGAGGGCCTTCCGCAGCCCGACCAGCTGCGGCAGCGTCACGGTCGTGCCGGCGTCCGGCGCCATTCCGACGCGGGTCGCCCCGCCGAGGAACTTCGCCGACTCCGCCGCGACGACCAGGTCGGCCGCGCACACCAGCCCGAAACCGCCGCCGCCCGCCGCGAACCCGTGCACCGACGCGATCACCGGGGCGGGCAGGTTCAGCAGCCCCTGCACGCACACCTGCAGCCAAGACGTGGCCTCACGCAGGTAGTCCGGCAGCGCCTCGCCCTTGCTCGCGAAGGTCTTGACGTCGCCGCCCGCGCAGAAGTTCTTGCCCTCCCCGGAGAGCACGAGCGCCCGCAGGTTCGGTTCCGAGTAGGCGTTCATGATCTTGTCGTAGAGGGCCCGCAGCAGCGGGACGTCCATCCCGTTCGACGCCTCCGGTCGGTTGAGGCGCAGCCGCGCCACCCCGCGCTCGTCGACGTCGAGGAGCACCAGTTCCTGGTCCGCCACCGGCTCAGTCCTCGATCGACAGGGCGCCGGTCGGGCAGCCGTCGACGGCCTCCTGGAGCTCGCCGCGACGGGTCTCGTCGGGGGACTCCTCCAGGATCAGCAGCGAGCCGTCGTCGTCGACCTCGAAGACGTCGGGGGCGATCGACTCGCAGATGCCCAGTCCGGTGCACTTGTCGTAGTCCACGACGATGCGCGGCATCGTTCCTCCTACAGGCTCGGCGTGGTGGTGTCAGAGGTTGAGGCGGCAGGGCATCGACTTGATGGCCTGCATGAAGTTCCCGGCCAGGTAGACCGGCTCCCCGGCCTCGAGGTCCGGGACGCGGGTCAACAGCTCCCAGAAGATCGCGCGGAGCTGGGTCTTCGCGAGCTGGTTGCCCATGCAGTAGTGCGGTCCGCCGCCGCCGAACGCGATGTGGGGGTTCGGGGAGCGGGTGACGTCGAAGCGCATCGGGTCGTCGAACACCTCAGGGTCGCGATTGCCCGAGGAGTAGAACAGCACGACCCAGTCGCCCTGCTTGATCTGCTGCCCGCCCAGCTCGACGTCGCGGGTGGCGGTGCGCCGGAAGGTCATCACCGGGGTGGCCCAGCGGACGAACTCGTCGATCGCGACGGTGATGCGCCCCTCGTAGTCCTCGCGCAGCAACGCCCGCTGGTCCGGGTTCAGGGTCAGCGCCCGCATGGTCGAGGAGGTGGTGTTGCGGGTGGTGTCGTTGCCGGCGATCGAGAGCAGGCAGAAGAACGCCGCGATCTCCTCGTCGGTGAGCTGCTCGCCGTCGACCTCGGCCTGGACCAGGTTGGTCATGAGGTCGTCGCGCGGCTCGGCGCGGCGCGCCTCGGCCAGCTCGAGGGCGACGTTGATGAGCGCCATGAGCGACTCGGTGAGCAGCTCGGCCGGCTCCCGTCCCTGCCGGACGTCCTCGTCGCCCCAGCTCACCATGCCGTCGGCGGCGCGGGTCGCGATCTCGCGGGTCTCCTGGTCCTCGACCCCGACCATCTCGAAGATCGTCCACTGCGGCAGCCGTCGGGAGATGTGCTCGACGAAGTCGCAGTCGCCGGTCTCGATGAGCTGGTCGACCAGCCGGGTCGCCTGGGCCTTGATCTGCTCCTCGATCTTCTTCACCCGCTTCGGGGTGAACGCCGCGCTCACCAGCTTGCGGAGCTTGGTGTGCCGCGGGGCGTCCGTGGCGAGGAAGGAGCTGACCGCCTCGAGGATGTCGAGGGGGACGTCCTCCATCTGGATGCCCTCGCCCGAGCAGAAGGTCTCGGGGTCCTTGCTGACGGCGACGATGTCCGCGTGGCGCGTCACCGCCCAGAACCCGCCACCCTCCTGGGGCGGCATCATCGAGCCCTCGGCGGGCGGGTGCCAGCTGATCGGCCGCTCGGCACGCAGGACCGCGTAGTCCTCCTCGCGCTCCTCCGGCGACTTCGCCCAGAAGGCCATCGGGGCGAGCGACACCGGGTCGTACTGCCGTGCGTTCGGCTCGGTCGTCAGCGTCATCGCCCACCTCCGGCGGCTTTTTTAAGATGGATTAGGTTAGGAGCACGACACCACGACGGGGCGGGCGTGTCAAGCGCCGGACACGGCCCGGCGGACCCCTCGGACGTGTGGTCCGATCCCGCAACGAGCGCACGCCCGAGAAGGGAACTCGAGATGGACCTCGGACTGGCCGACGCCCGGGTGATCGTCACCGGCGGCGCCTCCAACATCGGCCGCGGCATCGTCCACGGCTTCGCCCGGGAGGGCGCCCGCATCCTGCTGGTCGACGTCGACGCGGAGCAGGCCGAGCGGGTGAAGGTCGAGGCCGAAGATCTCGGGGCGGGCGAGGTCCTGGTCCACGCGACCGACCTGACCGAGGACGGCTCGGGCGCCGTGGTGACCGGCCGCGCCGTGGACGCCTGGGGCGGGGTCGACGCGCTGGTGAACAACGCCGGCATCAGCGTTCCGGGGTTCCTGACCGAGCAGACCGACCGGGCGCTGTGGCAGCGCCACGTCGAGGTCAACCTCTTCACCGCGATCGACTGCACGCAGTCCGTTCTGGGACCGATGGGCGAGGCGGGGCGCGGGTCGATCGTCTTCATCTCCTCGGACGCCGCGTTCGGGGCGGTCCGCCAGGGCGTCTACGGCACGACGAAGGCCGGGATGATCGCCCTGGCCCGCACCACTGCCCGGGAGCAGGGCCGCAAGGGGATCCGCTCGAACGTCGTCTGCCCCGGGCTGGTGCTGCCGGACGAGGGCGGGGTCGGAGAGCGCAGTCTCTGGTCGGCGGGGCAGGACGCGATCTTCACGTCCGACCAGGTCGATCACGTCGTCAAGCAGCAGCCGCTGCGGCGCCTCACGGAGGCCTCGGACGTCGCCGACACCGTCGTGTTCCTGTCCTCGGAACGCGTGGCACGCCAGGTGACCGGTCAGGTCGTGGCCGTCGGCGGCGGTTCCTCCATGCCGTGACCCGGCCCTGACCCGGCTCCGACCCGACGAGCCGTGATCGTGTCCGGATTGACTCCCTCTTGTTTTGAATCTAGATTCGAATCAATACCGTTCCGGGAGTGAGGAGACCGCCATGGACGTCGCAGGCCTGCGTTGCCTGGTCACCGGGGCCGCCTCGGGCATCGGCGACGCCGTCGCCCGCGCCCTGATCGCCGACGGTGCCGAGGTGGTGAGCCTCGACCGCAACAAGCCCACGGCCGACGTCGCCTCCCACATCGAGATCGACCTGGCCGATCCGGCGGCGATCGACGCCGCGGTCGCCGAGGCCGGCTCCGGGTGGGACGTGCTCGCGAACGTGGCGGGCGTGCCGGGCAACGCACCCTCCGAGACCGTCTTCCGGGTCAACTTCCTCGGGCTGCGCCACCTCACCGAGTCGCTGTTCGAGCGCATGAACCCCGGCGGCTCGATCGTCAACGTCGCCTCGATCGCCGGGTTCGGCTGGCCGCAGCGCCTCGAGACGGTCCGCGACCTGCTCACCACGGAGACCTTCGACGAGGGCCTCGCCTGGTTCCGCGAGCACCGCCCCGAGGGGAACGCCTACAACTTCTCCAAGGAGGCCGTCGTCGTCTACACGATGGCCATGGGCGGGGCGGTCCGCGAGATGAACGAGCTGCGGATCAACGCCGTCATGCCGGGCCCGGTCGAGACGCCGATCCTGGCGGACTTCGAGGAGTCGATGGGCAAGCAGACCCTCGATGGGGTGCGCGCCTTCCTGGGCCGGCACGCCACGGCCGCCGACATCGCGCCCGCGGTGGAGTTCCTCGCCTCGCGCAGTTCCGGCTGGATCAACGGCGTCGCCTTCCCCGCCGACGGCGGCATCACCGGGGCGGTCATGGCCGGGCTCGTGCCGCCGCCGGAGATCTGATGCGCTCCGACCGGGAGAGCACCACCACGCGCGTCGGCGTCCCGGAACAGCGCGATCCCACCTACCATCGGAACATGCCGCCTGCCACGAGCTCTCGGGGCAAGGACCCGGCGTCCACCCGCGGCGGTGCCTCCAGCAAGTCGGAGCGCACCCGCGAACGGATCGTCGACGCCACCGCCCGGGTCCTCAACTCCCGCGGGTACGCCGGCACGCGGCTCTCGGACATCGCGGCGATCGCCGAGGTCCAGGCCCCCGCCATCTACTACTACTTCTCCTCCCGCGAGGAGCTGGTGGAGGAGGCCGTCTCGGTCGGTCTGCAGCGCACGATGCTGCTCATGCGCGAGGCCCTCGACGAGGTGCCCGAGAGCGCGACGCCGCTGCAGCGCATCCGGGTGGCAGTGGCGGCGCACCTCAACACGCTGCTGACCCACTCCGAGCACTCCGCCGCGGCGGTGCGCACCGTCGCCCAGCTGCCCCAGGAGATGCGTGACCGCCAGCTCACCGCGCACCGGGCCTACATCGACGTCTGGCGGGGCCTGCTGGAGGACGCGCGCGCGGCCGGTGAGATCGACCCGGACCTCGACCTGCGGGCGGCGCTGATGATCGTCCTCGGCGCCCTGACCTGGACCGTCGAGTGGTGGGACCCCGACCAGGGCTCGCTCGACCGTGTCATAGCGACCGCGCAGTCACTGATCGAGAACGGCCTCTCCGCCACGGCCCCCTCGGCGGCCTGAGCCCAGGTGGCTCAGGCCGGCGAGGCTCAGGCCGGCGAGGTCACCTGCAGCACCGCCCGGGCGACGAGCTCGGGGTCGTCCCACATGGGCACGTGCCCGCACCCGGGCAGCGAGACGAACTCGGCCCCGCGGACCGAGGTCAGCATCGGCGCCCCGTAGCGCGCCCAGGGGACCACGTGATCGTGCTCGGCCCACGCGACGCGCACCGGGCACGGCAGCTCGTCGAAGTCCGCGAGCCGGTCCTCGGGCCGTGCCCCGCCGAGCAGGGCGGGCATCATCGTCGCGCCCACGAGGTCGTCGAAGAAGCCCTCGACGTCGGCGGCCGGGACCCGGTCGCCGTGCTCCATCACCTGGTGCAGCAGCACCCGGCGCATGTCCGGGCGCACGGCGGCCCGACGCACCGCGCGGACCTCCCCGAGCGCGGTGCCGAGCCGGAAGAACTGCAGCAGCCGCCACAGGTCCCGCGGCCGCTTCCACGAGCCGGCCGGGGAGAGCGCCACGCACGAGAGCGCCCGGCCCCGCCGCACCAGCTCGAGGGCGACCCAGCCGCCCAGCGAGTTCCCCGCGAGGTGGGCCCGCTCGACGCCGAGGGCGTCCATCCGCGCGCAGACGGTGTCGGCGAGCTCCGGGACCCCGACGCGGAGGCCCTCGGGCCACGTCTCGCCGCCGCGGTGCCCGGTCATCGTCAGGGCGAGGACGTCGTGGTGGCTCTCGAGCGCCTCGAGCACCGGCCGCCAGGCGCGCCAGGACATCGAGGCGCCGTGCAGCAGCACGAGCGGCTCGCCCGACCCTCCCCGGTGGAAGCCGCCGTCGACCCCGACGGCGGGGGCGCTCGCCACGACGGTCACAGCAGCTTCCGCATCAGGGCCTTCTCCCGGTCGGAGTACGGCGGGTAGAGCAGACCCGGGTCGGGCTTCGTCGACTTCGACATCACCGCCTTGCGGTGGCTGAACGCCTCGAAGCCCCACCGTCCGTGGTACGCGCCCATCCCGCTGGTGCCGACCCCGCCGAAGGGCAGCTGCGGGACGAGGCAGTGCATCATCGCGTGGTTGATCACCGTGCCGCCGGAGGGCACGGCGGCGGTCAGCAGCTCGTGGGTGCGCCGCGAGGACGAGA
Source organism: Actinomycetospora endophytica (assembly GCF_021026375.1). Classification (GTDB taxonomy): domain Bacteria; phylum Actinomycetota; class Actinomycetes; order Mycobacteriales; family Pseudonocardiaceae; genus Actinomycetospora; species Actinomycetospora endophytica. The sequence continues at coordinate 764,916 of NZ_JAJNDB010000002.1, read as the reverse complement.
ACACGTACGCGGCGAGCGGCTTCGGGCCGGCGTTCACGTGCCGCACGGCGTCGTCGACCGAACTCACCGACACGATCGGCAGGATCGGCCCGAAGATCTCCTCGGTCATGAGCGACGAGGCCTTGTCGGGGTCGACGACGACCGTCGGCTCCATCGTCAGCGCGTCGCGGTCCGCGCCACCGCCGAGGACGACCCGCCCGCCGTGGCCCTCGAGCAGCCCGGTCAGCCGATCGTGCTGGCGGTCGTTGACGATCCGCAGGCCCGCCGGCTCCCCCACCCGGAACTGCTCGTAGCAGCCGAGGATCTCGGTGACGAGCGCGTCGCGGACGCTCTCCTCGACGAGGAGGTAGTCGGGCGCGATGCAGGTCTGCCCGGAGTTCAGCAGCTTCGTCCACACCAGCCGGCGCGCGGTCACCGCGAGGTCCGCGTCCGCGGCCACGATCGCCGGGCACTTCCCGCCGAGCTCGAGCACCACCGGGGTGAGGTGCTTGGCTGCACCCTCCATGACCTTCTTGCCGATCTCCGGACCGCCGGTGAAGAAGGCCAGGTCCAGCCCCTGCGCGAGCAGCGCCTGGGTGGCGTCCGCCTCGCCCTCGACGACGGCGACGGCGTCCGGGTCGACGTAGCGCGGCAGCAGCTCGGCCAGCAGCGCCGACACCGCGGGCGCGTGCTCGGACGGCTTGAGCACCGCGGTGTTGCCCGCCGCGAGCGCGCCGACCAGCGGGCCCAGGCAGAGGTAGACCGGGTAGTTCCAGGGGCCGATCACCAGGACCGTGCCCAGCGGCTCGTAGCGGTAGTGCGCCGAGCCCGGCTGCTGCGCGACCGGCAGGTGCACCCGGCGCTTCCGGTTCCAGCGCCGCAGGTGCTTGCGGGCGAACGCCGCCTCGCCGCGGGTGCTCGCGATCTCGCCGAGCCAGGTGTCGTGCGCCGAGCGCCCGAGGTCGGCCGCCATCGCCGCCGCGATCGCCGGTTCCTGCTCGGCGCACAGGCGCTCGATGCCGCGCAGCTGCTGTCGCCGCCATCGCAGATCCCGCGTCCGACCGCCGGCGAAGGTACTGCGCAGCCGCGCCACGACCTGCTCGACGTGTTCCTCGGGAGACGGTCGGGCCGGCACCGGCCGGGACGCCACGCTGGTCACGGGATCACCTCTCGATAGGTTTCTGAATACAGATTAGAACCCACGGGGGCGGTCGCCAAGTCCCCACACCCGCCGTCGTCGTCACCGGTATCGACCCAGATCGTTACTGCTGGTGAGCCTGACACAGCCGATCGGGAGAAGCATCGTGCGCGCCATCCACGGTCTCGGAATCGCCGGCATGACGACGGCGGCCCTCGTCGGGCTGAGCGCTCCGGCCTTCGCCGAGAGCACGACCGACGCCGCCGTTCACCCCGCGAGCGCTCCGGCCGCGTCCAGCCAGGCCGGGACCGTCGGGCAGGCGTCGCTGCTCCAGGGTCTGCCGATGAACTCGGCGATCCCCGGTGCCCTCACCGCGGCCGGGAGCCTCGACCCGATGGGCACCTTCGCCTTCCCGAAGCTCTAGATCTCGCCTCGCCGCCGCTCAGGAGTCCCCGCTCCCGGGCATCAGCGCAGCGAGGAGCCGGTCGAGGCCGAGCCGGAACACGTCGTCGTCGGACCACGCCCGGTCGACGAACCCGGACGCGGCGAGCGTCGGGTACAGCTCGGCGCGCCCGGCGATGTGAGCCTTCGCCGCGGCGAGGACGGCGGGCTCGTCCAGCCGGCGCCAGGTGGCGTCCGCCATGGCCGACCCGATGACGAACGTCGACAGCGTCCGGGTGGCCGCCTCGAGATCGATCCCGGACAGCCCGGCGCGGCTGAGCATCGCCTGCAGGAACTCGGTCCGGGCCAGCACGTTCGGGCCGAGCAGGGGTCGGCCGAGCAGACCGGGCGACCACGGGTGCGCGAGCATCGCGGCCCGCCACCCGAGCAGCAGGTCGCGGGCGGCGGCGCGCGGGTCGGGACCGGGCTCCGGGATCGGCCCCTCGCCGACGACGTCGTCGAGCGCGAGGTCGAGCAGGTCCTCCTTCGTGGACACGTGCCAGTAGAGCGCCGTCGAGGTCACGTCGAGCCGCTGCGCGAGGCGCCGCATCGTCAGGCGCTCCGCCCCGTGCGCGTCGAGCTCGGCGACGACCGCGGCGACGATCCGCTCCTGCGTCAGCGGCTCGGCCCGGCGCGGTGATCGCGCCGTCCGGTCCCGCAGCCACAGGACATCACCCCGATCGTTCTCGTCCGCCGCCACGAGACTGCACCCTACCCGCTCTGCCTTACCGTTGATAAGTTACCTGAACGCGGGTAAATCTAGACCTCATGAAGGCAGCCCAGTTCAGTCGGTTCGGCGGACCCGAGGTCCTCGAGATCGTGGATCTCCCCGATCCGCACCCGGGTCCCGGCCAGGTCCGGATCGCCGTGCGCGCGGCCGGCATCAGCGCGACGGACACGAAGCTCCGCTCCGGCGAGGTGAGCTTCGGAGCCACGCTGCCCCAGACGACGGGGGCCGACGTGGCGGGCGTCGTCGACGAGGTCGGGGACGGGGTCACGGACGTGGCGGTCGGTGACCGGGTCTTCGGCATCTCCGACGACCACGCGTCCGCGGCCGGGTTCGCGCTGCTGAGCTTCCGTGCGGTCATCCCCCGAGCACTCGGGTTCGTCGACGCCGCCGCCCTTCCCGTGGCGCTCGAGACGGCCACCCGCGGCCTCGACCAACTCCGGATCGGCGCCGGGACCACCCTGCTGCTCAACGGCGCCACCGGCGGGATCGGCAGCACTGCCGTGCAGCTCGCCGTCGCGCGCGGCGCCCGCGTGATCGGCGCGGCGAGCGCGGCCAACCACGGCTATCTCCGGACGCTCGGTGCGGAGCCGGTGACCTACGGGGACGGCCTCGTCGAGCGGATCCGCACGCTGGCGCCGCACGGGGTCGACGCCGCGCTCGACATCGCCGGCAGCGGCGTCCTCGCCGAGCTGATCGACCTCGCCGGGACCCCGGAGAGGGTGGTCACCGTCGCCGACATGGCGGGCGCCGAGAAGCACGGCGTCCATTTCAGCAACGGCTTCGTCGACGGCCCCGCCTTCCACGCACTGGGCGAGATCGGTGCGCTGATCGAGGCCGGCCGGTTCTGGCTCCCGGTCGACCGGACCTTCCCGCTCGACGGGATCGCCGAGGCGCACCGCATCAGCGAGCACGGCCACGTCCGCGGCCGGCTGGTGCTGGTGATCGACTGACTCAGCCGGGGAGCATGTACGACGGCAGGTGCGCGACCGAGGTCCCCGCGAGGCCGAGCCAGTTGAACGGCAGGTGGTAGACCGTCAGCGTCGCCGCGCAGCACAGTCCGATCACCGCGAGGGTGCGCACCGGGCCCTGCAGCGACGGGCGCCACCGCTCGAAGCCGCGCTCGGCCGGGCACAGCCCCTGCGGGCTCTCCTGGGCCATGATCCGCATCCAGGTGTACACCGAGCCCAGCGTGGCCACGAGGAGCGACTCGTAGACCGGGAACTGGTGCACGTCGCCGGACCAGAGGGTCAGCGGGGCGAAGGTCTGGGCGTACGCGTAGCCGTTGGTGAGCCGGATGATCAGGTTCTCGGCGACGAAGTCGAACAGGAAGTCGAAGACCCAGATCGCGGCGAACAGCTTCACCGTGGTGATCGCCGGGTTCCGGCGCCGCAGCCAGGTCACCATCGGCGCCGACATGATCGCGACGCCCGCGCAGAAGTACACGTACATCGGCGCGCCCCAGATGATCGACTCGGCGTACCGACTCGAGGACTCCGGATCGTGGAAGGGCAGGAACCGGGTCCAGACCCCCATGTTGATGTTGTTCGCGTTCCAGGCGAACAGGTACTGCCGGGAGTTGAGGAAGGCGTCCCCGACGAAGGCCACCAGCCCGCCGAGCACGAACTTGCCGTCCAGGCTGAGCCGGCGCTCGCGGATGATCGGCCGCAGCACGCAGAACCACAGGAACACCACGAGCACGAGCAGGCTGAGGCCCTCGAAGATCCGCAGCGCGACGAGCTGCCAGGCCGCCATCACGTCCGGGCCGATGATCGGGGCCGGCGCGAAGTCGTCCGAGAGGATCCAGCGGACGACCGCCTGGACCGCCACGACGATCCAGACGAGCGCGATCGCGGCCCAGACGGTGGCCGGGCCCCGCTGCTCGGGCCGCAGCCGACGCACGCCCTGGGGCGTGAGGTCCTGCCCGGTCTCGTCCGGGACGACGTGGTCGGCCGTCGTCCCGGGGGCGTCCGAGGTCCGGGCGGATTCGGCGAGCGTCATCGCGTGCTCCCTCCACACAGGCCGCGGACGGCTCCGCAGCCGAGGTTACATATCGTCGATGCTGTTGTCAGATAGCCGGTTTTGTCAACACGTGGCGGGGATACGGTGGCAGGGTGACGACGACCGACACCGCCGCGCTGCCACCTCGGGGCACCTCGCGCGACCGCTCGGACGCGCGGGACCAGGTCGTCGCGGCGGCGCGGTCGGTGTACCGGGACAAGGGCGTGCGCCGGGCGACGATGGAGGACGTCGCCCGGGCGCACGGGACCTCGCGGCAGACCGTGTACAAGCTCTTCCTCGGCCGCCGCGAGCTGGTCGAGGCCGCGGTCGCGGCCCGGGTCGCCGAACTGGCCGACGAGATCACGGGCGGCGAGTGGGGCGACGGGGCCGACGCGGTGGCGGCCTTCGTCCACGCCTCGGTCACCGTGATCCGCCGGATCCGCGAGGACGCCGAACTGCGCGACCTGCTCGACGAGGGCAGCCCGGTCACCCTGCACGAGGCGCTCTGGCTCGACGAGGTCCGCGCCCGCGGCCTCGCCTTCTGGGCCGCGTGGTTCGACCGCGCCCGCGTCGCCGGTGTGCTGCGCCGCGACGTGCCCGAGGCGGCCCTCTCCGACTGGCTCCAGACCATCTACGCCTCGCTGATCCTGCGCGACCCGCTCGACGACGAGGGCGCCCGCGAGATCATCGAGCGCTTCGTGCTGCCCTCGATCCTCACCGCGGCCGCCCTCGACTGACCGGTCGCTACGCGTCGGCGGTGGTGCGCTGCGCCGCCGGGACCACCGAATCGTCGGGCGCGGGAAGTGCCTCGCCCCGTCCCGCCGGCAGCAGCATCGCCATCAGCCGCACGGTCAGTGCGCCGCCGCCGACCACGGTCAGCGCTCCGATGTAGAGCAGCCACATCGGGGGATTCTCGGAGTGCCGCAGCGCCAGATAGAGCACCCCGGAGCCGATGGCGTCGACGCCGAAGGCCAGCGGCGGGATCGTCGCCAGGGCCAGGCGCGCGCGCCCGTGCAGGTGCGGCACGAGAGCGTGGATCGCGATGCCGCCGATCAGCGCGGACATCGAGTTCACGAAGCCCAGGAACAGCGGGTAGCCGAGGACCACGAACGGCTGCTGGTCCTGGTAGTTGTAGACCCCGAGCGCGGAGATGTACGCGATCTCGGCGACGATCGCGACGACGACCAGCGCCCCGTAGAGGCGCCACACGGTGCGCATCGTCGGCGCCCGGTCCAGGGTGCGGGCACACCAGATCGCGAGCGCCCCGTAGACCACCAGGTAGGCCGCGGGCAGCCAGACCGGCTCGTGCAGCCCGTAGGTCACGAACAGCGTCCACTGCCCGATCGTGGGGAACCACAGTCCGTAGAGGTGGTCGAACAGCGGCTCGAGCAGGCATGTCACGGTGCCGCCGGCCAGCACCGCGAACGGCCAGGCGATGCGCTCCCGCACGCACATCCGGCCGATGACCACGACGGCGACGACGGCGAGCGCGAAGGTCGCGACGGTGGCGACGACCTGCCCGACGGCGTTCACCGGGCCGTCGACGCCGTCCGAGGTCACGGGGGCCATGCCGCCGGGATCGGCGAACACGGTTGCGAGCAGGGACATGACAGAACCTCCGGGTCAGCCGGGTCGAGGCCGGGAAGGTCGGGGTCCCGGCCTCCTCACCGGGAGACCGAGACCCGGACGGTCGCCGGGGAGCGCGTTCTGGGGGTCAGGCGTGCGGGGCGGAGGGGGTCGGCCACGGGTCGTCGGCCAGCTCGAGCCGGGCCTGCACCCCGCGCTCCTGCTCGGCGAGGGCGGCGATCCGGTGGCGCAGACCTCCGGAGTCCTCCGCCTTGAAGAGCTTGATCATCGTCTTCGCGGCGTTCTGGCCGGGCATGCCGCTGATGCCGGCCACCGGGTGGGTGCCCGAGCCGGTGAGGAAGAGCCCCGGGACCGGCGTCCGGTAGCCCGCGAAACCGGGCGCCGGCTTGCGCGGGCCGAACCGGGTGATCGTCGGGTCGACGTGGTAGACGCTGCCGTCGATCGCCCAGAACCGCTCCTCCAGGTCGGGCTGGGCCAGCTCCCGGCGGGCGACCTCGAGGCTCTCGATGCCCTCGTAGTACTGCTGCGCGTCGCGGATGACGTTGTCGGTGATCTGCTTGCGTGCCTGGTCCCAGCCGTCCCGCGGGATGGCCGGGGTCAGGCCGCTCCAGTACCAGAAGACGTCCTTGCCGGGGGGCGCGAACTGGTCGAACGCCGTCGGGACCGTGGCGAGACCCGGGACCTGGTCGGGGACCTCGCCGCGCACGCAGGAGCGCGCGGCAGCGAGGACCTCCTCGTAGGGGTGGAAGCAGTTGCAGGCCAGCCGCAGGTCGATGCCGTCGCCGCGCCACTTCTCGTGCTTGGTCATCCGGATCGTGCCGGAGAGCGCGATGTTGAGCTTGTAGTCGGTGATCCCGCGCTTCTTGGTCGGGATGTGCTTGACGGCGTTCTGCAGCCGGTGCGGCAGGACGCCGTCGGGCAGCAGCCGCTCGAGGGTGGTCCGCGGGCTGCAGGCCGTCAGCACGCCGCGGCGGGCGGTGATCTCCTTGCCGCCCCGGACGCGGACGCCGGTCACCCGGCCGCCGGTGACGACGAGCTCCTCGACCGGGGCGTCGGTGATGATCTTCCCGCCGTGGTCGTGGATGCACGCCGCGAGCGACTTCGGGAACGACCCGGTGCCGCCGTGGAACATCGACACGCCGTACTTCGAGAGCACGCCGAGGTAGATCAGCGACCAGCCGGAGAGGTCGGCGTCGAACGGCATGAACGGCAGCGACGTCAGCAGGGGCGCCTTGATCATGTCGTGCTCGAAGTACTCCTCGACCGCCTCGGCCTGGGAGTTCGCCATCCAGCGCCCGACGTTGACGAGCTCCTTGCGGTTCTTGGCCGCCCCGGCGACGGTCTTCATCACCGCCTTGAGCGCGGGCCGGGTGACGTTGGTCTGCATCAGCGGCAGGCCGATCTCGACCGCCGAGTCGATGACCCGGTAGAGGTCGAGGAGCCGGTCCGCGTCGCGGCGGCTGAAGTGGCGCAGCTCGTCGGCCGTCTTCCGGGGGTCGCGCCAGAGGCCGAGCGAGGACCCGTCGGCGGCGAGCTGGAAGTGCGCCGGGTCGATGATGGTCTGCTTCAGGCCGTAGCGACGCCCCAGCCCCAGCTCCTGGTCGATGTTCGTGGTCCGGAACAGCGAGGCCTGCAGCGACGCTTCGTTGATCTTGTAGCCCGGGGCCTCGGGGAGCATCTCGTTGGTCGCGGTCATGCCGCCGTACGTCGGCGACGCCTCGACGACGACGACGTCGAGGCCCGCGCGGGCGAGATAGGCGGCGGACACCAGCCCGTTGTGGCCGGCCCCGACCACGACGACGTCCGCACTGCGCGGGAGCTCGTCGGTCGTCGTCATCGGCTGATCGAGAAAGCTCATCGCTCTCTCCTTTCTGCTCGGTCGTTCGGGGCTCGGTCAGGAGATCGGTGGGTCCTCGGGCGGGGTGGCGCGCTGCAGGACGGTGACCGTTCCGGCGGTGCCGTCGACGCGGACGCGGTCTCCGGTACTCAACGCCCGGGTCCCGGTCCGGGTGCTGACGACGCAGGGCAGGCCCAGCTCGCGGGCGACGACCGCGGCGTGGCTCAGCGCCCCGCCGATGTCGACGACGAGGCCCGCGGAGACGAACATGATCGACGACCAGCTCGGGTCGGTCGTCGGCGCCACGAGGATCTCGTCGGGGCGCACCTCGGCGAAGTCCGGGTGGGTCACCACGCGCACCGGTCCCTCGACGACGCCGCTCGACACCCCGACCCCGCTCAGGGCGTCGCCGACCGCCACGTCGGTGTGGGCCTCGTCGAGCAGGTCGGGCTGCCCGGCCCAGTGGTTGGGGATCCGCAGGGCGGCGTGCTGGTCGCGCCGGCGCCTGCGGCGCGCGACGAGCTCGGCGGTGTCGCCCCCGCCGTCCCGCCCCATGTCCTCGCCGACCCCGGCGACCAGCTCGTCGACGGTCAGGTAGAAGACGTCGTCGACCGCCCCGAGCCGGCCGTCGTGGACCAGGCAGCGCCCGATCCGGCGGGCCGCGGCGCGGGCGACGTCGATGCTCTGCAGGTAGGAGCGCTTGCCGACGCCGCGCAGCGGGATGCGGTGTGCGGCGAGCGCGAGCAGTGCCCGGACCGCGGGCCTGCGGTGGCGCGGGACGGCGGCGAGCAGCTCGCGGGTCGTGACGGCGGCCTGCTCACGGCGTCGCTGTTCGCGGGCGCGGGGGCCGGCCGAGTCGGGCCGCTGCGCGTACTCGCCGACGAGGCGGCGCAGCGGGCTGTCGTCCTCGCGCCAGACCCGTCCGGAGAGCTCGCCCTCGAGAGGGCCGTGGAAGCCGTGCCGGGCGACCACCTCGGCGAGGTCGATCTCCCCGCGGGAGGCGCGCCAGATGTCGCCGACGACGGCCATCTCGGCCCCGCCGGATCCGGACAGCACCGCGACGTCGCCGACGCCGGTGGTCTCGACGAGCCGGGTGAGGGCGTCGTAGACCGGCTGCACGACGCCCATGAGCCCGAGCGTGTGCAGCGAGAGCGTCGCGAAGAACCGGTCGGAGGCCTCGGTCAGCAGCTCGGTGGCTCCGCGCAGCCCGAGCGAGCCGGCGCGCGCCGTGGATTCCTGCCACCAGGTGTCGGTCTCGCGGGCCAGCCGGTGCACCTGCGCCGGGCCGGTCACCGAGAGGGCCGCGAGCCGCGCCGCGATGGCGGGGTAGCGACGGCGGGTGCTGGTGTAGTCGATGTCCTCGGGGGCCTGCCCGAACAGGCCGCGCACGACCTCCTCGCCGGTGGTCCCCGGCATCCGGTTGCCGGTCGCGGCGACGAAGTCGACCTGTAGCGCGAGGCGTCCGTGGAAGATGCGCAGGATGCGGTCGGCCGGGTCGTCCGGCGCGCCGCGCTCGTCGGCACGCAGTGCACCGAGCCGGTAGAACGCCTCGCGGCAGGCCCGCTCCCCCACGCTCCGCCACAGGGACCAGCAGAGCGGGGTGAGCACGCCGGGCGCGGCCTCACCGAGGTTGTCCACCGACCAGTGCAGGGACGGGGCGCTGCGCGAGTGCAGCGGGTCCCAGTCGTCCTGGGGGCTGATGGGCTCGTCGTCGGGCTGCGCGGTGGGGTCGACGACCGTGGTCGCTTCGCGGCCGCTCCAGACCGTCTCCGGGCGGGCCTGCAGGACGAGGACCCGGCCCGCGGCGACCGGGTCGGAGTCGTCGGCCACCGCCCACTCGACGTCCATCGGGGCGCCGAAGCCGTCCTCGATGGTGCGGCCGAGCTGGGCGAGCGCGGTGAGCTCGTCGTCGGTGAGGACCGGGAGGTCCTGCTGATCGGCGGGGACCTCGACGACGGCCCCGGCGGCGCGCTCGACGTCGAACCGGTGGGCGTGCTCCTTGTGCCCGATCTCGGTGCGGCGGGGCGCGAGGGTCGCCTTGTCGATCCAGTGCCGGTCGGTCGCGACGTCGCCCTGGACGACGCCCTCTCCCACCCCGTAGCCGGCCTCGAGGTAGATCTGGGAACGGTCGCCGGTCACCGGCTCCAGGGTCATCAGCACGCCCGCGCCGCGCGCCGGGACCATGCGCTGCACGACGACGGCGATGCCGAGGTCTTCGAGGGGCACCCCGAAGTGGGCGCGGTAGGAGATCGCCTGCGGGGTGAACAGGCTGGCCCAGCACCGGAGGACGTGGCGGGCCACCTCGTCGCGGCCGCGGATCCAGAGGTAGGTCTCCTGCTGCCCGGCGAACGACGCGTTCGCGGTGTCCTCGGCGGTGGCGCTGGACCGGACGGCGACCCGTGCGGGTTCGTCGGCCCCGAGGGCGTCGTAGGCGGCGAGTACCTGGTCGGCCACCGCGGCGGGGAGCTCGACGCCGGCGAACAGCTCGGCAATGCGGGCGGAGACCTTCCGGGTGTCGCGCTCGCCCGCGGCCTCACGCAGAAGGTCGGCGACCTGCTCACGGAGCCCGGTCACCGCCATCAGGTGGTGGTAGGCCTCGACGGTCACCACGAAACCGCCCGGGACGGGCAGGTCCATCCGCAGCAGCTCGCACAGGCCCAGCGCCTTGCCGCCGACCCGGTCCGCGACGTCCCGCCCGCACTCGGCCAGGGGGAGGGTGTACGCCGCCGAGACCCCGACCTCGACGTCGGACGCGAGTCCCTCCATCGCCCGTCCTCCGACTCCTGGCCACCGGTGGCCGACGTCACTCCAAGTATTGTCCTTAATGTAAATTAAGCAGCTCGCACCGGTGCGGTCAAGGACCCCGTCCCGGGCTCCCACCGGCGCGTTCGAGGTTTATTGACGCTTAAGTAAATTTCGCCCTAGAGTGAGCGCCCTCACGCCCACCGCGGCGCTCCCGGGCCCCGGCCCATCGCCTCGAGCGCTTCGACACCGGAGTCACCATGGCCAGCACGATCGCCGCCGACGCGGACCACGCCGATCCCGCCGCGACCATCGGCGACCTCCGCACCGCGGCCGACCCGGTCAACACCGTGCGGTGCGACCCCGCCGTCGCGTGGACGACCGGCAACGTCGCCGAGGCGTTCCCCGGCGTGTTCACCGCGCTCGGCTTCACCTTCACCCACGAGCCGATGGAGCTCGCCTTCCGGACGATGTTCCACCGCCTCGGGGTCTTCACCGAGGCCGAGCTGACGGTCCCGCAGCGGGTGGAGGACCAGTTCTGGACCGCCTTCGAGGGCCGGGCCGCCGCGAACCTCGACCAGTTCCACCGGGTGGCCTCGCTGACGCCCGGAACCTCCGCCTCCGCCGTCGAGAAGCAGCTCTTCGGCTACGTCCGCGACACCACCCGGGACGCGAACTCGCCGAGGCGCTACCCGCTGCTCACGGTGAAGGCGCCCCGGACGATCGCCACCCTGCCGAAGCGCCACGACGCGCTGTTCGCCCGCCTGCGAGGTTGGCGCCGCCAGCAGCTGCCCAAGATCGAACGGATGGACGAGCGCAGCTGCCTCGACCTGCTCGACGACGCTCGCGGCCGATTCCGGACGATCATGATCGAGCACCTCGTCGTGGCCTTCGTCAGCTCCGGGCTGGCGGACCGGCTGGCGGCGATGGTCGAGGTGGCGGACCTGCCGGGGCTCGAGGCGCGGCTGCTCTCCGGGGTCGGCACGGACGAGAACGAGGTCGCCCACGACCTCTGGGCCCTGGCCCACTCCCAGCTGGAGCTCGACGAGTTCCTGGAGCGCCACGGCTATCACGGCCCCGGGGAGGGCCAGCTGCACGGCGCCTGCTGGCGGGAGGACCCTGCTCCGGTGCTGGCCCGGCTCGACGGCTACCGCCGGATCGCGGCCGATGACCCGAGGGCCCCGCGGCGGCGCAGCGCCGAGCAGGCGCGGGTCCGGGCCGCGGCGACCGCCGAGCTGACGGCGACCGCCGGCCCCGTCCGCCGTCGGGCGGTGCTCACCCTGACCGATCTGACGGCGCGGTTCCTCGCGCTGCGCGAGCAGGGCAAGGCCGGCTACCTGCTGGCCTACGACGTCGCGCGGGCCGCGGCCCGCCGGCTCGGGGATCTGCTGGTCGCGCGGGGCGTGCTCGCCACCTCCGCCGACGTCTTCCACCTGACCTACGACGAGCTCATGGCGCAGCCGACCGCCGATCTACGGGCCCTCGCCGACGAGCGGCGCGCGCTGTACCAGCGTCGCCTCGGCCTGCGCCTGCCCCAGGGCTGGGAGGGCGCGGTGCCGGTGAGCGCCGCCCCGCGCGACGCGACCGAGGGCGAGCCGCCGGGCACGGTGTTCTCCGGGGTCCCGGCGAGCTCCGGGGTCGTCGAGGGCACGGTGCGCGTGGTCCGCGACCCGGCGACCGCCGAGGTCGACGACGGCGACGTGCTGGTCTGCGAGACCACCGACCCCGGGTGGACCTCGCTCTTCCTGGTCGCCTCCGCGGTGGTCACCGACTTCGGCGGCATGCTCAGCCACGGGCCGATCGTCGCCCGCGAGCTGGGCGTGCCCTGCGTGTGCGGCACCCGCGACGGCAGCCGCCGGCTGCACGACGGTCAACGGGTCCGCGTCGACGGCGGCGCGGGGACCGTCGAGGTCCTCGCATGACGCCCCCACCGTCACCCACCGAGAAGGAGAGCCCATGACCGCCGTGACCGACACCGACTGGGGCCCGCTCGCCGAGCCCGTCCACGCCGACGCGGCCGGTCCCGGCGACCCGGTGTGGAAGGACAACGGCTACCTGTCGTTCTGGAACCCCGACGGCGAGGTGTTCGGGACGCTGCACGTCTCGACCTCTCCCAACGGCGAGGGCGCGCGGCGGGCGCGGTGCAGCATGTCTGTGGCGGGCCGCATCGTCGAGGTCGTCGAGGGGCTCCCGGTCGGCGGGTTCACCAGCGACTCCATCCATTTCGGGCTCGACGGCACCGTCCGCGTGGACCACCCCACCATCACGATGGACCTGGTCAACCGGCCGCTGCTGACGCCCGCGGACTACGCGGCCAACGGCTCCATCCCGGCGCTCGTCCCCGACCAGCCGCTGCAGCACTTCCAGCAGGGCACCGCAGTCACCGGGTCGGTCAGCGTGGACGGCGTCACCCGCTCCGTCGACGCCCGCGGGATGCGCGACCGCACCTGGGGCTTCCGCGACGAGTCCTCGCAGTGGGTCGAGTACATCGGCGTGGTCGGGGTGTTCGAGGACCGCTTCCTGACCGTCATGAAGTTCCTCGGCGCCGACGGCTCGCTCGCCGCCGACGGCTTCGTCATCGACGCCGACGGGGCCGTGTCGCTCGCGGACCTGCACGTCACCCGTGACGCCGCCGCCCGCTTCGTGAGCTGCCGGATCGACCACCGCGACGGGTCGTCGTCCACAGTCACCACGACGTCCCGGACCGGCGGGTTCTGGGTGCCGATGGGGCGGGAGCAGGAAGGTCCGGCGCTGGCCACCTACGACGACTTCCTGTCCTTCTCACTCGACGGCGTCCCGGGGGCCGGCTTCGTCGAGCAGGCCGCGCTGCACCGCGTCATCTAGGTGCGCTCCGCGCCCGTGAGCACTAATCCGTGCTATTGGACGGATTAGTGCTCACGAGCGCGACAGCGCACCGGCACAGCGGGAGCAGGGCGTGAAGCCCTCCTCCTGCGCCTCCTCCAGATCGAGCGTCTCGGGCTCGCGGCCGTCGAGCATGCTGCAGCCGGCGCGGTGGTAGCGGTGCCGGCCCGGCACGACCAGCACCGACGTGAGCACCGGTTCCTCGACGGCCGGCTCCTCGGCGACGGGCTCCTCGGCGACGGTTTCCGCCGGCGTCTCCTCGACAACGGGAGCCTCCTCGGCCGCCGCGTCCTCCTGCTCCTCCGCGGCCACCGCGGCGGCCCGGCGCGCCATCAGCACCGGCCACACGATCAGCCCCAGCGCCACCACGGCGACCACCAGCCCGGCGATCGCGAGCGGCAGCGAGTCGGTGAGCACGGACGCCACCACCAGACCCGCCGCGACGACGACCAGCAGCAGAGTCAGCACGGGCGATCACTCCCCCTCATACGGTGTGCACGATCAGCACGTCGACGGGCGCCCGCCGCGACACCCCGGACGGCACCGAGCCGAGCAGGCGGCCGCTCAGGCTGTTCAGCCCGCGGTTGCCGATCACGACGACGTCGGCCTCGCGCGCGTTCACGACGTCGACCAGCGTCTCCACCGGCTCGCCCTCGACAGCGACGGTCTCGACCGACGACACGCCCGCCCGGCGGGCCTCGTCCTCGGCGCGGGACAGCGTCGACTGCGCCGGCGAGGAGCCGACGACGTTGAACGCGTCGTCGCCGAGGGCCGCCGTGGCCTCGTGGACGGTGTCCCGGCCCTCGGGCCGGTAGGCGCAGACGATCAGCAGGGTGGCGCCGCTGGCCGCGGCCACCCGCGCTGCCCGGCCGACGGCCCGGCCCGCCGACTCGGAGCCGTCGGTGCCGACGGCCACCCGGGTGTAGGAGCTCATGAGTCGGTTCCCTCCGTGGTGGACCGGGCGATCACGGGGTCATCCCCGCGGGCAGCGCGTTGGGGTCGGCCGGCTGGTACCGGTCGGCGTAGGCGATGTCCGCGGCGCGGATCTGCTGGGAGAGCCACGGCCGCCAGAGCGCGAGCCGCCGCTCGTCGTCGAGCTGGCCGCGCAGCTGGTCGCGGACCTGGTCGAGCGACAGCTGCTGCGCGGGCGCCACCTCGAGCACCTGGCCCACGTTCCAGCCGTGGGAGCCCTGCACCGGGCCGTAGAGCGCGCCCGCCGCGGCGCCGAACGCGGCGTTCCCGATCGCGGGCTCGAGCTGGTCCTTCGACAGCGCGCCGAGGTCGCCGCCGGCCTGGGAGGTGCTCTTGTCGGCCGAGCTCGCAGTGGCGATCCCGGCGAAGTCGGCGCCGCCCTGCAGCTGGGTCAGGATCTGCTGGGCCGTCGCCTGGTCCGGCGCGACGATGTTGCGCAGGTGCCGCTTCTCGGGCACCACGAACTGTCCCCGGCGCTGCGCGTAGGCCGCCGCGACGTCGGCGTCGGTCACCGGCGGTGCGGGCGCGGTGACCTGGTCGAACAGCCGGGCGGTGGTCAGCTGGCGCTTGATCTCGGCGAGCACGTCGCCCTCGGAGACCTTGAGGTTGGCCAGCGCCTGGTCGAACCCCTGACGACCCTGCGGGAACTTCTGCTGGATGATCTTGTTCAGCGCGTCCTGCGCGACGGTGTCGGGCACGACGACGTTCTGCGCGGTCGCGACGTCGTCGAGGACCATGCTCGCCGCGACCGCCTGCGCGGCGTCGCGCTCGAAGTGGTCGCGCCCCGCCGGGTCGGTCGGGGGCTGGGCACCGTAGAGCCCGGCCAGCAGGTCGATCCGCTGCCGGAAGTCCGCCTCGCTGACGGTCGTGCCGTCGACGCGCAGCGCGGCGTCCGCGGGCAGCGTCGTGACCTCGTGGACCACGATCTGGGCGATCGCGCCGAGCATCACGACGAGCGCGGCGACGACCGCGGTGAGCCGCGTCCGGCCGCGCGGGACGATCCGCGGCCCATCGCGTAGTGCTGCGACCATCCGCGTCCACGACGGCGTGGCGGCGCGGGCGGCCACGGTCGCGCCGTCGGGGGCCGCGTCGCCGAAAGCCTCGTCGGAGTCCGCACGGGGCTCGGTGAGGACGGGCGGGGGAGACTTCACACGATCACACCCTCGTGATGACGACGTCGTCGCTCTCGGGCAGCGTCGCAGCGCCGCGGTCGGACTCCTCGGCGGGCCCGCGGCCGCCGGGGATGCGTCGGCCCAGGTCAGAGCCACGGTCACGACGACGGCGGGTCCGCCGGGTCCCGGGCCACCAGGCGGTGAGGCGCCCGACGGTCGGGCCGCCGCGCCCGGCGCCCGCGGGCCCGGCCGGGATCTCGGCCTCCGTCGGCGGCATGAGGGCCTCGACGACGACCACCGCCGCGGCGGCCGAGGTCACCACCCCGAGCGCGAGCAGCAGCCCGAACTGACGCAGGACGGCGAGGTCGGAGGCGGCCAGCGCGAGGTAGCCGAGCACCGCCGCGGAGACCGCGAGGGCGACGCTGCGCAGCAGCCAGGGGCGTCGGCCGCGCCGGGCCTCGGCGAGCATCACCGCGAACTCGCAGCCGGTCGCGGTGGTCAGCGCGCCGATGGCCATCGTGAGCGGGTTCAGCGAGCCGGACAGCAGCCACGCCAGCCCGAGCACCCACCCGGTCGAGAGCACCACGGTGAGCACGCCCCGCACGGCGTCGCGGCGTTCCCGCAGCCCGATCAGGAGCACCAGGCCCGCGACCACGACGGCGAGGACGTTGAGCAGCACCCGCCCCGAGGACACCACGTCGTAGGCGCGGGCCGCGGCGACCGGCAGCCCGACGACGTCGGACGTGTAACCCGGCGGCGGGGGCGGCAGGTGCGCCCGGAGCCCGTCGATCAGGGCGCTCTGCTGGCCGAGGTCCTGCAGCTCGACGCCGAACACGCCGATCGACGAGCGCCGGTCCGGCTGGATCACCGCCGACGCGAGGTAGGACGGGAGCAGGTCGGCGGCCGCCTGGATCTGCTCGGCCGTCGGGTTCGCCCCGAGGAAGCCGAGCAGGCTGCTCGCCGTCGTGATCGGGTGCATCCGGTCGCCGTAGTCCTGGGCGACGAGGTCCTCGGCGTGCCGGGACCACGCCAACGCAGCCGGGGTGAGCACGTCCGGGCCGCGCAGCATGATGTTGACCTCGCCGGAGGCCCCGAGCACCTGCTCGGTGTCGCGGGCCTGGTCGAGGGCGGGCAGCCCGGACGCCAGGGTCTCGGGGTCGGCCTGCACCGGCAGCGAGGGCAGTGCCGCCCAGCCGCCCGCGGCGAGGCCGAGGGCGAGGACCGCCGCCGGGACGCGGATCCACCAGCTCCGACGGCGCGGGCGGGGCAGGACCCAGGCCGGGCCGGTCGTCGTCGGCTCGAGCACGTCGAGCCAGCGCCGCAGCACCAGCGCGACACCGGCCGTCACGACGATGCCCGCCGCGAGCGCGATGCCCAGCTCCCGCACGAACGGCAGCGGGGAGACCGCGAGCGCCCCGAACCCGACGGCGGCCGCGAGGGCCGCGACCAACACCCGCCGTCGTCGGGCGGGCTGGGCGATGTAGAGCGGGAAGTCGCTGCCGATGCCGAGCAGGATCGGCAGGAACGCGACGATCCCGAGCGACACCGGCCGGCCGGTCCAGCCGAACCCGGCGAGGGTCAGCGCGGTGCCGATCAGCGTGGTCACCAGCGGGCGCCACCGATCGCGGCGCCGCGCGCTCCACGGCACGAGCACATAGAGCGCCGCCACCGCGAGCAGCGCGAGCGCGCCGAGCAGCGGGAACTCGCGCTGGACCTGGTCGGTGAGCGACGCGGTGACGGCCGGGACGCCCGAGACCGTCACCTTCGACGTCGGCAGCCCGCTCGTGGAGACCGCCGCGTTCACGCTGTCGACCAGGCGCGACGTTCCGCCCTGGTCGAGTTCGGCGCGGGGCCGGATGAGGACGGCGACGGTGGCGGGGTTCGGGACGATCGCGCTCCACTGCGGGCGGACCTGGTCGGTGCCGCCGAACACCACCGAGTCGATGAAACGGTCGTTGGACAGCGTCGGCAGTCCGGCCGGGAGCGCCCCGACGAGCAGGCTGCCGTAGCGGCGGTCGAACCCGGTCAGCGCCGCGTCCCCGGCGGCGGCCGCCGCGGCATCCGGGGCTCCCCCGGCCTTCGCCTGGTCCACGGCCGCCTGCCGCAGCGCGTCGCGGCGCCCGCTGATCTGGGCCACGAGATTCCGGGCGGACAGCGCGATCTGGTTGAGCGCCGTCCCGGGCCCGTAGACCTCGGCGACGTCGGGGAGCTTCGAGAGGTTCCCCTCGAGGCGCAGCACCTCGCTGAGCTGGTCGCCGTGCAGCAGGCCCCGGGGCTGCGGCGACTGCAGCAGCACCACCACCGGGTCGCCGCCGAACGCGTTCGCCTTCGCGTCGAGGGAGCCGAGCACCGGGTCCCCGGCCGGCAGGAACGAGTCGATGCCGGTGTCGACGCGCAGCTGGGCGAGCCCGCCGCCGAGGAAGGCGACGACGAGCAGCCCGATCACCCCGGCGGTCAGCTCGCGGCCGGTGGGGCGGCGCCGCAGCCGGGCCACCGTGATCCGGAAGACGCCCCGCAGCCCGGCCCGGAGCCGTCCGGCCCCGGACCGCACCCGGCCCATGCCCGTCCCGACGGCAGCCCTCATCGCGGCGCCTGCGCGACCCGCGGGTAGGGCCCGCCGAACGGCGCCGGCGCCCCCGCCGATCCCGGCCGCGGATACGGGTTGTGCCAGTTCGTCGGGTCGAGCATCGAGGTGGGCAGCGGGATGTTGCGCACCGCCTGCTGGTTGACGATCGGCGCGAGGCGCACCGTGTGCAGGCCGTTCTCCGAGTAGTTCTCGAAGGTCGACCCGAAGCTCTCGAGCATGGCGCCCACGTCACGGCCGTAGGGCGCCGCGTACGCGAGCAGCGGGTTCGCGTCCTGCAGCATCGTCTGCGTCGGCGGCACCAGACCGCGGACGTCGCCACCGAGCGTCGGGACCCGGTCGAGCGTCGCCGGGGCTCGGTCGAGGACCCCGTTCAACGACGGGAGCAGCCCGCGCAGGTCGGAGGTCACGCCGGGCAGCTGGACCAGCGAGCGGTTCAGGTCCGGGGCCGCCTTGTTCAGGTCGGACGCGATCGGCGCGAGCGAGCCGGACAGCTCCTGCAGCTTGCCGGTGGCCGTCCTCGCACTGTCCAGCGTTCCGGGCAGCTGGCGCACGGTGCTCGCGAGCGCGTCCTTCTGACCGGCGGTGGAGCGGGTCAGGGTGTCGGCGTCGGAGACCACCTGCGCGATACGGCCCTGCCCGGTGTCGAGATCGTTCAGCAGGCCGGTCGCCTCGTTGCTCAGGGCCTTGAGGTCCTGGCCCTGCTTCGCGATCGCGTCGAGCGCGTCGACCCCGCCGTTGGCGAGCTTCCCGACGCCCTGCATGAGCTGGTCGATGTTGCCCGCCTGGCCGGCCGTCCCGGCGCCGAGCGACTGGATGGTGCCGCCGAGCGCGGTCCGCGTCGGCGGGGACAGCCCGGCGATCACGTCGTGCACCTGCACCGGCGCCCCGACGGCGTCGGCCGGCAGCGTCGCGCCGTCCGAGAGCTCGGGTCCCTGGCCGTCGGTCATGGTCACGTCGCTCGCGCCGACGAGGCTCTTCACCCCGATGCGCAGCGTCGCGCCCTGGTGCAGCGGCGCGTACTGCGGCTGGATGGTCAGCTGCACGCGGACCTGGCTGCCCTCCTGCGTGCGGCCACTGACCTTGCCGACCACGACGCCGGCGATGGTGACGTCGGCGTCGTCGAGCAGGTTGTCGATGTCGTTCGTCAGGAAGCTGACGTGGTAGTCGCCGACCTCGGCGATCACCGGGATGCGGCCGCCCATGCTCGTGTAGAAGTAGCCGGCGAGCACGAGGCAGACCACGAGGAAGCCCGCGACGAACCCGGAGCGCACCAGGGTCTGGGTGGTGAAACGCATCAGTTGCCGCCCCCGGTCTTCTTCGTGCGAGCCTCGTCGCCGGGACCGGGGCTGGTGCCCTTGCCCTCGTTCTGCAGGCCGCCGGCTGGGTTGCTGGCGTCGATGAACACCTGCGCCCGCCCGTAGCCGCCGTTGGCGTCCTGGAGGCTGAAGGCCGACGAGGTCTGGAAGATGAACGCCTGCAGGTTGGGCAGCCACGGCGCGACCTGGGCGGTCGCGTTCGGCAGCAGCCCGGTGGTCGGCTTGAGGTCGTCGAGCGCGGCGTGGGCGTCGCTGACCAGCGGGCGCAGGTCCCCGACGACGGGTCGGGCCTTCGCGACGACGGGTCTCGCGGCGTCGACGACGGGTCCGGCGTCCTGGAGCGTGTCGGTGAGCTTCGACAGCGCGGGCGGCAGGGCGTCGGAGGCGTTCTCGAGGTCGTCCAGCGTCGGGTCCAGCTGGCCGGTCAGGGTGTTCACGCTGCCCAGCGCGTGCCGCAGGTCGTCGCCCAGTCCCGGGAGCTGGTTCAGCGTGTCGCCGAGCTGGTCGTCACGGTTGGCCAGCGTGGAGAGCGTGGTCTGCAGCGAGGCGACCAGCCCGGCGAGCCGCCCGTCGTTGCGGCCCGCCGCCGTGGAGATCTCCGACAGGTCGGTGACCAGGGTCTGGATGGTCTGACGGCGGGTCTGGAGCTGGTCGGCCACCGGCTTGAGGGTGTTCAGCGCGTCGGTGACCGAGTGCAGGCTGCCGGGCAGCTGCTGCGGGCTGTCCTTGAGCCCGACGTCGGCCTCGTCCACCAGCGAGGTCAGCGCCTCGCGGGTCCGGGTGTCGAGGTTGTTGAGGACCTCGAACGGCTGGATCAGCCGGGTGGTCTGCGACGCCGGGATCACGCCGGAGCCGTCGGTCGCCAGCTCCGGCGCCGGCGAGCCGCCCGGCTCCAGCGAGATGTACGGGTCGTTGAGCGGGGTCTTGCTCTTCAGGTCGGCGTGCGCGTTGGCGTAGACCGGGTGGCCGGGGTCCAGATCGACCGTCACCCGCACGCCGTCGGTCTGCGCGGTCGCCGCGGAGATGGTGCCGACCTTGACCCCGGCGATGCGGACCTCCTGGCCACCGTCGGCGACCAGGCCCGGTCCCTTGGAGAAGTCCATCTGCACGACCTCGCGGGCCTGCCAGGGCCACGAGACCGAGTAGTTGGACAGGATGTAGGCCGACGACCCGATGCCGAGCGCGACCAGCACGGCCACCGTCACGAGGTTGCGCCCCAGGCCGGGGATGTTCCGCATCCGGTCCCAGGAGGCGGCGAGCTTCCGTGTGCGCGTCATCGGCCGTTCCCCTGTCCGGACGCGGCGAACGGGAGACCCGCCGCCGGGTTCGCGGGTGCGCTGTTGCCCTGCCCGAGCCGCCCGAGCGTCGGGGCCGCGGCCAGCGGACCGGTCGCGCCGCCGTTGCCGAGCGACGGGGTCAGGCCTCCCGCGCGACCGAGCTGGTCGACCAGGTCGGGCAGGCTCACCGAGCGGAGCCCGCCGACGGTCTCGAGCGGCCCGGCCCCGACCTGGAAGCCGAGCAGCGAGCCCTGCTTGTCCTGGGTCATGGAGCCGCGGTCGAGGTTGGTGACCAGGTAGCCGAGCTCCTGGTAGAAGGTGTGGTCGGCCTGGAACCCGCCGCCGCTGCCCTGGTAGGGCCCGGTGCCCCGGTAGGTGTTCAGCAGAGTGTCGAGGACCGGCCCCTGCACCCGCTGCAGCGTCGGCCCGCGGACGTCGTCGAGGACGCCGGTGGCGCGGTCGGCGGTGGGGACCAGCTCGCCGACGGCGGGTCGGGCGTCGTCGAGCACCGGGCGCAGGTCGTGCACCACCGGACGGGCGTCGACGAGCACCGGGTCGAGCTGGTCGAGCAGCGGGCCGACCTTCTGCGCGGCGGGCCGGAACGAGGACGCGGTGTCCCTCAGCTTGTCCAGCGTGCCGCCGAGGTTGGTGACGCTCTCCCGGGTGATGCGCAGCGTGTCGGGCATCGTCGAGATGGAGTCGGCCAGCGGCTTGCTCGACGAGGCCAGGACCTGGGTGGTGCGGTCGAGGTCGTCGACGATCCCGTCGAGCTGGCCGTCCTTGGCGGTGAGCACCGACGCCGTCGACTCGAGGTTGGTCACCAGCTGCGGCAGGTCGACGCCCGGGCGGGTGCCGCGGGCGGCCTGCAGCACGTCGTTCGTAGGGCGCAGCGTGTCCGGCGCCTGGGTCAGCAGGTTCCCGACGGCCTGCTCGCCGCCCTGCGCCAGCGCCTGGTTCGTCGTGGACACGATGCCCTGCACGGCCTGGCGGGTGGGCCGCGGCACCGCCTCGAGGATGCGATCGAGACCGACCGGCAGGCTCGTGCGCTGCAGCGGGATCCGCCCGTCGGCGGGGAAGCTGCCGTGCCCACCACCGGGCACCAGCTCGATGCTGTAGAGGCCGCCGAGCAGGGTGCGCGGGGTGATGGTGGCCGAGGGCTGCGGCCCGATCTTGTCGAGCACCCCGTCGTCGACCTTCATCGACACGACCGCGGTGTGGTGGTCGGTGTAGTCGACCCCGGTGACCCGCCCGGACTCCAGCCCCGAGAGCTTCACCGTCGTCTCGCCGCTGAACAGCTTCCCGAGGTAGTTCTCCGGGAACTCCGCGGTGATGGTGTCGCCGCCGGCGAGCCAGGTCGAGATCGTCGGCTTGAAGAACAGCCCGAGCGCGACCAGTGCGGTCACCCCGAGCACGACCGCCCCGAAGGTCAACGAGCTCATCGGCGTGCGGTCCTCGCGACGGGACAGCAGATCGCGCAGTCGTCCCATCATCGACCTGCCTTCTGGGAGCCGTCGGGGTTGGTCCGGTAGGCGGTCTGGCCCGGGCCCGGGTACGGGTTCTCGTGCATCGTCGGGTCGGGCAGGCTGGCCAGTCCGGGGCCGCCGGGGATGGTCGGGAAGATGCCGAAGTAGTGCTCCGTCGGCGAGATCGACCCGGACAGCAGACCGTTCGGGGCGGCGAGCTGGTTGAAGAACCGGCCGATGTCGGGCGAGTACGGCGAGAGGCCCGCGAGCAGCCGCTGCGTCGAGTCCAGCGTGTTCAGCAGCTTCGGGGCCAGCGGCCGCGCGTCCGAGACCGTGGAGGTCAGGTCCTCGACGGCGGGGGTGGCCTTGTCCGCGACGTCCGGGACCTTGTCGAGCGGCGTGACGGCCTCGCGCAGCACCCCGCGCAGGTCGCCGGCCGAGTCGCCGAGGGCCTCGCCGCCGGGGCGGATGGTGCTCACCGCGGAGCGGGCGTCCCCGAGGGGCCCGTTGAGCGAGTCGAGCGCCTGACGGGCCTGCGTCAGCGTCGAGGGCAGGTCCTTGAGGGTCGCGTCGAGCGGCCGCGTGTCGTCGGTGTTGACCGCCGCCAGCGTCTGGTCGGTCTGCGTGACGAGGCCGCGCAGCTGCGCGCTGCGGCTGTCGAGCCGGCCCACCACACGGTTCGCCGTGCTCAGCAGCGCCGGCAGGTGGGTGTCCGGGTCGGTGAGGTCGGTGGCGACGCGGCCCAGGTTGTCCAGTCCCCCGGGTGCCTCGCGCAGCGCGTCGCGCAGGTCCGCGGAGTGCCCGAGGAGCCCGCCGCCGAGCTGGGTCAGCGTCCCCGAGAGCGCGGTGCGGGTGGGCTGGTCGAAGACGTTGAACAGCTGGTCGAGGTCGATGGCGTCCGCGGTCCGGGCGGCCGGGATGCGGTTGCCGGGCAGCGGGCCCGACGACGGGTCGCCGGGGGTCAGCTCGACGAAGGACCGCGCCAGCGCCGACTCCTGCCAGATCTTCGCCGACGCATTCCCGTAGACCGGGTGGTCGCCGTCCATGCGCAGGGTCACGACGGCCTGGCCGGCCTCGTAGCGGATGTCGCTGATCTGACCGACGATCAGGCTGTCGATGCGGACGTCCTGGCGCACGCGCAGGGTGCCCACGTCGTGGAACGCGGCCGTGGCGTAGCTGTAGCTCTTCGCCGGGATCTCCCCGCCGGAGCTCACGATGGCGCCGAGCGCGGCGAGGGCGGCCATGACGACGAGGCCGCCGACCCCGATGAGGAAGTGGCGCGCGGTGGTGCGGTTGACCCGTGCCATGTCACTGCCCTCCGAGGAGTTGGCCGACCATGCCCTGCTCCTGCTGCGGGGAGAGCCCGGTCGCGTTGCCCGGGTCGGCGCCGGTCGGAGTCGACGACGGCTGCGGGGCGGGCCGCAGCGGCAGCTGCAGCGGGCCGGGGGGCTGGTTCGGGATGAACCCGGTGGCGATGCGGCCGAAGTTCTGCGGGGTGGCGTAGGCGACGCCGCGGAAGTAATGGGAGAGCCCGTCCGAGCCGTTCGTGCTCATCGCCCAGAGCTTCACGAAGTCCAGGACTCCCCGGAGGTTCTGGTCCAGCAGCTGGCTCGCGACCGGCTTGGCGTTCGCGGCGGTGCTGCGCAGGTCCGGGCCGCCCTGGCGCAGCTGGGCCACCAGGGGCTGGGCCTGGCCGAGGAGGTCGTCGCCCTTCTCCAGCACCGGTTTCAGCGACGACAGCGCCGGGTCGGCGGCGTCGGAGAAGTCCTTCAGCTCGCCGGCGATCTGGGGCAGGTTGTCGGTGACCGGCCGGATCGAGGCCAGCGTCGGGGTCGCCGCGTCCGCGGTGCCCGCCAGCTCGCCCAGGGTCTTCCGGGCCGAGGTGACGGTGGCCGGGAGCTGGGCGAGGGTGGCGTCGACGTCCTGCTGGTTCACGGCCACCGTCGAGAGCGTCTGCTGGGTGTTGCCCACCAGGTGGTCGAGCGTGGCGCCGTTGTCGTCGGCCAGGGAGTCCGCCACCGGCCCGACCCGGTCGACGAGCTGGTTGAGCGCGGTGTTCTGGTCGCGCAGCAGCCCGGCGAGCTGGTTGGTCTGGCTGAACGCCGGCTCGAGGGCCTTGATCGTGGCCGCGAGCTGGGGGCCCTGCTTGTCGAGGCCCTCGCCCGCGGTGGTCACCAGCGCGGAGAGCCCGGTCGCGGCCGGGTCGCCGAGCCCGTTGATGACGTCCTGGATGTCGACCGAGACCTTGGTGCGCTGCATCGGCACGGTGTCGTCGTCGGCCACCGGGGCGCCGGGGCTGCCGCTGCTGAGCTCGACGTACTTCTCGCCGAGCAGGTTGACCGCGCGGATGGTCATCGTGGCGTCCTGGTGCAGCGGCAGCAGCTGCGGGTCCACCTGCAGCCCGACGCGGGCGTGCCCGTTCTCGAGGCCCACCGAGGTCACCTGGCCGACCTCGACGCCGCCGGCCCGCACCGTGTTCCCGACGGCGAGGGTGTTCGCGTCGGCGAACTCGCCGTAGACCGTGGTCTCGCTGGTTGTCATCCACCTGTTCACGCCGACGGCCACCGCGCCGATCACGAGCACTCCCACCACGGCGATCGCGCCGCGCCGGATCCATGTCGTCCGTGTCACTGCGGCGAGTCTCCGTTCGCGTCGGTCCAGGGCTGGCCGACCAGCGAGCCCGGGGCGGGCCGCTCGTCACGGCGCTGGCCCGGCGGGATGACCCCGGGGTTGTCGCCGAGCGCCGACGCGGACGTGGTCAGCAGGGCCCGGGCGTAGCCACCGACCCGGTCGCGCCCGGCCCAGATCCCGGTCCAGTTGGTCAGCCAACCGGTGAGCTCCGGGGTGTAGGGCCGCAGGAACGCGACGGCGGGCTGGGCGCGGGTGACGACGTCGGTCGCCCCCGGCAGGACGTCGTGCGCGGTGTCGATGAGGCCGGGCGTCCGGTCGAGCAGGGACTGCGCCGAGCCCAGCGTGGGCTTCAGCTGCCCGACGGCGGGTCGCAGGTCCGACAGCACCGGGCTGAGGTTCGCCGCGATCCCGGGCAGCTTCGCCGTAGCCGGCTGCAGGTCCTTGAGCAGCGGGACGGTCTGGTCGACCGCGCCGGGGACCTTGTCCAGCGTCGTCCTCGCCGCCGAGAGCGTCGAGGGCAGCTGGGAGATGCCGTCGCTGAGCGCCTTCTGCTGCGACGCGGTCGCGGCGGTGAGGTCGCCGAGATTGTCGACCGTGTTCGAGAGCTTGTCGCCGCGGGCGGAGAGCGTGCCGGTCACCTGGTGGAGCTGGGTCACCAGGTCGCGGATCGCCGGTCCGTCGGCGCCGACGCCCTGCAGCACCTCGCCGAGGGCGTTGAACGCGGGCCCGCCGGACTGCAGCGTGCCGTTGAGGCCCTGCTCGCGGCCCTTGAGCGTCGCCGCGACCTGCTGGACCAGCGAGTTGGTGTCCTTGAGCGTCCTCGGGTCCAGGGTGGCGAGCACCTGGTCGAGCTCGACGCGCTCGTAGTGGGAGTCCACCCGGCTGCCCGAGGGCAGCTCCGGGCCCGCGGCCGGACCGGGGAGGATCTCCAGGAAGCGCTCGTTGAGCACCGCCTGCCAGCTGATCCGCGCGTCGGTGCCCTCGTGCAGCGGGGCGAAGGAGTCGTCGAGGTCGACGGTGACCAGGGCCTTGTTGCCGCGCACCTCGACGCTCTCGACGGTGCCCGCCTCGCGGCCGCCGATCATCGCCTTGTTGCCGGCGAAGGTGCCCTCCGCACTGGCCATGAGGAACTGCACCTTGTAGGGGGACGCCGTGGAGACGACGGTGATCGCGATCGCGGCGATCAGGACCACGACCACCGCGAGGCCGGCGATCATCAGGGGACGGGAGATTCTCATTCCATCCCCAGCGGGCCCTCGTCGGAACCCGCGAGGAACTGCCGCACGAACGGCTCGTCGGAGTTGAACGCCTCCTCGGCGGGACCGAAATGGACGAGGTTGCCGTGCCAGAGCACGCCGACGTAGTCGCTCAGCGTCCGCGCGGCCTCGATGTTGTGCGTGATGACCACGTACGTGCCGCCGTGCTCGGCGTGCAGGTCCTTGATGAGGTTGCACAGCAGCTTGGTACGCACCGGGTCGAGGCCGGAGTCGGGCTCGTCGCACATGATGATCTCGGGCTGCATGACGAGCGCGCGGGCGAATCCGGCCCGCTTCTTCATGCCGCCCGAGATCTGGCTGGGCACCCGGTCGAGAGCCTGTTCCAGACCGACCTGCTGCAGGTAGTGCATGACCGTCTCGCGGATCTCCGCCTCGCTGCGGCTGGTGTGCCGGCGCAGCGGGAACGCGACGTTGTCGTAGATGTTCATCGACCCGAACAGCGCACCGTCCTGGAACAGCAGCCCGAAGCGCTTCCGGATCTCGAAGCGCTCGGCTTCCTTGAGGTCCCAGAGGTCGTTGCCGAAGATGCGGACGCGGCCCGAGTCGGGCTGCATCAGCCCGACGATGTGCTTGAGCAGGACGCTCTTGCCGGTCCCGGACGGGCCGAGAATCGTGGTGATCTTGTTGTCGGCGAAGTCCGCCGACACCCCGTCGAGCACCTTGAAACTGCCGAAGGCCTTCTTCACGTCATCGAGCTCGATCGGCGACGCACCGCGGTCGCGCGGATCGGGACCGACCGCGCGCAGGGGGGTGGTCGGAGGTGCTTCGGACACGTCGACTCCTGGATTCGGGGAGCGGGCGGGAGGACGGGGGTCAGTTGCCGATCGGCGCGTTCGCGTTGCCGCCGTAGAAGACCTGCGCGAAGACGACGGCGAGGGTGCTGATCAGCACGAGGTTGACCACCATGGAGCGGGCGGTGGCCTGCCCGACGCCCACCGGGCCGCCGGAGGCGGTCGCGCCGTAGTAGGTGGCGACGAGAATGCACATCACGCCGGTGCAGAACGCCCAGGTGAGCGCGATCGCGAAGTCGGCGAAGTTCTGGAACAGGTAGAGATAGGTGAAGAAACCACCTGCCGACACCGTCTTCATGAACACGACGCTGCCGACGTAGCCCGCCAGGAACTCGACGAGCAGGCCGGTCGCGAACAGGAAGGGGACGACGATGATCCCCGCGGCGGCCCGCGTCGAGGCGAGGTATTGCACGGGGTTGATGCCCATGACCTCGAGGGCGTCGACCTCTTCGTTGATCTTCATCGAGCCCAGCTCGGCGACCACGCCGCAGCCGATCTTGGCCGCCACGATCCAGCCGAACACGACCTGGACCAGGCCGCGCATGAGCGCCACCGAGTAGATCGCGCCGGCGTAGCTGTTCAGGCCCGGGGTGTCGAAGATGTAGTGGCCGCCGACCGCGCTCTGCACGGCCAGCACCGCGACGAGCGCGACGATGACCGGGCCGCTGCCGCGGATGAGGATGCCGGCCTGGGCGAAGACCTCCGACGGGTAGAGCCGGAAGGTCATCGGGATCTGCACGAGGGAGCGGCCGCAGTAGCGGACCAGGTCGGCGGCGTTGGTGACCGCCTTCTCCATCGCCTTCCGCGCGTCGTCGAGCGACTCCCGCGTGGTGGGCGTGTCGCTCCGCTCCGAGGCGTCCTGGCTCATCGAACCCTCCCGAGCTCCGGGAACAGACCGAGGAAGATCGCGTTGTAGGCGAGCTGGAAGACGAAGAGCGCGACGTAGCTGATGACGACCGCCTGGTTGACCGCGCGGCCCAGCCCGATCGACCCGCCGCCGGCGTTGAGGCCCTTGTAGCAGCAGACCGTGGTGATCAGGACGCCGAGCATGAAGCAGTTGATCAGCACCGAGTACAGCTCGAGCGGGGACAGCGAGCTGAACAGCGAGTGGTAGAAGTCGGCGGCCGAGAGGTGGCCGTAGTAGCTCGCCCCGAGCTGGAGCCCGACGGCGGTGACCGCCAGGCCGGGCAGCGAGATCAGCGTGGTGAGCACGGTCAGCGAGATGGCCCGCGGGACGACGAGCTCCCGGATCGGGTCGATGCCCATGACCGTCATCGCGTCGAGCTCTTCGCGGATCTTCCGGGCGCCCAGGTCGGTGGTCAGGGCGGCGCCCGCGACCCCGGAGACCACCACCGCGACGACGAAGACTGTGAAGGCCCGGAAGCCGTACTGGAAGAGGTACGCGGTGCCGAGCGAGACCGCGCCGGCCTGGCTGAAGAAGATCACGACGACCAGCGAGAAGAACAGCAGGAAGCCGAAGATCGCCGCGGCCATCGGCAGCGCCGAGCGTCGCAGGGTCACGAAGAAGTAGTCGAGCGATTCCGCCCAGAACCCGTAGGGCTTCCGGACGGCGCTCCAGATGATCTTCCCGAGCAGCTCGAGCATGCCGCCGATCTCGGCGATCGAGGACCGGGGCCCCTCGGGGACGAGCCCGACGACCCGCGGGCTGAGCCCGTCGTACAGGCCGGGGGCGTGCCGCTGGTCGTCGCGACTGCGCCCCTCCTCCTCGATGCTCACCGCGGCGCCCGGTCCGAGGTCGTCACTGGGTCGCCCACGATGACTCCTAGCGCTCACGGGACGCCACGCCACGACGGATCAGGTCGTGCTGCGGTGGCGTGACCAGGGGGGCGACGAGTCGGCCCGGGTCCCGGGGCCCGACTCCGAGGCACTGTGCTCGGCGTCGCTTTTCTTATACCGATTCAACGAGGTGGGCAGGATCTCGTTACGCGTTGTGCGCTAGGTCACAGTTTCACGAATCCATGATCGGCCGAGAGGCTGGTACAAGCCCCGGACACGACGACGGGGCCGGGCGCACCTCGTCCGAGATGCGGCCCGGCCCCTTCGTGGGCCGTGCGGGTGGGGTCAGGTCGCCGGGCGTGGGGCGGGCCGGACGGCCGTCGCCGAGGTGGTGGCCGGCTCCGGCTGCGACTCGGGTTCCGGCGCGGCCTCGTCGGCGACACCGGCCGGCGCATCCTTGGCCAGCATCCGCTCCCGCTGGTGCGGCAGCATGAAACGGAACATGACGAGCTTGCCGACGGTCCAGTTCACGGTCGGCTCGTCCACCGCCACGAAGTAGGCGATGATCCGCACGACGACCAGCACCAGGGCGCAGGTGATCGCGGTCGCGACCCACTTCAGCGGCTCGGGCAGCTCGGAGTTCAGCGCGAGCAGGTGCGGCCAGCCCGCCGGGAAGTAGGCCATCATCATCCCGCACGGCGGAACGATGAGGAACCACGCCCGCGACCAGCCCTTGAGCCGCGGCTCCAGATACCAGATGAGCGCGCCGATCAGCACGAACGAGAGCCCGTTGAGGAACGCCCACCAGTACGGGAACTTCAGGAACGTGAACGGCTGCACGCCGTAGTACTCGTAGACCTTCAGGTTGAGGCCCGGGGTCTCCATGATCGCGTCGGTGAGTCCGGCGACGGCGAAGACCAGGAATGTCTGCTTCACCGTGACCCCGCGCTTGAACACGAGGTACCAGAAGTACGGCTCGAGCCCGAGGAACGCCGCGTAGCAGAACGGGATCAGCAGCGGGATGTCGATGCCGAAGTTGTGGAACAGGTAGATCGGGAGATCGTTCGCCCAGCGCAGATGCCCGAGGAAGTCGAGCATCGGCTCGCAGAGCGAGCACAGGAACCCGCCGCCGATGAGGATCGTCGGGAGCCAGTTCTTGTGCTTGAACCCGACGTAGATCGCCCAGCAGAGCGCGACGATCACCACGAAGGCACCGGCGTAGAGGGTGAAGAACCACCCAGCGACCGGCCCGGCCGAGAAGTCCGGCGGGCTCGGCAGGGTCATCTCCGGCATTCCCGGATAGGGATTCACCGGTGGTGGATCCGTCAGGACCGTCGGCAGCATTGCGACCTCCCTGGCTCGCGTCCTCGACTGCACCGCGCCGCAGCACGGTGGGGCCGGTCGGGCCGCCCCGCGGCGCCCGTCCGTGCGGCCAGCCCGGGACGTGTCCCCCCGCTGCAGCGCGGCAGTGATCGCCGTCTCGAATTGACCTTAACGTAAATTAGAAGCCGGGTGCGGTCGCCGTCAAGACCCTGTGATGGGCCGACGGGCTGGTAGGCGTCCGGCCGGACGGTCGCACCGCGTCACCAGGAGGGACCATCGATCGCACGCCCGGGGAGAAGTCGTCCGGGCGGGGCGCTGAGCGCGAGCCTCAGGAGCGGTGCTCGTCCCGACGACTCCGCCCGGCCATCGCCGCCCAGAGCACGAAGAGCGCCACGAGCACGACGACGCCGATGCCGGCGATGCCCTCGTGTCCGAGCACGGCGCCCAGCATCAGGATCGCCGTGATCACGATGTAGAGCATCCCGAGCATCGCCGGTGAGCCTAGCGGACCCGACCACTCGTTTGATACAAACCACCAGCTGTGTCTGACAAATACCCACATTTGTCAACCGACCAGCCATCGACGAGGGGACGGGTGGGCCATGGGTGACCTGCGCACGGGTATCGGCATCTGGTCATCGCGCTACATGGATCCGAAGGGATCGGCGCAGTACGCGAGCGCACTGCAGGCGACCGGACAGATCGACCAGTTCGTCCTGTGGGACCAGCTGACGAGCTGGTGGCCGAACTCGCTCTGGACCCCCGAGAACACCGTGCTCGCCACCCAGGTCCCCGACATGGACTCACTGCAGGACCCGTTCGCGACGGCCGCCTTCGCCCTCTCGGGCGTGGACGACCTGGGCTTCGCCGTCTGCACCGACGCCCTGCGGCGCGAGCCCGCCGAGATGGCTCAGACGATGCTCACCCTGGCGACCGCGACCCGCGGCCGGGGACGCTGTGTCTGGGCGCCGGCGAGGTGCGGCACGTCGCGCCGTTCGGCCGGAAGCGCTCGATGGGGCTCAAGCGGCTGAACGAGGCCCTGCAGGTCATGGCGCGGCTACTGAAGGACGAATGCCTCGTCGACTTCGACGGCGAGGTCTGGAAGCTCCGGGACGCCTGGCTCGGCAACGCCGGCAAGGACCGGTCCCCCGAGGTGATCGCCATGGGCGGCGGACCGCGCCTGACGGAGATGGCCCTGCGGTACGCCGACGGCTTCGGGACGGGCGCGCCGTTCGTCTACCCGGACGCCGAGCAGTACGCGCGGGACGTCACCGGGCACAAGAAGACGCTCGCGCAGTACGGCCGCGATCCCGAGGACTTCACGTTCGCGCTGCACCACATCGTGTTCGTGCTCAACGACAAGGACGAGTTCGAGCAGTACCTCGACAACCCCCTGCTCAAGTGGTACGCGGCGACCGGGGGCCGCCTGAACATGCCCGACTGGCGCCCGGAGGGACTCGAGCCGGTCATGCCCGACGACTGGCACTACGCCTTCCACATGGAACCGAACTCCATGACCCTCGAACAGATCCAGGAGATCATCGACAAGGTCCCCGCCGAGATGGTCCGCAAGACCTACTTCCACGGCACCCCGGACGACATCGCATCCCAGATCCGGCCCTACGTCGCGGCCGGCGCCGACCTGCACCTGATCGCCGACCTCGCGCCGCTGCTCGTCCCGGTCGACCCGCAGGAGACGATCGAGCGCTCGGCCGAGATCTGCCGGCTGGTCAAGGCGGCCGAGTAGGCCCTCCTCGTATGATCAGCTCCGTGGCTCGCGACTCCCGGGCCGATCGCGACGCGACTCGGCAGCAGGTCCAGGCCGCCGCCAGGAACTGCTTCGCGGCCGTGGGGGTCCGCAAGACCACCATGGAGGACGTCGCCCGCCGCGCCGACGTGTCCCGTCAGACGCTCTACAAGCACTTCGCCGGACGGCGGGAGCTGGTCGAGGCCGCCGGCGGGGCACGGATCGCGGAACTGGCGGACGACATCCTGGCCCGCGACTGGGGTGACGCCGGGCCCGCCGAGGTGTTCCTCGACCGCTGCCAGGCGATCGTGGCGAGCATCCGGAACGACACCGAGCTGGGGCTGCTGATCAGCGAGGGGCCGCTGACGCTGCACGAGATCCTGTGGCAGCCGGAGGTGTGGCTGCGGGGTCTCACCGACTGGACGGGCTGGCTGCGGTCGGCCCGGTCCGACGGGCTCGTCAGCGGTGAGCTCACCGACGAGGATCTGTACGACTGGATGCAGACCGTTCTCACCTCGATCATTCTGCAGCCGACGACGGACGACGGACGGGTGCGGCGACAGCTGCACCTGATGCTGCGCTCGTTCCGTCCCGTCGCGGCGCACGAGTCGGAGTAGATCCGCACCGGGGCGAGATCAATCCGAGATTTGTGAACCCCTGTTTGATTCGGCGCATCCCCCTGCGCACCCCGTCGTTGGACGAGGCACATCCCCCGACGGGTGCACGCGCGCCTGTCCCGCTCCCCGCAGCAGTGGAGGTCGTTCGTGCCCCTGTCCGCACGCTCCCGTGCCCTGACGATCGGCGTGCTCGCCGCGGCCGCCGCGTCGCCGGCAGCCACCGCGTTCGCCGCCCCCGCCCCGGCGCCCGCCGCGGCTCCGGCCCCCGCGGCCGCTCAGCCGGCCGCCGCCCAGCCCGCCGCCGCGCAGCCCGCCGCCGCGCAGCCCGCCTACGCCCAGCCCGCCGCGGCCCAGCCCGCGTACGCCCAGCCCGCCGCGGCCCAGCCGGCCTACGCGCAGCCCGCCGCGGCGCAGCCGGCCTACGCGCAGCCCGCCGCGGCTCAGCCGGCCTACGCGCAGCCCGCCGCCGCGCAGCCCGCCTACGCCCAGCCGGCCGCCGCCGCGCCGGCCGCGCCCTCGCCCGGCCTGCTCGGCACGCTGATGGGCTCCTCGGCCACCGCCGCTCCGGCCGCCACGCCGTCGACCCCGCAGGCGTCCACCCCGAAGGCCGGCGACGCCAAGAGCCTCTTCTCGCAGGCCGGCTCCAAGGCCACCTCGAAGGCCTCGGACGCCAAGAAGTCGACCTCGCAGAAGGCCGACTCGAGCAAGGCCGACTCCAAGAAGGCCGACGCCGCCAAGAACGACCTCTCCAAGGCCGCCGACAAGGCCTCGAGCCACGACAGCCGCTCCTGGCTCAGCGGCATGAACATGAAGCTCTGAGCAGTACCGCACCGACGACGATGCCGGCCCTCCCCACCCGGGAGGGCCGGCATCGTCGCGTACTGACCATGATCACCGGGACCTCATCGCTCCGGCCCCCCCCCCGACCCCGGAACCACTACGTCCCGCTGATCATGCTCGGCGGCACCACCGCGACCGGAGCTCCCAGACCGTCGAAACCGGGCAGACCGACCTCGAGGCTCTCCTCCTGCCGGATCGCCGTGAACAGCACCGCCGCGTTGACGACGAACTGGGCCACGAACACGACCGCCGGGATCCACACCACGAAGAGCCCGTTCCACGCGAACGGCCCGGAGCGGAAGAACGGCAGCAGGATCGACGGACTGAACGAGATCGGCGCCCAGACGTTGAAGTACGCGACCCAGCGCGGGAAGAGCGGGACTTCTCTTCGGTCCGTCATGATCGCAAAGGCGAAGGCACCGTTCTGGGCGAAGAACGGCGGCCACGGCAGCACCAGCAGGATCCAGGCGAGGTCGTTCAACAGCAATGTCAGGTCGGGCGCCCGCTCCGGCCGGAACGACGCCACGACGAGGAGCATCCCGGGCAGCGTGAACGTCACGCACGCGAATGCCCCCGCGACCAGCCGCGTGTAGTGCACGGTCCGGTGCACCCCGGGAATGCGCTGCATCTGCGTCGAGATCACCGCGGTGAACGGCGCGTAGAACATCCCGCTGAGCATCATCGCGAGGCCGCCAAGCCCCATTCCGAACGTGTGCTCGCGATAGTGGGCGGTGATCTGTTCCGCCGTGAGCGACGGCGATACCGGCGGGATGAAACCGGCGAGGGCGAAGGCCCCGAAGAACAGCAGGACGGCCACGACCCCGCAGAGCGCGGCCATGCGCTGGAACCCGTGCTGGGAGGCCACGACGCGGACCGTACATGATGTCGCTGACAGAAAACACGCTGTGCATTAAGGTGCACAGCATGTCTGGGTCGATGCACGACGTGTCCGATCGCGGCCCGGTCTTCGTCATCGGCGCCGGTCCGTCCGGTCTCGCGGCGACCTGGCGGCTCCGCGAGGCGGGCCACGAGGTGATCGTCCTGGAGGAGCGCGACCGGGTCGGCGGGCAACTCCTGACCGTCGAGCGGGACGGATTCCTCATCGAATGCGGAACCGTGATCCTGCCCGAGGCGTACGACAGCGTGATGCGCCTCGTCCGTGACGCCGGTATGGCGGACGAACTGCAGGTCGGGAACTCGTTGATGGGGTTCATGCGCGATTCCGAACTGCACTACCTGCGCGCCGACCGGCTCGCGCTCGACGCCGCCCGCACCCGGTTGCTCTCGCTGCGCTCCAAGCTCGCCGTCGGTCGCCTCGCCCTCGACGCGGCGCGGCTGCGGCGGGCGCTGAGCTACGACGACCTGTCCGCGGGCGCCGTCTACGACGCCGAGACCCCCGAGCAGTACGCGCGTCGGCGTGGCCTCGACGGCGAGCTCTACGACTACCTCATCGAGCCGACGATCCGGGGCGGCGCGGGCGTCCCGGGCGACGTCATCTCGCTCGTCGAGTTCTTCTTCCTCTGGCAGAAGGTGCTCGGCTCCAAGCTCTACGCCTTCGAGCGGGGGTACTCGTCGTTCACCGAGCGCCTGGCCACGGCGGCCTCCGAGGTCCGGCTCGGCTGCCGGGTGTCGGAGGTCGTGCACGACGGCGACGGGGTGCGGGTCACCTGGTCGGGCCCGGACGGGGAGCGGACCGAGCGCGGCGCGGGCGCGATCGTCACCGCGATGGGCAACCGCGTCCCGGACCTGGTCCCCGAACTCGCCCCCGAGCGCGCGGAGTTCCTGCGGGACCTCGACTACACGGCGACGATGTCGATCAACCTCGCCCTCTCCGACGTCCCCGATTGTCCGGCGTCGTTCGTCGTCGTGCCCCGCCCGGTGCACGACGGCATGTTCGCGATCATCCTCGAGCACAACAAGGCCCCGGGGCGCACACCGGCCAGGAAAGGCCTGGTCAGCCTGTTCATGATGAACCAGTGGGCCCTCGACCACTGGGATCTCACCGACGAGGAGATCCTCGCCGAGGTGCTGCCCGTCGCCGAGCAGGCGCTCCCGGGTGTCAGCGGCATGGTCGAGTTCAGCCAGGTCAACCGCTGGTTCCCGGTGCTCGTCTACAGCCACCCGGGCCTCTACCGGAAGCTCGGCGCCTTCCACGCCGCCCGGGACCGCTCCTCGCGCATCCACCTCGGCGGGTCCTTCACGTCGTCCGGGAACGTCAACACCGCGACGACGGCGGGTGAGCGTGCCGCGCGGGAGCTCATGGCGGCGATGCGCAGCCGCACCCCGGTGCGGGCCACCCGGTGACGGCGCCCGGGACTGCCGTCGGCGACACCCGTCCGGCCGCCCCACGGACGGCGGGCGAGGTCCCGGCCTCGAACGACTTCTTCATGCTCTATGTCGCCATGACCGGGGTGCACTGGGGGTCATCTGCTGCTGGGCATGGCGTTCCTGGGCATCGTCGCGTCACTGGGCCGGCGGCCCGCGCCCACCCGCAACCAGCGGACCTTCGTCGAGGGCGCGGCGTGCTTCTGGCACCTGGTGGATCTGCTCTGGATCGTGATCTTCCCGCTGATCTACCTCGTGCGGTGATCGCGCTCAGGACGGCTCGCGCGGCAGACCCAGCAGGCGCTCGCCGATGATCGTCCGCTGGATCTGGTCGGTACCGCCCGCGATGGAGAGCATCGGGGCGTAGAGCACCCCGCGGGACCAGAGCTCGCCGTCGGGTTCGGCCGGGTCCCAGGCCAGGCCGTGCGCGCCGGCGATCTCGACGGCGGCCCGGGTGACGTCGCGCGCCAGCCCGGCGGCCGCGAGCTTCCCGACCGACGCCAGCGCGCCGGGGTCCTCGCCCGCCACGCCGGCGGCGGCGAGGCGGTCGCCGAACGCCCGCAGCGCCCGCTCGCGCACCCACAGGTCGATCACCCGATGACGATGCGTCTCGCCCACCTCGTCGTCCCCGACCAGCCCGACCAGGTGCTGCAGCGTCACCGGCGGCGCGAGGGCGAGTGGGTCCCGGCCGAGGGCGCGCCGCTCGTGGGCGAGCATCGTCAGCGCCGCCTTCCAGCCGCCACCGACCTCGCCGACGACGGCGTCCGCCGGGAGCGCGACGTCGTCGAGGAAGACCTCGCAGAACTCCTCGTCGCCGGTCATCTGGCGCAACGGCCGGGTGCGGATGCCGGGGGCGGCCATGTCGACGACGAACATCGTCAGCCCGCGGTGCTTGGGGACCTCCGGGTCGGTGCGGGCGAGCAGCAGGGCGTGGTCGGCGAAGTGGGCGAACGTCGTCCACACCTTTTGCCCGGTCACGCGCCAGCCGGCCCCGTCGGGAACCGCCCGGGTCCGCAGCGAGGCGAGGTCGGAACCCGCCTCCGGCTCGGAGAACAGCTGGCACCAGTACTCCTCGCCACGCAGGAGCGGCGCGAGGTACCGGGACCGCTGGTCGGCGCTCCCGAGCGAGAGGATCACCGGGCCGCACATCGCGACGCCGACGGTGAACAC
Source organism: Actinomycetospora endophytica (assembly GCF_021026375.1). Taxonomy (GTDB): domain Bacteria; phylum Actinomycetota; class Actinomycetes; order Mycobacteriales; family Pseudonocardiaceae; genus Actinomycetospora; species Actinomycetospora endophytica. The sequence continues at coordinate 728,417 of NZ_JAJNDB010000002.1, read as the reverse complement.
CTCGCTGAAGGTCTCGTGGCCCCGGGTCCCGCGGGCGAACGCGACCTCGTGGGCCGGGTCCAGCCCCTGGCCGCCGTAGTCGACCGGCCAGGTGAGCCCGGCCAGGCCCGCGTCGGCGAGGTCGCGGCGGTACGCGATCGCCGCGTCGAACCACCTGCGTCCGGCGTCGACGTCGCGGCGGGTGCCCGCGGGCAGCGGCGGCCGGGCGAAATGCCACGCGTCGACGCGGGCGGCGAACGCGGCGAGGTCGTCCGGACCGTCCGACGACGGCGCGGGGGCCGCGCCGCCGAGCGCCTCCCCGGCGAGGGCCCGGCGGTGGACGTCGGGGCCGCCGAACAGCACCGCGGAGGCGTGGGCCCGGCGGAAGGACAGGTGCGCGTCGTGCTCCCAGGTGAACCCTATGCCGGCGAGGACCTGCACGGCGCCACCCGCGACCTCCCGGGCGGCGTCCGCGGCGGTCAGCGCCGCCGCCCGGATCGCCGGCTCGGCACCGTCCGGGTCGGCCTGGGCCGCCACCACCGCGTCGTGCAGGGCGGCGCGGGCCTGTTCCAGCGCGACGAGCAGGTCCGCGCAGAGGTGCTTGACCGCCTGGAAGGAGCCGATCGGCCGGTCGAACTGTCGCCGGGTGCCGCCGTGCTCGACCGCGAGATCCAGACACCGGCCCGCCACGCCGACGTGCTCGGCGGCCCGCAGCAGGAGGCCGAGCCGCACGCCGCGGCGGACGGCCTCGTGGGGATCGGGCACGTCGAGCAGCCGCCCCACCGCCCGGTCCAGCCCGATCCGCCCCCGACGGCGAGTGAGGTCGAGGCCCTCGAGGTCCGTGACCGTCAGCGCGTCCGCCCCGACGACGGCGAGCCCGGGCCCCGTCGGGGTCGAGACGGGCACGACGACGTCGTCCGCGTGCGGGTCGAGGACGTCGGCGAGCTCGCCGGTGATCGTGACACCGGAGCCGTCGGCCGCCGGGTCGCCCTGGATGGCCGGTGGGTCGGCCGGGTCGCGCCCGTCGAGCGGGAGGGCGACCGTGGCGCGACGTTCTCCGGAGGCGATCGCGACGAGCGACTCGGCCGCGGCGGGGTCGTCGTCGGACGCCGCCCCGAGCACCTCGGCCGCGAGCACCGTCGCGAACCAGGGGCTCGGCGCGACGACGCGGCCCAGCTCCTGCGCCACCACGGCCAGCTCGCCCGGCCCCGCTCCGGAGCCGCCGTGCCGGGCCGCCACCGCGAGACCGGCCACGCCGAGCTCCCGGCCCAGGGTGACCCACAGGCCGTCGTCGAACCCGGACCTCGACGCGATCGCGGCGCGGACGGCGCCGCTGTCCGCCCGCCGCACGAGCAGCGTCCGCACCGCCTCGGCGAGGTCGCGCTGGTCGTCGTCGGGCCACACCGGGGCACTGCTCTGCATGGACATCCTCCGGGGCGCGTCGACGTTTTCTCATCCATCTTAAATTCTGGTCGCCGCAGCCCGCGACCTGCCCGCGACACCGGGCCGCCACACACGGTGCCGCGTAGGCTCGCGAGGGTGACCGTGAAGATCGGGTACAAGGCCTCGTCCGAGCAGTTCGGCCCCCGCGACCTCGTCGAGTACGCGGTGCACGCCGAGGAGGTCGGCCTCGACAGCGCCTTCGTCTCCGACCACTTCCTGCCCTGGCGCCACGAGGGCGGGCACGCGCCCGCCGCGATCCCGTGGCTGGCCGCGGTCGGCGAACGGACCTCGCGGATCCAGCTCGGGACGAGCGTGCTGACGCCGACGTTCCGGTACAACCCCGCGGTGCTCGCGCAGGACTTCGCGACGATGTCCCTGCTCACCGGTGGCCGCGTGATCCTGGGGATCGGGACCGGCGAGGCGCTCAACGAGGTCGCCGTCTCCGGGCGCGAGTGGCCGGACTTCAAGGAGCGCTTCGCCCGGCTCCGCGAGTCGGTCCGGCTCATGCGGGCGCTCTGGACCGAGGAGTCGGTGAGCTTCGAGGGCGAGTACTACACGACCGTCGACGCCTCGATCTACGACCGTCCGGACACCCCGGTGCCGGTCTACGTCGCCGCCGGCGGCCCGCAGATGGCGCGCTACGCCGGACGCGTCGGCGACGGGATGATCTGCACCTCCGGCAAGGGCATGGAGCTCTACACCGACAAGCTGATGCCCGCGCTCGCCGAGGGGCGCGAAAAGGCGGGCAACCCCGGGGTCGAGGGCGTCGACCGCACGATCGAGATCAAGATTTCCTACGACCGGGACGCCGACACGGCCCTCGAGAACACCCGGTTCTGGGCGCCGCTGTCGTTGACCGCCGAGCAGAAGCAGTCGGTCACCTCGTCGCAGGAGATGGAGAAGCTGGCCGACGAGCTACCCATCGAGCAGATCGCCAAGCGGTGGATCGTCACCTCGGACCCCGACGAGGCCGTCGAGCAGATCCGGCCCTACGTCGAGGCGGGACTCGACCATCTGGTCCTGCACGGCCCCGGCGCCGACCAGCAGCGCTTCCTCGACCAGGTGGGCGAGGACCTCATCCCCCGGCTGCGCGCACTCGGCTGATCCGGCGCTGACTCAGCGCCACGGGGGGCCCGGGACGGGCGACCCCGGGAGGCGGCCGGACCACCTCGCCATCCGATCGGTGCGAGATGTGTCCGTGATGTTGCCGAATCGGACATTTGACGGGTTTCGTCCGTGCACGAAGCGGGTAAGGAGCCCCAGTTAGTGCGGGTCCGGGGCATCGCTACGGTGTCGGTCCGAACCGAGTCCCGCACCCCCCGGGGGGAAATATCGTGATCACCTCGCCGACTGATTCGACAGCGGGCGGCCGACTGGCTCCGATCGATCTTGTCTGCCCCGAATGCCGCACCACCCTGGCATTCGAGTCCGCCGCGACTCAGCCGCTCGAGGGCGGGGTCTTCGGAGTCCTGACGTGCCCCTGCAGCGAGTACCCGGTGGTCGACAGCATCCCGGTGATCCGCCACGGGCAGGTCGACGTCCAGGACCACATGACCGAGCGGGCCGAGGTCGACGGACCCACCGTGGCGCGGCTGGTCGCGCTGATCCGCGGCGACAGCCCCGTCGAATCGCTCGTGGAGCTGCTCGCCTTCCCCCCGCCGACGCCGCTGAACCTGGGCTCCACCCCGGGCGTCCGGCTCCCCTTCACCCGGGGTCCGTGGCCGCACCTGGCCCACGAGGCCCGTCGCGGCGAGGTCCGCGCGCTGCTCGGTGAGCTCGACTCGCTCACGGCACAGGACTGGATGGAGCTGTGCTACGAGCGCTCCTCCGACCGGATCAACGGCGAACTGTTCCCGTATTTCTTCATCCGATTCGGTCAGCCCCGCTACCTGTCGTCGATCTCGTTCCTCGAGGCCCTCCCGAAGGATTCCGGCCCCATTCTGGACATGGCGTGCGGATTCGGGCACATCATGTACCACCTGGGCGTCCGGAAGAACCCGGTGGACTCGGTCGGGCTCGACCGGAACTTCTTCCAGCTCTGGGTCGCGCGCCGCTACATCGCGCAGGGCCAGAGCTACGTCTGCTCGGGCCGACTGGACTCGCTGCCCTTCGCCGACGACGCCTTCGCGGCCTCGGTGTGCACCGACGCGTTCCACCTGTTCCCCACGCAGCAGGAGGCGATGGACGAGCTGCGGCGGATCGCGAAGGCGGACACCGTGCTGCTCGACCGCGTCGGCAACGCCGAGCTCGAGCCGCACGACACCGACGAGGAGCGCGACCCCGCCGGCTACGTGTCGCTGCTGCGCGGCGCGCCGTGGCGGCTGGCCTGCGAGGACGAGCTGTTCGCGGGCTACCGCGCCGGGCGCGGTGTCCAGCTCGCGACGCCCCGCCCGCCCGAGGACTTCACCGACTGCAAGTGGCTCTCGCTGATCTCCAGCCAGGACGAGTCGCTCTTCGTCGACGCCGACGAGTTCGAGACCATGCCGCACGCCGCCGGGACGCTCCAGGTCAACCCGATCTTCCACGTCGAGCGGAACGGCACGACCGACGACGTGCACCTGCGCTTCGCGTTCCCGTCCACCTGGTACGCGTTCGAGAACTCGGCGATGATCAGCTACACGTCCGCGGGCGAGTGGATGGACGCCAAGACCTTCGACGCCATCAGCGACGGGCTCGAGACCGACCGCACGCCGTACTACCTGCGGCGCTTCGTGGTGCTCGGCATGCCCCCGACCTACGCCCGGCGCCCCGGCACCCCGCCGCGGTTCTGCTCGGTCGGGGCCGGCCTGCGCCACGGCGCCCGCGAGCGCCTGACGACGGTCGCCCGACAGGTGAGCGCGCTCCGGCCGTGACGGCCCACTCGTGACGGGCACCCACGCGTCCGCGTCCGGCGCGGACGTGTGGGTGGTCGCCGGGGCGCCCGGCGCGGGCAAGAGCACCGTCGCCGACCGGCTGCTGGCCCGGCTGCGGCCGGTACCCGCGCTGCTGGACAAGGACTCCCTCTACGGCGGGTTCGTGGCCGCCACCCTCGCCGTCGCCGGCCGCCCGGACGGGGAGCGCGAGGGCCCCTGGTACGACGAGCACATCAAGATCCACGAGTACGGCGGGATGACCGCGGTCGCCCGGGAGATCCGCGAACGCGGCTGCCCGGTCCTGCTCACCGCTCCGTTCACCGGCCAGATCCGCGACCCCGAGCGGTGGCGCCGCTGGGTCGCCGAGCTCGGGGGCGAACCGGTGCGCCTGGTCTGGGTCGGCTGCGATCCGGCGACGCTGCGCCGGCGGATCGAGGCGCGGGGCCTCGACCGCGACGCCGGGAAGCTCGCGGGCTTCGACGCCTTCACGGCCCGCATGCGGCCCGGCGAGCCGCCGGACGTGCCACACCTGGCCGTGGACAACAGCGCCCAGGGCCGTGCCGGGATCGACGAGCAGCTCCGGCTCGCGCTCGGCGACGAACCGGAACCGCGCGGGGCGGACCGACGCCCGGGCTGAGAGGCTGAGGCCCGTGTGGTGGGGCGTCCTCGTCGCGCTCTGCGGAGCGGTCTTCTCCGGCACCGCCGCCGTGGTCCAGGCGGTCGCCGCGCGCTCGGTCCCCGACAGCGGCCGCGGCGTGCACGTGCACCTGCTGCTGGACCTGACCCGGCGGTGGCGCTTCTGGGCCGGCCTCGGCCTCGACCTCGCGAGCTTCGTCGCCACCTTCACCGCACTGCGCGTCAGCCCGGTGTTCCTGGTCCAGGCCGCCACCTCGGCCAACCTCGCCGTCACCGCGGTGGTCGCGCGCCGGGTGCTCGGTACGCACCTGGGCCGGATCGAGAAGGCGGCGGTCGTCGCGGTGTGCGCCGGGCTGGTGGTGCTGGGCCTGTTCGCCGGACGCCAGGGACCGTCGCACGGGGACGCCGCCCTGCACGTCACGCTCCTGGTCGCCGTCGGGGTGCTCGCCGTCCTCGGGTGGCTCGCCGGGCGGCTGCCGCCGCGGGCCGCGGGCGCCGTGCTCGGGCTGCTGGCGGGGTGCGGATTCGGCCTCACGAGCCTGGCCAGCCGGGTGATCGACCCGAGCTCGGTCGGCGCGCTCGCCGCCGATCCCGCCACCTGGGTGCTCCCCGGCGCGGGCTTCCTCGCGTTCCTCTTCTACGCGACCGCCCTGCAGCGCGAGTCCGTGACCGCCGCGACGGCGGGCACCGTCGTCGGGCAGACGGTCTTCCCGGGGCTGGTCGGGCTGCTGGTACTGCACGACGAGGTCAGCGTCGGGACGCTCGCGCTCGTCGGGTTCCTCCTGACGATCCTCGGGGCGCTGACGCTCGCCCGCTTCGGGGACGTCTCCGAGGACACCGCCACCCCGGATCCGGCGAGTCCGGCGTCAACGCCCGGCGGGTGAGGCCGGGGCCGCCGTCGGGACCAGGTCGAGGTGCTCGTCCGACCGGTCCCCGACCCCGGCCAGGACCACCCGGCGGGCCTGCGGGGCGTGGCCCGGCGCGCTGACGATGAGCTGCCAGCTCCCCGCCCCGGGTACGCGCAGCGACCAGCTGCCGGCGACGGTGCGGGTCCGCCCCTGCTGGCGGCCGTGGTCGTCGACCAGGGTCACCGCGGCCTCGGTGCCGTCGCGGGTCGCGACGGAGCCGGTGAGCATCCCGACGTCGGGTCGGGCTCCGTCAAGCCGCCCGGTCGCGTCGGCGGGGACCGGCGCGCTGCCCGTCGTGGTGTCCGTCGCGGCCCCTGCCGTCCGGCGCCGGACCAGCAACGACGCGAGGAACGCCAGCACCCCGAGACATCCCGCGACCACGAACGCGACCCGCAGCCCGGACGCGTCCGGGGCCCCGCTCGGGTCCGCCGTCCCGAGCGCGGCGACGGTGACGAACACGGCCGTGCCGAACGCGCCGGAGACCTGCTGCAGCGTCGAGAGGATCGCGCTGCCGTGGGAGTAGAGGTGGTCGGGCAGCGAGCCGAGCGACGACGTCATCAGCGGCGTCATCATCAGGCCCAGCCCGCCCATGAGCAGGACGTGGATGCCGATCACGGCGACCAGCGGCGATCCAGGACCCAGCGAGGCGAACAGCCACAGCGAGACCGCCATCGCGAGCGCGCCGGGGATCACCAGGGGGCGGGCACCAACGCGGTCGTACAGCGCCCCCACCGGCCGGCCGAGCACGCCGAGCACGAGTCCGCCGGGCAGGACCGCGAGCCCGCTGACGAAGGTGCTGGTGTGCAGCACGGTCTGCAGGTAGAGGGGCAGCAGGATCGACGAGGCGCCGATGAGGCACATGAACAGCGGCACGCTCAGCGCGATCGCGACGCCGAAGGCCCGGTGGGTGAAGGGCCGCAGGTCGAGCAGGGCGCGGTCGCGGCGCTGCAGGCCCGACTGGCGGACCACGAACAGCACCAGGGCGACGACGCCGACCGCGATCGGCACCCACGGCGGCAGCGCGTGCCCCCCGCCGGACTCGCCGATCGTGGACAGCCCGTAGAGCAGGCCGCCGAAGCCGATCGCGGAGAGCAGCACCGAGGAGGCGTCGAGCGGGACGGCCCGCGTCGTCGTCGGGATGCGCAGCCAGGTCGCGCCGGCGATCAGCGCGAGGACGGCGAGCGGCAGGACGAGCCAGAACATCCAGCGCCAGCCCAGGTACTCCAGGATCGCGCCGCCGATGGTCGGGCCGATCGCGGGCGCCACCGCGATGACGATCGTGATCGTGCCCATGGTGGCGCCGCGGCGCTCCGGCGGGACCAGGCGCATCACGGTGGTCATGAGCATCGGCAGCATCACCGCGGTGCCGCACGCCTGGACGACGCGCCCGACCAGGAGCACCGCGAAGCCCGGGGCGATCGCACCGATCAGCGTGCCGACGCTGAACAGCGTCAGCGAGATCAGGAAGATGCGGCGCGGCGTGAACCGCTCGAGCAGGAACCCCGTGATCGGGATGACCACGGCCATCGTGAGCAGGAAGCCGCTGGTCAGCCACTGCACCGTCGTCGTCGAGACCCCGAGGTCGACGGTGAGATCCTTGAGCGCGACCGACAGGATCGTCTCGTTGAGGATCATGACGAACGCCGAGACGACGAGTACCCCGAGCAGCAGACCCGCCCGGGCCGGCGGGGCCGCGGGAGCGTGGTCGGTCGCGGACGACGGGCTCGCGGTGTGGGCCATGGATGCACTCCGGAGATCGGTGACGCCATTATTGGCGCGCAGTGCCACGATATCCACGGAGTGGCCGTCCCGCCCTGTGATCGCGGTCTCGGAGCGACACGATGGCACGTCGTGACATCCGACCCCGACGTGCGGACCCCGGCGGGGATGGGTGAGGATCAGCGCCGTGACGTTCGACGACCCGGCCGTCGCCCAGGCCCGTGCCGCAACCGATGCCCTCCGTGAACTCGAGCGCTCCGGACGCCACCTGCTCGCCGACCCGGCGCAGCGGGAGGAGTGGAGCGGCGAGCTGCTCGACGAGCTCGCACGTCTCACGAGCGCGCTCGCGGACGCCGTCGAGATGGCGAGCGGGACGTCCGGGCCCGATGTGCCCCGCCTCGCCGCCCAGCTCTCCGACGCCATCCTGCGGCGTCGCGAGGCCACGGGCGGTGACCGTCCGACGAGTCCCGTCCTGCCCGCCGTCGGGAACGACGACGGCCGCGGCGCGCGCGAGCCGAAGCACCGCGCGCGGCGTCACCTCCGTCCGGTCCGGTAGTCCCCGTCGGCGACCTGAAGCCCGGGATCAGTTCGTGAATCCCGCGTAGGCGATACCGCCGAGCAGCACGACCCACGCGGCGAGGACGAACCAGAAGGTCACCCACATCAGGCTGCGGCCGGCGTTCGAGTGGTAGATGCCGTTGACGTCCTTGGTCGCCCGCAGCGAGCGGGCCGAGGGCGGTTCGGTGACCGCCGGACGCAGGTCGAGCTCGGACTCGGGCACGACGAGCGGACCGAGCTCGGGCTCGACCACCGCGGCGGGGGTGACGGCGGGCTCGAGCGCGACGGGCTCGACGGTGACAGCGGGAACGGACTGGGACGGGCGCTGGGGCTGAGCGGCGGTGGTCATGGCGGTGGTTCCTTCGGGGCGGCTGGCGACGCTTACGGTCAGTGGTGTAATCGCGCGCGAAAGCCAGCTGCTACACGTCCGTTCGAGTGATGTATCGGATCAGCGGTTGCGTTTCGTGGACGACGCAACCGCCCGCGGTCCCTGCTGGCGTCCGCCGGTCCCCGGGCGGCAGGATCATGATCGGACCGCCCGGACCCGGCGCGGACGTGGGAGAGGAGCGCGATGCCGAGCTTCCCGACCGGCTTCCTCTGGGGCAGCGCCACCGCGGCGCACCAGGTCGAGGGCGGCAACCACAACAACGACTGGTGGGACTGGGAGCACGACCCGGCCTCCCCCGCCGTCGAGTCCTCCGGGGACGCGATCGACCACCTGCACCGCTACGACGCCGACTTCGCGCTGCTCGCCTCGTCGGGGCAGAACGCGCACCGGCTCTCGCTCGAGTGGTCGCGGATCGAACCGGCCCCGGGCGAGTTCTCCCGGGCCGCGCTCGACCACTACGCCCGGGTGCTGGACAGCCTCGCCGCGCACGGGCTCACCGCGTTCGTGACGCTCTACCACTTCACGCTGCCGCGGTGGTTCGCAGCACGGGGTGGGTGGCTCGCCGACGACGCGCTGGAGATCTTCGGCCGCTACGTCGAGCACGTGACGACCGCGCTCGGCGACCGCATGCCCTACGTGTGCACGATCAACGAACCGCAGATCGTCGCGCTCGGCTGCTACCTGAACGGCGAGTTCCCACCCGGCCACCAGGACGTCGGCGAGGCGATCGCGTGCAACGCGACCCTCGGCCAGGCCCATCGGACCGCGGTCGAGGCCATCCGCGCGGCCAGCGGCACGCCGAAGATCGGCACCTGCCTGCACCTGCCCTACATCGAGCCGCTGCGCCCGGGTGACGACGCCGACGAGGGCGCCGCCGGGATGGCCCGCGCGGTGATGGTCGACCACCACATCGACGACCTGCGCGCCGGCGGCGACGTCGGCGACTGGGTCGGACTGCAGTACTACACCCGCACCCGCATGGACGCCTCCGGCGGCGGGCTGGACACCGCGCCGCCACCCGAGGGCGCCGAGACCACGCTCATGGGGTGGGAGGTGCACCCGGCCGGGTTCGGGGTGATGCTGCGGCGGATCGCGGAGACCGGGCTGCCCGTCGTCGTCACCGAGAACGGCATCGCGACCGCCGACGACGCGCAGCGGGTGCGCTACCTCGACAGCCACCTCACCGAACTGGAGCGGGCCATGGCCGACGGCGTCGATATCCGCGGCTACCTCTACTGGTCCTCGTTCGACAACTTCGAGTGGGCCCGCGGGTACGCGCCGACCTTCGGCCTCGTCGGGGTCGACCGGGCCGACGGGTACCGCCGGGAGCCGCGTCGCAGCGCCCAGCTGTTCGGCGAGGTCGCGCGGTCCGGCGACCTCACCGCGCTCCACGACGCGGTCGCCACCCAGGACGCCTCCGCCGCACCGTCGACGACCGGGAGCACCCGATGAGCAAGTCGCACCCGCAGCAGTGGGCGATCGTCACCGACGACCACCGCCCGGACCCGGCCTCCGTCGCCACGCTGGCCACGTTCCCGAGCACCCAGATCGCGGACTGCGGCGGTCCGGTCGCGGTCGTCGGTCCCGGGATCGCGCGGCTCGCGGGCGGCACCGGGTTCTGCGGCCCGGCGCTGACCGTGTGGACGAAGCCCGGCGACATCCTGTTCGTGCTCAAGGCGCCCGACCTCGCCCGCGAGGGCGACGTGCTCGTCGTCGACGGCGGCGGACGCACGGATGCCGCGGTGCTCGGCGACATCGTGTCGAGCGTCCTGTCGCGGGCCGGCGCGGTGGGCACCGTCGTCGACGGCGCCGTCCGCGATCTCGACGGCATCGACGACGTCGGGACCCCGACCTTCGCCCGGAACGCCCACCCCGCGACCGGGTCGAACGAGGGCCCGGGCGCGATCAACGTGACGGTGCAGCTGGGCGGGGTGACCGTGCGCCCGGGCGACGTGGTGCGCGGCGACGCGAGCGGCGTGGTCGTCGTCCCCCGCGAGCACGTCGACGAGGTGGTCGCGCTGACCCGTGCGGTCGACGAGCGCGAGTCCGCGTGGCTGGAGACGATCCGCGGCGGCGCGTCGCTGTCCGCGGCGACCGGGATCGACGACGTGATCCGGGAGAAGCGGCGCGGCGCGGGCGTCGAGCTGCCCTGAGGGTGGGGGGCGTCCGGGCGGGGAACCCGGCGGCGTCCGGACGATCACGACCGAGTTCCCGGGAGGGACGATGACCAGCTCCGGCGAGGTCCCCGACGACGCGCCGGTGCGGCCCCGGCCCGACCGGACGCCGGACGACGCGGCCACCGACGGTGCCCTGCCCAGCCCGGTGGGCGACCCGCGGGACGCCTGGCTGCGGAAGGACGGCGACGAGCTCCGCTACGGCGGCCGTCTCGACGTGCCCGCCGGGCCGGAGGGCGACATCCCGGTCGGCGCGGAGGTCGAGGACCGGGCCGGCCGGACGTGGGCGGTCGAGGGGGACGCCCACCCGATCGGCGAGAGCGGCGTGGTCCTCGAGCCGGAGCCCGACCCGTCCACGCCGGCCGATCGCCGGCTCGGCGTGACCACCCCGGAGCCGGACGCCGACCCGTCGTCGGGAACCTAGACCCGACGACGGGACGAGCTCTCACACGTCGGGCCCGGCGAGCGCGTCCAGGAACGCCTCGACCCACCGGGCGACGTCGTGCTCCCGGACCTGGGTGCGCATCGCCGCCATCCGGGCGCGGCCGTCGTCGGTGCCGCCGGACGCCGCGGCGTCGGCGATCGCGGCCGACACCCCGTCGACGTCGTGCGGGTTGACCGTCCACGCCTCGGTGAGCTCCTCCGCGGCGCCGGTGAACTCGGAGAGCACCAGCGCGCCGCTGTCGTCCGGGCGGGTCGCGACGTACTCCTTCGCGACGAGGTTCATGCCGTCGCGCAACGGGGTGACCAGCATGACGTCCGCGGCGAGGTAGAGCGGCGCCAGCTCCTCGGGCGGCAGCGGGCGGTGCAGGTAGTGCACGACGGGTCGGCCCAGGTCGGCGTGGTCGCCGTTGAGGCGTCCGACGATGCGCTCGACCTCCTCGCGGGTCCGCCGGTAGGCATCGACCCGCTCGCGGCTCGGCGTCGCGACCTGCACCAGCACCGTCGACGCCGGGTCCAGCCGCCCGTCGGCGAGCAGGTCGCCGTACGCCTCGAGGCGGGCCTGGATGCCCTTGGTGTAGTCGAGCCGGTCGACCCCCAGCAGCACCGTCCCGGGATCCCCGAGGCCGGCCCGCACCTCGGCCGCGCGCTCCGCCGTCGTCGCATCCGCACCGCGCTCGGCGAGCGCCCAGCTGTCCACCGAGATCGGGAACGCACCGACCCGGGTGGTGCGGCCGTCGAGCCGGACCTCGCCGGGGGCCTCCCGCAGCCCGATCGGCGAGTCGTCGACGTCCGCGCCGCACAGCCGGCGCGCGAGCCAGCGGAAGTTGCGGGCGCCGCCGGGGGTGTGGAAGCCGACGAGGTCGGCGCCGAGCAGCCCCTGCACCACCTCGGTGCGCCACGGCAGCTGCTGGAACAGCTCCACCGGCGGGAACGGGATGTGCAGGAAGAAGCCGATGCGCAGGTCGGGGCGGCGCTCACGCAGCATCCGGGGCACGAGCTGGAGCTGGTAGTCCTGCACCCACACGGTCGCGCCCGGCGCGGCGACCTCGGCGGCCGCGTGGGCGAACCGGGCGTTGACGCGGCGGTGGGTCTCCCACCAGTCGCGGTCGTAGACCGGGGCGGCGATCAGGTCGTGGTAGAGCGGCCAGAGCGTGGCGTTGGCGACGCCCTCGTAGTGCGCGGCGATCTCTTCGGCGTCCAGCGCCACCGAGTGCAGGACGACGTCGTCGCCGACCTCGGGGTCGGTGAACGGCTCGGGGGCGGCATCGGGCACGCCGGGCCAGCCGACCCACGCCCCGCCGCGGTCCCGCAGGGCGGGCGCGAGCGCGGTGACGAGGCCGCCGGGAGCCGCCTGCCACCGGCCCACGCCGTCGTCGCCGGTCACCAGGTCCACGGGGAGGCGGTTGGCGACGACGACGAGGTCGACGGTGCTCACTCCTGCTGGGCGGCCTGGTTGCGGGCCTGCTCGGCCATCCGACGTCGCTCCGTTCCCGTCGTCCGATCTCCCGGTCACGGAGCGGCGGCTACCCCGGGCCGTCCGCGGCGGACACGTCCGGCTCCGACACGGTTCGCGGACCCCGCCCACCGACAACCCCTCGGACGGACCACGACGAGAGGAGCACCACCGTGGCGCTCTCCGACGCACTCACCCGCTTCCTGGACCGCCTGCGCGGGGACGACGGTCGTCTCGGACGACCGGTGTCCGCCCAGCCCTCGGAACAGGACGTGGGACACGACCCGGCCACCGCGGGCAGCCGTCCCGCGGGCGGCTGCCACACCCGGCACACCGGCGACTCCGGATCGGTGACCGGGACGGCCGACACAGACGTCTTCGTCGGACGCGCCGCCGGGCTCGACGAGGGCTACGCCGGCGAGACCGGCGCCGAGGCCCGTCGGGAGGGGCGTTCCGGCGGGTGATGCGTCTGGTGCGGCAGGCGCTCGGCCGGGAAAATCCGTCGGCACCGGTCGAGAGCCTGCGCCGCCGCCTCCCCGACGACGGCCGGGAGGGCACTGCCATGGAGTCACCCGAGCCGGCCGCGACACGGCGGCACCGGATGGTCGAGGCGCTGCGCCACGAGGGCGTGCGCGACCCCCGGGTGCTCGCCGCGATGGACCTCGTCCCCCGCGAGCGCTTCGTGGCCGCCGATCTCGCGGACCTCGCCTACGAGGACCGCCCGCTCCCGATCCACGCCGACGCCACCGTCTCGGCGCCGTCCATCGTGGCGCGGATGACCGAGGCACTGGAGCTGACGGGGACCGAACGGGTCCTCGAGGTGGGGACGGGATCGGGGTACGCGGCCGCGGTGCTCGCGGCCTGCGCAGCCGAGGTCGTGACCCTCGAGTACGACGAGGACCTGGCGCGCTCGGCGCGCGACGCCCTCGACGCCACCGGGTTCGGCGCCGTCGAGGTCCGGCACGCCGACGGGGCGCTCGGCGCGCCGGACCGGGCGCCCTTCGACGCCGTGGCGGTGACTGCGATGGCCCCGGAGCTGCCACCGGCACTGCTCGAGCAGCTGGCCCCGGGCGGCGTGCTGGTCGCCCCGGTCGGACCCGACCGCGACGGGATGCTGCTGCGGTGCCGCGCCGGCCTCACCGAGGAGCTCGGGCCGGTGCGCTTCGTGGCCCTGCGAGGCGCGCAGACGCGCTGATGCGCCCCGGCGACGTGCGAGGATGCGCCGCCGGCGAGGAGAGAGCGAGCGGAGGGACGGCCATGCCCGTCGTGCGACTCGTCGCCCTGGCCCGCCGTGCCCTCTTCGACGAGCCGTGCGCGGTCCTGAGCGACGACCGCGACGTCCCGCGGCTGATCGCGGTGCCACTGCCGCCCGGGGACCTGCCCGGCTTCGCCCGGGTGCTCGACCCGTGGCTGCCTCGGCCATCGCCGCAGCGGGAGATGACCGTCCGGCTCGACGGCGACGCCGGCGGGAACCTGTACGCGGTGGTCGCGCCGGTCGAGCCCGGCCGGGAGCCGGTGCTGCCGCCGGAAGGTGGCCGGGAGACGTCGATGGTCGACGCGCTGACCCTCGCGCACCGCTCCCGGGTCCCCGTCCGGATCGACGGGGACCTGCTCGACGCGTACCGGGTGGATCCCTGCGACATCGACGGGGTGGTGCCCATCGCCGACCGGCCCCCGCTGATCCCGACGGCCGAGCAGCAGCATCGTCTGGCCCGCGCGTTCGCCGCGTTGGAGGGACACGACGGGGCACGGCGGCGTGGTTCGGCCCGGGCCGGACCGCCGGTGTCCTAGAGTTGCGCGGTCTGTTTCACCAACGAGGCGGGCGTGCCAGTAGAACCGGATTCCGGGGGCCGCCGCGGTGGGTGACGACGTGCAACCGATCGGCGAGGCGTTGCTGACCGCCGCCGCCGACCTGACCGGCGTCATGAGCACCGACGACGACGTCGTCGACCGGACGCTGCGCACCGCCGCGAGTGCGGTCGCGACGGTCGTGCCGGGCGCCGGTCACGTCGGCGCCGCCGTCACCGTCCGTGGGACGTTCGCCGCCCGCGCGACCGGCGATGCGGTCGCCGAGGAGCTCGACGCGGTGCAGGCCTCCGGCCGTTCCGGGCCGGGCCCCGAGGCGGCGGCCCGCGGCACGTGCGTCGAGGTCCCCGACCTCGTCGCCGACCCGCGGTGGCCCCGGCTCGCCGAGGCCGCGGCCCGGCACGGCGTCACCAGCGCGCTCTCCCTGGTCCTGCGCGGCCACGACGGCGTGCTGGGCGTCCTCACGCTCTACACCCCGGCCCCTCTCGACCCGGACGCCCGGGTGCTCGCCGAGGCCCTCACGGCGCAGGCCGCGGTCGCGCTCTTCGGCGCGCAGCGCATCGCCGGGCTCGCCCGCGCGGTGAGCTCCCGCGACGTCATCGGCCAGGCGAAGGGGATCCTCATCCAGCGCGACGGCGTCGACGACGAGAGCGCCTTCGCGATGCTGGTCCAGGCCTCGCAGGCCACCAACATGAAGCTGGTCGACGTCGCCCAGTGGCTCGTCTCCCAGGCCAAGGGGACGGCGACGACGGACGCGCCCGCCTGAGCGGACGCACCCGCCGTCGTCGGGGGTGGGTCGGTCCTGTTCAGCGGCCGATGGTGTCCAGCTCGGCCAGCGCGTCGGCGGGCAGGTCGAGCCCGGCTCCCGTGACGTTCTCCTTCAGGTGCTCGACCGACGAGGTGCCGGGGATCAGCAGCACGTTCGGCGAACGCTGCAGCAGCCAGGCGAGCGCCACGGCCATCCGGCCCGCGCCGAGCCGCTCGGCGACGTCGTCGAGGGTCTGCGACTGCAGCGGCGAGAACCCGCCCAGCGGGAAGTAGGGCACGTAGGCGATCCCCTGCGCGGCGAGCGAGTCGACCAGCGCCTCGTCCTCGCGGTGCGCGAGGTTGTAGGGGTTCTGCACACAGGCCACCGGGGCCACCGTCTGCGCCTCGGCGACCTGCTCCGCGCTCGCGGTGCTGATCCCGAGGTGGTGGATCAGGCCCTGCGCCTGGAGCTCGGCGAGGACGCCGAACCGCTCGGCCACCGGCTGCGCCATCGGCGCGAGCGGGTTGTCGTGGTCGGCCTCGAGCCGCAGGTTCACGGCGTCCAGGCGCTCGACGCCGAGGCGGCGCAGGTTGTCGTGGACGGCCGAGCGCAGCTCGTCGGGACCCAGTGCGGGCAGCCAGTTCCCGCGGTCGTCGCGCCGGGCGCCGACCTTCGTGACCAGGACGAGGTTCGCCGGGTAGGGCGACAACGCCTCGCGGATGATCTCGTTCGTGACGTGCGGACCGTAGAAGTCCGACGTGTCGATGTGGTTGATGCCGAGGTCGACGACGGCGCGCAGCACCCGGACGGCCTCGTCGCGGTCCTTCGGCGGGCCGAACACACCGGGTCCCGCGAGCTGCATCGCGCCGTAGCCGACGCGGGTGACCTCGAGGTCGCCCAGGCGGGCGGTGCCGCCGGGCAGGTCGTGCGTGGGGAGGGAGGTCATGATCGCCTTCCGGGTACGTCGGAGATCGTTGCGGGGTCCACTCTGCGCCGGGTATCCGCTGTGCGGCATCGGACCCCTCATCCTGGGATCGGCGGTCCCCGGCTGGGCTCCTTCGTGGCGGTCGTGCCGCGGCTCAGGCCAGGTCGGCGACCTCGTCGGCACAGCCCCAGGCGAGCGTGACCCCGGAGCCGCCGTGGCCGTAGTCGTGGATCACCGGCGTCCCGTCGGCGAGGGTGGCGCGCTCCAGGCGGACCGTCGGGCGGGCGGGCCGCAGCCCGGCGACGGTGCCCAGCACCTCCGCGCCGGCGAGCTCCGGGACGAGGTCGGTGCAGCGCGCGACGATCGCCGCGGCGGTGGCGGGGTCCGGGGTCGCGTCCCAGACGTCCTCCTCGAGGGTGCCGCCGAGGATGACGTCGTGGGCGCGCGGGTGGACGTACGCGCGGCCACCGGGGTGGGCCTCGTCGCGGACCGAGAGCGTCAGGCCGGGGTTGGCGACGCGCACGATCTGGCCGCGCACCGGGGTCACCGAGTCGTCGGGGACGAGGTCGCGCGCGCCGAGCCCGGGGGCGACGACGACGAGGTCCGGGCGATCGGCCGCTGCCGGTGCCTCGTCGAGGGTGTGCAGGCGCGTCGTGATGAACCGCGCGCCCCGGCCCGCGACGTGCTCGGCCAGCCACGGCAGGTGCACCGGCATCTCGACCAGCGGCACGGCGAAGCGCAGGCCGTGGGAGTAGCCGTGCGGCAGCTCGTCGGGGCGTGCGGAGCGCAGGCCCTCGACGGCCGCGGACCACCATGGCTCCCCCGGGTCCTCGCGGTACAGCGCGAGGCTCTCCCGCATCACGACCCCGGGCACGTTCCCGTGCGCCTGGTGTGCGAGCTCGCGGAAGGTGGCGGCGCCCCAGGCGAGGACGCGGTCGCGGGGGGCGGCGCGGGTGGGGAACCAGACCGCCGCGGCGAGGTGCGAGGTCGACTCCGCGGTGGGGCGATCGGCCAGGACGGTGACCTCCCAGCCGCGCTCCAGCAGCCGGGAGGCCGCCGCGAGCCCGACGATCCCGGCCCCGATCACCGTCGCGCGTGAGGTCATGGTCGTGATCCTCGCGCGGCGGGGTGCGGTGCGCCGCAGGTGTAGCTCGCCGCGCCCCGTTCGGCCGCGCCCCCGTTCGGCCGCGCCCCCGTTCGGCCGCGCCCCCGTTCGGCCGCGCCCCCGTTCGGCCGCGCCCCCGTTCGGCCGCGCCCCGTTCGGCGCCCCGTTCGGCGCCCCGTTCGGCCGCGCCCCCCGTTCCATGATCAAGAGCACTGGGCGCAGGATTCCGGGCCCGGCTCCATGCCTGATGTGCCCGTCGTGCCCGGCGGCGCAGGGACGCTGGAGATCACGAGCACACCGCGCACTCCCGTCGGCGGTTCTCGATGCCTGGTGTGCCCGTCGTCCATCGTGTCCGCCCACGGCGCTGACCTGGCACGATCGGCCGCGTGGCTGACACCGACGCCGGGACCCGGCACGTCTCGCGGCTGATCGCCCGGCCCTGGCGCGAGGTCTACGAGTACGCCGCCGACCCGCGGAACCTCGTCCACTGGGCGTCCGGGCTCGCGACGGCGACGGTGACCCCGGTCGGAGACGGCACCTGGCTCGCGTCGTCCCCGTTCGGCGAGGTCACGGTCCGCTTCACCGAGCCGAACGACCTCGGCGTGCTCGACCACACCGTCCGCATGCCCGACGGCACCGAGGTGCTCAACCCGATGCGGGCCCTCCCCCATGCGGTCGGCACGGAGGTGCTGTTCACCGTGCGCCGGCGGGAGGGGATGAGCCAGGAGGAGGTCGCCGCCGACGCGGGAACCGTGGCGGGCGACCTCGAGACGCTGCGCGGGATCTGCGAGGGCTGAGCGCGCCCGCCCCGTTCCCGCCTCGCCCTCTATCAGCAATGGACCATCGCTGACATCGGCCGGGCGGCTCCTCGACCAAGATCACGAACCGGGCGGCAGGGTGATCGCTGAGCGAGCACTCCGCCGCCCGAATCCGGATCAGCCGGTGGGGGCAGGGGCCGCGGGAGCCGGACCGGCCGGAGCAGGAGCGGCCGGAGCAGGAGCGGCCGGAGCAGGAGCGGCCGGCGCAGGAGCGGCCGGCGCAGGGGCGGCCGGGGCAGGAGCCGCCGGAGCCTGTGCCGCGCCCGGAGCCTGCTGCACCGTCGCGCCCGGCTGGACGATCACCGTGCCGCCCGGCTGCACCTGGATCACCGGGCCCGACCCGCCCGAACCGGCGGCACCGGGCGCGACTCGACCCTGCCCGCCGTCGGGACCACCGCGACCGGGTCCGCCGTGCCCGGGACCGCCGCGTCCCGGACCGTCGCCCGGCCCGCCGCGCCCCTGACCCGCGCCAGCCGGCCCGCCGTCGGGACCCTGCGCCGCGACGCGACCGGGGCCGTGCCCGTCGTGACCACCGCCCAGCGGGGTCGCGAGCAGCAGGACCCCCGCCACGACGAGACCGAGCACGAAGCGGCCGACCCCGACCAGGACCGTCGCCATCCGGCCGCGAGGACGCCGTGACGCCGCCGCGCCCCGGAACCTCGACCACCGCGAACCGCCGGGCACCCCCGCTGACGCCGCCGTCGGCGTGCTCTCCGGGGTGGGCGTGGCCGGAGTGGTGGGCGGGTCGTTCTCGCTCATCGGGTTCCTTCCGATCTCGGCTCGTGGCCGGTTTGGTGGACCGGCACGGCACCGACCGTGGCCCGCGTACCTGAAGCGTCCCTGAGGCCCGAGCGGCCGGACGACTTCCTCAGCGACGCTTCAGCCGACGGGGTGCGCCTTCAGGCGCGGTTCAGGCCGGCCTGGTCTGATGGAGCCCCATGAGCAGGGGTGACGGGCCGCGGGTGCTCGTCGTCGAGGACGAGGCGACGATGCGCGAGTCGATCGTGCGCACCCTCGACCGCTCCGGGTACGCCGCGCGGGGACTGCCCGACGGCGCGGCGCTGGAGGAGACCCTCGACGGCTTCCGCCCCGACCTCGTCGTCCTCGACGTGATGCTGCCCGGGCGGGACGGGTTCCGGCTGCTCGACGTCGTCCGGGACCGGACCGATGCGGGCATCGTCATGGTGACCGCCCGCGACGCCCTCGACGACCGCCTGCGCGACCTGGACTCCGGCGCGGACGACTACGTGGTCAAGCCGTTCCTGCTCGAGGAGCTCACGAGCCGGGTGCAGGCGGTGCTGCGGCGCCGGGGCCGGACGCCGACCGCCCTCGTCGTCGGGGACCTGGTGATCGACGAAGAGGCGGGGGTCGCGACCCGGGCCGGCGCGCCCCTGAAGCTGACCGCCACCGAACTGCGGCTGCTGCGCTACCTCGCCGAGCAGCGCGGCCGGCTGGTGAGCAAGAACCAGATCCTGACCCAGGTGTGGGGGTACGACGCGTACGACCCCAACCTCGTCGAGGTCCACCTCTCGGCGCTCCGGCGCAAGCTCGAGGCGCACGGACCGCGGATCGTCCACACCAGCCGCGGCCTCGGCTACACGCTGCGGCCGGCGGAGGAGGACGCGTGAGGTCGCTCGCCTGGTTGCGGCAGCGGGCGGGTGACCGCATCGTCCCGACGCTCTCGCTGCGCTGGCGGGTGACCGCGACCGTCGTCGCCGTCGTCGCGGTGACGCTGCTGGTGGCCGGTCTGGTCGTCGACGTCGTCCTCGGTCAGGCGCTCGACCGCGACCAGCAGTCCCGGCTCACCGAGCGGGCGGCGCGGGCGACCACCCTCGTCGCGCAGCAGGTGCCGCCCGACCAGATGGTGTCCCTGCTCGACGGCCAGGGGGTGCGCGCGGTCCGGGTGTCCGCCACCGGGGCGGTGCTGCAGGGACTCCCCGACCCGCCCGGCGGACCGGGCGCGCCTCGCCCGCCAGGCCCCGGCGGCCGACCACCCGGGGACGGGCCGGGGCCGGGGATGCGCGGCGTCCGGGGCCCGACCGTCGACACCCGGCTGGCCGACGGCACCGTCGTCCGGCTGTTCGCGGATCCCGGGGAGATCGACTCGGTGGTCCACGTGCTGCGGGGGGTGATGATCGGGGTCGGGCTGGTCGGGCTGGCGATCTCGGCGGTGGTGCTGTTCACCGGGGTCACCGCGGCGCTGCGGCCGCTGGACGCGATGACCCGGGTGGCCCGGGCGATCACCACCGGGGACCGCGGACGACGACTGCGCCCGACGACGACGAACACCGAGATCGGGCGGACTGCGGCGGCGTTCGACGAGATGCTCGACGCGCTCGAGGCCGCCCGGCAGCGCTCCGAGACGTCCGCCCGTGACGCGCTCGACGCCGCGGCGCAGGCTCGGGCGGCCGAGCAGGAGGCCCGGCGCTCCGAGGCGACGACCCGACGGTTCCTCTCCGACGCCGCCCACGAACTGCGCACGCCGCTGGCCGGCATGCAGACCCTCGCCGAGACCCTCGTGCGCGACTCCGACGACGACCGCGAGACCCGCGAGGAGCTCGCGATCGCGCTGGTGCGGGAGACCTCGCGGGCGTCGTCGCTGGTCACCGACATGCTCGACCTCGCCCGCATCGAGGGCGGGGAGGACCTCGACCGGCGGCCGGTGGACCTCACCGCGCTGGTCACCGACCAGGTGGGACGGCTGCGGCTGGTCGACCCCGACCTGGACGTGACGGTGGATGCGCCCGGACCCGTCGTCGTGCCGGGCGACGAGCAGAAGCTGCGGCGGGTGCTGATCAACCTGCTCGACAACGCGCGCCGGCACGTGCGCCCGGGCGGCGCGGTGCGGGTGACGGTCGCGGACGGGGAGCTGGTGGTGCACAACGACGGCGAGCCGGTCGCCGAGGCGGACCGCGAGCGCATCTTCGACCGGCTGGTGCGGCTGGACGAGGCCCGGGCACGCGACTCCGGCGGGGCGGGCCTCGGACTGGCCATCGCGCGGGCGCTCGTCCGCGCGCACGGCGGCGAGCTGGTCTACCGCGCGACGGCCGACGGCTCGGACCTGGTGGCCTCCGGCCTCGTGAGCACTAACTGACGCCAGAGCGTCAATTACTGCTCACGAGCGCGGAGCGCACCTAGGGGGTCAGCCCCGCCGCCAGCACCGCGTCCACCGCGCCCCGGTCCCCCTCGACGTCGACCCGCGCGTCGTCGGGACCGACCCGTCCCCACACCAGCAGGAGCAGCGCCTCGGCGTCCCCGCGCACGGTGGCCGCCGGGCGCTCCGGCGCGCCGTCCCCGGCGATCTCCCACGACGGTCCCTCGGCGCTCGCCACCGCGATCCGGACGTCCGGCACCGTGCACCGCCCGAGCCGGACCTGACGGGGCAGGAACATCGCGATCGCCTCGTCGAGGCCGTCGAGGGCGAAGTCGGACGCCAGCGCCCCTGCCGTGCCGGACGCGACCTCGGCGTCGTGGGCGTGCATCGCGGTCTCGTGGGCCTGGCGCCGGAACCAGAACGCCGCGGTCCGCGGCTTCGGGCCGAACGACCAGCACGGGGCGTCCGGACCGGCCTCCCGCAGCGTCGAGATCAACGCGGCCGAGCCCTCGTCGAACCACGCGACCAGGTCCGCCCGGGACGACGGCGGATCGTCGGACGTGCCGTTCGGGTGCCCCTCGAGCACGGCCACCCGGGCCCAGCGGTGCACCCCGCCGAGATGGTGGGCGAGCTCGCGCAGGCTCCACGGCGGGCACGACGGGACGGGCGCGGCGAGGTCGGCCCCGGCGAGCGCCGTCGAGAACCTCGCGGTCGCGGAATCCAGGTGATCCAGGCAGACGGTGGGCGGGAGCAGGTCCACGGTGCTCGGCACGCGACCGACTCTAGGGGTGGCCCAGGACACCATCCGAGAATCGATGCCCTGTCGAGGGATGGTTTACCCCGATCGTTGGGTACGCCGTTACCCTCCGGATCGTCCGGGCCCGTGACCGTCAGGGGTGCGATGGACAAGATCGGCGCCTACTCCTGGCACCCCAGCTCGGACCGGTGGATCTGGAACGACACCATGTTCCACCTGCTCGGATACGCCTCCGGCGAGGTCCGGCCGAGCCGGGCGCTCGTCGTCGCGCACAAGCATCCCGACGATCGGGCGCACGTCGAGCGCATCATGGCCGACGCGGTCGCCCACCGATTGGCCTACACCTGCCGACATCGGATCGTGTCGGTCGACGGCACCATCCACCAGGTGGTCGCCGTCGGGCATCCCGCCGACCACGACGAGCGCTGGCCTCCGGGCCTGCTGCTGCGCGGCTACCTGGTGCACCTGGCGACGACGGCGCCCCGCCCCTCGTCCGCCGAGTTCACGGCGACCGCGTCCGTCGGCATCCCGACCGCGCCGTTCCCGCGCGGTGACCCGCAGGGCCGGCTGCCCTCGCTGGGCTCGTCGTGGTCCGCCGCCGAGCACGACCGCCACGTCGGCCGGGCCGCCGACGTCCTCGCCGACGCGATGGAACTGACGTCCGAGGCGGGCGCCGCGCTGCTCGCCCACCTCGCCAACGCCGCGGCCGAGCCGCTGATCGTCGTCGCCGAGCGGGTGATCGCGGTCAGCCTGGACCCGGACACCCGTGGCCTGGCCGAACTGCTGACGGGGATCGCCGTTCCGGAGGCGTGAACGAAGGTCGGGATCTTCCTGTGACGCGGGTCGCACTTGATCTCCACGCCGTTTAGCGTGGCGGGTGAGAGCACGTCAGAGCAGTCCCGCCGGAGGTCGATCCCCATGCGCGCTCCGCGCCATGTCCGTCTCACCGAACCCCTCGTGCGCGAGCACGGGGAGCTGCGTCCCGCGAGCTGGGACGAAGCGCTCGACCGCGCCGCGGCCGGCTTCCGCGGGGTGCCGGGCGAGGCCTACGGGATGTTCTCCTGCTCGAAGGCGACCAACGAGATGAACTACACCGCCCAGAAGTTCTCCCGGGTGGTGATGGGGTCCAACAACGTGGACTCCTGCAACCGCACTTGACACGCTCCCAGCGTCGTCGGTCTGACGGCAGTGTTCGGCGCCGGTGGTGGCACCAGCGCCTATCAGGAGGTCGAGGAAACCGACCTCGTCATCCTCTGGGGCTCGAACGCGCGCGACACCCACCCGATCTACTTCCACCACGTCCTCAAGGGCCTGCACAACGGGGCCGAGCTGTACGTCGTCGACCCCCGACGCACCTCGTCGGCGAAGTGGGCGACGGGGCACCTGGCCCTGGACGTCGGCACCGACATCGCGCTCGCCCACGCCATGGGCCGCGTGATCCTCGACGAGGGCCTCGAGAACCGGGCGTTCATCGAGCGCGCGACGACGGGCATCGACGAGTACCGGGCCGCGGTCGAGCCGTGGACCCTGGCGCGCGCGCAGGAGGTCACCGGCGTCGACGCCGCGCTGATCCGTGACACCGCGCTCGCCTACGCGACGGCCGACCGTGCCCAGCTGTGCTGGACGCTCGGCATCACCGAGCACCACAACGCCGTCGACAACGTCCGCGCCCTCATCGACCTCGCGCTGCTCACCGGCCACGTCGGCCGGTGGGGCTCCGGCGTCGTCCCGCTGCGCGGGCAGAACAACGTGCAGGGCGGCGGGGACATGGGCTCCATCCCCAACAAGCTGCCCGGCGGCTACGACGTCGAGGACGAGGTCGAGCGGGCACGCTTCGAGCGCGTCTGGGGTGCGCCGATCCCGCCGCGCAAGGGCCTGCACCTCTCGCAGATGTTCGAGTCGATGGAACGCGGGGAGATCCGCGCGGTCTACTGCGTCGGAGAGAACCCGGCCGAGTCCGAGGCGGACGTCGCCCACGCCCGCAAGCTCCTCACCGGCCTGGACCACCTCGTCGTCCAGGACATCTTCCGGACCGCGACCGCGGAGCTGGCCGACGTCGTGCTGCCCAGCTGCGCGGACTGGTGCGAGTACGAGGGCACCGTCACGTCCTCCGAACGGCGCGTGCAGCGCGTCCGCAAGGCCATCGACCCGCCGGGGCTGGCCCGGCCCGACACCCACATCATCTGCGACCTCGCGACGAGGCTGGGCCACGACTGGGGCGCGCCGACCGCCGAGCAGGTGTGGGACGAGCTGCGGTCGGTGTCGCTGAACTGGCACGCCGGGATGTCCTACGCCCGGCTGACCGAGCTGGGCGGGCTGCAGTGGCCGTGCCCGAGCGAGGACCACCCCGGCACCCCGACGATGCACACCCGGCTGTGGGAGCGCGATCCCGCCGCGCGGGGCAAGCCCGCCCCGTTCGCCGGGGTCGAGCACGCCGGGCCGCTCGACGTGCTGACCGCCGAGTTCCCGCTGCGCCTGACGACGGTGCGCACCCTCGACTCGTACAACTCCGGGGTGCAGACCGGCGGGTACTCCTCGCCGCTGCGCCGCGACGAGGCGCTGTGCATCGACCCGGCCGACGCCGAGGCGCTGGGGATCGCCGACGGCGAGCGGGTCCGGGTGGTCTCGCGGCGCGGGGCGGTGGAGGCCCCGATCCGGTTCGACGGGGCGGCCCGGCCCGGTCTGGCGTTCATCACGCCGCACTTCTCCGAGCAGGTCGACGTCAACCTGATCACCAACGAGGCGTGGGACCCGCAGTCCGGCACGTCGGAGTTCAAGGCGACGGCGATCCGGATCGAGCCCCTTCCCCCGCGTCAGGAAAGCCTCGTCGCTGACGCCGAACGTCAGGAACGCGACGTTCCCGACGTGCGAGTGCCGGTGGCCGGATCGTGATCATGAGAGGGGTCCTGTGGATCTGAGGCTGCTGCCCGACGCACCCACCGACGTGGAGCGGACCGCGATCGACGCCGTGGTCCCCGACGACCTCGGCTCGACGGGCGAGCGTCGGGACCTGCTGCTGCCGGCCTTCCACGCGGTGATGGACGCGGTCGGGTGGATCAGCCGGGGTGCGCTCGGGCACGTCTGTGAACGGCTGCAGGTCCCGCCGGCCGAGGCCTACGGGGTGGCCACCTTCTACGCGCTGTTCTCGGTCACGCCCCGCGCTCCGCGCACGGCCCACGTGTGCGACGACGTGGCGTGCGCCGCGTTCGGCGGCGACGCGCTCTGCGCCGCCCTGGAGGAGCGCCTGGGGCCGGCGGGCGAGCGCGAGGACGTGACCTGGACGCGCAGCCCCTGCCTGGGGATGTGCGAGCGGGCGCCGGCGGTGTTCCTGCAGCGGGCAGGAGACGCAGCGCAGCGGAGCTCGACCATCGATGCCGGACCGGAGGCCGCTGACGGTCTCGGGGACCACCAGCAGATCGCCCCCGCCGACGTCACCACGGTGCTCGAGGGACTCGGCGGCGCCGACGTCCCGGGCCCCGACCCCGTCGTCTCCACCCCGCAGTCACGGATGGACCGGAGCCGGAGCAACGGGACCCGCCCGCAGGAGCTGCACCTGCTCTCCCGCGTCGGCATCGTCGACCCGGCCGACCTCGACTCCTACCGGGCCGCGGGCGGCTACTCCGGGCTGCGGCGCGCGCTGGCCGTCGGCTCCTCGCGGGTGGTCGACGAGATCACCGTCGCCTCGCTCACGGGCCGCGGCGGGGCGGCGTTCCCGACGGGGACGAAGTGGTCCGCCGTGGCCGGGTCCCCGGACCCGGACAAGTACCTGATCTGCAACGCCGACGAGTCGGAACCGGGCACCTTCAAGGACCGGGTGCTCATGGAGGCCGACCCGTTCGCGCTGGTCGAGGCCATGACCGTCGCCGGGATCGCCGTCGGCGCGCACACCGGCTACCTCTACATCCGCGGGGAGTACCCCGCGGCCGAGCGCGCGGTCCGCCACGCCATCGAGGCCGCGCGGCATCACCGGCTGCTGGGCGACGACGTCATGGGCTCGGGTCGGGTGTTCGACATCGAGGTCCGACGCGGGGCGGGCGCGTACATCTGCGGTGAGGAGACCGCGCTGATGAACTCGCTCGAGGGCCACCGCGGCGAGCCCCGGGCGAAACCGCCGTTCCCGACGGTCGCCGGCCTGTTCGCGAAGCCCACGGTGATCAACAACGTCGAGACGCTGATCAACGTGCTGCGCATCGTCGCCGAGGGCGGTCCGGCGTTCGCCGAGGTGGGGTCGGGCCGCTCCACCGGGACGAAGCTGTTCTGCCTGTCCGGGGTGGTGGCGCGGCCCGGCGTCTACGAGATCGACATGGGCACGACGCTGCGCGAGCTGCTCGAGCTCGCCGGCGGGGTGCCCGACCGGCTCCGGACGATCCTGCTCGGCGGCGCCGCGGGAACGTTCGTCACGCCCGACCAGCTCGACGTCCGGCTCACGCTCGAGGACACCCGCGAGATCGGGGCGACGCTGGGGTCCGGGGTCGTGCTGTGCCTCGACGAGTCCGTCGACATGGCGAGGATCCTGCGCCGGATCGCCGGGTTCTTCCGCGACGAGTCGTGCGGGCAGTGCGTGCCGTGCCGGGTCGGGACGGTCCGCCAGGAGGAGGCACTCGCGCGGATCGTGCGGGGGCGTGAGATCGGCGACCGGAAGACGGAGCTCCAGCTGCTCACCGACGTCGACCGGGTCATGACCGACGCGTCGATCTGCGGTCTCGGGCAGACCGCGGCGTCGGCGGTGCGGTCGGCACTGAAGCTCGGACTGATCGGGGAGAACGCGTGACGACGATCGACCTGGGCACCATCCGGAGACTGGTCAGCGTGACCGTCGACGACGTCGAGCACCGCGTCCCCGAGGGCGCGACGATCATGGACGTCCTCGACGGGGCCGGCTGCGACACCCCGCGGCTGTGCCAGGCGCCGAACCTCACCCCGGTCAACGCCTGCCGGGTGTGCGTGGTGGAGGTCGAGGGATCGCGCCCGCTGGTGCCGTCGTGCGCGCGCCGGGTCGAGGACGGGATGGTGGTGCGCACCGACACCGAGCGGGTCGCGCACAGCCGCAGGATGGTGCTCGAGCTGCTCGAGTCGGCCAACGACATGTCCCAGGCCGGCGACGACGTCGCCCGCTGGTCGGTCGAGTACGGCGCCGACCCCGAACGCTACGGCCCGCCCGGACCGCCCGCCGCGGCCGGCGAGCGCGGCAACCGCCACCCGGGCCACCACGCCGAGCCCGACGGCGAGACACGCGCGACCGTCGCGCAGCCGGTCACCGTCGACAACGACCTGTACGTGCGCGACTACGCCCGCTGCATCCTCTGCTACAAGTGCGTCGAGGCGTGCGGGACCGACGCGCAGAACACGTTCGCGATCGCGGTCGCCGGGCGCGGGTTCGACGCGACGATCTCGACGGAGTTCGCGGTCCCGCTGCCGGACTCGGCGTGCGTGTACTGCGGGAACTGCATCGGGGTGTGCCCGACGGGGGCGCTGAAGTCGGTCGCCGAGCACGAGCGCCGCGAGGCGGGGATCTGGGACCCCGACGACGAGACGGTGACCTCCACGATCTGCTCGTTCTGCGGGGTCGGCTGCACGCTGGAGCTGCACGTGCAGCACAACACGATCGTCAACGTGACCTCGCCGCACGACCACTCGGTGACCCACGGGCACCTCTGCATCAAGGGCCGGTTCGGGTTCCAGCACGTGCAGAACCTCTAGGTGCCCTTCGGGCATGTGAGCACTGATTGACGCCCTGGCGTCAATCAGTGCTCACGGGGCCGTAGGCCACCTATCAGTGAACGCACCTCCGCCGCCGTCGGAACCCGGGGATGCGTCGGGGGCGGCGTCACCGCGCGCTCGGCCAGCACGTCGAACTGCGCGTCGTCCGCGCCGAGCTCGGCCAACGTCGTCGGGGCGCCCAACCGTGCGAGCAGGTCGGACAGGATCGCCACCGGGTCGCCGCCGAGGGCGTTCTCCAGGGCCACCGCGGCGACCGGTGCGGCCGGGAGGGTGTAGGCCATGACGGCGGGCAGCAGCACGGTGTGGGTGCCGGCGTGGGGCAGGTCGAGCCCGCCGCCGAGCACGTGCGCGAGCCGGTGGTGCAGGCCCATCGTCGTCGCCGCGAGCCCCGACCCCGCGAGCCACGCGCCGTAGAGGAGATCGCCCCGGGCGTCGGGATCCGCGGGCGACGAGGCCACCCGCGGCAGCGCGTCGACGATCGCGCGGGCCGACTCCGCCGACTCCAGCCGCGTCACCGGGGTCCCGTCCGGCGCCCACAACGCCTCCACGGCGTGGGCGAGCGCGTTGACCGCGCTGGTCACCGAAACGGCGACCGGCAACGACGTCGTCAGCTCCGGGTCGTACACGACGACGGCGGGGCGCGCCCGCTCGTCACGACCAGTCGTCTTCACGCCGTCCTCGGTCCGGCCCCACACCGGGGTCATCTCCGAGCCCGAGTACGTGGTGGGCACCGCGACCAGCGGCAGCCCGGTGTCCCGGACGATCGCCTTCCCGAGCCCGATCGCGGACCCGCCGCCGACCGCGACGCACCCGTCGGCGTCGAGCTCCCGGGCCCGCGCGACCCCGGCGTCCGCGATCTCGCCGGGCACGTGCTCGACGGCCTCCGCGAGCACCCCGGCCGACCGGTCACCGAGGTGACCGGCGGCCTCCTCCCCCAGCGCCTTGCGTCCGGGCGTGGTCACGACGACGACGCGGCGGCACCCCAGCCGGGCGACCTCGTCGCCGACCTCGGCGAACCGCCCGGCCCCGAAGACCACCTGGGAGGGCCGCGGCAGCTCGGTGAACCTCATGACGCGGCAGGCTGCAGCACGACGTCGAACCGCGCCCGCCGGAACGGGTTCGGCAGGCCGAGCCGGGCGGCCTCGTCGGGGTCGTCGACCGGCGCGAACTCCCGCACCAGCGACTGCTTCACCGCGAACACGGCGTCCGAGTCGAGGTAGGCGCTGCCCTCGACGAACACGTGCGTGGTCACCGGGACGTAGCCGGGCGCCTCGACGATGAAGTGCACGTGCGCGGGCCGGTACGGGTGGCGCTGCGACGCGCGCAGCAACGCCCCGACCGGCCCGTCGGTCGGGATCGGGTAGTGCGCCGGGACGATCGACCGGAACCAGAACCGGCCGTCGTCGTCGGCGGTGAAGAGGCCGCGCCCGTTGCCGAGCGGCTGGTCGTCGGGGACCTGGACGTCGTAGAAGCCGTGGTCGTCGGCCTGCCAGACGTCGATCCGTGCGCCCGGCACCGGCGTCCCGTCGGGCGCGGTCACGACGCCCTCGATCAGACAGGCCTCGCCGGTGCCGACCGAGTCGATCGTGTCGCCGAGCGCCCGCTCCGGGCTGCGGACCACGTGGAACGGCCCGAGCACGGTGGATGCCGTCGCATCCTGCGCCTGCCGCGACGCCTCCATCGTCTCGACCAGCATCGACGCCCCCAGCACGTCGGATAACAGGATGAACTCCTGGCGGTGGTCGTCGCACTTCTGCCCGATCGCGGTGAGGAACTCGATCCCCTGCTCCCACTCCGCGATGCTCGGGCGCACCTCCCGCAGGAAGCCGTGCAGGTGGCGCACGAGGCTGTCCATCACCTCGGCCAGCCGCGGGTCGGGCGTGTCCGCGAAGCTCGCGGTCACGGCGTCGACGGAGTCCTTCTCGCTGAAGTCCATAACAGGGCCCTCCGGGCCATGTGAACGGATGTGGTCGTCATGACGACCACATCCGTTCACATGCGCGACAGCGCTCGATCGAGCGTGGTGGTCAGGGTGGTGGTGGGATCGTCCGGCAGCGCGGCGAACCGCGCGGCCACGTGGTGGTCGGGGCGCACGAGCACCGCACCGGTGTCGCCGATCCCGGCGGCCTCGAGCAGCGTCGCCCAGTCACCGTAGGGGTCCTCGACCTCCCGGCCGGGCCCCACGACGACGAGCGCGACGAGACCGCTCACGACGTCGGGCGCCTCGCCCCACGCCTCGCCGCCCGGCCCCGTGAACAGCGTGAACCGGCCGTGCCCGGCCAGCTGGATCGTCGAGACCTCCCGACGACCGGCCCCGTGGGCGGCCAGCCACGCGTGCGGCACCCGCGCCCCGGGCGTCGTCGACGGCGCATGGGTCAGCTCCGGGTCCTCCACGACGTCGAGCGGGTCCGGGGCGAGCCTGTCCGGCACGACGGCGGACGAGACGTACCGGTGGTTGAGCTCGACCCCGTGCGCGTCGAACTCGTAGGCCTTGAACCGCACCGCCTCGCGCAGCGCCCGCCGCTGCTTCTCGGCCCCGGCGCCGGAGTCCTTGCGGGCGTCCATGTTCGCGCGCATGACGTCGGGGTCGTCCGTCCCGCTCACCCCGAGCGCGTCGAAGATCCGGCCGGTCTCGGCGATCGAGCGGTTGGCGCGGTCGACGACCTGCCGTCCGATCGGCGCGCGCTCGACGGTGTAGCTGTCGAGCAGCCCCGGGCCGGCGTCACCGCGCAGCACCAGCGCGAGCTTCCAGGCGAGGTTGAACGAGTCCTGGATCGAGGTGTTCGACCCCAGCCCGTTCGACGGCGGGTGCCGGTGTACCGCGTCGCCGCCGCAGAAGACCCGCCCGGAGCCGTAGTGCTCGGCGGCCATGTGGTTCACCGTCCAGGCCGAGCTCCCGACGATCTCGACGTCGAGGTCGTCCACCCCGACCAGCCGGCGGACCAGGCCCTTCGTGAACTCCTCCGACAGGTCGGGCGGCCCGTCGGCGGCGTCGTAGCCCCACACCGTGAGCCACTCGTTCCACGGCCGGACCATCCGGACCAGGCCCATCCCGATGCCGCCGACGTCCGAGCCCGGCTGCAGCACCCAGTAGAGGACGCTCGGCCGGTGCGCGACCCACGGGGAGAGGTCGGCGCGGAAGACGATGTTGAGCGACCCGGCCACGCCCATCTCGCCGCGCATCGGGAGCTCGGCCGCGTCGGCGACCCGCGATCGACCGCCGTCGGCGCCGTAGAGGTAGCGGGCCCGGATGTCGTACTCCGCGCCGTCGTCGGATCGCGTCCGGTCCCGGACCGTCACAGTTACCCCGTCGTCGTCGACGACGTGGGACAGGTACTCGGTGCCGTACCGGATGCGCGAGCCCCGGGCGGTTGCCGCGTTCACCAGCACCGGCTCCATGAGGTTCTGCGGCATGTCGCAGACCCGGCCCGGGCTCGCGCGCACGTGCGCCGCGCGGGTCTCCGGGTCGGTCCCCCAGGAGCGGACCCGGCCGAGCTCCTCCCCCGCGATCGCCGTGCAGAACGTCGTGGTGCCGATGAGGTCCTGCGGGGTGGCCTGGGCGATCACCTCGCCGGCGACGCCGAGGTCGTCGAGGACCTCCATCGTGCGCTGGTTGGTGATGTGCGCGCGAGGCTCCGCGGCCAGCGAGTCGTAGCGGGTGACGACGAGGTGGTCGACGCCGAGCGTCGCCAGGGCCAGCGCCATCGAGGCCCCGGCCGGACCGGTGCCCACCACGACGACGTCGGTGGTGACGGCGGGTGGGCGGGCCTCGGCCATGGCGCTCCTCGACGGTCGGCGACGACCACCTCATCCTGATCCGCACCGGACCCCGAGGGAAGAGGGTCGCTGAAAGTTCAACGACCGTGGACCGCGCCGATGCCGGCCAGGATCAGGTCCACGCCGGCGAGGAACTGCGCCCGGTCGTCGTGGTCGGCCAACCGCGTCGCGGCCCGGCGCACGAACGGATACCGCTCGGGGTCGAGGTCCTCCCACTGGGCCGCGACCGTCGCGAGGTACGTCGACCGGTCCGCGTCGTCATGGGCGAGGACCCGGGCGTTCGCCGCGTTCTGGCCGGCGACGCCCAGGACGTAGTTGACAAGGGCGCCCGCCGCGTCGAACAGCGACGGCTCCGGAACCCCGAGCGCGTGGAGCCGCTCGCCGACCCGCTCGTAGACGTCGAGCAGCGCAGGCCGCGACGGCTGCGCGGCGAGCTGCGCCCCGACCCAGGGATGGGTGTCGATCGCGTCGAACAGGCCGAGTGCGAGCGCGCGCAGCCCCTCCCGTGGGTCCGCGCCCCCATCCAGCCCGGCGATCACACCGGAGACGACCTCGTCGGTCGCGGCCGCCAGGAGCTCCCCCTTGTTCGCGACGTGGTGGTAGATCGCGCCGTACCCGGTGCTCAGGCGGGTGGTGAGCGTGCGGAAGGTCAGCGCGTCCTCGCCGCCGGCATCGAGGATCCCGGTCGCGACCTCGACGATGCGCTCCTTCGACAGTGCGTCCGTCCGCCGTGCCACGACCACAGTCTCGCATTCTTTGGATCGCCGATCCAACTCGGTGCTACCGTTGGATCGGCGATCCAAACTCAGGAGGAGGCGGCGTCATGACGACACCGGTCACGGTCATCGGCGCAGGTCTGGGCGGTCTGGTCCTCGCTCGCGTCCTGCAGGTCCACGGCGTCCCGGTCACGGTCCACGAGGCCGAGCCCTCCCCCACCGCGCGCACCCAGGGCGGGCTGCTCGACATCCATCCGTGGAACGGCGAACCGGCCCTCGAGGCGGCCGGCCTGGTCGATGGGTTCCGCGGCCTCGTCCTGCCCGGCCGCCAGTCCTACCGGGTCCTCGACCGGGAGGGGACCGTCTGGCTCGACCGGCCCGACGACGGCGAGGGCGACCGTCCGGAGGTGCAGCGCGGCGACCTGCGACGGCTCCTGCTCGACTCGCTCGAGCCCGGCACCGTCCGCTGGGGCCACAAGGTCAGCGGGGTGCGCCCCCTCGGCGGCGGGCGCCACGAGGTGGGCTTCACCGACGGGACCACCGTCACGACGAGCGTGCTGGTCGGCGCGGACGGCGCGTGGTCACGGGTTCGCCCGCTCCTCTCCGACGCCATGCCCGAGTACGCCGGCATCTCGACCGTCGAGACGTTCCTGCTCGACGCCGACACCCGCCACCCTGCGGCGGCCGCGCTGGTCGGCGGCGGGTCGCTGATGGCGCTGGGTCCGGGCAAGGGGTTCCTGGCCCATCGGGAGAGCCGCGGGACCCTGCACGTCTACGCGCAGCTGCGGAAGCCCCAGGACTGGCTGGGCGGCATCGACTTCGACGATCCGGCCGCCGCGGCCGCGCAGGTCGTCGCGGAGTTCGAGGGCTGGGCGCCCGAGCTCACCGCACTGATCACCGACACCGACACCCCGCCGGTGCCGCGGCCCTTCCTGACGCTGCCGGTCGGGCACCGGTGGGACCGGGTGCCGGGGGTGACCCTGCTCGGCGACGCCGCCCACCTCGTGCCGCCGAACGGGGAGGGCGCCAACCTGGCGATGTTCGACGGCGCCGAGCTCGCCCGACTCCTGGCCGGGCATCCCGACGACGTCGAGGCCGCTCTCGCCGAGCACGAGCGGGCGATGGTCGCCCGGGCCGCCGCCACCGAGGACGGCCTCGAGATGTTCGAGGTCATGCTCGCCGACGATGCACCCCGCGGCATGGTTCGGGTCTTCGGCGACGACGACGGGTCCTGACGCCGGGATCAGGACCGCCGCGGCGACCGACGCGCGAAGTCGTTCGCGATCTCGTCGAACGTCGCCCACCGCACGCCCTCGTGCGAGTTGATGTACTCGATCAGCCGCTCGTGCATGAGCAGCACCTGCGGGCGCCCGGAGACGTCGGGGTGGATCGTCATGGTGAAGACCGCGTAGTCGTGCTCCCGGTAGACCCAGTCGAACTGGTCGCGCCAGAGCGCCTCGATGTCGCGCGGGTTGACGAAGCCGTGCGAGTTCGGGCTGCCCTTGATGAACATCATCGGCGGCAGGTCGTCGAGGTACCAGTTGGCCGGCAGCTCGATGAGGTCGGTCTCCTCGCCGCGCTGCAGCGGCTTCATCCACTCCGCGGCGTCGGCGTCCAGGTCGATCTTCGTCCAGGAGTCGCCGACGCGGACGTAGTAGGGCGTGAAGTCGTCGTGCATCAGCGAGTGGTCGTAGGTCAGGCCACGGTCGAGGACCAGCTCGTTGGTGATCGGCGAGAACTCCCACCACGGCGCGACGTAGCCGGTCGGCCGCGTTCCGGTCCGGCCCTCGATCAGCCCGATGCAGTGGTCGAGCACGTCCGACTCCTGCTGCCGCGACATCGCGATCGGGTTCTCGTGGCTGTAGCCGTGCACCCCGATCTCGTGGCCCGCGGCGACGCACGCGTCGAACTCGGCCGGGAACGTCTCGATCGAGTGCCCCGGCCAGAAGAAGGTCTGGCGCAGGCCGGCGCGCCGGAACAGCTCCAGGATCCGCGGCACGCCGACCTCGCCGGCGAAGAGCCCGCGGGAGATGTCACCCGGCGAGTTCTCCCCGCCGTACGAGCCGAGCCACCCCCCGACGGCGTCGATGTCGACCCCGTAGCTGACGAGGATCTCCTTGGGCATGACGGGCCTCCGGTGCGGCGACGGTGCAGCTGGGCTGCACCCACCATCCCCGGGACGTCAGTGCCCGGCCAGACCGTTCCAGAAGTCGGTCAGGACCTCGGCCCCGCGCGCCGGGTCCTCGACCATCCACCAGTGCCCGAGCCCCTCGAGCACCGCGACCTCGGCCCCCGCGCGCGCCGCGGCCCGGCGCCGCATCGCATCGTCGCCGACGTAGTGGTCCTCGGTGGCGAGGATCGCGAGCCCGGGTCGGGCGCTCAACCGGCCCAGCGCCTCCCCGCGGCGGCCGATCGCGGGCTGGGCGGCGTCCCGGTAGAGCCGCAGCACACAGGCCTGCATGTCCTCGTTCCAGCCGGGGGCGATGCGCCCGGCGACGTCCGGCGCGATCCCCAGAGCACCCATGCGGGCGACCTTCTCCTGCTGCGTTCCACCGAGCAGCCCGGCGATCTGCTCCTCGCCGACCTCGGGGGTCTGCCAGGCCTGCGCGAGGTCGTGCCAGACGTAGTCCGGGTCGAACACGCTGAGAATGTCGTTCGCCCAGCTCCGCACGATCTCCGGGCGCTCCATCAGCGCGGTCCCGACGTGGCCGCCGCCCCAGTCGTGCCCGACCAGGTCGATCGGCCCGTCGAGCGCGGCCAGCTCGGCGAGCAGCCAGTCGCGGTAGCCGTCGACGGTGGCCGCGAACCCGTCCGGGACCGGAGCGCCGAAGCCCGGCGGGGACAGTCGGACCACGTCGTCGACGCCCCGGTCGGCGAGGGCGGTGACGAGCGGGTCCCAGACGGCGGCGGTCTCGGGATTGCCGTGGACGAGGACGACGGTCATGCGCGGCATCCTGGCGCATCACCCCGTCTCAGGCCGACGGAGGTTCGTCCCCCAGCACACCGTGGGTCGCCGCCCGGACCGCCTCCGAGAGCCGCGCACCGCCCTCGTCGTCGGAACGCGCCCGGCCGTCCGCGAGATCGGCCGCGAGGTCCTCGGTGGTGATCCGCAGCGCGGCGGCGAGGGTCGCGGCCTGCACCCGGACGGCGAGGTCCTCCGGCGAGCGCCCCAGCCGGTCGGCGACGACCTGTGCGAGCACCGGCTCCGCCCGCTCGTAGACCACGAGCCACAGCGCCCGCAGCGCGGGCTCGCGCCGCGACATCGCGACGACGGCGAGGGTGGCGTCGCCGTCGGCGGGCGAGACCTGGTCGCGCATCCGGTGGTCGGCGACCAGGTGCTCCTCGAGCGAGCTCCCCGACGGCCAGCGGCGCAGGGTGTCGACGAACGCGTCGGTGGTCAGCGAGAGCACCGGCTCCACGCAGCTCTCCTTGCTGCGGAAGTAGCGCCACAGGGTGCGCACCGAGAGCCCGACGGCGTCGGCGATGTCCTCGCCGGTCGTCTCGGCGACGCCGCGCTCCCGGAACAGCCGGACGGCCTCACGGGAGATCTCCAGGCGCTGCAGCCAGCGGCGGCGCTCGCTCATCGGGCGGCGTCCGCGCGGGCGGGCCTGCGACTCGAGCGCCGTCTCGCTCATCGACCGCCTCCCGACGTCCTCGACTGCCGTGATGACACGCCGCGTCAGGTTAGACCCCGGGTCACGCACGACCAACGAGATGCGTCTCTCAGCGCCTTTATGGCACTATTTGCCATTATTGAGCATCGACCTGTCCCGAGGAGCCACCGTGACCACCACCGAGAGCGAGACCGACACCTGCCCACCGATGACCCTGCACGTGCGGTGGTGAGGAGTCAGCTCCCGGTCGCGGTGACCGGCGCGAGCCAGACGCCGACGACGGCGTCGACGAGCCCGGTCGCCGCGTCCGCCCAGCCGGCGCGGGCAGTGGGGCGGCCCTCGGCCACCGCCCGCTCGCGCTCGGCGAAGTGCCCGACCAGCAGGAGCCGACTGATCTCCTCACGCTCGCGCCGCACCTCGGGCGGCAGCGCGGGCAGGCACGCGTCGAGCCCGTCGACGATGCGCCGCAGCGTCGGCTCGTCGAGGGCCCGGGAGGTCATCGCCTCGCGCAGCGTGGGGTCGGTCGCGACCTGCGCGCCGAAGCGGGCGAACCAGCTCGGCACCCCGAGGGTCGCCAGGTGCTCGGCGTTCGGGCGGACCAGGCAGCCGACCCAGTCGCGCACGTCGGTGCTGCCCTCGACCGCGGCCAGCATCCGCTCCCGGGAGCGCGCGATCGGGCCCGAGTGGCGGGCGACGATCGCGCGCACGAGGTCGACCTTCGTCCCGAAGTGGTAGCCGACGACGGCGGTGTTGCCCTGCCCGGCCTCCTGGGCGACCTGCCGGCTGGAGACCGCCCAGACGCCGTGCTCGGCGAAGAGCCGCTCGGCGGCGTCCAGGATGCGTTCCCGGGTCGCGACGTTGCGCTCGGTACGGGCCTTCGCGGGCACGGCGGCGATCCTCCTCCCCGGCACTCGACGACGGGGCAGCCACCCCACTCGTTTCTCTCAATCGATTGATTTAGATTAGCGGTGTCAGCACCGCTCCCCCACCCCCGGAGCTGCCCGATGTCCCCACCCGCCGCGCCGGCCCGCGCGCCGATCTTCGTCGCCGTGCTCGCCCTCGCCGGCATCACGGTGTCGCTCCAGCAGACGCTCGTGGTCCCCCTGGTGCCGCAGTTCCCCCGGCTGCTCGGGGCCTCGGCCGCCGACACCGCCTGGATCGTCACGGCGACGCTGCTGACGGCGGCGGTGGCGACCCCCGTCGTCGGGCGCCTGGCCGACATGGTCGGCAAGCGGCGGATGATGCTGTTCTGCCTGGTCATGCTCATCGCCGGCTCGGTGGTGGCCGCACTGTCGCAGTCGCTGATCCCGCTGATCGTCGGGCGGGCGCTGCAGGGCCTGTCCACCGGCCTGATCCCGCTCGGGATCAGCCTGATGCGCGACGAGCTGCCGCCCGAACGCCTCGGCTCGGCGACCGCGCTGATGAGCGCCTCGCTCGGCGTCGGCGGCGCACTCGGCCTGCCGCTCGCGGCGATCATCGCCCAGACCGCGGACTGGCACGTGCTGTTCTGGGCCGCGGCCGGACTCGGCGTCGTCGTCCTCGTCGGGGTGCTCGCGCTCGTCCCCGAGTCGGCGCAGCGGGCGGGCGGACGGTTCGACCTGGTCGGGGCGGTCGGGCTCGCCGTCGCCCTGGTGTCCCTGCTGCTCGCGGTCTCGAAGGGCAGCTCCTGGGGCTGGGGCAGCCCGACGACGATCACGCTGTTCGCGGTCGCCGTCGTCGTGCTCCTGGCCTGGGGCGCCTGGGAGCTGCGGACCCGTCAGCCGCTGGTCGACCTGCGGGTGAGCGCGCGGCGCCAGGTGCTGCTCACCAACGCCGCCTCAGTGGTGTTCGGGTTCTCGATGTTCGCGATGTCGCTGGTCTATCCGCAGCTGCTCCAGCTGCCCGCCTCGACCGGCTACGGGCTCGGCCAGTCGATCATCGTCGCCGGCCTGGTCCTCGCCCCCGGCGGGCTCTGCATGATGGCGATGTCCCCGATCTCCGCGCGGATCAGCGCGGCGGCCGGACCGCGGACGACGCTCATGGTCGGCGCGGTGGTCGTCGCCGTCGGGTACGGCGTGGGCGCCGCGTTCCACGGCGCGGTCTGGCAGCTGCTGATCAGCTCGATCGTCATCGCGTGCGGCATCGGGCTGGCCTACGGTGCGATGCCCTCGCTGATCATGGCCGCGGTGCCGGTGGAGCAGACCGCCGCGGCGAACAGCCTCAACAACCTCATGCGGGCGCTCGGCACCTCGTTCGCCAGCGCGATCGCGGGCGTCCTGCTGGCCTCGCTGGTGACCTCGGCGGGCGCCCCGACCGAGGGCGCGTTCGTGCTGGTCATGCTGCTCGGCGCGGCGGCCGCCCTCGTCGCGCTGGCGATCATGGGCTTCGTCCCCCGACGGGCGGCGCCGGCCTCGGCTCCCGCCGCAGCCGTCGCGAAGCCCGAGGCCGCCGAGGGCACCGAGGAGGTCCCGACGACGGGTCGTCCCGTCCTGGTCCGCGGGGTGGTGCGCCACGGCGGCCGCCCCGCCGCGGGCGCCACGGTGACCGTCGTCAGCGACGGCGGCGGCCAGCTGGGCCGGGCCACCACGGACACCGAGGGCCGCTACGCGCTCGTCGCCACCGGCCCGGGGCACCCGTACCTGCTCGTGGTCCGGGCCCTCGGGAACACGCACGCCGAGCACCTCGGGGGCGGCGGCCCTCTCGTCCGGGACCTCGACCTGGCCGGCGCCGCGTCGCGGCCGGGCCCCGCCGCACCGTCGCCCGCACCCCGTCCCCTGCCGGCGGGCACCGCCGAGCACGCCTAGGAGGAACCATGAGCGCACCCACCGACCCCCGCCCCGTCGCCACCCGCCGGGACGGGTTCGGACCGGCGCCCGACGTCGTCGCGGTGCGGGAGGGCGAGGGGATCGTGCGGGTCCCCACGCCGTTCGGCCCGACCGCGCGTGGCTGCTGACCCGGTACGACGACGTCCGCGCGATGCTCGGCGACGCCGACGACTTCGCCAACGGCTGGACCCCCGCCGATCTCGGACAGAGCGGCCACGACCCGCGCCAGCTCTCCGGGGACCGCGCGGGCAACCTGCTCGCGCTCGCGACCCGGAGCGTCTCGACGTCACCCGGGCCGCCGCTCCGCACGTGGCGTTCGGGCACGGGATCCACCACTGCCTCGGCGCGCCGCTCGCGCGGCTCGAGATGCGGCTGGCGCTCCCGGCGCTGCTGCGCCGCTTCCCGTCGCTGCGACCGGCCGTTCCCGACGACGAGGTCCGCTTCGCCTCGCACCGCGCGATCCACGGGCTGGTGGAGCTGCCGGTCAGCTGGTGAGCCCTACATCGGGGTCAGGCGCAGGACGACCCGGGTGGACGTCTGAGTCGGGCGTCCGAGCCGGCGCTGCAGCTGCCGGAGCAGGCGACCCGCGACGTACTCCCAGCCGTACTTGATCCGCAGCAGCCGCTCGGTGAGCCGCACGGCGTCGGGGGACTCGTCGACCACGGCGGTCGCGATCACCGAGGGAGTGCCCGGGTGGACGCGTCCCCGGCGGTCGCAGGCGCGCAGCTCGACGTGGTCGTCGTGGCGGATGCGCGTGATCTTGCCGGTCTCGCGCACGGTGGAGGCGACGAGGGCGTCACCGTCGCGCACGACCCACACCGGGGTCGCCACCGGCTCGCCGGTGCGCCGATAGGTGGTGAGCGAGACGAAGCGTTCGTCTCCGAGAGTCACGAGTGATGCCGTCACGCCCTCGCTCATACCCGTGGCCGTACCGTGACGCACGGCTACGTAGCTCACAGAGCGTCATCGATCACAGCGGGCCATCCCTGGCGCAGAAGAGCGAACGCGGCGTCGACGGCCTCCCCCGGGGTCGGCGAGTCGAGCCCGAGGGTCCCGATCACGACGTGGGCCAGCGCCGCGGCGCGCGGGTCCTCACCAGGCAGACCGGCGTCCTGCCCGACGGCCAGCGCGAGGCTGCGCTCGTAGCCCGACCACATGCGCTGCGAGTAGGCCCGCAGCACCGGCGAGGCCTCCACGAGCGCGATGAAGTGATCAAGCTCTCCGGCCCCGGAGCCGGCCTTCCGGTCCACCTGCGAGCGCACGAACCGGTGCAGCGCGGTGAGGACATCCACGTCCGCGGGGCGCGCGCGGACCGCCCCGAGCAACTGCTCCTCGCGCTCGGCCTCCTCGTCGAAGACGAGCGCCTCCTTGCTCGGGAAGTGGTTGAACACCGTGGTGACCGAGACGTCCGCCGCATCGGCGACCTCGGCCACCGTGACGTCGTCGAACCCTCGCGCCAGGAAGAGCCGCAGGGCGGCGTCGGCGATGGCGCCGCGCGTGCGGGCCTTCTTCCGCTCGCGACGGCCGGGCTCGGACGGGGCGCTCATCCCGGCGATGGTAGCGCAGTCACCCCAAAGCTTAAGTGACTTCACTTTTGTACTGACCACGTCTATCGTCCCCGCCATGACCACTCCCCCCATCGCCGTGATCGGCGCGGGCCCCGCGGGCCTGACCCTCGCCCGGGTCCTGCAGCGCCACGGCGTCGACGGCGTCCGGGTGCACGACCTCGACTCCGGCCCCGACGACCGGCCGCAGGGCGGCACCCTGGACATGCACGCCGGCTCCGGCCAGACCGCGTTGGAGGCCGCGGGACTGTTCGACGCCTTCCTCGCCGCCGCGCGCCCGGAGGGCCAGGACGGGCGGCTGCTGGCCCACGACGGGTCGGTGCTCTTCGAGCACCGCGCGGCCCCGGACGAGGCCGACAACCCCGAGATCGACCGCGGTCAGCTCCGCGGCCTG
Organism: Actinomycetospora endophytica; assembly: GCF_021026375.1. Taxonomy (GTDB): domain Bacteria; phylum Actinomycetota; class Actinomycetes; order Mycobacteriales; family Pseudonocardiaceae; genus Actinomycetospora; species Actinomycetospora endophytica. The sequence goes on along the minus strand of NZ_JAJNDB010000002.1, from coordinate 688,019 downwards.
CTCCTGGACTCCCTGCGGCCGGGCACCGTCCGCTGGGGCGCGAAGCTCGTCGCCACGACGCCGACCGACGACGGGTACCGCCTGGCGTTCGATGACGGCTCCGTCGAGGCGGCCGATCTGGTGGTCGGCGCCGACGGCGCCTGGTCGCGCGTGCGCCCGCTGCTCTCCCCCGCGGTGCCCGGGTACTCCGGCGTGACGTTCGTCGAGTTCCGGGTCGACGACGTCGACGAGCGCCACCCCGACCTCGCGGCCCTCGTCGGGCGCGGCTCGATGTCGGTGCCCTACGCGAACCGCTCGCTGATCGTGCAGCGCAACTCCGGCGGCGTCCTGCGGGGCTACGCCGCGGTGCGCCGGCCGCTCGCGTGGGCCGCGGAGAACGGGCTCGACGACGGCGACCCGGCGCAGGTCCGCGCCGTGCTGCTCGAGGTGTTCGCCGACTACGCGCCGATCCTGCGCGAGCTGCTCGTCCGGGCCGCCGACGAGTTCACTGTCCGCCCGATCATGGCGCTGCCCGTACCGCACCGCTGGGAGCACACCCGCGGCGTGACGCTGCTCGGCGACGCCGCGCACCTCATGAGTCCGTTCTCGGGCCAGGGCGCGAACCTCGCGATGCTCGACGGCGCCGACCTCGCGCGGCTGCTCCTCGAGCACCCCGGCGATCCGGACGCCGCCGTCCGCGCCTACGAGGAGCTCATGCTGCCGCGCTCGGCCACCGCCGCGCAGGGCGCCGCCACCGGGATCGAGCGCGCGATCGCCGCCGATGCCCCGGCCCACTCGCTGCGGTTCCTGCGCAGCCTCGAGAACGCCTGAGGCCCGTGCTCACGTCGCCGAGCGCGCCACCCGGACCAGCCGGTGGTCGGCGGTGAAGAGCCGGCGCGAGAGCCCGAGCGCCACCACGGTCGTCGTCGTGGACGCCGACGCGAGCACGAGGAACATGACGACGACCTGCACCAGCACCGCCGAGATCGGGTCCGCGCCCCCGAGGATCAGCCCGGTCATCGCGCCGGGCAGGAACACCAGCCCGGTCGCCTTCGTCGTCTCGATCTGCGGGGACAGCGCCGAGCGCAGCACCCCGCGCACGTAGGGCCGGGCGGCGTCCCGGGACGGCTGACCGAGCGCCAGCCGGGCCTCGATCTCGTCGCGCTTGTCGGCGAACTCCTCGAGCATCCGGCGCGCGGCCAGCACCGTCGAGGTCATGGCGTTCCCGACGACGAGGCCCGCGATCGGGACGAGCGTGCGCGCCGCCAGGCTGAACACCCCGAAGCCGAAGAGCACGACCATCGTCAGCGCCGTCGCGACGACGAACGCGGTCAGGGCCAGCGGCACGATCCGCGGCACGCCGGGCGCGCGCTGCTTCGCCGTCCAGGTCGCGTAGCCCAGCATCGCGGCCACCCAGAGCCACGACCACCACAGCGAGGTCCCCGGCCGCAGCAGCAGCACGAGGATCCCGCCGACGAGCAGCAGCTGGACGCCCGCCCGCAGCGCGGCCCAGACGATGCTGCGTTCCAGGCCGAGCCCCCAGTACAGCGAGAGACCCGCCGCGACCGCGACGAGGACGAGCGAGAAGGCCGTCCCGGCCCAGTTCACCGTCATGCGTTCTCGTCCTCCAGCTCGGCGGCGTCCCGCGACCGGACCCGGCCGTCGGCGACCTCGAGCACCCGGTCGGCCACCCGCCGAACCTGCGGCGCGTCGTGGCTGACCCAGACCACGGTGAGGCCGTCCGCCGCGAGGGCGGCGACGGTGTGCTCGAAGGTGCGGGTCGGCTCCGCGTCGAGGGCGGAGGTGGGCTCGTCGAGCAGCGGGCCCAGGACCTCGTCGCCGGCGTCGGGGGCGGCGACCCGGAGGTTGTCGCGCACGGTGCCGGCGAACGGCGTCGGGCGCTGGAACACCATGCCGACCTCGCGGCGCAGGGCCAGCGGATCGAGGTCGTCGAGCGGGGTGCCCCGGTAGCGGACGACGCCGCCGTCGGGGACGTCGAGGCGGTCCAGCAGCCGCAGCAGCGTCGTCTTCCCCGCTCCCGAGGGGCCCCACAGCACCGTCGTGCCCGTCGCGGGGATCTCGGCGTCGACGCCGTCGAGGATGACGCGCGCGTCCCCGCCGCCCTCCGGAGCGGCCCGTCTGACCGTCACGTCCTGCAGGGTGAACGCCGCCGCGTCCTCACCGTCGGTCACGATCCGTTGTCCTACCCGGGTGCGGGCCCAGGCGCACCACGGCCCGCCCGGGCCACGCGTGGCGCCTTCGGAGTGTGGGCCGGGACACGAAGTCGTAGGGACCTCCGGTACCTGTTCATTGATGCTGGACCGATCCGGGAACGCGATTCCCGGTGCGACACCGAGGAAACGGATCACGAGCGGGCGGGTTTTCGGCTTCCACGGAACGCGACGAGACACGTTCCGCATTTCGACCGCCCTTTGACGTTCCGATCACCGACCGTGCGCGTCCGACACGTTTCCGCTGATGGTGGCGGTGCGACGGCCGGACAGCCGCTGCACGAGAAGCCCACACGACTTTCACAGCCCTGCTGTCTTGTTGGCCGACCACGGGGGGAATACTCTGTTCTGGTAGCCGGGCAGCAACGTCTCCCCCCGACGAAATCCGGGTCACCCCCCCAGACCCGGAGGTGTGCTGCCCGGCTACTCTTGTGCCAATTCCGGGGAAATCCACGATATTTTCGCCGAAGAATGGTGTCCGATCGGCTGGCGTCCGATCGATCGGGAGGCGGAACGACGCCGGGCCCGCCCGGTCCTCCCACACCGGATCGTGGTACCCAGGAGGAGTCCCGTCCCGGCCCCTGTGCCGGGGCCGCCCCGACCGGATTGGTGCAGCAGATGGCCCTGATGCGTCGCGTGGCCGCCCTCGGAGCCGCCGTGGCCGCCGCCCGCCAGTACGCCCGGCAGAACCCGGAGAAGGTCAACCGGTACGCCGACCAGGCCGCGACGTTCATCGACGAGCGCACGCACGGCCGCTACCGCCGCCACCTCGACACCGCGCTGCGCCAGGTCCGCAAGGAGACCAGCGTCCCCGGCCAGGCCCGCTTCGGGCCGAGCCAGGCCGGCCAGTACGGCCCGCAGCAGCACCGGACCGGCGGGAACAACGGCAGCGAGGCGGGCTTCGGCACCCAGCGGTACCCGAGCGAGCGCACCGACCGCTGACCGCGCCGACCCGGGCCGACGCGAAGATCATCAGCACGCTGCGCACCCCGCAGTCGGCCGGAAGCTGCGCCATATGCCCCTCGTATGGGGCGGGGTCGGCTGGTCGGTGATCAGGAGTACGCCAGGCACGCGCGACTCCAGATCGACGTGCGCCAGGTGCCCTTCGCCGGCGGCCCGGTACCGCTGACCGGACCGGCGGCTCAGCCCATCAGCTGCTCGAAGAACCCACCGATGCGGTGCTCGCGGTCCACGAGGTGCACCTCGAGGATCCAGTGGCACCGGCGCCCGGCCGCGTCGACCGCGCGGTGCATCGCGGTGTCGTTGCCGGTCGTGATGTAGCTGTGGAGGCGCTCGGCGTCGATGAGCTCGTGCGGGAACTCGCCGACCAGGTGACCGCTGTGCGGCCCGCCGAACTCCCATCCCGCCTCGCGGGCGAGCTCACCCATGTGCGCGTAGAGCTCCTCGCCGGTGACGTCGGGCCGCTCGTCGAAGAACGCCCTGCCCGCCTCCCAGACGCGCGGCAGGTCGGCGGCGAGGCGGTGCTTGCGCGCGTCGTCGCCGAGCACGAAGGTGCGGCCCACGTCGGCCTCCCACGCGGCGAACACCGGCCCGAGGTCGACGAACACGATGTCGTCCTCGCCGATCCGGCGGTCCGGCGGGTTCTCCTGGTAGGGCTGCAGGGTGTTCTCCCCGGAGCGCACCACGCGCTTGTGCCAGTGTTGGGAGGTCCCGAACAGGTCCGCGCCGAGGTCCCGCACCGCCAGGCTGACCTCCGACTCCCACCGCCCGGGGCTGATCAGCCCGCGCCGGTCGATCTCGGCGAACAGCTCGGCGGCGTGCTGCTCGGCCTCGACGAGGCAGCGGGTCCGGTCGTCCTCGTCCAGCGTGCTCGTCGCGTCCACGGCCGCGATCCTCACCCCGCCGGGCGCCGCGACGGAAGACCACCGTCGGAATCCCCCGGCGGCGCCGCGGACCGGACCGCTAGCGTCGCGGGCCGTGCAGCCCGCCGACATCGGACGCCTCGTCACGCCGAGCACGCCGAGGGTCTCCCCCGACGGGACGCGCATCGCCGTCGTCGTGACCCGTGTGGACCTGGAGGCCGACCGCTACCGCAGCGCCGTCTGGCTCGCCCCGGCCGACGGCTCGTCGGCCGCGCGGCCGCTCACCGCGGGTGAGGCCACGGACGGGAACCCGACCTGGTCCCCCGACGGTTCCCGGCTGGCCTTCACCCGCTCCGCGGAGGGCCGCCACCAGCTCCTCGTCATGCCGGTCGGGGAGCCGGGCGAGCCGGTGTCCCTGGTCGACCGGCCCGAGCCCCTGGCCGGGCTCGCCTGGTCGCCCGACGGCGCGTCCCTGGCGTTCGTCTCGCGCGAACCGCGGCCCGGGGCCGCGCCGTTCACCGCACCGGCCGAGCCGACCGGCTGGAAGCCGCCCCGGCGCATCGACCGCCTCTTTCCCAAGCTCGACGGCGAGGGCTGGATCGTCGACCGGCCGCAGGCGCTGTTCGTCGTCGCCACCGACACCCCCGCCCCGCCGCGCCTGCTGGTCGCGCACCGGTACGACCTCGGCGCACCCGCCTGGTCGCCGGACGGCCGGACACTCGCGGTGTCGACGGTGCGGGATCTCCCCGACGCCGACCTGAGGATGGTCGAGGCCCTGCACCTCGTCGACGTCGACGGGGAGCACGCCGGCGAGCTGCGCCCGCTCACCGGGGAGCTGACGACCTCACTGACGCACCCGTCGTTCTCCCCCGACGGCTCCCGCATCGCGGTGCTGGCCGAGGAGACGACGGTGGCGCCGTCGTTCGGCCGCGTCGCCACGGTCCCGACGGCGGGTGGCGACCCGACGGTGCTCACCGACGGCCTCGACCGACAGGCCGCGCCCATGATCGGGCTGCGCGCCCCGATCTGGCGCGGCGACGACGAGCTCCTCTTCGCGGTCGAGGACCACGGCACCCAGCCGCTGTGCCGGGTGCGCACGGACGGCTCCTCGGTGCCGGGGCCGGTCCTTGGCGGGACCCGCGCGGTCGTCGAATACGACGAGGCCGCCGGAACGCTCGCGGCCGTCTCGACGTCCCCGACCGAGCGCCCCGAGCTCTCCGCGGTGCGCGGCGGCGTCGAGACCCGGCTGACCTCGCTGTCCGCCGCCTTCCACCGCGACGTGCCCGGCGCCGTGCCGGAGCACCTCCGGGTCCCCTCGCCCGGCGGCGGCGAGATCGACGTGTGGCTGCTGCGCCCGCGGGTGGGCGCCGGCGACCGCGTGCCCGTGCTGGTCTCGGTCCACGGCGGGCCGATGACGCAGTACCCGACGGCGTGGTTCGACGAGTTCGCGCTGTGGACCGGCGCGGGGTACGCCGTCGTCTGGTGCAACCCGCACGGCTCGACCGGCGACACCGAGGCGTTCCTGCGGTCCATCCGCCCGGCGGAGGCACCGGAGGCCCCCGGGACGGGCTGGGGCGGGGTCGACGCCGACGACGTCGTCGCCGCGCTCGACGCCGCCCTGGCCCACGACCCCGCGCTGGACCCGGCGCACGTCGGCCTGCTCGGCGGCTCCTACGGCGGGTTCATGACGACGTGGCTGGCGGCGCACTCCGACCGCTTCGCGGCGGCCTGCAGCGAGCGGGCCGCGAACAACCTGCTCTCCCTGGAGTGGGGCGGGTCCGACGCCGCGGGCTTCTTCCGCTACGAGTTCGGCGGGCTCACCCACCTCGACCGGCCCGAGCTCTACACCCGGCTCTCCCCGGTGACCTATGCCGCCGACATCGACATCCCGATGCTGCTGCTGCACTCCGACGACGACCTGCGCTGCCCGCCCGAGCAGGCCGACCAGCTCTACCTCGCGCTGCGCCTGCTCGGCCGCGACGTCGAGTACTGGCGCTTCCCCGACGAGGGCCACGAGCTCTCCCGCGCCGGTTCCCCGCGCCACCGGGTGGCCCGCGCGGAGATCCTCCTGGACTTCTTCGCGCGCCACCTCGGCGGCGCCCCGCCCGTCGCCGGCTGACCCGTGAGGGGGCGGGGCGGGCGGCTCACGCCTCGGTGCGCTGGATGACCCCCTCCTGCTCCGGGCTCACCGCTCCCGCCTCGACGGCGGCCTCCACGGCGCCCGCCTTGCGCGGGAAGTTCGGCAACCAGTGGTTGAAGATCAGGTTGAGCACGAACACGACGATGACCGTGGACGTGATCGAGGAGCCGAAGATGACCTGGAAGTCGGACGAGAAGTGCTGATAGAAGTCCGGCTGGATCGTCGGGATCAGCCCGATCGAGAACGACACCGCGATGATCAGCAGGTTGTGGTTGTTCGGCCCGCCGAAGCTGACCTTGTGCAGCGTCCGGATGCCGACCGCGGTGACCATCGCGAACATCACCGTCGCCGCGCCGCCGACCACCGGGCCGGGCAGCGCCGCGACGATCGCGCCGACCTTCGGGACCAGGCCCAGGATCACCAGGCCGACGCCGCAGACCGTCACCACCCAGCGGCTCTTGATGTTGGTCATGCTCACCAGGCCGACGTTCTCGGCGTAGGCGGTGTCCGGGAACGAGTTCATGAACCCGGCGAGGAACGCCGAGAGACCGTCGACGGCGAGGCCCCGGGCGAGGTCGTTCGGGCTCAGGTCGCGGCCGGTCAGCTCACCGACGGCGAGCATGTCCGCGGTCGACTCCACGTAGGTCACCAGCATGACGATGCACATCGAGATGATCGCGGCGGCGGCGAACTTGGGCGGGCCGAAGTGGAACGGCTGGGCGATACCGAACCACCCGCTCGAGCCGACCGCCGAGAAGTCCACGAGGCCCATCGGGATCGCGATGATCGTGCCGATGACGATCGCGAGCAGCACCGAGGTCTGCCCGAGGAAGCCGCGCAGGAAGCGGGCGAACGCCACGATCAGCACGACGACGACCGCGGCCAGGACGATGTGCGAGACCTGCCCGGAGTCCGGGTTGATCATCTCGGCGACCTTGCCGTCGGAGTCCAGGAAGGGCCGGCCCGCGGCGTCCAGCTCGGGGATCTTCGCGGTGAAGGTCGAGGTCTTGTCGCCCGCGATGAGCCCGATGTTGGCGCCGATGAGCGAGAGCCCGATCATCGCGATGACCGTGCCGGTGACCAGCGGCGGGAAGAAGCGGATGATCATCGAGAACGGCTTCGCGATGACCAGCCCGAAGATGCCGGCGACGATCATGGCGCCGTAGACGTACGGCAGCCCGTCGCGGCCGCCGTAGGACGTCGCAATGATGATCATCGGGTTGAGCACGGTGAACGTCGCGCCGGCGACGACGGGCAGCCGGACACCCAGGATCCGCCCGATGCCCGCCGACTGGATGATCGACGCGATCCCGCACACGAGCAGGTCGGCGCTGACCAGGATCGCGATGTCGGACTCGTCGAGACCCACCGCCGGGCCGACGATCAGCGGGACCGCGATGGCCCCGGCGTACATGATGAACAGGTGCTGCAGGCCCAGGACCAGCAGGCGTGGCAGCGGCAGGACCTCGTCCACGGGGTGGACGGCGTCCCGCGCGGGCGCGGATGACGTCACGGTGTGCTCCAGCGGCTCGGCGCGTCCCGGATCGAGATCCGGGGTGAGGCGCCGACCACGATGAGCGCGCTCCGTGACAGGTCCCAGAACCGCGCGTCACACCCTCGTGACCGGACCCGACGAACCGGACGAAGCGGGCGAGCCCTCCGTGATCAGGCGGCGACGACCGCCGCGGCACCGGCCGGCAGGGCGAACGCCTCGGCCACGGCGCGCTGCACGCTCGCGGCCGTGAGCTGGGCGACGTGGCCGCTCGGGACCTCGACGTTGCGCGCCCCCGCGATCCGGCAGGCCCGCCACGACACCGCGGCGTCGGCGCGGCTGTAGATGCTCGTGAACGACAGGTCGGGCGACCACGGGGCGGTGACGGCGGCGCGGTACTCCGCGCAGCAGCTCCCGGCGAGACAGCCCAGCCCGTAGAGCCGGGGGACGCCGAGCGAGCCGGCGGCGGCGAACCCCCAGAGCACCGCGGCCATCGGCAGCGAGGGGCCGGCCATGCTGGACGGGGTCCCGATCGTCACCAGGTGCGAGACGGCGTCCGGCGCCAGCGCGGCGACCCCGCGGGCGAGCTGTCCGCCGCGGCTGTGGCCGAGCAGGCGGACCGGCTCCCCGGTCCGGTCGGCCAGCGTGCGGACCCGTCGGACCAGCGACTCGGCGGTGCGCTGCGAGCAGCCCATCCCCGCACCCAGGGTGTAAGGGACGACGTCGTAGCCGAGGCGGGTCAGCCACTGCGCCATCGGGTCGAGGCAGGGCCGCGTCTCACCGAACCCGCCGACGAGGACCGCCGGGCCGCTCCCGGGGTGCTCGATCGCCTCGCCGCGGCCCACCGAGCGATGCCGCAGCCCGGTGACGCCGATCGTCGCCCGGCCCACGTGCTCCAGGCCCAGCCCCATCAGGGAGTTCCACCACATCGTGACCCCTCTCCGGCCGGAGACGGCGGCGCGGCCACCCTGCCGCGGGTGCCGATCAAGCTACCTGTCGGTCAACCGTGTCGACCAGGGCGGCCGGCGTTCAGGCCGCGACGTCGAGGCGCTCGTGCGGGGCCCGGGCGAGCGCCGCCCCGACCGCGCGCTGGGTGGCGGCCGAGGTCAGCTGGGCGACGTGCCCGTGGGACACCTCGACGTTCTGGGCGTAGGGGTCGTGGCTGGACCGCCAGGGCACCGCACCGTCGGAGCGGCTGTAGATGCTGGTGAACGGCAGGTCCTCGGGCCACGGGGCGCGCAGCGCGTCCCGGAACCCCGCGCAGCAGTGCCCGACAAGGCAGTTCAGCCCGAAGAGTCCCGGGACGCCCACCGTCCCGGCCGCACCGAGCGCCCACGCCGTGAAGGTCATGAGCGGCGAGAGACCCCAGAGGTCGAACGGCGTCCCGATGGTCACCAGGTGGGACACCGCCTCCGGCGCCTCGACCCCGACCGCCCGCCCGAACTGGCCGCCGCGACTGTGCCCGACGAGCCGGACCGGTTGCCCGGCCTGGTCGGCGAGCTCGCGGACCCGGCGCGTGAGCGAGGTGACGGTGCGCTGGGAGCAGCCCATCCCCGCGGCGATCGTGTACGGCGTGACGTCGTACCCGAGGCGGGTGAGCCAGAGGGTCATCGGCTCCAGACAGGGCCGGGTCTCCCCGAGCCCGCCGAGCAGGACGACCGGGCCCTCGCCGGGGTGGTCGACGGCCTCCTGCGTCCCGACGGAGCGGTGTCGCAGACCGGACAGCCCGATGGTCGCGCGGCCGGCCTGCTCGAGGCCCAGCCCCACCACGGAGTTCCACCACATCGCGACCTCCCGGCGGAGTCCGCTGGAGCAGCCGTGCTCCACGCCACTGCCAGTTACCCGCCTGTCACACTGCGGTAAACCGAACCCGGATCAACCACTGGTCGGAAAACCGAGGTCCACCCCGCCGCCGTGCTCGGGCGACGCCGGGTCGGGCCACCGGGAGGTGACGACCTTGCCGCGGGTGAAGAAGTGCACGCCCTCGGTGCCGTGGGCGTGGGTGTCGCCGAACAGCGAGCTCTTCCACCCGCCGAAGGAGTAGTAGGCCATCGGCACCGGGATCGGCACGTTGATCCCGATCATCCCGACCTCCACCTCCTGCTGGAAGCGCCGAGCCGCGCCGCCGTCGTTGGTGAACAGCGCGGTGCCGTTGCCGTACGGGTTGGCGTTGATCATCGCGACGGCCTCGTCGTAGGTCTCGACGCGCAGCACCGACAGCACCGGTCCGAAGATCTCGTCGGTGTAGATCGACATGTCGGTGGTGACGTGGTCGAACAGCGTCGGGCCGACGAAGAAGCCCTCACCCTCGGCGTCGGGAACGATCCCCCGGCCGTCGACGACGAGGCTCGCGCCCGCCGCCTCGCCGGCGTCCACGTAGCCGCCGACCCGGTCGCGCGCGGCGGCCGTCACCAGCGGCCCCATGTCCGCGCCCCGCCGGCCGTCGCCGGTGCGCAGCCCCGTCGTCCGCTGGGCGATCCGCTCCACGAGGGCGTCACCCGCCCGGCCGACGGCGACGACGGCGGAGATCGCCATGCAGCGCTCCCCCGCCGAGCCGAAGCCGGCGTTGACGGCCTGGTCGGCGGCGAGGTCGAGGTCGGCGTCGGGCAGGACGACCATGTGGTTCTTGGCCCCGCCGAGGGCCTGGACGCGCTTGCCCGCCGCCGTGCCGGTCTCGTAGACGTAGCGGGCGATCGGGGTCGACCCGACGAAGCTCAGGCTCTTCACGTCGGGGTGGGTCAGCAGCCCGTCGACCGCGACCTTGTCGCCGTGCAGCACGTTGAAGACGCCGTCGGGCAGGCCCGCCTCGGCCCACAGCTCGGCCATCCACTGCGCGGCGCTCGGCACCTTCTCGCTCGGCTTGAGCACGACGGTGTTGCCGGCGGCGATGGCGATCGGGAAGAACCACATCGGCACCATGGCCGGGAAGTTGAACGGCGAGATGATCCCGACGACGCCGAGCGGCTGACGGATCGAGTGGACGTCGACGCCGCTCGAGGCGTTCGCGCTCGCCGACCCCTTGAGCAGGTGCGGCATGCCGCAGGCGAACTCGACGACCTCCTGACCGCGGGCGACCTCGCCCGCCGCGTCGGCGAGGACCTTGCCGTGCTCGGCGGTGATGATCGCGGCGAGCTCACCCGCCCGGGCGTTCAGCAGCTCGCGGAACCGGAAGACGATCTGGGTGCGGCGGCTCAACGAGGTGTCGCGCCAGCCCGGGAAGGCGTCCCGCGCGGCGGCGACCGTGCGCTCGACGTCGTCGGGCGAGGCGAACGCGACCTGCTTCGTGACGGCGCCCGTCGCCGGGTCGGTCACGTCGCCGGTCCGGTCCCCGCTGCTCGCCAGCGGCTTCCCGCCCGCCCAGTGCTGCAGGATCTCGGCCACGGTGCCCTCCAGGGGGTCGACGTCCTCGGCTCTGCCATCCGTACCACCCCAGGGATGACGCTGCTAAGTTCCGCGCGTCCTGGGCGATCGAGCGGGGCGGAGAACGCATGAGCAGTCCCTCCGAGGGGGGCGCCGTCGCCGACGACGCACCGGCGGAGAGCGACGACGACCTCGCGGACCGGCTGGAGCGCTCACCGCGCGGCCGGGCCCTGATCAGCGTCGTGATCGTGGTCCTGCTCGGCACCGTGCTCGTCGTGAACATGCCGGACTCGATCACCAAGCGGGCGCTCCAGCACGTCACGGCCCCGATCGCGAACGTGGTCGGCCTCGACCAGGGCTGGGCGGTCTACGCCCCCTCGCCGCGGCAGGAGAGCACATACCTCGAGGCGCGGGTCCTCGAGCGGGACGGCACCACCTCGGTCCACCCGACCCCCATCCAGCACGGCCTCGCCGAGTACTGGGACTACCGGTGGCAGCGCTACGCCGACACGCTGCTCAACGGGCCCGACAACCGTGAGCGCTGGGCGCCCTACGCCCGCTGGATCGCCGATCAGGACCGGGCCGCCGGGCACGACCCGGCCGTCGTCACCCTCGTCAACATCTCCTCGGTGAGCCGACCGCCCGGCGGGCCCGCGCGCAGCCCGTGGGCCGAGCACGCGTTCTTCTCGATCGGGGTCGGACAGTGAGTGCGGCCAGCGGGATCCGGCGCGTCGGCGGCCGGGTCCGCGACGCGTGGGACGGCTTCTTCTTCACGCCGGAGTCGACGGCGCCGCTCGCCGTCTTCCGGATCGTGTACGGCGTCGTCGCGGCCCTCTGGACCCTGACCCAGCTCCCGCACCTGTTCGTGTTCTACGGGCCCGACGGCGTGCTCCCGACCCCGCCGGCCGTCAGCGCCGGTCAGTGGGGGCTGCTGACGACGCTGAACTCGGTGCCCGCGGTCGCGGTCGTCTGGATGGTGACGCTGCTCGCGGCGCTCGCGCTGGCCGCGGGAGCCTCCCCCCGGGTGGCCGCCGTCGTCCTGCTCGTCGGGTTCATCGCCCTCGAGCGCCGCGACCCGTATGTGCTGAACTCCGGCGACATCCTGCTGCGGGTGATGGCCGTGTACCTGGTGTTCGCGCCCTCCGGCGCGAGCCTCTCCTGGGACCGGTGGCGCCGGCAGCCGGAGCGTTTCTGGGAGTTCCCGCGGCGGGCGCCCTGGGCGATGCGGATGCTCCAGGTGCAGCTGTCGGTGATCTACCTGGCCGCGGTCTGGGCGAAGCTCCAGGGAGACGTCTGGCGCAACGGGACGGCGCTGTCGTTCGCGCTCCGGATGCTCGACCAGCTGCGGATGCCCAGCCCGGAGTTCGTGGCGGGCTCCGGGCTGCTCGTCGAGTGGCTCACCTTCGGCACGCTGCTCACCGAACTGTCGATCGGGCTCTTCGTCTGGAACCGCCGGGCCCGGCCCTGGGTCCTCGGCGCCGGGTTCCTCATGCACCTCGGCATCGAGGTCTTCATCATGGTCGGCTTCTTCAGCATCGCGATCTGGTGCCTCTACCTGGTGTTCCTGCCCCCGGACGGGACGGAGCGGTCGATTCTGACCCTCCGCGACCGGTGGAGGAGTCGTCAGGGACGGACGGACGCGCTGTTCTTGGCATCTGCCCGCGAAGCTGTCACCAAAACGTGACCAACCAGCGCAACGTCTCCCTCGTTCAGGTGTAACGCACGACATCTTGTCTCCGACAGGTCCGGTGTCGTGATCGTCCGAACAGGGACAGGTGTCAGATGAGACCAGGGCGGCGCAGGACCGTCACACGCACGATCGCCGTAGCCGCGGCCCTCCTCCTGACGAGCCTCATGTGGTCCGGCGTCGCCAGCGCTCAGGTCCGTGCGTCGGTGGCCACCGACGAGGGCAGTGGCGGAAGCTCCCAGCCCAGCGACCCGGTCGGCGGACTCCTCGGCGGCGTGACCGGCGGCTCGTCCGGGACCTCGCAGAGCCCGTCCGGCTCAGGAACCTCCGATCCGGGCAGTAGCTCGGATTCCGATGGCTCGTCCTCCCCGACCGGCGGCACCGGCTCGTCCGGTTCGATGCCGGGGTCGTCGGCGATCCTGCCGACGGAGGCGCTCGACCCGGGGACGGGCTCGTCGTCCGCGAACCCGTTGAGCCCGAACGCCCTGGTGTCGGTCCCCAGCAGCGTCACGTTCCCGACGTTCCCGTCGACCATCCCGACGATCCCCGGACTGGGAGACCTCAGCAGTCTCTCCGGCACCTCGGCGACCGACGCCTGCAACCAGGTGGTCGGCGCCCTGAGCCAGCTCGACGCCACGGGCCTCTCGTCCGCGCTGAGCAGCCCCGCGGCCACCTTCTGCGGCTCTCTCGGGTTCACGCTGCCGTCCCTGCCCGGCACGACGACCACCTCAGGCCCGAGCACCGAGATCATCTACGCGCCACCGCAGTACTACGGGCCGGGCAAGAGCTACTCCGGCAATCACTACTGGGACAGCGGCTACGGTCACCGTTACTGCACCTGCTCATCCGGCGACTCGCCGGTCTCGGTGTCCCAGGTGACCACCATGCCCAAGGGCGGCGTGGACACCGGCGACGGCTCGTACGGTCCGTGAGGGGAAGGCGGGAGGCGCGATGAGCACCAGACTCGAGACTCCCCCCAGGGGAGAGATCCGCACCGGCTCGGCGGCCAACAAGATCTCGATCGCGATCGTCGTCCTCCTGGGCCTGATCGCCCTCGTCGTCGGGCTCTCGACGGGGACGGGCAAGAGCGCGGGCGGGCCGATCCTGCTCGCCTCGTCGGCACCGACGCGGGTGACGGTGCCCTCGATCAACGCGTCATCGTCACTGATCCCGCTCGGGCTCCAGGCGGATGGTGAGCTCGCTGTCCCGCCGCTCTCGACGCCGATGCAGGCGAGTTGGTACGACAAGAGCCCGACCCCCGGCGCACTCGGTCCGGCCGTCGTCCTCGGGCACATCAACGGGGACGGGAAGCCGGGCATATTCATCGACCTCGAGCGGGTGAAGGCCGGCGACCAGGTCCTCGTTGACCGGGCGGACGGCCAGACCGCGGTCTTCACGGTCTCGCACGTCGATACCGTGCCGAAGGCGAACTTCCCGTCGAACGACGTGTACGGGGACACCCCGGACGCCGAGCTTCGCCTGATCACGTGCGGCGGCGTGCTCGACAAGGCCGACCACAACTACCTCTCGAACGTCATCGTCTACGCGAACCTCACCGAGGTCCGGAAGACCTGACCCGGCCTTCGTGGCGACCTGACGCGGCCGCCGTCCCTGGTGGGGGCGGCGGCCGTCGTCGTCAGGTCCGCGGTCGGGTCGCGGCCCATCCGGACGCCGTCAGGACCACGAGGGCGGCGAGCACGAGGGCCAGGGCGGGATCCCACGCGGCCGCGCCGGTCCCGTGCAGCGCGCCGACGACCGTCGGCCCCAGGGCGCCGATCGCGTAGCCGCCGGTCTGCATGAACGCGCCGAGGCGGCGGTTCTCGGTGGTGGTGCGGGACGCGGCGAGCACCGCGGAGAAGAACACGAAGAACCCGCCGCCCTGGGCGGCACCGCCGAGGGAGCACCACAGCGGCCAGGCCGCCGGGGCGAGGAGCAGTCCACCGGGCAGCGCCAGCCAGCCGAGCGCGACCGGCACGAACGCCAGGCGCAGGCTGCCCGTCCGGTTCCGGACCAACGGCGTCGCCAGGGCCCCGGCGACCGCGAAGATCTGGAACAGCGAGGACGCCACGCCCGCGCTCCCCGCGCCGAGTCCGCGCAGGTCGGCGAGGATCTCCGGGAGCCACGCGGTGAGCCCGTAGTAGCTGAACGACTGGCCGGCGAACGCCACGACCAACAACCAGCCGACCGGGCGCCGCCACGGGGCCGGTCCCCCGATCTCGTCCCCGGCGGCCGGCACGACGGCGTCGGCGCCGGGCCGACGGCGGCGGGTCGCCACCGTCCAGAGCACGACCGAGGCGACCGCGACGACCAGCCACGCCAGCAGCGCGACCCGCCACCCGACGCCGTCGGCCAGGGGCACCGTGATCGACAGCGTGATCATCGAGCCGACGTTCATCGTCGCCGTGTAGGCGCCCAGCAGCGCGCCGGAGCGGTGCGGGAAGTCCCGGCCGATCACCACGGGCACGACGACGTTGCCGACCGTGATGCCCGCCCCGATCAGTGCGGTCCCGGCGAGGGCTCCCGCGATCCCGTCCGCCGAGCGCAGCAGCGTCCCGACGCCGAGCACGGCCAGCCCGACGAGCATCGCCCGCTCCGGCCCGAGTCGACCGATCATCCAGGAGGCGGGCGGCGCGGCCACCGCGAAGGCGAGCACGGGCAGGCTCGTCAGCAGGCCGGCCACGGCGGCCGACACCCCGAGGTCGGCCCGGATCGCGTCGACGACGGGCGCGACGGCGACGATCGGCCCGCGCAGGTTGAGCGCGACCAGCAGGACCGCGACGGCGAGCAGCGGCCCGCCGGCGGACGGGGCGGCCGCGCGTGGTTCCCGGCGGGCCGATGAGGTGGTCACGTCTCCCCACTCTCATCGACCACCGGCCGCGACGCCCGCCCGACAGGGGCAGGTGTGGGCGTCGCCTCGCGACGGGCAGCCACACGCCACGGCCCGGCGGCTGCCGGACAGCCCGCGGACGGGCCTCGAGTCGAGGAGGACGACGATGACCGACCGCGACGACGCACGGGTGCGCAAGGCCCTGCAGGGCAAGGACTTCCCGGCCGATCGCAACCAGCTCGTGGAGTACGCGACCGACCGGGGCGAGATCGACGACGCCACCCTCACCGCGCTGGCCCATCTCCCGGAGGGCCGCTACGAGAACCTCGACGCCGTGATCGCGGCGGTTCCGCAGCGGCCGGGCACGACGAGCAACCGCTGACGGATCCGGGTCGCTGTCGGGGGTGGGTGCTACACCTCGGGGATGACGAGCTGGTCAGAGGTGGAGCAGGCGGCCCCCGAGCCCGCCGCGGCGGTGCGGGAGCTCCTCGGACGCGGCAAGCACAAGACGATGGCGACGCTGCGCCGTGACGGGTCGCCGCGCCTGAGCGGCATCGAGACGGAGTTCCACGACGGCGAGCTCACGCTCGGCATGATGCCCGGGTCGCGCAAGCTCGCCGACGTGCAGCGCGACCCGCGGGTCGCGCTGCACTCCCCATCGGTCGACCCTCCGGAGGACGACCCGACGGGGTGGCCGGGCGAGGCGAAGGTGGCCGGGCGCCTCCACGAGATCGGCCGGCCCGGTGAGGGTCCGGACGGGTCGTACTTCGCGCTCGACGTCACCGAGATCGTGCTGACCAGGATCGCTCCCTCCGGGGACCGTCTGATCATCACGTCGTGGCGGCCCGGCGGTCAGGTCCGCGAGGTGGAGCGGACCTGACCGGGCCGGCGCGTCAGTGCGCGATGAGCTGCCCGAGGCGCCGGGTCAGCTTGACGTTCTCCCGGTAGTCGACCGGCACGACGATGACCGAGGGCCGGTCGCGCTGGTCGAACGCCTCCTTCAGGGCGGGACGCAGCTCGTCCGCGCTGGTGAGGCGGCGGGCGTGGCACCCGAGACCCTCGGAGATCTTGACGAGGTCCGGTGAGGGGAAGTCGGTGCCGAAGTGGCGGCCGAACTCCACCTCCTGCTTCCAGGAGATCAGGCCGTAGCCGTTGTCCTCCCAGACGAGGTTGACCGGCGCCACGCCGAGCCGCACCGCCGTCGCGAGCTCCGGGCCGTTCATGAGGAACCCGCCGTCGCCGGAGATCGCGCAGACCCGCAGGTCGGGGTGCACGAGCGAGGCGGACACCCCGCCCGGGACCGCGATCCCCATCGAGCAGAAGCCGTTGGAGATGATGCAGCTGTTGGGGTCGTAGGTCGGGTAGTGGCGCGCCACCCACATCTTGTGGGCCCCGACGTCCGAGATCAGGATGTCCTCGTCGCCCATCTCGTCGCGCAGGTCGGCGAGGATGCGCTGCGGCTTCATCGGGAAGTCGCCGGTCTCGGCCTCGGCGGCCGACCCGCCCTCGCTGATCTCCTCCGACAGGTGGGCCCGCGCGCGGGCGTGCGCCTCGATGTCGGGGAAGTGGTGCTCGGCGGTCAGGCCCTGGTTGATGTGCCACAGCGCCGCCGCGATGTCCCCGACGATCTCGACGTTCGGCCGGTACGCCCCGTCGACCTCGGCGGGGTCGAAGTCGATGTGGAGCAGCCGCTTGGACCGGCCGATGTTCCACCGCGACGGCGGCCACTCGACCATGTCGTAGCCGACCGCGATGACCAGGTCCGCGGCCTCGAAGACCTCGGTGACGTAGTCGCGGGAGCCGAGCCCGACGGCGTAGAGGCTGCGCTCGTGCCGGTCGGACAGCGCTCCCTTGCCCATGAACGTCATGCCGGCGTAGATGCCGGTCTCGTCGACGAAGCGCTGCAGCTGGCGGCTCACCCGGGTGCGCACGCAGCCCTGTCCGACGAGCAGCACCGGGCGCTCGGAGCGGGCGATCAGTTCGAGCGCGGCCTGCACCGACTTGTCGTCGGGCACCGGGCGCCGGACCTTCTCCGGCGGCACGATCGGCGCGCTCTCGACCTCGTGCTTGGCGATGTCCTCGGGCAGTTCGACGTGCGTGGCGCCCGGCTTCTCCGCCGCCGCCAGCTTGAACGCCTTGCGGATGACCTCGGGGATCGTCGTCTCGTCGCGCAGCGAGGTCGTCCACTTGGTGATCGGCGTGAACATCTCCACGACGTTCATCGCCTGGTGCGACTCCTTGTGCAGGCGCGTGGTGGCCCCCTGCCCGGTGATCGCGACGACCGGGGAGTTGTCCATGTTGGCGTTCGCGACCCCGGTGACCAGGTTCGACGCGCCCGGCCCGAGCGTCGACAGGCACACGCCCGGCCGACCGGAGAGCCGGCCGTAGACGTCGGCCATGAAGGCCGCCCCGGCCTCGTGGTGCGTCGGCACGAAACGGATCTCCGAGTCGCGTAGCGACATGAGGAGATCGGCGTTCTCCTCACCCGGGACGCCGAACACGTACTCGACGCCCTCGGCCTCCAGGCACCGCACGAACAGATCGCTGGCCCTCACGGTCACGCTCCCCACAGATCGCTGACGACCGGTGCTGTACCCACGGACGGGCTGCCTTCACCCGTCCGTCGGGCCTCCGTACCGGTCCGATGTCGATCCTCCGTGCCGAGGTCACCGCGTCCAGCCGTGCGGCCGAGAGATCGCTCACCGCGTGGCGGGGGCGGCCTCGGCGGTGGCGGGGGTCGGCGCGGCGGTGGCGGGGCCTGCGGTGGCGGCGGCCGGCGCACCGCCGTAGGACACGTCGAAGCGGTCCAGGGCCATGCCGGGGCCGCCCGTCCACGGCTCGAACCCGGCCTGGATGTTGGTGAGGAAGTCGGTGGCCTGCACCGAGCCCTGCGCGACGGCGTCCTTGACGAAGTCGGTCAGCGGCAGGTCGGTCGCCTGGTCGACGTAGCCCTGGCGAACGTAGGAGATCACGTTCACCCCGCCGTTCGTGCCCTTCCAGACGTCCCAGGTGGCGCCGCCGATCGTGGCCGTCCCGGACTGCTGTCCGATCGGCTTGATCCCGCCGGTCTCCTTCAGCCAGATCATCAGCTCCATGGCGTCGTTGTGGCCGGTCTTCTTCGGGGTGCGGTCGGCCCACAGGTCGTAGGCGAGGTTGGACTTCGTGCCCGCCGGGATGGAGCCCGCGATGGTCGAGCTGATCGGGCCGAGGTCGCTGATGCGGGTCGGGAGGGTCGTGCCCTGGGTGCACGTGCCCATCCAGCAGCCGGACATGATCGACGGGTAGGCCGCCGGGGCGTCGTTCTTGGCGTGGTTCCCGGAGTCGACGGTGAAGCCCTGTGTCGTCGGGGTGACGCACTGGCCGTCCGAGGCGCCCCACTCGTTGTTCTGCACCATGAACCGGCCGCCGTCGATGTCGGTGGATCCGAACTTGTCGCAGATCTTCTGTCCGCCGGTGCTCTGCCCGCTGGACGCCGTGCCGGTGCTCTGTGCGGCCTGTCCGCGGGTGCTCCCTCCGCCGGACGTCGTGCCGCTGCCGCTGGTGGCACTGCTCGAGCTGGTCGTGCCGGTCGAATCGGTGCCGCCGCCGGACGCGGTCGTGGGGGAGGTTCCGGCCCCGGCTCTGGCTGTCGCGGGTCCGGCGTCCGCGGGTGCTATCGCCGTCGCGATGCCTGCCCCGCTCGACGCGGACGCCGGAGACGCGACGGAGCCCGAACGGGACGTGTCCGCGCCCGAGCTTGCGCCGGTACCCGTGCGGGTGCCGGTGCCGGACGAGTCGTAGGACGTCGAGCCGGAGCCGGACGAGTCGTTCGAGGCCGAGCCGGCTCCGGCTGCCGAGCGACCCGTGTCAGTGCCCGAGGCGGCGGCGCCCGTGGCCGTCCCCGATGCCGCGGTCCCCGTGCCGTTCGAGGGCGTGGTCGTCGTCGGGGCGGCGGACGCGCCATCAGCCGTCGACGTCGCACCCGACGCCCCATCGGCCGTAGCGGCCGTCGCGCCGGATCCGCTGGAGGCGCCGGCCAGACCGGAGACCTGTTCCAGGGTCTTCCCGACCTTGAGGTCGTTCAGGAAGAGCGTGCTGTTCTGCTTGATCGACTCGTCGCGGTAGATGCCGGTCTTGAGGTAGGCGCTGCCCTTCACGTTCGACTGGGGTGTCGTGTAGCCGGTCAGCGTCTGCTTGCCGTTGCACCAGGCGTCGATGGCCCCGCCGAACTGGATGCCGAGCTGGAACGAGAACGCGCCGTCGGTGACCGGGCAGAAGTCCTTCTCGTCGCCACCGTCGTTCGCGAGGCGCAGCTGCCCCTTCCCGACCTCGACCGCCAACGGCGGGCTCCCCGTCCCCGGCTGCTTGAACTGCATGATCAGCTGCCAGGTGTCGGTGTCGGTCGGGAAGCCCTTGTCGAAGAAGCCGGAGTACCCGACGAACGCCTTCTGGCCGTCCTGGAACTCGGGAACGTCCGGCTCGGCCTCGGTGCGCTTCCCGCCGCCGGGCATCTCGAACTTCACCGCCTCACGGCCCTGCACGTTCGGCGAGGGCGCGGCACTCGGGTCGGTGGCGTTCTGGTTGTTCCACGGCGTCGACTTGAATCCGTCGAGTCCGCTCGCGAGCGACCACGCGGCGCCGGTCACGGCACCGGTCACCCCGCCCCCGCCGCTCCTCGTGCCGCTCCCGCCGCCGCTGCGTGAGGACGGCGAACTCGCCGTGGTGGAGCCCGCGCTCCCGGTGGCCCTGCCGGATCCCGAAGGGGTCTCGCTGGGTGGCGCGGACCCTGTGGTCGCCGACGCCGAGCCGGATTCGGACCCGTAGGACCCCGAATCCCCGCCCGCACCCGAACCGGACCCCGAACCCGACCCGGTGCTCGCCCGGGACGACGTGGCCGGCGTGGCCGCGCCCGAACGGGTCGCCGCGCCGGCGCCCGTCGACGAGGCCGATCCCGAGGAGCCGTCATCCCCCGACGCGCCCGAGCTCGGTGCCCGGGTGGCCGTCGGTGCTGCACCGGCGGAACCGGTGCCGCTACCGGTCTCCGCGGAACCCTGACCACCGGTCACGGTTCCCGAGGACCCGGAACCGCTCGAGTCCGCACCCGTCGAGCCCGTTCCCGTGCTCGTTCCTGCCGAGCCCGAGCCCGTGCCCGTTCCCGTCGAGCCCGCGCTCGTCCCCGTCGATCCGGAGCGACGGGTCGCCACCCCTCCGCCGTCCACGGAACCGCCGGCCGAGGACGCCCCGGGAGCAGCCGTCACCGTCGCGCTCGCGGTCGAGCCGGACGCCCCACCGGACGAGTCGCCATAGCCCGTTCCCGATCCGCCCGACTCACCGGACCCGGTCACCGCCCCCGAACCACCCGACGTCGTCGCCGATACGCCGCCCGGCGTCGTCGTGACGACCCCGCCGGACTGCGCCGTGGTCCCCGCGGGGGCCTTCGCGGGCCCCGCGTCGGTGGGGATCGCGGCGACGACCTTGCCGAGCGACGCCGACGCCCACTGCGGCGCCATGGTGCCCGCGGCGACCGGGAGCTGCTGGTAGGAGCCGTGCACGGGCGATGCGATGGCCTGCTCGAGGGCGGGGGCTGCGGCGGTGGTGGGGCTGTCACAGACCGGGTCGTTCGGAGCGCAGATCTCGATGGTGCGGGCGTCGAGGGAGCCGAACCCGACGGCCCGCGGCGGCAGCGCACCCTGCCCCGTCGTGCCCTCCGGGACGGCCCTGGTCTGCGGGCTGCGCGCCGGGTCGCCGAACAGGCCGACGGCCTGGATCAGGGTCGCGGGGATGCGGGGCTCCAGTCCGGTACCCACGCGCGACGCGAGATCCCCGGCGACCTGGGCGCCCTGCGAGTAGCCGAAGAGCATGAGCGCGCCGGTCGGGCAGCCGTCGACGTGCTCGCCGACCGACTTCGCGAGCGAGGAGACCGCCTCGGACTCGGCGGAGGCGTAGGAGCCTCCGATCGGCGGGGGCGGCACCGTCACCACCGAGATCTTCTCGCCGAACTGCGCGGACAGCGGATCGGTGACGCCACGCAGCACGTCCGAGGCACCACCCTCGCCGGCGACCGCATAGACGGTCACCGGCCGGCACGCGCCGGGCAGGTCCTGCGACGACGCGAGCGTGGCCACCCCCGTCCCGACGGCACCGATCAGCACCGCGGCGGCGACCAACGTCGTCACGACGAGCGAGGCCATCGGGCGGCCCGCTCTCGTCGCCGCCGGTGCCGGCCGTGCCCACGGCGAGAGCCCGCCGACGGGCGGTGTCGTCGGGGGACGCGGCGGCCGAAGAGCGGGTGGCGGGACGAACGCCACCTCGGTGCGAGGAGCCTCCACCCACTCGGTGACGAACGGTGAGGGCGGCGGCTGCGGAGCCTCTGGCCGGGGCGGCGCGGACACGAGGGTGACGAACCCCTGGGGGCCGACCGACACCGTCGTCACCGATGGGCCGTCGACCACCTCGACCAGCAGATCCCGGCCCGACCGCGCCGCATGACGACGTGCCGCCGCCAGGCCGACGTCCGTGGCGGAGGCGTGCGGGGGCACCGTCAACGCCCGCCCGTCGGCGAGGACGCCCGGACCCCCCGGACCGTGCGTCAGCTCCAGCCGCACGTCCGGCGCCGTGCCCGCGTCGTCAGGCCGCTCCGCGCCCACCCGAGTCCTCCACCGACCTCGCCCACCCCGAACCGCCGACCAGAGTCGACGGTCGGCGCGGCGCGTGGGTGCGGTTTGGAGAAACCCGCGGCACGGATTTCGACGGGGCGCGAGGGGGAGTCGAGGATGTGGAGCTACTGACGTTGAGTGTCAGCGACGCCGCATCGCTGACAACCCGGGTGACACGAGCACTCACCCCACCCCGAGCGACTCCTTCAGGAACGCCACCTGCAGGCGCAGCAGGTTCTCGGCCACCACTTCCTGCGGCGTCATGTGCGTGACCCCCGAGAGCGGGAGCACCTGGTGGGGCCGGCCCGCCGCGAGCAGCGCGGAGGACAGCCGCAGCGTGTGCGCGGCGACCACGTTGTCGTCGGCGAGCCCGTGGATCAGCATCAGCGGGCGCATCGGGGCCTCCGCCGTCGCGGGGACGGTCGCGTCGTCGACGATCGAGGACCGCGCGTACGCGTCCGGCCACGACGACGGCGTCCCGAGGTAGCGCTCGGTGTAGTGGGTGTCGTAGAGCGCCCAGTCGGTCACCGGGGCGCCGGCGACCGCCGCGTGCACCGCGTCCGGGCGGCGCAGCACCGCCAGCGCCGCGAGGTAGCCGCCGAAGGACCAGCCCCGGATGCCCACCCGGGACAGGTCGAGGTCCTCCACCTCGGTCGCCGCCGCGGCCAACGCGTCGAGCTGGTCGTCCAGGACCGGAGCCGCGAGGTCCCCGTGCACCGCCCGCTCGAACGCCGGCCCGCGTCCGGGGGTCCCGCGCCCGTCGGCCACGACGACCGCGAACCCCTGGTCGGCGAACCACTGGCTGGTCAGGAACGCCCCCCGCGCGTCGACGACCCGCTGTGCGTGCGGGCCGCCGTAGGGATCGAGCAGGACCGGCAGCGGCTCCGAGCCGGGGATGTGGTGGCGCGGCAGCAGCACCGCCGTCGCGAGCCCGCGCTCCCCCGCCTCGAACAGGTGCACCCGGGGCTCGAGGCGGGGCGACTCGGCGAACGACCGCAGCGTCGTCGATCTCCCCGGCCCGGTCACCGTCGTCACCGTGCCGTCGTGGTCGAGAGAGGCCTGCGCGACGACGAGCACCCCGCCCGCGAGCCGGCCCGACGCCACCCCGCGCGCCGCGCTCACCGCGCTCACTCCGGCCTCGCGCGACCAGACGAACAGCGTCGTCGAGGTCGGCACCCCGGCCCGCGACGCGGTGAACAGCACGGTGTCCCCGTCGACGTCCGCCACGCCCCGGACCTGCAGGTCGGTGCCGGTGACGGCCTCGCCGTCGACCACCAGGCGTCGCGCGTCGTCCGCGTCCGCGCACCAGACGAGCGCGCCGTCGGACAGGCGCGCGGGCACGCCCGGGACGAGGTCGACCCACGCGTCGTCGACGTCGGAGCGCACCTCGGTCGACGTTCCCGACGCCGGGTCCACCGACCGCAGCGTCACGCGCTTCTGGTCCCGCGGCGCGGTCGTCGCGAGCAGTCCGTGGCGGTCCCAGGTCACGGACGGGAGGTACTCGTCGTCGCCGAGGCCGACGTCGACCCGCGCACCGTCGAGGCCGAGCACGTGCAGCGTCACCGTCGCGTTCGCCGTTCCGGCGGCGGGGTAGCCGACGACGGCGGGGTCCCGGTCCGGGTTCGCCGGGTCGGCGATGTGCCAGCGGGCGACGGGCGCGTCGTCGACGTGTGCGACAGCGAGCGAGGAGCCGTCGGGCGCCCACCAGAACCCCCGGTAGCGGTTCATCTCCTCGGCGGCGACGAAGTCCGCGAGGCCCCAGGTGACGTGGTCGCCGTCGGGCGTGGCGAGCGTCGTCGTCTCCCCCGACTCGAGTGTGCACACGTGCACGGCGGCCGCCCGCACGAAGGCCACCCGCGCGCCGGTCGGGTCCGGGCGCGGGTCGACGACGGGTCCCTCGACGGGCAGCGGTGCCGGCGTCGAGCCGGGAGTGAGCCCGACGGTGAACGCGCGCCCGGAGAGCACGAACGCCGCGGTCGCGACGTCGCGGTCGGTGGCGTAGTCGACGACGCCGCCGGACTGCTCGCGCACCCGCTCGCGACGCGCGCGCTCCTCGGGCGGGAGGTCCTCCTCGCCCGGGACGTCGAGAGCCAGCGGGTCGACGAGCAGGTGCTCCTCGCCGGTCGGGACGTCGAGCACCCACAGGCAGGTCACCGGGTCGTCGCCGCCGCGGCTGCGCAGGAAGACGACCCGCGCGCCGTCGGGGGAGATCGCCACCCCGCGCGGCGCGCCGAGGGTGAAGCGCCGGGTCGCGGCCTGGCGACGGGGGAACGAGTCGTGGCCCCGGCTCTCCGGATGTACAGCGTTCTCGACGGTCACGGGCCGCCATCCTGCCCGCCGCGGCCCGCGTCAGCTCAGCCCGTCACGTCCGCGAGGACCCGGTCGACGAGGCCGACCAGCACGTCGGGTCCGTCGGCGAGGACGTTGTGGGTGGTGGGCAGGTCGTGGACGGTCCAGGTGGGATCGGCGCTGAGCTTCTCGGCGATCCGCGGGAAGGGTGACGTCGGCGTCCAGGCCGGGTTCGCGGCGAGGGCGTAGTGCTTGACCGGGACGTCGTGGTGCGCCCCGGTGAGCGTGATCCGCTGGACGAGGCTCGCGAGCGGGTGGCCGGTGGCGCGCGGGTCGAACTGCGGCATCGGGTCGACGAGGACGCCGCTCCGGGCGGCGCCGCGGATGTACCAGTCGCGCATCGCGTGGTTGACCGACGACCAGCACGAGTCGCCGTCCTCCGGCGTGAACCCGTCGACGGTGCACAGCCCGACGACGCGGCCGGGCAGCGCGTCGGCGACACCGGCGGTCACCATCCCGCCGTAGCTGTGCCCGACGAGGACGAGGTCACCGTCCTGGTCCCGAAGTCGGTCGGTGAGGTCGGCGACGTGGCTCGCGAGGTTGGTGGACCCGTCGAGCTCGTCGGCCCGCTCGCAGAGTCCGGGCAGCGTGACGGCGAGCGCGCGGTGCCCGGCGGCGGTCAGGGCGTCGACGGCGGACGCGTACCACCAGGCCCCGTGGCACGCGCCGGGGACGAGGACGACGGTCGGGGTGCTCATGGTCTGATCGTGACGCTGGCTCGGCCAGAAGTCGAAGACCTGCTCGTGCTGCCGGTCAGAACCGGCGATGATGGTCGGCGTGCAGCTGCATCAGCTCGAGTACCTGGTCGCCGTGGCCGACGAAGGCGGGTTCACGCGCGCCGCCGAGCGGCTGCGGGTCGCCCAGCCCGGCGTGAGCGCGCAGATCCGCAAGCTGGAGCGCGAGCTCGGGCATGCCCTGCTCGACCGCTCCGGCCACCGGGTCCGCACCACGCCGGTCGGGGTCGAGGTGGTGTCCGCCGCCCGCGCCGCGCTCGAGGCGGTGGCCGGGGTGCGGCGCGTGGTCGACGACCTCGACGGGCTGCTGCGGGGAACCGCGCGCGCGGGAATGGTCAGCTCGGGCCCGTTCCTGGACGTGCCGGGGGTGGTCGCCGACTTCTCCACCGCGCACCCGCACGTGGTGTGCTCGCTGGTGGAGGAGGGGTCCGGCGCGCTGCTCGAGGGGCTGCGGAGCGGCCGGCTGG
Source organism: Actinomycetospora endophytica (assembly GCF_021026375.1). Taxonomy (GTDB): domain Bacteria; phylum Actinomycetota; class Actinomycetes; order Mycobacteriales; family Pseudonocardiaceae; genus Actinomycetospora; species Actinomycetospora endophytica. The sequence goes on along the minus strand of NZ_JAJNDB010000002.1, from coordinate 662,295 downwards.
ACGTGGCGCTGGTGGGCGCGGCCGGGACGTTGCCCGAGGACCTCGAGGTGCGGACGGTGTCGGAGCAGCCGCTCGTGCTGGCGGTGCCGGCCGATCATCCACTGGCCGGACTGTCGTCGGCCGGTCCCTCCGACCTGGCCGGGCGCGACCTCGTCCTGCCGGCCGAGGGCAACGCGCTCCGGGAGGCGGTCGACCTCGCGTGCGCCGGCCTCTCCCCGGCCCCGCACGTCACCTGCAGCGCGAGCGACCCGGCGGTGCTGGCGCGGCTCGCCTCGCGTGGTCTCGGGGTGGCGGTGCTGCCCGGGTCGGTGTCGGCGCTGCGGTCCGAGGGGCTCGCGACGGTGCCGTTCGAGGCCGAGGGGGTCCGGTCGCGGCTGGTCCTGGCGTGGCCGCGCGGAGACGTCGGCCCGGCGGCGGTGGCGCTGCGCGAGGCGTTGCTCGCCGCGGTGCCCGCCTGAGCGCCCCGCACCCGTCGTCGTGACCTCGCTGACGTCCCACCCGGCATTCTCAGCACCCTCCGGCACAGTGTCGCCGTGACCTCCGAGCCGACGACCTCGACCCGCCACGCGATCGACCCGGTCCTGCTGGCCCGGGCGTTCCGGACCGTCGCGATCGCCGAGGCGTGCTCCTGGACGGGGCTGCTGATCGGGATGGTGTTCAAGTACCTCGTGGTGTTCGACGACATCGGCGTGAAGATCTTTGGGCCGATCCACGGGGTCCTCTTCATCCTCTACGTGGTCGTCACGCTGCTGACCGCGCGGACCTTCCGCTGGCGCGCGGGCACCACGATCGTCGGCCTGCTCGCCAGCATTCCGCCGCTGACCACGCTGTGGTTCGAGCACTCGGCGCACCGCCGTGGCCTGATCGACGGGGAACGCCTCCGGCACGGATAGGCTCGGGGATCGTGGTGAGCACGGAGAACGCCCCGGTCACGCGCACGAAGACCTCCCTGACCGGCATCAAGCCGACCGGTGAGCCCCACCTGGGCAACCTCATCGGCGCCATCGAGCCGGCGATCGCGATGGCGGGCGAGAACGAGTCGCTCTACTTCATCGCCGACTACCACGCGCTGACCACCGCGCGGGACCCCGAGCAGCTCCACCACTGGACGCGCGCCGTCGCCGCGACGTGGCTCGCCGCCGGCCTCGACCCGGCCCGGACGATCTTCTACAAGCAGTCCGACGTCCCGGAGACGTTCGAGCTGACCTGGATCCTGTCCTGCATCACGGGCAAGGGCCTGATGAACCGCGCCCACGCCTACAAGGCCGCCCGGGACGCCAACGTCACCGCGGGCGAGGAGCCGGACGCCGGCATCAACATGGGGACCTACAACTACCCGATCCTCATGGCCGTCGACATCCTGATCATGGAGGCGGACCTCGTCCCGGTCGGGCGCGACCAGGCCCAGCACGTGGAGATCGCCGCGGACATCGCGGGCAGCTTCAACCACGTCTACGGCTCGGGCTACCGGTTCCGGGTGCCGGAGGCGGTGATCCCGGCGGAGACGACGGGGCACACGCTGCCCGGGCTCGACGGGCGCAAGATGTCGAAGTCCTACGACAACTACATCCCGCTGTTCCTGCCCGCCCCGAAGCTCCGCAAGCTGGTGCGGCGGATCCCGACCGACTCCACGCCGGTCGAGGCGCCCAAGGACCCGGACTCGTCGGCGGTGTTCCAGATCCTCGCGCAGTTCGCGGCGGACGAGGTCGTCGCGGACACCCGCGCGCGCCTGGAGGCGGGCGGCGTGGGCTGGGGCGACCTGAAGAACCAGCTCGCCGACGTGCTCGAGGAGCGGCTGGCCCCGATGCGCGAGCGCTACGAGGAGCTCATGGAGCCGGGCAGCGACCTCGACGACGTCCTCGCCCACGGCGGGGAGATCGCCCGCGAGCGGGCGCGTCGGGTGCTCGGCTCGGTGCGGTCGGCGATCGGCATCGACCGGTAGGTGCGCTGCGCGCCCGTGAGCACACATTGACGCTCTGGCGTCAGTTACTGCTCACGAGCCGAAGACACCGGTGGGCACCTCGGTGGTGCCCGACCCGACGTCGCGCGGGCTGCGTGGCCGCGGCAGGTCGTCGACGACGTACGTCGGGTCGTCCGGCACCGACGGCAGCTCGGAGAGCCACATCGCGAGCGCGCTGTCGGTGAACAGCTCGCGGCCCCGTCCCTGGTCACTGAGTTCGTCGTCCACCAGCGAGCCCCGGCGCAGCAGCGCACCGAGGCCCAGGGCCGCGACCACCGAGACGACGCACCACGCTCCGACGGCAACGGCGACCCATCCCAGGACCGTCATACCCACCTCCGTCGTCGGTGACGTGCTGTAGCGGACGGTGATCGACCGATGACCCTGGCCGCCCGTCCGCGCACCGTGACTATCGCAGTACGAGCGGTGAGGATGGGGCGGATCCACCTGATCGGACGTACAACCTGAGACCGCTGAGCGCGTCTCACCGTCCGCTCACCCCCAGAAAGGTCCGTGATCACGTCCGTTCGCGCCCGATCGTCCTGGACCGAACAGCTCAGGAGGTTGGTGCCGCCTCGTCACTCCGCAGCGTTTCCCCGATGCGTTGCGCGACCGCGGCGGCCTCGTCCGTGTCGCGATACGGGTGACGGGGGCCGAGGAAGAACCGCAGCCCGTCCTTCGGGCGGCGCGGGATGACGTGCAGGTGCAGGTGTGGCACCGACTGGCTCACCACGTTGTTGACCAGCACCAACGATCCGGGGGCGTCCATCGTGGTCTCGACGGCCCGCTCGAGCCGCTGGGCCAGCGTGAAGAAGGACGGGACCTGATCGGCCGGGAGTTCGGCCATCGTCGTGACGTGCTGTCGCGGGACGAGCAGGACGTGGCCGTGGAAGACGGGCTTCGCGTCGAGGAAGGCCACGGTGTCGTCGTCGCTGTGCACGACGTGCGCGTCTCCGTCGCCGGAGATGATGGCGCAGAACGCACAGGGCTTCATGGACGAAGTCCACCATCGCGTGCGTTGATCGGGACATGGACTCCCCGACGATGCTCGTGATCGGCCACGGCGTGGACCCCGAGACGGTGCTCGTGCAGGCCGGGACCCTCGTGTCCTGGGCCGCCGAGCGTGGGGTGCGGATCGTGCCGGGCGTGGCCGGGACCGCGCTGCCCGACCCGGCGAGCGTCGACGCGGTCGCGGTGCTCGGCTCGGCCGAAGGCGCGTGGGACGACGCCGTGCCCTGGCTCGCCGACGAGATCGCCTACCTGACCCGGACGATCGAGGCGGGCACACCGATCCTCGGGATCTGCTTCGGCGGCCAGCTCCTGGCCCGCGTCCTCGGCGGCACGGCCCATCCCGCCGACGGGCGGCACGAGAACGGCTGGCGCACCATCACCTCGTACGAGCCGGACGTCATCGTCGAAGGGCCCTGGATGGAGTTCCATTTCGACGCGTTCACCGCGCCGCCGACCTCCGAGGTCCTCGCCCGCTCGCCACGCTGCGACCAGGCCTTCCGCCAGGACCGCCACCTGGGCGTGCAGTTCCACCCCGAGATCACCCCGGCCGAGTTCGAGACCTGGGCCACGCGCTGGACCGGGACCGCCATCGAGGCGCGCTTCGCGGAGCTGGGCATCTCGACCGAGGGGCTGCGCGCGGAGACCGCCGAGCGCGCCGACGCCTCCAGGGTCGCGTCGTGGCGGCTCTTCGACGACTTCGGCCGGCGCGCCGGGCTCCTGCGCCACCCGGCCGAGGCGACCGCGTGAGCCCCGCGCTCAAGGTCCGGATCGGCATCGGGGCGGGTCCTTCCCGCCTGGGGGTCGCCGAGGACACGACGACGCTGGTCGACGGCTGCGAGCGCCGCGGGATCGACTCGCTGTGGTTCCCCGACCGCATCGCCACCGACGCCGTCGAGCCCCTCACCGCCCTCGGCTGGGCCGCCGGACGCACCGAGCACCTCAAGCTGGGCACCGGCGTCGTCGTGCTGCCCGGACGCAATCCCGCCGTCGTCGCGCACCAGTTGGCCTCGTTGGCGGTGCTCGCGCCGAAGCGCATCCTGCCGGTGTTCGGGCTGCAGCCCGCGACGCCGGCCGAGCGCACCGCGTACCCCGTCCCCGGACCGCGCGCCGCGGTGCTCGAGGAGGCGCTGCAGGTGGTGCGGCGGCTACTGACCGAGGAGTCGGTCACCCACCACGGCCGCTTCTTCACTCTCGACGACGCGGCGGTCGCCCCACGTCCCGCGCAGCCGCTGGACCTGTGGCTCGGGGGGCTGGTGCCCGCGGCGCTGCGTCGGGTCGGGCGGCTGGCCGACGGCTGGCTCGCGTCGTTCGTCACGCCCGCCGAGGCCGCCGATGCGCGCCGGGTCATCGCCGAGGCCGCCGACGCCGCGGGGCGGGAGGTCGAGGAGGACCACTACGGGACGAACCTGCTGGTCCTGCCGCCGGGGGCCGCGCCGGACGAGGTGGAGCGTGCGCTGGCAGCGACGGCGAAGCGCCGTCCGGAGATCGAGCCCGGCACGCTGATCGCGCGGGACTTCTCCGAGGCCGGCCGGCTCGTCGGGGAGTTCGTGGACGGCGGGATCACCAAGTTCGTCGTGCGGCCCGCCACCGCGCCGGAGAGCTGGGACGACTTCCTCGACGCGTTCACGACGGAGCTGGTCCCGCTGGAGAACTAGGTGCGCTTCGCGCTCGTGAGCACACATTGACGCCCTGACCTCAATTTCTGCTCACGAGCGCGCAGCGCACCTACCGCACAGCGGCCACACAGGCCCGGCCCACCCCGTGATCACAGGCGGCGCCGATCCTCGTCGTCATGAGTCTGCTGACCGGCCGGCGACCGACGCCTCCGACGCCACCGCCCCCGGCCTTGTCGACCCCCTCCCCCGCGGCCGACGCGCGCCGCACGGCCCGGTGGTACGCGCCCACGCTGGCCGGTCTTCTCGTCGCGACCGCGGTGCTCTACCTGGTCGGGCTCTCTGCCTCGGGCTGGGGCAACGCGTTCTACGCGGCCGCCGCGCAGGCGGGCGGGCAGTCCTGGAAGGCGTGGTTCTTCGGCGCGTCCGACGCGCCCGCGTCGATCATGGTCGACAAGCCGCCCGCCTCGCTGTGGGTGATGGGGCTGTCGGTGCGGCTGTTCGGGCTGTCGTCGTGGTCGGTGCTGGTGCCGCAGGCGCTCATGGGCGTCAGCGCCGTCGGCCTGCTCACCGGGGCGGTCCGGCGCTGGTCCGGCCCGGTCGCCGGGATCCTCTCCGGCGTGGCACTGGCGGTGACGCCGGTCGCGACGCTGATGTTCCGCTTCGACAACCCGGACGCCCTGCTGTGCCTGCTGCTCGTGGCCGGCGCGTACGCGATGGTGCGCTCGATCGACGCGGGCACGACCCGGGCGTCCACCTGGTGGCTCGTGCTCGCCGCGGCGTGCGTCGGCACCGGGTTCCTCACCAAGTCGCTGCAGGCCTTCCTGGTGCTGCCCGCGTTCCTGGCGCTGCACCTGACGGCGGGTCCGGGGACCTGGCGTCGACGGTTCCTCGCGCTGCTGCCCGCGACGGCGTCGCTGCTCGTCTCCGCCGGCTGGTGGGTCGCGGTGGTCGAGCTGTGGCCAGCGTCGTCGCGTCCGTTCGTCGGCGGATCGCAGTCGAACAGCGTCCTGGAGCTGGCGTTCGGCTACAACGGCGTCGGCCGGCTCACCGGTGACGAGACGGGTCAGCTCGGCGGCGGAACGTCCGGTGGGGGTGGCGGCGGCTTCGGCGGCGCCCCGGGTGGTGTCGGCGGCGGGCCCGGCGCGGGGTTCGCCGGCGGGGCTCCGCCCGGGGGCGGCGGTGGCGGCATGGGGGGCGCGACCTCCACCGACTCCTGGTCGGCCCTGTTCACCGGCTCGATGGCGTCGCAGGTCTCCTGGTTGCTGCCGGCCGCGCTGATCCTCGGCGTGGCGCTGCTGATCCTGGTCGGTCGCGGGGTGCGCACCGACCGGCGACGGGCCGGCGTGCTGCTCTGGGGCGGATCGCTGCTGGTCACGGCAGGGGTGTTCAGCCTCGCGGCGGGGATCATCCACCCGTACTACTCGGTCGCGCTCGCCCCGTGGATCGCCGCGCTCGCCGCGGTCGGGGTCGTGGAGCTCTGGCGGGCCCGGTGGGTCGGGTGGCCGCGGTGGGTGCTCGCGGGGACGGTGGCGGTCTCGGCGCTGTGGTCGTGGTGGATGCTGCGGGAGACCCCGGAGTTCCTGCCCTGGCTGCGGGCGGTGGTGCTGGTGACGGGTCTCGTCGCCGCCGTCGGCCTGGTGCTCACCGGGCTGCTGCGGGCCGGCGCCCGCCGGGTGGTCACGGCGGGGGTGCTGACGGCCGCGCTCGTCGCGGGGCTGGGCGGGCCGGTGGCCTACGCGGTCCAGACCGCGGGCACGGCCCACACCGAGATCATCCCGACGGCGGGTCCGTCGTCCGGGTTCGGCGGACCTGGAGGCGGCCACGGGGGACGCGGGCACGGCTCCCGCGGTGGCGGGTTCGGCGGGCCGGCCGGCAGCGGTCCGGGCGGTACCGGCCAGGGCGGACCCGGGCGCGGCGGCCCCGGTGGCGCGATGGCACTGCTGAACGCCTCGGCCCCCTCGGCCGAGCTGGCGGCCTTCCTTACGGCGGGCGCGGCGGGCCACACCTGGGTCGCGGCGACCGCGGGGTCGATGCCGGCCGCGGGCTACCAGCTCGCGAGCGGCGCACCCGTGATGCCGCTCGGCGGGTTCAACGGGACCGACCCGTCCCCGACGCTCGCGCAGTTCCAGGCGCTCATCGCCTCCGGCCAGGTGCACTACTTCCTGGGCCAGGGCCTCTCCGAGGTCCCCGACACCGGCGGCAGCGCCGACACCGTGCAGATCACCGCCTGGGTGAAGCAGCACTTCACGGCCCGGACGATCGGCGGCACGACGGTCTACGACCTGACCGCGCCGACGGCCTGAGTCAGCGGCTGCCGAGGACCCGCGTCAGTGCGATCTCGATGACCACCCGCTCCGGGTTCTCCCGAGGCGTGCGGTACCGGGCCGCGTAGCGGGCCTCGGCGTCGGCGACCGACTCCCGGTCCTCGCGGACGACGGCGATCCCCTCCAGCGTCGACCACCGCCCGCGGTCGACCTGGCTGACCGCGACCCGGGCGCCACCCTCGGCCCGGCGCACGTTCCGGGCCTTCTGGCTGCCGCGCCGGGTGATCACGCGGGCGGTCGCGGTGTCGAGGTCGAGCGTGACCCCGACGGCGACCACGTGCGGGCTCCCGTCGCGGCGCAGGGTGGTCAGGGAGCAGAGGTGGTACTCGCGCCAGAACTCGGCGAACTCCTCGCCGCGGGCGTGCAGGTCCTCTCCGGTGACGGCCACGCCGGTGATCGTCCCAGCCCGGCCGTCACGGCCGTGACTCGCCTGCTCACCAGGTCCAGAGCCGCGACCACCAGCCCTCGGTGCCCGATGTCGAGGCGAACGACTGGCTCGACGTGTCCGAGTACTCGACCTTCTTCCCGTCGGAGGACTGCGCGACGTAGGTCGTCTTCGAGTCGCCGTCGGAGCTGGTCACGCTCTTGCGGGTGACGCTGTTGCCGTCGCCGTCGGAGGTCGTCGTCTCCTTGGTCGTGGACCCGTCGGAGCCCTTCGACGTGCTCGTCTTCACCGACGAGCTCGACGACTTCGAGCTGGACGACTTCGGGCTGGACTTGCTGCTGCTCGAGCTGGACTTGTCACTCGAGCTCGGCTTGCTGCTCGACGACCTGTCGCTCGAGGACGACTTGCTCGACGGGCTGGACGTGGCCTTCGTGCTCGCCGAGCCGGACGCCTTCGACGCCGTCGTCGTGGCCCCGGCCGTGCTCTTCCCGGCCGAGGCACTCGGTTCGGACGAGGGATCCGCCGACCCGCTGCCGTCCGACGACTCCTTCGTCGTCGTGACCTCCACCGTGGACGAGTCGGCCGAGCGGGTCGTCGTCTGCGTGGTGCGTTCCTTCGACGACGGGTCGGTGCGGGTGGAGCGGGTCGTCACCGCTCCCGACGACGGGTCCACCGAGCGAGCTCGCGTGGTCACGACGCCGGTGGACGGATCGGTCGCCGCGCCCGTCCCGTCGGGGGCGGTCGTGACCTGCGGTGCGGCCCTCCCGGTCGGCGCCGCGGCGGTGGTGGCGCCGGCGGTGCCCGTCGGGTCGACCCCCGTCGTCGTGGTGATCGCGTCGGACGAGCCGGGCGGCGCGTCGGTGGACGCCGGCCCGAGCGTGGGGATCGGCCACCCCTCCGGCACCGAACCGGAGCCGCCGCCCGCCGTCGTCGTCGGGGCGAGGGGCGACCCGCTGCCGCCGGTGCCCGGTGCCAGGGTCGATCCGGTGCCGGTGGCGGTCGCCTCGCCGGGCAGGTCGGCGGTGGCGCTCGCGGAGGACGACGGCGGGTCGGAGCTGCTGGGGCCGAGCATCGGGATCGGCCAGCCCTCCGGGGCCACCGCAGGCACGGCGACGGCGGGGGTGGCGGACGCCGGGCCCCGGCCCGCGGCACCCGTGTCGCCGTCCTTCGCCCCGCCGCGCCCGGTGTCCGTGTTCTTCGGCGCGTCGACCCCGGGGACCTCGACCTTCGGCACCTCCACCTTCGGGGCGTCGACCTTCGGAGCATCGGCCTTCGGAGCATCGGCCTTCGGAGCATCGGCCTTCTTCGGCGACTCCGCCTTCGGGCGGTCCGCCTTCGCGGGCGCCTCGACCTTCGGCGCCTTCACCTCGGGGGCGTCCGCCTTCCCGTCCCCGCCCCGGTCGGCGCGGTTCTGACCAGGCACGACGCCCCCGAGCACGGCGCCGGGCAGGTCCTGCACCCGCGGCGGGGCGGCGGTCGTCGCCTGCCCGGCCGTCGGGCCGGGCGCCACACCGCCCGGCGGCACGATCGGCGCGAGGGGCGCGGCTGGCTCCCCCGCAGGCGCCGCCGACGACGGTGCCTGCGCGCCGGGCACGATCGGCGCCAGCGGTGGCTCCCAGCCGGACGGGGTGCTCGACGCGGGCGCCGGAGCGCTGCCCAGCGGACGGGCGCCAGGGAGCGGGATCGGCGTGAGGGGTGGTGCGAGGGCGTCGTCGGACGCTCCCGGGTCGGACGGCGCGCCGGCCGCGGAATCACTCGCGCCGCCCGACGGCGCCGAAGAGGTCCCGAGGTCGGCCCCGGGCGCCGACGAACCGGCCGCCCCGGTCGGCGGGCCGTAGCCTGACCCGTAGTCCGGTGCCGAGCCGCCCGGCCGTGCCTTGTCGGTGTCGGTGACGAGGGCGCGCGAAGACCCCGCTCCACCCGCGGCCTGCTCGCCCGGCCCGGCGGGCGCGACGACGGTGCGGCCGACGCCCAGCGCCGCGGCCAGCAGCGCCACCGCGAACAGACCCGTGACCGCCACGCTGCGAGGTGACCAGCGTGGCCACCGCTGTCTGCGGCGAGGAGTCCCCCACCCGTTCAGGGAGCCCGAAGGCATACCTGTCCCACTCTCTCCCCGACCCGCCACCCCCGGGACCCACCGGCCCGGAGATCCGGAAGAGTACGCGTCCGATACGTCTCAAGTCAGCCGTTCTGTGTTTCGAACGGGCACCACGGGGCACAGTGGAGGCCGTGGGTGCACAGCGGGCCGTGCAGGCGCACGAACGCGTCGTCGACCCCGCTCTCGACTCCTCCGATCAGGTGATGATCAGTCCACGATTGGAGCTGGATCTCGGCGTCGTCGAGGCCGCCCACCGCACGTTCCGCGACGCTCTCCCGGAGAGCGAGACCGCTTACGCCGTCAAGGCGAATCCTCACCCCGCCGTCCTCGCGCTCCTGGCCGAGCAGGGCGCGAGCGTCGACCTGGCCAGCCGCGGCGAGCTCGACGCCTGCCTGCTCGCCGGCGTCCCGCCCGAGCGGATGAGCTGGGGCAATCCGCTGAAGAAGCCGTCGGACGTGCGGGCGGCGGTGGCCGCGGGCGTGCACCGCTTCACCACCGACGCCGCGTCCGACGTCGATCTGCTCGCCCGGCTCGCTCCCGGCGCCGACGTGACCGTGCGCCTCGGCGCCGACGACACCGGCTCGGCCACCCCGTTCTCCGGCAAGTTCGGGGTCGCTCCCGACGAGGCCGCCGACCTGCTGCGTCGTGCCCGCGACGCCGGGCTGCGCCCGCACGGGCTCGGCTTCCACCCCGGGTCGCAACAGACCGACCCGGCGTCGTGGCGACGGGGCATCGCGGCCGCCGCCCGGGCCGTCGAGTCGTTCGGGGCGCCGGTCGCCGAGCTGAACGTCGGGGGCGGGTTCCCGACGCCGCACGCCGCGGGCCCGGTGCCCGACCTCTCCGGCTGCGCCGACGCGATCCGCGCGGCGCTCGCCGAGCACGCGGACGTTCCCGGGGTCGGGAGCTGGCGGCCGCACCTCGTCGCGGAACCCGGGCGGGCCCTCGTCGCCGAGGCTGGTGTCCTGGTCGCGGAGGTCGTCCTCGTCACCGAGCGCGCGGGACGCCGCTGGGTCTACCTCGACGTCGGGCGCTACCAGGGCCTCGCCGAGACCGAAGGCGAGATGATCGTGTATCGACTGCGCACACCCGGGTACCCCACCGCGGCGCCGAGTGGCCACGTGGTGCTCGCCGGACCCACCTGCGACGGCGACGACGTGCTCTACCGCCACGCCGACGTCCGTCTCCCCCTCGACCTGGCCGCCGGCGACACCGTCGAGTTCCTCGGCGCCGGGGCCTACACCTCGAGCTATGCGTCGGTCGGCTTCAACGGGCTCCCCCCGTTGCCGACCGTGATCCGTGACCGCGCCACCGACGACACCCCCGAGGAAACCGATTGACCACTCCCGCCCCCGCGTTCCCCTCCACCCCGGTGGACTCCCCGTCCGCGTCGTTCTCGGGCCGTCACGTGCTCGCCGAACTGCGCGGCGTCTCGCCCGTGCTCCTCGGTGACGAGGCCGCCGTCGCCCGCGCCCTGCGGACCGCGCTCGACGACGGCGGGGCGACCACCCTCGACGTCGTGACCCACCGGTTCGAACCGCAGGGCACGACGGTGCTCGCGATGCTCGCCGAGTCACACGCCTCGGTGCACGCCTATCCGGAGGCGAGCGCGGCGTTCGTCGACGTCTTCACCTGCGGCGAGCACGCCGATCCGGAGCGGATCGTCGAGGTGCTGGGCCGGGAGGTCGGGGCCGTCGAGGTGCGGGCGCAGATCGTGGCGCGGGGGGCGGGGCTCGCCCCCGACGCCGCCGGCCAGCGGGAGGTCGACGAGCCGCTCGCCGACGGGATGCGGCGCCGGTGGCGGATCGACGAGGTGATCTGGCGGGGTCGGACCGCGTGGCAGGACATGATCGTCGCGCGCACCGCGCAGGGGATCTCGCTGTTCTGCGACGGGGAGCGGCAGTCGACCGAGGCCACCCAGTTCACCTACCACGAGGCCCTCGCGGTGCCCCCGCTGCTGCTGGCGGACCGGTTGGAGCGGGTGCTGGTGGTCGGCTCGAGCGAGGGCGTCGTCTCGCAGCTCGCGGTGGCCGCCGGGGCTTCACGGGTGGATCACGTCGACATCGACTCGGAGTGCGTCCGCCGGTGCGCGGAGCTGCTGCCCTACGGCTACTCGTCGGTGGAGCTCGAGGCCGCCGAGGCCGGCTCGGGGCCGGTGCAGATCCACTACGCCGACGGCTGGGAGTTCCTGGCCGAGGCCGCCGAGCGGGGCGACCAGTACGACGTCGTCATCGTCGACCTGCCCGACGAGCCGGTCGAGGTCGACGACCCGGCGCAGCACGCGCGCCTGTACGGCACCCCGTTCCTGCAGCGGTGCGCGTCCGTCCTGGCTCCGGGCGGGGTGGTCTGTACGCAGGCCGGCTGCCCGACGATGTGGCGGAACGACACGCTCGGGCGCATGGTCGGCCGGTTCGACGAGGTCTTCCCGACGGTGCTCCCGTACTGCTCGGACGAGCACGAGTGGGCGTACCTCACGGGGCGGCTGGACTCGGTGTCCGACCCCGTGGAGTTGGCGACGTCGCGGTTGTCGCGGTTCCCGTCGTTGGCGTCGGTGGACGGTCGGGCGCTGTTGCGGGGCTCGATCCTGCCGTTCTCGTTGCGCTGATCGCCGGGTGCCTGTGGCCGGTGTTCCGGGGTGTTCGCCGGCCACGGGTGCTCGGTCACGGGCCTCCGGGGTCTGCCGGGGCCGGGGCCGGGGCCGGGGCCGGGGCCGGGGCCGGGGCCGGGGCCGGGGATGAAGATCTGATCCTCGTGAGCGCGTCGCACCCGAATCTTGCGCGTGTCGCGCACGAACTCGTGATCTTGGTCCGCGCGGGTCGGCTGACGCCATCTACTGGGCCGATTCTTGGAGCTCGGGCGGCCGCGTGCCCCGCTCCTGACGTGCGCGATCGCCTTGTCGCGGGGATTCACCACACGGCAGCGCCCTTGTCGTTGTGATTCACAACGACAAGGCGCCCGGGCGCTGAAGAATCACCGCGACAAGGGGGCAGCTCATCAGATTCGACGAGCGAGTGACCTGCTCAGACCCGGATCAACGGTTGGCCCGGGGATCGCCCGGCGTGCCGACGTAGATCATGTCGGCGTGCTCAAGGCCCACGGGTCGATCTGGGTATCCGAGAAGACCTCGATGGCCGAACCGCTCGACGGCACGAGCGCTGGGTCGCCGAGCATGAGTCGACCCATCGGGACGACATCAGCGAGTGTGGTGCCCAAGATCGCCTTCAATGCCTCTTGGGCGGGCTCCAGGTCTGCTGATGCTGCGATGAGGTCTCCGTCGGACACGATGCGCCAGGGAATGGTCGTACTGAACCCCCAGTTGCCCGCGATGATGGACATGCTGAACCCGTCGAACGACGCGTCGGTGATCGCTCCGGAGGCAGAATTGCGCACCCAGGTGCCGATTTTGTGGATCATCCCACACCTCCCTCGAACGAGCACATATGCGCACCGACTCGTCGACTCAGTCGTCCTCGCGCGCTATGTAATCGCGAAGCAGCCCGCTCATTTCGTCGATCGACATCTCCAGCGTTCCATCAGGAGAGGTGTCGAGATCATCCACGAGGAACGCGACACCGTGCGCGAAGTCGAATTTCAGAAAGTATACGTTGAGTTCACGCTCCCAAAAACTGAGCCTCTTGGGATCACCTACGACATCGAGCACCTCCCGGGCGATGTTCGGCGTCAACTCACCTTCTCGAAGCAGGCCTGCAACGAGATGGTTCCCCGCCAGCTCAGTAGGGGAACGCTGTCCTGATCTGTCCATCTCTGGCATGCACCCGGATTCTAGTCGTCGGCTTTCCATCGGCATCGAGCCCTATCTGGCGCCCGATATCATGCTCGAACGTTTCACCCCCGCGGCCGTCGGTGACTCTCGACCCGTTCGACAGCGCGTCGTCGACATGACTCTTGATAGAATGCGCGGATGTCCCTGCGTCGAACCTGCCCGCCGGGGTAGAACTCGACGAATATGGCCCGTGGCGATAGTTGATGTGCTCGATCGCGGTCATTCTACCGCCCTTGTTATAGACCTGTGAGCCTCCCCACTGAGGCTTTCCCGGCGGGAGAGCCTTCTGACCACCGGAGCCCGGTAGCGGCGCGGCGCAGGGGTTGAGGCCGAGCGGGTCCGCCCAGGTGAGCGGGTTGTGGACGTACGCGGCCGGGTTCGGAGCGGGCGCGAGCCCCAGTGGGTCCAGCGAGGTGTACCGGGCGGTGTCGGGGTCGTAGTAGCGGTGGAGGTTCTGGGCGAGCCCGGTCTCGGTATCGAGGTACTGGCCGGGGAAGAGCAGCGGCGTCGAGACCCCGGTCCACGACGTCCGCCCCCACAGCGACCGCCGCGCCTGGCCCGCCACCGAACCGTCCGGCGCGAGCAGCTCGGTCGGCGCGCCGACGAGGTCGGTGACGATCGCGTAGAACCGCTCGTCGACCTCGGCCTGCCCCGCCGCCCGCCACCGTGAGCGCTGCGAGACCGGCCGCAGCCCGCTCGCGTCGTGGTCCCACGCCGTCGAGGAGACGCCGGCGTCCGCGTACCGGACCTCCTCGACCAGCGTCGCCCCGTCCCAGGTGAAATCCACCTGCTCGGCCGAACCGCCGCGAGGATCGAGCCGCTGTTTGGACACCCGCCGCCCGAACGCGTCGTAGACGTACCGCCAAAGCGAGCCGTCCGGCGTCGTCACCCCGACGAGCTGGTCGAGCGCGTCCCACCGGAACTGCCAGGACTCCGGTGGTCGCGACAGCCGCCCCCGCGTCCGCCGGACGACCCGGCCGGCCGCGTCGTGCCCGTACGTCGCCCGTCCCGCCCGCCGCAGCGTCGTCCCGGAGAACTCACGCGCGCCGGCCAACTCCGGGTCCGCGCCGGGCCACGAGGCCGCCACGGTGTTCCCGCCGGCGTCGTAGGCGTAGCGCTCCGACCACCCGCCACCCCGGACCGCGGTCACCCGGCCCTGGGCGTCCACGTCGAACGCCCGCGCCCCGATCCCGACGACACTGCCGTCCGGCCGGTACCGGAACCGCCGGTCGAACGCGCCCTCGAGACGCTGCTCGACCAGCCGCCCCGCGTCCCAGTCCTGCTCGACGACGGCCCGGCCGGCTCGACGACGGGTCTCACGGCCGGCGACGTCGTGGTCGAAGTCCATCGCGACACCGGCGACCAGCGAGGTCACCGTCGAGTCCGCCGCGTACGCCCACTCGCTGCGCTGTCCTGTCGGCGTGATCCGCCCGATGCGGCGTCCCAGCGCGTCGTACGAGGAGATCAGCTCGCGCCCGTTCGTCGCCTCCCCGAGCACCCGGCCGGACGCGTCGCGGGTGATCACGACGTCGACGTCGGGTGTCGTCGCGCGGACCAGACGACCGGCCGCGTCGTGGTCGTACGTGGTCAGCACCCCGTCCGCCCGTCGCTCGGACACCTGCCCGAGCGGCCCGTACGCGAACTCGACGGTCTCGCCGAGCGCGTTCGTCCGGCGCCGGAGGGCCCCGGTGGCATCGAGGGCGTAGGTGGTGCGACGGTCGTCGAAGTCGGTCTCCGCGACGAGTCGGCCCGCCGCGTCGTACTCGTAGGACCAGCGCAGGCCCTGCGGGTTCGTGACGCCGACCAACCGCATCTCGGAGTCCCAGGCCTGCTCGTGCCGGGAGCCGTCCGGGTCGACGCGCGCGGCGACGAGGTCGAAGTGGGTGTGCTCGAACCGGGTGACCTGCCCGACGGCGTCGGTCGACGACGCCAGGTTGCCCTCCGGATCGTAGAGGCGGCGCTCGACGCCGCCATCGGGCGCGGTCACCGTCGCGAGGCGGCCCTCGAGCGTCCACGTGTAGCGCGTGACGAGTCCGGTCGGATCCGTCTCGGCGACGACCCGGCCGAGGGCGTCGCGCTCCCATCGCGTGACTGCGCCGACCCGATCGACGACGGCGACCGGCAGTCCGGCCGCGTCGTTCTCCAGCCGCCGCACCCCGCCGAGCGCGTCCGTGACGGCCACGAGGAACCCGTGCTCGCCGTGGGCGTACCGGGTGATCGCGCCGAGCGGGTCGGTCGTCGCGACCCGCCGACCGGCGTCGTCGAACTCGTGCGTCCACTCGGCACCGTCCGCGTCCCGCACGAGGACGGGTCGCCCGGCGTCGTCGTGCACGACGGTGACCACCGAGCCGTCGGGCCGTTCGACCCGGTCGAGGAGGCCGCGGGGGTCGTGGCCGAACCGCGTGGTCCGGCCGAGCTCGTCGACGACGGCGGTGACGCGGCCGGCATCGTCGTACTCGGTCCGACGTTCGCCGCCGAGCGGATCGGTCACCTGCACGACCCGGCCGGCGTCGTCGTGGACGTACCGCGTGATCGCGCCGAGCGAGTCGGTGCGCGTGACGATGTCGTGGTCGTAGTCGAACGAGCAGCTCAGCACGCCCCCGGAACCGACCTGGCGAACGACCCGGTCCTCGTCGTCGTACTCGTGGCGGAACCAGGTGCCGCGGCGGTCGGCCCAGCCGGTCATGCGGCCGCGGTCGTCGTACCCGAATCGGGTCGGCAGCCCGGAGGAGGTGACAACGGCCGTGAGGTTCCCGGCCTCGTACCCGAACCGGACGAGCGCACGGTCGCTGCCGTCGGGGCCCGCGCCGACGAGGTCGTACCCGACGATCCGGTCTCGCGCGGTGAGCACCGTGACGCGGTAGCCGCCGTGGTGGCGGATCTCGAGCGGGGTGCCGTCGGCGAGCCGGTCGACGTCATAGCGCCGCCCCTGGTGGTCGACGACGGCGGTCAGCCACCGCTGGGCGCCGTGACCGGAGAAGTGCCGGCGTCGTTCGCCGTCGAGATCGTCGACGACGACGGAGGCGCCGTCCCGGGTGAGGGTCCACCGGTCGTCCTCGACCGCGGGCCCGCCGTCGGGCGGGAATCGCAGCGCGACGGCGTCGGCGCGGGCGAGGACGACGTGGGTGTCGGTGACGACGACGTGCTCGTCGAGCGTCGAGGCCCAGCTCGGGCCGAAGAAACGCCCCGAGCGGTACGACGACCGGTGCAGCCGTTCGACGACGAGTGGCAGCACGCCGGGCAGTTCGACGTCGACGGCGGGGAGCAGCAGGTGCCCGGTGCCGACGTCGACGGGCTCGCCGATCGAGAGAGCCCGGCTGGGCGGGGTCGTCGCGGAGGGCGCCATGTCGATGTGCAGGCCGGACGCGGGTACCTCGGAGGTCTTCACGGCCGCGGCGGCTTCGGGGGCGAGGTGGGTGCCGGCCTTGGCGAGGTCGGTGGCCGCCTCGCCCGCCTTGAGCCCCACCTTCAGCCCGGTGGCCGCCGAGCCGGCGAAGGGCACCATCGCGGCGGCCGAGAGCCCGGCGTTGAGGTAGTCGCCCTCGGAGGCGTACCAGGCGGCGTTGGCCCCGTCGAAGACCTCGCCGACGCCCGGGACCAGCCCGGCGACGTCCAGCGCGGTGTGCGCGATATCGGTCCAGGAGAACCCGCTCTCCTCCTCGGGCGGCGGGGTGGCGGGTGCGGCGGTGAACGCGGGCGGGGGTTGGCCGGGCTGTCCCGGAGTCCCGGGCGCTCCGGCGGGTACCGCTCCGGCGGCTCCGGGCACGGGTGCGGTCATTCCGGCGAGTTGCCCCTGGGCGCCCTGGACCGAGGTTGCGGCCGCGGCGTTGGCGGCCTGCTCGCGTTGGACGGCCTCCTGCATCAGGCGCTGCCCCTCGGCGACCCTCCCCTGCGCGGCCGAGACCGCGGCGTCGGCCGCGTCGAAGGCCGCGTCCTTCTGCGCGGAGGCCGGTGTCGTCCGCTCGGTGGTCTGGAGGTTCTGCATGGCCGTCGTGGACCGCGCGACGTCCGCCTGCCCGGCCGCGACCATCTGCTCGCCCCGGAGGTACTGCTCCTGGGCGGCGCGCAGTTCGGAGGCATACGTCGTGAGCGCCTGTCCGACCGCGCGCGACACGTCCGCGCCCACCGCCGCCTTCGCGCCCACCTCGCCGACCTGCGCCGATGCCGCCTGCGCCGCGCCACCCGTCCAGCCCGCCGCCCAGGAGTTGCCCGCGGCGCGGATGCCCTCGCCCGCGCTCGTGAACCCCTCGGCCATGGCCGTGAGCTGATCCGCCCCCGACTCGACCACACCCGGATCCCCCGGCATCGGCACCGCCCACCACCCCCTCCGCCCGGGGACGTTAGGGAGGCCGGCCGCGCCGTGGGTGCGGTTTGGGAGAACTCGTGAGAGGAGATCAGCGCTGAGGTGGGAGCTTGCGGATCACGAGGGCGGTGGCCTGTTCGGCGAACTCGCACGCGTCGTTGCCGGGGCGGGGGTCGCCCTTCCCGATCCATGTCGTCTCGATGGCTTGCTTCGGACCGAGGCCCGTCGTGACGGTGCACGTATTGAACTCACCGCGACCGATTTTCTGCAGCGCGGCGGGCATGCCTTCGACCGTGATCGGGACGAGAACCCCGCGCCAGGTCCTGTAGGTGTCAGCGAGCAGATCCCGGCCGGGATCCACGTATATGGCCAGGTTTTCGAGCTCGCCGGACGACCAGTCGCACTCCTGGACACCGTTGTTGGTCCGTTGGCGGCCCTGAGGCCTCATCCCAAGCCGAGTGAGCTCCGATGACGTCAAAGCGGCGCAGGGTCTTCCCACGTACATGGATCCGTCCCGCGGAGCCACGACGGATGGGGCTTCGAGTCGAGGCGACGTGCTTAATGGAGCAGGGTTCGGTTGCGGTGCCGGACTCACGCCTCCGCATGCCGCGATCAGAATCAACACGAGCACGGCCAGCAGTAGCGAGCTAGGCCCTCTTGGCATCGAAGCCCCGGCGAGTCTGGTCCTCCGAGGCCTCGTAAGTGCGTAGTTCGATCTTGATCGCGTCGATCAACAGGTCGAGCCGACGGACCCCAGCGTTCAGTGCACCGAGCAAGGAGCCGTCACCACCATCTGCGACGGTGCCGAGCATCGTCGCAGCGTCTCGGGAGACATCGTCCGCGGAACCGGGATCGACCTTCCCGAGTCGCTGGGCTTCCAGCATGATATCCGCGAGCTCGTCCCGAGCGGCCGTGAGGTCGCGGAGGGTCTGCGGGGCGCGCTCCAGATCGACCGTGAACGACCCGCCGGTCGGCATCTCCACGACCTGCCGCGGCACCACCTGCCCGTTCGTCAACCGCGCCGGGTCCGACGCCTGCGGCCCCGGTGAGCCGGGCAGACCCACACCCCAGGAGTCGGCGAGCTGCCCGGCCGGCCCCCACCCGGGGTCGTTCGGCGGCACCGGAGCACTCATGAACGGCAACGTAGACGAGAACCCCGCCCAGACGGGGCCGAACCGGAGAATCCGCCCGACCCACCCCTCGCAACCATGATCACCAGGCCTCCACGGCCCCGAGCGGCCCCACCGGCAGCCACTCAGGCCTGATGATCATGCAAGCCCCATCGATGGCCATGAACACCGGCAGCCGGCCGACAGCGCAGACACGGAGGCGCCGACCGAGTCACCGTGACTCGGTCGGTCCACCACGAACCTTCACACCCGCGCCGCCGTCGCCAACGCATCCGCCAACCGCCCCGGCACCGCCGTCTTCGTGAAGGAGGACGCGTCCACGCACACGTGCACCAGCGTCACGATCACCGCGTCCGCCCAGGCCTCGTGCTCGGACGACCGCCGCTGGATCGCGAACCGCGTCCGCAACGACGTCGTCCCGACCTTCTCGTTCTCGACGACGATCGACACCGCGTCGCCCCACTCCACCGACGCCCCGTAGTCGAGCTCGGCGTGCACGATCTGGATGTCGACGCCGTCGGAGATCATGTCCGGGTACGGGTAGCCGACCCAGGACTGGAACGCAGTGAACGCCTCGTCGCACCAGGTCAGGTAGTGCCCGAAGAACACCACGCCCTGCTGGTCGATCTCGGCGTACCGCGGCACCACCGGGAACGCGAAGGAACTCACGAGGACCGCAGCCCCAGGGAGTCGTCGGAGAACTCGCCCTCGGGGACGCCGCCGTCGGCCCGCAGCTCGGTCTCCCGCGTCCGCAGCTCGACCCGCCGGATCTTCCCGGAGATCGTCTTCGGGAGCTCGGCGAACTCCAGGCGTCGCACGCGCTTGTAGGCCGGGAGCTGCTCCCGGGCGTACTCGAGGATCGCCCGCGCGGCCTTCTCGTCGGGGTCCCATCCGCGGGCGAGCACGACGTAGGCCTTCGGCACGGCCAGGCGCAGCGGGTCGGGCGAGGGCACGACGGCGGCCTCGGCCACCGCCTCGTGCTCGAGCAGCACGCTCTCGAGCTCGAACGGCGAGATGCGGTAGTCCGACGCCTTGAACACGTCGTCGGAACGCCCGACATAGGTGATGTAGCCGTCCGCGTCCCGTGACCCGACGTCGCCGGTGTGGTAGTAGCCGCCGCGCATGACCTCGGCGTTGCGCTCGTCGTCGTCGGCGTACCCGACCATGAGCCCCACCGGCCGGTGAGAGAGGTCCACGCAGATCTCGCCCTCGTCGCCCACCACACCCGAGACGGGATCCACCAGCGCGATCTCGAACCCCGGCAGGGGCCGGCCCATCGACCCGTCCTTGACGAGCGCGCCCGGCGTGTTCGCGATCTGCAGCGACGACTCGGTCTGCCCGAACCCGTCGCGGATCGTCAGGCCCCAGGCATCGCGGACCTGCTCGATGACCTCGGGGTTCAGCGGCTCGCCGGCGCCGACGAGCTCACGCATCGGCACCTGCCAGCGGCCCAGGTCGGCCTGGATGAGCATCCGCCACACCGTCGGCGGCGCGCAGAACGTGGTGACGCCGTGGTCGACGAGGGTCTTCAGCATCGCGTCGGCGTCGAAGCGGGAGTAGTTGTAGATGAAGATCGTCGCCTCGGCGCACCACGGCGCGAAGACGTTCGACCACGCGTGCTTCGCCCAGCCGGGCGAGGCGACGTTGCAGTGCACGTCGCCTGGCTGCAACCCGATCCAGTACATCGTCGACAGGTGCCCGACGGGGTAGGACACGTGAGTGTGCTGCACCAGCTTGGGCTTCGCGGTGGTGCCCGAGGTGAAGTAGAGGAGCAGGGTCTCGGAGGCCTTCGTCGGGCCGTCGACCTCGAAGTCCTCCGAGGCCGAGTCCGCGTCGGCGAGGTCGAGCCAGCCGTCCGGCGTCGCGGGCCCGACGGCGATGCGGGTGTAGTCACCGGGCACGTCGTCGAACTTGTCGACGTCGGCGTCCCGGACGACGACGTGCTTGGCGGCACCGCGGTCGATGCGGTCGCGCAGGTCGGCCGCGCCGAGCATCGGGGTCGAGGGGATGAGCACGGCGCCGAGCTTCATCGTCGCGAGGATCGTGTCCCACAGCTCGACCTGGTTGGCGAGCATGAGGATGATCCGGTCGCCCCGGCGGACCCCGTGCGAGCGCAACCAGTTCGCGACCCGGTTCGAGCGCCGGGTCATCTCCGCGAACGAGAACTTCCCCTCGCTGCCGTCCTGCTCGACGATCCACAGCGCCGGCCGGTCGGCGGACGCCGGGTCGGCGCCGATCGCGTCGAAGTGCTCGAGCGCCCAGTTGAACTCGTCCAGCTCGGGCCAGGCGAAGTCCCGACGCGCGGCGTCGTAGTCGGTCTGGCGTTCGACGAGGAGGTCGCGGGCCGCGCGGAAGCGCTGGGCCGCGGGAGTGAGTTGCGACGACGACGTCGACACGGTGGGAGACCTCCGAGCTGTCCTGTTACGACGAAGGGCGGGCGTCCCGAGGTTCCTATCACCTCGGGGCGCCCGCCCACAGCCGTCGGATCAGCCGGTCGTGCCTACTTGAGCAGCTTGCGCAGCAGGAGGAGTCCGATCAGGGTGCCCGCAGCGATCACCCCGTACTTGATCTTCGGGTCGGCCCACTTCTCGGCCGCGATCTCCTTGCCCTGCTCACTGAGCCGCTGCGGGTTCGCGCGATCCGAGAGCTCGTCCAGCGCACCCGCGAGAGCCTCGCGCGCCTGTTCGATCTCCCGCTCGATGGTGTCCGGGTCCCGTGCCACGGAGCCTCCCTCGTCCTGTCCGGTCCGACTGCTGCCGGTCTGTTCGTCGACGCAGCCCGTTGCGTGCTGCCGCCCATCGTGGCCGCATCGTCACGCGGCGGCCGTGCGTCCCGGCGACGACTCGCCGCGCGGTCCGCGATCACATGCGAGCGGTATCCTGCCCGCCCGTGGCCACTGATAACCGTCTGACCCCGGGTGACGCTGCCCCGGAGTTCTCGCTGCCCTCGGACACCGGCGAGACGGTGTCGCTCGCGGACTACCGCGGCGGCCGCGTCATCGTCTACTTCTACCCCGCCGCGAACACCCCCGGATGCACCAAGGAGGCCTGCGACTTCACCGAGAACCTGGCCACCTTCAACGACGCCGGGATCTCCGTCGTGGGCATCTCGCCGGACAAGCCGGAGAAGCTCGCCAAGTTCCGCGCCGACCAGGGGTTGACGTTCCCGCTGCTCTCGGACCCGGAGAAGAGCGTCCTCGAGGCCTACGGCGCCTGGGGCGAGAAGACGATGTACGGGCGCACGTCGGTCGGCGTCATCCGCTCGACGTTCCTGGTGGACGCCGAGGGGAAGGTCGAGGACGCGCAGTACGGCGTGAAGGCGACCGGCCACGTGGGCCGGTTGCTGCGCGATCTGAAGCTCTGAGTGCCGGCGGTGGGACTCGAACCCACACTGTCCGGAGCCTAATTCCGGGGCCTCCTGCCAAATTGGGCTACGCCGGCTCTGCCACTTGGACTACGGCCTCCGTCCCCGCGAGCACCACGTGTCCGTCTGCGAGTGGCAGTTGCCGCACAGGATACGGAGGTTCTCCAGCCGGTTGTCGGTGTGGTCACCGTTGATGTGGTCGAGCTGGAGCGGTAGCGCCTTGCCCTGCCATTCGGAGAGCCCGCACCCTCCGCAACGGTCCTCTTGAGGCCGGCCCCCACGAGCCGTACGCGCAACTCGTCCGTCCAGGCTCTGACGCTCCGGCCGAGCTGGGGTCGCCGGACGATGTGCGACGAGTCGATGCACAGCCGTTCGAGGTAGGTCTCCATGACCCGGTACTTCCCGGGGCGGAGCCCGAGGTGGTAGTAGATCTCGGCGAAGGTCGTGCTGGCGGCGACGGCCTCGCGGAGCTGATCGTCGGTCCATGAGCGTTGACGTGGCATGCGTCCACAGTAGTCGACCACGTGTTCGATACACGGGTTGACGCGCCACGCGTCAACACTATTTCTCCTGCAGGAATTCCCGCACCGCATCCGCCATCTCCGCCGCGGCCTCCAACGGCGTGAAGTGACCGACGTCCTCGAGCACGCGCACCGTCCCGTTCGGGAACAGCTCCCCCGAGTTCTCGGCGAACCGCCGCGGGTACAGCGGATCCTGGGCGCCCCACAGCATCGTCGTCGGGACCTCGACCGGCGGCGGCAGCTCCGACGCCGAACGCAACGACAACGCCGTCGCCAACGTCGCCGACCCCGAGCGGTACCAGTTCAGCGCCGCCGTGAACGCCCCCGGCCGCGAGTACCAGGCGACCAGCTCCTCGGTCAGCGCCGCATCCGGCCGGTTGCCCCAGTGCGACCAGAAGTGCTGCAGGTAGGTCCGCACCGCCGCCGGATTGCCGTCGCACAGCTCCGCGCACAGCGCCAGCTGGTGGAAGTCCTGGTACCAGAACTCGGCCCGGTGGTCGTCGTCGAGCGCGCAGGGCCCGAACGTCGAGGGCGGCAGGGCGTTCCCGACGACGATGCCGCGCAGCCGGTCCGGGATCGTCCGGCCCAGCGTCACCGCCAGGGTGGCGCCCACGTCGTACCCGACGACGACGGGTCGCTCGAGTCCCAGCGAGTCGATCAGCTCGACGAGCATGCGCACCTGGGCGTCGCGCCCGAAGTCCGAGTGCGGCCGAGCTTCATCGCCCGGTGAGAACGAGTCCGCGTACCCGAGCAGGTGCGGGACGACGACGTCGGCGGCATCAACGAGCAGCGGCGTCAGCAGCCGGTAGTCCGACGGGCCGCCCGGCCAGCCGTGCAGGCACAGCACCGGCGTCCCCGAACCGTTCCGATCGACCGCGACCACAGGCCTCACCCCTCTGCAGAAGAGCGGACCTCCAGCACCCGGAAGCCCGCGTTCGACGACAGTCTCGACACCGAGTACCCCTGATCGCCCAGCCATCGCGCCAACGAGTCCGACCCGAGGTTCTTCGCGACGACGAGGTACGACGGCCCGGCCACGCGTGGCAGCCACTCGACGAGCAGGTCGTGCAGTGCCGCCTTTCCCGACCGGATCGGCGGGTTCGACCACATCCCGGCGAACACGACGTCGTCGGGCACCTCGTCCGGACGGCACGCGCGCACGTTGCCCAGGCCCGCCGCCTCGGCGTTCGCCCGCACGAGATCGAGGGCCCGCGAGTTGACGTCGACCGCCCACACGGTCGACCGACGACGGATCGTCGCGAGCCACAGCGAGATCGGCCCCCAGCCGCAGCCGAGGTCGAGCAGGTCGCCGCCGCCCGACGGCTCCGGCACGTGGTCGAGCAGCACCCGCGTGCCCTTGTCGAGGCGCCCGCGCGCGAAGACCCCGGAGTCGGTGGTGACCGCCAGCGAGAGCCCGCGCACCTCGAGCCGTGCCGGGGCCGGCGACGACGGCGTGGTCGGCTGCTCCGCGAAGTACTGGTCGGCCACGACGGTCAGTCCGCGAGCAGCGAGCGCAACCGGGGCGCGAGCGTCCGGAACGCGCGGGCGCGGTGCGAGACGGCGTCCTTCTCCGCAGCCGACATCTCCGCCGAGGTCCGCGTCTCCCCCTCGGGCACGAACGCCGGGTCGTAGCCGAAGCCGTTGAGGCCCCGCGGCGAGCGGATCAGCCGTCCGGGCCACTTCTCGGTCACGACGATCTCGCGGCCGTCGGGATGCGCGGCGGCCGCGGCGCAGACGAACGCGGCGCCGCGCCGCTCCTCGGGGACGTCCGCCATCTGGTCCAGGACGAGCGCGAGGTTCCGGGCGTCCTTCTCCCGCCGGTCGCCCGGGCCCCCGGACCACCGCGCGGAGAGCACCCCCGGCATGCCGTTGAGGGCGTCGACGGCGAGCCCGGAGTCGTCGGCGACGGCGAGCATGCCGGTCGCGGCGGCCGCGTCGTGGGCCTTGGCCAGCGAGTTCTCCGCGAAGGTCGCGCCGGTCTCCGGTGCCTCGTCGAAGGGCGGCACCTCGTCGAGCCCGACGATGCGCACGCCCTCCACCCCGAGGGCGGCGACGACACGACGCAGCTCGGCGAGCTTGGCGTCGTTGCGGGTGGCGAGCAGGACGTCGCGGGTCGCCACGTCGGCGCCCGTCACGGGAGCTCCCCCGGGTAGGGCTCGGCGAGCGCGGCGGCCTGGATCTCGGTCAGGCGCGCGATGCCGGCGAGCGAGGAGTCGAGCATGGCGTCGAGCGTCGCGCGGGTGTAGGTCGCGCCCTCACCGGTGCCCTGGACCTCGACGAGCGTGCCCGCATCCGTCGCGACGACGTTCATGTCCACCTCGGCGCGGCTGTCCTCGGAGTAGGGCAGGTCGAGCCGCACGCGCCCGTCGACGACGCCCACCGAGACGGCCGCGATGGAGCACGACAGCGGCTGCGGGTCGGCGAGGCGCTTGTGGGCCTTGAGCCAGGTGACCGCGTCGGCGAGGGCCACGTAGGCGCCGGTGATGGCCGCGGTGCGGGTGCCGCCGTCCGCCTGCAGGACGTCGCAGTCGAGCTGGATGGTGTTCTCGCCCAGCGCCTTGAGGTCGATCGCCGCGCGCAGCGACCGCCCCACCAGCCGGCTGATCTCGTGGGTGCGGCCCCCGACACGGCCCTTGACCGACTCGCGGTCGCTGCGGGTGTGCGTGGCCGACGGCAGCATCGCGTACTCGGCGGTCAGCCACCCGAGGCCGGAGTCACGCCGCCAGCGTGGGACGCCCTCCGTCACGCTCGCGGCGCAGAGCACCCTGGTGCTGCCGAAGGAGACGAGGACCGAACCCGCGGGGTGCTGCTGGAACCCGCGGCGGATCTCGATGGGGCGGAGCTCGTCGTCGGACCTGCCGTCGCTGCGTGCCACGGGCGACCACCCTAGAGAACCCGCTCCCGGCACGAGGCGGCGCGGACCCCCGTCCGGGGCAGGTCAGATGGTGTAGTGCGCGTCCGGCCGGACGAGCTCGGCGGGTCCGCCGTACTGCGAGCGCGCCTCGGCGAGCAGCTCCTCGCCGTCGTACCAGGCGGGCACGTGGGTGATCAGCAGCCGCTTCACCCCGGCCTCGCGGGCGACCTGACCGGCCTGCACACCGGACAGGTGCACTCCTGGCGGGCGGTCCGGGGAGTCGGTCCAGGTGGCCTCGCACAGCAGCACGTCGGCCCGGGCGGCGAGCTCGACGAGGCTGCGGCACGGCCCGGTGTCCCCGGAGTAGACGAGCGACCGGCCCTGGTGCTCGAGGCGCACGCCGTAGGCCTCGCACGGGTGGTCGACCGGGGCGCTGGAGAGCGCGACGTCGCCCACGCCCGAGGGACCGTCGGCGAACACGTGGTAGTCGAAGACGTCGGTGAGATCGGTCGCCACGCGCTCGTCCGACGACGGGGCGTAGGCCACCGCGAGCCGGACCTCCGACTCGCTGGGGCCGTGCAGCGGGAGCACCTTGCCCGGTCCGTCGGGGTGGTAGCGACGGTGCACGACGAGCCCGGAGACGTCGGCGCAGTGGTCCGGGTGGAGGTGCGAGAGGACGACGGCATCGAGCTCGAACGGGTCCATGTGGCGCTGCAGCGTCCCGAACGTGCCGTTGCCCAGGTCCATCACGAGCGTCGTCCCCCGCGTGCGCACGAGATAACCCGACGCCGGCGAGGTGGGCCCGGCACCGCTGCCGGAGCACCCCAGGACGATCAATTCCACGCGCGCACCCTACGGTCCGACAGGAGAGGGCGACACCGGGCCGGTGGGAGGGCTGCCACGGGCGGTCCGGCGGTCGGCCGACGCCACCAGGCGCGCGGCGAGGATGCCCGAGAGGGCACCGAAGAGGTGGGCCTGCCAGGAGACGCCGGGGGTGCCCGGGAGGATCCCCCACAGCACCGAGCCGTAGAGCAGGAGCAGCACGACGGCGAGCGCGATCTGTCTCCCGGACCGGGCGAAGAAGCCGCGGAACAGCAGGAACGCCAGCCAGCCGAAGATGACCCCGGACGCGCCGATCGTCACGCCGAAGCCGCCGGTCAGCCACGTCAGGAACCCGCCGAGCAGCCAGATGAGCGCGGTCACGGCGATGAACTGGCCGAGCCCGCCCGCGAGCACGAAGAAGCCGAGGATCAGGAACGGCAGCGAGTTCGCGATCAGGTGGGCCCAGCTCGCGTGCAGCAGCGGCGCCCAGAGGATGCCCGCGAGCCCGTCGACCTCGCGCGGGCGGATGCCGTCCTGGTCGAGCGCGTTCGCGAAGACGAACTGGTCCGCCGCCTCGATCGCCCACAGCACGGCGAGGAAGATCAGCATCCCGACGGCCGCCCGCACGGGGTGGGCCGGGATAACCCGCGGCTTGGCCCGTTCTGCCGGGGCCGCGGATCCGGGGGTGGTCACACGACCGAGGGTACCGCCGCCGACGACGGGAGAGCGTGAGGAATCGGTCAGGCCCAGAGCTCGCCCTCGAGCCCCTCCGCCGCTTCCTCGAGGGTCCCGGAGTAGGCCCCGGTGGACAGGTACTTCCACCCGCCGTCGCACACGACCATCACGATGTCGGCGTCGTCGTCGCCGCCCGCGGCCTTCTCGGCCTGGGCCAGCGCGGCGTGCAGGATCCCGCCGGTCGAGATGCCGGCGAAGATGCCCTCCTGCTCGACGAGCTGGCGGGTCCGACGCAGCGCGTCGTACGCGCCGACCGAGTAGCGCCCGGTGAGCACCTCGGGGTCGTACAGCTCGGGGACGAAGCCCTCGGAGATGTTGCGCAGGCCGTAGACCAGCTCGCCGTAGCGGGGCTCGGCGGCGATGATCTGGCAGTCCGGCTTGTGCTCACGCAGGTAGCGGCCGGTGCCGACCAACGTCCCAGTCGTCCCCAGCCCGGCGACGAAGTGGGTCACCGTCGGGACGTCGCGCAGGATCTCCGGGCCGGTGCCCTCGTAGTGCGCGAGCGCGTTGGCCGGGTTGCCGTACTGGTAGAGCATGACCCAGTCCGGGTGCTCGGCCGCGATCTCCTTGGCGGTGGCCACCGCCTGGTTCGAGCCGCCCGCCGCCGGCGAGAAAATGATCTTCGCACCGTACATCTCGAGGAGCTGGCGCCGCTCCGCCGAGGTGTTCTCCGGCATGACGCATACCAGGTCGTAGCCCTTGAGCTTCGCCGCCATCGCCAGCGAGATGCCGGTGTTGCCCGAGGTCGGCTCCAGGAGGGTGGCGCCGGGCTTCAGGAGCCCGTCCTCCTCGGCCTTCGTGATCATCCGGAGCGCGGGGCGGTCCTTGATCGAGCCGGTCGGGTTGCGGTCCTCGAGCTTCGCCCACAGCCGCACGTGGGGGGCGGGCGAGAAGGAGGGCAGCCCCACGATCGGGGTGTCGCCCAGGGCGTCGATCAGCGAGTCGTACCGCGCCATCGGAAGTGTGCTCCAGAACGGGTGGACCCGGCGCGGACCGAGACGGTCCGGCGCCGGGAGGGGCTCAG
Organism: Actinomycetospora endophytica; assembly: GCF_021026375.1. Lineage (GTDB taxonomy): Bacteria > Actinomycetota > Actinomycetes > Mycobacteriales > Pseudonocardiaceae > Actinomycetospora > Actinomycetospora endophytica. Next base: position 634,368 of record NZ_JAJNDB010000002.1, on the reverse strand, counting down.
CGCCCGCCGGCGACCGCGGGCAGGATCGTCACCGTGCCGCCGTCGGGGACCTGGGCGTCGAGGCCGCCGGCGAAGCGGACGTCCTCGTCGTTGACGTAGACGTTGACGAAGCGGTGCAGCGCGCCGTCGGTGACCAGGCGGTCCTTGATGCCGGGGTGGTTGGCCTCGAGGTCGGTGATGACCTCCTGCAGCGTCGACCCGTCGGCCTTGACCTGCTTCTCACCACCGGTGTGGGTGCGCAGGATCGTCGGGATCGAGACGGTGGCGGACACGGCGTTTCCTCCTGGGGACAGCTCGGTGATGCTCTCGACGAACAGCGTCGCATGCGCCCCGGTTGTTCCGGGACCGTCGACGTGAGGCTCAGTCGCGGTCGGGGACGTCGCCCGCGCCGGTGTGGGAGAACATGTAGTTCTCCACGACCTGGATCTCGTCCTCGACGACCTCTCCCGCGTCGTCCAGCAGGAACGACCGCAGGTCGGGCTCGGCGTCGGGACCGGTCAGGGCGACGATCGCGAAGTGCACACCGGGCTGCAGGCCCATGTACTCGATGTCCTTGACCGACGGATACGCCTCGGGCAGCCCGGTGTCGGTCAGCGGGCGGCGCGGCACCCGGGTGTGCGAGTGGAAGACGACGACCGGTTCCTCGTCGCGCTCCATGGCCTCGCGGTGGACCCGGAGCTGTTCCTTCGAGTCGAACCGGTAGTCGCTGCCCTGGGCGTCGGAGTCGTCGGCGTTGGTCATCGGCACGTAGCGCTCGGGCCGGTCGCTCTCCTCCGGGCCCAGCAGCTGTCCGCACGCCTCACGCGGGTGATCACGGCGCGCGTGCGCCACCATCTGCTCCACGAGGTCGGCACGGATCACGAGCACGCCGAACAGCTTACTGGTCACTCAGGGGAGCAGCACCGTGACGAGAGAGTCCTGCAGCCACGTCAACCAGTGGTAGACGGGCAGGTGGTCGGCGCAGGGGTCGTCCGACGGGAGCTGCTCGGGCATGTCCTCGCTGACCTCGAGGGCGGTGCCCAGCGCCAGGCGCACGTCGTTCAGGGCGGTGAGCCAGGCCTCGGCCTGCGGCCCGGTGAGCTCGACGCGCCCGCCCCCGGCCGGCAGCGAGGACAGCATCATCGCGATCGCGTCGCGCTTGGCCTCGATGAGCTCGGGCTCGCGCACCGAGCGCAGCGCCGCGGCGAGCGCCGCCCCGTCGGGCTCGCCACCCTCGGCGTCGGCCCGGTGGAAGTCCGGGAGCAGCCGCGCCAGCACCGGGTCGTCCGGCGCGGTGGACGGGCCGGTGCGGATGCCGGTGAGCGCGGACAGCTCGTCGCTCGGGGACGCGTCCGACCGGCCGGAGAGCATGTCGTCGACCTGCCCGACGAGCCCGCGCAGGACCGACGCCTCCGGCGGGTCGAGCACGGCGACATACCGGGCACGCTCACCGCGGCCGTGCCGCTTCCAGGCGCGCACGGGCCTACGACGACCGCTGCATCGTCGCCCACAGGCCCGCCGCATGGAGCTTCGCGACGTCGCCCTCGACCTTCTCCCGGCTGCCCGACGACACCGTGGCCCGACCCTTGTGGTGCACGTCCATCATCAGCGCGGTGGCCTTGTCCTTGTTGTAGCCGAACAGCTTCTGGAACACCCAGGTCACGTAGGACATGAGGTTCACCGGGTCGTTCCAGACGACCGTCTGCCACGGGGTGTCGACGTCGACCAGCTCGTCGGGCAGCTCCTCGACGGTCGTCGCGGGCTCGACCGGCGCCGAGAGACGCGCGACCGGACCGCCTCTGCGACCGACCTGTCCGACGTGCACGCGCATGTCCCCATCGTCTCAGCTCGGCACGGATGGATGCACCCGCCCTCGTCGTGATCGCAGCCGAACGGGACCGGGCCCTAGGCTGGACGGATGACGAGCGGTACCGCGCTGATGACCGATCAGTACGAGCTGACGATGCTCGACGCGGCCCTGGCCGACGGCACCGCGCACCGCCGGTGCACCTTCGAGGTCTTCGCCCGCAGCCTCCCGCACGGCCGCCGCTACGGCGTCGTCGCCGGCATCTCCCGGATGATCGACGCCCTTGGACGCTTCTCGTTCGGTGACGAGGAGATCGGCGCGCTGCGGGCCACCGGCGCGATCCCCGATCGGACCCTGGAGCACCTGGCGACCACCCGCTTCGCCGGAGACGTCGCTGGCTACCCGGAGGGCGAGCTCTACTTCCCGGGCTCGCCGATCGTCACCGTCACCGGGACGTTCGCCGAGTGCGTGCTGCTCGAGACCCTCGTGCTCTCCATCCTCAACCACGACTGCGCGATCGCCTCGGCGGCGGCGCGCATGACGACGGCGGCCGCCGGGCGACGCCTCATCGAGATGGGGTCGCGGCGCACCCACGAGGAGGCCGCGGTGGCCGCGGCGCGGGCCGCCTACCTGGCGGGGTTCGACGCGACGTCCAACCTCGAGGCCGCCGCCCGCTACGGCGTCCCGACGACGGGCACCTCGGCCCACGCGTTCACGCTGCTGCACGACTCCGAGGAGGAGGCGTTCCGCGCCCAGGTGGCCGCGCTCGGCGTCGGGACGACCCTGCTCGTCGACACCTACGACATCACCGAGGGCATCGAGACGGCCGTGCGCGTCGCCGGGCCGGAGCTCGGCGCGGTGCGCATCGACTCCGGCGACCTCGGGGTCATGGCCCAGCGCGCGCGGGCGCAGCTGGACTCGCTGGGCGCGACCTCCACCCGCGTGGTGCTCTCCGGAGACCTCGACGAGCACGCCATCGCCGGGCTGCGCGCCGAGCCGGTGGACGCGTACGGGGTGGGCACCTCGGTGGTCACCGGCTCCGGCGCCCCGACCGCGGGGATGGTCTACAAGCTCGTCGAGGTCGAGGGCCGGCCGGTGGCGAAGCGCTCGTCGTCGAAGGAGTCCCGCGGCGGGGCGAAGTCGGCGGTGCGCCGCCACAAGCCGACCGGGACGGCGGTCGAGGAGGTCGTGCACCGGGTGGGCGCGCCGGTCGAGGTCGGCGAGCACGACCGCGTGGTGCCCGTCGACCTGGTCAAGAGCGGCGAGCCGGTGGCCGGGCTGCCCTCGCTCGCCGAGGCCCGGGAGCACCTCCGCCGGAACCTCGTCGCGATCCCCTGGGAGGGGCTCAAGCTCTCGCGCGGGGAGCCCGCGATCCCGACGACCTTCGTCGGGTGATCGCCGTAGGCTCGGTGCCATGGCCCGCGCGCTGATCGTGGTGGACGTCCAGATCGACTTCTGCGAGGGCGGGTCGATGGGCGTGGCGGGCGGCGCGGCGACCGCGGCCGCCATCACCGGGTACCTGACCGCGGAGCACGGCCGGTACGCCCACATCGTCGCCTCGCGGGACTACCACGAGGACCCGGGCGGGCACTTCGCCGCCGATCCCGACTTCGTCGACACCTGGCCGGTGCACTGCCGCGTCGGCGAGGCCGGCGCCGCGTTCCACCCGGAGCTCGACGTCTCGCGGATGGAGGAGGTGTTCTCCAAGGGCCGCTTCACCGCGGCGTACTCGGCGTTCGAGGGGGCCTCGGCGTCGGGGGAGACGCTCGCGGACTGGCTGCGCGAGCGCGACGTCGACCTCGTCGAGGTCTGCGGCATCGCCACCGACCACTGCGTGCGCGCGACCGCGCTCGACGCTGCCCGCGAGGGCTTCACGACGACGGTGCTGCTCGACCTGACGACGGGCGTCGCGGCGGAGACCACGGAGCTGGCGCTGGCGGAGATGAGCTCGGCGGGGGTCGCGTTCGCGCAGTCAGTCTGAGGACCGGATCTCCAGCGCGCCGATCACGAACGCCGCGAGGCCCAGCGGGATCGACACGAAGGCCATCTGGATCGCCTCGGTCCGGGCCTCGCCGACCGCGCCCACGACGTTGAACCAGACGTCGCAGCACAGCAGGGCGCCGGCGACGGACGCTGCCACCGGGACTCTCGTGGGCCGGTGTCGCAGCGCGAGGGCCGTCGTGATGAGCGCGACGGCCTCGGCGACGTCGAGGGTGATCCAGATCAGCTTCAGGTGGTGGGCCTCCTGCGCCGGGAAACCGGCGGCGGCCGAGCGCTGCCAGGCGAGGAGTGTCGCCACCGCGGCGAGGACGAACAGGACGGCCGACGTGCGTGATCGTGCCGGCTCGTTGCGGGCGACGATCGCGCAGAGCACCGCGACCGGGCCGAGGACGACCACCGTCGCGACGGCGGCGGCCCGTGGGTAGGTCGCGGTCCCGGTGACGACGTGGAAGAAGCCGGCGCACACGGCGAGCGCGGCGGTGGCGCCCGCGGTCATCGTGAGGAACGGCGAGCCGGTCAGCGTCAGGACGGCGCTGACCAGCAGCCCGCCGGTGATCGTCGCGAGCGCTCCCCCGGCCGCCAGGGGCAGGTTCCCGACGGCGGCGGTGGGCGGCTGCACGACGGCGAGGATCACGATCCACGGCAGGAGCGCGACGCCGGCGACGCCGAACACGAGCGACCACCAGAGGTGCCGCCGCGCGGGCGGCGCGCTCCGGGTCGTCGTCGGGTCCACGGGGTCAGCCTGCTCCCGGCGGCGGCTCGGAGACATCCGTCATCCGGCCTCGACCCCAGCGGTGCCCTGGGAGACGTGCCCCGGACTCAAGATCTCGACGTGTGCGGCGGAACGCGTCAGATCTGAGGCGTTCCGGCGCACGGAAGTGGATCACGAGCCGGGAGCGCGGGTTCCGGCACCGTCAGCTGCCCGGCGGCTCGAGGCTGTAGCGGTCGACGTGGTGGTTCCAGGACCGCCAGGACCTCCTCGCGGGCGATCCCCGAATACGCCTCCGGTTGACGGAGCGAGACCGCGCCCCGCCATCGCGGGCACCCCGAGTCTGCCGCGATCACGTGAATCTCGTCGAGCAGACCGATCAGCCGGTGTGGGAGGACGAGTTCCTCCACCCAGTGCTCGGCCCGGTAGGCCCATCCGCCGTTCGGCGTGCGCGCGTCGCCCAGCTCCGGATCGGTGGGCGGGGAATCTCGGCCGGCGGCGGGCCCTCGAGCGTCGGACACCGCCACCTCCTCCACGGGCGCTGGTGATTCACCCCGACAGAGCAATGCGGGGGATCCCGGGAACCGGCGCCGCGCCTCCGTAGTCTGATCCTCGGGAAGGGGAGGTGGTCGGGGGTGGCGCAGCTGGCCGACGCGGCGGTGTCCGAGTCGCCCTCGGTGGCGGACCTCCTCGCGACCGCCGTCGAAGCTCTCGGCGGCAGCGAGCGCGAGGGTCAGCAGGACATGGCCACTGCCGTCGAGCGGGCGCTGCGCACCGGTGAGCACCTCGCCGTGCAGGCCGGGACCGGCACCGGGAAGTCGCTCGCCTATCTCGTCCCGGCGATCCGTCACGCGCTGGAGGCCGACCAGGCGGTCGTCGTCTCCACCGCCACCATCGCGCTGCAGGCCCAGCTGGTCGACCGCGACCTGCCGCGCCTCACCAAGGCCCTCCAGCCCGTGATGGGCCGCGAGCCGACCTTCGCGATCCTCAAGGGCCGCGGCAACTACCTGTGCCGCCACAAGATCGAGTCCGGCGCGCAGGCGGAGGACCCGGGCGACGACCAGCTCTTCGACCCGTTCCAGGTCTCGGCGCTCGGCCGGCAGGTCACGCGGCTGCACGAGTGGGCCGAGCAGACGAAGACCGGCGACCGCGACGAGCTCGTGCCCGGTGTCCCCGACCGCGCCTGGCGCCAGGTCAGCGTCACCGCCCGGGAGTGCCTCGGGGCGTCGCGCTGCCCGGTCGCGGAGGACTGCTTCTCCGAGCTGGCGCGGCACAAGGCCGGACGCTCCGACGTCGTCGTCACCAACCACGCCCTGCTGGCCATCGACGCGATCGAGGGTCGCGCGGTCCTGCCGGAGCACGACGTCGTGGTGGTGGACGAGGCGCACAACCTCGTCGACCGCGTCACCTCGGTCGCCACCGGCGAGCTCACCTCCTCCGGCGCCGCCGCGGCCGCCCGGCGCTGCGCCAAGCTCGTCGACCAGGCACTCTCCGACCAGCTGCTCGACGCCGCCGAGGGCCTCGACACGGTGCTCACCGACGCGCCGGTCGGGCGGTGGGAGTCGATGCCGGAGACGGTCGGCCGGATGCTCTCGTCGATCCGCAACGCCGCGTGGGCGTGCAAGCAGGCGCTCGGGCCGGAGCGCGAGAAGGGCACCAAGGAGAACGACGCGGACGCGGCCGCCCGGCGGTTCGCGACCGCGCTGGTGGAGGAGGTCCACGACGTCGCCGGCCGGCTGCTCGCGGCGTTCGACCGGGAGGACCCGGCGACGCGGCCCGACGTCGTCTGGCAGTCCGAGCGCGAGCTGAACTCGACGGCGGTCCGGACACTGCATGTCGCTCCGCTGTCGGTCGCGGGGCTGCTGGCGGCGCGGCTGTTCGGCCAGTCGACGGTGGTGCTGACCAGCGCGACGCTCGTGCTCGGCGGGTCCTTCGACGCGCTCGCACGGCAGTGGGGGCTGCCGGCCTCGGGCAGCGAGACCACGCCGAAGGAGCTGCCTCCCGACGACGGCGGCGGGCACGGCAACGACCCGGCGACGAACCTCGTCTGGCACGGCCTCGACGTCGGGTCCCCGTTCGCCCATGCGAAGGCCGGCATCCTCTACGTGGCCCGGCACCTGCCCCCGCCCGGCCGCGACGGGCTCTCCCCCGCGATGCTCGACGAGATCGACGGGCTCGTCCGCGCCGCGGGAGGCCGGGCACTCGGGCTGTTCTCCTCGATGCGCGCCGCCAAGCAGGCCGCCGAGGACCTGCGCGGCCGCTGGGACGGCACGGTGCTCTGCCAGGGCGACGACGCCACGAACACCCTGGTGCAGAAGTTCGCCGCCGAGACCGGCAGCGTGCTGTTCGGGACGATCTCGCTGTGGCAGGGCGTCGACGTGCCCGGCGAGTCGCTGCAGCTCGTGATGATCGACCGCATCCCGTTCCCGCGCCCGGACGACCCGCTGGTCGCGGCCCGCCAGCGCGCCGTCGACGCCCGCGGCGGGAACGGGTTCCTCACGGTGTCCGCCACGCACGCCGCGCTGCTGCTCGCCCAGGGCGCCGGCCGGCTGCTGCGCGGCACCGGTGACAAGGGCGTCGTCGCGATCCTGGACTCCCGAGTGGCGACGAAGCAGTACGGCGGGTTCCTGCGCGGGTCGCTGCCGCCGTTCTGGTCGACGCAGGACCCGAAGATCGTGCGCGGCGCGCTGGAGCGGCTGCGCGACGCCGACTGATCCCCGGGAGCCCGAGCCCGGGGACCTACACCGTCGCCAGCAGCGCGTCCGCCAGCAGCCCCGGCGCGTCCGGTGAGCGCCGCAGGAAGAGCTCCGGCTCGATGAGCTCCAGCTCCATCACGACGGGCTCGCCGTCGATGCGCACGAGGTCCACCCGCGCGGCGTGCACCGGCGCCGGCGAGAGGGCCAGCGCCGCATCGGCCACGTCGAGCTCCCGCGGCGTCGGCTCGTGGTCCTCCAGCCGCCCGCCGTGCTTCTCGTGCACCAGGAACCCGCCCGGCCCCGGGAACTTCCGCACCGCGTGCGACCAGCGCTCCCCGAGCCGGATCAGCGACACCTCGCCGTCGGAGTCGATGCTCTCGACGGCCGGCTGGACCAGGGCGTCGGCCGCGGCGACCAGCTCGGACAGCGTCGCGTCGAGCTCCGGGCCGAGCCCGCGGTGGGTGCCCCGGCCGCCGGCGGACACGGCGGGCTTGACGACGACGCGGCCCGGGCCGAGGGGCTCGGGCGCGCTCCCGGCGGGGACGAGTCGCGTCGGGACCACCGGGACCCCGGCCGCGGCCAGCTCCACCAGGTAGCGCTTGTGGGAGTTCCACTCCAGCACCGGCAGCGGGTTCTGCAGGACGGTCGAGCCGGCCACCCCCGCGGCCCAGGCCAGGAACTCGTCGCGCCGGCCGCTGTAGTCCCATGTGGTGCGCACCGCGACCAGGTCGGCGGCACTCCAGCCGGCCACCGCGTCGTCCGCGTCCCAGGGCTCGATCCGCGCGCGGGCACCGCGCTCCTCCAGCGCCTCGAGCAGGGGCCGGTTCTCCGCGTCGGAGCGCTCCGAGCGGACGCGGGTGCTGGCGACGATCACCGTGGTGCCGCTCATGCGCCGACCCTCTCGCGCCCGGTCGTCCGCCGCCGGATCAGGGCCGCTGCGCTGCGATGCAGGTCACGGTCCCCGGCGCCACCTCGGTGAACCCGGCGTCGCGGACGGCGGTGATGCCGTGCTCCTCCCAGCCCGAGCGCCCCGACCCGTCGGCGGCGAGGGCGGCGATCCAGTGCTCCCAGTCCGCGGCGGTGGCGGTACGGACGGCAGCGGTGGTCACGGCGTCGACGGTCGGGTCGTCCGCGCCGGTCCAGGCCAGCACCGTCGCGAGGATCATGCTCGCGTGCCCGACCTGGGCGGCGGCCTTGCCGGTCGACTGCTCGACGGTCGGGTTCAGCCAGATCACGGGGCGATCAGCCACGGGCGCTCCGGGCTCGTCGTCGGGCAGGTCCGTCCCGCCGATCTGCAGCCGGCGGACCTCGTGGGCGACGTCGTCGACCGGCCCGGGGACCAGCGCGCGCACCTCACCCCCGCCCGCCTCGGGATCGCCGACGCCCGCGGTCAGACCGTCGATCTCCCCGACCGCACGCCAGTGGGCCGTCCGCGCCCGCCGGGCGAGCTTCCGGATGCGTCCCGCGCCCGCCCACGAAGCCACGGCGTCGTACCAGGGGCCGTCCGGGCCGGAGCGCTCGTCGAGACAGAGCCCGACGGCGGCCGCGGCGGCCGCCTCGAGCAGGGCCGTCGGGCGCGGCGGGGTCGCGCGCTCGATCCGCAGCACGAGCGGCATCGCCCGCACCGGGCCACCGTCGTCGTCCTGTTCCGGGGGCGCGTCGTCCGCGACCCAGGGGCACACGCGGGCGGCCAGCGGCGCCAGGGCCGCCAGCCGTTCCCTCGGCGAGCCCATCAGATGGGCACGCGGCGCAGCAGCCCCTCGGCGGCGTCCGCGACCTCGATCTCGTCCCGGGTGACGCCGAGGACGAACAGGACCGCGTCGAGGAACGGGTAGGACAGCGCGGTGTCGGCGGCCGCGGCGACCACGGGCTTGGCGTTGAAGGCGATCCCGAGCCCGGCGGCGGCGAGCATGTCGAGGTCGTTGGCGCCGTCCCCGACCGCGACCGTCTGCTCGATCGGGACCTCGACCGCCTCCGCGAACGCCTCGAGCTGCCGTGCCTTCCCCGCCCGGTCGACGACGTCCCCGACCACGCGGCCGGTGAGCTTGCCGTCGGCGATCTCGAGCTCGTTCGCGGCCGCCCAGTCGAGCCCGAGCTCGTCCACCAGGTGCGCGATGACCTGCGTGAAACCGCCGGAGACGACACCGCACTTGTAGCCGAGACGCTTGAGGGTGCGGATCGTGGTCCGTGCCCCGGGGGTGAGCGCGAGCTTCTTGCCGACCTCGTCGAGGCAGGACGCGTCGAGGCCCTCCAGGGTCGCGACCCGGCGGTGGAGCGACTGCGAGAAGTCGATCTCGCCGCGCATCGCGGCCTCGGTGACCCGGCGGACCTCGTCCTCGCGCCCGGCGTAGGCCGCGAGCATCTCGATGACCTCGCCCTGCACGAGCGTCGAGTCGACGTCGAACACGATGAGCCGCTTGGCGCGCTGGGCGATCCCGACCCGCTGCACCGCGACGTCGACCCCCGCCCGCTGCGAGGCCCCGACGAGGGCCTGCCGCAGCGCCGCGTCGGTCGGCGGCGACGACGCCGGCGTCGAGATCCGCAGTTCGAGGCCGGTCACCGGATAGTCCGCCACGCGGCGCACGCGGTCGATGTTGACCCGCTGCGCGGCGAGCGTGCGCGCGACCTCGGCGAAGCCCGCCGCGGTGATCGGCCGCCCGAGCACCGAGACCACGTGCGTCGAGTAGGGGTGCACCGAGGACGCGTCGCCGCCGGTCTCCACCGTCACGGCGAGCCCGAGGGCCGGGATCGCGACGTCGAGGCTGCGCTCGAGCCGTCCCGGGTCCCCGCTGACCCCGACCAGCGCGGACAGCGTCAGGTGGCCGTGGATCGTGGCCTGCTGGACGTCGAGCATCTCGGCCCCGTGCTCGGCGAGCACCGTGAACAGTGTGGCGCTGACCCCCGGGAAGTCCGGGCCGGTCACGGTGACGAGCAGGGTCGTCCGTTCCGCGGCCAGGACCTCCGACACCGACTCCGTCGATGCCGGGAGGTCCGAGCCGTCATCCCCCGATATGTCGGTCACTTGTTCCGGGGATCGCTGCCCGGCAGGTGCTCCTGCCCGACGAGCCCGGTCGCGGCCTCACCGATGCTCTCGCGGTGCCCGCCCCCGCCGATGTGCGCCTCGAGGCGGATCCGCTCGGTGAGGTGCGGGTAGTGCAGCTCGAACGCCGGGCGCTCCGAACGGATCCGTGGCAGCTCGGTGAAGTTGTGCCGCGGCGGCGGGCAGGACGTGGCCCACTCCAGCGAGTTGCCGTGGCCCCAGGGGTCGTCCACCTCGACGGGACGGCCGTACCGGTAGCTGTAGAACGCGTTCCAGATGAACGGCAGCGTCGAGGCACCGAGGACGAACGCGCCGATCGAGGAGATCGTGTTCAGCGTCGTGAACCCGTCCGAGGGCAGGTAGTCCGCGTAGCGCCGCGGCATGCCCTCGTTGCCCAGCCAGTGCTGCACCAGGAAGGTCGTGTGGAACCCGATGAACGTCGCCCAGAAGTGGAACTTGCCGAGGCGCTCGTTCATCATCCGGCCGGTCATCTTCGGGAACCAGAAGTAGATGCCGGCGTAGGTCGCGAACACGATCGTCCCGAACAGGACGTAGTGGAAGTGGGCGACCACGAAGTACGAGTCCGAGACGTGGAAGTCCAGCGGCGGCGCGGCGAGCAGGACACCGGTCAGGCCACCGAACAGGAACGTCACCAGGAAGCCGACCGAGAACAGCATCGGCGTCTCGAAGGTCAGCTGCCCCTTCCACATGGTGCCGATCCAGTTGAAGAACTTGATGCCGGTCGGGACGGCGATCAGGAACGTCGTGAAGGAGAAGAACGGCAGCAGCACGGCGCCGGTCGCGTACATGTGGTGCGCCCACACCGCGACCGACAGCGCCGCGATCGACAGCGTCGCGTAGATCAGCGTCTTGTAACCGAAGATCGGCTTGCGGCTGAAGACCGGGAAGATCTCCGAGACGATGCCGAAGAAGGGCAGCGCGACGATGTAGACCTCGGGGTGCCCGAAGAACCAGAACAGGTGCTGCCAGAGGATCACGCCGCCGTTGGCCGGGTCGAAGATGTGCGCCCCGAGGTGGCGGTCGGCCAGCAGGCCGAACAGCGCGGCGGTGAGGATCGGGAAGGCCAGCAGCACGAGCACGACCGTCACGAGGATGTTCCAGGTGAAGATCGGCATCCGGAACATGGTCATGCCCGGGGCGCGCATGCAGACGATCGTCGTCACGAAGTTGACGCCGCCGAGGATGGTGCCCAGACCGGAGACGGCCAGGCCGACGATCCAGAGGTCGGCGCCGTAGCCCGGCGTGTAGAGCGAGTCCGACAGCGGCGAGTAGGCGAACCAGCCGAAGCTGGCGGCGCCGCCCGGGGTGAAGAACCCGGAGACGACCATCGTGCCGCCGAACAGGAACAGCCAGTAGGAGAAGGCGTTGAGCCGCGGGAACGCGACGTCGGGGGCGCCGATCTGCAGCGGCACGATGTAGTTCGCGAAGCCGAACAGGATCGGCGTCGCGTACAGCAGCAGCATGATCGTGCCGTGCATGGTGAACAGCTGGTTGTACTGCTCGACCGAGAGGATCTGCAGGCCCGGCTGGGCGAGCTCGGCGCGCATCAGCAGCGCCATCAGCCCGCCGATGAGGAAGAACGCGAACGACGTGATCAGGTAGAGGATCCCCAGGTCCTTGGGGTCGGTCGTCTTCAGCATCCGACCGATGAACGAACCGCGCTTCGACTCCCGCGCCGGGTACGGCGTGGTCGAGATCGGCTTCGGTGCGACGGCCGTCACGGATGCCTCCTGCCCACGTCTGCCTCCTCTGCCGCGGTCCCGACGGCGGGACCGCTGAACGACCGGGCGATCGTAACCGCCGCGGAGCCGGGTGGCTCGGTGGGTGACCCTATCCACGACGCTGCGTCGTACGACAGCGGGGAGCAGATCGTCCGCAGACGACGAAGGCCCGCCGACCAGGTGGTCGACGGGCCTCGTGCGTTCATCGGGTGGAGCTGAGGGGACTCGAACCCCTGACCCTCACACTGCCAGTGTGATGCGCTACCAGCTGCGCCACAGCCCCAACACCGGTGAACGCTACACGGCGGATGAACGCTCGTCGTCAGGGGGGTCGTGGCCCTCGGGCGTCAGCCGAGCGCGGCGTCGAGGGCCGGGTCGTTCACGCTCACGGTCTTGCCGTTGACCTGGATCGTCGGCGTACCGAACCCGCTCTGACCGCCCTGCTGCTGCTGGAGAGCCGGGTCGGACGACGCCTGCTGGTAGTTCTGGGAGACCGCGGCGCCATAGGTGTTGTTGCGGACGCACGCCTCGTACCCGGGTCCCGCGCCGGAGTTCTTCCCCATCGTCACGAGGTCGTCGACGGTGAACCCGGCACCGCCCTCCTCGGGCTGGCGGTCGTACAGCGTCCGGTGCAGCGTCGCGAACCCGCCGTTCTGTGCGGCGCACATGATCGCGTTGCCGCCCAGGGTCGAGTAGCCGGGCGGGTTCGAGCTCTGCTCGAGCAGGTTCACCATGTGGTACCGGACGGTGAGCTTGCCCGCGTTCAGCCCGTCGGTGATCTTCTGCCCGTCGAGCTGCTCGAACTGCTTGCAGGCCGGGCACTGGGCGTCCTCGTAGACGTCCAGCGTGGTCGGGCCCTTCCCCGCGACGACGACGGAGCCCTGGACCTGGGTCTGGTAGGTCGCGTTCACCGGGGTGATCGGCTGGTTCGCCGGCTGCGCGGCGGTCTTGGTCTGGTTCGCCGAGTACACGGCGACCCCGATCACCCCGACCAGGATCACCAGCACGACGACGGCGATGATCGTCGGTGTCCGCGACTTCCCGACCGAGGGCTTGCGGCGCCCGCCCGAGACCGGGTTCCGCCCCCGGCTGGCTGTGTTCGGCCGCGACCGGCCCGCCTGCTGGTTCTTGGCCATGTCCCTACCGTATCCAGGCCGGATCAGAACCCCGTACGGCCCTTCTCCTGCTCCAGCAGCGCGTCGAGGTCGGCCAGCCGGTTCATGGTCGCGACGGCGCGCGAGGTGCGGTGGTTGCCGCGCAGCAGGTCCGCGTGGCGGTGCACGAACTGCCAGTAGCCGGCAGTGAACGGGCAGGCCTTGTCCCCCACCCGGACCTTCGGGTCGAACACGCAGTCACCGCAGTGGTCGGTCATCTTGTTCAGGTACGCCCCACCGGAGGCATAGGGCTTCGTCGCGAGCTTCCCGCCGTCAGCGTGCTGGCTCATCCCGACGACGTTGGGCGGCATCACCCACGCGAAGCCGTCCACGAACGACGTCGTGAACCATTCGGACAGGGCGCTGGGCCGGTAGCCGCGCTGCAGCGCGTGGTTGCCCAGGATCATCAGCCGCGGGATGTGGTGGACCCAGCCGCGGTCGCGGACCTCGTTCATGGTGTGCGAGAGGCAGGCGGCGGTGACCGCGTCGCCGTCGAGCTCGGTCCACCACCGCGGCAACTGCTGCCGCGCGTCGAGCTGGTTGCTGCGGTGGTAGCCCTTCCCGAAGTGCCAGTACAGGTGCCAGATGTACTCGCGCCAGCCGAGGATCTGGCGCACGAAGCCCTCGACGGAGCTCAGCCGGGCGGTGCCGTCGTGGTGGGCCTGCTCCGCGGCGTGCACGGCGTCGAGCGGGTGCAGCACCCCGAGGTTGAGCGGTACCGAGAGCAGCGAGTGCGCCATGGTCGGGTCGCCGGAGAGCACCGCGTCCTCGAAGGGCCCGAACGGGTCGAGCCGGTGCTCGACGAACCGCTGCAGCGCCTGGTGCGCCTCGTCGGGGGTGACCGCGAACCAGCGGGGTCCGTCGGCCCCGACGGTGTCGAGCGCCATCGCGTCGAGGTCGGCGCGCACCTGCTCGTCGATGCCGTCCTCGGTGGGCCACCACGGTTCGGGGACGCCGAGCGTCCCGGCCTTCTTCGGGGGCTGCTCGCGGTTGTCGTGGTCGAGGTTCCAGGTGCCCCCGACGGGCGCGTCGCCCTCCATCAGCACGTCGAAGCGCTGCCGCTGGTCGCGGTAGAAGTTCTCCATCGTGAACGAGCTCGCGTCGCCCGCCCAGGCCGCGAACTCCGTCCTCGGCCGCGCGAACGTCGTCGTCGGGAGGACGGCCGCGACCAGGCCCTCCTTGCGCAGCCGGTCGACGAACTCGGCGGCGGCGTACGACGTCGGCTCGTGCACGACGACGGGTCGACCCACCTTCTCCAGCGCCTCGCGGTAGGTGGTGGTGCGGTGGTAGGCCGAGCGGTCGCCGAGGTCGTCGTCGAGGTGGCGCATGCCGGACAGCAGCAGGTGGAGCTTCTGGCGGTGGTAGCGCCGGCGGCGCAGCACGGCCGAGGACTCGACGAGCACGACCTCGCGCTCGGCATGCTGCGGCAGGCCGTGCACGGCCGGGCCGAGCTGGTCGCCGAAGCACCACAGCGGCGCCGTCGGGTCGACCCCCTCCAGGGCGGCGTCGACGGCCTCGCCGTAGATGTCGACGACGCCCTCGGGCACGGCTGTCCTGGTCATGCGGCGCGGGTGCCCGCCTCCTCCGGGGGCGAACCGCAGGACCCCTCGGGCACCGGCTCGGTGGTGAGCAGCCAGACGACCATCGCGGCCAGGGCCACCGCTCCGGAGACCCCGAAGGCCGCGCCGAACCCGACGTACTGGGCGAGCGCACCCGCGGCCAGCGGGCCGACGATCGCGCCGACGTCGGAGGCCATCTGGAACCCGGACAGTGCGGGACCGCCGGAGCGGCGCGATCCGACGAGGTCGGCGACGGCGGCCCCCTGCGCGGGTTGCAGCAGCCCGCCGCCCGCACCCGCGACGAGGGAGGCGACGAGGAGCGCGGGCAGGGTCGGCACGACGCCCAGACCGGCCGTGCCCACCGCCACCATGGCCAGGCCGAGGACGACGACCGGACGGCGGCCGCGGCGATCGGAGAGCCCGCTGGTGAGGAGCAGCATCGCGCCGTCGCCGACCGCGAACACGGTCAGCGCGATCCCCGTCCACAACGGCTCGCGGCCGAGGGCGACTGTCACGAAGAGCGGGACCAGCGCGATGCGCACGCCCTGCACCGCCCAGCCGGTCGCGAGACCCGACGTCAGCGCGGCCCGGTAGGTCGGCCGGCGCAGCGCCCGCGCGATCGTCAGCGGTTCGACCGTGGGGTCGGGGGCGCGGACGCCGACCCCGGTCGAGCGGGCGAGCAGGCCCCCGACGACGGCCGTCGCCAGCACAAGCGCGGCGGCGTAGACCACGAACGGCGCGCGGACGTCGACCGAGACCAGTAACCCGCCGAACGCCGGCCCGGTGATCCCGCCGAGCAGGAACGAGCCGGTGAACAGGCCACTGACCTGGCCGCGTCGACCCTCCGGGGCCAGCCGGAAGATCAGCGAGAACGCCGAGACGGTGAACATCGTCGACCCGATGCCGCCGAGCCCGCGGTAGATCAGCAGCTGCGGGTAGCTCGTGGCGAGCGCACACGCTCCCGTCGAGGCCGCGACGACCATCAGCCCCGTGAGGTACATCGCGCGCTCCCCGACCCGCGCGACCAACCGTCCCGAGACCGGCGCGAACAGCAGCCGCAGCACGGGCAGCGCGCTGACGACGGCCGCGGCGGCGGTCACCCCGACCCCGAAGCTCCGCGCGAACACCGGCAGCGCGGGCGCGACGATCCCGTAGCCCGCGGCGACGAGGAAGCTGCCCGCGAGCAGCGCCCACACCTCCCAGGGCAGGCCCTCGCGGGGCACCGCACGACCCTCGCGCGCGGACATCCTCGTCCTCCTCACCGCCATGGTGCGGGGCCGAGCGCACCGCAGCGCCACGACCCTACGGTCCGGGCCGGGTCGGGGCTCGGGCGTTCTGAGCGAGGGGCCCCTTCGCTCGGTAGAGCCGCCGAAGGGCGCCCACCGCCGGAACGCGGCCTCGCCGGCCCCCTGAGCGAGGGGCCCCTTCAGTCGGTTCTATCGACCCAAGGGCACCTTCGCTCAGAACTCCTGGGGTCAGCGGCCGGCCGCGAGGACCTGCGCTGCCGGGACGGTCGTGGTGGTGGGCGTCACCACGCCCGTCCCCGTCGTGGTCGTGCCGGTGGTCGTGGTGCCGGTCGTCGTGGTGCCCGTGGTGGTGGTGCCCGTGGCCGCCGGGACGGTGGTGCTGGTCGGCTGGGTCGTCGTCGACTGCTGGGTGGTGGTCGACGGCTGCGTGGTGCTCGGCTGCGTCGTCGGCGGCTGCGTCGTCGTCGGCTGGGTCGAGCTCGGCGTGGTCGGCCGGGTCGTCGTCGACGGGGGCTGCGTGGTCGGCCGGGTCGACGACGGCGGGAGGCTCGTCGGGTCGGTCGGGTGCGTCGGCCCGGTCCGCGGCGGGATCTCCGAATGGCTCGACGTGGTGGTGGGATCGGTCGACGAGGTCCGCGCCTGCGGCAGCGCCGCCTGCCGGGAAGCGACACCGACCGCCTCGGCCCGGGAGCCCGACCCGTCGCCGCTGTCGGACCCGGAGGAGCCGGACCCGGATCCGGAGTCGCCGGGCCAGCTGTTCTCGGTGTAGAGGCCGCCGAACGACGGGAAGTGCGGCACCGCGGGCGCCGGCACCGAGGGGGCGGACGCACCGATCTCGGCCTGCGCCTCCGGGCGCACGACGTGCGACTCGCCGGCCCAGATGACCAGCCCGGACGCGAGGGCCAGCGTCGCGGTGGCGGCGCCGAGCACGCCGGCCCGTCGGGCACGCCGGCGCGCGGACTGACCGACGACGGCGAACGGGGTGACGCCGCCGGCCCCGCGGGTTCGCACCGCCGGTCCGGACGCGAGCGCCGTCGTCGTCTCGACCGCGGGGACGGGCGGGCTCTCCGACCAGGACGCGACGACCGGGACGAGCCGGGCGGGCTCCCCCTCGCCGGCCCGTCCCCCGCCGCGCGCGACGCGGACCAGCCGCTCGGACAGCAGCGCGGCGCTCGGCGGGGTCGGGGAGTCGACGCCCCGCAGCACCGCGACCAGCGGTGAGACGGGGGCGTCGTCGTCCCGGGCCGTGGGCCGGGTGACGGCCTCCGGGTCGTCGCCGCCCTCGACGGCCGCCGCGTGCTCGACGACCTCGGCGAGGGTCGCGGCGAGCGCCCGCACGTCGGTGTCCCGCCGCCGCGCCGCGCCGTCCCCGTCGTCCTCGGCGTCGGGGTCGACGACCGGGAGCGGGCCGCTCAACGACGCCGTGAGCCCGACGAGCCAGGCGTCGGCGTTCGCGCGGTCGACCAGGATGCTCGCGGCACCGATGGCGCCGTGCTCCACGCCGTGGGCGTGCGCGTGCGCCAGGGCGGAGGCCAGCTGCGCGCCCATCCGGGCCAGGGCGGGCTCGGTGATCGGGCCCTCGCGCAGCACGAGCGGCAGCGGCTCGCCCGGGACGTTCTCCAGGACGAGGGTGCTCTCGGTGTCCGGAGCGAGCCCGTCGACGTCGTAGACCTCGAGCAGGTGCGGGTGGTGCAGGCGGGCGAGGTGGCGGACCTGCTCGATGCGTTCGGAGAGGACCTCGCCGGACGCCGGCGGGAGGGTGACGAGCCGGACCTCGCGGCCCAGGACCTCGTCGACCCCGCGCACCGCGGCATCCGCGGCGCCGATGGTCAGGCCACCGGTCGGGTCGTCGTCGGCCACCACCTCGTCGACCACCACGTCGTCCACCGCCGGCCCGCCCGGGCCGCTCTCGGTGACCGCGTGCGGACTCTCCGTGCCCGACCTCGGGAGAGCGTCACCGTCCGGAGTGGTCCTGGTCTTCTCGACCGGCGCCTGGGACGTCACGACGGCTCCCCCTGCCTCCTCTACGTGGACACGATGCCGACTCGATCACTCGGCCGGGTGATGTTATCGCCCGAGCGGGGCTTGGTCGACGGGTATTGAGGAGATCCACACCGGGGATCGGCGATCTCACGCCCGGCGGGAGCACACACGACGACGGCCGGAGAGCGTGTGCTCTCCGGCCGTCACCTGGGGGTGGAGGTGCCGGGAATCGAACCCGGGTCCTCCGAACACTCGTCAGGACTTCTCCGTGCGCAGTCTGCGTCGTCTCTGCTCGGGTCCGTCGGTCGTGCAGACACGCCGACGTGACGACCCCAGTCGCTGTGAGATGTCCCGACGGGCCCCGCGACCGGGCCCGGCGGTGGAGTCCCCTAGCTGATGCCGGTGACCGGGTCGGGGACGAACCCGGGCCGACACAGTTCAGTCGCTACTTAGGCAGCGAGCTGGAACTGGCGCTGAGTACTGTTCTCGGCGCTTATTTCTTTGCGACGGGTGGTTATCGAGATCATCGTCGCCTTCCTCGGCACGCTTCTCCTGATCAACCGCTCGGAGTCGAAACCAGTCACCCCCTTCTCCCCGCCGTCGTCGGCAGGGCCAGTCATCATAACGCGCCGCGGCCCGGCGATCATCCCGCCGGGTCGATCAGACGAGGCCGAGCAGGTCGGCGGGCGCGTCGTGCAGCACCGACCGGAGGAACCCCTTCCCCAGCCGGTCGTCGGCGGCCGCCCAGGAGCGGATCGCCTCGAGCTGGTGGAAGTAGCCGTACGGGATGTTCGGGAAGTCGGTGCCCAGCACCACCCGGCCCTCGCCGGTCAGGTCCGCGAGCCGCGCCGGCCAGTCGTCGGGCAGGGGCGCGAACCCCTGCGTGAACGGGGTCCCGACCATCGTCGTGTCGAGCCGGACCGCCGGGTGACGTTCGACCAGGCGCAGCGCCTCGTCGTACTCCGGCAGCCCGGCGTGGGCCAGCACCAGGCGCAGCCGGGGGTGCCGGTCCATCACCTCGCCGATGATCCCGATCCCGGTGTGCTTCCCGGGGATCGGGCCGTCGCCGCAGTGCGCGACGACGGGGACGCCGGCCTCGGCGAGCAGGCCCCAGGCCGGGTCCAGCAGGGGGTCCCGCGGGTCGTAGCCGCCGACCTGCACGTGGGCCTTGACCAGCCGCACCCCGCGCTCGACCGCCTCGCCGAGGTACGTCGTCACCGACTCCTCGGGGAAGAGCGTCGCGGTCGGCACCGCCTCGGGGACCTCGGCCGCCCAGTCCAGCGCCCACCCGGTCAGCCACTCCGCCATGTCCGGCTTGTGCGGGTAGACCAGCGGGGCGAACGTGTCGACACCGAACGAGCGCAGCCGAGCCAGGCGCTCGTCCTCGGGGAGCTTGTAGTGGATCGGCCACTCGTAGCCGTAGTTCGCCACGGCGTCGTCGAAGTAGGCCCAGACCTTGCGCAGCATCCGCTCGGGCAGGAAGTGCACGTGCACGTCGACCAGACCCGAGCGGCCGTCGGGACCCAGCCCCAGCGAACGCACCCAGCCCGCGACGTCGTCGTCGGACGTCAGCGGGGTCTGGAGGGCCGTCACCAGCCCTTGATCCGGCGTCCCACGATCCGCTCGGCCTCCCGCTTCGCGTCCCGCTCGGCCATGGCCTCCCGCTTGTCGTGCTTCGCCTTGCCCTTCGCCAGGGCGAGCTCGACCTTGGCGAGCCCGCCGGAGAAGTACAGCGACAGCGGCACCAGGGTGTGCCCGCCCTCGCGGGTCTTGCCGATCAGCCGCGAGATCTCCTCGCGGTGCAGCAGCAGCTTGCGGTGCCGGCGCGGCTCGTGGTTGGTCCAGCTGCCGTAGTCGTACTCCTGGATGTGCAGGCCGCGGAGCCAGACCTCGCCGTCGGTCACCGTCGCGAACGCGTCCGCGAGGGAGGCCCGGCCGGCGCGCAGGCTCTTCACCTCGGTGCCCTGCAGGGCGATCCCGGCCTCGTAGACGTCGAGGACGGTGTAGTCGTGCCGGGCCTTGCGGTTGGTCGCGACGACCTTGCGCCGCTCCTCGGGGCGGTTGGAGGAGGTGGCCTTCCTGGCCTTCTCCTTCGCGCGCCCCGAGTCCGTCGGGACGGCCGTCTTCGCCACCGGGATGACCCCCTCTAGTTACGCACGTACAGGCGCAGGGTGACATACCCCGTCGCCGTCGCGATCGCCGCGCCGACGACCACCAACAGGGGTGCAACGAACAACAGCACGTCGCTCATTCCGACCGCGGGGATCGCGTTGGAGATCAACCGGCCGGACAGCAGCCGGTCGATGAAGAAGAGCTTGCCGAGCACCAGGCCCCCGGTCGCCAGGACCGCCCCGACCACGCCCGTGATCACCGCCTCGATGAGGAACGGCACCTGGGTGTACCAGCGGGTGGCGCCGACGAGGCGCATGATCCCGACCTCGGTCCGCCGCGTGAACGCCGAGACCTGGATGGTGTTGGAGATCAGCAGCAGCGCCGCGAGCGCCTGGATCGAGGCCAGCCCGAACGCGGCGTTGCGGACGCTCGCGAGGAACGTGAAGAGGTCCTGGACCAGGGCGCGCTGGTCGACGACGTTGCGCACGCCCGGCTTCCCGGTGTACTCGGCGACGAGCGCGTCGCCGCGGGTCGGGTCCTTGGGCGTCACGCGCAGCGTCGCCGGGAGGCTCTGCGGGCGCACCAGCTGCAGGATCGACTGGCCCGCGTAGATGCGCAGGAAGCGCTGGTAGGCCTGGTCGCGGCTCTCGTAGGAGACGGCCGAGACGAGCGGGTCGCCCTGCAGCTGCTCGCGCAGCCCGGTGCAGGTCGGCGACGAGCAGTTCGCGTCGCCCGCGCTCGTCGGCTCGTCGAGGGCGACCTGCACCGCGAGCTGGGAGTAGTAGAGGTCCTGGGTGCGGTCGATGGTCCGCACGGCGAGCAGGCCCGCGCCGAGCAGGCCGAGCGAGATCGCCGTCGTCAGGACCATCGCCACGCTCATGGTGACGTTGCGACGCAGGCCCGCGAGGGCCTCGCGCCAGACGAAGCCGAGCCCGTTCACCGGCTCGCCCCGTAGACGCCGCGGGCGTCGTCGCGGGCCAGCTTGCCCAGGTGCAGCTCGACGACCCGGCGGCGCATGGCGTCGACGATCTGGCGGTCGTGGGTGGCCATGACGACGGTGGTGCCCGCACGGTTGATCCGGTCGAGCAGCAGCATGATGTCGTCGCTGGTCTCGGGGTCGAGGTTGCCGGTGGGCTCGTCGGCGAGCAGGACCAGCGGCCGGTTCGCCAGCGCCCGGGCGATCGCGACCCGCTGCGCCTCGCCGCCGGAGAGCTCGGCGGGCATCCGCTCGCTCTTCCCGTCGAGCCCCACCAGCTCGAGCATCTCCGGCACGACGGTGCGGATCGTGTGCTCGGACTTGCCGGTCACCTCGAGGGCGAACGCGATGTTCTCGGCGACGGTGCGGTTTCCCAGCAGCCGGAAGTCCTGGAACACGCAGCCCATGCGCTGGCGCAGCTTGGGGACCTTGCGGTTCGCCAGGCGCGCCACGTTCCAGTTGGCGACGAACACGTTGCCGCTGCTCGGGGCCTCCTCGCGCAGCAGCAGACGCAGCAGCGTCGACTTGCCGGACCCGGAGGGCCCGATGAGGAAGACGAACTCGCCACGGTCGACGTCCATCGACACGTCGTCCAGCGCCGGCCGGACGGACGTCGGATAGAGCTTCGTGACGTTTTCGAGCCGGAGCACGACGCGGGATGCTACGCGGCGGGCGGGCGCACCCCGGACGGGCGAGCGTCGTCCGTTCGGGCGCCGGACGTGTGGGGGACCGACGCGTCCGGGACTAGGCGGCCTCGGTCTGCTTGCGCCAGCGGATGCCGGCGTCGAGGAAGTCGTCGATGAACCCGTCGAGGACCTGGCCGGTCTGCGAGGTCTCCTGGTCGGTCCGCAGATCCTTGACCATCTGGTACGGGTGCAGCACGTAGGACCGCATCTGGTTGCCCCAGCTCGAGCCGGAGTCCTTGAGCGAGTCGATCAGCGCCCGCTCCTCGGCGCGGCGGCGCTCGAGCAGCTTCGCGGCGAGCACCGTCATCGCCGTCGCCTTGTTCTGCAGCTGCGAGCGCTCGTTCTGGCAGCTCACGACGATGCCGGTGGGCAGGTGGGTCAGGCGCACCGCCGAGTCCGTGGTGTTCACGCCCTGCCCGCCGGGGCCGGACGAGCGGTACACGTCGACGCGCAGGTCCTTCTCGTCGATCTCCACGTGGTCGGTGGACTCGACGACGGGCACGACCTCGACGCCCGCGAAGCTGGTCTGGCGACGGCCCTGGTTGTCGAACGGCGAGATCCGGACGAGCCGGTGGGTGCCCTGCTCGACCGACAGCGTCCCGTAGGCGTAGGGCGCCGAGACCTTGAAGGTGGCGGACTTGATCCCCGCCTCCTCCGCGTAGGAGGTGTCGTAGACCTCCGTCGGGTAGCCGTGGCGCTCGGCCCAGCGCAGGTACATCCGCATGAGCATCTCGGCGAAGTCCGCGGCGTCCACCCCGCCGGCCTCGGCGCGCACCGTGACCAGCGCGTCGCGCTCGTCGTACTCGCCGTTGAGCAGGGTGCGCACCTCGAAGGCGCTGATGTCGGCGTGCAGGCTGGACCGCTCGGAGTCCGCCTCCGCGGTGAGCTCGGCCGAATCGGAGCCGGACTCCTCGTCGGCCATCTCGTAGAGGGTCGAGAGGTCGTCGAGCCGGGAGCGCAGCGACTCCGCCTTCCGCAGGTCGGACTGCTTGTGCGTGAAGTCGCTGGTCAGCTTCTGGGCGGTCTCGACGTCGTCCCACAGATCCGGGGCGGCGACCTGCGTCTCGAGCTCCGCCACCTGGCGCCGCAGACCGTCGAGGTCCATGGCCGCCTCCACGGAGTCGAGGCTGGCGGCGAGGTCCTTGAGTTCGGTCGCGGTCGAGTCGTCCACGTCCCCAGGGTAATGCCGGGGTGACATCCCACCGACGGGCGCGGGGCGTGCCCGTCAGTGGTGCGTGCGCCGGTGCTCGGCGAGCACGTCCCGGCCGAACTCGTGCCCCGACGCCCGCCAGACCGAGTGGGCGTGGTTCACGCCGCGCTGGGTGTTGTCCCACTCGGCGAGCAGGCCCGGGCCCTCGAGCCGGTAGTAGTGCGGCTGGCCCCGCTGGTAGCCGCCGGCCCAGGCGAAGTGCACGGCGTCCAGCGCGTCCCCGTCGAACCGGGCCCGCTCCCGTTCGACCAGGCCCGGGGGCATCCGGCCGACGTAGGTCTCGAGCAGGTTCCGTAGCGTGGCCCGCTGCTCGGCGTCCAGATCGGACCCGGCGATCCCCTTCGGCGCGGCGCCGATCTCGGTGGCGGCCCGGTCGGCCTCGGTGACCCCGAGCTGGGCCTCCAGGCCGTCGTGCATCGACCAGAGCCGGTCCTCGAGGGCCTGGTCGTCGAAGTGGCCGCGCCACAGGTCGGGCAGCGGGATGAGCCGGTCGCCGGGCGAGACCTCGACGCGGTTGGCGCCGATGATGTCCGCGGGCGCGATCGGGGAGAGCACCGCGACGGCCCGCCGGCCGGGGTCCAGTGCGTGCAGCAGGGCGCGCCCGAGGTCCTCGATCCCGCCGAGCGGGCGCAGCTCCTGCCCGCCGAGCAGCGGCGAGACCATCGGGTCGGCGCCCAGGAAGCACGGCGAGCCGGCGACCGCCTCGCCGTCGACCACGAGGTGGTTCACCGACACGTGGTGACCGCCGAACCGCCATCCCCAGGGACCGTCGCCCGACGGGTCGCCGAAGACGCGCAGGTAGTACATCCCCGGGTCACGGCCGCGATCACGCGCGAATCCGACGGTGAAGCCCTCGGTGCGGTCGAGGACGTTCTCCAGGCCCATGATCGTCGTGGCGCTGACGTAGGCCGGTTCGGACAGTCCCGTCGCGAGCAGCCGCATCGCGGCGCGCTGCTGGTGGGGCAGCTGCTCGTGCAGGGTCAGCCCGCCGTGGTCGGTGGGCGTGTAGAACCACGCGGTCCGCTCGGCCTCGGCGGCCTTCGACCCCGGCCAGCTCCACACGCCCTGCGCGCGCTGCTCGTCGTCGAGGGTCTCCCGCCACGCCCCCGCCGCCTCGGCCATGGCCGAGGCGACGGACGCCGGGGTGGTGCTCACTTGATGCGGTTGAGCCGCTGGATGACCAGGCCCTCGGAGCCGCCGGCGAGGAGATCCTCGAGCTTGCTCGCGAAGTCCACCAGGTGGTCGGCGGCCAGGTGGGCGTCGAGCTTGGCGCCGGACTCCCAGTTCTCGTAGAAGAAGAACGTGGCCGGGTCGTCCTCGGCCACGTGCAGGTCGTAGTTGACGCAGCCGTCCTCCTGGACGGTGATCGGCACGAGCGCCTCGAGGGCGCTGCGCAAATCCCTCTCCCGGCCCGGCTTCGCGGTCATGCGGGCGACGACCGTGAGGAGGTTCGGGTTCTCGTCGGTGGGGGTGGCCACGGGATTCCTCCTGGCTGCGCTTCGCGCTCGTGAACGGTGATCCGAGTCGTAGCACGGATCACCGCTCACCCGCGCGGTTCAGACCTGCCTAGATGGTCAGGGCGGCGAGCCGCTCCCGGTGCTCGTCGGCCGACCCGAAGAGCGGCGCACGACGGCGGGCGCGCTTGTAGAAGAAGTGCGCCTCGTGCTCCCAGGTGAAGCCGATGCCACCGAAGAACTGGATCATCGCGCCGGTGGCCTCCCACGCCGCGTCGGACGCCTTGGAGCCCGCGACGGCCACCGCCACGTCGGCGCCCGGGTCGTGGCTGTCCAGCGCGTACGCGGCGAAGAGCACCGCGTGCTCGGCCATCGTGACCGCGACGTGCAGGTCCGCCATCCGGTGCTTGATCGCCTGGAACGAGCCGACCGGGACGCCGAACTGGGTGCGCTCGCGGTCGTAGGCGACGGTGCGGGTGAGCGCCTCGCGGGCGACCCCCACCAGGTCCGCGGCATTGAGCACGGCCCCGCGGGCGAGCAGCGCCCGCACGGCCTCGGGCCCGCCGGCGGTCAGCGCCTCGGCCGGGGTGTCGGCGAGCTCGACGGCGCCGACGCGGGCGGTGCCGTCGTAGGTCTGCTGGTCGCGGACCGAGAGCCCGCTCGCGGCGGCCTCGACGACGTACAGGCCGGGCGTCCCGGACGAGTCCGTGGCCGCGACGACGAGCAGGCCGGCGACGCCCGGGTAGTCCACCGGGGAGGCGGAGCCGGAGAGCCTGCCGTCGTTCGCGTCCACGGTGATGCCGGAGCCGTCCCAGGCCCCACCCTCCCCGCGTAGCGCGACCGTCCCGACGGTCTCGCCCGCGGCCAGCGCGGGCAGCCACCGGGCCTGCTGCTCGGCCGAGCCCGCGAGCCGGACCGCCTCGGCGGCCAGCACCGTGCCCAGCCAGGGGCCGGGCGCGACGCCCGCGCCGAGCGCCCGCGCCACGACCTGCGCGTCGACCAGGCCCAGCCCGAGCCCGTCGTGCTCCTCGGGGACGAGGACGGCGAGCGCCCCCTGGTCCGCGAGGCCCTTCCACAGCGTCAGCGGGTGCCCGTCGCCGTGGGAGTCCTCGACCACACCGCGCACGGCGTCGAGGTCGAAGCGGTCCGCGAGGAACTCCGAGACGGTCGAGGCGAACGCCTGCTGCTCGTCGGTCAGTGCGAAGAACACGAGCGCTCCTACCGGGGCAGGCCGAGCACGCGCTCGGCGACGATGTTGCGCTGGACCTGCGACGAGCCGCCCCAGATGGTCACCGACCGGGACCAGTGGTCCTGCGCGTGGAACGGCGTGAGGTCGACGTCCGGGCGCGGGGCGGCGAGCGTGGCCTCCGGGCCGAGGACCTTCTCGAAGGCCTCCCAGAGATCCTGGAACGCCTCGGACCACTGCAGCTTCGTCATCGACGACTCCGAGCCCAGGTCACGGCCCTGCTCGGTCTGGGTGAGGATGTGCATCGCGTGGTAGCGCAGGCACTCCAGCTCGACGAGGCAGCGCGCGAGCTCCTGGCGGGCCACCGGGTCGTCGGCGCGACCGAAGCGCTTCGCCTCGGCCACGATCTCGTCGTACTGGCGGCGGAACTCGGTGTACTGGCCGACGCCGGACGCGCCGCGCTCGAACGACAGCAGCAGCATCGCCGTGCGCCAGCCCTGCCCGATCTCGCCGAGGCAGTCCTTCGCCGGCACGCGCGCGTCGGTGAAGAACACCTCGCCGAACTCGCTGGCCCCGCTCATCTGCTTGAGCGGGCGCGCCTCGACCCCGGGCTGGTTCATGTCGATGAGCAGCATCGAGATGCCCTTGTGCTTCTCCGAGCCCGCCTCGGTCCGCAC
Organism: Actinomycetospora endophytica; assembly: GCF_021026375.1. Classification (GTDB taxonomy): domain Bacteria; phylum Actinomycetota; class Actinomycetes; order Mycobacteriales; family Pseudonocardiaceae; genus Actinomycetospora; species Actinomycetospora endophytica. The sequence continues at coordinate 608,150 of NZ_JAJNDB010000002.1, read as the reverse complement.
CAGGGTGAAGATCTTGTCGCCGTGCATGGCGTTGGTCGTCCAGATCTTCTGGCCGTTCACGACGAAGTCGTCGCCGTCGCGCACGCCGCGGGTCGACACCGCCGCGAGGTCGGACCCGGCGCCGGGCTCGGAGAAGCCCTGGCACCAGATGACCTCGTTGCGCAGCATCGGGCCGATGATCTCGGTCTTCTGCTCCGGGGTGCCGATGGCCATCACGGTCGGCGCCAGGAAGGTCAGCCCGAGGGTGTTGACGGTCTGCGGGGCGCGGGCCCGGATCGTCTCCTCGTCGTAGATCGCCTTCATGCCGGGCGTCCCGCCGCGGCCGCCGTACTCGACGGGCCACTGGATGCCCGAGAAGCCCGCCGCGGTCTTGCGGGCCTCCCACTCCCGGCGCTTCTCGAACGACTCGGTGTCGTCCAGCGAGGCCCAGTACCCGGGCTCGGTCCACTCCGCGGGGATGTTCTCCGCCAGCCAGGTCCGCAGCTCCGTGCGGAACTGCTCCTCCTCGGCGGTATAGCTCAGGTCCACATCGGCTCCAAGGCTCTCTGCGGGTCGGCCGGTACGCATCCGGCCCGCGGTGCACTCTCGCAGGTCCGCCCACAGCCTGCACTACCCACGGGTAGCCCGCCCGGGTGGGAAGATGATCAGCAGTGCAGGACGCCCTGCTGCTGCTTCAGGGCGAGGACCCGGTGCACCGCGTCCTGGGCCCGGGCCGCGAAGGCCGGCTCCTTCGCGGCCGCCGTGATCGCGTCGAGCATGGGCGTGAGGTCCTGGGGCTGGACGGTGAGGATCAGGTCCCCGCCCGCCGCGAGGAACTTCGTCGCGCGGGCGCCGACCGGAGTGTCGGCGAGCGCCTGGGCCGCGCCGACGTCGTCGGTCATGATCACGCCGGTGAAGCCGAGGCGCTGACGGAGCAGGTCGTTCATGACCTTGGACGAGAACACCGCCTGGTTGTCCGGGTCGATCTTGGCGTAGCGCGCCGAGGACATCATCACCAGCGGGGCACCGGCCTTGATGCCCGCGGCGAACGAGCCCAGCTGCGGGGAGTCGGCGCTGGTCTGCTGGTCGACCACGCCGCCGGCGAAGTCGGTGTTCTGGCGGACCTCGCCCAGCCCCGGGAAGTGCTTGAGCGCCGACGCGACCTTGGCGTCCCGCATCCCGTTCACGAACGCCGTCACCGCCGGCGCCACGGTGTTCACGTCGGTCCCGAACTGCCGGCCGAACTTCCCGACGGGGGCGTTCGCCGTCCCCAGGGCCGGGTCGACGACGTCGGCGACCGGCGCGAGGTCGGCGGTGACCCCGACGTCGCGCAGTTCCTTGCCCCACGTCTTCGCCTGTCCCCGCAGCGCCGCGGGGTCCTTGCCCTGGGTGGTGGCCGGCGGGATCCGGGTGAACCCGGGCCCCTTGAGCTCCTGGACCTGCCCGCCCTCCTGGTCCGCGGTGACCAGCATCGGGACGTCGCCGCCTCCGGTGGCCTGCGCGCTCGTGACGACCTGGGTGACGTCGTCGGAGCTCGCGGTGTCGCCGTCGGTGAGGATGATCCCGCCCGGCTCCTTCGTCAGCGCGGTCCGCGCCGCCGGGCTGACCCCGCCCGCGGGCAACCCGACGACGAGCAGCTGCGCCCACCGCTGCGCGGGCGTGAGCCGGTCGTAGGTGGCGTCCACGCAGGCCGCCGGACCCGCCGGGGCCGTCGTCGGGGACGCCGGGCTCGCGGACGTGCCGGCGGTCGGGGAGGAGGCGGCGGGCGGTGCCGTCGGGGCCTGCGTCGACCCGCACCCGGCCAGCAGACCCGCGGCGAGCACCGTCGCGCCGGCGAGGCGGACCTGGCGCGAGGCCGCAGTGCCGGAGGGACGGGACGGTCGCGGGTCCGGGCGGGGCGTCATCGCGGGCCAGCGTAGGGACCGCGCACGGTCACCGAGGGCGCCCCTCGCCGGAGACGCCCCGATCGGGAGGTCGCCGGCTCAGACGCCCAGGTTGCGGCACTGGTAGCAGAGCGCGGGCGGGACGTTGCGCCACACCGTCGGCGTCACCCGCACCTCGTCGAAGCTCTCCTCGAGCAGCTCGCGGAAGCGCCGCTGGGTGGGCAGGTGCATGACGTGGCGGTAGGCGAACGTCGTGAACACGCCGCCGGGCACGAGCACCCGCGAGACCTGCTCCATGATCCCCCGCTGCGCCTCGCGCGAGAACAACGTCCAGGGCAGGCCGCTCACCACGGCGTCGACCTGCGTGATCCCGATGTCGGCGAGCAGCTTCTGGAGGTCCTTCGCGTCGCCGCGCACCACCTCGAGCCACGGGCGCGTCCGGGTCAGGTGCGCGACCATCCCCGGGTCGATCTCGACGGCGACGTGGCGCGCCTCGGGTGGCAGACGGCGCCGCAGGGCCTGGGACACCACCCCGGTGCCGGGGCCGAGCTCCACGACCGTCGCCGTCCCGTTCACGGGGGCGACCGACGCGAGCAGGTCGCACAGCGCCCGTCCGCTCGGCGCCACCGCGCCGATCACGCCGGGGCTGCGCACGGCCGAGGAGACGAACGTCAGGAGGTCACGAGCTGCCGTCACCACGGCAGAGTCTCAGGTGTGGTGGTGGAGGGACCAGCCGGGACGTCGTTCGTCACGACTCACCGGGGATCGACGACCCGCATGATGATGTAGACGACGATCAGCAGGATCATCATCGAGAGGTCCAGGCTGATGTTGCCGATGCGGACCGCCGGGATGAGCTTCTTCAGCAGCTTCACCGGCGGATCGGTGACCCGGTACATCAGCTCGAGGCTGACCGCGGTGCCGCCCGCGGGCCGCCAGTCGCGCGCGAAGCCCCGGACGACCTCGACGACGAGGCGCCCGATGATGAACAGGTAGAACACGAACAGGACGTAGTAGACGACCAGCAGGATCGTGTCCGTCGGGCTCGCGAGCATGGTTACCACTATGGCGCGTTCTCGTAGGGCCGGTGTGGGCCACCCCCGCCCGAATCGTCCGGGGACCCACCCGCTGCGAGGCTGTCCCGCGTGATCCTCCACATCTGTCCGCGCGCGGACTGGGACGCCGCGGACGAGTTCCTCACGCCGGCCTCGCTCGACTCGGAGGGGTTCGTCCACTGCTCCGATCCGGGCACCGTCGCGCTGCCCGCCTCGGCGATCTACGCCGGACGGACGGACCTGCTGCTGCTCGAGGTGGACCCGGGGAGGGTCGGGGCGCCGGTGCGCTGGGAGCCGGGCGTGCGCGACGGCCGGGTCGAGGCGTCCGGGCCGTGGTTCCCGCACGTGTACGGGCCGCTGCCGCGGGCCGCCGTCGTCGACGTCCACGCCTTCCCGCCCCAGGACGACGGGACGTTCCGGCTGCCCGCGTCGCTCGCGGAGCGCTGAGGGGCCGGTCGGGTTCGGCCGCCCCGGAAACCACGAACGGCACTTTCGTGACGCTCGAAGGTGACGAACGCGCCGTTCGTGCCGTGGACGGGCGGGCGGGTGGGGCGATCCCCAGAACGACGAAGGCCCCCGATCTCACCGAGGAGATCGGGGGCCTTCGTGGTGGTAGCGGGGACAGGATTCGAACCTGTGACCTCTGGGTTATGAGCCCAGCGAGCTACCGAGCTGCTCCACCCCGCGCCGCACCGGAGTACTTCCCGGTGATGGATATGAGACTACCGGGCGGTGAACCGGGCCCGCGTAGGGGGGTGGGGCGGGGCCGGGAACGACGAAGGCCCCCGATCTCACCGAGGAGATCGGGGGCCTTCGTGGTGGTAGCGGGGACAGGATTCGAACCTGTGACCTCTGGGTTATGAGCCCAGCGAGCTACCGAGCTGCTCCACCCCGCGTCGCAGAGAGGAACTCTACGCGACGCGGGGTGGACGCCGATCACCCGGGGTCGGTCGGCGTCACTGCGAGCCGGTCGCCGACCGGTACTGGTTGATCGCGGTCGCCAGGTCCTGCTGGGCCTTCCCGATCCCGGCGAAGTCCCCCTGCTGCTGGGCGGTGCGCAGCTCGTTCAGCGCGCTGTTCATCGCGGTGACGGCCGAGCTGACCTGCGGGTTCGCCGCGGCCGCCGCCCCGCCGGCCGCCGGGGCCTGGGCCGCGGCGCCCTGGCCCACGCTCGCCTGCGCCGGGGCCTGCGGTGTCGCGGCCTGGCCCGGCGTCGTCGTGGCCGTGCCCGAGGACCCGAACACCTGCGTGAGCGCCTCCGGGAGGGTCGGGGCGTAGCCGATCTTCCCGCCGAAGCTGACCAGCACGCGGGAGAGCTGCGGGAACGACGACTCCTGGTTGGAGCGCTCGATGTAGACCGGCTCCACGTAGAGCAGGCCGCCCGCGATCGGCAGCGTCAGCAGGTTGCCGTAGAGCACCTGCGTGCCCTGCTGGCGCAGCAGGTTCAGTTCCGTGGAGACCTGCGGCGACGACAGGAACTGCGTCTGCACCTGCTGCGGGCCCTGGGTCTGGGTGTCGGTCGGGAGCTGGAGCAACGTCATGTGCCCGTAGCTGCCCGGGTCCGAGCTCACCGAGAGGTACGCCGAGAGGAACTCCCGGCGCAGGCTCACGAGCGCCGTCGTCAGCTGGAACTGCGGGGTCGTGCTGCCCCCGCGCCGCGGATCGTCGGCGAGCAGGTAGTACGGCGGCTGCGGGTCGCCCGCGGCGGCCGCGGCGTCGCTCGTCGGGTCCGACGGGACGTCCCAGAACGACACCGTCGAGTAGAACTCGTTCGGGTCCGAGACGTGGTAGCGCGTGAGCAGATCACGCTGGACCTTGAAGATGCCCTCCGGGTAGCGGAAGTGCGCGCGCAGGTCCGGCGGGATCTCCGCCTGCGGCTTGACGACGCCGGGGAAGGCCTTCTCCCAGGTCTTCAGCACCGGGTCGGTCGGGTCGTTCTCGTAGAGCTGGACCTGACCGGTGTAGGCGTCGACGGTGGCCTTCACCGAGTTGCGCATGTAGCCGGCGGTCTGCGGGGCGATCGTGCCGGTGTTGGCCGAGTCGCGCGTGGCGTCGCCGAGCGAGACCTGCTGGGCGTACGGGTAGCGCGGCAGCGTGGTGTACCCGTCGACGACGTACTTGATCTGGCCGTCGACGACGGCCGGGTAGGTGTCGTTGTCCAGCTGCAGCCACGGGGCGACCTTCTGGACACGGGTCAGCGGGTCGCGGTTGTACATGATCCGCGAGTTGTCGCCGATCGAGCTGTTGAACAGGATGTTCCGCTCGAAGCCGTAGTAGGCGAAGAACGCCAGCCGCGACAGCGGGTTGGACAGCGCCACGCCCCCGGGGCCGTTGTAGGTGGACTGCTTGGTGTCGGTGTCGTACTCCCGCGGCGGCGTGCCCGGGTCGCCGCCGACGATCGCGTAGTCGTCGGGCTGGTTGACCAGCTCGCCGTAGTAGATCCGCGGCTGCTTGAGGCCGAACGGTCCGGGGGTGTCGACGTCCGAGACCTGGAACTGCGGGTAGCCGCCCTGCCCGCCGTTCGAGTCGACCGCCGCGTTCACGGTGTTCGCCGGGGCCGCGATGAAGCCGTTGCCGTGGGTGTAGACGAGGTGGCGGTTGATCCAGTCCTGCTGGTTGCCCGTGAGGTTGTCCGGGTCGATCTCGCGCGAGGCGACGATGTAGTCCTGGGTCTGGCCGTTCAGCGTGTAGCGGTCGACGTCGAGGGTGGGCGCGAACCCGTAGAAGTTCCGTCGCTGCTCGAGCTGGGTGAACGTGCGGGAGAGCCGGTTCGGGTCGAGCAGCCGGATGTTCGGGACCGTGCCCTGGTCGGTGGAGATCGCCTGCTGGACGCCGGCCGCGCTCTGGTCGGTGGTCCCGGCGTACGGCTGCACGCTGACGTTCTGCGGCGTGATGTTGAACGCCTGCCGCGTGGCCTGGATGTTCCGGTCGATCGACACCGCCTCGCGCTGGTTGGCGTTCGGGCGGACCGAGAACTGCTCGAGCACCGCGGGCCAGGCGGCGCCGATCAGCACGCTGGACAGGATGAGCAGCGCGAGCGCGATCGCGGGGATCTGCAGGTTGCGCAGGAACACCGCGGCGAAGAAGGCCGCCGCGCAGATCACCGCGATGAGCAGCAGGATCAGCTTGGCCGGCATCGCGGCGTTGAGGTCGGTGTAGCTCGCGCCGAAGAAGTTGGCGCCGCCGACCGAGGCCTTGCGGTCGGAGAAGAGCAGGTCGTAACGGTCGAAGAAGTACGCGACCGCCTTGAGCAGCACGAACGTCCCGGCGAGCACGGCGAGGTGGGCCCGCGCCGCCGTCGCGAGCGAGCCGTTGCGCCCGGCGAGGCGGATGCCGCCGAAGATGTAGTGGGCGACGAGCGCGGCCAGGAAGCTGAGGCCGACGCCGACGAAGAGCCACGACAGCACCGCGCGCCAGAACGGCAGCGCGAAGACGTAGAAGCTGATGTCGTGCCCGAAGACCGGGTCGACCTGGTTGAACGGCGTCTGGTTCAGGAACAGCTGCGTGGTCTGCCAGTCGCCCTGCGCCGAGAGGGCGGCGATGATCGCGACCAGCAGCGGGATCCCGATCGCGAACAGCCGCAGGTGGGCGAGGACGACGGTGCGGTAGCGCGCGACCGGATCCTCGGGACCGGCCACCGGGACGAACACCGGCCGGGTGCGGTAGGCGATGTAGAGGTTGACCGCGATCAGCCCGCCCATGAACACGGCGGCGACGACGGCCTGCACGATGCGGGTGACCAGGACGGTCGTGAAGACGTTGCGGAAGCCGACCTCGCCGAACCAGGCCCAGTCGACGTACACGTCGACGAGGCGGGCCAGGGCGACCAGCACCACGAGCACGACCGCGCCCAGCACCAGCAGGGACTTCGTTCGCCGGGACAGCTGCGGGTTCCCGGTCGCCGGCCGGTTGGCCACTGTCGGTCACACTCCAAGCGGGGACGGGTGCGTTCGGGTCGGGACTGACCGAGTGAGCCGGTCCGGTGTGTGAACTCTACGAACGGCGTGTGGGTTCCCTGTGCTCCGTGTTCCTCGTGTCGGATTCTCCGGCAGCACCCCACCTGGTCAGCAGGTCGGAGGCACCCGTCCGGCCGCGAGGTCCTGCACGGCCGACACACCTTCGCGCAGGTCGGACACGCGCGCCAGGGTCAACCCCGAAGGAGCGGAGCGGACCGCCTCGGAACAGTTGCCCGCGGGCACGAGGAAGGCCTGCGCCCCGTCGTCGCGGGCGGCGTCCATCTTGAAGCGGATGCCGCCGATCGGGCCGACGCGGCCGTCGGCGTCGATCGTCCCGGTCCCGGCGATCTCCTTGCCGCCGGTCAGCTCGCCCGGCGTCAGCTTGTCGACGATCGCGGTCGCGAAGATCAGTCCGGCCGACGGTCCACCGACGTCGGCGAGCCCGATCTTGATGTTCGCGGGCGAGGTGGTCTGCGACGCCGCGGTGATCCCCAGGTAGCCGCGGGACGCATCGCCGGGGCGGGCCGCCGCGGTGACCGTGACGTCGCGGGTGTCGGCGCCGCGCTGGACCCGCAGCACGACGGGGGTCCCCGGGGCGATGGCGCCGACGGCGTCCACGACGTCCTGCGGGGTCGTCACCGCCCGCCCGGCGATGGTGAGCACCCGGTCCCCCGGGTTGAGCAGGCCCGCCGACGGACCGGGGTTGGTCACGTCGCCGATCTGCACCGTGGACGGGTAGCCCAGGTAGCGCAGGGCGGCGGTCTGGGCGTCGTTCTCGGACTGCGAGAACTGCCGGGTGTTCTCGGCGTCGACCTGCTGGCTGGACTGGCCGGTGGGATAGACCTGCTCGCGGGGCACCACCTCGTGCGAACCCGTGACCCACATGGCGATGGCGCCGAACAGCGTCACCTGGCTGGTGACGGCGACCGTGGTCATCCGGAGCTGGCCCGACGTCGGATAGGTCGGCACCGGACCGGACACGTCGATGATCGGCTTGCCGGACTGGTCGCCCAGGACGTCGAAGGTGGGCCCGTCCCCCAGGGCCACGAACGGCACCCGCACGGTGGCGCCGGCCAGGCCGAGGACCGCGGCGAGCACCAGCCCGAGGGCGATGGTCGCGCGCAGACGGGTCACGGGCGGGCAGGGTAGTGATCGGGGGTGTGGGGCGCGCGTCCGGTCTCGACTTCCGATCATCGCCGGTGACTCGCCCATGGCTCGCCTTGCCGCGACGACACTGTTCGCTGTGGGCTTGCCGAGAACCCGCTGAGGACACGTCCGGACGGGGGTCGGGGCAGCACGTCACGCGTACCGTGGGGCGGTATGAGTGACCTGCCCTTCGGATTCGGCCCGTCCGACCCAGACGACTCCCGACGCCAGGGGTCCTCCGGGTCCGGGTCCGGTGACTCCGGCTCCGGGGGCTCGGGTTCCGGCGGCTTCGGCTTCGGTTCCGGCGGCTCCGGCGGCTCGGGGGACAACCCGTTCGCGGCCTTCGGTGGCGGCGCGGGCGGAGCGGGCGGGTTCGACCTCGGCCAGCTCGGCCAGATGCTCACCCAGCTCGGTCAGATGCTCTCGCAGTCGGGCGGCTCCGGCGGGGGCGACGGCGGGCCGGTGAACTACCAGCTCGCCGCGCAGATGGCCCACCAGCAGCTGGGGTCGCGCGGGTCGAAGCATCCGACCGCCGAGCAGCGGTCCGCGATCGAGGAGTCGCTGCGGCTGGCCGAGCACTGGCTCGACGACGCGACGACGCTGCCGTCGGGGGTCTCGACGGTCACCGCGTGGTCCCCGAACGACTGGGTCGACGCCACCGTGCCCACGTGGCAGCGGCTGTGCGACCCGGTGGCGCGGCGCGTCGCGGACGCCTGGGTCGAGGGCCTGCCCGACGAGGCCCGCGAGATGGCGGGCCCCATGCTCGGGATGATCTCCCAGGTCGGCGGCATGGCGTTCGGCTCGCAGCTCGGGTCGGCGCTGGGCCAGCTCGCCGGCGAGGTGCTCACCTCCTCCGACGTCGGACTGCCGCTCGGCCCCGAGGGCACCGCGGCGCTCCTCCCGGAGGCCGTCACCCAGTTCACCGACGGCCTCGACCGGCCGTCGAGCGAGGTGCTCGTCTTCCTCGCCGCCCGCGAGGCCGCGCACCACCGCCTCTTCGGGCACGTGCCGTGGCTGCGCCAGCGCCTGCTCGCCACCGTCGAGGAGTTCGCGCACGGCATCACCATCGACACCTCGCGCATCGAGGAGCTCGCCCGGGACCTCGACCCGTCGAACCCCGCCGCGATCGAGCAGGCGATGTCGTCGGGGCTGTTCGAGCCGCAGACCACCGAGGCCCAGAAGGCCGCGCTCGGTCGGCTGGAGACCCTCCTCGCGCTCGTCGAGGGCTGGGTGGACCACGTCGTCGCGCAGGCCATCGGCGAGCGGCTCCCCGGCGCGGACGCGCTGCGGGAGAGCATGCGTCGCCGCCGCGCCTCCGGCGGGCCCGCCGAGCAGACCTTCGCGACGCTCGTCGGGCTGGAGCTGCGTCCCCGCCGGCTGCGCGATGCCGCCGATCTGTGGCGTCGTCTCGCCGAGGAGCGCGACGTCGACGGGCGCGACGCGGTCTGGGCGCACCCCGACCTGCTGCCCACCGCCGAGGACCTCGACGACCCGACCTCCTTCCTCCGCGGCCGCTCGAGCCTCGCCGAGGGATCGGGTGAGGAGTCGGAGTCGTTCAGCGACCTCGACGACCCGATCGCCCGCCTCGAGGCAGAGATGCGGGCCGAGAAGGAGTCGGGGAAGTCGGCGCCCGACGAGGGCTCGACCGGGTCGTCCGGCGAGAAGGGTGACGACGACGGGTCGGAGGGCCCGAAGTCCTGAGTCGGCTCCGTGCCGCCGTCTTGATCAGGAGCACGTAGCGCAGCTTTCGCGCGCTCGAAGCCTGCGTGGCGTGCCCCTCGACGCAAGACGGCGATCCGTCAGTCGGTGTCGTCCGCGTCGTCGCCGATCTCGAGGCCGGCTCCGGCGGAGAGGCCCTCGAGGTAGCCGATCGCGCGCTCGCTGCGCGGGTAGCGCGCCTCCAGGGCCCGGAACGCCGGGCTGTGGTTGCCCTCGCGCAGGTGCGCCAGCTCGTGGACGAGCACGTGGTCGAGCACCCAGCCGGGGACCTCGCGGAGGCGCTCGCTCACCCGGATCGTGCCGTCGACCGGGGTGCACGAGGCCCACCGCGTCCGCATCGGGCGGGTCCAGCGCACCGACGACGGCCGGGGCCAGCGACCGTCGGGGGACGCCGCGTCCAGGTGCTCACGGGCGAGGCGGTCGGCGCGGGCCGCGAGGTCCTCGTCGCCCGCGCTGCGGCCGGGCCGGCGACGCCGGTCCGAGCGCTCCAGCCGCTCCAGCATCTTCTCGACCCACTGCTTCTCCTGCGCCCGGGTCATCGAGGCGGGGACCGAGACGATCACCGTGTCGCCCTCGCGCCGGGCGTCGACCGTGCGGCGGCGCCGTGCGCTGCGCCGCACGATCACCTCGGGCCGCTTCGTGTCCTCGTCGCCGTCACCGCCCACAGTGCCCACGACGCACCACGCTAGCGAGGGAGCCGACGGGGCCGCGCGTGCGTCCAAGTCCCGTGAGTCCCTCCCCGCTCCCCCGCCGTCCCGACGACCGGCCCGTCCTGCTCTGGCGCGACGTCGCCACCGTGCAGGTCGGGGCCGACCCCGCGACCGCGCTCACCCTCGGTGCGCTGACCCCGCCGCTCGCGTCGCTGGTGCGGGCCCTCGCCGACGCGACGCCACTCGCGCTCGCGGTCGCCGACGCGGTCGCGCGTGGCGGCACGCCGGTGGAGATCGCCGCCGTCGTCGCGGCGCTCGCGCGGGCCGGGCTGCTCGCCGCACCGCGCCCCGCTCCGGCGGCCGCGTACGTGCGCGTCCACGGCGCCGGGCGCCTCGGCACGGCGATCGCCGTCCTGCTGGCCGGCGCCGGGGTGGGCCGGGTGGCGGTGCGGGCGGCGGGCACGGTGGCGCCCGACGACGTCGGGACAGGGCTGCGCGACGCCGACGTCGGCCGTCCGGCGGTGGTGGCGGCGGCCGAGGCGGTCGCGCGGACCGCACCCGTCGTCGTCGGGGAGCCGACGCGACGGCGGCCGGAGCTCGCCGTGCTCGTCGGGGCCGCGGCCGCGGACCCGGTGCTCTCCGCGCGCCTGCTCGCGCGACATCAGCCCCACCTCGCGGTGACCGCGACCGGCGGCACCGGCACCGTCGGGCCCCTCGTCGTGCCGGGGCGCGGCTCGTGCCTGCGGTGCGCCGACCGGCACCGGGCCGCCGCCGACCCCGCCTGGCCACGGCTCGCGGCGCAGCTCGCCCACACGGTGGAGTCGGCGGGGGTCGCGACGGCCGCCGCGGTGGCCGCCCTCGCCGTCGAGCACGTCCTGGACCACCTGGCGCACGGAACGTCCCGACTGATCGATTCGGCCCTGGAGCTGGACCTCGGCGTGAGCACACTCACCCGGCGCTCCCGGCCTGCGCACCCCCGTTGCTCGTGCTCGGGGGCCCCGCCCTGGTCGAGCCGCGGCGGAGCAGTCGGGGGACAATCGGGATCGTGACGTCCGATGACATCCCGCGCCGCACGGTCCAGCGCTCCGCGCGCCTGGCGTCGCTCCCCCTGGGATTCGCGTCACGCACGGCGGCCGGCTGGGGCCGGCGGCTCGCGGGCGGGGACGCCGGAGAGATCTCCGCCGATGTCGCGCGCCGGGGCGCCGAGCAGCTCTTCGCCGTGCTGGGCGAGCTCAAGGGCGGCGCGATGAAGTTCGGGCAGGCGCTCTCGGTGTTCGAGGCGGCCGTGCCCGACGAGCTCGCCGAGCCCTACCGCGAGGCCCTCACCCGGCTGCAGACCGCGGCGCCGCCGATGCCGGCCGCGCGGACCCACCGGGTGCTGGCCGAGCAGTTCGGGCGGGGCTGGCGCGACCGGTTCCAGGAGTTCGACGACACCCCGGCGGCCTCGGCGAGCATCGGCCAGGTGCACCGCGCGGTGTGGGGCGACGGTCGCGAGGTCGCGGTCAAGGTCCAGTACCCGGGCGCGGAGGAGGCCGTCATGGCCGACCTGCGCCAGCTGCAGCGCTTCGCGCGGGTCATCCAGCCGATGGTGCCGGGCATGGAGATCAAGCCGCTCCTGCAGGAGCTGCGCGACCGGATGGCCGAGGAGCTCGACTACCGCGACGAGGCCGACGCCCAGCGCGCGTTCTCGGCCGCGTTCGAGGGCGACGAGCACGTCGTGGTGCCGCGGGTCGTGGCCTCCGCGCCGAAGGCGATGGTGTCGGAGTGGATCGAGGGCACCCCGCTCTCGCACATCATCCGGACCGGGGAGCCCGAGGAGCGCGATCGCGTCGGGAAGCTGCTCTCGACCTTCCACTTCTCCGCGCCCGCCCGCGTCGGCCTGCTGCACGCCGACCCGCACCCCGGCAACTTCCAGATCCTCGCCGACGGTCGGCTGTGCGTGATCGATTTCGGCGCGATCGCACGGCTGCCCGACGGTCTGCCGCACGAGCTCGGCGAGATGCTCTCGCTGTCCGTGGAGGACCGCTCGGGCGAGCTGCTCGACCTGCTGCGGCGGCTCCACTTCGTGCTGCCCGACACCGACATGTCCGCCGAGCGCGCGATGGCCTACCTCGGACCGCTGGTCGACCCGCTGCGCGCGGAGAAGTTCCACTTCACCCGCGAGTGGATCCGTGGTCAGGCCGAGCGGCTCGGTGACCTGCGGCGGCCCGAGTTCGAGACCGGGCGGGGGCTGAACCTGCCGCCGCAGTACCTGCTCATCCACCGGGTCACGCTCGCGTCGGTCGCGGTGCTCTGCCAGCTCGACGCGGAGATCCCGATGCGCCAGATCTTCCGCGACTGGCAGCCCGGCTTCGACATCTGAGGGTCCCGGAATCGAGCGAAGGGCACCGTCGGTCGACCAGATCGACCGACGGTGCCCCTCGCTCAGAACCAGAACCTCCCCCGACGACGGCGGGCGTCACGCCACGCCGGCCGCCTGCCGGGCCGCCGCGATCTCGGCGTCCCGGGCCAGATCGGCCTTGCTCGGCCGGCCCCGCGGCCGCTTGCGGGCGATCACGGCGCCCCGGTCGAGGATCTCGCCGCCCCACACGCCGGCGAACTCGCGACGCTCCAGGGCACCGGTCAGGCACGCGCGCCGGACCGGGCAGGAGGTGCAGAGGATCTTCGCCTGCTCGAGCTCGGCGGGGCTCTCGGAGAACCACAGGTCGTCGGTCTCGTCCCGGCAGGGCAGTGAGACCGACCCGGGTATCTCGGGGGCAGAAGGGACGGGGTACATGCTCGGACCTCCTACGGCGGGTGTTCGGGGATCACCCGGGAACCGCGGAGTCCTCGTCGCCACCTGAGACGACGAAGGCCGCGAACCCGGGGGGTCCGCGGCCAGTGCTCGGGGGTGTGTCAGCCACACCCGCCGCTGGGTCGCGGACGCTGGGGGTCGAGATCGATGTGCTGGTTGCGCTTGCGCTGCGGCATGCCGGCCGGTCGGCGACCGCCCTGGGACCACACGTGTCCCGTGACGCCGCCGGTGCTCGGCGCGACCGTGGACACGCGCGTGCCGGCGAGCCCCGCGGACGGGACCTCCCAGCGCGGCGTGGCGACCGCGGAGCAGCGCGATGCGGCGACGGCTTGGACGCCGTACGCCTCGAACACATCGGACACCCGGGACGGAGAGACGGGCGTGCCCGTGAGCAGCAGCTTCATGATCGGCACACCTCCCGTCGTGGGGTATCGACCCGGCACGTCCGCGCCGGTGCGATCGAACTTAGGGGCCCCCGCGCGGAGGCCGCAACGGAATTTCCGGCGAGATCCGAGAAGTTTTTTCAGGCGTCGTGCTCGCGGACCATGGCGAGCACGTCGTCGCCGTAGCGCTCGAGCTTCGAGGCGCCGATGCCCGGGATGGTCACCAGGCCCTTGGCGTCGGTCGGGCGCTGTTCGGCGAGGGCGACGAGCGTCGCGTCGGTGAACACCACGTAGGCGGGCACCGAGCGCTGCTTGGCCTCGTTCGACCGCCACGCCCGTAGCGCGTCGAGCAGCTCCACGTCCACGTCCGACGGGTGCTCGGTGCAGCGGCCGATCTTCTGCGCGGCCGGGTCGGACAGCACCTTCCCGCACACCCGGCAGCCTGGCTTGGAGACCTTCGCCTTCGGCCCGCCGTCGACCCCCGACCCGGGCTTACGCGCCGCCGGGTGGTCCTCGGGCACCAGGCCGTACAGGAAGCGACTCCGACGACGGGTCCGCCGCCCGCCCGACGACCGCGACAGCGCCCACGAGAGCCGCAGGTGCACGCGGGCCCGGGTCACCCCGACGTAGAAGAGCCGCCGCTCCTCCTCGACGGCGTCGTCGTCGCCGTCGGCGTGCTGGATCGGCAGCGTGCCGTCGGTGAGCCCGACGAGGAACACCGCGTCCCACTCGAGGCCCTTCGCGGCGTGCAGCGAGGCCAGCGTGACGCCCTGCACCGTCGGGGGGTGCTGGGCCTGCGACCGGGTGTGCAGCTCGGCGAGGAACCCGCCGAAGGTGGTCTCCGGGACGCTCTCGACGAGGTCGTCGGCCAGCTCCGCGAGGGCCCGCAGCGACTCCCAGCGCTGCCGCTGCGCACCGTCGGCCGCGCTGCCCGCCGGGGGCACCTCGGTCAGGCCCTGCTCCCCCAGCACGGCCCGGACGGTCGTCACGGCGTCCTGACCGGCGACGGCGTCCTGACCGCCGTCGAGCCGGCCGGCGGTGGTGCGCAGAGCGGCGATCGCGTTGCGGACCTCGGTGCGCTGGAAGAACCGCTCGCCGCCGCGTACCTGGTAGGCGATGCCCGCGTCGGAGAGCGCCTGCTCGTAGGCCTCGGACTGGGCGTTGACGCGGTACAGCACGGCGATCTCGGCGGCTGCGACGCCGTCGTCGAGGAGGTCACGGATCTGCTCGGCGACGGCACCGGCCTCCGTGGGCTCGTCGTCGTGCTCGGTGAAGTCCGGCGCCGGGCCGGGCGGGCGCTGGCCCTCGAGGCGCAGGCGGGACCCGGCGGCGCGGCCGCGGGCGGCGCCGATCACGGTGTTCGCGGCCGCGACGACCTGCGGGGTCGAGCGGTAGTCGCGCACCAGCCGGACCACCTCGGCCTCCGGGAAGGCGCGCGGGAAGTCCAGCAGGTAGGAGGGGCTGGCGCCGGCGAACGAGTAGATCGTCTGGTTGGCGTCGCCGACGACGGTGAGGTCGTCCCGCCCGCCGAGCCACGCCGAGAGCAGCCGGTGCTGCAGTGGCGTGACGTCCTGGAACTCGTCGACCACGAAGCAGCGGTAGCGCTCGCGGAACTCGTCGGCGACCTCGGCGGACCCCTCGAGCGCGCCCGCGGTGTGCAGGAGCAGGTCGTCGAAGTCGAGTTGTTCGGCGCGGTTCTTGAGCTGCTCGTAGGCCTCGTAGACCTGCGCCACCTGGTCGACCGGGGCGGGGGCGTCGCGCTGCGCCGTGGTCGCGGCCGTCGCGTAGGCGTCGGGCGCGATCAGGCACGCCTTGGCCCACTCGATCTCGCTGGCGAGGTCGCGCAGCGACTCCCGCGTGGTCGGGGCGTTCGAGCGCTGGGCGGCCTGGCCGACGAAGCGCATCTTGTTGTCCAGCACCGGCCAGGCCTCGCCGCCGACCGCGCGCGGCCAGAAGTACCGCAGCTGGCGCAGCGCGGCCGCGTGGAAGGTGCGCGCCTGCACGCCCCCGACGCCGAGGTCCCGCAGGCGGGTGCGCATCTCGCCGGCGGCGCGCGCGGTGAACGTGACCGCGAGGACCTGGCCCGAGCGGACCTGCTCGGAGCGGACGAGGTGGGCGATGCGGCGGGTGATGGTGCGCGTCTTGCCCGTGCCGGCGCCGGCGAGCACGCAGACCGGGCCGCGTGGGGCGAGGACGGCGGCCCGCTGCTCGGGGTCCAGGCCCTGCTCGGGGCTCTGCTGGGCCTGGGCCGCGGTCGCCGTCACCGCCCCATCGTCTCAACCCGGGCCGACGTCGTGGGGCGGGACGGGCCGGTGGGTCGCTATGTCGTCTGCGCGCGGCGGCGGAACTGGCCCGGCGTCTCCCCGGCCAACCGGGTGAACTGGCGGGTGAAGGCGGGCTGGTCGTAGAACCCGCACGCGACCGCGATCTCCGCGAGCGGCCGGTCGCTGCCGGTGAGCAGCGCCCGGGCACGGTCGATGCGGGCGCGCAGCACGAACTGGGTCGGGGCGAGCCCGAACACCGCGCGCATCCGCCGCTCGAGCACCGACGGCGAGAACCCCGCGGCCGCGGCCATCTCCTCGACCCGCGGCGGCTGCTCGAGACGCGACTCGACGAGCTCCACCACCCGGGTCAGCGCCGGCATCGACGGGTCCGACGCGTCCGCCGAACGCAGGTCCTCCGAGACGCTCACGACGCCGTCGACGGTGCCGTCGGCGTCCGTCACCGGGATCTTCGTCGTGAGGTACCAGCCCGGGGAGCCGCCCTCGCGGCGGATGAGCTCGAGCTCGTGCCGCAGCGCTGCCCCGTCGGCGAGCACCCGCGCGTCCTGCTCCTCGTACCGCTCGGCGAGGGCGGGCACGAACAGCTCGCCCGCGCGGTGCCCGATCACCCCGGCCCGCGTGCGCTGATTGGTGCGCCGCACGAACGCGTCGTTGACCTCGACGTAGCGCCCGTCCGCGTCCTTCGCGCAGAACATGACGCCGGTCAGCTCGGCGAACAGCGCCAGCAGCGCCGACGCGGGCACCTCCACGGTCGCCTCCTCCTGGGCCGTCGTGAGGGGAGGATCCGGTCGCTCTAGGAGGCCGAGGGTTCCCCTCGTGCGGAACGGGGTTGGCGCGGGCCCGCGCACCGGGAGCGGGAATCGTACAAGACCGACAGCCACCTCCCGGCCGACGATGAACGGCATGAGCGAGCAGGTGACGGCACCGACGGGCGGGCTCGACACGGCCCTGGTCGAGCGGGCGATCGTCCGCGCGGACCGCTGGAGCGCGGCCAGCGCGAGCGGCCACGACGCGGCGACCCGCCGGCTCGCGTCCCTCGTCCACGACCCCGACGGCGTCGACTTCGCGTTGCGCTTCGTCGACCGCGTCGCCCGTCCCGACGACGACGGCGTGGCCGCCCGGGAGCTGGCACGGCTCGCCGGACGTGGCGCGACGCTGCCGGGCTTCGCCTCCGCTCTCGACCGCGGGATGCTGCGGGCCGGCGCGATGCTGGCCCCGAAGGCCCCGCGGCTCGTGGTGCCGGTCGCGCGGCGGCGGCTCGAGCAGCTCGTCGGGCACCTCGTCGTGGACGCCTCGGACCGGTCGCTGCGCCGCCATCTCGCCGCGGCGCGGGCCCAGGGCCGGCGGCTGAACCTCAACCTGCTCGGCGAGGCCGTCCTGGGTGAGGACGAGGCCGACCGGCGGCTGGCGCGCACGGTCGAGCTCATCCGCCGCCCGGACGTCGACTACGTGTCCGTGAAGGCGTCGTCGGTCGCGTCGCAGCTCGTGCCGTGGGACCTCGAGGGCAGCCGGGACCGGCTCGTCGAGCGGCTGGCCCCGCTGTTCGCGACCGCCCGCGACCACGGTGTCTTCGTCAACCTGGACATGGAGGAGTACAAGGACCTCCACCTCACGGTCGCGCTGTTCACGGCGCTGCTCGATCGGCCGGAGCTGCGCGGGTACTCGGCCGGGATCGTGCTGCAGGGCTACCTGCCCGACTCCGTCGCCGCGCTGGAGCACCTCGCGCAGTTCGCCCGACGGCGGGTCGAGGGCGGCGGGGCGCCGGTGAAGGTGCGGCTGGTCAAGGGCGCGAACCTCGCGATGGAGCGGGTCGACGCCGCGCTGCACGACTGGCCGCAGGCCCCGTACGCGACCAAGGCCGAGGTCGACGCCAACTACGTCCGGCTGCTCGACCACGCGCTGCGCCCGGAGCTGGCCGACGCGCTGCGGGTCGGGGTCGCGAGCCACCACCTGCACCACGTGGCGCTCGCCGTCGAGCTGGCCGCGGCGCGCGGGGTGGAGCGGCAGATGGACGTCGAGATGCTGCAGGGGATGGCGCCGGCGCAGGCGGACGCGGTTGCCGCCGATCTCCGCGGGACCGAGAACCTGGTGCTCTACACGCCGGTGGTGCACGCCGAGGACTTCGACGCCGCGGTGAGCTACCTGGTGCGGCGGCTCGAGGAGAACGCCGGGCAGGAGAACTACCTGTACGCGATGTTCTCGGCGGCGGGCCCGTCGTCGTACGTGGACCGGTTCCGGGCGTCGGTGCGCGACCGCGACGTCGTCGCCGACACGCCGCGGCGGCCGCAGGACCGGTCGGCCGAGGCGTCAGCGGTGGCACGTTCCTGTCATCTGACGAGCGAAGAGCGCCACTTGCGCACGGATGGCCCGGCGTTCCACAACGAGCCCGACACCGACCCCTCCCTGCCCGCGAACCGGGCCTGGGCACGGCGCGCGGTCGCGGCCCCACCCGCCGTCGTCACCGAGCCCGAGCTGACCGACCCGGCCGCGGTCGACGTCGTCGTGGAGCGGGCCGCGGCGTCGACGTGGCGTCACCAGGAGCCGGCCGAGCGGGCGCGGCTGCTGCGGGAGGCCGCCCGGTCGTTGGCCGCGGCGAGGACCGAGCTGCTCACGACGATGGTCCACGAGGCGGGCAAGACCGTCACCGAGGCCGACCCGGAGATCTCCGAGTCGATCGACTTCGCCGCCTACTACGCCGACCGGGCACTCGAGCTGCCGCCGCAGCGGTTCACGCCGGACCGGGTCGTCGTCGTGACCCCGCCGTGGAACTTCCCCGCCGCGATCCCCCTCGGCGGCTGCCTCGCCGCGCTCGCCGCCGGGGCGGCCGTCGTCATCAAGCCGGCGCCGCAGGTGCGGGCGTGCGCGGAGGTCGGCGTCGCGGCGCTGCACCGGGCGGGCATCCCGGCCGACGCGCTGCAGCTCGTGCACACCGACGAGGCCGCCGCCGGACGACGGTTGATCACCCACCCCGCCGTCGAACGCGTGGTGCTGACCGGGGCGAGCGAGACGGCCGCGCTGTTCCGGTCGTGGCGGCCCGACCTGGGGCTCGTCGCGGAGACGAGCGGCAAGAACGCGCTGGTGATCACGCCCGCGGCGGACCCGGACCTCGCCGTCGCCGACCTGGTCCGCTCGGCGTTCGGGCACGCCGGCCAGAAGTGCTCGGCGGCGTCGCTGGCGATCCTCGTGGGGTCGATGGCGGATCCGCGCTCGCGGGTCGGAACGCGGTTCCGGCGCCAGCTGGTGGACGCGGTGACGACGCTGCGGGTGGGTCACGGGAGCGACCTCGCGACGACGATGGGCCCGCTGGTCGGCGAGCTGTCCCCGAAGCTGGAGCGGGCGCTGACGACGCTCGACGACGGCGAGTCGTGGCTGGTCCCGCCGCGGCGTGTCGGTGAGGCGCTGTGGACGCCGGGGGTGCGCGACGGCGTGGCGCCCGGGTCGTGGTTCCACCGCACCGAGTGCTTCGGGCCGGTGCTGGGGCTCATGACGGCGGGGTCGCTGGAGGAGGCGGTCGCGCTGCAGAACGCGACCCGGTTCGGGCTGACCGGGGGGCTGCACTCCCTGGACGCGGATGAGATCGCTCGGTGGAGTTCGGCGGTCGAGGTCGGGAACGCCTACGTCAACCGGCACATCACCGGGGCGATCGTGCAGCGGCAGTCGTTCGGCGGGTGGAAGGGCTCGGTCGTGGGGCCGGGCGCGAAGCCGGGTGGGCCGAACTACGTGGCGCAGTTCGGGTCGTGGGGCGATCCTTCCGAGTTGCCGTCCGCGCCGCTGGGCCGGGCGGTGTCGGACCTGCTCGCGTCGGTGGCGTCGTCGGTGTCGGCGGAGGATCTGGGGTGGCTGCGGGCGGCGGCCGGGTCGGACGCGTACTGGTGGCGTGAGGAGTTCTCGGTGGAGCACGATCCGACCGGGATCGCCGCCGAGGCCGACGTCTTCCGGTACCGGCCGCTGCCGTCGTTGCGGGTGGTGGTCGGGGCCGGGGTCGCGGAGCGGGACGTGCTGCGGGTGCGGCTGGCCGGGGCGTGCGCCGGGGTGTCTCTGGTGGCGGTGGGCTCCGATGTGATTCCGGAGCCGGGTGAGCGGCTGCGGGTGATCGGGGAGGTCCCGACGACGCTGCGCGAGGCGGCGGCTCGGGTGGGTGCATCGCTGGTCGAGGGTCCGGTGCTGGCCGACGGACGCCGCGAACTGCTCACCGTGCTGCGCGAGCAGGCGGTCAGTGTGACCCGTCACCGGTTCGGCCACGTGGAAGCGTGAGGCCGGACGCGGTGTTGCACGCGACATGGCCCAGATGACGATGTACACGACCAGCTGGTGCGGGTTCTGCCGACGGCTGAAGAGCCAGCTGGACCGCGAGGGCATCGGCTACGAGGAGGTCGACATCGAGCGCACCCCGGACGCCGCCGAGATCGTGATGCAGGTCAACGGCGGGAACCGCACGGTGCCGACCGTCGTCTACCCGGATGGCTCCGCTGCCACGAACCCGGGCTTCGCCGAGGTCAAGGCCGCGCTGGCGAAGGCCGAGGCCGCGTCCGGCGCGTGACCCGCCCGTTCTGACCGAGGGGCCCCTTTCGCTCGAACTAGTCGAGTGAAGGGGCCCCTCGCTCAGTTCAGGAGGACCGGGCCGCCACGGGCCGCGGAGTCGGAGCCGAAGCAGCAGCCGGCGCCGGCCGGACAAGCACCGCCACCAGCAGCGCCGCCACCAGCGCAGCGACGCCGGCGACCGTGAACACCGTGTCGAGCCCGGACGCGAACGCCGCGTGCACCGTGCCGGAAGCGACCGGCACCTGCCCCGCCCGGCCCCCGGCCAGCGCGTTCGCCGCCCCGGTCGGGTCCGCCACGCCGGAGCCGGCGAGCACATGAGCCACCCGGCCCGCGAAGATCGTCCCGAGCACCGCGAGCCCGACGGCCAGTCCGAGCTGCCGGAACGTGTTCACCGCCGCACTGCCCACCCCCGCCCGGTGCGCGGGCAGCACCGACAGCGTCGCCGACACCAGGACCGGCGTCGCCAGCCCCACCCCGAGCCCGGCCACGACGAGCCCCGCGAACAGCGCCCACGGACCCGACGTCGGCCCCACCAGCGTCATCAGCAGCACCCCGACCCCGATCAGGGCCAGCCCACCGGCGATCGGGCGCGCGGGCGCTCCGCCGTGCAGGAACCGACCCGCCGCCACCGAGACCACGAACGAGGCGATGCTCAAGGGCACCGCGACCAGCCCGGCCCGGATCGGCGAGAGCCCCAGCACCGACTGCAGCCACAGCGACACCAGCGCCAGGTGGGAGAACGCGGCCGCCTGCAGCACGGTCGCCGCGACCATCAGCGCCGCGAACGACGGGTCGGCGAAGAGGGCGAGATCCAGCATCGGCGCCTCGACCCGACGCTCCACCACGACGAACGCCACGACCGCCGCCGCGGCGAGCGCCAGGGCGACCACGGTCGTCGTCGCACCCCAGCCGTCCTCGCCGGCCGACACCAGGCCGTAGACCAGCGCGGCCGAGGCGAGCGTGAACGTGGCCGCGCCGACGACGTCGATCCGGGCACGCCCACCGGACGCGGACTCGGTCACCACAGCCAGCGTGAGCACCACCGCGACGACCGCGACCGGCAGGTTGACCAGGAAGATCGCGCGCCAGCCCCAGGCCTCGGTGAACAGCCCGCCGAGAAGCGGCCCGCACGCCGCGGCGAGCCCGTTGACCGCGCCCCACACGCCGAAGGCCACCCCACGACGCGGGCCGTGGTAGGTCGTCGCGAGGATCGCGGCGGTCGTCGCGAACATCGCCGCCCCGCCGACGCCCTGCACGACGCGGGCCGCGACCAGCGCACCCGCGCTCGGCGCGAGACCGCAGGCCAGGGACGCGAGCGCGAACACCACGAGCCCGACGACGTAGAGACGACGACGGCCGAAGCGGTCGGCGAGCGTGCCCGTGACCATGAGCAGCGCCGCCAGGGCGAGCGCGTACCCGTCGATCACCCACTGCAGCGCGCCGAACGACGTGCCCAGCGACGCCGCGATCGGCGGCAGGGCGACGTTCACGATCGTCACGTCCACGAGCAGCATGAAGGTGCCCAGGCACACCGCCACCAGGGGCCACCACGGACGCATCCGTCCTCCTCCGAGATCAGGGATTCCCTCGACGACGGGCGCCGTCGGTGCCACCATCGTCGACATCGGCTGGGTCGAAACCCACCTCTCCTGGCGGACTTCGACGCTCCTCGACATCGAGGTGATACGTGGCGGTGGAATTCGACGATCTCGACCGCGGCGTGCTGCACGCGCTGCAGCTCGACGGCCGGGCGCCGTTCCGGCGGATCGCCGAGGTCCTCGGCGTCTCCGACCAGACCGTGGCCCGGCGCTACGCGCGCATGCGATCGGCGCAGGCGGTGCGGGTGATCGGGTTCAGCGACCCGGCGGTCGTCGGCGACGACCAGTGGATGGTGCGGGCCCGCTGCGCTCCGGACGCGGCGCCGGAGATCGCCGACGCGCTCGCCCGCCGGCCGGACACGTCCTGGATCAGCCTGAACTCGGGCGGGACCGAGATCGCGTGCTCGCTGCGGGCGCAGGACTCCGCGGCCGCGGGCGAGATGCTGCTCTCCCGCCTGCCCCGGACGCCGCGCGTGCTCGACGTCAGCGCCCACCAGGTCCTGCACGTGTTCTACGGCGGGGCGCACGAGCCGTTCACGAAGCAGGGACCGCTCGACGACGGGCAGGTGGCACGGCTCGTCGAGCACCTGCCCGTGCCGGCGCCGCCCCCGAAGCTCGACGACGTCGACCGGCGGATCCTGCGGCTGCTGCGCGGGGACGGACGGTCGTCGGTGGAGGACCTGGCGCGGGACTGCGGGTCGTCACCGTCGACCGTCCGGCGTCGGCTGCACGACCTGCGCGCCGGCGGGCTGCTCTACCTCGACGTCGACGTCTCGCCGGAGGCGCACGACCTCCCGATGCGCACGATGCTCTACCTCACCGTGCTCCCGGCCGATCTCGACGCCGCGGGACGGGCGCTCGCGAGCCACGCCGAGGTGCCGTTCGCGGCGGCGACGACGGGGCGCACCAACGTCTACGCGAGCGTCGCCAGCCGCGACGCCCCGGAGCTCTACCGGTACCTGACGACGAAGATCGCGGCGCTGCCCGGTCTCCAGGGCGTCGAGACGGCGCCGGTCATTCGCACGGTGAAGGCGGCCGGGACCCACTACCCGGCGCGTTGACCTTCGGTACGTGCGTGCCCTATCGGCGTGCTGTGTTACTGCCGTGTGCTTGGACACGGAAACGCACGCACGTACCGAAGGTCAACCGGCCGCGGCCCACGCCTCCAGCATCGCCCGCGCGATCGACACCCCGCCCGGCAGGATCAGGTCCCGGTCCTCGCCCGCCTCGAACGCCGTCCCGCCGACGCCGCGCGCGCCCGACAGCCGCGTCACCGGGCTCTCGCCCTCGCGGGTCATCCAGTCCCCCGCCGCCAGGGCCTCGACCAGTTCCTCGCGCGTCACCCAGCGGGCGTTCTCGATCTCGCCCTCCTGCAGCTCCATCGCCTGGTCCGGATCGGCCACCGCCGAGAACCCGATCATGAGCGACCGCGGGAAAGGCCACGGCTGGGAGCCGAGGTAGGTGATCGTCGAGACGGTCACCCCGACCTCCTCGGCGCACTCGCGCGCCACGCACGCCTCGAGCGACTCGCCGGCCTCGACGAATCCGGCCAGCACGCTGTACCGGCCCTCGGGCCAGATGGGCTGGCGGGCGAGCAGGACGCGGTCGGCGCCGTCGTGCACCAGGCAGATCATCGACGGGTCGGTGCGGGGATACTCCTCGTGGTCGTTCGCCTCGCACAGCTGCGCCCAGCCCGCCTTGATCGCCCGCATCCGGGAGCCGTCGCGGGCGCAGAAGCGGGCACGGTCGTGCCAGGACAGCAGCGCCACCGCCGTCGTCAGGAGCCCGGCGGACCGGGCGTCGAGGTCGCCGCCGGAGACCCGGAGATCCCGCCACAGCTCGACCGCCGAGAACCCCGAGCCGGCGTCGTTCGACTCGTCGGGATCGGGCACCCGCACGCCCCAGTACGCGGTGCCCTCCTCCTCGCCGAGCAGCACCGCGCCCTCGGGGATCGCGTCGCCGAAGTCGCGCGCCGGGGCGTCGACGAGCTCGAGCGACCCGTCCGGCGCCTCCGACACCGGGGTGCGTCCCCGCGGGTCGACCCGGACCACGCGGGCCAGCGGCCAGGTGGACGCGACGTGGTCGGGGTCGTCACGCACCTGCTCGCGCCGGTCCACCGTCGAGCGGGACAGGCGGGGCAGGGAGTCCAGGTGGAACGCGGCCCGCAGATCCGGACCTGACGTCGTGCTGGTGGTCGTCACGAACCCGATGATTCCCCGGGAACCCGGATCCCGCCCAACGCGGACAGCGGCGCCGCCGACGTCGCGGCATCGGCCACGACGACGCCGGTGAACCGGGCGGGCGCGAAGAACTCGGCCGCCGCGGCGGCCACCTCGTCGTCGGTGACCGCCTCGAGCCGCTGCGGGTGCTCGCGGACCCATTCCGACGACAGCCCGACGCCCGCCAGCCCGGCGAGCGTCGACGCGAGCCCGGCCTGGGTCGTCATCGAGATCAGCAGCGAGCCGATCGCGTACCGCCGGGCGGACTCCAGCTCCGACGCCGAGGGCGGCAGGACGGCGACCCGGCCCAGCTCGTAGCGCATCTCGAGCAGGGCGGCCGCGGTGACCTCGGAGGCGCAGTCGGTCTCGACGAGCAGGGCCGCGCCGTACGGGTCGAACTCCAGTGACGACGACGCGTGGTACGTGTAGCCCTTGTCCTCGCGCAGGTTCTCGACCAGCCGCGAGGAGAAGTAGCCGCCGAACGCGAGGTTGGCCAGCTGCAGGGCGGGATAGCGGTGATCGGTGCGCGGGATCGCGGCCGCCGAGAGCCGAAGCTGCGACTGCACCGCGCCGGGCCGGTCGACCAGGAGCAGGTCGGAGCCGTGCAGCTCGGGCAGCCGCGGCAGCACCGAGGCGTCGCCGGGGGTGTCCCAGGGGGCGAGCGCCGCCTGGACGGCGGCCACCGCCTCGTCCGGGTCGAGGTCGCCGACGAGGACCAGCACCGACCCGGAAGGCACCACCATGCGCCGGTGCATGGCGAGCAGGTCGTCGGTGCCGACGCCGGCCACCTCGTCGACCTCGGGCATCTCCCGGGTCACGGGGTGGTCGCCGTAGCGGTGGCGCTGCAGGGCACGGCGGGCGATCACCGACGGCTGCGCGGCCGCGACCTGGATCCGCTCGGCCAGCCGCTCCCGCTCGCGCTCGACCTCGTCGGCCGGGTAGGTCGCCGAGGTCAGGACATCGGCGGCGACGTCGAGCAGGGTCGGCAGGCCCTCGGCGAGGGCGTGGCCGGAGGCGGCGAGACGCTCGGGGTCGACCGAGAACCCCATCTCCCCGCCGACGCCCGCGAGGTCGTCGTCGAGCGAGACCCGGCTGCGTCGCTCGGTGCCCGAGAGCACCGTCGAGGCCAGGACCTCGGCGACGGCGGCGTGCCGCGGGTCGCTGTCGGAGAACGGGATCCGCAGCCGGAGCTCGACCATCGGGACGCCGGGGCGGCGGACCGCGATCACCCGCAGCCCGGTCGGCAGGACGGTGTCGACCTCGGCCGGCGCGGGCACCTGCGGCTGCGGGCGCAGCGGGGGCAGCGCGCGCGGACCGGTCGGGGTGCGCCCGATCTCCGCGGCCGAGCGGCGCAGCGCGGGGTCGGGGGCGTCCGAGGTGGTCGGGGCGCTCATGCGTCGGCTCCGGGGGTGAGGACGAGCAGGGCCCGGGCATCGGGTCGGAGGGACGACGCGGCGGTGGCGACGGCCTCGGGGGTCAGGGCGGCGATGGCGGCCGGGAGCTCGTCGGAGAGCTCGGCGCGCCCGTGCACCAGCTCGGCCGACCCGAGGGCGAGCATGCGGTTCATCAGCCGGTCGTGCTCGCGGTAGAGCGCCGACGACCAGCGGGCCGTGACGCGGCGCAGCTCCTCCGGGTCCGGTCCGTCGGCCCCGAGCGTCGCGAGCTCGGCGTCGACGGCGTCGGTGACCCGGCGGGGCTCGACCCCGTCGGGGTGCACCGCGGTGATCGTGAAGGTGTCCGGGTCGCGGGCGTCCAGCGGCGCGCCCATCAGTCCCGCCGAGGCCGAGAGGTCGGTGACGAGGCCGTCGCCGTAGACCAGCCGCTGGGTCAGCCGGGCGGCCTCGCCGTCGGTCAGCAGGCTCGCGAGCACCGCGTGGGCGAGGTAGCCCGGCAGGTCGGTGCCCGGGTCCGGCATCCGGTAGCCCAGCGCGAGGGCGGGCAGCGGCGCGTGCGCGTCGACGACCGACTCGAACCGCTCGCCGTCGGGACCCGGCTCGGCGAACGACGGCCGGGTGGGCACCGCGCGGGCGGGGATGTCGCCGAAGTGGCGCTCGACGAGCTCGGCCGCGTCGGACACGTCGAAGTCGCCGACCACGGTGAGCACCGCGTTGCCCGGCGCGTAGTAGGCGTCGAAGAACGCCGCGGCGTCGTCGAGCGAGGACCGCTCGAGGTCGGTGAAGTCGCCGTAGCCGTTGTGGGCGTTCGCGAACGTCGAGTACAGCACCGGCGGCAGGAGGATCCAGGGGAACCCGCCGTACGGCCGGTTGAGGACGTTGAGCCGGATCTCCTCCTTCACGACGTCGATCTGGTTGGCGAGGTTCTCCTCGGTCAGCTTCGGCGCGCGCAGCCGGTCGGCCTCGAGGAAGAGCCCGCGCTCGAGCGCCGCGGCGGGGAGGATCTCGAAGTAGTCGGTGTAGTCCTGGTGGGTCGAGCCGTTGAAGACCCCGCCCGAGCCTTGGACGTGCCGGAAGTGGGAGAGCTTCTCGAGGCTCTCCGAGCCCTGGAACATCAGGTGCTCGAAGAGGTGCGCGAACCCGGTGCGTCCCTCGGGCTCGCTGCGGAAGCCGACGTCGACGTGCACCGCGACCCCGACGACGGGGTTCGACCGGTCGGGGGCGAGCAGGACGCGCAGTCCGTTGTCGAGCGTGAGCCGATGGCGCGCCGCTCCGCTCGTGCTCCCGAGGGAACTGGGTGGTGCCGGTGCGGCACCGGGGATCGGGGGGAGTGCGGCCGTACTCACCCCCCGACCCTAACGGCGACGACGAGGGCCGGCCGCGCGCCGTGCGGAGGCGGCTGTCGATCGAGTGGCCCGGACGCGGGTGGGCCGCACGGCGTGTGGGCCGACGGTGCGCCGGGCGGGCGCGGAGACGCTGCGGGAGCGCTGGGCCGGGACCCGGCCCGTCCCCACCCGGGCCCGGGCGGCCGGGCGGCGGCGGGAGGCGCCCCCACGGGCGAGGACGACGACCAGCGAGCCCGCGCCGAGCGCGGCGGCGACGGTGAGGACCAGCTCCAGGCGGGCGACCAGCGGGGAGACGCCGTCACCGGCGAGGTCGGTGGTCGCGGTCGGGGTCTGCCCGCCGCTGCCGACGACGGCGACGGGGCCGGCGATCCGCCCGTCGGCGGGCACCGTCACCGGGACCGGCGTGCCGGCGGGGCGCCCGCACCCGTCGAGGACGGCCTGGTGCCGGGTGCCCGCGACGTCGAGGACGATCCGGTCGTGCGGATCCGGCGAGAGGCACGAGGCGGTGGCGACGACGACGCCGGTGACGGTCACCGGCGGCGCGGCGGCCGGGGCCGGCGCCGTGGGCGCGATCCCGACGGCCTCGGCCAGGGCCGGGACCCGCGGCACCACGAGCGCGACCACGGCCATCGCCCCGAGGGCGAGCGCGACGAGCACCCCGAGGGCGCGTCCCGCCGGTCGCCGGCGTGCCCGTGACCTGCCGTCCGTGAGCGCCGGACGGGGGAGATCGGAAGAGAGGGCACCGGCGAGTGACACGGGCGTGATTCTGCCCTCGCCGCGCCGGACCCGATCGAGGGATCCCGGCGTCGTACCCACGTTCACCGGCTGCTACACCTACGGGTTTCACCGGCGCCCCGCCCGGCCGCAGTGCGGCCGATCGGGACGCCGGGCCCACCACCGTGGGTGCCGGCCGCTCAGGCTGCGGAGAACCCGTCCACGCCGGTCGCCTCGACCGAGTAGGCCCACAGCCGGGCGGCCTGCTCGGGGTCGATCGCGTAGGGCATGACGCCGTTGCGGCGCCCGCCCCGGCCGTCGACCGCCGCGGACTCGTCGACGACCTCCGCGACCTCGCAGTCCTCGAGGTACACCCCGCCCATCCCGGCGAGCCGCGGGCTGGTGGCCGCCCAGGTCTCGGTGGCCGCGCCCTGCCCGGTCGTCTTGAACGACGACGCGGCCGGGCCCGGGTTGCCCTGCTCGTCGAGCCAGCCGAGCGCGACCATCTCCTCGCGCGGGAGGTGGCGCTGCAGCGGGGTCATGATCCCGCCCGGGTGCAGGGCGAACGCCCGGATGCCCCGGTCGCGGGCCAGCGCGTCGAGCTGGACCGCGAACAGCACGTTGGCGGTCTTGGCCTGCCCGTAGGCCTGCCACTTGTCGTACCCGGAGTGCTCGAAGTGCACGTCGTCCCACCGGATCGGCGAGAAGTGGTGCCCGCGCGAGGACACCGAGACGACGCGGGAGCCGTCGGCCAGGGCGGGGGCGAGGCGGTTGACCAGAGCGAAGTGGCCGAGGTGGTTGGTGCCGAACTGGCGCTCCCAGCCGGGCCCGACCCGCTCGAGCGGGCACGCCATGACGGCCGCGTTGTCGATCATCATGTCGACGCGGCGGCCGGAGTCGACGACGCGCTGCGCGAAGGCGGCGACGGAGTCGAGGTCGCCGAGGTCGAGGGTGTCGTGCTCGACGCGGTCGGCGTGGGCGAGGTCCGCGAGGTTCTCGGCGGCGACCTCGGGACGGCGGGCGGGGACGATCACCCGCGCACCGGCGTCGGTGAGGGCGCGGGTGGCCTCCAGACCGAGGCCGGAGTAACCGCCGGTGACGATCGCGAGCCGGCCGGAGAGGTCGAGGCCGGCAAGCACGTCGGCGGCGGTGCTGGTGGCGCCGAAGCCGGAGTCGATCGGACGTTGCGGGGTGGACTGCTGTGCTGCTGTCACGTGATCGACGCTAGGAGTTCGAGCGCGCTCGAACGCAACCTCAGGCGCGGGCCCGCTCCCCGAGCAGCCGGACCAGGTGCGCCACCGACTCCGCCCCGCGCAGCAGCAGCGGGAGCACCGCGCGCTCGTCGGGGGCGTGGATCCGGTCGCCGGGGAGCATGACGCCGAGGAACGCCAGCGGCGCGTCCAGCTCCGTCGTCAGTAGCGCCTCGGGGCCGCTGCCGCCCTCCCGCGCGGGCAACACCTCGGCGCCGAGCGCGATCCCCATCGCCTCGCGGATCGAGGCGACGAGGTCGGAGTCGAGGTCGCAGATCAGCGGCGGCACCCCGGGCCCGCCGGTCGACACCTCGGCGGTGATCCCGGCCGGCACCCGGTCGTTCACGAACCGCTCGACGAGGGCCTTGATGCGGGCGGGGTCCTGGTCGGCGACCAGGCGGAAGGTCATCTTCGCGGTCGCCGAGTGCGGCACGATCGTCTTGTGCCCCGGCCCGGCGTAGCCGCCGTGCAGGCCGTTGACCTCTGCGGTCGGGCGGGCCCAGAGCCGCTCGTAGGTGCTCCAGCCGTCCTCCCCCGCCGTCGCACCCGCACCCGCCGCGGACCCGGCGAGCCAGGCGGGCTCGTCGAACGGCAGCGCCGCCCAGGCCGCGCGCTCCTGCGCGGTCGGTTCGCGGACGTCGTCGTAGAAGCCCGGGACGGCGACCCGGCCCGCGTCGTCGTGGAACGCCGCGACGAGCGCCGCCAGCTCGGTGACCGGGTTCGACACCGCCCCGCCGAACTGGCCGGAGTGCAGGTCCACCGACGCGCCGTGGAAGACCACCTCGAGGTCGACCAGCCCGCGCATCCCGGTGCAGACCGTCGGGACGTCGCGGTCGACCATGCCGGTGTCGGTCACGACGATCTCGTCGCAGGTCAGCGCCTCGCCGTGCGCGGCGAGGACCTCGGCCAGGTGCGGCGACCCGGACTCCTCCTCGCCCTCGACGAGCAGCTTCAGCGAGACCGCGGGGGCGGACGCGCCGGTCGCCGCGAGGTGCGCGCGCACCCCGAGCAGCACCATCGCGATGTGGCCCTTGTCGTCCGAGGCGCCCCGCCCGCGCAGCTCCTCCCCCACGACCCGCGGCTCGAACGGGGCGAACGACCAGCCGTCCTCGAGATCCGCGGGCTGCACGTCGTGGTGGCCGTAGATCAGCACCGTCGGCGCGGCCGGGTCGGCGGCCGGCCAGTGCGCGTACACCGCGGGCAGCGCGGCGGTGTCGTCCCCATTCCCCGTCGCTCCGCTCGCCCGGCCCCACACCTCGACCGTCGGCCACCCGTCGCGGCGCAGCGTGGCCTCCAGCCAGGCGGCGGACCGGGCGACGTCGCCGTGGTGCCCGGGGTCGGCGCTGATCGACGGGATCCGCAGCCACTCCGAGAGCTCGGCGACGAACGCGTCGGCCCGCTGGGCGACCTGCGCCTGCTCGACGGTCCCGGAGTTCGCCACGGTGTCGGTCACGCCGGCCACGGTAGTCCGGGTGTCAGGCCCGTGAGACGAGCGCGGTGATCTCCGCGCGCCGCACCCGGGCGACGACCGCGAGCAGCACCCCGACGATCACCGGGGTGTACCAGTAGCCCACGTCGAGGAAGAACAGCTGCGCGCCGGTGGCCCCGACCATGAGCACGACGAGGCAGGTCGCCGCGAGCCCGGCGAGGCGCGGGACGAGGAGGCCGATCCCGCCGGCGACCTCGGCCAGCCCGACGAACAGGCGCAGCCACGGGCCGCCGCCGAGCTCGTCGAAGATCTGCACGGCGTAGGCCTCGCCGAACAGCTTCGGCAGCCCCGAGCCCGCCACGAACATCAGCGCGAGCAGCCCCTGCAGCGTCCACAGGCCCGCCGTGACGGCGCGCGGACGGGCCGGGGCGACGGTGGCGGTCTCGATGCGGGTGGCGGTGGTCATCGCGGCCTCCTGGCGGGGGTGCTCCCGCCGACTGCGGAAGCGATACCGGGATACTGCTCAACCGCACCGTTGAGTGTCAATAACGTACTGATGGATACTGTTTTCGTACTTGTCTTGCTGCGAGCTGGTCCGCCCTGCGCGACGATGCCGCGATGCGCTTCAGCCGTCCGCCCGCGTTCACCACCCGGCCGACCCTCGAGGGCACCGTCGGGATGGCCGCCTCGACGCACTGGGCCGCGTCGGCCACGGCGATGGGGGTGCTCGAGCGCGGCGGCAACGCCGTCGACGCGGCGGTGGCGGCCGGCTTCGTCCTGCAGGTCGTCGAGCCGCACCTCAACGGGCCGGGCGGGGACCTCACCGCGGTGTTCGCGACCGCCGACGACCCGACACCCCGCGTCCTCGACGGCCAGGGGCCGGCGCCCGCGGCCGCGTCGGCGGCCCGGTACCGCGACGAGGGCCTCGACCGCGTGCCGGGTGCGGGGGCGCTGGCCGCGGCGATCCCCGGCGCCACCGACGCCTGGCTGCTCCTGTTGCGCGACCACGGGACCTGGGAGGTCGCCGACGTCGTCGGGGCGGCGATCGGCTACGCCCGGGACGGCTTCCCCGCCGTCGCGCGGGTCGGCTCGACGATCGGGGCGGTGGCGAGCCTCTTCCGCGCGCACTGGCCGTCGTCGGCGGCGCTGTGGTTGCCGGACGGGCGGGTCCCGGAGCCGGGCGAGGTGCTGCGCAACCCGGCCTGGGCGACGACGCTGGGGCGTCTCGCCGACGCCGCGCAGGGCCCGACGCGCGAGGCGCGCGTGGACGCCGTGCGCGAGGTGTGGGCCGAGGGATTCGTCGCGGAGGCGATCGAGACGTTCTGCCGGACCCCGCACCGGCACGCCTCGGGTACGGACCACGCCGGGGTGCTCGCCGTCGCCGACTCGGCGCAGTGGCGGTCCTCGGTCGTCGACGCGTTCGTCGGCGGGTTCCGGGGCTACCTCGTCGCCAAGACCCCGGCCTGGGGTCAGGGGCCGGCGCTGCTGCAGATGCTGGCGCTCCTGGAGCCCTACGACGACGCCGCGCTCGACCCCTCGACCGAGGCCGGCGCCCACCTGGTCCTCGAGACGATCAAGCTCGCGCAGGCCGACCGGGAGGCGTGGTTCGGGGACGGTCCCGACGTCCCCGGTATCGGCGACCTGCTCGACCCCGGTTACCTCGCGGCGCGGCGCGGGCTGCTGACCGACCAGGCCTCGCCCGACGTCCGGCCGGGTCGCGTGGGCGGCCGCGACCCGCGGCTGGCGACGCTGGCCCTGGCCGGGCACGTCCCCGGGGTGTCGGGGAGCTCGGCGGTGGGCGAGCCGACCGTGACCCTCGGCGGGGAACCCGGGACCTCGTCGCACGGCGAGACGCGGGGCGACACCTGCCACCTCGACGTCGTCGACCGGTGGGGCACGGTCGTCTCGGCCACTCCGTCGGGCGGCTGGCTGCAGTCCTCCCCGACGATCCCGGAGCTCGGCTTCGCGCTCGGCACCCGGCTGCAGATGACCTGGCTCGAGGAGGGCCTGCCCTCGACGCTCACCCCGGGACGGCGGCCGCGGACCACGCTCACCCCCACGCTGGTCCTCGACGACGAGGGCCGCCCGGTGACCGCGGTGGGGTCGCCGGGCGGCGACCAGCAGGACCAGTGGCAGCTGCTCTACCTGCTGCGCACGCTGGTCGGAGGGTGGTCCCCGCAGGCCGCGATCGACGCGCCGGCGCTGCACACCACGTCGTCGCCGGGGTCGTTCTGGCCGCGGGACCGGGAGCCGGCCGGGGCGGTCGTGGAGGACCGGCTCGGCGACGACGTCATCGCCGGGCTCGCGCGGCGGGGGCACCGCGTCTCGCGCGCGGGCGACTGGGCGCTCGGGCGGCTCTCGGCCGTCGGGATCGACCACGCGCGGGGCGTGCTGTGGGGCGCGGCGAACCCCCGGGGCATGCAGGGCTACGCGGTCGGCCGCTAGCGCTGTCCCGCTGGTGCGGTCGGCCGATGGGGTTGTCCTCTGGAAAGGTGCGGCGCATGCGCTTCCCGTCGCCCCGTCGTCGTCGCACCCGGCCCGACCCGGCCGGCCGACGTGCCGCCGTGCTCGCCTACCCGCTGCTGGGCATGGGCGTCCTGCACTTCGCGGTGCCGCAGCCCTTCGACGCGATCGTGCCGTCGTGGATCCCCGGGTCGGCCCGCTTCTGGACCTACGCGAGCGGCGTCGCCGAGCTCGCCGTCGGGGGCGCGGTGGCGACGCCGTCGACGCGGCGGCTCGGCGCGACGGCCGCCATCGGCCTCTTCCTCGCCGTGTTCCCGGCGAACGTGCAGATGGCGTGGGACTGGCGGCGCAAGCCGTGGCCCTACGCGGTCGGTGCCGTCGGCCGCCTGCCGCTGCAGTACCCGATGATCACCCACGCCCTGCGGGTGCGCTCCGAGGCCTGAACCGGACGTCAGTGCGGGACGCCGAGCAGGCCCGCCGGGTCGTACCGGCGGGCCAGGTGCACGAGCCGGATCAGCTCGGCCGGTGACGTGCGCGTCCGGGGCAGCACCGTCGTGGTGTATCGGGCGTCGACGACGACCGCGGTGACGATGCCGACCGCGCCCGGGCGGGCGCGGAAGGCCCACCAGAGTTCGGCCGCGCACCCCTGTTCGGGCAGCCCGTGCACGACGCCGTCGCCGGTGACGACGGTGGCCCCGCGCAGCGTCGTCGCCCCGAGGGTCGATGCCATCGTCCCCGGACGGGACAGCGCCGCGCAGGGTCGCCCGACGGCGTCCGCCGCCACCCGGTGCACCGCCGCCCAGGCCGCGCCGACCCCGGCCCGGACGGTGCCCGAGTCGGGGTCGGCGACGACGTGGTCGACCCGCGAGAGCGAGAGCGCCACCGCCGGGCGGTCCCCGGTCCGGACCCCGTGCCCGTGCGAGGCACCCGTCCCGAGGACCACGACGTCGATGTCGTGCTCGGCCGCCCACCGGACGACCTGGACGACGTCGGCGATCCCCGTCGCCCCGACGACGGCGATCAGCCGCCGCAGCGCACGCACCGGGAGCCCCGGATCGAGGGCGAGCTCGATCGTGGCGTCGATGCTGTAGGGCGGGTGGACGGGTCCGTCGAGGAGGCCGTCGAGGGTCACCAGCGCCTCGCTGGTCCATCCCGGCCGTCGCACGGTCATCGCGTCGCTCGTCCCGGTACCCGGCTCGACGCCCGGCTCAGCGGAGCCCGAGGCGGCGGCCGCCGAGCACGCCGTCGGGGTCGACCCGCCGCGAGACCTCGGTGAGCCGCGCCCGCTCCTCGGCGGTCCAGCACGCCCCGGGGCGCGCCGCGATCGTCTGCGGAGAGGCGAAGTTGACCGGGACCGTGCCGGGCGACCACGGCGCGAGCGCGTCGACGATGCCGTGCCCGACCGCCGGGACGACGTCGACGAGCGGCGGCACCATCGGGGCGATCACGCCCATCAGGTACGGCGCCCGCGGCAGGCACCCGGCCGTGCCGCGCATGCCGGCGCCGCCGATCGCCCGGAGCTCGACCATGATCACCGGCAGCTCGTGCTGCGGACCGGCCGCGGCGAGCAGCGCGTCGATGGTGTCGTCGTCGACGGTGTCGACGAACGCGCCGGTGGCCCAGGCGAGCATCGGCTCGGTCGGGTCGCAGTGCACGGCGTCGATGGCGCCCGCGGGCATCTCGGCGACCATGTCGACGATCGGGGTCGCCACGCGCCGCATCGGGCTCACGACCTCGAGACCCTCGATCTCCGGGCCGAGGTGGGCGACCCGCACCTGGACCACGGTGCGCCCGCGCAGCGGCGGCGGCGCGGCCTCCATGTCGGGCATGCGCAGGATCGCGATCGAGGTGGTGGTGTTCTCCGTGAGGCCCAGCTGCCACGTGCGCCACGCGTGCATGACGGCGGAGGCGTCCGCACCGTCGAAGAAGATCGACCCGCCGTAGAAGCGCGTCATCTCGACGAGCTCGACGGTCATCTCGACGACGATGCCCGCGGCGTCCTTGCCGCCGAGGACGGCGTTGAACAGCTCGGCGTCCTGGGTCGGCGAGACCTCCCGGACCTGGCCGTCACCGGTCACGACCTGCATCCGGCGCACCCGGTCGCAGCCGTAGCCGAAGCGACGCACGAGAGGGCCGATGCCGCCGCCGGTGGTGAAGCCGACGACGCCGACGTCCGAGGACGACCCGGTGACCGCCGACAGCCCGTGCGGCGCCGCGGCCTCGAGCACGCGGGCCCACTTGACCCCGGCGCCGACGGTGACGGTGCGCTCGGCCGCGTCGACCTGACAGCGGTCCAGCCGCTTGGTGGAGATCACGACGACACCGCGGTGCGAGAAGTCGGCGTGGCCGGTCGCGACCACGCCGACGCCGATCCCGCGGACGCGGGCCCACCGCACGGTGGCCGCGACGTCCGCCGCGCTCGTGGCGGCGACGACGGCCACCGGCTCGTGGGACGGGGCGAGGTTGAAGCCGGCGAGCTCGGTGACGACGTCGACGTCCCCCGGATCCCACACGGGTCCGGACACGGCTCTGCGGAGGTCGGCGATCTCCTGGGCCGACGTGGTCTCGGTGGTGACCGGCTCGGTGGCGGCGGTGGCGGGGCGCATGGACAGCTCAGTCATCTGACTCTCCGTGATCTCTTGTGGCGCTTTCAGGTGAAGCACCGCAAGGTTGACGGTAGAGTTACCACGTAGCGTGACACAAGAGCCGGAATTGTCCCGGATCGCTCACCCAGGGTGACTCCGGGTGCTCTCCGATGATGACGGAGCGTCAGCCGCGGGGCTTGATCCGGGCGTTCGGGAGGGCCGGAGCGTGGAGCCGGGCGGTTCCGCCGTCCTTGCCGACGTAGCCGCTGACGTGTCCGTACCGGCCCTCGGGATCGTCCTCCCAGGCGGTCCGGAACGCGACGATCTCGTCGTGCGTGCGGGCCACGAAGTTCCACCACATGACGATCTGCTCGCCGAAGGGGGTGCCGCCGAGCAGCAGCAGTCGGGCCGGGGTGTCGGCGTCGTTGGCCAGCTCGAGGCGGGTCGGACCGGGGGCGAGGTAGCCGAGCTCGGCCGCGGCGATGTCGGTGCGGGTGATGCCGGGGCCTGCGACGGCGACCGTGCCGGCGTCGAGCAGGAGTCCGTGCTCGAAGGCCGGGTCGACGTCGAGGGTGGCGGTGCCGTGCGGGGCGAGGACGATCTCGGCGCCGAGCAGCGGGGAGAACGTCTCGACGGGGCTGGTGACGCCGGCGAGGGTCCCGAGGAAGACGCAAATCTCGGCCGAGCCCAGGTCGACGGGCTCCGGGGCGTGGTGGGCGAAGGCGCGCGGGGTGTCGCGGGCGGCGTCGGGGAGGGCCAGCCAGAGCTGGGCGCCGTGCAGTGTCGAGGTGTCCGGGGTCGAGACCTCCGAGTGGCAGACCCCGTGGCCGCCGGTCATGAGGTTGAGCTCGCCGGGGCGCACGATCGCGTGCACGCCGTGGCTGTCGCGGTGCTCGACCTCGCCGGTGAACAACCAGCTCACCGTGGCCAGGCCGGTGTGCGGGTGCGGGGCGACGTCCATGCCGCCGGTCGCCCCGACGTCGTCGGGCCCGTAGTGGTCCACGAAGCACCACGCGCCGATCAGCGAGCGCCGGCGTTGGGGCAGGGTGCGCCGGACCGTCATCGCCCGGGGACCGCCGAGCGGGACCTCACGCGGGGTCAGGATCTCGACCGCCACCGGCTCGCGCGGAGTGGTGTCCGCGCCGCACACGATCTCGTCCGGTGCCACCTCGACGTTGCTCACCCGCCCGATCCTCCGCTTCCGCGTGGGTCATTTCGAGGCGGGCGGGTGTCCGTTTCGAGCGCCGTCTCTCCGTTCCGAGCGAAGGTGCCCTTCGGTCGAATAGATGGGCCGAGGGCGCCCCTCGCCAGAACGCCCCGAGCTCGAGCGACTGCCGGCTTCGATGATCACGAGCACACGGCGCACCCGCGAACCGAAGTACGCATGCCTCGTGTGCCCCTGGTCGGAGAACCGACGCGGCGGCCCTTGATCACCAGCACAGGACCCATCTCGAACGTTGCGCGAACCTGCGTGACGTGCCCTTCGCGGAGCGGCCGAGCACCCCGTTCCGAGCGAAGGTGCCCTTCGGTCGAATAGATGGGCCGAGGGCGCCCCTCGCCAGAACGCCCCGAGCTCGCGCGATCGACGGAGTGCGGCCGGTGGCGCGTCAGCGGGAGTCGCGGTCGCCGTCGTCGAACCCGGTCCGGTCGGGGTCGGCGTCGTCCTCGGACCAGGGGGCGGGCGGCCCGGGATGCGGCACGACGTCGTCGCCCTCGGGCTCGCGGATCTCGACGGGCACCGAGGCGACCAGAGCACGCAGCCCACCGGCGTCGAGGAGGTCCGACGGGGTGACGGTCCGGTCGGCGCGGACGTAGTGCAGCGCGGCCCGCACCCGCTCGACCGGTACTCCGGACAGTGCCGCCCACGCGAGCCGGTACGCCGCGAGCTGCACCGAGAGCGCGGGCATCGCGTCGGGGGCGGGCGGTGCGCCGGTCTTCCAGTCGACGACGGTGGCCCCGCCGTCGGCGTCCGCGAACACCGCGTCGATGCGGCCGCGGACCAGCGTGCCCTCCACCTCGGTCTCGAACGGCACCTCGATCGCGACGGGACTCCGGGTGGCCCACCGGCTCGCGGTGAAGCGCTCCTGCAGCTCGGCGAGGTCGGCGGCGGCCGGGTCGCCCTCGTCGGGGTCCTCGTCCGCCGCGCCGGGCAGCTCGTCGAACTCGAGCAGCTCGGTCTTGGCGAACCAGCGCTCGACCCACGCGTGGAACTCCGTCCCGCGGCGAGCCCGGGGGTCGGGCGGGCGTGGGACCGGACGCCGCAGCCGGCGGGCGAGCGCGGCCGGATCCGCGGCGAGGTCGACGAGCTGGCTCACCGAGAGCTGCGGGGGCAGCAGCACGCGGGCGTGGCGCTCACGGGCCGCGGCGCGCTCGGCGAGCAGGACGTCGACGTCCGCGGCCCACCCGTCCGGATCGGCCTGGTCGTCCTCGGCCGCCGCCTCGCCGACGGCACCGTCCCCGTCCGCCGATGCGCCGACCGCCGCCTCGCCGACGGCACCGTCCTCGTCCGCCGCATCGTCCCCGGCCGCCAGCCGCTCACGGGCCGCCCGGACCAGCGCCGCCCCCTCCTCCACCGCGTCCCGCCGAGCGCCGAGCGGGTCGACCGGCCAGGCCTGCGTGTGCTCGATCTCGGCGAGCGGGTTCGCCGCGCCCTCCTCCGGCGCCGCCGCCCAGGCGTCGACGACCGCGGCACCACGGCCGGCCAGCTCGCCGATCTCGGTGAGGAACTCCGACGGCCCGCGGGGCTTCTCGCCGGACTCGCCCCACCAGTGCCCCGAGACCAGCAGCGTGCGCTCGGCCCGGGTCAGGGCGACGTAGAACAGCCGCCGTTCCTCCACCAGGCGGCGCTCGTCGAACTCCCGCTCGTGTCGGTCGAGACGGTCCTGGAGCTCCTTGCGGTCGCCGGCGTCGCGGACGTCGAGGACCGGCAGGTCGGGCCGGTCGCCGCGCAGGTCGGCGGGCAGCGACGGGATGCTCGTCAGCCACGACCCGGAGAGCTTCGGCCCGGGGAACGTCTTCGCGCAGACGTGCGGCACCGCGACGACCTCCCACTCGAGGCCCTTCGCGGCGTGCACGGTCAGGATCTGCACCCGGGCACCGCCGAGCGCCGGGTCGGCGCCCGCGGTGGACTCCACCTCGCCCGGGGTCAGGCCGTCCTCGGCCTCCTCGGCGGCGTCGAGGTAGGCGAGCAGCGCCGTCGGGGTGGCGGTGCCTCCGGACGTGGCCGCGCCGCCCGCGAAGTCGGCCACGACGTCGGCGAACGCGTCAAGGTGCGCCCGCCCGACCTCGCCCGGCCGGGCGGCGGCCTCGACGTCGAGCAGCAGGGTGCGCTCGACGTCGGCGACCAGGTCCACCAGTGGCGCCGTGACTCGCCGACGCAGTCCGACCAGCTCGCGCGCGAGCCGCCGCAGCCGCGCGTAGCCGGCGGTCGAGTAGCGCTCGGGCGGTCCCGGGTCGTCGAGCGCGTCGACCAGCCCGGCCCGTTCGGCGTGCTCGCCCGGCAGGGCGTCGGCGATCGGGTCGGGCGCGCCCGCCGTCGGCGCGGTCTCGGGCACCGGCGGGGCGGCGAGCTCGCGCGCCCGCCGCCACAGCGCCGCGAGATCGGCACCCCCGATGCGCCACCGGGCCCCCGTCAGCAACCGGATGGCCGCCCCGCCGGCCAGCGGGTCGACCACCAGCCGCAGCGCGGACACGAGGTCGCGGACCTCGGGCTCGTCGAGCAGGCCTCCGAGCCCGACCACCTCGACCGGCAGGTCCCGGTCCCGCAGCGCCGCGGCGATCTCGGTCATGTCGGCGCGGCGCCGCACGAGGACCGCGCTGGTCGGCGGCGGATCCCCGCGGTCGACGGCGGCCCGCCACCGGTCGGCGACCGCGTCGGCGAGCCAGGCCCGCTCGGCCGTCACGTCGGTGTGCAGCGCGACGTGGACGTCGCCCGGCTCGGCACCCGCGAAGGCCCGCAGTTCGCCGACGCCGTCGAGCGCGCGCGGTTCGCGCAACGGCTCCACGACCCCGTTCGCCAGCTCCAGCACCTCGGGCGGGTTCCGGAAGCTGGTCAGCAGCCCGAACCGCCGGGCCGCGACCCATTCGCCGTCAGCGTCCGGGCGCGGGAAGTCGGTGACGAACCGCGGCAGGTTTGCCGCGCTCGCGCCCCGCCAGCCGTAGATCGACTGGAACGGGTCGCCGACGGCCGTCACCGCGGTCTGCTCGTCGCCCCCGAACAGGGCCCGGAGCATGATCCGCTGGGCGTGGCCGGTGTCCTGGTACTCGTCGAGCAGCACGGCCCGGAACGCGGAGCGCTCGGCCTGCCCGACCTCGGGGTGCCCGTCCGCGAGACGCGCCGCCGCGGCCATCTGGTCGGCGAAGTCCAGGCAGCGCTCGGTCTGCTTTCGCGCGGCCAGCTCCTCGACGAGCGGCAGCAGAGCCACCCGGAACCGCTGGCGCTCGACGATCTTCGTCAGCGCCTGCGGTAGAGCGGGCCGCTGCCCCTTGGCGGGCGGCGCCGACTCGATCGTCCGCGCGAGCGCCTCGGTGTGCTCGCGCAGCTGGTCGGGCTCGGCGAGGTGCTCCCCCAGCTCCCCGGCGAGCGCGAGGACGTAGCCGGTGACACTGGTCGGGATGAGCGCGGTGTCGAGGTCGCGGGTCCAGGAGGAGACCACCCGGTGCGCGAGCTGCCACGACGCCGTCGGCGAGAGCAGCCGCGCCCCGGGATCCGTGGGCAGCCGCAGGCCGTGCTCGGTGAGCAGCCGCCCGGCATAGGCGTGGTAGGTCGAGACGGTCGGCTCGAGGGTCCGGACGAGCACCCGACGCTCCCCGCTGGGATCCAGCTCATCGAGCAGCGGGTCCCCGGCGAGGCGGCGGAGCCGGCGCCGGATGCGGTCGGCGAGCTGGCCCGCGGCCTTGCGGGTGAACGTCAGGCCCAGCACCTGGTCCGGGGTGACGATCCCGTTGGCCACGAGCCACACCACGCGGGCGGCCATCGTCTCGGTCTTGCCCGAGCCGGCTCCCGCGGTGACCAGCGCGGACGCGAACGGCGCCGCGATCACCTCGGCCTGCTCTTCGGTGGGGCGGCGCAGCCCGAGCCGCTCGGACAGCTCCGTCGGGTCGATCAGACCCGTGGCGTTCGCCAGCAGCCCGGTCACGGCACCTGCCTTCCCGAGGAGTGCACCGGGCAGGCGGTGCGCACCGGGCAGCGCGGGCACGCGTCGTTCTCCTGCCCGACGAACACCGGGCCCTCGGTCATCCGGGCCGCGGTCGCGACCTGCTCGCGCCAGTGCTCGACGCCGTCCTCGTCGAGCGGCTGCTGCGCACGTTCCTTCGCCTTCTCGCCGTCGCGCTGCAGGTAGACCAGCCGGGCACCGCCGGGCACGGTGGCCGCGGCCGACCCCTCCGACGCGGGCGGCGCGGCCAGCGCCTCGGCGAACGCCCCGAGCGACACCGCCAGCTGGTAGACCGCGAGCTGCGGGTGCTCGGCCGCCTTCGCCGCCGAGATCGGGCTCTTGCCGGTCTTCACGTCGACGATGACCGGGCGTCCCTGGTCGTCGACCTCCAGGCGGTCGACCCGGCCGCGGATCGCGACGTCGGCGTCGGCCCCCTCGAGCCGGGCGGTCACCGTCTCCTCGACCGCCTGCTCGGTCAGCTCCCGCCGCGTCCCGTCCCGCCACGCGAGGAACGAGCGCAGCATCCGCCGGCAGTTCGCGAGCTCGCGCCGCGAGAACCAGGGCGCACCCGCGTCGACCGAGGCCCACGCGACGTCGAGCGCCTCGTCCAGTTCCTTCTCGCCCGCACCCTCCGCGGCGCGCTGGACCAGGGCGTGGACCAGCGAGCCGGTGACCGAGGCGAGCGAGTCGGAGTCGTCCCCGCCGTGGCTCTGCAGCGCCCAGCGCAGCGGGCAGGTCAGGATGGTCTCGACCGCGCTCGGGCTCACCGTGATCCGGGAGCCCGGCTCGCGCAGCGGCTCGGCGGTGGACACGTCGAGCAGGCCGTACCAGTCGCCGGGGTCGGCGCCCGGCACGCCGGCCTCGGCCAGCCGCGCGAGCTGGGTCGCGGCGCGGGCGCGGCGCTCCGGAGTGGTCGACGGGGCGGTCACCGCGCGGCGCAGGTCGCCCACCAGTTCGGCGAGCACCAGCGACCGGCTCGGCCGGCGGCGCCGACGGCCGGCGTCGTCGGGTTGCCCGTCGCGCCCGGCGGCGTCCGGCTCGACGTCGTCGAGGAACCGCGACGGGGTGACGTCCTCGGACTCGACGGCGCCCACGTGGACCGCACGGCGGGCCCGGGAGAGCGCCACCGCGAACAGCCGCCGCTCCTCGTCGAGCAGCGGGACGCGCGAGGACAGCGCCGGGTCGTCCGGGACGCCCGCGAGCACGTCGACCATCCGCTCGACGCCGAGCAGGGTGCCGCGCCGGCGCAGGTCGGGCCAGACGCCCTCCTGGACGTCGGGGATCACGACGACGTCCCACTCCCGCCCGCGCGCGGCGTGCGCGGTGAGCAGCGCGACCGCCTCGCCGTCGGGCGTGCGCGGTGCCAGCCCGTCGCTCGCGAACCGCTGGTCGTCGACCTGCGCGACGAACCCCGCGACGGTGCCGCCCGGCAGGTCCTCCACGAAGCGACCGGCCCGTTCGACGAGGGCGACGACGGCGTCGAGGTCGCGATCCGCCTGCGCCCCGGTGATCCCACCCCGCTCGCTCGCACTCACCCACCGGGACTGCAGCCCGCTCTCCGACCACACCGCCCACACCACGTCCGGCACGCTCTCCCCCGCCCGGATCGCCTCCACCGCGCTACCGAGCAGGTGCGCGACCCGGCGCAGCGGCCCGGCGTCCGCGTCGGGGAGGACCGCCAGCGGGTCCGGCCGGCCGGCGAGGTGGTCGACGAGGACGTCGACGATCAGCTCGTCGCTGGAGCGCTCGGTGCCGTGGCCGGCCGCCTCGTGCAGGCGCAGCAGGCCGCGCCGCAGCCGGCGCAGCCCGAGCGGTTCCGCGCCGCCCAACGGCGACGAGAGCAGGCCGAGCGCGGTGTCGGCGTCGACCGCCGACGACGGCGGGGCGGTGGCCGCCGTCGCGGCGCAGCGCAGCAGGGTCAACACCGGTGCGACGGCGGGCAGCGCCGCGAGCGGGGTGTCGTCCGCGGGGACCGCCAGGGGAACGCCCGCCGCCAGCAGGGCGCGCCGCAGCGGGGGCAGCGAGAGCGACACCGAACGCACGACGACCGCGAGCCGCGACCACGGCACCCCGTCCACCAGGTGCGCCCGGCGCAGCGTGTCGGCCGCCCAGGCCGCCTGCCGACCCGGCGTCGGGAACACCGACACCGTCGCGGCGCCGCCCTCGGGCGACTCGTCCGGTGGCCCGACGCGTCTGCGGCCCGGCCCGGTGCCCCGCAGCGGCTCGACCGCCCGGGCCACGGCGTCCCGCACCGCGGGGGACCCGCGGTGGTCCAGCGTCAGCACCGCGGTGGACCGCCCCCCGGGATCGGCCTCCCGCAGCACGTCCGGCGCCGCGCCGCGGAAACCGAGCACCGAGGAGTCCGGGTCCCCGGCGAGCACCCACGCCCGGGCGGTGGCCCCCAGCGTGCGGGCCAGCTCGAGCTGCTGGGGGTCCATGTCCTGCGCGTCGTCCACCACGAGGTGGCGGACCTGCTCCTGCTCGCTCGCCAGCAGGCCCGGGTCGGTGGCGAACGCGTCCAGCACCGCCGCGACCAGCTCGGCGGCGTCGAGCGGTGGCGCGGAGGCCAGCGGGTTCGCCGAGCCCGCCGCCGCGCGCAGCAGCGTGACCTCCTCGAACGTCTGGTAGAAGCGCGCGGCCGCGACCCAGACCGCGACGTCGTGCTCCTTGCCCAGCGCCCGCAGCTCACGGGGGCCCAGGCCGCGCTCGGCCGCGCGCAGCAGCAGATCGCGGACCTCGGCGGCGAACGCGGGGGCCTCGAGCGCCGGCTGCAGCCGCGCGGGCCACCCGGACCCC
The DNA here is from genome assembly GCF_021026375.1 of Actinomycetospora endophytica. Classification (GTDB taxonomy): domain Bacteria; phylum Actinomycetota; class Actinomycetes; order Mycobacteriales; family Pseudonocardiaceae; genus Actinomycetospora; species Actinomycetospora endophytica. The sequence continues at coordinate 564,811 of NZ_JAJNDB010000002.1, read as the reverse complement.
CGGCCGGCACCGTCGGCCTCGCCGGCCAGCAGCTCGCGGACCATCGCGTCCTGCTGCGCGCCCGGCAACAGCCGCGGTGGCGCCTCCTCGCGGCGGGCCGCATGGCGCCGCAGCACCGCGAACGCGTACGAGTGCACGCTGCGCACCAGCGGCTCCCGCGCCGCGGTCAATGCCCCGTCGGCGGCGCCGTCGAGCACCCGACGCCGAGCCGAGATCCGCTCGCGCAGCGCGGCGGCGGACCGTCGATCACCCACCAGTACCAGCGAGCGGGCGTCCGGGTCCGCGTGCAGCAGCTGCGCGACCCGCTCGGCCAGCAGCGTCGTCTTCCCCGTCCCGGGGCCGCCGAGGACGCGCAGGAACCCGGCGTCGTGCTCCAGCACCCGCCGCGCCGGCGGGTCCAGCACCAGGTCCGCGGGCAGGCGGGTGGCCGCGCGCAACAGCTGCGGCGCATCCGCGGCCGGCCGAGCCCCCGTCGTCATGTCCCCGAGGGAACCACGACCCCCCGACAGTCACGTCCCACGGGCTCGCCGGAGGCGGGTTCCGGCACGATGACGGTCATGGACGAGGCCCGCCACGAGCGGATCCGGGAGATCGTCGCGTCGATCCCCGAGGGTCACTGGGTCAGCTACGGCGACGTCGCGGCCGTGGCGGGCGAGCGGTCGGCCCGCGTCGTCGGGACGGTGCTCTCCCAGGACGGCGCCGACCTGCCGTGGCACCGCGTCCTGCGCTCCACCGGCACCCCGGCGCCGCACATCGCCGTCGAACAGATCCGGCGGCTCACCGCGGAAGGGGTCCTCGTCATCGACGCCCGGGCCGCGAAGGGCCAGCGGTACACCTGGCCGTCGTGAGCAGAAATCGACGCCAGAGCCTCAATTTCTGCTCACCAGCGCGAAGCGCACCTAGACGGGCTCCGCCGGCGACGGCCGCCAGAGTTCCAGCGCCCACGTCGCGATCCCGATCAGCGCCACGACCGCGCCGAGCGCGCACACCCCGGGCCATCCGACGACGGCGTAGAGCGCGGACGTCAGGGCCGACGCGATCGCGCCACCGATGAACGCCGACACCAGGTACGCGCTGGTCACGCGGCTGCGGGCGTCCGGGCGGCGGGAGTAGATCGCGTGCTGGTGGGAGATCTGCAGCAACTGCTGGGCGAGGTCGAGCACGACGATCCCGACGATCAGCGCGACGAGCGAGGTCCCCCCGAGCGCGAGCACGCCCCAGCTCACCAGCAGCAGGGCGAGCCCGATCGTCACCACCCGCCGTCCGTGCCCCTGGTCGGCGAACCGGCCCGCGTAGACCGCCGTGACCGCCCCGGCCAGCCCCGCGAGCCCGAACAGCCCGATCACGCCGGAGCCGTAGGAGTACGGCGGCGCGGCGAGCAGGAAGGAGATCGCGGTCCAGAGGATCGTGAAGCAGCCGAACCCGACGCCGCCGAGGACCATCCGCCGCCGGATCAGCGAGTCGTGGCGCACGATCGATCCCACCGAGCGCAGCAGGCTCGGGTAGGACGCCTCGGCCGCGATCGGCACCCGCGGGAGCACCAGCCGGACCGCACCCGCCAGCACCACCATGACGACGGCCGCGAGCACGAACACCAGCCGCCAGCCGCCGATCTCGGCGACGAGTCCGGCCACGGTCCGGGCGAGCAGGATCCCGATGAGCAGCCCGCTCATCACGGTCCCGACCACCGAGCCCCGGTTCTCGTCGGAGGCCAACGAGGCCGCCATGGGGACGACGATCTGGGCCACCGCGGAGGTCACCGCGACGATCGCCACCGCAGCCAGCAGCACGCCGAACGTGGGCGCCGCCGCGGCGCCGATCAGCAGCACGCCGGTGACGAGCAGCAGGACGCTCACCAGCCGCCGTCGCTCGAGGATGTCGCCCGCCGGCACGAGGAACGCGAGCGCGAGCGCGTAGCCGATCTGGGACGCCGTCACCAGCAGCCCGGCCTGGCCCTCCCCGACCGAGAAGGCCTGCGCGACGACGGGCAGGAGCGGCTGCGCGTAGTAGATGTTCGCGACGGCGGCGCCGCACACGACGGCGAGCAGTCCGACGGTGGGACGCCCGAGGTGGGTCGGGGTGGCTGCCTGGGTGCTCATCGCCCGCCGAGCCAACCAGATGACCCCGACCGGTGGCGCGCGATCGGCTCGCGCATCACACCCGGCGTCGGATGTGAGGATGCCGCCTTCCTGACGTCAGATGTCAGCAACGGCCCATCGCTGACACAAGGGCGGGCCTCACCGATGCTGCCGACGACTCCCGGCGTGCCAGTCCTCGGTGAGCCCGACCTCGCCCTGCCCGACCCCGAACGCCGCCAGCTGCGGGCGCTCGCGCAGGCTGCGCTTGAGCTCCGCGAACCCGGGGAAGCGCGCCAGCCCGACGACGTGGTCCCACAGCTCCTCGGCCTCGTCGTCGGAGGGCTTGCGGCTGATCACCGGCCCGAAGAACGCGGGCCCGTCCACCCCGATCTGGATGATCGGCGTCCCGACGTCCTTCCCGGTCAGCGCCAGCGCCTCGTCGGTCTCGGCCTGGATCGTGGGGTCGTGACGGGTGTCGTCCACGGACTCCGCGAGCTCAGCGGGCAGCCCGGCGCGCTGCAGGACCGGGAGCACGAAGGCGTGGGTCCCGCGGTACTCCCGGCTGCCGCTGTGCTCGGGGACCTCCTCGCGCTCGAAGACCGCCGCGCCCAACTCTTCGTAGAACCGGGCGAGCGCCTCCGCGCCCTCCTGCTCGCGCACGGCGGCGCACACCCGGAGCAGACGCAGCCCCGCGGTGTGCCCGGCCTCGTACTCGGGCGGGAACCAGGACTCGTAGTCGACGTGGGCGTTGAGCAGCCGCAGCGAGATGAACCGCCACTCGACCGGGAACCCCCGGCGCCGCGCCACGGTGCGGATCCACGTGCTGGTCAGCCAGCAGTAGGGGCAGACCGGGTCGAACCAGAAGCGGACGGTGTCGTTCGCGGAGTCGGGCACGCACTCACGCTAGGCCTCGCGAGCGGCCGTGGCATCCCTCGTCGCGGGGTCCCGACGACGGGTCTCGGCTCGCCTTGTCGCGGCGAGCTGCGGCACCCGGGCTGCCTTGTCGCAGTGATTCACTGCGACAAGACGCCGAGGCGACCGCGGGAGCCCGCAACAAAGCGGCCGATCAGCCGACCCCGACCCGGGATCCGTACGCCGCGAGGTGGGCCGCGGCGACGGTGTCCCACGAGTGCGACGTCGCCAGTGCGCGCCCGACGGCGGCCCGCGCCGGGCCGCCGTCGTTCCCGCCGGAGAGCACCGCCGCCAGCTCGCCGGCGTACGCCTCGGCGAAGCCGGGACCGTCCGGAGCGAACCGGACCGCGCCCGCGAACACCTCACGCAGCACCGGCAGGTCGCGGGCCACCACCGGCACCCCCGCCGCCAGCGCCTCCATCGCCGCCAGCCCGAAGCCCTCCTTCGTCGACGGGAACGCGAACACCGACGCCCCCGCGACCAGGCCGGGGAGCTCGCCGTCGTCGACCGGCCCCAGCACCACCGGCTCGACGCCCAGCGACGCCGCGAGCGTGAAGACCTCCTCGCGGTAGGGCCGGTAGTCGAACAGCGTGTCCCCGCCGGCCACCACGAGCGGCGCCGCGACTCCCCGAGCAGCCAGCGCGGCCATCGCCGCCACCAGGTCCCGGGTGCCCTTGCGCGGCTCGATGCCGCCGACCGCCAGCACGTAGGATCCGAGCCGCTCCCGCCACGGCCGACCGGCCCCGGACGAGGCCGCGGACGCGAACCGCGCCGCGTCCACCCCGTTCCCGACGACGGGTGCGGTGCGCCCCCAGCCGGCGTGCACCTCGGCGGCCACCGCCTCCGAGACGCACAGCAGCGAGGCCGGCTCGACCAGCGCGCGCTCGTGACAGGCGACCAACGACGGCGTCGTGAACTCGTCGAGGTGGTGCACCGTGCGGACCAGGTCACCGTACCCGCCGGCCGCGCCCTCGGCGTTGGCGGTGAGGCAGTCCTGGGCGTGCCGGACGTCGACCGGCGCGGCGTCCGCGAGCGCCTCGGCGAGCAGGTCGATCGAGCGCAGGATGCGGTCGCCGACCGGCTCCCCCTCGATCTCCGGCACGTCCACCAGCCGGATCGGCACCGACACCGACCGGAAGAACGCCGTGTCACCGCCGCGCGCCAGGGCCCACACCTCGACGTCGTGACCGGCCCGGGCCAGCGCCTCGGCCAGCGCGAGGGTGTGGACGACGCCGCCGCGGGGCTTCGTCGAGTAGGTGGAGAGCCGGATGCGCATCAGCGGCGGCCCCCGCTCAGCAGCGGTACGCCGACGGGCGGCGCTCGTCGAGGTGGTGCAGGACGGCGCGGGCGGCGTCCACCATCGCGGACGGGTCGACCTCGGTCATGGCGAGCCCTCCTTTGGACCAGGTGCGCGCGAGGATTTCACCTCCCGGACCGACGACCTTCGCCCGCCCGAGGAAGTGCAGTGCCCCCGAACGCCCGCTCTGGTTGGCCGAGAGGAGCAGCACCTGGTTCTCGGCGGCCCGCGACTGGTCGTAGAGGTCGAACAGCCGGGCCTGCCGGTCCTGGGCCATGCGCGGCGCGCGGTTGGTCAGCGAGGTCGGCCACGCCGAGAGGCACGCGATCATCGACGCGCCGTCCATCGCCAGCGAGCGGGCCGACTCCGGGAACGTCTTGTCGTGGTCGATCAGCATCCCCATGCGGCCGACCGGGGTGTCGAACGCCGAGAACCCGCAGCCCGGCATGAACAGCTTCGCGACGCCGGCCGGGTGGTGCACCTTGCGGTGCCGGCCCAGGATCCCGTCGCCGTGCAGCGCGACGGCGGCGTTGTAGCGCTCGCCGTCGGGACCGGCCTCGCAGTAGCCGAGGCACACGACCATGTCGCCGGCCAGGTCGATCACCGACCGGACCTCGTCGCCGTTCGGCTCCAGGGCGGGCGGCAGGTCGACGGCGCCGGCGTCGCTCGGGCGCAGGTCGGTGACGTAGCCGCCGAGGGCACCGTCGGGCAGGGCCAGCAGCCCGACCCCGGCCTCGCGCGCATGGGCGATGATCACGCCGATGCGCTCGAGGTCGAAGTCCAGGTCGCGGGTGAAGTGGGCCGCCGCGGCGGCGATCCGGAGCACGGGGTCCCGAGCCCGGGCTCAGGCGGACAGTGGAGCCGTCGCTCCGCTCGCCCCGTAGTTCTCCCCCGTCGCTCCGCTCGCCCCGTAGCTGCCCAGGCGCATGTCCCGCAGGTGCCCCATGAACCGGCGCGCCGAGTCGACCGAGTCGTCCACGTCGATCGAGGCCACCGCGAGCCCCGCCTCGGTGCCGGTGGTCGCGAGGACCTCCCCGCCCGGATCCACGATCTTCGCGCTGGCCACGAGCTGCATCGTGCCGAACTCGCCCGCCTGGTTCGCCGACACCCAGACGATCTGGTTCTCCAGCGCGCGGGCGCGGTCGAACAGGTCGAACCGCCGGGTCCAGCGGTCGTCGGCGAGCACCGGCGCCCGGTTCGTCCGCGAAGCCGGCCACGCCGACATGCACACCACGACGCGCGCCCCGTCGACGGCGAGCGCCCGCGCGGCCTCCGGGAAGGCCTTGTCGTAACAGATCATCATGCCCATGCGCCCGACCGGGGAGTCGAACGCGGCGAACCGGTCGCCCGCGGCGTAGGAGTTGTTCTCGTTCAGCGGCTGGTGCACCTTGCGGTGCCCGCCGAGCACGCCGGTGCCGGTGACCGCGACGCAGCTGTTGTACGGCCGCCCCTGCGAGGCGTCGTCGCCGCGCTCGCAGTACCCGGCGGTGATGACCATGTCCCCGGCGAGGTCAACGAGTCGGGCGATCTCGGGCCCATCGCGGTCGAGCTGCGGCGGCTCGTCGTCGTGGTCGCCATTGAGGGAGGAGAGGTAGCCCCCGAGCGCGGCCTCGGGCAGCGCGAGCAGGTCCGCATCGGCCTCCCGCGCCTGGCCGACGAGCTTCTCGATGCGTCGGAAGTCCTCGTCCAGGTCGCGGACGAAGCCCTCGGCGGCAGCGGCGAAGGTCAGGGTCATCGGTGAGTCCTCTCGTGTCCGGTGGCGGGGCCCAGCCCGGTGACGGGCCCGGCGACGGCGGCCGTCGTCTCCCCGTCCGGCCAGCGCAGCGCCACGCCGGGACCGTCGGTGAGCGTGCCGCACTCGGCGCCCGTGGCGGGCCCGGCGGCGGGCAGCGGGCTGCCCGCCGCGTCGGTGGTGAGCAGGGCGAAGCCCGGGAAGCAGGTGAACCAGTCGGCGACGCCGACCCCGGTCGGCCGGGGCACGGACGCCACGTCCAGGACGGCGCCGGTGCCGCTCGCCTCGGCGAGCATCCCGAGGGTCCCGACGAGGCCCGCCATGGAGACGTCCTTGGCCGCGGCGGGGTGGTAGCCGGCATCCGGCCCGATGGCGTTCACCATCGCGCGGAGATCCTCGCCCCGGCGGCGCGAGGTGGTGTCCCACTGCACGCCCGAGTAGCCGGGGCGCCAGGACCCGTCGAGGTCCGCGGTCAGCCGGACCCGGTGGCCGGGGCGACCGCCGCCGGCCGGGACCGGGGTCGGCGTCGTCCCGAGGGCGGTGACGGCGAGCGAGGCGGGCACGTCGACGGTGGTGTGACCGCCGAGCACCGGCACCCCGTAGGCGTCGGCGGCGGCGCGCAGCCCGCGCAGCACGCGGGCGGCGAAGGACGGGTCGCGGGCGCCGACGGCGTCGAGCAGGCCCACCGGGCGGGCGCCCATCGCGGCGAGGTCGTTGACGTTGACGAGCACGCCGCACCAGCCGGCCCACTCCGGGTCGCGCTCGACCATCGCGGGCAGGATCGCGTCGCAGGCGGCGACGACGTCGGTGCCCGGCACCGGGGCGCCGTCGTCGCCGACGAACCCGTGCGGGGCCATGCCCGCGACGAGCTCGCCGAGGGGCGACTTGGTGGCGTCGACGAGCCGCTGGATGCGGTCCATGGGGTGGCGCATGCGCAGGTGCGGGACCTCGGGCGCGCCGGGCACCGTCACCGGCCGCACGGTCTGCCAGCCGAGCCGGGAGAACAGCGGGCCGTTGGTGGCCTGCACGTCGGCCTCGAAGCGCAGCACACCGGAGGACTCGGCCCGCGCGACGGCGGCCCGGATCAGGGCCGCGCCCACGCGCACCCCCGCCCGGCGACGACCGCCGACGCTGACGGCGAGGCGGCTGCCGGTCCACCACCCGACGTCGGGCTCCGCGGGCCGGGCGGGCCCGAGGCGCACGCCGCCGAGCGGGGTGCCGTCGGCGTCACGGGCGAGCAGCACGAGCGCCCGGGGGTCGGCGTCGGTGTCGTCCAGGTCGTCGCCGCGCCCGCCGAAGAGGCCCTGCTCGTCGACGAACACGGCGCGGCGCAGGGCGCGGTGGGCGACGACGTCGGGGTGCCCGGCGTCGCTCGCGCGGGCCTCGCCGATGGTGATCTCGCGGGGCGCGGGCCGGCGGGCGAGGCCGCCGAGGATCTCCTCCGCGGTGCTCAGCGTGCTGCGCAGGGCGGCGTGCTGGGGCACCACCAGCGGCGGCCGGCCGTCGGGGTTGGCCCGCAGCGGGGGCGGGCCGTCGACCAGCGTCATCGTCTAGCCCCCCGCCGCGGACAGGGCGCTGCAGGCACCGCAGGCGGCACAGCCCGCGGCCTGGTCGGCGCCGCGCATCCCCGCGGCCCGCAGGCTCGCGGCGACCCGGGCGGTGACGTCGGCCAGCAGCGCCGGGTCGGGCGCCGGGTCGCCGTCGGCGAACGCGAGCGTGCCCGGGATGGGGCGGTAGGGGACGACGAAGGGGTAGACGCCCGCGTCGATCAGCTGTTCCGCTCCGGCGACGAGCTCGTCCGGGTCCTCGCCGAGCCCGACGATCAGGTAGGTGGAGACGGCGTTGCGGCCGAAGAGGCGCACGCTCTCGCGCCAGGCCGCCCAGTACTGGGAGAGCGGCACGCTCGCCTTGCCCGGCATCCAGCGGGCACGGACGGCGTCGTCGAGGGATTCGACATGGATGCCGATGGCGTCGGCCCCGGCGTCGTGGAGTGCTGTCAGCGCCGCGAGGTCGTCCGGTGCCGGAGGTTCGCACTGCACCTGGATCGGCAGCCCCGGCACGGCCTCGCGGATCGCGGCGGTGCAGCGGGCGAGGTGACGGGCGCCGCGGTCGCGGCCGTTGGAGGTGCCCGTCGTCATGACCATCTGCGTCACACCGTCGAGCCGGACCGCGGCCTCGGCGACCTCGGCGAGCTGCGCCGGGGTCTTCACCGCGGTGGTCGCGCCGCTGCGCAGCGACTGCTCGATCGCACAGAACCGGCAGCGGTCGGCTGCGTCGTCGTCCGAGCCGTAGCGCACGCAGGTCTGCACGACGGTCGTCGCGAGCACGTCGTCGCCGTGCAGGCGGGCGATCTGCTCGTAGCGGACGCCGTCGGCGGTCGTGAGGTCGTAGAAGGCGGGTCTCGCGACGGTGTCGACGTCCACGCCGAGGTCGGTGACCCCGCCGTCGGGCCCGGTCCGGACGAGCCGGCCGTCGCGCAGCCGGTAGGGGCTGTCCGGGTTGATCGGGATCGTGGTCTTGAGGCCGTCGACGAGGACGTGGCCGTCGTCGGAGGGGCCGGCGCCGCCGGGGCGGCGGAGCGGGATCGTGGATCCCAGGTCGACGGTGGTGCTGCTGGTCGGGGGGTCGATCGCAACGCCGCGGACGGCCACTTCGGAACGGACGGCGACACCGGAATCGGTGGGTGCGGACACGCGGGTGACCTCCTCGGTAGGTGCGGACGGGGCCGCATGTGAGCACTGATCCGTGCCAGGGCACGGATCAGTGCTCACATGCCGGAGGCACCTAGAGCTGATAGGTCGAGTTGATGATCGCGCCCTTGCGCGCGTAGTAGATGAGCGCGTCCTGGACGTCGAGCGGGTGCGTCGGGATGACGCCCTCGATCAGGTCCTCCTCACGGGCACCGTGCAGCGACAGCCCGAAGCGGCAGCAGTAGGCCTTGCCGCCCTCGGCGATGAAGGTCTTGAGCTGGTCGTTGATGTTGTGCTCGCCGGGGAAGGCCGAGCTGCCCGTGGTGGGGAAGCCGCGGGTGGCCAGGCAGTTCAGCGAGCCCGGGCCGTAGAAGTAGATCGCGGTCTCGAAGCCCTTGCGCAGCGCGCGGGTGGCCTGCAGGACCGCGACGAAGCTGACCGACGACTCGTGCGCGATGCCGTGCACGAGCGTGAAGTAGGTCTCGCCACTCTCCGCCTGCAGGTCGGGGAAGACCTTCGTCCCCCCGTAGATGCTCGACCCCTCCGGCAGGGACGGGTGGGGAATCTCCTCGAGGCTCTTCTGCTCGATGTCGGACAGTTCGGCCGTGGTCATGCCGTTCTCCTTCGAATCTCGCGGGGCGGTGGCGGGTGCGTTCTCGGACGGCGCGGGCGCGGCATCGGTGGCGACGGTCCCGGGCTCGCCCCCGGTCCCTCCCGTCACTTTCAGTCGCACCTTCGCCCAGAAGCCAGGCACGATGTCCCCCCGACTCCGCGTGGGGTGCGGTCGGCGACCGGGACATCTCGACCCGGCCTCGTGCTGCGAAAGCCAAACAACGAGCCATTGCGCGACCGTTTCGACGTGACTACGAGCGCGTGACCGAAACGACTTTTCATGACCGTCATGTTTCGAAACATTCGGCAACGCCGCGGTAGTCAGACGGCAACCATTCGGACATCGATCGTCCCGACGCTGAGGACCGAATCGAGACGTGCACCGTCTCGCCGTCCGGACGAGAGGAACGACCGGCCATGACCACCGCATCCGTCACGCCACTGCGCGGCACCGGGAACGGCGACCTGGACGGGGCGCACCGCCCCGTGATCGTCGTGGGTGGCGGACAGGCCGGCCTCTCCATGAGCCGCTGCCTGCAGCGCGCCGGCGTGGATCACCTCGTGCTCGAGCGCGACGAGATCGGCCACTCGTGGAAGACCTACCGGTGGGAGACGTTCTGCCTGGTCACCCCGAACTGGCAGTGCACGCTCCCGGACTTCCCCTACGGCCGCGACGCCCACGGCAACGGGTTCGGCGGCACCGACCCGCACGGCTTCATGGTGCGCTCGCAGATCATCGACTACCTGGAGGCGTACCGGGCCTTCGTCGACCCGCCGCTGTACGAGGGCGTCGGCGTGAACCGGGTCAGCCGCGACGACCACGGCACCTACGTGCTCGAGACGACGGCGGGCACCTGCACGGCCGACCAGGTCGTCGTCGCCACCGGCGGGTACCACACCCCGATCACCCCGCCGATGTCCGAGCCGCTGCCCTCGTCGATCACCCAGGTGCAGTCGCAGCACTACAAGGACGGCTCCGGGCTGCCGCCGGGCGAGGTGCTGGTGGTGGGGTCCGGGCAGTCGGGCGCGCAGATCGCCGAGGACCTGCACCTGGAGGGCCGGCAGGTCCACCTCGTCGTCGGGAACGCCCCGCGGGTGGCGCGCTTCTACCGGGGGCGCGACGTCACGGACTGGCTCGACGACCTCGGCTACTACCGCATGCCGGTCACCGAGCACCCCCGCCGCGAGGCGGTCCGCGCGCAGGCCAACCACTACGTGACGGGACGCGACGGCGGGCGGGACATCGACCTGCGGGCCCACGCGCGTGACGGGATGAAGCTCTACGGCCTCATGACCGACCACCGCGACGGCACCCTGCACTTCAACCCCGACCTCACCGAGAGCCTCGATCACGCCGACGAGGTCTCGGAGTCGATCAAGGACACCATCGACAAGCACATCGCCGCGCAGCAGATCGACGCGCCGAGCGAGGACCGCTACGCGCCGGTGTGGTCGTCCGAGCAGGACCCGACCGAGCTGCGGCTCGCGGACACGAACATCACCTCGGTGGTCTGGTGCATCGGCTTCCGGCAGGACTTCTCGTGGATCGACGTGCCGGTCTTCAGCGGCCGCGGCGCGCCGGGGCACAGCCGCGGGGTGACCTCCGCGCCCGGCCTGTACTTCCTCGGGCTGCCGTGGCAGTGGACCTGGGGCTCGGGCCGCTTCTCCGGGGTCGGCGACGACGCCCGCTACCTCGCCGAGCGCATCCGCTCGCAGCGCGGCCTGACGTCGTCGGGCGGTCGCGGCGACGTCTGCAACGTGCTGGCGCTGGGCAGCTGACGCTGCATGTGAGCGGATTTGGTTGCTGGGACGACCAAATCCGCTCACATGGCGGAGCCTGTGACCCGTGATGGTGATCCGGCTGCTCGGCCCGGTGTCCGTCCGGGACGCGGACGGGCGCGAGCTGCTGCCCGCCGGGGCGCGGGTGCGGGGCCTGCTGGCCCGGCTCGCGCTCGACGCCGGGCACCCGGTCGACACCACGACGCTGGTCGACGCGCTCTGGGACGACGACCCGCCGCCGAGCGCGAACGCGCTGCAGTCGCTGGTCTCGCGGCTGCGGCGCGCGCTCGGGCCGGAGCGGCTGCGGTCGTCGTCGGGCGGCTACGTGCTCGAGGTCGATCCCGACGACGTCGACGCGCTGCGGTTCGCGACGCTGCGCCGCGAGGCGGCCGCCGCGGCCGACGACGAGCGGGCCCGAGCGCTGCTCACCGAGGCGCTCGGACTCTGGCACGACCCGGTGCTCGGCGGCGTGCGGGAGCTCCCCTTCGCCGGGCCGGCGGTCGCCCGCCTCGCCGACGCCCATGCGGCGGCCGCCGAGGACCTGGCCGCCGGCGGGCTCGCCGCGGGGATCCCCGACGCCGGGCGCGACGCCCTGGCAGCGATCCTCGACGAGCACCCCCTCCGCGAGACCAGCGCCGTCGCGCTGGCGCGGGGACTGCACGCGGGCGGTCGCCGGGCCGACGCCCTCGCCGTGCTGGACCGGACCCGGACGGCGCTGGCCGAGGAGCTCGGCGTCGACCCGGGCCCGGAACTGCGCCGAGCCCGCACCGAGCTGCTCCACGACCCGCAGCAGGGACCGCCACCGGATGCGCCACGCCCGCCGGCCGAGAGCCGGTCCCCGGCCTGGCACCGCGCACCCGCCCTGACCTCGTTCATCGGACGCGACGACGACCTCGCCCGCCTCGCCGCGCTGACCCGCACCTCCCGCCTCGTCACCGTCACCGGGCCGGGCGGCGCGGGGAAGACGCGGCTGACGCTGGAGGTCGTGCGGGATCTCGACACCGCGGTGGCCGTCGCCGAGCTCGCTGCGCTGACCGGGCCCGACCAGGTCGCGCCGACCGTCCTGCACGCGGTCGGCGGCCCGGAGCTGGCCCTCGGCGAACGCACCGCGACGGACACCCTCGTCCGGCTGCGGGCCGCCCTGGCCGGCCGGGACCTGGTGCTCGTGCTCGACAACTGCGAGCACCTCGTCGCCGCGGCCGCCGACCTGGTGCACGAGCTGCTCACCGCCGCACCGGGCCTCGTCGTGCTGGCCACCAGCCGGGAACCCTTGGGGGTCCCCGGCGAGGTGCTCCACCCTCTCGGCGCCCTGCCCGACGACTACGCGACCCGGCTCTTCGCCGAGCGCGCGGCCGCCGTCCGGCCGGGCTTCGTGCTCGACGGCGACCAGGCCGTCGTCCGGGAGATCTGCCGCCGTCTCGACGGCCAGCCGTTGCCCATCGAGCTGGCGGCCGCGCGGGTGCGGACCCTCGAGCCGGCCGAGATCGCCGACCGGCTGGCCGACCGGTTCCGGTTGCTGACGACGGGCGCCCGCACGGCGCTGCCGCGGCACCAGACGCTCCGGGCGGTCGTCGACTGGAGCTGGGACCTGCTCTCGCCCGCCGAGCGGACCCTGGCGGACCGGTTCGGGGTGTTCGCCGGAGCCGTGGACGCCCGCACGGTCGAGGCCGTGTGCGGCGAGGACTCGTTCGAGACCCTGGCCGCGCTCGTGGAGAAGTCCCTGGTCGTCGTCACCCCCGGGGCGGACGGCGGGCCGACCCGCTACCGGATGCTGGAGACCGTCCGTGAGTACGCCGCGGCGCGGCTGGAGGCCGCCGCCGACCGGGACGCGGTGTTCGACGCCCACGCCGCCCGGGTGCTCGCCGTCCTGGAGCCCGGCGAACCGCGGCTGCGCACCGACGCCCAGCTCGACGAGCTCGTCGTCGTGCGCGGCGTCGAGGGCGAGGGGGTCCGGGCGCTCGAGCGCGCGGCCGACGCCGGTGAGGGCGCCCGGGCGCACCGGCTGCTGGCAGCCCTGTCGTGGAGCTGGCTCCTGCGCGGCGACATGGCCACGCTGATGCACTGGTCGGACCGGGTCGCCGAGCTCGCGCCGGGCGAGCCGACGATGGCGATCGCGGTGAACACCGCGCTGCACGCGGTGCTGCTCGCCGCCCGGCCGGACACCACGGGCGGCACGGCCGAGATCGCCGCGGTCACCGCGATGCTCCCGGTGCTGCCCCGGCCGTGGCACCCCGTCGTGGTCCTGCACGGCCCGGCCCACCGGACGTTCGCCGACGGCGACCGGTCCGGGCTCGTCGAGATCGCCGACGGCGACGGCGAGCCCTGGACGCGGGCTGCGGCCGCCCAGATCCTCGCGATGCACGCCGAGAACGCCGGTGACCTGGACGTCCAGCGCCGGTACCTGCGCGTCGCCCACGACCTGTTCTCGGCCCTCGGGGACCGCTTCGGGCTGGGCCTGACGACGTTCTCGCTGGGCGAGGTCGAGGACCTCTCGGGCGACCGGGACGCCGCCCGTCGGGCCTGGCACGAAGCGATCGCGCTCGCCGAGGAGCTGCGCAAGGTCGACGACCTGCCGCAGTACCGGACGGCGCTCGCCGCGCTCGCCGCCCGCGACGGCGACCCGGCCGAGGCCCGGCACCAGCTCCGCCTGGCCGAGGAAGTCATGAGCCGGACCAGCGAGGACTGGGCCGCGATCTGGCTGGGATGGCTGCGCGCCGACGTGGAACGCCGGCTGGGCGATCCGGAACGGGCCCTCGCGGTTCTCGACGGGGCCCGACCCTCACCCGACGAGCCGGGGCCCGGCCCGGAGCAGCGCGACGCCCTGGTGCACCGCCTCGCCGCGGCCGCACTCGCCGATCTCGGGCGCTACCCGGAGGCCCGGGAGAAGCTCGAGGTCGCGGCGCGCGCGGCGGTCAAGAGCGACGACGGGCCGGTGCTCGGCCAGGTCGCGGAGGCCTCCGCCCGCGCCGCGCTCGCCCTCGGCGACGCCGCGCGGGCGGGTGAGCTGCTCGGGGTCGCCGAGGCCCGGCGCGGGACGCTGCACCTCGGCGACCCCGAGGTCGTGGCGACCCGCGACGGCGTCGTCGCCGCGCTCGGCCCGGCGGGGGCCGAGGCGGCGATCGCCCGGGGCCGGGCGCTCCCCCGCGACGCCGCGCCCAGCCCCTGACAGATCAGGTCCGACGGCGGTACAGCGCCACCGCCAGCGGCGCGAACACCGCGACCACCACCGCGCTGACCAGCAACGACACCGCCGACGCGGCCCCGGCCGGTGTGCCGTCGAGCAGCGCCCGCACCGCGTCGGCGGTCCGCGAGACCGGGTTGACCGCGACGAACCCCTGTAGCCAGCCGGGCATCGTCGTCGTCGGGACGAAGACCGAGCTCGCGAACGTCAGCGGCAACATGATCACCGCGGAGAGCCCCTGCACCGTGCGCGGCTCGCGGACGACCATCGCCAGCGCGGTGAAGACCCAGCAGAGCCCGAACGCGAACGCGACCACCAGCCCGAAGGCGCCCAGCACCCCGAGCACCCCGGCGCCGGTGCGGTAGCCGAGGACGAGGCCGAACATCAGCATGACGACGCCGGAGGTCACGTAGCGGACGAGGTCGGCGCCGATCGCGCCGATCAGCGGCGCCGCCCGGGAGATCGGGAGGCTGCGGAACCGGTCGAAGATCCCGGTCTTGAGGTCGTCGGCGAGCCCGGTGCCCGTCCCGGCCGAGGCGAACACGACGGTCTGGAGCAGCACGCCGGGCAGGGCGTACTGCAGGTAGTCGCCGCTGCCGCCCGCGATCGCGCCGCCGAAGACATACACGAACAGCAGCAGGAAGATCACCGGCTGCAGCGTGACGTCGATGAGCGCCTCCGGGGAGTGCACCGTCTTCGTGATCCCGCGCCGGGCGAGGGCGGCGCCGTGGCGCAGCGTCGAGGGCAGGCGCCGGGCACGGGTCTCCACGACGGGGGCCGTGCGCCGCGGTTCGAGGGTGATGGTCATGCGGCACCTCGGGTGGGCTCGGAGGCGGACTCGGTGGCTTCGCCGGTCAGGGACAGGAAGACGTCGTCGAGGCTGGGCAGCCGCAGGCCGATCTCGGCGACCGCGATGCCGGCGACGGCCAGCCGCTCCTCGACGCGGCGCAGCGCACCGGCGTCGGGGGTCGCGACGACGACCTCGCCGGACGGCTCGACCGTCGGTTCCACCCCGGTGTCCGACGCGACGATGGCCGCGACCAGCGCCGCCTCGCCCGGCGCCTCGGGGCGCACGTGCAGCCGCCGTCCGCCGGCGCGGGACTTCAGCTCGGCGGCGGTCCCGGAGGCGATCACCCGGCCCCGGTCCAGGACGACGAGGTCGTGCGCGAGCTGGTCGGCCTCCTCGAGGTACTGGGTGGTGAGCAGGACGCAGACGCCCAGCTCCGCGAGGCCGCGCACGGTCTCCCAGACCTCGTTGCGGTGCCGCGGGTCGAGCCCGGTGGTCGGCTCGTCGAGGAAGAGCACGTCCGGGCGCCCGACGAGGCTCGCGGCCAGGTCGAGGCGTCGTCGCATCCCGCCGGAGTAGGTGCGGACCCGGCGGCCGGCGGCCTCGACGAGGCCGAACTGCTCGACGAGCTCGTCGGCCCGGGCCCGGGCGTCGCGTCGGGTGAGGTCCAGGAGGCGGCCGATGAGGAAGAGGTTGTCGCGGCCGGAGAGGGCCTCGTCGACGGCGGCGTACTGGCCGGTGAGCCCGATCCGTCCCCGGACCGCGGCGGCGTCGGCGACGACGTCGTGGCCCAGCACCCGCGCCCGGCCCGCGCTGGGCGGGAGCAGGGTGGCGAGCATCCGGACGGTCGTGGTCTTGCCCGAGCCGTTCGGCCCGAGCAGGCCGAGCACCTGGCCGGGGTGGGCCTCGAAGGCGATGCCGTCGACGGCGCGGCCGTCGCCGAAGGTCCGGACGAGGTCGTCGACCTCGATGCTGGGTGCGTCTCTCACGACCGGCCCCCGCTCGTCGTCAGGAACTCGATGATCTGCTCAGGAGTGAGGTCCCCGACGGCCTGCGACGCCTCGGCGGACGCGGCGCTGCGGGGGAACAGGGCGTGCTCGTAGGCGGCCAGCGCCGCCTCGACGTCGCCGGGGTGCGCGGCGAGGGCCAGGGCGAGCTCGGCGCCGTCCTGCATGGCCAGGTTGGCGCCCTCGCCGTCGGGCGGGGCGAGGTGGGCGGCGTCGCCGAGCAGCGTCACCCCCGGCACCCGCTCCCACCGGTGCCCGACCGGAAGCGTGTGGAGGGGGCGCAGCACCGGCGTGACGTCGCTGTCGGTGATCAGCGCGGTGATCTCCGGGGCCCACCCCGCGAACTGGTCCGCGATGCGGGCGACGCCGGCGGGGTCGGCGAGGTCGACGTCGTCGAACCACTCCCGCGGGCGGGTCAGCGACACGTAGGCGTGCAGGGTCCCGGCCCGCTCGCAGTGGGCGCCGAGCCATAGCCCCTCGGCCCCGACGACGAACATCGAGCCGCCGCCGACGGCCCGCGCGGTGGCCGGGTGGCGGCGGTCGCTGTCGAGCAGCCAGGTCTCGACGAACGACATGCCGACGTACTCGGGCACGGCGGAGGACACCAACGGGCGGATCCGCGACCAGGCGCCGTCCGCGCCGACGACCAGGTCCGTCGTGACGCTGGTGCCGTCGGCGAAGGTCACCTCGTGCCGGCCGCCGCCGAGGGGACGTGCGTCGGTGACCTTCCGGCCCCACCGCACGGTGCCCTCGGGCAACGAGTCGAGCAGCAGGGCGCGCAGCTCGCTGCGCTGCACCTCGGGCCGGCTCCCGTTCCCGTCGTCGGGGCTGTCGGCCAGGACGGTGCCCGCGGTGTCGAGGAGCCGGTACTGCTGGCGGCCCTCGAGGATGAGGGTCTGGAACGGCTCGGTCAGGCCGGCGGCCGCGATGGCCGGCTGGCCGTTCTCCTCGTGGATGTCGAGCAGGCCGCCCTGTGCTCGTGCCGTGGGCGAGGACTCCGCCTCGTGGACCGTGACCGGGATGCCGTGCACGTGCAGGACGCGGGCCAGGACGAGACCCCCGAGACCGGCGCCGATGATCGTGACGGGTGCGGACATTCAGTACTCCCAGGTGTGGTGCCCGGCCGCCGGAGGTGGCGGCCTCGGTGCCGACGGTGCGCCGGGGCGCTGGCACGGCACCGGCATCGCGCTGGCACGGCGCTGATCCGGCAGCTCGGCACGAGGGGAAGGGGCCCTGGTAGACCGGCAGGCGTGATCGGCAGCGTCATCGACCCCGCGGCGCTCGAGCTGCCGGTACGCCCGGCGCTGCCGGACGTGCTCGCGGCGCTGGACACCCACGGCGCGGCGGTCCTGGTCGCGCCGCCCGGGACGGGGAAGACGACGCTCGTCCCGCTCGCGCTGGCCGGGGCGGTGGAAGGGCGGGTCCTCGTCGCCGAGCCGCGCCGGGTCGCCGTCCGGGCCGCCGCCGCGCGGATGGCGTCGCTGATGGGTGAGCGGGTGGGCGAACAGGTCGGGTACGCCGTGCGGGGCGAGCGGCATGTCGGCCCGCGAACCCGGGTCGAGGTGGTGACGACGGGGCTGCTGGTGGCGCGGCTGCAGCAGGACCCGGAGCTCGCCGGGGTCGACGCCGTCGTCCTCGACGAGTGCCACGAGCGCCACCTCGACACCGACCTGGCGCTGGCGTTCGCCGTCGACGCCCGAGCGCTGCGCCCCGACCTGCGCCTCCTCGCGACGTCGGCCACCGCGGCCGCCGACGAGCTCTCCGCCGCGCTCGACGGCCCCGTGATCACCGCGCCCGACCCGATGCATCCCGTCGACACCGTCTGGTGCCCGCCGCCGCGACCGGTGCCGCCGCCGCGCGGGATGCGGGTGGAGCCGGCGCTGCTCGACCACGTGGGCGCGGTGGTGCGCCGCGCGCTCGCCGAGGCGCCGGGCGACGTGCTGGTGTTCCTGCCCGGGCGGCGCGAGATCGACGAGGTGGCGCGGCGACTGGGCGGGACCGACGCCGAGGTGCTCGCGCTGCACGGCGGGCAGGACGCCGCGGTCCAGGACTCCGTGCTGGCCGGGGCGAGCGGAGCGACGGGGGACGGAAACGGGCCCGGGGGCACCCGGCGCGTCGTGCTCTCCACCGCCGTCGCCGAGACGAGCCTGACGGTGCCGGGGGTGCGGGTCGTCGTCGACGCCGGGCTGTCGCGGCAACCGTGGACCGATCACGCCCGCGGGCTCGACGCCCTGGTCACGGTGCTCGCGTCGCAGTCCTCGGCGACGCAGCGGGCCGGGCGCGCGGGCCGGGAGGCGCCCGGGGTGGCCTATCGCTGCTGGTCCGAGGCCGAGCACGCGCACCGCGACCGCGACGACGCCCCGGAGGTCGCGCACGCCGACCTCGCCGGGTTCGCGCTGGCGCTGGCCCGGTGGGGCACGCCGGACGGCGCGGGGCTCGCCCTGCTCGACCCGCCCCCGACGACGGCGTTCGCCGCGGCGCGAGCGGTGCTGCGCGGGCTCGATCTGACCTCCGACGACGCCGGAGCGATCACCGAGCGCGGCCGGGCGGTGGCCGTGGCCGGGGTGCACCCGCGGCTGGGCCGGGCGCTGCTCGACGGCGCCGCGGCGGTCGGCGCCCGGACGGCGGTCGAGGTGGTGGCGCTGCTCGCCGCCGAGGTGTCCGGCGGGTCGGACGACCTCGACGAGCGCTGGCGGGCGGCCCGCGCGACGAACGATCCCCGGTGGCGGGCGGAGGTCAGAAGGCTTCGCCATGTGAGTGGATGTGGTCGTCTGGACGACCACATCCACTCACCTGGCGACGTCGTCGCCCTGGCCTACCCGGACCGGCTGGCCCGGGCACGCGGCGCCGACTCCCGCGAGTACCTGACGACGGGCGGCACCGGCGTCGAGCTGTCCGCGACCTCGGCCCTGCGCGGCTCCCCGTGGCTCGCCGTCGCCGACGCCGTGCGCGGGCCCGGCGACCGGGTCGCGCGGGTCCGGCTGGCCGTCCCGATCGACGAGGACCTCGCCCGGGAGGCCGCGGCCGGCTGGTGGCACGACGACGAGGTGGTCGCCTGGGAGGACGGCGACGTCGTCGCCGAGCGCCGCGAGCGCCTCGGCGCCGTGATCCTCGCCCGCCGTCCGCTGACCCGTCCCGACCCGACGGCGGTCGCGGCCGCCGTCCGCGACGGGCTCACCACCGAGGGACTCGGCCTGCTCCGCTGGGACGACGCCGCCACCGCCCTGCGCGCCCGGCTCGCTTTCCTGCACGAGGCCCTCGGCGACCCGTGGCCCGCGGTCGACGACGCCACCCTGCTCGCCCGCGCCGACGAGTGGCTCGACCTCACCGGCGTCCGCCGCCGGGCCGACCTGCGCCGGGTGAAGGTCGCGACGGCGCTGCGCCACCTCGTTCCGTGGTCGGCGGCGTCCCGGCTCGACGAGCTCGCGCCCACGACCCTCACCACCCCGGGCGGGCGCACCGTCCGCGTCGACTACTCCGACCCGGCCGCCCCGGTGGTGGCCCTCAAGCTCCAGCACGCGTTCGGCTGGGAGCGCGCGCCGGTGCTGGCCGGCGTACCCGTCGTCGTGCACCTGCTCTCCCCGGCCGGGCGCCCGGCCGCGGTGACCGCCGACCTGGCGTCGTTCTGGGAGACCGGATACCCGCAGGTCCGTGCCGAGCTGCGGGGCCGCTACCCGAAGCACGCGTGGCCGGAGAAGCCCATGTGAACGAATTCGGTCGCCCTGGCGACCAGATCCGTTCACATGGGGGTGCCCTCCTCCGCCACCAGCCGGTCGAACCGCGCCGGGCACACGATCGTCAGCAGCCGCGCGGGCCCCTCGCCGATCACCGCCAACGCGTGCTCGACGTCGCGCGGCAGGAAGATCAGGTCCCCGGGCCCGGCCCGGAACGGGTCGTCGCCGCAGTACCCCTCGACCCGCCCGGCGAGCACGTGGAACATCTCGTCCTCGCCGTCGTGGGTGTGCGGCGGGACGACGAGCCCGGCCGGCGCCTCCTGCTCCATGACGCCGACGCGGCCCTCGGTGTCGCCGGCAGGGACCTTCATCGTGAACACCGCCCCGCCGAACGCGAAGCGCTCCCCCGCCCCGGCCGGCCGTACGAACCCGCTCATCGGACCTCCCGGGGGTCAGTGCTCGTGATCGTCCCCATGGTCGTCGACCTCGCGCAGCGCCGCCGCCCGCGCCGTCACCGTGGCCTCGTCGACCGTCCCGGACAGCATGTCCTCCAGCGCGGCGAGCCAGGCCTCCCAGTACGGCCGCGCTTCGACCTCCCCGACCCGCACGATCAGCCGCGACCGGAACTCCTCGTAGGTGAACCGCCCCGAATCCACGAGGGTCACGACGAGCCCGAACGCCCGGCTCTCCCACGGGGCGGCGAACACCAGCTCGCCGTTCGACCGCGGCGGCGCCGCGGGCCCGTCCATGTCCAGCGTCGTGCTCACAGCCGCGCCACCCCCACCATCGCGTCCCGCGTGACCAGGGGGGCCAGCTCATCGACGCCCAGCTCCTCGGTGCCGGCCGGACGTTGCGGGACGACGAGGTAGCGGACCTCCGCCGACGAGTCCCACACCTGGATCCCGACGTCGTCCGGCAGCGGACAACCCATCTCCGCCAGCACGGCCCGCGGCTCGCGCACCACCCGTGAGCGGTACGCCGGGTCCTTGTACCAGCTCGGCGGCAGTCCCAGCACCGGCCACGGGTAGCAGGAGCACAGCGTGCAGACGACGACGTGGTGGACCTCGTCGGTCTGCTCCAGCACCACCATGTGCTCGCCCTGCGGGCCGGAGAAGCCGAGGTCGGCGATGGCCGCGGTGGCGTCCTTGCGCAGCCACTCCAGGTACGACGGATCCGTCCACGCCGTCGCGACGACCCGCGCGCCGTTCATCGGCCCGACGTCGCGCTCGTAGCGCCCGATGAACCCGTCCATGACCGACGGGTCGACCAGCTCCCGCTCGACCAGCAACGACTCCAGCGCCGCGGTCCGCTCGGCGGGTGAGAGCCGCTCGGTCACGAGTCCTCCGTCCCAGTCACAGCAGCCAGGTAGCTGTCGAACAGGTCCGCGTGCAGCCGGAAGGGCTCGGCGTCGGGGCCCCAGAGCTCCGCCGAGTCGAACCCGACCGTGTAGACCTGCTGCGGGTTCTCGCCGACGAAGACCCCGTGGGTGTCGGGCAGGACGTGGGCCGGGCGGACCGCGGTCACCGTCCCCCGCCGTCGTCGCAGGTAGGCGGGCAGTTTCGACGGCCCGCGCGGGTGCACGTCGGCGGTGACGACGGCCTGCCCGACGGCGAGGCGGGGCGGGTCGGCGACCTCGCGCAGCGAGCCGGGGGCGCTCGGCGCGTACTCCGGTTTCCGGGGCTCGGGGAAGGCCGGTTCGGCGACGTCCTCGCCGCGGTCGCGCCGGACCCGCGTGTCCACCGCGCCCGGCGCGAGCACCGCGGACTCGACCAGCATCAGCTCGGCCGCGTTCAGCCAGCGCCCGTAGTAGCCGTCGGCGAGGTAGTCCAGCGGGCTGAGCCGTTCCAGCGCGTGCCGGAAGGCGTCGAGGTTCCGTCCGGAGATCCGCCCCATCGCCAGGACGGTCATCGCGAACGCGCGACCCTCCCACGGCTCGGCGAACGGCGGCTCGTCGGCCATCGGGCGCGACGCGGGCCCGTACCCGAGGACGCCGCCCATGTCGGCGATCGAGTCCATGGTCGACACCTCACCACCGGACGATTGCCAGGGTGTTGCCTCCTGACCTCAGCGGTGTGACGAGGGCGCGATGTCGCCCAGCTCGAACACCTTGCGCGCGGTCTCGCCGAGGATGTTGCGCTTTCCGTGCTCGGACACGAACGGCAGCGCGGCGATCCGGCCCGGGACGTCGAAGTCCCAGTGCGGCCAGTCGCTCGAGTACATCAGCGAGTTCTCGGCGTCGATGGCCTCGAGGGTGGCGGCGAGCAGCTTGTCGTCGGTCCATTCCATCGGCTGGCTCGTGTAGAACATCTCCCGCATGTAGTGCGACGGCGGGCGCGTGAGCAGCGGCGCGTCCGAGGAGCGCATGTAGTACTCGTGGTCGAGGCGCTGCATCATGAACGGCAGCCACGCCAGCCCGCTCTCGATCCAGATCGTCTTCAGGCCCGGGAAGCGCTCCGGGATCCCGTTGACGACCCAGTTCGTCATGTGCGTCATGTTGCAGGTCACGAAGCTCATGGCGTGGGCCGAGAGGAACCGGTTCATCGTCGAGGTCATGGTGTCGGCCTGGTTCGGGCCGGCGTGGAACCCGATCGGCAGCCCGCGCCGCTCCAGCTCGCGGTAGACCGGCATGTAGGCGTTGCGGTGCACGCCGGCATGGCGCTGGCTGGTGACGAGGAACCCGATGACGCCGGGGGTGTCCCCGAACTCCTCGATCGTGGCCAGGCACGCGTCCGGGTTCTCGAACGGCAGCCCGAGCATCGTCCGGATCCGCGGCTCGCGCGGGAGGATCTCCGTCGTGAACCAGCGGTTGTAGGCGGCCAGCAGGGCGGTCGCGACCTCGGGCTGCGGGTGCAGCCCGGTCTCGAGCATCGGCTGCGGGAAGACGACCTGCAGGTCGATGCTCATCGCGTCCATCGCCCGCCGGACGAGCGTGACGTCGCGGTCCGCACCCGTCGTCGCACCCGGGGTGTCCTCGCCGAGCGAGGCCTGGTGCGGGATCCGCCCCGAGACGTCCTGCATCGTCAGGCCGGGCGGGTGGTTGTGCAGCGCCAGGTGGGAGGCCTGCGGCCAGTTGCGCATCATCTGGTTCGCGGTGTCGCGCATGACCGGGCTGTCGAGGTAGGCGAGGATCTCCGGCCAGGAGTCGAGCTCGACGTGGTGCGAGTCGACGTCGACGATCAGGTAGTCGTCCAGCCCGTAGCGCTCGATGTCGCGGCGGGCGTTGGCGAGGATCTCCCGGGTGTCGGTGGCGGTGGTGATCTCCTGGGTGTCCAGGCGCCGCACGCTCGGGTCGGTCATGACGTACTCCTCGAGAACCACAGGGCGAGGTCGAACGGGTTCAGGTCGTGGCTGCGCAGCGCGGCCGTGGCCAGGGCGACGGCGTCGGTCGGGGTGGTGTCGCGACCGTCCGGCGGGTCGGCGCCCTCCTCGGCGGCGACGGCCCAGCAGCGGGCGGCGGTGCTGACCAGCCGCCGCGCGGTGGCCGGGTCGAGCGAGGCGATCGCGCCGTCGTCGAGCCCCTGCTCCACCTCGGCGGCGAGCGTCGTGACAAGCTCGTCGATGCGACGGGCCCGCTCGGTGTGCTCAGACGGCGACACGGATCCGGCCTCCGTCCTCGGCCACCGGGAACGACCGCAGCGCGAGGTCCGGGCGCCCCGGATGCCGACCCGTCGTCACGTCGTACTCGAAGCCGTGCCACGGGCAGACCATGTGCAGGACGTCCTCGTCGAAGCGCAGGCCGAGGCTGCGGCGCTCGTCGTCGAGCCGCTCCCGGACGCGGCTGACGATCCGGCCCTGGCACGCGGGCCCGCCCTGGTGCGCGCATCGGTTCTCCCACGCGTAGAGCCGGCCGCCGAAGCGGAACACCCCGACGGTCACCGGACCCGTCGGACCGCCGATCTCGACGACGAGCCGGCCGCGCTCGGGCACGTCGTCGGACGCGCCGACGTCGACGAGCCGTTCCGTGGTGGTCATCGGTCCACGGTGCTCCGGGTCGCTCCCCCGTGTCGAGCCGTTCCCGGTGCCCGTGATCGTCTTCCGTGTGAGACGGGTGGGCGAGGACCGAACGGTCCCTCACGGTCCTGACGATCACCCGACGACGACGGGTCAGGCCGGTTCCGCGCCGGCCGCGGCGATGACCGCGGTCAGGTCGGCGTGCAGCCGCATCAGCTCCTCCAGCGGCATGCCCAGGCGCTCGACGATGGCCGGCGGGATGCGCTCGGCGTCGGCGCGCAGTGCACGGCCCGCGTCGGTGAGCGTGACGGCGAGGGTGCGCTCGTTACCGGGGACCCGACGACGCTCGACGTAGCCCTGCGCCTCGAGGCGCTTGAGCAGCGGGGAGAGCGTGCCCGGGTCGAGCGCGAGCATCCCGGACAGCTCGGTGACCGACAGCGGCGACCGACCCCAGAGCGCGAGCATCACGAGGTACTGCGGGTGGGTCAGGCCCATCGGCTCGAGCAGCGGCCGGTAGAGCGCGATCACCGAGCGGGCCGCCACCGCCAGCGCGAAGCAGACCTGGTTCTCCAGCGCGAGCGGGTCGATCTCGTCTGTGGTCGCGGTCATGACGCGCACTCTACCCTTGGGGCGCATACTGTTGGTGCACAAAACGTTGGAGGAGGTGCGCCCGTGGTCCCGACGCCGCGACCGGGTCCGCTGTGGTGGCTCTGGTACGCCTACGGCGGCGGGCTGCCCGCGCGCTTCGCCCCGTGGGTCCTGCACGACACCACCTGCCGGACCTGGTGGGTGCGCCACGTCGCGCGGGTGGTCGTGCAGATCGCGCCGTTCGTGGCGGCGATCATCGTCTTCGTGCCGGGCCCGCTGTGGCTGCGGGTGATGAGCGCCCTGGGCGGCGCGATCATGGGAATGATCTTCGCGGTGGCCTACGTGCACGAGACGGCCGAGCACCGGCTGGTCAAGGCCGGGTATCCGCAGGGCACCGGCGTCGAGGCGCGGGCGGAGCGCACGCGGGAGAAGGACGAGGCAGCGGCGGCCCGCTATGCCGCCCGGTGGCGGTAGGTGCGCTTCGCGCTGGTGAGCACAAATTGACGCCAGGGCGTCAATTTGTGCTCACAGGCGCGGAGCGCACATAGCGGTCCAGCACCACGTTCACGACGCCGTCGTGATCACCCAGCGGCTCGGCCACCACGGCCGCCCCGGCGTCGGCGAGCCAGCGGTGGAACGCCCCGGGCGCGACCAGCCAGGTCAGCAGCGCGACCGGCCCGTCCTGCGCCGCGACCACGTCGGCCACCCGCGGTTCGCCGCCCGCGATGTAGCCCACGGGCACCGCCGTGCCGAGACGCTCGGCGAACAGCCCCGCGGCGGTGCGGAGGTCCGCCTGCGCGACCGGGTCCGTCGAGCCCGCGGCCGCCAGCACCACCGCCCGACCGTCCGCGCCGCCGGCCTCGTGCAGCCGCTCCACTGCCACCTCGACCAGCCCCGGGTCCGGCCCGAACGGGTCGGCGAGCGTCACGTCGTCGCGACCGATCTCCGCCAGCTGCCCCGGGACGTCGACCCGCACGTGGAACCCCGCCGCGAGGAACGCCGGCACCACGACGACGGGGCTGTCGAGTTCCGGCAGGACATCGGCCAACCGCGGCCGGGCGACCCCCGCGTAGGCGAGCCGGACCTCGACGCCGGGAAGTGCATCACGCAGCCGCAGCAGCAGCCGGCCCCAGGTGCCGCGACCGGCGGCGTCGCCGGTGCCGTGGGCGAGGACGACCAGTGCCGGCGGTCTCATCGTGCCGGGGTACCCGCTACATGCTCCTCGAGCCGCCGCACCATGGCGCCGAGCCGGAAGCGGTCGGGGGCGATCGACGGCACGTCCCGGCGGTCCAGGGGCGCCGCCGTCACCGGGCCCACGACGCACGCCAGCGCACCCGCACCGTCCGGTCCGCCGCGGAAGGACGCGAGCAGGTCCTCGGTCCGCCCGAGGCTCTCGGCGCGGTGCAGCAGCCCCTCGACGGCGGGCGCGCTGGTGAAGGTCACGGCGTCGACCGCGCGGCCCACGATCGCGTCGATGAGGGCGTCGACCGCGGGCAGGTCGGGCGGCGGTTCCCAGCGGTAGACGTGCACCTCGACGACGTCGGCGCCCGCCTCGCGCAGCGCGGTGAGGAAGGACGTCATCGGGTCGCCGTGCAGCTGGACCGCGATCCGCCGGCCCGCCAGGGGGCCCTCGCCGCCGGAGAGGAGGTGCTCGAGCACCTCCGGCGACGACTCGGTCGCCTCGGCCGCCCACGCCTCGCGCAGCCCGACCCCGCGGATCGCCCCGCGCGCCTTCGGCCCGCGGGCGAGGACGGCCGCGTCACCGAGGACGGCGCGCAGGTCCTCGCCGAGTCCCCACTCGTCGGCCACCTCGATCCAGCCGCGGAAGCCCTGGCCGGTGGTCGCGACGACGACGGCGGCCGGCTTCTCGAGCAGGGTGCGCGTGGTCGTGGCCAACTCGGTGTCGTCGGTGAGCGGGACGATGCGCATCGTCGCGCCGTGCAGCGTGGTGGCGCCGCGTCGGTGGAGCAGCTCGATCTGGTCGTCCGCGCGCCGGTCGGCGGTCACCCCGACCCGCACGCCCTCCAACGGCCCCACCTCCGACGTCATGCGCCTCCGACCTCGACCGTCCCGTCCACCACCCGGACAGGATAGGTCGCGACGGTGACCGTCGGGTCCTCGACGGCGGTTCCGGTGTCGAGCGCGAAGTGCTGTTTGAACAGCGGGGACGCGACGACGGGGGTGCCCGCGAGGTCGCCGACGATGCCGCGGGAGAGCACGGAGGCGCCGGAGAAGGGGTCGACGTTGTGCAGGGCGTAGAGGGCGTCGTCGTGGGTGCGGAACACCGCGACGGGTTCGCCGCCGACCAGCGCGCCGACGCCGCGTTCGCGCTGGAGCCGCTCGAGCGGGCAGATCGGGGTCCAGCCGTCGGCGGGCTCCGGGGTGGTGGGAACCCCCGGGTCCGGACGGGGGTCCTTGGCCTCGGCCCCGGCGGTGGTGCCCGCGGGGTGGAGACGGACGTCGGCCTGGGCGGTCATGCGGGGGCTCCCACGGGAATGGTCGGGCCGGCGATGGGAACGCTGGTGTCGAAGCCCAGGGCGCCGAGGTCGGTGGGTTGGCCGTCCTTCATGCCGGCCGGGACGCGGTGGCCGTGGTGGTCGACGAACTCGATCGTCGGGTCCGGGGTGCCGGGGGCGTTCACGAACGACGTGAACCGGGCGAGCTTGTCGTCGTCGTCGAGCACCGCGGCCCATTCGTCGGCGTAGCTGCGCACGTGGCGGGCCATCTGGGCGTCGAGTGAGGCGCAGATCCCCAGCGAGTCCTCCATGACCACGGCGTGGAGGTGCTCGATGCCGCCGTCGAGGGACTCGATCCACGGGGCGGTGCGCTGCAGCCGGTCGGCGGTGCGCACGTAGAACATCAGGAACCGGTCGATGGTGCGCACCAGCGTGGCGGTGTCCAGATCCGACGCGAGGAGTTCGGCGTGACGGGGGGTGAAGCCGCCGTTGCCGCCGACGTAGAGGTTCCAACCGGTCTCGGTCGCGATGATCCCGAAATCCTTCGAGCGGGCCTCGGCGCACTCCCGGGCGCAGCCACTGACGCCCGACTTGAGCTTGTGGGGGCTTCGCAGCCCCCGATAGCGGAGCTCGAGGGCGACGGCGAGCCCGACCGAGTCCTGCACGCCGTACCGGCACCAGTCCGTCCCGACACAGGACTTCACGGTGCGCAGGGCCTTGCCGTAGGCGTGCCCGGACTCGAACCCGGCATCGACGAGCCGGCGCCAGATGGCCGGGAGGTCGTCGAGGCGGGCGCCGAACATGTCGATGCGCTGCCCCCCGGTGATCTTGGTGTAGAGCCCGAAGTCCCGGGCGACTTCCCCGATCGCGATCAGACCGTCGCCGGTGACCTCGCCGCCGGGCAGCCGCGGCACGACCGAGTAGGTGCCGTTGCGTTGCATGTTGGCGAGGAAGTGGTCGTTGGTGTCCTGCAGCGTGGCCTGTTCGCCGTCGAGCACGTGCCCACCGGCGAGGGTGGCCAGCATGGAAGCCACCGCCGGTTTGCAGACATCGCAGCCGCGGCCGGTGCCGTACTCGGTGAGGATGTCGGAGAAGGTGGTCAGGCCGGTGGCCATCACGATCTCGTAGAGCTCCGCGCGGGACTGGCTGAAGTGCTCGCACAGCGCCTTGGACACCTCGACCCCACAGGACGCGAGGACTTTGCCGAGGGTGGGGACACACGAGCCGCAGGTGGTGCCGGCGCGGGTGCAGGCCTTCAACTGCGGGACGGTGGCCGCCTCGCCGCTGGTGATGGCATGCACCAGCGCGCCTTTGGTGACCGCGTTGCACGAGCAGATCTGCGCGCCGTCGGGCAGCGCGTCGATCCCCACCCCGACCGCGCCGTCGCCGGCCGGGGCGATCAGCGACATCGGATCGCCCGGGAGCTTCTCGCCGAGGAACCCGCGCAACGTCTCGTAGTTCGCCGCGTCCCCGACCAGCACCCCACCGAGCAGGGTCTGTGCGTCGTCGGAGACGACGAGCTTGGAATAGGTGCCCGCCACGGGATCATCGAGGCGGACCTCCAACGCGCCGGGGGTCGACGCGTGGGCGTCGCCGAAGCTGGCGACGTCCACCCCGAGCAGCTTGAGCTTGGTCGACATGTCCGCCTCGGTGAACCGGCCCTCGGCGTCATCCCCCGCCAACCGGCCCGCGACGACCTCGGCCATCGCATAGCCGGGCGCGACCAGGCCGTAGGTGCGGCCACGGACCGCGGCGACCTCCCCGATCGCCCACACGTGCTCGTCGGCCGTCCGGCAGCGCTCGTCGACCAGCACCCCGCCGCGCTCGCCGACCTCCAGGCCGACCTCGCGGGCCAACCCGTCCGCGGGGCGGATACCGGCGGAGAACACCACCACCGACGCGTCGAGTTCGAGGCCGTCCGAGAGCGTCACCGTCAGCCCACCGCGGTGATCCCGGGCGATCGAGGACGTGGACACCCCGGTGTGGATCCGCAGGCCCAGCTCGGAGACCAGCCGCGCCAGCAGCGCCCCGCCGGGCTCGTCGACCTGCACCGGCATCAATCGCGGCGCCATCTCCACCACATGCGGCGAGAGCCCCAGCCGGCGCAGCGCGTTCGCCGCCTCCAGCCCCAGCAACCCGCCCCCGACGACCACCCCGGAACGCCGGCCGGCACCCGCGCCCACCGTGGCCTGCTCGGCGGCTTCCCGCAACCCGTCCAGGTCATCGAGGGTGCGGTAGACGAACACCCCGTCGAGATCGCGGCCCGGCACCGGCGGCACGAACGGCACCGATCCCGTCGCCAGCACGAGCTCGTCGTAGGCCACCGACCGGCCCTTCCGAGTCGTCACCACCCGGCGATCCCGGTCGACGGCGACGGCGGGGTCGTCCAGGTGGAGTTCGACCAGCGAGTCCGCGTGGAACCCGTCGTCGGCCAACGCCAGGTCGTCCTCGCTCGCTTCTCCCACATACGAGGACAGCGCCACCCGGTCGTACGCCGGACGCGATTCCTCAGCGAGAACGACCACTCGCCACGCGCCTCCGGAATCGCGACGACGCAACGACTCGACGAACCGATGACCGACCATTCCATGACCGACCACGACGACAGTGCGGGGTTGCACGAGGCTCCTTTCGACAGGTGGCCTTCGGCCTCGTGAGCACTCATTGGCGCCATAGCGACGATGAGTGCTCACGAGCGCGAAACGCACCTACACGGACGCGTAGCTGACCGTCGAACCCGTCTTCGGGTCGGTGGCCGCCTTCGAGTTCCGCATGTAGACGAGGTAGGTCACGATGAAGCAGACGGCGTAGAAGGCCACGAAGGACCAGAACGCCGGGGTGCCGCTCTTGGCCACCTGGAACGACTGCCGGAAGGCCAGGTTGATGAGCAGGCCACCGAAGGCGCCGATCGCGCCGGCGATGCCGATCACCGCGCCGGAGACCCGCCGGGCCCAGAGCAGGGCCGCGGTCTCGTCCCGGCCCCGGGACTCCGACGCCGCCAGCGCCTTCGTCCGGAAGATCGCCGGGATCATCTTGTACACCGAGCCGTTGCCGATGCCGGACGTGATGAACAGCAGCACGAAGCCGATGACGAACAGCGGGAGCGACTTGATCGACGACGCCCCGATGCAGATCAGGGCGCTGACGGCCATCGCCACGAAGTTCCAGAAGGAGACCTTCGTGCCGCCGATCCGGTCGGAGAGCATCCCGCCGAGCGGGCGCACCAGCGATCCCAGCAGCGGGCCGATGAACGTGATGGCGGCCGCCTGCAGCGGGGTGCGGCCGAACTGGTTCTGCAGCACCAGGCCGAACGCGAAGCTGTAGCCGATGAACGACCCGAAGGTGCCGATGTAGAGGAACGAGATGATCCAGGTCTGCGCGTCCTTCGCCGCCTCGGCCAGTGCCCCGGAGTCGTTGCGGACCGTCGAGAGGTTGTCCATGAACAGCACCGCGCAGACCAGCGCGATCACGATCAGCGGGATGTAGACGGCGAGCACGATCCGCGGCGCGCCGGTCCCGGCCGTGGCGATGACCAGCAGGCCGACCAGCTGGATGACCGCGACGCCCAGGTTGCCGCCACCGGCGTTGAGCCCGAGCGCCTTGCCCTTCTCCTTCTCGGGGAAGAACGCGTTGATGTTCGTCATCGACGAGGCGAAGTTCCCACCGCCGACGCCGGCGATCGCCGCCACGATCATGAAGGTCGTGTACGAGGTGCCGGGGTGCATGACGATGGCGAGGAGGATCGACGGGATCAGGAGCAGTGCCGCCGAGATGATCGTCCAGTTGCGGCCGCCGAACACCGCGACCGCCATCGAATAGGGCAGGCGCAGGACGGAACCGACCAGCGTCGGCATCGACACCAGGAAGAACTTGCCCGCGGTGTCGATGTGGTACGCGTCGCCCATGAACAGCGTGAGCACCGCGAACAGCGACCAGATCGAGAACCCGATGTGCTCGGAGAACACCGAGAACCACAGGTTCCGGTTCGCGATCTTCTTTCCGGTGCTCTCCCAGAACCCCTGGTCCTCAGGGCGCCAGTCGTCGATCCAGCGCCCCCCGCGGGTCCCGGAGGCCCCTGACGGTTCTGCGGCCACGCTCATCTGCCTTCGCCCTCTCGTCGTCCGGGGGCGCGTCCGTTCGGACGATCCCTGATCCGGGGCAGACGGTAGGAATCGGGCGCTACACGCTGATGACTGCGTGTTTCAGGGACGTGACGGAGCGAGAGGGCGGCATGAATCCCGGGTGGGGGATCGCCTCAGAACTGCTCGGTGACCACCCGGGCCGCGTGCTCGAGCCCGCGCAGCGACTCCTTGGTGCAGGCCGGGTGCTGGGCGTGCACGGCGAGCCGGAACAGCAGGCCGTGCAGCAGCATCTGCGGCCACTGCACGAGGTGGGACCAGCGGGTGACGATCCCGGCGTCCGCCCCGCCCCAGGCCAGGGCGTCCACGACGACGACGGCCGCGGCCCATTCGACGGGCCGCCAGAACGGCACGATGTCGAGCACCGCGGGCGGCGCCTGCTCGGTGGTGGGGCCGTCGGGCCCGTCCGGTCCGTCGAAGAGCACGGTGCCGAACAGGTCGCCGTGCACCAGCTGCGAGGGGACCGGCAGCTTCAGGCGGCGCCGCGCGAGCTCGGCGAACAGGTCGCCGCCGGTCTCGGCGTCGAGGGACACCGTGCGCTCGCCGAAGGCCATCCGGTCCGCGCGGGCGAGGATGTCGTCCCGGTCGTCGACGAAGCGGGGACGCGCGATCTTCGCGGTGGCGCGGTGCAGCCGCAGCGAGACCGCGACGACGTCGTCGTGGCGCGGCCGGACCTGGCCCGCGACGTCGTGGCAGGCGGCCCAGCCCGACACCACGCGGCGGCCGTCGGACGCGCGCACCGGGCGGGCAACCCGGACGCCGTCGACGCCGGAGCCGGAGAGCTCCTCCGCCGTGGCGGCCGACCAGGCGGCCAGCACCGTGTCGGAGACCGGGCGCAGCAGCACGCCGTCGCAGGTCCAGGCCGGTCCGGGGAGGTGGGGGCGTGGTCGTGGTTCCGCCTCGCGCACCCCGAACGCGGTCCGCACGTGCAGCGGCGGGCCCTCGGGCTCGCCGCCCGCGGCGGGCTGCTGCACCCGGGAGTCCTGAGGTGGGGCGGCGGTCACGCTCCGCACGCTACCCCCGGACCGGTCGAGTCAGTCCGACGCCGCGGCGGCGTGTCGAGCGTGTGTCACCAGACCTTGTAGGGCAGGAACTTCCCGCTCCAGGTCAGCTTGACGCGGTCGCCCTTCGGGTCGGGTTCGCGCTCGAACTCCAGCGAGAAGTCGATGGCGCTCATGATGCCGTCGCCGAACTCCTCGCGGATGAGCTCGTGCAGCGCGGTGCCGTACACCTGCAGGGCCTCCTGCAGGCGGTAGGTGACCGGCTCGGTGGGGTCGAGCGCGGACTCCCCGCGCACCGGCGGGAGCGAGAGCGCGACGACGACGTCGTCCTCCAGCCCGAGGACCCCACCCACCTTCTGTGCCTGCTCCGCGGACAGCGGCTGCTGTCCCAGCAACGCCGACGTCGTCCACACCAGGGAGCGCTCGAGGGCGTCCGCGAGCTGCTGCCAGCTCATGCCCTTCGCGTCCTTGGCCGCGACGATCGCGCGGCCGGCCTCCAGTCGGTCGTACGTGTCCGGCATCTGCACTCTCCTGATCAGCGGGGTCGGTGGTCGTCAGCGGACCTCGTCGTCCACCCGGTGTAGTACCCGGTTCAACCGGTCGAGCCACCACGACGCCCGGTCCGGGGACGCGAGCGACGGCGCGAGGGTCGTGGGATCCGGCCGCGGCGGTGCGGTCGGGACCGGCAGCGACCCGCCGTCGGGAACATACGGCGCCGCGACGGTGTCCGCCGCCAGCAGGCTCGTCGTGGCCAGCCCGCACGCGTGCGGCAGCGCCGGCAGCGCGCCCGCGAGCGCCAGCCCGGCGGCGAGCCCGACCGAGCTCTCCACGGCCGAGGACACCACGCACGGCAGCCCGATCGCCTCGGCGATCCGCAGCGAGGCGGCGACCCCGCCCAGCGGCGCGACCTTGACGACGGCGACGTCGGCGGCCTCGGCCGCGACCACCAGCATCGGGTCCTCGGCGCGACGGATCGACTCGTCGGCGGCGATCGGGACGTCGACCCGGCGTCGTACGGCGGCGAGCTCGTCCACCGTCGCGCAGGGCTGTTCCACGTACTCCAGCCCGCCCGCGGCGCGATCCAGCGTGGTGACCGCCGCGACGGCGGCCTCGACGTCCCACCCGCCGTTGGCGTCGACCCGCACCCGCCCGCCGGGGCCGAGGGCGTCCCGGACGGCCTCGACGCGGGCGAGGTCCGCGGCCAGCGAGGCGGCGGGGTCGGCGCCCGGCTCGGCGACCTTCACCTTGGCGGTGCCCGCACCGGACGCGGCGACGACGCGGTGCGCGTCGGCCGGCCCGACGGCGGGCACGGTGGCGTTGACCGGGATCTCGTGACGCACCGGGGTCGCCCAGTCGGCACCGATCACGCCGGCCGACTCCAGCGCGCACCGCAGCCAGGGCACCGCCTCCTCGTCGTCGTACTCGACGAAGGGGCAGAACTCGCCCCAGGGCGCGTCCGATCCGGCGTCGGCGCGGCGCAGCAGCAGCGTCTCGCGCACCGTGATGCCGCGGAACCGCGTCCGCATCGGCAGCGCGACGACGACCGCCTCGAGGGGGAGGCCGTGGGGTCCGGTGACGCTCGCGAGCGGGCCGGATCGGGCGGGGGCCGCCGCCCCGCTCGGTGTCACATCCACCGTGCCTACCGTAGAGACATGAACGATCCCTCCGGCCGACCCGTGGAGGTCGTCACCACCGACGGCTCCGCGCGGGCGGCCCGCGAGCTCGCCGCACGCCTGATCACGGCCAGCACCGGAGCGGGGCCCGCGGTACTGCCGACCGGCCCCGGCGACCCGAGCCCGCGCGCGGCCCTCGTCGAACCGGTGCACGCCGGGGTCGCGGCGGTCGTGACGACGTCCGGGTCGACCGGCGTCCCCAAGGCGGTCCTGCTCTCCGGCTCGGCGCTCGCGGCGTCGGCGGCGGCGACGTCGGCCCGGCTCGGCGGCGAGGGACGGTGGCTGCTCGCGCTGCCCGCCCACCACGTCGCGGGCATCCAGGTCCTGTTGCGCTCGGCGCGCGCGGGGACGCCCGCCGCGGTGATGGACCTGCAGGAGGGCTTCCGCCCGGACGCGTTCGCTACGGCGCTCGAGACGGCGGCGGGCGACGGCGGCGGGGCGGTGAGCCGGACGTCGCTGGTGCCGACGCAGTTGCGCCGGCTGCTCGACGACGCCGACGGGTCGGGGTCCGGTGCGGGCCTCGACGCGCTGCGGTCGCTGGAGGCGGTGCTGCTCGGCGGGGCGGCCGCCGATCCCGTGCTGCTCGAGCGCGCCCGTGCGGCCGGCGTCCGGGTGGTCACGACGTACGGCATGAGCGAGACCTGCGGCGGCTGCGTCTACGACGGGGTGGCGCTCGACGGCGTCAGCGTGGAGTTCGACGACGTCGATCCGTCCGGCGCCGGACGGGTCGTGCTGGGCGGGTCCACTGTCGCCGAGGGCTACCGCGGCGCGGACGAGACCGCGGCGGCCGACTTCCTGCCGGCCCGCCGCTTCCGCACCTCCGACCTGGGCCGGCTCGGCCCGGACGGGCGGCTCGAGATCCTCGGCCGGGCCGACGACGTCATCGTCACCGGCGGGGAGAAGGTCGCGCCCACCGCCGTCGAGCGGGCCCTGCTCGCGGTGCCCGGGGTCCGCGAGGCGTGCGTGGTCGGCGTGCCCGACGACGAGTGGGGTGCCCGGGTCGTGGCGGTGGTGGCCGGCGGGGACGGCGGTGCGCTCGACGGCGACGCGGTGCGCGACCAGGTCGCGGCCGGGCTCTCGAGCCAGGGCCTCGGCCGGGCGGCGCCGCGCAGCGTGCGGGTGCTGGACGCCCTGCCGGTGCACGGCATCGGGAAGCCGGACCGCGCGGCCGTGCGGGCGCTCTTCGCCGGCTGAGCGGACCCGGCCGTCCTGAGATCCAGGCCACGCCGCCGGAAACACCGTCGTCACACGCTCGTAGCCGGTGGCGACGACCGTCGTGGTGGGATCACTGCCTTGCCGTCGGTCGGCCACCAGACCCCGCGGCGTCCCGCGCTCCTTCACCCACGACGGGCGCGCGCGGAGGCGGTTCCCACCTCGATCCGGCGGGAGGTTTCGCGTGCACCTGCTCCTCGTCAGCCCAGCAGCTTCCGTCGACGACGTCGTCCCCGGCCTCGCCCTGCTCCCGGCCCACCGCACGACGCTCGTGGGCATGGCCGCGGGCGGCGTCCTCGCCACGCTCGGCGAGGTCGACGGGGTCCTGCTCGACGGCCGCGACCGGCCCCGGGCGGCGGGCGAGCTCGCGGCGGCCGTCACCCGCGCCCGGCCCGGCCTGCCCCGGCTGCTGATCCTCGGTCCGGAGGCGGCGCTGCCCGCGGACGCCGAGGAGCCGCTCGAGGGCCTCCTGCTCACCGACGCCGCCCCCGCCGAGATCGAGCTGCGGCTGCGCCTCGCCGCCCGCGCGGTGCCCCCGCCCGCCCATCCCGCCCCGGCGGCCGCGCCCGCCCCGATCGGCCAGGACGCGCTCGCCGTCGGCGACCTGGTGGTCGACACCGCCTCGTTCCAGGCGCGGGTCGCCGACCGGCCGCTGCACCTGGCGCGCCGCGAGTTCGAGCTGCTCAGCGAGCTCGTCGAGCACGCCGGCCGCCCACTGTCCCGTCGCCACCTGCTCGCCACGGTGTGGGGACGCGACTACGAGGGCAGCGCCCGCACCGTCGACGTGCACGTCAAACAGCTGCGCCGTGTCCTCGGCGCCGGGCACCGCGACATGATCCGCACCGTCCGCGGCACCGGGTACGTGCTGGTCACCGGCCTCGCCCCGGCGACACCATCGCGCGTGAGCGGAACGGTGCCGTCGCTCGCGCGCCCGCTGACCGGGCACCGGCCGGGACAGCGCACCGCCCGGCCCGGCGGACGGGACGCACCCGGCGACGTCGTCGCCAGCAAGCGGGCCGGCCTGCCGCTCGACCTCACCGCCCTCGGCGGCGCGGGCGGG
Organism: Actinomycetospora endophytica; assembly: GCF_021026375.1. Classification (GTDB taxonomy): domain Bacteria; phylum Actinomycetota; class Actinomycetes; order Mycobacteriales; family Pseudonocardiaceae; genus Actinomycetospora; species Actinomycetospora endophytica. The sequence goes on along the minus strand of NZ_JAJNDB010000002.1, from coordinate 528,982 downwards.
CTCGGGGCACTCGAGCGCTACAGCCTCAAGACCCTCGGGGTCTGCTCCCAGGCCTCCGACCAGCACTTCCTCGTCCGGGCCCGGACGAGGGGCGCGCTCGGCGCCGACGCCGCGCGGGCGCTCGCCGTCCTCGCGCGCCGCCACACCGGCGGGCGGGTCCACCTCACGACGCGCCAGCAGGTCGAGCTGCACGACGTGCCCGCACCGGAGGTCCCGGGTCTGCTCGACCGGCTGCGCGAGGTGGGCCTCGACACCAGCTCCACCTGCGGCCACACCGTCCGCGGCGTCACGAGCTGCCCGGACGCCGGCGTCTCGGCCGAGGAGCCGTTCGACTGCACCGCGGACGCGGCCCAGCTCACCGACTCGCTGCTCGCCCTCGGCCCGGACCTCAACGCCCGGCTGCCGCAGCGCCTCACGATCGGCGTGGGCGGCTGCGCGCGTTGCCGTGACCAGGCCAAGGTGTCCGACATCGGCCTCGTCTCGACCCTCGACGACGACGGCCGCCCCGGCTACGAGCTCTGGGTCGGCGGCAGCCTCGGGCGCTCGTCCCCGACGCTGGCCAGCCGGATCGTCGACTTCCTGCCCCGCGAGCGGATGCTGCCCGCGGTGCACGCCGTTCTCGAGGTCTTCCTCGCGCACGGCGCCTACGAGACCCCGAACCGTGGCCGGCTGAAGTTCCTCGTCGCGCGGCTCGGGCTGGCCCGGTTCACCGCCCTGGTCGCCGAGGCCGAGCAGGCCACCGGCCGCCGTCCGTGGCCCGTGCCCGCCGCGCTGGCGCCCGGGCCCGTGTCCACCGCGTCGCAGACCGCTCCCGACGGCGGGTGGGGCACCGACGTCCGCCCGCAGACCCGCGCGGGCCTCGCGACCGTCACCGCGACCGTGCCGCTCGGCGAGCTCTCGGCCGACGCGCTCGACGCCCTCGCCGCCGTGGCCGAGGCGGACGGCGACGGCGTGCTGCGCCCGACACGGGACCAGAACGTCGTCGTGCGCGACGTGCCCGTCGATCGGGTGGCGGCGCTGCGGTCGACACTGTCCGACGTCGGACTGATCGTCGGCGCCCAGCACCCGGCCCGCGACGTCCGGGCCTGCGTCGGCGCCCCGGTGTGCGCCCTGGCGATCACTCCCACCCAAGACCTCGCGCGCACCCTCTGGGACCTCCCTGCCCTGCGGCGCAACTCCGGCCTGCGGGTGAGCCTCTCCGGCTGCCCGGCCAGCTGCACCCGGCACCAGGCCGCCGACCTCGGGCTGGCGGGCAACCTGGTCTCCATCCACGGCCACCGCGTCCCCGGCTACCGGGTCCACCTGGGCGGCGATCTCGGCCGCGACCGGCTCGGGCGCGTCCTCGGACGCGTCGCCGCCGACCACGTCCCCGCGCTGGTCGAGGCCGTCGTGGCCGTCTGGGAGGAGCACCGGGTCGGCCACGAGTCGTTGGCCGACACGATCGGGCGGACCGGGATCGGCGTCGTCGTCAGCGCCCTGCGCGGGTTGCCCGCGCTCGCGTGGGCGCCGGGCGGTGGCGACGACGGCGACGGGGTGCGCGCTCTCCCCCTCGCGACGGCGGGCCGGGCGGCGGGTCCGGCCGCCTCCTAGAGTCCGGCGCGTGAGCACCGACGAGTCGATCTTCGATCCTGCGGCGTGGCGGGCGGTGGAGGGGTTCGCGTTCACCGACATCACCTATCACCGGGCGTCCGAGCCGTCCGGGGGTCGGGAGTTGGGGTGTGTTCGGATCGCGTTCGACCGCCCGGAGGTCCGCAACGCGTTCCGGCCGCACACCGTCGACGAGCTCGCGACCGCGCTGGAGCACGCCCGGACCTCGCCGGATGTGGGGGTGGTGCTGCTGACCGGTAACGGCCCGTCCCCGCGCGACGGGGGGCATGCGTTCTGTTCCGGCGGTGACCAGCGAATTCGGGGGCGGACGGGGTATCAGTACGCGTCGTCGGAGACCGCGGTGTCGCCGACGGAGGCAGGGCACGCGGGCCGGTTGCACATCCTGGAGTGTCAGCGGCTGATCCGGTTCATGCCGAAGATCTGTATTGCGGTGGTGAACGGCTGGGCGGCCGGGGGTGGGCATTCGCTGCACGCGGTGGCGGACCTGACGCTGGCCTCGGCCGAGCACGCGCGGTTCAAGCAGACCGACGCCGATGTGGGGTCGTTCGACGGCGGGTACGGGTCGGCGTATCTGGCGCGGGCGGTGGGGCAGAAGTTCGCCCGGGAGATCTTCATGTTGGGGCGGACGTATGACGCGGCGGCGATGCACCGGATGGGGGCGGTGAACGAGGTGGTGCCGCACGCCGAGCTGGAGTCGACCGCACTGCAGTGGGCGCGCGAGATCCTGGGGAAGTCGCCGCAGGCGCAGCGGATGCTGAAGTACTCGTTCAACCTGATCGACGACGGGCTGGTCGGCCAGCAGTTGTTCGCCGGGGAGACCACGCGGCTGGCGTACATGACCGACGAGGCCGTCGAGGGCAAGGAGTCCTTCCTCGAGAAGCGCGCCCCCGACTGGTCGCCGTTCCCCTGGTACTACTGATCGCTATGCGTTTCCGAACTGCTCGACGATGTCGGACGCCGCCTTCGGCCCGATGGCGGGCATCAGGATCGGCAGGTCGACGCCGGCCGACCGATAGGATGCGATCCGCTCGCTGCAACGACTCATCGGGCCGATGAGACAGAAAGACTCCAACAACTCGTCACTCAGCCCCGCCGCGCCGGCGCCACGTGCCATCGCATCCGCCTCGTCGACGAAACCGCTCTCGCGCCACATCTGCCGGAAGAACGGGAACGTCGTGTAGAGCGCCAGATTCTGCCGTGCCGTTTCCCGTAGCTGACCCAGGTCCTCGCCGATGAAGTCGGCAGGCCCAGCGTGAGCTCGAATGCCCCGGTCCGTGTCCCGCGCCCGCGTCCTCGTGCGATGTACTCGGCGCTCTTGGCCACCCTTTCCGGGGACCACATCGTGGGCATCAGACCGTCGGCGACCTCGGCGCCCCGCTCGGCGGCGGCGAGGCTCAGGGCGGCGACGTGGATCGGCACCGGACGTGGCGCCTGCCGTTGTGGCAGATGTGTCGCCGGACCACGACCCTCCAGCCAGTCCCTGACCGCGAGCGTGTACGCGACGACGTCCCCGGCGGCATTCCTCATGTCGATCTGCAGCGCGTCGTTCACGGGCCGATGACTGACACCGAGTCCGAGCACGAATCGTCCGTCGGTGTCATCCGCGATCAGCTCAGCCCCCTTCGCGCAGAGGTAGGGGTGCCGGAGATAGATGTTCGCGATCCAGGTGCCCACCCTGATCCGGTCCGTTGCGCAGCCCATGAGGAGAGCCGTCGCCATCACGTCGCTGTTCACCTCGGCCGAGAACATTGCCTCGAAGCCCGCCTGCTCCGCTTCTCGCGCCACCCGACGCACGTCCTCGGCGCGCCAGCCGGCACCGGGAATGACAGTGAGAGCGAGTCGGTCGGAGATCATGGCACACACCCTTTGCCGATTGCGGACGGCAAGTGTCGCGACACCCGGTCGCACCCCGGTTGCGGCGGGATTGCGAATGGCGTCGCCGCGTGACCCCTCGCGCTCACGCCCTCACGCATCGTTTCTGACGTCCCGATATGCTGACCATCGACAACGAATGCACACGATTGACGACACGGCATTCGCATTTCGGGTCGCGACGCCTGCCTCACTGACGCGCCGCGGGGACGCTCGACGGAGGGCCAACCGTCGCCCGGGGGACTCCTGGGCGCCCACTGGTCATCTCGCCCTCACGCTGAGCGTTGGATTCCTCACACGTGGTTAACACAGATGCAAACGGAATAGCCGCCTAGACCGTTCGCGGCATGTCAGTCTCGTCCCCACGTCGGATTCCCCGAGATCCGACACAGCACACGACCCACTGCCCCGACCCCGGGGCGGTCAGTCCGAGGAGGCTCCCCATGTCCCAGAAGATCATCGGCCGGATCGCCGGCGGCGCGATCGCCACTGCCGCCCTCGTGGGCTTCGGCGGCGGCGTCGCCCAGGCCGACGAGGCCCCGAACGGCGCCATCCAGGAGGCCGGGCACGCGGTGCACGGCGTCGAGAAGGAGACCGGCGTCGCCGACGCCTCGAAGAAGATCGACGACGCCACCGGCGTCACCACGATCGACGACGAGACCGGTGTGACCAAGGCCGAGGACGGCCTCGGCCTGGGCTAGTCGGTCGACCAGCCAGGAGCCGGGTCACCCAGCCGGGTGGCCCGGCTCCTGTCGTCCCGGGGCCTTTCCCCGGGCGACCGATGAGTTCGCCCGCCGCGGACGGTCCAATCCTTCGACAGCCGTCCCGCGAAGGAGTTCAGCCATGGCACGACCCGTCGTCCACTTCGAGGTCACCGGACGCGACCCGGAATCCCTCCGCGGATTCTTCGGTGAGCTCTTCGACTGGCGCTTCGACGTCCCGAGTCGGGTCGCCGACGGCATCTCGGATCCGGACGCGTACGGGTTCCTGACCCCGGACACGTCGAACGAGGCGCCCGGCATCCCGGGCGGTGTCGGCGGCGGCCCGGGCTTCGGGCCCAAGGCGTTGTTCTACGTGTCCGTCGAGGACGTCGACGCCTCGCTCGCCCAGGCCGAACGCCTCGGCGGGAAGCGCGTCTTCGGACCGGCGGTGGCGCCGTCGGGACTCGTCGTCGGCCACTTCGCGGATCCCGAGGGCAACCTCATCGGATTGGCCGCTCCCCCGCGGTAGCCGCGCCGGATCAGTCCTCGTAGGGCACCGGCCGGGCGTAGCGCACGTGCGTCTCGCCGCGGTCGGTGAACCCGAGCCGCTGATAGAAGGCGTGCGCTTCCGGGCGCCAGAGCCCGCTCGAGAGCTGGATCGCGGCGCACCCGTGATCCCGCGCGAACCGTTCGGCCACGTCGATCAGCCGACGACCCACACCCCCGCCCCGGGCGGCCGACGACACCACGAGGCTCACGACGACGGCCAGCGGCTCGGCATGGTGGAAGCCGGGCTGAGCGGTCACCGCGACCAGCCCGACCAGCGTCCCGTCGTCGTCGACCACCGTCACCTCGGAACGCGGGTCCTCGGCCCAGGCGGCGAGGCGCTCGCCCACGCCGGGCTCGTCGGGATAGCCCAACTCGCCCAGCAGCGCCACGACGGCGTCGGTGTCCGCGGGCGTCGGGTGGCGCTGCAGCACCGCGCCATGATCCATGTCCGTGCGGCGGAACGCGTCGACGTTGACGCGTTCCGCCGCACATCCGGCGATCATGGTCTGTCCGGGGGTGCCCGGGCGGCCCGCCCGGTGCCACGATCCGCCGAGGAGACCGCCGAGCGGGAGGGCAGCAGCATGTGCACCGAGACCGGGCCCGCCGATCCCGCGGCCGTCGCGTTCACCGCGCCCCGCAGTGCCGAGGGCGCCGCCGTCGACCCCGTCGCGCTCGAGCCGGTCGACGCGCTGAGGATCACCGTCCTCGTCGACAACAGCTTCGACGCGCTGCTCGTGAACAGCGATGTCGCCACCCGCGCGCGTCTCGGCACCGGTGCGCCGCAGGAGGCGCCGCAGTACGTCGGCGGCACCACGACCACCGGGCTGATCGCCGAGCACGGGTTCTCCGCGCTGGTCACGGTCACGAAGAACGGCCACGACCACACCCTGCTGTTCGACACCGGCGTCTCCCCCGACGGACTGGCGATCAACGGCCGTCGGCTGGGAGTCGACCCGTCCGAGGTCGGCGCGGTGGTCCTCTCGCACGGCCACGGCGACCACACCGGAGGGTTCCCGGGCCTGGAGCGCTGGCTGGGCCGCGTGCCGAGCCCGCTCGTGCTGCACCCGGCGGCGTTCACCCGGCGTCGTCTCGCACCACCGAACGCCGAGCCGTTCGTCATGCCGCTGCTCGACCGCGCGGCCCTGACCGGCGACGGGATCGAGCTCGTCGAGCGCCGCGAGCCGTCCTTCCTGCTCGACGGGTGCGTGCTGATCACCGGGGAGGTCGACCGCACGACGGAGTTCGAGCGCGGCATGGCCTTCCACGAGGCGTTCCTCGACGACGCGTGGCGTCCGGATCCGTGGATCGTCGACGACCAGGCCCTCGTCGTGAACGTCCGGGGCCGTGGCCTCGTCGTCCTCACCGGGTGTGGGCACGCCGGCGCGGTCAACATCGCCCGGCACGCGCTGCGCCTGACCGGCTCCGACCGGCTGCACGCGCTGCTCGGCGGCCTGCACCTCACCGGGCCGGGCTTCGAGCCGATCATCGAGCCGACCGTCGCGGCCCTGGCCGACCTCGCGCCCGACGTCCTCGTCCCCGCCCACTGCACGGGCTGGCGCGCCCAGATGCGCCTGGCCCAGGAGCTCGGGGACGCGTTCCTGCCCGGAGCCGTCGGCAGTCGCTACGACTTCGCCGCCGCCTGAGCCCCGGCAGACGACGGCGCCCCGGGGAGAGCGTTCTCCCCGGGGCGCCGTGCTCGCCAGGTGGCTCAGGCCTGGGCGACCTCGCGGTCGCGGGGCACCGCGGAGTCCGCCACGCCCTCGGGGCCGATCGGCTTCTCACCGCGGGAGATGTAGGCGTAGCCCGCACCGAGCAGCGCGCCGCCGACCAGGTTCCCGAGCCCGACCCAGAGCATGTTCGACGCGAACGACCCGACCGTCACGCCCGGCGCCCCGGAGAACAGCCCCAGCGCCAGGACCGTCATGTTCGCGACGACGTGGTCGAACCCGGTGGTGATGAACGCCAGCAGCGCCCAGAACAGGACGACGAGCTTCGCGCCGTCCGAGCGGGTCCGGGCGGCCATCCACACCCCGAGGCAGACCAGGAAGTTGCACAGCACGCCGCGGAAGAACATCGCGGAGATGCTCTCGGTCGACTTCGACTTCGCGAGCGCGAGCAGGAAGTTCAGCATCGCCGGCGGCTGCCCCGGATTCGCGATCTTGAGGACCCCGGACGCCTCGATCAGCAGCGAGAACACCAGCCCGCCGACCAGGTTCCCGACGAACGAGAACACGATCACCGCGACCACCGCGCCCGGCCCGGTGCGCTTGGCCCGGTCGAAGAGGGCGATGACCATGGTCATCATGTTCCCGGTGGTCAGCTCGCCGCCGGCGAACACGACCAGGGTCAGCGCGATCCCGAACACGAGCCCCTGCACGAGCTTCGTGAACGGCGAGTTCATCCCGTTCAGCGGGCCCGCGGCGGCCAGCATCAGGCACACCGCGACCCCGACGTAGGCCCCGGCCAACGCCGCGGACACCAGGTACGAGCCCGGCGAGCGACTCGCCCGGGACTTGCTCGCGGCGACCTCGGCCTGCTCGTCGATCGCTTCGGGAACGGGGATCGGCATGACGACCTCTCCAAGACAAGGGGAGTAACGGCCGCGTTCTCATGAACGCTCGAGAGGCATCCGAACAGCCCAGCGGGCGTCGCCGGTGTGGCCACTGTGAACGCTGTGTGAGCGAACTGTCACCGTCGGCGCCGATCTTCGCGGCGGCGGACAATTCCGGTACGCCCCGACGACGGCCCGGGCCCGGTACCGTCCGTGACCACCCCCGGAGGAGGACCTGTGGCTCGCGTCATCTACTCGGCCGCCGCGTCCCTGGACGGCTACCTCGCGGGCCCGGGCGGCGACATGAGCTGGCTCGCCGAGCACGCCGGCGACGAGAACCCGGCCGCCGAGCGCCTTCTCGCCGGGGTCGGGGCACTGCTCGTCGGACGCCGCACCTACGACGGCGACGACCCGAACCGCGGCACCGATGCCGAGGGCGCCTTCGGCGGTCGGTACGACGGCCCCGTCGTCCTCCTGACCCACCGTCCACCCGCGGCGGCGCCCCCGGGGATCACCGTCGCGACCGATCTGGCCGAGGCGGTGGTCGCGGCCCGCGGGCTGGCGGGCGACGGCTACGTGAACGTCCTCGGCGCCGACGTCGCGGCGCAGTGCCTCGCGGCGGGCGAGCTCGACGAGGTGCTGGTCCTCGTCGTGCCCGTCCTGCTCGGCGACGGCACGCGGCTGTTCCCGCGGCGGCCCGGCGCTCCTCGGGTCCGGCTGGAGCCGATGGCCGACGACACGCCGCACTGGTACCGCGTCGTGCGCTGAGGCCGGCGGCCCGTCGCACCCTGCATGATCATCAGCACGTCAGGCATCGCGGAGCCGCCGATCTCATGCCAGATGTGCCCCTCGTCGGCGCCGCGCCCCCCGCCCGTGAAACCCCCATGATCACGGGCACGCCAGGCATCCCGGAGCCGCCGATCCCATGCCAGATGTGCCCCTCGACCGACGGGGCGCGGCGGCGGGAGCGGCACCGCGACCGAGTCGCCGGCGTCGCAACCGAGTCACCGTGACTCGGTCGCAGCGTCGTAGGTCGGGCTGCCGACGGCGAGGGCGCGACGACGACGGCTCGAGCGGCTCAGCGCCGGTGGCGGCTCGGCGCGTTCGGGTCGTGGATCGAGGTCTGCTCACCATCAGCGCGGTGCGACCCGCGCCGGCTCGTCGCCGGGCCCTCCCGATCACGCGGAGCGTCCCGACGACCGACATCCCCACCCGCGGGCTCGCCGCCGAACGAGAGCAGCCGACGACGGCCGGTGGGGGCGCGTCCGGTCACGCCGGTGACCGCATCCTGCTCCCGGGGCGGCGCCGACACCGTCGTCGGGGGCTGGAGGGCGGTGCCGGGGTGCGACGGCGGGCCGGCGTGGCGGGAGTCGGGGACCCGGACCAGCGGCCCCAACGGCGGCGTCGCCCGGAACGGGAGGGAAGGCACCGGCACCGCCGGCGAAGACCCCGACCCCGACCCCGACCCCGACCCAGGACGACCCGGCACCGGCCGACCCCGCCCCGGCGACGACGCACCCGAGCGCGGCACACCCGGCGTCGCCGGCCCCGGCACCTGTCCCGGCGGCAGCGAACGACCCGCGACCGGGACCGGCGCGGCGAACCGCGGGTCGCGGTGGAAGTCCGACGCCGGACGAAGCGCGTTCAGGGCCGCGAGCGAGCTCTCCTCGGTCTGCGGCGGCAGCAGGAGGCCGCCGTCGCCGATCACCGGCGGCATCGGCGCGGGCCGGCGCGGCTCCCGGCGGCGCAGCGCCCGCTGCTTCGGCCCCGGGATGAGCGCGGGACGGCGACCGGCCGCGAGATCCTCGACCCAGCCCAGGCCGAGCGCGAACACGGTCGTCAGCGCCACCGAGGTCCCGATCAACGCCCCCGTCGACGGCCACCCGAGGCGGTCGTTGATCGGGATCGCGAGGGCGATCGCGACGTTGTGCCAGAGGTAGATGCTGACGGCCCGGGCGTTGATCACCGTGACCAGCCGCCCCAGCCCGGGCACGCGCTCGAGCCACGCGAGGCGCGGGGTGTAGCGCAGGACGAGCAGCACCGCGCCGAGCGAGACCAGGGCCTGGCCGAGCGGGATGTCGTTGAGGTCGATCCCGTCGTCGCCCGCGGGATGGCCGAACGCCCAGGCGACGCCGAGCGCGATCGCGAGGATCGCGAGCAGCACCGCCCGGCTCGCGGCGAGGCGGCGCAGGGTGCCGTCGCGGTGGGCGAAGCCGAGCATCCAGCAGCCCGCGTAGACCGAGGCGTCGACGGCCGCGGTGCCCACTGCTCCGAAGTCGCGCACCCCGCCGCCGAGGACCGCGTCGACGGCGACGATCCCCAGCGGCACCGCCATCGCGACCGCGGGCCGGCGACGCCAGGCGGCCAGCAGCACCGGCGTCAAGAGCACCAGCCACAGGTACGTGCGGATGTACCAGAGCACCACGGTCGCGTCGGCGGCCCACGCGCTGCTCGGCGGGTCGAGGATCGGCACCACCCAGAACAGCCACTGCGAGGCGTCGGGCACCGGGTCCTCGCCGAAGCCGTGCCACAGCATCACCGGCACGACGACGAGGCCGAACACCCAGAACGGCGGGAGCAGGCGCTTGATCCGCCGCCCGATGACGTCGACGGCCTCCGCGCGGCGCAGCGACGCCAGCATCAGCGAGCCGCCGAGCGCGAACATCACGCCCATCGAGGGGAAGACGAACGACAGCCAGCCCCAGCCCAGGATGTGGTAGCCGATCACGCGGACCAGCGCGATCGCGCGCAGCACGTCCAGCCACCGGGTGCGCTCGGCCTTCTCGCCTCCCGACGACCGGTCGCGGGGCCCGTCGACCACCGTGGCCGCCACCCGCGTCGCCTCGAGCCTCGTCGCGGGGGCCTGCTCGCGGCTGGACGGCGGGATCGAGGATGCGGCGTTGCTGACACCGGGCGTCAGCGGTGCCGCATCGCTGACACTCCCGGGAGGCGCCCCCGGACCGCCCGGCATCATCGCCCGCAGCACCCCGAGCCGCTGGATCCGCTGCCAGCGCACCCGGCCACCCGTGATCGCCGAGAGCAGCGAGCGCACCAGCACCGCGTACATCAGCGGGCGGTAGAGCAGCTGCTGCAGCGGGGCCACCCAGAGCGGGCCCGCCGGCTCGCCGTCGAGACGGAACGCGTACGCGGCCGCCGCGGTCTGGATAACGAGCATCGAGCCCCAGAGCACCAGCGTCGTCGCCGGGTCGCCGAAGAGCAGCCCGTAGACGAAGAAGATGTCGACCAGCGGCGCGGCCAGCGGGAACAGCACCTGGAACACGCCGATGTGGCCGAGCCCGAGCCAGCCGGTGCGCCGCGACGCACCGCGTTCCCGCAGCGAGCGCCGGTGCTTCCAGACGGCCTGCATCGTCCCGTAGGTCCAGCGGTAGCGCTGCCGCCAGAGCTGGGTGAGCGTCGTCGGGGCCTCGGTCCAGGCGACCGCGCGCTCCTCGTACACCACCCGCCAGCCCTCGCGGCCGAGCGCGATGGTCAGGTCGGTGTCCTCGGCGAGGGTGTCCAGGGAGAGGCCGCCGACGTCGAGGACGGCCCCGCGGCGGAACGCCCCCGCGGCACCGGGGATCGTCGTGATCGCGCGCATGGTGTCCTGCACGCGGCGGTCGATGCCGAACCCGACGACGTACTCGATGTGCTGCAGCCGCGGGATCAGCTCGGTGCGGTTCGCGACCTTGACGTTGCCGGCGACGGCGCCGATCTCCGGGTCCGCGAACGGCGCGACCAGCCGGGCGACGGTGTCGGGCTGGAAGACGGTGTCGCCGTCCATCATGATCACGAGGTCGTGCTGCGCCCGGGCGACGCCGGTGTTCAGCGCGATCGGCTTGCCGCTGTTCGGCTGGCGGATCACCCGGACCGCGGGCAGCGCCAGCGACTCGACCAGTTCGGCGGTGCCGTCGCTGGACCCGTCGTCGACGACCAGGATCTCCAGCGGGTGGTCGTTCGCAAGGATCGAGCGCAGCGTGGCCTCGATGTTCTCGGTCTCGTTGTACGCCGGGACGATCACCGACACCGGCTCGAGCACGTCGGGTCCCCACCGGAACGACGGGTCCCGACGACGGCGGGCGTGCCGGCGGGCCACGAACAGCGTCAGCAGCAGCCGCAGCACCACGATCGCGCCCACCGCGACGAGCAGCCCCTGGAGCACGCGGACGCCGCTGGTCGCGAGGTCGACCGCGGTGACCAGGCCGCCGCCGACCATCCGGTCGCGCGAAGGCGCGGGCGCGGCCGCCTGGGGCGCCCCGACGGCGTCGGTCGCCGTCGCGAACCGGTAGCCCTGGGCCTGGAGCTCGGGGATGAGGCGGTCGAGCGCGGCGACGGTCTCGGCGCGGTCGCCGCCGGCGTCGTGGAGCAGCACCGTGGCGCCCGCACCGCCGCGCGGGGTGGCGTTGCGGACGATGGCGTCGACGCCGGGGCGCTGCCAGTCCTCGCCGTCGACGTCGGTGAACACGTTGACGTAGCCGTCGCGGCCGGACTCGAGGATCGCGGCGTAGGCGCGGTCGTCGATCGCGTCGACGGTGGAGGAGAACGGCGGCCGGACGAGGTACGTCGTCTCCCCGGTGGCCCCGGCGATCGCTAGCTGGGTCTCGCCGAGCTCGCGCTCGAGGCGCCAGAGGGGGACCTGCGAGAGGTCGACGTGGGTGAACGTGTGGATGCCGATCTCGCTGCCCGAGGCGCGGATCTGGCGCAGCAGCTCGGGGTGGCGCACGGCCAGCGACCCGACGACGAAGAACGTGCCCGGCACCCGGTGCTTCGCGAGCACCGCCAGGATCTGCGGGGTCCAGGTGGGGTCCGGGCCGTCGTCGAAGGTGAGCGCGATGGTGTGGGCCGGGATCACCTTCGAGCGGGCCGGGTCGGTCCGGCCGTCGACGAACGTCCCGCCGTGGGAGATGTCGGCCGGCACGTGCGAGCTGTCGCCCTGGTTGTGCGAGTCCGCGTCGTTGCCGATCGAGGCGTTCACGAGGCCGGTGACGGCGAGGACCGTGGCGATCAGGACCACGAGGACCCCGGTGAGGATCCAGGTGCCCCAGGACCGACGCGGGCGGGCCGGGTCGCGCCGTCGTCCCACGCCCCACTCCCCCCGCGGTCGTGACCGCCGCGTGGGGCGATCGTGTCCTCAGTGTGACATCAGGTTCGCCGAGTTCATCCGTCGGAGTGCCCTCGTTCGTTACTGTGTGTCGCATCTCGTCACGAGACTCGTCCGACTCGTCCGTTCTCCGCCACTGCCCGTCGCATCCGGGGACACCGCTTGCGCCGGACGGTGTCCGCACCTCACGGTGCTGCCATGCGCAGGCGCTCCCGGCTGGTGCGCCGGCTGCTCGTCGTCGAGGTGGTGACCGTCCTCGCGACGGTGCTGATCGCGGCCGGGGTCAGCGGGGTCGGGACGGCGTCGCTGGTCGAGTCCGACGCCACCGCCCGGATGCTCGGCCTCGCCCGCACCGTCGCCGCCTCGCCCGGCGTCGCGCCCGCCGTCGGGGCCCGGGACAGCGCCGCCCTCGAGCCGGCCGCCGAGGCGGTCCGGCTCGGCGCCGACGCGTCGTTCGTGACGATCATGACGCCGGACGGCACCCGGCTGACGCACCCGGACCGCTCGCTCATCGGGCAGACCTACCAGGGCACGTTCCTGCCCGCGGCGCATGGCGAGACCGTCGTCGAGACCTTCCCGGGGACGCTCGGGCCGTCGGTGCGCGCGATCGTGCCCATCACGGCGTCATCGGGCGGCCCGGTGATCGGGATGGCCGCGGTCGGCCTGCTGCGTGTGGACGTGGCCGGGCGGGTGCTGCGCGAGCTCGGCGTCCTCGCGCTCGGCGCGATCGCGGCGATCGGGATCGGCGTCGGGCTCGCCATCGTCGCCGCCCGCCGGGTCCGCCGCGACACCCTCGGGCTGGAACCGGCGGAGATCACCGCGCTGCACCGGCACCACGAGGCCGTCCTACACGCGATGCGCGAGGGCCTGCTCGTGCTCGACGAGCACGACCGGCTCGCCGTCGTCAACGACGAGGCCGCCCGGCTGCTCGGCCTCGACCCCGCGACCGGGCTCACCGGGCGCACCCTCGCCGACCTCGGCGTCGACCCGGCCCTGGCCGCCCGGCTCGCCGACCCCAGTCCGGTGGGCGACGAGACGGTGCTCGTCGGGGAGCGTCTGCTGCTGCTCAACCGGACCCGCGCCGACGACGACGGCAGCGGCCGTCGCGCCTGGGTGGTCACCCTGCGGGACCGCACCGAGGTCGAGCAGGTGATGCGCGCCCTCGACGACGCCCGCTCGGTGGCCGGGGCGCTGCGCTTCCAGGCCCATGAGCACGCCAACCACCTGCAGGCGGTCGCCACGCTCATCGAGCTGGGCGCGCACGACGACGCCCGCGACCTCGCGGTGCGCTGGAGCCGCGACATCTCCAGCCTCGGGGAGGATCTGCGTGCCCGGATCGCCGACCCCGCGCTCGCCGCGCTCGTCCTGGACAAGGCCACCGATGCGCGCGACCGCGGCCTCGAGCTGCGCATCACCCCGGACACCGCCTTCCCGGCCCCGGTCGGCGACGCGGAGTCCTCCGACGACCACGTGACCGTCCTGGGCAACCTGCTCGACAACGCCCTGGACGCCGCCCTCGAGGGCGGGGGCAGCGGCGTCGTCGAGCTCGACCTGTCCGCCGGCGACGACGCGCTCGTCCTGCGGGTCGCCGACGACGGCCCGGGACTGGCCGATCCGGACGCCGCGTTCGCGGCGGGGTGGTCGACGAAGGCGGGCCCGACGGCGGCCGGGGCGCGCGGGCTCGGGCTCGCGCTGGTCGCGCGGGTGGTGGCGCGCCGCGGCGGCACGGTGCGCGTCGAGGGCGGGCTGGAGCACGACGGCGGGCGGGGCACGACCTTCGTCGTCACCCTGCCGAGACCGTCAGCCGCCCAGCCGGTAGCCGATGCCGCGCACGGTCACGACGAGGCCGGGGACGCCCAGGTGTGAGCGCAGGGCGCCGACGTGCACCTCGAGGGTGCGGCGTCCCGCGTCCGCGCCGACGTCGTCGGGAGCCAGGCCCCAGACGTCGTCGAGCAGCTCCTCGCGGGTCGCGACCTTGCCGCCGCGGCGGGCGAGCGCGGCGAGCAGGTCGAACTCCTTGCGGCGCAGCACCACCTCGGCGCCGTCGACGAGGACCGAGCGGGCGCCCAGGTCGACGGTCAGGGGGCCCGCGGTGACCGTCGAGGCGAGCGCGTGTCCCGACGCCCGGCGCATCACGGCGTCGATGCGCGCGAGGAGCTCGTCGACCGAGAACGGCTTGACCACGTAGTCGTCGGCGCCGCTGCGCAGCCCCATGACGCGCGCGCTGTCGTGGCCGCGGGCGGTCACCGCGATGATCGGGACGCTCGACCGGCCGCGGATGCGCCGGCAGACCTCGACGCCGTCGAGGTCGGGCAGGCCGAGGTCGAGCAGCACCAGGTCGGGCGGGTCGACCTCGTCGGCGACGGCCGCGACGGCGTCGACGCCGGTCCCGGCGGTCGCGACCCGCCAGCTCTGGGCGCGCAGCACCGCGGCGAGCGCGTCCCGCACCGCGGCCATGTCCTCGACGAGCAGCACCTTCATCGTCAGCTCAAAGGTTCCTCAAGTTCGGGGTCCGTGTCCTGGGCCACGTCGTTCACGGCTTCCTAACCTCACCGCACCGCATGAGATCCGCGCCACTGCGGATTCGCCCGGCCACGAGGAGACACCGATGTCGACGACCACCGACGCCGCCCCGCCCGAGAGCTCGCCACCGGGTGGGCGCCGCGGCGGCGTGCTCAAGCAGCTGTGGTTCTGGGTGCTGGTGGCGATCGTCGCGGGCATCGTCGTCGGGCTGACCGCGCCGGGCTTCGCCAAGGAGCTCAAGTGGCTCGCCGACGCGTTCATCCAGCTCATCAAGATGGTGACGGCGCCGGTCATCTTCTGCACCGTCGTCGTCGGGATCGCGTCGCTGGGCAACCTCGCCCGGGCCGGTGGGCTCGCGGTGCGGGCCTTGGGCTACTTCCTGCTGATGACGGTGATCGCGCTCGCGCTCGGGCTGATCGTGGTCAATCTCGTGCAGCCCGGCGCCGGGTTCCCGACGGGGGCGATCTCGGCCGGTGACGCGGCGAAGGCGGCGGAGAGCGTGCACGACGCCGGTCAGGAGTCCGGCGCCGTCGCGTTCATCACCGACAGCCTGCTGCCGACCAGCATGGTGGGGCCGTTCGTCGAGAACGAGATCCTGCGGGTGCTGGTGCTCGCGATCCTGGTCGCGGTGGCCACCTCCATGCTGGCGCCGCCGCTGCGCGCCCGGGTCGTCGGCGGGCTCGACCTCATCGCCAAGGTCGTCTTCGGGGTCATCCGGATCATCATGTTCGTCGCCCCGCTCGCGGCCTTCGGCGGCATGGCCTACACGGTCGCGCAGTTCGGCGGCCAGACGCTCGCGAACCTCGGGCTGCTCATGATCGCGTTCTGGGCGACGTGCGCGGTGTTCGTCGTCGTGGTCCTGGGCGCGGTGTGCGCGATCAGCGGGTTCAACGTGCTCAAGCTGATCCGGATGGTGAAGGACGAGCTGCTGATCATCGTGGGCACCTCGTCGTCGGAGACGGTGCTGCCGCGGCTTCTCGCGAAGCTGGAGTCGGCCGGGGCGTCCCGCTCGGTCGTCGGCGTGGTGCTGCCGACCGGCTACTCGTTCAACCTCGACGGCACCTGCATCTACCTCACGATGGCGGCGCTGTTCATCGCGCAGGCCGGCGGCGCGGACCTGCCGATCGGGGTGCAGATCGGCCTGGTCGCGCTGATGGTGCTGACGTCGAAGGGCGCGGCCGGGGTGACCGGGGCCGGACTGGTGACGCTCGCGGCGTCGCTGACGGCGTTCGGGGGCGAGTTCTTCCCGCCGGCCGCGGTCGCGGTGGGGATCGCGCTCATCGTCGGGATCGACCGGGTGATGAGCGAGGGCCGGGCGCTGACCAACGCGATCGGCAACACGGTCGCCGTCATGGTCGTGGCGGGGTGGACCGGGCAGCGGGACGACGTGCGGTTCCACGCGGCGCTCGACGACCCGTCGCTGGTCCGGGACGCCATCACCCAGGAGACCGCGGAGGAGGAGCCGGAGCCCGAGCGGGTGCTGACCCCGGCGTAGGTGCGCTGCGCGCTTGTGAGCAGTAATTGACGCCATGGCGTCAATTACTGCTCACGAGCCGTCAGGCACCTAGTACGTCGGCAGGGAGGTGTCGACCTGCTGCGCCCAGCCGGTCACACCGCCGCCCACGTGCACGGCGTTCGAGAACCCGGCCTTCTGCAGCGCGGACAGCGCCTCGGCCGACCGGACGCCGGACTTGCAGTACAGGATCGTCTGCCGGTCCTGCGGGATCTCCGCGAAGGCCTCGCCAGAGAGGATCTTGTCCTTCGGGATGAGCTTCGCGCCCGGGATGCGGACGATCTCCCACTCGTGCGGCTCGCGGACGTCGATCAGCTCGAACTTGTCGCCCGCGTCGATCTTCTCCTTGAGCTCGGCCGGGGTGATGGTGTGCCCGGCGGCCGCGGACTGGGCGTCGTCGGAGACGGTGCCGCAGAACGCGTCGTAGTCGATGAGCTCGGTGACCTCGGTGGCCTCCGGGTCACGACGGATCTTGACCTGGCGGTACTCCATGTCCAGGGCGTCGTAGACCATCAGCCGGCCGAGCAGGGTGTCGCCGATACCGGTGATCAGCTTGATCGCCTCGGTGACCATGACCGACCCGATCGACGCGCAGAGCACGCCCAGCACGCCGCCCTCGGCGCACGACGGGACCATGCCCGGCGGCGGGGGCTCGGGGTAGAGGTGCCGGTAGTTGAGGCCCTGGCCGTTCGGGGCGTCCTCCCAGAAGACCGAGACCTGGCCCTCGAAGCGGAAGATCGAACCCCAGACGTAGGGCTTGCCGAGCAGCACCGCGGCGTCGTTCACCAGGTAGCGCGTGGCGAAGTTGTCGGTGCCGTCGAGGATCAGGTCGTAGTCGCGGAAGATGTCCAGCGCGTTCGACGAGTCCAGCGGCGTCTCGTGCAGGGTCACCGTCACGAACGGGTTCGTCTCGGCGATCGACTCCTTGGCCGACTGCGCCTTCGACTTCCCGATGTCGGACTGGCCGTGGATGACCTGGCGCTGCAGGTTGGACTCGTCGACGACGTCGAAGTCCACGACGCCGAGGGTGCCGACGCCCGCCGCGGCCAGGTAGAGCAGCGCCGGGCTGCCGAGACCGCCCGCGCCGACGACCAGGACCTTCGCGTTCTTCAGCCGCTTCTGACCCTCGACCCCGACATCCGGGATGATGAGGTGTCGCGAGTAGCGCGCGACCTCCTCCTTGGTCAGCTCGGCGGCCGGTTCCACCAGGGGCGGCAGGGATGCCATGAACGGGACTCCTTCGGCAATGCTCGATCTGCTCGTGGCATTCAACCCCACGCGACGAGTGCGTGTTCCCGACGACGGCGATCGGCTGCGGCTCAGCGGGGCGCCGGGCCGCCCGTCGGGAACGGCCAGGCGTTCGGCCGGCAGACCTTGCCGTCGCGGGGGATCTGGGTGCCCTGCGGCGTGTCGTCGGTGAGCTGGGCGAGGTAGTCGTTCGAGACCCCGAAGCTCTGCTGCATCATCAGCGGCGCGAGCGCCCCGTTCTCCGCGCACGGCACGTGCTGGTTGCGGAAGACGTGCCCGACCTCGTGGTTGATGGCGTACTGCCGGTACAGCCCGAGCTGCCCCTCGAACGCCCCCGCCCCGCGCACCCACCGCGAGCCGTTGATCAGCACGCGCCCGATGTCGGACTTCCAGCACGAGGCCTCGTAGCGGATCTGGTAGCCGCACTGCGCGCGGGTCGTCAGCTGCGAGGTGAGGCTGATCCGGAAGTCGGGCACCTGGCCCGTCGCCGCGTCGATCCGGCGCAGCGCGATCTGCCCCGAGCCCGCCCAGCTGCGGGGGTCGTCGAGGGTGGCGTCGACCGCGGTCGCGAACGCCTGGTCGCCCTCCGCGAGCGTCGCGCCGTCCTCGATCTCGACGGTGTAGGTGTACGGACGCCCCTGCCCGACCTGCGGCGTCGTCCCGGGCACGACGCGCCACGTGCCCCGGCCGGACACCGGGAAGTCGCCGCCCGCGGGGAGCTCGGCGGTCGGGATGTCCACCCCGGCGTAGTCACCGCCGGTGGGGGCCTCCCCGACGACGGGTCCGTCCTCGGCCGCCGCCGCGGGCGAGCGCACGTCCGTGGTGTCACCGCCCGGCAGGATCGTGCGAGCCAGGACGACGCCGGTCAGGACGAGCAGCAGGACCACCAGCACCGCGAGCGCGGCGCGGCGCCGTGACGTGCGGGTCCGGCGGGCACGGTCGTCCCGGGGCGGTTCCGGATCCCAGGACGCGGCGAGCGGCTCACCCCGGCGTCGGGTCGACGATCGACGGGAGGATCCGCTCGATCCGGTCACCCGGGCACGTTCTCACACACCTCGGGCGTCAGGGTGTCCCGGTCGGGGGCGTCCCAGCGGCCGTCGGCGACGGCGTCGTCCATGCCGAGGATCGCCCGCGCCACGAGGGCCGGGGTCTCCATCTGCGCCACGTGCCCGACGTCGGGCAGGCGTAGCAGCCGCGCCCGGGGCACCGTCGCGACCGTCCGGCGGGCCTTGCGCACCGAGATGAGCCGGTCGTGCTCGCCCCACACCACGAGGGTCGGGGTCGCGACGCGGGCCGCGGTCGCCCAGAGCGAGCCGGCACCGCGGGCGAACCACGTCCCGACCAGCCCGCCGAACGAGCGCTGCATCGCCTCCGCGACCCACGGCAGGTCGAGGCGCTCCGCCGCCTCGGCCACGGCCTGGGCGAACGCGGCCTCGCTGACGCGGTCCGGGTCGGCGTAGCAGAGCCGCATGGTGCGCCGCAGCCGCGTGCCCGCGTCCTCGGCGGCGAGCTCGCGCCGGGTCCGGGCCCCGAGCAGCGGGAGCGCGGCGAGCGCCATCTTGCCGTCGCCGAGCCGCGCCGGGGCGGGCCGCAGGTCGGGCACGGCCGGGCTGACCAGCGTCGTCGTGCGCACCAGCTCGGGGTGATCGGCCGCGAGGGTGAGCGCGACCGCCCCACCGAGGGAGTTCCCGACGAGGTGCACCGGCTCGCCCAGGGTGCGCAGGAACGCCGCGACGGTGCGCGCGTGGGCCCGCAGCGAGTAGTCGCGGGTGGGCAGCGGGTCGGTGCGGCCGAACCCGGGCAGGTCGACGGCGAAGCCGCGCCAGCGCGACGAGAGCCCGCCCGCCAGGTCGGTCCAGTTCGTGGACGAGCCGCCGAGGCCGTGGACGTAGACGACGGTGCCGTCGTGACCGGAACCGGGAGCGCGCGGGGTCTCCCGGACATGCAGCGCCACACCGTCGACCGCGACGTAGCGCCCGGGCCAGTGCGGCGTGGGGTCGCCGATCGGGCCGAGCGCGGCCGGGGGCGCGAGCGGCGCCGTCGGCGCGGGGGCCGGCGGGCGGGGCGCGCGGCGGCGGGCCGACACCGGCCACCCGCCGGTCAGCGGGCGACCACTTCGGGGCAGCGTGATCGTCACCGGACAAGGATGCAGGTGTCTGCGAGGTAAAGCGAACCCGACCCCGACGTGTCGGTAGGGCGACCGGCGCGGAACTGCCCGTGACGGACGCGCTCGACCATGGTCATGGGTAGGGTCGACCGATCGGGGCGGGCCCTCTTCAGTGGCGAGGTGCCCGGGGCGGACCCCGGTCGTGTTGCGGGAAGGACGAACCGGATGAGCGAGACCGGCGCGGCAGCGCCGACGGCGGCGGGGCGTCCACGGATGTCCCGCTCCCAGCGTCGGGCCCAGCTCCTCGCGGCGGCGCGGGCGGTCTTCGGCGCCCAGGGCTACCACGCGGCGGCCATGGACGAGATCGCCGAGCGGGCGGGCGTCAGCAAGCCCGTCCTCTACCAGCACTTCCCGGGCAAGCTCGATCTCTACCGCGCGCTCGTGGAGTCCGCGGCCAACGAGATGGTGCGCACGGTGCGCGCGGCCATGCGGTCGACCACCGACAACAAGGCCCGCGTGCACGCCGCGGTCCAGGCCTACTTCGACGTGGTGTCCTCGCGAGACGGCGCGATGCGGCTGGTCTTCGAGACCGACACCCGCGCGACCCCGGAGATCGCCGAGATCGTCGACCGGGCGACGTCGGACTGCATCGACGCGGTCACCGAGGTCGTCACCGCCGACGCCGGGCTCGAGCCGGAGCGGGCGCGACTGCTGGCGGTCGGGCTCGTCGGGCTCTCCACGACGGCCGCCCGGTACTGGCTCGACGCGGGCCTGCAGCCTCCGCGCGAGGACGCCATCGCGCTGATGTCGACGCTCGCGTGGCGCGGGATCGGCGGCGGGTTCCCCCTGGGTGCCGGAGGCTCGTGAGCACGTCCGGTTCCCGCGCCGCCCGGCCCCCGTTCTGAGCGAAGGGCACCTTCGCTCGGATAGAGCGGCCGTGGGCGCCCCTCGCCGGAATCCCGCTCGCGCGCCCTCATACGAGCGAAGGGCCCCGCCGCTCGATCTGTTCGAGCGAAGGGGCCCCTCGATCAGTTCCTAGCTGTTGCTGGACCCCACGCCGAACCCGACGCGGCGCACCTCGGACGGCGCGATCTCCACGTACGCGATGCGGGTGGACGGGATGAGGTAGCGACGGCCCTTGTCGTCGACGAGCGACAGCGTGCCGCTGCTGCCCGAGAGCGCGCCGTCGACGAGCTCCGCCACCTCGTCGGGCGTCTGCCCGCTCGAGACCACCAGCTCCCGCGGGCTGTCCGCGACGCCGATCTTGACCTCCACGCGACCCTCCGGTCTGCTCCGACTCCCCCGGCCGTCATGTCACGGCGACCGGTGCGCCCGCGCAGGTTAGTCCAGATCGACAGCCGGGGTGGGCGGCCCGCCGCCCCGTCCGCGCAGGGCGAACGCCATGTGAACGAATTCGGTCGTCATGGCGACCACATTCGTTCACATGACTAGAGTCCCAGCGCCGACACCCGCTTGTTGTGCTGCGACTTCAGCCGTTTCAGCACCGCCGCACGCGCCGAGGCGCCCGACGAGCCCTCCACCACCGCCGCGAGCCCCGGGTGCTCCTCGAACGTGGCCACGACGGCCGCGAGGGCCTCGCCGAGCAGCCGGCGCCCCCACATCGCCAGCCGCGCGTGCACCTGCGGGTCCTCGCAGGCCTCGCGGAGCCGGGCCTCGACGAACGCGCCGTGCCCGGCCTCGGCGATCACCTCGCGGACCAGCTCCGCCTCCTCGCCGACGAGGCCCTCGAGCGCCTCGGACTGCAGATCGGTGACGAGCCCCCGGCCCAGCGCGGTCGCGACGAGCGCCTCGGGCCAGTCGCGGGCGCCCACGCTGCGCAGCAGCGAGTCGACCCGGGCGACGAACGGGCCCATGGCGTCGAGCACGTCCACCCCGCGGGCCGCGAGGTGGTCCCGGACGCGGACGTAGTGATCCATCTCGACGGCGGCGAGGGTGGCCAGCTCGGCGCGTCCGGCGAGGTCAGGGGCGCGCTGGGCGTCCGCCGCGAGCTGGGTGAACGCCGAGAGCTCGCCGTAGGCCACGAGCCCGAGCAACAGCGCGGTCGGTCCGTACTCGGCCGATCCGTCGCCCCCGGACTCCTGCCCCGCACCCGTCACGTCGGAGCACCCTAGGCGCCACACCCCCGGTGGTGCTGCCGACAGCGCCCAGCTGCGGGTATCATCACCACTGGTCCGAGCCGGTGACACCCCCACTCGACCGATGTGGCCCCACCGGGGCCGCTCCCCCACGTACCGCCCGTCGCCGGCTCCGGCCTCCTGCGGGCGTGTCGCCCGGTGGCCCCAGCCATCCGACGTGCTCCAGGGCGAATCCAGCGCGCGGGCGCCTCGTCGGCTCTCCCGCCCCCGGTGACGTCGGGACCGACGTCCCGGTTCCCGACCGGGCACCGAAGCCCGGGCCCGGGGAGGCGGTCGAGCCAGCCGGCTCACCTCGCGTGCACGAGCCGTGAGGAAGGCAGACCGCTGAACACCGACACCACCTCCCCCGAACCCGATCCCGACGCGGCCGAGCAGGTCGCGCCGCTCGACGACCCGGCCGCCTCGACCAAGTCCGCCGCGGACGCCCCGACGTTCGCCGAGCTGGGCGTCTGTCCCGAGATCGTCGAGGCGCTCGCCGCGAACGGCATCGAGCGCACCTTCGCGATCCAGGAACTGACGCTGCCGCTCGCCCTGAACGGCGAGGACGTCATCGGCCAGGCGCGCACCGGCACCGGCAAGACGCTGGGCTTCGGTGTCCCGCTGCTGCAGCGCCTCGGCACCCCGACCGAGGACGGCACGCCGCGCGCGCTGGTCGTCGTCCCCACCCGTGAGCTGTGCCTGCAGGTCGCGAAGGACATCGAGGGCGCCTCGAAGGGGCTCGGCACGCGGGTCGTGTCGATCTACGGCGGGCGGCCCTACGAGCAGCAGATCGCCGCGCTGCAGACCGGCGTCGAGTTCGTCGTCGGCACGCCCGGCCGGCTGCTCGACCTCGCGCAGCAGGGCCACCTGGTCCTCGCCAAGATCGGCGGCCTGGTCCTCGACGAGGCCGACGAGATGCTCGACCTGGGCTTCCTGCCCGACGTCGAGCGCATCCTCGGGATGCTGCCCGACAAGCGCCAGACGATGCTCTTCTCGGCCACCATGCCCGGGCCGATCATCACGCTGGCCCGCACGTTCCTGACGCAGCCGACGCACATCCGCGCCGAGCAGGTCGACGCCAGCGCCATCGGCGAGCGCACCGCGCAGTTCGTCTACCGCGCGCACGCGCTGGACAAGGTCGAGCTGCTCGCCCGCACCCTGCAGGCGGCCGACCGCGGCCCGACGATGGTGTTCACCCGCACCAAGCGCACCGCGAGCAAGGTCTCCGAGGAGCTCGCCGAGCGCGGCTTCAAGGTCGGCGCCGTGCACGGCGACCTCGGCCAGGGCGCCCGCGAGCACGCGCTCAAGGCGTTCCGCACCGGGCGCATCGACGTCCTGGTCTGCACCGACGTCGCCGCGCGCGGCATCGACGTGACCGGAGTGACCCACGTCGTGAACTACCAGTGCCCGGACGACGCGAAGACCTACATCCACCGCATCGGCCGCACCGGCCGCGCGGGGAAGACCGGCATCGCGATCACGCTCGTCGACTGGGACGACCTGCCCAAGTGGAAGCTGATCTCCGACGACCTGGGGCTCGGCGCCCCGGAGCCGCCGGAGACCTACTCCAACTCCCCGCACCTGCTGCGCGACCTCGGCATCCCCGAGGACGCGACCGGCCGGGTGGCGCGCCGTCGTCGTCCCGCCGAGGAGGAGGACGAGAACGCCCCGGAGGAGACCGCGGAGACCTCGTCCGAGAACGCCGACCGGCCGCGCAAGCGGCGCAACCGGTCCCGTACCCGCAGTCGCGGGGGCGAGGTCGTCTCCGGGCCGGGTGAGAAGGCCGCCGGCTCCGACACCGCGGGTCCCGAGAGCTCCGACGACGGGGGGTCCGCCGACGCCTCGGGTGAGGACGGCGAGGGAGGCGGGTCCTCGCGGCCGCGCCGCCGGCGCCGTCGCGGCCGCGGTGGCCGTGGCTCCGGTGGTGGCGACGAGGCCCAGGCCGCGGTCGCCGCGAACGGCGCGGGCGAGGACTGATCAGGCGGTGACGGCCCCCGGCGGGCGGCGCACCCCGAGCCGCCCGGCCGGGGACGACGCGGGCGAGCGACCGGACCGCCGCGCCACCTGGTGGCCGCCGGCGGAACGGCGCCGACGCGTCGATCTCCTCGCGATCGCGCTCATCGTGGTCGCGGCCGTCGTCGGGACCCTGCTCGTGCTGCGCGCGGGCGACGAGTCCGGCACGACCGTGACGCCCGCGCCCGCCCCGCTGGCCCCGCCGGTCGAAGGGCCGGTGCCGACGGCGCTGGTCCAGGCCTGGCGGGCGCCGAACCCGGCCGGGGCGCCGCCCGGGGCCGACCTGCTCGCCGGTCCGACGACCGCGGGTCCGGTCGTCGCCACCGGGCGCACCGATCCCGACGGCTTCGGCGTGGTCACCGGCCTGGACGCCGCGACCGGGGCGCAGGCGTGGGAGTACCGCCGGCCGAACCCGCTGTGCACGCTGGGCACCGGCTTCGGGGACGTGCTGGCGCTGTTCCGCACGACGTCGCCGGTGGGCACGTTCTGCAGCGACGTCGCGACGATGGACCCGTCGACCGGGCAGCGGGGCCCGACCCGCAACAGCGACGTCCGCCCCGGCACCCGACTCCTCTCCGACGGCTCGCACGTCACCGCGACCGGCCGCGACTACCTCGAGGTCTGGCGCGACGACCTCGTCGCCACCCTCGAGTACGGGCAGTTGCAGAACCCGGTGCAGTCGACCCCGCAGCCGCGGGCGTCCTGCCCGCACGTCTCCGTCGCCGCGGGCGCCGACACGGTGGCCGTCCTGGAGCGCTGCGCCGCCGAGCCCTCGGACCGGCTCAGCCTGCTCTCCGCGAACCCGTCGGAGTACGACAAGCCCGAGGACCGGTTCAGCGTGCTCTCCGGGGTGACCGGTGGCCGGCTGGTCGCGGTCGCCGACGACCGCACCGCGCTGGAGGCCCCGGACGGCACCCTGCGGGTCTACGACAGCGCGGGCACCCCGATCGGCACGGTGCCGCTCGGTCCCGCCGCGGGCCCCGTCGCCGGCGCCGCCTCGGAGACCGCGACCGATCCGCCCGGCCAGTCCACCGGGGTCCGCCAGGCGGGGCCGGTGCTGCTGTGGTGGACCGGCACCGCGACCGTCGGGCTCGACCCGTCCACCCTGCTGCCGCGGTGGACGCTGCCGAACACGCTGGGCCCCGGCGCCGCGGTGCCCAACGGCGTCCCCGGGGCTCCGACGACGGTGCTCGTGCCGGTCCAGGGGGGCCTCGCGGTCGTCGACGCCGCGACCGGTGCGCCCCGACCGACGATCCCGGTGGACCGGCGCGCGGACCCGCCCGGTCCGGTCGGGGTCGAGGTGGTCGGCACCACGGTCGTCGAGCAGCGCGGCACCTCCGTCGTCGGGCTGCGGCCGCCACGCTGAGACCCGCCGCCGACCCGCAGCGTTCACACCGCGACCGGCCCCGGGTTTGGCAGACTCTCCCGGTGTGACCCCGGCTCGCGACCCCCTCCCGGTCCGCGTCGTCGAGGCGCCGCCGTCCGGGGCGGGGGCGGCGCAGCTGACCCCCCACCGGGCCGCCCGGGTGGAGCTGTCGGGCCCGTACGGCCCGCTCGCGGCGCTGCGCGCCGATGCCCGACCCCGCGCCGCGGACGAGCAGTGGGACGCGGTGGCGCTGCTGGTCCCGGGCTACTCCGGGTCCAAGGAGGACTTCGCGCCGCTGATCGACCCGATCGCCGACGCCGGGATCGACGTACTCGCGCTCGACCTGCCCGGCCAGTACGAGTCACCGCCGCTGCACGGAGAGCTCGACCACCGGCCCGGCCCGCTGGGGTCCCTGGTCGCGGACGTCGTCCGCGCCGAGGTCGCCGCGGGCCGCACCGTGCTGCTGCTCGGGCACTCCTACGGTGGGCTCGTCGCGCGGGCCGCCGTCCTCTCCGGCGCCCCCGTCCGCGGCCTGACCCTCATGGACACCGGGCCGGGTGAGCTGCCGATGGGGCCCCGGCGCTCCCGCCTCGACGTCCTGGAGCCCGTCCTGCGCCGGCGCGGCCTCGACTCCGTCGTCGCGCTGCGCGAGCAGGCGGGCGACTGGGCCGGGGCCGACCCCGCCGTCGCGGACTTCCTGCGCCACCGGCTGGCCTCGTCCTCGCCCACGGCGCTGCTCGGGATGGGCGACGCGCTGCGCAACGAGCCCGACCGGGTGCCCGAGCTGGTCGCGGCGCTGCGCGGGCGCCGCCTCGCGACGCTGGTGGTCTGCGGGATGAACGACGACGCCTGGCCGGTCACCACCCAGCGGACGATGGCCGACCGGCTCGAGGCCGAGTTCGCCGCGGTGCCCGCCGCCGCGCACTCCCCCAACCTCGAGAACCCGCAGGCGCTGCTCGACGTCCTCGTCCCCACGTGGCGGACCTGGCTGCGCGAGGACACCCTGGAGCCATGACCGCGTCAGCGCTGCCCTCGGACCCGGGATCGGGCTACTTCGGGCCGGGCAGCGTCACCTGGCAGGTGATGGCCGATCCCGCGGCCGGCGTGGGCGGCCTGGCGGCGCTGTTCCTGCAGGCCCTGCACCCCCGGGCGATGGCCGGGGTCGCCGAGCACTCCGACTTCGACACCGCGTTCTGGCCCCGGTTGAGCCGCACCGCCGAGTACGTCATGACGGTGACGTTCTCCTCGCGCGACCGGGTCGACGAGGTCGCCGCGAAGGTCCGCGCCGCCCACGAGCACGTGCGCGGCGTGGACCCGGTGACCGGCCTGCCCTACCGGGCCTCGGACCCCGACCTGCTGCGCTGGGTGCACGTCACCGAGGTGTGGGGGTTCCTCGACGCGGTGCGCCGCGCCGGGGCCGGGCTGTCCGACGCCGAGGCCGACCGGTTCCTCGCCGAGCAGGTCCGGGCTGCGGAGCTGCTCGGCGCCACCGACGTGCCGTCCAGCCGGGCCGAGGTCGCCGACTACTTCGACGCCGTCCGTCCCGAGCTGCGCGCCTCGGGCACGTCGCGTCGCGCCGCGCTGCGGCTGCTCGCGCCGCCGATGCCGACCCGCGTCGCGCTCACCACCCCCGCGCGCCCGGCGTGGACCGCGCTCGCGTCCCTCGGCTTCGCGCTGCAGCCGCGCTGGGCCCGCCGGATGCACGGCCTGCCCGGGCTCCCGACGACGGACCTGGCCGCCGGCCTCGTCGTGCGCGGCCTGCGGGCCGGGGTGCTCGCGCTGCCGGAGAGCTGGCGCCACGGGCCGACCGCCCGGGAGGCGCTGGCGCGGGAGCACGCGGCGTGACCGGTGCCGGGTTCGCGGCGCGCGCCGCGGAGCTCGACGCCGCCGACCCGCTGGCGCCGCTGCGGGACCGCTTCGTCCTCGACGGCGACGTGACCGCCTACTTCGACGGGAACTCCCTCGGCCGCCCGCTGCGGGTCACCGGCGAGGCGCTCGCCGCGTTCACCGCGCACGACTGGGGCTCACGGCTCATCCGCAGCTGGGACGAGCAGTGGGTGGAGCTGCCGACGGTGCTGGGCGACCGGCTGGGGGCGTTGTTGGTGGGCGCCGCGGCGGGTCAGACGCTGGTGGGCGACTCGACGAGCGTGCTGCTCTACAAGCTCGCGCGGGCGGCCGTCGACGGGGCTGGTGGGGGCCGCGACGAGATCGTGGTGTCCGACGACGACTTCCCCACCGACCGCTACCTGCTCGAGGGGATCGCCGCCGAGACCGGGCGCACGCTGCGCTGGATCCCGACCGACCCGGACGGCGGGGTGTCGGTGGAGCAGGTGGCCGAGGCGGTCGGGCCGCGCACGGCGCTCGTCGTGCTCTCCCACGTCGCCTACCGCTCCGGGTACCTGGCCGACGCCGCGGCGATCACCGCGGTCGTCCACGACGCGGGCGCGCTCGTGTGCTGGGACCTCTGCCACTCGGTCGGTGCGGTGCCGGTGGCGCTCGACGCGTGGGGCGCCGACCTCGCCGTCGGGTGCACCTACAAGTACCTCGGCGGCGGGCCGGGCTCGCCGGCGTTCGCCTACGTCGCGGCGCGCCACCACGGGGTGCTGCGGCAGCCGGTGCAGGGCTGGTTCGGGCGCTCCGACCCGTTCGCGATGGCGGCCGGGTACGTGCCGGCCGAGGGGGTGCGGCAGTTCCTCTCCGGGACGCCGCCGGTGCTGGCGCTCGTCCCGCTGCGCGTCGGACTGGACCTCTACGCCGAGGCCGGGATCGGGGCGGTCCGCGCGAAGTCCGAGGCGCTCACCGCGTTCGCCGTGGAGATCGCCGACGCGGCCGGGCTGGAGGTCGCCTCACCGCGCGATCCGGCGCGCCGTGGCGGGCACGTGACGCTGCGGCACCCGGACGCGCGGGCGATCGTGGCCGAGCTGTGGCGCCGCGGGGTCGTGCCGGACTTCCGCGCGCCGGACGGCATCCGGATCGGGCTCGCGCCGTTGTCGACGTCGTTCGCGGAGGTGGCGTCCGGCCTGGGTGCGCTGACGCGCTTGTGAGCACTAATCGCTGCTATAGCGACGATTAGTGCTCACAAGCGCGTCAGCGCACCTATCGCCACCAGAAGACGGCCAGCACCACCAGCACGTCCACCGGCACGACGAGGGCCGCCACCGTCGCTGCCCACACCGGCGTCTTCCGTGACGCCGCGACGCCGGCCGCCGCCAGCGCCACGACCGCCCCGACGACGTGCCCGACGAGCACGCCGACCTCGGGAGCGGAGCCGGAGAGCACGAGCGGCGCGACGATCACGGCGAGCGTCAGCACCATCAGACCACCGACGAGCACCCGGGCCACCTCGACGAGGCGCTGCAGCGCGGTCGGGCGGTGCTTGCCGATCGGGCGGCCGAACGCGCCGGTGCGTGGCCCGGAGATGACGGCCGTGTAGGCGTCCGGCACCGCCTCGAGCCGCCGCGGCGTCGCCCTCGGACCCGCTGCCGACGTCGGGCCCGCCGGGGTGGCCTCCGACCGGGTCGGCTCGGCCGGTTCCGCGGGCTCGGGCGTTCCCGCCTGGTAGCCCGCCACCGCCTGGTGCAGCGACCCCACCGCCGGACCCGAGGCTGCCGGGACGCCCGCCGGGGGCGTCGGGATGCCGTCCGGAGGGGTCGGGTCCTCGGACGGGAGCGCGGCATGGCCGGTCATCGGGGGCGGTTCCTCGCAGGATGGTCGGGGCGGACGGGGTCAGGGGGCGAGCAGGGCCCAGGGGTCGAGCGGTGGCGCGGCGGCCCGGCCCTCGGGGCAGTTCCGCCGCATGTCACAGCGGGCGCAGCGCGGACCCGGTGCGGGCGGGAAGAGTGCCTCGGGGTCACCGCCGAGGGCGAGCGCGTCACCCGCGGCCGCCATCTCGACCGCGGACTCCTCGGCGCGCCGCCGGTGCCGCGCCAGCGAGGCGTCGTCGTGCACGGCGCTCGCCACCGTGCCCGACGGCAGGTGGTGCAGCTCGACGCGGCGGCACGCCCGCCGCAGCGTGCGGGCGGCGGCGAGCGCGTAGAGCGCCAGCGCCCGGGAGGAGCGGGCGTCGTCCTCGTCGGGCACCCACCGCCCGGTCTTGTAGTCCACGACGACGGCTTCGCGCCCGCCGTCCTCGTCGGTGCCGGCGTCGATCCGGTCGACGCGGCCCTCGGCGACGATCCCGCCGACCGGCGCCGCCACCCAGCGCTCGACGCCGAGCGGTTCGCCGACTCCGGCGCCGTGCTCGTCGGCGTAGCGCGCCACCCAGTCCCGGGCCCGCGCGCGGTACTCGCCCGCCTGGGCGTCGTCGCGGAACCCCTCGGAGGACCAGTGCTCGGTGACGAGCGCGGCGGCACGGTCGGGACGACGGCGCGGGACGGGCAGCTCGAAGAGTGCGCGCAGGGCGTTGTGGACGACGGCGCCGAGGGTGGCGTGCGCCCAGGCGCCGCCGCGGGGTGGGGCCGGACGGTCGAGGTAGGTCATCCGGTAGCGCCGCCGGCAGTCGTCCCAGGTGGCGAGCCGGGCGGGGGTGACCTTGACCAGAGGAGAGGGCATGTCCTGGAGAGTCAGCTGCCCGCTCATCGGTTCCAGCTTATTGCCCTCCGGTCACGACTCCTGCACCGGTGGCCTGCGCGACGAGGGCCTCGAGGACCTCGGGGCGGGTCGTCTCGGCCGCGATCGGGATCGTCTTGTTCGCCCCGTGGTAGTCACTCGAACCGGTGACCAGCAGGTTCAGGTCCCCGGCCAGCGACCGCAGCCGCTCGCGGTCGCCCGGCTCCTGGTCGGGATGGTCGACCTCGAGCCCGGCGAGCCGGAGTCCGGCCATCTCCTGGATCACCTCGGGTTCGACGATCGGGCCCTTCTTCCGGGCCCACGGGTGCGCCCAGACCGGCACCCCGCCCGCCGCGCGGATCATGGCGATCGCCTCCGCGATGGGTGTGTCGGCCTTCGGCTCGTAGTACTTGCCGTTCTTGGCCAGGAACTTCTCGAACGCCTCCGGCACCGAGGCCACCGCCCCGATCTCGACGAGCGCGCGCCCGAGGTGCGGCCGCCCGATCGGCGCGTCACCGGCGTATCTCGTCGGGTCGACGGCGTACCCGTCGGCCCGCAGCCGTTCGGTCATCACGCCGATGCGCCGGGCGCGTTCCCCGCCCAACCGTGCCTGGTCGGCCAGGATCGCCGGGCCCGTCGGGTCGAACAGGTAGCCGAGCAGGTGCGCCGAGACGTGCCCACCGCGGCCGTCGGGCGCCGTCGTCGAGAACTCCGCGCCGCGGACCAGCCGGACGCCCGGGGGAACCGCCGCCGCGGCCTCGTCCCACCCCGCCGTCGTGTCGTGATCGGTGAGCGCGAGCGTCGTCACGCCGGCGTCGACGGCCTTGCGGACGAGCTCGCCCGGCGTGTCCGTCCCGTCGGAGGCGTTCGAGTGCAGGTGGAGGTCGATCACACCGGCGATGATCTCAGGGACGGCTCGGCGTCTGCCGCTTCTCGCCGAACACCAGCTCGGAGATCGCCTCGTAGACCTCTTCGGGGTCGGGGAGGAAGTCGATGCGGTTCAGCGCCTGGATCTGACCGGCCGACTCGATGATCATCGTGCCGTAGCCCATCATGCGGCCGTTGAGGGTGCGCTCGAACGTCAGGTCGGTGACCTTCCCGAGCGGCATCATGCCGACCTTCTGCGTGAAGACGCCCTGGGTGAGCATCACGCGCTTGTCGGTGATCACGACCTTCTCGACCCACCACTCGCTGACCTTGTAGCAGGCCTTCACGAGCACGAGCAGCCCGCCGTACCAGAGCATGTTGGAGAGCACCGGGCCCTCGGGCAGCAGCGAGGCGGCCACCATGAGGATGACCATCAGCACGGTGGCCTGCACGACCTCGTTGACGATCACGACCCAGTGCCGGCGGAAGCGGATGACCCGCCGCTCGGTGGGCAGGACGTACTCGTCGACCTCGCGGGGTGCCAGCACGGCGCCCTCCCCTCCTGCCCCGGCCCTGACGGTGCGTCCTGTGACCGGTGACGAGCGTAACCCGCGCGGGCTACGTGAACAGCGAGCGCAGGAAGAGGACCACTGAGTTGGCGGCGCTCTCGAGCAGGTGCAGGATGTTCAGGACGAAGTCCGCCGAGGCGCGCGGCTGTGAGATCACGAAGAACAGCACGAAGATCACGACGATCGCGATGACGAGCTTCTTCACGTCCACGGCGGCGATCTTAGGGGCGCACCGGTGACGGCCCGTGACCGACACACCGGCGCTCGGGAACCGGTCAGCGGTCCTGCGGGACGGGCCGGTTCGGCTGCTCCGCGGCCAGCGCCGCCTCGGGCGAGTCGGTCTGCGGCCGCTTCGGCACCATCACCTTGCGGCGGTAGATGCAGACCACCACGCCGTCCTGGTTGTAGCCGATCGTCTCGACCTGGACGACGCCCCGGTCGTTCTTCGAGGTCGACTCCTTCTTGTCCAGCACCGTCGACTCGCCGTAGATCGTGTCGCCGTGGAAGACCGGCTTGACGTGGCGCAGCGACTCGACCTCGAGGTTCGCGATCGCCTTGCCCGAGACGTCGGACACCGACATGCCGAGCAGCAGCGAGTAGACGTAGTTCCCGACGACGACGTTGCGCCCCTGCTGGGTGCCCTCGGCGTAGTGGCTGTCGAGGTGCAGCGGGTGGTGGTTCATCGTGATGAGGCAGAAGAGGTGGTCGTCGTACTCGGTGACCGTCTTGCCGGGCCAGTGCTTGTACGTCGCCCCGACCTCGAACTCCTCGAAGTACCGACCGAACTGCACGTGTCCACTCCCTGAACGTCGTCGTCTCCTGGGCCGTCCGAGCAGCGCACCGCCCGTGACGACCCGTAGGATGGACCATTGCGGCAGCGCACGTGGACGCACGGCCGCGTGACACGTACGACACCGGGCCCACCCCCGGGGCGGCTCCACCGTCACGGGGTGGGCAGGCCAGGAGCAGTCAGCCCGGGAGGACCGAGGAGGTGGACGTGGCCATGACGGAACAGCCGGGTGCCGACCCCGGAAGTATCGGCCGCGTCCCCACGAGGGGCCGCTGACGACGGTCCTCGCACCGTCGTGGCCCCCGAGGCGACGCGGCGATCCGTCCGAGATCCCGCTGACCGGACCTCGATCCGGTCGTGTCCCGACACGGAGACCACCATGCCCGCTCTCCCCTCCCTGCGTTCCACCGCGCGCGGCCGGCGTCCCCGCGCCCTCGACAACGGGGTCCACGTCCCGCACGTGCCGCTGTCCGCGTTCGTCGTCGACTGCGCGGTCTACGTCGACGGCAAGCGGCTCGAGGGACGTTGGAACCACCGCCAGGCGATCGAGGAGGTCCGTCGTCGGGAGGAGGGCTTCGTGTGGGTGGGCCTGCACGAGCCCGACGCCGAGCAGATCGACGACATCGCCGAGGTCTTCGGCCTGCACCCGCTCGCCGTCGAGGACGCGGTGCACGCCCATCAGCGCCCGAAGATCGAGCGCTACGACGACATGCTGTTCTCGGTGTTCAAGACGATGCGCTACGTCGCGCACGCGTCCCCGACGACGGCGAACGAGATCGTCGAGTCCGGCGAGCTGATGTGCTTCGTCGGGAAGGACTTCGTGGTGACCGTCCGCCACGGGCAACACTCCGGGCTGCGCCGCGTACGGCGGACGCTCGAGGAGGACCCCGAGCACCTGGCCCTCGGCCCGGCGGCCGTGCTGCACGCGGTGGCCGACCACATCGTCGACGCTTACCTGGACGTCTCGGCCGCGGTCGAGGGGGACATCGACACCATCGAGGCGGAGGTCTTCGCGCCCCACTCGGAGCTCGGCGCCGACCAGATCTACCTGATGAAGCGCGAGGTGCTGGAGCTGCGCCGCGCCGTCCAGCCCCTGGTCGCCCCGCTGCGCCGGCTCACCGAGGGCTACTCGCCGCTCGTCCCGACCGACGTCCGCAGCTACTTCCGCGACGTGGACGACCACCTGGTGACGGTGTCCGAGCGGGTCGCGCAGTTCGACGAGCTGCTGACCACGCTGGTCGACGCGGTGCTGGCCAAGATCACGCTGCGGCAGAACAACGACATGCGCAAGATCACCGCGTACGCCGCGCTGCTCGCCGTCCCGACGATGTTCGCCGGCATCTACGGCATGAACTTCGACTACATGCCCGAGCTGCACTGGACGTTCGGCTACCCGCTGGTGATCGTCGTGATCGTCGCCATCTGCGCCTGGCTCTTCCGGACCTTCCGCCGCAACCACTGGCTCTAGTCGGCCCAGGGATGTCCCTGACGTCCCATTCACACCTCCCGTTCACCTGTCTGTGTGGTTAGGCTCACGACGTTCCAGCGGCGGAAGTCGGGAGGGCGCTCGTGACAACGGCAGACGGGACCACCCAGCAGCCCGGGAGCGTGCGCTCCCTGATACCCGCCCGGATCGACCGATTGCCCTGGTCGTCGTTCCACACCCGGATGGTTCTCGCGCTCGGGACGTGCTGGATCCTCGACGGGCTCGAGATCACGATCGCCAGCAACGTCGGCGAGAAGCTCACCGACAGCGACCGTCTGGGGCTCTCGACCACCGCGGTCGGCTTCCTGGCCACGGTCTACCTGCTGGGGCAGGTCGTTGGCGCCCTGGTCTTCGGGAACCTCTCCGACCGACTCGGCCGACGCCGGCTGTTCTTCATCACGCTGGCGATCTACTTCGGCGGCAGCGCCCTCACGGCGTTCACCCTCGGCTCCGGGGCCCTGTCGCTGACGTTCCTGTACGCGACCCGCTTCATCGCGGGCGCAGGCATCGGCGGTGAGTACGCGGCGATCAACTCGGCGATCGACGAGCTGATCCCGGCCCGGTACCGCGGCCAGACCGACATCGCGGTCAACGGCACCTACTGGGCGGGCGCGGCGATCGCGGCGGCGATCCAGTACCCGCTGCTGTCGGGCGCGATCAGTCCCGCGATCGACTGGCGGATCGCCTTCCTCATCGGCCCGGTGCTCGCGATCGTGATCGTCGTCCTGCGTCGGGCGGTGCCCGAGAGCCCCCGGTGGCTGATCATGCACGGCCGGGCCGACGAGGCCGAGCGCTCCATCGAGTACATCGAGCGCGAGGTCGCCGCGACAGGCCGAGAGGTCGAGCCGGTCGACGAGAGCCGGGCACTGGAGATCAAGCCCACTCCGCAGACCGGGTACATCGCGCTGCTGAGAGTGCTGTTCCGAACATATCCGGGCCGCTCCACGCTCGGCGCGGTCCTGATGATCACCCAGTCGTTCCTCTACAACGCGATCTTCTTCTCCTACGCGATCGTGCTGGCGAACTTCTACCTCGGCCCCGACGCGGACACCTCGATCTACTACATCCCGTTCGCGATCGGGAACTTCCTCGGTCCGATCCTGCTGGGCCGGTTCTTCGACACCCTCGGTCGGCGGAAGATGATCGCCGGGACCTACATCCTGGCCGGCGCGCTCCTGATCATCAGTGCGTTCCTGTTCAAGGCGGGAGCGCTCAACGCGACGACGCAGACCGTCGCCTGGTGCGTGATCTTCTTCTTCGCCTCGGCCGGGGCCTCGGCGGCGTACCTCACGGTGTCGGAGATCTTCCCGATGGAGGTCCGGGCCAAGGCGATCGCGGTGTTCTTCGCGATCGCCCAGGTCTTCGGGTCGGTGGCGCCGCTGGTCTACGCGGCGATGATCGGTCCGAAGACCGCCCCGAGCGAGTCCGGGCTGTTCTGGGCCTACATCCTCGGCGCCGTGATCATGATCATCGGTGGCGTCGTCGCGGCGGTCCTCGGTATCGACGCCGAGCGCAAGTCGCTCGAGGACGTTGCGATCCCGCTCTCCGTGGTGAGAGCGACGGGGGTGTCCGGCAGCGGTCCGTAGGAGCGCTCGCGCGCTCGTGAGCACGGCCGGAGGCCAGCTGCCTTGCGCAAGCTCGAGGGAGTCGTTGCGGGTCGAGCGGATCTACGTTCCGCCCCGTAACGACTCCCTGATCTTCGCGGGCGTGTCAGGCGAGGCAGGGCCCACCGCAGCGCGGTCATGAGTGCCCGCTCCCAGGGCCGTGAGCTTCCGCGGCGGCCGATAGAGTGGATGCCGAGGGCTCCGGCGGCGGGAGTCCACTCGGGCGCCGGCCGAGCCGTCCCGACGACGGGCGCCGCGTCGGCACCCGTCGTCGGGAACGTGGCTAGGTCTGGTCGGTGCCGATCGCGAGCTTGGCCAGCATGTCGCGGGCCTTCTCGGCGCTGCGGGGCTGGCAGAGCACGTCGTAGCGCCCGGCCACCATCTGGCTGGCGCTGGTGAAGTCCCGGCGACCCCGCGACGCGCCGTACGTGATCGCGCCGGACACGACGCCGAACACGATGCCCATCCCGAGGCCGAGCAGGATCGCGCCGATCGAGCCGTTCGCGCTGAACAGCGACAGGATCACGCCGACGAACAGGCCGAGCCAGGCCCCGGACGCCGCGCCGGTGGCGAGCACCCGGCCCCACGTCAGCCGGCCGATCACCCGCTCGACGAGCATCAGGTCGACGCCGACGATGGTCACGTCCGCCACGGGGAAGTCGTTGTCGGCGAGGTGGTCGACCGCGCGCTGCGCCTCCTCGTACTTCGCGTAGGAGCCCACCGGCCAGCCCGAGGGCGGCTCCGGCAGGTTGGGCAGCCCCGGAGCGGATCCGGGTCGGTTCCCCATGAACGGCGAGCTCACGACGTCCTCCGCGTGCTATCGGTCCGAGCATCCTTCCAACGGACCGCATCGGACGAAAGTGCCCACGCGGGGTGTGTGTTCCCTCGCTCACTCGGCCGAACGGCGGCACGGGCGGCCCGGCCGGCGTTCTGAGCGAAGGGCACCTTCGCTCGATAGAGCCGGCGGTGGGCGCCCACCGCCGGAACGACGGCCGCGCCCCGGAACGAGCGAAGGGCACCTCCGATCGAATAGATCGACCGACGGTGCCCTTCGCTCAGAACGGCGGTCCGGGGCTCAGAACGAACCGGCGCGGCTCAGCTGCGCAGCTTGTAGTCCTTCAGCAGGCCGCGGCTGATGATCGTCTTCTGGATCTCGGAGGTGCCCTCACCGATGAGCAGGAACGGCGCCTCACGCATGAGCCGCTCGATCTCGTACTCCTTGGAGTAGCCGTAGCCGCCGTGGATGCGGAACGACTCCTCGGTGACCTCCTTGCAGTACTCCGAGGCGATCATCTTGGCCATCCCGGCCTCGACGTCGTTGCGCTCGCCGCGGTCCTTGAGCCGCGCGGCGTTGACCATCATCAGGTGCGCGGCCTCCACCTTGGTGGCCATCTCGGCGAGCTTGAACGCGATCGCCTGGTGCTGCGCGATCGGCTTGCCGAAGGTGGAGCGCTGCTGCGCGTACTCGATGCCGAGCTCGAACGCGCGGATCGCGATGCCGCAGGCGCGGGCGGCGACGTTCACACGCCCGACCTCGACGCCGTCCATCATCTGCGCGAAGCCCTTGCCGGACTGCCCGCCGAGCACCTGGGCCTGCGGGATCCGGAAGCCGTCGAACACCATCTCGGTGGTGTCGACGCCCTTGTAGCCCATCTTGTCGATCTTGCCGGGGACCGAGAGCCCCTCGGCGACCTTGCCGAACCCGCGCGGCTTCTCGACCAGCAGCGTCGTCAGGTTCTGGTACGGCTTCTCGGCGCCCTCGTCGGTCTTGACGAGCACCGCGGTGAGGTTCGACGAGCCGCCGTTGGTCAGCCACATCTTCGCGCCGTCGACCACGTAGTCGTCGCCGTCGGCCTTCGCGCGGGTCTTGATCGCGGCGACGTCCGAGCCCAGTTCCGGCTCGGACATCGAGAAGGACCCCGTCATCTCACCCGTGGCGAGCAGCGGGAGGTACTTCTGCTTCTGCTCCTCCGTGCCGTGGTGGATGAGCATGTAGCTGACGATGAAGTGGGTGTTGATGACGCCGGAGACGCTCATCCACCCGCGCGCGATCTGCTCGACGACGAGCGCGTAGGTCAGCAGCGACTCGCCCAGACCGCCGTACTCCTCCGGGATCATGAGCCCGAACAGGCCCATCTCCTTCATCCCGTCGACGATCGCCTGCGGGTACTCGTCCGCGTGCTCGAGGTCCTGGGCGGTCGGGATGATCTCCTTGTCCACGTAGTCGCGGACGGTGGAGAGAATCTCCTCCTGGACATCGGTGAGTCCCGCGGTCTGGGCGAGGCGTGCCATGCGACGTGCTCCCTGTTCTGGGTGATTACCGACCAGTTTGCGCTACGCGCATGTGCGTGCGTTTCCGCGTCAGGACACGGAAACGCACGCACGAGGCGAAGCCGAACCCTCACGACTCCGGCGGCGTCCAGCGCTCGCCGCGGGTCATGCCCGCCGCGCGACCCTTGCCCGCGATGACCAGCGCCATCTTGCGCGACGCCTCGTCGATCATCTCGTCGCCGAGCATCGCCGAGCCCTTCGCGCCCCCGGCCTCCGAGGTGAACCACTCGTAGGCGTCGAGGATGTTCTCGGCGTGGTCGTAGTCCTCCTGGCCCGGCGAGAACGTCTCGTTCGCGGCGTCGATCTGGCCCGGGTGCAGCACCCACTTGCCGTCGTAGCCCAGCGCGGCGGCGCGGCCGGCCACCCGCTTGAAACCGTCGACGTCGCGGATCTGCAGGTAGGGGCCGTCGATGGCCTGCAGGTCGTAGGCCCGCGCCGCCATGAGGATCTGCATGAGGATGTAGTGGTAGGCGTCGCCCTCGGTGTAGCCGGGGGGCTGCTCGCCGACCACGAGCGACTTCATGTTGATCGAGGCCATGAAGTCGGCCGGGCCGAAGACGATGGTCTCCATGCGCGGCGACGCGGCGGCGATCTCGTTGACGTTGGTCAGGCCGAGCGCGTTCTCGATCTGCGCCTCGATGCCGATCCGGCCGACCTCGTAGCCCATCGTCTTCTCGATCTGCGTGAGCAGGAAGTCGAGGGCCTGGACCTGGGCCGCGGTCTGCACCTTGGGCAGCATGATCGCGTCCAGCGACGCCCCCGCTCCCTCGACGACCTCGGTGACGTCCCGGTAGGTCCACTCGGTCGTCCAGTCGTTCACGCGGACGACGCGCGTCTTGCCCTCCCAGCCGCCCTCGTTCAGCGCCGACACGATGGTCTTGCGCGCACCGGGCTTGGCCAGCGGGGCGCAGGCGTCCTCCAGATCCAGGAAGATCTGGTCCGCGGGCAGCGTCCGGGCCTTGTCGATGAACTTCTGGCTCGAGCCGGGCACCGCGAGGCACGACCGGCGCGGACGGTTCTCGACACTCACTCGCACTGACCTCCTCGAGGGCTCCACGACGTCGTCGCGGGGCATGGGGTGTTCATCGGGATGTTGACACGGAGGCCCCCGGCTGTCCCGATTCAGGTGAAGACGCTCTCAACCGGCGGGACCGAACCCCGGGTACTCCCCCGCTCGTCGTCCGCCGCTCACCCTCTCACCACCGACAACCCGACGGTCGCCGTTAGCCTCAGCGCGTGACCCGAGCCGCCAGCACAGCGATGACCAGGGTGTTCGTCGCCCGGATGGTCGGTCTGCCCGTTCTGGGTCCCGACGGCGAGAACATCGGTCGGGTCCGGGACGCGGTGTCGGCCGTATCGGTCGGGCCCCGCCCGCCCCGCGTCCTGGGCCTCGTCGTCGGGGTCGGTTCCCGACGACGGATCTTCGTCCCGATGTTGCGGATCACCGCCATCGACGCGGGCGCCGTGACGCTGTCCACCGGACAGGTGAACCTGCGACCGTTCGCGCAGCGGCCGAACGAGGTCCTCGTCGTCGGGGAGATGCTCGACGCCGTCGTGCGGATCGTCGACCGCGACACCGACGCCACCGTCGCCGACGTCCTCATGGAGCACACCCGCAGCCGGGACTGGCTCATCACCCGCCTGGCGGTCACCGAGCGGCTGGGGCGGCTCGGACGACGCGGCCCGGTGCAGGTCCTGCCCTGGGCGGCGGTGAGCGGGCTGTCCCTCGCCGAGGAGGGCCAGGGCACCGAGCAGCTGCTCGCGACGTTCGAGGACATGCGCCCGGCCGACGTCGCGCAGGCCCTGCTCGACCTGCCGCAGCGGCGGCGTCACGACGTGGCCGACGGGCTCGGCGACGAGCGCCTGGCCGACGTCCTCGAGGAGCTGCCCGCCGTCGACCAGCGCGACCTGCTGCGCCACCTGGCCTCCGAGCGCGCCGCCGACGTCCTCGAGGCCATGGACCCCGACGACGCCGCGGACCTGCTCGCCGACCTGCCCGATCCGGAGTCCGAGCAGCTGCTGGGCCTCATGGAGCCGGAGGACTCCGAATCGGTCCGCCGGCTCCTCACGTACTCGGGCGACACCGCCGGCGGCATGATGACGCCGGAGCCGATCGTGCTCACGCCCGACTCCACCGTCGCCGAGGCGCTCGCGCGGGTGATGAACCCCGACATCACCCCGGCGCTGGCCTCGATGGTGTTCGTCTGCCGCCCGCCGTCGGCCACGCCCACCGGGCGCTACCTCGGCTGCGTGCACTCCCAGCGGCTGCTGCGCGAGGCACCGTTCGCCCTGGTCGCAGGCGTGCTCGACGCCGAGCTCACCCGACTGCACCCGGACGCGTCGCTCACCGAGGTCACCCGCTACTTCGCGACCTACAACCTGGTCTGCGGCCCGGTGATCGACGACAACGACCACCTGCTGGGCGCGGTGACCGTCGACGACGTCCTCGACCACCTGCTGCCCGAGGACTGGCGCACCCAGGACCCGGACCCGACGACGACGGGTGGCCTGCGGGTCCCGCCGTCGGCCCTGCCCGCCGCCCGGCCGGCCGCACCCCCCGGCACGAAGCCCCGGTCCGGTCCCCGACCGCCGTCCGCCTCCCCCACCCGACCATCACGCGGAGGCCGCCGTGCCTGAGCGCTCCAGCCGATACCGGCTCGACACGCCCGCCGGGCCGCAGCGCCGGCTGCGGTTCGACCTCGACACCGAGGCGTTCGGGCGGCTCTCCGAACGCCTCGCGCGGTTCCTCGGGACGGGCACCTACCTGCTGTGGCAGACGGTG
Source organism: Actinomycetospora endophytica (assembly GCF_021026375.1). Lineage (GTDB taxonomy): Bacteria > Actinomycetota > Actinomycetes > Mycobacteriales > Pseudonocardiaceae > Actinomycetospora > Actinomycetospora endophytica. The sequence goes on along the minus strand of NZ_JAJNDB010000002.1, from coordinate 488,721 downwards.
TTCGTCATCGTCTGGATCGCGCTGAACCTCGTCGGGATCCTCGGGCAGTGGGACCCGTACCCGTTCATCCTGCTCAACCTGGCCTTCTCCACCCAGGCCGCCTACGCCGCGCCGCTGATCCTGCTCGCGCAGAACCGTCAGGACGACCGTGACCGGGTCTCGCTCGAGGAGGACCGGGCGCGGGCGCAGCGGACCATCGCCGACACCGAGTACCTCTCGCGGGAGCTCGCGGCTGTCCGGCTCGCCGTCGGCGAGACCGTGACCCGCGACTTCCTGCGCAGCGAGCTCTCCGAACGGGGCGCGGAGCGCAGCGGGGTCGACCGGGAGATGCAGAAGACGCTCACCCGGGCGGTCGACAAGTCGGTGGACAAGACGCTCGAGCGGGCGCTGGACCGGGTCGTCGACAAGGCCGTGGAGCGCGCCGTGGACAAGGCGGTCGAGCGGGCGCTGGGCCGGGCGCTCGAGCACTCCGGGGCGGGCTCGGGTGGGACCAACCACGCAGGCCCCGGGAGCGCGGAGGACGCCACGTAGCATCGGGGCATGGCTGGTTCCCCGTCCGTCGAGGCGATCCGCACCGCGCTGTCCGGTGTCGAGGATCCCGAGATCCATCGCCCGATCACCGAGCTCGGCATGGTCAAGGACGTGCGCGTCCTCGACCACGGCAAGGTCGAGGTCGCGATCTGGCTGACGGTGTCCGGCTGCCCGATGAAGGACACCATCACCACCCGCGTCACCGACGCGGTCTCCGGGGTGTCCGGGGTGTCGACGGTCTCGGTCGAGCTCGACGTCATGAACGACGAGCAGCGCAAGGAGCTGCGTCGCAAGGTCAAGGGCGACGCCGACGAGCCGGTCATCCCCTTCGCCCAGCCCGGCTCGATGACCCGCGTGTACGCCGTGGCCTCGGGCAAGGGCGGCGTCGGCAAGTCGTCGGTGACGGTGAACCTCGCCGCGGCGATGGCCGACAAGGGCCTGAAGGTCGGCGTGGTCGATGCGGACATCTACGGCCACTCGGTGCCGCGGATGCTGGGCGCCGACGACCTGCCCACCAAGGTCGACGAGATGATCCTGCCGCCCCAGGCGCACGGGGTGAAGGTCATCTCGATCGGCATGTTCACCCCCGGCAACACCCCGGTGGTGTGGCGCGGCCCGATGCTGCACCGCGCGCTGCAGCAGTTCCTGGCCGACGTCTTCTGGGGCGACCTCGACGTCCTGCTCCTCGACCTGCCGCCCGGCACCGGCGACATCGCGATCTCCGTCGCGCAGCTCATCCCGAACGCCGAACTGCTCGTGGTGACCACGCCCCAGCAGGCGGCCGCGGAGGTCGCCGAGCGCGCGGGGGCGATCTCGCTCCAGACCCGCCAGCGCCTGGTCGGCGTCGTCGAGAACATGTCGTGGATGGACATGCCCGACGGGTCGCGCATGGACCTGTTCGGCACCGGTGGCGGCCAGCAGGTGGCCGACTCGCTGTCGAAGTCGGTCGGGTCCGAGGTCCCGCTGCTGGGCCAGATCCCGATCGACACCCGGCTGCGCGAGGGCGGCGACGCCGGGATGCCGCTGGTGCTCTCCTCGCCGCAGTCCGCGGCGGGCGAGGCCCTGCGCAGCGTGTCCGACAAGCTCACCGTGCGCGCCCGGGGCCTGGCGGGGATGTCGCTGAACATCTCGCCGACGTCGCACTGACGTGCATGTGCGTGCGTTTCCGTGCCAGGACACGGAAACGCACGCACACGAGCGAAGCTCACAGATCGCGCTGCATCCACGCGACGTCGTGCCAGGCGTCGTTCTTCCAGCCGATCCGGCCGAACGTGCCGACCGGCTCGAAGCCCAGCGTTGAGTGCAGCCCGACGCTGGCTTCGTTCGGCAGCGTGATGCCGGCGGTCGCGCGTCGGTAGCCGAGCTCGACCAGCCGGGCGAACAACGCCTCGTACAGCGCCCGCCCCGCTCCCGTCCGACGACGGGCGGGCTCCAGGTAGACGCTGACGGTGCAGGACCAGCGGTAGGCCTCGCGCGGGTTAAACGACCCGGCGTACGCGTACCCGACGACGCGGCCGGCGTCCTCGCCCGTCAGCCAGGCGGTCGAGGCGTCGATCCGCGCGGCCATCTCGTCGGCGTCCGGCGCCACCGTCTCGAAGCTGATCACCGTGTCCCTCACGTAGTGGTCGTAGATCGCGGCACAGGCGGCGGCGTCCTCGGCGGTGGCGTCGCGGATCGTCAGCATGGCCACGAAAGTAACGATCATCGACGGTCGGGCGCCCCGTCGGCGTGGCCGCGGCCCGCGCGAGGGAGTCACCACGCGTCGTCCGGATCTCCGTTCCGCCGCGCAACGACTCCCTGATCAGCGCCGGAGCACACCGACCCGCCCCGCCGCCCACGCCGCCACCCCACCCGCCAGCGCGACGGCCCCGGAGAGCAGCAGCACCGATCGGTACCCGACCGGCCCGGCGAGCACCCCGTACGCCGCCAGCGCGACCGCGCTCGCCAGGTACTGCGCCGCCGCGATCACCCCGCCGGCCGCGCCCCGGCGCCCGGGAGGCACGTCGCGACCCGCGAGGGCGAACACCGCGGCGAACGCCAGCCCGCTGCCCAGCCCCGCGACCAGCGACGACACTACGAACGGCCCGAGCGCGGTCCCGGTCGTCCCGAGCGCGGCCACCCCGAACCCGACGGCGGCGCCCCGCGCCTCCCCGACGCGTACGACGACCCGCCCGGCCACGGCGCTCCCGACCACGACGCCGAGGGTCAGCGGCACGAGACGCAGCCCGACCGTCGCAGGGGACGTCAGCGATGCGGCACCGCTGACATCTGACGTCAGCGATGCCGCACGGCTGACACGGGCTGTGAGGAGGAAGTACAGCGCGCCCGGCCCGGCCATGTACGCGGCCGCGAGCAGGGCGCCGAGCCGGACGTCGCGGCGACGGCGCAGGTCGGGACCGAGCAGGGGATCCGAGGAGCGTTCGACGACGACGGCGCCCGCCGCGGCCGCCGTCGCGAGCGCCGCCACCGACAGCGTGGGCGGCGCGGTCCAGCCCAGGGCACCCCCGAGGGTGATCGTCGCGGCCACCGTCACGCCGGCCGTCGTCGTGATCGCGGCGGCGAGGACCGGGACGCGCGCGCCCGGCCCGGGGACCGACGGCGGAGCACCGTCGTCCAGCGGAAGGACGCGCCCGCACCACGCCGCCGCCAGACACACCGGCACGACGACGCCGATCGCGACCCGCCAGTCGAGCCCGACGAGCACCCCGCCCCCGGCGGCCCCCAGCGCGAGCCCACCGGCCCCGACCGCGCTCCAGACGCTCCAGGCGCGGGCCCGAGCGGCGCCGTCGGCCACCCGCGTCATCGCGCCGAGCACCGCGGGCTGCAGCACGGCGGCCGCGAGTCCCTGGCCCGCGCGCCCGGCCAGCAGCACGGCGGGCGACGGCGCCAGCGCGACCACCGCCGTCGTCGCCGTCAGACCGAGCAGTGCAACGCGGAGAACCCGCCGGGTCCCGTACCGGTCGACGATGCGCCCGCCGGCCGGCAGCGCTCCGCCGAACACGACCGCGTAGGCGCCGGGCACCCACGGCACGAGGGCCGGCACGACGCCCAGGTCGGCGACGATCGCCGGGAGGGCGACGAACGCGACCGTGAACTCGTAGGTGGTCGCGGCCTGGGCGAGGGCGAGGACCGTGAGCGGCCCGCCCTCGCGGCGCATCAGGCCCTGGGCCCCGCCGTGACGGACATCGACGGCGACGCTAGCCGATCAGGCCAGCGAGAACGACCGCCGCGAGAGGCCCCACATCATCCCGTCGATCTCGGTGGTCGCCGGGACCTCGGCGTCGGTCGCGGCCCCGAGGGTGACGAAGAGCGGGACGTAGTGCTCCGCCGTCGGGTGGGCGTAGGGCATGCCGGGCGCCGCGCGGAACCGCCGCAGTTCCTCGACGTCGCCGCGGGCCAGGGCGTCGGCGGCCCAGGCGTCGAAGTCGTCGGTCCAGCCGGGCACCGCGTCGCCCTGGAGCATGTCCCGGGTGAGGAACGGCAGCCCGTGGGTCATGAACCCGGAGCCGATGACGAGCACACCCTCCGAGCGCAGCTCGCGCAGCCGGGCGCCGATCCGCATCAGCCGGTCGGGGTCCTCGTCGGGCATGCTCACCTGGATCACCGGCACGTCGGCGTTGGGGTACATCACCGAGAGCGGCACCCAGGCCCCGTGGTCGAGCCCACGGGTGGAGCGGTGCACGGTCTCCGCGCCGTCGAGCATCGCGCCGAGCCGGTCGGCGAGAACGGTCGCGTCCGGCGTCGCGTAGGTCATCGTGTAGTAGCGCTGGGCGAAGCCGCCGAAGTCGTAGACGAGCGGGGTGCCCTCCGCGGGCGAGGAGATCGTGAGCGGCGCGGACTCCCAGTGCGCGGAGACGATGACGATCGCGCGGGGCTGCGGCATGCGGTGCGCCCAGCCGAAGAGCTCGCGCATCCACTCGCCGTCGTCGTACAGCGGCGGCGCCCCGTGGGAGAGGTAGATGGCGGGCAGCGGGCCGTCCTCCGGAGACCAGGGACGACGGCCCGAGGCGGTGTCGCGGGCGGCGCCGATGAAGGCGTCGAAGGCGGCACCCGGGGTGGCGGTGTCGAACGGGGAACTCATGGCGTGCGCTCCTGGGAGGTGAAGGTTCAACCGTGACGGTACACGCTGGACAGTTGAAGCATCAAGTGTAAGCTGGGCGCATGGCCGACTGGTTGACCGCCGAGGAGCAGCACGCATGGCGTCGTACGGCCGCGGTGATGACCCTGCTCCCCGCCGCTCTCGACGCGCAGTTGCAGCGCGATGCCGGCCTCACCCAGTTCTCCTACCTCGTGCTCGCCATGCTCTCCGAGTCCCACGACCGCGTCATGCCGATGAGCGAGCTCGCGTCCATGGTCAGTTCCTCGCTCTCCCGCCTCTCGCACGTGGTGTCGAGATTGGAGCAGCAGGGCTGGGTGTCGCGCGAGCCCTGCGCGGGCAACGGCCGGGTCACGATGGCACGGCTGACCGACGCCGGATGGGAGAAGGTCGTCGCGACGGCCCCGGGTCATGCCGCGGAGGTGCGACGGCTGGTGATCGACGCCGTCGGGCCGGAGCGGATCACCGACCTCGACGCCATCACCGGCGCGATCCTGCGCCGCCTCGACCCGGCCGGGCGGATGCGGGCCAACCCGATGACCTCGGAGGTGCCTCCGGCTCGTGAGCAGTAATCCGTGCCAGAGCACGGATTACCGCTCACGAGCGACGGAGTCGCACCTACGTGGCGTCCGGGTCGAACGGGGCCCGCTCGTCCGGCGCGAGCGGCGCGGTCCGGTCCGACTGGCCCTTGAGCTCGCCGCCCGCGCCGGCCGCCGGGAGGCCGTGACTGCCGTTCCCGTTCCCGGCGCTCAGCGCCGCCGCGCCCGCCGCGCCGCCCGCCGTCACACCGCCCGCCGGGTCCGAGGCCGCCGGGGTGGCGGCGCCGCTCCAGGTGCCGTCGGCGATCGGGTCGAACAGCGAGCGCCGGACCGCACGGCGCGGGTCGAGGTCGCGGATCGAGCGCAGGTCCTCGAGGGGCTTGCGGAGCTCCTCGAACTCCGGCCCGATCTCGTCGCGCAGCTGGTCCCGGGCGCCCGCCGCGTACTCGCGCACGGTGCGCACCGTGTCCGAGACCCAGCGCACGGCGCCGGGGAGGCGTTCCGGGCCGAGCACGAAGAGCCCGATCAGGGCCAGCACGAGGATCTCGCCCCACCCGACGCTCTCGAACACCGTGCCTCCTAGAGCTGCGCCTGCAGCGACAACGGACGACCGCCACGCACGACGCCGAGGGTCACCGTCTCGCCCGGCCGGTGCTCGCGGATGGCCACGGTGAGCTCGTCGGCCGAGGCGATCGGCCGCTGATCGACGCGGGTGACGACGTCGCCCTCGAGGACACCGGCGCGGGACGCGGGCCCGCCCTGGCGCACGTTGAGGATCTGGGCGCCGTCCGCGGTGCCGTCGGTGACCGACTTGGCGTTCACCCCGAGATCGGTGTGCACGAAGCCGCCGGTCCGGATGAGCGACTGCGCGATCACCTGGGCGTCGTCGATCGGGATCGCGAAGCCCAGGCCGATCGAGCCGCCCTGCCCGGAGCTGTCGGTGCCGCCCAGCGTCCGGATCGCGCTGTTGATCCCGACGACGGCACCGGTCGAGTCGACCAGCGCGCCGCCGGAGTTGCCGGGGTTGATCGCGGCGTCGGTCTGGATCGCGTCGATGACCGGGTTGGCGTTGGCCGACTCGGCGTCCAGGCGCACCGGACGGCGCAGCGAGCTGACGATGCCGGTGGTGACGGTGCCCGCGAGGCCGAGCGGCGAGCCGATGGCGATGACGCCGTCGCCGACCCGCAGGTCGGAGGAGCGGCCGAGCTGGGCGACCACCGGGTTCGCGACGTCGACCTTGATCACGGCGATGTCGGTCTGCGGGTCGCGCCCGACGATCCGCGCGGTCGCGCGCTGCCCGCTCGAGAAGACCGCCTCCAGCGTCGCGCGGGGGTCGGTGGCGGCGAGCGAGACGACGTGGTTGTTGGTGATGATGTCGCCGCGCGGGTCGATGACCACGCCGGAACCGGTGCCGCCGGTCGTGCCCGAGCGGACCTCGATGGACACGACGGCGGGCAACACACGGCCCGCGACATCGGCCACCGACCCGGCGGGCCGTTCCTTGCCCGCGTCGACCTGCGCGAGGGAGGCGCCCGGGTCGATCAGCGCGTCGGAGCCCTCGGCGGTCAGGTGCCCGACAACGCCGCCGACCGCTCCCACCAGCAGCGCGACGACCGCGAGGAGGACCAGGGCGCTCGGCGCCACCCGCTTGCCGAACAGCAGCTCGCGCGCCGAGAGGCGCGGGCCCGTCGGACGCCGGTCCGGGCCGGCCTCCCCCTCGCGCACGGCGGGCGCGCCGAGCTCGACGGCCGCGGCCGGATCCCGCCAGGGGTCGCGCTCGGTGGTCTCGCCGGCCCACAGGTCCTGCTCGTCGTCCTCCGGACGCGCGCGGGTGGACTCCGCCGGGCGCTGCAGGGTGTCCGGGGCGCCCTCCGGGCGGCCGAACGCGCCGGCGAGCGCCACCGAGGGCTCACGCGACGCCGGCTGCTCGCGGGGGCGCGGCGGCGGGGCGGGCTCCGACCCGCCGGCCGGGCGACCGAAGGCCGCCGCCATCTCGCCGTCGTCCAGCGCGTGCCCGTTGCCCTCGGCGGACGGGCCCGCCTCGGACCAGGTGTGACCGTTCGCGCGGTGATGGCCGTTGGTGGGCGCCTCGGACCCGGTGGCGGTGTCGTCGGTGGCCCAGGCGTCGGCGTCGGCAGGACCGGCGTCGGCGGAACCGTCGTCCTCGGGCGCGTCGGGGCGCTCCGTCGTCGCGTGACGCGACCAGGGGCTGCTCATGGCTGCGCTCTCATCGGGTGCGCCGGCTACGGGGAGCCCTACTCGCGGTGGGCGTGCGCGCGCGGTGGGTGGTCATCGTCTGCCCACGGTAGAGCGCGGAGGACGACGCTGCGACACCGCCCGATCCTCGGGCGTCGACCGTGAAGGAACGGTCAGGCCGGCGGGCTCGTCGGGGTGGGCGTGCTCGTCGTCGGCGGGGCGGGCTTGGCGATCGCGGGGATCGCCCCGGCCGGTCCGGCGTGCTCGACCGAGCCGGCGACCGGGTTGCCACGGTCGCCCGCGGGGGGCACCGGCACGCCCGCGGTGAGCGAGGCGCCCGCGGTCGGTGCGGGCCCGCCGGGGGTCACGGCGGCCGGCACCGCGCCCGCGGCGACGACGGGCCCGACGACGGCGGCGGCGCCGGCGACGAGACCGGAGGCCACCACGACGGGCAGCCGGCGGCCGGTGACGCGGCGGGTGCGCCGGCGCGCGGCCCCCTCGGTGGTCGCAGCGGGATCCGACGGCACGACGAAGTTGCCCTCGGCGTCGAGCATCAGCCCGGCCGGTGCCTCGGGCAGCTCGGCGCAGTCGGGGATGGCGCGCAGCGAGCACAGCAGCGAATCGGGGACACCGGGGGTGTCGGCGCCGCGGAGCCGCCTGCGGGCCTGGCGCTGGGCCATGACCTCGCCGGCACAGGCCGGGCAGCGGTCCACGTGCGCGGCGGCCCGACCGGCCGGGCCGGTGGGGAGCTCGCCGTCGACGTACGCGACGACGGCGTCGAGCGAGAGGTGCCCGCCGGGCAGTGCTTCCGAGACGGCCCCGACCCAGCGGGAGAACGGGCTGCCGTGCGGCCGGCCGATCACGGCGCCGACCTGGCGCCGAGCGTCACCGGCGCGTGCCCGCCGGCCCCCTCCTCGGCGGCCCGCTGGGCACGGCGCCGTTCGAGAGCGCTGCGGAGCGCCTGACGTCCCCGGTGGATGCGACTGCGCACGGTCCCCAGTTTGACATCAAGCGTGGCCGCGATCTCCTCGTACGAGAGACCTTCCACATCACAGAGCACCACGGCGGCCCGGAACTCCGGCGCCAGCTCGTCGAGCGCGCCCTGGAGATCGGGGTCGAGGTGGGCCTCGGAGAAGACCTGCTCGGGGTCCGGGCCGCCGCCGGGCAGCCGGTCGGTGTCCTCCGGCAGACCCTCCATCCGCAGCCGGCCGCGGCGGCGGACCATGTCGAGGAACAGGTTCGTCGTGATCCGGTGCAGCCAGCCCTCGAACGTGCCCGGCTTGTAGGCCGCGAGGGAGCGGAACACCCGGATGAAGGTCTCCTGGGTGAGGTCCTCGGCGTCGTGCGCGTCGCCGGTGAGCCGGTAGGCCAGGCGGTAGACGCGGTCGGCGTGCTCACGGACGACGTCGTCCCAGGACGGCGGGGTCCAGCCCTCGGCGCCGTCGGTGAAGGCGCCCGCGTGGGTCGTGGCGGCGCCGGAGGAACCAACGTCCGGTCCGGCGGGGCGCGCGGCGAGCGTCTCGGTCATGGGCACACTCTCTCCGGTCGGTATGACACCCGGGTGAGGGTCGTCTGAGAGGGGGCTGAGGAATCCGGCCGACGGCGCGGCGCGATCCTCGGCGGGTGATCGCGATCTAGCCTGGGTCGCGTGACGGAGGACGGGGGCCGCCGGGGCCGTGGCGACGACGGCGAGAACCGTCGCGCCCGCGCCACCCTGCGCGTCGTCGACTCCACCAGTACCCCCTCGCCGTCGGGCTCACGACCGCCCGCCCCCACGGACCGGACGACGCCGCCGCCCGCGGATGACGCCGGTTCACCCGCCGGTGCTCCCGGGCTCGCGGGCCGCCGTCGCGGCGCGGGACGGCCTCCCGGGACGCGGGCCGGCGGCGCGCACGGCAGCAACCGCATCCCGGTATACCCCCGGGTACCGACAGGGCCGCTGCGCGTCACGGCCACCCCGCCCGGGCGACGCTCCGAGGGGCACGCGCACGGGCCCACCCGGCCGGGACCCGACGAGGAGCCGGGCCCCCGCCCGCTCGGCGATCCCCCGCACGACGAGGAAACCGGCTCGGCGGTGACCGTCGCGCTCACCGATCCCACCGGCGAGGCGGGCACCACCGAGCGGCTCCGCGCCCGGTCCGAGCAGTTCACCGGCGACGACGAGGTTCTGGCGGCGGCCCGGGAGCGCGCCACCGAGCACGGGATCGTGCCGATCGGCCCCGGGGCGTGCGCGGCGCTGACCTTCCTGGCGTCGGCGACCCGGGCCCGCAGCGTCGTTGAGATCGGTTCCGGGGCGGGCCTCGGCACCGTGAGCCTGCTGCGCGGGATGCCCCGGGAAGGCCTGCTGACCAGCATCGACTGCGAGGCACCGCACCAGGGGCTGGCGCGCCAGGCGTGCGTGGAGGCCGGGTTCGCGCCGGGGCGGGTGCGGATGATCACCGGGCGGGCGCTCGAGGTGCTGCCGCGGCTCTCCGACGCCGGGTACGACCTCGTCCTCGTCGACGCGCTGACCGTCGAGTACCCGCGCTACCTCGAGGAGGCGGTGCGGCTGCTGCGTCCCGGCGGGGTCGTGGCGCTGGACAACGTGCTCTGGACGGGGCGGGTGAACGACCCGGTGCGCCGCGAGGCGATCTCGTCGGCGCTGCGGGAGACGGTGCGCGCGGTGCGGACGGACGAGCGGCTCGCGCCGCTGCTGCTGCCGGTGTCCGACGGGCTGCTCTGCGCGTCGCTGCTGCCCTGAATTCGGCTCGCTCCACGTTCCGGCGAGGGGCGCCCACGGCCGGTTCCATCGAGCGAAGGTGCCCCTCGCTCAGAATCCCGGAGCCTCAGAACGCGGCGACGAACTCCACCAGCGTCCGCGCCGCGAAACCGGTCGCGCCCTTGGCGACCTCCTCGTGCGGCGAGTCGCACCGCGCGGGCCCGGCGATGTCGAGGTGTGCCCAGGGCAGCCCGCCGGTGAAGCGCTGCAGGAAGAGCGCCGCGACGATCCCGCCGGGACCGGGCGGAGCCTGCCGGACGTCGGCGAGGGTGGACTCGACGTCGGAATCGTGCGCGGCGGACAGCGGCATCGGCCACCACGCCTCGCCGGTCCCGGCGCCCGCGTCGACGAGGCGCCGGCCGAGCTCGTCGGTCGTCGCGAACAGCCCGCCGGTGCGCACCCCGAGCGCGACCTTCATCGCTCCGGTCAGCGTGGCGACGTCGACCATCACGTCCGGCCGGAGGGTCGCGACCGCCCAGCCGAGGGCGTCCGCGAGGACCATCCGGCCCTCGGCGTCGGTGTTGGTGACCTCGGAGGTGCGGCCGTCGTAGTGCCGGACGACGTCGCCGGGCCGGTAGGCCGAGCCCGAGACGTGGTTCTCCGCGAGCGGGACCAGCCCCGTGACCCGCACCGGCAGCTCGAGCGTCGCGATCGCCGCCAGCGCGCCGACCACCGCGGCGCCCCCGGAGCAGTCGGTGCGCATGTCGGCCATGCCGGCGTTCGGCTTGATCGAGATGCCGCCGGTGTCGAACGTGATGCCCTTGCCGACCAGCACGGCGTGGCCCTCGGCGCCGGCCGGGGACCACGAGATCTCGAGGAAGCGGGGCGGGCGGGCGGACCCGCCGCCGACGGCCAGCACCCCGCCGAAGCCCTGCTCGGCCAGCCAGGCCTCGTCGCGCACGACCAGCTCGAGGCCGGGCACCGACCCCAGCACCGCGACCGCCTGGTCGGCGAACCACGCGGGCGACTTGGCGCCCGACGGGGTGTCGGCGAGGTCGCGGGCGGTGGCCGTCGCGCGGGCCAGCACCAGGGCGCGTTCGACGGCGGGTCGGGCGGGTTCGGGCACCGCGACGTGCACCCTCGGCGGGGCGGCGGGCGCGGACGACCGGACAGAGAAACGGTGCGAGCCGAGCAGCAGTCCGGTCGCGAGGGCCGCCCAGGCCGCGTCGTCCTCGGGCCCCGGATGGCCGTCCTCGACCTCCACGAGCACCTTCGCGACGGCGCCGTCGTCGGGCGCGCCGTACAGCTCGCCCGGCTCGGAGCGGCCCGTGACCACCCGCACCGCCGCGGCCCCGGCGGCGCGCCAGTCGGACGTCGACCCGCCGCCAGCGCCCACGAGCCAGCGGCCGGCGCCGTCGGACGGAGCCAGCGCGGTGACGGCACCGGGCGAGGCGACCCAGCCGCTCGGCGTCGGGTCCGTCGGCGGGAGCGACTCGCCGTCGGCGTCGACCGTGCGACGCAGACGCACCAGCGCGTCGCCCGCCGGCGCGGTGCCGGGGTCGACGCAGACGACGTCGGCGAGGGGTGTGGGGAGGGCGGGCTCGGCGAAGGGCACGCCCGCAGCCGGGGTGCCGGGCGCGCCCGACCCCGTCGTGACCGTCACCTGATCAGGGCGCGACGCCGGTGAGCGCCTCCCGCAGGTCACTCGCCTCGTCGGCGGTCATCTCCACGACGAGCCTGCCCCCACCCTCGAGCGGCACGCGCATCACGATGCCGCGCCCCTCCTTGGTGACCTCGAGGGGACCGTCACCGGTCCGGGGCTTCATGGCCGCCATAGTCGTACTCCCTCCACACGGTCCTCGGCGGCGACGGACCGGCGCCACCAGCGGTAGGCGTCGCGCGCCGCACGATGATTCTTCCCCATCAGCCCGCCGGGCACGACACCGGAGCGATCATCGGGCGTGGCGGGGTGGTCGGGCGGTCAGGATCGAGCGCTGCGGAAACATCCCGCGAGGTGCTCGTCGACCATCCCGGTGGCCTGCATCAGCGCGTGCGCGGTGGTCGGGCCGACGAAGCGCAGCCCACGCCCGCGGAGCTCCTTCGCCATCGCGGTCGACGCGGGCGTCGTGGCGTTGACGTCCTCGAGCGCCTCCGGCGGGGCGGGCGGCGGGTCGGGCGCGAACGACCACAGCAGCGCGTCCAGCCCGGGGCCCTCCTCCTCCACGCGCAGGATCGCGCGGGCGTTCGCGATCGCCGCGTCGATCTTCTGCCGGTTGCGGACGATCCCCGCGTCGGCGAGCAGACGCTCGACGTCGTCGTCGCCGAACGCCGCGACCTTGTCGGCGTCGAACCCCGCGAACGCCTCCCGGAACGCCGGCCGCTTGCGCAGGATGATCAGCCACGACAGGCCGGACTGGAACGCCTCGAGGCTCAGCCGCTCGTAGAGCGCGTCGCGGCCGTGGAGCTCGTTGCCCCACTCGGAGTCGTGATACTCGCGCAGCAGCGGGTCCGAGGCGCCCCACGGGCAGCGGCCGACGCCGTCCTCGCCGACGATCGCCCCGGTCATCGCGTCCCCGCCGCCTCGGCGGAGCAGCGCCGGGCGAGGCGGCGCAGGGACACCGCGAGCCCGAGCCGGAACAGCGGGGAGACCACGGTCCAGCCCAGCGCGCCGAGCAGCCCGAGCGGGAGGTCCAGCCGCTCGCCCCACTCGAACCGGGACGCACCCGGACCGCGGTCGATCACCGTGAAGGTCCCGGAGCCGCGGACGAAGGAGCCGGTGTGCACGACGGTGGCCCGGTGCGGCGGGTCCCAGCCGACGATCCGCATGGTGTCGGTGACGCCGAGCGGCCCGATCCCCGTGGTGGCCGCGAGCTCGGAGCCGATGCCGACGCCGTCCCCGTGCGTCACGCGGACGTCGGTGCCGAGCATCCACTCGCCCTGGGCCTCCCAGTCGGTCACCGCCTTCCAGACCTGGTCCCCGGGGGCGTCGACGTCGACGCCGACGGTGATGTCACGGGTGGCCATGGGTGGTGCCCTTCGTGGTGGACGCGGAGCCGGACGGCACGCCGGCGGTCGGGTCGGTGGGCGTGGGGTCCTCCTCCGGCACCGCGGGGCGCGGGTACGCGACGTCGGTGAGCGCCTCCGGCTCCTCCCCCGCGGGCGGCGGCAGGCTCTCGTGCACCGCCAGCCGCGCCCGCAGCGTGTCCACCTCGGCCGCCAGCCGGTCGAGAGCCCAGTCCACCTCGCTCATCCGGTATCCGCGGAACGACTGCTGGAACCGCAGTTCGCGCAGATCGGCCCCGGTGAGGTCGCGCGCGGGCAGCCGCGTCGGCGTGGCGCCGGGCGGCATCGGCTCGAGCTCCTCGCCCCGGCCGGCGAGCAGCGCCGTCGCCGCGTAGATCACGGCCGCGACCACCCCGACGACGAGGACGTAGACCAGCGCACTGCCCATGGGGTGGATCGTGGCACGACCCACCGACAGCGGCCGTCAGGGCGGGTCGGCGCGGGCCGGCTCGCGGATCGGCGGCCGGTCCCCCGTGGCCACGTCGTGGACCTCGGGCAGCCACTGCCCGGCGACCGGCACGAACTGCGTCAGCGGCCGCGGCCCGTCGTCGAGACCCGAGCAGCGACGCAGCGCCACGTCGAGGACCTCCGCCGCGGTGACCCCCAGCGCCCGCAGGCTGCGGTGGCGGTGCTTGCGGACGCCGAGATCGACCTGCGCGATCGCGCCGAGGCCCCGGGTCCGGTGGGTGTCGAGCAGCAGCCCGAGCTCGACCCCGTACCCGGCCGCGAACGGCAGCGACTCCAGCAGCTCCCGGGTCCCGGCGTACTCCCCGCCCAGCGGCTGGACGATCCCGGCGAGCTCGGGGCGCAGCGCGGCCAGCGCCGGTCGGGCGACGAGCTCGGTCACCCGGCCGCCGCCGGTCGCCAGCACGTCGTGCTCCGAGAGGCGCAGCGGCCGGTGGTAGAAGCCCTTCACCAGCTCGACGCCGGGCACCGTCAGCAGCGGCCCGAGCAGCGAGGTCACGAACCGCTCGTCCACGTCGACGAGGTCGGAGTCGAGGTAGACGACCAGGTCACCGGTCGTCGCCGCGAGCCCGCGCCACAGCACCTCGCCCTTGCCGGGCCGCACCGCCACGCCCGGCAGCGCCTCCTCGCGGGTGATCACCCGGGCCCCAGCGGCGTGCGCGACCGCCATGGTGTCGTCGGTGGAGCCGGAGTCGACGACGACGACCTCGTCCACCACCGTCCCCACCAGCGGCACCACCGCCCCGACGACGCCGGCGACGGTCGCCTCCTCGTCGAGCGCGGGCAGCACCACCGAGACGGTCCGGCCGGCCTTCGCGGCGACGAGGTCCGCGGGTGTCCACGGCGGCTCGGTCCACGTCCGGGCGGAGAACCAGGGCTCGTGGGCCGACATCAGGACGGGGACGCGGTCACGACGGGAGCAGGGCGCCGGCGACGGCGTCCAGCGCGGCACCCGCCGTCGTCGTGCGGGTCAGCGCCCCCAGCGAGCCGGACGAGAGGAAGCCGGTCCCGGTGAGGCCGTCGAGCCAGGCGAGCAGCGGGTCGTAGTGCCCGTTCGGGTCGCAGAGCACGACCGGCTTGGCGTGCATGCCCAGCACCCGCGAGGTCCAGGCCTCGAAGAGCTCCTCGAGCGTGCCGAGGCCGCCGGGCAGGGCGACGACGGCGTCGCAGCGGGCGTCCATGGCCGCCTTGCGCTCCCGCATGCCGTCGACGACGAGGAGCTCGTCGGACTCGTCGTCGGCGACCTCGCGGTGCACCAGGTCCGAGGGGATCACGCCGAGGGTGTGCGCGCCGCCGTCGCGGGCGGCTCGCGCGACCTCGCCCATCATCCCGACCCGACCGCCACCCGAGACCAGCGTCCAGCCGCGGGCGGCGATCCCGGCACCGAGGTCCCGGGCGAGCGCGAGGTGCTCCGGCGCGACCGGCCCGGACGCGCAGAACACGCAGACCGCGAGGCTCACGGCTCGACCGGCCCCGGGTCCTCGACCAGCTCCTGGAAGCCCTTCTCGACGATGGCGACGACATCGTCAACGTCGTCGGTGACGGTGAACAGGTCCACGTCCTTCGGGCTGATGACGCCGTGCTCGAGCGCGGTGGTCCGCAGCCAGTCGACGAGCCCGCCCCAGTACCTCGAGCCGAGCAGCACGACGGGGAACCGGGTCACCTTGCCGGTCTGGACCAGCACGAGGGCCTCGAAGAGCTCGTCGAGGGTGCCGAACCCGCCGGGCAGGCACACGAAGGCCTGCGCGTACTTCACGAACATCGTCTTGCGGGCGAAGAAGTAGCGGAACCCGACGCCGAGGTCGACCCACGGGTTGAGGCCCTGCTCGAACGGCAGCTCGATCCCCAGACCGACCGAGAGTCCGCCCGCCTCGGCGCACCCCCGGTTCGCGGCCTCCATGATCCCCGGCCCGCCGCCGGTGATCACCGCGTAGCCGGCGTCGGCCAGTGCCCGGCCGAGGGCCATGCCGGTCGCGTAGTCCGGGTGATCCTCCGGCGTGCGGGCCGACCCGAAGACGGTGACGGCCCGCGGGATCTCGGCGAGCACGCTGAAGCCCTCGATGAACTCCGCCTGGATGCGCTGCAGGCGCCAGGCGTCGGAGTGGACCCAGTCGACGGGTCCGCGCGAGTCGAGCAGGCGCTGGTCGGTGGTCGACGACAGCCGGGCCGGGTCCCGGTGCTCGGGACGCCGCTTGTCGATGGTCGTCGGACGCGGCGTCGTCAGGTCTTCCGCCTTCAGCGGATCGGTGGAGTGGGGCCCGGTCATGTCCGCCAGCGTAGGGACGCCCGATCGTGGCGCGTCCCGCGGTCGCGTACCGGTCACCGGGAGTTGACCCGGACGTCGTGTGGGTCACCCCCCACCGAACCCACGAACGGCACTCTCGTCACCATCACGAGTGACGAACGCGCCGTTCGTGCGTCCGGGCACTACTCCAGATAGCCCCGCAGCGTCGCCGTACCCGCGGTGATGTTCCGGACGTCGACGTGCTCGTCGCGGGTGTGGGCGAGGTTCGGGTCGCCGGGGCCGAAGTTCACGGCCGGGATGCCGAGCGCCGAGAACCGCGAGACGTCGGTCCAGCCGTACTTCGCGACCGGGGTCTGACCGGAGATCGCCACGAACTCGGCCGCGGCGGGCGCGGCCAACCCCGGGAGCGCGCCCGGGGACGCGTCGGTCACCCGCAGCTCGAAGCCGTCGAGCACCGACCGGACGTGGGCCTCGGCGTCGGGAAGGGTGCGGTCCGGCGCGAAGCGGAAGTTGACCGTCACCGACGCCTCGTCGGGTACGACGTTGCCCGCGACGCCCCCGGAGATCCGCACCGCCTGCAGGCCCTCCCGGTAGAGGCAGCCGTCGATGTCGACCGAGCGCGGCTCGTAGGACGCCAGGCGGGTCAGCACCGGCGCGGCGGCGTGGATCGCGTTCTCCCCCAGCCACGAGCGCGCGGAGTGCGCCCGGCGGCCGTGCAGGTCGACGACGACGCGCATGGTGCCCTGGCATCCGCCCTCGACCAGGCCCGACGTCGGCTCCCCGAGGATCGCCAGGTCGGCGTCGAGCCAGGGCCGCAGGTCCCGCTCGATGCGGCCGAGGCCGTTGCGCGCGGCCTCGATCTCCTCGCAGTCGTAGAGCACGAGGGTGACGTCGTGGGCCGGCTCGCGCAGCGCCGCCGTCAGGTGGGCCATCACCGCGACGCCCGCCTTCATGTCGGAGGTCCCGCAGCCGTACAGCAGGTCGCCGTCGCGGTGGGAGGGCACGTTGTCGGCGATCGGGACGGTGTCGAGGTGCCCGGCGAGCAGCACGCGGCGCTCCCGCCCGAGCGCGGTCCGCGCCAGCACCGCCTCCCCGGAGCGGACCACCTCGAGGTGCGGCTCGCGGCGCAGCGCGGTCTCGACGGCGTCGGCGAGCACCTTCTCCTCCCCGGAGACGCTGGGGACGTCCACCAGCGCCGCGGTGAGGTCGACGGGGTCGGCGTGCAAGTCGAGGTCGGGCCGGTCTGCGCTCACGGCGATCCACCCTAGGAGGCCCTCGTTAGGCTGGTCGGCGATGAGCACCCCGAGCGCCCAGACCCCCACCCGCGCCATCGGCGTCGGCCTCGCGACCGTCGCCCTCGACGGCACCGTCCTCGACACCTGGTACCCGCTGCCGGAGCTCGCCGGGACCGACCCGGTGACCGAGGAGCCGGGCACCGTCGTGGTCCCGGCCGGGGAGCTGGAGCCGTCGCTGGTCGACGCGCTCGGCACCGACGAGGCCCGCGGGGTGGAGGTCGTGGCGGTGCGCACCGTCGCCGACCTGACCGGGCCGCCCGCGAGCGCCTACGACGTCTACCTGCGCCTGCACCTGCTCTCGCACCGCCTGGTCCGCCCGCACGGCGTCGACCTCACGGGGATGTTCGGGCTGCTCGCGAACGTCGTGTGGACCAATCACGGGCCCTGCCCGGTGCCCGAGTTCGAGCGGGTCCGGGCGCGGCTGCGGGGCCGCGGGCCGGTGACGGTGTACTCGCTGGACAAGTTCCCGCGGATGGTCGACTACGTGATCCCGAGCGGGGTCCGCATCGGCGACGCCGACCGGGTGCGGCTGGGTGCGCACCTCGCCGAGGGCACCACGGTGATGCACGAGGGCTTCGTCAACTTCAACGCGGGCACGCTCGGCGCCTCGATGATCGAGGGGCGGGTCTCCGGCGGGGTGGTCGTCGGCGACGGATCCGACGTGGGCGGCGGCGCGTCGATCATGGGCACGCTCTCCGGCGGCGGCAAGGAGGTCATCTCGCTCGGCGAGCGCTGCCTGCTCGGCGCGAACGCCGGGATCGGGATCTCGCTCGGCGACGACTGCGTGGTGGAGGCCGGGCTCTACGTCACGGCGGGGACGCGGGTGACGTTGGACGACGGGTCAGTGGTCAAGGCGGCCGACCTGTCCGGGCGCTCCGGCCTGCTGCTGCGCCGGAACTCGACGACGGGCGCCGTGGAGGCGCTGCCGCGCACCGAGGGCGCGAAGGTCGAGCTGAACGAGGCGCTGCACGCGAATTAGGTGCGCTGCCGCGCCTGTGAGCACTAATTGACGCCCCAGCATCAATTACTGCTCACAAGCGACGAAGTCGCACCTACTCACGCCACGCCAGCGCCAGCATGAGCCGCGCGCGCACCGCGGGGTCGTCGAGCGAGTCGCCGAACAGGTCGTGCAGCCGACCCATCCGGTACCGGACGGTCTGCGGGTGGACGTGCAGCTCCTCGGCCATCGCCCGGCGGTCGCCCATGTGCCGCAGCCAGGACCGCAGCGTCTCGCGCAGCCGCTCGCGCGACGACGGTGAGGATCCGTCCAGCGGCGCGAGGACCTGGTCGCCGAGCGCGTCGAGCAGCCGGCGGTCGCGGTGGACGATGATCGCGTCGAGGTGGTCGGCGACGAAGACCGGATCGTCGGAGAGCAGGTGTTCCTTCGTCAGCCGCGCGGCGATCTCGGCGAGGTCGAGGCTGCGGGCCAGGTGCTCGGGAGGGACCGCGGCGCCGACGGTGGCGTGCGCGCCACGCAGCAGCCCGGTGAGCGCCGCCCGTTCGGTCGAGCGCGACCCGTTCGGGACGACGGCCCCGACGAGCGGCGGCCGGCGGATCGGCAACGAGCGGGCGTCGAGCCGGGACAGCGCCCGGCGCCCGGAGGCGTCGTCGGGCTCCACGAGCACCACCGAGACCTTCTCGGGCACGGGCCAGTCGGCGCGCCGGGCCGCCGCGCGGACCGCGGCCGGGTCCGTGGACTCCGAGAGCATGAGGTCGACGAGCTCCTCCCGGTGACGCTCGCGCAGCGCCCCGGCCTCCTCCTGCTCGAGCACGTAGCCGTGTGCCGAGGCCGAGGAGAGCTGGTCGACGAAGAAGAACACCGTCTCGGCCAGGGCCGCCAGCGCGTCCGGCGCCAGCCCGACCTCGAGGGCGGCCGCCGACACGTGGTGCCAGAACACCCGGACGCCGATCTGGTAGACCGCGAGCAGATCGGGCAGGTCCCGTCCCTCGCGCCACTGCGAACGGCCCAGATTCTCGAAGAACTCGCGTTCCCCCGGACGGTCCATCGAACCGTCGTGCGTGAGCGAGATGATCCGCCCCAGAACGGCGCGCACACCCGCCGCCACCTCGTGCTCGTGCTCCGCGAGGAAGTGCGCGTAGTCCGGGACCCGGGCCGCCAGCGCGTCGCGCACCTCCACCATGAGCTCGGGGACACGGCGCCCCACGGCGGCGGACAAGGCTTCGAGCGACGGTGCGGAGATCTCGGTCAAACCCCACCTCTGCCTTCCGACGGGCCACGGACGAGCGGCGGCCCTGCCACACGACCGACGATAATCCGACGGGTTCTGTGCCGCGATGACAAAAACGGGCGTTCGAACTGATCGTCCGGGTCAAGACTTGTCGCGTGCCCCACAAGCAACATCGAGGCCATGGGGCAACGCGCGGGGGCCGTGGTCGACGAAATGTCGCGATTACGTGTCGCCGAACGCGCAGAGAACTTTCCGGTCGCCCTGCGGATACTTCCCGCCCGCCGGCGCGCGGTGCTGCGCGCCGTCTACGACGTCGTCCGCACCGTCGACGACGTCGGCGACGAGGGCGAGGCCGATCCGGCTCAGCGGCTCGCCGCGCTGGACGCGCTCGACGAGGATCTTGACCGGGTCTTCGCCGGCGGAGCGCCCCACGCCCGGGTGATCGGCGCCCTCGCACCCCACGTCGGCCTGCTGCCGGTGGCGCCGTTCCACGACCTCGTCGCGGCCAACCGTGTCGACCAGACCGTCACCCGCTACGCCACCCGCGACGAGCTGATCGGCTACTGCCGGCTCTCCGCGGTCCCCATCGGGCGGCTCGTCCTCGCGGCCTTCGAGATCGACCCGACCGACGCGATGCTCGCCGCGTCCGACGACGTGTGCATCGCCCTGCAGCTGCTCGAGCACCTCCAGGACGTCGGCGAGGACCGCGGGCGCGGCCGCATCTACCTGCCCGCCGACGCCCGCGAGGCGGCCGGCGTCGCCGAGACCGACCTCGACGCCCCGACCGCCTCCCCCGCGCTGCGCCGCCTCGTGCTGGCCGAGTCCGCCGCCGCCCGGGATCAGCTCCGGACGGGCTCGGCCCTCGTCGGCCGGCTGCACGGCGCGGCCCGGCTCGCCGTCGCGGGCTACGCCGCGGGCGGGTTCGCGGCAGCCGACGCCGTCGACCGCACCGGCGGTGACGTCCTCGGCCGGACCGCCCGCACCCGTCGTCGGGACGTCGTCCGCCACCTGGCCCGGCTCGGACTCGGAAGCACCCGCAGGACAGGAGGTCCCCGCCCGTGACCACCGTCGTGACGGATCCCCGCACGGTACGCGCCTACGCCACCTGCGAGGCGATCACCCGCACCGAGGCCCGCAACTTCCACTACGGGATCCGGCTCCTGCCCCCGGACCGCCGGGCCGCCCTGTGCGCGGTCTATGCGCTGGCCCGCCGCGTCGACGACCTCGGCGACGAACAGGGCGAGACCGCCCGCAAACAGACCGCGCTCGCCGAGCTGCGCACCCAGCTGACGAGCCTCGTCGACGATCCCGGCGAGGACCCGGTGATGATCGCGGTCGCCGACGCGACGCGGCGCTTCCCGATCCCGCTCGGAGCGTTCGACGAGCTCGTCGACGGGGTCGCGGCCGACGTCGCCGCGGACGACGCCTTCGCGCGCACCGGCACCGCGTCGGCGCCGTACCGCACCTTCGACGACCTGCTCTGGTACTGCCGGTGCGTCGCGGGCTCGGTCGGGCGCCTCTGTCTCGGGGTGTTCGGGACCCGACCGGGCGCGGACCCGGACGGCGACGCCCCGCAGCTGGCCGACGCGCTCGGCCTCGCGCTGCAGCAGACCAACATCCTGCGCGACGTCCGCGAGGACCTCCTGAACGGGCGGATCTACATGCCGGCCGACGAGCTGGCGTCGGCGGGCGTGACGCTGCGGGTGCGCTCCGACGGGGTCCTCGACGACCCGCAGGGTGCCCTCGCCGACCTGCTGCGCGACAGCGCCGTCCGGGCCCGCGGCTGGTACGACGAGGGCCTGCAGCTGGTCGGGATGCTCGACCGCCGCAGCGCCGCGTGCACGACCGCGATGGCCGGCATCTACCGCCGCCTGCTCGACGACATCACCGCCGACCCGCGCCGGATCTACGACCGGCGGCTCTCGCTGTCCGCCCCGCAGAAGGCGCTGGTCGCCGTCCGGGCCCTGACCGGGATGGACGCCGCCGGTCCCCGGAGGGGCGTGGTGCGGTGATGCGGATCGCGGTCCTCGGGGGCGGGCTCGCGGGGGTGTCCGCCGCGCTGCGCTGTGCCGACGACGGGCACGAGGTGACGCTGCTGGAGCGTCGTGCCCGCCTCGGTGGTCTCGCCGGGTCGTTCCGGCGCGGCGACGCGCACGTCGACACCGGCCAGCACGTCTTCCTGCGCTGCTGCCACGCCTACCGCGGGCTGCTGGCCCGCCTCGACGTCACCGGCTCGACGACGCTGCAGGAGCGGCTCGACGTGACGGTGCTCCGCCCCGGCGCCCCGCCCGCCCGACTCCGCCGCGACCGGGTCCCGGCGCCGCTGCACCTCGCCCGGGCGCTGCTGCGCTACGACCCGGTGCCGTGGCGCGAACGGCTCGCCCTCCCCCGTGCGGCCGCGGCGCTGCGCCGCCTCGATCCCGCCGACCCCGCCGTCGACGCCCAGAGCTTCGGCGAGTGGCTGCGCCGCCACGGCCAGGGCCCGGCGGCCACCCGCGCGCTGTGGGATCTCATCGGCACCCCGACGCTGAACGCCCGCGCCGACGACGCGTCGCTCGCGCTCGCCGCGACGGTGTTCCGCATCGGGCTGCTCGGCGAGCCGGATGCCGCCGACATCGGCTGGTCGGCCGTCCCGCTCGGCGAGCTGCACGACACCGCCGCGCGCCGCGCCCTCGACGACGCCGGGGTGCGGGTGCGCCTCGCCGCCCGGGTCCGCGACGTAGCTCGTGACCTCGCTCCCGACGACGGCGGGTGGCGGGTCGCCGTCGCCGGTCGTGACGGGGCACAGGACGTCCTCGCCGTCGACGCCGTCATCAGCGCGCTGCCCCCCGAGGAGGCGGCCGCGTTGCTGCCCGACCCGGTCGGCGCGCAGGTCGGCGCCGCCGCCGAGGCGCTGGGCGCGAGCCCGATCGTCGACGTCCACCTGGTGCTCGACCGCCCGGTGCTCGACGTGCCCTTCGCGGCCGGCCTGGACACCGAGATGCAGTGGGTCTTCGACCGCTCGGCCGCCCACGGTGCACTGCCGGACGGCGCCCAGTACCTCGTCGTCTCCCTCTCGGCGGCCGACGAGTACGTGGGCCTCGGCGCCGCGGCGCTCGTCGAGCACTTCCGCACCGAGCTCGCCCGCCTGCTGCCCCGCGCAGCGGCCGCGCGCCTGCTCGACGGCTTCGTCACCCGGGAGCCCCGGGCGACGTTCCGGCCGGCCCCGGGCAGCGGCGCCCGGCGGCCGGCCGGCCGGACCGCGCTGCCCGCGCTCGCGCTGGCCGGTGCGTGGACCGACACCGGATGGCCCGCGACGATGGAGGGTGCCGTGCGCAGTGGACAGACCGCGGCCGCGGTGGTGACCCGGGGACACCACGACCGACTCCCCGGACACGACGACCGCGCGCGGGTCGCCGCATGACCGCCGCGACGACCGACGGGGCGGGTGCGCTCCTTCCCCCGACGACGGCGGTGGCGCCGGACCCGACGACGGTGGACGTGACGGCCGTGCTGCGCCGCTGCCGGGACCTGGTCGAGCCCGCCCTGCGCGCGGCGGTACCGCGCCTCGACGAGGCCAGCGCCGCCCAGACCGCCTACCACCTGGGGTGGGTCGACGCCGCGGGCCGACCGTCGCGGGGCGGCGGCAAGGCCCTGCGGCCCGCGCTCGCGCTGCTCGCGGCCCGGGCGTGCGGGGCCGAGGAGGACGTGGCGGTGCCCGGCGGGGTGGCGCTCGAGCTGGTGCACAACTTCTCGCTCGTGCACGACGACCTCATCGACGGCGACACCGAGCGCCGGCACCGCCCGACGGTGTGGTCGGTCTGGGGCGCGCCCGCGGCGATCCTGGCCGGCGACGCGATGCTCGCGCTCTCCCAGGAGGTGCTGCTCGACGTTCCGGCGCCGGCCGCCGCGTTGCTGCTCACGAGGACGGTGCGCGAGCTCGTGGGCGGTCAGGTCGCGGACGTGGCGTTCGCCGGCCGGGACGGCGTCGGGGTCGACGAGTGCCTCGCGATGGCACACGGCAAGACCGGGACGCTGCTCGGCGCGAGCACCGAGATCGGCGCGGTCCTCGCCGGGGCACCGGCTTCCGCGTGCGCCGCGCTCCGGAACTTCGGAGAGGAGCTGGGGCTGGCCTTCCAGCTGGTCGACGATCTCCTCGGCATCTGGGGCGACCCCGCCGTCACCGGCAAGCCCGTGCTCGCCGACCTGCGCGAGCGCAAGAAGTCGCTGCCCGTCACGTGGGCCGTCGTGCACGGCGGCGACGCCGGGCGCGACCTCGCCGCGTGGCTGACCCGGCCCGCCGATGCCGACGACGAGCTCACCCTGCGCCGCGGCGCCGCCCTCGTCGAGACCGGCGGCGGACGCGCCTGGGCCGGCGCCGAGGCCCGTCGTCGGCTCGCCGCCGCCGAGGCCGCGCTGGCCACGCTCGCCGTCCACCTGCCCACCACCGACCCCGCGACGACGCGGGCCCGGGCCGAGCTCGTCGCGCTCGGCCGTCACCTCGCCGACCGGGAGGCCTGAGTTGACGCTGTCCGTTCCCGCTGCCGCCTCGACCGACGTCCGCACCGCGGCGGACGCACTCGAGGCCGGGATCGACCACCTGCGCTCGCGTCAGGACGCGGCCGGGTGGTGGAAGGGCGACCTCGACACCAACGTGACGATGGACGCCGAGGACCTCATGCTCCGGCACGTCCTCGACATCTCCGACGACGACCGCACCGCCGGCGCGGCCCGCTGGATCCGCTCCCAGCAGCGCGCGGACGGCACCTGGGCGACCTTCGCCGGCGGCCCGGGTGACCTCTCCACGACCGCCGAGGCGTGGGTCGCGCTGCGGCTGGCCGGTGTGGACGCCGCCGACCCGTCGATGCTCGCCGCCGCCGCGTTCGTCCGGGCGCAGGGCGGGGTGGAGTCGACCCGGGTGTTCACCCGCATCTGGCTCGCGCTGGTCGGACTCTGGTCCTGGGACGACCTGCCGGCGATGCCGCCCGAGCTGATCCACCTGCCGCGCTGGTTCCCGCTCAACGTGTCCGACTGGGCGTGCTGGGCCCGCCAGACGGTGGTGCCGCTGACGGTGGTCTCGACGCTGCGGCCGACGCACCCGGTCGACTTCGGCGTCGACGAGCTGCGAACCGGCGCCGCGCCGCCGTCGTGGGCGCCGATCTGGACGTGGTCGGGGTTCTTCTCCCGGCTCGACGTCGGGCTGCACGCCTACGCACGGGCGGCGCGCCGCGGCCCGTTGGCGGCGATCCGCCGAGGCGCGATGCGCAAGGCCGGCGAGTGGATCCTGGCCCGCCAGGAGGCCGACGGCGGGTGGGGCGGCATCCAGCCGCCGTGGGTGTACTCGGTGATGGCGCTGGTGCTGCTCGGCTACCCGCGCGAGCACCCGGCCGTGCGCGCCGCGATCGCCGGGCTCGACGGGTTCACGCTGGTCACCGACTCGCCGGACGGTCCGGTGATCCGCCTCGAGGCCTGCCAGTCGCCGGTGTGGGACACCTGCCTCGCGGTCAACGCACTGCACGACGCCGCGGTCCCCGCCGACGACCCCGCCGTCGTCGCGGGCACCCGGTGGCTGCTCGACGAGCAGGTCACCGCAACCGGGGACTGGGGGGTGCAGCGACCGGAGCTGCGGTCCGGCGGGTGGGCCTTCGAGTTCGAGAACGACGTCTACCCCGACACCGACGACACCGCCGAGGTCGTGCTCGCGCTGCGGCGCTCCGAGCACGAGGGCCAGTCCGACGGCGAGCGGGCGGAGCTGCAGGCGGCGGTCGACCGCGGCCTGGACTGGGCCGCCGGGATGGTCTCCGGCGACGGCGGGTGGGGCGCATTCGACGCCGACAACACCCGCGAACTGATCAACAAGCTGCCGTTCTGCGACTTCGGCGAGGTGATCGACCCGCCGTCGGCGGACGTCACCGGACATGTCGTGGAGGCGCTCGCGGCAGAGGGTCGAGCCGCGTCGGAGGTGTGCGTGCGCGGCGTGCGGTGGCTGCTCGACGCGCAGGAGGCCGACGGCTCGTGGTTCGGCCGCTGGGGCGCGAACCACCTCTACGGCACCGGCGGGGTGGTCCCGGCGCTGGTGGCGGCCGGGGTGGACCCGGCGTCGTCGGCGATCCGGCGGGCGGTGCGCTGGCTGCACGACCACCAGAACGACGACGGCGGCTGGGGCGAGGACCTGCGCTCCTACGTCGACCCGGCGTGGATCGGGCGCGGCGCCTCCACCCCGTCGCAGACCGCGTGGGCGCTGCTGGCGCTGATCGCGGCGGGTGACCGGGGTCCGGCCGCCGAGCGTGGGGTGCGGTGGCTGGTGGAGCAGCAGCGTCCCGACGGCGGGTGGGACGAGGAGCAGTTCACCGGGACCGGCTTCCCGGGCGACTTCTACATCGCCTACCACCTCTACCGCGTGGTGTTCCCGATCTCGGCGCTGGGCCGCTGGGTGCACGGCTGGGACCTTGGTGGGGGCGCCGCATGATCGAGACCGGACCGGTCGTCGCCACCCCCCTGGCGATCGAGCGGCGGGCCGTCGCGGGGCCGGGGGACTCGTGTGTCCCGACGGCGAGCGTGGTCCGGACCGGGGCAGGCCGGCGGCGCTCGCTGGCCGCGGCTGCTCGGCTGGGCTCGCGGCCCCGGGTCGTCGCCGGAGTGGCCGGGGCGCCGGCCGAGGGGCTGCTGCCGGGTGACCTGGTGGTGGCCGACGAAGTGCGGGGTCCCGACGGTCGGTCGGTGCGGGTCGCGAGCGCGCCGCTGCTGGCCGCGGCGCTGCGGGCGGCCGGGCTGACGGTGCACGTCGGGCCGATCGTCTCGGCCGACCACGTGGTGACCGGGGCGCAGCGGGCGGCGCTGAGCCAGCCCCGATGTCAGGAACGGTTCATCCTGACGTCAGATGTCAGCGACGGACCATCGCTGACACAAGACGGGCGGGCCCCGCTCGCCGTCGACACCGAATCGGCCTGGCTCGCCCCCGACGACGACCGCACCCCCTTCGCCGTCGTCCGCGCGATCGTCGACACCCCGCACCACCCGCTCGTGCACCCCGGGACCGTCGGCCGCGGGATCGCCGCGCTCCGGGCACTGCGCCGGGCCGCGCCGGTCCTCGCCGCCTGGTGCGCCGCCCTCGGCCCCCGGGAGGTGCTGCTCGCCGAGCCCCGCTCGTTCTGCGCCGGCGTGGAGCGGGCGATCGCGACCGTCGAGCAGGCCCTCGACCGCCACGGCGCCCCGGTGTACGTGCGGCGCCAGATCGTCCACAACAGCCACGTCGTCGCCGACCTCGAGCGCCGCGGCGCGGTGTTCGTCCAGGAGGCGGACGAGGTCCCGACCGGCTCGACGCTGGTGCTGGCCGCGCACGGCGTCGCGCCCTCGGTGCGGCGCACGGCGGCCTCGCGCCGTCTCGCCGTCGTGGACGCCACCTGCCCCCTGGTGACCAAGGTGCACGCCGGCGTGCGTCGCCACGCCGGGCACGGCGCCACGGTGTTCCTCATCGGCCACGCCGAGCACGAGGAGGTCGAGGGCACCGTGGGCGAAGGAGTCGAGGCGCGCGGCACCGTGATCGTCGTGGGCAGCGAGGCCGAGGCGGAGGCCGTGACGGCGGCCGACCCGGCTCGCGTCGCCTCCGCCGTGCAGACCACGCTGGCTGTCGACGAGGCCGAGCGGATCGCCGCGGTGCTCCGCCGGCGGTTCCCGGCGCTGGTCGAGCCCCGCTCGGCCGACATCTGCTACGCGACCACGAACCGCCAGGCCGCCGTGCGCGCGGTGGCCGCCGAGGCCGACCGGCTCGTCGTCGTCGGCTCCGCGAACTCCTCCAACTCGGTGCGGCTCGCGGAGGTCGGCGCCCGCGCCGGGGTCGCCGCGCGCCGCGTCGACCGCCCGGACGAGCTCGACCTGTCCTGGCTCGCCGCGGCACGGCGCGTCGCGGTCACCGCGGGCGCCTCGGCACCCGACCACCTCGTCGACGGCGGGGTCGGCAGCGTCGTCGACCTCCTGCGCGGGCTCGGGCCCGTGACCGTCACCCCCCGGCCGACCACGACCGAGGACGTCCGCTTCACCCTCCCCAAGGAAGTGAGCTGACCATGGGTTTCCCCCTCCGTCAGAGCATCCGGCTCGGCACCTACCTGATGACCCAGAAGGTCCGGCGCCGGGAGAAGTTCCCGATCCTCGTCGAGCTCGAGCCGCTGTTCGCGTGCAACCTCAAGTGCGCGGGCTGCGGCAAGATCGCCCAGCCGGCGTCGCTGCTCAAGCAGCGGATGCCGGTCGAGCAGGCCGTCGGCGCCGTCGAGGAGGCCGGTGCGCCGATGGTCTCGATCGCGGGCGGCGAGCCGCTGATGCACCCGCAGATCGACGAGATCGTGCGGCAGCTGCTGGACCGCAACAAGATCATCTTCCTGTGCACGAACGCGCTGCTGCTCCCGAAGCACCTGCACAAGTTCTCGCCGCACAAGAACTTCGCGTGGATGGTGCACATCGACGGCCTGCGCGAGCGCCACGACGCGTCGGTGCGCAAGACCGGCGGATTCGACGCCGCGGTCGACGCGATCAAGCAGGCGCAGGCGGCGGGGTTCAAGGTCTACACGAACACCACGTTCTTCGACACCGACACCCCGCAGGACGTCATCGACGTCCTCGACTACCTCAACGACGACCTCGGCGTCGACAACATGCAGATCTCGCCCGCCTACGCCTACGAGCGGGCGCCCGACCAGGAGCACTGGCTCGGCGTCGACCAGACCCGCGAGCTGTTCCGCAAGGCGTTCGCGGACGGGCGCCGCAAGAAGTGGCGGCTCAACCACTCACCGCTGTTCCTGGACTTCCTCGAGGGCAAGCGGGACTTCGACTGCACCGCGTGGGCGATCCCGTCGTACTCGCTCCTCGGCTGGCAGAAGCCCTGCTATCTGCTCGACGACGGGTACGTGTCCACCTACCAGGAGCTGATCGAGGACACCGACTGGGAGTCGTACGGACGAGGCCGCAACTCCAAGTGCGAGAACTGCATGGCCCATTGTGGGTACGAGCCGTCCGCCGTCTTCGCGACCATGGGTTCGCTGCGTGACTCGATCCGGGCCGCGACGGACACGGTCGGTGCGCGATAACTCGTGAGAACCCCGTGAAATCCGGGGGTCTCACCATGTGTCGTCATCCGAGTCGCTACCGTCATCACCGACCGGTACCCGGCCGAGAGGCGGCGCTCCCGCATGGCGCACCACGGCACGACGATCCACCTCCCGCACTGGCGGGAGATGGCCCGGCACGCTGTGGTGCCGCTGCTGGAGTCGATCCTCATCCCGTTGGGGCTCTTCGCGCTGCTGCTGCACACCTCGGGCTTCGACGCCGGCCTCTGGGCCGCGCTGTCGTGGTCGGGGCTGGCGGTGCTGGCGCGCCTGCTGTGGCGCCGGGCGCTGCCGGCGATCCTCCTGATCTCCACCGCGATCCTCGTGGTCCGGACGGTGGTCGGGCTCTGGACCGGCAGCGCGCTGGTGTACTTCCTCGAGCCCTCCGCGCAGAACTTCATCTTCGCGGCCGGGCTGCTGGTGACGCTGTTCGGCGGCGGCCGTCCGCTGCTCGCCCGGCTCGCGGACGACTTCGTGGCCTTCCCCGAGGCGCTGACCTCGCGCCCGAAGGTCCAGCAGTTCTTCCGCCGGGTGTCGCTGCTGTGGGCACTGGTGTTCCTCGTGAACGGCGCGACGACGCTCCTCGCGCTGGCGGTGGCGACCGTCGAGGCCTACCTGGTGGTCGCCACGGCGGGTTCGTTCGCGCTGGTGGGCGTGGGGATCGCCATCTCGCTGTGGTGGTTCCGCTCGTCGCTGGCCGGCGAGGGCGTGCGCCTGCGCTGGGGTCCGGCGACCGCGGCCGCCTAGCGGGCTCTCCCGAGGACGCGCTCGGCCAGCCCGGCCAGCGCGCCGTCGAGGTCGCGGGCCGAGAAGGCCCGCGCCGCCGCGGCCAGGGCCTCGCGCCGGGACGGGTCGTCCCGCAGCCCGACGACGGCCGTCGTGACGTCCGCGGGCCGCGGGCACACGACGGCGAGCCCGGCGTGCTCGAGCGCCCTCGCGCCGGCCCGGCCGTGCCCGGGGACCGGGGTCGCGAAGAGCACCGGGCGGCCGACGGCCAGCGCCTCGCTCGCGATCATCCCACCGCCGGTGGTCAGCACCGCGTCGGCGGCGGCCATCTCGGCGGGCACGGTGTCGGTCCAGCCGAGGGTGCGCAGCCGGGGGTCGGCGCGGGCGTCGAGACGCGCCCGCAGCCCGTCGTTGTGCCCGCACAGCACGACCGCCCGGACCCCGCTCCCGGCGTCGAGCACGGCGTCCACGGCATGCTCGAGCGACCCGAAGCCCAGCGAGCCGCCCGTGACGAGCACGGTGAGCTCGTCGCCGTCGGGCGCCGGGCCGGGCACGAACCGCGCGTCGACCACCGGCGGGACCACCCGCACGTCGCCGGCGCCGAGACGCCGCGCCGCGGCGGCGGCCTCGTCGAGCATCACCCAGGTCTCGTCGACGTCGGGCCAGACCCAGAAGGGGTGCACGGCGGGGTCGGTGACGATCGCGACGGTGCGGGCGTCGAGCTCGCCCCGGCGGTGCAGCAGCGCGAGCCCGCCGGAGGTGACCGGGTAGGTGCAGACGACGAGGTCGGGACGCTGCGCCGCGAGGACCGGCCGCAGCGCGCGGGCGGTCGCCGGGGCGCCGAGGCGCTGGAGGACGGAGGCGAGGCGCGGCAGCCGGCCGAGGACGTCGTAGGCGAAGCCGTAGAGCCCGGGCGCCGCCCGCATGACGAGCCGGTACGCGGCGCCGAGCAGGGCCGTCCGCCGCGGACCGCCGGCCACCGTCTCGACCTCGGTCACCGCCGCGTCCGGCCACACCGTGCGCATCCGCGCGGCGAGCGCCCGGGCGGCGGCGACGTGCCCCTCGCCGACCGGCGCGGAGAGCAGCAGCACGCGCGAGGGGGCCTGCGATGACGACGGTCTCCGGTGCGGTCGCGACTCCGTCCTCCGGCTCACCGACGCACGCTAGCGCCGCCGCGGCCGATGCCGCTCCCCGGCGGGTGCTGCTGCTGTCCGGCTCGATCGGCGCCGGGCACCACGCGGCGGCGCGTGCGGTCGCGGAGGCGGTGGGTGGCCGGTGGCCGGACGCCGAGATCGTGTCGAGCGACGTGCTCGCGGGGATGGGCAGCGGCGCGCCGCGGACCTTCGCGGGGATCTACGCGACCTGCGTGCGGGCGCTGCCGTGGGTCTACGGGCTCTACTACTGGCTGCTCGTCCACGTCGGGTTCTTCCGCGCGGGCACGCGGGCGGTGCTGGGGTTCTGGAGCGCGCGGTCGATCGCGCCGCTGCTCGCGCGGCACCGCCCGGACCTCGTCGTGACCACGTTCCCGGAGGGGGTCGCGGGGCTGGGGCACCTGCGGCGGGCCGGGACGCTGGCCGCGCGGGCCGTCGTCGTGCCCGCCGATCCGGCGCCGCAGCCGCTGTGGTGCGACGCCGACCTCGACGCTCACCTGGTCACGACCGAGGAGGCCGCGCGGCGGGTCCGGCGGTCCGCGCCCGGGGCGGTGGTGCACGTGGTGCGCTGGCCGGTCGTGTCGGCGTTCCGGCCGCCGGCCCCCGAGGAGCGTCAGCGATGGTCCGTTGCTGCCACCAGACGTCAGCAACGGACCATCGCTGACAACACAGCACCCCGGATCCGCGTCCTCGTCGCGGCCGGCTCCCTCGGCTTCGGCGACCTCCCCGCCGTCGCCGCCGCCGTGCTCGCCGCCGACGCGGACGCCGTCGTCGCCACCACCGACCCCGCGGCCCGCGCCCGCCTCGACACCCTCGCCGCCGCGCACCCCGGCCGCCTGGAGGTCCACCGCTGGATCGACGACCCCGCCACGATCACCCGCGCCGTCGACGCCGTCGTCACCACCGGCGGCGGGGCCAGCGCGTTCGAAGCGCTCGCCTGCGCCCGCCCGCTGCTGATCGTCGACGCGATCCCCGGCCACGGCCGCGACAACGCCCGGCTGCTCGCCCGCGCCGGCCTCGCCCGCCAATGCGCCGGGCCCCGAGCCCTCACCGCGGCCCTGCGACGCCTCGCCGACCCCCCGACCCACGCCGCGGCCGTCGCCGCGCTCCGCGCCCGCCCGCCCGGCGAGGACCTCGCCGACGTGCTCGCCGGCGTCGGGCGCACCGAGCGGATGCGCTCCGAGGACGCGCTGTTCTGGCACGCCTCCACCCCGCGGGTCCCGCAGGTGCTCGGCGCCCGGATCACGATCGCGGTGCCCGACGACGACACCACCGACTGGCCCGCGCTCATCGCCGACCGGGTTCGCGAACGGGCCGCCGGCGTCGCCCTGCTCGCCCGGCGCCTCGACGACACCGGCCCACCGCGCTGGGTGCCCGCCACCCCGGACCCGGACCGCCACGTCGACCCGGTGCTCCACCGCGGCGACGCGGACGCGCTGGCCACGGACCTCGTCGTCGGCGCCCCCGTCGATCCCCGTGACCTCGGCTGGCGGATCTCGCTCGGCCGTACCGGGCCGGGCGAGGTGACGATGCTCGCCGCGGTCCACCACTGCCTCGGCGACGGTCTCGCGGTGACCGACGCGCTGGTGCGCCTGGTCACCGACGAGGGGGCGACGGTACCCGTCGGGTCACGACGCGAGCCCGACCACCCCGGGGCCCCGACCCGCGCCACCCGGCGCGCGCTGACCCGCCGTCGGGCCGCCGGCATCGTCGCCCTCGCCCGCGCCGGCGGCGCCCGCCGTGGCGCCCTCGGCGACCGCTCCCGCGGCAGCGCGGCGACGACCCGCCTCGTCACCCGGGTGCTCGACGCCGGAGAGGTCCGTGCCGTCGCCCGTGCGCTCGACACCAGCACCACGACCGTCGTGCTCACCCTCGTCGCCGAGGCGCTGTCGGACCCGGGCGCGACGACGGCGCGGGCCATGGTCCCGCTGACCGCCCGGCTGCGGGCCGGGACCGGCACCGCCGACACCGGCAACCGCACCGCGGCCGTCGCGGTCGACCTGCCGATCGCCCCCACGTCGGTACGACGACGGGTCGCGGCGGTCGCCGCCGCCGTCGCCCGCGCGCAGGCCTCCGGGCAGGCCGAGGGATCGGCCGCGGTGCTCTCCGGCCTCGGCCGCCTCCCCCGGCCGGTGCAGCGGGCGTTCGCGCGCCTGACCTATCACGGGCGGTTCTTCCACCTCATCGTCTCGGTCATGCCGGGGGTCCGGCGGCCGCTGCACATCGGGGGCGGCCTGGTGCGGGAGGTGGTGCCGGTGCTGCCGCTCGCGCCGGGGGTGGGGGTCGCGGTCGGGGCGCTCGCCTGGGGTCGGACGCTGGGCGTCGGGCTGGCCGTCGACGACGCCGTCCTGGGCGGCCGGGACCTCCCCGGACGCGTCGACGCAGCGTGGGCGGGACTGATTCGTGAAGCAGGTGTTGCCTCGGAGGGGCAAAATGGGGTCGAACGCAGATTGGACACGGTCCGCTGACCAGGGGCGGACACTGCTCGGAGGCGTACCGCGGTGACCGATGCCGTCTCGCTGCTCGTCGCCGTGCCCGCCGCGGTCGTCGGGGCCGCCGGGTTCGGGATGGCGAGCGCTGCCCAGCAACGGGCCACGCACGAGGTGCCGGTGTCGTCGACGCTGAGCCCGCGGCTCGTCGTCGACCTCATCCGTCACCCGTGGTGGCTGCTCGGGCTCGTCATGACCGTGCTGGCGCTGTCCATGCAGCTCGTCGCGCTGGCCTTCGGACCGCTGACCGTGGTGCAGCCGCTGCTGGTCACCGGCGTCGTCTTCGCGGGCGTGTTCTCCGCGCTGCTGCACCGCCGGGCCCCGGACCGCTGGGTCGTCGTCGGCGGGCTGTTCACCGCGGCGGGCCTGGCGGCATTCCTGCTGCAGGCCCGCCCGGTGGCCGCGCCCGAGGGCGAGCACCTCGACGTCACCGACTCCCCCGCGTTCCTGGTGACGATCGTGGTCCTCGTCGTCGGCTGCCTGATCTACGCGCGCGTGATCTCGAACCCGACCCGGATCCTCGCGCTGGCGCTCGGCACCGGCATCCTCTTCGGGGTCACCGCCGCGCTGATGAAGGCCGTGACGACGGCGGTGCGTGGCGGGCTCGGCGAACTGTTCACGACGCCCGCGCTCTACGCCGCCTGCATCATCGGCCCGATGGGCTTCCTGCTCAGCCAGAACACGTTCCAGCAGGGTCGGCTGGTCTCGCCGTCGGTCGCGGTCATCACCACGGCGGACCCGATCGTCGGCGTCTTCGCCGGGATCGCCTGGCTCGGCGAGAGCCTCGACACCACCGGCCCGCTCATCGCCGGGCAGGCCATCGCGGGCGTCGTGGTGCTCGCCGGGATCGCGTCGGTGACCCTGCGCAGCACCGTCCTGCTGCGCCGCGGCGACGCCCCCGAGGACGCGGCGACGTGGGAGCACCACGACCCGGCACCGGAATCGTCGGCCTCGAGCAGCTGCCCCGGATGACCCCGGACGGCGCTCCGGCCCTCGTCACCGGCGCCTCGTCCGGGATCGGTGCGGCGATCGCCCACCGGCTCGCGGGACGGTCCGCGCCGCTGGTGGTGACCGGTCGGGACGCCGGCCGCCTGAACGCGGTCGCGGCGGCGACCGGGGCGCACCCCGTCGTCGGGGACCTCACGACGACGGCGGGTCGCGCGGCCGTGGTCTCGGCGTGCGACGAGCACGGGGTCGGGCTGGTCGTGCACGCCGCCGGGATCGGGGCGGCGGGGCCGTTCTCCGGCGTCGACGAGGCGGAGGTCGACGCGGTGCTGGCGGCCGACCTGGTGGCCCCGGTGCAGCTCACCCGGGCCCTGTGGCCCGCGGTGCGGCGGGCGCGTGGGCACGTGGTGTTCGTGGCATCGATCGCCGCAATCGGGGTCGCGGGCGAGGCGACGTACTCGGCGGCCAAGGCCGCCCTGCGGACGTTCGCCGACGCGCTGCGGCTGGAGGAACCCGCCGTCGGGGTCACGACCGTGCTGCCGGGCGCGGTCGACACCCCGTTCCTGGCGCGGCGGGGCTACGACCGGTCGTTCCCCCGGCCGGTGCCGGCGGACCGGGTCGCGGCGGCGACCCTGCGCGCGGTGGAGCGGGACCGGGCGGAAGTGTTCGTGCCGCGCTGGCTCCAGGTCGCGTCGGTGGTGCAGGGGGCGGCGCCGGGAGTGTTCCGGAGGTGCGCTCCGCGCTTGTGAGCACTAATTGACGCTATAGCGTCAATTAGTGCTCACAGGCGCGAAGCGCACCTGGTGGCCGCCGCCTCGATCCGCTCGTCGGACGCGGTGAGCGCCACCCGCACGTGCTCCGACCCGGCCGGCCCGTAGAACTCCCCCGGCGCGACGAGGATCCCGAGCTCGGCCAGCCACCCGAGGGTCTCGCGGCAGGGCTTGCCCGCGGTCGCCCACAGGTAGAGACCGGCCTCGGAGTGGTCCACCCGCAGCCCGACCTTCTCCAGCGCCGGGCGCAGGACGGCGCGGCGGGCGTCGTAGCGCTGCCGGGTCTCGGCCACGTGCGCGTCGTCGGAGAGCGCCGCGGTCATCGCCTCCTGCACCGGCCGCGGCACGATCATCCCGGCGTGCTTGCGGACGGCGAGCAGCCCGGCGACGAGTGTCGGGTCACCCGCCACGAACGCCGCCCGGTAGCCCGCGAGCTGCGAGGTCTTCGAGAGCGAGTGCACCGCGAGCAGGCTCTCGAGCGAGCCGCCGTGCACCCGCGGGTCCAGCACGGACACCGGCTCGGAGCCCGGCCCGGGCAGCCCCAGGTAGCACTCGTCGGAGGCCACCACCGCGCCGAGCGCGCGCGCCTCCGCCACCCGTGCCGCGAGCGCCTCGACCCCGAGCACCCGCCCGGTCGGGTTCGACGGCGAGTTCAGCCAGACCAGCCGCGCGCCCGCGGGCAGCGGCTCGTCGTCGGCCACGCGGACCGTCGTGGCGCCCGCCAGCATCGCCCCGACCTCGTAGGTCGGGTACGCGAGGTCCGGGATGGCCACGACGTCGCCGGAGCGCAGCCCCAGCAGCGTCGGCAGCCACGCGACCAGTTCCTTGGACCCGATCGTCGGGAGCACGGCGTCCGGGATGAGGCCATCGACGCCGAAACGGCGCCCGAGCGCGTCCACCGCGGCCGTCCGCAACTGCGGCGTGCCCCAGGTCTGCGGGTAGCCCGGCGAGTTCCAGGCCTCCTGCAGCGCCGACGCCACGATCTCCGGGACCGGGTCGACCGGGGTGCCGACGGAGAGGTCGACGACGCCGTCGGGATGCGACCGCGCCGTCGCCGTCTCCGCCGCCAGGCTGTCCCACGGGAAGTCGGGCAGCTCCGGGAAGGAGACGGGAATCGTCACTCCCCCTGCGGCGGCAGGTTGGGCACCGGGCCCACGTCGCGGTCGGTCTTGCCGACCTTCGAGGCCCCTCCCGGCGAGCCGAGCTCGTCGAAGAAGTCCACGTTGGCCTGGGTGTAGACCGACCACTGGTCGGGGACGTCGTCCTCGTAGTAGATGGCCTCGACCGGGCACACCGGCTCACAGGCACCGCAGTCGACGCACTCGTCGGGGTGGATGTACATCATCCGGCCCCCTTCGTAGATGCAGTCGACAGGGCACTCCTCGATGCAGCCCTTGTCGAGCACGTCCACACACGGTTCGGCGATCACGTACGTCACGTCGGCTCCTGCTCCTCGCTCTCGTCACCGTCGAGGGACGACCCCGCCGGTGGTGGTCGGCGCGTCAGTTGGGTCCCGCGACATCGGTGAAACCGCCCGTCAGTATTCCGTTCGGCGGCGCGTTGCGCCCGGGCGGGTCACCCCCGCAACGACGTGGGTGACACCACATCAGGATCTCGGCTTCCACCGGGTCGCGACGGGGCCCGGCCGCTGCCGGTCGGGTCACCCCCGCACCGCCCTGGCTGCCCGCCGGGCGGCCCGTTTCAATCCCGACCGCTCACTCTTGTACGCCCCGAGGGCGCCGACAACGGGCAGGTTCGCGATCGTGCGCCACCACCACCGGCCCTGTGGCCTGCGCTCCAGCTCCTCGCCCAGTGCGAAGAGCGACCGGCCCATCCGCCACACCGCCCGGGCGAGCGCCTTGAGCCGCCCGTCGTGAGCGGGCTCCCCGGCGGTCCCGAGGTCGCCGGTGAGGTCCCGGGCGTCGCGCTCGACCCGGTCGTCGTGCGGGTCGCCGTACTCGCCCGGGCGCAGGTCACGGTCGAAGAGCACGGTGCCGAGCAGCCGCACCTGGTCGTCGCGGCCGGTCACGCCGTGCTCACCGGCGATGGCGCACACGACGAGGCCCTGCGCGGCCAGCCCGAGGATGTCCGAGACCGGCAGCCGCCGGGCGAGCGCCCCCCCGATGCCCGGGATGGAGGCGATCGCCGAGGTGAAACGCCCCACCCGGCCCACCCACCAGTGGTCCCGCTCCTCCGGTGTCATCACCGACCACCGCGGCGTCCCGGGCAGGCGCGAGGTGGCGAGGCGGTCCAGGAACCGTGTCCGCACCGAACGCACGGCCCGCCGCGCGCGGCCGAGCCTCGTCGTCGGGGCGGGCTCGGGCGGCGCGTCGGCCGGGGCGGCCTCCAGCTCGAGCGCCCGACGGCGGGCGAGCCGCCCGAGCCGGAACGGGTCGGCGTCGCGCAGTCCGGTCAGCACCGGGCCGGTCGCGGCCACGAACGGGCGCAGCACGCTGATCATGTGGCGGTCGGACACGGCGGGCATGACCGCTCCGTTCCCGATGTCGTCCGCCGGCGAACCTCATTCGTCGATCAACAGCACACGAGGCATGCCCGACGGCGCCGGCGCATGCCCCACGTGCCCCTGATCACGACGACGACGTCGCCCGCACCCGCCCCACCGGGCGGCTCGCCACCCACGTGCCCGGCAGCAGCCCGGCCGCCACGAGCAGCAGCCCCCGCCAGTCCTGCGGGAACATCCCGGGCCCGGCCGGGCTCCACAGCCCCGTCACGACCACCACGAGCAACCACACCACCAGCGGCACGAGCGCAATCCGCGTCCCCGGCCGCAGCCGGTCGGCCGCGCGCACGAGCAGCGGCGTGGTCACGGCCGCGACCAGCGCCGAGACCGGGAAGGGCACCGTCCCGATCCGCACCGACAGCCACGCCACCTCGGTCAGCGCGAGCAGCACCGTGTCGAGCAGGATCACCGCGAGCGCCACGGCCCGCACCATCACCGAACCGTTCACGCCGACAGGGCTCCCAGCGTCGCCGCGGCGCCGCCCGGCCCGCGCAACAGCACGAAGTGCTCGGCCGCCAGGACCGGCTGCGCGAGGTCGTTGGACAGCGCGAACGCCGGGGGCTCGCGCCCGTCGTCGAACACCCGGATCTGGGTGGCGTGCGCGCGCAGCGCCGCGAGCTTGCGGACCCGTGCGGGCCCGAGCGCGACCCGCACCGTGACCGTCGCGTCCGGCACCGTCGGGAGGTCCGCCACCGGGGGGACGGGCAGCGGCAGCCAGGCCCGGCGGCCCAGCGCGGTCAGGCCGGCCTCGACCTCGTCGTGCGCGGCGGCCGTGGCCCACAGCCCGATCCGGTCGCCGAGCGGGTCCAGCTTCTCCACCGCGCCGCCCGCGATCTCGTGGGCACGCACGTGGTCGGGGTGGCCGTAGCCGCCCGTGGCGTCGTAGCTGACGACGACGTCGGGCTCGACCTCGGTGAGGATCTCGACCAGCTGGGCCACCTGGAGGTCGACGTCCGCGCGGCGCGAGAACGCGCCCTCCCCGAGGTCGGCGGGCGCGGCGGCGCGGATGCCCTCGCCGGTGGCGACCATGCCGGAGTCGTGCCAGCGGCCCCGCCCGCCGAGCAGGCGGTGGTCGGTGACGCCCAGCGCCGCACAGGCCTGGTCCAACTCGCCGGCGCGGTGCGCGGCGAGGTCCGGGCTCCCCTCGAGGGCCTGCAACGACGGCGGGATCACCTCGCCCTGCTCCCCGAGGGTGCAGGTCACCAGCGTGACCCCCACCCCGGCCTCGACCGCGCGGGCCATCAGCCCGCCGCAGGTGATCGTCTCGTCGTCCGGGTGGGCGTGGACCAGGACCATTCGCCGGGGGGCGGACACGCCGGGCAGCCTATTCGTGCCGTTCCTCGGTCGGCAGCGGGCCGAGGGTGGCGAACGCGTCCAGCACCGGCCCGACGTCCCCGGACCGCACCCACGACCGGATCCGGCCGGCCGAGCGGCGCGCGAGCAGCGCCCGCGCGAGCTCGAAGTCCGGGGCGGCGATCACGACGTCGGCCGACGCCGGATCACCGCCGTCCGAGGCCCACGACCAGGAGTCACCGACCAGTCCGAGCGTCGTGCCCGCCGGGAGCCGCCCGCCGACCCGCGGCGCGAACCGGTCCCGGATCGCGGCCAGCCCGTCGGTGTCCTGTCCGCCGGGGACGCCGAGCGCGCCCCGGAGATCCTGCTCGTGGATGATCACGTCGCCGAGCGGGCGGCTGCCGTGCTCGGCCATCCACGCCCGCAGCGGCTCGGCGGTGCGCTGCCACTCGGTGATCAGGTCGTCGACCGACCGGTCCGCGCGCTCCCGGACCTGCTTCGCGGTCCAGTCGGCGTTGTGGTCATCCGGCTCGTCCCCGGCGACGACGTCGCTGCCCAGTCCGACCATGTGCGAGAACAGGTCCCGCGCGGTCCAGTCCGGGCACGCGGGCACGGTCGTCGAGACCTGCTCGGCGGTGGCGCCCGCCATCAGGGCGATCACCCGTGCCTGCGCCCGGCTCCACTCCTCGATCTCGTCCACGTGCACCCGCGTACCCGCTGCGGGCGGGGAGTCACCGCGAGGGCACCGGCAGGGTCCGATACACCTCGGCGTAGTGGCACGCCGACGGGTGGTCGCTCGCCGGCCCGGCCGCCAGGGCCGGCTCCTGCTCCGCGCAGAGGTCCGTCGCCTTCGGGCACCGGGTCCGGAACCGGCAGCCCGACGGCGGCGCGGCCGGGCTCGGGACGTCGCCGGTCAGCCGGATGGTCTCCCGCTTCCCCCGCGCCGCGGGGTCGGGCACCGGGACCGAGGACAGCAGCGCCTGGGTGTACGGGTGGGTCGCCCGCTCGTAGATCTCCTCGCTGGTGCCGGTCTCGACGATCTTGCCGAGGTACATGACCGCGACCCGGTCGGAGAGGTGCCGGACGACGCCGAGGTCGTGCGCGATGAAGATGTAGGAGAGCCCGAACTCGGTCTGCAGCTCGCCCAGCAGGTTCATCACCTGGGCCTGGATGGACACGTCGAGCGCGGAGACCGGCTCGTCGCACACGATCACCCGGGGGCGCAGGGCGAGCGCCCGGGCGATGCCGATGCGCTGGCGCTGGCCGCCCGAGAACTGGTGCGGGTAGCGGCGGATGTGCTCCGGGTTGAGCCCGACGACGTCGAGCAGTTCCTGGACCTTGCGCCGCCGCTCGCCCTTCGGGGCCACCTCGGGGTGGATCTCGAACGGCTCCCCGACGATGTCGCCGACGGTCTTGCGCGGGTTGAGCGAGGTGTACGGGTCCTGCAGCACGACCTGCATGTCCCGCCGCCACGCCTTCAGCGCCGCCCCGGACTTCGCGAAGAGGTCCTCGCCGTCGAAGGTGACCGTGCCCGACGTCGGGGGCTCGAGGCGCATGAGCACCTGCGCGAGCGTCGACTTCCCGCACCCGGACTCGCCGACGACGCCGAGGGTCTCGCCCGGGTGCAGGTCGAACGACACCCCGTCGACGGCGTGCACCTGCCCGACCGTCTTCTGGAACACCACGCCCCGGGTGATCGGGAAGTGCTTCACCAGGTCCTTGACCTGCAGGATCGGCTGGCTCACGGCGTGAGCACCTCCTCGGGCGAGGCGCCGACGAAGCGTTCGGCGAAGTGGCACGCCGCACGGTGGTCGTCCCCGGTGGCGTCGGGGTCGTCGAGGGCGCGCAGCGACGGCAGCTCGCTGCGGCACCGGTCCTCGGCGTGGGCGCAGCGCGGGTGGAACGGGCAGCCCGGGGGGATCGCCGACAGCGACGGCGGCAGGCCCGGGATCGGGTCGAGCTGGCCGCCCCCGCCGTCGAGCCGGGGCACCGAGGCCATCAGCCCGCGGGTGTAGGGGTGCGCGGGATGCGCGTAGAGGCTGGCCGCGTCGGCCTCCTCGACGATCCGGCCCGCGTACATGACGGCGATCCGGTCGGCGACCTCGGCGACGACGCCGAGGTCGTGGGTGATCAGGATCATCCCCATGGTGCGCTCGCGGCACAGCTCGTCGAGCAGCTCCATGATCTGGGCCTGCACGGTGACGTCGAGCGCGGTGGTCGGCTCGTCGGCGATGAGCAGCTCGGGGTCGAGCGCCAGCGACATCGCGATCATGGCGCGCTGGCGCATCCCGCCGGAGAACTGGTGCGGGTACTCCCGGACGCGCTGCGCCGCGTTCGGGATCTTCACGAGGTCGAGGAGCTCGGCCGCCTTCACCATGGCGTCCTTGCGCGACATGCCCCGGCGGAAGCGGAACTGCTCCGCGATCTGCGCGCCCACGGTGTAGACCGGGTTCAGCGCCGACAGCGCGTCCTGGAAGATCATCGCCATCGACTCGCCGCGCAGCAGCCGGCGCCGCTCCGGGTCCGCGCCCAGCAGCTCCTCGCCCTTGAACCGCACCGAGCCGCCGGTGATCCGGCCGGGCGGGGTGTCGAGGATGCCCATCACGGTCTGGGCCGTGACGCTCTTGCCGGAGCCGGACTCGCCGAGCACGGCGAGTGTCTCGCCGGCCGACACCTGGTAGCTCACGCCGTTCAGGACGGACGCGACATCACCGTGCCTGGGGTTCCCGAACTCCACGCGGAGGTCGGACACCTCGAGCAGCGGGGCCGCTGCTGTCTCGGTCATGCCCCGCTCACCGTCCTCTCGGGTCGATCGCGTCGCGCAGGGCGTCGCCCATCATCACGAACGCCAGCACGGTGACCACCAGGAAGGTGGCCGGGAAGAACAGCGCGTGCGGCATCTGGATGATCCGGGACTGCACCTCGGCGATCATCACGCCCCAGGAGACGACGGGATCCTTGAGGCCGATGCCGAGGTAGGACAGCGTCGCCTCGGCGCCGATGTTCACGCCGAGCTGGATGGTGCCGTAGACCAGCACCGGCGCGAGGCAGTTCGGCAGCATGTGCCGGAACATGATCCGCAGCGGTCCGGCGCCGAGGGCCCGGGCGGCCTTGACGTAGTCCTGTTGCGCCGCGGTCAGCGCGGCCGCGCGCATGATGCGCATCGCGAGCGGCCACGTCAGCACGACGATCGTGAGCACCACCTGCGCGATCAGCCGGCCCGCCGGGACGATCTCGCCGGGCTTGTTGAACGTCGTCAGGATGACGATGCCGCCGAGCACGAACGGCAGCCCGGCGAAGATCTCGGCGATCCGCGAGAGCACCGCGTCGGTCAGGCCCCGGGCGTAGCCCATGACCAGCCCGGCGAGGGACCCGACGAGGACGGTGCCGATCGTGGCCAGCAGGCCGACCGCGAGCGAGGGACCGGCGCCGTGGATCGTCCGCGAGTAGACGTCCCGGCCGTAGAGGTCCCGGCCGAACCAGGCGTCCGACGACGGGTCGGCGCCGGACTGGTCGAGGTTGCCCGTCACGGGGTCGACGTGGGTGAACAGCGACGGGAAGAGCGCCATCAGCAGGACGATGACGATGACGGTCCCCGAGATGAGGAACAGCGGGCGCCGCCGGAGCTGCTTCCAGGCGTCCGACCAGAGCCCGGCCTCGGCGGCCGGCTCGGCGGCCGAGCCGATCTCCGCCTCCGCCTGGGGGTCGGTGATCGTGTCAGTCATAACGGATCCTCGGGTCGAGGACCGCGTAGAGCAGGTCCACGACCAGGTTGACGAGCAGATAGATGATCACCAGCAGGACGACGACGCCGACGACCTGGGCCTCCTCCTGGCGCTGGATGCCCTGGAACACCAGGCCGCCGAGCCCGCGGATGTTGAACACGCCCTCGGTGACCACCGCGCCGCCCATGAGGCTGCCGAGGTCGGTGCCGATGAAGGTGACCACCGGGAGCAGCGAGGTGCGCAGGATGTGCGCGACGACCACCCGGCGTCGGGACAGCCCCTTCGCGACCGCGGTCCGGACGAAGTCCGCGCGGGTGTTCTCCATCATCGAGGTCCGGGTCAGCCGGGCGACGAACGCCATGGAGAGGCTGCCCAGGACGAGGCCGGGGACGAAGAGCTGGAACACGTCCGGGTCGGTGGGCACGGAGGTGCGGATCCAGCCGAGCTCGACCCCGAAGACCTGCTTGACCACCAGGCCGGTGACGAACACCGGCAGCGAGATCAGGAACAGCGTCGAGATCAGGATCAGCGAGTCGACGAAGCTGCGGCCGCGCAGTGCGGACACGACGCCGGCCGTGATGCCGATGACGATCTCGATGACCACGGCGACCACCGCGAGCCGGAAGGAGATCGGGGCGGCGTTCGCGATCAGGTCGGAGACCTCGTTGCCGCTGAACGTCCGGCCGAAGTCGCCGGTGAACAGCCCGCCGAGGTACTTCAGCCACTGGACGATGACGGGGTCACCCAGGTTCAGGCGCTTGGTCATGAGGTCGACGTAGGACTGCGGGCAGGCCCGCTGCCCGCACTTGCCGGCGAACGGATCGCTCGACAGGCCCCAGACGAGGTAATAGATCATCAAGGTGGTCCCCAGGAACACGGGGATCGCCTGCAGCAGGCGCCGCAGGGTGTAGCGGCCCATCGGTCCTCCTCGGGCGGCACGTGACCCGGAAGCGGCCGGCTCCCCCACGTCGGGGAGCCGGCCGCGACCGGTGGTGGAAGGTCAGGCCGTTCGCCCGATCAGCTCCCGGGCTTGAGCTGGAAGCTCGAGGTGACCAGACGGTTCAGGGGATTCTGGACCCCGTTCGTCAGG
Organism: Actinomycetospora endophytica; assembly: GCF_021026375.1. Classification (GTDB taxonomy): domain Bacteria; phylum Actinomycetota; class Actinomycetes; order Mycobacteriales; family Pseudonocardiaceae; genus Actinomycetospora; species Actinomycetospora endophytica. The sequence continues at coordinate 445,617 of NZ_JAJNDB010000002.1, read as the reverse complement.
CGCTGACCATTGCCCCAGATGACCGGCCGGCTCCACAGCGGGATGCTGGGCATGTCGTTGAGGGCGATCTTCTCGGCCTGGGCGTACGCCTGGTCCGCGGCCTCGATGGTCGGGGCGCCGTCGGCGGCGTCCATGGCGGCGTCGAAGGCCGGGTTCGAGTACTTCGAGTCGTTCGACGAGCCACCGGTCCGGTAGAGCTGGGTCAGGAACGTCTCGATGTTCGGGTAGTCGCCCTGCCACGCCGCGCGGAACGGCCCGGTGTACTGCTTCGAGTTCGCCAGCTTGCGGGCCTCCTGGAAGGTCGGCACCGGCGCGTAGCGGACGTCGATCCCCAGGTTCTGCCGCAGCTGATTGGTGATCGCCTGCATCCACTCGTCGTTGCCGCCGTCGGAGTTGGCGACGAGCGTGACCGGCCCCTGGACGCCGCCGGCCTGGGCGAGCATGGCCTTGGCCGCGGTCGGGTTGAACGTGCAGGCCTCACCGCACTGGTTCGGCACGTAGCCCTGCACCGACGGCGTGGTGTAGCCGTCGGCCGGGGTGTAGAGCCCGTTGAACAGCTGGTCGATGATCGCCTTGCGGTCGATCGCCATCGAGAACGCCTTGCGCAGCAGGGGGTTCTGGAAGCGGGGGTCGTAGAGCGGGAAGGCGAGGTCGGTGGTGACCAGGCCGGGGACCGAGCCGGCACCCGCGCCGAGATCCTGCTTGTAGCGCCCGCCGGCCAGCGCCGACGACGGGATCTGGCGGATGTGGTCGAGGTTGCCCGAGACCACGTCCTGGTAGGCGGTGTTGAGGTCCGAGTAGACCTTGAACTGCAGGTTCTGGACCTGCGGCTTGTCGTCGCCCTGGTACTGGTCGTAGCGGGTGAGGTCGAGCTCCTGGTTCGGCGTGCGGGAGACGAACTTGAACGGCCCGTCGCCCACCGGCGAGGCCTCGTACCCGGCGCGGTCGGTGAAGAACTTCTGCGGCATCGGGTCGTAGGCGGTGTAGCCCAGGGTGACCGGGAAGACCGTGAACGGCTTCGTGAGCGTCACGGTGAACGTCGTCGGGTTGACGACCTTCAGGCCGGACATCGTCTTCGCGGTGGCGTTCGAGGCGCTGACCTGGTCGTAGCCCTCGATCTTCTCCATGAAGGTCTGGTTCTGGGCACCGTTCGGGCCGAACGCGGTCCAGTTCCAGGAGTCCACGTAGCTCTGCGCCGTCACCGGCGTGCCGTCGTGGAAGGTCCAGCCCGGCTTGATCGTGATGGTGAAGGTGCGGTTGTCGGTCGTGGTGATCGACTGCGCCTGCTCGTTGGACGGCTGCCCGGTCTTCGGGTCGTACTTGACGAGCCCGGCGAACAGCGCGTCGACGGCGTCGCCGCCGTTCTCCTCGTTCGTCGAACCGGGGATGAGCGGGTTCTCCGGCTCGCCCCACTCGATCGACACGGTCTGACCGTCGTTGCCGCCGCCTCCGCCGCCGCCGCACCCGGACAGCACCAGCGCGGCGGTAGCCGCGACCGCTCCCAGCACGATCCAGCGCGAGCGACCGCGCCTGGTGATCCTGGTCACCACACCTCCCGAAAACGTTTGACGAAGGCGGGGTCGCCGCCCGGGGCAACCTAAGTGGTCCAGACCTCTCGCGCTACCCCAGAGTGTTTCCTCAGTGTCACGAGTCGGTCGCCGGGCGTTCGGGACCGTGCCCCGTTCGGAGGACCATCCGGACGCTCTGCTGCGTCATACGGATCAGTTGTTGGCATCCCCATTGGCCTGCGCCTGTCGGGCGGGAGGCGTCCACCGACCCGCCGAGGCGAACGGGCTGGCCCCCAGCGGGGGGACGACGACGTCGGTGCGGCCGGCCGGGCTGACCAGGGTCGAGGACGCCTGGAAGAGCGGCACCACCGGTGTCGAGCGCCAGAGCAGCGGCTCGGCGAGCGCGAGGGCGGTGTCCTCCCCGATCGCCCCGGACGAGGCGCCGTCGAGCACCGACTGCAGCGCCGGATCGCAGAACCCGGTCACCGAGAGCGCCTCCGAGGTCTCCGGGGTGCCGACCGAGTCCAGCGGCGTCGTCGTGGCCGCCCCGGAGGTCGTCGACCCGTCCGACGACGACGCGCTCGGCGTGGGCGTGCCCGACGTCGTCATTGGCGGGTTGGTGCTCGTCGGCGCCACCGTGGTCGTCGGCGGGGCGGGGGCGGCCGGCGCGACCGCCGAGGTCGTCGTCGCCGGGGACGCCGTCGTGGTGCGGGGGACGGCGGGCGAGCTGCCCGACGTCGTCGGCGCCCGGCGGCCGGGACACCCGACCACCGAGTCCAGGTCGGCGATCGCGTCCCCGCCCACGGGCAGCGCGAGCACCGTGAGGTCGGCGACCGCCATGTCCGAGGCGGACTTCGGCGTCGGCGGCACCGAGGTCGTCGTCCCCGACGACTCGCTCGTCGTGGTCGGGGTCGACGACGGCGGCTCCGGCGAGGTCGTCGTCGTACCGGGCAGGGCCGACGAGGTGAGCGGACCCGGCGTCGAGGGGGTGGCGGGCGCCGAGGCGGTGCTCGACGGGATCGGGCCCCGTCCGGGCGGGAAGGGGTTGGCGCCGCTGTCGGCCACCACCGTCGTCCCGATCCCGGCCGCGTTGAGCTCCTGGGCGACGGTGTCGAGCAGCCGACCGTAGGGCGAGGCCTGCGCAGGCGCGGAGAGCCGCAGCCGCAGGCCGCGGCCGTCGATGCTCCAGCGACCGTCCGAGCCGCGGACGTACCCGGCGGCGGTGAGCAACCGGGCCGCCTCGGCCGGGTCGGGGGTCGCGGCCGGCGAGTCGGCGGGCAGGGTCGGCCGGTAGTTCGGCTCCGACGGTGCCGTCGCGAACGCGTCGGCGCGCAACGCCGCCGACGGTCCCCCGCCCGTCCCGGACGCGATCAGGGCGTCCCGGTCGAGCAGCGAGACCACCGCGCGGCGCACCCGCGGATCGGAGAGCGGGCCGTCGTCACTGCGCAGCGCGAGCTGCACCTCGCTCGCCTCGGGCACCGTCTTCACCGCGAGCGGTCCCGCCGGTCCCGGTGGCGCGGCGGCGAGTGCGTTCAGCGCCGCGAGGTCCGAGGAGTCGGCCCGGAACTGGGTCGCCTGGACGTCCCCGGTGCGGACCCGGTCGATCAGCGAGGCGTGGTCGGCGGCCTGCAGGACGATCTGGTCCGGAACGGGAGGAGTGCCCCAGTAGACGCTGTTGCGGGCCAGGGTCACCTGACCTCGGATCCTGTCCACCAGGCGCACCGCGTAGGGCCCGCCGGAGACCGGGATGCTGTCCTGCAGCGCGCCACCCCAGGAGCCGGGGGCGTCCTTGAGGAGGTGGGCGGGCAGCAGGTTGTCGAACAGCGTCTGCCACGCCGGGTAGGGCCGGTCGAAGACGACGTCGACGGCCTTGCCGCCGGCGCGCGAGCGCACGTCGGAGATCGCCCGGTAGCCGGCCGCGTCCGCCACGCCGGGCTGCGAGCGCATCTGCTGCCACAGGTAGACGAAGTCCTCGGCGGCGATGGGGGCGTTGTCCGACCACGCCGCGGCCGGGGCGATCTCGTAGGACACCGTGTAGGGCGCGATCGAGGTGACCTTCGCCGACGTCACCACCGACGTGTCCAGCTGCCGGCCACCGTTCGCGGCGGCGCGGAACGCCGAGGGCAGGACCAGGGCGGCCATCGTGCGGCTGGTCGGGGTGAGATCGGCGATCCGGTGGACGTTGAACCCGCCCCCGAGGTCGTCGACCCCGATCCGCAGCTGGGTGGGATCCGGCTCGAGCTGGGGTTTCACGGGCGCCGGGGTCGGGGCCTGCCCGACGAGCGGCGGGGGCGACGTACTGCAGCCGGCCAGGAGCGCCAGCACCGCCAGGACACCCGCCGCGATCAGACGCATCCGGCCACCGCGACGACGCGCCCCCGCGACACGGCGGGCGGCTCGGGGTGACGGGGCCATGTCGGGGTGGGGTGGAACCTCTCCGCCGCCGCCCGGCGACCGTTGCCATCGGGCCCGCGGCCTGCTGGAGTGCGGGGATCGTCATCGTGGCACGACGCCCCGTCCGGAGCATCGTCGACCCCTTCCGTGGCGGGCGGAGATCAGGTTAGCCTCACCTCATGCGCACCGGGGCCACGACGACGAGCTGGGTGGACGCCCTGGCCCGGCTGCGTCCGCGGGATCACGGCAGGTCGCGGTCCCGCACCGCGAGGCCGTCGGCGAGTCGCGTCGCGGTGCCCGTGGCGGCGGTGCCCGCGGCGGCAGTGGTCAAGCCGGCGCTGGTCGAGGCCCCCGTCGCACCACCGCAGCGGCTCGGCGTGAGCCGGGAGCAGGCGTGCGCGATCACCGGGGCCAAGCGGGTCAAGAAGAAGTGCTGCCGGTCGACGCCCCGCTGCAAGGGCTGCCCCGTGGTGCTCATGCGAGCCGCGCGCGCCGCCGAGTCCGGGCTGACCGGCAAGGACCTCGCGAAGGCGGTCAAGCGCGCCCGCGCCGCGTAGCTCAGCCCGGCTCGGGGACCCCGTCCTCCAGCGTCTCGCGCAGGGCGGGCAGCAGTTCCCGGTCCGAGGGCAGCCAGTCGAGCGTGTCGAGCTCGTCCGGGCCGACCCAGCACACCGCGAGGTGCTCGAGCGCGTGCGGGACGGCGCCGTCGACGACGCTGCACCGGTAGAAGCGCAGCACCAGGTCCGTGCCGCGGCGGCCCCGGACCTCGATGTCCGGCCCGACCCGCTCCTCGACGACGACGGGCAGCGCCAGTTCCTCGCGCAGCTCCCGGGCCAGCGCCTCCGGTTCGTTCTCCCCCGGCTCCACCGAGCCGCCCGGCAGTTCCCAGCGCCCCCGCATGTCCGCGGGCTCGGCACGCTGGGCCGCGAGCAGCCTCCCGTCGGCGATGACCGCCGCCCCCACCACGACCTGCACCGGAACATCGTCGCCCGGGCGGCCCGCGCGCGCTGCTCGGGCCCCTCGAGGCGTGTCAGGATGGCGTCATGGCCGATCTCCTCTCCGACGACGCCGTCGCCGACGCCCTGTCCGGGCTGCCCGGGTGGGAGCGGGACGGCGCCGCCATCGTCCGCACCGTGAAGCTCCCGTCGTTCCGCGCCGCGATCGCCGTCGTCGACGCGGTGGCCGACGCCGCCGAGAACGCCGACCACCACCCGGACATCGACATCCGGTACAACACGCTGACCTTCGCGCTGTCCACGCACTCCGAGGGCGGGCTCACCGCGAAGGACCCCGACCTCGCCGGCAAGATCTCCGCGGCGGTCGACGCGCACTCCTGACCCCCGTGGCCGGCGGGTCGCCGCTGCTCGCGCGGCCGTTCCTCGCGGTCCTGGCCGCCACCCTGGCGACCTTCGGGGGCTACTCGCTGCTGCTGCCCGTCCTGCCGCTCTGGGTGGCCTCGGGCGGCGCGGGCCCGGGACTCGCCGGCTCCGTGACCGGCGTGTTCATGGCGGCCACGGTGCTCACCCAGCTCGCCGTGCCCGCGCTGCTGCGGGCGATCGGGCACCGCGCGGCGCTGGTCCTGGCGGCGGTGGCCCTCGGGGCGCCGGCGGCGCTGCTCGTCCTGACCCCGTCGGTGTGGCTGGCGATGCCGGTGTCGGTCGTCCGGGGTGCGGGCTTCGGGGTCCTGACGGTGGCCGGGGCGGCCCTCGTGTCCGACCTCGTCCCCGCGCGGGTCCGCGGCCGGGCCACCGGCATCTACGGCCTGGCGCTGGGGCTGCCGCAGCTCGTCCTGCTCACCGGCGGCGTGTGGGCGTGGGCCCGGCTCGGCCCGTCGACGGTGCTCCTCACCGGAGCGGTGCTGCCGTTGGTCGCGCTGCCGGCGATGGGGCTGCTGCCCCGGCGGGTGGGCGCGTCGGTTCCCGAGGTGGTTCCTCCGGTGGTTTCCCCGGTGGTTTCCGACGCTGTTTCCGACGGCGCGCGGCGCTCCTTCGCGCGGGCCGCCGTCGCGCCGTGGCTGGTCATGCTGGTGTGCGCCGCGAGCGCGGGCGGCGTCATCACCGTGCTCCCGTTGGCCCAGCCGGCCGGTCCCGCGGCGGGAGCGCTGTTCGCGCTGACGGCCGCGCAGCTGGTGGGGCGCAGTGTCTCCGGGGAGCTCGGCGACCGACTCGGGCTCGGCGGTCGGGTCACCGCGCCCGCCCTCGGTGTCGCCGCGCTCGGGGCGGGGGTGGTCGCGTGGGGGTTGACCGGGGCCGGGACGGCGGCCGTGCTCGGTGGGGCGGGCCTGGTCGGTCTCGGGTTCGGCGCGGTGCAGAACGACACCCTCGTCACGCTGTTCACCCGGGCCGGTCCGGGGCGCTCCGGGACGGCCAGCAGCGTGTGGAACACCGCCTACGACACCGGCACCGGGCTGGGCGCGACCGCCCTCTCGGCGGTGCTCGGCGCGGCCGGCGCGCCGTGGTCGTTCGTGGTCGCCGCGCTGGCGTGCGTCCTGGCCCTCGGCAGCGCTCCGTGGTTGCGGCCGGACCCGACTGGGACACCCGGGTGACAGCGCCCCGGCGTCCGGGTGGCGGTCCCCGGCGACGCTGACGTGCGTGCGCCGCCGCACGATCACCGGGAGACCGGCCGAGTGATGCGGCCCTGGATCCCGGGAGGGCGTCGTGCGCCGGATGCTGCTCGCCGTCGCGGTGGGCGCGCTCGGGATGATGGTGCTCGCACGGGTCGCGACGGTGCTGACGCTCGCGCCGATCGGGCTCCCCGAGCCGTGGGAGCTCTCCGACCCGCCGGCCGCCGTCGCCCCGGCTTCTGTGGCCCCTCCGGCACCGGCCGTCGCCGCCGTCGTCACCGGCCTGCCCGCGCCCTCCACGTCGCCGCGCGCTGTACCCGCGGCGGACCGCCCGGGCGTCCCGACGTCATCGCGCGCCGCCACCGTCCCGGCGCCCCGGATCGGCGCTGGGACATCGTCGTCGTCGGGAGCGACATCGTCGTCGGGGTCGGACGCGTCGTCCTCGCGAGCGGCGGTCGGCGCGCCGGCGCCGTCGTCGTCCGGGTCGGACTCGGCCGCACCGGAGGCCCGCAGCGCCTCCTCCGCGGACTCGGGCGGAGCCACGCAGGCCCCGCCGGCGAAGGTGTGCCTGAAGGTGGTCGCGGGGCTCTGCGTGCAGCTGGGCTGAGTCGGCGAGTGAATCTGGCTGCCGTGAGGGGCACATCGCGCATGATCAACCGTCGGCGACGGTGCCTCACGTGCTGTTGATCATCGGCGTGGGGTGGGCCGGCCGCGAGCGGGCGGGACGGACGCTCAGCCCGCGGCAACCCTCGACGTCGTCGGGACCAGCTCGCCACGGATCGTCGCGAGGCAGTCGTCGAGCAGGTCGACGAGCACCGCGTCCCGCGCCGCCGTGTCGAGTCCGGCCGCTCGAGCCGCGACGAGCAGGTGCGCACAGGCGTGGTTGACGGGACCCACGTGCAGCAGCGTGGCGATCCGCCCGCCGGAGCCGTCCCCGGCGTCGTGCCCGTCCGCGCGACGGCGGTCCGCCTTGGCGTGGGCCTCCTCGACCCGGCGCTCGAGGCGGGTGAAGAAGCGGCTGGTGGGATCGAGGCGGAGGCCGGCCCGCGCGACGGCGGCGAGCACCACCGGGCGCACCGGCCCGTCGACGTCCCGCCCGGCCCCGACCAGGTCCACGGCGCGCAGCCCCAGGTGCTGGCGTGCCTCGTGGGACACCGCGTCGTTGACCTGCCACGCCAGGGCGGCGACGGCGGGGTGGGTGCACTGCGGACGGTCGGTGAAGCGTTCACCGGCCAGGACCGACACGTACTCCATGACGCAGCTGCCCGAGCGCGCGTCGCGATGGGCTCCTGCCTCGAGCACGGGCAGCCCATCGGGCGTGCTGGGTGGGACGAACGGCGACGACGGCTGACTGATCGGCATGGCGTGCCCCCTCGGTCCGGGCGCTGCTCGCGGAACGTTGTGAGCCTAGACCGCTCGGCGCCCGATCGGGACCCGTCGGCGCCCGGGGATCCGTCGGACGGGGATCAGTGCCCCGAGCTGAGCACCTCGGTCGCCGTCAGTGCGGCGAGGACCGCCTGCACCGTCGGGCTCACCAGCCGGACGATGTCCTGGTCGATGCCGGGCGGGACGAACCGCCCGCTCGCGATCGCGCGGGCCCTGGAGACGGCGCCGTGCGGGTCCACCGGGTGCAGGGCCCGGACCCGGCGGCCGTGGTGGAGCAGCACGGTGATCATCGCGGTGTCCTCGTCCGGGTCAGCCCCGTCGAGGACGGCCCGCACGACGGAACGGTCGTGGTGCAGCGCCGCGGTCTCGTGCACCCGCAGCGCGGAGCCGAACACGGGCATCGCGAGGTAGCCGAACACGCGGCGGGGCTCGCGATGGGCGAGGCCACGGTCCACGAGCCGGTCCATGGTGTGCCGGATCATCTGGGCGCCCCGGGGTCCGGTGACGGCGTGCCCGAGGTCGGCCTTGCGGCCACCGCTGCGCATGACGCCCTCGGCGACCCACTCGAGGAGCGGATCCGTGGCATCGACGGGACCCCGACGGAAGCTCGACCCGGCGTCGAGGAGCGAGGCGTCGAGCAGCAGTTCGACGAGCGCCGCGGCGACGAGCAGACCGGCGGGCTCCGTGAGGCTCGAGACGGGGCGTCCGTCCTCGTTGCCCAGCACCCAGGCGACGCGCTCGGGAAGGGTCAGATCCCGGGTCGGGGTCGACCACCGTTCGGAGCGCACGAGCGACAGCCTAGGCACACGAACCCGTGATTCCTCACCCGGTCGGGGGCCCCGGATCGAGATCGTTCGCCACGCGGTGTCCACCACACGACGGGCGGTGCACGACGGCTCCGGACGGACCACCCATCCGGGCCGCAGCGGTCCGGCCGTCCGGACGCCGGCGGTCCGACGACCAGCCGTCGGTGTCCGGTCTGCGCACGGCCGTCAGCCCCTCGGCGCGCGCTCCGAGGGCCGTCACCCGGGCGGACCGGATCCCGGCCCCTCGGAAATAGGTTGTGCGCCATCGAAGTTGCACCGCGCATGAGCACCCTCGACAAGGCCCAGGAGCTCCAGCGGCTGCACGCCGCCCCGGAGCTGCTCCTCGTGGTGAACGTGTGGGACGCGATCACCGCCCGCATCGTCGCCGACATCCCCGGCACGAAGGCTCTCGCGACCGCCAGCCACGGGATCGCCGCCTCCCGCGGCTACCCGGACGGCGAGGTGATCCCGCGCGACGAGATGATCGCCGAGGTCGGGCTCATCGCCCGGCAGACCGAGCTGCCCGTGACCGCCGACCTCGAGGGCGGCTACGGCGACGCGGGCGGCACGGTGTCCCGCGCGATCGACGTCGGCATCGTCGGCGCCAACCTCGAGGACCAGATGAAGCCCCTCGACGCGTCGGTCCGCGCGGTCGAGGCGGCGGTCAAGGCCGGCGAGCAGGCCGGCATCCCGTTCGCGCTCAACGCCCGCACCGACGCGTTCCTCAAGGCGGGCGACCGGGACCCGGAGGAGGTCATCACCGACGCCATCGCGCGCGGGAAGGCCTACCTCGAGGCCGGCGCCACGAGCTTCTTCGTCCCGGGCAAGCTCGACGAGGCCCAGCTGACCCGCATCGTCGGTGAGCTCGGCGAGCGCAAGGTCAATATCATCGGCATCCCCGGCTCGATCTCCCTCGAGGCCGCGCAGCGGATCGGGCTCGCCCGGGTCTCCTACGGGCCGTGGAGCCAGAACACCGCGCTCACCGCCCTGGCGAAGCTCGCCGAGGACGTCTACTCCGGCGGCGGACTCCCCGCGGACACCCGCAAGCTCAACTGAGGCGCACTGATCGCGTCGGGCGGGCCGCAGGTGTCGATCTCGATCTCCACGACGACAATGCCGGTCCGCTCGATGTGATCATGGCGCGGGCACCCCGACCGGCAGCGTCGCGACCCACGCGCCCAGCGCGCGGCCCGCGGCGTCGAGGGGCTCGCGACTGCGCAGTCCGCGGGCGACGACGAACGCGCCCTCCAGCGCGGCGAGCACCGCGTGCACGACCTCCCGGGCGTCGTCGTCGCCCAGCCCCCGCCCGCGCAGGAACGCGGCGCCGCCCTCCACCCAACCGGTCATGACGTCGGCGCCTACGGCCCGCAGCTCCGGCTCGACGTCGGCGATCTCGGCGGTCACCGTCGCCACCGGGCACATGGCCATCCAGCCGCTCTCCGCCATCGTCCGGCCCGCCTCGGCGAACGCCGCCTCGATCCCGGTCGCGAGGTCGTCGTAGGGCTCGAGCAGGGTCGGCAGCAGCTGCCCGTACGCGGCTCCGGACTCGCGCAGCGCCCGCGCCGCGACGTCGCGCTTGCCGCCGCGGAAGTGGTGGTAGACGGACCCGTTCGGCACCCCTGCGGCCCGGGCGAGCTCGGCGATCCCCGTCGCGGCGTACCCCTGCCGGCGCATCAGCTCGGCCATCGCGGTCGTGATCCGCTCGACGGTGCCCACGCCACGATGCTAGAACGTTCGCTCTAGAGCGAACACTCCAGGAGGCGTCGTGCACACGCTGGACCTGCCGGCCGGGACCGTCGAGTACACCGAGAGCGGCGAAGGCCCGCCCGTCGTCCTGCTGCACGGGCTGCTCATGGACCACACCGTGTGGGACCCGGTGCTGCCGCTGCTCCCGCCCGGGTTCCGGTACGTGCGCCCGGTGCTCCCGCTCGGGGCCCACCGGATCCCGATGCGCCAGGACGCGGACCTGACGCTGCCCGCGATGGTCGACCTCGTCGCCGATCTCCTCGACGCGCTGGACCTGACCGACGTGACGCTCGTGCACAGCGACTGGGGCGGGGCGCTGTTCCTCACCGCGCGGGGCCGGGACGCCCGGGTGAACCGCCAGGTGGTGCTCCCCTGCGAGGCGTTCGACAACTTCCCGCCCGGGCTCCCTGGCGCGATGGTCGGCCTCGCCGCGCGCCTGCCGGGCGGCCTACGGCTCGCGGCCCGGCCGCTGCGGGTCTCGTGGTTGCGGCGCCTGCCGTTGCTGTTCGGCCGGATGGCGCGGGACCCGATCCCCGACGACGTCGTGCGCCGGTGGACCGACCCCGTCCTGCACGACGACGGGGTGCTGCGCGACCTGACGGCCTACGTCGCTACCCGCTTCGACCGGGCGGCGCTCCTTCGGGACACCGCGGCGCTCGAGCGGTTCCCGGGCGAGGTCCTGGTGCTCTGGTCGCCGGACAACCGTGTGATGCCCCCGGAGCACGGGCGCCGGCTCGCCGGGCTCTTCCCGGCCGGTCGGCTCGTGGAGATCCCCGGAGCGCGGGTGCTGTCGATGCTCGACGAGCCCGCCGCCGTCGCGCGGGAGACCGGCCGCTTCCTCGTGCGATCCCGGAGCCGGGGGTGATCAGTCCAGCGGTTGCAGGAACTCCAGGCGGTTGCCGAACGGGTCGTGGGCGTAGAAGCGACGGAAGCCGGGGAACTCGGCGTCCCAGCCGACGTCCTGACCCGTCGTCGCCACCCGGCGCGCGGCGTCGTCGAGGTCGTCGACGACGAGGCCGGGGTGAGCCTTGCGGGCCGGCGCGAAGTCCGGCTCCACCCCGAGGTGGATCTCGACCCCGCCGGCCCGGAACCACGCCCCGCCCCGCGCCGCGAGCACCGGCGGCTTGTCGATCTCCGTCATGCCGAGCACCCCGACGAAGAACGCGCGGGCGTCGTCCTCGCGGCCGGCGGGCATGGCGAGCTGGACGTGGTGCAGGCGGCTCAGCACTCCCCCAGTGTCCGCGATGCGGCAGTGCTGACGCTGGACGTCAGCCACTCCACATCCTCGGCGAGCTCAGCCGAACCGGCGCCGCGCCTCGTCGAGACCCTCCCCGTGCAGGCCCTCGACCCCGGCCGCGCGGCCGTTCGCGGCCAGCAGCAGGGCACCCACCGGGCCGCGGACCTCCGGCCCCTCGCCCTCGGCCCACTCGGCATCCGTCGCGATCAGCCGCAGCCCGGCGAAGCGCTTCGCGGCCCCGACGAACGGCGCCACCCAGATGTGCCGCAGACAGGGCAGCGCACGCTCGACCGGGAGCTCTCGCGCCCGCCCGAGCGGGATCGCGAGGTCCTGGGAGTGCACGAGCAGGTCGTTGAGCGGGTCGAGCTCCCCGGCCAGGGCCAGGCGCCGGTCGACGTGCGCCATCTCCCGGAGCTGCGCGATCAGGTCCGCCGGCGGGAACTCCCGCGCCCGCTCGCGTGCCATGTCGGCGAACGCCCGCTCGAGATCGCCGCGGGCGCGCACCGTGCGCCACAGCGTCCAGGGCACCGACTGGCGCGTCGAGAGCGTCAGGTGCGCGACGACGTCGTGCACCGTCCACCCCGCGCACAACGACGGGGTCGCCCACTGCCCCGGCGTCAGTGACTCCAGGTCGTCGGCGAGCCGGAGCCGCTCCGCGGCCACGTCGTCGAGCATCCCCACCTGCGTGCCCATGTCCCGCTCCTCCTCATCCGGTCCCCTCGCGAGGTGGGACCGGCCCGACGGCCGGGACTCATCGCGCGAGGGTCAGGAGTACGCGAGCGGCAGCAACTGGTGCGGCGGGTGGTGGATGGCCGCGTTCATCAGCTCGGGCACCGGGAGCGGACGTACCCGGGTGACGAGCGCCGCCGCCGAGCTCGGGAGGGGGATGAACGGGTAGCGGTGCTCGCAGTCGTCGAGGGCCCGGGTGAGGGCGTCGTGGTAGGCGGCGAGGTCGTCGTCGTGGCGGGCCGGGTAGAGCAGCAGGAAGTCGCCGTCGCGCAGCCGCACCGCCCGGTCGATCGGCGAGGGCAGGACCTGCTGGATCTGCTCGCCGATGGTGGCCAGCGCGGCGTGCTCGGCGCGCACACCGTGGGCCTCGCGCAACCCGGCGATCGTGTGCACCCGCAGTCCGATCATGCCGATGGCGAGCGTGCCGCTCGCCCCGCCCGCGGTCCAGCGCTGCAGGAACGCCTGGGTGCGCATGCCGCTGAGGCGGTCGTGGGAGTCGCCGTCGGGCGCGGCCTCGAGGGCGGTGTGCAACCGGGCGGCCCGGCGGAAGGCCCGGTCCATCTGCCCGGCGACGTAGCGCAGCGCGACCTCGGTGCGTCCGTCACCCGCGTCGTCGGGGTGGGCGACGACCGCGCGCATGACCTCGTCGAGCCGCTCGAGCAGTTCCGGCGCGGCCCGGCCGTCGAGGGCCTCGCGCAGCCGGAGCGTCTCGCGGTAGGCGTCCTCGCGGCGGAAGGACCAGCGGCCGTCGAACATCCGGCCCGCCTCGAGGGTGGGCGCGTGCTCGTGGACGGTCTCGGTGTCGGTGGCGACCAGCGTCGCCCCGGCGTGCGGGGACAGCACGGTCACGCTCCACTCGCGCGCCAGTTCCTCGTCCTCGTCCAGCAGCACGTGCCCAATCCCCGGGGGCAGCGTCGGCGGGAGGTCCTCGACGAGTCCGACGAGGGTGGTGGCCCCGGTCGCGGCGATCTGCCGGTAGGTCTCGGCCTCGCGCTCGAAGTAGGAGTAGCGCTGGAACATGGCGATGACCAGGGTCGGGCCGTCGTCCTCGGTGGCCAGCGCGAAGCGCTCGAGGGCGTGCGAGATGGCCACCAGCAGCCGCTTGCTCATGTCCTCGGACACTCCGGCCCCTCACGGTCGACGACGAGCGGACCCCCCATCGTGGACTACCGTCCGTGGCGTGCTGACCTCGGGGAGTAGTTCCGCCTGGTCATGATCGCCTTCATGGCCCGGGACGAGGTCGGGGCACCCACGGCCGAGGGACACCGACCCGGCGAGCGGGGACGGGTCGCAACGACCACCCCTGCTGCGGAATGCGGTTCACCCGCCCCGAGTTGGTTGAAGCGTGAAGAGAATCGGGTTCCTGTCCTTCGGGCACTGGTCGCCGTCGGGCCACTCGCTGGTGACCTCCGCCGGGGACTCCCTGCTGCAGTCGATCGATCTGGCGGTGGCGGCCGAGGAGCTGGGCGCCGACGGTGCCTACTTCCGGGTCCACCACTTCGCGCAGCAGCTCGCGTCCCCGTTCCCCCTGCTCGCGGCCGCGGCCGCGCGGACCAGCCGCATCGAGCTGGGCACGGGCGTGATCGACATGCGCTACGAGAACCCGCTGTACATGGCCGAGGACGCCGGCGCCGCGGACCTGATCTCGGGCGGCCGCCTGCAGCTCGGCATCAGCCGGGGCTCCCCGGAGCAGGTGATCGACGGCTTCCGGTACTTCGGCCACGAGCCGGCGGAGGGCACGACGGACGCCGACCTGGCCCGGGAGCACACGCGCCGGTTCCTCGAGGTCCTCGACGGCGAGGGCTTCGCGCGGCCCAACCCCCGTCCGATGTTCGCCAACCCGCCCGGCCTGCTGCGGATCGAGCCGCACTCCCCGGGGCTGCGGGACCGGATCTGGTGGGGCGCCGGCAGCCGGGCCACCGCGGAGTGGACGGCGGCGCAGGGCATGAACCTGATGAGCTCGACGCTGCTCACCGAGGACACCGGCGTGCCGTTCCACCGGCTGCAGGCCGAGCAGATCCGGCGCTTCCGGGACGCGTGGGACGCCGCCGGGCACGACCACGAGCCGCGGGTGTCGGTCAGCCGCAGCATCTTCCCGATCGTGTCCGACCTCGACCGCCAGCTGTTCTGGCGCGAGCGGCACTCGACCGACCAGGTCGGCCACCTCGACGGCGGCGAAGCCCGCTTCGGGAAGACCTACGCGGGCGAGCCGGACAAGCTGATCGCCGAGCTGGCCGAGGACGAGGCGATCGCGGCCGCGGACACCCTGCTGCTCACCGTGCCCAACCAGCTCGGGGTGGACTACAACGCGCACGTGATCGATGCCGTGCTGACCCACCTCGCCCCGGAGCTCGGCTGGCGGTGACGCTCAGTCGTCCGGACCGATCGCGCCGGCCTGCACCCCGATCACGCGGGCGGGGCGGTTGATCGCCCGCAGGGTGCGCTCCAGGACCCGGCACACCTCGTCGACCGCCGCGCGCGCGTCCGGGGCCTCGGTGCTGCCGGTGACCTCGAGGACGCCGTAGGGCACCGAGGGGACCCCGCCGACCTCGACGAGACGTTCGAGGATGTCGTCGAGGCCGTCGTCGTCGAGGCTGCGCAGGTCGGTCATGAGGTGGACCCGGTACTCGGTCATGGGTGGTGCCTCCCCCGGTCCGGCCGTGCCGCTCAGCTCTCGAGCAGCTTCGTGACGGTGCCGGCGAAGTCCTCGTACCGGCGCAGGGCAGTGACCTTGATGTCCACGAACTGGCCCATCTCGACCATGATCGGGAGGGTGAACGCGATCTCGTCGAGGGTGTCGGGACCGTCGACGTCGAGGATGGCGATCACCCGCCGCTCGCCCGCCGCCTTCCAGAGGTCGACGACCACGCCCGCCTTCTTGGCGCCGAGAGCAGCCTCGGCCTCGCGGGCCCAGATGGCGAAGAAGTCCTTCTGGTTCCAGTCGGCGCCGTACTCGACGTGGAAATCGAGGTGGAACAGCATCGTCGATCCTCCGCGGGGTTGAAGGTGATCTTGACCATACCGCTGTCGATCAGGCGATGACAGTGCCTCGGGAGTCCGGCACCCCGGCGAAGTCGGGGAGCTCGACCCCGTTGATCGCGCGCTCGACGAGCTCGGTGAGCGCCTCCATGTCGGGCTCCGGGCCCGGCTCGGCGTCCGGGTCGGCCGCCTCGAGGCTCGCGACGTGCATCCGGCCGATCTCCTGGTTGGCCTCGACGAACGAGCGCATCCGCTGCTCGTAGGCGGCGAACGCGGACTCCGGGTCCCACTTGGCGGCAGCCAGTTCCCCGGCCAGCAGGTAGGCCGCGACGAGGGCCAGCCCAGTGCCCTGCCCGGACATCGGCGACGAGCTGAACGCCGCGTCCCCGATCAGCGCCACGCGTCCCTCGGACCAGCGGTCCATCACCACCTGGGCGACCTGGTCGAGGTAGAAGTCCGGGGAGTCGTCCAGCTCCTCGAGGAGGCGAGGGGTCAGCCAGCCCAGGCCGGCCGTCCGCTCGCGCAGCAGCCCCTTCTGCGCCGGGATGTCGCGGTGGTCGACGTCGAAGTCGGCCAGCGGGAACGAGAACATCGCCATCGCCCGGGTCGCGTCCTGGATGGGCCGCAGGAGCGCGGAGCGTCCGGACTCCCGCTCCTGGTACTCGAGCAGCCAGCGGTCCAGCCCGAACTCGTTGGGCACGCTGTAGAAGGCCAGCACCAGGCCGAGGTGGCGGACGAACCGCTCGTGCGGCCCGAAGACCATCCCGCGCAGCGCCGAGTGCAGCCGGTCCGCCCCGATCACCAGGTCGAAGCGCCGCCGGTCGCCGCCCGCGAAGGCCACGTCGACCCCGTCCGCGTCCTGGGTGAGCTCGGCGATCCGGTCGCCGAAGACGTACTCGACGGCGTCGCGGGTGTCGTCGTGGAGCACCCGGGACAGATCGCCGCGCAGGATCTCGATCTCCGCGATGTACCCGTCGCCGCCGTGGTCCTCCGCGCTGAAGGTCTCCAGCACCGTCCCGTCCGCGTCCACGGTCTGCGCGCCCGCGGTGTCGGTGCGGGCCGCGCGCACCTCCGCGTCGAGCCCCATGCGCCGGATGACCTCCCGGGCCACCCCGCGCGCGTCCACGGCCTGCCCGCCGGGTCGCAGCTCGGGCGCCCGCTCCACCACGGTCACCTCGGCCCCGCGCCGGGACAGCCAGTGGGCCAGCGCGGGCCCCGCGATGCTCGCCCCCGCCACCAACACCCTGGTACCGCTCACCGCGCGCCCCCTGCTCACCCGTCCGGATCTCGGTCCGGATCGTACGGTGGCGGAGGCCACAGACGCCGAGAGTCAGCGAAGAGCCGGGACCAACAGGATCCGGTCCGGGTGGGACTGCACGAGTCCTTCGTCGAGCGTCGCCAACGCCCCGCCGGGCCGACCCGCGGCCAAGCCCACGAGGTACGCATCGGTCACCTGCCGGTGCCCGCGTACTCGACTGAGATCGGATGCGGCGTATGAGACCGAGTCCGGCCAGAACTCGAAGCCCGGTGCGGCGTGGACCGCGCGGAGCAACTGCTGGGCGACGGCAGCACCCTCACCCATGCGAACGAGGAAGCGGACCAGCGCACCTTCGACCACCGGGCACACAGCGAAGCCCGTGATTCCGGACGCCCATGAAGACGTCCTTTCGTGGTGCTCGTGGTCGGCGACCGTGAGCGCGATCAGGACGTTCGCGTCCAGCAGGTAGGTCGTCACTCCTCGTCCGATGCGGCCGCGACCTGCTCCGACGTGACCCTGCGCCCGACCGTGATGACGGGGAAGCCGGACCGTGGGTCGGTGGCGATCACAACGGGCTGATCGAGCTGCCCCAGGCCGCGGGCGGCCAGATCGGCGATCACCGCGGAGAGCGACCTACCGGTGTCCCTGGCGATCTCCATCGCGCGCTGATGGACAGCCATCGGCAGGTCGACGGTGGTACGCACCCCTGCATCGTAGCTGCATCAGCGGTGATGCAGGCGCGCTCCGTCATCGACACACGGTGAACCCGCGCGAACGACAGACCCATCGAGATGTCTCGACGCGGTCGACTTCGGGTCGTCCCTGTCGGTCTGGGAGGCCCTCTGCCCAGCCTCGTGGCGGGCCGACCAGGAGATCAACAACGTCCCGCCGCTTCCTCCGCCGACAACCACCGCTCAGTGGATCAACGGAGCAGCGCGGGTGGCGCCTCCGAACACGAATGTGGCGGCCGTAACGACTAATGAACCAATACCGACCAGGGCCGATATTGCAGCGGGCCTGTCCGCAGAACTTCGACACGAGATGCCGGACTGCGATAATTCCCTGCTGACGGGACGTGAACATCTTGACATTCTCCCATTTATTGCGCTTCAGATAGCAGGCACCGAGGAGACCGTTCCCGTTGTTGCCGCACAGGTCGATCTCGCCGTTACGCTGCTGCTTATTGATCGCGGCACAGGGAGTCTCGGCGAAGAAGAGAGCGAAGATGACGATGTGGCCGGATTTTCGCGCTTTCGAGCAGCGTTCGCGGCCTCACGACTCGGTCATGCAGCAAGCGTTCGAGCCGACGAACATCAGCTTTCTGGCCGGATGTTGACGCTGGCTGGTCAGCTGGGGGGCGAGACTGGCGGTGGTGGAGCCGCGGCATCCGAAATGCGGTTCGGAGCGACCCGTACAACCCCGGACCGCTCCGTCCTGATCCTCGCCAAGGTCGTGGCTCAGCGACCTCAGTCTGAATACGTACACGCGGCTGTGGCCGACCGCAGAGGATCGAGCTCGCGACTGCCCGGGACATGCTCGGAGCCACTCCCGCTTCTGCGGACCAGCAAGAGCCATCGGCCTGGCGAACGCCACACGTCACACGTTGAAGCGGAACTCGACCACGTCGCCGTCGTGCATGACGTAGTCCTTCCCCTCCATGCGGACCTTCCCCGCGTTCTTGGCGGCGTTCATCGACCCGGCGGCCACGAGGTCGTCGTAGGAGACGATCTCGGCCTTGATGAAGCCCTTCTGGAAGTCGGTGTGGATGACCCCGGCCGCCTCGGGGGCGGTGGCACCGATCGGGATCGTCCAGGCCCGCGACTCCTTCGGCCCGGCCGTCAGATAGGTCTGCAGCCCCAGCGTCCGGAAGCCGGCCCGCGCCAGCGCGTCGAGGCCGGGCTCCGCCTGGCCGATCGACTCGAGCAGCTCGGTGGCCGACTCCGCGTCCAGCTCGAGCAGCTCCGACTCGACCTTCGCGTCGAGGAACACCGACTCCGCGGGCGCGACCAGCTCCGCGAGCTCCTTGCGGCGCGCGTCGTCGGTGAGCACGCCCTCGTCGGCGTTGAACACGTAGAGGAACGGCTTGACGGTGAGCAGGTTCAGCTCCCGCAGCAGGGCCGAGTTCATGCCCGCCGAGAAGAGCGTCCGGCCCTCGTTCAGCACCGTCTGCGCGGCGACCGCCTCGTCATGTGCGGGGCGGTTCTCCTTCTTCGTCCGCGCCTCCTTCTCGAGACGCGGGATCGCCTTCTCCAGGGTCTGGAGGTCGGCGAGGACGAGCTCGGTGGCGATGGTCTCGATGTCCGAGCCCGGGTCCACCCGGCCGTCGACGTGCACCACGTCGTCGTCGTCGAAGACGCGCACCACCTGGCAGATCGCGTCCGCCTCGCGGATGTTCGCGAGGAACTTGTTGCCGAGCCCGGCGCCCTCGCTCGCGCCGGCGACGATCCCGGCGATGTCCACGAACGACACCGTCGCCGGGACGATCTTCTCCGACGAGAACATCTCGGAGAGCCGATCCAGCCTCGGATCGCGCAGCGGCACCACACCGACGTTCGGCTCGATCGTGGCGAACGGGTAGTTCGCCGCGAGGACGTCGTTGCGGGTCAGGGCGTTGAACATCGTCGACTTGCCCACGTTGGGCAGCCCGACGATGCCGAGGGTCAGGCTCACGGTCGACCAGTCTAGAGACCGGCCCCGGCACTCCCCGGAAACCGGAGGGAGCCGAACGGGCCCCGGCTGCGTCCAAGCCCCCGAGAACCACTCCCGACCCTCGGAGGCCCCGATGACCGACACCCCCCACACCCGTCCCGGCGCCCGCGCCACCCTCGACACCCCGTTCGGCCCGTTCACCGTCGTCGTCGACGCCGACGGCGTCGTCCTCGCGGCCGGGTGGACGACGGCTCCCGACGACGAGGTCCTGCCGCTCGTGCACCCGACGCTGCGGCCCCCGGAGATCGTCGAGCGCCCCGAGCTCGGCGCGGTGACGGCCGCCGTGACCGCCTTCCACTACGGCGACCCCGGTCCGGTCGCGACGCTGCCGGTGCACCAGTACGGCAGCGAGTTCCTGCAGGCGGCGTGGGCGCGCATGCGCGAGATCCCGGCCGGATCGACGTTGTCCTACAGCGAGCTGGCCCTGCGGGCGGGGCGCCCGTTCGCGCCGCGGAGCGCGGGGCAGGCGTGCCAGCGCAACGCCATCGGGCTCTTCGTGCCCGACCACCGCATCCGGCGCGGCGACGGCTCGCTCGGCGGCTTCCGCTGGGGCCTGTCGGTGAAGGAGGCCCTGATCGCGGCCGAGTCGGCGCACGCGGCCGCGGACCTCGCGGCGGAGACCCCCGACGCTCCGGAGACCCCGGAGACGTCCGACGCGGTCGGGTCGACGACCGACGCCTGACCGGCGAGGCGCCCGAGGCTGTCGGACCCCTCTGGCAACGTCATCGCCATGACGATCACCGGCGAGGGCGTCCTGCTCGGCCTGTTGCTCGGGGCGCTGCTGGGCGCCCTGGGCGGCGCGGTCGTGGCGAGCCGGTTCGCCGCTGCCCGCCAGGAGGCCGCGGTCGCCGAGGCGGTCCGCCGGTCCGGCGCCGCCGCGTCCGCCGCCCGGGCGGAGCTGGACGCCGAGCGCCGCTCCGCCGCGGACCGGGAGGCCACCGAGGAGCGTCGTGACGCCGCCGTCCGGGAGGCGTTCGCGTCCCTGTCCGGCGAGGCGCTGGCGGCGAACTCGGAGAGCTTCGCGCGGCTCGCGGAGTCGCGGATGCGCGAGGTGACGGGGGCCCTGGCCTCATCCGCGCATGCGGACGCCGGCGCCCGGCAGCAGGCGATGTCCTCGCTCCTCGATCCGGTCGCGTCGACGCTGCAGCGCCTGGAGAACCAGATGCGCAGCGCCGAGTCCGAGCGCGAGGCCGCCTTCGCGGGGCTGCGCGAGCAGGTCGGGGCGGTGGCGGAGTCGGCGCGCGGGGTGGCGGGCGAGACGCGGGCCCTGACGACGGCGCTGCGCACCCCGCACGTGCGGGGGCGCTGGGGCGAGATGCAACTCGAGCGGGTCGTGCACCTCGCCGGGATGGTCGAGCACTGCGACTTCACCACGCAGTCCACCGCGGGCGCCGAGGGGTCGGGGCAGCGGCCGGACCTCGTGGTGCACCTCGCGGGCGGCAAGCACGTGGTCGTCGATGCCAAGGTGCCGTGCGAGGCCTA
Source organism: Actinomycetospora endophytica (assembly GCF_021026375.1). GTDB lineage: Bacteria > Actinomycetota > Actinomycetes > Mycobacteriales > Pseudonocardiaceae > Actinomycetospora > Actinomycetospora endophytica. The sequence goes on along the minus strand of NZ_JAJNDB010000002.1, from coordinate 424,820 downwards.
CCTCGACTCGCTCGAGGCCGCCGACGAGAGCGGACGGCGCGAGCGGTCCCTGGCCCACGCCCGGCAACTCCGGACCCACGTCGACGCCCTCTCGGCGAAGGCCTACTGGCGCTCGTTCGACCCCACGCCGGAGTTCGTCGTCATGTTCGTGCCCGGCGAGGTGTTCCTCTCCGCGGCGCTCGAGGCCGACCCGGGGCTGCTGGAGCACGCGTTCTCCGCGGATGTGGTGGTCGCCACCCCGACGACGCTCATCGCGCTGCTGCGCACCGTGGGCTTCGCGTGGCGTCAGGAGTCGCTGGCCCGGGACGCGGCCGAGATCCACACCCTCGGACGCGAGCTGCACGCCCGGCTGTCCACCCTCGGCGGGCACCTCGGCAAGCTGGGTCGCTCGCTGGACGCGGGCGTGCGGGCCTACAACGACACGGTCGGCTCGCTGGAGTCCCGGGTCCTCGTCACGGCCCGCCGGTTCTCCGAGCTGTCGGTGACCCGGGGCACGCTCGACGAGGTGGAGCAGGTCGACCGGCGGGCCCGGGTGCCGGGCGCCCCCGAGCTGACCGGCGAGGACGGTGTGGACCGCGGGTACGGGCCGCCCGAACCCGGGGACGAGGAGGAGCCCGACACCCCGTCGTCGGGCGGAGCGGGGGTGCACCGCTTGACCGGCTGAACCGGACGGCGCCGTCCGGACGGGGACGATCTGCAACCCAGGCGTGCCGTGGCGTCCCGAGGGGGCCCGGATCGGCGAGAAGGGACCGCTACCGTTGATCGGGTGACCACCATGCGGGACGACGCGGTGCCGTCGTCGAGCTCCCCCGATGTCGGGGATGCTTCCGTGTTCCCGGGGGTCCTGGGCATGCGCTGGTGGGCGGTCCTCCTGCTCGCGCTGGTCCTCACCGCGGGCGGGGTCGCGATCGACGTGGTCCGCTCCGGTGCTCTCGGGGTGGTCTTCATGGCCGCGTACCCCGGCGGGTGCGTGCTCGCCACCCTCCTCGCCCAGCGGCGTGGCCTCTTCGTACCGATGGTCCAGCCGCCCCTGCTCCTGGCCGTCTCGGTGCCGGTGGCGGTCGCGGCGACCGGGTCGCTGCCGGCCTCCGGGGGCGTGGTGTCCAGCGCGCTCGCCATCGGCGCGCCGCTGATCAACGGGTTCCCGGCGATGGCGATCACCACGGTGGTGTGCGTCGCCATCGGTCTGATCCGGATGCGTGTCCAGCGCTGGCAGCGCCCCGGCGACGACGCCGACGCCCGTTGCGAGCCGGCGCGTGGCGGCCCGCAGCCGGCGGCGGGACGTGACCGCGGGAAGTCCGGCGGCGCCTCGTCGCGGGACCGCGCGCCGGCGGCTCGGGAGGACCGCGATCGGCGGGACACCGAGCGCGAGCAGGCCGAGCGCGACCGGCGCCGCGCCCAGGAGCGTGCCCGGGCGGAACGGGACCGGGAGAACGGCGAGCGGGAGCGCGCCGAACGGGAACGCGCCGAGCGCGAGCGCACCGAGCGGGAGCGCCGGGACCGGGAGCTCGCGGAGCGTGACCGCGCACAGCGTCAGCCCGCGCGCGGTGACGGCGCCGAGCGGCGTCCCGCGGCCAACCCCAACCCGCCTGCTCCCAAGCCGGACCGTGACGAGCCGCGACCCGCGGCCCAGCGCAGCTCTCCGCCGCCGGCCAAGCCCGACCGCGACGGGTCGGCCGCGCCCGCCCAGCGCAGCCCGGGCCGCGCCGTCCCGAAGTCCGAGCGCCCGGCACCCGAGCGACCCGCACCCGCGCCCGCCCCGGCTCCGGGCCGGGGCGCACCGGGCCCGCGCACCCGGGAGGACCGGATGCGCGAGGAGCGGCTGCGCGAGGAACAGGAGCGCCGTGGCGGTCCGGGGCAGCCCCCGCCCGGGGTGCACCCGGTGCGGGAGCGCCGCCCGGACGACCGTTCGCGCTGACCGTCCGGAGCGCCTCTTCCCGCTGCGGCTCTTCCCGGCTACGCCTCAGCGCACGGCGTCGGGCTTCATGTCGCGCTTGAGCTCGCGCGGCAGCGAGAAGGTGAGCTTCTCGTTCGCCGTCGTGATCTCCTCGACCTCGGCGTACCCGCGGTCGGCGAGCCAGTGAAGCACGTCGCCGACGAGGATCTCGGGCACCGAGGCCCCGCTGGTGACGCCGACCGTCGTCACACCCTCGAGCCAGCGCTCGTCGATCTCACCGGCGTGGTCGACGAGGTGCGAGTCCCGGGCGCCGGCCTGCAGCGCGACCTCGACCAGGCGCACCGAGTTCGACGAGTTCTTCGAGCCGACGACCACGACGAGGTCGCACTGCGGGGCCATCGCCTTGACCGCGACCTGACGGTTCTGGGTGGCGTAGCAGATGTCGTCCGACGGCGGGTCGGAGATCGCCGGGAAGCGCTCGCGCAGTGCGGCGACCGTCTGCATGGTCTCGTCGACCGACAGCGTCGTCTGGGAGAGCCAGATGACCTTCTCGGGGTCCCGGACCTCGACGGAGTCGACCGCGCCGGGCCCGTCGACGACCTGGATGTTCTGCGGGGCCTCGCCGGAGGTGCCCTCGACCTCCTCGTGACCCTCGTGGCCGATGAGCAGGATGTCGTAGTCGTCGCGGGCGAAGCGCTTGGCCTCCTGGTGGACCTTGGTGACCAGGGGGCAGGTCGCGTCGATGGTCCGCAGCTCGCGCTCGCGGGCCTGCGAGTGGACCTGGGGCGAGACGCCGTGCGCGGAGAAGACGACCGTGGCGCCCTCGGGCACCTCGTCCGTCTCCTCGACGAAGACCGCGCCGCGATCGGCGAGCGTCGTCACCACGTGTCGGTTGTGCACGATCTCCTTGCGCACGTACACCGGTGGGCCGTACGTCTCGAGCGCCTTCTCGACGGCGATGACGGCCCGGTCGACGCCTGCGCAGTAGCCGCGCGGCTTGGCGAGGAGCACCCGCCGGGTCCCGTCGGCGCCGTCGGGGTCGCCGGCGTTCTCGACGGTGGTGGTGTCGGGTCCCGGGGAGACGGACATGCCCCGAGCCTACGGGCCGAGAGCCCCGCGAGCCGTCCCTGCGCGGTCCGCGACGTGCCCCACGCCGTGGGGATTCGCACAGCCGCGTCGTGGGCTGGCAGGGTGTCTGCCATGAGTTCCCTCCCGTTCCCGGTGCGCGTCGCCGCCGGTCTGGTCGTGACCGCGGTCGAGGAGGTGCAGGCCCTCCCCCGCACGATCGTGGGTCTGCCGATCACGGCCGCGAGCCAGGTGCTGCAGCTCTCGATGCGCGCGCAGCAGGTCGTCACCGAGCTGGCCATCAAGGGCGACACCGCTCTCGAGGGCGCCCGGCCGGTGGAGGAGGCCCCTTCCTGGGCGCGTTTCGACGACGACACCGACGACCGGACGCCCGTCCTGCCCCGTCGCTCGCCCTTCGACGACGCCGCCGTCGCGCCGTCCGCCGCGGCGACCAACGGGCACCCCCGCCCCGTCACCGGCACCCCGATCGGCGTGGCCGAGGAGGCGCCGCCCACCCCGGACGCCCTGCCCGGCTACGAGACGATGACCATCGCCCAGCTCCGCGCGCGGCTGCGGAGCCTGTCGGTCGACCAGCTCACCGAACTGCTCGCGTGGGAGTCGGCCCACGCCGACCGCCCGCCGTTCGTGACGATGCTGACCAACCGCATCGCGACGCTGACCGCGGAGTCGTGAGCGCACCCGGGAGACGCAGCAATGAGATGAGCACGCCGACAGGGGAGCTCGACCCGTGAGTGCGGACCCGGACCCGGCGACCACCGCCGAGGCGCCGTGGCCGGTGCGCACGGTGGCCCTGAAGGTCTCGAAGTGGATCGACCGTCTCGGGGCGGTGTGGGTGGAGGGCCAGCTCACCCAGGTCAGCGCCCGCCCCGGGACGGGGACCGCCTTCCTGACGTTGCGCGACCCCGCCGCCGACGTGTCCCTCTCGCTCACCGCCCCCGCGCAGATCGTCCGCGGGGCGGCGCCGCCGCTCGCCGAGGGCCAGCGGGTCGTCGTGCACGGCAAGTTCTCGTTCTACTTCGGGCGCGGCACCCTCTCGCTCCGGGTCGACGAGGTCCGCGCGGTCGGCGTCGGCGAACTGCTCGCCCGGATCGAGCGGCTCCGCGCCCTGCTGGCGGCGGAAGGGCTGTTCGACCCCGCCCGCAAGCGCCGACTGCCGCGGCTGCCCGGGTGCGTCGGGCTCGTCACGGGGCGGGCGAGCGCGGCCGAGCACGACGTCGTCACCGTCGCGACCGGACGCTGGCCCGCGGTCCGGTTCCGCGTCCTCAACACCGCCACCCAGGGCGTGCAGGCGGTCCCCCAGATCCTCGACGCGTTGGAGACCCTCGACCGGGACCCGGACGTCGACGTCATCGTCCTCGCGCGCGGCGGCGGCAGCGTCGAGGACCTGCTGCCGTTCTCCGACGAGGCGCTGTGCCGCGGGGTGGCGAGCTGCCGCACCCCCGTCGTGACCGCCATCGGGCACGAGCCGGACACCCCGCTCGTCGACCACGTCGCCGACCTGCGCGCCGCGACCCCGACCGACGCCGCCAAGTCGATCGTCCCGGACCTCGCGGAGGAGACCGCCCACCTCGAGCACCTGCGGACCCGCGCGCGGCGTGCCCTCCACGCGTGGGTCGAGCGGGAGGAGGCGGCGCTGGCGCGGCTGCGCTCCCGACCGGTGCTCGCCGACCCGCTGCGCGCGGTCGCGACGCGGGAGGACGAGGTGGCCGGGCTCGTCGTCCGGGGGCGCCGGGTGATCGACGGCGGGCTGCGCGAGCGGGACGCCGACGTGCGGCACCTGCGCGCCTCGCTCACCGCGCTCGGGCCGGCCGCGACGCTCGCGCGGGGCTACGCGATCGTGCAGGCGGGCGGTGAGGTGTCGGCGCCGGTGCTCCGGTCGGCCGAGGACACGTCGCCGGGGGACGTCCTGCGCGTACGGCTGGCCGACGGGGCGGTGCGAGCCCGGGTGGAGCCGGCCGAGTGACGGGCCCCGGAACGTCAGCGATGGGCCATCGCTGACACAGGATCCAATTCAGCACGCCGATAGGGTCAGCAACGCCACATTCTCGATCCGCCCGAGGGGAGGACCGCATGGCCGCCGAGAAGGACGCCGACCCGTCCACCGACGAGCCGGGCTACGAGCAGGCCCGTGAGGAACTGGCGGCCGTCGTCGCGAAGCTCGAGGCGGGTGGGCTCTCCCTGGAGGACTCGCTGGCGCTGTGGGAGCGGGGCGAGTCGCTGGCGCGCACCTGTGAGCGCCACCTCGCGGGCGCCCGCGAGCGGGTGGAGACCGTCCTGCGCGAGGCCGAGTCCCGCGAGTAGTCGCACGACGGTCGGACCCGTCGGCCACACTGTGCGTCCATGAGCGCCGGGAAGGGCAGTCCGGAGAGCGCCGAGGACGGATGGGCGCGGACGATCCGTGAGGCCCACGACGGGTACCACGCGGGAACACGCGGGCACCGCGACCCGGACGTGCTCGTCGACGACGTCGTCACGTGGCGGATGCTCTCGCCGCACCTGATCCGCGCGCTGCTCTTCCTCGTCTCCCCGACCGTGCTGCTGCTGATCTGGCTGCTGCTCGACTACCTCGCCAGCACCTCCAGCCCGTCGATCACCGGCCGGCTGATCATGAACGTGATCGCCGCCGTGACCGCGGTGCTCTACCTGGCCGGGCTCGCGTCGTTCTTCGCGCCCGCGAAGGAGCCGATCGCGGAGTACTCCCGGCTGCTCGAGGGACGCGCGGCGGCGGCACGGGGCGCGTACCAGTGGGTCAGCCGTGCCGCGCAGGCCCGCCGGACGCCTGCGGAGGTCACGCCGAGCACCGTCGCGGGGGTGCCGGTGCTGCTGTTCCGGCAGCGCAGTGAGCGCGCAATGCTCCTGGTGCAGCCGTACGGGGCGGATCTCTACGTCGGCTGGACGATGTGGCGCTCGCGCTCGACCGCGACCCTGCTCGCCCACTTCCTCCGCGACACCTTCGGCCGCTTCGCCCCGCTGCCGGTCTTCTCCTCGGAACTGCGCGCCGCGTCGACGCGGGCGATGCGCGAGAGCGTGCACTCCCTCGCGCGCGAGGGGGTCGCGGCGGCGGCGCACGTCGAGGAGGTCCGGGAGCAGCAGACCGCTTTCGACGACGGGTACGGCCGGTCCGGGCATGACGACCGCGCGTACGACGACGGGTACGGCCGGTCGAGGTCCGGCCGCGCCGGATACGACGACGGCCGGGACCACGCCGGCCGGACGGCCCGGACCGGCTGGGACGACGAGCGGCAGTACGAGGGCGCCCCGCCGCCCGAGCCCGACGACGCGGCCGAGACCGGTCGCCCGGACCCCGGCGCCCTCCCCCGCTCCACCCCCGCTGCCGACCCGACCGCGGGCTGGACCACCGAGGAACGCGAACGCGAGCACGCGACCCGCCGCTCCACCGAGGGCTGGGGCCCGCCGCCGCGCGACTGACCTCGAAGATCGCGAATCGTGCGGCGGAGTGATCGCTGAGCGAGCACTTCGCCACACGGATCGCGATCATGGGCGAGCGCGAGCCGTGAGTGGCGCCGTCCGCTCGTCAGATGGCAGCAACGAGCCATCGCTGACATCACGAGCGCCGGACCCGAACCCCTCACCCGTGCGGCACCACCGGCGCACCCGCCGTCGTCGTCGCCACCTGCACGAAGCGCGCGGGCGACCCGTCCCCGGTGAGCAGCCAGCGCACGCCGTCCACGTCGGTCACCCAGAGCGCCTCGCCGCGCACCCCGCGGTAGGTCGTCCACGTCCGCCCGCCGGCCGACACCGGCCCGAGCGCCTGCGGCGCGCCCTCCTCGGACGCCACCAGCGCCGCCTCGTCCGCGTTCGACTGCACCAGCCGCACGAACCCGCTCTCCGGCGTCACCCACCCGAGCCGGAACGCGCGCCCGGCGCCGACCGGACGCACGTCGGAGGACTGCGGGATCCAGTCGGCGGGCAGCGCGGGGGCCCGGACGGCGAAGGGCACCGAGCGGGCGGCGTCCCGCGCGGCCTGGGCCACGTCGATGTGCTGCACGGAGCCGCGGTCGACGGAGGGGCTGGTCGGGGAGAACGAGCAGGCCCGGGTGAGACCGGTGAGCGCGAGGACGATCACCGCGAGCACGATCGTCCCGATCGCCAGCGGTCCCAGCGTCGAACCGCCCGATCCCCCGCGCGGCGCACTCACCGAAGCCTCCGATCCATGCCTCCATCGTTCCAGTGGCGGGCGCCCCGGCCCCGGCCGGTCGAAGCCGGTTCCGTGACCGGGCTGGTCTGGGAGGATGAGGGTTCCGCCCGCCCTGCACCCGATGAGGAGACAACTCGGTGACCTCCACGCAGTCCCCGGCCGCCGCCCGTCGCCCCGAGGCGCCCGACCGCAACCTCGCGCTCGAACTGGTGCGGGTGACGGAAGCGGCTGCGATGGCCGCCGGACGCTTCGTGGGACGCGGGGACAAGAACGGCGGCGACGGGGCTGCCGTCGACGCGATGCGCAAGCTCATCGGCTCGGTCTCGATGCGCGGCACGGTGGTGATCGGCGAGGGCGAGAAGGACGAGGCGCCGATGCTCTACAACGGCGAGGAGGTCGGCAACGGCGACGGGCCGGAGTGCGACGTCGCCGTGGACCCGGTCGACGGCACCACGCTGATGGCCAAGGGCATGCCGAACGCGCTCGCCGTCCTCGCCGTCGCCGAGCGGGGCGCGATGTTCGACCCGTCGGCCGTGTTCTACATGGAGAAGCTCGCGGTCGGGCCGGAGTACGCCGACGTCGTCGACATCACCGCCACGGTCAAGGACAACCTGCGGGCCATCGCGAAGCGCAAGGGGTCGGGCATCCCGGACGTCACGGTCGTCGTCCTCGACCGGCCGCGGCACGACGACCTGGTCCAGGAGATCCGCGACGCGGGGGCACGCATCCGCTTCATCTCCGACGGCGACGTGGCCGGCGCCATCGCGGCGGCGCGGCACGAGAGCGACGTCGACCTGCTGCTCGGCGTGGGCGGCACGCCGGAGGGGATCATCGCGGCGTCGGCGATCTCCTGCATGGGCGGGTCGTTCCAGGGCCGGCTGTGGCCGAAGGACGACGAGGAGCGCCGCAAGGCGATCGCCGCGGGGCACGACCTCGACCGCGTGCTGCACACCGGCGACCTCGTCCGCGGCGAGAACATCTTCTTCTGCGCCACCGGCGTCACCAACGGCGACCTGCTGCGCGGCGTGCAGTACCGCGCGGGCGGCGCGACGACGCAGTCGCTGGTGATGCGTTCGAAGTCCGGCACGGTGCGCCTCATCGACGGCTTCCACCGGCTCAAGAAGCTGCGTGAGTACTCGACGGTGGACTTCGGCGCCGACGAGATCGAGAGCGACGAGAGCCCCTGGGGATAGGTGGCCCGAGCCACTCCCACCCCGACTCGTCCGGCGCCCGGTCAGGCGCGAGGATGCGGCCATGGGCAATGACGCAGGCACGAACGGGTACCGGACCGAGCACGACACCATGGGCGAGGTCCAGGTGCCGGCGAACGCGCTCTACGCAGCGCAGACGCAGCGCGCCGTCGAGAACTTCCCCATCTCGGGCCGCCCCATCGAGCCGGCGCAGATCCGTGCGCTCGGGCTGGTCAAGGGCGCCGCGGCGCGCGTGAACTCCTCGCTCGGGGTGATCGACGCGTCGATCGCCGACGCGATCTCCGCCGCCGCCGACGAGGTCGCCTCCGGCGCGCACGACGGCGAGTTCCCCATCGACGTGTTCCAGACCGGCTCGGGCACCAGCTCGAACATGAACGCCAACGAGGTCATCGCGACGCTGGCCTCGAAGGCCCTGGCGTCTTCCGGGTCTGGCCAGAAGGTCCACCCGAACGACCACGTCAACGCCTCGCAGAGCTCCAACGACGTCTTCCCGACGACGATCCACCTGGCCGCCACCGAGGCGGTCGTCACGGACACCATCCCCGGGCTGGACCACCTCGGCGCCGTGCTCAACCGCAAGGCCCAGGACTGGAAGCACGTCGTGAAGTCCGGCCGCACCCACCTCATGGACGCCGTGCCGATCACGCTCGGCCAGGAGGCCGGCGGCTGGGCGACCCAGTGCAGCCACGGCACCGAGCGGCTGCGGGCCGCCCTGCCGCGCCTGGGCGAGCTGCCCATCGGCGGCACCGCGGTCGGCACCGGGATCAACACCCCGGAGGGCTTCGGCGGCAAGGTCGTCGAGGAGCTGCGCCAGGCCACCGGCATCCCCGAGCTGACCGAGGCCCGCGACCACATCGAGGCCCAGGGCGCCCGCGACGGCCTCGTCGAGATCTCCGGGGCGCTGCGCACCGTCGCCGTCAGCCTCTACAAGATCGCCAACGACCTGCGCTGGCTCTCGTCCGGCCCGTCGACCGGCCTCGCCGAGATCCACCTGCCCGACCTGCAGCCCGGCAGCTCGATCATGCCCGGCAAGGTCAACCCGGTGATCTGCGAGGCGACCATGATGGTCGCCGCCCAGGTGATCGGGAACGACGCGACCGTCGCCTTCTCCGGCTCGCAGGGCAATCTCGAGCTCAACGTCATGATGCCGGTGATGGCGCGCAACGTGCTGGAGTCGGCGCGCCTGCTCGCCAACGCCGCCCGCCTGCTGGCCGACCGCGTCCTCGAGGGCACCGAGGCGAACGAGGAGGCGTGCCTGCGCTACGCCGAGTCGTCGTCGGCGATCGTCACCCCGCTCAACCGCCTCATCGGCTACGAGGAGGCCGCGAAGATCGCCAAGAAGGCGATGAAGGAGCGCAAGACGATCCGCGAGGTCATCGACGAGGACGGCTACGTCAAGGACGGGAAGCTCACCCAGGAGCAGCTCGACGAGGCCCTGGACGTGCTCGCGATGACGCGCGTGGACTCGTGACGGGGTAGCGCGTGCTCTTCGCCGTCGTCGTCGAGGCCTCGTCACAGGTCGGGGCGACCCGTTCCCGCAAGGCCAAGACCGCGGCACTCGCCGCGGTCCTGGCCGAGGCGGGCCCCGACGAGGTCCGGCCGGTCACCGCGTGGCTGGCCGGGGACATGCTGCAGGGCCGCACCGGCATCGGGTGGCGGACGCTGTCGGGTCTGTCGGTCGAGCCGGCGGTGGAGCCGTCGTTGTCGGTCGTCGATGTCGACGCGGCGCTCGACCGGCTGGCCGCGCTGGCGGGGTCGGGCGCCGGGGTCGGTGCGCGGCGGACGGCGGAGCTCGAGGCGCTGCTGGGTGCTGCCACCGCTGACGAGGGCCGCTTCCTCGTCCGGCTGCTCGGCGGTGAGCTGCGCCAGGGGGCGCTCGAGGGGCTGATGCTCGAGGCGGTGGCGTCGGCGGCAGACGTTCCGGGCGATGCCGTCCGTCGGGCGTTCATGCTCTCGGGTCGGCTCCCGGAGACGGCCACCGTGGCGCTGACCGGCGACGATCCGGTCGCGGAGCTGGGCGCGATCGGGCTGGAGGTCATGCGCCCGCTGCGCCCGATGCTCGCCTCCCCCGGCGATTCCCTCGAGGCCGCCCTGGCCGAGCTCGGCGCTCCCGACGGTGACCCGGGGGTCGTCGTCGAGCACAAGCTCGACGGGGCGCGCATCCAGGTGCACCGAAGCGGCGACGAGGTCCGGGTGTGGTCGCGGACGCTGCACGAGATCACCTCCTCGGTGCCGGAGATCGTGGCGCTGGTCTCCGAGCTGCCGGTCGAGACCGTCGTGCTCGACGGGGAGACACTCGCCGTCGCCGAGGACGGGCGACCGCGCCCGTTCCAGGAGTCGATGAAGGGCCTCGGGAACGGGGCGATGCGGCCGTGGTTCTTCGACTGCCTGCACCGCGACGGGACCGACCTCGTCGACGAGCCGCTCGAGACCCGTCGTCGGGAACTCGCGGAGGTCGTCGGCGACCGGCTGATCCCGGGCGTGGTGCGCCCGACGCCGGAACAGGCGGCGGACGCCGTCGCCGAGGCGCTGGCCGCCGGGCAGGAGGGCTCGATGGTCAAGGCCCTCGACTCCACCTACACGGCGGGGCGGCGCGGCCGGTCGTGGCAGAAGGTCAAGCCCGCGCACACGCTCGATCTCGTTGTGCTGGCCTGTGAGTGGGGCTCGGGGCGGCGGCGCGGATGGCTCTCGAACATCCACCTCGGGGCGCGGGGCGCGGACGGCGAGTTCGTCATGATCGGCAAGACGTTCAAGGGGATGACCGACGAGACGCTGCGCTGGCAGACCGAGACGTTCCCGCAGTACGAGACGCATCGGGATTCCTACACGGTGTACCTGCGCCCGGAGATCGTGGTCGAGATCGAGCTGGACGGCGTGCAGACCTCGACCCGCTATCCCGGTGGCGTGGCGCTGCGGTTCGCGCGGGTGGTGCGCTACCGCGATGACAAGCCCGCCGCCGAGGCGGACACGCTGGAGACGGTCAAGGGCCTTCGGCCCATGTGAACGAATATTGTCGTTCCGGCGACGAAATTCGTTCACAAGCGAACGCTCATCTCCAGCCCGTCCCCCAGCGGGAGGTGCTGCGAGCGGTACCCGGGACCGCGGACGTGCGCGAGGTAGTCGACCAGCGCCTCGGGGAGCATGTCGGTGTCGTCGGCGATGATCAGGGCGCCAGGTCGCAGCCGGGGCTCGACGACGCGCAGCACCGGCAGGTAGAGCTCGCTCCACCCGTCGAGCAGGAGCAGGTCGACCTCGGGCAGGTCGCGCAGCGTCTCCAGCGCGTCCCCGACCCGTAGGTCGACGAGGTCGTCGAGCCCGGCCCGGCGCAGGTTGGCCGCAGCGACGGCCGCCTTCGTCGGCTCCAGCTCGGTGGTGATCACGGTGCCCGCGGCCGCGTTGTCGCGCAGTGCCGCCGCGAGGTACGTCGTCGAGACCCCGAACGAGGTGCCGAACTCGACGACGGTGCGGGCGCGGGTCGCGTGGACGAGCGTGGCGAGGAGATCGCCCACCTCGCGGGGCACGCAGATCCACGCCTCGCGCAGTTCCGGCGCGAGCGCGGTCTCGGAGATCGGGCCGGCGGCGGCCACCCGGCTGACGAGTGCCTGGAGCTCCGGCTCCTGCGCGTCGGCGGCGTGGAGCATCTCGTCGAGGAGGGTCCGGACGGGGTCGGTGTCGAGCGTGCTGATCGTCATGGCGACGACGCTAGGTCGGCCGCGGATTGTGCTGAAGACACGCGTGCTGACCCTAGGATTGCGTCCCGTGCAATCCGTGGACCTCAACCTGCTCGAGGTGCTCGACGCGCTCCTCCAGGAGGGCAGCGTCACCCGGGCCGCGGAACGGCTGCACCTCAGCCCGCCCGCGGTGAGCCGCTCGCTGACCCGGTTGCGCCGGATCACCGGGGACCCGCTGCTGGTCCGCGCCGGGCGCACCCTGGTCCCGACCCCCGCGGCCGAGGCGATGCGCGGCCCCGCGCACGAGGTCCTCGCCGCCGCGCAGGGACTGCTGTCGACCCGGGCCAGCCCGTCCGACGCCGACCTGGAGCGCTCGCTCGACGCCGTGCTCACGGTCCGGACCGGCACCGACGCCGCCGAGGAGTTCGGCCCCGACCTGCTGGCCGCGATCACGGCCCGGGCTCCCGCCGCACGGCTGCGGCTCGTCGGCGAGGGCGACGAGAGCGCGGCGGACCTCCGTGACGGCACGGTGGACCTCGACCTCGGCGCACCGATCACCGGCGACGAGGGGCTGCGGCACGAGACGCTGACCCGCGACGTGATGGTGCTGGTCGGCCGGCGCGACGGTGCGCTGGCGCGGCGCACGGAGGACCGGGATCCGACGGCGGCCGACCTCGCCGTCGTCGGACACGTGAACGCCTCCCGACGGGGCGTGCTGCGCGGCCCGCTCGACGAGGCGCTCGAGGCCCGGGGCGAGGCGCGCACCGTCGTCGCCACCGCGCCCGGGTTCTCCGCGGCCTGCACGCTGGCCCGGTCGGCCGACCTGGTCTGCCTGGCCCCCGAGCGCCTGACCCGCCGGGTACGGGGCGCCGAGCTGCGGACCTGGCCGAGCCCGGTGCCGCTGCCCCCGGTGCACCTCGTCCAGACCTGGCACCGGCGCACCGACGCCGACCCGGTGCGGCGCTGGCTGCGCGACCGGGTGCGGGAGGTCGTCGGCGCCTCCGGTTCCTGACGGCCGGTAACCTGTGCGCACGTGCGGTTCCTCGACGGCCACGGCCCGGCTCATGACCTGACCTACGACGACGTCTTCCTCGTCCCCGAGCGCTCGGACGTCGCATCCCGGTTCGACGTCGACCTCGCCGTCGCCGACCCGTCGGGCGCCACCATCCCCGTCATCGCGGCGAACATGACCGCGGTCTCCGGCCGGCGCATGGCGGAGACGCTGGCGCGCCGCGGCGGGATGGCCGTGATCCCGCAGGACGTCGACGCGGCCGCCGTCGCCGACATCGTCGCCGGGGTGAAGTCGCGGCTCACCGTCTGGGACACCCCCGTCGTCCTGAACCCGGGCGAGGCGGTGGCCGACGCGCTCAACCTCGTCAACAAGCGCGCGCACGGCGCGGTGGTCGTCGTGGACGACGGCGGGCGCCCGCTCGGCGTCGTCCGGGAGTCCGACTGCGCCGGGGTCGACCGCTTCACCCGCCTCGCCGACGTGCTGGTCCCGGCGGTGACGGTGTCGGTCGGCACCGAGCCGCGCACCGTGTTCGACAAGCTCTCCGCGCCCGGCGCGGGCGACCTCGCCCTCGGGGTCGACGACGGCGGCCGGCTCGCCGGGGTCCTGACCCGCACCGGCGCGCTGCGGGCCGACGTCTACACCCCCGCGCTCGACGGCGGGGGCCGGCTGCGGGTGGCGGCCGCGCTCGGCGTGAACGGTGACGTCGCGACCCGTACCAAGGAGCTCGGCGCGGCGGGGGTCGACGTGCTCGTGGTGGACACCGCGCACGGGCACCAGTCCAAGACGATCAGCGCGCTGCGGACGGTCCGGGCGACCGCACCGCACGCGGTCGTCGTCGCGGGCAACGTCGTCACGTCCTCCGGGACCGCCGACCTCGTGGATGCCGGAGCGGACATCGTCAAGGTCGGGGTCGGGCCGGGCGCGATGTGCACGACGCGCATGGCGACCGGGGTCGGGCGGCCGCAGTTCTCCGCCGTGGCCGAGTGCGCCGTGGCCGCGCGGGAGCGGGGCGCGCACGTGTGGGCCGACGGCGGGGTCCGACACCCGCGCGACGTGGCGCTGGCGCTGGCCGCGGGCGCGTCGGCGGTGATGGTGGGCTCGTGGTTCGCCGGGACCTACGAGTCGCCGGGCGACCTGCAGCGCGACGAGTCGGGCGCGCCGTACAAGGAGTCGTTCGGGATGGCCTCGAAGCGGGCGGTCACCGCCCGGACGCGCACCGACTCGGCGTTCGACCGCGCCCGCAAGGGGCTCTTCGAGGAGGGCATCTCGTCGTCGCGGATGCGTCTCGACCCCGCCCGGCCCGGCGTCGAGGACCTGCTGGACGCGATCTGCGCGGGCGTGCGCTCGGCGTGCACGTACACCGGGGCCGGGACGCTCGAGGAGTTCCACGCCCGCGCGGTGCTGGGGGTGCAGTCGGCGTCCGGGTTCGCGGAGGGCCGCCCGCTGCCGACCGGCTGGTGATCGACTTCGGCTCGTTCTGAGCGAAGGGCCCCTTCGCTCGAATAGATGGGCCAGGGGCGCCCCTCGCCGGAACGCGTTGCCCGGGCCCGGAACTGAGCGAGGGGCCCCTTCGCTCGATCTACTCGACCGAAGGGGCCCCTCGCTCAGAACGGCAACGGCGGGTCAGCCGAGCCCGGCCTCACCCTCCAGCATCTCGGTGACCAGCGCGGCGATCGGCGAGCGCTCCGAGCGGGTCAGCGTGATGTGGGCGAACAGCGGGTGGCCCTTGAGCTTCTCGATCACCGCGGCGACCCCGTCGTGGCGGCCCACCCGCAGGTTGTCGCGCTGGGCGACGTCGTGGGTGAGCACCACGCGCGAGTTCGTGCCGAGGCGGGAGAGCACCGTCAGCAGCACGTTGCGCTCGAGCGACTGGGCCTCGTCGACGATGACGAACGCGTCGTGCAGCGAGCGCCCGCGGATGTGGGTCAGCGGGAGCACCTCGAGCATGCCGCGCTCGATGACCTCCTCGACGACGTTGGTCGAGACCAGCGCCCCGAGGGTGTCGAAGACCGCCTGCGCCCAGGGCGCCATCTTCTCGTTCTCGCCGCCGGGCAGGTAGCCGAGCTCCTGCCCGCCGACCGCGTACACCGGGCGGAACACGACGATCTTGCGGTGCTGCTGGCGCTCGAGCACCGCCTCGAGACCGGCGCACAGCGCGACCGCCGACTTCCCGGTGCCCGCGCGCCCGCCCAGCGAGACGATCCCGACGTCGGGGTCGGTCAGCAGGTCGATCGCGATGCGCTGCTCGGCGGAGCGGCCGTGCAGCCCGAAGACGTCGCGGTCGCCGCGCACGAGCCGGACCTGCTTGTCCGGCGTCACCCGGCCCAGCGCGGAGGAGCCGCCGCCCAGCAGGCGCAGCCCGGTGTGGCAGGGCAGCTCGCGAGCGCTCTCGACGTCCGCGACCCCGTCGGCGAAGAGCGAGGAGATCTCCGTCTGCTCGGCGGCCACCTCGGCCATGCCGTTCCAGCCGGAGAGCACGACGTCCTGGGCGTGGTACTCGTCGGCGGGGAGGCCCACCGACGCGGCCTTCACCCGCAGCGGCATGTCCTTGGTGACGAGCGTGACCGCCAGGCCCTCGCTCGCGAGGTTCGCGGCGCACGCGAGGATCCGCGAGTCGTTCTCCCCGGTGCGGAAGCCCAACGGGAGCACCGTCGGGTCGGTGTGGTTGAGCTCGACGTGCAACGTGCCGCCCTCGGGCGTGATCGCGATCGGCTCGTCCAGTCGGCCGTGCGAGATCCGGAGGTCGTCCAGCAGGCGCAGGGCCTCCCGGGCGAACCACCCGAGCTCCGGGTGGTGGCGCTTCCCCTCGAGCTCGGTGATGACGACGAGGGGGACGACGACGTCGTGCTCGGCGAAGCGGGTCGGGGCCCACGGGTCGCTGAGCAGGACGGAGGTGTCGAGTACGTACGTGATCCCGTCCCGCGGGGCCGTCGTCGGGGTGTGACCAGGGATGCGGTCCGCGTCCTGACGGGACGGGACGGTGCCGGACACCGACGGGGGACGCTCGACGTGCTCTGCGCTCACGGCTACTCCCTCGGCGGTCGCGGCACCCACGACCACATTCCTCGACGGACGAGTCGGTCGGGACTAGGTCGCGATGCGGAACCGGTGGCGCAGCCCCCCGCCGGGGGACCTGCCTCTCCGGCGCCGAGCGGGTGGACCGGGTGCCGGCCCTCCCGCCGAGCCCGCCCGGTCGACGACGCCGAGGGCCACCGGGGGCAGCGCGGCCGGAACGGAGTCCGGCCTTCGCACCCCGGCGGTGCCGCGGCACCGCGATCCGAACCGACCCGTCACGTTCTCCGGCCTCCCCGGACGGTCCGCATCCGCTACGGCGCCGTCGAGGCGGACGGTACAACCGATGACCGGTCGTTGTCGCGCGCCGAACGTGACGAGTTCATGTCGCGCGTCATACTGTCGGTGACATCGATGAGTCGTCGGCGTGGCCTGGATACCGCTCGTCGTGACCGCGCGGGGTGTCGCTCCCCGTGTCGAATTGCTCGCGCCCCGTGAGCGTCTCGCGCCGCAGCCGCGCCGGCGTCCAGGCCTCGTCGAGCAGCCGGGCGAAGCGCGGGCCGGGGCTCCCGGCCCCCTCGGCGTCGAGCCACGGCCGCACCAGGCGCACCCCTTCCACGTAGGTGGTCGTGTGGATCCGCCAGCGCGGGTGGGCGAGGAACTCGAGCATCCGCCCGGCGCGGTCGTCGTCGATGAGCAGCCACCGGCGCAGATGGGCGCGGGCCTGCTCCTCCCGGTCCACCGCGTGACCGCCGTGCAGCAGCAGTGCGGCGTCCTGTCGGACGGCCGCCAGCGGGAGCATCGCGTCCTCGACGGCCTCCCCCAGCGCGCCGTCGGCCGCCGTCGTCGTCACCCCCGCCGCCGCGAGGTGCCCGGCGGACCACGCTCCCCAGCCCGGCCCGACGACCGCGGCGATCCCGCACTCGGCCGCGCCCTCGGCCACGAGGCTCTGCGGCGTGCGCGCGAGGAAGAGGGCGCGCTCGGGTGCCGGGTCGGCCTCGGCCCGGACCATCTCCGTGTGGTGCCCCGGGTAGGCCTCGTGCGCCGCGAGCAGCGGCAGGTGGCTGCGGCGGTGCCCGCCGTCATGTGAGACCTGCATCACCGAGCGCCCGGGCCCGACGCGGCGCGCGAAGCCGGCCCAGGGCACGCCCGTGACGATCTCGAGGTCGACCCCCTCGCCCGGCGGCAGCCCCACGACCGCCGCGGTGCACTCCCGGAGGGCGACGGTCATCGCCGCGAGGCCGGGACGCAGCAGTTCGGGGGCGACCCGGTCGCGCTCCCGGAACGCGGCCAGCGCGGCGGGCAGTCCGCGCGACGTGGTGGCGAGGAGATCCGCGAGCCGGTCGTGCGCGGCGCGGTACGCGTCGGGATCGCCGGCGACGACCTCGACCCCGAGACACCCGCGGACCTCCGCGGCGACGCCGACGTCCTCGCCCGCCGCCCGCGCCGCGATCACCTCGCACGCGGCGAGCTGGGCGTCGAGGTACTCCGCGCGATCGGCACCGGGAGCACGGTCGGACGCGAGCCGACGACGCAACCGTCCCGCCTCGCGCCGCAGCACGGCCGGGTCCGCCACGGGCTCGTCGGCGATGCGGCGGGCGATCGCGGGATCGCCGAGATGGGCGTCGACGAGCCCCGGGACCACGCGTCCGAGGCGCAGTCCGAGTGCCACGTAGGCCCGCGCGAGCCCCTCGGGGCCGTTCTCGTCCACCGCGCCCGGACAGTACCCGCCCGTGACCGTCCGGAGCCCTCGGCGCGGACGCGTCGTCACTGGATACGACGCCCGGGTGTCGAGGTCGGTGACGGATCGCGCGCTGAATGCTCCCGGTGGGTCGGGCCCGGAACCATTTCCGGCGCGGGTCCCACCCGTTCCGGTGACTCAAGTCGCGGTACGAATTGCCCGCCACTCGATCAGGGAACGACCGATGTCCACGGCCCGGTGGCTTCGTTAAGTTTCACGTCATCGGCCACACCGTCCGTGAGGCCGGAACACACGAAAGCGGGTCACCCGGAACTCGATCCGGGAACCGCAACTCTCACGAGGGAGCTTCTCCGAATGCTGCTGAAGAAGGCGGGAATGGTCGTGCTGGCTGCGGGCGCCGGGATGGTGGCCCTGACGCCGGCCGCGTTCGCGGGCGACATGCCGCAGTCCTCCGACAGCGGGGACAGCGGGCACAGCTGGGGCGGGGACCACGGCGGCAAGGACCACGGCCACTGGGGCCACGGCTCGGGCAACCACAAGTCGGCGTCGTCGTGCGACAACGGCGCGAACCAGCTGAACGCGTCGAAGAACGGCAGCCTGGTCGGCGTGCTCGACGGCTCGCAGGTCGCGGCCCCGATCAACGCCTGCCACATCCTCGACGACAACAACATCCTCAACAACGTGGGCATCGACGTCCTCTGAGCCGACCCACCACCTGACGAACCACGCCGCGGGCTCCCGGCAACCTGGGAGCGCGCCGGGCGCCTGCGGCGTGGGTCACGAGAGAACGCACCGGCGCGTCCGTGCCCATCGGGGGATGGCGCGGGCGCGCCGGTGCGTCGTGCTGTCCCCGCTACTTCCCGACGACGACGGTGGATTCAGCCGCCGTAGCGGCGGTGCCGGTCGGAATAATCGCGCAGCGCACGCAGGAAATCGATGCGGCGGAACTGCGGCCAGAACGCCTCGGTGAAATAGAACTCCGAGTACACGGACTGCCACATGAGGAATCCGGAGAGCCGCTGCTCGCCCGAGGTGCGGATGACGAGGTCGGGGTCGGGCTGGCCCGAGGTGTAGAGGTGCTCGGCGATGTGGTCGACGTCGAGGACCTCCGCGAGCTCCTCGATCGACGTGCCCGCCTCCGCGTGGCGCAGCAGCAGCTTGCGGACCGCGTCCGCGATCTCCTGGCGCCCGCCGTACCCGACCGCGGCGTTGACCTGCATCCCGGTGCGGCCCTCGGTGCTCGCGGCGGCCGCGGCCAGCCGCTCGTAGGTCGGGGCGGGCACCAGGTCCGGGTTGCCGACCACCCGCAGCCGCCAGCGCCGGTCCGGCGCGGCGAGCCCCTCCACGGCGGTCGCGATGATCTCGAGGAGCTGTTCGAGCTCGTCGGCGGTCCGGCCCAGGTTGTCGGTCGAGAGCAGGAACAGCGTCACGATCTCGACGCCGGCGTCGTCGGCCCAGTCGAGCATGTCGACGATCTTGCGGGCGCCGACGCGGTGGCCGTCGCTCGGATCGGTCAGCCCCACCTCGCGGGCCCACCGCCGGTTGCCGTCGAGGATCACCCCCACGTGCCGTGGCGGGTGGCTGACCGCGACCCGGTGACGCAGCCGTCGCTCGTAGAGCGAGTAGGCCACCTCACGGATGTTGTCCCGGACGCTCACGGACGGCCAGGTTACGCCGCCGATGCGACGGATCTAGCCCGTGTCCCCACCCGGGCGAGGGTCGCGTGCCCGTCACCCCTCGGTCGTCGGACGTTCCCCGGGCGCCCAGGCGGCTGCCCTACCCTGTTTCCCGTGAGCCTCACCGACTCGCCCTCGCCCCCGGCGCTGCCGACCAAGCCGCGCATGCGCGGGTGGCTGCACCTGTGGTCGTTCGGGGTCGGGATCGCGGCGGGCGCCACGCTGATCGCGCTCGCGGGCTCCACGGTGTCGGCCGGGGCGGCCGCCGCGTGCGCGATCTACTCCGCGACGGTGCTGGGCCTGTTCGGGATCAGCGCGCTCTACCACCGCCGGTCGTGGACCTCGCTGCGGGCGCGCACGACGATGAAGCGGCTCGACCACGCGATGATCTTCATCTTCATCGCGGGCACCTACACCCCGTTCGCCGTGCTCGCGCTCCCACCGACGACCGGACTGATCGTCCTGCTCGTGGTGTGGATCGGCGCCATCGGCGGGGCGACGCTCAAGCTGCTGCGCCCGCACGCCCCGCGGTGGGTCGGGGTGCCGTTCTACCTGGCCCTGGGCTGGGTCGCGGTGTTCGTGCTGCCCGACCTGCTCCACCGCGGGGGCGTGGCGGCGCTGGTCCTGCTGATCATCGGTGGTGGCTTCTACACCCTCGGAGCACTCTGTTACGCCTTCCAGCGGCCCATCGGATGGCCGAGGACGTTCGGCTACCACGAGTTCTTCCACGCGGCGACCGTCGTCGCGGCGATCTGCCACCACATCGCCATCTGGCTGGTGCTCTACGCCTGAGCGTCGCCGTCGGTCGGGGCCCCGTCCTCGTCGTCGCCGTCCAGCCGCGGGCCCCGCGCCCGGAGCTCGTCGACGGTGCTCATGGCCTCACGCAGCTCGGCGAGCCACGGCTCGGTGTGCTCCCCCACCAGCGCGACCGCCCAGGCCAGTGCCTCGGATCGTGACCGCGCCACGCCGGCGTCGACCAGGGTGTCGAGCACCCGCCGCTCGTTCTGGCGCAGCCGCGTCATGACCGGCACCGACAGCGTCGTGAAGAGCTCCTCCACGCCGTCCTCGTCGTCCGATCCGGAGATCCGCGCGCCCCAGGCCACCTTGCGGCCGTAGCGGTGCTCGGCCTGCCGGGCGATCTCCATCCGGTCCTCGCGGGTCTCCTCCCGGAACCGGCTGATCCGCCCGGCCGCGGTCGCCGCGCGGGCCGCCGCGTCGGTGTCCGCGCCCGCCTCCGGTGCCGGCAGCTCGCCGACGACCAGGATCTCCTCCCGGTCCACCGTCACCTCGGGGGCGTCGACGAACCAGCCGTCGGGCAGCCGGCCCGCCAGCCACGCCGTGAGGTCCTCCGTGCCCGGGAGCTCGCTCGTGGGGCGTCCGCCCCGACCGACCCGTCCACCGCCGCCGGGGCGTCCCCGGTGTCCTCGTCCCACCATCATCTCGGCTCCTCGTCTTTCGCGCCTGCAGCAATTACAGCATTACAAGTACGCAGGAGTCGACGCCGTTCGCCGAGGGAGGACGGGCACGTGGGTTGTCAGCGATGCGGCATGGCTGTCATCCAACGTCAGCGATGCCGCATCGCTGACAACGGCGCGGAGCGCTCAGACCGCCCGCAGGGCGTCCGCGACCTCGTCGGGCGACGCAGTCGGGCGCCGGCAGACGTACCCCTGGCACACGTACGCCGCGGGCCCGCCGTCGACGAGGGGCCGGTCGGCCAGCAGCGGCACCCCGGGGGCGTCGGGCTCGCCCGCCACCACGACGGTGCCGCCCGGCGCGGCCCGGCGCGCCGCGGTCAGGAGCGGCTCACGCTGCGTCTCGTCGCTCCCGACGACGGCGACCTGCAGCGGCCCGCGCAGCGCCGCCTCGGCCGCCGTCGCCCAGCCGCCGGCGAACCGGGCGTGCCGGCCGAGCAGCCTGCCGGCCGTCGTCAGGGACGCCTCGGCGACGCCGCGGTAGCGCTCCGCCCGCTCCGGGCCGGCGAGGACCGCCGCGCCGAGCAGCGCCGACGCCAGGACCGACGACCCGCAGGGCGTGGCGCCGTCGGTGATCTCGCGCGGGCGGCTGACCAGCGCCTCGGCGTCGTCGGCGGTGTCCCAGAAGGCGCCGGTCGGGGCCCCGGCGTCGTCGTGCTCGGCGAAGTGCTCGAGCGCCACGTCGAGCAGGGCGCACGCCTCGTCGAGCCAGCGTGGCTCGGCCGTCGCCTGGTGCAGCGCGAGCAGGCCCTCCGCCAGCCCCGCGTGGTCCTCGAGCACCCCGGGGGCCTCGCCGACGACGCCGTCGCGGGACGTCCGGCGCAGCCGCCCGTCGACGACATGGGTGCGCAGCAGCAGGCTCGCGGCCCGCCGCGCGGCGGCCAGCCAGTCCGACCGCCCGAGGGCCGCCGCGCCCTCGACGAGTGCGGTGACGGCGAGGCCGTTCCAGGCGGCCACGACCTTGTCGTCCCGCGCCGGCTGCGGGCGCGCCCCGCGGGCGGCGAGCAGGGCCTTGCGGGCGGCCTGCCAGCGCCCCTGGTCGTCGGGGTCGACGGGCATCTGCAACGTCGAGCGGCCGTGCTCGAACGTGCCCGCCTCGGTCACCGTCAGCAGCTCGGCCGCCCAGGCGCCCTCGGTCGGTCCGAGGACCTCGACGAGCTCGGCGGGCGACCACACGTAGGTCGAGCCCTCCTCGCCCGCGGCGTCGGCGTCGAGCGCCGAGGCGAACCCACCCTCGGGGGTGCGCAGGTCGCGCAGCAGGAACGCCCCGGTGAGCTCCGCGGCGTGGCGGGCGAGCGTGCCGGCACCGGGCCGACCGGCGGCCAGGCGCGCCTCGTGGGCGTAGCTGCGCAGCAGCAGGGCGTTGTCGTAGAGCATCTTCTCGAAGTGCGGCACGACCCAGCGGGCGTCGACCGAGTAGCGGGCGAACCCGCCCGCGAGCTGGTCGAACAGCCCGCCGCGGGCCATCCGCTCGTGCGTGGCGGTGGCCATGCGCCAGGCCGGCTCGCTGCCGGTGCGCTCGTGGTGGCGCAGCAGGAACTCGAGCACCGAGGACGGCGGGAACTTCGGTGCCCCGCCGAACCCGGCGTTCGCCCGGTCGAACTCGCCCTCGAGGACGTCGATCGCCCCGCCCAGCGTCGTCTCGTCCACCGCCGCGGCGGGCAGCGACCGCGCGACCCCGGCCAGGCGCTCGGCGATCCGACCGGCAGCGCTGCGCACCGAGTCGCCGTCGGTCTCCCACGCCTTCGTCACGGCCGTGAGCAGCTGCGGGAACGACGGCATCCCGCCCTGCGGCTCGGCCGGGTAGTAGGTGCCGCAGTGGAACGGCTGGGCGTCCGGGGTGAGGAAGCAGGTCATCGGCCAGCCGCCCTGGCCGGTCATGGCCTGGGTGGCCTCCATGTAGACCGCGTCGACGTCCGGCCGTTCCTCCCGGTCGACCTTGATCGCCACGAAGTGCTCGTTGACGAACGACGCGATCCGGGGGTCGGAGAACGACTCGTGCGCCATGACGTGGCACCAGTGGCAGGCCGAGTAGCCGACCGAGAGCAGCACCGGGACACCGCGCTCACGCGCCTCGTCGAACGCCGCGGTCTCCCAGGGCCGCCAGTCGATCGGGTTGTCGGCGTGCTGGCGCAGGTACGGACTCGTCGAGTCCGCGAGCCGGTTGGCCATGGGCCCGATCGTCGCACGGAGTCACCACACGGCTCGCCCCGTCGGGCGGCGGGGCCCGATCAGCCGTCCGGCGAGGCCCGTTCGCCCTTCTCGGAACCGGCCGCACCCGACGTCGTCGGCTCGTCCTTCGCCTCCGGCTCCTCGGCCTCCGGCTCCGCGTCCTGCTCCGGCGGGTCGAACGACTCCGGGACGTTGCGCAGCCGCTTGTTCATCGACCGGATGAGCAGCACCGTCGCCACGCCGAGCAGCAGGATCACCACGAGCGCGATCGGCGAGGTCTTGCCGAACTCCTCGCCGCGGTCCGAGCCCGGGGCGGGGGGCTGGGCCTGCGCGAGGACGATCGCCACCGACGCGGGGATCACGGGGTGAGCACCCTCTCGCGGACCCCGGCGAACAGGTCGCCGTCCTCGGCGGACTCGGTCTCGGCCGGGTCCCCGACCAGGGAGCGGGCCAGTTCGTAGTCCTCGGTCGGCCACACGCGCTGCTGCATCTCCATCGGCATGGAGAACCACCGGCCGTTCGGGTCGATCTGGGTGGCGTGGGCGAGCAGAGCCTGGTCCCGCACCGGGAAGAACTCGGCGCAGCGCACCCGCGTGGTCACCCGCGTGCCCGGGTCGGTCCGCGTCTCGTCCCACCTCTCGATCCACTCCGCCCACGGCGATTCGAGGCCTGCCGCCAGGAGTGCTTCGTGGAACGCGACCACCCGCGCCTTCGAGAACCCGTGCGAGTAGTAGAGCTTCAGCGGCTGCCAGGGCTCACCCGCCAGCGGGAAGCGGTCGGGGTCCCCGCAGGCCTCCCACGCCGCCATGGACACCTCGTGGCACCGGATGTGGTCCGGGTGCGGGTAGCCGCCGTTCTCGTCGTAGGTCACGACGACGTGCGGCCGGAACTCGCGCATCACCCGGACGAGCGCCTCGGTGGGCACCTCGAGCGGCTCGAGCGCGAAGCAGCCCTCGGGCAGCGGGGGCTTCGGATCGCCCTCCGGCAGCCCGGAGTCCACGAACCCGAGCCAGCGGTGCTCCACGCCCAGGATCTCGGCGGCGCGGGCCATCTCCGCCCGGCGCACCCCCATCATGTCCGCGAGCACCTCGGGGCGGTCCATGGCCGGGTTGAGGATGCTCCCCGCCTCCCCGCCGGTACACGTCACGACCATGACCTCGGCGCCCTCGGAGACATAGCGCGCACAGGTCGCCGCGCCCTTGCTCGACTCGTCGTCGGGGTGCGCGTGCACCGTCATCAACCGCAGCTGATCTCCCACGCCCCCCATCATCCCTCCCACCCCCGACAGCCTGCCGAGCCGCTCTCCCCGACGACCCCGGATCCCACGATCGCCGCAGGTCGCAAAGGCCCTGTGAGATTCTCCGGAGATCCGGGAACCTCTCGGGCGCATCGTTCGTACGGGTCCCGCAGGGGCTCGACCGTGTTAGTGTCGCCCGACACGGCCCGCATGCCGCGGGTCGTGTTTTTCCGTCTGTGGGCGTTCCCGTCCCCGGCCCGGCCGGGGTCCGCGGGGAGGTCCGGAACAGGCAGCCGCCCCGCGAACCGGCGGGACCGGACCTCCGAGGAGTTGATCGCCGTGACCGAGACGCAGACCCAGGTGACCTGGCTGACCCAGGACGCCCACGACCGCCTCAAGGCCGAGCTCGACGACCTGGTGGGGCAGCGTCCCGCGATCGCGCAGAAGATCAACGCCGCCCGCGAGGAGGGCGACCTCAAGGAGAACGGCGGCTACCACGCGGCCCGCGAGGAGCAGGGCGTGATGGAGGCCCGCATCCGGCACCTCCAGGAGCTGCTGCACACCGCGAAGGTCGGCGAGACGCCCACCGAGTCGGGGACCGCCGTCCCGGGCACCGTGCTCACCGTCCGCTTCGAGGGCGACGACGACACCGAGACCTTCCTGCTCGGCTCGCGCGAGGAGGGCTCGCACGGCGACCTCGAGGTCTACTCGCCGAACTCCCCCCTCGGCTCGGCCCTCATCGGCGCCAAGGCCGGCGACACCGTGAGCTACGACCTTCCCGACGGCGGGTCGATGGAGGTCACCCTGGTCTCCGCGGAGCCCTACTCGCCCTGAGTCCCGGGCGTCCCCGGTTCCACCGTGCCCTCCGCGACGGCGTAGCCCGCCTCGCGGAGGGCGTCGACCATCGCGGCACGGTGGTCGTTCCCGCGCGCCTCGAGCGTGAGCGCCACCTCCACGGAGCCCAGCGCGAGCGGACCGAGGTCGGCCGAGACCTCGAGGCGCCGGTGCTCGACGTCGACGACGTTCCCGCCGAGCCGGCCGACCCGGGCGAGCAGGTCCGCGAGGTAGCCGGGGCGGTCGGGCAGGCGCACCCGCAGGTGCGCGTAGCGCCCGGCGGCCGCCATGCCGCGTCGCACGATCTCGTCGAGCATCAGCGGGTCGACGTTGCCGCCCGAGAGGACCGCGACGACGGGGGCCCGCCACCGCCCGGGGTACTCGGCGAGGGCCGCGACCGCCGCCGCGCCCGCGGGCTCGACGAGCAGCTTGCCGCGCTCCAGGCACTGCAGCACGGCCCGCGACAACGCCTCCTCGCTGACCGTCACGACCTCGTCGACCTGGGCGCTGACCTGCGCGAACGTCAGCTCGCCGGGGCGGGGGACGGCGATGCCGTCGGCGATCGTCGCGCCGGTGACCGTCACGGGCGCGCCCGCCTCGAGCGACGGCGGCCACGCGGCCAGCGCCTCGGCCTGCGCCCCGACGACGCTCACGCCGGTGCCCGCCAGGGCGGCCGCGATACCGGCCACCAGGCCGCCGCCCCCGGTGCAGACGACGACGGTGGCCACGTCCGGCACCTGCTCGAGGATCTCGAGGGCGACGGTGCCCTGGCCGGCGACGATGTCCGGGTGGTCGAAGGGGTGGATGAGCACGGCACCGGTACGTGCAGCGAACTCCTGCGCGGCGGTCAGCGTCGCGTCGAAGGTGTCGACGAGCTCCACGTCGGCGCCGTAGCCGCGGGTCGCCGCGAGCTTGGGCAGCGGTGCGCCCGCGGGCATGAAGACGGTCGCGTGGGTGCCGAGCAGGCCGGCCGCCAGCGCGACGCCCTGGGCGTGGTTGCCGGCACTCGCCGCCACGACGCCGCGGGCGCGCTCGTCGTCGGTGAGTCGCTGGATGCGCCGGTACGCACCGCGGATCTTGAAGCTACCGGTGCGCTGCAGGTTCTCGCACTTGAGGCTGACCGGTCCGCCCGCGGAGCGCGCGAGCACCCGGGACGGTTCGACGGGCGTCCGTCGCACCACGCCCTCGAGGGCGACCCGCGCCGCCTCGACGTCCTCACGGGTCACCAGCGTCTGCGGCACGGTCGCGATGGTGCCCGCTCGGCCGGGGCCGGGTCGCACCGGGAGTTCCCGGTGTGGTCGTGACGTCGCCGACCGGTTCACCATGGCGGCGGACGGCCCGCTCCGTGGTGGGTCGAACGCCGTCCGTGGCCGGTCGGCGCTGCGCGGGACTCGCCGGTCGGACGCGTCGAACCGAACGACCGACATGTGCGGACGTCATCGGTAGCCTGTGTTGAGAGCGTGAACGGCCAGGAGGACAGACGGATGACCGGGACACAGGGTGTCGGCGAACGCCGACCGCTGCGCCGGGCCGCGCGCCTCGGGCTGATCGCCCCGCTCGTCGCGGCCGCCGCGCTCACCGGTGCCGCCGTATTCACCGTCTCGCAGGCGGGCTGTGACGACCCGGGGACCCTCGTCTCCACCCACCACGGGCCGGTCCTCGTGGGCGGGTGCAGCATTCCCGGGCTGGTCCTGCCGGGCCACACCGCGCCGCACGGCTCCGCGAACGACCAGGCGGACGCCCGGCGCGGTTAGCGCCGCCGCACCTTCGCCTCGCCTCCCCCTTCGGGACGAACGACTCGTTCGTGGCGTCTATGGGCACGAACGAGTCGTTCGTCCCGAACGCCGGCGGGCGGCCGGGCGCCGATCGGCGCCTCAGAGCGTCCCGAGCGCCTGCAGCAGGTCCTCGACGAGGTCGTCGCCGTCCTCGATGCCCACCGAGAGCCGCACCAGGTCGGACGGCACCTCCAGCGGCGAGCCCGCCGTCGACGCGTGCGTCATCGCGCCCGGGTGCTCGATCAGCGACTCCACGCCGCCCAGCGACTCCGCGAGCGTGAACACCCGCGTCGCCGCGCACAGCGCCCGCGCCGCGGCGTCTCCCCCGGCCAGCCGGATCGACACCATCCCGCCGAAGCGCCGCATCTGCTTGGCGGCGACCTCGTGGCCGGGGTGCGAGGCGAGCCCGGGGTAGAGCACGGCCGTGACGGCGTCGTGCGCCTCGAGGGCCTCCACCACCCGCTCGGCGTTGTCGCAGTGGCGCTCCATCCGCACCGCGAGGGTCTTGATGCCGCGGGTGGTGAGGAAGCAGTCGAACGGCCCCGGGACCGCGCCCATGCCGTTCTGCAGCCGCGCGAGGTCGGCGGCGAGCTCCTCGTCGGAGGTCACCACGGCGCCGCCGACGACGTCGGAGTGCCCGCCCAGGTACTTCGTGGTCGAGTGCACGACGACGTGCGCGCCGAGGGCCAGCGGCTGCTGCAGATAGGGCGAGGCGAAGGTGTTGTCGACGACGAGGCGCAGCCCGTGCTCCCCGGCGATCCCGGCCAGCGCTGGCACGTCCGCGACGGAGAGCAGCGGGTTGGTCGGCGTCTCGCACCACAGCAGCTTCGTCTCCGGCTGGATCGCCGCGCGGACGGCGTCGAGGTCGGAGAGGTCGACCGCCGAGTGGTGCACGCCCCAGTCCGCCAGCACCGTCGAGACCAGCCGGAACGTCCCGCCGTAGGCGTCGATCGGGATGACGACGTGGTCGCCCGGGCGCAGCGTCGCGCGGAAGAGCGTGTCCTCGGCCGCCATGCCGGACGCGAACGCGCGACAGAACCGCCCGCCCTCGAGCGCCGCGAGCTGGGCCTCCAGCGCGGTGCGCGTCGGGTTGCCGGTGCGCGCGTACTCGTAGCCAGAGCGCAGCCCGCCGACGCCGTCCTGGGCGAACGTCGACGTGGCGTGCACCGGCACCACGACGGAGCCCGTGGTCGGGTCCGGCTCCTGGCCGGCGTGGATGGCGCGGGTGGCGAAGCCGTGGTCACTCACCGGACCATCTTCGCCTACGGCATGTGCGTGCGTTTCCGTGCCCCAGGACGGAAACACACGCACATGCGCGCTGCGCTAACGCCCGGCGAGGAACGCGAGCACGTCCGCGCGCGAGACGATCCCGGCGGGACGGCCGTCGGAGATGATGAGCAGCCCGTCCCCGCCCTGGAGCGAGGTCATCGCCTGCGAGAGCGGCTCGGTGATCCCGACGGTCGGCAGCGGCGGCGCGAGGTGGTCCTCGACGCGGTCCGTGAGCGACGCCTTCCCTGTGAACAGCCGGTCGAGCAGGTCCCGCTCGGTGACGGCGCCACGGACCTCGGCCATCATCACCGGCGGCTCGGCCTTGACGATCGGCATCTGCGAGACGTTGAACTCCCGCATGATCGCGACGATGTCGGAGACCGTCTCGCCGGGGTGCCCGTGCACGAGATCGGGGATCGAGCCGTCCTTGAGCCGCAGGACGTCGCCGACGGTGTACTCCGACGAGTCCGCGCGCAGGAACCCGTAGGACTGCATCCACTGGTCGTTGAAGACCGTCGACAGGTAGCCGCGCCCGCCGTCGGGAAGCAGGACCACCACGACGTCGTCGGGACCCAGATCCTCGGCCACCCGCGCGGCCGCCACCGTCGCCATCCCGCAGGAGCCGCCGACGAGCAGCGCCTCCTCGCGCCCCATGCGGCGGGCCATGTGGAAGGAGTCGCCGTCGGAGACCGCGACGATGCGGTCGCAGATGTCGCGGTCGTAGGTGCTGGGCCAGAAGTCCTCGCCGACGCCCTCGACGAGGTAGGGCCGGCCGTCGCCGCCGGAGTACACCGAGCCGAGCGGGTCGGCCCCGATGATCTGGACGCGCCCGTGCGAGACGTCCTTGAGGTAGCTGCCGGTGCCGGAGATGGTGCCGCCGGTCCCGACCCCCGCGACGAAGTGCGTCACGCGGCCCGCGGTCTGCTCCCAGATCTCGGGGCCGGTGGACGCCACGTGGGACGCCGGGTTCGCGGGGTTGGCGTACTGGTTGGGCTTCCAGCCGCCCTCGGTCTCGCGGGCCAGCCGGTCGGACACCGAGTAGTACGACTCCGGATGCTCGGGCTCCACCGCGGCCGGGCAGACGACGACCTCGGCCCCGTAGGCCCGCAGCGCGTCCTGCTTGGCCACGCTGACCTTGTCGGGGCAGACGAAGATGCAGTGGTAGCCGCGCTGCTGGGCGACGATGGCCAGCCCGATCCCGGTGTTGCCGGAGGTCGGCTCGACGATCGTCCCGCCGGGCTTGAGCTCCCCGGACTCCTCGGCCGCGATGATCATCCGCTCGGCGATGCGGTCCTTCACGCTGCCGCCGGGGTTGAAGTACTCGACCTTCGCGAGCACCAGCGGCGAGTCCGGCCCCGTCGGGACGACGTGGTTCAGCTTCACCAGCGGGGTGTGTCCGACGAGGTCCGCGACGTGCTCGACGTACTGCATGTCGACCATCCTGCCGGGCGGGCGCGGCCGCGGCCGGGTTGTGCGGCGAATCACCGGCGTGGGGGGTTCGACGGGGTGCGCGGCGCCACAGCGGGCCTAGGGTTCTCTTCCATGGCC
Source organism: Actinomycetospora endophytica (assembly GCF_021026375.1). Lineage (GTDB taxonomy): Bacteria > Actinomycetota > Actinomycetes > Mycobacteriales > Pseudonocardiaceae > Actinomycetospora > Actinomycetospora endophytica. The sequence continues at coordinate 395,087 of NZ_JAJNDB010000002.1, read as the reverse complement.
CAGAACTCCGGGACGCCCGATGCCGTGATCGTCTCCGCCGTCCGCTCGCCGATCGGCCGCGCCCGCAAGGGCACGCTCGCCGGGATGCGTCCCGACGACCTGGCCGCCCAGATGGTCCGCGCCGCCCTCGACGCGGCGCCGGCGCTGCCGCCGTCCGAGGTCGAGGACCTCATGCTGGGCTGCGGCCTGCCCGGCGGCGAGCAGGGCTACAACATGGGGCGGATCGTCGCGGTCGAGCTCGGGCTCGACACCGTGCCGGGCACCACCATCACCCGCTACTGCTCCTCGTCGCTGCAGACGATCCGGATGGCGGCCCACGCGATCCGCGCCGGCGAGGGCGACGCGTTCGTCGCGGCCGGCGTGGAGACGGTCTCGCGGTTCGAGAAGGGCTCCTCGGACGGACTGCCCGGCACCCAGAACCCGCTCTTCGACGAGGCGCAGGCCCGCACCGCGTCGGCCGCCGCGGCCGGGGCCGGCGAGTGGCACGACCCGCGTTCCGACGGTCTGCTCCCCGACGCCTACATCGCCATGGGCCAGACCGCCGAGAACGTGGCACTCGCCGAGAACGTCTCCCGCGAGGAGATGGACCACTTCGCGGTGCGGTCGCAGAACCGGGCCGAGCAGTCGGCGGCCGACGGGTTCTGGGCGCGCGAGATCACCCCGGTGACGCTGCCCGACGGGTCGGTGGTCGCCGCCGACGACTCCCCGCGCGCCGGCACCACCTACGACGCCATCGCCGACCTGAAGCCCGTCTTCCGCCCCGACGGGCGCATCACCGCGGGCAACGCCTGCCCGCTCAACGACGGCGCGGCGGCCGTCGTCGTGATGTCCTCGACGCGCGCGGCCGAGCTCGGGATCACCCCGCTGGCCCGGGTGGTCTCGACCGGCGTCACCGGACTCTCGCCCGAGATCATGGGGCTGGGGCCGATCGAGGCGTCGAAGCAGGCGCTGCGCCGGGCGGGGCTGTCCGTCGACGACGTCGACCTCGTGGAGATCAACGAGGCGTTCGCCGCGCAGGTCCTGCCCTCGGCGCGCGGCCTGGGACTGTCCGAGTCGGCGATCGAGGCGAAGCTCAACGTCCACGGCGGGTCGATCGCGGTCGGGCACCCGTTCGGCATGACCGGCGCGCGCATCGCGACGACGCTGCTGAACGGGCTGCGCGCGAAGGACGCGACCATCGGGCTGGAGACGATGTGTGTCGGCGGCGGCCAGGGCATGGCGATGGTGCTCGAGCGCCTCTCCTGACCCCGCGCACGACGTGGGGCCGCCCCGAACGTGCGGGACGGCCCCTCGTGCGGCACGCGACGCTAGTCGCGGAAGTAGCTCAGCAGCTGCAGGATCTCGATGTAGAGCCAGACCAGGGTCGTCATGAACCCGAAGGCCAGGTACCAGGCGAAGCGCGCGGGCACCCCGGCCTTGACGGCCTGGTCGGCCTGGTCGAAGTCGAGCAGCAGCATGAACGCGCCGATCGCGATGCAGGCCAGGCTGAAGATGATCGCCAGCGGTCCGCCCGTGCGCAGGCCCAGGCCGCCGTCGGTGAAGAACCCGATGACGAGGTTCGCGAGCATCAGCACGAAGACGCCGATGGCGGCCCCGATGATCATCTTGGTGAGGCGCGGCGTCACCCGGATGGCGCCGGTCTTGTAGACCACCAGCATCCCGATGAACACCCCGACCACGCCGAGGATCGCCTGGAAGCCGATACCGGCGTACCGGTTGCTCGACGCCTCGAGCGCCCCGGTCAGTGCCCCGAGCGCCAGGCCCTGGGAGACCGAATAGGTGAGCACCAGCGCGGGGTTGGTGCTCTGCTTGAAGATGATGATCAGCGCGACGACCAGGCCGACGATGAATCCGACGATCCCGAGCAGGTAGAACCCGCTGATCGCGGTGAGCACGCCCACGCCGATGGTGACGACGGCGTTCAGCGCGGTCTTCTGGACGACGTCGTCGACGGTCAGCGGCCGGTCCGAGGCACCCGAGACCGGGGCCTGTCCTGCCGGGCCACCACCGAATCCGCCCCCGAGGCCTGCGGGGGCGTCGCCGAACCGCGCATACCCGCCCGGCGACGTCGGCAGGTTGCGGAACGCCGGGTTGCTGCTGGTGCGCACTCGTCCTCCTTCACGTGCTTGCGGGGCGGCCGCCCTGCCGTGGGCCCGACGCGGGGATTCCCGCGCCGGTCGACCGCTCTCACCATGCCCAACGCGCGAGACCCGGACGAGGTTCCCCGGACGGTAAAAATCCGTTTACCCGTTTCCGGGCCGCCTCACCCGACCGCTCACCGCCGACCTGGTGTCGATCACGGCGGAGGGGGCATCCTCGGGGAGACTTCGATCCCGAGGAACCAGGGAGGACGCCGTGGCAGGTCTCGGCGACATGGTCAACAAGGCCAAGGAGTGGGCCGGGCAGAACCCGGACAAGGCCGACTCCTTCGTGGACAAGGGCACCGACGCCCTGAAGGGCAAGTTCGAGGGCCACGAGGAGCAGGTCGACCAGTTCAGCGACAAGGCGAAGGACTACCTGCACGGCGGGGAGAACCCGCCGCCGCAGGGTGAGCAGCCGCCGCCCCCGCCGCCCCAGTAGGCGGCACACATCTCGTCACGGCCGGTGGGCCCGATCCCGGGTCCACCGGTCGTCGTGTGTCCAGGGGGCGTGACCCGGCCGTCGGGGTCAGTCGCCGAGGCGGATCGCGAGCAGCACCGCGTCGTCGCGCAGGCCGTCCGCGCCGAGCACCTCGAGCACGTGGTCGCACAGCGCCCCGGCGTCCTCGACGTGGCCCTCGGCGGCGATGGTGCGCACGAGCAGCTCGGTCCGCTCGTCCGGGTCGAGGCCGGGGCCCTCGATGAGCCCGTCGGTGTGCAGGACCAGCAGGTCCCCGGGCCGGCAGCGGACCTCGGTGCACTCCCGGGCGACCTCGCGGGTCGCGCCGATCAGGGGTGAGAGGTTGCCGGTGAGCAGTTCGACGGTGCCGTCGCCGCGGCGCAGCAACGGCGGCGGGTGGCCGGCGTTGCAGTAGCCGAGCACCCAGCTCTGATCGTCGTCGTCCGCGCGCTCCAGCCGGCCGAACACCGCGGTCGCCATCGCCGCCATGTGCAGGCCCTGCACCAGGTCGTTGCAGCGGTCGATGACGGCCTCCGGGCCGAGACCCTCCCAGGCGTAGGAGCGCAGCACACCGCGCAGCTCGCCCATCGCCGCGGCGGCCCGCAGGTCGTGCCCGACGACGTCGCCGACCGCCACGCCCACCGCGCCGTCGGGCAGCGGCAGCAGGTCGTACCAGTCGCCGCCGACCTGGGCCCCGTCGGTCGCGGCCAGGTAGCGGGAGGCCACCGTGAGACCGGGGACCTCGGGCACGGCCGGCAGCAGGCTGCGCTGCAGCGTCTCCGCGGCGCCGTGCTCCCGGGCGTAGAGCCGGGCGTTGTCGACGGCGAGCCCGGCGCGGGCGGCGAGGTCGCTCGCGAGGTAGAGGTCGCGCTGCGAGTAGCGCCGTCCGTAGGGCAGCTCGGTGCCCAGCGTGAGCGCGCCGAGTACCTGTCCGCGCGCCCGCAGCGGCACCACGATCGCGGAGCGCGGCCGCAACTGCTCGTACCGGGTCATGAGGTCCGGCTCGTCGCGCAGGCCCTCGGGTCGCACCGGGAGCTCGGCCAGCAGCGACGGGGCGCCGCCCGCGAGCACCCGGTCCACCGGGTCGTCGCCGTCCTCGGTGGGGGTGATCCAGCGGCCGAGCATGCCGACGGTCTCGGTCTTGGTGTCGTCCCGGTGGTTCACCGCCACCCGGTGCGCGGAGGTGGGCAGACCGACCTCGTCGAGCAGGTCGACGCAGCAGTAGTCGGCGAGCGCGGGCACGACGATGCGGGCCAGTGCCCGCGCCGCCCCGCCGGCGTCCAGCGACGCCGTCATCGCGGCCGTGGAGTCGGTGAGGAGGCGCAGCTGCTCCCGGGTCTCCTCGGCGGCGGCGAGCGCAGCGCGGCGCTCGTTCTCGACCATGACCCGCTCGGTGACGTCGGCCTGGACGCCGACGAAGTTGACGACCTGCCCGCCGCCGTCGAACACCGGGGAGATCGACACCTGGTTCCAGAACGCGGTGCCGTCGCGGCGGTAGTTGAGCAGCACCTCGGTGATCGGCCGCTCGTCGGCGAGCGCGCTGCGGATCCGGGAGATCGACGTGGGATCGGTGTTCGGGCCCTGCAGGAAGCGGCAGTTGCGCCCGATGACCTCGTCGAGGTCGTAGCCGGTGAGCCGGGTGAACGCGGGGTTCACCCAGACCAGCGGGTTCTGGTCCTTGGCCGGGTCGGAGATCGTGAACGACAGCTCGGTGGCGACGACGGCGCGGTCGCGCATCATCTCCAGGTGGCGCTGCGCCCCGGCGCCGGAGAGCTGCAGGAACACGACGAGGGCGAGCCGCCGGCGGTCCTCGTCCTCGGCCTCCGAGAGCGGGAACCCGGTGACCCACAGGAGGCGACCCTCGGCCTCCTCGCGCTCCTCGGCGGTGGCCTCGGAGCCCTTGCGGGCGGCGTCCGCGATGGCGACCGGCTCGCCCGACACGGGGATGCCCTGGGCGACCCGGGACAGCGGGGACGCGGTGTCGCGCATCGGGCGCCCGGAGAGGTCGGTGAGCCCGGCGGCCTCACTCCACGCGTCGATGTCGAGCGGGAGCTCGGCCCGTCCGCCGGTCAGCTCCTGCGCCGACCCGTTGGCGTAGGTGACCGTGCCGGCGTCGAGGTCGATGAGCGCGACGGCGGCGGGCGCCGTGTGCAGGACCTGGGGGAGGTCGCCCCCGACGGCGTCGAGCGCGACGCCGTCGCGGATCCGGGCGGCCTCGTCGGCCATGCCCGCGTCGGGGTACCCGATCCCGGCCCAGTCCGGTCCGTCCGCGCTCGAGACCCCCACCCCCTCGATGTCGTCCGGCAGGTCGGCCACGCGCTGCTGCGGGCCCGAGGTGGCCACGTCTCCGCCGTCGCCGTTGGTCCTGCCGGTCACCCGCCGAAGCCTAGCCACCCGGGATCAGGTCGGCCCGACGCGCCACCACCCGAACGGACGGGGTCCGGCGGCGGTCCTTCACACCAGGAAGACCTCGCGCGGCCCCGGGGCCGATCCGTCCGGGAGCTCGAGGTCGTGCGCGGGGTCGCCGGCGCCCCCGCCGAGCGCCGCGCTGAAGGCCTCGCTCGCGGCGTGCTTGCGCGCGATCACGGTGTCGCTGAGCACGACCTGGCGCGCCCGCCGCCACGGCACCTCGTCGGAGTCCGGTCCCGCCCAGCTCCACGCCCGGTCGAGCCAGCGCACCAGGCGGACCCGGTAGGCCGCCGTCACGATCTCCGCCGCGCGGCCCGCCGCCTCGTGGTCGTCGTCGCCGTCGCCGGACCACGGCGCGAGCACGCAGAGCCCCGACGGGTCGTCGTCGAACCCGACGATCTCGCTGATCGCGCCCACGACGTCGGCCTCGGCCGCCGCCACCCCGCCGTCGGGCAGGCCGAGCCGGTGCCGGCGGACGACGGAGAGCCCGAGCGCCCCGTACGCCGCCTCGGCGGCGGCCTCGTCGGGGTCGAGGGGCTCGTCGTCGGCGGGGTCGTCCCCGGCGTCGTCCGCGTCGTCGGCCAGCTCGTCGTCGAGCCGCCCGGCCAGCAGGTCGTCGAGCGTGAAGGAGCCCTGCGCGTCGTCGTCCGGCGCGAGGAGCACCTCGGGGGCGTCGCTGAGCCGGCCGTCGCGGACGGTGTCGTCCCCGTGCGACGGCGTGGGGCAGGTGCGGGTCGGGCGCTCGGTGATGCTCAGGACGTCGACCTCGGCGTGGCGCGACCCGAGACGGCGCAGCAGCCCACCGGCGGCGCGGATCTCGTCGCGAGGGTGCGGTGCGACGACGACGATGCGCCGGCAGGACCGCAGCGTGAGCGGGCGGAGCGACTCCAGCTCCTGCCACGGGGGCCGCAGTACGGAGTCCCCCGGACCGGACGACGGCAGGTCGATCGGGCTCCGGGGACCGTCGTGGCCCCCGGGCAGCGCGACGTCCTCGAAGTCAGCCACCCCGCTCACCTCCTGAACCACAATCCTGCCGTAGCGGTCTCGCCCGTTCGGAGCAGTACTCGCCGAGGAACGCCGAGCGGTCCGGCTCGGGATGCAAACGGTCACGCCAGGTTCGAGCCCCCACCCCGACTGCCGGACCCATCCTGGCCTGGCCGGGTGAGGGGCCGACGACGCTGATCTCACCCCGGAGCGGCCACGGGGTGAACGGGGGTGAACGGCGCGCCGGACGGGTGTGTCCGGCCGGTGAACACGGCGTGCCCCCGGTGGGACTCGAACCCACACTGCGGCGATTTTAAGTCGCCTGCCTCTGCCGATTGGGCTACAGGGGCGCGGGCCGGAGCCTACTGCCCCAGGCCCGCCGCCCCCGCCGCGCGGGCGAGGACCTCCTCGAGCATCGCCGGGGTCAGACGTCCGGTGAAGGTGTTCTGCTGGCTGACGTGGTAGCAGCCGAAGAGCTGCATCGGCGGTCGGCCCTCACGGGCTTCGAGGGTCACGTGCGCGCCGTGGGAGAAGGTGGGCCGCGGTCGTGGGACGACCCACCCGTCGTCGAGCACCGGCAGCAGGGCCTGCCAGCCGAACCCGCCGAGCACGACGACCGCGCGGGCGTCGTCGAGCAGCCCGAGCTCGCGTTCCAGGAACGGCCGGCAGGTGTCGCGCTCGGCGGGCGTCGGCTTGTTCGCCGGCGGCGCGCACCGGACCGGCGCGACGATCCGGACGCCGAAGAGCTCCAGCCCGTCGTCGGCCGCCGTCGCCGTGGGCTGGGACGCGAGCCCGACGGCGTGCATGGCCGCGAAGAGCACGTCGCCGCTGCGGTCGCCGGTGAACATCCGCCCGGTGCGGTTGGCGCCGTGCGCCGCGGGGGCGAGCCCCACGACGAGCAGCCGGGCGTCGGCCGGGCCGAACCCCGGCACCGGACGGCCCCAGTAGGTCCAGTCGCGGAATGCCGCGCGCTTCTCGGCCGCCACCTGCTCCCGCCAGGCCACGAGCCGGGGGCAGGCCCGGCAGTCGGCGATCTCGGCGTCGAGGGCGGCGACGGCCCGCGCCCGCTCCGGGGCGGTCACGCCTCCGGGTCCGACCCCGCGTCCTGGTCCTGCTCCTCCTCGTCCGGCTCGCGTCGCCGCCGCGGCCCGACGGCGCACTCGCGGGCGATGCCGTCGAGGATGTCGTGCTCGGAGACCACGAGCTCGGTGATGCCGGCCCGGTCCGCGAGCTCGTCGGCGAGCACCCGGATCACCAGGGCGCCGGCGCCGATGACGTCGACCCGCCCGGGGTGCATCGGGCCGAGGGCCGCCCGCTGCTCGCGCGGCATCTCCTCGAGCCGGCGGCAGGTCCCGCGCACGTCGTCGAGGCCGAGACGGGCGAGGTGGATGCGCTCCGGGTCGTAGCTGCGCAGATCCATGGCGACCGCCGCGATCGTGGTGGCCGTGCCCGCGACGGCGACCCAGGTCTGTACCTGCCCGACCTCGACCGCGTCGAACGCGGGCGCCAGCGTCGCCCGGACGAAGTCCTCGGCCTCGGCCACCTGCTCGGCCGTCGGCGGGTCGTCGTGCAGGATCTTCTCGGCCACCCGCACGCAGCCGACGTTCGCCGAGTAGGCCGCCGCGACGTCGGCGCCGACGGCGTCCCAGGTGCCGGTGACGAGCTCCGTCGAGCCGCCGCCGACGTCGGCGACGACCGCCGGGCCCTCGTCGGGGTCGAGGTCCGCGACGGCGCCCGCGAACGAGAGGCGGGCCTCCTCGTCGCCGGTGATCACCTCGGCCTCGATCCCGAGGATGTCGCGCACCATGCCGAAGAACTCGTCACGGTTCTCGGCGTCACGGGTCGCGGACGTCGCGCACAGCCGGACGGTGGTGGTGGACGTGCGGCGCAGCATCTCGCCGTAGGCGAAGAGCGCTTCCTTGGTCCGCGCGAGCGACTCCGGCGCCAGCCGCCGGGTGGCGTCCACGCCCTGGCCGAGCCGGTTGATCCGCATCTCGCGGTGCACGTCACGCAGCCATTGCGAGCCGTCCTCCCGGACGGTGACGTCCGCGACGAGCAGCCGGATCGAGTTGGTCCCGCAGTCGATGGCCGCGACGCGCGGCATGGGCACTCCTCGCAGAAGGCGGTGGCCTGGTCCGCGCAGGACGCTAGCAAGGGACCCGGGCTCGGGGCGCCGCGCGGGTCCGACCGCACGTGACCGGCCACCGGGCGGCGGACGGCGGGTGTCGCCGCCCGGTGGTCGGTCCGCAGCCGCGGGGTCCGGCGGAGAACCCCGCGTCCCGGTGGGCCGTCCGCACCACCGGAGAAAGCGGATCGGCGGATCCTGCTGGGGCATCTGCCGACGGGACCATGGTGCTGGGAGAGCAGGGCCCCGGGCAATCCAGGACGGGGATCGACACCGGGCCGTGTCACGAGATCACCCGTGTCGATCCCGACGACGACGCTGCGTCGACGACCGGAGGTCGCGATCGCGGGGGGCGGCGCACACGACCCGGCGACGGTCGGGCCGGGTCGCTACTCGGACGCAGTGTCGTCGGGGTCGACGCACGGGCCGGCCGCCCACCATTCGGGCAGCTTCGCGAGCGTCTCGTCACCGACCGGGTTCACCCCGGGCCCGACGGCGAGGGTGTGCGCGACGTGCACGTGCAGGCACTTCACCCGCGTGGGCATGCCCCCGGCGCTGGTCTCGATCCCCAGCGGCTCGATCGCGTCGCGCTCGGCGAGGTAGGCGCGGTGGGCGGCCTCGTACTCGGCGGCGAACCCGGGATCGGTCGCCAGACGCTCGGTCTGGGAGCGCATGAGGCCCTCCGCCTCCAGCGTCCCGATCCGCGACGTCAGGCGGGGGCAGGTCGCGTAGTAGAGCGTCGGGAAGGGGGTGCCGTCCTCGAGGCGCGGCGCGGTCACCACCGTCGAGGGCAGCCCGCAGGGGCAGCGGTGCGCCACCCCGCACAGCCCGCGGGGAGCGCGCCCGATCTGCGCACCGATCGCCTCCCGGTCGCCCTCGCGCAGCGGCTCAACCATCCGCGGGGCTCACGGGGCCGTCCCGAGCGTCCCGCGGGCCACGCGGGTGTACCAGGGCAGGTCGGCCTCGGAGGGTGCGATCGCGGCGCCGCTGCTCGACGTGGGCTGGTTCGCGGCGTCGCCGGGCAGCTCGACGCGGTAGGGGGTCTCGCCGGGCCGCGCGTACCCGAGGCGGGCGCGCGCGAGGGCCTCGACGTGCGCCGGGTCGTCCATCGCGGCGCGCTCGCCCCGCAGCGCCGCGGCGTCGGCGTCGAGGCGCTGCTGCTGCTCGGCGACGGCGGCCAGTTCGTGGCGCTGCGAGACGTAGTTGCGCAGCGGTACAGCGACGGTCAGGGCCAGGGCGCAGACGACGACGGCGAGCAGCGCGGCCCGTCGTGCGGTGGAGAGGCCCAGTGCCCCGCGGGTGGCCCGGGCCGCCCGGGCGGCGGCCTGCGCCGCGGCGGGTGCGGGGCCGCCCTGGCGCCCGGACAGCGGATGGCGCCGCAGGGCCGTGCGCTGCGGGTCGCGGCGGGGGCCCTGGCGGGCACGGACCCGGGTCCGGGGGCGGGTGGCGTTGCCCGGCGCGGCGGTGGTGGTGCCGGTGTTCTTGGTGCTCTTCGCCGCGGTGGTCTTCGTCGTGGCCGTCGTGGTGCCGGAGGACTTGGCGCTCTTCGCCGCGGTGGTCTTCGTCGTGGCCGTCGTGGTGCCGGAGGACTTGGCGCTCTTCGCCGCGGTGGACTTCGTCGTCGTGGTCTTCGTGCCGGTGGTCGTGGGTTCGGCCGTCGTCGTGCCCGCCCTCGTGGAGCCGGACCGACCCGCACCGGCCGCCGCCGCGCGCCCCCCGCCCGACCGCGAGGGCGGGTCGGGCTCCGAGGACTGCGGGCGGGGCCGGGTGGGCACGGTCGGCGGGCCTCAGCTCTCCGGGTCGAAGCGCGGGAAGGCCAGGTCGCCGGCGTAGCGCGCGGCGTCGCCGAGGGCCTCCTCGATGCGCAGGAGCTGGTTGTACTTCGCGACCCGCTCGGACCGCGCCGGGGCGCCGGTCTTGATCTGGCCGCAGTTGGTGGCGACGGCGAGGTCGGCGATCGTCGTGTCCTCGGTCTCGCCGGAGCGGTGGCTCATCATGCAGCGGTAGCCGTACTGCTGCGCCAGGCTCATCGCGTCGAGGGTCTCGGAGAGCGTCCCGATCTGGTTGACCTTGACCAGGAGCGCGTTCGCGGCGCGCCGCTCGATGCCTTCCTCGAGCCGCTCGATGTTGGTGACGAAGAGGTCGTCGCCGACGATCTGGACGCGGTCGCCGATGTCGGCGGTCAGGCGGCTCCAGCCCTCCCAGTCGTCCTCCGAGAGCGGGTCCTCGATGGAGACCAGCGGGTAGGAGTCGAGCAGCTCGGCGTAGTACGAGCTCATCTGGGCGGCGCTGCGCTTCTGGCCCTCGAACGTGTAGGTGCCGTCGGAGAACAGCTCGCTGGCGGCGACGTCGAGCGCGAGGACGACGTCCCGGCCGAGGGTGAGCCCCGCCTGGCCGACCGCCGTGCTGATCAGGTCGAGCGCCTCGCGGTTGTTGGGCAGCGAGGGCGCGAACCCGCCCTCGTCGCCGAGCCCCGTCGAGAGGCCGTTCTTCTTCAGCACCGCCTTGAGCGCCTGGTAGACCTCGGCGCCCCAGCGCAACGCCTCGCGGAAGGTGTCCGCCCCGACCGGCGCGACCATGAACTCCTGGACGTCGACACCGGAGTCGGCGTGGGCGCCGCCGTTGAGGATGTTCATCATCGGCACCGGGAGCACGTGGGCGTTCGGGCCGCCGATGTAGCGGAAGAGATCCAGCTCGGCGGACTCCGCGGCCGCCCGGGCGACGGCGAGGCTCACACCGAGGAGCGCGTTCGCCCCGAGCCGGGACTTGTCCGGGGTGCCGTCGAGGTCGATCAGCTTCTGGTCGACGACCCGCTGCTCGGTGGCGTCCATCCCGACGAGGCCGGGGCCGATCTCGTCGAGCACCCCGCCGACGGCCTTCTCGACGCCCTTGCCGAGGTAGCGACCGCGGTCGCCGTCACGCAGCTCGACGGCCTCGTGCTCTCCCGTGCTCGCACCCGAGGGGACGGCGGCGCGGGTGAGCGTGCCGTCGTCGAGTGCGACCTCCACCTCGACCGTCGGGGTCCCCCGGGAGTCCAGGATTTCCCGAGCACCGACCTGCTCGATGACCGCCACGGATCCGCCTCCTACTGCCACGACTGTGCTCGGACCGGGCGCCGATGCTAGCGGCCGGGGCCAGCGGGTGGGGTGAGCCACGGCGTGGGCCATGTCGCCCTCCGTGCCCGGGACTGCCACCCGGGTGGCTGACGACGTCCGGTCTCGCGTCCCGCGCGTCGGGGACCTACCGTGCGGGAATGTCGTCGCCACGGGACACCGAGCGGAGCGGACCGGGGCCCGGCGACGGCATGGTCACCGCGTTCCGCCGCGCCGAACAGCTGCTCGATCACCGCCGCCCGCTCGATGCGCTCAAGACGCTGGCCCCCCTGCTGGAGACCGAGTCCGAGGCCGCCTCGGTGCACCTGCTGGCCGCGCGGGCCTACCTGGCGTCGGCGCAGTTCCGGCGGGCCGAGGCCGGCTTCCTCCGGGTGCTCGAGATCGACCCCGCGGACCACTACGCGCGCTTCGCGCTGGGTCGCACGCTGCAGCGCCAGTCGCGCCTGGAGGAGGCCCGCGCCCAGCTGCGCATGGCGGCCGCGATGGACCCGCGCCCGGAGTACCAGGAGGCGCTGGGCGAGGTCAGCGCGACGATCGCGCTGCGTCGGGGCGCCTGAGGGGTCGATGCTCCGGGGTCGGCCGACCGGGGGCCGGGGCGGGCGGCCGCTGGCCGCCCTTGGGCCCGCCCCTTGCCCGCCCCACCGGCCCGCGCCATGATCAAGGCGTCACTGCGGGTCGATCGGATCTCCATTCCGCCCCGTATCGACTCCCTGATCACTGTGGTCGCCGCCCGTTGCCGGTGATCTTGCGCAGCACCCGCGCCGCCAGCTCGTCGGCGCGGCGCTCGTCGTACACCTGGACCGCGCCGACGTGGATGATCTCCCAGCCGCGGTCGTCGAGATCGGCGTCGCGCAGGAGATCGCGGTTCTGACCGGTGATCGAGCGGTGCGTCGGTCCGTCGTACTCGAGCCCGAGCTTGCGGCACTCCGGCGGCACGTCGGGCCACGCGAGGTCGAGGTAGCGGCTCCCGCCCCGGACCCGTACCTCGTACTGCGGGGTCGGTGGAGGCACCCCGCGCAGGACGACCGCCAGCCGCAGTCGGCTCTCCATCAGCCACGCGGTCCGGGGATCCATCAGCTCCGCCACCCGCCTGACCTGCACGGATCCTCGCGCACTCGGATGTGCGTCGGCGACGGCGAGCAGGTGTTCGGCGGTCAGCCCGCAGCGATTCGCGATCACGTCGACCGCCGCGACGGCCTCCACGAGCGGGCCGCGCCGGGCGAGGTCGTACGCGGTGCGGGCCGGCGAGGTGACGGCCACCCCCAACCGGGTGCACACCTCGCCCGGGAGCAACCGATCACGCCGGACACCCACCTCGGACGACGTCGCCCGTCGACTCGAGGACATGACGATCTCGCGGTCCTCCCAGGGACACTCCGCTCCGAACGCCAGTGCGGCGAGCGGTCCGGAGACCACGCCTGATCCACGCCCCCACAGCGCCACGGCACGGACCCAGGTGGCGGTGTCCACCTCGGCCAGTGCCCCGACGTAGACGTCGGTCAACAGCCGGAGGAACGACGGGCCCGCGAGCTGGTCCCAGGTCACGTCACCGCGCGCGACCGCCTCGGACCCGCGGAACGGCCGGCTCGTGTGTGCGTCGACTCCCACGGGGTTACGACGGTGCCCGGGGCCGATCGGCTCCATGGAGGTGCCGAATCGGTGATCAGGGAGTCGTTGCGCGGCAGATCGGAGATCCGGTCGACCCGCAATGACTCCCTCGCCGGGGTCGGGGCCCACGAGACCGGGCGAGCGGGCCCCGTCCCTACGGCGCCTTGCTGTTCGCGTAGGCCTCGGCGGCGGCGTACACCCGGCGGCCGTAGTCGTCCGAGTTGTTGTAGGAGAGCACCGCGGAGCGCCAGCCCTGCCCGGAGGCGAGGTCCCGCCCACCCGCGCAGAGGTAGCGCCCGGCCGCGAGCGCCGCGTCGAAGATGTTGTCCGGGTCGGCGCGCCCGTCGTTGTTGCCGTCCGCGCGCCACTTCATCCAGGTCGACGGGATGAACTGCAGCGGCCCGACGGCGCGGTCCAGGGTCGGGTCGCCGTCGAGCGCGCCGCCGTCGGTGTCGCCGATGGTGCGGTTGCCGCTGGTGCCGTCGAGGGGCACGCCCACGATCCGCGGCTCGATGTCGCCGTTCGGCGCGACGTGCGCGCCGCGGTAGCGACCGTGGTTGGACTCGATGCGCGCGAGGCCCGCGACCGTGACCCACGAGAGGTGGCACTGCGGGTCGACCTTGCGCATCGTCACGTCCGCGATCCCGTACGCCTGCAGCGCCACCGGCGGGATGTTGGTCTTCGGGCCCAGCCCGTTCGCCCAGGCGGAGATCGACGCCGCGTTCCCGCCGCTGGACGTGTTGGCGCCGGTCCCCGGGAGGAGGCTCGCCGGCGGGGCCGTCGCGGTCGGCTGCGTGACCGATCCGAGGTCGACCTGCGCGGGCGCGACCTCCAGCGCGGGGATCTCCTCCGGGCCGGCGTCGGTGCGGCCGAACTGGGTGCCCTGCCGCAGCACGACGACGGTGCCGATGACGGCGGCCACCAGCACCAGCACCAGCGCGAGGCGCCCGATCGCGGCGGTCCGTCGCGGCGGCGTGGGTGACGACGACGGCGGGGGCGGCCCGCCGAGCGGGAGCACCGGCGGCGGTGCTCCGGCGCCGGACGACAGGCCGACGGTGGGCGACGTCGCGGTCAGCGCGGCGACGATCGGCGCGGACGGCATACCGGGGTCGACGCCGCCGTCCGGCCCGCCCCGGCCGGGCCTCGCCGGCGGGGTGAGCGTCCGGGTCGGCACGCGCATCCCACGCGAGCGGCGCCGGGGACGGCCGTCTCCCGACGTCGCCTCGACCGACCCGGTCAGCGCCTCGTCAGCGGCAGCGTCGTCGTCGTCGTCGTCGTCGAGGACACCGTTGCCGGGGGCCTCCCCGGCGTCCGTCCAGTCCCCCGGCGAAGCACCCTCGGGGGCCGCCGCGACGGAGCCCGTCACGGCCTCGTCGTCGGACGAGTCGGGAGCCCCGCCGTCGGGTGCCGACGCGTCGAACCAGGGGTTCCCGCCGTCCGCGGACCCGGACCCACCGGCGTCCGGCCCGGCCTCGTCCTCGTCGTCGGGACGCGGAGCACGGAACTGCTCGGTGGCGTCGCCCACCACGGGCACCCGGAACCGGTCGGTCGCCTCGCCGTGGGTCTCCGGCGTCCCGGAGGACCCGGGCGGCTCCGACGGGCCCGCTCCGCGGTGGGAGTCGACGCTCGTACTCATCGGTGAGCCAGGTTACGGCCCGGCCACGACGCGCCTCGCTCGACCCACCCCGTCCCGAGCAGCGGATACAGGCCTCACACGGACCTAACCCTCCAGCAGTGCCCGGCCCCAGTAGTCGCCCGCGTTCCCCGGCGCGACACCGGGCGGGCAGGCGAACAGCGCGGACGAGGTGTGCCGGATGTACTCGTTGAGCGCGTCGTGCGACCCGAGCTGGGTCTGCAGCGTGGTGAACTGCGTCGGCGAGCGCATGAACGCGATGAAGAACAGCCCGGCGTCGAGCATCCCGGTCGTCGGGTCGACGCCGTCGGTGAAGGAGTAGCTGCGCCGCAGGATCGCGGTCCCGTTGTTGTTCTCGGGCGCCGCGAGCCGCATGTGGGCGTCGAGCGGGATGGCCGGCAGGCCCGTCGCGAGCGTCTTGGTGAAGTCGGGCGGGGTGAACTCGTCGCCGCCCGAGAGCGGAGCGCCCGCGGACTTGCTGCGCCCGAAGACGTTCTCCTGGTCGGAGAGGACGTCGCGGTCCCAGGTCTCGAGGATCATCCGGATCCGCCGCGAGACGAGGAACGAGCCGCCGGCCAGCCACGAGGCACCGCCGGGCACGTCGCCGGGCGCGATCCACACCGAGCGGTTCATCGCCGCCGGGTCCTCGACCTTGAGGTTGCGGGTGCCGTCCTTGAAGCCCATGAGGTTGCGCGGCGTCGCCTGGGCGGTCGAGGTCGACGACGTCCGCCCGAACCCGAGCTGGGTCCACCGGGTCACGACGGTGCCGCGCCCCAGACGGGCGAGGTTGCGCACGGCGTGGAAGGCGACCTGCGGGTCCTCCGAGCACGCCTGGATCGCGAGGTCGCCCCCGGAGATCGTCGGGTCGAGCGTGTCCCCGGGCAGGGTGGGCAGGACGGCGAGCTCCGCGGGCTTCCGGCCGGCGAGCCCGAAGCGGCCGTCGAAGAGGCCCGGCCCGAACCCGACGGTGACCGTGAGGTTGCCCGGGGCGAGGTCGAACGCCTCGCCGGTGTCGGCGGGCGGGGAGTTCTGGTCGTCGTTGTTGCCGGGCACCGGTTGGCCGGCGGCCATGGCCTCGGCGGCCGCGGTCCACGTCGTCAGGAGCGCGACGAGGTCGGCGCGGCTGGAGCCCGGGACGACGTCGAACGCCGCGAAGGCCAGCCGGTCCTGCGCCGCGGTGTCGACCCCGGCCTGGTGCGCGCCCCGGAAGGCGACGACCTGCGGTGGTGGCGGGGTGGCGGTGGAACATCCGGCGAGCACACCGCCGGCCACGCCGGCCCCCGCGAGGAGGCCGGCGCGGCCGAGGAGCGAACGGCGGGAAATGCTCGTCATGCGACCTTTCCGGAGACCTGCGAGAGGGGTTCGGCCAGCGCGTTGACCCGGTCGGCGAGCACGCGGCGCTGGGCCTCGGTCACCGTCGAGTAGTCGACGTAGGTCGGGATGCCGGGGGCGGCCTCGCCGGTGCGGAACGGCTGCAGCTCGTCGGTGATGCCGGTGAAGCGGGCCTGCAGCTGGGTGGCGAGCGCCGGGTCCTTCGTCTGCAGTGAGGGCTTGAGCAGCTCGAACGCCTTCTGCGCGCCGGCGATGTTGGCGTCGAAGTCCGAGAGGTCGGTGTGGGAGTAGGCGTCCTCCTCACCGGTGACCTTCGACGTCGAGACCTCGGTCAGGAGCTCGCTCGCACCGTTGGCCAGCTGCGCCGGCTGGTAGTCCGCCGTCGCCACGAGCGACTGCAGCTGCGCGACGTCGGCGTCGAGCTTGTCGGCGTAGGGCGCCATCCCCGCGGTGGTCTTGTTGACCCAGAGCGCCTGCTCGATGCGGTGGAACCCGGTCCAGTCCTTGCCCGGCTCGACGTCGGCGATGCGCTGGTCGATGGACGGGTCGAGGTCCCCGAAGCTCTCCGCGACGGGCTCGATCTGCTCGTAGTGGTAGCGCGCCGGGGCGTAGAGCTTCTGCGCGGTCGCGACGTCGCCGGCCCGGACCGCGTCGTTGAACTGCTTCGTCGCCGGCACGAGCGCGGCGACCTCGGCGATCACGTACTGCTTGTACCCGGTGGTCGCGGTCGCCAGGTTGGTGTCCGTCGGGGCCTGCGACTGGCCGCCCTCCCCCGTGACGGTGAGCTGCGCGGTGTCCTGCGCCGCGCCCGGGCAGTAGACCGTGTAGGTGCCCGGGTCGAGGCGCAGCGAGAAGTCGCCCGAGAGACCCTCGGTGATGTTCTCCTTCTCGCCCAGGATCCGGCTGTCCTTCTGGATCTCGCCCTCGGTGACCTTGGCCGTCCCGTTGTTGGTGACGGTGAAGGAGACCGGCCCGGCGGGCACCGACGCGGGCTGCGGGGCGCACCCGGCGTCGGACAGCGGCAGGGAGACCTTGGCTCCCTGGGCGGCCTGGTCACCCCCGCCGGAGGAGCAGGCCGCCATCAGCCCGGCGGTGACCACGGCGACGGCGAGGGCACCGACGACGGCGGTGCCGCGACGACGGGGCCGCGCCGGGAGGGGCGAGACGGGGGACACGGGCTGGGTCCTTTCGAGCGGGCTCGGGACACAGGCGTCCCAGGCGGATCGGTGGGCGGAGGTCGGGTCCGCTCAGGCGGAGGCGTCGGCCGTGGCCGTCGCGGAGGCCCGCGACGGCCGCCGGACGGGCCACAGGACGAAGACGAGCATCGGCACCAGGTAGATCAACCAGGCGACGACCTCGATGAGGGTCGGCTGCGGCTGGATGCCGAGCACGCCCGTCAGCAGCGACGAGATCGGCGTGCCGGGCCGGACGATGGCGGAAAGGTCCGCGACCTGGATCTGCCCGACGTTGAGCCAGGTCGCCTCGTGGGCGGTGTGCACCGCGCTGACCAGCAGGCCCGCCGCGACGAGCACCAGGAAGACGGCGGTGACCGTGAAGAAGCGGGCGAGGTCGATGTGGACCGAGCCCTTGTAGATCCCGTACCCGAGACCGATGGCGACGAGGATGCCGAGCGCCGCACCGCCACCGGCCGCGACGGGGCTGGTCGACGACTGGAAGGCGGCGAGCAGGAAGACCGTGGTCTCGAAGCCCTCCCGCAGGACCGCGAGGAAGGCCATCCCGACGAGGGCCCAGGTGGAGCCCTTCGCGAGCGCGGACTCGGCGGCCTTCTCCAGTTCGCCGCGCATGGACCGCGCGTGCTTCCGCATCCACACGATCATGTAGGTGATCATCCCGACGGCCACCAGGCCGATCACCGTCTCGAGCCCCTCCTGCTCCTGCTGGGGCAGGTCGGCCGAGACCACCTCGAGGACGACGGCGACGATCACGCAGATGAGCACGGCGAGAGCCACGCCGGCCCACATCGGCCGCAGCGCCGCAGTGTCTCCGCGGCGGCGCAGGAACCCGGCGACGATCCCGACGATGAGGGCTGCTTCCAGCCCCTCCCGGAGTCCGATGACGAACGTCGCCAGCACCGCCGCGCCCTCCTCGGTCGGCGACGGCCGGGGTGGCCACCGCGCACGCGGAAGTCTTAGGTTTGCCTCACCTTCACGTCAAGCACCCTGGGTGCGAAAAGACGATCGACTTCTGTGATCCGTCCGAGTGAGACCGCTCGGAACCGGGACGAAAAGGTCACTGCCAGTGTGATCGCCAGTCGTCCGGGCCGGTGCGGCGTGGCTGCCCGTCGGTCGGTGCGGGCAGCCTTGCCTCCACTGCCCGCACCCGTGTGCCCAGGGCGGTCGCGGCGGCGCGCAGATCCCCCTCGGGGTCCCCGCCCGCCAGGTACGCGGCCACGACGGCCTGCGGGGCACCGCCCGGGACGGCCCCGGCCAGCAGGTCCTCCGGCACGCCCGCGCGCTTCGCACGGCTGACGTACTTCGCGAGCAGCGCGGCGCCGGGCTGGGCGAGCGCGACGCCGTCGAGCACCGAGTCCCGGCCCTTCTCGGTGGCCTTGAGCTCCTCCCAGCGCCGGTCCTGGTCACCGGCCGTGGCCACCCCGGCCTCCCCCGCGAACACGTGCGGGTGCCGGCCGACCAGCTTCGCGACGAGCTCGGCGGCGACGTCGTCGACGTCGAACCCCTCCGCCGCCTCCGTCGCGACCCGGGCGTGGAAGAGCACCTGGAGCAGCACGTCACCCAGCTCCTCGCGGGTGGCCGCGACATCCCCGGCGGCGACCGCGTCGTAGAGCTCGTAGGTCTCCTCGACGAGGTAGCGCAGCAGGCTCTCGTGGGTCTGCTCGGCGTCCCAGGGACAGCCGCCGGGTGAGCGCAGCCGGTCCATCACCGCGACGGCCTCGAGGAGCTCCGCGCCCGCCGGCGCCTCCGGGTCGGGGCCCGCGACGAGCAGCACCGCACCGGGGACGGGGTCGTCGTCGCCGGCCGGGACCGCGCCGAGCTCCTCGGCGAAGCGCCGGGCCAGCGCCGGGGTCAGCGAGGCGTCGAGCAGGACCACCGGGGCGGCCGCGACGAGGCGCACGGCCCGGGCGGGCAGCACCGCCCCCAGCCGGGGGTCGACGACGACGGTGGTCGGGGCGGCGGTCGTCGTGGTGATCATGGTGGGGGTGGTCGGTCGGGGACCGGTCACGGCTCGGGCTCCAGGGTCGGGGCCGCAGGGGGCTGCGGGGTGATGGTCGGGGTCGTCGGTACCGCGACCCGCAACGGCTCGATGGTGCCCGCCGCCGCGGGCGGGGCGACCACCCGCTGCTGGGTGGGGTCCCACGTCCCGTAGCGGGGGTTGATCCGCACGCCGAGCTCGAGGGACAGGGGCTGGATCGCCCGCAGCCCGAACTGGATCATCGTCGAGCTGTCGACGAGCGAGGCCGGGACCGTCCCCGCCCCGGGTGGTGGCGCGGACAGGCTCCGGTCACGCACGCGCACGACGGTCCACGGCTGCGTCGTCGGGTCCGGGGCGGGCGTCCCGGGCGAGGAGTCGGACGGCCCGGAGATGCTCACGGTCCGCCCGGGCAGGCCGAAGACCAGCGACGACGCGCTGCGCACGCGTTCGCCGGACCGCACGGTGCCCGGCCGCAGGGTGGTGTCGAGGATCCGCTGCTGCGGCGGGAGGGCGTCGAGGGCGCCCGTGCCGGGGTCGGTGGCGAGCCGGCCGGCGGCCTGCTCGGCGGCCGCCCGGGAGCCGAACGTGCCGATGTCCACCGTGACCGCGAGCCGGTCGAACTCCCGGTGGCCGATCTCGGCCAGCGCGATCTGGTCGGACACCAGCTCGCGGAAGGTGGGGAGGTCGTAGCCCGACGCGGCCGCGGCCTGCGCGCCCCCGGCCGCCTCGACCTGCGCGTCGACGTCGGCGGGCGCGACGACGATCCCGTCGCGCCGCGCGGCCTCGATGGTCACCTCGTGCAGCACCGCGGTGGTCAGCAGCTCCCGGCTCTCGTCGGCGAGCGTGGCGGGGTCGAGGGTGCCGCCGCTCCCGCCCGGGTGGGACTGGGCGGCGAGCGCCTGGGCGAGGTCGGGCGCCGCGGTCCGGACCCGGGCGGCGAGCAGCTCCGAGGACACCACCTGGTTCCCGACGACGGCCGCCACGCCCGCGCCGAGCTCGGGTGCGGCGGGCCCGGTGCCGGCCGTCGAGCACGAGGTGAGGACGCCGAGGGCGACCAGTCCGGCCGCCAGGGCCGGGAAGAGTCGGCGCACCGGGGAGCACCTGATCACCGCGTCACCATCTCACGGGGCGGTTCTGATCACGGTGGGTTCGCGGGGCTACGCCGGGTTCACAGCGGTTCGGGAGCCGGGCCGGGGTCAGGTGACCCCGCTTCACGCCACCCCGGTCCGGGCCGCCCACGCGCGAGCGGCGCCGGCGGGGTCGTCCGGCGCGGTCGCGAGGGCCACCGCGAGCAGCAGCCGCGCCTGCCACGGCGACAGGTCCCCGGCGAACAGGGCGCCGGCCCGCGCGAGATCGGCGCCGCCGCCCGCGTACAGCCCCTCCACGGCCCCGGCCCCGGTCCGGCTCGCCACCACGACCGGGACGTGCTGTTCCAGGAGCCGCCGGGCCGACTCGACGACGGCCGGGGTGGCATTGCCCGCGCCGAACGCCGCAACGACGATCCCCCGCGCCCCGGCCGCCACCGCGGCGTCGAGGGCGTGCGCGTCGGCGCCGACGTACTGGGCGACGACGTCGACGCGCGGCAGCGTCGCGGGCGGGTCGCCGAGGGACGCGTCGGGGGCGACCGCGTGCTCACGGATTGCCCCGTCGATGCTCCCGCCGCCGTCGGCGCTCGCCAGCGGTCCCCGGTCCGGCGCCGCGAACGCGGACAGCGCCGAGGTGTGGATCTTGCGCACCCCGATCGCGGGCAGCACCTGGCCGGCGAACGTGACCGTCACGCCCGGGCGGCCGTACGCGGCCCAGCGCAGCGCGGCGCCGAGGTTCGTCGGACCGTCGGGCGCGGCGTCGTCGAACGGCCGCTGGGCACCGGTGATCGTGACCGGGGTGGCGCCGTCGTGGGTCAGGGCGAGCAGCGCCGCGGTCTCCTCGAGGGTGTCGGTGCCGTGGGTGACCACGACGCCGTCGTACGCCGCGCAGGTCTCACGGACCGTCCGGGCGAGCGCGGCGACGTCGTCGAGGGTCGCCGCGAAGGAGAGTCGGCCGGCGGCGTCGATCGGGACGACGTCGACGTCGGGACCGGTCGTGACGGTCCCGAGCAGATCCCGCGCGGTCGCTGCGACCGCGCGTCCCTCGGACGTGGCGCGGGTGGCGATGGTGCCGCCGGTGGCGAGGAGGGCGAGTCGGGTCACGGGTGCGGACCCTAGGACGGTGCTTCGATGGGACCCATGAGCACCGCCCGACTGGACTGGTACGGCTGCGCCACCTTCCGCCTCGTCACCGCCGAGGGCCTCACCGTGATGCTCGACGCCTACCTGGACCGGGTGCCGGACGCGCCGCAGAGCGGGGTCGGCGTCGCGGACGTCGCGGCCGGGATGGGCCCGGGCGACTGGATCCTCGTCGGGCACTCCCACTTCGACCACCTCTACGGGGCCGAGCGGCTGGCCGCGACGGGCGCACGGATCGTCGGGTCCTACGAGACCGTGCGCGTGATGGCGGCCTGCGGGGTGCCCGAGGAGCAGCTGGTGCCGGTCTCCGGCGGGGAGCGGGTCCGGCTCGACGCCACGACCACCGTCCGCGTCCTGCCGAGCCTGCACTCCTGCATCTGGTCGGGAACCTCCTTCCCGGCCGCCGACCAGGTCTGCCTCGGCGAGCTGGGAGTGACCTGGCAGGAGCGTCAGGAGCGGATCGCGGCGATCTTCGCCGGGCTGCCGGCACTGGGCGGGGACGTGCTGCGTCACCTGCAGGCGGCCTCGCAGGGCGAGCGTGGCGACGGCGGCGCGCTGGTCTACGTCGTCGAGACCTCGGAGGGCTCGCTGCTGGTGCAGGACACCGTCGGGGCGTGGACGGGCGTGCTCGGCGCGGAGTCACCCGACGTCGCGATCCTCGCCGCGGCGGGCCGGGGCAACCGCGACGGCGAGCCGGTGCAGGGGTCGCTGGCCGACTTCGTCGCCGAGGAGGCCTCGTGGCTCGGGCCGCGGCGGCTGGTGCTCTCCCACCACGACGACTGGCTGCCCGGGTTCGCCGGCGCCGTCGACGTCGGGCCGGTCCGCGAGGCTCTGGCGAAGCAGGCGCCCGACACCGAGCTCTGCGAGCTGGGCTACGCGTCGGGGTTCACGCCGTTCGCCTGAGCGGCCGAGTCCTGGTTCGGTCGCCACGGCACGAACGGCTCGTTCGTCACCTTCGAAGGTGACGAACGAGCCGTTCGTGCCTTTCCGAGCCGCCTAGACCCCGGCCGGGACCTTCTCCGGGCTCGACGCGGCCGGGCGCTCCCCGTACAGCGCGACGAACAGCTGCTCGCACCAGGCCAGCAGCTCGAGGTCCCGCAGCGGCGCGGCACCCATGCGCACCGGACCCTTGGCCCCACCCGACCCGGACTGCCCCTCGGTCGGCTTCGGCAGCGAGAGGGTCTGCGACGCGGCCTTGAGCTGCGCGCGCGGGTGCAGCCGCTTGAGCCGCATCTGCGCGGACTCCGGCAGGTCGACCGGCGCGAACCGGATCTGGTTGCCCTGCCCGGAGACCTCGGTGATCCCGTAGCGCCGGCACGCCTGCCGGAACGCGGCGACGGCGAGCAGGTTGGTCACCGGTGTCGGCGGCTCGCCGTAGCGGTCGACCAGCTCCTCGCGCACCGCGTCCAGCGCCGGACCGTCGACCGCCTCGGCGATCTTGCGGTAGACGTCGAGACGCAGCCGCTCGGTGTCGACGTAGTCGTGCGGCACGTGGGCGTCGATCGGCAGGTCGACCCGGACCTCGGCGAGCGGCTCCTCGGCGTCGTCGGTGTCGGCCCCGGTGTGCTTCTTGAACGCCTCGACGGCCTCGCCGACCAGCCGCACGTACAGGTCGAACCCCACACCGGCGATGTGCCCGGACTGCTCCGCGCCGAGGATGTTGCCCGCGCCGCGGATCTCCAGGTCCTTCATCGCGACCGCGGTGCCCGCACCCAGCTCGGAGTGCTGCGCGATGGTGGCCAGCCGCTCGTGCGACGTCTCGGTCAGCGGCTTGTCGTTCGGGTAGAGGAAGTACGCGTACCCGCGCTCGCGGCCGCGGCCGACGCGCCCACGCAGCTGGTGGAGCTGGGAGAGGCCCAGGGTGTCCGAGCGCTCCACGATCAGCGTGTTGGCGTTGGAGATGTCCAGGCCGTTCTCGACGATCGTGGTGCAGACCAGGACGTCGTGCTCGCGCTCCCAGAACTCGCTGACGGTGCGCTCGAGCCGCTCCTCCGCCATCTGGCCGTGCGCCGTCGCGATGCGGGCCTCCGGGACGAGGCGGCGCAGCTTCGCGGCGCTGTCGTCGATCGACTGGACCCGGTTGTGGATGTAGAAGACCTGGCCGTCGCGCAGCAGCTCGCGGCGGATCGCGGCCGCGACCTGCTTCTCGTCGTAGGCGCCGACGTAGGTCAGCGTGGGGTGCCGCTCCTCCGGGGGCGTGAGGATCGTCGACATCTCGCGGATGCCGGCGAGGCTCATCTCCAGCGTGCGGGGGATCGGCGTGGCCGACATCGAGAGCATGTCGACGTGGGCCCGCAGCCCGGTGATGTGCTCCTTGTGCTCGACGCCGAAGCGCTGCTCCTCGTCGATGATGACCAGGCCGAGGTCCTTCCAGGTGATCCCGGTCTGCAGCAGCCGGTGGGTCCCGACGACGACGTCGACGGTCCCGTCCGCGAGCCCGCGGATCGTCGCGTCCGCCTCCTTGCCCGAGGTGAACCGCGAGAGGCCCTTCACCGTCACCGGGAAGTTCCGCATCCGGTCGGTGAACGTCTGCAGGTGCTGCGAGGCGAGCAGCGTCGTCGGGACGAGCACCGCGACCTGCTTGCCGTCCTGCACCGCCTTGAACGCCGCCCGCACCGCGATCTCGGTCTTGCCGTAGCCGACATCGCCGGAGATGACGCGGTCCATCGGGACCGCCTTCTCCATGTCGGCCTTGACCTCGTCGATCGCGGACGCCTGGTCCGGCGTCTCGGTGTACGGGAAGGCGTCCTCCATCTCGCGCTGCCACGGGGTGTCGTCGGCGAACGCGTGGCCGGGCGCGGCCTGCCGAGCGGCGTAGAGCTGCACGAGGCTCGCGGCGATGTCGCGGACGGCCTTGCGCGCCTTGGACTTCGTCTTCGACCAGTCGGAGCCGCCGAGCTTGTTCAGCGTCGGCAGCTCGCCGCCGACGTAGCGGCTGACCTGGTCGAGCTGGTCGGTCGGGACGAACAGCCGGTCGGACTGCTGCCCGCGCTTGGAGCTCGAGTACTCCAGCACGAGGTACTCGCGGGTGGTCGCGGCCTTGCCGGTGCCGGTGGTCCGCTGGGTCATCTCGACGAACTTGCCGATGCCGTGCTGGGCGTGGACGACGAAGTCCCCGGTCTGCAACGTCAGCGGGTCGACCGCGTTGCGGCGCTTGACCGCGGCGCGCTTGGTCGGGGCGTCGCCGCCGGCGGCCCGGCTGCCGGTGAGGTCGGCCTCGGTGAGCAGGACCAGCCGGCTCTCCGGTGCGACGAACCCGTCGCCGAGCCGCCCCTGGAGGACCGCGATCGCGCCGGCCTGCGCCGTCCCGTCGCCCTGCACCACCGGCACGTCCTCACCGACGAACTCGGTGAGCTGCTCGACCGCGCGCTGCGCGGTCCCGGCCGCCGGTACGACGACGAGGGCCGCGCCACCGGAGGCGGCGTGGGCCCGGAGGTCGACCGCCGCCTTCTCCCAGTCGCCGCGGTACGACTCGACCCCGGTGATGCCGGTGCGCACCACCCGGACGCCGTCGCGGGTGTGCGAGTCGTCCTCGATGTCCGGGTCGGTCGCCAGGCTGGAGAGCGTCCACCAGGGGTGTCCGCCCTCGTGCGAGGCGGTGCGGACGACGTCGAGGTCGCGATAGGCCGAGGCGCCGAGGTCGATGGGGGCGCGGCCCTCGGTGGAGTCGGCCGCCACCAGCCAGCTCGCCTCGAGGAACTCCTGGCCGGTGCGCACCAGGTCGGCCGCGCGGCGCTCCACCCGCTCCGGGTGGCAGACGACGACGTGCCCGCCGTCGGGGAGCAACTGGGGCAGCAACTGGAGCTCGCCCGGCAGCAGGGCCGGGATCAGCGACTCCATGCCCTCGGTCGGGATCCCGGCGGCGACCTTGCCCAGCAGCTCGCCGAGCGCCTTGTCCCCGCCGAAGGTGCCGGTGCCCGCATGGGTGCGTGACAGCTCGGCGGCGCGCTCGCGGACGTCGGCGGTCAGCAGCAGCTCGCGGCACGGCGGTGCGACGACCTCGTCGGGCCGGGCCTCCACCGAGTCGGGCAGCGAGCGCTGGTCGGCCACCGAGAAGCAGCGCAGCTCGGAGACCTCGTCGCCCCAGAACTCGATGCGCACGGGCGACTCGGCCGTGGGCGGAAAGAGGTCGATGATCCCGCCGCGGACGGCGAACTCGCCGCGCTTCTCGACCATCTCGACGCGCGCGTACGCGAGGTCGACCAGGCGCTCGGTGAGGTGCTCCAGCTCGATCTCGGTGCCCTCGCGCAGCACCACCGGCTCGAGGTCGCCGAGACCGGGGACCAGCGGCTGGATGAGGCTGCGGGTGGCGGCGGTGACGACGTGCAGCCGGCCGTGCGGGTCGAGCTCGGGGTGGGCCAGCCGGCGCAGGATCGCGATCCGGCGGCCGACGGTGTCGGCCCGCGGGGACAGCCGCTCGTGCGGCAGCGTCTCCCAGCTGGGCAGATAGGCCACGACGTCTTCGCCGAGGAGCTCCCCGGTCGCCACGGCCAGCTCCTCGGCCTCGCGCTCGGTGGCGCACACGAGCAGCACGGTGCGCCCGGCGCCGCCGGACTCGCCGTCGGGATCCGCGGCGAGCGCGGTGGCCAGCAGCGGGCGCAGCGCCGTCGGGCCCTCCACCGCGGCATCGCGGCCCGCCGCGTCGACGACGGTGCGCAGACCCGGGTCGGCGAGCACGACGGAGGCGAGACCGGAGAGCGGGGTCGGCCCGTGGGGAGTGGCGGAGGAGGACACCAGAGCCCTTCGCAGAAACCTGAGGCGATCGATTCCAGTCTAGGAGAACGCCCCGACAGCCTCGGCCCTTCCCCGGCGCGGACGTAGGCGACCATGGAGCGGTGACGCGCAGCGACCATTCCTCCGACCCCGGGCGACCGGGGTGGTCGGCGGGGCGGCCGCGACGGCGCAGCGCAGCGGAGCCCACCCCCGAGCGTCAGCGAAGGTCCGTTGCTGACACCAGACGTCAGCAACGGACCATCGCTGACGACGAGGCCGACACCCGGCGCGAGCCCCCACCGACCCGCCGTCTCACCGGCCAGGACGCCGACGACGCCGGCCCGAAGAAGATCACCGTCACCCGCGTCGCGGCCTCGCGGACGCGGAACCTCACCCGGGCGGGCGTGCGCGCCTTCCACCGCGCGGCCTCGGCCGACGGCGCCGACCGCTCCGGGCTGACCGCGCTGACCTACGCGTGGATGGCGAACTACGCCTCCGACGCGACCCTCGCCGTCGCCCTCGCCAACACCCTGTTCTTCTCGGCCGCGAGCGCCGAGTCCAAGGACAAGGTCGCGCTCTACCTGCTCATCACCGTCGCGCCGTTCGCGGTCATCGCGCCGGTGATCGGCCCGCTGCTCGACCGCATCCAGCGCGGCCGCCGGCTCGCCCTGGCGCTCTCGACGGCGGGCCAGGGCGTGCTCGCCGTCGTGCTCGCCCTGTTCATGGACACCTGGGCGCTCTACCCGGCGGCGCTCGGGATCATGGTGCTGTCGAAGTCGTTCGGCGTCCTCAAGGCGGCGGTCACGCCCCGGGTGCTGCCGCCGGGCATCACGCTGGTGACGACGAACTCGCGCCTCACGGTCTTCGGCATGATCGCCTCGGGGGTGTTCGGCGGGATCGGCGCCGGGATCGCCTTCCTCTTCGGCTCGCCCGGCGCGGCCTGGGCGACCGCCGTGATCTGCGGGGTCGGGGTGTGGCTGTGCCTGCGGATCCCGTCGTGGGTCGAGGTCACCGAGGGCGAGGAGGAGACGGTCCTCATCCCCCGACCGGGCACGAAGGCGCGGCGGGTGCCGATGAGCAGCCACGTCGTCACCGCGCTGTGGGCCAACGGCTCGATCCGCGCCCTCACCGGCTTCCTGACGCTCTTCTCGGCGTTCGTGGTCAAGCACCAGACCGAGGGCACGCCGGGCCGCCAGCTGGTCCTGCTCGGGATCGTCGGGGCGGCCGCGGGTGCCGGCGGGTTCCTGGGCAACGCGCTCGGCGCCCGACGACGCTTCGACCGGCCCGACACCGTCGTCGTCGCCGGTCTGGGCGCGACCCTCGCGGCGACCGTGGTGGCTGCGATCCTCGTCGGGCTGACGACGGCGGCCGTGGTCGGCCTGGTCGGCGCGACGGCGTCCGCGCTGCTCAAGGTGTGTCTCGACGCCGTCATGCAGCGCGACATGCCGGAGGCGGCGCGCGCCTCGGCGTTCGGGCGCTCCGAGACGATCCTGCAGCTGTCCTGGGTGTTCGGCGGGGCGCTCGGGGTGCTGCTGCCCCCGGAGTGGTGGATCGGGTTCACCGTGATCAGCGCCGTGCTGGCGGTCGGTACGGTGCAGACCGTGCTCACCACCCGCGGCCATTCGCTGCTCCCCCGCCGTCGGGGGACGACGTGACGATGTCCGACCAGGAGTCCCGGCCGGCCCCCTCAGGCGGCCTCGCGGCCCGGCTGCGCGGCGTGCCGCGGTGGGTGTGGATCGCCGTCGTGGCGGTCGTCGTCGTGGTCGCCGCGACCGTCACGGCACTCGTCCTGACCTCCGGGCCGGACTCCCCCGGCGACGTCACGTTCACCGCGAACGGGCAGTCGGTGACCGCGCAGCCGACGTCCTACTGCGACGTAAAGGTCACCGACTGCGAGAACGAGCCGACGGCCGTCGCGACGCTCCCGCTACCGCCGGGCGCCGCCCTGGATCTCACCGTCCCGGACACCGTCCTCGCGACGCCGTGGCAGGTGGCCTTCACCTACGTCGACGAGACCGGCGCCCAGCAGGGCGGACGCAGCCAGGTGTTCGCGCCGAACGCCCGCGGCCAGTTCCACCTCACGCTGCCGGACCCGCGCTGGCGGCTGCAGCGCATCGAGGTCCAGCAGTTCGGGGCGAGCGAGACCCGGACGGCCCAGGGGAGCCTGTTCTCGACGCGCTCCACCTGGGTCCTGGTGAACGGCTGAGCCTGCCGCCTCAGCCCTCCAGCTCGCGGGCGACGGCCCGGACGACCTCGGCGAGCCGCTTGGTGTTGCGACGGTCGGGGTAGCGGCCGCGGCGCAGCTCGGGCTGCACCTTCGCCTCGAGCAGCTTGATCATGTCGTCGATGAGGCCGTGGAGCTCGTCGGGCGAGCGGCGCTTGGCCTCGGCGACCGAGGGCAGCGGGTCGACCAGCCGGACCTGCAGGGCCTGCGGGCCGCGGCGGCCCTCGGCGATCCCGAACTCGACCCGCTGACCGGACTTCAGCGCCTCGACCTCACGCGGGAGCGAGCCCTTCGGCACGTACACGTCGGCGCCCTCCTCCTGGGAGAGGAAGCCGAAGCCCTTCTCGGCGTCGTACCACTTGACCTTGCCGGTCGGCACCGTGCTCACCTGTTCTCTCATCGACGAGAACGCGCCCCGGCGACTGCCGGAGCGCGTCGCTCCATCGTATCCCCGCCGGGGCCGTCGGAGCCCCGGGTGATCACCGCTCAGGCGGTCGGACTGACGTTCCCGAGACCGAGGAGCTCGACCGACTCGGCCCGCATCTCGACCTTGCGGACCTTGCCGGTCACGGTCATCGGGAACTCGTCGACCACGCGCACGTAGCGCGGGATCTTGTAGTGCGCGAGCCTGCCGTTCGCGAACTCCCGCACCGCCTCGGCGGTGAGGTCGGCGACGCCGTCGCGCAGCCGCACCCAGGCCATCAGCTCCTCGCCGTAGCGCTCGTCCGGGACCCCGATGACCTGCGCGTCGAGGATGTCCGGATGCGTGTAGAGGAACTCCTCGATCTCCCGCGGGTACACGTTCTCCCCGCCGCGGATGACCATGTCCTTGATGCGGCCGGTGATGTTGACGTAGCCCTCGTCGTCCATCACCCCGAGGTCGCCGGTGTGCATCCAGCGGGCCCGGTCGATCACCTCGGCGGTCTTCTCCGGCTGCTCCCAGTAGCCCAGCATCACCGAGTAGCCGCGGGTGCAGAGCTCGCCCGGGGTCCCGCGCGGGACCGTCAGCCCGGTCTCCGGGTCGACGATCTTCGACTCGAGGTGCGGCATCGTCCGGCCGACGGTCGAGACCCGGCGGTCCAGCGAGTCGTCGGCGCGGGTCTGGGTGGAGACCGGCGAGGTCTCGGTCATGCCGTAGCAGATCGACACCTCGCTCATCCCGAAGCGCTCCACGACCTGCTTCATGACCTCGATCGGGCACGGCGAGCCGGCCATGATCCCGGTGCGCAGCGGGGCGAGGTCGTAGGAGTCGGCGTCGGGCAGCGACAGCTCGGCGATGAACATCGTCGGGACGCCGTAGAGGCTGGTGCAGCGCTCCTCGGCGCAGGCCTCGAGGGTGAGCTTCGGGTCGAACCCCGGCGCCGGGATGACCATCGTCGCGCCGGAGCTGGAGCACGCGAGGTTGCCCATGACCATGCCGAAGCAGTGGTAGAAGGGCACCGGGATGCACACCCGGTCGACCTCGGTGTAGCCGCAGAGCCGACCCACGAAGTACCCGTTGTTCAGGATGTTGTGGTGCGAGAGCGTGGCGCCCTTCGGGAAGCCGGTGGTCCCGCTCGTGTACTGGATGTTGATCGCGTCGTCGGCGGAGAGCTCGCCCTGGCGCTCCCGGACGCGGCCGACGTCGCCGTCGTGGACGAACAACTGCGCCCACTGTTCGGTGTCGGTGATGACGATCCGCTCGAGCGCCGGACAGTTCGGCCGCACGCTCTCGATCATCTCGGCGTACATCGAGGTCTTGAAGCTGCGCGCCGCGACCAGCATCCGGATCCCGGCCTGGTTGAGCACGAACTCCAGCTCGTGGGTCCGGTACGCCGGGTTGATGTTGACCAGGATCGCGCCGACCTTGGCGGTCGCGTACTGCAGCAGGGTCCACTGCGCGCAGTTCGGCGCCCAGATCCCGACGCGCTCGCCCTTGGCGATGCCCAGGTCCAGCAGCCCGACCGCCAGCGCGTCGACCTCGGTGACGAACTCGGCCCACGTGTAGCGCAGGCCCTGCGCGCGGTCGACGAGCGCCTCGCCGTCGGGGACGCGGGCGGCGGTGCGGTCGAGGTTGTCGCCGATGGTGTCCCCGAGCAGGGGCTCGTCGGAGATCCCCGAGGCGTACGAGGGCAGGGACGGGACGGCGGGGGCGCTCACCGGTACGGCCTCCTGACGGCAGGATCGTGGTCCCGCTCACTATGCCTTCGCGCGCGGCGATCGCGCATCCCTCTCCGGAGTCCGGGGCCGGACTGGCACGATCGTCTCCCGTGACGGCCACCGACTCCTCGGCCACGACCTCCTCCGGCGCGTCGGGGGCCGCCACCAGCGCGAGCGTCGACGGCGCCGCGCTCGCGGCCGCCGACGTGATCGCGGCCGCCGACCGCCTCGTCGACACCCTGGCGGCGATCGACGACGACGGCTGGTACTCGACGATCGAGGTCGTCCGGCCCTGGTCGTCCGTGAACCCGCGACTGACCGGCGAGTTCTCCCGGACCCACGCGATCCGGCGCTACCTGCACCGGGAGCTCGAGGCGCTGCTGCGGGCGGGCGCGCGGGTGACGGCCCGCCCCGCCCGTCCCGCGCTCGGGTTCGACGACCCGTCGTTCTTCGCCTCCCTCGACGAGGACCGCGTCGACGCCCGCTCGAAGAAGCTCTTCCTGTTCGGCCCGGAGCGGATGGGACTCTCGGTCGACCGGCTCGGCCACTACACCGGCACGCCCGCCGAGGCCTTCCAGCGTCACGTGCTCTTCACCAACTACGCGATGCACATGGAGGCGTTCCTCGAGCGCTACCCCGGGGCGGTGCGGCCGGACCACGACGTCCAGATGCCCGCGTACCACCACGTCACCGACGACGGCGACGGCGTCTCGCTGGTCAACATCGGCGTCGGTCCGGCGAACGCGAAGACGGCGACCGACCACGTCGCCGTCCTGCGGCCCGACACCATGATCATGATCGGCCACTGCGGGGGCCTGCGGAACCACCAGCAGAAGGGCGACTTCGTCCTGGCCACGGGCTACCAGCGCTTCGACCACGTGCTCGACGAGGTGCTGCCGCTCAACGTCCCGGTGATCCCCAACCACCGGCTCAACACGTTCCTCCTGGAGGCGCTGCAGGGCACGGGCGCGGAGTACCGGATCGGCACCGTGCACACCACGGACAACCGCAACTGGGAGCTCAACCAGCGGACGACGTTGGCCGCGATGCAGGCCTCGCGCTCGGTCGCGGTCGACATGGAGTCGGCGACGATCGCCGCGAACGGCTTCCGCTACCGGGTCCCGAACGCGACGCTGCTGTGCGTCTCGGACAAGCCGCTGCACGGGTCGCCGAAGCTTTCTGCGGGCGCGCAGCAGTTCTACGAGACGTCCAAGCGCCAGCACCTCGGGATCGCCCTGTCGGCGGTGGACCGGGTGCGCCAGGAGCACCCGGAGGGCCTGCCGAGCCAGGAGATCCGGTCGGTCGACGAGCCGCTGTTCGGGGGGCCGTCGGATACGTAGGGACCCGGTGTCAGCGATGAACCACCGCTGACACCTGACGTCAGGATGAACCCTTCCTGACATCGGGCGGGTCGTCCGTATCGTGGAGATCCGTCCGGCCTGAACTCGGAGGCCCTCGTGACCGGGATCGGCCGCCGACGCTCCTCGTATCCGGGGCTCCGGGCGCTCGTCCTGCTCCCGCGGTCGGTGGTCATGGCGGTTCTGGCCGTCGGTCGGAGGCGTCCGCGGGACCTCGTCGCCGGGATCTTCGGCGTGGGGCTCGGCGTCTGGGCCTGGTTCGTGGCGTACCTGGTGGTCGTCGGGTTCCTGCGGGGACCGCTCTACGGGTTCGTGGTTCCGGGTCCGTACGACGACGCCTGGGGTGGGCCGTCGTTGGCCGGCGCGTGGGCCGTGCACGCCGCGGTGTGGGTCGGAGTGGCCGTGGCGGCGCTTCTGATGTGGTGGGCGGTCGTCGTGCTGGCCGACCGGGTCACCGCGCACGTCCGGGGTGAGCGGCGGACGGCCTGGGCGGTCGTGGTGGCGACGGTGCTGCTCGTGGCGGCCGTGCTGTTCGTGTGGCTGTGGAGCCGGCAGCTCTGATCCGCGGATCTCCGTGCCCGCGGAGCCGGCCATGATCGCCTGACCCGGCCGTTCGCCTGCGGCGGAAACCGGCGACGGCACCGTCGGGAAGCCCTAACGTCCCGGTCATGGGCGAGGTCATCCCTCTCGAGAGCCGCCGCCGGAGGAGCGTTCCCCCGGCGCCGACGCCCCTGCGCCGCGCGCCGGAGCCGGACACCGAACCGTTGTGGCGGGAGGCCGTCGGGCGCGGGCTGCGCGACCTCCGACGCGCCCGGGGCGACCGCCTCGCCGACACCGCCGCGCGGGCCGGGATGTCGCCGCAGTACCTCTCCGAACTCGAGCGCGGCCGCAAGGATCCGTCGAGCGAGATGTTGGCGGCCGTCGCCGGGGCGCTCGGCGTACCGGTGCGCGAGGTGGTCCGGCGGGCCCACGCCGACCTCGCGCTCCGCGCCGGCTCCCCGAGCGGTCCGGTGATGCTCGCCGCGTAGGTGCGCTCCGCGCCCGTGAGCAGTAATTGACGCCAGAGCCTCAATTACTGCTCACGGGCGCAGAGCGCACCTACCGGGCCGCGATCACCTGGTCGACGATCCCGTAGTCCCGGGCCGCCGGGGCGGTGAGGACGAGGTCGCGGTCGGTGTCGTGGCGCAACGTGTCGGTGTCGCGGCCCGTGTGCGCGGCGAGGATCGTCTCCATCTCGGACCGCACGCGCACCACCTCGTCGGCGGCGAGGATGAGATCGGGGATGGCGCCCCGGCCCTGGGCCGCCGGCTGGTGGAGCACCACGCGGGTGTGGGGCAGCGCCGAGCGCCGGCCGGCCGCGCCCGCCGCGAGCAGCACCGCACCCGCGGCCACGGCCTGGCCCACGCACGTCGTCGCGACCGGGGCGCGGACGTACTGCATGGTGTCGTAGACCGCGAGCATCGCCGCGATGTCGCCGCCCTCGCAGTTGACGTACATCGAGATCTCCTGCTCCGGGGCGTCCGCCTCGAGGTGGAGCAGTTGGGCGATGAGCGCGTTCGCGACGCCGGCGTCGATGGCGGTGCCGAGGTAGACGATCCGCTCGGAGAGCAGGTGGGAGTAGACGTCGACGATGCGCTCGCCGCGCGCGTCCCGGGTGACGACGTTCGGGATCGTGTAGCTGCTCATGCCGCCACCCCCATCCCCACGCGCAGCCGGCGCACCGGCATGACCTGGTCGAAGCTCGAGACGATGTGGTCGACGAATCCGTAGTCGCGGGCCTGCTCGGCGGTGAACCACCGGTCGTGCAGCGAGTCCTCGAAGACCCGCTCGGGCGGCTGGCCGGTGTCGGAGGCGATGAGGCCGAGCACGGTGTCGCGGGTGTGGCGGAGGTCGTTGGCCTGGACCTCGACCTCCACCGCCGATCCCCCGATGCCGGACGACCCCTGGTGCATCAGGATCTTGGCGTGCGGGAGCGCGTATCGCTTCCCCGGCGTGCCGGCCGAGAGCAGGAACTGACCGGCGCTGCACGCCAGGCCCAGCGCGAGCGTCGACACGTCGCAGGGCACGAGACGCATCACGTCCCGGATCGCCAGCATCGCCGGCACCGACCCGCCGGGCGAGTGGATCCAGAGCGCGACGTCGGCGGAGTCGTTCTCGGCGGCGAGCGTGAGCAGGTGCCCGGTGAGGGCCGTGCCGTTGTCGTCGTCGAGGGCGCCGTCGAGCACGAGCACCCGGTGGCGCAGCAGGTGGGCGCGGAGTTCCGGCGAGAACGTGCCGGAGGTCGAGTCGGTCATGAGCCCACCGTCGTGCCCGGGAGACCCCACCCGCCACGAGATCCGCTGCTGGCAGCGCGGATCCGCTCTGAGCAGTTCGGCTTCGCCATGTGCGTGCGTTTCCGTGCTGGGACACGGAAACGCACGCACATGGCGGAGCCGAACTCAGCGACCCGCCGGGTGCACCGTCACCTCGGCCGCCTTGACCGCGAACCAGACCTCCTCGCCGGGCTCCACCCCGAGCTCGGCGACGGCGGCCGGGGTGACGTCGGCGGCGAGGCCCTCCAGCCAGTCCGGGCCGCCGGGCCGGGGTGCCGCCCGCAGCCGGATGAGCTCGCCGTGCGGTTCCATCGCGGCGAGCCGGACCGGCAGCGCGGTGCGCGGGGAGCCGCCCGGCTCGTCCCGGAACACCGCCACCGAGGCCGGGGCGAACAGCGCGACCGCACGCTCGCCGTCGTCGACGGGATCCGGGTGGGTGCCGGCGACGAGCGTGCCCTCGTCGGTTTTGAGGCCGTCGGCGCACGACTGGCCGGGGACGAGGTCGAGCCCCGCGATCCGCGCCGCGAACGCCGATCGCGGCCGGGCGAGGACCTCGGTGGTGGTCCCGGACTCGACGACCCGGCCCGCGTCGAGCACGACGATGCGGTCCGCGAGGACGACCGCGTCGAGGACGTCGTGGGTGACCATCAGCGTCGTCACGCCGGTCGCGCGCACGACCCGGCGCAGCAGCGAGCGGATCGCCGGGGTGGCGTCGACGTCGAGCGCGGCGAAGGGCTCGTCGAGCAGGAGCAGTTCGGGGTCGCAGGCCAGGGCCCGGGCGATCGCGACGCGCTGCGCCTGGCCGCCGGAGAGCTGCGCGGGCTTGCGGTCGGCGAGCGTGGACGCGTCGACCTCGGCGAGCCAGCGCTCCGCGGTCTCCCGCGCCGCCCGTCGGCCGGCCCCCGTCGAGCGGGGCCCGAACGCGACGTTGTCGATCGCGGACAGGTGCGGGAAGAGCAGCGCCTGCTGGCTGAGCAGGCCGACCCGGCGGCGGTACGCCGGGACCGACCCGTCCGGGGAGGAGAGCGTGCGCTCACCCAGCACGATCTCGCCGCGGCTGGGCAGGTGCAGCCCAGCGAGGACGCCGAGCAGGGTCGACTTGCCCGCCCCGTTCGAGCCGAGCACGCCGACCACCTCGCCGGTGGACACCGCGAGCGACACGTCGAGCTCGAACGAGCCGCGGACGACGGCGACGTCCGCCGACAGCCGGCTCATCGCACGTCCCGGGTGCGCGTCACGAGGATGACGACGATGGCGATGACGACGAGGACCAACGACATCGCCACCGCACCGTCGATGTCGTCCTGGGACTGCAGGTAGATCAGCAACGGGAGCGTCCGCGTCGTGCCCTGCAGGGAGCCGGCGAAGGTGATCGTGGCACCGAACTCACCGAGTGCCCGGGCGAAGGCGAGCACGCTGCCGGAGACCAGCCCGGGCAGGACGACGGGGATCGTCACCCGCCGCAGCGTCGTCAGCGGCGACGCGCCGAGCGTGGCCGCGACCGCCTCGTAGCGCTCGCCCGCCGTACGCAGCGACCCCTCGAGCGAGACGACGAGGAACGGCATCGCGACGAACGTCTGGGCGAGCACGACCGCCGTCGTCGAGAACGGGATGGTGATGCCGAAGTTGTCGTAGAGGGGCCCGCCGATCGGTCCAGTGCGGCCGAGGAGGAACAGCAGGGTCAGGCCGCCGACCACCGGGGGCAGCACCAGCGGCAGCAGCACCACCGACCGGATGAACGGCAGGCCGGGCAGCTGCGACCGGGCGAGGACGACGGCCAGCGGCCCGCCGAAGAGCAGGCACAGGACCATCGTCGCGAGCCCGGTCTTCAGCGAGAGCCACAGCGCCGAGAGCGCCGCCTCCGAGGTGACCAGGCTGAAGAAGTTCGACAGGTCGACCCGGACGACGAGCCCCACGATCGGGACCGCCACCAGGAGCCACGCCAGCGCCGCGGGCAGCCACAGGAAACGGGGGACGCGGCTCACGCGCCCCCCGCCACCTGGTCCGAGCTCACCGTCACTTCGTGGTGAAGCCCGCCTGCTGGAGCGCCGCCTTGCCCTGCGGGCCGGTCACCAGGCTCACCCAGGACTGCGCGAGCTGGGCGTTCTGGCTGCCGTTGACCACGCCGATCGGGTACGACTGGATGACGCCCTGGGCGGTGGCCTGCGGGAAGCTGACGCCGGCGACCTTGCCGTTCGCGCTCTTGACGTCGGTGACGTAGACGACGCCCGCGTCGGCGTTGCCGGTCTCGACCTTGGTGAGCACGCTGCGGACGTCCTGCTCCTCGCTGACCGGGTGCAGGGTCACCTGCGTGGCCTGCTCGGCGGCGGTGGCGGCGGCGCCGCACGGGACGGCCGGCGCGCAGACGACGGTGCTGACGCCGGGCTTGTTCAGGTCGGCGAACTGGGCGATCTGCTTCGGGTTGTTCGGCGCGACCGCGATCTGCGGCTGGTTCGTCGCGTAGACGATCGGCTCGCCCTGGATCTTCCCGGCCGCGACGGCGGTCTGCATCGTCTTCGAGCTCGCGGTGGCGAGGACGTCGACGGGTGCGCCCTGCACGACCTGCTGGGCGAGCTGGTCGGAGCCGCCGAAGTTGAACTTGACGGTGACGCCGGGGTTCGCCGCCTGGAACTGCTGGCCGAGGCTCTGGTACACGTTCGTGAGCGAGGCCGCCGCGGAGACGGTGAGCGTCTTGGGCGCGGCCTGGGCCGAGGTGGACGGGGCCGAACCGGAGCCCGATCCACCGCAGGCGGCGAGCGCCAGTCCCAGGAGGGCCGCGAGGGCCGCGAACAGGACGGCGCTGCGGCGGGCCGTCCGGGGAGAACGCTGGATGCTCACGCGGTACCTCCAGGAGTCTCGACGATGATGTGCGTGGCCTTGACGACGGCCACCGCGAGCGAGCCCACCTCGAGGGCGAGCTCGTTGACGGCCTCGGTGCTCATGAGCGAGACGACCCGGTGGGGGCCGCACTGGACCTCCACCTGGGACATCACCTTGTCGCTCTGGATGTCCGTGACCAGGCCGACGAACCGGTTGCGAGCGGATCGTCCGACCCCGGACGGATCCGGGGTGGCGTGGGCCTGGGCGCGGGCGAACGACGCCAGGTCGGCACCGGCGATGACCTTGCGGCCACTGGTGTCGGCCTCGACCGGCAGCGCTCCGCCGTCGGTCCAGCGACGTACGGTGTCGTCGCTGACGCCCAGCAGACGGGCTGCCTCGGCGATCCGGAACTGCGTCACGGCGACGGAGTGTAGAACCGCACAAGCGGTTGCGCTGCGGCCTTCACTCGGGAATTTCGTGTCGGAGGGCAACGAAAACCGTGTCACGTGATCACGAGCGCTCTCGCGATCGGGTGCGCCCGGTGGGAGAGTCCGGGCGTGGACTTCGCACCCAGCGCCGTGGCCGATGACTACACGAAGCGCATGCGCGCCTTCCTCGACGAGTCGATCCTCCCCGCCGAGGCGGAGTACGACGCCTGGCGCGAGGAACGCCGCGGGACGCCGGCCGAGCACGACCTGCCGCCGGTCGTCGAGACGCTGAAGGCCGAGGCGCGCGAGCGCGGGCTGTGGAACCTCTTCCTGCCCGCCGAGTCCGGGCTGTCGAACCTCGAGTACGCCCCGGTCGCCGAGGTCACCGGGTGGTCGCCGGTGATCGCCCCCGAGGTGATCAACTGCCAGGCGCCCGACACCGGGAACATGGAGACGCTGCACCTGTTCGGCACCGCTGAGCAGAAGCAGGACTGGCTCACCCCGCTGCTCGCGGGCGAGATCCGCTCCGCGTTCGCGATGACCGAGCCCGCGGTCGCGTCGTCGGACGCCACCAACATCACCACCTCGATCCGCCGCGACGGCGACGACTACGTCATCAACGGGACGAAGTGGTGGATCTCGGGCGCGTCCGACCCGCGCTGCCAGATCTTCATCGTCATGGGCAAGACCGACCCGGAGGCCTCGGCGCACCGCCAGCAGTCGA
Source organism: Actinomycetospora endophytica (assembly GCF_021026375.1). Taxonomy (GTDB): domain Bacteria; phylum Actinomycetota; class Actinomycetes; order Mycobacteriales; family Pseudonocardiaceae; genus Actinomycetospora; species Actinomycetospora endophytica. Next base: position 357,171 of record NZ_JAJNDB010000002.1, on the reverse strand, counting down.
TGATCCTGGTCCCGCGCGACACCCCCGGCCTGACGATCACCCGGCCGCTGCCCGTCTTCGGCTACCAGGACCAGCACGGGCACTGCGAGATCGAGCTCGACGACGTGCGGGTGCCGGCCTCCAACCTGCTCGGCGAGGAGGGCGGCGGCTTCGCGATCGCCCAGGCCCGCCTCGGCCCCGGGCGCATCCACCACTGCATGCGGCTGATCGGGATGGCCGAGCGCGCCCTGGACGCGATGGTGCGCCGGGCCAACGATCGGGTCGCGTTCGGCAAGCCGTTGGCCGCGCAGGGCGTGGTGCAGGAGCAGATCGCCGAGAGCCGCATCGAGATCGAGCAGGCCCGCCTGCTGGTGCTCAAGACCGCCTACCTCATCGACGAGGTGGGCGCCCGCGGCGCGGCGAGCGAGATCGCGGCGATCAAGGTGATCTGCCCGCGGATGGCCTGCGGGGTGATCGACCGCGCCATCCAGGTGCACGGCGGCGGCGGGGTGTCCGACGACTTCCCGCTCGCCTACGCCTACGCCTGGGCCCGCGCGCTGCGCCTGGCCGACGGGCCCGACGAGGTGCACCTGCGCTCGGTCGCCCGCCAGGAGGTCAAGTCCCGCTCCTAGATGCGGATGAACAGCCCGAGAGCCCAGGCCCGGCCGACCGCCTCCGCGCGGTCGGTCGCGCCGAGCTTGCGGAAGAGGCGGGTCGCGTGGGTCTTCACCGTCTGCCCCGACAGGTAGAGCCGGCGTCCGATGTCGGCGTTGGTCAGCCCGCGCCCGACGCCGATCAGCACCTGGACCTCGCGCACCGACAGCCCGAGGGACCGCTGAACACCGAGGTCGACCCGCACCTCGCCGGACCGCGCGTCCTCCCCCGGCCCGGCGGCGGTCAACGGGAGCAGGTCCTCCCCGGCCGACGACTCGCCCGCCACCTGGACCAGGGTCCGCACCAGTGCGCGCGGCGCCTCCCAGCGCAGGAACCCGACCGCACCGGCGGCCAGGGCCGCGGCGACCGACCCGGCGTCCTCGGCGGCCCCGGCGAGCAGCACCGCCGTCGTCGGGGACACCTCCCGGATGCGTCGGACCATCCCCGCAGGGTCGCCGGTCCGTGAGATCCCCAGGACGACGAGCTCCGTCGGCCCCTCGCCCGCCCGGGCGAGCAGATCGTCGTCGTCGGCCGTCGCGATGATCTCGTCGACGTCCGCATGAGCCCGCAGCAACAGCTCCAGCCGATGCCGCGCCTGCTCCCGCGCGTCGTGCACCACGCATGTCCTGCCCATCGATGTGCCCCCTCGGCCGCCCCAGCCTCGACTGGAACACCTACCGCGTCACTCGTCCGAGTGCACGGCCGGAGGCCCTGACCGCGCCGAAGCTCACGACATCGGTGTAATTCACCCGCCTGGTTCTCACTCACACGCGTCACGGACGTTTCGATTGACCACAGCGAGCGATGATCGTTCAGTGCTCTCCGGACGGCCCACACCAGGGCGGGCTCGGACCGGGAGCGGTGATGGCGAGTCGGAACGGCCCACGGCGGCGGGTCCGCTGGGCACGAGCGGCGGCGGTCGTCGTCCTGACCCTCGGCGCCGTGACGCTGCCCGGTGGCGCGGCGTGGGCCATCGCGGGCAGCGAGTCGTGGGCCGCGGAGCTCTCGGTCGGCGGCGGTGACGACGCGAACGTCGTCGCGCGCGACGGGGCGATCCGGTTGGCGAGCACCACCCCGCGCACGACGTCGACCGGCCCGGCGGCCGCCGAGGGCGAGCTCCTCCTGCCGCCGCGCCGGGTCGCGGCCGTGACCGACCGGGTGGCGGCCGACGCGACCACCGCCCGACCCGCGGGCTCGGACGTCGTCGTCGCGGTCCGCGGGCTGCGCAGCGACGGGTCGTGGAGCCAGTGGACGACCGCGACGGCCACGGCGCCCGCGCTCCTGCCCGAGGCGACGCTCGAGGTGCAGGTGCGGGTCACGCTCGTCGCCGGGGCCGGCGGGGCGTCTCCCTCGCTGAGCCGGCTCTGGCTCACCGCCGACCGCGCGCCCGCCTCGAGCACACCGCCCGCGACGACGGACGCCCTCACCGCGCGGGTGTTCGCCACCCGCGTCGGCCTGGTCGGCAACCGCACGGCCAACGGGCACCGCGTGGTCTCGAACGACCGCTTCGTCGCGCTGCCCTCGCGCCGGGGCCTCGCCCCGGACGGCGCCGGCGACTACACCGTGCAGGTCTGCACCGACGCCGGGCGCTGCGCCTGGGCGCCGGTGTGGGACCTCGGGCCGTGGAACACCCGGGACGACTACTGGTCCACGCCCGGCACCCGCGAGTCCTTCGGCGACCTGCCGCGCGGCGTCCCCGAGGCGCAGGCCGCGGCCACCGACGGCTACGCGGGCGGGCACGACGGTTCCGGGCGCAAGGTCACCAACCCGGCGGGCATCGACCTGGCCGACGGCACCTTCAGCGCCGACCTCGGGCTGCGCGACAACTCCTGGGTCCAGGCCACCTACCTCTGGACCGGCACCGGCCGCTCCGGGACCGCGAGCGGCGACGCCCCGGTGACGGTCCGGGCCTCCGCCGCCGCCGACGGCCGCGACGTCGGTGTGATCTCGCCGCACGCCCGGGTCCCGGTGCAGTGCCTGACATCCGTGCAGGCGGTGGCCGGCCGCGCCGCCACGAACCCGGGCGGCTGGCTGCGCATTGGACCCGAACGCTACGTCCCCGCCGACGCCCTGGAGGTCAGCGATGTCCCCGCGTGCTGAGCGCGCCCAGTCGGCATGCCCGCGATGCACGCTGCGCCGCGGCGGGCTGGCCGCCGCGCTGACGGTGGGCCTGCTGATGAGTGGCGTCGGGACCGCGGTCGCCGTCGTCACCCCGACCCCCGTCCCCGCCACCAGTACCGCCGCCCTCGGCGAGTCCTGGGCCGCCGAGCTCGCGCTCGACGGCGGTGACGACTCCGGGGTGATCCTCGGCGACGGCGGCGTCCGCCTGACCCCGGTCACGACGCCGGGTCGCCCGGCCGACGGCGTGCTGACGCTGGCGCCGCGCCGCCTCGCCTCGCCCGCGTCCGGACTGGCGGGGGTCCTGACGGCGGACCTCCCGGCCGGGACCGCCGTCGACGTCCAGGCCCGGGGGCTCGACCGCCGCGGCGTCTGGGGTGACTGGCTCCCGATCCGCGGTGGCTCGCCCGCCCGGTTCGCGGCGCCGACGGTGGACGTCCAGGTGCGACTCCTCCTGCACGGGGCGGCGAACGGGGCGACCCCGGTCGTGCGGGAGGTCTGGCTCTCGGCGCTGGGGGTGGCACCGCTTGCCACCACGACGCCTGCCACCACGACGACGAAGCCCCCGCCGTCGACGACGACCACCACCACCACCACCAAGCCGACGACGACGAGCCCGACGACCACGACGACCCGGCCCACGACGACGACCACCGCTCCGACGACCACGACGAAGCCGGGGCCGCCCACCCGGCCCACGCCGCCGGGTCCGCCGAAGCCTCCGGGTCCGCCGACCACCACCACGCCGCCGACCACCACGACGACCACCACGACGACCACCACGACGACGACCACGACGACGGCGCCGCCCGTCGTCGGGATCCCGCCGATCACGATCCCGCCCGTCGCGGTCCCGCCGGTCGCGGTCCCGCAGATCGTGCCCGCGGCGGCGACCGCGAAGCCCACGACGACGACCGCCGCGCCGGCCAGCACGTCACCGACGACCCCGACGACGCCGCCGACCGGTACGACAGCCCCGACCCGCCCCACCACACCGGCCACCACCACGAGTCCCGCACCCGGCGGCACCGTCGGGTCCGCGGCCAAGCCCTTGTGGGATGCCTCGATCGCCACCAGCGGCCTGAAGGCGTTCAAGGACACCCCGTACAACATCACCGGGAGCTCGAGCGTCACCGTCGTCGACGGGCCCCCGAAGGCGATCCGCTTCACCGTCCCGGCCGGGTCGCAGCGCGCCGAGATCGAACCCGACGTCGGCGAGTTCTCCGAGGGCCAGACCCGCTACTTCCGGCTGACCTACGTCCTGCCGTCGTCGTTCCCGACCGACCCGCAGGGCTTCCAGCTCGCCAGCCAGTGGAAGAACGACGGTGACGGATCGCCGCCGCTGGAGCTGCGCGTCGAGAAGGGCCACTTCGTGCTCGGCGGGGGCTACGGCCGTCCCGGCGGGTCGCGGCTGTTCTCCACCGACATCGCGCCGGTGATCACCGGACGGCCCGTGGACATCGTCGTCGGGATCACGTTCTCGTCCGACCCGGGCAAGGGCCGGGTGGACGTGTGGCTCGACGGGCAGCAGAAGGTCACCGGCTACCGGCCGCCCGGCGGCACGCTGTACCCGGGGCTGTCGAGCTACTGGAAGGTCGGGCTCTACCGCGACACCGCGAACACCGGCACCGCGACGGCCGACCTCACCGGCGCCGCCCTCGGGGAGAGCTACGACGCGGTGCGTCCCGGGACGGACGTCTCCGTCGCCTCCGCCGGATCGGACACGACGACGAACTGACCCGCGGCCAGCCCGTCGAGGATCTCGACGCCCTCCCGGCCCACCAGCCCGACCGTCACCGCGTGCGGCCGTATCCCGTCGGGCTCGCTGACGAGCACGGTGCCTCCGGGCTGCACGGCCGCGGCGGGCACGACGAGGACGTCGGGGCGCTGGTCGAGGATCACGGTCGCCGCGGCGGGCTGCCCGATCCGCGCCGTCGGCGGGAGCATGGCGTCGACGGCGACGGTGTAGCGCCCGTCCGGGCCGGGGGCCGGAGCGACGTCGGCGACCTGGCCGTTCGCGGGCGGTCCGCCGTCCACGGAGACCGTCGCGGTCTCGCCGGCCGCCATGGCGGCCACGTCCCGCGGGCCGACCCCGATCCGGACGACGAGGGTCGTGAGGTCGGCGATGTGCACCGCCGGTGGGGAGGCAGCGGTGATCCGGTCGCCGGGGTGGGCCCCGACCTCGGTGACGGTGCCGTCCTGGGGCGCGCGCAGCACCGTCGCGTCGAGCGCCCGGCCGCTCTCGGTCACGCCCACCCGGTCCGTCGCGATCGCGGCGTCGAGCCGGGCGAGCGCGACGGGGTCCGGGACCGGCACCGCGGCCGCCGCGTCCCGCGCCCGCTGGTCCGCCGCGAGCGTCGCAGCCGCCGCACCCGCACGGGCCCGGGCGGTCCCGTCGTCGAGGGTGGCGAGGACGTCCCCGGTGCGCACCGGCATCCCGACGGTCGCATCGACGGCGGCGACCGTGCCGTCGGCCGCGAAGCCCGGGGCCGAGGACGTGGCGCTGACGACGGAGCCTGGCGCGCTGACCTCCGAGGTGACCGTGCCGCGCACCACCGGCACGGCGGTCTGCGGGGCGAAGGGCGAGTCGCCGCCCAGCAGGGCCAGTCCGACGGCGGCCGCGAGCACGACGAGGAGGACCACGGCCACGATCGGGCGACGACGTCGGCGGGGCCGTCGCGGAGGCCGGACCGCCGGGCTGACGACCGTGGAGATCCCGGCGGAGGGCACGACCGAACGGTAATGACCACGGTGTCCGTCGCCCCGGAGGCGGGAACCCGTCGGCGTGTCACCCGGACGAGCGACGACGCCGCCAGGCCTCGCCAGGACGGCCCGACCTGCCCGTTCGCACGGTCCTGCGCAGCACCTCCCCGCACGTGCGTCCGTGCCGGGCACGGCATCCCGCATCTGCGGATCACCGCTGCGACCTGCGGAGATACGGCTCACGCCGCCGTTCGCCACATGGTTATCGTGGTGTCGATGACGATCCTCGACCTCGGCGTCCCGTCCGTGCCCGCCCCGGGCGCGGACCGAGTCGACACCTCGGATCGGCCCGGCGAGAACCGCCTGGTCGACCGTTTCGGGCGCGTCGCGACCGATCTGCGGATCTCGCTGACCGACCGCTGCAACCTGCGCTGCACCTACTGCATGCCCGCCGAGGGCCTGGAGTGGATGCCGACCGAGGAGGCCCTCACCGACGACGAGGTGGTCCGGCTCGTCCGGGTCGCCGTCGGGCACCTCGGGGTCCGCGAGATCCGCTTCACCGGCGGCGAGCCGCTGCTGCGGCGCGGCCTCGAGGACATCGTCGCGGCGACCGCGGCGTTGCCGCAGCGGCCCGAGACCTCGGTGACCACCAACGCGCTCGGCCTCGCCCGGCGCGCCCGGGGGCTCGCCGCGGCCGGCCTGGACCGCGTGAACGTCTCGCTGGACACCCTGCGCCCGGAGCGGTTCGCCGAGATCACCCGCCGCGACCGCCTCGGCGACGTCCTCGACGGGCTGGCCGCCGCCCGCGACGCCGGGCTGACCCCGGTGAAGATCAACACCGTGCTGATGCCCGGCCTGAACGACGACGAGGCCCCGGACCTGCTGGCGTGGGCGCTCGCCGAGGGCTTCGAGCTGCGGATCATCGAGCAGATGCCGCTGGACGCCGGCCACTCCTGGCAGCGCGACCGGATGGTCACCGCCGACCAGGTCCTCGGCTCGCTGCGCGAGCACTTCACCCTCACGCCGGACCCGGCCGAGCGCGGGGGCGCTCCGGCCGAGCGGTTCCTCGTCGACGGGTACGGTCGCCCCGACGGCGGCCCGGCCCGGGTCGGCATCATCGCGTCGGTGACCCGGCCGTTCTGCGGGAACTGCGACCGGACCAGGCTCACCGCGGACGGCCAGGTCCGGACCTGCCTGTTCGCCCGCACCGAGAACGACCTGCGGGGCCTGCTCCGCGGCGGCGGCACCGACGACGAGCTGGCCGACGCCTGGCGGGTCGCGATGTGGGGCAAGAAGCCCGGCCACGGGATCGACGACCCGGGCTTCCTGCAGCCCGACCGGCCGATGAGCGCGATCGGCGGATGAACCGGATGGGAGCCACCACCGTGACCCGTTCCCTCGAGGCCCCGTTCCGGGGCGCCGGCGGGATCCGCACCGACATCACCGCCACCGTGCGGTACTTCGCCGCCGCGAAGGCCGCCGCGGGCACGGCCACCGAGACGATGACGCTGCCCGGGGGCACCACCGTCGCGGACGTGGTCGCCGCGGTGGCCGCCGACCACGGCGAGGCGCTCGCCCGCGTCCTGGGGGCGTGCAGCCTGTTGCTCGACGGCCGCGCGGTCCACGACCGGGACGAGCCGCTGCCCGACGGGGCCACGGTCGACGTGCTCCCGCCCTTCGCGGGCGGCTGAGCCGCAACGGTCCCGGCGCCGGTGGTGTTCTCCCGGACATGACCGTCACGCACGAGACCCGGATCGGGACGCTGTATCTGGAGGCGTCCGACGTCGGGCTCACCCTGCTCGGCTTCTCCCCGCCCGAGGAACCCGCCACCCCCAGCGAGGCCGGTGACCGGATCGTCGCGCAGGCGTGCGCGGAGCTCGACGCCTACCTCGACGGCACGCTCCGGGAGTTCACCGTGCCCGTCGACCTGTCCGGCCTCAGCGCGGCGCACCGCCGGGTGCTCGACGGCCTCGCGCCGGTCGGCTGGGGCCAGACGATCACCTACGGCGATCTCGCGACGTCGGTGGGGCTGCCGGTGTCCGAGTCCCGCCGCGTGGGCGGAGCGATGGCCCGCAACCCGGTGGCGATCGTCGTGCCGTGCCACCGCGTGGTCGGGTCGGACGGGTCGCTCACCGGCTACGCCGGCGGGCTGGAGCGCAAGCGCACCCTGCTCGATCTCGAGGCCGCGGACCGGATGCTGTTCTAGGGCCGATCGGTTTCCGGCGAGGGCACACCGCGCACGCGCTCCGCGGGCCGAGGTCAGCCGGGCATCGTGTTGACCGCGTGGTCGAGCGCCGACCACAGGTACTGCGTCGCGTAGGCCCGGTACGGCCGCCAGGCCTCGGCGCGGGTGACCAGGTCGCGGTCGCGTTCGGGCAGGCCGAGCGTGCGGGCGGCCACGCGGATCCCGAGGTCGGCGGGCAGGAAGGCGTCGGGATCGCCGAGTGCCCGCATCGCGACCGAGTCGACCGTCCACGGCCCGATCCCGCGCAGCGCTCCGAGGTCGCGGCGGGCCGTGGCGAGGTCGGCGTGCAGGTCGACGGTGCCGTCGGCGAGCGCCGCGACCAGCCCGTGCAGGGTGCGCTTGCGGCTCGCCGGCATCCCGAGCTCCTCGTCGGTGAGCGCGGTGAGCTGGTGGGCCGACGGGAACAGATACGTCAGCGTCGACCCCTCCGCGGTAGGCGCCGGGAGGGGCGTCCCGTGCGCTCGGACCAGCCGTGCGGCGTGGGTCCGGGCGGCCGCTGTCGAGACCTGCTGGCCGAGCACGGCGCGCACCGCGAACTCGTCGGGGTCGGGGCTACCGGGGATGCGGCGCCCGGGTGCGGCGTCCACGAGGGGGGCCAGGACGTCGTCGGCGCGCAGGACGTCGTCGAACGCGGCCGGGTCGGCGTCCAGGTCGAGGATGCCGCGGGCATGCCGGACGGCCTCGTCCTCGTCGCTGGCGTCAGCCAGCAGGAAGCTCGCCGTCACGGTGTCTCCCGACGGCGGCGGCAGCGCGACGACGCCCGGGCCGCCGGCCAGCGCGAGGGTGCGCCGGTAGGCCCCGTCGTGCCACTCCTCGATCCCCGGCACGGCGGTGGCGACGAGGTGCCCGTAGAGGTTCTCGGGGTTCAGCGGCGGGGTGAACCCGAGCTCGCGTGTCCGATGGATCCACGACCCGGCCGCCCCCACCGGCCTAGCGTCGCACGGCATGAGCAGCCCCACTCCGCAGCCCGCGTTCGTCGGGATCGTCGTCGCCGACATGGCCGCGTCCGTCGCCTTCTACCACGCGATCGGGCTCGACGTCCCCGAGGGCGCCGAGACCGAGCCGCACGTCAACATCCCGTTCGGCCCGCTGGTCCTAGCCCTCGACACCGAGGACACGATCCGCTCGTTCGACCCGCACTTCACGCCGCCGAAGGAGGCCGGCCGGGTCGCGATCGCGTTCGACTGCGGCACGCCGGCCGGCGTCGACGCGACGTTCGCGGACCTCACCGGCGCCGGGTACCACGGCGAGCGCGCCCCGTTCGACGCGTTCTGGGGTCAGCGCTACGCCACGGTCCTCGACCCCGACGGCGTCGGGGTCGACCTGTTCGGCTGGCTTCCGCAGTAGCTCAGGGTCCGGCGCGGCTGGTGTAGGTGTGGCCGGTCGGGGTGGTGGTCCGCACGGTGTGCGGCTGGTCGCCGAGGCCGTCGTGGACGGTCTCGGTGTGCCAGCCGGGCATTTCCTTGACGTAGTTCCCGCGGGCACACACCCCGCGCCCGTTCGCGAGGCTGGTGGGGCCGCCGGCGCGGCGGGGCCGGATGTGGTCCCGGTGCCGGATCTGCTCGAACAGAGCGATCCGATCGACCCGCGCCGCGTCCGAAACCGCCGCGTCCTCAGCACAGGCGAGTTCCCCGAGGCGCGCGAGCAGCGCGGTCAGCTCGGCGCTGACCGCGTCCCCCACCACCTCGTTCGAATGCATGTTCGAGAGAGTAGCGCGACCCCCCGACAGCGTGACCCGAACCGGACATCGCCACCGGACTCACAGCCGCACCGCCAGGGCCCGGCACGTCGACCGCGGTCGCCCATCGGTCATCGCCCGCGTCGGCCACCGAGGCACGCGATTCACAGCAGGGTCGGCGCCCGTCCCGTCAGTGCCCGGCACTCCCGCGCCAGGTGCGGCTGATCGACGTAACCCGCGTCCGCGGCGACCGACGCCCACGGTTCTCCCCGACGACGCAGCGCCAGCGCCCGCTGCAGCCGCAGCACCCGTGCGAGGTGCTGCGGGCCGTAGCCGAACCGGACGTTGCAGCGCCGCTGCAGGGTGCGGGCGGACAGCCCGGCCCGCGCGGCGATCGTCGCCACCGGCGTCCCGACGGCGGCCGCGGTGAACGCCGCCGGCGCCCACGGGTCGTCGTCGCGCACCGTCGTGAGCCGGCGCGCCACCCACCGCCGCAGCGCGACGTCGTCACCGGGCTCGAGCCCGGCCGCGGCGGCCCGGCCCACCACGTCGGCCAGCGGAACCACCCGGCCGGTGAGCTCGTCGGCCGGGACCCGGAGCACCAGCGGGCCGAGGCCGTGGGAGAAGCGCACCCCGACGTGGCGGCCCTCGTCGTCGTACTCGCGGGCCGTCACGTCCGGACCCGCGACGACCGCCACCCCGTCCGGACGCACGATCACGTCCAAGCACCCGTCCGGGAGGATCAGCGACGGGCCGGAGGCATCGCGGGCCCACGGGTGCAGGCCGGCCTCACCCATCGCCCACCTCCAGGTCCACCACCACGCCCGCGTGGTCCGAGGGCCACACGCCGTCGACCGGACGGTCCCCGAACACGGCCGAATCCGCCACCCTCACCGGCACCGTGCCCCGACCGACCCCGATCAGCACGTGGTCGATGCGCACCGGCGGCGACCCGGTGGCTGCAACGTGGGGGTTCACCGGGGTCCACGTCGGTGCGTCCGGGGCGGCGGCCCAACGGCGGGTGTTGATCAGCAGCAGCCCGCGTTCGGCGGGCGTGGTGAGCAGCCCCTCGAGCATCCGCATCTCGTCGGAGTCGGCCTCGGCGTTGAAGTCGCCGAGCACGATCGGGGGCAGATCGGTCGGCGGCGCCGCGGCCAGGTGCGCCGCGACCGCCCGGACCTGCTCGCAGCGCAGGGCCGACGACGGGGTCGACGTCAGGTGGACGGCCACCACGCGGCACGTCCCGGCCGGGGTCGTCACGACGACGTCGAGGAACAGTCGGCCCGCCCCCTCCCGTGGCGGCGCCGGCAGCGTCGCGACGGTCGGCTCGCCGAGCGGGTCGCGGGCGAGCACCGCGTTCCCGATGCCGTAGTTCTCCGAGTCGGGGAGCTTCGAGGTCCACGACGACGGGTCGCGCGAGGGCCGCAGCGCGACGTGCATCCCGAGCTCGGCCGCCAGCTCGTCGGCGAACGACCCGTCGGCGTGCCACCACACCTCCTGCAGCGCGAGGACGTCGGCGTCGAGCTCGCGCAGGGTGTCGAGGATCGCCGGCGTCCGCTTCTCGGGGTCGCCGTGGCGCCACCACAGGTTCCACGTGGCCACGCGCAGCTGCGTGCACCCCACACCGCTCACCCCGTCACCACGTCCCGGTACGAGCGATACGTACCACCGGCCACCGACACCGTCTCCGCCGCCAGGACCGCGTTCCCGACGGCGCGGGTGACGGCGTCGGCCGCGCCGGTGAGGAGCCCCTGCAGCCCGGCGAGGTCGGGGGCGGGGCGCTCGGTGGTGGACAGGCCGAAGAAGGTGTCGCCGTCGGTCATGCCGTGCACCGGGCGGATCGCGCGGGCCAGCCCGTCGTGGGCCACCGCGGCGAGCTTCGAGCACTGGGCGACGGTCAGCGTGGCGTCGGTCCAGACGACCCCGATCGTCGTGTTCAGCGTCGGCGGGGCGGCCGCGGCGGCGAGGCGCTCGAGCAGCGGGCCGCGGTCGGCGGGCAACACGGGCGGGACGGCGTCCTCGCCGGTCAGATGGCGCGCGGCCCAGAGCTCGCCGGTGCGCGGGTCGACGGCCGAGCCCGCGGCGTTGACCACGCACAACGCGGTGACCGTGTCGCCGCCGTCAAGACCCACCGACGCCGTCCCCACCCCGCCCTTGAGCCCACCGACGAGCGTCCCGGTGCCGGCGCCGACCACGCCCTGCGCCGAGGGCCCGTCGACGGCAGCCCGGAGCGCGTCAACCCCGAGCGCCGCATCCGGACGAGCACGGAAGTCGCCGCCGCGGCCCAGGTCGAACACGACAGCCGCAGGCACGATCGGCACCACCTCGCCGGCGCGCGGGCTCACCGGGAACCCCGTCCCGGCCTCGCCCAGGGTGTCCATCACCCCGGTCGCCGCGGCGAGCCCGTACGCGGAGCCGCCGGAGAGGACCACCGCGTGCACCCGGTCGACGAGCGTGCGCGGGTCGAGCGCGTCGGTCTCCCGGGTCCCGGGACCGCCGCCGCGCACGTCGACGCCGGCCACGGCACCGTCGGGACCCGGCACGACGACGGTGGTCCCGGTCAGGGCGCCGTCCCCGATCCGCTGGGCGTGGCCGACGCGCATCAGATCACCCCGTCCGCGGCGAGCCCGTCGACCTCGTCGGCGCCGAGGCCGAGTTCGCCGTAGACCTCCCGGTTGTCCGCGCCGGGGGCAGCCCCCGCGCGGCGGACGCTGCCCGGGGTCGCGTCGAAGGTGGGGACGACGCCGGGGCCGAGCACGTCCTCGTCGAACCGCTCGTCGTGGTGCGGGACGAGCATGTCGCGGGCGCGGAACTGCTCGTCGTCGACGACCTCGGCGATCGTGTTGATCGGCCCGACGATCACCCCGGCCTCGTCGAGCAGCCGGCGCACCTCGGCGGCCGGGCGGGCCGCGACCCAGGCGGCGACGATCCCGTCGATCTCGTCCTGGTTCTCGCCGCGCGCCGCGTGGTCCACGAACTTCGGGTCCTCGGCCAGCTCCGGGCGCTCCATGACCGAGCACAGCCGCCGGAAGACGGTGTCCTGGTTCGCCGCGACGACCATCCAGAGGCCGTCGGAGGCCTGGTAGATGTTCGAGGGGGCGATCCCGTCGAGCCGGGTCCCGGACGGGCGGCGGACGCGGCCGAGCTTGTCGTACTCCGGGATGCACGACTCGAGCACCGACAGGCACGCCTCGGTGATCGCGATGTCGACGACCTGGCCCTTCCCGGTCACCGAGCGCCGGTACAGCGCGGCGAGCACGCCCTGGACCGCGACCATCCCGGCGAGCGAGTCGCCGAGCGAGACCGCGGTCCGCGGCGGCGGCTGGTCGGGGTAGCCGTTGATCCCGCGCAGGCCGCTCATCGCCTCGGCGACCGAGGCGTACCCGGGCAGCGACGCGTACGGCCCGGTCTGCCCGTACCCGGAGACGCGGCCGAGGATCAGGCCGGGGTTGACCTCGGCCAGCCGCTCGTAGGAGAGGTTCCAGCGCTCGAGCGTTCCGGGCCGGAAGTTCTCGACGACGATGTCGGTCTGCTCGATCAGGCGCATCAGCACCTCCTGCCCACGCTCGCTGCGCAGGTCGAGGGTGATGCAGCGCTTGTTCCGCCCGATCACGGTCCACATGAAGCGGTGGCCGTGGTACTCGCCCTGGCCCCACTCGCGGACCGGGTCGGGACGGCCGGGCGGCTCGATCTTGACGACGTCGGCCCCGTAGTCGCCCAGGATCCGGGCCGCGAACGGGCCCGCGATGATCGTGCCCATCTCCAGCACCCGCAGGCCCGCGAGGGGGCCGGCGACGGAGGAATCCGCGTCGGCAGGCGTCGTCGTCATGGTCGACATTCTGGCCCGGTCGCGGCGGTCCGGCCCGGTCCGTATCGACCGACGGGCACCTTCGCTCGATCTGTCCGACGAAGGGCGCCCACCGCCGGAACGGCCGCCGCGCAGCGAAGGGCACCTTCGGTCGATCTATGCGACCGAAGGTGCCCTTCGCTCGGAATCGCGGACTCAGCGGCGCGCGAGCCGGATGATCAGGAAGATCAGCGCGAGCACCCCGACGCCGGCCGCCACCGGAACGAGCCGCTTGGTGAGCGCGTCCCCGGAGGCCTCGAGGAGGTCGATCGCCTCGACCTGCTGACGCTGCGGACGCGCCGGACCGCTGGACGCGGACGGCACCGGCTGCGGCGCGCTCGTCGCCGGGGAGGCGCCCGGCTTCGCCGCGGTCGCGTTGTCCTTCTTGGCCTCCGCGACCGTCGAGGCGACCGGCGCGGGCTCCGGGGCCCCGGACGAGGTGGCGACGGGGGCCGGAGCGGCCGGCTGCGACACCGGTGCCGCGGCACCGGCCGCCCCCGATGACGCCGCGGGCGCGGCGGCACCGTTGGACGACGAGCCCGCCGACGACCCCGACGACGCCGCAGGAGCGGGCGCCTCGGCGAACTCGTCGGCCAGGCAGGACGCGAACTGCCCGAGGATCTTGTCCCCGACGTCGGCCATCACGCCGCGGCCGAACTGCGCGGGCTTGCCGGTCACCTGCATCTCGGTGAGCACGGTGACGGTGGTCTTCCCGCCGCCCGAGTCCTTCATGGTCAGCGTGGCCTTGGCCGAGGCGGTGCCGTTGCCGCGCGAGTCGCGGCCCGAGGCGTCCACGACGACCTTGTGGTTGGCCTTGTCCCGCTCGACGAACGTGCCCTTGCCCTTGTAGGTCATCGAGATCGGGCCGAGCTTGACCTTCACGGTGCCGGTGAAGTCGTCACCGTCGGTGGAGGTCAGGGTCGCGCCCGGGAAGCAGGGGGTGACCTTCTCGGGGTCGTTGAGAGCGTCGTAGACGGTGTCGATGTCCACGGGGACGGTGAACGAGTTCTCCAGCTGCATGACAAGCCTCCATACGGCACGAAGGGTGACGCGCGCGAGGCCCGCCGCCGCGGTGGAGGAGCGGAGGCGGGCCTCGTAGCGGTAGAGCTTGAGGGCTATCCAGCGGCGGCGAGCACCGCGCGGCCGGTGAGCACCCTGGCGAGGTGCTCGCGGTAGTCCGAGCCGGCGTCGGCGTCCGACGTGGGGCTGGTGCCCTCGGCGGCGGCCTGCGCCGCGGCGCGGACCGTCTCCTCCGACATCGACTGTCCCACCAGGGCCGACTCCACACCACGCGCGCGCACCGGGGTTCCGGCCATGTTGGTCAGACCGATACGCGCGTCGGTGATCTTCCCGCCGTCCACCTTGACCGTCGCGGCCACGGCGACGATCGACCAGGCCTGCGCGACGCGGTTGAACTTCTCGTAGCGCGCCCCCCAGCCGGTGTACTTCGGGAACCGGATCGCGGTGAGGATCTCCGTCGGGCCGATGGCCGTCGTGAAGTAGTCCTCGAAGAACTCCGACGCGGGCACCCGGCGCTCGCCGGAGGGCCCGACGACGACGAGCTCGGCGTCGAGCGCGAGCGTCGGCGCCGCGAGGTCACCGGCCGGGTCGGCGTGGGCCAGGGCCCCGCCGAGGGTGCCGCGGTGGCGGACCTGGGGGTCCGCCACCGTCCTCGTGGCCTCGGCGATCAGCGCGACGTGCCGGCCGAGCAGCTCGTCGCGGGTCACGTCGTGGTGGGTCGTCATGGCCCCGACGACGATCGCGTCGCCCTCCTCGCGCACACCGCGCAGCTCGGCGATGCCGCCCAGGTCGACGACCAGCGACGGGTCACCCATGCGCAGGCGCAGCACGGGGATGAAGCTCTGGCCGCCGGCCAGCAGCTTGGCGTCGTCGCCGCCGTCGGACAGGGCCTGCACCGCCTCGCCGACCGTGGTGGGCCGGACGTAGTCGAACGATGCCGGGATCACAGCGCGCCTCCCTGGTTCTTCACCGAGCTGTCCTTGACGTTGGACCCGAGACCGGCGCCCGGCGAGGCGACGTTCGCCTCGTCGCCGCGGCCGGCGGTGCCCTTCGCGGAGTTGATCGCCGTCCACACCCGGAAGGGCGTCGTCGGCATGTCGATGTCGGCGACGCCGTACTGCCGCACGGCGTCGAGGACGGCGTTCACGACGGCGGGTGTCGAGGCGATCGTGCCCGCCTCGCCGACGCCCTTGACGCCCAGCGGGTTGGTCGTCGACGGGGTCGAGGTGTTCGCCGTGTCGAAGCTGATCAGGTCGGCCGCCGAGGGCAGCGTGTAGTCGACCAGCGTGCCGGAGAGCAGCGTCCCGGACTCGTCGTACGGGGCCTCCTCGTAGAGCGCCTGCGCGATGCCCTGCGCGAGTCCGCCGTGCACCTGGCCCTCGACGATCAGCGGGTTGATCACCGTGCCGACGTCGTCCACGCACACGTAGCGGTGGAGCTGCACGAAGCCGGTCTCGGTGTCGACCTCGACCGCGCACAGGTGGGTGCCGTGCGGGAACGAGAAGTTCTCCGGGTCGAACGTCGCGTGGGCGTCGATGTCGGGCTCGATGCCCTCGGGGTAGTCGTGCGCGGCGAACACGGCCAGGGCCACGTCCGCGATGCCCACGCCCTTGTCGGTGCCCTTCACGCCGAACTTCCCGGCGGTGAACTCGAGGTCGTCCTCGGAGGCCTCGAGCATGTGCGCGGCGATCGGCTTCGCCTTCTCGATCACCTTCTCGGCCGCCTTGACCATGGCGATGCCGCCGACGGCCAGCGAGCGCGAGCCGTAGGTGTCCAGGCCGCGGTAGGACGACTGGGTGTCGCCGTGCAGGATCTCGACGTCGTCGAACGGGATGCCGAGCTTGTCCGCGACGATCTGCGAGAACGCGGTCTCGTGGCCCTGCCCGTGCGGGCTGACGCCGACGACGACCTCGGCCTTGCCGGTGGGCAGCATCCGGATGGACGCGGTCTCCCAGCCGCCGGCGCCGTAGTCCAGCGAGCCGAGCACGCGGGACGGGGCGAGGCCGCACATCTCGGTGAAGGTCGAGATGCCGATGCCGAGCTGCTTGACGTCGCCGCGCTTGCGGCGCTCGTCCTGCTCCCGGCGCAGGCCGGCGTAGTCGAACATGGCCATGGCCTGGTCGGTCGCGGCCTCGTAGTTGCCCGTGTCGTAGGTCAGCGTGCTGACCGTCGTGAACGGGAACTCCTCGTGGGAGATCCAGTTCCGCTTCCGCAGCTCCATCGGCTCGATGCCGAGCTCGAGCGCGACCTCGTCCATCATCCGCTCGATCCCGAAGGTGGCCTCCGGGCGCCCGGCGCCGCGGTAGGCGTCGGTGAGCGTCTTGGTGGTGAAGACGTTGGTGCAGTCGAACCGGTAGGCCGGGATCTTGTAGATCGCGTTGAACATGAACGCGCCGAGGATCGGTACGCCCGGCCCGACGAGGCCGAGGTAGGCGCCCATGTCGGCGATCAGCTTCACGTCCAGGCCGGTGATCTTGCCGTCCCGGGTGACGCTGACCGTGAGGTCCTGGATCTGGTCCCGGCCGTGGTGTGCGGTGAGCAGCGACTCCGACCGGGTCTCGGTCCACTTCACCGGCTTGCCGAGCTTGCGGGCCACCAGCAGCGTGACGACCTCCTCCGGCGCCACGGCGATCTTGCCGCCGAACCCGCCGCCGACGTCCGGCGCGATGACGCGGACCTTGTTCTCGGGCAGGCCGAGGGTCAGCGCCAGCATCGTCTTGAGGATGTGCGGGATCTGCGTGGACGACCACATGACCAGCTGCTCGCCGGTCGGGTCGACGACCGTGGAGCGCGGCTCCATGAACACCGGCACGAGGCGCTGCTGCCGGAAGCGGCGGCGGACGACGACCTGGTCGTCGGCCTTCTCGGCCTTCGCGATCGCCTCGGCGGCGGACCCGCCCGAGCCGGCCTCGCCGGAGTCGAACACCCACTGGGCGTTCTCGTTGGTGCCCAGCTCCGGGTGGACGAGGGTGGCGCCCTCCTTGAGCGCCTCCTCCATGTCCAGGACCGGGTCGAGCTCGGCGTAGTCGACCTCGATGAGCTCGGCGGCGTCCTTCGCGATCGCCGCGGAGCGTGCGACGACGACGGCCACGCCCTCACCGGCGAAGTTCACCCGGCCGCCTGCGAGCGCCGGGCGCTGCGGGGCCTTCATGTCCTTGGTGATCGGCCAGGCGCAGGGCAGCTGGACCGCGTCGGCGCCGAGGTCGGCCGCGGTGTAGACCCCGACGACGCCCGGGACCTGCTTCGCCGCGCTGGTGTCGATGCCCTTGATGTCGGCGTGGGCGAACGGGCTGCGCACGATCGAGATGTGGAGCAGTCCGGTGATGGCCTGGTTGTCGGTCCAGCGCGTGCGCCCGGTGATGAGGCGGCGGTCCTCCTTGCGGCGGCGGTCACGACCGATCTCCTGGACCGGCCTGTCCATGGTCGTCATCTCACGCACCCCCGCCCGCGACGGACTGCGGTGCCTGCGGCGCGGCGTGGGCGCCCGGCTTCATCTTCTGGGCCGCGTCCTGCACCGCCCGCACGATGTTCTGGTAGCCGGTGCACCGGCAGAGGTTGCCCTCGATGCCCTCGCGGACCTCGCGCTCGGTCGGGTCCGGGTTGTCGCCGAGGAGGTCGATCGACTGCATGATCATGCCCGGCGTGCAGTAGCCGCACTGCAGCGCGTGGTTGTCGTGGAACGCCTGCTGGACCGGGTGGAGCTGGCCGTCGCGCTCGAGGCCCTCGACGGTGAGCACCTCGCTGCCGTTGGCCTGCACGGCCAGCACCGAGCAGGACTTCACCGACAGGCCGTCGAGGTGCACGGTGCAGGCGCCGCAGTTGCTGGTGTCGCAGCCGATCACCGTGCCGGTCTTGCCGAGGCGTTCCCTCAGGTACTGCACGAGCAGCATGCGGGGCTCGACGTCGTCCTCGTAGACGAGGCCGTCGACGGTGGTCCGGATGCGTGCCATGGGTTCACTCCTCACACGCCCGGTCCCGCGTTTCCGCGGACCTGAAGAGGCGAGCACGTCGTCGTGGTGGTGGGGCCGTCGCGACGGTCGGGAGGGACCCGTCCGAGCCACGGCGTCGCCACGCCCGTCAGGGTGGCGGCGGCCACATCACACCCCCGAGATCGTTCGCGCGCAACGCCCGGCCAGGGGGCGTCCGGAACGGCGTCCGCCCTGGTCAGAGGTGGTGCTGATCAACACTTCCGAAGATGCGGAGGCATTCTGCGGATGCTTCCGCAGCTGCGTCGTCCAGCGGGGCCGAGACCGGTGGTGACGGGCCGTGGTCGACCCGATTCGGGCGAGCCGGACAGCGGAACACCCTCTCCGTTCGGAGGGGTCGACCTCAACCCGTCCTCACACGGCGCTCGCGGAGGTGCTCAGCCGTCGGGTCCTTTCCCGGACAGGTCCGGCCGCAGCGGCTCGACGGTGCGGTGGCGCCAGGCTCCCCACCACAGCCCGGCGCCGTAGGCGAGGTCGTCCGCGCGGTGGGCCGCCACGTGCAGGACGGCGTCGACCGGGCCGGCGCCACGGTCCCGGAACCGCAGCCAGTCGGCCAGACCCTCGACGACGGCGGCGGCCAGCAGCGCGCGCCGCACCCGCCTGCTCACCACCGCACCGAGCACGGCCGCGGGCCACCAGTGCCGGGTCAGCGCGCCCGCCGCCTGCCACGCCGCGCCGCCGAGTCCCCACGGGGCGAGCACGAGGGCGAGGGGGATCGGGCCGGTCGTGACGTCAGCGATGCGGCACCGCTGACGCTGGACGTCAGCAGCTCCACATCCTCGATCCGCCCGACCGATCCACGGCTCGCCCGGCTTGCGCAGCCCCCGCGCCAGCCTCGCCGTCGCCACCACCGTCACCGCGCCCGCGGCCGCCACCGACCAGCGCCGTTGCACCCCGAGCAGCGTCATCGCCGCCGCCGTCCACGGCGCCAGCGCCACCGGCGGCACCCGCCGGGGATGGTGCCGGGCCAACGGCGCCGCCCCGGTCCCGTAGAACGCCTTGCGCCCCAGCCACGCCCGCACGCTCGCGCGATGCTCGTGCGCCACCCGCGCGGCCGGCTCGTAGCGCAGCCGCCAGCCCGACGCGGCGATCCGCCACACCAGGTCGACGTCCTCGGCCACCGGCATGTCCTCGCGGAAGCCCTCGCCGAACGCGGAGCGCCGCACCAGCAGCGCCGCGCTCGGCACGTACGCCACCCGCGACCGCGCCGTCACCGGGGCCGGCCGCTCCCCCAGGTCCAGCGAGGAACGGCGGCGCTCGTAGCGGGTCACCGGATTCTCCTGATCGCCCGGGGAAGCCCAGGCCACGATCCGCGGCGCCACCGCGCCCACCGCCGCGTCGCCCAGGTGCCCGAGCAGCGTCGTCAACCAGCCCGGCTCGGGGACGACGTCCGAGTCCAGGAACGCCACGATGCCCGTCGTCGAGGCCCGCGCCCCGGTGTTGCGCGCCGCCGACGGACCCCGCGACGACGGGTGCCGCACGACCCGCCCGCCGTGCGCCGCGACGACCCGCTCGGTCGCATCGGGGTCTGCCGACCCGTCGTCGACGACGACGATCCCGCCCAGCCCCGGAGCGGTGGCCCGCACGGCGGCGAGGAGGCGCTCGAGCTCGACGGTCCGGTCGCGCACCGGCACGACGACGGTGACCTCGTCCGGCCCGGGGACCGACGGCGCGCGGGCCGGGTCGGGATGGGCGACGCCCGCATCGGAGAGCAGGCGCGCCAGCGCGGCGGTGGTGGCGTCGGCGACGACGAGCTCGGGACCGGCGAGCCGTGACCGCGCGGCCGCCGACAGCCGCAGCACGCGCGGTGGCGAGCCGCCGATCCACGTCGCGCCGCCGTCGACCCGCCAGGTGCGGGGGTCGGACCGGACGGTCCAGCCGTCGGGGAGTCGGGGCGGACGCGGCTCAGACACCCAGCCGGCCCTGCTCGTCGACGCGCCAGTCGGCGATCGCGTCGAGCAGCGCCGCGACCATCACCGACGTCGTCTCCGCGCCCTCCGCCGCGCCCGCCCCCGCGGGGTCACCGAGCACCCCGTTCGGGCTCACGTCGGCCACCGAACCCGACCGGATCGCCGGCATCAGCTCGGCCAGCGGCGCGGTGTTGCCGGCCTCCGCCAGCTCCGGCCGGACGTCATCGGGAGCCAGCGCGAGCATCAGCGACGTCTCGTGCCGCCCCGCGTGCGCGTCGGCGCCCGGCACCCCGCAGGAGTGCCAGGCCACGTCGCGGGACTCCGCGCGCAGCAACGTCGTCGCCGCCACCAGGGCCGGGAGGTTCCCGCCGTGCCCGTTGACGAAGAGCAGCCGCGGCGCCCACCGGCACGCCGACCGGCCGGTCTCCACCAGCACCGCGGCCAGCGCCTCGGTGCCGATCGACACCGTGCCGGGGAAGCCCTCGTGCTCGCCCGAGGCACCGAACGCGATCGGCGGGGTGACCGGCAGCCCGGTCCGCCCGGCCACCGTCGTCGCCACCGCGCTGTCGGTCCCGAGCGGCAGGTGCGGGCCGTGCTGTTCGAGCGCGCCGACGGGCACCAGCAGCAACGGGGTGTCGGCGCAGTCGGCGGCACGGGCGCGGGAGACCTCCACGGGCGCCCACCCTGTCAGGTCATCGACCCGCGACGACCTCGCCGGTCTCGAGCAGCGACTTGAGGTTGGACAGGATCCCGGGCCAGCCACCCGACACCCCGGCCAGCATCTCGCTGCCGGGCACGAAGCCGTCGTGCGTGACCGTCAGCTTGACGGCGCCATCGGCGACGGGCTCGATCTCGAACGCGACCCGCGAGATCGGCTCCTGCTGCAGCTGCGCCAGCTTCTCGTCCGACCAGCCGAACATCTCCTGCATCTCCGGCCGGTAGTTGTGCCAGGTGTAGGCGAGCCGGCGCGGCGGGTCGGACTCGAGGACGTGCTGGCCCCAGTCCTGGGCGGGCTCCCCGCCCATGCTCCACCGCACCGACGCCCCCTCCGCCCAGTCCGAGTCCGGCCCGCCGCCGTCGAAGTAGCGCCGGACGAACGCCGGCGTCGTCAGCGCCTCCCACAGCTTCTCGGGGGTCGTGCGGATGTAGCTGACATAGACGAAGGCGGTCGCCCCCGGGTGCGTCACAGCGGTCGTCGTCTCGCTCACGGGGCCCTCCAGGGCTCGTCGCAGGTCGGTGAGGGCGTCCACACGCCCCCGGTGGTACTTGCGGATCCAGCGGTCGGCGATGTCCCCGAGCGCCGCCGGGTTGAGGTGGTGGTGGCGCTCCCGCCCCCGGCGGACCGCCGTCACCAGCCCCGCCTCCCCCAGCACCGCGAGGTGCTTGGTCACCGCCTGCCGCGACATCGCGAGCCCGTCGGCCAGCTCCGAGAGGGTTCGGCCGTCGTGCTCATACAGCGCATCCAGCAGATGACGCCGGGTCGGGTCGGCGAGCGCCCGGAACACCCCGTCGTCGTCCATGACGAGCAACCTATCGGTTGCCTGTCGGAACAGGCAACCCCGAAGTTGCCTATCCCAGTTCGACCGCCGCGTCGTGCCCCTCCCGGACGGCGGCGTCGAGCAGCCGCGGGGCGAGGGCGTCCCCGATCCGGACCACGGCGGGTCCAGCCGGCACGACGAGGCCGCGCGCGCGCCGTGGCACGGCGGCGACGACGGCGTCGACCTCCCGCTGCTCCTCGACGCCGGACACGTGGTCGAGCAGCCGGACCATGCGGCCCTCGATCCCCAGCACCACCCGCCCGGTCTCCTGGACGATGCCCAGCGCGGCCGCCCGGCGCGCCCACCGCGGGCCCTCGAGGGTCGGCCCGAGATCGCCGGCCGCGACGAGCGCGGAGGTCACCGTGGTCACCGCGGCGCCGCGGCGCGCGAGCAGTTCGGCGGTCGACGGTGCCGCGTGTCCGCCGGCCTCGTCGACGACGAGGACGCGTCCGGTCGGGGTGGCGCGGCCGCGCAGGACGTGCTCGACGTCGAGCACACCGTCGGCCCCCCACGACGGGGCCGCGGCCTCCGACCCCGTGGCGTCGACGACGACGTCGGGCGCCCGGTCGGCGATCAGCGCCACGTCCACCCTCGTCCCCACCGAGACCCACACCGCGCCGAGGTCGGTGATCAGGTCCTCGACGGCGTGCCCGAGCTCCGACCGCCCGGGCGCGCTCGCGGCCCAGACGACCTGCCCGCCGAGGACGTCGCCCGCCTCGACGAGCTCCACCTCGTGACCCCGCCCGGCCGCGGTGACGGCGGCGGCCAGACCCGCCGGGCCGCCGCCCGCGACCAGCACCCGCCGCCGGGCCCGCGGCGGCGGGAGCGGCTGCGCCTCCCGCCCCGCCCGCGGATTCACGACGCACCCCAACCGCCGCCCCAGCCCCACGGCGCCGATGCACTCCTGGTTGCAGCCGACACAGCGCCGCACCCGCGCGCCCGTGACCGCCCGGCGCGCGAACGACGGGTCCGCGATCTGCCCGCGCGTCACCCCCACCAGGTCGCACGACCCGCCGGCCAGCGTCGCGGCCACGTGCTCCGGCGTCGTGAACCGTCCGACCCCGATCACCGGCACCGACACCGCCGCCCGCACCGCGGTGGGCACGGCCGCCGCGTACCCGGCGGGCACACCCATCGGGGGCTCGATCAGCGGGAGCGTCGCGGTGGCCACCCCGACCGCGGTGTTCACGTAGTCCACGGCGCCCTCGACCCGGAGCGCGACCCGGGCCGCGTCGGCCGCCCCCAGCCCGCCGGCGAGGCCCTCGTCGCCCTGCAGCCGCACGCCGAGCACCTGATCGGGGCCGAGGACTGCACGGACCGCCGCGAGGATCTCGACGAGCAGCCGCGCGGGGTCCTCGCCGTAGTCGTCGTCGCGGTGGTTGGTGACCGGGGAGAGGAACTGGCGCACCACCGACGCCTGCGAGCACTGGATCTCGACCCCGTCGTAGCCACCCGCGACGCAGTGCTCGGCGGTCCGAGCGAACCCGGCGACGAGGTCGTCGAGATCGCGCGGGGTCAGGGCGCGGGGGACCTCGCGGAACATCGGGTCGGGCAGCGGGGACGGCGCCGTGACGGCCACTCCCGAGTACCGCGACGAGGACTGCCCGCCGTTGTGCCCGACCTGCGCGAGCACCGCCGCGTCGTGGGCGTGGACGGCGTCGGTGATCCGGCGCAGGCCGGGGACGATCGCCGGGTCGGTGCCGCGGACGAGCTTCTCGTAGGGCCGGTCGTGCTCGCCCGCGGAGTGCTCCTCGGTGATCACCAGCGCGGCGCCCCCCTCGGCGCGCGCGGCGTAGTAGGCGGCGTGCTGGGCGGTCGGCATCTCTCCTACGGCGGCGTTGGTCAGGTGGGCCGGGAAGACGATCCGGTTGCGCAGCCGCAGCGGGCCGACGGTGATCGGGTCGCCGGGGCGGGGCGGGGTCATGGCGTGCCCAGCAGCGCCGCGGCCCGGCGGGCGTCGAGCACCGCGTCGTGCACGGTGCGGGGCGCGAGGAGGTCGCCGGCGAGCACGGTCCGGCCCGCGACGAGCAGGCCGTCCCTCGGCTCCGCACCCTCCGGCACCGGACGGGGGCGACGGCGAGCGGCGTCGACGACCGCCGCGCAGGGCAGCGTCGAGGGCGCCCCGGTGTCCGCGTCGCGCAGGTGCAGCTCGGCACGCTCCCAGCGGACCGGCACCGTCCGGACCACCCGGGTCACCCCGGCAGCCGCGAGCCGGGTGTGCGCGGGCACGAGGTCCCCGGGGGGTCCGAGCTCGTGCCCGACGACGGGGTCCGGGGTCACCAGCGCGACCTCCCGGCCGTCCGCCGCGAGCAGCTCGGCCACCCCCACCCCGGTGGCCTCACCGACCGGGTCGAGCACGACGACGGGTCCGGGCGGCGGCTCGGTTCCGGGAGGCACTGTCCCGCCGAGCACGGCGGCGGCGCTCCAGGTCGGGGCGCCGGGCACCGGGGGCTCGCGGTCGAGGCCGCCGGTCGCCCACAGGGTCGGGACGCGGTCGTCGTCGAACCCGGCCTCGTCGCCCAGGCACACGCCGACGCCGAGTCGCTCCAGCTCGGCCCGCCACCAGTCGACCAGCGCGGCGTACCGGCCCCGCCCGGGCAGCCGAGCCACGACGCGCAGCGCGCCGCCGAGTGAGTCGTCGCGCTCGTGCAGCGTCACGCGGTACCCGGCGGCCGCGAGCACCCGCGCCCCCTCCAGCCCGGCCGGGCCGCCGCCGACCACCCGCACCGCGGAACCGTCACCCGGAGGCACCGTCGGGACCCCGTACGCCTCCTCGACCGGCGAGACGCTGCACGACACGATGGCGTTGCGGCCGTCGCGCACGCGGCAGCGCTCGTTGGTCAGCACGCACGGCCGGGGAGCGCTCCCGACCCGGATCCGACCGACGAGGTCCGGGTCCGCGATCAGCGCGCGGGTCATCTCGACGAGATCCGCCGTGCCGTCGACCAGCGCTGCCTCGGCCTCGCCCGGATCGACGACGCTGCCGGCGAGGACCACCGCCGTCCCGTCCGGCGCGGCCCGGCGCAGCGCCGCCGCGAGCGGCAGCCCGTGCCCGGGCGGGGTGTGGGCGTCCGGGCGGGTGGCCCCGACCGCGAGGCCGCTCCCCCGCACCCCGACGACGTAGTCCAGGCCGGCGGGCACCCGGACGTCGTCCGGGGTCAGGCCCGCCCACGGCGCGAGCTCGTCGACCGCGAGCCGCAGGCCGATGACGGCGTCGTCACCGACGGCCGCGCGCACCGCGGCGACCGTCTCGCGCAGCAGGAGATCCCGCTCGGCGCCCCAGCGGTCGGTCCGGTGGTTGGTCAGCGGCGAGAGGAACTGCCGCAGCAGGGCGTACTGCCCGGCCTGGATCTCGACGCCGTCGAGCCCGGCGTCGCGGGCCAGTGCGGCCGCCGTCACGAACCCGTCGATCACCGCCGCGATCGCGGCCTCGTCCATCGCGGCCGGCACCTGTCGCGACACCGGATCGGCCGCCGCCGACGGCCCCCACAGCGGACGACGGTGGTACGCCGAGCTCCCCTGGGTGCCCGCGTGCCCGAGGCCCGCGAGCACGACGGTCCCGGACGCCACACAGGCCTCGGCGATCGCCGCCCACCCCGGCCCGGCCTCGGCCGCGAGAGGGGCACGCTCGTAGGGACGGTCGGAGTCGTGCACCGAGGCGACCTCGGTGACGATCACGCCGACACCGCCCGCGGCCCGCCGCGCGTAGTACGAGACGTGGTCCGCGGAGAGGGCGCCGGGCCGCCGCGGGTCCGCGAGGTTCGTCGCGTGCGGACCGAACAGCACCGGGGACGGGACCGTCCGCGCGGCGAGGCGTCCGGGCGCGGTGAGAACCGGACGGCGGGGCACCGCGGGACGCTAACCCCCGCCAGGTCGCTACGCCGCCTGCGCCGCCGTCAGCACCTCGCCGAGCGCGACCGCGGTGAGCGGCCGCGGGTCGTCGAACTCCTCGCGCACCAGCGCGGCCCCTCGCACGTCGTGCCAGCGGGTGTAGTGGTTGGTGACGACGACGGTGGCCAGCCCGGCCGCCCGTGCGGCCGCCAGCCCCGGCGCGGCGTCCTCGACGGCCACCGCGTCCTCCGCCGCCACGCCGAGCCGCTCCAGCGCGAGCAGGTAGGCCTCCGGATCCGGCTTGAGCGCCCGGACGTCGTCGCCGAACACCGTCACCCGCGCCGTCCCCGGCCCGAGCAGCCGCTCGACCAGCGGCTCCGCCCACGCCCGCGTCCCGGTCGTCGCCACCGCCACCGGCACGCGGTGCGCGACCAGGTCGGCGACGAGCGAGCGGACACCCGGGCGGGCCGTGATGGCGCCGCGGCGGACCTCCTCGGCGAAGATCCGTGTCTTGGTCCGGTGCACGGTCTCGGCGAGCTCCTCGAGCGCGGTCTCGTCCGCGGCGAGGTCGTCGGTCTCGTCGCGCCGGGCGAGGTCGGCGACGATGCGGCGCCGCCCGCCGGTGACCGCGAGGAGACAGCCGTAGTGCTCGATGTCCCAGAAGAGATCGATCCCGTGCGCGGCGAAGGCCCGGTTGAACGCGACCCGGTGCCCGTCGCGCTCGGTGTCGGCGAGCGTGCCGTCGAGGTCGAACACGACGGCCGCCGGCAGCGGGCTCACGGCCGGCCCCGATCGAGATCCATCAGGTGGTAGAGCAGCAGCAACTGGGCGATCGCGAGTGGTTCGCTGCGCCCGTCGCCGACCCGGCCGAGGCAGTCCGGGGTGTCGGTGTCCGGGGCGTCGAGGGAGGCCCAGATCGCCTTCTCGACCGCGATGCTCTCCTCGCGCGGGACGTAGCCGTGCACGTGCAGCGACTCGACCGGGCGCCCGTCGGGATCACGCTCGAGTTTGAGGTGCATCGCGCGGGTCAGGCCGGGCTGCAGAACCCCGGTGAGGTCCGGGTGGTCGATCGTCGGGCGCAGCATCACGGTGGCCGACAGCGGCGTGTCGGCCGGGTCGTCCCGGGTCTCGATCGGGGCGAAGCGCACGACGAGGTCCGCGGTGGCGCGCTGCGGGCGGATGAAGGCCGCCGACTCCGCCTCGCGACGGTCGAGCTCGGCCAGCACCGCCTCCGTCGAGTACCCCCGCTTGCCGGTGTCCCGGGCGATCTTCCACCCGCGCCGGATCTCCTCGGGCGGGTCGAGGAAGACGGTCACGTCGAAGCAGGCCCGCGACAGGCGGCTGTGGAGCGGGAACAGCCCCTCGACGATGACGATCGGGGCGGGCTCGACCAGTTCCGGGCGCACCAGTTCGCCGGTCGCGTGGTCGTAGACCGGCTTGAGGATCGGCGAGCCCGTGGCCAGCAGCTGCAGGTGCTGCTCCATGATCTCGAGGTAGTTGCAGTCCGGGTGGAGCGCCGTGAACGGCAGGTCCCGGCGCTCCGCCCGGTCGTAGCGGTGGTAGTCGTCGGTGCACAGCGACACGCACCGCTGGGGCCCGAGAGCGTCCACGAGCCCCCGGGTGAGCGTGGTCTTCCCCGCGGCGCTGTCGCCCGCGATCGCGATCATCACCGGCCGGCGCCGGGGTTCGTCGGGTCCGGCTCGGCGGATGCGCAGGTTCTTGTCGGGCACGGCGACACCTCCTCGATGCCGACGACGCTAGGCAGCGGTGAGCCACGCCACTCCCCCCGCAGCGGGGGGACGAGGGGGGAGATCGAGGTGGTGCGAGTGGTCCACCGGAGGCCGTCCGAGCACCTATCGTGAGGGGATGGCCTCCGTCACACCCTCGACGGCAGGTCCGCTGCGGGTCGTCGTGGTCGACGACCACGAGATGGTCGTGGCCGGCCTGAAGGCGATGCTCGCGCCGTTCACCGGGCGGATCCGGGTGGTCGGTTCCGCACACGGCGTGGCGGACGCCCTCGACCTCGTCGGGTCGCTGCGCCCGGACCTCGTGCTCGCCGACGTCCGGATGCAGGGCGAGAGCGGGCTCGACCTGTGCCGCCGCCTGGCCGAACGGATGCCCGAGGCCCGCGTCGTGCTGCTCTCGGTCTACGACGACGAGCAGTACCTCTTCCAGGCGCTGCGCGCGGGCGCCGCGGGCTACCTGCTCAAGCGCATCCGCGGCGAGGAGCTGGTCGGCCAGCTCGAGCTCGCCGCGACCGGCACCACGGTGATCGACGCGACGATGGCCGGCCGGGTCGTCGAGTCCGCCGCCCGCCTGGAGCGCGACGAGTTCTGGCCGGGCGCGCACCTCGGGCTCACCCACCGCGAGAGCGAGGTACTGGCGCTGCTCGTCTCGGGGTGCAGCAACCGCGCGATCGCGTCCCGCCTGGTGATCGGCGACGAGACGGTGAAGAGCCACGTGCGCTCGGTGCTGCGCAAGCTGCAGGTCCCGGACCGCACGGCTGCCGTGGCGGCGGCGCTGCGGGAAGGGGTGTTCCGGTGACGGGCCCGCGCGGGCTGGGGCTCGACGACCCGGAACGCGAGAACGCCGTCCTGCTGGACATCATCGAGGCGACGGCGAGCGGCCCGGACGTGGAGACGCGGGCCGCGGCGGTGGCCCGCGTGATCACCGAGGCGACCGCCACCGACGTCTGCTTCGTCCACGTCCTCGACGACTCCGAGCGCGCCCTCACGCTGCTCGGGGCCACCCCGCCGTTCGACACCCAGGTCGGCGCGGTCCACCTGCCGCTCGGTGAGGGGGTCAGCGGCTGGGTCGCGAGCCACCGCGAGCCGGTGGTGATCGTCGAGGACAAGGAGTCCGACCCGCGCTACCTCCCCATCCCGGCGCTGCGCGGGCAGGACTACACCTCGATGGTGTCGGTGCCGATGATCAGCGAGCCGAGCGGCCTGGCCGGCGTCCTCAACGTGCACACCCTCGCCCGGCGCCCGTTCGACGACCGCGACGTGCGCCTGCTGCTGGCGATCGGCCGGCTGCTCGCCGGCACGCTGCACCAGGCCCGCATGCACCGGCGGCTCGCGGCCCGGGAGCGCGCGCACGAGCGGTTCGCCGAGCAGACGGTGGCCGCGCAGGAGGCGGAGCGCCGCCGGCTCGCCCGCGACATCCACGACGGGATCTCCCAGCGGCTGGTGTCGCTCTGGTTCCACCTCGACGCCGCGCTGACCCACCTCGACCGCGGCGACCCGGGCCCGGCCCGCGCCGACCTCGAGGTCGCGGGCGGCCTCGTCGACACCACGCTGGAGGAGGCCCGCGCGGCCATCGGGGCGCTGCGGCCCCCGGTGCTCGACGACCTCGGGCTCGCCGGCGCGCTCGCCGCGCTCGCCCGCGGGGTCCCCGGCGTCGACACCTCGCTCGACCTCGCCGAGCGCCGGCTCCCCGACCACCTGGAGATCGCGCTCTACCGCATCGCCCAGGAGGCGCTGCAGAACGTGCTCAAGCACGCCGGCGCCCGGCGGGTGACGCTGCGCCTGGCGATCGGCACCGCGGACGTGCGGCTCGCGATCGGCGACGACGGGGTGGGTTTCTCCCCCGCCGACCTGCGACCTCCCGACGGCACCGCGCCGCCCGACGACACCGGCGGATTCGGGCTGGCCTCGGTGCGCGAACGGGCCGAACTGATCGGCGGCACCGTCCGCCTCACCTCCCGCCCCGGGGAGGGGACCACGCTCGCCGTCACCGCCCCGCTGCCGCGCCACCAGGACGACAATCAACCGAACGGCGAAGTGTCGGCCCGGAACACTTGATTGTCCTTCGCGGTCCCGGCCCCGCACGCTCGTCGCCATGGCCGATCGATGGAGTGCGGGCGTCATCCCCTACGCGGAGATGGGGTACTGGCAGCCCGACTACGTACCGAAGGACACCGACCTGCTCTGCGCGTTCCGCGTGACGCCGCAGGAGGGGGTGCCGCCGGAGGAGGCGGGCGCCGCCGTGGCCGGGGAGTCGAGCACCGCGACCTGGACCGTGGTGTGGACCGACCGCCTCACCACCCACGAGCACTACCAGGCGAAGTGCTACCGCGTGGACGCCGTCCCGGGGGCAGAGGGCCAGTGGATCGCCTACATCGCCTACGACCTCGACCTGTTCGAGGAGGGGTCGATCGCGAACCTCACCAGCTCGATCATCGGCAACGTCTTCGGCTTCAAGCCGCTCAAGGCGCTGCGCCTCGAGGACATGCGGATCCCGGCGCACTACGTGAAGACCTTCCCCGGCCCGCCGCACGGCATCGTCACCGAGCGGGAGTACCTCAACAAGTTCGGGCGCCCGCTGCTCGGGGCGACGACCAAGCCCAAGCTCGGCCTGTCGTCGCGCAACTACGGCCGCGTGGTCTACGAGGCGCTGCGGGGCGGCCTGGACTTCACCAAGGACGACGAGAACATCAACTCGCAGCCGTTCATGCGCTGGCGCGACCGCTACCTGTCCTGCATGGAGGCGGTGAACAAGGCGCAGGCCGAGACCGGCGAGGTCAAGGGCCACTACCTCAACATCACCGCCGCGGACATGGAGGACATGTACGAGCGGGCCGAGTTCGCCAAGGACCTCGGCAGCGTGATCGTCATGCTCGACCTGACCGTGGGCTACACGGCCATCCAGTCGATGTCGAAGTGGGCGCGGCGCAACGGCGTGATCCTGCACCTGCACCGCGCCGGGCACGCCACCTACACCCGGCAGAAGACCCACGGCGTGAGCTTCCGGGTCATCTCCAAGTGGATGCGTCTGGCCGGCGTCGACCACATCCACGCGGGCACCGTCGTCGGCAAGCTCGAGGGCGACCCGGCCTCGGTGCACGGCTTCTACGACGTGCTGCGCAAGAACAGCTACACGGCCGACCCGGGCAAGGGCCTCTACTTCGACCAGGAATGGGCCTCGATGCCCGCGACGATGCCGGTCGCGTCCGGCGGCATCCACGCCGGTCAGATGCACCAGTTGCTGCACCACCTCGGCGAGGACACCATCCTGCAGTTCGGCGGCGGGACCATCGGCCACCCGATGGGGATCGCGCAGGGCGCCGAGGCCAACCGCGTCGCCGTCGAAGCGATGATCAAGGCGCGGAACGAGGGCGCGGACTACCTCGCGCAGGGCCCGGAGATCCTCCGCAAGGCGGCCAGGCACTCGAAGCCGCTAGAGATGGCCCTCTCGACCTGGGGCGACGTCACCTTCGACTACGCCTCCACCGACACCGTCGACGCCGTTCCCACCCCGGCCTGAGGAGGACACCGTGAGGATCACCCAGGGCACCTTCTCGTTCCTGCCCGACCTGACCGACGACGAGATCCGGAGCCAGATCTCGTACGCGCTCGAGCACGGCTGGCCGTGCTCGGTCGAGTTCACCGACGACCCGCACCCCCGGAACACCTACTGGGAGATGTGGGGGCTGCCGATGTTCGACCTCGTCGACCCCGCCGCCGTGATGGACGAGGTCCGCGCGTGCCGGGAGGAGCACCCGCAGCACTACGTGCGGGTCACCGCCTACGACGCGAGCCTGGGCCGCCAGACCGTGGCGCTGTCGTTCCTGGTGAACCGCCCCGACGTCGAGCCCGGGTTCCGGCTGGACCGCGCCGAGGGGGCCGACCGCCGGATCGGCTACACCGTCCATCCGTACGCGACGGAGGCCCCGGCGGGCTCGCGCTACCCGGCGCCGGACCCGCGGGGGAACGGCCATGCCCGGCGCTGAGCAGCGGGGCCGCGTCGGGTTCGCGACGGCGGGCCGCTCGACCGGCGTGCCCGCCGTCGCCGCCGTCGATCCGGTCCCGGAGGACGGCGACGGTCCGGTGCCGGAGCTGGCCCCCGACGCCGTCGTCGACCTCGACGAGGTCCGCCGGGAGGCGCGCGTCGACGACGTGCTCGACGCGCTCGACCGCGAGCTGGTCGGGCTCGCCCCGGTCAAGGAGCGGCTGCGCGAGCTCGCCGCGCTGCTCGTCGTCGACCGGGTCCGGGAGCGGTTCGGGGTGGCGGGCGACCCGCCGACGCTGCACATGTGCTTCACCGGCAACCCGGGCACCGGCAAGACGACCGTGGCGCTGCGCATCGGCGACCTGCTCCACGGCCTCGGCTACCTGCGGCGCGGGCACCTCGTGACGGCCACCCGGGACGACCTGGTCGGCCAGTACGTCGGGCACACCGCCCCGAAGACCAAGGAGATCGTCGGGAAGGCCATCGGCGGCGTGCTCTTCGTCGACGAGGCCTACTACCTGCACCGCCCGGGCAACGAGCGCGACTACGGCGGTGAGGCCATCGAGATCCTGCTGCAGGCGATGGAGTCCCACCGGGACGACCTCGTCGTCGTCCTCGCCGGCTACGCGGACCGGATGGAGTCGTTCTTCACCGCGAACCCGGGGATGCAGAGCCGCGTCGCCCACCACGTCGACTTCCCGGACTTCACCGTCGACGAGCTCACGACGATCGCGGCGTCGATGGCGGGCGAGCGGGGGCTGCGGCTCGACGACGGCGCGGCGGCGGCGCTGCGGGAGTACCTCGCGCTGCGGGTCTCCCAGCCGTGGTTCGCCGGCGCGCGGAGCGTGCGCAACGGGCTGGACCGCGCGAGGATGCGCCAGGCGCGGCGACTCTCGGAGGGCGGCTCCCGGCTGGTCGGCCTGGACGACCTGGTCACCCTGCGCGCGGCGGACCTGCGCGCCAGCCGGGTGTTCACCGGAGGTCTGGCCGCCTCGGGGACCTGAGCCGGGGAGGTGGCCGGTGACGACGACCTCGCGGATGCGCGCGTTCGTCGCGCTCGCCGAGGCCGGGTCGGTGCGCGGCGCGGCCGCCCACCTCGTCGTCACCGAGTCCACCGTCTCGGCGGCCGTCCGGGCGCTCGGCGAGGAGATCGGCGTCCCGCTGCTCGAGCGGGACGGACGAGGGGTACGCCTCACCCCGGCGGGGCGCCGGTACGCCGACTACGCCCGACGGGTGCTCGGCCTGCTCGACGAGGCCACCGCCGCCGCCCGCGGCGAGGCCGACCCGGAGCACGGCCACGTGCGGCTCGGCGCCGTGACCACCGCGGGCGAGCACCTGCTGCCCGACCTGCTCGCCGCCTTCCGCGCCCGCCACCCGGCCGTCGAGCTCGGGGTGGACGTCGCCCCCAGCACGCGGGTGTGGTCGTTGCTGCGCGACCACGAGGTGGACGTCGTCGTCGCCGGGCGTCCGCCCGCCGGCAGCGTCGCCCGGATCCGGGCCACCCGGGCCAACACCCTCGCCGTCGTGGGCGCCCCGGCGACGGCGGACGGGTTCGACCCGGCGGCGGCGACGTGGCTGCTCCGCGAACCGGGGTCCGGGGTACGCAGCACCCTCGCGGGGCTGCTCGACGACCTCGGGGTCGAGCCGCGCAGCCTCACCATGGGCTCGCACGGGGCCACGATCGCGGCCGCGCGCGCCGGGCTCGGCGCGACGCTGGTGTCCCGCGAGGCGGTGCGCGACCTCATCGCGGACGGGACGCTGGTCGAACTGCCGCTGCCGGGGACCCCGCTCGCGCGGCCCTGGCACCTGGTCACCCACCCCGACGCGACGGCGAGCACCGAGCTGCTGGTGCGCGACGTCCACGCCGGCCACGTCCCGGGGTGGGACCGGGCCGAGCAGCCCTGACTCAGGCCGCGACGTTGCGGCCGACCTCGCGGATCAGCGCCGCCTGCGCGGCGCCGACCGCCTCCGGGTCCCCGGCCCACGCGGCCAGCGCGGGCGTGACGAGGGCCCGGCCGAACGAGAACGTCACCGGCCACGGCGTCGGGAGGGCCCGGATCGCCGCGAGGTTGGCCGCGGCGTCGACGGAGGACTGGCCGCCGGAGAGGAAGGCGACGCCGGCGAGATCATCGGGCATCGTCGCGGTCAGCGCGTCGACCGTCGCGCGGGCCACCGCGTCGGGTCCCACCGGAGCGGCTCCCGACCCGGGCGTGACCATGTTCGGCTTGAGGACCATGCCCGCCGGGTCGACCTCGGCCTCGTCGAGGGCCCGGCGCAGCGTGGCGAGCACCCGCCGGGTGACCGCGGCGCAGACCTCGAGCGGGTGCGACCCGGCCGTCAGCACCTCCGGCTCGACCACCGGGACCACCCCGACGTCCTGGCACACGCGGGCGTAGCGGGCGAGGGCGTGCGCGTTGGCCTCGATCGCCCAGGCGCCGGGCGTCCCGTGGCCGATGGTCAGCACGGCGCGCCACTTCGCGAACACGGCCGCGCGGGCGGCGCAGTCCGCGACCCGTTCGGCCAGACCGTCGAGTCCCTCGGTGATCGTCTCGCCCGGAGCGCCCGCCAGCGGGACGGTCCCGGTGTCGACCTTGACGCCCGTGGCCAGACCGAGCGCCGCGAGCGCCGTCGGGAAGTCCCGGCCGTCGGTGACGTGCTGGTGCAGCGTCTCCTCGCAGAGGATGACCCCGCTGATCCCGCGGGCGAGGTCGGCCGTGGTGACGAGCAGCTCGCGGTAGGCGCGGCGGTGCTCCTCGGTGGGCGACACGCCGGCGTCGGAGAGGCGCCGCGACATCGTGGCGATGCTCTCGTCCGCGGCGAGGATCCCCGTGCCGTCACCGACGAGGCCGGCGGCCGTCGTGTGCAGGGCGCTCGCCCGGGTGCCGGGCGCCGTCGTCGTCATCGCAGAACCTCCGTGGCCGGCCCGGCGGAGCCGCCGGGCACGACCACGGACGCTAGGTACCCCGGCCCGTCCCCACCTCCCTCGCGCGGAGGACCGGCCGGGGGACGTAGCCCTGGGGCTCACCCCGGTGCCGCGAGGATCGCCCGCGGCACCGGGGGAGGTCTTCGGTCGACCCGGCTCAGTTCACCCGGACCCCGGCGGGCAGACGACGTCCCTCTCCGGCGAGCGGGTCGGAGTCGCACGCCTTGTCCGGCCGGCGCACCGAGAGCGTCAGCGGCACCGGGCCGTCCTTGCGCTGCGGGGTCGTGCGGTGCGAGTGGTCCAGCGACGGCTTGGGGACGATCGTGTCCATCTCCAGCTTCGCCAGCTCGGTCTCGCCGTTCCCCAGCACGCACTCCGGGTCCGGGCCGTCGAGCGGCAGGCCGGTGAAGAACTTGGCCGCCATGCAGCCGCCCTGGCAGGCGTCGTAGTGCGAGCACTTGGTGCACGCCCCGCCGGACTGCGGGCCGCGCAGCTCGGCGAACAGCTCGCTGTCCTGCCAGACCGTCCGGAACCCACCCTCGGAGCGGACGTTGCCGGCGAGGAACTGGTCGTGGATGGCGAACGGGCAGGCGTACACGTCGCCGACCGGGTCGATCAGGCACACCACGCGCCCGGCCCCGCAGAGGTTGAGGCCCGGGAGCTCCTGGCCGTACGCGGAGAGGTGGAAGAACGAGTCGCCGGTGAGGACGTCCTCGCCGCGCGCGACGAGCCAGTCGTAGAGCTGCTTCTGCTGCGGCTGGGTCGGGTGGAGCTCGTCCCAGGTGTCGGCGCCGCGACCGCTCGGGCGCAGCCGGGTGATCCGCAGCTGGGCGCCGTAGCGGTCGGCGATCGCCTTGAAGTCGTCGAGCTGGTCGACGTTCTGGCGGGTCACCACCACGCTGATCTTGAACTGGCCGAAGCCGGCCTCGTAGAGGTTCTCCATCGCCCGGATCGCGGTGTCGTACGAGCCGGGGCCGCGGACGTGGTCGTTGACCTCCGCCGTCGCGCCGTCGAGGGAGATCTGCACGTCGACGTAGTCGGTCTTCGCGAGCTGTTCGGCGCGGGCCTTGTCGAGCTTGACGCCGTTGGTGGAGAACTTGACGCCGACGTCGTGGGCGATCGCGTAGTCCAGCAGCTCCCAGAAGTCGCTGCGCACCGTCGGCTCGCCGCCGCCGATGTTCACGTAGAAGACCTGCATGCGCTGGAGCTCGTCGATGACGGCCTTGGCCTCGTCCGTCGACAGTTCGTTCGGGTCGCGGCGCCCGGAGCTCGAGAGGCAGTGGACGCAGCTCAGGTTGCAGGCGTAGGTGAGCTCCCAGGTCAGGCAGATCGGGGAGGTCAGGCCGTGGGTGAAGTGCTCGACGAGCTTCATGTGGTGGTGGCTCCCTTTACCGCGGCTGGATCGTGCCCGCCTGCGCGAGGCCGGCGAGGGCGCGCAGGTACTGGTCGCGCTGGTCGTCCGGGACCTCGGCAGCGGTGAGCGCGCCGTGGACGTCGTCGTGGTGTGCGAGGGCCTCGACCACCCGGACCAGCGGCTTCGTCTTGAGGAAGGACAGCCGGCGGGTGTGGAAGTCGTAGACGAGGGCGCCGAACGACTCCGGGCGCAGCGACACCGACTCGGCGAGGCGGTACGGGGCGGCCGGGTCGAAGGCGCCGGTGGGGGCGGCCTCGGCCGTCCCCACCGGAGCCGCGGTCATCAGTAGACGCCGCACATGCCGTCGATCGAGACCTCCTCGACGAGGGTCTCCTCGACGAGCGGGGCCTCCTGGCTCACGTCGGTGGTGGGCTCGGCCATGGCTACCTCCTGCGGGTCAGATCACCTCGGGCGAGCGAGACACTAAGCGGCACTCGGTGCCATTCGCCAGGGTCGGCGTGGGCAGTACGTCCCGCCCGAACGGGCGGGGCGTGATCGCGATCTCGTTTGGTACGCGCGAGGAAGGTGGTCGCTTCGGACGTCCCGGACGGGGGACACTGGTCGGCGTGACATCCGCCACCACGCGCACCGTGCGGGCCCGCCGGCTCGAGGCGGCCGCCCTGGAGCTGTTCACGGTGCGCGGGTTCGACGCGGTCACCGTCGACGACCTCGCGGCCGCCGGCGGCGTCGGACGGCGGACCTTCTTCCGGTACTTCCCGACCAAGCTCGACGTCGTCCTCGGGGAGCTCGACGACGCCCTGGCCGCGCTGGTCACGGCGCTGCGCACGGGGCCGTCCGAGCTCGACCCGGTCACGGCCGCCCGGCAGGCGTTCCTGCAGGTCAACGCGTACGCCGACGATGACGTCCCCGTGCTGCGGCGCCGTCTGGGGCTGATCGAGACGGTGCCCGAGGTGGCCGCGCGGGCCGCCGTCCGGTACGCGGCGTGGGAGCAGGCGATCGCGGTGGACGCGGCCTCTCGGTGGGGGTGTTCGTCCGGCGAGCTGCGGCCGCAGGTGTTCGCCCGGGTGGTCGTGGCGGCGATGCGGGGCGTGTTCACGACGTGGCTGGCGATGCCGGGCGCGGACGGCTCGGCGCTGCGCGCGCTGGCCGCGGAGGCGTTCGACGACCTCGGGCGCGGGTTCGCCGCGCGATGATCCCCCGGTGACCGATCCGGTGACGTTGATCGACGTCGACCCCGCCTCGTCCGTCGCGCCCTACGAGCAGGTACGGGCGTCGGTGACGTCGCTGGTGCGCTCCGGCCGGTTGGCCCCGCACACGCGGCTGCCCGCGGTGCGGCGGCTCGCGGTGGATCTCGGGCTCGCGGCGAACACCGTCGCGCGGGCGTACCGGGAGCTCGAGGCGGCCGGGGTGGTCGAGACCCGCGGGCGGTTGGGGACGTTCGTGGTGGATGCCTCCGGCGGTGGGCGTGACGAGGCCCGGGAGGCGGCGCAGGAGTACGCGGCGCGGATGCGGTCGTTGGGGGTGTCGCCGGAGCGGGCGGTGGATCTGGCGCGGGCGGCGCTGGCGGACGGGTAGCTCCGGCGCCCTCTTGTCAGCGATGGTCCCCTATCGGTGTGCTCAGTAGGACGCTGACATCTGGGCGGCCGCACCATGATCACCGGGCACCTGGTGGGCTGGCGGATCTCGTTCGACCCCGCCAGGTGCCCGTTGAACGCGCGCCAATGGCTGGGCCGGGCGCGCAGGGACCGAGCACCACTCGCCGGCCACCCTCGGCACCCCTCTACGGACGCCCCGCCTCGCCCCGCGTCAGCGATGCGGCATCGCTGACATCGGGCTCGACCGGCCCTTGATCACCGGGCACATAGCGGGCTCGTGGATCTCGCTCCGCCCCGCCAGGTGCCCGGTGATCATCGATGGGCCGCCCGATCCCACAGCGCCAGGACATCCGATGGAACCGATCGGCGCCGGACCGACTCCAAGCGGATGTGGAGACGCCGACGCGACAGACACGGGTGCCGTTCCGGGGCTCGCTCGCGGTCGGACTCGGCCTGCTGACCGCCGACCAGCTCCGGGGGCCCAACTTCGTCCACCTGCACCGGGATGTCTACGTCGGGGCCGACACCGAGATCGACACCCGGGTCCGCGTCCAGGCCCTCCACGCGTGGAGCCGGGAGCGCGGGATCGTCGCCGGGCCACTGGCGGCACTCGCCTACGGCGCGGACTGCCCCTGGGACGACGCCGAGGTCGTCCTGCCGCAGCACTGCCGACTGGCCCCGGACGACATCGCCACGCGGACCGACCACCTCCCGTCGGACGAGGTCGTCGAACGGCATGGCTGCCCGATCACCTCGCCCGCTCGTACCGCCTTCGACCTCGCCCGACGAGTGCCTCTCGTCGAGGCCGTCGCCGCGGTCGACGCCGTCGCCCATCGCTGTCACCTGACCTCGGAACACCTCCGACGGATCGCGGCCGCACACCCGCGGGCGCGGGGAACGGTGCAGGTCCGGCGGGTCCTGGAGCTCACGGATCCGCGGGCGGAGTCGTTGCCCGAAACGCGCCTCCGCCTCGGGCTGCTCGATCGTGGGGTGCCACCGGCGGTGCCGCAGTACCGCGTGGTCCTCCTCGGCGGTAAGCGCGTCCGGCTCGACCTGGCGTGGCCGCACGTGAAGGTCGCACTGGAGTATGACGGCCCCGAGCACCGCACGATCGCCGGCCAGAACCGCGACGCCTTCCGTGACGGCGATCTGGGCGACCTCGGTTGGGACATCACCCGCGTGACCTCGGCGATGCTGCTCGACGCCGCGGCGTTCGACCAGCTGGCGGCCCGGGTGATGCGCAAGCTGGCCTGAGCCCTACCAGGGCACCTCCACCCGGTCCTCCCACAGCCGACCCGTCGGCGGCGGGTCCGACAGCGACCCACCCCGGCACGCCAACCACACCGCGGTGTCCGCCCCCTCCTCGACCGACCGGGGCGCGTCCGGCCCGCCCATGTCGGTGCGGCAGTGGCCCGGGCAGGTGGCGTCGACGAGCACGCCGCGCCGGCCCATCCCGAGCTCGTGGGCGAGGTTGCGCGTCATCGCGTTCAGCCCCGCCTTGGCCACCCGGTACGGCGCGAGCCCGCCCGCCGTCCCGGGCCCGCTCATCCGGCCGAGGCACGCGGTCACGTTGACGACCCGGCCCCACCGGCGCTCGACCATCCCGGGCACGAACGCGGAGATCAGCGCGAACGGCGCGTCCAGGTCGATCGCCCGGACCGAGCGCCAGGAGTCCAATGAGATCTCCAGCGTCTTCGACCGCCGCGCGCTCATCACCGCGGCCGCGTTGACCAGCACGTCCACGTCCCCGACGCCGGCCACGGCGTCCGCGATCCCGTCCACGTCGGCGAGATCCACGGGCAGCGCCGACACGTCACCGTCCAGACCGGAGACGGCGTCCGAGAGCCCCGCCGCATCACGCGCGACCGCCACGACGCGCGCCCCCGACGACGCCAGCCGCGTCGCGATCTCCCGCCCCAGACCTCGGCTCGCGCCGGTCACGACGGCGGTGCGACCGCCCAGATCCGTTCCGTCCACCCCGTCGAGTTGCCCACGACCGACCTCGCGAATCGGGGCTTGTGCCCGATCATTTATCGCCACAAGATGGCAACTGCAGAATTCTCACGGCGCGGCACGAAGGGCAGCACCCGAAACCCTCCGAACGTCGGGGTGATCTCCCCGCTCCGTGAACGGGATCACGCGCGGGCTCTCGCCCGTGACTCCGGCCACCCCTACCGTCCGCGGCGGACGCCAGACCGGCTGCACCTAGGCGGGTCCGCCCGACGACGAGAGGATCGAGATGCAGGTCGACGAGCTGCTCAAGCCGTTCCCGATCAAGGAGTTCCACCCGTTCCCGCGGGCGCTCCTCGGGCCCGGTTCGCACGAGATGATCGGCCCCGAGGCCCTGAAGATGGGCTTCAAGAAGACCTTGATCATGACGTCGGGCCTGCGCGGCACCGACATCGTGCACAAGATCAGCGAGTCCATGAAGTACCACGGCGTCGACACCGTGATCTATGACCAGGTTGAGTCCAACCCCAAGGACTACAACGTCATGGACGCCGTGAAGCTGTACCAGGAGAACGCCTGCGACAGCTTCGTGTCGATCGGCGGCGGCTCCTCCCACGACGCCTGCAAGGGCGCCCGGATCTCGGTCTCGCACGACGGCCGCAACGTCAACGAGTTCGAGGGCTTCAACCAGTCCGAGAACCCGAAGAACCCCCCGCACATCGCGGTCTCCACCACGGCCGGCACCGGCTCGGAGACCTCCTGGGCCTACGTCATCACCGACACGACGACGGACCCGAACAACCCGCACAAGTACGTCGCGTTCGACGACAACTCGGTGACCTCCCTGGCCATCGACGACCCGGTGCTCTACTACGACTGCCCGATCGACTTCACCGCCCAGTGCGGGTTCGACGTCCTCGCGCACGCCTCGGAGCCCTACGTCTCGCGGCTGAACTTCGAGCCGAGCCTCGGCAACGCGCTGCGGGCCATCGAACTGACCGCGGCGAACCTGCGCGAGGCGGTGTGGAACGGCCAGGACCTCCCCGGCCGCGAGGGCATGATGTACGCGCAGTACATCGCCGCCCAGGCGTTCAACTCCGGTGGCCTCGGGATCATCCACTCGATCTCGCACGCGGTGTCGGCCTTCTACGACACCCACCACGGCCTGAACAACGCCGTCGCGCTCCCCCGCGTGTGGGCGTTCAACATGCCGGTCGCCTACAAGCGCTTCGCGAAGATCGCGACGGCCATGGGCGTGGACACCACGCACATGACCGACGTGCAGGCCGCGGAGGCCGCGCTCGCCGCCTCCATCCGGCTGCTCCGCGACGTGGGCATCCCGGAGAAGTTCACCGACGTCACCCAGGACTCGTACTCGAAGAACCGTCTGGGCCAGGGCCCGACGAAGTTCTACGAGAACGAGAAGACCATCACGGGTAACGACGCCGACGTGGACCGCATCACCAACCACGTCCTCGGTGACGCCTGCACGCCGGGCAACCCGAAGGAGTGCACCTTCACCACGGTGCGCCCCGTCGTCGACCACTGCCTCAACGGCGACCTCGACGACCTGCTCAGCTGAGTTCCCTGGCTGATACTGGTACCCGGTGCCCGGCGGAGCCCTCCAGGGCCCGCCGGGCACCGGTGCGTTCCCCGACCGTGCACCGTAGGAAGGACCCCGCGTGACCAGCACGTCCGAGCAGGCCGCCCCCGAGACCACGGCCGCCCAGGCCGGCCCGTTCGACTCGGTCGACGCCGTGGTCGAGGCACTCTCGGCCCAGGGCTACATCGCCGACCGGCGGCTGGCCACCACCGTCTTCCTCCTCACCCGCCTCGAGAAGCCGCTCCTGCTGGAGGGCCCGGCCGGCGTCGGGAAGACCGAACTGGCCAAGATGCTCGCCGTCGCGACCGGCAGGCGGTTCCTGCGGCTGCAGTGCTACGAGGGTCAGGACGAGACCAAGGCCCTCTACGAGTGGGACTACGGCAAGCAGCTGCTCTACACCCAGATCCTCCGGGAGAAGATCGGGCAGGTCGTCGAGGACGCCCCCGACATCCCCAGCGCCGTGGACCGGATCGGCGCGCAGGACTCGGTCTTCTTCTCCGAGCGCTTCCTGGCGCCGCGCCCGCTGCTCCAGGCGATCCGCTCCGAGGAGCCGGTCGTCCTGCTCATCGACGAGGTCGACCGGGCCGACGAGGCGCTCGAGGCGGTCCTGCTCGAGACCCTGGGCGAGTTCCAGATCTCGGTGCCCGAGGTCGGGACCTTCGCCGCGGAGAACGCGCCCTACGTGATCCTCACCAGCAACAACACCCGCGACCTGGCCGCCGCCCTCAAGCGCCGCTGCCTGCACCTGTTCCTCGACTACCCGAGTGCCGAGCGGGAGCTCGAGATCGTCCGCTCGAAGCACACCGGGCTGCCCGAGGCCGCCGCGCGGGAGCTCGTCGAGGTGGTTCGCGGGCTGCGTGAGCTGGAGCTGCGCAAGGCGCCCAGCATCTCCGAGACGATCGACTGGGCCCGCACGCTCGCCGTGCTCGGGGTCGACGAGCTGAACTCCCAGATCCTCGCCGACACGGTCTCCGTCGTCGTGAAGTACGACAAGGACGTCACGAAGGCGCTCGGCGCGCTCCCGAAGCTCGTGGACCCGAACACCGTCGTCGACGACGCGCACGGGCACGGCCACGGACATGGGCACGGCCACGGGCACGACGGCGACCACTCGCACGACGCGCCCGCGAACGGGCAGAGCCGCCCCGCCACCGTCGACGACGAGGACGACGGTCCCGACGGCCGCGCGGTGCGGGCGGCGAAGGACCAGGAGGGTCGCCACGTGGGCCACTACGCGGCGGGCACCGAGGCCAAGGAGGCCGCGCGCCGCGGCGAGGGTCCGGAGTCGAAGCCGCGACCGGTCAGCTCGAGCCAGGGCAGCCGGTCGTTCGGCGGCGGCCTCGGCAAGCGCCGCGCCCTGTAGCTCCGCCGCCCGGCCGCTCTCGAGAGGAGGCCCCGCGATGGAGGCCAGCATCCACCGCTTCGTGCGGCTCCTGCGCATCCGCCAGGTCCGGATCTCCACCTCGGAGGTCCTCGACGCCATGCGGTGTGCGCGGGAGCCGGGCGTGCTCGCCGACCGTGCGACGCTCAAGGCCGCGCTGCAGGTCGCACTGATCAAGGACATCCGCGACGAGGCCACCTTCGAAGAGATCTTCGATGCGTTCTTCGCCCTGGTGCGGATCGGCACGGAGGACACCGGGCACGGCCACGGGCACGGCCACGAGGACCTCTCCGACGACGGGTCGCTGGACAACTTCACCCTCTCCGAGGAGCCGTCGGAGACCCCGGAGCAGGGTCACGACCACGGCAAGCCGGTGGACATCAAGGAGTTCTTCGACCCGGAGGACATGGCGCAGCAGTACAACCTGCACCAGGAGGCCAACAAGATCGACCTCGCGGCGATGACCGACGAGATCGTCTTCTCCAAGGACGGCGCCACCGACCAGACGAACACCGGCGAGAAGGTCCAGATCGAGACCGACCACCTGCACGGTGGCGGCATCCCGGGTGAGATCGCGACGTCGTCGGGAACCAAGGTCGACGCCGACCTCAACGTGGCCCAGCAGGAGGCGCTGCTGGGCTGGCTGCAGGGCGTCGAGGACGGCATCGACGACGAGGGCGACGAGACCGACGCGATGGCCCTGCGCCGCCGCCTCGCCGGGATGCTCGAGAACCTCCCCGAGGCGATCAAGGCGCACCTCGAGCGGCTGCTGGAGATCGAGCAGCGGGTCATGGACGGCGGGTGCGCCGACGAGGACGCGCACAAGGCGGAGGTCGACCGCGCCGAGGAGCACGAGCGCCAGCAGCTCGAGGACTCGCTGCGGCGGCTGGCGAAGACGCTGCACGGGGCGCTGACCCACCGCCGGCGCCAGTCCCCGCGGGGCCGTATCGACGCCGGCCGGACCATGCGCCGGAACATGCGCTTCGACGGCATCCCGTTCACCCCGGTGACGGTCAGCCGGACCGAGGACAAGCCGCGCCTGGTGATCCTCGCCGATGTCTCGCTCTCGGTGCGCGCCACCGCGCGGTTCACCCTGCACCTCGTGCACGGGCTGCAGGACATGTTCGGCCAGGTGCGCTCGTTCGCGTTCGTGGAGGACCTGGTCGAGGTCACCGACCTGTTCGCCGACCACACCGTGGAGGACGCCCTCGGGCTGATCTTCGGCGGCGACATGCTCGACGTGGACGCCAACTCCAACTACGGCGAGGCGTTCGGCACCTTCCTCGAGGACCACGCGTCCGCGGTGAACCGACGCTCCACGGTGATCATCCTCGGCGACGGGCGCGGCAACGGGAACGACCCGAACATCGAGGCGTTCGCCGAGATCTCGCGGCGCGCCCGCGAGACGATCTGGCTGACCCCGGAGCCCCGCTACTCGTGGGGCCTGGGCGCGTGCGACCTGCCGCAGTACGCCGAGTTCGTCGACCGCATCCGCGTGGTCCGCGACCTGACCGGACTCTCGGAGGTCAGCCACGACATGGTCGCCGAGATGATCGGGCGATAGCGGCGGTGACCCTCACCCCGCCCGCGGCAGGCAGTGCCCGCATCGACCCGCTCGCCCCCGGCCATCCCGGCCGGTGGGAGAACGGCTCCGTGGTGGTGTGCCACCTCGACCGCGCCGCCGTCCCGGTCCGGCTCGCCTCGCAGCGCACCCCGGAGCTGCTCACCGAGCACTTCGAGGTCCACCGTCCCGGCGGCCGCCTGCTCGTCCTGCACCGCTTCCGTCCCGACGAGCTCGACGACGACGTCTCGGCGCTGGTCGCGGGCGAGCTCGGCGCGGTGGTGGACTCGGCGCCGGTCTTCGAGCGGGTCGTCACCGGCATCATCCGCTCGACGGTGGGCGACCCGCTGACGGCGTGGTCGACGTTCTACGCCAACTCCCTCGCCGTCCTGCGCCACCCGGAGCGCGCGGCCGCGGACGGGCCGCCGGAGGCCTCGCTCGCCGGCTTCGCGCCGGTGCACGCGCGGGCGCTCGACGAGGTCGTGGGCACGTCGGTCGTCGACCTCGGGACCTGCTTCGGCTTCCTCCCGCTCCTCATGACCGAGCGCGGGCTCGACGTGACCGCGACCGACCACACCTCGGGCACGATGCGGCTCCTGTCGGCGGTGGCCGCCGCCGGGGTGGTCCCGGAGGCGGCGTCGCGGCTGCGCACCCTGGCCTGTGACGCGCGGGCGGTCCCGCTGGTCGACGACGCCGTCGACACGGTCACCGCGATCCACCTGCTGGAGCACCTGCCCACGGGCGAGTCGGCCGCGGTGCTCGCCGAGGCGTGCCGGGTCGCCCGACGGCGGGTGGTGGTGGCGGTGCCGTACGAGGAGGTCCCCGACCCG
Source organism: Actinomycetospora endophytica (assembly GCF_021026375.1). GTDB lineage: Bacteria > Actinomycetota > Actinomycetes > Mycobacteriales > Pseudonocardiaceae > Actinomycetospora > Actinomycetospora endophytica. Next base: position 312,714 of record NZ_JAJNDB010000002.1, on the reverse strand, counting down.
GTCTACGGCCACCTGTGCCGCTTCGACCCCGACACGCTGACCGCGCTCGGCGAGCGCACCGGCGCCCGGTTCCGCGTGGACGAGGACCACGGCGGCTGGCTCGTCTGCGACTTGTGAACGAATGTGGTTGCTCTGACGACCAGAATCGCACGCCCCAGCGAGTCCACTGAGCGGGGCGGCTGACCGTCGGTCACGTGTGCGATTTTGGTCGTCAGAGCGACCAAAATCGTTCACATGGGGCAGCCCTGACCCCGCGCGGCCTGCTGCGGGTCCATGCGGAACATCGGGCCGGACTCGGACGGCTCGTCGTAGTACCGGTGGAACACCGGCGTGAGTCCCCCGGAGATCGGCGGGACGATCCAGCTCCAGTCGACCGGGCAGGTCCGCCCGGCGCTCTCCTCACGCTCGAGGTGGCGCAGGAAGCGCTGCGACTCGCCGTGGTGGTCGGCCATCGAGACGCCGGCCTGGTCGAACGAGTGCTGGACGGCGAGGGTCAGCTCGACGGCGGCCCGGTCGCGCCACATGGTCCGGTCGGTCGAGGTGTCCAGGCCCATGCGCTCGGCGACCTCGGAGAGCATGTCGTAGCGCTCCGAGTCCGACAGGTTCCGCGCCCCGATCTCGGTGGCCATGTACCAGCCGTTGAACGGGGCCGCGGGGTAGGAGACGCCGCCGATGTCGAGCCGCATGTTGCTGATCACCGGCAGGGCGTGCCAGCGCAGTCCCAGCTCCGCGAACCAGTCGTGGTCGGGGTGGGTGAGCTCCACCTCGAGCGCGGACTCCGGCGGCACCTCGTAGAACTGCGGGCCCTTCTCGGCCCACTCCCCGCCGCCCGAGACCACGAGCGGGAGCACGTCGAAGCGGCCCATCGGCGAGGGCGGGACCCAGCCGAGCGAGCGGGCGTGGTCGGTGAACCCGACGTAGCGCGGGTCGCCGAGCACCCGGCCGCCGGTGCGGTACCCGGCGTAGCGGATGAGCTGCTCGTTCCAGACCCGCGGACCCGGGGCGGTCGGGGTGTCCGGGGCGAACACCGTGATCGTCGAACGGATCCGGCCGCGCCGGGTCGCGTCGTCGAGGTGCCCGACGCACTCGGCCGCGACCTCGTCGGGCGCGACGACGTGGCGGCGGTCGCGCAGGTGCAGGCTGCGCCAGTACAGCCGGCCGATGCAGCGCGCGGAGCTCCGCCAGGCGACGCGGGCCCCGAAAGCCAGCTCCGCGGAGGTGTGGACGTACGTGCCGGTCCGCTCGATCTCGTCGCGGACCTCCTCGAGGCGCTCCTCGAGCGGGGCGGTCCGGCCGGCGGAGCCCTTGACGGCGGTGGCGCCGGGCTCGTCGGCCTCGGCGTAGAAGAGCCGGAGGAACTCCTCGGCCTCCTCGGGATCGACCGGTGCCACCGAGGTCGACGACGACGCGGGCGCACCCCACGACGTCGGGTCGGCGCCGTCCGTGGCGGCGGGGGCGCCGTCAGGCACGGCGTCCGGGTCGGGAGCGGCGTCGGCGGGGTCCGGGCCGGCCGTGGGGTCCGTGGCCCCGTCCGGAGGGGAGGCCGTCCGGGCGGCGGGCACCCGGGGGGCCACCGCCGTCGCGGCCGGGTCGGTGGGCCGCGACGCCACGGTCGGCGCCGGGTCCTCGGACGGGCCGGACGCGGGCTGGTCGGACGGCTTCCGGAAGGGCCGCGGCCGCGGAGTGGGCCGGGGACGCGCAGCCTCTTCGGACGCCGAGGGCTCGGCTGCGGACGGCTCGGGGGCGGACGACTCGGAGGCGGGAGACGGCGTCCCGGACGCCGTCGGCGCCGGACCGCTCGCATCCTGCGCCATCAGCGGTGCCGTCGGCTCTCCGGCGTGACCGGGGTCGGGGACGACCGCCGACCGGTCCGGGGTCGGGATACCGCCGGCCGGCGTGCTCGGGTCCTCGGCGTCCGCCGAGGAACCGTTCACGGCCATCGTGGCCATGCCGCGCGCCATGCCACCTCCGTGTCCGAGGTCCTGCCGTTTCGTCATGCCGATCGCCCGCGACGCCGGCGATGTCCCTGTCCATCACCGTCGTCCCCGGACGACCCGAGCCGGACCCCCGCGCGCCCGCCGTCCATCATCACGGCCGGACAACGGAAAAGGATCTGGCCGTTCGGACTCAAATCATCCGGTGAGCAGCCCGTAGGTCATCGACCATCCGGACCAGTTGGTGCCCTCCGAACGCGCAACGATCCCACGTCGGGAGCCCGGTTCGAGTGGCCCCGCCCGGCCCGGCGGGACCGGTTCCGGACGCGGCTCGCACCGACGGATCCCGAAGAGGTCACGGGGCACCACTGTAGGGGTCGCCCGTCGCTCGCCGGTGTGTGGCACCTCATCACCGTTCGTCACTCGTCCGGGCCGTCCGTGTCCGGACCCCGATGACCCGCCGCCGCACCGTCTGGCAGTCTGGGCCGACGACCGGCAGTAGTCGTTGCGTGAACCGTGCGTGACGAGACGACGGTGGGAGGACCACGCGTGAGCCGAGCCGGACGAGGCCGTCCCGGTGGGAACGGCGGTCGCGGGCGCGCGGGCGAGATGCGCGAGCGCGCGGACGAGATGGCCGCACTGCTCGACGAGGCCGCCCCACGCGCCGCCCGCACCCGTCGTCGTCGGGCCACGGCCGTGCCCGCGGCGGTGGCGGCGTTCGGCGCCCTGAGCGTCGGCGGGGTCGGGCTGGCGCTCGGCCTCACGCCGACCGGCGCGGAGGGCGTCCTGCCCGCGAGCCCCTCCCCCGCACTGGCCGACCCGGCCTCGACGCAGCCCACGACGTCGGACGGCGCCTCGGGCGACGGTTCGACGCAGGACGGTCGGCTGGCCGACCCGGCGGTCGCGGGCGCCGACCTCATCCGCGCCGACGACCACGGCGCCCCGGTCGACCACGGCACCTCCGACGACCACGGCGCCCTGGGGCCGGCCCCCGCCGCCCCGTCGAGCGGAGCGCCCTCCTCGACGAGCGCCCCGCGACCGACGACGAGCCGGCCGACGCCCACCTCCACGCGCCAGCACCCGACGTCGTCGCGCCCGACCTCGAGCTCGACACGGTCGGCGACGCCACGCTCCGCCACCACGCGGCCCTCGACGGGCCGGACCACGTCCGCCGCACCCCGCCCGGTGGCCGAGCAGTCCTCGCTGCCGTCGCGGTCGTCCCAGGCCGCCGGCGCCGGGCAGCCGACGTCCGACAGCGGGTCCGCGCCGACGTCGAGCACGAAGGCCTCGCGCACCAAGTCGTCGGGCGCGAAGTCCTCGAGCGCACAGCCGTCGACCACGGGGACGTCGACCGCCCAGCACCAGGACTCCCCCCACGGGTGAGGAGAACGGTCGCCTGGCGACGACGGGTGACGACGACCACCTTCTCGTCGCTTGTTCGAGGTCGGAGGCGACACCGTTCACCGGTCACGGCCGTACGCTGGCCGCAAGACCGGACACGCCGGATGCTCGCGCGGAAACACCGAGTAGCGTGACGCGCTAGTGCCCACCGGTAGGGTGCCCTCGCGGGGGGCCGAGCGAGTCATCGTGAGATGAGGAGTCGACCGGACGTGACCGCAGCGAGGAACAACGGTCCCGACACGGGGCGTCATGGCCCCGGCGGGCCTGCGGGTCCTCCCCGCGACGCGGGCCCCGGCCGGGATGACGGCACGTGGGCCACTCCGGACCGCGAACGCGGCGGCGGCTGGGGCGCAGCCGCCCTGGACCGGGGCACGGTGGCGGGCCACGGCTCGTCCGATCTCGGAGGGTCGGGGTCGTCCGGCACCGGACCGGGCGGTCGGGGAGCCTTCGGGAGCGGGTCGTACGACCCGGATGACGCCGTGTTCGACATCGCCGACGACCGGCGCGACGACGGGACCACGATGAGCCAAGCCCCCGGCCGAGGAGCAGCGGTACCTCCGCCTCCGCCGCGCAGCCAGGCGTATCCGCCGCCCGCTCCCCGCGAGCCCGATCGCGGGTACGAGCCCGGCGGCTACGAGACCGGTGGGTACGAGACCGGCGGCTACGACACCGGCGGCTACTCCTCCGGGACCCACCAGAGCGGCGGGTTCGGCGGTCGCTCCTCCTCCGGCGGGTACGACGGCTACTCGACCGGTGGATACGACGAGCGCGGCGGCTCCGGCTTCGGTGACCCCGGCCTCGGCGGCTCGAGCTACGGCGGGTCTCCCTACGGCGGCTCCTCCTACGGCGAGCCCGGCTTCGGCGGCTCCGGGATCGGCGGCCCCGGCCAGAACGGGTCGTCCTTCGGCGGCCCCGGGTTCGGCGGCTCCGGCTTCGGCGGGTCGAGCTACGGCGAGCCCGGCTTCGGCAGCTCCGGCCCGAGCGGCTCCGGCTTCGGCAGTTCCGGCTTCGGTGGCCCCGACCACGGCGACCCCGGCTACGGCGGCTCCGGCTTCGGGAGCCCCGGCAGCCGTTCCTCCCTCGACGAGCCGGCCCGCACGACGGCGATGGCCGCTCCGGTCGGGCCCACCGGCATGGCCGACGGCGTCGGCCTGCCGACACCGCGCGATGCCGCGCCGGCGCCGCAGCCGGACGCGTCCGACATGGTGTCGATCATCCGGTCCAGCTTCGAGCTGGTCGCCCCGCGCGCCGACGAGCTGACCCAGCTGTTCTACGGCTGGCTCTTCCGGATCGCGCCCGAGACCCGCGACCTCTTCCCCGTGACGATGGAGCTCCAGCGCACCCGGCTGCTCCGCGCGCTGGTCCACGTCGTGCAGATGGTCGACCGCCCCGACGAGCTGACCGTCTTCCTGCGCCAGCTCGGCCGTGACCACCGCAAGTTCGGGGTCATCGGCGAGCACTACGACAAGGTCGGCCAGGCCCTCGTCGGAGCCATCAAGGAGATGGCCGGCCGCGCCTGGACCACGGAGATCGAGAACGCCTGGGTGACCGCCTACGGCATCGTCTCGCAGGCGATGCGCGAGGCGGCGGACGCCGAGCGCGGTCCGGCCGTCTGGATGGCCCGGGTCATGGAGCACCGCCGGGTGGCGCCCGACCTCGCCGTCGTGCGGGTCCAGACGAGCCAGCCGGTGCCGTACCTCGCCGGTCAGTACGTCTCGGTGGAGACGCCGCAGCGTCCGCGGATGTGGCGCTCACTGACCCCGGCGAACGCGCCCGGCCCGGACTGCGTGATGGAGTTCCACGTCCACACCGTCCCCGGGGGCTGGGTCAGCCGGGCGATCGTGTCGCACGCCCACGTCGGTGACGTGTGGCGCATCGGTCCGCCGATGGGCCAGATGACGCTGGACCCGCGCTCGCGGGCCGACCTGCTGATGGTCGCCGGCGGTACCGGGCTCGCCCCGGCCCGGTCGCTCATCGAGCAGCTCATGGTCGACGGCTCGGACCGCAAGGTGGCGCTGTTCGTCGGCGGCCGCACGTGGGACTCGCTCTACGACATCGACACGCTGCGCCGCATGGCCCAGGACAACCCCTGGCTGACGGTGGTCCCGGTCGTCGAGGAGGACGGCAGGCGCTACGGCGCCGAGACCGGCACCCTCGGCGAGGTGGTCGCGCGCTACGGCGCGTGGGCCGACCGGCAGGTCGTCGTCGCGGGCTCACCGCCGATGGTCCGCTCGACGGTCTCGGCGATGCTCGACGCGGGCACGCCCTTCATGCAGATCCACTACGACCCGTACCACACCGACTGACGGGTCCACGACGCACGACGGCCCCCTCGCTCCGACGTGAGCGAGGGGGCCGTCGTCGTTCGGGGCCGGTCGGTCAGGCCTGGGCGCCGGCGGACTGCTTGCCGAGCTCCAGCGAGACCTGCGGGGAGTTCACGAGCGTCTGGTAGACGACGCAGTACCGCTCGGTGAGCTTGTGCAGCGTCGCGAGGGTCTCGTCGTCGGCGTCGGTGTCGAGGTCGAACGAGAGCCGGATGTCCTTGAAGCCGACCGGGGCGTCCTTCGCGACGCCGAGCGTTCCCCGGAAGTCGAGGTCGCCCTCGGCGTGGATGGTCCCGCCGCGGATCTCGACGCCCATCGACGTGGAGACCGCCCGCAGCGTCACCCCGGAGCAGGCGACGAGCGCCTCGAGCAGCATGTCGCCGGAGCAGAGCAGCTCCCCGGTGCCGCCGGTCGCGGGGTGCAGGCCGGCCTCGACCATCGCCTGCGCGGTCGACACGCGGCAGGCGATGCCCGAACCGTCGAGATCACCGTCCGCCTTCAGGACGACGACCGCGGATCCCGGGTCGTCACGGTACTGCTGCTTGAGAGGGCCCTGGGTCTCGGCGAGCGCTGCCTTGTCCATCCCCCGAGTCTGCCTGTTCGGGCGACGTGGCGCCCCCTCGAGCCGGGCGGCGCGGACGGCAGGCGAAGACCGCGATCGCCCCGAGCACCGAGAACGCGGTGGCGACGAGGATCGCGGTGTCGAACCCCTGCAGCAGCCCCGCCGGGCCGGGCGGCAGGCCGGGCCGGGTGGCCACCACAGCCACTACCGTGGTCCCGATGGCCGACCCGACGTAGCGGGCGGTGTTGTTCGCGCCGCTGCCCATCGCCGCGCGCCCGGCGGGCACGCTCGCGACCGCCTCGCGGCCCAGCGCGGAGTTCACCACCCCGCTGGTGATCCCGGCGACGAGCAGCCCGGGGACGTAGCGCCACGGCGAGTCGCCCGGCGTCGCCCCGAGCAGCATCAGCTGACCCACCGCGACGACGACGAGTCCGACCGCCAGCTGGAGGCGCCCGCTCCACGACGTCGGGAGCCGGCGCGCGAGCAGGGAGGTGACCACGCCCGTCGCCGACCAGGCCAGCAGGATCACGGCGCCGATCACCTCGGAGGCCCCCAGGCCGCGGGCCATCACGGTGAGCAGGAACGACGACGTCGCGATGATCCCCGCGCCGGTCGCGAACGCCGCGAGCGTCGCGGCCAGGAAGTGCGGGGACCGGAACAGGTCCGGGTCGATCATGGGGGAGGAGCTGCGGCGCTCGACGGCGAACCACACCCCGAGCAGGACGAGGCCGCCGAGGACCAGGACGATCACGACCGGCCGGGTCGGGCCGCTGCGGGCCTCGACGAGACCGGTGAGCAGGACCCCGACGCCCGCGGCCAGCAGGACGACCCCCGGCACGTCGATCGGGCGCGGGTGCTCCGCGCGGGACTCCGCGAGCAGGAACCGCGCCGCCAGACCGAGCGCGACCGCGAGCACGGCCTCGAGCCAGTACGAGGCCGCCCACCCGGCGAACCGCTCCGCGCCGGTCGCCAGGAGCGGCCCGACCGCGATCCCCGCCCCGAGGGACGCGCCCCAGATGCCGCTCGCCCGCCGCGCCTCCGGCGTCCCCGCGGGGAAGGCGTGGCCGATGAGGCCGAGGCCCGCCGCGATGAGCGCCGCGGCGCCCACCCCCGCCCCGATCCGCCCGGCGACGAGCACCGCCGTCGTCGGGGAGAGCGCGCACACGACCGACGACAGGGCGAGGACGAGGCTGCCGAGCACGAGCGCCCGGCGCCGTCCGAGGTCGTCGGCGACCGCACCGGTGGAGAGCAGCGCGACGCCGAGCCCGATGCTCATCGAGCTGAGGATCCACGCCTGGCCCTCGGGGCCGGAGCCGAGCGCGACGGAGGTCGCGGGCAGCGTCGCGAGCGGGGTGGTGAAGGCGACGAGCGCGAGGAACGTGGCCGCGGAGGCGACGGCGACCGTGGCGCCGGATGTGGACCGCACGGTCCGGAACGCTAGCACGTCCGGTTCGGTCATTGAACCGCTTCGGAGTTACCCTGGTCTCCGTGCCGCTCGGCCAGGGATATCCGCAGCAGGACTGCGCGATGGCGCGCGCGCTCGAGGTGGTCGGTGACCGCTGGACGCTGCTGGTGCTGCGCGACTGCTTCTTCGGCGTCCACCGCTTCGCCGACCTCGTCGCGCACCTCGACGTCCCGCGCGCGGTGCTCTCCGACCGCCTCGCCCGCCTCGTCGACGCCGGGCTCCTGCACCGTGACGGGTCGGGCTACCGGGTCACCGAGGACGCCGCGACGCTCTGGCCCGCGCTGCGGTCGCTGGCCACCTGGGGCGAGTCCCGGCAGCGTTCCGACGGCGGGACGGTGCGCCGCTTCGCCCACGCCGGTTGCCCCGCCGGTGGCGAACCGGACACCGACCCCGACGGCCGGTGCCCCCGCTGCGGCGCGGTGCCCGGCCCGGCCGACCTGGTCGTGCGGCCGGAGGGCGGGCCGGACGTCCCGCGTCGCGACGACGACGTCAGCCGGGCACTGCGCGCGTCGCACCGGATGCAGACGCCGCTGCCCTAGATCCCGCCACTGCCCTAGCTCCACCCGCCGCCGGCGGGCTGGCGCACCGGCGCGTTGAGCCGGTTGAACAGGTTCGACGTGGCGATCCAGAGCAGCAGGGCCGCGATGCCGGGCTCGTCGAAGTGGCGCGTGACCTCGGCCCACAGCCCGTCCGGGACGGCCTCGCCGCGATCGGCGAGACGGGTGACGTGCTCCGCGAGCTCGAGTGCGGCGCGCTCGGCGTCGGTGAACCACGGCGCCTCGCGCCAGGCCCCGACCGTCGCCAGCCGGTCCTCGCTCTCCCCGGCCGCCCGGGCCCCCGTCGTGCCCGCGTGGACACAGGACGAGCACCCGTTGATGAGGCTCACCCGCAGGTGGACCAGCTCGAGCAGGCCCTCCGGGAGCCCGCCGGAGCGGGCGGCCGCGGCCAGTCCGCCGATCGCCTCACCCACGCCGGGCAGGAGGGCGGCCGGGTTGGGCATGCGCTGCTCGACGGTCGTGGTCGTCGTGGTCATGACGTTCTCCTCGGTGTCGGACCGCCGGCTCGGTCACGTTCCGCCGGGCCGGTCGGTCAGAGTGATGACACCGACGCACGGAGGAACGTGACCGATGGAGCAGAACGGGGCCCTGGCCGCCCGATTCACCGAGCACCGCCCGCACCTGCTGGCCGTCGCCCAGCGCCTGCTCGGCCCGACCGGCGAGGCCGACGACGCGGTCCAGGAGGCCTGGCTGCGGCTGCAGCGGGCGTACGCCTCGGGTGACCCGGAGATCGAGAACCTCGGGGGGTGGCTCACCACGGTCGTCGCGCGCCTCTCGCTCAACCTGCTCCGGGCCCGGCGGACCCATCCCGAGGACCCGGCCGACGAGGACCGCGACGCCCCGCCCTCCGACGAGCCCGGCCCCGAGGAGCAGGCGCTGACCGCGGACGCGATGGGTCCGGCGCTGCTCGTCGTGCTCGACACCCTCGCGCCCGCCGAGCGCCTCGCGTTCGTGCTCCACGACGTGTTCGGGCTGCCCTTCGACGAGATAGCCCCCATCGTCGAGCGCTCGGTCCCCGCGACCCGTCAGCTCGCGAGCCGCGCCCGCCGTCGGGTGCGCGGGGGTGGGCCGACGACGGAGGCCGACGTGACCCGTCGTCGTGAGGTCGTCGAGGCGTTCCTCGCCGCGTCGCGCAACGGCGACTTCGGCGCACTGCTCGCCGTCCTCGACCCCGACGTCGTGCTGCGGGCCGACCCGGTGGCGGTGTCGATGGCGGCGACGAACGCCGGACGCGGCGCGCCGGACCTCCAGCCGGAGGCCAGCGGGGCGGACGCGGTCGCGCGTGTCTTCGCCGGACGGGCTCGGGCAGCCCGTCCCGCGCTGCTCGACGGCGAGCCCGGGCTGGCGTTCGCGCTCCGCGGCCGGACCATGTCGCTGTTCCGGATCACGGTGGAGGACGGGCGGATCACGGCGGTCGATCTGGTCGCCGACCCGGAGGCGATCGCCGCGACCGACGTCGTGTTCACCTGACCGCGGCCATCGGCGAGTACCCCAGTTCGGCCTTCACCATGGCGCCGAACGCACTCGCGGTCGCGTACCCGATCTCCGTCGCCACGCGCGACGGCGGGTCGCCGCGGGCCAGCGCCTCGAGGGCGGCGGCGAGCCGGGCCCGGCGTCGCCATCGCGCGACGCCGAGCCCGGTCTCCTCGGCGAAGCGCCGCTCGACCGTCCGCCGGGCGGCCCCGCTGCCCCGACAGAGGAGGTCGACCCCGCCCGCCTCGCCCGGGTCGGTCAGGATCCGCTCCGCGACGCGGCGGGCGGCCGGGTCACGCGGCATCGGCAGCCGCAACGGTTCGACGGGTCCGGCCGCGGCGAGTTCGAGCTCGACGAGTGCTGCGAGCGCGGCGTCGTGGGGCCGGTCGCGGTGGAGCGGGGCGCGGGCGACGGCGGTGAGCAGCAGCTCGCGCAGCAGCCCGGCCACCGCGACGACGCGGGTCGGGCCGAGATCCGACCCGCGCAGGTAGAGGTTACGGAGCCGGGTCGACGAGGTGGTGCGGATGCGGTGCGGCTCGCCCTGTCTCACCACGACCGCGGCACCCGGCGGTACGAACCAGGTCCCCTCCGGCACCTCGACGGTCATCGCCCCGGACGCCGCGAGCAGCACCTGGTGCCAGCCCGGGGGCTGGGGCGGCACGATCGTCCCCGCGGGGTGCGTGACGGCGTAGCTGCGCACGTCCGGCTCGTGTCGCATCCTCGACATCCTGCGGCGCGGCATCGGTGGAGCGCCAGGGCGGGGCCGGTCAGGATTCCGGCATGGACGAGCACCCCCGGGCCGGGAGCGTGGCCCACATCGCCATCAACGCCGACGACCTCGACGCCAGCCGTGCCTTCTACGAGGCGGTCCTGGACTGGCGCTTCGAGCCGTGGGGGCCGCCGGAGTTCTACAAGATCCAGGGTCCCGACGGGTCGTCGCCCGGCCTGCTCGGCGCGCTGCAGCGCCGGCGGACGTTCGACGACGGGACGGCGGCGCCGGTGGAGATCACGGTGGCGGTGGACGACGTCGCCGCGTGCTGTGCGGCCGCGGTGGGCGCCGGTGGTCGGGTGCTGATGGCGGCGACGGTCATCGCCGGGGTCGGCGAGCTGGCCTTCGTCGCCGACCCGGCCGGGACGCCGCTCGGGCTGATGCGCTACGACTCGTCGGCGGAGTGAGGCGTCGCCGTTGTTTGCATGATCATCGGCCGGGAGGTGCGGGGCCGGTGACCCGCTCGCGCAGCCCCGCGGCGAGCCCGGCCACCGTCAGCAGGTCCATCAGCTCCCCGCCCGTGTGCACCAGCCAGACCCGCCGAACACCGGCGATGCGGAAGCGCAGGTGGATGCGCGAGCCGGCGTCGGTCGGGTGCACGAGGATCGCCCAGCTGATCCGCAGGGCACCGCGCTCGGAGCGTTGGACCAGCGTCGTCGACGGGGTGCGCTCGACGATGGTGAAGGTCGCGTCGCGGCCGCCCCAGTCGTCGATGACGTCGCCCGGGGCCAGGTGCTGCAGCGTCGGCTCGATCCGGCGCAGGGCTCGTCGTCGGGTGGGGATCGCGCGCTCGATCGACGCCGGGAGGTACCAGCCGGCGCGGTTCTTCCCGAGCTGCGCGAGCCAGGGCCAGACGGTCTCCGGTGGGGCGGGGAGGTCGAACGCGCGGTCCATGGTCACCTGCGCGTCGGGCACGATCCCGTCGCCGGCGACCCGCGCCGCCACCTCGTCGGGCGTGGGGCTCACCCCGAGCACACGACCCCCCTCACCGCGTCGCGCGAGGGGCACTCCGCGCATGATCACCGCACGCTCCGCCTGCCCTCAGTGCTCCTGATCTCGCTGCGCCTGGTCGGGCGTCGCCCCGCCGCGAACTGTGCGTGCGTTTCCGTGTCTGGACACGGAAACGCACGCACATGAGCTTGCTCAAATCAGCCCCATCTTCGAGGCCGCGTACACCGCCTCGGCCCGCCGGGAGACGTCGAGCTTGCGCATGAGGTTGCCGACGTGGAACTTCACCGTCGTCTCCGAGATGAACAGCTCCCGGCCGATGGTCCGGTTGCTCATTCCCCGCGCGAGCAGGCGCAGCACGTCGAGCTCCCGTCCGGTCAGCGTCTCGCCGTGCGGCTGCTGGCCGTTCAGCGAGCGCACCACCGCGGCGGCGGAGCGCGAGTCGAAGGCGGACTCCCCGCGGGAGACGGCGCGGATCGCGGCGATGAGCTCGGTGGTGTCGACGTCCTTCACGACGTAGCCCCGCGCCCCGGCGTGCACGGCCTCGACGACGAGGCGGTCGTCGAGGAACGTCGTCAGCACCAGCACCCCGACGCCCGGGTGGGCCTGGGTGAGCTGCCGGCACAGCTGCAGGCCCTCGGAGTCGGAGCTCGTGGAGAGCTTGAGGTCGAGCAGGACGATCGAGGGCCGCTCGTGCGCGACGACCGCGAGGGCCTCGGGGGCGCTGGACGCCTCGCCGACGATCGAGAGCTGCGGCTCGCGCTCGAGCACGGAACGCAGGCCCTGCCGCACGATCGCGTGGTCGTCGACGAGCACGATGCGGACCTCGCCGCGACGGACCGCCGCGCGGGCGGGGATGCGGATGTCGGTCATGTCGTGCTCCCAAGATCGTGCGCAGCGGGGTCGTCGGCCGGGCGGTCCCCGGAGGAGGCATCGAGCGCGGCGGTGTCGGCGGTCCGTTGACCATCCTCGCCGTCGGAGGGGGTCGCGGTCCCTCCCGGATCGGAGGGTTCTCCGCGCTGCGCGGGACCGGGGGTGGTGACGGCGGGGGTGGCGCGCTGGGCGCGGGACGCCCCGGCGGACTCGTCGATGGGCAGCGGGACGCCCACCTGGACGCGGATGCCGCCCTGGCGGGCCCGCTGGACCTGCAGCGTCCCGCCGATCTCGCGGGCGCGTTCCGCCATGTTCGCGAGGCCGCGGTGCGAGCCGTCGAGGTCGCGGGCGGCGGCCACCCGCAGCGACCGGCGCACCTGCTCCGGGTCGCCGGTGCCGTCGTCGGCGACCGAGAGCACGAGGCGGTCTTTGCGGAACGCGAGCCGCACCACGGCGACCGAGGCCTGCGCGTGCACGGCCGCGTTGAACAGCGCCTCACCCGCGACGCGGAACAGCGAGCGCTCGGCGGTCGCGGGCAGCGAGACCGGGCGGCCCTCGATGCGGACCTGGACTCCCAGGTCGGAGGGCATGTGGACCGTCGAGAGCTCCTCGAGCATCGCGGGCAGGCTGCGGTGCCCGTGCTCGCCGGAGTGGTTGAGCGCGTAGATCGCCGAGCGCAGCTGTTCCACCGCGCGCCGGGTCAGCTGCTTGGCGGTCTCGAGGCGCTCGCGCTGTCCCTCGTCGCGGATCTCCGAGCGCACCACCTCGATCTGCATGCCCGCGGAGAGGGCGTACTGGGTGACCGAGTCGTGCAGCTCGCGGGCGATCCGGTGGCGCTCGGAGTCGAGGACCTCGCGCTGGCGGGCGACGGTGAGTGCGTCGCGGGTGCGCTGCAGCTGCTCGTTGCGGGCGGCGAGGTCGGCCGCGTGCCGGCTGGCCTCGTCGTAGAGCGAGACGGTGCGCTGGTGCAGGGCGGAGTTCTGCAGCGCCGCCGCGGTCTGGCTGGCGAGCACGCGCAGCACCGACGCGTCGGTGGCGTCGATGCGACGGTCCACCCCGGTCCAGGCGACGATCTCGCCGACGACGGCGCCGTCGAGCCGGACGGGCACGTGCAGGTGGTGCGGGTCGTGCGGGCGGTGGTCGGGCGTGGAGCCGTTCTCCGCGGCCCCGTCGACGACCTCGTGCTCGCCCTGGCGGACCGCCTGCAGGTGGCGCAGGACGAACGGCGGCAGCGCGCCTGGCTCGTCGGCGGGGGCCTCGACGAGGTCGGGCCCGAGGACGAGCGCGCGCGGCGCGGCCTCGGGCAGCGCCCCGTCGGCGAGCGCGAACACCACCCAGTGCGCGGTGAGGTGCTCGGCGGCCGCCTCGGCCACCGAGCGGACCAGGGTTCCCGGGCCCTCGGTGGTGCGCACCAGCGCGCGGCTGATCCGGTCGAGGGCGTGGATCACCCGGCGGAGGCGCTCCGCGGACGCGAGGTACTCGACGTAGAAGGACGGCTTCCCGGACCGGATGCCGGTGAGCAGATCGAGATCCGGCCCCTCGGCACGGGGCTCGGCGGATCCGGGGTCGATACGTGGCTCCACGGAGATCCGGCTACAACGCCTGCCGGAACAGCGCCTCGATGTCGGCGCGGTCGGCGTCGCGCGGGTTGGTCGACAGGCAGGCGTCGGCCATCGTCATCGTCGAGAGGGTCGGGAGGTCCTCGGCGGTCACCCCGATCTCGGAGAGCCCCTTGGGCACGCCGAGCTCGTCGGCCAGGCGGCGCACCTCGCACGCCGCCCACTCGGCGGCGTCCTCGGCGAGCGCCTGCGAGCACGAGCGGCCGACCTCGCCCGGGAACCCGAGGGCCTGGGCGATCGGGACGAAGCGGGCCGGGTCCGGCGCGGCGTTGAACCGCACGACGTGCGGCAGGAGGATCCCGTTGATCACGCCGTGCGGGAGATCGAGGAGCCCGCCGACCTGGTGGCTCATCGCGTGCGCCGCGCCGAGGATGGCGTTGGTGAACGCGAGCCCGGCCTCGAGGGCGGCCTGGGCCATGTGGGTCCGCGACTCCTGCTCGAGCGGGTGGTCCATGGTCCGCTCGAGGTGGCCACCCACCAGCGAGATGGCCTGCAGTGCGTGGTGGTCGGTCAGCGGGTTGTGCGCCCGCGAGACGTAGGCCTCGATGCCGTGGGTCAGCGCGTCCAGCCCGGTCGCGGCATTGAGCCAGTCGGGCATCGTGGTGAGCAGGTGCGGGTCGACCACCGAGACGTCCGGGACGAGGGCCCGGCCCAGGATCGTGATCTTCGTGTTCCGCAGGGTGTCGGTGACGATGCAGAACTGCGAGACGTCCGCGCCGGTGCCCGACGTCGCGGGCACCATCACCATCGGCGGGATCGGCGCGACCATCCGGTCGACGCCCTCGAAGTCGGTGATCACACCGCCGTTGCCGGCGAGCAGGGCGATCCCCTTGGCGGCGTCGATGACCGATCCGCCGCCGACCGCGACCAGGACGTCGCACTGCGCGGCGCGGTAGGCCTCGTGCCCGGCCGCGATCTCGTGGTCCTTGGGGTTCGGCGTGACCCCGCTCCAGACGGTGGCGTCCATGCCCCCGTCGGCGAGGTGGTGGAGCAGCTGGTCGGGCCAGCCGGCGGCGAGCAGCCCCTCGTCGGTCACGAGCATCGGGCGACGCGCCCCGAGGCGGGCCGCGGCGTGGGCCGCCTCGGCCAGCGAGCCGGGCCCGAACACGATCTCGGGGACGTGGAACTTGGCCAGACGGGGACTCTCCGGCTCCGCCTGGACGTGGCCCGACCCCTGCGGGCGGGACGGACGGGCGGGCGAGTGCGGCGTCGAGGGCGCGGCGGACCCGGACGGCGACGGATCGTCCTCCCGGGACTGCCTCCCGCAGACCACCATGGACTGACCCGCTCGCGTCACGGATTCGACGAGGACCACGCTGCCCCCTCCCCACCGTCGGATGCTCGGTGTAGCCCACGTTACAGCCGGATGGACTCCTTCGGCAGCCTCGGCGCCGACCGCGGGACACGTCTCGGCACACTGCAACGGGTCAGCTGCCCCCTACCTGTCGGTAGGGGAACCGCTGCCCGATCAGCGTGGTCCGGATGCCAGCTCCGCGGCCCGGATGCCCGGTTCGACGTTGGAATCCCCGTGGATCGGGCCCTCCCGGCCCGACAACGGCGTCCCGTTCCCGCCCCACTGCCGGGCGATCATCTCGGCGGCGATCGACACCGCGGTCTCCTCGGGGGTCCGGGCCCCGAGGTCGAGACCGATCGGGCTCGACATGCGCTCCAGCTCGGCCTCGGTCACCCCGGCCTCGCGCAGCCGGTCCAACCGGTCGTCGTGGGTCCGCCGCGACCCCATCGCCCCGATGTAGCCGATCTCGGGCAGCCGCAGCGCGACCTCGAGCAGCGGCACGTCGAACTTCGGGTCGTGGGTGAGCACCGCGAGCGCCGTCCGGCCGTCGATGCGCCCGGCCTCGGCCTCGGCGGCGAGGTAGCGGTGCGGCCACTCGACGACGACCTCGTGCGCCTCCGGGAACCGGCTCGACGTCGCGAAGACCGGGCGGGCGTCGCACACCGTCACGCGCATGCCGAGGAAGGTCCCGATGCGGGCGACCGCGGCGGCGAAGTCGATGGCGCCGAAGACGATGAGCCGGGGCGCGGGGGCGAACGACTCGACGAAGATCCCGAGTCCCTCGCCGCGGCGCTCGCCCTCGGTGCCGTAGGTGACCAGCGTGGTCCGCCCAGCGGCGAGGAGGCCGCGGACGTCGTCCCGGACGGCGTCGTCGAGCCGGTCGCTGCCGAGCGAGCCCTCGACCCGGTCGGGCCAGACCACCAGGCGCCGCCCGACGCCGGGCCCGGACACGATCGTCGCGGTCGCGACGGGGCGGTGCCCGCGGATCGCCTCGGCGATCTCGCCGAGCTGCGGGAAGGTCTCGCGGTCGACCTGCTCGACGAACACGTCGAGGATGCCGCCGCAGGTCAGACCGACCGCGAACGCGTCGTCGTCGGAGACGCCGTAGCGCTGCAGCGTCGGGTCCGCGCCCTCGAGGATCTCGTTCCCCAGCTCGTACACCGCGCCCTCGACACAGCCGCCGGAGACGCTCCCGACGGCCTCGCCCTCGGGGCCGACGAGCATCGACGCGCCGGGCTGGCGGGGCGCCGAGCGGAAGGTCCCGACGACGGTCGCGAGGGCGATCGACCGTCCCTCGGCCCACCACTTCTCGAGGCTCGTGAGCACGTCACGCATCGGCCAGCACCTCCGTGAGCTCCTGCAGCGTGGCCAGCGAGTGGCCCGCCAACAACCGGTCAACGTGCGGGAGGGCGGCGGCGATTCCCCCCTGCACCGGCTCGTAGCCGCGCTTGCCCGCGTGCGGATTGACCCACACCACCGCGTGCGCCAGCCGTTCCAGCCGCGCCATCTGTTCGCCGAGCAGCTCGGTCCCGCCCCGCTCCCAGCCGTCGGAGAACACCACGACGACCGCCCGGCGGGCGACACCCCGCTGACCCCAGCGGTCGAGGAAGGCGCTCAGCACCTCCCCGAGCCGCGTGCCCCCGGACCAGTCCGGGATCGCGGCCGCCGCGTCGCGCAGCGCCCGCTCCGGGTCGCGCTGGCGCAGCTCGCGGGTCACGCGGGTGAGCCGGGTGCCGAGGGTGAAGGTCTCGACGGCCTGCGGGGTGCGCCGGGTGAGCACGTGCGCGAAGCGCAGCAGCGCGTCCGCGTAGGGCGCCATCGACCCGGACACGTCCAGGAGCAGCACCACGCGGCGCGGCCGCTCGCGGCGCGCCCGGCGCTCGAGGCCCGGGATCTCGCCGGCGTGGCGCAGCGTCGCGCGCAGGGTCCGGCGGGCGTCGGGCTCGCCGCGCCGCGCGGGCCGGCGGCGCCGCGCCCGCCGTCGTGGGGGATCCGGGCGCAGCAGCGCCAGCATCCGGCGCAGGTGCTCGCGCTCGCCGATGGTCAGCTCGGCGATGTCCCGGTCGCGCAGCACCTCCTCCCCGGAGGCGGCGACCCGCAGCTCGGGAACGTCCTCGTCGTCGTCCTCGCCGGTCCCGGAGCGTTCCGGGCTCGACAGCGCGGCGATGGTCGCCGTCCGCGGCTTGGGCGCCACGGCCCGGCCCATCCGCTGCTCGCGCGGGTCGGACGAGAACCAGGCGTGGAAGGCCTCGTCGTAGCGGGCGATGTCGTCGGGGTCGGCGCACAGCGTGAGCCGCCCGGCCCAGTACGTCGCGACCTCGCTCGCCAGGTCGATCTCCCGCAGGGCCTGCAGGTAGGTCGCGGTGCGGTCCGGCGTGACCGGGACCCCGGCGTTGCGCAGCAGGCGGGTGAAGGCGACGAGGTCGGTGAGGACGGCGTCGTCGTCGGGACGAGTGGCGCCACCGCCCAGCGCCTCGACGACACCGGAGGCCAGCACCGCGCCCGCGTGCGGACGGGGAGCCGGCCCGTCGCTGCTCCCGCCCCGGTCGGCGCTCGTCATTCCCCGTCGCTCCGCTCGCCCCTGGCCGTCATGACGCGAGCAGGGCGTCCAGCGCGTCGCGGGCCCGGTCGGCGTCCTCGCGGTATTTCAGGACGGCGCCCAGCGTCGCGGTGGCCGACTCCAGGTCGAGGTGACGCGCCCCGATGAGCTCCAGCGCCGCCGCCCAGTCCAGCGTCTCGGCGACCCCCGGCGGCTTGAGCAGATCGAGCCCGCGCAGCCGGTGCACCGCCTGGGCGACCTGCTCGGCGAGCTCGGTCGACAGCTGCGGCATGCGTGACTTGAGGATGGCGACCTCCCGGACGAGGTCGGGGTGGTCGAGCCAGAGGTAGAGGCAGCGGCGCTTGAGGGCGTCGTGCACCTCGCGCGTGCGGTTGGAGGTGAGGACGACCAGCGGCGGCGTCTCGGCCTTCACGACGCCGACCTCGGGGATCGTCACCGAGTTCTCCGCCAGCACCTCGAGCAGGAACGCCTCGAACTCGTCGTCGGCGCGGTCCACCTCGTCGACGAGCAGCACGCTCGGCGTCGTCTGCAGCGCCTGGAGCACCGGACGGGCGAGCAGGAAGCGGCGGTCGTAGAGCGACGCCTCGGTCGCGTCGGCATCCAGGGCGGTCCCGGACGCCGACGCGGCCGCCTCCACGGTGCGCAGGTGCAGCAGCTGGCGTGGGAAGTCCCAGTCGTAGAGCGCCTGCGCGGCATCGATCCCCTCGTGGCACTGCAGGCGGATCAACGGCGCGCCGAGCACGTCGGCCAGCGCCTGCGCGAGCGCCGTCTTCCCGGTGCCCGGCTCGCCCTCGCAGAACAGCGGGCGCCCCATCCGCAGCGCGAGGAACGCCGCCGAGGCGAGGCCGGAGTCGGCGAGGTACCCGGTGCGCCCGAGGGCGGCACTGACGTCGTCGGGCCCGGCGAGATCGGAGGCAGCGGTCACCGGGCCATCGTCCCCCAGCCGGTATCACCGGACCACTGCGGGGAGGCGCCGCGCCGCGAAAACGTGTGCCGTGCGTCACATTTCGTGCGGAGAGAACGGTGACGACTGTGACAGTCGCGCCCCGCATCACGACCGTGTGACGGCGGCGGAATGACCCCTGGTCAAGGCAATGAGCAGGAGGGATACCCGGCCGCCCCGGAAGCGGTTGCGGTTTTCGCTGATCGTTTCTGATCCGAGACCGGGTTGAAACGACGCGTGTGCTCCGTACCGTTCGGCGTCGGCCGTCTCAGGGGCGGCCCAGACACACCCCGGGGTCGCCGCGCCCGCCGCCTGTCCAGCGGCCCCCGGAGACCCGACACGAGAGGTGCGGACCGGGCAGGCGTGAGCAGTACGGAACATGGCACGCCCGTCGCGGCGTGCCCGGTGGTGAGACCGCGTGGAACCGGTCGACGACCCGCTGGGGAGTTCCTCCCGGTCCCGTGTCTGCGGGGGCGCGGTGCGAGTGAGAGGTCATGTTTCGTAGTACCGATGAGTCGCTGGCGCGCGTCCTCACCCGCCGGGCGGCCCAGATGACGCTGGTCGGCGCGCTGGCGGCGGCCCCGCTGGCCATGGCCGCCGGCACGGCTTCGGCCACGGACTGGGACGCGGTCGCCAACTGTGAGAGCAGCGGCAACTGGCACACCGACACCGGCAACGGCTTCAAGGGTGGACTGCAGTTCACCAACTCCACCTGGAAGGCGTACGGGGGCACGGGCAGCCCCGAGAACGCCAGCCGTGAGCAGCAGATCCAGGTCGCCGAGAAGGTCAAGGACGGTCAGGGCATGAAGGCCTGGCCGGTCTGCGGCAAGAAGGGCTGACGCCCCTGTGAGCGGATTTGGTCGTTCCGACGACCAAATCCGCTCACATGCCCTACGGGCTGTTCACCCACTCCTCGGACCCGTCCGCGAACTCCTGGCGCTTCCACACCGGCAGCTGCCGCTTCACCTCGTCGACCAGGTCGCTGCACGCGTCGAACGCCTCCCGA
The DNA here is from genome assembly GCF_021026375.1 of Actinomycetospora endophytica. Taxonomy (GTDB): domain Bacteria; phylum Actinomycetota; class Actinomycetes; order Mycobacteriales; family Pseudonocardiaceae; genus Actinomycetospora; species Actinomycetospora endophytica. Next base: position 292,986 of record NZ_JAJNDB010000002.1, on the reverse strand, counting down.
CGGTGCTCGGCGGCGACCGCGCAGGCCAGCGCGACGTCACCGATCGCGAGCGCCCCGACCCGGTGCGACACCGCCACCGCGGTGACGCCCGCGAAGCGCCCGGCCACCTCGGCCGCCACACGCTCGACCACCATGCCCGCGCTCGGGTGGCCCTCGTAGTCCAGCGCACGCACCGACCGGCCGTGGTCGTGGTCGCGCACCACCCCGGAGAACGTGACGACGGCGCCACTGCGGGGCCCGTCGACGAGCGCGGCGTGCTCCGACACGTCGAGCGGCTCCTCGCCGACGGCGGCACGGACGACGACGGCCGCCGGTGCACTGCTCACTGGTGGTCCCCTCCCTGGATCTGGTCGACCGCGTGGTCGAGGACCGGCTCGAGCACGGCCAGCCCGTCGCGCACCCCGCCCGGCGAGCCGGGCAGGTTCACCACCAGGGTGCGCCCGGCGACCCCGGCCACGCCCCGGGAGAGCATCGAGGTGGGGACCTTCTCCGCGCCGGCCGCACGCACCGCGTCCGCCAGCCCCGGCACCTCGTAGTCGATCACCGCGCGGGTGGCCTCCGGGGTGGCGTCGGTCGGCGAGATACCGGTGCCGCCCGTGGTCAGCACCACCTGCACCCGCTCGGCGACCGCCGCGCGCAGCGCCTGGGCCACCGGCTCGCCGTCCGGCACCACCACCGCGTCGTCGGCGGTGTACCCGTGGGTGCGCAGCCAGTCCACGATCAACGGGCCGCCGCGGTCGTCGTACACACCCGCCGCGGCGCGGTTCGAGGCGGTGACGACGCGGGCCCGGCGCAGCGGTTCGTTCTCGGCCATGGCGCCCATCATCGCCCTTCCGGCCGGGTCCAGACGCCCGAGCGCCCGCCCTCCTTGCGCTCCAGCCGGACGCCGTCCATGGTCGCCGCCGGGTCGAGCGCCTTGACCATGTCGTGCAGCGCGAGCCCGGCGACCGAGACGGCCGTCAGCGCCTCCATCTCCACCCCGGTGCGGTCGGCGCTGCGGGCGGTCGCCTCGATGCGCACCTCGCGCTCCCCCACCGCGAGGTCGACCGTGACCCCGGCGAGCGGGATGGGGTGGCACAGCGGGATCAGATCCGGGGTGCGCTTGGCGCCCATGATGCCCGCGATCCGCGCGGTGGCCAGCGCGTCGCCCTTGGGCACGGTGCCGTCGCGCAGCGCCGCACACACCTCGGCGGTGGTGCGCAGGACGCCGCTCGCGGTGGCCACCCGCCGGGTGACCTCCTTGTCGCCGACGTCGACCATCCTGGCGGCGCCGCTCTCGTCGACGTGGGTGAGCCGGCGACCCGAGGGCGTGGTCATCCGTCCTCCGCCGCCCGCGCCCCGTCGGCCGAGTCCGCGCCGGCGTCGAGCGCCTCCTGCACCGACCCCGGCGTCTCGCCGGCGCGCTCCGCCTCGCTGACCCGGCGAACCGCGGTGGCGACGGCCGGCGACACCGTCGAGTCGAACACGCTCGGCACGATGAACAGCGGGTTCGGCTCGGTGACCACGTCGGCGATCGCCGCCGACGCCGCCAGCAGCATCGCGTCGGTGATCCCGCGGGCCTGCGCGTCGAGCAGGCCGCGGAAGATGCCGGGGAACGCGAGCACGTTGTTGATCTGGTTCGGGTAGTCCGACCGGCCGGTGGCGACGACGGCCGCGTGGTGCGCCGCGATGCCCGGGTCGATCTCCGGGTCGGGGTTGGCCAGCGCGAAGACGATCGCGTCGTCGGACATGCCCTTGACGTCCTCGGCGGTCAGCAGGTTCGGCGCCGAGACCCCGATGAAGACGTCCGCGCCGGGCAGTGCGTCGTGCACGTCGCCGGTGCGGCCGTCCCGGTTGGTCGCCTCGGCGACCCAGCGCAGCGAGTCGTGCAGGCCCGGACGGTCGCGGTGGATGATCCCCTCGACGTCGACCGCGATGATGTCCGCGGGCTCGAGGGGCAGCAGCAGCCGGATGATCGCCGATCCGGCCGCGCCGACCCCGCACACCACGATCCGGCACTCCTGCGAGCGCTTCCCGACCACCCGGAGGGCGTTCCGCAGCGCCCCCAGCACGACGACGGCGGTGCCGTGCTGGTCGTCGTGGAACACCGGCACGTCGAGCGAGTCCCGCAGCCGCGCCTCGATCTCGAAGCAGCGCGGGGCGGCGATGTCCTCGAGATTGATCCCGCCGTAGACCGGGGCGAGGACCTCGACCGTCCGGATGATCTCCTCGGTGTCCTGGGTGTCGAGGCAGACCGGCCACGCGTCCACCCCGGCGAACCGCTTGAACAGCGCCGCCTTGCCCTCCATGACCGGCATCGCGGCGGCCGCCCCGAGGTTGCCCAGGCCCAGCACCGCGGACCCGTCGGTCACGACGGCGACGGTGTTCCGCTTGATCGTCAGGCTCCGCGCGTCGTCCGGGCGGGCCGCGATGGCCTGACAGACCCGGGCGACACCGGGGGTGTAGGCGCGGGAGAGATCCTCGCGGGTGCGCAGCCCGACCTTGGGCGTGACCTCGATCTTCCCGCCGAGGTGCACGAGGAACGTGCGGTCGGAGACGTTGCGGACCCGCACGCCGTCGAGGGCGTCGAGCGCGTCGGTGATCTCCTCGGCGTGCCGCTCGGAGAGGGCGTTGCAGGAGATGTCGACGATGATCGCCTCGGCGCGGGACTCCACCACGTCGAACGCCGTCATCACGCCGCCCACGCGGCCGACGGCCACCGCGAGGTCGCCCGCCGCGGTGGCGCTGGCCGGAGCCTCGACGCGCGCGGTGATGGCGTAGCCCGGACCCGGGACCGCCACGCTGCTCACCTCTCCTGTCGGCTCGTCCGTGCGAGGTCGGCCGGGGTGTCGACGTCGTCACGGGTCGCGACGTCGCCGACCTCCACGGGGTGCACGTCGTCGCGGTCAGCAAGGTATCCCCGCGCACCGACGTCGTCGTGCGCGGCCGCCGCCACCCCGGCCAGGTGCGCGGCGCCGATCAGCACCGGGTGGCCCGGACGGCCGTCGTAGCTGCCGCGGGCGAGACCGTCCCGGGTCGCGGCGGCGGCCACCCGCGCGAGCGCCTCCGGGCCGATGCCCGGGGTGTCGACGAGCAGCACGAGCACCGCGTCGACGTCGGATGCGAGCGCGGCCAGACCGGCGCGCAGTGACGCGCCCATCCCGTCGGCCCAGTCGGGCGCGACGACGGCGACCGCCCCCGGATCCGTGGCGGCGACGACCTCGCGGGCCCGCTCGGCCGCGGCGCCGAGCACGACGACGCGCGGGTCGAGCCCGCCCCCGCGCAGCGCACGCAGCCCGCGGGCGACCAGCGGCTCGCCGTCGAGCGGGACGAGCGCCTTCGGCCCGCCCATGCGGCGGCCGGCCCCCGCGGCGAGCAGGAGGCCGGCGACCCGCACTAGCGGTTGATCTCCGTCACGGGGTGCTCGTAGCCGAGCTCCTCCGCCGACAGCGGGAACTGCGTCTCACCGAACGGCGAGGAGGCGCCCTGGGTCGGCGCCAGCAGCTCGGTCACCGGGTGGTCGACCTCGGGCCACCACGGGTCCGTCCGCGGCACGACGGCCTTCTCACCCTCGCTCTGCGCTGCCACCGGTTCCTCCCACGTCGGGCGTCGTCGGCCTGCTCGGCCGGGGCCCAGTCTGCCGCACCCGCCGCCGGTCCGGCGAACCGCTCGACCGGCCCGGTGATCGGCGCTGCGTCACAGCCGCTCCTCCCCGCTCTCCTCGGCGAAGGGCCCCGCGCGGCCACGACTACGCTGGTAGGGATGGCCGGCCGACCCGGGACCCTGCTCGACCACCTGCGCGCCCAGGACGACGCGACCCTGGGTGCGCTGCTGCGTGCCCGCCCGGACCTGGCCCTGCCCGCCCCGGCCGACACCGGCGTCGTCGCCACCCGCGCCGGCGTGCGCACCTCGGTCGGGCGCGCCCTCGAGGACCTCGACGCGCTGCACCTCGCGGTGGTCGACGCGCTGCTGGTCGCCGGGGCCGACGAGAGCCCCGTCCCGCCGGAGTCGGTGCTGGCGCTGCTGGGTCCCGCCGTCCCCCGGCAGGCCGCGCAGGCCGCGCTCGACCGGCTGCGGGCGCTGGCGCTCGCCTGGGACGTCGGTGCGGCGGGCACGCTCGACGACGGCGAGGCGGAGTCCTCCGACGGCGGAGCGGGCGGCATCCGCGCCGCCCCCGCCCTGCGGGACGCCTCGCGGCGGAACCCCGCCGGGCTCGGCCGGCCCGCCCCCGAGAGCTCCGCGCTGCGCACCGGCGACCCCGCCGCCGTCGTCGCCGCGCTGCCCGACGACCAGCGGGCCGTCATCGACGCCCTCGACCGCGACGGGCCGGTCGGGCGCAGCCGGGCCCGCGACGGCGACGACAACCCGGTCGCGCGGCTGCTCACGTCGGGGATCCTGCGCCGGGTCGACGACGAGACCGTCGAGCTCACCCGGGAGGCCGGCCTGGCGCTGCGCGGCGACCACCCGCTCGGCGAGATCGCCGCGGCCGATCCCATGCCCGCACCGCGCGAGCACGACCCGGACACCGTCGACGCCACCGCCGCCGGCGAGGCGCTGGAGACGCTGCGCCGGGCCGAGGGGGTGATCACCGCGTGGTCGGCCGCCCCGCCCGCGGTGCTGCGCTCCGGCGGGCTCGGCGTGCGCGACCTGCGCCGGCTCGCGAAGGATCTCGAGATCGACGAGACCGGCGCCGGGCTGCTCGTCGAGGTGCTCGCCGCCGCCTCGCTGGTGGCGGTCAGCGAGGACGGCGACCCGGTGTGGTGCCCGACGACGACCGCGGACCGCTGGCTCGCCGCGCCGCCGGAGACCCAGTGGGTCGCCCTGGCCCGCGCGTGGCTGGAGATGCCGCGCCAGCCGTCGTCGATCGGGGCCCGCGACTCGAACGACAAGCTCGTCGGGCCGCTGTCCGACGAGGTGCGGCGGCCGTGGGCGTCCCAGGTCCGCCGCCGGGTGCTCGACCGGCTCGCCGAGTTCGGGGACGGCGCGGGCCCGCGGTCGCTCGACGACCTCGTCGCCTCGCTGGCCTGGCGGGCCCCGCGCCGCGGCGGGCGGGCGCGCGACGACCTCGTCCGCGCCGTGGTGCGGGAGGCGACGGCGCTCGGCGTCGTCGCCCACGACACCCTCGCCTCGGCCGGGCGGGAGCTGCTGCGCACGCCGACGCGACCCGACGACGACCCGGACGCGGCGGCCGCCGCCGCCCTGCGGCCCGCCTTCCCCGCCCCTGTCGGACACGTGCTGCTGCAGGCCGACCTCACCGCCGTCGCGCCGGGCCGGCTGGAGCCCGAACTGGCGTCGGCGATGGACCGGGTCGCCGACGTGGAGTCCGCGGGCGGCGCGACGGTGTACCGGATCAGCGAGGGCTCGATCCGTCGCGCGCTCGACCTGGGCTGGACCGCCGCCGACGTGCACGAACTGTTCTCCACGCGCTCGGCGACCCCGGTGCCCCAGGGGCTGACCTACCTCGTCGACGACGTGGCCCGGCGCCACGGGCGATTGCGCGGCGGGTCGGCGGCGTCGTTCCTGCGCTCCGAGGACGAGGCGCTGCTCGCCGAGGTCGTGTCGCGGCCGGAGGCGGAGGCGCTGGAGCTGCGCCGGATCGCGCCGACCGTGGTCATCTCGACCCGTCCGCTCGCCGACGTGCTCGACGCGCTGCGCGCCGCCGGGCTCTCGCCGGTCGCGGAGGACGCCGAGGGCGGCGTGCTCGACCTGCGCCCCCGCGGCCGGCGCACCGCCCCGCGCCGCCCCGAGCGCGCGGGCAGCGGCGGGTCACCGCGGCTGTCCGACGACCAGGTGGCGGCGCTCGTCGCGCAGCTGCGCGCGGGGGACAAGGCGGCCACGGCGTCGCGCGGGCCCGCGACCGTCCCGGGCTCCACCCGCCAGACCGCCTCGGCCACCGTCGCCGTGCTCGCGGACGCGGCGCGGTCCGGGCGCACCGTGTGGATCGGCTACGTCGACGCGCAGGGGACCGCCTCACAGCGGGTGGTCCGCCCGCTGCGCGTCGGCGGCGGGCTGCTCGAGGGCACCGACGCCGCCGTCGAGGACGACGACGCCGGGCCCGGTCCGTCGGTGAGCTTCGCGCTCCACCGCATCACGTCGGTGAGCGTGCTGGCCTGACCCGCCCCGGATTTCGGGACGAACGACTCGTTCGTGGCGTCTACCGCCACGAACGAGTCGTTCGTCCCGCGGGTCGAGGTGGCGCGTCCGGCGGGGTCCGGGACTCCGGATGAACGATCGCCGCCGCGCGGGGGCCGTTCCTAGACTTCGCGGGTGACCAGCGCCGGACGTCGCCCCGGGTCGGTCGACCGATCGCCGCAGGGTGGCCTCGCCGAGGTGCTCGACCTCATCCTCGACAAGGGCCTGGTGATCGACGTCTTCATCAAGGTCTCGGTGATCGGTATCGAGCTCCTGACGATCGATGCCCGGGTGGTCGTCGCGAGCGTCGACACCTACCTGCGGTTCGCGGCCGCCACCGACCGCCTCGACCTGCACGCCAAGGGCGGCGTGGGGCTCGACGAGCTCCCGGGCCGGCTGACCGAGGACACGATGCACGGCGCTGCCAAGGGCATCACCAAAGGCGTCCTCGACGCGGGCCACGAGATGTGGCGCGAGGTCCGCGAAGAACGTCGCGAGCGCAAGCAGCCCCGCCGCGACCGGTGAGCTCCTTCCCTAGGCCCGCGCGCCGACCGCCCACACCTGCATGGCGTGCTCGACGAGGGCGATGAGGGTCTCCTTCGTCGACTCCCGGTTGCGGGCGTCGACGGTCACGACCGGGACCGCCGGGTCCACGGCCAGCGCCTCGACGACGTCCTGCAGCGAGTGCGCGAGCACCCCGTCGAAGCAGTTGACCCCGAGCACGTAGGGCAGGTTGCGGTCCTCGAAGAAGTCGACCGCGGCGAAGCAGTCGGCGAGCCGGCGGGTGTCCACCAGGACGACCGCGCCGATCGCGCCGCGCACCAGGTCGTCCCACATGAACCAGAACCGGTCCTGGCCGGGCGTCCCGAACAGGTAGAGGATCAGGTCGGCGTCGAGCGTCACGCGCCCGAAGTCCATGGCGACCGTCGTCGTGCGCTTGTTCGGCACCGCCGTGAGGTCGTCGACACCGGAGCTGGCGTCGGTCATCACGGCCTCGGTGGTCAGCGGGTCGATCTCGGAGACCGAACCCACGAAGGTCGTCTTGCCGACCCCGAAACCGCCGGCCACCACGATCTTCGCCGACGTGGTGGTCGGCGCAGGTGCCTCAGAGCCGTCGTAGTCCACTCAACACCCTTTCCATCAACGCCATGTCCGGGGCGTCGCCCGACGACGAGGCGGTCTCGTGCACCACGATCGAACCGTGCGCGGCCATGTCGCCCAGCAGGACGCGGGCGACACCGAGCGGCAGGGACAACAACGCACCGACCTCCGCCACCGACTTCGGCTCGCGGCAGAGGTCGGCGATCATGCGGTGCTCGTACTGGGTGACCTGACCGGGGTCGCGTCCGTGGGCCGTCGTCGACAGCAGCGTCTCGACGGCGAGGTCGTAGGCCGGGCGGGTCCGGCCGCGGGTCCAGGCGTAGGGCCGGACGAAGGACGACTCGGGCGGCTCGTCCCCGCTACGGGGACCGTCCGGGAAGTCGGGCGGTCCGGACTCCTGCTGGTGCATCGGGATGCCGCCCGGTGTGGTCGGCGCGGCGTAGTCGGACGGGCGCGGCGGGCGGCCCTGCGGCCCGTCCACGTCGGGGCGCCAGCCACCGGGCTGCGGCCCCGACGGCGGCCCGAGCGGCACGCCCTGCGGCGGGCTGCGGTGCGCGCCGCCCTCGTCCGTCGGAGGGCGGCCGTCGAGCTGCTGCTCGGCGTCGTGGTCGGCCGTGGAGGAGCTGTCGTCCGAGTCCTTGCGACGGCGCCCGAACAGTCCGCGCCGCTCGCTCGAGCGGCGCGGACTCCCGCCGGTGATCCCGTTGAGGACGTCGGCGAAGGCGTCCTCATCCGGTCCTTGGCTCACCGTCGCTCACCTCTCCCGGCGGCTCATCGGAATCCCGATCCCTGCAGCTCCGCGCGCAGCTCGGGGGTGAGGAGCTGCCCCACCCGGTCGACGAGGAGGGTCATCTCGTAACCGACCAGTCCGATGTCGCAGTTGGGTGCCGCCAGCGTCGCCAGGCAGGAACCGTCGCTGATCGACATGAGGAGCACGATCCCGCGCTCCATCTCGACCACGGTCTGCACGACCTCGCCCGCCTCGAAGCACCGGGCCGCGCCCTGGGTCAGGCTGATCAGCCCGGACGCCACGGCGGCGAGCTGGTCGGCCCGGTCACGGGGGAGCCGGTTCGACGCGGTGAGCAGCAGGCCGTCCGCCGACACCACGACCGCGTGCGCGACGCCCGGGACGCGCTCCGCGAAGTTCGAGACCAGCCAGCCGAACTTGCTGGGCTGCGACTGGGGTGCCGTCACTGCTCCTCCTCGTCGGTGCGGGGGCCGGCACGGTGTGCCGGACCGTTCGTCGGGTCCTCGCCGGCGGGACCGCCGTCGGGGGGCTGGGGCGGGCGGGACGACCGGCCGTCGGCGACCCCGCGCTGGTAGCTGGCCAGCCGGCCCCGGACGGCGTCCGGGTTACGACGCGGCGTCCCGGTGTCCGCGGCGGCGGCCGGGGCCGCCGGTGGCTGGGCGGCGGGGCGGGCGCTGCCGGGCACCAGCTGGGCCCGCGGGCGCCTGCGGGGCAGACCGGACTCGGTCGTGCCCGCGTCCACGGCGGCCAGCGAGGGCGCTCCGGGGTCGAAGCCGGGGTGACCGGCGTCGGCCCACTCCGGGTCGACGCCGCCCGGGTCGTTCGGCTCCGCCTCGCGGAACCAGACCGACGCCACCTCGTCGAAGATCGGCGTGCGCTCCCGGTTGGGGAGCACCGCCGCGGGGCGACGGGGCAGGTTCTCGGGCGAGGTCCGGGTCGGGCCGGGGGCACCGCGACCGGGCCGGGCAGCCGCGCCGTTCTGGCCGTTCTGCCCGTTCTGGCCGTTGGACCCGTGGCCGTTCTGGCCGTTCCCGTTCAGCCCGTTGCCGTGGTGGCCGTTCTGCCCGACCGGCTCGGGAGCGGGGTCGGACACCGGACCCGCGGTGGGCGTGGGAGCGGCCTCCTCGGCGGACGCGAAGAGCGCGTCGCCGGTGGCGGGCGCCTCGGTGGCGTCCGCCCCCTCACCCTCCTGGGCCGGACGCGGACGCAGCCGGGGCGACGAACCGGGCCGCAGCAGCGGTCCGGCCTCGGGCTGGCGGCGCTGGGACAGCGGGCGCAGCGAGAGCCGGGACGGCCGCGGGGCGGGCGTCTCGTCCGGCGTCCCGGCGACCGGACCCCGGGCCGCGACGTCCTCGTGCGCGGCCGGGGCCTGGTCGGCGGTCCCGGGGGCCTCGCCGTACGGCTGGGCCGGAGCCTCACCGTGCGGCGGCGCCGGGGTCTCGGTGTACGGCGAGGGGACCTCGAGCCCGTCGAGGGCCGCCGGTGCCGGCGCCTCGGGGGAGGCGTCCGGCGGCGTCGGGAAGCCACCGGATGCCGGGGTCCCCTGGTCCGCGGACTCCGCGGTCGGCCCGGGCGGGGGCACGACCTCGGCGCCGTTCCACATCGGGTGCTGCGGAGCGGCCGGGGCGCCCGTCGGACGAGCGCCCTGTTCGGTCGGTCCGGAGCCCTGCTCGGCCGGGCTCGGGCCCTGCTCCGTCGGGATCGGGCCCTGCTCGGCCGGGCGCCGGCTCTGGTCGGCCGGGGGCGGACCCTGGTCGGCGGGGGGCTGCCCGGCGGCAGCGGGCTGCTCGCCGGTCCCACCGCCGGGACGGTTCCAGGGGCCGGGTCCCGGACGCGGGCCCGGGTGGGGGCGCGCCGGGTAGCCGCCCGGACGGGCCGGCGTGCCGGGGTGGCTCGGCGGGCCCGGACGGGACGCGGGCGGCGGACCCTGCTCCGGCGACCAGCCGTCGGGCCGCGGTGCCGGGCGGGGCCGGTTCGGGAGCCCGCCGTCGGGAGCGCCCTGCGGGCCGGGCTCCGGCGCGAACATGCCGTGCCGTCCGGCGGGCCCGTCGCCGTCGGTGTCGGTGTCCTCGGACGCCTGGCCGTCGGGCTGCTCGACGATCCTGCCGTCGGGGCCGCGCCAGGCGTGCGCCGCGACCGCACGGGTCGGCACGCCCGGGGCGGGCGCAGCGGCCTCCTCGCCCTGCCACGCCGCGGGGGCGGACTCGTCGGCAACGGCCTCGTCGGGGTCGCCGCCGGTCTGGCTCCAGACGGTCACGCCGCCCGGGTCGTCCCCGGTGTCGTCGCCGACCACCGAGGCGACGCGGTCGTCCTCGTCGTCGTCGCTCTCGTCGTCGGCCCCGTGCTCCGCGAACGTGGGCGCGGGCTCCGGCGGTCCCGACGGCGGCCCGGCCTGCTCCGGCGCGGCGCCGTCCTCGAACGCGGGGGCCGGATCCGGCCGCATCGGACGCCGCGGCAGCGCCGAGGCGAGCGACCCGTTGCGCCGGGCCTGCTCGTCGCCGTCCGGTCCCGGAGCGGACTCCGGTCCCGGGGCCGATGGGGTCCCCTGGTCGCCGTGCTCGCCGTCGGGGTCGACGGCCGGGGCGAAGAACGCGGCCGCGCCCGCGGCACCCGCGACCCCGGCGGCACCCGCCGCGGCCGCACCGCCGCGGGAGGCGGTCCGGCGCGGCAGCTCGCCCGCGCCCTCCTGCGGCTCGCCGGCGCCCTCGCGGGTCTCCTGGCGCGGGATGGGCGTGCCGGCCGTCTCCGGGCGCGGCGAACCGTTCGTCGGGGAGGCGGGCAGGGCCTGCGGGCTCTGGCCCGGGGCCCGGACCGGCAGTCCGGTCCCGCCGAGCGCGCGGGTCGACGGGGCGCCGCCGACCGCCCGGCCGCCGGGCCCGCTGGAGAGCACCGCGGCCGCGGGGATCCGGACCGCGGCGATCACGCCGCCGCCGTCCCGGGTGCGCAGCGTGACGCCGATGCCGTGGCGGATCGCGAGCCGACCGACCACGAACAGACCCATGCGCCGCGACGCCGAGACGTCGACGGTGGGGGGCGAGCCGAGGCGCTGGTTCGACTCGGCGAGGTCCTGGTCGGTCATGCCGACGCCGCGGTCGGAGATCTCGAGGACGATCGCGCCGTCCTGTTCGGGACGGGCGCCCACGTCGACCCGGGTCTCGGGCGCCGAGAACGCCGCGGCGTTCTCCAGCAGCTCGGCGACGAGGTGCACGACGTCGCCCGCCGTCCGGCCGAGCAGCTGGACCGACGGCGGCGAGGCCAGCTCGACGCGCTGGTACTGCTCGACCTCGGACGCGGCGGCGCGGAGCACGTCGACCAGCGGCACCGGGCGTCCGCCGCGGCGCGCGAGGTCGGTCCCGGAGAGGACGAGGAGGTTCTCCGAGTTACGACGCATGCGCGTCGCGAGGTGGTCGAGCTGGAAGAGCTCGGCCAGGGCCTCCGGGTCCTCCTCCTTGTTCTCCAGCTGCTCGATGAGGCGCAGCTGGCGTTCGACCAGGGCCTGGGAGCGGCGGGAGAGGTTGACGAAGATGCTGTTGAAGGCGGTGCGCAGACCGGCCTGCTCGGCCGCGAGGCGGACCGCCTGCTCGTGGACCTGGTCGAACGCGCGGGCGACCTCGCCGATCTCCTCGCGCGTCTCGATCGGCGTCCGGCTGACCTCGGTGTCCGGTGCCTCACCCTCGCGCAGGCTCCGGACCGCCGCGGGGAGGCGGCGCTCGGCGACGTCGAGGGCCGTGCGCCGCAGCAGGCGCAGCGGCCGCAGCAGCGAGCGGGTCACGAAGAACACGACCGCGGCGCCCGCCATGAGCGCGAGGAGCAGCACGACGGAGGCCACACCGGCCGCGTTGCGCGCGCCGTTCTGGAGCGACGCGGCGTTCGCCTGCAGGCGCCCGCGCAGCTGGTCGGAGACGTCGGTGACCTTCTGCTGCACCGCGTTCGAGGCGTTGTCCCAGTCCTGCGCCGAGACCTGCAGCGGCAGGCCCGCACTCCCCCGGCCGAGGACGACCTGGGCGAGCCGGTCGCGGGAGTCGACGTCGGGCCCGACGACGGCGTCGGCCAGCGCGGCGTTGTCGGTGCCGACCGCGCTGCGGAACTCGTCGACGGCGATGCTGCGACGCAGCGTGGCGTTGCGCGCCTGGTCGATCGAGGGCGCGTCGATCCGCCCGCCCGCGATCGCCGAGGCGACGACCGCCTGCACGTAGGCGTCCTGCTCGCGGACCTCCGAGAGCGCGTAGAGGCCGGTCGAGAGCCCGGCGATCGACGGATCGGCGGCCTCGCGGGTCAGCGACTCGTCGAAGGTCAGCACCGCGGAGGTGGCGTCGGTGTAGCGCGAGATCGCGCCGGCCGGGTCGACACGCCCGCCCTGCACGTCGTCGCGGACCCGGTCGAGCTGGTTGATCGCGCCCGAGGCGTCCCGGTAGGAGGACCGCGTCTGGTCGTCCACCGAGTTCGCCGACTCGTAGGTGCTGCGCAGCCGGGCGAACTTGTCGTTCGTGTCGCCCACGCGGTCCTGCACCGGCTCGAAGCCGCCCGCCCGGTTGGTCGCGAGGAACACCGCGGCGGCGCGGCGCTCGCCGTCGAGGGCTCCGAGCAGCCGCGCGCTGTCCCCCTCGAGCGCGACGGCCTGCTGGACACCGTCGTACGACCGGGCCTTCTCGGTCTGCTCGACGATGCGGAGCACACCCAGCGTGATGACGAACAGGGTCGGCACCAGCAGGACGGCTGCGAGCTTGACCGGCAGGCTCCAGTTGCGCAGCGCCAGCCGCTCGCCCAGGGGCGCGTTGTCGGGCGCACCTGGGTCAGGGGCGCCACCCGCACGGGCGTCACCCCGCGCGTCGGGTCGGCGGACGGGAGCGGTCACGCGCTCATCCTTCCCATTGCACCGGTCGGTCGGTCGCCTGCGGTCGGACCTGCCCCCTGAACGGACGCCTGCCGCACACTGCGTAGTTGTTGATGAGCTACACTTCTCATGAACCGCCCGAAGCGGCGCCACCGGAGTGACGGTGTCACCCCGGGTGACGAGCACGCGTACGCACAGCGTGCGTGCGGTGTAGTCGGGAAGCGCATTCGGTGGGCCCGTCGCAGGTGTTCGGCTCGGGTACGCGGTGCGGACGGCGTCCGCGACCGGTGCTCCCGGGCTAGGTGGTGGGGGTCGGGGCAGGTCGGCCGGGCGCGGGCACACGATCAGTGCGGCCGCGACGGCCCCGTCGGGTGATGTCACTCCTCGGAGCAGGTGTCGGTGGCTCGGGAGTGTATCCGCACCCCCCTACGAGATCATCTCCCCGTCGGCGACACCCCTCGTCCGCGCGTCGACGATCACGGGACGTGGCTGGTCAGCGCATCGGGCGGACATCGGCCGGTGATCGTCACCTCGGACGGGGACAATGGGACCCGACGGCGGGTCGTCACCGTGCGCGCCACGCCGTCACCGAACACCGTCGAGCACCCTCGAGGAGGACCGGAGACCGTGAGCACCCCCGGGACCGGACCGCTGATCGTCCAGTCCGACAAGACGCTCCTGCTCGAGGTCGACCACTCCGACGCTCCGGCGGCGCGCACCGCCATCGCGCCGTTCGCCGAGCTGGAGCGCGCCCCGGAGCACGTGCACACCTACCGGGTCACCCCGCTCGCGCTGTGGAACGCCCGCGCGGCGGGGCACGACGCCGAGCAGGTCGTCGACGCCCTCGTCACGTACTCCCGCTTCGCCGTCCCGCAGGCGCTGCTCATGGACGTCGTCGAGACGATGGGCCGCTACGGGCGCCTCCAGCTCACCAACGACCCCGCCCACGGTCTCGTCCTCGTCTCCTTCGACCGCGCGGTGCTCGAGGAGGTGCTGCGCAACAAGAAGATCGCCCCGATGCTGGGCGACCGGCTCGACGACGACACCGTGGTCGTCCACCCCTCCGAACGCGGCCGGCTCAAGCAGATGCTGCTCAAGGTCGGCTGGCCCGCCGAGGACCTCGCGGGCTACGTCGACGGCGAGGCGCACCACATCGAGCTCGACCAGTCCGACTGGGAGCTGCGCGACTACCAGGCCGAGGCCGTCGAGGGCTTCTGGGCCGGCGGCTCCGGCGTCGTCGTCCTGCCCTGCGGCGCCGGGAAGACGCTGGTCGGCGCGGCCGCGATGGCCAAGGCCGGCGCGACGACGTTGATCCTGGTCACCAACACCGTCGCGGGCCACCAGTGGAAGCGGGAGCTGATCGCGCGGACGTCGCTGACCGAGGAGGAGATCGGCGAGTACTCCGGCGAGCGCAAGGAGATCCGCCCGGTCACCATCGCCACCTACCAGGTGATGACCCGCAAGACCAAGGGCGAGTACCGGGCGCTGGAGCTCTTCGACTCCCGCGACTGGGGCCTGATCATCTACGACGAGGTCCACCTGCTCCCCGCGCCGGTGTTCCGGATGACCTCCGACCTGCAGTCGCGCCGGCGGCTCGGGCTGACGGCCACGCTGGTCCGCGAGGACAACCGCGAGGGCGACGTCTTCTCGCTGATCGGCCCGAAGCGCTACGACGCGCCGTGGAAGGACATCGAGGCGCAGGGCTGGGTCGCGCCCGCCGACTGCGTCGAGGTCCGCGTCACGATGACCGAGAACGAGCGCATCGTCTACGCCACCTCCGAGGCCGACGAGCGCTACCGGATGTGCGCGTGTGCACGCACCAAGATCCCCGTCGTGCGGTCGATCCTGGCGCGCCACCCCGACGAGCCCACGCTGGTGATCGGCGCGTACCTGGACCAGCTCGACGAGCTCGGGGTGGCCCTCGACGCCCCGGTGATCCAGGGCTCGACCCGCAACTCCGAGCGCGAGAAGCTGTTCGACCAGTTCCGCCGCGGCGAGCTCCCGGTCCTGGTCGTCTCCAAGGTCGCGAACTTCTCCATCGACCTGCCCGAGGCCTCGGTCGCGGTCCAGGTGTCGGGGACGTTCGGATCGCGGCAGGAGGAGGCCCAGCGGCTGGGCCGGCTGCTGCGCCCGAAGGGCGACGGCCGCCAGGCGCACTTCTACTCGGTGGTCTCGCGGGACTCCGTCGACGCCGAGTACGCCGCGCACCGGCAGCGCTTCCTCGCCGAACAGGGCTACGCGTACCGCATCGTCGACGCCGACGACCTGCTCGGCCCGGCGGTCCCCGAGGTGGGTACCGAGACCGAGGGCGACTCCGAGGAGCGCGACACGTCGTCGTAGCGGGCGGGCCCGGTCCTCCCTGATCGGGGCCGGGCCGGCCCGGTATGGGTGGTCGGCGCCCGGAGATGGGTGGTCGTCGCCGACGAGGCGCACCCCTGCGCGCGGCCACGCTCGGTCCTGCCGCCGGACGAGATGGTCCGGCCCGCGGGGAAGGACCGACCATGACCGCCACTCGTCTCCGGAGCGCCGACGCCACCCGGCTGCGTCCCGCCGATCCCGTGATCGTCGTGCCGCCCGGCCGACCGACCGGGCTCCGGCCGGTGCCGCTCCGACCGCCCGGCCGGGCGCCCGACGTCGTCGCGCTGAGCGAACTGGGGCCCGACCAGACCGACGTGCTCGACGCGGTGTTCGCCGGTCTGTCCGCGGCGAGCCGCTACCTGCGCTTCCACGCCGCCACGCCCCGGATGACGGCAGGCGTGCGGCGCCGGCTCGCCGATGTCGACGGCCATCGTCACCTGGCGGTCGCGGCGTTCGATCCGGCCGGCCGGCCGGTCGGCATCGCGCGGCTGGTCGCGCTCGACGATCATCGCGCCGAGCTGGCCATCGAGGTCGCGGACGCGTGGCAGGGCCGCGGGGTGGGTGCCCGGCTGCTGCGTGCCGTCGCCGGCCGCGGTCGCGAGGAGGGCTACACCCGCCTCGTCGCCGACGTGCTCACCGAGAACACCGGCATGCGCGTGCTGCTCGCCTCGGTACTGCCGATCCTCTCGACGGAGACCGACGGCCACGAGATCACCCTGACCGCCGACCTCGGCGTCGCCGGGCCCGTCCGTGTCATGGGTCCGGTCCCCGTTGTCACCCCGGCTGCCTGAGACGGCTGGAGGACACCGTGACCATCACCCTCGAGACACTGCTGACCGCCCTGACGACCGACCTCGACGCCGCCGTGCGCGGCACCGTCCCGGGCATGCCCCGGATCGACGCGGTCGGCCACGCCCTCGTCCCGTACCTCGGCGATCCACGATTGCTCCGGCCCGACCAGCGCGTCGGCGACCCCGACCGCTACCGGGCGAACCTCCTGCACGTGGCCGACGACGGCGCGTTCTCGCTGGTGGCGCTCGTGTGGCTGCCCGGGCAGGCCACCCCGATCCACGACCACCTCTCCTGGTGCGTGGTCGGGGTCCACACCGGCGAGGAGCACGAGACCACGTACCGGCTCGACGGCGACCGGCTCGACGGCGACCGGCTCGACGGCGACCGGCTCGTCGTCACCGGTGAGGCGATCGCCGGGCCCGGCACCGTCACCGGCCTGCTGCCGCCCGGCGACATCCACCGGGTGACGAACTCCGCGCCCGGCACCGCGATCTCGCTGCACGTCTACGGGCTGGACGTCTCCCGGCGCGGGTCGAGCATCCGACGGTGCTACGACCTGCCCGTGGTGCGCTGACGCCTGCTCACCGGCCGTACCAGGGGATCTCGGGCTGCCCGCCGCGCGCTGCGGGGGCGGCCGGGGTGGTCGTGGTGCGCGGCGGGGCGACGCCGAAGGAGCGCGGGTCGTCCACATCGACGATCCGTCGCCCGAGCGGGGTGAGCGAGACCGGGATCAGCTTGAGGTTCGCCCACGCGAACGGGATGCCGACGATGGCCACGGCGAGCGCGATCGCGGTGACGACGTGCCCGATCGCCAGCCACCAGCCCGCCACCACGAACCAGATGACGTTGCCGAGGGTGGAGCCGATCCCCGCCTCGGGCCTGCGCTCGAGCCGCTGCCCGAAGGGCCACAGCGCGAACAGCGCGATCCGGAACGACGCGATCCCCCACGGGATGGTCACGATCAGGCAGCAGCAGATGACGCCGGCGATGACGTAGCCGATCGCCATCCACACCCCGGCCAGCACGAGCCAGACCAGGTTCAGCACGACCCGGATGCCTTCCATGGCTCCAGGATGCCCCGCCGGTCCTGAGGGGTGGCTGAGGAAGCGGGTAACTATTTCCCCTCACCCCGCCACGGTTCGCCCTACCGCCATGATCGCCAGGATGACGAGGATTTGAGGGCTGAGCGTCCAAATCCTCGTCATCCCGGTGATCATGAGGTCGCGCGGAGCCGGGCGAGGGTCCGGCGGATCTCGTCGAGTACCTGGTCCGGGCGCCGCAGGAGGTCGTCCCAGGTCACCTCGATGACCGTCCACCCTTCGGCGACGAGCGCCCGCTTGCGCCGCCGATCCCGCACGAACTGGTCGCGGTCCGAGTGGACGACCCACCCGTCGACCTCGATCGCGAACCGCACCTCGTCGAAGGCCAGGTCCAGCCGGTACTCCTGTCCGCTCGCCAGCGTCACGTCGAGGTTCACCGACCAGCCGGTGATTCCGCCGCGACGCAACAGGGCGATCATCCGACGTTCCGGCCGGGACGCGGCGCGATCACCGGCCTGGACGAGGAGCTCGTGCGCGGTGGCCGAACCGCGACGGCCGAGGTGGCGGGACTGAGTCGCACGCAGTCCGTCGAGCGTGACGGTCCCCTGCTGGATCGTCCGGTCGAGGAACGCCTGTCCATCACGTCCCAGGGCCACCGCCGCCTCGAGGGTGGCCAGTTCGCGGCTCGCGACCCACAGTCCGCGGTACTCGAAGCGGTCGTCCCCGAGGTCGCGCTGCAGCGACGACACCCCCGAGGGAGGTCGGCGCGAGCACCCTCGCGGGAGCGCGACCGTGATCGGGTGAGGGCTCGCCACTCCGAGCCCCAGCCACCACGCCGCGGTGACGCCGATGAGCGCTCCGACCGGCCGCACCCATTCCGCCGCCACCCGGACACGAGCGGCCGGGGTCCACGTCCACGCGACGACGAAGTAGACCCCGGGCGCGCGGCGGATCCACTCACCGCTCGCGACCTTGCGGGCGATCTGGTCGTCGCTCAGGCCGCAGGCGTGGGCCTGGGCTCGGGAGATCACGCCGTCGTGGGTGGCGATGAAGCGCAGGAGGTCCACGGGGGTTGGACGCCGCCCGGGCCCGAACGGCTCCCTCGGAGTCCATGATCACCGCGATGACGAGGATCTGGACGCTCAGCCCTCAAATCCTCCTCATCCTGGCGATCATGGAGGTGGGACGGGACGGGGTGATCATGGAGGCGGGACGGGGCGGGCGCTCGACGGACCGGCAGGACGGCCCTCAGGACAGGACGCGGCCCTTCGTCTCGGGCAGCGTCAGGATGATCAGGAACGCCACCAGCGCAGCCCCGGACACGTACCAGAAGAACAGCTGCGGCTGCCCCGCCCCGGACAACGCCGAGATCAGCAGCGGCGCGGTGCCGCCGAAGAGCGCGACCGTGAGGTTGTACCAGGCGCCGATGCCGAGGGCGCGGAGCTCGGTCGGGAACAGCTCGCTCATGATCGCCGGCGCGATCGAGGACATGAACGTGTAGAGCCCGAGCCCGACGGCGAACACCACGATCAGGTTGATCAGCGGCGTCCGCTCCGTGATGAGCAGTGACAGCGGCACGGTGAGCACGACCATCAGCCCCGACCAGATCAGCAGCTGCGGCTTGCGCCCGAACCGGTCGGCGGCCGCGCCCATCGGGTACTGCAGCGCGATGAAGACGACCGTGCCGATCGAGAGCGCGAGGAAGACGTCGCCACCGGCCGCGCCACGGAACTGCACCGCGAACGGCGTGATCGCGGTGAAGAAGACGTAGAAGCACAGCGTCGAGAGCAGCGTGAACCCGAACAGCTGCAGCACCGAGCGCGGATGGTCGGCCAGCGTGCGCAGCAGCGGGTTCCGGGTGGCTCGGGCGCGCTCGACGTTCTCGGCGAACTGCTCGGTCTCGGTCAGCGTGCGGCGCAGCCACAGCCCGGCCAGGCCGAGCACGCCGCCGGCCACGAACGCGACCCGCCACCCCCACGACTCGAGCTGGGGACGGGACAACGTCGTCGTCAGCAGCAGGCCGAGCAGGCTGGCGGCGAGCAGGGCGACGCCGGTCGAGATGTAGAAGAAGCTGGAGTAGCGCCCGCGCCGGCCGGGCGGGGCGATCTCGGCGAGGTAGACCGACGCGTTGGAGACCTCGCCGCCGAGCGCGAGCCCCTGCGCAATCCGCGCGAGCAGCAGCAGGATCGGGGCGAGCCAGCCGACCATCGCGTAGGTCGGCAGCACCGCGATGACGATCGACCCGCCCGCCATGAGCACGATCGTCATGAGCATGGCGAACCGCCGCCCGCGCAGGTCGGCGAACCGGCCCAGGAGCACCCCGCCGAGCGGGCGGAAGAAGAACGCCAGCGCGTAGGTGCTCGTGGTGCCGATGAGCGCGAGGGTCGGGTTCGCCTTGTCGAAGAACTGCGACGAGAAGTAGACGGTGAACGTCGCGTAGATCGTCCAGTCGAACCACTCGACGGCGTTGCCGATGCTCGCGGCGACGAGGGTCCGGACGGGAAGTCGATGACGCTCGGTGGACGAGGAGTCGGTCACCTGGCTCATGCGCGCCTCCTCACGGTCATCCCCTGGACGCGCACCGTAGGCGTTCGGCGGCCGAAAGGGAACGAACACGACGAAGGGCCGCACCCCCGCGCGGGGATGCGGCCCTCCGACGTTCAGGAAGCGGGACTCAGAAGTCCATGCCGCCCATGCCGCCCGTCGGGTCGGCGCCGGCCCCGGCGCCCGCCTTCTCGGGCTTGTCGGCCACCACGGCCTCGGTGGTGAGGAACAGCGCGGCGATCGACGCGGCGTTCTGCAGCGCCGAGCGGGTGACCTTGGCCGGGTCGATGATGCCGGCCTTGACCAGGTCCTTGTACTCGCCGGTGGCGGCGTCGAGGCCCTCACCGAGCGGGAGACCGCGGACCTTCTCGGCCACGACGCCGGGCTCGAGGCCGGCGTTGTGCGCGATCTGCTTCAGCGGCGCCTCGAGCGCGGTACGCACGATGTTGGCGCCGGTGGCCTCGTCCCCGTCGAGCCCGAGGCCCGTGAAGACGTCGCCGGTCGCGGCCTGCAGCAGGGCGACGCCGCCGCCGGCGACGATGCCCTCCTCGACCGCGGCCTTGGCGTTGCGGACCGCGTCCTCGATGCGGTGCTTGCGCTCCTTGAGCTCGACCTCGGTGGCGGCACCGGCGCGGATCACCGCGACGCCGCCGGCCAGCTTCGCGAGGCGCTCCTGGAGCTTCTCGCGGTCGTAGTCGGAGTCGGAGCGCTCGATCTCCGAGCGGATCTGGGTCACGCGACCCGCGATCTGCTCGGCGTCACCGGCACCGTCGACGATGGTGGTCTCGTCCTTGGAGACGGTGACCTTGCGGGCGCGGCCGAGCAGCGAGAGGTCCGCCGACTCGAGCTTGAGGCCGACCTCCTCGGAGATGACCTCACCACCCGTCAGGATCGCCATGTCGGCGAGCATCGCCTTGCGGCGGTCACCGAAGCCGGGCGCCTTGACGGCGACCGACTTGAAGGTGCCGCGGATCTTGTTGACGACCAGGGTGGCCAGGGCCTCGCCCTCGACGTCCTCACAGATGATCGCCAGCGGCTTGCCGGACTGCATGACCTTCTCCAGCAGCGGGAGGAGGTCCTTCACCGACGAGATCTTCGAGGACATGAGCAGGACGTAGGGGTCGTCCAGCTCCGCCTCCATCCGGTCCTGGTCGGTGACGAAGTAGGGCGAGATGTAGCCCTTGTCGAAGCGCATGCCCTCCGTGAGCTCGAGCTCGAGCCCGAAGGTCTGCGACTCCTCGACGGTGATGACGCCTTCCTTGCCGACCTTGTCCATCGCCTCGGCGATGAGCTCGCCGATCTGCGGATCGGCGGCGGAGATCGAGGCCGTGGCAGCGATCTGCTCCTTGGTCTCGACCTCCTTGGCGGACTTCAGGAGCGCCTGCGAGACGGACTCCGTGGCCTTCTCGATGCCCTTCTTCAGGGCCATCGGGTTGGCGCCGGCGGCGACGTTGCGCAGACCCTCGCGCACGAGCGCCTGGGCCAGCACGGTCGCCGTCGTCGTGCCGTCACCGGCGACGTCGTCGGTCTTCTTCGCGACCTCCTTGACGAGCTCGGCGCCGATCTTCTCCCAGGCGTCCTCGAGCTCGATCTCCTTCGCGATCGATACGCCGTCGTTGGTGATCGTGGGGGCGCCCCACTTCTTCTCCAGGACGACGTTGCGGCCGCGCGGGCCGAGGGTCACCTTGACGGCGTCCGCGAGGCTGTTCATGCCCCGCTCGAGGCCGCGACGGGCCTCCTCGTCGAACGCGATCATCTTGGCCATGCTTGGTGGTCCTCCGATGAGAGACACGTAACTCGGCCAGGCGCGGTGCCCGCGACGGACGACCGGCTCCGTTCCGCCGGCCTCACCGTCCCGACCTGGCACTCGAACCTAGAGAGTGCCAATCGCGAGTCTGGCACTCGGGTGGGGTGAGTGCAAGCGACTCAGGGCGGGCGGGGTGTCGGCGAGGTCAGGTCAGCGCCAGGACCAGCACGACGACGAGCACGACGACGACCGCGCCCGCCACCACGAGCGCGACGACGGGGCGCCGCGGGCCGCCGCCGGGACCGAACGCCCCGAGATCGGCCGGCGCCGCCGGCGCCTGAACGCGGCGGGGCGGCGCGCCGGGCGCCGCGGGAGCAGCGGCCGGGGTTCGTGGCACGGGCCCGGTCGCCGGGCGGGTGATCGGGCCCGTCGGCGGACGCGCCCCGGCCGCACCGCGAGGGGAGGATTCGGTCGCTCCATCGGCGCGAGGGTTCCCCTCGCGCGGCGGCGGCGGGCTCCCCTCACGCGACGACGGCGGCGGCGGCGGGGGCCCGGTCGCCGGGCGGGACGGCGGGGCGGGCCGCGACGGGGGCCGGCGCGCGAGGGCCGTCCGGGCGCCGGCCACCAGCTCCCGCGCGGTGCCGGGCCGCCGGGCCGGGTCGGTGGCCAGGGCCCGGCGCATGAGGTCGTCCACCTCGCGCCCGAGCGGCGCCGCACCCGGCGTCGGAGGACCCCGCAGCACCGGCACCTCCCCGGCCAGGTGCGCGTCGATCACCTCGGTGACCGTGCCCCGGTAGGGCGCCCGGCCCGCCAGGCAGGTGAACAGCACACAGCCCAGCGAGTAGAGGTCGGTACGGGCGTCGACCGGCTCGCCGCGCAGGTGCTCGGGCGCGGCGTAGGTGGGCGAGCCGAGGAAGTCGCCGGCGTGCGTGCGGTGGCCGGTCGCGCCGCGGTGGGTGAGCCCGAAGTCCGCGAGGTAGGCGTGCTCCGCCCCGCCCCGGCTCTCGACCAGCACGTTCGCCGGCTTGACGTCGAGGTGGACCAGGCCGTGGGCGTGGACGGCGTCGAGCGCGTCGGCCACCTGGTCGAGCAACCGCAGCGCGCGTTCCGGGGCGAGCGGCCGCCCGCCGATCAGCGACGCGAGGTCGCGGCCGTCGACGAACCGCATCGCGATGTAGAGCCGTTCCTCGCCGCCGGGACCGGGCGCGCGGTCGACGTCGTAGAGCGGCACGACGTGGGGGTGGTCGACGGCCGAGGTGTTGCGGGCCTCCTCGAGGAAGCGGGCGCGGAACTCCTCGTCGAGCGCCAGCGCGGGGTCGATCACCTTGAGCGCCACACGGCGGTCGAGGCGGGTGTCGGTCGCCCGGTAGACGGTGCTCATCCCACCGCGGCCGATCACCGACTCCACCCGGAAGCGGCCCAGCGAGCTCCCGCCGAGGTCCTCCGGGCGCGCCGGGGCGACCGACCGGGTTCCGGCCGGTGTCACTCCGTCAGACGGGGGGACCGACACGGCACCGAGGGTAGTCGTCGGACCTCGGCGAACGGGTCCGCTCGGGCCCGCCGTGTCCGGCCGGGCACGATGGCCCCGTGGGCGACGACGGACGGGCGACGGGGCACGGGCACGACCACGGCGACCCCGCCGCGATGCGCCCGGTCGAGGAGCACGCGGCGACCGTCGCGGGCCTGGTCGCGGCCACCGGCAGCGAGACCGTCCGGCTCGCCGACGCCCGCGACCGGATCCTCGCCGCGGACCTCTCCTCCCCCCTGGCCCTCCCGCCGTTCGCGAACTCGGCGATGGACGGCTACGCGGTGCGGGCCGCGGACCTGCACGGGTTCCCGGTCACGCTGCCGGTGCCGGAGGACGTCCCCGCGGGCCGCGTCGACGGTCCGCCGCTCGCCCCGGGCACCGCGCACCGGATCATGACCGGGGCGCCGCTGCCCGAGGGCGCCGACGCCGTCGTCCAGGTGGAGTGGACCGACGGCGGGCTGCCGGGCGCGACGGTCACCGTCGAGAAGGCGGTGGACGCCGGGCAGAACGTGCGCGGGGCGGGCGAGGACGTCACCGCCGGGGAGCTCGTGCTCCCGGCCGGCACCGTGCTCGGCCCGGCCCAGATCGGGCTGGCCGCCGCGGTCGGGGCGGCCGAGCTGGTCGTGCACCGGCGCCCGCGGGTGCTCGTGCTCTCCACCGGCTCCGAGCTCGTCGCGCCCGGCGAGCCGCTGCGCCACGGCCAGATCCACGAGTCGAACGGCCCGATGCTCGCGGCGGCCGTCGACGACGCGGGCGGCGAGGCGCGCCTGCTCCGCTTCGTCCCGGACGACGTCGCCGAGTTCCTGTCCACCCTCGACGCGGCACTCGAGCAACCCACCGACCTCGTCCTCACCTCCGGCGGGGTGAGCGCCGGGGCGTACGAGGTCGTCAAGGACGCCTTCGCCCCGCGGGGCGTCGCCTTCGTCAAGGTGGCGATGCAGCCGGGCATGCCGCAGGGCGCCGG
Source organism: Actinomycetospora endophytica (assembly GCF_021026375.1). Taxonomy (GTDB): domain Bacteria; phylum Actinomycetota; class Actinomycetes; order Mycobacteriales; family Pseudonocardiaceae; genus Actinomycetospora; species Actinomycetospora endophytica. Next base: position 269,219 of record NZ_JAJNDB010000002.1, on the reverse strand, counting down.
ATGCTACGAGCACGCGGGGCACTCCGTCCCCGTCGTCACCCTCCCCGGCAACCCGGTGAGCTCCCTGGTCTCGTTCGAGGTGTTCGTCCGCCCGGTGCTGCGCGCGGCCGGGGGCCACCCGCACCCGGACCGTCCCCGGGTGCGGGCGCGGGTCTCGGAGTCGCTGCGCTCCCCGGCCGGGCGGCGCCAGCTCCGCCGGGGCCGCCTCGACGCGGTCACCGGCACGGTGAGCCCGGTCGGGGCGGCCGGGTCGCACCTGCTGGCCGCCCTCGCGCACGCCGACTGCCTGTTCGTGGTCGGCGAGGACGTCACCGAGGTCGCCGCGGGCACCGAGGTGGACGTCTGGCTCCTCGATCCGGTGCGGTGACCGATACCTGCCGACTGAACCGTTCCTGCGGCTGCGGCCTGCACACGAGCCCGCCGTCGAGCCGCCGGACGAGTGCTCCTGATGGGCTGTCCGAGGGAATCGCCCTTGGAGTCCCGATGAAGATCGGGCACCATGTGTGAGAACTCTCATGGCGGGGACGCCGACGAGTTCGACCGGGGTAGTCCGAGCAGCGATCGAGTGACGATCGCCCAGGACCAACCGCTTGTCGCTGGGGAGCGGACGAGCGGTTCACGCCGGGGTCGCCGTCTCGGGGGATGGCGGCCCCGGCACCTCCTCGTCAGAAACCCGGTCGTCATCACCGACGCGGACGTCGTACCCGCGTTCCGCTGCGCCGTTCCTCCGCGCCGCCCGATAGGTTCGCCCTGTCCGCACCTCGACGCCAGGGATCCCCATACCGATGGTCGCGTCCGACCGCTCCCCCGCACCCGCGCCCGGTGATCCCGGCGCCACTGCCCGGGACCACCTGCCCGCGCCCCGACGCCATCCCGTCCTCCACGCCGCCGACCTGGTGCGCGAGACGCTCCCGCCGCTGCACCCGGGCGGGCGGCCCGTCATCGGCGCCGTCGCCGCGGGCGCTCTCGCCGTCCGCGCCGTGCGTGGCCGCGGCACGTTCGGCGCCGTCCTGACGACGGCCGCCGTCGCCGCGTTCTTCCGGGCCCCGCACCGGGCGACGCCGCGCCGCGCCGACATCGCGGTCGCCCCCGCCGACGGCACCGTGAACGTCGTCGGGGACGCCGAGGCGCCGCCCGAGCTCGTCGCGAAGGGCTTCCCGGCCGGGCCGCGGCCCCGCGTGAGCACCTTCCTGTCCGTCTACGACGTGCACGTCCAGCGCGTGCCCACCGACGGCCAGGTCCTCGCCGTCGAGCACCGGCCCGGCACGTTCGTCTCGGCGGACCTGCCCGAGGCCAGCGAGGCCAACTCCCGTACCTCGCTGTGGCTGCGCGACACCGCGGGGCGCGACCTCGCCGTCGTGCAGATCGCCGGTCTGGTGGCCCGCCGGATCGTGTGCGACGCCGCTCCCGGCGACGAGGTCGCGGCCGGCGAGACCTACGGGCTGATCCGTTTCGGTTCCCGTGTCGACCTGCTGCTGCCGCCCGGCGCCGAGATCGGCGTCGAGCCCGGGCAGCGCACCGTGGGCGCGGAGACCGTGCTCGCGACCCTCCCGCCGACGGCGCCCCGTGACGGAGGCTGACGCCGTGCCCGCGACCACCGCGCCCGGCGTCCGGCTGCTGCCCAACGCCGTCACCGTCCTGGCCATGTGCTCGGGGCTGTCGGGCGTGCAGTTCATGCTGGGCGGCAACTTCGTGGCCGCGGTCGCCGCCATCGCGCTGGCCGGGGTGTTCGACGCCCTCGACGGCCGCCTGGCCCGGCTCCTCGACGCCACCAGCCGCATCGGCGCCGAGCTCGACTCGCTGTCGGACTGCATCTCGTTCGGCGTCTCGCCCGCGCTGATCCTCTTCCTGTGGTCGCTGCACGACCTGCGGGTCGGCTGGGTGGTGGCGCTCGTCCTCGTCGTGTCGACGGCGCTGCGGCTCGCGCGCTTCAACACGCTCTCCGACGACGCCGAGGCGCCACCGTTCGCCGGGGAGTTCTTCGTCGGCGTGCCGTCGCCCGCGGGGGCGCTGGTCGCGCTGACCCCGCTGGCGACGGAGCTGCTGCTCGGCCCCGGCTGGTGGTCGGCCCCGGTGACCGTGGCGATCTGGACGGTGTTCTCGGCCGGGCTGATGATCTCCCGGATCCCGACGTCGTCGCTGAAGAGCGTCCGGGTGCCGCCGTCAGCCGTGGCGCCGGCGCTGGTGCTGGTCGCGCTGGTCGCGGCGGCCGTCGTCGTGGTGCCGTTCGCGCTCTACCCGGTCGCGATCCTGCTCTACCTGGCGCACATCCCCTACGCCGTCTACCGCTACCGCTGGCTGGAACGGCACCCGGAGGTCTGGCACGTGCCGCCGCGCCAGCGCCGCGCGGTCCGCCGGGCCCACCGTCGTCTCGGGCTCCTGCCGCCGCGCCGTCCGCTGCCGCGCCGGGTCGCCGGTGCGGCCGCCCGGGCCGGTCGTCGGACGATGAACCGGGACCGCGTCGGGAACCCCGGCTCGCGACGGCTCGGGATGCGGGGCTCCGGCCGGCGGGGCCCGAACCGCCGTGGCCAGGACCGCCCGAACCCGGAGCGCCCGAACCAGGACCGGCCGTGACCGAGGCGGTCCCGCAGGTCACGCTGACCGCCCAGCTCTCGACCTCGGCCGCCGACGCCCGCCGCGGCGTGGTCCGGCTGCACGGCGAGGTGCTCGCGGCGCTCGGCCTGGCCGCGTGGGACGCGGTCCGGGTCGTCGGCACCCGCGCGACCGTCGCCCTCGCCGCGCCGGCCACCGTCCCCGTCTCGCCGGGCACGGCCACCCTGGACGAGACCGCGATGGTCAACGCCGGGATCGTCGCCGGCACCGCCGTGGCCGTCGAGCCGGTGACGGTGACGGCGGCGCGCACCATCACCGTGGCGGGCTCCCGGCTCGCGTCCACCGCCGTGGCCCCGGAGACCGTGCGCCTGGCCCTGACCGGCAAGGTCCTCGCGCCCGGCGACACCGTCTCGCTGCTCCCCCAGGACCTCGCCCCCGTTCCCGGGGCGGACGCCGTCGGCACCCGGACCCGGCTCTCCGCCGAGCTGGGCGGCACGTGGACGACCGAGCTGGTCACCGTCGTCACCGCGGAGCCCGAGCAGGGCAGCGCCTACGCCGTGGGCCCCAGCACGGTGGTGGCCTGGCAGGGCGGTCCGCGGACCGGCGCGGCGGCCGAGAGCGGCAACGACGTCGGGTGGTCGACGCCGGCGGGGTTCTTCGCGGGAGCCCCGGCGGCCGCGCCCGTCGCGGCGGCCCCGGTCGCCGAGGTGGTGCCCGCCGCGGCTCCGGAGCCTGCCCCGCCCGCGGTGACCGACCTCGTCGGCCACCAGGACGCGGCGCGCCGCCTGCGCGAGTGGTTCGACCTGGTCTTCCACCGCCCCGAACTGCTGACCCGGCTCGGCGCCGCCCCGCGGCTTGGGGTGCTCGTCGTCGGGCCCGAGGGGGTCGGGCGCACGACGCTGGTGCGCGCGGTCGCGGCCGAGGCGGAGGCGCGCCTGGTCACGCTCGACGCCCCCGCGGCCGCCGCGCTCGAGGCGGGCGCCGCCGCGGAGCGCGTGCGGACGGCGATCCGGCGGGCCCGGGAGGCCGCGACCGGTGACCACCGCGCGGTGCTGCTGGTACCCGACGTCGAGAGCCTGCTGCCCGCGTCGACCCCGCCGCCGCTGGCGACCGTCGTGCTCGACGAGCTGCGCGCGGTCGTGGCCACCGGGCGGGTCGCGCTGGTGGCCACCGCGCAGGGGCCCGAGTCGGTCGACCCGCGGCTGCGTGCCCCCGATCTCGTCGACCGCGAGCTCGGCCTGGCCGCTCCCGACGACCGGGACCGCGCCGAGCTGCTGCGCGTGCTGCTGCGGGAGGTGCCGCTCGCGGGCGACGTCGACCTCGGCGTCGTCGGGACCCGCACCCCGGGCTTCGTCGCCGCCGACCTCGTCGCGCTGCGCCGCGAGGCGGCCGTCCAGGCGGCGCTGCGGGGCCGGGACGCCGACGACGAGCTCCGGCTGTGCCAGGACGACCTGCTCGGCGCGGTCGCCTCGGTGCGCCCGGTCGCGCTGTCGGCGTCGGGCTCGCAGACGCTGCACTCCGGCGGGCTGACCCTCGACGACGTCGGCGACATGGTCGAGACGAAGCAGGCGCTCACCGAGACCGTCCTCTGGCCGCTGACCTACCCGGACTCGTTCGCCCGGCTCGGGGTGGAACCGCCGCGCGGGGTCCTGCTCTACGGGCCCCCCGGCGGCGGGAAGACCTTCCTCATGCGGGCGCTGGCCGGGACCGGCCGGCTCAACGTGTTCGTCGTCAAGGGCGCGGAGCTGCTCGACAAGTACGTCGGCGAGTCCGAGCGGGCGGTCCGCGAGCTGTTCCGCCGCGCCGCCGACGCCGCGCCCGCCCTGGTGTTCCTCGACGAGGTGGACGCGCTGGCGCCGCGGCGGGGCGGGTCGACCGACGCCGGGGTGGCCGACCGCGTGGTCGCGGCGCTGCTCACCGAGCTGGACGGGGCGCAGCCGCTGCGCGACGTCGTGGTGCTCGGCGCGACCAACCGGCCGGAGCTCATCGACCCCGCGCTGCTGCGGCCCGGCCGGCTGGAGCGCCAGATCTACGTGCCACCGCCCGACGCCGAGGCCCGCACGGAGATCCTGCGCGCCGCGTCGAAGGCGACGCCGCTGGCCGCCGACGTGGATCTGGAGGCCCTCGCGCGCGACCTCGAGGGCTACTCCGCGGCCGACTGCTCGGCGCTGGTCCGGGAGGCGGCGCTCACCGCGATGCGGGCCTCGCTGGACTCGACCGAGGTCACGGCCGCGCAGTTCGCCACCGCGCGGACCGTCGTGCGGCCGTCGCTGGACCCGCGCCAGCTCGCCGACCTGGAGGCGTACGCGAACCGGGGCTAGGAGCCCTTCTGGGCGTTCTGGCCCCAGTTGTTGGTCGCGATGACGATGACGCCGGGCGAGGCGTTCGCGATCCCCGGGAAGCGGGGCTGGGTCTGCAGCCCGAACATCGCGGCGACGGCGTTCGCGGCGCCCTCCTCGTTGGTCCCGGGCCGGTAGTAGGCGGTGCTGACCGGGATGACGCCCTGCGCGTAGTTGCCGGTCTCGACGACGTCGATGCCGCGCGCCTTCATCTGGTCGCCCGCCTTCTCGGCAAGCCCGACGATCATCGAGTTGTTGTAGACGCGGACCGGCACGCCGGCGAACGCGGACGTGCCGCCACCGCCTCCGGAGCCGCCGCCCCCGGAGGCCCCCGAACCACCGGAACCGCCCGACCCGCCGCCGGGCACGATCGGCGGCGCCGCGGCCACGGGCGGCAGCGCGCCGGTGACCGGCGGGGCGGCGCCCGCGGTCGGTGCGCCGGCCTCGGCACCCGTCCCGCCGGCGCCCGTACCGGCGGGTGGTGCGGGGGCGGGGCCGCCCGCGGGCGGAGCCCCGTTCGGCCCGACGCCGGGCGCGGGCGACACCGAGGACGGCGACGCGGCCGGCGCGCTCGAGGTGCCCTGTCCGCCGAGACTGATCAGTCCCACGACGGCGGCGATGGCTGCCACGCCGAGCAGCGCGACGCCCGCGATGCGCAAGCGGGAGGCGCCGGACGCCCCGGGACCCGTCATGACCTTGCTCCCCTTCCGATGCCGGTCGCGCTGCCCGCACTCGCTCGGGCGGCGACCTCGTCGGGGATCAGGGAATCACTAGGTCGGCTCCACACCGAGGCGACGCGCCGCACGGGCGCGTTGCCGTGTCTGACGCAGCCGGCGCAGTCGCTTCACGAGCATCGGGTCGGCCGCGAGGGCCTCCGGACGGTCCACGAGGGCGTTGAGCACCTGGTAATAGCGGGTGGCCGACATGTCGAACAGCTCGCGGATCGCCTGTTCCTTGGCGCCGGCGTACTTCCACCACTGGCGCTCGAAGGCGAGGATCTCGCGATCCCGGCGGGTCAGACCGTCGTCCGGGGCCGAGGCGTGCCGCCCGGGCGAGCCGGTGGGCAGCGTCGGGTCGGTCGAAGCTGCTGGAGCGTCCATCACTCTCCTCGGAGAGGCTCGTTCCTCCGGGCTCCCGACGGGGCCTGCGGTGTCGGCGCCGCGAATCCGTACCCGAATGACACGGGTGTCATTCCGGCGTCCTCCATTCAACCACGGCCCTCCGACAACTCCCTGGCAACGCACGGCGTCACCACCGCCACCCGGCCCCGCCAGCCAGGTCACTACGCTGCCTCGCCGTGACCGTCCGCCCGATCGTCATCACCGGCGACCCCGTCCTGCACGCCCCGACGCGGCCGTTCGACGACGACGAGTTCGCCTCCGACGAGCTGCGGACCCTCGTCGACGACCTCTTCGAGACGATGGACGCGGCCCACGGGGTCGGCCTCGCGGCGAACCAGATCGGCGTGGGCCGGCGGGTGTTCGTCTTCGACTGCCCCGACCCGGAGCTCGAGGGGGAACGGCGCCGCGGCGTCGTCGTCAACCCGACCCTGGAGACCGACCCGGTCCCCGAGACCATGCCCGACGAGGACGACGACTCCGAGGGCTGCCTGTCGGTGCCCGGCGAGTCCTTCCCGACCGGGCGCGCGGACTGGGCGGCCGTGACCGGGTACGACGTCGAGGGCGAGCCGGTGAAGGTCGAGGGCCGCGGCTTCTTCGCCCGGTGCCTGCAGCACGAGACCGACCACCTCGACGGCCTCGTCTACACCGATCGGCTGATCGGCCGGAACAAGCGGGCGGCCAAGCGCGCGGTGCGCGCCCACGGCTGGGGCGTGCCCGGCCTCTCGTGGATGCCGGGCGTCGACCCGGACCCCTTCGGCCACTGACCCCGGTCATTGAACCCGGAATGACCACTCGCTGAACACTGTCGGTGACTGTGACGTCACAGTCAGCCGCATCGCGGTCCGCGGGTCGCTCGTTGCACCGGTGACGGCCCCGCGGGCCGTCCTCGACGACGCACGACGAAGATCCGGGGGCGCTCTGTGACGACGGTCCTGAACCATCCGGTGGCCGACTCCTGCCCGGCGGGTCCGGTCCCGATGGTGACCGGCCCGGCGACGTGGGCCGCCGAGCGCGGCACGTCCACCGCGTACACCTTCACCGACCACGCGGCGTCACCGTCGTACCGGTCCTCGCTGACCTGGGCCGAGCTGGAGCGCGACACCGACGACCTCGCCCGCCGGCTGCTCGCGGTCGCCGAGCCCGGCGAGCGCTGCGCGATCATGCTGCCCACCGGGCTGGAGTTCGTCGTCGGCATGCTCGCCGCGGTCCGGGCCGGCCTCGTCGCGGTGCCGCTGTTCGGTCCGGACCACCGCGGCCACGCCGAGCGCGTCCGCGCGGTGCTCGACGACTGCACCCCCGCGCTCGCCCTCGTCACCCCGGGCAGCGTCGAGGTCGTCGAGGCCACCGGCGCCGCCGGCCGCGTGCTCGCCCTCGACGGCACGACCGACGCGCTCCCCGCCCCGAGCCGGGCGGACCTGCCGGTCCCCGCTCCCGACGACATCGCCTACCTGCAGTACACCTCGGGCTCGACCCGGTCCCCGGCCGGCGTCGTGGTGACCCACGCGAACGTCGCCGCGAACTGCGCCCAGCTCGTCGCCGCGTACGACCTGCACCGCGACACCAACCGCTGCGTGACCTGGCTGCCGCTCTTCCACGACATGGGCCTGGTCACCGGGGTGCTGCTGCCGGTGTGCACCGGGCTGGCGTCGGACCTCATGGACCCGGCCGCGTTCGTGCAGCGCCCGGCGCGCTGGCTCGACCTGCTCGCCGGCGGGCGGGGCACCTTCGCCGCCGCCCCGAACTTCGCGTTCGACCACTGCGTGCGCCGGGTGCGCGACGCCGACCTCGAACGCCTCGACCTGAGCGGGGTCGCCGCGCTGGTCAACGGCAGCGAGCCGGTCCGCCTCGCCACGATCGAGCGGTTCGCGGAGCGCTTCGGCCCGGTCGGGTTCCGCCGCGACGCGCACCGTCCCTCGTACGGGCTGGCCGAGGCGACAGTCTTCGTCGCCACCGGCCGGGCGGGCACGGAGCCGCACGCGGTCACCCTCGACGCCGAGCGGCTGCGGACCGGCGAGGCCGTCCCGGCCCCCGACCACGACACGGCGAGCACGCTCGTGACCTGCGGGACGGCCGTGGGCCAGTCGGCCGTCGTCGTGGATCCGGCGGCGCGGCGGCCGCAGCCCGACGGCGCCGTCGGCGAGCTGTGGTGCCGGGGCCCGAACGTGGGGCAGGGCTACCACGGGGGCGGCGAACGCTCCCGGGAGACCTTCGGGGCCACCCTCGCCGAGGACACCCGCGGCGAGCACCCGGCCGGCCCGTGGATGCGCACCGGGGACCTCGCCGTCGTCCACGACGGCTCCCTGTTCATCACCGGGCGCCTCAAGGACATGATCATCGTCGACGGGCGCAACCACTACCCGCAGGACCTGGAGGCGACCGCCGAGTCGGCCGACCCGGAGGTCCGGCAGGGGCTGGTCGCCGCGTTCGGGGTGGACGGCGGCGACGGCGAGCAGGTGGTGGTCCTCGCCGTGCGCCGGCACCGCGACGACGACGGCAGCGCGGCCAAGGCGGTCCGCCGCGCGGTCTCCGCCCAGCACGGCGTGCCGGTCCGCGAGGTCCGGTTCGTCCCGCCGAACGAGCTCCCGCGCACCAGCAGCGGCAAGATCGCCCGCGCCGCCAGCCGCCAGGCCTACCTGGCCGACGAGCCCGTGGGGGCACGGTGACGACCGCGGAGCAGGACCTGCGGAGCCGGCTCGTCGAGCTGGTCGCGTCCTGGTGCGACCTCGACCCCGCCGAGCTCGACGCCGACACCCCGCTCGAGGACCTCGGGCTGTCGTCCCGGGACATCGTCGCGCTCTCCGGCGAGATCGGCGACGAGCTCGGCGTCGACCTGCCGACGACGGTGCTGTGGGAGTCGCCGACGATCTCCACGCTCGTCGGCGCGCTCGAGCCCGCGAGCCCCGAGGCGGCCCCCGCGAGCGGTCCGTCCGCCGACGGCCGCCCGGCCGCCGACGAGCCGCTCGCCCTCGTCGGCCTCGGCTGTCGGCTGCCCGGCGGCGTGGACTCGCCAGAGGCGTTCTGGGAGCTGCTCGAGCGCGGCGGCGACGCCGTCGGGCCGGTCCCGTCCGGGCGCTGGGCCCACCGGCCGGACGTCTGCGACCGCGGCGGCTTCCTCGACGACGTCGCGGGCTTCGACGCCGGCTTCTTCGGCATCTCGCCGCGCGAGGCCGCCGCGGCGGACCCGCAGCAGCGGCTGCTGCTCGAGGTCGCGCACGAGGCCCTCGCCCACGCCGCGATCGACCCCGCCGCGCTGCGCGGCAGCGCCACCGGCGTCTACGTGGGGGTGTCCTCCACCGACTACCCCGGCAGCCCGGGCGAGCCGTGGCACGCCACCGGCACCTCGGCCGCCGTCGTCGCCGGGCGCCTGGGCTACGTGCTCGACCTGCGGGGACCCGCGCTCACCGTCGACACCGCGTGCTCGTCGTCGCTGGTCGCGCTGCACCAGGCCGCCCACGCCCTGCGCGCCGGGGAGATCGACCTGGCGATCGTGGGCGGCACCAACGTGCTCGCGACCGCGCAGGCCCAGGCGTCGATGGAGGCCCTCGGGGCGCTGTCGCCGCGGGGCCGGTGCGCCCCGTTCGACGCCGCCGCCGACGGCATCGCCCGCGGCGAGGGCGTGGGCGTCGTCGTCCTCAAGCGCCTCGCCGACGCGGCGCACGACGGCGACCGGGTGCTCGCCCTGCTCGCCGCGACCGCGGTGAACGCCGACGGGCACTCGCAGGGCCTCACCGCGCCGCACCCCGGTGCGCAGCGCGACCTGCTGACCGCCGCGTACCGCACGGCGGGCCTCGACCCGGCGAGTGTCGACTACGTCGAGGCCCACGGCACCGGGACCGCGCTCGGCGACCCGATCGAGGCCGGTGCCCTCGGCGCGGCGCTCGGCGCGGGCCGGTCGGGCGAGGACGCGCTGCTGATCGGCTCGGTGAAGTCGAACGTGGGGCACACCGAGGCCGCGGCGGGCATCGTCGGGCTGATCAAGGTCGTGCTCGCCCTGGGCCACGACCGGATCCCGGCCACGCTGCACCAGGACGAGCCCAGCCCGCACCTCGACCTCGCGGCCGCCGGGCTGCGCGTCGTCGGGCACCCCACCGCCTGGCCGCGCCACGGCGGGCGGGCCGTGGCCGGGGTGTCGGCGTTCGGGTTCAGCGGCACCAACGCGCACGCGGTGCTCACCGAGGCTCCCGCGGCACCGTCGACCCCCGAGCCGGGCGAGGGACCCGTCGTCGCCGTCCTGTCCGCCCCCGACGACGACCGCCTGCACGAGGCGGCCCGCACGCTCGGCCGGTGGCTGACCGATCGGCCCGTCGAGGACCGCCCGAGCCCGGCCGACGTCGCGCACACCCTCGCGCGGCGCGACGCGACCTCGGGGCGCGCCGGCCGGCGCCGCCGACTCGCGGTGGTCGCCTCGGACGCCGAGGAGCTCGCGGCGCGGCTGGCCGGCTCCGACCGCTCCTCCTCGACCGCCGAGCCGGACCCGACCGCCGGGCCGGGCGTGGTCTGGCTCTTCGGCGGCCACGGCTCGTGGTGGCCCGGCACCGGCCGCGGCCTGCTCGACGGCGAGCCCGCCTTCGCCGAGGCGGTCGCCCGCCTCGACCCGTCGTTCACCCGCTACGCCGGGCGGAGCCTGACCGCGCTGCTCACCGATCCCCCGCCGGAGTCCGACCTCGCCCGCACCCAGCTCGCGGTGTGCGGCGTCCAGCTGGCGCTCGCGGCGACCTGGCGGGCCGCCGGGGTCCGGCCCGCGGCCGTCGTCGGGCACTCCATGGGCGAGGTGGCCGCCGCCGTGACGGCGGGCGTGCTCACCGAGGACTCCGGGGTCCGGGTCATGGCGGTCCGCGCCCGGCTGCTCGCCGAGCTCGACGCCGCCGGGGACGGCGCCATGGCGTCGGTGGAGCTCACCCCCGACGAGCTGGCGTCTATGGTCGGCCACGAGGTGGAGATCGCGGTGCACGCCGCGCCCGACCAGCTCACCGTGTCCGGGCCCGCCGCCGCCGTGCACCGGGTGGTCGGTGCCGCGCGCGAGTGGGGCCGCACCGCGCGGGTCCTGCCGTTGGCCGTGGCCTGCCACACCGCCGCCGTCGAACCGGTGCGGGTCGCGCTGCGGCGCGAGCTCACCGACCTGGAGATCCGGCCCGCGACGGTCCCCTGGTACGACACGACCGGGGACGACCCGCGCCTGACCCCGATCGGCGACGCCGCCCACTGGGCCGACGCCGCCCGCAACCCGGTGCGCTGGGCCGACGCCGTCACCGCCGCCGGGACCGACGGGCACACCCGGTTCCTGGAGCTCTCGCCGCACCCGGTGGTCCTCGGCGCCACGGCCCGCACGCTCGCCGCGCGCCCGACCGAGCCGGTGCTGGTGTCCTCGGTCCGCCGCGGCGACGACGAGGTGCGCGCCCTGCGCGGGGCGCAGGCCCAGCTGCACGTGTCCGGCATCGCGATCGACTGGGCCGCGGTCCTCCCGGGCGGGCGGGTCGTCGACCTGCCCGGACCGGTGTGGCGCCACGAGACGTTCTGGGCGGAGCCGGCCGGGCCGACCCTGCCTGGTGCCGTCGCCCGCCCGACCGGCCACCCCCTGCTCGGCGCCCACCAGGAGCTGCCCGGCGGCTCGGCGGACGTGTGGCAGGCCCCCGCGGACCGGGACGACCTGACCCCGGCGCGCCTGCGCGAGCGCGTGCTCGCCGCCGCCGAGCACCGCCACGGTCCGGGCGGCGCGGGCGTCGACGAGTGGCACCAGCTCGCGGACCCCGGACGCGGCCCGGTCGGCCGGGGCGCCGCGCTCAGCACCCTCGCCCGCCGCGACGGCACCGTCGAGGTGCACCTGCGCACCCCCGACGGCGAGTGGGTGCCGGTCGTCACCGCGCGCATCCGGGCCCAGGGCCCGGACGACGCACCGGTCGTGGGCGCCGACTCCCACCTCGACCGCGTCCGGCGCGTCACCGCCGACATCCTGGGCCTCGACGAGCGCCGTCTCGACGTCGACGCCGACCTCGGCGCGATCGGGCTGGACTCGCTCGGCGCGGTGCGGCTGCGCCGCCTGCTGGAGTCCCAGCTCGGCGTCGTCGTCACCGTGCCCGAGCTGCTGGCGCACGCGACGGTCCGCCAGCTCGCGCAGGAGCCCGACCCCACGACGGGCGCCGGGCCCGCGACGGCCGCCCCGGCGGTGATCATCACGGACCTGCCCGCGGTCACGGTGCTGCGCGAGGGCGAGCCCGGGGTGACCCCGCTGCACCTGTTCCACCCCGCGGGCACCCCGACCGCGGTCTACGGCCCGCTCGTCGCCGGCCTGCCGCGCAACGTCGCCTGCTACGGCCACGAGCGCGCCCCGTCGCCCGGGCCGGTCACCGAGCGGGTGCGCGATCACCTCGCCGAGGTTCGGGGCCTGCAGCCGGTGGGCCCGTACCGCCTGCTGGGCTGGTCGTTCGGCGGCGTGCTGGCGCAGGAGGCCGCCGTCGCGCTCACCGCCGAGGGGCACGACGTCGAGATCGTCGCCCTGGTCGACGCGCTGCGGCCGGCCGCCGCACCGGGCCAGGAGCTCCCGGCCGACCCGCGGGCCTTCACCGCCGGGCGGCTCTCCCGGCTGGTCCGCCACCTCGAGCAGACCCACGACACCGTGCTGGCGATCGACCTCGACGGGCTCGCCGAGCTCGACGAGGACGCGCAGCTCGAACGGCTCGTCCGCGCCCTGCTCCAGGCCCCCGAGCCGTGGGGCCCGGCCGCGCTCGAGCACCAGCGGACCTCGATCCTCGACGCCCGCGACGCCGAGACGCACGTGCCGCGGCGGCTCACGGTGCCCGCCGTGCAGTACCGCGCGCTGCACCCGTGCCCGGACTTCGAGGTCCTCGACCCGCGCTACAACCGGCTCGGTCCCGACGGCGGGTGGGGCGACGCGGTGCCCGACCTCGAGGTCGTCGGGATGGACACGGACCACCTCGGGATCATCGACCCGCCGCACGCGCACGCCATCGCGCGGGACCTCGCCGCGCGGTGGGGGGCGCTGGCCGGGAGCAGCGGATGAGCTCCCACGTGCTCGTGGTCGGCGCCTCGTCCGGCATCGGCGCGGCGACGGTCGACGTCCTGCTGGCGCGCGGCCACCAGGTCACCGCCTCGGTGCGCGATCCCGCGGACGCCGCCGCGCTGGAGCGTCGGCACGACGGCGGCCGCCTGCGGGTGGTGCGCTTCGACGTCACCGACACCGAGGGCATGACCGAGGTGGTCGGCGACGTCGCCGCGGCGGGTCCGCTGCACGCCGTCGTCGCGAACGCGGGCATCGCGACCGCCGCGCCGCTGGCCCACCTGCCGGTCGACGAACTGCGCCGGGTGCTCGAGGTCAACGTCGTCGGGCAGGTCGCGCTCGTCCAGGCCGCGCTGCCGGCGCTGCGCCGGGACGGTGGCCGGGTGGTGGTCGTGGGCTCGCTCGCCGGCCGGCTCGCGGGGCCGATGCTCGGGGCGTACGCCGCGTCGAAGGCGGCGCTCGCCGCGGCCACCCAGGTCCTGCGCGCCGAGCTCGCCCCGCGCGGGGTGCCGGTGGTGCTCGTCGAGCCCGGGGTGACCGCGAGCCCGATCTGGCACCGGGCGCTGGCCGCCACCGCGGACCTCCGCGACCGGCTCGGCCCCGAGGTGGCGCGCGACTACGGCGCGCTGTGGGACGACCTCGCCGCCGAGGGGGCGCGCAACGCCGAGAGCGGCGCGCCGCCGGAGCGGGTGGCCGACGTGATCGTGCACGAGATCGAGGCCGCCCGGCCGCGGCCGCGTCGCCTCGTCGGCCGCGACGCGCACCTCGCCGCGGCTCTCGCGACCCTGCCCGGCCGGGTGCGGGATCGCCTGCTCGCCGCCCGGCACTGAGCGGCCCAACCGGTGTGACCGGAACGTCGCCGAGCCGTCACGTTGTGCGATGACTCTCGTTGTTCCGGACGAGACGGGTCCGGCATCCGGCGGACACCACGAGAACCTTCAGGAGCGCACGTGTTCCGACGCCCCAGGGGCCTGCGCGCGGGCTCGGGTCGCGCCGCGACCCTCGCCGTCGCGGTGACCGCCGCACTGGTCAGCGGCCTCTCCGGGACGGCGACCGCCGCCCCCGCCGCCCCGGCCCCCGCGGGAGGGGCGCGCGTCGTCTCCGAGGTCGTCCGAGGCGCCTCGGAGATCGACCTGCAGGTGTTCTCGCCGTCGATGAACGCGACGCTGCCCGTGACGCTGCTCCTGCCGCGCGGCTACGCGAACAGCGCGAACATCCCGACCCTCTACGCGCTGTCGGGCATGGACGAGACCGACGACAAGGCCTGGACGAAGCTGACGGACCTTCCCGCCTTCGCCGCGGCCCACGACGCGCTGGTCGTCCTGCCCCCGACGGCCAAGGGCGGCATGTTCAGCGACTGGTTCGCCGGCGGCCCCCGCTGGGAGACCTTCAACACCGTCGAGCTGCCGAACCTCATCCGCTCGCAGTTCAAGGGCAGCGCCCGCCAGGCCGTCATGGGCCTCTCGCTCGGCGGGCACGCCGCGCTGAAGTACGCGGAGCACCAGCCGGGCCAGTGGGCGGCCGCCGCCTCGTTCTCGGGCATCCCGTTCTCCTCGGCGCCCGGCATCTCCGCGCTGTACCAGAAGTCCATGTCGGACGTGGGCGTCAACCCGGAGCTCCCGTGGGGCGACCCGAACGCGCAGTCCGCGGTCTGGGCGGCGCAGGACCCGGCGACGAACGTGCAGAACCTCCGCAGCACCGCGGTGTTCATCTCGGCCTCGAGCGGGGTTCCCTCGCTGACCGGCGCCGGTGACCCCGCCGTCGCGCAGGTCCTGCAGAACCCGGCCGCGGCGCTGTCCGGGGCCGCGCAGGGCAGCTCGCTGGAGTCCGCCGCGTTCGCCACGTCGGTGCTCTTCGCGCAGAAGGCCAGCGCCTCCGGGGTTCCGGTCACCGCGGACTTCCCGCCCACGGGCGTCCACAACTGGCCGCTGTGGAACCAGGAGTACAAGAAGGCGTGGCCGACGATCGCGGCCGCGCTGGGGATCCCCGCCTGACGACGTCCGCGGCGCTCGCCGGGGCGCCGACCGTCCAGTTCGCCGCACTGCGGCCGGACGACCCCGGCGACGACGACCCGACCGGGTTGGCCGCCGCCGCCGTCATCGCGACGGCGAGCGCGGGTGCGGGTCTGGTCGTCGTCGACGCCACGGTGGTCAACCTCGCGGCACCCGCCCTCGTCGCCGATCTCGGGATCGGCGGCGGGGGCGCGCAGTGGGTCGTCGAGGCCTACACCGTCGTCTTCGCTTCGCTGCTCCTCTCCGCCGGCCGGCTGGGCGACCGTTACGGTCGCCGCCGCTGCCTCGCCGCCGGGGCCATCCTCCTCGCCGGCGCCGGTGCCCTGGCCGCCGCCGCGCCCGGGCCCGCGGTCCTGCTCGTCGCCCGCGCCCTGCAGGGCGCCGGGGCCGCCCTCGTCTTCCCCGCCACACTCTCCGCGCTCGGCGCGACGTTCCGCGGGCCGATCCGCGGCACCGCCTTCGCGCTGTGGGGCGCCACGATCGCCGCGACCGCGGGCATCGGCGCCCTGCTCGGCGGCTGGCTGACCTCCACGCTGGGCTGGCGCGCGGTGTTCGCGGCCTTCGTCCCGGTCGGCGCGGCGATCGCCGTCGCGGCCCGGCTCGCGCTGCCCGAGAGCCGCGAGCCGACCGGGTCGGTGGACCTCGTGGGCGCGCTGCTCTCGGTGCTGGGTGTCGGGGCGGGGGTGCTCGCGCTGGTGCAGGGCCCGGCATGGGGCTGGTGGGTCCCCGGCGTCGCCGCTCCGGCCGGCTGGCCGGTGTCCCCGGTGCCGGTCCTGGTGGTCGTGGCCGTCGGCTGCGTGGCGGCGTTCGCCGTGCGGCAGCGCCGGCTCGCGGCCGCCGGCGCGGTCCCGTTGCTCGCCCCGCGGCTGCTGCGGATCCGGTCCTTCCGAGCGGGGACGGCCGCCGCCTCGGTGATCCACTTCGGCGAGTTCGGCCTGATGTTCGTGCTGCCGTTCTGGTGGCAGGACGTGCTGGGCTGGAGCGCCGCGCAGGCCGCCGTGCTACTGGTGTTCCCGGCAGGGGCGGCCCTCGCCGGCGGGGTGACCACCTCGGTGCTGGTGCGCCGGGTGGGCCCGCGGACGACGGTGCGTGCGGGGCTGGCCTGCGAGGGCGCCGCGGCGGCGGGGCTGGCCGGGGTGGTGTCGACCGGGGCGTCGCCGTTCGCGCTCGGCGCCGCCCTGCTGGTGCTCTACGGGCTCGGGCTGGGGCTGGCGTCGGCGCAGCTCGGGTCGATCGTGCTCGCGGATCTGGCCGGTGACGACGTCGGGGCCGGGTCCGGCGCGATGACGACCGCTCAGCAGGTGGGGGCGGCGTTCGGGGTGGCCGTCCTGGGCGCGGTGACCTTCGCGGCGCCGGCCCTCGCCCACGGCGTCGCGCGGGCCCTCATGCTCACCGCGGTGGCGCTGGCGCTCGCGCTGGTCGCGACGTGGCGGTTGGGCGGTGCGCCGTCCGCCGTCGGGTCGGCCCGTCACCGGGTGCACACGGCGGCGACGGTGGCCTTTCCGGTGCCGGCCGCGTCCGCCGCGGCCGGACGCCATCGGCGCTGAGCCGCCGGGCGCCACCGGCGCTGAGCCTCCGGACGCACTGCCGCTGAGCGGCGCGACCCGGTCCCGGGAGAGGATGGCACGTGTCCCGACCGAGGCCCGCCCTGCTCGTCGCCGCGCTCGCCGCCGTCGCGCTGTTCCTCGCCGGGTGCGGGGCGGACGGGGCCGGCGACCCGTCGGCGTCGTCGTCCGCCGCCCCGTCGTCGGGGGCTCCCTCAGGGGCTCCGTCGTCGGATTCCCCGGCGCCCGACCCGGTCCCGACCGGCGACGTCCACGCCGCACCGAATCCCCTCCCGCCCGGCGCACCGGGCGACCTCGTGCGCACCCAGCCGGTCACGGCCCAGCTGCTCGGTGCCGGGAGTACGACCCTGGTGCTGCACCACTCCCGCAGCGCGACCGGCGCCGACGAGGCCGTCACCGGCACCGTCATCGTGCCGACGGCGCCGTGGACCGGGCCCGGACCGCGGCCCTGGGTCGCGTACGCCCCGGGCAGCCAGGGGCTCGGCGAGCAGTGCGCCCCGTCGCGGCGGCTCGTCGACGGCACCGAGGCCGAGGCGCTGTCCGTCTCGGCGCTGCTCGCGCGCGGGTGGGGCGTCGCGGTCACCGACTACGACGGCTACACCGAGGGCGGGAAGCCGTCCTACGTCGTCGGGCCCGCGATGGCGCACGCGCTGCTCGACGTCTCCCGGGCGGCCCGCGCGGTGCCCGGGAGCGGGATCACGGCGTCGACGCCCTGGGCGGTGGCCGGCTACTCGCAGGGCGGCGCCGCGGCAGCCTGGGCCGCGTCCGCGCAGCCGCAGTACGCGCCCGACGTCCACCTGGTCGGCGCGGCGGCGGGCGGGGTGCCGGCGGATCTCACGGCGGTCGGGCGCGCGCTCGACGGCAAGCCGGGCGCGGGGCTGCTGTTCAGCGCGCTGATCGGGCTCGGGAACGCGTACCTGGACATCGACCTGGACGGGCTGCTCGACGACGCCGGGCGGGCGGGGGCGGCGCGGTTGTCGCAGTCGTGCCTCGGGGACGCGGCGTTCAACGCGGTCGGCGGGGTGCACGTGGCCGACGTGACGAGCGGGCACCAGTCGTTCGCGGCCGTCGCCGCCCGGCCCGAGGTGGCCCGGGCGCTCGCGGCGACGAACCTCATGACGGCGCCGCCCCCGAAGGTGCCGATCCTGCAGTTCCACGCGACGTCCGACGAGCTCGTCCCGTTCGCGCAGGCGTCGGCGCTGCACCGGAGCTGGTGCGCGAAGGGCGTCGACACCCGGCTCGACACCGAGCCCGGCGGGCACAGCGCGGGCGCGCTCCGGGGCGGGGCGACCGCGATCACGTGGCTGGGCGACGCGTTCGCGGGCCGTCCGCTGGCGGGGTCGTGCAATCCGTGACGCTTCAACCGTCAGCGATGCGGCATAGCTGTCGTTGAGCGTCAGCGCTGCCGCATCGCTGACACCGGGTTCGCCCTGAGCGCACACGATCACCTGCAAGCGCTGCAACGGTGTAAGCACGACGGTGTGGACGAGCTCGACTCCTACTCCCGCACCGTGGTCGCCGTCGCGGAGACGGTCGGCCCCGCCGTGGCCGCCCTCGCCGTCGGCGACCCGGAGAACCCGCGCGGCGCGGGCTCCGCGGTCGTCGTGCGCGACCCGGCCGGGGACGGCGCCGTCCTGGTGACCAACGCCCACGTCGTCGCGCGCACCCGTTCCGGCCGCGCCACGTTCGCCGACGGCACCCACGCCGACGTCCGCGTCCTCGGCGCCGACCCGCTCTCCGACCTCGCCGTGCTCGCCGCCCACCCGGACGCCGACACCCCGTCCCCGGTCACCCTGGGCGACGCCGCCGGGCTCCGGGTCGGCCAGCTCGTCGTCGCCGTCGGCAACCCGTTCGGCCTCGCGGGGAGCGTCACCGCGGGCGTCGTCAGCGGCCTGGGCCGGTCGCTGCCCACACGCGACGGGTCCGCGAGCCGCGTCGTCGAGGACGTGATCCAGACCGACGCCGCGCTCAACCCCGGGAACTCGGGCGGCGCGCTGGCCGACGCGTCCGGGAGCGTGATCGGCATCAACACCGCGGTCGCGGGCGTCGGGCTGGGCCTCGCGGTCCCGATCACGACGACGACCCGCGACATCCTCGACGCCCTGCGCCGCGAGGGCCGGGTGCGGCGCGGCTACCTCGGCGTCGTCGGCGCCCCTGCCCCGCTGCCGGTGGACGTGGCGGCGCGGCTCGGCCGGGCGCGGGGTCTGCGGGTGGCCGACGTCGTCGCGGGGAGTCCGGCCGCGCGGGCCGGCCTGCGCGCGGGGGATCTGGTGGTGTCCGCCGACCGCGAGCCCGTCGTCGACGCCCAGGGCCTGCAGCGACGCCTCTTCGCGGGGTCGATCGGGCGCACGCTGCCGGTGACGGTGCTGCGCGGACAGGCCATGGTCGACGTGCTCGCGACGCCGACGGAGCTGGGTGCGTAGGTGCGCTCCGCGCCTGTGAGCACAAATTGACGTCAGGGCATCAATTTGTGCTCACGAGCGCGGAGCGCACCTGGCTTGCCCGCCCGCCCCGGGGATGGCACGGTCGGTCGCCGAACGGACAACTGCACACCGCGGGAGCTCGCGCCAGGAGCGGGCTGAGAGGGCGGCTGGGACGAGGGTCCCGGTGCCGCCGACCGCACGAACCTGACCGGGTAATGCCGGCGTAGGGAGGCTTCGCGCAGCATGAACGCGCCCACGATCACCACCGGCCCGATCGACGGGTCCCACCGGATCCATCTGCCCGGCCCCGACGGGGTCGACGTCGCCGCGCGCCGCGTCGAGCTGACCGACGGCACCCACCTCGACGTCTACGACACCTCCGGGCCGTACACCGACGAGAATCCGGCCGTCGACGTCGAGGCGGGCCTGCCCCGTCGTCGGGAACCGTGGACCGGCACGCGGACCCAGCTCGAGCGGGCCAGCGACGGCGAGACCACCCCGGAGATGCGCTACGTCGCGGTCCGGGAGGGGCTCGACCCCGAACTGGTCCGCACGGAGGTCGCCGCCGGCCGGGCCGTCATCCCCGCGAACCACCACCACCCGGAGTCCGAGCCGATGATCATCGGCAAGGCCTTCGCTGTGAAGATCAACGCGAACATCGGCAACTCGGCGGTCTCCAGTGGGCTCGCCGAGGAGGTCGAGAAGATGGTGTGGGCGACGCGCTGGGGCGCCGACACCGTCATGGACCTCTCGACCGGCGCCGACATCCACGCCACCCGCGAGGGCATCCTGCGCAACTCGCCGGTCCCCATCGGCACGGTGCCGATCTACCAGGCGCTGGAGAAGGTGAACGGCGACCCGGCGTCGCTCACCTGGGAGCTCTACCGCGACACCGTGATCGAGCAGTGCGAGCAGGGCGTCGACTACATGACGGTGCACGCCGGCGTGCTGCTGCGCTACGTCCCGCTGGCCGCGCAGCGGGTCACCGGGATCGTCAGCCGCGGCGGGTCGATCATGGCCGCGTGGTGCCTGGCCCATCACCGTGAGTCGTTCCTCCACGACCACTTCTCCGAGCTCTGCGACATCCTGCGCCGCTACGACGTCACGTTCTCGCTCGGCGACGGGCTGCGGCCGGGATCGATCGCCGACGCGAACGACGAGGCCCAGCTCTCCGAGCTCCGCACGCTCGGCGAGCTGACGCACATCGCCCGGGACAAGGGCGTGCAGGTGATGATCGAGGGCCCGGGCCACGTGCCGATGCACAAGATCGCGGAGAACGTGCGGCTCGAGGAGGAGTGGTGCGGCGACGCGCCGTTCTACACGCTCGGGCCGCTGACCACCGACATCGCGCCGGGCTACGACCACATCACCTCGGCGATCGGCGCCGCGAACATCGCCCAGGCCGGGACGGCGATGCTCTGCTATGTCACGCCCAAGGAGCACCTCGGGCTGCCGAACCGCGACGACGTGAAGACCGGCGTCATCACCTACAAGATCGCCGCGCACGCCGCCGACCTCGCCAAGGGCCACCCGAACGCGCAGGCCCGCGACGACGCGCTGTCGAAGGCCCGGTTCGAGTTCCGCTGGCACGACCAGTTCCGGCTCGCCCTCGACCCGGACACCGCGCGGAGCTTCCACGACGAGACGCTGCCCGCCGAGCCCGCGAAGACCGCGCACTTCTGCTCGATGTGCGGGCCGAAGTTCTGCTCGATGCGGATCAGCCACGACGTGCGCGCCTATGCCGAGGAGCACGGGCTGACCAGCGCCGAGGCGATCGACGCCGGGATGGCGGAGAAGTCGGAGGAGTTCGCCTCGCGCGCCAACCGGGTCTACCTGCCGGTGGCGGGGTCATGACGACGACGGCGGCCGACGCCGGCCGTCGTGGGGAGTCACCCGCCGTCGCGCTGTCGATCGCCGGCACCGACTCCGGCGGTGGCGCGGGCATGACGGCGGACGTGCGCGCGTTCGCGGCGTGCGGCGTGCACGGGGCGGTCGCGGTGACCGCCGTGACCGTGCAGAACTCGCTGGGCGTGAGCGACGTCCACGAGGTGCCGCCGGACGTCGTCGCCGCCCAGATCCGCACGGTCGCGGGCGACATGGGCGTCGACGCCGCGAAGACCGGGATGCTCGCGACGCGGTCGATCATCGAGGCGGTGGTGGCCGCGTGCGACGAGGTGGGGATCGGGGTCACAGGATCGACGCCGTTCGTCGTCGACCCCGTCGCCGCATCCATGTCCGGCAGCCCGCTGCTCGCCGACGACGCGCTCGACGCGGTCCGCACCGAACTGCTTCCGCGCGCGACGCTGGTGACGCCGAACCTCGACGAGATCGCGCTGCTGGTCGGCGTCAAGGTCGTCGACGAGGCCTCGGCGCGGGAAGCCGCCGCCGCGCTGCACGCCCTCGGCGCCGCGGCGGTGCTCGTCAAGGGCGGGCACCTGGAGGCGAGCTCCGGCAGACCGCAGCAGGAGTGCGTGGACCTGCTGTCGGTCGACGGCGAGGTGCACGAGTTCCGGTCGCCGCGCCTGGACCGCCCGCACACCCACGGCGGCGGCGACTCGCTCGCCTCGGCGATCACGGCCGGGCTGGCGCGGGGGATGTCGCTGGTCGACGCGGTGGGGCTCGGCAAGGAGTTCATCACCCGCGCGGTCGAGCACTCCTACCCGCTCGGGGCCGGTCACGGGCCGGTCAGGGCCATGCCCATGTGAACGGATTTGGTCGCCTGGACGACCAAATTCGTTCACATGGGAGCGTGCTCCCCATGGCCGAGACCCCGCCGCGCGCGCTGACGATCGCCGGTTCCGACTCCGGCGGCGCCGCCGGGCTCGAGGCCGACCTCCGGGCGATGACCGCGTGCGGCGTGCACGGGTGCGTGGCGGTCACCGCCGTGACGGTGCAGAACTCGCTCGGCGTCTCGGGCGTGCACCTGGTGCCCCCGGACGTCGTCGCCGCGCAGGTCCGGACCGTGGTCGGCGACATCGGGGTCGGCGCGGCCAAGACCGGGATGCTGGCGACCGCGGAGATCATCTCCGCGGTCGCGGACGTCGTCGACGAGGTCGGGATCGGGCGCGACACGGGTGTGCCGTTCGTCGTCGACCCGGTCGCCGCCTCGATGTACGGCGAGCCGCTGCTGGCCGACGACGCCATGGACGCCATCCGCACCCGGCTCTTCCCCCGCGCCGCGCTGGTGACCCCGAACCTGGACGAGGTCCGGCTGCTCTGCGGGATCACCGTGCGCGACCGCGAGTCCGCCGGGAAGGCCGCCGACGCGCTGCACGACCTCGGCGCGCGCTGGGCGCTGGTCAAGGGCGGCCACCTGCACGGCTCGCCCGAGGTCACCGACCTGCTCTCCGACGGCGAGCGGACGTGGGAGTTCTCCGGGCCACGCATCGACACCCCCCACGTGCACGGCGCCGGCGACGCCCTCGCGAGCGCCACCTGCGCGGGGCTGGCCCGGGGCCTGGAGATGCCCGACGCGGTGGCGTTCGCCGAGCGCTACATCCGCCGGGCGGTCGCCGAGTCCTACCCCCTCGGGGCGGGCACCGGCCCCGTCTCCCCGTTCTGGACGCTGGCCGACTGGGACGAACCGTAGGCTTCCGGACGTGCTGTCGGTCCGGGTGCTGGGCGAGATCCGCGCCGTCCTCGACGGCCGGCCGCTCGACCTCGGCAGCGTCCAGCGCCGCGCGCTGCTGGCCCGGCTCGCGGTGGCCGCGGGTGAGGTCGTGCCCACCGACCGCCTCGTCGACGACCTCTGGTCCGGCGAACCGCCACCCCGCGCGCTCGCCGGACTCCAGGCCCACGTCAGCCACCTGCGCCGCGTCCTCGAACCCGACCGTGCACCACGGACCCCGGCGACGGTGCTGGTCAGCGCGGCCGGCGGCTACGCGCTGCGCGTCGGCGACGGGCTCGACACGGTCCGGGCGGCCGCTCTGCTCGACCGCGCCCGCACCGAGTCGCCCGCGGCCGCGTCGGCGACCCTGCGCGAGGCCCTCGACCTGTTCACCGGCGCGCCGCTGGCCGACGTCGCCGACGCCGGGTGGGCCCGCCCCGAGGTCGAACGGCTGACCGAGCTGCGCCGCACCCTCGTCGAGTCCCGAGCCGCTGCCGAGCTGGCGGAGGACCCGGCGCACGCCGCTCCCGCGCCGGTCCGGGCGGCCGCCGTCGTCGACCTCCTCGCCCCGGCGATCCGCGACGAGCCGTGGCGCGAGGAACCCGTCCGCCTGCTCGCGCTCGCCCGCTACCGGACCGGACGCCAGGCCGAGGCGCTCGCCGCGATCGCCGCGCTGCGCCACCGGCTCGCCGACGAACTCGGCCTCGACCCCTCGCCGGGCCTGGCCGCCCTCGAGCGCCGCATCCTCACCCATGACCCGGATCTGGCCCTCCCGCCCCACGTCAGGAAAGACCCCTTCCAGACCCTGGACGTCCGGATCCCGCCGTTGATCACGACGCCGGAGCACCCCGTCGTCGGCCGCGACGCCGAACTCGACCGGCTGCTCGCCGTCGCCGACCCGCACGGCCCCGGCCGGCTGGTCCTCGTCACCGGGGAGGCCGGCGCGGGGAAGTCGACGCTGGCCGACGCGCTGCGGAGCGCGCTGTCCGGCCGCGGCTGGCAGGCGGTGCGCGGCCGCTGCCCCGAGGTCGACGGCGCCCCGCCGGGCTGGGCGTGGAGCGAGATCGCCGAGGCCCTCGGCGGGGTCACCACGACGGGCGCCGACGACCCCCACCGCGCCTTCCACGCCGGCCGCGCCCTCGTGGCGGCGCTGGAGGCCGCCACCCGGCCGCTCCTCGTCGTGCTCGACGACCTCCACCGCGGCGACGAGGAGACCTGGCGCCTGCTGCGGGTGGTCGCGTCCGCGCAGGTCGGCGGGGTGCTGGTGCTCGCGACGTTCCGGCCCGACGAGGTCGGCGACGACCTGGTCACCACCGTCGCGGCCCTGACGACGGTCACCGCCGAGCGGCTGGAACTCGACGGTCTGGACGCGGCCGCCGTCAGAGCCCTCGTCGCCGGGGAGGGCCTCGAGGTCGACGACGAGGCCGCGGAGCGGATCGCCGCACGGACCGGCGGCAACCCGCTGTTCGTCCGCGAGGTCGCCCGGTTCGCGCTGACGGTCGGGCTCGACGCGGCCCGGCGCACCGTCCCGGCGGGGATCCGCGACGTGCTCTCCCGCCGCGCCGCCCAGCTGCCGGCCGCGGCCGTGTCGGTGCTGCGCCGGGCCGCCGTGCTGGGACGGGACGTCGACGTGTCCGTGCTCGTCGCGCTCGAGGACGGCGACGAGGACCGGGTGCTCGGCGCGTGCGAGGCCGGCGTCGTGACCGGGCTGCTCACCGAGTCCGGTCCCGACGCGGTCCGCTTCGCCCACGACCTCGTCCGCGAGACCCTCTACGACGAGCTCCCCCGCCTGCGCCGTGCCCGCGTGCACGCCGAGGCGCTGACCGTGCTCGAACGCCTCCGTCCCGCCGACCACGCGGCCCTCGCCCGCCACGCGCTCGCCGCCGGCCCGGTGGCCGGGGTGGACCGGGTGCTGGAGCACGTGGAGCGCGCCGCCCGAGACGCCCGGGCAGAGGGGGCGCCGCGCACCGCCGCCGACCTGCTGACCGGGGCTCTCGATCTCGTCCCCCGGACCGATCCCCGCCGTCGACTCGCGATCCGCTGCGCCCTCGCCACCGCGCACTCCCACGCCGGCGCCGGGCTGCCCGCCGTCACACACCGGACCACGGCGCTGGCCGAGGCCGCCGCCGTCGTCGGGAACGGCCCCCTCTCCGACGACGGCCGAGCGGTCCTCGTCGACGCCGCCACCTGCGTCGACGGGCCGGTGACCTTCGCCCTCGCCGAGAACGCCGACGTCGACCGCCCGCTCGTGGACACGATCGAGCGGCTGCTCGCCGAGCCGATCGCCGCGGCCGACCGGGTGCGGCTGCTCGCGGTCCGAGCGTTCGCCTGGCACCCCCGCGAGCCGGCGCGGGCGGTGGCCGACGCCGAGGCCGCCGTCGCGGCCCTCGCCGAGGCCGGGGACGACCCGGACCTGCGCTGCCTCGTCCTCAACGCGCGGTTCTGGACGCTGCTGCGCCCGGACCGGTGGGACGACCTCGATGCGCTCGGGGTCGAACTGCTCGACGCGGCCGAGGCGGCGCGGTCGTGGGGGCACCGGTCGGTCGGGCACCACGCCCGGTTCCTGCACGCCTGCTACCGCGAGGACTTCGGTGCGGCGGGCGAGCACGCGGCTCGGGCGCTCGCCGAGGCCCCGGACGCCCAGCTCGCCTCCACGCTCGGCTGGACCACGATCTTCCGAGCGCTCGAGGCACTCGTGGCGCAGCGCTACGACGAGGCCGAACGGATCTACACGGCCGTCGCGGCGTCGCTCGCCGAGCGAGGCCTCGCGAACGCGTCGGCGCTGGCGATGGTCGGGATGATCGGCGTACGGCACGCGCAGGGTCGGCTGGCCGAGCTCGTCGAGCCGATCGCCGCGGAGTACCGGGTCCGCGGCGCGCTCATCGCGGAGCCCTACACCGCCGCGCTCGTCGCCGCCGGCCGTCCCGACGAGGCCCGGCGCGTCTGGCGGCCCGACCTCACCATCAGCCCGGACTGGTGGTGGCTGATGTGGACCGCGCTGCGCGCCGAGACCGCGGAGGCGCTGGGCGACGACGAGGTGCTGGCCACCTGCCGTCGTGACCTCGCCCCCTGGGAGGGCCACCTCGCCGGGGCGATGAGCGGGACCGCGACGTTGGGCCGCGTGAGGTGCGCTGCGCGCTCGTGAGCACTCTCCGGGGTCATAGCCCCAGAACGTGCTCACGGGCGGCCAGGCCCTGAGGCACCCAGGAGGCGCTTCTCGTGCCGGTACCGCGGCAGCAGGGCCTTCATGAGCAGCACGAGCACGGCCGGCGCGTCCGCGGTCATCCGCGCGAGCTCCTGCGGCGTGGCGACGTCGACGATCCGCGGCAGCGCGTACCGGATGCCCGGCCCGCCGCGCTGCGCGGCCTTCTCCACCGTCGACCACTCCGCCAGCGGCACGTAGCCCAGGATGACCGGGAACATGTCGCGCTCCTCCTCGCTGATGTGCTCGTCGAGCAGGTCCGCGAGGAACGTCAGTCGCTCGGCCAGCGGGTCGACCCGCCCGTCCGCGGCCGCCACCACGAAGGCACCTCGGACGTCGTCGAGCACCGGGTCGAGGGCGGCGTGGTCGTCGGAGAGTGGCGCGAGGTCGATCTCGGCGCCCGCCCGCCGCTCCAGGATCGGCCAGAGGTGGTCGTCCTCGGTCGCGTGGTGGTGGTGGATGTCCCGGCACAGGCCCTCGATCCAGCGGCCGAACACCCGCCGTCGTCGTCCGGTCAGCGGGTCGGAGCCGTCGGCCCAGGCGGTGGCCAGCTCGGCGAGCCGGCGCGCGTCGCGCCGCATGATCCGGTGGGCGATGCGGATGCCGAGCAGGTCGGCGTCGCGGGTCGGGGCGGAGGCGGTGGTGGCGGTCATGGCGGTGTCCTCGTCGGTCGCTGGAGGGTGACGACGACGAGGATGTGCCGGTCCACTTGGCGCGGACTTGGCGCCGACCGACTAGGGCGCCGGCGGAACCGCGAGCTCCCGCACCGGCGACCCGGCCACGAACGCCTCGATGTCCTCGACGGCGTCCGCGTACATCGTCGAGAGCGTCCGTCCGGTCACGTAGCCCAGGTGCGGCGTGAGCACCGTCCGCGGGGCCGAGCGCCACGGCGAGTCGACCGGCAGCGGCTCCGCGCCGTAGACGTCGAGGCCCGCGCCGCCGATCGACCCGGCGTGCAGCACCGCCAGGAGCGCGTCCTCGTCCACGATCGGCCCGCGCGAGGTGTTCACGAGGATCGCGTGCGGGCCCATCCGCTCCAGGTCCTCGCGCCCCACGAGCCCGCGGCTGCCCCGCGAGAGCTTCATGTGGATCGTCACCACGTCCGCCGTCGTGAACAGCTCGTCCTTCGAGACCGGCGTGACGCCCACCGCCCGCGCGTCGTCGGGGTCGAGGTGCCGGCTCCACGCCGCGACGTCCATCCCGAACGCCTGCCCGACGGCCGCGACCGGCCTGCCGATCCCGCCCAGCCCGACGACGCCGAGCCGGTGCCCCTTGAGGTCGCCGCCGACGGTCTCCTGCCAGCCGCCGTCGCGCAGCCGCCGGTCCTCCTCGGGGACGTGGCGCAGCGTCGCGAGGACGAGCGCCCACGTCATCTCCACGGTCGCGGCGTTGTCGAGCACGCCGCCGGTCCCGCAGACGGTGACGCCGAGGCGGTGCGCCGCCGCGACGTCGATGGCCGCGTTCGCCGGGCCCGTCGTCACCAGCAGGCGCAGGTTCGGCAGCCGCTCGAGGACCTCGGCGGGTAACGCGGTGCGCTCGCGCATGACGACGAGCACGTCGAACGGCTCGAGCGCGGCCACGACGTCGTGCGGACCGCCGAGGTGGTGGTGGAACGTCGTGACCCCGGCCGCCAGGCGACCCCAGTCAGCGCTGGTCCGGGCCACCCGCTGGTAGTCGTCCAGGATCGCGACGTTCCGGACCTCGGGCACCTCGGACGACCTCCTCCGGTTGGACGGCGCCGCTACGACACCTGCGCAGCGGTGTGCCCGGGTGGGTGCTCGGGCACACACTCGGGCGTGTCCTCTCTCGCCCTGCCCGGCCCCCGGCTGCTCCTCTACGCCGAGCGCCCACGCCGCCGCCTGCTGCAGATGATCACCGATCTCGCCGTCGCGGTCTGGGTCGTCCTCGTGGTCACGGCCGCGATCGCCCTGCACGACACCGTGCTCGCGCTCCAGGCTCCCGGGCGGGGCCTGACCAGCGCCGGCGACCAGGTGCGGGGGGTGTTCGCCGGGGCCGCGCGCGCCGCGGACGGGGTGCCGCTGGTCGGCGACCGGCTCTCGGGGGCGTTCACCCCCGGCACCGACGCCGGCGGCGCCCTGGCCGACGCCGGGCGGGCCCAGGTGGAGGCGGTCGCGGCCATCGCGACGGGGGTCGCGTGGCTCGTCGTCGCCGTGGCCGCCGTGCCGGTGGTCACGACGTGGTTCGCGCTGCGGCTGCGCTGGGTGCTCAAGGTGCGACAGGCGCTGGCCGCGCGGGACCTCGACGTGGACCTGCTCGCGCTCCGGGCACTCGTCCGCGGGGATCCGGGACGGGTGCGCCGCGCGGCGGGCCCGGACGGCGACCCCGCCGGGGCCTGGCGCCGGGGTGAGCCCCGCATGCTGCTCCGGCTGGCCGATCTGGAGCTGCGGCGGATGGGCCTGCGAGGCGCGACCTCCGTCACCAGCAGCGCCCGGTCAATCACTCGATCGGACCCTCCGGGAGACGCGTGACACGGGGGCCGTCACCTCCGGGACCACCCCGTACGTCCTACCCTGCACCCGTCCGGTAGGGCAGCTCGGGCGATACGGGAGGGTGGTGACGTGGTCTCCGTGGGCTCCGGCAGGACGAGCACGGCGCGCGCCTCGATCGCGCGTCGCCTCGACGGCGCACGCACCCGGGTGACGGGGTTCGTCGCCCGGCAGTACCTGGCCTGGCGCAGCCGGCGAGGTCTCGACCCGCTCAGCCTCATCCCGGACTACGCGCTGATGCCGCTGCGCCGCGACGGCCTCGACCCGGTCCCCGCGCTGCGCGAGGCCCGCGAGGACCACCCGGTGCGCGACTTCCCGCTGCCGTTCGGGGTCAAGGCGTGGCTGGTCACCGGCCACGCGGAGGCGCGGGAGATCCTCGGCCGCTCCAGCGGGCTGTCCACCGACTTCGGGCACCTCGTCGGGTCGGCGGGCATCAAGTCCGGCCAGAACCCCGGCGGTCTCGGGTTCACCGACCCGCCCGAGCACACCCGGCTCCGCCGGCTGCTGACCCCGGAGTTCACCGGCCGGCGGCTCTCGCGGCTGGGCCCGCGGATCGCCGAGATCGTCGAGGGACGTCTCGACGCGATGGCCGAGCTGCACGCGGCGGGCGAGGAGATCGACCTCGTCCGCGACTTCGCCACCCCCATCCCGTCGCTGACGATCTGCGAGCTGCTCGGCATCCCCTACGACGAGCGCGACGAGTTCCAGGCGCTCTCGACGGCGCGGTTCGACCTGCTCGGCGGCGCCGCGTCCTCGGCGTTCGACAAGATCTCCGAGTCGCTGGACTACCTGCGCGGGGTCGTGGAGCGCCAGCGCGCCGAGCCCGGCGACGGCCTGCTCGGGATGCTGATCCGGGAGCACGGCGAGGAGCTGGACACCGACGAGCTCGCCGAGCTCGCCGACGGTCTGCTCACCGGCGGGCTGGAGACCTCGGCGTCGATGCTGGCGCTGGGCGCGGTGCTCCTGCTGCGCGACGAGTCGGTGGCGGCCATGGTGCGCGACGAGCCCGAGTCGGTGCCCGGCTTCGTCGAGGAGCTGCTGCGCTACCTGACCGTCGTGCAGATCGCGTTCCCCCGGTTCGCGACCCAGGACATGGTGGTCGGCGGCGTCGCGATCGCCGAAGGCGACGCGCTGCTGGTCTCGCTCTCCGGCGCCGACCGCGACCCGCGCCTCACCCCCGACCCCGAGGTGTTCGACCCGCGACGGCCGCCGTCGCCCCATCTCGCGTTCGGGCACGGCATCCACCGCTGCATCGGCGCCGAGCTGGCCCGCATGGAGCTGCGCACGGCGTACCCGGCCCTGCTGCAGCGGTTCCCGAAGCTCGCGTTCGCGGCCGACGAGCGGACGCTGCCACTGCGGACGACGTCGGTCGTGTACGGGGTCGACGCGCTGCCCGTCACGCTGGGCTGATCGCGCCGTGAGTGATCGCCGGGTCAGCCGCGACATCGTCGTCGACGCCCCGCCGTCCGCCGTGTTCGCCGTTCTCGCCGACCCGCGCGAGCACGGCCGGTTCGACGGCTCCGGCACGGTCCGCTCCGCGATCGCGGGCCCCGACCGGCTCTCGCGCGGCGCCCGCTTCGGCATGTCGATGCGCCTCGGGGTGCCGTACACGATCAACAACGAGGTCGTGGAGTTCGACGAGGACCGCCGCATCGCCTGGCGCCACGTCGGCCACCACCGCTGGCGCTACGAGCTGGAGCCGGTCGACGAGGATTCGACGAGGGTCACCGAGACCTTCGACTGGTCGACCGCCCGCGTCCCGAAGCTCCTCGAACTGCTCCGCTACCCGGCGACCAATGCCCGCGGGATCGAGGCGACGCTGCCGCGGCTCAAGGCCCACGTCGAGGGTCGGGAAAGGTCCTGACGATGCCGTACGCGCCGGTGAACGGGCTGTCGCTCTACTACGAGGAGCACGGGTCCGGAGGGGTCCCGCTGCTGCTGGTGCCGGGCGGGCACCTGACGATCGACCTGAACTACGACGACGTCCTGCCCGCGCTGAGTTCCCGACGACGAGTGGTGGCGGTCGAGCAGCAGGGTCACGGCCGGACGGCCGACGTCGACCGGACGCCGACGTTGCCGAACCTCGCCGACGACCTCGTCGGGCTCCTCGACCACCTGGGGCTCGAGCGGGTCGACGTCCTGGGGTTCAGCCTCGGCGGGCTCGCGGCCATGGACGCGGCGATCCGGTACCCCGACCGGTTCGAGCGGTTCGTCTTCGGCTCCGGCCACGTGCGCCCGGACGGCTACCACCCCGAGATCTTCGATCCGTCGCGCTGGGCGACCTCCACCCGGATGCCGACCGCCGAGGACTTCGCCGCCATGCAGCGCGAGCACGAGCGGCTGGCCCCGCCCGGTGACGCCGGCCTCGATGCCTTCATGGCGAAGCTGCAGCCGACGATCCAGGGGTTCACCGGCTGGTCGGACGAGGAGCTGGCGCGGGTCAGGGCGCGGACGCTGATCATGATCGCCGACCACGACTTCGTGGCCGTCGAGCACGCCGCCCTGGAACTGGAGCTCATCCCGGACGCGCGGCTCGCCGTCATCCCGAACGCGACGCACAACGGCCTGCTGCACCGCGCCGACGTCGTGCTGCCGATCCTGGAGGACTTCCTGGCGCGCTGAGCCGAGCTGTCAGCGATGCGGCGTCGCTGACACTCAACGTCAGCGACGCCGCATCGCTGACAACGCTCGCGATCTACTCCACCGCCGGTGACGACGCCTGCGCCCAGTACCGCCGCGGGATCCGGCCCGCCCCGCGCGCGAGCCGTCCCGACTCCACGGCCAGCCGCATCGCCGTCGCCATCGCCTCCGGGTCGGACGCCCGCGTCACGGCCGTCGCGAGCAGGACCGCGTCGCACCCGAGCTCCATCGCGAGCGCCGCCTCCGACGCGGTCCCGATCCCGGCGTCGAGCACCACCGGGACCGGCCGTCCCGACTCCGCCGTGGCCGCGACGATCATCGCGATGTTGTGCGGGTTCCGGATGCCGAGCCCCGTCCCGATCGGCGACCCGAGCGGCATCACCGCGGCGCACCCGGCGTCGACGAGCTTCGAGGCCAGCACCGGGTCGTCGTTGGTATAGGGCAGCACGGTGAACCCGTCGTCGACGAGCTGCTCGGCGGCGTCGAGGAGCTCGATCGGGTCGGGCAGCAGCGTGCGGTCGTCCGCGATGACCTCGAGCTTGACCAGGTCGGTCCCCAGCGCCTCGCGGGCCATCCGCGCCGTGAGCACGGCCTCGGCGGCCGTGCGGCAGCCCGCGGTGTTGGGCAGCGCCTCGATCCCGAGCCGCTCCAGCAGCGCGAGCACGCCGGGCCCGCCGCCGGCGTCGAGCCGGCGCATCGCCACCGTCGTCAGGGCCGTCCCCGACGCCACGAGCGCCCGCTCGAGCACGGACATGTTCGCCGCGCCCCCGGTTCCCATGATCAGGCGCGAGCCGATCTCCCGGCCGCCGATCACCAGTGGATCGCCCACAGAACTCAGCCTCCCTGCACCGCGGTGAGCACCTCGACGACGGCGCCCTCGCGCACCGGTGTCGACGCCCACGCCGTCCGCGGCACCACCTCGCCGGACACCGCGACCGCAACTCCGCGCTCGGGGACGCCGTGCGCGGCGAGCACGTCGGCGAGGGTCGCGTCGGAGGAGACCGGCGTGACGACGCCGTTGACCAGCACGTTCATGAGGACACCTCCAGAGCGGTGAGCCGTGAGGCCGACGCCGCGAGCGACTCGTCCGGCACCGGACGACCGGCCAGCAGGGCGCCGACCACGTCGGCGGTCAGGGCGGTGAGCAGGATGCCGTTGCGGCCGTGGCCGAAGCACGCGACCAGCCCCTCCGGCGCGCCCGGGACGGCCCCGAGCACGGGCAGGTTGTCGGCGGTGCCCGGCCGGAACGACGCCGAGGACTCCTCGAGCGCGTAGTCCGCGATCCCCGGCATCACGCGCTCGGTGTCGGCGAGCAGGTCGCGCACCCCGCCGACGGTGACGTCGCCGTCGAACCCGACCTCGTACTGCGTCGCGCCCAGCACCAGCCGCCCGCCGTCGCGCGGCACCGCGTACACCGCGCGCCCGGCCACGGCGGCCCGCACGGTCCGCGTCGGGGGCGGTAGCGAGCCGGCCCGGGCCCGCACCCGCAGGATCTCGCCCTTCACCGGACGGACCAGCCCGTCCAGAGCCGGGTGCAACGACGCCGACCAGGCGCCCGCCGCGACGACCACCCGGCCGGCCGCGAGCACCTCCCCCGAGGCCAGCTCGACCCCGGACACCGCACCACCGGACTCGGCCACCCGCACGGCCGGTTCGGTCCGCACGACGACGCCCACCCGCTCGGCCGCCGCCCGCAGCGCGGCGAGCAGGAGCCGGTTGTCGACGGCGAGGTCGTCCGGCACGGCAAGCCCCGCCCGGACGGCGGGTCCGAGGGTGGGTTCGGCACGACGGGTCTCGCGGCCGGTCAGGCGCTCGGCGTCACGTCCCCAGGCGCGCAGGTGCTCGACGATGCGGTCGAGATCCTCGCGGTCGGCGGCGTCGACGACGACCGAGAGCGTGCCCTCCCGGCGCAGGCCCACGGAGCGGCCGGACGCGTGTTCGACGGCGTCGGCGAACGCGGGCCAGCGCGCCAGTGAGGCGGCGCCCAGCTCGAGCACCTCACGCTCGCCGGGCCAGGCCTCGGTGATCGGGGCGAGCATGCCGCCCGCCACCCACGACGCCCCGGAGGCGGGCTCGGGGTCGACGAGCACGACCTCGTCGGCGAGGCGGTCACGCCCGGCGACCCAGGCCGCCGTCGTACCGACGGCTCCGGCGCCGAGGACGACGACTCGGTCGGTCATGGTGGTTCCCTCCCTGCGCCGGCATGATCCGGATCAGGTTCGACGGTCGGGACCCTGGCGCACACGTGCGCCGTCCCCTCTCAGCCCGGCCGCTCCGGGCTCCCGTGGTGGTGCTCGCCCGCCACCTTACGCGCTAGCGTCGGCCGCGATGACCGTTTCGACGCCCACCCAGGACGACCTCGGCACCCGCCGTCGGGAGCGGTTGGCCCGGGCCCGGCTCTACGTGTGCACGGATGCCCGCTCCGGGCGCGGGGACCTCGCCGAGTTCGCCGACGCGGCGCTGCGCGGCGGCGTGGACCTGCTGCAACTGCGCGAGAAGGGCATGGAGGCGCGCGACGAGCTGGCGGCGCTCGAGGTGCTCGCGGACGCCTGCCGTCGCCATGGCGCGCTGCTCGCCGTCAACGACCGCGCCGACGTCGCACTCGCGGCGGGCGCCGACGTGCTGCACCTCGGCCAGGACGACCTCCCGGTGGAGTACGCGCGGCGGATCCTCGGCGACGACGTGCTGCTCGGACGCTCCACCCACGACGTGGACCAGGCGCTCGCCGGCGCCGTCGAACCGGGTGTCGACTACTTCTGCACCGGCCCCTGCTGGCCGACGCCGACGAAGCCGGGGCGTCCGGCCCCGGGCCTCGACCTGGTGCGGGCCACCGCGGCAGCGGCGCCGGAGCGGCCCTGGTTCGCGATCGGGGGGATCGACCACGACCGGCTCCCGGAGGTGGTGGCCGCCGGGGCGACCCGGGCGGTCGTCGTGCGGGCCGTCACGGAGGCCGAGGATCCGGAGGCGGCGGCGCGGTCGCTCGTAGGTGCGCTGCCGCGCTCGTGAGCACAAATTGACGCTATGACGTCAATTTGTGCTCACAAGCGCGGAGCGCACCTAGGGCGTCGAGCTGTTCGTCTGGCCCTGGAAGCGCGGCAGCAGCGAGCCGACGATCCCGCCGTTGTTGCTCTGCTGCTGGCTGCTGGAGGACCGCGGCGAGGACGTCTGCGAGGAGTTCGACCCGGTCTGGTTTCCGTTGTCCTGGTTCGAGCCGCTCTCCTGGGTCGACGAGGTCGTCGTCGTGGGTTGGGAGCTGTCGGAGTTCTCGGTCGTCGGGGTCGCGCTCGTCGTCGCGGTCCCGGTCGACTGCCCGAAGATCGAGCCGACCGAGGTGCCCGAGCTCCCCCCCGAGAGCGGGTGCCCCGCCGCCGACTCGACCGCGAAGCTCGCGAGCAGCGCGATGACGAAGATGCTGGCCGCGACGCCGCCGAGGGTCAGCCACGTCTTCAGCGAGATCTTCCTGCGCGGGTGGGTCTCGACGGCGCCGGCGAGCTGCGTCGGGTCGTCGTCGGGGCCGGCGCCGAGGTAGGCCGTGACCGCGTCGCCCGCGGGCGGCAGCGGCACGCCCGGGGGCGGCGTGACCATGCCCGGCGGCATGGGGACGCGGCGCGTGGCGTCGGCGGGCCCGGTGCCGCGCGGCGGCGTCCCGGGCGGCAACGGCCGACCGTCGGGGCCGCGGGGCGGGCCGCCGTCGGGCGTGCGGGCGTCGGGGATGCGCCGTGTCGGGTCCGCGGTCGGCGGCACCGGGCGGCCCGACGCGTCGAGCCGCGTGGTGACCGTGCGCCCGCCGGCACGGAGCTGCTGCGGTCCGCCGGGCTGGGGGCTCGCGCCGGGCGGCGGATTCGCACCCGGCGACGGGGTCGCGCCCGGCTGTGGGCTGCCGGGCTGCGGCTTGCCGGCCTGCTGCGGGTTCGCGGCCTGCTGCGGCGTCCCGATCTGACGGCGTCCGGGGGCGAGCCCGCCGTCGGGAAGACGGTGGGTGGGCAACGGCGCCGCGCCCGGGCGGTTGGGCGGTCCGACGGGGCCGGGCGGCCGGCCCCCGGGGGGCGCGCCCGGCCCGGCCTGGCGTCCGACGCCGCCCGCGACCCGCGTCGGGGCACCCGAGTCGCCGGTGACCTTGGCGACGGCGTTCGCAACCTTGGTCCCCGCCGCCGCGTTGACCACGAGACGGTCCTTCACCGCGTCCCGGGTCTTCTCCAGTGAGCGCTGGTAGAGGGCACCGCCGACCGTCGAGATGATCGAGGCGACGGCGGCACCACCGATGGTGCCGACGACGCCCATGAACGACCCGAGGATCGCCGCCGTCGCCGCCGCCAGAGCACTGGCGACGATCTGCGGGATCGTCAGGCCGGAGGACGAACTCGTCGTCGAGTCGTCGGGCGGCGGCGTGGCGCCACCACCGGTCGTCCTCATCGCGGTCTGTGCCATGGCTCCCAGGGCTCGTGTCACATCGGGGTCGTGCGGGCCGGATGTCGGGCAGCAGGCAGCGCCCGCTTTCGAGAATCCACCATCCAGGACGTCGGACAGACTGCCAGTGTTCTCCTCCCGTGAGAACGTTCACCCCCTCCGGGGACGCGGTCGAGGCGCCCCGGATGAGTCCGTTGCTCCGGACGGGTCATCGCGCCGGGTACGTCGCACGCGAGGATGATCTGGGCCATGTCCTGGAGCACGTTCGTCGCCGTGGGCGACAGCTTCACCGAGGGTGTCGGGGACGTCGACCCGCGGACCGGCGCCGAGCGCGGCTGGGCCGATCGGGTGGCGGAGGCGCTCGCGGTCCGGTCACCCGACCTGCGCTACGCCAACCTCGCCGTGCGGGGCCAGCTGCTCGACCAGATCGTCGCCGGTCAGGTCGAACGGGCGCGGGCGATGGCGCCGGATCTCGTGAGCCTCTGCGCCGCGGGCAACGACCTGCTGCGCCCCTCCGCCCGGCCCGCGGATCTGGCCCACCGCTTCGAGCAGGCGGTCGTCCGGCTCACCGAGGGCGGGACCGCCGTGCTCGTCTTCACCGGGTTCAACACGCGGGCCACTCCCGTCGTCGACCTCGTGGGCCGCCGGCTCGCGACGATGAACCAGCACATCCGCGACATCGCGGAACGCCGGGGCGCGCTGCTGGTGGATCTCTGGGCGATGGACACGCTCACCGACCCGCGGGCGCGCGCGGACGACCGGCTGCACCTCAACGCCGAGGGCCACCGTCGCGTCGCGGCCCGGGTCCTGGAGGTGCTCGGCGTGCCGACCGACGACGACTGGCGCGACCCGTGGCCCCCGCTCGACCCCACGCCGTGGGTCCGCCGCCGCGAGGAGGACCTGCGCTGGGCGCGGGAGCACCTGCTGCCGTGGGTGGGCCGGCGGGTGCAGGGGCGGAGCACGGGCGACGGCCGGCCCCCGAAGCGCCCGGAGCCCGTGCCGGTGCGCTGATCCCCCGGTCGGAGTGTCAGCGATGCGGCACCGCAGACGTCCAGTGTCCGCGATGCGGCAGCGCTGACACTGGACGTCAGCAGCTCCACATCCTCAGGCCGGCCCCTGGACCGAGTCGGAGGTCTGCTCGTCCGGCACGAACCCGCCGTCGACCGGGTGGCGCGGTCCCGGGTGCCCGGCCGGCAGCGCCGAGCGCACCAGCGGCCACGACCCCAGCGCGCAGATGATCACCAGCGGCCACGTCAGCACCAGCTGCGCGACCCCCAGCGCCACGACCTGGTCGGAGAACCACAACGGCAGCATCACCACGATCCGCACCAGGTACTGCGCGGCCCACAGCCAGCTCGCCCGGCAGTAGCCGCGCACCAGGTCAGGGTCGTTGCGCCACGCCCGCGGCCGGCCCAGGGCGGCGCTCACGACGAGCCCGAGCAGCGGCCAGCGGATCGCGATCGAGACCACCCAGGCCGCGAAGCTCCCGGCGTTGGCGAGGATCCGGGGCAGGAAGAAGTCCTCGGCGCGGCCGGTGTAGAGCGCGATCAGGGTGGCGACGACCGCGATCAGGAGACCGACCGACGCCGCTCCGGGCCGCTCCCCGCCGCGCCAGCGGAGCACCGCGATCACCAGCGCGACGACGACCGCCCCGAGCCCGCCGACCAGGATCGGCTCCGGCCACGACAGCGCCTGACCCACGAGCCACACGACGACGAACGCCACGGTCGGCAGCACGGCGTCGGCCATCTGGCGGCCGGTGCCCGCGAGGATCTCGAGGAGGGGGTCGTCCCGACGCCGCAACCGCACGGGATCCACCCTAGGTGAGGGCAACCTGACCCGAGGACCGCGTCAGGGGCTACGGACTCGTCGCCGGCGCGAACCCCAGGCGCATCATCTCGGCCCGGAACTCCGGCGAGGGCGTGGACGGCGTCGAGACGTCCACGAGCAGGCCGTTCGGGTCGGTCACCAGCATGCGGCGCCGGCCGTAGAACTGGTCGCGCGGCGGCGCCACGACGGGGATGCCCTGCCGGCGGGCCTGGACGTGCAGCGCGTCGACGTCGTCGACGACGAAGGTGAGGACGATGCCCGCCGGGTCCGCGCGGTACGGCGGCGGCACCATCTCGTGACCGACCGCCCAGATGCCGAGCTCGCAGACCGGCTCGCCGTCGACCTCCGGCGTGGTCGCGAGCGCCACGTAGTAGTCGCTGTCGAAGGTGACCTCGAAGCCCAGCAGACCGACGTAGAAGTCGCGGGTCTCCGGCAGGCGGTCGGACAGGATGGTCGAGTACGCGCGCTGCATCACCATCGGAGCCTCCTCGCGGGTCGGACCCATCATGGGCGATGCCCCCATGGAGACCGACCGGCAGGGGTCACGACACGCTCTCGGCGCCCACCTGGTCCAGCGCCTCGACGACCCGTGACCCGACGGACACCCGGATCACCGCCCAGCACGCCTCGGTGAGCTGCGCGCCGAGCGCCCCGACGTCGGCCCCGTGGGGCTCGTCGAGCCAGTGCGCCGCGGCGGCGTCGACCATCCCGACGACGCCGTACGCGAGCGGGTGCGCCCGCTCCGGCGGGATCTCCGCGCCGAGCGAGCCGTCGACGAGCATCTGCGCCACGTGCGCGGACACCACGCCGCGGACGTTGGTGCTCGCGGACTCCGACTCCTCGCTCGAGGGCAGCGAGTTGCGCTTGAGGTAGTGGTAGACGTTCGCGTGCTCGGAGAGCCACCGCAGGTGCGCGGAGATCGCGCGCTCGAGCATCTCGCGCGGCTTCCCGGACGGGCGCCACACCGGCTCCAGCTCGGTGACCAGCCGCTCGACGCTGCGGGCGGCGATGGCCGCCTGCAGGTCGTCCTTGCCGTCGAAGTGCCGGTAGAGCCCGGGGCGGGAGACGCCGGCCTGGGTCGCGATCTGCTCGGTGGTGACCTCGGGTCCGTGCTCCTCGATCGCGACCACCGCGGCGTCGACCAGCTCGAGACGACGGGCCTCGCGATGGCCCGCCCAGCGTCGCGTCCTGCCGTCCATGGTCCTGCCAGGGTGCACCGCGCCGGGGGAACCGCCAACTATGCGCTACACGATGTACGGGGTACATTGCGTCGCATGACAGCCCTCGACCGCGACCACTCCGCGGCCCGCCTGCTCACCGCGAGCGCGCGCCACACGCTGGACCCGGCGCTCGAGGTGGACTGGGCCGCCCCCGTCGATCCGGACGGCTGGGCCGTCCCGCCCGAGCGCGTCTCGCTGTTCGGCACGTCGCTGTGGGACGACCTCGACGACGACGCCCGCCGCACCCTGGCGCGCCACGAGGCGGCGAGCCTGCTCTCGGTCGGGCTGTGGTTCGAGGTCCTGCTCATGCAGATGCTCGTGCGCCACGCCTACGACCTCGACCTGCGCCGTCCGCACGCGCAGTACGCGCTCACCGAGGTCGGCGACGAGACGCGACACTCGGTGATGTTCGCGCGGGCCGTCGACGCGCTCGGCTGCCCGGACTACCGCCCGCACGGCCGGCTGCACCGCCTCGGCGGGATCTACGGCCACCTCGGGGCCGGGGCCAGCATGTTCGCGTCGGTGCTGGTCGCGGAGGAGGCGACCGACCGGCTGCAGCGGGAGTCCATGCACGACGAGCGGGTGCTGCCCCTGATGCGCTCGGTGGCGCGGGTCCACGTCGTCGAGGAGGCGCGTCACGTCCGGTTCGCGCGCGAGGAGCTCGCGCGGCTGGTCCCGACGCTGTCGACGGCGCAGCTCGAGAAGGAGCGGTGGCTGACCGCGCTGGTGGGCACCGAGGTCGTCAACTCGCTCTGGCAGGCACGCCTCTACCGCAGCGTCGGGATCTCCGGGCGCGTCGGCCGCGCCGCCGCCCTGGCGAACCCGCACCACCGCGCGACCAAGCGCTTCATGCTCGAGAAGGTCATGGCCTTCCTCGACGAGGTCGGCATGGTCGGCGGCACCTCGCGGCGCGTCTGGTCCCGCGCCCTCGGCTGAACGCCGCCGCCCGCAGGAGATCACCTACCGCCGGACGTCGGCCCCGCACCGGTCGTCGTCCGACATCGAAACCGCACATCGTCGTCACTGCACCGACACACCGAGACGGTCGGGTACATACCGCCGTGAGGGGGACGGACCACTCGAAGAGAGCAGAGGAGAGCCAGCGGTGACGGACGTCCAGGTGCCGGACCCCACGAGAGCGGTCGCCCATCCGGCGCACTCGACGACCTCCGTCCCCGCCGAGCCGCGCCCGACGGTGCTCGTCGTCGGCCCCCGCGCGGACGCCCGCGGCGGCATCGGCAGCGTCCAGTACGTGCTCGAGCAGCACGCGTCCGCGCTCGCCGACCTCGAGGTCGTCACCACCCATCGCGACGGTTCCGCGGGCATCCGGGCGCGGACGATGGCCGCCGGGACCCTCCGCGCCGCGCGGCGCATCGTCGTCGACCGCCCGTCCGTGGCACACATGCACGTCTCGCAGCGGGCGTCGGTGCTCCGCAAGGGTCTGCTCGGCCTCGTCGCCCGCACGTGCGGCGTGCCCGTCGTCCTGCACCTGCACGGCTCGGAGTTCCTCGACTGGTTCGACGGGCTGTCCCGGCCGGCCCGGGCCGCGGTGCGGGGGCTGCTGCGGCCCCACCGGCTGGTCGTCCTCTCCGAGACCCTCCGCGCGCCGTACAGCGCCCGGCTCGGTGTCCCGCCCGACCACGTCGTCGCCCTGCCCAACCCGGTGGAGTGGCCGCTCACGCTGCCTCCGGTCGACGACGGGTCGGTGCTCGCACTGTTCCTCGGCCGGTTCGGCGCCCGGAAGGGGATCTACGACCTGGTCAACGCGTGCGCCCGGCTCGCGCCCGAGCAGCGCCGGCGGCTCCGGCTGGTGGCAGCCGGCGACGGCGAGGTCGACGGGGTCCGTGCCGCGGTCGCGGCCGCCGGGGTCGACGACGTCGTCGAGGTGGCGGAGTGGCTCGACCGCGCCGAGCGCGACGACCTGCTGCGGCGCGCCCAGCTGTTCGTCCTCCCGAGCGCGGCCGAGGGCCTGCCGATGGCGGTGCTCGAAGCGATGGCGTTCGGGGCGGCCCCGCTGGTCACGCCGGTGGGCGCGCTGCCCGAGCTGGTGCACGACGGCGTCAACGGCACGATGGTCCCCGTCGGCGACCCCGCGGCCCTCGCGCTCTCGCTCGAGTCACTGCTCACCGACGATGCGGGCCGGGCCGCGCTCGGGGAGCGCGCCCGCGCGGACGCCGAGGCCTACGCGGCGCCGCACTGGGCGGCGCGGCTGGCGTCGATCTGGGCGGACGCGTGAGGCTCTACGGCCGGTAGAGCACGAAGAAGTACGGCGCGGCGTCGCCGCGGTGGTCCATGAGGCCGAGCAGCCGCGTCTCGGAGACCCGGCGGAACACGTCGTTGATCGGCCGCGCGTCGTAGATCATCGTCGCGGTGGAGACCCCGCGGTACTCGGTGGCGCGCAGCCGGGCGGTGTAGCGCGACGTCGCGAGCAGCGGGCGCCCGGCGGTGATCACGCGGTGCAGCCAGGGACGGCGCAGCCCCGTCGGGACCGGCAGCCCCATCGGCACCCGGATCGGGTCGACCGGGAAGGTGCCGGTCCGCTCGGCGTTCCAGAACAACAGCGGGTGCACGCGGTCCGCGTCCTCGAACCGCTTCCCCGCCCAGCCGGTGGCGCCGAGCAGCCCGTCCATCGGGTGGCCGGTCGGGAACTCCTCGCCGCGCCACTCCCCGAACATCTCCTCGGGGCGGACCGCGGGCAGCGTGTCGAACAGCGCCAGGGCCTCGTCGGTACGGACGTCGCCGCGGTTCGCGCGGGACAGCAGGACGTCGAAGGACGGGTCCACGGTCGTCATGGCGGCCAGTGTGCCGCGCGCCGCGGGCGTGATCCCAGGGTCGTGTGACCTACGCGGCGACCGATCGGGCGATCAGCTCGTCGAGCGTGTCGACCAGCGACTGCGCCGTCCGGCCCGCGACCGTCGCGAGGACGTCGCGCAGCTCGCACAGGTGCCGGAACGGATCGCGCACGCCGCGCGCGAACGGCGCGATCGCCAGCGCTTCCGCGTGGTCGATGAGCGCGTCGACGCCGGGGCCCCAGAGCCCGTCGTCGACGAGGACGTCGAGCTCGACGATGGCGCTGCGGGCGACCATCCGGATGCGGGTCGCGTCGGACATGACACTCACGTCGAGCGACTTTATGGACACCGTCAGTAGATGCACCCGGGGTTCACTCCGCCTGGTGAGGGGCCGTCCGCCGAGCGGTGGGCGCAATCAGCCCAGCGGCGTGTGCACCGAGAGGAAGCTCCTGATGCTGTCCTTGGCGGCCTCGTTGTACTCCGGCGCCTTCCAGCGCTCGACCAGGGTCGCGTGCGGCGCGA
This sequence comes from Actinomycetospora endophytica, assembly GCF_021026375.1. Taxonomy (GTDB): domain Bacteria; phylum Actinomycetota; class Actinomycetes; order Mycobacteriales; family Pseudonocardiaceae; genus Actinomycetospora; species Actinomycetospora endophytica. Next base: position 227,464 of record NZ_JAJNDB010000002.1, on the reverse strand, counting down.
CGTCGGCCAGCATCGAGGACGCCGACGCCGGGTGGGGCTCGTCCCCGCCGGCGAACACCAGGATCGGCGCGGCGAATCCCGCGACCGCCGTGGCGGAGACGCTCCACAGGGTGTCGTCGGAGCCGAAGAGGTTCTCGCGCAGGCCCCGCCAGTCGGCCTCGGACGCCTCCGGGTGGTTGGCGGCCTCGTCGGCGGCGAACTCGTCGACGCGGCCGCGGAAGGCCTCCCGGTTGTCGTCGTTCCCGATGGGCTGCAGGCAGACCGCGGCGGCGACGCGCTCCGGAGCCCGCGCGAGCAGGTTCGCGATGAACGACCCGCCGATGCACATGCCGAGCAGGTGGCAGCGCTCGATCCCGAGGTGGTCGAGCAGCGCCAGGTGGTCGTCGGTGTAGGAGTCCCAGCCGTCCGAGGCGTGCACGGGGGCGAACGAGTCACCGGAGTTGCGCTGGTCCATGAGGATCACGCGGTGGTCCGCGGCCACGGCGCCCGGCACGTCCCAGGGGGCGTACGACCACGCCTCGATGGTGGAGCGCATCCCCCCGGGCGCGAACGTCAGGACCGGGAATCCCTCGCCCATCTCCTCGAAGTGGATGCGGACGTCACCGTTGTCCATGAGCGGCATGGCGGCGGGCTTCCCCGGGGCGCTCCCGCCTACGCCGTCCGGGTCAGCGGCGTCACTCAGGCCTCGGCGTCCAGCCGGGCTTCGAGCTCGGCGCCGTCGGCGACGAACCAGAGCTCCCGTCCGCGGTTGGCCTCGCGCATCCAGTCCTCGACGGGCCCACTGCTCGGCCCGTGGATCGTCGGGTCGCCCACGACGACGAGCCGGAGCCGGTAGTTCACGAACTTCTGCACGACGGCGCCCGCAACGCCGCTCCGGAGCTGGAAGAACTCCCCGGAGAGGCGGGTCACGGGGATGCTGACGACCTGGGCGTCGGCCCCGAACGCGTCGCCGATGACGTCGAGGGCGCTCGCCTCGTCGCCGATGATCGGGCCGTCATTCGGCAGCTCCAGGACGCGGACCACGGTGGTGACGGTAGTCAGCGGGCCAACCGGGTTTCGGAGCGTTCATGATCGCCGGGATGACGAGGATCCGATGGCCTGGAGGCCAGATCCTCATCATCCTGGTGATCATGGCCGGTCCGGGGTCGCGGTGGCCGCCACCCGGTAGAAGCCCGGGTTCGGGGTGACGCGCTGACGCTGGTCCGCTCTCGCGTCGGCGACCGAGGCCCGCAGCTGCGGCCCGCCCGTGGCCGCCTCCTGCGCCGCCCGGCTGTCCCACTGCGTGACGTTGACCAGCTGGAAGCGCTCGTCGTCGGAGAGCGCCTCGAGCAGGTGCGCTCCGCGGAATCCGGGCGCGCCCTCGACGAGCCGGATGCGCTCGACCCATCCCGCCCGGAACGCCCCGACGTCCTCGCGCGGGATCTCGAAGATGTTCAGGAAGGTGACCGGCCCGTCGTCCGGCTCGGGTGTCGTCATGGGGACGAGCCTGCGACCTCTACTTACCTCGAGGTCAAGAGCCGCTCGGCCGGAGCTCGGGTTCAGTCTTCCGCGACCGAGTCACGGTGACTCGGTCGGTCCTCCGGCCTGCCCGCTCAGGCCTGCGGACCGCTGACGATCACGAACCGGTGGTCGTCGGGGAGATCGCTCGGATCACGGGGCGCCGGCGCCTCGTCGTCCTCCGGGGCGTCGTAGAGCATGATCGTCGTCAGGGTCTTCGGCTGTTCCCGCAGCGAGACGATCTCGTCGACGATGAAGCCGCCGGCGATCCCCAGCATCCAGACGTCCTTGGCGATCGCGGTGCCCTGCTGGGTCGGCTTGAGGCTGCCCTCCTGCCGCATGCCCGGCGTGCGCAGATAGAGGCCGAGGAGTCCGCCGGAGAAGGCCGCGAGGGCGGTACCCGCGGCGATCGTCGGCACGATCGGGAGCAGCAGCGCGGCCCCGAGCGCGATCTCTGCGGTCGACAGCGCCTTGAGGAACTGGGGCGCCGTCAGCTTGCCGAGGAAAGGATAAGTGCCACTGGCCATGCCGTGGATCGCGGCGGCGGTCTGCTCGTCGCCCCGGGACTTCTCGATCCCGGAGTTGAGGATGAACGCCCCGGCGGCGATGCGCCCGGGGATGTGGCGGCCCTTGATCAGCCTCATGACGAACGTTCCCCTCGCTATCGGTTGCCGCTTCAACCCTAGGCGCTGGGAACCGCCGGGTGGTGATCCACTGCACAGGTTGGGCCGGGTGTCCCAACCGTCGGCCGCCGCGCGGGCGAGAGGCACCGTCCCGTCGAGGGCGGCGCAGAGCTGCACCCACTGCGACATCTCGATCGTGGTCCGCCCGGGACACCCCGTCTGACGTTGAGCCGGCGCGGGGAATCGAACCCCGGACCTTTCGCTTACAAGGGCCACGCGGCTCGTCTAGAGGAGTCGATCCTCTCGGCCTGACTCGGGGCGCTGTGCTGGACGAACACCAGCAGACGGCCGTGAACCCGAGGCGGCTGCTACACGACTGCTACACGGCTCTCGCCGCACGGCCCGTGCTCGGGGTCTCTCCCTCGGCGGCGCGGGGTCGCCTCGGACAGGTCGATCGTGCCGGGGCAAGGGCCACCACGTCGCCCCTCCGGACCTTTCCGCTCAGTCAGGCCCTTGCGGCGGTGCGAGCGGGCTGTCAGACCCCGAAAGCGCCGACGAGGGCGAGACCCCGTCCCGACCACCACCGCACTCCCGGCCCCCGTCACGCGAGGTCCCCCTCTCCTGAGGTCGGTGCCCTGGTCCAGGGCGGAGCGCCTGGTCGCCGAAGGCTGTCCTTCTCCTCGCTGATCTCGTCCGCCGCCGACTCGCTGCTCTGACCGCCAGGGCCGCGAGACGACGGCCCTTCTGACGTGCCCACCGCAAGGCCCTGACGGATCTTGTGGCGAGGCCGCGCGTCCGCATCCGGTCACAGGCACCTGCGAGACGGCCTCTCCGAGAGGTCCCGCCGTGTCCCCCTCACCCAGCTCGAGCATCCGGTCCAGCCCGTCCTCGTCCAGGTCGGCGCGGGCGGCGTGGGCTGTGCTGCCTGATCCGTGGCGCTCGTACTCCCCTGCGCCTGTTTCCTCTGCTTCGTCGGTGGCGGCCGTGGGAGGCGGGGCCGGCCCGCCGGCCCGGGTCGAAGACAGGAGCGGCCGGCGGGAGCCGGCCGCGTCCGACCCGGCCGCTGCCCCGGCGTCAGCCGAGGGCCCCGCGCCTGGGCTTGTTCTATGTGCCATATCGGGCCGCAGGCCCACGAACACGACCGATGACCTCGATGAGACCCCGGCCGGCACCGAGGTTCCGGACAGCGCGGCCGGGCTGTGGACCCCGGCGTTCCCCTCCCCTGAGCTGGTCGATGCGGCCGCCGCGATGCTGCCCGCCGTCCGCGAGGAGCCCGGAACTCTGGCGGAGGGACCGCGGTGGGAGCTGACCGTCGGACCGGGCATCTTCGCCGTCGCCTGTCGGGACTGGGCGAGGCGGGAACGCACCGAGGAACGGGCCCGTTCGGCCCGGGTGAAGGACGTCGACTCGGCGGTTGCCGCGTTCGTCGCCACCGGGGAATGGCCTGAGCCGCCGACTCCCCGGACGACGATCACGTGCTGGTCGCGCAAGAGCAGGGCGAACATGGTCCGCCGGCTCTGCGAGCTCGACTACACCCCGCTCTACGCCTCGGGGCGGCTCCCGGCGATGGTCACGCTGACCTACCCCGGCGACTGGCTCACCGTCGTCCCTACGGGCGCCGTGCTCAAGCGGCACATGAAGGCGTTGCGGAAGCGCTATGCCCGCGCCTGGGGCGAGGAGTGGCGCTGTGTGTGGAAGCTGGAGTTCCAGCGCCGGGGCGCGCCCCACGTGCACATGCTCTGCACCCCGCCCCACGGCACCGCCCGCACCACCGGCGAGAGGTTCGCGGTGTGGCTGTCCCGATCGTGGGCCGAGGTCGTCGACCACCCCGACCCTGAGCAGCGCCGCCGCCACCAGCGCGCCGGGACCGCCCTCGACTACGCCGATGGCCTACGTGCCACCGACCCACGCCGGGTCGCGGCCTACTTCACCAAGCACGGGCTCATGGCCGCTAAGGAGTACCAGCACGACGTCCCACCCGAGTGGTCCGACCCCGGCACCGGGCCCGGCCGCTTCTGGGGCGTGTGGAACCTCAGCCGCGCCACCCGCACCGTCCGCGTCTCCCCCGAGCACGGCATCCGTGCCGGCCGCATCGCTCGCCGGTGGGCCAAGGCCCAACACCGCACCCGCCAGACCTGGAGACCACGTGTCGACCAGGCCACCGGCCGCATCCGCCATCGACGCAGCCGGACTCGCGTCCGCCTCATGACACACGGCAACCGCGGCTGGATCGCCGTCAATAGTGGGCCGAGCTTCGCTGCGGCGGTCGCGCATTGGGCTATCGCCGTCCCAGCTCCGTACGCGGTTAACCGCAATGAGGAACGGGTTGAGACGAGCTTGGCCAACTAAAGCCTAAACGCACAAACGGCCGTATCAGAGTCGGTCCGTTGGGAGCTCACGCAGCGCGCCGAACAGAAAAGCGCTATCGAGGATGATTCGGGAGAAGCAAGCTCATATCGACCCCCTCCCGCTGGGCCGGTCATCCGTGCGCTTCACCGTGCACATGGACAAGACGCCTCGCTGGCCTCATGTGCCGTCGTGCGCGGAGCCTGTCGCGTCATCACCTTGCTTGAATGTTTGAGTTGGGTCGGCGTCACTTGGTGCGCCGCTGCACGCGCGAATTGCGTCCTCTGTTAGAAGGCCTCCTCGAAATTTCAGAAGAGCCTGCACTTCAAGACTCTCAACGAGAGGTCGCAGCTCGTCCGGCAACCGGCCGGCTACCGCCGATGCGTCCGCGTGAGCAAGTCCAGCTGCGAACTCCGGATGCTCGGCTAATGCGTGAGCAAGTGAGGGCCATCGCATCAGGATGACGGTCCAAACTGCGAGGGTGTCGCCGTCGATCGCGACACCCTCAAGAGTCCGGGTCGCCCGCAACATGCTGTAGAAGTTCACAAAGCTCTTCACGCTTCGAGGCGTAGGCTCCAAAAGTGTAGAGAACTTTTGTAGGTTGTGCTCCGTAAGGCGAGCAAGGTCAGGGTCGGCCAACTTCTTAATTGCAATCGGTGCAACTCGCGAACGCACGACAGCGGACGTCCTCGAGAGAACATTGACGACCTCCTTCTCGCTTCCGCTGCTCATCACGCGATCGCGCACCCGACTTTCTTCTGGATCGGAATTTGAAGGAGAATGCTGGCTACCAGGCGCAACTTCGAGCAAACGGTCTAAGAAATCTCTCGCAACACCGGATCCAAGCGAAGGGACCTGAACTGTGAGCTGAAAGAGCTTAGCGAGAAACAGGTAGCCAAGTGGCCGGCCCGATTCGCCAATCGCTCCTGCGAATTTCTCATAGACCGTCTCATAAGCCGTCCGAATCCAAGCTCCGTCGCCCGCCACGATAAAATAGGGTGCGGCATGCAGTCGGCCATTCGCTGGTCCATCTTTTACCAAGGTCTGAATCGAGTCCAACAAGGCCACTGTAAATTTCTCGTCACACCGATCCAGATCGTCAATAAATACCACGGGCCGGTTGCGAAATTGACTGAGCAACCAGTCAAAGTGTGCCGACACTTCTTCCATGGGATTGCTATGGCTGTTCTCCAGCCGTTGTGCCCCTCGCGCAGAATCCCAAAATACGAATCGTGCGAAGAGCACAGTTCCCGACCAGATGGCTGCTATCGCCGCCGCGACTCCGCCTACACTCTTGAGCGTGCTCTCAGTTCCCGAAAGGTTGAATAGGGCAGAGCCAAATAGCAAGAGAGCACCAACGATGCCGATCGTCAAAAGGGCAGATGTCAGTAAGTATGGCGAACTCCCGCGACGAGCGCGTGCAAGCACTTCTTTGACTCGGAGTATCGGGCGAGACAACATTGCGCGGTCCAGCACGAGAGTTGTTCGTAGGGTGGTTAGTAGTCCCCACCACGGAGGGCTAATAGAAGAGTTCTTCCAGGCATCGAAGCGGATGACTTCAAAATCGTCGGGGAGCTCCTGCTCTATAAGCGAGAGAAGGGTCGACTTTCCGGAACCCCAACGGCCGTCAACATGGATCAGAAACGAGCTACCGGCGTCCATCTGCGAGAAATCGCGAAGGCGCGACGCCACGAGTGCAGCGAGTGCCTCGCGGTTAAGTTCATCCGAGTCAGCGGGCGAATCGGCGAGCCACTTGGGGTGGACGTCTCGGCGCATGAGCGCCGCTTCGAAGAGAGAGGTTCGCTCAAGTACTTCCCCTATGCCATCACCTTCTAATAGCGGAAGACAGAATTCACCCACGAGGCGGTGGATGGAATATTGTTCGTCGCTTCGCCCCACAAGAGCAGAGTCCGCGAGTCGAGCGAGCACCTCTTTGGCATCCTCGATGGTCAGCTCACAGACGACCGAAACGACGTAGGTATCGAACGGCCTATCGGCCACGGATAGCCTTCTAAGAGCCGTTTGATCCTTTCTGTCGATCGAACCGTAAGCCTGCTGCAGAATTGAGCCCGCTATGTACCGGCCACTCGTGCCCATGTCCACTTCACGCTCAAGTCTCTGCACCAAGTCGGAGGCCGAGACCTGCAGTAACAGAGTAGCGACCATACTTGCGACGAAGGGGCTCCCCCCAATCAGTGCGACAAGCCTGTCCACCATTCCAGCATCGTGAACCTCGCTCGGAATCACCGCCTGTGAGACTAAAATCTGGCGCACTTCATGATCTGTCATCGGAGGCACGTCGATGATCTCAACTTCGACGGGCCAGGCCACCTGTTCCCCGGCTCTCGATGTAACTACAACCAGGCTTGCGGAGGGTCCGAACTTCACTAGATCTTCTAATAGTTCTGATCGAGCCATCAAATCGTCTATAACAACTAGAAGTCGCCGTTTCCGAAGTGCGCGGCCAATTAGGCCGACGAACTCGAGTTCGCCTCGATCATCCGAGGCATCAGCCAGTCTCAACGTCAACGCTATTTCTTTTGCGATCTCCGATGACTGCCTGTGGCTGGCCGACACGAACACGAGTTGATCGAACTCGTCGGCCACGGACTCCATCCACGCCCTCGCGGTGGAGGTCTTTCCCATCCCGCCTGCGCCCGCAAGTATCGCGACGCTTAGGCGCGCCGTGCCTGTTCTAGCGCTTGCAAGGATAGCGTCCAGATGCTCTTCGACAGAGCCACGGTAAATGTACGGAGGATTGACCTCGTCGCGGACTCCAGGAGCGGACGACGCAATCGGCTCGCCGCTTCTACCAGTTGGCATCTCTTCGACCTTCTCGTGCTACTGAACCGTGCCTGGTCGTTTCGAACCATCTGCGCGTCCGCCGAGACTTGAGGTGTCAGAAGTAGCTGAACGACTCTCCTCGGACACTTGCGACACGCTGCCGTCATTCTACCGTGAATCCTCAACTCGCACTAGAGACTGCCGACGATTTGCTCGCCGTCATGCGACCTAACAGCGACTTGAGACCCGAAAGCGTCGCGAATTCTAACGGAGTAAGCCGGGGCCATTAGCTTCTCAGCGCGGTCCAACGTTAGCCATCGCACGCTTGCGCTCTCTTCCGTCGCACCGACAGGCCCACCTTCTATTCTGCATCGGAAGACTAGGGCAACGACGCCAGCGCTGAGGTTCTTGTAAATTCCTGTCAACCGCTCGACAGCGATCAGCGCTCCGGTCTCCTCCAGAACTTCGCGCCTAACGCCTGCCTCGGGGGTTTCCAGCAGTTCCAACACACCGCCGGGAGGCTCCCAGTGACCATTGTCTCGACGTTGGATCACGAGGACACGGTCTTGGGCGTCGACAACGATGCCGGCGACGCTCACCGAGTGCTTTGGCGTGTCAGCCACTGTCGCCTCCTGACGTCCGTCAACGTTCGGTAGCGTTCGGTACTGATCGTAGAGGTCCAGTCGTCTGGAGGAGTCGTGCAGCTCGGTGCCATCGACCGCGCCGACGACCGGCCGCCCTACCGGCAGATTGCCGACCAGCTCCGGGCGGTCATCGACCGCGGCGACCTCGTGGCCGGCGACAAGCTCCCGAGCGAGGCCGTGCTCATCGAGCACTATGGCGTGGCCCGAATGACGGTCCGGCAGGCCGTCCAGGAGCTGCGCAACGAGGGCCGCGTCGTCGCCGAGCACGGCAAAGGCACCTTCGTCCGCCAACCGGTCCAGGTCCGACGGCTCGCCTCCGAACGGTTCGCCCGACGTCACCGGGAGGCCGGCCTCGCCGCGTTCAGCGTGGAGGCTCAGAAGACCGGCTTCACACCCAACGTCGACCAGCTGGAGATCGCGACCGGCCCGGCCAGCCCGGAGATTCGGGACCGCCTGCGCCTGGGCGACGACGAGCAGGTCGTGAGCCGGTCCCGGCGCTACCTCGCCGATGGGCAGCCGGTCGAGATGGCGGTGTCCTACCTGCCCGCCTCGGTCGCCGCCGGCTCCCAGATCGTCGAGGCGGACACCGGCCCCGGCGGCATCTATGCCCGCCTGGAGGATATGGGCTTCGAGTTGGACCACTTCACCGAAGAGGTCTCAGCCCGGATGCCGACCGCCGAGGAACGCCGACGGCTCCAGCTCACCGACGGTGTGCCCGTCGTGGTGCTCGTCCGCACCGCCTACGACACGACCGGCCGTCCACTGGAGGTCTGCGACACCCTCAAGGCAGCCCCGGCCTACGTGCTGGAGTACGACGTCCCGGCTCGCTGACCTGCACGAACAACGGGCTTATAACGTCGATCCAACTCCTCTAGACGACTATCTGGGTCGTGTTAGTCTTAAGACGTCTAGAGGAGTACAAGCGAGGAGAAGACGACGTGATCCAGAACTTCGCCATCGACCAGGCCGCGACCTTCGAGTCGCTGCTGTTCCTGTCCTGTGAGCCCAAGACCGCGTTCGGGGACTCGTTCCGGCAGGAGACCACCAAGGACGGCGACCCCAAGTGGGAGGCCCAGCTTGTCGCGCGGTTCCGCCAGTTCGGCCGGGCCACCAACGAGATCATCAAGGTCGGCCTCGCCTCCGAGCGACAGCCCGCCACCGACCTCGCCCCGGCCACCCCGGTGGAGCTGATCGGCTTCGAGATCGGCGTGATGGACAAGAAGGACCGCAACGGCAACGTCACCGGCGCCCAGGTCTGGTATCGCTGCCAGGAGGTCCGCTCCACCGCGTCCACGACGTCCCGTTCCCGGGGCGGAAACCAGAGCGGCCAGGCGGCGTCGTCCGAGGCGGCGGCGTCATGAGCTGGCAGACCGGCGCCGCGTGCCGCGACGCCGACCCCGAGCTGTTCTTCCCGCCCACCGACGACGACACCAGCCTGATCACGGTCCGCCACAAGCTCGCCGTCGCGCCGATCTGCCGCGCCTGCCCGGTCGCCACCGACTGTCTGCGGTGGGCGCTCGACACCGGCCAGGACCACGGCCTGTGGGCGGCCACGACGCCCACCGACCGGCGTGCCATCCGCCGCGCCCGGCTGGCCGGCGTCCCGGACCCGGTCGCCGACGACGAACCGATGTGCCCGGCCTGCGCGCTGCTGTTCCCGATGCCCGCGGTGGACGGGCAGCTGTGCTCGCGCTGCTCGGAGCGCAAGGAGCCCGCCTGATGAGCACCGAGCGCACCCCGGCGCGGCGCCACCCGGTCCGCTGGCACACCGGCGGCCCGGGCGGCGCCCGTCGTCTCCTGGGCCGTCTGCGGGCCCGCCTCGAGGAACAGCAGCGCGCCGAGACCCACCGGATGCTCGAGGCGGACATGCGCGGTCTCTGGCGCGAAGCGTGCACCGGCGTCGGGCTCTGCCAGTACATCGACGTCGCGGCCGGCCTGACCGTCCGCACCCCACGGTTCGGTGCTCTGCGCCTCGGCCGGTCTGGGAGCTCGTTCACCGTCGAGCTGATGCCCGGCGGCGAACCGCAGGACATCGAAGCCCACGCGCCGCGCCTGGCGCACTCCCTCGGGTTCGCCGGACTGCGCGTCCAGCCCGTCGCCGGGCGCTGGGTCCGCGTCGTCCTGCACCACCACGACCCCCTAGCGTCGATGTTCCGGCTCCCGCACACCGTCATCGGCCGTGCCGACGAGGCCGTGCTCCTCGGACGGGCCGAGGACGCCCGGCTGATCGAGCACGCGCTGGCCTCGCCCGGGCACATCGCCGTGCAGGGCCAGAACGGGTCCGGCAAGACCCAGCTCTCCTACGGGCTGCTGGCCCAGCTCGCCGCCGCCGCAGACGTCCTGATCACCGGCTCGGACATCACCGGTCTGCTGCTCGGGCGGGTGTGGGACGGCAGCGCCCACCGCGAATGGCAGGTCACCGGCTCCCGCGACCTCGTCGCGCACGCCGAGCACCTCGACCGGCTCGTGGCCTGGATGGACCAGCGCCTCGACGCGATGCCCCCTCGGCAGGACTCGATCACGCCGACCGCACAGCACCCGCTGGTGCTCGTCGCCCTGGAGGAGTTCCCCGGCCTGCTCCGCGCCGCCCAGGCCAAGGACCGCAAGCTCGCCGAACGCATCACCTCGGCCGTGCTGCGGCTCCTCTCCGAGGGACGCAAGGCCGCGTTCCGGGTCCTCATGCTCGCCCAGCGCTTCGAGGCCAACGCCGTCGGCGGCGGCTACGCCCGCGACCAGTTCGCCCTCCGGCTCTCGTTCCGCGTCCCGGCCGACAGCCTCGTGATGCTCCACGGCGACGACGCCCGTTCCCTCGGGACCGAGCACGCCAACGCCGCCCCCGGCATCGCCTACCTCTCCGCCCCCGGACACGACTGCACCCGGCTGCGGGCGGCGTACGTGGGCGGCTACGGCGCCTTCTGCGACCGCATCGCCCGCGACGCCCGCCGGCCCGACCGACGCCGGGAGGACGCCGCGTGAGCCTCATCGCGATCGTCGTCATCGCCGGACTGGTCACGGTCCTGCTCGCCAAGAGCCACAAGGCCGGCCCTGCCGTCGCCTCCGGCGTGATCACCCTCTGCTTGCTCTTCGCCGCCTTCCCCTCCCTCGGCCCCGCCGTCACCAGCGGCACCGCCGAGTTCGCCCACCAGCTCGGCGACGCCACCGACCGCGCCGCCGCCGTCCCGGACCAGGAGGCCCGGCGATGACCACCCCCATCGCCCGCGACATCGAGCGCGCCGCCGAGAACATCCGCGCCGCCAACCACGCCACGATGCGCTGCCCCCTCGACGGCCCAGACACCTACAGCGCCGTCGGGAACCTCGCCGAGCTCCTCGGCCGCCTGCCCCAGGTCCTCGACTACCTCGCCCGCTCGCTGCGCCGCGCCGACCCCGCCGAGCACTACGACGACCGCGGCCACGACCCCGCCCACACGCTCGACCACGCCGACGCCGACCTCGTCGACGCCCGCCACCAAGCCGGCGCCCTGATCGACCACCTCACCGCCGCCCACAACCACCTCGGCCACCTCGGCCGCTGGCTCTCGGAGGACTGACCCATGGATGCCTTGCTGTTCACCGCCGAGGAAGCCGCCGAGCTGCTCAAGATCAGCCGCTGCAAGGTCTACGACCTACTCCGCAATCACGACCTTCGCTCGGTGAAGATCGGCGGCTCTCGACGCATCCCCCGCTCGGCCCTGGAGGAGTACGTCGCCCGCCTCCTCGACACGGAGGCCGCCTGATGGCCGAGGAGAAGCGCCGGCCACGCCGGGCCAACGGTGACGGATCGATCTACCAGCGCTCCAGCGACGGCAAGTGGGTCGGGAGCGCCTACGTCTATACGTCCTCCGGGCAGGTCAAGCGCCGGCCGGTGTACGGATCGAGCTACGACGACGTGCGGGCCAAGCTCGATGAACTCAAGGTCAACTCGGCCAAGGGGATACCGGTCCCGGACCGCTCGTACAGCGTGGCCCAGTGGTTCGAGCGGTGGTTGGCCACGATGCGCTCAGAACGCCGCCCCACGACCTATGTGGGCTACGAGAACGCGGTCCGGCTCTACATCATGGTCGCCCCGATCGACACCACGGCCATGGTCCGCAACATGGTCGCCCCGATCGACACCACGGCCATGGTCCGCAACATGGTCGCCCCGATCGACACCACGGCCATGGTCCGCAACATGCTGGGCGCGGATCTCACCAGGAGTCTGGCCCACTCGTTCGGCGCCATACCCGTATCGGACCTGCTGGGCGTCTGGAACGAGGCGGCAACGTTCAGTGCGGCCACGCCGCATACCGACGGCGTCTTGACCCGACTGCAGACCGACGTCCCGTCGTTGCCGCCCGCCGCCTTGGTCGGCGTGATCATGTGCTTGGTCTGGCTTGTGCTGATGGGTCTGTTGTCCAGCGCTGCGTTCGAGAACTCCGAGGTCGCGAAGGAGTTCATCTCACTGACGGGGCTGAGTCCCGCGTTCGTCTCGACCGCCCTCGCCGGATGGAGTGGATACGCGGTCAAGCAGTGGCAGGCGAGGCAAGACGCTTCCAAGCCAGACGACTGATCGAGCCCACTGCTACACGCGCTGCTACATCTCGATCTTGGTCTGTCCGGGACACCCCGTCTGACGTTGAGCCGGCGCGGGGAATCGAACCCCGGACCTTTCGCTTACAAGGCGAGTGCTCTGCCGATTGAGCTACGCCGGCACCAGGCACCATCGTAGGGGCCGCACCGCGCGCCAGGTCGGGGGCCGTCCGGGGTGCGGATCACACCGACGACCGAGCCGTTCCCCGACAACGCCCCAACCATCGAGGCGTCCCACGAGGTGACATCCATGAAGATCCCCGGGATGCGGCGGTCGTCGCACGACCACGCGACTCCCGAGACCGGAGAGGAGGAGCCGCCCGTGGGGGTGGCCCAGCGAGCCCGTTCATTCCGCCGACACGTCCCCCTGCCGTCCGCCGATGAACTCCGGCGTGCGGCGATCGACGCACCCACCGTGCGCGAGAACCTGCTGCCGGCGATCCCCGGCCCGCAGGTCGCCGACGAGACCCTCGTCCTGCGCGTGCTCGACCTCGCCCTGCGCATCGGCGAGGTGCAGCTCGCGACGGGCGCGGGCGCGGCGGTCGCGCACGACACGATGCTGGCGATCGCCGGCGCCTACGGTCTGCCGACGTGTGACGTCGACATCGCGTTCTCGACGATCACGATGTGCTGTCACCGCGGCGTCGAGGCCGGTCCGGTGACGACGATGCGCAACGTCCGGTACCGGACCCAGGACTACACCCGGCTCGCCACCATCGACGCCCTGATCAAGGACATCGTCGACCAGGACGTCCCGCTGACCTCGTCCGAGGCCTTCGAGCGGCTCGCCACGGCCGTCGACGCCGCCCACCCCTACCCCCGCTACGCCGCGGGGCTCGCCCGGTCGGCGTTCGCGTCGGCGGTCGCGATGCTCATCGGCGGTGGGGCCGGGGTCGCGCTCGCGACATTCCTGCTCACCGGCATCGTCTGGGGCGGCGCCCGCTGGCTCGGGCGCCGCAACGTGCCGATGTTCTTCCAGCAGGTGTTCGGCGCGATGGTGGTGACGACGGCCGCGATCGGGCTCGCGTACTCGGGCGTGCTGCTCGACGCGCCGTACTACATCGTCGCGGCCGGGATCATCGTGCTGCTCACCGGACTGTCACTGGTGGGCCTCGTCCAGGACGCGATCACCGGGTTCCCGCTGACCGCGGCGGGGCGCGTGGTGGAGGTCGTGCTGGCGACGGCGGGTCTGCTGGTCGGCGTCGTCGTCTCCATCAACCTGGCGGGCCTCGTCGGCGGCCCGTCGGCGACGTCCTACGCGCTGACGATCCCGCGGGACCTCACCCCGCAGGCCGACCTCGGGTCCCTGATCGCCGCAGCGGCCGCCGGCCTGTTCTTCGCGCTCTCCGCCTACGCCCCGCTGCGCTCGCTGCCGGTGGCGGCGATCGGCGGGGCGGTCGCCTGGGGGATCTACGCGACCGGGGTGCAGCACGGCATGGGGCAGGTCGTCGCGTCCGCGCTGGCCGCCGCCGTCATCGGGCTCGTCGCGATGGTGCTGCCGCAGCGGCTCAACCTGCCGCCGCTGGTGCTCGTCGTCGCCGGGATCATGCCGCTCCTGCCCGGTCTGACCCTCTACTCCGGGTTCGCGCAGCTCGCCGGCAGCGGCGGTGGGACCAACGGTGCGGTGAGCCCGATCGGCAACGCCAGCGTGACGATCCTGCTCGCGCTCACGATCAGCCTGGGTCTGGCCGCCGGGGTGTCCTTCGGCGAGCAGATCGGCTGGCCGCTCGCGAAGGCGCAGCGCCGGCACGCGACGGCGAACGTGCGCAGCCGGCGCCCGCGGATCTTCTGAGGGGAGGGGCTGCCCGCGGTCCACACCGCGGGCGGCTCACTCCGCCGGCGGCCCGCTCGTGTCGCGCACCATCAGCTCCGTCGGGAGCAGCAGCGTGCGCGACCGCTGCCGGTCGCCGCGGTCGAGCAGCAGCTCCCCCGCGGCCCGGCCCTTGTCCAGCGAGGGCTGACGCACCGTGGTGAGGCCGACCCGCTCGGCGGCGGGCACGCCGTCGAACCCGGTCACCGTGATCTGGCCGGGCACGTCGCGGCCCGAGGCGCGGACCGCCCCCAGGGCACCGAGGGCGAGGATGTCCGAGGTGCAGATCACGGCGGTGACGTCGGGGTGGCGCTCGAGCAGCTGCTCGACGGCGGTCGCCCCGGCCGACTCGGTGTGGTCGAAGCGCTCCACCACCGGGACCGTCGACCAGTCCACGCCGAACTCGGTGAACCCGTCGCGCAGGCCGGCGATACGACGACGCTGGACCTCGTAGCGCGCCGAGTCCTGCCGCGCGACCGGGGCGAACCCGTCGTTGCGGTCGGTCGAGAGGCGCATGCAGAGCACGCCGACGCGCCGGTGACCCAGCCCGCCGAGGTGCTGGGCGAGCTCGACCATGGACGCCTGGTCGTCGATGCCGACGCGGTCGACGTCGGGCACGTCGGTCGGCTGGTCGCAGACCACGACGGGGACCGGGCGCTCGAGGACGGCCGCGAAATGCTCGTCGTCGTCGGGCATGGAGTACACGACGAAGCCGTCGACGCCGGCGCGGGCGACCGCCCCGACGTCCTCGGCCTCGGGACTCACCGGGACGAGCAGCAGCCCGGAGCCGTTGTCCTCGCACGCGAGCGCGAGGCCCTCCAGGAACTGGATGGCCACGGGGTCGCGGAACGCGTAGGAAAGTGCTTCGGTGAGCAGGAGTCCGACGGCTCCGGCCTTGCGGGTGCGCAGCGAGCGTGCCACGGGGTCCGGGCCCGGATAACCGAGGCGGCGCGCGGTGTCGAGTACGCGTCGCCGGAGTGCCGGGGAGAGCTGGTCGGGCCTGTTGTAGGCGTTCGAGACCGTCGTCCGGGACACCCCGAGCTCGGCGGCCAGTGAGGCCAGCGTCGCGGTACGACGCGTGGACCTCCGCCCCTCGAGTGCCTCTGCCACCTGCGCAACGTAGCGACTATATCGATCTAGGGCCACCGCTCGTCGCCGTTTCGCACTCCGTCCGTGTCGTGGACGCCACGCTCGCCACCGATAACGAGAACGGTTATCGTTTGCGAGCCACCTGAGGATGCGGCGTTGCTGACGTTGGGCGTCAGCGCTGCCGCATCGCTGACACGACCCCGGAGCCGCCCCCATGACCGTCGCCCGCCGCGCCGTCCTGTCCGCAGGCGGCACCGTCGCCGCCCTGGCCCTGGTCGCGGGCTGCGGGAGCTCGGGGGACCCCGCCGCCTCCGGGAACGCCGCGCCGGGGACGCTCACCGTCGTCGCCAGCACCAACGTGTGGGGCGCCGTCGCGAGTGCCGTCGCCGGGCCGGACGCCCAGGTGCGCTCGATCATCGCCGACCCCGCCGGCGACCCGCACTCCTACGAGAGCACCCCCGCCGACGCCGCCGCGATCACGAACGCGAACCTCGTCGTCGCGAACGGCGGCGGGTACGACACGTTCGTCGACAAGGTCACCAGCACCGACGACAGCGCGAAGGCGAAGACGGTCGAGGCGTTCGACCTGCGGCCCGACAAGGCCGACGACAACGAGCACGTCTGGTTCGACCCCACGACGGTGAAGGCGGTCGCCACGCAGGTCGCCGACCGGCTCTCCGCGTCGGAGCCCACGCAGGCGGCCGGCCTGCACCAGCGGGCGCAGGCGTTCGAGGCCCAGGTCGACCGGATCGCCGCGCAGACGGCCGCCATCGGGCAGTCGAAGCCCGGCACCAAGGTCTTCTCCACCGAGCCGATCGCGCACTACCTGCTGCGCACCGCCGGGGTCACCGACGCCACCCCGCAGGACTTCGTCGAGGCCATCGAGAACGAGACCGACCCGTCCGCGGCGTCCCTCGTCCAGGTCGGCAACGCCCTGAGCGCGAGGCAGGTCTCCGCCCTCGTGTTCAATCCCCAGACGGAGACCCCCGTCGTCACCGGCCTGCGCGACCGGGCGGCCGGGGCGGGTGTGCCGGTCGTCGACGTGACCGAGACGCTGCCGGCGGGCGTCACCGACTACCTGCAGTGGGTCGAGGCCGAGCGGGCGGCGCTCGCGAAGGCCGTCGGCGCACCCGCCCAGGGGTGACCCGCGGCGCCCGGCGACCACCACCGCCGGGCGCAGCCGAAGCCGAGAGGACGAGCATGAGTGCAGCGCAGACCCGTCAGGGGACGGTGTCGCTGTCCGGCGCCGAGCTGCGTCGCGGGCCACGCACCCTGTGGTCCGGTCTGGACCTGGACATCCACCCCGGCGAGTTCGTCGCGGTCCTGGGCCCCAACGGCTCCGGGAAGACGACGCTGCTGCAGGTCCTGCTCGGGCTGCTGCCGCTCTCGGCGGGCGAGGTCCGCGTCCACGGCGAGGAGCCCGCGCGCGGCAGCTCCGCGGTCGGCTACATCCCGCAGCAGCGGGCCCTCGACCCGCTCACCCCGCTGCGCGGGCGCGACCTCGTCGGGCTCGGCCTCGACGGGCACCGCTGGGGCCCGGGCCTGCGCGGCCGCGCCGCCCGCCGTCGTCAGGTCCACGCGGCGCTGGCGCAGGTGGACGCGCTCGACTACGCCGACGCCCCCGTCGGGTCGCTCTCCGGTGGCGAGCAGCAACGGCTGCGGGTGGCCCAGGCCCTCGTCGGGGACCCGTCGCTGCTGCTCGCCGACGAGCCGCTGCTCTCGCTCGACCTCGCCCGCCAGCGCGAGGTGGTCGACCTCGTCGACCGGCGCCGCCGCACCCACGACACGGCCGTGGTCTTCGTGACCCACGAGCTCAACCCGGTGCTGCCCGTCGTCGACCGCATCCTCTACCTCGTCGACGGCCGGTTCCGGATCGGGACGCCGGACGAGGTCATGACCTCGGAGAACCTCACCGAGCTCTACCGCACCGACGTCGAGGTGGTCCGGGTGCGCGGCCGGATCCTGGTGGTCGGCGCGGAGGACGCCCCGGTGCACCACCACGAGGAGCCCGCGGCCGGCCGCCAGGAGGTCGGCGCGCGATGAGCACCACCCTGGAGCTGCTCGACGTCGGGTTCGTCCGCCAGGCGCTGCTCGCCGGCGCCGTCCTGGCGTTGCTGGCCGGGCTGCTCGGCCCGCTCGTGGTCGGGCGCGGCATGGCGTTCGCCGTGCACGGCACCGCCGAGCTCTCGTTCGCGGGCGGCGCGGGTGCGCTGCTGCTGTTCGGGGCGGGCGCGGTCGGGTGGGGCGCACTGGTGGGTGCGGTCCTCGTCGCGCTGGTGTTCGGGGCGCTCGGGCTGGCCGCGCACGAGCGCGACTCCGTCATCGGCGTGCTGCTCTCGTTCGGGCTCGGACTCGGCGTGCTCTTCCAGTCCCTCTACACCGGCCGGTCGGCGAACAAGTTCGGGCTGCTCGTCGGGCAGATCGTCGGGGTCGACACCGGGGACCTCGTCTCGCTCGCGGTGACGGGCGTGGTCGTCGTCGGGGTCCTCGGCGTCGCCTACCGCCCGCTGCTGTTCGCGAGCCTGGACCCGACGATGGCCGCGGCCCGCGGCGTGCCGGTGCGGGCGCTCTCGATCGCGTTCGCGGTGCTGCTCGGCGCGACGACGGCGCTCGGCGTGCAGATCGTCGGGGCGCTGCTCGTGCTCTCGCTGCTCATCACACCGGCCGCCGCGGCCGCCCGGGTGACGGCGAGCCCGCTGGTCGCGACGGTGCTCGCGGTGGTGTTCGCCGAGGTTGCGGTCCTGGGCGGGATCGTGCTCTCCCTCGCGCCCGGGCTGCCGATCAGCCCGTTCGTGGCCGGGATCGCGTTCGTGACCTACCTGATCTGCCGCGTCGTCGGCTCGCTGCGGACCAGGCGCCGCGCGAGCCGGACCCGTGTCCCGGCCTCGTCGACCGCCACGTCGACGTCGTCGCAGAGCACCCTCGCCAGCCAGAGCCCGCGCCCGCGGTCCTGATCCAGCGGCGGCGGCACCACCCCGGGGAACGGCTCGCGGAAGCAGCCGGTGTCCCCGACGAGGCACACCGCCTCGCCGTCGGCGACCCACGTCCAGAGCACCCCGGTCCCGGCGCCGTGCTCCACCGCGTTGGTGGCGATCTCGCTGGTCGCGTAGACGAGGTCCTCCCCCGCCTCGGCCTCCAGCCCACTCGCCGCGATCGCGACCGTCAGCTCGTGGCGCAGCCACCCGAGGTCGTCGGCGGCGAAGCTCCAGCGCCGCGCGCCCTGCGGGGCGGCCGCGACGGGGACCTCCGGCAGCCCGCTCACCACCTCGGACGGGTCGCGGCGCGCGGCGTTGGGCACCGGGCGGTCGAGGGCGTCCGCCCCCACCAGCTCGCGGTGGGTGGCGAGGTACGCCGTCGGGATCCCGTCGGCGTGGACCGGCAGCGGGCCGGGCCCGAGGCGGTAGGCGCACAGCAGCGTCACGGGCAGGCCGCGCAGCGCCTCGTCGAGCGCCGCCTCGAGGCGCAGCCAGAAGGTGTCCGCGAGGCCGAGCCCGGGCTGGTGCTGGGTGACGACGAGGCTCCGCCGCCCGTCCCGGGCCGCCTCCACCACCGACGTCGCGCGCCGGGCGGCGAGCTGGAACGCGTCGGAGCGGGCGGGGCGGGTGGGGTCGAGGAACTCGAGGTCGGCGAGGACGTCCGCGGCGAGCCCGTCGCGCACGACGGCGGCGGTGGGCGCGTCCAGCGCGACGGTCACCGCGTCGCCGGCGCGGGCCGCGCGCTCCAGCGACGGGACCAGCGCGGCCCCGAGCACCGCGGGGTCGGTGTAGGAGACCCCGCGATGCACCAGATCGGGCACCGCCATGCCCGCATGGTAGCGATCACCTTGCCGGGACCGGACGGGCTCGGGGCCGCCGCTAGGGTCGGCGTCCATGACGCGGCGGGTCGCCCACGAGTCGGCGGTGGCGCGTCGGGACCGTGACATCGCCGGGCTCGGCCTGTTCACGCGCCTGACCCTGGTGCTCGTCGTCGTGCTCCCCAACCTCGTCGGCGCCGGCGTCGTCCTGGTCCTCGCCGCCTGGGTGCTACCGACCGACGTGCTGATCTCCGACCCCGGCGCGCTGACCCGCAACCTGCTGGTCTTCGGGCCCTACCTCGCCGTCGCGGTGGTGTTCGGCGCCTGGTGGGGGCACCGACGGATGCGGGTGCCGCCGGTGCCCGCGGGTGCCGACGACGCGACCCGGGAGCGGGTGGTGCGGCGGCTGCGGCGGGTCGTGCTGCGCGGGCCGCTGCGGCTCGCGCTCGTCCAGGCGGTGCTCTGGGCGATCGCGGCGGTGCTGTTCGTGCTGCTCAACGTGTTCTCGTCGGGGCGGCTGGGCTTCCAGGTCGGGTCGACGGTGGTGCTCGGCGGGGTCGTGGTCGTCTCCATCACCTACCGGCTGGTCGAGGTCGTGCTGCGCCCGGCCGTGCGCCGCGTGCTCTCGGTGCGCCCGCCGTCGGGCGGGGTGCTGCCGGGCGTGCTCATGCGCACGGTCGGCGGCTGGCTGTTCGGTACCGCGGCACCACTGCTCGGGGTGCTGCTCGCGGCGAGCGGGGCGCTGGCGTTCGGTGGCTACTCGGTGGACCGGCTCGCCGTCGTCGTGATGGTCCTCAGTGCCGTGGCGCTGGTCTTCGGCGGCACCGTCATCACGCTGACCGCGATGTCGACCGCCGCACCGGTGCTCGCCGTCCGCCGGGCGCTGCGGCGGGTGGAGTCGGGCGACTACGACGTCGACGTGCCGATCTTCGACACCACCGAGCTCGGCCTCCTGCAGGCCGGGTTCAACACCATGGTCGCCGGGCTGCGCGAGCGGGAGCGGGTGCGCGACCTGTTCGGCCGGCAGGTCGGCGAGGACGTCGCCCGCAACGCGATGGAGAACGAGCTCGAGCTCGGCGGCGAGGTGCGCGAGGTCGCGGTGCTCTTCGTCGACGTCGTCGGCTCCACGACGCTGGCCGCGACCCGCCCGCCCACCGAGGTCGTCGAGCTGCTCAACCAGTTCTTCGCGCTGGTCGTCGACGTCGTCGAGGAGCACGGCGGCTGGATCAACAAGTTCGAGGGGGACGCGGCGCTCGCCGTGTTCGGGGTCCCGACGGGGCTGTCGGACGCGGCCGGGGCTGCGCTCGGCGCGGGGCGGGTGCTGGG
Source organism: Actinomycetospora endophytica (assembly GCF_021026375.1). GTDB lineage: Bacteria > Actinomycetota > Actinomycetes > Mycobacteriales > Pseudonocardiaceae > Actinomycetospora > Actinomycetospora endophytica. The sequence goes on along the minus strand of NZ_JAJNDB010000002.1, from coordinate 206,981 downwards.
TTCGCGGCTGGCGGCGGAGGTGTTCGACGCGTCCGGGCAGCAGGTGCGCGCGGGCATCGGGATCTCGGCCGGCGAGGCGGTGGCCGGCAACGTCGGGGACCGGCGGCGCTACGAGTACACCGTCATCGGCGACCCGGTGAACGAGGCCGCGCGGCTGTGCGACGTGGCGAAGGAGACGCCCGACGGCGTGGCGGCGTCGGGGGCGGCGCTGTCGCGGGCCTCGGCGCGGGAGGCGGAGCGCTGGACCGGGATCGGGAGCCGGCACCTGCGGGGGCGGACGGCGGAGACGGAGGTGGTGGTGCCGCGTCGGTCCGCGGGTTCGCCGCCCGAGGATTCGAGCTCGAGCGGCCCCGGTTCGAGCGCCCCCGGTTCGAGCGCCCCCGATTCGAGCGGCTCCGGTTCGAGCAGCCCCGATTCGAGCGGCTCCGGTTCGAGCAGCCCCGATTCGAGCGAAGGTGCCCTTCAGTCGAACTAGCCGCTCGTGGGCGCCCCTCGCCGGAACCAGTAACCCGTCGTCGTACTGAGCGAAGGGCCCCCTCGCTCAATAGATTCGACGGTGGGCGCCCCTGGCCGGAACGCGCCCGACCACATCGCCGACGCGAGGGAGCGCCGTGACCGAGATGCCCGCCCCGTTCCGCGAGGAGCGGATCGACGCCGACGGTACGACGATCCACGCCGCGGTCGGCGGCTCCGGCGACCCCGTCCTGCTGCTCCACGGCTATCCGCAGACCCACCTGATGTGGCGCCACGTCGCGCCGGCGCTCGCGGCCGACCACACCGTCGTCGTGCCCGACCTCCGCGGCTACGGCGCCAGCGACAAGCCCACGCCGGACGCGGCGAACCGGACCTACGCCAAGCGTGAGATGGCCGCCGACCAGCTCGCCGTGATGCGCGCGCTGGGGTTCGAGCGGTTCGCGCTGGTCGGGCACGACCGCGGCGCCCGCGTCTCCCACCGCCTCACCCTCGACCACCCCGAGGCGGTCTCCCGGCTCGCCGTCCTGGACATCGTCCCGACGCGGCACGTCCTCACCCACGTCGACCTCACCCTGGCCCGCGGGTACTTCCACTGGTTCTTCCTGTCCACGGGCGGGGACGTCCCCGAGACGCTGCTCGCGGGCGCGCCGGAGTTCTGGATCCGGACGATGGTCGAACGGCTCCTCGCGCCCGGGTCGTCCATCGAGCCCGAGGTCATGGACCACTACGTGCGCGCGTTCTCCGACCCGGCGACGATCGCGGCGACCACTGCCGACTACAAGGCCGGCGCCACCACCGACCTCGCCGACGACGAGGCCTCCCACGCCTCCGGCGCGCGGGTGGACTGCCCGGTGCTGGTGCTGTGGGGCGAGCAGTCGTTCGTCGGGAAGGCCTACGAGCCGCTGGCCGTGTGGCGGGAGTACGCCGCGGACGTCTCCGGGACGGGGCTCCCGGTGGGCCACTTCCTGCCCGAGGAGGCTCCGGAACAGGTGCTCGCGCAGCTCCGGGCGTTCCTGGGCTGAGCCGGCGCGGCGCCCTGCCCGACGAGGGGCACTCCACGCATCCCGCGCGGCCGTCCGACCTGCGCTGTGTGCCCCTGATCAACGGCGCAAGACCGGCTCAGCCCGCGCGAGGGGAGGATCCGGTCGCTCTGTCCGACCGAGGGCTCCCCTCGTGCGGGGAGAAGAGTCAGCCCGAACGACGACGCCGCGCGACCTCCGCCAGCGCGACCCCCGCCGCCACCGACGCGTTCAGCGACTCCACGTCGCCCGCCATCGGGATCGCGACCGTCCCGGTGCACGTCTCGCGCACCAGCCGCGAGAGCCCCTTGCCCTCGGACCCGACGACGAGCACCAGCGGCCCGCCCGCGGCGTCCGGCCCGGCCACGGCGTCAAGGTCGTCGATCGTCTCCGGCACCTCGCCGTCGAGACCCACCGTGACGAACCCGTCGTCGTTCCAGGCGCCGAGCGTCCGCGACAGGTTGGTCGCGCGCCCGATCGGCATCCGCGCCGCCGCGCCCGCCGAGGTCCGCCACGCGACCGGCGTCATCCCGACCGAGCGCCGCAGCGGCAGCAACACACCGTGCGCCCCGAACGCCGCCGCCGAACGCACGACCGCGCCGAGGTTGCGGGGATCGGTGACACCGTCGAGCGCGACCAGCAGCGGCTCGACCTTGGCGAGGTGCGCCGCCTGCCGGACCTGTTCGAGCAGATCGTCGGGGTGCAGGTACTCGTAGGCGGGCACGGTGAGCGCGAGCCCCTGGTGCACCGCGCCGTCGGCCATCCGGTCGACGTCGCCGCGCGGCACCTCGAGCACCGAGATGCGCTGGTCACCGGCCGCGCGCAGCGCCTCGCGGACGCGGTCGTCGATGTCGATGCCCTGCGCGACGTGCAGCGCCGTCGCCGGGATAAACGCCCGCAGGCTCTCCACCACCGGATTGCGCCCGACGACGACCTGGGGCCCGTCGGGCGCGTCACGCCGGCCGGAGGCGCTGCGCGGCCGGCCCTGGCCGCCGCCACCACCACGGTTGCCACCGCCGCCGCCACCCGGGCCACCGCCTCCCGGACCACCGCCGCCGTCGGGAGCCGGTCGACGCGGCGCGGCGGGACCCTGACCGCTCTTCCCGGTCGACCCGCCGCCGCGGTAGGCCTTGTGGTTGGGGCGCTGGTCCGCGGGCGGGGTCGGGCCCTTGCCCTCGAGACCCTTCGCGCGGTTGCCGCCCGAGCCCTTGGTGGGGCCCTTCTTCGAACCGGGGTTGCGTCGTGCTCCGGGGCGGCGGGAATTGCCGGCCATCAGCTCTCGTCGTCCTTCAGGGTCCAGATCGGACCGTCGGAGGTGTCCTCGATCCCGACGCCGGCCGCGGTCAGCTGCTCGCGGATGGCGTCGGCCCGGGCGAAGTCCTTGTCACGGCGGGCGGCGGTGCGCTGGACGAGCAGGTCCCCGACGAGGGCGCCGAGCGCGGAGCGCGCGTGGTCACCGCCACCGGTCCGGTCCGCGCCCGCGGCCCAGTGCGGGTCCATCGGGTCGAGCCCGAGCACGCCGGTCATCTCCCGCACCGCGGATGCCGCGGCGACCGCGGCGTCGCGGTCGCCGTCGTCGAGTGCGGTGTTGCCCGCCCGGACCTGCTCGTGCACGACGGCGAGGGCGGCCGGCGTGCCGAGGTCGTCGTCCATCGCCGCGGTGAAGGCCGCCATCGTCTCCGGGGCGGCCGTGGTGCCCACGGCACCGATCCGCTCGTGGACGCGCCGCACGAACGTCTCGATCCGCCGGTAGGCGGCCGAGGCCTCGGCCAGCGCGCCCTCGGAGTACTCGACCGTCGACCGGTAGTGCGGCGCGACCAGGTAGTAGCGCAGCTCCACGGCCCGGACCCGCTCGAGCACCGCGGGGATCGTGAGCGTGTTCCCGAGCGACTTCGACATCTTCGAGCCGGACATCGTCACCCAGGCGTTGTGCATCCAGTACCGCGCGAACGCGTCACCCGCGGCGTTGGACTGCGCGCGCTCGTTCTCGTGGTGCGGGAACACCAGGTCCAGCCCGCCGCCGTGGATGTCGAACGTCGGCCCGAGGTAGTGCGTGGCCATCGCCGAGCACTCCAGGTGCCAGCCCGGACGGCCCCGCCCCCACGGCGTCGGCCAGCTCGGCTCGTCGGCCTTGGCGGCCTTCCACAGCGTGAAGTCGCGGGGGTCGCGCTTGCCGCGGGACGGCGCCTCGCCCTGCTCCATCTCGTCGACCCGTTGCCCGGACAGCGAGCCGTAGTCCGGCCAGGTCCCGACGGCGAAGTAGACGTCGCCGGAGCCGGAGTCGCAGGGGTAGGCGTGACCGGCCGCGATCAGGCGCTCGATCAGCTCGATCATCTCGGTGACGTGCCCCGTGGCGCGGGGCTCGACCGAGGGCGGCAGGCAGCCGAGGGCGTCGAACGCGGCGGTGAACTCGCGCTCGTGTGTCGCCGCCCACTCCCACCACGGCCGGCCCGCCTCGGCGGCCTTGGTCAGGATCTTGTCGTCGATGTCGGTGACGTTGCGGACGAGCGCGACATCGAGGCCCTTGTGGGCGAGCCACCGGCGGAGCACGTCGAAGTCGACGCCGGACCGGACGTGGCCGACGTGAGGCACCGCCTGCACCGTGGCCCCACACACGTACAGCGACGCCCGGCCCTCGTGCTGCGGGGAGAACTCCCGCAGCGCGCGTGCAGCGGTGTCGTACAGGTGCAGGCTCACCACGCGGATCCTACGGACGGGGGCGAATCGCGTCCGAGACCGGTCCACCTGTCCGCAAACCCTGGTCCCCGCGTGATCCAGAACATAGGGTGCGGCTGAGCACGTTCTACAGGCCCGTTGCGCGAGGAGTGGTGAGCGTTGTCAATCACGTGCCGTACGTCGTTGGTCCGGTCGGCCCCGGGCAAGTACGAGACGGCGACCGTCCAGGTCGATGATCCCCGGCAGGACGAGATCCGGGTCAAGATGGTCGCGTCGGGGCTCTGTCACTCCGACGACCACATCGCCACCGGTGACATCCCGGTCGGCGTCTACCCGTTCGCGGGCGGCCACGAGGGCGGCGGGATCGTCGAGTCGGTCGGCCCGAACACCAAGGGCTTCGAGGTCGGCGACAAGGTCCTGTTCTCCTTCCTCCCCGCCTGCGGCAAGTGCAAGTGGTGCTCCACGGGGCACTCGAACCTCTGCGACCTCGGCGCCGGCCTGCTCGCGGGCACCCGCTGGGACGACCCCTCGACGCGCCTGCAGCTCGAGGACGGCTCCCCGGTCGGCCAGATGTGCGGTATCTCGACCTTCACCGAGTACACGACGGTGGCCATCGACTCGGCCATCCGCGTGCCGCAGGAGACCAACCTGACGTCGGCGTGCCTCCTCGGCTGCTCGGTCGGCACCGGCTGGGGCTCCGCGGTGAACACCGGCGACGTCATGCCCGGCGACACCGTGATCATCCAGGGCATCGGCGGCATCGGCGCCAACGCCGTCCAGGGCGCCGCGCACGCCGGCGCCGCGAACGTCATCGCGGTCGACCCGGTCGCGTTCAAGCGCGAGAAGGCCCAGGAGCTCGGCGCCACCCACGCGGTGGACTCGATCGAGGAGGCCACCGAGCTCGCCAAGGGCTTCACCAACGGCCAGGGCGCCGACGTCTCGATCGTCACGATCGGCATCACCAAGCCCGAGCACGTCGGCAACGCCTTCGCCTCGATCCGCAAGCAGGGCACCGTCATCGTCACCGGTCTCGGCGACATCACCGAGGTCGGCGTGCCGATCCCGATCGGCGAGCTGACGCTGTTCGAGAAGAAGATCAAGGGGTCGCTGTTCGGGTCGTCGAACCCGCGCGCCGACATCCCCAAGATGCTCGACCTCTACAACCACGGGCACCTCAAGCTCGACGAGCTCGTGACGAAGCACTACAAGCTCGACGAGGTCGCGCAGGGCTACGAGGACATGCACGCGGGCAAGAACATCCGCGGCGTCGTGGTCTTCGACTGACGTTGACCGCCCTCCACAACGGCGTGCTGCCCCGGGCCGGTGTCCTGCCGGCCCGGGGCATGCTCGACGCGGCCCGCGCCGCCGTCGTCGGACGCCACACCGAGTCCGAGGTCCTCGCCGCCGCGCTCGCGTCCGGGCGCAGCATCCTGCTCGAGGGCCCGCCCGGCACCGGCAAGACGACCCTGCTGCGCGCGCTGGCGGACGGCGCGGGCGTCGGGTTCGAGCTGGTCGAGGGCAACGCCGAGCTCTCCCCGACCCGGTTGGTCGGGCACCACGACCCGTCGCGCGTGCTCACCGAGGACTACCGGCCGGAGAACTTCGTGCCGGGGCCGCTGGTGCGTGCGCTGCAGAGCGGGGCGCTGCTCTACGTCGAGGAGCTCAACCGCGTCCCCGAGGAGACGCTGAACGTGCTGCTCGGGGTCCTCTCGGAGCGCCGCCTGCACGTGCCGCGGCTCGGCGTCGTCGACGCAGCCGAGACATTCCGGCTGGTCGCGGCGATGAACCCCTCCGACGGCGTGGGCACCGGCCGGATCACGCCCGCCCTCTACGACCGCTCCTGCCGGGTCGCCTTCGACCACCAGAGCGCCGAGGAGGAGCTGGCCATCGTCCGGCGCGTCGAGTCCGAGGCGCCCTCCGAGGCGTTCGCGCGGCGGGCCGTCGAGGCGGTGCGGGCCACGCGTTCGCACGCCGATCTGCGCCTGGGCTCCTCGGTCCGCGGGGCGCTGGACCTGGTGGCGCTGGCCTCGTCGCTGGCGTCGCTGCGGGACGAGGCCGCGCCCACGGAATCGACCGGGGCGGACGCGGCCCGCGCCGCGCTCACCGGACGGGTCGCGCTGGTCGAGGGCTCGCCGCGCACCGTCGAGGAGGTCGTCACCGCGATCTGGGCGGCCACGGCGCCCGCTGACGACACCTCGGATTCCGGTTCCGGCTCCGACGGCGGCTCCGGGGACGCTCCGGGAAAAGCCTGACCCCGGGTCGCTCGCCCGGGGCGCCCCCGCAGGTCGTATCGGACCCGGCCCAGGTCGCGGATCTGCTGCGCGACCAGTCGCGCCGCACGACCACCCGCGCCGAGCTGGAGAACCGGCACGGTGACGGCCTGGCCCAGGTCAGTCCGCGGGTCGGCGTGCTCGACGAGGCCGCGATGTCGGACCGCTCGGTCGAGGACCCGGACGGCGCGGTCGACCTGCTCGCCGACCTCGCCCGGGCCACCGACCCGACCCTGCGCGCCGCCGCCCGACGGCTCGCGGCGCGCCTGGTGATCCGCGCGCCGCGGCTGGGGCGCGAGGAACGGCGGGGGACGACGAAGCTCGCCACCGTCCACCGGGAGGGCCCCGACGTCGACCTCGACGCGACGCTCGAGCGCTCACCCCGGCCGACCGAGGGCGACCTGCGCTGGCGGGGCTGGCGCTCCTCCACCCGCGCGACGGTGCTGCTGGTCGACGCGTCCGGCTCCGTCGCCGGGCGACCCTTGTCGACCGCGCTGACGACGGCGGGTGCGCTGGCCGCCGGGCTGCGTCCGGGCGACGAGCTGGGCGTCGTGGCGTTCTGGTCGCGGGCGGTGGTGCTGCGGCCGCGTTCGTCGGTCCGTCCCGCGTCCTCGGTCCTGGACGCGCTGTTCGACCTGCGCGGCGGCTCGACGACCGACCTCGCGCTCGGACTGCGCACCGCGCTCGCCCAGCTGCGCGACGCCCGGGCCGCGGAGCGCGAGATCGTCGTGCTCACCGACGGCGCCTGGAACGAGGGCGAGGACCCGGTCCCGGTCGCGGCGCGGGCCGGGGTGACGGTGTCCGTGCTGCGCACCGTCGACTCCGCCGAGGCGGTCGCGGCGTGCTCGCGGCTGGCGGGCGCCGGGGGCGGGCGGCACGCGGCCCTGTTGCGCGCCTCGGACGCCCCAGCCGCGGTCGCGGCCGTGCTGCGCTGAGCCGCCCTCTCCGCTAGCCCTCCCGCCTGGCCCTCCCCCGGCCCCTCCCGCTCACCCCGGAACGCACGAACGGCTCGTTCGTCACCATCGACCGGCACGAACGAGCCGTTCGTACCCGCCGGTGGAAGGGTCGCGGCGTGCCCGTCGATCTCGGTCTGACCCTGCCCCAGTTCGGTGCCGCGGCCGGCGACGCCGCGCGGCTCGGGCGGTTCGCCGCCGACGCCGAGGCGGCGGGAGCGGCCTCGTTGTGGGTCGGTGACCGGCTGCTCGCCGCGCGCGACCCGGAGATCGGCTACGGCGGCGCCGACACCATCCCCGTCGAGTTCCGCCGGGCCCTCGATCCGTTCGCCCTGCTGGCGGCCGCCGCGGTCACGACGACGACCGCCCGGCTCGGCTCGAGCGTGCTCGTCGCCCCGCTCTATGCGCCGGCGATCCTGGCGCGGTCGCTGGCCACGGTGTCGGCGCTGTCCGACGGCCGGCTCTTGGCCGGGCTCGGCATCGGCTGGTCGCCCGAGGAGTACGCCGCGGCCGGTGTCGGGTTCGACCGTCGCGGCGCCCGGCTCGACGAGCTGCTCGACACCCTCGACGTGCTCTGGTCCGGCCGCGGCGAGGGCCTGGACGGCCGGTTCTGGACGACGCCCGCCTCCTGGGTGGAGACGCCGTCCCCGCGCGTGCCGATCTACGTCTCGGCGTTCTCGGAGCCGGCGCTGCGCCGGGTCGGCCGGCGCTGCGACGGGTGGCTGCCGGTCGCGCGGCTGACGGAGCGCGCGGTCGAGTCGGCCGACAAGGCCGTCGAAGGGCTCACGACGATGCGCGCCACGATCGACGAGGCCGCGCTCGCCGCCGGTCGTGATCCGGCCGACGTCGGGACCGAGCTGCGGATCAACCTCACCGCGGACGTCGACCGCGACGAGCTCGCGGAGGCCGTCGCACTGCTCGCGGACCGGACCGGGTTCCGGCGGATCTTCCTCGACCCGATGTACCGCGACGACTCCCTCGAGGACCGGTTGGCGACGTTCACGCAGGTGCGCTCCTCACTGGGTGCGCCCGGCTCGTGAGCACTGATCCGTGCTCCGGCACGGATCAGTACTCATGTGCCGGCCCGGCGCTGGATCTCGTGGGCGATGCGGACGCGGTCGGCGGGCACGACGTGGGCGTCGCTCCCGACGACCTCGACGACGATCCGACCGGCCACGGTGTCCACGACGGTCAGCGGACCCACCCGGTGCCGGCCCGCCCCGCGGTAGAGCGCCGCGCCGAGCTGCATCTGCCGGCGGGGCGGATCGGCCCGCAGTGCGGCCAGGCGGTGCGCGACGGCGGGGGCGAGGTCGTGGACCGGTCGGTCGCCGAACAGGGCCGCCGCGGGCACCGTCATCGGGACGCCGGGGAGCGCGGGGTCGTCCGGCAACCGCGCTAGCAGGCCGGCCGCGAGGACGCCCACGGCGGCGCCGGGCGTGGTCGCGGATGCCCCGCGGGAGGCGAGGTCCAGGACGAGGCCGCCGCGGTCGGCGTCGGGCTCGACGACGACGGCGAGCTGGCCCGAGACCGCGGCGTACCCGTGCCGTGCGACGGCGGAGGGGCCGTCCCAGCAGCGCAGGTCGACGTCGACCTCGGGGCGGGCGAGCACGGCGAGGGCGTCCGCCAGGTCACCGATCGGGACGGGAGGCGTGCCGGGTCCGCCGGTGCGCGCCAGCCCGCGGGTCTGCAGCGCGGCCAGGGCGGCGCGGTCGGCGGCGTCGCGGGCGGAGAGCGTGGCGCCGTGGTCGGGGACGTCCAGCAGCGGCGGCCGGTCGCCCAACCGGAGGTGGCGCCAGGCGGCGAGGAACGCGTCCCGGTCGAGGCGCAGCCGCCGTGCGGGCACCTCCGGGACCGGGGCGGTCACTCGCCGATCACGGGTGGGGCGACGCGGGGGAGCTCGCCCGCGATGGCGTCCGGGTCGTCCTCCTGCAGGTATCCGGCGCGGGGGATGCGCTGGTCACCGCTCCCGCCGCCCCCGTAGCCGCCGAGCGGCGCGAACGGCAGGGCGCCGCGTTCTCCGACTGCTGCCGTCCCGGCACGGCCGCCGAGGGCGGACTCGAGGATCGGGTTGCTGCCGGTGCCGGTGCGGGCGCCCGGTTCCAGACCTGGTCGTCCGGTGGCGGGGTCGGGTGAGGGGCGGACGCCGTCGGGGGTCGGGGAACCGAGTCGCGGTGACTCGGTTGCGCCGGAAGCTCCCGACCCGAGCCGGCCCGCTGCTCCGGCACCCGCCGATCCGCCGCTCACGCCCGGCTCTCCTGCGCCGGGCCCGATCGCCCCCGTGCCCCGCGTCCCGCCGGCCGAGGGAGCGCCCTCGGCGGCCCCCGATCCGACGCCTCCCCCGCGTGCGCCTCCCGCCCCGACCCCACCGCGTGCGCCGCCCGCACCCCCGACCGCGCCGGAGCCGCCGCGTGCGCCGCCGGCCGCCCCCGCCCCAGCGCTGCCCGTCCCGCCCGCGCCCACCCCGCCGGTCCCGCCGACGCCGCCTCGCGCCCCACCGGCTCCGTCCGCAGCCCCGGGGCCCACTCCGCCGCCGGACCCACCCGCACCTCCGGCCGGCGTCGTCCCGGCCACTCCGCCGCCACCCGATCCCGTGCCCGGGAGACCGCCCGACGCCGCACCCCCGGCGCCGGGGACACCCGACGTCGTACCCGCGTTTCCCGAGCCGCCGGGCAGGCCGGCCGGGCCCGTGGCCGCAGAGCCCGAACCGCCGTCGGCCGCCCCCGACCCGCCCGGACCGAGCCGACCCGCCGTCGTACCCCCCGCCCCGGCCGGGACCACCGTGACCTGCGGTGCTCCGCCCGCGGGCGCGGCGAACTGTGGTAGCGCCGAGGAGCGCAGGGCGCTGGCGTCCTGGTAGCGGCCCATCGCCGAGCGGGCCTGGCGCTCGGCGTCGAGCGAGGCCCGGTCCGCCCGGTCCGCGTCCAGCGCGGCCAGACTGCCCGCCTCCTCCCACGTCATCCGCGTGACGGGCGCCCGCGCGGACTCGGGCGCGGGCGGCGGCACCGCCGCGCGGGTGCTCGCCAGCGCGCGGGACTGCTCGTGCGAGACCGACCCGACGGCGTCGCTGAACGCACGGGCCTGATCGGCCCACGCCCCCATCGGCCCGACCGCCCCGCGGGCCGCGTCGGCCGCCGCCCCGGCACGTGTCGCCGTGATGCCCTGCGTCGCGTGCTCGACGGAGCCCGCGACCTCCCGCAGCCGCGACGCCAGCTGGTTCCACGCGCCGCCCGCCTCGGAGAACCCGGAGCCGCGGCCCTGCAGCTGGGACCAGATCTCGGCGTGCGAACGCGCCTCCCAGTTCACGTCGAACACGCCGGCCTCCCCTCCCAGGGCAGGCAAGCACACCGCCCCGTCACGCGGGGGCGGTTCGGGAGAAGTCAGGCGGGGAGGAGCAACGCGGTCGCGACGGCGGCGAGCCCCTCGCCGCGCCCCGTGAGACCGAGCCCGTCGGACGTGGTGCCGGACACCGCGACCGGGCCGCCCGCGGCCTCGGAGAGCACCTGCTGGGCCTCGTCGCGTCGGGTGCCGATCTTGGGACGGTTCCCGATCACCTGGACCGCGGCGTTGCCGAGCACCCACCCGTCGTCGCCGACGAGCCGCCGGACCTCGCCGATCAACCGGACGCCCGACGCTCCGGCCCACTCGGGGCGCCCGGTGCCGAACACCGCGCCGACGTCACCGAGTCCGGCGGCGGAGAGCATCGCGTCGCAGAGTGCGTGGGCGGCCACGTCGCCGTCGGAATGACCCGCACAGCCGGGGAGGCCGTCCCAGAGCAGGCCCGCCACCCAGCACGGCTCGTCGTCGGCCAGCGGGTGCACGTCCGTACCGATGCCGACCCTCATCGGGTGATCTCCGTCCCGGGCGCACGTGAGCAAGGCGTCGTCCTGACGTCAGGTTTGTCAGCATCGGAGCAGCACGCCGACGGGGGACCATCGCTGATACCGGGTCGGGCCCCGAGGAGCGCCTCGGCCATCGCGAGGTCGAGCGGCGTCGTGATCTTGAACCCACGGGGATCCCCCGGCACCGTGACGACCTCACCGCCGATCTCCTCGACCAGCCCGGCGTCGTCGGTGGCCCGGGCCGCGGCCGACGAGCCCTCGGCCGCGGCGTGCGCGCGCCGCAGGACGTCCGCGGCGAAGCCCTGCGGGGTCTGGACGGCGAGCAGCCCGGTCCGGTCGACGGGGCCGACGACGCGCCCCGTCGGATCGACCCGGCGGACGGTGTCGGCCACCGGGCTGGCCGGGATCACGGCGCCGTGGCCCTCGCGGACCGCGGCGACCACGGCACGCACGACGTCGGGCGGGCACAGGCACCGCGCGGCGTCGTGCACCAGCACCACGTCCGCGTCGTCGACCACGGCGAGGCCGAGCGCGACGGACGCGACCCGGTCGTCACCGCCCACGACCACCCGGACGGATCGGCGCACCGCGGCCCGCATCTCGTCCACGTGATCGACGGGCGCGACCACGACGACGTCGTCGACCACACCCGAGGCGAGCAGGCCCTCGACGGCACGAGCCACCATGACCTCGCCCGCGATCGTGACCAGGGCCTTCGGGCGACCGGCACCGAGCCGTTCACCCGACCCGGCCGCCGGCACGATCGCGGCGACGTGCCCCGCGGACACCGGTGCGGAAGAACTCAGGAAGCGAGGACCTGGTCGAGGAGCGACTCGGCCGCCACCTCGTCGGTGCCCTCGGCCAGCGCGAGCTCGCTCACCAGTATCTGCCGGGCCTTCGCCAGCATGCGCTTCTCGCCCGCGGACAGGCCGCGGTCCTTCTCCCGACGCCAGAGGTCGCGCACGACCTCGGCCACCTTGTTGACGTCACCCGACGCGAGCTTCTCGAGGTTCGCCTTGTACCGGCGCGACCAGTTGGTCGGCTCCTCGGTGTGCGGGGCGCGAAGCACCTCGAACACCCGGTCCAGGCCCTCCTGGCCGACCACGTCGCGAACACCGACGATCTCCGCGTTGTCCGCGGGGACCCTGACGGTCAGGTCGCCCTGGGCAACCTTGAGAACGAGGTACTTCTTCTCCTCGCCCTTGATCGTCCGGGTCTCGATCGCCTCGATGAGAGCGGCACCGTGGTGCGGGTAGACGACGGTCTCGCCGACCTTGAAAACCATGTGTCCCCTAGCCCCTTTCGCTGCTACCAGGTTAACACGTCCGCGACACGACCACGGAGGGGGATCGGCCCGTCTTCGCAGGTCAGGGGGTTGACAATCGGGGAATCGCCGTGCTCCCCGAGGTCGGGAGGGCTGTGGGCGACCGCCGGGACCGACCGCGACCCGACCCGTTGCGCCACCCGGACGGGCGCAGGCCACCGGCAGCGCGCACGCCCGTCGGGCGCGCGGGGGCTAGGGTGTCGCCGACCCGACCGGGACGGGCACCACCACGAGCGACGCGACCCCACGACTCGACAGCGCTCCGGCCCGACCGCACCGCCGCCCCTGGAGGACACGCGTCATGACCCGCCGCCCGACGGGACGTCCGCGCCGTACGGCACTGCTCGTCGCGACCCTCCTCGGCGCAGCCGCCGTCGTCCTGTCCGGCTGCAGCGCCGGCGCGGTCACCCAGACCGACACGACGGTGTCGTCCGTCGCGGGCTCCGAGGGGCAGGTCGGCCAGATCGCGCTGCGCGACGTCACGCTGGACCCCGGCTCGGCCGTCACCGTGCCCGTCGGCGCGACCGTGACGCTCAAGGGCACGCTCGTGAACCAGGGTCTCGCCGACGACCAGCTGCTCTCGGTCTCGAGCCCGTACGTCTCGCAGGTCCGCAGCGAGGGCACCACGACGATCCCGGGCGAGGCCGCGACGCAGATCGTCGGCTCCGAGCCGGGCCCGGTCGGGAAGCCCTCGCCGACGCAGATGAACGGGACCCTCCGGCTCACCCTCGCGGGCGTCACGCAGGTCCTGCACGGCGGCCCGACCTACCCGGTGACCTTCACCTTCGCCAAGGCCGGCTCGATCACGCTGCCGGTGCCGGTGCAGACGACGAGCCCGGTGCCCGCCTCGTAGGTGCGAGGCCGTCGGGGGTCGGGCCTAGTGTCCGGCGCGTGACCACGAAGTCGGGGACGTCCAAGGCGAAGAGCCGGCCGTTCGAGTGCACCGCGTGCGGGCAGCCCGCCGCGAAGTGGCTCGGCCGCTGCCCGGGGTGCGGCGGCTGGGGGACGATCGAGGAGGGCCTGCCGGCGGCGGCCTCGGTCGGCACGCCCGGCGCCGCTCCCCGCGCCACCACCCGCGCCGCCAGCCCGGTCCGGCCGATCGGCGAGGTCGGCCTGGAGACGGTGGTGTCCCGGCCGACCGGGGTGGGCGAGCTGGACCGGGTGCTCGGCGGCGGCCTCGTCCCCGGCGCGGTGGTGCTCCTCGCCGGCGAGCCCGGGGTGGGCAAGTCGACGCTGCTGCTCGAGGTCGCCGCCCAGCGGGCACGTGGGGGCGGCACGGTCCTCTACGTCACCGGTGAGGAGTCCGCGGGCCAGGTCCGGCTGCGGGCCGAGCGCACCGACGCCGTCGTGCCGCACCTGTTCCTCTCCGCCACCGCGGATCTCGAGGAGGTCGCCGCGCACGTGGAGTCGGTCGACCCGGGCCTGCTGGTGGTCGACTCCATCCAGACCGTCGGTTCCGCCGACATCGAGGGCACGCCCGGCGGGGTGTCGCAGGTCCGGGCGGTGACGAGCGCGCTGGTCGCGCTGGCCAAGCAGCGCGACCTGCCCGTGGTGCTGATCGGGCACGTCACCAAGGACGGTGCGGTCGCCGGTCCCCGCACGCTGGAGCACCTGGTCGACGTGGTGCTCTCCTTCGAGGGGGACCGGCACTCCACGCTGCGGATGGTGCGCGGCCTGAAGAACCGCTTCGGCCCGTCGGACGAGGTCGGCTGCTTCGAGATGTTCGACGGCGGGATCCACCAGGTCACCGACCCGTCCGGGCTCTTCGTCGGGGCGATGACGGGCACCGTCCCCGGTCAGGCGGTCACCGTCGCCATGGAGGGCAAACGGCCGCTGATGGCCGAGGTGCAGGGCCTGGCGTCCAAGGTGGGCTCCGAGGCACCGGCCCGCCGGACCGCGTCCGACCTCGACACCAACCGCGTGCTGAAGATCCTCGCGGTGCTGCAGCAGCGGGCCAAGGGGTTCTCGTTCACCCAGCACGACGTGTTCGCGGCGACCGTCGGCGGGATGAAGCTGCGCGAGCCCGCGGCCGACCTCGCGATCGCGCTGGCCATCGCCTCGTCGTTCCGGAACGCGCCGCTGCCCTACGGCCTCGTCGTGATCGGGGAGGTCGGGCTGACCGGCGAGATCCGGCGGGTGCCCGCCACCGACCGCAGGCTCGCCGAGGCCGCGCGGCTCGGGGTCCCCAAGGCGGTCATCCCGTTCAGCCCGGGCATCACGGCGCCGGAGGGCATCGAGCTCACGCAGGTCGACAACCTGGAGGGCGCGCTCGACGCCGTCGGGCTCCTGGTGAAGCGGGACAAACGCTAGGAGGTGATGGTGAACTTCGCGGGATCGCTGATGGTGCCGTCGAGCCGGGTGAGCAGCTCGTAGTCGCCCGGGGGGACGACGCTGCGGTCGCCGCTGCAGCCGGGCGACGACCGGCGGCCCGCCCAACGGACGGAGAACACCGTCTCCTGGCCGGGGGCGAGGGTCCGGACGTCGTTCGAGTGCGCGGGCGAGCAGTCGTTGCTGCCCCAGAGCCCGTCGCCCGGCTTGATCACAACTGCCATGGCCTGACGGGCGGCGTCGAGGTCGCGGGAGCACGGGGTGGAGCCGGTGTTGGTGATCACCAGGCTGAAGAGGGGGTGCTCGGCGGCGGTGTAGCGGGGCTTGTCGGTGCGCGCGGTGATCCGCAGGTCACCGTCGGCGCAGCGCGGCGGAGCGGCCGCGGCCTGCGGGGCGGAGACACTCGGCGAGGCGGGAGCGCTCGGGGCGCTCGGCGCGGCCGGGGACGACGGGGTGGCCGCCGTCGTGGTGGACGACGCACCCCCGCCTGGCCGGCCTTCCCCGCCCGGGTGCGCTCCGCCGGGCTGCGAGTCCGCCCCGGGGAGCGCGGCGGCGCCCGGCCGCGATCCGTTCCCGGTCTGCGAGGGGGTCCCCGGGAGGACCCGCGAGCCGAGCAGGGCCGCGGCGTCGGACGGCGGGGGCAGCGCGCCGCGGGACGCCACGGGCTCCGGCGGGCCGGACGCCGGAGCCGGTGCCGGAGGCGCGGCGGCGGGCACGTCGGACCCGCCGTCGGCGGACACCGCGGCCGCGATCGCCCAGACCAGCAGCGCGAGGACGAGGACGGCGGCCGCGATGGCGACGGCCCGGCGTCGCCAGTACACCGACGGCGGGAGCGGACCCACCGGCTGCAGCATGCCGGGAACGGTAGGAGCGTCGTCGGCGCGCGCGACCCGCCCGCGCCGGGGGGTCGAGGGAAGTCACCCGTGCGTGGATCACCTGGTCGAGCGGGGCAGGATCGGTCCCGATGACCCTCGCGCCCGACACCACCCTGGCCGACCGGCTGCTGCCCTGGTACGTCGCGCACGCCCGCGACCTGCCCTGGCGCCACGCCGACGTGACCGGTTGGGGCGTGCTGGTCAGCGAGATCATGCTCCAGCAGACGCCGGTCGCGCGGGTCGAACCGATCTGGCACGAGTGGATGGCCCGCTGGCCACGTCCGTCCGACCTGGCCGCGGCGCCGACCGCGGAGGTCCTGCGCGCCTGGGGCAAGCTCGGTTATCCCCGCCGCGCGCTGCGCCTGCAGGCCGCGGCCGCCGTCGTCGCCGCCGAGCACGACGACGTCGTCCCGTCCGACGTCGAGACCCTGCTCGCCCTGCCGGGCATCGGCGCCTACACCGCGCGTGCGGTCGCCGCGTTCGCCTACGGACGGCGCTGCCCCGTCGTCGACACCAACGTCCGCCGGGTCGTCGCCCGCGCCGTGCACGGCCGCGCCGAGGCCGGCGACGCCTCGGCGCGTGATCTCCCCGAGACCGAGGCGCTGCTCCCCCTCGACGACGCCGCCGCGGCCCGCACCTCGGCCGCGCTGATGGAGCTGGGCGCGACCGTGTGCGTCGCGCGGGGCCCCCGGTGCGCGGACTGCCCCGTGCACGATCTCTGTGCCTGGCAGCACGCCGGCCGGCCGGCCCGGGACGGCCCGGTGAAGAAGGCCCAGCGCTGGGCGGGCACCGACCGCCAGGTCCGCGGGCGGTTGCTCGACGTGCTGCGCGGCGCCCCGGGACCGGTCGAGGCGCCGGCCCTGGAGTCGGCGTGGCTGACCGATCCCGCGCAGCGCGCCCGCTGCCTGGACTCGCTGCTCGTCGACGGGCTCGTCGAGCAGCTCGCCGACGGCCGGTTCGCGCTCCCGGGCGAGCCCGTCGACACACAGGCCACGCACGACCCGTCGTCGTAGGGTCGGGGCATGGCCGTCGTGAAGATCAATGCCATCAAGGTCCCCGAGGGCAACGGGGAGGAGCTGGAGCGCCGCTTCGCCGCCCGCGGCGAGTCGATCAAGGAGACGCCCGGCTTCCTCGGCTACGAGCTGCTGCGCCCCACGGCCGGGGACGACCGCTACTTCGTCTACACCCGCTGGGAGTCCGAGGAGGCCTTCGCGGCCTGGCGTGACGGCGGGGCGGCCGCCGCGGCGCACGCCGGTGAGCGCAAGCAGCCGGTCTCCTCGGGTGCGGACCTGTACGAGTTCGAGGTGGTGCTCTCGGTCGGGAAGGGCGGCGGGGAATCCTGAGCTCCCCCGAGCCCGACGAGGCTCAGGCCGGCGATCCCGACGACCTCGCGCAGGCGGCGGACCTGCTCGCCGGCGCGACGTCGCTGGTGATCGCCGCCGGGGCGGGCATGGGCGTCGACTCGGGCCTCCCGGACTTCCGGGGACCCGAGGGCTTCTGGCGCGCGTACCCGCCCTACCGGCGGCTCGGGTTGCGGTTCGAGGAGCTGGCCGACCCGGCGCACTTCGACGACGACCCCGAGCTCGCCTGGGGCTTCTACGGCCACCGGCTGGCGCTCTACCGCGCGACGGTGCCGCACCCCGGCTTCGGCGTGCTGCGCGGCTGGGCGGACCGACTGCCGACGCGGGTGTTCACCTCCAACGTCGACGGTGCGTTCCAGATGGCCGGGTTCGACGACGAGGACGTGACCGAGTGCCACGGCGCGATCGGCACGCTGCAGTGCTCGCGCCCGTGCCGCGAGGACACCTGGTCCGCGGACCGGGTCGAGGTGGCGGTCGACGAGACGACGATGCGGGCCGTCCCGCCGCTGCCGGGGTGCGATCGCTGTGGAGCGCTCGCGCGGCCGAACATCCTCATGTTCGGGGACGGCTCGTGGGTGCCCGGCATGCACGGCGAGCGGATGGCCGCCCACCGGGCCTGGCTGCGGGCGCAGGACGCGGCCGGGGTCGCCGTGGTCGAGCTCGGGGCGGGAACGGCCGTCCCGACGGTGCGGCGCCACGCCGAGCTGGCCTCGGCGTCGTCGGGGCGGCTCGTCCGGATCAACGTGCGGGAGCCGGAGGTCCGCCACGGGCACGGGGTCGGCCTCGCGGCAGGTGCGCAGGCGACGCTCGAGGCGTTGGACGCGCGGCTGGGCTGGTGAGGCGGCCGTCAGCGATGGCCCTCCGCTGACAGTTCTGACGTCAGGATGAACCTGTTCTGACATCGGCCAGCCGCAGCCCCCGCGCCGCCGCGACCCGCTCCGCCTCCTCGTCGAGACCCGACCACGACCCGTCGTCGAAGGCGGTGACCGCGAGCGTCAGCGTCCGGCCCGAGGCCTGCGGCCGCCAGGTCCCGACCACCTCGCCGTCGGCCAGCACCGCACCCGGGTGCCCCAGCGACGGCCACAACGTCCGCCGCCGGCCGGTCTCCGGGACGAGCAGCGCCCGGTCCCGTCCGGCGAGCAGCGGGTCGAACGGCGGCAGCAGCCGCAGTCGAGGCGGCGTGGGCGGGTCGGTGAGCAGGTCGAGCCGGTCGGGTGCCACCCACGCCCGCCGCCCCTCGACGGTCACCTCGGCGAGCCCGGCCGCGTCGACGGCCGGCCGCAGCGGCCCGGCCCCGGTCCCCACCCAGGCCGCGAGGTCCGCCGTCGTCACCGGCCCGAGGACCCGCACGGCTGCCGTCACGAGCCGGGCGACCGCGGCGGGCGAGCCCGGCCCCGACGGCGGTGTCCACCCGGGCGGGCGCGGGGTGAGCCGCAGCGTGCGGGCCGACGCGTCGAGCCCGATCCCGGCGGGGCCCGCGCCCAGGCGCAGCAGCTGGTCGTGGACGTGGGTGGCGCCGCAGGGCACGCAGTCGTACTGCAATGCGCGCGGCAGCACGGCGGAGACGGCGCCGCTGACCTCGCCCTTGGTCATCGGGTCCCGGACGACGTCGGCGAGCGCGCCGGCGACCGTGTCGATCGCGGCCAGCGGGGTGGTCCCGGTGCGCTCGACGCCGGGTCCCGACCAGTTCAGCCGGGCCGCGGCATCGTCGTCGTCGAGCGGGCGCAGGGCGTCCGCCCACGACCGCAGCGATCCGGCCCCGTGCCAGTGCGGCGCCCCGCGGTGGGTCCAGGCGAGCTCGAGGCCCCGCTCAGCAGGGGTCTCCGGCGCGCCAGGAAGACGGGCGGCCAGCGCGATCGCGGCGGCGGGGCCGAGGTGCTGAACGCCGAGCGCCAGGACGGCCGCGGCGCCGTCGTCGTCGTCGACCCGTCCCAGACCCTGCGCGGCGATCCGGAACGCGATCGCGCGCTCCCTGCTCACGTCCATCCGGCCAGCCTGCCGGTCGCCGGCTGACACGTGCTGTCAGGTCCGGCCGACGGGATCGCGTGAGGACACGGCGTGGGGAGGGTGACAAGAGCTGTCAGGTCATGCGGTAGGACTGTGACCCGTGCGTGCGAGCCGACTGCTCTCCCTGCTGATGATGCTGCAGGCGCGCGGCCGCATGACGGCGCGGGAGCTCGCCGACGAGCTCGAGGTGTCCATCCGCACCATCTACCGCGACATGGACGCCCTGACCGAGTCCGGCGTGCCGGTCTACGCCGACCGCGGTCCCGACGGCGGGTATTCGCTGCTCGAGGGCTACCGCACGCAACTCACCGGGATGTCCGCCGAGGAGGCCGACTCGCTCGCCCTGTCCGGCATGCCGGGCGCCGCCGCCGAGCTCGGACTGGGGCGGGTCCTCGCCGCGGCCCAGCTCAAGGTGCAGGCGGCGCTCCCGACCGAGCTGGCCGAGCGCTCCGCCCGCATCGCGGAGCGCTTCCATCTCGACGCACCCGGCTGGTTCCGGGAGGCCGACCACGTCCCGACGCTGACCGGGATCGCCGACGCGGTGTGGAACCAGCGGGTCGTGCGGATCCGCTACCGGCGGTGGGGCGACGAGGAGGTCGAGCGGGAGCTGGAGCCGCTCGGCATCGTGCTCAAGGCCGGGGTCTGGTATCTGGTGGCGCGGCCGCACGGCGTCGGGGATCCGCGCACCTACCGGGTCGCGCGGGTGCTCGAGCTGGAGACGCTCGACGTGCGCTTCGACCGGCCCGAGGGGTTCGACCTGTGGCGGTACTGGAACGAGCGGTCCTCCGAGCTGACGGCGTCGCTGTACCAGGCGGAGGCGGCGGTGCGGCTCTCGTCGTTCGGGATGGAGCTCGCGCCGGTGGTGCTGCGGCCGCACACCGCGCGGGCGCTGGCGGAGCGGGAGTGGCCGGTCGACGACGGGGGGTGGACGAGTGCGGTGATCCCGATCGAGTCGATCGCGGCCGCGCGCTCGGAGCTGCTCGGGCTCGGCGCGGAGATCGAGGTCGTATCGCCGCCCGCGCTGCGCGAGCAGATGCGTGACACCGCGGCGGCGCTGGCGTCGTTGTACGGGCCCGGCTGAGGATCAACGCCCGGCGGTGCTCGGCTGTCCCCGTCGTCCCGCCCGGAAGGAGATGACGAGGATGAGCGCGATGCTGACCCACAGCGCGTACTGATCGACCTTCAGCACGACGTCGACGGCGGTCTGGCCCAACCCGTACCCCAGGCCGGCGACGAGCCCGACGACGAGGGCCGACCCGATCGCGTCGAGCACCAGGAAGACCACCAGCGGCAGCCCGGCGAGCCCCGCCAGCAGGAACAGCGGCACGGACGGCACCCCGGGCAGCGCCGCGGCGATGACGATCAGCCCGATGGTCCACGGCGGCCATGACCGGACGCGCTCGACGAACCGCGTGGCGCGCCCGGGCGGGGTGAAGAACCGGACGCCCTTCGCGCCCCACCGACGGCCGGCCCACCAGAAGAGCCAGTCGAACTTGATCATGCCGAACACGCCGGCCGCGACGACGAGCCACACATCGGTGCCGCCGATCCGAGCGAACGCCGACGCCGCGCCGACCGCCGACAGGCTGCCGGTGACGGCGCTCAGCGCGACGGGGTGCGTGGCGAGCAGGAACGGTCGGACCGGCAGCGATCCCAGCAGCAGGACGGTGACCGCGACCGTCGAGAAGATCAGGACCTTGTCGGCGCGGGCCATCGGGTGCTCCCACGGCCGGATGTCGCGCCACTGCTGCTTGGCGGCCTCGATCTCCTCGGGGGTGTACTCGCGACGGGACCACGGCCGCCGTGGGGAACCCTTCGTGGACGGTGTCGGCGCGCCCTCGTCCGGCTCCCCCACGTCACTCTCCTCGCGCCGCTGGTCCACCTCTCCGGGCCCGACGCTAGCGAACGGGCGGGCGCCGACGAGAGATCCGATCGCCGGGCCGCCCCGAGTTCCGAGCGAGGGGCACGTTCGGTCGATCTATTCGAGCGAAGGGCCCCTTCGCTCAGAACGAGCGCCCGCCCGGCGTTCTGGCGGTGGGCGCCCATGGCCGATCTATTCGAGCGAAGGTGCCCTTCGCTCAGAACGGGGACGGAACAACCCGGGCCCCGCACACACGACGACGCCCCGGCCACCACGAGGGTGACCGGGGCACCGGGTCGTGCGGGGTGGATCAGCCGTCCGCCTGGTCCGCCTGGTCCGACGTGCCCGAGGTGCCGACCGTGGCCACCTCCGGGGTGTCCGGAACCGGGGTCGGCTTGGCCTCACCGCGGAACGTGAACGTCGCCGATTCGGGCGCGGCCTTCGTCCGGCCCTGGTCGTCGGTCTCCGGCGTCCAGCCCTCGACGTCGACCAGCACGATCTGCCCGGGCTCGATCTCCCCGAACAGGATCTTCTCGGAGAGCTGGTCCTCGATCTCGCGCTGGATCGTGCGACGCAGCGGCCGGGCACCGAGCACCGGGTCGAAGCCGCGCTGGGCGAGCAGCTTCTTCGCGTTCTCGGTGAGCTCGATCGACATGTCCTTGTTCGCCAACTGCTTCTCGGTGCGACCGATCAGCAGGTCGACCATCTGCGTGATCTCGTCCTCGCGCAGCTGGTGGAACACGATGATGTCGTCGATGCGGTTGAGGAACTCGGGACGGAAGTGCTTCTTGAGCTCGTCCGTCACCTTGTTCTTCATGCGCTCATAGTTCGAGCCGGTGTCCTGACCCGACTGGAACCCGAGGCCGACCGCCTTCGAGATGTCCTGCGTACCGAGGTTCGACGTGAACACGATGACCGTGTTCTTGAAGTCGACGATCCGGCCCTGACCGTCGGTCAGGCGGCCGTCCTCCAGCACCTGCAGCAGCGTGTTGTAGACCTCGGAGTGGGCCTTCTCGATCTCGTCGAAGAGGACCACCGAGAACGGCTTGCGGCGCACCTTCTCGGTGAGCTGGCCGCCTTCCTCGTAGCCGACGTACCCGGGGGGCGCGCCGAAGAGCCGCGAGGCCGTGTAGCGGTCGTGGAACTCGCCCATGTCGATCTGGACGAGCGCGTCGTCGTCACCGAACAGGAACTCGGCGAGTGCCTTGGTCAGCTCCGTCTTCCCGACGCCCGAGGGCCCCGCGAAGATGAACGACCCGGACGGCCGCTTCGGGTCCTTGAGGCCGGCCCGCGTGCGGCGCATCGACTGCGAGACCGCCTTGACGGCGTCCTCCTGGCCGATGATCCGCTTGTGGAGCTCGTCCTCCATGCGGAGCAGACGGGTGGTCTCCTCCTCGGTGAGCTTGAAGACGGGGATGCCGGTCCAGTTGGCCAGCACCTCGGCGATCAGCTCGTCGTCCACCTCGGCGACGACGTCGAGGTCACCCGACTTCCACTGCTTCTCGCGCTCGGACTTCTGGCCGAGGAGCTGCTTCTCCTCGTCCCGCAGGCGCGCGGCCTTCTCGAAGTCCTGCGCGTCGATCGCCGACTCCTTGTCCCGGCGGACGTCGGAGATCTTCTCGTCGAACTCGCGCAGGTCCGGCGGCGCGGTCATGCGGCGGATGCGCATGCGGGCGCCGGCCTCGTCGATCAGGTCGATCGCCTTGTCCGGCAGGTATCGGTCGTTGATGTACCGGTCGGCCAGCGTCGCGGCGGCCACGAGGGCCGGGTCGGTGATCGAGACGCGGTGGTGCGCCTCGTACCGGTCGCGGAGCCCCTTGAGGATCTCGATGGAGTGCGCCACCGACGGCTCCCCCACCTGGATCGGCTGGAAGCGGCGCTCGAGCGCGGCGTCCTTCTCGACGTGCTTGCGGTACTCGTCGAGCGTCGTCGCGCCGATGGTCTGCAGCTCACCGCGGGCGAGCATCGGCTTGAGGATCGACGCGGCGTCGATCGCGCCCTCGGCGGCACCGGCACCCACGAGCGTGTGCAGCTCGTCGATGAACAGGATGATGTCGCCGCGGGTGCGGATCTCCTTGAGCACCTTCTTGAGGCGCTCCTCGAAGTCACCGCGGTACCGCGAGCCGGCCACCAGCGACCCGAGGTCGAGGGTGTAGAGCTGCTTGTCCTTCAGCGTCTCGGGGACCTCGCCCTTGACGATGGCCTGGCCGAGGCCCTCGACGACGGCGGTCTTGCCGACGCCGGGCTCGCCGATGAGGACCGGGTTGTTCTTGGTCCTCCGGGAGAGGACCTGCATGACCCGCTCGATCTCCTTCTCCCGGCCGATGACCGGGTCCAGCTTGCCCTCGCGGGCGGACTGGGTGAGGTTGCGACCGAACTGGTCGAGCACGAGCGACGACGACGGGGTGCCCTCGCCACGCTGGCCGCCGGACTCCGTGGGCTCCTTGCCCTGGTAGCCCGAGAGCAGCTGCAGCACCTGCTGGCGCACCCGGTTGAGGTCGGCCCCGAGCTTGACGAGGACCTGGGCGGCGACGCCTTCGCCCTCGCGGATCAGCCCGAGCAGGATGTGCTCGGTGCCGATGTAGTTGTGGCCGAGCTGCAGCGCTTCGCGCAGCGACAGCTCCAGCACCTTCTTGGCCCGCGGGGTGAACGGGATGTGCCCACTGGGGGCCTGCTGACCCTGGCCGATGATCTCCTCGACCTGCTGGCGTACGCCCTCCAGGGCGATGCCCAGCGACTCGAGGGCCTTGGCGGCGACGCCTTCGCCCTCGTGGATCAGCCCGAGCAGGATGTGCTCGGTCCCGATGTAGTTGTGGTTGAGCATCCTGGCCTCTTCTTGGGCCAGGACGACCACCCGCCTCGCGCGGTCGGTGAACCTCTCGAACATCCGTCACTCCTGACTGCTGCGCCGGCGGACTCCCGCGCACCGCCCCGTCGTTGCCGACACGGCCCGCACGGACCCTGGCTGGTGCCCCCGCGACCCGGGCGCACCCGGAGCGCGATGACTCGACACCGTACGACCATCGTATCGGTCGCGGGCGCCGCCACCGGGTGTCGCTGGTTGCGGCACCGTGACGGCGGACACGTCGATCTTCGGTGGTCGTGCGTGGTCGGAGCGGGCTCGTGCCCGCCCCGCACGGTCACCGCCTGGTCACCGTGTCGTTGCCAACGATGCCAACTGGACCACTGTTCCGGGAAGGCGTTCGCGGAGGGAGAACGCCCGGATCGGGCGATGCCCGGGGAAGTTCCGGCGCCGCGGGCAGATGCTGCACGCGCCCCACCCCGACCCGGACCTCACCGGCCCCACCCGACGACGGCCGTCACGCCACTCCCTCCGGGATCGGCCCGGACAGGTGGAGCCCGAGCACCCGCCACCGCCCGTCGTCGCGGCGCAGCACCAGGGTGATCCGGAACCGGCCGTCGGCCCGGTGCCCGCCGTAGCTCGCGCGCTGGTCCTGCACCCCGACGACGAGGGCCGTGTCGCCCCGCACCCGGGTCGTCCCGACGGCGAGGGTGACCGACTCCACACGCAGTCCGTCGCGGTGCCGGCGCCGCCACGCCGGGCCGTCGAGGACGAACCCGACCGGCCCGACGGCGAGGAAGTCGTCGGCCAGCAACCCGGCCGTCGCCGCGTCGTCGCCCGAGGCCTCGGCCGCCTCCCAGCGGCGCACGACGTCCTCGACCTCGGCGCTCATCGGACCGGCTCCGGGTCGCGGGCCTCGGCGACCCGACGCCGGGTCACCGGCAGCACGGCGCTGACCCACACCAGCCAGATCAGCCCGCCGAAGCGCACCACGGGGAGCAGGTACTGCAGCGGCGGCACCACCAGCGACAGCACGGCCACCACCGCGACGGCGGCCAGCACCAGCCCGGCCCACGCGAGCGGCGACGGCACCGTCCGCCCCAGCAGCGTCGGCACCGAGACGCCCGCGATGAGCAGACCGAAGGCGACGACGAAGCCGGCCCCGCCGGCGGCGAAGGACAGCTGGTTCATCCCGACGACGGCGGCGCTCGGGTCGCCGGGGAGGGCGGCGAGGGCGGCGCCCGCCCAGGCCGCGACACCGGAGAGCGCGAGCATCCCGGCGGCGAGGAGCCCGCCGGCGAGCCCGAGCGTCGGGCCGGCCACCCGCAGGCCGAGCCGGTGCAGCCGGTGGTGGACGGCCGCGACCCACACCGCCAGCGGCACCGCGGACGCCAGCAGGAGGGTCGCCGACAGCTGCGCGGCGACGACGTGGTCGCGCAGCAGCGCGAGCGTGGTCGCCGGGTCCGCGTCCGGACGGGTGCCGGGATGCAGCACCGCGGCCGCGACGGTCAGCGCGGCCCAGGCCAGGGCGGGCGCGAGAAGGGGTGGCCCGCCGCGGCGGGCGTGGGTGGGGACGGCGTCGGACGTCATCACGGGTTCCTTCGCTGGAAGAATCGTTACAAGTTGTCATCGTTGACTCGGAGATACGATCCGTCAAGAGGTACCGTTCGGTCCGTGGACGAACGACGGCCGACCGGAGCGGCGTTCCTGCTCACCCAGCTCGGCACCCACGCCGCGCGCCGCTTCGCCGACCGGGTGTCGGCGGTGGACCTCACGCCGCCGCAGTCCGGGCTGATCCGCGCCGTCGCGCAGGAGCCGGGACGCAGCCAGCAGGCGCTGGCCGCACAGCTGGGGACCCCGGCGACGCGGCTCGTCGCGCTCGTGGACGCCCTGGAGAAGCGCGGCGTGCTGGAACGGCGGCGCAACCCCGACGACCGGCGGCTGTACGCGGTCCACCTCACGCCGGCGGGCGAGGAACTGCTCGCCGACCTCGGCCGGCTCGCCGCGGAGCACGAGGCCGACCTGCTGGCCCCGCTCTCCCCGGAGGAGCGGCGCTCGCTCGCCGGGCTGCTGGGTCGCGTCGCGGCCGCGGAGGGCCTCACCCCCGGCGTGCACCCGGGCTACCGTGACCTCCCGGACGACGACCGTGGACCCCAGGGAGCTCCGCCGTGCGGGACATGACGATCTTCTCCGGTTCGGCGCACCCGGAGCTGGCCCAGGCGATCTGCCGCCAGCTCGACGTGCCGCTCTCCCCCTCGCGGCTGACCCGCTTCACCAACGACTGCCTCGAGGTCCAGCTCCAGGCCAACTGCCGCGAGCGCGACGTGTTCCTCGTCCAGCCGCTGGTCCCGCCGGTCCAGGAGCACCTCGTCGAGCTGCTGCTCATGATCGACGCGGCCCGGGGCGCGTCGGCCGCGCGGATCACGGTCGTCATGCCGCACTACGCGTACGCGCGCTCGGACAAGAAGGACGCCCCGCGCATCTCGATCGGCGGGCGGCTGGTCGCCGACCAGATCGTCGCCGCGGGCGCGGACCGGATCCTCGCGACGACGCTGCACTCGCCCCAGGTGCACGGCTTCTTCTCGGTCCCGGTGGACCACCTGCACGCGCTCTACGAGCTGGCCGGCCACCTGCGCGGCGTGGACCTCTCCAACGCCGTCGTGATGTCCCCCGACCTCGGCAACGCCAAGGAGGCCAGCTCGTTCGCCCGCATCCTCGGGGAGCCGGGGCGCCCGCTCCCGGTCGCGGCGGCGGCCAAGCAGCGGATGCCGGACGACCGGGTCGAGATCTCGTCGATCATCGGCGACGTCGAGGGCCGCGACGTGATCGTGCTCGACGACGAGATCGCCCGCGGCTCGACGATCATCGAGCTGCTCGACCGGCTGCGGGATCTCCACGTCGCGTCGGTGCGGGTGGGGTGCACCCACGGACTGTTCACCGAGGGCGCCCTCGACCGGATCGCCGCGCGCGACGACGTCACCGAGATCTTCTGCACCGACACCGTGCCGAGCCCGTCGGCCCACGGGACCGACAAGCTCACGGTCGTCTCCGTCGCGCCCGCCCTCGCCGAGGCGATGCGACGGATCCACAACGGCGAGTCGGTGAGCGTCCTGTTCGACCCCGCCGGGGCCGAGCTCGCGGGGCCGGACCGCTGATGGACGTCCGGGCGTTCGCCGACCACGACTGGCCGCAGGTCTGGGCGCTCGTCGCCGGGGCCGCCCGTGACGGCGACACCTACGCCTACGACCCGGGGATGACCGAGGAGAGCGGCCGGCGCGCGTGGCTGCGTCCCCCGCCGGGACGGGTGCTGGTCGCAGCCGACGGCGAGGCCGTGCTCGGCACCGTCAGCATGGGGCCGAACCGCGACGGGCCCGGTCGCCACGTCGCGAACGCGAGCTTCCTGGTCGCGCCGGACGTCCGCGGCCGCGGGGTCGGGCGCGCGCTCGTGCGCGCCGCGCTGGAGACGGCCCGCGCCGACGGCTACGCCGGGATGGTGTTCAACGCGGTCGTCGCGACCAACGTCCACGCGGTGCGGCTCTACGAGCAGGAGGGGTTCGCGATCGTCGGCACGGTCCCCGAGGCGTTCACGCACCCGACGGCGGGCCGGGTCGGCCTGCACGTCATGTACCGGGCCCTCTGAGCCGTCACGCCGTCGGTTCCCGGGCGAGCAGCGCCCCGGTCCCGGTCCGGGTGATCTGCTCGACCAGTTCGAGCCGTTCCAGGGGCACCCCGCCGGCCAGCCACCGGGTGACCAGGTGGGTCGTCCCGGCCACGACGAACACCGCGGCCGTCCGCAGCCGCTCACGGTCCTCGGGGCGCAGCCGGAGCACCTCGTCGAGGACCAGGTCGGCGAACTCGTCGACCGCGTCGTCCCGCCGGGCCAGGAGACGCGGCTGGCCGGGCGACTCGGCGTAGAGGCGCGCGACCGCCGGGTTGCCGTCGAGGGTCTCGGTGAACACCTCCACGGCCCGGGTCGCCCGGGCGCGGGTGTCGCCGTCCACCTCGCGCAGCGACGCCACGATCGCCCCGTGCAGGCCGGCGTAGACGTCGTCGGCCAGGGCGGCGAGCACGGCGTCGCGGTCGGCGAAGGCCTCGTAGAAGTACCGCTTCGTCAGGCCCGCGCGGGCGCACACGGCCTCGACCGTGAGGCCCACGACGCCGACCCCGCCGACGACGTCGAGCGCACCCGAGAGGAGGCGGGCCCGGCGATCCGTGCGGCGTTCCTCCGCGCTGGCCCCGCGATAGGTCCTGACGGCGGGCGACACCCCTCCATGGTGACACGGATCTCCGACAGCCCGTGTCGCACCGTCGAGGGGACCCCTCCGGAAAGACAGATCAGGAATGTGCCTTGTGGTAGGCCTCGCTGACCTCGGAGGGAATGCGGCCGCGTTCGGAGACCGTCATGCCCTGCTTGCGGGCCCATTCCCGGATCGCCTGGTTCTGCTCGCGGTCGACCGACGCGCGGCCACCGCCGCGGCGCGTGGTCGCTCCCGAGGCCGGAGCCGCGCCACGCGACGAGCGCCGGCGGCCGGACAACCGCCGGGAGTGCGCGACGTAGTCCGCGAGGATGTCACGCAGCTTCGCGGCGTTCGAGTCGGACAGGTCGATCTCGTAGGTGGCCCCGTCGATCCCGAACTCGACCGTCTCGTCGGCCTCGGTCTCGTCCAGGTCGTCCACGAGGGACACGACCACTTTCTGCGCCACGCGGCAATTCCTTCCACGACCCCCGATGAGGCCGGCATGACGGCGAGACGCGCCGCACTACCGGAATGGTTCGCGGCGGAGCGTAAATGTGCCGACCACGCCGTGTCGAGTCGACCCGGCCGATCACGCCGACCTCACGGGAATCGTGTGCCGCACCCCGCCACGGATTTCCCGCGGCGGGGTGCGCTGAGCTGCTCAGTCGGGAACCGAGGACTCGTCGTGCACGACCACGGCGAACATGTCGGAGAGCGCCGCGAGGCTCGCCTGCTGCAGCGAGGAGGCGGGCACGGTGCCGTCCGGACCCGGCAGGGCCCGCGTCGCGGTGGCGCCCGCGACGACCGTCGGGGCGAATCCGAGGTTGAACGCGCTGCGCGCCGTCGAGTTCACGCACATGTGCGTCATGAACCCGGCGAGGACCAGGTTCGTGACGCCCGCGCCGCGCAGGTACTCCTCGAGGTCGGTGCCGACGAACGAGCTGGGGAGGTTCTTGACGACCCGGTGCTCGCCCGGCTTCGGGGCCACGGCGTCGACGATCGCGCCGATCTCGGCGTTCGTGTCGTACGGCGTGCCCGCGCCCGCCTCGTGCTGGACGTGGACGATCGTCGAGCCGGCCGACCGGGCCCGGTCGAGCAGCCGCGCGGCCTGCTCGATGGCCGGGTCGACGTTCTCGAGCGCCATCACGCCCTGGGTGTAGGTGTTCTGGAGGTCGATCATGATCAGCGCGGAGCCGGTCAGCGAGGCCGGGTCCCCGGACATGCCGGTGAGTTCACGCAGGGTCGCGCTCGGGGTGGTCATTCGTTCTATCTCCTCGTCGAGATGGGTCGAGAACGGGTCGTGACGCACCGAAGGGCACCTCCGGCCGCCCGGAGCGGTCGGAGGTGCCCTTCGGCGTGGAGAGCTACGGGAGGCTCACCGGCCCTCGAGGGCCCGCCATTCGTCGTCGGAGAACAGCCGCGAGCGGATGATGAACCGGACGCCTTCCGGCGCCTCGACCGAGAATCCGCTGCCGCGTCCCTTGACGACGTCGACGGTGAGGTGGGTGTGCTTCCAGTACTCGAACTGCGAGGCCGACATGTAGAAGCCGATCGGCTTCTCCAGGCCCTCGACCTTGAGGTCACCGAGGTGCACGTCCTGGCCGCCGATCTTGAACTCACCGTCCGGGTAGCACATGGGGGCGCTGCCGTCGCAGCACCCGCCGGACTGGTGGAACATCAGCGGGCCGTGGATGTCGGTGAGCGTCACGAGGAGCTCGGAGGCCTGCGGGGACAGGGCGACCCGTTCGGTCGTCCCGGAGCCCGGCACCTCCGGCACCTGATCGGTGACGTCGGTACTCGTGCTGATCTGCGTCATGAGATCCCCTCCTCCTGCCGGCCGGACCGTGTCCTGATCGGTGGGATCAGAAGAAGCCCTGGGCGTTCTCCGAGTAGCTCACCAGCAGGTTCTTGGTCTGCTGGTAGTGGTCGAGCATCATCTTGTGGTTCTCACGACCGATACCCGACTGCTTGTACCCGCCGAACGCCGCGTGGGCCGGGTAGGCGTGGTAGTTGTTCACCCAGACGCGGCCGGCCTGGATGTCACGCCCTGCACGGTAGGCCGTGTTGGTGTCCCGCGACCACACTGCGGCACCGAGGCCGTAGAGGGTGTCGTTCGCGATCGAGATCGCGTCGTTGTAGTCGGAGAACTTCGCGACCGAGACGACCGGACCGAAGATCTCCTCCTGGAAGATCCGCATCGAGTTGTTGCCCTCGAACACGGTCGGCTGGATGTAGTAGCCGCCGGAGAGGTCGCCACCGAGGTCGGCCTTCTCGCCACCGGTGAGGATCTTCGCGCCCTCCTGGCGGCCGATGTCGATGTAGGACAGGATCTTCTCGTACTGGTCGTTCGAGGCCTGCGCGCCGATCATCGTGTCGGTGTCGAGCGGGTTGCCCTGCTTGACCTGCTCGGTCCGCTTGACGGCCTGGCTCAGGAACTCGTCGTAGATGCCGCCCTGGATGAGCGCACGCGACGGGCAGGTGCAGACCTCGCCCTGGTTCAGGGCGAACATCGCGAAGCCCTCGAGCGCCTTGTCGTAGAACGCGTCGTTCTGCGAGGAGACGTCGTCGAAGAAGACGTTGGGGCTCTTGCCACCCAGCTCGAGGGTGACCGGGATCAGGTTCTCGGAGGCGTACTGGGAGATCAGACGGCCGGTGGTGGTCTCACCGGTGAACGCGATCTTCCGGATGCGCGGCGAGGACGCGAGCGGCTTGCCCGCCTCGACGCCGAAGCCGTTGACGATGTTCAGCACGCCGGGGGGCAGCAGGTCGCCGATGACGTCCATGAGGACGTGGATCGAGGCCGGGGTCTGCTCGGCGGGCTTGAGGACGACGGCGTTGCCGGCCGCGAGGGCGGGCGCGAGCTTCCAGATCGCCATGAGGATCGGGAAGTTCCAGGGAATGATCTGGCCGACCACGCCCAGCGGCTCGTGGAAGTGGTAGGCGACCGTGTCCTCGTCGATCTGGGACAGGTGGCCCTCCTGGGCCCGGATCGCACCCGCGAAGTAGCGCAGGTGGTCGATCGCGAGCGGGATGTCCGCCACCAGGGTCTCGCGAACGGCCTTGCCGTTCTCCCAGGACTCCGCGACGGCGATCTTCTCGAGGTTCGCCTCGATGCGGTCGGCCGCCTTGTTCAGGATGTTGGCGCGCTCGCCGACCGAGGTCTTGCCCCAGGCCGGAGCGGCGGCGTGGGCCGCGTCCAGGGCCTTCTCGACGTCCTCGGCGGTGCCGCGGGCGACCTCGGTGAAGACCTGGCCGGTCTGCGGGGTCGGGTTCTCGAAGTACTGGCCCTTGGCCGGGGCGACGTACTCGCCCCCGATGTAGTGGTCGTAGCGGGGCTTGAAGCTGACGACGGAGCCGTCGGTGCCCGGGGCCGCGTACGTGGCCATGCCTGATCCTCCCGATATTCGACCTGGCAGGCGGCTCTTTCCGCCCGCCGATGTGACGCACGATGTGCGCCCACCTGTGACGTAGGACGCTAGGAAGCCCGGGGTTGCAGCCGCGTTGCACGCGGACGCGGCGCTCACGCGAGGGTCACATCCGTAGATGCGGGTCACTGGACCGATCGAGTTAGGATTGCCTCACTAGCAGTCCGGGAGCACGATGGAAGGTCGACACGATTCCACGAGGTGGTGGATGACGAGAGGTCTCAGGGGTTCCGGGGCCGACGCACTCATCTGGGGAGATCCCATGGAGCGCGCGGCCCTCCTCGCGCGCGTGCGCGATGCGGTGCTGGCCGGCGGGTCGGCCGAGGTGGCGCCCCGGGACGTGGTCTCGGACTCCTGGCGCCGCTCGCTCGCGGCCCACGTCGACCCCGATCACGGGGCACCGACCCATGTCTTCGACGATCGTGAGCTCGCCGCGGTGCGGGAGTCCCACCCGCTGGCGCCGGTGCTGCCGATCCTGCGGACGACCTTGCTCGAGATCGCCGACGAGGCGATGCACGTCATGATCGTCACCGATGCCCAGGGCCACATCCTGTGGCGCGAGGGCGCGGCTGGGATGCTGCACATCGCGGACGACCTCGAGCTCGCCGAGGGCTTCCGGTGGAGCGAGGACTCCGCGGGCACCAACGCCATGGGCACCACGCTGGCCTCGGACTCCCCCGTCCAGATCCACTCCTCCGAGCACCTGGTCGCGCAGTACCACCGGTTCACCTGCGCCGCGGCCACGATCCACGACCCGGACTCCGGCGAGGCGGTCGGCGCCGTCGACCTCACCGGTCCGGTGCGCACGTTCCACCCGAGCACCCTGGCGCTGGTGTCGGCGGCGGCCAAGCTCGCCGAGAACCACCTCGCGACCCGCCAGGCCATCCGGGACGAGCGGCTGCGGGCCAGGAACCTCCCGCACCTCACCGGGCTGGGCGACGCGCCCGGTGCCCTGCTCAGCCCGGCCGGCCGCGTGCTCGCGGCGACCCCGCACGGCTGGATCGACGACCGGATCACGCTACCCGGCGCGGGCGAGCGGATCGGGCTCGGCGAGCACGGCGAGGGCGTGCTCGAGCCCCTCGCCGAGGGCTGGCTGCTCCGGCTGGAGCGTGCGTCCTCGGTGCGGCACCGCCCGACGCTCGCGCTGCCGTTCCTGGGTGTGCCACGGCCGGTCGCGCGCCTCGACGGCCGCCCGGTGCGGCTCAGCGCCCGCCACGCCGAGCTGCTCGCGCTGCTGGCGCTGCACCCCGAGGGGCTGACGGCCGACGCGCTCGCCGTCGAGCTCTACGGCGAGCGCGGCAACCCGGTCACCGTGCGCGCCGAGATGCACCGGCTGCGGGCGCTGCTGGAGGGCACCCCGAACGGCACCGGGGCGGTGCGGACGGGGCCCTACCGGCTCGAGGCCCGCGTCGACGCCGACTTCCTGACGCTGCGGGAGGCGGTCCGGGCGGGCCGGCTGCCCGACACCGAGCTCGTCGGGCGCGGCGAGCTGCTGCCCACCTCGGACGCGCCGGGCATCCGCGCACTGCGCGACGAGCTCGACGTCGGGGTGCGGTCGGCCGTGCTCCGCAGCGGCGACACGGCCGCGCTGTGGGCACTCGCGCGCACGCCGGCGGGGCGCCAGGACGCCGAGCTGGTCGAGCGCCTGCGCCACGTGCTGCCGGTCAGCGATCCCCGGCACGCGGAACTGTTCACGCCGGAATAGGTGCGCTTCGCGCTTGTGAGCACTAATTGAGGCTCTGGCGTCAATTAGTGCTCACAGGCGACGGAGTCGCACCTACCGACGACGACGCTCCTCCCGCGCCCGGGCGGCGGCGCGCACGCGCACGAACACCGCCCGCAGGCCCTGGAGCGTGAGGTCGGGGATCTGGTGGGTCACCGTCGAGCACTCCGGCGCCACGACCGGCGCGAGCCCGCCCGATGCCACCACCGCGACCGGCCGCCGCCCCTGCCCGTCGCGGGAGGCGATGTCATCGGCGAGCCGGGTGACGAGGCCGTCGACCATCGCCGCCGCGCCGAGCACGAGCCCGACCTGCATGCTCTCGACCGTCGAGCGCCCGAGCGCCGACCGCGGCGCCACCAGCTCCACGGGCCGCAGGCCGGCCGCCCGCGTCGAGAGCGCCTCCGCCGAGACCGCCACGCCCGCCGCGATCGCGCCCCCGAGGAACTCCCCGGACGCCGAGACCGCGTCCACCGTCGTCGAGGTCCCGAACACGACGACGACGCACGGCCCCCCGACCCGCTCGTAGGCCGCGAGCGCCTGCACCACGCGGTCGGCGCCGACCTCCTTGGGGTTGTCGACGAGCAGCGGCACGCCGGTGCGGACCCCCGGCTCGACGAGCACCTGCTCGACGCCCGGGAAGTGCCGCTCGCACATCCCCCGGAGCTCCCGCAGCAGCGCCGGCACGGTGGACAGCGCCGCGACACCGTCGACCTCGGCGAGCAACGGCCCGAGCATCCCCCGCACGGTGAGCGCCAGCTCGTCAGCCGTGGCACGCCGCTCGGTGCGGATCCGGGCCGACCACCGAGCCGTCGCGCGGTCGGCGCCGC
This sequence comes from Actinomycetospora endophytica, assembly GCF_021026375.1. Lineage (GTDB taxonomy): Bacteria > Actinomycetota > Actinomycetes > Mycobacteriales > Pseudonocardiaceae > Actinomycetospora > Actinomycetospora endophytica. The sequence continues at coordinate 172,978 of NZ_JAJNDB010000002.1, read as the reverse complement.
CGGCCTCGTCGTCAGGATCCTCCGTGGTCTCCGGACGGGGGTAGAGCGCCAGCGCGGTCTGGGTGTTGCCGACGTCGATGCAGAGCAGCACCCGGACCGGCCCTAGTTCAGCGCGGCCTGCGCCCGGGTGCCGGGCACGAGCAGCGAGGACTCCGGCGCGTTCTCCGGGACGCGGGCCGGGTCGGCCGACTCGTCGAGCACGCGGTTGGCGTCGTCGACGAAGACCACCCGCGGCTGGAACTCCCGCGCCTCGGCGTCGTCCATCTGCCCGTAGGCGATGAGGATGACCAGGTCGCCCGGGTGGACCAGGTGCGCGGCGGCACCGTTGATCCCGATGACACCGGACCCCTCGTCGCCGGAGATCACGTAGGTCTCGAGGCGGGCGCCGTTGGTCACGTCCACGATCGCGACCTGCTCGCCCGGCAGCAGATCCGCCGCGGCCATGAGGTCGGGGTCGACCGTGACGGACCCGACGTAGTGCAGGTTTGCGTCGGTCACCGTCGCGCGGTGAATCTTCGACTTGAGCATCGTGCGCAGCATCAGATTCTCCCCACGGGCAGGTACTGGTTCGTCGTGGTCGGCGTCGACACGGTCATCCGGACAGCCCCGACTCCTTGCGCACCACGGAGACCGCGGCGTTGTCGATCAGGCGGGTCGTCCCCGCCCGGGCGGCGATCAGCAGCCGGGCGGGGCCGATCTCGGGAGCCGGGCCGAGGTCGGGGTCGCGCAGCTCGACGTACTCGACGTCGAGCCCCGCCTCGCCCTCGAGGACGCCGCGGGCGGCGGCCACGACCGCCGCGGGGCCCTGCTCCCCCGCGTACCGGCCCGCCGTCAGGGCGGCGGAGATCGCGACGGCGGCGCGCCGGCCGTCGTCGTCGAGGTAGGCGTTGCGCGAGGACCGGGCCAGGCCGTCCTGCTCGCGCACCGTGGGGACGCCGACCACGTGCACGTCGATGTCCAGGTCGCGCACCATCCGGCGGATCAGTGTGAGCTGCTGGTAGTCCTTCTCGCCGAAGAACACGACGTCCGGGGCGGCGATCGCGAAGAGCTTGTTGACCACGGTCAGCATCCCGCCGAAGTGCCCCGGCCGGGCCGCGCCCTCGAGCTGGTCGCCGAGCGGGCCCGGGTCGATCGAGGTCGCGAAGCCCGCCGGGTACATCGTCTCGACATCGGGGGCGAACACCAGCTCCACGCCCTCCTCGCGGCACATCTGGAGGTCGGCCTCGAACGCCCGCGGGTAGCGGTCGAAGTCCTCGTGCGGCCCGAACTGGCGCGGGTTCACGAAGATCGACACGACGGTCGTCGAGCCGGGGATCGAGCGGGCCCGGCGCATCAGCTCGCGGTGGCCCTCGTGCAGGGCCCCCATGGTCGGCACGAGCGTCACCCGGCGCCCGCCGCCGCGCAGCGCCTTGGTCACGCGGCGCAGCGTGTTGGGGTCCGAGTGGACGGTCAGGTCGTCCCGGGCGTAGCGGGGCTTCGGACGCCCGGTCTCGTTGGTACGCAGGCTGGACGGGCGGGTCACGGCGAGTGCCTCTCGAGCGCGTCGGCGATGTTGGCGGTGTCGTCCGGCCCGATCAGGCCGCCGTCGCGGGCGCGCTCGGCGGTCCGGCGGGCGAGGGCGCGGTAGAGATCGGCCGACGCGGGTGCGCGCCGGTCGAGTTCGCGCAGGTGGGTCGCGACGGTGCCGGCGTCGCCCCGCGCGACGGGTCCGGTGAGAGCCCGGTCCCCGTGACGCAGCGCATTGTCGAGCGCCGCGGACAGCAGCGGGGCGAGCACCCGTTCGGCGGGCTCGATCCCGGCGTTGGTGAGGATGTCGGCGGCCTCGCGGACCAGCGTGATCAGGTGGTTCGCGCCGTGGGCGAGCGCCGCGTGGTACAGCGGGCGGAGCTCCTCGGGGACGCGGACCGGCTCGGCCCCGATCTCGACGACGAGGGCCTCGCCGACCAGCCAGGCCGCCTCGGCGTCCTCGGTGCTCGCGTCCCCGGCCGTGACCCCGACGCACGCGCCGGCGAGCCGGGTGACGTCCTCGGCCCGCCCGGTGATGGTCATCGCCGGGTGCAGCGCGATCGGCAGGACGTCGTGCTCCGCGGCCGGGCCGAGGACGCCGACGCCGTGCGCGCCGCACGTGTGCACGAGAATCTGGCCCGGACGCAGGCATCCGGACGCCGCGAGGCCCCGGACCAGTCCGGGCAGCACGTCGTCCGGGACGGCGAGCAGGGCGAGGTCGGCCTTCCGGACCACCTGGTCGGGCGGGAGGATCTCCGCGTCCGGGAGGAGCTCCTCGGCACGGGCTCTCGACGCGCGGGACACGGCGGAGGCGGCGACGACCGAGTGGCCGGCACCGGCCAGCGCGGCGCCCATCACGGCGCCGACCCTCCCGGCGGAGACGACCCCGACGTCGAGACGGGCCGGTCTGGGCTCAGGCGTTGCCGGCCCGGCGTCCTTGCCGGAGGCAGTCACGTGGACACCCCTCACTACGGTCGTCGTTCCCGTCCCGCGCAGCGGGTACCGGACGATGCGACCGCGAGGGTAGACGCGGAGTGACCCGGACACGGCGTCCGGGTGATCGGCTTCACCGCGGGGGTCGGCGCCGTGCGTCGCCGCGAGGGGCACTCGGCGCAGGTTCCGAGCACGCGCGAGCGGCGTCATGTGCTCGTGATCAACGTTCGGGGCGGGCTCCATCCGACGAGGGGCACTGTGCGCAGGTGCTGAGCGGGCGCGAGCTGCTTGTAGTGCTGTTGATCAGCGTATGGGGAGGGCCCTCTCCGACGTGGGGCACTCGGCGCAGGTTCCGAGCCCATGCGAGCTGCCTCATATGCTCGTGATCAAGCCGACGGGGCGGCGGCTCCGGCGGCCGAGTTGATCAGCGATCCTCCGGCCGCCCGTGCCGCGGCCCCGACCCCGGCTGGCCCGGACCCGGCTGCCCCGGATACGGCTGCTGCCCCGGACCCGGCTGCCCCGGATACGGCTGCTGCCCGGGATACGGCTGCGCGGGAGGCGGCGGGCCGGGCGCGTACCCGGGCGGGCCCGGCTGCGGCGGGATCGGCCCCGGCCCGGGCGGACCGGGCGGCCCCGGCTGCGGCGGCATCGGCCCGGACGGCGGGCCGGCGGCGTGCCCGGGCGGACCAGGCTGCCGCGCCGGGCCGGGCGGAGGCGGACCCGCGTACGACGGCCCGCCAGGCTGCGGCAGCGCGCCCGACGGCGGGTACGGCCCACCCGGGCCGGGCGGCCCCTGCTGCGGGACGCCGGGCGCGGTGACCGCGGCCATCCGGGTGCGGCGCACGTTGTCGAGCAGTTCGTCGTGCCACTCGGGCTTCGGGGGGATCGCCCCGCGGTCGGCCCGGGCGCGCAGGAACGCCAGCTCCGAGACCGCGTGCTGGTAGTGCACGACGGCGTCCGCGGCCGGCTTGCCCGCGGTGCGCTTGACCGCGGCGCGCCAGCGTCGGCGTCCCGCCATGCTGCCGAGCAGTGGCACCTCGCTCTCGGCGATCCAGCCGGCCGCGGCGAACCCGGGCATCTGCCGGGCCAGGACGTCGCGCTCCCGGCGTCGCTGCCACAGCACCAGCGCGACGATCGCGAGGAACATCGGCAGCATGATCAGGATGTAGACGCCGAAGAAGCCGGGCCCGAGCTGCGTGGCCGAGTTCCACAGCGCGTGCAGGATCACCGCGAGCACGTACCCGACCAGGATCGCCAGGGCCCCGCCGGCCCGGGAGCGCACGGTCGCCGCGATGCCGACCCCGATGCCCGTCATCGACGTGAACAGCGGGTGGGCGAACGGCGAGAGCAGGCCGCGCAGGATGAAGGTCGCGACGATGCCCGCCGTCGGGGTCGCGCCGGCCTCGGTGAACGCGCGCCCGAAGTAGATGATGTTCTCGGTGAACGCGAAGCCGGCACCGACGAAGCCGGCGTAGACGATCCCGTCGACGATCCCGTCGAACTCGCGCCGCCGGAGCAGCAGCAGCCCGACGAGGAACGCGCCCTTGACGAACTCCTCGACCAGCGGCGCCGAGACGACGGCGCCGACCACGTCGCCCTGGCCCTGCCCCAGCAGCAGTTCGGCGGCGATCACCGCGCTCGAGTTGATGACGAGCGCGACGAGCGCGGCCAGGCCGGCGCCCCAGAGGAACGCGGTCAGCAGCAGCCGCGGCGGCTCGGGCTCCCACCGGTCGATCCACGCGAAGGCCAGCAGCACCGGGCCGACCGGCAGCAGGGCACAGATGGCGCCGACGATGACGCCGGCCGAGCCGATCTCGGTGCTCGCGAGCCCGACCGCCGCGAGCGCACACACCCCCAGCACGATGAGCCCGAGGATGGGCCAGACGAGCGTGCGCCGTTGTTCGGGCGCAAGCCGGACCGGGGTGGCGATCACCCTGCCGCAGGGTAGTGGCGCGGCAGTCGGAGTACCGAACGGGGACGTCAGCGCCTGCGGCGGCGGCCCTCTTCGGAGTGCGCGGCCAAGAGCTCGGCGACGGTGCGCCCGTCGGTCGCGGGTCGCGACGACGGGGGCGGCGGACCGGGCGCACGCCGCGGCGGGCCCGGGGGCGGTCCGGCCGGCGGGGTCGGCGGACCGGAGGGTGAGATCGGTGGGCCGGACGGCCGGCCCCCGGCCACGACCTGCAGCGCCGGACGGACCGCGTGCGTCTCGGTCTGCTCCAGGTGGGACCGCAGCCGCTCCAGCTCGGCGCGCAGCCCGGCGATCTCCTCACCGGACTCGGCGGCCACCTCGCGGCGGACGGTCCGTTCGACGGTGAGCTCGTGCTCGCGCCGTGCGTCCACCTCGGCGGCCAGCTCGAGCTCGTAGGTGCGGCGCAGGGACTCCTCGCGCGCCGCGGCGTCCCCGCTGCGGGCCGCTCCACTGCGGCGGGCCAGCGCCGCGACCGCGAGCAACGTCGCCCACAGCCCGGCGATGACGCCGAGGCGCAGCATCCGCCCGTCCTCGCTCACGACGACCACGACGGCCGCCACCACCGCGAAGGCCCCGGTCAGGGCGAGCAGGATCCGGACGACCGGGTCACCGGCCCGTCCGGCGCCGCCGTCGGATGCCGGGGGAACCCCTCGACGTCGGGACCCGCGGTCCCGGCCGGCGGCACCCTCCTCGGATGCCATGGAGCTCAGCCTAGGCGAGAGCGGATGTCCGGTTACGCCCTGGTGGGTGATCAGTGGTCCGGGGCGGGCGGGGCGTCCTGATCGTCGGGAGTACGACAGCACCACTCGAGGCCCAGCGCGGCCGCCACGAGGACCGCCGCGCCCACGATCCCGATCACCGCGGCGGTCGTGTCCGACGCGGCCGCCGCGACCTGGTCACGCCGGGGCAGCACGTACGCGAGCACCCCGACCCACACCCCGCCGACGAGCGCCCCCGCCACCGCGGAGGCCTTCGCGAGGGCGACCGCCCGGGCCGCGGACAGTGCGTCGACGGGGCGCGCGCCGGGCCGGCGCCGGATCCGGCGGTAGAGCACCACCGCCACCCCGGCCTCGACCAGCCCGAGCACCAGGAACGTCAGCCCCGCCGGGGCGGGCAGCGGGGGCAGCGAGTTGTAGAACAGCCCGACGAGGAGGTTGGCCGCGAGTCCGGCGGCCACCGCGACGACGAGCAGGATCGACGGGCTGGTCCGGGTCGTCACCGGTCGTCTCCCCCTCCTCCGTCGTCGTGTCGCACCACGCCGTCGCGCTCGTCGGCCGGCAGCGCCGCGAGCAGGTCCGCGACCCGTCCGCGACCCGGCACCGTCGTCGTCGGCTCGATCTCCGCCCATGGCACCAGCACGAACGCGCGCTCGGACAGGCGGGGGTGCGGCAACAGCAGGGTCGGGTCGTCGCTGGTCACGCCCGTCCCGGCGTCCTCGACGATGAGCACGTCGACGTCGAGGGTGCGGGGGCCCCAGCGCACGGCCTCCGGTGAGCGGTCCCGGGCCCGGGCCCGCTCGGCGCGCTGCGCCCGGTCGAGCCAGTCGTGCGCGCCCGCGTCCGGGTCGTCGACGGCGACGACGAGGTTGAGGAAGTCGTCCTGGGCCACCCCGCCCCACGGCGCCGTGGTCCAGATCGACGACACCGCCGTCGTCCAGGGGGCGAGGACCTCGAGCGCATGGCGCAGGTGGGCCTCGCGGTCACCGACGTTGGACCCGAGGGAGAGCACGGCGCGCGTCACGACCGGCTCCGCGTGATGCGCACCGCCACGTCGTCGAACGGGCGGGCGATCGGCGCCTGGGGCTTGTGCAGCTCGACCTCGACGCCCGCCACCCGCGGGTCGGAGAGCACCGCCGCGGCGACGTCGGCGGCGACCGCCTCGATCAGCGAGCGCGGCGGTCCCTCGACGACGGCGGCCGCGGCCTCGGCGAGCGCGCCGTAGTCGACGGTGTCGGCGAGGTCGTCGCTGGCGCCCGCGGCGGTGAGGTCGGTCCACAGGACCAGGTCGAGGACGAAGTCCTGGCCGTCGCGGCGCTCGTGGTCGAACACGCCGTGGTGGCCGCGCACCCGCAGGCCCCGCAGCTCGATCCGGTCGGCCGGCCGGTCGCCCGGCCCCGGAGTGCTCACGAGTCCGCCCGGGCCGCCCGGGACGTGCCCCAGTGCCACGCGGCGGCCACCGCCACCGCGTCCAGCGAGGCCGCCACGTCGTGCACCCGGACGCCCCAGGCGCCGGCGTTCGCGACGAGCGCGGTGACCGCCGCCGTCGCGTGCTCGCGCCCCTCCGGGCGGCGTGGCGTGCCCTCGTCGTCGGCGAGCAGGGCGCCGAGGAACCGCTTCCGGGACGCACCGACCAGGATGGGGAAGCCGAGCGAGGTGAAGACGTCCAGCTTGCGCAGCAGCTGCCAGTTGTGGGCGGCGGTCTTGGCGAAGCCGAGGCCGGGGTCGAGCACGAGCAGCGCGGGGTCGACCCCGGCGAGCACCGCGCGGTCGACCTGCTCCACGAGCTCGGCCCGCACCTCACCCACCACGTCCTCGTAGCTGGCGAGCTCCTGCATGCGCTGCGAGGGCCCGCGCCAGTGCATGAGGACCCAGCCCACGCCGGCCTCCGCGACGACCCGGGCCATCTGCGGGTCGGCGAGCCCGCCGGACACGTCGTTGACCAGCTCGGCGCCCGCCTCGATCGCGGCGGCCGCGACCTGGGCCCGCGTGGTGTCGACGCTGACCCGGACCCCGGCGGAGACCAGGTCGGAGACCACGGGCACGACCCGGGCGGCCTCGGTGTCGGCGTCGACCCGGGCGGCCCCGGGGCGGGTGGACTCGCCGCCCACGTCGACGTACGTGGCGCCGCGGACCGACATCGCGACGCCGTGGGCGACCGCGTCGTCCCGGTCCAGCCAGCGGCCGCCGTCGGAGAACGAGTCGGGCGTGACGTTCAGGACGCCCATGACCAGGCAGTGGTTCGGGCGGGCCACCGGCCGGCCGGGACGGGATCCGGACGCGGGCGGCTCGGCTGCGGGCGCCACGCTCAGCCGCCCCGGATGAGTCCGAGGGCCTCGGCGCGGGTGCTCGCGGACGACTTGAGGGTGCCGCGGACCGCGGAGGTCGTCGTCCGCGACCCCGGCTTGCGCACCCCGCGAGCCGACATGCACTGGTGCTCGGCGTCGATGACGACGATGACCCCGCGGGCCTCCAGCGTGCGGTCGAGGGCGTCGGCCACCTGCGTGGTCAGGCGTTCCTGGACCTGGGGCCGGCGGGCGTAGAGATCGACGAGCCGCGCGAGCTTCGACAGGCCCGTCACGCGTCCGTCGGGGCCGGGGAGGTACGCCACGTGCGCGAGCCCGTGGAAGGGCAGCAGGTGGTGCTCGCACATCGAGAACATCGGGATGTCCCGGACCAGGACGAGCTCGTCGTGGTCCTCGGAGAACGTCCGCTGGAGCACCGTGTCGGGCTCGGTGCGCAGTCCCGCGAACAGCTCCTCGTAGGCGCGCGCGACCCGCGCGGGGGTGTCCCGCAGGCCCTCGCGGTCCGGGTCCTCCCCGATACCGATGAGGATCTCCCGGACCGCGGCCTCGACCCGGGGCCCGTCGAACCCCGGGACGGAGCCCTCCGCGGGGTCGTGCCCGTTGCTGCGGTCCGCCGTCGACCGGACGGCGTCCTCGCTGGTCGTCACGTCTCCCTCACCCCGGTATTCGCTGCGGGACGGGGCTGGACCTGCAGTCGGACATGAGCCTCCCGCAGGAGGGTGGCCGCCGTTGGTCAGCTCTCCGATCGGCCATCGGGTCGACGACCGTCCGGATCACCGTACGGGTTCGGTGCACCCTCGCCGGGTGAGTTGAACGACCCACCGTTCGAGGGGTCCGCGTCGGGAGCGTTGCGCCACCCGGACGACGGGGCTCCGTCCTCCGGCGCCGCGTGCTGTCCGCCGGACGAGTTCCAGCCACCTGGCGACGAGCCGGTGCCGTGCTGGCCGTACGGACGCTGGCCCGGCTCCCAGGAGGTGCCGCGCGGCGTGGTCGCCGGGGTCCACCCGGGCGGGGCACCGTAGTTCGGCGGGACCGACGACGGCGGCTGCGAGGAACCACCCGTGCGGTACACGTCCGGGATGCCCCAGCCCGACTGGCCACGGCCCGAGGAGTCGCCGGCCTGCCGACCCTGGTCCGCGCCCGGCCCAGCGGCCGTGGGTGTCCCGACCGGCGGCGTGTTCGGGGCGCCCCAGCCGTTCTGCCCGGGGTTCTGGCCGGCGCCGTTCGGGCCGGGCCCGTACTGGCCCGAGCCGTTCTGCGCGGAGCCGTTCTGCGCCGAGCCGTTCTGGCCCGCACCGTGCCCGTTGCTGCCGGAGCCGACGCGCGCCGGCTCGCGGCGCTCGTCCTCCGGCGGCCACGGCTCGCCGCGCTCGGTCGCGATCTCGCGCCGCGTCTTGATCGGCGGGCGGTCGGACGGGGTGCGCTCGCCGAAGTCGTTGAACGCGGTGATGCGGGGCCGCTTGGTGACCGAGGCGAACAGCCGCTCGAGGTCCTTGCGCTGCAGCGTCTCGTGCTCGATCAGCTCACCGGTCAGCGTGTCGAGCGCGTCGCGGTGGGTGTTGAGGATCTCCCACGCCTCGGTGTGCGCCGCCTCGATGAGCTTGCGCACCTCCTCGTCGATCTCGTGGGCGACCTCGAGCGAGTAGTCCGACTGCTTGCCCGCGGTGCGGCCGAGGAAGGGCTCGCCCTGCTCCTGGCCGTACTTCACCGCGCCGAGCTTGGCGCTCATGCCGTACTCGGTGACCATCGCGCGGGCGATCTTCGTCGCCTGCTCGATGTCGGAGGACGCCCCGGTGGTCGGCTCGTGGAACACCAGCTCCTCGGCCGAGCGACCGCCCATCGCGAAGACCAGGCGCGCGATCATCTCGGAGCGGGTCATGAGCTCCTTGTCGTCCTCCGGGACGACGAGGGCGTGGCCGCCGGTGCGACCGCGCGGCAGGATCGTCACCTTGTAGACCGGCTCGATGTCCGGCATCGCCCAGGCGGCCAGCGCGTGGCCCGCCTCGTGGTACGCGGCGACCTTCTTCTCCTGCTCGGAGATGATCCGGCTCTTGCGGGCCGGGCCGCCGATCACGCGGTCGACCGACTCCTCGAGCGCGGCCCCCGTGATCTGCTGCTGGTTCAGCCGGGCCGTGAGCAGCGCGGCCTCGTTGATGACGTTCGCGAGGTCGGCGCCGGAGAACCCGACGGTGCGCTTGGCCAGCCCGTCGAGGTCGGCGTCCGGCGCCAGCGGCTTGCCCTTGGAGTGCACGTCCAGGATCGCGCGCCGACCCGCGAGGTCGGGCGCCGCGACCGGGATCTGGCGGTCGAAGCGGCCGGGCCGCAGCAGTGCCGGGTCGAGGATGTCGGGGCGGTTCGTCGCGGCGATGAGGATGATCCCGCCGCGCGCGTCGAAGCCGTCCATCTCGACGAGCAGCTGGTTCAGGGTCTGCTCGCGCTCGTCGTGACCGCCGCCCATGCCCGCACCGCGGTGGCGACCGACGGCATCGATCTCGTCGACGAACACGATGCAGGGCGAGTTCTGCTTGGCCTGCTCGAACAGGTCACGGACACGCGAGGCGCCGACACCGACGAACATCTCGACGAAGTCCGACCCGGAGATCGTGTAGAAGGGCACCCCGGCCTCGCCCGCCACCGCGCGGGCGAGCAGCGTCTTACCGGTGCCGGGCGGGCCGTAGAGCAGCACGCCCTTCGGGATCTTCGCGCCGAGCGCCTGGTAGCGCGTCGGGTTCTGGAGGAAGTCCTTGATCTCGTAGAGCTCTTCGACGGCCTCGTTCGCGCCCGCGACGTCACCGAAGGTCGTCTTCGGCATGTCCTTGTTGAGCTGTTTCGCCTTGGACTTGCCGAACGAGAGGACGCGGTTCCCGCCGCCCTGCGCGTTCATCATCCAGAACAGCAGCACCAGGACGAGGCCGAGCGGGATCAGGTAGATCAGCATCTGGCCGAGCAGGGACTCCTGGGTCACCTGCGTGTCGAACCCGCCGCGCGCCGGGTTCTGGCGCAGCTCGGCGAAGATCTGACTCCCGGCGGCCGCCGGGTACTGCGCGTAGATCTGGTTGGTGCGGACGGGGGCCCCACTGGTGCCGTCCGCCGGCGGCACGTCCACGGGGTTGACCAGCGTCATCCGCAGACGCTGCTCCTTGTCCTCGAGCGTGACGTCCGCGACGTTGTGCGCGTCGATCTGCGTGAGGGCGAGGGACGTGGACGCCTGCGTGTAACCGCGGGTGTCGCTGAACAGCGACGACACGGCCAGGTAGACGACGAAGAGCACCACGATCCAGATCAGTGGATTGCGGAGCAGGCGCTTGCGGTCCATGCGGTGGCGGCCGGTGCGGCCTCGACCCTCCCCGGGTTGACTGCTGCCGTGTCGTCTCCCGGACGCGGCGTGACGGCGCAGGCGCCGTCTCGACGACGGCGACCCCGCGACGCCTGCCCGTCCGGGCTGCGTTCCAGGGAAGCCCTGATCTGCTCAATGTACCCCGGAGCACCGACACCCGGTCGTCCGCGGCGGCCGTCCGGCGTCACCGCGGCGTCCGCCGGGCGCGAACGTCCGACGCCCACCTACTCAGCGTCGTCGTGCGGTCCCGAAGAGCCCCCGGCTGATCTCCCGGCCCGCGGCGCTCGCGGCCGAACGGAGGAACGACTTCACCATCGGGTTCGACATCGCCTGCTCGAAGATCCCGGGGCCCTCGTGTTCCTCCTGCCGCGGGGCCTCCGGCGGCGGGGCCTGCGGCGCGGGGGCCTGGGGCGCGGGAGCCTGCGCCTCGGCCGGGGCGCTGGTGGCCCCGGTGCGCGCCGAGAGCCGCTCGTAGGCCGACTCCCGGTCGATGGTCTCGCCGTACTTGCCCCAGATCGGCGACGCCTTCGCCGACTCCGTCACCGCGGGCTCGCCGATGGCGGCCATGAGTGAGCGCGGGGCCCGCAGCCGCGTCCAGGCGACTGGGGTCGGGGCGCCCCGCTCCGAGAGCACGGTGACGATGGCCTCGCCGATCCCCAGCGAGGTCAGCGCCGTCTCGATGTCGTAGACCGCCGACTTCGGATAGGTCCGCGCGGTCCGGGTCAGCGCCTTCTGGTCGTCCGGGGTGAACGCGCGCAGCGCGTGCTGCACCCGGGCGCCGAGCTGGGACAGCACGTCGTTGGGGATGTCGGTGGGCAGCTGCGTGCAGAAGAAGACGCCGACGCCCTTCGACCGGATCAGCTTCACCGTCTGCTCGATGCGGTCGAGGAACGCCTTCGACGCGTCGGCGAAGAGCAGGTGCGCCTCGTCGAAGAAGAAGACCAGCTTCGGCTTCTCGATGTCGCCGGCCTCCGGGAGGTCCTCGAACAGCTCCGCGAGCAGCCACATGAGGAAGGTGGAGAAGAGCGTGGGGTCCGCCTGCTGGTCGGCCAGTTCCAGCAGCGTGACGACGCCCTTGCCGTCCTCGACGGTCAGCAGGTCGGACGGGTCGAACTCCGGCTCGCCGAAGAACTCGTCGCCGCCGCGGGCCTCGAGGTTGACCAGCGCCCGCAGGATGACGCCCGCCGTCGCCGCCGAGACCCCGCCGATGCCCTTGAGCTCGGCCTTGCCCTCGTCGGAGAGCAGGTGCTGGATGACCGCGCGGAGGTCCTTGGTGTCCAGCAGCGCGAGGCCCTGCTGGTCGGCCCAGTGGAAGATCAGGCCGAGGGTCGACTCCTGGGTGGCGTTGAGGCCCAGGACCTTCGACAGCAGGATCGGGCCGAACGCGGTGATGGTCGCGCGGACCGGGACGCCGATCCCGGAGGCGCCGAGCGAGAGGAACCGGACCGGGAAGGCGGTCGGCGCCCAGTCGTCACCGGTCTCCTGCGCCCGCTTGGTCGTGCGGTCGCTCGTCTCGCCGGCGCGCGCGAGCCCGGAGAGGTCGCCCTTGACGTCGGCGAGGAGCACCGGAACCCCGGCGGCCGAGCACTGCTCGGCGAGGTTCTGGAGCGTCTTCGTCTTGCCCGTGCCGGTCGCGCCCGCGACGAGGCCGTGGCGGTTGAGGGTCGCGAAGGGGATGCGGACACGGGCGGACGCGTCGGCGGCGTCGTCCACCACCACCGCACCCAGCTCGAGGGCGGCCCCCTCGGTCGCGTACCCGGCGGCGATCTCGCTGGCGGCGTTCCCGGTCACGAGCGGGAGACTAGCGCCTCGCGCGCGACCGGTCGCCGTTCTCGCGCACCCGGACGTCCTCGCGTCGGCGGGGCCGGTTCGACCTTCCCGGCCGCCTTGATCACCAGCACACCACACAGCCCGCACCCGCCGTCGACGTGCCTGACGTACCCCTCGACGCCGACGAGCCCCTAGACCGGCCGCTACCTCGCCGGCAGGTCCACCCGCGTCGCGATGGTCTCGCCGCGCTGGTCCCGTTCCCCCGCGATCGTGACCTGCGAGCCGACACGCAGTGCGGAGTTTCCACCGGCCGCCGGGGTCGCCACGACGGTGCCCGGGGTCGTCTGCAGCGCGGTCAGCGTCCCGTCGGCCGCGCGGACCGTCACCACCGGCGACCCGCCCGGCGGGGTGTCCACCGACTCGATCACCCCGACGGCGTTCGGCACCGATCCCGGCCCGGTGGCCGGCGCCGTGGCCCGCCCGATCAGCAGACCCGCGGCGAGGAACACGACGGCGCCGAGGACCAGCAGCAGGATGCGGGTCGAACGCGCCATCCCCGGCCGGTTCAGGCGTTCGGCGACGGTCGTGTCGTCCATGGGGCGGTCGAGGACCTCCGCCGACGTGGCGGGGGTGGGCGGGGGCGGCGGGTCCTCCCAGCCGCGGGCGGGCCCACCGCCGCCCCCGACGGTCGCGGGCCCGAAGGCCGGCTGCCGGCTGGGCGTGTGGATCGGGCCGGTGTCGTCGCCCCGGGTCCCGTCCGACGAGGCCGGGGCGCTCTCGCCGACGACGGTCGGCGCCTCGTCCGCCGTCGTCCCCGTCGACTCGTGCGGACGCGACTCGTCCTCCTGCGCCATCCCGGCTCCTCCTTGGCGGTCCGTGCCCGCGCCGTCACTCACGTCGCAGGGCCTCGATCGGGCGCAGACGCGCCGCGCGGCGCGCCGGGTAGCCACCGAAGAACACCCCGATGGCGATGGACACGACGACGGCGGCCACGACGGCCGCGGGCACGACGACCGCGCGGAAGCCGCCCGGCAGCGGGATCAGCGTGCCCGCGATGCCGATCCCGACCCCGATCACGCCGGCCAGGGCCGACAGGATCGTCGCCTCGACGAGGAACTGCCCGAGGATCGCCCCCGGTGTCGCGCCGAGCGCCTTCCGGATTCCGATCTCCCGCGTCCGCTCGGTCACCGAGACCAGCATGATGTTGGTGATCCCGATCCCGCCGACCACGAGCGAGATGGCCGCGATCCCGGCGAGCAGCGCGGAGAGCGCACCGAGCGTCGAGTTGAGGACCTGGGCGATCTGCGCGGAGCTGATCACCTGGTAGTCGCGGTCGTTCGGGTTCGTGATGCCGTGGCGCCGGTCCAGGATCGACTCGACCTCGGACTGGGCGGCGGCCTGCGTGTCCGTCGACTGCGAGCCGATGAGCATCTGGTCGAGGTTCCCGAACCCGGTGAACGTGCTCTGCACGGTCGTGATCGGGGCCAGGACGTTCGAGTCCGGGTTCGACAGCCCGCCGCCCTGGCCCTTGTACTTCAGGATGCCGATCACCTGGAACGGGGCGCCGTTCAGCAGGATGGTCCGGCCGGTCGGGACCGAGCCGACACCGAAGACGTCGTCGGCCACCGTGCGCCCGATCACCGCGACCGGCTTGGCCTGGTCGACGTCGGCCTGGTCGTAGGCGCGTCCCACCTCGACGACCGAGTTCGAGCCGGGGAAGTAGGCCGCGGTGCTGCCGATGACCGTGGCGTTCTCGGAGTTCCGCCCGGCCGCCGCCGTCGTCGTGGTCTGCACGACCGGCGCGACGTAGGTGACGTCGGGGGCGCCCTGCGGGTCGCCGAGCGCCGCGGCGTCCTGGGAGGTCAGCGGACGGGCGGCCGAGCCCGCCGTCGACCCCGCGGTCTCCCCCGGCGAGCGCGCGAACACGGTGATGCTGTTCGCGCCGAGCCCGGAGATCTGTCCCTGGATGTACTGCGCGGCCCCGTTGCCCAGCGACGTCAGCAGGATGACCGCGGCGATACCGATGATGATCCCGAGCATCGTCAGCAGCGACCGAAGCCGGTTGGCCAGCAGCGCCCGGACGGCGAACCGGATGATCTCGACACTGCTCACGAGCGCAGCCCGACCTGGTCGCGCAGGCGCCCGTCGGTCACCACGACCGTCCGGTCGGCGCGTTCGGCGACCTCGCTGTCGTGGGTGATGAGCACGATCGTGCGGCCCGCGGCGTGCAGGCCGTCGAAGAGGCTCAGGACGTCCGCGGTGCTCTGGGAGTCCAGGTTGCCGGTGGGCTCGTCGGCGAGCAGCAGGGCGGGCCCGGTCACCAGGGCCCGCGCCACGGCGACGCGCTGCTGCTGGCCGCCGGAGAGCTCGTTGGGCCGGTGGTCGGCGCGGCCCGCGAGCCCCACGAGATCCAGCGCCGCGAGCGTGCGCTCCCGACGGTGCCGCCGCGAGATCCCCGCGTAGACCATCGGCAGCTCGACGTTGGCGAACGCGGTGGTGCGGGGGATGAGGTTGAACGACTGGAACACGAACCCGATCTGCCGGTTCCGCAGCACCGACTGCTGGCGCTCGTCCAGGTTCGCGACGTCGAGGCCGTCGAGCAGGTAGCGACCCGACGTCGGGGCGTCCAGACAGCCCAGGATGTTCAGCAGCGTCGACTTCCCCGACCCCGACTGCCCGATCACGGCGACGTACTCGCCCCGGCGGACGAGGAGGTCGACCTCCCGCAGGGCGTGCACCGCGGTGTCGCCCTCGCCGTAGACCTTCGACAGGTTCCGGACGTCGAGGACCGCAGGGTCCGCCCCGACGGCGGGGGTCGTCATCGCCCGCCGCCACCGCCGCCGCCGGCACGACCGCCGCCGCTCGGCAGCGGCGCGGGCGCCGAGGTGGGCAGCACGACGAGGTCGCCGGTGGAGAGGCCCGAGGTCACCTGGGTGACGGTGTCCGAGGCCAGCCCGGTGCCGATCGTGCGCTGCACGGTGCTGCCGTCGGGCTGCAGGACCTGGACCGTGGCCGAGCCGGAGTCCGGCCCGCCGACCGGCGTCACCGCCACGGACGGCAGGAACGTCACGTTGTTCGCCTGGCGCGTGGTGATCGAGACGCTCGCCGACATCCCGGGACGCAGTCCCGGCGGCGGCGCCGGCATCAGCACGGCGGTCCCGTACTGCACCGTCGACTGCGAGCCGGGGAGCAGGTTGACCGACGAGACGGTCCCCTGGATCTTCTGGCCCTGCAGCGCGTTCACCGACACCGCGACCGGCTGCCCGTTGGCGACGTTCCCGACGTCGAGCTCGGGCACCTGGGCGAGGACCTGCATCGCGCCGAGGTTGGCGATCGTCATGACGGCGGGCGCGGTCTGGGCCGCGGTGACGCTCGACCCCGCGCTGGCCGTACCGCCGCCCCCGGAGCTCCCGGAGGAGCCGCTCGATCCGCTGCTCCCGCCACTGCTCCCGGAAGAGCCGGAGCTCCCGCCGCTCGACGCGGACTGGCCCGACCCGGCGCCGCTCGAGATCGCCGAGCCGTCCGGCAGCCGCCCGCCGCCGGGGTTACCGGTCGCGGTGTTGCTCATGACGATGCCCTGCGGTCCCGCGAGCTGCCCGACGATCCCGTCGAGGCTCACGACGGTGCCGTCCTCGGGCGCCACCAGGTCCAGGTTCTGCGTCGCCTGCTGGGCGTTGATCTGGCTGGCCTTGTCCTGGTCGAGCTTGGCCCGGGCGCTCCGGACGGCCGCCTCGCCGGGGTCCTCGGAGGTCTGGGCCGTCGAGCCGGACGAGCCGGAGGTCGAGGCCGTCGAGCCGCCGGCCGTGCTGGAGCCCGACGTCGAGCCGGTGGCGGCGGTGCTCCCACCGGTCGTCGAGCCGGTGGCACCGCCGGTCGTCGTTCCGCCGGTGCCCCCCTGCTGCTCGGGCGCCGGGGCGACGTCCTCGACGCCGCGGTTCGACCCGGCGAAGTTACCCAGCAAAAGGCCGTTCTGTTGCGGAGGCTGCGCCGGTGGCGGAGGGGGCGCGTGCCGGACAGGCGGGCCGGGCGGCGGAGGCGGCGGGGGCGGCGGGGGCGCGGGCGCCGCGGGAGCGATCCGAGCAGAGTTCGTAGTGGCCGAGTTGCCGCCAGCCGCGGCCCCACCGGCCGTCATCCCGGTCGCCGTACCAGCGCCGGCCCCGGCCTGCGTCTGCGTCCCCGACGCCGAGGACTGCGACGACTGCGGGTGGTCCTTCTGGTACTCGGCGTCGTCGAGCGCCTGCTCGTCGGACGAGACCAGCGCGTTCGCAGCCTTGAGGTTGGCGTCCGCGTACTCGTTGTCGAGTCGCGCCACCGTCTGCCCCTTGGTGACGTGGTCACCCAGCCGCACCCGGATCTCCGCGATCTTCCCGCTGGTCGAGAAGTTCAGCGTCGCGCTGGAGGCGGAGGTGACGGCGCCGGCGGCGGTCACCGTCTCGGCGACCGTGCCCCGCCCGACCGGCGTCGTGCGCAGCCCCGTGTCCGTGCTCGACGAGGACTTCGTCAGCGCGTACACGGTGCCGCCCGCGGCGAGCAGCAGAACGAGCACGATGGCGCCGTTCACGATCAGGAGTCGGCGGGACCGACCGGGCGTCATGCGCCGCAGACTAGGGCCACATGGATCTGCGGCTGCGCCGGGGGTGTGACGATCCGGGAGCCGACTCCCGAGTGTGTGACGCCCAGGTGACGCTCAGGCGTACACCGAGGGGTGCAGGGTGCCGATGTAGGGCAGGTCGCGGTATCGCTCGGCGTAGTCCAGCCCGAAACCGACCACGAACTCGTTCGGGATGTCGAAGCCGATGTAGCTGACGTCCACGTCGAGCTTCGCGGCCTCGGGCTTGCGCAGCAGCGTGACCACCTGCAGCGAGGCCGGGCCCCGCGACTCGAGGTTCTTCCGCAGCCACGACAGGGTCAGCCCGGAGTCGATGATGTCCTCGACGATGAGCACGTGGCGTCCGGAGATGTCCCGGTCGAGGTCCTTGAGGATCCGCACGACACCCGACGACGAGGTGGCGGACCCGTAGGAGCTGATCGCCATGAACTCGAGCTGGGTGGGGACGGGCAGCCGGCGCGCGAGGTCGGTCATGAACATCACCGCGCCCTTGAGGACGCCCACGAGGAGCAGGTCCGGCTCGTGCGGTCCGGGGTCCCCGTAGTCGGCGGCGATCCGGTCGGCGAGCTCGGCGACCTTGTCCTGGATCTCGTCGGAGGTGATGAGCACGGACGCGATGTCGCCGTCGTACACCTTGAGCGGACTCCTTCGTCGGGCTCGTCGATCTTCCCCAACCGTTCTACGCGCCGGGTCCGCGCGGGGCCCGGCGCACGGCCAGCTTCCCACGCACGCGGGTGACCTCCAAGCCGCCCGGTAGTGACGGTGACCCCTGTCCACGCCACCGGGCGACCAGGGCGTCGACCCCGCGCAGCTGCGCGTCGCCGAACCCGCGCGCCCCGGCAGCGGTCAGCCAGGCCCGCAGGACCCGCCGTCGCACGGCCGCCGGGAGGTCCGCGAGCGCTGCCGCGTCGAGCCGGCCCTCGTCGTCCCGGGCGGCCGCGAGGACCTCGTCGGCCTGGCCGGAGAGCGCGCCGTCGTCGTCGGCGAGCTGCGCCGCGGTGCGGGCGAGCGCCTCCGCGACGCCCCCGGCGAGGACGTCCTCGAGCAGCGGCAGCACCTCGTGCCGGAGCCGGACGCGGGTGTAGCGCGGATCGTCGTTGTGCGGGTCCTGCCAGGGCTCGAGCCCCGCCTCGTCGCAGGCGGCCCGGGTCACGGCGCGGCGGATCCCGAGCAGCGGGCGGCACCACGGCGGGCTCCAGGCCCGCATTCCGGCGAGCGAGCGTGCCCCCGACCCGCGCCCGAGGCCGAGCAGCACGGTCTCGGCCTGGTCGTCGAGGGTGTGCCCGAGCAGCACCGGCGCCCCGCCCCACGCGCGCGATTCCTCGCGCAGCGCCGCGTACCGGGCCCGGCGGGCCGCGGCCTCGGGGCCGTCGCCACCCGCCGTCACCGTCACCCCCGTCACGCGCGCGTCGACCCCGAGCCCGGCGAGCGCGGCGCAGGCCTCGCCCGCCCTCTCCCCCGACCCGGCCTGCAGCCCGTGGTCGACGACGACGCCGTGCACGACGATGCCGCGGGCGGCGCCGACGTGGGCGGTCGCGGCGGCCAGCGCGAGCGAGTCCGCCCCACCGGAGCACGCGACGACGACGGCGGGTGCCGGCACCGCGTCGTCGGGGGCGGGAAGGGCCTCGTCGAGCGCCGCCCGGACCGCGCGACGGATCTCCGCGGTCGCGGGCGGGACGCGGGGCATCGGACGCGCGCGGGGCCGGTCAGCCGTGGACGCGCTTCACCCAGGCCGAGGGGTCGGTGATCTCGGCGCGGCGCGGCAGGGTGTCGGGCGAGGTCCACACGGCGTTGAAACCGTCCATCCCGATCTTGCCGACGACGTCGTCGACGAACACCCGGCCCTGCTCGTACTGCTGGATCTTCGCCTGGACGCCGAGCAGGACCCGCAGCAGCCGGTCGACGGGTCCGCCGCCGCGGCGCCGCGCGGTGAACCGGCGCCGGATGACCTCGACCGAGGGCACCACCGCGGGGCCGACCTCGTCCATGACGTGCTCGGCGTGCCCCTCGAGCAGGGTGGTCAGCGCGAGCAGGCGGTCCAGGATCTCGGTCTGCTCGGGCCCCTGCAGCAGTTCGAGCAGCGAGACGTCGGTGCGGGAGCGCAGCGCCTTGGCGATGTCGGGCAGGCGCTCGAGCGCCGCCGTCACGCCGCTCTCCATGCCGGAGGCGAACGAGGTGACCTCGTCGCGGAAGTGCTCGCGCAGCCACGGCACGGCGGTGAACTGCAGCCGGTGGGTGGCCTCGTGCACGCAGACCCAGAGCGCGAAGTCGTCGGCGTCGACGTCGAGGGCCTCGCGCGCCGCCATGATGTTCGGCGCGACCAGCAACAGCCGGCCGGCGTGCTCCGGCCCGGCGAACGGGTCGTACTGGCCGAGCACCTTGGTGGCCAGGAACGAGAGCAGCCCGCCCATCTGGGCGGCGGCGACGGTCGAGGTCACCTCGCCCGCCGCACGGGTCAGCGCGCTCGGGCTCCCGGAGCGCACCGTCGGCAGCCGGACCTCGGAGGTCAGCTCGGCGATGCCCTCGGTGGCCGAGCTGATCCACCCGGGCCGGTCGACGACGGCGGCCTCCGGGATCGGCAGGTCGACGCCGAGGCCGGTCAGCTCCCGCACGTGCCCCTCGCCGACCCGGGCGCCGTCGGCGAGCCGGGCGACCTCGGCGGCGGCCTCGGCGGCCGAGACCGCGGGCCCCGGCGGGACCAGGCGCGAGCCCGTCGCGGCGGCGAGCCCCCAGCGCACGGGCAGGCCGGTGGTGGCGGTCTCGGGGGCCGCGGCGTCGGGGGTGTCCTGGACGGTCACTCCCCCACCGTACGGCGGCCGGGCTCAGCGGCAGCCGCACCCGCGCAGTGCGGCGGCCAGCGCGTCCAGCCGGGGCCGGGCCCCGACCGGGTCCGGACCGTTGGACATGAACGCGAACACGAGCAGCCGGCCGTCGACGTCGGGCACCACCCCGGCGAGCGCGTTGGTGCCGGTGAGCGTGCCGGTCTTGGCCCGCACCCAGCCGCGGGCGTCGCCGTTCGGGGTCCCCGCGGTGTAGCGGTCGACCAGCGTCCCGGTGCCCGCCGCGACCGGCAGCCCGTCGAGGATCGGGCGCAGCGCCGGCGTGCGCGGGTCGGAGCCGACCGGGGCCGCGGCCGGGGTGAGCACCGACGCGAGCACCGAGGCCGGGATCCGGTCGTTCGTGGACAGCCCGGAGGTGTCGGAGAGCTTCACCGCGGAGACGTCGATCCCGTGCGCGGTGAGGATCTTCGTCACGGACGAGGCGGCGCCCTCGAACGAGGCGGGCGCCCCGGCCTGGCGGGCCACCTCCCGGCCGATCGCCTCGGCCAGGATGTTGTCCGAGTTGGTCAGCGCGGTGTGGATGAGCTCGGTCAGCGGCGGCGACGAGACGCTGCCCAGGGGCGCGGCGCCTGCCGGTGCCTGCCCCTGCTTGACCGCCACCGTGGCGCCGAGCCGCTGGCCGAGCGCCCGCGCGGTGTCCTCGGTCGGGGTGGCCGTGCGGGGGCCGTCGAGCGCGGTCGGGTCGAGCCGGCCGCCGTCGAGCATGGCCGGGACCATCGGGGTGAGGTTGCCGCCGGCGATGTCGGCGGGGTCCCAGCCGGGTGCGAGCGGGGCGCCGCTGTAGCGGGAGTCGTCCACGTACACCGTCGTGAGGGGCTTGCCGCCGCGCGCGGCCTTCACCTGGGCGACCAGGTCGTCGAGGTGGGCGGCGCCGGGGTAGACCGACTGCCGGCCGTCGGGCAGCGAGGACAGCGTCGGGTCGCCGCCGCCGACGAGGACCACCGAGTCGGGGGTCGGGCCGGCCACCACCGTCGTCGTGAACCGGGTCTCGGGATCCAGCGACATGAGCGCGGCGCTCGTCGTCAGGAGCTTGGTCGACGACGCCGGGACCTGCGGCTCGGCCGGGTTGCGCTGCCAGAGCGGGGTCTGCGGGTTCGTCGGGTCGATGACCACCCCGGTGAGGTCGCCGAGCCCGGCGACCTTGCCGTCGAGCACGCCGGCGACGCCCGACGCGGTCGGCGCGGGCCCGTCGGAACCCAGCGCGGTGAGCTGCGGGACGAAGGTCACGGGGGCCGGCGGGTCGACCGAGGCCGACACCGGGAGCCCGAGACGGCGGGCCAGGCCGGGCGCCGTCAGGACCGCGGCGGTCCCGGCGCCGACGACCAGCAGGAGCACGACGAGGCCGATGAGGAGGCGCTGGACGATCTTGCGCGACCTGGGGACGTCGGCGCGGTGGCTGTGCCGACCCCGCCCCTGACCTGGGTCCTCGCCTGACGTGCCGTCGTCACCCGGCGGGGTCGCCCCCGCGCGGTGACCGACACCACTCGCCGTCACGATCCCCTCTCTCCGGTCGGGGTCCGGACTGTCCGATCGTGCGACCAGACCCACTCCCGTCCGTCGTGGCGTGCCGGCCGCGATGCGACACACTAGACGCGACCGACGACGGGTTCCCGGGTCCGGTCGGGTGAGACGGACCCGGGTGCGACGGGGACCTCCCCTCCAGACATCAGATGCGGCCGGAGCCGCGAAGCCGAAGCAGTGAGGACGCGCCGTGGAGTTCGACGTTCTGATCGAGATCCCCAAGGGTCAGCGGAACAAGTACGAGATGGACCACGAGTCCAACCGCCTGCGCCTGGACCGGACCCTCTTCACCGCGACGCAGTACCCGGCCGACTACGGCTACATCGAGAACACCCTCGGCCTCGACGGCGACCCGCTCGACGCCCTCGTGCTCGTGCAGGAGCCGACCTTCCCGGGCTGCCTCATCCTCGCCCGCACCATCGGCATGTTCCGCATGACCGACGAGAAGGGCGGCGACGACAAGGTGCTCTGCGTGCCCGCGGGCGACCCGCGCCAGGAGCACCTGCGCGACATCCACCACCTCTCGGAGTACGACCGGCTCGAGATCCAGCACTTCTTCGAGGTCTACAAGGACCTCGAGCCCGGCAAGAGCGTCGAGGGCGCCTCGTGGGTGGGGCGCAGCGACGCCGAGCAGGAGATCCGCGACTCGCTCAAGCGGGCCGAGCAGCAGGGCGTGCACCACTAGCCGCCCCACCGACGACGACGGGCGCCCCGGGGATTCCCCGGGGCGCCCGTCGTATGTGTCGGGTCAGCGGGTGACCGGCAGCGGGTACGTCTCGGCGTCGAGGGCGTCCGGGACCGGGGCCGACGACGCCGGCTGCGGCGGCTCGACGACGAGGTCCACGGCCTCGTGCCTGCCGCGGGCGACGGTGACCTGCGCGGTCACCGGGGCGTAGCCGCTCGCGGTGAGCAGGTAGCGCCCCTCGGCGAGGTCGGTGACCGCGAAGTGCCCGGCGGTGTCGGTCACGGTCGACGCGACGACCCGGCCGTCCGCGCCCATGAGCACGACGAGCGACTCGGCCACCGCCCGGCCCGACGACGAGAGCACCTGGCCCCGCACGCCGAAGCGCGCGACCGGCACCCGCACGTCGTGGCGCGTGGTGCGCCGTCCGGCGGGCGTCGGCTCGGCGACGACGAGTCGCTCGGCCACCGGCTCACGTCCGGGGGCCAGCACCGCGACGGTGTAGGTCCCCGGCTCGAGCTCCGGGCACTCCCAGGTCCCGTCGGCGCCGGTGCGGCGCACCGCCCGCACCCCGCCGCCGGGGTCGGTGACGGTCACCGTCGCGCCGACGACCGGGATGTCGGCTGCGTCGCGCACCGCCCCGCCGACCGGGGTCGACCGGCGCAGCCCGAACCGGCGCCGCACCGGCACCCCGTCCAGGGCGACGAGCTCGGCGTGCGGCCGGAACACCCCTGGCGTCGCGAGGACGACGTAGCTGCCCGGGGCGGGCGCGTGCAGCCGGAACGACCCGTCGGCCGCGGAGAACGTGCGGTCGACGACGGTGCCGTCGAGCGCGTGCAGCGCCATCGGTACCCCGACGAGCGCGCCGTCGGTCGGCCGGGCGAAGCGGTCGTCGGCCGTCTCGCCGGCCGGCTGGTCGGCGGCGTCGACGAGCGTCCCGAGGACGACCGAGTCACCGTGGTGCTCGGGCGCCTCGTGCCGGCCGTGCCCGGCCGGGCGCGGACCCGGCGTCGGACGCCGGCCGTCGAGCCGGACCAGGCGGTCGCCGCCCGCGGCACCGGCCGCGCCCACCGGGGGCGCCGAGACCGGGACGTCCATCGCGCCCCGGCCGGGGCCGGTGACCTCGGCGGCGGCGTCGACCGAGCCGGGGCCCGCGCCGGGGCCGGACTCCTCGGCCTGGCGGGCCTGGATACCCGACGTCGTGCGCAGCGGGACCTCCTTGAGGAACCAGATGAGCACGAAGCCCACGAAGATCACGCAGGCGGCGACGAGGAACACCAGGTCCATCGACTGTGCGAAGCCGGCGAAGAACGGCTCGGCCAGGCGCGGGTCCATCCGCTGCAGGATCGAGGAGTCCTGGACGACCTGCGCGGCGCCGGTCGCCGGGTTCACCGCGGCGGCGTTGACCGGGTTCGAGGCGACCGCCGGGTCGGCCAGGGCGGCCTGGAACGACGGGGTGCCCGCGGCGCTCCGGAACGCCGAGATGATGTTGCCGCCGACCGTCGAGAACAGGATCGACAGGAACACCGAGACGCCGAGCGTGCCGCCCATCTGCCGGAAGAACGTGGCCGAGGCGGTGGCGACGCCCATGTCCGAGGCGGGCACGGCGTTCTGCACCGCGAGGACGAGGGTCTGCATGCAGTTCCCGAGCCCGAGGCCGAACACGACCATCAGGATCGCGATCTCCCAGTACGGGGTGTCGGCGTGCAGCAGGAAGTGGAAGAGCAGCATGCCGACGGTCATCAGGCCGAGGCCGATCACCGGGAAGACCTTGTATCGCCCGGTGCGGCTGGTGAGCTGACCGGAGATGATCGAGGCCACCATCAGCCCGCCGACCAGCGGGATCATCTGCAGCCCGGCCTGCGTGGGCGTCGACCCGTTCACGATCTGCAGGTACTGCGGAACGATCGCGATGCCGCCGAACATGCCGATGCCGGTGATGACCGCGATGACAGTCGTCAGGGAGAACACGCCGTTGCGGAACAGGCGCAGCGGCAGCAGGGCGTCGTCGCCGTAGGCGCGCTCCGCGATCACGAAGCCGATCAGGCCGACGATGCCGATCACGTAGCAGAGGATCGCGTCCGTCGAGCCCCAGCCCCAGCTCTGGCCCTGCTCTGCCACGATCAGCAGCGGCACGAGCGCGATGGCCAGCGCGACGGCGCCGGGCCAGTCGATGCGGCGCTCCCGACGGGTGTGGGGCAGGTTCAGCACCCGCCACACGACGGCGAACGCGAGGATCCCGATCGGGACGTTCACCAGGAAGACCCAGCGCCAGCCGTCGATGCCGATGATCGAGGTGGTGCCGGCGAAGAAGCCGCCGACGACCGGGCCGATGACGCTCGACGTCCCGAACACCGCGAGGAAGTAGCCCTGGTACCGGGCGCGCTCCCGGGGCGGGACGATGTCACCGATGATCGTGAGCGCGAGGCTCATGAGACCGCCGGCGCCGATCCCCTGCAGGGCGCGGAATCCCGCCAGCTCGTACATCGACGTCGAGATCGTGCAGAGCACGGAGCCGATGACGAAGACGCCGATCGCGAACAGGAAGAACGGCTTACGGCCGTAGAGGTCCGAGAGCTTGCCGTAGAGCGGCGTCGAGATGGTCGCCGTGATCAGGTAGGCCGTTGTGGCCCAGGCCTGCAGGTTCAGGCCGTGCAGGTCGTCCGCGATGGTGCGGATCGACGTGGAGACGATGTTCTGGTCGAGCGCGGCCAGGAACATGCCGAGCATCAGCCCGGACAGGATCGTCAGGATCTGGCGGTGGGTGAATCCGCCGGTGGTCGGCGCGGGTCTCGCGCCGGCCGTCGTAGCGACCGCCGCGGTGCTCGACGCGGTCGTGCTGGTCATCGGTCCTCCTCCGCGCCCTGGGGGGCGGGGACGTCGTCGTGGGTTTCGGGGTGGTTGGCCTCGAGCGCGGTGGTGAAGCGGTCCATCAGTTCGACGAGCCGCTCGCGGTCGGCCTCGTCCCAGTCGCTCGTGATCCGGCTGATCTCGCGGTTGCGGAGGTCGCGGTTCTCCTCGAAGACCCGGTGGCCCTCCTGGGTGGCGGCGAGCAGGCACGCGCGGCCGTCGGCGGGGTCGGGGCGTCGCTCGACGTACCCGATCCGGACGAGCGCCGCGATCTGCCTGCTGACCGTGGAGGGGTCGGAGTGCACGGCCTCGGCGAGCGCGTTCGAGCGGTGCGGCCCGTCGATGACGAGCCGGGCCAGCAGGACGTACGCGGCGCGCTCGACGCCGTTGCCGTCCTTGCCGACCTTGGACACCCGCTTGCGCTCGATGAGGCGGATGAGCCGGATGAGCTGGAGGCCGATCCGGTCCGAGGTCACCCACTGCTCGTCGGTGCCCTCGGGGATCGGGGGTCCGGGTCGAGCACCGACTGCTGCATTCATTGCGTGCTCCGTACAATCGCTTGGTCGGTACAACTATGCACCCGACCCGCACGCTCTGCCAGCGGGGGTACCCGCTCGGGGGATGTGATCCGGGAGTCACCCCCTCCCAGGGGACGGCGCTAGCGTGCGCGCCCATGAGCGACGAGGCCCCCGGACCCGACGTGCGTGTGCGCTTCGCCGACCGCGTCCGCTACGAGCGCACCGGCCACGTCGCCACCATCACCTACGACCGGCCCGACAAGCTCAACGCCATCGACGGCGCGATGCGCGACGGCCTCAACGAGGCGTTCGCCCGCCTGAGCGCCGACGACGAGGCCTGGGTCGGCATCGTGACCGGCGCGGGGCGGGCGTTCAGCGCCGGCGCGGACTTCGGCTCGGAGCGCAACCCGGCGGGCGAGTTCCCGGGATCGTTCTGGGAGCGCCCGACGGTGAACTCGTTCGAGTCCGGCTGGGAGCTCCACAAGCCGGTGATCGCCGCGGTGAACGGGCTCTGCCTGGGCTACGGCCTGACCCTCGTGACGTGGTGCGACTTCGTCGTCGCCTCCGACCGCGCGACGTTCGGCTACCCGGAGGTCAAGCTCGGGGTCCCGACGATCGTGGGCGCGCTGCGGCTGCCCCAGCGGATCGGCTGGCAGCCGGCGATGGAGCTGCTACTGACCGGGGAGACGGTGTCGGCGGCGCGGGCGAAGGAGATCGGGCTGGCGCTGCAGGTGGTCGAGCACGACGACCTGCTGCCCGCCGCCGGGCGCCTCGCCGACCGGCTGCTCGCCGGGGCACCCCTGGCGCAGCGGGCGATCAAGGAGGTCGCGCGCCGGGGCCCGGAGATGTCGCAGACCGACGCGATCCGCTTCGGCGAGACGATGCGGCGCGTGGCCGGGGCGACCGAGGACGCCCAGGAGGGTGCCGCGGCGGCCCGGGAGAAGCGGCCGCCGCGCTGGCAGGGTCGCTGATTCCCTTCTCGACGAGGAGCACACCAGGCAGGTTCACCGCCGCCGAGCCCTGCCCCCCGTGCTCATGATCATGGCGGCCGGGCGGCCGGGCGGCCGATGTCAGGAAGGGTTCATCCTGACGTCAGATGTCAGCGATGGACCATCGCTGACGAACTCAGGCCAGCCGCTCGAAGATCGCCGCGAGACCCTGACCGCCGCCGATGCACATCGTCTCGAGCCCGTAGCGCGACCCGCGGCGGTCCATCTCGCGCAGCATCGTCGTGAGGATCCGGACCCCGGTGGCGCCGACAGGGTGGCCGAGCGAGATCCCCGAGCCGTTCGGGTTGACCCGCTCGTCGGAGATCAGGTCGATCCCCCACTCGCGGCCGACCCCGAGCGCCTGCGCCGCGAACGCCTCGTTGAGCTCGATCACGTCGAGGTCCGCCAGCGACAGGCCCGCCCGGCCCAGCGCCTGCTCGGTCGCGGGGACCGGCCCGATCCCCATGATCTCCGGGCCGACCCCGCCGAGCCCCCAGGACACCAGTCGCGCCAGCGGGCGCAGCCCGAGCTCGGCGGCCTTCTCCGGAGTGGTCACCAGGCAGACCGCGGCGCCGTCGTTCTGGCCCGAGGCGTTGCCGGCGGTGACCGTCGCGTCGGGGTCGGCCTTGCCCAGGATCGGGCGCAGCTTCGCCAGCGACTCCAGCGACGCGTCCGGCCGGATGTGCTCGTCCTGATCCACCACGGTGTCGCCCTTGCGGCCGTGGATCGTCACCGGCACCAGCTCGTCGGCGTAGCGACCCTCCTTGACCGCCGCGGTGGCCTTCTCGTGCGAGCGCACCGCGAGCCGGTCCTGCTCGTCGCGCGGGATCGAGTAGCGCTTCCGGACGTTCTCCGCCGTCTCGATCATCCCGCCCTTGACCGGGTGGTTCACGCCGCCGGCCAGCACTCGGCCCTGCGCGAGCGAGTCCTTCATCTCGAACCCGCCCGCCTTGGTGCCCCAGCGGACCGCGTCGGTGAAGTACGACGCCCCGGACATCGACTCCGCCCCGCCGGCCAGCACCAGCGACGCCCCGCCGGTGGCCACCGACATCGCCGCGTAGAGCACGGCCTGGAGCCCGGAGCCGCAGCGCCGGTCGATCTGCAGCCCGGGCACCGTGACGTCCAGGCCCGCGTCCAGCGCCGCGACGCGCCCGATCGCCGGGGCGTCCATCGTCGGGTAGCAGTGCCCGAAGACCACGTCGTCGATCTGGTCCGCGGTGACGCCGGTGCGCTCGACGAGCTCGCGGATCACCGTCGCGCCCAGCTCCTGCACCGGGACGTCCCGCAAGGCCCCGCCGAACCCCCCGACGGGGGTGCGGATCGGCTCACAGACGACGGCGTCAACCACGGCAGGTCCTTCCGGGGAGAGCTATTTTCGAACTCAGAATAGATAACGCAGGACGACCTCGGCGACACAGGCAGGCTTCGGCTGGTCCTCGATCTCCACCGTGCCCCCGATCGTCGCCTGGACGCCACCGCTCACGTCGGTGACGTCGAGCAACTTCGAGTGCCCGCGCACGCGGCTCCCGACCGGAACCGGCGCGGGGAAGCGGACCTTGTTCATGCCGTAGTTGACCGTCATCGAGACGCCCTCGACGGCGAACGTGTCCCACCCGAAGGCGGGGATGAGGGCGACCGTCAGGAACCCGTGCGCGACGGTCCCGCCGAACGGCCCGCCCTTCGCCCGCTCCGGGTCGACGTGGATCCACTGGTGGTCGTCGGTGGCGTCGGCGAACAGGTCGATCCGCTTCTGGTCGACCGTGATCCACGAGCTGGTGCCGAGGTCCTCCCCGACCACCGCCCGCAGTTCCTCCACGCCCTGGAACGTCCGCATCGTCGCGCCTCCTCGATCGGTCCTCCCCGGCCGGCCCGTGTCCCGGCCGGGACGTGCCCCTACAGCCCGGCGGCGATCTCCTTCGCGGCACCGGTCAGCGCCACCCGGTCGGCCGGGGTGCCGCCGAGCGGGGTGAGGTTGAGGGTCGTGACGCCGGCCTCGGCGAACGCGGCCATGCGCTCGGCGACGTAGGACCGCGGGCCGATCAGCGAGATGGCCTTGAGCAGCTCCTCCGGGACGGCCGCGGCGGCCTCGTCCTTCCTGCCGTCCAGGTAGAGGTCCTGGATGGACTTCGCCTCGTCCACGAAGCCGTACCGGCAGGCGACGTCGTTGTAGAAGTTCTGGCCGCGGGCCCCCATGCCGCCGACGTAGAGCGCGACGAAGTGGCGCATCCCGTCGAGCATGGCCGTGGCGGTGGCCTCGTCCTCGGTGATGCAGAACGAGGTCTGCAGGTAGACCTCCAACGGCTTCAGGCCGGCCTCGCGCTTGGCGAGACCTGCCGCCAGGGAGTCGCCCCAGACCTCCTGCGCCTTCTCCGGCACGAAGAAGATCGGCTGCCAGCCGTCGGCCTTCTCGGCGACCAGCGTCACGTTCTTCGGACCCAGGGCGGCGACCACGATCGGGATCGACTCGCGCACCGGGTGGTTGATGAGTTTGAGGGGCTTGCCCAGGCCGGTGCCCTGCTCCGGCGGCAGCGGGATCGTGTAGTTCTTCCCCTGGTGCTCGAGGCGCTCGCGGCGCCACACCTGCCGACAGATGTCGATGATCTCGCGGGTGCGGCCGAGCGGGGCGTCGTAGCGCACCCCGTGGAAGCCCTCGATGACCTGCGGGCCGGACGCCCCGAGCCCGAGCGTGAACCGGCCGCCGGAGACGTAGTCCAGACCGGCCGCGGTCATGGCCGTCAGCGTCGGCGTCCGGGTGTAGATCTGCAGGATCCCCGAGGCGATCTGGACCCGCTCCGTCCGGGCGGCGATGAACCCGAGCTGGCTCACCGCGTCGTAGCTGTAGGCCTCGGGGACGAAGACGATGTCGAGCCCGGCCTTCTCGTGCTCGGCCAGCTCGGCCATCGTCTCCTCGAAGCCGCCGCTGTAGTTCAGACCCATCCCGATGCGCACGCCCGGGAGCCTGCCACGATCCTGCGTCCGTGAGCACCACGAGCGGGGAGCACTCCGCGACGCTGGTCGTGCGCGGGTACGAGACCGACGCCAACGGCCACCTCAACCACGCCGTCTACCACCAGTACGGCGAGCACGGCCGGGTCGAGACGTTCCGCGCGGCCGGGGTGGAGATCGCGCCGCTCGCCGCGGCCGGGCTGGGCCCGGTGATCCTCGAGACCACGGTCCGGTTCCTGGCCGAGCTGCGGGTGGGCGAGGAGGCGGAGGTCACGACGGCGATCCGGTTCGGCACCGGGAAGTCGTTCCGGATGGACGCCGAGATCCGCCGGGGCGGGACGGTGTGCGCGACGCTCACCGGGGTGATGGGAGTCCTCGACCACACGACCCGCCGTCTGGTCGCGGACCCCCGCGGCCGGCTGCGTGCGCTCTCCGCCGACCCCGACGGCTTCGACCGGGTCTGCGGCGTTCAGGAACCCGCGGGGTCGTAGCCGTTCGGCCAGTCCTCGACCCGGATGCGCGGCTTGTCCAGCACCCGGCCGATCGTCGACCACTCGTCACGGCCCAGGCGGGCCAGCGGCTTGAGCAGCCCGACCTCCGGGTGCCCGTCCACGAGCACCTCGTCGGCCACCGCGGCGTGCACCACCCGACCGAGCACGACCGTCGAGTTCCCCAGGCCGAGCGTCGAGTGCAGCGTGCACTCCAGCGCCACCGGGGACTGCGCCACGCGAGGCGGGCGGACCCGCTCGGACGACTCGGAGTCCAGCCCCACCTCGGAGAACTCGCCGCGCTCCCGGGGGAAGTTCGTCGCGGTCGCGTTGACCTCCTCGAACAGCCACTCCGGCGTCAGCGAGATGGTGAACTCGCCGGTGGCCTCGGCGTTGGCCAGCGAGTCCTTCCGCCCCACCGACGTGAACTGCACGATCGGCGGGTCCACGCACGAGACCGTGAAGAACGAGTGCGGCGCGAGGTTGTCGATCCCGTCGGGCGAGGTCGTCGCCACCCAGGCGATCGGCCGCGGGACGATCACGGCGTTGAGCAGCTGGTAGAAGCCTCGGGCGCCGATCTCGGTGGGATCGAAGGCGGTGCGCACGGCGGGAGGACCTCCTCGGGGAGCGAGCGCGCCCCGATCGGTCGCGCTCAGGGGGTGGGGACGTCCAGCGTGGCGCCCGGTGCGCGTTCCTGCGACCGGGTGGTGGTCGTCGTGGCCGGCGCGCTCGTCGTCGTGCGCGTGGCGGTGCGTTCCCCGGAGGTCGTGGTCTCGCCGGCGGAGGTGGTCTCCCCGCTGCTGGTGGGGGCCTCGGTCGTCGTCGTGGCGGCGCGGGTGCCGAAGACCTCGCCGATGCTGGTGCCCTCGCCACCGGAGAGCGGCGAACCCTTGACGCGCTCGATCCCGGTGACCACGACCATCGCGATGAGGAAGATCACGATGCCGGTCGCGACGAGCACCGCGATCCGCTTGCCCCGCCCGGACCGGGTCGGCGGCGACACCTCGTCGAGGGTGATGACGCGGGTCGGCGACTCGTCCGCCTCGGGCGGCATGGCCATGGTCTCGAGGGCGGCCGGGGCGACGCGTGTCCGGTCGGCCTGCTCCGGCGACATCACCGCGGTGGCGTTCGCGCCGGGGCGGGCGCGCGTGCGGTGCGCGTCGATGCTGGTGCGGACCTTGTTGCGGGTGCGCTCCAGGGAACGCTGGTAGATCGCCTCACCGACGGTCGTCACGACGGAGGCGACCGCGGCCCCGGCGACGGTGCCGCCCGCGCCGCCGAGGAATCCGCCCGCGGCCGCGGTGGTCACGGCGGCCATCGCCTGACCGGTGACGCGGACGCCGGACAGGCCACTGCTCGCGGCCGGTGGGGTCGTGGGCGGCCCGCCGGTCCCGGACGAGGGGGGCACCGCCGCCGTCGGTGCGTCGGACGGCGCGGGCGGTGGCCGGCCGCCGCCGTATCCCTCGGGCCCGCGGCCGGGACCGTCGGAGCCGCGGCCGGGTCCGTCCGGGCCACCACGGGCGCCCTGGCCCGCGGGGCCGCCCGGCGGACGGTTCACGGGCGGGGGGCCCGTCGGCCGGCCCGGGCCGGGTCGGGCGCCCTGGCCCGGCGGTGGCCCGGATGGCGGAGGACCTCCGAGCGGCGGGCGACCGGGAGGCGGCGTCGACGGACGGCCCGGGGACGGACCTCCCGACGACGGGTGCGGGGCACCCGGAGCGGACGGATCCGGTCCGGGTCCGCCCTCACTCCCCCGACCGTCGATGACGTCCGCCGGAACCGCGCAACATGACGGGACGGGAGCCCCGCTCGCTGTTCGCGGAGTCCTCGCGCCGGAAGGAACGGCGCTCGAGGCTCCGGTCGATGCGGCCGAAGGAACGCCTGACTTCATCGTAAATCGGCGTCTGGGTCATGCCCGGAGACCCTACGACGGTCACACTTCGCCACCCGCCCGACCCTGACCACCCCTGTGAGGGGTTTGACCCGTCGATGACCAGGGGAAACGGTGATCGACGGACGGTCCGGAGCCACGACGCGGCGCCGAAGTGGAACAGGAGGAACCTCCACTCCACGCCATCGGACGAACGATGTGATCAAACCGACACTCTGCGTCACATTCGGTCGCGGTCCCCGGTGAACGGCGTGACGAGGTCGTTCGAGAGAAGGAACTCTCCGACACCGGACCGCCCGACCCGATGCGTCAGCCGGGCCCGTGCGCCGGGGTCGGGCCCGCGCGGATGAGCGCCACCAGCCCCACGACGGTGACCGCGGCACAGAGCACCGCGAACCCGGCCCCCGTCACGCCGCCCTCGAAGCGCTCGTCGAGCACGAGGATCCCGATGAGGCCCGCGACGACCGGGTCGATGGTCGTCTGGGTGGCGAGCCCGGCGTCGAGCCCGCCGTCGCGGTAGGCGAGCTGGAGCAGCAGCACCCCGATCACCGGCAGCACGAGCACCGCGATCCCGGCGACGACCACCCCGGCGTCCAGCGGGCCGCGGTGCAGCCCGTGGAGCACCGGGCGCACCAGGCCCGACGTCACCCCGGCGCACAGTCCGGCCCCCGCCGCGCGCGACACCGCCCGGGAGCGCCACCCGAGCCGGTTGCCGACCAGCGCGATCGCGACGAGCGCGGCCGCCGCGGCGAGCGCCGTCGCCACGAGACCGCCGGTGCCCGCCTGCCGGGTCTCGCCGTGGTGCGGGGCGAGCGTGAGCAGGCCGGCGAGACCGGCGACGAGCAACGCCGCCGACGCCCACTCCGCCCGCCGGATCGTGCGGTGCTCGAGCCGGGCGTCGAGCGGGAGCGCGAGGACCAGCGCCAGCACCCCGACCGGCTGGACGAGGGTGACCGACCCGAGGCCCAGGGCCACCACGTGCACCGCGGCACCACAGCCCATCGACGCCAGCCCGGTCCACCACAGCGGCATCCGGGCGAGGGCACCGAAGAACGCCCGTCCGTCACGCGGATGGGTGCCCTCGTTCGCGGCGCGGGACGTCGCCAGGCGCTGCAGCGCGGCGGCCAGCGCGTAGAGGAACGCCGAGCAGAGGGCCAGCAGGACGGCGGCGACGGGATGGGACTCGAACGGCGGCCCCGGGGCGGGGGGTCTCACGCGCCCGACCGCCTCACCGTGCTGCCTCCTCGACCCGTCGTCCCCGTCGGTGCCGACCGTACGGCGGGCCGGGCCGGACGTGCGCGTACCCCCGCCGTCGTCACCGGTCGTCGCCGCCGGGCGTCAGCCCCCGCCGGAGGGTGGGGGACCGCCCGGCAGCGGCTGCGACTGCTCGCTGAACCTCCCCGTCCACGCGGCCCGCGCGCCGGACTCCCCGATCCGGTAGACGGTGACGACGGACCCGAGGGCGAGGACCACGGTGAGCACCGCGATCACGATCGTCGCGACCGTCCCGCCCGGCGGGGTCGCCCGGGCCGTCTCGGGCGCGAGGGCGGCGCCGGGGCCCTCGCGCCGCGCCCGGTCCCGGACGTCCAGCACGTGCCGCGCCGCGAGCACCACGGCCACGACCGCCAGGCCGATCACCCACGGGAGCATCGTGTCGCCGAGCTCGGTGTGGGTGTGCACCAGCGCCGAGCGCGCCACGTGGTGCTCGAGCCACTCGCCCGCGTCGGTGGTCAGGGGCACCGCGACGAGGGCGAGGAGGGTCAGGACCAGCGCCGGCCAGACGAGCCGGTACCGCGCCGCGGGCCACAGCGCGACCAGCACGAGCAGCAGGGCGCTCAGCGGGACGAGCACCACCACCGCATGGACCAGCAGGACGTGGGCGGGAAGGCCGTCGATGGTCGACACCGGTCGCATGCTGCCGAGCCCGACCGCCCCGCCCAACGGTCCGCGGCGTTCTCTTACCGAGTTCCGACCCGGCGACCGGCGGGGCCGGCGGCGTGACGCCCGCGGAGAGGCCGAAGACGCCGTGGCGTCCGGGACCGACTGGCGCCATCCTGGGGCGCCGCGTGGCACGGCGCGGTGATCGTCGAGGGCGGGAGGGCAGCGGATGACCGGGGCCGGTGCGGCCGGGTCGGAGAACGACGACGGGGAGCCCGACGACGAGCGGGAACCCGACTACCGCTTCACCCTCGCCAACGAGCGCACCTTCCTCGCCTGGCTCCGGACCTCGCTCTCACTGCTCGCCGCCGGGGTCGCCGTCGTCCAGCTGGTGCCGTCGTTCACGATCCCCGGGGCCCGGGCGGTGACCGGTGGCCTGCTGGCCGCGCTGGCCGTGGTCGCCGCGGCGTCCGGGGTGCTGCGCTGGCGCTCGGTGGAGACCGCCATCCGGCGCGACCGCCCGCTGCCCGTCCAGCGCGTCCCCTGGCTGATGGCCGCCGGCCTCGTCGTGCTGGCGCTGTTCGGGTTCGTGCTGATCGTGCTGCGCGGCGTCACGTGACCAGTCCGTCCGACGCCGGACTGCAGGCCGAGCGCACCGGGCTCGCCTGGAGCCGGACGTCGCTGGGGTTCATCGGCAACGCCGCCCTGCTCGCCGCCCGGGAGATCTCGCACGCCGAGGTGACGCTCGCGCTCGTCCCGGCGGGCCTGGCCCTCGTCATCGCGATCGCGACCGCGCTCTACGGCCGCCACCGCACCCGGGTCCTGCGCCACGGCCCGCTCCCCGACCCACTGGCGGCCCGCCGGGCGGTCCCGCTGCTCGGCTGGTCGGTGGTGGTCCTCGCCGTGATCTCCGGCGTCGCGCTGGTCGGGTAGTCCGTGCTGCAGCCGAACGTCCCCGACAGCCCCGGCGGCCAGGTCAGCCTCGCGCCGCGGTTCTGGGCCGTCGTGCTGCTCACCGGGATCGGGGCCGGGCTCGCCGGCGGTGCGCTGACGCTGCTCCTCTACCTGGTCCAGCACACCGCCTTCGGCTACACCGAGGCGACGTTCCTCATCGGCGTCGAGCGGGCGCCGTGGTGGCGGCGGCTGCTCGTGCTCTTCCTCGCCGGCCTGATCGCGGGGCTCGGCTGGTGGCTGCTGCGCGGGCCGGTCAGCCGCCGGCTCGGCCGGGCGTCGGGGGTCTCGGCGTCGGTGTGGAGCCCGGACGGCCGGATGCGCCTGCGGCGGACGGCGCTCGACGGCGTGCTGCAGATCGTCATCGTCGGGATGGGGGCCTCGCTCGGGCGGGAGGGCGCGCCCCGTGAGGTGGCCGCGGCGATCGGGTCACGACTGTCCGAGCTCGCCGGGCTGACGGCCGAGCAGCGGCGGCTGATCATCGCGTGCGGCGCCGGCGCGGGGCTGGCCGCCGTCTACGACGTGCCGTTCGGGGGCGCGCTGTTCACCCTCGAGGTGCTGCTCGGATCGCTGTCGCTGCCGCTCGTGATCCCCGCCGCGGTGACGTCGCTGCTGGCCGTCTGTGCCGCCTGGGTGGTGATCGGCGACCGCCCGGTCTACACGTTCCCGGCCCTGGCCCCGAGCGCGTCCGTGATCGTCTTCGCCGTGGTGGCGGCACCGGTGGGCGGGGTCGCCGCCGTCGGATTCGTGCGGCTGGTGGCCTGGTCCCGGCGATCCCGGCCCACCGGGTGGCGCCTGCCGCTCGCGACGACGGCCGTGTTCACCGCGATCGGCGCCCTCGCGATCCCGTTCCCCGAGCTGCTCGGCAACGGCAAGGGCCCGGTCCAGCTGGTGCTCGACGGCAGTGGATCCCTGGGGCTGCTCGTGGCGCTGACAGTGCTCAAGCCGTTGGCGACCGCGGCGTCGCTGCGCAGCGGGGCCTCCGGCGGGCTGTTCACCCCGACCCTCGCGACCGGCACGCTGCTCGGGGCCACGCTCGGGATCCCGTGGGCGGCGCTGTGGCCGGGCAGCGCGGCCGGAGCGTACGCGCTGGTGGGCGGCGCGGCGTTCCTCGCCGCGGCCTTGCAGGCGCCGCTGTCCACCGTCGTGCTGCTGCTGGAACTGACCCACGCAGGCACGGGCCTGCTGGTCCCGATCGCCCTCGCCGCGGTCCTCGGCACGCTCATCGCGCGGCTCATCGAGCCCCGCTCGACCTACACCGCGGGTCTCGGCGAGGCGGCGGTCGGCGCCCCGGATCCGCTCCCGCCGCCGTCGTCGTCGGAACCACTCGACGGGGACCGGAAGTAGTACGTCCGTAGTACTATCGTCCCATGGCCGAGGTCCCCGTCCGCACGCTCAACCAGGACACCGCGGGCGTGCTCGCCCGGGTCAAGGCCGGCGAGCACCTGGCGGTCACCGAGCGCGGCCAGGTCGTGGCCTACCTGACCCCGGCGGTCCCGGCCGCGCTGGCCGACCTCGTGACGTCCGGTCGCGTCCGTCCGCCGACGCTGCACGGACCGCTGCCCCGTCCGGGCGGTCCGGTGCGGCCCGAGCTCGACGCCGGAGCACTGCTGCGGGAGCTGCGCGACGACGAGCGCGGCTGATGCTCTACCTCGACACCGCGGCCCTGGTGAAGCTGATCCGCCACGAGCCGGAGACCGACGAGCTCATCGACTGGCTCGACGACCGGACGACGGTTCCATGGCTGACCTCGGTGATCGCCGAGGTCGAGCTGTCACGAGCGCTCCTCCGCGCGGCCCCGACGACGCTCGCGGCGGTCCCGGCCCTCCTGGCCCGCCTGAACCGGTGCGAGCTGGACGAGGTCGTGCGGGCGACGGCCGCGTCGCTCCCGGGCGAGCACCTGCGCACCCTCGACGCGATCCACCTCGCGACCGCGGCCGTCGTCGCGGGCACGGAGCTCGACGGCTTCGTCACCTACGACCCTCGTCTCGCCGCCCACGCGCGGGAACAGGGACTCCCGGTCGAGGCCCCCGGCGCCGGGTGATTCACGAGCGCGCCACGACCTCGCGGACCTGCTCCGGGGAGAGGTAGCCGTCGGTGTGCTCGAACTCGGCGAGCCGTCCGGTCGACCCGCCGAGGAACCCGAGCCGCACCGCGTTCGACATCCCCGCCGCATGCAGCGCCCAGTTCGCCGCCACCCGCGCGACCGCGCCCGGGGCCCGCAGCGCCCACAGGTGGTAGCCGCGGGTGACCGCCTGGGCGGGCAGCCCGGCGAGGCCGATCCCGAACGGCTTCGCGACGGCGTCGGTCCCGCCGAGGTCGACGACGAGGCCGAGGTCGCGGTGGCGGTAGTTCTTCGTCGGGCGGCCCTGCAGCGAGGCGACGACGTTCGCGGCGGCCACCGGGGCCTGCCGCGTGGCGTGCTGGGCGGTCGGCGGGCAGACCGCGTCCGGCCCGACGGCCAGATCGGGGACCGCGGCCGAGTCGCCGAGGGCGAACACCTCGGGGTGCCCGGGCACGGCCAGGTCGGCGCCGACGACGAGGCGGTCCCGCTGCGTGGGCAGGCCGAGCCGCCCCATCAACGGGCTCGGCGCCACGCCGGCGGCCCAGATCACGGTCGACGTCGCGAGGGTGCGGCCGTCGGAGAGTCGGGCCGAGCCGTCGTCGATCTCGACCAGGCTCGTCCCGAGATCGACCTGCACCCCGCGCGAGCGCAGCGTCGCGGCGGTGTCCTCGCCGAGCCGGGCGCCGAGCCCGGGCATGAGCTCGGGCGGGTGCTGGACGACGTGCCAGCGCAGCAGCGACGGGTCGAGCCGGTGGAACCGGCGGACGAGGGCCGTCGTCATGAGCTGCAGGTTCGCCGCGGTCTCCACGCCGGTGTAGCCGCCACCGACGACGACGAAGCGGCAGCGCCGTTCCCGTTCCGCGGGGTCGGAGGACGCGTTGGCGAGCTCGAGCTGCGCCATCACGTGGTCACGCAGGAACTCGGCCTCGGCGAGCGTCTTGCAGCCGCGGCCGTACTCCCGCAGCCCCGGCACGTCGATGACCTTGGTGACGCTGCCCGGGGCGAGCACCAGCCGGTCGTAGTCGAGCACCTCGTACTCCCCGGTGATGCTCGCGACGACGACGCGGCGTGCCTCGACGTCCACCCCGACCGCCCGGCCCGGCACCAGCGTGGTGTTCGCCAGCCGCGTGGTCAGCGACACCACCGCGGCGGGCGGCGGGATGACGCCCGCGGCGACCTGAGGCAGCAGCGGCAGGTAGAGCGAGTAGTCCTCGGGCGCGACGAGGCGGAGGTCGGCGTCGGGGAGGCGGCGTTCGAGACGTCGGGCCACCCCCGCGCCGGCGAAGCCCCCGCCGACGACGACCACCCGCTGCGACACGGTGCCTCCTCGGCGATCAGTGCACGAAGGCGCTGTGCCCGGTGACGGCCTTGCCGACGATCAGCGTATTCATCTCGCGGGTGCCCTCGTAGGAGTAGAGGGCCTCGGCGTCGGCGAAGTACCGGGCGATGCCGTTGCCGACGATGATCCCGTTGCCGCCGACCACCTGGCGGCCGAGCGCGACCGTCTCGCGCATCCGGTCGGCGCAGAACTGCTTCGCCAGCGCCGAGTGCGCGTCCGACCCGCCGCCGTCGTCGATCAGCTGGGCGTTGCGGGCGGCCATGCCGATCGAGGCCGTGGTGTTCCCGAGCATCTGGACCAGGGCGTCCTGGATCATCTGGAACCCGGCGATCGGGCGCCCGAACTGCTCGCGCTCCTTGGCGTAGGTCAGGGCGAGCTCGTAGGAGGCCATCTGCACCCCGGTGCACGCCCACGACGCGTTGCCCCGCGTCCGGCGCAGCACCGCCCCGGCGTCGGCGAACGTCCCCTTCCCGCCCGAGAGCAGCCGGTCCCCACCGACCCGCACCCCGTCGAGGGTGATGTCGGCGTTCTGGGTGATCCGCAGCGCCGTCTTGCCCTCGATCTTGGCGGTGCTCACGCCGGGCGTCTCCCGGTCGACGACGAATCCGCGGACGGCCTTGCCGTCGGCCCCGTCGGACACATCGCGCGCCCAGATCACGAGCACGTCGGCGAAGGTTCCGTTGCCGATCCAGCGCTTGTGGCCGTCGAGGATCCACTCGTCGCCGTCGCGCCGGGCGGTGGTCTCCATGCCGCCCGCGACGTCGGACCCGCCGTGCGGCTCGGTCAGCCCGAATGCCCCGATGGTCTCCATGCGCGCCATCGGCGGCAGCCAGCGCTCGCGCTGCTCCGGCGTGCCGCAGGCGTCGATCGAGCCCATCGCGAGCCCGCTGTGCACCCCGAGGAAGCTGTTCGTCGAGGCGTCCACGCGCGCGACCTCGGCGTGGACGAACCCCATGAGCACCCGCCGCGCGGGCTCGTCCGACCAGGCGGAGAGGCCGTAGGGCAGCCCCGCGAGGTCGAGCCCGGCGAACCCGTCGATCAGCTGCGTGGGGAACGCGTCGTTCGCCCACGCCTCGTCGACCACCGGCGCGACGTCGCTGGCGAGATAGGCGCGCACCCGCCGGAGCAGGTCGCGCTCGGCGCCGGTGAGCAGCTCCGCGTAGGAGTAGAAGTCGGCGACGTGCGCGGTGTTCGGGTCGAGCTCCAGGTGCGGGCGCGGGAGGTCGTCGAACGGCGAGCCGGCCGGCGCTCCGGCGCGGTCGGGGGCGAGGGACTCGGTCGGCGCGGCCATGGGGATCAGCGTCCTCCCGGGGTCCGGACGACGCCACGTCGATCATCGTGGTTCGAACCACCCGTGCGGGCGGCCCCGGCAAAATGCTTGTACTATTCAAGTGAAATGAGGGTGGTTCGGCACGGTCCGGGTGGCCGCCACCCCGCGTGGGCGAGCACAGTGGGTCCGAGCGGGAAGCGACCGACCGGAGCCGGGGGTGTCCCGGACGGGGCATCGTCGGAGGAGCCGGATCATCAGCGGGCCGCTCGGACGTCGGATGAGTGAAGGGCCGGCGCGGCTCGCGGGTGCACCGCGGTGGGACCCGGTGGCACCTGGTCAGGCCGGTCACCTCACGACGGGGACGCGGGCCACGAGGCACAGCGGAGGAGTGCGACGGTGGACGGACAGCAGCCGATCATGATCTTCGGTCGGGTGACGCGAGGGGACGGTGCACCGCTCCCCGGGGCCGCGCTGACCCTCTGCGATCTCGCCGGCGACCAGCTCGATCGCGCAGTGGCCGACGACGGGGGCCACTACCAGCTGGCGCCGTCGACGGGCGGCACCTACCTGGTGATCTGCTCGTCGTCGACCCATCAGCCCAAGGCGTCCCTCGTCGCGGTGTCCGACCGCCCGCTGCGCCACGACGTCGGGCTCTCCGGCGGCGGCGCGACCCTCGAGGGCACCGTCGGGACCGGGCGCGAGGGTGGGGTCGCCGGGACGGCGGGCGTGGTCCTCACGCTCACCGACGTGCGCGGCACCGTCGTCGCAGTGGCCCGGTCGAACGCGGACGGGTCGTACCGCTTCGCCGACCTCGACGAGGGCTCCTACACGCTCACCGCCGCCGCCCCGGACACCACGCCGATCGCCGAGACCGTCCAGATCCCGGCCGAGGGCCGCGTCACCCGCGACATCGCGCTGGCCACCCAGCTGCGCCTGTCCGGCGTCGTGCGCTCCGCGTCCGGCGGCCGCCCGGTCGGCGAGGCGCTGGCCACCCTGGTCGGCTCCGACGGCAACGTCGTGGGCGCCGCGGTCACCGGTGACGACGGCACGTTCGTCTTCCCCGAGGTCGCCCCCGGCACCTACACGATCACCGCGAGCGGCTACGCCCCGGTCGCGAGTGAGATCGAGGTCGGCGCCGGGCAGCCCTCCGACGTGACCCTCACCCTGACCCCGCCGGCACTCGGCCCGGTCGACGACGGCCCGGCCTACGAGGACGACCACACCTTCTCGCGCGGCTTCGGCGCGGAGGACTTCGGCAGCGACGCGGTGCCCGCGGGCGCCTACACCAACGGGCACAACGGCCGGCACGCCTCCGGGCCGTCGGCCGAGCACCCGGGCGCGGGAGACCTCGGCTTCGACGCCGACGGTGGGCGCCGGTGACGGCGACGCAGCACGACGTCCAGCGGGTCACCGGCACGGCCGTCACCAGCGACGGCTGGCCGGTGCCCTTCGCCGTCGTCACCGTCATCGACGCGGCGGGCCAGCAGATCGGCGGCACCCCCGTCGCCGACGACGGCGGGTTCGTCCTCGACGGCCTGCCCGCCGGACCGTGCACCGTGATCACCTCCGCCGTCGGCCACACCCCGGCCGCCCGTCCTGTCGGAGGGCCCGCGTTCGGGGCGCTCGGGCGGGTCGTGCTGACCCGGACCGGCGCCCTGGAGCTGCCGGCACCGGGCCGCTGGGACATCGACCCGGTGCACTCGCGCATCTCGGCGTCGGCGTTCCACCTCGGGATCACCAAGGTCCACGGTCGGCTGCGCCGGTTCACCGGGCACATCGACATGGGCGCCGACCTCGCCTCGACGCGGGTCTCCTCGGCGATCGAGGCCTCGAGCGTGGACACCGACGACGAGCGCCGGGACGAGCACCTGCGTGCCCCCGACTTCCTCGACGTGGCGCGGTTCGCCGACATCAGCTTCGACTCCACGGAGATCGTCGGGCACACCCCCGACCACTGGACGATGTACGGCAACCTCCTGCTCAAGGGCGTCGGGAACCGGGTGGCGCTCGACGTCGTCTACCACGGCGCGGGCCCCGACCTCTGGGGCGGCGAGCGGGCCGGCTTCTCCGCCACCACGCAGCTCTCCCGCGACGACTTCGACATCTCGTGGAACCAGTCGGTGATCGCCGGCATCTTCGCGATCGGCCGCACGCTGCGCATCGAGATCGACATCGAGGCGGTCCGGGTCTCCGGCTGAGCGTCCGTCGGCCCGGCCGGGTGCGCATCCGCGCCCGGTCGGTTCGCTCCGGCCTCGCTCGGCCCGCCTTGTCGCGGTCTCCCACCCCACCCGGTGCGCCTTGTCGTTCTGATTCACAACGACAAGGCGATCGCGCGACCGCCGGAGGCCGCGACAGAACGGTCCGATCCTCCCGAGAAACCACACCGGGACCGCTCGTGATCACGCTGCGACCTCGCCGATCGCCCGGCGCACCGTCCGGACGTACGCCCGGCCTCGGCGGAACACGTCGTGCCACGAGAACCTGATGATCGTGAGGTCGCGGAGGACGATCTGGTTCTCCCGGTCCCGGTCCTCGAACACGGCCCTCTCCATCCCGTGCTCCGACCGCCCGTCGAACTCGAGGCCGACCCGCTGCTCCCGGTACGCGAGGTCGACGTGCGCGTCCCGACCGTCGGCCCGGGTGATCGGGAACTGGAGCTCCGGCTCGGCGAGTCCGTCATCGACGAGGGCCAGCCGGCCGGCGGTCTCGAGCGGTGAGCCGGAGAGCGGGCGCGCGGCGGCGATCCGATGTCGGGCGCGGGCGACCCCGGGGACCCCCCGACACCGATGCAGCGCTTCGACGAGCTCCTCGGTCGTCACCTTCTCCCGAGCGAGAGCTCGCTCGACGGCCCACACCGCCCGGAACTGCTCCTCACAGCGGCACAGGTCGACGAGGGTCCGGGCGATCGACGTGAGCTCCAGCCCGCCGATGTCGACGACGTCCTCCGCCGCGAGGACCGTCGTGTGGAAGCGCAGCTCCGCGCGGTGCGGACGACGCTCGGCCCGCGGGATCGTGACCTCGTCCGCCCCGCCGAGGGGCACCTCGAGCTCGTGGACCCGCGCCGCCGTCCGGTGACTGGCGACGGCCCGGCAGCCGCCGACCGTGGCACACGCGGCCCACGCTCGATCCCAGCAGTCCGGAACCCCGTCCTTGTAGATGCCGCGATGGATCGGGGTGATCAGCTTGCGTCGGAGCGCCTTGTCGACGAGCGCCGGATCCTGCACGGCGACGAGATGACTCCGCCGGAGCAGTCCGGCGTCGTCGGGAGCGGGCTGGAACCAGGACATGGCGTCGACGGTGGCGGTGGCGAGCCCGGAACCGTGAACGGTGCGCCGGCCGACGTGGACAACCCCGGGTCCCGCTGCCTGTGTGGACAGGTCGCTGCTCCGAACGCCGTACTCGGCCGACCTGTTGCGCCCACGAGCGAACATGAAGTCGACCCGGCTGCAGGAGCCCCACCGCCTTGTCGCGGCCTTCCGCGGAGGCGCCTCTGCCTTGTCGTTGTGAATCAGAACGACAAGGCGCGCGGGGCGAGGGGAATCACCGCGACAAGACGGGCCGGGCAAAGGCGCGCGGAGCGAGGGGAATCACCGCGACAAGGCGAGGCGGGGCGCTCCGATCTCCGGCCCGGTCAGGCCGTCGCCGGCACGGGCTCGCCCAGCACCACCTCGTGACGCACCGGGGCGCCGTCCACCGACACCATCACCGCCCGCGGCGGCACTCCTCCGCCGCGCGGTGTGCAGATGAGCACGAACTGCCCGTCGTCCGGGGGCTCCATCTCGAAACCGCCGTCGACCGCGGTGTCCTCGCGGCGGACCTGGCGCCCGGCCATGTCGACGAGCGTGACCGCGGCGGACCGCGGCTCCCCGGAGGCGTCGACCACCCGACCCAGCACCCGACCGGCGCCCGCCAGATCGTCCTCACCGGCATCCACCGGAACCGGGGCGAACTGCGGCTCGCCCGCGACGAGTCCACCGTGGTTGGCGCGCGTCACCCGCGCCATCATCACGATCGCGACCGCCACGAGCACTATCGGCGCGGCGAACGCGAGGTCGGGGACCTGGTGCTGCAGGACGGCGTTCCCGGCCGCAGCGACGACCATGACGCCGATCCGCAGCGGCGAGTTCCAGTTCCAGCGGAACGGCTGGTGGAACTCGACGAGGCTGGAGACCCAGTTGGTCACGGTGCCGGAGAGGAAGCTGGTCGGGGTGCCGGCCGGGCCGATGTAGCGCATCGCCGCCGCCTGGATGCCCATCGCGAGGCCGGCCCCGACGACGAGCACGACGACCTTCGCCTGGGCTGTCACCGACCCGTCGTCGACACCCCACCAGTACAGGCCGACGGCGACGAGCAGCGCGAACTCCACGGTGAGCGCGACGCCGACGGCGTTGCGCCAGGGCAGGCGGCGCATCGCCACCCCGCACACGAGCGTGCCGATCACGAGGCCGCCGCAGTAGCCGAGCATCGCGCAGACGTTGTCGACGACCTGGTCCCACTCGCCCTGCCCGACGCCGAGGCCGAGCAGGACGAGGTTGCCGGTCATCGTGGACGCGAAGACCTGGTTGAAGGCGAAGTAGGTGACGACGTCGATGGCGCCCGCCGCGGCGGTCAGCACCACCGTCACGGCACCGAGCAGTCCGGGGCGGCGTTCAGGGTGATCGAATCCGGTCACGCCTCCCGACGGTCCCGGAAAATCTTGAACATGCGATTACCTGAGCCGGTGACGATCATTACCGAGATCCCGGGAACTCGGGAACCCCCTGGTCAGCTGGGCACGCGCCGGTCGAGCACCAGGTCGAGGTCGACCGGGACGGTGCTCACCGACACCTGGGTGGCCCGCGGCGCCACGGAGCCGTCCGAGCCCTGCGGCGTGGCGATCACGAGGAACTCACCGGCGGCCGGGGGCTCGATGCGGAAGTGGCCCTCGTCGTCGGAGACCGCCCGACCGGCCTGGCGTCCCGCCCGGTCGACCAACGTGAGGACGGCCGGCGCCGGCAACGCGTCCGGCCCGATGACGCGGCCCTGGAGCAACCGCCCCGGCCGCACCCCGGCCCCGTCGTGGGCACCACCGCCGTCAGGAAACCCGGCACCCGCGCCGACGAGCGTGCGCTCCGGCGCCACCTCGGCCTCGGTGACCGAGGCACCGTCGAGCTCGTCGGCGCCGTCGGCCGCGACGACCGTCGCCGACGACGGCTCCTGGTAGGCGTACTTGCCGCCGCGCAGCAGCGAGGCCAGCCCGGCGATCACGCAGCACAGGGCCGCGAAGACCAGCGCGTAGGTGAGGCCGTCACCGAACGGACCGGTGATCAGCGACGGGAAGAAGCTCCGCCCGGTGAGGTACTCCGCCTGCTGCGGACCCACCTGGGCGAGCACCTGCGGTCCGAGCAGCGTCTGCATCGGGTTGTAACCGAGCAGCGACGCGAACAGGGTGCTCACCGGCGGCAGCTCGGAGATGCGCTGGGCCGCGTCGGCCGGCACGCCGTGTGCGAGCAGTCCGCTGCGCAGGGCCGCGGGCAGCGAGCTGGAGAGGCCGAGGATCAGCATCGAGAAGAAGATGCCGATCGAGAGCACCGTCGCGGCGTTCTGGAACGTCGAGGTCATGCCGGCTGCGGCGCCG
Source organism: Actinomycetospora endophytica (assembly GCF_021026375.1). GTDB lineage: Bacteria > Actinomycetota > Actinomycetes > Mycobacteriales > Pseudonocardiaceae > Actinomycetospora > Actinomycetospora endophytica. Next base: position 127,990 of record NZ_JAJNDB010000002.1, on the reverse strand, counting down.
CGCTGCCGGGGCGGCACCGAGTTCATGATCGCGGCGCGGTTCGGCGAGGAGAACAGGCCCATCGAGAGGCCGTTGACCGCGAGGATGATCGCGAAGCCCCAGTAGGAGAAGTCGACCGGCAGGAACTTCAGCAGCAGGAAGCTCACCGCCGCACCGACCATGCCGATCGTCGCGTAGGCGCGGGCGCCGTGGCGGTCGGACAGCACGCCCGAGATCGGTCCGGCGACCAGGAACCCGATCGTCAGCGGGACCATGTAGATGCCGGCCCACAGCGGCGTGGACTCGTAGTCGTAGCCGTGCTGCGGCAGCCAGATGCCCTGCAGCCAGATGATCAGGATGAACTGCAGACCACCGCGGCCGAGCGCGGCCAGCAGGCTCGCGATGTTCCCGGCCGTGAACGCGCGGATCCTGAACAGCGACAGGTGGAACATCGGCTCGGCGACCTTGGTCTCGATCACCGCGAAGATCGCGAGCACGACGACGCCGCCGATGAGCAGGGTGAGCACCATCGGGCTCGTCCAGCCCATGACGTGCCCGCCGTAGGGCTGGATGCCGTAGGTGATGCCCATGAGCACCGCGACGAGGCCGACGGCGAAGGTGATGTTGCCCCACCAGTCGATCCGCGCCGCGTGGCGCTCGCCTGCCTCCTTGAGCTTGAAGTACGCCCAGATCGTGCCGAACACCCCGATCGGCACCGAGACCACGAAGACCAGGTGCCAGCTGATCGGCGCGAGCACGCCGCCGATGACCAGCCCGATGAAGGACCCGGCGATGGCGGCGATCGAGTTGATGCCCAGCGCCAGACCGCGCTGGTGGGTGGGGAAGGCGTCGGTGAGGATCGCCGTCGAGTTCGCGAGCAGCAGCGCGCCGCCGATGCCCTGCAGCACCCGCATGATGATCAGGTAGATCGCGCCGGCGTCGCCCTGCAGCCAGGTGACGGCAAGCAGGATCGAGAAGAACGTGAAGACCGCGAAGCCCAGGTTGTACATCCGGGTCCGGCCGTACATGTCGCCGATCCGCCCGAAGCTCACGACGAGGACCGCGGTCACGACGAGGTAGCCCATGATCAGCCACAGCAGGTAGCTGATGTTCGAGGCCGCCAGCGGGTCGATGTTGATCCCGCGGAAGATGTCGGGCAGCGCGATGAGCAGGATCGACATGTTGATCGTGACGATCAGCACGCCGAGCGTGGTGTTGGACAGCGCGACCCACTTGTAGCGGTCGGACCGTCCGGGCTGCTCCGTCGCACCCGTCGGTGATGCCGTCGCCGTGGTCACGCGGCAGTCCCCCTTGTCGTTAGCGTACGCAAAAGAATGCTACGCCGGGGATACCCGCTCGGCGCGCCCGACGGACGCGGGGGTGACGGACGAGACCGCGCCGTCAGGATCCGGGAGGCACCAGGACGGGCAGGACCCGCTGGGCCAGGTCGACCAGCACCGACCGGCTCTGGTCGGCCGACAGCGCGCCGCGGCCCAGCGTGAGGCTCACCGTCACCTGCTTGTAGGCGACGACGAGGATCGGGCCGTCCGGGTCGGTGAAGTAGGTGCCGGTCGCGGCGCCGATCGGGGTGTCGACGCCGTTCACCCCGGAGCGCTGCTCGACCTGGTTGTTCACCGCCACCTGCGCCTGGGCGGCCTGCGGGCCGTTGTAGCCGCTGGCGATCAGCTTGAGGACCTGCGAACCCTGGCTCGGCGCGCCGGCACCCCCGGTGGAGCTGTAGGTGCAGGTCACCCGCTCGAGCCGGCCGACCGACGGGGCGGGCACGTCACGCAGCGAGCGCACGTCGACCGAGCCGATCGGCAGGCCGAGCAGGTTCGGCAGCTGGTCCTTCGACACGATCTGGTTGCAGTCGGTCGGGACGAGCGTCGAGCGGGGCGCCGGGGTGGACGTCGCGGGCGCCGCGCCCGGACCCGGGAAGGTCGGGATCGACGGCGTCGAGAGGTCCGACCCCGAGGAGCAGCCCGCGAGCAGCGTCATCGCGGCGAGGGCTCCCACGACGGCCGTCGCGAGTCCCCCGGGCACCGCGCGCCGGCGGGCCCCCGTCGTCGTCACGATCCGTCCTCGCACCCTCGTCCCCTCGACCGCACCGGCTGGTGCCCGCCCACGGTAGTGGGCGCACCGGCGAGTTCCCCGCGCGGCGCACGGGTGCGTCGCACCCACGACCGGGGCGCGGCTCAGTCCTCCGCGACCTCCGCGAGCACCCGCTGCGCCACCCCGAACGCCCGGTTCGCGGCGGGCACCCCGGCGTACACCCCGACCTGGAGGAGAACCTCCCGGATCTCCTCGCGGGTCAGGCCGTTGCGCAGCGCCGCCCTGACGTGCATCGCGAGCTCCCCGTCGTGGTGCAACGCGGCGAGCACCGAGAGGGTGACGATGCTGCGCTGCCGGCGGTCGAGGCCCGGTCGGTTCCAGATCCCGTCCCACGCGTAGCGGGTGATGAACGCCTGGAAGTCCGCGGTGGTCTCGTCGGAGTTCGCGAGCGCGCGGTCCACGTGCTCGTCGCCGAGGACCTCCCGGCGGGTCGCGAGGCCGGCGGGGTCGAGGTCGTCGGTCACGGATGCTCCTCGGGGTCGACGGCGGAGGTGCGGGCGGCAGCGGTGCGGGCGGCAGCGGTGCGGGTGGCGAGGAAGTCGTCGACGAGCTCGAGGGCCTCACCGACGTGGGCCGCCGGGTCGAGGGCGGCGTCGATCTCGGCGCGGGTGACGTCGGTGCCGGCGAGGGCGTCGGCGAGCACGTCCGCGAACGGCCTGCCCTCGTCGAGGCTGGTCGAAGCCGCGGTGGTGACGAGGCCCTTCGGGTCGTCCACGCGGCCGCGCAACGTCGTCGTGACGTTCTCGGCGAGGAGCAGCCCGCCGGTGACGTCGAGCGAGGCGGCCACCCGGGCCGGCTCGAGCACCAGGTGCCCGAGCGAGTCCGCGAGCCAGGTCGCCCCGGAGCCGACCGTGCGCAGCAGCTCCGAGGTCGGCCGCCACTCCGCGTGCCAGGACCCGGCGGCGCGCTCGTACTCGTGACCCGAGGCCGCCGTCAGCAGGGAGGCGACCAGGCCCGGGACCGCGATCGCGGCGGCACGGGCGGAGACGGCGCCGACCGGGTTCCGCTTGTGCGGCAGCGTCGAGGAGCCGCCGCGTCCGGGCACGTCCTCGCGAACCTCGCCGACCTCGGTCTGCGCGAGCAGCACCAGGTCGGTGGCCACCGACCCGATCGCCGCGCCAGCACATCCGAGCACCCCGGCGAGCTCGGCGACGCGGCCCCGCTCGGTGTGCCAGGGCAGCGGCGGCTCGTCGAGGTCCAGCCTCCGGGCGAGCGCGGCGCGTTCGGCGCGCCCACGGCCGGCGAAGGCGGCCAGCGTGCCGACGGCGCCGCCCAGCTGGACCGCGGGGCGCCAGGACTGCAGCGCGGCCACCGCCCCGTCGAGCCCGTTCGCCCACCCGGCCGCGCGCAGCCCGACGGTCACCGGCGCGGCCTGCTGCAGCAGCGTCCGGCCGGCGGCCGCGCGATCGCGGTGCTCCCGGGCGAGTCCGGCCGCCGCGTCTGCGGCCGCGGTGAGGTCGCCGACGACGACCGCGAGGGCGCGGCGGGTCACGAGGGCGCTCGCCGTGTCGACGACGTCCTGGCTGGTCGCGCCCCGGTGCACCGCGGCGGCGGCCTCGTCGCCCGCGTGGGCGCGGACGAGCTCACGCAGCGCGGCGACCAGCGGGACGACGGGGTTGCCCGCGTTCGCGGCCTCGACGGCGAGCGCGGCGATGTCGAAGCGCTCGGGCCGGCAGGCGGTCGCGATGGACGCCGCGACGTCGGCGTCGAGCCCGCCCGCGTCGGCGGTCGCGCCGGCCAGGGCGGCCTCGACGTCGAGCAGAGCGGTGAGCCAGGCGGTGTCGTCGACCGCCTCGCGGGCCCCGCCGCGGGCGAGGATCTCGTCGAACAGGCCCGGCGTCACGGGCGCATCATGCCGCGCGCGTCACCCGGCCCGGCCAGGGCGTTTCCGCTCAGGCGAACTCCTTGACCAGCGTCGCGCAGAACGCGTCCAGGTCGTCGGGGTTGCGGCTGGTGATCAGGCCCTGGTCGACGACGACCTGCTCGTCGACGACGGTGCCCCCGGCGTTGCGGATGTCGGTGCGCACGCTCGGGAAGGAGGTGAGGCGCTTCCCACGCACGATGTCGGCCTCGACCAGGGTCCACGGCGCGTGGCAGATCGCGGCGATCGGCTTGCCCGCGCGCGCGACGGCCTGCACGAACGCGATCACGTCGGCGTTCTGGCGCAGGGTGTCGGGGTTGCAGGTGCCGCCGGGCAGGATGAGCGCGTCGAAGTCGTCGGCGGAGACGGAGCCGATCGCGGCGTCGACGGTGAACGTGTCGGCCTTGTTGATGTCGGCGTTCATCGCCTGGATCTCGCCGGTGTCGACGGAGACGAGGGTGGTGATGGCGCCGGCGTCCTGGACGGCCTGACGCGGCTGCGTCAGCTCGACCTGCTCGACGCCGCTCGCCGCGAGGATCGCCACGCGCTTGCCGGAGAGCTCGTTGGCCATGACGGAGGGCCACCTCCTGAAAGTTCTGGTGCGCTGGACGGGCGTGGATGCCCGACCGTCAGCACTCCCGAAACGATGTGAGGATGGCGCCTTCCTGACGTCTGATGTCAGCGATGCAACCGAGCACGTCGATGGGGGACCTTCGCTGACCGGGGCTGGGGTCAGTCCTGCAGCCGAGGCGCCCCGCCCGACTCCTCCCCCGCCTCGACCGCGTCCGCCCTCGACCGCGCCCACCCGGCCAGCCGCGCCGTGTCGACGCCGTGCCGGGTCCCCGTCGCCGGGTCCTCGGTGATGTTGTCCGCGCCGCGGCGCAGCAGCGACGGGGCGCCCCGCCGGTTCCCGCGCTGCTCGTGGGTCAGCCCGACGGCGAGCTGGGCGAGGCCCTGCCAGAACGCGCGCTCGTCGTCGGGACCCGACTTCCAGGCGCCCTCCAGGACCTCGTGCGCGTGGAAGGGGTAGCCGCCGTCGAGCAGCCGCTGGGCCTCGGTGAGCGCGTCCTGCGGGGCGAGCACCACGTCCTCGTCGACCCGCTCGACCCCGGCCTCGCCCGGCGGGAGGGGCCGGCCGGACGCGTCGCGCGGGCGGGCGTTGCGGGCGCGACCGGTCGGGTCGCGGTCACGATCGGCGCTCGCCTGCCCGTGGGCTCCCGGTGCCGTCATGCTCCGAGCCTGTCACCTTCGGCGGCCGGGTGGCGACGAGGCTGGTGGCGGTGACGATCGCCAGCGTCGCCACGATCACCGCGAGCGAGAGCCAGGTCGGCACCGCGGGGATCGAGGGCGAGACGTCCTCGTGGAGGTAGAGCAGGATCAGCTTCACGCCGATGAAGGCCAGGATGAACGCGAGCCCGTAGGACAGGTGCACCAGGCGGTCGAGCAGCCCGACCAGCAGGAAGTACAGGGCCCGCAGACCCAGCAGGGCGAACGCGTTCGCGGTGAAGACCAGGTAGGCGTTCTGCGTGATGCCGAAGATCGCCGGGATCGAGTCGAGCGCGAACACCAGGTCGACCGAGAGGATCACGGCGACCGCGATGAACAGCGGGGTGACCCCGAAGCGGCCGCCGATGCGCCGGGTCAACCGGCCGTCGTGCGGGTCGCCCGCGGCCGTGTCCTCCTCGTGGACGGTCACGAGCCGGCGGGTCAGCCGCACCGCGGCGTTGTCGCTCATGTCCTTCGGACCGGCACCGTGGGAGCGGATCAGGCCGTACGCGGTGTAGAGCAGGAACAGCCCGAAGATCACGAAGACGAACGCGAACGCCGAGATCACCGCGGCGCCGATCAGGATGAAGATCGCGCGCATCACGAGGGCCCCGATGACGCCCCAGAGCAGCACCCGCTGCTGATGGCGCTTGGGCACCGCGAACTGGCCCAGGATCACCGCGAAGATGAAGAGGTTGTCGACCGAGAGGCTCTTCTCGACCAGCCACCCGGCGAAGTACTCGGTGGCCGGCTGCGTGCCCATGAAGATCCACAGCCCGACGCCGAACGCCAGCGCGACGACGATGTAGATCACCGACCACAGCGTCGCCTCGCGGAAGCTCACCTCGTGCGGCGACCGGGCGTGCCAGATGTCGACGGCGACCAGGACGGCGATCCCACCGACCGTCGCCGCCCAGACCCAGAACGGGACCGTCACGCTGTCCTCCTCGAGCCCCGTCCGCGCGGCGCCTCGTCGCGATACTCCCCTTGATGACGAATGGGAATCGCTTGAGGTTCCCTTTACCTGGTGAGGTCCGCCACGTCACCCGACGAGGGGGACTCTCCCCGGCGCGCCCGTCGCGCGCATCCCCGCCGTCGCCCGATCGGAGATCGTCCGCCGCGCCACAGCGGTGATCGATGGGAGAGCGATGCGGGCGGTCGGGCCGGTGCGCCCCCTCGCGGGCGGGTTCGCGGCGCTGGTGACGACGCTCGTCGTCGCCCCGTCCGCCCTCGCCGGACCGGACGCCCCGGCGCCGCCGCCCCCACCTCCGGCCCCTCCCGGGCGTGTCCTCGACCAGGTCCTCGGCCCGCGTGACGTCGACGTCCCGGGCACCGAGTACCGCGACTTCACGACGACGGAGGCCGCCGGCCGCGTGCGCGGCCACGTCGTCCGGGTCGACCTGGCGAACCGGAAGGTGGCGATGGCGCTGCTCCACCCACCGGTCGTCACCGCGACGGCGACCGTGCCCGACCTCGCCGGCCGGGCGAACGCGATCGCGGCCGTCAACGCCGACTTCTTCGACGAGGGCGGCACCGGGGCGCCCGTCGGGGTCGAGCTCGCCGACGGCGTGCCGATCACCTCGGCCGTCACCCCCGGCCGCCGGCCCGCCCCGCCCGGGCCGCCCGGCTCCGACCCGGACACCGTCCTCGGCGTCGACCGATCCGGCGCCGCGCGGATCGACACCGTGCACTTCGCGGGAGGCGCCGACGCACCGTCGGGCACGATCCCGCTGACCGGTCTGAACACCTACGCCGTGCCGGTCGGCGGCGTCGCGGTGTTCACCCCGGCCTGGGGCGCGCTGCCCCGGTCGCGCACCGTGTGCGGCTCGGACACCGACCCGAAGGCGCCGTGCAGCCCGGACGCCGTCGAGGTGCAGGTGCGTGACGGGAAGGTGATCGCCACCGGGCCGGTCGGCACCGGAGCCGTCCCCACCGGCGCGGTGGCGCTCGTCGGGCGGGACGCCGGCGCGGATCTCCTGCGCGGGCTCCGGGTCGGCGACCCGGTCGTGCCGCACTGGGAACTGCGCGCGGGGGGATCGCCGTCGTTGCGCACCGCGGTCGGGGCACTGCCCCTGGTCCGTGCCGGGGCGCCGTGGCCGGGGCTGCAGGACACCGAGCGCGCACCGCGTACCGCGGTCGGCCTCTCCGCCGACGGCCGGACCCTCGCTCTGATCGCGGTGGACGGCCGGCAGCAGGCCAGCGTGGGAGCCACCCTCGCCCAGCTCGGGCGACTGGTCTCCGAGCTGGGCTACCCGCAGGCGGTCGCGTTCGACGGCGGCGGCTCCACCCAGATGGTGCGGCGGCCGGCCGGGGGCGCGCTCGCCGTCGCCAACAGCCCCTCCGACGTCCAGCTGCGCCGCATCCGCGACGCCCTCGCGGTGGTGCCCGGCGGCGGATGATCCGGGCTACGCAGATTTTCTCGGTGGCCCAGGAACATCACGACGGGCCACTTGGTTGAATGGGGCGTCCGGACCGGGCGCCATGTGCCCCCGGGTCTCAATAATAAGAGCCGCCAGGGACGATCGTTCGGCTGAAGCCCTGGTGTGCCACGCGCCGCGAGGCGGCTCATCGCCCGGTTCGGACACCCACTCACACGACGGGCCCCGCACCTCACCCGAGGTGCGGGGCCCGTTCGTGTCTGGGGACCGCGCTGCTACCCGCCGTTGAGGCCGGGAACCTGTTGCCGGCACTGCTCGAACGCCTGCTGCGGGGACGCGCCCTGGGCGATCCGTTGCTGCGCGCACTGCTGCGCCTGCTGGAAGACCGCCTGGCCGCCGCCCGAGACGAAGAAGAACCCGACGAAGATCCCGATGACCACGAAGATGATCCCGACGATGAGGCCGAGGACGCCGGTGACGATGCCGGCGATCGCCACGCCACGGTTGTTCGCCACACCTCGCCGGGCCCGGCCGGCCCCGATCACGCCGAAGACGATCGCGAGGATGCCGAAGAGGACCCCGCCCGCGGCGGTCCAGCAGGAGAGGATGGCGAGGATGCCGAGGACCAGCGCGGCGATGCCCATGCCGTTCCTGGGCCGCGGCGGGGGCGCCGCCTGGGCGCCCGTGTCCCACTGGCCGTAGCCCTCACCCGGTGCGCTCACGTCGACGTCCTCTCTCGGATGCGTGCGCACCTTCTACCACCCGGGACGTCCGAATTCACCCGTCCTGCGCGGCCGTGGTCAACTCGTCGCAGCGCCCGCGTCCGCGTGGGCGTGCGCACTGGCCTCGTCCTGACGGCGGGCCTCGTCGCCGACGGCGATGGGTGCCCCGATCCAGCTCTCCGGGATGCCGAACGCGTCGATCAGCGCCCGGGCGTGCGGGCGCAGTCCCTGACAGAGCCGGTTGACCTCGGCCGTCACGGCCTTGGCCCGCGAGGCGGAGATCCGGCCGTGCTCGAGGAACCAGCCCTTGTCGTCCTCGATGACCGAGAGCGCGTAGAGGTCGCAGACCTGCCGCATCAGCGTGCGCGCCGCGGGGTCGGTCCGGGACTCGCAGGCCCGGTTGAACGCGTCGAGCACGAGCCCGTCGAGGTGGCTGCGCGCCGCCCGCAGCAGGTGGTCCTGGGCGTTGTTGAAGATCTCGAAGGCCCGGTCGGCGCCCACCCCCTTGCCCCGCGCGGGCCGCAGCCGGCGCACCAGCGAGTCGAGCGTGTGCTCCTCGCGGTCGTCGAGCAGCTTGATCTGCCAGGAGCTGTCGAGGACCTCGTCCTCGTCGCCGCCCGCGGCGCCGCGCAGCCGCTCCGCCAGCGAGTGCAGGGAGGTGCGCTCGGCGACCGAGTCGAGGACCTGGTCGGCGACGAAGCGGATGGTCCCGAGGGTGTCGAGGTGACCGAAGTCGTCGGCGTACCCGGAGATCAGGCCCTTGGCGACCAGCTGGAGCAGGACGGTGTTGTCGCCCTCGAAGGTGGTGAAGACGTCGGTGTCGGTGCGCAGCGCGCCGAGCCGGTTCTCGGAGAGGTAGCCCTGCCCGCCGCAGGCCTCCCGGCAGACCTGGATGACCTCGGTGGCGTTCCAGGTGGAGAGTGCCTTGATGCCGGCCGCGCGGGACTCGAGCTCGCGCTGGCGCTTCTCGTCGACGTCGCCGCCGGCCTCCCGGGTGGTCTGGATGTCGTGGAGCATCTCGACCAGCTCGTTCTGGGCGAACCGCAGCGCGTAGGTCCGCGCCAGGAGCGGGAGCAGTTTCCGCTGGTGGGCGAGGTAGTCGAGGATCGCGATCTCGCCGTCGCCGCCGGGCGCGGAGAACTGCCGGCGGACCTCGCCGTAGCGGACGGCGATCGTCAGCGCGAGCATCGCGGCGCCGACCGCCGAGCCCGACACGCTGATCCGCCCGCGCACCAGCGCACCGAGCATCGTGAAGAACCGGCGGTTCTCGCTCTCGATGGAGCTGGAGTAGGAGCCGTCGGCGGCGACGGTGCCGTAGCGGTCGAGGAGGTTCTCGCGCGGCACACGGACGCCGTGGAACGCCAGGCGCCCGTTGTCGACGCCGTTGAGCCCCTCCTTGTGCCCGTCGTCGGTGATCTCGACGCCGGGCAGGACGGTGCCGTCCTCGTCGCGCAGCGGGACGAGGATCGCGTGCACCCCGTAGCGCTGCGGTTCCTCCCCGGCGGGCGCGGTGAAGAGCTGGACGAACAGCGCGGCCATCCGCCCGTCGCGGGCGGCGTTGCCGATGTAGTCCTTGCGGGCCGACTCGGTCGGGGTGTCGATGACGAACTCGTCGGTCGCCGGGTCGTACGTCGCAGTGGTGTGCACCGACTGGACGTCCGACCCGTGGCCGGTCTCGGTCATCCCGAAGCAGCCCGGGAGGCTCAGGTCCATGACCGACGGCAGGTAGCGCGCGTGCTGCTCGGGGTTGCCGAGGGCCTGGATCGCGCCGCCGAACAGTCCCCACTGCACACCGCTCTTGACCTGCAGCGACAGGTCGGCGAAGGCGAGCATCTCGAACGAGACCACGGACCCGCCGATGTCGCCGTGCCCACCGACCGACGCGGGGAAGCCGTGCAGGGCGTGCCCGTCGGCGGCCAGCCGGCCGAGCATCTCCCAGACGCGGTCGCGGTAGGTCTCCGAGTCGGTGCCGGGCGCGACGCGCAGCGAGGCGAAGTCGTCGCGGGCGCGGATCTCGTCGCGCAGGGCCGACCAGCGTCCGTCGAGGGCGTGCCGGACGGCGACGACGGCCGCGGGCGTCACCGAACCGGGGTCGAGGGGTGTGCTGGCGGTCATCGTCCGGACCTCCCGGGAGGCGGGGATGACGACGGTCGGACGACCGCCGTCGACTTGAGGTTACCCGCGAGTAGGGATGCCATTCCGCTGGTCAGCCCGTCGACGCGGTGGTCACGGTCACGATTCCCGGGGGAGATGTCCCAGACACCCGGGGAGCGCCGGACGACGCCGTCCGGGTGACGTCTAGGCCGACGCGGCGGCCTCGTTCACGGTGCGGGAGAGCCCGGCCCACGCGAGGTCGGCGATCTCGGTGGCGATCGTCTCGCGCGGCACCTCGGGGCGCACCGTCAGCCAGTGGTCCCCCACCGAGCGCACCATCCCGACGAGCGCGTGCCCCCAGGTGGTGGCCGGCGTCGCGTCGCGGTTCTGGCGGTGCAGCTCCGTCGAGATGATGTCGCCGACGAAGTCCCCGATGAACGAGGTCAGGTCGCCGACGAAGTCGTTCGGGCCGCCCGAGGACGAGGAGCGCTCCGAGGTCGGCGGGCGCATCACGTAGCGGTAGATGTCCGGGTCCGCCTCGATGAGCCCGAGGTAGGCGTCGACGCCCGCGAGGAGGGTCTTCTCCGGCGGGCCCGCCTGGCGCATCGCCTCCTGGACCTGGCCCACGATCACCGCGCCGACCCGCTCGCAGACCGCCTGGTACAGGTCGAACTTGTCTGCGAAGTGGCGATAGACCACGGTCTTGGAGGTGCGCGCCTGCGCCGCGACCTGGCTCATCCCCACGTCCGCGCCGTGGGCGCGGATGGCGACGATCGTGGCGAGGGTCAGCTCCTTGCGGCGGGCACGACGGTGCTCGTCCCAGCGGCTCGAACGTTTGTCACGACGTGGCGGCGGGGCACTGTCCTCGTCAGCTCCACCCGCACCGGCGTCGTCGCCGGCCGGGGCGTCGGCCGCAGCGCCGTCCGACGAGGAGCCCGGGTGGCCTCGACGAGATCCGTCGCGACGGCCCTGCCCCTCGTCCCCGTGACGTTGCGAACGACGGCTCACGGCACCCACGGTACCTGCTACTTTCGAGTAACACAGTTTTGCCTACTACAGAGCCAGCACCCCTGGAGGAACCAGTGGCCAGCCCCCGTCGCGCGGCGGTCGTCGGTGCCAACCGCATCCCGTTCGCCCGATCCAACGGCGCCTACGCGCGCGCCTCCAACCAGGACATGCTCACCGCGGCCCTCGACGGCCTCGTCGCCCGCTTCGGGCTGACCGGTGAGCGCATCGGGGAGGTCGTCGCGGGCGCCGTGCTCAAACACAGCCGCGACTTCAACCTCACGCGCGAGGCCGTGCTCGGCTCGCGCCTGTCCGCCGCCACCCCCACCTACGACGTCCAGCAGGCCTGCGGGACCGGCCTCGAGGCCGCGATCCTCATCGCCAACAAGATCGCCCTCGGCCAGGTCGAGGTCGGCATCGCGGGCGGCGTGGACACCACCTCGGACGCCCCGATCGCGGTGAACGAGGACCTGCGCGAGGTCCTGCTCGCCGCCAACCGCGCGAAGTCCACCGCGGGCATGCTCAAGGCGCTCGCCGGACTGCGCCCGGGCCAGCTCGTTCCCGAGATCCCCGCCAACCGGGAGCCGCGCACCGGCATGGCGATGGGTGATCACGCCGCCATCACCGCCGCGTACTGGGGCATCGAGCGCACCGCCCAGGACGAGCTCACCGCGCTCTCGCACCAGAACCTCGCGAGGGCCTACGAGGACGGGTTCTTCGACGACCTGCTGACGCCCTACCTCGGGCTCACCAAGGACAACAACCTGCGCGCCGACTCGACCGTCGAGAAGCTCGGCAAGCTCAAGCCGGTGTTCTTCCCCGCGGGCGGGGACAGGGCCGAGGCCACCATGACGGCGGGCAACTCGACGCCGCTGACCGACGGCGCGGCCACCGTGCTGCTGTCCTCCGACGCGTGGGCCGCCGAGCGCGGTCTGCCGGTGCTCGCGCACCTCGTGGACGCCGAGACCGCGGCGGTGGACTACGTGCACGGCGACGAGGGCCTGCTCATGGCCCCGGCCTACGCGGTGCCCCGGCTGCTCGAGCGCAACGGCCTCACGCTGCAGGACTTCGACTACTACGAGATCCACGAGGCGTTCGCGTCCACGGTCCTCGCGACGCTGGCCGCGTGGGAGAGCCCGCAGTTCTGCAAGGAGCGCCTCGGGCTCGACGCGCCGCTCGGCTCGATCGACCGCGCGAAGCTCAACGTGCACGGCTCGTCGCTCGCGGCCGGGCACCCGTTCGCGGCCACCGGGGCGCGCATCGTCCCGACGCTGGCCAAGACGCTGCACGCCAAGGGCAGCGGCCGCGGACTGATCTCCATCTGCGCAGCCGGCGGCCAGGGCGTCGTCGCCATCCTCGAGGCCTGAGAGGTAGTCATGTCGCACGACTGGTACTCCGACTTCGTCAACTCCGGCGTCGGCAAGGCGATCGCCGGCAACGTCGGCCTTCCCCCGGTGCCGAAGCTGCGCCGCTGGGAGCCCGGGCAGCCGCTGCTCTCCGGCGCGGCGCTGCTCGGCACGGCCACCGCGAACGGGCGCGTCGCGAAGGTGGTGCGCGCCGTGCTCACCGAGGCCGGCGTCGAGGTCCACGAGGACCCGAACGCGCCCATCGGCGGCGGCTCGTCGACCTCCAAGGTCGCCGCGGCGATCGTCGACGCGACCGGCCTGTCCTCCCCCGCCGATCTGGCGGCGATCCAGCAGTTCCTGACGCCGGTCATGCGCCGCGTGGGACCATCCGGGCGCATCCTCGTGATCGGTGACGTGCCCGCCGAGGCCGACCGGCCCGCCGTCCGGGCGGCGCGCCGCTCCCTCGAGGGTCTGGTGCGCTCCGCGGCCAAGGAGGCCCGGTACGGCGCGACGGTGAACCTGGTGCACGTCGCGGAAGAGGCTGTCGGGGCCGACCTCGAGTCGACGCTGCGCTTCTTCCTCTCCTCCCGCTCGGCGTTCGTCGACGGGCAGCGGGTGGACGTCGGGACGGTGGCCGGCTACGCGGGCTCGGCGTCGGGCACCGACTGGGACCGTCCGATCGCGGGCAAGGTCGCGGTCGTCACCGGTGCCGCCCGCGGGATCGGGCGCACGGTGGCGAAGACGCTGGCCCGCGACGGTGCGACGGTCGTCTGCGTCGACATCCCGGCCGCCGGGGACGCGCTGGCCCGCACCGCCAACGACGTCGGCGGGACCTCGCTGCAGCTCGACATCACCTCCGAGGGCGCCGGCGCGGCCATCGTCGAGCACGCGAAGCGGCACGGCGGGATCGACATCGTCGTGCACAACGCCGGGATCACCCGCGACAAGCTGCTCGCCAACCAGGACACCGACCGCTGGAACTCGGTGATCGACGTCAACCTCAACGCGCAGCTCGCGATCGACGAGGTGCTGCTCGCGTCGTCCGACGACCAGGGCTTCCACCCCGGCGGGCGCATCGTCACGGTGTCGTCGATGGCGGGGATCGCGGGCAACCGCGGCCAGACGTCGTACGGCTCCTCCAAGGCCGGCGTCATCGGTCTCGTCGAGGCCACCGCCCCGCTGCTGGCGCCGAAGAAGGCGACGATCAACGCGGTCGCGCCCGGGTTCATCGAGACCGACATGACCGCCGCGATGCCGGTCGGGACCCGCGAGGCCGGGCGGCGGCTGTCGTCGCTCACGCAGGGCGGGCTGCCGGTCGACGTCGCCGAGACCATCGCGTACTTCGCGCAGGGCGCCTCGTACGCGGTGAACGGCCAGGTCCTGCGGGTGTGCGGCCAGAATCTGCTGGGGGCGTGATGGCGACGGAGACGCAGCATTCAGGGGAGCACGCCGATAGGGGAGCTCGACCATGAACACGGAGACACTCGACGCGCCGCCGACCCTCGGCGCGCTGTACGGACGGGCGCTGCTCACCGCACGCTCGGGCGGGGACACGCTGCCCGACCGCACGCTCGAGCTCGCCGGGGTGTCGATCTCCGCCGACGCGGTGGCCGACTACGCGCACGTGTGCGGGTTCCGGGTCGGCGGCGACGTCCCGCTGACCTACCCCCACATGCTGGCGTTCCCGCTGCAGATGCGGCTGATGACCGACCGCGAGTTCCCGCTGCCCGCGCCGGGCATGGTGCACCTGCGCAACGTCATCACCCAGCGGCGCTCGCTCGAGGTGGGCGAGCCGCTGCGGCTGGCCGTCCACGCCGAGCGACTGGTCGCCCACCCCAAGGGTGCCCAGGTCGACCTGGTCTCGTCGATCGACACCGGCGACGGTGCGGGTACGTGGTCGTCGCGCTCGACCTACTTCGTGCGCGGGGCGTCGGCGGACGATGCCGCGGAGCCCGCGCCGCCGGAGCCCGCACCCGTCGTCGGGAAGCGGCCGCACGCGGTGTGGAAGGTGCCGGGCGACATCGGGCGGCGCTACGCGGCGGTCTCGGGCGACGTGAACCCGATCCACGTGAACGGGCTCGCGGCCCGGGCGTTCGGGATGCCGGGGACGATCGCGCACGGCATGTGGTCGAAGGCGCGGGTGCTCGCGGCGCTGTCCGGGCGCTACGACCCGGCATCGACCGTCGACGCGGTGTTCCGTGCGCCGCTTCGCACCCCGTCGACGGCGCTGCTCTACACGGCGGCGGCGAAGGACGGCTGGGACGCCGTGCTGCGGTCGACGAAGGGCAAGGACCACCTGCTGCTGACGGTGCGTCCGGCGTAGGCGCTCTTCCGGTCCGTTCTGAGCAAAGGGCCCCTTCGGTCGAGTAGATCGATCGACGGGGCCCTTCGCTCGGTTCGGGGCCGTGCATGATCGCGACGCCTGAGGCGGACCGTTCGGTCCACAGGGGCTTTTCTCACACGCTTCACGATCTTGGTCCGCGGGCACCGGAGCTTCGGTCACAACCCGGGACGAACCGGGCTCAACCGGGCCGTCCGGAGTCGGCGGGAAGACCCACACGGCGGGGGGCTTCACGGTCACGCCGCAGGTCACGTGGACGATGAGCTGTCATGGCCCCTCATCCATCGTCCGGCCTGGCGGCCCCGGACACCGGACCGACCGAGCGGGTCGACGTCTCCCACGACGACCGCCCGGCCGCGGACGAGGACGCCCTCGACGTGCCGACGGTGGCCACCGCGGCGGTCCGGGACCCCGAGGACGAGGCGCCGGAGGACCAGGCCGACCCCACGGACGCCGGCCGCCCCGAGCCGGAGACCACCGCGCTCCCCGTGGACGACGGGACCGGCGAGACGGAGCCCGCGGACGACGAGCACGACGACGGGTCGGCGCACTCAGCCACCGAGACCGACTCCGCCACCGAGTCCGACGACGACGAGGAGCCCGACGACGGGTCGGCGGACACCGGCACCGTCCCCGTCGCGCCCACGGAGGCGCTCCCCGCACCCGAGCAGGCCGAGCCGACCACGGCACTCCCCACGCCGGACGAGCCCCAGCCGACCGAGGGACTCCCCGCGCCGGGCGAGACCGGGGCGGGCGCCGGCCCGGAGGCCGAGCCGGGCACCGCCGCCGAGACCGGCGACGAATCGATGGACGCGGGCACGGTCCCCGTCGCCGCCGTCGCTGCGCCCGTCGGCGCGACCACCGCCCCGACGGGCACCGTCGAGACCGACCCGACCGGGACCGACGACGGAGCCGACCCCGGCGACGGCACCTCCGAGACCGACGCCGCCGACGACGACACGACGGCGATCCCGGTCCCGGAGAAGCCCCGCCGCCGGTCCCACCTCATCCCGCACACCCGGTGGCTGCGGCGCAGCCTGGCCGCACTCGCCGTCGTCGTCGTGCTCCTCGCCGCGATCTCCGCCCCGTCGCTGATCCACGCACTCACCCGGCCCGGATCGGACACCGTGGCGGCCCGGCTCGCCGAGTGGGGTCGCGACCACGGCTTCGGTCCGATGGTGACGTGGCTCGAGGCGCGGCAGTACGACCTCGACCAGCCCGCGACCGGCGGCACCCCGGCCGGCGGCATCCCGCACGCGAACGGGGCGGTCGCCGATCACCCCGGAGGCAGTCCCGCACCGCCGCCGCTCTCCCCGCCGGCCGGCCTGGCGCCGCTGCCGGGCGAGGGCCAGTGGCAGCCGGTGGTCTCCACCCCGCACGGCGACGCGGTGCGCCTGACGACGGTGCGCCCGGACGCGGCCCACACGTCGTTCCTCGTCGGCGTGCTGTGGATGGACCCGACGCTCGTGCGCGGCGTGCTGCACCCCGGCACCGAGGACCCGGGCGGCACCTGGCCGGTGCCCACCTCGGTCGACTCGAACGAGCAGCGCACGGTCGTCGACGCCTTCTCGGCGGGCTTCCGGTTGCAGGGCGACAGCCACGGGGGCTGGTACCTCGACGGCAAGGAGGCCCGACCGTTGGTGCCCGGCGCCGCGAGCCTGGTGATCAACAAGAACGGGACGACGGACGTCGGCGCGTGGGGCACCGAGGTGAAGATGTCCTCGAACGTCGCCGCGGTGCGGCAGAACCTGATCCCGCTGGTCGACCACGGCACGGTGAACCCGACCTGCGCGACCGGCGGCACCGCCGAGTGGGGCTCGACCGTCGGGCAGGCGGCCTACATCAACCGGTCCGCGTTCGGCGTCACCGCGACGGGGGCGGAGATCTACGTGGGCGGTCCGGCGCTGTCGGTCTGCACCCTCGGCGACATCCTCCGCTCGGCGGGCGCGGTGCGCGGGATGGAGCTCGACATCAACCCGGCGTGGGTGTCCGGCGCCTACTTCCACCCGACCGGCCAGCCGCGGCCCGACGCGTTCCAGCTCTTCCCGGGCGAGCAGGTCGGGGCGCAGCACTACCTGCAGACCTCGAGCCGGGACTTCGTCTCGTTCGACCTGCGCTCGCTCGCCGACGCCGTCGGCACCGGCAACACCCCGGCGACCTCGCAGCAGCACAAGGGCGGCAAGCGCTCGTCGGGGTCGAAGCAGCACCCCTGAGACCCGCAGCACCGCGTCGCGGTCTTCTCGCCGTCAGACATGGGATGTCAGGATGTCTGGGTGCCCCTGGAGACCCCTCGGCGCGCGAGCGTCATCGGCGACGTGATCACCCAGATGGAGACGATGGTCGTCTCCGGGGAGTGGCCGGTGGGCACGCGGATCCCGCCGGAACCGGAACTGGTCGTCGCGCTCGGCGTCGGGCGGAACTCGGTGCGCGAGGCGGTCCGCGCGCTCGCGCACTCCGGGATGCTCGAGGTCCGCCAGGGCGACGGGACCTGGGTGCGGGCGGCCAGCGGGCTCGGCGCCGCCCTCGACCGCTACGTCCGCCGCGCCGACGCCCGCCACGTCCTCGAGGTGCGACGGGGTCTCGAGCGGGAGGCCGCGCGCCTCGCCGCCCGCAACCGCACCGACGACGACCTCGCCGGGCTCACCGAGGCCCTCGCCCGCCAGCACGAGCTGGCCGCCGCCGACGACCGCGACGGCTTCGTGCGCGGCGACCTCGAGTTCCATCGCCGGGTCGCCGCGGCCGCCCACAACCCCGTGCTCTCGGACCTGCTCGACCACCTCGGCGACGCGCTCGTCGCGACGATCCGGATCACCGTCGACGAGCAGCACGCAGTGGGGACGCCCGCGTTCCACGTCCACACCGACCTCGTCGACGCGATCCGCAACGGGGACCCGGACGCCGCCGGCCGGGCCTCCGACGCCCTGCTCGACGAGCTCCTCGCCCTGCTCGGCGGGCAGTCGTGAGCCGGGCCCGGACCGTGGCGCTCGTCGTCGCCGTCCTGCTGATCGCTCTCAACCTGCGCCCGGCCGTCGTCGCGGTGTCGCCGTTGCTCTCGCAGATCCGCGACGACCTCGGGATCGGCGGCGCGGTCGGCGGGCTGCTCACGACGCTGCCGGTGCTCTGCTTCGGGCTGCTCGCGCCGTTCGCGGGCCGGCTGGCGCGCCGGATCGGGCTCGAGACCGCGCTGCTGGCGGCACTGCTCGTCCTGACCGCGGGCATCCTCGTGCGGCTGGTTCCCACGCTGGGGGCCCTGCTCGCGGGGAGCGTGCTGGCCGGGATCGCGATCGCGATCGGCAACACACTCATGCCCGTCGTCGTTAAGCGCGACTTCCGGCACCGCACCGGCGTGATGACCGGCGCCTACTCGACGATGATCTCCGGCGGCGGTGCCCTGGCCGCCGCGGTGATGGTGCCGGTCGAGCACGCGACGGGACTGGGCTGGCGGCCGTCGTTGGCGCTGTGGGCGGTGCTCGTGGCGCTCGGGGTAGTGCTCTGGCTCCCCTGGGTGGTGCGCGCGCGGCGCCATGCCGCGGCCGAGCCGCCGGCCGCGCCCGCCGCTCCGGTACGGGGACTGTGGAACAGCCCGCTGGCGTGGCAGGTCACGCTGGTCATGGGCCTGCAGTCGCTGCAGTTCTACGCGCTCACGGCGTGGGCTCCGACGATCTTCGTCGACGAGGGCCGGACGCCGACCGCCGCCGGGCTGCTGCTCTCGGTCGCCGGGCTGTCCTCGCTGGTGACCTCGGCGGTCACCCCGGTACTCGCGGCGCGCAGCCGCACCCAGCACCACCTGGTCGCGCTGTTGATCACGCTCTGGGTGGTCGGCTACCTCGGGCTTCTGTTGGCGCCCGGGGCCCTGGCGCCGCTGTGGATGGTGCTGATCGGGCTGGGTCAGGGGGTCGGGATCAGCCTCGGCCTGACGCTGATCACGCTGCGCTCCCCCGACGCCGCACACACGTCCGAGCTCTCGGGGATGGCGCAGGGCGTGGGCTACGTGCTCGCCGCGGCCGGCCCCCTCGCGCTCGGGGCGATCCACGACGCGACCGGGAGCTGGACGGCGCCGATCATCACGCTGATGGTGCTGCTGGTGCCGCTCGCGCTCGCGGGGATCGGGGCGGCGCGGAACCGGCACGTGGGGTCGGCGTCGGGGTCGGCCGACCCACCCGCCGCCGTCGTCAGCAGTGACGCATCGCTGTCATCTGACGAGCGAACGGCGCCACTCACGCATCAGTCCGAAGGCCGACCGGCCGGCGTCCGCCCGACCCTGCGCGGCGTCGTGCGCACCGGCGGCGGGACCCCGCTCACCGGCGCCACCATCACCCTGGTCGGCGACGACGGCCGCCAGCTCGGCGCGACACGCACCGACGAGGCGGGGGGCTACGAGCTGGACGTGCCACCGATCCCCTGCCTGCTGGTGTGCGCCGCGCCGGACCACGCCCCGCTCGCGCAGCGGGCCGCGCCCGGTCGGGTGGACGTCGAGCTCGGGCCCGGTGCGCTCCGCGCTCGTGAGCAGTAATTGACGCCAGAGCAGCAATTACTGCTCACGAGCCGCAGGCACCTAGGGCGTGACCAGCATCTTCCCGGTGTTCTCCCCGCGCAGGAGCCCCTGGAAGGCCTCGACCGCGTGGTCCACGCCCGACACGACCGTCTCCGAGAACCGCACCCGACCCTGGGCCACCCACGGCGTGACCTCCTCCAGGAACGGCGGGAACCGGTCCAGCGAGTCGGTGACGATGAAGCCCTGGATCGACAGCCGCTTCTTGACGATCTTGAACAGGTTCCGCGGGCCGGGCGTGAGGTCCTCCGCGGTGTCGTTGTAGTGCGCGATCGCCCCGCAGGCGGCCACCCGCGCGTGATCGTTCGCGACGTCGATCGCGGCCTCGAGGTGGTCCGCGCCGACGTTGTCGAAGTACACGTCCAGGCCGGAGGGCATCGCCTTCTCCAGCTGGTCGAGCACGGGGGCATCGCGATAGTTGAACGCGGCGTCGAAGCCGAGCTCGTCGGTCAGCCACCTGACCTTCTCGGCGCTGCCCGCGCTGCCCACCACGCGTGACGCGCCCTTGGCCTTCGCGATCTGCCCGACGAGGCTGCCCACCGCCCCGGCCGCGCCGGAGACGAAGACCGCGTCCCCGGGCTGGAACGACGCCTTGTCCAGCAGCCCGACCCAGGCGGTGAGCCCCGGCGCGCCGAGCACGCCGAGGTAGGCCTTCGGGTCGACACCCTCGACGTCCGGGACCTTCTGCAGGTGCTTGGCCTTCGCGATCCCGCGGTCGCGCCACGCGAGGTTGCCCAGCACCAGGTCCCCGGCGGCGAGGTCGGTGACCCCGTCGCCGACGGCCGAGACCTCGCCGACCGAGCGGCCGTCCATCGCCTCGTCCAGCCCGAACGGCGCGACGTAGGACGGCACGTCGTTCATCCGGCCACGCATGTACGGGTCGACGGAGAACGCGCGGTTGACGACGGCGGCCTCGCCCGGCCCGGGCTCTCCGAGCTCGCGTTCGACGAGGCGGAAGTCGTCGGCGTCGGGGAAGCCGTGGGGGCGGCGGACCAGGTGGACCTCGTGGGCAGTGCTCATGGCCCCCGGTTACCCACGACGCCGGGGGTGTGTCCCGCGACGGCGACGGGGAACACGTGAGCCGGGTCGGCGCACCCTGCTCGGACCAGACATGAGTCACACCGACTCAGGAATGAATCGGGATCACCGATTGCTGATCCTCCTGACAGCCGCCGCAGGCACCAGGCCGCAGGCGGTAGGACCCCCACAGAGAGGTACGCATGACCAGCGCATTCGGTCCCGGCGGCCCCGGGTCCGGCCAATTCGACGACTTCCTGGCCCGCTTCCTCGGTGGAGCGTCGCCCAGGGGTGCCCAGCGCATCGACATCACCGCGCTCATGACCGAGCAGGCCCGTGGCCTGGTCGGTGCCGCGGCCCAGCAGGCCGCCGAGCGCGGGAACAACGACCTCGACGCGTGGCACCTGCTCCTGGCCGGCCTCGCCGTCCCGCCGCTGCGCGCCCTCATCGCGGGCACGGGCGCGGACGTCGACGAGCTCGCCCGCCACGCCGACGCGCAACTGCCGCGGGGCGAGGCGACGGAGGAGGCGCCGACGCTGACCCCGACCGCGAAGCGCGCACTGCTCGACGCCCACCAGGTGTCGCGCGCCCTCGGGGCGAGCTACATCGGGCCGGAGCACATCGTGCTGGCGCTCGCCGCCAACCCGGACTCCCCGACCGGCAAGGCCCTGCAGTCCCGCGGGGTCGACCCGCAGTCGCTGCAGCGCTCCGCCGCCAGTGGCGGTCGTCCGGGGGCCTCCGGGCAGAGCCCGCAGCAGGGCGACTCCGACACCCCGACCGTCGACCAGTTCGGCGTCGACCTGACCGCGAAGGCGCGCTCGGGCGAGCTGGACCCGGTCATCGGCCGCGAGGACGAGGTCGACCAGACCCTCGAGGTCCTCTCCCGGCGCACCAAGAACAACCCGGTGCTGATCGGTGAGGCCGGCGTCGGCAAGACCGCCGTCGTCGAGGGCATCGCCCAGCGCATCGTGTCCGGCGACGTCCCCGAGCAGCTGACCGGCAAGCGGATCGTCCAGCTCGACCTCACCGGGATGGTGGCGGGCACCCGCTACCGCGGTGACTTCGAGGAGCGCATGACGAAGCTCGTGGACGAGATCCGGCAGCACTCCGACGAGCTCATCGTCTTCATCGACGAGCTGCACACCATGGTCGGTGCCGGTGGCAACGGCGAGGGTGGCGGCATGGACGCCGGCAACATCCTCAAGCCGGCCCTGGCCCGCGGCGAGCTGCACATCGTGGGCGCGACGACGCTCGACGAGTACCGGACGTCCATCGAGAAGGACGCCGCGCTGGAGCGCCGCTTCCAGCCGGTGATGGTCCCCGAGCCGAGCGTCGCCGACACGATCGCGATCCTGCACGGGCTGCGGGACCGCTACGAGGCGCACCACCAGGTGCGGTTCACCGACGAGGCCCTGACGGCCGCCGCGGAGCTCTCCGAGCGGTACGTCACCGACCGGTTCCTGCCGGACAAGGCCATCGACCTCGTCGACCAGGCGGGGGCGCGCAAGCGCCTCGGCTCGCGGGCGCCGCACACCGACTCCCGGGAGCTCGAGCGGAAGGTCGAGTCGCTGCAGCGCGACAAGGACCAGGCCGTCGCCGACGAGGACTACGAGCGGGCCGGTGCCCTGCGCGACGAGGTCGCCGAGGCTCAGCGGGCGCTCGAGGAGGCCCGGCACGAGCGGACCTCCGGTCAGGGTGGCGTGCTCGAGGTGTCCGTCGAGGACATCGCCGAGGTCGTCTCCCGCTCGACGGGTATCCCGGTCGCGCAGCTGACCGAGACCGAGCGCTCCAAGCTGCTCGGCCTGGAGGCCCAGCTCCACGAGCGGGTCGTCGGCCAGGAGGACGCGGTGAGCGCGGTCGCCGAGGCGGTCCGTCGCTCGCGGGCCGGACTGGGCGACCCGGACCGGCCGATCGGCAGCTTCCTGTTCCTCGGCCCGACCGGTGTCGGCAAGACCGAGCTGGCCAAGGCCCTGGCCGCGACGATGTTCGGCGACGAGGACCGCATGGTCCGCGTCGACATGAGCGAGTTCTCCGAGCGGCACACCGTGTCGCGGCTGGTGGGCTCGCCTCCCGGGTACGTCGGCTACGGCGAGGCCGGGCAGCTCACCGAGGAGATCCGGCGCCGTCCGTACTCCGTCGTGCTGCTCGACGAGATGGAGAAGGCCCACCCGGACGTCTTCAACACGCTCCTGCAGGTGCTCGACGACGGCCGGCTGACCGACTCCCAGGGTCGGACGGTCGACTTCCGGAACACGGTGCTGATCATGACCAGCAACGTGGGCTCGGAGCTGATCACGACGAACACCCAGGCGCTCGGGTTCGCCGGTGCCACCAGCGACCCCGACCGGTCGCTGCAGGAGCGGCTCCTGCCGAAGCTGCGCGAGTCGTTCCGGCCGGAGTTCCTCAACCGGATCGACGAGGTGATCGTCTTCAAGCGGCTCGACTCCACGCAGCTGCGCACCATCACCGACCTGCTGCTCACCGAGACGCGGGACCGGCTGGCGTCGCTGGAGATCGGGATCGAGTTCACCGAGCCCGCCGTCGACTGGCTCTCCGAGCACGGCTACCAGCCCGAGTTCGGGGCGCGGCCGCTGCGCCGGACGATCCAGCGCGAGGTCGGCAACAAGCTGTCCTCGATGTTGCTCGGCGACGAGCTCACCGCGGGCCGGTCGGTCCGGGTGGACGTCGCACCCGGCGGCGAGGAGCTGACGTTCTCCGTGGGTGAGCCCGCTCTGGCGAGCTGACCCGCACTCCGGCGAAGGGCCCCTCCGGTCGATCCACTCGACCGGAGGGGCCCTTCGCTCGTTCCGGGGTGGGACGGACCTGTCTGGGGTGATCATCGCGTGGGTATCCGTCCGCGCGACACCCGCCGGGAGGAGAGCCATCGTGAGTGCTGACGTCGGTGACCGCATCACCCTGCACGCCAACACCGTCGACGCCCCGGACCGGACGGGCACCATCGTCGCCGTCCTCGGGACGGACGGGCCGCCCTACCGGGTGCGCTTCGACTCCGGCGACGAGTCGATCCTGACACCGGGCCCGGACGCGACCATCGAGGCGCCGACCGTGGGGGAACGTCTCGGCCAGGTGGCCGACCGCGCGAGCGAGTCCGCCGAGCGGGCCCGGGACGCCGCCCAGGACGCGACGGGCCGCGCCGCCCGCGCGGTGGCCGACGCCGCGGCCACCGTCGCGGATCGCCTCCAGCGCTGAGGATCAGCCCCGTCGCACCGACACCGGGGCGGTGACCGGGGGCAGCGAGGGACCGCCCCGGTCCGCGGCCGGCAGCGCGACGGCGAAGCGGGTGTCCCCGGGCACGCTGGTGACGCCGAGCGTCCCGCCGTGCTCGGTGACGACGGCCGACACGATCGACAGCCCGAGCCCGGTGCTGCCGGTGGTCCGGGCGCGCCCGGTGTCGCCGCGGGCGAACCGCTCGAAGACATGGCCGAGCAGGTCCGGGGCGATACCGGGGCCGTCGTCGGACACCTCGAGACGCACCGTGTCACCGCGGCGACTCAGGCCGGCGACGACGTGGGTGCCCGACGGGGTGTGGGTGCGGGCGTTGGCCAGCAGGTTCGCCACGACCTGGTGCAGGCGCTCCGGGTCCCCGACGACGTCGAACCCGATCGCCTCCGGGTCCTCGGGCAGCTGCAGCGACCAGTGGTGGTCGGAGGCCACGGCGTGCGCGTCGGCGACCACGTCGGCGACGATCCGCGCGAGGTCGACCCGCTCGCGGGCCAGCGGGCGGCCGGCGTCGAGACGGGCCAGGAGCAGCAGGTCCTCGACGAGCAGCGTCATGCGCTCGGTCTGCGAGCCGACGCGCTCGAGCATCGCGGCGACCTCGGGCGGCAGCTCGTCGGAGCGGCGCCGGGCCAGCTCGGAGTACCCGCGGATGGCGGCGAGCGGGGTGCGCAGCTCGTGCGAGGCGTCCGCGACGAACCGGCGCACCCGGGTCTCGCTCTCCTGACGGACCTCGAGGGCACCCGCGACGTGACCGAGCATGCGGTTGAGGGCGACGCCCACCTGCCCGACCTCGGTGCGGGGATCGGCGTCGGCCTCGGGCACGCGGTCGTCGAGCTCCACCTCGCCGCGCTCGAGCGGCAGTTCGGACACGCGGCGGGCGGTGGCCGAGACGCGGTGCAGCGGGCGCAGCGTGGCCCCGGTCGCGAACGCCGCGATCACCCCGGCGACCGCCACCCCGATCGCGAAGATGACGATCTCGATGACCGCGAGCCGGCCGACGGTCGCGTCCATGCGCGCCGTCGAGATGCCGACGGCGACCACCGAACCGTCGGACACGGTCCGGGCCTCCATGAAGTAGGTGCCGAGCCCGGGCAGCGTGACCGCCTCCGCGCCGGGGTCGCCGGGACTGCCCTGGTCCGGGGTGACCGCCAGGACCGGCGCCACCTGGACGGCGGAGAGCGGCTGGTCGGCGGAGCGGAAGTTCCCGAGCGCCGCGGCCGAGACGACCTGGCCGTCGATGCTGCGCACCTCGATGCGGCTGGTGCCGTCGCCGCCGCCGATGCCGCTGCCCGCGTCGGGGGGCGGCGGGCGGTGGTCGGAGTCGTCGTTCGGCGGGTTCGCCGTGAACCCGACGGTGCGCGAGACCTCCTGGGCGAGCTGCTCACCCAGGTAGTGGCGCAGCGAGAGGGCGGCACCGATCCCGACGACCGCGCACACCACGGCCATCAGGACCACCGTCGTGAGGACGATGCGGGCCTGGAGCGAGCGCATCCACGTCATGCGATGTCCTCCCGGTCAGCCTGCGGGCTTGAGGACGTACCCGGCGCCGCGCACGGTGTGGATCATCGGGGCGCGGCCGGCGTCGATCTTCTTGCGCAGGTAGGAGATGTAGAGCTCGACGATGTTCGACTGGCCGCCGAAATCGTAGTTCCACACCCGGTCGAGGATCTGGGCCTTGGAGAGCACGCGGCGGGGGTTGCGCATGAGGAAGCGCAGCAGCTCGAACTCGGTGGCGGTGAGGTCGACCTGCGCGCCGCCGCGGAAGACCTCGTGCGAGTCCTCGTCGAGGGTCAGGTCCCCGACGACGAGGCCCGCGTCGCCGCGGACGGCGGTCGCGACGGCGGCGCGGCGCAGCAGGCCCCGCAGGCGCGCGACGACCTCCTCGAGGCTGAACGGCTTGGTGACGTAGTCGTCGCCGCCCGCGGTGATGCCCGCGACCCGGTCCTCCACGGCGTCCCGCGCGGTCAGGAACAGCACCGGGACCTCGGGGATGTCGGCCCGCAGCCGGCGCAGGACCTCGAAGCCGTCGATGTCGGGGAGCATCACGTCGAGCACGACGACGTCCGGGCGGAACTCCCGGCCCTGCGTCACGGCGCCGAGGCCGTCGCCCGCGCTGCGCACGTCCCAGCCCTCGTAGCGCAGGGCCATGGAGAGGAGGTCGGCCAGCGTCGGCTCGTCGTCGACGACGAGGGCGCGGACCGGACTGCCGTCGGGCCGCCGCAGCTCGGCACGGGTCGCGTTCATGGGCACCAGCCTGGCACTGCCCGGTTCGCCCGTGCTGGGCAGTCGCTGTGTGTGCCCTGTGCGGGTCAGGCCCGGACAGGGAGCGTCTCCCACCCCCGCAGGATGATCGTCGGGCGCCGGACCCCGGTGCCGGCCGGTGCCAGGTCGGGGAACCGCGTGAAGAGCTCCCGCAGCGCCACCTCACCCTCCATGCGCGCCAGCGCCGCCCCCAGGCAGTAGTGGATGCCGCTGGAGAACGCGACGTGCTCCTTGGCGTTGGCCCGGGTGACGTCGAAGCGGTCGGGGTCGGCGAACTTCGCGGGGTCGCGGTTGGCCGCGCCGAGCACCGTCACGACGATCTCGCCCTGCGCGACCGGCACGCCCTCGACCTCGGTGTCGCGGCGCGCCATCCGCGCGGTGCGCTGCACCGGGGAATCGAAGCGCAGCACCTCGTCGACGGCGTTCGGCCACCGCGACGGGTCCTCGGCCAGCACGGCCCGCTGATCGGGGTGCGCGAAGAGCTGCGTGACGCCGTTGGAGATCAGGTTGACCGTCGTCTCGAAGCCGGCCGCCAGGATGAGCATCGAGGTGGCGACCAGCTCCTGCTCGGAGAGGCCGGTGCCGTCGTCGTCGGCGACCTGCACCAGCTTCGAGAGCAGGTCCTCGCCGGGAGCGGCCCGGAGCGTGCGCAGGTGGCCCCGCAACCAGCCGTCGAACGCCGCCAGCGAGCGCTCCGCGCGGGCGTAGCGCTGCCACGGCAGCCCCATGTCGAGGCTCGCCGCCGCGCCGTCGCCCCAGGTCAGCAGGGTATCGCGCATGTCCTGGGGCACACCGAGCATCTCGGCGATGACGGTCACCGGCACCAGCGCCGCGTAGTGGCGCACCAGGTCCGCGGAACCCTCGCGCTCGAGCGTGGCGGCGAGCTCGTCGAGCAGCTCGGCCGTGATCTCCTCGGTACGGGTCCGCAGCGCCGCGACCGCCTTGGCGGTGAACGCCCGCGAGACGAGCCGGCGGTAGCGGGCGTGGTCGGGCGGGTCGACGACGAGCATGGACGGCGGGGTGTCGACGCCGGCGTAGCGGCGCGGCCCGACCAGCCGCATCCCGGCGCGCACCGGCGCGGGGAGCACCTGGTCGCGGTCGGCCGCGCCGAAGTCGTCGCTGCGCAGCACGGCCGTCGCGACCTCGTGGTGTGCAGTGGCCCTGCCCAGCGGCGCCTGCGCGAACGGGCGCTGCGCGCGCAGGTCCCGGTAGTGCGCCCAGGGCTCGGCCTGCAGCGCCGGGTCGCGCAGCAGTCGCGCGTCGGCGCTCCCTCCGCGGGCGCGCTGGGCCAGCACCGTGCGCAGCAGTCCGTGGGAGAACCCCCAGCGGGCGGCGAGGGCGGCCGTCGACGGGCCCCGGCCGGACCCGGGCACGGGCTTGTCGGTCGCCGCGCGCGGCGGGGTGGACACGGGAGCCGACGACATGGGGACCACCTCTCACGAACCATCCGTCAGAGACATACTCGGAGTATGTGACTGACCGGGACTATGCTCCGGTGTCGTGCCGGAGGTCAAGAGTCGTCGTGGGGAGTACACCGAGGCGACGCGGCGCGCCCTGCTGGACGCGGCGGCGGACCTGTTCACCGAGCGCGGCTTCGCGCGGACCTCGCTCGACGACGTCGCGGCGGTCGCCCGGGTGACCAAGGGCGCGATCTACCACCACTTCTCGAGCAAGCCGGGCCTGTTCGAGGCGCTCTTCGAGGAGCTCGAGCGCACCGAGAACGGCGCGGCCCGGGCGGCGTTCGAGGCCGAGGAGGACCCGACGGTCGGCGCCCTCGCGGCGCTCGACCAGTTCCTGCTCGCCTGCTCCGAGCCGGTCTACGGCGCACTGGTCTTCCGGGAGGCACCCCTCGCGCTCGGCTGGGACGCGTGGCGGCTGTGCGAGGAGAAGTACTCGTACGCGCTGCTCTCCGACATGCTCGACGCGATGACCGCCGCCGGGCGCATCCCGGCCCACCGCGGTGAGGCGCTCACGAGCATCGCGTTCGGGATGCTCGGCGCGGCCGGTCAGCTGCTCGCGCGCACGCGGGCCGAGGACCGGGAGCGGGTGCGGGGCGAGTGCCGGGCGCCGTTCGTGGCGCTGCTCGCCGGTCTCGCCATCACCGAGTAGGTGCCCTGCGGGCTCGTGAGCAGTAAGTGAGGCTCTGGCGTCACTTACTGCTCACGAGCGCGGAGCGCACCTACCGGCGCGGACGCGGCAGCGGACGACCGGCCGCGCGCCGGCACCAGCCGCCGCGCGTGGTCGACATCCGACGCCGCGTCGAGGGCATCAGGTCGCCGTGCAGGACGTACTCGCCGCCCTCGAACGCCCAGTGGAGGTAGCGCTCCTCCCACGGGCGGTCGACGAGGCTCAGCCGTTCCGAGATCTCCTTCTGCTCCGCCCACACCCGGGCCAGAGCGCTCCATGCCGTCTTCACGGTGTCCATGCTCCGGCGGTTCCGGCCTCACGACCAGCGAATATCCACGCATACGGCGTTAAGCTGGGCTTCATGCTCGATCCGCGACGCCTGCTCGTGCTGCGTGCCGTGATCCGGGCCGGCTCGATGAGCGCCGCCGCCACGGAGCTCGGCTACACCCCGTCCGCGGTCTCGCAGCAGGTCGCGACGCTGGAACGGGAGGTCAGGACGCCGCTGCTGGTCCGCCACTCCCGCGGGGTGGTCCCGACGGAGGCCGGGTCGCTGCTCGTCGAGCACGCGGACGTCGTGGCCGGGCGGCTCACGCGGGCCGCCGACGAGGTGGCCGACCTCACCGCGCTGCGGGCGGGCCGGCTGCGCCTCGCGGCCTTCGCGAGCGCCGGCGCCCGACTGCTGCCGGGAGCGATCGGGGTGTTCCGCCGGCGCCATCCCGGCGTCCGGCTCTCCCTCGAGCTGCGGGAGCCCGAGGACGTCCCGGACCTGGTGCGCGAGGGCGAGCTCGACCTCGCGATCACGTTCGACTACCTGACCGGTCCTGGCGACGGTTCGGCGGTCGCCTCCGGCCCGTCCGTCGACACCGAGGGCCTCACGACGACGTGGCTGCTCGACGACGTCGTCAACGTCGCCCTCCCGCCCCACCACCCGGCCCTCGAGGACGCCGGGGTCTCGCCGACCGACGAGATCGACGTGTCCACGCTGCGCGACGCGGCGTGGATCCGGGACTCGGGTCAGGTCTGCCGCGAACAGCTCGTCGAGATGTGCGCCGCGGCCGGGTTCACCCCACACGTCGCGTTCGACTCCGACGACTTCCCGATGGTCAGCGGGCTGATCGAGTCCGGGGTCGGGGTGGCGCTCGTGCCGGACCTCGCCGTGCACCAGATGGGGCGCCGCGTGGTGCTGCGGCGGCTGCGACCGCGGCTCGTCCGGCGCATCCGGGCGCTGTCGCCGCCGCAGCCCTCGCCCGCGACGGCGGCGATGCTCGAGGTCCTCACGTCGCGTCGGCCCGCCTGAGTCCGTGACGCCCCGTAAGCGGGAACGTCGAATTGTCGGATCTCCCTCGCGCACTGGTTCCCCATCGGGTATCAAGAACGCGGGGGAAAATCGCGATCGGCGATTCAGCCCATGATTCTGGGGGGGATCATGGAGAGGTTCCTGGTCATCGTCGGCCTAGTCCTGGTCGGCCTCTACGTATTGTCGCTGCTGCTGCACCCGTACACGGCGTGCGAGGCGTGCCATCGGCGCGGCGCTCAGCGTGAGAACGGCATGTTCTTCACGTACGCCTACCGGCCCTGCTGGCGATGCCGTGGCCGGGGAAGCAAGCAACGGTTCGGCGCGGCGCTCCTGGGAATCGGGGAGCCACGTTATCCGCGCATCAACGGAAAATTCGCGCCGGGCACCAAGAATTTTCCGAAGCCGACGCGGAGTCGATTCCTCGGCATCTTCTGAACGGGATCGCCGACCGTTCACGAGCCGAATGCGTCCAGGATGCGGTCGGCCGCGAGGGCGGGGGTGAGCTCGCCGTCGAGGACCTCGCGCTCGGTCTCGGCGCGGATGTCCTTCACCTTCGGGTGGTCGCGCAGCCGACCCAGCAGCCGCTCGCGGACCATCTGCCAGGTCCAGTCGACCTGCTGACGGGCGCGCTTGGCGGCGAACTCGTCGCGCTCGGCGAGGAAGTCCTGGTGGCGGACCAGACCCGACCAGACGTCGTCGAGACCCGTCCGCTCCTGCGCGCTGCACGTCAGCACCGGGACCTGCCAGGGGTCGCGCTCACCGCGGAGCATCTTCAGCGCCGACTCCAGCTCCCGGGCGGCGCGCTTGGCGTCGCGCGCGTGCGGACCGTCGGACTTGTTCACCGCGATGACGTCGGCGATCTCGAGGATGCCGCGCTTGATGCCCTGCAGCGAGTCGCCGGTGCGGGCGAGGGTGAGGAACAGGAACGAGTCGACCATCTCCGCGACCGCGGTCTCCGACTGCCCGACGCCGACGGTCTCGACGATGACGACGTCGTAGCCCGCCGCCTCCATCACCACCATCGTCTCCCGGGTGGCCTTCGCGACCCCGCCGAGCGTGCCCGCCGTCGGGCTCGGCCGGATGAAGGCGTCGTCGTCGGTGGCCAGCGCGTCCATGCGGGTCTTGTCGCCGAGGATCGAGCCGCCGGAGCGCGTCGAGCTCGGGTCGACGGCGAGGACCGCGACCTTGCTGCCGCTCGCGGTCAGCTGGGAGCCGAGCGCGCCGATGAAGGTCGACTTCCCGACGCCGGGCACGCCCGAGATCCCGATCCGTCTCGCGCCTCCGGCATGTGGCAGGAGCTCGACGAGCAACTCCTGGGCGGCGTCGCGGTGGTCGGCGCGGGTGGACTCGACGAGCGTGATCGCCCGTCCGATCCAGAGCCGCGAGCCCGAACGGACGCCGTCGACGTAGGGCTGCAGGTCGATGTCGGTCACGTCGGTCTCCTCAGACCTTCACGACGACGAGCCCGCGCACGCCGTCGAGAGGGTCGAAATCGTCGTCCTGGGTCACGATCGGCAGCCGGTGCGCCACGGCGCTCGCCGCGATCCAGAGATCGTTCACGTTCACCCGTCGTCGGTGTTCGGCGAGGTGCACCCGCAATCGGGCCCACTCCGTCGCCACGTCCTCGGTCACGTCGAGGACCTCGATGTGCGAGTACCGGTCCAGTGTCACGAGGCGCCGTGCCCTCGCCTCGGAGTCCGGAGCCGCGAGAACGCCCGCGTGCAGCTCCGCGAGGGTCACCACCGACAACACCGGATCCCCGGGCAGCCCCGACTCGTCGACCGCGCGCCCACTCTCCGAGGCGATCAGCACGCTGGTGTCGACGACGGCCCGACCGGGAGACACCGAGCGGAGCGGAGTCCGACCGGTCGATGAGGTCACCGGATGGGACCGAGATCGTCGGTCGTCTCTCCGGCGAGCTCCCGCAGATCGTCCCGGAGCCCCGGATCGGCCTGCGCGTGGCGGACGGCGTCGATGAGTTCGGCGCGTGACATGCCCGAGCGACGGCTCCTCGGCACGGGCACGAGCTGCGCCACCGGCCGCCCGTTCGACGTCACCGTCAACGACTCGCCGGCCTCGACGCGGCGGAGCACTCCCGCCGTGTCGTTCCGGAGCTCTCTCGAGGCGATCTCGGGCATGACTCCTCCGTGGCTGTAGCACGTTGTAGCGAAGTGTAGGTCATGGCGTCCGGGCCCGGTCGTCCTGTCGGGATCGTCCTCGGCGACCGAGAGTGTCGGACCCCCTCGCTACCTTCCGCCCATCGCAGGATGAGCAGGGAGTTCGACGTGGCGGTGAACGAGACGGTCGAGGGCATCAGGGCCGACGACGTGGCGCGGGCGGTCGGCGCCGTGAACGCCGCCACGGGAGCGCGGCACGCGGCGGCCGGGTCCGTCCTGTACTCGGAGTGGCACGCCGCCGCGCTCCAGCTCCGAGCGGTCGTCCGCGGCGTCGGGAGCCAGGTGTTCTCGGCGATCCTGTCGTTCGACTCCGACGATCACGGCGGCCTCACCCTGGTCCACGGCGAGTGCTCCTGCCGGACGGGGTCGATGTGCGCGCACGTCGCGACGGCCGCGCTCGCCGCCTGTCCGGCGGACGCACCGGCCCCGGCGACGCCCGCCTGGGAGAGCGCGCTCGACGCGCTGGTCTCCGGGACGGAGACCGCGCCGCCGGCCGGTGGTCCGCTCGCGGTCGAGGTGGTGCCCGCCGGTGGCCGGCTCGAGGCCCGCCTGCTGCGGCCCGGCTCGAGCGGGTGGGTCAACGGCGGCCTCACCTGGAACCGGATGCTGCTGCCCGCGGCGGCGCAGGAGCACCGGCCGGACCATCTGGCCGTCGTCCGGGAGCTCTACCTGCTGCACCACGCGGCGCGGGGCGAGGGCGGGCACTCGCCGTACCGCTACTACGGCTACGGATCCGACGAGCGGCGGATCGATCTCGCGGCCCTCACCAGCAGGCGGTTCTGGGCGCTGCTCGACGAGGCCACCGAGGTCGGGCTGGCGTTCCTGCCCTCCCGGCACCGGCTGGGCCCCGTCGAGCCCTACCGGACGGCGCAGCTCTCGCTCGACGTCACCGCGGGCCCCCGCGCCGCGCTGATCCTGAGCCCCACGCTGCGGTTCGAGGACGGGGAACCCGACCTCGACGCCGGGCCGATCGCCTTCCTCGGCGGCGACACCGCCCACGGCGTCGCGTACATCTCGGCCGCGGAGCGCCTGGCCGCGCCCTCGGCCCGGCTGCGGTGGGCGCGGCTCGATCCGCCGGTCCCCCGGGCGATCTGGCAGGCGGCGCTCGACGAGGACGCCGCGATCACCGTGCCCGCGGACCAGGTCGACCGGTTCCGCGAGCGGTTCGGCGGCCGTCTGGCCGAGCTGCGGTCGGTGACCTCGTCGGACGGCTCCTTCGCCCCGCCCGAGGTCGGCTCGCCGGTCCTGGTGCTGAGGGCCGACTTCACCGGCGAGCACGCGCTCTCGCTGTCCTGGGAGTGGTCCTACGACATCGACGGCGTCGACACCCGGGTCGAGCTCGCTCGGCGAAGGCACACCGAGCAGTTCCGCGACGGCCTGGCCGAGCAGGAGGCGCTCGACGCCGTGGACGCCCTCCCCGTCGACTGGGAGCAGTTCCGCGTCCACCCGGCGCGCGACCGCGGGACGCAGCGGTTCATCGGGCTGCACACGGCCGCGTTCGCCACCGAGGCGCTCCCGGTGCTCGAGGACGCTGACGGGATCCGGGTCGAGCGGTCCGGCACGGTGGCCGACTACCGCGAGGTCGGCGACGAGGTCGCGATCGAGATCTCCACCACCGAGTCCGACGCCGGGAACGACTGGTTCGATCTCGGCATCACCGTCGCGGCCGAGGGCCGCCAGATCCCCTTCGTCGAGGTGTTCAAGGCCCTCGCCCGCGGCGAGACGCATCTCCTGCTCCCCGACGGGGCGTTCTTCTCGCTCGAGAAGCCGGAGTTCGCCGCCCTCCGCACCCTCATCGACGAGTCACGCGCGATGCTGGAGCGCCCCGCGGACGGTCAGCTCCGCATCAGCCCCTACCAGGCGGGCTGGTGGGAGGAGCTGGCCGCGCTCGGGGTCGTCACCCACCAGGCCGAGGCCTGGCGCGAGCGGGTCGGCGGGCTCCTCGATCCCGGGGCGCTCGATCCCGCCGCGGTCCCGGCCTCGGTGGACGCCGAGCTGCGCCCCTACCAGCAGGCCGGCTTCGAATGGCTCGCGTTCCTCTGGCGCCACCGGCTCGGCGGCGTGCTCGCGGACGACATGGGGCTCGGCAAGACCCTGCAGGCGCTCGCCCTGATCGCGCACGCCCGGGAGACCGCCCCCGATGCCGGCCCGGTCCTGATCGTCGCGCCCACGAGCGTGGTGGCGAACTGGACGTCCGAGGCCGCGCGGTTCGCTCCGGACCTCCGCGTGGTCGCGCTGACCGACACCCTCAAGCGGCGCGGGCAGGACCTGGAGTCCGTGGTCGCGGGCGCCGACGTCGTCGTCACCTCGTACACGCTGTTCCGGCTCGACGCCGAGGCGCACGAGCGGATCGGCTGGTCGGCGGCGCTGTTCGACGAGGCGCAGTTCCTGAAGAACCGCCGGTCGAAGGCGTACGCGTGCGCCCGCCGGGTGCCGGCGGCGTTCAAGCTCGCGATCACCGGCACGCCGATGGAGAACGACCTGATGGAGCTGTGGTCGCTGCTCTCGATCACGGCCCCCGGTCTGTTCCCGAACCCGGAGAGCTTCCGGGAGACCTACGCGAAGCCGATCGAGAAGGGGGACGCCGACCTCCTGGCCCGCCTGCGTCGGCGGATCCGCCCGCTGGTGCTACGGCGCACGAAGGAGCAGGTCGCCCCCGACCTGCCGGCGAAGCAGGAGCAGGTGCTCCCCGTCGAGCTGGCGCCCGCCCACCACCGGCTCTACCAGCGGGTGCTGCAGCGCGAACGGCAGAAGATCCTGCAGCTGCTCGGCGACGTCGACGCCAACCGGATCTCGATCCTCGCCTCGATCACGAAGCTGCGCCGGCTCGCCCTGCACCCGGCGCTGGTCGAGGAGGACTCGGCCGGCGGCTCGGCGAAGATCGACCTGCTCGTCGACCAGATTCGCGACGTCGCCGGGGCGGGGCACCGGGCGCTGGTGTTCAGCCAGTTCACGGGGTTCCTGGCCCATGTGCGCGACGCCCTCGACGCCGCCGGGATCGCCTACGCCTACCTCGACGGCTCGACGCGCGACCGCGCGGCGGCGATCGAGGGCTTCAAGGACGGCGACGCACCGGTGTTCCTGATCAGCCTCAAGGCCGGTGGGTTCGGGCTCAACCTCACCGAGGCCGACTACTGCTTCCTGCTCGACCCCTGGTGGAACCCGGCCACCGAGGCCCAGGCGATCGACCGGACCCACCGCATCGGCCAGGACCGCACCGTCATGGTCTACCGGCTGATCAGCCAGGACACCATCGAGGAGAAGGTCCGCGCCCTGGCCCAGCGCAAGGCCGCCCTCACCACCGGGGTGATGGACGACGAGGCCGCCTTCGCCGGGTCCCTGGACGCCGACGACATCCGCGCCCTGGTCTCGTGAGGAGCTCAGGAGCCCCCGTGCCCCAGCTTCTCCGAGAGCTGACCGAGCAGCTGGGTCGCCGCGTCGGCGATCACCGTGCCCGGCCCGAAGATCGCCGCCGCGCCCTTCTCGAGCAGCTCCTCGTGATCGCCGGGCGGGATCACGCCGCCGGCCACGATGAGGATCTCCTCGGCGCCCAGTTCGGCCAGCGCGTCGCGCAGCGCCGGCACCAGGGTCAGGTGACCCGCCGCGAGCGAGGACACCCCGACGACGTGCACGTCGGCCTCGACGGCCTGCCGCGCGACCTCCTCGGGGGTCTGGAACAGCGGGCCCACGTCGACGTCGAAGCCGAGGTCGGCGAACGCGGTCGCGATGACCTTCTGGCCGCGGTCGTGACCGTCCTGGCCCATCTTCGCGACGAGGATGCGGGGCCGGCGGCCCTCGGACTCCTCGAAGGCGGCCGCGGCGGCCCGGGCCTTCTCGACCGCGGAGTTCTCGCCCACCTCGTCACGGTAGACCCCGGAGATCGTCCGGACGTCCGAGCGGTGCCGGCCGTAGACCTTCTCGAGGGCGTCGCTGATCTCGCCGACCGAGGCGTGCGCGCGGGCGGCGTCGATGGCGAGCTTGAGCAGGTTGCCCTCGAGGTCGGCCCCACGGGAGCCGTCCTGCGCGGCCTGCGCGGCGTTCGTGAGCGCGTTCAGCGCGGCCTCCGCCGCGGCGCCGTCGCGGTCGTCGCGAAGCTCCTTGAGCCGCGAGACCTGCTGGCGCAGCACGTCGGCGTTGTCGACCTTGAGCACCTCGACGTCCTCGCCGCCGAGCAGCGGATACCTGTTCACGCCGACGAGGGCCTGGCGTCCGGAGTCGATGCGCGCCTGGGTACGGGCGGCCGCCTCCTCGATGCGCATCTTGGGCAGGCCCTCGTCGATGGCCTTGGCCATGCCGCCGGTGCCCTCGACCTCCTCGATGTGGGCCCACGCCCGGCCCGCGAGCTCCCGGGTCAGCCGCTCGACGTAGGCCGAGCCGCCCCACGGGTCGACGGTCCGCGTCGTGCCCGACTCCTGCTGGAGCAGCAGCTGCGTGTTCCGGGCGATCCGCGCCGAGAAGTCGGTCGGCAGCGCGAGTGCCTCATCGAGGGCGTTGGTGTGCAGCGACTGCGTGTGGCCCTGGGTCGCGGCCATCGCCTCGACGCAGGTCCGGACGACGTTGTTGTAGACGTCCTGCGCGGTGAGCGACCAGCCCGAGGTCTGCGAGTGGGTCCGCAGCGAGAGCGACTTGGCGCTCTTCGCGCCGAACCCCTTGACCAGCTTCGCCCAGAGCAGGCGGGCGGCCCGCAGCTTGGCGATCTCCATGAAGTAGTTCATGCCGATGCCCCAGAAGAAGCTCAGGCGCGGCGCGAACTTGTCGATGTCGAGACCGGCGTCCCGGCCCGCCCGCAGGTACTCCACGCCGTCGGCGAGGGTGTACGCGAGCTCCAGGTCGGCCGAGGCCCCGGCCTCCTGGATGTGATAGCCCGAGATGGAGATCGAGTTGAACTTCGGCATCTTCTCCGAGGTGTAGCTGAAGATGTCGGAGATGATCTGCATCGAGGGTTGGGGCGGGTAGATATAGGTGTTGCGGACCATGAACTCCTTGAGGATGTCGTTCTGGATGGTCCCGGCGAGCTTCTCGGGCTCGACGCCCTGCTCCCCCGCCGCGGCCACGTAGAGCGCCATCACGGGGAGCACGGCCCCGTTCATGGTCATGGACACCGACATCCGGTCCAGCGGGATGCCGTCGAAGAGCTGCCGCATGTCGAGGATCGAGTCGATCGACACGCCCGCCATGCCGACGTCACCGGCGACGCGCGGGTTGTCGGAGTCGTACCCGCGGTGGGTCGGCAGGTCGAAGGCGACCGAGAGGCCCTTCTGGCCGGCGGCGAGGTTGCGCCGGTAGAAGGCGTTCGACTCCTTCGCCGTCGAGAACCCGGCGTACTGGCGCACCGTCCAGGGCTGGGTGCGGTACATCGTCGGGTACGGCCCACGCAGGAACGGCGGCAGGCCCGGGAGGGTCTCCAGGAAGTCCAGGCCCTCGGTGTCGGCCGCGGTGTAGAGCGGCTTGACGCCGATCCCCTCGGGCGTCTCCCAGAGCAGGTCCTCGGGCCCCTTGCCGGTGGCGGCCTCGAGGGCCTCGCCCCAGTCGCCCTCGGAGGTCGGGGTGCCGAGCTCGACGTCGGCGAACGATCCGATGCCCATCAGGAGGCCTCCCCGGTCAGCACGTCCAGCAGGTCGGTGAGCAGTGCGGCGGCGTCGCACCCGGTGTACAGGTACCCGGTCAGCGCGGTTCCGTCGTCGGGGCCGAGCCCCTCGGTCTTCGGCGACCCGGCGAGCAGCACCCGCGTGGCGCCGGCCTCGGCGAGCGCCGTCGCCAGGGGTGCGGCGTGCTCGGCGTAGACCTTGTCGCTCGAGGCGACCACGGCCACCGTCGTCCCGGACTCCCGGAACGCCGCCACGATCTCGTCGATCCCGGTCCCGCCCGGGCCGTCGACGACGTCGATGCCGCCCGCGTGCAGCAGGTTCGTGGCGAACGAGGCCCGCGCGGTGTACTGCGCGAGCGCGCCGACCGTGGCGAGGAACGCCTGCGGGCGCTCCTGCTGGGCGTCCGCGCGGTCGCGCAGGACCTCGAAGACCTGCGCGTAGCGACGGCGCGGCAGGCCGCCGGCCTCCTCGCCCGGACCGCCCGACGGTGTCCGGCTCGGCAGGCTCTCGTGCAGGTTCGGGAACTCGCTGACCCCGGTGATGGGATCCTTGCGGTGCCCGATCCGGTCGGCACGGGCCGTCCAGGTCTCCTCGAGCGCCACGGCCAGCGACCCGTCATCGAGCGCGGCCTCGATCCCGCCGGCGCCCTCGACCGTCGTGAACACCTCCCACGCGGCGTGGGCGAGCGCGTCGGTGAGCGACTCGACGCACCAGGAGCCGCCCGCCGGGTCGATCACGTGCGCGAGGTGGGACTCCTCGAGCAGCAGCGCCTGGGTGTTGCGGGCGATGCGGAGGGCGAAGTCGTCGGGCAGGCCGAGCGCGGTGTCGAAGGGCAGCACCGTGACGGCGTCGGCCCCGCCGAGCCCGGCCCCGACCGCGGCGATCGTGGTGCGCAGGATGTTCACCCAGGGATCGCGCGCGGTCATCATCGCCGGCGAGGTCACGGCGTGCTGGCGCATCGCGCGCGCCTCGGCGGAGGCCCCGGCGACCGACCCGATCCGCTCCCAGCAGCGGCGCGCAGCGCGGAGCTTGGCGAGCGTGGAGAACTGGTCGGCGGTCGCGGCGAGGCGGAACTCGACCCGCGCGAAGGCGTCGTCGACGGAGAGCCCGGCGTCGTTCAGCACCCGGACCGCGTGCAGGCCGGCGGCGAGCGCCGCGCCGAGCTCCTGGCCGTCGGACCCGCCCGCCTCGTGGTACGGGAGGCCGTCGGCCACCAGGGTCGCGAGGCTCGGGTGCTGGGCGGCCGCGGTGCGCGAGTGCTCAACCATCGACTCGGTGAACGCGTCGGTCAGCGCCGCGCCGCCGTGGGTGCGCGCCAGCAGCGGGTCGTAGCCGAGCGATCCGCCGAGCGAGGTCGTCACGCCGTGCTCGGAGGCCAGCCGCAGCAGCGTCGCGGCCGCGTCGGGGGTGTCCCGCCCGGCCTCGAGCCCGACCGGGGCGAGGTCGAGGAAGACACCCTCGAGCAGCGCCGGCAGGGCGTCGACCGGAGGGCCCCCCGCGTCGCCGAGGACCAGCCAGAGCGACGAGACGCCGTTCTCGAGGTCCGCCATGAGGGTCTCGTGGGCGTCCTTCGGGGCGATGTCGGCACCGAAGGCGTGCCGCTGGCGGCGGTACCAGCCCTCCGCGACGTGTCCCTCCGGCCGCGACGCGCGCGTGAACGGCGGCAGCCCGGGAGCGCCGGTGGGGACGTCGGGGGCGTCCTCGGCGGTGTAGAGCGCCGCGATGTCGAAGCCGTCGTCGGTGGCGGTGGCGATCGCGGCCTCGGCGTCCTCGGCCTGGACCTCGCGGCCCGACTTCGAGAGTGCCTCGGCGACCAGCTCGCGCCACCGCGCTCGTGCGGGGGTGTCGAACTCGGCGGCGAGGGTGAGCTCCTCCGGTGCCGCCGGCGTCCCGGAGGGGCCGCCCCCGCTCTGCTCCGTGTCCGGGCCTGCAGTCATGGGCGGGATCGTAGAACGGTCACGCCGGACCGGTTCCGGGTGATGGCTCACGCCACCGGGCCCGGCGATGCCGGATCGGTTCAGTCGACGTGCCTTCGCTCCACGTCCGGGCGGCTCCCGCGATGATCAGGAGCACCACGCACCTCGCCGGCCCCGCCCGCCTGCGCCATGTGCCTCAGTGCCAGGTTGGTCTGGCCGCCCGCCGGCGGAGCGCACCGACACCGCTGCTCACCGACGCCGACGCTCACCGACGTCGACGCGACCGGACCGCTCCTGCCAGCTCCTCGAGCAGGCCCACCGTGGTGTCCCAGCCGACGCACGCGTCGGTGACGCTGCACCCGCGCTCCATCTCGGGCCCGATCTCCTGGCGACCCTCGACCAGGAAGCTCTCGATCATCACGCCCGCCACCGGCCCGCCCGCGGCGACCTGGCCGGCGAGGTCGGCGACGACGGCCGGCTGGCGGCGGTGGTCCTTGCCGGAGTTGCCGTGGCTCGCGTCCACCACCACCCGGCCCGCGCGCCCCGCCGCGTCGAGCCGCCCGACCGCGTCCGCCACCGAGGACGCGTCGAAGTTCGGCCCGGACGAGCCGCCCCGCAGGATGAGGTGGGCGTCCTCGTTGCCGGTGGTCGTGATCAGACCGGCGAGCCCCTCCGTCGTCACGCCCATGAAGGCGTGCGGAGCGGCGGCGGCGCCGATCGCGTCGATGGCGACCCCGACGTCGCCGTCGGTGCCGTTCTTCACGCCCACCGGCATCGACAGGCCGCTCGCGAGCTGGCGGTGGACCTGACTGGCCGCCGTCCGCGCGCCGATCGAGCCCCACGCGACCAGGTCCGCGAGGTACTGCGGCGTGATCGGGTCGAGGAACTCGCAGCCCAGGGGCAGGCCCAGCCCGGCGAGATCGAGCATCAGCGCCCGGGCGGTCCGCAGGCCGCGGGCCACGTCGAAGCTCCCGTCGAGGCCCGGGTCGT
Organism: Actinomycetospora endophytica; assembly: GCF_021026375.1. Lineage (GTDB taxonomy): Bacteria > Actinomycetota > Actinomycetes > Mycobacteriales > Pseudonocardiaceae > Actinomycetospora > Actinomycetospora endophytica. The sequence continues at coordinate 87,720 of NZ_JAJNDB010000002.1, read as the reverse complement.
TGATCAGGCCCTTCCAGCCCACCGTGGAGCGCGGCTTCTCGAAGTAGGTGCGCATCACGACGTGCAGGTCGTCGGCGTGCGCGGCGGCCTGCTCGGCGAGACGGGCGCCGTACTCGCGCGCGGCGTCGTCGTCGTGGATCGAGCAGGGCCCGACGACGACGAGCAGGCGGTCGTCGCGGCCCTGCAGCACGTCGACGGCGGCGGCGCGGCCGCGGCGCACGGCGGCGGCCGGCTCCGGGCGGACGGGCAGCTCGTGACGCAGCAGCGCGGGTGAGGGCAGCGGGGTGACGACGGCGGTGCGCGCGCCGTCGAGCGGGTCGTCGCCAACGGAGTCGGGACTGCCGTCGTCGACGGATCGATGGAGGGTCGGGGCGGTCATGAGGGTGGTCCTCCGGGGTCTGGGCCGGATCGGCCTGAGGACCCGGGACCTGCCCGCCGCGTTCCCGCCGAGCCGGTTCCGGGTCCGGCTCGCGGGATGGATGTCAGCGCAGCGGTCTACCCGCCGACCCCTCCCGGGCCGGGCACGTAAACCGGTACCAGCGCTGCACGACGATCACGGTACACCGCGGATCGGGGTCCCCGGGTGCTCACGTACCCGTGGTGCGCCGGATGGCCGCGCGAGGTCCGCCGGACACCGACGTCACGGATCGTCGGGGCACGGCAGACTCAACGTGACGTTCCGAACGCCCGTCGTACGCGGCACCGACCTCCGGAGAGACTCCCCATCGTGACCCGTGCCGACACGCACCCCCGCCCCCTGGCTCCGCACGTCATGACCTACCTGGCCGTGCTCGTGCCCTTCGCGGCCCTGATCGCCGCCATACCGCTGGCCTGGGGGTGGGGCCTGTCCTGGCTCGACGCCGGCCTGGCGGTCGGCTTCTACGTGGTCTCGATGCTCGGGATCACCGTCGGGTTCCACCGCTACTTCACCCACGGCGCGTTCCGGTCCGGGCGGGCGCTGCGGATCTCGCTCGCGGTGGCGGGGAGTCTCGCCGTCCAGGGGCCGGTCACGCACTGGGTGGCCGACCACCGGCGCCACCACGCCTTCGCCGACAAGGACGGGGACCCGCACTCGCCGTGGCGCTACGGCACCTCCCCCGCGGCCCTGGTGCGCGGCTTCTGGCACGCCCACCTCGGCTGGATTCTCGAGCGCACCCTCTCCGACCAGCAGCGCTACTGCCCGGACCTGCTCGCCGACCCGGACGTGATGCGGGTCAGCCGCTGGTTCGGGTGGATCACCTTCGCGTCGTTCGTGCTGCCCGCGATCATCGGCGGCGCCGTGACGGGCACGTTCTGGGGCGCCGTCACCGCCTTCTTCTGGGCCGGCCTCGTCCGGATCGCGCTCTCGCACCACGTGGCGTGGTCGACCAACTCGATCTGCCACATGGTCGGCGAGCGGCCCTGGCGCGTGCGCGACCGCTCGACCAACGTCTGGCCGCTCGCGATCCTCTCGATGGGCGAGTCGTGGCACAACCTGCACCACGCCGACCCGACGAGCGCCCGCCACGGGGTGGGCCGCTTCGAGATCGACCTCTCGGCGGAGACGATCGCGCTGTTCGAGAAGCTCGGCTGGGCCTGGAAGGTGCGCTGGCCGCGCCCCGAGCGCCTCGAGAACCTCCGCGCCACGAAGTCAGCCGCGTCGTAGCCGCGCCTTCTGGACCTTGCCCATCGCGTTGCGGGGCAGTTCGTCGACCACGACGACCTCCCGCGGCCGCTTGTGCTTCGAGAGCCGCTCCCCGACGAAGTCCATGACGTCCTGGGCGTCCACCGAGGCGCCGGAGCAGACGACGTGGGCGACGATCCGCTGCCCGAGGTCGTCGTCGGGCTCCCCGACCACCGCGGCCTCGGAGATGCCCTCGTACGCCAGGAGCGCGGTCTCGACCTCGCCGGCGCCGATGCGGTAGCCGCCGGACTTGATGAGGTCGACCGAGCGGCGCCCGACGATGCGGTGGTAGCCGTCGGCGTCGACGACGGCCGCGTCGCCGGTGCGGAACCAGCCGTCCGCGGTCTGGGTCTCGGCGGTCGCCTCGGGCCGGTTGAGGTAGCCGTCGAACAGCGACGGGCCGCGGACCTGCAGCTCGCCGATCGACTCCCCGTCGGTGGGGACCTCCTCGTCGGTGGTGACCGACTCGCCGTCGGGACCGTCGGTGACGGCCCGCAGCCGGCACTCGACGCCGGCCACCGGCACCCCGACCCAGCCCGGCCGCCGCTCGCCGTCGGCGCGCACGGCCAGCGTGATCATGGTTTCGCTCATCCCGTAGCGCTCCACGGGCGCCTGCCCGGTGAGCTCGCGGACCCGCTCGAACACCGGCACCGGGAGCGGGGCCGACCCGCTGACCAGCAGCCGGGCGTCGGTCAGCGCGGCCGCCGAGGCCGGGTCGTCGCCGATGCGCGACCACACCGTGGGCACCCCGAACAGCAGCGAGCCGCCGTGCTCGCGCACGGCCCGGGCGTAGTTCTCCGGGGTCGGCTTCACGGTGTGCACCAGCCGGGAGCCGGTGCGCAGCGCGCCGAAGACCCCGAGCACCAGACCGTGGACGTGGAACAGCGGCAGGCCGTGGACGAGGGTGTCGGCGGCGGTCCACCCCCACGCGTCGGCGAGCCCGTCGAGGCCCGCGGCCATCGCGTCGGCGGAGAGCAGCACGCCCTTCGGGGAGCCGGTGGTGCCCGAGGTGTAGAGGATCAGCGCGGGGCCGTCGCCCGTGGCCTCGCGGACCTCGTGGCCGGCCCGCCGTGACAGGTCGACCCGCTTGCCGGGCAGCGTCACGTCCCGCGGCCGGTCCCCGAACCACGTGGTGGCGCCCGAGTCGCCGAGCAGGTGCGCGCGCTCGGCCATCCCGCTGTCCGGCGGCACCGGTACCACGGGAGCGCCGGCGAGCAGGGCGCCGACGACGGCGACCACGGTCTCGGCCGACGCGGTCGCCCCGACGGCCACCGGGGAGGACGGGTCGGGCCGCTCGGCGATCTCGTCGGCGACGACCGACGCGGCGCCGAGCAGCTCCGGGCCGGAGAACGCGGTGTCGCCGATCCGGACCGCGTCCGGATCGTCGAGGCCGCCCTCGAGCAGCGCGCGCAACAAGGGCACCGTCGCACCTCCGGGGACGCGGGGCACGGCGTCGGCCGGGGCAGCACGACGCCGGGGAGCGGGCGCGCCCATTCTCGCCCCGTCCGGTGCCGCGGCGCGCGCCCGGAGTCCCCGTGAGCAGACATGCGACGATCCAACGGTGAGTCAGGGCTCCCCGGCGGCGGCGCGGCCACGACCGCGGCCGTCGCTGCTCTACGCGGTCAAGCAGGTCGAGCTGATCGTCCGCGCGCATCTCGACGACCTGCTGCGCGAGTCCGGGGTCACCGCGCTGCAGTACACCGCGCTGACGGTGCTGTCCCGCCGCAGCGGCCTCACCTCCGCCGAGCTGGCCCGGAACTCGTTCGTCACCCCGCAGGCGATGGCCGACCTGGTCACCGCGCTGGAGCGCAACGGGTTCATCGAGCGCCACCGCAACCCCGAGAACCGTCGCCAGCTGCTGATCAGCCTCACGGCCACCGGGACCGCGCTGCTGGACCGCTTCGCGGTGCCGGTCGCCGGGCTCGAGGACAAGATGCTCGACGGGTTCGACGACGGCGAGCGCGAACGGTTCCGCGACTACCTCAACCGGGCGCGGTCGTCCCTGGAATAGGTGCGCTGCGCGCTCGAGAGCAGTAATTGATGCTTTGACATCACTCAGTGCTCACGGGCCCGGAGGGCACCCTTGTCGAGCTTCCCCGTCGGATTGCGCGGCAGTGCGTCGACGACCTCGACGGCGCGCGGGTGCTTGAACCGCGCGAGCCGGCCCTCCAGGAAGGTGAGCACGTCCGACGGGGTGGACGTCGCACCGGGCGCAAGCACGACCCAGGCGCGCCCGATCTCGCCCCAGCGCTCGTCGGGCACGCCGATGACAGCGGCGTCGACGACGTCCGGGTGCCCGACCAGCACTCCCTCGACCTCGGCCGGCGAGACGTTCTCCCCGCCGGAGATGTAGAGGTCCTTCACCCGGTCGACGATGCGGTGGAACCCGTCGTCGTCGACGGTCGCGACGTCGCCCGAGCGGAACCAGCCCTCGTCGTCGAACGCCTCCGCGCTCTCGTCGGGTCGGCGCCAGTACCCGTCGACGACGTTCGGGCCGCGGACCAGGATCTCGCCGGAGTCACCGAGCCGGACGTCGGAGAAGAAGTGCGGACGCCCCGCGGTTCCGGTCTTCTCGCGGGCGTGCTCGCGGTCGAGCAGCAGCACGCCGGGCGCGGCCTCGGTCATCCCGTAGCCCTGCAGGAAGGTGAGGCCGCGCGCGGCGTAGACCTCGAGCAGCGAGGGCGGGACCGGCGCGCCGCCGCAGAGCAGGTACCGCACGCCCGACAGGTCGGTGTCGGCGAAGCGCGGCGACCGCGCGAGCGCGGCGAACATCGTCGGGACCCCGAACATGATCGTCACGCCCTGGGCGGGGACCAGGTCGAGCGTCCGGTCGACGTCGAACGCCTCCTCCAGCACCAGGGTGCCGCCCTTGAGCAGCACGGGCAGGCAGGTCATGCCGAGCGCCGCGGCGTGGAAGAGCGGGGCCGAGAGCAGGCAGACCTCGTCGCGCGCGAGGTCGACGTCGACGAGGACGTTGAGCGCGTTCCAGGTGAGGTTGGCATGGGACAGCCGGGCCGCCTTGGGTCGGCCGGTGGTGCCGGAGGTGTAGAGCAGGACGGCGGTGTCGTCGGGGTCGACGTGGACGGGGTCCGAGCGGGTCGCGGCGGTGGTGATCAGCTCGTCGTAGCCGGCGCCGACCTCGAGCGTCGTCAGCGATGCCCTATCGGCGTGCTCACTGCGCACCGCCAAGACGTCGAGTGTCTGCAACGCCGCATCGCTGACATCGGCACCGGGGGCGTGGACGAGCACCCGCGCCCCGGTGTCCGCCAGCGCGAACGCGTGCTCCTCCGGAGCGAGCCGGGCGTTGAGCGGCACGAAGACCGCACCCAGCGCCGTCGTCGCGAACAGGGTCTCGACGAAGGCCGGGTGGTTCGGCCCGAGGTAGGCGACACGGTCGCCGCGCGCGACGCCGAGCCCCGCCAGCCCGGCGGCCAGCGCCCGCACCCGGTCGTCGAGCGCCGCGTACGTCAGCCGCCGACCCCCGTGCGCCAGCGCCGTCCGCTCCGGGGTGGTCCGGGCGCGGCGGACCGTCCAGCTGCCCAGTCCGGGGGGCGGGCTCATGGGCCGGTCAGCCGCGCTCGTACGCGCCGAGACCGGGCCGGTAGGTCTTGTCGTCGAGGAACTGGGTGAGGCCGCGCTGCTTGCCCTGTTCCGGGTCGTGGCCGGTGGCGGCGTCGAGCTTGGCGTAGAGGTAGTCCTCGGCGACGTCCCACGACATCTGGCGGACCTTCTTCACGCCGACCTTCGCGGCCCGCAGCACGTGGGTGTTCATCCCGGCCAGCCTGCCCGCCACCTCGACGGTGCGCGCGCGGAGCCGGTCACCCGGCACGGCCTCGTTGACCAGGCGCATCGCGGAGGCCTGCCGGCCGTCGAAGCGCTCGCCGGTCATGACGTACCACTGCGCGTCGCGGGCGGGGATCGTCTCGGCGAGCGCCCGGCTGACCAGCCCGCCCGGCGGGATGCCCCAGTTGACCTCGGACAGTCCGAAGGAGGCGTCCTCGGCGGTGATCGCGAGGTCGCAGCACACCAGCGGGGTGAACGCGCCGCCGAAGCACCAGCCGTTGACCATCGCGATCGTCGGCTTGGCGAAGTGGATGAGCCGGCGCCACTGCCACTCGGCCGAGTCCCGGCGGGCGCGGATCTCCACGTGCGGCGGGGCGTCGTCGACCTCGCGGAAGTACTCCTGCAGGTCCATCCCGGCCGACCACGCCTCGCCGCGCCCGGTCAGCACGACGACCCGCACCTCGTCGTCGCCCTCCAGCCAGTCGAGCGCGGCGATCATCTCGCGGTTGAGCGTCGGGTTCATCGCGTTGCGCTTGTCCGGGCGGTCGAAGAACAGCCACCCGATGCCGGTCTCCGGGCCCTCCCCGACCTCGATCGCGACGGTCTCGAACGCGGGCGGCACTGCCATACCTGTGAAACTAACAGGAAACCTGACGATCAGACAGGGCCCGCCCGGTGGACCCGGCGTCGGACGTCGCCGAGCGTGCCGCGACCCGAGCCCGGCGCGCGTCGGCCAGCACCGCCAGGGTCACCCCGCCGAGGATCGCGACCTCGCCGGTGAGCGCGAGTGGTCCAGGAAGCCCGCCCTCGGCGATCGCCGAGAACACGAAGCCCCACGCCGTCTCCAGCGCCATCAGCTGGCTGACCAGCACCGGCGAGAGGTACCCGGCCGCGGCGTGCCAGAGCCGGACCGCGAGCCAGGACGACACCAGCCCGAGGAAGAGCACCACGGCCAGCGTGCGCAGCGGCTGCGCCGGCACGCCTCCGATCAGGACGAGTGCGACGGCGGCCGGGAGCGCCAGCGCGCCCGCCGCGAGACCCTGCGCGCCGGCGAGCACCGGGGCGAGATCGGGCCGGTCGTGCAGCAGCTTGTGCGAGTCCAGGCCGTACCAGGACCACGACACCAGCGCGAGCACGGCGAGTCCGAGCCCGACCAGCGCGGAGAGCGACCAGTCCTGCCCCGGCCCGACGTGCAGCAGCACCTGCCCGACGCCGACGAGCGCCAGGGCCGGGACGAGACCGACGATCCGCCCGGTCCCCCTCGCCGAGATCAGCGCCATGACGACGGGGACGAGACCGATGGTCGCGACCGCGACGGTCGGCCCGGCCAGGCGCACCGACACGGCGACGAGCGCGTAGTAGAGGACCGACCCGGTCAGCGCGTGCGCGATCACGCGGCCCCACGGGACATCCGCCCGTAGGACCTGTTTGACCTGGGGCAACGACACCGCCCCGAACGCCACGAACCGCCCCGTCGCCAGCAGCAGCGCGGGCGCGAGCGGCGCCAGCCCGGGCGCCACGAACACCGCCCCCCACGCCGCCCCGGCGATCACCATCGCCAGCAGAGCCACCTTCCTCGTCATGGCTCCACAGTGCGCCGGAAGGGGTGGGTGATGCCGGGCGATCTCGGGCGCCCAGTGACTCCGAGGTGCAGGATTCTCCCGTGGCTGCACCTCTGACTGGACGATCCACCCAGCTCGACCGGATCGACCGCCTGATCCTCGCTCACCTCGTCGACCACGGCCGCTCCAGCCTGGCCGATCTCGCCGAGGCGGTGTCCATCTCGGCGTCGTCCGCGCAGCGACGGCTGCGGCGGCTGGAGGCCGACGGCGTGATCCGCGGGTACCGGGCGGTCCTCGATCCCGAGGCGATCGGCCGGTCGCTGGTGGTGCACCTGTCGGTCGTGCTCGTCGACCACACCGCCGAGACGGTCGGGCGCTTCGAGCGCTGGATCGTCGACCTCGACGGGCTGATCAGCTGCCACCACGTGACCGGGGACGTCGACTACCTGCTGCGGGTCGACGTCGCCGACGTGCACGCCCTCGACGTGCTGTTGCGCCGCACGCTCGCCCAGATCCCGGGGGTCGCCCGGTTCACGACGATGGTCGCGACGTCCGCGCTGGTGGACCGGTTCTCGGAGGTGCCTCCGGCCCGTGAGCAGTAAGTGATGCCAGGGCATCAATTAGTGCTCACGAGGCCGTAGGCCATCTAGGTCAAGGCCCCGGTAGTTCTCCGCGATCGCGGTCCGGTAGGCCTCCGACGACGCGACGAGCTGCAGGTGGGAGCGGGCGAGCCGGTCGTCGAACGGGTCGGCGTCGGGGGGCCGGTGCAGCATCGTCGTCATGGTCCAGCTGAAGTGCTCGGCCCGCCACACCCGCCGCAGCGCGGTGTCCGAGTAGGCGTCGAGCAGCTCCTGCGAGCCGGTCGAGCGCCACGACGCGAGCGCCCCGGCCAGCACCCGGACGTCGGCGACGGCGAGGTTGAGGCCCTTCGCGCCGGTCGGCGGGACGATGTGGGCGGCGTCGCCGGCGAGGAAGAGCCGACCGGAGCGCATCGGCTCCGCGACGAACGACCGCATCGGGGTCACCGAGACGTCGGTGATCGGCCCGCGCCCCAGCGTGAACGACCCGTCCGCCAACCCGGTCCGGGCCGTCAGCTCGTCCCAGATCGCCTCGTGCGACCACGACGACGGGTCGGTGTCGTTCGGCACCTGCAGGTAGGCGCGGGTGATCGACGGCGAGCGCATCGAGAGCAGCGCGAACCCGCGGTCGTGGCGGGCGTAGACGAGCTCCTCCGACGACGGCGGGGCGTCGGCGAGGATCCCGAGCCAGGAGAAGGGGTAGACGCGCTCGAAGGTCCGCACCGCCTCGGCGGGGATGGCCCTGCGGGCGACGCCGTGGAAGCCGTCGCACCCGACGACGACGTCGGCGCGCAGCTCGTGCTCGACGCCCTCGTACGCGTACCGGACCACGGCCTCGCCGTCGTGCCCCAGCGGCCCGTCGACCTTCTCCACCGCCAGCACCTCGGCGTCGAACAGCAACGGGTCGCCCTGCTCCAGCCGGAGCGCGATCAGGTCGCGGACGACCTCGGTCTGCGCCCAGATCATCACGCCGCGGCCGGTCAGGGCGGCCATGTCGACGCGGATCTCCTCGCCGTGCGCGTGGAACGCGAACCCGTCGTGGGGCATCCCCTGCGCGTTCATCCGGGCGTCGGCGCCGATCTCGTGCAGCACGTCGACCGTGCCGTGCTCGAGGATCCCGGCCCGCTGGCGCGACTCGACCCGCTCCCGGGAGCGGGACTCGAGCACGACGGAGTCGATTCCCTGGCGCACGAGCAGGTGCGACAGCAGCAGGCCCGCGGGGCCGCCGCCGACGATCGCGACGGCGGTGCGGTCGGGGACGGTCACGCCGGCCCGGCCCCATCGATGGTCGAGCTCCGCTGCGCTCCGTCTCCGGTCAGATCGAGGAAGACCGTCTCGCCCGCGCCCTGCATCCGGATGTCGAAGCGGTAGCCCGGCCCGCCGAACCAGCCGTCGGGGACCGCGATCAACGTCGCCGCCCGCTCGGGCGGGAGCGAGGACAGCAGCGGATCCGCGGCGTTGGCCTCGGTGTGGTTCGGGAAGTAGACCCGGGTGAACAGGTGGAACAGCAGCCCGCGGGCGAACACCGTGACCGCCAGGTGCGGGGCCTCGGTCGACCCCGCGACGGGGGCCGGGCGCAGCGTCCGGACGGTGTAGTCGCCGGCGCGGTCGGTCGGCACGCGCGCGAAGCCGGTGAAGGTGCGGCCGTCGCGGGCCATCGACCCGCCGCGGGTGGGCAGGCGCCCGTCGGGACCCGCCTGCCAGAACTCCAGCAGCGCGTCCGGGACGGGCGCACCGTTGCCGTCGCGCACCGTGCCGTGCAGCGAGATGGCACCCGCGGTGCCGGGCGGGACGACGTCGCCGCCGCCGTCGAAGGGGAGCCCGAAGGCGAAGAACGGGCCGACCGTCTGCGAGGGCGTCGGTTCCGGGGGGCCGGTCATCCTCACACCTCGTCCGGGTCGGGGGGCGTGGCGCCGGGACCGTCGAGCACGATGTCCCACTGGTAGCCCAGGGCCCACTCGGCGACGGTGGTGTCGTGGTCGTAGCGGGCGATCAGCCGCTGCTGGGCCTTCTCGTCGGTGACCGAGGAGAAGATCGGGTCCAGGGCGAAGAGCTGGTCGCCCGGGAAGTACATCTGCGTGACGAGGCGCTGGGTGAACGCCGTCCCGAACAGCGAGAAGTGGATGTGCGCGGGCCGCCAGGCGTTGTGGTGGTTGCGCCACGGATAGGCGCCCGGCTTGATCGTCACGAAGCGGTAGCGGCCGTCGTCGTCGGTCAGGCAGCGCCCGCCCCCGACGAAGTGCGGATCCAACGGCGCCGGGTGCAGGTCGCCGTCGTGGCGGTAGCGCCCCGCGGCGTTCGCCTGCCAGACCTCGACGAGCTGGTGGCGCACCGGCCGGCCGGCCGCGTCCAGCACCCGGCCGGTCACGACGATGCGTTCCCCGAGCGGTTCGCCGGTGGAGTGCTGGGTGAGGTCGGCGTCGATCGGCGCGACGTCGGCGGCGCCGAACACTGGCGCGGTCCGCTCCACCAGGCTCGGCGACGCGACGACGAGCGGCTGGGACGGCGCGCGCAGGGCGGTCGAGCGGTAGGGCGCGTACGCGCGGTCGGGGTGCCCGCCGCGCTGCGGCGGGGCGGTCGCGGCCTCGCGGATCGCGGCGGTCACGCGGTCCTGCTCGGTGGGCTCGCGGGCGGGGTCGCCGGCGGATGAGGGACTCACGCCGCCCAGGGTGGCGGGCGTCCCGCGGGTGCGAGAGGCTGACTTCCGTTCACCGGAAGCGAAGGAGCCCGGCGTGCCGTCGACGACCGATGCCGAGCCGGGCCGCGAGCCCCGATCGGGTCCGCGGGGACGCGCCCGGCGCGGGCTCCCCGAGGGCAGTGGCCTGAGCTCGTCGGGGGGTCGCCGGGCGCCGAGCGTGACCGGCCGGGTGTTCTCGATCCTCGAGGCGTTCGACGGCGACCACCGCGCCCTGTCCCTCACCGAGATCGCCCGCGCCGCCGACCTTCCGGTCTCCACCGCGCACCGCCTCGTCGGCGAGCTGGCCGCCTGGGGGGCGCTGGAACGCGGGGCCGACGGCGCGTACCGGGTCGGGCTCCGGCTCTGGGAGGTCGGGTCGCTGGCCCCGCGCAGCGTCGGCCTGCGCGAGCGGGCGATGCCGATCCTCGAGGACCTCTACGAGGCGGTGCGCCAGAACGTGCAGCTCGCGGTGCGCGACGGGCACGAGGTGGTCTACGTCGAGCGGCTGGCCCACCCGGACGCGGTGCGGCTGTTCTCCCGGGTCGGCGGGCGGTGGCCGCTGCACCCGACCGCCGTCGGGCAGGTGCTGCTCGCGCACGCGCCCGCGGCGGTGCAGGAGTCGGTGCTGGCCGAGCGGCTGCCGTCGTTCACTCCGAGGACGGTGACCGACCCGGTGGCGCTGCGCCGGATCCTCGCGGCGGTCCGGCGCGACGGCGTGGCGGTGTGCGACGGCATGATCGACCTCGCCGCGCTGTCGGTCGCCGCGCCCGTGCGTGGCGAGGACGACTCGGTGATCGCCGCGCTGTCGGTGGTCGTGCCCTCCCCGAGCGACGGCGGCAGCGGGGGTGGCGGCATCGAGCCCCGCACGCTCGTCCCTGCGGTGCGCGCCGCCGCCCGGGGCATCTCCCGCGCTCTGGGCGCGCCGACCGCCGCCCGGTCCGACGCGGTGACCCGCCGGGGCGGCACACGCCCCTGAGTCCGGCAGGTCGCATCCCGAACGTGGTCCTCCTCGTTCGTAGATCAGTGCAGCGGATCACGGGGCGCGGGGTCGGGACGGTCGGGCGGGGGCTGCGGGCCGCGGTGGTCGCGGTGGTGACGGCGGGTGTGCTGCTGCTGGGGAGCACCGTCGCGTCGGCGTCGGTGCCGACGTGGGGCGGCTCGGATTCCGGGCCAGCCCTCGACGTGCCGCAGGGTCAGCTCGACGCGGCGATCACCTGCAGCCCGGGCGCGACGAACGCGAAGCGCCCGGTCGCGCTGTTCATCCCGGGCACCACGCTCACCCCGCAGGAGAACTTCTCCTGGAACTACTTCCGCGCGTTCGCCGCCGCGGGCCGGCCGTACTGCTCGGTCGAGCTGCCCAACCACGCGATGAGCGACATCCAGATCTCGGCGGAGTACGTCGTCAACGCGATCCGCTCGGTGCGGGCGCGCAGCGGCCAGAAGGTGTCGATCGTCGGCTTCTCCCAGGGCGGGATGATCGGCCGCTGGGCGCTGAAGTACTGGCCGGACACCCGCGCGAAGGTCGGGAAGCTCATCGGCATCGACCCGTCCAACCACGGCACCCTCGACGCCTACCCGGTGTGCGCCGCCGCGGGCTGCGCGCCCGCCTTCTGGCAGCAGCAGACGTACTCCCACTTCACGACGGCGCTCAACTCCGGACCCGAGACCTTCGCCGGCATCGACTACACGACGATGTTCACCCCGACCGACGAGGTCGTCGTCCCGAACCTCGGCCCCGCCCCGAGCTCGGCGCTCACCACCGGGGCCGGGCGCCGCGCCAACATCTCGACCTTCGACGTGTGCCCCGGCCACCTCGCCGACCACCTCTCGATGGGGTCGTTCGACGCGCTCGCGTACGCGCTGGTGATCGACGCGCTCGACCACGACGGCCCGGGGTCGGCCGCACGGATCAACCGGTCGGTGTGCCTGCAGGCGCTCGAGCCCGGCGTCGACCCGGCGACCTTCCCGGCCCACCTCGCCGCCTACACCGCGGGCGTCGGCTTCCAGGTCGCGACCTACCCGCACCAGCTCGCCGAGCCGCCGCTGAAGGCGTACGCGCGGGGCTGAGCCCCCGTGTCAGCGATGCGGCACCGCTGACATTGGACGTCAGCAACTCCGCATCCTCGACCCGAGGCTTACTCGAGGTCGGCACGCTCCGCCTCGGCCTGGTCGAGCGCGCGGCGCGCCTCGTCCGCGGCGGTGCTGGCCTCGTCGCGGGCCTGGCGCGCGGCGTCGCGCTGCTCCCGGGCCTGCTCCTCGTCCGACTCGGCCCGCTCGAGCCGCTCGCGCAGGGCGGTGACCGCGTCCTCGGCCTCGGTGTGGTCGGACTCGGCCTGCCCGACGCGGGTCCGGGCCCGCTCGGCCGCGCGGTCGGCGTCGTCGCGCGCCTCGCGGGCCCGTTCGACGGCGCGGTCGGCCGCCTCGCGCGCCCGCCGCCGTTCCTCCTCGGCCGCCCGGGACGCCGCCTCGTCGTCGGGCACCTCCGCCGACTCCGACTCCGGCTCCGGCTCCGGCTCGGGCTCCCGACGAGGCGGCGGGCGATGGCTCGCCGACCCCCGCGGCGGCGGTCGCCGGCCCGACGACCGCGACGGCTCGACCCCGCCGGTGAACCCGACGCCGGGCTCCAGCGCCGACGTGAGCCGCCCGGCCGCGAACGCGCGCGCGGCGCCCTCGTCGGCGAGCGCCGCGGCGATGGTGTTCTCGAGGTCGCGCGCGACGGAGTCGCCGACCCCGACCCCGTCCGCCCGGGCCAGCCGCCGCGCCCGCGCGACCAGCGCCCCGACGAGCTCGCGCCGCTGCCGCGTCAGCGTCCGCAGCGCATCCCCCGACAGCTCCTCCTGGGCCGTGCGCATCGAGGCACCGAGCTCCTCGAGCGCCGCCACCTCGTCGGGGGACTCCCGCGCCAGCACGTTGGCCAGCCACGCGCCGAGCGACGGCTTGCGCAGGGCGCCGATCGCGGTGGCCGCCTCCTTGTCCTTCGCCGCCCGGGCCTGCTTCACCAGCTCGGTGCGGCGCGGGACGAAGTGGTCGGGGTGCAGGCCGTAGAGCTCGTCGGCGGCGTCCTCGACGTCGGGGGCCTCCGCTGCGTCCTCGTCCTGCGCCACGCGCGGCATCCTGCCGGGCGAGGAGGCACGACGGCGAGAGGCGCACCAGGCAGGCCAGGAGCGATCCCGGCGTGCCTCAGGTGCTCCTGATCATCATCAAACGTGATCACCACGAACGACGACGGGCGGGCCATGGCCTCCGAGAGACCACCGACCCGCCCGTCGTGAGCGTCGAACGGACTACGCGTGCAGTTCCTCCGGCTCAGCAGCGGCGTCGGCCGCCTCCTGCTCGACCTGGGCCGCGACCAGATCCCGCGGCATGACCATCCGCACCGCGAGGAAGTAGATGACCAGCGACCATGCCGCGATGAGGATGAGGTCCCACCACTCCGGGATCACGGAGACCGCCGCGTCGTACTGGCCGAAGGCCGAGATGACCCCGATCCCGAGCAGCCACGGCAGGATCCAGCCGAGCGAGCGCAGCTGGAGGTCCTTGGCGGCCGCCGGGACGCCGTTCCGGGAGACCTGCACGGCCCGGAAGACGGCGAAGAGCACGAAGCCGATGACGATGGCCACGTACAGCTTCCAGAGGGTCGTCCACCCCGACCAGTAGATGATCTCGTTCGCCGCGATGAACGACAGCGGGGCGATGACACCGGCCGCGGGCATCCGGTAGGGCCGGGTCCGGTCCGGGTCGGCCTTGCGCAGCGCCGCGAGCGTGAGGGGCGCGAACCCGTACATGATCACTGTTGCCGAGGTGACCAGCGAGACCAGCGACTGCCAGCTCGGGAAGGGCAGGAAGGCGATGATCCCGACGACGAAGGCCACGGCCGTCGACACCCACGGGATGCCGCGCTTCGAGATCTTCGACAGGCCCTTGGGTGCGAAGCCGGACTGGCTCAGTGCGTAGGACAGGCGGGCCGAGGTCGCGACGTAGACCAGGCCGGTGCCCGCGGGCGAGACGAAGGCGTCGACGTAGAGCAGGATCGACAGCCAGGTCAGGCCCAGGGTTCCCGCGATCGTCACGTAGGGACCGAAGTCGCCCTTGCCGATCGGGTCGGCCCAGCCTCCGACGAGGTTGGCCGGGTCGAGCGCGCCGATGAAGGCGACCTCGAGGGCCAGGTAGATGATCACACCGAGCGCGACCGCGCCGATGAGCGCACGCGGCATGTCCCGCTGCGGGTTGCGGGCCTCGCCACCCATCTGGGCCGCCTGCTCGAACCCCTGGAGCGCGAAGACAACGCCGAGCGGCAGCGCCGCGAAGATCCCGTGCGCGCCGTAGGGGGCGAACCCGCCGCCCGCGGTGAAGTTCGACCCGTGGAACGACACGAAGATCAGCACGATCACCGTCAGGACGGGGATCGCGATCTTCCACAGCACGGTGATCCGGTTGGTCTCGGCCAGCCACGCGACCCCGAGGAGGTTGATCCCGGTGAACAGCACCATGAGCAGTGCCGCGATCAGGAACCCGAAGCCGGTGAGGTTGCCGTTCTCGTCGATGAAGCCGTGGAAGATGTGGTCGAGGTAGGACAGCGCGGCCTCGACCTCGATCGGCGCGATCGCGACCGCCTGGATCCAGCCGACCCAGCCCGCGCTGAACCCGGCGATCGCGCCGAACGCCAGCCGCGGGTAGCGCGCCGTGCCACCGGCGACCGGGTAGGTCGACCCCAGCTCGGCGTGCACCAGGGCCAGCAGGACGACGATGACCCCGGCGAGCACCCAGGACAGGATCGACGCGCCGCCGGCGGACTTGGCCGCCGTCAGCGCACCCAACAGCCAGCCCGACCCGATGATCGAGCCGAGCGAGATGAACATCAGTGCACTGAACCCGACGGTCCGGCGCAGCCCGGTGCCCGTGGTGAGGACGGGCGGTTCAGCGGTCGTGGACATGGCACTCCCGGATCGCGAAGTCGACAGGTCTGACGAGCACGTCCCACGGGCCCGGGCGCGTTCGATCAGCGGGATGATGCGCACCACTCGCCCCGTCCGCGACCCGGACTTGCGGGCGTAAAAACGATCAACGGCGCAGGTCGGTGGACAACTCGGGAACAATCCGACAGGCCGTAATCAGACCGTCACGCTGAGATGTCACCGCACCGATTCGGAGTCACCGTGTGAGTGCATCGTGACGGCGTTTTCCGCCACCCACAGTCAGACCGCCAGGGGCGGACCGTCTCCTCCGTCCGCCCGATCCTCCGCCTCCACCTGGGCGCGCAGGGCCGCGAGCGTGCGCGTCAGCAGGCGCGAGACGTGCATCTGGGAGATGCACAGCACCTCCGCGATCTCGGCCTGCGTCTGTTCGTGCACGAACCGCAGCGCCAGCATCAGCCGCTCCCGCGGGGGCAGGCTCGCGACCAGCGATCCGACCAGCGAGCGCACCTCGACGCGGTCGAACTCCGGGTCGACGGTGCCCAGGATGTTGGCCAGCGACGAGTCGTCCCCCTCGCCGAGGGTCTCGTCCAGCGAGGCCGGGTGGTACGAGCCGTGCGCGGCCACCGCCTCCGCCACCTCGTCGCGCCCGAGTCCGAGGTGCTCGGCGATCTCGGGCACCGTCGGGGCGCGGCCGAGGCGCTGCGAGAGCGCCGCGGTCGCGCCGCCCACGGCGAGGTAGCGGTCCTTGATGCTGCGCGGGGTCCGCACCGACCACGCCGAGTCCCGGAAGTAGCGCCGGACCTCCCCCATGATCGTCGGGACCGCGTAGGAGAGGAAGTCCCGCTCCCGGCCGGGGTCGAAGCGGTCGACGGCGTGCATCAGCCCGACGGTCGCGACCTGCTCGAGGTCGTCGGTCGGCTCCCCGCGCCGCGAGAAGCGCCGGGCGATGTTCCGCGCGACCGGGAGGTAGGCGACGACGAGCCGGTCACGCAGTTCGGCCCGGCGCGGGTCGTCAAGCGCGCAGGCGGCGTGCTCGACGAAGACCGGGACGAGCGCGGCGAAGTCCTCGCCGTCGGTGTCCTCACCCGGCGCCACGTCGGTCATGGGTCGTCCCCCGCCACCGCTCCCCGGCGAGCCGGGACGCGGACCTCACGAGCGGTGTCGTCGCGGCTGCGGGGTGAACCGGAGGACTCGTGCTCGCCGAGGTTGTCAGCCCGGCTCCCCGGGGCGCAAGCACCCTGATCAGGCGCCGCGCGCGACCGACCCGCCCGGGCCGACCCCGTGCACCAGGTCGAGCAGTGCGGCGTCGACGACGTCGTGGTGGGTGACGCTCACCGCGTGGGCGGCGTGCTCGACCTCCACCAGGCGCGCCGAGGGCCCGATCGCCTCGGTGATCCGTCGTCCGTGCGACGCCGGGGTGAGCCGGTCCTCGACCGCCGTGACCACGACGACGGGGATCCGGGCGAGCACCGGGACGGCGCCGGACTCGTCGTGGGAGAGCAGGCCGGCGCCGAACGCCTGGCCCACCGGCAGCGGCAGCTGCTCGGCGCGCGACTGCGCGTCGCGGACCTCGTCGTCGGTGGCGTCGTCGGTGAACAGCAGCCGGCGCAGCGTCCAGCGCCCGATCCAGGAGTCACGCCAGGGCAGCGTGTCCGCGAACGGGGCGGCCACGCGGGCCCCGGCCAGCAGGGCCGGGAGCAGCCCGAGCCGGCGCGCGGCGTCGTGGGCGAGCCCGAGCGGGCCCTCGCGCACCAGGTCCCCGGCGGAGGTCGCGACGAGGAACGCGCCGACCACCCGCGTGCCGAACCACTCCGGGCGCTGCCGGGCCAGCGCCAGGATGCTCATGCCGCCCATCGAGTGCCCGACGAGCACGACCGGGGACGACGGTGCGACGGCGTCGACGACCGCGGCCAGGTCGCGCCCGGTCTGGTCGACGGTGGCGTGGGAGGGCTCGCCCCAGCCGGAGCGGCCGTGCCCGCGCTGGTCCCACGTGACGATGCGGGCGTGCCCGTCGAGCGCGGCGATCTGGGGCTCCCAGAACCGGGAGTCCACGGTGAAGCCGTGGCAGAACACGACCGTCGGGCCGCGCGAGCCGCGGATCGTGACGTCGAGGGGGACGCCGTCGTCGCCGACGACGCCGGGGACCGGGCGTTCTCGCCCGCCGTGCAGAGCGGTGTCCATCACAGACCTCCGGAGCCCGTCAGGGGGGAGCTGACCGACTCACCACCGGGACGGGCATCCGGTCGGGCCACTCGGGCCCGGCCGCTCCCCCACGTCGGGGAGCGGGGCGGAGAGCCGCACGCGGGTTCGCGTGATCGGGGAGAGCGGACCGGCCGGGGGGACGACCGGTCCGCTCGACGCTCCGGGCGCCCGGGGGGAGGGGCCCGGGAGCGTCCCGCCGGACGAGCCGGCGGCACCATCGATGCTACTCACGGGGAACTTGTGACGGGCGCCCCGCCGACGCCTGCGACCTGCGTCTCCGTCCGCCGCGGACCGCTGCTCGGACCGGCGGTCAGCGCTCCACCGGAAGGACCACGTGGGACGGGTGCGCGGCGTCGTGGAGGACCTCGCGCTCCCGGCGGACGAGGATGTCCGCCTCGCCCAGGGCCGCGCTGGTGCCCGGGTGCCGGGCGAAGCGCGGGTGGGCGCCGCCGGAGACCTGCACGCGCAGCCGGTGCCCGGCGGCGAAGCGGTGTCCGACCGGCCACATCTCGATCTCGACCGCGACGCTCCCGTCCGCCGAGGGACCCGGTTCGGTCGGGGTGAGGCGCCGGATCCCGTCGGTCACGTTGACCGAGCGGCCGGCGTCGTCGACGTCGCAGACCCGGACGAACACGTCGAGGTGCTCGACCTCGGCCCGGACGTGGATCGTCGCGCGGACCGGGCCGAGCGCGACCAGGTCGGCCGCGAGGACCGGGCCGGTGAACACGACGACGTCGTCGCGGGCCTCGAGCGCGGTCTGGTCCCGGGGACCGGAGCGTCCGGTGAGGATCGGGCCGCCGACGGCGGGGGTCGGGTCGTACGGGTCGTACGTGATCCGGGTGCCGGCCCAGTGCTCGCCGCCGGTGCCCGGGACCGTCGGGGGCTCGTCGCGCAGGGTGTGGTCGGTCCGCAGGTAGAGGGCGTGCTCGGTGACGTGCGTGGGCGGCCAGTCGGGCAGGCGGCGCTCGCCCCCGCCGCCGGAGAGCTCGAGGTGCACCGGGAACTCCCTATCGGCGTGCTCAGTTGCATTGTCGGGACCCGTGACGCCGTCGAGGGTGCGGTCGAACAGGGCCAGCGCGTCGCGCAGCCCCGCGGCCATCCCGGCGGGCGTGGTGTGCACCCAGGGACCGATGCGCAGCAGCGGGCGGGCGCCCGCGGCGCGCAGTGCCGCGTGGTCGGCGAGCTGCCAGGGCAGGAAGATGTCCTGCCAGCCCCCGGTCATGCTCACCGCGACCCCGTTGCGCGCGACCTCGGGGACCCGGGCGGCGTAGGAGCGCTTGGCCCAGTAGGCCGAGTCGGGCGCCTGTTCGCGCAGCCAGTCCTGGAAGAAGTCGACGGGGTGCCCCGACGCGACGGTGTCCGCCCCGGACAGCGGAACCGTGCCGAAGCCGGCCTCGACCCGGTGGCGGACGCGCTCGGCGAGCTGCGCGCCGATCGTCCGACGCTGCATCATCGCCGCCCAGGACAGCCCGTTGTCGAGGGAGAAGGTGCCGCCGGGATAGGTCTGGTCGCGGAACTGCGAGGCGGTGACCATGGTCCCCATCGCCTGCAGCGCCGGGCCCGCGTCCGGAGCCAGGGCCCACTGCGTGATGCCGAGGTAGCTCGGCCCGAGGGTGACCACCCGGCCGTCGCACCAGGGCTGCGCCGCGAGCCAGCGCACCGTCGCGACGCCGTCGTCGGCCTCGTCGAACGGCGAGAGCGCGCCCTCGGAGTCCCGGGTGCCGCGGACCGACTGGACGACGACCTGGTGGCCCCGCTCGGCCACGACCCGCCCGAACACGAGGCCGACCCAGCCGGCCCGGCCGTACGGGCTGCGCACGAGCACGACGGGGCCCCGCGAGATCCCCGCCGGGACGTAGCGGTCGTGCCGCAGGACGACGCCGTCGGGCATCGGGACCGCCACGTCCCGGACGACGCGGACGCGGGGGGTTCGCGGGGCGGGCAGGCCGATGCCCCGCCGCAGCAGCCGGGTGACGGGACTCATCGGTCCATGATGACGTGGCCCTCGCCGCTGCACGGAGCACGGCCGCTGTTCACCGTGTGTTCGCCGGGGTCCGGTCGCACACGATTCCCGGCCGGGTGACGCTGCGGTCCGTGACGCGCACTCCCCGTGGCCAGGCTCCCGACGTCGGCGTGCCGGCGGACCTCGCCGAGCACATGACCGTCGCCGAGCAGCACGACTGGGTGCGCAGCTTCCTGCACCGCCACCCGGTGAGCCGGCGCACCGCGCTGAAGCAGGGCTCCGGTGTCGTCGCCGCCCTCGGGCTCGCGTCCGCGCCCTGGACGCTGGCCGCGTGCGCCTCGGCCGCGGGGGCGCCGGTCGCGGTGGTCGGGCGGCACCTGGCGTTCGGCGACGACCCGACCCGCTCGATGGCGATGGCCGGCGAACTGACCGCACCTCCGCCGGCGGGAGCGATGGTCGTCGACCTCGGGCAGGGCGGGACGTTCGGCGCGCAGATCCCGGTGGAGGTGCGGCGCCTCGTCTCCCAGGTCCCGCAGGCCGACGGCTCGATCCGCGCCAGCGACCAGTACTTCGTCCACGCGCTCGCCAACGGGCTCCAGCCCGGAGCGAGCTACCAGTACCGGTTCCGGATGCCCGACGGCACGACGACCGAGACGGCCACGTTCACCACCGCGCCGCGGACCGCGACCGGCCCGTGGAGCTTCACCGCGTTCGCCGACCAGGGCGTCGACATGGTCCCCCCGAGCGGGCTGTCCGGGTTCACCAACGAGCCCTACAAGCCCGACGACACCCGTCGCTCGATGACGCCGTCGACGTCCATGGTCGACCGCGTCGCCGCGACCCGCCCCGCGTTCCACCTGCTCGCGGGGGACATCTGCTACGCCGACCCCTCCGGTGAGGGCAAGCCGGTGAAGTCGACGGGCTCGTCGAAGTCGCCCTCCGGGTTCGACAGCTTCGACCCCACGGTGTGGACGACGTACTTCGGGCTGATCGAGCGCAGCGCCGCAACCACGCCGTGGATGTTCGCGACCGGCAACCACGACATGGAGGCGCTCTACGACGACAACACCGCGCACGGCGCCCGCCACGGCTACGGCGGGCACGCGGCGCGGCTCGACCTCCCGCGCACCGGGCCGAGCGCCTGCCCGAGCGTGTACTCGATGCGCTACGGCAACGTCGGGGTCGTCAGCGTCGACGCGAACGACCTGTCGATGGAGATCCCGACGAACGCGGGCTACTCGGGCGGCGCCCAGGTCACCTGGCTCCGGCAGACACTGACCGGGATGCGCGGCGACCCCGCGATCGACTTCGTGGTCGCGTTCTTCCACCACTGCGCGTTCGCGACGTCGGCCTCGCACGCCTCCGACGCCGGGGTCCGGGCCGCGGTCGCGCCGTTGTTCGACGAGTTCTCGGTGGATCTGGCGCTGCAGGGTCACAACCACCAGTACGAACGCACGAACCCGATCCGCCGCGGGCGCTCGGCCGCGCAGGCTCCCGACGGTGCGACGGTCCGGCCGGAGACCGACGGCACCACGTACGTCTGCGTGGGGTCGGGCGGGCGGCCCCGGTACTCGTGGCAGGCGGGCGAGACCGACCGCTACCGCGGCGACACCACCCCGGACAGCGGGGTGAACGTGGTGAGCTACCAGGCGGTCGGGGAATCGGCGAAGCTCCCGGACGTCGTCGACTGGTCGCAGGCCCGCTACCTCGACTACGCCTACGTGACGGTGGACGTCGTGCCGCCGCCGGGACCGGGGCAGACGACGACGATGACGCTGCGGGCGATCACCGACACCGGTCAGGAGATCGACCGCGTCACGTTGGAGCGGCGCGCGCACTGAGGGCGGTGCCGGTGCTGTGTGGCTCGGGATTGGTCAGCCCTGCCGCACCCGCCCCCGCCCCCGCCCCCGCCCCCGCCAGGTGATCAAGAGCACTGGAGGCATCCCGCAAGGCCGTGGGGCATGCGTGATGTGCCCCTCGTGGCGGGCCAGGCTCCGGCGCAGGTGATCAGGGGCACGTGGCGCAGGCCGGCGGGCGCATCGACCTGCGTGATGTGCCCTTCGTGGCAGGCGAGGCGGTCGGGCGTGGCGGGCGAGGCGGTCGGGCGTGGCGGGCGAGGCGGTCGGGCGTGGCGGGCGATGCGGCACCGCTGACACCGGACGTCAGCAACTCCACATCCTCGCGCGGGGCTGCCCCGGCGCGGCGGGCCGTGTGACGGGCCACCTCCGTGTCGCCGGAGCCCCGGGCGCCCGCGAGGATGCCCGGGTGCCACGGCCCCATCGCGTCATCGAGGTGCTCACCGCCCGCCGGGCGGCGGGCACACGTCCGGGCGCGCACGACGACGGCCACCGCGTGGTCGTCGCGATCGAGGGCGGCGGGAGCCGGGCGACGTACTCGTCGGGCATGGTGCTCGGGCTCGAGCGGCTGGGTTTCACCGACTCCTTCGACGCCGTCTACGGCGCCTCGGCGGGCGCGCTCGCCGGGAGCTGGCTCGCCGCGCGCCAGGTCGAGGAGTGCTGCGCGGGCTGGTGGCGCCCCGGGCTGATGGAGCGGGTGACGAAGCCGGCCCGGGGGTTGCGGGGGCGACCGGTCGTGGACGTCGAGTACCTCATCCACACCGTCGGCGAGAAGGTCATCCCGGTGCGCTGGCAGGACGTCGTCGACTCCGACCTGCCGCTGCACCCGGTCGCGACCGACGTCGACACCGGCCAGGCGCTCGACCTGGAGGGCACGATCTCCGACCCCGAGTCGCTCAAGCGGGCGCTGCAGGCCTCGGCGAACGTGCCGGTGCTCGCGGGGATGCCGATCGAGATCCACGGCCGTCGGCTGGTCGACGCCGCGGTGGCCGAGCCGCTGCCCTTCCACACCGCGCTCGACCAGGGCGCGACCCACGTGCTGATGCTGCGCACCCGCCGCGCCGACCAGGAGGCGATCGACGCCACCCGGCTGGAGAAGGCGCTCGTGGCCCGGCTCGGCGAGGCCCGGGTCCCCGGCCTGGTGCACGTGCTGGGGCGGCGCCTGGAGAACCGTCGGGCCGACGACGAGTGGCTCGCGAAGGCGAGCGCGATCGCCGGGGACGAGGGCGTCGACGAGCCCCCGCACCTGTTCGAGGTCCGGCCGCCGGAGGGATCGAACACGATCAACCCGCTGGAGACCGACCCGGACCGGCTTCGCCAGGGCGTCGAGACCGGATGCGAGGCGCTGAAGGAAGCCTTCGGCATGTGAACGAATGTGGTCGTCCGGGCGACCGAATTCATTCACATGGCGCGCAGCGCCAGCCCCGCCACGATCCGCGCGGCGTCCGCCCCCGCTGCGCGGACCCGCGACGGAGGGGACCCGCCGTCGAGCACCAGCACGGCCGCCGGCACCAGGGCGTGCCGGACGACGACGGCACCGTCGGGCCCGATCCCGACGCCGACCTCGAGCCGGGACTCCCCCGCCGCGTGCCGTCCGGCGTCATCGGCGTCCGACGGCGGGCCGGACAGGATCGCCGTCGGGATGCCCTGTTCCTCCGCGCCCGCGCAGACCTCCCGCAGCACGCCCGGCGGGGCGTCGTCGTGGACGGTGATCAGGACCGCGGGTGGCAGGGCGGGGTCGTCGGCGCGGTCGATGCGGCCATGGCACCCGGGTCCGCCGGAAACCATCACCCCGGAGAGCGGGCTGCTCACGACACCGCCTCGCGCGACGCCGCCGTCGGCCCGGCCGCGGTCCCGGCGTGGGTGTCCACCAGCCCGGCGGCCACGGCGTTGCGCGGACCCTCGGTGCCGTGGACGTTGCCGATGCCGCACACCACGCCGTAGGGCGCCAGCGCGTCGGCCACCATCCCGGGGATCTCGAAGTCCAGCGCGGACCCGCCGAGCAGCACCACCGAGCCGAGCAGCCGCAGCGAGCCCTGCGGCGCGACCTGGACGAGCGCCCGCAGCGCGTTCACCACGAACACCCGGCGCTTGGCCTCGCGGCGCACCCGCCGGACCTCCTCCAGCGACCCGCGCACCGGCACCGGCGCGAGCCCCTCGGGCGTGACGGTCACGACCTTCGCGAAGACCGCGGGCGGCAGCGCGTCGGTGTAGAACTGGACCGTGCCGTCCTCGTGGCGCACGTGGAAGAAGCTCTCCACCTTGGCCAGCGGGTGGCGCTTCACCGACTCCGCGGCGTCCCGGTCCTCGAGGCCGAGCTCGGAGTCGATGAGCTTGGTGACCAGCTCGCCCGCGCCGGCGACGTGCACGGCCGAGACCGCGCCGTCCCGGTCGAGCAGCGCCGCGTCGGTCGAGCCGCCGCCCATGTCGATGATCGCGATCGGCACCGAGGCGCCCGGGGTGGTGAGCGCGCCGCGCACCGCGACCTCGCCCTCGACCCCGCCGATGACCGTCTCGCAGCCGAGCTCGACGGAGATCGCGTCCACCACCGCCTGCATGCGGCTGCGGCTGGTGCGCACCATCGCCGCGAGCGCGACGGCGTTCTCCCGCGAGACCTCCCCGGCCAGCCCGCCGCGCACCACGGCCGGCACGACGGTGTCGACGGCGAGGACGTCACGGATCCGGATGTCCGACGCGGGCTGCCCGGTCACGTCGGTCATCGTGTCCCGGACGTTCGCGAGCATCCCGCCGACGTGGGTGCCCGGCTCACCATGTACGTCGGTCAGCGGGGCGACCCGCCCGATCGCCTCCATGATCGCGTCGGCGCCGCCGTCGACCCCGACGTCGAGGGATCGCCCGGAACCGGACAGGGTCAGCGTCCCGACGGGGATGCGCCGGTCGGTCACGTCGCCGGCGGGGGTCCGCACGACGACGGCGGACCGGTTGCCCGAGAGCGCCCGGGCGACCGGCGAGACCTGGCGGGTCTGCTCGGCGTCGAGGTCGAACGTGGAGGCCAGCCCGTACGAGTCCGACAACGTGCGGATGGTCCGCCCGGGCGGCGCGACCTCGACCGCCGCGAGCATCCCCAGCGGCACCTTCTCCACGGCCGACACCTCGTCGACCACCGGGATGCGGTGCGGCAAGCGGTTCACGACGAGGACCGCGTCGTCGCCGTGCATGACGGCCGCGACCACGTCGACGCCGCGCTCGGACGCCCCGTTCAGCAGGTGCGCGACGTCGTCGAAGTCCGCGCCGGCTTCGATCACGACGACGACCGGGACGTCGGCCTCGACGGTCGTCAGCTCGTCCAGCGCCACCGTCATCCCGACGCCGAGGCCCTCGCCGCCGGGGGTGTCGGGGTTGTGGCCGATCATCGTCGACTCGGTGATGATCGTCTCGGTGATGGTCTCCATCGCGAGCCCGCTGATGACCGGCGTGGCCTCGTTGAGGAGCACCGTCGCGAGGGCGTCAGAGGGCCGCCCGGCGGCCTCGAGGGCACGCCGGACGGCCGTGACGGCCCCGGCGGTGTTCGCCGGGGTGCCTTTCACACCCGTCGTCCGGGTGAGTGAGGAGGCCAGGCGCGCCACCTCGCCGGGGACGACCTCCGCGATGCACGCCTCGGTCGTGGAGTTGCCGATGTCGACGCCGATGACGAGGGACACTCCCGGCCTTCCTGAGTCGTGACGGTGGTAGGTGGCCTCCGGCCCGGTGAGCACTAATCCGTGCCAGAGCACGGAATAAGGGGAGCACGCCGATAGGGCTCACGAGCGCGGCAGCGCACCTAGTCGACGCGGGTGATGACCGGCTCGACCTCGACCGCCGCGCGGGCGTGGTCGATGCACTCGAACTCCTTGAGGTGCAGCAGCGCCGCCTTGGCCTGCCAGCGCGGGCGGGCCATCTGGTCGTTGCGCGTCGGCACCGGGCGAGGCGACTGCCCCTGCGCGTACTGCGCCGCGTTCGCCCCGATCGCCCGGAAGACCTCGGCGTCGAGCAGCGGGGCCTGCGGGAACAGCTCGAGGTTCGAGAGCCGCGCCAGGTCGCGCTGGTGCAGCACCGTGGTGCCCCGCGAGAGGACGCCGACCGCGATGCCGGAGCCGGAGAGCTTGGCCCCGAAGTGGGCGATCGCCGCGAGGTCGGTGGTCCGGTAGACCTTGATCACCCGCGCCGAGCCGCCGCGCTCCTCGATGCCCGCCAGCAGTTGGCGGACGACCTCGGCGTGCGGCACGTCGACGATCGTCTTCGTGAACGGGTCCCCGAACGCCGGGGAGAGCGCGATGACGACCTCCTCGGGCCGGGTCCCGCGCTCGGCGGGCCCGATCTCGCGCAGCGCGAGCGTGCGGACCGACTCCACTGCGGCGGTCATACGACCTCCTCCTCGGGGTTCTCGGCGGAGGTGACGTGGCGGAGCTTCTTGAGCTCTTCCCACCGCTCGCCGGACAGGCGGTAGCCGGTGCCGGGGCCGGCGTAGTCGTTGGCGTCGTTGATCGCCGCCAGCGGGACGAAGTCGCCGGTCAGCACGGCGGCGGTCTGCAGCAGGTCGCCGGAGACGCGCTGGCGCAGCACCTTGAGGTAGTTCTCGGCGACCTCGCCGAAGCCGCTGCGCTCGAGGGCCTTCACCAGGTCCAGCCCGGTGATGCCCCGCTCCATGACGCTGCGGGCGCCGTCGAGGTCGGCGAGCACGTCGCGGTCGGGGTAGTCGTCGCTCGAGTTCGCGTAGGTCGCCGCCTCGACCTCCTCGTCGGTGATCACCGGGAGGTCGAGCTCGGCGAACAGCGCCTGCATCGCGCGCGCCGCCTTGTTGCGGACCTGCAGGATCACGTCCTCGCGGACGTGGCGCAGGCCGCCGTCGACCTGCATGTCGCGCTGGATGACGTTCCAGTCGTCGTAGTCGTCGGTCTCGAGGTTCGACCCGGCGAACATGTTGTCCTTGTTCGGCACGGCCGAGTACCCGGAGCAGACGAAGTCGGTGCCCGGCAGCATCTGCGGCAGCAGCCGGCTGGTGCGGCGCATCGGCGAGTGCGAGAACGACTGGTCGTTGCCGGAGGCGCACTCGAGGTCCATCCAGCTCGCGACGAGGTTCTCCGCCGCGACCGCCCGGATGCCGCCGGGGACCGCCCCGGGGACACCGATGCACGAGATCGAGCCGTTCTGCAGCCCCTGCACCCCGGCGCCCTTGGCCATGAGGATGCAGCGGATCTCCAGGTACAGCATGGAGCGGCCCTCGGCGTTGCCCATCTGCACCTCGGAGCCGGTGCCCGAGGTGAAGCGCATCTTGATCCCACGCGACGCGTAGGCCGACGCCAGGAACGCCTTCGACCACGGGGTGTCGTCGCCGTCGACGAACACCGACTCGGTGCCGTAGATCGAGATCGTCTCGGCGTAGGCGGTGATGCCGCGCATCCCGAGGTCGAGCTCGGTGGCCTCCTCCAGCGCGCACTGGGTGAGCGTGCCGCCGCGTCCGACCTGGCCGCCGACCTGCAGGCCGATCGCCACCAGCGGCGCGTAGCGCACGACGCCGAGGGTGCTCTCCAGCTCCGCGAACCCGCGGACGGCGCCCTCGGCGGCGTCCGCCGCGACCTGGATCGGGTTGTCCTTGGCGCTCGTCGAGTGGGCCTGGTTGGCCGGGGTGCGCCGCGAGCGGGTCTTCTGGATGCCCATCATGATCTCGACGACGTTCATCAGCTTGACGACGTCGAGGATCTTCGCCGGGGTGAGGCCCCGGCCGAGGGCGACGACGTCGGCCCGCGAGGTCCGCGGGTCGACGAGCATCCGGGCGATCTCGATCGACGGGGTCGCGACCGCCTCCTCGCAGGCCTCGACGTCGATCGCATGGTCGGCGATGAAGGTGTCCATGAAGTCGAACCGGTCGCGGGTGCGGCCGTCGAGCTCGACGATCCGGCCGCCCTCGACACGGACCGAGGGCTGCGGGTCGAAGTCCGACTCCATCGCGACGAGGCCCTTCTCGGGCCACTCCTCGACGAAGCCGTCCAGGTTCACCGGACGCGCTTCGAGGATCTCGGTGCGCTTCGACGTCCGGACGCCGCTGTCGGTGGGGCGGGGTGCCACTGCCGTCATCTCAGGCCTCCTCAGGGGCGAGCGGAGCGACGGGGAGGTCTTCCGCGAGCAGGTTGCGGGCCGCGTAGACCTGCGCGGCCTCGCGGACGAGCGCGGCGCACGTGCCGGCGGAGTAGGTGTCCTCCAGCCGGGACGCGAGCTCGGAGAGCTGCGCGGCGGTCGAGGCGTTCGGACGGAGCGCGTTGTACATCGCCAGCACCTCGTCGTCGGGGATGGCGGTCATCTCCGAGGCGCGGGTGAAGTTCTCGGCGAGCTGGCGTCGGCCGGCCGCGGCCGCCAGCTGACCCTGCAGCGCGAGGGTGTCCGGGCTGATACGCAGGTCCTCGGACGTGATGTCCCCGGAGACGACGGCGGCCATGGTCAGGTCGTCGAGGGTCTTGCCGGTGGGGGTGCGCAGCAGATCCGGGCGGTTGATCGAGAGCGGGTAGTCCACGGCGGTGAGCTCAGTGACGTTGCTGGTCATCGGGAGGCCTCCTTCGACGACGACGGGGTGGCGGTGGCGGGCTGCCCGGGCACGACGACGTCGGCGGCCGTGGCCGGGTGGCGGGGGTCGACGTTGGCGCCGGCCTCCGCCGACTCCGGCGTCGGCGCGGGCACCGGGGCGTCGAGCGCCGCGGGGACCTCGAGGCGCTCGATGACCAGGACGTAGAGCCCGCCGCCGATGAGCGCGCCGATGCACGGGGCGACGATCGGCAGCCACCAGTACTGCACGCCGTCCGGGGTGACCCAGGCGGACTGGTAACCGGTCAGCCACTCGGCCAGGCGGGGACCGAAGTCACGGGCCGGGTTGATCGCGTAGCCGGCGTTGGTGCCCCACGCGAAGCCGATGCCCAGCAGCAGCAGGCCGACCATGAAGGGCAGGAGCATCGACGCCGCGCCCTGCAGCGTCGCGAGCAGCGCGAACAGCACGAAGACCAGCAGGGCGGTGCCGACGACCTGGTCGAAGAACGCCGTCGTGACGCCGTGGTTCGGCAGCGTCGAGAAGATCGTCTGCGACGACGAGGTCAGGCCGGGGTCGACGGCCACGATGCCCGAGTTGTAGACGGCGCGGGTGATCAGCGCGGCGACGAAGGCGCCCGCGGTCTGGGCGAGCGCGTACGGCAGCACGTTGCGCCAGGGCAGCTTGCGGTAGACGGCCATGGCGAGGGTGACCGCGGGGTTGAGGTGGCCGGCGCCGAGGCGGCCGGCCACGTAGATCCCCATGATCAGGCCGGCGACCCAGCCCCAGGTCAGGGTGCTCCAGTCGCCGGCCTTGCCCTCCGAGACGACGTACTGGGCGACCGACGCGGTGCCGAAGAGGATCAGGATGAACGTGCCGGCGAACTCGCCGATCAGTTCTCGTGTGAGGGGGGAGGTGCGGGACACGGGACGGCTCCTGTTCGGCGGCGGTGCCGGGGGGTCAGGCCGGGACGGGGGTGCTGATCGCGGCCACGGCGGCCGTGGCCACCTGGACGTCCTGCTCCGCGGAGCCGGCACTCACGCCGACCGCGCCGACGAGCACGCCGTCGCGGTGGACCGGGATGCCGCCGCCGAAGACGACGAGGCCGCCCGCGGTCTGCTCCAGGCCGTAGAGCTCGGCGCCGGGCTGCACGAGCGGCATGAGCGCCGCGGTCGGGGCCTCCATGAGGACCGAGGTCCGTGCCTTGCGCTGGGCGATGTCGATGCTCGCCCGGATGGCGCCCTCCTGGCGGGCGAAGGCGAGCAGATGCCCGCCGTCGTCGACGACGGCGACGTTCATCGGCTGGCCGATCGTGTCGGCCTCGGCGAGCCCGGCGTCGAGCGCGATGCGGGCGTCGGCCAGGGTCAGGCCCGGCATGGGGAACCTCCGTGGGAAGGGGGATCGCCACGCCGGGTGACAGTCCGTCGCGTGGCCCGCCGGACTGTGGCCCGACGGGGCACGACGCTAGGGATCCACAACGTCCTCCGACCACGGGGAGTGTTCCCACTCCGGCCCGTGGGGGTTTTCCCGTAGCCCGCGCGGCGGCTTCCGGGGCCGCCGCTCTACCGCCCGAGGACCGCCGTGCGGGTCGCCGCCAGGTGCTCGGCCAGGCGGCGGTGCGCCTCCTCGGGCGCCTGGGGATCGAGCGCGTCGAGGATCGCCTCGTGCTGGGCGAGGATCGCCTGGGCGCGGTCCGGCCCGCGGCCGAGCATCGAGCCCAGGTTCATCCGCAGCTGGCGGTCCCGCAGCGAGCCGTACAGCTCGACGAGGATCGGGTTGTGCGCGCTCTCGACGAGCACGGTGTGGAACCGGCGGTCCCCCTCGGCGAAGCCGGTCTCGTCCCCGGCCGCGAAGGCGGCGCGCTGCACGTCGAGCTCCTCGCGCAGCCGCACGACGACGGCCTCGCGCTCGATCTCGGGCGCGGCGCACAGCTTGGCGAGGGCGTGGCCCTCGACGAGCTCACGCGCCTCGAGCACGGACTCCACCTCGGTCGGGGAGACCGCGACGACGAGCGCGCCGCGTTTCGGGAACAGCCGGAGCAGCCCCTCGGCCTCCAGTCGGAGGAACGCCTCCCGCACCGGGGTGCGGCTCATCGCCAGCACCTCGGCCACCTGGCCCTCACTGATGAGGTCGCCGCCCGGGAGGCTGCCGTCCAGGATGCCGGCCTTCGTGTGCCGGTAGGCCCGTTCCTTGGCCGACAGTGCCGCGCCCACCACGTCCCCACTCTTGCCGCGTTGTCGCGGTGACCCTACTCTCACCGCATTGATGCATCTTGTATGCATGCGCCATCGGGGGCGAGGAGGACGTACGTGAGCACGACGACGCCGTCATGCGTCCGGTCCGCGGCAGCACGGGACACCGACACCCCGACCGCCCCGGACACGCTGCTCGGCCGGGTCGTCTCACGACTGCGCGAGCTCACCGGGGCCGACGCGGGCTGGGTCGTGCGGGTGGACGAGGCCGCCGGGACCTGGGCCGTCGACGCGGCGGACGGCCCCGGCCTGCCGCCGGGCGGGGTGGTGGCCGAGGTCGTGCGGATCCGGGACGTCGTGGTCGTCGCCGGCGGGCCCGGCGGGCGGTCGGTCCTGGCCGTCCCGGTGCGCCGCGGGCCCCGCCTGGTCGGGGTGTGCGTGGTCGCCGCGGCGTCGCCGAGCGCCGCCTTCGCCGCGCCCGACCGCGGGCTGGCCGAACTGGTCGCCGAGTACGCCGCGCTCGCGCTGGCCGATCACGGCTCGCTGTCGGGGCGGGGGCTCGTGGAGGCGCTGCGCCAGGAACTGGCCTGGGCCGAGGGGGCGGGCGTGCGCGCGGACCTCGTCGCCGTCGGCCAGCCCGCCCTCGACGTCCCCCTCGCCGACGAGGTCTTCCGCGTGGTCCAGGAGGCGCTGGCGAACGTCGTCGCGCACGCGGGCGCCCGCCACGTCCAGGTCGGCGTGGTCCCGGGCCCCGGCACGCTGACGGTGCTCGTCGAGGACGACGGCCGGGGCTTCGACGCGGCCGCCCACGGCCGGCTGCACGAGGCCGCCTCCGGCTCCCACCAGGGGCTGGCCGCGATGGCGGCGCGCGCCCGGCGCCTCGACGGCGAGCTGGAGATCGACAGCACGCCGGAGTGCGGCACCGTCGTACGCCTGACCGTGCCCTGCGGGGCCGAGCCCGCCACCCCGGGCCGGACCCGGCCGTCCGTGCTCGTGGCCGCGACCCGCCCCGTGGTGCGCGCCGGTGTGGTGCGCCTGCTGCAGCTCGGCGCCCCGGAGCTCGGGATGGTCTCGGAGGTGGACGGCCCCGACGACCTCGCGGCGACCTGCCGGCTGCTCGGGCCCGACGTGCTCGTCGTCGAGCCCGACGTCCTCGCCCCCGACGACGACCTCGCGGGCGCCCTGGACCGGGTCGCGGCGCTGCCGGCGCCACCCGCCGTCGTGCTGCTCGCGCCCTCCTGCCCCGGCGACCGGCTGCGCACCGCCGTGGCGGCCGGGGTGAGGGGCTGCGTCGGACCCGACGCCGGCGATCGGCTGGCGGCCGTGGTCGCCGCCGCCGGCCGCGGCGAGACGTCCTTCGCGGCCGACCAGCTCGGGCAGCTCGCCGCGCCGCCCGTCCCCGCCCGGGGCGTGACCCAGCGCGAGCGGGAGGTGCGCGGGCTGGTCGCGCAGGGGTTCACCGACCGCCAGATCGCCACCGCACTGCAGATCTCGGCGAAGACCGTCGAGAAGCACGTGGGATCGCTGCTGCGCAAGACCGGCGCCCGCAACCGCACGATGCTGGTCCACCTCGGCGACCGGTGAGCCTCAGCCGATCGGCGCGAGCCCCCGGGCGATCCCGACCGCCGCGGACAGTCCGCTCACCGGGCTGAAGCGGTCCGAGGCCTCGTTCAGCGCGGCCCACTCGTCGCCGCCGAGCACGATCTCGGCCGCCGCGCAGTTGCTCTCGAGCTGGGCCACCGAGGACGCGCCGGGGATGGCGCACACCTCGGGACGGTGGATCGTCCAGGCGAGCGCGATCTGCGAGGACGTCGCGTCGTGCGCGTCGGCGATCTCGCGCAGCGTGCCGATCAGCGGCTGGGCCCGGCGCAGCGACTCGGGCAGGAAGAGCGGGTTGATCGCACGGACCCGGTTGGCCGGCCGGTGCTCGGGGTCGAACTTGCCCGAGAGCAGCCCCTGCGCGAGCGGGCTGTACGCGATGACGGCGCGCCCGGCCTCGGCGGCGTAGGGCAGCAGCTCCCGTTCGGGGTCGCGCGACACCAGGCTGTACTGCACCTGGTTCGAGATCACCCGCGAGCCCAGCGCGGTCTCGGCGGCCTGCCAGCGGTCCAGCGAGTAGTTCGAGACGCCGACCTCGTCGACCACGCCGGCGGCCTGCAGCGTGCGCATGCCGGGCATGGTCCGGCGGTCGCTGATCACCGGGTTGGGCTGGTGGACCTGGTAGAGGTCGAGCGGCCGGCGGACCCGGGCCGAGCTGGCCACGCCCCGCTGCTCGACGACCGGCCCCACCGGCAGCACCGGGAGGATCTTCGAGGCGACGACGGTGGTGGCCGGATCGGCGTCGGCGGTGTCCAGGGCGTCACCGAGGATGCGCTCGCTGCGCCCGAAGCCGTAGAGCTCCGCGGTGTCGAACACCGTGATCCCGAGCTCGAGGGCGCGCTTGACGATCCGCGCGGCCTCGGAGTCGGGGCCGGAGGCGTAGTCGCCGCCGTAGCCCCACTCGGCGGACCCGAACTGCCAGGTGCCGAGACCGATCGCCGACCATCGCTTCGCCGTCGGAAGCTGGAGATGACGCATGCCTCCTTGCTACCGGATCCGGTCGGGCCGCACGTCCGGACGGGTCTGAAACCTCGATCACCGTTGCGTCACTCGTTCCGCTGAACGGGCGACAAGATCCGCAACGCGGCCCCCGACGAGCCAGTTGACCTCATGTCATCGCACGGCAGCGGAGCGTGACCACGCACGCTGCCATCGGCTCCCCCCGTCGAAAGGCGTGCACTCATGGCGACGCTGCGCAAGGCCGTCCTCGCGACGGCGATGGTCTCCACCGGACTGGTCTCCTGCGCGGGCATGGCCCTCGCGGACGACCACGGCTCCGACGCGGGCACCGCCCAGAAGGGCGTGGTCAACTCGAGCGACTTCGCCCCGAACACCACGGGCGCGGCCTGCAACAACGACGTCCCCGTCAACGCCCTGGGCGTGCAGGTCCCGGTCCAGGACAACGCGGGCTCGGTGCCGCTGCTCTCGAAGGCCGGCCACGGCAACTCCGCGGCCAACGCCAAGAGCTGCAGCAACCCCATCTCGGCCGTCAACTAGAAGCGGCTCCGTCGCCCCTGTCACGGGCGGCGGTTCGGGTCCACGGGCCCGGTCACCGGTGCTCCCAGGTCACCGGTGACCGGGCCCGTGGTGTGTCCGGGGGAAGATCGACGTGTCCGCCGCGGGATCCGGCGGGCACCCGCGCCGGTGCCCGAGACCACCAGCGACGGTCACTGGATCGTCGTCGACGGCCGCCGTTGGCGGGCGACCGATCCCGCGATCCCGGAGCGCGACGCGTCCCGGCTGCGGCGCTGGCTGATGGCGGCCCGGCGCGACGTCGGGACCGCCACGCGAGCCGGCGACCACGACGCCGAGCGTCAGGCGCGGCAGCGCGTCCAGGCGGCGAAGACCGCCCTCGGCGAACGCGGACCGTACTGGTGGGACCAGCCCGAGGACGAGCGCCGCGCGCGCTGGTCGGACGGGCTGGACCGGGCCGGGGCCGAGGGCTACTGAGCGCCCTGCCCCGTCACGGCGGCAGCGAGCCGCCGTCGCCCCAGACAGGAGGAAGATCCCGTGACCACGCCCCCCGTCCAGAACGACCCCAACCCGAACGACCCGAACCCCGGCCGCTCGAGCGCCACGCTCGCGGCCTTCTCCGGCCAGGTGCAGCGCCGGGTCGGGCTCGAGACCCCGAGCGAGGCCGAGATCCTCACCCGGGCCACGCTGAACGAGCTCGGGAAGGCGATCAGCTCCGGTCTCGCGGAGGACCTCACGGTCAGCCTCCCGCCGGAGCTCTCCGCCGAGCTGCGCGCCCAGCGCCACTCCGACGACCAGGCCCGCGCGGTCAGCCGCGCGGCGTTCGTCGACGCGGTCAGCGGGCCGGTGCACTCGGTCGACGCCGAGAAGGTGGAGCACCAGGTCGAGCAGGTGCTGCGCCTGCTGGGCGAGTGGCTGCCCGACGACCAGGTCGACCGCACCCTCGATCAGCTGCCGAAGGAGCTGGCCGCCCTGATGCGCTAGTTCCTGCCCGCCGTCCCCCCGGGGCTCAGCGCTTCGTCCTCGTGGGCACCGGGGCCTCGGTGGGGCCCGGGTCCTGCGTCGGCGGGGTCTGCGTCTTCGTGGGCTTCGTCGGCTGCGTGGGCTCCGGCGGGTCCTGCTTCGGCGGGTCCTGCGTCGGCGGGTCCTGCTTCGGCGGGGGCACGACGACGGGTGGCGCGACGGGCGCCGCCGGTGCCGGCGGCGGGACGGCCGCGTCGGTCGTGCGCGTGTGCCGCGAGGTGGTCGACCGGGTCGTGCTGCCGGTGGCGGCCTCGCTCGTGGGCGCGGCGTCACTCGTCGTCCGGTCGCTCGACGGGTCACCCGTCGCCTGGTCGTCCGGCGACGCCGGGCCGAGGACCGGCACCACGGGCGGGGCGGGCACCGTCGCGCCGGCGGCCCCCGGGAGCGTCGCGACACCCGCGATCGCCGCGAGGCTGGTGACCGGGGCGACGCCGGTGGCCACGACGAGGCCGAGCGCGGCGGTCGCGGCGACCACGAACCCCAGCAGGGAGTGCGCGGCGCCGGGCAGGCCCGGTCGCCGCCCCGGCTTGCGGACCTCGGGGTCGATGAGCGACGTCTCCGACTCGGCCGACGCGTCCGGCACGGGCGACTCTGGCATCACGTCGGCGTAACGACGTCACCCGTTCAGGGGTGACGGATCTGGTTCGAACGACCACGTGCGGTGACCGATCCGGCGTGTCGTGTCGCACGGTGTGATCGCCCGCCGTGTCGGTCGGCCCCCGGCGAGGTAGCCGACCGCGATCGATTCTCGACGAGGAGGGACCGACGTGGGCGCACGACTGGACGGGACGGTCGCGGTGGTGACCGGGGCCTCGAGCGGCATCGGGGAGGCCACCGCCCGGGCGCTGGCCGGCGAGGGCGCGCACGTGGCGCTGCTCGCCCGCCGTCGGGAGCGGCTCGAGGCACTGGCGGGCGAGCTCGGCGACGGCAGCAGTGTTCACGAGGTGGACGTGGCCGACGCCGAGGCCGTGGCCCGGGCGATCGCGGACGTCGTCGCCCGGCACGGGCGCCTCGACGTGCTCGTGAACAACGCCGGCTACGGGTCGATGACCCCGGCGACCGGGTCGGCGCTGAGCGAGTGGCGCACGATGGTCGACGTCAACGTCAACGGGGTGCTCGGGACGACGCACGCCGCGCTCGACCACCTCCGCCGCGCCGCGACCGGCGAGCGCGGGATCGCCGACGTGGTGACCGTGTCCTCGGTCGCCGGGCGCAAGGTCTCCGGTCCCGCGGTCAACGTCTACGCGGCGACCAAGCACGCCGTCGGAGCCTTCTCCGAGGCGCTGCGCCAGGAGCTGGGCACCGACCACGTCCGGGTCGGCCTCGTCGAGCCGGGCCTGGTGCGCAGCGAGCTCA
This sequence comes from Actinomycetospora endophytica, assembly GCF_021026375.1. Taxonomy (GTDB): domain Bacteria; phylum Actinomycetota; class Actinomycetes; order Mycobacteriales; family Pseudonocardiaceae; genus Actinomycetospora; species Actinomycetospora endophytica. The sequence continues at coordinate 52,363 of NZ_JAJNDB010000002.1, read as the reverse complement.
CCGAGGGCCAGGGCGCGGCCCAGCAGGCGGAGGCGGAGCAGGAGCTCGGCCTCATGGAGCCCTCCGACATCGCCGACGCGATCGTCTACATGGTGACCCGCCCGCGCCGGACCGCCGTCAACGAGATCCTGGTCCGCCCGACCGAACAGGCCCGCTGACCTGAGTTGTGCTAAACAACTCAGCTATGGAGATCCCTGAAGGCGTGGGCTGGACGGCCCTGATGACCGCGTACGCCCGGGCGCAGGACTCGCGCCGCGCCGACGCGCTGGTCGACGACCCCTGGGCCCGGGCGGTGATCGCGCAGGCCACCGAGGCCGACGGCGGCGCTCACCTGCCCCGGCTGGGACCGGCCCGCGACGACGGGTCGTCCGAGCTGTGGACCTCCCTCGGCACCTACTTCGTCGCCCGGACGCCGTTCTACGACGAGCACGTCCTGGCCGGGGTCGGCGACGGCGTCGACCAGGTGGTGCTGCTCGCCGCCGGCTTCGACGGCCGTGCGCAGCGGCTCGACCTGCCGTCGGGGACGACGGTCTACGAGGTGGACTCCGGTCCGGTCCTCGACTTCAAGGACGCCGCGGTCGCCGGCTCCGCGGTCCGGGACGGCGTCGACCGGCGCACCGTGCGCGTCGACCTGCGTGACGACTGGTCCGGCGCCCTCGTCGACGCCGGGTTCGACCCGACCCGTCCGGCCGTGTGGCTGGCCGAGGGCCTGTTCATGTACCTCGACGAGGCGCAGAGCGACCGGCTGCTGACGACGATCGGGTCGCTGTCCGCGCCCGGGAGCCGGGTGGCCACGGAGTGGTTCGAACGCAACCCGGCGGGCGAGGCCTCGCTGGTGGACCGGCCCGACGACCAGGAGCGCCTGGCGGGCGAGATGGTCGGCTCGCTGTTCCGGTCCGGGCCGCCCGCGCCGCCGCGGGAGTGGCTCGCGGCGCACGGCTGGGACGTCGTCGAGGTGACCGACGTCGGCGCCCGCGCGGCCCGGCACGGCCGGGAGGTGCCCTGGATGTTCGACCCGGCGCACCCCGACGGGCTGCGGGTGCACCTGGCGGCCGGGCGCCGGCCGGCGGCGGTCAGGTGATGGCCAGCAGCACCGCGAACGAGCACAGGTTGAACGTGGCGTGCGTGGCGACGCACGGCCAGATCGAGTGGGTGCGCTCGTAGAGCACCGCGTTGAGCACGGCGAGCACCAGGACGGCGAGGAAGGCGACGTTGAGCCCGTGGGCGAGCGCGAACACCAGGCTCGCCACGACGGTCGCCACCACCCGCCCGTAGCGGCGCATCGACCCGTAGCCCACGCCGCGGAAGAGCAGCTCCTCGCCCAGCGGCACGACGAGTCCGCCGAGCAGTACGGCGAAGAAGGCCGCGGTCGGGCCGGAGAACCGCGTCAGGTCCTGCTGCGGGTCGCTGTGGTCCCCGGTGACCGTCACGTACACGATGATCAGCAATCGGGAGAGCAGCCAGACGCTGATCCCGAGGCCGACCGCGTACGCCACGGTCCGGGGTGCGACCCGCCGGATCCCGATCGCCGACGGGATCCGGACCCGCAGCGACAGCGCCACCCCGACGGCGACGAACGCCGCGGCGGCCGAGATCGCGAGCAGACCCGGCGCGCCCGGCAGCCGTCCGTACGCGGTCTGGATGACCACGCCCGCCACGAGCTGGACCGAGACGTAGACGACCGCACCGACCACGAACTCCAGCCAGCCCAGCCGGCGTCCGTCCCGGCCGACCCCGATCTCGGAGCGGTCGAGGAGGGTGGCGTCGGCGAGACCGGCCGGTGGCTCGTCCGGGTGCTCCGGCTCTCCCGGCCGGGGTTCGGCTCCGTCGCGGACGTCGCTCACCGCTGCGCCCGGTCGGCCCGCGCGGGGCGGGAACCCTCCGGCGGCGGCGGGGTCGGCGGGATCTCCGCGAAGTCGTCCGACATGCGGTTCGGGTACCCCGCTAGCCCCGCGAGCCCACCGACAGGTGCGCCACGCTCTCGACGACCTGGTTGGGCCGGTAGGGGTAGCGGTCCATCTCGCTCTCGTCGGTGACCCCGGACAGCACCAGGATCGTGTGCAGGCCGGCCTCCATGCCCGCGACCATGTCGGTGTCCATCCGGTCACCGATCATCGCCGTGGTCTCGGAGTGCGCCCCGATGGTGTTGAGCCCCGCGCGGATCATCAGCGGGTTGGGCTTGCCGACGAAGTAGGGCTTCTTGCGCGTGGCGTGGGTGATGAGCGCGGCCACCGAACCGGTCGCGGGCAGCGTCCCCTCCGCCGACGGGCCGGTCGCGTCGGGGTTGGTGCAGATGAAGCGCGCCCCGCCCTCGATGAGCCGGATCGCCCGGGTGATCGCCTCGAACGAGTAGGTCCGGGTCTCGCCGATGACGACGTAGTCGGGCGAGCGCTCGGTGAGGACGTAGCCGACCTCGTGCAGCGCCGTGGTCAGGCCGGCCTCCCCGACGACGAAGGCGGTGCCGTTCGGCCGCTGGGCGTCGAGGAACTGGGCGGTCGCGAGCGCCGAGGTCCACAGGTTCGCGACGGGGATGTCGATGCCGCTCGCGCGCAGGCGTGCCTGCAGGTCACGGGGGGTGTAGATGGAATTGTTCGTCAGCACGAGGAAGTGCTTGCCGGCCTCGCCGAGCCGGCGGATGAACTCGTCCGCGCCCGGCAGCGCGTTCTCCTCGTGGACGAGCACGCCGTCCATGTCGATGAGGTAGTGCTCGAGATCGGGGACATCGTCGGTCCCGGACCCGACCGGGGCACGGCCGTCGTCGGGACTCATGCCGCCTTCAGGTGGGTCTCGAAGAACCGCAGGATCCGGCCCCAGGCGTCCTCGGAGGCGTCGTGGTCGTACCCGGCGCCGAGGCGGCGGACCACGGCCTGGGCGGGGAAGCGCTCGAAGAACGAGTGGCCCGCCGTCGGGTAGGTCTTCACGTCCTTCTCGACGCCGAGGGCGTCCAGCGCCGACTCCAGCCGCTCCGGGTGGCCCTTGAGCGAGACGTCCCGGGCGCCGAAGCTCGCCACCACCGGGCAGATGCCCTCCAGCTCGCGCTCGGCGTCGGTCGGGACGTGCCCGTAGTTCGGCGCGACCGCGGCGAAGTCCTGCCGCGCCCCGGCGAGCAGCGCGAACCCGCCGCCCTGGCAGAACCCGATGGCCCCGACCCGTCCGGTGCAGTCGTCGCGCCCGGCGAGCCAGGCCCGCGCGGCGTCGATGTCGTCGAAGACGTCGCCGGTCCCGCTGGTCATCGACCGGAACACCGCGGCCACGCAGCGCGGACCGCCGCCGCGCGGCGAGTAGAGGCGCGGCGCCACCGCGACGTAGCCCGCCGTCGCGAGCCGGTCGGTGTGCTCGCGGAGGTCGTCGGTCATGCCGAAGGCGTCCTGCAGGACGACGACGCCGGGCCACGGTCCGTCCCCGACCGGCGGTGTCGCGAGGTAGGCCTGCTGGTGCGAGCCGGCGCCTGCCGGGATGTGCAGGTCGGGCACGTCGGGGTTCCTCTCTCGGCGGATCAGCGCGGGGCGGGACACAGCGTGGCAGGCTCGCGGCGCCCCGTGCAGCGTGATCGCGGGGGATGTTCGTGCGACGGCTCGAGGAGGAGGTCCGCGGTGGCGGAGGAACGGGTGCGGGTGTCCGAGGAGACGCCGGGCGTGGTGCGGGTGACGCTGTCCAACGGGGCGGGCCACAACGTCGTCGACTTCGAGCTCGGCCGCCAGTTCCGCGAGGCGCTGTCCGGCCCGGCGCGGTCCGCCCGGGTGGTCGAGATCGTCGCCGAGGGGCCGAACTTCTGCGTGGGCGGCGACGTCCGCGGGTTCGCCGCGGATCCGGACGCGAGCCTCACCGCGCTCGCCGACGACTTCCACTCGTGCCAGCGGCTCATCCTGGGCTTCACCCAGCCCGTCGTCATCGGCGTGCAGGGCTGGGCGGCCGGGATCGGGCTGTCGCTCGCGCTGTCCGGCGACGTGATCGTGCTGGGGGCCGGGGCGCGGCTGCGCCCGGCGTACACCGCGATCGGGCTGACCCCCGACGGCGGGATGACGGCGACGCTGCCCGCCGCGGTCGGGCGGGCCCGTGCGATGGACATGTTCCTGACCAACCGGCCGATGGCCGCGGAGGAGGCGCTGGCCTGCGGGCTCGCCAGCCGCGTCGTCGCCGACGAGGACCTGCACACCGAGACCGCGGCGATCGCGGCGTCCATCGCGGCCGGTCCGCCGCAGGCGCTCGCCGCGACGAAGAAGCTGGTGCGCACCGCGGACGGCGTCCTCACCGACGCCCACCTGGACCTGGAGGCGAAGTCGATCGGCGACCGCGGGCTCTCGCCGGAGGGTCGCGAGGGCGTGGCGTCGTTCGTGGGGAAGCGGGCACCGAGCTGGCCGTCGTGATCAGAAGATTGCGCACAACCGAGCTGGGTACAAGGCGGGTATGGACATCACGTATCTCGCCGAGGCCACCTCGTCCGGCGACGCCCGCAACGGCCACGTCCGCTCCTCCGACGGCATCCTGGACGAGGACGTCCGCATGCCCCAGGAGATGGGCGGCGACGGCAAGGGCACCAATCCCGAGCAGCTCTTCGCGGCCGGCTACGCGGCCTGCTTCCACCAGGCGCTGAAGCTCGCCGCCGGCGAGAAGAAGGTGTCGACGAAGGACTCGGCGATCGACGCCGAGGTCGGGCTCGGCCCCGAGGGCGACAGCTTCGCGGTCGAGGTCTCGCTCACCGCGCACCTGCCGGGGCTCGACCAGGAGACCGCCGACTCCCTGGTGAAGCGCGCCCACGATCTCTGCCCGTACTCGAAGGCCACGCGCGGGAACGTCGAGGTCTCGCTGGCGGCGATTGTTTAGGCCTCCGGCCATGTGAGTGGATTTGGTCGTCCGGGCGACCAAATCCACTCACATGCGAAGCTTCTTCCGTGCGCCTCCCCCTGCGGACTCGTCTCCTGAGCGTGCTCCGGACCCGCCTCGCGGGCTCCGTCGCCGACCTCCCGCCCGAGCAGGTGCCCGCCGCCCGCGAGCGGGCGGGACGGATCCAGGCCGGCCCGGCCGGTCGCGTGATCGTCGGCAGCCACGACCGGCGCGTCGTCACCGAGGACACCGTGGTCACGACGCCGGACGTGGTCCTGCCGGTCCGCGTCTACCGGCCCCCGGAGGCGGCGGCGGTGCCCGCGCCGCTCGTCGTCAACTTCCACGGCGGCGGCTACGTCCAGGGCGACCTCGACCAGTCCGACTGGTTCTGCGGCCAGGTGTCCCTCCTGGCCGGCGCGGTCGTCGTGTCGGTCGACTACCGGCTGGCCCCCGAGCACCCGTTCCCGGTCCCCGCGCAGGACGCCTACGCCGCCACCGCCGCCCTCGCGGCCGAGCCGGGCCGCTGGGGCATCGACGCGAGCCGGGTCGCCGTGATGGGCGACAGCGCGGGCGGCAACCTCGCGACCGTCGTCTGCCTCATGGCGCGCGACGCCCGGCGTCGTGGGGAGGACGCCCCGCTGATCGGCGCGCAGTGCCTGGTCTACCCGGGCACCGAGATGGTCGACGTGCTCCCGTCGGAGCGGGCCATCCCGCGCGCGCCGATCCTCGACGCCTCGGACATCCGCGGCTTCCTGTCGCTCTACCTCGCGGGCGCCGACGGGTCGGTCCCCTACGCGTCGCCGCTGCGCGCGGACCTGACCGACCTCCCGCCCGCGCTGGTGCAGACCGCCGAGCACGACCCGCTGCAGGACCACGGCACGTACTACGTCGACGCCCTGCGCCGGGCCGGCGTCCCGGTGCGCCACACCCAGTACCAGGGGGCGCCGCACGGCTACATCTCGATGCCGCGCCTGCTCCCCACAATGGCGCACCAGGCCGCCTGGGAGGTCGCGGACTGGGCCCGGTCGTCCCTCCTCGACGCCCCCGACCTCAGGGAACGATCTGCACCCGGTCGTTCGGGTTGAGGTAGTCGAAGAAGCGCTTCGCGTCCGCCTCGTCCAGCCGCACGCAGCCCGCGGACTGCCGCTCGAGGGTGCCCTGGTGGAACGCCCGGCCGTTGTTGTCGAAGAACACGGCGTAGGGCATCTTCGCGCCCTCGAACTCCTGGCTGACGTGGTACCGGTCCTTGCGCTGCACGACGAAGTCCCCGACCGGCGTCTCGTGCCCCGGCGCGCCGTGCGTGTTGGCGGCCGGCCCGTGGACGACCACACCCTTGCCGTCGAGCAGCCACGTCTTGTTCTCGGAGAGATCGACGCACGCCTTGATCCCCGGCGTCGTGCACGGGGTCCCGCCGACCCCCGGCGCGGTCCCGGCCGGGGCCGCCGGCGCGGGGGCCGCCGCCGCGATCCCCGACAGTTGGATCACGCCCATCCCGACCGCGGCCGCCGACAGCGCGACCCGCCCCGCGCCCGGGCGGTCGTCGCGCCGCTGCTTCCGGTGCCTGCCCTGACTCACTCCGACCTCGCTCGACGATCGTCCCGCCGGCCGCGGTGCCGCGCCGGCATGCGCGCACAGCTGCCCGCGAGCGCGCACGAACCGGACAACGACGCGGAAACGAGACGGTCACGACCGAAATGAGGCACGCGAGATCGGCCGCCACGGGGCAACCCGGACATCGGTCACACGTCGTCCCGGCTGATCGGGCGGTACGTGCCTCCGGTCAGCCCAGGGCCTGCTCCGCGCGGGTGAACGCGTCGTAGGCCTCATCGCCGAACAGCACGAACCGGGCCTCCTCGACGGCCGTCCGGGTGGAGCCCACCGTCTCGACGGCGAGCCGGGCCGCGTCGTCCATCGGCCAGCCGTAGACCCCGGCCGAGATCGCGGGGAAGGCCACCGTGCGGGCCCCGACCTCGTCGGCCACCCGCAGCGACTCGCGGTAGGCCGAGGCGAGCAGGCCCGAGCGGTCCTCGCGCTTCGCGTAGACCGGGCCGACGGTGTGGATGACGTGCCGGGCGGCCAGGTTCCCGGCCGTCGTCGCGACCGCCTGTCCGGTCGGCAGGCCGTCCGGGAGCGTCGTGGCGCGCAGTTCGCGGCACGCGGCGAGGATCTCCGGTCCGCCCGCGCGGTGGATCGCGCCGTCCACCCCGCCGCCGCCGAGCAGGCTCGAGTTGGCGGCGTTGACGACGGCGTCGACGTCCTGGGCGGTGATGTCCCCCCGGACGAGGGTGATGCGGGCTCCCACGGCCGCTCGTCTACCCGGGCGTGCGTCGGGCCATGCGTGGGCGGCGACCGTGGCGCGTGACAGCATCGGCGCCATGACGTCCGTGGAGACGACCGACCACAGCATCCAGGTGTCCCGGACGATCGACGCTCCGCCCGAGCGCACGTTCGCGCTGATCGCCGACCCCGACCGCCACCCGGACCTCGACGCCTCCGGCATGGTCCGCGACTCGCGCACGCACCTTGCGATCGAGGAGCTCGGGGACGTGTTCACGATGGACATGCACAACGAGGCGCTCGGCGACTACACCGTCGACAACCACGTCGTCGTCTACGAGTCCGACGTGGCCCTCGGCTGGGCGCCCGGCCCGGTCGGCGAGCCCCCGGCCGGACACACCTGGACCTACCGCCTCGCCCCGGACGGGGACTCGACCGTCGTGACGCTGACCTACGACTGGTCCGCGATCACCGACGAGGAGCTGCTGCAGTACTTCCCGGTCGTCGACGCCGACGCGCTGGCGGCGTCGCTGGACCTGCTGGCGGAGGCGCTCGCCTAGGTGCGCTCCGCGCCTGTGAGCAGAAATTGACGCCAGGGCGTCAATTACTGCTCACGAGCGCGGAGCGCACCTCAGGGCCAGGAAGTCCTCGCCCGGCTCGGCCGTGATCGTGAGCCGTTGTCCGTCGGGGGCGTCGAACGTCAGCCGGTGCGCGTGCAGGCCGGTGCGGGTCGTGGCGTGCTTGTCGAAGAGCGGGTCCCCGACGAGCGCGTACCCGATCCAGGCGAGATGGACCCGGATCTGGTGCCGCCGGCCGGTCTCCGGGTGGACGGCGAGCAGGGTCGTGGAGTCCTCGGACAGCCGCTCGAACGTCGTCGTGCTCGGGTAGACGCTGACCCCCTCGAGCACCGCGGACTCGGGCACCGTCCAGGTGTCGCCGTCGCGGACGATCGCCTCGCGCGGCGCCGCGATCCGCACCCGGTTCTTGCGCCCCACGCTCAGCGGCAGCTCGATCCGGCCGCTCTCCGGCAGCCCGGAGGTCGCCGTGAGCGCCAGGTAGGTCTTCTCGACGGTGCGGGCGTTGAACTGGCGCGTCAGGTCGCCGTGGTGCTCGAGGTCCTTCGCGAACAGCACGACGCCGCTCGTCACCTTGTCGATGCGGTGGGCGGGCCAGAGCTTCTCGCCGTGGTCGGCGGCGATCCGGACGAGGTCGGTGTCGTGGCGCTCGCCCATCACCGACCAGCCCGCGGGCTTGTCGAGCACGAGCAGCGCGTCGTCCTCGTGCAGCGTCCGGCTCGCCCGGATCTCCGACCAGTCCACGGGCCCAGTGTGGCGCCCGGCGTCGTCACATCGACGCGAGCATGGTCTCCAGCTTCGCCGTCGTCTCCGCCAGCTCGGCCGACGGCACCGAGGCGGGCACCAGCCCGGCCCCCGCGTAGAGCCGTGCCGACGCCCCGCAGACCTCGCCACAGCGCAGCGCGACGACCCACTCGCCGTCGCCCGAGGAGTCCGTCCAGCCGACCATGCCGGTGTAGAAGCCGCGTTCGAACGGCTCGAGCTCGGTGATCGCGCGGCCCGCGGCCTCCCGGGGCACGCCGCCGACGGCGGGCGTCGGGTGCAGCGCCCGCGCCAGGTCGAGGGCCGAGCGCGACGAGCGCCCGCGGATCGTCGTCGACAGGTGCCACATCGCGTCGGTGCGGATCAGCGAGGGCTCGGCGGGCACCGCGAGGTCGTCGCACACCCCGGCGAGCGCGCCGGCGACGTCGGTGACCACGAGGGCGTGCTCGTGACGGTCCTTCGCCGACGCGAGCAGGGCGGCGCCGGTGGCCTCGTCGTCGGCGGGGTCCCGACGACGGGGCGCGGAGCCGGCCAGCGGGTTCGCGATCACCTCGCCGGCGCGGCGGGAGATCAGCAGCTCGGGGCTCGCGCCGAGCAGGGTCCGCGGCGCGCCGGCGTCGGCGAGGTCGACCGCGAAGACGTAGCCGGACGGATCCCGGGCGGCCAGGCCGCGCAGCATCGAGGCCTGGTCGACGGGGCCGTCGGCCTGCAGGTCGAGCACGCGGGCCAGCACGACCTTCTCGAGATCACCCGCACCCATCCGGCGCAGTGCCTCGACGACCATCGCCTCGTACTCCGCGGGCTCCGGCAGCGAGCGCGAGCCCCAGTGCGGGGAGGGGCGGCCCGCGGCGGGCGCCTCGACGGTGCGCCCGAGGGCCGGGGACCAGGTCACCTCCCGGGGGACGACGAGCGCGGCCGGACCGGCCGGGTCGAAGGGCAGGGCCCCGACGACGAGGGACGGTCCCGACCCGGAGGCGGCCACCTCGTCGAGCACGTCACCGACGTCGTCGGGGTTCCCGAAGCGCCGGACCGCCCCCTCGGCCAGCAGGCCGCCGCGGGGTCCGGAGAACCAGGTGCCGCGGCCGGGACGCCAGCGGGCCAGCAGCGCCGCCGGGTCGTCGGACGGCGCGTCCGCGACGCCGGTGGCGTCGAGCAGTTCCACCGTGCCCTCGCTGGTCACCTGGCGGCTCCCTTCCGGCGTCGCCCACGGGGATCATGGTCTCGCGGCCGTTTCCCCGTCGATCGGCCCCCGCAACCGGCGCTCCTGGCATCGTGGGGAACGACGGTTGCGTTCCCCCACTCTCGCCCGGTCCGCCCGGAGCGGCCACGTGAGCCGTACCGCACCCCTGGAAGGTGTCCCGCCCCATGGTCCTGCGCTCGCCGCGTCGCGGCTCCCTGCGCGACGACCTCGCGCTCGGCGGGCGGATCACCGCGATGCGCCTCGGCGGCCTGGCGTTCGCGCTGCGCGGGGACCCCGTCGCGCGGCTGATGCACAAGCCGTGGCGCCTCGATCCGTACCCGACCTACGCCGCGATCCGCGCCACCGGCGGGCTGGCCCGCAGCCGGGTCGGGATCTCGGCGGTCGGGACGCACGCGCTCTGCGAACAGGTGCTGCGAGACCGGCGGTTCGGGGTGCGCCTCGCGGACGGGCGGCCGCCGTTCGCGCCGGAGGATACGGAGACGAAGCGGAGCGGAGCTCGACCATCGGAACCTGAGACCTCGCTGCTCGAGCCGGTGGACCTCTCCCTGCTCGGGCTCGACGCGCCCGACCACACGCGGCTGCGCCGCCTCGCCGCGCCGGCGTTCGCCCCGCGGCGCCTGGAGCAGTACCGGGGCGTGGCGGAACAGATCACGACGGGGCTGCTCGACGACGCCGCCCGGCGCGGCCGGTTCGACCTGGTCACCGACCTCGCCGCGCCACTGCCGATCACCGTCATCGCACGGCTGCTCGGGATCCCGACGGTGGACGCCGACCGCTTCGCGCGCTGGGGCCGCGCGCTCGCGACCGCGCTCGACGGCGTCCGGTCCGTGGCCCACGCGCACGAGCTCGCCCGGACCACCGCCGAGGCGCGGGTGCTGTTCACCGAGCTGGTCGAGCGCCGTCGGGCCGATCCCGGCGAGGACGTCGTCTCGCAGTTCGTCGGGGCCCTCGACGCCGGGCAGATGTCGCTGGACGAGCTCGTGACCCTGGCCCAGCTACTGCTCGTCGCGGGCTTCGAGACGACCACCAACCTGGTCGGGAACGCCGTCCGGGCGCTGCAGGCGACCCCGGGGCAGTGGGAGGCGCTCGTCGCGGACCCGTCGCTCGCCGCCGGGGCGGTCGAGGAGACGCTGCGCTACGACCCGCCGGTGCAGCTCACCGCCCGGATCGCGCACGAGGACACCGAGCTGGCCGGGGCGGAGTTCCGCCGGGACTGGGGAGTGCTCGTGCTCGTCGCCGCGGCGGGCCGCGATCCCGAGGCCCACCCGGACCCCGACCGCTTCGACCTGCGCCGCGAGCAGACGACCCCGCACCTGGCGTTCTCCGGCGGCGCGCACTACTGCCTGGGCGCGGCGCTCGCGCGGCTCGAGGGCGAGGTGGCGCTGCGGCTGCTCGCGCAGCGGATGCCGGGGCTGCGGGCGGCCGGGCGGGTCGTGCCGAAGACCGCGACCATCCTGCGGGGCCCGCGGACGTTCCCGGTGGCGGCCTGACCGAACGGCCAGGTGTGCGTGTGGCCCGGGACACAGCGGGGCACCGGACCGGTATGCCTACCGTTCCAGCCATCCACCACGTCGCGATGTCCGTCAGCGACCTCTCGGTCAGCGAGCCCTTCTACACGAAGCTGTTCGGCACCGGGCCGGCGATGACGCTGTCCGACGGCCCGTTCCAGCGCCGCGTCTTCGCGCTCTCGGACGGGCAGCTGTTCGGTCTCACCCAGCACGAGGCGGTCCGCAGCGGCGACCGGTTCGACCCGTCACGGGTCGGCCTCGACCACGTCGGGTTCGGCTGCTCCGACCCCGACGCGGTGGCCGCCTGGCGCGACCACCTCGACGCCGCCGGCATCGAGCACAGCGGCATCGTCGAGGCCGACTACGGCCTCGCGCTCTCCGTGAAGGACCCGGACGGCAACGCGCTCGAGTTCTTCATGCTCGCCGGCTGACCTGCCCTCAGCGGTCCGACGGCACCGGCATCGGGGCGCGGCGCGCGAAGTCCGGCGCGTGCTCGGGCAGCGCGCCCACCCCGACCAGCCGGGCCGGGATCCACTGGAGCACCGGGAACCGCTCGATCAGCCGGATCGGCAGCGGCAGACGGACGTCGTCCTCCTCGGCGACCGCTTCCGAGGAGAGCAGCGGCGCGACGACCCGACGGTGCGCGAGGTCCTGCAGCGTCTGCGTGATCACCGTCGGGATCGTCCGGCGGCGCTGCACCGACGAGGCCGCCTTCGCCACCCCGGCCGCGTCACCGGCCCGCAGCGGCCCGGCGAGTGCCCGGCCCGCGGCGACGGCGTCCTGGATCGCGAGGTTGATGCCGACCCCGCCGACCGGCGACATCGCGTGCGCGGCGTCGCCGATGCAGAGCAGCCCGGGCGCCGACCACCGCCGCAGCCGGTCGAGCGTGACCGAGAGCAGCTTGACCTCGTCCCACGAGCCGATCGTGTCGAGCCGGTCCGCCATCCACGGGTTCATGCCGCCCACGAGGTCGCGCAGCCCCTGGATCGACCCGGAGCGCAGCCGGGCGTCGGTGCCCTTCCCGATGATCAGCGCGCACTGGTAGTAGTCGCCGCGGTCGAGGAACACCATGAACCGGCCGCGGCCGACCCGCCCCAGGCCGCCCTCGGGGTCGCTCCCGTGCCGGGGCATCCGGAACCACTCGACGTCGAGGGGCACGTCGTAGTGCTTCAACGGCAGCCCGGACTCGGCCCGCAGCCGGGAGTCGCGCCCGTCGCAGGCCACCACCAGGTCGGCCGCGAGCTGGGACTCGGCGCCGAGGGTGCCGTCCTGGGCCCGGTCGGCCAGCCGGACGCCGGTGACGCGCCCGGAGCGGTCCCGGACCGTCCCCGTCACCTCGGTGCTCATCCGCAGGGTGAAGGTCGGCTCCTCCTCGGCGGCGGTCGCGAGCATGTCGAGCAGATGCCACTGCGGGACCATCGCGATCATCGGGTGCGGCACGCGGAGCCGGGTCATGTCGGCGAAGTCCACGTCGCCCGCGTCGAGCCGGATGCGCGCCTTGGTCAGCCCCCGGTAGGGCAGCTGGGCGAACCGTGGCCAGAGGCCCAGCTCGTCGAGGAGCGTCAGCGTCGAGGTGTGGACGGTGTCCCCCCGGAAGTCGCGCAGGAAGTCCGCGTGCTTCTCGAGCACGGTCACCTCGACCCCGGCCCGCGCCAGCAGCAGACCGAGGATCATCCCGGCCGGTCCGCCGCCGACGACGCAGCACGTCGTCCCCGACGTCGTCGTCTCCTCGGTCGCCATGGCCGCCTCCCTCGTTCCGTGAACGCTCTTTCACTATGGTGGACCGTAGCCGCGCGTCCGGTCAAGGCGAATGAGCATTCACGGAAGCTCGGCCGTGCTCCCGAGGAGGTTCCGTTGCCCCGCATCACCGCCGAGCGCCGGGAGGCGCGCCGCATCGAGATCCTGGCGGCGGCGCGACGGTGCTTCTCCCGCGACGGCTTCCACCAGACCTCCATGCCCGACATCGCCCGGGAGGCCGGCCTGTCCGCCGGCGCGTTCTACCGCTACTTCCCGAGCAAGGAGGACGTGATCCTGGAGATCGCGGGCCAGGCCTTCGGCGCCATGGCCGGCCGCATCGCCGCGGTGGGCGAGGACGGCTCCCCGGCGGGCATCGCGGACATCGTCGCCGCCGTCGTCGGACCCATGAGCGGCCCCACGATCGAGCTCGGACCGGGGGACGTCGCGCCCACCGACGAGCTGGCTCGCTGCGGGGTGCAGGCCTGGGGCGAGCTGATGCGCCACGACACCCTGCGCAACCGGGCCGCCGCCGCGTTCGACGTCCTGCGGGCCCGGGTGGCGGAGGTGCTCCGGCGCGGCCAGGTGGCCGGCGACGTGCCCGCCGACCTCGAGCCGGACCACGGCGCCCGCGTCGTCATGGCCCTGCTGCCCGGCTTCGTGCTGCAGCGCCAGGCCTTCGGGCTCGACGATGCCGACGGCTTCGTCCGGGCGGTCGACACGCTCCTGGGTCGGACACCACCCTCCGAACAGCCAGTCTGACGCTGTCGCAGGACTAGTGCGACAAGCACGACATTGCGACACTCTCTTCCCGGTCGGGCCCTGATCGGGTGAGGAAGGGAGGTCGTGGATGGAATCGGACAGCGCCGTCGTCGCGATGCACATGAGCGACGGCATCGTGAACGCCCCGGTCTCGCTGGCGTTCGGCGTCGTCGCGGTCGTCGGCCCGGCCTTCTGCGTCGCCCGCGCCCGCCGCGACCTCGACGACCGCACCGCACCGCTCGCCGGGCTCGTCGCCGCGTTCGTGTTCGCGGTGCAGATGCTGAACTTCCCGGTGCTGCCCGGCGTCAGCGGTCACCTGCTCGGCGGCGCGCTGACCGCGATCCTCGTCGGCCCGTACGTCGGCGCGCTCTGCGTCGCGATCGTGCTGGCGCTGCAGGCCCTGCTCTTCGCCGACGGCGGGCTCTCCGCGCTCGGCACGAACATCACCAACATGGCGCTGATCGGCACGTTCGTGGGCTTCGCGGTGGCGGTGGCGATGCGCCCGCTGGCCCGCCGCGGCCGCGCCGGCCTGCTCACGACGGCGTTCGTCGCGGCCTGGGTGAACACCGTCGTCGCGTCGCTGGGCTTCGTGGCGGAGTACGCCCTCGGCGGCGAGGGGCTCGCGCTCGGCACCGTGTTCGGGCTGATGACCGGCTTCCACGCGCTCATCGGGATCGGCGAGGGCATCATCACCGCGCTCACCGTCGGGGCCGTCGCGGCGGTGCGGCCGGACCTGGTCTACCTGCTCCGCGGGCAGCGGCCCGACCTCGAGATCCGCACCGCCCAGGAGACGAGCCGATGAGCGCGCCGACCACGAACCGCCGCCTCGGGGCATTCTTCGGCGTCTTCCTGCTGGTCGCCCTGCTGCTCGCCGGGGTCGTCTCCTACGCCGCGAGCGGGTCCCCCGACGGGCTGGACGCGGTCACGCAGTCCGGCTGCGAGTCCGTCGGGACCGCGGACGGCGAGCACCTGCAGGGCACCTGCATCGCGCAGCACGCGGGCGAGCACGCGAGCGCGGGCAGCCCGTTCGCCGACTACGCCGTCGGCGGGAACGACGCGCTGACCGGCGTCGCGGGCGTCGTCGGGGTGATCGCGACGCTGCTCCTCGCCGGTGGACTGTTCCGGCTGCTGCGCCGGCGGCACGCGCCCGACGACGAGGCCGGGTAGATGGGCGCGGGCCACTCCCTGCACCACCCCGGGAGCTCCGTCGTCCACCGCCTCCCGGCGCACGTGAAGATCGTCGTCACGTTCCTCCTGGTGCTCGCGGTCGTCGCGACCCCGCGGGAAGCCTTCTGGATCTTCGGGGAGCATCTCGGACTGCTGGTGGGGATCTGGGTCGCGGCCCGGCTGCCGGTGGCGTCGATCGCGGTGCGGTCGCTCATCGAGGCGCCGTTCGTGGTGCTCGCCGTCCTGCTCCCGTTCGCCGCGGCCGGCCCACGGGTGGAGTGGCTCGGCCTCTCGCTCTCATATGACGGGCTGCTCGCGGGCTGGAACATCCTGGTCAAGGGCACCCTCGGAGTGCTGATCTCGGTGACCCTCGGGATGACGACGCCGGTGCGCGACCTGCTGTCCGGTCTCGGACGGCTCCGGGTGCCGGGCATGGTCACCACGATCGCGACGCTGATGGTCCGCTACCTCGAGGTGATCGTCGCCGAGGCGCGGCGGATGCGGCTGGCCCGGGTGGCGCGCGGCCACGACCCGCGGTTCCTGTGGCAGATCGGCCCGACGGTCCGCGGCGTCGGCACGCTGTTCCTGCGCTCCTACGAGCGCGGCGAGCGCGTCCACCTCGCGATGCTCGCGCGGGGCTACACCGGGGCGATGCCGGTCACCGACGACGCCGGCGCGACCCGCCGCACCTGGGCGCGGGCCCTCGTCCCCGCCGTCGTCGCCGTCCTCGGCGCGGCGACCGGGTACGCGCTGACGTGAGCGCGCCCTCCCTCGAGGTCACCGGTCTCGCGTACGCCTACCCGGACGGCCACCAGGCGCTCTACGGGGTGGACCTGCGTATCTCCCGCGGCGAGCGGGTCGCGCTGCTCGGGCCCAACGGGGCGGGCAAGACCACCCTCGTGCTGCACCTCAACGGCGTGCACCGCGCTGGGGCGGGCCACGTCGCCGTCGGCGGCCTGCCGGTCGAGAAGCGGAACCTGCAGGAGATCCGGCGCCGGGTCGGCGTCGTGTTCCAGGACCCCGACGACCAGCTGTTCATGCCGACGGTCGCCGACGACGTCGCGTTCGGACCGGCGAACTTCGGGGTCACCGGGCCGGCGCTCGACTCCCGGGTCCGCGGGGCCCTCGACGCCGTCGGGATGGCCGAGCACGCCGACCGGTCACCCATGCACCTCTCCGGCGGCCAGCGCCGCCGCGTCGCACTGGCCACGGTCCTGGCCTGCGACCCGGAGATCCTGGTGCTCGACGAGCCGTCGTCGAACCTCGATCCGGTCGCGCGCCGCGAGCTGGCCGAGGTGCTCGTCGGGCTGGACCGGACGATGCTCATGGTCACCCACGACCTGCCCTACGCGCTGCAGCTCTGCGACCGGGCGGTGGTGCTCGACGCCGGGGTCGTGGTCGCCGACGGGCCGATCCGCGAGCTGCTCGCCGACGACGAGTTCCTGCGTCGGCACCGGCTGGAACTGCCGTTCGGGTTCCGCGTCCCCGACGCCTGACGCGGTGCGAGGATCGGGACCCGTGAGGAACCCGCTGCGGCGTCTGCGCCGGCTCCGACGCGAGGCAGGCAACGTCCGCGACCTCGCCGCTCACGTCCCCCCGGGGGCGCCGACGACGAACATCCGGGACGTGGCCGGGCTGCCGACCGTCGACGGCGGGCGCACCCGTCCCGGGATCCTGCTGCGCGGCGACGCGCCCTTCGCCGACGACGGCCCCGGTTCGCCCGGCTGGCCGGAGGGCCTGGCCTGGCCGCCGGGCGTGGCGATCGACCTGCGCGGCGACGCCGAGCTCGACCATCCCTATCCGCTGCCCGCCGCGACGACCCGCTGGGTGCACCTGCCGGTGGTCGACGCGCTGGCGCCCGACATCCTCGCGAAGGGCCGGGAGGACCGGCTCGCGCCGGGCGAGCTCTACCTCGGCCTCGTGGACGCGGCCCGCAGCTGGCTCCCGACGGTGCTCGACGCCGTGATCGACGGGCCGCACCCGGTGCTCGTGCACTGCGCCGCGGGCAAGGACCGCACCGGGGTGGCGGTGGCGGTGCTGCTGCGTCTCGCCGGAGTCACCCGTGCGGCCGTCGACGCCGACTTCAGCCGCACCAACGCGCGCCGCATCGGGCTGCAGCGACGCCTGGAACGCCGCGGCGCGCTGCGTCCCGGGGTGGTCCCCGCGGGCGAGGTGGGCGTGCGCCACGAGCAGATCGTGCCGGTGCTCGACCGCCTCGACGGGGATGGCGCGGAGCGCGTCGCGGCGGCGGCAGGCATCGCCGGTGAGCGGGTGGAGCAGTGGCGGAAGGTCCTCGTGGCGCAGTGATCGTCCTCGTGGCGCAGTGATCGACGGGGACTGTGTCCGAGCACAAGACGCGGCCGGGAAAGGCTGTCGCGCGGGACAGTGCCGTGTCCCGGATGCGTCGGGAGACTGGGGTCATCCGTTTCGATCACCTCGGAAGGTGGACGCGATGACGACGCCCGCGACCTGCCCCTGCTGCGGGGTCATGGTCATGCCGGAGGAGCTGGCCTACGACTTCGCCGGTGAGACCATGGCGTCCCTGACCCGCGAGGTCAGCTACCTGCGCCAGACCGTCGCGCACCTGCGCGCCGCGGTGCACGCCTCCGTCCCCGCGCCGCGTCCGGTCCCGGACGAGCACCCGGTCGCGGTCTGAGTCAGGCGCGGACCCCGAGCGCCGCACCGAGGCGGGACACCGCCTCGGCGAGGGCGGCCGGCGGCCCGGGCCGACGCACGACCACGCCGTCGACGAGGCCGTCGCCGACCGCCTCGGCGACCAGGCCCGAGGCGAGCTCCAGGCCCGGCTCCGGGTCCTCCCCCGCGCGGCGCGCGCCCTCGAGGACCGCGTCGGGCAGCACGATGTCGGGCACCTCGTGGCGCAGCTGCTCGGCCTCGGCGAACCCCGACAGCGGCGCGACGGTCAGCAGCACCGGCACCCGGACGCCGGTCGCGTCGAGCCCGTCGAGCACCCGGCTCAGCCGGTCGAGCTCGTAGACCGGCCGGGTCACGAGGTACTCCGCGCCCGCCTCGACCTTCGTCCGCACCCGCGCCAGCTCGCGGTCGAGGTCGTCGGACCCGGGCGTGACGCGGACCCCGACCCGGAACGGGCACGCCACGGGCAGCGGCGAGCCGTCGGGGTCGACCCCGCGGGCGAGGGAGGTCGCGAGCTCGACGAGGCCGACCGCGTCCACCTCCCACACGCCGTCGCGCACCGGGCGGTCGGCGTGCACCGGCGGGTTGCCGGTCTCGCACACCAGCGCGTGCACGCCGAGCGCATCCAGCCCGAGCAGGTCGGCCTGCAGCGCCATCCGGCTGGTGTTCCAGCTGGTCACGGTGAGCATGACGTCGGCGGCCGTGCGCTCGTGCAGCGCCGCGGCCACGGCGGCGGCGGTGGTCAGCGGCCGACGGGAGCGCTCCCGGCCCGACCAGAGCACCTGCGCGCCCGCCCCCAGCGCCGCCCGCCCGCGCGCCACCGACAGGTCGTCCGGGCCGGGCACCGTGGCCTCCGCGACCAGCAGCGTCCGGCGACGGCCGGCCCGCGCGTCCAGCCACCCGGCCAGGGCGCCGCGGCCGGGCCCCGGGACCGGGCCCGACCCGTCGTCGGGCGCCTCCTCGGTCGCGGCCGCGCCGGTGACGACCACCGGGGACGACGGCGGGTCGGGCGTCCCGGTGAGCAGCGGGCCCTCGGTCAGGGCCCGGGCGGCCGCGGCGACGTGGGCCGGCGTGGTCCCGCAGCAGCCACCGACCAGGCTGGCGCCCGCCGCGACGTAGTGGGCGGCGTAGCGACCGAAGTGCTCGGCGTCGGAGGCGAAGCGCACCGAGCGGTCCGACACGACGTGGGGCAGCCCGGCGTTGGGCAGCGCGGTGACCAGCACGCCGTCGGGCACGACGGTCGCCATCCGCCGCACCACCGTCAGCAGCCCCTGCGGGCCGAGGGTGCAGTTGGACCCGACGGCGACCGGCCGCAGCGCCCCCACGATCGCGGCCACCTGCTCCGGGGTCTCGCCGTGGGTGGTGACCGGAGTGCCGTCCTCGTCGGCGAACGTGGCCTGGGCGATGATCGGGAGGTCGCTGACCTCGCGGGCCGCCTCGAGCGCCTCCACGAGCTCGTCGGCGCACGCGAAGGTCTCCAGCACGACCAGGTCGACCCCGCCCTCGTCCAGGGCGGCGACCTGTTCGCGGACCGCGGCGCGCACCGTCGCGGGGTCGGGCGGGGGCGCGGCCCGGGGTGAGGTCGCGGGCGACACCGACCCGGCGACGTACACCGGGCGTCCGGGGGCGGCGTCCTCGACGGTCCGCCGGGCGAGCCGGGCCGCGGCGAGGTTCACGTCGCGGACCCGGTCGGCCAGGCCGTGGCGGGCCAGCCGCGGCCGGATCGCGCCGTAGGTGTGGGTCTGCAGCACCTGGGCGCCGGCGTCGAGGTAGCGCCGGTGCAGCGCCCCGACGAGCTCCGGGGCGAACAGCGCCAGCTCGCTGCCCGAGCCCTCGGAGCGGGCGCCGGTGGCCTGCGCGAGCGTGCCCATGGCGCCGTCGGCGAGCAGCGGACCGGCGCGGAGGGCCTCGTCGAACCCGGTCACTCCATCCACCCGAGGATCTCGAGGGCGACCTGCGCGGCGAGCCGGTCCTGGTAGTGGTCCAGCGCGAGCCCGGAGAGCTCCTCGGCGCGGCGCAGCCGGTAGCCGACGGTGTTCGGGTGCACGGAGAGGACCTTCGCGGTGCGCTGCGGGCTGCCGTCCTCGCGGAAGTACCGGGCGAGGGTGCGGACGAGCTCGACGGTGCGCTCCGAGGAGTCGGTGGCCAGGCGCCCGAGCACCTCGCGGGCGAACGCCCGGGCGTCCTCCGGGTCGGGGACCTGCAGCAGCAGCCGGTGCACGCCGAGGTCGTCGAAGCGCAGCAGCCGGCCCTCCCAGCCGAGGCGGCGCGCGGCATCGAGGGTGCGGCGGGCCTGGTCGTAGGACCGCGGCAGCCCCGGCACGTCGTCGACCTCGCGGCCCAGGGCCACCGTCACCGGCCACCGGCCGGCGTCCGCCGCGGACGGTTCGAGGCCCCGGACGAAGGCCCGCGCGGCGGCGGTCCCGACGGCGACCGGGTCGGCCGCGACCGGCACGAGGGCCACCACCTCGCTGTCGCGGACCAGGGCGAGGACGCCGGGGACCAGCCGGGCCAGCCGGTCGCGGACCTCGGCCAGCAGCAACGGCCGGGCGGTGGTGGCCTCGGGGTCGGTGGGCTCGGGGTGGGCGGTCGCCGGGTCGGTGGGCTCGCCGCGCGGCACCACCACGAGCACCCGGTGGGCGACGCCGGCGTCGAACCCCACGTGCTCGGCCCACTGCGCGGCCTCCTCGGCGGAGCGGGCCCGGCCGAGCAGGAGCCCGGAGAGCAGGTCGTCCCGGACGTGGCCCGCGGCCGCGGCGAGCACCCGCTCGCGGCCGAGGAGCACCCCGACGATCGTCGCGGCGTGCTCGGCGGCGAGCAGCAGGACGTCGTCGCCCTCGAGCGCGGCGGGCCGGTCGCGCTGCGCCGGGTCCTCCTCGGCGATGAGGAACGCCGCGGTGTCGCCGCCCACGACCACCGGCACCACGACGCGTACCCACGTCCCGTTGCCCGGCACGCGCAGCGCCCGGCCGCCCCGCTCCGCGGCCGCGAGGACCCGCCGGGCCCGGGATCCGGTGACCTCGGCCCGCAGGACCGCCGCCGCCCGGGCCTCGTCGACACCGGGCGCGCAGGCCGCGAGGACCGCGTGCTCCGGCCCGGTGCCGATCACCCCGGCGACCGCGCCGAGCTCCTCGGCGAGCAGCGCGACGACGGCGGCGGGGCCGGAGTCGTGCGCGGTCGCGAGGGTCGAGAGGCGGCGGTGCAGCACGACGAGGCCGCGGAGTGCCTCGGCGCCGGCCCCACCCGGGCCGCGCCCTTCGGCCGGCCGCGCCGAGCCGGGCACCGTGCGCGACGGGGCCGCCCGGAGCGGACCCGCCGGACGGCCCGGAGGGAACCGACCCGCCGTCGCCACCCGACCAGTGTGCCGCGCGGCACGGCGCCGGGCCTGGGAACGCGCGGTCGGCGCCGGCGCGAGAGGGTGGGTCACGACACCGTCCGCTCCCCTCCGGAGGTCCGTCCCTCGTGGCCAACATCGTCGTCGTCTTCTACTCCGCCACCGGCAACGTCGCCGCCCTGGCCGAGGCGCTCGCCGAGGGGGCCCGGGGCGCCGGGGCGGAGGTCCGCGTGCGGCCGGTCGCCGAGCGCGCGCCGCGGGAGGCGATCGAGGGGAACCGCCGCTGGAAGGAGTGGGTGGACAACAACCCCTACGACACCGTCGCCTCCCTCGACGACCTCGAGTGGGCCGACGGGATCGCGCTCGGCAGCCCCACCCGGTTCGGGGCGGCGGCCGAACAGCTCAAGGCGTTCCTCGACACCACTGGCGGGCTGTGGGCGCAGGGGAAGCTCGCGTCGAAGGTCGGGACGTCGTTCACCTCGGCCTCGACCGGTCACGGCGGGCTGGAGGCGACGATCGTCGCGATGAACATGGTCTTCTACCACTGGGGCTCGCTGATCATGCCCCTCGGCTACGCGGCCGACCCGTCGCTGATGGAGACCGGGAACCCCTACGGCGCGTCCTGGGTGTCACGGAAGTCGGCGGCGCCCGACGACAGCGCGACCGGCGCGGCCCGGGTGCAGGGCGCGCGGCTGGCGGGGATCGCCGGTGCGCTGGGTGCGCTGTCGCGCTCGTGAGCAGTAAGTGACGCCCCGGCGTCAATTACTGCTCACCGGCGCGGAGCGCACCTACCGGACACAGGGCGGACCCCACATGCCGTCGCCCGCGTCCTTCGCGTCGCGCTGCTCGCCGTCGAACACCCCGCGATACTGCGACGGGCCCGCCGCCGGCGCGTGGCCGCCGCGGATCGCCGCGTCGGTGTAGGACAGCTGGCTGCCCAGCACCGCGTAGGCGCGGGTGACGCCGGGCTGGGTCGGGAGCGTCGGGTCGGGCACCAGGGTGACGGTCTGGCCGTCGAGGGTGCGACGGGCGAAGTCCAGCGACTCCTGCCGGGCGCAGTCCGGGATCGTCGCCGCGTCGAGCCCGACGATGCCGACGGTGACGGGGCGTCCGGCCACGTCGACCACGACGGTCGCCGGGTCTCCGACGTCGGTGACCCGGCCGCGCAGGGTCGGCGGGCCCGTCGGCCCGGGATCGGCGACGGGTGCCGGCGGCGGGGCGGGCGCGGGTGTCGCCGGCCGGGACACGACGGCGGCCACCCCGACGACGGCGAGGCACACGACGACGAGGGCGACGAGCGCCGCGATCAGCGTCCGTCCGCGGGGCCCGGACGAGGCACCGGGCGCGGGCGGTGCGACTCCCGGACGGACCGGCCCGCCCAGGCGCGGGACGTCCTCGCCGTCGAGCGGCTGGAGATCACCGACCTCGACGACGACCCACACGTCCGTGGACTCCCCGGGGACGGGGCGCTCCGGGACGGTGGGGTCCTCGTCGCGCAGTTCGGCGGCGGGCACGACGCGGGCGGTGCCGTTGACGTGCAGCGCCCGCCCGGTGCCGCCGACCAGCAGCAGCATCGCGACGGCGGGGGTCTCGGCGAGGTTCACCCGGGCGGCCGTCGCGGGCTCGGTGCCCGACTCGGGGAAGGCGAAGCGGTGCCGGTCGAGCACCCGCAGGAAGCAGCGTGACCCGCCGAGGACGCTGATGTCCTGCGCGCCGTCGCGGTCGGTCGTGGCGAGCACCGCGGTCGTGGCGCCGGCGATGCGCCCGAGGACGTCACCGCGCAGCGGGCCGGTGTCGACGTCCTCCTCGGCGTCCGGCGCGGACCCGTCGTCGTCGGGGCGGGCCTCGTCGTCGGGGCGGGCCTCGTCGTCGGACCGGGCCTCGTCGTCGGGGCGGGCCTCGTCGTCGGACCGGGGATTCCCGCCGACGCGCGGCGACGGCACCGTCGCGCCGTTGCGGCCGGCCTCCTCGGCGGTGTCCTGCTCCCCGACCCGCCCGGTCTCCGATGCCATGCCCGTTCCCCCGCCCCCCGGAGTCACCACCGTCGCCCGAACGAGCTACCGGCGATGTGACGCCTGGAGGATGCCGTGCCGACCGAGGGTCAGTCCAGGGCCCGCCGGACGAACCCCTGGATGCCGACCGCTCCGAACAGCACGCAGGCCACGACGAGCGCCGCGAAGCACACCCACGCCGGCAGGTGCGGGATCTGCGGCGTCAGCGCGCCGCGGAGCCCCTCGGAGACGTAGGTGATCGGGTTGAGCGCGCAGATCACCTGGAACCAGCGCAGCGAGCCGATCTGCAGGAACGGGAACTGGGTCGAGCCGGTGAACAGCAGCGGGGTGATGACCACCGCGAACACGATGTTGATCCGCCGTGGCGAGACGAGCGTCCCGATCACCAGACCGGACGCGCCCCCGGCGAGCGCACCGAGCACGAGCAGCAGCGCCGACTGCGGCAGGCCGGCCAGGTCCCACGACACCTTGTCGAGCACCAGGTAGCCGACCGGGATCATCACCAACGACCCGAGCAGGCCCCGTAGCGCGCCGAACACCACCTTCTCGACCGCGACCATCCGCGTCGACAACGGCGCGAGCAGCCGGTCCTCGATCTCCTTGGTGTAGCTGAAGTCGATCACCAGGGGCAGCGCGACCGCCTGCACCGCGACGAGGAACGCGTTCAGGGCGAGCAGGCCGGGCAGCAGCAGCTGCGCGTAACCGGGCGCGATGTAGCCGAGCTCGCTGAGCACCTTGCCGAAGACGAACAGCAGGAAGAACGGCTGCACGATGACCTGCGACAGGAAGCTGCCGAACTCCTTGCCGGTCACCGCGATGTCGCGGCCCAGCACCCCGAGGAACGCGCGCGTCGTCGACGTGCGCCGTGACGGCCGGGTCGTCGTCGTGATCGTCG
This sequence comes from Actinomycetospora endophytica, assembly GCF_021026375.1. Classification (GTDB taxonomy): domain Bacteria; phylum Actinomycetota; class Actinomycetes; order Mycobacteriales; family Pseudonocardiaceae; genus Actinomycetospora; species Actinomycetospora endophytica. Next base: position 28,660 of record NZ_JAJNDB010000002.1, on the reverse strand, counting down.
CCGCGCTCATCGCAGCCCCCGCCCCGTCAGGTCGATGAAGACGTCCTCGAGCGTCGGTTCCCCGAGCCCCACGTCGAGGACGCGCCCGCCCGCCGCCGCGACCTCGTCGAGCAGGCCGGGCAGCGCCGCGCCCGCCTCGCCGTCCACGCGGGCGCGCAGCCGGGCCGCGCCGCCCTCCTGGGTGCCGGCGTCGAGCACCTCCACGCCCGCGGTGCCGCGGACGGCGGCGAGCCGCTCGCGCAGCGGGGTGGTCCCGGTCCCGACGACGTCGAGGTCCACCGTCGCCGAGCCGGACAGCCCCGCGACCAGCGCGGCGGGCGTATCGAGCGCGAGCAGGCGGCCGTGGTCGACGATGCCGACGCGGTCGGAGAGCTTGGCCGCCTCGTCCATGTCGTGGGTGGTGAGCACGACGGTGACCCCGCCCGCCGCGAGCTCGGCGACCCGGTCGTGGACGAACAGCCGGGCCTGCGGGTCCAGGCCGGTGGAGGGCTCGTCGAGGAAGAGCACCTGCGGGTCGTGCATGAGCCCGCGCGCGATGATCAGGCGCTGCGCCTGGCCGCCGGAGAGCTCGTCGGGGTTCGTGTCCGCCTTGTCCGTGAGCCCCATGCGCGCGAGGAGCTCGTCGGCGAGCGGACCGCGCTGCGACCGCGGCACCCCGTGGTACGCCGCGTGCCAGACGAGGTTGCCCTTGGCGTCGAGGGAGCGGTCGAGGTTGGGCCGCTGCGGGACGACGCCGAGCACCGCCCGCGCCCCGACCGGGTCGGTGGCGACGTCGATGCCCGCGACGGTGGCCCGCCCGGCGGTCTTGCGCACCCGGGTGGTGAGCACGCCGATCGTGGTGGTCTTGCCGGCGCCGTTGGGGCCGAGCAGGCCGAACACCTCGCCGGGCGCGACGGCGAACGAGATGCCGTCGACGGCGTTGGTCCGGGCCTTGGGGTAGCGCTTGACGAGGTCGGCCACCTCGACGGCCGGCGCCGCGGCGTCGGGCGCGGGGTGGTCCGGGAGGGCGACGTCCCGGGTCTCGGTCGACACGTGCGGCGACGCTACCGGGGGTCCCACGGGTGGGGCATGTCGATTGCTGGTGGGAGCGGTCATGCCGGACAGGGTTCGACCTCAAGCATCGTTGAGGTCAACCCCCGCTCGGTTCATTCCGAGCGAAGGGCACCTTCGGTCGAGTAGACCGAGCGAAGGGTCCCCTCGCTCAGAACGACGGCGAGCACCGGGGTTCCGGCGGTGGGCGCCCACGGCCGATCTAGTCGACCGAAGGTGCCCTTCGCCCAGAACCGGCGTTGGGGGGGATCTTCAGCAGTCGCGCAGCTCCGGACTCTGGTTGAGCAGCTGGCCGCGCGGGGAGACGAACGCCGCGTAGGTGTCGGCGTCGCGGTCGGCCAGGCCCTCCGGCGAGAACGCGGCGACCTTGTGGCAGTTCTGGAACGCGAGCCGCACGCCGAAGTGGCGCTCGAGCCCGCCGCGGATCGCATCCGAGGCCAGGGCGCGCAGCAGCTGACCCCGCTCGGCCTCCGACGGCGGCGGGACCTCGTGCACGGTCGGCGAGCCGGGCACCGGGCCCGCGCCGGCGACGGAGGACACGACCGTCCAGGCGTAGGGCAGCGAGCCGCGCACGCAGTCGACGAACGCGGCGTCGTCGACCTCACCGCACTCCGCGGCGGCGAGCAGGTCGGGAGAGACGTCGAGGGACACGGGAACCTCCGGGTTGATCAGTGGTCGACGAGGGACGGGACGAAATCGGGGTCGATCTGGTCGAGCAGGTGGGCGCCTGCCCACGCCTCGGCGTTGCGGCGGTGCAGGGCGACGGTGTCCGCCTGGAACTGCGGCCAGTCCTGCGGGATCGCGTCGAGCGAGGTGCGCAGCGCGTCGAGGGCCGCGGCGTTCTCCGGTTCGAGGCCCTCGATCGCACGGTCACCGCCGCGGTCGCCCGCGCGGACGTGGCGCGACGACCCCACGGACGCGAGCAGCTCGACGCCGGCGTCCGCGAGCGAGGACCGCAGGAACTCCTCGTCGTCGGGATCGGCGATCTTGTTCCCGACGACGCCGAGGCGGACCCCGAACTCCCGGGCGTAGCCGGCGTACTGCCGCACGACCCCGACCGCGCGCAGCGTCGGCTCGCACACCAGCACGGTCAGGTCGAAGCGCGTGAACAGCCCGGAGGCGAACGCGTCGGCGCCCGCGGTCATGTCGACGACGACGTACTCGCCGGGACCGTCGACGAGGTGGCCGAGCAGCAGCTCGACGGCCCCGGTCTTGGCATGGAAGCACGCGACGCCGAGGTCGGCGTCGTCGAACGCGCCCGCCGTGCCGAGCCGGACGCCGGGCACGACCTCGCGGATCGCGGCGTCGTAGGCCGGGTTGTCCTCGACGACGCGCACGAGTCGCGACCCCTGCCCGGGCGGCGTCGTCTTGATCATGTCCCCGGCGCTGGGCAGGCGCGGGTTGTCGCCGCGCAGCCACTCCTTGAGCACCCCGACGTGCCCGGCGAGCGTGGGCAGGCCGGCGGCGATCTCGGGCGTCGCGCCGAGGGCGACCGCGAGGTTCTGGTTGATGTCGGCGTCGAGCGCGAGCACGGGCGCCCCGGTCGCGGCGGCACGCAGCGCGAACAGCGACGCGAGCGTGGTCTTGCCGCTCCCGCCCTTCCCGACGAAGGCGATCTTCACGGGCGAGAACCTAGCCGACAACGATTGTCGTTATCGATCGGGGGGTGCTCGGCCGGAACGCACGAACGGGCCGTTCGTCACCCTCGAAGGTGACGAACGAGCCGTTCGTCCGGCGAGCCGGCCAGCAACCCGCGCGCTCAGCCCGAAGGCCGCCCGAGCGGCACCGACACCAGCCGCGGCCCGTCCGCGTCCCGCCCGCGCTCCAGCGCCGCACGCAGCTCGTCCACCGTCGACACCCGCTCGGCCGGCACGCCGTACCCGGCGGCGAGAGCGGTGAAGTCGACCGGCGGGAGGTCCAGCCCGGGCGCCTTCGGGGTGTTCTCGCGGGCGGCGAACCACTTGAGGATCGCGTACTCGTGGTTCTCGAGGACCATCACCGTGACGGGGACCGCGAGCGCGGACGCCGTCGCGAGGGCCTGGATCGCGTACTGCATGGAGCCGTCGCCGATCGCGGCGAGCACCGGCCGCGAAGGATCGGCCAGCGCCACGCCCACCGCCGCCGGCAGCCCGAACCCGAGCCCACCCGACGTCGTGAAGAACGAGCTCGCCGGACGCCGCACCGGCCGGCGCGCGTGCAGCGCGGCCCGGTTCGACGGTGACTCGTCCACCACCACGCCGTCGGCGGGCCAGACCGCCCCGAGGACGTCGAAGACCTCCTCGGCCGTCAGCGTGCCCGGCGTCGCCGACACCGGTGCCGCCTCCGCGGTCGGCGCCGACCCGGGCACCGGCCGGGACGACGCCGCCACCCGGTCGCGCAGCGCCCGCACGACCGTCGTCGGGTCGGCGATCAGCGCGTCCCCCATCGGGGCGCGGGCGGCCTCGTCGGGGTCGGCGGTGACGTGGTGCAGCTCCGTGCCGTCGGGCAGGAACCGCCCCGGCACATAGGGGTAGTAGCGGAAGACGGCGGTCCCGAGGACGACGACGACGTCGTGCGGCTCGAGCGTCTGCGCCAGCGGGGCGATGGCCATCGGCAGCGCGCCGCGGAAGAGCGGGTGGTCCTCGGGGAAGGCGACCCGGCCGTCGACCGGCGGCCCGTAGACCGCCGCGGAGCAGCGCTCGGCCAGTGCCACGGCGTCGTCGAACCCGCCGCCCGCGTCGACGTCACCGCCGACGACGAGGGCCGGCGCCGTCGCGCCGTCGAGCGCGGCCACCAACGTCCCGAGCCCGCTCTCGTCGGGAAGCAGCGGCGCGCGGACCGACCGCCGCACCGCCCGCTGCGCGACCTCGAGGTCCGGGCCGGTGAGCTCGACGTCCCAGTCGTCCATCGGGATCGAGACGAAGACCGGGCCGGTCGGCGGAGTCGTGGCCGCGTGGATCGCCCGGGCGAGCAGCGCGGGCACGTCGGCGGCGCGCGCCGGCTCGCCGGAGAACTTCACGGTGGGGCGGGGCAGCTCGGTCGCCCGCGGGTTGGTGAGCATCGCCTCGAGCGCCAGCATCGGGCGCACCTGCTGTCCGGCGGTGACGACCAGCGGGGTCTTGTTCGCCGCCGCGTTCACCAGCGCCCCGACCGCGTTGCCGACCCCCGGGGCGGTGTGCAGGTTGACCAGCGTCGGCCGTCCGGACGCCTGGGCGTACCCGTCGGCCATCCCGACGACGACCGCCTCCTGCAGCCCGAGCACGTACCGGAAGTCGTCCGGGAACTGCTGGAGCATGGGGAGCTCGGTCGAGCCGGGGTTCCCGAACACCGTCGTCATGCCGTGGGCCCGGAAGAGCTCGAGGGCCATCTCCCGCACCGTCACCATGGTCCAGCTCCGCTCCGCTGCGTGTCCGTCACCATGGGCAGCCGCCGCGTCGCGTCACGCGGCACGGTCTACCCGCTCGCGCCGCCCACCACCAGACGGCCGATCACCACGACTGCTGCTGGGGCACCTGTGCGGGCAGGTGCAGCCGGCTGACCCGGACGACCACGTCGGGCAGGTCGTCCTGGTCGAAGTTCCGGCGCAGTTCCTCCGCCCGGAGCGTGGCCGGGACGCCCTCGTACGGGCCGTGGGCGTCCATCTCCCCGGTCTCGGGGTCGAAGACCAGGACCACGTAGCCGTCGCACTCGTCCAGATCCGCCGCTGCCGCCAGCAGCGCCGCGGGCTGTTCGTTCAGCACGTTGATCACCTCCGCTCCGTTCATCGCCACGATGACGGCCCGTGTGACGCCGCGGGCGGAAGATGCCACCTTCGGGCGACCGGGTTCCGACGACGGCGGGGTGGGGTGACACCCCATCCGGTGGCCGGTACGGCAGCGTGATCGCGTGGCGATTAACGTCGGGCGCATGTCCCGCGACGCCGCTGCGCCCCGTGACGCCACCCGCGATGCCACTCCCCTCGGCGCGACCCGCGACGTCGTCCCGTTCGTGCTCGACATCCCCGACGACCAGGTCGCTGACCTGCACGAACGTCTGCGCCGGGTGCGGCTGCCGGAGACGGAGCCGGTCGACGACTGGTCCCAGGGCATCCCGACGGCCACCGTCGCGGAACTGTGTCGCGCCTGGCTCGAGGACCACGACGTGCACGCCCTGTCCGACGAGCTCAACGCCCGGGGTCAGTACCGCACCGTCATCGACGGTCTCGGATTCCACTTCTTGCACGTACGGTCATCACGCAGTGACGCTAAGCCACTGATCATCACCCATGGGTGGCCGGGCTCGGTGGTGGAGTTCCTCGACGTCCTGGACGCCCTCACCGACCCGCCGGACGCCGCCGACCCGGCGTTCCACGTCGTCGCGCCGTCGCTGCCCGGGTACGGGTTCTCGGACAAGCCGACCACGACCGGCTGGACCGTCGACCACATCGCCGACGCCTGGGCCGAGCTCATGGGCCGGCTGGGCTACGACCGCTTCCTCGCCCAGGGCGGCGACTGGGGCGCGATGGTCACGACGGCGATCGGCGTCCGGCATCCCGACCGGGTCGCGATGCTGCACACGACGATGCCGCTGGCCGACCGTCCCGAGGGCGCGCGGACCGAGGACCTCCCCGCGCTCGAGCAGCAGTGGCTCGCCGAGGCACGGGCGTTCCGGGAGGTCGGTGGCGGCTACTCCGGCCAGCAGCGGACGCGGCCGCAGACGCTGGGGTACGGGCTCGTCGACTCGCCGGCCGGGCAGCTCGCCTGGATCGCGGAGAAGTTCGGCGTGTGGACGTTCGGCGGTGCCACGCTCGAGCCGTCGGTCCCCCGCAAACGGCTGCTCGACAACGTGGCCGTGTACTGGTTCGGCGCGTCCGGGGCGTCCTCGGCGCGGATGTACTGGGAGAGCTTCTCCGGCGTGGACCGGTCCTCGCCGGTGACCGTGCCGTCGGCGGTGTCGATGTTCCCGGCGGAGATGGCGAAGATGCCGCGCTCGTGGGTCGAGGCGCGCTACACCGACCTGCGCTACTGGAACGTCCTCGACCGCGGCGGGCACTTCGCGTCGCTGGAGGAGCCGGAGCTGTTCGTGGCGGAGCTGCGAGGTGCCTTCGGCATGTGAGCACTAATTGACGCCCTGGCATCACTTTGTGCTCACATGCGCGGAGCGCACCTATGAGAGCGACGCCAGCGGATCGGCCCGCGAGAGCTCCGGGTCCTCGCTCGCGAACGTCACCGCCCGCCCGGGGCCCGTCGAGCGGGTCTCGAACCGCACGGTGACCCGCCCGTGCCCGGCCCCCTGGACCCAGCCGTGGCCGTGCTCGGGATGCGCGACGTCGTCCCCGGTCCGCCAGGCGCGCTCGGGGTCGGCCGCCGCGTCCGGCTCCTCCCCGGCCAGCCGGTCGTCGTCGGGCAGCGCCTCGGACGTCACGACGGGGCGCAGCGCGCCGGTGTCGGGGTCCTCGACGGGCGCCGGGTCCTCCACCAGGCGATCCACCCCGTCGTCGAACAGTGAGCCCTGCACCTCCGTCGTGAGCCCCGCGTAGGACACGCCCACCAGCCGCACCCCGGCGTCCGGCAGCGCCGCCACCGCGAGCCGCTGGGCGGTCTCGGTGAGCGTGGGGAGGTCGGTCGAGGCCACCGCCGTCGTCTCCGAGCGGGTGTGGGTGGCGAAGTCGCCGCCGCGGACCTTCACCGTCACCGTCCGGGCCGCCCGCCGCGACGCCACCAGCCGCCGGTGGGCCGACCCGGCCAGCTCGGCGACCGCGCGGCGGACCGCGACGACGTCGGAGAGGTCGGTGTCGAAGGTCGTCTCGGCGCTGACCTGCTTCGCCTCGCCGCGCTCGGTGACCGCGCGGTCGTCGATCCCCCGCGCCAGCCGGTGCAGCCCGGTCCCGACCGCCGACCCCAGCAGCGCGGTCACCTCCCCCAGCTCCAGCGCCGCCAGCGCGGCGACCGTCGTGACCCCCGCGCGGGCGAGCGTCGTCTCGGCCACCGGCCCGATCCCCCAGAGCGCGCGCACCGGGAGCGGGTCGAGCAGCTCCCGTTCGCCGCCGTGCGCGACGACGTGCACCCCGTCCGGCTTCGCGAGCCCGGAGGCGATCTTGGCGACCTGCTTGCCCGAGCCCGCCCCGACCGACACCGCCAGCCCGGTCTTCTCGCGGACCTCGGCCCGGACCTCCTCCGCCCACGCCCGTACGTCGTCCTCGGCGGCCCCCGCGAGCGCGACCGGCTCGGCGAACGTCTCGTCGTAGGCCACCTGCTCGAGCACCGGAGCCCGGCTACGGACCACGGCGAAGAACGTCTCGGACAGCGTCCGGTAGACCGCCGTCCGCGGCGGGAGCGCGACCGCGTGCGGACAGCTCCGCCGCGCCTGCGCCATCGGCATCGCCGAGCGGGCGCCGGAGACCTTCGCCTCCCCCGAGGCGCCGGCGACGATCCCGCGCGGCCCCATCCCGCCGACGAGGACCGCCCGGCCCCGCAGCGTGGGACGGGTCAGCTGCTCGGCGGAGGCGAAGAACGAGTCCAGGTCCAGGTGGACCACCCACCGCCGGACCGAGCTCACGACGGCGGGTGCCAGGCCGCGTCGGGGCGGGGCCAGAGCAGGTCGGCGTCGGCGAGGGCGTCCGCGGGGGTGCCGCTCCAGGTGACGCCGACCGCGGTCAGGCCGTGGACGTGCGCGGCCCACACGTCGGCCGGGGAGTCGCCGACCATCGCCGCGTCCCGGGCACCGTCCGGCAGCACCCGGCCCAGGCCGAGGAGCGCCTCGGCGATCACGGCGTCCTTGCCGCCGACCCCGGGCGCGGAGCCGGCGACGTGACCGAACCAGCCCGACCACCCGAGCTCGTCGACGACCCGGCGGGCCAGGGTGGTGGATGCGGAGGTCGCGACGGCCATCTCGACGCCGGCCGCGGACCACGCCGCGAGCACGCCCTCCACGCCGTCGACCGGCCGGCCCGCGCCCCGCTGGAGCAACGTGCCGTCGAGATCCCACACGACGCAGGCCCAGGGCGGGTTCACGCCGGAGAGGATCCCATCCGGGAACCGGCGGCGCCCGGAGGTCGGCCGATCAGCGCGGCATCGTCCGGAGCCGCCGCTCCACGACCTCGCGGGCTCCCTCGATCGTCCCGTCGTTAGTCCACACGGCCGGATCGAGGCGGCTGACGTTCCAACCCCCGGGCCGCACCCGGGTGCCGTACAGGAAGATGTCCTTCTCCTGCACCCATTCGATCTCGTACTCGATGGGCTCGGCGCTGGCGGACTGCCAGGTCCAGACCGCGCCGGAGCGACGGCTCGACTCGCGCACCTGCCGACCGTCGACGTCCCAGGTCGCCACGACGTCCCCTCCCCTGCGGCAGGTGCCACCGGAGTGCCCCCGCGCCTGCGCCGAACGGTGCATCAGCGTAGCGGGTTCTGTCTCCGGAGGAGATGTCGTGAGGGACAGGCCACCCGCCCAGGGAGGAGCGGCGCGGTCAGGCCGCGGGCGACCAGCCCTCCCGGCAGAGCGCGCCGACGATGCGCCGGGCGTCGGCGCGGTGGGCCTCCGGCTGGTGGCTCGTCCAGCTCCACTCGGCGCACTCGCGGTGCAGCAGATGCGCGACGACGGTGGCCGCGTGCTCGCGGTCCTCCGTCGGGACGTCCGCGGCGCGCGGTGAGGAGCCGGGACGCATCAGGGATGCGACCGCCTCGGTGGGGCCGCGGGAGGGCACGCGCTCGGCGTCCCAGCTGGGGGCGTCGGTGAGGGCACCGGGGAACGGAGTGCTCATGGGAAGCCTCCTTCGTCGGGACCGCTACCGGGAGCCCCGAGCGTGGAGCAGCGGCGACGCGGTCGTCCGAAGTGATGCGCACGGCGTCATCGGCGACGCGAGATGCACATACCGAGGGTGACCGACCGGAAGCCAGGAGGAAACGAGTTGGGGAGCAACGACACATCACCTGTCCGTTCGGAGGTTGTGCGGCGACGATGACGACGTCCGCGACCGTGACCCCGGTCGCCCGCCGTCCACTGCCGCGAGGGAGACCGATGACCGCCCCGTTCACCGTCGAACTGGATACGTCGCCCGGGCGCCGACAGGGCGAGGAGCGGTTCACCCTCCAGCTCGACGGCGAGACCCGTGAGGTCGTGCTGCACGACTACGCGACCGTGTACTCGGTGCCGGGGCTCTACGAGGAGGTCGTGCAGCGCCGCCTGCAGTGCGCCTCCCCCGCCACCGTGGCCGACGCGCTGGTCGAGGCGGGCACCTCGCTCGGCATCGCGCCCGGCGACCTGCGCGCCTTCGACCTCGGGGCCGGCAACGGCGTCGTGGGAGAGGAGATGGCCGCGCGCGGGGTGACCGTGGTGGTCGGCGCGGACGGCATCCCCGAGGCCCGCGACGCCGCCGACCGCGACCGGCCCGGGATGTACGCCCACTACCTGGTCGGCGAGCGGCTCGACGGTGCCGAGGTCGCCGACCTGGTGCGCGACGAGCGCCTCACCGCGCTGGTTGCCGCCGGTGCCGTCGGCGAGGGGCACGTGCCGGTCGACGCGCTGGCCGAGCTGTGGTCGACGTTCCCGTCCGGCTCGGTGATCGCGCTGACGCTCAAGGACGGCGGGCCGGAGACCGGTGACCACGACGTCCCGGACGTCGAGGCGATGATCGCCGGGCTCGACGACACCGACGTCGTCGTCCGGCGCCGCTTCCGGCACCGGTTCTCGATGGCGGGCGCCGAGCTCTACTACCTCGTGCTCGCCGCCGTGAAGCGCTGAGGCGTCAGTCGGTCATGCCGCCTGCCACCAGCGTCAGGTGGGGGCGGGTCCGGCGTCGCGGCCGGCCCTCGACCCCGGTGCCCGCGAGCGCCGAGCGCCAGGGGCGGGTCGCGTCGCGGTGCCGCCGGGAGCCGACCGCGAGACCGGCGAGCTCGTTGACGAGCTCGTCCGCGAGCTCCTCCGAGAGCACCCGGTCGTCGCCGTAGCCGTCGAGGACGTCCCGCCCGCGGCGCCAGGCATCCGTCCGCCAGGACCCGGAGTCCCAGCTGTCGTCGCCGTCGAGGGCGAGCCGTCCTGTTTCGATCATCACGAGCATCGTCGGCGCAGGTCGCGGGGCTCTGCAGCCCTGATGCCACATGGAGTGATGACTCGATGGAGGGCCCTTTTCCGACGCGCCGTCCTCGAGGGCTCACGCGATCGTCGGCGTGGCGCGGTTGACCGTCCCGCGCGGCGGGCGAGGGTGCGCGCGATCACCTCCTGCGACAGGATCGGCCCATGAGGACGCATGCCGTGGCGATCGTCGGTTCTGGGCCCTCCGGGTTCTACGCGGCGGGGGCGCTGCTGGACTCCACCGAACCGCCGGTCCGCGTCGACATGTTCGACCGGCTCGCCACGCCGTGGGGACTCGTCCGCGCCGGCGTCGCGCCCGACCACCCCAAGATCAAGTCGGTCAGCGGGCAGTACGAGAAGATCGCCGCGCAGCCCGGTTTCCGGTTCTTCGGCCACGTCTGCCTGGGTGAGGACATCAGCGTCGAAGAGCTGCTGGAGCGCTACGACGCGGTGATCTACGCGGTCGGCTCGCAGACCGAGCGCCGCCTCGGGATCGACGGCGAGGACCGGGCCGGCAGCCACGCCTCCGTCGACTTCGTCGGTTGGTACAACGGCCACCCCGACTACGTGGGCCTCGACCCCGACCTCGCCGCCGAGCGTGCAGTGGTGATCGGCGCCGGGAACGTCGCCCTCGACGTGGCCCGGATGCTGCTGCTGCCCGACGACGACCTCGCCGCCACCGACACCGCCGACCACGCCATCGAGGCGTTCGCGGCCTCCGGCGTTCACGAGGTGCTCGTCTGCGGGCGCCGCGGCCCGGTCGAGGCGGCGTTCACCACGACCGAGCTGCGCGAGCTCGACGACATCGAGGGGCTCACGGTCGTCGTCGACCCGGCCCAGATCCCGGACGCCGCGGGCGACGAGGACCTCCCCAAGGCGACCCGGCGCAACGTCGAGTTCTTCCGCCGCTGGGCCGAGGCCGGCCCGGACGACTCGGCGCCCCGCCGGATGGAGTTCCGGTTCCTCCGCTCCCCGGTCGAGATCCTCGGCGACGGCGAGGACGGTCCGGTCCGCGGCGTCGAGCTGGCGATCAACACGCTGGAGACGGGCGACGACGGACGGGTGCGGCCTGTGGACACCGGCGAGCGGGAGACCGTCGAGTGTGGGCTCGTGCTGCGGGCCGTCGGCTACCGCGGGGTGGCGCTGCCGGGCGTCCCGTTCGACGACGGGTCGGGGACGATCCCGCACGCGGAGGGCCGCATCGAGGGCCGCGATCGCGAGTACGTCGTCGGATGGATCAAGCGCGGGCCGAGCGGGATCATCGGCACGAACCGCAAGGACGCCAACGAGACGGTGCGCAACCTCCTCGCCGACCTCGGGAACGGCGCGCGGGAGGACGCGACGATCGCGTCGGCCGAGGACGTCGAGGCGTGGCTCTCGGAGCGCTGCCCGGACCTCGTGGACCTGGACGGCTGGGAGGCCATCGACGCCCACGAGCGCGCCGCGGGCGAGGGCGGCGGGCGCCCGCGGGTGAAGGTCGTCGACCGGTCCGGGCTGATGGACCTGGTGCGCCAGCGCGTGTGAGTGCGAGCGGACGTCCGCAGGTGAACATTTTTGGTCGTTCCAACGACCGAAATCACTCACATGGCGTCAGCCTCGAGTGGGATGAACCGCAGCTCGCGCGCCTCCGGCGTCGTCAGCAGGTCGGTCACGTACCCGATCACGTGGTGGCGGATCTCGGCGTCGAGGTTGCCCAGGCGCCGGACGAACACGCCGCCCACGCCGCTGGTGTGCGTCTCGAGCGCGATGTCGCCGGGCCCGATCTCGTCCACCTCGACGACGATGTGATCGCCCTCCGGCGCGAGGCGGGCGCGCAGGCCGATGCGCACCGTCATCCGCGCGTCGACCGGCACCGTCTGCGTCCCGATCTCCACCGAGACGTCGAGCTGCACCGGCACGTGGACCTCGGCGCTGCCGGGGCCGGACCCGCGCCTGCCCCGCAGCCGCCCGACGACGCCGACCGCCCGCGCCGTCGCCATCCCGCCCGGCCCGGCGCTCACCGGACCGAAAGCGACGGTGTCCCCGATGAGCCCGCCGATGTCGCGGACCGCGCGCTCCGGGGTCGCGATCGCCGCGACGACCGGGTCGGGGTCGCCGCTCACGACGCCTCCTCGACGAGGTCCTCCGGGCCGCCGACCGCGAACGGCGGCGTGCTGGTCCCGACGATCCGGTAGCGGCCCCACGGGTCGACGTCGGAGAGCTCTCCGACCGCCTCGCCGTGCGGGGTGGTCAGCAGCGCCGTCGCCTTCTTCCCGCCCAGGGCCTCCTCGAGCCCGGCGTGGACCGCGACGCGCCCGTACCAGTGGTAGCGGCCGTCGAGCGGCTCGAAGTGCCCGCGCAGGGTCACCTCGACCTCGAGCGGCTCGGCGTCCCGGCTCTCCAGACGCAGCGAGGCCGGGCCGCGGTAGCCGTCCTCGTCGTCCTCGGTGTGCTGGTGCTCGTCGGTCGGTTGCGTCATCGTGCCCCGCTCCCTGGATCGGCGTCGGTTCCCGTCGGACGGTCGGACTCGTTCGGCTCGGGTGAGCTGTCGGCACGCTGGTGGGACAGCTGGATCACCCGGTTGATCTCCAGCGGGACGTTCGGGTCGATCACGACGTCGCGCTGCCGCGCGAACCCGTCGATGGCCGCCCAGACCAGCGTCGTGAGGTACTCGGTCACGGAGTCGCGGCTCATGGAGCGCCGCTCCAGCCACCACTCCGCGGTGTTCTGGACGAGCCCGACGACGCCGTAGGCCCACGGCTCGGCGGCGCCGGAGTCCAGACCGAACGCGCGCAGGTAGTCACCGAGCAGCGCCGAGAGCGCCGTCGCGATGATCTCCTTGTCGGCCCGCACGACGGCGTCCCCGCCGTGCCCGTGCCGCGCCAGCACCCAGTAGAGGTTCGGGTACTCCTCGAGGGTCCCCAGCACCGCGTCGATCGACTTGCGGATGCGCGGGAGGGGGGCCTCCTCGGAGTTCAGGGCGGGGATCAGCCGGTCCAGCAGGATGGCCGTCGCCCGCTCACCCATCGCCTCGACCAGGTCGGCCTTGTCCGAGAAGTGCCGGTAGAGCACCGGCTTGGTGACGCCGGCCTCGACCGCCACCTGCTCGATCCCGAACTCCGGGCCGACCTCCGCGAGCACCCGCATCGCCGCCTCGACGAACTCCGCGCGGCGCTCCTCGCGGTGCTTCGTCCAGCGGGTGCGACGCCCGTCACGGGATGGGGGCTTTCCGCCCTGCTTCGGGTTGACAGCGTCCGCCATGGGTCAGCACGCTACCACCAGTTACAGTTACCAGCGGTAAGACGTACACCAGGTTGGGGATACAGCGTGTACGCCCCGCCATCGCGACCCGAGAGGACGATCGCCATGACGGCGCCGACGACCACCAGGACCGCCGGCAGCTCCCGCGCCGGCGAGGGTGACGCCAACGCCACGGCCTCGCGGCTGCTGCGCTCGGCGGCCAAGAAGTCGTACGACCCCGACGTCGACATCGACTGGGACGCCCCGCTCGTCGAGGGCGCGCTGTGGATGCCCGAGCACCGGGTCTCGCTCTACGGCACCGAGCTCTGGGAGCGCCTGACCCCTGAGCAGCGCATCGAGCTCGGCAAGCACGAGGCGTGCAGCGTCGCGAGCGTCGGGCTCTGGTTCGAGACCCTGCTCATGCAGCGGCTGCTCAAGGACTTCTACGCCGAGGACCCGACCACCGAGCGGGCACAGTGGTCGCTCACCGAGGTCGCCGACGAGTGCCGCCACTCGCAGATGTTCGCGCGCATGGTCCGCCGCGCGGGGGTCGAGCCCTACGGCGCGGTGCCGTTCGTCCACCAGCTCGGCAAGATGTTCTCGGTGCTCAACTGGGGCCCGGCGGCGTACGCCTCGATCCTCGTCGCCGAGGAGGTGCTCGACCGGCTCCAGCGCGAGCAGGCGAACGACGACTCCATCCAGCCGCTGATGCGCCAGGTCAACCGCATCCACATCATGGAGGAGGCGCGCCACGTCGCCTTCGCCCGTGACGAGGTCACCCGTGGGATCGCCGAGCTCTCCCGCGGCGAGCTCGCCTACCAGCGGTTCACGTGCGCGCTCACCTCGTTCTTCGTGGTGCGCAGCATCATCAACCCGAAGGTCTACGCCGCCGTCGGGATCGACCCGAAGGAGGGCCACCGCGCGGCCCTCGCGAACCCGCACCACCGCGAGATGATCCGCTTCGGCGGAGAGAAGATCATGGCGTTCCTCGAGGAGGCCGGGATGATCGCCGGCCCCGGGAAGGCACTGTGGAAGAAGTCCTTCCTCCTGGAGAAGTGATGCTTCACGAACACGTCGGGCCGCTGCGGCTCGCCACCGGGATCACCCTGCGGGTCGCGCGGTCGGGCACGGAACGTCCCGGCGAGCCGACCCTCGTCCTCGCGCACGGCTGGTCGCAGGATCTGCGGACCTGGGACCGCGTGGTGGCCGACCTCCGCCGGGCCGGTGTCACCGCGCCCGTCCTGCGCTACGACCACCGCGGCCACGGCGGCTCCGAGTCCCCCGGGCCCGGCGGCGCGACGATCGGGCGCGCCGCGGACGACCTCGCCGCGATCATCACCGACCACGTCGAGGGCCCGGTCGTGCTGGCCGGGCACTCGATGGGCGGGATGACGCTCATGGGGCTGGCCGAGCGGCACCCCGACCTGGTGCGCGAACGCGTGCTCGGCGCCGGGTTCGTCGCGACGGCGAGCGACGACATGGCCGACATGACTCTCGGCGTCCCGGGACGGCGCGGGGCGTTCATCGCCCGCGGGGAGCACGTCGTCATGCCGTGGCTGGCCTCGGTCGGGAACCGGGCGCCGGTGCACCGCGCCGACCCCGACGGCGGGGGTCCGCACGGTCGGTCGGTGACGCTCGCCCCGCTGGTCAAGGCGCTCGTGTTCGGCAAGCACCCCCGCCGCGCCGACGTGGTCTCGGTGGCCGAGCAGACCTTCGCGGCCGACCCGGTCGCCGTCGCCGCCTTCCGCGCCTCGATCGCCGAGCACCGCCGGACGTCGTCGCTCGCGTCGATGCGCGGCGTCCCGACGGTGGTCCTGGTCGGCACCCGCGACCGGCTCTGCCCGCCCGACCACGCCCGCACCATCGCCGCCGCGCTGCCCGACGCCGAGCTCGTCGTGCTGCCCGGCGCCGGCCACATGATCACGTTCGAGCGCTCCCAGGAGGTGGCCGCGCACCTGCAGGGTCTGCTCGAGGCCGCCACCGTGGCCGCGCCGGTCGTCGAGGAGGAGACGGTCCGTGCCTGAGTTCCACGAGGTGGTGATCGTCGGGACCGGGTTCGCCGGCCTCGGCCAGGCGCTGGCGCTGCGGCGCGCCGGGGTCGGTGACGTCGTGCTGCTGGAGAAGGCCGAGAGCGGTGTGGGCGGCACCTGGCGCGACAACACCTATCCCGGCTGCGCGTGCGACATCCCGTCGCACATGTACTCGCTCTCCAGCGACCTCAACCCGGACTGGTCGCGGTCCTACTCGCCGCAGCCGGAGATCCACGACTACCTCGAGCGCCTCGCCGACCGGCACGACCTCCGTCGCCTGGTCCGCTTCGCCACCGAGATGACCGGAGCGACCTGGGACGAGGAGTCCCGGACGTGGACGGTGCACACCACCCGTGGCGAGTACCGCTGCCGCTTCCTCGTCTCCGGGGTCGGCGCGCTGCACCTGCCGTCGACCCCCTCGCTGCCGGGCGCCGAGCGCTTCCGCGGCGAGACCTTCCACTCCGCGCGGTGGCGCCACGACGTCGACCTGCGGGGCAAGCGGGTCGCGGTCGTCGGCACCGGGGCGAGCGCGATCCAGTTCGTGCCGCAGATCGCGCCGGTCGCGGCCGGGGTGACGCTCTTCCAGCGCACGCCCGCGTGGGTGCTGCCCAAGGGCGACCACCCGATCGGCCCGCTGCGCAAGAAGATCTTCGAGCGGGTCCCCGGCATCCAGCGGGCCTACCGCGCCGCGGTCTACGCCGCCCTGGAGTCCCGGGCGATCGGGTTCATGAGCCGTCCGGAGCTGCTGCGTCCCGCCGAATGGCTCGCGCGCAAGCACATCGAGCACGCGATCTCCGACCCCGCGCTGGTCGAGAAGCTCACCCCGCGCTACTCGCTGGGCTGCAAGCGGGTGCTCGTCTCGAACGACTACTACCCCGCGCTCGCCCGCCCGACCGTCGACGTGGTCTCCAGCGGGATCGCCGAGGTGACCGAGACCGGCGTCGTCGACCACGACGGCGTCGAGCACCCCGCCGACGTCATCGTCTACGGCACCGGGTTCCACGTCACCGACGCGTTCGACGGGCTCGAGGTCACCGGGCGCGACGGCCGGACGCTGCGGGAGACGTGGCGCGCGCACGGCATGCAGACCCACCACGGGATCACGGTCACCGACTTCCCGAACCTGTTCTTCCTGCTCGGCCCGAACACCGGGCTCGGCCACAACTCGGTCGTGTTCATGATCGAGTGCCAGGCCCGGTACGTCGCCCAGGCGATCACCGCGGTGCACGACGCCGGGTGCAGCGGCCTGGACGTGCGCTCGGCGGTGCAGACCCGCTCGAACGCCGGCGTGCAGCACCGGCTGCGCACGGGCATCTGGACCCGCGGCGGGTGCACGAGCTGGTACCTCGACTCCGCCGGGGTGAACCGGACGATCTGGCCGGGCTTCACCGTCCGGTACTGGGCCGAGACCCGGCGGTTCCGGCCCGAGGACTACGAGTTCTTCGGACGCGCCTCGGACCTCGGCGTCCCGACGACGGTGACCGCGCGGTCGTCGAACGGGTCCCGGGAGCCGGTGCCCCTCGCGCGCTGACGCCGCCCCGACCGGCACGAACGGCTCGTTCGTCACCTTCAAGAGTGACGAACGTGCCGTTCGTGGGTTCTGGGAGGGCCCGGGGAGGCCGCGCGGATCAGCCGAGCACGTCGTCCAGGAACCCGACGACGGCGTCGGCGGCCGGGTCGATCAGCGCCGGGTCGTCGTAGAAGTCGATCTGACCCGCCGACTCCAGCCACACCTGCCGTCGGGAACCCGCCGGCAGCGCGTCGTGGAAGGAGTGCGCCCAGGGCGGGACGAGGGCCCGCTCGGAGTGCACGACGATCGCCGGGACCCGCATCGCCGGCGCCGCCCCCTGCGCGTCGAACGGCAGCGTGTGCGCCCAGGACGCGACGGCGAACGCGTTGACGTAGGTCGGGACGGCGCCGCGCGGGGTGCCGTAGAACGCGTACGCCTCGTCCAGCGGCATCGCGACCTCGCTGCCGCCGGACTCGCCGTCGGCCGCGACCGCGGGGATGGTCTCGACGACCCCGGTCTCCCGCCACCGCTGCTCCGCGGCCAGGCCGCGCGCAACGGTCTCGTCGTAGGCCGCGCCCATGGACTCCCGGACCGCCGCACCGTCGGTGTACACCCCGGCGACGCCGGCGAACGCGGCGAACCGCGGGTCCCGGGCGACGGCCACCGCCATCGGCCCGGCGCCGAAGCACACCCCGAGACCGGCGACGGGCAGGCCCGGGAACCGGTCGGCCAGGTACGCCGCGGCCGCGGAGGCGTCGAACGCGTCGGACTCCGGGTCGACCATCTGGCGGGGCTCGCCGCCGCTCTCCCCGAAGCGGCGCAGGTCGATCGCGAGACCGACCCGGCCGCGCTCGGCGACGGCGCGCGCGTAGACCCCCGAGGCCTGCTCCTTCACCGAGGTCAGCGGGCCGGTCGCGACGACGGCGCCGCGCGGCGGTCCGTCGGGCAGCACGAGGGTCCCGACGACGTCGTCGTCACCACTGCGGAACGTCACCCGCTCGGTCGTGGTCATGACGCTCCTCCGAAGACGTCCACGGTGCCCTGCGGCACGAAGTCGGCGAGCGCGGCGTCGACACGGGCCAGCTCGTCGTCGCCGAGGCGGACGCGGGCGGCGTCGAGGTTCTCGACGATGTGCGACGGCGTCCGGCTGCCCGGGATCGGGACGACGTGCGGGTGGCGGGCCAGCAGCCACGCGAGGGCCAGCTGCGCCGGGGTGATCCCGAGCTCCGCGGCGATCGAGCGGACCGGCGCGTAGCGGTCGTTGTTGGCCTGCAGGTGGGCGAAGCGGTCGATGTTGTTCCGGAAGTCGTCCGCGGCCAGGCCGGACACCGCGCCCGTCAGGAAGCCGCTGCCCAGCGGGCTCCAGGCGACGATCCCGATGCCGAGCTCGTCGGCCGCGTCGAGCAGGTCGGGCTCCGGCCGGTGCCACATCGCCCACTGGGTCTGGACCGCGCTGACCGGGTGCACGGCGTGGGCGCGGCGCAGGGTGGCGGCGTCGACGTTCGACAGGCCGAGGTGGCGGACGGCGCCGGCCGCGATCAGGTCGGCGACGGCGCCGACGGTGTCCTCGATCGGGACCTGCGGGTCGGGGAAGTGCGGGTAGTACAGGTCGATGCGGTCGGTGCCGAGCTCACGCAGCGACTGCTCGGCGTAGCCGCGGACCAGGCGCGGGTCGGCGTTGACGGCGAGCTCGCCGAACTCCAGCCCGACCTCGAAGCGGTGCGCGGGCTCGCCGTCGGGAACGCGGAAGCCGAACTTGGTGGCGATGACGACCTCGTCGCGCACCGGGGCGAGGGCGCGGCCGACGAGGCGCTCATTGTGCCCGTCGGGGCCGTACCCGTCGGAGGTGTCGACGAGGGTCGCGCCCGCGTCCACGGCGGCGCGCAGCGCGGCCTCGCCGGCCGCGTCGTCGATCTCGCCGTACATGCCGGGCGAGAGCACCATCGCCCCGACGCCGATCGCGGACGTGGTCAGGTCGCCGAGGGTGCGGGTGGGCAGCGCGGTCATGCCGTCCAGCATCGGCCGGTCGACCGCTGGGCGTCCAAGACCTGCTGTGATAACCATCGGTCATGAGCTCGCCGGCCGGGGACGTGCACCTGCGCGACCTGCGCTACTTCGTCGCGGTCGCGGATGCCGCGAGCTTCACCCGCGCCGCCGAGGCGCTGTTCGTCTCGCAGCCGGCGCTGTCCAAGCAGATCCGGGCGCTCGAGACCCGGCTCGGCGTGCGGCTGCTCGACCGCGGGGCCGCGGGCCTCGTGCTCACCGCGGAGGGCGCGGCGCTCCTGCCCCACGCCCGCCGTCTGGTCGACGACTGGACGCGGGTGCGCGAGGAGGTCCGGCGGGCCGGGACCGCGCCGATGCTGCTGGTGGGCCTGCAGACGACGGTCGGACGCGACCTCACCCGCCGGCTGCTGGCGGCCACCCGGGAGCACGGCGCGAGCATGCAGGTGCGCCTGGTCAGCTGGTCGGACGCGAGCAGCGGGCTCGCCGACGGCAGCGTCGACGTGGCGTTCGTCTGGCTGCCGGTGATCGCGCCCGACCTCGAGACCCGGATCCTGAGCCGCGAGCCGCGGTGGGTGGCGTTGGCGTCGGACCACCCGCTCGCGCCGCGGCCCGAGGTGACGATGACCGACCTGGCCGACGAGCCGTTCGTCGCCCTGCCGCGGTCGGCCGGGGCGCTGCGCGAGTTCTGGCTGGCGAGCCCGGACCGGGGGTCGCCGGCGGTCGTCGCCGCGGAGGCCGACACCGCGGAGGGGGCGATCGAGGCGGTGGCGTCGGGCACCGGGGTGGTGCTGCTCGCCGAGGGGAACGCGCGGCTGCTCGCCCGCCCGGACGTGGTGTGCCGGCCGGTCTCCGACCTCGCGCCGTGCGAGCTCGCGGTCGCGTGGCGCCGCGGCGACACCCGTGAGCTGGTGAGGGCGGCGGTGGCGGCGCTGACCGGAGCTACTGACGACGCCGACGCCGGATCAGGCCCTCCTGCACCACCGACGCCACGAGCGACCCCTCGGCGGTGAAGAGCCGACCCGTCGCGAGACCGCGGCCCCCGCCGGCGTTCGGGGACTCCTGGACGTAGAGCAGCCACTCGTCGGCGCGGAACGGGCGGTGGAACCACACCGCGTGGTCGAGGCTCGCCAGATCGACCTGGCGCGCCCGCGCCCCGCCCTCGACGTGCGGGATCAGGGTCGCCTCGAGGAGCGTGAGGTCGCTGGCGTAGGTCAGCACGCACGCGTGCAGGAGCCGCCCGCGCGGGTCGGTCGGCGGGGGCAGCTCGCCGTCGGCCCGGAGCCACACGCGGTTGCGGGCCTGGGGGCCGGCGGCGTCCCACGGCGCGTGGTCGACGTAGCGGACGTCCAGCGGCCAGGTCAGCGCCCGGCCGGTCGTGGTGTGGGCCGGCTGCGGCGCCGGGACCGGCGGTCGGTCGCGGCGAGCCAGGCCGTCCGGGCCCGGCGTCACCGGCATGTCCGCCTGGTGGGCGATGCCCTCCTCGAGCACCTGGAACGACGCGGACATCGTGAAGATCGCCTCGCCGCGCTGGACCGCGGTGACCCGGCGGGTGGTGAACGAGCGCCCGTCGCGGGTGCGGTCGACCTCGTAGACGATCGGCCGGAACGGGTCACCGGGGCGCAGGAAGTAGCCGTGCAGGGAGTGGACCACGCGGTCGTCGCCGACCGTCCGGCCCGCGGCCACCATCGCCTGGGCCGCCACCTGTCCGCCGAAGACCCGCAGCAGCGACTCCTGGGGGCTGCGCCCCCGGAAGATGTCGCGCTCGATGTCCTCGAGATCCAGCACGTCGTCGACGAGCTCGTCGAGGGCCTTGCTCATGGCGCGGCATCTTCCCGCCCATCCGGGCGCGGTGTCGATCAGCCCCCGAAGGAGAGCACCGAGACCTTCGCGACGCCGAGGTTCGCGCTCAGCAGGGCTCCCCCGGGCGAGGAGGACGGCGGGGTCTGGTTCTCCGCGGCCGGCTCGGCGTGGGTGGTCGCCGTGCTCGCCGCCGGCGCCGCCGCCCGCTCGACGGCCTGGGGGGCGGCCTGGTGGGTCTCGGCCGCCGGTGCCGCGGCCGGGGCGGACGCGAAGCTCATCATCGACGGGGCCGCGGCCGGCGCGGGCGAACTCGCCACCCGGGTGATCGGGATGCTGCCGGCCGGCGCCGAACTGCCGTGCGCCGCGGAGGACACGGTCGAGAGCTTCGACGACGTCGGGCCCGCCGAGGACGAGCCGTGCGAGACGGGGGTGGTGGCTCCGGCGGAGCTCGAGCCGGACGGGGAGCCGGACGTCGCCGACGGCCCGGCGAGCAGGCCCAGGGTGGTCGGCGGCGGGGTGGCCGCGAGCCCGTAGGACTGCACCGGCGCACCGGCCTGGGGCGCGCTCGACGAGGGCTGGGTGTCCTGATGGTCCGAGAGAGGGGTCACCCCGAGCACGGTGTGCGCTCCGAAGGCGACCGCCGCCGCCACGGGAACGCCGACGACGACGCCCTTGCTCCGCAGCGGGTGCACGCGCATGGCGTGGCGGGACCGGGCCATGGACTGTCTCTCCTCGTGTCCGGGGGGAGCTGCCGCCGTCTCCCGAATGACGCCGGGCGTCATGCACACACGACGGCATGACCACTCACCGCGTCCAACGCGCCCCTCACGTTCCCGTTACGGGGGACGGGGAGATTTCTTGAGCGGCCGACGAGGTGACGATCACAATGACTTTGCGTAATTGTTGATCACGAATCGTGGCCGGGTGGCCGGGACCACGCCGACCGGTCAGACTCACCGCGCGACGGCGCGGGGCGAACGGCCCTCACGGGTCGCCGGGGCCGTCAGGAGGAGCCGGGTGCAGCAGCTGTCGGGTCTGGACGCGACCTTCCTCGACGTCGAGGACGATCACCAGGCGACCCACATCAGCCAGCTCGTCGTGCTCGACCTGCCGCACCCCGACGCCGACCCCTACACCGCGTGGCGGCAGCAGCTCGCCGACCGTCTGCACCTGCTCGAGCCGCTGCGCCGTCGTCTCGTCGAGGTGCCGCTCGGGCTCGACCACCCCTACTGGATCTCCGAGGACCCCGACCTCGACTTCCACGTCCGGCACTCCGCGGTCCCGCCGCCGGGCACCGACGACCAGCTCGACACGCTCGTCGGGCGCCTCATCGCGGGGCCGATGGACCGCGACCACCCGCTGTGGGTCTCCCACGTCATCTCCGGGCTCGCGCCGACCGAGGAGTCCCCGCACGGCCGGTTCGCCCTGCTCACGATGGTCCACCACGCCGCCGTCGACGGGGCGTCCGGCGCGAAGCTGCTGACCCTGATGCTCGACGACGCCCCCGACGCCGAACGGCCCGCGGACGCCGGCTCGTGGGAGGCGGAGGACGCGCCGTCGACCACCGGACTGTTGGGCCGCGCCGCGTGGCACGGGCTCGCCCGGCCCGGCCGGGCGCTGCTCCTCGCGGCCCGCGCCGGTCAGCAGGTCGCGGCCGCCACCCGCCAGCCCGCAGTGATCGACCTCGCGGACCGGGTGCGCCGGTCCCTGCGCGGGCCGGTCGGGGACGTCCTCAACCTCGGACGCCACCGTGACCCGGACGCCGCGATGCCCCGGCTGCCCGCCACGCCCGCCCCGCCGACACCGTTCAACGGCCCGATCAGCCGGTACCGGCGCTTCTGCCACCGGTCGGTGCCGCTGGCCGACGTCAAGGCGGTCGCCGCGGAGGCGGACGTCGACGACGTGACGATCAACGACGTCGTCGTCGCGGCGTGTGCCGGAGCGCTGCGGACCTACCTGCTCGAGCACGACGCGCTCCCCGACGCCCCGCTCACCGCGCTCATCCCCGTCTCGCTGCGCACCGGCGACGAGGCGGACACGTGGACCAACCGGGTGTCGGGCACCATCGCGTCCCTCCCGACCGACGTCACCGACCCGCACGCGCGCCTCGCGGTCGCCCACCGCGCCCTCGACGCGGCGAAGGCCGTCTTCGCGGTCACCCCCGCCGGGCTCGCCCCCGACGGCGTCGATCTCGGAGCGCCTGCGGTGTCCGCGCTGGTCAGCCGCGCGACGATGTGGTGGTCCACCCACGCGGTACTGCCGTTCAACGTCGTCATCTCGAACGTGCCGGGCCCCCGCGAACCCCTGTACATCGGCGAGGCGAGGGCGCGGCACTATTTCCCGGTCTCCGCGATCGTCGACGGGCAGGGGCTCAACATGACGGTGCAGAGCTACGCCGGCTCCGTCGAGATCGGCCTGCTCTCCTGCGCCCGACGCGTCCCGGACGTCTCCCGGCTGGCCGACCTCGTGGTCGCCGAGTTCGCGGCGCTGCGCGGAACAGCCTCGTGAGCGCCCGCGACCGGCTGCTCGCACTGATCGACTGCCCGCCGGTGGACGTGGCCGGGCCGTGGCTCGACCTCGTCGCCGGGAGCCCCGGGACCCGCGGGCGGGTCCAGGACGTCTGGGAGAGCGAGGGCGGCGCCGGCACCTACGACGGGATCCTCGGCGTCGGCGACCGGCTCGAGGGCGTGGTTCCCGACCTCGTCGGCGGCGGGAACCTGCGCGCCTTCTACCGGGTCGACGAGCGTCTGGGGCTCGCCGGCGGGGAGACGGTGCTGGACCTCGCGTGCGGGCCCGGGACCCTGACCCGCCGGCTGGCGCGTGCGGTCGGGCGCGACGGCCTGGTCATCGCGGCGGACCTCTCCGAGCCGATGCTCGCCCGCGCCGCGCGCTCGACGCCGTTCGCGTGCGTCGACTTCGCCCGGATCGACGCGATGGACCTGCCGCTGCGCACCGACTCCATCGACGCGGTGTCCTGCTCGCTGTGCCTGCACCTCGTCCCCGACCTCGGCACGGCGCTGGAGGAGATGGCGCGGGTCCTGCGTCCCGGCGCACCCGCCGCGCTCGCGGTCCCGGCGCACGCACCCGGGGTCCTTCGCCCGTTCACCGACGTGCTGGCGCGGTTCGGACAGGCGCGGCTCTTCGGGGCGGGCGACCTGTCCGGCGAGATGCGGTCGCGGGGGTGGACCGGGGTGCGCGAGCAGTCGCTCGGCGGGATCCGGATCGTGGACGCGAACGCTCCGGGCTGATCCTTCCCGGCGGTGTCAGCGATGCGGCATCGCTGACACTGGACGTCCGCGATGCGGCATCGCTGACACCGGACGTCAGTAGCGCCGCATCGTCGGAACCGGACCCGGACCCGCGCTCGGCCGATCGGTCCCGACGACCGCGCGCCGCACCCCGTCGATGAGCAGGAGCCCGCCACCGACCGCGGCGACCACACCGAACGCCGCGAGCACGTCGCCCGGCCGGTGCCAGCCCACGGCCATCACCGCGACCGAGGCTCCCGCCACGAGGACCAGCCCGGCCACGCCCGCGACCCACCGCAGCACCGGCGGCAGCGCCAGCAGCGTCGCGACGACCAGCGCCGTGATCACCGTGACGTGACCGCTCGGCAACGAGTTCTCCGAGGCGCCCTCGCGCGGGAGCACCGACTTGAGCCCCTGGGTGGTGACCTGGGTCAGGAGCACGAGTGCGATCCCGGCCACCGCGGCACCCGGTCGGCGCCGGACGAGGGCGATCCCCGCCACGACGACCAGCGCGAGACCGACCGAGACCACGCTCACCAGGTGCAGCACGTCGAGGATCTGCGTCTGCGCCGACCCGAAGTGGTTCTCCACCGCGCGCATGAGGCCGTTGTCGACCCGGCGTCCGTGGTCGTCGGCCACCAGCAGCAGCCAGCTCGCCCCGGTCACGGCCACACCCGCCGCGGCGAGGAACAGGCCGATGACGACGCGAGCGGCCCACCCTCCCGGCTGCGGAGCCCTCCCGACGGGGGAGGGACGCAGCGGGACGGTGGGCCGCGAGGCGATCGTTCCGGCGGAGGTCATGAAGCCCAGGATCCATGCCGGACCTGATGATTCCGTGAGAGCGCCCCCGGTGTGACCGGTGGATCAGCCGTGATAGGCCCGGGTGGCCCGCCCGAAGACGATGACGTTGTCTTCATAGTTCCGGGTCGCCGGGTCGAACGTGCCGCCACAGGTGATGAGACGGATCTCGGACCCGGTGGTCGGGCCGTACACCTGCGCCGTCGGGAACGCCTTCTTCGACGCCCGCTCGACGCGGTCGACGACGAACACCACCGACGTCCCGTCCGCGCGGTGGACGAGGACCTCGTCACCCGCGGCGAGCTGCGCGATGTCCGCGAAGCCGCCCTTCTTCCCGCCGTAGTTGATGTGCGACGCGAACACCGCGGGCCCGTTCGTCCCGGGGGCCGCGCCCCGCGAGAACCAGCCGACGGTGGCCGCGTCCGGCGGGACCTGCAGCGACAGGTCCTCGTTGTACCCGAGCTGCATGATCGAGCTCCGGGTCAGGCCGATCGCGGGGATCTCGATCCCGGTCGGCGCCGAGGACGCCACCGGGAGCGTCACCGTGGACGCGCCCGCCGGCACCGGCACCGTCGTGGTCGAGGTCCGGGCGGAACTGCTCCCGGAGACGACCGCGAACAGCGCGGCCCCGGCCAGCACGACGACGATCAGCGTGGTCAGGACCGAGGCGATCCGGCCGGTGACCGTGGTGACCCGACCGGGGTGGGACCCGGTCCGTTCCGTCTCGCGCTCGAGCGTCCCCGACGCCGTCATGTCAGCACTCCCCGACGGTCAGGAGGTCGCCCGCCAGGGCACCCTCGTCGTCGCCGGCGTCGCCGTCGGACTGGTCGGACCCGCTGTTCACGGTGTCCTCGCGGCGGCCCGCGGTGGCACCGGCGACGGTCGCGAGGGCCAGGCCCCCCAGGGCCATGCCGAGGGCCGGGGTGACCGGCGAGGCCGAGTCACCGGTCGCGACGGCGCCCACCGGGTAACCGTGGTAGTCGTCGCAGACCTCGTGGTAGTCGCGGTAGTTGCGCTCGCAGGCGATGCCGTCGTGGTCACCGTCGAGGTGGTTCGGGTCGCTCTTGTCGGCCTTGAGGACCCACTGGGCCTCGTCGTAGGTCAGGTCCGAGCAGTCCAGGTCCCAGAAGGACGCGGGCAGGTACCCCCACGAGGTGTAGATCGGGGTGGTGCTGGTGTTCCCGGACGACGAGGTCGGGGTCGACTGCAGCGACTTCAGCAGGTTGGTCAGCGCGGTGATCAGGTCGGTCAGCGACGCCGTCGAGGTGGACGGGAGCCCGCCGCAGAAGCTCTTGAACTGGTCGCCGAGGCTCGCCTCCGAGCCGGCCGGGGCGTTCACCTTGCTGGCCAGGTACAGGCAGGCGTCCTGGGCGTTGTCGAACTGGCCGGTGTCCGGGAGCGTCGGGATGGTGCCGAGCCCGGTGAGGTTGCCGGTCGGCAGGTTCTTGAGGACGTCGGTGATCGTCCCGCCGGGGACGGTGGTCCCGGCCAGCGTCGAGGCCGCGTCGGACACCGAGGCGAGGGTGTCGGTGGGCGGGGTCGCGACGGCGGGGGTGGCGGCCTTGGCCGGGGAGGCGGGGGTGGCCGAGTCACCGGTCGTCGTACCGCCGGTGGCGGGGGTGGAGCCGGAGGTGGCCCCGTTGTCGGACGAGGTCTGGCCGGTCCCGCCGGACGACGACGCGGCGCCGGACTCCGGCGTTGAGCCGGACCCGCTGCCGCCCGTCGTCGGGGTCGAGGAGTCGGTCGAGGGCGTCGTGGTGGTCGGCGTGCTGGTGTCCGTGGCGGACCCGGTGCTCGGCGACCCGACGCTGGGCGACCCGGTGCTCGACGACTCACTGCTCGACGACTCGCAGGCCGTCCCGGCCGCGTTCGGGACCGTGTTGCCGGAGCACACGATCGATGGGCTCGGCGTGTCCTCCGCGAACGCCATTCCCGGTGCGAGCACTGCGGCCCCCACCAACCCCGCCATCAGCACCGCTGCGGTGCGAATGCCCCTGCCAGCCCTCATCGGCCCGTGCCTCTCGGTCTCCCGTCCCGCTACAGCGCGGGACCGTCGACCACGAATCGCACGAAATCGGGCCTGGCGTTACACCAACCGGAGGAACTCGTTCGTCATCTTTCGACGCGGGGCCGGCGTCGTGGCCCTCCGCGACGGCGTCGCGCCAGCATGTGACCGGCGACCAGTCGCGCGGGGCTCTCGCGCAGGCAGATCGAGACCCCCGCGTCGAGCATCGCGACGATCTGCTCGGTCGGTGCGTTGCGGGCGAGGAGCACGACGACCTCGGCCCCCGGCTGACGGTCGATGACGTCGGCGACGAGCGCCGGATCGGGCTCGTGGAACACGACGAAGTCGACGCACGGGTGGTGGGACGGACGTTCCGTCGCGACGATCCGCCAGGTCCGGGGGGCCACGGCCTCGAGCAGACGTGCCGTGGAGCGCGAGGCGACGACCTCGACGGTCGCCGGGTCCTCGTCGACGAGGCGCTCGTCCGGCGGCACCGGCAGCGGGCCGCTCGGGTGGTCCAGCGCGGGACGGTGCTGGGTGGGCACCGGAACGGTCGGTTGCTCGCGGGGCCCGGCCGGGTGGGGAGCCCGCGACCCGGATACCGGCGGGACGGCGTGCCGACCCGAGTGCAACGAGAACCTCATGTCCTCGATCCTGACGCCCGATCCTGGATCCTTCCTGAGTGCCGTCTGTGGATCGGCGACGGGGCTCGGACATGCGTACGGGCGGTGTCCTCCGCCGGGGAGGACACCGCCCGTCGATCGGCGTAGCCGTCAGGACACGGGCTTGCTCAGGTCGTAGACGGTGGTCCCACCGACCTCGATCTTCGTGAAGTGGCTCGTCACCCACGAGCTGATCTCGCCCGAGCCCCCGCGGCTCATCGGGCCGCCCATCCCGCCGCCGGGGCCGCCGCCCTCGATGAAGTAGCGGATCTGGCCGGTGGCGACGTCCTGCTGGAACTGCGCGAGGGTCGGGGCGGGGTCGCTGCCCATGAAGCCGCCGATGGGCATGACCGGCACCCCGGAGGAGAGCTGCAGGCCGGCCTGGTTCATGGCGCCGGTGGTCGCGGCGGCCCAGCGGGTGCCGGCCGCCCGGAGGAGCGCCACCAGCTGCGGCGAGGTCTCCTGTCCCTGCCCGGGTCCGCCCATGCCGCGCATCCGGTCGGCCTGACCGGCGCGGGCCGCGCCACCGGGACCACCCATGCCACCTGGGCCACCCATGACGTTGCCGGTGTTCGGGCCGGCGGAGACGATCGACCCCTGGTGCGGGGTGGCGGCGGTGACCGCGGCGTAGGCGGTGGAGGCGCCGATCGTGCCGACCAGGGCCAGGACGGTGATCACGGTCGTCAGGGCGCGGCGGGCGGGCAGGCGGGGCAGGAGCAGCCCGATCGCGCCGAGGACGCCGGCGGTGATGATGATCCAGCGCAGCCAGGAGCCCCAGTCGGCCTGGGTGAGCACGACCGCGCTCCAGGCGGCGGTGCCGGCGACGGTGATGGCGAGGACGATCCGCGCGGGCAGTTGGGTGCGGTGGCGCCACAGGATCGACGCGCCGGCGGCGGCGGTGAGGGCGACGCCGGGGACCAGGGCGACGGTGTAGTAGGGGTGGATGATCCCGCTCATCGCGGAGAACACGATGGCGTGGACGGCCAGCCAGCCGCCGCCGAGCAGCAGCAGCGCGCGGGCGCGGTCGGTGCGTGGGGTGCGGCGGGTGAACCAGAGTCCGGCGAGGAGCAGGACGATGCCGGCGGGCAGCAGCCAGGAGGCGTTGCCGGCGAACTCCGAGGTCAGCAGCCGCCACGGGCTCGGCGACCCACCGAAGCCACCACCGCCCGGGCCGAAGCCTCCGGGGCCACCCGGACCGCCGGGCATGCCGCCGGGACCGCCCGGCATGGCGCCGCCGGGCATCCCGGCGCGCATGCCGCCCGGGCCGCCGCGGCCGCCACCGGGGCCGCCGCCCTCACCGCCGAGGA
>NZ_JAJNDB010000001.1 GCF_021026375.1 Actinomycetospora endophytica | reverse complement strand
GCGGCCGAGGCCGTTGTAGCCCAGGGCGAGCTCGAGCAGGGAGTTGTCGGTGGAGCCGCCGATGTAGGGCCGGGACGAGGCGGGCCAGAGCTGGACCAGGGCGACGTACCAGCCGGCGGAGACGATGATCGCGACGCCGGCGGCGAGCAGGTCACCGATGCGCCGCCGCAGCCGGGTGGGGGCGGCGACCAGGTAGACCAGGGCCAGGCCGGGGACGACCAGCATGACCTGCAGCTGCTTGGTCAGGAACCCGAGCCCGACCAGCGCGCCGGCGGCGATCAGCCACCAGGTGCCGGCCTTGGTGCCGGCGGCGTCGACCGCGCGGACGGTGACGTAGGCGGCGGCGACCAGGCAGAGCACGAGCAGGGCGTCGGGGTTGTTGAACTTGAACATCAGCGCCGCGGCGGGCATGAACGCCAGCAGCCCGGCGGCCGCGAGGGCGGTGCGCGGGCCGGACCAGCGGCGGGCGAGGGCGTAGACCAGCGCCACGCACGCGACGCCCATGAGGGCCTCGGGGACCAGCATCGACCACGTCGAGAACCCGAAGATCCGTCCCGAGAGCCCCATGACCCACAGGAAGGCCGGGGGCTTGTCGACCGTGATGAGCCCCGGGGCGTCGAGGGCGCCGAACAGCCACGCCTTCCACGACTGCGTCCCGGCCTGGACCGCGGCCGCGTAGAAGGAGTTCGACCAGCCCGCGGCACCGAGGTTGCACAGGTACGTGACCGTCGTCGCGAGCAGCAGCAGCCAGTAGACGGGACGGACCCACCCGGGGTCGGCCGGACGCCCGCCCACCCGGCCGCGACCGCCCGAGGGCCCGGTCTGCGCGGCGGGGCGGTCGACGGTCTCGACGGCCGTCTCGTCGTCGGGGGAGGCGGACGCGGGCGCGTCAGCGGTGGTGCTCATGGCGCGGATGGCTCCTGGAGCGCAGGCGGGACGTCGAGGAAGGGGAGCTGAGGATGCGGAGCTGCTGACGTCCAGTGTCAGCAACGCCGCATCGCTGACATCTCTTCGGGCTGGTTCAGGTCTTCGGGGCTGGTTCAGGCGGACTGGCGGCGGGGGTGGAACACCCAGGAGCGGTAGGCCACGAACCGCAGCAGCGTCGCCACCGCGTTCGCGATCACCAGCACCACCAGCTCGGTGACATGCCCCGCGCCCGGCGACACCACATCTAATAGAGCGAGGGATCCGGAGGTCAGCACCAGCCCCAACCCGAACACCAGCAGCCCCTCGACCTGGCTGCGGGTGGCATGGCGTTTTCCGCGGATCCCGAACGTGAGCCGCCGGTTCGCCGCGGTGTTGGCCACCGCGGTGATCACCAACGCGAACAGGTTCGACACCTGCGCCGGCATCGCGGTGCGGAACAGCGAATACAACCCCAGGAACGCCGCGGTCGAGATCACCCCGATCACCGCGAACCGCACCATCTGCGCGGTCATCCCCGGCGCCACCCCCGCCGCCGCATCCGCCTGCGACCCCACGATCTCCGCCCGCCCCAACTCGGCCCGCAACTGCGCCACCGGCAACGCCCCGGTCGCCAACGCCCTCCCCACCCGCGCGACCCCCCGCAGATCAGCCACCGCGGTCGCCACCACATCCACCCGCGAATCCGGGTCGTCGACCCAGTCCACCGGCACCTCGTGGATCCGCAACCCCGACCGCTCGGCCAGCACCAACAACTCGGTGTCGAAGAACCACGCGGTGTCCTGCACCAACGGCAACAACCGCGCCGCGACATCCGCCCGGATCGCCTTGAACCCACACTGGGCATCGGAGAACCGGGCCCGCAACGTCCCCCGCAGCAGCACGTTGTAGCACCGCGAGATGATCTCCCGCTTCGCGCCGCGCACCACCCGCGAGGTACGCGAGAGCCGCGACCCGATCGCCAGATCCGAATGCCCCGAGATCAACGGCGCCACCAACGGCAACAACGCGTTCAGATCCGTGGACAGATCCACATCCATGTACGCGAGCACCGGCGCGTCCGAGGTCGACCACACCGTGTGCAGCGCCCGCCCCCGACCCTTCTGCTCCAGGTGCACCACCGACACCTCGTCGTACTGGGACACCAACGCCTGCGCCACGGACAGGGTCCGATCCGTCGAGGCGTTGTCGGCGATCGTGATCCGGAACCGGTACGGGAACGCCTCACACAGATGCGCATGCAACCGCTGCACACACGGACCCAGCCCCCGCTCCTCATTGAAGACCGGAACCACGACATCGAGCACGGGGGTGTCGCCGTCGGGCTCGATGGCGGCGCGGGGCGAGGGCGACGGACGGCCGCCGGGGAGCGGGCCCGCCGGCGGGCCGGCGGCGTCGGGAGCGAGGGCTGCGGTCATGTCCTCACCGTCGGAGTCGGACGTGGACGCGTGGTGGGTCCCGCCTGTGATCGACCTGTGGGGATCGAGGCGTCCGTCGGGGAAGGAGTGGCCGAGGTGGGCCGGGGACGCCATGCCATCAGGGTCGCGAGGCACGATGTCCGGGGAATGGAGACAGGCTGTGCGCTGCCTGTGTCCGCTCGGGGTGGGATCGTCCCGTCGTGTCCTGTTCACGGCGGGTGTGAAGCCGCTCGATCTCAGGAACTTTGCAGACAAGCCGCAGGGCACCCACAGCCGCGAGGGGAACGCTCGACACCATGACCGACCAGGACCCGTTCGCCAGGGCAGGACAGCCCGGCGAACCCGCCCACTCCGCCGGCCCGGCCCCGCGCGACGGGTCCGCGAGCGCGGGTGTGCGCTACGAATCGCCGCAGGGCTCGCCGAGCCCGTGGAGCTCGCCGGGCACGAGTGACCCGTCCGGCGGCACCGCCACGATGCCCCGCACCGATCAGCCCACCGAGCAGACCACCTCGCCGTGGGGCCAGCACCCGGGCGGCTGGGGACAGTCGCCGTCGTCGGGACCCCCGCAGGGACCGCCGCCGACCGGGCAGTGGCCGACCGGCGGGTCGGGCGGCGGCGGGGGCGGACGCCCTCGTCGTAGCCCGCTCGTGCTGGTCTCGGCGGCGCTCGCGGCGCTGCTCGTGGCGGGCGGGGTCGGCGGCGTCGTCGGCTACGAGGCCGCGAGCGCCGGCGGCGGTGGCGGGGGCAGCTCCGTGCTCTCCGGGAGCTCCGATTCCTCCTCGGCGAGCTCGACGGCACCGGCCGGGTCCGTCGAGTCGGTGGCCCAGAAGGTGCTCCCGAGCGTCGTGCAGCTGCGCGGCGCGTCCGGTGAGGGCTCGGGCATCGTCATCTCGGCCGACGGCCTGATCCTCACCAACGCCCACGTGCTCGAGGCGGGCGAGCAGCAGACCCAGCAGCAGGGCGGGCTCGGGGGCCTCGGCGGCCTCCTCGGCGGTGAGCAGCAGCAACAGCAGCCGCAGCAGTCACCGCAGTCCGCCCAGCTGCAGGCGGTGTTCCAGAACGGGCAGACCGCGCAGGTCCAGGTGGTCGGGACGGACGCGACGGCCGACCTCGCCGTCGTGCGCGCCCAGGGGGTCTCGAACCTCAGCCCGGTGTCGATCGGCGACTCGAGCCAGCTGCAGGTCGGTCAGGGCGTCGTCGCCGTCGGCTCGCCGCTCGGCCTCTCCGGGACGGTGACCTCGGGCATCGTCTCGGCCCTGCAGCGTCCGGTCGTGGCCGGCGGTCAGGGCTCCGGACAGGCGACGGTCTCCGACGCGATCCAGACCGACGCCGCGATCAACCCCGGCAACTCCGGCGGCGCACTCGTCGACATGAACGGCCGCGTCGTCGGGATCACCTCGTCGATCGCGTCGCTGGGCTCCGGCTCGGGCGGCGGAGGCGGCGGGAGCGGCAGCCAGCAGTCCGGGTCGATCGGCCTCGGCTTCGCGATCCCGATCAACCAGGCCAAGTCGATCGGCGACCAGCTCGCGAAGCAGGGCTTCGCCAACCAGGCGGTGCTCGGCGTCGGCGTCGCGCAGGACCAGAGCGGGGCGACCAGCGAGAACGGCGCCACCATCGGCACCGTGACGCCCGGTGGCGCCGCCGCCGCGGCGGGGATCAAGCAGGGCGACGTCGTCACCCGGGTCAACAGCCGGCTCATCGACGACGGCGACTCGCTGATCGCCGCGATCCGCACCCAGGATCCGGGCGCCCAGGTGACGCTGACCGTGCAGTCGCCGGGTGGTCAACCGCGCCAGGTGCCGGTGACCCTCGGCACGGAGCGGGCGCCCTCGAGCTAGGTGCCTTCGGCTCGTGAGCACTCATCGCCGCCCTGGCGGCGATGAGTGCTCACAGGCGCGTAGCGCACCTACGGGACGAACGGGACGTCGTCGGGCGCGTCGTGGCGGGCGGCGAGCACCGCCCGTGCGGGGGCTCCGACGGGAATCCGCAGCGGCAGGTGCTCGGCCTCGACGGCGTCGACGACCTCGGCCGCGACCTCCTCCGGCGTCACGAACTCGCGGCGCCCGTTGTCGCCGTTGCGCGCGAGGTGGGCGTAGGGGTCGCCGGGCAGCCGGAACCAGTCGACGTCGTCGAGCGCACCGGAGCTCACCGGACCCGGCTCCAGCAGCGCCGCCTGCAGCCCCAGCGGCGCGGTCTCGAGAGCGAGCGCCTCGACGAGGGCCTCGAGCGCCCACTTGGTCGACGCGTACGCGGCCCCGGGCGGCAGCACGGTCCGGCCGACCACGCTCGACATGAACAGCAGCCGACCACGCCCCTGCTCCCGCATGCCGGGCAGCACCGCCTGCGCGACCCGCAGCGCGCCGAGCGTGTTCTGGTCGAAGATCCGCGCCAGCTCCTCGGGCGGCGTCGCCTCGACGGCGGCGTAGAAGATCACGCCGGCGTTGGAGATCAGCGAGTCGATCCTGCCCGCCGCCGCGACGGCCGTCGCGATGCTCCGCGGGTCGGTGACGTCGAGGGCGAGGCGCTCCTCGACGTCGAGGTCGGCGAGGGTGCGCAGGTCGCGCGCGGTCGCTATGACGCGGTGACCCCGCTTGCCGGCCTCGACTGCGATGGCGCGCCCGATCCCCTTCGACGCCCCGGTGATGAGTACCGATGCCATGACTGGCCTCCGCTAGTGAGTTCAGATTCTGAACTTGCTTCCGTCGGTACGCTAGCACGGTGAGTTCAGAACCTGCACCCACTGGACCGCGGGTCTGTGGGATCGCCGACGCCCTGACGCTGGTCGGGGATCGCTGGGCGCTGCTGGCCCTGCGCGAGCTCGGCTTCGGCGTGGGGCGGTTCAACGACATCCAGGTCAACACCGGGGCTCCGCGCGCGAGCCTGTCGGCGCGGCTGCGCTCGCTCGAGGACTCCGGACTGGTCGAGCGGCAGCGCTACTCGGAGCACCCTCCGCGCGACGAGTACCTGCTCACCGACGCCGGCCGGGAGCTCATGCCGGTCCTCGGGGAGCTGCGCGCCTGGGGCGAGAAGCACGCGTCCGGTGCGCCGCGCACCTAGTTGACGCACCCCGGCGCGGCGGCGGTGATCGGTGCCGGGACCGGGGCGGGCGGCGCGGCCGCCGTCGCCCCTGAACCGCCCGAGCTGCCCGAGCCGCCCGACGAATCCGAACCGCTCGACGAATCCGAGCTGCCCGAGTCACCTGACGAACCCGAGCCGCCCGACGAGTCCGAGCCGCCCGACGAGTCCGAGGACGACGACGAGTCGCTCTGCGAGGCGGCGCGCATCACCGCCGCATCGGAGGGCACGGGCTGCGGCGGCGGCGCGATCCCGGAGTCGACGTCGATCGCGTCGGTCACGAAGGAGCGGACCTGCGCGGGATTCACCTGCACCGCCTGGCCGTCCTCGGGGGTGGAGAGCTCCATCGTCCCCGTCGGGATGGTGCGGAAGGTGACCGAGCCGGCCGAGAGCCCCTGCATCTGCGTGGCGAACGAGAGCACGTCCCACCCGGAGTCGAGGGTGACCGAACGGGCCATGACCCCGGACAGCCGGCTCAGCGCGAACGGGTTGGCGAGCGTGCCGGCGGAGAGCAGCTTGCTGGTCGCCCCGGCGAGGAAGACCTGCTGGCGCACGACGCGGTCGAGGTCGCCGTTCGCCAGGCCGTGTCGCTGACGGACGAACGCGAGCGCCTGCGTACCGCTGACCAGCTGCGGACCCGCCGGGAGCGCCAGGCCGGAGTACGAATCGTCGACGGGGGCGCGCAGACACACCGGGACGCCGCCGATGGCCTGGCTGACGTCGGCGAACCCGGCGAGGTTGACCGACGCGAAGTGGGTGATCGTCAGTCCGGTGAGCGCCTGGACGGTGTCGATCGTGGTCCGGGCGCCCGCGGCGAGGGCGGCACGGCGCACGGCCGGGTCGTTCGGCGACGGGGCCGGAGCCGCCTGCGGGGCGTAGGCCGAGGTCGGTGCCCCCGCTGACGCGCTGCCACTGGTCAGCGCGTCGGTGGTGTCCGCGACCCCGCGGGAGTACGCGGAATTGATCTTGTGCTTGCCGTACCCGTCGGCGAGCTGCACGAACGAGTCGCGGGGGATGGAGATGGCCGTCGCCCGTCCGCCACCCGCGGGGACGTGGACCACGATGATCGAGTCGGCGGTGTCCCCGCCGTCGCCGGACCCGCCGGCGTGCAGCGCGTCGAGCAGGGCGGGCGGGAGCGGATTGCCCTGCGGATCGGTGCGGCTGTCGACGCCGAGCAGCAGGATGTTCTGTTCGGCGGCCGTCCCGGCCCCCGACCCGATGACCGAGGCCGACGCCGTGGATCGATCCAGAATGCGCACCTGGGCCCAGGCGAACGCCGAGACGGCGAGCACGGCCACGGACGCCACGACGAGCAACGAGCGCGCGAGGACGCGCACACGCCTCCGCCCCGTCGTGGCTCCGCTCACCTCACCATGGTTCCCGCTCGGCGCATGATCGTCACCGTGACGTGGGACGTATCAAGTGTCGATCCGGTCCCGCGTCCCACAGCCGCCTCACACCACGGCCCAGCGGTCCCCCACGGTGACCACTGCAGGAGCGAGGCGGGTGCGCCGCCGTCAGCGAGCTCGGGCAGTTGACCCCGTCGCACGAGGGGAACCCTTGGTCGGCTAGAACGGCCGAGGGTTCCCCTCGTGCGGCTCCGACCGGGCCGTGGCCTCACAGCAGGCCCACAACGACGGCCCAGGAACCGGACAGAGCGGGCCAGCAGAGTCGTCACCATGACGACGACGACCGACCTTCGCACCGTGCCACGGCCCGGTCCGCGCCCGCCGGTGCCCGGTCGGACGGGGGCGCGCCACGCCCTGCCGTCACGGCCGTTCGCGCGGTTCTGGCGCGGCTCGACGCTCGCGCCCCGCTGGGAGCGCCCGGCGCTGCTCGTGCTGCTGCTGGGCACGGCGCTGCTCTACCTGTGGAACCTCGGCGCGAGCGGGGACGCGAACAGCTTCTACGCCGCGGCGGTCCAGGCGGGCACGCAGTCCTGGAAGGCACTGCTGTTCGGCTCGCTGGACTCGTCGAACTTCATCACGGTCGACAAGCCGCCGGCCTCCCTCTGGATCATGGCCCTCTCCGGTCGGATCTTCGGCTTCAGCTCCTGGTCGATGCTGGTCCCGCAGGCTCTGATGGGCGTGGCCTCGGTGGCGCTGCTGCGGGCCGCGGTCCGCCGGTGGGCCGGTCCGGGAGCCGGGCTGATCGCGGGCGCCGCACTGGCGCTCACGCCGGTCGCCGTCCTGATGTTCCGGTTCAACAACCCGGACGCGATGCTCGTGCTCTGCATGACCGCCGCCGCGTACGCCGCGGTCCGCACCGTCGACGCCGCCGCCGAGAAGGCCGGCACCCGGTGGATGGCCCTGACCGGCGCGCTGCTCGGGCTCGGTTTCCTGACGAAGATGCTGCAGGCCTGGCTGGTGCTCCCGGCGCTGGCGGCGGTGATCGTCCTCGCGGCCGCGGTGACCTGGCGGCGGCGTCTGGTGCTGCTCGGCGTCGGGCTGGTCTCGATGATCGCGTCGGTGGCCTGGTACGTCCTGCTCGTCGACCTGTGGCCGACCGACTCGCGCCCCTACATCGGCGGCTCCACCGACAACTCGTTCCTCGACCTGGTCCTCGGCTACAACGGCCTCGGCCGAATCTTCGGCGGCGAGGGCAACGCCGGCGGGGGCGGTGGTCCCGGCGGGGGCTCGGGCGGCGGCAACACCGGCTTCGGTGGCTCCACCGGCATCACCCGCATGTTCAACGAGTCCTTCGGCGGCCAGATCTCGTGGCTGCTCCCGGCCGCCCTGATCGTCCTGGTGCCCGGCCTGTGGCTCACGCGCCGGGCACCGCGCACCGACCGCACCCGCGCCGCGCTGCTGCTCTGGGGCGGTTGGCTCGTGGTCCACGCGCTGGTCTTCAGCTTCATGAGCGGCACCGTGCACGCGTACTACTCGGTCGCGATGGCGCCCGGCCTGGCCGGCACGCTCGCCGTCGGTGGCGTCGTGCTGTGGCGGCGCCGCGAGGAGCTCGCCCCGCGCCTGACCCTCGCCGCCGCGCTGGCCGCGACCACGGTGTGGAGCGTCGTGCTGCTGCGTCGCACGCCGGAGTTCCTGCCCTGGCTGCGCTGGGTGGTGGCGATCGCCGGCGCCGTCGCGGTGGTGCTGGTGCTGGCCGGCCTGGTCTCCCGCCGGGCGTGGCTGCGCCGGGCGCTGCCGGTGCTCCTGCTGAGCGCCCTGCTCGCCGGTGCCGGCGGGTCGGTGGCCTACGCGATGGACACGGCGACCACCGCGCACTCCGGCTCGATCGTCTCGGCCGGCCCCTCGAGCGGGGACGGCACGGGCATGGGCGGCGGGCCCGGCGGCGCGGGTGGCCCGGGTCGTGGCGGCACGCCGCCGTCGGGCGAGCGGCCGAGCGGCATGCCGGGCGCTCCGCAGGGGGCCTCCCAGGGTGGCCAGGGTGCTTCCCAGGGCGGGCAGGGCGGCGGTCCCGGCGGCATGACGACGACCTCGACCGAGCTCACCTCGCTCCTCCAGAACGCCGGCACGCGGTGGTCCGCGGCGACCATCGGCTCGCAGAGCGCCGCCTCGCTCGAGCTGTCCTCGGGCAGCGCGGTCATGGCCATCGGCGGGTTCAGCGGTACCGACTCCGCCCCGACCCTGGCGGGCTTCCAGGCCCTGGTCGCCGCCGGGGACGTGCACTACTTCATCAGCTCCGGCGACGGCGGGGGCATGGGCGGGCAGGGCGGCTCCGACTCGGTCGGCTCCGAGATCACCGCCTGGGTGAAGGCGCACTACACGTCGACGACGATGGGCGGCACGACGGTCTACGACCTCACGGCGCCGACCAGCTGATCGGTCGCCTCGAGAGGAGCACCACGACGACGAGGGCCCGGACGCCAGACGTCCGGGCCCTCGTCGTCACGCTTCTGCTTGCGATCCGCCTCGGTCACGGGACCACAGTGGGCGTCGACGACGGCGCGGGGGTCGTTCGCGCGAACTCCGATCGTCGCGGTCCGCGGCCGGGCTCCTGGCAATCGAAACCACGATCGCGCAACCGAGTCACCGTGACTCGGTCGCACCAGAACACTTCCCCCCGTGGGCGCCGCCTGCGGCGTCGCGAACCGCAATCGCACCTCCACATGCGGAACGACAACGGCCCGACCGAGTCACCGTGACTCGGTTGCGCAGTTAGCACTTCGCCCTGACGGGCGCGGCCGCCGGTTCGGATTGCTGGACGCTTCGAGGGACGGGACTCGCAGACGGGTCGTCACACGCACCCCAGGCGCTACACGGCGTCACACTCGACCCATGGCTGCCCCGCTTCTCGCGCCGGGGGCACCCGGGGGTCAGCGCGCGGAGTTCTGGCTCGACCTGGTCGCCTCCCTCTGCGCGAGCCCGCTCGACCACCTCCCCGACGCGGTCGTCGCCGACGCGGGATCGTCCGGCGCCGGACGAGCTCGGTTCTAGAGGCGCCGTGGTCCCGCCACGCTAGCCAGATGATCCTGTCGAGCGCTGCGCCCGGCCCCAGCGCGCCGAGCATGATCACGATCTCGGGGGCGACACGCGCAAGATTCCGGTGCGGCGCGCTCACGAAGTTCGGATCTACCACGTGCCGCCGCCGACCCGGTCCACGTCGATCACGCCGGGCGGTGTCGCGCTCGCCAAGATCACATGCTGAGCCCCGACGATCGAGCGGCTCACGATCAGCACGGGTCACGCCGAGCCGATGCCCGACGCGGGAGGATGGCTCGATGACCCGCGCGATGACCTTCGGGACCCGCGCCGACGCGTACGACCGACTGCGTCCCGCCCCCGC
Organism: Actinomycetospora endophytica; assembly: GCF_021026375.1. GTDB lineage: Bacteria > Actinomycetota > Actinomycetes > Mycobacteriales > Pseudonocardiaceae > Actinomycetospora > Actinomycetospora endophytica. The sequence goes on along the minus strand of NZ_JAJNDB010000001.1, from coordinate 2,193,880 downwards.
CCCCGGAGCCCTCGACCAGGTCCTCCCGCCCGGCGTCCGCCGTGTGGCCGACCTCGCCGCGGGCACCGGCCTCGTGACCCGCGCGGTCCTGGCCCGGCCCGGGGCACCCGCCGTCGTCGCCGTCGAGCCCGACCCGCGGATGCTCGCCCGGCTCGCCACGACCACCCCGGGCGCGCTCGCGGTCCGCGGGGTGGCCGAGGCGATCCCGCTGGCGTCGGGCTCGATGGACGCGGTCCTCGCGTCGTCGGCGTGGCACTGGTTCGACCCGCCGGTCGCGACCGCCGAGATCGCCCGGGTGCTGCGTCCCGGCGGGGTCCTGGGGCTGCTGTGGAGCCGGGCCGACCCGACGGTGCCGTGGGTCGCGCAGGTCCGCGGGATCGGGAACGCCGCCGCGGACGGGTCGGCGAGGCTGTCACGACGGGGGTTCGACGTCGCCCTGCCGCCGGGCCACGGCTTCGTCGACGAACTGCCGGAGGCGGTGACGGTGCGCTGGACGCGGCGCATGACCCGCGACGACGTCGCCGGGATGGTGTGCACCTACAGCGGGGTCCTCGAACTCCCGGCGGCGGAGCAGGACGAGGTCCGACGGGCCGCGCGCGAGCTCCTCGACGTCGTGCTCCCGGGGACCGACGACGTGGACGTGCCGTTCGAGACGGTCGCCCGACGCTGGACCCGGGCCGGCTGACCACGCGCTCGCGGACGGAGCCGGACGTGCACGATCCCGCGCCCGGAGGGACCGGGCGCGGGGTCGGCGTCTCAGGCGGCCGGGCGCGGCATGCTCGGGCGACGGGCCGCGAGCGCGCGGTGTGGGATCCGGGCCGGGACACCGGGCCGCGCGGGCCGTCCGGCGGGGGCCGCGCCGCGCGCGGCGGAGGTGACGGGCAGGGGCCGGCCGGTCAGGGCCGCGGAGAGGACGACGACCATGTCCTGCGGCGTCGCGTACTCCGCCTCGGGTAGGCGGGCGAGAATCTCCCGGGTGACGCCGTCGCAACCGTAGATCTCACCGGCGGTGATCACCTGCCACCGGCGCGCTGGGAACGGCAGTTCGGACAGGACCGGCACGAGCCGCTCGGCGAGCGCCGCCGGGCTGGTGTCGCGGAGAGTGAGACCGGGAACAGCGGGTACTACGGGGCGGGGTGTCGTCGACATCGGGGGGCTCCTCGGGGTCGCGATCGGTGACCGCGTCCTCGGTCTATTCCCCCCTTTGCATGGTCCACATGCCTGACGCTCCGTCATTCGTCTGTGGACGATTCCGCTCAGCGGAATCGGTGCTGGTCCGGACGATGGGATCTCACCGGAAAATCATGGTCCCGTGCGCTGGGACGACGCTCCCCGGACCCGCTGCGGCGCCGGTGAGGAGATCCGGTCCACCCACGCCGTCGGGCACCGTGACCGGATCGTCACCGAGAGCGGTCACCGACACGGCGGTCGCCCCGTCGGCGAGGCTGCGGCGCAGGACCAGCCGTCCGGTGGCGGCGTCGAGGTCGACCGAGGGCGGCAGGGCCGCCGGGTCCTGGTCGATCGCGACGAGGCCGCGGTTCCCCAGCAGGCCGAGGGTCGCCGGGGTCGCGTGGGCGACGTCGGTGCCGGCGAGCAGCGGCGCGGCGAGCATCGACCACACCGCCATCTGCGTGGCCTGCTCGGCCGGGGTCAGGCCCACGTCCACCGTGCCGTCCCCGGTGACCGCGCCACCGCCGGACCCGTTGCCGACCTCGAGCATGTCCGGGTCGTTCCAGCCCGCCCCCGGCGGCCGGCCGGAGAAGCGGGCCACGCCCACGTCGAGCCGGATGATGTCCGCGACGGAGGCCCAGTCGTCGGCGACGTCGTGGGTCGTCCGCCAGACCTGCGCCGTCCCGGGCGCCCAGAGCCACGGCGCGGAGTTCCCCTTGTCGCAGACCGCGAGGACGATCGGGCGTCCGGTCGCGCGGAGCGCCCGGGCCATCGTCGTGTACCGGGCGACGGCGTCGGTCCCAGCCGTGAAGCAGTCGTCCTCCTTCACGTAGTCGACGCCCCAGGCTGCGAATGACGCGGCGTCAGCGGTCTCGTGGCCGAGCGAGGCGGGGAAGCCGCGGGCGTCGCAGGTCAGCGTGCCCGCGCTGGTGTAGATCCCGAGACGGAGCCCGCGGGCGTGCACGTAGTCCGCGAGGGCGGCGATGCCGTGCGGGAAGCGGACCGGGTCGGGCACCAGCCGGCCCGCGGCGTCGCGCTGCGGGGAGGCCCAGCAGTCGTCGAGGTTGACGTAGCGGTAGCCGACGTCTCGCAGGCCCGTCCTGACCAGCGCGTCGGCCTGGGCGCGCACCCACGCCTCGTCGAAGGTGTCCGTGCACCCGGTGGCGTTCCAGTTGTTCACGCCCATCGGCGGGGTCGCGACCAGATCCGACGGGTCCCCGGGGGCACCGGCGACGAGCGGGGGCGCCGGTGCGTCCGCCGCGGCCACGACCAGCACGACGACGACCACCGCGACGACGGCGGCCGCGACCCGGGCCGGACGGGAGCGGGCGCGGCGCGCGCGGCGGGCCCGCAGACGGGCAGACAGGACGGCCATCGCGACGAGAGTGCCCGCCCGACCTGTGTACAGACTTGGTTACCGGTGAGTAGGTTGACCACATGAGCACCGTGCTGTCCGCGTGGAACCGTCTCTCCGGGACCCTGCCCGGCCGCGCCCTCGTCAGCGGCGCGGTCTGGCTGCGGGCCCCGTACTTCCTCACCGCGGCCCCGGTCATCGCCGAGCTCGACGAGAAGCACAGCCGGGTCCGGATGCAGAAGTGGTGGCTCGTGCACAACCACCTCGGCACCGTGCACGCGATCGCCTCGTGCAACCTCGCCGAGTACGCGATGGGAGTGCTCGCCGAGGCGGCCGTCCCGGCGTCGCACCGCTGGATCCCGATCGGGATGGACGTCCGCTACCTGGCGACCGCGAAGACCTCGGTGACCGCGGAGGCGCAGTGGTCGGCCCCGCCGCAGTTCGGCGCGGAGAAGGAGGACGTGACCGTGGAGGTGGCGGTCCGCGACGCGGCCGGGAACGAGGCCGTGCACGCGTCGATCCACCTGCGGATCTCTGCGCGGCCACCCCGGTAGGGGTCCGGCCCGCCTACGATCGGCGGATCATGAGCGCCCCGACCGAGCCCGGGTCCGGCAGCGGGCCGCAGGGGCGGCGCCCGGCCACCTCCGGGCAGGTCGTCGCGCAGCGGTTCACCGCCCGCCGGGTCGCCTCCGCGCTGGTGCGCCGCGACCCGGCCCCCCGGGTCGACCCGCTGCGCAGCCACACCCGGGCCACCGTCGCCGGCGGGTTCGTCGCGGCGCTCGCCCTCGGTGCCGCGGCCGTGCTCGGGGTGGTCGACGAGCCCACCGACTGGCGGAAGGCGTCGATCGTCGTCGCCGAGCACTCCGGCGCCCTCGCGGTCGTCACGCACGACCCGGACGACGCGCTGATCGGCGTCCCGAACCTCGCCTCCGCCCGCCTGGCCGCCGCCGCGCTCGCCGGGGCTCCGGCGCCCTCCGACCCGGTCGAGATCGCCGACGACACCCTCGACGCCGCACCGCGGGCCCGCCCGGTAGGCATCGTCGACGCCCCCGCCCTGCCGCCCGCGGACCAACCCGGGCCTGCGGTGTGGTCGGTCTGCGACACCACCGCGCCGGACCCGTCGCCCGGCGTCGCCTGGACGCGCCCCCGCACGACGACGACCGTCGCCGGGGCCGCCGCGGCGCCGGGCCGACCGCTGGCTCCCGGCGAGGGCCTCGTCGTCGTCGACCGGGCCGGCCAGAACTGGCTGGTCCACGACGGGGTGCGGGCGCGCCTGGACGTGACCCGCCCGGCGGTCGTCGAGGCCCTCGGGCTCGGGGGCCTGCTGCCCCGGCCGGCGAGCAGCGGCTTCCTCGCGGCGCTGCCCGAGGCGCCGACGATCACGCCGCCCGCGATCCCCGGCCGGGGGTCCCCGGTGCCGGTCGACCTCGCGGGCGAGCGCGCCGGGGGTGTGGTGCGCGTCGTCGGGCCGGGCCGGCCGGACACCTACCTGCTGGTGCTGCCCGACGGCGTCGAGGTGGTCCCGGAGCTGCTCGCCCGCCTGATCCGGCTCGACGACCCGGCCCGGGCCGCCGTGCCGATCCCGACCGTCTCGCCCGCGCAGGTCGCCTCGCCGCCGCTCTCCCGCGCCGTCGACGCGAGCGCGTTCCCCGACCCCGCCCCGGTGCCGCTGCCGCCCGACCGGGCGCCGACCGCCTGCGCGGACCTCGCCGGTGGAGCCGGCGCGGCCTCCGTGACGGTGTCGACGGAGCCGCTGCCGCAGGCCACGACGCTGCGCCAGGCCGACGGGTCGGGCGACCGGGTGGACCGGGTGCTGCTGCCGGGCACCGGCGTCGCGGTCCGAACGGTCGGGGCCGGGGCGGGCGCGCTGGTCGTGGTGTCGGCGACGGGGACGGTGCACGGCGTGCCGGATGCCGCGACCGCCGACGCGCTGGGGCTGGGCCGGACGTTCTCGCCCGCTCCCCAGGCGATCGTGGGGCTGCTGCCGAGCGGCCCGACCCTCTCGGTGGAGGCCGCGACCCGTCCCCTCGGCTGACCGCGCGGGGGTCAGCGCCCGGCGGCGACGACCTGCTGCGCGGCGGGCTGGGCCACGGTGGAGGAGGTCGTGTCCGTCGGCGCGGAGCGGCCGGTGGGCGTCGTCGTCACCACCGGCGGCACGGCCGGGGGCACCGCAGCGGCCGGGGTCGTGGTCACCGCGGGCGGCGGCGCCGCGGTGGGCACGAGCGACGGCGCCTCGGTGGTGGTCGTCGTCCGGGGGCGTGGCCGGGTGGTCGTGCGGATGCGGGTGGAGTGCGCGGGCTCGGCCTCCTCGCTGGTGGGCGCGACGGCCGCCGGCGGCGCCGGGATCGCGGGCACGGACGAGGCGGGCGGCGGGAGCGGCGCGGTCGCCGAGACGCCTCGCACCAGCGTGTACGCCAGGGCGGACCCGGCCACGAGCACCGCGAGCAGGGCGATCCCGGCCGCGAGCAGCAGGCCGCGACGCCGACGCCCGGGCGGGGTCTCGGCGCCGGTGGGCGCCTCGGCCCAGGGCCCGGTCGGCGGGGCGGGCGCCGGGGGACCCACCGGCGCGGGCGGGCCGGCCGGGAACGCCCCGGTCGGTGCGGCCATGAGCGCGGGCGAGAGCACCGTCTCCGCGTCGAGCCCGACGTCGCGGGACACCGCCCGGGCGGCGGCGAGTACCTCGTCGGCGTCCGGGCGGGACGTCGGGTCGTCCGCGGTCATCGCGATCAGCAGCGAGCGCAGCGACTCCGGCAGCCCGATCGGCACGACGGGCCGGCGGTGGAGCCGGGCCACGGCCGCCTCGAGGGCGTTGCCCGGATACTCCCGGCGGCCGGTGAGGCACTCGATGAGCACCAGCCCGAGGGCGTAGATGTCGACGGCCGGGGTGACCGCCTCGCCGCGCACCTGCTCCGGGCTGAGGTAGGACGCGGTCCCGATGACCATGCCCGCCGCCGTGACCGGCGCGGCGTCGCGCACCGCGGCGATGCCGAAGTCGGACAGGTGGGCCCGGCCGTCGCCGTCGAGCAGGACGTTGCCGGGCTTGACGTCGCGGTGGACCACGCCGCGGCGGTGGACGTACCCGAGGGCGTCGGCCAGGGCGGCGCCGAGGGCGATCACGTCGCCGAGGGGCAGCGGCCCGCGCCGGATGCGCTGCGCGAGGGTGTCGCCCTCGATGAGCTGCATGACGAAGTAGGCACGGCCGTGGTCGTCGCCCACGTCGTAGACGGTGACCAGCCCGGGGTGGGAGAGCGCCGCGAGGGTGAGCACCTCCCGGCGATTGCGCGCGTCGGAACCCTCCTCGAGGTCACCGACGAGCTCCGCGGGCGGGCCGGACCGGCGCGGGGTGCCTTCGGAGCCCCCGGGGCCGTAGCGGGCGGCCGCGGCGTCCGGCGCCGCGTCGTCGTCGTGCTCCTCGTCCGGGGCCTCGGCGACCGGGGCGTCGTCGACCTCCGGCGGGGCCTCGTCCGCGGCCGCGGCGGCCTCGGCGTTCGCCGCGGCGACGACCTCGCCACCCGCCCCGAACATCTTGATCGCGACGTCCCGGCCGAGGAGCTCGTCACGGGCCCGGTAGACGTCCGCGGCGCCGCCGCGACCGATCAGGTCCCCGACGGTGTACCGGCCGCCGACGACGGTGGGCGGCCCGGCATCGGTGGTGCTCACCGGTCACCCCCTCGCTCGCTGCGGCCCCTCCGGCGCATCCCGCGTCCCGCGGGACCTCGCCCGGAATCGATTCTCTCCCAGTGACGGGCGCCGTGTCTGCCGATGACGCCACCCGGATCCCGGGTTCACTTCCGGTCAACGACGAAGTCGGTGTGCGGACGCGGACCGTTACGAACCCGTGAGCACGATCGCGGCGCGGCTATCCCTCCGTCGCGTCCTCCAGGCGCTCGAGCACCGCCGGCAGGGACCCGGTGTGCACCACGTCGAGCGACCGGGTGGCGCGGGTGAGCGCGACGTAGAGATCGTTCAGCCCGCGGGGGGACTCCTCGACGATCCCGGCGGGGTCTACGAGCACGACGGCGTCGAACTCCAGGCCCTTCGCCTCGCCCACGGTGGAGACCACGACGGCGACCTCGAGGTCCGCCGCACCGCGCTCGTCGACGGCGTCCCGGTCGTCACCCGGGCCGTCGGCGAGCAGGTGGTCGGCCGCCAGCCGCTCCCGCAGGCGGGCCACCCGGGCCGCCGGGGCGAGCACCGCGACGCGGCCGTTGCCCTCGGCGTCGACGACGTCGTCGGCCGCCGCGCGGGTCGTCGTCGCCACCCGGGCCTCGAGGCCGGACTCCGCGACCGCCGCCGCCCGGGGCGGGACCCCGGACTCGCGCACCGATTCCGGCGGGCGCTGCGACGGGTCGATGACCGCGAGGACGTCCGCGGCGATCTCCGCGATCTCGGCCGGGGTGCGGTAGTTGACGGTGAGGGCCTCCCGGCGCCACCGGGCGGCCACGTACGGGGACAGCACCTCGTGCCAGGAGCCGGCGCCGTCGCGGGCGCCGGTCTGCGCGACGTCGCCGACGAGGGTCATCGAGCGGCTCGGGCAGCGGCGCATGAGGACCCGCCACGCCATCGGGGAGAGCTCCTGGGCCTCGTCGACGATGACGTGCCCGAAGGTCCACGTGCGGTCCTCGGCCGCGCGCTCGGCGGCGGAGGCGTAGTTCACCTCGCGGCTGCGGTCGGCGAGCACGGACGCGTCGACGACGTCGGTGGGGCGCAGGACCTCGGGGTCCCAGTCCTCCTCCATCGCGAGGATCTCGAGGACCCCCGCGGCGTACGCCTCGTCGGCCTCACGCTTGCGCTCGGCGCGCTCGCGCTCGGCGGTGTCGTCCTCGCCGAGCAGCTCGGCCGCCTCGTCGAGCAGCACAGCGTCGGCCGGGGTCCACCAGTGCGGGTCCAACGGCGACGCCGGCGGGGCGTCGCGGCGCAGCAGGGCCCGGGCGTCCTCGGACCAGCCCCGCGTGGCCGCGGTGATCCGCTTGGGGTCGGTGTAGAGGTCGGCCAGCAGCTGCGCCGGCGTCAGGGTCGGCCACAGCTCGTCGAGCGCGGCGAGCAGGTCGTCGTTCTCGCGCATCGAGGCCCGGATGTCGGCGAGGTCGCCGCGGTCGAGCAACCGCTGGTCGCCCTCGGAGACCTCCGGGTGGCTGCCCTCGCGGGAGAGCCGGTCCCGCTCCCGGCGGGCGAGCATGTCGATCGCCTCGCGGACGAAGGTGCGCTTCGCGTCGTTGTGGGGACGACGGGTGCGCCGCGCCCGGGTGCGGGCCTGGGCGACGAGATCGCGGTCGATCTCGACGGTCTCGCCGTCGACGATCAGCGGGACCGTCCTGCGCGGCAGCTCCTGGCGGTCCCGGACGGCGGTGGAGAGCACCTTCGCCATGTCCGAGGAGCCCTTGCGCGCGGCCGCCGCGGGGGACTCCGAGCGCTGCGCAGCGAGGCCCGGGAAGAGCTCCCCGACCGTCGAGAGCAGCACGCTCGTCTCGCCGAGCGAGGGCAGCACCTGCTCGATGTAGCGCAGGAACGTGGGGTTCGGCCCGACGACGAGCACGCCGCGCTTCGCCAGCTGGCGGCGGTGGGTGTAGAGCAGGTAGGCCGCGCGGTGCAGCGCCACGGCCGTCTTGCCGGTGCCCGGACCGCCCTCGACGACGAGGACCCCGTTCACCCCGGAGCGGATGATCCGGTCCTGCTCGGCCTGGATCGTCGCGACGATGTCGCCCATCCGCCCGGTGCGTCCGGAGGTGAGCGCGGCCAGCAGCGTCGCCTCACCGGTCAGGCCGCTGCGCTGCGAGGAGTCGTGGTTCGCCGCGGCCGCGGCGGCCTCCGCGAGGTCGAGGATCTCGTCGTCGACGGCGCGGACCCGGCGGCTGCGGGTGCGCAGGTGGCGGCGCCGACGGATGCCGTCCGGGTTGGCCGCCGTCGCGGTGTAGTACGGCCGCGCCACCGGGGCGCGCCAGTCGATGAGCAGCGGCTCGTAGTCGTGGTCCTCGTCGAGCAGGCCGAGGCGCCCGATGTAGGCGACCTCCTGGTCGAACCCGGGTGTCTCCGGGTCGGCGCTGTCCTTGCTCCCCGGCTCCAGCACCGCATCGGGCTCCACGTCGAGGCGTCCGAAGCACAGGCCCTCCTCGACGGCGGAGAGCGTGGCGAGCTGCTCCGAGTACATCGCGGCCGCGGCGTCGCGCTCGGAGACCGCCTGCGGGGTGCCGGTGGTCTCGTTGCGCAGGACCCGGGCGAGGAGCTCGGCGGTCTCCTTGCGCCGGGCGTCGAGCCGCTCGTAGAGCATCGTGACGTAGGGCTGTTCCGCGGCGACCGCGTCGCCGGGCGGGCGGGCGACGACGTCCGGCGTCGGCTCGACGTCGGGCGCGGTGGTGCTCGCGGAGTGGGACAAGGACGACCTTCGTTCGCTGTCGTGCGGCGACGGGACGGCCCTCCACGATAGCCCTCACCGCGCCGGTGGCTCGGCGCGAGCGCTCAGGCCGGGCGGTTCCGGTAGGTGCCGTCGGTGTCCGCTTCACGCACCACGCGACCCTGCGCGGCGAGCACCTCGAGGTGGGCGTCGGTCTCCAGCACGGCCAGCATGCGGTGGAACGGCTCGAGATCCTCGAGGCCCTTCTCGCGGCGGGTCCAGGTCAGCGCGGCCGCCGCCTCGGCCGCGGTTCCCGCCCCCGCGGCCGCCACCCGCTCGATCGCGTCGAGGCGGGCGCCGTGGTGGTCGAGCAGCTCGTCGACGCGGGCGTGGGCGCTGGGACGCACCGGGCCGTGCGCGGGCAGCAGCCGGCGGTCGGGCCGTTCGCGGACCCGGGCGAGGGAGGCCAGGAAGCGGGTGAGGGAACCCGGGCGCGCGCCGGGCTCGAAGCCGATCGACGGGGTGATGTGGGGCAGCACGTGGTCACCGGCGAAGAGCAGGCCCGGGCCCTCGTCGTCGGGACCCGCGCCGCTGTCGAAGACCAGGTGGCCGCGAGTGTGCCCGGGGGTCTCGACGGCCTCCAGCACCCGTTCGCCGACCGTGACGCGGTCGCCGTCGGCCAGCCACTGGTCGGGCGCGGCGAAGTCGGCCAGCCTCTCGCCCTCGGAGTCCGCGAGCCACGCGACGAGCTCGTCGGCGAGCGCCCCGCCCCCGGCGCGGCGCAGCCCGGCGACCTGCGCGCTCAGCGGCATGGGCTGTCGGGCCATGGCGTCGAGGGAGTCGCGCTCCCCCGCGCCGAGCGCCACCACCGCTCCGGTCTCGCGCCGCAGCGCCACCGCCTGGGTGTAGTGGTCGCGGTGGACATGGGTGACCAGGAACCGCCCGATGTCGGGGAGCTCGGCGCCGAGCCCGCGCAGGGCGGTGGCGAGCAGGTCGCGCGACTCGGTGAGCGCCCACCCGCCGTCGACCAGGGTCAGCCGGTCGCCGTCGCGCAGCACGTACACGTTCACCGCCCGCAGGGCGTCCAACGGCAGCGGGAGCGGCACCCGGAGCACGTCGGGAGCCACCGTCTCCGGTTCGGGGCGGCTCCAGCTGTGGCGGTCGTCGGCGTCGGTCACACGGCTCAGGATGCCGCGCCGGCCCCGGCGCGGCCGACGACCGGGTCGGCCGGGGCGTCCCGCTCACCGTTCCGCGGGTCCGGCGCCCCGACCGCGGGGGCCGGGTCGGCAGGCTGCTCCGCGGCCCGACGACGGGCCGCGACGCCGAAGAAGTCGCCGCCCTTCGCCTTGGCCACGTCGGTGCCCCAGCTCCGTGTGCGGTCGGCGGGGACCAGGCGCGGGATGTGCTTGCGGCAGTGGATGTAGGCCTCCTCGACCTGGACCACGACCCAGAGCTCGGCACGCCTGCCCGGCACCGGGTCGAGGGGCAGGGCGGGATGGTCGCCGCGCAGCACGGCGTCCTCGACGACCCGGGCGGTGCCGTTGACGTGCAGCCCGATGAGGTCCTCGACGAAGTCGATCATCAGGATGCCGACGTGCGGGTTCTCCGCGATGTTGCCGAGGCTCGCCATGACGCCGTTGCCGCGGTACTCGGGGTAGGCCACGTGACGGTCGTCGAGGACGACGACGAAGCCGTCCGGTCCGGCCCGCAACGACGAGTCGCACTCACCGCGGGCGTCCGCCGTGGCCACGAACATCATGCTCATCCGCCCGACGAACTCGATCATGCTCGGCAGCAGCCGGTCGCACACCTGGTCGTCGTAGAAGCGGTCCGCGCGCGCCGTGGTGCCGAGGCGGTCCTGGAGGATGTGCTCCCCGTCCGAACCGGGGCGTCGCGGGCGCGTGCGGAGCAGCTTCGTGAAGCGCATGGTTCTCGTCTCGGTCGCGCGTCGGGGGCCGCGGCGGCCCGTCGGGGAGCGGGCGGGCACACCGCCCGGGGGGAGCCGCGCTCGATCGTACGGTCCCGGACGAGGAGCCTCGGGCGCTGACCTGAGAAGGTCCGGAGCCGTTCGGAGCAACTTGACCGTGACGTGCGTCACTCACGATGGGCGTCCGAGCCGGTGCGCTGGGTGTTCGCGGAACGGCGCGACGCCGTGAGCAGCGAGAACGTGACCATTTCGTGACCGAAGCCCGGATCCGGCCTCCTGAACGCCGCTCGGTGTCACTCGTCCGGGGTCCCTACGGTGTTCCTCGGCAGGGCGTCCAGGCGCCCGGCCCCGGACTCGAGGCGCCCACCTGTCCCGGCGAGCCCGGCCCCCCGGAACCCGTGTGCGGGACAGGTGGACACGTCGGGCCCCCCAGCCCGGCACCGGTTCGCTCCCCCATGACCGGGTCCCTGGCGCCCCGAACGAGGACCTCCATGGCTCGACATCGCTCCGGGTCGTCCCGCTCCGGCCGGGCGAGTCCCGGCGCATCCCGGCCCGACGCTCCCCCGCGCACGGGCTCCTGGCCGGCAGCCCTCGACGCTCCCGCCACCGGACCCCGTGCGGTGCGGGGCAAGCACCGTCACGACCCCGCGACCACGCCGCTCGACCTCGCCGCGATCGCCCGTGCGGCCGCCGAGGTGCGCGCGGACGGCGGCGGCTCGGCCACCGGCGACACCGGCGGCCTGCTCGACACCCGGGCGCAGCCCTCGCCGGCCACCGGCGCGCACCGCGCCCCGGCCGGACCGGTGACCGGCGGCGTCCCCGCGTCGCCGCCCGGACCGCCGCCCGGACCGATGACCGGCGGCTTCCCGGGCTCGCCCCCCGGTCCCGCGACCGGCGGCTTCCCGGGCTCGCCCCCCGGTCCCGCGACCGGCGGCTTCCCCGGTTCGCCCACCGGTCCCGTGACCGGCGGCTTCCCGGGGCAGGCCCCGATGCCGGCCCGGCCCGGCCACGCACCGGCTCCCTCGCGCCCCGTCACCGCCGGCTTCCCGGGTCCCGGCCGGGCCTCGCACCGCGCCCCGCGCGAGCACCGCGTCATGACCCCGGGCCGCGCCGCGGGCGCGCTCGCCCTGTTCGGGGCCCTGACCGGCGCGAGCGTCGCGGCGGCGAGCACCGGACCGTCGTTCCTGGCCGACCCGGCCGCCGACACCGGCGAGCTCGCGCGCCCGAACCTCGCCGTCGCCCCCGCGGGCGTCTCGGAGCCCGTCGTCCGGACACCGTCGCCCGCGCCCCACACGGCGCCGTCCACCGGGAGGACGACGACCGCGGCCCCGACGACCACGACGAGCGCCCCGGCACCGTCCCTGCTCGGGGACGGCGGGAAGACGCTCTGGTCGGCGGACTTCGCGTCGGCCGGGATGAAGAACTTCAAGTCGACGCCGTGGAACAACCAGGGCGCGTCCACGCCGTCCGTGGCCGGCGGCCTGCTGAACGTCCTCATGCCGGGCGGCGGCAAGCGCTCCGAGGTCGAGCCCGACTTCAAGGCCCTCCAGGAGGGGGACCAGTACTACTTCGGGTTCTCGGTCAAGCTCGCGCCCGACTTCCCGGTGAACACCTCCGACTGGCAGGTGATCACCCAGTTCAAGAACGACGGCGACGGCTCGCCGCCCCTCGAGCTCAAGGTCCAGAACGGCAAGTTCCTCATCGACGGCGACTCGGGCGGGTTCTCGAAGGTCGTCGGCGACGCGAAACCGGGCCAGTGGACCCACCTCGTGCTGAAGGTGAAGTTCTCGTCGTCGAACGGCACCGTGAGCGCCTGGCAGGACGGGCAGCAGAAGATCGCCGACTTCGCGCCGCCCTCGGGCACGATGTACTCGGGCAAGGACAGCTACGTGAAGACCGGCATCTACCGGGACACCTCGATCGGCCAGGCGGGCAAGCTCGCGTTCGGCAGCTGGGCGATCGGCACCAGCCTCGGCTCGGTCAGCAAGGACCTGCCCGCCGGCCTGGACTGACGCCGGGCCCCGGAGACGACGACGGCCCGGTCACCTCGGGTGAGGTGACCGGGCCGTCGTGGCTCGAGGATGTCAGCTGAGCGCGCTGACCAGCGCCTCGCGCTGGCGGGCGCCGAGGCCCGCGACGCGGCGGTCCTCGGGGATGCCGGCCTGCTCGAGCACGGCCGACGCCTTCGCCGGGCCGTAGCCGGGCAGGGCGCGGACGAGCTGCGAGACCTTGGTCTTCCCGGCGATCGGGTCGCTCTTGCCGCGGTCCAGCACGGCCGGGATCGTCTCGTCGCCGCTCTTGATGCCGGCGAGCAGGGCCGAACGGGCCTGGCGCGCCTCACGCGACTTGGCCTGGGCGGCCTCGCGCTGCTCGGGGGTCAACGTCGGGAGTGCCATGGGAGTCTCCCTCTCCTCACCTGCACAGGTCGTGGGTCGGTGCCTGCCGGTCCCGGGCTCGGGCCGACGGTGCCATCGTGACCGGGGACGGGTGTCCGACCGGCTGCGACACACCATGGCGCACCGCGTCTCGGGCTCATCCGCCGGGGGCAGGTGGTCGACCCCGACGGTCCGATCGATGCCGGACCGTACACCCCGCCTGATTTCGACCACGCGCTGACCTGCTGATATCTCGGTGGGTAATCATCACTAGTCCGACTGAGTGATGCATGTCCGATTCGCTTGGCGGATCTCTCTACGAAGAGTGACGGTATCGGCGTCCAGAAGCCGCCGGACGCCCGATCGCTCGAGGAGCACCGTCATGACCCAGCAGGCCGACCCCCGATTCCCCGCCGTCGACCCCGCCGCGGACGCGGAGACGACCGTTCCGGGCACGCAGGCCTTCGGCCCAGCACCCGCTCAGCCCCCCGGGTGGCCGCCCGGTGCGCCCGCGGGGTACGGGGCCCCGCCCTCCTCGCCGGTCGGTGTCGGCCCGATGCCCGCGCCGCTGAACACGCTGTCGTGGCTCTCGGTGGTCATGGCGTTCGTCGTCTCGCCGGTCGCGATCGTGCTGGGCCTCGTCGCCCGCCGGCAGATCGCCCGCAGCGGCGAGCGCGGCCGGGGGCTCGCCACGCTCGGCACCGTCCTCGGCGCCGTGTTCAGCCTGGTCGGCATCGCCTCGACCATCGTCGTCCTGGTGCTCGCCAGCCAGGTCACCGCGACCGTCCAGGCGGCGACGATCCCCGCCCCGACCGCCGCCGCCGGGTCGCCGGCGGCACCCGCACCGGCCGCGGCCCCGGCGCCCGCCCCGACCACCGACGACTCCACCGGCCGGGCCCAGCTGATGGCCGGGTTCATCCAGGTCGGGGCGGCGGCCGACACCATGTCGACCGACCTCGACCAGCACCGCGGCGACCTGGGCGCCATGCAGCGCGACTTCGCCGCCTACCGGGACGCGATCTCGCAGTTCCGGACGACGGCGACCACGGCCTCGCTCTCGCCCGACGCGCGCCAGAAGGTGGACGCCGACCTGGTGCCCGCCATCGACCGGGTCCTCGCCGACCTGGACACGCTGTCGACGTCGTCGAGCCAGAGCAGGCTGTCCGCCGCCGCCGACCGCCTGCAGGGCGACTCGCAGGCGATGGTCACCGCAGCCACGACCGCCGTCGGCGGCTAGCTGCGCCTTCGCGGGGGGCGGGGGGCCGTGTGATGTCGTCAGGACGCCGACCGGCGGGGGTGGGCGGCCCGGTGCACGATCGCCGGCGGCAGGTTGCGCCACACCGTGGGCGTGGTCGTGACCTCGCCGTAGAGCTCGTGCAGCTCGCGCTCCAGGGCCCGGGCCGGACCCGCCCAGCGGGTGAACGTGTAGCCGAACTGTACGAAGACACCGTCGTCGGCGAGCGTGGACGCGACGGTGGGCAGCAGCGAGTCGTCGCGTCCCGGGCGGGTCGCCGACCACCCCAGACCGCTGACGACGACGTCCACCCCGCGCCCCCCGGTCAGCCCGCGCAGGGCCAGCAGCGTCGGGAGCTCGGCGACGTCGGCCGGCACCACGTCCACGTCCGGGATCCGCTCGGCCAGCCGGTGCGCCAACGCCGGGTTCAGCTCGACCGCGAGGTGGCGCGCGCGCCGGTCGAGCCGGCGGGCCAGCTCGATCGTGAACGCCCCCGACCCCGCGCCGAGCTCGACGACCAGCGGGTCGGGGCGCGAGCACTGAGCCAGGGCCGCGTCGGCGACCGCCCGGGCCAGCGCCGTCGAGCTCGGCCACACCGACGCGGTCGCGACCGGGGACCGGACGAACTCGGCGGCGAAGCGGGCGTCGTCACGCCAGTCGCGGCGCGGCTCGGACCGCTCGACCGGAACCGTGGGTCGAGCTCCGCTCCGCTGCGTCTCCGTGACCTCGGGTCGAGCTCCGCTCCGCTGCGTCTCCGTGACCTCGGGTCGAGCTCCGCTCCGCTGCGTCTCCCTGGCCTCCTCAGGCGACACGGCTCACCTCCTCGTCCGTGTGCACGGTGCCACGGTCCCGCGCCACGGCGACCGACACCAGGGGCGGCACGGTCCCCGCGCGGGCCGGCACCGGGTCGACGTGGACGGCCGGCCACGGACGGAGATCGGCCGTCGCCTCGGGCAGCGCGCCACCGATCGTGGTCGCCGCGAGACCGGCGGCCTGCCGGCGCGGCAGCGCGCGGGCCTCGCCCTCCGCGCCCGGGACCGGCACCTGGACCGGCAGCACCCGGACCGTGAGGACGGTGCGGCGCGCGGACGCGACACGGATCAGCGACGCGAGCAGGGTGTCGTCCCCGACGAAGGCCGCGGCCGCATCGGGCGCACCCTCGGCGTCGGCGTAGGAGAGCGCGACCGGCACCACCGGAGCGCCGGCGTCGAGCGCGGCCTGGAACGCGGCGGGCCGGAACCGACCGAGGTCGCGCCCGCAGCGGGTGGTGCCCTCCGGGAACACCCCGACGCAGGCGCCCTCGCGTAGTGCACCCGCGACCACCGCGACCGCTCCGGGCAGCGCGCGCAGCCGGTCACGGTCGAGGAACACCGACCCGACCCGGGCGGCCATCGGGCCGACCAGCGGCCAGTCGCGGACCTCCGCCTTGGCGAGCATGCGGACCGGGACGACGCGGTTGAGGGCGAGCACGTCCAGCCACGACACGTGGTTCGCGACGACGAGCGAGCCCGGCTGCGGGCGCGGCCCGGTCACCACGACGCGCACTCCCCCGGCCGCGAGGAGCCAGCCGGACCACAGGGCCTGGACCCGTCCCACCCGGCGCGGGCCGAGGACCGGCGCCAGGAGCGCGAGCGCGGCGCCGAGCAGGAGCGCGCCGACGAGGGCGGTCAACCGCCAGGTGGTCCGTACGAGGCGGCGCACCCGGGCGAGACCGGCGTCGGCCGCGGGGACCGGCAGGCACTCCGGCGCGCACGGCGAGGTCGGAAACCAGCTCATACGTCCTCCCCGAGCAGATGACGCCGCCACCGCGGGTCGATGGCGGTGTGGTCGAGCAGCACGAACAGGTCGGCGACGCCGAAGTCGGGGTCGAGGGCGGGCGTGCCGGCGATCTGCGCGCCCAGGCGCAGGTAGCCGCGCAGCAGCGGCGGGGTCTCCGCGCGGGCGCGCCGCACGTCACCGACGCCGTCGGTACCGACCGGGGCCGGACGCCGCGGCACGACCCGGCGGTTCTCGGGAGCGAGGTGCTTGCGCTCGACCAGCGACCACACCGATCCGGGCAGCGTGCCCTCGCCGGTGAGCGGCACGCTCGCGCAGCCGATGAGCCAGCGGTGCCCGGTGAGGATCAGGTAGCGCCACATCCCGGCCCAGACCAGCGAGAGCACGGTGCCGGTGCGGTGCTCGGGGTGCACGCAGGAGCGGCCGACCTCGACCAGCCGGGGCCGCAGGTCGTCGAGCGCGGACAGGTCGAACTCGGTGTCGGAGTAGAGCCCGCCCGCGGCGAGCGCCCCGTCCGGGGACAGCATCCGGTAGGTGCCCACGATCGCGCCGTCGGTGTCGTCGCGGACCATCACGTGGTCGCAGAACGCGTCGAACCGGTCCTCGTCGCGGCCCTCCTCCGCGGCGGGACCGGGCGCCAGGCGGGCGCCCTGCTCGATCGCGAACACGTCGTGACGCAGGCGCTGCGCGGCCCGGATGTGCTCTCCGTCGCGGGTGACGAGCAGGCTGTAGCGACCCGAGTCGCCGGGGCGGGCGACCCGGGTGTCGGCGCCGTCGGTGGCCGCGAGGGTCGGTGCCGGGCCCGCCGGGCTGTCGCTCCCGGCGGGGCGCACGCCGCCGTCGGGCGTGGTCGTGAGCAGGACCTCGGTGCTGGTCATGCCGCGGTGTCTACGGGGCCAGGACGTTCGCCGGCCGACCCGCGCGTGACGAGGCGGTGTGCTCCGCGTGAATCGTCGGCGGTCCCGACCAGCTCGCCGTAATGGCCGAGGAGCTCGTCGCAGACGGCGGGCCAGGTCCGGCCGCGCGTCGAGGCGCGGGCGGCGTGCCCCATGCGCCGGCGCAGCGCCGGGTCGTCGCGCCAGGCGCGGACCCGCTCACGGAGCCCGCCGCTCGAGGCGACGTCGGACCCGGCGTCGAACAGCCAGCCCGTCTCACCGGGCTCGACCAGGTCGCGCGCGCCCCCGGCGTCCGGCACGAGCACCGGGAGGCCGGCCGCCTTGGCCTCCTGCACCGCCTGGCAGAAGGTCTCGAACGGGCCGGTGTGGACGAACGCGTCGAGCGCCGCGTACGCGGTCGCCAGGTCGTCGCCGCCCCGGAAGCCCAGGAAGGCGGCCCCGGGCAGCAGTTCGGCCAGCCGCTCGCGCGCCGGCCCGTCGCCGACGACGACGAGCCGCACCCCGGGCAGGTCGGCCAGCGTGGCGAGCCGCTCGACCTGCTTCTCCGCCGCGAGCCGCCCGACGTAGCCGACGAGCATCTCCCCCCGGGGAGCCAGCTCGCGGCGCAGCGCGGCGGCGGCCGACCCGCCGTCGTCGTGCTCGGCGAGGGGCCGGAACCGGGAGGTGTCCACCCCGCGGCCCCACCGGTGCACCCGGGGCACCCCGTGCGACTCCAGGGCCTCGACCGCCCAGGCCGACGGCGCGAGGGTGCGGTCGGCCCGTGCGTGCAGCCGCCGGGTCCAGCGCCAGGCCGCCCGGGCGGTGAGGCCGACGCCGTACGAGGCGGCGAACCCGGCGACGTCGGTCTGGTAGACGGCGACGGTCGGGACGTCGAGCCGGCGGGCCGCCGTGATCGCGCGGGCGCCCAGGACGAACGGGGATGCGAGGTGCACGACGTCCGGGCGGTACTCCTCGAGGGTCGCCCGCACCGCCGGGGTGGGGACGCCGACCGGCAGCGAGTCGACGACGGCGAGGTCGAGGGCGGGCACCCGGATCACGGGGACGCCCTCGACCTCCTCCGGGCCCGCCCCGGGAGCCAGGACGAGGGCTTCGTGGCCCCGCCTGCGGAGGTGGGCGATCACCTGCAGGACGGAGTTGGTGACTCCGTTCACCTGCGGCAGGAAGGACTCGGTCACGACCGCGACGCGCACACGCTGACCGTTGCCGGTGTGAGGTCCCTGTTGCCGACGACGACGTGACCTCCGGCGGAACCCTCTCCCAACAGCAAGGGAGCGGATCCTGTTATCAATTCGTTATCTATCACCCTCCGTGTCGTGATGGGGGATGACGACGGGTCGAAACCGGTTCCTGTGGGACTGTTGCCCGGATTTCGTCACCGTGAGCAGCCGAATCCGTCGCTCTGGGCTGGTCCGTCCGAGATCCTCGTTTGACACGGTCCCGTCTCGGACTCCCTACTGATCTCCGAGCGCCGTCCCGCCGGTTCGGGCGGCACGCGATCTCCCTGGCCCCGGAGGTGCCGCGCGTGAGCGAGCTGCCGCGGTGGCACGCGTCGGCCGCCCCGGCCGGCGTGGCCGGACGTGAGCGCGCCGAGACCGCCCGGGCGACGACATTCGCCTCGGTGCCCACCCAGGCCGCGGCTCCCGTCGCGCCGGCGCCGCCCGCCCACGCCCCCTCGCCGGCGGTCGCCCCGTCGCCGGCCGCGGCCCCCACGAGGCGACCGGCCGCGGGGACCTCGACCGCCGCGGCCGAGGAGTTCGAGCGCCCCAGCTCGGCGCGTGTCTACGACTACCTGCTCGGCGGCGCGGCCCACGGCGCCGTCGACCGGGAACTGGGCGAGCGGCTCAAGCGCTCGCAGCCCGGCATCGTCGATCTCGCCCGCGAGAACCGCGCGTTCCTGCGGCGGGCGGTGCGCTTCCTGCTCGCCACCGGGGTCGAGCAGTTCCTCGACCTGGGCTCCGGCGTGCCCACCATGGGCAACGTCCACGAGGTCGTCGCGCGGAGTCGCTCGGGGGCGCGCGTCGCCTACACCGACGTCGACTCGATCGCCGCGCTGCACGGCCAGCACCTGCTCGCGGCGCTGCCGACGGCCACCTACACCGCGGTGGACGTGCGCGACGTCGACGCGGTGCTGTCCTCCCCGGGCGTCGCCGGGCTGCTCGACCTGCGCCGACCCGTCGGTCTGCTCGCGTTCTCCGTGTTCCAGCACGTGCGCGACGACGCCGCGGGGCTCGTCGGCGACTACCTGGACCGGCTGGCCCCCGGCAGCGCGCTCGCCCTCTCCCACTTCACCGACGACGACCCCCGCACCGGACCCACGATCGCGGCGGAGGCGACGGCCTACCCACGGGCCGTGCCCCGGGCCCGCTCGCGGGCCGACGTCGCGGCACTGGTCGCGGACGTCGACCTCGTGGACCCGGGCCTCGTGTGGGCCGACGAGTGGCGGCCGGAGCCGGGCCGGCCCGCCGGGGCGGCGACCCTCCGCGGGCACTGGGCGGCGGTCGGCTTCCGCCGCTGATCCCGTTCGTCTCGGGTTCCGATGCCGTCGTCGTGCCGTTCGGTCTAGCGCAAGATGCTCGACGCTGCTCCGTTCGCCGCTGAGCGCGCCCGTCGGTCCACTCACCGCGACATTCCGCGCGCCCCCGGTCACTTGAGGTGACGGAAGGTCTCGGTTCGATTACGGTCGCTCCTCGCCGGTCCGCTCCCCACGCTTCCGGCCCGAGCAGCCCCGAACTCGACTTGGAGCCGAACATGGCCGGCCGCCACCGCAAGCCCAGCACGCTCTCCGAGACCACCGGCAGCCTCGCGCTCGCGAGCCTCAAGGTCGGCGTCGTCGCCGCCTCGGTCACCGCGCCGGTCGTCATGGCGGGCAACGCGATGGCGGCGCCGGCCGCCTCGGACTCGCCGCAGAGCAACGCGACCTGGGACCGCCTCGCCAAGTGCGAGTCGACCAACAACTGGGACGCGGACACCGGCAACGGCTTCAAGGGCGGTCTGCAGTTCACCCCCTCGACCTGGAAGCGCTTCGGCGGCACGCAGTACGCCTCGACGCCCGACCAGGCCTCGCGTGAGCAGCAGATCGCGATCGCCAAGAAGGTCCAGGCCGAGCAGGGCTGGAAGGCCTGGCCGACCTGCACCAAGAAGCTCGGCTACAGCGAGTAGATCGCCCCTCGTCAGGTGTCAGCGATGGTCCGTCGCTGACACCTGACATCAGTATCGGTACATCCTCGGCACCCGCATCGAGGAGAATGATCCGGTGACTGCAGACGTCGTCGTGGTGGGCGCCGGACTCTCCGGGCTGGTCGCGACCGCCGAGCTCGCCGACGCCGGACGCCGGGTGATCCTGCTCGACCAGGAGCCCGAGGCGTCCTTCGGCGGGCAGGCCTGGTGGTCGTTCGGCGGGCTCTTCCTCGTCGACACCCCCGAGCAGCGCCGGCTGCGCATCCACGACTCGCTCGACCTCGCGTGGTCGGACTGGCAGGGCTCCGCCCGGTTCGACGAGACCGGGGACGAGTGGGGCCGCCGCTGGGCCCGCGCCTACGTCGAGTGGGCCGCCGGGGAGAAGCGGGACTGGCTGCGCTCGCAGGGGATCGGGTTCTTCCCCGTGGTGGGCTGGGCCGAGCGGGGCTCGGGCACCGCCACCGGCCACGGCAACTCCGTCCCGCGCTTCCACATCGTCTGGGGCACCGGGCCCGGCATCGTCGAGCCGTTCGCCCGTCGGGTGCGGGAGGCGGTCGCGCAGGGCCGGGTCGAGCTGCGGTTCCGGCACCGGGTCGACCGGGTGACGACGACGGCGGGTGCGGTCACCGGCGTGGCGGGCGCCGTCCTCGAGCCCTCCGACGTCAGCCGGGGACAGGCGAGCTCCCGGGTCGAGGTGGCGCCGTTCGAGGTCGCGGCCGACGCCGTCGTCGTGACCTCCGGCGGGATCGGCGGGGACCACGAGGCCGTCCGGAAGTACTGGCCCGCCCGCCTCGGCACCCCGCCGGAGCACATGATCTCCGGGGTCCCGGCGCACGTCGACGGCCGGATGATCGGGATCGCGGAGGCCGCCGGCGGCGCGGTCGTCCACCGCGACCGGATGTGGCACTACACCGAGGGGATCGTCAACCACTCCCCGGTCTGGCCGAGCCACGGCATCCGGATCCTGCCCGGGCCGTCGTCGTTGTGGTTCGACGCCGTCGGGAACCGCCTGCCGGCGCCGTTCTACCCGGGCTTCGACACCCTCGGCACCCTCGCCCACATCCGGCAGAGCGGCCACGACCACACCTGGTTCATCACCACCCAGCGCATCCTGGAGAAGGAGTTCGCGCTCTCCGGCTCCGAGCAGAACCCGGACCTGACCGGCCGCGACATCGGGCTCACGCTGCAGCGCGGACGGCCCGGCCCGACGGGTCCGGTGGCGGAGTTCCAGCGCCGGGGCGAGGACTTCGTCGCGGCGACGACCCTGCGCGAGCTCGTGGACCGGATGAACGCGCTGACGCCGGAGCCGCTGCTGGCGTTCGAGGACGTCGAGCGCGAGGTCCTCGCCCGTGACCGCGAGCTCGCGAACCCCTACGGCAAGGATCTCCAGCTCGCCGCGATCCGCTCGGCGCGGAACTACCTCGGCGACAAGCTGACCCGCGTGGCGGCGCCGCACCGGCTGCTCGATCCCGCCGCGGGCCCGCTGGTCGGGGTGAAGCTGCACGTCCTGACCCGCAAGACACTCGGCGGGCTCCACACCGACCTGTCGGGGCGCGTGCTGGGTCCCGACGGCGAGCCGGTGCCGGGCCTGTTCGCCGCGGGCGAGGCGGCGGGCTTCGGTGGCGGCGGCGTCCACGGGTACCGCTCGCTGGAGGGCACGTTCCTCGGCGGGTGCCTGTTCAGCGGACGGACGGTGGGACGGGCGTTGGCCTAGCGGCATGTGCGTGCACTATCGGCGTGCTGCATCTCTGCCGTGCTCAGACACGGAAACGCACGCACGAGGCGTCAGCCGAACGCGACCGCCCGCTCGGCGTCGGCCTTCACCGACGCCAGGTTCTTGCGAGCCGAGCGGCTCATCGCCCGCTCCAGGCCCCACTGCGGCACGGGCACCGTGACCTGCATCGTCGAGGTCATCGTCAGCTCGGTGCCCGCGCCCGACTCGGCCGCCTCGTAGGAGATCGTGCTCTCGGCGATGAGCCGGCCCTCGACGCAGGTCAGGGTCACCGAGGAGTCCGTGTAGGCCACGTCGAACGTCGACGCACTCGTGAACCCGATCGCCCCGAGGGTCACCACGATCCGGGTCGGGCGCCCATCACCGTCTCGCGTGACGACCTCGGCCGACTTCGCCTCGTTCGCCCAGCGATCGGTGTTCTCGAGATCTGCCACCACGCCGATGACGGTCGTCACCGGCGCGGCGATGGAGATCGTTTCCTTCACGGGTCCCGCCATGACGACCAGGTACCCCCACCGGGGCCCCGGTCACCCGTGACGTACCGGTCACGCCCGGTCGGCCACCGCGCCCTCGTTCGCCATCCGGCCGCCGTGGGAGCGCTCGGCCGGGGTGCCGGTCAGCGCGATCCCGGCGCGCAGCGCGGACGCCGCGTCCAGCACCGCGTCGCGCGCGGCGGGCACCAGACCCGCGAACCCGGCGTAGCCGTGGACCAGCCCGGGGAACCGGTGGGCCACCGTCGGGACCCCGGCCGCGCGCAGCGCCGAGACCAGTTCCTCGCCCTCGTCGCGCAGCGGGTCGAACCCGGCCGTCGCGACGTAGGCCGGGGGCATGACGCCGAGGTCCTCGGCCTCGAGCAGCGCCGTCGGGCGGATCGGGTCGAGGCCCTCGGGCAGGTAGAGGCCCTCGAACCACTCGACGTCGACGGTGCGCAGCCCGAAGCCCTCCGCGAAGAGCTCCCGGGAGCCGCCGGAGCGGCCCGCGTCGGTGACCGGGTAGAGGGCGAGCACGAACTCCGCGGTCGGCTCCCCGCGTCGGGCCAACTGGTGGGCCGAGGTGAGCGCCAGGTTGGCGCCCGCGGAGTCGCCACCGACCGCGATCGCCCCAGCCCGGTACTCCTCCCGGTGGGCGACCACGTGACGCAGCGCCTCGACGGCGTCCGAGAGCCCGGCCGGGAACGGGTGCTCCGGGGCGAGGCGGTACTCCACCGACAGGACCCGCGCGCCGGCCTGCTGCGCGAGCGCCCGGCACAGCGGGTCGCCGGAGAGCACGCTGCCGAGCGCGAAGCCGCCGCCGTGGAAGAACAGCAGCAGCCCGGAACTCGATCCGGCGAGGTCGTCGGGCTCGTAGAGACGGGCGTCGAGGACGCCGGGCACGTCGCGGGTCGGGCCGACGGGGACCGGGATCGACACGGCGCGGCTGGTGACCCCCCGGGTGACCTCCGCGAGCCCGGACGCCGCCTCGTCGGTGAGCTTCCGCTGGTCGACCAGCGGAGGGTCCTCCCCGGGTCCCGCGGCCAGGGCGATCAGCTTCAGGATCATCTGGACGTCGAGATCGAGGACCTGACCGTCGCGTTCGACGCGACGGCCGGCGATGGCGCGCTTGGCGGGCCGCGGGAGCCCGACGAGCGCCCGGAGCACACGGCGCAGGATCGGGAACTTCACTCCTACCACCCTAGGAGGGCGATCTCGGCGCGGCCCGCCCGCCCGGCCGGGATCGCCCGAGACGGCGGCCGAGAACCGTGACCTCGGAGCGCTCGTAGCCGAGGCGCTCGGAGAACACCGTCGCCGCGGCATGGTCACCCACCGGATATCGGGAGGCGGCCGCCACGCGGTCGGGCCATCCTGCGGAGATGTCCGACCCGCCCGTGCTCCTCGGCACCCGCACCCGCCTGCGGCCCTGGCACACCGACGACGCCGAGGCGATCTTCCGCGCCTGCCAGGACCCGGACACCCAGCGATTCACGACGATCCCGTCGCCGTACCGCCGTGAGGACGCCGACTGGTTCCTCGCCCACCACGTCCACGACGTCGCCGACGAGGGCGGCGCCTCGTTCTGCGTCGAGGCGATCGACGAGCCCGGGACGGTCGCCGGGAGCATGGCGCTGCTGCACGTGCGCGACGGGATCGGCGAGATCGGCTACTGGGGCGCCCCGTGGGCCCGGGGGCGCGGGTACGCCGCCGACGCGCTCGGCGTCGTCGTCGCCTGGGTGTTCGGCGAGGGACGGGCCGAGCGCCTCGAGCTGCTCATCGCCCCCGAGAACGTCGCGAGCCGGGCCGTCGCCCGGCGCGCCGGGTTCGTCGTGGAGTACCTCGACCCGGAGCACCTCCTGGGTGACGGCTCGGTGCGCCCGGTGCTGGTGCACGGTCTGCGCGCGTCGGACCGGGTGTAGGCCGCGTGCCACCGCGCGACCGGGCGCACGACGCCAGGCCGTCGGCGCGGTCCCCCGCTACATCCGCAGCGTCCCGGTGACGCCGGGCACCGTCCCGCCCCCGACCCACACCTCGCCGTCGGCGTGCTCCACGTGCACCCGGCCGCGGCGTCCCAGCCGGGTGCCCTGCGCGGCGACGTAGGTCGGGGGTGCGTGGCCGGCGTCGACGAGCCAGCGGCCGAGCCCGGCGTTGAGCGACCCGGTCACCGGGTCCTCGCCCACCCCCATCGCCGGCACGAACGCGCGCACCTCGAACTGCGTCTCGCCACCCGCCGGATGGGGTCCGACGACGCCGACGGCCCGGCTGATCTCGCTCGCCCCGAGGGCGCGCAGGTCGGGCTCGAGCCCGAGCACGGTGGCGGCGTCGGGGAGCAACAGCGCGACCCATCCCGGGCCGTTGTCGACCCAGGCGGCGTCGCGCACCCTCGTGCGATCGACCCCCAGCGCAGCCGCCAGCGCGCCCACGTCCGCGTCGGCGACGGGCCCGGAGCGGACCAGCGGCGGCGCGGCGAAGGCCAGTCGCCCGTCGCGTCGTCGCAGCCGGACGAGCCCGGCGCCGCACTCCTGCACCGGGCCGTCGTCGTCACCCGGGACTCCCCCGGCCCCGAGCCAGGCGCACGCCGAGCCGAGGGTCGGATGCCCGGCGAACGGGAGCTCGGTGCGCGGCGTGAAGATCCTCAACCGGTAGTCGGCCGCCGGGTCGGTGGGCGCGAGCAGGAACGTCGTCTCGGACAGGTTCGTCCAGGACGCGACGGCGGCCATCTGCGCGTCGGTGAGGTCGTCGGCGTCGTGGACGACCGCGACCGGATTGCCCGCCGTGAGCTCGTCGGTGAACACGTCGACCTGGCTGAAGGAGTGCATGCCGACGATCACGCCACGACGACGGCCCGCTCGGCCAGGGCCACCCGGCCGGAAGTGGCAGCGGGCTCAGCGGACCGAGTCGACCGGCAGCGGCCCGCGGGAGAGCACCGTGCGGATCGCGAACGTGGACCGGGCGTCGGTGACCGCGTCGATGGCGAGCACGTCGTCGAGCAGCAGCGACTCGTAGGCGGCGAGGTCGCCCACCACGGCCTCGACGAGGAAGTCCGCCTCGCCGCTGACGACGTGGCAGGCGACGACGGCCGGGATGGCGGTCAGCGCGTCCTCGATGATCCGCGAGGTCGCCCGGGAGTGCTGCTCGACGCGCAGCGAGATGAACACGGTCAGCCCGAGCCCGAGGCGCCGGCGGTCGAGCTCGGCGCGGTAGGCCGCGATGAAGCCCGCCGCCTCGAGCGCCTTGGTGCGCCGCAGGCACGACGACGGCGAGAGCGACACCCGCTCGGCCAGCTCGACGTTCGAGAGCCGACCCTCCCGCTGCAGGATGGTCAGGATGGCGCGATCGGTCCTGTCGTAGAGCTCGTCCGGCACGACGTGCAGCCTAGCGGCGCTGCGGCGATGGATCGTTGCGGCGAGGACCCGGATGCGCGGCATTGTCGGCAGCGCGTGCGAGGCCGATCGCGACAGCCTTTCGGCATGGAACGGACCCTCTCGACCCCCGGCGCCGTGACCCTCTACGTCGGTGCCCTGCTCGGCCCGAGCGTGCTCCTGCTGCCGGGACTGGCGGCCGGGATCGCCGGGCCGGCGTCGCTCGTCGCCTGGCTCGGGCTGCTCGTCCTCTCCGGCCTGCTCGCGGCGGTGTTCAGCGCCCTCGGCCGCCGGTACCCGGGCCGGTCCGGCGCGGCGGGCTTCGCCGGGGCCGCGTTCGGCCCCGGAGCGGAGCGGGCGGTCGCGGCCTGCTTCCTCGGCGGGGTGGTGCTCGGGGCGCCGGTGGTGTGTCTCATCGGCGCGGCCTACCTGGCGCCCCTGACCGGTGGTGGGCCCGGGACCACGGTCGAGATCGCGGCCGGGCTGCTGCTCGTGGTCGTCGTACTGACGATCGGCGGCGCGCGGGCGTCCGCAGCCGTCCAGATCGGGCTCGTCGGGGTGCTGGTGACCCTGCTCGTCGTCGCGGTGACCGCCTCGGCACCGCATGCCCGCGGCGCGAGTTGGACACCGTTCGCCCCGCACGGGTGGTCCGCGGTCGGCTCGGCGAGTGCCGTGCTGATGCTCTCGTTCGTCGGGTGGGAGGCGATCGCCCCGATGACCGCGCGGCTGCGGGACCCCGGCCGGCAGCTGCCCCGGGTGATCGGGGCCGCCTTCGCGATCACCTCGGCGGTCTACCTGGCCACCGCCGGGGCGACGATCGCCGTGCTCGGCCCGCGGGCCGGGAGCGCGACCCCCGTCGCGGATCTCCTACGGGTGGGGATCGGGCCGGCGGGGGCGGTCGCCGCGGGGATCGCCGCCGTCGCGCTCACCTTGGCCGCGACCAACGCGTACCTGACCGGGGCGGCCGAGATGGTCGAGGCGCTCATGAGCGGAGCGGGCGCCCGCCGTCGTCGGTACGGCCTCCCTCTCGGGGTGGCCGCGCTCGGCAGCGTGATGCTCACGCTGACCGGGCTCGGGTGGCTCGACACCACCGACCTGGTGGCCTTCCCGACGACGATGTTCCTGGCCGTCTACCTCGCGGCCACCGCCGCCGGGGTCCGGCTGCTGGTCGGGAGGGCCCGGGTCGCCGCGGCGCTCTCCTGTGTCGCGGTCGGTGCGGTGCTCGCCCAGAGCGGGCCGGTCGTGGTGGTGCCGGCGCTCGTCGTCGGGGTCGTCGTCGTGGCGCGGCGGGTATCCCGGTCCGGTGAGCGACGTCGACGCGGACCTGGCGGCCGCGATCACCGATCTGCTCGATCAGCGCGGCGCCGGGAAGACGATCTGCCCGTCGGAGGCGGCGCGGCGGGTCGACCCGCAGGGCTGGCGCCCGCTCATGGAACCGGCGCGCCGGGCTGCGCGACGGCTGGTGGATGCGGGTGAGATCGAGATGACCCAGCAGGGCGAGGTCGTCGATCCGGCGACGGCGACGGGCCCGGTGCGCCTCCGGAGGTGCGGCTCCGCCGCTCGTGAGCACTAATTGACGCCAGGGCATCAATTAGTGCTCACAGGCGCGCAGCGCACCTATGAGGTCCGCGCGTACGCACCACGGTGGAAGACCAGCGGGGGGACCTCGGCGTCGGCCGCGAGGTCGTGCACGGCGCCGACGACGATGAGGTGGTCGCCGCCGTCGTGGGAGGCGTGCAGGGTGCAGTCGATCCAGGCGGTCGCGCCGGCCAGGATCGGCGAGCCCAGGCCCGACGGCGTCCACTCGACCCCGGCGAACTTGTCGGTCCCGGACTTCGAGAACGTCGTCGACAGCTCGCCCTGGTCCTCGGCGAGCACGTTGACGCAGAACTGCCCGGTCGCCTCGATCTTCGGCCACGACGACGAGTTCCGGCCCGGCAGGATCAGCACCAGCGGCGGGTCGAGCGAGAGCGACGCGAACGACTGGCAGGTGAATCCCGCCGGCTCACCGTCGGCGACCCCGGTGACGATCGTGACCCCCGACGGGAAGTGCCCGAGAACCGAGCGCATCGTCGTGGGGTCAGTGCTCGCCATGAAGTCCTCCTCGATCGTGCCCGGGCCTTCCGCACGCTAGGCGTTCCCGATGACGGCGGCCACGTCACCGTGTGCTGCGCCGCAGCGGACCGCGGCGCCGGCGGCCGTATCCTGCCGCGCGTGGATCCGGCGCCCCGCCCCGGCCGCGGCCGCACCAAGGACCGCGGCAAGGACGAGGCCGTGCTCGACGCGACGGTCCGCCTGCTCGCGACCGACGGCGTGGCGCGGATGTCGATGGACCGGGTCGCCGCGGCCGCGGGCGTGTCGAAGGTGACGGTGTACTCGCGGTGGCCGAGCAAGGGCGAGCTCGTCGGGGCGGCGCTCGCGCACCTGCGCCTGGGCCGGGTACCGGAGCCGGTCGGCGAGGTCCGCACCGACCTGATCGCGCTGCTCGAGGCGATGCGCGAGCAGTACGTCGAGGTCGGCGCGATGAGCATCCTGGGCACCTGCCTCGCCGACGAGCCCGGCTCGGGCGAGCTCCTCGGGATCGTCCGGGAGGCAACGCTGCTGCCGCGCCGGGCCCTGTTCGCGGCCGTGATCACCGCCGGTGTCGGCCGCGGCGAACTGGAGCCGGACCTCGACGTCGAGGCGGCGACCAGCCTCGTCGTCGGGACCCTGTACGCCGACCACCTCGCCGGCCGGGACACGACGACGGCGGCCTGGCCGGCCGCCGTCGTCGACCTCGCCCTCAGCGGGCTGCGGAACCGCTGAACAGCCGCGACGACGCCAGCCGCGCCCCCTGCGCCATCGCGTCGAACTTCGCCCACATCACCGTCGGGTGGACCTCCGGGCGGTAGGTGGCCTGCGAGGAGAACCCGCAGTCGGCGCCGGCCATCACCCGCTCCGGTCCGACCAGCCGCGCGAACCGCTCGAGGCGCTCCGCGATCAGCTCGGGGTGCTCGACGATGTTCGACGCGTGTGTGATCACGCCCGGGATCAGCACGTTGTCCTCGGGCAGCGCCACCGTCTCCCACAGGTGGTACTCGTGCTCGTGGCGGGCGTTCGCCGCCTCGAACGAGTGGTAGCGCGCGTCCACCGCGAGCACGAGGTCGATCACGTCGGCGAGCGGGACGTCGAAGACGCGCGGGCCCTCGTTGATCGAGTAGCAGGTGTGGAAGCGGACCTTCTCCGCCGGGATGCCGCGCAGCGCGTGGTTGACCGCCTCGACGTACATCCGGCCGCGGCGGGTGCGGGTCGCCTCGTCGTAGCCGTGGAAGCTGTAGATCTCGGTGAGGAACGGGTCGTCGACCTGCAGCGTGAACCCGGCGTCGACGATCGCCCGGTACTCGACCGACATCGCGTCGGCGACCGCGAAGAAGTACTCCTCCTCGGAGCCGTAGTACTCGTTCACGCCGACGCCGCTCGGGGCGATCGACGGGACGAACGCCCCGGCCGGATCCACCGCCGCGGCGAGGTTGTCGAGATCCCGGCGCAGCGCCTGTTCGCCCCGGTAGACCAGCGGCCCGGTACAGACGACGGGTTCGACGGCGCCGACCGTCCCGCCCATCATCGCCTGGGCGAAGTACTGCTCGTAGTACTCCGGGAAGGCCTCCTGCTCGGCCGCGAAGCTGTACACGGTCTCGGCGCCCGGCCGGCGCTCGAGCCCGCCGAGGCGCTCGGTCACGTAGCTGAAGAAGCCGAGCTTGCCCATCTCGCCGTCGGTGACGACGTCGATCCCGTGCTCGCGCTGGGCGGCGACGATCCCGGCGACGGGGTCCCGGGTCGCGGTCTCGAGCACCTCGCCGGCGACCGCGTCGCCCCGCTGCCGGGCGGCGAGCAGGTCGAGCAGGGCCTCCGGTCGGGGCAGGCTCCCGACGTGGGTGGTGCGGATGCGGGCCTCGTCGCTCACGGTTCCCCCCGGACACCAATTCCTGTACCGAGCAGTTCAGGTGGAAGTTAGCGCGGCGGTCAAGACCTTCTATGACGCCACACGTCGCAATCATGCCGAATTCCGTGCTTCTCCCTCAGGGATGAGCTGTGTCACGCTCGTGACGCTGTTCGACGAGGAGCGGAGAAGCGCGTGGAGACGTTCGTCCTGATCACCGGGGCCTGGCACGGCGGATGGAGCTGGCGCCCGGTGGCGACCCGGCTGCGCGAGGCCGGGCACCGGGTGCTCACCCCGACGCTGCCGGGGCTCGACCTCGGCGACGACCCGCGCGGGGTCACCCTCACCGACTGCGTCGACGCCGTGGTGTCGCTGGTCGAGCGCGAGGACCTGCACGACGTGACGATGCTCGGCCACAGCTGGGGCGGCTTCGTCGTCTCCGGCGCCGCGCCCCGGGTTGCCGCACGGATGAAGCGCACGGTGTTCTGGAGCGCGTTCGTCCCGCACGACGGCGAGTCGCTCATGGACGCCGTCCCGCCGCACTACGCCGAGCTGTTCACCGCCCAGGCCGCGGCCAGCGGCGACGCCAACACCGTGTCGCTGCCGTTCGAGGTCTGGGCCGGCGCGTTCATGCAGGACGCCTCCGAGGACGCCCAGCGCGCCGTGTTCGGCCTGCTCGCCCCGCAGCCGATGGGCACGTTCGCCGAGGCCCCGAACCAGAAGCCGTTCTTCGACCTGCAGGTGCCCAGCGCCTACATCCGCTCCACCGAGGACGTCGCGCTGCCCCCGGGCGAGTGGGGCTGGGACCGCTTCCCGCCCCGGCTGAACGACGCGGTCGTCGTCGACACCCCTGGCAGCCACGAGGCCAACTTCACCCGCCCCACCGAGCTGGCCGACGCGATCCTGCGGGTGGCCACGTGACCCCGCGTGTCGCCGTCGTCGGCGCGGGGATCGGCGGGCTGACCCTCGGGATCGCGCTGCAGCGGGCCGGGGTCACCGTCGATCTCTACGAACAGGCCGACGAGCTGCGCGAGGTGGGCGCCGCCGTCGCGCTCTCGGCCAACGGCACCCGCGAGCTGTACCGCCTCGGCGTCGGCGAGGCCATCGACGCCGTCTCCACCCAGCCGACCGAGTTGATCTACCGCGACGGGCGCACCGCCGAGCGGATCGCCGCCCACACCGGCGGGGCGGACTACCGCGCCCGCTTCGACGCGCCCTACTGGGGCATCCACCGCGTCGACCTGCAGCAGACCCTCGCCGCCGCCGTCGACCCGGAGCACCTGCACCTGGGTCGCCCCGTCACCGGGGTGACCGAGGACGGGACGATCACGTTCGACGACGGGTCGACCGAGACCGCCGACGTCGTCGTCGGGGCCGACGGCGTGCACTCCGTGGTCCGTGACGCGGTCGCCGGCCCGGGCCACGGGCCGGTCTACTCCGGCACGAGCGCGTTCCGCGGCCTGGTCAACCGCTCCGACCTGCCCTCGCTGCCCGACCCGCTCGCGATCCAGTTCTGGGCCGGACCGCACGCCCACCTGCTGCACTACCCGATGGGCGGCGAGAAGCGCGACCACGACACCGTCAACTTCTTCGCCGTGCTGTGCGGACCCGAGCGGTGGGAGGGCGGGAACGTCTCGGTACCCGAGGGTGAACTCCTCGACGGGTTCGCCGGCTGGCACCCCGCCGTCCGGGAGATGCTCGCCGCCGTCGCGCAGAGCCCCCGCTGGCCGCTGCTCTCCCAGCCCCCGTTGAGCCGGTGGACCCGCGGCCGCGTCGTCCTCATCGGCGACGCCTGTCACGCGATGCTGCCCCACCACGGGCAGGGCGCGAACCAGTCGATCGAGGACGCCGTCGTGCTCGCGGACCTGCTGGCCGACGGCGGGGCGGGCGGGGACCTCACTGCCGCCCTCGCCGCCTACCCCCGCCACCGCCGCGCGCGCGCCCGCGCCGTGGCCCGCAGCGCCTGGGACACCGGGACGCTGCTGCATCTTCCCGACGACGACGTCGCGGGGCTCGCGGAGCGCGACGCGCGCTTCAAGAGCTACCTCGACGCCAACGCCTGGGTCCACGAGTACGCCGCCAGTGCAGTCACCACCACAGGGGAAGCCGCATGACCACCGCCGAAGACCAGTCCGTGTCCGGGACCAGCGACGCCGTCACCGCCGGCTCGCACGCCACCGAGATCGCCCGCTCCGGCGCGGCGACCTTCCGCTCGGGAGGCGGCGCCGTCGACCAGCAGCGGGCGGCCGCCGTGATCGGCGCCGCGCTCGAGGGCATCCGGGGCGCGATCCGCGACCAGAAGGTCACCTACGAGGAGTTCGACGCGTTCAAGCGCTGGCTGATCGGCGTCTCCGACACCGGCGAGTGGCCGCTGTTCCTCGACGTCTACCTGGAGTTCGAGGTCGAGAAGGTCGCCGCGCAGACCCAGGACGGCTCGGTCGGCACGATCCTCGGCCCGTTCTGGCTCGACGGCCAGGCCCAGCTCGACTCGCCCGCGACCCTGCCGATGCGCGACGACGAGCCGGGCACGCCGATGATCCTGGCCGGGCAGGTCACCGGCACCGACGGGAAGCCGCTCGCCGGCGCGAAGGTCGACATCTGGCACACCGACGAGGAGGGCTGGTACTCCGGCTTCGCGTCGAAGCCGCCGGCCGGGAACCTGCGCGGTGTGGTCACCGCCGACGCCGAGGGCCGCTACGAGATCCACACCCGCAAGCCCGCGCCGTACACGATCCCGCTCGACGGCCCGACGGGGCAGATGACCCTCGCCGCCGGGTGGAGCCCGTGGCGCCCCGCGCACATCCACCTGCTGGTCTCCGCGCCCGGACACCGCACGCTCACCACGCAGCTGTTCTTCACCGGGGACCCGTACCTGGGCAACGACGTCGCCTCGGCCGACAAGCCGGAGCTCACCCTGGACCCGCAGCCGACGGGCAACGGGAGCGAGGTCCGCTCGGACCGGGACTTCGTGCTGGAGCCGGAGTAACCGAGGTGGAGCTCCGGCAGCTGCGCTACTTCGTGACGGTCGCGCGGACACGGCACTTCGGGCGGGCGGCCGACGAGCTGCACATCGCCGGGTCGCCGCTGTCCCAGGCGATCCGCCAGCTGGAGTCGCATCTCGGCACGCCGCTGTTCGAGCGGACCACGCGCCGGGTCGACCTCACGCCGGCCGGCGAGGCGCTGCTGCCGGAGGCCGTCCGCATCCTCGAGTCGGTGGGGGCCGCCCGCGAGCAGGTCTCGCGGGTGGCCGCCGGCGATCTCGGCCGGCTGCGGATCGGCTCGACGGCGCTCGCGACCTACCGGCACGTCCCGGAGATCGTCCGGCGCCTCGGCGGGGAGCTGCCCGGCCTCTCACTGCACCTGGACACCGAGATGCTCACCCCGGCGCTGGCGGACGCGCTCACCGACCACCGCATCGACCTCGCGGTCCTGCGCCCGCCGGTCGGCGACGACACCCTCGAGACCCGGCTGCTCGCGCGGGAGCGGTTGGTACTCGCGGTCCCGGCCTCGTGGAGGACGGGGTCCGACGGTGCGGTGGCGCTGGGCGACCTGGCCGACGAGGAGTTCGTCGTGTACTCGGCGCCGGGCTCGGTCGTCGGCGCGGCCGCGGACCGGGCCTGTCGCGCGGCGGGCTTCGTGCCGCGGCGCACCCACGAGGCCGAACAGACCTCGATCGTGCTCGCCCTTGTCGCGGCGGGTCTCGGGGTCGCGCTGCTGCCGGAGTCCGTGCTCGCCGTGACCGTCGACGGCGTGCGCTACCGCGAGCTGACCGGCTGCGACGTCACCGCCGACGTCGCCCTGGCCTGGCGTCGCGACGATCCCTCCCCCGCCCTGGAGAAGGCCCTCGCCGTGCTGGGCCGCCACGAGGGAACCCCCTGAACAAGAACGGAACCCCATGAAGATCGACCGGATCGAGGCGATCCCGCTCGCGATCCCGTACCGCCGTCCCTTCGGCTTCGCCAGCGGGCGGGTGACGGCCGCCGACCACGTGCTCGTGCGGATCACCACCGACGACGGCCTGGTCGGTCACGGCGAGGCCCCGCCCCGTCCGTACACCTACGGCGAGACGGCGGCCTCGATCATCGCCGCCGTCTCCGACCTGTTCGCGCCCGTACTGGTCGGCGCCGACCCGTTCGCCCGCGAGCGCATCCGCGCCGACCTCGACCGCACCGTCGCCAACAACGCGGCCAAGGGCGCCGTCGACGTCGCGCTCTGGGACCTCGTCGGGCAGGCCTGCGGGCAGCCGGTGCACGTGCTGCTCGGGCACGCCGCCGACGACGTCCGCGCCGCCCACATGATCGGGCTCGGTACGCCGAAGGAGATGGTCGCCGACGCGGTCGAGATGCGCGACGAGCACGGCGTCGACGCCTTCAAGATCAAGGTCGGCCGCGAGCTGGGCGTCGACATGGCCGCGGTGCGGGCGCTGCGCGCGGAGCTGGGCGACGGTGTCGAGCTCTACGCCGACGCCAACCGCGGCTGGGACGCCGACACCGCGATCGTCGCCTCCCGGCGGCTGCACGAGTTCGGCGTGTCGATGCTCGAGGAGCCCAACCCGGCCGCCGACGTGCTCGGCCGCCGGCGCATCGTCACGGCGTCGCCGATCCCAGTGGTCGGCGACGAGTCCACGATCACCCTCGGTGGGGTCGCGCGGTCCCTGCTCGACGGCGACTCGGAGGCGATCAGCGTCAAGGTCGCCCGGACCGGGTTCACCGACTCCGCCAAGATCGTCGGGCTCTGCGAGGGGCTCGGGGTGACGACGGTGGTCGGCAACCAGATCGACGGGATGCTCGGCACGGTGGCGTCGGTGGCGCTCGGCTGCGGGCTGCGGGCCCTGGCGCGGCACCCCGTCGAGGTGACGAACTACCTGCTCATGACCGACGACGTGCTCGCCGAGCCCCCGGTGATCGCCGACGGCCGCCTGGCCGCCCGGCAGGAACCCGGCCTCGGCGTGACGATCGATCCGGACAAGCTCGCCCACTACCGCGTCGACTGATCTGTCAGCGATGCGGCACCGCAGACGTTGAGTGTCCTCAACTCCACATCGTCGAATTGGGAGTCCCCGTGCAGTTCCTCGTCCGCATGGACGTCCACCTGCCCCACGACATGCCACAGGACGTCGCCGACGACCTCCGCGCCCGCGAGAAGGCCCGCGCCCACGAGATCCAGCGGGCCGGCAAGTGGCCGGAGCTCTGGCGGGTGGTGGGCCGGTACGCGAACGTGAGCCGGTTCGACGTCGACTCCGGCGACGAGCTCCACGAGCTGCTGTCGAGCCTGCCGCTCTTCCCGTACATGGAGGTCGAGGTGACCGCCCTGACCCGGCATCCCTCGAAGCTCGACCAGTGAGTTGCCGATCGACGGAAGGCCGGTGTCGCACACGGTCCGGATGGGAGAGGGTGGAGCCGTGCGTCTCCACCTGACCGACGAGGGACCGCGCGACTCCGGCACCCCGCTGGTGCTGCTCTGCTCCCTCGGCTCGACCGTCGACATGTGGGCCCCGCAGCGCGAGGAGCTCGCCCGGGAGCGCCGGGTCGTCACCATGGACACCCGTGGCCACGGCGGCTCGCCGGTGCCCGCCGGCCCGTACACCGTCGCCGAGCTCGCCGACGACGTCGTCGAGACCCTCGACGACCTCGGGATCGGCCGCGCCGCGTTCGCCGGGCTCTCCCTGGGCGGCGCGATGAGCCAGGCGATCGCCCTGCGCGCGCCGGACCGGGTCGTGTCGCTGGCCCTGCTCTGCACCGCGGCGCGGTTCGGCAACCTCGCCACGTTCAGCGATCGCGCCGTGAAGGCCCGCGCCGAGGGTGTCGAGGCGATCGCCGCCGGCGTCGTCACCCGGTGGTTCACCGCGGATGCCGACGAGGACATGGTCGCCCGCATGCAGGCGATGATCGCCGCGACGCCGCCCGAGGGATACGCGAGCTGCTGCGAGGCCATCGTCGGGTGGGACTCGCGCGCCGACCTCGGCCGCATCTCCGCGCCGACCCTGGTGATCTCCGGCGCCGAGGACCCGGCCACCCCGCCCGCGGACGGCGAGGTCCTCGCCGACGGCATCCCGGGCGCACGGCTCGAGGTGGTGCCCGACGCGGCACACCTCGCGTCCTACCAACGCCCGGACGTGGTGACCGGGCTGCTGGCCGAGCACCTGAAGGCCTCGAGCTGAATGAACGGGCTCGAGCTCGTGACGAAGGGAAGCGCATGAGCGCTATCGACAAGGTGTGGGCGTCGGCGGACGAGGCGGTGGCCGGCATCCCCAGCGGCGCCTCGCTCGCCGTGGGGGGCTTCGGGCTCTCCGGGGTGCCGATCGTGCTGATCGACGCGCTGAACCGGACCGAGGTCTCCGACCTGAAGGTCGCGAGCAACAACTGCGGCGTCGACGGGTGGGGGCTGGGCGTGCTGCTCGAGCAGCACCGCATCTCCCGGGTGACCGCCTCCTACATCGGGGAGAACAAGGAGTTCGCCCGCCAGTACCTCGGCGGTGAGGTCGAGGTCGAGCTGACCCCGCAGGGCACCCTGGCCGAGCGGCTGCGCGCCGCGGGCACCGGCGTCCCGGCCTTCTACACCCCGGCCGGCGTCGGGACGATGATCGCCGACGGCGGGCTGCCGTGGCGCTACGACGCCGAGGGCAACGTCGTCGCGACCTCCCCGGCCAAGGAGGTCCGCGAGTTCGAGGTGACCCAGCCCGACGGCTCGAAGGTGCGCAAGCCCCACGTCCTCGAGCTGGCCCTGGACATCGACGTCTCGCTGGTCCGCGCCGCGAAGGGCGACCGGCACGGCAACCTGGTCTTCAACAAGTCCTCGCAGAACTTCAACCCGCTGTGCGCGATGGCGGGCCGGCTCGCGATCGCCGAGGTCGAGGAGCTCGTCGAGCCCGGGGAGATCGACCCCGACGAGGTCCACCTGCCCGGCATCTTCGTCCACCGCGTCGTCGAGCTGACGCCGGAGGAAGTGCAGCGCAAGCACATCGAGAAGCGCACGACCCAGGAGACGATGAACAAGTGAGCCTCACCCGCGAGCAGATGGCCGCCCGCGCGGCCCAGGAGCTCCACGACGGTTCCTACGTCAACCTCGGGATCGGGCTGCCGACCCTCGTGCCGAACTACGTCCCCGAGGGCGTGGGCATGGTGCTGCACTCCGAGAACGGGCTGCTCGGCGTCGGGCCGTACCCCTACGACGCCGACGTCGACCCGGACCTGATCAACGCGGGCAAGGAGACCGTCACGACGCTGCCCGGGGCGTCGTTCTTCGACTCCGCGCTGAGCTTCGGGATGATCCGCGGCGGCAAGGTCGACACCGCGATCCTCGGCGCGATGCAGGTCTCGCAGACCGGCGACATCGCGAACTGGATGATCCCCGGCAAGATGGTCAAGGGCATGGGGGGCGCGATGGACCTCGTCCACGGCGCGAAGACCGTCATCGTGCTCATGGAGCACACCGCCAAGGACGGCGCCCACAAGATCGTCGAGAAGTGCGACCTGCCGCTGACCGGTCAGGGCGTCGTGCAGCGGATCATCACGGACCTCGCCGTCATCGACGTGACCGACTCCGGCCTCGTGCTGCGCGAGCTCGCCGACGGCATCACCGAGGACGAGGTCCGCGAGAAGACCGGCGCGGAGCTCACCAGCGCGCTGGGCTGATCGGCCCAGCCCCGAACGGACGAACGGCACGCTCGTCACCGTCGATGGTGATGAACGTGCCGTTCGTGGGTTCTGGCCGGGCGCGGGCGGGTTCTGGGCGAGCGCGAACGGCCGCCGGGCTACTGCGCCACCCGGAGCACCACCATCCGCGCGCTGACGTCCGCCGCCTTGCGGTAGTCGACGACGTCGGTGGACACGATCTCGACCATCGCCATCTGCGCGAGCCGGTCCACCTCGGCGCGGTAGCCGCCGGAGTCCCAGATGTCGTCGAGCACCGTCGCGACGATCGCCCCGCCCGGCCGGGTGAGCCGGACGAACTCGCCGAACGCCCCCGGCCCGACGTGGCCGTGGGTCAGCGTCCCGACGCACACCACGACGTCGTAGGAGTCCGCCGCCACCGGGAGCGCCCGCGAGAGGTCCGCGGGGGCCAGCCGCCGGTAGGCGCCCGTCGCCTTCGCCTGCTCCAGCATCCCGGGCGAGAGGTCGACGCCGTCGATCGTCCGCGCCCCGCGCGCCGCGAGCGCGACGCCGACCAGCCCGGTGCCGCACCCGGCGTCGAGGATCTCGCCGTCCACGCCCGCGACGCGCTCCACCGTGCCGGCCGCGACCTCCGGCCCGACGTAGCCCTGTGAGGCGTCGGTGAGGTCGGCGTCGTAGCGCTCGGCCCACTCGTCGTAGAGCGCCCGGGCCTCGTCCGCGTCGGCCAGGGCGTAGGCGCGCTCGAGGAGCGGGTTGCCCGCGGTGTTCGTCGCGTGGGGATCGCCGGGGGTCGGGGTGTCGGCCATGACCTCATCCTCGCCCACCCGGGAACCCTCAGCCCGGGAACTCTCAGCCTCCGAAGGTGCCCGCGCGCGGGAGCAGGGCCGGGACCCGGTAGCCGAGCTGGTCGGAGAGGAAGCCGGCGATCGGGAGCAGCGCGTCGAGGTCCAGGCCGGTCGGCACCCCCATCCGCTCGAGCAGGTAGACCAGATCCTCGGTGGCGATGTTGCCGGTCGCGGCAGGGGCGAACGGGCAGCCGCCGATCCCGCCGTTGGAGGAGTCCAGCCAGTCGACCCCCCACTCCTGGGCCGCGACCGCGTTGGCGAAGCCGGTGTTGCGGGTGTTGTGGAAGTGCGCCCGCATGATCACCCGCGGCGCCACCTCCCGGACCCCGTCGAGCAGCGTGCGGACCTGGGTCGGCACCCCGACGCCGATGGTGTCCGCGATCGCGATCTCATTCGCCCCGGCGGCCGCGGAGCGCCGCGCCACCTCGACGACGCGGGCCGGGTCGACCTC
The DNA here is from genome assembly GCF_021026375.1 of Actinomycetospora endophytica. Lineage (GTDB taxonomy): Bacteria > Actinomycetota > Actinomycetes > Mycobacteriales > Pseudonocardiaceae > Actinomycetospora > Actinomycetospora endophytica. The sequence continues at coordinate 2,155,248 of NZ_JAJNDB010000001.1, read as the reverse complement.
GCCGTCGAACGGGCAGCCGAACGAGGTCGCGATGGTCACCGTGGCGAACAGCCCCGTCGACGAGGCCTCGGCGAGGACCTCCTCGGCCACCTCGGTCAGCGCCTCGGTGGTCGAGTTCTGGTTCGCCTTGGCGAAGCCGTCGGAGGCCGGGACGACGACGTTGATCTCGTCCACCGCCGCCGAGACGGCCCGGTCGTAGCCGCGGCGGTTGAGCACCAGCCCGATGTGCGAGACCCCCTCGGGCCGCGGCACCCGCTCCATCACGGCCTCGGCGTCGGCCATCGCCGGCACCAGCTTCGGGTGCACGAACGACGCCGACTCGATCCGGCGCGCGCCGGCGGCGATCGCCCGGGTGATCAGCTCGACCTTCGCGTCGGTCTCGAGCACGGCGCGCTCGTTCTGCAGGCCGTCCCGCGGACTGACCTCGACGATGCCCTTCATCAGACGTCCTTCCTCCTCATCGCCCTCCCGGAGACGATAGTGGCGCGCAGTGACCGCCCGCCCGGTCCGCGAAGCCCCCGACGGAGCCCTTCCCGAGGTCACGGCGGCGTGAGACCGTCGTCACACGGACGACGACACCGGACGAGGGAGACGAGCATGCGCATCGGGGACGTCCTGGCCCAGAAGCCCACCGGTGTGCTCACCGTCGAGCCGGAGACCCCGGTGCCCAGCCTGCTGACCGCGCTTGCGGCCCGGGGGGTCGGTGCGGCGGTCGTCGTCGACGCCGAGGGGGCGGTGGTCGGGATGGTCTCCGAGCGTGACGTCGTCCGGCACCTCCACCACCGCGGTGCCGCGCTCCTGGCCGACGCCGTCACCTCGATCATGAGCGGTCACGTCACGACGTGCGGTCCCGACGACGAGGTCGACGCCCTCGCCGCGACGATGACCGAGCGCCGCATCCGGCACATCCCCGTCGTCGAGAACGGGAGGCTGACCGGGATCGTCAGCATCGGCGACGTCGTGAAGAACCGGCTCGACGAGCTGGAGGCGCACCGCTCCCAGCTCGAGGCCTACATCGCCGGCTGACGCGGGAAGGCCCACCGGTCGACGTCGGCGGCCACCTCGGCGGGGGCGGGCAGGCCCTCGACCTCCGAGGCCAGAGCGCGGGCCGCGGCGCGTTCCGGCCCCTCGGCGAGCAGGTCGGTCGCGGCGGCCGTCACCGCGGCTGCCGCCACGCCCTCCCCGATCAGCTGGATGCCCGCCCCCGCCGTCGTCACGGCCTGGGCGTTGAAGAACTGGTCGGCGCCCTGGGGCAGGAAGAGCTGTGGTACGCCCGCACCGGCGCACGAGAGCGTGGTCCCGCTGCCGCCGTGGTGCACCACCAGCGCGGGCGGGGCGACCCCGTCGACCTCGCCTCGCAGCAGGTCGGCCTGCGGGACGAAGCCCTCGACCTGCACGCCCGCGGTCTCGAGGTCGGCCAGCTCGCCCGCCTCGACCGAGCCGGTCGCGACGAGCACGTCGACGTCGAGCCCGCGCAGGCCGGTCAGGGCGGTGCGCAGCACGTCCGCCTCGCCGAACGCGGTCCCCAGGGTGAGCAGCACCCACGGCCGGCCGGTGAGGTGCCGCGGCGTGAACGACGTCGGCGGGTTCCAGGGCACGGGGCGCAGCGGTAGCTCCGTCATGCCCTTGAGGTAGGCCGTCGAGTCCGGCTCCTGCAGCGACGGCGGGCAGATGTCGAGGTAGGCGTGGCCGGTCGCGTCGCCCTCGGCCAGCGGCGACCCGAGGTCGTCGGCCACCGCGGCGAGGTGCGCCGGCATCGTCATGCTCATCGGCGAGTGCGGCGAGGGGCGGCGCCCGAAGGAGTGCAGCACGCACGGGACGCTCACGGTGCGGGCGGCGAGCGCGGCGCCCGGGTCGCCGACCTCGGAGATGACGAGGTCGGGGCGGTGCTCGTCCAGCCACGGGACGAGGTCGCCCGCCACCGACCGCGGCATGACGGCACCGAAGACCTCGCTCGCGACGACGCGCATCGTCTCCGGGTCCGACGGCCGCTCGGACAGCCCGTGGTCGATCATCACCTCGCGGAAGGCGTCGAAGACCGGTCGCCCGGCGATCGCCGTGGGGACCCCGGAGGTCGCGATGGTGGCCGCGGTGTCCGGGCCGGTCGCGAACGTGACGCCGTGGCCCGCGTCGTGCAGGGCGCGGGCGAGGGGGACGAGCGGGAAGGCGTGGCCGGGGGAGCCCAGGGCGGCGACGAGGATGCGCACGACGCCCCACTGTGCCGAACCCGGGTGCACGGCGGGTGACGGGAGCCCGGTTCGTCCCGGGAACGGTCGTGATCTCCCCGGCGACGGCGCGGTCAGTCGGGAAGGGCGAACTGGATGCGCTGGATGGACGAGCTGATCGGCGCGAACAGCTCCCGGCGGATCCGGTTGTGCTCGGGGTCCGCGTCGTAGACGCGGTAGGCCTCGTCGTCGGGGAAGTCGACGGTCAGGCAGTAGGACGCGTTCCCGGGGCGCAGCCCGCGGTCCTGGCCGGCGAGCAGGGTGAACTCGAGCCCCTCGACGCGCAGGTCGCGCAGTGCCTGCAGCGCGGTCTCGACCTGCTCCGGCGGCACCCCGTCGGCGACGACCCCGACCACCACGTTGCGGATCACACCGACACCATGCCCTCCGCCCGACGGCTCGGCACGGCGGCCCGGTCGTACACCGAGCGCGACGCGCAGCGCTCCAGCACCGTGCCCAGCCCGCCGCGGGTGGCGACCACGAGCAGCCGGTCGCCGACCTTGAGACGCCGGTGGGGCCGTGGCGGAGTCTCGAGCACCGCGTCCGGCCCGGCGCCGCGGTACACCCCGACCACCCGCACCGCGCCGGTCTCGCTGAGCGCCGGGATCGGCAGGCCGGCCATGAACGACGCCCGCCCGACGGCGACCTCGGCCATCAGCAGGATCCGGCGCCCGATGGGGATCGTCGCGACCACCTGACCGTCGCGCAGGGCGGCGGCGAAGACCGGCGCGGCCACGTAGGAGACGCTGCGCGAGATGGCGTCCATGCTGCGCTCGACCCGGCCGGCGAGGTCGTCGTCACGCAGGCGCAGCACGACGCGCACCGAGCGCTGCACCGACCGCCCGACGAGCGCGGCCTGCAGGTTCGTGGCGTCGTCGCTGGTGACCGCGACCAGGGCGCGGCACTCCTCGGCGCCCGCCTCGCGCAGCACCCGCTCCCGGGTCGCGTCGCCGAGGATCACCGGGATGCCCGCGCGGGCGACGGTCGAGGCCCCGACCGCCCCCTCGCTGCGCTCGACGGCGACCACGGGGACGCCGCGGTCGCGCAGCGTGGTCACGATGCGCATCCCGACGTTGCCCAGGCCGACGACGACGACGTGGTCGCGGCGCGGCATCCGCCGCGGCGTGGTCCCCAGCACCCGGCCGCTCACCGCGCTCTCCACCACGACCGCGGTGACCAGCGGGATGATCGCGATGCCGATCACCGTGACGAACCCCTGGATCACCCGGACCGCCACGCTGGCGCCGGTGTCGGGCTGGGCGGCGCCGGCGGAGTCGAGGACCGCCAGGTAGATCGCGTCGCCGAGGTGGTAGCCGCCCGCCGTCGCGAACGCCACGGTGCCGAGGATGAACAGCGCGCCGAGGGCCAGCGTCGCGCGGGCCAGGCGGCGGGTGAACGTCCCGCGCAGCCGCACGACGACGCGCTCCACGGCGTTGCGGACCCGCTCGGTGCGGGGCCGGGAGAGCTGGTCGGTCTCCCGCGCGCGGGACTCGGCGACGGCGAGGACGTAGTCGGCGGCGTCGGGGCCGCCGGCGGGCAGCAGCCGCGGGCCGCCCCGCGCGCCGAGCTGGGAGTTGGCGGCCAGCCCGCACACCACGGCCTCGTCGCGGACCTCCCGCCGCCCGGCCACGACGAAGGTGCGCTCCGGCACGCGGATGTGCTGGCGGGTGTTGCGCCCGATCGCCTGGGCGACGAACGACGGCGCCGCGGTCTCGGAGACCGACAGCACGGTGGCGGTCGGCAGGATCTGCTCGATGCGCCGGCCGAGGCGGGTGTTGAACAGCCGCACCACGAGCCGCACGTCGGGGTCGATCTCCTGGACGCGCAGCGCCCGGTGGATGTTGGTGACGTCCTCGCGGTCGACGAGCGCGACGGCGGTCGCCCCGCGCACGCCCGCGGCCAGGAAGGTGCGGTCGTCGTCGGAGCTCCCGCCCTCGAGGACGCGGACGCCGGCGTCCTCGATCTGCGGGACGTAGCGGCCCGCGCGGTCGGCCACCACGACGACGATGTCGACGGCGGCGCTGCCCTGACGGCGCAGGGCCTCGACGATGCGCAGCGTGAGCAGGTTCTCCCCGCAGATCACGAAGCGTCGGGGGCGCGCGGACGGCGTCGACCCCGCACTCGTCACGAGCGCGCACCCTAACCGCGCGTGACCTCCGACCGGGCGGTTTCGGCGGAGATCGATTCCGCGTCGTCGACGCGGGAGCGCGGCACCGCGATCTCGGTGTCGGCCTCCCGTCCGCGCAGCCGTTCGGTCCCCACGACGGTCCACTCCCCGACCTCGGACTCGGCCGCCCGGCCCAGGGCGGCCCCGGAGGCGGCGACCAGCTCCGGGCGCGCCTTGGCGAGGTCGCACAGCCGGGACGCCTCGTTCACCGGGTCACCGATGACGGTGTACTCGTAGCGGCGGGTGTCGCCGATGTTGCCCGCGACGGCCTCCCCCGCCGAGGCCCCGATGCCCGCCCGGATCGCGATGTGCTCGGCGTCGAGCCGGTCGGCCAGGGCGCGGGCGGCCGCGAGCGCGGCGGTCGCGGGGTCGTCGTGGTCGGTGGGGGCGCCGAACAGCGCGAGCGCCGCGTCGCCCTCGAACTTGTTGATCCACCCGCCGTGGCTCTCCACGACGTCGACCACCTCGGCGAAGAAGCGGTTGAGGCGCGCCATCACCTCGGTCGGCGGCCGGGTGGCGGCCATGCGGGTGGAGCCGACGAGGTCGACGAAGAGCACCGCGACCTCGCGCACCTCGCCGCCGAGCTCCACCTGGCCGGCCATCGCCGCGGCCGCGACGTCCTCGCCGACCTGCTGGCCGAACAGCTCCCGGACCCGGTCGCGTTCGCGCAGCCCGGTGACCATGGTGTTGAACCCGGACTGCAGCAGCCCGAGCTCGGTGGTGTCGGAGACCTCGACGGTGACGTCGAGATCCCCCTTCTCGACCCGGCGCAGCGCCCGGCGCACCGCGAGGACCGAGGCGGCGAGCGAGGTGGAGGTCAGCGCGGTGACGAGGAAGCCGGTCGCGAGCGCCATGAGCGCCAGCACGAGCGTCACGGTCCCGAGCCGGGTCACGTCGAAGTAGTCCCCGTAGACCAGCGACGTCCCGGCCGCGATGACCAGGCCGAGCAGCGGGACGCCGGTGCCCAGGACCCAGGTGCCGAGCGAGCGCACCGCGACGCCGGGCATCCCGCTGCCGCTCGGCGGCTCGAGCACGAACACCCGCGCGACCTCGCGGCGCAGGCCGAGCTCGGTCAGCCGGTACGCCACGGTCACCGTCGTGACGCCGCCCAGCGCGATCATGCCCGCGACCGCCACCGCCAGGGCGACCGACCAGCGGGTGTCGACCGCGGCGAAGAGCACCACGCCGATCACCCACGGCACGGCCTGCACCACCGCGAGACGCAGCGGCGCCCGCAGCACCACCCGGCGGGCGCGGCGGCGGTGCCGGTCCCGGTCGGCGGCGGTGGCCCCGGGGCCGGGTGGATCGGGGATCCGCATCCACGTCCAGCCGAACCCGAACGCCACGAGGGCCCCGAGCGGGGCGTAGACCCCGAAGAGGATCAGGTTGACCCGCAGCGCCTCGGCCTCGTCGGCCACCAGCGCCCGGAACGGCAGCACCCACCCGGCGAGGCCCACCAGGATCCCGGCCCCGACGACGTTGGCGACGACGATCAGCGCCCCGACGACGGCCTTGGTCCGGAACGCGACGTCGCGGGGCGCCTCGACCTCACGGTCCTCGGCGACGCGCGAGGGCGGGCCCGCGGTCGCGGGCCCGGTCGCGTTCCTCGACGTGCCGGCCGTCACGGCTCCCGACGGTAGCCACCGGCCGCCACCCCGGGTGGGTGGTGTGGTCGACCCGTCAGCCGCCCGATGCGCCTGCTGCACCCGGCGTCGTCGGCGGCGCGGGCGCGACCTGCGGCGTGGACGGCGCGTCGGCGCCGGTCGAGCGGACGGCGCCGGTGCGGCGCGGGAGCCCCCGGGCGATGCGCCGCTCGTTGGCCTCCCGCAGCTTCTTCGCGGGCAGCGAGAGCCGCCAGATCGACCGCGTGGCCTGCCAGAACTGCCGCGGGAACGAGCCGGTCGTGTAGGGCAGCTCGTACTTCTCGCACAGCGCGCGCACCCGGACGGCGATCTCCGGGTACCGGTTCGAGCACAGATCCGGGTAGAGGTGGTGCTCGATCTGGTAGCCGAGGCTTCCGGACATGACGTGCATCAGCCGGTTGCCGGTGAAGTTCGCGGAGCCGAGGAGCTGGCGCAGGTACCACTCGCCCTGCGTCTCGTTCTCCAGCTCCTCCTCGGTGAAGACCTCGGCGCCGTCGGGGAAGTGCCCGCAGAAGATGATCGCGTAGGACCAGATGTTGCGGATGATGTTGGCCGTGAGGTTCGCCGTCGCCGTCGGCACCGCGTTCGGGCCGGTGAGCAGCGGGAACAGCACGTAGTCCTTGCCGATCTGGCGGGCCTGCTTGCGCCCGATCGCGGCGAGCTTGCGCTTGAACTCCTCGGGGTCCTCGAGCTGCATCTTGCGCAGGCCCTCGATGTCGAGGTCGTGCAGCGAGACGCCGTACTCGAAGCCCAGCATGAGCAGCGTGTTCACCACGGGCTGCGTCAGGTAGTACGGGTGCCACGGCTGGTCGGAGCGGACGCGGAGGATCTCGTAGCCGACGTCCTTGTCCTTGCCGATGACGTTCGTATAGGTGTGGTGCAGGTAGTTGTGGGAGTGCTTCCACTGGTCGGCGGGGCAGACGTTGTCCCACTCCCACGTCGATGAGTGGATCTCCGGATCGTTCATCCAGTCCCACTCGCCGTGCATGACGTTGTGGCCGATCTCCATGTTCTCGAGGATCTTGGCCACGCCGAGCGTGAGGGCGCCCGCCCACCACAGCTCGCGCCGGTTGCTGCCGAACATCATCACGCGCGCCGCGACGTTCAGGCGGCGCTGCACGGTGATCAGGCGGCGGATGTAGGCGGCGTCGGCGTCCCCGCGGGACTCCTCGATGTCCGACCGGATCTGGTCGAACTCCCGGCCGAGCGCCTCCACGTCCTCCTGGGTGAGGTGGGCGAACTCCTTCACGTCCCTGATGGCCACGACGTCTCCCCTCGGTTGCCGGTGCTCGTCTCAGGCGTCGACGACGCAGTCGCCCGCCGCCGCGGTGATGCAGGTCTGGATCTTCACGGCGTCCCAGCTCTGACCGCCGGTGCCGTCGGCGCGGTGCTCGGTGCCGTCGCGCAGGTCGCGCACCACGCCGGAGCGCAGCGGCACGACGCAGGTGTGGCAGATGCCCATCCGGCACCCGAACGGCAACTGCAGCCCGGCCTGCTCGCCGGCCTCCAGCAGCGTCGTCGCGCCGTCGATCTCCACGTCGGTGTCCGACTGCGAGAACCGGACGGTGCCGCCCTCGGCCTCGCCGCCCGCGAGGTTCGCCGAGAAGCGCTCGACGTGGAGATGGTCGTCGAGGCCCGCGTCCTCCCAGACCTCCTCGGCGTCGTCGAGCATCGCGTTGGGGCCGCACACCCAGGCCTCGCGCTCGGTCCAGTCGGGGCAGACGGTCGCGAGATCGCGCAGGTCGAGGTGACCGTCCCGCGAGGTGTGGCGGCGGACGACCCTGACCGAGCCGTACCTGGCGTCGAGGTCGGCGAGCTCGTCGGAGAACAGGAAGTGCTCCGGGTCGGGCGCGGAGTGCATGACGACGACGTCGGGCATCGTCCGGCGGCGGTCGAGGGTCCGGAGGAACGCCATGATCGGCGTGATCCCGCTGCCCGCCGTGAGGAAGAGGATCTTCTTGGGCGGCGGCTCGGGGAGCACGAAGTCGCCCTGCGGCGGGGCGAGCCGGACGATCGTGCCCGGCGCGACACCCCGCACGAGGTGCTGGGAGAGGAGGCCCTCCGGCTGTGCCTTGATCGTCACCGAGAGGTGCCCGGAGTCGCGCTTGGGCGGCGAGGTCAGCGAGTACGAGCGCCAGTGGAACCGGCCGTCGACCTGCACCGCGATGCCGACGTACTGCCCGGCGTGGTGGTCGAACGACCAGCCCCAGCCGGGCTTGATGACGAGGGTGGCGGCGTCCTCCGTCTCGGGGACGACCTTCACGATCTTGCCCCGCAGTTCACGGGCCGACCACAGCGGGTTGAGCAGGGTCAGGTAGTCGTCGGGCAGCAACGGGGTGGTGAAGCGCGACGCGGCGGCCCGCAGCCGCTGGACCGGGCGGGGGAGCCTCGCCGAGGACTCGTTCACATCGCCTCCGCTTCGTTGCCGGGGACTGCTCCGCTCAGGCGAACGGCGGGAGCGTGGCCCCTAGATGACCGATGACGCGCACATCGAAACATCCCGCGATGTCATATGACATCGCGGGATGTCATGAACGCTCGCCGTCCTCGCCGAGCACCCGGGAGGCCTCCCGGACGAGGTCCCCGACCGCCCGGGGCATCGTCTCGCGGAAGGCCGACATCACGGTCTGCGCGGCCACCGGCTGCAGCTTCGCCACGACGTCACTGATGTCGGCGAACCGGTCCGCGGGCAGACCGTCGGCCACGAAGTCCTGCCAGACCGTGCGCCGGAACAGGTCGACGAAGTTCTCGGCCACCTCGGTGACCTGCTCCAGCACCATCCGCCGGGTCTCGAGCAGCGCGTCCAGCGGCATCCCGAGGCGCACCGCCTCCGCGCCCGCCCGCACCATGCCCGGACTGTGGACGCGGATGGACCCGTCTCCGAGGTCCTCGACCAGGCCCGCCTCGGTGAGCATCTCGTGGTGCGGCGGGTGGACCCCCACCCACGAGGCGAACTCCTCGCGCGGCATGTCCACCGGTGGCTCGGCCTGCCAGGGCGTGAGCATCTCGAGGTACTGGGAGAGCGCCCGCTCGGCGGTCTGGTTGGGCGTGGCGTCGACCAGGCGCTCGATCGCGGCGAGCGAGAACCCCTCGGCCTGCAGATGCGTGATCAACTCGAGCCGGGCCAGGTGCTCGGCGCCGTAGAACCCGGTCCGGCCCTGCATCCGCGGCGGCGGGAGCAGGCCGCGGGCCGCGTGGGCGCGCACGTTGCGGACGGTCATCCCAGCGTGAGCGGCCAGACGGTCGATCGTCCATGCCGATGCCGGAGACCCCACGCCCGATCACGGTACGAGCGTCGGACGGTGAGTGCGGTTCGTGTTACCCGAGGTACCTGCTAGCGCTGAGGTCGGGTCCTGACGAGCGGCACGTCCGGCAGGCGGCGAGCGCTCGTTCGATGCCCGGTGTGCCGTTGATCAGGGCGGCCGGCGCGGGCCGGGCGAGCTCCACCGACGAGGGGCACGTCCGGCAGGCGGCGAGCGCTCCTTGCATGCCTCAGGTGCTCATGATCATGGCGGCATGCCTCAGGTGCTCATGATCATGGCGGCGGGAGGCTCCGGGCCGGAGCCGGGGGACAGCTCCGGCCCGGAGCCCGGCCGACCGCGGTGCGCGAGGGAGCCGCGCCGCGATCACGATCGCCGAGCAGACCCGTGATCGACATCTGGGCGGCGAAGTGCTCGGTGAGCGAGCACTTCGCCACCCGCGTCGTGATCAAGGGCTGCCCCGGGCCCGACTACCGGGTGGCGTTGCCGTGCACGGCGCCCTTCTGGGCCGCGGGAGCAGCCGTGCGGTGAGCGGCCGGCGCGGCGGCGCGGTGGGCGGGGCGCGCCACGGCAGCGTTCTGGCCCGCGGCCTTCTGACCGACCGCCTTCTGGCCGGCGGCCTTCTGCCCGACCGCCTTCTGGCCGACCGCCTTCTGGCCCGCCGCCTTCTGGCCCGCAGCCTTCTGGCCCGCAGCCTTCTGACCGACGGCCTTCTGACCGACGGCCTTCTGACCGACGGCCTTCTGACCGACGGCCTTCTGACCGACGGCCTTCTGACCGACGGCCTTCTCCCCCGCCGCGGGCCGAGTGACGTGGTGGGCCTGGTGAGCGCCACCCGGCGTCGCACCGGCGCCGGCGCCCGGCGTGGGAGCAGGGGCGGGCGCGGCGTCGGCCGCCGCCGCCGTTCCGAGGGACGCCGCGACGGCGAGCCCCAGGGCGACCCCGATCTTCGTGCGGAGCGTGTTCGTCGGACGCATGGCGCGTCCCCCTTCCCCGACGCCGGGCGGCTGATCCACCCGGGCAGGGTCGGACGGTAACCGGGTAATCACTCTGCGAATTCACCGGTACGCAACACCGCACACTCGTGCGGGACGGGTAAAGATCAGCTCAAGCGCACCTTCGACGACGGTGAACCGCGAGGGTCACCAGTTGTCGAACAGGCCCCCGCCGTCGAACCCGCCACCATCGAAGCCGCCGAAACCACCGCCGTCGAAACCACCGCCACCGAAACCGCCGCCACCGAAACCGCCGCCACCGAAACCGCCGCCACCGAAACCGCCGAACCCGGAGAACAGGGCGTCGGCGAGCAGGACGCCGCCCACGGCACCCACGCCGCCGAGCAGCATCGGCTTCCACCACGGCTCCGAGTACCAGCCCGCGGCGACCGGGCGCCCGGCCACGGTGCCGCCGGGGTAGTAGTGCGAGTTCTGGGCGGACGGGCTCGGCGAGCCGGTGACGGTGCGGCCCTCGACGTCGACGCTGCGGTCGCCCGTGAGCTCTCCGGCGCGGGCGCGGTCGGTGCTCGACGGCAGCTCGGGACCCGGGTCCATGCCCATCGCGGTGCGTGCCGCGCGGACGAAGTGCAGGCCCTCGAGCGCGGTGTCGGTGACCAGCCGGTACTGGCCGGGCGTCGTCGCGGAGGACAGCTGCGAGCCGGCGGCGGTGTACCGCTCGGAGGCGTCGGCCAGCGCCTGGCGGGACGGGTCGTCGGTCCCGGTCAGCGCGAGCACCTGACCCCCGAGGCGGTCGTACCAGCGGCGGGCCTCCGCCTCGGCGTCGACATCGGCGGCGCCGGAAGCCACTCCGGACGGGGACGATCCCGCCGCGACGGCCCGGCCCCGGCGCGACACGGCGAGCGCGATGAGGCCACCGACGACGAGGAGGAACAGCAGAAGGGTCACATCCACGACGATCCACCCCGTTCCTGAAGGTCCGCTGTGGGCCCCCTGAGCATCGGGACGTGCGGGATGCCGTCCTCGTCGTACCCGGGCCCGTCGACCGTGAAGCCGAGGCGCTCGTAGAAGCCCTGCACCCGGACCTGCGCGCCGAGCACCACCGGCCCGGGCAACGTCGTCAACGCCGCGCGCATCAGCGCCGCCCCCGCCCCGGTGCCGCGGGCGGCCGGCGCGGTGACGACCCGCCCGATGCGGTGCACCCCTGGCTCGACGAGCACCCGGAGGTACGCGGTGAGCACGCCGTCGTCGTGACGACTCCACCAGTGGACGGCGCCCGGCTCGACGTCCCGGCCGTCGATCTCGGCGTACGCGCACCGCTGCTCGACGACGAACACCGCCACGCGCAGCGCCAGGACGTCGTGGACGTCCCGGGGCGACATCGCGTCGAGAGCCGCACTGTGGATCACCGGTCCACGGTAGGACGACGCGGTGGGACCTGGGCCACGCGAGGGTGGCCCCGGTCGGGGACGCCGGTGTATGAACACGGTGTGACGTCGTCGGGCGAGGTTCTGGAGCGGTTCTGGCCGAGCCGCCGCCTCGACGCGTTCGACGAGTTCTGTCGCCCTTCCGGCTGATCGCGCCCGCCCGCGCGCCCGCTCCGGCCTCCCGCCCGGTCCCTCGTGACCGGCGGCCTGCGCCCGACCCGGCCCCCGCGCGGTCGAGTTCCCAGATCGCCCCTCGGTCGAGGCCCGAGCTCGTCCGTCCGCACCCCGGAGGCCCACCCCATGTCCGTCACCACCGAGCGCCCGGTCTCGCTCGCGGACGCCGTCGTCACGCTCGACCCGGTCGGTCACGGCCTCGTCGATCCCGCGGGCGGCAGCCGCGACCTCGACGCCATGCTCGACGAGGCCCGCGCGGCGGAGCGGGCGGGCGCCACGACGGTCGTCGTCCCCGCCGCCGGCGCGGGCGCTCCGGAGCCCCGCCACTGGCCGGCCACGGCCCAGGCCCTCGCGGTCCTGCTCGCCACCACCCGGGTGCGGGTGGTCGTCCCGATCCGCGCCCGGGCGTGGGACGTGGACGCCGTCGTCCGGTTCGCGACGAGCGCCTCCGGCCTCGCCGGCGACCGGCTCGTGGTGCACCTCCTCGGGGCCGGCGCCGACGCCTTCGCCCGCCGGCTGCGTGAGCGCTGGTCGGGCTCCGTCGTGCTCGGCGACGCGGAGTACGTCGCCGCCTGACCGTTTCTCCGGATAGGGATGTGACCGCTGCCACAGGCCCAATGGTTGAAGCTTGAAGCGATGGTGTTAGGCTGGACCGTGACAGTCAGTTGACGCTTCAAGCGTGGAGGATCACCATGACCGAGACCGCCGCCCCGACCCTCACCCTCGCCGGCGAGTACCAGATCGACCCGGCCCACAGCCGGATCGGCTTCACCGCCCGGCACGCGATGGTGACGAAGGTGCGTGGCCAGTTCGGGGAGTTCCGGGGAACCGCGCGCATCGACGACGCGAACCCCGCCGCCTCGGCGACCGAGATCGTCATCCAGGCCGGCAGCTTCGACTCCAGCCAGGAGCAGCGCGACGGCCACGTCCGCAGCGAGGACTTCCTCAACGTCGAGGTCTACCCGGAGATCACCTTTCGCTCGACCGGCGTCGAGAAGTCGGGCGACGACATCTGGCGCATCAGCGGTGAGCTGACCATCCGCGACGTCACGGCGCCGGTCACCGTGGACTTCGAGTTCACCGGCCTCGCCAAGGACCCCTTCGGCAACGTCCGCGCCGGCTTCGAGGGCGCCACCACGATCAACCGCAAGGACTTCGGCATCACCTTCAACGCCGCGCTCGAGACCGGCGGCGTGCTGGTGAGCGAGAAGGTCGGCCTCGAGTTCGACATCTCGGCGATCAAGCAGGCCTGATCCGGCCGGGCCGCACGGCCCGGGCGCGACGCCCGGGCCGGCGCCCGCCGGGTGCGGGAGCGCCGTTCGGTCGCCGTCGGACGACCGCGCGGCGGGCTGGCCGTCGGGCATCGCGCACGCCACACTGTGTGTCCGCACGAACCGTGACGGGACAGGAGCAGCGCGTGGATTTCGACGTCTTCGTCGAGGTGCCCCGGGGCAGCCGGAACAAGTACGAGCTGGACCACGAGTCCGGTCGGATCCGGCTGGACCGGACCCTCTTCACCGCGACCCAGTACCCGGCCGACTACGGCTTCATCGAGGACACCCTCGGTCAGGACGGCGACCCGCTCGACGCGCTGGTGCTCGTCCAGGAACCGACCTTCCCCGGCTGCCTCGTGCGCAGCCGGGCCATCGGCATGTTCCGGATGACCGACGAGGCGGGCGGGGACGACAAGGTGCTCTGCGTGCCGGTCGACGACCCGCGCCTCGAGCACCTGCGCGACATCCACCACCTCGACCAGTACCACCGCATGGAGATCCAGCACTTCTTCGAGGTCTACAAGGCGCTGGAGCCCGACAAGCAGGTCGAGGGCCACGAGTGGGTCGGCCGGTCGGCGGCCGAGAAGGAGGTCTCGGCCTCCGTGGCGCGAGCGAAGGAAGCGGGCTTCACGACATGACCCGCGCCGACGATCACGACGACCTCGTCGACCCGCTCGGGTACGCGACGGGGGAGGAGCGGCTGCCCAAGCTCGTGATCGTCGCGATCGTCTGGGCCGGTTTCGGCGCGGTCGGACTCCTCACCGCCCTGCTCATGCATTCGGCGGGGATCGCCGTCTTCGGCGTCCTGTGCGTCCTCGCGGGCGGGGCGCTCTACCTCGGTCAGCGCACCCGCGAGCAGCTCGAGCACGACGAGGCCCGGCTGCGCGCCGACCCGTGGGGTGAACCCGAAGACGGCGAGGCGGTCGACGACGACGAGTACGTGACCCACTCGACGTCGACCGACGACGCCACGACGACGTACGAGAACCACGACCACGACGAGGACATCGTGGACGCCGAGTTCAGCGAGTACTTCGACTACGACCAGGCTCCCGCGGACCAGGACGACGGCACCGGGTACGACGAGGAGGAGATGGCCTACCAGCGCTACCAGGCCGACCGCCGCGCCCGTGAGGCCGAGGCCGCCCACGCGGACGACGAGGACGGCCACGTCATCGAGCGTGACGACGACGAGGACGACGAGGCCCGCACCTCCCGCATCCCGCACGGTGGCGGCGCCGAGCCCGAGACCGACACCCACGGCGGCTCGGACGGGAGCCGCCGGTGACGCCGAGCGCGGGCGAGCCGGTGGTCGTGGACACCCCCTCGGGGGCGGTCCGCGGTCGCGTGCACGCCGACGGCGACGTCGTCGAGTTCCTCGGTCTGCGCTACGCCCGCGCCGACCGCTTCGCCCCGCCCGAGCCCGAGCAACCCTGGACCGACGTCCGCGACGCCCGCACCCCGGCGCCGCAGTGCCCGCAGCTGGCGTCGCGGATGGGCGACGTCGCGGGGCCGTCCGAGTCCGCGACGCTGGGTCAGGACGAGGACTGCCTGACGGCGACGGTGCGGGCTCCGCTGGACGCCACGCCCGACGACCGGCTGCCGGTGCTGGTGTGGATCCACGGCGGGGCCTACGTCATCGGCGCCCCCTCGCTGGCCTGGTACGACACCGCGCGCCTGGTCCGCGAGGGCCGGGTGGTGACGGTGAGCCTCGGCTACCGGCTCGGGATCCTCGGCTGGCTCCGCTCGGCCGGCGTCTCGCCCGGCAACCTCGGCCTGCTCGACCTCGCCGCCGCCCTGGTCTGGATCCGCGACCACGTGGCGGCCTTCGGCGGTGACCCGTCGGCGGTGACGCTGATGGGCGAGTCGGCCGGCGCGCACGCCATCACCTGCCTGATGAGCGTCCCCGCCTACCGGCCGCTCTTCGCCCGCGTGATCCTGCAGAGCGGCCAGCTCGGTCTGGGCCTGGGCACCGAGCGCTCGGCGGCGCGGGTCGCCGGGTTCGTCGTCGATGCGTTGCGCGGGATCGCCGGTCCGGGCGCCGACCCGCGCACGGTCGACGTCGGGACCCTGCTGCGCGCCCAGAAGCGCACGATGGTGCGCCACGCCGGGCCCGGCGGGGTGAACTCCTCGCCCGCGTTCGCCCCGGTGGCGGGCGTCGCGCCGCTGATCGGCGTCCCGGCCGACGACCCGTGGGTGGCCGCCGCCCACTCCGACCACCCGATGATCGTCGGGACGACGGCGGACGAGGCGAACACCTTCATCCGGATCGCGCCGCCGCTGCGCCGCCTCGGGGACGGCCCGCTCGGCTCCCTGATCGACCTCGGTTCACGGATCGCCACGCGCCGCGTGTTCGCCGGGCCCGCGGACCGGTTGGCGACCCGCGCCGCGGCCGCCGGGACCACGGTGAGCAGCTACCGCTTCGCCTGGGGCGCTCCCGAGAGCGGGCTCGGCGCCTGCCACGCGATCGACCTGCCGTTCGTGTTCGGCAACCGCGCCGCGTGGGAGCAGGCCCCGATGCTGGCCGGGGCGTCGTGGGACGACGACGTCGAGCCGGTGTCCCGGGCGATGCGGGCCCGCTGGCTGGAGTTCGCGCGCGGCGCTCGTGCGTGCGTTTCCGTGCCCTAGCACGGAAACACACGCACATGCGCTACGCGCGAAGCTCGGCGCCCAGCACCTCCCGGTAGCGCGCGACGTTCGCGAGCTTGACGCCCTCGTAGCCCCGGACCATGTCGGGCAGCGCGGCGATCCGGACCGCGCGCTCGACGTCGCCCTCGGCGGCCATCGCGACCAACCGCGGCACCAGCGCCCGGTACTCCTCCACCAGCGCCCGCTCGACCCGGCGCACCTCGGCGCGGCCGAAGGGGTCGAGAGGCGTCCCCCGCAGCCGCCGCATCGCGTGCAGCGTCGAGTAGGCCGGTCGGAACCACGGACCGAGCGTGAGCTTGTGGCGCAGCCCCATCGCCCGCAACGACGGCGGGTGCAGCTTCCACGAGATCCGCGCGTCCGACCCGAACTCCGCCCGCACGCCCGCCGAGAACGCCGGGTCGGTGGACAGCCGCGCCACCTCGTACTCGTCCTTGTAGGCCATGAACTTGTGCAGGCCCACCGCGACCGCCTCGGCCAGCGCCGCATCGGCGGCGACGAGCCCCCGGATCACGTCCGCGTACGAGCGGGCGTACGCCGCGTCCTGGTAGGCGACCAGCTCGGGCACCCGGATCCCGACGAGCCGCGCGAGCTCCGAACCCTCGGGCGCGCCGATCGAGGCGACGATGCCCGCGGCGGCCGCCGCACCCGCCGTCGTGAGCCCGGGGACGCCGTCCACAGCCGGACGGGTCGCCGACTCCACTACCGCGGCGAACCCCGCAGGATCCGCCACCGACTGGCGGCCGCGCCGGAACGCCTGGACGTTCTTCGCCACGGCGGCCCCGTTGAGCTCGAACGCCGCCTCCACCGACTCGGCGGACAGCGGCAGCGCACCCAGCTGGTGGGCGGCACCGAGCAGCAGGGACAGCGCGAACTGGTCGTCGGAGAACAGCGCCTCGGCGAGCGCCCGGGCGTCGAGCACCGCGCCGACGTCGGCGCGCACCGACGACCGGATCCGCCCGAGGACGGCGTCGACCGGCGGGTAGGAGACGGTCGGGTCGACGACCTGGTCGCCCGTCGGGATCTTCGCGCTGGACACGACGGCGACCGTGCGCTCCGGCGAGGCGGCCGCGAGGTTCGCCGGGTCGGCGGCGACGAGGAGGTCGGCGCCGAGGTAGAGGTCGCACTCCCCCGCCGCGGCGCGGCCGGCGATCTCGGCGGCACCGAGCTTGACGTCGGAGACGACGGCGCCGCCCTTCTGCGCGAGCCCGGTCTGGTCGAGCCCGCGGGTGGGCCTGCCCTCGATCCGGGCGGCGGCCGCGAGGACCTGGGAGATCGTCGTGACCCCGGTGCCGCCGATGCCCGCGAGCCGGACGACGGCGTCGTCGGGAACCGTCCTGCCCGGCCGCGGCAGCACCGCGGCGTCCAGCGGCTCGACGTCTGCACCCTTCGGCGCGGTTCCCGGCTCGACGACGGTGAACGCCGGGCAGTCGCCCTCGAGGCAGGAGTAGTCCTTGTTGCAGGACGCCTGGTGGATGCGGGTCTTGCGGCCGAACTCGGAGTCGACCGGGGTGACCGAGAGACAGTTCGACGTCTGCCCGCAGTCGCCGCAGCCCTCGCAGACCCGCTCGTTGATGACGACGCGGGTGGTCGGGTCGGCCAGGGTGCCGCGCTTGCGCTTGCGGCGCTTCTGGGCGGCGCACTCCTGGTCGTGGATCAGGACCGTGACGCCGGGGGTGTCGGCGAGGGTCTGCTGCGCCTCCTCGATGCGCGAGCGGTCCCACACGACGACGCCCTTGGCCAGGCGCACACGTCGGTAGCGGCCGGTGTCCTCCGTCGTGATGATCACTCGGGCGACGCCCTCGTCGAGCAGGACCCGGACCAGCGCGGGCATCGGGAGCGCCCCGACCGCGTCCTGCCCGCCGGTCATCGCCGCGGCGCCGTTGTGGAGCAGGCGGAAGGTCATGTGCGCGCCCGCCGCGACGGCCGCGCGGACGGCGAGGCTGCCGGAGTGGTGGAAGGTGCCGTCGCCCATGTTCTGCACCCAGTGAGAGGCCTTCGCGGGGTCGGCGAACGGCTGGGTGCCCAGCCAGTGCGCGCCCTCGCCGCCCATCTGGGTCAGCCCGGTGACGTCGCCGACCTGGCCCTCGGGCATGAGCATGACCATGGTGTGGCAGCCGATGCCCGCGCCGACCAGGGAGCCCTCGGGTGCCGACGTCGTCGAGGTGTTGTGCGGGCAGCCCGAGCAGTAGAACGGCTGGCGGTTCGCGCCCGCGATCGGCAGGTCGATGCGCGTGCGGCGGTTGCGACGGCGCTCGTCCCAGGCGACGACCGACGGCATCGACGGGCCGGACCGGTCCAGCAGCCGGCGGGAGACGCCCAGGGCGACGGCGTCGGGGTCGAGATCCCCGTGCACGGCGAACAGCGGCGCGCCGGACGGGTCGGTCTTGCCGTGCACGGCGGGCACACCGGGCCGGCCGTAGAGCCGCTCCTTGATCTGGGTCTCGAGGAACGCGCGCTTCTCCTCGACGACGACGATCTCGTCGAGGCCGTCGGCGAAGTGGTCGACGACGCCGGGCTCCAGCGGCCAGGGCATCCCGACGCGCAGCAGCCGGACGCCGCGGGCGGCGAGCTCGTCGTCGTCGAGACCGAGGGCGGACAGTGCCTGGCGCAGGTCGAGCCAGCTCTTCCCGCCGGCGACGATCCCGATCCGCGCCGGACCACGCCCGATGACGGTGTTCAGCCCGTTGGCCGCGGCGTAGCGGCGGGCGAGGACGAGGCGGGCGCGGTGCAGGTCGCGCTCCAGCGGGCCCAGGCGCGGGCCGAGCAGCTTGGCGTGCGGCTCGTGGTGGAACGGTTTGCCGTCGATCTCGAGGTCGGGGGTGATCGGCACGATCCGGTCCGGCGCCACCCACGCGGTGCCGGATCCGTCGGCTACGGCGGTCACCATCTTGAACCCGACCCAGCACCCGGAGATCCGGGAGAGCTCCACGGCGTGGCGGCCGAGGTCGAGGACGTCCTGGACGTCGGCCGGGTAGAGCACCGGCACGGCCATGTCGGCGAGCGCCGCCTCGGAGGCACAGGGCACCGAGGAGGACTTCGCGGCCGGGTCGTCGCCCACGATCGCGAGCGCGCCCCCGTGGGCGGAGGTGCCCGCGAGGTTGGCGTGGCGCAGGGCGTCGGTGGCGCGGTCGAGGCCCGGGGCCTTGCCGTACCAGTAGCCGGTGATGCCGTCGGCGGCGTCGTCGCGCAGGGCGCCGGTGGCCGGGGCGAGCTGGGTGCCCTGCACCGCGGTGAGGGCGATCTCCTCGTTCAGCCCGGGGGCGACGACGACGCCGTGCGCGTCCAGCAGGTCCCGGTTCCGGAGGAGCTCCAGGTCGTAGCCCGCCAGCGGTGAGCCCTCGTACCCGGACACGTAGCCGCCCGTGCGCAGGCCCGCGGCCGCGTCGGCGCGGCGCTGGTCGAGCGGGAGGCGGACGAGCGCCTGCACCCCGGTGAGCGCGACGGGGCCGTCCGTGGCGGTGTAGCGGTCGCGCAGCGTCATCGGCGTGCGGGCCGTGCCGGAGGGGACGGCCGAGGGGCGGGTGCGCGGAAGCTCGAGGGTCATGGTGGCGACCTCCGATCGGGACCGTGGCGACGCGGTCCGGGGTCACCGGACCGCCCCGCCGAGCGACGTCCAGGCGGACGGGACTGCTCGGATGGATCCGAAAGCTAGCGAGCTACTCACCAGTGGTCCATCATCAGATCGCGATGTTGAGCCGTTGGTACAGTTGAAGGCTCGATCTGCCGAGCACGCTGGTCCAACGGACCAGCCCGGGCGCGGCCGCTCACGAAGGAGTCACGGGTGACGCTCGACGACCTGGACCGCGCGCTGCTGCTCGCCCTGCTCGAACGCCCGCGTGTCGGCCTGCGCGAGCACGCCCGCACGCTCGGCGTCGCGCGGGGCACGGTGCAGGCGCGGTTCGTGCGGCTGCAGGAGGCCGGTGTCATCACCGGTTTCGCCCCGCGGGTGTCACCGTCCGCGCTCGGCTACGAGGTGCTGGCGTTCGTCACGCTGCACATCGCGCAGGGGCGTCTCGACGCGGTGGCCGAGCACCTCGCGTCCGTACCCGAGGTCGTCGAGGCGCACAGCATCACCGGGGACGGCGATCTGTGGTGCCGGGTGGTCGCGCAGTCGAACGCCCATCTCGAGCGGGTGATCCAGCAGCTGCTGGCGTCCCCGGGGGTGGAGCGAACCCAGTCGGAGATCTCGCTGACCGAGCGGGTCCCGGCGCGGGTGCTGCCCCTGGTGCGTGCACTGCCCCGGGCCGGTCGCCGGCGCGAGGAGGCCTGACACGACCCGCCGCTCGGCGCAGCGGGTCGCACGCTCGGGGGGACCCGCGTGCGACCGGCGTCACGACGGGACGGCAGGGGTATCGACTGACATGTCGGCTGCCGTGTCGCGCATCACCGGAGGAACCACCATGACCGCACCCGAGCTCCGTCCCGCCACCCTCGACGACACCGCGCTCGGCGACGTGCGCCGCCTCGAGGACCAGCTGGGCACCCCCGTCGTCGCCTACGAGGCCGAGAGCCCCTTCGCGGCGCTCTCCAGCGAGCAGCTGGCCGAGATCCAGCGCGTCGAGTCCACGCTCGGGGTGCGCCTGCTGGCCTACCGCGGCTGAGCGTCGGGCCGGCCCGGCGGTGATCGCGGCGAGAGGTCGCCCCGTGTTGTTCCGGAGATCGACATCAGCACTCGAGGCCCGACCGACGTGATCACGAGCTGGTCGGCAGGCTGAGCGTCAGGCCGGCCGGTCGAGCCGCGGCCGATCGACCCGCCCCCGCGCGCCACGAAGGGCGGGCGAGCCCGGGGGCGGGCCGATCCGCAGCGGCGCCGTCGCGTCGGGGACGACCGGTGCGCCCGGGAGCATGAGCGCGACCGGTGCGACGGTGCCGACCGGCGTCGGCGCGGGCACGTCCGGGCGGACGTCCGCGCGCGCCGGGGCCGTGACCGGCAGGGCGAGGTCCTCACGGCCGAGGACGTCGGCGAGATCGTCACGGTCGATGCCGAGCACGGCGAGCAGGGTCGCCGAGCGCCCGGCCTCGAGCAGACCGAGCGCCAGGTCGGTCGGCCGGCACGGGCGGCCGTGTGCCGCAGCGCGGCGCCGCGCCCGGTCGAGCGCGGCCGTGGCGGATGTGGAGAGGCCCGCGGCGCCGTCGGGCGCCAGCAGCTCGCCGGGGGTGGGCCCGTCGGCGCACGCCGCGGCGATCACCGCCGCGCCGGCCCGGCGGAGCCCGAAGGCCCGCCCGACCTCGCCGCCCCCGCGCACCACGGCGAGCAACAGGTGCTCGGTGCCGACCCGGCCGTGACCGAGCACCGCCACCTCCCGGCGGGCGGCCTCGACGAGCCCGACCAGCACATCGTCCGCGGGCCGGGAACCGATCGTCGCGGCGGCGGGGCGGTCGTCGTCGAGACATCCCTGTCCGAACGCGGTCGCGTCCTCGGGACCGGGCCGCGGCACCGGGGAGGGGCGCCGTGCCGGGGCGACGACGATGCCCCCGCCCATGGTGCGGCGAGCCGCCGGATCCTCCACGGCAGCGCCGTGGGCGGTGAGGTCGTCGAAGATCGGCGTGACGGTCATCGGCCCGGCTCCCTTCGCAGCGCCTCCGGGGCGTTATAGCGGCGTGGGAGCGCGGTGTGGTGGATCTCGATCCCCCACCGGCACGCAGGGGTGATCGCCCGTCCGGGTGATCCGGCGCCTACCGGTGACCGGTGCGCCCGATCCGGGCGACGGCCGCGAGCGACACGACACGTTCGGTCGGCGCAGCGCAGTGGCACTCCGGAGCAGGTCCTCACCCCCACGTGCCCCACTGGATCGCGCGTCGACTCCTTCGGGCGATTCCTGACGGCCTCGCGTGGGACGCAGCCCCGTCGGCCGTCGTTCGTTGCCATGTGTGAGGCTGCCGCGATGTTCCGGACAGGGGTCCGGGCACGCGGCTGCGGGAGGTGCGATGGGGCGGGTCGGACAGCACCACGTGACCCTGCCCGTGGGCTCCCCGCGCTCCGCGGCGTCCCGCGCGGTCGTCGCCGCGCTCGCCCGGGTCGCCCCGCCCGCCCGCGACCGCGACGCCGGGGCCGAGGCCGCGGCGATCGTGCGCTGGGCGCGCGTCGCCGGCCCGGCGGGCACCCTGACCGCGGAGCTCGACACCCCCGAGGCCGCGTCACGCCTGGTGTCGCTGCTGACGCGCATCGGGGCGACCGACGGGGTGGTCCAGGGCGACGCCGACCGCGACGCCTGGCGGGTGGAGATGCCCGACGCGGACGACCCCGCGGCGGGGCACGACCCGCTGGCCGCCCGGCTCGGGCTCGTCGACGGCCGCGGCCGCGCGCTCGCCGCCCCGCCGGCCTGGCTCACCGGCGGGTCGCTGCCGGGTGCGGTCGCCACGTGGCGCGGGGCCCTGCTGGCGCGCGGCAACCTCGCCCCCGAGGGCGCGGGCATCGTCGTCGACTGCCCCGCTCCCGGCCCCGCCGTGACCCTCGCCGAGCTCGGACTGCGCCTCGGGGTGCGCGCCGGGACCCGGCGCGACGGGGCCGGCGCCCGTGTGCTCGTGACCGACCCCGACGAGGTCACGCTGCTGCTCACGACCTGCGGGGGGCGGGCCGCCGCAGCCGCGGCGAGGGTGGACGAGCCGGCGGGGGAACCGACGACGGGGACCGCCAACGACGCCCGCGCCACGGTCGCCGCGTCCCGGGCCGGGGCCGCCGTCGCGGAGGCCTTCACGGCCCTGGAGCGGGCCGGTGTCGCGGTGCCGGACTCCCTCGCCGAGGCCGGACGGCTGCGCCTGGCCCATCCCGACCTCGGACTGGCCGACCTCGCCGCCCGCGCCGACCCGCCGTTGTCCAAGGACGCCCTGGCGGGCCGGCTGCGCCGCCTGCTCACGCTGGCCGACCGCCACCGCTGACCCGGCGGCCCGCCCGGACCGCTCCTAGGGTGCGGTGATCACCCCCGAGGAGGGCCAGGATGGTCGAGACGGTGCGCGGCGCGGTCGACACGGCGGCGCTCGGGACGACGCTGATGCACGAGCACGTCTTCGTCCTCACCCCCGACGTCCTGACCAACTACGGGCACCGGTACTGGGACGAGGAGTTGCGGGTCGCGGACGCCGTCGAGAAGCTCACCCGGCTGCGGGCGCTCGGCGTCGAGACCATCGTCGACCCGACGGTGGTGGGCCTCGGGCGCGACATCCCGCGCGTCGCGCGGGTGAACGCGCAGGTCGACATCAACATCGTCGTGGCCACCGGGCTCTACACGTTCGACGAGCTCCCGCGGTTCCTGCAGAACCAGGGTCCGGGCGCCCGGTTCGGCGGCGACGAGCCCATGATCGAGATGTTCGTGCGCGACGTCCGGGAGGGCATCGCCGGGACCGGGATCAAGGCGGCGTTCCTCAAGGGCGTCGTCGAGGAGAAGGGGTTCACCGGAGACCAGGAGCGCGTCCACCGGGCCATCGCGGCGACGCACCGCGAGACCGGCGTGCCGATCACCGTCCACACCAACTCCGAGCACCGGACCGGCACGCTCGCCCTGGATCTCTACGAGGCCGAGGGGGTCGATCTGACCAAGGTCGTCGTCGGGCACGCCGGCGACTCCAACGACCTGGACTACCTGCGCTCCCTCGCCGACCGCGGCGCGACCCTGGGCTGCGACCGCTTCGGGCTGGACCGCTTCAACCCGACCGACCGGCGGGTCGCGACCGTCGCCGCGCTGTGCGCCCAGGGGTACGCGGACCGGATCGTGCTGGCCCACGACGCGTCCTGCTACATCGACTTCTACCTCGGCGACGCCGCCCAGGAGGCGCTGCGCCGGGCCGCGCCGAACTGGCATTACGAGCACATCAGCCGCGACGTGATCCCGGCGCTGCGCCATGCCGGCGTCACCGACGAGCAGATCGCGACGATGATGATCGACAACCCGCGGCGGTACTTCGGCGGCTGAGCCCCGGGGGTCAGCCCAGGATCTCGGTGTGCAGCTCCCTTGACGCCGCGCCCGGGCCGGCACCCAGCTCCTCACGCAGCAGCCGCCGCATCCGTTCGTAGGCCTGCAGGGCCGCCGAGCGGTCTCCCTGCGCGACGAGGGCCCGCATCAGCAGGCGATGTCCGCTCTCGGCCAGCGGATCGAGCTCGATCAGCGCCCGGGCACTGCGCTCCGCGCCGGAGCGCTCCCCGGGCCCGAGGTGCAGGCAGGCCTCGCCGTAGCAGGCCAGCACCCGCCGGTGACGGTGCAGCGCCTCCCGACGACGGTCCTCGCTCCACGGGTCGTCGAAGTCCGCGAGGAAGCCGCGCTGCGTCACGAACAGTGCGCTCAACGCCTCCGTCCACGCCACCGGCCAGTCCCGGCGGGCCGCCGCGGACTCGGCCGCGTGCAGGGCGGCGCGGGCCACTGCGGCGTCGACGATCGAACCGTGCGGCAGGACGAGGTCGAGGCTGCGCCTGCCCCGGATCTCGGCGGGCGCGATCACGGTACGGACCTTGGAGAGCAGCGCGGCGAACGTCGCCGCCGCGCCCTCGCCCGGGCTCGAGGGGCACCAGAGCAGGTCGAGCAGCGCGCCCCGGTCGACCGGGCACCGATCGGCCGCGGCCAGCACCGCGACCAGCAGGCGGGCGCGACGGCCGGGCAGGTGCTGGGAAACGGTGCGCCCGCCGACGGCCACCGCGAAGCGCCCGTGCAGCTGGATCCGCACGGGCGGACACTGCTGCGGCTCCGGCATGAGCGCCCCCGTGGCTCTCGCCCGCATCCCGACCGTGGACCGACACTAACCAGCGGGGCGAGCCGCCCGACAGGTCGACGACAAGGTTCCGGCAACGGGGTGTCGCCAGACTTCGTGACCATTGGGACGACCGGAAGGGGACCGGGATGAACCAGGTCAGGTGCGAGTGCGGATACGCGGCGCGCAGTGACGCCGAGCAGCAGGTGGTCGACGAGGTCCTGGCGCACGTGCGCCAGGACCACCCGGACCTCGTGGGGCAGGTGACACCCGACGTCGTCCGGGGCTGGATCGAACTGGTACCGGACTGACGACGGCGGCTGGGTGGCGGTCCACAACCCAGGATCCCTAGGGTGGCCGGGACGCCCCCGGAGCCCGAGGAGCCCACTATGGAGTGGACCGGCGCCCGCTACGCCGACCAGCCCGAGGTCGAGGTCGAGACGTGGGTGGCCGCCCCACCCGAGCGGGTGTGGCCGCTGGTCAGCGACCTCGAGGCGATGCCGGCCAGCAGCGGGGAACTGCAGGCGGTCGAGTGGGCGGAAGGGGCGACCGGCCCGTGCGCCGGCGCCCGCTTCGTCGGGCACAACAGCCATCCCTCGCTGGGCGAGTGGTCGGCGACGTCGACCGTGGTGACCTGCGAGCCGCCGACCGACTTCGCGTGGGAGGTCGACGGCGAGGGCGGCCCGGCCGCCCGCTGGTCGTTCCGGCTCGAGGGTGACGACGGCGGGACGCGGGTCCGGCAGCGCGTCCGGCTCGGCCCCGGCCGCTCGGGGCTCAGCTACGCCATCGACCGCATGCCGGACAAGGAGCAGAAGATCGTCTTCGTCCGGCTGCGCGAGTTCGAGGCGTCGATGACGGCGACGCTCGCCGCGATCCGCAGTGCCGCCGAGGCCCCGTGAGGACCGCGACGACCATCGAGGGGTCGGATCGGACGAGCGTCGACTTCGTCGTCGAGGCCGAGCGGCTCGGGCTCGACGAGTGCTGGGTCGCCGAGGCGTGGGGCTCCGACGCGCCCTCGGTGCTCGGCTTCCTGGCCGCGCGCACCGAGCGGATCCGACTCGGGGCGGGCGTCGTGCAGGTCGGGACCCGCTCCCCCGTCGCCGTGGCGCAGGCCGCCCTGACCCTCGACGCACTGTCCGGCGGCCGGTTCGCCCTCGGGCTGGGCTCGTCCGGGCCCGGCGTCATCGAGGGCCTGCACGGGGTGCCGTTCGCGCGGCCGCTGACCCGGATGCGGGAGACGATCGAGGTCGTCCGCCAGGCCTTCGCGGGCGGGAAGATCGCGTACGAGGGACGCACGGTGGCCATCCCGCTGCCCGGCGGCGAGGGACGCCCGATGCGCCTGTCGATGCCGGCGAACCCCGACCTGCCGATCTACGTGGCGTCGCTGTCGCCCCGGATGCTCGAGCTCACCGGCGAGCTGGCCGACGGCTGGCTCGGCACCAGCTTCGTGCCCGAGGGGGCGGCCGCCTACTTCGACCACCTCGACGCGGGGATCGCACGCGCCGGGCGGACCCGGGCCGATCTGACCGTCTGCCAGGGCGCCGAGGTCGCGTTCGCCGAGGACGAGGCGGAGCTGACGTCGATGGTCGCGGCCCGACGACGGGGGCTCGCGTTCTCCCTGGGCGGGATGGGCACCGCAACCACCAACTTCTACCACGACGCCTACGCCCGCCAGGGGTTCTCGGAGATCGCGGACGCGGCGCGCGAGCGGTGGCAGGCCGGGGACCACGAGGGGGCCGCGGCGCTCGTCCCGGACGAGATGGTGCTGGCCACGACGCTGCTCGGCACCGAGGAGATGGTGCGCGAGCGGCTGCGGGTGTGGCGCGACGCCGGGGTCGACACCGTCCGGCTCTACCCCGCGGGGGACACCCTCGACGAGCGGCTCACGACGCTGGGGCGGGCCATCGAGGTGGCCTCCGGCCTCGTGAGCACTCATTGACGTCCTGGCGTCACTTACTGCTCACGAGCGCGTCAGCGCACCTACCAGGACGACGTCCAACCGCCGCGGCCCGTGCACACCCTCGACGCGGTCGAGCTCGATGTCGCTCGTGGCCGAGGGCCCGGAGACGAACGTCAGCGGCCGCGTCGGGTCGAGCCGGGCGATCGCCTCGGGGACCGAGCAGACGACGTCGGCGGCCCGGATGACGCAGACGTGGTGGTCGGGCACCAGCGTGATCACCCGTCGTCCCTGGTCGGGCGAGCCGGAGTCCAGCACGAACGTCCCGGTGTCGGCGATCGCGACCGCGGCGCCGGTGACGACCGCGTCGAGGTGGTCGAGCGCGTCGACGGTCAGCGGCGGGGTGTCCCGGTGGACCTCGCCGACGAAGCCCGCCAGCCACTCGGCCGGCAGCCCCGGCGGCACGACGATGCCCGAGGCGGACCCGAGGAACGCCGCCACCGCCGCGGCGACGTCCGCCTCGGAGCCCACCCGCGTGACGGTCGCCCGGTAGTCGGTGAGGGTCTCGTCGAGCCGGGCGACGGCCTGCGCGCTGCCGGGCGCGTACCGGCCGGCCGGCCGGTACTTCCGGGGGACGACGACGGGGGTGGGCGGCGCTCCGGCGTCGCGGGCCGAGCGCAGCCGGGCGAGCACCTCCTCGCGGGCCACGTCCATCAGTCACCCCCGTGCGTGCGCGCCCACCACTGCCGGAACGTCTCCGCGGGCGGCGCGGGAAGGTCGCGGGCGTTCGTCCAGCCCGACGCCGGCCACGGCAGCGACGTGATCCGGCCCTTGCGACCGGCCAGCACCCGACCCACCCCGAGCGCGCGCTCCGCCAGCTTGAACCGGCCGGGCGTCGTCATCGCGATCGCCGCCGCCTGCATCGCCACGTCCTGCCCGGTGGGCCGGGTGTGGGCGTCGACGGCGGCCGCGCGCTGCTGCACGAGCAGGTTCGGGATGTCGATGCGCACCGGGCACGCGTCGAAGCACGCCCCGCACAGCGACGACGCGTACGGCAGCGAGGCGTTGACGTCGTCGGGACCGTCGATCCCGGTCAGCTGCGGGGACAGCACCGCCCCGATGGGCCCCGGGTAGATCGAGCCGTAGGCGTGCCCGCCGGTGCGCTCGTAGACCGGGCAGACGTTGAGGCACGCCGAGCACCGGATGCAGTGCAGCGCCTGCCGCCCGTCGCGATCAGCGAGCACGTTCGACCGGCCGTTGTCCAGCAGCACCAGGTGGAAGGCCTGCGGGCCGTCGCCGGGGGTCACCCCGGTCCAGGTCGAGGTGTACGGGTTCATCCGCTCGCCGGTCGAGGAGCGGGGCAGCAGCTGCAGGAAGACCTCGAGGTCGGCCCACGTCGGGACGAGCTTCTCCACGCCCATCACGGTGATCAGCGTCTCGGGCAGCGTGAGGCACATCCGGCCGTTGCCCTCGGACTCGACGACGGAGATCGTGCCGGTGTCGGCGACCGCGAAGTTGACCCCGGAGATCCCGACCTTCGCCGCGAGGAACTTCCGCCGCAGGTGCGCCCGGGCCGCCATCGCCAGACGCCGCGGCTCGTCGGTCAGCGACGGGTCCACGTCCGGCATCTCGCGGAGGAAGATCTCGCGGATCTCGGCGCGGTTGCGGTGGATGGCCGGGACGAGGAAGTGCGACGGCCGGTCGTGCGAGAGCTGCACGATCAGCTCGGCCAGGTCGGTCTCCAGCGCCGCGATCCCGGCGCCCTCGAGCGCCTCGTTCAGCCCGGTCTCCTGGGTGGCCATCGACTTGACCTTGACGACCTCGTCGGCCCCGGTGCCCCGCACGAGGTCGACGACGATGCGGTTGGCCTCCTCGGCGTCGCGGGCCCAGTGCACCACCCCGCCGCGGGCCGTCACCTGCGACTCCAGCTCCACCAGCAGCTCGGGCAGCCGCGCCATGGTGTCGGCCTTGATCGCCTCGCCGGCGCGGCGCAGCTCCTCCCAGTCGTCGACCTCGGAGACGACGCCGGCCCGCTTCGCGCGGATCGTGCGGGTGGCGTGCCCGAGGTTGCGACGCAGCTGGGTGTCGGCGAGCGCCTTGTGCGCGGCGGCCGGGAACGACTCCGTCCCGCGCAGGTGGCGGTGCGGGTCCGACGCGACGGTCGGCATGCCCAGCTCGACGGTCCGGCTCCGCTGCGCTGCGCGTCCGGGGTGCACGCTCACGGGCCCACCTCCGCGGTGTCGAAGACCAGGTCCGCCGAGGCGTTCCCGCGGTCCGTGCTCGCGAGGATCTCGGCGAGGTGCACGGTCCGGACCCCGGAGCGCAGCCGGGAGAGGCCACCGCCGATGTGCATCAGGCACGACGAGTCCCCGGCCGTGCACACCTCGGCCTTCGAGCTCAGCACCGAGGCCATCTTGTCGGCGAGCATCGCGGTCGAGGTCTCCGCGTTCTTGACCGCGAACGTGCCGCCGAACCCGCAGCACACGTCGGCGTCGGGCAGCTCCACCAGCTCCAGACCCCGCACCGCGCGCAGCAGCTGCAGCGGCGTGTCGCCGACCCGCAGCATCCGCAGCGAGTGGCAGGTCGGGTGGTAGGTGACGCGGTGCGGGTAGTAGGCGCCGACGTCGGTCACGCCCAGCACGTCCACCAGGAGCTCGGACAGCTCGTAGGTCCGCTCCGCGCCGTGCTCCGCCGCCCGGGCCAGGCCCTCGTCGCCGGCACGGCGGGCGACCATCGCGTGCTGGTGACGGACGCACCCGACGCACGAGCCCGACGGGGCCACCACGGCGTCGGCACCGCGGTCGAGCGCCCGGCCGAAGACCTCGACGTGGTGGCGCACGATCGGCAGCGCCGCGTCCAGATAGCCGGTGTTGACGTGCATCTGGCCGCAGCAGGTCTGGTCCGCCGGGAAGACGACCTCGTGGCCCAGCCGCTCCAGCAGCTCCACGGTCGCGATCGGGGCCCGGGGGAACAGGGCGTCCCCGAGGCAGGTCGCGACGACGGCGATCCGCACGGCTGTCCAACTCCTCGACGACGGTTCCTCGACGTCGGAGAGTGTGCCCGCCGGTCGGGCTCTCCGCTCACCTCCACCCGGGCCGCATCGTCCGGGCGGGCACTGTCCGGGCGGCCAGGTGGACCGATCCCGGGGACCTCACATGATCAACGGGCCCGTACGGGGGTCGCAGCAGCACTGCCACACCCGCACAGGCCCGTTGATCATGAGGGGACGAGGCTGCCGCCACCCCGGTGCGGGGAGGGGTGGCGGCAGCGCTCGCCGTCCCGTCGGCGCGGCGGGCCAGCCGACGGGCGCCGGGTACTGCTCGGGCCGACGGGCCGCCGGTGCCTGCGCGGACACCGTCGGGACCGGACCGGAGGCCGGGGAGATGCGCGGCGCCGGGCAGTCGTCGTCGGGCTGCGGGCCCCGGGTGAGCTCGAGGGTCATCGGGACGAAGCCGAGCAGGCGCTGGAAGTGGCGCAGGCCGGACTGGAGGAAGAGGGCGGTGTCGACGGCGAGGTGGCGCACGCCGCGGCCGGCCAGCTCGGCGACCAGGTGCGAGGAGAGCAGGTAGCGCGCGGGGCCCGCCTCCCGGCCCGGCGCCGCGAGCATGAGGTCGAGCCGCGCGAACGGCCCGTCGACCGAGGTGAGGGCGACGACCTCGGTGGCGTCCTCGGCGTCGCGGGCCAGCCAGGCCTGCACGAGCCCGTCGTGCAGGTCCTCGCGCACGGAACCGACCAGCTCGTCCTCGCCGCGCGCCCGGAGCACCGCGGTGATCCGCACGTCGGCCTCGACCCGGCCCATGCGACGGCAGGTCACGCCCGCCTCGATCGCGCGGTTGCCGTTGGTCCGCACCGCCTGCCGGGACCGCCCGCGCAGATAGTCCGAGCCGCACTCGGGCAGCGCCAG
This sequence comes from Actinomycetospora endophytica, assembly GCF_021026375.1. GTDB lineage: Bacteria > Actinomycetota > Actinomycetes > Mycobacteriales > Pseudonocardiaceae > Actinomycetospora > Actinomycetospora endophytica. The sequence continues at coordinate 2,124,996 of NZ_JAJNDB010000001.1, read as the reverse complement.
CACCGACACCGCCAGCCGGCGCGGGACCCCGCGCCGGTGCCCGCCGTACTTCGCCTCCATGCGCTCGCCGAGCGCGGTGGGAGAGAGGCTCACCGCGAGCGTCGGGAGCTCCGCGAGCACCGGCAGCCGATCGCGCAGCGCGGGGACCGCGCACGCCATGGTCGCCGCTGCGCGCCGCACCCGCGCCTGTCGCCCGTCGAGCGCCTGCAGCGCCTCGCCGAGACGCACGAACTCCGGATCCGCCAGCCCGCTGTTCACACACGCCCCCGTCGGTCGTGTCCGCCGTGGGAACCCGCCGTTCCCACGCTGTCCACTTCCCTCAACGGCGCGTCCGTATGGATTCCCTGATACTCCGAACGGCTCACAAGCCTTCTGGGCCGAATAGACCACTCGACCAGGTGACCACAGTCGCCCGGCGAGGGTCCTTGACGGGCGTCGGTCAGCCCGTGCGGGGCCGCACCGGATCGCCGGTGCGGGCGATCCCGGGCCGGTCGCTCCAGGCGTCGTCGGGCCGGGCACGGACCGACGGGAAGGGCATGGTGTGGATCTCCTCGTCCGCCGGGTCGTCCCGGTCGTCGAGGGGCGCCTCGTCGACGCCGCCGCGGGTGTGCACCCACAACCAGGCGATCCACCCGACGGCGGCCACCCCGACGAAGCTGACGAGCCGGTAGAGCAGGACGGCGGCGAGCGCGGGCTTCGAGGGCACCCCGCCCGCGACGAGCGCCGCGAGCAGCGCGCCGTCGACGAGGCCGAGCCCGCCCGGCAGGAAGGCCGCGCTGGAGGCGGCCGTCGCGGCGGCGTAGGCGACGAGGACCAGCGAGAGCGTCATCCCGTTGGCCCCGACCGCCGCGCAGCAGGCCGCGAGGCAGGCGATGTCGAGCAGCCAGTTGAGCAGGGCGGACAGCCCCACGACGACGCGGCCCCGACCGGTCAGCTCGATGAGCGCGAGCCCCTCGATCTGGGTCACCAGCGCCTCGACGCCGGTGTCCCGGGGGCGGCGGCGCACCCGGTTGAGCAGGCGCAGCCCCGTCGTCGCCGCCGCGGTGATCAGCCCCGGCCTGCGGCTGATCACGACGATCAGCGCGCCGAGCGCCACGACGCCCGCGAGCTGCAGCATCTGCGGGCCGAGCGTGGTGGCCCGGCCGTTCACGACGAGCGCGGAGCCGGCCGCGATCCCGGCGAGGGCCAGGCTCGCCGCCACCCCGCCGGTGACCATCGTCCAGGTGGTGACCGGAGCGCTGGCGCCCCAGCTGCGGCGCTTCCGGAAGGTGTAGGCCGTCGAGAGGGCGGCCCCGCCGGGCACGGTGAGGTGCAGCGCGTTCGCCGCCAGCGTGACGAGCACGACCGCGCGGAAGCGGACCCGCACGGCGGCCGCCCGCAGCAGTCGGTGGTGCAGCAGCGCGAAGGCAAGGATCGACCCGGCCTCGCAGGCGATCGCGACGGTGACCCAGAGCGCGTCCGCGTCGACCAGGGCGGCACCGGCGGCGCGGATCGTCGGGAGGATCAGGACGCACCCGACGACGAGGGCCGCGACCACGAGGCTCCCGGCCACGATGCGGGCGGCCCGGCCGGACGCGACCCGGCGCACGTCACGCACCACGCCCTGCATCGTCATGGCCACGACCTCCACTGTCCTCCATCCTCGGCCGTGCGGAAACGTCGGGGCGTGGCGACGGAGATCGCATCTCGCCCCGTCCGGCGGTACCCGGAAGGCTCGTGACCGGGAACGGAGGATTGATACCGGGCACCATCGGCCCGGTATGGAGGACAGACTGACCGGGTGACCCGGCCGACCGCCCGCGTGCTGGCGCTGCTCGAGATCCTGCAGACCGGCGGGACCCGCACCGTCGCCGATCTGGCCGACCGGCTCGGCGTCGACGAGCGCACCGTGCGCCGCTACGTCGGGCACCTCGTCGACCTGGATGTGCCGGTCCGTTCGGTCCGGGGCCGCTACGGCGGCTACCGGCTCGCGCCCGGCTACCGGATGCCGCCGCTGATGCTCACCGACGAGGAGGCGCTGGCGGTGCTGCTCGGGCTGCTGGCCGGCCGGCGGACCGGGCTGGTCGGGGCCTCGGCGGCGGCCGTCGCGAGCGCGGCGGCGAAGGTCCGCCGGGTGCTGCCCGCGGCGCTCGGTGACCGGCTCGACGCGCTCGTGGACACGGCCGACTTCACCGCGCCCGCCCGCGCCGGGGACTCACCGGAGACCGAGGTGCTGCTGGCGCTCGCCGGAGCTGCGCGGGAGCGCCGACCGGTCGCGGTCCGCCACACCCGCCGGGACGGCACCGTCAGCGAGCGCACGGTGGACCCGTACGGGCTCGTGGTCCACGACGGCCGCTGGTACGTGACCGGGGCCGACTCGGCCAGCGGCGAGGTCCGCACCTTCCGGCTGGACCGGATCGCCGCCGCGACGGTGCGGCCCGGGTCCTTCGAGGTGCCCGACGGCTTCGACCCGGCGGCCCGGGTGCTGTCCGGGCTCGCCGAGGTCCCCCGCCGGCACACCGTGTCGGTGCGCGTCCACGCGACGCCCGAGCAGGTCCGGGCCCGGATCCCGGCGGCGCTGGCCACCGTCGAGGAGCTTCCCGACGACGGGCGCGGGCCGGTGGTGCGGGTGCGGCTGCGGGTGGAGCGCCTGGACTGGGTGCCGTCGCTGCTCGCCGGGGTCGACCGGCCGTTCGTGATCGAGGAGCCGGAGGTGCTGCGCGAGCACGTGCGCGCGTTCGCGGACCGCCTCGTGAGGTGCGCTTCGCGCTCGTGAGCACTAATTGACGCCAGAACATCAATTAGTGCTCACGGGCGCGAAGCGCACATACCCACCACCAGCACCCGTCGTCGCGCTCCGGATCCCGCGCGAACCCGCTCCGCCCGAGCACCGTCGCCGAGGCGCTCGGGCCCGGATCGGTGCGCGCCACCACCCGGGCCAGCCGCGCGGCGCGCGCCCGCGCCACCCAGATCGCCACCGCCGTCGTCGCGATCCCGCGCCCCCGACGGGCCGGCGCTATCTGGTAGCCGATCTCGACCTCGCCGTCGAGCGGCGGGCCGGTGAACCCGCCCATCCCGACGACCGCGCCGTCGCAGACCAGCAGGTGGGTCAGCCAGGCCGGGTCGGCCCCGCCCTCGAGCGCGTCGACGGTCGGCTCGAGGGCGCCCGGGACCGCCCATCCCGGGACGAGACGCAGGCCGAAGCGCGCCGGGAACGCCTCCGGCTCGAAGGCGAGCGTCACCGCCTCCTCGACGCTGCACGGGCGGACATCCACGGCCGAGCACGCTAGGCGGGGTGACCAACGCCTCGCGAGCGACCACAATCGGCGTCATGGGAACGCTCTGGCACCCCTTCTCCGACATGGCCGCCGTCCGCGACCACGAGTTCGTCGTCGACCACGCCGACGGCGTCTGGGTCTACGACGAGGCAGGCCGCCGCTATCTCGACGGCTGCGCGAGCCTCTGGTACGCCAACGTCGGTCACGGCCGCACCGAGATCGTCGAGGCCGCGACGACGCAGATGGCGAAGCTCGAGGCCTATTCGTGCTTCGCCGACATCGCGAACCGACCGGCCCTCGAGCTCGCCGACCGGCTCTCCGCGCTGGCCCCGACCGGCCCGGACACCAAGGTCTTCTTCGGCTCCGGCGGCGCGGACGCGATCGACACCGCCGTCAAGCTGGCCCGCGGGTACTGGCAGGCGCGCGGCGAGCACCAGCGGGTGCACGTGGTGTCCCGCGAGACTGGTTACCACGGCACCCACGGGTACGGGACCTCGATCGTCGGCATCCCGGCCAACCGCGAGGGCTGGGGCGTGCTGGCGGGCGAGAACACCGTCGCGCCGCAGGACCTCGAGGGCGTCGAGAAGGTCTTCGCCGACGTCGGGCCGGAGCGGATCGCGGCGTTCGTCATGGAGCCGATCACCGGCGCGGGCGGGGTGCACATCCCGCCGCCGGGCTACGTCGAGGGCGTCGCCGAGCTGTGCCGCCAGCACGGCGTGCTGCTCGTGATCGACGCGGTGATCTGTGGGTTCGGCCGGCTCGGCACGTGGTTCGGCGTCGAGCGGTTCGGCGTGCAGCCCGACCTGGTCACGTTCGCGAAGGGCGTCACCTCGGGCTACCTGCCGCTCGGCGGGGTGCTGGTGTCCTCGCAGGTCGCGGAGCCGTGGTGGACGACGCCGGGCGAGCGGCAGCTGCGTCACGGCCCGACGTACTCGGGGCACCCGACCTGCTGCGCGGCCGGGCTCGCCACGCTCGACATCTACGAGCGCGAGAACCTCATCCCGCGCGGACAGCAGCTCGAGGCGGCGCTGCAGGCCGCGCTGGCGCCGCTGGTCGACCACCCGTACGTCGCCGAGGTCCGGTCCGGGTTCGGTCTGCTCGCCGCGGTGGAGCTGACCCCGGAGGTCCTCTCGTCGGTGCCGGACGCCCCCAACGCGCTGCTGCGCGGCGCCCGCGAGGCCGGGGTTCTGGTGCGCGGTCTCGGAAAGGGGGTGGCGGTGTCGCCGCCGCTGACCGTGGAGGACGACGAGATCCGCCTGCTCGGCGAGGCCATCCGCGCCGGGCTCGACGCGCTGCCGGTCGAGACGCCCGTCCCGAGCGCGCCGGGCGCGTAGCGCGATGGGGGTCACCGTGGTCGCCGGCGCCACCGGGAACGTCGGCGCCGAGGTGACCCGGGCCCTCGTCGCGCGGGGCCACCCGGTCCGGGCGATGTCCCGGCGGGGCACGGCACCCGACGGCGCCACCGGCGTCGTCGGGGACCTCGCCGACCGCGCCGGGGCGGCCCCTGCCTGGGAGGGCGCGGACGCGGTGTTCCTCCCGACCGGCTACCCGGACCCGCCCGGGCTGCTCGCCGACATGCGCGCGGCCGGGGTCGGACGGGTCGTCGTCCTCTCGACGGGCGCGGTGGTCGGCGGCGACCTGGACAACGACGTGACCCGGTTCAACGTCGTCACCGAGGCCGCGGTCCGCGACTCCGGGATGGCCTGGACCGCGCTGCGGCCCAGCGGGTTCACACCGAACCGGGCCACGACGGCCGCAGCCACCGCCTCACCGGACCGGAGGCGCTGCTGCCCGCGGAGCGGCTCGCCGTCCTCGCCGAGCTGCTCGGCCGCCCGCTGCGCCTGGTGCCGCTGCCCGACGACGAGGCCCGCGGGCAGGTGCCGGACGCGTTCTTCCGGTTCTTCCGGGGCGGCGAGTACGACGACTCCGGGACCACCCCCGTCGTCGAGACCCTGCTGGGACGCCCACCGCGGACGTTCCGGGACTGGGCGGCCGCGCACCTCGGGGCGTTCGAGCGCTGAGCGTCCTCAGACGTGCAGGTCGGCGTCGCGCCCGTCGGTGATCGCCATGTGCCCCGGCGCGTGGGTGATCGCCAGGGGCGGGCGGCTCGCCGCGACCGCCGCCTGCGGGGTGACGCCGCAGGCCCAGAACACCGGCAGCTCGCCCGCCCGCACCTCGACGGGATCGCCGTAGTCGGACCGCTCGAGGTCGGCGATACCCAGGGCGGCCGGGTCGCCGACGTGAACCGGCGCGCCGTGCACCGCGGGGTACCGGGCGGTGACCCGGACGGCGGTGGGCACGAGCTCGGCCGGGACCGGGCGCATCGAGACCACCAGCGGACCGGCGAGCGACCCGGCCGGGCGGCAGGGCCGGTCGGTGCGGTACATCGGCACGTTGCGGTCCTGCTCGACGTGGCGCACCGGCACCCCGGCCGCGACCAGGGCGTCCTCGAAAGTGAACGAGCAGCCGATCAGGAACGCCACCAGGTCGTCGCGCCAGTGCTCGGTGACCTCCGCGACGTCGCCCGCGGCCTCGCCGTCGACGTACACCCGGTAGGCGGGCAGGTCGGTGCGCAGGTCGCCGGGGAAGAGCGGGGTGCTCGTCGCCCCGGGGTCGGACACGTCGAGGACCGGGCACGGTTTCGGGTTGCGCTGGGCGAACAGCAGCATGTCGTAGGCCAGGTCCCGCGGGACGACGACGAGGTTGGCCTGGGTGTGTCCCGGGCACCAGCCGGCGGTGGGTGTCCGCAGCCCCGCCCGGAACCGCGCGCGGGCCTGCGCAGGGGTGCTCACAGCCATCCCCGGCGCTTGAAGACGAGATAGAGCACCACCGAGGCCACCACCATCAGCGCCAGCGCGAAGGGGTAGCCCAGCGTCCAGTGCAGCTCGGGCATGTCGTCGAAGTTCATCCCGTAGATCGCGCCGATCAGCGACGGGGTGAACAGGATCGCCGCCCACGAGGAGATCCGCTTGACCTCCTCGCCCTGGGCCAGGCTGGTCTCCGAGAGCCGCCGCATCTCCTCGTTCTGCCGCTGACCCACCAGCGAGGCGTTCACCGTCAGCAGCCGTTCGAGGAGCTGGCGGTACCCGTCCGCAGCCTCCACCGCCTGCTCGACGTGGTCGGCGACGTCGCGCAGGTTGCGGTGCAGGTCGATCACCGCGGGGGCGGCGTCGTCCTCGGCGGTCTCGTCGAGCAGCAGGCGCATCATCCCGCGCAGCGGATCCGTCGCGCGCTGGAACTCGATGACCTCGCGGGAGAGCTGGTAGATGCGGCGCGAGACGTCGGGGTCGCCGCCGAACACCTCGGTCTCGATCTGGTCGATGTCGCGGCGCAGCTCCGAGATCACCGGGCCGTAGTCGTCGACGATGCGGTCGAGGATCCCGTAGAGCACCGCGCGCGGCCCGATGGCCAGCAGGTCCGGGTCGGCCTCCAGCCGGGTGCGGACCGCGGCGAGATCGGGTCGTTCGGCGTGCCGGACGGCGACCACGAAGTCCGAGCCCAGGAAGAGGTGGATCTCGCCGACCTGGACGTCCTCGTCCTCGTCGACGTACCAGGCGGGGCGCAGCACGACGAACTCCATGTCGTCGTAGCGCTCGATCTTGGGTCGCTGGTGGGCGGAGACCGCGTCCTCGACGGCGAGCTTCGGCAGCCCGAAGTCCTCGGCGACGTGCGCCATCTCCTCGTCGTCGGGACGCAGCAGCCCGATCCAGGCGAAGTCGCCCCCGGTACGACCGGCCGTCCCGTCGCGGCGCTCCTCGTCACGCAGCAGCCCGAGGGTGCGGTCGAGGGAGTCGGGCTCCGCCTCACGGTGGCCCGACCGGTAGACCGCGTTGTCCACGACGCTCATGGCGGAAGAGGTACCCAGGGGCGAGCGGATTCCGTCGCCGCTGCGATGAAATCCGCTCGCGGGGTCAGCCGTTCGCGATCGGGACGACCTGCTTCGCCGGCGGCGCCTGGCCGGCACCCGAAGAGGGCCCGGTGATCGGCTGCACGGTGGAGCGGTTCGGGACCGACGAGGTCGGCTTCGGGGCCGGCTTCGGCGCCTGCGCGGCGGGGGCGCTGCTCTGCGGCGAGGCCTGCGAGCTCGAGGGCTTCGGCTGCTCACCGCTCTGGCCCGGGAACGCGCTCCCGAGCAGGCCCGACGACGGCGGGGTGTCGTTCCCCGAAACGCCGTCCGGCGAGTCCGAGGAGCCCGAGTCGTCCGACGACTTCGCGTGGGACGAGTGCCCGCCGCCCGACGAGCAGTTGCCGAGGTCCACGCCGTCGAGCACGTCGCACAGGGTCTGCTGGGCGAAGCCCGAGCCCGGGTCCGCGTCGGCGATGTCGTCGTCGGAACCCCAGAAGCCGCCGCGGTCGGAGTGCGACCCGTGCCCCTCGTGGGTGTGCCCGGAACTCCCGTGGCTCTCCGAGGCGAGCGCCGTCCCTCCGCTCAGCACCCCGGTCGCGGTGGTGACCAGCGCGGCCGCCACGCCGGCGGTCGCGGTGGCCGTGCGGACCGGGTGATGTCCGGACGCCGAATGCGCACCCATGATCGCCCTCCTGCTGCTCCGTCGGGTCGGCGTCAGCCACACCCGTCCCCGTTCGGTCTCGATTCGATAACGGGGTAACCGGCTCTCCCCGGTCCCACACACGTCGTCCCGGTCACACCTTGCCTAGGCTCCTGGGATGGCCCGGTACTACGACGTGCACCCCCGCAATCCCCAGCGCCGGACGATCGGTCAGGTGGTGGGGCTGCTGCGCGAGGACGGCCTGATCGTCTACCCGACGGACTCCGGGTTCGCCCTGGGCTGCCGGGTCGACGCCCGCGAGGCGGTGGAGCGCATCAAGACCCTGCGCAAGCTCGACGACCGGCACCACTTCACCCTCGTGTGCCGCGACTTCGCCCAGCTCGGCCAGTTCGTGGAGGTCTCCAACCCGGTGTTCCGGGCGGTGAAGGCGGCCACGCCGGGCCCGTTCACGTTCATCCTCCCCGCCTCGCAGGAGGTCCCCCGCCGGCTCGCGCACCCCAAGAAGCGCACCGTCGGTGTCCGGATTCCCGACAACACCGTCGTCCGGGACCTGCTCGACGAGCTCGGCGAGCCGCTGCTCTCCAGCACCCTGCTGCTCCCGGGGGAGACCGAGCCGCCGACCGAGGGATGGGAGGTCGCCGACCGGCTCGGGAACGCCGTCGACGCCGTCCTCGACTCCGGCGACCAGGGCAAGGAGCCGACCACGGTCGTCGACCTCTCGGGCGACGAGCCCGAGATCGTCCGCCAGGGCGCGGGCGAGGAGCGCGTCTGGCGCTGGTGAGCCGGCTCAGCCGCGGGTGATCTCGAAGCGCACGTCGCTGCCGTCCACGCTGCTCACCGTGGCCTTCAGCGTCACCGGGGCGCCGTTCTGCGTGCCGGTGCAGGCGATGCTCGCGCCGACCTTCGCGGGCAGCGGGCCGGGGCAGCGGACCGAGCCCGCGGGCAACGGCACCGTCCTCTCGATGGTGCCCTGGACGGACGCGGCGGGCAGGTCCGACGAGGGCAGCCAGCCCTGCGGCACGGCGACGAACAGTGCAACGGCGGCAGCCGCCTCGGCCAGGGTCAGCAGGACGGCGAGCACGATCGCCGCCGTCGCGGCTCCTCGTCCCGTGAGCCGGACGGGCGCGTCGGGAGCGGCGGCCGAGCGGGTGATCCGCCGACGGGCGACGATCCCGACGACGAGCCCGGCCGGCGGCACGAGCACGGCGGCGACGAGTCCGACGACGGCGAGCCTGGACACTTTCTCCGCGCGCCGGGCCGGACCACGATGTGCTCCCGCCGGCCCGTAGACGGACTGGACGGGCGGCCGCGGCGGCGGCGCGGGGAGTCCCCGGCCGGCCGTCGGGGGACCGGCGCCCGGAACGGGCGGGCGCGGCGGCATCGGCCGCGGCGGGACCGCTCCCGGGCGGCCGGGCGGCGGGGCCTGCGAGGTCATCCGGTCTCCGGCGGATCGTGCGGACGAGCGCTGCGGATCGTAGCGATCTCGTCGGCACGGGATACCGAAGGGACCACATCGCGGGCCACCCGGCGCCACTCCGGACACGGAGGATCACCGGGCGCTCGAGGTCACCCGGCCCGGACACGACGACGCCCGCGGGGGCGGCGGCGGCCGGTGTGGCCGCCGTCCGCGTCCCGCGGGCGTCGGAGGACCCGGAGGTCCCCGGTGTCAGACGGTGCCCCTGATCAGGCGGCGTCCTCGGTGGACGTCCCGCCCTCGGGCGTGGTGCCCTCGGCGGAGGCCTCCGGGGTGACGCCGTCGATGGCGATCCGGCGGGTCTCCGGCTCGGTGTGCACGCCGGTGACGCGCACGGTCAGCACGCCGGCGTCGTAGGAGGCACTGACGGCCTCCGGGCCGATGTGCTGCGGGAGCGAGAAGCTGCGACGGAACGAGCCGCGGCGGCTCTCGCGGAAGCCCTCGCCGGACTGCTCGTCGCGGCGCTCGCCGCGGATGACCAGCCGGTGCCCGACGACCTCGACGGTCACGTCGGAGGCGACGTCGACGCCGGGTACCTCGAGACGGACGACGGCGTCGTCGCCGTCACGGACGACGTCGGCGGCCGGGACGTACCAGGCGGACTCGGCGGCACGGCTCGGCGCCGCGAAGCGACGGAGCAGGGCCGACGGGTCGGCGAAGCCGAACGGGGCGAACGGGGCCCGGGGCCCCCAGAAGGTCAGTGCTGAGCTCATGAGTGGTTCCTCCTCGATGAAGGTGGCCCGACCTTGCGGGCCTCTGACTCCGACAACATGAGTCGCATTGACTCAATTCCCGACCCTGTCAGGAATCTCGCGCGGCCAGGACACTGGCCGGTATGACGAGCAGCGAGCCGGATCCGGCCGGCGCCGTGGAGCGCGCGGAGCCGGTGGTGCCGGACCCCGTGACCCCCGCCCTCCCCGCGGACTACACCGACGAGGGCGTCCCGACGTTCGACTTCGTGCGCGACCGCATCCAGGGCCGCATCGCGACGGCCGAGGGTCAGGGCGTGCTCGACGCCGAGACCCCCGAGGGCCGCACGATCGCCCAGCAGGAGGCCGACCGGGACGCGGCGGCGCGTGACCGGCTCGAGCAGATCCGCCGGAGCATGGGCGGCTGAAAAGGTTGCTCGGCTCCGGTGTCGGAGACCCCACACCGCTCCCTCAGGCACTCCACAGCCGCCGCGCGCACCCTGGAGACAACGGTGCGGAAGGGGAGGTCGGGCGATGAGCGTGGCGGCGGTCGCGGGGCGGCGTGACGAGGCGCGGGCGGTGAGCCCGACACCGACGTGGACCGCCTCGGCCCGCGGTCCGCGCCGGAACCAGGCCGACGCCACCGCGCGCTTCGAGGGCCGGGGCCGGGTCGCCGTCGCGATCGCCGACGGCGTCGGGGACTCCGCGGCCGCCGCGCTCGCGGCCCACGCCGCCGCGGACCACGCGGTGCGGGTGGCCGTGCTCGACGGCCGCGCCGACCTCGCCGTCCTCGCGGCCCGCGACGTGCTGCTCGCGGCCGGCACCATGATCGGCGGCGACGCCGCGCTGACCGTCGCCCTCTCCCCCGACCCCGGCGCCGTCGGCGGGACGTGGACCGTCGCGTGGGTCGGCGACTGCCGCGCCTGGTCCTGGGACGGGCGGGCCGTGCACCCGCTGACCCGGGACCACACCGTCGCCTCCGAGATGCAGGCCGCGGGCGTCGCCGTCGCGCAGCGCCTCGAGAACGTGCTGACGACCAGCGTCCGGACGGTCCGCGGCGCGACGGAGATCGGGCTGGTCGCGGTGCCCGCGCCCGCCGCGCTGGTGCTCGCCAGCGACGGCGTCCACCGCAGCATCGACCCGGCGCTCGTCGCCCGGCTCGTCGCCCACGTCCCGCCGCCCGCGCTCGCCCGCACCCTCGTCGACTCCGCCCGCGCCGCGGGCACGCACGACAACGCGACCGCCCTCGTCGTCGAGACCCGGACGCCGGCGCCCGTGATCCCGACGCCCCGGCGGCCCTGAGCCCGGCCCGGCAGACTGGCCGCCGTGCGCGCCCTGTTCGACCTCACCACCGCCTACGAGCCGTCCGACGACGAGCGCCGCGCCCCCGTCCCCGCCGTCGGGGCGGTCCTCTTCGACTTCTCGAACACGCTCTTCCGGATGATCGACGTGCGGACCTGGCTGACGCGGGTCGCGGCGGCGACCGGGCAGGGGTTCGACGTCGACACCGTGCTCGCCGAGGTCGCCACCGCGGCCGCCCGGCCGGACGTCGTCGCCGCGCAGCAGGGCCGTGACCTCTCCGACGCCGCGCACCGGGAGGCCATGCGGGCCTGGTTCTCGCACGTCCCGGCCCTCGCAGGTGTCGAGGACGCCGCGGTCGACGTGCTGCGGGCGCCGGACTCCTGGATGCCCTACCCGGACACGGCGGAGGTCCTGACCGAGCTCGCGGCGCGGGGTGTGCCGGTGGGTGTCGTGTCGGACATCGGGTGGGACATCCGCGTGCACGCGCAGCACGCGGGGGTCGCCGACCTCGTCGGGTCGTGGACGCTCTCGTGCGAGCTCGGGGTCGAGAAGCCCGACCCCGCGATGTTCCGGGCGGCCTGCGCCTCCCTCGACGTCGATCCCCGGGCGACGCTCATGGTCGGCGACAACCCCGCGCGCGACGGCGGCGCGGTGCTCCTCGGATGCCGCTCCTTCCTGCTGCCGGCGGAGCACCGCCTGGGCGAGCGAGGCCTGCGCGCGGTGCTGGACCTCGTCGGTGCCCCGGTGGCCGCGCGCTGAGGGTCGGCGCGTCGAGTTCGGCCGCCCCGCGAGGGGGTCGGCGGCGCGCGCGTGCGGGCTGCGGGCCCACCCACCCCACGAAGGGCACTCCAGGCAGGTTCGACGGCCGCGCGAGCTGCCTCCAGTGCTCTTGATCATGGCGGCGGGGGCGCGCCGGAGCAGGCGGCGGGGCGGGACGGGCGAGGCGGCGGGGCAGGCGGCAAACGCACGCGCAATGCGTCAGCCCAATGCGGCCGCGATCGCGTCGGCGAAGCGCTGCTGTCCCTGCGGCGAGCGGGCGAGCGCGGCGTCGGCGGGGTTGCGCAGGTTCGCGCACTCGACGAGCGCGCTCGGCACCGTCGCGAGGTTGAGCCCGGCGATGTCGGCCCGGCCGTCGAGCCCGCCGCGCCCGATGTAGGTCGCCGGCGTGAACCCGGCCCCGCGCATCGAGGTCACGAGCGCGTCCGCGAGGCCGCGGGCGGGCCCGCGCTGGGCCGCGTTGAGCGGCGGCGCGGAGTAGAGGACGTGGAAGCCGTGCCCGCTCGTCGGGCCGCCGTCGGCGTGGACGGAGACGACGGCGGCCGCCCCCGCCTTCGCACCCGCCTCGCCCCGGACGTCGACGCACGGCCCGACGCCGTCGTCCGAGTCACGGGTGAGGACGACCTTGTAGCCGCGGGCCCGGAGCCGGTCGGCCAGCTTCTGCGACACCGCCCAGGTGAACGCGTGCTCGGCGTACCCGTCGGCCGTGCTCGCGCCGGTGGTGTTGCACGGCTTGGTGCCCCCGCGGCCGTCCGGCACGGGACGGTCGATGCCCGATCCGGGGCCGTTGCGCCCGTTGTGCCCGGGGTCGACGACGATCGTCGCGCCCGGCGGGAGCCCGAACGCCCCGGGCCGCGCCGACGGCGGCGCGGCCGCGGACGGTGCCGGAGCCGACGACGACGGCGGCGCGGCGGGCGGCGTCGTCAGGGGCGCCGTGCTCGAGGCGGGCGCGCTCCCGGGGCCGGCGCAGCTGCACAGGACCGCCACCAGGGTCGCGACGAGGGCGGCACGCGGCGGGCGCGGAGGTGACGGCACGTCGGAGATGGTGACGGTGCCGGGCGCCCGGGACACCACCACGGGGCCGCGTGTCGCCGCCACGCGAGCGTGAAGGTCGACTCAGTTCGTTTCGCATGCTCACGACCCGGGGGAAGCGAGGGGACGTGGCACCCACGATCCCCGACGGCGTCGGCTGGACCGCGCTCGTCGTCTCCGCCCAGCGCGCCGCCGAGTCCCGTCGTCCGGACGCGCTCTTCCAGGACCCGCTCGCCGAGGCGCTCGTCGAGCGCGTCGGCGAGGACGCGATCGCCGCCGGGCCCGGCCCGGACGGCGGAACCGACCAGCGGGGCACCCTCGCCCGCGTGATGGGCGACTTCCTGCCGGTGCGGACGTGCTTCTTCGACCGCGTGGTCACCGAGCACCCCACCCCGCAGGTGGTGATCCTCGCCGCCGGTCTCGACGGCCGCGCCTACCGCCTCGAGCGGCCGGCGGGAACGGTGATCTACGAGGTCGACGTGCCCGAGGTGCTGGCGTTCCGCGACGCGGTCGCCGACGACCTGACCCCGACGGTCGAGCACCGTCCGGTCGCGATCGACCTGCGCGAGGACTGGCCCGAGGCCCTCCTGGCGGCCGGGTTCGACCCGACGGTCCCGACGACGTGGCTCGTCGAGGGACTGCTCATCTACCTGCCCGCCGACGCCGCGGACCTGCTGCTCGACCGGCTCACCGGACTCTCGGCGCCCGGCAGCGCGATCGGCGTGGAGTACGCCGACCGCGACCCGGCCTCCGCCATGACGGGGCTCGCGGGCACCGACGACCCGGGCGCGCAGCTGTTCGCCGACCTGGTCGAGGCCGGGCCCCGCGACTCCCCCGCCCGCTGGCTCGGCTCGCGGGGCTGGACGGTCGAGGAGTCGACGGTGCGCGAGCAGGCCGGGCTCGTCGGGCGGCCGGTCCCCGCGATCATGGACCCGGAGCTTGGCGGGATGGACGCCTGGCTCGCCCGCGCCCGCCGCTGACGCCCACACCCCGCTGACGCTCACACCCCGCCACGCTCACACCGCGCGGCGGGCCCGCAGCGCCGTGACGGCCCCGAGGACCGCGACGACGCCGAGCCCGCCGTAGAGCAGCCGCGCGGACGAGAGGACGTCGGTGCCCAGCGCCACCGCGACGCCCGCGAAGGACGCCCCGAGCGCGACGGCGAGCATCTGCACCATCGTGATCGCGGCCGAGGCCCGGTCGCCCTCGCCGTCGGGCCCGTCGGTGTCCTCGGATCCGGCGGCCATCGCCCCGGCGGAGAGGTGCGGCCAGGCCACACCGACGCCCGCCCCGGCCGCGGCGAGCGCCACCGCCCACACGAGCACGGTCACCACGGAGGCGTCCGCGCTCTGGGACACCGCGAGCGCCGCGAAGCCGAGCACGGTCACCGCGGGCCCGACCGTCACGCACGCCCGCGCCCGGCCGACGCTCGCGCTGACGACCTCGCCGGTCACCCAGCCGCAGGCCAGCGCCACCCCGAGGAACCCCGCCGTCACCGGCTCCAGGCCACCGAGGCGCTGGCCGAACAGCGGCACGAACACTTCCACCGCCGAGGCGCCCACGAGCACCCCGACCACGACGTACAGCGCGCCCAGTCCGCCACCCCGGCGGAAGGTCGCCGCGGGCAGCACCCGCCCGCCGTCGTCACCCGCGCGGCGCTCCACGAGCACCAGCCCGCCGAGCAGCAGCAGGGCGACGACCAGCCCGCCGGTCGCCACCGCGATGCCACGCCCCGTGACGCCCGATCCCGAGACGGCGAGCCCGGAGACGGAGAGGACCGCCGCGGCACCGCCGACCAGCAGGACCGAGGCCAGCGGGAACGGACCCGACGCCCCGGACGGCGCCTGCGCGGTACGCCGCAGCCCGGCCGGGACCCCGGCGCCGACGGCCACGGTGATCACGACCATCGCGACGAACGCCAGCCGCCACTGCCCCGCCTCGGCGAACACCCCGCCCAGCGTGGGTCCGACCAGCAGCCCGACACCCCACATCGTCGAGATCGACGCGCTCGCCCGCGTCCAGAGCCGCCGCGGCAACGCCGTCCGGATCAACGCGTAGGCCAGGCCCGCGAGCAGTCCGCCCCCGATGCCCTGCACAGCCCGCCCGACGAGCAGCACCCCCATGTCCGGCGCGACCGCGTCGATCGCGGTGCCCACCCCGAACGCAGCGAGCGCGAAGGCGTACGCGCGGCGCGCGGGCCACGCGGCGAGCACCCGCCCGACCAGCGCGGACGAGACGACCGCGGTGAGCAGGTAGACGGTGGTGACCCAGGCGTAGAAGCGCTCGCCCCCGATCTCGGCGACGGCCGAGGGCAGCAGGCTCGCGGTGACGTAGGTGTCGGTGGCGAAGAGCAGCACCCCGCCGCAGAGGACGGCCACGGTCGGCCGCCGCCCCGCCGAGAGGAGGTCGCGCCAGCTCCCGTGAGGGACGCCCACCCCGCCGTCGTCCACGTCCACCGACGCTACGTCGCGGGCGGGCGCGACGCCCGGCCGTACGGTGGCGCCGTGCTCGACCGTTATGCCCGGGCCGCGCCGGGCTGGGCCGCCGGCGCCGCCCACGTCTACGGACCGCTCGCCCGCGCCCTCGTCGACGCCGCGCCGCACCCGCTGGCGGGCCGCCGGGTGCTCGACGCCGGGGCCGGCACCGGCCTCGCCGGCGACGCGCTCACGACGGCGGGTGCGCGGCCGGTCGCCCTGGACGTCTCGGCGCCGATGCTGACCGCCGTGCCCGGCGACCAGCCGCGGGTGGTCGGCTCGGTGCTCGCCCTGCCCCTGGCCGACGCCGCGATGGACGACGCCGTCGCCGCGTTCGTCCTCAACCACGTGCATGCCCCGGTGGCGGCCCTCGCCGAACTGGCCCGCGTCGTCCGGCCGGACGGGGCCGTGCTCGCCACGGTGATGTCGGCCGGGAACAGCAGCCCGGTCCGCGACCGGATCGACGTCGTGGCCCGCGCGCACGGCTTCACCCCGCCCGACTGGTACGCCGAGCTGACCGGGGAGCAGGCCCCGCTGCTGGGCTCGGCGGACCGGATGGCCCGGGCGGCGCACGAGGCGGGTCTGGTGGCGGTGCGCGTCGAGGAGGCCCCGGCCGACCTCGGGCTCACCGACCCCGCGGCGCTCGTCGACTACCGCCTCGGGCAGGCGCAGTTCGCGGACTGGCTCGCCGGCCTCGACCCACGGACACGTTCGGCGATCAGAGCCGAGGCACTGGCAGCGGTCGCCCCGGGCATGGAGCCCTACCGGCCCGGTGTGGTCCAGCTCACAGCACAAGTGCCCGGCGATCCTGTCGATCCCGGGGCCGACGCGGCGTGGAGGGTGCGACGGCCCGCGGGGGCCGACACAGGAGGACGACGATGACCCGCTACCTGCTCGCGATCCAGCAGCCCGACGACCCCACCGCCCCCGACGCGCAGCGTCCCGGGCCCGAGCGCCTCGCGGCGATCATGCGCGACGTCGAGGCCGTCCGGCAGGACATGGTCGACGCCGGGGTGTGGGTGTTCTCCGGGGGTCTGCACTCGGGGAGCTCCGCGACGGTGGTGCGCACCCGCGGCGACGAGGTGCTGCTCACCGACGGCCCGTACGCCGAGGGCAAGGAGCAGATCGGCGGGCTGACGATCCTCGACGCGGAGGACCTCGACGCGGCGCTGCACTGGGCGGGCCGGCTCGCGCGGGCCATCCATCCGCTGCCGATCGAGGTCCGGCCCTTCCAGGACTGACGAGGACCGAGGAGCCCCGTGACCGTCGCCGAGGTGTTCGCCCGGGAGTACGGACGCTGCGTCGCCACGCTCACCCGCCTCCTCGGCGACATCGACCGCGCCGAGGAGGCGGTCGCGGACGCCTTCGGGGTCGCCGTCGAGCGCTGGCCGGACCTGGACGGCGGCCTGCCGCCCAACCCGGGCGGCTGGATCGTCACCACCGCCCGCCGTCGGGCGATCGACCGGATGCGACGGGACGCGGCGCGTGAGGGCAGGCAGGTCGCGGTGGCCCGGCTGGCCGTCGAGGGCGACGACCCTCCCGAGGAGGTGGGCCCGGTGGCGGACGACCGGCTCCGGCTGCTGTTCACCTGCTGCCACCCGGCGCTGGCCGCTCCGGCGCGGGTCGCGCTGACGCTGCGGCTGCTCGGCGGCCTGGACACCCCGGCGATCGCGCGGGCGTTCCTGGTCCCGGAGACGACGATGGCGCAGCGGCTGGTCCGGGCGAAGGCGAAGATCCGCGACGCGAACGTGCCCTACCGGGTGCCCCGGGACGCCGACCTCCCCGACCGGCTGTCCGCGGTCCTCGCCGTCGTCTACCTGATCTTCACCGAGGGACACACCGCGACGTCGGGCGCCGCCGACCGGCCCGACCTCGCCGCCGAGGCCGTCCGGCTGGCCCGGCTGGCGACCGAGCTGATGCCCGACGAGCCGGAGGCCCTCGGGCTGCTGGCGTTGCTGCTGCTCACCGACGCCCGCCGTCCCGCGCGGGTGACCGATGACGGGTCGCTGGTGCCGCTGGCCGAGCAGGACCGATCCCGCTGGGACGCGGCCTCGATCGCCGAGGGGCACGAGCTGGTGCGCCGCTGCCTGCGACGGGGCGCTCCCGGCGTCTACCAGATCCAGGCGGCGATCAACGCCGTGCACACCGACGCCCCGACGGCGGCCGCGACCGACTGGCGGCAGATCCTCGCCCTGTACGACCAGCTCGCGGCCCTCGACCCGGGCCCGGTCGTCGCGCTGAACCGGGCCGTCGCGCTCGCGGAGGTCGACGGGCCGGGGCCCGCCCTCGCCGTCGTCGACGGCCTCGATCTGCCCCACCACCACCTGCGCGACGCCGTCCGCGCGGACCTGCTCACGCGGCTGGACCGGCCCGACGAGGCCCGGGAGGCGCTCGACGCGGCCCTCGACGGCACCGCGAACCCGGCCGAGCGGGCGCTGCTGGCCCGGCGCCGCGCCGCACTGACCTAACGCTTGCGGGCCACCACTCCGAGCGCGCACCGCTGCGCCGGCTCGAGCTCACGCAGCCGCGGCCCGTCCGGCCACCAGTCGGCGAGCCGGACCAGGCCCGGGTCGATGATCTCGAGCTCCGGCGGGATCAACGCCTCGATCTCGGCGCGCGTGCGGAAGAGGCCGGTGCCCATCGGGCTGTTCACCATGACCTCCTCGATCCGGCGGGCGACGACGCTGTCGTCGTCCTGCGGGTCGTAGAAGTGGGTGAGCGCGAGGTAGGAGCCCGACGGCAGGGCGTCGACGTATTCGGCGACGATCTCGGCCGGCGTCGGGGTGCCGTCGTAGTGGTGCAGCACCCCGAGCAGGAAGAGCGCGATCATCGTCTGCTCGTTCTCCTCGAGCAGCGCCCGACTGTGGGCGATGCTCGCCGTGTCCCGGTCGACCCGGACCGGACCCTCGGTAGTCGACTACGCCGACCGGGTCGTACCTGCCATGCGTTGCCTCACCTGATCGTTCGATCGAACCGGCGGCCATCACGACCTGGGATGACGCCTCGCCCGGGCACACTGGGCGCCGGGGTGCCGCGGACGAGGATCCAGGGTTCTCAGCGTACGAGAATCCGCCGACGACCTGTAGTGTCCCGAATCCGGGCCGTGACCGTCGGGCCCGTGACGGCCCACCCCGAGGGCGACCGGAGGACACGCGTGGCCAGCGACCAGGCTCCCGATCCGCACGACGCCCCCGGTGACGACGTCGGGCCGACCGCTCGGCGGATCATCGTCGGGGCCCAGCTGCGGCGCCTGCGGGAGAACGCGGACGTCACCCGGTCGATCGCCGGCTACCACATCCGGGGTAGCGAGTCCAAGATCAGCCGGATGGAGTCCGGCAAGGTCGGCTTCAAGCCCCGGGACGTCGAGGACCTGCTGACGCTCTACGGCGAGCACGACACCGAGCGCCGCGACCACCTGCTCGGCATCGCCAAGCGCAGCAACGAGCCCGGCTGGTGGCAGCGCTCCGGTGACGCGGTGCCGGACTGGTTCTCGGAGTACGTCGGCCTGGAGTCCGCGGCCGTGCGCATCCAGACCTACGAGCTGCTCTTCGTGCCCGGCCTGTTGCAGACCCCGGACTACGCCCGGGCGATCGTCACCCGCGGCCACCCGGAGAACGCGGGCCATCTCGCCGAGGAGCGCGTCCGCGTCCGGATGAACCGGCAGCGCCTGCTCGCGCGCCCGGACGCGCCGCGGCTGTGGGCGGTCGTCGACGAGTCGGTCCTGCATCGGCCGATCGGCGGGCCCGCCGTCCTGGCCGGCCAGCTCGACCACCTCCTGGAGATGTCCCGCCGGCCCAGCATCAGCCTGCAGGTCGTGCCGAATGCGCTCTCCGGCTACGGCGGCGAGGCGGCGTTCACGATGCTGCGCTTCGCCGAGGCCGACGTCCCGGACATCGCCTACATCGAGGGCCTCACCGGCGCGCTCTACCTCGACCGGCAGGGCGAGGTCGAGGAGTACACCCGCGTCATGGACCAGCTCACCATCGACGCCTACAGCCCGGAGGAGACCCGGAGCCTGCTCGGCAAGCTCCGTTCCGGCCTGGACTGACCCCTCCTCTGGCGCTGCGTGACCGCCGACACGCGCAGCGTGCCCGTTTGCACATGCAGACGCCCCGGGCCGGTGTTACGTTCACTCGCACAGCAAGCGGCACGTGCGAGAGACGGACAGGTGGCTGATCCCGACCCATGCACACCTCGGCGTCGCATCTGAGCGACGCGCAGTGGCGGAAGAGCCGGTACAGCGGCGCGCAGGGCAACTGCGTCGAGCTCGCGGCGGTCTCGACCGGCGGGAGCGCGGGCGTGGCGGTGCGCAACTCCCGGTTCCCGGACGAGCCCGCCCTGCTGCTGACCCGCTCGCAGCTCGCCACACTGATCGCCGAGGTCAAGGCCGGCGGCTTCGACGACCTGCTCGAGGGCGCGTGATGACCACCCTCCCGGCGTCGCGCCGCGGCGCCGCCCCGTCGGCGGTCCGCGCCACCTGGCTCACGTGCGCCCTCGACGGCCGCGACCACGCCGTCGTCGATCACGACCCGGAGTCCGGCGCACACCTCTCGGCGTGCGCGAAGACGGTGTGGGCCTCCTCGCTCGCGAGCCCGCCGGCGGCCCGCTGCCCGGACTGCGACGACTCGACGGGCGGGTCGCCCCGTCGTCGTCCCGGGCTGCTCGGACGCTGGCTCGGCCGCCGGGCCGCCTGAGCCCGCAGCCCTCTCCCCGAGGGGGGTCGGGACGGCTCTCCTTCGAGGGGGCCGGACGCCCCCGGCGAAGGACTCGCCGCCCCGCGGTACGTCGCTAGCGTCGGCCCGTGGACGACACCCCGGACGTCGCCGTCGTCGGTGCAGGCATCGCCGGTCTCACCGCCGCCCGGGAGCTCCGGCGGCGAGGGCTCGACGTCGTCGTGCTGGAGCGCGACGACCACAGCGGCGGGCGCATCCGCAGCGAGCACCGGCCCGGCGTCCTGCTCGAGCACGGCGGCATCTTCCACACCCACGCCTACACCTCGATGCGCCGGCTGCTGGCCGAGCACGGCCTGGCCGAGGCCGCCCGGCCCACCGCCACCGGGTTCCACGCGGGCGTCCTGCGCGACGGGGTCTTCCGCCACGCCGACCTCGGCTCGGTGACCGGCCCGCTGCTCACCCGCCTGCTCGGTGTCCGCGACAAGGCCTCGCTGCTGCGGGTCGCAGGCCCGATGCTGCTCGCCCGGCCGGCGGACCTCGGCGACCTGACCTCGATGCGCCGCTTCGACACCCGCTCCGCCGCGGCGGGCCTGTCCGCCGCCACGGCCGGCTACCTGACGGCCGGGCCGCACGAGTTCCTCTGGGGCGTCCCCTCGACGGAGCTGTCGGCCGCCGTGTTCGCGCTCCAGCTGCACGTGTTCACCGGCGAGCTGCGGGAGGTCTCCGGCGGCATCGGCCGCCTCGTCGCGGCCGTCGCCGGTGGCACCGACGTCCGGCACGGGACAGTGGTCTCGGCGATCCGTCCGGAACCGGACGGTGTCCGGGTGGAGGTCGAGGGAGGAGATGCGCTGCGGGCACGGTCGGTCGTGCTGGCGTGTCCCGCGGACGCGGCCGCCGGCCTCTGGCCCGACGCCCCCGCACCGGTCCGCGCCCACGTGCGGGCGATGGACCACTCCCGCATCGACTACGTCTACCTCCGCACCCGCCGACCGGTGGAGCTGCACGCCGAAGGCCGGCCGGTGGGCATGGAGGTCATCACGAGCCCGGAGGTCGGCGGCCGGACGATCGGCGGCATCTACGGGGCGAACGCCTGGGTCGACGACGGCGGCATGCTGCTGGTCACCGCCGCCCGCGCGGCCCGGGCCGAGGACCTCGGTGACGACGAGCTCGCCGACCGGCTCCAGGCCGACGTCGAGAAGCTGCACCCCGAGGTCGTCGGGGAGGTGACCGACCGGGTGGTCATGCGCCACCAGCCCTACACCCCGACGTTCCGGCCGGGATCGGTGAGGCGCCTGGCCGAGGTGCGGCGGCACCTGCCGGCCGGCCGGGTCGATCTCGCCGGTGACCACATGAGCGCCCCGTGGGTGGAGGGCGCGATCCGCAGCGGTGAGCACGCCGCGGCCCGCGTCGGGGCGGCGCTGCGACGCTGAGGCCCCCGGCCGGTCAGTCCGCGACGGCCTCGTCCGGCAGACCGTCCTCCTCGGCCGGGGACCACGGCGGCGCCCCCGCGGCGGACCGCCGTGACGCCGAGGACGCGACCGCCTTGCGCACCGTCCAGGTGTCGACCGCGCACTCGGGCGGGCCCGCGCCCGTCCGCTCGCTCCAGACCGCGACAGCGGCGCCGGTGACCGTGTAGCCGAGCCGCTCGAAGGTGCGCCGGGCCGCCTCGTCGGTGACGTCGACGGCGGCGACGAGCGTGGCGCAGCGGCGCCGGATGGTCCGCACCTCGATGTCGGCGAGCAGCCGGCCCAGCGCGCCGAGGTCCCGCGGCTCCCGGGCGGTGACGATGCGGGCGTCGTCGAACTGGACGCCGTACCCGGCGGCCGCCGCGGCCCACACCTCGCCGTCGGCGCCGATCACCAGCAGGTCGCCGTCGTCCCGGGTCTCGAGCATCTCCTGGACCTCGGACAGGAAGCGGCTCCGGGCGGACGGCGAGCCACCGGCGAGGCGATCGAGGTCCTCGCCGAGCAGGTCACGGACCTGCATCGACTCGACGTCATCCACCGGCAACTCCGGGTTCGAGGGCATGGCCCCCCGCATTCAGGGTATCGGTATGGTGTGTTCGCCGTTACAGCTGTGGGATCGACCTCGGCGAGGAGGCGCAATGGCGGTGGCGACGAGCGGGCCGGAGAGCTCGACCGGGGACCCGGACCGGGTCGGCGCCCTGCTCCCGGCTGACCGCGACGACGTCGTGGACCTGGTCGGGGCGGTCGCCCGGGTCACGGGTTCGCTCCCCGTCATCGGCGCGGACGCGGTGCGCGACCACCGGACGGCGCGGCGGGCCCTGGACCTCGCCTGGGACCAGCTCCTGTCCGTGATGTCGACCAGCCCCACCGTCACCGCCCCGGCGGTCGACCTGCTGCGGCGGGTCAAGGAGGTCGACGACGCCCTGCTCCGGCGGGACATCGCGGCCCGCGACCAGCTCTTCCACCGGGTGCGGGAGGCCCTCGCGGCACTCTCGGACATCCAGTCGACGGCGGCGCTGATCGCCAGGGTCCCCCAGCTCGCCTGCGCGCTCGGGTTCGACCGGGCGATCATCTCCCGCGTCGAGGACGCGGTCTGGATTCCCGAGAACGTCGTCGTCGAGCGGGACCCGACCTGGGCGGGCGAGATCCTCGCCATCGGCCGGGAGAACCCGCTGACGCTGACCGCCGCGCTGCCCGAGAGCGAGATCCTCCGCCGGCGCGTGTCGCTGGTCGTCGAGAACGTCCAGCAGCGCGAGAGCGTCCACAAGCCGATCGCCGACGCGTCGCTCTCCCGCAGCTACGCCGCGAGCCCGATCCTCACCGCCGGCGACGTCGTCGGCTTCCTGCACTGCGACTGCTACTACCAGCAGCGCGACCTCGACGAGACCGACCGTCAGGTCCTGGCGACGTTCGCCGAGGGCCTCGGCCAGGTGCTCGCCCGGACGATGATGCTCGACCAGGTCGGCGCGGTGCGCAGCGGCCTGAACGACATCGCGTCCCGTCTCGGGGCGCCCGGCCTCGCCGGTGGTCCGGCGGACGCCTTCCGCGGACTGTGGTCCGGCGCGGCGCCCGCGGAGCAGGCTCCCGCGCCCGCCCCCGCGGCGGACTCCGGTTTCGGGTCGCGGACGCAGGCCGCGAGCTCCGTCGGGAAGGCCGACCTCACCCGCCGGGAGCTCGAGGTGCTCCGGCACATGGCGGCGGGCGACACCAACGCCCGGACCGCGCGCCGGCTCGTGATCTCCGAGGGCACGGTGAAGTCGCACGTCAAGCACATCCTGCGCAAGCTCGGCGCCGCGAACCGCGCCGAGGCGGTGTCGCTGTGGTGGCAGATGCAGGACCGCGGACACCGGGGCGCCAGCGCCTGACCGGACGCGGCACCGACCCGCCGGTCCCCGACACCCCCGTGTCGGCGACCGGCAGGCCGGTGCCTCCGCTCAGTCCTTCGCCTCGGGGGTGAAGGTGAACGGGAGCCGCTTCACGCCGCGCATGAAGTTGGTGCCCAGGAGCTCGGGCTCCCCCGCCGCGAAGTCGGGGATGCGCGTGAGCAGTTCACGGAACAGCGACCGGAGGGCCGACTTCGCGAGCTGGTTGCCGAGGCAGAAGTGCGCCCCGCCGCCGCCGAAGCCGACGTGCGGGTTCGGCTTGCGCGAGAGGTCGAACCGCTCGGGCTCGGTGAACACGTCCGCGTCCTGGTTGCCCGACGGGTAGAACATGACGACCTTGTCGCCGGGGATGATCTTCTTCCCGCCGAGCTCGGTCTCCTTGACCGCGGTGCGCCGGAACGTCATGACCGGCGAGGCGTAGCGGACGAACTCCTCGACGGCGGTGTCGATACGCCCGTCGAAGTCCTCCGCGAGCCATTCCCGCTGCTCGGGGTGGTGGGTCATCGCGCGGACGGTGAACGCCGAGGTGTGCTTGGTGGTGTCGGTGCCCGCCACCGACATGAGGACGAGGAACGCCCCGATGTCGAAGTCGTCGAGCTGCTCGCCGTCGACCTCCGCGTTCAGCAGCGCGGTCATGAGGTCGTCGCCCGGCTCCTCGCGGCGCAGCGCGATGAGCTCCTCGGCGATCTCGTGCAGGGTGGCGGCGGCCTCGACCTGCACCTCGTCGGCCGGGCGACCGGCGAGATGCTCCGGGTCGGCCCACGCGATGATGTCGCCCGCGGCCTTCACGGTGCGCGTGCGCATGTGCTCGGGGATGCCGAACATGTCGCAGAAGATGCGCTCCGGGAGCCGCTCACCGCAGCGCTCCACGAAGTCGATCTCGCCCGTCTCCGAGGCGAAGGAGTCGACGATCTCCCGCGCGGCCGTCGCGATCTGCTCCTCGAGCCGGCGGACCTGCTTCGGGGTGAACGCCGCCGAGACGAGCTTGCGGAGCTTGTCGTGCCTCGGGTTGTCCATCGCGAGGAACGACTGCGTCATCTGCAGGAAGATCTCGGGCAGCAGGTCGAACAGCACGCCCTGGCCGGAGATGAAGGTGTCGTTGTCCCGGCTGACCTTGACGATGTGCTCGTGCTTCGTCAGCGCCCAGTAGCCCGGGTCCTCGGGGTCCGGGGTGACCGCGTCCTCCACCGGACGCTGCCAGGAGACCGGGTCGGTCTCGCGCAGCACCTTGAACCGGTGCTCGCGCTCCTCGGAGGTCTGGTTCCAGAAGTCCTTGGACGAGATGTCGACGTCGCTGTGCTCGGGCTTCTCGTCCGAGGTCGCCGGGAGGAACTCCGGACCCTCGGACTCGTCGTCGTCGAAGATGGCGTCCCACTCGGCGGGCGCCGTGGTCTCGGTGGTCACCGGTGTACCTCCAGGAGATGAAACAGGAAGGACGAGGCGTCCCGTGGCCCGCCGGCGGGGGTGGACGGCGGGCCACGGGCGCGGGGAAGCTCAGTCGCCGGCGTGACTGAGCAGGACGTCGTAGGGGCGGGCGTCGCGGCTGCCCGAGAGGTCGAGGTGGATGCCCTTGACCTCGGTGAACGCGTCCAGGGCGTCCGGCCCGAGTTCCCGCCCGGTGCCGCTCTGCTTGTAGCCGCCGAACGGCACCGCGCAGTTGATCTGGTGCGCGTCGTTGATCCACACCGAGCCGGCCCGGATCCGGTCCGCGATCTCAAGCGCCCGCTGGTTGTCGGCGCTCCACACCGAGGCGGCCAGGCCGTACTCGGTGTCGTTCGCGATGGCGACGGCCTCGTCCTCGTCGTCGTAGGCGATGACGGACAGGACCGGGCCGAAGATCTCCTCCTGGGCGATCCGCATGTCGTTGCGGACGCCGGTGAAGATCGTCGGCTCGACCCAGTAGCCGTGGGTGAACCGCTCGCCGTCGGGAACGCCGCCACCGAGGGCCACCGTGGCGCCCTCGGCCCGGCCGCTCTCGATGTAGCCCAGGACGCGCTCCTGCTGCTTGGCGCTGACCAGGGGACCCATGTCGGTCTCCCAGTCGCGGGTGTCGCCGAGCTGGATCGTCGAGGCCCGCTCCACGAGCCGGTCGACGAACTCCTGCTCGCGCTCCCGCGGGACCAGCAGGCGGGTCATCGACTCGCAGACCTGACCGCTGTAGAGCATGCAGCCGTAGAGCACGCCGTCGACGGTCGTCTCGAGGTCGGCGTCGTCGAGCACGACCGCGGGCGACTTGCCGCCGAGCTCCAGCGTCACCGCCTTCACCGTGCCCGACGCCAGGCGCATCACCTCGCGCCCGACCGCCGTCGACCCGGTGAACCCGATCTTCCCGACGCCGGGGTGCGACGCCAGGCGGGAGCCGGCGTCCGCCCCGATCCCCGGGACGACGTTGAACACGCCGGGCGGCATGCCGCACTCCAGGGCGATCTCGGCCAGGGCGAGCGCCGAGAGCGGCGTCTTCTCGTCCGGCTTGAGCACCACGGAGTTCCCGACGGCGAGCGCGGGCGCCCACTTCCACAGCGACAGCAGCAGCGGGAAGTTCCACGGGGCGATCGCGCCGACCACACCGATCGGTTCGCGGCGCACCGAGCTCTGGCCGAGCGTCGGGAACTGGGCGCGGGGCCCGGGCCGCTCGAACTCGTAGCGGGCCGCCAGGTCGGCGAAGTACTCGAGGTGCGGCGCGCAGTACCCGACGTGGAAGCCGGTGGCCTGCCGGATCGTCGCCCCGTTGCCGAGGATCTCCAGCTCGACGATGTCCTCGAGGCGCTCGCCGAGCAGCGTCGACATCTTCCGCAGCACGTCGGCGCGCTCGGCCGGTGTGGCGCGCGACCAGTCGCCGCCGTCGAACGCCCGCTGCGCGGCCTCGACGGCCCGGTCGATGTGCTCGGCGGTCCCGCAGGCCGCCGTCGCGACGACCTCACCGTTGGACGGGTCGATGATCTCGAGCTTGTCGTCGGTGTCGACCTTCTCGCCACCGATGATCAACGGGTGGTGAGGCAGCGCCGATGGTCCAGCTCCGCTGCGCTCCGTGTCCTGTGTGGCCGTCATGACGTCGGGTCCAGGACGATCTTGGTGGCCTCGCGGGCCTCGAACATCCGGTAGGCCTCGGCGGCCTCCGACATCGGCATCCGGTGGGAGATGAACCGGCTCGGGTCGAGCTTGCCCGCCGCGATCAGCGCGAGCGTCTCGTCCATGTAGTTGATGATGTTCGCGACGCCCTGGTGGATCGTCACGCCCTTGAGGTACAGCTCGCCGAACGGCAGCTCGATGGAGTCCTCGGTGTAGACGCCGGGGATGGAGAGCGCGCCGCCCGAGGCGACCAGCGAGCAGGCCGACAGCAGCGCCGACGGGTGCCCGACGGCGTCGATGACGACGTCCGCGCCGCGCCACTCGGTGAGGTCCTGGACGGCCTCGGCGGGGTCGGTCTCGGTGGCGTCCACCCCGATCGCGCCGATCGCCTCGGCCTCCTTCAGCCGGGCGGCGACCTTGTCGACGACGGCGACCTGGCCGGCGCCGAGCACGTTCGCGGCCATTGCGGCGCACAGGCCCACGGGACCGGCGCCGACGACGGCGACGGTGTCGCCCGGGCGCATCACCTTGCGGACTGCCTCGTAGCCGGTGGCCATGATGTCGCCGACGAAGAGCTTGTCCTCGTCGTTGCCCGCGCCCTCGCCGCTGATCTTGCGCATCGTCAGGTCGGCGTTCGGCACGACCACGTACTCGGCCTGGCCACCCGAGAGCGACCCGAACACGATGCCGAGGCCGAAGATCCGGGTGCCGAGGCACTGGCCCGGCCGCGAGCGGCGGCAGTTGTAGCAGGCGCCGCAGCTGACGACGCAGGAGGCGACCGCGCGGTCCCCCTCCTCGAACTGCGTCACCGAGGCGCCGGTCCCGACGACGGTGCCGAGGAACTCGTGGCCCAGGACCACGTCCTCCTCGAGCTCGAGACGACCCTCGTAGGGGTGCAGGTCGGTGCCGCAGATCGCGGTCTTCTCGACCTTCAGCAGCACGTCACCGGGGTCGGTGATCGTCGGGACCTCGACGTCGTCGACGCGGACGTCGTGGGCCTTGCGCAGCAGGACCGCGCGCATCGTGGCCATGGGGTGCTCCTCGCCGATCCCTCGTCGCTCAGCCCGCGACCTTGGCGTCCTTCTCGGCCACCAGGTCCCGGTAGATCGGGAACAGCGGCTTCGTCAGCGGGACGAGCTTGAGGATCTTGTTGACGGGGCCCTTGGCCTTGACCTCGCCCTTGGCCAGGCCGACCGCGAGGTTGTACTCACCGCGCCAGAACTTGTCGCCGGTGTCGGACTTCATCATCAGCGTGATGTCGGGCTTCTCGTCGGTCGGCCCGGTCGTCACGTCGATGGCCGGGTCGCGCATGACGATGTTCATCTCGCACGCCGGGTCGGTGTAGTAGACCTTGAGGAAGATGCCCGACGCGCGGAGCTTGGGGCCGGACTCCGGGTGGTCGTTCGCGGCGCGGAAGACCCCGCCGATGTAGGTGTCGACCTCGGCCGCGTCGTTGAAGAAAGCCATCGTGCGCACTCCTCGTCCCGGTGTGGCGCGCGCCCCGGGAGGCGGACCGACGCTCGGGGTCGCGGTCCGCGCCGTCCCTGGTCAGCGCGATGTGACACCCATCGTCGGGGGCCCGGGATCGGGGGGAACCTCCCCCGGGAGGCACCCCCCTCCCCCCTTCGCTGGGGTTTCCGGGCAGGCCTCAGGTGGAGGCGACCAGGAACTCCTCGGCGGGGGTGACACGCAGCCCGTCGGCACGGCCGTCGAAGTAGGCCCGGTTCAGCTCGTCCGCTCCGGCGACACGCGCCTCCCGGAACCCAGCGGAGCGGGCCAGCGCGACGATCTCGTCGGGCGCGAAGTAGCTCAGGAACGGGGTGCCGGCCGCTGCCGCCCCGGCCGCGGAGAGATCGCGGAAGTGCCGCGCGGTGCCGTCGAGCATCTCGCTCGGCGGCTGGAACGTCATCGCGACGGTGGAGTGTGCGGCGAGGCCGGCGAGCCGTTCCAGGGTCGCCCGGTTCGCCTCCCGGGTGAGGTACATGCTCACCCCGGTCGACGAGACGACGGCCGGCCTGCCCGGGTCGAACCCGGCCGCGAGCAGGGCGTCCCACCAGGCGCCCTCGGCCTCGAAGTCGGCGGGGACGAACCGGAGTCTCTCGGGGGGCGTGAGTCCGAGCTCGGGGATGCGTCGTCGTTTCCACGCCGAGGTGTCGGGCTGGTCGACCTCGAAGACCTCGGCGTGGAGGTTCGGATGGCGCAGGGCGAAGGTGTCCAGGCCGGCGCCGAGGACGACGTACTGGGTGGTGCCGGCGGCGTGACGCTGGAGGACCAGGTCGTCGACGAACCGGGCCCGGGCGACCATCCCGGCGCGGGCTCCGCGCGTGGTGCCGGGCTCCATGTCGGGCCGGTCGCGCCAATCGTCGTCGGGCGCGGCGAGCTCGAGGGCGAGGGTGTCGTCCATGACCGGTGGGGCCGCGTCGACCTCGAGGTGGAGCGCCCGCCAGAGGGCCACCCGGACCGCGGTGTGGTCGGGCACCACGCTCGTCATCGCGCGCTTCCGCCCGGGGCCCGGACCGTCCACGAGCGCCCGTCGGGGTCGCGGACGACCATCTCGCGCGTCCCGTAGTGGGTGTCGGCGAACGGCTCCTCGATCTGCAGCGACGGGTCCGGGTGATAGGTGGCGGCGTCGAGGACCGTCAGGACGAGGCTGCTCCTCGTCGGCTCGTCCTCCGGCACCTCGACCACGAAGACCGTCGGGCCGCCGTCGGCGCGGAACTGGCCGGAGTGGTGGTCGGTCTCGAAGTCCAGCTCGAAGCCGAGCGCGGTGAAGAACTTCGCGGTCCGGCCCCAGTTGTGGGTCTCCAGGATCACCGCGTGGATCCCCTCGACGGTGCTCGTCATGGTTCGCTCCCCTCGTCGTCAGGTGCCGGACGCGTGAGGTGATCGCGGAGTGCCTCGGCCACCAGGGCGGAGAGCGACTGCTCGTTCTCGAGCGCGCGGAACTTGACCTGCTTGATCAGGTCGACCGGCAGATAGACGTTGAACTGCTTGACCTCGTCGGCCACGCTAGAATGCTAGCAAGCTAGACAGGTAGCCACCAGGCATGTCAGCGATGCGCCATCGCTGACGTCAGACGTCAGCGACGGACCATCGCTGACAGGGGGCCAGTGCTAGTCCCTCAGCGTCGGCCCCGGAGCATCGTCGCCACCGAGCGCGAGCACCTCGGTGAACCCCTCGACGAGACACCGCCCGAACAGTTCCCGGTCGGTGATCGCCGCCGGGTCGATGTTGGCCCCGACGCAGCACGTGTCGCCGTGCGTCAGCATCGTGATCATGGCCGCGCACCCGGGGCGGGGCGCGTACGGATACATCCGCTCCACGCGGGCGCCGGCCAGGAAGACGTCCTCGCGGATGCCCGGGACGTTGGAGGCCTGCAGGTCGTTGCCCTTGGTGATGCTGCCCGCGACGGCGGCGATCGCCGATCCGGGCAGGCGCGCCAACAGCGGCGACATCAGTCCGATGTCGTCGGCCGCGGGTTCCGCCCGGCCACGGGCGACGTCGTCGGCGACCTGCCGCATCCGTACGGCCGGATCCTTCTCGGCGATCCGGCCCGACAGGCGCAGCGACGCGATCTTGTTGCCGCCGCCCTGGTCGTCGGCGGCGCGCAGCGACACCGGGATCGCCATCCGGATCTCCTCGGCCGGTGTGCCCAGGGCCTCGTGATAGCGGCGGAAGCCGCCGAGGAGCGCCGCCACGTAGGCGTCGTTGACCGTCCCGCCGCCGGCCTTCGCGGCGGCCCGCAGCGGCGCGAACGGCAGGTCGAGCGCCACGAACTTCCAGTCCGGCCCGCGCGTCGCGAGCAGCGGGGAGGCGGCCCCGCCCGGGTCGCCGATGACCCGGATCGCCGACATCCCGAACGCGACGGCGTCCCGGGCCTTCGCGATCGGGTCGCGCAGCGCCGAACCGGCCGCACGCAGCACGTGGGTCGGCACCGACGCGAGCGCCTCGGCGTCGTGGCGGACCTGGCGCCCGAGCGCGGTCCACGGCCCGGGACCGTCGCCGAGCGGCGGGAGCGGCTGCGGCTTGTCCGGGTCGGTCTCGCGGTGCCGGTTGAGCAGCCCGGAGAACAGCTGCACGCCGCCCATGCCGTCGGTCGTGGCGTGGTGGAGCTTCAGCAGGTAGGCGGCCTTCCCGTCGGGCAGGCCCTCGATGAGCAGCGCCTCCCACGGCGGGCGCTGCCGGTCGAACGGCGTGGTGGCGAGGTGCTCGGCGGCCGCGAGGGCACCGGGCCAGCCGTCGCCCTCGGCGAGCGAGATACGGCGCACGTGGCGGGACAGGTCGAAATCCGGGTCCGGGGCCCACACCGGCGTCCCCAGCCCGAGCGGCGGCTCCACCACCCGCTTGCGGAAGCGCGGCACCATCCGGGTGGCCCAGTCGTGCGCGGCGACCAGCCGGGGCCAGTCCGGGGCGGTGTCGAGCAGGGCGAACGCGACCATGGTCGAGCGCAGCGCGGGATCGGCCTCGGCCCGCCACATCAGCGTCTCGAACGGCGACATCTCGTCCGAGTCGGCCCACGCCAGCCCGGTCTCACTCACCGCGCGCCTCCGCCTTCTCCTCGGCCAGCCCGAGGGTTTCGAGGAACAGTCCACGCACGTCGGCCACGTGCTCGTTCATGGTCCCGAGGCGCCAACCGGTCGTGTCGACCGGGGGATGGACGACCACCCGCACGGTGCCGGGGCGCAGCGACCGGTCGAAGCGCCACATGAGCTCGCCGGTGTTCTCCAGCACGATCGGCACCATCGGCACGCCCGCCTGCATCGCCATGTGGAAGGCGCCCTTCTTGAACCGGCCGGGCCGCGGGGTGGTCGAGCGGGTGCCCTCGGGGGCCAGCGCCAGCGAGGTCCCGGCCTGGAGCCGGTCGACGGCCGGTGCGAGCGCCTCCCTGGCCTGGGCCGTGTTCCCGCGCTCCACGAACGCCACGTCGGCGAGCTGGAAGAGCTGACCGAACAGCGGCATCGACTTCGCCTCGGCCTTCGCGACCCCGGTGAAGTCGCGCCGCAGCAGGGACAGCACGACGATCGCGTCGAGCAGGCTCTGGTGGTTGAAGACGAACACCGCGGGGCGGGCCGACCAGAGGTGCTCCTCCCCCGACACCACCTCCACGTCGATGCCGGCGAGGCCCAGGCCCAGCTCCGAGCCCAGCGAGCCGGCGAGCGTCCACGCGCGTCGGCGCCGCGCGCCCCCGTGCAGGAAGCCGGTGGCGACCCCGACGGCGGTGGCCGCCGTGAACCCGCCGTAGAAGCCCAGCGTGCCGCCGAGCGCCTCCACGGGCGGGACGGACCCGCGCGGAGCGACCGGGAGCGCGGGCCGGAGCTCGTCGGGCTCGCCGACGACGGCGGAGTGCGCGACGAGGTCGAGCAGCGGCCGCTCGGACGCGGGCCCGTAGGCGAACGCGCTCGTGAGGTCGGCGTCGTGCGCGTCCGCCCAGGCGGAGACCGCGTCGGCGGCCGGCCCACCCGAGCACACCGGGGACGCGATCCCCCCGACCTGGCCGTCGTCGACCGACACCCGGGTGCACACGACGTCGTCGGCGCCCAGCTCCCGGGCGATCGGCTCGACCTCGGCCGTGGTGGCCGCGGAGACCAGCACGACCCGGTGCCCACGGCGGGCGTGCCCGACGGCGAGTCGCCACACCTCGGGGTGCAGCCAGGACGCGGTCGTCGAGCGGAACGTCGTCCGTCCCTCCTTGGCGACCTCGTCGACCGGGCGCCCCTGCCGCGAGCGCACGACCTGCTCGACGTCGGCCGGGGTCACCTCGGACGGCCCGTCGACACCGGAGCGGATCTGGGCCGCGAACCGGCCCCAGGACGACGCCGGAGCGGCGAACGGCGCGAGCGGGGAGCCCGCCAGCAGCCCGCCGTCCACGACGACGAACGCGGTCACCACCGGTCCCGACGGCGCCGCGGCGATGCGCTCGTCGAGCGAGTCCTCGGCGGGCGAGTGCGGCCCGAACGCGTCACCCCGTGTCATGCGAGCAGCTCCTCGGTCAGTCGGTCCTCGATGCGCGCGAGCTCGATGAGCCGCTCGCGGACCCCGGCGATCTCGTCGCGGAACGCCACGCGGCCCGCGGCGCCGTCCGTGCCCGTGGCCGCGTCGAGCAGGCCGCGGTTGTCGGCCAGGTCGAGCGCGGACCCGTAGAGCTCGGTCGACACCGAGTCCGGCCGCGCCACCCGGCCCTGGCGCAGCATCTGGGTGCCGAGCCCGAGGCATTCCCGGACGAAGGACTTCCGGTCCACCGCCGTCCCCGGGTCGAGCTCCGCCAGCTTCGTCGCGACCACCCACTGCGCGTCGACGAACGAGCGCAGGGTCCGGGGCGCGACGAGGAACCGGGTCCACTGCAGCAGCGTCGCGGCGGACGGGTCCTCGACCGCCTCCCGCACCCGCTCCCGCCAGTCCACGTCGACCATCGCCGCCTCGGCCGAGATCTCGTCGGAGAAGCGCCGCTTCGGCGGGAAGAAGAACTCGAACTTCAGCAGGTCACGGAGCGCGAGCGCCTCCTCCCAGGCGACGTCGACCGGGTCGCGGCCCGGCTGCTCCCGCGAGGCGGTGAGCAGCGCGAGCTCGACGATCGCGCGATTGACGAAGTGGTGGATGGCGCCGTTGCGGTAGAACGCGGCGACCCGGTGGCGCCCCTCGCGCACCGACCACACCGGCTCCTCGCCGCCGGCGTAGCGGTCGGCCACCTGACCGCTGACCAGCCGGTCGAGGGTCCGCTCGATGCCCTCCCCGCGCAGGCCCTCGCGCGGCCCGGGGCGGCCCAGCCGGTCGAGGTGGTCGAGCAGCGGCTCGGTGGTGACCCGGATCTGATCGAGCGTCAGGGCCCGGCCGCCGGCGCCGAGCAGGGCGAACGTGACCAACGCCGTCGGGGTGGCCGGGGTGGCCCGGTTGATCCCGTCGCAGATGGTGAAGGCGACCTTCTCCAGGCGCGCCTTGCCCTCGCCCGCCTCCTCCAGGGCCTCCCGGAGCGAGAACGGCTCGCCGAACCGGACCCGGGCGGTGCCCGAGTTGCTCACCTGGCCGCGGACGTAGCGGGCGAGCCAGCCGAGGCCCTCCGCGGACTTCCCCTCCCCGCCCTGCTCGGCGGCCATCGCGTCGACCTCGAACATCCGGTCGTAGACGAGCGAGGTCGGCACGAGCTGCACGTCCGGGGCGCGCCCGTCGTCGAGGGCGCCGGTGAGGTAGCTCAGCAGGCCCATCCGGGGGCGGCGCAGCTTGCCGGTGCGCGACCGGCCGCCCTCGACGTACCACTCGAGGTTGAACCGCTTGGAGACGAGGTGCGCGATGTACTCGCGCAGCGCCAGCCGGTACACCGGGTCGTCGCCGCTGGTGCGGCGGATGAACACGACGCCGGCGCGCTTGCCCAGCGGCCCGATCGGCCAGAACGCCATGTTGTTGCCGCCGAGCATGGTGTTGCGCGGCAGGTCGTGGGCGCGCAGCACCTCGGCCAGCACGAGCGGGTCCGCGTAGGAGCGGTGCGTCGGCAGGAACACCAGCGGCGCGGTCCGGTTCAGCTCGCGCAGCGGCTCGACCGTCTCGCTGTCGACCTCGACGTCCCACGCCGAGGTGTGCATCGGCGCGAGCGCGGTCCGGAAGGCGTCGATGGCGACCGGGCTCTGCACCGTCGCCAGCTCGCCCAGGCGTGCCCGGGCGTCCGCGAGCAGGTCCTCGAAACCGCGCCCGGTCTCCCCGGCGAGCTCGCGCAACCGCTCCCGGAAGCGCGTCGAGGCGACGATCTGCTCGACCACCATCCGCGGCACGGTGTAGTGGTCGCCGATCAGCGCGCGCTCGGCCCGCTCGCACGCGAGCACCCCCGCGCGGTGGACGTAGGCCGCCAGGGAGTCCTCCCGGGCCTCGGCGTCGTGCCGGCGCCGCAGGTCCGACAGCGTCGCCGGCTCGCCCTCGACCAGCCGGACGCGATCCGGCGAGTTCCGCGCCAGACGGCGTTGCCAGAAGCCGGGCGGGCGGCGGGGCCCGAGCAGCGCGACGAGGTCGGCGGGCTTCGGCTTCTCGGGCGGAGCCCCGGTGCCGTCGGCCCACTCGGCCGCCCGGGTCGGTGGCAGCCAGGTCACCCGGACCGGCACGACGGTCGTCGTCGGGTCGGCGTCGCGCAGCGCCCGGTGCAGGGCGGACTCGTCGAGGCAGACCGGGGCCTCGGGATGGTTCCGGGCGGCCCAGTCGGTGAGGAGCTCGCGCTCCGGAGCGGTCCGCGCGGCGCCGAGCACGACGACCGGCGGGTCCGTCCTCGGCGTACTGGCGGCTTCGTCGACGATGACGGCCACGGTCCTACACCCCCGCCGTCTGCGTGTACTGCTTGCGGAGCTCGCCCTTGACGAGCTTGCCCGTCGCGGTCCGCGGCAACGCGTCGGTGAAGTCGACGGTGCGCGGCGCCTTGTACCGGGCGATGGTCGCCTTGACGTGCTCGATCAGCTCGCCCGCGAGCTCGTCGGTGCCCTGGTGGCCGGCCGCGAGCTGGACCACGGCCTTCACCTGCTCGCCCATCTCGCGGTCCGGGACCCCGATGACGGCGACGTCGTAGACCGCCGGGTGCATCGTCAGGCAGTTCTCGATCTCCTGCGGGTAGATGTTGACCCCGCCGGAGATGATCATGAAGGCCTTCCGGTCGGTGAGATAGAGGAAACCGTCCTCGTCGACGTAGCCGACGTCGCCCGTCGTCGTCCAGTTCTCGTGCCGCGGGTGCTGCGCCTCGCGCGTCTTGTCCGGGTCGTGGTGGTACTCGAACGGCCGCTCGGGGCGCTCGAAGAAGATCGTGCCGATCTCACCGGTCGCGAGCTCCCGGCCGTCCTCGTCGTCCGGGTCGCAGATGTGGATCACGCCGAGCTTCGCCTGCCCGACCGAGCCCGGGTGGTCCAGCCACTCCTGCGGGGAGATGAGCGTGATGCCGTTCGCCTCGGTGGAGGAGTAGTACTCCCAGAGCACCGGGCCCCACCAGTCCATCATCGTCTGCTTGACGTCCACCGGGCACGGCGCGGCCGCGTGGATGGCGATCTTCATGGACGACACGTCGTGGGCGCGCCGCACCGACTCGTCGAGCTTGAGCATCCGGACGAACATCGTCGGCACCCACTGCGAGTGCGTGACGCCGTGCCGGCTGATGACGCCGAGCGCCTGCTCGGCGTCGAACCCCGCCGTCATCACGAGCGTTCCGCCGGTGGCCAGGACCATACCGCCGAATCGCAGCGGCGCCGCGTGGTACGTCGGCGCGGGCGAGTAGTAGACGGTGTTCTCGTCGAAGCCGAACAACGGGCCGAACACAGCCACGAACTGTTCCCCCGGCTCGTGGACCTGGCGGTCGACGAGCGTCGGCTGGATGCCCTTCGGCCGGCCGGTGGTGCCCGATGAATAGAGCATGTCCGCGCCCGCGGGCTGGTCGGCGGGCTCCTGGGCACTCGCGGCGGCGACGGCGTCCTCGTAGGAGTCGTACCCCGCGACGGCGCCGCCGTAGGCGAGGCGCCGCCGGACGTTCGGGGTCTGTTCGACGAGTCCGGTGGCCAGCTCGGCCTGGTCGGCCGACACGATCAGCACCTCGGCGCCGCAGTCGTCGACGATGTAGGCGGCCTCGGGCACCGACAGGTGGTGGTTCACCGCGGTGATGTAGAGCCCCGAGCGGACCGCGGCCCAGTAGGAGACGAACACGTCCGGCCCGTTGGACGCGATGAGGGCGACGTGGCCGCCGCGCTCGAGTCCCTCACCGCGCAGGACATGCGCCAGGCGGATCGACCGGTCCTCGAGCTCCGCATAGGTGAGCGTCTCCCCGGAGTCGGCCATCACCACCGCGGGCTTGTCGGGGGTCGTCCTCGCGTGATTTCCGGGATACACGGCGGTGGTCCTCGCTCGGCTCGATGGTCGGCTGGCAGCTGGATGGTCACCCATGCCACCCGGCTCCACGTCGTCCGCCGAGGGTGGGTTCCCGCCCCTTTCGATGTAGGGCAGGGCTGTGGGTCGACCCTGGCCGGAGGGAGGCGCACGAACCGTCGAGCGACGCCTCGAGCGATCCGACCCATCATGGGTCACGGGGGTAGCGCGCGTCACACCCCGCCTCGACGATCACGCCGGTGCCCCATTCAGAGCACGCATCGTGGGCGCGGGACCGACGATCTGTCCGAATTGCCCGACACGCTTTCCCCCTCGCGGGCACCTGAACCTCTCGACCGGCGGATTCGGCGGCGCGCGAGCGAATCGTTACGCGCACCCCGTCGTTGAGCCGGTCACATCCCCCGACGGGTGCACGCGCGCCTGTCCCGCTCCCCGCTCCCCCGTGGAGGTCGTTCGTGTCCCTGTCTGCACGCTCCCGTGCCCTGACGATCGGCGTGCTCGCCGCGGCCGCCGCGTCGCCGGCAGCCACCGCGTTCGCCGCCCCGGCTCCGGCCGCCGCTCCGGCTCCTGCCGCGGCTCCGGCTCCCGCCGCCGCGCAGCCCGCTGCCGCCCAGCCGGCCGCCGCTCAGCCGGCCGCTGCTCAGCCGGCGGCCGCGCAGCCCGCCGCCGCGCAGCCGGCTGCGGCTCAGCCCGCGTACGCCCAGCCGGCCGCCGCGCAGCCCGCCGCCGCGCAGCCCGCCTACGCCCAGCCCGCCGCGGCCCAGCCGGCCTACGCGCAGCCCGCCGCCGCGCAGCCCGCCTACGCCCAGCCCGCCGCGGCCCAGCCCGCGTACGCCCAGCCCGCCGCGGCCCAGCCGGCCTACGCGCAGCCCGCCGCCGCGCAGCCCGCCTACGCCCAGCCGGCCGCCGCCGCGCCGGCCGCGCCCTCGCCCGGCCTGCTCGGCACGCTGATGGGCTCCTCGGCCACCGCCGCTCCGGCCGCCACGCCGTCGACCCCGCAGGCGTCCACCCCGAAGGCCGGCGACGCCAAGAGCCTCTTCTCGCAGGCCGGCTCCAAGGCCACCTCGAAGGCCTCGGACGCCAAGAAGTCGACCTCGCAGAAGGCCGACTCGAGCAAGGCCGACTCCAAGAAGGCCGACGCCGCCAAGAACGACCTCTCCAAGGCCGCCGACAAGGCCTCGAGCCACGACAGCCGCTCCTGGCTCAGCGGCATGAACATGAAGCTCTGAGCAGTACCGCACCGACGACGATGCCGGTCCTCCCCCAGCGGGAGGGCCGGCATCGTCGTGTCGGGGGTCAGTGGCGCGGCACCGTGGTCCCGGACGTGCCGCCGGTGTGGGAGAGCTTCTTGGCGAGGCAGTCGTCGGTCGAGTAGCCCTGCGCGTCGCACCAGGCGTTCGCCGCGGCCGCCGTCGAGAAGCCCTGCGCGTGCACGACGACCCAGTAGTCGGGGCCGTTGAAGACCGGCCAGTCGCCCGAGTACAGGAGGACGGCGGACGGGTCACGGGCCTGCAGGGACGAGAAGTGGGTCAGGATGGAGTCGTCGTCGTAGGTGATGCCGTCGGCGACCGTCCCGTCGCGCTTCGACGACAGCTGCGGCACCCACTGTCCGACCAGGCCCTCGACGGTCGAGCGGTCCGACGCGACCTGGGCCGCGAGCGTGGCGGAGGCCGAGGAGGTACCGGACGACGACGTGGTGCTCGCGCCGGTCGAGCTCGAACCGCCCGACAAGGAACCGGTGTCGGACGACGAGACCGCGGGGGCCGGGACCGGGACCCCGACGGTCACGGTCGGCGTCACGACGGGCGTCGGCGCCGCGGCGCCGAAGATCACCGCGGGCCGCGCGACGAGGACCCCGACCGCGACGAGCACGACCGCCACGACGATCGAGACCCCGGCGACGATCCACGGCACCGTCGAGCGGGCGGGAGCGCCCGGGGCGACGGCCACCATCGGCGACGGCACGGGGCCGGAGTAGGCGTACGACGGCGGGAGGGTCGGGCGGGGACCGGGGTACGGCGCGCGACCGGCCGGTCCACCGGGGCCGAACGCCGGGCCGCCGGACATCGGGCCGGCAGACATGGGGGCGCCGACGGTGGCGGCACCCGACGTCGGGACCCCGGCGGCGGGCGCACCCGCCGTCGCCGGCACCTGGGCCCGGGCCCCGCAGGCCACGCAGAAGTGCAGGTCCGGTACCAGCGCGGCCCCGCAGCGACAGCGGCCCATGACGATCATCCCCCCGACGAGGAGGCCGGATCGGTGCTCCGGCCCTTCGCCAGGTGCATCGGAACGGAGCAGCGGCTGTTACGCCGTGATACCTACTAGGTCCCGCCGTTCACACGACCGGGGGACGTCTCAGAGGAAGGTGAACACGTTGTCGATCACTCCCGAGAGCAGGGCGATCAGCGTCGCCAGGCCCATGAGCGCGAGGAGGAGGTAGGTCGCCCACTGCCAGGAGGACGTCTCCCGCCGGGCGGTCTCCACCCGGTCGAGGGTGCTCCGGCTCCGGTCGTCCGTCTGCGCGAAGGACTCCCGGAAGGCGAAGCGCTCGTCCCAGGTGTCGGCGTCGACGACACCCTCCAGGATCTCGGCCGTGGGCCCGAAGGCCACCACCCGTCCGGCGAGGATCACCGCGACGTCGTCGCCGAGCGCTCTCGCCATCTCGATGTCGTGGCAGGTGAGGATCATCGTCGCGTCCACGTCCGCCCGGGCGCGGCGGATCGACTCGACGATCGTCCGGCGGTTCGTGACGTCCATCGCCGCCCCGGGATCGTCCAGGACGAGCAGGTGCGGGTCGTCGACGAACGACTTCGCGAGCGCGAGCCGTCGCCGGGTGCCCGACGAGAGCGTGCCGGGGAGCTGGTGGGCGACGTCGGCGAGGTCGAACTCGACCATCCGCCGCCAGGCACGGTCCTCGATGACCGCCTCGTCGTAGCCGCGGGACTCGAGCGGGTAGCGCACGTTCGCCCACGCGGAGATCGATCCGAACACCGAACTGTCGTAGATCGACGTGCCGCCGAGCAGCACCCCGATGCCGCGACGGAGATCGCGGAGCTGCGCGGGAGGGAGATCGTGGACGACGTGCCCGCCGACCGTGACGTCACCGGAGCCGTCGTCGGGGGTCTCGAGCCCCAGCAGGATCCGGGTCAGGGTGGTCTTCCCGACGCCCGACGGACCCATGATCACGAGCGTCCGGCCGGGAGCGACGGTCAACGAGACACCGTCGAGCACCCGGTCGCCCTCGAACGACTTGCTGACGTCGTCGATCTCGATCGCCGGGGCGGTGGTCAGCAGCGCGGCTCCGGTCGGCCGATTCGTCCTCGCCATCTGCACGCGGCTCCTTCGGGGGGCAGCACTACCCCGACTGCGGCGGGCCAGCTTCTCAGACGGGTCAACGTGGACCGGGAATCCGGCCCGGATCGCGGCGACGTGGTCGCCCGATCCGCCTTGTCGCGGGCTCCCGCGGCAGCCCGGCTGCCTTGTCGCTGGGAATCACAACGACAAGGCAGCGACCGACAGCATCTCGCCGCGACAAGACGACTTACAGCCGACCGTCAGCCCGCCCTCGGTAGGCCGTCAGGCAGTCGCGGGCGAGCGCACCGGCGTCGCGCACCGGCTGCAGGCGGTGAAGCCCTCGTCGCGGGCGTCGTCCACGGTCAGGGCCTCGGCCTCCTGGCCGTCGAGCACCTGGCAGCCGTCCACGTGATAACGCATCCGGCCCGGGACGACGTGCACGACCGTCGTGCCGTCGATCCCGCGGGGCGCGGCCGCCGCGGGGGCCGGGGCGGCCGTCGTGGGCTCGGGCGCCGGGTGCGGGGTCTCGGCCTTCGGGGGGTCGACCTCCGCCGCTTCGGCCGTCACCAGCTCGGGCTCCGAGGCCTTCGCGGGCTCGGGCTCCGAGGTCTCCGCGGCCACCGTCGCCGGCTCCGAGGTCTCCGAGGCCTCCGCAGCCTCGACGGGCTCGGGGTCCGTCGTCGTCCTCGGAGCGCTCTCCGCGGCCTCCGTCGTCTCCGTCCCGTCGGCGGCGAGCTCGGCCTCGCCGTGCTCCGCCCTCGCGTCGGCGTCGTCCGGAGCCTGACGCAGCAGCATCAGGTAGAGCACTGCGGCGATGAGGCTGACCAGGAGCGCCGCACCGGCCAACATCGTCGTGCCGGTGAGGAAGGCGCTGATGAGCAGCGCCGCGGCCAGGACCAGGAGTGCACCGATGAGCATGAGACGAAGGTCCTCCTGTGGTGGACTCGCGTTCCGGGCCCCGGCATGCTATCGCCCGCTCTCCGCGGGCCGACCGGCGGCCGTCCGTCGTCGTCCGGAACCGGACGACCCGGACCTCAGTTCCCGGTGGTCTTCGAGCGGCCGGCGATGTGCCCGGCCGCCGCACCCACGACGGCGGCCGCCGCGAAGGAGAAGACGGTGTACAGCGGGTTGAAGGTGCCCTGCAGGAACATCAGCGGCACCACGAGCAGGTAGCTGATGACGGCCGCGCCGGCACCGTGCAACGGCGGGTTGGGGCAGGCGAGGCCCACCCGGGCGCCGGCGGACGCGAACGCCGTCACGGCCACGATGATCAGCCAGAACATGCCGATGACCGGTACGTAGGTGCTGACGATCGGCTGGATGAGCCCGCCGAAGACCAGGATCATGAATCCGGTGCTGACGGCCCGGGCGACCGCGCCGACGTCGACCTGGGTCGACGCGCTGCCCGTCGTCGACGTGCTCCGGGCCGACGACGGCGTGGCCGGCGACTTCGGCGGCGTCGTCGCGCCCTTCGGGGGCTTCCCCGGGGCCTTCGAGGCGGGCTTGGACGCCATCAGGAGATCACGGTCCTCTCGGTCGCGGACTCGGCCGCGGAGTCGTCCCCGTGGGGGCGCTGGAGGTAGCGGTGGGTCGGGAGCAGGACCCCGAACACCGCGCCGACGAGGAAACCGACGAACGCGGGGAACACCTGCCACTGGGCGGCCATCGCCAGGCCGACCACGCCGACGAGCCCGCATGCGGCGAGCACGATCCGTGCCCAGCCCTGGCCGAGCAGCAGCGCCACGGCGATGAGCAGGACCACGACGCCGAGCCAGGGCAGGAGGGGCGCGAACCAGTTGTCCTGGGCGTTGGTCCCCACGACCGGGACGACCCCGTTGAGCGAGTCGCGCTGGGCGTCGGCGTCCGTCGGCTCCGGCACACCGACCCGCGAGATCAGCAGCGAGACGGCCACCACGACCCAGCACACACCGGCGACCACGAGCTGCCACGGGTAGCGGCCGTGCTTCCAGTCCTGGGCGACAGCGGCCATGGGGCGCGTCACCTTGGGCGGAATCATCGACTCATGATAGGAGACCGCCCCGCGGCGCCCGCGTCCCCCGCGCGAGGCACCCGCCTCTCTCGTCGGGGCATGGTTTCCGGCGATTCCCCCCGCGGAACCGACCACCTCCTAGGGTGTCCCCTTCGCGCGTGCCGGTGGAGCCGCGGCGACTGATCGGCGAGGTCAGGAGACACGATGCGCGGCGAGAGCGACCGGATGAGCCCGGTCGACGACCAGGTGGACGCGCCGGGGATGCGCCTGATGGGCATCACGACCGTCCTCGACGACTCCCCCGTGCTGCACCGGCTGATGCTCGACGTGCCCGCCGGTGAGATCACGGTCCTGATGGGGCCCTCCGGCGCCGGGAAGACCACCCTGGTCCGCCACCTCGTCGGCCTGCTCGAGCCCGACCGGGGCACCGTCGAGATCGGAGGCCGGGATGTCTGGGAGGCCGATCCGGCCGGCCTCCGGGAGATCCGCAACGGGATGGGTGTCCTGCTCGGCGGGTCGTCGCTGTTCGACTCGTCGTTGTTCGCGTCGATGACCGCCTTCGAGAACCTCGAGTACTCCCTCAAGCACCACCGGGTCGGCGAGGCGGAACGTCGGCGCCGGGCGATGGCCCGGCTGGAGGAGCTGGCGCTCGGCGACGTCGCCGAGCAGCGCCCGGAGGCGATGCCGGCCCACGCCCGGCGTCGGCTCGGCCTGGCGCGGGCGCTGGTGACCGACGCTCCTGCGCTCATCCTCGACGACATCGACGTCTGCCTGGACGCCGCACACTCGCACCGCATCCTCGCGGCGCTGGCGAACTGGCGCGAGCGCACCCACGGCACGCTCCTGATCACCACGCACAAGATCGGGCTGGCCCGTGAACTGGGCGATCACCTGGCGATCCTGTGCAACGGGCGGATCATCACGACCGGCAGCGCGGCGGAGCTCCTGAACGGGATCGAGACCAACGAGCAGTTCGACCACCGGTTCCAGATCTCGGACTTCCTCGGGCCGCCCCGGATGGAGGACATCGAGGCCGACGACGAGACGTCCCGGGGTGGCGTGAAGCTGCGCCTCACGATCGACCCGGCCATGGTCCGGGCGGCGATCATCGGCGTCGTCGTCGTCACCCTGGTGATCATGACCCTGGCGCTCGCGCACGTGCTCTGAGCCCGTCGCCGCCGGGCACCGACGGGTGCCCGGCGCGCGGGAGCCGGATCAGGTCGGCGGGACGAGGGGCCCGTTCGGGACGACGGGCGCCCCCGCCGCGCTCACCGCCGCCCAGGTCCCCCCGTACTGCACCAGGCCGGCGCCACGGATGTCGTCGACGCGGTCCGGGTCACCCGGGGCGGCGTCGTTCGCGTAGTAGTACAGCGGGTGGCCGGCGTAGGTGACCTGCTGCCGGCCGTCGGCGCGGGTGACCGTGGCGATCTGGTCGTCGTCGAGCGAGTTCGTGTTCCCGTCCTTCGCCCCGGGCTCGCCGGTGGCGATGTACGGGCGCCAGACGGTCGCGCAGGCGTCGGCGCAGGTGGCCGAGCCCGGCCGGTCGGCGCTGAACTGGTAGAGGATG
The DNA here is from genome assembly GCF_021026375.1 of Actinomycetospora endophytica. GTDB lineage: Bacteria > Actinomycetota > Actinomycetes > Mycobacteriales > Pseudonocardiaceae > Actinomycetospora > Actinomycetospora endophytica. Next base: position 2,081,704 of record NZ_JAJNDB010000001.1, on the reverse strand, counting down.
TGGCCCGCGCCGTCGGCCAGCGCGGCGCCGTAGAGGCTCGGCCGGACCTGCAGCGTGGTGTCGGAGCCGGAGAGCTCCGCCTTCGGACCTTCGTCCACCTGGGCGCCGCAGGCCGTCAGGGCGGCCACGGCGACGAGGAGGACGGGCAGCGCCGCGGCTCGCCTGACGACGTCTCCCCGCACGGTCACGGTCATGGGTCCTCCAGGTCGGGTGTCTCGGTACGGGGCGTCTTCAGAGGAAGGACACGACGATCAGCACGACGAACAGGACGGCGACGACCAGGCACGCGACCGAGCCGCGCAGGTAGACGCGCCGACGCTTCTGCTTGGTGCGCTCGTCGAGCGGCATCGCCGCCGCCAGGGCGTCCGCGTTGCGCCAGCCCCAGACCCCGACGACCACGAGCAGGACGATCGGGACCAGGAACCAGAGGACGCTGATCGTCACTGGCCGGGCGTCCCGCCGAGGCCGGCGGGGGCGCCGTCGGGGTCGGCGGGCCGGTACGGGTCGGCGTAGCGGATGCCGGCGCTGCGCAGCGTGCTCTGCAGCCACGAGCTCCAGGCCGCGATCTTCCGGTCGTTCAGCACGGCCTGCTTGAGCTGGAGCTGCGACTGGGCGAAGTCGGCGGGCTTGCCCGGGATGACGTCGGTGACCAGGCCGACGTTCCAGCCCTGCGAGGTCTGCACCGGACCGAACGGCTGGCCCTTCGGGGCCGCGAAGGCCGCCTGGGCGTAGGACGTCTGGAGCTTGTCGGCGGTGATCGGGTCGCCGAGGTCGCCGCCGGCCGCCTTGGTGGCGCCGTCCAGGCTCTGGCTGCGGGCGAGGTCGGCGAACGGGGCGCCGCCGCGCACCTGGTTCAGGATGTCGTTCGCCTGGTCCTGGGTCGGCACGACGATGTTGCTGAGCTTGCGCTGCTCCGGGGAGCCGAGCCGCGCGGCGTACTTCGGGAACTCCGCGGGCAGCTCGCTGTCCTGGACCTGGACGGGATCGGTCACCTGCTTGATCAGCTCGGCGGAGGCGTACTGCTGGCGGAGCTCGTCGAGCACCTCGGGCTCGGAGGACCCGGCCTGGGCCAGCCCGGCGGTGAACTTCTGGTAGCCGTCGGGGCCGGGCCCGTACTGCGCGCTGATCATGTCGGTCAGCTGCTGGCGGACCTTGGTGTCGGGGATGACGATGTTGCGGTCGGCCTCGGCGTTCTCCATGACGTCCGCGACCGCCATGGCCTTCGCGGCGTCGCGCCGGAACCGGTCCGCCCCGGCCGGGTCGGTCGGGGCCTGGGCCCCGTAGAGCGCCTGGATCGTCTTGAGCCGCTTGTCGTACTCGGCGGTGGTGATGACCCGGCCCCCGACCGCGAACGCGGCCCCGTCGGGCAGCGGCGGCGTGTACACCGAGGGGAAGGCGCCCATGAGGGCCGGCACGCCCAGCGCGGACGCCAGGGTCACCAGCGCGACCAGGATTCCGACGAGCACCCGACGCAGCCGGGTCCGGGGCGGCTTCGGGCTGCGGAACTTCTCGACGGTCGACGCCGCGCGCGGTCGCTCGAGGGTCAGCATCTAGGACACTCCCATGGTCACTGGAGCTCGGGGGGCAGGCTCGGGCGCCTCGGGGACGGCGGGGGCGGGCGTGGCCGGGGGCCACACCCACACGACGAAGAGCGCGGCGACGTAGGAGAGACCCACCGACGCCGCGAGGAGCAGGCCGAACTCCCGCATCAGCGCGAGCGGGGAGACGGCCAGGACCGCGTAGCCGATGGCGGAGGTGCCCGCGGCGAGCGCCACCGCGCGGCGCAGGCTGCGGTCGGCCTGCCGGACGGACTGGGACACCATGACCGTGAACTCGCAGCCGACCGCCGCGGTCAGCGAGCCGAGGGCCACCGTCAGCGGACTGAGCGCGGTCCCGGTCGCCCAGAGCAGCACCAGCGAGCCGCCGGTCGCGATCACCGCGGCGACGACGGCGCGGAGCGCGTCCACCCGCCGTCGCAGGCCGAGCGCCAGGACCAGCCCGGCGGCCACGACGCCGGCGACGCTCGCCAGGTAGCGGTCGGACGACACGACCTGGTAGCCGCGCACGGCGACCATGGGCAGGCCCGTGAGCTCGGCCGTCATGCCCGGCGGGGGCGGCGGGAGCTCCGCCTGCACCTGCCCGGTCACCGCGGCGAGCTCACCGAGGTCGTTCAGCGAGACGCCGTACGACATGTTCGCCACCTGGCCGTCACCGCGCACCACCGAGCTGGTCAGCGACTCGGGCATCAGCCGCATGCCGGCCTGGATCTGGTCGGCCGTGGGGTTGTTGCCGAGGAAGTCCAGCAGGCCGGGCAGCGAGAGCACCGGGTTCATCGCGTCACCGTGGTTGACGACGATCCGCTGGTTGGCGTTCTGCATCCACTGCCACGCCTGTGGGCTGCGGACGTCGGCCGGCGGCGCCCCCGGCGCGGGGGCGTTCGCGCGCAGCACGACGTTGAGCTCGCCGTTGGTGCCGATGACGTCCTGGACGTGGTCGGCGTCGGCCATCGCCGGCAGGCCCCGGGCGAGGTCCTGGATGTTGGTCTGCAGCGGCATGGTCGCCAGCAGTGCCCATCCGGCCAGGGCCAGGGCCAGCACGCCCGCACCGACGCCGAGCCGGACCCGCCGGGTCGCGGCGGGGAACAGCGTGCGCTGAGGGCGCTCGGCGGGCCGGGGCTCCGGCACCGTCGGGGCGTCCGCGCCGCGGCGCACCAGCAGCGCACCGAGGCCGACGGCGAAGGCGATCCCGACGGCGAGGGTGATGCCCAGGTCGCGCACGAAGGCGAGCGGCGTGAGGGCCAGGGTCGCGAAGCTGCACGCCGACCCGGCCGCGACCACGAACACGACCCGGCTGCGTGCCCGTTGCGCGAAATAGGTCGGGTAGTAGCTGCCCAGCCCCAGCAGGACCGGGAGGAAGGCGAGCACGCCGAGTGAGAGGGGGTGGCCGATCCACCCGAGCCCGGCCACCGTCATCCCGGTGGCCAGGAGGGTCACCGCCAGCGGCAGGAGGCGACGTCGTCGCCGGGTCCAGGGGACCAGGAACAGGGCCAGCCCGATCGCCGCGACGGCGATCACGCCGATGATCGGGATCTGGGTGTCGACCGACTGACCGAGGCCCGCGACGATCGTCGGCACCCCGGACACGGTCACCGTCGTGCCCGGTGGCAGCGCGGCGCTGTGAGCGGCCTGCGTGACGTTGTCGACCAACCGCTGGGTCCCGGCCTGGTCGAGACCGGCGCGCGGGCGGACGAGGATCGCCAGCGAGTTCGCGTTCGGGATGACGTAGTGCCAGCGGGCCTTGACCTCGCCCGTCGAGTCGAACACCACGTTCTCGACGAACCGGGGGTTCTTCAGCGTGGGGAGCCCGGTCGGCAGCGCCTGGATGATCGACGGCGCGTACCGGTTGTCGAACTCCGCCTGGGCCCGGGCGCCCGCCGCGTCGACGTCGGCCGGAGCGGCGCCGCGCTTCTGGGCGTCCTGCCGCGCCGCGTTCACCAGCCCGTCCCGGCGACCGAGCAGCTCGGCGACCACGAGCTGGGCCTGGCCGGCGATGTTGTTCAGGGTGCCGACCGGCCCGTAGAGCGCCGCGGTGTCGGGCTCGTTCCCGAGCTGCTTCTCGAGGTCGAGCACCCCCGGGAGCTGGTTCGTCTGCAGCATCGCCCGCGGCTGCGGGTTCTGGAGCAGGACGACGATCGGGTCCCCGCCGAACGACCGCCCGAGCTCGTTCAGCTGGGCCAGCGACGGATCGTTCGACGGGAGGAACGAGTCCACCCCGGTCTCGACCTTCACCTGGGCCAGCCCGCCCCCGAGGAACGCCGCCACGAGCAGCCCCGCGATCACGGCGACGAGGTCGTGCCGGCTCGGGTGGAGCACCCGCCGCCGCGCCCGCGCCGAGCGTTCACGGAGGGATTCCCGCGGCGGGGCGCCCGCGTCGCCGCGGGCTCCCCGCCGTGTGATCCAGGCCATCCTCATACGGAGCGATTCTGTCCAGTCACCGGGTGTAAGGAACCAGCGGGGTGTTGCAGCGCGCGTTGGTCCCTCCGGGCGGGTTCCCCACGTCGTACTTGAACGGGCCGACCGGGGGAAGGAACGGCGGGAGCGCCGCCGGCGGCGCGAGGCTGTCGTAGCCGAACTGCGGCGCCACACCACCGACCGGGCCGTTCGGAGCCTGCGTCGAGCGGACGATGCCGGCCGCGAAGTTGGTGAAGAACGGCGCGACGTTCGGCCCGCACGGCTTCAGGTAGGCGAGGATCGGGTTGAGCTCGCCGAAGAACTGCCGTCCGTTGGGCACCATGTCCTGGACGTCCCCGGCGAACTCCGGCACCCGCTGCAGCGTGGCCGGTGCCTTCTGCAGGGTCTCGTCCAGCGCGGGCAGCAGCCCGCGCAGGTCCTTCGACGCCCCCGGCAGCTGACGGAGCGCGTCGTTGAGCGGGCCGGACGCGTCGTTGAGGTTCTGCGCCACCGGCTGCAGTGCCCCACCGAGCCGCGAGAGGTCGCCGCTGGCGTCCTGGGCCGTCGACAGGGTCGGCGCCAGCTTCGAGATGACCGCCTTCAGGTCGTCGGAGCTCCCGGCGGTCACCTTGGTGACGTCGTCCGCGTCACCGACCAGCTGGGCGATCTGGCCCTGTCGCGTGTCGAGCGCGTCGAGGACCTTCGCGGTGTTCGTCGAGAGCTGGCGCAGCGCCATCTCCTGCCGGCTCAGCGCGGTCAGGGCGGCCGGCACGTAGCGGGTGGGCTCACCGAGGCTGCCCACCGTCTGCGAGATGCCGGACTGGTTGCCCTGCGTGACCTTGTCCAGCGACTGCAGCGTGCCGCCGAGGTTCTTCCGGTCGGACTCCGGCAGGGCGCGGACGAGCTCGTCGGTGTCGACCGGCGGGCTGACGCTGCCCATCGGGATGACCGCCTGGTCGGGCAGCGGCGGGCCGTTGCCGTCGGTGATGTCGACGTAGGTCTCGTTGATGAGCGTCTTCGTCTTGACCGCCGCGTGGACGCCCTGGTGGAGCGGGGCGAACTCCGGGTGGTCACCGAGGCCGGCTCGGATCTGGGCCACGCCGTTGACCACCGACAGGTCGAGGACGCGGCCGACCGGCACCCCGTTCAACGTCACCTGGCTCTGGTTGACCAGGTTCTTGTTGATCGGCGACTGGAAGACCACCGAGTACGGCGTGGACGTGAACGGCGGGAGCTTCCCGCCGGCGCCCACGAAGAACACCGCGTAGAAGACCAGGCTCACCACGACGAACAGCAGCAGGATCGTGGTCTGGATCCACGGGAGCGCTTTCTGGGGAATCTTCACCGTGGAGCCCCTATCCGCCGTTGTTCTGCTTGGAGATGGACTTGGTCTTGTCCTGCCCCCACGTGGGCTTCGGGCTGCCCGGGTACTTCGGGACGGGCGTCTCGGCGCAGAGCGGGTTCGGCACCGGCACCGAGCACGTGCCGAACTGCAGCAGCGCGCGGGCGCTGTTCCTGCCGTTGTTGTCCCCGAGGTCGGTGACCGACCGGGTCTGGTAGACGAACGCCGTGAGGTCCGGCAGGTAGGGGAGCAGGTTCCCCGTGATCGGGTCGAGGTCGCGCACGATCGGCTTGAGGTCGGGCAGCGTCCGGTTCACGTCGTTCACGAACGGCCGCAGGTCGGCGGCCGTGGGCTTCAGCTTCTGGGCCACCGGGGCGAGCTTGTCGACCGTGCTGCTCGCGGTGTCCACCGTGTCGCTGAGCTTGCCCAGCGAGTCGGGCAGCGTGTCGCTGGCCTGCTTGACGTCGTTCAGGGTCGGGTCGAGCTGGTCCGACAGTCCCTGGACCGCACCGGTGCTCGCCTTGAGCTTGTCGGTGACGCCCGGCAGCTGGTTGAAGCTGTCCCGCAGCTGGTCGTTGCGGTCGGACACCGCCTGGAGCGTGGTCTGCAGCGAGTTCGCCAGGTTGGTCAGGCGCACGTCGTTGCCGCCCACGGCCTGCGACAGCTGGCCGACGGCGGTGATCAGTTGCCTGATCTTGTCGCGGCGCTGGTCGAGCTGGTCGACCAGCGGCTGCACCTGCTTGGTGAAGTCGTCGACCGCGTTGACACCACCCGGCAGATCCTGGCCGGCCCGGGCGAGGGCCGTGTCGGCCTGGCTCAGCAGCGACCGCGTCGCCTCCCGGGTGTTCTCGTCGAGGTGGCTCAGCGGCTGGTCGATCTCGACCGGCGACTGGCTGCTGCCCAGCGGGAGGACGCCCTGGTCCGGCACCTCCTGGGCGGGCGGACCGCCCGGGTCCAGCTCGATGTACATCGTGTTCAGCGGCGTCGTCGGGCGCATCACGACCGTGGCGTTCTGGTAGATCGGCCGGTCGTAGCTGCTCTGGTTGATCGACATGAGCACGAGGGCGTGGCCCTTGTTGTCGATCTTCGCGTCGGCGATCTGCCCGACCTCGACCCCGTTGACCTGCACGCTCTGACCGAGACCCGGTGCCACCGAGGCCGCCTCGGCGAAAGTGGCCCAGACCTCGGTGCGTCCCTGCCACGGCGGGGTGAAGCGCTGGTTGGCCAGCACCGTGCCGCCGATCCCGAGACCCAGGGCCACCACCACCACGATGGCGATGACGTTGCGCAGCAGGCCGGGCTCGGTCCGGACGAAGTGCACCGCCCGGCGGATCCGGCCGGGGTTCTGCGCGCTCATCGGTTCCCTCCGGTCTGGGGCAGCAGGCCGGCGACGGGGGCGGGGAGTGCGGCCTGGGAGGCCATGGGGAGCGCCGAGCCGGCCGGGTTCAGCAGCGCGTACAGCGTGGGCAGCGAGATGCCGGGGTTCCCGGCGATCGTCCCGGTCCCGCCACCGACGTTGAACGCGATGCCGTGGCCGTTCGCGTCGTTGTAGCCGGCGACCCCGTTGAGGCCGCGGAACATCGGACCGATCTCCTCGCGGAGCTTGTCGGCGTGCTCGCCGGGCACGTCGGCGTGCCGGCGACCCGCGTCAGCACCCTGGTTCGGGCTGTAGCCGGACTCGAGGGTGTCGACGATCGGGCCGTTCACACGGTCCAGCGGGGTGTTGAGCCCGTTGAAGACCGTCGTCAGGTCCTTGCTCGCCGGGATCAGGCCCTGCACGACCGGGCGGGTCTGCTCGAGAGCGGCCCGCAGGTCGCTCACCACCGGACGGGCCTTCACCAGCACCGGGTCGAGGTGGTCGAGGAGCACGCCTGCCTGCTGCACGACGGGCCGGGCGGGCCCGGCGGTGTCCCGCAGCTTGTCCAGCGATCCGCCGAGGCGGGCGAGGCCGGGCCGGGCGGTGTCGAGGGCGTCGGGCAGGTCGTGGATCGCCTGCACGGTGTTCTTGCTCGAGTCCCGGAACGCCGAGGTTGTGGTGTGCAGGTTCGTGAGAACGGACTCGATCTGCCCGTCCTGGCGGGACAGCACCGCCGTCGTGCGCTGCAGGCCGTCCACCACCGCGGGCAGGTCGTTGCCCGGGTTGGTGCCCTGCAGGGCGTCGATCACGCCGGCGCCCGGGCCGAGGGCCGCGGGGGCGTCCTTGGCCAGGCCCTGGATCGCCTGGCCGGACCCGGCCTTCAGCGCCCGGTCGAGGCCGTTGATCGAGGCCGGGATGCCCTTGACCGCGTCGGGCTGGATCCCCTGGACGACCTGGCTGAGCTCGGTCGGCAGTTGCGTGCGCTGCACCGGGATGTCGTCGGTCCAGGGCTGCGTCCGGTCCCCGCCGGGGATGATGTCGACGTAGATGACACCGCCCAGAAGGCTGACCGGCCGGACGTTGGCCGACGGCGCGGACCCCACCTTGTCCGGCACGTCCGACTCGATGCGCAGGTGCATGACCGCGGACCCGTCGGGCTCGCGCTCGACCGAGTCGATGCGCCCGACCTCGACCCCGCCGACCTTCACCTTGCTGGAGTTCGCGAGCGTGAAGTAGTCGCCGGTGGTGTGGATGTCACGGGTCGTGAAGCCCCACTGCAGGTACTGCTGCCACTCCGACTTCGTGATGCCGGCCAGCAGCCCGAGGGTGAGCACGGCCACCACGATCGTGCCCACGAGGGCGTAGTTGACCTTGCGGACGTTCGGCCGCTTGGTCGAGCCGTCCCCGTTCCCGCTGTCCTTGCCGTTACCGCCGTCTCCCTTGCCCGGCAGGGCGGAGCTGAGCTTCATCGGTTCCCTCCGCTCCGGTCGACGACGGGCTGGTTGTCGGGGTCGTCCTTGCCCTGGTCACCGCCGTGCTGGTCGCCCCAGGAACCGTTGCCGTGGTCGCCCCAGTGGTCGCCGTCGTCGAAGTTCGGCTGCGGGCAGCGCGTGTTGTTGACCTGGCTGAGCTCGGTCTTCGTCGGGACGCCGCCGATGATCCCGCCCTGCGGGACGAGCACGAACCTCGCCGCGTTGCCGGTGGCGTCGCCCTGGCGGACCAGGATCGCGAGGTTGGTGAACACGTGGCCGACGTCGAGGGGCGCGAGGCAGGCCAGCGGTAGCCGGGCGTTCTGGGCCCCGGTGCGGATGTCCGTGACCAGCGGCCGCAGGTCGTGCAGGGCCGGGGTCAGGGCCTCGAACGCGGGCTGCCCGACGTCGGAGACGCCCGGGACCTTGTCGAGCGGACGCGGCGACTCCCGCAGGACGCCCCGCAGGTCCGGGGTGGCCGCGGCGAGGGCGCCGACCCCGGGCCGGATGGCGGTGACCGCCTGGGTCGTCGTCTCCAGCGGCTGCTGGAGGTCGACCAGCGCCTTGCGCACGTCGGCGAAGGCGCCCGGCGCCACCTTGAGCAGGTCGGCCAGCGATCTCCCCTGGTTGACGTTCACCGCGTCGAAGGTGGTCGCCAGCTGGCGGTTGAGGTCGGTGATCTGCTGCTGCTTGCCCTGGAACGAGGAGCTCAGGTCGCGCAGCGAGGTCAGGACGGTCTGGATGTCCGCGCCGTTGTTGTTGTTCAGCGCCCGGGCGACCGTGCCCAGCTTCGGGAGGTTGCTCGGGACCGCGTCGACCGCGTCGGACAGGTCCTTGGCGTGGCCCTCGAGGCCGCCGCCCAGCTGCCCGAGCGCGTTCTGCGCGGCGGTCGTCGTCTTCGGGTCGAAGACGCCGGCCAGGTCCAGGATCTCGACCGCGGGCTGCGTCTGGGCGGCGGGGATGACGCCGTCGGTCGGCAGGGCACCGGCCGCGGCGTCGCCCCGGGTGATGTTGATGTACTTCTGGCCCAGACCGGACCGCGAGACGACCTGGGCGGTGGCGTTCTTGAACACCGGGTTGTCGTCGTCGAACTGCAGGCGCACGGTCCCGACGCCGTTGCCCTCGTAGTCGATGCGGTCCACGCGCCCGACCCGGACGTCCGCCTCGCGGACGTCGTCGTCGACGTGGAGGTCACCGGTGTTGGTGAACTGTGCCTCGACGTAGGTGTGGGACTCGCCCGGGAAGCCCTTCGCCGAGTTGAGCGCGAACAGGGCGATCAGCGCCGACGCCACGACGACCACGAGGCCGATGACGCCGGAACCGAAGCGCGCCGACCGCTTCTTCTTGCCGGCCATCAGCGTCCTCCCATGAGGGTGCCCAGCGCGCTCTGCTCCTGCGTGGGGGTGAGGCCCGTGGCGCTGCCGTCCGGCGCGGGCTGGCCCTTGAGCAGGGTGTTGTTCGCCCCGGGGATGAGGTTGGGCAGGCCGGCGCCGCCGGTCAGGTTCTGGGTGTCGGCGACGAAGAAGACCCGGAAGTAGTGGCTCAGGGCGTCACCGCCGTTGGTCGTGAGCGCCCAGTTGTGCAGGAAGCCGAGCACGCCCTGGATGCGGTCGTTGTTGCACGCGTTCGGGTCCGTGCCGCCGCAGATCTGGTCCTTGCCGGAGCCGTACGGCCCGCCGAGGTTGTTGGTCAGCGAGTCCACGATCGGACGGGCGCCGTGCACCGTGTCGTAGAGCGGCTTGCCGGTGGTCTTCGCCTCCGCGGCCAGCGGCCGGGCCTCGTCCAGCAGGGTGTTGGCCTTGTCGAGGAGCGGGTTCGCCGCCTCGAGCGCCGGCTGGGCCGAGTCGGTGAACGTGTTGATCTCCCCGGAGATCGCGGCCAGGTTGTCCGCGGTCGGGCGCAGGGCACCGAGGGTCTTCTGGGTCGCCCCGGCGGTGCCGGTGAGGTCGTCGAGGGTCTTCTGCGCCGCGGACAGGGTCGAAGGGAGCTCGGCCAGCGTGTCCCGCAGCTGCTGCTCGTTCGCCGCGGTGGTGCCGAGCAGGTTGGTGGCCGAGCCGACGGTGTTGTCCAGGGTCTTGCCCTGGTCGGCCGCCAGGCCGTTCGTCACCGGCTGGACCTGGTCGATCACCTGGCCGAGCAGCTGGTTCTGCCGGCTCAGCGAGGCGGCGAGCGCCGAGGTGTCACCGAAGGCGGGCTTCAGCTCGCGCATGATGTCCTGGACGTTCTGGCCGCGGTTCGCGATCCCGCCGCCGAGCGTGCGCAGGATCGAGGAGAGGCCGGCCGCCGTCGGGTCGTTCAGTGCCTGGACGATGTTCTGGTAGTCCTCGGCGAAGCTGGTCTGCTTCACCGACAGCCCCTGTCCGGGCTCCAGGATCGGGGCCGACGGCGTGCCGGGGTTCAGGTCGACGTACTTCTCGCCGATGAGGGAGAGCTGGCGGATCGTCGCCGTGGCGTCGACGTGCAGCGGCAGCGCCTTCTGCTCCAGGTTCATGGGCACCAGCGCGACCTTGCGGTCCGGGTCGACCGTCGGGGAGCCGGTCGTGCCGACCACGACGCCGCCGATCTTGACCTGCGCCTGGCTGGTCATCGCGCCGATGTTCGCGAAGTCGGCGACGACCGTCTGGCCGTCACCCTGCTTCGCGGTGACCGCCGTCGTCATCGCGGTGGCCCCGAGGAGGGCCACCAGCGCGAGGAACAGGATGTGGACCTTGCCGACCCCCCGGAACGGGTTCGGGCCGGAGTTGGTGCTCGCCGAGGACCGGGCCATCAGTTCAGTCCTCCAAGTCCCGCCGACACCGGGTTGGCCCCGCCGGTCGCCGTTCCACCGGCATCGCCCTGCGAGACCGCGTCACAGTTGCGCGGGACCGGCTTGTTGGCGCCGGTCCCGAGGTTGACCGGGGTCTCGTCGACGCTCTCCGGGCCCTCGCGGATCGGGATGTGGACGTATCCGCCGTTGAGGTCGTGGTAGGCGGCCGCCGAACCCCAGGTGGAGAGGAAGCCGACGACGCACGGGGTGAACGGCTGGAGATCGTGCAGGGCCGGCGAGAGCTTCCCGAAGGTGTCGCCGACCTTCGGGATCGTCGTGTCGCCCGCGTCGAGCAGGCCCGGCGTCTCGTCGAGCAGCTGCGAGGCCGCCTCGAGGGTGGGCTTGAGCTGCGCGATGGTCGGCCGGAGGTCCGCGAGCACCGGCGCGAGGTGACCGGCCACCGAGGGGAGCTTGGCGGTGGTCGTCTTCGCGTCCTCGAGCAGCGGCACCGCCGCGTCCGTCGTCCCCGGGACCTTGCCCAGCGTCGACCGCGCCTGGTCGAGGGTCGGGGGAAGCTTCTGCAGGACCTGCCGCAGCGCCTCGCGCTGCTGCGCCGTGTCGTGGGTGCTCACGGACAGGTCGTTCACGATCCCGGAGATGTCCTGGTCGTGGGAGCCGGCCCGGGTCACCAGGTTGTTCGTGTCGGTGACCAGCTGGTTGATCGCCGGCTCGTCGATGGCGACCCCGCGGAAGACGTTGCCGATCGCGGTGAAGGCCGGACCGGCCGTCGCGAGCGTGTTGTTCAGGTCCTGCTCGTGACCCGCGAGGGTTCCCTGGAGCTGCTGGATCACCGGGCCGAGGCGGCTGCGGGTGGCCGGGTCGAGGGCGGCGAGGACGTCGCTGAGCTCCATCGGCTTGGGCATGTTGCCCTCGATGCGGCCGCCGTCCGGGATCTCGGGGTTCGAGGGGGGCCCGTCGTTCACCTGGATGAGGCGCTCACCGACGGCGGCGCTCCACTGCACGAAGACCACCGCGCCGGCGTGGAGGGGAGCGACGTCGCTGTCCGTCGCGATCGTGATCTCCGCTCCCTGACCCTCCGGGACGAGTTTGTCGACCTTGCCCTTGGGGAAGCCGTTGATCAGGACGGGGGCGCCCTCGATGATGTTCGGGTTACCGGCGGGGAGGAAAGCCGTCGCCTTGTACCCGGTGGGCGTCGTGATGAGAACGATGCCACCGGCGATGAGCAGAAGAATGACCACCCCCACGAGGACGCGGGTGGGCGTGAAACGCATGGTTTTTAATCCATTCCGAGGGGTCCGGCCGACTCTCCGGCGAGGAACTGCTTCACGAACGGGTCCTCGTTCTCGAACGCTTCCTTGGCCGGGCCGTAGTGCACGACCTCGCCCTGCCAGATCAGTCCGATGTAGTCGCTGACCTTCCGGGCGGTGGCCATGTCGTGCGTGACCAGCAGGTACGTCCCGCCGTGCTTCTGGTGGACGTCCAGGATGATGTCGCAGAGCAGGCTGGTCCGGACCGGGTCGAGACCCGAGTCCGGCTCGTCGAAGATGACGAACTCGGGGTCCATGACCATGGCCCGGGCGAATCCGGCGCGCTTCTTCATGCCACCGGAGATCTCATTCGGAGCCTTGTGCGCCGAGTGTCCGAGACCCACTTCCTCGAGAAGGCGCATGACCTTCTCCTCGATCTCCTTCTCGGACATCTTGGTGTGGGTCCGGAGCGGGAACGCGGTGTTGTCGTAGAGGTTCATGGAACCGAACAGCGCGCCGTCCTGCCAGCACACCCCGAACCGGGTCCGCATCGAGTAGCGCTCGTCCTCGGTCATCGCCCAGATGTCGTCGCCGTCCACCAGGACCTCGCCGGTGTCGGGCTCGAGCAGGCCGACGAGGTGCTTGATCAGCACGCTCTTGCCGGTACCCGACGGCCCGAGAACCGTCGTGATCGCGTTGTCGGCGAAGTCGAAGTTGATGTTCTTCATGACCTGCGACGAGCCGAACGACTTCGACAGGTTGTGCACCTGCAGCTTGGTGGCGCTGCTGATCCCGCTACCACTCGTCTCCGAGGCGCCCCGCTGCTGGTCCTGGGCCGCGTTGATGGCGATGGGTTCGGTTTCCGACACGACTGACCTCCGGGGCGCCTTTACACCTCAAACGACGAGGGACGGCGAGGGTTACGGGAAAATAACGCGGGTAGTGCGGGCACCGACGATTGTCGAGCGGGCACAGAAAACTCGACCCCAGCGCCCCACGGGAGCGCTGGGGTCGAGTTTCGGCTACGTCGGCGCCCGGTTCCTCGACCGGTTCAGTTGGAGATGGGTGCGTTCACGTCGATGCCCCAGAAGAACAGTGTCCCGAGGGCCCCGATGACGGATATCAGCACCATGTTGAGAATCATTGATTTTGCCGTCGCCTGACCCACACCGACTGGTCCTCCACCGGCGTGATAGCCGTAATAGAGACCCACTCCGCATATGGCGAGCGATTCCACCATCACCTTGATGAGTGAGGCGACCAGATCGTACGGGCTCTGGTAGAGCCAGAAGATGTAGAAGTACCCGCCGGGCGAGACCTCACCGATGTTCACGACCGTCATGAGGTACTGGCCGAGGTAGAGCATGCCCAGCCCGGTGGCCCACAGGAACGGGAAGGCGATCAGGGCCGACATGATGCGGGTGCCGACCAGGTAGCTCTTCGACTTGACGCCCATGACCTCCATGGCGTCGATCTCGTCGGAGATCCGCATCGAGCCGATCTCGGCGACGTAGCCGCAGCCGACCTTCGCCGCGAGGATCCAGCCCCACATGTAGACCGAGCACTCACGGAGCCCGCAGTAGGCGTTGAAGACGCCGGAGTACAGCGGGGCACCGATCTGCTTGAGCACGTAGCCGGCCTCGAGGCCGCACTCCAGGCCCATGATGAACATCATCATCCAGAGCACCAGGGCGCTGCCGATGATGAGGAGGCCGAGCTGGCGGAACATCTCCGGGATGTAGCGCCGCAGCATGTCCGGGAAGTCCCGGATCGTGCCCTGGATGAAGACGCCGATCTCACCGGAGGTGTAGAGGCCGGCGCGGACCTTCTCCTTGAACGTCGAGAAGCCGAGGTAGATCGGCTGCGGCTCCGGCGCCTTCATCGGCGCCTTCGACGTGTCGTACTGCTTGGTGTCGTCGTCGACGGACATCTTCGGCCGCCCCCTTACTTGAAGACGTAGAGCGACGGGCTGAGGCCGAGCAGCATGCTCGTGAAGACGAAGTTCACGATCCACACACCCGCGAAGGCGATGACCACGGACTGGTTCACCGCACGGCCCACGCCGATGGAGCCGCCCTTGACGTTGAGGCCCATGTAGCAGGACACGACGCCGATCACGAGACCGAAGCACGCGGCCTTGGCCAGGCTGCCGATCACGTCCGGGACGTTGAGCAGGTCGTACAGGCTCGCGGTGTAGGCGGGCAGGTCCGCGCCGAACACCGGGCCGGCGGCGAGATAACCGCTGATCAGACCCATGATCAGGGCCATGATGTCGAAGATCGCCGTCATGAAGGTGATCGACAGGACGCGCGGGATGACCAGCGAGCGGATCGGATCGACGCCGAGGACCTCCATCGCGTCGAGTTCCTCGCGAATCTTGCGGGCGCCCAGATCGGCCGTGACGGCCGTACCGACGACGCCGGCGACCACCATCCCGTCGATGAAGGGAGCGAACTCCCGGATGCTCGCGAACTGGAAGAACGAGCCCAGACGGGACGGGATGCCGAAGATGTGGAAGATCGCGCCGCCGGACAGGCCCGGCGCACCGAACCCGAACGCGAACGTCGCCACCGCCATCGGGAACCAGCACAGCTTGAGCGCGCTGTAGCACTGGTCGCGGGTGTCGGCCCAGTAGCCGTAGGGCTGCTTGATCGCCATCGCGAAGACCTGGAAGCCCAGGCGGAAGATCTCTCCGACGATGACGAGGGGTTCGCCGGCCTGGCCGAGCCATCGCGGCGGGGTCAGCGTCTTGCTGCGCTCCCGGGTGTCGGGGATCGACCCCGCGCTCCCGGGCGACGCACCGCTGTCCAGCCTGCTGGTGTCGGTGCTCACCGGGCTTCCTCCCTTCGAGAGACCCATTCGGACGCTGGGCGTACTGGTGCAGCGCTCAACGTCTGGTTGATGCCGACGACACGGGACCCCTGCCGAAAGAGGGACAGACCCCCGCCCTCGGGGGGAGTGTCGGCCCCCTGGAGGACCGAGGCGCCTGGCTCCCAGGACCTCGGCCTCCGGTCGGGACCGGTCGCCGCCGGCACGCCGCGCCACCCGGATTCGGGTGGCGCGGCGTGCCGGCGGTCACGGGTCATCACCGACTCATGCTGGTGTCGAACGGAGTAGCGGGCATCAACCTCAGGGAGGACATGACACGTCCGTAGGGGGGATCTCCGGGGATGTGTCCGCTCAGGTGGGGAAAGCGCTCGAGAAACCGACCCACAGCAGGGCCAGCGCACCGAGGACCCCCACGGTCACCGCGGCCCCGGTCAGCCGGGCGGCGCTGATCCGCCCGTCCCGGTGGTGTCGGTACGAGGCCCGGGCCCCGAGGTAGCCGAACCAGCAGATGGCCGCCACCCCGATCCCCACGGCCGAACGTGCCCAGCAGGGCGCACCGGGATCGGACACCAGGCCCATCAGGACACCCTGACCGACGGCCGCTGCGGTCAACGGGATTCCTCCTCGGGTCGGATGCCTCGCTCTTGTGGTGAACGCTCGACGATCCCGGTGGGTGCGCCCTCCGGCATCGGTCCTGGAGGGTGGGTGCCTCCTCCCTTCGGTTCCCAGGCGACCGCGCAGGACCCGGACCGGGGAGGCTGGCACGCTGTCACCCCACCCGACGGCGGGCAGCACCGACCTCGAGGAGCGGGGCATGGAGGGCGACGGGGACTACGACTTCGAGTCGCCGGTCTGGTGGGACCCGAAGGTCCGGCGGGTCGTGCTCGACGCCCGCTCGTTCGAGCCGTGCCTGTTCCTGGTGCGGGGCACCGAGTTCGTCCTCGCCAGTGGCCACGAGGTGATCTGCTCCGGCGATCTCGGACGGGTCGGGTACTCCTGGCCCGAGCGCATCGAGCTGCCGGTCTGCGACCTCGCGGTCGACGGCCGCATCTACCGGATCTACTTCTGCCACCCGCATCCGCAGGCGCGCCCGTTCGAGGGGTCGACCGCCGACGAGATCACCGAGGTCGTCACCCTCGCCGGTCGTCCGGGCGGCGTCGCGACCCGGCGGATCTCGGTGATGCGGATGCCGTCCCACACCAGCCTCAACCCGGGTCGCAAGCGGATGCAGCGGTTCCAGGCGCTCCTGCCGTGAGCGCGTTGCTCACCACGTGGCGCACCACCTGGGGCGCCGAGCTCGTCGTGACCGCGCTGGCCGCGCTGTACCTCCGGTCCGTCCTGCACGTCGGTGGTTGGCCGCTGATCCGGACCGTGTCGGCGATGGCGGCGCTGGTGGCCGCTGTCGTCGCGGTCGACTCCGGCGTCGGCATCCGCGCGCCGCGGTCATTCGCGGTGGGCGTCGTCCTGCAGCTGCTGCTGACCGTCGTGGTACCGGCGCTGTGGGTGGCGGGTCGACCGGTCGAGCTCGTCCGCAGGGGGTGCTCCGAGCGAACGGCGTCCCGGCTCGACCAGCTCGGGCGCATCGCTCGGACGGTGGCCGGTCCGGCGGTCGCGCTGGTGGTCTACGCGCTGGTCGTGGTGCTCACCCGGCTCACGACGTTCCCCGTCGCGGTCGCGGCGAGCCCGGTGCTCTCGGTGCTGCAGCAGCTCGTGTGGCTGGGCGCCGGGCTGCTGTTCTTCCGTGCCGCGCTCGCCCCCTCGTACACCGTCCGGTTCTCGCTGCTCACGGCCGCAACGGTCGTGACGATCGCGGTCGGCGGGATCCTCGCGTCGTCGTCCGCGGGTTCGGCGCCGACCTTCGCGCCCGACGACGTGCACCGGGGCGGCACGATCCTCTGGGCCGCCGGCGGTGGTCTGCTGGTGGTGATCACGGCGGCCCTCGGCGTCCGGGCGCTCCGCGAGGGTGGGCGCCACTAGTCGGGCTCGACGGTCCGCGCCGAACGGACTCCCGCGTCCGGTTTGCTAGGTTCCGCTGTCTTCGGCGGGCGCGAGCGAAGGGACGACGATGTATCCCACGGCGGCCGAGCTCCTCCCCACCTGGTGGCGCGCGATCTGGGTGGTCCTGCTCCTCGGGGTGGTCCTCGTGCTCGGCCGGGCAGCCGCCACGGCATCCGGGCCCGCGCGGTGGTGGCACGCGGCGTACGTCGTCATGGCCGTGGGGATGGTCGTCATGTACGCGGCCAACCCGATGGACACCCCGGGCTTCAACGGCCCGGCGCTGATCGTCTTCGTCATTGGGCTGGTCGGTGTCGTCGCGACCGCCGCGATGGCGGTCCGGGCCCGGCCGCCCGCGTCGTGGCTGGTCGCGACCGTCGACATGGTCACCCTCGCCTACATCCAGATCCCCGCCGACGTCCGGCCAGTGATCATCTGCGTGCTGTTCGCCTGCTACCTGGCCGTGCAGGTCGCGCTCCGCGTGACCGTCGCCGTCCGGGCACTGCGCGGCGCACCCCAGCGCTCGTCGCGCCGCCTCGTCGACCCGGGCGGTCATCCGGCGTCGGACGACGCAGCGGTCGAGACCTCGGCCCGGGCGGACGCCGTCGTGCCGATCGCCCTGGCCGTGCTCGCGCTCGGGATGCTCTACATGCTCTCGGTGTAGGCCCCGCCCGCTTCCCCGTCGCTGCGCTCGCCCCTGGCCGCGGCCACGACCACCTCGGGGGCGACCCGGTCGACCGGCGTCCGCGGCAACCAGCGCCGCACGGCCACGCCGCCGACGACCACCGCGTCGCCGCCCATCTGGAACACGTCGACCGGCGCCGGATCATCGGGCTCAGGGACCGGTTCGCCGCGGACCGCGCGGCGGTAGAACGCGAGCGTGCGCGGCGAGAACACCCGCCACCACGGCGCCCGCCGCATCCCGAGCCGGGCGTACAGCCGGCGGTCCTCGTCGGCGAGGAACGGCGCCGACCAGCCGAGATGGTCGGCCAGCGGGCCGAGGTGATCGGCGCGGTCGAACCCCACCGCCACGACGGGCACGGCGTCACCGGCGGCGCTGGCCACCTGGACCAGGTGGCGTCGGCAGGGCAGTCAATGCCGGTGGCGGATCGCGACGAGCACGGCCGGACCCGGCAACGCCCCGAGATCGACCGCGCGGCCATCCCGCGCGTCGGGGAGCACCAGGCCGGTGAGAGCGACCGGGTCGGTCACCAGCCGGGGCATCAGCGACGCACCTCCGCGATCGGGAGCAGGCGCCGCAGCTCGACGTTCTCGGCGGGGTCGAGCACGGCGTGCTGGACGCAGGCCGGCACCAGCTCGCCCGTCGACGGGTGGGCCATCGTGTAGTGGCAGGCGGCGAGCCGCTCCTGGGTCGCGCGCACCGCCTCGTCGTCGGCGACCTCCCCGCGCTGCGTCGCAGCCCACGCCGGCGCGACGTCGGCGGCGTCCATGAACGAGTGCATGACCACCGACATCGGCCGGACCCCGTGCCGCAGCACGGCGCGAAGCCCCACCGCCCGCAGTCGGCGCCGCACCCAGCCGAGCGCGATCGGCACCGCCCGCGGGTGCCGCGCGACCACCCGGGCGATCTTGACGAGCAGGACCGGCGCCGACGAGCCGATGAAGTTCACCGGCCCGAACCAGTCCAGGAACGCGTCGCGGGCGGCGACGTCGCGCGGGTCGTCGCCGTCGGCGATCGGATGCCACCGGGCGCCCACCCAGAAGCCGTAGACCACGCGGTTGCACCGCAGGTCGCCGTGCTGGACGAACGTGTGGTCCAGCCGGGCGCCGATCCCCCGCGCGATCTCCGCCCAGACGTCGTCGTCGGTCATCGCGCGGTACGGCTCGTGCCAGCGGCGATGGTCCCCGACGAACGCGGCGGGCTGGAACGCGAGCATCCCGAAGCCCATCCGGCCGGCGTCGCGGGTCACGCCGGCGACCTCGGCGACGTTGGCCGGCGAGACCGTCATGGTGTGCGCGACGAAGTACCGCACCCGGTGCTCGCGGCGCAGGCGCTCGAACCGTGCGACGAAGGCCCGCCGGTACGGGTTCAGCGACGCCTCGTCGGGCGGCCGGGGGATGCCGCGGCGGCCGGTCATCAGCGAGTCGAAGTGGCCGGCGAACGAGATCCGGTGCAGCCGACGGCGGCCGTCGGGCCCGAGGGCGAGCCGCTCGAGGTAGTCGTCGTCCATGTCGCCGTGGGTCATGCTCATCGGCTCGCGGCCGTGGGCGCGCATGGCGAGCAGGGCCGCGGCGTGGTCGTCGGGGTCGAGCAGGGTCACCTCGCCGCCGATGAGCTGGGCGTGGGCCACCGGTCCTCGGCGCTGGCGCAGCAGCGACATCTGCGCATCGACCTCGCGGACGGTGTGCTCCCCGTCGACGCGCACCCGGTTGGCGTCGCGCGAGTGGTAGCAGGGGGCGCAGGACAGGTTGCAGCGCGGGAAGACGCCGTGGGTGCCCTCGCAGCCGACCGCGTGCCGCCCGATGACCTGCGCCCTCGTCCGGGCCACGGCCGGGAGTTCCGCCCAGCGGCGGGCCAGGGCGGCGACGAATTCCGGGTCGGTGGGGCGGGTGCGGCGCCACCAGGTCCTGAGACTCACCGGACTGCCCTCCGAACCGTGACCCCGGGGCTCGCGCCGGTGGCCAGCGCCGCCGCGGCCTGGCGCACCGCGAGCGACCACGTCGGGTAGGCGTGCACGGTCTGGGCGAGCCGACCGGTGAGCGCGCCGGTCCGCATCGCCAGTCCCACCTCCGCGATCATCTCCCCCGCGCGCTCGGCGACGATCGTGGCGCCGACCAGACGTCCGCCACCGACCTTCCGCAGCCCGTCGCGGGTGAGGCGCCTCGTTCCGGGAGGCGGGCCGGCCACCAGCCGCACGAACCCCTCCTCGCGTCCGGCCGTCACGGCGCGGTCGACCGCGCTCATCGGGATCTCCGCGACCCAGGCGTCAGGCCCGGCCTCGGACTCGCTCAGCCCGATCGTCGCCACCTCCGGGTCGGTGAATACCACGCGGGGCACGAGGTGCGGCCGGAACCGGCGCCGCCGCCACGCCGGTCGCCCGGCATTCGCCACCGCGATCCGCCCCATCTCGTCGGCCGCGTGGGTGTGCTGGGTCCCGGCCACGTCACCGACGGCGAACACGCCCGCCGTCGTCGTCGCGAGGTGGTCGTTGATGACGACGGCACCGTCGGCGCCGATCCCGATGCCGGCCCGGTCCAAGTCGAGATCGGCGGTGGCCGGGCGGCGGCCGGTCACGACGAGGAGGCGGTCGGCTTCGACGTCGTGAAGCCGTAGCCGGCCGTCACCGAGCGCCTCGACGTCGGCGGGTCCGGTACCGAGCCGCACGTCCACGCCCTCGCGGCGCAGCGCGTCGGCCACCACCGCGCTCACGTCGGCGTCCAGGCCGGGCAGCACGCGGTCCGCCCGGTCGACGAGCGTGACGGCGGTCCCGAGGCGGGCGAACGCCTGAGCAAGCTCGCACCCGGCCGGGCCCGCCCCGAGCACGATCAACGAGCCCGGGGTGCCGTCGAGGTCGAACACGGTGTCGGTGGTCAGCGGGTCGGCGGCGGCGAGCCCCGGCAGGTCGGGCAGCAGCGGCGTCGCGCCGGTGGCGAGGACGATGCGGGGGGCGGCCAACGTCCGGCCGTCGTCCAGGACCAGCGCGCCCGGCCCGGCGAACCGGGCCCGTCCTTCGACGACGTCGACGCCCTCGTCGCGGAGCGCCTCCGGTGTCTCGGTGGCGGCGACGCGGGCGACCGTGGCGCGGACGCGGGCGAGCGCGTCCGTCGCCGAGGCGCCGGCCGCCGCCGCGGCGAGGAGTGTCTTCGACGGGACGCAGCCGGTGAACGTGCAGTCGCCGCCGATCGGTCCGTCGGTGACCAGTGCGGTCGCCAGCCGCGCCCGGACGCCGGCACGGGCGGCGGAGAGCCCGCCGGCGCCGGCGCCGATCACGAGGAGGTCGTGGCTCATCGGTGTCTCGCTTCGTACCGGCGTCGGATGGTGTGCGGGTCGACGCCGAGGAAGTACTGCAGCTTGTAGAGCTGCATGAGGACCAGCATCCGGGCCGGGCCCTGGTCGACGAGGCGGCGGGCGGAGGCCGTGCACGGCGTCGGCAGGACCGCGAGGCGTCCACGGCGGGCCAGGCGGCGCGACATCTCCAGATCCTCCATGATCGGGATCTCGGGGAAGCCGCCGACCTCGTCGAAGGTGCTCCGGCGCACGAACATCGCCTGGTCCCCGAAGATCCAGTGCAGGTGCCGGGCCCGCAGGTTCGAGGTCCACTGCAGCCACCGCAGCACCGGGCCGGTGCGGTCGAACCGCAGCCGGCAGCCGCCGCCGACCACGCGCTCGTCGGCCAGCGCCGCGCGCAGGGCCGGGAGCGCTCCCGGGTCGAGCTGGGCGTCGGCGTGCACGAACCAGAGGACATCGCCCCGGGCGGCGGCCGCGCCGGCGTTGAGCTGTGGCCCGCGGCCGCCGTCGGCGTGCAGCACCGTCGCGTGCGGCTCGGCCCGCGCGACGGTGGCGTCACGGCTGCCGCCGTCGACGACGATCAGCTCGCAGTCCCCGAACGCCGTCCGCAGCGCCCGAAGCGTCGTCTCGATCCCGGCCTCCTCGTCGCGGACCGGGACGATGATCGAGACGCTGAGCTCGCCGTCGGGACCTCCGCCGTGCTGCTCGCCGACCCCGTCGCCGGCCCCCTCGCCGTCCCCCTCGCCGTTCGGGACGAACGACTCGTTCGTGCACGTAGACGCCACGAACGAGTCGTTCGTCCCAGAGCGCCGGGCCCCGATGACCGCGCCCCGCCTCAGACCGCGCACTGGTAGATCGTCGGCAACGACCCGTCACGCTGGCGCATCGTCAGGAACCGCTCGACGACGCGGCGGCGGGCCTCGACGAGCCCGACCTCGGGACTGCCGATCAGCATGTCGGGCGAGGTCGCCCGGTCGGCCCCCGCCGGGTGCCAGAACCAGCCGTCGGCGGCGACGGTCAGCTCCGGAACGGTGTTCTCCGGGGCGACGAGGACACCCTCGGCCGAGTTCCCCCGGGCCACCAGGGGCCGGACCGCGACCTGTTCGGGCGCCACGTCGTGGTCGGCCAGGATCGTGCGCAGGGCGTCGCCCTGCCCGGCGTTCCCGCTGGTCTCGGTCATCCCGACCCGCACCGGCAGGCCGAGCGAGCGGGCGATGTCGACGCCCTCCATCGCCCGGGCCCAGGTCCCGCGGCCACGTTGCGCGTCGTGCGCCCCCTCGGAGCCGTCGAGGGAGGTCTGCAGCGTCAGGCCCGGATGCCCCGCGAGCCGTTCGAGCTCGGCGCGGCGCCGGCCGCGGTAGAGCATCCCGTTGGTCAGGCAGACCACCTCGAGGCGCTCGGCGGCGTAGAGCAGCATCTCGACCAGGTCGTTCTCCAGGAACGGCTCGCCGCCGGTCACGTAGACCTCGGTGACGCCGGCGTCCAGGGCCTCGTCGACCAGCGCGGTGAACCGCCCGAGGCCCAGCCGCCGGCGCGGGGCCTGCGGGGACGAGGCCACCGAGCAGTAGGAGCAGGCCAGGTTGCAGTCGAAGTTGGTGTAGATCCAGAGCCGGGGAGGGAAGAGCTCCGAGCCGAACAGCGGCACGACGGGCCGATCGCCAGGGGTCGGATCCACACCGGAGAGTTGCGCGAGCACCGACCGGTAGAGCTGGAACCGGCCGCGGGAGCGCTCCGCGGGCGGGAGGATCTCCAGGCAGGAGGTCCACCAGCCGGTCTCGATCACCTCGGCGAACGACTCGGGCAGACCCGCCGCCCGGATCGACGCCGCCTGCGCCCGCCAGTCGTAGTCGAGCGGCACGAGCTCGGCCGACGCGGCCCCGTCGTCGAGGTCGAGCAGCGCGTACCAGACGTGGCGCTCGCCGTCGTTGGCCGGACGACCGAGCACCCCGACGTTGACGGCGAGCGTCTCGCCGCCGTCGGACCGGGTGATCCGCCGCGTCCAGGGCAGGCCGGAGTGGGTGCAGCACACGACGTCCGCGCCCGAGGCGTCGGCGCGCATGCGATGGGCGTCGTCGTCGAGGGACTCCCACCAGAAGTCGTTGAGCTGAAGCGGTGAGCCGTGGACCAGGTGCACCGCGACGCCGTCGACGTCGAAGCGCCGCTCGATCGGGAGCGTCGCCATCCACGCGGCGAAGGCCTCGGAGGTGTGCGCGAAGGTGTAGTCGTAGGCGATCTGGCCGAAGGCGTTGTCGGTGTCGTCGGTGTAGCCGCACAGGCAGTCGGCCTGGCGGGACCCGATCGCGACCTCGTAGTTGCCGGCGATGCACTCGATCCCGTGCTCGTCCAACAGAGGCCACACCGCCTCCGGCTCGGCGCCGTACGCGCCGAAGTCTCCGAGGCAGATCAGGCGGTCGGCCCCGCGGCGGCGCGCGTCGGCGACGAAGGCGCGCAGGGCGTACGGGTTCGAGTAGATCCCGCCGCACAGCGCGATTCGGCTCCGCCTCGTGCGTGCCCTATCGGCGTGCTGTGTCATCGGCCGTCCTCGGACACGGAAACGCACGCACGAGGCGGAGCCGAACTCACGCGCCCACCGTAGGCGGTTCCCGCCGGCTCAGCCGACCTCGTCGAGCACCCGCCGCAGGTCGGCGACGCTGGCGAAGGTGACCCCGACGGTGTGGACGTGGCGATGGCGCAGCACGCCCTGCTCGTCGACGACCATCACCGAGCGCCGCGTCCCGACCACCGGGATCGCGGCGCCGTACGCCGAGGCCACCGTGAGCCCGGGATCGGACAACAGCGGGATCGGGATGCCGTCGCGGCGCTGGAAGCGACGGTGCGACTCGAGCCCCTGCCCGTTGATGCCGACCACGGTCGCGCCGAGCTCGCCGAGGGCGGCCTGGTTGACCGAGTACGAGCGGAACTGCCGCGCGCAGACCGAGCCCCGGTCCATCGTGTAGAAGAGCAGCACCACCCGCTCGCCACGGTGCTCGGACAGCGTGAAGGGGCCGTCCGTGCCCTCGAGCGTGAAGTCGGGGGCCGGCTGCCCCACCTCCGCGACGAGCGTCACGGCGGTGGACGATAGACCGACCGGCCCACGAGGCCCTCGACCCGGTGGGGGACGACCGATGCTGTGGACCGCCCTGGCCGCCCTCGCCGCGGCCATCGCGATCAACTCCGCGGCGGTGTGGGCCCAGAAGCGGCACCGGTTCTACGACCGGGTCTTCGGTGGACGGGCCTGGACCGCGCACATCGCCCTGCTCGTCGTCGTGTGGGGCGCGGCCATCGCGCTGATCGTCGTGCTGGTTCTCGGAGGCCCCGAGCTCTCCTGGCCGCTGCCGACCTGGGTCCGGCCGTTCGGGCTCGTCGTCACCGTCGCCGCCTCGGTGATCTTCGGCCTGGCGATCCGGGCGCTCGGGGCCCAGGCGCTGTTCAACGGGAACTTCTTCGGCCGCGCGCGCTTCGCCGACGGCGGCATCTACGCGGTGCTCGCCGACCCGATGTACGTCGCCTACACGCTCAGCTTCGTCAGCCTCACCCTGCGCGAGGCCGACGCGGTCTACCTGCTGTTCGCCCTGGTCAGCCTGGTGGGGCTGCAGGGCGTCGAGGCCCGGGTCGAGCGGATCGACGTAGCCGCCGCGATCGCCGCGACGTCCGACCGCGCGTGAGCACTCAGACCGTCTCGTCGTCGAGCACGAAGCGGGCGCCGGCCGCGGTGGCCAGCTCCGGACCGAACGCGGCGGCGGGCGTGCAGGCCCCGGGCTCGCCCTCGCCGCGGGCCAGCCGCTCGGTGACCTCGGCGGCCGCCGCGATCGTGAAGTCCATCGCGTCGCCGGCCCGCAGCCAGGCGGTGCGGACCGTCCCGTCGACCTCCCGCACGCGCGCCCGGGCCCAGGACACGTCACGGGCCGGGGGCCGGTCCGGGAGCCGCAACCGGGCCAGCGCGGGGATGGCCGCCCGCCGCACGAGCGGCACCCCGAGCACCGTCGCCACGGCCGGCAGCAGCACGCGGGCCGCCGGCCCGGAGGGGGCGAGCGCGGAGGCGGCGACGACCCGGGGCGCGCCGCTCGCCCGATACGCGGCCTCGAGCTCGCCGGAGGGCATGCCCGCGGTGCGGGCGGTGGTCCCGTCGGGCAGGACGAGGTCCTCGACGTCGCTCGCGGGCGGCGCGGGCACCAGCCGCCCGCCGTCGTAGCGCCGGCCGCCCGCCGCCATGCCTTCGACCACCGTGGCAGCCAGGGCCTCGCCGACCGGTCCGGGCTCGCTGCGCACCGAGGGCAGCCCGTCGACGCGGATCGCCGCCGGTGCCGGACGGCCGGTGCACAGCCTCCGCGCGACGCTCTCCGTCGCGAGCACGCCGAAGCCCGCCCCGGTGACGACCGTCCGTCGGGTGGCCACCGCCTCGTCGTGCGTGGCGAGGAGCCCGCGGACGCCGTCGAGCTCGTTCGCGAGGTCGACGTAGTGCGTGCCCGGTGGGCACGCACTCGCGAGCCGCGGACCCGTCGTCGGGTAGGGCCCGACGAGGTTGACGACGACGGCCGCGTCCCCGCCCCGCACCGCGGCGGGGACCCTGTCGATCGATCCGATGGCGCGGACCCGCGCGCCGAGCGGGTCCGCCAGCGCCTGCAACCGGGTCGCGTCACGGCCGACGAGGACGACCTCGTGGTCCCCGGCGAGCCGGGCGGCGAGAGCGCGTCCCGTCCGCCCCGTGGCCCCGACGATCCAGATCCCGCTCATCGCGTCCTCCCGGCGGCCCGGGGTCCGTCGCCCGGTGCACGGGTTCCAGCGTCGTCCCGCCCGCCGTCCGGGATCCAATGCGCGATGCGCACCCGGCATGTCGTTCCGGGCATCACCCCAGCTCGGCGGGCTCCAGCTCGTAGTCGAAGGCGATCCGGTGGGTGCCGTCCGCGTCGACGCCCATGCTGCCGCCGCCCGAGATCCCGGCCAGCGCCCCGGTCCCGCTGCCCGGGACGACGAGGAAGAACTCGTGGCTGCGGTCCGTGCCCGACGTCGTCGCCGAGTGCACGTAGGCGAACGTGCCCTCGCGCCCGCCGAGGCTGCCCTCGAACGCCTCCATCGCGAGGTAGGTCCCCTGCCCGGTGGCCTGGTCGAACGCGGCGGTGAACAGCGTCGCCGAGCGGCCGCGGACGTCGCCCTCGTAGGACTTCTCCATCCTGGCGACCCCGATCGGCAGGGCGGTGGTGATCGCCGGCTCGCCGGTGACGTCGGTGGGCTCGAAGGAGGCGACGCTGAAGGTGCCCGAGGTCCGCATGACGGCAGGCTAGGGCCGTGCGGTCGGCGGTGGATTGAAGAATCGCGACGCCGTGCCAGGGTGAGGCCCATGCGCACCGAGCCCGGCACCGCCGTCGTCACCGGAGCCGGATCCGGCCTCGGCCGGGTGATCTCCCGGGCCCTGCTCGACGACGGGTGGCGGGTCGCCCTGGCGGGGCGTCGGGAGGACGCGCTGCGGGAGACGGCCGCTGAGTCGGAGGGCGCGCTGGTGGTCCCCACCGACGTCGCCGACGCCGACGCGGTGGCCGCGCTGTTCGGCGCCGCCACCGACGCCTGGGGCCGGCTCGACCTGCTGGTCAACAACGCGGGCATGACCGGGCCGGTCGGCACGCCCGACCAGGTCGACGTCGACGGCTGGCAGGCCACCGTGGGCGTGAACCTCACCGGCTCATTCCTGTGCGCCCGCGAGGCGTTCGCGATCATGCGGGCGCAGGAGCCGCAGGGCGGACGCATCGTCAACAACGGGTCGATCGCGGCGCACACCGGCCGTCCGGGCGGGATCGCGTACACCTCGACGAAGCACGCGATCACCGGGCTGACGAAGTCGATCGCGCTCGACGGTCGGCCGTTCGGGATCGCGTGCGGGCAGTTCGACGTCGGGAACGCCGCGACCGACATGACCGCGCGGATGCGCGAGGGGATCGTGCAGCCGAACGGTGAGCGCATGGTGGAGCCGACGTTCGACCCCGTGCACGTCGCGGACGCCGTGCGCTACATGGTCGGGCTGCCGCTGGACGCGAACGTCCCGTTCCTGACGGTCATGGCGACGACGATGCCGTATCTCGGGCGGGGTTGAGGGCTGGCTTGGTGCCGGGGCGCCGCGTGCCGCCGCCCGACGACGAGGGGCACGTCAGGCAGCGCCGAGACGCTCGAATCCTGCGCCACGTGCTGCTGATCAAGTCGAGTTCGCCGAGCCCGATCACGAGGGGCACTCCACGCACGTCCCACGCCGGACGCCGATGCGCCACGTGCCCCTGATCATGAGCCGGTGATGTCAGCGGCCCCTCTGCGCCCGCCACGAGATCGTGATCCCGAAGTGTGCGGCGGAACGCGTCAGATCTGATGCGTTCCGCCGCGCGGATCTCGATCATCGCGACGCACCGACGGGCAGGGAACCCTCCACGAGCGCCCGCCGGGAGCATGCGTGCGCCCATGACCACGGGTCCGGGTCCCCTGACGATCCACATCGGCCGCGACGAGCTGATCATCCGCAGGCGCTACGAGGTGCTGTCGATCGTCAACGACATCTTCGTCGCGCTCTGGTTCATCGTCGGCAGCGTCCTGTTCTTCTCGGACTCGACGACGATCGCGGGCACCTGGTGCTTCCTCGCCGGCTCGGTCGAACTGCTGATCCGGCCGATCATCCGGCTGTCCCGCCGGGTGCACCTCACACGGATCTCGGGCCCGGACGCGTCCTACGAGAGCAGCCAGGACTTCTGACCCCGCCCGCGATCCCGTGAGCCCGGCGTCAGGGCGACCCCGCTCCGCCGCGCGGCACCGCCGGTACCGGCCCTAGCGTGATCACGTGCTCGCCTTCTTCATCCTCGGCACCCTGGTGGTGCTCGGCGCGCTGACCGTGCTGGCGGCGGCGGTCGGGTCGGCGGCGTGGTGGGTGCTCCTCGGCGTGGTCGGGGTCCTGCTGCTCGTCGGCGTGTACGACGTGCTCCAGCGGCGGCACTCGCTCCTGCGCAACTACCCCGTCGTCGGGCACCTGCGCTTCCTGCTCGAGCGCATCCGGCCCGAGCTGCAGCAGTACTTCATCGAGCGCAATGTCGACGGCCGGCCGTTCGACCGCGACACCCGCACGATCGTCTACGAGCGGGCCAAGGGCATCGCCGGGGAGAAGGCCTTCGGCACGGAGCTCGACGTCAACGCGGTCGGCTACGAGTTCCTCGTCCACTCCGCCGCCCCGGCCGACGAGCCGCCGCGGCCGCCCCGGGTCCGCGTCGGCGGTCCGGACTGCTCGCAGCCCTACGACATGGCGCTGCTCAACGTCTCCGCGATGAGCTTCGGCTCCCTCTCGGCCAACGCGGTGCGGGCGATGAACGGCGGCGCGGCGCTCGGCGGGTTCTGCCAGGACACCGGCGAGGGCGGCCTGTCGCGCTACCACCTCGAGGCCGGCGGTGACCTGATCTGGGAGCTCGGCAGCGGCTACTTCGGGGCCCGCCTTCCCGACGGCGGGTTCGACGCGGACCAGTTCGCCGACAAGGCATCCCACGACGCGGTCAAGGCCGTGTCGCTCAAGCTCTCGCAGGGCGCCAAGCCGGGGATCGGGGGCGTGCTGCCCGGCGCGAAGGTCACCGCGGAGATCGCCGAGGCCCGTGGTGTGCCGATCGGGAAGACCGTGACCAGCCCGTCGCGGCATCCCGCGTTCGCGACGCCGCGCGAGCTGATCCGGTTCGTGGCCCGGATCCGCGAGCTGGCGGGCGGGAAGCCTGCCGGGATCAAGCTGTGCGTCGGCACCCGGGTCGACGTCCTCGCCGTCGTGAAGGCGATGCTCGACGAGGGGACGGAACCGGACTTCATCGTCGTCGACGGCTCCGAGGGCGGGACCGGTGCGGCGCCGCTGGAGTACGAGGACCACGTCGGGACCCCGCTCACCGAAGGCCTGATGCTGGTGCACAACGCCCTGGTCGGCGCCGGGCTGCGCGACCGGGTGCGGGTGGGGGCCGCGGGGAAGGTCGCGACGGGCTCGGACGTCGTGAAGCGGATCATCCAGGGCGCGGACTACACGAACGCCGCGCGGGCGATGATGATGGCGACCGGCTGCATCCAGTCGCAGCGGTGCCACACCAACCACTGCCCGGTCGGCGTCGCCACCCAGGACCCGAAGCGGGCGCGGGCGCTCGACGTGGAGGACAAGACCCACCGGGTGCACCGCTACCAGCGGGCGACCGTCGCCGAGGCGACCCGGATGATGGCCTCGCTCGGCGCGACGTGCCCCGGCGAGCTGCACCCGCGGATGCTCCGTCGCCGGGTCTCCCCCACCGACACCCGCTCCTACGCGGAGCTCTACGAGTGGCTGCGGCCCGGTCAGCTCTTGGCGGAGCCGCCGATGGGATGGGTCGACGACTGGGAGCGCGCCGATCCGGACCGGTTCTGACTCGCCCGAATCTCCCGAACGAGCGGTCGGTGGTCATCCCTTGTAGCCCTGCCGGCCGTTCTATGGTGCCGCTCCCGTTGCGTCGCGATGGACGACGGAACGTTCGACGAGGGAGACGACAACGGTGCCGAGCAGCCCGACGCCCGCCCGCACGGACTGCGAGATCACCACTCTCGGACCCTGCTCGGTCGAATCGCCCCTGGCGCCGGTGTTCGAGGCCTTCGAGCAGGGCGGCCCGGTGGGCCACGTCGACCCCGATGACCGGGTGCTCCTGGAGGACACCGAGTGGGCGGTCGCCGGACGCGATCCCGCGGCGGGGCCGCCGCCGAGCTTCGAGCCCGCCCGCGCGCGCCGTCAGATCTACTTCGACCCGGCGGCGACCACCGCCGCGATCGTGACCTGCGGGGGTCTCTGCCCCGGCCTCAACGACGTCATCCGCGGGCTGGTGCAGCAGCTCCGGCGCCAGTACGGCGTCGAACGGATCCTCGGGATCCGACACGGCTACCTCGGGCTCACCCGGGCCTACCGTGACGACGCGGTGGAGCTGTCCGGGTCGATGGTGCAGGAGATCCACCAAGCCGGCGGGACGTTCCTGGGCACCTCACGCGATCGTCAGGACCCGTCCGAGATGGTCGACGCGCTCGAGCATCTCGGCATCGACGTGCTGTTCGTCAT
The DNA here is from genome assembly GCF_021026375.1 of Actinomycetospora endophytica. GTDB lineage: Bacteria > Actinomycetota > Actinomycetes > Mycobacteriales > Pseudonocardiaceae > Actinomycetospora > Actinomycetospora endophytica. Next base: position 2,051,711 of record NZ_JAJNDB010000001.1, on the reverse strand, counting down.
CGGCGGGGACGGCACCATGACCGGGGCCCGGGAGATCGTCGGGGAGATCGAGCGTCGCGACCGCGACATCGCCGTCGTCGGTCTGCCCAAGACCATCGACAACGACCTGCCCTTCATCGATCAGAGCTTCGGGTTCCTCACGGCCGTCACCCGCGCCGCGGACACCGTGCATGCCGCGCACGCCGAGGCCCTCTCCGTCCGGCACGGGGTGTCGGTCGTGAAGCTGATGGGACGCCACGCCGGCTTCGTCGCCTGTTACGCCGCCATCGCGGTCAACGACGTCGACCTCGTCCTCATCCCCGAGGTCCCCTTCGCCTGGACCGGCGAGAACGGGCTCCTCGCCGCCGTGCGCGACTGCGTCGATCGGCGGGGCCGCGCGCTGGTGGTGGTCGCCGAGGGCGCCGGACCGGAACACCGGGCCGAGGGCGAGGACATCGGCCCGCTCGTCCGTGACCGGGTCACGGCCGACCTGACCGCACACGGTTACTCGCCGGTCATGCGCTACCTCGATCCGAGCTACGCGATCCGCTCGGTACGCGCCGACACCTACGACAGCGTCTACTGCGTGCTGCTCGCACACGCCGCGGTCCACGCCGCGATGTCCGGGCGCACCGGCGCCGTGGTCGCACGCTGGCGAGGCCGGTACGTACTCGTCCCCATGACACTGATGACCGAGGTACCGCATCGCGTCGACCCCGCCGGCGAGCTCTGGGCCTCGGTACTCGAGGCGACCCGTCAACCGACCCGGCTCGACGAGCACGGCATCCGCATCGACACCCATCACGGGGGATGGAACGACCGGCGGTGACCGGACACGCACGACTGCGGGCCGCTGTGACCTCGGCCCGACCGAGTACGGCCCGGCAGACGGTGAGGAGTTCCGGGGAGGGCCTCCGGGGGAGGGGCGATGAACGCCGGCAGCACGAAGCGCCGGATCAGGGCGCGGACACGGACCCGGGCATCCGTGTCGTCGTGACCCTCGACGTGCGCAGCCATCTGCAGGTTCAGATGGGCCAGCCAGTCCAGCGCCTCGTCGAGGTGGTCGTCGTCGCCGAGACCTGCTTCACCGAGCACCGGGATCCAGACCCGGTCCGCGATCGCCCGGGCCGTCCCGGGGTTCGCCGGGAGGTGGGCACCGGCGCGACCGTGCTCGATGAGGAACATGAGCCCCTCGACGATCTTGTCCTCCAGCGTTCGCTGCCTCGCGATGTGCCGGAGAGCCCGCCGGGCGACGCGCTCCGAGTGCCTCGAGCGCACGCCCCGGATCAGCGCTTCGCGGTCGGCGAAGTAGCGGTACAGCGTCGGCCGGGAGAATCCCGCCTCGCGGGCGACGTCGTTCATCAGCATCTTCTCGGCGCCGAACCGCTCCAGGCAGGTCTCGGCGGCGTCCAGCAGTGCCGCCCGCGTCGCGCCGCCGGGCGCCAGGCTCACCCGGTGACGTCCCGGCCGATGAGCTGACGGGCGATGATCCAGTTCTGCAGCTCGTTGGCGCCCTCGAAGATCTCGAGAATCTTGGCGTCGCGGTACATCTCCTCGAGCCGCACCGACTCGCCGCTCTCGGAGACCTGACGGGCGAACCCGACGGCGCCGTGGATCTGGATGGCCTCGCGGACCAGGTCGTTGGCCAGCCGCGTGCCGGCCTCCTTGGCCATCGCCGCCTCGGGCATCGCGGAGCGGTCGCCGCGGTCGAGCAGCGTGGCCGCCTTCTGGTACAGCGTCCGGGCGGACTCGATCTCGGTGGCGCGCCGCGCGAGCGTGAACTGCCAGTGCTGCATCGCCCCGAGCGGGCCCCCGAAGACCTGCCGGGTGCGGAGCCGTTCGACGGCGAGGTCGAGCGCGGCCTGCGCGACCCCAACCCCGGCGGCCCCGATACCGATCCGGCCCCGGACCAGTGACCCCAGCGCGACCCCGAGCCCGTTGCCCCACTCGCCGAGCAGGTTCGCGGCCGGCACGTGCACGTCGTCGAACACGATGTCCGCGGTGATCTGCCCGCGATGACCCATCTTCAGGTCCGGCTCGCCGATCCGGATCCCGGGCGATCCCAGGTCGACCAGCAGCATCGCCGCCCGGTCGGTCTCCTCGGCGCGGACCAGCACCGACACCCAGCCCGCGACGACGCTGTTGGTGATCCAGCGCTTCCGCCCGCTGACCCGGAACCCGTCGTCGGTGCGGGTGGCCACCGTCGTCATCCGCTCCGCCGTGAGATCGGAGCTGGTCTCGGGCTCGGTGGTCGCGAACGAGAACGACGTCTCTCCCGAGGTCAGCTGAGGGATGAGACGCTCGCGCAGCTCCGGGGCGGCGTGGTGCAGTGTCTGCGGGACGAGGATCGCCTGGCCGTCGTAGACACCGGCCATCGACGACGAGTGGTAGGCGATCTCCTCGGTGACCGTGCAGACCCCGAGCATCGGGTGATCGAGTCCGGGACCGAACGGTTCGGCGAAGGGCACCGCGAACAGCCCTTCCGACGCGAGCCCCCGGAAGGCGTCCCAGGCGAACGAGTCCCGCGACTCCTCCCGTGCCCCGATCTCGCGGGCCACCGGCGCGAGGTGCTTCTCGACGGCCTCCCGCGCCCGGCCCCGGAGCTCCACGGTCTCGTCCGGCAGCCACACGTCGTGGCTCATCCGGTCCTGGGTCCGTGGCACGGCGGTCGGGTCCATCAGGAAGTCGTATCAAGAGTGGGGCGCGGATCGGGGGCCACGGACCGAAGGAGGGAGCACGCTCACCCCCACGGGATGAGCGTTCGGCCTCCGGCCTCGTGCGTGCGTTTCCGTGTCTGAACACGGAAACGCACGCACAGGGCCGGAGGCCGAACTCATCGCCAGCCGGCCGGATCCACCTCACCGGGCACCACGTCCGCAGGCGCGTAGGGCTCGCGGGTGAACACGAAGCTGCCGAGGTCGAGGTGGCTCACCGACCCGTCGGGGTCGTGGACCACCCGCAGGGTCTCGCCCGCGTAGTAGCCGTCCAGCCCGATCCAGCTCCCGTCGGCGCCGCGCCGGAAGCGCGAGGCCCGCCCGCCGCCGCCCAGCCCGCCGATCGTGAGCTGGTCGGTGCCCTGCGCCCGCAGCGCGACCGGCGCCGAGCCCCAGTACCAGGGGCCGGTCAGCGCCAGCAGCGCCGGATCGGGGGCGGCGGGCACCCACTCCGCGGGCAGTCGGGGCTCACGATCGGCGACCGTGGCGAGCAGCTCCGCCACCGTCGTCCCGATCGCCGGCCCCGAGGTGGCGTTGGCGAACACCACGCCGGCGAGGTCCTCGGCCGGGTCGACCCACAGCGTGGCGAGGAAGCCGGGCATCGACCCGGTGTGGCCCGCGAGGTCCCGGGAGCCGTGGCGCAGCAGCTGGAGCCCGAGGCCCTGGGAGGACAGCGGCGAGCCGGGCTCCGAGGGTGACGACGGGGCGCGCATCTCCTCGAGGACGGCGGGCGGCAGGACCCGGTCGTCGCCGTGCAGCAGGAAGGCGCCGTAGCGGCCGAGGTCGGCGGTGGTGGACCACAGCTGCCCGGCGGGCGCCATCAGCCCGGCGTCCTCGGCGGGCTCGGGGAGCAGCGCGTCCGCCCACGGGTGCACCGCCCAGCCCGACGCGTGCGGCGCCGCCGGGTCGTAGGTGGTGCGCCCCATCCCGAGCGGGTCGAGGATCTCCGTCTGCAGCGCCTCGGTCCAGGAGCCGCCGCGCAGCCGCCCGACCAGCGCCCCGAGCAGCGCGAACCCGACGTTCGAGTAGTGGTGCCGCCGACCGGGCCCCCGGAGCGGCGGCACCGCGACGAGGCTCGCGAGGTCCGGGCGGACGGCGCCGTCGGAGCGTTCCCACCACGGCGTCCCGGTCTCGGCGGCGAGCCCGGAGGAGTGCGCGAGCAGCTGTGCGATCGTCGGGTCGGTCAGCGGCGCGTCGGGGAGGTGGCGACCCAGCGGATCGTCGAGACCCAGCAGCCCCTCCTCACGCAGGCGCAGCACGAGCACGGCGACGAAGGTCTTGGTGATCGACCCGATCCGGTACTGGGTGTCCGGCGTCGGGACGGCGCCGTCGACGCGGCCGCGGGCGCCGGTCCACACCGTCTTGCCGCCGCGCACCACGGCCCCGGCCATCGACGGCGCGCGCCCCCGGGACTGCTCGACGGCGAGCCGGTGGTCCAGCGCGTGGGCGGTGCTGTCGAGCATCGGGCGTCCCTCCACCGGCGGTGAGCGGCGTGATCATAGGCGCGCCGGACCGACCGTTAGCGTGGACGGCGTGGGTGTCTGGTCCGAGCAGGTCGTCCCCCGTGTCACCGACCTCGCGCTGGGCCGCCCGCCGGTCCGCCGGCTGCGCGAGCGGGCGCTGGCCCCGGCGCACAGCGTCGTCGTGGACCTCGGCTCGGGGTCCGCGCCGAACCTGCCGCTGCTGCCGCCCGCGGTCACCCGGGTGCTCGCGGTCGAGCCCTCGACGACGGCGCGGCGGCTGGCTGCACCGCGGATCGCGGCGGCGGCCGTCCCGGTGGAGCACGTCGGGCTCGACGGGGCCGCGCTGCCGCTGGCCGACGACGCGGCCGACACCGTCGTCAGCACCTTCACGCTGTGCACCATCCCCGACCTGGACACCGCGCTGGCCGAGGTGCGGCGGGTCCTGCGCCCGGACGGGGTGTTCCTGATCCTCGACCACGGGCTCTCGCCGAACCCGGCCGTGGCCCGCTGGCAGCACCGGCTCACCGGGATGCAGCAGCGGCTGTTCGCCGGTTGCCACCTGGAGCGGGACATCGCCGGACGGGTGGAGCGGGCCGGGTTCACCTTCACCTCGCTGGAGGCGGTGGCCATCCCGGGGCCTTCGGTGCTGAACCACGTCGTCCTGGGGAGGTGCGCTGCGCGCTCGTGAGCACAAATTGATGCCATAGCGTCAATTAGTGCTCACAGGCGCGGAGCGCACCTACAGCCCGTACGTCTCCAACAGCCGGAGCCAGACCTCGCTCATCGTCGGGAACGAGGGCACCGCGTGCCACAGCCGCGACAGCGGGACCTCGCCGACGATCGCGATCGTCGCGCCGTGGACCATGTCCGCGACGTCCTGACCGACGAAGGTCGCGCCGACGATCACCTCGCGCTCGGTGTCGACGACGATCGACGCGAACCCGTCGTACCCGTCGGCCTGCAGGGACCCGCCCGCGGTGTTGCCGATCTCGAAGCTCACCGCGCGGACCGGCAGGCCGGAGTCCCGGGCGGACGCCTCGCTGTGGCCGACCGCGGCGACCTGCGGATCCGTGAAGATCACCTGCGGGACGGCGGTGTGCTCGGCCGTCGCGGCGTGGTGGGAGTACCGGCCGCCGAGCTCCTTGCCGTGCGCCCGCGCGACGATCACGTCCGCGCAGATCCGCGCCTGGTACTTGCCCATGTGGGTCAGCTTCGCGCCCGTGCTGGCGTCGCCGACGGCGTAGAGCCAGTCGCCCAGCACCGTCGTGGTGTCGTCGGCGCCGAGCGGGCGGCCCGGCGGCAGGCCCACCGTCTCGAGGCCCAGGTCGTCGGTGGTGGACCGGCGGCCCGCGGCGACGAGCAGTTCCGCGCCGCGCACCTCGGAGCCGTCGTCCAGCGTCGCCACGACGTCTGCCCCGTCCCGGCGCACCGCCGTCATCGACGTCCCCAGCCGGACGTCGACGCCGTCCGCCTCCAGGGCGGCCTGGACCCGACGGCCGGCCTCGGCCTCGGTCGCGGGGATCAGGCGGTCACCGTGCTGGACCAGGGTGACCTGCGCGCCGAGTCGCACGTACGCCGTCGCCATCTCCACCCCGACCACACCGCCGCCGAGGATCAGCAGCGACGACGGGACGTCCTTGACCTGCGTGGCGTCGCGGTTGGTCCAGGCGCCGACGTCATCGATGCCGTCGACCGGCGGGGCGGTCGGCACCGAGCCGGTGGCGACGACGACCGAGCGCGCCGACACCGTCGTCGTCGTGCCGTCGTCGTGGGTGACCTCCACGGCGCGCTCCCCGGCCAGCCGGCCGTGCCCGCGCAGCAGCGTGACGCCGGCGCCGGAGAGCCAGTCGGCCTGGCCGGAGTCGTCGGGGTTCGCGAACTGGTCGCGGCGCGCCAGGACCTTCCCGACGTCGATCGGTCCGGCCTCGACGCCGGGTATGCGATGGGTGGCAGCGAGCAGGTCGACCGGGCGCAGCAGCGCCTTCGACGGGATGCACGCGTAGTAGGAGCACTCGCCGCCGACCAGGCCCGCCTCGACGATCGCGGCCGAGAGGCCCTGCTCGTGGGCACGGCCCGCGGCGTTCTCCCCGACCGGCCCCGCGCCGATCACCACGACGTCGACGTCCAGATCACTCATCCGTCTCCTCCTCGTCCCCGGTCGGCCCGAACCGCTCGACCCGGATGCTGTCCGTGGGCTGCCCGGCGGAGAGCAGGTGCGATTCCATCGCCAGGGTGAATCGCGTGGAACCGCACACGAACGCGGTAGCGCCCGGGTCCGCTACGGCGCCGATCGACGCCGCATCCAACCGGAACCCGCCGGGAGCGCGGGAGAGCGCCACCAGCGCCCCGGCCGCCTCGAGCTCCTCGCGGTAGGGCAGGTCGGCGGCGGTGCGCGCCGACACCGCGAGCGAGAGCAGCTCGGGACGCCCGACGTCGAGCCCGTGGCGCAGCATCGACACCAGCGGGGCGACGCCGCTGCCGCCGCCGACCCCGAGCGCCGGGGTCGTGCCGTCCCACGCGAACCAGCGGCCGATCGGCCCGCGGCACTCGAGCAGGTCGCCGGGCTCGACGACCTCGGCGAGGAAGCCGGACACCTCGCCGTCGGGAACCCGCTCGACGTAGAGCTCCACGACGTCGTCCGACGGCGCGGACACCGCCGAGTACGAGCGGCTCGCCGTGTAGCCGTCCTCGGCCCGGAGCCGCACGACGTAGTGCTGCCCGGGGCGGTGGATCACGCGGTCGGGGACGTCGAGGCGCAGGATCACCGCGCGGTCCCCGTGGTGGCGCACCTCGACGACGCGGGCGTCGCGCCACACCGCGGCGAGGCGGCGGTCCTGGCCGGTCTCGGTCATCGTCGGCTCAGTCCCCGTCGAAGCGCTGCTCGAGCCACGGGTCCCCGCGGTCGTGGTAGCCGTTGACCTCCCAGAAGCCGGGCTCGTCGTGGTCCAGCAGCGTGATCTTCGAGATCCATTTCGCGGACTTCCAGAAGTACAGGTGCGGGACGAGCATCCGCACCGGGCCGCCGTGCTCGCGGCTCAGCGGCTTGCCCTCGTGCTCCCAGACGATCCACGCCTTGCCGCCGGTGACGTCGTCGAGCGGCAGGTTGGTGCGGTACCGCGTCGTCGACTCCTCGACGATGTGCGTGGCGGCCGGCAGCGGCTGCGCGATCTCGAGCAGCCGGTCCAGCGCGATGCCGGTGAACGAGGTGTCGAGCTTCGACCACGTCGTCACGCAGTGGATGTCACCGCGGTAGGTGTCGGAGGCCTCGCCGGCCAGCTTCCTGAGGTCCTTCAACGACCACGTCGTCGGGTTCGCGACGAGGCCGTCGACGGCCAGCGACCAGCGCTCGGCGTCGACCCGCGGCGTGGGCTCCGCGGTGAGCACGGGCCAGGATCTGCCGACGTCGTACTGCCCGGGAGGCAGGCGCGGGTCACGCTCGGCCTGCCGCCGTCGACCGGTGAAACCGCGGGTGATCGCCATGCGCCGACTCCTCTCGGGACGCCCCCGGACCGCCAGCGTAGGGAGGTCGTGTCCGGTTCCGCTTCGGTCGAACGACCGGCATCGGGCGGATCATCCCGGCCGCCGCGGTTCCGCCATGTGCCTCACATTGGGTCGTCCGACCGATACCGCGAGGGCGCCCGGCCGAGGACGATCACCGACGTGAGCGAACCGTCTGCCGTGGAGATCGATCCCGCCGCCGCGCCGTCGGGAGCCGGCTGCGTGGAGTGCGACCGGGACGGCGGGTGGTGGTTCCACCTGCGCCGGTGCGCCGCGTGCGGCCACATCGGCTGCTGCGACTCGTCCCCGTCGCAGCACGCCACCGGGCACGCCCGGTCGGCCGGGCACCCGATCCTGACCAGCTACGAGCCCGGCGAGTACTGGTTCTTCGACGACCGCTCGGGCGAGATCGGCGACGGCCCCGACATCGCGGCGCCGCGCCACCACCCCGCCGACCAGACGACGCCCGGCCCGCGCGATCGCGTTCCCGCGGACTGGCAGCGCCACCTGCACTGACCGCCCCTGAGGAGGAGGATCCGTGACCGAACCGGACGAGCTCGGCGGCGACGACCGCGACTCCGTCGACGACACGGTCTTCGAGCAGCTCGACGACGAGGACACGCTCGCCGACCCCCGCGTCCCCGACCAGCTCGACGAGGGGATCTCCCCGAACGAGCGGCCCCGCGGCGTGGAGGCCTGGGGCGTCACCGACTACGAGGAGCTCGAGGGCGAGCCGCTCGACGGCCGGCTGCGCCGTGAGGTCCCCGACGACGACGAGGACGACGACGGCGGCGACGGGCTCGGCGACGCCAGCGACACCGACGGCGAGCTCTACGACGACGAGGTGGGCGAGGACCGCGCCGGCCGGCTCGTGCTGCGCGACGACGGCGAGGACTTCTGGGCCGACGACGTGGGCGTCGACGGCGCGGGCGCCAGCGCCGAGGAGGCCGCGGTCCACCTGGTCGACGAGGAGGGGTGAGCGACCCGCCGCGCTGGGACGGGGCCCTGCTCCGGGGGCCGGTGCACGGACCGCTGCCGATCCTGCTGCTGGTCATGACGACCGCGACCGGGCTCGTCGACGCCGTCAGCGTCCTCGGACTCGGCCGGGTGTTCGTCGCGAACATGACCGGCAACGTCGTCTTCCTCGGCTTCGCCGTCGCCGGCGCGCCGGGGTTCGCGCTCGCGGCCTCGCTCGCCGCGCTGGGCGGGTTCCTGCTCGGCGCGCTCGCCGGCGGGGGCCTGGTCTCGGCGCGGGGGAAGCGGCGCGGTCACCTGCTGCGCGACGCGGCGCTGATCGAGACGGTGCTCCTGTTCGTGGCCGTCGGCCTGCTCGCGGGGGTGACCGGGACGCCGGGCAGCGGTCTCGCGTCGGCGGTCGCGGGCCTGGCCGCGGTGGCGCTCGGGCTGCAGAACTCGACGGTGCGGCGCCTCGCCGTCCCCGACCTCACGACGACGGTGCTCACCATGACCCTCACCGGGATCGCCGCCGACGTCCGCGCCGCGGGGCGCCCGGTGGTGACGCGACGGGTGCTCGCCGTCGTGACGATGTTCGTGGGCGCGCTGGCCGGGGCGCTGCTCGTCCTGCACACCGGGCTCGCGCTGGCGCTGCTGCCCGCCCCGGTGCTGCTCGCGGTCGTGGTGGTCGTGCTCGCGGTCGCGGTGCGGCGGCCCGCCCCCTGGCAGTAGCTCCCCTGCCGAGAGCCCTGGAATCCGCCGTCGTGCGCCCCTTGCGAACCGGGCGACGGTGATGTACGTCGCTGTCGCGCGGGCCACGTCCGCGTGTGCCGAGCGTGCTCGGAGCGGCACCCTGCGCTCGTAGCCCCGATGTCGCGGCCACCCGACCTCGCCCCCGAGGTCGGTCCCCCCGAGGCCGGACGACCGAGCAGGTGGTGAAGACCGATGATGCCGACGACGTCGGTGCCCTGGATGGGCAATCGCGTGGAGATGTGGGAGATCGAGGGCACGGAGCTCACGGCCATCGAGTGGCGGCGCCCGTGGAACGGCTCGATGCGCGGGTTCCGCGTGGTGAGCGAGGACGAGCTGTCCCTGATCTGCACCGCCATCGAGGAAGCCACCGCAGAGCTGCGTCCGGCTCCCCGCCTCGAGGGCGTGGCGGGCAACCCGCTCGACCTCGAGGCCTTCCTCGACGAGGTCCTCGAGCGCTGAGACCCGCCGTCCGGCTCACCCCGGTGAGCCGGACGGCGCAGCTATATCAGCCGTTGATCTCGTAGGTCGGCGTGATCATCGCGCGGCCCAGCGAGTGGAAGAACAGATTGAAGCCCAGGAACGCCGGGGTGGCGTCCGCTCCGACGCCGAGGTCCTCCACGTCGATGGCGTGCACCACGAAGTAGTAGCGGTGCGGCCCGTGCCCGGGCGGCGGCGCGGCGCCGATGAAGCGACGCGCGCCGGCGTCGTTCGCGAGCGTCACGGCTCCGGCGGGGAGCAGGCCCTTGTCGGGGTTGCCGGCGTCGGTCGGCAGTGACGTCGTCGACGCGGGCAGCCCGACGACGGCCCAGTGCCAGAACCCACTGGCGGTCGGGGCGTCCGGGTCGTAGCAGGTGACCGCGTAGCTCTTCGTGCCCTCCGGGGCTCCGGACCACGCCAGCTGGGGCGTCACGTCCTCGCCCCCGGCCCCCATGATGCCGCTGACCTGGGCGTTCGGCAGGGGCTTCCCGTCGGCGACGTCGGTGCTGGTCACCTCGAAGCCGGCGACGGCGGGCAGGAAGCTGTACGGGTCGGGCGGCTGCGGCGCCACGGTTCCTCCTCGATCTGGCGAATGTGCGGTCGCAGGGACGCTTACCCCGTCCCCGTCATCCCCCATGCACGGCGACCGACCGAGGTCAGCCGCAGCACCCGCCGCCGCAGCAACCCCCGCCACCGCCGGCGGCGGGCGCCATCGCGGGCCGGGTGGCCGTCCGGGCGCGACCGCCGAGCGAGACGGTGGAGAGCAGCTTCACCGTGTCGGTGTGCCCGCCGGGGCACTCGGCGGGGTCGGCGGAGCGCTGCATCGGCCGGTCCACCTCGAACGTCGACCCGCACTCGCGGCAGCGGAACTCGTAGAGCGCCATGGTCCGGAGCCTAGGCCGCACCGGCGCCGTCGAACAGCGGCTCGGCCGGGCGCCTAGTCTGGTGTCCGGTATGGGTCACGCTCGTCGTCATCGATCACGCCACGCCCCGGGTGTCCGGGTCGGGCACGGCGGGCGCCCGACCGACCTCGCCGGGCCGCGGTCGATGCTCGCGAGCCTGGGGCTCGGCGCCATCGCGGTGCTCGTCCTCGCGGTCCTCGCCCCGGCGACCACGTCGACGTCGCTCCCGGGCCTCCCGCAGCTCCCCACCGCCGAGGCCGTCGGAGCCCTCGCCCCGGAGGACTACGTCGACGGCGCCTGCGTCGCGCTCGCGCCGACCGCCCCGGACCGCGGCGCGACGGTCCTGCTCGACGCCGGGCACGGCGCGCCGGACATCGGCAGCACCGGGGTCACCGGCAGCGGCGAGAAGATCCCCGAGAAGGACCTGACACTGCCCCTCGTCCTGCGCGCCGCGGAGGACCTGCGTGCCCGCGGGATCCGGGTCGCGCTCTCCCGCAGCATCGACGCCGTCGGGAAGAAGCTCGGCCCGGGGGACGTCGAGGCCGGGGCGCTCACCGAGTCCGGTCTCGCCGCCCAGCTCGCCGCCCGCGCCCGGTGCGCGAACCTCGCGGGGGCGGACGCGCTGGTCTCGGTGCACTTCAACGCCTTCGACGAGCCCGACGTCGACGGCTTCGAGACCCTCTACGACGCCGACCGTCCGTTCGGCGCCGACAACGCCCGGCTCGCGCAGTCCCTCCAGAGCGCGATCGGCGCCGGGTACCGGGCCGCGGGACGGGACACGGACGACCGCGGCGTCGTCGGGAGCGACTCCACCGACAAGGCCTCGAACGCGGCGAAGGACCTCGTCCTGCTCGGCGCGACGCCGCGCGGCAGCGACCTCCCGCAGAGCGAGATGCCGGGCGCCGTCATCGAGCCGCTGTTCATCACCGATCCGTCCGCGACCGACTTCGTCCGCAGCGACGAGGGCCGACGCGTGCTCGCCGACTCGATCGGCGACGGCGTGGAGGCGTTCCTGCGCGGTCCCGATCCCCGGCGCTGAGTCCTCGTCGTAAGGTCGTCGTGTGGTGTTCACGGGGTTCGGCGACGCCGCCGTCGACTTCTACGAGGGGCTCGAGGCCGACAACTCGAAGGCCTACTGGACCGATCACAAGCACCTCTACGAGTCGCACGTCCGCGAGCCGATGCGCGATCTGCTGGCCGACCTGGAACCGGAGTTCGGCCCGGGCCGGATCTTCCGGCCCCACCGCGACGTGCGCTTCGCCGCCGACAAGCGGCCGTACAAGGTCCAGTGCGGGGCCACCGCCGGTCCGCACTACGTGCAGGTGTCGGCCGACGGGATCATGGTCGCGGTCGGCTACTACGCGATGGTGCCCGCCCAGGTGGCCCGGTTCCGGGCGGCCGTCGACGACGAGCGTCACGGGCCGGAGCTCGCCGCCATCGTCGACGGGCTCGACGACGACGGGTTCACCATCGCCGGGGACCGGCTGAAGACCCGCCCGCGCGGCACCGATCCCGAGCACCCGCGGATCGACCTGCTGCGCCATCGCAGCCTCTACGCCTGGTGCTCGTGGCCGCCGTCGGAGGAGCTGCACACCGAGGCGCTCGCCGAGCGGGTCGCGACGACGTGGCGCCGGCTCGACCCGCTCGGCCGGTGGCTCGACGAGCATGTCGGGGTCGACCTCGACGACGGCGCCGAGAAGGCCCGCCGACGACGCTGACCGCAGGCTCCTAGAGCAGGTTCCGGGCGGTCAGCAGCGCGAGATAGGCGTCCTCGTACGCCCGGGTCGCGAGGTGCGAGCACGCCGTGAGGACGGCGGCGGCCGCCGGATGGGCCGGTCGGGACTCGCCGCCCGCGACCGGCGCGGTCCGGGTCTCGCGCGGGAGCCGGTCGACCTCGTAGCGCAGGCTGCGCTCGAGCCCGCCGGACGTGACGTCGGGATGCAGGACGGCCAGGTTTCCCAGCACCGCGATGCCCGCGGCGACCGCGACGGCGAGCGGCGACCGCCGTCGCGACTCCGACGGGGCCGGGTCGGCCCCGGTCGCTGCGCCCTGCTCGGACAGTGAACCCACGAGACGCCTCCGGGGTGTCGGTACTCGGCGGGCCTCCTCGGTGAAGCCGATGACGACGGTGACCGGTCGACGACGCGACGTGACCGGCACCACAGGGACACCATGACCTCTCAGAGAGGCGGTTGTCCAGTTAGCGAATCGCTGGATTTGAGTCCCGCCACGACGAAGCGCGCCAGGCGTCCGGCCCGCGCCGGCCACTCCGGACCGTCCGGCAGGGTCCACAGGCCGGCGAGGAGGGCGAGGACGTCCTGGGCGTCCTGGTCGGTGGTCAGGCTGCCGTCCCGGGCGCCCGCCGCGAGGATGCGCTCGAGCGCGTCGACGATCACCTCCCGCGCCGGCGGGCTCGAGCCCTCCGGCAGCGCGTGCACCAGGTCGCCCAGGGCGCGCTTGGTCCGCGCGTACTCGACGAACCGGGCCAGCCACCGCGTCAGCGCGTCGGCCGCGGTCCCCTCGGCGAGGTCGACCTCCCCGAGTGCCGCGATCTCCGCGCCGTAGGCCTCGGCGATCAGGGCCTCACGGCTCGGGAAGTGCCGGTAGAGGGTCGCGATGCTGACGCCCGCGTCGCGCGCGATCGCGTCCAGCGCGACGTCGGGGCCCTGGTCGGTGAACAGGCGTGCGGCACTCGTCAGCAGCGCGGCGCGGTTCGCGCGGGCATCGGCTCGAAGGGGCACGGAACAAGCGTAGGCGTCCTACGTTTGAGTGCTACGGTGGTGGCATAAGCGTAGGGAGCCTACGTTTAGCTCGGAACGGGAGATCGTCATGACCGCAGCACCCACCCGGATCTCGACGCCGTTCGGCGAGTTCTCCACCGCCGACGAGGTCGCCGAGGGCATCGATCTGAGCGGCCGCCGGGCCGTCGTCACCGGCGCGTCGTCCGGGATCGGCGTCGAGACCGCCCGCACGCTCGCCTCCCACGGCGCGCAGGTGACGATGGCCGTGCGCAACACCGAGGCCGGGGAGAAGGTCGCCGCGGACATCCGCGCGGGCGCCCCCGACGCCCGCGTCGAGGTCCGTCCGCTGGAACTGGGCGACCGCGCGTCCGTCGCCGCGTTCGTCGACGGCTGGTCCGGGCCGCTCGACCTGCTCGTGAACAACGCCGGGGTGATGGCCCTGCCGTCGCTCGAGCTGACGGCCGACGGCCTGGAGACGCAGTTCGCGACGAACCACCTCGGTCACTTCGCGCTGACCACGGGCCTGCACCGCGCGCTCGCGGCCGCGGACGGCGCGCGGGTGGTGTCGGTGTCGTCGGCCGCGCACCTGCGCTGCCCGGTGCTCTTCGACGACCTGGCGTTCTCGTTCGTGCCGTACGACCCGTTCCTCGCCTACGGCCAGTCGAAGACCGCGAACGTGCTCCTCGCGGTCGAGGCGACCCGCCGCTGGGCCGACGACGGGATCACCGCCAACGCCGTCATGCCCGGCGGCATCGCCACCGGACTGCAGCGCCACGTCGACATGGAGGCATTGACCCGGGCGCGCCGCGAGGCCGGCGCCTCGGATGTGCTCAAGACGACGGAGCAGGGCGCCGCCACGTCGGTGCTGCTCGCGACGTCCCCGCTGCTCGAGGGCGTCGGCGGTCGGTACTTCGAGGACTGCGGCGAGGCGACGGTGATCGGCAGCCGCTCCGAGTCCGACGGCAGGCACGGGGTGGCCGCGTACGCGCTCGACCCGGAGAACGCGGCGCGGCTGTGGACGGTGTCGGCGGCGCTGCTCGGCCGGTGAGCCTCGACGGGGCCGGCCGGACGGCCCGCCGCGATCGAGTACCCGGGTGCGGCGTCGTCGGCCGCGTCGGGGTCGGCGGCGGACCATGATCGCGAGTTCGGGAGCGACACGCGCAAGATTCGACGCGACACGCTCCCGAACTCGTGATCTCGGCCGGCCGCCGGGTGCTCCGGCCGAGCGAACCCGGTCCCGTAGCCCGAACGCGCGCTAACGCCGGACCCGCATCGATCGACGGGAGGGCAACAGATCCGTTGGGGGGTGCGGCATGGGGTTCTACCTGCGCAGGAGCATCGGTCTCGGTCCGATGCGCGTGTCGGTCTCGACGCGCGGGCTCGGGGCGTCGATCGGGGTGCCCGGCCTCCGGGTCGGTGCCGGGCCCCGGGGCGCGTACGTCTCCCTCGCGAACGGGGTGGTCACCTACCGCGCCACCACCCGGATGCGGGCCGGCGCGGCGAGAACGGCACCCACGACGCCGGCCCCGGCGCCGCGCCCGTCGGAGCCCGCTGCGCCGGCAGTCGTCCCGACCGTCGAGAGCAACGGACGGCACCGCCGGGCACGGGTTCGCTGACCACCCCGAGCCGCGCCCTTCACCCCGGCGTCGTCGTGAACACCGGCCACCCGATCTCGGTGCGCCAGGCGTCGGAGTCGGCGGTGTCGCGCGGCCCGACCAGGTAGTTCTCGTGCACCGGCCCGTCGAGACGCAGCGCGTGCTCGGCCAGGTGGGCGCCGAGCGCGCCGTAGGTGACGTCGATGTCGTCGTGCGGGCCGCGGTGGACGGTGAGGGCCAGCTCGCGGGCCGGGAGCGTGATCGAGCGGACCCGCCCCTCGGCCACGTCGCGGTCGGCGGGCACGAAGACGGTCGCGCGGCCCGCGCCGTGGGTGAACAGCGCATTGTCGTACTGCCCGCCGGGCGGACCGGTCCGCAGCGCACGGGGCACCACGGCGTCGATCTCCGCCATCGCGCCGGAGTACCAGCGGAGGACGTCCGCCCGCCGGACCTCCTCGCTCACCGCGACCACCCGTCGTGCGGGCTCCCGGCGGTGCACCACCTCCAACCGCGGCGGGTCCGGGGTGAGCAGCCGCCGCAGCGCCCCGACCGCCTCCGTCGTCGCGGCGAGCCGGCGCTCGAGGCGGGCGAGGTGGTCGGTGATCATCCCGGCGCGGCCGTCGACGTCGGTGCCGAGCAGGCGCGCGATCTCGCGGACCGGCATGTCGAGGTCGCGGAACCGCCGGATGACCTGAGCCGTCGGGATCTGGTCCGGCGAGTAGTAGCGGTAGCCCGAGTGCGGGTCGACCTGCTCGGGCACGAGCAGGCCCTCGTCGTGGTAGTGCCGCAGCGTCTTCACGCTCAGATGGGTCACGGTGGCGAACTCACCGATGGAGAGCAGAGCGGTCACGACGACGAGCCTGCACCCTCCCGCCACGGGAGAGTCCCGCGCTGGACCCTCCCGCAGCGGGAGACCGCAGCGTCGTCGTCATGACCGACACCGCACTCGCGGCCCCCGCCCGCGACCTCGACGGACGCCGGGCCGTCGTCACCGGAGCCACGGGCGCGACCGGCGGGGCGGTCGTCGCCCGCCTCGTCGCGGCCGCGGCCACCGTCCTCGGCGTCGCCCGCTAGCCCCGGTCGAGCAGCCCGGCGACGACGAGGCCTTCGTCGCGGCCGACCTCACCCGCCCCGACGGCGCCCGCCTCGTCGCCGAGCGGGTGGCGCGTCGGTGGGGCCGTGGTGCACGTGGGCTCCATCCAGCGCGAGATGCCGCTGCCCGACGCGACGCTCGCCTTCGCGGCGGCGAAGGCGGCCCTCACCGTCTACAGCAAGGGCCTGGCGACCGAGGTCGGACCGCGGGGCGTGCGGGTCCTCACCGTCTCGCCCGGCTTCATCGCGACGCCGGCCGCGGCGGGTCTGGCCGCGCGGCTCGCCGCCGGTCTCGCCGACCACCGCATCGACGGCGGGACCGTCCGCACCATCTGAGCGGGAGCATTTCCGTAGGAGGTCCGAGTAATTCATCGGACCTCCGAGTAATCGTTAGGAGGTCCGAGTAAATACCCTTCAGCCTTCCGACCCTAGCCACTGAACACGCATTTCTTCTGCCTTCTCACCTGTGAAAAGGATTGCAGCGGCAGGGAGTCGTCACCGGACCGTCCGTCGCCCCATGATGGCGCTCGTGACGCCCGCCGTAGGCACCCGCCAGGCATCCCCGGCCCCCACCCGGGACGAGTGATGGTGGAGATCTTCCAACTGCTCGGTCCCGACGGCGACCTCCGTGACGGCCCGTCCGCGTCGGCCATCGACGCCGAGCTGTGCCGGGCCCTGTTCCGCGACATGGTCCTGGCCCGCCGGTTCGACGACGAGGCCTACTACCTGCAACGACAGGGCGAGCTCGGGTTGTGGCTGCAGTCGCGGGGTCAGGAGGCCGCACAGGTCGGCTCGATCCGCGCGCTCCGCGACACCGACTGGGTCTTCCCGTCCTACCGCGACCACGCGGCGGCGCTGTGCCGGGGGATCGAGCCCGCCGAGCTGCTCGCGCAGTGGCGTGGGGTGAGCCAGTCGGGGTGGGACCCGGCCCGCTACCGCTTCCACATCTACACGCTGGTGCTCGCCGCCCAGCTCCCGCACGCGGTCGGCTACGCGATCGGCGCCCAGCACGACGGCGCGGACGAGCTCGTCATGACGTACTTCGGCGAGGGGTCCTCGAGTGAAGGCGAAGCGAACGAGGCATTCAACTGGGCCGCCACCATGGCGGCGCCCGTCCTGTTCTTCTGCCAGAACAATCAATGGGCGATCTCCACACCCACTCAGGCACAATTCGGCGCTCCGCTGCACCAGCGCGCGGCCGGATTCGGGCTGAGCACCCAGGTCGTCGACGGCAACGACGTGCTCGCGGTGCACGTCGCCACGTCCCGGGCCGCCGAGGCGGTGCGCTGCGGCGAGGGGCCGGCGTTCATCGAGGCCCTCACCTACCGGATCGCCGGTCATTCGACGTCGGACGACCCGACCCGGTACCGCAGCGACGCCGAGCTCGACCACTGGCAGACCCTGGACCCGCTCGACCGCCTCCGTCGGCTGCTCGAGGCGCGCGGCTGGGCCGACGACGGGTTCTTCACCCACCTCGAGGCGGAGGCGACGGCCTTGGCCGAGCGCGTGCGCGGCGCCTGCCGCGCCCTGGCCGCCCCGGAGGCGGCCTCGATGTTCGACCACGTCCTCGCCGAGCCGGGCCCGGCGCTGGCCGCCGAGCGGGCCGCGTACGTCGAGTACGCCGGATCGTTCCTCGACTGAGGAGGAGGACACCGTGTTCACGCTGTCCGAAGCCATCAACCGCGGCCTGCGCGCCGGCCTCGAGACCGACCCGAAGGTCATGGTCATGGGCGAGGACGTCGGCCGGCTGGGCGGGGTCTTCCGGGTCACCGACGGCCTGCAGAAGGACTTCGGCGCCGACCGCGTCGTCGACACCCCGCTGGCCGAGGCGGGCATCGTCGGGACGGCGATCGGACTGGCGATGCGCGGGTACCGACCGGTCTGCGAGATCCAGTTCGACGGGTTCGTCTACCCCGCCTTCAACCAGATCACCTCCCAGCTGGCGAAGCTCCGGGCCCGCTCGCGGGGCCGCGTCACGGCACCCGTCGTCATCCGCGTGCCGTTCTCCGGCGGGATCGGCGCCGTCGAGCACCACTCGGAGTCCAACGAGGCCTACTTCACCCACACCGCGGGGCTGCGGGTCGTGAGCGCCGCGACCCCCCAGGACGGCCACTGGCTGCTGCGCCAGGCCATCGCCTGCGACGACCCGGTGATCTTCTTCGAGCCCAAGTGCCGCTACTGGTCCAAGGGTGACGTCACCGAGAGCCCCGACGACCCGCTCGTCCTGCCGCTCGACGCCGCCCGCACCGTGCGCCGGGGCGACGACGTGACCCTGCTGACCTGGGGCTCGATGGTCGAGACCTGCCTGCGCGCCGCGACCGCAGCACAGGCCGAGGGCCACTCGCTGGAGGTCGTCGACCTGCGCTCGCTCTCGCCGATCGACACCGACACCCTCGTCGCGTCGGTGCGACGGACCGGTCGCGCGGTCGTCGTGCACGAGGCGCCGACGTTCGGCGGGCTCGGCGGCGAGGTCGCCGCGGCCCTCGGTGAGCACTGCTTCACCAGCCTCGAGGCCCCGGTGATGCGCGTCGGCGGGTTCAACGTGCCCTACCCGGCCGCGCACCTGGAGGAGCACTACCGGCCCGACCTCGACCGCGTGCTCGACGCCGTCGACCGCGTCCTGCACTACTGATCCTCGGGAGACCTGGTGAGCACCGAGACCTTCGCCCTGCCGGACGTCGGGGAGGGCCTGACCGAGGCGAGCATCCTGACGTGGGCCGTCGCGGTCGGCGACGAGGTGGCCGTCAACCAGGTGCTCGTGGAGGTCGAGACGGCCAAGGCCGCCGTCGAACTGCCCAGTCCGTTCGACGGCGTCGTCGCGGAACTGCTCGTCGGCGAGGGCGACACCGTCGCCGTCGGCGCCGGGATCGTGCGGGTCACGACGGCGGCCGCGGCGGCTTCCGATGGTGTCCCCGACGAGACCAGCGGCAGCGTCCTCGTGGGCTACGGGACCAGCTCGGCGGGGACCACCCGGCGACCGCGACGCCGATCCGGGCCGGCCCGGCCGCCGGCGCCGGAGTCGCACGGTGCCGGGCGGCCGCTCGCCACGCCCCCGGTCCGCAAGCTCGCCAAGGAGTCCGGGGTCGACCTCGCCGAGGTCGCGCACGACGGCGACCGGATCCGGCGGGAGGATCTCCAGCGCCACCTCGACGGGGTGGATCCGACACCGCCGTCGTCACCGGCGCCATCGTCGCCCTCACCGTCGGACGAGCGGCGCGTACCCGTCCAGGGCGTGCGCAAGGCGACCGCGGCGGCGATGACCGCGAGCGCGTTCACCGCCCCGCACGTCACCGAGTTCCTCACGGTCGACGTCACCGCGATGACGGAGACCGTCGAGGCCCTGAAGGCGCACCCGGCGTTCGCCGACGTCCGGGTCACGCCGCTGCTGCTGGTCGCCCGGGCGCTGCTCTCGGCGATCCGTCACCACCCCGACGTCAACGCCCGCTGGGACGAGGCGAACCAGGAGATCGTCCACCAGCGGAAGGTGAATCTCGGGATCGCCGCGGCCACCCCGCGCGGGCTGCTCGTCCCGAACATCAAGGACGCGGCGGCGCTGACCCTCGTCGAGCTCGCCCGGTCCCTCGGCGAGCTCACGACGACGGCGCGGGCCGGGAGGACGACGCCGGAGCAGATGTCCGGCGGCACGATCACGATCACGAACGTCGGCGTCTTCGGGGTCGACGCCGCGACCCCGATCCTCAATCCGGGCGAGGCCGCGATCCTCTGCTTCGGCGCGGTGCGCCGCCGCCCGTGGGAGTTCCGGGGCGAGATCGCGCTCCGCGAGATCACGCAGCTGTCGCTCTCGTTCGACCACCGGCTCGTCGACGGCGAGCTCGGCTCGAAGGTGCTCGGCCGGGTCGGCGCCGTGCTCGCCGACCCGGCCATGGAACTCCTGCTCGACTGAGGAACTCCTCAGGCGGGTTCGCGGGCTCCGGCGGTCTCGACGGCGATGGTCTCGGCGTCGGCCGCGGCGGCGTCGGGCTCGGCGGGCGGCAGCCCGAACGACCCGAGGAACAGCACGTAGAACAGCATCACCAGCACCGCGAAGTTCATGAACCCCAGCGCGTCACCGTGCAGCGACACCCCGGCCGCCGGCTCGTGCAGCACCGACCCGGCCACCACGAAGTAGTAGCCGAGGAACGTCACCACGGCGAGCACCAGGGTCACCACGGTGCGCACCACCAGGTTCGCCGCCCGACCCAGATGGGTGGGCTTGTTCCCGAACACGTTCGCCCAGGCGATCATCCAGAACACCCAGCACACCCCGAACTCCGCGGCATACGAGGTCACCCCGTCCCCCAGCGCGGCCACGTTGGCCGGGCCGATGAGCAGCTTCGCCGCCCCGAGCGTCCCGAAATAGATCACCGTGCCCAGCACGAAGTTCCCGACCAGCGAGACCACCGCCGTCGCGGCGCGGCTTTTCAGCAGCGCCCACGGCAGGTTGTCCCAGAGCAGCCCGGTCACCACCACCGCCACGATGCAGCTGTAGAACCAGCCGGTCAGCGTCGCCTTGCTCATCAACGCGGTCGACGGATCCGCCCAGGTCGCCACGTTCGGCACCGCCAGCACCCCGAACAGCACCAGCGTCGGCAGCACCAGCGTCCCGATCTCGGCCAGCCCCGCCCACGGCGGCGAGAGCCGATCCGCCCACGGCCACTGCGCCCAGTTCACCACCGCGGTCACGTAGAAGAAGAACGCGAACAGCACGATCAGCTGCCCGGTCCCGAACCCGGCCCCCTCGGCCCGCGACGCGGCGAAGCTCGGATCCACGCGCGACCAGCCGTAGGCCAGCAGCGCCACCACCGCCGCCGCGATCGCGAGCACCACCACGATCCCCACCAGCCCGCGGGCCGGCTGACCCAGCCGCGCCGGCCCGGTCCAGCCGCAGTTGAACGCCACCCACACCGTGGCGATGATCGCCCAGAACAGCGACGCGTTGAACGGCTGCGGATACGAACCCACCGGGCTCCACTGCGGATCGATCAACAGCCACCACAACAGCACCGCCGCCACCGCGACGACGACGACATTGGCCAGCCCGAACACCCACCAGGGCAGGGTTCGCGTGTGGCCGTCCGGGGCAGTGCCGGACGGGGTGGGAGGGGCCGCGGAAGCGGTCCCCGAGGGGGTCGCGGACGGAGAACTCATCGGAACCTCGGTGTTCCTCGGTGACATCGGTCGGGACCGGCCGGATGCGATGCGCACCCGACACGCCCTGCGAATACGGAATTCAGAATCCGTTGTGATCTAGACCATACGTGATCGACTCCGGTTCAGACGTACGCCGTTCGGACTACTTCGTGCGGCGTTCGGCTCCTGAAAACCCGCCCGAAAGCGGCGCTGAGGGACAGGTCGGGCGTCAGGGAACGCTCGTAGGGATGGTCGTCGCGCGGCCGAATCACCGGCCGTCGGAGAAACGTGCGCTTGCTGATCGCGGCCTCGACCCGTCTCATGTGTGACGGCAACCACGCCCGAGCACACGTGAGGAAGCCCGATGGCCCAGTTGCAGGACAAGGTCGCCCTGATCACCGGCGGGGAGAGCGGTATCGGCCTCGCCGCCGCCAAGCTGTTCGTCCGCGAGGGCGCCCGGGTGGTCCTCGTCGGGATCGAGGAGACCAAGCTCAAGGCCGCCGTCGAGGAGATCGGCCCCGAGCACGCCGTCGCCGCGGTCGCGGACGTCACCGACTCCGGCGCGGTGGCCGCCGCGGTGTCGACGGGGGTCGACCGGTTCGGGCCGCTCGACGTCGTGTTCTCCAACGCCGGGATCTCCGGCGAGGTCGCGAAGATCGTCGACTACCCGGAGGACGTGTTCGCCCGCACCCTGGCGGTCCACATCGGTGGCGCGTTCCACGTCCTCAAGCACACGCTGCCCCGGATGAACGACGGCGGCAGCGTCATCATCACCTCCAGCGTCGTGGGGCTCGTCGGCTTCGGCGACCTCTCCGCCTACGTCGCGGCCAAGCACGGCCAGGTCGGGCTGATGCGCTCGGCCGCCAAGGAGGTCGCCGACCGGCGGATCCGGGTCAACACCCTGCACCCGGGCCCGACGTCGACGCCCTTCCAGGACGACATCGAGATGCGCGCGACGGGCAAGTCGCAGGCGGACGCCGCGGTGGACTTCGACGGATTCATCCCGCTGGGCCGCCACACCACCACCGACGAGATCGCGCAGGCGGCGCTCTACCTGGCCTCCGACGCGTCGGCGATGGTCACCAGCACGACGCTCGCCATCGACGGCGGCATGGCCGGCTGAGCGGTCCACCCCGACGAGGAAGAGGAAGGCGGTCCCCGACGATGCGTTCCGCGATCTACTACCGGCCCCACGACATCCGGATCGACGACGTCTCCGAGCCCGCGGCCGGGCCCGGACAGGTCAAGCTCCGGGTGGCCCACAACGGCGTGTGCGGCTCCGACCTGCACGAGTACTACTCCTCGGAGACCTTCGTGCCCGTCGAGCCCCACCCGCAGACCGGGGTGAAGGCGCCGGTCGCCCTCGGTCACGAGTTCTCCGGCACCGTCGTCGCCGTCGGCGAGGGCGTGACGACGGTGGCCGACGGCGACCGCGTCGCGGTCCGCCCCACCTACACCTGCGGCGAGTGCCCCTCGTGCCGGGCCGGCGCCCCGAACACCTGCCGGGTGCTGGCCTTCCACGGCCTGTCCGGGCACGGCGGCGGGCTCTCGGAGTACACCGTGCTGCCCGAGAGCATGGTGTTCCCGCTGCCCGACACCGTCTCCCTCGAGCTCGGCGCACTCGTCGAGCCGATGGCCGTCAGCTACCACGCGGTGGAGCTCTCCGGCATCCAGCCGGGACAGCTCGCGGTGATCGCCGGGCTCGGCCCGATCGGCGTCGGCCTGTTCTTCGCGCTCCGCGCCGCCGGCATCACCGACATCATCGCCAGTGACCCCTCCGCGGAGCGGCGCGCGATCCTGACCGGGCTCGGCGCCCGGAACGTCATCGATCCGACCGCCACCGAGGTCGCCGTCGCCGCCAGGGGGGCCACCGACGGCCTGGGCGCCCACGTCGTCTTCGACGCGGCCGGGGTCGGCGAGGCCATCATCACCGGCATCGGCGCCCTCGCACCGCGGGGGAAGGTCGTCGTCGTCGGGATCCACGAGCAGGCCATGGAGCTCAACCCGGTAGCGCTGCTGCTCGGCGAGGCGCAGATCGTGGCCTCGCTCGTCTACACCGACGACGACTACCGCCAGGTCATCGAGAGCATGGCGCGCGGCGAGATCACCGGGGCGGGCTGGGTCGACCACGCGCCGCTCGACGACCTGCTCGAGGTCTACGGCCAGCTCCGCCGCGGCGAGCGGATGAAGGTGCTCATCGACCTCTGAGTCGGCTCATCAGGGCCCGGAGCACGGCCTCGGTCTTGGTCGACGACGTGGCGTCCGGCGGCAGTCCGAGGTCGGCGAGCGCTCGGGGCAGCGCCTCCAGGTGCCGTCCACCCCGTCGAACGTCCGTTCGCGACGGTGGGCGTCGGACCGAAGAAGATCTTCTGGATCCTCTCGTCGGTCGAGCCGGGCCGGAGCACCTCGCGGGCGTGGTCGGCCGCGTCGTCGGCGTAGGAGACCTTGATCTCGACCTCACCCATGGGAGACCTTCCCCGCGTCCGCGGCGTCGACCATCAGCCAGGCAACCTCGTCGTGGCGGATGTCGCTGTGGGCACCGGCGATCCAGGACTGGTTCTCGCGGATCACCGTCCCGGCGTCGACGCGCGTCAGGCTCCCCGCGGCGAACCCGTAGGTGTGTCCGGGTGATGAGATCGGGACACCGACCGCGGCCCCGCCCTGGAACCCGTCGTGCCCGAGGGCACCCCACCGGTAGAGCGGGTCGCCGACCTCGGAGATGTCCTGACGGGCCAGCAGGCTCGCCGTCGGGTACCACCAGCCGCACGCGCGGTCGTGCTCGGAGAACGTCGAGACGAGCGGTCCGTGGACGCGGTCGACGACTCCGGCGAGCGCGCCGGAGCCGGACGCCGGCGGCGCGCCCCAGAACGCGAAGTGGCTGAACGCCGCCTGGACGAGGACCACTGAGGCCACCGGGGAGGACGCCGCGTCCAGGCCGCGCAGTCCGAAGGAGACCAGCCGGCCGCCGAAGCTGTGCCCGGACAGGTGCACGCGCAGGCCCGAGGGGACCGAGCGCAGGACCTCCGCCAGCCCCTGCTCGCCGATCGTCCCCGCCCGGGCCTTCATGGCGTAGTAGCTCAGCGTCCGCGCCACCTCGAGCGCGCCGTCCCAGAGCGACGCGGTGGCATCGACGTCCTCGATCGTCGGGGACGTGGCCGATCGCGAGAGCGCGGTGGCCGCCCGGGCTGCGTCCAGCGGCGTCTCCGTCAGCAGCGGCTCGCTCCCGGCGTCCTCCGGGCTCAGGTGCAGGCCGCCCGCCAGCGAGAGGATCTGCCCGACGCAGTCGGCGAGCGCCGCCTCGTCGTCGGGACGGCGCTCGAGCAGGTCGGCGACGGACCGCACCTCCGGGGCGTGGCCCGGGAACGCCGCGGCGAGCGCGGCCTCGAGACCGGGCGGCGATGCGGCAGCGACCGTGACGGGCGGTACCGGCGCATCGTCGGGGAACAGCATCGAAGGCCACACGACCGTGAGGAACCCGGTGGTCGGCTCCTTCTCGGGGTCGAGCAGTCGATGAACCCGTTCGAAGAGATCCGCCGCGAGCTCGCGTGCACCGGTCTCGTCGGTGTTCCATCCATGACTGAAGACGAACAGATCGGTGAGACCCACCAGTTCCGCGGGATCGGGGCCGGAACGCAGATGGCCGTCCTCGTCGAACTCCACGGTCCACCGGCGCTGCGCTGTGATCGCTCCCATGACGGCCCCCCATTTCGATGAATCTCGCATCGACGGCCACGGCTCGGGAAAGCGTATCGGGCAGCGTCGGCGACCGGGCAAGCATCCGAATGGGCGGGTGACGGGCCGTGAATGATCGGTCACCGCCTCGACCCGACCTGAAACCGGAGCGGTCCTGCTCCGACCTACGTATTTCTACCTATCAGGATTGATTCGATCACCTGGTCGGCCGTCCCCTGGGAGTCGCGGTACCGCGCTTCGGCAACGGACCGCCCGCGATTTCCGACCGAGGATGACCATGAATGCGATCGAGACCCATTTCCTCCGCGACACCGATCACGGCGGCCTCGACGGTCAGCCGAAAGAGGTGGCTCAGCTCCTCGCGGACTTCGCGGGTACGTCGTCCACGAGCCTGCACCTGGCGATCTACGACTTCCGACTGGACGAGCCGCTCGCCGGGATCGTGGTGCAGGCGCTGACGCAGGCCGCGGATCGCGGCGTCGAGGTGCGCCTCACCTACGACCACGGCGGCAAGGCGGCGGCGCAGGCCGCGGCGCCGCCCGGCGAGCTCTCGCTGGGGTTCGCGGAGCGGGGCGCCGACCCCGCACCGCCCGGAACCCACCAGTGGCTGCACGAGCATTTCGACGGGACCGCGGTGGCGCTGAGGGCGATCGATCCCGGCGACCAGATCATGCACCACAAATACGTGATCCGGGACGGGGGCAGCCCGGACGCCCGGGTGTGGACCGGATCGACGAATTTCACGAGCGACGCATGGACCCATCAGGAGAACAACATCGTGATCCTCGCGTCGCCCGACCTCGCGACCGGATACGAGCGTGACTTCGCGGAGCTGTGGCGGACCGGCCGCCTCGCAGGCACGGGCGAACACGATCAGGGGTCGGCCACGGTCGACGGATCCACTCTCGAATGGGACTTCGCACCGGGCGACGGTCCGGCCATCGACGCCGACCTGACGGCGATGATCGACGCCGCCCGTTCTCGCGTCGACGTCGCGTCGATGGTGCTCACGTCGGAGACGATTCTCGGAGCCCTCGCGGACGCGTCCGACCGGGGCGTCGCTCTCGCCGGCATCTACGATGCGGGACAGATGGGGCCGATCGTGCGGCAGTGGAAGAAGACCGCGAACGGCCGCCGGAAAGCCGCGCTGTTCGAGCAGGTCGCCGAGCACCTCGTCGGCAAGAAATCCGAGCCGTTCACGCCGACCAGCAAGCACAACTTCATGCACGACAAGGTGCTGGTGTGCGACGACACCGTGTCGACGGGCAGCTTCAACTTCTCCCGCAACGCCGCGAAGAACGCCGAGAACGCCGTCGTCTCCGCCGCGGCGGAGCTGGCGGGCCGCTATCGCGACGCGATCGGTGAGATCACCGCCGCCTACCGCCGCTGACCTCCGTCACGAGCCGGAACCACCCTGGAGCACCGATGACCAGTCCACAGCAGCTTAATCCCGGCCGGCCCGAGTACACGGGCCGGTCGATCCTCGTGATGGAGCTCGACGCGCATCCGGACGAGGAGTCGCTGGCGAGGACGGTGCGCTCGTTCGCGGGCACGTCGTCGATCGCCAGCTCGAGCGACTTCGGCCATCACGCGATGGTCATGGATCAGATCGGGGACGAGGACGCGACCCTGTTCCCGAACCTGGGCCTCGCCGTCGTCCCGGGTGGCGCGGAACGCGTAGCGGCCCTGCGCAACGCCGCGACGACCGACGCCCGCATCCGCAGCGTCGAGCCCGAGCAGGTGATGTACGCCCTCGCCGCCCCCGCCGACGCACCGATCGGGGACCAGCAGCTCGAGCAGTACCTGCGCGGCTACCGCGACGCCGCGTCGGCCCTCCTGACCAACCTGGGCCTGGACGGCGCGACGGTGCCCACCCAGTTCGCCCCCAACGGTGCCGCCGCGACCGCGTCGGCGACGTTCGCCGACACCGACGCGACGACGTGGGGTCTCCAGGCGGCGCTCGTGGACACCTCGCCGTGGACGGGCGAGGGAATCCGGCTGGCGGTCCTGGACACCGGCATCGACCTGACGCATCCCGACGTCGTCGGACGCCGGGTGATCAACCAGTCGTTCGTCCCGGACGAGGAGGTGCAGGACGGCAACGGGCACGGCACCCACACCTCGGGCACGGCTGCGGGTCCCCGGGTGCCCCCGAGCGGATCGCGCCGCTACGGCGTGGCCGGGAGCGCCAACCTGTTCGTCGGCAAGGTTCTCAGCGACGCGGGCAGCGGCTCCGACAGCCAGGTCCTCGCGGGCATGGAGTGGGCGGTCACCCAACGCTGCCAGGTCATCTCGATGTCGCTCGGGTCGAACGACCCGACGGTCTCGTCGGCCTACGAGGCCGTGGGACAGCGGGCGCTCGACGCCGGATGCCTGATCGTCGCGGCGGCCGGGAACAACGCGACCCGCCCGGGCGACCCCGGCTTCGTGGGCCGGCCCGCGAACAGCACGTCGGTCATGGCCGTAGGAGCGATCGATCCCGAGATGCAGATCGCGCGGTTCTCCGCCCGCACCGGCCCGGCCGCGGGCGGCCAGGTCGACATCGCGGGCCCCGGCACCGTGGTGTTCTCCGCCTGGCCGCTCCCCGACGAGTTCAAGACGATCCAGGGCACGAGCATGGCCACCCCGCACGTCTCCGGGATCGCGGCGCTCTACGCCCAGGCCACGGGAGCGACCGGGATGACTCTCTGGGGCGAGGTCGTCCGCGGTGCGCGCCAGCTGACCCTCCCGTCGGTCGACGTGGGGGCCGGACTCGTCCAGGCTCCCCGGTGACCCGTCGGGCGTGACCCGAGCCCCACGCCCGACGTCCCCCTCCGGGAGGCATCCGTGACCGACGACGACGGGGCCGTGCCGACAGGAATCCTCGTCACCGTGGATTCCGGGCGGCGTGGCGACATCGACGAGCTCGCCGATCGCATGCGCGACGCGGGAATGACCGTCGAGGCTGTCCTCGGCACCGTCGGGGTGGTGACCGGCACCGCCACCCCGGCCCAGACCGCCGCCGTCGCGCAGCTGCCCGGGGTCATGGCCGTCGAGCCGGATCGGGCCGTCGGCACCCAGCACGAAGGTCCCGGGCCGCCCTGAGCCGTGACGACGAGCGTCGTCCGCTCAGGTCGATGAGCCGGGGGTGCGCGGTGTCGGGGCACCGGCTCACCAGGAGGGAAGGCTGGGGAGCTCGCCCTCATGATGCAGACCCTCGTCGACCTGCCCGCGCGCGAGAAACGGGAGCAGGTTCTCGTAGTAGCCCTCGATCCTGATCGAGCCATCGCCCACGGTCCATTCCTCGCCTTCGCGGGCGATGATCTGCAGGCCGGGAACGGCAGGGCTCGCCTGCAGCCTCGTCACACAGACGTCGATGGCGTCGACGATCCCGTCGGGATCGGCCTCGTGCCATTCCCACGTGGTGTCGAGATCGTCGTGGTGGACGATCAGCTCGGTGGTGCGCACCGCAGGCAGGGAGAAGGCGCTGATCTCGCCCGAGAAGAGGGTCGGCATCGTCTGCACCTGCACTCCGTCCTTGAGCCGTCGCAACGCGTCCTCGAGACGGACATCGGCCTGGGCCAGTGCGGCAGCGAGCTCGGTGGCCGAGCGCCGCGCGGTCGTCTCGATGTCGGCGTCCCGTGCCTCCCGCGACTCGTACGCCGGCGTCCCGCGGCCGGTGACCGCCCACGTCGCGAGATTGGTCAGCGCGTCCGCGTCGCGGATCAGATGGGCGATCAGGTGCGCCCGGGTCCACCCCGGGCATCGGGTCGGCCTGGTGAGTTCCCCGTCGTCGAGGCTCGCGATGGTCGCCATCGCCATGTCCGACTCACGGTGCATCACGCCGATGTCGCTCGTCAGGCTCCGAAGGTCCTTGATCACGTCACGTCTCCACGCTCGTCGGGATGCCGCCGGGCCAGCTCGGTGCGGGAGCGGACGCCGTACTTGCCGTAGATCCGCGTGAGGTGGTATTGGACGGTCTTGGGTGAGATCTGCAGCTCGGAGGCCACGTCCTTGTTCGACCGGCCCTGGACGACGAGCTCGACGACGGCGGCCTCCTGGGACGTGAGCTCCCGGGTCGCGCGTTCGTGACGGGTCTGGTGCACCCCTCCGGCGCGCAGCTCCCGGTCGCAGCGCGCGACGTAGCTGGTCGCCCCGAGGGCGAGGAAGAGCTCGCGGGCGGTGGACAGGATCGTGTCGGCGTCGCGCCGTTGGGCCAGGCGCCGGAGCGACTGGCCGTAGGCGAAATGGGCGCGGGCCCGGTCCCACGGCAACGACATCGTGTCCAGGGCCGCGAGCGAGGCCTCGAACGCGTCGCGGGCGGCGTCGAGGTCGCCGCGGGCGGCGTGCAGGCGTCCACGGGCCCAGGCCAGCCGGGCCAGCTCCGGTCGGTTGTCCTGCTCGGCTGCGCGGGCCTCGTGGTGGTCGAGGAAGGCTTCGGCGTCGTCGAGCTGACCCTCGAGCACCAGTGCGTTGACGTACACGTCCCGCCAGGGCCACCAGCCGGGCTGGGCGACCGTGCTGTCGTCGTCGCGGGTGGCGAGGGGACCCAGTGCGCGCACGACGGCGCGGTAGTCCGAGCGGGCTTCTGCCAGGGCGGCACGCGCGAGACGCCGGGGCACCGCCATGATCTCGTAGTCCTCGACGCCGGTGTTGGCGTCCCGCAGGACGCGTTCGGCGCGGTCCTCCTCGCCGCGCAGGCTGTGTATCTGGGCGGCGGTCCAGCCCAGCAGCGGGGTGACGATGGCGATGCCGGTCTGCTCGGCGCGACGCAGACCGTGGGCGACCGTGCGCAGGGCGAGGTCCCAGTCCCCGGCGAGGAAGTGCGCGCGGGCGAGCCACCCGGAGGCCCAGAGCGAGATCCGCGACGATCCGCCGAGGGTGGTGGTGGGGATGGCGCTCTCGAGCTCGGCGCGCGCCTCGTCGAGGTCCCCCACGACGAGGTGCAACCACCCGTGGCCCATGGTGATCCGCTGGACCTGCGGGCCTTCCCGGACGCGCGCGGCGAGAGCGCGGTACTCGCTCAGGGCCTCGGCGGGGCGCCCGGACGCCGCGGTGCCCAGGCCACGCATCGCCAGCGCCTCGACCGCGGCGGGGTGGTCGGGCCCGACCAGGTCGGTGGCGCGGTCGGCCCACGTGACCAGGGCGGGGCCGTCGCCGCAGAGCAGCGCGTGCAGCACCCGCCGTTGGCAGATCCAGGCGGCGGCGTCGGGGTCCGCGTCGGGGTCGACGAGGTCCCAGGCCCGGGTCAGGGTCCGTTCCGCCTGGGTCCGACGGCCGAGCTGGATCGCGAGGTAGGCCAGGACCGAGTTGCGGATGTCGCTGTCGAAGAGGTTCTCGACGGCCGGGATCATGGCTTCGGCCTCGAACACCGCTCCGGCACCGATGAGCGCGTCGACGGCGCGGATGAGCAGCAGCTCCCGGGTCTCGCGCCGCTCGCTGAGACGACTGGCCTCGAGCAGGGCGTGAGCCGCGTCGGACCAGGCGCCGTCGGCGGTCTTGGCCGCGGCCAGGTCGGTGAGCCGGGACGCGAGTTCGGGCGCTGGCCCGGGGGTGGCGGCGGCGAGCAGTCCGAGGTGGCGCTGGGGTTCGGAGACGATCTCGGCGGCCACGCGGCGCAGCTCGGCCGCGCGGTGCGGGCCGACCCGGTCGAGGATCGCGGCGCGCACCATCGGACTGGCGGGTCCGACGACGGGCAGCGAGCGGCCACCGAAGCGGGTGACGAGTCCGCGCTCGGCGGCCTCGCTGAGCGGGGCGAGGACATCACGGATCCCCGCGGTGCGGGCGATCTCGTCGAGGCTGACCGGCTCCGCGAAACAGGCGACGACCTCGACGAGCCGTCCGGCCTGCTCGGTGAGGGCTTCGCACTCCTCGTCGACACGGACGGCCACGTCTTCCGGGGCGGGCAACCGCAGGTCGGGGGTGTCCCACATCGCGTCGGGCTGCTCAGCGAGCAGCGCCAGGACGTGGCGAGGGTTGCCGTTGGTGTGGCGGCGCAGCCGCTCGAGAAGCCACGGCGGCAGGGGGCGACCGCGGCTGCTGCACAGCTCCTCGAGCTCGCGGTTCGAGAGCGGTCCGAGGGGCAGCGCGAGGTCCGCGGTGCGGCGCAGCAGCGCGACCGGGGCCGAGGCCCCGAGACCGGGCGTCGCGACGAACAACATCACCACCGGGGTTCGGCGGTGATGGCGGACCATCGTGGACAGCGCCCTGACCGAGTCGACATCACACCAGTGGGCGTCATCGACGACGATCACCACCGGCTGATCCCCGGCCCGGGCGACCAGCCGGTCGGCGGCGGTGAACGCGTCGTCGCCGGCCAGGCCCCCGACCTCGTCGCCGACGAGCTGGGCGAGTACTCCGTAGGAACAGTCCTGTTCCCACTCGACCCCCGCCGCGGTGAGTACCGGGGTCCCGCGGGCCCGGATGAGGGCCTCGCGCAGGAGCTGGGACTTCCCGACGCCGGGTTCCCCGGTGATCAGGACGGTTCCGCGGCCCTGCTCGAGCACGTCGAGCAGCGCCCGGCGGATCTCGCTCCGATCGTGTGCACCGACCGCCCCGTCGACCAGGGCCGCCGGGCGCACGTCCGCACCGGACGGCCGGGTCGTGCGGTCGTCCTCGGGCGCAGCCATGATCACGACCTCAGCCGAGGTCGCCGCCGGCGACGGGCAGGACCGAGCCGGTGATGTACGAGGCCTCCGATGAGGCCAGGAAGGTGATTGCGGCGGCCTGCTCGTCCAGCGTGCCGTAGCGCTTCATCAGCGACGACCCGGTGACCTGCTCGACCATGTCGTCGCGCCACCGGAGCTCCTGCTCGGACGCGGGCGCCGGACCCCGCGCGGTCTTCCGCTCGGGAGCGTCCGTGCCGCCGGGCGCGGTGGCCGTCACCCGGACCCCGTGCGGAGCGAGCTCCATCGCGAGGGCCGACGTGATCGCGTTGACGCCTCCCTTGGCCGCCGAGTACGGGACCCTCAGGATGCCCCGGGTGGCGTTCGACGAGATGTTGACGATGGTGCCGCCTCCCCGCTCGATCATGTGCGGTGCGACGGCGCGGCAGCACCACAACGTCGGCCAGAGCGACCGCTGGATCTCCGCCTGGATCTCGTCCGGCGCGTACTCGTCGAACGGCTTCGCCCAGATCGTGCCGCCCACGCCATGGATGGCGACGTCGACGCGGCCGAACTGATCGATCGCCGCGTCGATGACGGCCTTCGCCCCGTCCCAGGTCTCGAGGTCCGCGATCACCGCCACCGCGTCGCCGACGCCCTCGGTGCGGTCCTCGGCCAGCTCGGCCGCGAGGTCCTTGACGGTGTCCGCGCGGTCGGCCAGCACGGCGAGGCCGCCCTCGGCGTGCACGCGCCGTGCGGTGGTCTCCCCGATCCCCTGACCGGCGCCGGTGATCACCACGACGTGGTCGGCGAAGCGGCCCGGCGTGATGAACCTCGGCCGACGGGACTCGCGGCGCTCGTTCATGGCGCGGCGGGTGGTGGCCTTGGACCGCTCGGCGTGCTCGGAGATCAGCCGGCGGGCCTCGTCCCGGTCCCCGGCCTCGAACGCGTCGACGATGTCGAGGTGGTCCTGCGCGCACCGGGGATCGCACCAGGTCGCCGACCGCAACGACTCCTCCATGTGCCCCTTCACGCCGAGGTCCTGATAGGCGTGCAGCAGGTGCTCGTTGCCGGTGAGGGTGAACAGGTGGTCGTGGAAGGCCGCGTTCGACTCGGTGTAGGCGTGGGCGTCGGTGAACCGCTCGTTCGCCACGTCGACGTAGGGCACGGTCGCCTGGGCGAGCACGCGGTAGCCGGCGACCTGTTGGGAGGTGATCCGTCCGATCGTGAGCTCCAGGGCCCCGAGCTCCAGAGCACGCCGCGCGTCGAAGATCGCGTCGGAAATCTGGATCGACGGGTGCTGCTGACCGATCTCGTAGCCATCGGTACTCACCACACCGGGCTCGGAGACGGGCTCGGAAGTGAGGGGCGTGATCAGCGGCTCGACCACGCTCGTCGTGAACACGTCCTGGCCAAGGATGCCGCGCGCGCCGTCGGCGACGAGCAGCTCGTCGTCGTCACCGACCCGGGCCTCGCCCGGTCCGGGCTCGCCCCCGGGGAGGACGACCCGCCCGAGCAGCCGCCGTGGCAGGTCCTCGATCGGACTGCCATCGGGGAGATCCGACGCCGCCGCCACCCGCGCGCCGGCGCCCAGCTCGGCCAGGTCGACGCGCGGGAGCAGCGTCTGCCCGTCGAGCTCGCGTCCCTCGAGGCTCTGGAGCAGCTCGCCGGTGGACTCCGGGCCGAGCGGCGCCGGGGTCCGGTCCTCGCTCCCGTGCTCCTCCCCCTCGGCGATCGGCATGGCCGCGTCGTTCTCCGGCTCAGCGCCCTCGAGACCGTCGGCGGTCTGGTCGGAGTCCGGCTTGGCGGCCAGGGCGAACTTCTCGTAGTAGAACCCCGCCGGTTCGAAGCCCCGCTCGGCGAAGTCCTTGCGGACGGCGTCGACCATCGGCGGCGGCCCGCACAGGTAGACCGAGGCCTCGCCGTCGTGGAGGTGCCCGGGTTCGGTGTGCGCGGTGACGTAGCCCTGCCGCTCGGCGGTCGTCCGATCGTCGGCCACCGTGTGCGCCCAGGTGAACGACTCGAGCGACTCCGCGAGCTCGGTCAGGGTGTCGAGCTCGATGACGTCGTCGTCGGTGGTCGCGCCGTAGGTCAGGTGCGTCGGCCGGCTGCTGCCGGCCGCACGCAGCCGACGCAGGATCGACAGGATCGGGGCGAGCCCCGTCCCGCCGGCGAGCAGCAGCAGCGGCGAGTCCGACTCGCGGAGGAAGAAGCTGCCGTGCGGCCCGGTGAACTGCACCGGGTCGCCGACCGACGCCCGGTTCTCCAGCCAGTCCGACATCACCCCGCCGGGCGACAGCTTGATCAGGAAGGTCAGCTGCTCGGCGTCGGGGCCGGACGAGAACGAGTAGGAGCGGGTCGCCTCGGTGCCGGGCACCGCGATGTTGACGTACTGCCCCGGGAGGAAGACCAGCGTGCCGCGCTGTTCGCAGTCCAGGGTCAGCGACATCGTCGTCGACGACAGTCGCTCG
Organism: Actinomycetospora endophytica; assembly: GCF_021026375.1. GTDB lineage: Bacteria > Actinomycetota > Actinomycetes > Mycobacteriales > Pseudonocardiaceae > Actinomycetospora > Actinomycetospora endophytica. The sequence goes on along the minus strand of NZ_JAJNDB010000001.1, from coordinate 2,017,665 downwards.
ACCCCGGCGACGGTCGCGGTGAACGAGCCCGCGCTGGTCCGGGCGACCGCCGACGTCGTCGGGATCTGCAGGACGAGGTCCGACCTGGGGCGCGTGCTGCAGGTCAGCACATAGCCGTCGGCCTCCTCGTCGGGAGAGAGCGCGTCCTCGACGTAGTCGTCCATGTCGAACTCGCCCGACTCGAGGAACGACTTACAGGTCCCGCAGGCGCCGTCGCTGCAGTCGACCGGAATGTTGATCTTGGAGCGGTAGGCTGCGTCCATGACCGTCTGACCTTCACGGCAGCGCACGAAGCGAGTGACGCCGTCCTCGAAGGTCAGAGCGACATCGTGCGTCGTCGTCGACACCGCACTCACTCTCCTCCTGGTCAGAAGTGGTACACGTCGACGACGTGGTGGATGAAGTCGTTCTTGAGCACCACGGTCTTGCGACGGATCAGCGGCGAGGGCCCCGAGAAGTCGATCGTGTAGAACGACGTCCCGTAATAGGGATCGACCGTCTTGTACCGGAAGTACATGGTGTGCCAGTTGAAGCGCACGTCGACCAGGTCGCCACGCCGCTCGATCACCTCGACGTTGGTGATGTTGTGGCTGGTCCGCGGTTCCGGGATCGACGTCGCGCTCGAGCGCTCGGTGCGGATGCGGAACACCCGGTCCTCCAGGCCGCCCTTGTTCGGGTAGTAGATCAGCGAGATCTCGCGCTGCGGGTCCTGGGTGAGGGTGTCGTGGTCGTCCCAGCACGGCAGCCAGTACACGACGTCGTCGGCGTAGCACTCGAGCCACCGCTCGAACTCGCGGTCGTCGAGGTAGCGGGCCTCGCGGTAGAGGAACTGCTCGATGAGGTTCTGGGTGATCAACGCATGTCCGCTGCCGGGGGTGTCGGCGTCCCTGCCCGTCCCGACGGGCTTCTCGGCGGTCGTCATGATCAGGCCTCCTTCTCGGCCTCGAGCGCGCTGCGCATCGTCTCGAGCCAGTAGCCGTGCTGGACGGGGTAGAGGCCCTCGTCCTCGTTCTTCGCGCCCGAGGAGATGACGCCGTCCATGCCCAGCGCCGAGGCGACCTCGTCCGGTCCGTCGATCCAGTGCTGCATCCCGCGGGTCATGTCGTTCCACGGCGCGGTGGTGGCCTGGAAGGTCAGCTGGCAGGCCCGGAACTCCTCGAGGTCGTCGGGGGTGGCCATGCCCGAGGCGTTGAAGAAGTCCTCGTACTGGCGGATGCGATTGGCCCGCGCCTGGTCGCTCTCGCCCTTGGGGGCGATGCAGTAGATCGTGACCTCGGTCTGGTTCGGCGCGATCGGGCGAAAGTGCCGGATCTGCGTCGAGAACTGGTCCATCAGGTAGACGTTCGGGTAGAGGCACAGATTGCGGGAGCCTCGGACCATGAAGTCGCCCGTGGCCTCGCCGAACTGCTCCTTGAGCGTGTCGATCTCGCTGTAGAGGGGCTGGTCCTCGGGGTTGGCCTTCCAGGTCCAGAGGCAGAGGTGGCCGTGGGGGAAGGACCAGTAGCCGCCGCCGGACTTGCCCCAGCCGCCGGCGTCGAGGGCCTTCGTCTCGTTCTTGGACTCGCCGCTCTCGCGCCGCGATGTGGTGGCGGCGTAGTTCCAGTGCAGCGCGGTGACGTGGTAGCCGTCGGCGCCGTTCTCGGCCTGGACCTTCCAGTTGCCGTCGAAGGTGTAGGTCGACGAGCCGCGCAGCACCTCGAGACCCTCCGGCGACTGGTCGACCATCATGTCGATCAGCTCGGTGGTGTCGCCGAGGTGCTCGGTCAGGGGCTGGACGTCGTGATCGAGGCTGCCGAACAGGAACCCGCGGTAGCTCTCGAACACCGGGACCCTGACCAGGTTGTGCGACCCGTCGGTGTTGAAGTTCTCGGGGTAGCCGGCGCCCTCGGGGTCCTTGACGTTGAGCAGGGTGCCGTCGTTGCGGTAGGTCCAGCCGTGGAACGGGCAGGTCAGGGTCCTGCGGTTGTCCCGCTTCTTGCGGCAGAGCATGGCCCCGCGGTGGGCGCACGCATTGATCAGGCAGTGCAGGCCGCCGTCCTTGTCGCGGGTGATCACCACGGGCTGACGGCCGATGTAGGTGGTGAAGTAGTCCCCGGCCTCGGCGACCTGGCTCTCGTGGGCGAGGTAGACCCAGTTGCCCTCGAAGATGTGCTTCATCTCGAGCTCGAAGATCTCTTCGTCGGTGAAGATCCGGCGATTGGCCTTCACCACTCCGGACTCGCGGTCGTCGACGACGGCGTCGGCGAGGATGTTCTGAGCTCGGTCGAGGCTCTGCGTCATCGCGTCCTCCAGGCGGAAGTCGTCCGGATCGGCGCCGGACCAGAAGTGGTGGTCCGTCCACGGTGGTCCGGCCTGGTCCCCGACACATCGGCCAAGTACCTAGTCCTGACCTAGGCATCGCGGGTCGGCTGCCGTCGCTGCCGGGCGGGAAAGCGGCCTCGGCCGGGCAGCAGAAGGGCCCGTACCGGCGTGCGATACGGGCCCTGACCTGCGGAGCCGCCTGTCGGAATCGAACCGACGACCTACGCATTACGAGAACGTTCTTCTCTGTGAACGGCAGCCTCTGTGCGTCTATCGGTGCACGTCACCAGTCACACCGTGCTCACCGGCCTCCGCAACTTGACGCCGTTTCGTTCCACGACCCGTTCCACGCCCGGGTGTCGCGCACCCGTCGACATACCTCGCCTCGTCCGCTGAAGACTCCTGAGGCACGTCCACGCTGGCCACTCCGGGCCGGTCCACCGCCACGAACCGCTGTCGCCAACCCGGCGGACCAGCCCGCGGTCACGGGGTGGGCCGCTGGTTCAGCGCAACGGGTGATCTGCGGCCCCGGGCCGCCACCCAGGCACGGCACCGTCGAGCATCGCTCCCGGAAACCTTCGGGAACCGACGCCCCCAGGAGCGGGTCATGACCACTCGCCACCAACCACGGCGCCGACGACCTCGCCGCGCTTATCGACCTGATCACCGAGAAGGTGCCCGGCGAGTCCGATTCGGCGGACAACGACGCCCGGCACGCCAGCGTCCCGCGTGTTCTACCGGCTGTATCACGGCCGCGACCAGCTCACGTGTCTGCCCCGTGGCGTTGGGCATGCGGAAAGGACCAACTGCAGCCCGAGATCAGTCGCACACACAACCCGGATGTATCACCTGTTTGGCGTAAGTTAAGTGGTCAATGGCGCGCTGATATCGCCTTCTGTAACCTAAGAGCCAAACGCCATCGGCCATAAGCGTTGAGGGGCAAAGCTCACCGCGTCGTGGCGTGACACGTAGTAGCAGGGGGAAATCATGCGAACACTGGCTCTGCACGAGAGTTCGCGCTACCGCGCGGCCGCCGACTATGCCCGCCGGATCTACCCCGGGCTGCTGGGCGAGCTGATCTGCCGCGAGCTGGAGCGCGCGGTCGAGCTGGGATACCGCGACCACCGCGACGCCCTGGTCCCCCGCCTGGTCGACGACATCCTCCACCGGCCCACCGCCGTGAGCAGGGCCAGCCTGCCATGACCGTCGGCGAGCAATCCACCACCGCAGCCGACCGTTCCCGGTGCCGGATCGCCGCGGCCCACGCCCAGGCGCTGCAGCCCGGGGCGTTGGGCGAGTTGATCGAGCGCGAACTCCGGGCGTGGGCCGACTTCGGCTACCAGTTCGACGGCGATCGCCTCGTCCCGCAGCTCGCCGACGAAATACTGCACGCGGCATCGAGACCGGCCCAGTGACCGGCATCCGGATCCCGCCCAGCCCACCACAGCCGGACGGGAACGCCCCGCGACTGGACTACCAGGACCGCCGACGGCTGCGCCGCGCCGGCTACCGCGCCCGGCGCCTCTACCCCGGGGCGCTGGGCCGGCTCGTCGCCCTCGAACTCACCACCTACGCCGACCTCGGATGCGCGCTCACGCCCGACGGGCTTATCCGGGCGCTCACCGAGGAGATCCTCGCTGCCGATCCCGACGGTCAGAAGACACATACCACCGCCAGCTGGCCCGGTCTCACCACAGCTCTCACCCCGACACCGACCAGACCCGCCGCCGTTCCCAGTGCGCCAACCGGCGAGACTTAACGTCATTCGGTCAACCTCGACGACGTCAGTCGCTGCCGATGCGGACCGCGCCACAGCAGCGTGACAGCGACCTCGCCGTCCCGGGTGCTGCTCGCGACCAGGACCAGGGCGGCGCCGGATCCCGACGTCAGGGACCAGGTCAAGGGGACCGCGCAGCCGCAGCCCACCCGGGTCACCGGCACCGCTGCAGCTCAACGTGGCCGCGATCGCGCAGAATCTGCGCGGGCTGCGCCACCGGCTACAGCAGTGGGTGGCGGCGATCGGTTTCGACCAGGAGACCACCGGCGAGATCGAGGCGGCCGTCTACGAAGCGTTGACCAACGTCGCCGACCACGCCTACCCAGAGCCGGGCAGACCGGTCCGGCTCGCCGCGGCGACCGGCGGCGCCGTCGCCGAGGTCCAGGTCAGCGACCACGGACGGTGGCACCCACCGCCGGCGGACCCAGGAGGACGGGGCCGTGGTCTCGCCCTGATGCGCGCCCTCGCCGGCCGGGTGGAGACCGCGACCCACCCGACCGGCACCACGGTGACCCTGTCCTGGGCGCTCCCCCACGGTGATGGCGCTAGCTGAGCTTCGCTTAGCGCCATCATCACGGGCTCAAGCTCGGCCTCCAACGGCCCGCCGACAGCCATCACGCCTGATCAAAGAACCAGTCGCCGACCGCTGCTCAAGATGAGCCGCCGTTGACACGCCCGCCGCCGAGCCTCGCTCACACCCGCAGAGATCGACAAGTGGGTACAAGGTTGCGTCGACCTGGAGCCAAGCAACGTTGACATAGCCACAGGTGGCGGAACGTCTCGGCGCGCACCAGAGGCGGGCCCGCCGCTGCGTCGTTGCCCAGCACCTCGTTGGTCAGGTGGTCGGCCACCGACTCCCAGTAGCGGGCGTGGCCCGGTGAGATCGGGCGCAACCCGCCGACGTTGATGTGTGACGTCTCAGGACCTGGTTGACGCTTCGGCCTCAGGACAGGCTTCACGACTTCGCGCCGAAGATGATCTTGTTCCGCTCGTTTCGGAGTGGGAGGAGAGCGCGTGGGCGAGGACGTCGGCTGGTGGGTCGAGCAGCGGTATCGGGCGGTACTCGAGGTCCGGGCCGGTTCGCCGGTCGCGGAGGTGGCTGATCGCTACGGGGTGTCCCGGCAGGCGGTCTACCGGTGGCGGCGCCGGTTCGACGAGGCGGGCGTGGTCGGGTTGGCGGACCGATCTCGGCGTCCGCGCTCCAGCCCGTCGCGGACCACCGCGACGCTGGAGGCCGAGATCGCTGGGCTGCGGCGGGAGCATCCGCGGTGGGGCGCCCGCCGGATCGCCTACGAGCTCGCCGTGACCCACGGAGCCGAGGCGGCGCCGTCGCGGGCGACAGTGCACCGGGTGCTGGTGCGCCATGAGCTGGTCGCCCCGCAGGAGCAGCGCCGGCCGCGCACGTACAAGCGGTGGGCCCGGGAGACGCCGATGGCGCTCTGGCAGCTCGATCTGGTGGGCGGGGTGCACCTGGCGGGCGGGCGCGAGGTCACGATGGTCTCTGGGATCGACAACCACTCCCGCTCCGTGGTCGTCGCCGCCCTGGTCGTGGTGCCGACCGGCCGGGCGGTCACCGGGGCATTCCTCGCGGCGATCGCGCGCTCCGGGGTGCCCAGTGAGGTGCTGACCGACAACGGCAAGCAGTTCACCGGCCGCTACACCCGCCCGGCGCCGGTCGAGGTGCTCTTCGAGCGAACCTGCCGCGAGCTTGGGATCACCGCCCGGTTGACCAAGCGCCGCTCCCCCGACGAGCACCGGGGAAGATCGAGCGGTTCCATCGGACGTTGCGCCGTGAGCTGCTCGACCAGGTCGCGCCGTTCGCCGATCTCGACACCGCCCAGGCCGCGATCGATGCCTGGGTACAGGGCTACAACCACGTCCGACCGCATCAGAGCCTGGACATGGCCACCCCGGCCAGGCTGTTCCGCCCCGGACAGGCGGCCACCGCCGGTCCGCTCGCCAGCACCGCACCCGCGCCCCCGGCGGCTCTCGACGCCGAGGCGCAGCTCAGCGACGGGCTGTGCTCCGCGACCAGCTCGGAGCCGTCGTCGAGTTCGTCAGCGCTGACGGCACCGGCCGGCGAGGTTCCCGTTGCCGACGGCGCTGCTGATGGGGCGGTGGAGCTGGAGGTCCGGGTCCCGAGCTGCGGCAGCTTCGCCGTCGCCGCCCATCAACAGGTCTGGCTCGGACCTGCCTACGGCGGGCGTCTGGTCACCGTCCGAGCTGACGTCGACACCGTCCACGTCTGCCTCGAGGATCAGCTGCTCAAGACCGTGGCTTCCCGGCTCTCGCCGACCCACCTCGCCGAGTTGCGCGCCCGCGGCGCCCGCCCGCCGGCGCGGCGCCGGCGCCGGCGGCGCTGCCGCGCAGTCCCCGTCACTGCGCGGCCCACACGGTGGTCGAGGTCGATCGGGTCGTCGGCCGCGACGGGATCGTGCGGGTCGATGGCACCGACTTCAACGTCGGTGTCGTCCATACCGGCACCCGGGTAGCGCTGCGCCTCGATGGCCACCTCGTCCACGCCGTCACCGACCAGATGCTGGTCGGCTCCTGGCCCCACCCCATCGAGCTCGAGCGCCGCCTCGCGCTCCGCGGCGCCCGCCGCGCCGCGGGCCCGCTGCCGGCCCCTATACCCGCCCACGCTCCCCGCTCCCAGCGCGTCGTCGGCGCCGACGGAGTGCGGAGTGGTCATGGTGGCCCGCCACCGCCTGCGGATCGGACGCGCGCACGCCGGCAAGACCATCACCGTCATCGCCGAGGACACCACCTTCCGCGTCCTCGACGGCGACCACGAACTCACCACCTTCGCCCCCGACCCCAGCAAGCCACTGACCCGCTTCAAGACCTGGACCAAGGCCGGGCCGACAACCAAGTCCTGACGACAATCCGCCAACGATCTCCCGAGACCGCACAGCGCACTTTGCGTGAACGGGCCCGCTTGAGATCTGCGCGGTCCCCGCCGAGCGCCTCGGCCGGGAACGTGAGCTGCTGGGTGGGTTGCCCTCGCTGCGCCCGGCGCTGCCCGGCCGGACGGTGGTGACCCGCAAGGTCGACCGGCTCTCCTGCGTCCGGTTCGGCTCCGCGCGCTACTCGGTGCCCACCCGGCTGATCGGCGCCACCGTCGAGCTGGCCACCAGCGACGGGACGCTGAGAGTCCTCGAGCGCGACAGCGGGGTGATCCTGGCCGAGCACACCCTGGTCGCCCCGGGCGAGGCCAGCATCGACGACACCCACTACAACCGGCCCCGCCCCAACACCCCGCGGCGGGCACCGCGACCCAGGACGAACGCGGAGAAGCGGTTCTGCGCGTTCGGCCCGGTCGCCGAGACCTTCCTGACCGGGGCGACCGCGGCCGGCAACACCCGCCTGGGCCCCGAGCTCGACGAGCTGCTCGTCCTCGAGGCCGCCTACGGCCGCGACCCGATGCTGGCCGCGTTGACCCGGGCGACCGCGTTCCGCCGCTGGCACGCCGAGGACGTCCGCTCCATCCTGGCCGCCGGCGTCGCCACCCCCGACCCGCAACCGGCCGGGGACGCGCTGGTCATCGACCTGCCCCGGGTCACCACGCGCTCGCTGGCCGACTACGCCCTGCCCAGCGCCGACACCGTCGGCGTCGAGAACGGGGACGCCTCATGACCGCAACGTCACCGCCCGCGCTGCCCGCCGACCTCGAAGCAGGCCTCAAGCGGCTCAAGCTGGCCACCGTCCGCGAACTGGGCCCCGAGCTACTGCTGACCGCCAAGACCCAACGCTGGAGCCCCGAGGAGCTGCTGCGCACCCTGATCGACGCCGAGATCGCCGCCCGCGACGCGGCCAACACCCGCCGCCGACACAAGGCCGCCGGATTCCCACTGGCCAAGACCCTCGACGAGTTCGACCTCTCGGCCGCCAGCGTCCCGCGCGCCACGTTCGACTACCTCGCCGGGCTCGAGTGGATCCGGGCGGCGGAGAACGCGGCCCTGGTCGGGCCGGCCGGCACCGGCAAATCACACCTGCTGGTCGCGCTCGGGCACGCCGCCGTCGAGGCCGGCCACCGGGTCCGCTACTTCACCGCCGCCGACCTCGTCGAGACCCTCTACCGCGGGCTGGCCGACAACTCCGTGGGCCGGGTCATCGACTCCCTGCTGCGCTACGACCTGATCATCCTGAACGAGATCGGGTTCGCGCCGCTAGACGACACCGCCGCCCAGCTGCTGTTCCGGCTGGTCGCCGCGGTCTACGAACGCCGCTCGCTGGCGATCGCCTCGCACTGGCCCTTCGAACAGTGGGGCCGGTTCCTGCCCGAACACACCACCGCGGTCAGCCTGCTCGACCGACTCCTCCATCACTGCCACGTCGTGACCACATCCGGCCAATCGTTTCGGATGCGCCAAGCCCGAACCAACGAAGGACCACCCCGCCCGAACCCCTGATCACCCCACCGGGGCGGGGACTTTTTCCTGGCCACCAGCGGGGACCACAACTTGGCCGTTGACAGGCCCCGAACTCGCTCAGCGATCGCGGGTAGTGCACCCATGCCTGCGGCTTGGCCACGACATCAAACTACTCTGCTTGAGTGGATACCCCAACGCGCTTTATCACCCCCTCTCGCAGCGACGCCTCCACCCGAGGTAGTGAGCTTCGCCGTGGGTGCGTCCTGCACCGAGCAGCGCCGAGCGACAGTGGGTGACCGGCGACTCCTGCCTTGACCTGGCAGCTCCACCCGCACCGGGTAACTGACTGATCGTCGTGATCGTCGTTCGCCGGCGTTGTCGCCCGGGTTCTCCGTGAATTTCCCATTGCGGCGGAGCGGGGAGGCTGTTCGGCGATATCCCCGGGCGGCGAGGTCTCGAAGGGCCGGATGTATCAAAGCGCCCCATCCCGCAGAGCCGCGAGATGGGGCGCTTCGATGCCGTCGTCGACAGTTTGGGGGTCAAACAGACGGCACGGACCTGGCCGCACAGCGCGGTCGCGCCATGCGCTGACGGCCTGACAGGGGCCCGGTCGGTCGCCGGGTGGGTTTCCTCGTTTCTCTACCCACCCGGACGATCGTCACTTGTTGACGTTGACCGCGCTCCCGTTGCCGCCGTTGCCGCCGTTGCCGGCGTTTGCCGACGACGACCCGCCCGAGGTGCTGGACTTGTCGGTCAGCACCTGGTTGCCGTTGAGCGCGTTCACCGACACCGCGGTGTTGCCGTTGCCGCCGTTGCCGCCCTTTCCGCCGATGCCCACGGCGGTCTGCTTCGTCGACGACGAGTGGGACGGCGGCGGGGGCCCCGGGTGGTGGGAGGGCGAGGCCATCGCTGCGCCCGCTCCGGCGAAGGCGAGGCCACCGGCGGCGGCCACCGACACGGCGCCCATAGCGACTCGACGTCGCAAGGTCACGTCTGACATTGGATGCATCCCTTTCCTGCTCCGGATTCGACCGGCCCCTGACGGAAAAGGGTCACGTGCAGCGAACTAGATCGTTCCTCGTGACCCCCCATCGGGGAACCGATCTGCCCTGATTGGGCGGCACGACGCTAACAGTCGAATGGACCGTCGACCACTCCGAAACAGGTCTCTGTTGTTCGTATCACCCGTTTGGCCCTGACCGGGTGCCCGCGCGGCTATTTTGCGCACTGGCCAATAAGCGAAACCTGGCCTGCGCGGCGGATGCGCTGTACGGCTGAGCGGGGCCCGGTCGCGACCGGCGTTCACAGCCGTGTCGACCATTCTGAGAGCCCTGACGCTTTACGTGTCACTCACTTGGGAGGGCGGGGCGGCCGCAATCTGGCCGGAAAACGAGGGAGGCTTCATCGGGTGGGGACCCGAAGTCGACCGGTAGGCGTTCACCGAATCGTGCTGGGCTCTGCCGCGAGGAGTACAGCGAGACCACCCGATCGCGGCAGACGCGACACCCACCGCACAGGCCAACAACCCGCCAGGCCATCCGCTAGGAGCGCGGACCCTCTCGGTTGCAAAGCGCGACGACGACGGCGGAGTCGACAATAGGCGGGCTTGGACCCGCACGAGGGTCCGGGGCACACCACGAGCGCCCCACCCCACAGACCTGTGGGATGGGGCGCCCGGGTGCCGGCCGGTGGTTCCGAACTGATCAGAGATCCACCGGTTGGCATGGACCCGGCCGCACAGCGCGGTTTACGCTGCGCTGACGGCCTGACAGGGGCCCGGTGCGGTCGCCAGGGTGGGTTTCCTCGTTTCTCTACCCACCCGGGCGATCGTCACTTGTTGACGTTGACCGCGCTCCCGTCCCCGCCGTTGCCGCCGTTGCCGGCGTTCGCCGACGACGACCCGCCCGAGGTGCTGGACTTGTAAGTCCCGAGCTGGTTGCCGTTGCCGGCGTTGAGCGAGCCGGCGATGTTCCAGCTCCCGCCCTTGCCGCCGTTGCCGCCGATGCCCACGGCGGTCTGCTTGGTCGAGGACGACGGCGGCGGGGGCCCCGGGTGGTGGGACGGGGAGGCCATCGCTCCGCCGGCTCCGGCGAAGGCGAGGCCACCGGCGGCGGCCACCGACACGGCGCCCATGGCGACTCGACGTCGCCAGGTCACGTTTGACATGGGATGTATCCCTTTCCTGCTCCGGATTCGACCGGCCCCTGACGGAAAAGGGTCACGCACAGCGAACTAGATCGTTCCTCGTGACCCCCCAGGAGGGAACCGATCTGCCCTGATTGGGCGGCCCGACGCTAACAGTCGCACCCTGCGTTAACCACTCCGAAACAGGTGCCCGTTGGTGTTTCACCCGTTCGGCCCCGACCGGCCCGCCGGTCGACGCCTTTCGACGACGTGAGCAGAGGGAGCACACCTCGCAACCCGGGGTGAGCGACAACCGGCTAGCGGCAGCACGTGTTGTGCGCATGACCTGCAACATAGCCAGAAAACGAGGAGGAACTCGGCGCGAGCGCTTTCCCTGACGTCGAGTTCCCGCCGTTTCTCGACGCGGTCGGTGACCACGACCCGTGTCGGCGGTGCGGAGACCGAGCGCCAGGGTGTACCGGTGAATAATCCGGATTTGCCACCGCACGGAAGAACCCACCGCAGCCGAGCGAGGATGGCGATCATGTCGGGCCCGGCCTTTCCCAGTCGCCACGCCCTTCGGCCCCGGCGTCGCCGAAGATGTCAGACGGAGAGCTTCTCTTGACCGTCGAAGCGCCGCCTCGACGCCGCGTCTCCGGTACAACCGTCGGAAAAGGATTGTCGCGACGAGCCCCCCTCCGGCGGACCACGTCGGAAGAGGATTGTCGCAAACGCGCCGTTGGGGCCGCCGCGGCAGTCGAGATGTACAGGCCGATCGGCCCCAACGGCGCACCGGGGCCCGCCCGCGCCCGGCACAGGGAAAATACCCTCTAACGCCACCCGAAACCGCCCAGTTCGACACAACCCGTGTCGAGTCGATGCCCTTCGTCGCTCCCGACACTCCCTGGTTGGCCCTTTACCGGTCACCCATCGGCGTTGTTACCATTCTCCATGGCCTGCGAAGTCAAATGGGATCGAGTGGAGTCGCTGCTGCCCGAGAACGAGCGACCCGATAAGCCTCTGATCGAGGCGTTTGTCGCCCAGGCTCTCGACGACCTTGAAGCGGGCCGGTTCGACGTAGCGACGGCGTTACGCAAGATCGCCTCGTATACCTGGTGCGCCTCCCGCCAGTCGGCGGCCACAACCGGGTCTCCCGCGGCACCGTGCCGGCGCGACGAAGTGCGAACCCTGATGCCGGTGACCAGCGCCGAGGGCGCCCCCTCCAACGGCTGGACCGTGGGCCGGCTGCGCAGCAGGCTCTCGGACATCCCCGGCCACCTCCCGGTGCTGATCAACGTCAATGTCCTCGTACCGGGTCAGGAAGGCCCGGACTCCGTACCACTGGCGATCGACACCGCCGGGTTCAGAGCGTCCGTCGACGCCCCACAGACTCCGGACCTCTTCGACATCAACGCCGGGAACCCCGACAGCGGACCGCTGGTCTACATCCCACTAGCCGACGAATAACCCGCGCGGTCGACCCGGTTCGGCTCACCAAACATCTACGACGGTCCGCAAAAGATGACATGTCGCGGGCCCCCCCAGCTCGCGCGCATGATTCGTGCGTGTGTGAGTTCGAAGGAGCTTGAGGAGGTCCCCGATGGGCATCGTAGGCGGGTTGGACGTGCACCGGCTCCAGATCATGTTCGACTATCTCGACGAGGGTTCGGGGGTGCTGCGCCGCTGGTTGGCCACGGAGATCACCGAGCGACCGGCCCGGTTCGCGGTGGAGGCGTGCGGGTGGCGCTTCGTCGTCGAAGAGCTGGCCGCCGCCGGGGCCGAGGCGCACCTGGCCGAGCCGGCCGACACCGCCGCCGCGCGGGGCCCGAAACGACGCGCAAAGACGGACCGGCTCGACGCCCGACATCTGCGCGAGCTGCTGGCCAGTGGACGGCTGTCGGAGTCGTGGATCCCGCCCGAGCAGGTCATCGAAGTGCGTCCGCTGCTGGAGCTGTTCAAAGACCTCCGTGACGAGCACACCGGCTGGGTCCAACAACTGCGCGGCACGCTGTTCCACCAGGGTGCCCCGGCCGCCGACGGGGACCTGCTCGGCGCAGAAAAGCGGCGGCGTCTCGAGGCCGGAGCCATACCCCAACCTACAACTGCGTCACAACTTCCGACTCAGCAATCCCTACCCCCTGGTGGGTCGCGCGTTCCGCGCTGAAAATCCTGGTGGGGCGCTCGCCTGACGCCGGGTGTCTGTGATCTTCGAGGTCGTGACTCAGCAGGGTGGAGAGGACTGCCCACGAGAGCTTCAGTGTGGCTTCGAGCACGCGGATCAGATTCCGTCCTTCTCGCTGGTCCTCGCGGGCGGCCCGCCTGGTGGCCGAGACGGCGAGGAGCCAGTGGTGCTTGAAGAAGACCAAGCGAAGGAAGAGATCGTCGCGCGGGTCGCGGCCTGCGATATCGGTAAGGCCGAGCTGATCTGCTGCGTTCGCGTCCCGAACGAAGCTCGTCCAGGACGGCGGCTCCAAGAAGTGGCGGCCTACTCCACCATGACCCGCTCGCTGCTGGGCATGACCGATCACCTGCGGTGTCTGGGGGTGACCCGGGTGGTCATGGAGGCCACCTCGGACTGCTGGAAGCCGGTGTTCTACCTGCTCGAGGCGCACGGGTTCGAGACCTGGCTGGTCAACTCCCGCGACGTCAAGCACCTGCCCGGCCGGCCCAAGACCGACAAGCTCGACGCGGTGTGGCTGGCCAAGGTCGCCGAACGGCAGATGCTGCGCCCCAGCTTCGTGTCCCCATCCGAGATTCGGCGGCTGCGTGATGTCGCCCGGTACCGCTGCGACCTGGTCGAGACGCGCACCGCGGAAAAGCAGCGGGTCGAGAAGCTGCTCGGGGACGCCCAGATCAAGCTCTCGGTGGTCGCCTTGGACATCGTCGGGGTCTCCAGCCGCGACATGATGTCCCGTCTGATCGCCGGGCAGCGTGACCCCCAAGGCCCTCGCCCAGCTGGCCCGCGGCCCGCTACGGCGCAAGCTGGGGCGGCTCGAAGAGGCGTTCACCGGGTACTTCACCGACCACCATGCCCTGCTGCCGGCCAAGATGCTCGCCCGCGTCGACGGGTTGGACACCGACATCATCGAACTCGACGCCACCATCGAGGAGATGATCGCCCCTGTCGCCTCGGCCGTTGCCCGCCTCGATGAGATCCCCGGAGCCAGACCGGTGGCCGCAGCGATCGTGGTCTCCGAGATCGGGCTGGACCTGTCCCGGTTCCCCACCGCCGGTCACCTGGCTTCCTGGGCCAAGTTCACCCCGCAGACCAAGGAGTCCGCCGGCAAGAATAAGGGCCAAGGCTCGACCGGGCACCGCAACCGCTACCCGGCCAAAGTCCTCGGTGAGGCCGCCGTCGGCGCCGGACGCACCAACACGTTCCTCGGCGAGCGTTATCAGCGCATCGCGCGCCGGGGCAAGAAGAAGGCCATCGTCGCGGTCGAGTGCTCCATCCTGGTCGCGGTCTGGCACCTGCTCGGCGACCCCGAGGCCCACTTCGTCGATCTCGGGTCGGATTTCCACGAGCGACGTCTCAACCCCGAAAGCAAAAAGCGCGCCCACATCCACCAACTCGAAGCACTCGGCTACACCGTCACCCTCGCCCCCACCGCCTGACCTCACGACCCAGCCAGACTTCCACCCCGCTACGCGGGATGCCTTCGGCCTGCCGTCCCCGGACCAGATTTTCGGACTCGGGACACTAGTCGCTTGTCAGCTCACTTGGACCCGGAGGCGGTGGCGGCCGCCCAGCAGGTGGCCCACAGGCCTCGATCGGCCCCGCTCGCCTCCCGCTGCTCCCGCTCGAACACCCCGGCGTAGGTCCAGCCGCCTATGGACTCCTGGCCCATCCCCTCGCTGATCGCGTGGTCGGTCCACGACCATTGGTCGTGAGTGACGACGTGCTCCACCCCCGGGACCGGGACCGCCGGGTCCGGGACCAGCGTCACCGCCTCGTTCATCAACGCCGAGCGGGCCGCGTCCAGGGCCTCCGTATGCCCGCACTGCCCGGCCGCCGGAACCTGCAGCCCGGCCACCGTCACACGCTTCGGAGCGCCCGGCGGCGCGCCGTCCGAGCTCACCGACGTCGGGGTCACCTCCACGGTGCCGTCGTCATTCACCCCGGACACCACCCCGGTCCGCACCAGCGACAACAGATAGGGCGGCGGCAACTCCGAGGCCGCCGACGGGGACGGCGCCTCCACCGTCCGGTGAGTCGAGATCAGCGCGACCGCCAGCACAATCACCAGCACCCCTAGCAGCGGCACCGCCAGCGAGTGCAGCGACCACCCGGACCCCCCAAGCCTGACCACGGCGGCACCCCCCATTCGTCGAGCGGCCCCCACGCCGTCTCGATGGCCTCGACGATCCGCCCCGCAGCGCCGGGACCGCAACGCCCATCCGTGTCAGCCCCGGTTACGTCACCGCGATCACGTTCCGGTCCCGTGACTTCCCGCGACGGACGAGCAGTGCCCCGGGACGAGAGCCCGGTCCTTGATCGCGATGGCGGTGGCGAGCCCGCGGGATGCGTGGTGAGCTTCCCCCGCTTGCCCGGAGTCCGACAGCTTCGAGCCAACCGAGCGGCGCGGCAGCCCCGGTCCGTTGAGCAGCAGGGCTGTCATAGAGCCGACTTATCGGGCAGGCGGCACCGAGGGCCGGTCGGCGTCCCGATCGCTACGACCCACGCCCCACGGCCGGTCGTCGCGGTGGCCGCGGCGGTGTCGTGCACCGATCCCGCCGGTTGCGGATAGTCCTCCCCTACCCGGGCGGCGTCGACGGCTGGTCGTGCAGCGGAGTCCGCTCGAGGGGTGGGTGGGGCCTGCTCGGTGGGTCGGGGTCGTGGCCTTGCACGGTGTCGCTTCCCGGGGACGTCGTCGGCGTCGTGTTGTCGGGCGCGGGGACCTCGCTCGCGTCGTCGAAGGCGTTCTGGGGGCGGCGGTCCTGGTCATCGCTCGGTGATCCCGCCGCGGGATCGGTGGGCGGCGCGCCGACGCGAGAGGCCGACATTTCGGCTTTGAAGATTCGCAGGGACTGGCCGAGCCCGCGGGCGGCGTCGGGCAGCTTCTTGGCCCCGAACAGCACGACCAGCACCACCAACACGATCAACCAGTGGACAGGGCTCAACTCTCCGGTCACGGCCGCGGTCCTTCCGGTGTATGGGGTCCGTGGGGGGATCCAATCCAGGTCCCCGGTCCAGGATGCGCCACGTCGCCGCGCTCAGCGCCACGAGCTTCGACAAGAGTTGCACCACCTCGTCGCCTACCAACGCGAGACCGGAAGTGTCGCCTGCGCCGACCACGGCCATGAACCGCCCCGGCGAGTCCGGAGACCAGACCGTCTGAGGAGATCTGGTCATGTCACGTCGAGCCCAGCCGCCCTATCCGCCGGAGTTGCGGGAGCGAGCGGTGCGCATGGTCGCCGAGGTCGCGGGTGACTACGACTCGCCGTGGGCGGCGATGAACGCGGTCGCCGAGAAGCTCGGGGTGGGCACCGGGGAGACGGTCCGCAAATGGGTCCGCCAGGCCGAGATCGACGGCGGGACCCGGCCGGGCACCACCTCTTAGGAGTCCGAGGAGCTCAAGCGGCTGCGCCGGGAGAACGCCGAGCTGCGCCGCGCCAACGACATCCTCAAGGCGGCGTCGGCTTTCTTCGCGGCCGAGATCGACCGGCCACCGCGACGCTCGTGAGGTTCATCGACGAGCACGCCGCCCGAACGAGCTTAGGGCGGCGTTGGGGCGTCGAGTCGATCTGCACCGTGCTCGCCGAGCTCGGCGCACCGATCGCCCCATCGACCTACTACGACGCCCGCCGAGCCGCTCGGGAACCCTCACCGAGCCGAGTGCGCGACGAGTGGTTGAGCGAGCAGATCGCCCGGGTGCACACCAAGAACTACGGCGTCTACGGCGCTCGCAAGGTCTGGGCCCAGCTCAACCGAGAGGGCGTCGCGGTGGCCCGCTGCACCGTGGAACGGCTGATGCGCGACCAGGGCCTGGCCGGAGCCCGCCGCGGCCGTCGGGTCCGCACCACGATCCCCGGCGACGCTGTGCGGGCCGGGGATCTGGTCGGACGCGAGTTCAACCCACCGGCCCCGGACCGGTTGTGGGTCGCGGACTTCACCTACGTCCCGACCTGGTCGGGGATGGTCTACGTCGCGTTCGTCATCGACGCCTACTCCCGGCGCATCCTGGGATGGCGCGCCGCGACCACCATGCGCACCAGCCTGGTGCTCGACGCCCTCGAGCAGGCCGTGTGGACCCGCCGCCAGCAAGGTGTCGACGAGCTCGGCGAGCTGGTGCACCACTCCGACGCCGGCAGCCAGTACACCTCGATCGCGTTCACCGAACGCGTCGCCGAGGCCGGCGCCGCCCCCTCGGTCGGGTCGGTGGGCGACGCCTACGACAACGCTCTGGCCGAGTCCACGATCGGGCTGTTCAAGACCGAGCTGATCAAGCCGCGAGGTCCGTGGCGCACCGTCGAGCAGGTCGAGATCGCCACCCTCGAGTACGTCGACTGGTTCAACCACCGTCGGTTGCACAGCACCTGCGGCGACATCCCACCCGCCGAACTCGAGACCGCCCACTACCGTCAACACCGGCCCCACCCGGAGCCGGCTCACTCAAGCCCGTAGCTCTCCGGACGCGCCGGGGCGGTTCACCATCGGCTGGCGCGGTGATCTGGACCGGGCCGCGTTCGGACCCGGGCACCGACTGGCCCAACCCACCCGGCTCGACGCCGCTCGACGGGCCCCGGTCTGGCCACGAGCGCTGACACCGGCACCCGGTCGCCCTCGCCGCGGCCCACACCCAAGCCCAAGCCCCGTCCTACGTGCGCGTGGCGGCCCCGATCAAGGTCCGGGTCCAGCCCGGACGCGGACACGACATCGTCGACGTTCCCGTAGCCCACGCTCCTCCCCGCACCGGGGAGTGCCTTGATTCCGCACCCGTTCCACGACATGTGCGCACCGCTCACACACCGAGGTCAACATCGTGCTGACCAGCGCCAATAGAGCCGCCTGTCGGAATCGAACCGACGACCTACGCATTACGAGAACGTTCTTCTCCGTGAACGGCAGCCTCTATGCGTCCATCGGTGCACGTCGCCAGTCACACCGTGCTCACCGGCCTCCGCAACTTGACGCCATTTCGTTCCACGACCCGTTCCACGCCCGGGCGTCGCGCACCCGTCGACATACCTCGCCTCGTCCGCTGAAGACTCCTGGGGCACGTCCACGCTGGCCGCTCCGGGCCGGTCCACCGCCACGAACCGCTGAGCATGCTGGTCGACTCCGTGCACCCCGCCCTGCGCCCGAACGAGATCCGATGCCTCGACCCGTTATCCGGTCTCTACCTCGACCGTGACACCGGGTGTGGCATCGCCATCGCTGACCAGAACGACTGACCCGGACCGGCGACGCCGCACTGAGCCGTGATCACTGGTCGAGCCGCTGCGCGGCGGCGGTCCAGTCGAGTCGCGCAGCGACCGCGACCAGCACGGTCAGCACCAGCCACGCGGTCTGGGCGCCGGTCGAGGTGTTGAGGAACATCAACCCGGTCGCGATGAGCGCGAGGGCAGGGATCTCTGAGTCATCCGCCTGCGGCCGGGGCTCGCCCACGTCCATCACCCTTAGAATGCCTCGTCCGGATTTCGCGGTCACCCCGCGAGCGGCGTCGGGGTTCCGCCCGCGGCATTGCGCCGTCCGCACTCGTCGCTTCAGGCGCATGGTCAGCGATCGATAAACCGCTGGTTGGCCGGGGACGATGTACGCGGGTGAGGCGCGGCCGTCAGCGACACCGCGATCTCAACGCTCTCGCGAGCCCTGGCGTTTAGCTGATGACACCGGCGCGCAACGCCAGCGCCACCAGGTGCGCCCGGTCGGGGCACCGGCCCTCGTGAACGCTGCGGAACTTGTGCCCGATGCGGACCAGGTGCGACTTCACCGTCCACGGCGAGAGCCCCAGCGCCTCCCCGATCTCCCGGTTGCTCAGCCCCTCGGCCACCCGCGCCAGAATCTGCGCCTCGCGCGGCGAGAACATCTCCACCACCTGGCTCGCCTGGCCGGCACCGGCCCGCGACTTCGAGCGGCCCCCGGAATCGTCGCCACACACCGCCAGCCCATCCAACCCCGATCAGACCGCCACCGGGGCGGCATTCCACACCGCCGCCCCGATCGAACGACCCCGGATCTACCCTCGACCTAGCGGCGTGGCGCTGAGCGTGGTGGGCCTGCACCGTGGTGTCGACCGAGCCGAACGCCACAGCCGTTGCACCGACCTGACGCGGACCGACACCCCAGGGCACCGGAATCCGCGCCGCGGGATCGAAGGGGTCGCAGTGGCCCGGGCCGGTTCACTCGTTGCGCTGAACGAGGGACCCAGCCCGTCACCGGGGGACGCGGTCCCGAGTTGGCGACACGTAATCAGACGGTCGCGCGGTGTCATCACCGGTGGCCGGGCTCCCAAGCATGGAAGGACCGGCCGCTCATGGCGACCCTGCGCAAGGCTGTCCTCGCGACCGCGATGATCTCCACCGGGCTGCTCTCCACCACCGGGCTGGCCATGGCCAACCCCAGCCACGACGGCGACCAGGCCCCCAGCCACAGCGACGGGACCACGGTGCAGAAGGGCATGTTCAACTCCAGCGACTTCGCCCCGAACACCACCGGCGACCTGTGCAACAACGACGTCCCGGTCAACGTGCTAGGCGTGCAGGTCCCGGTCCAGGACAACTCCGCCGGGGTGCCGATCGGCTCGGCGGCCGGGCACGGCAACGGCGCGGTCAACGCCAAGAGCTGCCACAACCCGATCTCCGCCGCGAACTAACCGGTCCATCCGAAGTCACCGGTCGGAATCGGGGAGAGCCCCGGGCGGTGTCTTCGGCAGGTCTGCGGGCCCGGTCCACCAGTTCCCCCCTCGAGGCTGGTGACCGGGCCCGCAGCATGTCGACCCCCGCTTGCCGGCGGGGCGGGCCCTGGATGCCGTCCCCGGCAGGCCCGCGCCCGCGGTGGGGGTCAACGGCGACACCCTGGGCGCACTCCGGGGGGAGCTTTCGGGCCACCCGTGACGCCCATGCCCCACCCCAGCCCCTGGATCCCGCCCTGACCTCAGCAACACCCAGCCGACCAGGTGCTTCCCCGGGGCGAGCCAAGGCGCGGGAGACGAGCGGAGCGCCGGTCCCCGACCGCGCCGTTGATCAGCACCAGCACCCAAGCCGACCGGCGGCGACCGGAGGCCGACTCAACGGGCGCCGGTCCGGCGGCGACGCCGGACCGGGCTCTGCGGTGCACGCGAAACGATCCCCGGTCGGCGCCGCGAACGGCGTTGCCTTTCGCGCCCCCGGCCGTTCTCTTCAAACAGGGGACGCCGATCGCGCTCGCCGCTCACCGAAAGAGGCCGGTCATGGGTCATCACCGCAAGACCCGGACGAACCGCCGCGCGGCCCCGGGCCCGCCACTCGCGACGAGACGGGCAAGCCGCTCGGCGACGAACCAGGCAGCCGCAGCCAGGTGGGGCTGCCCGAAGTCAAGCGTCAGGCCCTGGAACAGCTCGCCGACGTGGCCCGCGTGGCGCGCCGGACCGGCTGGCCGTTCGGCGCCGAGCTGCTCGCCTCGCTCGACACCCGGCAGGTGCCCACAGCACCACCCCTCCCCCGCCGCGTCGCCACCCATCAACCGACTGCCCCCATACCGACGCTCGCCGGCCGCCGGGCCGCCGACGGGCAGACGGCGCGTGCGCCTTGGCTTCCTTCGGTGAGCTGCCCGCCGACTGTGACGTGCAAGAAGCCCTCGGCCAGATCGCCGACGCCCGCGGCGGACGGCTGATCCGCCTCCGTGAGAGCGGCGAGAACCTCGAAGAGATCGCCATCGGAAGCCGCGTGTTCGCGTGCATGCTCGGCAGGCACGACGACCACGCCCTGTTCGCCTGCCTCGCGCCCGACTCCGACGAACACGCCCACCGCGCCGCCCGAGAAGCCTCCCCGGTCGCTACCCGCGACGACATCCCACACGCTGGCCGACCCTGAAACCCGACCGGCAGACGGCCGGGAACGGTCGCAACCTGGCGGCAGGCCCACCAACCTTCCGAACCGAGCGGTCCTCGTCGAACCGGACGGACCCGCAGCCCGCTAGACCCGTGGATCGGCCCAACTCGACGAACACCGCCGGCCACCGTGGCGCCGCTGACGCTCGGCCCGGATCCCGGTGTTGACCACACGTGCCTGAGCGTGGCCGCCCTCCGTGCCGCACCGGGAGTCGTCGCGGGCTGCGCGCGGGCTGTCGCAAGGGCACCGATCACGGCCGTCGGGCATCCCGGCTGGCTCGCGGTGCTGCGATCGGGGGCAGCCTGGAGGGGCCCGGGAACGGAGGGGAACAGGAACCGATGAGCACTCACCGCGAGACCGTGCGGGCCGTTGGCGCAGAGCTGGACGCGCTGGTGGTGAGGCTGGGCCGGCTGGCCCAGGCCGGAATGATGACCAGTGAGCATCGCGAGACCCTGCACGCGATCGCCGGGCAGCTCCACGACATCCGGCTCCGGTTACGCGGCGACGCCCGGCAGGCCGATGCCGTCACCGACGCCGTCGAGCAGGTCGCCGCGGACGTCGATGACGTCGCCAACACCCACCACGACTGCGTATACGGCCCGGTGCTGGCTGAGTTGGCCGGGCGGACAACCGCGATCAGGGACCTGATCACATGATCCGGCCGCCGCCGACGGCAGGGGCCCGCACGACGCAGATACCTATTCACTCGACTGGGTGGCGGACCCGCGGCATGACCAGCACGAACAAGATCACCCAGCTGCGTAACGACGAAGCCGAACTCAGGGCGTTCGAGAACTCTCGGACCGTCTAGTCATGACGGCCCGGCGCACACCCGCGATCATCGGGGTACGAGATCTTCCGGCGGGCCGTCCGGGCTTCCGGGTCCTCAAACAGGCCGCGGCCTCGCGGTGGGCGAACGCCGTGGCCGAGGCGCTGGGCGAGCCGATCCCGGCGCTGCTGACCTGACCGACAAGCCGGACCCCGCAGTCGTGACGGAGTCCCAGGGCCACCGCCACTCGGCGCGCCGCGCCCCGCGCAAGCTCGGAGAGCTCCGCGAGCGACCTGTCGCTGGCCGGGGCGCCGCTCGCCGGGCTGGAAGGGGCGATGTCGGCGGGCGCCGCCGGGACGGCGCCCACGGTGCTCACCCGGCGCACCAGTCCTGGGTTCGGCGGTGGCGGCCGAGGCCGAGCACGACGAACTCGTCGGCGCGCCCGGCTGCCTGGACCCCGAGATAGCGCAGCGCCTGCACGATGGGACTGCCGCTGCGCGGGTCGTCGTTCGAGACCGGGAACGGCTCGTCGGGCAATAGCACGTTCGGGCCGTAGACCAGGTGGCAGTCCAGCCAGGCCACAGCCGACTGCCGCCCCAGCCCGCCGGCGTAGTCGGCTTCGAGGTAGACCAACGAACCCCGGCGGGAGGCGGCGGTGAGCAGGGCCGCCACGCCCGAGGAGAGTCGGTCGAACGCCCAGTCCGGGCCGATCGGGAATCCGGGCAGGTCGATGTCATGGAAGAGCTGTTCGCATAGCGGCACCAGCGCCAGCTCGGCGCCGTCGAGCAGGACGGGACGGGCGTGCGGGAACTGCTCGTGCAGAGGTGCGAGCACCTCGGGGGCGCCGACGATGCCGTGGAGCTCGTAGGTCGTGCCGGCCACGCTCATTCCAGGACACCGAGGTGCTTGAGGACATGGGCGACTGAGGTCGCGCGGACGTCGGCGACCATCGTGCGGTACTCCTCGGCGAAAAGCCCGGCATGCCGGGTCATCGCGTCGGTCTCGATCAACGCGACCGCCTTCTCCAGGTGCTCGCGGGCGAGCCGGTCACGCCACAGCGAGTGCTGGATGTGGACGTAGTCGTCGTCCACGGCCGTGATCGTCAATGTCTTGCCTCCGGCGACGGTGGCAACCTCGCCGCCGGATCCGAACTCGCGCTGTAGACCGGCCCAGTCCAGTGGCATCGTGGGTCACTTCTCCGTTCGGGGTCTGCCGTGCCGGGCGGCGAGGGCTTGCATCTGGTCCAGCACGCTCGCGCGGCGCGCCACCGCGGTGGCGGTGTCACAGCCGCACCGTCGTGCCACCTGTTCGTCGTCGAGACCTTCGACGCAGGTCAGCACGAACGTCCTCTGGTCCTCGATCGGGATCGCGGCGAGCGCACGACGGAACGGGATCCACTCTCCGGCGGCTCGCGGGCGGTCGGCGCGCGCGTCCGCGATGGCGTCCTCGGCGAGCTTGGCGATCCGTCCTGAGAACGGCAGGCCCCAGTACCGGAACACGGCGGGTCGGGCGACCAGCCCCGTCGCCACGCGCACGGCGACGGCCTCCGCGGTGGCGGCGTCGCCGAGTCGGACCCGGCAGGTGTAGGTGACCGCCTGGTAGGTCGCGGTCACCCGGTCCAACCACTCCGCGTACTCCGGGATGAGCCCGGACTCGACGGCGTCCACCCGACAGTCTCTGACGGTTGCTTACAGCGCCGCGAGCACGTGCTCGGCGGTGGACACCTCGTGGTCCACGAATTCCTTCTCCACCCTGATCGAGGTGAGTACGCCGTTCTCGATGATCGCGGCGTAGCGCTCGGATCGGGTGCCGAGTCCGAAGCTGGACGCGTCGGTGGTCAGGCCCATCGCGGCGGTGAAGGCTGCGGCGTCGTCGGCGAGCATGACGATGCCCTCGGCGGCCTCGCTGTTGGCCCAGGCGCCCATGACGAATGCGTCGTTGACCGACACGCAGGCGATGGTGTCGATGCCTTTGGCCTTGAGCTCGTCGGTCTTGAGGACGAAGCCGGGCAGGTGGAAGTCGCTGCATACCGGGGTGAAGGCCCCGGGCACCCCGAACAGGACGATCTTGCCGGTCGCGAACAGCTCGCCGGTACGGACGTCCTCGGTGCCCGCCGGCGTGACTGCCTTGAGCGCCACGTCGGGGATGGGGTCTCCTGCTGCAATCACTTGTCGCTCTCCTTCTCCTCGGCCGCCGGCACTCGGTCCCGGCGACAGGTCAGGGGCGCTCCTCGTCGAGCTCGGTTCTTAGGACGCGATGGTGGGCGGTGCGTCGAGGCTGTTCTCGTCCAGTTCGGTCGGTGCTACGTCCGCCGCGACGGAATCGTGACGTCGCTCGAAGCCGCCGACCCGCCAGAGCAGGGCCGCACCGCCCCAGACCAGGACGAAGAAGCCGACGATGACGTAACCGAGCAGCTCGAAGTCGTCGGCGATCGAGGCGAACCCGGCCAGCGCGGTGACCCCGAGATCGTCGGCGAGCACCCCGGCCAGGTAGACGGCGGCGATGAACCCGGCGACCGTGACCGTCGCGGCGGTGGTCGCGATGTTGTAGAAGAGCCGCCGCGCCGGGCTGCGGTTCGACCACGAGTACGCGATCGACATCAGCAGCCCGTCCGCGGTGTCGAACGCGCTCATCCCGGCGGCGAACAGCAGCGGCAGCGTCAGGGCCGCCAGCAGCGGCGCGCCGCCGGCGGTCCCGCCCGCCCCGGAGGCGGTCGACGCGGACAGGGTCAGCAGCGTGACCTCGGAGGCGGTCTCCAGCCCGAGCCCGAACAGCAGGCCCAGCGGGTACATGTGCCAGGAGTGGCGGATCAGGGTGCGGGCGCGCCCGCCGAGGATCCGGTTGACCAGGCCGCGGTTGAGCAGCCGGCGCTCCAGCTCGTCCTCGTCGAGACGGCCGCGGCGCAGGTCGCGCCAGGAGCCGACGATGCCGGTGAGGACCATCGCGTTGAGCACCGCGACCAGCCCCAGGAACACCATCGCCACGACGGTCGAGACGGTGCCGCCGACCTCGCGGAAGGTGTCGACCCCGCTCGAGCTCGCCAGGCCCGCCGCCAGCGCGACGACCAGCCCGAGGATCACCACCACCGAGGAATGGCCCATGGCGAAGAAGAAGCCCACGCCCACCGGGCGGCGGCCGCGCTGGACCATCAGCCGGGTGGTGTCGTCGATCGCGGCGATGTGGTCGGCGTCGAAGGCATGACGGATGCCGAGCACGTAGGCGAGCACCCCGGCCCCGGCGAACGCCCCCGCGCCGAGCGGCCCGGCGGTCAGGGACAGGTAGAGCGTCCAGCCCACCACGTGGAGCAGGCAGACGACGGCGACGATGGCCGACAGCTGCAGGCGCTGACCGCGCGACCAGCTCGTGGACGGCGCGAGGGCGCTCGAGGTCAACGGGGGTCCTCTCGGTGTTTGGAGGGAAGCGGCAGGCGACCGTGGTGCCCCGGATCGGGCAGTCGAGATCGGTCCGGGGCACCAGCGCTTCACGCGCCGGCCGGCGGGCGAGGGTCAGGGTGTCGGGACGACGGTCTGCACCATCGGCGCGATGTGGGCCTGCTGGACCTCGGTGATGTCGGCCGAGGCCGGCGCGTCGCCGCGGATCGCCGCGTGCGGGACCACGACCCAGCAGGCGCAGCCCCAGATGCATTCGCCGGCCATCCCGTCGAAGCGGATCGACTGCTCGGAGAGGATCACCCCGAGGTCGAGCAGCCACGAGTGCATCATCAGCTTGGTGTCCCAGTCCTCGATCTGGTCGTAGGCGTCGCGGGCCTCGAAGAAGGCGGTCAGGTCGGTCTTGGACACGCCGGGGATGACGATGTTCGAGTAGCAGGTGAGCTCGTCGAAGAATTCACCGTTGCTGGTGACGAGCGTGCCGTCGTCCCCGTCGAGCAGGTACTCGCCGAGCACCGACTCCAGTTTCTTCTGCAGGGTGTCGTTCCACATCTCGCGGGGGCCGACGGTGTTGACCTCGATGTAGTCGGTCTTGAAGCCCTCCTTGAGCCCGGAGAACGTCGGGATGTAGCCGATCCACTTGCTGACGACCTCGCGCCACTTGCCGCGCGGCTCGCCGGGCAGCACCTCCACGCCCGGGTGGGTGTATTTGGCGACGTCGAACAGCGTCCAGGCGCGGTCGCCGGAGATGTTGCGCTCGTGGGGTGCGCCGGTGAAGCCGGCCGGTCGCAGCATCTTGAACAGCAGCCGGCCGTAGTCCTGCACCACGAAGCGGGTGAACGAGTCCGTGACGAACTTGCGGGTCACACCCTTGCGCAGCCCGTCGCGGATCGCCGGCACCCCGGTCTTGGTGTACTGGCCCAGCCGCTGCCACGAATGTTCCTGCGGCAGGGCGAGGAAGCCGCCGGTGAAGGGGTTCTTGTAGAGGTCGCCCCAGACCGCCATGACGCCCTGGTTCTTCTCGTCGTCGAGCATGCAGTCGATCTCGTTGATCACCGGGTAGAGCGCGGCGGTCCCGCCGGCGTGCTCCTCGTCGCCAGAGAACGGCAGGACGCCGACGCCGATGACCGGGATGCGCCGGCCGAGCTTGACGTTCGACAGGTGCCGGACCATGTCGACGACCATCCCGGAGCCGGTGCCGCCGGCCAGGGAGAAGAAGACCAGCACCATCGAGGGCAGCTTGGTCTTGTTGATGGAGTCGACGAACAGGTCGAGCTCGGTCTCGAGGGTCTTGTCGCCGCCGTAGTAGTAGTGGCCGTAGATCGCTTTGGCGATCGCGCGGGGGCAGGTCTCGCCCGGCTTCGGCATCTCGACGTCGGCGGGCAGCCACGGCTCGTAGTTGGGGTTCCAGTAGTAGCGCGGGTACTCCATCTTGAGGTACTCGCGCCAGCGGTTGAGGCTGGTCCGCAGCTCCTCGGAGCTGGGGACCTCGAGACCGACCGTGCGCACCTGGTGGCGGTCGGTGGGGATCTCGCGCTCGGTGAGGCGCTGGCTGAAGCCGCCGGCGTACTCCTTGAGCTCGTGCTGGTCCTGGTCACCGATGTCGATCGAGAGGCCGGTGAAGCGGGCCCGCGGATCGTCGAGCTGGTCCTCGATCTCGCCGGTACGCAGCAGGGCCTCCACCATGTAGGCGCCGGTCTTGCCGATGCCCAGCGCATGGATGCAGTGCGGCGACTGGCTCCCGGTCGCGGAGTGGTAGAGCGACATTCCCATGACGGAGACCTTTCTGTTGTGGGCGCGTCGGTGCGCGCCCAGGTACGCCCGGGCGCCGGGGCGTGGCGGGGGATCGCGGGGGGATGGCGGCGGTGTCGGATCGAGACGGCGACCGGGGGCGCTGCGACGGGCCCCGGCCGGGACCCTCAATCGACGTAGCCGAGGTCCTTGAGGACGGTGGCGGCCGTCGTCGGCCGCTCATCGGCGATGAAGGTGCGGTAGTGGTCGATGACCGAGGCGTAGTCCCGGGTCATCTTGCCTTCGTCGAGCAGCGCCATGGCCTTCTCGAGGTAGGCCCGGGTCAGCTTGTCCGACCACAGCCGGTGGCTGATGTAGATGTACTCGTCGTCGGCGCCGGTGACCTGCAGGGTGCGGGCCCCGGGCATCGAGGGCAGCTGCGCCCCGGCGGAGTAGCGCTCGACGATCTCGGTCCACGGGATGGCCATTGCTGCCGAGCTCCTCAGTTCGCGGACAGGGCGTCGGCGGCGTCGACCTGGATCGGTGAGCTGACCTCGCCGCGGATGGCGGCGTGCGGGACGACGACCCAGCAGGCACAGCCCCAGATGCATTCGCCGCCCATGCCATCGAAGCGGATCGAGGGCTCGCAGAGCATCACCCCGAGGTCGAGCAGCCAGGAGTGGATGAGCAGCTTGTCGTCCCACTCGAGGGTGTCGTAGTAGTCCCGGGCCGGAACGAACGCCGCCAGGTCGAGCTTGCTCGCCCGGGGCAGGACCACGCTGACCAGATCGTCGGCGCCGGCGAGCTCGAGCACCGCGGGCTCCACCGTGGAGGCGGCGACCCCGGAGACCGCCTTCGCGATCGCCGCGGCGGCCTTCTTCCCGGGCGCACCGAAGGCGCGGGCCTCGACATACTCGGTGCTGAAGCCCTTCACCAGACCCGTCGCGCCGAGGGTGTCGATGTCGGCGAGCTTGCGCACCGAGAGCATGTTGATCCACCGGTCGCCCTGCTCACCGCGGATCGCCGGATGCCAGGCGTCGGCCGGGACCGCCAGCCAGTTCAGCGCCTTGAGGGTCTCGTAGAGGTGCACGCTGGCGTCGCGCGCCAGGAACGACCCGATGCCGGTGTCGAGGTACTCGTGGGTCGCGGCGAGATCGCCCGTGAGATCCTGGACGTCGTTCTGGTCGACCAGGAAGAAGCCGCCGGTGAAGGGGTTCTTGTAGAGGTCTCCCCAGACCGCCATGACCCCCTTGTTCTTCTCGGCGTCGATCATGCAGTCCAGTTCGTTGATCACCGGGAACAGGGAGCCGTCGGAGTACTCGGCGGGGTCGGCGTTGTTCGGCAGGATCCCCAGCCCGACGACCCAGGGTCGGCGGCCGAGCTTGATCGACGACAGGTGCCGGGCGATCTCGACGACGATGCCGCTGCCGACGCCGCCGGCCAGCGAGAACGCCACGACGACCAGCGGGGTCGCCTCGCTGGAGAGCACGCTGGCGGCGAAGTCGTCGAGCGCCTCGGCGATCTCGCCGCCCTGGTAGTACTCGGAGCCGTAGATCGCCTTGGCGACCGCGCGGGAGTAGTGGCCGTCCGACGGGGCGATCTCGACGTCCGCGGGCAGCCAGGGCTCGTAGTTCGGGTTCCAGTAGTACCGCGGGTACTCCATCTTGAGGAACTCGCGGTACCGATTGAGCGCGTAGGAGAGCTCCGCGTTGGTGGGCACCGGCATCGCGACTGTCCTGACGAAGGACCGGTCGGTCGGCAGCGACCCCGCCGCGTCGCGGACCTGCGCCAGATCTTCGTCGCCGATGTCGACCGCGAGCGCGGAGAATCGCGTGCCCGGCTCGGAGAGGAACCCGTCCGGCTGATTGGTCACCAGCGAGGTGATCAGATCGGCCCCGGTCTTGCCCAGCCCGAGCACGTGCAGCGAGAACGGACCCTCGTGGTCCCCGGCGCGGTGCACCCCCTCGTCGCGCAACGCCTCGATGCGGGCCAGGGCAGCGTCGCCGTGGTCGTGGGAGTGGTCATGGGAGTGGTCGTGCTCGGCGGCCATGGCCGGGTCCTCCTCGGGTCGGGAGTGCGGGTCGGGGGTGCGCTTCGGGTGGCGCCGTGGTGTCGGCACCGGGCATCGGCGGACCGGTGGGTATCCGGGCGCGACCCGGCCCACCGCAGCGGGCGGGGACGGCTGCGGGCTCGGCGGCCTAGCTCACCGTCTCGGAGTTCGGGAGTCCGTCGACGGGGGCCTCGGCGGTGCCGATGTGTTCACGGGTCATCGCCTCGACCTGCTTCTGGGCGAGGGCCGGGTCGGTGACCCAGGTCTTGTAGAAGTCGAAGGGGCACTCGGCGACGCCCTTGTTCCCGTCGCCAGACTGGATGACGCCGGTGTAGCCGCGGTGCAGGAGCTTGAACAGGTGGTTCTGGGACTGCCAGTTCTTCCGGGCGTCCCGGATCAGTGAGAGCGACAGTTCGGCGTACTGCACGCCCATCTCCTCGGTCCCGCACTCGCCGAGGGTGCGGCCGTCGAAGCCGACGACCGATGAATGCCCGAAGTAGGAGTAGACGCCGTCGAACCCGGTAGCGTTGGCGACGGCGACGTAGACGTTGTTCGCCCAGGCCATCGACTTCGCCATCATGATCTGCTGTTCCTTGGCCGGGTACATGTAGCCCTGCGGGCGCACGACGAGCTCGGCGCCCTTCATCGAGCAGTCACGCCAGATCTCGGGGTAGTTGCCGTCGTCGCAGATGATCAACGCGATCTTGAGCCCCTTGGGGCCCTCGACGACGGTGGTGTGCTCGCCCGGGTACCAGCCCTCGATCGGCACCCAGGGCAGGATCTTGCGGTACTTGTTGACGATCTCACCCTGGTCGTTGATGAGAACCAGGGTGTTGTACGGGTTCTTGTCGGGGTGGTCCTCGTGGCGCTCACCGGTTAGTGAGAACACCCCCCACACCCCGGCGCGTCGGCAGGCCTCGCCGAAAATCTCCGTCTCGAAGCCGGGGATCTGCGAAGCGTTCGCGAACATCTCGTCGCGGTCGTACATGATCCCGTGGGTCGAGTACTCCGGGAACACGATCAGGTCCATGCCCGGGAAGCCCTGCTTGATCCCGACGACCATCTCGGCGATCTTCTCGCAGTTGATTCGGATCTCGGCCTGGTCGTGCAGGCGCGGCATGGTGTAGTTGACGACCGCGACGCCCACGCCGTCGTGGCTGCTGCTGATGTCCCCGTGTCTCATCCGGACCCACCTCGTCGTTTCATCCTCGACCGCCGTGCCTGGCGAGGACCTAACGTACGAGCCCTGACGGCCCGAGCAACTGTTCCAGATCAGAAGTAATGCGATTGAAACACGGGGAGGTGGACGTCACAGTCGACTTCGCCGGAAGTGCCGCGGGGACCGAAGTGGACGGTGGTCAGCTCACCGAGGTGCGGTCCTCGTGCGCTGCGGGCGCACTGAGGCGGTCGAGCAGTCGCCACAGCTCGAGGCGATCAGGCTCGCCGAGACCGCCCGGGGCGGCGCCGAAGGCGTCGTCGAGCTCGCCCGCGGCCCGGGTCACCAGTGCGTGGCCCTCGGGCGAGATATGCACATGCACACGCCGCCGGTCCCAGTCGTCGCTGCGGCGGTAGGCGAGGCCCTCGGCGACGAGTCTGTCGACCAGCCGTGTTGCGGTCGGGGCCGGCACAGCGGCGCGGGCGGCGATCTGTCCCATGGTGTGACCCGGCGACGCGAGACCCGCCTCGCCGACGCCCTCGTCGAGCAGCATCAGGATGCGCCACTGCTCGCGGCTGATCCCGGCGGTCACCGAGGCGCGAGCCAGGCAGGAACCCACGGTGCGGTCGGCGAGGTCGAGTAGATCGACGACCCGGATCCCGGGAGCGTGGCCTCGCCTGCCCATGACCTGCCTCCCGAGATTTGCCTACTCGAAACAGTACAAGGTTTCCTCATCTCGCTCTGGATGGCCATACTTCCCCGGGGCTGCCGGGGAACCCGGCCCGGAGGTGAGGCCGTTGCCGAACACCGAGGCCCCGAGCGCGCGTCTCGGCCAGAAGGGCATGCAGCGCGAGGAGGCAGTGCGCGTTGCCCTCGTCACCCCGTGGCAAGGGCCGGCGGGCATGTTCGGGCTGTCGTGTCGGATGTGCTCGGAACTGGCCGTCTCCGAGATCAACCTCGCCGAAGGACTGCTCGGACGGGCCCTCGAGCTCCACCACGTCGACGGCGGCGCGGACCCCGCGACGGTCGCCGGGGACGTCGACCACCTGATCCGCGTCGGCAAGGTCGACGCGGTCGTCGGCTGGCACATCTCCGCAGTACGGCGCGCACTGGCCCCGCGGATCGCCGCCGAGGTCCCCTACATCTACACCGCGCTCTACGAAGGCGGCGAGCGCACGCCAGGGGTCCTGCTGACCGGAGAGACACCGACCAATCAGCTCGGTCCGGCGCTGGAGTGGATGCGCACCGAGCTGGGGGTGCGCCGGTGGGCGATCGTCGGCGACGACTACATCTGGCCCCGGGCCTCGGCAGCGGTCGCGACGCAATGGGCCCGCGCGCACGACGTGCCCATCGTCGACGAGGTCTTCGTCCCGCTGGGCACCCATGACTTCCGACCGGCCCTGCGCACGCTGGCACGCAGCAGCGCCGACGGGGTGCTGCTGCTGCTCGTCGGCGAGGACGCCGTGCACTTCAACCGGGCATTCGCCTCGGCAGGCCTGGACTACCGCCAGACCCGCCTCTCCACCCTCATGGACGAGAGCATGCTGCTCGCCTCCGGCCCCCCGGCGACTCGTTCCCTCTACTCGGCCGCCGCCTACTTCGAGGACCTGGCCACCGCCGACGCGATGGAGTTCGCCGGGCGGTACGCTGGACAGTTCGGGACAGCCGCACCGGTGCCGTCGAGCCTCGGTGAATCGTGCTACGAGGGAATGAACCTCTACGCCCAGCTCGTCCGAGACGCCGGGTCCGTCCGTCGCCAGAACGTGCTCGCCGCCAGCGACCGGGTGCGGTTCGGCGGAGCTCGCGGCGAGGTGACGCTGCGCGGGTCGCACGTCGTCCAGGACGTTTACATCGCCCGGGCCCAGGACGTGCACTTCGAGGTCATCGCGCGCCTCTCGAGCGGAGTTCGAGAGGCGTGAATTGGCGCCCCGAGTTGGCCCAGGTCGATGGGCACCACCACGACCAGGTTGGGAGCGTGCGGGGACCGGCCGCGTCCCGCGCGGTCAGTCGACTTGCGCATCCTCAGGGTCGGCGGCCGCCGGCTCGGTGTGCAGTTCGGGGTGTTGCGGGCCGTGGGGGATGTTGTAGACGAGCATGTTCACCGCCGCCTTGCTGGAGGCATAGCCCCCGGGCCCCAGGCGGGGCGAACCGGGTGGTGGTGCCGGAACTGACGTTGACGATGCGCCCGAACCCGGCGGCACGCATCGCCGGCACCACCGCCTGCATCAGCCCCAACAGCGCCACCACGTTGAGCCGCAGCACCTCGCTGTACGGGTCGAGGTCGGTGTCGAGCAGCGAACCGTGCAGCGACACCCCGGCATTGTTGACCAGCCCGTCGAGGCGGCCGTGCCGTTCGAGCGCCGCGGTGACCACCCGCTGGGCCGCCGCCGGGTCGGTCACATCGACCGGGACCGCCACCGCGCCGCCCAGCTCGGCCGAGAGCTGCTCGAGGCGCTCCGCGCGGCGGGCCACCAGAACCGGATGCGTCCCCGCGCCATGCAGCCCCCGCGCCGTGGCCGCCCCGATCCCCGAGGAAGCCCCGGTCACCACCACCACACGTCCAGTCAGTCCGACAGCGGGAAAGTCCACGATGACGGTCTCCAAACAGTTGCGTTGGACGAGATGCTGCGCCTGGCCCGGCGACTGCGGATGCCCTACCTGCGCGCCCACGCCCCCGAAGTGCTCGCTACCGCCCGCGCGCAGCGCTGGGACCCGGCCGAGGCGCTGCGGGTGCTGCTCGCCGAGGAGATCGCCGGCCGCGACGAGGCCACGATCCGCGCCCGGCGCAAGAAGGCCGGGTTCCCCGCCGGCAAGACCTTCTCTGTCTGGGACGAGCAGGCCAGCTCCATCCCCCAGGCCAGCCAGCACGCGCTGCGCACCCTGGAATGGGTCGACCGGCACGAGAACCTCTGCGTCTGCGGGCCCAGCGGGACCGGCAAGAGCCACTTCTGCGAGGCGTTGGGCCAGGCCGCGATCGACTCCGGGCGCAGCGTCGTCTGGTTCGCCATCGACGAGCTCGGCGCCCTGGTCCGCCGCCACCGCGCCGACGACTCGATCACCAAAGCCATCGCCCGGCTCACCCGGGTCGACCTGGTCATCGTCGATGACATCGGCATGCTCCCGATCGGCGCGGACGCCGCCGAAGGCTTCTACCGGCTCGTCGACGCCGCCTACGAACACCGTTCACTGGCGGTGTCGAGCAACCTGCATCCCTCCGGGTTCGACGAGCTCATGCCCAAGACGCTGGCCACCGCCACCGTCGACCGGCTGCTCCATCACGCCCACATCTGCCTGACCGAGGGCGACTCGTTCCGGCTCTCCGAGGCCACCGCCGGCAAGGGGGTGAAGCCGCTAGCCACCTGACCCGGGCCGGGGAGAAGCCCTGGCCGTCCGCGGGGAGCTCCGCTGTCCGCCAGTGGGGAGAGTTCGTGACCGCCGTTGGGGAGGACCCGGTTGCCGTTGACAACAGACTCCGGATCGGCGGACAAGCGGTTCCGGGTCGGCGCACACCGGACTTCCGAGTCTCTTGCAGGTGTGAGGTGTCCGGGACACGCCTGATCGAGACGCGTGGAGGGGTCG
Source organism: Actinomycetospora endophytica (assembly GCF_021026375.1). GTDB lineage: Bacteria > Actinomycetota > Actinomycetes > Mycobacteriales > Pseudonocardiaceae > Actinomycetospora > Actinomycetospora endophytica. The sequence continues at coordinate 1,984,384 of NZ_JAJNDB010000001.1, read as the reverse complement.
GTTCACCGCGCGGGCTGGCATCGATACGCAAACCCGGAGCCAACTCGGCGGGAGGGACCGTCCGAGGTTGTCCTGCGGCCCGCGGAACGTGAGGCGGCGGACCCGACCCGGCGCCTGCCCTGGGGAAGCCGCCGTCGAGGGCGACCTACACCCCGCCTACGCCGACGGACCGCACCGCGACCCGGCAGGGGTCACGAGCCCGGCTCTTGGTCGGAGGCGATAGCAAACAGCTCGCGGAGCCGGGGCCGGTGGTGCAGCGGGGCGCTCCACCGCTCGAGGGTGGCGCGGACGCGCACCGCGTCGTAGGTGGTCGTGATCTCGGTCAGGCGCAGTCCGCCCGGTAGCTCAGGCGGCGGCGCGGTCCCGGCCGGCAGCCACGACAGCGCGCTCCACCGCCCGACCGGGGTGATCAGCGCGACCGGGACGAACCGCAAATAGTCTGCGGCGACCTCGGGACGCAGCACCACCTCCAGGCCCGGCCGCCGCCGGACGCGGAACTCGCCGTCGACGACGCTGACCTCGGGGCTCGGCCGGTGCCGGTCACCGTGCGTCTCGAGCGCCTCCGGGGACAGCGTCACGGTGATCGTGATCCCGGTGGCGGTCACGGTGGAGGAGACCGCGAGGGTGTCGCACTCCACGATCAGCTCGCGCGCGGCGAGGTCGGGGCCGGTGAGGTCATGCAGCACCACCCGGACCGCCCGGACCCGCCGCAACGACCACCCGGAGCGCTCAGGTCGCCCGTGCAGCGAGTCGACGGTGAACGCCAGGCCGCGCAGCGTGACCCGCCGCCCGTTCAGCATTCTCCCGACCCGGCGCAATCCCGCGAACCACCACCGGCCCGGCGTGCACCGGGCCGGCGTAGTGACCGGCTGCTTGTGCCCGTTCATGACCCCCGGTGTCCGCTCGTGGCCGGTCTAGGCCCCACCCTTCGGGCTCACCCGGCCCGCGCCCGCTGACCGTGATCGTCGCCCTCGCGGTCGACCCGCGCCGCAGCGTTTCAGTCGTGGTCGTTGCGTTCGGCGGCGAGGTTGGCGTTGTCCCCGAGCGTGGGCTCTTGGCGCTGCCGCTTCCCCTTGACGTCGCCGCGGGTTGGGAATCTCTGCTCCCTCCCGGCTGGCGCGGCCCGGAGATCAGCTCGCCCGGCGCCGCGCCGAGCTGGTGGCGTGGTGGGCCTCGAGGTCGACCGCCTTGGCCGAGTCCTGGATTCCTGCCGCCGCGGAGCGACGGATCTGAGCGGTCGCGCGCAGCAGGCCGCGGGTGAACTCGCGCTGCTGGTCGATCAGCCTGATCACCAGGTCGAACACCGCGTCGAGGACCTGCTCGGGGTTCTCCCGCGCATAGCCGGCCCGGGTACGGGCTTCGGCGCCGAGCTCCTTGACCTGCCCGGTCCACTGCTCCCGGGCCTGGTTCCAGGTCGCGTTTCCGCGCCGGGTGATCGCGGAGAGTTGCTCCACCGGCGTGGGGCCCTCGGCAGAGGCCAGGGTCGTGGGTTCGGACATGAGTTCGACTCCTCGGATCGGGTCCACCTCGGTCGATCCGCCCGACGCTGGACCTCGATCAACCCGCATCATTTGATATCAGCAGACCCCCGCCGCCGGCGTTCACGCCCGCCGCGCGCTGCGGTGTGATCACTCACAACACCCAAGTAGGGCAGATATCCCGCGGTTCCGGCGAGTTCTGATCGGCCAGGCGGAAGGTGGCCGACATCACTCCCGCGCCGGTCGCGACACCCAGGGGCCGGGTCCGGTGATCAACTCCGCGCACGGGGCCGTGCCGCCGTCATGCCGATGACTTTCCCGTTCCTGGCGCAGCCAGCGGTCTGATCGGGATCTAAACGACCACGCTCAGGTCAGGATGGCGGAGTCGTCAAAGGGGCCGACGAAGTTTGACCCCCCGGCGGGGGGTGTATGAAGGGGCGGTCTCGGCGGTCCCTTCGAGCACGACATGGATAGAGGCGACCCCCGGGCCTCCACCGATGCGACGGCTCGACCCAGCGTCATCAAGGGGTTCCTCGGTTCGTTGCTCGGATAACTCGCGAGGATGGGAACATCCGGTGGCCGCCGCCGCGAGATCAACAGGCTGGCCCCGGGCTGGTTACGCTGACGCCAGCCGACCGTCACCCTCGGCACGCCATCGGATGCAGACCCCACGGCCGGGGCGCCAACCAAGTAAGTCAGAAACACCCCCGGGAGCTCGTCCTCGTGGGCTGACCCGCACGACCGTCGGGACCCGGCCCGCGAGGCAGGCGCGATCGCCCGCGTCCGGCGGCCCGCATCGGGTGCCGGGTTGCCTGGGTGACTGCCACCGGTGTTGACCCCCTCCGCGCCGGGCAGGCGCAGCGCGTTGGGCCACGATGAGCGGTCATGCGGATCCGCTTCACCGTTCTCGACCGGCTGCAGGCGCCACCGCCGGCTGATCTTCCGGTGCCGCCCGCGCCCGGCGACACCATTGAGCACCGCCTTGGGACCTACGTCGTGGTGGGACGCCGCTGGACCCTGGCCGACCATGCCCATCCCGAGGTCGAGATCGTGCTGCGGGCCCGCCGCAACCCCAGCGACCGGGCCATGCCGCGGCTGCGGCGACGGTCCTGATCGCGCGGCCGCCCAACCCGGGCGCGCGACGGCGCTCGGCGCGGCAGCGGCTCGGACGGCCCCGCCGAACCTCGCGGCCATCGCCGGCGGCCTGGCTCACGAGCACGCCGCAACTGGGCCGCCCGGAGAGCACCCAGCGGAACGCGCAGGCCCCGCTCGGCGGCCTCCCGGACGGTGCGGCCGGGCCCGGCGTTAGCTGATGACACCGGCGCGCAACGCCAGCGCCACCAGGTGCGCCCGATCGCCGCACCGGACCTCGTGAACAATGCGGAACTTGTGCCCGATGCGGACCAGGTGCGACTTCACCGTCCACGGCGAGAGCCCCAGCGCCTCCCCGATCTCCCGGTTGCTCAGCCCGTCAGCGACCCGCGCCAGAATCTGCACCTCACGCGGCGAGAACATCCCCACCACCTGGCTCGCCTGGCCGGCACCGGCCCGCGACTTCGAGCGGCCCCCGGAATCGTCGCCACACACCGCCAGCCCATCCAACCCCGACCAGCCCGCCAAGAGAGCGGCGGTTCACCCCGCCACACGATCGAACGACCCCGGATCGGATCCGGGGGCGGCGGACCGAGCTGAGGGCCACCCGTTGCGCTGAACCGGCGGCCCACCCCGTCACCGGGGTCTGCGGTGCCGGGTTGGCGACACGTAATCGGACGCTCGCGCGGTGTGCTCACCGGTGGCCGGGCTCCCGCACACGGAAGGACCGGCCGCTCGTGGCGACCATGCGCAAGGCTGTCCTCGCGACCGCGATGATCTCCACCGGACTGCTCTCCACCACCGGGCTGGCCATGGCCAACCCCAGCCACGACGGCGACCAGGCCTCCAGCCACCGCTGAGCCAGATCAGTCCGGCTGCGCTGTCCCGGCGACGCACGAGTTGACCGTTGAGCGAGGCCGGAGGACTCTCGAGGGGACGCGGCGGCCCGGCGTCTGCGAGGTGAACGGACCCCAGCGGATCGAGCGCCGGGCCCCGCGTCGCCCGTCTTCCCGGCTGGGTCACGAGGCGGCGGCGCTCTAGCGGCATGCCCGGGCCGCGTAGGTGTGTAGGCGCCGTCGGCGTCACCACTGACGGCCCAGCACGCCGACCAGTCGCCGGACTTCGCGACGTTGTTCGCCCGCCGAGCGTGCGCCACCGAGCCGCGGCCCAACCGTCGGCGTGGCGCGGCACCACAGCTCTCCCGCGCCGCACCGTCCGATGATCAAGTGTGTAACGCCCCCGGATCTCCAGGAAGCCGCGCACGGTCACCGTTCACTGACCGGCGACAACCCTGGTCGAGACGGCGGAGGCGAGAACCGAGCGACGTAGTGCGACCGGGCCCGGGCGAGGTCCGTAGCTGTCGCCGAGACACCAAATCAGACAGGACGTTTCCGGGGCGGTGCCCCGCTTCGGGAGAACCCGGCCCGGCGGTTAGGGCTCCGGGGGTTGAAGGTCGGCGGGGTAGTCGCCGTGCTCGCTGTAGTGCTCGACGACGCGGGCCCGGTCGTCGGCGGTCAGGCTGTCGAACCATGCCTTGTACCGGGCACGGTCCCCGGCCGCGCGCTCGGCGACCGCCTGGACCCGCTCGGGGGCCGGCGGCTGCCAGCCGGCACTGCGCAGGCTGGCGACGATCTTGCGGGCGATCGGCCACGGCCCGGTCGATCCCCAGGACTCCAGCGCGTCCACCCGTCCCCGCCGCTCGGCGGCGATCCCGTCGCGCACCGTGAGAATGCTCGCCACCCGGCTGACCGCAACCTCGGTGGCGTCCTGATCGGCATACGCGGCCGCCGCGAGCGGATCGATCTCCTCGGGCATCAGTCCCCCTCCCCACCTCGGCGCCTGAGCGCTCCCCGGCACCGGAGTGTCCCCTCAAGATCCTGCCGCAGGAACCCAGTGGGTGCACAGGACCGCGGGTCTCGCGGCGTGCTGCGAGCCGAGCCAAGCGCCACCCGCCCGATCGGCCCCGACGGGCTCGGCTACCGGCGATTCGGCGGGGCAGGATCCCGGCCGAGAAAACAGAAACCATGTCGACGTCGGTGGCCGCGGCCCCCCGGGACCGCACCGCGGACCCGACCGACCACCACGCCCGGACAGATTCACCGAACGGGGCGCGGCCATGAGGATGGGCGAGCGGGCAGTGACCGGGTTTCGCGGCCCCGGCGTGGATCGGCCGGGCAGCCCTGGATCTCGGGGCCCGGTTGGCCGACACTGCCATGCTGTGACCGGATCGCCGAGCGCGCGGCGCAGCCGGGATGCCCCGCGGGTGGTGCTGCGGCAGGTGGGAGATCGCGACCGTGCTGCTGATCATCGCGGCGGTTGCCACGTGGGCGGCGATCGTCTGGCTAGTACATGACCTTACCGTCTCGGGCTGAGCGCACCGGGGCCCGCCCCGATCCGGCCGACCGGCGCCGCACCGGCCGTCGGAGTCAGGGCTCCGACGGACTGGAACCCGCGGCAACCGAGTCGGACCGACTGAAAGCCGACTCCGGCCCGCCCAGGCCGCTTGGACGGCCCGTCCCTCGGCCTGATCCGGTGCCGCGTCCCGATCCGGCTGTCCCCTCGCCGAAGTGATTGACCCCGCGGCGTAGCGATACCACGCTGATGCTCGACGAGGAGCCGGTGTCTGGTCGGGAGGCGAACCCTGCCTGCCGACGCATCGCGGCCCCGGTCTCCCTGTCGCCGGTGCTGCGGTGGCCATGCTCGGCCGCGGCGCTGTCGGGCCGGGCGCGGGGACCCGGCGCCGGGGCCGCGCGGGTTGGTGACGCTTCCATCGCAGATACTCCGGCTCCAAGCCCCGCGCCCGGCTCAGCGTGTCCGCCGTGCCGCGCTCGACCCCGGCCCGGCGCGGTCGGAAGCCACCGCCCCGGCGCCTGGTGCCTGGCCCGGGGCCAGGCACCCCTCGACCGCCCAGATCTCAACGCTCGGCCTAGGGAAAGCACCCCACCGATGACCAGCCCGCGCCCCGCCCACGCCCCACCCGGCCCCCGGAGCGGTCCCCCGCCCGGGCGTGGTCGCCCGAACCGGCAACAGCAGCGCGCCGCGGCCACCCGCCACGCCATGCTGGTCGCTGCTGGCGAGCAATTTGCCGCGCAGGGGTATCACGGCACCAGCCTTAACGACCTGCTCAGCCAGGCGCCGGGCAGCAAAGGCGCGCTGTATTTCCACTTCCCCTCCAAACACGACGTGGCCGCCGCGCTGGTCGAGGCCATGATCACCACCTGGGAGCACGTCGTACCCGCCGCGGAACGCAACGCGCCGGACCCGCTGCACGCCCTGATCGCGGTCACCGACGTCGTCGTGGCCCGCCTCGGCGACCCGATCGTGCGCGGCGCCGCTCGGGTGCTGCGCGACCAGGTCCTCGAGACCCCCACCCTCGCCGAGCTCAGCGCCGGCTGGGAAGCCGACCTCGCTCGGCTGCTCACCCTCGCCGACCAGCAGCATCTGCTCACCCCCACGGTCGACCCGCGGTGGGCCGCGCACGAACTCGTGGCAAGCCTCGCCGGCCGGGCCACCCTGCTCGAGTCCCTGACCCCGCCGCAGCAGCTCTGGGACCAGATGAACCATTTCTGGACCGGATTCCTCCCGCTCATCGCCACCCCGGCCTGGCACCACAGCTGGGACATCACCCGCTGGCTCAACCGCCCCCACCCACCCACCGGCCTGCACCAATAACCAGACGCCCCGCCGGGGCCCCCGGATCCGGCGGAGATCACGAACCGGCCAGCAACGGGCCAAGGGCCAACCTGCGCCGGAGTTCGGCCTCGACGGCCCACGGGCGGCTGCAACCATCCCCCGGTGGCGTGCGGGCCGGCCACGGCGCCGCGACGAACTGCCTGGCCGCACTCGGCGGGGAGCCGGCCAGTGCGCTGAACACCAGCAGATGAGCGCCCGCGTTGCACGGCAGCCGGCACCGGATCGCGTTTCCTATTGCTCGCTCTCCGGCGCGCTGGTGGGAATTGCGAATCCGAAGTGGGAGGACAGCGGTGGCGCGCGGCCCGACGCGTCCGGCGACCCTACGCAACGTCAACGCGGCCAGGCCGTGCTCATGCACGAGGGCTCACGCGGCCTTGAGGAATGGCCTCCTGCCTTCTGTAGTTCGGCAGCCAGATGAGGCACGGCCTCGGGCGGCCGCAGCCGGGAGGCCTGGTCGAGGTTGGATAGCTCTCTCGCTGAACGGCTATTATGGCCTGGCCGCCGGTCCGGAGGGAGCCAGGCGTGGAGCTGCTGTTGGTGACTGCGGACCCGGAACCGTCGTCGGTGCTGCCGTCTCTGGCCCTGCTCCCCCACCGACTCAAGACTGTGACCCCGAAGGTCGCGACCGCACTCCAGGCGGGCGCCCACGACGCGGTGCTCGTCGACGCCCGCTACGACCTCGCCGCCGCCCGCAGCCGCTGCTACCGGCTGGGCTCCAGGGACCTGGGGGTGCCGCTCGTCGCGATCCTGACCGAGGGCGGCCTGGTGACCGTGTCGCTGCAGTGGCGGGTCGACGAGGTGCTGCTCGAGGATGCCGGGGCAGCCGAGATCGATGCCCGGCTACGCCTGCTTCGCCCCTCGCCCGCCCCCCATGACAACAGGGCCGACGGGCCGCTGGAGCGCGGCGACCTCGTGATCGACCAGGCGAGATACACCGCGCGGCTGCGCGGCCGCCCGCTCGAGCTGACCTACAAGGAGTTCGAGCTGTTGACCTTTCTCGCCCAGCACCCCGGCCGCGTCTTCACCCGGCCCCAGCTGCTGCAGCAGATCTGGGGCTACGACTTCTTCGGCGGCGCCCGCACCGTCGACGTCCACGTCCGGCGACTGCGCGCCAAGCTCGGCTCCGAGCACGAGCAGTTGATCAGCACCGTGCGCAACGTCGGCTACACGTTTATCCAACCCAAACATGGAGGGCTCGACCTCACGCCACAGACCGATGACGATCCGTAACTCCGCACCCTAGGTCTCCAGACGACAAGAGCCGTCGGGAAAAAGGCATCTGCCGGAGATCGAGGACTGATTGTCCAGCGGAGCGCTGATCTCAGATTTCTATCTCGGCGTTGAATCTCCGTCACGACTTAGACCGACAAGACCGACTCGCGGAAGCCAGACAACGGGGTCGATCAGGCTTACCCAGAACGACGACCATTAAAGCCCCTTTTGACGGGACCATCCGGTTTTCGGCACGCCGGGCGGCGGGCGCGCAGAGTGCCCTGCACCGGTAAGAAACACGTTTAACAGCACGGTAATGGGCCGTGACACTGGCGGAAACCTCGCGCTCTCACCGTGTGCGCCCACCGATCCCGACCTGGCCGTGGAGGGTGATGTGATCAATTCGGGAGATACCGCGTGGGTGTTGGCCAGCGCGGCGCTGGTGATGTTGATGACGCCGGGCCTGGCATTCTTCTACGGCGGCATGGTCCGCTCGCGAAGCGTCCTGAACATGTTGATGATGAACTTCATGTGCCTGGCCGTGGTCAGTGTGCTGTGGGTGCTCTACGGCTACTCGGAGGCGTTCGGGACCAGCGCCAATTCCCTGAACCTGTTCGGCGATCTCGAGCACGCCGGGATGGCCTCGGTGATCGGGAACACCATCACCTCGGCCCCGGGACACACGATCCCGATGTTCGCCTATGTGATGTTCCAGCTGATGTTCGCGGTCATCACCCCGGCGCTGATCTCGGGGGCGATCGCCGACCGCGCCAGGTTCTGGGGCTGGACGGTGTTCGTGGCGCTGTGGGTGACCATCGTGTACTTCCCGGTGGCGCACTGGGTGTTCGCGTTCGACGGTTACGCCAACGCGGTGACCGGCGGCCCGGCCGCGGGCGGCTGGATCGCCAACACCCTCAAGGCCGAGGACTTCGCCGGCGGCACCGCGGTGCATATCAACGCCGGCGCGGCCGCACTGGCGCTGTGTCTGGTGCTGGGCCGCCGGCGGGGCTGGCCGCGCAGCTCGTCCCGGCCGCACAACGTGCCGTTCATCCTGCTCGGGGCCAGCCTGCTGTGGTTCGGCTGGTACGGCTTCAACGCCGGTTCGGCGCTCTCGGCCACCGACACCGCCGGGCTGGCGTTCACCAACACCACCGCCGCCACCGCGATCGCGGTCATCGCCTGGCTGATCGTCGAGCAGGTCCGCGACGGCAAGCCGACCACGTTCGGGGCCGCCTCCGGCGCGGTGGCCGGGCTGGTGGCCATCACCCCAGCGTGCGCCTACGTCAACACCATGGGCGCGCTGGTCGTCGGGCTGTTCGCCGGGGCACTGTGCGCTATGGCGGTCGGCCTGAAGTTCCGGTTCGGGTTCGACGACTCGCTCGACGTCGTCGGGGTCCACCTGGTCGGCGGCATCATCGGCACGCTGCTGATTGGGTTCTTCGGCACCTCGTCCACCGGCACCACCGGCGCCGCGGACGGCCTGTTCTACGGCGGCGGGGCGAGCCAGCTGTGGCGCCAGGCGGTCGCGGCCGGTTCGGTGCTGGTGTACTCGTTCGTGATCGCGCTGATCCTCGGTTTCCTGATCAACAAGACGATCGGTTTCCGGGTTTCTGAGGAAGAGGAATCGGCTGGCATCGACGAGGCCGAGCACGCCGAGACCGGCTACGACTTCACCGGCCTGTTCGCCGGCGGAGGTGCCCTCGAGCAGGCCATCGGCCACCCACCCCAGCAGGCGGCGCCGCCCGCTGGCGCCCCGACCGGTCAGGAGGGCTGAGCGATGCAGATGGTGACCGCGATCGTCAAACCGTTCATGCTGGAGGACGTCAAGAGCGCCCTGGAGCGGCTCGGCGTGGTGGGCATGACCGTCTCCGAAGTCCAGGGCTATGGCCGCCAGAAAGGCCACACCGAGGTTTACCGCGGCGCGGAGTACTCGGTGGACTTCATCCCCAAGGTCCGCATCGACGTGCTGACCGGCGACGAGATGGTCGACAAGGTCGTCGAGGCGATCGCCCACGCCGCCCGCACCGGCAAGATCGGGGACGGCAAGGTCTGGACCACCCCGGTCGAGACCGTGGTCCGGGTGCGCACCGGCGAACGCGGGCCCGACGCCCTCTAGCAACACCAGCCGCGGTCCGGCCCTCCGGCGGTCCCGCCGGAGGGCCGGACCCGATGACCTGGCGGGGGGCCTGGACATGGCCGCTGCGAGCTCGGGGCCCGACCCATCGAGGTCGGCCGAGGCGCTGCTGCGTGCCCGGTCGCGGCTGCTCTGCCCGCCGCACGGATCGCGACGGCTGGGGCCGGAGGCGCTGCGCACCGCGCTGGTCGATCTCCACGAACTGTGGCTCTCGTCGCGGGCCGCGGATGCCAGGATCGGCCCCGGCACCGCGGTGGTGGCCCTCGGCGGGCTCGCCCGCCGCGACCTGGTGCCCCACTCCGGTCTCGATCTGCTGCTGGTCTACGACCCGCGCCAGTCGGGGCTCGACCCGGCCACCAGCCTGCGCATCGGCCAGGCGCTGTGGGGCCCGCTGCGCGAGCCCGGCATCGGCGGACACCACGCCGTGTCGACCGTCGGCGAAACCGTGCAGGCCGCGATCAGCGACCCCCGCGACGGGATGGGCCTACTCGCGGCCCGCGCGATCGCCGGGGACCCCGACCTCGTCACTCATCTAATCCGCGTGGCCCGCAACACCTGGCGGGACCGCCTGCGAAGCCACTTCGACGAGTTGGCCGCCGAGATCCGGGCACGGTGGGCCGGCGCCGGAAACCTCGCCCAGCGCGTCGAACCGGAGCTGAACAACAGCCACGGCGGGCTGCGCGACATCCACCTGCTCAACGCGCTGGCCACCGCCGAGCTCACCGAACAGCCCGCCGCCGAGGTGACCCAGGCCAACGCGTTGATCCTCGATGTCCGTACCGAACTGCGCCGCCGCTCCGGCCGCGCCCGCGACACCCTGCCCGCCCAGGACGCCGAGCAGGTCGCCCACGACCTCGGCCTGGCCGACCGCGTCGAACTGACCCGCCGACTCTCCGACGCCGGCGCCGCCGTCGCCTCCGCCACCGCCGCGGCCCTACGGGCGGCCCGCCCAGGCCTGCCGCGCCCCACATCGGCCGCCGCGGGCCGCCCGTCGCCGTGCCGCCGGCCCGACCACGGCGTCATCGAGCACAGCGGCGAAATCACCCTCGACGGCCACACCCGACCCGGCCGCGACCCCGTCCTGATCCTGCGGGTGGCCGCCACCGCCGCCCGCACCCGCCTGCCCATCGACCGCGGCACCCTGCATCGGCTTGCCGAGCAAGCCCCGGAGCTCCGCGCCCCCTGGCCGGCCGCCGCCCTCGCCTACCTCCAGACCCTGCTAGGCAGCGGCCCAGCCATGATCAATGTGGTCCAGACGCTGGACGTCGCCGGGCTCTGGGCGCGCCTGCTGCCCGAGTGGGGGGCCATCCGCCACCTGGCACCCCCCGACCCGGCCCACGTCTGGACCGTCGACCGGCACCAGCTCGAGGTCTGCGCCCACGCCGCCGCGCTCACCGCCCGGGTCTCCCGACCCGACCTACTGCTGCTCGGGGCCCTGCTACATGACATCGGACGAGGCCACCCCCGCCGCAATCCTCCGACCACCCACCACTGCCACCACGGCGCCCTGCTCACCGGCCAGATCGGGCACCGGCTCGGACTCAGCCCCGCCGACCTCGCCGCCCTGACCGCGATGGTGCGCCACCACCAACTGCTGCCCCACACCGCGACCAACCACAACCCCACAGACCCGGCCACCGCCCACCACGTCGTCGACACCCTCGACGGCGACCCGATCCTGCTCGAGCTGCTGCACGCCCTGACCGAGGCCGACGCCCGCGGCACCGCCCCCCGAACCTGGACCACGTGGCGCGCCACGCTCATCAACGACCTAGTCCGCCACTGCCAACAAGCCATGCCCACCGCACCGCCACGAGACCGACATCCAAGCGACCAACCGGGGGACGGCGGCTTCCGTCGACCCGGGCATCTCCAAGGCCCATCCCCACTAGAGGAACTCACCCACTCGACCGGCAGTCGATTCATACTCGATGAAGCCGAAGAGGACGGCCTCAGAGACAGCCCACCACCGCGCGACGGGTCGACCCCGACATAAAGCCGACTTATCGGCGAAGCCGGGACGTGAAGGCTCGCGGCCCCAGCTCCCTCGGCGAGGACCCGAGGGAGCTGTCGACCCGGCGATGCCCCGAAGGCGCATAGGACAGTCTCCGTCGTCGGGGACGGTGGTCGCGCCAGCATCAGACGAGACCCGCGACGGCGAGCTCACCGCATCCCCGCATTTCATTGGCAACGCAAACGACTCCCACCACCACAGCCTTTCTCGGACAACTGTTCGAGCTGCCACAACCAGCGGATCAAAGGGATTCCAGTACCCGCCACCTGGGGCCTCTACCAGCAACTACGGCAAGCGTGCCTGCGGCTTCGACCGTCGCAGGACAAAGGAGTTGACGTTGTTTCGTCCCCCACGACCCGCACCACGGAGCCTTCGAAGCTCCGGCCCCGGGACGCGGCGGGGCCGGCTCGTGAGTGCTGCCGGGCCGCCGCGAGACACGCTCAGTGCCACGGTGCCATCCGCGAAGGGAAGGCGGATGATGGCGGGGTGGGTGAAGGCGGCGCCGAGGACCGCGAGGCGACGCTGCTCGGGATCGGCATTGACCCCGCCAGCGGCGCCCCGTTGATGGTGCTGCGCGAACGCGGCGGGGCCCGGCGGGCGGTCCCGATTTGGATCGGCCCGGCCGAGGCCCAACAGATCGCCCTGGTGGTCGGCCGGGAACGCCCGCGGCGGCCGCTGACCCACCAACTGTTGATCGACGTGGTCGCCGCCCTCGGGCAGCGCCTCACCCACGTCCGGATCTGCGGGCTGGCCGAGGGCACGTTCCTGGCCGAGGTGGCACTCGCCGGCGGCGCCCGGGTCAGCGCCCGGCCCAGTGACGCGGTGCCGGTAGCGCTGGCCGCGGCGATACCGATCTACCTCGCCACGGCGGTCCTCGACGTGGCCGCCATGCCCCTCGAGCGCATCGCCGACGGTGAATTCGCCGACCCCGCCCCCAGTCCTGAGCTAGCCGGTGCGGCCGAGATCGACGCCCACGCCGCGGCACTGCGCCGCTGGCTGGACACCACCTCCCCGGCGGACTTCGACCGCCCACCCGGCAACGACGACCCCCACTAGCCGCCGCAGACGGCCCCGAAGTGACACGCCAAGGTCGGCTCGGTCGTTCGGATCGCGAACGATCAGCGCGGTCCGCGGTAATGCAGGGACGCGACGGCCGCCCGCGGACAGACCCTCCCCGACGAGGTCCGCGATGACGCCCCGGGCGACCACGCCCCGGCGTGCTGACGTCGGCCTCGGTGCGCCGCTAGCGATACCTGCGCGCGTGACGCGCGGCCGTCGGCAACACCGCGAGCTCGGTGCTGGTGGGCCGGGCGTTAGCTGATGACACCGGCGCGCAGCGCCATCGCCACCAGGTGCGCCCGATCGCCGCACCGGACCTCGTGAACACTACGGAACTTGTGCCCAATGCGGACCAAATGCGACTTCACCGTGAACGGGGAGAGCCCCAGCGCTTCACCGATCTCCCGGTTGCTCAGCCCTTCGGCGACCCGCGCCAGGATCTGCGCCTCGCGCGGCGAGAACATCCCGGCCAGCTGCCTCGCCGGCCGGGATCCGGCCTGCGATTCCGCGCCGACCCCGAGATCCTCGCCGCACATCACCAGGTCATCCAACCCCGTCCGGCGCGCCACCAGGGCGGAGAGCCGCACGGGCACCCGATCGAACGACCCCGGATCCACCCTTGACCCGGCGGTGGCATCGCGCCGACCCTCATGGGCCGCCACTCCGCTGATCACGTGAGTCCGCCCTGGATCGGCGGGACCCCGCACGATCTCCTTTCAGCGACCGGTAACCGCCTCGGTCGAGCCGGCGAAGGCGAGAACCGGGCGGGATGGATTGGCAGGGGTGTGACGGGGCCTGAGCGACTCAAGGAGCTGTCGCCGACACCACCAGGAAGAGACGACGATGTTCTGACGGTGCCCCGATTCGGGGTCTCCCGACCTGGTAGTCATGGCTCGGGGGGTTGGAGGTCGGCGGGGTAGTTGCCGTGCTCGCTGTAGTGCTCGACGACGCGGGCCCGGTCTTCGGCGGTGAGGCTGTCGAACCACGCTTTGTACCGGGTGCGGTCGGCGGCGGCGCGTTGGGCGACGGCGTGGACGCGCTCCGGGGCCGGCGGCTGCCAGCCTGCGCTGCGCAGGCTGGCGACGATCTTGCGGGCGATCGGCCACGGCGCGGTGGATCCCCAGGACTCCAACGCGTCCACCCGACCCCGGCGCTCGGCGGCGATCCCGTCGCGCACCGTGAGAATGCTCGCCACCCGGCTGACCGCAACCTCGGTGGTGTCCTCATCCGCATAAGCCGCCGCCGCGAGCGGGTCAATCTCCTCGGGCATCAGTCCTCTACTTCCCCACCTTGCCGCCTGGGCGCAGTGTCCCATCAAGATCCTGCCGGGGGATCCCCGAGGCGCGTGGAACAGCGGATCCCGGTGAGAACGCAAAAAGATGTCGACATCGGTGGTTGCGGCGCACTGGTCAGCACCGCCGACGTTACCGGCGCCCGGGCCAGGACTGATCTACCGAGCCGGGCGCGGCCATGAAGATGGGCGAGCTCGCGATCACTGGACCTCGCGGCCCCTGGCGGGGATCGGCCGAGCAGCTCTGGATCCCGGGGCCCGGTTGGCCGACACTGCCATGCCGTGACCGGATGGCCGAGCGCGTGGCGCGAGCATGACGACGTGGTGCGGCGGTGGGAAATCGCGACCGTGCTGCTGCTGGTCTCTGCGGCCTTTGCCGCGTCAGCGGCAATCGTCTGGCTACTGCTCGACCTGACCTTCTCGGGCTGAGCGGAACCGGGCCCGCCGCGATCCGGCTGTCCCGTCACCGAAGTGATCTCAAGAGGGCCACAGTGGGCTGCCGAGTCGGGCCCGGTGATCTTCAGCCGACCACCGTCCGGCCGGACCCCTGCGGTCGTGATCCGGGCGCCGCATGTCAGCTGAGAGCGGTGAGCAGCGCCTCGCGCTGGCGGCTTCCGAGGCCACCGGCGCGACGGCCCCCGGTGATGCCCACGCCCTCCAGCAGGGCCTCGGTCTTGGCGGGTCCGTAGCCAGGTATCGCCCGGACCAGCTGGGACACCTTGACCTTGCCGACCACCGGGTCGGAGTGGGCCCGCTGCAGCACCGAGCGGATCGTCTCTTCGCCGCTGCTGATCCTGGCCAGCAACGCCATGCGGGCCCGGCGGGCTTCCCGCGCCTTGGCCAGGGCGGCTTCCCGCTGCTCCGGGGTCAACGTCGGAGGTGCCATGCGAAATCTCCACCAGCTCAGGCGGCGGACCACGATGGGATCCGCGCGGTCATCGTCGACCCATTCTGGCCCGGGCACGGCCAGCACCGCCTCGGCCGGACCGGGGTACCTGGCACCCGACGCCAACGCCGGATCGCGACGTCGCGCTCCTGGCACAGTCGCCGCACCGGACACCCCGACCGGTGTACCGGCCCGCGCCAGCGACACCAGCACCGGCGGGCCCGCGGGCGGCCCACACCGATCACCAGCCGACGCTCTACGGCGACCCGGAGCAGTTCGCGTTCGAGATGGCCACCATCACCGCCGGGCCGCTGCAACTGGCCCGGCTGCAGCACTCCATGGGCTTCGTCGGCCCCTCGGCGCCGGCCGAGGGCACGCTGATCGCGATGGCCCCGCTCGAAGGCACCCGGATGCAGTTGACCTCGGGCCGCGACGAGGCGGCCGCCCCGGTGATACTCGCCCCGACCTGGGCGGCGTTCACCGGCCACTGGGACAACGTCGTGCTGGCCACCGCCACCCTCGACGAAACCTGGGTAGCCCGGCTGGGCGCCGAGCTGACCGGGCTCGCCAAACGTGAGGGCAACAACACCTACGCCGTCGCGTGAACCGCGCGCGCGGTGGCGTCGCTGCGCCCGGCCTCGCGCTGCACGACGACCAGGCACGCTGCGTAGCTGGCGGTCTCGGCGATCGCGTACACCAGGCAGGTCGTGACGAAGTCTCGGGTCAGCAGCCCGGCGCCGACCACCGCCAGGACTGCCGCCAGGGCGCGCAGGGTCTGGAGCCGGAAGAACACCGTCTGCCGATCGACCATGATCAGCAGCGGGGTGAGGGGGCCCGCGGTGATCTGCAGGGCGAACGGCACCGCGAGGATCGCGGTCACCGTGCCCACGGTGGCGTACTGCTCCCCCAGCAACGTCGCGGCCCAGCGGGGAGCGAGCACCATCAGGGGGACGGCGACGGCCGACGCCAACGCGCCCAGCGCCGCCGTCTGGCGCAGCACCGCGCGGCGCAGCTGCCCGTCGCGGGCGCGCACGTGCGGCGCGAGCAGGCTCTGCGCGACCTGCCCGAGCGCCTGGCCGATCAGGGAGGTGGGGGCGCCCGCGATGCGTTGGGCGAGGCCGACGTACCCGGCGGCCACCACCCCAAAGAACGGGGTGGCCAGCAGGGTCATCGTCTGCATCGACAGCACCCAGATCGACTGGGCGCCGACCGCCGGGAGCGAGCCGCGCAGGGAGACGCTCCCGGTCCGTTCCCCCGGGGTCGTCGAGGCGCGGGTGAGCCCGATCGCCGCCAGGCGCCCCACGAGCACGGCGACGCCGAGCGCCACCGCCGACCCGAGCAGCAGCGCCGCAGCGATCTGGAGTCCCGCGCCCAGCACGCCGCTGAGCAGGTTGCGCGCGGCGAGCGCCGAGCGCCGCTGGGCGCGGATCAGCACGGCGTTGTCGAGCACGGTGCCGGCGTAGGCGCCGAGCAGGAGCGCGGTGGTCAGGGCGGTCTCCGCCGTGTCCCAAGACGCCGCGAGCGCACCCCCGAGCGCGACCGCCCCGCACAGCGCGGTCGTTGCGGTCAGCATCGCGAACCCGACCCGTCGCAGCGCCGCTACCTCCGCCGGCGACGCCGCCACCGGGATCCGGAACTCGTGGCACCAGGTGGCCGCGGGCTGCGCGACGACGGCGATCGCCGACGCGAGCTGGAACAGGCCGACCTCGGTGGGGTCCATCAGGCGCGTGAGCACCGGGACGGCGACGACCAGGCAGAGCTGGCCCAGCACCTGCCCGAGGAGGAGCCGAGCGAGTCCCGCCCTCACGCGAGCTTCCGTACCGCTCGCGCGAACCGGTCCCCCACCCGGTCCCAGTCGTACCGACCGGCCCAGGTCCCGGGCAAGTGCAGGGGTTCGCCGCGAACTGCCTTGTCCATCGCCTCGGCCCATTCCCGGTCGTCGGTCGAGCCGGTGACGGCGACGCCGCTGCCCGCGGCGATCTCCGCGACCGGCGCGCAGCCCTCCCAGTACACGGCGCGGGTGCCGCAGGACATCGCCTCGAGTACGGGCAGCCCGAAGCCCTCGAGGGTCGAGGGCATCACGAGGGCCGCGCTGCCGCGGTAGAGCCGCGCGAGCTGGATGTCGGGCACGTCGTGGCGGATCTCGACGCGGTCGGTCACACCGGCGGAGGCGGCGAACCCGGCCATCGTCGCGGGGGCGGGGCCCACCACGACCATCCCCAGCTCCGGGCAGCGCGCCAGGGCCCGGAATACGACCTCCACGTTCTTGTGCACCTTGGCGTTGCTGACCAGTGCCAGCGTCGGGCGAGTGAACCGCTCCACCTCGCCGTCGCGGGTGAAGGCCGACGAGCAGCCGTTGCCGACGACGTCGACCCGGACCCGCGCCGCCGCGGGCCCGAGCCAGGACTCGATGGCCTCCCGGGAGGCGTCGGACACGGTGAGCACCCGGCCAGCCCGCGCGATCGCGGGGCGCAGGACTCGCTCGTAGTACTCGCGCTTGAGCCGCGAGCCGGTGTCGAGATGGATGAGGTCGTGGAGCGTGACCAGCTGCGGTGCCCGGGAGAGCCCGGCGTTGGGGCCGGGGCTGACGACCAGGTCCCGCGACGTGGCCCGCAGCCTGCCCGGCCGCAGGCAGTCCAGCGGGGTGCTCGCCGAGCCGTGCACCGGCAACCGCCGCACGGGGCCGGACACGCGGGCAGGCAACCGGGAGAGGACCTCGCGGGCGAACCGCGCGATGCCGTGGTTGCCGGTGCGTCGGTCGTCGACGTAGATCATTCCGTTGTCCCCCCGAGCGGGATCGCGAGAGCGTGCGGGCGCAGGCGCAGCAGGGAAAGGGCGAGGGCTCCGCCGAGGACGGCCACCAGGAGGAACACCACGATCCCCTGGCTGAACAGGTAGGTGCGCCACGACTCGGCGGCGCCGTAGCCGACGACGCCGCACGCGCTCGCCACCACCGAGCGGTAGCGACCCAGGACGCCCAGCAGCAGACCGACCGCCCCGGTGGTCACCGCGAGCGCCAGCAAGCCCCCGAAGCCGTAGTCGGACAGGACGTCGGCGAACGCGGAGTTGGTGGTCAGGGTGTCGCCGACGTCGACGGTCGAGGCGTACCGCTCGCCACCGCGCGGCAGCGAGGCACTGGAGACCGTGAACTCCTCGCCCTGGGCGTGACGGGCCGCGGCGTCGTCGGTGGTCTGTTCGGTGTCGTCCGGTCCGCGCAGGAACGTCGGTATCCACATCCGGGCGCCGTGGGCGGCGCTGTACTGCTGCGGGTAGCGGCCGGCGGCGATGGCGTCCGCGACGCCCATCGAGACCTGGAAGGGCGCGCCCAGGTAGGTCAGCAGCTGGTACCCGTTGGCCGCGAGCGGACTGTCCACACCCGCGGCGGTGTAGTAGTTCTCGTTGCGCAGCGAGTTGAGCAGGGTGAGTGCGGCGAAGACGAGGACCACGACCAGGGCCACCGCCCGCCACCGCACGCGCGCCTGCGGCCGCCGGGAGACGTGAAGGAAGACGAACACCACCACCGCCATCAGCACCGCCAGCCGGGACGCGAACAGGGCGTCGACCCCGAGCAGCACCACACCCGACGCGGCCTCGACGCCCCCCAGGAGCCCGCGACGCCACAGGTGGATCCCCATCGGCGCGGCGACCGCGGTCGCGTAGCGCAGGGTGGCCGCCCCGGCCTCGCCGCCGAGCGCCGACTTCAGGTCGTTGCCGGTGTGACCGGCGAGCGCCGCGGCGATGTCGACGGTCGCCGCCGTCCGGACCACCGAGTAGCCGATACCCACAGCCGCCAGGAGCCAGACCAGCCGAAACAGCCGCCGCTCGAGGACGGGGTCGTCGTCGAACCGGGAGAGCGCGGGGAGCCGCGGCAGGCCGGCGCCGCAGCGGTGACCCAGCACGATCAGCCCGGTGCACAGCAGGTACCAGCCCGCGAGCATCGCGAGCCCGCCGAAGGTCACCTCCGAGCGGTGGGAGAACCCGCGCAGCGCGGCCGACGTGCCCGGCACCGACCACGCCGCAGCGCTGAGGAACACGGGACCGAGCAGCAGGACCGCCGGGTGCAGGAGCTGACGCAGGCGCACGGGCAGGGGGGTCAGGGGGCGGAGACGGCCTCGACGACCGTGGAGGTCATCGCGTCGTCGAACAGCCGGGAGTCGAACCGTCGGGCGTGGTCGGCCACGGTGGCCCGGTGCCGGGAGCACGCGGTCTCGACGGCCTCCCGCAACGACGCCGGCGACGCCGCGTCGAACACCGCCCCCACCGGCCGTCCGGCGAGGGTCTCGGGTGCCCCGCCCTCGACGTTGACCACGGCCGGGGTACCGGTCGCCATCGCCTCCACCGGCATGATCCCGAAATCCTCGACGGGCGGGAACACGAACACCGTCGCGCGCTGGTAGAGGCTGTAGAGCAGGGCGTCGGACGGGTCGACGACGACGTGCACCGGCACCCGGGCGGGGGCCGCCGCGGCGCGCAGCGCCTCCTCCTCGGGTCCGCCGCCGGCGATGACGACGGGCAGGTCGACGGCCTCGCCCGCCCGGATCACAAGGTCGAGCCGCTTGTAGGGGATGAACCGCGACGCCCCCAGGACGAACTCGGACGGCAGGCCGTCCGAGACCGCGGCCTCCGGCCCGTCCAGGCGGCCCCGCCAGTCCCGCACCGACGCGATGCGTTCCACCTCGACCGGCGGGTGGATGACGTGGGCCTCGCGGCTCCAGGTCCGGGCGATGCGCCGGGCGACGAAGTGGCTGTTGGCGACGAGGGTGTGGGCCTCGGCGGCCCGGCGCCGGTCGAGCGCGCGCAGCCAGGGGCTGGCCGCGCGCGCGAGCGCGCCGTCGCCCCGGGCGTCCAGCTCGGGCTCCCACACGTAGCGCGCCGGGGTGTGGACGTAGAGGATCTTGCGCATTCCCGGCGCGCAGGAGAACCGCACGTGGTGGGCGAAGCTGTGGGTACTCACGACCGCCCAGTCGTAGGTTCCGTGCATCTGGTGGGCCCAGACCAGCGGGGTGAGCGGGAGGGCGAGCGCCTTGTGGTGACGCAGCGGCGTCCGGGCCAGCCAGGTCTCCCGGACCTGGCGATCCGGGTACCGGTTCCCCCGGTCGTCCCACAGGCATAGGACGTCGGCGCGGGGGAAGTCGGCGACGATGCGGTCGAAGACTTGCTCGGAGCCACCGGCCGGGGCGAGCCACTCGTGCACCAGGAGGCCGTGCCCGGGCAGCTGGGCGGCCCGGGCCGACGGCAGCGGGTGGGCGTATCCGGTCACGGGTTCCTTCTCTCCAGGCCTACGCCATGGCCGGTCTCCCGCGGGGCTGACGCGCCGCGGTGGGCGAGCCGCTCGTGGTCGACGAGCTGGTGTCCCGGCGGGTGGGGCGGCGCCGGGCGCGTGACCGTCGGGGCCGGCGCCGAGGTGGCGGCAGGGAGGTTCCCGTAGCCGACCGCGTCGGTGGGCGCCGAGCGGGCCGGGGCCATCGTGAGCACGACGCCGAGGCCCCGGGCGGACACTGAGTGCAGGGCCTCGACGGATTGCGATAGCTCGGCGCGGGAGGTCCGGCCCCAGCGGCAGACGAGTAGGACACCGTCGACGAGGGGCGCCACGGCCGCGGTGTCGCTGACGGTCAACAGCGGCGCGGTGTCGACGACGACGTGGTCGAAGCGCTCCCCGGCCTCCGCCACGAGGCGCGCCATCCGGTCGGAGGCGAGCAGCTCGCCCGGGTTCGGTACGAGCGGCCCGCTGGCCAGCACCGCCGCGCCGGGCTCGGTGGGCTGGATCGCGTCGGCGAGGTCGAGCCGGCCGGCCAGGACGTCGGTGAGGCCCACCGCCCGCGGCAGCCCGAAGCGCTCGGCGACGGCCGGGCGCCGCAGGTCCGCCTCGACGAGCAGTACGCGGCTCCCGCCCCGGGCGAGCGCGACGGCGAGGTCGCAGGCGAGCGTCGTCTTGCCCTCGGCGGGCGCCGAGCTCGCGACCGCGAGGATCCGCGGTGGGGCGTCGACGTCGAGGTACTGCAGGTTGGTGCGCAACCGCCGGACCGCGTCGGCGGTGGGCGAGCTCGGCGTATCGCGGGCCGGGACGAAGGTGTCCGCCGTGCCCGCGCGGTCGGTGTACGTCGTCGCCAGCAGCGGCAGACCCGTGACCGCCCGCACCGAGCCGGCCGACGTGACCGAGGTGTCGGTCGCGTTCCGGAGCAGCGCCAGGAAGATCCCCGCGACCACGCCGGCGAGTAGCCCGAACGCGACGGGGACCGGCCAGGCGGGGGAGGTGACCTCCGCGCCGTCCGCGGGTTCGACGACGCGCACGACGACCGGCGGCACCGCCCCCGCACGCAGCGGGAGTTCCAGCTCGCTCACCGCCCCGGGGAACACCTGGCCGACGGCGTTCGCGATCCGGACCGATTCGCCCGGATCGTGGGTGGCCACCGTGACGTCGAGCAGCACCGAGTCCTGCTCGCTCGAGGCGGTGATGTCCTTGGCCAGCTCGTCCGGTGTGGTGTCCAGGCCGAGCTGCGCGATCACGGCCTTGGTCACCCTCGGGCGGGTGACCAGCTCGACGTAGGAGATCACGCGGGCCTGGGAGAGCTGGGCGCCCTGGTAGGCCTGGGTCGCGTCGCCGTCGTCCTGCGCGGCCACATACATCGAGATCTGCGCGGTGTAGGTGGGAGGCACCAGGACGGCGACCAGCACCCCGCCCAGCAGCCCGAGGACGACACCGAGGACGACCCACCGCGCCCGGGCCCGCAGGACCCGGACGTGGTCCAGCACCGTCGTCGCCGTCCCGTCGGGCGTCGGCTGCTCACCGTCCACGGGCACCCAGCACCTCCGCGACGGTCCGGAGCAGCACCTTGACGTCGAGCCACAGCGACCAGTTCTCGATGTAGTAGTTGTCGAACCGGGCCCGGTCGGCGATCGGGGTGTCGCCCCGCAGGCCACTGACCTGCGCGAGCCCGGTCATGCCCACGGAGACGCGGTGCCGCGTCGGGTAGTCGACGTAGCGACCGGAGAACTGCTCGACGAAGTGTGGCCGCTCGGGCCGGGGGCCGACGAGCGCCATGTCCCCGCGCACTACGTTCCAGAGCTGGGGCAGCTCGTCGAGCGACGTGCGGCGCAGGATCCGGCCGACGGGACCGATCCGGTCGTCCTGGGCGACGTTCCACTGCGTGGCGGACTCCTCGGTGGATCGCGGGGTCATCGAGCGGAACTTGAGGCAGGCGAAGTGCTGCCCGTCGCGTCCCACCCGCTCCTGGCGGAAGATCACGCCCGGTCCGCCCTCGATGCGGACGGCCAGGGCGCAGAGCAGCAGCAGCGGCGACAGCGCGACCAATGCCGTAGCCGCGAGCAGCCCGCCGAGGATGCGCTTGATCACGTGGGTCACGCCGTTGAGGGCAGGGGTGCGGATCCGCAGGATCGGGATGGAGCCGATGTGGTCGGCCGTGCCCGTCTGGGTGTGCAGCGAGTAGAGCCGGGGCACGACCAGCAGGTCGCACGCGACGCAGTCGGGCTGGCGCAGGAGGCGCAGGAGCTCGAGGTCGCTGCGGTTCCCGCCGGTGACGAGCAGGACGTCGACCCCGTGCGCCGCGACGGCCTCTCCCAGCATGGAGACCGGCCCGAGGTGGGGGACGACGAACGACGCCTCGCAGCGCTCGCCATCGTCGACGAACCCGATGACGTCGAGGCCGTAGCGGCGGTGGCGCCGCAGGAGGGTCGCGAGCTCGGCCGCCGTCACCCCGCCGCCGACCAGGATGGTCCGGTGGGCGATCAGCATGCGGCGCCGCGCCGCCAGGATGATCGCGGTCGAGACGAAGCGCCCCACGACGACGCCCAGCAACACGTGCGCGGCGAGGAACAGGACCACCGCTCCGGCGTCGTCCCCGGCGGTGTTCGCCAGGGGGTCGACGGCGACGAACCAGACCGCGCGCAGCGTGACGACGACGGCGATGACCATGAGCAGGCGAGCGATGATGGTGGGGAGTTCGTCCAGCACGCTCAGGTGCAGCTTGGCGCGGTAGCGCCCGCCGGTCGAGAAGCCCAGCACCGTGAGCACGGCCGTCACCGCGAGCGTGGTCGCGAACCGGGGCATCCACAGCGCCGAGAGCATGATCATGAGCGCGTCGACCGGAAGGACGAGCATCCAGGCCTGCAGTCCCCGCCGGGACCACCGACCGCTCGGGCTCGGTTCCCGGGGCGGTGCCGGGGCATCGGGCCGCGCGGCCGTGTCCTCCGCGTTCCCCGACCACACCGCCCAGTCGACGTTCTCGACCACCTGTTCGCCCCCCGATCGCCGATCCGCCGAGGGTCGATGACGAGCATCCGGTCGGCGGCACTGCTTCCGGTGGGGGGACGGCCCCCTGGCGGGAGTCTGACGGCGCGTCGTGGCCATTCACTCCATCTGGGCATCGAAGATCGCAGCCCGACGGCCTACCCGGCCTGGGCGCGCGGTGAGCGCAGCGACGAGACCGGGCCCCGTTCCGGTGCCCGCGCCAGCAGCTCGAGGATCCGGTCCCCGGAGACAGGTGGGGAGAAGAGGAACCCCTGGGCGACCCGGCAGCCCATCTCGAGCAGGACCGCCCGGGCCGTCTCGCTCTCCACACCCTCGGCAATCAGTTCCAGACCGTAGGCGTCGGCGAGGGCGATGATCGACCGGACGATCGCCAGATCGCCCGCGTCCTCCCCGAGCTCGCGCACGAAGCCACGATCGATCTTGAGGATGCTGACCGGGAAGGCCTTGAGCTGGGCGAGCGAGCTGTAGCCCGTGCCGAAGTCGTCGATCGCGACCGAGACCCCCAGCTCGCGGAGGCCGCGCAGGGTCTGCAGGGCCGCGGCGTCGTCACTGACCACGGTGTGCTCGGTGACCTCGAGGATCAGCTCGCGGCCCGACATTGCGTTGCTCCGCAGGACCCGCTCGACGGTGTCGACGAAGTCGACGGCGATGAGCTGGACGGGTGAGACGTTCACCGACAGCGCGAAGTCGGGCGCGGTGTCGGGGCCGAGGGCGTCGCGCCAGCCCGCGAACTGACGGCACGCCTCCTCGAGCACCCAGGTGCCCAGTTCGCCCGCGAGGTTGGTGGCCTCGGCGACGCCGACGAACAGCTCAGGGGTGACCTCCCCCAGCGTCGGGTGACGCCACCGCACGAGGGCCTCGACCCCGATCGTGCGTCCCGACCGGAGCTCCACCACGGGCTGGAAGGCCACGGCGAGGGAGTGCTCGCGGATCGCCGAGAGCAGGTTCATCTCGACGGCGACGCGCATCTGCTCGCGCGCCTCCATCTCCGCGGTGAACAGGACGACGTTGTTGCCGCCGCGGCTCTTGGCGACGAGCACCGCCTGGTCGGCGCTGCGGAGCCACTCGGTGAGGCTCACCTCCGACGGCTCGGCGACCGCGATCCCGACGCTGACGGTCCGGCCCAGCGCCTGACCACCGAGCTGGATCGGGGCGACCATGGCGTGCTGCACCCGGCCCGCGATCACGCGGGCCCGCGTCTCGTCGGCCCGCCCGGCAACTGAGACCACGAACTCGTCCCCGCCGAGGCGGGCGACGACGTCCGCGGCGTCGACCGCCGCGCGCAGGCGCTCGGCGACCGCGGCGATGAACCGGTCGCCGGCCTCATGGCCGAGGAAGTCGTTCATCGCCTTGAGCCGGTCGAGGTCGATGAACAGCAGCGCCCGCGGCCCGCGCTCCCCCGCGTCGAGCAGCTCCCGCAGGTGCGTCATCAGCGCGCGGCGGTTGGGCAGGCCGGTCAGCTCGTCGTGGTGGGCGATGTAGCGCAGCTGGTCCTCGGCGAGCATGCGCCCCTGCATCTGGGCGAACAGCAGCGCGATCGTCCGCAGCGCCCGGAGCTCGTCCTCGCCCCACCCCCGGTCCCCGAACTTGATGAACCCCAGCGCCCCGGTGGTGCTCCCCCCGGCGCGCAGCGGGACGACGGCGAGCGAGGTGCTCTCGACACCCGAGCCGCTGCGGATCCGCTCCTGGTAGTCCGGGGACTCCGACGGCCGGATCACCATGATGTCGGCGAGGTGCTCGCTCGCCGCGAACGTCGGATCGGCGGTCTCGAACGGGATGACCCCGAGCGGGTCCGGGTCGGGGACGTCCTGCCGGGGCGGCCACTCCGCGACGAGCACCGTCGCTCGCTGCGCGTCGTCGTGGAAGCGCAGGAAGCTCAGGTCGACCCCGAAGTACTCGACGAGCGAGCGCAGCACGATCTCCGCGGCCGGCCTCAGTCCCGCCGAGTCGACACCCATGAGCGTCGTGGCGACGGCCGTGACGAGCTCGTCGAGGTTGGACGGCCCATCACCCTGCGGATGCATCACCTGACGCAGGGTAGCCGACACACGGCCGATCAGGCAGTTCTGAGAATCTCCCCGATCGAACGACGGCGGCTGCGGACGGGGACGGCGTCGGTGTGGCTCAGTCGCAGCACGAGCGCGATCGTCTCGCCCTCGTCCAGGCCGACGGTCGCTCGGAAGCGGGCCTGCAGCTCGCCGAGCTCGGCGGCGTACCGGTCCGAGAGCTCTCGCAGGTCGTCGGGCACGACGGCGAACAAGAAGGCCGGCGAGACCGGGTGCACGGCGAGCCCCCGGGCCTGCGCCTCGACCCAAGTCGCCTCGACCGCCGCGCCGCCGCGCACGAAGTCCGCCGGGCACGTGCCCGGGACCGACATGACGGCCAGCGCCGAGCTCGAGACCACCCGGTCGTGGGTGTCCTCGGCCAGGGCCGTGCCGCGGTCCCATTCGGCCAGCAGAGCCATCACCTCGGGTCGGCGCGCGATGGCCAGCTTGGCCTGGTCCGCGGCGTCCAGGCCGAGGGCGGTGACGTCGATCCCGACGGGTGCCGGCCCGGCGTCGGGCCACACCAGCTCGTCGAACATCTCCCGGTGCAGCCGCGGGGTGAGGAAGCGGATCCGGTCGGCCGCCCCGATCACCTCGGCGGCGGCGCGCAGCCGGTGGCCGGGCGCGACCAGGTGCAGCGAGGCGCCCTCCTCCGCGGCCACCTGCTGCAGCGCCTCCTCCGCCGCGGCCTCGAGCGGGCGGGAGCGTCCGCGGGCGCGGTCGGTGGCGCGGGTCAGGACCCCCGGATGGCGGGCGGCCAGCCGCTCGTCGTGGCCGGTGCCGAAGCGCAGAGTCGCCACCAGGTCGGGACGGCCGGGGTCGGGGAAGACCGCGACCGGACCGAGCGCCCCCGCGGCCGCGGCGGCGGTGCGGGCGTTGAACAGCGCGGCCCCCAGCGCGACGTAGCTGCCGCGATGGTCGACGTCCATCGTCGTCGTGCGCTCGCGATCGAGCAGCAGGCGCACCTCGTCGGCGTCCGATTCGACGTGCCACGGCTGGACGTTTCCCCCGGAGGGCGCGCGGCGCACGGCTTCGAGGACGGCCGGCGTCGCCGAGTGCGCGGGCGCCGGCACCGGCGCCGGCGGAACCGGGGCCGCCGGCCGATCCGGCGCGGTGCCCGGGCCGCAGACCGCGTCGCCCAGATCGTCGAGGGCCTCGTCGAGGTCGATCCGCACCCGCCCGGACCCCAAGGGTCGCCCGAGCCCGAGGCGCCGCACCGCCGCCGCGACGGTCGCCGCGCCGAGCGCGACCTCCCCGCAGAGCTGGGGCCACGTCGACAGGGTGCGGCCGACCTCGACCATCGAGGCCGCGATCCGCGGGGAGAGGTCCGCGGCACCGAGGATCCGCATGACGTGGGTGACCTTGTCCGCGGTGGCGAGCCCACACAGGCGCTCGGAGTCGAGCTCGCCGACGAGTCCGTGGAACAGCGGGCGGTCAGGCTCGGAGTCGAACCGTTCGACGTCGAGCAGACCGCGGTCGCTGGTGACCATGAGCACGGGGATCCCGCGCCGCCGCGCGCCCTCCCGCAACGCCACCTTGACGTCGAGCGAGTCCGCCTCCTCGACGAGGACGTCGAGCCCGTCGAGGAACTCGTCGAGCACCTCGTCCGTGACGCCCTGCGGGACCACCCGCACGTCGAGGTGGGGATCGAGCTCGGCGACCCGGCGGGCCGCGACGACCGCCTTGTTGACGCCGAGGTCGAGGACCGTAGCCGGGATGCGGTTGAGGTTCGAGACGTCGATCCCGTCGAAGTCGGCCAGCCGCAGCTGCCCGCACAGCCCCTCGAGCGCGAGGGTGTGGGCGACGGCATGCCCCACGCTCAGTCCCGCGACGCCGACCTGCAACCGCCGCAGCCGCGCCTGCTCCGCAGCAGTGATCTTGTTGCGGTTGCGGTCGAGCCGCAGCCGGGTGAACGCCTCGGGGCCGATGAGCCCGACGACGGTCCGCCGCCACGGGTAGAACGCCCAGACGTCCGGCTCCCGGTCGGGAACCTCCTCCCGCAGCTCCGCGAGGTCGGCACGCTGGGCGGCGCGCTGGTCGAGGACGACGACGTCCGTCCCGGCGCGCAGCGAGGCCAGACCGGCCTCGTCGAGCAGGACGGCCCGGTATGCCTCGGTGCTCATCTCGGTCCCGGCGCGGGGCGTGGCGACGGCACCCGCGCGTCGAGCAGCTGTGCCGTCTCGACGTCGATGGCGTGCTTCTCCTGCGCGGAGACCCCGGCCGGCCAGCCCCAGCGGTCCCAGAACATCAGATGGGTGCGGTAGCGGCCGTCGGGATAGCCGATCGGCGGGACGTCACGGGCCAGGACCGCCCCGGTCGAGGTCCAGAGCCGCTCCGTGTGCTCCGCCGTGGTGCCCAGGGCGTAGCGGGCACCAAGGATGGTCGAGGCCTGTACCGGGGCCCGCCCAAAGCAGGCGACGAGCGCGCGCCGGTCGGGCACGTCCGGCGCGACCCAGAGCCCCTTCGACTCGACGACGCCGAAGGGCAGCCGCTCCTCGATGAGCGCACGCACCCGGGGCTCACCGTCCCAGACGTGGAGGGCCTGCGCCTGGTCGGCCGTGGCGTAGGGGCCCTGGGCCCGCATCCCGCCGACGGGTTCGCCCTCGCGGGTCACGGCGACGAACACCAGCGAGGTATCCGCCTCGGTCACGTCCAGGGCCGCCTCGACGCCGTAGGAGCGGTACACCCGCTCCGCTCCCTCGAGATACGACCGCCACAGCTCCGGCCCCGCCGCCGGTGCGGTCACGAGGACGTGGTGAGCGGTCCCCGGCACCGCGTACCGCAGCTGGCGGCCCGCCGTCGCGGACCATCCGGGCTCAGCGAACCGGACGGACATGCCACCCCCGACCCTCCGGCGCCACAACCGTCTCCGATCATGGACGTCGGGAGCTCGTCCGAGCAGCCGCCGTTGCGGTGTGCTTCACGCGCCGGATCTCGCCCGCGTGCCGCGTTTCGCCATTCCCCCGATCACGTCGCGTGTGCGCCATCCGCCGGACAGCGACAATTCCTCCGGCGCCGGACGTTCGGCCCGCCGAGCGGAGTCACCGGGCCCGGGCGCGACCGCGCTGTCGGTGACGATCCCGCTCCGGGCGTTCTCCCCCACCACGTTGTGGCGCGCGTCGGCGCCGGTGGAACCGCCGATCGACGAGGCACCGCAGGGCTACGCACAGTTCGACTCCGGCGGTCGCCGAGAAGTTCGTCATCGACCCGCACGGCCTGGTCAAGGCCTAACCTCTCGAGATTCGCGGCCAGCACCGCCGACCCCGACGGCGATGCTGGCCGCGCGGCCGAGCCGGGCCGACCGACCCGGCGCCGTCGATCGGCATCGAAGTGATCACGGGTAGGGGATGTAGCCGGAGAACAAGCCGTGACCGAGCAAGACACCGAGCAGGACCGCCAGCACCGCCGCCCGCGGTCACGGCTCACCGATGATGGTCCACGCGAACGAGGACGAGGGCTATCTCGTCATCGACGGCGAGATCGAATGGCGGGCCGGCGACGACCCACCCCGGCGCTACGGCCCCGGCGCGCTGGCCTGGGCGCCGCGCGGAGTCGCCCACGGCTACACCGTGTCCTCGCCGACCGCGCGGTTCCTGTGCCAGACCACCCCCGCCGGCTTGGAGGGCTTCTTTCGCCAGGTCGGGGAGCCCACCGAGACCCACGACCTCCCGTCCGCGGGCACGGCCGACCAGGACGAGGCCGAGCGAGCAGTGGTCACTGTCACTGAGTACGGCGTCACGTCGTCGGTCCTCCGCCCGGGCTCCGATCCCGCAAGATCGATCGTCCTCGGCCACTTGACCAGCGGTCACCCGCGCTCCCACCCCCAGTACACCCGGTCACCGCGCCCGGCCTGACCCCGACCAGCCCACGGCCGATTCATCAGACACCACATGATCGACACCCTCGGAGCGGGATGACGATGGAGACCTTCGAGACCGACACCCACCGCGAGAACGACACCGCCGCACTGGTCCGAGGACGCCTCGAGGTGCTGTGGAACCACGGACGGCTCGAGGCCGTCGAGGACTTCTTCGGCGACGAGTTCTCCAACTTCGGGCGCCGTGGACCCGACGCCCACGCGCTCATCCGCGCGATCGTGACCGCGTGGCGCTCGGCGTTCCCGACCTGCAATACGAGATCGACGACGAGATCGTCCGCGGCGACACCGTGGTCCACCGGGTCACGCTGACCGGCACCCACACCGGGATCTTCCAGCACCCCGCCGTCGGGGCCCTCACCGCCAGCGGACGCTCGTTCGCGGTCGACCAGATCCACCTCCCCCGCGTGCGCGACGGACGCATCGTCGAACACTGGGGCACCCGCAACGACCTGGCCACGCTCCAACAGCTCGCAGCCCTGCCACCCCCAGCGACCGCCAACTCCATCACCGAGTCCGCCGGATGGCAGCGCCCGCCCAAGACGTGACCGGCCGCGACCCTCAATCCCGATCGGAGTTGTCATAAGCGGGTCCTATCGGCTGCGCTCGACCGGCGACTCCTCGTAAAGGAGAGCGGGCACTCACGTCGACGGGTCAGAGAGCCTGCTGAGCAGGATCGCGGTGGACCGCTCGCCGGGTTTCGAATGACGCGCGATGGGCCCGGCTGATCACAGTGCGGGCGCGCTCGAGCCTCGAGTACTAGGACGAGGCCACACAAGGACGACAACTCCCGACGAGCGCGACCGGCACCATGTCCGCAGCTCGGGGCCGTGCTCGGTCCCGACCACGTCGGAGAGATGCACTCCAGCAGGGCTGAGGCGAGCGGTCCTCACGATCGCGCCGCCCGGACGGGGCCCGAGGTCGATCGACGGCTCTGTGGCGCAGGAGCCACCGGAAGTGGTGACGGAACGTCATCGCACTCTTACGTAGAGTGTGGGCGTCGATTCGGCGGCGAGATCTCGGGGGGAGCATGCGCGAGCAGCGGGGCCGACCTGTGCTGCGACGGGGCTGGCGACGGCGCCCACCGCGGGTTGCGGAGTCGGATGTCGTCGCCCTCGGGGTCCATGAAGGCGACGACGGCACGCCCGGATACGTGTCCCGCCCAGCCGATCCGGTCCTCAAGCAGCTCATCGAGGACGGCGGCCCGCTGGTCCTCGCGCACGGGCCGCGCCTGGCCGGGACGAGCCGGGCGCTCGTACACGCCGCACGACGCCGGATTCCCGATCACCGGAGCGTGAAGTTCCCGGAAACCGTCCGGGGGTCGCTAACGGAATTGGTCGCCCGGGCCGGGCGCTGGGTGGGACGCCCCCACGGAGTGGTCATTTGGCTTGATGACGCACACCTGGCGCTGCTGGCCCAGATTGATCGCGATTTTCTCCGGTCCGTGCCCGACGGGCTGCGCCTGCTGGTGACCACCCGGCAAGCGGTCATCGACTCGGGCGCCCTGCCCGAGCACACCCAGGAGGCGCTTGAGGAACACCGGGTCGTCTTCGACACCGACGAGACCCCGGGCGGCCCCGCGCCTCGTCATCGGGTCGTCGAACAGTTGGCCCGCGCCCGCGATCAGCTCACCCCGGAGCACCGCCGCGTTCCGGCGCTGGCGCTGTTGCGCGCTGCCGTCGACTGGGATCGCTACCAGATCCCGTTCCCGCTGGATCGGGGCACGCTGAGGCAACTGGCGATGCTGTACTGCCGAGATCTTGAGCCGGCCCCCGACCGGCGCCGCGACGCCGCCCTCGATGCCTTGCTCGATGCGCTGGTCGACGTCCCGGGCCGGGGGTGGCTCTCGGTGACCATCCGCGACGGGTTGCCCCACCACCGCCCCCACCCGCTGCTGACCGCGGCCGCCGAGGAACCCGCGACGGCATGGATCACCTCGCAGACCGTCTGGCAGGTCTACGCCGAGCTCCCAGCAACCGCGTTGCACTCCACCACGCTGGTGGCCCGCGTGAGCGCCGATGCTGGCCCGTAGTGGCTGGCTACGACCGGGAAGTGTGAAAGCGCGAGGTCATCCACGTCGGAGGTCGGAATCATGCTCGAGGCCGAGTCGTGGACGCTACCTCGAAAGATCAAGCGCTGCGGGCTGTGACGGCGATCCTCGCCCGTACCGCGCGGTTCTCGCCCCCCGTTCCGGCGGGCCCTGCCCGCCGCATCCCGGGGCACCGCGCCGAGCCGCTGGCCAGCGTATTTCGCCACGCGGGCGACCTCGCACCATCACCGCCTACACAAGGGCATAGCGTCGATCCGCTTGGCGCTGCAGCCGTGTACGACACCGCCGCAGGCCAATAGGACAACTCCAGGAGCATCTGATGTCGGGTTCCCCGGGCCGATCAAGCTGCGGGGGAGTGTCCGTTGAACGGGCGGTCGCGACCCGAGATCGACCGGGCGCGAGCTGGCGTCGGGAAGGGTCCTGATCGATCTCGACGAACAGCTCGACGAACCTGGTGGACCCGCCGGACCCCGAGCACATCAGGCGCCCCGGCCCGCCCCGAGCTGGTCGCCACCCTGGGGTTCGGCGGCGACGACGACGACCGCCTCACCCGGCTTTCATGCCGGGATCGCTCCCACGAATCATGGTGTCGGTCGGAGTGTCACTCGGAAGGGGAGCGTGAATGATTGACCTTGGCAGGCGTTGTCGGCATCGGTGGACATCGCGACGGGCACCGGAAAAGTCGCGGTCTGATACGGGCCGATGCCACCGGCCGGGTTGTCGATCTGGGCACTCGTGACCGTTCCGGCGGCGCAACCGTTGGCCGTTGCGCCCGAGGAGCTCGCCGAGATGCGTTGCACACTGACCGGGTAAGGATTCGGGTTGCGGACCGTGACCGAGTACGTGGTCTTAGATCCCGGGTAGAGCGTCGGCGGACCGAGGGGGGCGAGACCGAGGACCTGCCCGTCGGCGGGTCCTGCGGCGTTGTTGCCGACGCCGGTCACCCAGACAACCAGGACCACGGCCAGGCAGCCGCCCACGAGGATCGCTATCCGTGTACTCGGAACTCGTGGCCGCAGAGCGGTGCGCATCGCGTGTTCTCGCCTCGCTGAATCGGTGATGGTCCCCAGTCGTGGCTGAGACTCCTTCGGGCGACCGGGGTGACGTCGACTCACCAGATCAGGGGGGCGGGGCTGATCGCGGTGACCCTTCTGCTTCCCGGCTCCCCGCGGAGCGGGGGTCGCGATCCCGCCGGGCCCGGCTTCAACACGGCCGACGGAGGAATTCGATGATCACCGGTGCGCGGCGGTCGTGTGTGCACAGGCGATATCATGGCAGAATCTCGACCCGGTCCCCGACCGAGAGGGCGTTGTAGAACGCTTCGGCGTCGGCGGGGGCGAGATGAATGCAGCCGCGGGACTGTCGATGCAGGTTACCGCCGTGTAGGGCGTCGCCGCGATTGTCGAAGAACACCGACCACGGCATCGCGCCGTAGGGGCTCATGTGGTGAGCGTCCTTGCGTTGCACGGTGAATCGGCCCCTCGGTGTGGCCATTCCCGGGGCCCCAGCGGTGATCGGCACCGGGCCGCGCACCACGGTGCCGTGGGCATCGATCAACCACGCCCGCGCGGCGCCGAGTTGCACACACACCCGCACTGCGGTGGTGCACGGCGTCGCGCCGGCGGCCATGGCAGGAGCGGGCGCCAGGGCACCACCCCCGGCGAGTAAGACCACGACGAGCACCGCCAGGACAACGGCCATCCGCCGAGCGTGAGCAGGCCTGAGCGACATCAAGTTCTCCGATCCACCGGCCGGCTCGCACCGGCCGACGATGACCGGTCACGCTTGTCCCAGGACGCCGCGGGGCGCTAGCTCTGCACGGCCGGCACCACCGCATCGGGTGAGACCACCCGCCCCGGCGGGCCCGGCACGCCGAGCCGACCTCCGGCCTCGGCCTGCTCCCCGCCAGGAACTGCACTGTCGGAGAATCGGCGTTCCGAGTGAATCGCCGGGTCGTCACCCGTCCGTGAAGCGCCGGAGCCGTCTTCCCTGCTCAAGGACGGGCCCGTGCGTGTCGGGAATAGTGTGACCATCCGAAATGTCGGAAACGAGGCAATCGCCGAGCAGATACGGAGCCTCTTCACTTCCTCGCCAAGCGGTCGCCATGAGGCGCCGAGCGGACGTTCGAAGGGCGAATTGTGCGTACGACACGTCAAGTGCTCGCGGCGCTGGCCGCAATGGTCGGAAGCGTCACCATGCTGCCGACCACCGAGGCCATCGCGAATGCTGAGCCGAACACGAGCCATCCGTCCGACGATCACGCGATCACCTCGCGTCCTGACGCGGACGCGCTTTCCCGGTATCCGCGGCCGGTGTGCGTGCTGCACCCGTCGACGGTGATCCTGCTCGGTGCCCGCCAGGCCCCACCGGAGTGCCACCAGCTGGGACCGCGACCCGGCGATGACGTATCGGGGGCGGGCTCGTCGGCGGCGTCGACGGCCGACCCGGCCGGGCCCACCGACGAACCGGTGCCGTCATCGACCGACCCCGCCCCCGATCCCGGCAGTGACTCGACCGGTCCGATCCCGGACGAGCCCAGCCCGGCCGGCGGCTCGGGAGACACCGGGACCGAGACCCCGGCACCGACGACCGTGCCGACCGATGCCCCGGCGGCCACCGCGACGCCCAGCGCCGGCCCGGACCCCGCCGTCACGCCGTTCTCGGCCGCCCACCGGGCGGCCCCGGCTGATGCCCATCCCAGTAGCGCGCCGGCGGATCCGTTCGGCTACCACAGTCCGCTGCACGGGGTCAGCGTCCGCGAACCGTGGAACAACCCGATGTAGCCGCGAGCGAACGGGCCAAGGCCCGAGGCCCGGACGCCCGCCCGGGGCTCGCCGCGTTGTTGGCCCCTCCCCGCGGCCTGGCTTTGGTCCGCCGTGGCGATGCGGTCCGCCGCCCGCCTCCCCGCGGGGCTGACAGAGAAAAGTCCGCCCGCCTAGCAGCAAAGCATCCCCACCGAAGGGTTGCTTATGTCGCCCGCAGCCGCCGGGCGACATGCCTTCTCCCTTTTCCGAGGACGGTTCCACTATGCGTAAATCACGGGCCGCGATCACGGCGGCCTCGCTCATGCTCGGCGGGATGATGGTCGCGGCCCCCTACGCGAACGCCGGTGACGCACCCGGCCCGCCGTCCCCGGGCCCACCCCCACCCGCGCATCCCCGTCCACATCCGCATCCTCCCTACCGCCCACCCAGGCCCCGGCCCCCGGCAAGGCCCCCGACAACGGTCCCGTCACGACCGCCGGCCTCGACACCGCCCTCGTCGACACCGCCCCCGACCTCGACAGCGCCCTCGTCGCCGGCGGCCTCGTCGCCGGGTGCTGCTCAGCCGACGACGCCTTCCTCGTCGGGCATCGGGGGAAGCCCCGCGGTGCTCCCACCAACGGCTGGGTCCGGCACGCCATCCGACACCACCTCCACCGGCACCTCCCCCGCGGGCACGGGTTCCGGCAGCAACACCACCGGCACCACCCCCGCGGGCACCACCCCCGCCGACACCACTCCCGCGGGCACCACTCCCGCGGGCACCACCCCCGCCGACACCACCCCCGCGGGCACCACTCCCGCGGGCACCACCCCCGCCGACACCACTCCCGCGGGCACCACTCCCGCGGGCACGGGTCCTGGCGACAACACCACCACCGGCGCGGCGTCCAGCGACGTCACGTCCTCCGGCACGACGCCGGTGGACGCCACCGGGTCGGGTGCGGTGAGCACCGGCACGACTCCCGCCGGGGTCCCGGCCGATGGGCTGGACGCTGGGAACGGCCCGGCCGATACCAGCAGCGACACCTCCTCGAATTTGCTCAACGGCTTCAGCGATCTGGCCGGGTTCCTCGACGACGACTCGACCTCGGCCGCCACGCCGAGCACCCCGGCACCCGGCAGCACCAGCTCCACCTCGACGGCGGGGGCCTCCGCCGGTTCCTCGGGTGTCACCTCCACGCCCACCGCCCCGGGATCGGGGGCTCCGGCCACGCCCACGGCTCCCGGCGCCACGACCGTCGGCGGGACCTCGGGCGCCGGTGGCACCTCGCCGTCGACGGCCGTGACATCTCCCCCGGCCTCGTCACCGGCAGCAACGCCACCGGCAGCAACGCCACCGGCGGCGACATCGCCGGCGGCAACGTCCCCGGCGGCGGGGGCGAGCGCGGGCTCGGGGGGTCTGCTGAACGGGTTCAGCTCGCTGTATGGCGTCCTGGACGACACGTCGACGTCCTCCTCGGACACCACGGCCGGGGCTACCGGTGTTCCGGGGGCGGGCCCAACCGGTGCGGGAGCCGCCCCGACCGGCGGGGTGGCCGGGAGCTCGAGCTCGGCGAGCTCCTCGGGGTGCGCGTCCTCGCCCTCGGTCGCCGCGCCTGCCGGCCCGGTCGGCGGTGGTGCCCCGGGGTCGGGGTGCGCGCCGGTCCCGGCGTATCCCGCGGGCCCGGCGTATCCCGCTGCCCCGGCGGCCTCTTATCCGGTCGTCGGGCCGGCCGGATACGGCGCGGCGGGATACGGCACGGCGGGATACGGCGCCGTGCCCGCCGGATACGGGTTTCCGTCCTATCCGAGCGGGCCGGGACCGGGCTATGGCTATCCCGGCGCCCCCGGTGTTCCGTCCTATCCGGGTGTGGGCTACCCGGCCTCGACCGGGTGCGCCTGCGCCCCGCCGCCGCCGCCCCCGTGCGGCTGTGGCCGCGGCGCCACCCGGACGCCCGCGGCGCCGTCGCGCGGCTCCGCGCCGTCTGCGGCGGTGCCCGGCTCCGGCCGGGCCGCGGTGGCCGGGGCCGGACGACACGCGCTCGAGACGGATCCGGGCCGGTCCCCTGCCAGGTGGACGGTCACGGCGACTCCGGCGAGCTCCACCCGCGGGGGACGCCACCGACCCGGGAACCTCCCGGTCGCCGCTCCAGCCACCACGAACAGCCGACCGTCTCCCCGGTCGGGCAGCACCCAGAGCGGCGGCGCACCGATCGCCTCGACCCCGGCGCCTGGTCCGGCCGCAGCCGGCGGCGACCCGGCCCGGCGCGGTGGGAGGCCGACACGGTGATGGCGCGCTCTCGGATACCGGTGGCCTACCTCGCCGGCCTGGCGGTGTTGGTCGTGGGCCTGATGATGGCGGTGGCCGGACCGGCTCCCGCCGCCGCACGCAGCGTGCCGTCCTACAACTGGTCGGGCTACGCGCTGCGCGGCGCGCCGCCCATGGACGCGGTCGTGCTGGAGTTCACGGTTCCCCCGGTCACCTGCACCGCCGACAACCAGGCCCTCTCGATCTGGGCCGGCTTCGGGGGGTTGCTCGAACAGTCCCTGGTCCAGGCCGGGGTCCAAGTCCGCTGCCACGGCACCACCCCGGTCTACCAGCTCTTCGAACAGCTCACCCAGGGCACCGGCGCGTCCACCGAGGGCCCCACGGTGTCCCCGGGCGACACCGTGCGCGTCGTGGACTGCCCCGCCGTGAGCACCACCTCGACCGGGAGCTGCCAGCCCGGCGCTGCGTCGGCCGCGCCGTATCTGACCTCGGTGGCGGTCCGCCCGGCAGGCCAGGGCACCTTTGAGGTCTGGCCGGCCAGCCAGACCCCGACACCGTGGGTCGTCACCCGCCGGGAAGCCGAATGCATCATCGAACGGCCCCGCGACGCCACCACCCTGGCCTTGCTCGACGCGCCCCAGTTCACCCCACCGGCGCTGCGCTGCCAGCCCTACACCTCGATCACCACCCCGGTCAGCCCCGCGCCCATCTTCGACGGCGGCAACGGCTACTCCGCCTACCGGCTGGTCATCACCCCAACCCCCACGACCAGCCCCACCACCACCGCCACTCCCAGTACCACTCCCAGCCCCACCGCCGGCGCGGCGGCCACGTCGACGGGACCACCGGGCGGGACCTCGAAAGACCTCGCCGGCCGGCAGGCCACCTCCCCGACCCCGGCACACCCGGACCCGTCGTCCCGGCCGCGACCAGGTCCCCCGGCCGGTGCTTCCACGATCGTCCCGGGGCCGCTGCAGCGCCTCGGTGACACCGCCGTCACGGCCACCGGGCGCCCCGGCCGATCTGCCCCGGCGGTGGAGTACAGCCGCCCGGCGCCCAAGCCTTCGCTCGGCCTCGGCGGCGGCCCGGTGACCCGCCATCGCTGACCCGCTCCCACCCGAGGAACCGGCGCCCGCGAGGCCCACCCGCCTGACGACCACACGACTGACGACCACACGACTGACGACCACACGGCTGACGACCACACGGCTGACGACCACGTGACTGACGACCAGCCCCTGTACCCGGCGCCGCTCTCGGCTCCGGACCTATCGGCCCACCCCACCGCCGCGACCTAGCCCCTTGGAGGCCATCGTGTCCCACCCCATCACCACCCACCGCCTGGTCGGCGTCGTGGCCGCCACGCTGACGGGGGTACTGATCCTCGCCGGCGCCGCGTGGGCCGACAGCGCCCCGACCACACAGCCGCGGGCGAGCACCCTCTCGCTCGGGCCCGTCACCCTGCCCAACGCCACGGCCCGAGTGTGTGTCAACAGCAACTGCCGGCTCACCCCACCGCTGGCGGCGGCAGCGATGAACCTCGCCGCCGCCGGCAGCTCCGCCGCCCCGGGCCAGGCTCCCGACATCACCCAGTCCAACTGCGCTACCGGGGTCGGCATCGCCGCCCAAGCCTCGGGCGGGGCCGGCACCCTGACCGGGACCCTGAACCTGCGATCCAGCAACGGCGCCCAAGCCATCATCCCGATCAAGCAGTCGGTCACCGCCACCGCCCCATTGACCCTGACTGTCTGCACCACCGGTTGAGCCGCCCCGGGAGGGCCGGGCCCGGGCCGGGTCGGCGCACCCGACCCGGCCGGGCACTCGCCAAACCCAGCGGGCACACGGTCGGCTCCGCACGGCCAGGCTTCACAGCGGATGGGAGAGAACCGGTGACCCGGCGAGCTGACAACTCCTCGGGATGTCTCGCCTGACGGGAAGACACAATTCATCCGTCAGTGCAGATCTCGTTCGTGTTCTCTGGCCGTTCATTCCCGGTGGCGGCCCTACTCTTTTCAACGCCGACACCGGGACCTCTCCCGCGTGCGCGGTCAGCGGGAGGGCCGGACACGCGAGCAGATCATCCAGGAACGAGTCACTGGTTCGTGCTGCCTCCCGCGCTCATCGCCATCGGCCGGGCCCCACCTGCCCGATTCGCTCCCGGCCACTCGAGAAGGAACGCCCGGTGACCAGTGATCCCTTCCCCGCCCTCGGCGCACGCCTCACACTGCGGGCCCGTCCCACCGCCGCCCCCGCCGGCGCGGTGCCGTCGACGGTGCTCGCCGCCGCCCCGTCACCGGAAATCTGGGTGGAACTGACCGACGAACTCACAAAACTGGTCATCGAGTTCGCCGCCCCATCCATCAGCTTGGCCGGTCCGGCCCTGCAGACCAGCTGTGCACACGAGGCCGCCGACGTCCTCGAGGTCTGCCTCACCCGCGGACCCCGGGCCGCCACCGCCCAACTGCTCGCCGCGGCCGCCGAACTGATGACAATCAGCGGCCGGGGCATCGACACCGGCCAGAGGGTCGCCCCGGACTGCCAGGAGCTCATCACCGCGCTCGGTCCCCGGTGGCAGTGCAGCCCTGCGGCCCGACGACCCGCGCTGGCCTTGCGCCATCTGCGAACCGTCGGCCGGCCCGCACATCAGGGGGCCCGACGGGCGGAATCAACCGCCGCGTCCATCCCCGTCGACCGCGATGCCGCGGATCAATAGGACCCGGGCCGACGTACCACCGCCGCCAGCACCAGCCGCGGGAGCGAGCATCCGCGCCGGGCCGGTCCCCGGACAACATCGCACGCAGATCGGCGCCGGGAACTAGCCGCGGCCGGCCGAGTCGCGGGCGAGGGTGAGACCGATACCGTGTAGCGCCTCCGCGATCGCGGCGTGCGAGGGCGCGCATTCAGGCAGGACAACGTCAGAGTGTCGACATTTTCGACCGCGGTGGTGTTGTCGCTGGGATCGTAGTACTCGAAACGTATCTGGACGCTGGCGACGAGATCGGTGGACCGGAACCGGTACCCACAGCCCAGACAATGCAACGGGGCCGACATTAGTCATCACCCGTGTTGAGGGTATCGACCGGTCCGTGTGCCGGGTACGTCGAACCCCGACCGATCTTGTTTCCGGTAAGCCACGAACTCGACGGTACGCGGAAAGGTCCCGGCGTGGACGGTGACTTCGCGGCCACCCTACCATCGCGTGACAGGCACCTTGAGACCGCGCAGAAATGGCCCGCGCAGACCGCGCATTGAGCCGCTGGCCCTGGCGCGCCAGCCGCGCGCTGATGGTCTCGACACCGCATCGGGCGGGTCACGCGCGACGGAGGCATGTCGCATCCGGCAGGGGCCGGTCGCGTCGCTTCCGGTGAGGCGGGCCTGCCGACCCACGTACCGCAACGGAGCGGCCGAACCGTTAGGACGACGTCGGCGGTCAGCGTGTGGCATCCCGGGCGGGGATACCGCGGGGAGCGCCGGGGCACCGGTAGAACGCCGGAACGCGCACCTGGCATCCGCAGTCCGGGCAGGTTCGCCGCTCCTGCCGACCGCGATCAACCAGCACACCGGGAGGGAAGGTGCGGCGTCGACCGCGGCAGGCCGGCCCGGGACAGATCAGCTCCTGGTGCCAGACCAGATGCTGCGGATAACCGGCGCTCATCGAGGACTCCCGACCAGGACGCCGGGCCGCCCGAGCGGCACAGAGTCGCCACCGTCACCGCGATGTTGGTGACCCGGGGTCAGATCTCTCGAATAGATCTTCGCCCGAGTTGACACGCGATGCCGTGGTGCCCAGGAAACTGGTTCGCTAAGTCTCAACAGTCCTCCGCGGCTTTCCTGTGAATCACGCCCCCAAAACCGCCGCCCTGGGGAAGCGATCGCGGTTCGAAGGTCGCGATCGGTGGGCCCGAAAGCTGAGAGCGGCCGGGCGTCCGACGGGAACGGTGCGGCGGCCTCGAACATCCGGGTGGGCCGACCCGTGTCAACCCGGCCCACCCGGATGCCACTTTCCCTTCGAGAACGTCGCAGTAATGCGGCGCACCAGACGTTAACCCCAATGGCCGCCCTCCGCTGCGGGCGTTTCCGCAACATCACCCGAATGTGCCCGTCGCTCCCGGAAGACCGCCACTCGTCCGGGCAGCGACAGTCCCCATAGCCGGTTTCCCCGACGCGCAGTTTCCGGCACAGCCCCGGCCAGCCGACCGGCCAAGAATCCCGTCGAGATTCCTCGCATCCGCTGGCACCAGCATCCAGCGATGGGTTCGCGGCGCTGCAGCAGCCGAACCGCACCGGCCCGGCTTGGTGCGGGTCGCGCAGCGAGAGCGTGCTCGGTTGATCGCCCCGTTCTCGATCGTTTCGGCGATCCGGTGGCTCGGGCCGAGGTCGAGAATCGGCTCGAACCGGCGCATCGGTCATGCTCCGCGATGTCGGGGGCGGAACCAATGTCGCCGGTGGCGGGCCGGGCGATGTGGGCACCGTTGCGACTGCGCCCGTCCAACCAGACCACCTTCCAGGCCGACGGACGGGCGTGAAGGCCTGGACCGCGAGATCGCGGAGTTCAGCGGCGTGGTCAAGACGGTAACGGGACGACGCACCGCACGCGGTGGATCCGGAAGCCCACCAACCGCTGAAAGTGGCGCGGCCCGCGGGGCAAGCCTGGCCGGGACGCACGCGTCGAGCAGGCAGCCGATCGTAGTCGACATCTGTTTCCCGGCCCGCCCACGCGGGCGGCAGAGCGGCGCGACTGCTGACGTCCCCGGCGAGCCCGTCGGGCCCGGCCCAAGCTTGGGTGCGGCGCCGAGGTGGGTCGGCGGGTAGACCAATGCAGCCGACCCACCCCGGCCCGTTCCGCGATCTCCCCGCCGACCCCACCGGTGACACGACGGGGTTGGCGGTGCCCAAGCAGTCCCTCGGGGGTCGGAGGACCTCCCGGGCGTGGGTTTCGCGGTAGCCGAGGCCCAGAGGACCGCCGGATCAGACGGTGGTGGCGGTGCCGGTGTCGCTGGCCGCGCCGCCGTCCCCGGCGCTGGCCCCCGACCCGGCGGTGTCGCCACCGCCGCCGGTGTCGCCACCGCTGCCGGTGTCGCCACCGGTGGTGCTGGCGGTGGTGGCGGGGTCGCTGCTCGCGACCGGGGCGTTGACCGGGGCGACCACGGTGGTCCCGGAGCCGTCCCCGGCGGCGGGCACCGTGGTGGCGGTGCCGGTGTCGCTGGCCGCGCCGCCGTCCCCGGCGCTGGCCCCCGACCCGCCGGTGGCGCCGCCGCCGGTGCTGTCGCCGCCGCCGGTGGTGTCGCCACCGCCGCCGGTGTCGCCGCCGGTGGTGCTGGCGGTGGTGGCGGGGTCGTTGCTCGCGACCGGGGCGTTCACCGGCGCGACCACGGTGCTCGGCGGGGCACCGATGATCGAGCCGAGGTCCCCGATCGGTGACGACGGGCCCGGCTGCCGGTCGCGGTGGTGCCGGTCGCGGTGGTGACCATGGTGCCGGTCGCGGTGCTGCCGGTCCCCGTGGTGCTGATCGCGGTGCGGGTTGCAGTCCCGGTCGCGGTGCCGGTCGCCGTGGTGGCCCTGGTCGTGGCTCTGGTCCTGGCTGCTGCTCGAGGTGGCTTCGCCGGCGTGCGCGACCGGGGTGAACACCGCCATCCCGGCCGCGGCGCCGAGGACCACGCGGCTGACCTGCTTGAACATCGAGTTTCGACTCCCTCGTGTGAGCGGGGTGGTCCCGGCGCCGAGCGGCTCGGCGGGGCGGGGTCCCGCGGGTGCGGCGCCGTCCAGGCCGGGGTCCCCCAGCGCGTGTGGGAACCGGCCGTGGGTGGCCGACAATTTCTCGACACCCTTTTATGACAGCACCGGGAACTGGTTGTTCGCGGCAGCGACAACTCCCGCCCGGCAAATCTGGCTACGGCTTTTCCGTCGGTGCCGCCCGAAGGAGTGAGAAACCACATCGGGACTTCAGTCGCGAGGATCGACACTCTCGGGTGACGTCCCGGGAATTCCCGTCACGCATCCAGCGGCCCCGGCGTTGGCCAGGGTGCGCTGTTTCTCTCGTGCGGCGCTTCCCGCAGGGGCCGCGGCATCCGGGTGGGCGCTCAGGGGCGGACGGACCCGCCCACCCGGATGCCTCCGGGGCCCCACCCCGTGCTGGGCGCCCGCGCCCCTAGCCCCGGCCTCCAGCAGCGGAAACACACCAGGGATTCGGCTCGTCACCGCCTCCCCGGACCCGCCGCACTCCGGTTTCCCGCCACCCGGCGACGGAGGCGTCAGCGCCTGCCGCGAGACGACCCCACATGCAGAGCACCGGAATGGCACAGCGCCCGACTATGCGTTCGCATATGCGTTTTCACGCCGTGGCTGCATTCAGAACGTCGCCGAATCCGGCGCGGCGTTGGCCGCCGCGGGACGTCGACGCGGCTGCTCCCGCCGGTCGTTCCCGGTCGCGCAACGAAGTCTCTGGCACACAATCTTTCGGATACGTGGTGGACCATCTACGACGGGAAGGGTGTCGAGAACACGGACCGTTGTTGCCGGGCTCCTCTAATTCGGGGTCGCGGCTCGACCCGGACGCCATTGTCCTGTACTTATTACGTTTCTCGTACAACGAGCTTGCCTGGGGGGACCGGTTGAGCGCGAAACTGGATCATGGACGGGTCGCGGCGCAGCCGGCGGCGGGGTCGGGCTCGAGGATCGGCTACGGGCGGGCCGCGGCCGTGTCCCGCGCCGAAGCCGGCCCGGCCGCCGAACAGCGGACCGCGCTGCTCGAGCACGGCTGCGGGCGGGTTTATCTCGACACCGCCACCCGGCGCGGTGAGGGCCACCGCCCGGAACTGCAGGCCTGCCTGGCCTCGCTGCACCCCGGCGACACCCTGGTCGTGGTCAGCCTCGACCGGCTCGGGCGCTCGCTGCCCCAGCTGGTGAAACTGCTCAACGACCTGCGCGACCACGGGGCCGGCTTCCGCGCCCTGCACGAGGGCCTGGACACCACCACCCCCGGCGGACAACTGATCTTCGAGGTGTTCACCGCGCTGGGCAGCTTCCAGCAGGAACTGCTGATCGAGGGCACCAAGGAGGGCCTGGCCGCCGCCCGCGCCCGCGGCGAGCGGCTCGGCCGGCCCCCCGCCCTGACCCCCGACCAGATCCAGGCCGCCCGCGCCATGCTCACCGACCCCGGCAACTCCGTCGCCTCGATCGCCCGCCACTTCGCCGTGAGCCGCTCCACCCTCTACAAGCACCTCCCCGAACTCGGAGGAACCGCCCCCACCCACCCACCGGCAGACCACCACCACACCGAGACACCCGAAGATCAGCCAGGAGACTCCGGTGGGAACCCGGACAGGTCAGGTAGCCAAGCTCCGCGCTTCGGGTGAGCTCCCCCGAGCCTTGATCGGAATGGCAGATGCCGACCCTGTGGACGTGGCGGGCCAGCAGCGGGGTCGCGAGGTCGACCGGCACGAAACCTTCACCGCCAGGGCTGAGGCGTTCAGCCGGACCGGTGACTCGGGCTAGGTCGCACAGTCTGTGGGTCCTAGCCTCCCGAGCCCCGGGCAGGCAGGAGTGGTGGTGGCGGGGTATCTGGTGTGCGAGGACCGGGCCGGGTTGCGGGCGGGGTTGACCACCGACCTGGCCGCCGGGGTGATCGTCGAGCTCGTCGGTGGCCCCGCCGGGGTGCACGCGCTCGATGATCCCGACCGGCTTGTCGAGGCGTGGGCGGCCGCCGAGCCCGAGGTGGTGGTGCTGGGGGCGGGCAGCAACCACCGGCGCACCCTGGCCGGACTCCGGGCGCTGCTGGCGCACGCCCCCGACGCGCTGGTGCTGATGGCCGGCAGCGGCATCGACCACGAGGTGTGTCCCGAGGCGCTGGTGGCCGGGGCCCGCGGCTACCTCACCCTGCCCGAGCCCGACCACACGCCCGGCCCGGAGACCGGGTCGAGTCCACACCGCGCGGCGCCGGCGTCCGAGCAGGCCAGACCGGAGGCAAAACCCGTACTCACGGAGCCGGAAGCTGAGCTCCTCGCTGGAATGAGCCGGGGCGAGACCGGCGCGCAGCTCGCGGCGCGGCTGGCGCTGACCCCAGAAACGATCAAGTCCCAGACCCACCGGATGTTCGCCACCCTCGGGGCGACCAACCGGGCCGCCGCCGTCGCCGTCGGGTTCCGAAGCGGACTGCTCACCTAGAGTCCGGACGTGTCACGATCGAGCGTCGTCGGCAAACGATCTCGGTCCAGTTGTCATCTTTCGCGTGAGCGCCGCGCCACCCGGGCGACCCAGCACACCGAGCCGGAGCCCCGTCTACCGGCGGCGCTCCTCCCCCCGCTACCACCTTGTTTGATCTCCGGCAGGAGATCAGGTCTGCAGCCATGATCTTCGAGGCGTCGATCGGGTTCGCTCGCCCGTTACCTGCCGTCCCGTTGGGCTGGCTCCAAGAACGCTTGTAACCCGATCGACGCCGCCGACGGGGGTGGCTTGAGAGAGGTCTGCACTGCCCGAAGTTGGTCCGCCCTCCTCGTCGAACAACC
Source organism: Actinomycetospora endophytica (assembly GCF_021026375.1). Taxonomy (GTDB): domain Bacteria; phylum Actinomycetota; class Actinomycetes; order Mycobacteriales; family Pseudonocardiaceae; genus Actinomycetospora; species Actinomycetospora endophytica. The sequence goes on along the minus strand of NZ_JAJNDB010000001.1, from coordinate 1,939,767 downwards.
ATCGGGCATCGTCGAGGAGGTCAGGGGTCGAGGAAGCCGGCACAGCAGCAAGACTCAGTGGTGATCGCGGTCGATCCTCACAGGGCGTCGTGGACCGCGGCAGCGGTCGGTCCGGGGGTCACCGCGTTGGACACCGTGCGGGTGCCGGTCGGCTCGCAGGGATATCGCGAGCTGCGGCGCTCGCGGCCCGCTCGCCGGAGGTCGTGTGGGCGATCGAGGGCGCCACCGGGTTGGGCGCACCGCTGGCTGCCCGGTTGTCCGCGGATGGCATCGACGCGGTGGATGTGCCCGCGAGGCTCGCCGCGCGGGTGCTGATGCTCTCCACCGGGCATGGCCGCAAAAGCGACAGCGATGATGCGATCTCGGTCGGTATCGCCGCCTTGACCGCGGTAGGGCTGCGCAGCGCCGCCGTCGACGAGACGATCACCGCGCTGCGCGCCCTCACCGACCACCGGGACGACGTCGTCCGGACCCGCGAGCATGCGCTCTCGGACCACCAGCCGCGGTAACGCCCGCAGTCACCTGCCCGAGCTGCGCCGCCAGATCGCCGAGACCGACATCCAAGCGACCAACCGGGGGACGGCGGCTTCCGTCGACCCGGGCATCTCCAAGGCCCATCCCCACTAGAGGAACTCACCCACTCGACCGGCAGTCGATTCATACTCGATGAAGCCGAAGAGGACGGCCTCAGAGACAGCCCACCACCGCGCGACGGGTCGACCCCGACATAAAGCCGACTTATCGGACCCTTCGGGCCGATGACGGCGTGATCGAACTCGGCGGCCTCGAGGGTCCAGGGGGTTGGACGTCCTGTCGCCGCGCGGGAAACAGCTACCGTTCAGAGCCGCGAACCGAAGCTTAATCAGCAACCTGACCCGGCCCCGCTGACCACCGAAGGATAAGGGGCTATCCTTACCTCGCAGTGCACCGCGGGCAAGGTTGGGCGGCAAGGTGGGCAAGTGGCACGACCGGCGCTGGGCACCCGACCTGGGGGCGCCTCACCGGCGGGACCAGCGCGGCGGCATCTATCAAGCCTACGAGCCCGGCCCGCTGTGCACCTGGCCCATCGTGGTCAGTGTCGAGATGTCGGAGCTCCTCGCGCGTGCCGAGGCCGCGGTGCGCGCCCTCGCGGTCGGGCCCGAGGTCGGCGGACTCGAAGGACTGGCAAGGTTCCTGCTCCGGTCCGAGGCCATCGCCTCCTCGAGGATCGAGGGGCTGTCGGTGTCACCGCAACAGGTCGCGCTCGCCGAACTCGCTCAGAGCGAGGAACTCACCGGTAAGTCTTTCTCCGAGAACGCCCGGCTGGTCGCCAACAACATCACCATCCTGCGCAACGCCGCGTCGACCCTGGCCAGCGCGCCCACCGTGGACCTCGCCGGGATCGACGCCCTGCATCACGCCCTGCTCGAGGACCCGGACCTGCACGACCTCCGGACCACCCAGAACTGGATCGGCGGCAGCGACTACCACCCCCTCGAGGCCCAGTTCGTCCCCCCGCCAGCGTCGTACGTCCCATCCTTGATGGAGGACCTGGTCGCCTACGCCAGCGGCGGGACCCACTCGCCGATCGTGCAGGCCGCCTTGGTGCACGCCCAGTTCGAAACCATCCACCCCTACCGCGACGGCAACGGCCGGGTGGGCCGGGCGCTCATCCACACCGTGCTCACCCGCCGCGGCCTCACCCCATCGGCGATCCTGCCGGTCAGTCTGGTCCTGCTCACCCGCGACCGCGACTACCTCGACGGCCTGACCGCGTTCCGGTTCGACGGCGATCCGGGCAGCGCGAACGCCCGCGAAGCGGTCGACCGGTGGCTGCAGGTGTTCGTCGCCGCGACCATCGCCGCCGCCGAGCAAGCCGCGGACTTCGCCCACCAGCTCAGCGACCTGCACGACCAATGGCTCCAGCAGCTCGCCACCCGCCGAGCCGAGCAGGGCACCCGAGGCCGCCCCCGCGCCGGCTCCACCACCGCCCGGCTCGTGGAACGGCTACCCGAGTTCCCACTGTTCACCATCCGCACCGTGCAGGACGTCCTCGACGTCTCCGACGTCGCCGCCCGAGCGGCCGCCGACGAACTCACCGAAGCTCACATCGTGTCCAGACGCCGCATCGGCAGCACCACCGGCTATTTCGCCACCGACGTCTTCGAACTGCTCACCATCGCCGAACGCCGCCTGGCAAGCACCCGCTGGGACACCCGAGAGGCCCCACCCAACCGCCCCGTCCCCGCCCTACCCGCCGAGGACGGCCAACCCTGATCAGGCCGCGAAAACAGTCTCCCCCGCAGACATAGAGCCGACTTATCGGCTCGGAGGGCCTCCGTTCCCGTCAGAGGTTGTTTCCAGGCGAAGGCTCCGTGCTCACTGAATCTCCGTTCGACTGCGCAGATGGCGCTTTCAGTTGGCCGGACGAGGCTGAATCTGCGGGGCCCGGTGGGCGGTGACGCTGCTCGCGGTGGTGCTCTCGCGGGCGCTGAGGGTAGGGGCGAGCCGTTCGGGTGCGACGGTTTCCCCGGCCAGCACCTGGAGCAGCAGCTCGATCGATCGGGCGCCCATGTCGTGCATGGGGGACGCGACCGAGGTCAGTGGCACGGGCAGCTCGGCGGCGATGGGGATGTCGTTGTAGCCGACGATGGCGATGTTGTCCCCGACCCGCAGCCCGTGCGCGGCGGCGGCGCCGATGGCGCCGATGGCGGCAAAGTCGTTGACAACGAACACCGCGCTGGGCGGCGGGCCGTGCTGGGCCAGCAGCGCGGTGGTGGCCACGCGGCCGCCGGCGACGTCGAACGCGGAGTGCAGGATGCGGTGGCCGGGGACGGGGTGGCCGGCTGCGGCGTAGGTGGCGGCGAACCCGGCGCTGCGTTCGTGGCCAGTGCTGGCGTAGGGCTGACCGGCCAGAACGGCCACGTCGGTGTGGCCCAGCTCGAGGAGGTGTTCCGCGGCGAGCACCCCGCCGGCGTAGTCGTCGCAGGTCACCGCGGGGTGGTCACCGGCGTGCCGGTTGGTCAGCACGAACGGGACGTGGCGGGCGACCAGCGAATCGACCAGATCGTCGTCCGCGAGGCGGGCGTCGCCGATTATCAGTCCGTCCACCCGGCGAGCCAGCAACATCTCCAGCGCGGCCCAGCGCTGGTCGGCGACGTCGCGGCCGTTGACCACGAAGGCCTGATAGCCCAGCTCGCGGGCCCGCTCGTCGATGCCCTCGTAGATCGTGGAGAGCACCACGTCGGTCAGCCGCGGCACCAGCACCCCCACCAGGTGGCTGCGGCTGGTACGCAGTCCGGCACCGTGCGGGTTGCGTTCGAAACCGATCTCCGTGGCGACTCGCTGGATTCGCGCGATGGTGTCTTTCGACGCGGCGCGCGCCCCCGCTGGCGGTGTCTGGGTCAGCGCCCGGGACGCCGTCGAGACGTGCACCCCGGCCAGCGCAGCAACGGTGCGCAGCGTGGGCCGCCCGGAGCCGTCGAGGTGGGGCAACGTCATCGCTCGAGTCTCCTCCCCGGCCAGACCGCCGACATGAGCCCTTGTGGCCCTCCACCGGGCCACGCTACGTTGCGCAAACGTTTGGCGAAAACGATTGGGTAGATGTGGACACGATCGCGGTGATCACGACCGGGGGCACGGCGGCCAGCCGGGCCCGGCCCGGGGGCGGGGTCGGGGTCGCGGTGGCCGGCGCTGCGTTGCTGGCTGAGGTTCGCGCCCCGCAGGGTTGGCGGGTCGAGGTGATCGAGGCGATGAGCGTCAACAGCTACGCGCTCTCGCTGGCCGACCTGGACCGCCTCCACGAGACCGTTCGCGCCGTCCTGGCTCGTCCGGAGGTCGGCGGGGTGGTGGTGGTGCACGGCACCGACACCCTGGAGGAGACCGCCATGCTGGTCGCGCTGTCTCACGACGACCCGCGGCCGGTGGTGTTCACCGGCGCGCAACGCCCCCACGACCATCCCGAGGCCGACGGTCCGGGCAACCTGCAGGACGCGGTTACCGCCGCGGCCGCGCCCGGCCTGCGCGGCCGCGGCGTGGTGGTGTGTTTCGCCGGGCGGCTCGATCACGCGATTGGCGGCCGCAAGGTCCACACCAGCGCCCTGGAGGCGTTCGCGGATCCGGACCATGCCCCGTTGGGGTTCGTCGACGGCGACAATGTGCAGGTCCGAGGGCGACCCGGTTCGTGCCGCGAGCGTTCGGTGCTGCCCGCCGCGCCGATCGCGGGACTGCGGGTCGGGGTGATCCCGGTCTACCCGGGGGCCGATCGGTCGGGTCTCGACGCCGAGATCGCCGCCGGCGCTCGGGGGCTGGTGCTCGAGGCCACCGGCTGCGGCAACGCCAACCCCGACATCGTCGCCGCGGTCGCCGAGGCCCGGGCGGCGGGGATCGCGGTGCTGGTCTCCACCCGGGTGCCCGCCGGGGCCACCCGCGCGGTCTACGACCGCGGCGGCGGAGCCGACCTGGTCCGCGCCGGCGCGGTTATGGCCGGAGACCTGCGACCGGGCCAGGCCCGGATCCTGCTGCTGGTGCTGCTCGCCCACCAGGCCGAGCTCAACGACGTCGCCGTGCAGACCTTCACCGCCGCTGCCTGATCACCGCCGCTCCCGCGGCCGTTCGTCCGAGTCCGTCAACCAAGGAGGGCCCATGCGCTCACCGACCGACCCCGCCGTGAGCCCCGTGCGTGTCGCGGCGCTGCAGACCGACCCCCAGGTCGGGGTGGAGAACAAGAAGGCCAATCTGGCCGAGACGCTGCGCGGGATCGAGCAGGCCGCCACCCAGGGTGCCCGGCTGATCGTGCTGCCCGAGCTGGCCAGCACCGGTTACAGCTTCGACACCCGCGAAGAGGCCTACGCCCACGCCGAACCCGTCCCGGACGGACTCACCTGCAGCGCCTGGATCGACGCCGCCGCCGCCCACGACGTCTACCTGGTGGCCGGGCTCGCCGAGAGCGACGGCGTGGCGCTATACGACACCGCAGTCCTCATCGGCCCCGACGGGTACATCGGCCGCTACCGCAAGACCCACCTGTGGAACCGCGAAAAGCTGATCTTCACGCCGGGCTCGGAGTACCCGGTGTTCGACACCCGCATCGGGCGGATCGGGCTGCTGGTGTGCTGGGACATCTGGTTCCCCGAGGTCGCCCGGATCCTCGCCACCCAAGGCGCCGACGTCATCTGCAGCGTCAACAACTGGGTCTGGACCCCGCCGCCGCTGTTCGACGAGGCCGGCAACTGCATGGCCTCCTACCTGACCATGTCGGCCTCGCACGTCAACAACATCCCGTTCATCGCCGCCGACCGCGTCGGCGAAGAGCGCGGCGGGAAGTTCCTGGGCTGCTCACTGATCACCGGGGTGAACGGCTGGCCGATCGGCGGGATCGCCGACGCCGAGGCCACCACCACCCTCTACGCCGACCTCGACCTCGTCGAGTCCCGCTTTGCGGTGGTCTGGCACTCCCTCAACGACCTGCCCCGCGACCGCCGCGTCGACCTCTACGACCCGCTACTGGGCTACACCGGCGGCACCCCGCTCCCGCGATGACCCCCGCGACCCATCCCGACGAGGAGCCCCGCCCGATGACCACCCCACCCGCCCCGCACCCCGACTCCTCCGCCCTCAACCGGCCCGGCCCGACCGCCTCCGAGCCGGGCCCGGCGCCGGCGCGCCCGGAGCTGACCCTGCCCGGCACCGTGCTCGGCGCCACTGTCGCGGTCGTACTCGCCGCGGCGCTGGCGCTCGTGCTGCTCGCCGTCACCGGCCACGCCGCCGGCACCAGCTATGACCAGTGGACCGCCGAGCTGCCCGGGAACCTGGCCGCCCGGGCCCGGTGGGCACTCGGGGACATGACCGAGCCGCAGTTCTACAAATCGCCGATCGCCGCAATCGGGCTGCTCGCCGGCGCCACCCTGGGATGGTGGGCCGGGCGCCGCGGCTACCGGTGGGCCGGTCGGGCCATCTCCTATGGCAGCGGGCTCTGGCCCTGGATCCTCGGGGCCGCCACGCTGAGCCTGGCCCTGTCCAACCTGGCCTTCGGGTGGCGACTTCGAACGACCTGGCAGCCCACCTTCATCCCGTTCGTGTGCGTGGCCACCGGGATCGTGCTCATCCATGGCCGCGGCTGGCCGGTCCTGCTCACCGGCGCCGTGCTCGGCGCGGCCACCACCACCCCGCTGGCGATGCTGCTCATCGCCACCATCACCGGGCCCCTCGGGCTTCCCCTGGTCGTCGCCAACACCGCCGCGATGTCGATCGGCACCACCGTGTCCTACCTGCTCTGCCGGGTACTGCCCTGGATGCCCGGACCGGCACCAGCCCCCACGGAGTCACCGGCACCGGCCACCGAACCCGGCCCGATGCGCCCGCCCACCGTGGTCTCCGACGCCGTCTGGACCGCGCGACGGGTACTCACCGACTTCACCGAAACCCAGTTCTACGCCAACGAACTAGCCAGCCTCGGTGTCCTCGCCGGCATCGTCATCGCCGTCCTGGCCGACCCCACGCTGCCGGCCTACGGCACCGGACTGATCCCGCACATCCTGCTCGCCCAGGCCCTGACCTCGGCGGTCGGCGTGATCATGTGGCGCGCGCTCTACCGCCACGGCGGCTGGGCCCCCACCTACATCTCGGTGGTCTCCGTCGCGCCCGCTGCGGTGATCACCTACCACGGCAGCGCCACCGCGATCGTCGTCGGAGCCCTCGCCGGGGCACTGCTGTGCCCCGTGATCGCCCGGCCCATCTCCGCGCGGCTACCCGCCGACTTCCACCCCTTCATCGGCAACACCACCTCGATGGCGATCTCCACCGCGATCATCGTCCCGCTCATCGGTCTCCTCCCCGGGACATGACCAGAACCAGTCACGGCCCGTTGAGCGCCACCGTCGTCGATGCGCCAGGAAACGCTATTGGTCGTCGTGCAAGTCCGCGCAGGTAGAACGGATAGGCCTGTGGGCCGCCCCAAGCGGCGAGACGGGAGCCCCAATGAGGCGGCCCTCTACAGATCGCTGGTTCCTTAACCCCGAACCTGCGGACCTCGATCACGCTGAGCGATCAGATGTGACGTAGACCGGACTTATCGGACTAGACGTGGAGCGCGGCCACGTCCCGGGCGGATGGTCGTCGGCGCGGCACGATGCGCTGGGCCCAGCCGACGTACTCGTTCGGGGGACTTCCTCGTCTCAGCTACCCGTGGGGGTCAGCAGGATCAGCCGGCGGCGGGCTGGCCAACCTGGACGCGGAAGGGGACAGCATTTGGGCCTGTATGTCGGGCCGGTCGTTGATCATCGTCTTCACGCTGTCGGGAGCGACAGTCCGCTGGGTGCCCACACGGCAGGCCAGCGTCATCAGTGTCCAGCTGCACCGGGCCGCGCAGCCCGGGGCACCCAGCCAGTCCTAGGTACTCGAGCGGAGTCCGGGCACTGTGGTCAATCGCCAGGTCGTCGAGCGGGATCGGGCAGGTCGCGTCGGCTGGGAGAGGGTCATAGGCGGGTCCAGCGGCCATCGGGTCCGCGGGTCCAGCCCCGGGGAGCCACCGCCGCGCCGGTCGTCGCCGCCGCGGTGGAGCGAGTCTGCGTGGGAGTCGGGCTGGAGTGACCGCTCGCTGCTCGTGGGCGTGGGCCGCGGTTCGGGCTCGCGGCGGCGTGGGTGACGCCGACGGTGGCGTAGGCGAGAAAGAGCACGGCGCTGAGCGCGGTCACGGCGACCCACAGGATGCTGGTGTTGACTGGTTTCCAGTCGTTGACCCCGTGCAGGACCGCGGGGATGGCCAGGCCCAGGCCGGCCAGCGCGGCTCGGGTTGCGATTTCGCGGTGCTGGATGGCCAGCCCGATGAAGTACGCCGAGATCCCGGCCCAGCAGGCGTGACTGACGGGGTCGGTGACGAAGCGCCACATCACCTCGAGAGCCTCAGGGCGACTGAGGTCGTCGCCGTAGCCGGCGTAGTAGTGGATGGCTTCTTGGGCACCGAAGGCCAGTCCGCTCACCGCGCCCAGGAACAGGTAGTCCCTGGGCTCCAATCGAGCCCAGGCGCGACGGTGCAGCAGCGCCACGGCCACGACCGGGAGGATTTTGGCGAGCTCTTCGGGCAGGCCAACGGCCGCAACGGTGGAGAAGACGTTGTCGCCGTCGGCCGGAAGGGCGCTCTCCAGTCCGAGCGCGAGGGGGACTTCGACGATCAGGGCGAGAACGACGATCTCGGCGTACATGCGCCCGGTGAGGTTGGGCGGGCGCAGCACGGTCCGCAGCACCAGCAGCCACGCGGCGGCGAAGTAGAACGCGAACAGATCGGCCGCGGCCGCTCCACCGTCGCCGGCGTCGGCAGCCAGAAGAAACGCGGCCGGCGGAACGGTCACGAGCGCGACGAAGAGCCACACCGGCCAGGTACGCAGCGTCGGGTTGTACCACCAGGCTCGCCACGGCAGCAGAGAGGACAGCTCGGGCAACCCGGACCGTGGCGGGGTGTAAGGGTTGGTCATCGACGACTCCTGATCACGAGCTCGGGCGGGCGTGCCGGCCCGACGAGACAGGAACGGATGGGCTCGGCGTCTCTGCCGATCCGATGTCGGCCCGCGCAGGCGCGCCGGAGTCGTCAGCGTCACTTGTGGCGCTGTGGCGCCCTCGCGATGCCCCAGTCGTCACCAGGACCGGTGGTGTGCCGTCGTTGGCGGCCGGCTCGCAGGAGCCGGCTGTCTGCGGGGCGGCGTCGTGGGGGGTGGTCGGTGTCGTGGGTCGCAGCGGAAACACATTGGCGCCGGCTCCGACCGGGAGCGCGTTGGGCCTGTCGGCGGGTGCCGGTCGCTGGGCGACAACCGAGACACCCTTGTCGTCCTGGCGCTGACCGGCGCCGGTTGCCTGAGCCGCCGCGGTGTGCTGGCGTTCCTGGGGGTCGCGGTGTCCGTTGGCCCAGCCGCGGAGGGCGGCGACGCGCTCGCTGAGGTAGTTGGCCCAGTGGGCGGCGCTGGGCCGCTCGGCGGGGTCGGGGTGGAGGGTCAGGTCGAGCAGCGTGCGGCCGGTGCCCTCGAGCAGGGCCGCGGCACGGGTGGCGTCGCGCGCGACGGAGGCTTGGGCGCTGGGGCTCAGAGTGCGCAGCAGGAACAGCCCGAACTTGTAGACGTCGGTGGCCTGGCTGAGGATCTCGCCTTCGGGGGGCTCCCAGTCCGGGGAGTTCAGCTGGCGCACGACGGCGCTGCTGCCCCGTACCCGGACGGCGTCGGTGTCCACGAGCAGCACGCTGGCGGCGTTGGCGCGGCGGAACAGGGCGTTCTTGGCGTTGATGTCGCCGAAGACGACTCCGAGGTCGTGCAGCACCGCGAGTGCGGCGGCCAGGTCGCGGCATACGGTCAGGCGCGCCTCGAGCGGCATCAGTGGCATCCCGATCCGGGTGGCGAGGTCGGGGTCGACGAAGAGGTTCTGCACCTCGCGGGGCGCCCGCTCGACCCGTCCGGAGGGCAGCGCCCGCTGCTGGAGGAACCCGTCACCGATGAGCGGCATCACCACTCCGACGATCTCGGGGCCGTCGCGGACCACTCGGACCGGCCAGACCGTGCAGGCGTCCAGCGCGGCCCGTCGGGCCGGGGTAAGGGTGTTGCGCAGCGCGACGATGCCGGTCAGCCCGTGGGCGGGGGCGTGGCCGGGCTTGTACTCCTTGAACACCAGCGGCCCGGGGACATCGGGCAGGCGCAGCTGCGAGAGCGCAACGACGCGGGCCTGGCCGCCGCGGCCGAGCTCGTCGCCGAGCTCGCCGAGCTCGCTGCGCCGGATCTCGTTCGCGTGCGGTGAGATGATGTCGGGGCTGGTGGCGTGGGCGATGGTCACGGGGTCTCCTCGGGCCAGAGCACGATCGCGGTGCGGTCGTCGTCGTAGGAGCGGCGGGCGAAGTCCACCTGGGCGGCGAACTCCAGCGGGGTGGGCGGGGCCTGCCAGCGGGCGGCCAGGAAAGCGCCGACCTCGCCGGTGCCGTCGCCGAGCGGGTCACCGATCCCGTCGGTGACCAGCGCGAGGACCTGCCCGCGGCCCAGCTGGGTGCGCGCGGGTCGCGGGGGCTCGGGCGGCAGGATCGGCAGCGCCGCGGTCGCCGACGACGCATACAGCTGGTGGGTCTTGGCGCCGTAGTGGCAGCTCCAGCCGGAGTCGTCGAGGGTCCAGGCCGACGTGTCGCCCAGCCCGATCAGGTGCAGCTCCCGGGTGCCGTCGGGGTCGGAGGCGAGGGCCAGCACGGCGATGAGCACGGTCGTCGCCGCCTGGGCGGCGAGATCAGTCAGCTCACCGTCGGTGTGGATGCCGTGCCCGGCCAGGTGAACGCGGGTGGCGTGGGCGACCTGGTCGGCCAGCCGGAGGAACAGCGCCGGCCAGTCGATCGCCTCGGGAGCGGTGCCGCCCAGCAGGCCGGCCAGCTCGGTGGCCGCGGCGGTGGCGGCGGTGTCGGCGGCGACGTGGGAGTGCTCGCCGGCGGAGACCCCGTCGGCGACCACAGCCACCAGCCATCGCTGGTCGACGCTGACCCGCACCGCGGCCGAGTCCTGCCGGACCGTGCCGTAATAGCGATGCGCCAGCCCCCGCACCCCGGCAGCGCGCAGCTCGACACTGGGTCGTCCGTCGGGCCCGGCCACGGTGTAGCCATCGACGGTGGTGTCGGGGCGTTCCGGGAACCGCAGGTCGGGCGCCGGGCGAACCTGCCCAGCGGCGCGACCCGGGTCACCCACCACATACGGCGCCCGGGCCGCCGCCGGAGCGACCGCACGGGCCGGACCGTCGCCCCGGGCGGCGTCGAGCGGCGCCGCCAGGGCGACGGTGTCGGGGGGCGGGGCGACGCCGGGCTCCGCCGGGTTCGTCTCACGGGAGGTGGCGGGGGACTCGACCATGCTGGTGGCACCGTCGAGGTCAGGGCGACGAAAGAAGCCTCGGCGGCGCAGCGTGGGGCGGCCCATCACACGAAGTCCTCGTCGGCCGCGACGGAATGGATGCCGCCAGGCAGGTCCGCCTCGGGCGGGAGCACGATCCCCGACCCGCCGCCCGCGAGGCTGCCGCCCGAAGCCAGCACACTAGAGATTAGAATCTCCGCGATCGCCTTGATCGCCACCGCGGGGTCCTGGCCCTCGTCGGCCAGGAACATCCGCATCGGCTTCGACCCGGCCGCCGGGTGGATCAAGGTCTGCAGGGTGCGGGGGTTGGCCTGGTCGATCCCGAACGGGATCACGTTCGGGTACATCGCGAAGCCCTGCCCGGAGGCCCGGTCATAATGGGTCAGCGCGGCGAACTGCGAGCGCCAGCCCCGTTCGGGGTCGGTGGGCTCGCCGTCGCTGATGAAGAACACCGCCGGGCGGTGCACGGCGAACCCGTCGGCCTTGAGCTGGGCCACGTCGTAGGCAATCGCCTGACGCAGCATCGAGAACGCCGCCCCATAGGAAGTGCCCCCTCGGGGGGCCAGCCCGGGCAGCACCAGGTGCGGGTCCAACGGGTCGCACAGTGGCAGCCGCACCTGGGCATCATCGGAGAAGTCGATCATTCCGAAGCGGACCTTGTCGGAGATGATCGGGTTCTGGGCCAGGGTGTCGACGATCGCCGGCAGGATGTTGTTGGCCCGCTCCAGTTTTGGCCCGTCCATCGAGTACGACACGTCGATGACCAGGTAGAACGGCAGCAGCTTGCCGCGCTCAGACATGATGGTTCCCCCGAGATGATCTAGAAGGTTGCGCTGGTGGACGGATAGTTCGGGCGGGGACCGCGCACGCGGGATCCCCGGACGCGAAGTCGCTCCGGTGTCAGGAGCGGAGCTTGGTGGTGCCCTGCGGCCCGGAGGTGTGGGAGAGCTTCTTGGCGAAGCAGTCGTTGGGGCCGATGCCTTGCTGGTCGCACCAGGCGTTGGCGCCATCGGCGGTGGAGAACGGCTCGGCGACCACGGTCACCCAGTAGCCGGTGCCGTTGAACACCGGCCAGTCATCGGAGAGCAGCAGCCGCGCCTGCGGGTATCGGGAGCGCAGCGCCTCATGGTCGGCCAGGATCGCGGGATAGTCGTACGTCACGCCCTGCACGACCATGCCGAGCTGCTTCGACGACAGCTGCGGCACCCACTGGTCGGCCAGGCTGGAGACCTCGGCGCTGTCCGAGGACGCCATCGACGTCAGCTCCTCCTGCGCGCCCGACGACGACGTCGCCTCCGACGACGATCCCGCCGACGTAGAGCCTGGGGTCGACGGGCTGCTCTCGCCCGGGTAGGTCGCCGCGGTAGCGCCCGAACCGGACGAGGACGATCCCGGGGAGGACGACGCGTAGGAACCGGGGCCGGTCGCGGCGGCCGGCGGCGCCGAGGCGATCGGGGCGGCGGCGGCCACCGCCGGCGCCGAGGCCCGCGCCGCGAGGACCGCGCCGACCACGAGCAGCACCAGCGTGACCGTCGCCGCGCCCACTGTGATCCACAGCGTCCGGGGCCAGCCCGCCCCCGTGCCCGCTCGCGATGGGCGCTGCGGGGCGGCGGCGTAGGAGCGGTGGGGCAGGGCTGGAGACGCCGCGACGCTCCAGCCGGCGAGCGGGTGCTCGGCGCGGGTGGCTGCCGCGGCCACGAGCAGCTGCGGGGCGGCTGAAGCACCGCACTCCACACAGAACGTCACCGACGCCAGCAGCTGCGCTCCGCAGCGGCAGGTCTGGCTCATCAGAAGTCCCCCGACGACAGCCCCGGCCGGCCACCGTGGCCGGACGACCAACACATCGCCGCCGCGGACGTTGCGTTAGCGAACCAACCCGCCGGTTCGCCTACACCACCCTTTCGAGCGACACCGGTAACACCGGCTCTTGCTGGCGCGAGGAAGCGGCGACCGGGCTAGAGACATCGATCGGGGACCAGGAATGAGCACCACCACCGGCTGGAGACGTGACCCGAACACCGGGCAATGGACACCGAACCCCACGCCCAGCCCCACACCCGCCGGCGAGTTCGCCGCGTCGACCGGGGTTGGGCCCGCAAGCGGGACGCGCTCCGGCAGCGCCATGTTCACCGGGCCCACCGCCACGGCCGGACCTCCCCCCTTTCCGGCGGGCGCCACTGCGCCGCCTATGTCACCGGCGGATAAGACCCGGACTGCCTGGCCGTGGATCGCCCTGGCCATCGCCGCCGTCGCAGTCGTGCTCGCCGGGGTCCTCATCAGCAACCACAGCTCCACCTCGTCCAGCGCCAGCAGCTCCGGCACCAGCTCCGGCGGGTCCGGCTCGTCGACCACGAGCTGGGACACAGGCCTCGGGCCCACCGACCTGCAGACCTCGGCCTACACCTACTACCTGGGTACGCGGTTCAACGTGCCCACGCCCTCCTATAAAGAGGAGCAGCAGTACATGTCCGACACCGAGCAGTCCGGCTGGACTGGCGGCCTTATCGCCTGCGAGCTCGTCCGTTATGGCGCTCAGAGTCCCGACAACGCGGCAAGCTTCCTCGCTGCGGCGGGGCCAACGGATATCGCTACGGCGCGGGCGTCGATCCGAGCCGGGCTGCTCGACCTCTGTCCCGTGTAACCGCAACGCCCACCTCGGCCGGATCGGCCAGGCTCGCCCCGACCCGACCTTCGGAAACTGGACCTTTGAGAAGAGCGGCGGCGGAAGAGGAGCCTGGCGGACTGTGGGAGTCTGCGTCATCGTGCTCGCGGATGCGGATCGATCCCAGACTGTGGCGTCTCATCGGTTCGCTGTCGTGCGGTATCCATGCTTAGTCGGGGCACCGATGGGGGCGGCGGGACATGGCGATCGAAGTGGCGGAGCTGATCAGCCAGCTGCGCAGTGAGTTGAACACCGCGACCGAGACTGGGAAGAAGGAGGACCTGCGCTTCGAACTCGGCCCGATCGAGCTGGAGCTCAACGTCGGGGTGGACAAGGAAGCCAAGCCCGGAGCCAAGGTGCGCTTCTGGGTGGTCGAGTTGGGCGCCGACGCCAAGCTGTCCTCGACGAACACTCAGAAGATCAAACTGACGTTGCAGCCCCGGCGGACCAGCCAAGCCGGCCGCAAACCGGATATCGCCGGAGATGAGGTGCCTGGCGAACTCGACGACGAGGCCGGATGAGTACCCCGTCGACCCCGCCGGGGATGAATAAGGGCCCCGAACCGGCACGGGTCGTCCAGCTCACAGTGACCCATCCCGGGGGTCGGCGGCGGGGCTCGGGCTATCTGATCGCCGAGGGCCGCGTCCTCACCGCGGCGCACGTGCTCGCGGCGGCCACCAAGGTGCGGGTGCAGCTCGCCCCCGGTACCCCCGAGACCTGGGGCGCACCGGCCGAGTCGTGGTGGACCGACCCCGACCCGGACGTCGACCTCGGCGTCGTTCGAGTTCCCGAACGCGATCACGCCGTGGCGCCCGTCTACTTCGGTGCTCTGGGTTCGCGGGCGGCCGTGATCACCGTGCAGGCCGTCGGGTTCCCGTGGTGGAAGCTCAAGAATGCCGACGGCAGCGTGCCCGAACCGGAGGACGGCCAAGACCGGTACCGCGACCCCAGCCACATCGTCGGGACTGCGCCGCTGCTGGCGAACTTCCGCAGCCGCACCCTCGAGGTCCAGGTTCCGGCGCCGCCCGACCCGCGGGTCGACGACGGCTCCCCCTGGGAAGGGATGTCCGGGGCCTCGGTGTGGGTTGGCCGGCGCATCGTCGGGGTGATCGCCCGGCACTACCCGACCGAGAGCACCGCTCGGCTCACAGCCGTCCGGCTGGACGCCGCGCTCGGCACCTCAGCCCTGCGGCGCACCGAGCTGCTCGAACAACTCCATCTTGATGTCGATCCCAGTGGCCTGCTGCCGGACGTGGTGCCGCCCTCCCAGAGCACGCTCACGTTGAGCGGCTACCACGCGCAGGTCGTCGACATCGCGCCCGACCAGTTGCTAGGCCGGGAAGCGGAGCTCGACGAGCTGGTGCGCTTCTGCGCCGGCGACGAACGGTATGCGTGGTGGCAGGCCAAGCCCTGGGCCGGGAAAACCGCACTGATGTCCTGGTTCGCGCTCCACCCCCCGGCCGAGGTCGACGTGGTGTCGTTCTTCATCACCACCCGCTACCTCAGCCAATCCGACAGCGCCGCCTACACCGAAGCCCTCATCGAACAACTCGCCGCGATGACCGGAGAGGCCGTCGAACCGCTACGCGCCGCGCACGCCCGCTCAGGCCACCTGCTACGACTGCTGAACCAGGCCGCCGAGACCTCCCACGCGTTCCGCCGCCGCCTGGTGCTGATCCTCGATGGCCTCGACGAGGACACCAGCGATACCGCCGGCTTGCCCAGCATCGCCTCGCTGCTCCCACGGACACCTGCCCCCGGCCTGCGGGTACTACTCGCCAGCCGCGGCAGCCCGGGGATCCCCGGCGACGTCAAGAGCGCGCACCCACTACGGAAGGTCATTCCACGCGAGCTGAGCGCCTCTAACCGGGCGTTGGATATCGCCCGCGAGGCCAAGGACGAGCTCAGCGATGTTCTGCGCGGACCGTCCCTACACCAAGACGTCGCCGGCCTGATCACCGCCTCCGGCGGCGGACTCACACTGTCCGATCTCATCGGACTCACTGGCGCTCCGCCTTACCAGCTCGAGCCGCTCCTGGGGGGTGTCTTCGGCCGCACCGTCGCTGGTCGCACCTCCCGGACCGCTCCAGCAGGGCGTACCGGGGAGCGGGTCTACTTGTTCGCACACGAAACGCTCCGCAAGACCGCCGCCGAGCAGTTCGGTCATCAGCTGCAGGGCTACCGGGACCGGTTGCACACCTGGGCCGACCACTATCGCCAGCAGGGCTGGCCCCCAGACACCCCCACCTACCTGCTCCGGGGATACGTCCGCATGCTCGTGGCCGCCGATGATCGTTCGCGGCTGGTCGCGCTCGCCACTGACCGTGCTCGCCACGACCGGATGCTCGACCTCACCGGAGGCGATGCACTCGCCCTCACCGAGATCGCCACGGTGGTCGACCTCGTTCGCCGCGCGGATGGGTCTGATCAACTCGCGGTGCTGCTGGTGCTCAGTTACTCCGCTGACGAGCTGTCCGCCCGCAACACCCATGTCCCGGAAGCGCTTCCAGCGGTGTGGCAGCGACTGGGCTCTCCAGCCCGAGCGCTTGCGCTCGCTGAAGGGATCCGCGATCCAGAGAAGCGGGCCTCGGCGCTGTGCAGGCTCATCCCAGCGGCCGACGCCACTGACGACCGCGCCCTGCTTGTGACCTTGGTTCAGAAAGCCGCCGGTGAGATCACCGACCATGATGGAGATCGGGCCAAAGCCCTCGCCGCGCTCGCCAGGGCGTTGGCTGACGCCGGCGAGGACGACCGCGCGACGGCCATCGCCATCGCGATCGCCGCCGAACAGACCACCCACGAGATCTACGACCCGCTCGACCGCGCCGAGGCCCTCACCGCCCTGGCGGGGGCGCTCGGCGCCGCCGGCGACCACGACCGCGCCGCCACCATCGCCACCCAGGCCGAACAAGCCGCCCTCGATATCCTGGGCTCCGGGTACCGTCCCCGGGCCCTCGCCGCCCTGGCGAGGGCGCTGAGCGTCGCCGGCGAGCACGACCGGGCCGCGGCCATTGCCACCCGCGCCGAACAAGCCGCCCGCGATATCCCCGATCCCGCCAGCCGCGCCAGGGTGCTCACCAACCTGGCCGAGGGCTTGGCCGTCGCCGGCGAGCACGACCAGGTCGCGGCCATTGCCACCCGCGCCGAACAAACCGCCCGCGAGATTCTCGAGCCGGGCGCCCGCGCGGACGTCCTCACCGCTTTGGCGGGGGCGCTGGCCGCCGCGGGCGAATACGACCGCGCCGAACAGGCCGCACGGGAGATCTCCCACCCCGACGACCGTGCCCGCGCCCTCGTGACCCTGGTCCGGGCGCTGGCCGCCGCCGGCGAGCACGACCGCGCCGCGGCCAATGCCACCCGCGCCGAACAGATCACCCACCAGATCCTCGAGCCTAGGTACCGCGCCTGGGTCCTCGCCAACCTGGCCGAGGGCTTAGCCGTCGCAGGCGAGCACGACCGCGCGACCGCCATTGCCACCCGCGCCGAAGAGGCCGCCCGGGCGAGCACCGACTTGGGCGACCGCGCCGAGAGCCTCACCGAACTGGTCGAGGCGCTGGGCGCCGCCGGCGAGCACGACCGTGCCGCGGCCCTAGCTACCCACGCCGAACAAGTCATCCACGAGCTCCCCGACCCCGGAGGACGCGGCCGGTTCCTCTACGCCCTCGCAAGCGGCTTCGCCCACCTGGCCCGGGCTGTGGGCGCCGCCGGCGAGCACGGCCGGGCCGCGGCCATCGCATCCCGCGCCGAACAAGTCATCCACGAGCTCCCCGAGGTTCTCGACCCGGGCGAACGCGCCCGCGCCCTGGCTGACCTGGCCGAGGCGTTGGCCGCCATCGGCCAGCGCGATCGCGGCGCCACCATCGTCACCCAGGCCGCACTCGCCACCCGCTCGGTTCCCGACCCGGGCGAACGCGCCCGCGCCCTCGCCGACCTGGCGTCGGTGCTGGCCGCGATCGGCCAGCACCATCGCGCCCGTGAGTTCGCCGGACGGGCCGAACGGGCCGCCCACGAGATCTCCGAAGCCGGGCCCCGCACGCTCGCCCTTGCCCACCTGGCCCGGGCGCTCGGCGCCTCCGGCGAGAACGACCTGGCCGCCACCATTGCTACCCGCGCCGAACAAGCCGCCCGCGAGGTCCTCGACCCGGGCGAACGCGCCCGCGCCCTCGCCGACCTGGCGTCGGCGCAGGCCGCCATCGGCCAACACGACCGCGCCCGCGCCCTCGCCGAACAGGCCGAACGGGCAACCCACGAGCTCCCCGGCCCCGGGCCGCGCGAGTGGGCCCTCGCCAAGCTGGCGTCGGCGCTGGCCGCCGCCGACCAACACGATCACGCGGAGCAGTTAGCCCGCGAGTTCACCAGCCCCGCCCGCATTGACGCATTCGCGAACCTGGCCGGCCAGCTCGCCTCCGCTTCTCGCGATGGTGGTCCCGACTCTGATGACCGGAGTCAGTCGGTGGCGCGGCAGGGTCTGCTCGAGGAACTAATCGCGCTGGACTGGCGGCGGTCGCTGCCGGTGCTCGCCGCGGTCGATCGCCGAGCGCTCGTAGCCCTAGCGGATCACGTCCGGGCCGAGTCCGGTACTCCGTGACCACACCGGGCGGGTCGGCCGACTTCGCCGGTGCTGGCTTCGCGCCCGCCCCGCTGACCGATGAACCTTCGGAAACTGGACCTTCGGAAACAGCCACCTTGCGGAGGTTCACCGGCGGCCCGGCAGCCGCCCAGGTGACATAGACCGGACTTATCGGCGTGACGAAGCGGGGCGGCGTCCCATCCGCCGATGCCGGTGTTGACGCTGCCGACCAACCGAGTCGGGATCGGACTAACCACACACTCGGCACCTCGCGGTAGCGTCGATTAGCAACGCGAAGTTCTCGCACCACGACAACGTTGCTCGGACGACCCTCCGGACAAGGGCCGAGACGCTCGGTGCCATGGTAGGCCAGCGCGCGATGGGTCCCGTGGGACTTCGAACGTCAACAAGACCGAGACCTGCATGCCCATGCGAGCGGCCCTGCCGGGGACTCGCGCGTGTGCACTGATATTTGGCGGCCGCCGTGTGGCCGCCCGCAGATCCCGGCCAAGCGGCTGCGCCGCCCAGGCGACCCGGCGTCGGCCTCGACCGCGCCGCGCCCACTGCAGGCGGGCGTCCCGGACCCGCTGTCGGACCATGTCGGAGAGGATGCACGAGGGTGGGCCCGCGCGGCGTCGACCTGGACCACCTCGCAAAGCGCGAGGTCGGACGCGCCGTCCACGCCACTCGGGGAGCCGTCGCGGGCTGCGCGCGGGCTGCCGCAAGGGGCCGATCACCGGCGGCCGGGCATTCCGGGCTGACTCGCTGGTGCTGCGATCCGGCGACAGGGAGCCTGCAGGACCCCGGTAACGGAGGGGAACAGCAACCGATGGGCACTCATCGCGAGACCGTGCGGGCCGTTGGCGCCGAGCTGGACGCGCTGGTGGTGAAGTTGGGCCGGCTGGCCCAGGCCGGAATGATGACCAGGGACCATCGCGAGACCCTGCACGCGATCGCCGGGCAGCTCCACGACATCCGGCTCCGGCTACGCGGCGAAGCCCGCCAGGCCGATACCGTCACCGACGCCGTCGAGCAGGTCGCCGCGGACGTCGACGACGTCGCGAGCACCCACCACGACTGCGTCTACGGCCCGGTGCTGGCTGAGCTGGCCGGAAGGACAACCGCGATCAGGGACCTGATCACGTGATCCGGCCGCCGCCGAGGGCGGAGCCCAGCACGACGCAGGCACCTATTCGCCCTGACCGACGGCGTGGTTGTCACGACGGTCGAAGCGCTTACGCTCGGGGCATGGGCACCGACCAGGCCGAGGCCATGGCGCTGCGGTGCCGACGACTGCGGGCGCAGGTCAAGGACTCGCGGGCGCTGATCGCCCGCGCGCACGACCTCGCCGAGGACCACAAACGCGGTGCTCATGTCGTCCGGGCCCGCGCTGAGGCGAACGCCGAGCGCACCATCAACAACTGGCCGGCGGCGCACGGGCTGCCCTCGACGGCCGGCGGGTGCACCGGCGACGACGTCATCGGCCTCGTTCGCGACTCGGCGCGCTCGCTGTTCGACGACTGTGAGTCGGTGAGCCTGACCCTCGTCGAGCAACTCGGTGACAACCGGCGCCGCTATCTCACCGCCGCCTCCACCGGCACCGCAGGAGCCCTGGACGTCGCGCAGTACCGCCTCGGCGAGGGCCCCTGCATCGATGCCGTCGAACTGGACATGGTCGCCGTCGTCGAGGCGAACGACCTGACCGCCGCCCAACAACGACGTATCTGGCCGGAGCTGGCCCGGGCCGCTGAACGCCTCGGCATGCGCTCGGCGCTCTCGATCGCCGTCCCCTGGACGCCGTGGCGCGTGGGTGTGCATCCTGAGCGGCGCTCTCTGGGGGCCATCAACTTCTACGGCAGACAACCCCACGCCTTCACCCAAACCGAAACGCACGCCCAGCTATTCGGCTGCTGGGCCGGAGCGATCATGAGCGGCGCGGAACCTGCCGACATGGCCCGCCTCAGCCTCTAGCCCGGAACACCGACACCGCAACTGCTCTCCAGCACCGGCCGCCGGGCCGGCCGACGCCGTGACCCAATGACATACCGAGCAGTACCCTCCCGGGCGGAAGGCCCCGACGCCGAACCTGGTCAACGTCGACGGGGGAGGCGGGCAATGACCTCCGACCATCTCGCGGTCACCTTCGGGAAAGCCAACCAGGCGGCCCAGCGGACGGAACGAGCGCCGGAGGCCACCAGACACCACCAAGCCCTCGCGAACGCTCTGGATCGAGACAGCGAGGGATGGATCCGTCGTACCGCCACCCGGCTCTCGCGCACCCGTCCGGCCGACGCCGCCCGATCGGGCAAGCCCTCCGCGTAGTTGTGACGACGCTGCGGCACGACGGCTCGCTCTCCGGCGCGACGGCGGCGCCTCACGCTCATTGCCGCGGCGGGTGGCGAACGAAGAGAAGTGTTGATGATCGCCTGCGAGGCGGTCAGGTAGCGGGCCAGAGAACGGGAGAAAGCTGAATGTGGTCGAGGAAATGCAGCATTCTGTTGAAACTGCTGCCAGACTCAGCGCATGGGCAGCGCTCTCGGGCGGAGTTGTGGGCCTGCCTGCGGCGGGGCGGACCCGGCGGTTTGAGCCGGCCGCGCGCCGCCGAGTCGCGGGTTTGCTGGCCGAGCACTACCAGGGCGGCGCCACCATTGGTGCGCTGGCCGATGCCAGCGGCTACAGCGTCGGGCACGTGCGTGAACTGTTGCTGACCGCCGGGGTGACCCCGCGCCGCCGCGGCGGTGTGCGCGGGTACACCCGGTCCGCTGGGTGAGAGAGAGCAGCCCTGTACCCGACCGCGAGGAGACCACGGCCGATGGCGATGCTCACCCCGCGCGCCGCCGCAGCAATCTCGGAGGCGGCCTGCGCTGCCCAGGTGCCCGGGCTGCGGGCCCGGGCCTCCCGCGGCGGCGCCCCTACCGCCGCCGACTACGGCGGCACGGCCGCGATCGTGGAGACCGAGCCTGCCCGTCGGCGTGGGGCCGGGGAGGTCGCGGTCACCCGCGGCGCCGCCTGCGTGTATCTGCCCGCCGCGCTGCTCGAGGCCTATCCCGACATCGTGCTCGACCTCCATGCTGTGCCGCGTCGACCTGACCGGCCCGGCCAGCCCGAGCCGCCCACGCTGCGACTTCGCCCCCCGGCCAGGCCGCAGGACCCCGGCGCTGCTGGCACCCCGCGAGGGTGAGCGACAGCCCCCGACCAGCGGCGACCCAAGACCGGCGCAATTTCGCGACGCCGCTCGCGGCTCTCGCCGGGGGCTCTGGCCGGGCGGGCTGACGGCCGGCCAGACCATCCGGCGACCGCCGCTATGCGAGTGGCCGCGCCGGCACCCGGCCGGTCTCGGCGTGCGGAACATCGTTGCGACGCCACCGTCGACCCTGGGAGGGACAGCCGTCCCGGCCCTGGGGTGAGGAGTCCGGGCTGGCCCGACCCGCCGGTCTATGTGGTCCGGGCGAGGTAGCCGGCGACGGTCTTGCGGAGCTGGTCGGCGTGGCCGTAGATGTCGGTGACGTCGTTGATGGGCATGCGGGTCTCGGTCTTGTTCTCGTCGAAGACCCCGAGGTAGTGCTGGCTGCGGTTGAACCACAGCCGGGCGATGGGCTTGCGGTTGTTGTCGTCGAGCAGCACCCCGAAGTAGGTCTTGGCGTCGCGGGCGACGACGCGACCGGCGGGGACCTCGCTGCACACGATGGCCCGCACGATCCGGTAGCCCTCGAGCTCATCCTCGGTGGTCACGACCTCCTCCCCGACCGCCGAAGACGACGGGTCGGCGACGGTCGGCTCCGCGACCCGCGCCGCCGCCGGCTCGGCAGCGACCGCCGGCTCGACCACGGCCTCCGGACCCAGCGCGGTCTTGAGCCGATCGTTGACCTGCTCGGTCAGGAACTGGTGAGCGGCCTTCTCCACGAGCGGCGCGAACTGCTCCCGGGCCTGGGTGGTGAACTTCTTACCGCTGTAGACCCGCACCGCGAGGTAGCGGACCCACTCCTCGGAGGGCTCCTTGAACTCGGCGGCGAGGATCCGCTTGATCGCCCCGATGTACTTCAGCTCGCCGGCGGCGCTGATCACCGAATCGAGGTCGAACGACTCCCGGGTCAGCTTGGCCAGCTCGGGCAGCAATGTGCGGTCGACCGCGGCCAGGTCGAGGACCAGGAACGGCTTGGCGTCCATGACGTTGGGCTGGTCGAGGTCGGTGTAGAACTCCCAGACCTGGCCGTTGGTCAGGACCGCCACGCGGGCGTTGGTGACCGAGAAGTAGCGGTAGAGCTGGGAGGCGTGCTCCAGGCGCAGCGGCTCGGTGACCTTCTTGGCCTCGATGAGCATCTGCACCTCGCCGCCGTGGACCAGGGCGTAGTCGATCTTCTCGCCCTTCTTGGTGCCGACGTCGGCGGTGAACTCCGGAATGACCTCGGAGGGGTTGAACACGTCATAGCCGAGGACCCGGCCGATGAACGGCATTACGAACGCGTTCTTGGTGGCCTCTTCGGTCTCGATCGAGGCCCGCTGCTGCGCGAGCTTCGCCGACAGCTCCGCCACCCGGTCGGTGATCCCCACCACGTCCCCCTCGCCTCCAGGAACCCCGGGGCAAGATCCCGGGGTCTCGGCACGTGACGTCGCACCTGAGCCACCGGGCGTTACCAGAACACCCGGATATGGGGCGCTCAGCTCCTGTTGCGTTCGAGCTTGCGGCGCCCCGCCTCGCGGCGGAGGTACTCGCGGGCAATGCCGACGCTCTGTCCCACCCGCGGGGTACTGCGGCCTCGGCGCCGGTGGCGCGAGGAGGTGGCGCCGCCGCCCGCACCGCGAGTGGCCGGCCCCGCTGGTGGGAGCACCACTGGCCTGGCGCCGATTCCCGGTGCGGCCCAGTCACCCACGCCGGGCTGTACGCGCGACGCGCCGACCCGGCACGTCCTCGGTGACGCCGCCGGTCGCGCTAGCGTGCCGCTGACCAGCACGTTCAGTCCATCAGTGGGAGGTTGCGAATGGCCGGCAAGTTCGAGGTGTACGAAGACCGCTCCGGGAAGCACCGGTTCCGGCTCAAGGCGGGCAACGGGGAGATCGTCGCCTCCGGCGAAGCATACGAGACCAAGGCCGCAGCCAAGAAGGGCTGCGAGTCGGTGCAGAAGGCCGCCGACGGCGCGAAGATCGAAGACGTGTAGGTCCTCACAGCCGCAGGTGCCGGCGGCGAGGCGACAGCCCGCCGCCGGCTCCACCGCGGTCGTCTCAGTGGTGGTCCCGGTCGCGTCCATCGACGACGGTCCGCGGCGGGTCTGCCTGCTCCTGTCCCCGAGGGAGCCCTCGCGCCGACCGTAACGAACGGCGGATCCGTCCGGCGGACAACAGACCCACCCGTGAGCCCGCTCCACGGGTGCATGTCTTCCTGGTGGGCATGCTCGTGGACACCGTCGCCCCGGTAGGTCAGGTGTCGCCGGCGCGGTACGAGCGCAGCTCGTCGGGGGTCAGGTGCACCGAGTCCGGGACCACCACCGAGCCGGGGTTCGGGTCGGTGAACGCGTCGATGAACCGGCTCTCCTGGGCGCGGTGTCTCTCGACGGCGTCGTGGCGCCCGGCGGCGTAGGCGGCGTCGGCGGCGCTGGCCACGTGCTCGGGGGTGTAGTGGTGGGCGGGCCAGACCGAAAGCTCGGTCTCGCCGAGCAGCGCGGGCACCCACACCGCCGCGGGCCGGCTCCAGCCCCAGTCCGGCGCCACACCGACCACCGCGTCCCGGTGCGCCTCGGGAACCTCGACGGTCAGCGCGCCGCCCTGGTGGTCGCCGCCGAACACCCAGTCGTCGGTGTCGACCGGATGCGGCGGCAGCACGTGGCGGGTCACCCCGTGGACGGTGGTCTCAGCCAGCCCGGCCGCGGTGGTGCCGCGGCGGGTTTCCCGCTGCGCGCGCCGACGCCGCCGCCGCGCCTCCCACGCCCCACGGCGCTGCCGCTCGGTGAACATCAGCTCCCGGACCTCGACCGGGGCGTCGGCGGCGCCGTGGTAGCGGGAGGCCCCGGGGTAGACCAGCGCGAACCGCAGCCGCCGCCCGTCGGGGGCGAACCGGGCCTGCGCGGCCGCCGCGGCCTTCTGCCCGCGCTGCTGTAGTGCCGGGCCCGGCGCCCGGTGAAACCCGCCCAGCACCACCACCGGCGGTGGTGCGGCTTCGTCGTCGTGGAGGGGTGGGGCCTCGAAGACCCGGGCGTGGCAGACCGGGTCGTAGCCCGGGCGGCCGTAGCCGAGCACGGTGTCGACCCGCAGCGCCCACACATGCGGGCTACGGGCGGGCAGGGGGCTCTCATCGGGCACCGGGACCAGCGGCGGCTCCGGCTCGTCGGGGTCGGGCCAGACGAACGCGCCCTCGCGGCGCAGCACCTTCTTCTGCCACGCCGGCTGGTAGGTCGGGGCGACAGGCACCGGCGGCGGACTCGCTCACCCCTCCCACCGCGATCCCTGGCTGTCGGCTCCGGCTGCGCCTCGGGTAGCGAGGCGGTGGTGTACTCGGCTCATGGCGGCTGCTCCCTTCACGCTGAGAACGTGAGGGAGGAGTCACGCGCCAACAGCAGCAGCAGCAGCAGCCGCCGCGGCGGCGGCGGCTCGAGAAGATCCCTCACGACAGGAGACACCGCGACAACGGCAAGAGTTCCCGACGTCACCCGGACGAACCAACCGCTGCCGCTACCACCCGGTGCGACGTATCGCCTGCGTCCCCCACGGCGCCGCGGAACACGCTTCCGTCAGGCCTGATGTCGGGTGCTGCGGTGCGGTGTCGCAGCCCGGGGCCATACTCGAAACACCGGCACCGCCGAGCCGGTCGCGACGGGGGCGGGAGACATGGCGACGCAGACCCACGACGCTTCGTTGCGCGAGCTGGTCGACCTCCTGGAGATCTCCGCGGTCGGGACGGCGGAATCCATGCTGGTCAACCACGGCCGCTGCCCGCCGCCGACGATGCACTTGATCAGCGCGCTGCCCGACCGGCCATACGTCGGCTACGCGGTGACCCGCTCCCACACCCCCGGCGCGGACGCCGCCGACGCCCTCGCCGCCATGGGCGACCTCCCCGCCGCGATGCACGCGGCCCGGCTGGTGCTCACCTGGGAACAGCAGGACCTGTACACCGCCCTGGAACTCCCCCAGCCCGCAGCTCCCGCCGTCGTGGTCGTCGACGCCGGCCCCGGCGACCACGAGCTACGGCGGCACCCCTTCACCTTGCCGGTCGGGCCGCCCCCGCAGCCCGGGGACTCGACCGTCACGCCCGACTGGGGCCAGTCGACCCGCGAACCCGACTCCCCACTGCCCGAGCCGGTCGCGGCGCTGCTGGCCACCTGGCGAGCCGGTGGGGATCCCCGCCGGCTCCGGGCGGTCTACCAAGACATGCAGCACGCGGGTTACACCGTGCGCTGGGTCAACACTGCTTCCTAGACCTCGACTGCCCCTCGGTGGACCGGCCCATACGGCCCCAAGGGCTCGGGACCGGCCCCTGCCCTCGCTCGCCCTCATGCAGCCGCCGTAGTCGGATCAAGCCGATGAGGCCTGCAATAGTTCGTTGACCGTGCCCGACCTGGGCGAACGGCTGTAGCGGGCCGGTGACCCGCATGATCACTGTCTGAGTGTCCGTTGTTGTCAGCCAGTGCGTCCTACGTCTTGTACCGGATATGTCCCCCCTCGACGTAGCTGACGCGCCAACTCGGCTCGGCCTCGATCCTTCGGCCGTGGGTGCGGCGCCGTCTGCGAGGACTCGGCGTTGCGTTCGTCCGCTTACTGCGCGACCACCCGGTACGGTGATGCGCTGCACAGTGTCGGTAGGGGGGTCCATGCTGGAGGAGTGGGAGGCGAAGCGCCTCCTTGCTCTGCCGAAGGCCTACGTCGGCCCGCCGACTGTCGATCTTCGACCGGGCAGTGATCGTGATTACCCGTTGGAGAGCGACGATGGCACCGAGTTCTTTCTCCTCGATGTCTGGATGTCGCCCCGAAATCCAGATAAGGCCCGCTTTCAGTTCCGACATAGCCCGCACGGTGCAGTTCTTTCTCGACTCTGCACGGCTGTTCCGCACACAAACCCCGACGGCGAGTACTGTGAGCCGCCTCATCTGCATGTCTTCCATGAGGAAGTCATCGACAAATGGGCAGTCCACCGCAGTGACATTTTTGATATCTCGTACGCTTTACAGGTCTTCTGTGATATCATCCATCTACCGGTCCCGGCAATCGAGGGAGGTCTAACGTGAACGAGACCGACAGTCTCCTCGCGAGTTCCTACCGAGATTGGTTCACCGATTCGGTGAAGTCCAAGATTGTCGGGGACAACATCGCCGAGCTGACGACTCCTTTCGTCGATCGCCACAACGACCACCTTCAGGTTTATGTAGAGTCGCGTCCTGGAGATCTTTATTTAGTCACAGACGATGGCTACATCCTTGCCGAGCTGAAGTCGTCCGGGGTGGACAGCCGAGGGTCTAGACGCGAAGAGATCGTGAGCTCTCTCCTGGCGGGCCACGGGGTGACGATCCACAAGGGGGAGCTCCATGCTGAGGCGAGCGCAAACAACTTGGGGCAGCGTGTGCATGACATGGTCCAAGCGATGATCAGCTTAGACGACCTGTTCGTGCTGGCGCAGGACAACGTTAAGCGCGTCTTCCGGGACGACGTCCAGGAGTTCCTTCTGGACCGCTCGGTACCGTTTTATTCGAATGTCAACATGTCCGGTAAGAGCGGACTGGGTCATAAGTTCAGCTTCGTGATCCCTAGTTCTAAGATGGCCCCGGAAAGGGCCCTAGAGGTTATCAGCTCGCCTCGCCGAGACAATATCGACCGGTTCCTGTTCGCGGTCAGTGACATTCGTCGTACTAGGGAGCACGAACTAGATTACTATGCTGTAGTGAACGATTCGAAGCGGCCAGTTCCCCCTGATTTTACCGCGGCGCTGAACGAGTATGAAGTAAAGATGGCGCCTTGGTCACGAATCGGCGACTTCGCCGCAGACTTTGCGGCTTGACGAGCCGTTCTCGACCGCAGCGCCGTGTCATCCCGTCGACCTGGCGTCGCCCGATCACGCCGTCGGTGGGCGGCAATGTTCGAGCGCGACGAGACGTCGAAAGACCAGACTTGCCGCTCGCCGATGGTGTGATAGCCCTGCGGGAGGTCGTCGGGATGGCACCTGGCAACCACCCCATCACCGGGCCGGCGCCCCTTTCTTACCCTGCCATCCTGGAGACCTGCCCGTCCGGCGAGGACATCTGTTCTGGTTCTTGGGTGGTCTGCGTTGCCGGTGGACGGGCGTGCCCGCACGGCGCCCGCCGGGCCGGAGCAGGAGCAGGAGCAGGAGCAGGAGGCGGGGTGCCGTGGCGGGCCGCCGTTGGCGGCCCGCCAGGATCGCTCTTGACCCAGTAGAGAAAGTCCTCACCTCGGCTACGCAGGGCCTTCCGATGGTCACGGCGCCTAGGGATCGCCCTCTGCCACGTCGGGCCGGATGTCGTCGTTACTCGTGTCCTGGTCGTCGCTGTGCCAGGTTCCGTGTTGCTGCTCGCGGTACTGCTGCTGGTCGGTCTGCTGACGGCGGTCGGTGATCTCAGCGAGGGCGCGGCGAGCCCGGGCGAGCTCAGCGGCGGTCTCTCCCGGCTCGGGCACGCGGACGGTGTCCTCATCGCGGCGTCCGGCCTGGTCACCTTCGCGCGCATCCGCCGCAGGATCTGGAGCATCGGCGGTCGCGCGCCGTTCGCTCGGGGCCTCGTCAGTGCCGTGGCCGTTCCGGTGATCTTCCCCTGGGTCCGGCAGCGGGGCTTCGGTGAAGTCGGCCGCGGCGCGGTGGTCCCAGCCATCGCGCTCGGGGTGGCCGCCGGTAGGGGCATGGTCGGCCGTCGACGCTTCCAACCGGTCCCGCGGGCCCGGAGGGGCGGACTCGCCCTGTGCCTGGTCGGTGTTCTGGTCGGTTTCGCTGCTCTGCGGTTCAGCCGCGTGTCCGGTAGTGGAGCTGTGATCGTCGCCTGGGTGGCGCGGGGTCGGTTCGGTGAGGTCGGTGTCGGTGATGTCGCGGTGCGGGTCGTCCTCTGCGCGGGCGGTGTGTTCGGCGGCGAGCCATTCGGCAGCGGTCACGGCCGGGGCCGGCTGGCTGTTGGCGTCGTGGGCGGCGAGGTAGGCCCGGGATTGGTCGGCCAGGGCGCGGGTCATGGCGGTTTCGGCGCTCCAGGCGGCGTAGGCGGTGGCGACCTCGTCGAGCCGCCCGGCCTCCTCGCGGAGGTGCCCGGCGAGGGCTTCGGCGTCGCGGGCCTGGGTCTCGAGCTGTTGGCGCTGGTCGGGGTCGGGGGTGGCGGCAGCTTCGGCATACCGGAGTTGGGCGGTCTGGTGATGCTGTGCGGCGGCGTGGTGGGTGCCGGCGAGCAGGTTGTCGACATAGGCCGGGCCCCAGGTCTGTTCGCGTTCCCACGCCTGCACGCGGGCGCGGTGCGCACCGATCGAGAGTTCGAGGGTGTCGCGGTCGTGCTCGGGCAGCCCGGCGGCCCGCCACGCTGCCCGGTAGGCCGCGTGGGCTTCGACCTGCCCGCGCCCCGGCGCCGACCCGAGCACATCCACCGCATCCCCATGCCGTCCGCGGTCCGACCCGGCCTCACGGCTGCCGTCGGCCTCGTCGATGTGCTTGTGCTGGTCGGGGTGGTCGCGGGCCTCGCGGTAGCCCGCGACCAGCCCGGCGCGCTGGGTCCAGTCGGCGCGGGCGGCGGGGTCGTCGGGGACCGGCCCGAGCAGCTCGACCGCCCACCGCTCGGGGTGTTTGGTCTGCTGCTGGCCGAGGTCGCGGGTGCGGGTGTCGGCCGCCTCGGCCAGCACCGCCAGATAGTGGTCCCAGGTGGGGTCGTCGAGCCGGGGTCGCCACTCGGCCCAGGACTCGCCGATGGGGTCGAAGGTGTGGGCGGCGGTGATGCGGCCGTGGATGACGTAGGTGACCGACCGGGCCCCGTCCAGCGGCCGGTCCACCACCGCCGCC
Organism: Actinomycetospora endophytica; assembly: GCF_021026375.1. Classification (GTDB taxonomy): domain Bacteria; phylum Actinomycetota; class Actinomycetes; order Mycobacteriales; family Pseudonocardiaceae; genus Actinomycetospora; species Actinomycetospora endophytica. The sequence continues at coordinate 1,910,734 of NZ_JAJNDB010000001.1, read as the reverse complement.
TCGAGCACCTCGCGGGGCTGGTGGCCGGCGACTTCGGCGGCGCGTAGCAGCCGGGTCAGGGTGGCGGTGCCGTCCTCGGCCGCGACCCGCGCCCGCTCCTCGGGCCGCAGGTGTCCCTCGGCGGTGAGGTGGTCGAGCCAGCCGCTGGTGCGCTCGCAGGAGGCGAGGTGGGCGGCGTCGGCGAACCGCTCGGCGGCGGTCTGCACCGACCCGGCTTCGGCGGCCAGGGTCTCCGCGGTGGCCACCGCCGCCCGAGTCGCGGCCGCCGCAGCCTCGGCGCGTTCCAGGGTGTCGGCCAGCACCGCGCGGGGGTCGCGATGCAGCGTATGCTCGCGTTCGGTGCCGTGCGCGAGGTCGTCCGGGGCGGTGGTGGTCGCCACGTGCGCGGTGTTGTTCAGCTTTCCGCGGGACAGGCCGACGTAGGCCGCGGCATGGGAGGTGCGGGCGGTGATCACGGGGTGGCTGGTGTCCACGCTGAGCCCCTCCACGGCGTGCACGGTGCCCGCATAGGCCAGCGACACATCGGCGGCGACGTAACCGGCGGGCAGCACCAACCGCACCCCGCCATCGCCGTCGTCGCGGGTGGATCCGGTGGGGGTGACGAGCAGGGAGCCGTCGTCGCCGGTGTCGAGGACGGTGAAGGTTTCCCGGTTGATCGGCCCGCGCGGATTGCGGTGCCGGCCGGCGAGGTCCCAGCCGTTGCGCCGCGCCGCGACGGTGTCACCGACACCGGCGTAGGTGCCGTCGCGGTCCAACGGGACGCCGTGCTCGGCGACCCGCCCGAGCCGCACCAGCTCATGGCGCAGCTGGGTCGACAGCCGGGCGGCCTGGTCGTTGCTGTCCACCACCAGCACCGACCGGTGCCCGGCGAGGGTGTCGGCCAGCCACGCCCGCGCCGCCGACTGCTCAGCCTGTTCGAGAGTGCCGGCATCGATCAGCCGCCCGTTCCGGTGGTAGTTGGCGACCACGGTGGGGTCGCCGGCCCGCAGCCGCAGCGACGCCGGGCCCTCCCAGCCGGCGGTGAAGCGCCGGGCATCGGTGAGCTCGTACCGCGCCCCCGTTTGGGCGATGAGCTCCATCGCCCCGCCGGCACCGACCGCGGCGAGCTGGCGGTGATCCCCGACCAGCAGCAGCTTCGCCCCCGCCGCCCGCACGTGCTGGTGGATGCGGGTCAGCGCGGCGGTGTCGGCCATCGAGGACTCGTCGACCACCACCAGATCCCCACGCCCGAGCCGCCAGGGTTGGTCGTGCCCCGACGGGGCCCGGCCCTCACCCGCCGCAGCGGCGAGCCGGTCCTGGGTGGCCAGCCATCGGGCGGTGTTCGCCGCATCCAGGCCCTCGCTGGCCAGGACGTCGGCGGCGACCTGGCTGGTCGCCAACCCCACCACCCGCCGTGACGCTAGAGACCCGTCACCGCCGTCGGCGGTGGTCCAGGCGTGGGCCAGGGCGCCGACGGTGAAGCTCTTGCCGGTGCCGGCCGGTCCGATGAGGGTTTCCAGGGTGGCGCCGGAGGTCAGCACCCCGCGCACCGCGGCGGCCTGGTCCGCCCCCAGCGCGACCCCCTGGGCGGCGAGGTGTCGCAGTAGGGTGTCGGCGGCGGGGCCCGATAGGCGGGTGGCGCCGTGGTCGCGGCTGGCCGCGCGCAGCGTGTTCTCGGAGTGCACGTGCTCCGGGGTCGCGAACAAGCCGCCGCCGGGGGCCCGGTACGCGGAGGTGCCGTTGTCCAGGCGCAGCTCGTCGGGCAGCTGGTCTTCGCCGGGGCCGTCGGTGTCCAGGCTGGAGGCCATCGCCGCCCCCTGGGCGGACAGTCGGTCGAGCAGTTCGCTGATCTGGTCGGGGTCGTCGAGCCCGAGATGGTCCGGGAGCCGGGCGTCGATCTCGCGGATCAGGTGGGCGCGGGTCCAGGCGGCCTTCTTGGCCTGCACCCCGGCCAGCGCGGTCTCCAGCACCGCCTCCGCCGACCACACCTCCCCCGCAGCGCCCGCAGCGGCCCCGTCTTCCTCGGTGGCCTGGTCGCGGGTGGTGAGGTAAGCGTGGGCGACCGCGGCGAGCCCGCCGGTGACCTCGCTAGCGATCTGGGCATCGACCCGATCGAGCAGCGCCTCGCGGGACTCCCCGTGATGCGACTTAGCCTTTCTCGAGGTCAGGGTGGCCTGGCGCTGCAGCCGGTCACGCTCCACCCCGTTGACCTCCCGGCCGTGCCGGGCCTCGAACGCTGAGATCAGCTCCGCCGCCTTCGCCGACACCGCCCGGCGCCGCGAGGAGAACATCTCGGTCGCGGTCGGGCTCACCACCGTGGCTTCGCGGGCCTTGCCATCCGGGCGCATCGCCATCGACACCCCCAGATCGGCGGCGAGCCGTTCGGACAGGACGCGTTCGCCGACCGCGGCGGCGGCCGGGCGCATCCGGTGGATCGCCCGCGAGTCCAGCGTGCGCCACTGCCCGTCGGGGCCCTGCACCCGGTTGACGATCGGGTTGTGGATGTGCAGCTGCGGATCATGATCCCGGGAGTCGTGCTGGAAGAACGACGCCACCGTCCACCCGTGCGCGTCGACCCAGCGCCCGCCCTGGCCGCCGTGATGGCCGACCCGGGCATACCCCGCCTGCTCCTGCAGATAGCCCAGGGCGGCGTCGTTGCCGGCCCAGATGGCGTCCTCCACCGCCTGCCGATACCCCGCCCACCGGGCCTCGGCGTCGGTGTCCCCGGTGCGGCGGGCGCGGACCTCGGCGGCCTCGAACGCGGTGTGCAGCACCGTCACACTCTTTTGAACGCTGAACGTGACGTCCAGGAAGGCCACGTTGCGCCGCGCCTTGCGCCCGGCCTCGACCCGGAGTTCATCGCGGCGTTCAGCGCCGGCGTGCCGCTCCCGTTCAAGGAGCTGGGCGTACAGCTCGTCCTCGGAGGTATAGGCCCGGCCGGTGTGCCCGAGCGTCGCGGCCTCGCCCCACCGGGACGGGTCCCTGAAGTGCTCGTCGCGGGGGTCGAGGAACCGCTCGAACACCGCCCGCATGTCCTGCGGATCCACCTCCCCCGACAGGCCCAGGGCGGCGGTGCCGGCCCCCCACCACCGGCCCGGCGGTTCGCCGTCGGCGACCGCGCCGGTGTAGTAGTTCTCCCGCCCGGCCGCGACCTGGCGCAGCAGGTAATCCACCGAGTAGCCGGTCGCGATGCTCAGCACCGAAACCACTCCCGCCCGGCCACCGCTGCGCCCCGCTCGCCGCCCGAGGAACACGCCCGAACGAGGCCGACAACCGGGAGCGGTGCCGTCCCGGGCGCGGAGCGTCCGGCGGGCCGGCCGGAGGCCGGCCAGAACCTCGGGATCGTGATGCCTCGGTGTGCTGGGGTACTTGATCTTTTGCTCTTGTCTGTTATGTCGTTGTCGTTGGTCGGGTCGTGATGGTGATCGGCTCGTGGGGCTGGTCCGTGCTCTTGCTTGTCGCGGTTGTTCTGGTTGTCGTGGCGGTGCTGGGCGTGCTGGCGGTGTGCTGTCTGGTGGTGGTGCTGGGTGGTGCTCGTGGTGGTGTCGGTGGCCTGATGAAGGCTCATGGCTGGGTCTCCGGGTGGGTGTTGGGCGGCTGCTCGCCGTCGGGGTTGGTGGTGTTGATCAGGTGCAGCGGCAGCGGCCGGTGGCGCAGCGCTTTGAGCGCGGCGGCGGCGGTGCCGCGGGAGACCGCGGCGGCGGTCTCGAGTTCGGTGACGGTGGGCCAGGCGCCCTGGCGCTGGGCGTGGTGGGTGGCGACCTCCGCGGCCCGGTCCCGGGCCGGGGACGGCGCTGAACGCGGCCCCGGCCGGACCGGCGGAACCGGCCCGGGAGCCTGGTCCGGATCGCCGGGCGGGCCGGGGTGAACGGGGTGTTCGGAGTCCTCGGGCTGAACGGAAGGGAGGCTGAACGGCTCGCTCTGAACCCCCGGCTGAACCTCTGACCGGCTCGCGAGTGAGCCGGTCGCGTTGAACACCTCGGCGTCGCGGCGTCTGTGCCCGATGTCGCCGTCGGGGCTCTCGGTGGCCAGCAGGTAGAGCAGGTGGGCGACCACGGCGGCGGCGATCGCGGGCCAGGCACCGATCCCGAAGCGCAGCGCGGGCGACACGTCGACGGTGGGTCCGCCGGCCAGATAGGCGGCCTGGGCGAGTCCGGAGAGGCCGGCGGCGATGGCGACGATGGTCCAGGCGTAGCGGGCCGGGGTGCCGTGGAGCCGGGCGGTGGCGGCGTAGGCGACCAGGGCGAGCCCGTCGGTGATCAGCGGGTAGAGCCAGGCGATCCCGGGCGGGACCCGCGAGGCGACCGCGACCTCGTAGAGCCCGTGCACCGTGGCCGCCGCGGCCCCGCAGGCCACCGCCAGCCCCGGCACCCAGATCACCACCCCCGCCCACGAACCGCCGCCGGGCCTGCTCACCGCGACCAGCCCGGGCCGCGACCGGGCGGCCCGGGCGGATAGCCGCCCGACCCGTCGGGCCACGGCGCCCGCGCGGCGGCGGGTCGGGGTGGGGGTTCGGGGGCGGGGTGGTCACGGTGCTCGCCCCACCAGGCTGCGATCGCGTCGAGGGTGTCGTCGTCGTGCAGCTTCGGAGCCTCCGCCCGCGCCGGTCCCCACCCCGGCCGGGCCGCGGCGTGCTGGTGGGTCTCCCGCGAGCACGCCGCAGCCGCGGCGCGCAGCCGGCGCACCACGCCGGGGCGTTGCCGGTCGTGCCAGTCCCCGGCGAGCTGAGCGCAGGCCTGTGTGCCCTGGTAGGCCTGGTGCCAGGCCGCAGCGAGCCAGAGCAGTTCCTCGACGACCTCGGGGTGCCAGGCCCAGCACTCCGGCAGCGCCTCCCGGGCGTCCGGGTAGCGCAGGAACACCAGCTCCAACCAGCCCCGCAGCTCGGCGAGCAGCTCCCGGGCCAGGTCAGGGTCGTCGGGGGCCTGCAGCCACGACCGGGCCGGAGCCGGCGCCGCCCGGGGTGGGGTGGCGGCCACGGTGTCGGCGAGCTGGGCCACGATCCGCGCCAGGTCATCGACCCGCTCCGAGACGGTGGCCAGCTCGCCGGGCAGCGACTCGGCCAGGCGCCGCAGCCCAGCGACCTCCCGGGCCAAGCCGGCGACCACGTCGGCGCGGGCGAAGCCGGGGTCCGGGCCGGTCACGCCGACCACCCCGAGGTGCCGTCCCCGCGTAGGTCGCCGTCCTCGGTGCCGGCGTCGCGGGTCTCGTCGTCGCGCGCCTCGTCGTCCGGCTCGGCTCGTCTAGTGACGTCTCGGGTTCGCCCGAGACGGCCGTAGACGCCGTAACGGTCTCCCTCCCGCGGTGGGGCGTCCCAGGGCTCGACGTCCCCCAGCTCCCCGGCCCGCGGTGTGGGCGGGGTCTGCCCGGGTCGGGATGCTTCCCACCGCGCCAGCTGCGCCCCGGGACTCGCCGGCGGGCTGGTGCGACTGACGTCGGCCGCGGCGGACGTCGAGGTGGCCGTTGAAGTGGGCGTTGCGGTGCCCGGCCGGACATGGCGCAGTAGCCCTCGGACGAGCGTGGTGACGCGTCCCCGCCACGGGACGTGGGCGCGGCCGCGGGCGGTGGTGTCGGTGCGGGCGGCGTGGTTGCGGGCGGTGTCGGCGCGGGCGGCGGCCCGGTCGTGGGCGCGGACGTCGCGGCGGCGCCACACCATGGCGACGCGGCCGATCACGGGGTCGAGGCCGCGGCGGTAGAGCACCGCCCGGCCCGGGGGCAGGTTCGCGATCCGCGCCGCGCCCAGCACCGGGACCCGGCGGGTGCTGCGCGAGGTGGTCTTGCCGCGGTTGTCGGTGGTGATGATCGGTTCGTCGCGCTCCCCGGCCAGCGTGGACCAGAAGGCCAGGTCGGGCTGGTCGCGGGTGCCGCCGAACACCATCACCGCGGCGGTGTTGTTCAAGATGGTGGCGGTCTTGTGCTCCCCGTAGCGGGCCAGCAACTGGGCGCGGGACTGGAACGCCGCGATGATCGTCACCCCGCGCCCACCCATGTCCGCCGTCCAGGACTCCAACGGCACCGGGGAGATCAACGCCGCCTCATCCAGGGCGAGGGTGAGGTTCGGATCCAGCCGCCCGCCCGGCAGTGACGGCGCGAGCCGGCGGGCCTCCCGGGCGATATGGCCCGTCAGCGCGGTCACCAGCGGCCCGGTGCCGGCCTCCTCGGCGCCGAGCAGGAACACCGTCGCTCGCGCCTCCAGCAGCGCGGCGACGTCGAAGTCCTGGCCGTGGGCGGCGGCGACCGCGTCGGGGTGATTGAGCCACCCCAACGCCGGCATGATCGAGTTGGTGATGCTGGTGCGGGTGCGGTCGTTGGTGGTCACGAACTGGTGCGCGGCCTTGTGGAAGGCCTGCACCGCCGAGCGGTGCAACAGGCTGGGGACCTCGCGGGCCGCGCGGTCGTTGTCGGCGACCCAATCCAGCACGTCGTGCATCGACCCGCCCCCCAGCGCCGCCGCATGCAGCAACGCCGCGAGCACCCGGCGGCCCTGGTCGTCCCAGCGCTGCGCATCCGCGCTGGTGGTGCGGATCCCGCCGTCGACCAGGTCACTGGCCCGTTCGGTCGCGGTGACCGGGTCGCTGCATCCGGTCAGCGGGTCGAACCCCAGCGTGGTCGCGATCCCACCCAGCCCGACCGCATTGAACACCTGCACCGGCCCGACCAGCGCGCGCAGCGGCGCGCAGACCTCGAGGAGATCGGTGCGGGTCGAGGTGACCACCACCATGCCCGGCGCGTCGAGGACCCGACCGGCCAGCCAGCCGGTCTTCCCGGTCCGCGGCCCCCCGAAGATCAGCACCACGTCCTCGATCGACGCCCACACCCGCAGCCAGCCGGCGCGGGCCAGCTCCACCGCGACCTCGCAGGCCGGCAGCCGGAGCCGGGCCCACCACGACAGCTCGCAGAGCGAGGGCCGGACCTTGATGGCCATTGCCCGCATCGCCATCGCCCCGCCCCGGCGGGTGATGTCCAGCCCGGAGGCGACCCCGGCCTTGCGCCGCGACCGCGCCGACCAGCGGGTGACCAGCAACGCCGAACCCGACCACCGCCACCGCGCGACCAGCAGCGCGACCAGCAGAGCCCCGCCGGCCGGCAGCGTCGGCCACGCCAGCAGGTTCACCAGCACCGCGGCCGGCAGCACCGCCGCGCACAGCAACATCAGCGTCAGACCCCACCGCTCGGCGTGCCAGGCCACCATGGCCGCGCCCAACAACCCCAGCGCGATCACCGTTTCCGCGATCATCAGCCCGTCCCCTTCTGGTGGCCGGTGGTGTCCTCGATCGGCGGGGCGAGCGCGGCGCCCCTTGCCGGGTCGTCCCCCGCCTCGTCGCTCGCGTCGCACGCGTCGTGGTCGTCGTCGTGGTCGGTGAGCTCGTCGCGATAGGCCGCCAGCGCGGCGCGGTGGCGCGGGCAACCGGAGGCGTGACCGCTCTCCCGGTCGTCGGGGTGGCAGGCGTAGGGACCGGTGTCGCGGACCCGGGCCCGGCAGGCGGTGCACACCCACACCGCCGACCCGGGCATCCCGCGGCGCCCGCCCGGTGCTGGCGGGCGGTGCTCGATCAGCCACTCCCACGCCAGCTCGCCCAGCTGCTGGCCGCATCGCTCGCTGTCATCGCTGGTGTCGGTGAGCTCGAGCGCATCGGCGATGTCATCCCAGGAGTGGCCGGCGCCGCGCGCGTGCAGCGCCTGCTCGCGGAGCTGGCCGGCGGCGACGTCGCGGGCCAGCCGCGCCGCCCGCACCCCCGCCAGCGGATCCGTCATCCCCGCCTCCGCCCCGGATGGGCAGGCTGCGCTGGCGCGCGTAATCGCGGCGCGGATCTCGTGGGCCAACAGATCCCGGGCCGCAATACGCTGCTGATGCGAGCGGTCGGAGGTGGTCATGCCGCTCCCCCGGCGGTCCAGCGGTGCACGGTGCGGGTGGAAACCCCCAGCCACATCGCGACCTGGGCGGCGCTGCAGCCGCCGGCCCGGGCCCGGCGGGCCAGCACCCGCGGACCGGGCCGCGCCACCGGCCGCCCCACGGCCCCGCGGCGGCGCACGGCGCGGCGCTCGTCCTCATCGAGCCCGCCGGCGACCCCGTGGGGCAGGTGGGCCAGGGCGAACCGCAGGCACGCCTCGCGGACCGGGCAGCCCGCACACACCCGCTTCGCCGCGGCCGCCTGCGCCGCGCGGGCGGGGCCGCTGTGGGCGGTCGGGAAGAACAGCTCCGGGTCGTGATCCCGGCACGCCGCGCGCGCCCGCCAGCCGGTGTTCACACCAAGGGTGCTCACCGCGCACCGTCCTCACCCGAGACCGGTCGCACCCGGTGCGGGGCCGGAAACAGTCCGGGCACGGCCTCCTCGGCCTCCCGCTCGTTGAGGGCCCGGACCTCGGCGGGCCGCGCCGGAACACCGGCTGCTCCTGCTGGTGGTGGGGTCTCCTGATCGGGGTGTGGGGTGTGGTCGTCGCTCATCTCGTCGTCTCCTCAAGGGCTGTCGTGAACCGGCCTTACAGCCGTGCGCCCACCCGGGCATGGCTCCACGCACGGCCAGGCAGGGTTGGAGGTGCACCGCCCGGCCCGAGCCCTCGTCGCCGGGGCCCCGGCGGCGGCGACCGGGCTCGCGGGGGTCGGCTAGGTGCCGGCGTCGGACGCCGCGGCCTGTCCCACCGCGGCGGTGTAGCTCTGGCCGTGGTCGTCGGTGTGCCAGCGCGCCAGCTGGTCGCGCCGCGCCCTCGGGCTCTCCGCCGCTGCCGAGTCGGCCGTCGCGGCCTCGTTAGTGCCGGCGACTCGGAGCGCGGCCGCCTCAACCGCCGTCCCGGCGACCGACACCGGGTCGGGCTCCGCCTCGGATGTTGGCCCACCCGCCTGGCTGTCCTCGCCGGAACGGCCGGCCGAGGTCGACCCCTTCTGGTCCGTGTTGTGCTCCGGCGGCTGGGCGTGGAGAGCGTCCGGGGGGTGCTGGCTGCCCAACTGGGCCACCAACGGGTGCTCGACCAGCGGCGAGCCAGCCTGGGCCCGGGCCGGCGCGGCCTCGTCTCGGTCGTCGCCGTGGTCGGTCGCGTGATCGCTGGTGTGAGCCTTGAGCTCGCGCAACACCCCGGCCGCAGTGGTCCGCCCGACCTGGGCGGCCTCGCTCACCGCCCGCCAATCCGGCCAGGACCCGTCCCGCTCCCGCAATTCCCGGGCGGCCCGCTCCGCCCGGTCGGACAACGGGCTCGGCCACCCCCGACCCCCGGCCGCGTCGCCGGCGCGGGTGTCGCGCTGCTGGCGGGCCAGGCCTCGCAGCACATGCCGCGCGGTCTGCTCGCTGGTCTCCGCGGCTCGGGCCAGCTCGACCGGTCGCGGACGCCGCCCGTGTTCCGCGGCGAACTGGGCCGCTGCGGCCACCGTCTGATTGCGCACCGGGGTGGTCACCTCATACCGGGCGCCGTCCTGCTCGCGCAGCGCCCGGACCACCCGCCCCGCCGTTCCGGCGCCGGCCCCGGTCAGCGCCACCAGCTCGGTGCGGCTGGGCAACCGGCCGTGTTCGGCCTCGAACCCCCGCGCCGCCCCCGCCGCCGCGTGCGCCACGGGGCCCTCCGGCAGCTGATCGGTCGCCGCCGCCCGCGCCACCCGGCGCCGCTCCAGCTTCTCCCCGGCTCCGTTACCAGGCTCGTTGGCGCGTTCGTCGGCGGCGGCCGGGCGCGCCGTGCGGGGGTCCTCGCTCTGGCGCATCTTCGCCACTGCGCGCCGTTGCGCCGACTTCACCCCGCTCGGCTTGAGCCCCAACTGCGCGGCCGCCTCGGCCTTGGTCAGCCCACCCAGCTTGGTCGCCGCGATGACCTCCCGCTCCCGATCGGACAACCGCCCCATCAGCTCGACCACCCGCTGCGCGGCCTCCGCGACCGCCTCGGTCCGCTCATAGCGGGCCTCCGGCTCCTCGCCGGCGTCCCCGGCCCACAGGTGCTCCGAGACATCCGAAGTGGGAGCTGCCCGCACCGACCGGCGATCGTCATAGGGCAGCCGGACCCGGGCCACCACCGCCGCGTAGCGACGGACCGCCTCCTCAGAGGCAAACTCCTGGCGGTGCTGGGCGCGCCACACCGCCTCCAGCACCGACTGCGCCGCGTCCTCCGACCCGTTCCCACGCAGCCGGTTCGCGCACATCGCCCGCACCATCGGTGCCACCGCCACCGTCCGGCGCGCCATCTCCGCCTCATCCACACCACCGGCTGGCGCCTGCGCCGCGCCGGTGGCGTCGTCGGCGCTCACCGCACCGGCCCATCACTGGTCGGGGTCGCCGTATGCGTCAGCACCGGGCTCGTCGCCCGATCAACCGCCGACATCAGGCCGCTGATCGCCCCCGGCACCCCCTGCCCCACCGGCGTCGCCACAAACAGCACCACCGCGATCAACGAGAACACCACCGCACCCGCAGCCGACCGCGTCTTCGCACAGATGAAGGCACCCAGAACAGCGAACAAGATAAGTAGACCTACGCCGCTCACGAGGACTCTCCGCCAATGCGGCCGAACGCATCGGGCGCGGCCCCCACGGGCTCCGCCGTCGCCTCCGCGACGAGACCCTCGATGACTGCCGCCGGAACGAGCAATCGACCGCGGATGCGAATCGCGCGTAGCTCACCAGAATTGATAGCCCGGTAGACTGTCATGCGCGACATTTTGAACATGGTGGCGACTTCAGCCACGTCGTAGAACGTTGGCGTTGCCGTCGTCCTCTCGTTGATCGTCACGGGATCCTCCGAAGCTCCTTCGTGCTCACCACGCAGCGGCGAGGCAACAGAAGGATGCAAAAGAAGCAGGGGACACCTTCACCATCAGGCGGGACAACTAGGGACGTCTTCGGTAGGATGAAGTCGTCCCTAGGGAAAGCGGGGAGGTCAGAGGTGGCCAACGAACGTCTCCGTGACGCCCTCATGAACGTTGGGCACTCCACGTCTACGGCCGCAGACCATGTTGGCGTCGACGCGAAGACGGTCGAGCGTTGGCTGACCCAAGATCGCGTGCCCTATCCGCGGCACCGTGGCGCCCTCGCTTTGCTGGTCGGGCGCAGCGAGTCGTACCTGTGGCCTGACGCCCTGCCTGCGCAGAGGCAGAGTAAGGCCGCGGCCTCAGAGATCGTGGAGACGTTCCCCCATCGCAGCGACGTGCCGTCGCAGCTCTGGGACAGCCTCTTGCAACGGTCGAGCTCGCGCATCGACGTGCTGGTGCACGCCGGTCAGTTTCTGCACGAACGGCCGAACTTCATCTCCACCCTGAAGGCCAAGGCAGAAGTCGGCGCCTGCGTGAGGATCGCCTTCGGGACGCCCGAAAGCGAGGCGACGGAGCGTCGCAGCTCGGAGGAGAATCTTGGCCAGGGAGTGTTGGGAGCTCGAATTCGTTACGGACTTGTGAGTTACCGGCCACTGCTAGGCACGCAAGGGATCGAGTTTCGCTTTCACGACACTACTCTGTATAATTCGATCTTCCGGTTCGACGACGAGATGATCGTCAACATGCACATTTATGGCGTGCCGGGCCCCCACGCGCCCGCGATGCATGTCCGCAAGCTCGCCGCTGGCGACGTGTTCGAAACCTATGAAAGGAGCTTCTTGGACGTCTGGGAGCAATCAGAGCCGGCGGCCTGGTGAACACGTGACGAGAACCGACCACTTCCACGATCCCAAGGCGCCACAACCGAATAGCATCGTCATCGCGGTCAGCACCTTCGTCCTCGATGAGGACGAGAGACTTCTCATGATCCGGCGCACCGACAACGACCTCTACGGGCTACCCGGGGGCCGACACGAGCTGGGCGAGACGATGACTGAGACGGCGATCCGAGAGACCAAGGAAGAGACTGGCATCGCTGTCGAGGTGACGAGCTTGGTCGGTATCTTCTCCAACCCGGACCACGTCTTGTCCTACGACGACGGCGAGGTGCGGCAGGAGTTCTCCATCTGCTTCCGGGCGCGGGCTGTCGGTGGGTCGGCGCGGACGAGCGACGAGTCCAGCGAGGTCATCTGGGTCCCGCGGGGGGAACTTGGTACCCGCGACATCCACCCGTCAATCCGCCTACGGATCGATCACGGCTTCAGAGGCGGCGAAGCGCCGCCGTACTACACCTGATCTGCGAGGCCGACCGACATCAGCCAGTCCCTGGACCGGTATACGGCGCTGCGCCGCTCTTTCATCCCGCCGTCTAGAGCGCGCGTCACGTAGTGGTCCGGGCCGTAGCGCTGCCGCACCTCGGTCATCCGGTCCTCGAAATCGAGGTCTGTGCCGTCCGGTCCGGTCGTCATGTCGCAATACCAGAGCAGGTCGCGAGTGAGCGTCCGCTCGTCCTGGAACTCGACCAGGTCGGTCGCCACACCAAACTCCACAGCCTCGGCCCGTGCGGACGAGTGGAAGGCGACAAGACTGGCTATGCGCTCCGAGACCGAGTGAGCGAGGAGGTATCGGGCTCCATCGAGCGGGTGGAAGCCGGTGACCATGGTGCTCGGCGCGTACCCAACGTCGTGCACCCAAGCCGTCGCCTCGAGGAGCCTGCCATCCTCTCCGAGCTCTCGGCCGATGACGCGAGCCTTCTGGGCCACAGCAACGACGTGGGACCAGCGGCGCGGGAGGGCCGCAGCAAGGAGACTCCGCGCCCACTCTTCGGCGTCCAACGGCGCGAGCAGCATCCCGTGAAGCCTAGGGGGTCGGCTCCGACCGGCCCGCGTAGCAGGTTGGGGAAGCTGTACACCAGGCCCGCCTAACACCGCCGGCCGGGGCTTTCGACGAAATTTCGTTAGTCGATCACCGGGGCGGAGCGTCCGTTCGGGCGGACCCGCCGCGCCGCCAGGGCAGCCGCCGCCCGCTGGTCAGCCTCTTGGACGAACGCCGTGTAGGTCCGGAGCGTGGTTGAACCACCGCCTGCGTGCCCAAGTCGGCCAGCCACCGTCCGGACGTCGACGCCCGCGGCGATGAGTTCGGTCGCCGAGTAGTGGCGAAGGCAGTGCAGGTGGGTCCTCAGTCCGAGTCGGGCTGCGAGGCGGCCGTATCGCTGAGTCACAGTGTCCGGTTTGGTTGGGGTCGAGCCGTCAGTCGACGGTGAGAACACATAACCGTCTCGTCGCACGGCCGTGCGGAGCATCGCGGCTCGTTCCTCGCAGCGCGCCCGGTGCTCGCGCAGGACTTGCACGATCTCGGAGTCCAGGGTCACCCGTCGGTCCTGGTGCGTCTTCGTGTCCTTCTCCCAGAGACTTCCTCCGATCTGTCCGGTGCTCCGCCGGAAGGTCACCACACCGCTCTCAAGGTCGAGCTGCTGCCACCGCAGGCCGCACACCTCGCCGCGGCGGGAACCCGTGGTCATGAGCAGCCAGATCATCGTTCCCCAGTCGAGATCGCTGCTCCACGCCTCGTTGAGGATCGCCGCCGCCTCCCAGGCGGTGGGCGGATCGGGGTTCGGACGCGGCCTTGCCGGCGGCTCGGTCTGGTCGATCGGGCTGACCGCGAGCCAACCCCACCGGACGGCTCGGGCGAACGCCCCGCTGAGGACGGCGTGGACGACGAGGATGCTGGCCGGGGCGAGTGGGCGGCACTCATGGGCTCGGCAGGCTCGGGCGCACCACTTACATGGCTCAGCTGCCCCGCCCGTGGTCTTCGTGCACCTCCGTCTGGAGTTGTTGTGCTCGTCTCAGACGTGGTCCCGTTCGGAGCGGTGCTGGACGAATGAACGACCACTGCAGTGGTCCCGGCAGCGCCGCATGGCCGCGTAGAGAGCGTCGACGGTGTCAGCCTTCACCCGGCCGACTGGTAGCCGACCTATAGCCGGGCGCACGTGCTTCTCGATCTTTCCGACGTAGCCCGCGCGGGTCTTGCGATCGATGTCGACAACCTCGAGCCATCGGTCCAAGAGGTCGTTGACCGTCGCCTCGGTGCGAGGGCTGCGCCGCTCATCGACCTGGTTGAGCAGCCGTGTTCGTACCTTCTCGGCCTCGCGCTCCGTCTCACGCTGAGTCGGACGGGCCGCAACCGTCTCTCGGAGCTGCATCGGCTTACCCGTCAGCTGGTCCGTGCCGCTGTACACGGTGACCCTTGCTGAGCCGCTGGGGAGGAAGCTGATGTTCCCTCGACGCCGGGTGGCGTGAGCCCTTGAGGAGGCCATGGAACGACGGTAGACCGTGTTCGTGCCACGACCCATTCCACGCCAGATAGCAACAGGGCCGGTTTGGAGTGTTCCAAACCGGCCCTGACCTGGGGAGCCGCCTGTCGGAATCGAACCGACGACCTACGCATTACGAGTGCGTTGCTCTGGCCGACTGAGCTAAGGCGGCAGTGCGGTCGAGTGTAGGCGAGCAGCCCAGGCCGCCGGGCGACCGGGTCCGGGAACATCGTCGGCGCCACCCCGGTTGACTCCCGACGTGTCCGTCGTGGGAATCATCGTCGTGCTCGCCGTCCTGGCCGTGGCCACCGCGGTCGGGCTCGTCGTGCGGGCGCGGGCCGGACGGGTGCGCGCCACGCGGCCCACCGAGAGCGTTGACGAGACGTCCGGCTGGGCGCTCGCCGGCCTCGCTCCGGACCCCGACGACCGCGTCCTGCTGCTGCAGCTCTCCTCTCCGGTGTGCGCGCCGTGCCGGCAGACCGCCGCCGCGCTGACCGAGCTCGCCGAGCAGGAGACCGGGCTGCGGCACGTCGAGATCGACGTCGCCGAGGACGCCGAGACCGCTCGCACGCTGCACGTCATGCGCACGCCGACGACGATCGCGTTCGCCCGCGACGGCCGTGAGCTGCTGCGGGTCTCGGGCGTGCCCCGTCGTCAGGAGCTCCTCGACGCGCTGGACACCGAGCTGGCCGCTCGTCGATGATTCCCGGCGTGCTGACACGGAGGCGGGCCGTCGACCACGGTCGCCTGTCCGCGGACCTCTGTCCGGGCTGCTGACCACCCCGTCGCGCCCAGCCCGAAGGAACCCCGAACCATGCAGCTCGACCCCCGTGGCGTCCGGTTCGCCGCCACGATCACGACCGTCGTCCTCGCGTTCGTCCTCATCACCGGCAGCGGATGGCTCGCGTTCGCCCAGGCGATCGTGTTCGCCCTCCCGGCGCTGTTCGGGATGCGCTTCTCGCCGTACGGCGCACTCTTCCGGACGGCGGTCGCGCCCCGGCTCGGGCCGCCTGCCGAGACCGAGGACGCCGCGCCCGTCCGGTTCTCGCAGACCGTGGGCCTGGTCTTCACCGTGGTTGCGGCGGCCGGCTACCTGAGCGGGTTGACCGCGGTGGGCATCGTCGCGACCGCGTTCGCCCTGCTCGCCGCGTTCCTCAACGCGGCCTTCGGCTTCTGCCTCGGCTGCGAGATGTACGGGTTCATCGCGCGGTTCCGGACGGCGGGGCGTACGGCCTGAGCGAGGATGCGGAGCTGCTGACGTTCAGTGTCTTAGCGGTGCGCATTGAGCACGCCGATAGGGCATCGCGGACACCGCTAGTCGTCGGGCGGGCTCGGGTGCAGCGGCACCGGGAGCCGGTCGAGCGTGATGCCGAACATGTCGCGGTAGGCCGCGAGAGCTTCGCCGGCGGACAGGTCGTCCTCGGTGCGGGTGCCGTCCGCCGCGGTCCGGATCCGCAGGGTGCCGCTGAGCGTGATGCGGCCCGCGGGTGAGAGCGGGAGCGAGCAGGTCGGGCCGTGGGTGAAGGGCGAGTCCGAGTGGGTGGCCGTCCAGAAGCAGGTCGGCTCGAAGTCACTCCGTGCGTACTCCCGGGTGTCCAGCCGGTACCCCTGATTGCCTCTGGGGTCACGGACCTCGACGTCGCCGTCCGGCTGCGGGACGACCTGGACCGACTCCCGTCCCAGCTCGAGCGCGGGCACCGCGAACCCGCCGAACCCGACGTCGACGAGCCGCGCGACTCCGTCGTCGCCGGTCACGCGCAACGCCTGGTGAGCCAGCGGCGCGGTGTCGGTCTCCGGGCCGTGCACCCGCGCGCCGAGGAACCCGACGTCGTACCCGAGCTCGGCCAGGAGCCACCCGAACAGCCCGTTGAGCTCGTAGCAGAAGCCGCCGCGGCCTCGTCGCACGATCTTGTCGAACAGCGGCCCCGGCCGGGTGTCGATCGATTCGCCGAGGTGGATCGACAGGTTCTCGAACGGGACGGCGTGGTAGTGGCGCGCGGTGAGCGTGGCCAGGTCGTCGTCGGCGGTCGCGCCGATCCGGGCCAGGTAGTCGGTGACCTTCGTCGGGCTGTGCTCCGGTCCGTCGCCGATGACGTCCATCGGACCGGTATACACGGCGGCATGCGCGTTGCCCTCGCCCAGATCCTGGCGTCCGACAATCCGGCCGCGAACCTCGAGCTGGTCGCCGACCACACCGCGCTCGCCGCGCAGCAGGGCGCCTCGGTCGTCGTGTTCCCCGAGGCGACGATGTGCCGGTTCGGGGTCTCGCTGAAGCCCGTCGCCGAGCCGCTGGACGGGCCGTGGGCGACCGAGGTCCGGGGGATCGCCGAGCAGCACGGCGTGCTCGTCGTCGCGGGGATGTTCACGCCGACCTCCGACGGGCGCGTGACGAACACGCTGCTCGCGACGGGTCGTGGGGTCGACACCTCCTACGACAAGATCCATCTCTACGACGCGTTCGGGTTCGCGGAGTCGGACACCGTCGCGCCCGGGACCGAGCCCGTCGTGATCGAGGTCGACGGCGAGACCCTCGGCCTCGCGGTCTGCTACGACATCCGCTTCCCCGAGCTCTTCCGCGCGCTGGCCGACCGCGGCGCCTCGGCGGTGCTGCTCCCCGCCTCGTGGGGCGCCGGTCCGGGGAAGGTCGAGCAGTGGGAGCTGCTCGTGCGCGCTCGCGCGATCGACTCGACGACGTACGTGCTCGCCTGCGACCAGGCCGACCCCCTCGCCCGCGGCATCGACCCGGGAAAGGCTCCGCGGGGCGTCGGGCACTCGCTGGTGGCGTCGCCGTTCGGGGTGGTCGAGGAGTCGCTGGAGGCGGAACCCGGGCTGCTGATCGTCGACGTCGACACCGCCTCGGTGGAGAAGACGCGGTCGGTGCTGCCGGTGCTGGCGAACCGCCGGATGGAGGGGTCGGCGGCGCTTGTCAGCGATGGTCCGTTGCTGACATCTGACGAGCGAACGGCGCCACTCACCCGCCGGGTCGGCCGCAAGTCGGTGGACGGCCACGCGACGATGCTCGGCGTGGCGAAGGTGCGGAGTGTCGATCGGGTCGCTGCGGCCCTGTCCGAACTCGGGATGGACGGGCGGGTGCGCGAGCTGCCGGAGTCGACGCGGACCGCGGCCGAGGCGGGCGCGGCACTCGGCTGCGAGGTCGGGCAGATCGTGAAGTCGCTCGTGTTCCGGGTGCCGTCGTCCGACGAGGCGGTGCTGGTGCTGGCGTCCGGATCGACGCGCGTGGATGTCGACCGGCTGGCGACGCTGCTCGGGTCTGCCGTGGAGCAGGGGTCGGGATCGTTCGTCCGGGAGCGGACGGGGTTCGCGATCGGTGGAGTGGCGCCGGTGGGTCTCACCTCGCCGGTGCGGACCTATGTCGAGCGGGGTGTGCTCGGGTGGTCCCGCGTGTGGGCCGCGGCGGGCTCGCCCCGGACGGTGTTCGACGCGACACCGGATGAGCTCCTGGCGGCGACGGGTGCCACGGTGGTGGACGTCGCCGAGGGGTGAGGGTGCCGGTCCGACGAGGCGGTCGAGAACCGTGGCCGGCGATCACACGGCGGCAGCCGTTCCGGGCGGCGTGGCTCGGTGCCGTGGAATCGCACCCGTGGACGGGACTCCTGCGGGGACCAACTGGTGCGGCGCGACCGAGTCACGGTGACTCGGTTGGTCCAGAAGAAATTGTGGCGGCGGAGCAGGGCCCGGCGTCTGGTGGTGCGACGCTCCGCTCCTCGGTAGAGCTCGCGCGCAACCGAGTCATCGTGACTCGGTTGCGGCATATCACTTCTGTGGCGGGAGCTTCCGGATCACCAGCGCGATCGCGTCCTCGGCCCGCTGGCAGGGATCGACCCCAGGCGAGGCCGGCGCGAGTCCGGTCCAGTCCGCCTGGAGAGCCCGGCGCTGGCCGAGGCCGGTGGTCACCGTGCACGCGTTGTACTTGTCGTTCGTCTTCTGACGCACCGATGGGTATCCACCGACCTTCGTCGGAACGAACACCGGCAGGTGGGGACTCCGATAGGTATCGACCAGCGAATCGCGGTTGTTGTCGACCCCCAGCGAGAGGACGTCTCCGGCTCGCGAGCTCCAGGAGCACTCGCTGTCCCCGAGGTAGCTCCGCGGACGGCCCTCGTCATGAATGTCGAACTGTCGTAGTTCAGGCACCGTCAACGTGGCTCCGCAGGGATCGCTGAAGATTCGCGAGACGTCGAGGGGCCGTTCGACCGCGGGCGCGCCGTAGCGCGGAGTGGTCTCGTCGGCCGGTTGCCCCGGACGCGATGGGGCCCGTTGCGGGGCGGCACACGCAGTGACCACAGCCGCCGCCATGACGAGGACGACCAGCGCTTTACGCGCGGTCGAACTGCGCACCGTTGCCCTGCTCCGTCGCAGAGTACGAACCGAGCTCGGCCGAGATGGCCCCGATCAGGTGCGCCAGCCGCTCGATGCCTCCGTCGAGAGCTTCCACGAGAGAACCCGGACCACCGACGGCGACCGCCCCGAGAACGGCCGCCGCGTCGCGACTGACCTGGTCGTTCGACGACGGATCCACCTGCCCGAGACGGAGTGCGTCCCTGCGGAGCACGATCAGTTCCTGGCGGGCGTTCTCCAGATCTTGCAGGACCTCCGGCGCTCGGTCGAGATCGACCGAGAACGCTCCTCCTCCGGTCGGCGCGGGCACGACCTGGCGGGGCACGACCTGCCCGTCGGTCAGCACCGCCGGGTCCGCCGCTCCGACCGGTCGCTCGGCCAGGGACGGCGGCGGACCGGTCGGCGGCTGCGTGTAGAGCCCCGGCGGCGGGACGGGAGTGCTCACCCCGAGCACGCTAACCACCCGAGCCGACCTTCAGGGGCCGAACGGCACAACTCACCGCAGCAGGCCGGCCACGTCCCCAGCAGCGAGGATCATCGTGAGCACCGGGACCACGCCCGTCGTCGGGACCCGGAAGGAGCGCCCGTCCTGCTCGACGACGCGCGCGGAGGTCAGCGCCCGCAGGTGGTGGTACACCTGCCCGGTCGAGGAGAGCTCGGCCGCTTCCTGCAGCTGCGCGGCGCTCGCCGGGCCGGCGAGCAACCGCCGGACGAGCGCGAGGCGCACCGGGTGCCCCAGCGCGGCGAGGACCTCGGCGGTCGGTGGCGCGGGGAGGTCGAGCACAGCGGTCGGCGAGTAGCGGATCGTCCACGACACCTGGCCGTGCAGCCTCACGTCGCCCTCGTAGCCGACCGCCCCCGACCCGTCGACGGCGTCGACCGCCTCACCCGGCGAGCGCGCCGGCGCCCCTTCCAGGGCTGCGATCCGGGCCTCGAGGTCGGCCAGGCGGTCGTCGGACGTCACCGTGGCATCGTCCCAACCTCGCCCTCAGGCGACACAGAGCAGGCGGTCGAAACCCGCGGGGGAACGGAGCGCGTCGAGGGCCATCGTCTGCTGGCCGCGGGCCTGGGTGCCGGTGAGCGGCAGCAGTGGCAGATCACGACCGAGAACGACCGCGTAGCCCAACGACCCGTCGTCGCGCCGGACGAACGACCCGAACGTCACGACGTCCACGAAGCTCCCGGCCTTGAACCCGATCGTGCCCAGCCCCGGGGTCGGGCCCTGGTAGGTGAGCTGCCGCCGCACGATGTCGGCGCCGGGCACCGTCCCGGTCGCGATCGCACGGTGGAGCCTGAGGAGCTGGACGGGCGTGCCGGCGGCGGTGGTGTCGGTCCACCGCTGCTGATCGGCGAGGAACCGTTCCGGGTCCTGCTCGGCCGCGGCCGCGTACCGACGCTGGACCTCGACGCGGAACGCCGGGTCGTCGGCGACCTGCCGACCGAGCTGCGCGTCGATCGTCGCGATCTGGGCCCGACCCGCCCCGGCCGACGCGCGGTCAGGGAGGGCGAAGCGGGCGGTCGCCCCGACGAAGGACGGCAGGTCGACGTCCGCCCACCCCGCCGACGCGGCCGCCTCCCGCAGGGCTTCGTCGCCGAGCCGGCCACGCAGCCAGTCGGCCGCCGCGTTGTCGCTCTCCCGGATCATCGCCGAGACCACCTGGTCGGCCGTGTCGGTGGGGCCGTTCCCGAGCCGGGCCAGTGCCTCCGGGTGCACGCCGCCGTCGGTCCCCGGCACGTACCAGCGCTCCCAGTCGGCGCGTGCCACCGGCTCGTCGGGCCGGATCCGGCCATCCGTCACCGCCCGGGCGTACGCCGCCAGGTGCACCACCTTGACCGCCGAGGCCAGCGGGAACGGCGTCGTCGCCTCGTGCGAGACCACCCGACCCCGCCCGTCGTCGACGACCAGCCCGACCGTCCCGGGCGCCGACGCGATCCGGTTCAGCCAGCCCGGCGCGGTCGTCAGATCGGTCGATGTCGGCGGTGTGCACGTCGCGGGTCGGGGCGGGTTCGCGGGCAGCCCGAGCGGGTCCGGCGAGGCCGGCGCCGCGCATCCGGAGAGCACGAGCAGCAGCAGCACCGTTGCTACGGAAATCCGGAATTCCGGCATGGCGGCGAACGTAGCAGCTACGAAGCGGACATTCGAGAGATTTCGACGACGGCGTCCACCGCCGGAACGGGGTGGGTCGAGACGAGGCGAGCGCTACCCGGCCCGCAGCGCCGTCACCATCGCCTCGACGGCGATCTGCGGCTTGACGTTGGTCTCGAGGGCCTCCCGGCAGGCGAGGATCGCCTCCAGGCGGCGCAGCGCGGACTCGCGGGAGTCGTCCCGGGCCGCGGACTCCACCTCGCGGGCCCGGTCCGGGTGGGTCGCGGTCACCTCGGCGCCGAACCCGCGGACGAGCACGTCGCGGTAGTAGCCGGCGAGATCGACCAGGGCGCGGTCGAGCGCGTCGCGGCGCGTGCGGGTGGCGCGCAACCTCTGCTGCTTCTCGAGGTCCTTCTCCGCCGCCTTGGCCGCGCGCTGGGCCTGCGCGACGCCCTTCCCCGAGCCGCCGGCCCCCATCGAGACGGCCAGCTCCTCCCGCTCGGCCTCGTCGCGCTCGCCGGTGAGCGCGGTGACCTCGGCCTCGGCGGCGCCCACGAGCCCGTCGGCGGCGGCGAACACCTCGGCGGCGCTGCGCAGCGAGCGGGGCACGGCGAGGACGGCCTCCCGACGGTTCCGGGCGTCGTCGTCGCGAGCCAACCGCCGGGCCCGACCGATGTGCCCGCCGCACACACTGGCGGCCCAGCTCGCGGTCTCGGCGTCGATCCCGTCCCGCTCCGCCAGGACCTCGGCGATCGCCGACATGACGGGGGTGCGCAGGCGCAGCGGGCGGCAGCGGGAACGGATGGTGACGCTGACGTCGTCCGGGTGCTCGCTGGGCGCGCAGAGCAGGAACACGGTGCGCTCGTTCGGCTCCTCGACTGCCTTGAGGACGGCGTTGGAGGCCTGCTCGGTCATCCGGTCGGCGTCCTCGATCAGGATGATCTGCCAGCGCGCCGTGGTGGGCATGCGAGCGGCGCGCTCGATCATGCCGCGCATCTCCTTCACGCCCAGCGAGAGTCCCTCGGTGGCGACCTCGTGGACGTCGGCGTGCGTCCCGGCGGCCACCGTGCGGCACACCTGGCACGCGTCGCACCCCTGGCGCGGGCACTGCAGCGCCGCGGCGAAGGCCCGCGCGGCCACCGAACGCCCCGAGCCCGGCGGACCGGTGAAGAGCCAGGCGTGGGTCATCGCGCCGCCGCGGGCGCCCTCCTCACCCTCGCCGTCACTCGAGAAGCGGACGTGCGCGGCGTGCTCGGCAGCGGCCCGCAGCTCGGCGACGGCCTCGGGCTGGCCGACGACCTGGGACCACACGCTCATGACCCGATGATGCCCCAGGGGTCCGACAGCCCTCCCTCAGAGGTGCAGGGCCAGGGCCGCGACGGCGATGAGGACCGCGATCAGCACCAGCAGCGGCGCGCCCAGGCGCACGCCGCCGAGGAAGCCGCCCGACCGGCCCGCCGTCGGAGCGGCCGCGCGCCCCGGACGCCACTCCCCGAACTCGGCGCGGAACTCGGCCTCCTCGCGCCGCTCCCGTCGCCACGCCGGCTCGTCCTCCGGGGGCCCGCCGGACACCGCGGTGGTCTCGTCGCTGGTCTCCGGCGGCAGGGTGCGACGACGACGCGGCGGGGGCAGCGGGCGCGGCGTCGGCACGTCGCGGACCTCGGGCGCCCAGAGCGCCAGACCGCGCTCGCGGTCCTCGTCCATCCAGCGGGCCACCCCGTCGGCGTCGGCGAGGGGCGGCAGCCGCAGGTCGGACGGACGGGTCGTGCCGGCGGCGGGATCGGCCGTGGGCGGCGGGGGTGCAGTCCCGTCCGTCCCGGCGAGCGGGTCGGAGTGGCGCGGACCGGAAGCCTCCATCCCCCGACCATCACACGATCGGGCGTCCCGGGCCAGCATCCGGTCGCGGAAGGCTGACCAGGTGGATCCCGAGGAGTGTTTCGCCGGCGTCGTCGCCGCGCTGCGCGACCGGCCGGGGGTGGCGCCATCCGACCCCACCCGGCGGGCGTTCGGGGCGGACGCCCTCACCGTCCACGGCTCGATCTTCGCGATGCTGCGCGACGCGGCCCTCGTCGTGAAGCTCCCGGCGCCGCGGGTCAGCGCGCTGATCGCGGCCGGGGACGGCGCCCCGTTCGGCGCTGGGCGGGGACGCCCGATGAAGGAGTGGGTCGCCGTCCCGGCCGTCGACCCCGAGCGGTGGCTGGCCCTCGCCGAGGAGGCGTGGGCGTTCGTCGGCCCCCGTCAGGAGTGAGGTCGACGATCACGGGGAACGCCCTTTCGAACGATCATCCGATTCGGGAGGACCCCGTGGGCCTGAACTACCGCAAGCACCGTCGCATGGGACCGCTGCCGATCTGGCGGAACGTGTCCCGGTCGGAGTCGGGCGGCAAGACGGTGTCCTACAGCTTCAAGCTGGGTCCGTTCACCTGGAACAGCCGGACCAAGAAGAAGACCGTCGATCTCCCGGGCGGGTACTCCTACACCTCCGAGTGACTCACTCGCAGGCGATCCCGTCACCGTCCCGGTCGAGCTTGGCGCTGTACCCGGGCTCCCCGCGGTGCAGCGGGGCGACGCCGGCCGCCCGGGCCGCGGTGCAGTTGGCGTAGTAGGCCGAGCTCGCCGGGGCGGCCGGGGCAACCGCGGCAGCCGGACGGGGCTGCGGCTTCGGGGTCCCGACGGCGGGCGCGGGTCGCGGGGCCGAGGTGGTGCTGCTCACCGGGTCCCCGCACGTCCGACCGTTCGCGTCGAGCGCCTGCAGTCGCGCCTGGACGGCGGCCGAGGCGTCGTCGTGCCCCTTGGTGTAGATCGCGGTGTGGTCGCCGCGGACCATCATCTCCGCGAAGTCGCCGCCGGAGTAGGAGACGTAGCGCAGCTCCCGGCCGTAGCGGTCGAGGTCGACCCCCGGCTGGGCGGTCAGCCGGACCGGCTGGCCGAGGATCGCGGCCTGCGCGGCCTGCGTCGCGCGGGTGCCGCCGGGGGTGTTCGACTCGCAGGAGTCGATGCCCAGCACGCGGATCTTCACGTTCCCGGTGACCACGAAGGTGTCGCCGTCGATCACCCGGGTCACCATGGTCGTCGTCCCGGCCGGCGCGGCGGCCGCGGTGTCCTGGGTGGCGGTCCCCGCCGCCGGCGAGACGGCCGGCGCTGTCGTCGCGGAGGACGTCGAGGACAGCGACCGGGGCGTCTCGGTCGGCGCACACCCACCGAGGAGCAGGGCCCCGACGACGGCCGTCACGGCCAGCATGACGGGACGGGCAGCGTGCGAGCGCACGATCATCGACAGGTTCCCCCGGACTGGTCCGGGAGCTCCATCGCGCCCCGGGCATCCGGCCTATCGCGCTGGTCGAGACGGACGTTAGCGCCCACGAGACACGAACGAGGGGCACATCAGGCAGATCCGGAGACTCCCGGAGATGTCTGACGTGCCCCTCGTCGTGCGGTGATTCTGTGCGACGTCAGGTGCGTGCGACGTCGGGTGCGTGCGACGTCAGGTGGTCGGCGACTTCCGCGTCGTCGGCTTCTTCGCCGGCGCCTTCTTCGTCGTCGTGCCCGACTTCGACGCGGTCGACTTCGAGGCTGTGGACTTAGACGCGGTCGACTTCGACGCGGTGGACTTCGACGCCGTCGACTTGGAAGCGGTCGACTTGGAGGACGACGACTTCGACGTCGTCTTCTTCGGCGCCGGACCCTTCGCCCGCTTCTCGGCGAGCAGCTCGGCGGCCCGCTCGTCGGTCAGCGTGTCGACGTCGTCGCCCTTGCGCAGCGACGCGTTGTAGCCGGTGCCGTCGGTGACGTACGGCCCGAAGCGGCCGTCCTTGACGACCATCGGCTCGCCGGAGACCGGGTCCTTGCCGAGCTCCTTGAGCGGCGGCTTCGCGGCGGCCCGCCCGCGCTGCTTCGGCTGCGCGAAGATCTTCTGGGCCTCCTCGAGGGTGACCGTGAAGAGCGCCTCCTCGCTGTCGAGCGAGCGGGAGTCCTTGTCCTTCTTGATGTACGGCCCGTACCGGCCGTTCTGGGCTGTGATCTCCACGCCCGACTCCGGGTCGGTGCCGACCACCCGTGGCAGCGAGAGCAGCTTGAGCGCGTCCTCGAGCGTCATCTCGGCGAGCGTCATCGACTTGAAGAGCGAACCGGTGCGGGGCTTCTCCTTCGCCCCCTCCGGCAGCACCTCGGTCACGTACGGCCCGAAGCGGCCCTCCTTGGCGAGGATCTCGTGTCCCGACTCCGGGTCGGTGCCCAGCGAGCGCCCCTCCTGCGGCGTCGAGAACAGCTGCTCGGCGAGCGCGAGGTCGAGCTCGTCGGGCGGGAGGTCGTCGGGCAGGTTCGCCCGCTGCGACTTCTCCTCACCATCGTCGCCGGTGATCATCCGCTCCAGGTACGGCCCGTAGCGGCCGACCCGCACCACGACATCGCGGCCCTCGTCGTCGGCGAACATCCGCAACGAGTTGACCTCGCGGGCGTCGATGCCCTCGAGGTTGTCCCCGACGAGCTTCTTCAGCCCGCCCAGGTGCGTCATCGACGCCTCGACACCGCTGCCGCTGGGCGCGTTGCCGTTCTCGCCGTTCTGGCCGCCGAAGTAGAAGTGCGACAGCCAGGTCTGGCGCTGCGCGTTGCCCGCGGCGATCGAGTCGAGCTCGTCCTCGAGCGTGGCCGTGAAGTCGTAGTCGACGAGCCGCTCGAAGTGCTTCTCCATCAGCCCGACGACGGAGAACGCGATCCAGCTGGGGACGAGCGCGGCGCCCTTCTTCCAGACGTAGCCGCGTTCCTGGATGGTGTTGATGATCGAGGCGTAGGTCGACGGCCGGCCGATGCCCCGCTCCTCCAGGGTCTTCACCAGGCTCGCCTCGGTGTAGCGCGCCGGTGGGCTCGTGGCGTGCCCGGACGGCTCCAGCTCGTCGGCGGAGAGCCCGTCGCCCTCGGCCAGCCGGGGCAGGCGGCTCTCGGCGTCGTCGGCCTGACCGCCCTCGAGCTCGTCGACCGTCTCGACGTACGCCCGCAGGAAGCCGGGGAAGGTGATGGTGCGGCCGGACGCGGAGAAGGTGCACTCCTCGCCGGTCGATGCGGGCGCCGTGATCCGCACGGTCATCGTCGTGCCGCGGGCGTCGCGCATCTGGCTGGCGATCGTGCGCTGCCAGATGAGCTCGTAGAGGCGGAACTCGTCGCCGCCGAGCTCATTCGCGACCTGACCCGGCGTCCGGAAGGAGTCCCCGGCGGGCCGGATGGCCTCGTGGGCCTCCTGGGCGTTCTTCACCTTGCGCGTGTACTGGCGGGGGGACTCGGCGACGTTCTCGGCGCCGTAGAGGTCCCGCGCCTGGTTGCGCGCGGCGTTGATCGCGGTCTCCGACAGCGTGGTGGAGTCCGTACGCATGTAGGTGATGTAGCCGTTCTCGTACAGCCGCTGCGCGGTGCGCATCGTCCGCTCGGACGAGAACCGCAGCTTGCGGCCGCCCTCCTGCTGGAGGGTGGAGGTCATGAACGGCGGATAGGGCTTACGGGTGTACGGCTTCTCCTCGACGGAGCTGACCGTGTACTCGCTCGAGCCCAGCGCCTCGGCCAGCCGGCGCGCGTCGGCCTCGTCCAGCCGCCGGACCTCGCCCGACTTCAGCTGGCCCAGCGAGTCGAAGTCGCGACCGGTGGCCACCCGGGACCCGTCGACCGCCGTCAGGGAGGCCTTGAAGGTCGGGGTGTTGCCCTGGGCCTGCTCCTTGTCGGTGCGCAGGACCGCGTCGATGCCCCAGTAGGAGGCCGAGACGAAGGCCATCCGCTCGCGCTCGCGCTCGACGATCACGCGCGTCGCCACCGACTGCACGCGGCCCGCCGAGAGCTTCGGCATGACCTTCTTCCACAGCACGGGGCTGACCTCGTAGCCGTAGAGCCGGTCGAGGATGCGGCGGGTCTCCTGCGCGTCGACGAGGTCCTTGTCGAGGTCGCGCGGGTTCGCGGCGGCGGCCTGGATGGCCGACTCGGTGATCTCGTGGAACACCATGCGCCGGACCGGGACCTTCGGCTTCAGCGTCTCGAGCAGGTGCCAGGCGATGGCCTCGCCCTCGCGGTCACCATCAGTCGCGAGGTAGAGCTCGTCGACCTCCTTGAGGGCGTCCTTGAGCTCGGTGACCGTGGACTTCTTGTCCGGCGTGACGATGTAGAGCGGCTCGAAGGAGTTGTCGACATCGACCCCGAGCCGCGCCCAGCTCTCGCCCTTGTACTTGGCGGGCACGTCCGCGGCGCCCCGCGGCAGGTCACGGATGTGGCCGCGGCTGGACTCGACGATGTAGCTCGAGCCCAGGTAGTCCGCGATCTTCCGGGCCTTCGCGGGCGACTCGACGATCACCAGACGACGGTTGCCGTCACCGGCCGCCGTCGTCGTGCCCCCACCGTTCTTGCGGCCGCCCCCGGAGCTCTTCGCCCCGGTGGACCTGCGCGTGCCCGACGTCCGACCACGCGACGCCGGAGCGGTCTGCTCCGTCGCCGTCTCGTCCACCGTCGCGGTGCCCGCGGACGCCGTCGTGGTTGCGCTCCGTGTCGTCGTCGACCCCGTGGAACCGGCCGCTGCCTTTCCCGCTGCCACCAGTCATGCCTCGTCTCGTCGCTTCGCGGAGCCCGGTCGTCCGGTGCCCCACTCGCCGCCAGTGTGCCTCACCGCGGCGTTCGTGCCATCGAGAACGTGTCATGCCCCGCTGTCGTTCCCGTGTCCACCCTGTGTCGACCGTCCGATCGGTGCAGGTCACAGCCTCACCACGGCACCGTCCGGTGGAGCTCACTCCGGCCAGACACCCTCCACGAGGGACCGTGGCCGGTCTCCGACGAGCTCAGCCAGACGGCGCTGTCGGCGCTGCCCGACGATCTCGACCACGGGATCGTCCTCGTCCCCGGCCAGGGTGGCGCCGAGGCCCGCACGCTGACACGCCGTGAGCAGGGGCTCGTGCGTCGCCCGTGCGTGCGGGTCGAGACCGAGAGTGTAAGCACGGCCACGCCGCCGTCCGGCGGCCAGGACCCACAGCCGTAACCGGGGGCCGTCGAGCTCGAGGTCCCGCGGCACGGTCGTCGCGCCGTCCTCGCCCCGCCATGCGGTGGCCAGCCCGACGAGATCGGCCCGGTACGCGCTGCGCACGACGGGCCGCCCGTCGGGCAGCCGTTCCACGTCGGCGGGGACTCCTCGTCCTCGGAGGGCGCAACACAGGGCGTGCGCACGCCATTCCACGACGGGGTCGGGGGTCACGACGCCGGGTGTGGGCGCGTCGGGTGGTCCGTCCTCGTTCTGAGCGTCGTCGTTCTGAGCGTCGTCGTTCTGAGCGAGGGGGCCCTTCGGTCGATCTATCCGCACGAAGGAGCCCCTCGCTCCGTCGGAGGGGGCGTCGTCGGGCGGGGCGCCGTCGGGCGGGCGGGGGTCCTCGTCGCGGGTCGGGAACTCGTCGGCGGGGATCTCGTCGACTCCCTCGTCCCACTCGCGCCCGTGATCACCGGTCCCGGGTGGGTCTCCGGCGGGTTCCTGGACAGCCACGGAGGCCTGCTGATCATCGGGACGCCACGGTTCCGCCGCGAGCCCGCCGGCAGCCACCAGGTCCTGCTGATCACGGATCGGCTCGTCCGGGACCGGCACCGGGGCCTCGTCGTCGGGGACCTCGTCGTCGGGAACCTCGTCGTCGGGAACCTCGATGAGCAGCGGCGGTGCGCCGAGGACGATGGCGAGCCGGGCGGCCGTCCCGCGCCCGAACAGCGTCATGACCCCGCCCGCGCAGAGCACGCCCTCGAGGTCGGTGATCGCGCGCGGCAGGGCGTCCGCCGAGTAGAACGACATCTGCCCCACGCGACCGCACTGTAGAACATGCGTTCGAACGCGTGTAGGAGGCCGACCCGCGCGGCGCCCGCCCGAGCGACGATGTGGAGTTGCTGACGTCCAGTGTCAGCGATGGCCCATCGCTGACACTCCGACGAGCCCCCGGAACAGCACGAAGGGCACCTCCGACCACTCGCGGTGGCCGGAGGTGCCCTGTCGTCGTGCTCAGGTCAGCTGCTGACGGTCTCCGGCGTCGGCGCGTCGGTGTTCGAGTCCGCGATCGCGGTCGAACGACGCTTCGACACGTACACCGCCACCACGATCCCGAGCAGGGCGACGACCGCGATCGGGATGCGGATCGCCGGGTTGGCGCTCGGGCCGATGGACAGGGCGACCACGGCCGGCGCGATGAGCACCGACACCAGGTTCATGACCTTGATCAGCGGGTTGATCGACGGGCCCGCGGTGTCCTTGAACGGGTCACCGACGGTGTCACCGATGATCGTCGCCTCGTGGGCGTCCGACCCCTTGCCACCGTGGTTGCCGTCCTCGACCAGCTTCTTCGCGTTGTCCCAGGCACCACCGGAGTTCGCGAGGAACACCGCCATGAGCGTGCCCGCGGCGATCGCGCCGCCGAGGTACCCGGCGAGCGGGCCGACACCGAGACCGAAGCCGACGGTGATCGGGGCGAGGATCGCGAGCAGACCCGGCGTCGCCAGCTCCCGCAGCGCGTCCCGCGTGCAGAGGTCGACGACGCGGCCGTACTGCGGACGACCGGCCTCCCCGCCGCCCGCCTTGTACTCCATGATCCCGGGGATCGAGTTGAACTGGCGACGGACCTCGTAGACGACCGCGCCGGCCGCCCGGGACACCGCGTTGATCGCCAGTCCCGAGAACATGAACACGACCGCCGCGCCGAGGACGACACCGACCAGCGTGTTCGGGCTGGTGATGTTGTAGATGTCGTTGGTCAGCTGGCTGCCGACCGACTCGTAGCCCTGCCGGATGGCGTCGTTGTAGGAGCCGAACAGCGCGGTCGCGGCGAGCACGGCCGTCGCGATCGCGATGCCCTTGGTGATGGCCTTCGTCGTGTTCCCCACCGCGTCGAGCTCGGTGAGGATCTCGGCCGCCTTCTCGTCGACGTCGCCGGACATCTCGGCGATGCCCTGGGCGTTGTCGGAGACCGGCCCGAAGGTGTCCATGGCGACGATGACGCCGACCGTGGTGAGCAGGCCGGTACCGGCCATGGCGACCGCGAACAGCGCGACGATGACCGAGCCGGAGAGCAGGAACGCGCCGTAGACCGCGGCCCCGATGACGATCGCGGTGTAGACGGCCGACTCGAACCCGACCGAGATGCCGGCGAGGATGACGGTCGCCGCGCCGGTGAGCGACGAGGTGCCGACGTCCTTGACCGGCTTGTCCTCGGTGCCGGTGTAGTAGCCGGTCAGCGCGAGGATGATGATCGCCAGCACGATGCCGATGGCGACGGCGATCGCCGCGATGCGGGCCGGGTTGCCCGCCGCCACGAGGTCGCCGACGGAGGCCGCGTTGACACCGGGCAGCTCGGTGAAGCTGGACGGCAGGTAGACGAACGCCGCGATGATCGTCAGGACCAGCGAGATGCCGGCCGAGATGTAGAAGCTGCGGTTGATCGCCTTGAGCGCGTTCTCGCCCTCACGGGTGCGGGTGATGAACACGCCGATGATGGCCGTCAGGACGCCGATCGCCGGGACGATCAGCGGGTAGGTCAGGCCGAGAGTGCCGAACGCGACCGAGCCGAGGATCAGCGCCGCGACCAGCATGACCGCGTAGGACTCGAAGAGGTCGGCGGCCATGCCGGCGCAGTCGCCGACGTTGTCGCCCACGTTGTCGGCGATGGTCGCGGCGTTGCGGGGGTCGTCCTCGGGGATGCCCTGCTCGACCTTGCCGACCAGGTCCGCGCCGACGTCGGCGGCCTTGGTGAAGATGCCGCCGCCGACACGCATGAACATGGCGAGCAGGGCGGCGCCGAGACCGAAGCCCTCGAGGACCTTCGGGGCGTTCTCGACGAAGATGAGCACGACGACGGACGCACCGAGCAGACCGAGGCCGACCGTCGCCATGCCGACGACACCGCCGGTGCGGAACGCGATCCGGGCACCTTCGTCACGACCGCCGGGCTTGGTCGACGCGGCGGCGACGCGGATGTTCGCCTTGGTGGCCAGGTTCATGCCCAGGCCACCGATGCTCATCGAGAACAGCGCGCCGAACACGAAGGCGATCGAGCGCGCGATGCGCTCGCCCCAGTTGTCGGCGGGCAGCGCGAGGAGCACCAGGAACACGATGACGATGAACGGCGCCAGAGTGCGGAACTGCCGCTGCAGGAAGGCGCTCGCGCCCTCCTGGACGGCTTTGCCGATGTCGCGCATGTTCTGCGTGCCCTCGTCGGCGGCAAGGACCTGCTGGCGCAGGAAGAAGCCGATGGCGAGAGCGATGAGCGCGATCACCGCCACCACGCTCACGACGGCGTAGTCGCTCGAGGAGAACTGGACCCCTTGAGCGAGGACGGACGCTTGCATCCAGCCTCCCGGTTGGATCGGAACGGGGGCGTCGGGAGGCCGCTGGCGGCGTCCTCGGCGCGCAGTGATCGTCACCACGCGCAGACCGCGCGGAGTGACAGGGGACGCAGTGTATGGGGGTGGCATGCGCCACGCTCCGGCGCGGTTCCTGATCTCGATGTGACCTGTGCTTCTTTCGCGTGTGAGACGACGCCGGGCGGAGCGTCGGTGGGGTGTGCGAATCTCGGTCTCCTCATGGAGGAGGCGGCGTGACGAGGGAGGCGGGCGAGCTCGTCGGCGGGCCGGACGGCTCCGTCCGCGGTGAGGTCGGCACGGGCGGGAGCGGTGTCGGCGCCGCCGGGAGCGGTGTCGGTGCGATCGCCCGGCAGGAGCGCGTTCCCGACGACGCCGGGCACGGCACCGACCTGCTGCGCCGCGTCCTGGCGGGCACGCCGCAGGGCGAGGACCCGCTGACCCACGCCGAGGTCGTCCCGGCCCGCGAGGGACGGCAGGCGGAGTGGCCGTCGTGGGTACTACCCGACCTGCGTGAGCGGCTGGAATCGCGCGGGCTGCCCGCGCCGTGGGAGCACCAGGCGCTGGCGGCCGAGCACGCGTGGGCCGGGCGCCACGTCGTCGTCTCCACCGGCACCGCGTCGGGGAAGTCGCTGGCCTACCAGCTGCCCGTGGTGTCGGCGCTGTCCGTCGAGCCGGCGGCCACCGCCCTCTACCTCTCACCCACCAAGGCGCTGGGGGCCGACCAGCTGCGGGCGGCCCGCGCGCTCGACCCGGGCGGCGCGGACGGGCTGCGGGCCTCGTCGTACGACGGGGACACCCCGTACGCCGAGCGGGACGCGGTGCGGCGCTCGGCGCGCTGGCTGTTCACCAACCCGGACATGCTCCACCGCGGGATCCTGCCGCGGCACGGCCGCTGGACGACGTTCCTGCGCCGGTTGCGCTACGTCGTCGTCGACGAGGCGCACGCGTACCGCGGGGTGTTCGGCTCGCACGTGGCCCTGCTGCTGCGCCGGTTGCGACGGATCTGTGCGCGCTACGGCGCCCACCCGACGTTCGTGCTCGCCTCGGCGACGATGTCCGAGCCCGGACAGTCGGCGTCCGCGCTCACCGGGCTCGACGTGGTCGAGGTCACCGACGACGCGTCGCCGCGGGGCCGCCGGGCGGTCGGGCTGTGGGAGCCGCCGCTGCTCGAGGAGGTCACCGGCGAGAACGGCGCCCCGGTGCGGCGCTCGGCGGGCGCCGAGACGTCCCGGATCCTGGCCGACCTCGTCGTCGAGGGGGCCCGGTCGCTGGCGTTCGTGCGCTCGCGGCGGGGCGCCGAGCTCACCGCGCTGGGGGCCCGGCGGGTGCTCGGCGAGATCGACCCGGAGCTGGCGCGACAGGTGGCCGCCTATCGGGCGGGGTTCCTGCCCGAGGAGCGTCGGGAGCTCGAGGCGGCGCTGATGAGCGGCGCGCTGCGGGGGGTCGCGACGACGAACGCGCTGGAGCTGGGCATCGACGTGGCCGGGCTCGACGCGGTGGTGGTCGCCGGGTTCCCGGGGACGCGGGCATCCTTCTGGCAGCAGGCGGGTCGGGCCGGGCGCTCCGGCGACGACGCCCTGGTGCTGCTGGTGGCCCGGGACGACCCGCTGGACACGTTCCTCGTGCACCACCCCGAGGCCGTGCTCGGTGCGCCGCTCGAGCGCACCGTGCTCGACCCGACGAACCCGTACGTCCTCGCACCGCACCTCGCGTGCGCGGCGGCCGAGCTGCCGCTGACCGCGTCCGACGTCGACGACGTGTTCGGCGGCGAGGTCGCGCGGCGGGCCCTGGACGACCTCGCGGCCGAAGGACTGGTGCGCCACCGGCGGGGCGGCTGGTTCTGGGCGCTGCCCACCGAGCGGCCGCACGCCGGGGTGGACATCCGCGGGTCGGGCGGCGAGCAGGTCGTCATCGTGGAGTCCGGGACCGGACGGATGCTCGGCACCGTCGACCCGGGCGCCGCTCCGTCGACCGTCCACGAGGGCGCGGTGCACCTGCACCAGGGCGAGAGCTACGTCGTGGACTCGCTGGACCTCGACGAGGGACTCGCGCACGTGCACGCCGAGGAACCGGAGTGGACGACCCAGTCCCGGTCGGTCACCGACATCGAGGTGGTCGAGACCGAGCACTGCGAGTCGTTCGGCGCGGTGGGCGCGGACGGCCCGGAACTCCAGGTGTGTCTCGGGACGGTCGAGGTGACCGAGCAGGTGGTCGGCTACCTGCGGAAGATGCCGTCGGGGCAGGTCGTCGAGCAGGTGCCGCTGGACCTCCCCGCGCGGACGTTGGCGACCCGCGCGGTCTGGTACACGCTCTCGGAGGCACTGCTCGACGGCGTCGGGATCGTGCCCGCCCGGGTTCCCGGCTCGCTGCACGCCGCGGAGCACGCCGCGATCGGGCTGATGCCGCTCGTCGCGACCTGCGACCGCTGGGACATCGGCGGCGTCTCGACGGCGCTGCACCCGGACACCGGCCGGCCCACGGTCTTCGTCCACGACGGGCACCCCGGGGGCGCCGGGTTCGCCGACCGCGGGCACGAGGCGATGCGCACCTGGCTCACGGCGACGCGCGACGCGATCGCCGGCTGCGAGTGCCCGTCGGGGTGCCCGTCGTGTGTGCAGTCGCCGAA
Source organism: Actinomycetospora endophytica (assembly GCF_021026375.1). Taxonomy (GTDB): domain Bacteria; phylum Actinomycetota; class Actinomycetes; order Mycobacteriales; family Pseudonocardiaceae; genus Actinomycetospora; species Actinomycetospora endophytica. The sequence continues at coordinate 1,877,239 of NZ_JAJNDB010000001.1, read as the reverse complement.
GTGCGGGAACGGGAACGACCCGCTGGACAAGGCGGGCGCGGTCGCGGTGCTCACGGCGGTGCTGGGGCGGCTGCCGGGCTGAGCGCGCGGGGTTTCGCGGCTGATCAAGAGCACATGGCGCAGCTCCGGCCACCCCTGAACCTGCCTGTGGTGCCCCTCGTCAAGCCGACCCAGGCGCTGACGCAAGGTGGGTTCCGCCGCGGGCCGGGGTTGGGGGCTCCCGGCCCGCGGGGACGTCTGTCACGCCGCAGGACGGGGAGGGTGCTCGACCCGCCCTGCGGCGCTGTCTCGGGCGGCGGTGGGCGCGGTGCTCGCGCGCTCCGGGGTGGTCACGGGCGCGTTCGTCGCGCCCACCGCCGCTGGGAGGGCCGGACCGGGACGTCTCCCGGCGCTGCGGTGCGACGCGCTGCGCGGGGACGTCGTCGGCGGTCCTGGCCGACCCGAGTCTTGAATTGTGGTGGTCCCGGGCTCGCCCGGGGGTGGTCCGCTAGGACCGGATACCGGTGGCGACCGTCGCCATCCGGTAGGTGGAGCTGCCGCCCAGCCCGCGGTGCGGACGCTCGCGGACGGCCTCGGCCATGGCGTCCTGGACGCTGTACGGGTCGGGCAGGCGCCAGCCGCAGGCCGACGGGCGGACCCGCCAGTGGTTGGAGCCCTGGGGGAACGTCGAGGGCGGTGCGGCGAGGAAGCTGCCGCGACCGTGCAGCGTCATGCCGGGGCGGCCCGCGAGGTCGGGGCGCAGCGGCTCGCCCGGGAGCACCGGGAACAGCCACTCACCGGTCGGCGTCGCGGCGATCGGCACCGGGACCCCGACCGCCCGCAGCGCAGCGGCGGCACGGCGGCCGATGCTCGCGGGCACCTCGATCACGTCGAACGTCAGCCCGGTCGGCAGCAGGATCGAGTACGGCAGGCCGGACCACCACTCGGCGATCTGGCCGGCGTCGGTCGTCGCCGCGACGGCCCAGTCGTCGAGGACGGGGGTCGGCCCGACCTGAGGTGCGTCGCTGCACCCGGTCCAGACGTCACCTTGCGGGAACGTGCCGGGAACCACCGCCCAGCCGTGGTCGGCGAGCACCATCGCCTCGGCGCGGAGCTCGGTGCCATAGACGGCGCGGTAGCTGTCCCACCACTGCATGCGGGTCCTCCCGGTATTGGTCCACCCCGTGCGGTGTTCCTTCCCTAGTAACGGGCCGTCGCCGCACGATTTCCACCCGTCGTCGCCCATCGGCGGGGGTGGAACGCCGAGCGCCATGCCTGACGCCGTCGAGCGGGCGAACGTGCCCCCGAAAGGCGTCTGACGCACCACTCGTCCCGACTGCACCATCGGTGTCGCCGCTCGGCGGGGGGCCCGAGCCGCTCGTCCGGTGAGGACACAGTCAGGTGACGATCGGTGACCGCGATTCCGGCGATTCACCCCATGATCTTCACCACAGGACCCGCCCGAACGCGGACCGTGGTCGAGTCGGCGACCGGAAGACATCCGCAGCTCCGGGCCACGTCGACCTGCAGATCCCAGCCCGACCACGTGCACGCGACCAACCGCCCACCGTTGAGCTCGGCCAGCTCCCGCGCGCGGTCGCACCCGGCCTGGCGGCCCCGCACCGACTCTGCCGCCCCCGCCAGCGCGGCGAGGTCGGCGGCGTTCGCGGCGCGGTGCCTCGTGGCGACGACCGCGCCCAGGACGACGAGCGCGCCGAGCAGGAGAGCGATCACGCCGATCGCGCCGGCCGCGATGACGGTGGCAACCCCGCGGTCGTCGCGCCACCGGGACTGCGGCCCGGCGGTCACGGCGGCACCGGCTCGACGACGGGCGGCTTCCCGATGGACGCCCCCGGCGGGTCCGGTTCGGCAGCGGGCGTGGACCCGCCGACCCTCGGCCCGGAGACGTCCGGCGCGGCGGCCCCCGGGTCGGACCCCGGCAGATCGGGTCCGGCGGGCGGCGCGTCCGCGGCAGCGCCGTCGGGGACCGCGTCGTCCGCGGTACCGGTGGGGGCGGCGACGGCGGGCTCCCGGGCCGCCACCGCCTCCGCGGCGAGCCGCAGCCCGGGCAGCGCACCGCCGAGCGGCGGGACCCGCACCACGACCCGGACCAGCCCGCCCTCGGGCTCGACGTGCACCTCCGTCCCCGCCGGGAGATCCCGCGCCAGCGCCTCTGCACCCAGGGTGTCGTCACGGGACGCCCGGCGCGCCGCCTCCCCCGCGGCGTCCACGCACCGGATCTGGGCGACGACGGCGCCGACCGCGGCGAGCACCACCGCGAGCACCGCCACCAGGCTCCCGATGGCGATGGCCGCCTCGACGGTGACCATCCCGCGGTCGTCGACCGGGAGCCGCGAGGCTTCCCGACCGCTCAGCCGCCTGCCGGGGTGAGCGACCGCTGGATCAGCCCGGTGAGCGCCCCCATCACCGCGGGCGCGTTGATGATCACGAACAGCAGGCCCGCGAACGCCGCCGCCGCGATCAGGCCGATGGCGTACTCCACGGTCGACATGCCCCGGTCGTCGCGGGCCAGGGCCGCGAGCCGGGCGAACAGCAGCGCCACCACTGTCGTCGGGTTCTCCATCGTCGTCTCCTCTCCTCCCGGACCCGGGGTGGGCCGCGGTGGTCATGTCCGCTCCAGCAGCGGGGCGGCCAGCCCGATGACGACCGGGGCGATCCCCAGCGCCAGGAAGGCCGGCAGGAAGCACAGGCCGAGCGGGCCCGCGACGAGGACGCCCGCCCGCTCGGCCCGAGCGGAGACCGCCTCGGCGGCCTCGGCGCGCACGTCGGCGGCGACGGTGGTCGCGACGTCGGCCACGGCCGCACCGCTGCGCGCCGAACGGCGTGCCGCGCGGGCCAGGCGCGCGGTCGAGGGCTCGTCGAGCGCGGGCACCCACGCGTCTCCGGGGTCGGCGCCGAGGGCGAGCAGGTCGGCCACCTCGGTGAGCGCCGCCGCCATGGGGCCGGGCAGTGAGGCGGCGACCGCACGCACCGCCCGGTCGAGCGACAGTCCGGACCGCAGGCACGCCGCGAGCTCGTCCCAGGCGCCGGCCTCCTGCCACGGGTCCCGGTGTTCACGCCGCCGGCGGCGGACACGCGCCGGGACCACGGGCGTCGCGGGCGCCCGGAGCGACCGCAGTCGGTGGCGCGCGGCGACCGGACCGGGCGCGACCAGCGCGGCGCAGGCCAGCAGGACCAGACCGGCGGCGAACACCGTCATCGGACGACCCCCGCGGTGAGGCGGCCGCTCCATTCCAGCCCGGCCGCAACCAGTACCGCGCCGACCACGAGCAGCCCCTGCCCGGCCGCGGTGCCGGTCAGCACCCCCAGCGGATGGGCACCGACGAGCTCGCCGAGCACCAGCCCGATGCCCGGGAGCGCGGCCAGCACGGCGGCGGTGGTCCGGGGCCCGGCGAGCTGCGCGGACAGCCGGCCCCCGAATCGGCTGCGCGCCCGCAGGTCCTCCGCGACCGCCTCGGCGAGACCGGCGAGGCCGATCCCGTGGCGGTCGGCGAGCGACCACGCGTCGGCCAGCCGGACCAGGTGGGGCCCGGCGAGCGGGTCGGACGCCGCGTGCTCCCGCAGCGCCGCCGGGACGTCGCCGCCCAGCCGCGCGGTGGCCTCGACCAGCGTCAGTGCGCCCCGGCACGCGGCCCCGGCGTCGCGTCCGGCGGCCGCCGCGGCCGACGCCGGCGGGTGGCCGGCCCGCAGCTCCGCCGCGAACGCGGCGAGGCCCTCGGCGAGACCGCCCGTCGTCTCGGTCCTCGCCCGCTCGAGGCGCCGGGCAGCCCGGGCCCGCAGCAGCACCGCGCCGAGCACGCACACCGCCACCGCTCCCCCGACGCCCGCGACCAGGACCGCGATCAGCAGGCCCGCCCCGGCGGGCACCGCGACCGGGATGCGGGCCCACCCGCGCCGCTCGTCGTCGGGAGCCGCTCGCCGCAGCGCCCGCACCCGGCCCGGGGCGACCGCCGGAGGCCAGGCCAGGGTCGCCGCGGCCGCGAGGACCATCGGGAGCGCCTGGGCGCCGGTCATGCCGTCACCGCCGGCCGCAGCGACGCGACACCGGCCTGCAACGCGGGCCGGCCACCGGCGGCGGAGGGCCAGGGCGCGTCGACGCCCCGCTCGGCGAGCATGGCCCCCAGGTCGGGTCGCCCGGCCGCCCAACCGCCCTCGCGGCCCCAGGCGGGCACCACCACGAGGCCCTCCGCGTCCCCGCGCCGCACGATCCCGACCCCTTCCAGCACCCGCCGGCCGTCAGCCCGTCGCCGCACGTGCAGTACGACCTGGATCGCCGCCGCCACCTGGCTGCGCAGCGCCTCCGGGGTCATCCCGCCGAGCGCCGCCAGCGCCTCGAGGCGGGCGGGCACCTCGCGCGGAGAGTTGGCGTGGACGGTGCCCGCCCCGCCGTCGTGCCCGGTGTTCAGCGCCGCGAGCAGCTCGCAGACCTCGGCGCCGCGGACCTCGCCGACCACCAGCCGGTCGGGCCGCATCCGCAGCGCCTGGCGGACCAGGTCGCGCAGGAGCACCGTGCCCGCGCCCTCGACGTTCGCGGGCCGCGACACCAGCCGGACCACGTGCGGATGCCGCGGGCGCAGCTCCTCGGCATCCTCGACCAGGACGATCCGCTCCTCGGCCGGGACCCGGGCCAACAGCGCGGAGAGCACCGTCGTCTTCACGAAGAGCGGGCTAGCCGCTCATGGGGGACGACGCACGATGAGCGACTTCCTGACCCGCCTCGACGAGAACAACCTCACCACCGTCGACTGTCTGCTGATCCGCTCGCTCTACCAGTCGATCCGCGCCGCCGAGGTGGCCGCCACCCGTGACGAGCGGAAGATCCCCCCGGAGTGGTGTGTCGTCATCGTCCGGACCGATGACCTGGAGCAGGCCTGATGGGCGCTCCACAGCGTCACGAGGACGCCGCCCCGAAGTCCCGCCCACTCCGCGTGGTGCGCGAGGACGAGCGCGCGGAGCCCACTCCCCCGCCGCCGGAGCGCACCCCGGTCACCGAGCTGCTGCGCGAGTACCCGGACCTGATGTGGCTGGCGGTCTGGGGCCCGGTCGGGGTCGCCGCCCTGCTGTTCGGTGTCGGCAGCTTCCTGGTCTACCTCGTCGGGATGGTCGCCACGCTCGTCCTGACCGCCGCCCTGATCGCCGTGTGCGTCGCGGTGTTCATCGGCGCGCGAGGTGATCGCCGATGAGGCGCGTCGTGCTCACCGGACTCGCCGCGATCGGCGTCGCCGCGGGTCTCGCGGTGACGGCGTCCTCGACCACGCACGAGGCGTACGCGGCGGGCATGCGGGGCCTCGCCCTGGCCGCGATCGTCGTGGTGCTGGAAGTGACCAACGTGCTCGGCACCTGGGTGCTGCTCACCGACACCCGGCGCCACGCCTGCGTCGAGGCGGGCGTCTTCGTCGCCGGGGCGTCGCTGGTCACCGGCTGGTGCGGGGTGCTGACCTACGGCCTGATCGGGCTGGTCGGACCGGTCTTCGTCCTCGGCGGGGTCGAGCTGGCCCGCCTCGCCTCCACGAGCGGAACGCCCACGCCCGCCCAGGGCGCCGAGGGCGAGCCGCCCCAGGCGGACGCCCCCGCGCTGATCACGGAGACCGCTCCCGCCCCCTCAGCGTCCGCTGAGCCGCCCACCGTGCCCGTCCCCGTCTGTCTGGACCCGCCCCCGCCTCAGACGCCCACACCGGCGCCCACCGCCCAGTCGCCCGCCCCGCCCACCGAAGGGGGCGAGTCCGCCCCCGCCCCCACCGACGAGGAGATCGCCGACTGGCTGGCCGCCCAGGCGACCGCCCGGGGGCGCCGCCCAGGGCGAGACGCCATCAAGACCGAGTGGGCCGTCGGCACCAAGAAGGCCGAGCGCGCGCTCGCCCTCTACGACTCCCGCCCCCGTCTGACTGTCGCTGGAAAGGCAGCTCGATGACCGACAACAAGGTGGTCCCGATCCGCCCGCAGGTGGAAGAGGACGACTCCGACGAGGTCGCGGTGATGATGCCGGAGACCCCCACCGAGGTGCTGGGAGCTGCGGCGGAGGACGTGCCGCTGGCCGTCGACCCGCCGCAGGGCCACCTGTCCCTGGCCGAGCTGACCGGGCTCGACCTGCCCGAGCACCGCCTGATCGTGCCGCGGTGGATGAAGTCGTGGGCCGACGCGAAGGCGGTCGCCCTGTGGCTGGTGCGCTATGTCGGGAACTGGGCGACCTTCCACCTCACCCGCGCCCCCCTGTACGCCTACCGCGCGTTCCTGCGGACGTTCGTGGGGGCGGGGCGGACGATCGCCGCCTACTGGGCCTGGGTCTGGGACAAGCAGGGGCGGCAGATGGCCGCCCTCGCCCACCAGGGGGCGGACCAGCAGGCGTGGAAGACCGCCCGCAAGGAGTGGTCCGAGACCGTCCGCCGCCGCCTCATCGGGTCGGCCTTCGCCCTCCTGGGCGGGGTGGGCGTCGTCGTGACCGCCTACCTGACCCTGCCCCCGTGGGCGGTCGCCCTCGCTCTGGTGGGCGTGCTGGGCGTCCTGGTGAAGCTGGGGGCGCCCGAGGACCGCCCCCTGGTGGACGCGTACTACACGAGCAAGCCGAACGAGACGTTCCGCCTGACCTCGAAGATGGTCATCAAGGCGCTCGGGTCGCTGTCCATCGCGGCGATCAACGCGGCGATCAAGGAGGACCCGAAGGACGGGGTCCGCTTCCCGAAGCCGATCACCACCGACGGCCCCGGTTTCCGCGCCGAGGTCGACCTCCCGCACGGCGTCACGGCTGCCCAGATCATGGAGAAACGCACCGAGCTGGCCTCAGGCCTGCGCCGTCCGCTGGGCACGGTGTGGCCGGAGTCGGACCCGGCGGTGCACGCCGGACGCCTGGTGCTCTGGGTCGGTAACCAGGAGCTGTCGAAGCTGGTGAAGAAGGCCCCGTACGACCGCTCCGGGTGGAAGGCGGACTGCTTCGGCAACATCCCGTTCGGCTACGACCAGCGCGGCCGGTCGGTCAGCTTCGAGATGATGTACGGCAACCTGCTGGTGGGATCGCTGCCGGGCGCGGGGAAGACCGCAGCCATCCGTGGCCTGCTCCTGGCCCTCGCCCTCGACCCGTTGCCTCAGCTCCGGGTCGCCGAGCACAAGGGCTCCGGTGACCTCGGGATGTTCGAGCAGATGGCGCACTTCTACGTCTCGGGCATCGCCGACGAGGACATCGAGCAGACCCGCGACCAGCTCCGGGATCTGGTCCGGGAGGTCGGGCGCCGGGCCGAGGTCGTGAAGAAGCTCGGCAAGGACGGCCTGGCGCCCGACATGAAGGTCACCCGGCAGACCGCCTCGATGCGGAACCTGGGGCTCAAGCCGATCGTCATGGTCATCGACGAATGCCACGAGGTGTTCGGCCACGAGGACTACGGCAAGGACTGCGGCAGGCTCGCCGAGAAGATCATCAAGCGCGGCCGGGCGTTCGGCGTGATCCTCATCCTCGCCACCCAGCGCCCGGACAAGGACTCGCTGCCGACCGGCGTCTCCGCGAACGTCTCGCACCGGTTCTGCCTGCGCGTCGCGGATCAGGTCACCAACGACATGATCCTGGGGACGTCGGCCTACAAGCAGGGCATTCAGGCCACGATCCTCTCGCAGCGCGACAAGGGCATCGGATACCTCAAGGGGGCATTCGACGACGCCGTGGTGGTGCGCACGTACTACTCGGGCGCGGACGCCGCGAAGCGGATCGCGAAGCGTGCTTACGACGCGCGCGTGGCCGCCGGGAACATCACCGGCCAGGCGGCCGGAGAGGAAGTCGAGCGACCCGCGTCGTACTCGCTGCTGGAGGATCTGCAGACCATCTTCGTGGAGTCCGAGCGGGTCGGGATGCACTCCGAGGAGATCTGCGAGCGACTCCGCCAGCTTCGTCCAGACGCCTACGCCGACTGGACCCCGGACACGCTGGCTGAGGCTCTGCCGGAGGGCATGAGCACCACCCAGATCAAGATCGGCGGGAAGAACCGGCGTGGCCTGCGGCGCGAGCACGTGCTGGCCGGTATCGGCCCGGCCGATGGTGTCCCCGAGCTGCCCCAGGGGCCTGATCTGGACGGTGAGATGTGACCCTGCTACCCGCTACCGCGGCAGGAAGCAGCCTTCTGAGCTGCGCAAACGTCCCCCACCGAGGTAGCACCCCGGGTAGCGGTGCCGCTACCTCCGCCGGGCCCACCGCTACCGGGTGCTACCTCCCGGAGGGCCGGTGACCAACGAAGCGGGGCTACCTCCCGGGGTGTCACGACGGCAGTTCCTGGAAGACCTGCTCGACGCCCTGGGCGACGCCGACGCCTTCGAGCTGAACGACGGCTCGGTGATCACTCGGCTCGACCTGATGAACGCACTCGCGAAGGAAATGAGCCCATGACCACCTGGCTCGCCATCGCCGCGCTGTGGTTCTGCTGGTACGCGTTCTGCTGCGTCTGGTGGCCGTTCAAGGACTGCCCGATCCCGCATTGCGAGAAGGGCAAGGTGAAGTCGCCGAAGCGGAAGGCGTTCCGGCGATGCAAGTGGTGTCGCGGCAAGGGATACCGAGTGCGCTGGGGGCGTCGCATCGCCGATGCACTCCTCGGCCTCCAGAAGACGGAGTGAATGACATGGGGATCCGCTACAGACGCCGGATCAAGCTCAAGCCGCTGCCGGTCTGGCTGAACATCAGCAGGTCAGAGCGCAACGGCTGGATGGTCTCGTGGACGGTCAAGGTCGCCGGGATCAGTTGGAACAGCCGGACCCACAAGAAGTCCGTTGACCTTCCTGGTGACTGGTCCTGGCACGAGGGATCGAAGAACCACGCACATGCGGACGACTACTGATGTCCTGTCGCGCTCCCGAGATCACCGACGAATGGTTGAGAAGCCTGAGCGCGCAGGACCTGGGCCTGCGCATCGCGAGAGGACGCTGAGATGGGCATTCGACTGTACGGGTTCGTGGGCCCGGTGGGGGTCTCGGTGCCGGTGGGCCGCCGCCGGGCCAAGGCGCCGCGGGTCAAGCTGGTCGACACGCTGACCGCCATGCCCTGGGCGGAGCCGTTCATGTGGCTGGCGTTCCTGGGCATGGCCACGATCTCCGCCGTCCTGCTGCCGTTCACGCTGCTCGGGACGGTGCCCTGGGCGGTCTACCTGGTCCTGGTGCGGCAGCGGGCCGCTCGGGCGCGCAAGCAGGCGCGCTACGGCCGCGAGCACCCGGCGCTCCCGCCCTTCGACGCCGAGGCCGCCGCCCGGCACAACGAGGCGTGGGGGCTGGACGCCCGCCCCTTCCGCGCTACCGCGCTGGAGCCCGTGACCGCACCGATCACCTGTCCGGTGACCGTGCCGGTGCGCTCGGGACGGCACGCCCGATGAGCCGCCGTCCGTGCAACCACCGTCTACTGGCCTGGACCCACGAGGCCCTCCACGCCCAGCAGCGCACGGCGGCCAGCCAGATATGCGCCTGCGCATGGTGGGGCCTGCCCGAGGGACAACACTCATGCCAGCGCCAGCGCGACCTCGCCCGGATCGACGCCAACCGGGCGATCCTGCGGGAGTACGAGATGTGGCGGGACTTCTACGCCGACCCTGAGCGCGACGAGCGGACTCAGGCGTTCCTCGACGGGGTTCGGTGGATCGCCTGGGGGCTGCGCTTCGACCGCCCCGGCTGGGACCCGAGTTGGGCCCCCGAGGGGGCACCTGCGTCTACCCCCGTCTCGCGCGAACAGTAGACGGCGCTAGATGTCCGGTTTCGCCCGATCGCATACACCCAACGCCCGTTAGCTGTATGGAGGAGACGTGCCAGCACGCCGCAAGACGGCCGATCCGGACACCGTCATCACCTATGTCCGGGTCTCGACCGAGGACCAGGCCCAGAGCGGGCTCGGACTCGACGCGCAGCGGGCCAAGCTCGCCGACGAGGTCGACCGCCGAGGCTGGCGGGTCGTGGCTGAGCAGGCCGACGAGGGCATCAGCGCGAAGACCATCGTCGGGCGCCCGGGGCTGCTCGCGGCCTTGGGCGCGCTCGATGGCGGTGAGGCCGCCAACCTCATGGTGGCCAAGCTCGACCGGCTCTCCCGCTCGGTGCACGACTTCACCGGCCTCGTGGACCGCTCGAAGCGCAACGGCTGGTCGCTGGTGGTCATGGACCTCGGCGTGGACACCTCCACGCCCTCCGGCGCGATGATGGCCAACGTCCTGGCGTCGTTTGCGCAGTTCGAGCGAGAGCTGATCGCCCAGCGGACCTCGGACGCCCTGCAGGCGCTCCGCCGCGACGGGAAGGTCCTCGGTCGCCCAGACCGTGCTCACGCCGAGCTGGTGGCCCGCGCGCGGGAGCTGCGGGACCAGGGCATGACGCTCGCGGAGATCGCTTCAACCTTCAACTATTTCGAGGTGCCCACCAGCCAGGGCGGGTCTCGGTGGTATCCCTCGACCGTCGCGGCGGTGCTCCGTCGGTCCGAGCCAGCCGTGGGCGGACAGGTCAGCCAGGCGGGCTGAGCAGGCCCTGCCAGTCGACGAACGGGGCGACCTTGTCGAAGGCAGCCATGTCCAGCCACCGCCCCTCGAAGATGCGCCCCCGGGACCTGGTCGCCACGATCGCGGCGCGCAGCTCCTTCACGAAGTCCGCCGCGGTTCCTGAGCGCCGGAAGCTGACCTCAAGCTCCGTTCCCGTCGCGCGGAAGTGGGCCTGCTGGAAGCGCCGCTGGAAGCGCTTCTGCGGCAGCTTGTAGGAGTACCCCTTGACCGCGGGCCCCGGGCCGTCGTGGATCAGGCGCAACCACCCGAGGGCCTGGCCGTAGGGGAACTCGCCGACCTGGGCCCGGAACGCCTCCTGGAGTCGCTCGAAGCGCTCCTGGTAGCGGGACTCCGAGAGGTAGTCCCGATCCGGAGCAAGGAACTCGTGGACCTGCCCGTCTAGCTCGTCCAGCTCCTGGTGCCAGCGCCTCGGAGTCACCCGGTAGACCGCGATCTCGAAGAGCGGGTCACCCGCCGCTCTCCCGATGCTCTCGACCACGTCCTACCGCGTCCCTTTGATCGCCCGGCCCAGGGTTCGCCAGTAGCCGAGCTGAGCCGGGGTCTCGCGTCCGACCTCGACGGGCTCCGGCGCCTCGGCGCTGTAGACCACGGATGCCTTCCAGGTGCCCTCGTCATCCTGGGTCCAGGTCACCCGCAACGTCCCCGCCGGACGCTCCCAGGTCACGAGCTGGCTCTCGTCCTGGTAGCGCATCCTCACCGCAAGAATGTCGTACCAGTCCAGCGGGATCGCGTCGGGCGAAGGAGGCTCCCATCGCCATGCCAGCGACCCGGCGCCAGCGTCCTTGTGCTCGTCGGGCTCCAGGTGGCGCACGGGCTTCATCGGCTCAGGTGGCTTGCCCTGGCCATCGAGTCGCTCGAACCAGACGTCGATGTTGGCCGCAGCGAACCGTCGACTGACGTTGAAGACGTTGACTCGGAATGGCGCGGGGTCCGGCGAGTGATTCCGCATCAGCACGGTGACCCGCACGTCCGGCCGGGCGGTCCGACCCAGCGCCGTGCTCGCCCGCCGAGCCGTCTCGTCCGCGCTCCGGGTCGTCCTGAGCGCCGCGTACGCGGCAGCCAGCGTGCCGACCGCGCTGACGCTGCCCGCGATGGCGGCGACGACCTGAGCGGAGTCGGCAGCGCTCACTTACGCAGCTCCCGGAGCTGCTGGCGGAGCCGCTCGACGTCCCAGCGCAGGTGCCCGCCCGGAGTGACCAGCTCGGGTTCCAGCGTGCCCTCCTGGGCCCACCGGGCCAGCGAGCGGGCCGACACCCCGACGGCCTTCGCCGCCTCGGACGTCGACACCAACTCGGACACGGCGGAGATCATCGTGGCTCGGACGGCGTGGATGCGACCTGCTGGCGTGAATGACGTGTCTGGCGCGTTTGGCTCGCCGGTGCCACGGTGAGGGCTCGGACATGGAGCGGGCCCGGACGCGGTGCTGGAACACCGGCCGGGCCCTTGACGGACGCTGGAGGTCCGCCCGATGTGTGAGGTTATCTGCGCCCTGATCGCCGCCGCCCTCGTCGGCCCGCTGGGCTATTGGTGGGGCTGGGCCGTCGGCAAGCGGCGCCGCCCACCACGCCGCGTGCAACTCACCCTGCGCTGAACGGGCCTTATCACACCGCGCAAGGCTTTCGGGGGCCTTTCAGCGCGTGAGACCTGTGCATCGTCCGTTCTCGACGGAGTTCAAGGTCAACATCGGAGCTGTGCGCAGCATTGATAAGTGACGACTTCTGATAGTAGTGGGAGTGCCGATCGCGGATCCGCGCCGCCTCGGCACCTCGTCGACCATCGTTAGTGGTAGCCGGATGAGGGCCCAGGCCAGGTCCCCCCGGTCAGCCCAAGGGCCACGGGCGCACTCGACCACTCACCCACGGCAGGTACCCCCTGCCCTCCTGAGGGATGTTCGGCCATGACGACGAACGACGAGCTGGAACACGAGCGAGAGCAGCCGCAGGACGCTCATGACGCGCCGGAAGCCACTCTTGACGAGCTGGAGCGCCGTCGCGCGAAGCGCCTCTACCTGCTCCGCTTGATCGGCGCCGCCGGTTCCGCCATCGGCGGCCTGGTGGTCGTCTTCAAGGATCTCTTCGGGTAGCTGGAGGCGCCCGGGGCGGAGCACGCCCTGAAACGCAAGAAGGCCCCCGCCGAGCACCCTGGGGGGTGGGCGCTCGACGGGGGCCGTCTCTGTGTACCTACTTCTCGTGCGCGCCGCCTCCGGAGACCGGAGCGACCTGGATGTGGGCCAGCCAAGCCGCGATGCCCTGCACCACGCCCTGGACGACGATGCTGGCCACCGAGATCGTGATGGCGGCACCGCCCGGGATCTGGGCCCAGACCGCCGAGTTCACCGCCGCGAGCCCCAGCGCGAGCACGAAGGCCGCCAGGTGGCTCCAGAGCACGGGCCTGGGGGTCGAGGACAGGTTCGCGACATCGTTGGCCACCTGCTCACCGGAGGACGACTCGAAGTCGGAGACGGGACTGGTCATGGGTGCCTCCCGAAGGCCCGCGAGACGCGGGGGTGAAACGACGCTCCTCGATCAACCGATGAGCAGGGGTCACCGGAGAGAGGGGCTCCCCATGTCGCAAGTCACTCCGCTAGACCTCTGTGAGGGCTGCACGAACGTCCTCGCCAACGGTCCTGCCAACGGACCCATGCGCGCGAAGTGGGGTGACGACGCGCGCTACCTGAAGAACACAGGACCCGGCCTGAACATGTGGGATGACGAGCCCTTCGTCGCTTCCGGGCCGTGCGATGGCTGCGGTGGACGGGGCGGACTTCGCTACCGGGGCTCGCTGAGCAAGCCCTAGGTCCGTCGACAACACCCCCGAGACCGCTCTGGTCCCGGGGTGTTGTCGTGTCAGGGCTGGAAGCCGAACGACTCCAGCGCCGCCCAGGTCTTCGGCCCGACCGCGAAGGGCGGCGCTGTCGAGATTCCCATCCGGCGCTGGAACTCGGTCACCGCCGCCTCGGTCTGCGGCCCACAGCGCGACGTGGGGCCGGGCCCGGCGTCGATGTGGCTGTAGCTGGCGAAGGCCCGGTTCATGAAGAGCTGGAGATTCCACACCAGCGCCGACGTCGAGCCGTCCACGATCTCCGGCAGCGTGACAGGAGCAGGAGTCGGCGCGGGAGCAGCGCCCCGCGGGAGCTGACCGAAATCAGCGGGGGTGAGGATCTCGTCCACGTCGCAGGCGACCCCGGCGACGGTGACCTCCCCGACCCGCTGGATGACATTGGCCCGAGGGTGCCGGGAGTACGCCACGCCGTTGACCGTCGACCAGGCCAGCGTCTGCCAGACATAGGTGACCAGGCCGTTGTTCACCAGGTGGTCGACGACCCAGTAGCCGCCGTAGACCCCGGTGCGGGCCAGCCCGATCACCGAGGCCACGGCCTGGAAGTACGCCGTGAGCCCCGCCCAGTCCGAGCAGTCGAAGTCGATCGAGAAGTAGATCGGCGCCTCGGAGTGGCCCATCTTCCTGGCCTGGTCGTTGGCGCGGGTCGCGTCCTCGACGCCCTGGGCGTGGGCGTCGCCCGGGTGGTTGGTCTGGTTGTCGTCGATGTGGCCGGACGACTCCCAGTTCATGACCACCGCCACCCCGTTGTCGAGGTAGCGCCGCAGCTCCGTGTCGTACGGAGCCTGCGACATGATCAGGTTCTTCGAGGGCGTGTTCGAGAGGTAGCGGAAGATCGCGGTGTAGCCCGCGGCCTTCATGGCTGCCACGTCGGTGATGCCCGCGGTGTTGTCGACACCGAGCACGAGGACCTCCTGAGTCACATGAACAGCGGGATGAGCCCGAGCCGCGGGTTCTTGTCCGAGCGCGGGATCACGGTGGCCTCTCCGACGCCGAGCACGCCGCTCGCAGCGAGGATGACCACGGCCTGGCCGACCACCGTCCCGGCGCTCGACAGCGAACCGGAACCGGCGAGTGCAGCCGCCGCAGAGACCGCGCGCAGCGCCGCCGCCTGCAGGGACAACTGCCCGGACAGATCGACGGTGCTCAGAGCCTGAGCCCTGGCCGTGCTCGACAGCGAACCTGCTCCCGCGAGCACCGCGGCCACGTACTGGGTGGCAACGCTGACCGCGGCGAGCGTCCCGGTGCCGGACAAGGTGATCGTCGGCGTCGTGATGCGCAGCGCGCTCACCGCCACCGTGCCCGCCCCGGCGAGACTGACCGCGTTGACCGAGCCCGGTAGGGCGTTGGTCGAGAGCGACCCAGACCCGTGAAGGGCGACCTGCGCCAGACCGGCGGCCAGGGTGCTCACAGCCAGCGTCCCCGACCCGGCCAGGGCCACCGTGTCGAGCGCTTGGCCCGTGCCGGTTGCCGCGAGGGCCCCGGCCCCGCGAAGCGCCACCTGGGCCACCCCGACGACCAGATCGGTCGCGGCGAGGAAGCCCATGCCGGTCAGCGCCACGCTGCAGTACGCGGCGGTCTGCGCAGCGATCGACAGCTCGCCGTCGCCGGTCAGCACGACCGCGGCCTCGTTGCCGGTCAGCCCGTCGACCGCGAGCGAACCGACGCCGGTGAGCGTCACGCTGGCGTACGCCAGGTCGACCGCAGCGGCGGCCAGTCCGCCCTGGCCCGTGATGGCGACCGCGGACCCGGCCTCGTCGATGGCCGACGTGGTCACGGCGCCGCTCCCGTGGAGGGACACCGAGCCGTACGCGAGATCGAGAGCGGCCCCGGAGAGGCTTCCCGACCCGCGCAGGGCCACCGTCGTCTGCCCCAGCACGATCGCCGAGGCCGCGAGGACCCCCGAGCCGCTCAGCGGCACCGTCTCGGTGGCCGTGCGCCCCGCTACGGCGCTCAGGACGCCGTTCCCAGCCATCGAGGCCGCTGCCAGGCCCGTCGTGCCGCCAGACGCGCTGAGGGTGCCCGTCCCGGCCAGACCCACCGCCGCCAGAGCGACATCCAGCGCCGCGACCGAGAGCGAGCCGACCCCGTGCAGGCTCGCCGCGGCCACCCCGACGTCGATGGCGCTCGCGACGAGCGCACCGGTGCCGGTGAAGGTCGCCGCGACTAACTGCTGGGCGTACGCGGCGGTCGTCAGCACGCCCGTCCCGGCCAGGGCGACGCTGGCGAGCCCCGTGGCGATGTCCGTGGCCGCGAGCGAGCCAGAACCGGCCAGGGCGACGCTGGTTGGGGCCACGTCGATCCCGCTGGCCGTCAACGCGCCGGTGCCCGCGAGCGTCGCGCTGGTGAACTGGCCACCGCCCGGGCTCGCGAACAGCACGCCGGACCCGACGAGGACCACCGAGCCCATCGCGACGTCGACCGCGACCGTAGCCACGCCGCCGGAACCGGCCACCGTGACCGCGACGAGCCCGATGTCGAGGGCCGACGTGGTCATCTGACCGGCCCCAGCGAGACTGACCGCGTCGAGGGCAACGTCCAGGGCCACCGCGGCCAGGGCTCCGGCCCCGACGAAGGCGACGGACGCCATCCCGGTCATCAGCGGAGTCGCCGAGAGGGCGCCGGATCCACTCAAGGCCATCGAGGTCAGCCCGACGTCGATCGCGGCGGCGTTCAGAGCCCCGCGACCGCCCAGAGCCACCTGGGCGATGCCGGTGGTCGTCGCCGGAACGCTCAGCGAACCGGCCCCGGCGAACGCGACCGAGGTGTAGGCCAGGTCGAGCGCGCTGGCGGCCAGCGTGCCGAAGCCCGCCAACGCCACCGAGGCCTGGCCGGTGACTGCCGCTGCGGTGGCCAGGGCGCCGGTGCCCGCCATCGCAGCTGCCGCCTGGGCGAGGTCGATGGCGCTGCTGGTCAGCGTGCCCGAGCCGTGCAGCGCCACCGAGGTGGCGGCCACGTCGATCGCCACGGCGCTCAGTCCCCCGGAGACCGAGAACGCAACGCTGGCCTGCGCCAGCACGGTCGCCGAAGCGGCCAGGGCTCCCGAGCCCGCCAGCGAGACCGAGGCGGGCTGGATGTCCACCCCGAGCGCGGAGAGCGCTCCCGAGCCGGTCAACGAGACGCTGCTCAGCCCGAGGTCGGTGGCGCTCGCGGCCAGCGCCGCGGATCCGGCCAGGTTGACGATCGCCAGGGCTACGTCGACACCGGCGGCGGTCACGGAGCCTGCTCCGACCAGCGAGACCGCGGCCTGGGCGAGGTCGATAGCGGAGGTCGACAGCGTCCCGGACCCGGCCAGCGCTACCGAGGCGAACTGGCCCTGCGAGGCAGGCGCCGTGAGCACGCCGGACCCGGCCAGCGCGGCCGAGGCGATCCCGGTGGTGGTGCCCGCGGCGCTGAGCACGCCAGCACCCGCCAGACCCACGGAGCCCTGGGCGACGTCCGTGGCGGCAGCCGTGAGCATCCCTGCTCCGGCCAGCGCCGCTGTCGTCAGACCGAGGTCCGTCCCCGACGCCTGGAGCGCACCGGAGCCGACGAGAGCGACCGAAGCCACGCCGGTGGCGAGGGTGGACGCGGTGAGTGCGCCTGCGCCATGCAGCGCGACGCTGCCCTGAGCGAGGTCCACCGCGGTCGCCGCGAGAGCACCGGCGCCAGCCAGGGCGACCGAGGCCTGCCCGGTGGTCACTCCGGACGCCGACAGGCTCCCGGATCCGCTGAGCGCCACGGAGTCCTGCGCCAGGTCGATGGCTGCGGTGCTCAGCGAGCCAGTACCGACGAGCGCAGCCGATGCCTGGCCGGTGGTAGTCCCAGCGGCGGACAGACCTCCGGCCCCGGCCAGCGTCACCGAGCCCGAGGCCACGTCGATCGCGGCCGTGGACAGCGAGCCCGAGCCCGCCATCGCCACAGCCGAGACCCCGGTGGTCGTCCCGCTCGCCGAGAAGCTGCCAGACCCTGTCAGGGTCACCGTGTCCATGGCGACGCCGACCGCAGTCGACGTCAGCGATCCAGCACCCGCGAAGGAGCCCGCGGCCTGCCCGACCGCGGTTCCGGTCGGGCTTAGCGACCCGGCACCGGCCAGCGAGACTGAGTCGAGTCCGATCTCGGTGCCCGAGGCCGCGAGGCCGCCGGACCCGTTCAGCGTTACGGTGGCCTGATACGTCGTGCCACCGGCGTACGGGACCAGCTCGATTGCAGCGAGCGCGGACTTCGTTGAAGTCGGCGAGCTGATGCCGTACGTCTGCGCCGAGGTGCCGGTCGAGGTCTGGTAGCCGTAGTAGAACGACTCCTGGCCGCTGTTCTGGCTGTAACCGGTGATCGCCCCGGCGGCAGCAGTTGGCGCGGTGGCGGTGGCGGTGTAGTCGCCGTCCGCCCAGGTGATGATCGACCCCGCCTGGCTCGGGGTGATGGTGGTCGTGTTCCCGCTCGCCGCGACCTGGGACACGCCGGTGCCGACTTGGGCGTTGGCGTACCGCTCGACGATCAGGCTGTCCTCAAGGTTGCCTGCGGTGATCGACGTGGAGTACGTGACCGTGACGGTCATGCTTGTCGCCGAGGTGGCTGTGGCCGTCCAGATCGAGGCCGTCGGCGAGCTGGCCACCTGCGCGTAGGCCGCCTGCGCCTGCAGGGTCCACGTCAGGCCGTTGCTGTCGCTGACGGCGGTCTCGGTGATGTTCTGGTAGCCGCCAGCGGCCTTGACGACGATCAGGTCCCCGACGTTCGGGGTGAAGATCGCCGAGGTCAGGGTGTAGGTCCCAGCCGAACCGGCTGCGGCATGGACCTCAGCGGTCGCACCGATGAAGGTCGGGAATGCTGGACCCGCCCGGAGAGCGGGCGGGAGCCCGGAATGGACCTTGATGGGCTGACCGCGACCCAAGCGAGCCATGTCCGGGCTCCCCTCGCTACATGTCCTGGTAGATCACGTAGCACCAGGCGTTCACCGCCGTCGGTGCCGTGACCCGGATGCGCAGGAAGTGGCCGCCGGGGACGAAGAACTCCATCCCGAGGGGCATCTGCTTGACGTACTGACTCGACGGGGCGACCAGCTGCAGGTCTCCATGGCGGGTCTGCGTGATCGTGCCTTCGGCCGAGGCGGTGTAGCCCGAGGCAGCCGTCCCGAGCGTCACCGATGACGCGCCCACGTCCGAGAGCCGCAGGTAGGGCTGCACGTCGTTGGCCACGAACGCAGTCACGGTGGCGGCCACGGCGTAGGTGTCGACCAGCTCCACCGCGATCGGTGTCGCGGCGGCCGAGCCGTCGAACGAGATGCCCCACTCCTTGACGACGATCGGGTTCCCTGAGCTGGGCGCGAGCTGGAGCAGCGTCTTGATCGCTGTCCCGGTCGTGACCTTGGTCGGAGCAGCCGTGGTGGCCATCGCGCTGTTCCGGACGATGTAGGTGCTCATGTCTCTCCTGGTGTCGTCAGAACAACGCGGCCCGACCGACGGCCTGGCCGAGCACGAGGGAGGTGCTCCGCACGGGGGCGGCGGGGATGATCTCCATCGCCGCCAGCGCGGGTTTCTGGTTGGTCGGGGCGCTCATTCCGTACGTCTGCGATCCGACGGAAGCCGCGGCCTGCTGCGCGTAGTAGAACGACCCGTTCGCGTCCTGGTAGTAGGTCCCGGTCGCCGAGGCGGGGCTGATGTAGGCCGGAGTGCCGGGAGCCGGTGCCCAGTCCGAGTCGAGCCAGACGATGACCGAGTTCGCGACGGTGCTGGTGATCGTCGACTGGATCGCCGATCCCTGGGCGATAAGCACCGTGTTCGTCGCCGGAGAAGCCGCGACAGTCGCGCCCGAGTACCGCTCGACGCAGAGCCCCTCGGGGAACCCGGTGCTCGATGCCGCGTTGGTCTGCACAGCGCTCACGGTCATCGAGGTGGCCGACGAGGCGACTGCCGTCCAGATCGCGACCAGGGCGTTGTTGGTCGTCTGGGTCGACTGGACCCGCTTGGTCCAGGTGTTGCCCTGGGTGTCGGTGACCGAGGTGGAGGTGACTCGCTCATCGCCGGTGGCGATCTTGGCGACCAGCAGGTCTCCGGCGTTGGGGGTGAACGACGGGGTTGTGAGGGTCGTGGTGCCGAGCGACGTCGAGGTGGCCGAGGACGCCACCACCGCGGAGATGTAGCTGATCGCCACGGTGGGCCTCCCAGCACGACGAAGCCCCCGCCTGCACGGATGCAGGCGGGGGCTGAGGGGATGAAGAGCTACCCGAGGGTCGCCGTGAGCTGTCCGGCGGCGATCGAGAGCGTGTCTCCCGCAGCCAGCGTCTTGGACGAAGCCAACGCGCCGAAGAGGAGCCGTCGGGTCGTGCCCGTGGCGGCGTTGAACACCTCGATCGAGGAGAACGTGCCCGCGGGCATGTTCGTGTAGTTCAGCGCCCCGCTCGACGGGGAGTACGCCAGGCCCGCGTTGCCGCCCGAGCCTGCCGCGGCGGCAGTCACCGAGAGCGCAGCCCGGGCGTATCCACCGCCGGAGGCCTCAGAGCCGAACGACGTCGACGTGGGTGCGGTAGTGCTCGTGTCGATCGCGGCGTACTGCGCTCCGGGAACGGTGTAGGCCGTATTACTGAGCAGGGCCTTGAGGAGAAGGATCGCCTCGGCCTGGTCGATGTTCGCCATAGATCAGCCCTCCTGGGCGACGAGGCCCCGGGCGACCAGGACCTGCTTCGCGGGGTCGTTCTGCTGGATGTGGGCGCGCAGCTCGTCGCCCTTGAGCTCTCCGGCCGAGTCGACGACCGCCTTGCACAGCTCGCAGCCCTGGCCGGAGCGCGCGTGGCAGTCCATGTGCCAGAAGACGTCGTCCTCGCCGATGCTGATGTGGTGGCGCGGGTGGTCGTCGACCTGCCCGCAGCCGATGCAGTTGCGCTCCATGGCGTCTCCTTCTTGAGAGGGGATACGGCGAATGAGGGCGGCTCAGTAGCCGCGGACCATGCCCACGACGTCCCACAGGCCGACGTCGGCGTTGAACATCGCGCCGAGGTGGTCGCGCCTGCCGGGCTGGGGCGAGAGGTCGATCGAGTTGATGTCGAACCCGAGGTTGAAGATCGGGTCGAGCGTCAACGGGCGGTTCCCGACCTGGTCCTGGATCAGCTCCACGAACAGCCGGGCGCCGTCGACCGGGTGCGTGGGCTCGGCGAGCACCAACGGGCCTCCGAGGGTGATCCGGAAGTGGTCGCCGCGGCTGCAGTCGATGGAGACCATCGGCTGGTAGTCCAGGCGGATCGGCGGGGCCAGCGGCGGGCCCGGCACTCCCTGGATGCCCTGCGGGCCCTGCTCGATCTGCACCGTGCCGCCGTCGGGGGCCGCCTCGGGCAGCACCGAGGCCAGGTCGATGACCTGCTGGCCGTCGAGGGGATCGCGATCCTGGCCGGGAGCCGGGGTCGGCGCGTGGAACACCGGAGTGTCCACCGAGACGCGCAGCGGGAAGGTCCGGCGCAGCGGGTCGGTGATCTGCCAGGTCGCGCCCTGCGGGTTGAGCCGCGGGTCGTCGAGGCACTCCAGCAGCACCGCCACCCGGCCGAACGAGTCGGTCACTTCGGCGACGGGTGAGGGCCCCAGGATCACCTGGTGGTCGGTGTCGGTGAACCAGCGTGCGCTCGGCACGGCCTGCAGATGGCGCCCGACGATGGGGCTGCCGGTGTGCAGGTCGGCGTACTGGGCTCGGACCCAGACCTTCTGGTAGGTGAACGCCACCGGCGTGCTCATGGCTCCTCCTACGGAGTCGGCAGTTCGACGACGGCCTCACGCAGCGGGCACCCAGGCGGGTCAGCCACCGAGCAGGCGGCGACGCGGCGCTGGAAGGCCTTGAACGCCGCCTCCAGCTCGTCGATGCGGGCCTCTGCCTTGCGCAGACGGGTCTCGGCCTGGTCGGCCCGGTCGTCGGCGTGATCGGCCCGCGTCTCCGCAGCTTGAGCGCGCTCTCGGGCCTCCTTGGCCTCGGCGCGGGCGTCCTTGACCTCCTGGCGGGACTCCTGCCAGGACTGCAGCGTCATGCCGGAGATGACCGACTCGTTCTTGATGAAGTTGCCGTCGGTCTCGGCCTTGCGTTGGCGGCGGGAGCGCCAGCTCGCCAGCGCCTTCACCATCGCCGCGAGCGGAGTCAGGATCGCCACCGCTAGTGCGACGTAGGCCGCGAGCGTGCCGCCCCCGTCTGCAGGTGTAGCGGGGGTGTTCGTCGGGGGACTCGGCGTCGGCATCGCCGCGAGCCAGGTCATCAGGATCACGACGGCGCTGCCTCTCCGGAGCCGTCGCCTTCGGCCCCGGTGTCATCGACCGACTGCAGGTACTCGTTGACCAAGCTTCGGTAGAACTCGCGCAGCTTGGCGAGGTCGACGTGGATGTAGCGGATCCGGATGCCGAGCCCGAGGCCGACGCAGAAGAGCCAGGTGGCCGAGCTGAACCCGTGCCAGCCGTTGACGCCGATCGCGGCAGCGGCGAAGGACCAGCAGTTCCACCCCACGCCGTAGCAGCCGATCCGCTCCAGCCAGAGCTGGCGGGTCAGGAACCGGTAGGTGCTCGGGTTGAGCTGGCGCGGGAGCTTCGTGAGCATCCCCCAGAGCCCGACGACGGCCCAGATGCCGATGTTGGCGTAGAAGACGACGCTGAGCCACGTCGGGAAGGTTCCGACGGTCGAAGGTGACCGGGCCGGGAGGAAGAAGACCGCGAGGATGGCACCGAGCACGGTGCCCACGAAGAACATGGCCTGGACCGGATCGCGCGACAGACGAATCTCGATGCCATCGTTGCTCACCGGGGTCCACCGAGGTAGATGACCCCGCGAGACACGTGGGTAATCGCCACCTTCATGAACAATACCGTTCCGATCCATGATGCCCCCGTATCATGAGCCGCCGCGTATCCGAAGAACAACGCGACCAAGACGTAGTACAACGCCGCCATTCCTAGAACGACACCCAAAAAGCGCGGCGGGAACACGATCGAACCCAGCATCACGACACCCAGAACCAGGAAGAACGTTCCCCAGAGTTCTGGTCCGCCGTTCTGGTTGATGACCGAGAACGCTGCAGCGACCGTGCGATCTCGACCTCCTGTGACCATGAAGCTCCCGAGGGCGAATGTCGTCAGGACATCCGTCACGAAGCCATCGAGCAGCCCAGGCTGCTGTTGCCACAGCTTCCTGATGCCCCGACTGACGCTCATCGGTTCTCCTCACCGAAGCTGTAGCGAAGGTTCCCCACCGCCAGCCGGACCCCTCTCAAGAGCACGCTGGCGGTGGGGGTCTGTGGGGCCGCGTCAGTCGCGCAGCCAGAAACCGGACATGAAGTTGTCCGAGTACGAGCTGAGGGGGAGCGACGAGGTGTTCGACTGGTTGACAAAAACGCTCATCACGTCGCCCACCGAAAGCGGCACGGGATACACGAATGAGGCAGAGCCCTGGAAGCGGGGTGCTCCCGCGTTCTGCTGATTGAACCAGAGAACGGGGGCGCCGGTTCCTGACGTGCCAACGGTCGGACTCGTCGCTGTGCCTGCCGCGTTGGCGAACGCCGCGCTGCGGTACTTACCCGTCCCAGGCGGGAGACTTCCGTTGCGCTGCATTCCGGCAGTCGCACCTGCCCACGGAATGGTGTTCACCGTGTTGTAGAACATGTCGACACCGAAGCTGAACACCCAGATGCCCGGCCGGGTGATGACGAACCCGGAAGACGTCACCCCGCCGGTGGTGTCGAGAATGCCCGAGGTGTTCCAGTTGTTGATGTTGGCCGAACTGCCGCTGGCGACGGACCAGTTCCCGCCACCGTTAGTGAAGAACGCCGGAGTGTCACCACCATTGCGAATCCATTGGCCAGGCGATCCGGGGTAGACGCAGACCCAGACGTCGGAGAGGTTGTCGATGACGAAGTCCCCGGCCGAGAACGTCCCCGAAGACGGCGGCCCGTTGTGCGTGCCGCCGACGAACCGGGTCGCCTGGGTGGCGCCCGAGAGGTTGAGGGCCTGACCGGCCTGGGGCTCCCAGTCCACGCCTTGCGCGGCCGAGGAGCGCGCGACCAGGGCGTAACCGTCGGAGCCGACCGGCACCCGCACGAGCTGGTTGGCCGCGGAGCCGACCAGCAGATCGCCCTTGGCCGAGATGTAGCTGGCGACGTCCGAGAGCGTCATCCAGCCGCCACCGAAGTCGTACGAGAGCTTCCCGGTGTCGGTGGCGTAGAACCACCGGCCCTGCGTCCCCGGGTTGTAGTTGTTCTGCCCGGGGGTGCCGGTGGGAGCGCTCGACGTGGGCCGGTTGTTGGCCACGTCCCGGGAGAACGACACGGCGAGCAGATCCAGCCCCTGTGCCAGCTTCTGGATGTCGCCCGGGACATCGTTCGAGTCCTCAGCCTCGGGATAGCGCAGCCCGAGACGCGCGGTGTTCTGAGCCACGAGTCATTCCTTTCGCTGGCATGAGAGGGGTCAGCTCACCGGCACGGCACCGATCATGTGCGCGTAGTCGGTGAAGGCGGAGTCGAGCTGCGGGTAAGCCGGGAGCTCGCGCGAGAGCACGGCGTACGAGGCACCGGTGCGGACGACGAGGTTGAGGATCAGCCCGGCGGGCTTGGCGGCCTGCAGCGCGGCGTTCAGCTCGTTGTAGCCGACCGCGTAGTCCTCATAGGTCGCGTAGGCCGCGTTGAGCTGCGGATACGTCGGGAACTCCGCCGCGAGTTCGGCGTAGCTCTTGCCGACCAGCTGCGCCGCGTAGACGGTCACGGTGACCGTCCAGGCGTTGCCGTCGCGCTCGATGACCTCGACCTCGGGCGCCGGTCCCCGCAGGAACGACAGCGCCACCTGGCGCAGCCGCGCCGGGGTGCCTCGGCCGGTCGCCGCCTCGTCGTAGATCTGCTGACGCTGCTCGGTATCGGTCAGGGTCGGGTCGACGACCACCCCGACCATCTGCCCCAGCCATGGCAGCCCGTAGGTGGGGCAGCGGGAGAGGTCGAACAGCGCCGACCAGCCCGGCGCTCCGGCCGAGCCCTTGGTGACGTCCTCGATGTTCTGCAGCAGCCGCCCGCCGGACTCGCAGAAGCGCAGCAGCGGCCACCCGCGGTCGCCGTCGCCCTCGATGAAGGCCTGACCGAGTGAGGCGTAGAAGCGCAGCGCGGCCTCGGACACCTGCGGGGCTCCCACGAGGCCCTGGGCAGCCTCGGTGGGCGCGTCGGGTAGCTCCGGCGGCAACGGCTCCTCGACCGCGTCCGGGTCGATGGTGATTTCCCCGGAGGTGCCGGGGGCCTCGCGCACCACGAGGTCGAGCGCATCGGTCTGCTGGAAGTCGGCCTGCTCGGCGCCCTCGGGCGACGGGTCGTAGGCGAACGTGGTCGCGGTGGTCGGCGACTCCCCCGCCGTGCCCGACTGCTCGGCCCCCTGGGCCGAGGTGTCGTGCTGGACCGAGCCGATGCTGTGGGTGTCGGCCGGAGAGCCCTGCTCGGCACCGCTCGGCTTCGACTGGTGGACGTAGTCGACCGCGAGCGTCTCGTGCGGGTTCCCCTGCTCCGCCCCACCGGGGCTCGACTGGTGGCTGACGTCGGTCGCGGCGCTGAGGATCTCGATCGCGACCAGCGTTGACTTCTGGCTCGCGGGAGCCGAGAGGCCGTAGCTATAGGACCCGGACGCAGTCGTCGTCATCCGCGCCGAATAACACGAGAGGACGCTGCTGTTCTGGTAAAGCGCAGTCTGAGTCCCGCCGTTGACATATGTCGGCGTGCCTGTCGTGCCGTTGTAGTCGACGTCGATGTAGGTCAGCACCGAGTTCGACGCCGTGGTGGTCAGCGTGGACTGCGCGGTGGTGTTCTCGACAACGTTGGTCGCCGGAGAGCCCCCGGTGGCGACCCCGGTGTACCGCTCGACGACGACCTCACCAGCCGAAGCCTGGACCGAGGTGTCGTTGAATGTGACGGACACCGTCATGGCGGCCGACGTGGCCACCGTGGCCACGAAGATGGCGCCCTCGCCATAGCCGGAGACCGCGCCCGAGCTGGCCTTGAGCGAGTAGGTGAGGCTGCCACCGCTCGGAGCCGAGAACGACACCAGGGAGGAGCCGGTGCCGACCTTGACCACGAGCAGCTCGCCCACCGCCGGGGTGAACGAGGCGGTGGTGGCGGTGGCCGTCCCGTTGCCCGGGACGCTGGTGTGGGCCTCGATGGCTCCGACGAACGTGATCGCCACCGAGACCCACCCCTCACGTCATGTGGTTGTCCGAGGTCGGGCGGCCTACTGCTCGAAGAGCAGGAAGATGCCCTCGGCGTTCCATTGCTCGGAGAAGGCGCCGGACTGGCCGGTGATCGAGGACCCGAAGTCCGAGAGGCCGATGAGGATCGGCGTGCCCGGGGTCTTGTCGATCAGCGCGGCGTAGCGGGCGGGCCCGGCGGTGAACGGCGCGCCCCAGGTGACGTTCGAGGCGCTGATCTGTGTGACGCCCGAGCCGACGCACTCCAGGGTTGCCGTCCCGTCGGCCACCGCCACGCCGGGCGTGGTGGGGAAGGCCGGAGCCGAGCTGCCCGAGGTCCCCGCGCCGGTGTAGCGGTAGAGGAACCCGTTCGCGCTGCTCGGCCGCACCACGTCGTCGACCACGTGCGGGGTGCTCGCCGCCCAGGAGTAGCTCCAGCTCGCGGCGGTGACGTAGCTGATCGCCTGGCCGGTGAGCTGGATGCCGCCCGGGGTGTAGCCGCCGCCGGAGGCCAGCTCGAAGCCGGACACGTCCGAGTAGAGGATGTGCGTGTCGTAGTTCGGCGTGTAGCTCGGCGAGAGCAGCACCAGCCACAGCGCATCGGTGGAGAGGTTGATCTGCTTCGTGTACGCCTTGAGGTCCGTCTGGCGCATCTTGCGCATGGTCGGCTCCTGATTCTCGGACTTACGAGTAAGTCGCGGCGACGTTGATGTTTCCCGGCGTCGTCAGAGGAACCGGGCCGGACAGGTTCACGTCCTGGTCTGCCGGTGAAGCGTTCCCCGCGGAAAGCGAGACGCTGTCGACCCAGGCGAGCCCAGGAATGTTCGAGATGGCGCCCACAACGCCGAGCTGGCGCACGACGGTGGTGTTGTACCAATCCGCGGTGGGATTGCCGTCGGAATCCACCGATGCACCCCAGTAGCGGGATGAGACGTAGTTCGTGATGGCCGCGGCGACCGCCGACTTCACATCGTTGAGGGAATAGCCCCGCTTGACGTTGATCTGAGCGGTGACGTTCACCGTGGTGTACGTCGGGTCGATGACGTGCACGACCCAGTTCACCGAGCGGGTGGCCTCCAGGTAGGCGATCAGCTCGTTCTTGTGGTCGGCGCCGAGGGCCTCGCCCCCGGCGTCGACCGCGCAGACGGTGACCATCAGCGAGTTGTTCGCGGTCCCGTCGCCCGGGTTGTAGCCGTCGAGGGCCACCGCGCGCGCCACCCCGACCTGGTTCAGGGCGATGGTGGCGAAGTCCCCGGCGAGGATCGGCCGGGGCGTGAGCAGGCTGATCTCGCGACGCAGCCGGTCGAGGTAGGTCGTCTGGGTCTCGGCGTCGGCGCCGCCCGTCGGTGCCTGTGGCGAGTCGGTGCAGACGATCGAGTCGACCCCGGCGAGCCCGTCGACGAGCACCAGGTTGTTGGCCAGCACCCCGTTGGACTCCGAGCTGGCGTTGGCCGAGACCAGCACCGCGGTGCCGGTGGTCGAACCGGGCGGGATGACCAGCGAGGCAGCGAACTGGAACAGGAAGCTCTGGTTCGGCCCGTACATCAGCAGCACCTGGGTCCCGGCCCCGATGGTGTAGCCGAAGTTGTTGACCGTGGTGACCTGCACGTTCATGGTCGCGTACTGGCCACCCAGCGGCGGGATCCCGAACAGCTGCTGGCCGAGGTACTGGAAGATCGACAGCGGCACCGTGGTCATGACCCGGGCGGCGTTGGCCACCATGCGGGCGAAGACTTCGATCATGGCCACGTCGAGCTGGCCCTCGTGCGGTGTCCAGCCCGGCTGGATGGCCTGCAGGTAGGCGATCCCCTCGGCGGTGAGCACGTCCGGGTCGGTCACCACCGGGAGCTGGATGGCGTTGCCCACCACGGCCGGGGGCGAGAGCTGGGGCGCGGTCACGCGGGCCTCCTGGGGCTGCTGGGCGGGCGCTCAGATCGACGGAGACGGCCTCACACCGCCGGGCCGCCCGGGTGGGAGGGCACGGCGGCCACGACCTCGGCGGTGCCGTCCTCGTGCACGACCGTCGGGATGGCGTGCCCGGCCGCGCGCGGCTCCCAGCGGGCCACCGCGTTCTCCAGGACCCCGGGCCAGCCCGGGTTGCCGACCGCGAAGGTCGGGTCCGGGATGCCGAACTGCGGGACTTCCAGGCGCTCTCCGACACGGGTCGCGAGCAGCACCCGCACGCACGAGATGACGTCGTCGGAGGAGTCCTGGTCGACCACGCCGTAGCTGCCGTTGGCCTGCAGGTTGAACGGCAGGGCGAAGTGCTGCGGCCCGGTGGTGGTCGGCAGCGGCTGGGTCATGTCGTCCTCCCGATCAGGGCCAGTCGAAGAGCGCGACGATCCAGGCGGTCTCGGAGTTCGGGGCGAAGACGGCGACACCCTTGGTGCCGCCGGGCGGGACCTGGCCCTGCACCGGGCGCGGGAACGGCGCCGGGCCGAACGCCCAGGACGAGTCGAGCCCGTCGACGGTGAAGCGCACGCCCTCCGGCGAGCCTCCGTCGAGCACGGTGATCGGCACCGGGTTGGGGAACTGCGGGCTCTGCGGCTTGGTGTGGCTCGGGCCGAGCAACCCGCGGTGCAGCGCGGCCACGGACGGGTCGGTCATCAGGCATCTCCGTACTGCACGCGGTCGAGCACGGACTGCGGGACCGAGAAGACCCCGCCCGCTCCCGGCCGGTAGCCCAGGGCCTGCAGCCGGATGATGATCCGCTGCTCGGTCCCGGCGATCGGCACCGAGACGTTCGGGTCGTCGTTGGTGGTGCTGGTGCCCGAGGCGGTGGGCTCGGGCTTGACCGGCGTGGGGGCGATGAGCGCGACCGCGAGCTGGTCCGAGGCCAGGTCCTGCCGGTTGATCTCCGAGACGATCCAGTCGCCGGAGAACGGCCCCATCCCCGCGGTAACCCGCACCCAGGCGCCGGGGTCGGCGAACCAGGCCGAGGCCCGTGAGGTG
Source organism: Actinomycetospora endophytica (assembly GCF_021026375.1). Lineage (GTDB taxonomy): Bacteria > Actinomycetota > Actinomycetes > Mycobacteriales > Pseudonocardiaceae > Actinomycetospora > Actinomycetospora endophytica. The sequence continues at coordinate 1,848,803 of NZ_JAJNDB010000001.1, read as the reverse complement.
ACGTTGAGGGTGCCGACCGGCTTGCCGGAGTCCATCTCGCCGTCGATGACGTCCACACCACCGGTGCGCTCGGCGATGGTCATGGCCGGGCCGCCGGGCCAGGAGAGCAGCCAGGAGTCCGGCCCGAACAGCACCGAGGTGCCGTCGGAGAAGCAGCGCCACCCGACGTCCTGGGCCAGCCGGGTCAGGCAGGTCCAGGAGTCCTCGTTGGGGGCGTTGGTACCCCCACGCGAGACCGGCGCGGCCAGCGGGGCGGCGTCGTAGTCGGCGATGAACGGCACCCGGGCCTCGTCGCAGAGCTGCTTGGCGAAGTCGACCCGGGTGCGTGTGCCCGGGGCCTGGTTCTTCTGCCCGGTGAAGTTCCGCAGCAGGTTGATGACCGCGTCCTCGGCGGTGAGCGTGAGCTGGTCGCCGTTCTTCGAGAACTGCACCAGCGAGTGGCCGGTGGGTATGCCGTAGACGTAGCGCGGCGCCGGGTACTGGAACGGGTCAGCCCCGGTGTGGGAGAGCAGCGCGCGGTTGCCGTCCTCGAAGACCATCTGGATCGTCGAGGCCTGGGTGATCGAGCGGCTGACCGCGCCGGTGGTGAGCTTGTTGGCCATGTCGCCGGGCAGCGCCTCGCCGTTGAGCCGGAGGTCGTGCGGCCAGTACTGGTCGCGGAGCGCAGCGTTCGGCCAGTACCCAGCCATGAGCCAACTCCCTCGGGGCCGTGCGATTTAGCCCGCGAAGGCAGGAGCGTTCTGGGTTAGGCCTCTCAGGTGCCGCTACTTAGCCGAGCTGCTCGACTCGTCGGAACCTCTCTCCGGAGCGCTGTCGAGTCGGAACTTCTCGGTTGACGCCTTACGTCTCAGGTCCTCGATCTTTTCGTGCAGATTTTCGATTCTGGTGTCGTCTTTGTAGGGGCCGACTTGAAGTTCATAGGACCTAAGTTCTGCGCTCATCTCGTCCGCGAGCAGACCGCACACGACAGACCGCTGCTGGAGGTTCGCGGCAATGAGCACGGCCTCAGCCGCTGCCGCGAGTGCACCACACGTTCCAACTAGCCACAGCGGAAGCTGCGCCGCGCTAAAGATCGCGACTAGGGCTCCGCAAGTGATCACACCGAGCCGCAGGACCCAGTAGAGAAGGGTGAAGCGGGCAGCGCGTCTCCGTGCGTTACCGACGCCGTCCTTGGCGTCCCTCACGTACTCCGACCGATAGTCGAACACGGCTTTCACAGTAGGGTCGTATCCGTAAACGGATCCGCCGTAGCGGCCCCCAAGCGACTGCGGACGCTGAGACACCGATTGTCGCCATTGGGTATTTAACAGGCCCTCGGAGTGCCGCCAGTCATCCGAGGAGCGGATAGGCCTACGCCGAGGCCTCCCCTTCTTACCCTGACCGTCATCCCCCACTATCCACCAGCTCCTTTTCAGCGGTCACCCGTCCGCCGCGTGAGGAGCAGAGTAGATTCACCGGTCCCGGGTCTACCAGAGTCAAGGAAGCAGGATCTTCTGACCGACGTAGATTAGGTCGGGGTCCCGCAGACTGTTGATCGTTGCTAGGGCGGGCCACTTGCGCCAATCCCCTAGTTCCCGCTGCGCGATCTTCTCCAGCGTGTCGCCGGGCTTGGCCACCACGACCCGGTGCGTGGTGGTTGTCGAGGTCGGCAGCGTCGCCAGCACCGAGGGCAGCGCCGCGGCCAGCTGAGCCAGCTCGTCGTGGACCTGCTGCTGGAGCTGGGGCACCGCGTTGGCCAGCTTGGCCAGCGAGGGCCCGTTCTGGGCGACGTACTCCTGCAGCCCGGACAGGTTCGAGGAGAACTGCGCGGCCAGCTCGGCGAGGTTGCCGGTGTACTGGCCCGCCAGGCCCTGCAGCTGCGGGCTGAGCATGTTGAACGGGTAGGGCAGCGACACCGAGGCCTCGGCCGCCGGAGAGGCGGTCAGGGCCGAGTTGGTGTCGGTGTACTCCATCAGCGTCAGCGTGAGCTTCTGCTGGATCCGCACCCCGTTGCTCGCGCGGATGGCCTCGTCGAGCGAGAGCGACATGACCACCCAGCCGGAGATTCCGACGGTGTCCACCGGGCCGGTCAGCGAGAGCACGGTGCCCTTGCCGGTCGAGGCGTTGGGCTTGCGCCAGGACTTGATCGCGGCCACCTGGGGCTCGACCGAGGTGTTGTTGACCGCGGTGTTCGTGCTGATCCCGTCGAGCATCAGCGGGAGTTCGATCTGGGCGAGCAGGTCCGAGGTGTACTCGACGTAGGGCTGCCGGTGCGATCGGTCGACCGCGGTCCAGGCGTACCCGCCCGAGCTGTAGTCCGAGATCTTGCCGTCCCCGAGCAGCCGGAAGCCGACCGCCGGGCCCGGGGGGTCGATCGGCGTGGCGTAGACGTCCGGCGCCATCTCGACCCCCTCGGGCTCGTGCGATTACTGGCGGGCGATCGAGTCCGAGACCCGCTTGGCCACCGCGTTGGCCGCGGCGTTGGCCGCCATCACGGGGTCGGTGACCCCGCTGATCTGGATGGCCCCGTTCTCGAAGACCACCCGCGGGCCGGGCGTGAACCCGGAGCCCTCGGCGACCGACTCCGAGCCCGAGGACGGGATGACCATCCCCGGGACGTTCGGCGTGACCAGCTCGGGCCCCTGCTCGCCGACCCAGTAGGACGCCCCCGGGCTGATCGAGCCGCCGACTGCGCGCGCTCCCCCGAAGGGCAGGCCGACGATGCCGCCACCGGCGAACGTCGGACCGGCGAGCGCGGTCGCCTGTCCCTGCCACTTCGAGTAGGCCCCGGGGAACGCCGAGACCTGCACCCGTTGGGCCGCGGAGCCGAAGTCCCCGTAGGGACCGCCGCCGAGCTTGTTGTAGAACAGCTCAGCGCTACCGAACGGGTTCATCAGCAGCGGCGTCGGCCCCCAGCTCTGGCGCTGCTGGAAGATGCCGACCGAGTCGTGGTCATGGCCCACCCCGTCGTGCGGCAGAGCCATCGACGCCGGGACGGCCGGGTTGGCCAGCACCCGGATGCCGGACTCCTGCATGCCGGTCATCAGGGCGATGACCGCGGCGTCGTGGTGCAGGCCCTTGGCCTTGGCGGCGTTGACGATGTCGAGGGCGTGCGACGCGGACTCGGGTCCCATCGCTGCACCGCCGGACATCATCGACGACAGCCAGTCCTTGACCTTGGCGACGATGCCGTCGATCGCCTTGCCGGGGACGTCCTTCATGGCCTCCATGAACCGCGACGTCCCCATCCCGTTGAGCGGGTCGGTGACCGGGCGGAAGAGGCTGGTGAAGTAGCCCTTCGGGTCGGTGATCAGCTGCGGGATGTTGAACAGGTTGGAGAACATCGACAGCGCCGACTGCGCGATCCCGACGCTGGGTCCGGGCCGCGGCAGCGGCACCGCCGGGAGGTCGCCGACGGCGCCACCGGCAGCGAACGCGAGCCCGCCGACGTTGCCCATCGGCCCGGCCCGCCCACCCATCGCCGCCATGTTCATCATGTCGATGGCGTTCGGACCGAACAGCCCCCGCATGATCCTGGTCCACTCCGGAACCATGATCGCCTCGCCGGGCGAGACCATGGCGTGGATCGAGTCGATCCCCGGCGCGTAGCCGGGCATCACCGCCCCCGAGTCGGCGTAGACCGGGTCCCCGGCCACACCGCCGGTGGCGAAGCCTGGGGCCGCGGGGGCCTTCGGCAGCCCGAAGACTCCGGCGATGGCGTCCCAGGTGGGCTTGATGCCCTTGCCGTAGACGGTGTCGACCACGAAGTGCACCGGCACCGAGACGATGTCCTTGATCGTCTGCCAGGTACGGCTGATCCAGTCGACGACGTTCGAGAACGCCTGACCGACGTCGTGGATCACGGTGCCGATCGCGTCGCCGACCGGCTTCATCACCGAGTCGTGCAGCCAATGCCACTTGTCGGAGATCCAGTTGATCACCGGCAGAACGGCGTTGTTCCACAGCCACTCGAAAACGGCGCCGAGATCGTGCAGTCGATCTATGATCCATTGGCCGACCGGCCGCATGACATTGTCGTGCAGCCAATGCCACTTGTCACCGATCCAGTTGGCCACCGGAACGACGGCGTTGTTCCACAACCATTGGAATCCGGCACCGGTGTCGTGCAGCCGGTCGACGATCCATTGACCGACCGGTCGCAAGACGTTGTTGTAGAGCCAGTTCCACTTGTCGCCGATCCAGTTCGCGACCGGCAGGACGCCGTTGTTCCAGAGCCAGATGAACGCCGCGGCGACGCCGTGAGCCATCGGCTCGATGACGTTGTGCCAGAAGATCAGCGCCGGACCCTTGATCAGGTTGAACGCCAGCACGAACGGCGCGACGAGGATCGTGAAGATGATCGCCCCGGCCCACTTGAGGACCGTCACGATGCCGTTGAACGCGGGCTCCAGCGCGTTGTGCCAGAGCCACGAGCCCGCGGCACCGATGGCCCGGAAGGTCGAGGCGAAGAAGTCACCGACCGGCTTGATCACGTTGGTGTAGACCGCGTGCCAGGCCGTACCGATGGCGTCGGTCACCGGCTTCACGGCGTTGTCGTAGAGCCAATGCCAGGCCGCCCCGACCGCCTTCGTGACGGTGCCCCAGTTCATGGCCAGCCAGGCGATGGCGGCCACGACGAGCCCGACCCCGATGACGATCCAGGTGAACGGGTTGGCCAGCAGCGCCACCGTGAAGTTCCAGGTGGCGATCGTGGCCGCGATCAGGGCGGGAATCAGGGCCGTGCCGATCGCGGCCCCGATGCCGATCACGGCCCACTTGTGGTCGCCGAGCCAGTCGAGCACCCGGCCGACGCCGGAGAACGCCCAGGTGAAGACGTCGAGGACCTTCCCGGCGATGGGTAGCAGCGCCATGCCGATCTTGATGCCGGTGGCCTGAGCCCCGGCCTCCATGTCCTTGAGCTTTCCCTGGAAGGTGGCCTGGGTTCCGGCCCACGACTGAGCGAAGGTGTTCGCGCCCTTGTCGACCTCACCGAGCTTCTGCTGGAAGCGATCGAACTGCCCCATCAGCACCGCGATGCCGGTACCGGCCTTCTTGCCGAATGCCTCGGTGATGAACTGGCCGGTCTTGTCGCCGGTGATACCTGCCTTCTGCATGTGCGTGTTCAGGTCGATCATTGCCTTGTTGAGGCCACCGGTGCGCATGTCATCGGCGAGCTGCTTCTGGGTCATTCCCAGCTTCGCCAGGTCCGCGACTCCGGCCTTCGTCGGCGTCGACAACGCCTGCACCGACATCCGAAGCTGGGTACCGGCCTGGGCGCCCCGGATGTTGTTGTCACCGAATACCGCCAGCGCGGCCGAGGCGTCGTTCATGGTGACGCCGTAGTTCTTGATGACCGCGAGCGCACCAGTACCCAGCGCCTCGGCCAGGTTCTGCATGCTCATGTCACCGGCACCGACGGTGGCATTCAGCGCACCCATCGCCTTGTTGTAATCCTGCACGCCGGGAATGCCGGAGACGATCGCGGCGTCCATGGCGTTGGTGACGTCGACGAGGTTCGCTCCGCCGATTCGGGCGCCCTCAGCGGCCACCCGCAGGATGTCCATCGACTTCTGCGCAGACAGTCCGGCCCCGGCGAACGAGGACTGGACGTGATACATCGCGTCGGCCAGCGACCCGGGATCCTCACCGACCTGGCCCGCGAGCTGGAGGACGCCGTCGGAGAGCCCCTTGATCGCTGCCTGTGGGACGTTGGCCTGGGTGGAGATGCGCTCCATCGAGGCCTGGAAGTCCGAGGCGCTCTTGATGGTCGTCGCTGAGACGCCGACCAGCGCCACCCCGAGCCCGACCGCGAACATCTGCGAGGCCTTGAGGGCCTGACCCCAGGACGCGCTCTTGCGGACGTTGGCCGCTTCGATCTTCGCGGCGCTGTCGGCCTCCTTGGCCGCGATCCCGGCCGAGGCACCGGTGATGCCGGTCGAGGCCCCGAGCACGGTCTGCTTGAACGAATCCCAGGTGGACTGCTTCTTGACCCCGGCCAGCCGGGTGCGCTCGGCCAGGTCCTCCTCGGCCTTCACGCCGTCCTTGGCGACCTGCTGCTCGGCCAGCGCTGCGTCGCGCGCCGCCTTCGAGCTGGTCACCTGCTGGTCGGCGGCCCGCTTGCGGGACTGCGCCGCGGCGTCGTCGCTAGAGGCTGCCTCCTTGGCCGCCGTGGCCGCCTGCTTGAGCGCGGCCTCGTACTCCCGCTGCGCCCCGATGGCGGTCTGGGTGGCGGCCTTGAGCCGGTCCACCGCCGCCTTGGACTCGTCGGTGGAGACCCCCATGCCCTTGGCCGACGTTCCAGCCGCCTTGTTGGCGGCTACGAAGTCGTCGAGCGACTTCTGCATCTCCCGCATCGACGCGATGTAGTCACCGCGACCCATGAGAGCGACACGGATGCCGACGTCTTCGATGTTGGCGGGCATGGGGGCTCGCACCCCCTTAGCCGAGAAGTTTCGCGACTTCCTGCGCGACGGATTTACCGGTGGCCTCTACTTCATGCTTGCGTTGTTCCGCATCGTCGTAGAGAGCTCGCTGAACTACCGCGCGCAGAATCGACGCATCATCACGTTCGGCGGTCAGGTACATCTCCGGGGGAATCCCCAGCCGTGCCCCGTACGCGGCAATCGCGATGTCCGGCGACTCATTGACTAGCCAGTCGTAAAATCCTGCTCTTCCTGGTTGGCGCGCAGGTTCGACCACTTCGTGAGCCGCTCGACGGCCTGCATGACGTCGCCGTCGTGCAGGAACAGCCCGCGCACCACGTCCACCGCGGCGGGCGGCTTGCCCTCGAAGTTCCGCTCCATGCCCAGCGCGTCGGCGAGGTCGCCGTCGAACCGGGTCTTGGCGCCGTGCCAGTCCTCGGCGTTGAGCGAGAGCCGCTCGTCGTCGGAGAGCGTGGCCGGGTCGGGCTCGTCCGGACCGGAGTACGCCCAGACCTCCAGGCACGCCGTGGCGATGAGGTCGGCGTTGGCCCGGTCGATCCAGGCCATCTGGTCCTTCGGGAGCTTGCCCTGCGCGTTCTTGCCGCGCTTGGACTGCGCCTCCTGGATGCCCGCCAGCTCGGAGGGCTTGAGCGGGCGGCAGCGCACGTACACGAACACCCGCGGGTCCAGCTCGGGGTCATCGCCCCAGCCGGGCACCCGCAGGTCCAGGTAGAGCTTCTTGAGCCGGGCCTCTCGCTGCGCGCGCAGGTTCCCCAGCGGGGAGCGCACGGCCTCGGGAGCGTCCGGCGACGAGGGCTGCGGCGTGGACGGCTGGATGTCCAGCGCCGCAGAGGTGGGGGCGAACTCGCCCTGGGCGTGGGTCATGGCTGAGAGGGGTCCTTCCGTGCTCGCGCTTAGGTGATCGTCTCGACGTGGAAGTCGACTTCCATCGAGCGGATCGCGGTGCCGTTCGAGTCGGTCTGGCCCGGCTTGCAGTTGGCCAGGCGCCCGTACCAGCTCGACGGGTCACCCTGCGGGTGGCCGTCGTCGTCGAGCGGCTGCTCGGTGACCGTCCCGTAGACCCGGCCCGCGGCCGACTTCAACCGACGGAACAGCTCGTAGTCACCGCGGTCGGGCTCGATGACCCGCGTGACGGTGATGTCGGAGTAGGTGGGCAGGGAGCGGTAGGTCTTCTCCGGGCCCATCCCGCCGGGACGGTGCTTGGTCGCCGCGATCTGGGTGTCACCACCCGTCCGCTTGTCCCACACGCCCAGATCCCCGAACGCTGGATCGTCGATATGGACGGTGGTGAGATACATCTGCTCGGTCGACATGGACCGACCTCCTCATGTTGCGCCGGGGCATTCCTAGGAATGCCGACCGAGCTGCTCTCAGAAGTTCTGCGAGATCGGCACCGAGACGACGCCGATGTTGACGAACTCGCCGACCGGGGAACGCTTCACCGCGATCGACGCGTTGATCTGCCCGGCCTGCCGGGTCGCGACCGTGTTCACGTCGGAACCGACGTCGACGGAGAACGCATCGGACGGGTCGACGCCGTAGAGCGCGTTCGCCATCCAGTAGTTCGACAGCATCCCGGTCAGCGCGCCCTTGAACGCGGCGAAGACCTGGTCGCGGGCGTCGATCTGCGCCCATCCGGCGACCTGCTCACCGATGCGCGCGGCGTCGGAGAAGATGGCCATGTCCAGCCGGGCCCAGTTCATCTGGATGTGCAGCGGGTCCTGGCTCAGCGTCCGGAAGCCGTAGAGCTTCACCTGCTGGGCCCCGTTGAAGTACCGGACGACGTTCACGCCCGCCTGGTTGAGGTTGGCGCGGTCGGACTCCGAGAACACCTGGGTGACCCCGACGGCGTACGAGGAGACACCCGAGTCGCCCGCGGGGGCGACGTTCGGATTGCCCGCGGCGTCGACCCGAGAGCACCCGGCCGCGGCCAGCGCGCACGGCGGGACGGTGCGCAGCGCAGTCGGGATCGGGCCCTGCGCCGGGACGCCGGGAATCTTCACCCAGGGAGCGAAGATGCCGCCGTGGCCCAGGTCCACGCCGTTGGCCACCGCGTTGGTGGCCTCGGTGAGCAGCGTGCTGGCGACCGGGGTGTCCACCGCGTCGAGCAGCGCCACCCGGTTGTTGCTGGTGGCGTGAACCAGGATCGCCCGGTGCGCGGTGTCGGTCGTCGCGCCGGGCACCGAGACCTGGCCGGGGCCGAAGTCCTGAGCGAACACCGCGAGGTCGGCGGCGATCGTCGTGTCCGTGACCGAGCCGTTGTCGTCGGCGCCCAGGGCCAGCGCGGTGCCCGCAATCGTCGCCGGGATGTTGTTCGGCGCGGTCGTCGACGAGGCCTGGTCGGAGATCGTCACGAACCGGCTCGCCGAGGACCAGTTCACCGCGTCGGCCGGGCTCGACAGCGTCGGCGAGACCTCGATGAAGGTGGTGCCTGCGGTGTCGCCGGGACCGGAGACGGTCAGCGTGAAGCCGTTGGTGCCCGCCGCGTCGACCTCGACGGTCACCTGGTTGCCCCAGGCGCCCGGCGAGTTGGCCTGCACCTGCAGGGTGTTCTGGCCGCCGGAGGTGCCCTTGTCCTTGAGCATCAGGCTCGCGGTGGCCGCGGATCCGCCGACCCGCCGCGAGACCAGGGCCTGGGTGCCGCCGTCGCGGAAGAACAGCTCCAGCGCGTCGTAGAACAGCGCCGTGGCCGGGGTCCGCTGGCCGCAGAAGTGGGCGTAGTCGGCCATCGAGTTCAGCGTGATCGGGGTGCCGACCGCACCGCGCTGGGTCGGTCCGGCGGCGAACCACGTCGAGGTGGACGGGTTCGCGGTCGAGGAGGGCAGCGCGGTCTGCGCGAAGACCTTGGTGCCCGGGGCCTGGATGCTGCTCATGAGGTCGTGTCCTCACTCGTCGGGGCCGCAGGGGCCGAGTCGTTCGTTGCGGACGGGGCCGCTGAGGGCTGCGAGGGGGTCACCGGGCCGGGCGAGGGCGCCGCGGGCGTGCTGGAGGGGCTCGACGGCGTGTTGGAGCCGTTCTGGACTCCAGAACTCGGCGTCGAAGTAGTCGATGAGTCGTTGGAGGCCGTGTTGGAGCCTCCGGACGAGCCACTCGGGGCCTGGTCGACGTCCTCGACGAGCTTCGCCTCGACCATCTGGCTGGCGAAGTCCTCGTCATCCCACTCGGCGGTCTGACCGGGCAGCAGCCACGAGCCGTCGGGGGCGTCGACCGGGTGGCTGGCGATGTTGCGCACGTGCATGAGCGCGACCTCTTCCTAGGTGAGGGTGATCTCGGCCCCGGTGATCGCGGTGGGGTCCGGCGGGGGCGTGTCGGGGTCGAGCGGAGCGGGCCCGGCGAACGCGCTGACGACCGGATCGACGTGGATCGCGACTTCGAGGCGGGCCTGGCCCCAGGTGTGGTTGCCGGTGGCCTGGTTCGGGGCGACCGGCGAGATCGTCTCGCCGCGCCAGGTGACCGAGCGCGCGAAGCCGTCCAGCGACGGGTTCTGCAGCAGGCACATCCGCGCCGAGGCCAGGTAGAGGCCCAGCCGGTCGTCGACGCTGCGCCAGTTCGAGCCCCACAGCCACATCTGGACCTGGGTCATCCAGTCGACCGCGTGGCTGCCGTCGCCCTTGCGCCGGACCGAGAGCGTGCCGGGCACGAAGATGACGAACCGCGGGGCGTTGCCCGGGTTCACCGGGCCGACGCCGGGCTGGTTGACCCAGTCGTGCCAGTCCGCCAACGGCGGGTTGGTGATCTCAGGGTGACGCCGCCGGGCCTCGGCGACGTAGCTCGGGATCCGGCGGGTGAACACCGACTCCACCGCGTCGCGGACGCTGTGCGCGCCCACCATCGGGCCCAGACCGCCGCCTCGCGGCGAGAGCGGGCGGGGCTCGGGGTGGAACTCCCCCGGCGCGGCCCCGGCGGCGTGCGGGCCTTCGCCGGGCGTGGCCTGCTCGGCGCCCTCGGGGCTCGGCATCGGGGGCAGGTTCGGGCTCACTCCAGGATCACCGACTTCGCGTTGCCGGGGCCGACCCGCAGAGCGGCCTGCACGATGCGCGTCCAGCGCAGGACGTCTTCCTCGGTGACCACCACCAGCGGCCGGGCGGGGAGCGTGGCGTGGCCGCGGCCGAACACCTCGATCTGCGCGCCCTGCTGGTGGTAGGTGGCGTAGGGCAGGTCGGTGCCGACGAACAGCTCCTCGGGGCTCATGTCGACCTTCGAGCCCGGCGCGTGGGAACTGGTCAGCGCCCGGCGCAGCTCGCCGGTGCCCTCCAGCACCCTGCCGCTCGACGGGATGCCGCGGGAGGACTTGATGGAGGCGGTGGCCGGAGAGTCCGGCGACCAGCCGGGACCCTCGGCCTCGAACCGGCGCTCCTCCATGGCGTGGAAGTCCTCGACGATGGCGGGCCAGGCGAGAGTCTCGATGCCCTCGGCCGCGGCGATCAGGTCGCCGAAGCCGTGGCCGATCTGCTGGCCCTCGACGACGACAGCGGACTCGAAGGGCATCGCGGCCTCCAGAAGGCCGTCCGCGTAAGGTCGCGGCACATGGTGAAGGTCATTACGCGTATGGCACCCAAGGGCGAGGACTTCTCCGACGCCAACGCCATTCAGGTCGACGGCGGAGCGCTCAAGGTTCAGCAGAACCAGCCGCAAGCCGAGCGCACCGTTGCTCTCTACGCACCTGGCGAGTGGGTCAAGGCGACCCTGGATTCCTGATTCGGAGGCCAGGTCAGTAGCGCGCGTAGCCCGCCAGGGCCTCCACGACGTCGGCCTCCAGGGCGTCGGTGGACTCGTTCGGCCGGGCCGACGGATCCACTTCGCGGATCAGCCGCTTGATGGCTTCCAGCCGGGCGGCCTGCTTGAGCGTGTGCGGCATGCCGTTCACGTAGCCGCCGGAGTAGGTCACCGTGATCTCCGAGCCCTGCGGGATCAGCGTGCCGATCCGGAAGCGCATGTGGCCGGTGTCGAGCGTGGGCCCGGTCCAGGCGTCGGTCGGCAGCACGGTGAAGTCGCCCCACGGCCGGTCGATGCGAACCGAGACCGCGGTGTAGGCCCACAGATCCACCCGGCGCGGCGCGTGCTGGCGCAGCCAGACGTCCCGGACCAGGCCCTGGTAGCCGTAGGCCCGCGCCTGCGAGAGCGCGAGCGAGCCCTCCAGGCCCAGCGGCCCGAGGTCGGAGTCGGCGAAGCCCAGCCCGTCGGGGTCGATGCCCTCGGCGGTGTGGGTCTCCACGAGGTCGGTGAACGGCAGGAAGCGCCGGTCGCAGCGGTCCTCGATGTCCTGCGAGGCGGTGATGACCACTTCGTCGAGGTAGTCGAGGTTGTTGGCGTAGAACTCGACGACCTCGGAGAACGCCCCGGCCCGCAACTCGTCGACGGTGATGAACGACGGGGACGCCCAGGGGATCGGGGTGCTCATCGGCCCTCCAGAGCGTCGAGTCGAGCCGTGAGGTCGGTGAGCCGGGCGTGCTGGCGTTGCGCGAGGGCGAGCAGGGCCCCGACCAGGGACTCTGCCTTGATGCCGAGGTAGTGGCTGCCGGGCCGGGTGCTGCGCAGCACCGCGGGCACGGCCTGGGCGGTGGGTCCGATCCGGCGCTCGTCGCTACCGGTGAACTCCCACTCGCGCACCGGGGCCGCCAGCAGCTCGTCGAGCACCGCGGGCTCGATGTCGGTGAAGTTCTGCTTGAGGCGCTCGTCGGAGGTCAGCACCGTGCCGTTCGAGGTGACCGTGCCGGTGAAGACGCCGTTGGTCCCATGCACGTCGCCACCCGCGACGACGTTCAGCGTCGCGCCGACCGAGACGCTGGCGTTGATGCTCCCGGTGGTGGTGATCGGCCCGGTGCTCATCGCACCGAAGCTGCTGGACGCGGTGGTGTAGAAGCCGCTGGCGCCCGCGTCGATGAACGGGGCCGAGACGAGGTTGCTGAACGAGCCGTACGTCGCGCTGACGACACCGGTGGAGGACAGCGAACCGACCGTGGCTGCGCCCGAGGTCGAGATCGAACCAGCCGATAGCGCTCCGGTGACCGAAGCGCTCTGCGCGCCCAACGCACCGGCGATGGTGGCTGACCCGGCGGAGAGCGCTCCGGAGATCGAGGCCGAGCCAGCGCCCAGCAGCCCGGTCAGGCTGGCCGAGGCGGCCGACAGCGAACCCGAGAGGGTGGCCGTGGAGCCGTGGATCGGGCTGGTGAAGGTCTTCTCGCCGGTGACGCTCTGGGCCCCGGCCAGGGTCACGGCCGCGGCCTGGATGGACGTCAGGGTCGCCGCGGTGCGAGCGTCCTGGGTGGCCGAGTTGGTGGCCATCGGAGCGATCAGCACCGCGACCCAGCCGCCGGTGGTGCCGAACAGCCGCACCGCGGCGCCCTGGGCGCTCAGCGTGGCGTAGGTGGCCGGAAGGATGGTGTCGGCGCCGTAGGGCACCGGGATGACGCTGTGGCTGCTGGCGTCGACCTTGACCAGGTCGACCACCACGTTGGGCGCGGCCGGAGGCAGCACCGGGGTGGCGATCGCCGCGGTCGCGTCGACCGGGAGGCGCTGGCCCGCACCCACCGTCGGGTTCGGGCTCGTGGTGACCGCGATCGTGGAGGTGACCGGCGCGGTCTGCGGCACGGCAACCGGGCCGAGCGCTGGAGCGGGGCTGCCGTCGGTGATCGTCAGCAGGCCCGCCATGACCGCCCGGGTCAGCCACGGCGTGACGGTCTGGACCCCGACGGAGCCGGAGGAGATGGTCACCCCAGCCCCGTCGGAAAGGTCGTAGGGCGAGAGGTTCCAGACGCCGAGCGTGGCCATCTGGCACCCCCGCGACTACTCCTGCACCGAGGCGGTGCGCTTGCCCTTCTCGGACTTGTCCGAGGTCTTCTCGGCGGCCCGGTCCGGCGGGGGCTTGGGCCGCGACTCGTCGGCCTCACCGGTGACGGTGAAGCCCTCGATGAGCCCCAGCTCGCGCGCGGTGTGGTCGTCGACCGGTACCTCGCCACCGCCCTCGGGCCACTCGTAGGAACCGCCGTCGGGATTCGGCACGCGGGTGCCGCCGACGGGGTGATGCACGTTCTTCACGACGTTCTCCTGTCCTCGACGGCGGGGAACCGGAAGCCCACGGACGATGGGATCCGTGGGCTTCCGGCCCGTGCGCGACCCGCCACCACAACGAGCGCGCGGCATCCGGCCCGAAGCCGGAGGCGTGATCAGGACAGCGCCGTGACCACGTTGCGCAGGCGGCCGACGTAGCGCTCGGCCCGCAGGGCGAACGTGGTGTCGGAGACGAGCGCGAACGGGCGGGCGTCGGGCTGGTTGACCGTGGCGGCCACCTGCACCGGCTGGATGTCCCGCACGATCGGGCGGCACATGATGTTCTTGTCCCGCGGGATGAGGTAGATGTCCTCGCCCCCGCCGACCGGCAGCTTCGCGCCCGAGCCGTTCTGGTAGCTGGCCGGGTACTGGGTCGGCACCTGGCTGCCCGAGTTCCAGGTCGGCACGAGCGTGGTGCCCGTGTCGGTGATCCCGGTGGCGTAGATGCGGGTGACGTTGTCGCCCTGGACCTGCGGGGTGGCGTCGACGACGCCCAGCAGGACCTCCTGGCCGGTGGACGAGCCCCGGTAGACCTCGTAGTGCAGCGGGACCGAGCCCTCGGGGCCGACCGGCGGGGTGAAGGCCAGCGAGACCGTGCTGGTGGTGCCGGTGGTGGTCACGTGGACCTCGGTCGAGGGGTTGCCGCGACCGGCGCGGGACATGATCGGGACGACGACGTAGTAGTAGTCGCCCGCGGCCAGCGTGCCGCCGGTGGTGCCCGGGGTGCCGGTGACGGTGCCCATGCTCGCGGCCCAGGTGTTGCCCAGGAACGAGGACGGGACGATCGGCACGCCCTTGTACGAGTTGCACATGATCCCGGCCGCGATCTCGACCTGGTTGACGAACCGCTGCTCGGGGACGAGCAGCTGCTCGAAGCGGCTCTGCGCGGTCGGGGTCATGACGAACATGTAGTTCGACCCGATGTTCATCGCCGCGTTGGTGCGGACCAGGTCGTAGAGGTGGTCGAGATGGGTGAGGGCGAAGCTCGCCCCCGAGGTCTCGATCGCGTTCTGGCGCAGCTGCGAGGTCGAGGCGAACTGGGTGACGAGCGAGTTGAGCCCGTCGAACTGCGGGGCCGGGCCGTACTGGGTGGCCCCGGCACAACCCCATCCGAGCGCGGTCTCGATGTCCCAGACCAGGCTCTCGGCGGTGGCCTCGTACTCCTCGCGCTCCAGGTCACCGACCAGCGAGCGGGTGACGGCCTGGGCGTAGCCGGTGACGGCACCGACGGCCTGCATGTTCCGCAGCGTGAAGGCCTTCTGCTCCCACACGCTGTTGCTCATCGGCACGGCGCCGCCGTCGGTGACGAAGCCGCCACCGGGACGCTGCAGGCGCCGGTTGAAGTTGTAGACCGTCGAATCCCAGGACTCGGTCGGCACCGCGGTGACGAACACCGAGAAGCGACGCTGCAGGTCGACGATCAGCGGGCTGATGCGCTTCTGGACGAGGGCTCCGGCCTGACCGGCGGTCAGGGCCTCACCCAGCTGTGACATTCCGGCCACGGTTAGCTCCTCTGGACATGAAAAAGCCCCCGGTGTGGACCGGGGGCTTGAGTGCGTGTTGGCAGGGCGTTGAGAGGGGTCCCGTGCCGCTGGACGTCGCTCAGATGCGCTGGACGCCGCCGAGGTCGAGGGCCGTGGCCCACAGCTCGGCGCGGCGCTTGTCCTGCTCCTGGGCGGGCAGCTGGTGGATGGGCGTCTGGTCGCCCATGCCGCCCTCCTTGCGCAGCGACTCGATCATTCCGGCGCGGTTGGGCGACCCGCCGCTGGAGACCAGCTCGTCGCGGATGGCGTCGCGCTGCTCGGCCAGGGCCTTCGCCATGACCGGGGCGAACTCCTTGGCCATCGCCTCCTTGGCCTTGGCCACCTCGGCGGCCACGAGCGCGGCGTAGTCGGTCTCCCCGGTCTCGGTCTTGGCCTCGGTGGCGGGCGTGCCCTTGTCGGCGGACTCCTGCGAGTCCTCGCTGCCGCTGTCGGCGTCGTCGGAGGTGTCGCCCTTGATGGCCTTGGCCAGGGCGTTCGCGAGCTTGGTGATGTCGTCCATGGAGAACGTCGTCCCGCCGTCGCTGCTGCTGTCGGTCTCGGCCACGTCGGGCCCCTTTCGTGCGGACTCGGTGTCCGAGTCGTCGGTGATCTGGGCCCCGCAGGAGGGGCAGAACTTGGCGTCGTTCGGGATCTCGGCGCCGCAGTCGGCGCAGATCGAGGTCACCGCGTCGTCGTCCGCGGGCTCGGTGTCGTCGACCTCGCCCTCGGCGTCGTCCAGGTCGATGTCGTTGTCCTGGTCCGGGTCGAGGGTGAGCAGGGCCGCGGACGTGGCCTGCCCGAGCTTCGCCGCCACGGCGGTCAGGTCGAGGTTGTCGATGCCGTACGCGCTGACGTTGACGTCGGCCGGGCCGTTCATCGCCGAGATCGCCATGTAGGCCTCGGTGAGCTCATCGAGCTGGCCGCAGGCCTCGGCCAGCTTCGTCTCGCTGGCCAGCTTGATCCCGAACTTCTTGGCCGCGGCCTTGATCTTCGACTTCACCGAGGAGAGCTGCGACGACGAGTACTTGGCCGCGTTCTTCGGCATCGAGACGTAGGCCCAGGCCGAGCGGGTGTGGCCCTTGGTGTCGAGCGGATACCGCTTCTTCCCGTCGTCCTGATAGCCCGGGTCGGCGTAGGTGACGTCGCCGTGCGGCTTCTGGGGATCGCTGGCCTCGTGCACCACGGCATGTCCGATCGACTCGTAGAGGGGAGTGCGACCGGTGCCGCGGGCTTCCTCGGCGTCCCGGCGGGCCTGCGCGAGGCGGGCGGCGTCGACCCCGGGCGTGGCGGTGAAGTCCACGCCGTCGATCTCCAGGTCGTCGCCGGTCATCACCGTGCGGCCCTCGCGGTCCTCGGTGCGTACGTCGCCGAGCCAGTAGCCGCGGATCGACATCGAGTCGAGGAACCGGCGTCCGGACTCATCCGGCGTGGTCAGCGCGAGCATGTCGCGACCGGCCACGGTGTCGGCCAGGATCACGGAGCCGGAGAGCACGCCGTTCTCGTCGAGCGCCGCGGTGGCGATGCGCCCCGCGATCTGGGCGGAGTCGTCTCCGGCGCCGTGATGGGTGAGCACGGTGACCGGCAGGCCACCGGGATCGGCCAGCCGCTCGATGAGGCGCTGCCCGGCCTTGCCGATCAGGTCCGGGGTGTACTCGCGGTTGTTGTGGCTGATGCCCGGGGCGAGGAATGTCGCGTCGATGGTTCCGATGGAGCCCACGGCCACCTCCTCACCATTGATTCCTGGGCTTGCGCTGCTTGGTCCAGTTCCAGCCATGACGCCGTCCGGCGGGCACCGTCCAGACGTAGCGGCGGCGGCGCGGACGGATCGGCCTGCGGTGCCCGGCGATGCGGTGCGCGGCCTTCTCCAGGCCGTGGCGGTTGTAGTGATGCCGGGTGATGCCGGTGTGGCCGCCGTAGTGCTTCGGCTTCACCGGGATGCTGGCGCGCTTGTGGATGGCCATCCGCCGGGTCGCGGTGGTGTGGGCGGCCTTGCGGTGGGTCACGCTGCGATGCGTGACCGCGTGCCGGTGCGTCGCCGGGCGGGCTCGGTGGGCGGTGGTCCGCGCCCGACGCGCCGTCGGGCCGCGCTGACTCGCCTTCCGGGCGGTGTGCAGTCCCTTCGCCTTGCGAGCGGCTCGGGCCTTCACCAGGTTCGAGCGCTCAGCGGCGAGCTGTGCGGAGGTCTGCTGGCCCTTGGGGTGTGCGGCACGGGCCTTGGTCAGGCTGGCCCGGGCCGCAGCGGCCTGAGCCGGGCTCTCGTGGCGCGGGTGTGGGCCTCGGGCGCCCGGGTGGGGCACGTGCGAGCCCTTGTGCGGGTGCGGCTTACCGCGCGCCCCGGGGTGCGGGCCCTTGTGCCCGCGGTGCGGGTGGGAGCGACCACGACGAGAAGCCACGACCGCCTCCCGGGACTACTCCTCGGTGAACAGCCAGTCGGGCTCGCCGGGCTGACGTGGGACGCCGACCAGGTCGCCTGCAAAGGGCGGGCCGTCAGGCACCTCGGCTGAGCCTGCCTTCCAGCCCCGCCCGACCTCGGAGAGCAACCAGCCGATCGGCACGCCGATGAGCACGCCGACGGCGACCCGGATCAAGCTTCCGCTCCGCCAACCCTCAAGAAATCAATCCGGAAGTCAGGAAGCTTTTTTGAAGGCAGTCGAACAGAAGTACGATCCGCAGACTTTTTTGAAGAGCCCGACGTGCTCGCCAGAGTTGCGAGCGATGCCACCAGAACGAACACGGGCTGGAGTGCCGGAGGGACGAAGTGGAACCCGGCAGCACCGGACAGGGCGGTGGCCAAGGGAAGGGGCAGGCGCGCCGACTGCGTCCGGAACCACCGGACGAGCTTCTTGACGCGACTCATGCCGTGACGATACCCGGGTTCCAGTCACCCCTGACCCAGGATCGCTGCTGCGATCGCCCGGGTGCGGGCGGAGTCCTGGTCGCGCAGCTCGACCGCCAGGATCGCGTAGTCGCCGGTGCGCACCAGGGATTCGACATCCTCCAGGCGCTGCGCGGCGCGCTCACGAGCGTTCGCTGTGTCCGGCGTGCCCTCGGGTGGTTGCGGAGCGTCCGAGGCGTTCTGGAGGCGATCCAGCAACTCTCGGGCCTCCCGGACGTGCCACGAAGCGCTTGCCTTGTGCGTGGAGGGCCACGGCGAGTTGCACGGCTTGTGCAGCAGGTCGGCGAGGATACCCACCTGGGTGTCGGGACCGGGGGCTTCGTGACCGTGGGCGGCGGCGTCGGCTTCCGAAGCGGCCTGACCCATCGCGATCAGACCCTCGAAGCCGGGCATGTGTGGGCGGCCCTGTTGAGCCCGGCGCTGCTTGCGGTTGGTCATCGACTGCTCCGTGGTGGTGGGCACCGGTGGGACTCAGCCGATCCGCTTCTGGATCAGCGGCTCGCACTTGTCGGCTGTCAGCGTGCCACGCGCGACGACGAACTCGTCTGGGTCGAGTCGCGGCGGCGGGACGGGCTCGTCCTCGGTCACCGGCTGACCGTTGGCGGGCTGGTCGGCCATCAGCCGCTGGCGTTCTTGTGGCTGGCGATGTGGCCGTCCTTCGAGGCGGTCACGCCGCCGCAGAAGGTGCACGAGTAGAAGGTGGTCTGCCCGACCACGAACGCGGTGTTGAACGCCGGATCGGCCAGCCACTCGGCCAGCGACACGAGGTGCTCCGGGATCGTGATGGTCGGCTGGTTGTCGTCCTGCGGAGCGTTCTCCAGCACCGACGCGACGTACTGCTCGATCGAGGTGAAGCCCGCGTCCGCGGCGATCTGCTGGCCGGTCGCGCTGGTCGGCACGTCGGTGGACGTCTCCGGCGCGCTCGGCTCGACGGTCACCGGATCGGCGTGGGCGTTGCTGCCGTCGCCGACGGTCACGTCCTGGGGCTGAGTCATGGCCTCTCCTCGCGGGGGTGGTGGGGGACGGGCCCGTTGTCGAGCCCGTCCCCGACCGGTCAGGAGTTGCTCGACGAGGAGCCGGAGTCGTCCGAGCCCGAGGAGCTGGGGTCGACGCTGGGCGCCGGGGCGGGGCTCGGCGAACCCGGGGACGTTGAGCCCGAGTCGTCGGACGAGCCGCTGTCCGAGCCCGCGGACGGGTCCGACGGCGGGCTGAACGGCGAGGGCTGACCGGGCTCGACCGGAGTCGGCGCCGGGGTCACCGGGGCGTTCGGGTCCGCCGGGGGCGCGGTCGGGTCGACCGGGCTGGGGTTGACCGGCGGCTGCACGGCCGGGCCGTCCTGGCCCGGGGTCACCGGAGCCGGAGCAGGCGTCGGCGCCGGGGCGGGCTGCACCTCGGAGATGTCGGTCTGGATCTGGGTGGTCGCGTCGGTGACGGCCTGCGAGACCGAGTCGAGGTCGGCTGCCGCGGCGTCGACCTGGGCCTTGGCGTCGGCCGCCGAGGCGCTGCCCGAGGCGGCGGCGTCGATGGCCGCGTGCACCGCGGTCATCAGCGCGGCCTGCTGGGACTGCAGGTTGGCGATCTGGCTGAGGATCTGGCCCGCCCGATCGTGGAGGTTCGTCATCTGTGTCTCCGTTCTGTGTTCGAGGGCGCGGAGGCGGTCTCGCCACCAGTTGCTGCGCGCCTCGAAGTCGGTCGTCATGCGGGCTTCGAGTTCGTAGATCGCCGCCCAGACGTTGTCGCTCATCGCGGTCTTCCTCTCAGCGGCGGCGGGCCCGTTCGTCCCATCCCTGGAATGACGGAGCGCGCGTCTCTTCCTCCGGTGGCGCATGTCCTGGCTCTCCCGGAGCAGGGGGTGCGGCAGCATCCGCGCTGTTGTTCTTGTTGATCATCGACTGGGAGTACGCCTGCATCAGGTCCCAGCTCATGACGTAGCTGCGCTCGACCACGACGTTGTTGTCGCCGTAGGGCTGCGGGGGCTCGCCGATGTCGCCGCGCAGCTCGTTGAGCGTCCAGGAGCCGTTGCGCAGCCGGATGTCCCGAATCTGCTCGATGATCAGGTCGTCGCGGTAGTCGACCTCGTTCAGCTCCATGTGCCAACCGGAGATGCCGAACGCCCGGAGCAGGAAGTAGTTCAGCTTCTCCAGGATCAGCTGGCCCAGCGGCCCGCAGGTGTTGATGCGGAACGTCTTGAACTGGCTGGTGCCGGTGCCGCCGCCGAGATTGCCGGACTCGATGATGCCGACCTGGGCGGGCGGCACACCGGCCACGTTGAGGATGGAGTCGCGGCACCAGGTCTGGATGGCCACCAGGTCCGAGCGGGCCGCGGTGCGCAGCTCGTTGATGTTGAAGCCGCCGCGGCTGATGATCGGGTTGCCGATGTTGGCCGCCCCGACGTTCATGACCTTGTACTGCTGCTTCCAGGTCTTGAGTTCGTTCTCCGGGACCTCCAGCGGAGCGTCCGCGTGCAGGTCCGGCGGGTCGCCGCGGCGCATCCGCTCCTTGAGCAGCGCCGCCGCGAACAGGTAGGTGGCGATCGGCCAGAACGCCTTCTGCACGATGCCGAGCCCGTAGAGCGAGCCGCGTACCGAGTCACCCGGGATGTGGATGACCTGGTTCGGTGAGAACTCGATCGCCTCGGGGTGGGTGTCGACCCGCTGCGAGTAGCCGGTCACCGTGCCGTGCTCGTCGGCCTCCACGGTCATGGTGTTGGCCGGGAGCGAGTACAGCCCCACCGGCTCGCCGAGCAGCCAGACGACCTCCAGGAAGGCGTCGCCGAACACCTGGACGTCGACCGCGACCCCGCGCAGCAGCTGGCGGATGTCCTCGCGCTCGTTGACGAACTTGAGCAGCTTGCGCAGCCGCAGCACCTCGCGCGGGGGTGCGGTCTCGTCGGCCTCCTCATTGTCGTCGTCCGGGACGACCTCCAGGCCACCGGCGGTCACGGTGCGGGCGGTGACGTCCACCGCGGCCGAGAGCGGCGGGCAGGCCTCGTAGGCTCCGGCGCACTCGTCCATGAACGACCGGCGCTCGGCGCCGTTCGGGTACACCCCGCCCGGGTTGTAGTCCGAGGAGCCACCGCGGGGGACGTCGGACTCCAGACCGAGCCGCGAGGCGGGCGGTCCGGCCGGTGCCGGGGCGCTCGCTGCCTCGGCGATGCCGATCATCTGTCCGGAGGCGGTGAGCACGATCGGTCACCGCCTCTCGGGTCATGCTGCGCTGATGAACGGGGAGGCCTGACCCACGGCGTTGATGTCGGCGAGGCTGTCCGGCACGGCCACCGGCGGTCCGCCCTGCTCGGCGACGACGTACTGCAGGTAGTCGATCCGTTCGCGGTCGAGGTAGAGCAGGCCCGGAGCGGCGTCCTGGGGCATCCCGCTGCCGCGGGTGTGCACGTCGGCGAAGACCAGCGTGCGTTCGTCCCACTCGACGAGCAGGCCGTCGAACGGGGCGCCACCGTCCCGCCGGAAGGCGATGTAGCGCCTGCGCACCATCGAGCGCATGACCCGCTCTCGCCGCAGCCAGGGCGTGACGGCGATGGCCGCCACCGCGAAGACCACGGTGCAGGCCCAGAGGGTGATCAGGACGGGGATCATCAGCGCTCCCGGTGGTGTCGGGTCAGTCGGTGAGCCAGGGCGCGCGCTGGGACTTGCCCAGCCACTCGGGTAGCTCGCCGTCGGCCCGGGCCAGCGCCGGGTCGGACTGCAGGTCGTTCAGGTCCTGGTGGTCTTCCAGGCGGCGGGCTCCGGCGTTGTCGAGGTCGGCGGGCCGGAAGGCGACGTCGCCGCGCTCGATGTGGCGCTCGGACGGGTCGGTGATCGGCTCGCGCTCGGGCACGCCTTCGAGCACCAGGTGCGGCGTCGCCCCGACCGACATCAGGGCGTAGCGGGCGGCGTCGAATGCGTGGTCGTCGCCGTGGGTGTCGACGTCCTCGGGCCGGTTCTTGTCGTAGACCAGGTTCGGCAGGGTGGAGACCAGCTCCGGGCAGGCCCCGTCGAGCACGTGGAGCATCGGGCAGGTCGCCCAGCCCAGCTGGCGGTGGTAGCCGCAGGCCGGTCCGTCCTCCAGGTACGAGTGCACCCGGGCCTTGCCGGAGAGCCGGTCGTTGTCGGCCCGGCGAAGCGGGACGCCCTCGTGGGCGTAGGTGACCGCCACCGGCAGCGCCGAGGAGGTCTTGCCCCACATCGCCGGGTCCGCGGCCCGCACGCACGGCGGGTGGTTGCCTTCCAGCGCGAGCACCCGGCGGGCCTGCTCGGCCTCGGGCGTCTCACGCATCACCAGCTCGCCGTAGAGCCACACCCGGCCGTCCTGGTCCCGGGCCATCAGCTCGTAGACCGAGGGAGCCGACCAGCCGTAGTCCAGTCCGCCGTATCGCAGCCACGAGGCGGGTAGCTCGATGGAGGCCGGGACGATGTGCCGGTCGTCGCGCCACACCGTGAACACCTGCCCCGAGAAGCTGGTCCAGGAGCCGTCACGCATGGCGGCTCGGGTGGCCTCGTCGAGGGTGTTGAGGTCCTCGGCGTACTCCGGGTTCAGGTGCGGGTTGTCGTCGATCTTGGCCGGGATGAACCGCACGGTCCGCCCACGCTCGTCGACGTGGACCTTGGTGCCACCCTCGGTCGGGTCGATGAAGGTGGTCTTGGCCCAGCCGTGGCCGACACCGCCCGGGTTGCTCCCGGCTCGCACACCCAGCACCGGGAGCCGCTCGGGGTCACCGGTGCGCAGTCGCGAGGACAGGAACCGGATCACCCGCGGGTCGGTCAGCGTCATCTCGTCGAAGAGCAGGAGCTGGTACTGCCCGCCCTGGCGCCGGGTGGCGTCGAGCATGTTCTCGGCGTAGCGGAACATCAGCAGCGAGCCGTTGGGGAACGTCAGGTTCTTCTCGGTCTGGTTCCACCGGGCGCCGAGGTCCTTGGCGTAGCCGTAGGCGGCCAGCTCAGCCAGCAGCGACTCCTCCAGCTCGCCGTAGGTGCGCCGGAACGCCCCGATGCGGATGCCGGGGTACTGGATCGCCTTGCGCAGTCCCTCGCTGACCAGAGCCTTCGTCTTGCCCTACTCAGCCACCACCGGCAGCTCCTCCGTAGAGGACGCTGAACTCGGTGGCGGCGTGGAACACCTCCTGCCGGGGCGTGGGCACGTAGCCCAGCTCGGAGAAGACGTCGATCGAGCGGGAGCGCTCGGTCTCGATGTCCTGGAGGCGTTGCTTAGCCGCTCGCAGCTCCTGCAGCTTCTGCAGCCTCAGCTCGGCGAAGCTGCTCGGTGACGTCTCGAAGCTCGCGGTCGAGTTCATCGAGCGTCCACACCTCGTGCTTGGTCGGGGCGTCGAGGCCGAAGAGCTTGGACTTGCGTTCGGAGGCCTTCACGATCGAGTTCCAGGCCTCGATGCGAGTGCGGCCGGACTGCTTGGGGTCCATGGCGATCGCGAGCAGTTCGCGCACCGCCATGTCGAGCAGCTCGCCCTCTTCGGTGCGCATCTCGTCGACCTTGAGGTTGGGCGCTTCCACGAGCGCCTTCTCGTAGAGCTGCTGGCATCGCTGCCGGGACAGCCCGACCTCCTTGGCGATCATCGGGAAGGACCACTTCTTGGTCCGCAGCTCGACGATGTGCGCGGCACGCTGGGCGTGCTCGATGTCGGCGAAGGCCATCGGTGCCACCCCCTACCGGCTACTGGCGATGGGCTGGGGGACGCTCACGCGGTGCACAACATCGGGCTGTGGGAAGCCCTGTCGCTCTGGTGGAGCGGCCAGAAGCTGGACGGGATGGCGATCTACGGGCTGTCGACCGTGTGGATCGGTCGTATCGCAAAGGTCGCCACATACGCAGCGGGACTGAGCGTGGTGCTCGACATCATTGGACCGGAACGTGTACGCGAGTTTGGGAGGCGGATGAGCCTCCGAGGCGAAGAGGAAGTCTACGAGAGTTACGGGAAACGGGTAGTTGTCCCGTCTATCATCGCGTTCGTCGCCGTGATCATCCTGCTCGCAGTATTCACGAATGGTGACTCAAAGACAGTCGTAGCGATTGTGGGTGTCCTCTGCGGGGTCCTAGGGATGCTAGGAGTTGTCATCCCTTTTTCCCTCAAGACCTATGCGAGGGCACTAGAGCGGAAGTCTTTCGAGTTGACAGTCCGCGTCGTCAGCATCCTTGTACTGACGTTGGCGTTCCTGGGTGACCTGCTGACCTCCTAGTTACAGCACGATGGCGAAGAAGCCGATGGCGGCCAAGAAGCCGACCAGCGCGCACAGCGCCAGGACGACGACCACCACGATGGTCACGGCCTGCCAGGAGATCGGGCGGCGGGCCTTGGTGGCCGGACGGCGGTGCTTGGCCTCGACCTTGGCGTCCAGGGCGTCGAGCCGGGCGAAGAGGTCCGTCATGTCGATCTGGCCGGTCTGCTCGGTCGCGGCCTCGGGACGGCGCCAGGCGCCGGTGGATCGGTCGGGCATCACCAACGACCTCCTCGGTGGCCGTAGTACCAACCGCTCGGCAGCACCAGAGCGAGGATCACGAGCACGACGACCAGCCAGAGCAGGTTCGAGCCCAGGAAGCCCACGCCACCGGCTCCGGCGAGCAGCAGAACGATCAGCAGGATCAGCAGCAGCGGCACGGTGGTCTCCTCATGCGCAGTCGGTGGCCGCCGGGGTGGCGGTCAGGGCCTTGGGCACCACGGCGTAGCCGGAGGCGTCGAGGTTCTCCATCAGCAGCTCCCAGCCCGAGTGGCTGGAGTACAGGCCGTGCTGGCGGCTCAGGACGTCGTCGAGGGCGTCGGAGAGCGCGCGCTCGTGGCCGGTCAGTTCGCTGGAACGTCGGGCGGTAGCCACGGGCTCTCCTCGGTGCTCAGGTAGCCGACCTTGTCGTCCGGGCACATCGGGTCCATCCGCGACGGGGTCTCGCGGACGTCGTCCTGGCCCTGGTCGTCGTCGGGGCGCGGGAGCATCGACTCCTCGACCAGCCGAGCGGCGTCCAGCTCGGCGTGGGTGTGCGTAGCCCGGATCAGCGAGCGGTACTGGTAGCGGAACCAGTCGGGGCCGGGCTGCGAGCTGCGGAACATCACACCCTCGCGGGCCAATGCCAGGTGCCGGGTGCGTGGAAGCGGCCGTCACAGAGCCGGTGCGGGTGCTGGCCGGAGGCCTGGTCGGTGCCCTCGTCGAGGCTCACGCCGCCGTTCATGGCCAGCGGGTGGAAGAACAGCCCGGTGGGGTTCTTCACCGCCAGGCCGACGTGGGCCTCGTCAGCGACCTCGGTGACGTCCGCGGCCCGGCACACCGGCGGGAAGGCCCCGTCAGCGGATCCGCGGGCCACGTAGTGCACGGCGCGACCGATGCTGGGCACGGACATGCGACCTCCCGGGTCGACGTGGAGGGTCCGCTCACGCCCGCTATCCGCGCGGCAAGGTGGACGCGGAAGGCAGTCCCCGAAGCTGGTGTTCGCGGGACGTGAGCGAGATGGGAAGCCATCGGAAGAGACACGAGTGGCTGTGATCAGTCTTCGGCGTGGCTCCGAAGCTGTCAAGTCGTGTCAGCTATCCCCAGTCGCGACCCCGCTTGTCGGCCGAGGCTTCGGCATCGGCGATGCGGTAGAGCCGACGCCGATCCCGCCCGAACTTCTGCCAGCCGTCCTCGTGGGCCCAGCGGTAGATGGTCCCGACCGGGACGCCGATGTGGACCGCGAGCGCCTCCGGATCCACCACCGGATCGCTGCACACCTTCACTCGGTCACCGCCTTCTGAACGTCGTCGCCGTCCATCCCTGCGGCGAGCCGCGCGAGCAGCTCCAGGTCCGAGAGCATCAGCGGGACCGCCCGGCACGACGTGTCCGACCAGACGACGTGGGACCCAGGGAACGCCCGCTGGCGTCGCCGCAGGAACGCCTCGATCCGTTCCGCTGGGGTGCTCATGACGCGTTCTCCATCTCGCGCCCGAGCACCAGCCAGTCCCGACGACGCCAGTACGCCCCGCAGCGGCGGCAGGTGATGGTGTCGCCCGAGCGCGGCGTGTAGAGCGGCTCGCCGCACCACTCCTGCTCTTCGAGGGGAGCTTCGGGGTTGGTGATCATGTTGCACCGGCCGATCACCGCGGGCCGGTGCTCGCCGGTGAACACCCGGGTCACGGTGCGCAGCTGGGAGTGCAGCTCACGGATGGCCGAGGCGTACTCGTCGAGCCAGGGCTGCGCGCAGCACCAGTCGACGTGGCGATAGAGGTAGTCCGCCAGCTCGACGACCGAGGACCCGAGCTGATGCCACGAGGCCCGCTTGAGCCGGGCGATCTTCTGCTGCTTGAGCGGCAGCTCGGCGAACCGCTCCTCGGCGATCAGACGCACCCAGCCTGCGAGGACGGTGGCCGGGTGCTGCGGCGGGGTCTCGGACTCCGAGTGCACTCGGCCGTCGTGACCCACCCAGGCCTTGCCGGTGGGCGTCGATCGCGGGTCGAGCATGGCCGCGGCGTGCAGGTTGATCGGCACCGAGCCCTCGAAGCCCGGAGCCCGGCGTCCGCCGTCCCCGCCGCGGGTCTTGTGCACGGTCACCAGCTCAGCGAGCACCGGGATCGACGGTGCCAGCGGCGGGGTCAGCTCGAAGTCGCCGCGGTTGTCGGCGTCGAGGGCATCGCGCAGACCGTCCCGGCACCGGTAGCAGCACAGCAGGCCTTCGCCGTTGGGCAGCCCGGTCGGGCAGAGCAGGCACATGGTCAGTCCCCCAGGTCCTCGTCGTCGTCGATGTCCTCGGTGTGGCCGACGACCAGGCGCACCGGGACCACGAACGCGGTCTGGGCCTCGGGCTCCAGTTCCGGCGGGGTGGTGACGGGGTCGCGGTGGGTCGGCCCGAACAGGTGGTCCTTGAGGTAGCCCTTGCCGTAGTAGATCCGGACGTCCTCGCCCTCGGCGAAGGCGGCGGCCAGGGCCTCGGTCTGGCGGACGACCTCGGCGAAGGTGGAGCCGGACACCTTGAACTCGATCTTCAAGCGACCACCCGCCAGAGCAGGCGGACGGCCGGTTGGTCGCCGCCGACCTCGATGCCCACGGAGACCGCCACGTTGGTGCCGGGGATGCGCACCGGGGCCTGGCCGGTGGCGAGCACCAGCTGGCCGTTGCGCTCGGGCGCCGGGGTCGGCGGCGGGGCGACCGTGTTCGGGCGCTGCAGCGCACGTGGGATCGGGCTGGGCTTCGGCGGTGCCTGGACCTGGGCCACGGCCTGCTGGGCGGCCTGGGCGACCTGAGCGGCCAGCTCGGCCCGGTCGGAGTGGTCGTCGTAGTCGGCCGGGTTCGCCGGAGTCTCCGGGGCGCTCGACCCGCGGAGCTTCGCGATCTCGGCGTCGATCTCGGCGCGGAGCTGCTCGTAGCGGTCAGACATGCCGTACCGCCAGGGTGTTCAGGTCGTCGAGCGGCGTGAACTTCACCCGGGCCGAGTCCTGGGTCCGCGCCACCACGGTCGCCGCGTAGTTGTGGCTCATCGCCAACAAGTCGGCCTGATGGAGCGCTTCGACATCGAGGTCGAAGAAGAACATCGCCTCCATGTAGTGCAGGTAGTTGTTGAGCATTCCCAGCTGGAATCCCAGGCACAACGCAGCGGTGTCGTACTGACCACCGTTCACATCCGCCAGGATGAGTTTCACCGGAAGGTTGATGGTCATACCGCCGCCTTCTTCACGAAGAGGTGCGCGTTGTTCTGTGCGTCCTCGATGAACTGGTCGAAGTCATCTGCCGTGCGCATCACCACCACCGCCGAGCCGATCCAGAGCGGGATCCAGAGCGGCGCGGTGAAGGCGACGACAGCGGCGTGGGCCAGCCGGTTCACCGGGCGACCGGGGTGGGGTCGGGAGCGATGCCGAGCATCTCCAGGAGGGCCTGCTCGTCTTCACCGTCGCGGGCGCGGCGGGCGACGGCCCGCCGGGCCCGGGCCTCGGTGGCCGCGGCCCGGGCGTCGTCCTTGGCCTTCGCGATCCGGGTCAGCTGGGCGCCGGTGTCGAGGTCGTACCGCTTCATCGGCGCGCACCACCCAGGGCCGTGGCGCCGGTCAGGCTGGCCCCGGCGCAGACCGTCAGCCCGAGAGCCAGCACGGGCGCTCCGGCGGCCAGGCTTGCGAGGGCGGTCACTCCAAGGGCGCAGGCGACCACCAGCAGGGCGATCACCACCGGGGCGTTCACGCGGCCACCGCCTGGCGCTTCTGGCCCTCAGCGAGCTGCTGGGCGTCCTCCCGGAGCCGGGCCTCGTGCTCGGCCCGGAAGGTCTCGAACTTGCCGTCGGCGACCTGCTGGAAGTCCAGCTGCTCGCCGTGCTTGCCCGCGTACCAGACGGTGGCACCGGCGGCATTGCACGCCCGGCAGCGGCGGTAGCGGCGGCCCGAGCCGCCGCTGACCTTGGCCATCTGGGTGTTGAACTCGGTGTACTCGTGCCCCCAGTCGCACCGGTTCCGGGAGCCGTAGTTGTGGGTGCCGTGCCGGACCTTGTCGTAGGTGTTCGCCGACCGGGTGTCCCACCGGAGGTTCGTCAGCGCGTTGTTGTCCTGGTCGCCGTCGTTGTGGCAGCCGTCCAGCTTGGCCGGACGGAGGCTGACGAACGCCTCCAGGATCACGTTGTGGACGAACCGGGTCCGGCTCCGGCCCCGCGCGTCGCGCAGCGTGATGCGGTGGTACCCGTGCTCGTCGATCTGCTGGGCGAGGATGCCGCCCTTCCGGCCGCGGAGCTGGCCGAGGTCGCTGGCCAGGTAGCCGGGGAAGCCCGGGATGGGCTTCCAGTTCTCTTCCGGCCCGGCGGGAAGTCCCGCCGGGTTCTCGATGGTGTTCTTGATGCCGTTCACGGCATGTCTCCCGAGGTTCCGGAGAGACCGAGATGTCCCTCCACCCGTTAGGTGGAGACCTGGCCGACAGACAGGCGGGGCATGAAGAACCCCGCCGGATGTCATTCCCGGCGGGGGTTATTCATGGAAGTACCAGCGGTTCTCAGACCTCCTCGTAGACATACTCGGGGCTCTTCGGGTCGTGGCGGGGGTCCCGGGCCCAGCGGCGGGCCCGTTCCTCCTTGGCCCGACGCTCGGCGTAGTACGCCTCCCGCTCGGCCAGCCGCTGCTTGATCTGCTCCTGCTGGGCCTTCGCGTGCTGCCGGTCCTGCTCGGCCCTGGCCTGAACCCGCTCGCGCTCCTGGCGCTCCTGCTCCTTGCGCTGGTGCTCGGCGTCCCGTCGCGCCTCGGCCAGCTCCTCCGGGGTGCGCTGGTCGACGGCGGCCGGAGCGTTCTCCTCGTGGCGGGCGAGCATCGTGGCCAGGACGGCCTTGGCGGCCCGGTTCTTGGGCTGGATGTTGCCGCGGCACTCCTCGTCGAGGGCGCGCTCGAACTGGACGGGGTTGCCAGGGACCTTGCAGACCTCCCAGATGCGTCGGCCGCTGAGATGGGAGTCGAAGAGCCGGGCGACGGCACGGGCGACGTGGGTCCAGTCGCCGGTCTCGCTGAGCCAGGCCTGGATGTTGGCCTTGATCCGGTCATCGTGGATCGGAGGCTCGTGCCCGTACTCGACGAGGGACTTGGCGTAGACCTCGTAGATCGTCTCGACGTCCATCTCGTGGCGGGCGGCCGGGGACCAGTTCTCGGCGAGGTCCGGTCGGTAGTCGCGGCCGTTGAAGGTCCCGGCGGTGAGCCGACCAGGGTCGCCGTGGTTGCGGCGAGGGGCGGGGCCGGAGCGGTCGGCGCGGCGACGAGCAGCAGTACCACCGTGTGCCGCTATGGGTTCGGTGGGACACCCAGTCCCTCGTCCAACACAGGGGGATGAGGTGGTACTACGGGCCGCGGCCCCCTCCGCCAGCCTACGAGCCACGTTTTCCCTGCTCAGAGGGTACGTAGAAGATCGTCCGCATCCCGCACGGTAGGTCTTCATGCTCTCGCAGTCGAACCGGTAGCTGTCTGGCCTTTGCGGGATGCCGACGATCTTCATCAGGTCGGTTCGTCCGATTCCGAGCTCACTCGACAGGTGCTTTTGCGGGATGCCGATGATCTCTGGCGAGGCCCCGAGGCGCTCCGCCAGCGCGATCACTCGCGGGTTCTCGTAGTTGGACGTGAACATCCACAGGGCTCGCTTGCCCTCTTGGGTCATCCGGATCCGGCGGTGCGCCAGACCTTCGCGCCTCAGGGTGATCTGGGCGCCCTCGACCGACCGCTGGGACAGCCCGGTGTACTTCATCAGATCGCTGGTCGTGTGCGCGTGCTGCGGGTTCACTACGAGCCCGTAGCCGAGCACCTTGTCGACCGCGAGAATCCTCTTCGGCTGATCGGCCTCTGGGGTCGATCGGCATGCCGCAACAAAGTAAGATGTCCCCATGCCAGTCCTCCTTCGGGAGGTGTTGACCCCGTACTCCCGATGGTTTGGCCGCCGAGGGAGTGCGGGGTTTCTCTTTGCTACAGGTGGAACGTCCAGAGGGCCCGCTTGCCCTCCTGGGTCCACCAGATGTCTGCGCTGATCCGGTTGTCGGTCTTCAACTCACGGATGCCGTACTTCACCGAACGTTCAGTCATCTCGATGCCCGTGGCCAGGTCATGGATCGTGTGTGGCCCCGGGTTCTGGTGGCCGAAGTCGAGGAGCTTGTGCACCGCACGGCGACGGGTCTTCCGGCCGTCCACCTTCGTCGTCTGCATGGGGAAACGATAACCACCGACCATTTGATCGCCTTGCTCTATTCGAGTGAAGGTGCTTGACCTCACCGTTTCAAGCGATTGTGGCAACTAGCCGCAACAATTCCTGAGATCGAGCCTGAGAGGTCCTACGCCGATCAATTCAAACGGTGTACCAAGGGGGCTGGTCCGGACGAGCCGACTCTTCCCCCAGGTCTTCTCGTTCGGCCGAGAGCCGTCCGTCTGCCTTGCCGCGGACGTCTCAGCTCGCAGGCCCCGTGACCTCCCCGGGCGCGGGGCCTGCGGCGTGCCGAGGCACTCGGCCAGGTGGTCCGGGTGACGGGTCTGTAACGAGGTCCGATCGGCCCACGACTATCGGGCAACTGCGCCAGTTGGGGCGCTCGATCGTCGGGGGACATCGTGGGCCGTCACGCCGTGCTGGAGCTGGACGCACCGACCGAGCGCATCGAGGTCGCACAGCAGGCTCAGGACGACCCGAAGCCGCTGCTGCCGACCTGGTTCCTGCCGGGTCTGTTCGGCTCGATCGGGCTGGCCGTGGTGCTCCTGCTCATCGCGCTGCTGATCGGGGACGGCCACCGCGCCAACACCGCCATCCCGGCCGCCGCCCCGGGGCCGACTCCGGGCTCGATCGCAGCAGCCCAGACGCAGCGGTACCTCACCGACCTGACGCAGACCGTCGGGGACATGACCTTCTTCGGGCCCCAGTACGACCGTTCGCGCGTCGAGGCCCACAGCACGGCGTGGGTCTCTGCGGGCCAGGAGGCCTGCCAGCTCGGCGCCCAGGGCTACAACCAGGGGCAGGTGATGTCGAGACTCGAAGGCAAGTGGTCGAACGAGTCGTTCGGACAGCCGCCTCAGACCAGCACCTGGTACTTCAACAACATCGTGATCTACGCCTGGCGCGACCTCTGCTGACGCAGCAGCGCCCGCAGGCGGGCTCGCTGCTCGTCGGTCAGCGGAGGGGCCGCAGCCGCCAGCTCGCGCGCTCGGGCGGCGATGGGGTCGGGCTGCGGATCTGCCACCAGAACTCCTGGAACGAGGAGGGTGGCTGCGGGGTGCCGGGTAGCGCCAGCTTACCGTCGGTCGGGGTCAGACCGACCGCTTCGCGGCCCCGCGGTCGGTTCGTCATCAGATTCGAAGCGACTGTCGTCGACCTGGTTCCTGGCCAACCTGTCGTACCTGTCGAACCTCTTGATGTCGAGCCATCGGGCCTTGGCCACCTTCTGGCTGTCGTCCCCGATGAGGTAGATCAGAAGCCGACTCCAGTCCAGGAGGGTTCGCTCCGCGTCGAGGTCGGGCCCATCGGCAGCGTTCCTGCCGTTGATCGCAGCATCGAGGTGCTCCAGCAGGATGCCGAAGTTCCCGCTGACAGGCACCGAAGCGTAGAGCTGCACCCTCGCGGCGAGGCGGTCCTCCTGCGGCGTGATGGCCAGCGTCTCCGTGTCCGCCCAGCGCTCGATCGCCATCCAGAGGTCCTCGTAGGTCTCGATGCGCTTGAGGTAGAGGACCTGCCGGTAGCTGTTCGCGCGGGTGACCCGGGCGCTGAGGTATGCACCGATCAGGGACGCGCTCGCACCGACCGCGGCCCCGAGGAGGGCAGCCTGCGTCGCGTCGATGGGCACGGAGTCACATCTTCCAGGTGATGTCCACGCTCTCTGCGTCGAACACCGGGCCCCGGTTCTTACTCGGCATCAGAGTGACGGTCATCAGCGCGTCGATCACCGCTCGCTTCCGGCCGAGGTCCAGGCCCTCCCAGACCTCGTGCACGTCCTCGGCGTTCACCAGCACGGCCAGCGGACTCGACGTCGGGACCGAGAGCAGCTGGGCCTCCAGCTCGCTCGTGCGCTCGCTCATCCGCGTCAGGGCCACTCGGTACTCCGCGGGGCTCATCAGGCCGTCCGCGGCCATCTCGGCCAGCGAGGTGCGCCGTTCCCGGATGGTCTCGATCTCGGCCGTGATGGCGGCGGTGTCCACCGCGGCGTCGGTGGTGGTGATCAGCTCCCGGGCGTCCTCGCGCTCCAGGCGAGCGAGGACGGTCTCGGTCACCAGCTTGTCGACGTTGGGCTGGTGGCGGACCAGGTGGTTCGAGCGCTTGACCAACTCCCGGGCGCCGCAGCGGTAGGCCGGTGGCCGGTACTGGCCGGGCCGCGACCCGCCCGAGGTGTTGCACACGATCCGCTGAGATCCGCAGACCCCGCAGAAGGCCAGGCCCGACAGCAGCCACTTCACCTGGTTGCCCGTCGAGGTGCGGCGCGCAGGGTCAGCGAGCAGCTGCTGGATCCGCAGCCGCTCGTCCGGGCTGATGATCTCCCGCCACGGAGCCTGACCGGTGACCTCGCCGTGGTAGACGAGCTGGGCCGAGTTCCGCGGCCGGATCAGCATCGACTTGAGGGTGCGCGAGTGCCAGGTCCGCCCGGTCGACGTGAGCACCCCGCGGCCGTTGAGGTCGAGCACGACCCCCCGCAGCGACCCGCCTGCAAGGATCGAGTCGGCCGCCCGCCTGATCTCGGCCGCTTCCTGGGGCCTGAGTGTCACTCCATCGGCCTCGAAACCGAACGGCCTGATGCCGCCCTGCCACCGACCCTCACGGGCCGCCTGAGCCCGTGCAGCGGCGATCCGCTCGCCCTTGTGCTCGCTCTCCTGGCGAGCGGCAGCTCCGAGCATGCGGGCGACCATCCTTCCCGAGGGTGTGTTCAGGTCCAGCGAGCCCGCGCGGACGGTGTGGGTCAGCGTCCCGTGACGCTCGCTGGCGGAGATGTAGGTCTCCAGCTCGATGGGTGAGCGGTGCAGGCGGTCGGTGTGCCAGGCGATCACCGCGTCGACCCGGCCCTCCCGGATGTCGGCGAGCAGACGGTCGTACTGCGGACGGCGCTTGCCGGAGAACGCCGAGATGTCGTTGTCGACGTAGACGCCGCTGACCGTCCAGCCCAGCCGCTCGGCCAGCTCCTGGCACTCCTCGCGCTGCCGCTCGACACCCAGCCCAGCACCGATCCGGTCCTGGGAGATGCGGCAGTAGATCGCTGCCCGAGTGAGCTTGTCGGCTGGCACGCCTCTGAGCGTATGGTGTGACCACCGTATTTCCTGACCCCGTGCCGCCCACGACGAGGAAGGCCAGCCGCGCGGCCACCACGGCCTCGAGCAGTGCCCGCCCGGCCGCGTCGACGGTGCCGCCCACCTCGAGCGCGTCGAGATCGTGCCGGGCCGGGCGCAGCACCCGCAGCGAGACACAGGTCCCGTCGGCAGCCACCGGAGGCAGCACCGCGTGCAGCCGCACCCCGCTCCCGGGCAGCCGCGCGTCGACGTAGGGGCTGGCGTCGTCCAGCCGGCGGCCGGCCGCGGCCGCCAACCGTTGCGCCAGGCGCCGGACCGCGTCCTCGTCGGCGAACTCCACCGCGGCCCGCTCGAGGCCCGCCCCGCGATCGACCCACACCGCGTCCGGGGCGGTGACGAGCACGTCCGAGGTCGCCGGGTCGCGCAGCAACGGCTCCAGCGGCCCCGCGCCGACGAACTCCCGCTGCAGCGCGCGGACCGCCGCCAGCACGTCGGCGTCACCGACCACGCCCCGTGCCTCGGCCCGCACCGCCGCCGCGAGCTCCGCGACCCCCGCCTCACCGCCCGCGCCCGCCAACCGCGCCCGGACCCGCTCCACGAGGTCACCGACCTCGCCGCTCCCCGCCTCGACCGCCATTCCCGTCACCGCCCTCGCTCTCGTGGAAGACGACGCTCCCCGCCCCGCACCCCGATCTCCCAGCCCGAGCCGCCCGCCTGTGGACAACCCGGGCCCTCGGTGCCGGCTGGGGACAACCGCTGGGCCGAACGCCGCGATCGTCACCAGCGCACGACGACGACCCGGCCCACCGCGCGGGTGAGCCGGGTCGTGGTTCCATCGGTCAGGCCGCCGCGGACCGCCCTCCCCGGAGCTGGTCGAGCGCGTCCAGGACCGCCCCCGCGGCCTCCGCCAGCGGCCCGCGCCGCACCCCGGGCACCGCCCCGCGGTCGAGCGACGCCGCCAGCCCAGGCTCCGCGTCGATCGAGACGAGCACGTCGAGGCCGAGGGCCTCGGCCACGTCGTCACCCACCAGCCCGCCGGGTGAGGGCCCCCGCACCACCACGGCCACCGTCGCGCCCCGGTCGGCCGCCTGCCGGGCCACCCGGGACGCGGCCGCCGTCGCCCGGACCTCGGCCGGCACCACGACCACCGTCAGGTCCGAGGCGTCGAGCACCGCCGCGGCCGCGTCGGTCAGGTGCCGGGGCAGGTCGCACACCACGGTGTCGCCCGCGCGGCGGCCCGCGTCGACCACCGCCCGCGCCGCGTCGGGGGCCGGGCCGGGGCCGTGCCGGTCGCAGGAGAGCACGGTCAGCGCGGGCGATCCGTCCTCGGCCGCGGGCAGCGCCTCGTGCAACGACGACGCCGCGACCCGGCCGCCGCCGAGCGCGAGCCCCGGCCAGCGCAGCCCCTCGACCTGCTCCGCGCCGACGACCAGATCCAGCCCGCCGCCCAGCGGGTCGCAGTCCACGAGCAGCACCCGGGCGCCCTCGTCGTGGGCCCGCACGGCGACCGCCGCAGCCAGCACGGAGGCACCCGCCCCGCCGCGCCCGCCGATCACCGAGACGACCCGCCCGTCCCCGACCGCCCCCTCCTCGACGGTGTCCGACAGCGCCGAGACCAGCCAGTCCTCCCCCTCCGGCAGCGACACGACGTGCTCCGCACCGACCGCCACCGCGCGCTCCCAGACGCTGCCCGGCGGGTCACCGCGGCACAGCACCACCACGCCGTCGCGCCGTCCCAGCCGCACGCCCGCGACCGCCCGCGCCGCCGCCTCGTCGAGCAGCACCATCGCGGCGCCCGGCCATCGTCGCCGCAGGGCGGCCGCATCCGGCACCCGCTCCAGCTCGCATCCCGCCGCCGCGGCGACGCGGACCACCTCGTCCAGGAGGTCCTCGTCGTCGCAGCACACCGTCACTCGTCGTCCGTCCACGCCCGGGAGGGTCACGCCGACGCCGCGAACAGCGGTACGACGAGGCCGCACCCTGGGGACGGACGGGACCCGCACTGCCGGTGGGGACGGCGCGTTCGCCCGAACGGCGTCAGCCCGCGGCGTCCGCGATGCCGGTGGCCTCCTTCGCGCCGGTCTTCCAGGCGGTGACGCAGTGCGAGAACCACTGCGAGAGCCCCTCGTGGGTGCCCGACGCGAACGCCTGGGCCGCCGCGGAGTACTCGGTCGCGGTGCGCAGGTGGCCGACCTCGGGGACGACGAGGCCCTTGGGGTCGAGGCCCGTCGAGATGGCCGTCAGCCGGGCCGCCGCCCGCGCGACGACGCCGTTCGCGACCAGGAAGGGCGAGAGCGCGAGCATCTCGCCGTGCACGACGCCGACCAGGACCGGCCCCGGCACGGACGTCCCGCCGACGACGAGGCCCGCCAGCGCGTCCAGCCGCGCCGAGACCCAGTTGCCCGGACGCGGTCGGCCGAGATCGGACTCCGGTACCCGGTCGGTCGCCGCGAGGACGTGCAGCCGGGCGAGCGCCTGCAGCGGGGCCCGACGCCAGGTCGGCAGCAGGCCGCCGAGCGCCTCCGCCACGCGCAGCGCGCCGGCGAGCGTCGGGTCGGTGACCGGGCCGTCCTCCGGGAGGTCCGCACTGCCGCCGTCGAGGGCGGCCGAGGCGCGGGCGGCGCGGGTGCCGGCCTCGGCCGCCGTCGTCGGCCAGCCGCGGCGGTTCGTGCGGTGCGCGTGGACGGCCTCGACGTGTCGGCGGACGGACTCCGCGCCCTCCGCCACGCCGGGCAGGTCGAGCAGCGGCGCGAGCGGGTCGGTGGTCGCGGCGGTCATGGCGCCCATCGTCCCAGGTGGCCGGCTGCGTCCCAGGTCACCGCCCGAGGATGTGGAGTTGCTGACGTCCAGCGTCAGCCTCGCCGCATCTCTGACGACGCAGGCCAACCCGCTCGACAGCACCAGGACACTGGAGGCATGGACAGCCACGACGACGCCACCGGAGACCTCCGGGTCTCCGACGACGTCGTGCTGCCCGCGGCCGCCCTGACCTGGCGGTTCTCGCGCTCGTCCGGTCCTGGCGGGCAGGGCGTGAACACGGCCGACAGCCGGGTCGAGCTCGTCGTCGACCTGGCCGAGGCGCCGGGCATCCCCGACGAGGCCCGCGCCCGCCTGCTCGCCCGTGTTCCGCGTCTCATCGACGGCACCCGGGCGAGTGTCACCGCCTCCGAGCACCGCTCGCAGCGACGCAACCGGGAGGCGGCACGCCGACGCCTGGCGGCGATGCTGCGGGAGGCCCTCGCCCCGGATCCCCCTGCTCGTCGGCCCCGCCGTCCCAGTCGCGGTGCGCGACTACGACGGATGGAAGACAAGCGAGTGCAATCTCAGCGCAAGGCACTGCGCCGGTCGCCGAGCGAATGAGTCGTCCTCACGGAGGACTGAGGTCGGCCTTGATCGGGAAGACACCGGCCGTGCGCTCGTGTCACGACTCGGTCACGCCAAGGTCGTGGCACGATGTGCTCCCTCTCGACCCGACCCGCCAGGAGCGCCCGTGACCTCGCCGTCGTCTCCCGGAGGACCCCCCGTGGTGCCTTCGATCCCGCTCAACGCCGAACCGGTGCGCGCCACCGGCGACGCGTCCGTCGGGTCGCTCGTGAAGGAGGTGACCACGCACGTCTCCACCCTGGTGCGTGCGGAGGTCGAGCTCGCCAAGCAGGAGGTCACGGCCGAGGTCAAGAAGGGGGTGCAGGGGAGCATCTTCTTCGTGGTGGCCGCGGTCATCGCGCTGTTCAGCCTCTTCTACTTCTTCTTCGCCGTCGCCGAGGCGTTCAACCTCATCTGGCCGAGCCAGCAGTGGGCCGGCTACGCGGTGACGTTCGCGATCATGCTGATCACCGCGGGCATCGCCGGGTTCCTCGGCTACCTCAAGGTCCGCAAGATCCGCGCTCCGGAGCGAACCATCGAGACGGCCCGCGAGTCGGTCGAGGCGCTGCGCCGCGGCCGCTCGGACGCCCCCTCGACGACCTCCTGAGTCAGCTTCCCGACGACGACCCGGCGACGCTCGCCGGGCCGTGGCGGCACCGCGCGGTGTCGGCCAACGGCATCCGGCTGCACGTCGCCGAGTGCGGTCCCCCGGCGGCGGGCCGCGACCCGGTGCTGCTGCTGCACGGGTTCCCGGAGTTCTGGTGGTCCTGGCGCCACCAGCTCACCGCGCTCGGCGCCGAGGGGCACCACGTCGTCGCGCCCGATCTGCGCGGCTACTGCGGCTCCGACCGGCCGCCCCGGGGCTACGACCTGTGGACGCTGGCCGGTGACGTCGCGGGGCTCGTGCGCGCCCTCGGCGCCCGGCGGGCGACGATCGTCGGCGCCGGGTGGGGCGGTGCGGTCGCCTGGACGGTGGCGGCGCTGCACCCGCGTGTGGTGTCCCGCCTCGCCGTCGTCGGGACCCCGCACCCCCTGGCGCTGCGGCGCGCGGTGCATCGGCGGCCCTGGCGGCACGCGGCCGCGCTGCGCGACGTCGCCTTCTTCCAGCTCCCCCGGCTGCCGGAGCGCTCGCTGCGCCGCGACGGCGGGACGCGAGCCGGCGAGCTGCTCGCGACGGGCTCCGGGGCGGCCTGGCCCGAGGCGCCGGAGTTCGCCGGGGTGGCCGCCCGGCACGCGGCGGCGATCCTGACCCCGCGCACCTCGCACTGCTCCCTCGAGTACTTCCGCTGGGCGGTCCGTTCCCAGGGCCGTCCCGACGGCCGGCGCTTCGCCCGCGCCATCGACCGGCGGGTCGACGTGCCGGTCCTGACGCTGCACGGCGAGGACGACCCGTGGGTGCCCGCGTCGGTGGCCCGCGCGTCGTCCCGGTGGGCGGAGGACCACGAGTTCCTGACGGTGCCGCGGGTCGGGCACTTCCCCCACCAGGAGGCCCCGCGCCACGTCTCCGAGGTGCTCCTCCGGCGCCTGTGAGCAGTCATTGATGCCCTGGCGTCAATGACCGCTCACGAGCGCGCAGCGCACCTATGCGGCGCAGCTCCCCGTCGACACCCGGCTCGTCGCCCCCGGCGCGGCGTTGAGGGCGGCACGGACCTGGTCCGCGGTGAGGACGAACCCGGTGTCGCCCTGGTCGACGGCCGCGCCGAAGACCACCCCGATGACCTGGCCCTGCGGGTTCACCAGCGGGCCGCCCGAGTTCCCGGATCGCACCGTGCCGCGGATCGTGTAGACGTCGCGGGTCACCGTCGACGAGTCGTAGATGTCGGGGCCGCGCAGCTGGATCCGCTGACGGATCTTGGCGGGCGACGACGAGAACGGCCCGTCGAGCGGGTAGCCCAGGGCCACCGCGTTGTCCCCGGTGTTCACGCCGGAGAAGTTGAACGGCAGCGCCCGCGCGTCCAGCCCGGGCACCGCGAGGACCGCGACGTCGACCTGCGCGTCGTAGTACACGACGCGGGCCGACTCGGTCTCCGAGCCGCCCCCGGACTGCGGCACCTCCACCGAGACCTCGTTCGTCCCGGCGACCACGTGGGCGTTCGTCATCACGCGCTCGTTCCCGATGACGAACCCGCTGCCCTCCAGCGCCCGGGAGCACGACGGCGCCCGCCCCTTGATCTTCAGGACGCTCGCCCGGGCCCGCTGGACCACCGGGTCCTGCACGAGCTCCGGGTTCGGCGCGGGCACCTCGGCCACCGGGGTGGACGAGAACGGCGAGAGCACGTCGGGGAAGCCGG
Organism: Actinomycetospora endophytica; assembly: GCF_021026375.1. GTDB lineage: Bacteria > Actinomycetota > Actinomycetes > Mycobacteriales > Pseudonocardiaceae > Actinomycetospora > Actinomycetospora endophytica. Next base: position 1,809,598 of record NZ_JAJNDB010000001.1, on the reverse strand, counting down.
ACGCGTCGAACATCGAGCGCAGTTCGTTGGGCAGCGCCCGGATCTGGGCCGGCATCACGGAGTCGACCGTCGAGAGCACCGCGGAGTTCCGCAGTGCGGAGGACAGCGCGACGTTCGACGAGGTCGCGAGCGGCAGCGCGATCAGCCACGCCACGACGAGCGCGGTGATGGCCTGCAGGACCGACCCGAACGTCGAGTCGACCGTGCGGACGGCGTTGAGCCGCATCCGGTCGCGCAGCGCCCGCCCCAGGTAGACCCCGAGCGTCTCGCCCAGCGCCACCAGGGCGATGACGATGAGCACGCTGACGACGACGCGGCTGGTGTCGCCCTGGAACAGCCCGACGACCAGCGGCGCGATCTTCAGCCCCAGCAGGGCGCCGCCGATGACGCCCAGGAAGGACAGCGCGGCGACCGCGAGCCCGTGCCGCCAGCCCGAGATGGCGGCGGCGAGTGCGAGCAGCACGACGACGATGTCGACCCAGCTCATCGGATCGCGTCTCCCTCACGGCGGCGAGCCGCCTCGTTGTCTCCCCGACGGGCCCACGCCTCGCCGAGGTCGCGGACGTCGGAGGTGTCCCAGGGGATCGTCCACCCCGCGAGGTCACAGACCCAGGACAGGACCAGTGCGGTGAAGCCCCACACCAGCAGCCCGCGCACACCGAAGGCCGGGCCCAGGTAGCCGCTGGGCGAGGTGACGGTGAACCGGTTCGCCGGGTCGGTGAGCTCGGCGAGCGGGACCCGCACGACGGCGGCCGTCTCGGCCGGGTCCACGACACCGACGGGCCCGGGACGGCGCCAGTGCGCGACGACGGGTGTCACGGCGAACCCGGTGACCGGGATCGTCAGCGGCGGCAGCGTCGCGAGCGGGACGATGCCCGCCGGGTCGGCGCCGGTCTCCTCCCAGGTCTCGCGCAGGGCCGCGCTGACCGCGGCGTCGAGACCCCCGCCGTCGTCGGGCTCGAGCCCGCCGCCCGGGAACGCGACCTGGCCGGCGTGGTCGCGCATGTCGGCCGCGCGCTCGGTGAGCAGCACGTCCGGCCCGTCGTCGGACTCGCCGAACAGCAGCAGGACCGCGGCCTCACGGGCCGGGTCGGCGCCCGGTCGGCGCCGGAGCGGGACGTCGTCCGCGGAGGCCCGACCGCACCCGTCGACGAGGCCCGCGAGCCAGGCCGGCGCCTCCCGCGGGCGCAGCAGGCTGCTCATCCGGCCGCCTTGGCCAGCGCGCCGTCGACCGCGGTCCGCACCTGCGCGGGCGAGGCGAACACCTGGGCGGGCAGCGGGACGACCGTGCCGTCGGACCGCACGACGACGCTCGCCGGCAGCACCGGCGCCGCGCCCAGGCGGCGCCCGACGGTCTGGCCCGGGTCGGACACCGACGGGTAGTGCGCGCCGAGCTGGCCCAGCAGCGCGAGGGCGTCGGCCGGGTCGTCCGCCACGTCGACGCCCAGCACCGAGGCCGCGCCGGGCTGGGCCGCGTAGCCGGTGATCGCCGGGATCTCCTCGCGGCAGGGCCCGCACCAGGACGCCCAGAAGTTCACCAGCGTCGTCCGACCGGGCAGCGCGGCGCCGAGGTCGACCCGGCCGGGGGCGCCCAGGCAGTCGAGGGAGAGCCCGGCGAGCGGCGCGCGGGCCGGTGTGGTGCCCGCCGTCGGGGTCGGGCAGGCGGCGAGGCCGGCCTCCGCCCGGGCCCCGGCCAGCTCGGCGGGGTCGCTGCGCGCCGTCGGGGCCGCCGTGGGCACGGGCTGGGGCGCGGACCCGCCGTCGGAGTCCCGCGGCCACAGCGCGATGACCCCGACGATCACCAGGATCACCACGATCAGGGTCGATCCGACCTCGGTGCGCGTCACCGCTCGAGACCGACGAGGGCCAGGAGGTGATCGGCCTCCGGACCCTTCACGAGCTTGGCGGCCTTCACCGGGTCGGTCTCGCCGATCCCGGCCGAGGGGCAGTCCTTGGCGAGCGAGCACGCCCCGCAGGCCGGCTTCTTCGCGTGGCACACGCGCCGACCGTGGAAGATCACGCGGTGGGACAGCATGGTCCAGTCCTTGCGCTCGATGAGCGTCCCGACCTGCTTCTCCACCTCCACCGGGTCCTCGGAGTCGGTCCACGCCCAGCGGCGCACGAGCCGGCCGAAGTGGGTGTCGACGGTGATCCCGGGGACGCCGAAGGCGTTGCCCAGCACGACGTTCGCGGTCTTGCGCCCGACGCCGGGCAGGGTGACCAGGTCCTTCAGCCGCCCGGGGACCTCGCCGTCGAACTTCTCCACCAGGGCGGCACCCAGCGACATCACCGAGTTCGTCTTCGCCCGGTAGAAGCCGGTCGGACGGAGGATCTCCTCCATCTCGGTGCGGTCGGCACCGGCGTAGGCGGCCGCGTCCGGGTAGCGCGCGAACAGGGCCGGGGTGACCCGGTTGACCGTCACGTCGGTGGTCTGCGCGGACAGGACGGTGGCCACCAGCAGCTCCAGTGGGCTGGTGAAGTCGAGCTCGCAGTGCGCATCGGTGTGCGCCTCGGCGAGCGCGCGGTGCATGCGCCGGGCCCGCCGTACGAGCCCGAGGCGCGTCTCGCCCGGCTTCACGCCGGACGCGCCGCTGCGCGTGGTGGCCCCCGAGGTCATCCGTCCAGGGTAGTGAACCCACCGACACGCCGGGACGACCCCGGTGCTCGCCGCTTCGCGCGCGTGCGGGAGCATGCGTCTCACCATGACCGCCTGGATCGCCGTTCTCATCCCCCTGCTCATCATGGTCTTCGCCCTGGGCATGGAGCGCCTGGAGACGAGACTGCGCTCGGGCACCGTCCGTGAGGACGAGGTCGAGGACTTCCTCGAGCGCGCCCGCCCCGACGAGGTGAAGGCCCTGTTCCGGCAGGGCATCGGTGGGGCCCTGCAGATGTTCCGGCTCCGCAACCTGGGCAAGCGTGGGGGAGGGTCGAAACGCGGGCGCGGGACGGCCACGTCCCCCCGGGACACGACGAGCGTCTGACGCTCACCCAGCGGCGTCATATATGACGAGTAGGATCGTCCGATTGGGGGATGCTGCTCGCGGATGGCGACCATGGGGGCTAGACCCGGGGGTCGCGTCGGGCGCGTGCAGCGTGATCATGGCGTTGCACACGACTAGACTTTTCTGAAAGACGTGACTGGTGACACAGTGCGGCGCGGGGTCGAGGAGCCCCGGGGCGTGCGGGTCGGACGAGTCGGCGAGGAGCTTGACGGTGGACGAGGTACTGGCCCGCGCAGGGATCTTCCAGGGCGTGGATCCGGCCGCGATCGAAGTGTTGACGGAATCGCTCGACCGCGTCGAGTTCCCCCGCGGCACCGTCATCTTCAACGAGGGCGAACCGGGCGACCGGCTGTTCATCGTGCAGAGCGGGAAGGTCAAGATCGGGCGCCGCTCCCCGGACGGCCGGGAGAACCTGCTCTCGATCTTCGGCCCGTCGGACATGTTCGGTGAGCTGTCGATCTTCGACCCCGGCCCCCGGACGTCGACCGCCACCTGCGTGACCGACGTGCGCGCCTACTCGATGGATCGCACGGCGCTCAAGGAATGGATCTCGCAGCGCCCGGAGATCGCCGAGCAGCTGCTGCGCGTGGTCGCTCGCCGGCTGCGCCGCACGAACAACCTGCTCGCGGACCTCATCTTCACCGACGTGCCGGGCCGCGTCGCCAAGGCGCTGCTGCAGCTCGCGCAGCGCTTCGGCTCGCAGGAGGCCGGCCTGCTGCGGGTCACGCACGACCTCACGCAGGAGGAGATCGCCCAGCTCGTGGGCGCCTCGCGCGAGACGGTGAACAAGGCCCTGGCCGACTTCGCGGCCCGTGGCTGGCTGCGCCTCGAGGGCAAGAGCGTCCTCATCCTCGAGCCGGACCGCCTGGCCCGCCGCGCCCGGTAGGGCCTTCGGCCCATGTGAACGAATGTGGTCGTCCCAGCGACCACATCTGTTCACATGGACCGGAGGTACTCGAGCTGCGCGGCCACCGAGATGTCGGCGGCGGGCCACAGTGACTCGTCCACGTCCGCGTAGACGACCTCCACGACCTGCCGCGGCGTGACGTCGTCCCCGAGCCGCCGCAGCGCCTCCCGCACCTGGTCCAGGCGCTGCTCGCGGTGGGCGAGGTACTCGCGCGCGGTCCGCGGAGCGTCCGTGAGGTCGGGGCCGTGGCCAGGGAGCAGCGTGGTCCCCGCCGGGAGCGCGGCGAGCCGCTGCAGGGACGTCAGGTACTCCCCGAGGGCGCCGTGGTGGTCGCCCAGCACCGTCGTGCCGCGACCGAGCACGGTGTCGCCGGTCAGCACGCTGCCGTCGCCGTCGAGGACGAAACACAGCGAGTCGGTGGTGTGCCCGGGCGTCGCGACCACGCGGATGTCGAGCCCGGCCGCTCCGAGCGCCTCACCCGCCCCGAGGCCCTCGGCGCCCAGGCAGAGCTCCGGGTCGAGCGCCCGGACCGGCGCCCCCGTCCGCTCCGAGAACGTCCGTGCGCTCTCGCTGTGGTCGAGGTGGTGGTGGGTGAGCAGGACGAGTTCGACGGGGCCCTGGTCGACGAGGGCGTCGAGGTGCCGCGGGTCGTCGGGGCCCGGGTCGACCACGACGCAGCCGCGCTGTCCCGGCGCGCGCAGCACCCAGCTGTTGGTGCCGTCCAGGGTCATCCCGGACGGGTTGTCCGCGAGCACCACGCTCGCGGCCGCCGTGACGGGACGGAGGAGCTCGTAGGTGGGGTGCTCGGGCCGGGCGGTCCCGGACGCGTCGGTCACGCCCGGACCCTAGCCGCGTCGATCAGGCGCCGGTGTCGTCCGGGTTCCCCGACAGGCCGTGACCGTTGACCCGGCCGCCCGGGGGTCCGGGTGGCCGCCCGGGTCGGGGCCGGTGCGGCCCACCCGGGCCCGGCGGGGGCGGTGGCGGGTTCTGCCGGTCCGACGGCGGGTGGGGCGGCGCCGCGAACGGGTCCGCGCCCTCGGCGCGCTCCCGCTGGGCGAGCTCCTCGTGGAGCCGCGCGAGCAGCTCGCGCTCCCGGTCGGAGAGCTGGGCGACCGAGTCGTCGAACTCCGGCGACCAGGCCGCCGTGCTCTCCGCCTCGGGGGGCCGGGCGGGCCCGCCGTCCGCGGCCGGGCTCCAGCCGGGTGCCTCCGAGGGCCAACCGGCGCCGTCGGCCGCCGCCCACGGCGGCGCGACCTCGTGCCCCGGGTCGGGTCGCCGCGGACCCGCGCCGTTCCCGACGGTGCCGTGGCCGCCCGGGGCGGGGGGCGCCGGCGGTCCGGCGGCCGGAGGTCCCGGGGGCGGCGGTGCGGCGGGTGACTGTCCGGCCGGCGGTGGCCCCGGGACCGGTGGCGGGCCCGGGACCGGCGGGGGCGCCGCGGGCCCGGACCAGGCGACGGGGCCGGTGGCCGGCTCCTCGTGGGCGGCCGCCTGCTCGTGACGGTGGCCGTTGGTGCCGAGGGTCGTCGGCTCGTCGTCGGACGGCGTCGCCGGCACCGGTCCGTGCCGGTGTCCGTTCGTCCCGAGCGTGACCGGCCCCTCGCCGACCTCCACGGGAGAGGTGAAGAGCGTGTCCGGACCAGGCCGGGAGTCGCCGGTGACCGGACCGCCGGGCCAGGCCGGTCCGGGTCCGGCGCCGAAGCGGGCGTCGTGCCCGAAGCGCGCCGACCCGGGGTCCTCCGTCGCGGGCGGCGCCTCCTCGTCACGGGCGCGGCTGTGACGGGCCCGCTGGACCTGGGCGGTGTCGGCGTCCACCCCGTCGTCGGCGGTGGGCGCGTCGGCTCCCGGCCCGGCGGCGGCGCCGTTCAGGCTCCCGGTGTCGGCGACCCCGTCGGTGGGTGCGTCCGGGTCGAGACGGTGCCCGTTGCTCCGCGACCGCGGAGTCGGCGACCGGAACGAGGTGGTCCCCAGGTCGGGCTCCCCGACGACGCCGTGGCGCCCGCCCGGCTCGTCGTCGACCGCGGGCCGTGCCTCGTCGGGCACCGGGTCGGTCTCCTCGCCGTCCGGCTCGAGGCGCGTCGGTTCGAGCGACTCCTGCGGCAGCGGCGCCGAGAAGTCCTCGGGCGCGGGCCGCGCCCACAGCGCGGCGATGCGGCGCGCGGTCGAGGAGAGGTCGTCGTCGATCGAGGTCTCCGACGGTGCGTCAGGGGCCTCGGGGGCGGCGGTCCGGTCGTCGGCCGGGGGCGCGGGTGTGGCGGCGTGCGCGGCGTCGGAGGTCTCGTCGAGGTCCTCGAGGCCGGGCTCCTCGTCGTCCAGGGGCTGCCCGGCTGCCGCCCCGGCCGTGATCGGGTCGACCGTGGCGGCGGGCTCGGCGGCGGCCCGACCGGCGCCGGAGTCGGCGACGGTCTGCCAGGTCTCGTCGTCGTCGACGGCCCCGAAGCGCGACGGCGCCGGGCGCTCCACCGGCGGGGCGGGCGCGGCTGCGGTGGTCGGGCCGGTCGCCGGGTCGTCCGCGACGAGCGGGTGGGCCGCCGCGAGGGCCTCACGGTGGTACGCGGGCAGCGTCGCGCCGGAGGCGAAGACCTCGACCGAGGTGTCGTCGAGGGCGCGCGCGGCGTGGGCGAGGTGGTGCACGACGTGGTCGCAGTCGTCGGGGCGCGCCGTCTCCACCAGGACGACCCGGTGCGGCACGGGTCCCGGGGCCGACCCCGCGGGCGTCACCCGCCAGCTCTCCCGCACCGCGACGACGCCGGGCAGGCGGCGCGCCGCCCGCGCGAGCGGCAGGCCCGGCGCGCGGTCACCGGCCGTCGGCGCGAAGCGGTGGACCGACCGGCCCAGCGCCCCGGGGTCGGCGGGCAGCAGACCGAGCAGGTCGGCGTCCACCCGGGCGGCCGTGAACCAGGGCCGCAGCAGGGAGCGCTCCTCGCCGGTGAGCCCGACCCCGCCGGCGAGCAGGCTCCCGCCGAGCAGCTCGGCGGCCTCGGCGTCGTCCTCCGCGGCGACCATTTCGCGGACCGAGGTGAGGGCGTCGTCGTCGAGACGCCCGGCGAGGCCGAGCAGGACGTCGTGCAGGCGCCCCTCGGGGGGCGGTCCGTCACCGTGGCCGGCGCGGGCCGGGGCGGGCTCGGGCGATCCGACGGGCGCCGCGTGGGCGTCCGGCGTGGCGTGGGCGTCCGCCGCGGAGTGCCTCTCGGGCACGGCGAACCCGCCGGTGCCGGGGCCCTCGTCGCGGGCTCCCGTCGCCTCGGGGGTGGACGGCCGACCCGGGCGGGCGGCCGCCACGGGCTCGGCGGCTGACGTGGCGGCGGCTGACTCGGCCGTCGCGGCGGGCTCGGCGACCGGCTCCCCGGCCACCACGGGCTCGGCGGCCACCACCGGTTCGGCAGCGGCGACCGGCTCCGCGGGGATGCCGGACCCGCCCGAGCCGATCTCGGCGGCACCGCTCGGGGTCGCGGCCTCGGCGGCCGCCGGGGGCACGTCGTCCGCGACGACGTCCGGGTCGGCGGCACGACGACGCTGCTCCGCGACGCGGCGCCAGGCGGCCAGGGCCACCGGGTCACGCCCGCGGTCGCCGCGGGTCCGGGGAGAGGGGGGACGCGGTCCGTCGGGCTGCGGGGTACCGGGCTCAGCCATGACGCACCAGCTCCGGGGGTGAGGGAACCACCCCGGTACGCGGGCCGGGCAGACCGGGACCCCGCTCCGGGGCGGAGGCGGACACCGAGGCCGGTGCCCCGGCGCGCCAGAGGACGTCGGACGCGGCCAGCGCCGCGCGGTGGTAGGCGGTGGTGACGGTGCCCGCGCCGATGACCTCGACGCCGGGCACGGCGCCGCCGTGCGCGCGCAGCGCCCGCTGGACGGCGCCCGTCAGGGCCGGGAGGTCACCGGCCGCGCTCACGAGGACCACGCGCACCTCGTCGCCGGTCGCGCGCGCCGGGCCCGACCGCCACGCCCGGCGCACCTCGCCCACGTCGCCGACGGTGGGGAGCAGGGCGCGGAGCACCAGGTCGGCGGCGTCCCACGCGGAGCGGCCGGGCTCCGCGAACGTCACCGTGGCCTCCGGGGCGGACTCGGCATGCAGCACCGCGTCGACCAGGCGCAGCGGCCCGTGCCAGCCCGTCACGACCTCGCGCAGCAGGGCCCGCTCGCTCTCGGTGACCCCGACACGGTGGCGCAGCAGCGTGCGCGGGAGCGCGGTGCGCAGCGCGACCGTCGCCTCGGCGGCGAGCCAGTCCCGCAGCCGCCAGAGCGGCCGGTCGGGCAGGCGCCCGGCGAGCGCGACGAGGAGGTCGTGGCAGGCGCGCTCCGCGCCGCCGGACCGGTCGTCGGCGGCGCCACGGGCTCCGTCGGACCGGTCGCCACCGACCGGTGCCCCGTCGATCCCGGCACCCGTGATCGCCACGTCCGTACTCCCTCCGCCGTGGGCGTCGTCCGCCCACGCACCACCGAAGCTCACGCCAGGTCGACGACGACCTCAACCTCGACCGGGGCGCCCAGCGGCAACGCCGCCACCCCGATCGCCGAGCGGGCGTGTTCGCCCGACGAGCCGAACACGTCGCCCATGAGCTCCGACGCGCCGTTCACCACCTGGGGCTGCCCGCCGAACCCGGGCGCGGACGCCACGAACCCGACGATCTTGGCCACCGACGCGACCGCGTCGAGCCCGACGAGGGCGTCGATCGCGGCGAGCGCGTTGAGGGCGGCGATGCGGGCGTAGGCCTTCGCGTCGTCGACCGAGACCTCCGCGCCGACCAGCCCCGTCGCCGGCAGCTCACCGCCGACCAGCGGCAGCTGCCCGGACGTCCACACCTGGGCGCCGACCTTCTTGGCGGGCACGTAGATGCCCTTCGGCGGCGCGACCGGCGGGAGCTCGACCCCGAGCTCGGCCAGCCGCGCCGTGGGCGAGGTCACGACAGCGGCCGCTTGAGGTACGCGACGTGCTGCTCACCCGTCGGTCCGGGGAGGACGGTGACGAGCTCCCAGCCGTCCGCACCCCACTGATCGAGGATCTGCTTGGTGGCATGGGTCAGCAGGGGGACGGTCGCGTATTCCCACGTCTGGGCACTCATGTCCGCCGAGGGTAGATGTCGGCTCCGACGGGCCCGGCCCTGCCCCGGACGCCCGCGTACCCCCTCACACCTGCGCCGACGTGACAGGCACGCACCGTGACCCGGCTCGTGACCCCGGTGTGACCCAGCCCTCCGGCCGGGGGCCACGGCGCCGCGGGCACGGTCCTACGCTGGTCGCCGTGAGCAACCAGCGCCGCCCGGGCAGTGTCGGCGTCCTCGACGACGGGGGCGTCGAACGCTGGCCCGAGTCCCTCGCCGCCGCCCGGCTCCACGTCGTGACGGGCAAGGGCGGCACGGGCAAGTCGACCCTCGCGGCGGCGCTCGCGCTGGCCCTCGCGGCCGACGGCGGGCGCACGCTGCTCGTCGAGGTCGAGGGCCGCCAGGGCATCGCCCAGCTCTTCGACACCCCGCCGCTGCCCTACTCGGAGCAGCGGATCGCGGTGGCCCCCGACGGCGGCGAGGTCCGCGGCCTCGCCGTCGACGCCGAGGAGGCCCTGCTTGAGTACCTCGAGATGTTCTACAACCTCGGGCTCGCCGGCCGGACCCTGCGCCGCATGGGCGCCGTCGAGTTCGCGACGACCCTCGCCCCGGGCCTGCGCGACGTGCTGCTGACCGGGAAGGTCAAGGAGTGCGTCGGGCGCACCGTCGGCGAGGACCGCCGCTCCCGCGCCTCACGGCAGCCGCTCTACGACGCCGTGATCCTCGACGCGCCGCCCACCGGCCGCGTCGTGAAGTTCCTCGACGTCACCAAGGCGATGGGCTCGCTCGCGCGGACCGGCCCGATCCGCACGCAGAGTGAAGGGGTCGTCGCGCTGCTGCACTCCCCGCAGACGGTCGTGCACGTCGTGACCCAGCTCGAGGACCTGCCGGTGCAGGAGACCCTCGACACCGTCGAGGAGCTCTCGGACGCGAACCTCCCGCCCGGGGCGGTCATGGTCAACCGGGTCCGTCCGGCCCGCCTGCCGGTGCCCGCCGACGGCGTCGGAGAGGTCGACGACAGCGGCCTGCGCGCCGGACTCGAAGCCGCCGGGCTGTTCCTCAAGGACGAGGAGATGGACGGCCTGCTGACCGAGGTGGGCGAGCACTCCGAACGGCTCGCGGTCGAGGCGGGCGTGCGCTCGCGCCTCGACGAGGCCGGGATGCCGCAGGTCGAGCTGCCCGAGCTCACCGACGGCGTCGACCTGGGCGGGCTCTACGAGCTCGCCGAACTGCTGCGGGAGCAGGGAGTGCGCCATGGCCGCTGAGTCCGGTACCGCGCCGACCGGGCGCTTCCGCCGCCCGGAGCACCTCGACCTCGACGCGCTGGTCGACGACCGCGCGACCCGCGTGCTCGTCTGCTGCGGCTCCGGCGGGGTCGGCAAGACGACGACGGCGGCGGCGCTCGCCCTCCGGGCCGCGGCCCGCGGGCGCAAGGTCGTCGTGCTCACCATCGACCCGGCGCGCCGGCTCGCGCAGTCGATGGGCCTCGAGGAGCTCGACAACGAGCCGCGCGCGGTGCCCGACGCCGTGACCGGCGACTCGGGCGGCGAGCTGCAGGCGATGATGCTCGACATGCGCCGGACCTTCGACGAGATGGTCTCCGGTCACGCCACGCCGGAGCGCGCGCAGGCGATCTTCGACAACCCCTTCTACCAGACCATCTCCACGTCGTTCTCCGGAACGCAGGAGTACATGGCGATGGAGAAGCTCGGGCAGCTCGCCGCGACGGGCCGGTGGGACCTGATCATCGTCGACACCCCGCCATCACGGTCCGCCCTGGACTTCCTCGACGCGCCGCAGCGGCTGTCGTCGTTCCTCGACGGGCGGATGATCCGGCTGCTCTCGGCGCCCGCGCGGGCGAGCGGCTCGGCGCTGCGCAAGCTCGTCGGCTCGACGTTCAACCTGTTCGCCAAGGCCGTCTCGACGATCCTCGGCGGGCAGATGCTCTCCGACGCCTCGGCGTTCGTGCAGGCCTTCGACACGCTCTTCGGCGGGTTCCAGGAGCGCGCGAACGCGACTTACCAGCTGCTGCGCGCCCCGGGGACGGCATTCCTCGTGGTGGCCTCGCCGGAGCCGGACGCGCTGCGCGAGGCGTCCTACTTCGTCGAGCGGCTGGGCAACGAGAAGATGCCGCTCGCCGGGATGGTCCTCAACCGGACCCACCCGGTGCACGCCACCCTCTCCGGGGCCCGGGCGCGGGAAGGCGCGGAGACCCTGGAGGCCGCGCGCGGCGACGCCACGGCCGCGGCGGTGCTGCGTCTGCACGCGGACCGGGTCGAGACCGCGGAGCGCGAGCGCCGGGTGCTCGCCCGGTTCACGCGCGCGCACCCGAGCGTGCCGATCGTCGACGTGCCGGCGATGGCCACCGACGTGCACGACCTCGACGGCCTGCGTGCGATCGGCGAGCTGCTGACGGCCTGAGGGGGTCGGCCTTGGGCTGCCGACGGCGAGGGAGCCACCAGAGGTCGATCGGATCTCCGACCGGCCCCGCAGTGACTCCCTGATCACCAGCGCACACGTCAGCCCGGCACCCATCCGCCGCCGAGACGGCGCCGGGTCGGCTCAGCCGGCCTGACGCGAGGACCGGCCCTTCCCGGCGGACCCGGCCGCCGGTTGCGCCGGGCGCATCGCGGCGCGGCGGGCCGCCTCGAGCAGGGCCGCCCAGGACACGACGTCCGGGCGGCGCTTGAGCAGCGCCTTGCGCTCGCGCTCGGTCATCCCGCCCCACACGCCGAAGCGGATGCGGTTGTCCAGCGCGTGCGCCAGGCACTCGGTGCGCACCGGGCACGCCTTGCACACCTCGCGCACGTCCCGCTGCTGCGCACCCTGGACGAACAGGGTGTCGGGGTGCTCGTCGCGGCAGCGCGCGTCGCGGCGCCAGTTCCGCGTGGTCGTCGTCCGTCCCGAATCGTCGCTCACGTCATCCCGCCCTCGTGTGGCCCCATGGCTCCCGGGGTCCGCGCCCGCCCCGCCGGCACGCGTCTCCCGGACGCCCGGCCTTCCTCGGCCGCGCGTCTCGCCCGTTCACAGGGTTCGACGCAGCTTAGGAGCGGACGGTTCCACCGAGAAAGACCCGAAACGGATCCGTCATCGGAAGATCCGTGACCGGCATCCCCGACACATCGCCCTACCCGCCCGTAGGGCATGACACGAGCACGAAGCACACGTCCTGCCAGTAACCTGGACGCCGATGACCGGAGGAACGGATCGGGACGACGCGGCGGACACCGGCGAGGCTCCCGAGGGACGCCGACGCGGCCTGCGGGCCGGTCCGGTGGCGCGCCTGCTCGGGCTCTGCCTCGTCGCGGGCCTGATCCTGGCCGGGGTGACGTTCCCGCTGGTCGGGGGCGTCGGCCTGGTCAGCAACGACGCGAGCGACACGGTGAGCGCCACGTCCACCGACCTCGCGGCGGGCCAGCTGCCCCTCGTCACGACGGTCACCGACCGGCAGGGCGCGCCGCTGGCCTACCTCTACGACCAGAACCGCCAGCCGACCCCGCTCGAGAGCATCGCGCCGACGATGAAGGCGGCGATCGTCGCGATCGAGGACCGCCGGTTCTACGAGCACGACGGCGTGGACTGGACGGGGACGCTGCGCGCGCTCGTGACGAACCAGAGCGCCGGGTCCACCCAGCAGGGCGCGTCCACCCTCACCCAGCAGTACATCAAGAACTACCAGCTCTACGTCACCGCGCGGAGCCAGTCCGAGCGGCTCAAGGCGACCGAGGCGACCTACGCCCGCAAGCTGCGCGAGGTCCGCGTCGCCCTGCAGCTGGAGCGCCAGCTCGCGGACGGGCGCACGAAGAAGGACGCGAAGGAGGAGGTCCTCCAGCGCTACCTCAACATCGTGTTCCTGGGGAACAACTCCTACGGGATCGGCGCCGCGGCCCGCACGTACTTCAACACCACGCCCGACCGCCTGACGATCCCGCAGGCCGCGCTGCTCGCCGGGATGGTGCAGTCCACGGCGGCGTTCGACCCGGTCGCGCACCCGCAGGCCGCGACCGGTCGTCGCAACGAGGTCATCAACCAGATGGCCGTGCAGGGGATGATCACCCAGGCGCAGGCCCAGGAGGCGGCGACGAGCCCGCTCGGGGTCGTCAGCCCGCTCGCCACCCCCGCGAACGGCTGCATCGGCGCGGGCGACGGGGCGTTCTTCTGCAAGTACGTCGTGGAGTACCTCGGGCAGGCCGGGATCTCGGCCGAGCAGCTCAACCGGGCCGGCTACACGATCCGGACGACGCTGGACCGGAACACGCTCACCGCGATGTCCGCCGCGCTGCGGGGCGAGGTCCCCGCGCGGCAGCGCAACGTCGCCGACGTGATGGCCGCCGTCTCCCCCGGCGCGGACCGCCACGAGGTCCTCGCCATGGGGTCGAACCGGGTGTTCGGCGTCGACGGGTCGGCGCTGGAGACGAGCTACGGGCTGCCGTGGGAGCCGGTGAACCTCGGCGCGGGCTCGGTCTACAAGGTCTTCACCGCCGCGACGGCGCTCGACAAGGGCCTGGGCATCGACTACCAGATGCAGATCCCCGCCGACGGCTACGCGTCCCCGATCTACCGCGACGGCCAGGGCAACCCGTTCCCGGTGCGCAACGCCGGCTCCTACGCACCGGTGCTCTCGATGACCGACGCGCTGGCCCAGTCCCCGAACACCGGGTTCGTCAAGCTCATGGAGTACACCGGGGTGGCGCCCGTGGTCGACATGGCGGTGAAGCTCGGCATGCGCTCGCTGGCCGAGCCCCAGGGCGCGGGCGGGAAGTCGATCGCCGAGGTCGCCAAGGAGCAGAACCAGGGCTCCTTCACCCTCGGCGTGACCCCGACCAGCGTGCTCGAGCTCTCGAACGTCGGCGCCACGCTCGGCTCGCACGGGAAGTGGTGCCCGCCGACCCCGGTCCTCGGCATCACCGACGCCTCCGGAAACCCGGTCCCCGTCGCCGAGCAGCCCTGCGAACAGGTCGTCCCGCCGACGCTCGCCGACACCCTGATGACGGGCCTGTCCAAGGACGACCAGGCCGGCGGCACGTCCTCCGGCGCCGCCGGGGAGAACGGCTGGAGCCGGCCGATGTCGGGCAAGACCGGGACCACCCAGCAGAACAAGTCCGCCGCCTTCCTCGGGTTCACCCCGGGGATCGCGGGCGCGGTGATCACCTTCGACGACTCGTCGTCGCCCCGTCCGCTGTGCGACGGCGGCGGGGACTCGCCGCCCTACCCCTGCGGCGACGGGAACATCTTCGGCGGCAAGACGCCCGCCCGGACCTGGTACAAGACGATGACGCCGCTGCTCGCCGCCGCCCCGGCCCAGCCGCTGCCGGCGACCGACCCGCGCTACGTCTCCGGCGGGACGAACGAGCAGATCCCCGACGTGGTCGGACGGCAGGCCGACGACGCGCAGTCCCGCCTCGAGGACGCGGGCTTCGCGGTCACCCGGACCACGGTGAACAACCGTGCCGCCGCCGGTACCGTGGTCGGGCAGTCCCCGCGTGGGTCCGCGCTGCCCGACCAGGTCGTCACGCTCCAGGTCGCCAGCGGCACCGTGGGCGCACCTCCTCCGCCGCCGTAGGACCGACGGGGAGGGCCCGGGCACCCGGCGGGGCCGACCACGCCAGAGGAGGAACGCGGTGGCCGACCAGCCGGCGACGGACGGCACGACCCACGGGCTCACCCGGGGCCTGATCCGGACGGCCGCCGCGGGCGCCGCCGCCGGCGCGCTCGGGCTGGGCTACGCCTCCGTCGTCGAACGGCACTGGTTCACGCTGCGCCACGCGACGTTGCCGGTCCTCTCGCCCGGCTCCCGGCCGCTGCGGGTGCTGCACGTCTCGGACCTGCATCTGCGGCCCGGGCAGCGCACCGAGGAGCGCTTCGTGGCGGGTCTGGCCGAGCTGGAGCCCGACCTCGTCGTCAACACCGGGGACAACCTCTCGCACCGGCGCGCCGTGCCGGTGGTGCTGCGGGCGCTCGGACGGCTGCTCGACCGTCCCGGTGTGTTCGTCTTCGGCAGCAACGACTACCACGGGCCGAGGCCCAAGAACCCCGCGAACTACCTGTTCCGGCCGCAGCACCGCATCCTGGGCCCGGACCTCCCGTGGCGGGACCTGCGCGCGGCCTTCATCGAGCACGGGTGGCACGACGCGACACACACCCGGCTCGAGCTCACCGTCGCCGGGCAGCGGATCGCGGTGGCGGGCGTGGACGACCCGCACATCGGCCACGACGACTACGACCGGATCGCCGGGCCGGCGGACCCCGACGACGACGGCCCGGCGACCGACGGGGGCCCGACGCTGCGCCTGGGCCTGACGCACTCCCCCGAGCCCCGCGTGCTGGACGGCTTCGCGGCCGACGGCTACGACCTCGTGCTCGCCGGCCACACCCACGGCGGGCAGCTGCGCCTGCCCGGCTACGGCGCGATCGTCACCAACTGCGGCGTCGACCGGTCGCGGGCGCGCGGCGCGTCCCGGTGGGGCGCCCACATGCGGCTGCACGTCTCGGCAGGGCTCGGGACGTCGCCGTACGCCCCGGTCCGGTTCGGCTGCCGCCCCGAGGCCAGCCTGCTCGAACTGGTGCCCCGCGAGGTGACCGGGCCCGACGCCACGGCCGCGGCGGGCGCGCCCGCGAGCACCCGGCCCCCGTCCCGTCCCGCGGGGAGCGCCAGGTAGGCTGATCCCCAGAGCAAACGACGTCGCTACGTCGCTCGAGTGCTCGGGGTGTGGCGCAGCTTGGTAGCGCGCCTCGTTCGGGACGAGGAGGCCGTGGGTTCGAATCCCGCCACCCCGACCATGGAGGCCCCGGTCCGATCGGACCGGGGCCTTCGTCGTGTCCGGACCTCGCCGGCGGCGCGAGGGGCACACCGCGCATCCCGACCGGCCACACGGCCTGCGTCACGTGCCTCTCGAGGTGACGCGGCCGGGGCCTCAGGCGTGTTCGAGAACGTGTGCCGGCGCCGACAGCACAGCGTCGTCTCTCCCACACCCTCGGCAAGACATCTCCGATCGGTAACGGTCACTGCCGCCCCGGCGATAGCTCGTACGGGTGACGCTCGACCCGAGCGCACGCACCGCGAACCGGACGACGGGGACGAGATGGCGAACCACCGGACACCAGACGGAGTCGCGCCGCGCTACACGGCGCTCGACTCGGCCGTTCGGACGACGTACACCGCTCCGCAGTCACGCATCGCCACGTCCGCCTGGACGTACGGCACCGCTCCGGCGATCCCGGCACCGCGCACCGGCAGCGCGCCCGCGATCCCGGCGCCCCGGACCGGCACCCCGACCGGGCTCCCCCGCATCGCCCCCGGGCCCGCCGACCTCACCGCTCCGGCGGGGCCGACGCCGGCACGGCCGACGCCGTCGGCGCCGATGCCCGTCGTCCCCACCCAGGCCGGCCCCTCCCCCGCCTCGCCGCCGCACGCCTGGGCCGCCCCGATGCCGCCCGCCGCCGGCGCCCCCACCGGCTCGACGCCGGCCCTCACCGAGGCGCTCGACCCCGACGCGGCCCGGCGCAGCGCCCCGGACGACATCGCCGCCCGGGCGACGACCACGCTCATCCCCAGCTCGCCCGGTGCGCGGCGCGGCGCCGGCCCGGTGTTCGTCGACGGCAGCGGCCGCCGGGCCCGCCGGTTCAAGGGGATCGCCGTCGCCGCCGCCGCGCTCGCCGCGGGCTACGTCGGGGTCGTCGTCACCGGCGCCGTCGCCGGGTCGACCGGACCGGCCGGCGGAGCCGTCCCCGTCGCGTCCGGCGCCTCGCTCGCCCCCTCCCTGCCGGCGACCCCCGCGATCGTGCCGACGCCGGTCGTCGCACGGCCCTCCGCGGTCACGACGACGCCCGCGAAGCCGACGACCACCGCCAAGAAGCGGACGACCGCCAAGGTCACGCCGAAGAAGGTCGCGCCGAAGGTCGTCGCCCCGCAGGCGCCCGCGCCCGTCGTCGCACCGGCTCCCGCCGCGCCGGTACCGGTGGCGCCCGCGGCCCCGGTGACGCCACCCGCCACGAACACCACGCCGAAGACCGGGGCCGGCCAGAACACCGAGCCCCAGCAGCCGGCGCCCGCGCAGCAGAACGGCGCGGCGCAGGCCAAGCCCCTCACCACGTGAGCGTCCGCTAGTGCGCCTCGCCCTCCGCGCGGCCCTCGGCGGGGTCCTCCTGACGATGGTGCTCGTCGCCTGCTCGGTCGTGCCCTCGCCGGTGCGCACGGCGGATCCGGCGCCGGCCGCCGAGTCCACCCCCGTCGCGGCCGCCGGGGCGAGGAGCCCGGCGACGACCACGACGACCGCCGCCCCCGTCCGGGAGGGCACCAAGGCGCCCGCCGGCCCGCTGCCCACGGTCCGCGTCGCGCCGTACGTCGACCTGACCACCCCGCCGCTGCCCGACCTGGGCGCGCTCGCGGCCGCCTCCGGACAGAACGACGTCGTGCTGGCGTTCGTCCTCGCGGGGGCCTCGTGCACGCCGACCTGGGGCGGCACGACGCCGATCACCGACCCCGCGGTGCAGCGCTCGGTCGCGGCGCTCAAGGCCCGCGGCGGCACGACGACGGTCTCCTCCGGCGGCGCCGTCGGGACCTACCTGGAGACCCGCTGCCCCGACGCGCGCTCGCTCGCCACCGCGTACGGCAAGGCCCTCGACGCGGTGGGCACCGATCACCTCGACGTCGACGTGGAGACCGACACCGGGCGGGCGGTCTCGGTCGCGCGCATCGCCGACGCGCTGGCGCTGCTCCAGTCCGAACGCGGCGCCCGGATCACGCTGACCGTGCAGGTCGAGGACGCCGCGACCGGGATGACCGCCACCGCCGAGGATCTCGTCCGGGCGGTGTCCGACCGCGGGGTCGCGGTGCGGGTCAACCTCATGGTCATGAACTTCGCGGCGAGCGGGTCGTGGTCCCGGGCGATGCTCGACGCGGCGGCCGCCTCGACCCGCACCCTCGAGGGGATGTGGCCGGGCAGCGACCCGGCCGACGTCGCCGCGCGGGTCGGGGTGACGTTGATGCTGGGCCGCAACGACACCGACGCGACGACGACCCTGGCCGACGCCCGGGCGCTCGTCGAGGGCGCCCGGGCGGCCGGCTACGGCTACGTCGGAGCGTGGTCGTTGGCCCGGGACAACGGCGGCTGTCCCGGCACCGCGACCGAGGCCGACGACTGCAGCGGCATCGACCAGTCCCGGTGGGCGTTCACGAGGACGCTGCAGGGCTTCCGGTGAGCCGGGCCCTCAGTTCCCGGTGGTGAGGACCATCCGGAAGCGGGCGTCGTTGGCCATCATCTTGTCGTAGGCCTCGGCCGCCTTCTCCAACGGCATCGTCTCGATCATCGGGCGCACGCCGGTGATCCGGGAGAAGTTCAGGGTGTCCTCTGAGTCCTTCGACGTGCCCGAGGGGTGGCCCGCCACGTCGGTCGCGGGCCCGATCAGCGACATCGCGTCCAGCGTCAGCGGGGTCTCCGCGGCGCCGAGGACGACGAGCTGGCCGCGCGGCGCGAGCCCCGGGACGAGCGCGGAGATCGCCTCGCCGTTCGTGGCGGTCGCGAGGATCGTCGTGGCCCCGCCCAGCTCGGCCAGCGCCGCGCCCGGGTCGGTCGCCTGCGAGTCGATGTGGTGGTGGGCGCCGAGCTGCTTGGCCAGGTCGGCCTTGTCGGTGCCGCGGGAGATCGCCACGACCTCGCAGCCCATGCGCGCGGCGAACTGGATCGCCAGGTGGCCCAGGCCGCCGACGCCGAGCACGGCCACCCGGTCCCCGGGGCGGGCCGGGCTGGAGCGCAGCGCGTGGAAGGTCGTCACGCCGGCGCAGAGCAGCGGCGCCGCGTCCTCCGCGGACAGCTCGGCCGGGATCCGCGCCAGCGCGTCGGCGGGCACGACGAGGGCGTCGGCGTACCCGCCGTCGAACGTCACGCCGGGGATGCGCCCGTTCGCGCAGGTGATGAAGTCGCCCCGGCGGCAGGACTCGCAGTGGTAGCAGGCGCCGCCGAACCAGCCGACGCCCACGCGGTCACCGGGCGAGAACTCCGCGGTGACACCCGGGCCGACCGCGTCCACGAGGCCGACGACCTCGTGGCCGGGGATGATCGGGAACGGCGTCGCGTCCCCCATCACGCCCTCCTTGGCGAACATGTCCGAGTGACAGACCCCGCAGGCCTGCACCGTCACCCGCACCTCGCCCTCGCCGGGCACGGGGAGGTCCCGCTCGACCAGCTCGAAGTCCGCTCCGGCCTTCGGCACCTGTACTGCACGCACGTCGTCACTCCACCTCTCGCGAACGGCGCCGGTTCCGGCACCGTCGGATGCGTACCCGCGCATGGACGGACCGACGCGCGGGCGTCACGATCACCACCGTCGCGATCACCACGTGCCACGATGACCGCCGGGTAGGGTGACCCTCACCCGCGTCGCGGTCATCTCCGGGCCACGCGGGCTCACGACGCGGGAGGTGCACCGTGGAGTCCCCGTCCGTCCCCGCCGCGTCCCCCTCGGAGCCGCCGGGCGCGCCCGGCCCGGGGGGCACGCCGCGAGCGTCAGGCCCGGTGGGGCTCCCGGAGCAGCCGACGGCGCTGCCCCCGCACGGCGCACACCTGCCCGACTCCGGCGACCGGCCCCTCGTCGTCCTCGTCGACGCCCCGAGCGTGCTCGAGCGCCGGCTCATCGACCGGTGGCTCGCCGGGATGTCCTCGGCGAACGGGCGCCGGGTCGAGACGGTGCCCGTCGAGAGCGAGCAGCTCGCGAGCCGGCTGACCCGCGGCGACAACGCCCTGCTGGTCCCGGTGCGGCTGGTCTGGGAACCGGCCGGCCCGGCGCCGGAGAAGACGCTGCTGCGCCTGCTCGACGCGGTCACCCGGCGGTCGAAGCTGCGGGACCGGGCGCGGGCCGCCCGCGCCCAGCCGCGCCGCGACGGCCGCGAGATCCGCCACCGCATCGTCGTCGGCCGTCCCGCGACCGCGCGGGAACTGCTCGTCCGGCACCGTCGCGAGCGGATGGGCACCAACACCGAGGACTTCGTCCGCTTCGTCGCCCAGCAGGCCAAGCTCGCGCTCGACCGCGCGGAACGCAGCGTGCTCGGCAACCGCTCGAAGGTGCCGCGCGAGGTCAGCGACCAGATCGTCGGCGGCGCGCACTTCGCCCGCGAGGTCCGGCGCCTGGCCGAGGAGACCGGCCGCTCGGAGTCCGACGTGGCGGCCGAGGCGGAGAAGGATCTGCAGAGCCTCGTCGCGGCGATGGACCCGACCGCGGTCGACATGTTCTCCGGGGTCCTGCGCCCGATGCACGAGCGCGCGTGGGAGGTCCACGCCGACACCAGCGGCCTGGAGCCGCTGCGCGAGCTCAACGCCGAGCACGCCCTGGTCTTCCTGCCCTCGCACCGCTCCTACACCGACCCGTTCGTGCTGGCCGAGGTGCTGCGCGAGAACGACTTCCCCCGCAACCACGTGCTCGGCGGCAACAACCTGCGCATCTGGGGTCTGGAGGCCCTGGCCCGGCGCAGCGGGATCATCTTCATCCGCCGCAGCTTCGGCAAGGACGCCGTCTACAAGGCCGTGGTCCGTGAGTACTTCTCGTGGCTGGCAGCCAAGCGGTTCAACCTCGAGTGGTACATGGAGGGCGGCCGGTCGCGGACCGGCAAGCTGCGGCCCGCGAAGTACGGGCTGCTCTCCGACGTCGCGCACGCGGTGGAGACCCGCCGCACCTCCGACGTCTACCTGGTGCCCGTGTCGATCATGCACGACCAGCTCCAGGAAGTGCACCAGATGGCCGCCGAGCAGACCGGCACGGCGAAGACGCCGGAGGGCCTGCGCTGGTTGGCCGGGTACGCCCGCGCGCAGCGCCGGCCGGTCGGTGCCCTGCACGTGAGCTTCGGGGAGCCGCTGTCCCTGCGCCAGGCGCTCTCCACCGCGGGCGACCCCGCGCTGGAGCGCACCCCGGACGACATCGACGGCGACTCCACCGACGCGTCGGCCCGCCGGCTCGCCCTGCAGAAGACCGCCTTCGAGGTCTTCGTGCGCATCAACCGGGTCACGCCCGTCACGCCGATCGCGCTGGCCGCCCTGGCCCTGCTCGGCGTCCGCGACCGGGCGCTCACCCTTTCCCAGGTGCGCCGGGTGCTCGAGCCGGTCCTGGACTACGCCGAGGCCCGCAAGCTGCCCCACACCGGCGTCGAGTCGCTGCGCACCAACGGCGGCGTCGCCGAGGCGCTGCTCGCGCTGCGCCAGGAGAAGGTCGTGTCGGCCTACACCGACGGCACCGAGCCGGTGTTCTCGGTCGAGCCGGGCCACCACATCGTCGCCGCCTTCTACCGGAACTCGGCGATCCACCACTTCGTCAACCGGGCGATCGTGGAGCTCTCGGTGCTCGAGGTCGACGACGCCGAGGAGGGCCGGGAGGCGCTGGCGGCGGGCTTCACCCACGCCCTCGCCCTGCGCGACCTGCTCAAGTACGAGTTCTTCTTCCCGGACAAGGAGACCTTCCGCAACGAGCTCACCACCGAGCTGTCGCTGATCGACCCGGACTGGACCGAGCGCGACCGCCCGGTGACCCGCACCAAGGAGATCCTGCTCGCGAGCCCGTTCCTGTGCGCGCACCGCGTGCTGCGCTCGTTCGTGGACGCGCAGTGGCTCTTCGCGGAGCGGCTCGCGGCCTGGGAGACGGCGCGCCCGGTGGAGGAGTCCGAGCTGTTCGACGACTGCTCGGCGGTGGGCCAGCAGCTGCTGCTCCAGGGCCGCTTGCACGGTCCGGAAGCGTTGTCCCGCGAACTGTTCGCATCGGCACTGCGTCTGGCGGGGAACAGGGGACTCGTGGAGGTTCCCACCCCGGCGTCCGCCGCCGACGTCGATGCCGCCCGCGCGGAGCTGGCCGTCCGGCGCCGTGCCTTCGCCGACGAGATCCGCGCCGTGGTCGGCCGCGTCGTGCGGATCGACGAGACCGACGCCCGTAACCGACAGGAGAGCACCGGTGTCCGACCCTGACGCCCCCATCGCCGGGGGCGCCGCTGCCCAGCTGCTCGAGGACGTCCGGAACAGTCCCGAGGGACCACAGGTCGGCGCGTTCTTCGACTTCGACGGCACGGTGATCGCCGGGTACTCGGTGATGGCGTTCATGCGCCACCACCTGCGCAACTTCGACGTGCACCTGAGCACGACGCTGAAGACCCTCGCCGCGGGCACCCAGAAGCTCGAGACCGAGGAGGACTTCCGCAAGTTCCTCCAGATCACCGGCCGCACCTGGGCCGGCCGCACGCCCGAGGAGCTCGAGCAGCTCGGGCAGCAGCTCTTCCGGGACGAGATCGGGCCGTCGGTCTACCCGGAGGCCTGGCGGCTGGTGCGCGCGCACCTCGAGCGCGGGCACACCGTCGTGCTGGCCTCGTCCGCCACCCGGTTCCAGGTCGGGCCGGCGGCGAAGGCGCTGGGGATCGAGCACACCCTCTACACCGCGCTCGAGGTCGACGCCGACGGCAAGCTCACCGGCCACCCCGACGGGCGCACGCCCTACGGCGAGGGCAAGGCGGCCGCCGTCAAGGACTTCGCCGCGGCGCACCAGGTCGACCTCGACACCAGCTTCGCCTACTCCAACGGCAACGAGGACGTCCCGTTCCTCGCCACCGTCGGCCGTCCCACCGCGGTCAACCCGTCTGGAGGCCTGCGCCGCGCGGCGGCGGAGCGCGGCTGGCCCGTCGTCGACTTCGCCGGCCGGCCGTGGTCGGGCCCCGTCGAGGTGGCCCGCACCGCGGGGACCTACGCCGGGATGATGGGCGGGTTCGCGACGGGCCTCGGGCTGGGTCTGATCGGCGGGTCGCGGCGCGCGGGGCTGAACATGGGCATCGGGCTCGGCGGCGACCTCTCGCTGCTGGCCTCGGGGGTCTCGCTCGACGTGCACGGCGCCCACCACATCTGGGACTCCCAGCCCGCGGTGTTCCTGTTCAACCACCAGAGCCAGCTCGACGTCCTCGTCCTGGGCGGGCTGCTGCGCGGCAACTTCGCGCCGGTGGCGAAGAAGGAGCTGGCGACCAACCCGCTGTTCGGCCCGCTGATGCGGCTGCTCGAGACGGCGTTCATCGACCGGGCCGACAACGCGCAGGCCCGCAAGGCCCTCGAGCCCGCCGTCGAGCGGTTGCGGTCGGGCGTCTCGGTGGTCATCGCCCCGGAGGGCACCCGGTCGGCGACGCCGAGCCCGGGCCCGTTCAAGAAGGGCGCGTTCCACCTGGCGATGCAGGCCGGGGTGCCGGTGATCCCGCTGGTGTTCCGCAACACCGGCGAGCTGATGAGCCGCAACGCGATGATCATCCACCCGGGCGTCGTGCAGGTGGCGGTGCTGCCGCCCATCGACGTGTCCGGCTGGGACGCCGAGGACCTCGACGAGCGGGTCGAGAGCGTCCGGCAGCTCTACCTGGACACCCTCGCCCACTGGCCCGGCGAGGACTGAGCCCCTACTTCCCGACGAAGTTCGGGGCCCGCTTCTCCTCGCGGGCCCGGCGGCCCTCGACGAGGTCCTCGCTCGCCCAGCATGCGGCGAAGGCGTCCCCGACGGCGTCGAGCGTCTCCGGATCCCGCTGGTCCTCGAGCAGACGGTTCGCGGCCAGCTTGTTGTAGGCGAGCGTCAGCGGCGCCAGCGCGGCGATCTCGGCCGCCCAGGCCAGCGCGTCCTCGGGCGAGCCGGTCCGGTCGACCAGCCCGTGGGCCAGGGCCTCGGCATGGTCGAGGCGCTCGCAGGCCAGCAGCATCCGGCGCGCCGGGCCGCCTCCCGCGAGCAGCGCCAGGCGCCGGACCGTCCACGGGTCCACGGCGAGCCCGAGCGCCGCCGTCGGGAGTCCGAAGACCGCGCGCTCGGCGGCGACCCGCAGGTCGGCGGCGATGGCGAGCTGGGTGCCCGCGCCGATGGCCGCGCCCTGGACGGCGGCGATCACCGGGACCGGGACCGCGACGACCCGCTGCAGCATCGCGTAGAGCGCGTCGAGGAACCC
The DNA here is from genome assembly GCF_021026375.1 of Actinomycetospora endophytica. Taxonomy (GTDB): domain Bacteria; phylum Actinomycetota; class Actinomycetes; order Mycobacteriales; family Pseudonocardiaceae; genus Actinomycetospora; species Actinomycetospora endophytica. Next base: position 1,785,712 of record NZ_JAJNDB010000001.1, on the reverse strand, counting down.
GGCGTCGCCGACGGTGTCGAGGTCGGCGCCGGAGCAGAACGCGGAGCCCTCCCCGGTGAGCACGACGACGCGGGTGCCGCCGGCGACGGCGTCGTCGAGCGCGGCGTGCAGGTCGCGGCAGTGGGCGGTGTTCAGGGCGTTGCGCCGGTCGTGGCGGGCGATCCGCAGTTCGGTCACGGCGCCGTGGGAGTGCGACTCGATCACGAGACCGCAGTCTGCCCCAGCGCCTCCTGGTAGGCCGCCGCCAGGCGTGCGGTGGCCGACGGGCCGGCGGGCGCGGGCGCCCCGAGGTGCAGGGTGCGCAGCTCGTCCATGAAATCCGCCCACAGCTCCGGACCGCCCGCCTCGAGCAGCTCCGCGCGCACCCGCAGGGGCTCGGTGGTCTCCCGGTGCCGCAGCCCCCACGAGCCCAGCGCCGCGAACACCGGCACGAGCTGGATCGCCGCCTCGGTGAGGCTGTAGGTGGCGCGCCGGCCGCGCCCGGCGTCGTCGCGGATCAGGAGGCCGGACGCGACGAGGCTCTTGAGCCGGTCGGCCAGGATGTTGGAGGCGATCCTCTCCTCGTTGCCCGCGAGCAGCTCGCGGAAGTGCCGGCGGCCGCCGAAGACGATGTCCCGCAGCACCAGCAGGCTCCAGCGGTCGCCGAACGCCTCGACGGCCTGGTTGATCGGACAGCCCGATCGCGGTTCACGGTCCATAGTGCTTGCACTTTACCACCACTGCGCTCTACGGTTCGGGACCAGTTGCAGGTTGCTACCACTTCGAGGAGGCCACCGTGGCCCGTCTCCGTGTCCACGCCTTCACGCTCTCCCTGGACGGCTACGCCGCGGGCCCGAACCAGCGCCTCGACGCCCCCATGGGGGACGGCCCCACCGGCGGCGACGCCCGCGACGGCCTGCACGACTGGATGTTCGCCACCCGCTACTTCCACGAGCTCACCGGCGAGGAGGGCGGCACCACCGGCCCGGACGACGACGAGGCGCGCGAGGGCTTCGAGGGCATCGGTGCCACGATCATGGGCCGCAACATGTTCGGGCCGGTCCGCGGGCCCTGGCCGGACCACTCCTGGACCGGCTGGTGGGGCCCGAACCCGCCGTACCACCACGACGTCTTCGTCATGACGCACCACCCGCGCCCGGACCTGGAGATGGCGGGCGGCACGACCTTCCACTTCGTCGACGCCTCCCCGGAGAAGACCCTCGAGCTCGCGGTGGGCGCGGCGGGCGGGCAGGACGTCCGTCTCGGTGGCGGCGTGTCGACCGTCCAGCAGTTCCTGCGGGCCGGGCTCGTGGACGAGATGCACCTGGTCGTCTCGCCGGTCCTCATCGGGGCGGGCGAGCGGCTGTTCGACGGCCCGTGGCCCGGCTACCGCCTCGAACCGTTCATCCCCTCCGAGACCGTGCTGCACGCCCGGGTGGTCCGCGCGTGAGCACCGGCGTCCGACCCGACGGATCCCGTCAGATCCGGGTGGCCAGCACGCCCCAGTGACCCGACCGGGCCTGTCCCGGCCCCGGGACGTCCGTCCCGTCCGCGGTCCAGTCCGGGGCCGACACCCAGCCCGGCGGCACGAGCTCCCAGCCGGACAGCCACGGCGTCATGACCTCCGGTTCCCGCAGCTCCGGCGGGTAGGAGAGGCCCTGGTGGGCATAGGTCACCCAGTCGGTGATGTCGGGGCGGCCGGCGTCGGTCATGGCGCTGAGGGCGAGCGCGCTGCCCGGGGTCGTCGCGTCGCGGATCGCGTGGACGGACCGCTCGGCGACGTCCATCCCGACGTAGTGCAGGACGCCGAGCGCGAGCACCGCCACCGGCCGGGTCAGATCGATCGTCGCGCGGACGTCCGGGTCGGCGAGGATGCCCGCCGCGTCGCCGACGTCCCCGCGCACCACCGCCACGCCGTCGACGTCCTCGACGAGGCGCCGGGCGTGGCGGACGGTCCGCTCCTCCACGTCGACGTAGACCACCCGCGGGCGCGCCCCGGCCGCTGCGGCCACCTCGTGCACCGGGCGAACCGTCGGGAGGCCGGAGCCGAGCTCGAGGAACTGGTCGACGCCGTGCCGGGCGAGGTGGGCGACCACCGCCCGGGAGAACGTGCGCAGGTCGCGGCACAGCTCCGGCATGCCGGGGAACACGTCCAGCGCCGCCTCGGTGAACTCGCGGTCGACCGGGGTGTTCTCCGAGCCCCCGAGCATGAAGTCGAACGTGCGCGCCATGCTCGGCACGTCGTCGTCGACCGGATCCACCCCATCGTCCACCCGGCATCCCCCCACCGGCTCGTCGTCGGGCCGGATCCTCCCCCACCATCCCGGCCGTGGCGCGGGGCGGGCATGCCGCCCCGCGCCCTCAGCCGTCCAGCGCCCCGATGACCCGGGGGCGCAGCTCGTGCGCCGAGATCACCGCGTCCACCGACCCGACCTCGACGGCCCTGTGGATGCTGTGGATGCCGTCGAACTCCGCCGCGACCGCGCCGAGGTACTCGGCCCGCACCGAGGCGCGGACCTCGCGCCACCGCGCCGCCACCGACGCCCGGTCGACCTCGTCCGCCGCCCGCATCGCCTCGCTGAGCTCGACGACCCGCTCGTCGGCGTCGGTGCGCTTGTCGACCTCCGCGGCGAACACCACGGCAGCCGCCGGCGCGCCACCGATCACCGAGGCGAACGAGCCCTCGACGGCGAGCACCGTCATCCGCGGGTTGAGCGCCCGGGAGAACACCACGAACGCGCCACCGTGGTAGCGCGAGATCACGACGAACACGATGGGCCCGTCGAAGTTCACGACCGCGCGGCCGATCTCCGCGCCGTACTCGAGCTGGACGTTGCGCATCGAGTCCGGGGAGCCGTCGAAGCCCGAGAGGTTCGCCAGCACGACGACGGGCCGGTTGCCGCTGGCCGCGTTGATCGCGCGGGCGGCCTTCTTCGACGACTTCGGGAACAGCGTGCCCGCGGTGTAGGTGTCCGGGCCGTCCGTGGGCGGGAAGCCGCGCCGCGGCACCGCCCGCGACTCGATGCCCAGCAGGCAGACCGGGTGTCCGCCGATGTGGGCGTCGAGCACGACGGCGGTGTCCGCGTCCGCCATGCCGGCCCACCGCTCCGGCGTCGGATGATCGGCGTCGGCGAGGGCCCGCATCACGGTGCGGATGTCGAAGGCCTTCTTGCGGTCCGGGTTGGTGGTGGCCGAGAAGATCTCCCCGACGGTGGTGAAGCTGGAGTCCGGCGAGTGGTGCGGCGCGGTGGTGATGTCCCGGTCGGTCGGATCGGTGGTCGCGACCCGCCGCGGGCCGGCCTCGCCGGGCACGATGTAGGCGTGCTCGTAGTGCGCGAGCACCACGTCGCGGGCGCTGCCCAGGTCGGGGGCCCAGTACTGGGCCTGGCCGTTCGGGCCCATCACGCGGTCGTAGCCGCCGATGCCGAAGTTGTCCTCGGCCGAGACCCCGCCGGAGAAGTCGAGGGACTGCTTGCCGGTGAGCACCATCGCCGAGTCGGGCGTCATGACCAGGATGCCCTTGGTGTGCATGAGCATCGTGGCCTCGGCGTTCCAGTACGGCTGGGCGCCGACGTTGATGCCCGCGACCACGACGTGGATCTCGCCACCGGCCTGGGTGAACTCGATGATCCGCTTGAGGCCACGGGCGACCCAGTCCATGTTCTCGGTGCCGGAGTCCATGGCGATCCGGGCCCCGGCCGAGAGCGTGTACCACTCGACGGGCACCGCCATCGCCTCGGCGAGGTCGAGGGCGGCGACGATGCGGGAGCACTCCGGCTCGGAGACGGCCCCCAGGGCCTTCGTCGGGTCCCCGCAGAGCAGGACCCGGGTGATGCCCTCGGGGTAGGCGTCCGTCGGGGTGGTCGCGACCCCGACGACGATGCCGGACTTGTTGCCACCCGCCGGACGGTCCACCGGCACGAGCGACCCGGCGTCGTCGAGGTCGTGCTCGACGACGCCGCCACCCTCGCCGGCGACGATGGAGAAGATCTCGTACGGGTACACGGTGCCGCGGCGGCGGGCCCGCATCACCTTCTGCCCGTAGTCGTCCATCGGGGCGAGGTTCTCGGTCGGCGGCGGCCCGACGGAGTACTGGACCCCGGCCCCGGGCTGGGCGTAGAAGCGGCCCGCGATGGGGAACGGCTCGCCGTCGGGACCCACCAGGTGCCCCTGCGCGAGGACCTCGTCGATGCCCGCACCCGAGGTGATCGGGGCGATGCTGCCCCGCAGCGCGGTCACCTGCTCGAGCTCGGCGGCGATCGGCGGCCAGATGTGCACCCAGACGTGGTTCATGTCCAGCGGCACCGAGCGGGTCGCCCGTTGCGCCCGGGCCCGGCGGATGCCCTCGACGCACCCGGCGATCGCCCGCTCGACCTGGGGCAGCGAGCTGACCCGCCCCTCGGCGTCGCGCACGACCGTCAGCTCGCGGGCCTGGGCGAGCGCCACCAGCCGCTGGTCGGCGGGGTTCTCCGGGGCGACGGCGTGGTACAGCAGCACGTCGTCGGGGGCCTCGAGCCGGGTGATGTCGAAGTCGCGCAGCCGCCACAGGTCCAGGCGGCGCCCGACCATCGGGTGTACGCCGCGCACGAGGTCGTCCTCGACCAGCCCGGGCGGGGCGGGGCGGAACGTGAAGTAGCCGACCGGCTGGCCGGGGGCGCAGACCGCGACAGCCACCCGGCGGACGTCGAGCGCGAACGGGGTCGCGAGCAGCAGGTCGTGCAGCGCCGCGGAGCACTCGTCGGGATCCGTGGGCGCCTCGGGCCAGGCCAGGTAGAGGTCGACGACGGCGGCCTGGTCGGCGGCGCGGGCGGCCACCCGCTCGGCCAGCGACCGGGCGATCGCGCTCGCCGGGTCCAGCTCGGCGACGCTCCCGACCGTGGAGACCAGCCGCGTCGGCCGCTCGTCGAGGACGTAGTCGGCCTCGATCCCGGGCCGGCCACCCGACCCGTCGACCGCCGCCCCGATGGACGCGGCGCCGAGGTGCCGCAGCTCGTAGCCGCGGTAGTGGCGCCGCACCAGGGTCTCGAGCAGCGCCTCCCGCACCGGCAGGCCGTCGAGCAGCCGGTTCGCGAGCAGGCCCACGATCCGCTCCGGGGTGCCCGCGAGGGCCTCGATCCGCTCGGCGCGGTCGGCGGCGTCGGGATGGGCGTCGAGGTGGGCGAGCTCCTCGGCGACCCGCTCGAGGGCGGCGTCCCGCTCGCGGGCGGCCGCGGGCTCGTCGAACCAGCGGTAGCGCACGCTGCGGGCGAGGTCGCCGACGGCGGGGAAGCGCCGCTGCGTGGCCTGCACCAGCCGTTCCAGGAGCTCCCGTATCCCGGCGGTGCGGGCGTCCCCCGCCGACGGGGCCGGCTCGCCGAGCCAGCGCTGCAGGATCGCCGTGACGATCGCGAGCTCCGGCGCCGAGCGCTGCTGGGCGAGGAAGACGCGGAACACCACGCGCTCGAGGGCGGGCGTCCGGGTGAGGTCGCTGACGCCGTAGTGCCGGACGACGCTGCGCAGCTTCTCGGTGTAGAGCTCGGGGAGCCCGCCGCGCTCGACGTCGAGGCTCTGCAGATAGGTGTGGAAGTACTCGCGCGGGCTGTGGACCCGCATCTCGGCGCTGGCCTCCTCGTCGGCGGGCCGGTTGCGCGAGAGCTCGGCGAAGTCCGCGAAGATCCCGAGCAGCTCGATCTCGTCGCCGTGGACGTCCTCGCCCCGGGCCGAGCGGGCGTCGCGCCCGCCGAGGTAGCGCTCGAGCGCCTCCCCCTCGTCGGCCGGCGTCACGTCGTAGCCGAGCAGGACGGCGCGCAGGTCGTCGACGGCGGGGGCCGGCTCGTCGGTCGCGGGGAGGTCGAGGTCGGGCGCGGCGTCCGCGGTCGCCGGCGCGGCGTCGTCGTCCTCGACGGGCTCGAGCCGCGCCAGCGCGGCACCCGTCTCGACCTGGTCGCCCGTGCCGACGTGCAGCTCCTTGACCACGGCGACGAACGGCGCGTGGAGCTGGGTCTCCATCTTCATCGACTCGAGCACGAGCACCGGCGCGCCCGCGGCCACCTCGTCGCCGACCGCGACCGGGGTGGCGACGACGAGCGCGGGCGCGGGTGCGCGCACCACGCCGCCCTCGTCCCGGCCGACCCGGTGCGCGACGCCGTCGACCTCCACGAAGTGCACCGGGCCGTGGGTCGCCGAGAGCACGCGGTGGGTGCGCCCGCCGAGGACGAGCCGGCTGTGGTGGGCGTCGAGGGGGTGGACCTCGGCGTGCAGCTCGTGGGGCCCGCCCTCGTCGTCCACGGTGACGCGGAAGCGCCGCGCGCCGACCCGGGACACCTCGAGGCGGTGGCCGTGGCCGCGCAGGGTCAGCTCGAAGGGCCGGGAGACGCGGTGCTGGACATAGGGGCGCCCGCCGCGGGCGGTCTCGAGCAGGCGCGAGACGTCGAGGAGCTCCTCGCTCTCGTAGGCCTCGACGGCCGCGGCGACCAGCGCGGTGCCGGCGTGGCGCTCCTCGGCGAGGCCGCCCTCGGCGCGCACCCGGTCGATCCAGCCGGTGTCGGCGGTCCCGTCGATCACCTCGGGGCGGTGGAGCAGGTCGAGCAGGAAGCTCTTGTTGCTGACCCCGCCCTCGATGACGACGGCGGTCTCGGCGAGGGCCCGGCGCAGGCGGGCCAGGGCCTCCTCGCGGGTCCGCCCGCTGGCGATGATCTTCGCGATCATCGAGTCGAACTCGGACGGGATGACGTCGCCGCGGCTGACCCCGGTGTCGACGCGCACGCCCGGGCCGCTCGGCAGGTCCAGCAGCTCGATGCGACCCGGCGAGGGCGCGAACTCGCGGTCGGGGTCCTCGGCGTTGAGCCGGGCCTCGACGGCGTGCCCGACCTCGACGGGCCGGTCGCCGACGTCGCCGAGCCGCCCGCCGCCGGCCACGTGCAACTGCAGCCGCACCAGGTCGGTGCCGGTGGTGATCTCGGTGACCGGGTGCTCGACCTGCAGCCGGGTGTTGACCTCGAGGAACGCGAAGGTCGCGTCCTCGGGGCGGTAGAGGAACTCCACGGTCGCGGCGCCGCAGTAGCCGACCGCCACGGCGAGCCGTTCCGCCGAGTCGCGCAGCAGCGCGGTCTGCTCGGCGTCGAGCAGCGGCGAGGCGGACTCCTCGATGACCTTCTGGTTGCGGCGCTGCACCGAGCAGTCGCGCACCCCGAGGGCCCAGGCGGTGCCGTGCGCGTCGGCGATCACCTGGACCTCGACGTGGCGGGCGCCGGTGACCAGCGCCTCGAGGAAGACGACGTCGCTGCCGAACGCCCGCCGGGCCTCGTCGCGGGTGGGCTGGTAGGCCTCCCGGAGCTCGCTCTCGGAGCGGATCAGCCGGATGCCGCGGCCGCCGCCACCCGCGGCGGCCTTGAGGACCAGCGGGTAGCCGATCGGCCCGGTGGCCGCGACCGCCTCGTCGAGCGAGGAGACCGCTCCCCCGCTCCACGGGGCGACCGGGACGCCGACCTCCTCGGCGAGCTGCTTGGCCCCGATCTTGTCGCCGAGGCGGCGCATCGCGTCGGCGCTCGGGCCCACGAAGGTGACGCCGAGCCGGGCGCAGCGCGCCGCGAACTCCGCGTCCTCCGCGACGAAGCCCCACCCGACCCAGACGGCGTCGGCGCCGGTTGCCACCAGGGCGGCCTCGAGGCGGTCGTGGTCGAGGTAGGGGCGGTCGGCCGCGGCGCCCAGCGAGTACGCCACGTCGGCCTCGCGGACGAACATCGCCGCGGGCTCGGCGTCGGTGTACAACGCGATCGTCCGGACCGGGTCGTCGAGCCGCCGTTCGGCGTTGAGGTCACGCACCGCGTGGATCAACCGGACCGCGGCCTCGCCGCGGTTGATGATCGCGATACGCCCCACCGGGCGCGGTTCGGCACCTTCGTCGCTCGCCACGCCCGAGAAGATTCCGGTTCCCGCCTGTACTCGCCAGTCCGCCGTCCCGATCGGTTTCGAACGGCCGGGTCCGGAGCAGGCATGATCTGGAGGCGTGGTCACCGAGAGCACACAGCGCAGCGACCCCACGGTCGACGTCCCCGAGCCCCTCTTCGCCGATCCGGCGGCCGAGGCCCGCTGGCGCGGTCGCTTCACCGCCGCCCGCATCTCCGTGCCCGACTGGGCCCGCGACGCCCCCGCGCACAGCGTCTACTCGTCGAACGCGAGCGGCACGTGGGAGGTCTACGCCTGGGACCGGGAGGCCGACGCGCACCGGCAGGTCACCGACCGGCCGCAGGGCACCCGCGGGGCGACGGTGTCGGTGGACGGCACCGAGATCTGGTGGTTCGACGACACCGACGGCGACGAGTTCGGGACCTGGGTGGCGGAGCCGTTCGCGGCCGGGGAGCGCCGGCAGGCCGTGCCGGGCGCCGAGCGCGGCTACCCCGCCGGGCTCGACCTGGGGCGCACGACGACGGCGATCGGCTGGTCCACCGACGAGGGGTCCACGCTCGCGGTCGCGGTCGGCGATGCGGCGCTGCGGACCGTCTACGCCCACACCGAGGACGCGGGCATCGGCGGGCTCTCCCGCGACGAGACCCTCCTCGCGATCTCGCACTCCGAGCACGGCGACTCCCGCCACCCCGCTGTCCGGGTCCTGCAGGTGGCCGACGGCTCGGCGGTCGCGGACCTGTACGACGGCGAGGGCAAGGGCCTGGAGCCCGTCGAGTTCGCGCCGGTCGCCGGGGACACCCGCCTGCTGGTGTCCCACGAGCGCCGCGGCCGCGACGAGCTCCTGATCTGGGACCCGGTGGCCGGCGTCGAGACCGAGCTGGTGATCGACCTGCCCGGCGACCTGTCGGCCGGCTTCTACCCCGACGCCTCCGCACTGCTCGTGGCCCACACCCGCGCCGGGCGGACCACGCTGCACCGCTACGACCTCACGACCGGCGAGCTCTCCGACCTCCCGACGGCGCGCGGGTCGGTCGGGGGCGCGGACGTGCGTCCGGACGGGTCGGTCGAGTACGGCTGGTCGTCGGCGGAGCACCCGTCGTCGGTGCGGGTGCTGCGTCCGGACGGGACCGACGAGGTACTGCTGACCCCGCCCGGGGACAAGCCCGCGCCGTCGGTGGCGCTGCAGGACGCGTGGGTCGCGGGCCCGGGCGGTGAGGTCCACGCCCTGTACGCCCGTCCGGAGGGGACCAGCCGCCCCGTCCCGACCCTCTTCATGATCCACGGCGGCCCCCAGGCGGCCGACGAGGACCGCTACTCGGCGGTCCGCGCGGTGTGGCTGGACGCCGGGTTCGCGGTGGTGCACGTGAACTACCGCGGCTCCTCGGGCTACGGCTCGGCGTGGCGCGACGCCATCGAGGGCCGGCCGGGGACGACGGAGCTGGAGGACGTCGCCGTCGTGCAGGCCTGGGCGGTGGAGTCCGGGCTCGCCGACCCGGCCGCGTGCGTGCTCGAGGGCTGGTCCTGGGGCGGGTACCTGACGCTGCTGGGGCTCGGCCTGCAGCCCGAGCGCTGGGCGGTGGGCTGCGCGGGCGTCCCGGTCGCGGACTACGTCGCCGCCTACGAGGACGAGATGGAGCCGCTGCGCGCGTTCGACCGCTCGCTGTTCGGCGGCTCGCCCACCGAGGTGCCCGAGATCTACCGGACGGCGTCCCCGCTGACCTACCTGGACGAGGTGTCGGCGCCGGTGCTGGTGCTGGCGGGCGAGAACGACCCGCGCTGCCCGATCCGGCAGATCGACAACTACCTCGACGGGCTCGCCGCACGGGGCCGGGAGTATGCGATGGTCCGCTACGACGCCGGGCACGGCTCGCTGGTGGTCGCGGAGACGCTGCGCCACACGGCGGCCGAGATCACGTTCACCCGACACGCGCTGGGTATGAATCTTCCGGTCGGCGACGAGAAGTGACCATGACGCCGGAGACGCGAAGCGGAGCCCGACCCATGACCCTGCCGGAGCAACTGCGCAGCGGCGCGCGGACCATCGGCTACTGGATGCTGTCCGACAACCCGCAGGCGGTCGAGCGGATCGCCGCGGCCGGCGACGACGGCGCGAACTACGACTACCTCTGCTTCGACGCCCAGCACGGCCTGCTGGACTACCGGGCGCTGCTGGACGGGCTCACCGCGCTGGACGCGTGCGGCTGCCCGGGGCTCGTCCGGGTCCAGGACAACCAGCAGTTCTTCATCGGCCAGGCTCTCGACGCGGGCGCGGCCGGCGTGATCGTGCCGATGGTGGACACCCCGGCCGACGCGCGGGCCGCGGTCGCCGCCTGCCGGTACCCGCCCGTAGGACGTCGCTCGTTCGGGCCGGTGCGCGCGGAGCTGCGGATGCCGACGACGCCGGCCGAGGCGAACGCGGCGGTGCTCTGCCTGCCGATGATCGAGACCGCCGAGGGGCTGGCCAACGTCGAGGAGATCGCCGCGACGCCGGGCGTGGACGGGCTCTACATCGGCCCGTCGGACCTGCGTCTCGGCCTCGGCGGTTCCGCTCCCGACGACGCGTCCCTCGACACGGAGTTCGCGGCGGCGCTCGACCGGATCCGTGCGGCCGCGGCCGCGGCGGGCATCGTCCTCGGGATCCACTGCCCGAGCGGGACGGTGGCGGCCGAGCGGATCGCGGCCGGGTTCAGCTGGGTGAGCATCGCGAGCGACCTCACGCACCTCGAGGAGGCGAGCCAGGCGCACCTCAAGGGTGCGCTCCGCGCACCTACCGGGTGACGGCGCGGAGCTCGGCCAGCGCCTCGCGGATGAGCTCCTCGAGGCCGCGGTCGTCGCCGTCGTCGGTGATCCAGCGCTCGAAGCCCATCCGGAAGACGGCGACGGCGCTCGAGGCTGCGAGGGTCGCCGCCGCCGTGGGCACCCCGCGGCGCAGGAGTCCCTCGGCGATCACCGCGGCGAGGCCCTCCAGCTTGATGAGCTCCCGTTCCCGCAGGTCGGGATGGGCGTCGATGATCGCCTGCCGGGCGCGCGGCCCGTCGGGGCGCTCGCCGAAGAGCTCCGCGCTCGCCTCGACGGCCCGCGCGGCGGCGTCGAGCGGGGAGAGATCGGCCGGTGCGTCGGTGAGCGCGCCGACGACGAGCTCGGACAGCTGCTCCTGCCCGGCGAAGAGCACCTCGCGCTTGTCGGCGAAGTGCCGGAAGAAGGTCCGCTCGGTGACCCCGGCGCGCGCGGCGATCTCGGCGACGGTGGTCTGCTCGAACCCGCGCTCCGCGTAGAGCTCCATGGCCGCACGCTGCAGGCGCCCCCGCGCACCCGGCACCCAGCGACCCATGACCTCCAGCCTAGTGATGACAGCGACTGACATGAAGGCGTACGGTCATGTCAGTCACTGACATTCTCCTCAGGAGGCAGTTCCCATGCGCGTGTTCGTCACCGGTGCGTCGGGCTGGATCGGCTCGGCGGTCGTCCCGGAGCTCGTCGCGGCCGGCCACCAGGTCACCGGGCTGGCCCGCTCGGACGCCTCGGCGGCCGCCGTCGAGGCCGCGGGGGCCGCGGTGGTCCGCGGCGGCATCGAGGACCTCGACATCCTGCGCGACGCGGCCGCCGCGTCGGACGCCGTCGTGCACCTCGCCTTCCGCCACGACATCGCGTTCTCCGGCGGCTTCGCCGAGGCCGTCGGATCGGACGCCGCGGCCATCGGCGCCCTCGGCGAGGGACTGCCCGACGGCGGGGCGCTGACCATCGCCGGCGGCATCCTCGGCCTGGCGCACGACGGCGTGCCCGCCACGGAGCGCGACGTCCCGGCGGCCGACAGCATGGCCGCGGGACGCCAGGCGTCGGCGACCGCGGCGCTGGCGCTCGCGCCGCGGCTGCGCTCGTCGGTCGTCCGGCTGTCCCCGACCGTCCACGGCGAGGGCGACGGCGGCTTCGTCCCGACGCTGATCGCCGCCGCACGGGGCCGCGGCGTGGCCGGCTATCTCGGCGACGGGGGCACCCGCTGGACCGCGGTGCACCGCTCGGACGCCGCCCGGCTCTTCCGGCTCGCGATCGAGGTCGCGCCGGCCGGGTCGGTGCTGCACGCGGTCGACGACGAGGGGGTGCGGATCCGCGAGATCGCCGAGGTGATCGGGCGCCATCTCGACATCCCGGTGCAGCAGGTCGCACCCGAGGACGCGGGCGAGCAGTTCGGCTTCCTGGCGGGGTTCGTCACCCTCGACAGCCCCGCGTCGAGCGCGATCACGCGGGAGGTCACCGGCTGGTCGCCGAGCGGGCCCGGCCTGCTCGAGGACCTGGACAAGGGCCACTACTTCGACGAGGCCGCGGGCAGCAAGTACGTGTAGGTGCGCTTCGCGCTCGTGAGCAGTAATTGACGCCCTGGCATCAATTACTGCTCACGAGGCCGGAGGCCACCTAGCTCTGCGAGAGCACCTTGCCGGTCAGCTCGCGGACCTTGGCCTCGATGCGCTCACCGACGCCCTGGTCGATCGAGCGCCAGTACTCGAAGGCGCGCTGCAGGACGTCGTCACCGACGCCACCCGCGAGGTGGCCGGAGACGTTGCCGATGAAGCGCTCGCGCTCCTCGTCGTTCCAGACCTCCATCATCATGGTGCGGGCCTGGATCTCGTCGGAGTCCTCCGGGTGCTTCACGTAGGCGGCGCGCTGGATGTCGCCGTCGGCGTACCACGTCGGCGGCTGCTCGACGTGCCCCTGCGGGACCTGCGGCGAGCCCTTCGAGTTCGGCGCGTACACCGGGTCGAGCGCGTTCTGGGTCCGGTGCGCCCCGGCGAACGTGTACGCCGCCGTCGGGACCTTCGGCGCGTTGACCGGGATCTCCTTGTAGTTCACGCCGAGCCGGGCGCGGTGGGCGTCGGCGTAGGAGAACCCGCGGGCGAGCAGCATCTTGTCGGGCGAGAGGCCCGTCCCGGGGGGCTGGTTGTTCGGCTCGAACGCCAGCTGCTCGATCTGCGTGTGGTAGTCGACCGGGTTGGTGTCGAGCGTCAGGCGCCCGACCTCCTGCAGCGGGTAGTCGCTGTGCGGCCAGACCTTGGTGAGGTCGAACGGGTTGAAGCGGTAGGTCTTGGCGTCCTCGAAGGGCATGATCTGCACCTTCAGGGTCCACGACGGGAACTCACCGCGCTCGATCGACTCGTAGAGGTCGCGCTGGTGGTAGTCGTTGTCCTTGCCGCACATCGCGTCGGCCTCGTCCTGGGTCATGCACTTGACGCCCTGGTCCGAGATGAAGTGGTACTTGACCCAGAACTCCTCGCCCTGGGCGTTGACCCACATGTAGGTGTGGCTGGAGTAGCCGTTCATGTGGCGCCAGGTCTCCGGGATCCCCCGGTCGCCCATGAGCCACGTGACCTGGTGCTTCGACTCCGGCGACAGCGTCCAGAAGTCCCACTGCATGTCGTGGTCGCGCAGCCCGTTGCGCGCGAGGCGCTTCTGCGAGCGGATGAAGTTCTGGAACTTCATCGGGTCGCGGACGAAGAAGACCGGCGTGTTGTTGCCGACCATGTCCCAGTTGCCCTCGCGCGTGTAGAGCTTCAGCGAGAAGCCGCGCGGGTCGCGCCAGGTGTCGGGGCTGCCCCGCTCACCGGCGACGGTGGAGAAGCGGATCGCGCCCTCGGTCACCTCGCCCGGCTGGAAGACCGCGGCCTTCGTGTAGCGCGAGACGTCCTGGGTGACCTCGAAGCGCCCGAACGCCCCGCTGCCCTTGGCGTGCGGCTGACGCTCCGGGATGCGCTCCCGGTTGAAGTTCGCCATCTGCTCGATCAGGTAGTGGTCCTGGAGCAGCAGCGGCCCGTTGGCGCCGACCGTGAGCGAGTACTCCTGGCTCTCGACCGGGATGCCGGCATCGGTGGTGGCGGTGGTGGCCTGGTCCTTCGCGGTAGTCACTGCTCACCTCTCGTGGTGGTGGTGAAAGGCGTTCTGCGTTCTGTGGTGAGGCCGGGGGCTACCCGCTCGGGGTCGCGCGGCATGCGGGGCATCGACCCCAGAACACGACCTCGGCCTCGTCGATCTCGAAACCCGCGTCGTCGGAGGGAGTCAGGCACGGGCGCTCGTCGACCACGCAGTCGACGTCGGCCGTGACCCCGCACGAGCGGCACACGACGTGGTGGTGGTTGTCGCCGGTCCGTGTCTCGTAGCGCGCCGCCGACCCCGCCGGCTCGATCCGCCGCACCAGGCCTGCGTCCACGCACGCCGCGAGGACGTCGTACACCGCCTGGGTGGACACCGACCCGAGCTCGCCGCGGACGGCCGTGGCCACGGCGTCGGCGGTGGAGTGCGGGTGGTCGGCGAGGGTCGCGAGCACCGCGCGACGGGGCGCGGTGACCCGCAGGCCCACGGCGCGCAACGCCGAGACCACGTCGCCGATGTCGTGCCGCGGGTCCCGCGACCCGACGTCGGGGACGCCTCCGGAGAGCTCGCCGTCGATCGTCATGATGGCTCGACGGTGCCACCGAAACTGGAACTGGTCAAGAAAAGCCCGGGCGGGCTGGCGTCGGCCTTGATCAGGAGTACTCCAGGCAGCTCCGACCTCGCCCGGCCCTGCGCCACGTGCCCCTCGCTGTCGCGGGCGCACCTCACCGGCGGCTCGGGGGATCGCCCGGCATGTCAGGAAGGGTTCATCCTGACGTCAGATGTCAGCGACGGACCGTCGCTGACGCGTACTCTCACCGGTCCCCGACGAGCTCCTCGGCGATCTCGTACGTGTTCAGCGCCGCGCCCTTGCGCAGGTTGTCGCCGCACACGAAGAAGTCGAGCGTGTTCGGGAAGTCCAGCGCCTGGCGGATGCGCCCGACGTAGGTCGGGTCCTCCCCAACGACGTCGGCCGGCGTCGGGAACCGGCCCTCGCGCGGCTCGTCGACCAGCACGATCGACGGCTGCGCGGCGAACACCTGGCGGGCGGTCTCGACGTCCACCGGGGAGTCGAACGTGGCGTGCACCGCGAGCGCGTGGGTGGTCACCACGGGCACGCGCACGCAGGTCGCCGAGACCTTGAGGCCCTCGATACCCAGGATCTTCCGCGACTCGTTGCGGACCTTGAGCTCCTCGGACGACCAGCCGCCATCGCGCCAGGAGCCGGCCCACGGCACCACGTTGAGCGCCAGCGGCGCGGGGAACGGCGAGTCGGTCCCGAGCCCGGCCGCGGCCAGCGCCTCGCGCACGTCGCCCGCCCGGTGCCCGACGCCCTTGCCCGCCACGGCCGACATCTCGGCCTGCAGGCGGTCGATGCCTTCCTGACCGGCCCCGGAGGCGGCCTGGTAGCTCGCCACGACCAGCTCGGTCAGCGTGAACGCCCGGTGCAGGGCGCCGATCGCCGCCATCATCGACAGCGTCGTGCAGTTGGGGTTCGAGACGATGCCCTTGGGCCGGGTGTGCGCCGCGTCGGCGTTCACCTCGGGCACCACGAGCGGCACGTCGGGGTCCATGCGGTACGCGCCGGAGTTGTCCACCGCGATCGCGCCGCGCTCGACGGCGACCGGGGCCCACGTCGCGCTGACCTCGTCGGGGACGTCGAACATGGCGATGTCGACGCCGTCGAACGCCCCCGCGGAGAGCGCGACGACCTCGATCTCCTGCCCGCGCACGGTCAACCGACGGCCCGCGGAGCGCGGCGAGGCGATGAGCCGGATCTCCGACCACGGCACCGTCTCGCGGGCGTCGATGATGTCGATCATGACGGAGCCGACCGCTCCGGTAGCTCCCACGATGGCCAGGGTCGTCATGACTACCTTCCCGTCCCGGCGTGCACGACGGCCTCGGTGTCGCCGCCGAGGTCGAACGCCTCGTGCAGCGCGCGGACCGCGTCGTCGAGCTGCGTGTCGCGGATGAGCGCGGAGATGCGGATCTCCGAGGTGTTCATCATCTCGATGTTCACGCCGGCCTGGGCGAGGGACTCGCAGAAGGTGGCCGTGACGCCGGGGTGGGTCCGCATCCCGGCGCCGACGAGGGTCACCTTGCCGACGTGCTCGTCGAAGATGACTTCCTCGTGGCCGACCTCGCCCTGCACCGCGGCGAGCGCGTCGACCGCGCGGCGGCCGTCCTTCACCGGCAGCGTGAACGTCACGTCGGTCTTGCCCGTCTTCAGGTGCGAGATGTTCTGCAGCACCATGTCGATGTTGATGTCGACGTCGGCCACGGCGCGGAAGATGCGCGCCGCGAACCCCGGCTGGTCGGGGACGCCGACGACGGTCACCTTGGCCTCGGACCGGTCGTGCGCCACCCCGGTCAGGACGGCCTGTTCCACGCTGAGCTCCTCGATGGACCCGACGATCGTCGTGCCGGGCTGGTCGGTGTACGACGAGCGGACCCGCAGCGGGACGCCCTCGCGGCGCGCGTACTCCACCGCGCGCAGGTGCAGCACCTTCGCCCCGCACGCGGCCATCTCGAGCATCTCCTCGTAGGTGATGTTCTCGAGCAGCTTCGCGTTCGGGACGATGCGCGGGTCGGCGGAGTAGACCCCGTCGACGTCGGTGTAGATCTCGCAGATGTCGGCCTTCATGGCCGCTGCCATCGCGACGGCGGTGGTGTCCGAGCCGCCGCGGCCGAGCGTCGTGATCTCCTTGGAGTCCGCGCTCACGCCCTGGAAGCCGGCGACCAGCGCGATCCCGTCGTCGTGCAGGGCCGCGTGGATGCGGCCCGGGGTGACGTCGATGATCCGGGCGTCGCCGTGCTTCCCGGTGGTGATCATCCCGGCCTGCGAGCCGGTGAACGAGCGCGCGGTCCCGCCGAGGGCGTTGATCGCCATCGCGAGCAGCGCGTTGGAGATGCGCTCCCCGGAGGTCAGCAGCATGTCCAGCTCGCGCGGCGGCGGGCTGGGGTGCACGGCGAGGGCGAGGTCGGTCAGCTCGTCGGTGGTGTCACCCATCGCGGACGCGACCACCACGACGTCGTTGCCGTCCTTGCGGGTGCGCATGATCCGTTCCGCCACGCGCTTGATGCGCTCCGCGGACTGGACGGACGACCCGCCGTACTTCTGGACGACGAGCGCCACCTCGACCGACCTCCGGCTACCTGGGGTGTGCGGGACCATCGGCCCGGCGACCCGGACCGGGGCTCCACCCTAGCCGAGCGGTGCCGGACGAACTCCCCAGATGTGGCGTGGTGCGGAGATCAGGGCGCGAGGGCGTTGAGGATCTTCGCGATGACGATGCCGATGGCCAGCCAGACCACGGCCGCGATGCCGTAGTTCAGGATCACCTTGAGCGCCTCGCTCGCCGGCAGGAAGAGATCGCCGATGCCGAGCGTGAGGTTGTTCGCCGCGTCCGCGAAGAACGTGGTGATGCCGTTCTGCGGGTTCGCCGCGGCCACCGTCAGGACGATGTGGATGACCAGGATGGCGGCGAAGATGACCGTGAGGATGCGGATCACCGAGGCCGCGAGCGTCAGCGACTTGCTCGCCAGCGCACGGAGATCCTGCTGGGTGCTGGCCTTGCGCTGCTGACCGGTCTCGGCATCCTGCGTCATGACACAGATCATGGCACGCCGCCCTACCGGGTGGTAGTGGGACGGTGACCAACGGTCATCGGGGTTCGGCGAGAGGGTGCGACCCGGATCACTCCCGGCGTCGGGTTGCCCGCACCGGGTGCGATGGGTCTACCGTGGTCCTCGATGTTCCGCGTGCTGCTCCTTCTGCGCCGCGGCGGGGCCTGACCGAGACCGGCTCCCCGCCGCGGGTGATGCGCGCTCGCCGGTCGCCCCCGGGCGGACCGTCCGGGATCCCTGCACCGCCGCACGGAGATCACGAGCCATGAGCATGTCCACGCCCTCGATGCCCGACGGGCCCATCGGCGACATCCGCGAGACCGTCGTCCACCCGGACGGCGAGATCCCCGCCGACCAGGCGTTCTGGAACGCCCAGCGGCCCAGCCGCATGCCGGTGCACCGGTACAAGCCCTTCGCCGACGTCGTCGAGAAGGTCTCGGTACCCGACCGCACCTGGCCGGACAAGATCATCACCAAGGCCCCGCTGTGGGGCGCGGTCGACCTGCGCGACGGCAACCAGGCGCTGATCGACCCGATGTCCCCGGCCCGCAAGCGCCGCATGTTCGACCTGCTCGTGCGCATGGGCTACAAGGAGATCGAGGTCGGGTTCCCGGCCGCCTCGCAGACCGACTACGACTTCGTCCGCGAGATCATCACCCAGGACGCGATCCCGGCCGACGTCCGGATCCAGGTCCTCACCCAGGCCCGGCCCGAGCTGATCACCCGGACCTTCGAGTCGCTGGAGGGCGTGCACTCCGCCGTCGTCCACCTCTACAACTCGACGTCGATCCTGCAGCGCCGGGTCGTCTTCCGCTCCGACCGCGACGGCATCACGAAGATCGCGACGGACGCCGCGACGCTCGTCCGCGCCGAGGCCGAGAAGCGGCCGGGCACGAACTGGCGCTTCCAGTACTCGCCCGAGTCCTACACCGGCACCGAGCTCTCCTACGCCAAGGAGATCGTCGACGCCGTCGGCGACGTCTGGGAGCCCACCCCCGAGAAGCCGATGATCGTCAACCTGCCGGCGACGGTGGAGATGGCGACCCCGAACGTCTACGCGGACTCCATCGAGTGGATGCACCGCAACCTCGCGCGCCGCGACTCGATCATCCTGTCGCTGCACCCGCACAACGACCGCGGCACGGGTGTCGCCGCCGCCGAGCTCGGCGTCCAGGCCGGCGCGGACCGCGTCGAAGGCTGCCTGTTCGGCAACGGCGAGCGCACCGGCAACGTCTGCCTGGTGACCCTGGGCATGAACCTGTTCAGCCAGGGCGTCGACCCGCAGATCGACTTCTCGGACATCGACGAGGTGCGCCGCACCGTCGAGTTCTGCAACCAGCTGCCCGTCGGCGAGCGCCACCCGTGGGGCGGCGACCTGGTGTTCACCGCGTTCTCCGGCTCCCACCAGGACGCGATCAACAAGGGCCTCGAGGCGATGCGGTCCGAGGCGTCGGCGGCCGGGCACCCGGTCGACGACCACCCGTGGGAGGTCCCGTACCTGCCGATCGACCCGAAGGACGTCGGCCGCACCTACGAGGCCGTCATCCGGGTCAACTCGCAGTCGGGCAAGGGCGGCGTCGCCTACCTGATGAAGACCGAGCACCAGCTGGAGCTGCCGCGCCGGCTGCAGATCGAGTTCTCCCGCCGGGTCCAGGAGCAGACCGACGCCGAGGGCGGCGAGGTCTCGGCCAAGGAGATGTACGACATCTTCGCCGAGGAGTACCTGAACCGCCGGGTCCCGCTCGAGCTGGTGCGCTCGCGGGTGTCGACCCACGACGACGGCAAGGCAGAGCTCGAGGCCACGCTGAAGGTCGAGGGGGACCTGCACGAGGTCACCGGCGTCGGGAACGGCCCGATTGCCGCGTTCGTCGACGCCCTCGCCTCGGTCGGCTACGACGTCCGCGTCCTCGACTACGCCGAGCACGCCATGTCCGCCGGAGACGACGCGCGGGCCGCGGCCTACGTCGAGGCCGCCGTCGGGGACGCCGAGGTGTGGGGCATCGGCATCGACGGCTCGATCCTCACCGCCTCGCTCAAGGCCGTGGTGTCGGCGGTCAACCGAGCAATGCGCTAGCGCGCATGTGAGTGGATTTGGTCGTTCAGACGACCAAATCCACTCACATCGCTCCGCGCCTCCCGGCCAGCGCCCGACCCAGCGTCAGCTCGTCGGCGAACTCCAGGTCGCCGCCCATCGGCAGGCCGGACGCCAGCTTCGTCACCGAGAGGCCGGGGAAGTCCCGGAGCAGGCGCACCAGGTAGGTAGCGGTCGCCTCACCCTCGGTGTTCGGGTCCATCGCCAGGATGACCTCGGTGATCTCGGGCTCCTGCTCGCCGCCCTCGGTCTCCTGGCCCCCGATGCGGCGGAGCAGCTCCCGCACGCGGAGCTGGTCGGGACCGACGCCGCCCATCGGGTCGAGGGCCCCGCCCAGCACGTGATAGCGCCCCCGGAACTCCCGGGTGCGCTCGACGGCCATGACGTCCTTGGGCTCCTCGACGACGCACACCAGC
This sequence comes from Actinomycetospora endophytica, assembly GCF_021026375.1. Taxonomy (GTDB): domain Bacteria; phylum Actinomycetota; class Actinomycetes; order Mycobacteriales; family Pseudonocardiaceae; genus Actinomycetospora; species Actinomycetospora endophytica. Next base: position 1,765,849 of record NZ_JAJNDB010000001.1, on the reverse strand, counting down.
GTCGCGTCACGCCGGGTGTCGGCGCAGATCCGGCAGCGCGGCTTCTCGCTGACGTTGCCGCACACCTCGCAGAACACGACCCCGGCCTTGACCTTGGCCAGCGCGTCCTGCAGCCGGGTGATGTCGGCGTCCTCGGCCGCGAGGATGTGGAACGCCAGGCGCTGGGCGCTCTTCGGGCCGATCCCGGGGAGCCGGCCGAGCTCGTCGATCAGGTCCTGGACCGGGCCCTCGAACACTGGTCCTTACGCCCCCAGCTGCGGGCCGCCCGGCGCGCCTCCCATGTCCAGCCCGCCGGCGAGCGGGCCCATCTTCTCGGCCTGCAGCTGCGCGGCGTTGTCGGCGGCCGACGAGAGGGCGCCGAGGATCAGGTCCTGGAGCGTCTCGACGTCGCTGGGGTCCACGACCTTCGGGTCGATCGAGATCCCGCGGACCTCGCCGGCGGCGGTCTGGGTGACCGTGACCAGGCCGTTGCCGGCCTGGCCGGTCACCTCGGTCTCCGCGAGCTCGGCCTGGGCGTTCATGAGCTGTTCCTGCATGGCCTGGGCCTGCTGCAGAAGGGCACCCATGTCGGGCATGTCCTGCTGTCCTGGCTGCACGCCCCCAGGGTAGGCGGTCCCCGCCACGTGCCCGCGATGCCGCATCGCTGACGCCGGATGTCAGCAACGGCGCACGGCTGACCGGTGGGGACGTCGGGCAGAGTGGCGCCCGTGAGCGACACCGCCGACCTCGTCCACCGCCTGCTCTCCGCCCGCACCTGGCGAGCGTTCGACGTCGACGCGGACGGCCGCGTCCTCGCCGGCGACGACACCTCCGGCTCGGTGCAGCTCGTCGAGCTCACCCCGGACGGCGGGCGGCGCACCCTCACCGCGCTCCCGGGCGCGTGCTCCGGCCGGTACCTCAAGGGGATCTCCCCGCGCACCGTCGTCGTCTCGCACGACTCCGCGGGCGACGAGCGCGCCCAGCTCTCGCTGCTGCGCCCCGACGAGGTGACCGACCCGGTCGGCGAGGACGGACTCGAGCCGCTCGTGCGCGACCCGGCCCACATCCACTCGCTCGCCGAGGTCCTCGACGGCGGGCGGGTCGTCTACGCGACCAACCGCCGCAACGGCGTCGACTTCGACCTGGTGCTGCGCGACGTCGAGGCCACCACCGAGACCGTCCTCTACGACGGCGGCGGCATGGTCGGCGGCGCGGCGGTCGCGCCCGACGGATCCGGCGCGCTCATGACCCGCCCCGGAACGCCCGCCATGAGCTCGCAGGTGCTCCTGCTCGCCGGCGCCGAGACCCGCGAGATCACCGCCGCCGACGAGCCCGCGCTCTTCGGTGGTCTCCAGTGGCTCCCGGACTCCTCCGCCGCGATCGTCACCACGAACTCCGGGCGCGACCGCACCGGGATCGCCCGCCTCGACCCGGCCACCGGCACGGTGACCTACCTCGTCACCGACGACGCCCACGACGTCTCCGGGCGCCTCTCCCCCGACGGCGCGAGCCTGCTCGTCGTCACCGACGACGACGGCGCGTCCCGGCTCGCGATCCACGACGTGACCACCGGCGCACACCGCGTCGACGTCGTCACCCCCGGCGTCGGGGTCGGCGACTTCCTCACCGTGCCGCGCTGGTCGGCCGACTCGCAGGGCCTCGCGCTGACCTGGACGTCCCCGACGATCCCCGCCGACGTCGTGCTCGTCGACGCCGCCAGCGGGCGCACCGGCACCGCGGCGTCGTCGGTCGACGACCTCGAGGGCCTCGAGCTGGTCACCCCGACCAGCGTCGGCGTCCCGACCCCGGACGGCGAGACGGTGCCGTGCTTCGTCTACGCCCCTGAGCAGCCCTCGGGGTCCAGCGTGCTGATCGTGCACGGCGGACCCGAGGGGCAGTCGGTGCGCTCGTTCTCCCCGATCGTGCAGGCGCTGACCGCGCAGGGGCACACCGTGCTGGTGCCGAACGTGCGCGGGTCCGTCGGCTACGGCAAGCGCTGGTACTCGCTCGACGACGTCGAGCTCCGGCTGGACTCGGTCGCGGACCTCGCCGCGATCCACGACTACCTGCCGCAGCTCGGCCTGGACCCGGCGCGCTCGGCGCTCTGGGGCGGGTCGTACGGCGGCTACATGGTGCTGGCCGGGGTCGCGTTCCAGCCCGAGCGCTGGGCCGCCGGCGTGGACATCGTCGGCATCTCGTCGCTGGTGACGTTCCTGGAGAACACCTCGCCGTACCGGCGCGCCCACCGGGAGCGGGAGTACGGCTCGCTCGAGCGCAACCGCGAGTTCCTGGAGCGGGCCTCGCCGCTGAACCGGATCTCCGACGTCCGCGCGCCGCTGTTCGTCATCCACGGCGCGAACGACCCGCGGGTGCCGCTCTCCGAGGCAGTGCAGGTCGCGGACGCCGTGCGTGCGGGCGGGGTGGAGGTCGAGCTGGTGGTCTACGACGACGAGGGCCACGGCCTGGCGAAGCGGGTCAACCGGCTCGATGCCTACCCGCGCGCGATCGACTTCCTCGGCCGGGTCCTGGGGTAGCGCGGCTTCCGGGTGATCGGCCCGGGGCCCGCCGCGAGAGGCACACCACGCAGGCCGACGCGCCCGCTGACCTGCGCTATGTGCCCCTGATCAAGAAGGGCGGGGCGTCCGTCGCTAGCGGCCGTCGACCCGCCGCGCCCCCAACTGCTCGGTGAGCAGTTCCATGACGATGTCGTCCGGGTCGCGACGGTTCGCGGGTTCGCTCGAGCCCGGGTCGGCGTGGGCCTCGGCGTACATGTCCTCCTCGGTCACGTCCTCGTCGTCGGGAGGCTCCGGAGGGGGCGGGATGTCGGGAGAGGCGGCCGCGGGGCGGGGACCGTCGCGGCCGGCCGGGGGTTCGGGCGGCCGGGCGGGCTGCTGCTCACCGGACTGGGTGGCGGCCGCCCCGGAGGCGCTGCCGCCGTTGCGGGCGCTCGGGCGTTGGAACTGCGGTCGTCCGGCGGAGGCGCCCGCCTCGGGGTCGGCGGGGCGCTCGGACGGCCCGGAGGACGACTCCCGGCCGCCGCGCGACCCGCCGTCGGGCGGTGAGGCCCCGCGCGTCTGGGCCTGGGGGCGCTGCGGCGCGGCCGGGGCCTGGCCGCCACGACCGCGTGCGTCCGGGCCGCCGGGGCCTGCCCCTCCCGGGCCGCGCCCGTCCGCGTCCACCGCCCGGATCGCCCACTCCCCGGAGAGCACGCGACCGAGCGCCGCCGTGACGTGGGCGGCCCGGTTCGGCTGGGAGAGCTGTTTCGCGAGCGGCGGGGTCGGCATCGCCAGGGTCACGGTGGTGCCCTCGACGGCGGCGACGGTGGCGTTCTGCAGCAGCGCGTGCGTCGGCTTGCTCGACTCCCGGACCGCCGACATCACCTCGGACCAGATCCGCCGCAGGCCCGCGGCGTCCATCGCCCCGGGCGCGGCGGCGGGCGGCGCCTGCTCGGGGGTGGGTTCCGCCGACGTGGCGGCCGGCGGCGGCTCGGCCGGGCGTCGCCGGGGCTCCTCGGCCGGCCCGGCGGACTGCTCCTGGGCCGGCCGGTCCTGCTCCCGGGGCGCCTCCACCGTCGCGCCCGGCCGCTCGGTGGGCGGTTCGACCGTGGCGTCCTGCGGGTCGGCGGCCTGAGCGGCGGGGGCGGCCTCCGACGCCGCAGCCGACGCCGGGGCGGGCACCTCCTCGTCGCGACGACGGGACGGACGCTGGAAGCGGGGCTCCGCGGCCTCCTCCGACACCGCCGGACCGGCGCCGGGTGCCAGCGGGCCGCCCGCACCCGCCGTCGCACCCGCCTGGAGACGCCGCTCGACGCCCTCGAGCCGCTGCACCAGCGCCGCGTCCGAGGACGACGCCGCGGGCAGCAGCATCCGGGCGCAGACCAGTTCCAGGAGCAGGCGGGGCGCGGTGGCGCCGCGCATCTCGGTCAGCGCGGTGTGCACCAGCTCGGCGTGCCTCGCCAGGGACGCCGGACCGAGGCGCTGCGCCTGGTCGACCATCCGCTCGAGCTCGTCGGCGGGGACGTCGACCAGGCCCTTCTCCCCCGCGTCGGGTACGGCGTGCACGAGGATCAGGTCCCGGAGGCGCTGCAGGAGATCGGCCGCGAAACGGCGCGGGTCGTGCCCCGCCTCCACCAGCCGGTCCACGGCGCCGAACACCGCGGCGCCGTCCTGGGCACCGAGGGCGTCGACGACGTCGTCGAGGATCGCGACGTCGGTGACGCCCAGCAGGCCGACCGCCCGGGCGTAGGTGACCCCGGCGTCGTCGGCACCGGCGAGCAGCTGGTCCAGCACCGACAGCGAGTCGCGCGCCGAGCCGCCGCCCGCCCGCACCACCAGCGGGTACACCGCCGGCTCGACGGTCACGGCCTCCTCGCCGCAGATCCGCTCGAGCAGGCCGCGCAGCGTGCTCGGCGGCAACAGGCGGAAGGGGTAGTGGTGCGTCCGCGACCGGATGGTCGGCAGGACCTTGTCCGGCTCCGTCGTCGCGAAGACGAAGATCAGGTGCTCGGGCGGTTCCTCGACGACCTTGAGCAGCGCGTTGAACGCCGCCGTGGTCACCATGTGCGCCTCGTCGATGATGAAGACGCGGTACCGCGAGTTGACCGGCGCGAAGTGCGCCCGGTCCCGCAGCTCGCGCGCGTCGTCCACGCCGTTGTGGCTGGCGGCGTCCATCTCGGTGACGTCGAGCGACCCGGGGCCGTTCGGGGCCAGCGCCACGCACGACTCGCAGACCCCGCACGGATCAGGCGTCGGCCCCTGCTCGCAGTTCAGCGAGCGGGCCATGATCCGGGCGCTGGAGGTCTTCCCGCAGCCACGCGGACCGGAGAACAGATAGGCGTGGTTGATCCGGCCGGCCGACAGCGCGGTGCGCAGCGGATCGGTGACGTGCTCCTGCCCCACGACCTCGGCGAACGTGCCGGGCCGGTACCTGCGGTACAGCGCGAGACTCATCGGTCCGGCTCCGCTGCGCTCGATGTCCCCGCCACGGCCGCGAGGCTACGCGGACCGTCCGACAGCGATGGGGCGCCTTCGACGAACCGGCGCCTGAGACGAAAGGGGACCCCGCGCACCCGCCAGAGCCCGCTGACCCTTGCTGCCTTCCGGCCCTGGGGGAGTTCACAGGATGGACGCCGCGCGGGGTCCGCAGAGAACTGTACCGGTCCTCGGCTCGTGTCCCGAGGGGGTGGGGTGGATGCTCCCTCCGCCTCGCGGACGCCGGAGGCATGCCCTGTACGCTTCTCGGCGGAGGATTGGCCGAGCGGCCTAAGGCGCACGATTGGAAATCGTGTTGGGGTAACACCCTCACGGGTTCGAATCCCGTATCCTCCGCCAGCTCCGACGAACGCCGGGTCCTCCATCGCGGAGGGCCCGGCGTTCTGTCGTTCACAGGGGTCGCGACGACGATCCGGGGCGGGGATCGTCGTCGACCGTGGCCATGAACCTGATGCACCGCCGCCTCTGCAGCTCCGCCGGCTGGGCCGAGAAAGTGGCCGGGTGGATGCCCCGCGACCTCGCCGACGTCGACCTCGGCGACGACGTCCTGGAGATCGGTCCGGGCTTCGGCGCGACGACGGCGGTGCTGGTCGGGCAGGTGCCGCGACTGACGGCCGTCGAGGTGGACGAGACCTCGGCGGCGCGACTGGAGGCCGAGTACCGCGGGCGGGCGACGATCGTGCACGGCGACGGCACCGCGCTGCCCTTCGAGGACGGCCGCTTCTCCGCCGTCGTCTGCTTCACGATGCTGCACCACGTGCCGTCGCGGGCCCTCCAGGACTCGCTCTTCGCGGAGGCGTGCCGGGTGCTGCGACCGGGCGGGGTGTTCCGCGGGGTGGACTCCCAGCTCAGCCTGCGCTTCCGCGTGCTCCACATCGGCGACACGATGGTCGTCGTGGACCCGGGGACGTTGCCGGGGCGGCTGACGACGGCCGGGTTCGACGAGGATCCCGACGTCGCGATCCGCTCCGACGGGCGCCTGCGGTTCACCGCCCACAAGAGCTGATCGGCGCGGGTGTCGGGCGGGTCTCGCGCCGGCGGTCGATCTCGCCGGGATACGGCCTCGCGGTGGCGATCGACGTCGGTGGCGCTAGTCAGTTGATGGTGGCGAGCGCGGCGCCGGTTCGGGCCGCGCTCGTCAAGATCAACTGCGTAGCGTCGGGAGAGTCCTTCGCTCCCGTCGCGCCACCCGAGGCGTTCCGGCCGCAGGGTGCCCCTCCTCGAGGCGAGAGCCACGCCGACACAGCAAGGACTCACTCGGAACGCAGACCCCGCACCAGCAACGCCGCCAGCTGCTCGTAGGCCTCGGCGTCGGCGAGACCCGTCGTCGCCGCGATCCGGCGCTGCTGGATGGCCTCCATCGTCGAGGCGATCACCTCCGCGGCGAACCCGACGTGCACGTCGCGGAACGCCCCGGACTCGACGCCCTCGGCGATGATCTCCCGCACCCGCCGCGCCGCCGCGCGGGTGTTGCGCTCGTAGATCTCGGCCGCCGGCGGGAACGACGCCAGGTCCTCGAAGAACCGCGCGGAGGCGGGCGCGAGCTCCGCCGACACCGCACGCAGGTAGGCGGCGAGCCGGTCGGCCGGGTCGGTGCGGGTGGCGACGGTGGCCTCGACCCGCCCCGTGGCCGAGCGGAAGAACCGGACCACGGCCGCCGTCACCAACTGCTCCTTCGATCCGGCGAGCCCGTAGAGGGTGCGCTTGGAGCAGCGCAGGCGGGCGGCGACGTCGTCGAGGGTGAACGCGCTGAACCCCTCGGCGAGCAGCAGCTCGACCAGCGCGTCGAACAGCTCGTCCCGCCGGGCCGCCCCACGGCGAACCGGACCAGAACGCGTGCCCGTCGTCGCCACCTGGCGATCATAACCGGCCACGGCTACTCTCATCGGTACTGACGTTCCGATCTCAGTACCGATAGGGAGTCCCATGGCCGTCGACCGCCTCCTGCCCACCGACGAGGCCCGCGCGCTGATCGAGCTGACGCGCGAGGTCGCCGACAAGGAGCTGGCGACGCGCGTGGACGACCACGAGCGCTCCGAGACCTACCCCGAGGGCCTGTTCTCGACGCTGGGCGAGACCGGGTTGCTCGGGCTTCCCTACCCGGAGGCGCTCGGGGGCGGCGGCCAGCCCTACGAGGTCTACCTGCAGGTGCTCGAGGAGCTCGCGGCGCGCTGGGCGGCCGTCGCCGTCGCGGTCTCGGTGCACGGTCTGTCGTGCTTCCCGGTGGCGACGTTCGGCACCGAGGCGCAGCAGGAGCAGTGGCTGCCGACGATGCTCGCCGGCGAGCTGATCGGCGGGTACAGCCTGTCGGAGCCGCAGGCCGGGTCGGACGCCGCGGCGCTGCGCTGCCGGGCCGAGCGCGACGACGCCGGGAACTACCGGATCACCGGCGAGAAGGCCTGGATCACCCACGGCGGGAAGGCCGACTTCTACGCGCTGTTCGCGCGCACCGGTGAGGGCAGCCGCGGCGTCTCGTGCTTCCTCGCGCCCGGGCAGGCCGAGGGCCTGACCTTCGGCAAGCCCGAGGAGAAGATGGGCCTGCACGGCATCCCGACCACCTCCGCCACCTGGGACGGCGCGGTCATCGAGGCCGACCGGCTCCTCGGCGACGAGGGCCAGGGCCTGCCGATCGCGTTCGCCGCGCTCGACAGCGGCCGACTCGGCATCGCGGCGTGCGCGACGGGGCTCGCCCAGGCCGCGCTCGACGCGGCCGTCGACTACGCGAACGAGCGCCAGACGTTCGGCAAGAAGATCGTCGACCACCAGGGCCTGGGCTTCGTGCTCGCCGACATGGCCGCGGCCGTCGACTCGGCCCGCGCCACCTACCTCGACGCCGCCCGCCGTCGGGACGCGGGCGTGGACTACGGCCGCCAGGCCAGCGTCGCGAAGCTCGTCGCCACCGACGCCGCCATGAAGGTCACGACGGACGCGGTGCAGGTCTTCGGCGGCTACGGCTACACGCGGGACTTCCCGGTCGAGCGCTACATGCGCGAGGCCAAGATCATGCAGATCTTCGAGGGCACCAACCAGATCCAGCGCCTCGTGATCAGCAGGCACTTCGCCCGCTGACCGGGCGGGGCGACGGCGGCGCGCCCGGCGCCGTGGCGCAGGATGGCCTCCGATGCGCGGTTTCCTGGTCACCCTGCTGGTGCTCGTCGTGCTGCTCGTGGGCGCCGATTTCGGCGCGCGGTGGATCGCCGAGGACCGGGTGGCGACACAGTTGCAGTCGCAGCTGAAGCTGCAGGAGAAGCCCGACGTCGCCATCCACGGCTTCCCGTTCGTCACGCAGGCGGCCGCCGGCGACTACGGCGCGGTGACGCTGACCGCGCAGCACATCCAGTACCGGCAGCTGCAGGACATCACGCTGGTCGCCGACCTGGGCGACGTCAGCCTGCCGCCGCAGTCGCTGATCGACGGCACGGTGTCCTCGATCCCCGCGAAGACGGTCACGGCCAGCGCGCAGGTCGACCCCACCGACCTCGCGCGGGTGCTGGGCGTCCAGGACGTGACGGTCGCGCCGGTGACCCAGGAGACGCTGGACGCACGACGGGCGACCGGGTCGACCGCCCAGAAGGCGCTCTCCGGGGTCGACCCGAGCCAGGCGGTGCAGCTCACCTCGACGACGACGGTGCTCGGCCAGCAGGTGCACGTCTCGGTCATCGCGACGTTCAAGCTCTCCGGCGGTCAGATCGTGCTCTCCGCCCGGGACATCGCGGTCGACTCGGGCGACGCCGCCGTCCCCAGCGCCGTGTCGAACGCACTGCGCGGCCGGCTCTCGGGCTTCTCGGCGAAGGTCGACCCGGGCGCGCTGCCCTTCTCCATCAGCGCCACCGACCTGCGCGCGCAGGACGGCAAGCTCGTCGTCTCGGGAACCGCGAAGAACGTCGACCTGCTCGGCGGCTCCCTGTGAGGCCGGTGGTCGGCCCCGTGACAGGGTGAGCGCCGTGCAGACGATCCGCTGGGGTATCGCCGGGCCGGGCCGCATCGCCGCGAACGTCGCCGGCGACCTCACCCGCACCGACGGCGCGGAGCTGGCCGCCGTCGGGTCGCGGTCGGCGGACCGGGCCGAGGCGTTCGCCCGCGAGCACGGCACCGACGCGACCCGTGCGCACGGCTCCTACCGGGACCTGCTCGACGACGACGGCGTCGACGTCGTCTACATCGCGACCCCTCACCCGCAGCACGCCGACCTCGCCGTCGCCGCACTCGAGGCCGGCAAGGCGGTGCTCGTCGAGAAGACGTTCACCGCGACGCTGGCCGGCGCGTGGCGGGTGGTCGACACCGCGCGACGCCACGGGGTGTTCGCGATGGAGGCGATGTGGACGCGCTTCCAGCCCGCCATCGTGCGCGCGCGTGAGATCTACGAGGCCGGGGAGATCGGCGAGGTCCGGTCGGTGCAGGCCGACCTGGGCACCGTCCGCGACGTCGACCCCACCGACCGGCTCTTCGCCCCCGAGCTCGGCGGCGGCGCGCTGCTCGACCTGACCGTCTACCCGGTCTCGTTCGCCCAGATGGTGCTCGGCGGGACACCGTCGTCGGTGAACGCGGTGGCCTCCCGCGAGACGACGGGCGTCGACGCCGAGAACGCGCTGCTGCTGGCCTGGGAGGACGGCCGGTTCGCGACCGCGCAGACCTCGTTCCACAGCCCGTCGCCGGGTCAGGCGCGCATCTTCGGGTCGACCGGGTGGATCGACGTGCTGCCCCGCTTCCACCACCCGACGACGATCGTGGTGCACCGCGCGGGGTCCGAGGCCGAGACCATCGAGCTGCCGCCGCACGGCGCGGGCTACTCGCACGAGATCGACGAGGTGAACGCCTGCCTGCGGGCCGGGCGCACCGAGTCCGCCGTCATGCCGCTCGACGACACCCTCGCGGTCCAGGGCGTGCTCGCCGAGGCCGGTGACCAGCTCGGCCTGACGTTCTCCGAGGCTCGCGCCATGTGAATGGATGTGGTCGCCGGAACGACCACAATCGTTCACATGGGCGGAGCCCATATCGCGCCCTCCAGCAGGTACGTGGGATCGCGCAGCGGTCCCAGCCCCGCCAGCTCGTCGACGTGCTCGGCCATCCCCAGGGCGGCGAGCGCGGCGTCGAAGGCGTCCTCGGTGGCGGCCGCGGCGTCGCGCAGCGCGGTCGGGATGCGGGGGTCGGCGACGACGTGGGCCCGGCGCGCGTCCGGCGACGACTTCACCACCGGCCCGGTCATCGCGCGCGGGTAGACCTCGACGAGCAGCACTCCGGAGCTCCCTGGCGCCGGGTCCAGCGGCCACACCCCGACGCCCGCGGCCCGCCACGCCGCGAGCAGCGCCATCCCCCGCACCGAGCCGGTGCCGACCGCCCCGGCCCCGCCGATCTGGAACGTCGAGAGCGGGTTCAGTCCGCGCGCCCGCACGTCCTGTTCGGTCGACCGGTACAGCGGGCGCGCCGGGTCCCCCGTCGGCTTCCGGGTCCCCGCCCGCCCCCAGAACGGCGGCGGGCACGCGCGCAGCCAGCGCTCGCCGTCGCGGGCGGCCAGGTCCCACATCTGCGGCAGGGTCGCGCAGCCGTGCTCGCGGGCGAACCACGACGCGAGACCGAACGAGAAGTCCATCCCGACGACGGCGGGCTCGGTTCCCGCGCGCAGGCCGAGCAGCAGGTCGCCGACCCCCTCCCGGTCGAGGCCGAGGCGCACCTCGAGCAGCTCGCCCGGGCGCGCCTCGGCCACCCGGATCCGGTGCCGCGCCCCACGGGCGTCCCCGGACCAGTCGACGGCGAGCACGCGCACCGGGCCATCGTCACCCCTCCGAGACCGGCCCGCGACAGCATCAACACATTAGACCATTCGTCGTATCAGGATGACCGCTCAGCGGGTTGTACTCGCCCACGGGGCGACACGCGAGCCGTACCACGCTTTCCGGGCGTCATCCGCCGTCCCAGTGGCCCCACCCGTCACCCGCAGCGCAGGCTCCGCGCAGCCGTTCGCCGTACGTTACCTGCGACGAACGGTCGAACCGATCGGTCCGATCACCTGGGAGGAACTCCGTGTCCAAGCACCGCGCCCCGCGCCGGCTCGGCCGTCGCGCCGCCACGCCCGTCGCAGCCCTCGCGCTCTCCGCGGCCGCTCTGACGGCCGTCGCGCCGATGGCGTCGGCCCACACCAGCACGAAGCACCACGACTGGAACGACGACGACGGCGACGTCGGCGTCCTCAACCACTCGACCGTTCTCCCCGTGCAGGCCTGCGGGACCCAGGTACCGATCCTCTCCGGGATCCTCGGCGGGAACTCGGACCACGCGAGCTGCGCCCAGTCGGACACCAACTCCGACGACTGACCCCTCGGCGGCGTCCCCCGGCTCCACCCACGGGGCCGGGGGCGCTCCGGGTCAGCCGACCAGCAACTGCTCCGTGGGTACCTGCTCGCGATCACGCGCCGGGACCCGCAGCCGTACGGTGGTCCCGCTGCCCGGCCGGGAGTCGACGTGCAGGTCGCAGCTGCTGCCGAAGGCGGCCTGCAGCCGGCGGCTGACCTCGGCGATGCCGCCGTGACGGGCGTCGACCTGCGAGGCCGCGCGAAAGGCCTCCGGACCCATGCCCGCGCCGTCGTCGGACACCGTCACCAGGCAGTCCGCCCCGGCACCCGACGCGGTCACGTGCACCGTGCCGCCCTCCGGCTTCGGCTCGATGCCGTGCCGCACCGCGTTCTCCACCAGGGGCGCCACCACGAACGGCGGCAGCACGACCTTCTCGACGTCGGGGGCGATCGTCACCTCGACGCCCAGCCGCGGGCCGAACCGGGCCTGCTCGAGCGTCAGGTAGCGCCGCGCGTTGCGGAGCTCCTCCGCCACGGTGGTGCCGGCCTCGCCGTCGCGGAACGAGTAGCGCGTGAAATCGGCGAACTCGGTGAGCAGCTCCCGGGCCCGGGACGGGTCGAGCCGCACGTAGGCCGCGATCGCGGTCAGGGCGTTGTGCACGAAGTGCGCGGAGAACCGGGAGCGCAGCGCGGCCTCGACCTCGGCGTCGGGCAGCGCCACCTCCAGCGTCGGCGGCGTCCGGGCCGGCGTCGTGCCCCCGACGTCCGACGCGCCCCCCGACCCCGTCATGCCGCGGGAGTGCCCCGGCCGGCGCAGGCGCGGGCCGTCGACGGTCGCGAGATCGTCGAGCGCGAGATCCGTCGCGACGACCGGTGCGGCCAGGACCGGCGCCTGCACCGTCGCGGGGTGCGTCCCGGCCCGCAGCCCCCGCCACACGGGACGGCCGAGCAGGCCGGTCGGGGTCCACCGCCGGTGCTCGACGTGCCCGACGAGGCGCGGGGTCAGCCAGTGCGCCGCGGCGTCGACGTCGGCGGGCAGCGGGTCGTCGAAGGGGCTGACCGGGCACGTGAGCCCCTGCGCCGCCTCGAACATCTCCCGGCGGGCGCCCGCGGTGACCCCGGTGCTGACGCGGCCGACGTAGCGCAGCGTGCCCTCGCTGGGGACGCCGAGCAGCAGCGAGCCGATCCCGGCCCCGCCGCCGCGCGGGGGCAGCCAGCCGCCGACGACGACGTCCTGCGGGCGGGTGACCACCGAGGAGATCCAGCTCCTCGAGCGCCGCCCGCCCTGGTAGGTCGACTCCACGCGCTTCGCCACGACCCCCTCGAGCCCGTAGTGGCGCGCGGTGCGCACGACCTGCTCGGCGTCCACGCCGGTGAACGACGGCGGGACGACCACCCGGCCGCCCGCGAGATCGATCTCCGCGAGCAGCTCGCGGCGCTCCCGGTAGCTCATGCGGGCGGTGGAGCGCCCGCCGACCTCCAGCACGTCGAACACGTAGAACGACACCGGCGTGGTCTCGACCAGCCCCCGGGACGGCGCGCGCACCTTGCTCCGGCGTCGCAGCCGCGATGGGCTGGGGCGCCCGACCGCGTCGAGCGCGACCACCACGCCGTCGAGGACCAGCCCCGGGGCGGCGGGCGCGCCGAGCTCCGGGAAACCGGCCGTGACGTCGTGCCCGTCGGCGTCGAGCAGGCGCAGCTCACCGCCGCCGGCGTGCCCGAGGCAGCGCAGCCCGGACCAGACGAACTCGAACGCCCAGCCCGCCCCGCGGGGCAGCTCCCCGGGCGAGGCGAGCATCGGACGGGCCCGGCCGCGGGGGCCGGGCACGCGGGCGACGGTCTCCCGCGCCCCGGGGGCCGCGGACGGGCCGCGCAGCGGTGAGGTCCCCATCGCGGCGCCTCCCCTGCTCGTCGGCCCGCACCGGCCCGTTCCGGCGCGGCGGGTGCTCCGCGGCGGTCGGAGCGCCGCGTCCCACCCGACGAGCGACACGGTAGCCAGACCCCCCGACGGCGTCCGTGAGTTCCGCGCCGCGCCACGGCGGTGCTGCGGCCGGACACCGCCACGACGCGACGAGCGGCTGACCCGCCATCCTGCCGCGTCGGGTGCCTGCCCACAGCCGATAGGACGCCGCCGGACGACCGATGGCCGCCAGTCGCCCCCGGACCGCCCCGGGCTCTCGCCCGATCAGACCAGCGGGCCGCTCGCGACGATCGCGGTCGGTCGCGTGGGCACCGGCCCGACCGGTTCGGCCGACAGCGCGTAGGCGCGTTGCTGCAGCGTCAGGGGGTTGCCGTCGGACCCCGGCGCGCCGGTCGCGCCCGGCGTCGAGCCCGCCGTCGGGGTGAACGACCCGCCGGTGGGATCGACCGTCCCGACCGGGGTCGCGCTGACCCCGGCGACCCGCCAGAGCACGAACGTGCGCCCGCTGCCGATCGCCGGGAGGTCCAGCGGGACGACGCGCGGGCCCGAGCCGTCGTCGAGCACCACCGCGGCGACGTTGCCGTTGCCCCGCTGGATCAGGGACGCGGAGCGCACCGCGGGGTCGCGGGCCTGGGCGCTCGCGACCACCTGCTGGGCACGCTGCGCCACGGCCGTGCGCGGGTCGGTCGGGTCCGGGCCCGCCGCGCCCCGCGCGGCGAAGACCACGATGCCCGCGATGACCGCGGCGAGCGCCAGGATCGCCGCGACCCGCCGACGCGGGAGCGGGACGGGCAGCGGGCCCGTCGTCGTGCCCGGGGTCGGTTCGGCGCCGGACGGGGTCACCGCCGGCAGTTCCCGCGTGGTCCGCTCGCGCGCGGGGGCCGGACGGGGCGGGTCCGGCTCGGCCGCGGCCGCCGCGAGGATGCGCTCCCGCAGCGCCGCCGACGGCTCGACGACGGGGACCGCGTGCGCCAGGGCGGCCATCGTCTCGTGGGTCTCGGAGAGCAGCGCCCGGCAGGCCGCGCACTCGCGCAGGTGCTCGGCGACGCGGTCCTCCTCGTCGGGCTCGAGCGCGTGCAGGGCACGCCCGACGACGCCCTCGGCGAGCTCCGGGTCCTGTCCGTTCTCGTGGCCGGCGCTCACCAGGTGTCCCCGAGCAGGTCGAGGCCGGAGGTGCCGAGGACGGGGGCCAGCAGCACCCGCAGCTTCGCGACACCGGTGAACATCCGCGACTTCACCGTCCCGATGGGGACGCCCGTCATCGAGGCGACCTCACGCTGGGTGTAGCCGCCGTAGTAGGCGAGCCCGAGCGCCTGGCGCTGCTCGTTCGGCAGGTGGCGCAGGGCGGCCCGGACGTGCTCGGCGATGACCGACCCGAGGGCCGCGCGGTCCGCCGACGGCCCGGTGGCGGTACCGCCGTCGTCGGGCTCCTCGGTCGGGACGTGGTGGCGACGGCGGGTGGCCTCGCGCCGGACGGCGTCGACCGCCTTGTGGTGCACCAGGGTCAGCAGCCAGCTCACGACGGTGCCGCGGGTGCGGTCGAAGCGGGCCGGGTCGCGCCACAGGACGAGGAAGACCTCCTGCACGACGTCCTCCGCCAGGCTCTCGTCCGCGCAGATGCGGCGGGCGAGCGAGTAGGCGGCGCGGCCGTGGCGGGTGTAGAGGACGTCGAGGGCGGAGGTGTCGCGCTCGACGAGCCGCGAGACCAGTTCGGCGTCGGTGACGTCGGCGTCCGGACCCGCGGGCGAGCCCGCCGGAGCCGACCGGTCGGCTCCGACCGGGACGGCGGGGGCGGGCCCCGTGAGCGGGGGCCCCGGGGGGCTGGACGGGTGCATGGTCTGCGGTCTCCTCTCCCCGGCCGCGGTAGGTCACGCCGGAGACGTGCAGGGGTTCGGCGTCCGGCCCCACCGCGGTTCGGTCGATCGGGCGAAGGTGCGGGCCCCCTCCGCCCGGAGGGGACCGGGCCGCCCGCTCACGCGGGTCCCCCGGTGACCGCCGCCATCTAGGCTCCGTCGGGACGGGTCACCGAGCGCGTTCCCGCGCGTGGAGAGGACGATCCGGTCGACCCGGAGATCCGGACGAGGAAAGGGGCGGAGCGCTCTCATGGCAGGTCAGTGGTTCGAGTCGGTGGCGGAGGCGCAGCGCCGCGCGCGCAAGCGGCTGCCGAAGTCGGTGTACGGCGCGCTGGTGGCCGGCAGCGAGGCCGGGGTGACCCTCGACGACAACACGGGCGCCTTCCGTGAGCTGGGCTTCGCCCCGCACGTCGCGGATCTCCCGGCGGAGCGCTCCCTGGCGACGACGATCATGGGCCAGGAGATCTCCATGCCCATCATGATCTCGCCGACCGGGGTGCAGGCCGTCAATCCCGAGGGCGAGGTGGCCGTGGCCCGCGCCGCGGCGTCGCGCGGGACCGCGATGGGCCTGTCGTCGTTCGCGAGCCGGTCGATCGAGGACGTCTGCGCGGTCAACGACAAGACGTTCTTCCAGATGTACTGGGTCGGCGACCGGGACACCCTCGCCGCCCGCGCCGAGCGCGCCAAGCGCGCCGGGGCCAAGGGTCTGATCGTCACGCTCGACTGGTCGTTCTCGCACGGGCGCGACTGGGGCAGCCCGTCCATCCCCGAGAAGATGGACTGGAAGACGATCCTCAAGTACATCCCCGAGGGCGTCTCGCGGCCGAAGTGGGGCATCGAGTTCCTGCGCAGCGGCAAGATCCCCGACCTGACGGTGCCGAACATCCCGGTCGACGGGTCCGTCCCCCCGACCTTCTTCGGCGCCTACGGCCAGTGGATGTTCACCCCGCCGCCCACCTGGGCCGACGTCGCGTGGCTGCGTGAGCAGTGGGGCACGGACTCGCCGTTCTGCGTCAAGGGCATCACCCGCGCCGACGACGCCAAGCGCGCCGTGGACGCCGGGGCCACCGCGATCCAGGTCTCCAACCACGGCGGCAACAACCTCGACTCGACGCCCGCCCCGATCCGGGTCCTGCCGGGCATCGTCGAGGCGGTCGGGCGCGACGTCGAGGTGATCATGGACGGCGGCATCCGGCGCGGCTCGGACGTGGTCAAGGCGCTGGCGCTGGGGGCGAACGCGGTCGCGGTCGGCCGGGCCTACCTGTGGGGCCTCGCGGCGGCGGGCGAGGTCGGCGTCGGGAACGTCCTGGACATCCTGCGCGGCGGCCTCGACTCCGGGCTGCTCGGGCTGGGCAAGAAGTCGGTCCAGGAGCTCGCGCCGGAGGACCTGCTCATCCCGCCGAACTTCGCCCGGACGGCGACGAACTCGTAGCGGGTTCGCGGCTCTCGTACCGACCGAAGGGCACCTTCGCTCGATCTATTCGCGCGAAGGTGCCCTTCGCTCGTTCGGGGCGGGGCGAGCGCGTTCCGGCGAGGGGCGCCCTTCGGCGGCTCTTTCGAGCGACGGTGCCCTTCGGTCGAAACGAGGGGCCGGGGGACGCGGAACCCGGAACCGGGCCCGGACGCACGAACGCCGGCCATCCCGAGGGGATGACCGGCGTGGCGGTAGCGGTGGGATTCGAACCCACGGTGGGCAGAACCCACACGCGCTTTCGAGGCGCGCTCCTTTGGCCGCTCGGACACGCTACCGGTGGTAACCCTACGGGACGCCGGCCTCGCCCTCGCGACCCCCCCGACCGCTGCGGAACCACGCCAGCAGCAGCTCCGAGCACTCCGCGTCGCGCACCCCGCCGGCCACCTCCGGGCGGTGGGTCAGGCGCCGGTCGCGCACCACGTCCCACAGCGAACCCACCGCCCCGGTCCGCGGCTCCCACGCCCCGAACACGATCCGGTCGACCCGCGCGAGCACCGCCGCGCCGGCGCACATCGTGCACGGCTCGAGTGTCACCGCCAGGGTGCAGCCGCCCAGCCGCCACCCGTCGCCGTGCACCGCAGCGGCCGCACGGAGCGCCAGGATCTCGGCGTGCGCGGTGGGGTCGCCGTCCGCCTCGCGCCGGTTGGCGGCGACGGCCAGCTCCCGACCGGCGGAGTCGACGACGACCGCGCCCACCGGCACGTCGTCGGGATCCGAGCCGGCCGCGACCTCGAGCGCCCGGCCGATCAGGTCCTCAGGACGCAGGCGCGGTCTCCACGACCTTGGCCAGCTCGTCGGCGAACCCGCAGCGCCGGGCGATCGCGGTGAGCTGCTCGTCCGGGTACAGGTCGATCTCGTCGACCAGCACGGCGAGCTCGTCGGCCGGGACGCCGAGGTCGGCCAGCATCGCGAGGTCGCCCTCGGGCCACGGGTCGTCGTCGACCTCGTCCTCGTCCGGGACGTCGAGGCGCAGCAGGTCCAGGACGTCGGCCGCGACGTCGTAGTCCAGTGCCGCGACCGCGTCGGAGAGGAGCAGCGCCACACCGCCGGGCACGGGCCGCACGAGCACGAAGAACTCGTCGTCCACGTCGAGCAGGCCGAGCACCGCGCCCGTGGAGCGCAGCGCCCGCAGCGCGGTGATGGCCGAGTCGAGGTCGGCCAGCGCGGTACGGTCCATCGAGACCGCGCGCCAGCGCCCCTCCTCCCGCGTCACGGCGACGGCCCAGCCGTCGAGCGGCACGACGGTGCCCGGCCCACCACCCTTGGGCCCACCGCGCGGGGCGGCCTGCGCGCCCTGACCAGCCATGTGGACCACGGTAGGGGCGTCCTTCCGCGTCGGAAAGGGAGTTCAGCCTGCTCGCACCGAATCGACACCTTCTGCGCGCCGGGCGGTCGCCCGTCAGGGGTCGGGGGTGCAGGATCGGGGTGTGAGCACGTCCTCGGAGACCCGCTCGGGCCACGCGGCCGGGGGTGGGCGCCGCGCCGCGCACCGTGCTCCGGAGCGCGCGCTGCTCGCCGAGGCCCGCGCGCTGCAGCCCGACACCGTCGCCCTGCGCCGCACGCTGCACCGTCATCCGGAGCTCGGTCTGGAGCTGCCGACGACCCAGGCCGCGGTGCTCGCCGCGCTGCGCGACCTGCCGCTGACCCTCACGACGGGACGCTCGTCGAGCTCCGTCGTCGCCACCCTGACCGGGAACCACCCCGGCCCCCCGGTGCTGCTGCGCGCCGACATGGACGCGCTGCCGCTGCAGGAGGAGAGCGGGGTCGATCACGCGTCGCGGATCGAGGGCGCGATGCACGCCTGCGGGCACGACCTGCACACCGCGATGCTCGCCTCCGCCGCCACCCTGCTGGCCGGTCGCCGGGAACGGCTTGCGGGCACCGTCGTGTTCATGTTCCAGCCGGGCGAGGAGAGCAGGCACGGGGCGCTGGCGATGCTCGCCGAGGGGCTGCTCGAGCACGGCGGCACCAGGCCGACGTCGGCGATGGCGCTGCACGTGACCTCGCGGCTGGCCTCCGGCACGCTGCAGACCCGCGCCGACTCGATCATGGCCTCGTCCGACGACTTCACCGTCACCGTGCACGGCGCCGGCGGGCACGCCTCCGCCCCGCACGACGCGCTGGACCCGGTCCCCGCCGCCGCGGCGATGGTCGGCGCGCTGCACACCATGACGAGCAGGCGGGTGAGCGCGTTCGATCCCGCGGTGCTCACCATCGCCCACCTCACCGCCGGGACGACGACGAACGTCATCCCCGAGACCGCGGTGCTCGAGGGGACCGTGCGGACGCTGTCCGAGCAGACCCGGGAGACGCTGCTCGCCGAGCTGCGGCGGGTGTGCACCGGCATGGCCGACGCGTACGGCTGCACCGCCACCGTCGAGATCGACCGCGGATACCCCGTGACGGTGAACGACGCCGGGGTGGCCGACCGGGTCGCCGACGTCGGGCGCTCGGTGCTCGGATCGCGCTTCGTCGAGCCGATGCCCGACCCGATCATGGGCTCGGAGGACTTCTCCTACGTGCTCGCGCGGGTCCCCGGGGCGCTCGCGTTCCTCGGCGCCTGCCCGCCCGGCACCGACCCGTCCGAGGCGCCGCCGAACCACTCCAACCGCGTCGTGTTCGACGAGGACGCCATGGTCGCGGGCGTCGCGCTCTACGCCGGCTACGCGCTGGAGTCGCTGCGTCCGTCGTGACCCGGGACGGCGACCCCTGAACGCGCACACGGGGGAATTGTCGTCACCCGTCCGTGTCGTCCTACGCTCCCGTGCCGTGGGGACTCCGGAGGTGGACAGCGGCGCCGTCCTGGCCGCCGCGCTGCAGCGACCCGTGTGCGTGCTCGGACTCGGGCTGATCGGGGGCTCGCTGCTGCGGGCCGCCGTCGACGCCGGCAGAGATGCGTGGGGCGCGTCGGCCTCGACGACGACGGCCGAGAAGGCCCGCGCGGACGGCTACGACGTCGCCGACGACGTGGCCGCGGCCGTGCGCCGCGCCGCCGAGGCCGACGCGCTCGTCGTCGTCGCCGTGCCGCTGACCGCGATGGACGACGTGCTCGCGGTCGTCGGGCGGGAGGCGCCCGGCTGCCGGCTCACCGACGTCACCAGCGTCAAGGAGCCGGTCGGCGAGGCCGTCGGGCGCCGGGCGCCCGCCGCGCGCTTCGTCGGCGGGCACCCGATGACCGGCACCGAGTTCTCCGGCTGGGACGCGGGCTCGCTGCAGCTCTTCCACGACAAGGTCTGGGTGGTCGCCACCGACGACGACGCCGACCTCGAGGTGTGGACCGACGTCGTCGCGCTCGCGCTGGCCTGCGGCGCGACCGTGGTGCCCGCCGCGTCCGACGAGCACGACGTCGCCGTCGCCCGCATCTCCCACCTGCCGCACCTGCTGGCCGCCGTGCTCGCCGCGGTCGGCGCGGACGGCGGGGAGCTGGCCCTCGCGCTGGCGGCCGGGTCGTTCACCGACGGGACGCGCGTCGCGGCCACCCGCCCCGAGCTCACGGCCGCGATGTGCGAGGGCAACCGCGACGCCCTGCTCTCCGCGTTCGACGACGCGCTCGGCCGCCTCGGCGCCGCCCGCGGCTCGCTCGCCTCGACCGGCGGGCTGCTCTCCACGCTCACCGCGGGGCACGACGGCCGCGCCGCGCTGGACGCCGCCCGGCAGGATCGCCGCGAGGTCCGGATCGACCTCGACCCGAGCCCGGCGGAGCACCTCGAGGCCATGCGCGAGCTCGGCCGGACCGGGGGTCGGATCATCGGCTGGACCAGCGAGGCGCTCGAGGCGGCAGCTCCGGACGAGGACTGACCCGTTCTGAGCGAAGGGTCCCTTCGCTCGGTCTAACCGACCGAAGGTGCCCCTCGCCCAGCAACGGCCGACGGGAGCGCCACCCCGGTGAGCTCCTCCGCGGCCGCCCAGAACCGGGCCGCGAGATCGGCGTCGCCGGCCGCGGCCGGGGCCCGCACCTCCCCGGTGCGCCCCGCCATCTGCAGCAGGCCGGCCGGGCCCCACCCGGTCGGGCCCCAGTAGGACCCGGTCGCCGCGTGCGGGTCCGTGGCGGCCACCAGCATGGGTTCGGCGCCCATGTCCACCTCCTGCGTCGGCAGCAGCCGCTCGGCGAGCAGGGGGAAGCTGCGCCGCGGCGTCGCGCTGCCGACCGAGGCCCCGGCCACCCCCAGGTTGGTCCGCGTGATGCCGGGGTGCGCGGCCAGGCTCCGCAGGTCCCAGCCCCGGGCCGTGGCGACCTTCGCGAGGTGGTTGGCGAGCAGGAGGTCCGCGAGCTTGGTGCTCCCGTAGACCGACCACGGGGTGTACCGGCGCGGGACGGCGAGCCGGGCCGGGTCGACCCGCCCCATCCAGGCGGCGGTGCTGCTCATCGTCACCACCCGCGCCCCGGGCGTCGCGAGCAGGCGCGGCAGCAACCGGACGGTGAGCGCGAACGGCCCGAGGACGTTCGAGGCCGTCTGCAGCTCGAACCCGTCCGCGCTGAGGTGCTGCTCCGGGATCGCCATCACCCCGGCGTTGTTGAGCAGCAGGTCCAGCGGGCCGTCGAAGCCGTCGGCGAACTCCCGCACGGACGCCTGGTCCGCGAGGTCCAGACGGCGCACCTCGACGTCCGCGCCGGGCACCCGGCCGAGGATCTCGGTCCGCGCGGCCTCGCCCTTCTCCGGGACGCGCACGGCCATCACGACGCGGGCCCCGGCGCCGGCGAGCCGCGCCGCCGCCTCCTTGCCCGTGCCGCTGTTGGCTCCGGTGACGACGGCGGTCCGTCCGGTGAGGTCGGGAACGACGTGCACGGCTGACTCCTCTCGGTAACAACAGACCGGCGGTCTGTTGTTACCGACGACGCTAACGGACCGCCGGTCTGTTCGCAACGTACCGCCGGTCCGTAATATCGGCGGCATGACGTTCCGCCGGGCGCGCAGTGACTCCCAGCGCGAGGAACGACGGCGGGCGATCCTCGAGACGGCCGCCGCGATGCTCCTCGAGATGCCGGTCGCCGAGGTGAGCCTCAACGAGATCAGCCGCCGGGTCGGGCTCGCGAAGTCGAACGTGCTCCGCTACGTCGAGTCCCGGGAGGCGGCGCTGCTCGACCTGCTCCACGCGCGCGCCGAGGAGTGGCTCACCGCTCTCGACGAGGCCCCGGTGACGGCGGGGTCCGCCCAGCAGCGGGCCGACGGCATCGCCGGGCTGATCGCGACGACGCTCGCCGAGCGCCCCGTGCTCTGCGACCTGCTCGGCGCCCAGGCCGCGGTGCTCGAGCGCAACGTCTCGACCGAGCTGGCGGTGCGGCACAAGCACGCCGCCCTGGCCGCGGCCCGCACGCTCGCCGCCACCGTGCGCCGGCACGTGCCCGAGGTCGACGCGGACGCCGCGATGCACGTGGGCGGCGCGGCGGTGCTGTGCGCCGGCGCGGTGTGGACGGCCTGCCAGCCCTCGTCCGCGATGCTCGCGGCCTACGAGCAGGACCCGGACCTCGCCGCGATGCGCCTCGACTTCACCGCCGCGCTCCGCGAACTGGTGGCGCTGCTCCTCGCCGGGCTGCTGGCGCGGGGCGGTCGGCTCCCGACGGGCTGACCCGCCTCACCACAGCCCGAGGGTCTCCTCCTCGTCGCGGCTGTGCCGGCCGCGGCCTGGTCCCGACGACGAGCGTGGTCCGGTGGACGACGACGCGGCCGCGGCGGGGCCCGACGACGCCGCGGCCGGTGACGGGTCCGACGGCGCCTCGCCCGGCGGCACGGCCATCCCCGGCAGCGTCGGCGCGATCGCCGACAGGGCCGGTCCGGCGGGCGGTGGCTCGGCCGGCGCGGGCAGGTCCCGGACGGCGTCGGTCGGCGTGGTGGGCAGCGCCTCCACGCCGGCGACCACCCGGACCCAGTCGTCAGCGGCCTCGGCGTCGTACGGGGTGTCCCGACGCCGGGCCATCACGCCCGGCAGCCCCTGCTCGCGGACCCCCGCGAGCAGCGCCGCGCCGTCGTCGTACACCGGGGAGACCTGGATGCGCCCGACCTCGTCGAGCGAGAGCCGCCCCAGGGTGGCGCGGCGCTCGTCGAGCGGGCGCTCGGTGAGCGGGACGCCGTAGAGCCGCAGCACGTCGTAGACCATGAAGATCGCCGGGCGGGCGTGCGCGAGGGAGCGGGCCTTGCGGGGGTCGGCGCGGCGCAGCCGGTCGAACAGCGCCAGCGACGAGGGCTGCCCCGCGTCGAGCAGCACCGCCTCGCCGTCGAACAGCCCGTCGGCGACGACCTCGGCCAGCGGGGCGAACTCCGGGAACCGCGCCGTCACGTCGTCCCCGTCGAGGGTGCGCAGGTGCAGCGTCCCCTGGTCGACGTCGGCGAGCAGGCGGATCCCGCTCCAGTCGACCTCGTAGCTCCACGCCTCACCCACCGGGAGGCGACCGGGCACCGGCTGCATGGGCCGGACCCCGGCGCCGCGCACGCCGACATCCTGCATGCCGACATCGTGCCCTGAGCCCGTGATCGGACTGTCGCGGACGCCCCTCGGGCGTGTCGTGGGTCGCGTGTCCGTCGCGCAATCCTGTGAGCCGGGACGCATGTGGGGCATCCTGGGGGGGAGTATGCCGTCACGTGGGGTGACGGGCGGCGGAGCGAGGGGAGCCGCGCGATGCGCGCGATCTGGAACGGCGCGGTGTCGTTCGGGCTGGTCAACGTACCCGTACGGCTCTACGCCGCGACGACGAACCACGACATCCGCTTCCATCAGGTGCACGAGGTCGACGGCGGCCGCATCCGCCAGAAGCGGGTCTGCTCGGTGTGTGGCGAGGAGGTCGCCTACTCCGAGATCGCGAAGGGTTACGAGACCGACGACGGCCAGCTGATCATCCTGGACGACGACGACCTCGCGACGCTGCCCACCGCGACCGGCCACGAGATCGACGTCGTGCAGTTCGTCCCGGCCGACCAGGTCGACGCCCTGCTGCTCGACAAGAGCTACTACCTGGAGCCGGAGAGCAAGGCGCTCAAGCCGTACTCGCTGCTGCGGGAGGCGCTGCGCGAGACCGACCGGATGGCGCTGGTCAAGGTGGCGCTGCGCCAGCGGGAGACGCTGGCGCTCCTGCGGGTGCGCGGGAACGCGATCGTGCTCCAGACGATGCTGTGGCCCGACGAGGTCCGTGACGCCGACTTCCCCGTGCTCGACGGCGAGGTCGACCTGCGCCCGCAGGAGATGGCGATGGCGTCCTCGCTCATCGACTCGCTCGCCGGGGACTTCGAGGCCGACGGGTTCGAGGACGACTACCGCAAGGCGGTGGGCGACCTCATCGAGTACAAGCGCGAGCACGGCGGCGGGCGCCCGGCCCCCGAGGAGACGGTCGCCGAGGACACCGACGACATGACAGACCTGCTCACCGCGCTGCGTCGCTCGGTGGAGGCGGCGGGCGGCACGGCGTCCGGGTCGGACGCGCCGGCCGAGGAGAAGCAAGAGCCCGAGAAGAAGGCGGAGCCCGGGAAGAAGGCGGAGCCGGGGAAGGAACCGGCGAAGGAGCCCGAGAAGGCCGCCTCGTCCGGGTCGAAGGGCTCGACCACGCGGAAGAAGAGCTCGTCGTCGTCGAAGAGCACGGGCTCGTCGGAGAAGTCGGGCTCGTCGTCCGGCACGAAGTCCGGGTCCCCGTCACGGTCGCGCCGGAAGACCTCCGACGACGAGAGCAAGGACGAGAAGGCCAGCCGGACCGCCTAGGCGCGCATGTAGGCGTCGCGTCCGGGCACGTCGTAGCCCTGGTCCTCGATCGCCTCGACGACGGACCCGAGGGCCAGCTCGTCGTCGTGCTCGACGCGGACGACCCGCGCCTCGAGGTCGACGTCGACCCCCTCGACGCCGTCGATCGGGGACAGCGCGCCCTCGATGGCGGCGCGGCAGTGGTCGCAGTGGATCTCGGGGACCGAGAGCGTGGTCTTGGCCATGTCGTCCTCCCTGTCGGGCCGGCAGCGCGGCCGGCGTGTTGGGGGCGGTGGGTCACCGGTCGGTGCCCCCGTGCGTCCTCGCGACGGTGCCACGCCCCCGGTCCGGGCGTGCCGGGCACCCCGGGGCGTTCCGCGGCGGCGGCACCGGGGGCGCCTGGCATGATCGCGGAACCGTACCCCCCGAGGGTATCCCCGAACCCCGGGCTCCGGATCGATCCAGGAGTGCACGCCACGACGAACCGCCCGGGGCGCCGCGCACGGAGTCCTCGCGACGACGACGGCGGCTGCCCCGGCCGCCGTCGGCACCTTCCGACGACGAACGGAATACTCCGGACATGCCTCGACGTCGAGCCCGCGTCCTGCTGACGGCCCTCGCGGTCGCCGGACTGGCGCTCACCGCCTGCAGCAACGAGCCACCCCCCGCCGCCGCGCCACCGAGCTCGACCCCGGCGGGAGCCGCGGCCCCGACGACCGGCCTGCTCCCACCGGGCGTGCCCACCGAGGGGACGCGGCCGAACACCGCCGGGCTCCCGCTCGCCGCCGAGCCGCAGTCCGCGCCGGTCCCGACCGTCCCGCCGCCGGGCCGACAGGTCCAGGTCGGGTCGGCCCCGGAGGGCGTGGTCGTCGACCCGGTGACCCGCACCGTCGCGGTCGCCAAGCGCAACCCGAACGAGCTGGTGCTGCTCGACGCCGACACCGGTGCCGTGCGCTCCCGTACCCCGCTCCCCGGCTTCGTGCGCCACCTCCAGCTCGCCGCCCCCGGCGGGCCGGTGCTCGTGCCGGTGGAGAGCGCGAACGCCCTGGTGCGGGTGACGCTGCCGGGCGGGCAGGCGGCGCCGCCACTGTTCGTCGGCTCGGTGCCGCACGACGCCACGCAGGACCCGAACGGCACCGTCATCACCGCCGACGAGCTCGGCGGGACGGTGTCGGCCGTGCGCGGGAACCAGGTCGTCAAGGTCTTCACCGACGCGGTGCAGCCGGCGGGCGTGGCGCCGGTCGGGGACCTCGTCGGGATGATCGACGTGCGCAAGAACACGCTGACCACCTACAACGTGGACACCCTGCACATCGTCGGCGAGGCCCCCGCCGGCGGCGGCCCGACGCACCTCGTCGCCGACCGCCACGGCCGGATGATCGCCACCGACACCCGCGGCAACCAGGTGCTCGTGTTCCAGCCGAACCAGTCGGGGCCGCCCACCCAGGTCGGCGCGGTGCCCCAGCCGGGCGGGCCGTACGGGATCACCTACGACGCGGTGCGCGACCGGGTGTGGGTCGCCTCGTCCGGCACGAACCAGGTGATCGGCTACGACATGACGAGCCCGCAGCCGCGGGAGGTGGCGCGGGTCCCGACGGTCCAGAACCCGTACACGCTCGGGGTCGACCAGCGGACCGGCCGGCTCTACATCGCGGGCGTGTCCGGCGGGGTCATCCAGATCACCGATCCGCCCGCATAGGTGCGCTCCGCGCCCGTGAGCAGTAATTGACGCCAGAGCATCAATTACTGCTCACGAGGCCGGAGGCCACCTACGCCGCCGGCACCGCCTGATGCTCCTCGGCGGCGAGCTCGAGCACGATCGCGGCCACGTCGCGGTCGGGCGCCGCGGGCCACGGCGAGAGCGGCGAGGTGTACGCCATGCCGTCGAGCACCGTGGCGAGCCCCTCCGGTGTCGTCGGCCACGGGGCGAGGCCGGCGTCGGCGAGCACCGTCGCGTTGGCGCGGCCGTGCCCGGGGATCGGGTGGTACGTCACGGCGGGGAGGTTCGCGACGAGCGCCTCGGTCACCGAGAGCCCGCCCGCGTTGTGCAGCAGCACGTCCGCGGCCGCCATGAGCGCCGGGACGTCGTCGCGCCAGCCCAGCGCGGTCACCCGGTCCCGGGCGTCCAGGTCCTCGCGCAGCAGGGAATTGCGGCCGCAGAGGACCAGCACGTGCGCGGACGGGTTCGTCAGCGCCGCGTCCACGAGCGCGGGCACGTCACCCAGGCCGAGCGAGCCGGCGCTGATGAGCACCGCGGTCTCGTCGTCGGTCAGGCCGAGGGAGCGCCGCGTGTCGGTGCGGTCGGCGTCGGTGTGCGCGCGGGAGAACCGCGGGTCGACCAGCGGGCCGGCCGGGCTCACGGCGACGCCGTAGACCTCGCCGGCGGCGTCGGCGCAGGCGGTCGTCACCGACAGGTGGACGTCGACGCCCGGGTGCAGCCACATCCGGTGCGGCGCCGGGTCGGTGAGGTAGCTCACGACGGGCACCGCGATCTGGCCCGCCGCCCGCATCCGCCCCAGCGTCTGGCACGAGAGCGGGAACGTGGAGACCACGACGTCCGCGTCCCGGGTCCAGCGGCGCACCGTGCGCTCGGAGCACATCAGGAACGTCAGGATGATGCCGCGCACGAGACCCCGGTGCTCGAGGGCGTGGAAGAGCCAGTCGAAGAAGCGCGGCAGCTTGTTCACCACGACGCCGTAGCCGTCGCCGATGATCACCTGGCCGAACCGGGGCAGCGCGTCGAGGTAGTCGTGCACCTCGGCCACGGCACCCCGCGCGCGCAGGCGCGCGGCCAGTTCGTAGGCGGGCCGGTCGTGCCCCGCCCCGACGCGCGCGGTGAGCACGACGACGCGCGGAGAGCGCGCGTTCGGCTCCCGGGCCGGCGTGGGCTGGTCCGGGGCGACGGCGCGGGGACCGTGACGCCTCCGGGGACGAATCGACCTCGGGACGCCGAGTGCGGTCATCGGTCGCGGGGCTCCTCTCGGGCGTGACGACGTCCGACGGGCACGGGTTTGATCCACGCCACCGTACGGCGTTCCGCTGGCCGTGACCCGCCCGTGAACCTACTGTGACCCACTCCGGACCACGACGCCGGGACACATGATCGGTGTCGCGCACGGCGGTGTGATGAGGGGCGGGTGAAGCCCGGCCGAAGCCCCCGTGAGCGGGTGAACATGGCCTCCCCGGAGCATGAACAGCACACCCGGACGGGTGCGGCCGAACGCGGGTCGAGAGACTGACACCCGTGACGAGGCCGCAGAACGACCACGCGACCCGGGTGCTCATCGTCTCCGGCGAGATCGGCCAGGGCCACGAGGCGGTCGCGCGCGCCGTCCAGTCGACGGTGACGCGCGACCGACCGGACAGCGACGTCCGGGTCGCCGAGGCCTTCGCCCGGATGGGCCACGGCTCGGGTCCGGTCTTCCGCTGGCTCTTCGAGTTCGCGGTGCAGTGGACGCCGCTGCTGCAGGAGGCCTGGTACGCCGCGGTGACCCACTCGCGGCTGGTCCGCTGGTTCTACCGCGAGGTCATGGGCGCGTGGGTGGCCCGGGCCCTGGAGGAGGACCTGGCGGGTGAGCCGACCGACGTCGTCGTGTCCACCCACCAGCTCGCCACCGCCGGCCTCGCCTGGCTGCGCCGCCGCGGGGAGCTCGACGCGCGGATCGTCGCCGCGGTCTGCGACTTCGCCCCTCACGCCTACTGGACCTACCCCGGCGTAGACGAGTACCTCGTGCTCGACGACCTCGCCCGCGAGCCCACCCGGGCGATGGACCCCGGGGCCGGGGTCACGGTGCGCTCGCCGCTGGTCGGTGCCCCGTTCCGGCCGGTCGACGACGACGAGTCCCGCGCGGCCCGGGCGGAGCTCGGACTGCCCGACGATGCCCTGGTGGTCGTCGTGACGGCGGGCTCGCTGGGCCTGGGCGGGGTGGCGGGCGCGGTGCGCGCCGCGCTCGCCGCGCACCCGCGCGCCCACGTGGTGGCGATCTGCGGCCGCGACGAGCGGGCCCGGACGCGGCTGCGCGCGCTGCGCGAGAAGGTCGGCGGCGAGCGTCTGCGGGTACCCGACTGGGTGGACGACGTCCCGACCCTGCTCGCCGCCGCCGACGTCGTGGTGAACAACTCCGGCGGGGCGACCGCGCAGGAGGCGCTCGCCTGCGGCCGGACGCTCGTGATCTACCAGCCGCTGCCGGGGCACGGCCGCGACTCCGCCCGCCTGCTGACCGCGGCGGGCCTGGCCCGGACCTGCCGGCGCCCGGGCGCCCTCACCCGGCTGCTGCGCACCTGGATCGCCGACCCCGCCGCGCTGGCCGCCGCCCACGCCCGCGCCGCCCGCTGGTCCGACGGCCACGCGGACGTCGACCTCGCCGCGGTCCTGGGACTGCCCGCCCCGGTCGCGGAGCCCGAGCCCGCCGAGCCGAGCCGCGACGGGGACGACGAGATCCCGCCGCGCCTCGTCGGGAGTGCCCGGTGAGCCCCGCGATCGCGCTGATCGCGGCGCTGTTCGGGGCCTGCGGGATCGCCACCGGCACCGTGCTCCAGCAGCGGGCCGGCCAGGAGATCGACGAGCCGGACTCGACCCGCGACCTCCTCGTCCGGGTGCTGCGCCGCCGGCGCTGGTGGACCGGACAGGCGGTCATCGGCATCGCGTGGTGCTCGTACGCCTTCGCGCTCCACATCGGCCCCGTGGCCCTCGTGCAGCCGGTGCTGGTGACCGGCCTGGTGTTCGGGACGATCGCCTCGGCGCGGTTCGCCCGGCGCCGGCTCGACCGCCGCCTGCTCGTGGCCTCCGGCGCGTGCGTGCTGGGCCTCGCGACCTTCCTGGCGATCGCGCGACCGCAGGCCCCCGCCGTCCCGCCCGAGCCCGCGTTCGCGCCGCTGTTCGCCGTGGCCGTCGCCGCCGGCGGGCTCGGCCTGCTGGGCCTGCGCGGGATGGGCTGGGGCGAGCCGGTCCGCGCCGCGCTGCTCGCCCTCGCCACCGGGGGCTTCTACGGGCTGACCGCGACGCTCTTCTCCTCCGCGCTCCGCGAGCCGAGCCTGATCGCGGCCCTGACCACCTGGTACGCGGCGGGAGCGGCCGTGAGCGCGGTGTGCGGCTGGGCGCTCTCCCAGCGCGCCCTGCACCTCGGGCGCCTCAACGCCCCGGTCAACGCCGTCATCGGCACCACCGACCCCGCGGTCGCGGTGCTGCTCGGGGTGCTCGTGCTCGGCGAGCACGTCGCGACCTCGCCCCTGGACATCGCCGGCGAGATCCTCGCCGCCGCGGTCGTCGTCGCCGGCACGGTCGTCATCACCCGGCACTCGGCCGCGGTCCTGCGCGACGACCGCGAGGGCACGCCGGCCCTCGCGTGGGGCTGAAGGAGGGGATCGCCGTGCAGCTGCTCGCAGCGGTCGACGCGGACTCGATCATCGCCGTCCTGCCGATCGTGCTCATCGTGGTGGGCTGCACCGCGCTGGCGATCCTGTTCTCCCGGGACCGCTGACCTCACTTCCCCGAGGTCACCAGGTCCGGCGGGATGTCGTCGCCGGAGCGCAGGGCGTTCCAGAGCCGCGGGGCGTCGCGCTTGTCCCAGTCCACCGCACCGGACACCGACGACGACGGCGACACCGGCACCGTCGTCGTGACCCCGCCGGACCCGACCGAGTGCATCGCCCAGCCGAGGCTCGCGAGGTTCCAGACGTGGTCGGAGCCGTCGACGGTCAGGGTGCCGACGGAGGCGTTCGCGAACGGCACGGTCGCGAACGGGTTGGCCAGGGTCAGCGGGCTCGTCGCCTTCGCCATCAGCGCGGAGAGGAACTTGCGCTGGTTCTGCACCCGCTGCAGGTCGGCGTCGGGGAAGGCGCGGGAGCGGACGTACCCGAGGGCCTTCGTCCCGTCGAGGTCCTGGCACCCGGTCTGCAGGTTGATGCCCGCCTTCGGGTCGTCGAGCGGCTGGTCGAGGCACATGTTCACCCCGCCGACCGCGTCGACCATGGACGCGAAGCCCTCGAACCCGATCTCGGCGTAGTGGTCGATGTGGAGCCCGCTGGACTGTTCGACGGTGCGGGTCAGCAGCTGCGGGCCGCCCGCGGAGTAGGCGGAGTTCAGGCGGGCCTTGTTGCCGTCGACGTTCACGAGCGAGTCGCGCGGGAGGCTGATGATCGAGGTCTGCCCGCCGAACGGGGCGACGTGCACGAGCATCATCGTGTCGGTGCGGCTGCCGTCGGCCGCGCCGGTGGAGAGCTGCTGTTCCTGGTTGCTCGAGAGCCCGGCACGGCTGTCCGAGCCGACCAGCAGCCAGTTGGTGCCCGATCCGCCGGCCGGCCGGCCGCCGTACGACGACAGCGCCTGGGTCCGGGTCATCTGGGTGTCCAGGTAGATCCCGAATCCGACGCCCAGCAGGAGCAGCACCCCGACGACGGCCGCGAGGCGCCGGCCCCAGCGGGCGCGTCCCTTCGGGTTCTTCGGTCCCTTCGGGCTCTTCGGGGACCGCGGCGGTTGCGGGGGCTGCGGCGGTTGCGGGGGTGACGACGGCGGGGGCGGCTCGGCCAGGCCCGGGGGCGGACCGACGCGCGTGCCCGGACCGCCGGAGCGCGGCTCGGGCGGTGCCGCCACCGGCCGGGGCGGGGCCTCGGTGGGCCGGGGCGGCGCGGCAGTGGGCCGGGGCGGCGCCGCGGTCGGCGCCGGTGCCACCGGCGGCGGTCCTGCGGCCGGGGGCGGCCCGGCGCCCGGGGGCGGGCCGGCGGGCGGCGCGGCGGCGGGCGGCGGGCCCACGGGCGGCGGTGCGGGGCGAGCGGCACCGGGCGGCGGACCGGCCGGGGGCGGTCCGGCGGGCCGTGGCGGGCCTGCCGGGGCCGGCGGGGCGGCGGGACGGCCCTGCGGCGGGGGCGGGCCGGGGGGTCCGTGGGATCGGGGCATGGGAGGACTCCTCGCTGCTCGGCTTCCCCCGCCGGACTGCGAGGGGGACGCCGGAGTAGCTCGGGCTCGAGCCACGAGGGCCGGACGCCGCGTTCGGGCCGACCATAACGTCCCCCGACGGGTTTCGACCGGCCCCCGCCGGGGCAGCCGCTCAGTCGCGCCGGGCGAGCACCGCGACGGCGAGATCGGTCACCGTGTCCCGCAGCGCGAGGATCTCCGCGGCGATGTCGGCGGGCGCGACCCCCTCCCGGTCCGCGGACTCCACCGCGGCCAGCACCAGCTCGTTGATCCCGCCGACGAGGGCCTGGGCGAGCGCCGGGGGCAGCGGTCGGCCGCCCGAGCGGGAGCCCACCCCCGCGGCGAGGGCGACCAGCTGGTCGGCGAAGCGGCGCATCACCTCGCGGCGGGCGCTCCGGCCCGCCGGTCCCGTGGAGCCCGGCTCGGTGAGCATGGCCCGCGTGAGCAGGGGATGTTCGGCCATCGCGGCCAGATACGCGCCGGTCACGCTCGCGATCTCCTCGCGCAGCGACAGCCCGCTCCCGGCCGCCGACTCGGCCGCCTGCGCGATCATGTGCAGCGGGCCCTCGGCGACCACGCGGTACGTCGCGAGCAGGCACTCCTCCCGGTCGGTGAAGTGCTGGTAGAAGGTCCGCTTCGAGACCCGCGCGCGGGCGACGACGTCGGTGACGGTCACGCTCGCGTAGCCCTGTTCGGCCAGGAGCTCGGCCATCGCGACGACGAGCCGGTCGCGGTGGTCCGCGGCGGGCATCGAGGACGCCGACCCCGTCCGGATCGCCGCCACGGCCGGGGGTTCGTCCCCGGCCGTCGTGTCAGCGCTCACAGTCACTGGCTTATGGTACCACCTCGTACCATTCTCTCCGGCAGTCGGTACGTAGTCGTACCAACATGGGAGGGACCCTGAGCATGTCCACGGAGACCGCACGCCCCGCCCCTGGCGCCCATGGCGACGGGCACATCCCGCACCTGTCCGTCGCCGTCGTCGGCAACGGCTTCTCGGGCCTCGGCACCGCGATCCGCCTGCGTCAGGCCGGCGTCGAGGACTTCCTGGTGTTCGAGCGGCACTCCGACGTGGGTGGCACCTGGCGGGACAACTCCTACCCGGGCTGCGCCTGTGACGTGCCGAGCCACCTGTACTCGTTCTCCTTCGCGCCGAACCCGGACTGGAGCCGGTCGTTCTCGGCGCAGCCGGAGATCCACGCTTACTTGCAGCGGGTCAGCCGCGAGTACGGCATCGGGGAGTTCACCCGCACCGGCCACGAGGTGCTCGAGGCCCGCTGGTCCGACGACGACCAGCGCTGGACCGTGACGACCACGCAGGGCACCTGGACCGCCGACGCCGTCGTGCTCGGCTCCGGCGCCCTGTCCGACCCGTCGTTCCCGGACGTGCCGGGCCTCGGGTCGTTCGAGGGCGAGGTCTTCCACTCGGCCACCTGGCGCCACGACCTCGACCTGCGGGGCCGCCGCGTCGCGGTGATCGGCACCGGCGCCTCGGCGATCCAGTTCGTGCCGGAGATCGCCCCCGTCGTCGGGCACCTGAGCGTCTTCCAGCGCACGCCCCCGTGGATCATGCCGCGCCGCGACCGCGCGATCACCGGGATCGAGAAGTGGGCCTTCCGGCGCTTCCCCGCGCTGCAGCGGCTGGTCCGCGAGGCCATCTACTGGGGCCGCGAGACGTTCGTGTTCGGGTTCAAGGATCCGAAGCGGATGGCGAAGGCCGCCGGGCTCGCGGAGAAGCACATGCGCACCCAGGTCACCGACCCGGCGCTGCGCGAGAAGATCACGCCGGACTACGCGATGGGCTGCAAGCGCATCCTGCTGTCGAACACCTATCTCCCGGCGCTGGACCGTCCGAACGTCGACGTGGTGACCGAGAAGATCACCGAGGTCCGCCCGCACGCCGTCGTCACGGCGGACGGCACCGAGCACGAGGTCGACACGATCATCGCGGGCACCGGCTTCGCGATCAGCGACCTGCCGATCAGCCACCGGGTGATCGGACGCGACGGGCGCTCCCTCGCCGAGCACTGGGGCGACACCATGTTCGCCCACAACGGCACGATGATCGCCGGCTTCCCGAACCTGTTCACGCTGCTCGGCCCGAACACCGGGCTCGGCCACAACTCCGTCGTGTTCATGATCGAGTCACAGATCAACCTCGTCATGGACGTGCTCCGCCGCCTGCGGACGTCCACCGTCGGCGCCGTCGAGCCCCGCCAGGACGTGCAGGACCGGTTCGTCGCCGAGATGCAGCGCCTGACCGAGGGCACGGTGTGGGTCGACGGCGGGTGCTCGAGCTGGTACCTCGACGGCCAGGGGCACAACTCGGCCCTCTGGCCCACGTTCACGATGCCGTTCCACCGCCGCCTCAAGCACATGAAGACCGACGAGTACGTCCTGTCCCCCGCACGAGCCCTGGAGCAGTCATGACCTACGACATCACCGGCAAGGTCGTCCTCATCACCGGCGCCGCCCGGGGCATCGGCGAGGAGACCGCCCGCCAGGCCGCGGCGAAGGGTGCGCGCGTCGCCCTGCTCGGCCTCGAGCCGGCGCGGCTGGAGCGGATCGCCGGGGAACTGGGGCCGCAACACACCTGGGCGACCTGCGACGTCACCGACCAGGCCTCGCTCGACGCCGCCGTCAAGCACACCGTCGCCGAGCTCGGCGGGATCGACGTCGTCATCGCGAACGCCGGCATCGCCAACCAGGGCACCGTCGCCGAGAGCCCGGCCGACGTCGTCGCGCGCGTCATGGAGGTCAACCTCATCGGGGTGTCCCGGACGGTGTCGGCCACCGTCGCCGAGGTCTCCAAGCGCCGCGGCTACTACCTGCTCGTCTCCTCCCTGGCCGCCTTCACCGCGCTGCCCGGGATGGCCGCGTACTGCGGGGCGAAGGCCGGTGTGGAGAACTACGGCAACGCGCTGCGCTTCGAGCTCGCCTACCGGGGCGTCGGCGTCGGGACCGCGCACATGGGCTGGATCGACACCGACCTGGTGCGCGACGTGAAGGCCGACTCCCCGACCTTCGAGGACACTCTCAAGAAGCTCCCCGGGCCGCTCGGGGCGCTGAGCTCGGTCGAGGAGTGCGCGACCGGGTTCCTCGAGGGCATCGCCAAGCGCAAGCGGCGGGTGTTCGTCCCGAAGTCGGTGGGCGTCGTGGCCGCGCTGCGCCCGATCACCTTCTCGTGGCTGGGCGACCTGCCGATCCTCGCGCAGGCGAAGAAGATGGTGCCGCAGCTCGAGGAGCAGTTCCGCAAGACCGGCCGCTCGTTCGGCGCGAACTCGGCCGGGATGGGCGAGCCGAAGGCCTGAGCCCGGGCGTCCGGCTCACTCCCTCCCGACTCACCCCCTCCCGACCGGAACGAACGGCACTTTCGTCACCTACGAAGGTGACGAACGTGCCGTTCGTTCCGGTCCGGCGGCGAGCTTCATTGAGCGAACCCTCACCGAAATCACCCGGACCCGACGGCCGCGGTGCCACACTCGCCGTCATGACCGCCGACCTCGCCACCGGCCCCGTCTTCACCGACGACTACTGGGTCGACCCGTACGCCACGCTGTCGCGGCTGCGCGAGATCGCCCCGGTGCGCGAGGTCGACCTGCCCGACGGCGGGTCGACGTGGCTGGTCACGCGCTACGCCGACGTGCGCGCCGCGTTCACCGACCCCCGCCTCGCCAAGGACCCCCGGGCGCTGCTGCCCGAAGCCGAGCGCCCCGCCGAGCCGCTGATCCCGGGTCCGTCCGGGCACATGCTGCTGCTCAACGACCCGCCGGTGCACACCCGGCTGCGCAAGCTCGTCGTCCAGGCGTTCACCGTGCGGCGGGTGGCGGCGATGCGGCCGCGCATCGAGCAGATCGCCTCCTCGCTGCTCGACGCACTCCCGCCGGACCAGCCGGTCGACCTCGTGGCCACCTACGCCGTCCCGCTGCCGATGGCGGTGATCTGCGAGCTGCTGGGCGTCCCGCCGGTGGACCGCGAGGCCTTCGCGACCTGGTCGAACACCATGATCGACTCCTCGCCCCAGGCGGCCAAGGAGCAGGCGTCGGCCAGTCTCGCCGCCTACCTCGCCGAGCTCGTCGAGGCCAAGCGCGCCGAGCCCGACGACGCGCTGCTCTCCGGGCTCGTCGTCGCCTCCGAGGACGGCGACCGCCTGTCCGACACCGAGATCGTCGCGATGGGCATGATCCTGCTCATCGCCGGCCACGAGACGACTGCGAACCTGGTCACCAACAGCGTGTTCGCGCTGCTGCGCGACCCCGATCTGCGCGCCCGGGTGGTCGCGACCCGCGCCGCGGGCGAGCCGCTCGCGCCGCTGGTCGAGGAGTTCCTGCGGTGGGGCTCCCCGGTGTCGAACGCCCCGGCCCGCTTCGCCGCCGTCGACGTCGAGCTCGGCGGGGTGACGATCCCCGCGGGCGCGACCGTGACGCTCTCGCTCGCCGCCGCCAACCGCGACCCGGCCCGCTTCGACGCCCCGGAGCTGCACGACGCCGACCGCGACCTCTCCGGGCACCTCGCCTTCGGCCACGGCATCCACTTCTGCCTGGGCGCCTCGCTGGCCCGGCTCGAGGGCGAGGTCGCGCTCGAGACGCTGCTCGACCAGTACCCGGACCTCGAGCCCGCGGTGGGCCTCGACGAGGTCGTCTACCGGCACAGCGTGCTGATCCACGCCCTCGCCGGACTGCCGGTGCGGCTGCGCCCCGCCTGAGCACGGGACGGGCGAGATCACGCCGTGACGGGCGCCCTTAGGGTGTGCGCATGGGAGACCCGCGCTGGGTGCTGGCGGTGGACCACGGCACCTCGACGACGACGGGAGCCACAGCCGACGTCGACCCCGCCGACGGTTGGACCCGGGTCGCCGCGGTCCGGGTCGACGGTGACGCCACGGTGCCCTCGGTGGTGCTCTCCCGCACCGATGGCACCGTCCTCGCCGGCCGCCCGGCCCTCGACGCCGCGCACGCCGACCCGCAGGCCGCCGTGCTGCGCGGCCGCTCCTACCTCGCCGCGGCCACCGGCGGCCCCGACGACCCGCTGCTCGCGACCTGGCCCCGCCCGACGACGGCGGTGAACGTCGCGACCGCGCTCGTCGCCCGCGTCCTGCAGGCCGAGGCGGGCCGCCGCGGCACCCCACCGGCCGTCCTGACCCTGCTCCACCCGGCGTCGTGGACCGATCCCGACACCGGCCCCGCGGCGCTGCTCGTGGCCGGTCGTTCGGCGCTCGGCGCGATCGCGGACGGCGGCGACGTCGAGCTCGCCCTGCTCGCCGCGCCCGAGGCCGCCGCGATCCGGCTCGGCGGCTCCGGCCCCGTCGTCGTCGCCGATCTGGGTGGGGGCGGCACGGAGGTCGCGCTCGTCGACCGCGAGGCACCCGACCCCGCCACCACCACGGCGACGCTGCGCGCCGGGGTCCCCGCGCGGACCGTCGACGTCGGCGCCGAGTCCCTCGACGACGCCCTCACCCAGCTGGTCCTCGACCGCGCCCCCGCCGCGCTGGCCGAGCGGATCCGGTTCTCCAGCGACGTCGAGGCCCACCGCGCGTGGTTCTGGCTGCGCCGCGGCGTGCACGACGCGAAGACCCGGCTGGGCACCGAGGGGTCCGTCGACGTCGACGTGCCGGTCCTGGCGCCCGAGCACCCGGCGCCGGGCGTCGTCCGGCTCACCCACGCCGACCTGGGCCCGATGTTCGCCCCGGCACTGGAGCAGGTGGGCGCGGCCGTCGTCGGGCTGCTCGACGACGCGGACGCCGGCCGGCCGCCGCTGCTGGTGCGCGGGGGCGTCGCGGCCCTGCCGGGCATCCGCGACTGGCTGGCCGCCCGGACCGGCTGCGCGCTCGCCGGCGCGGACGACCCGGGCGCGACGGCCCCCAACGGCCAGGTCTGCGGCGCGGCCGCGTGGGCAGCGGGCCGGGCCGGTCTCGGGGGCTGACGGCCGACTCCCTCGCCACCGCCGCGTCCGCGGGCCAGGATGGGTCACGTGGGGGACGGGGAACTGCGGATCGGCGACCGGGAACGGCGCGAGATCGACGACCGGCTCCGGGCCGCCCACGACGACGGGATGCTGACCCTCGTCGAGTACGACGAGCGCGCGAAGGCGGCCTACGCGGCGAGGTTCCGCAGCGAGCTGGACCCGCTGATCGCGGATCTGCCGGCTCCCGTGCCGCAGCCCGCCCCCGACGAGCGGCCGACGACGGCCACCGAGCCGGCCTGGCACGACGACGCGCGCCCGCCGGAACCCGAGCACCACGGACGGCACCGGGGCAGGCGCGGACTCCTCGGCCTCGTCGTGGTCGCCGTCGTGGCGATCGTGGCGCCCGGCGTCGTCTCCGCCGACCAGGGCGCGGCGGTGTTCGGCAGCCGCACCGTGCAGGTCGCGCCCGGGGAGTCGACGGTGCAGGTGGGCGTGCTGTTCGGGTCGACGAAGGTCGTGGTCCCCGACGGCACCCACGTCACCACGACCGGCACGACGATCTTCGGCAGCACGAACTGCGACACCGCCTGTGCGCCCGGGCCGCCGGGGGCGCCGGAGGTCCAGGTGTCCGGGCGCGGGGCGTTCGGCAGCATCCAGGTGCTCACCGCGACGGAAGGTGCGCTCCGCGCTCGTGAGCACTAATTGATGCCGGAGCATCAATTTCTGCTCACACGCGCGCCAGCGCACCTACGGCGCCGATCACGACGACCGCGGGCGGGCGGATCCCCGCCGCGGCGATCGCCCCGGGCAGCTTGGCCAGCGTCGCGCGGGCCGTCGTCTCCCCCGGCAGCCCGCCCTCCTGGACCGCGACGGCGGGCGTCTCCGGGTCCCGGCCACCCGCGACGAGCGCCTCGGTGATCAGCCCGATGTTCTCCACCGCCATGAGCAGTACGATCGTGCCGGTCAGCCGGCCGAGCGCATCCCAGTCGACGAGCGACTCCGCGTGCCCGGGCGGCAGGTGGCCCGAGACGACGACGAACTCGTGGGTCACCCCACGGTGGGTCACCGGCACGCCGGCGAGCGCGGGGACGGAGATCGCGCTGGTCACCCCCGGGATGACGTCCACCGTGATCCCGGCGGCCGCGCACGCCTGGATCTCCTCGTAGCCGCGGCCGAACACGAACGGGTCGCCGCCCTTGAGCCGCACCACGCGGTTGCCGGCCTTGGCCTCGTCGACCAGCACGGCGTTGATCGTGTCCTGACTCATGTACCGGCCGCGGGGCAGCTTCGAGGCGTCGATGACGGTGACGTCGGGCGGCAGTTCGTCGAGCAGCGGCTGCGGGGCGAGCCGGTCGGTGACGACGACGTCGGCCTGCGCGAGCGCCTGCCTGCCCTTCACCGTGATCAGCCCCGGGTCGCCCGGCCCTCCGCCGACGAGGGTCACGCCGGGGTTCACCGCGCGGTGGCGGCGGTCGGCGAGGGTGCCGCTGCGCAGGGCCTCGACGACGCCGTCGCGCACGCCGCTCGCGCGGCGCGGGTCGCCGCCGCCGAGGACCGCCACCGTGACGTCGTCGTACCGCCCGACGGCGGGGGTGACCGCGGTGCCGTCGTCGGCGGCGTCGGCGCGCACGCAGAAGACCCGGCGCGCCTCGGCGGCCGCGGCGATCTCGGCGTTGACCTCGGCCGAGTCGGTGGCCGCCACGCAGTACCAGGCGTCGTCGAGGTCGCCCGCGGCGTACTCGCGGGCCTCCCAGATGATCTCGCGGGAGTCGGCGAGCGCCTCGAGCGCGGTGGTGACGGCGGGGCTGACGACGACGACGCTGGCGCCGACCTCCAGCAGGCCGGCCACGCGGCGCTGGGCCACCGACCCGCCGCCGGCGACGACGACGCGGCGGCCGGTCAGGTCGAGACCGACGGGGTAGAGCGTGCTCGCCGTGCTCACGATGGGTCCGATCCTCCGGTCCTCAGGCGTCCTTGCTCGCGACCCCGGCCGCGTCGAAGGTCGCGACCTCGGCGAGCGCCCGTGCCGCGGCGGCGACCAACGGAGCCGCCAGGAGGGCTCCGGTCCCTTCGCCGACCCGCAGTCCGAGGTCGAGCAACGGCTCCAACCCCAGATGGGTCAGCGACAGGGTATGGGCAGGCTCGACCGAACGGTGCCCCCCGAGCCAGCCGTGTGACGCAGTCGGGGCCAGCGCGGCCGCGACGAGGGCCGCCGCGCCCGCGACCACGCCGTCGACGACGACGGGTGTGCGCAGCGCGGCCCCGCCCAGCAGCAGGCCCGCGATGCCCGCGATCTCCAGCCCGCCGACGGCGGCGAGCGCTCCGAGCGGGTCGGCCTCGGCCGGCCGTTCCGACCGAAGGGCACCTTCGCTCGAATCGGGGGCGAGCAGGCCGTGCAGCTCGAGCGCCTCGCGGACCACCGCCGTCTTGTGGGCGAGCATCGCGTCGTGCACCCCGGTCCCGCGCCCGGTGACCACCTCCGGCGACTCCCCGGTGAACGCCGCCACGAGCGCCGCCGACGCCGTCGTGTTCGCGATCCCCATGTCGCCGGTGACGAGCAGCCGGTTGCCCGCCGCCACGAGGTCGCGGGCCACCTCCACCCCGGCGACCAGCGCCGCCCGCGCCTCCTCGCGCGACATCGCCGGACCCGCCGTCATGTCCGCCGTCCCGCGCCGGACCTTGCGCGGCAGCAGCCCCGGCGCCTCGTCCAGCTCCGCCGCCACGCCGACGTCCACGACGACGACCTCGGCGCCCACCTGGTTCGCGAAGGCGTTCACCGCGGCGCCGCCGGCGAGGAAGTTGGCGACCATCTGGTGGGTCACCTCCTGCGGCCACGGCGTCACCCCGCGGGCGTGCACCCCGTGGTCGCCGGCGAACACCGCGACGACGGCGGGCTCGGGGATCGGCGGCGGGCAGTCGCCGGCGAGCCCGGACAGCCTTACCCCGACCTCGGCCATCTGCCCCAGCGCCCCGGGCGGCACGGTCATGCGGGTGAGCCGTTCGCGCGCTGCGGCCTCGCCCTCCGTGACGTCGATCGACGCGCAGGCCTCGATGGCGCCGTCGAGGGCGTCGCCGCCGCCGTGGTTGCCCCAGGTGTCGGTGTGCACGGCCCACTCCAGTGGTCGGCGCCGGGCCCAGCCGGCGGATTCGAGCTCGGGGGCGCCGGCGAACTCCGACACGTGCCCGAGGCAGAGGTACGCGACGATCTCGAGGTGCTGCGGCAGCCCGACCCGCTCGCCGAGCAGCGCGGCCAGCTCCCGCTCGCGGAAGAAGCTCACCCAGCCGACGCCGAGGCCCTCGGCCCGCGCGGCCAGCCACAGGTTCTGCACCGCCCCGGCGACCGAGTGCGCCGCCATCCGCGGCTGCGTCTGCCGGCCGAGCACGTGCCGGCCGCCGCGCGTCGGGTCACAGGTCACGACGACGCCGAGCGGCGCCTCCCGGATGGCCTCCACCTTGAGCCCGGCGAACGCGCGCGCCCGGGCCGCGGGCAGCGAGGCCGCGAACGTCGCGCGCTGGTCGGCGGCCAACGACGCCAGCTCGGCGCGCAGGTCGTCGTCGCGCAGCACCAGGAAGTCCCACGGCTGCGAGAACCCGACGCTCGGGGCGGTGTGCGCGGCGGCGAGCACCCGGCGCAGCACGTCGTCGTCGACGGGGTCGGTGGTGAACCCGGTCCGCACGTCGCGGCGGGCCGCGAGCACGCGGTGCAGCGCCGCCGCGTCGCCCGCCTCCAGCGCGCTCACAGCACACCTGCCAGCGCCGCGACGAATGCGTCACTGATCGTCCGGTCCCGGACGGCGACGCGAACGTGCTCACCGCCCAGACCCGGGAAGGTGTCCCCGCGGCGCACCGCCCAGCCCCGGTCCCGCAGCGCCGCCCGGACGTCCGTCCGCCCCGGGGTCCGCAGCAGCAGGAAGCTCGCGGCCGGGTCGCCGCGGACCTCGACCCCGGGCACTGCCGCGAGCGCGGCGATCAGGTGCGCGCGGTCCGCGGCGAGATCCCGGGCCGCGGAGTCCGCCTCGGCCCGCGCCGCCGCCGTCGTGCACGCCTCAATCGCGACCAGCGCGGGCGTGGACACCGACCACGGCGGCGCCGCGGCGGCGAGCCGGTCGACGAGCTCAGGCGGGGCGAGGACGTAGCCCACGCGCAGGCCCGCGAGGCCCCAGGTCTTGGTCAGGCTGCGCAGCACGACGAGCCCGGGCAGGTCGGTGCGCGCGGCCAGCGACTCGGACTCGCCGGGCACGGTGTCCGCGAACGCCTCGTCGACGACGAGCACCCGCCCCGGCCGGGCGAGCGCCGCGACGACCTCGGCCGGGTGCAGCACCGAGGTCGGGTTGGTGGGGTTC
The DNA here is from genome assembly GCF_021026375.1 of Actinomycetospora endophytica. Lineage (GTDB taxonomy): Bacteria > Actinomycetota > Actinomycetes > Mycobacteriales > Pseudonocardiaceae > Actinomycetospora > Actinomycetospora endophytica. The sequence goes on along the minus strand of NZ_JAJNDB010000001.1, from coordinate 1,724,516 downwards.
CCGACGACGACGAGGTCGGCGTCGTCGGGCACGAGCGCCGGGTCGAGGCGCAGCGCGCCGTCGAGCAGGACCCGCTCGACGTCGTGGCCCGCGGCGCGCAGGGCCGCCTCGGGCTCGGTGAACTGCGGGTGCACGACGACCGCGCGCCGGGGCCGCAGGGCCCGCGCGAGCAGCACGAACGCCTCCGCGACCCCGGCGACCGGCCACACCTGGTCAGGGCTGCGGCCGTGGGCGCGCGCCGCGGCGGCCCGGGCGGCGGTGGCGTCCGGGTAGGCGGCGAGCCCGGTCAGCGCGTCGGCGAGACGCGCGGCGAGCCAGGCGGGCGGGGTCCCGGCCCGGACGTTGACGGCGAGGTCGACCAGACCCGGACCGACCTCGGCGTCGCCGTGGTGGGCCAGGTCGACGTCGGCGAGCGGGCCGGTCACCGGGACCGACGTCACCGCACCTCCCGCGCCCGGCCGTCGGGGCGGGCGGCGGCGCGCAGCAGCAGCGCCTCCGCGGCCGGCACCGACGCGGCGAGGACGGAGGTCACGGCGAGCGGCGCGGCTCCGGGGTCCCAGCCCTCGGCGTCCATGCGCTCGCACAGCTCGTGGGCCAGCGAGTCGACCCGGGCGAGGACCTCGGCCCGTGACCGGACCGGACCCGCTCCCAGGTGCTCCAGCGGCAACGGGTCCTCGGCGATCCAGGCCGCGGCGAGCGCGCTGCGGAGCTCGCCGATCAGACGGTCGCGGACGTCCGGGCGGGGGCAGCCGGTGCGGCGCCGCAGCGCGCGCGGGCCGGCGGAGGCCGGGGTCCGGCCGAATTCAGGAACGTGCGTCATCGCAGGCCTTCCTCGGGTTCCTCGCCCGATCGGCCGCAGCCCCTCGACGGGACGGCGGCAGGTGGCACGTCGCGACGGCAGGAGTCTCCTGGCTCCCGGATCGCTGCTCGCCCCGGCCTTCCCGCCGGTCTCCCGGCCGTGGCCATGCGTGGGGTCCGCTCCCCGGTGACAGTGGCGGGACCGCGCCGGATTCGCACCGGCTTCCTCCCGTCCGTCAACGGAAGAGGTCACCACACGGCGCGTGTCCGGGTCAACGTCGCGCAGGCCACGACGACGGCGCGGTCGTGCGACGTCGGACGACCGGCCCCCGGTCGTCAGCGCAGGATGCCCTGCCGGAATCCGCGCGCGACGGCGTCGGCCCGATCCCCTGCCCCGAGCTTGCGGAACAGCCGGCGGGCGTGGGTCTTGACGGTGTCCTCGGCCAGCTCCAGCGCCGCGGCGATCTCGGAGTTGGACAGGCCCTCGGTCATGCCCAGCAGGACGTCGAGCTCGCGCCGGGAGAGCTCCGCCGAGGAGGGGCGCCGTCCGGCGGCGAACGGCCGGGGGCCGATCTCCTCGCCCGAGCGCAGGAATCCCCGCGCGCCGAGGTCGAGGGCGGTGGCGGCCAGCCGGTGCTCGGCGTCGCGCCCGGCGTCGGGCGGACCGGCCACGAGGACGGCGAGATCCGGCACCGCCGCGCGGATCGCCGTCACCGCCACGCTCCAGGACGAGCCGGGGCCCCCGGTCGAGACGTCCGCGGCCACGACGACCAGGTCGGGCTGCTCGCGGGCGACGGTCACGAGCAGGTCGCCGAGATCGACGCCCGTGATCCGGTCGAAGCCGGCGTCGATCGTGCGCGCCACCCGCTCACGGACGTCGGGGTCGGCGGCCGCAACCACACAGAGGGGCATGCGGACTCCTCACGGAACGGGGGAGCCGGAACTCGACCCGGGGATGGCGCAGGAGCGTCAGACTCCCACACCGTGATCGCCCATCCGACGTCACCCCTCCGACACGTTTCGTGACATCACTCGGCCGAGTCGGCGGGTGAACCCCCCGGCCACCGGGTCCGCCATCCCCCGACCGGACGCCCACCCCCGACGACGGCGGGCGTGGTCACCGCGGTGAGCGCGGGTGCCCCCGCGGGGCCGAGGAGATCTGCCAGGACCGGGCCGAGCGCGCGGGCCTGGCCGTCGTCGACCTTCGCCGCGAGGGCCCTGCCGTCGGGCAGCGCCACCACGAGCACACCCTCGGCCCCGCTCTTGGCCAGGACGCCCGGGACCTCCGTCATCAGCACCGTGTCCAGGCGCCCGGTGCCCGCCACCAGCCACGGATGGGCCCGCATCGCGGCCGCGACCCGACCCGCCGTCGTCCCCTCCCCGGCCCGGGCGAGGCGCCACGGGAGCCGGGCGAGGTCGGTGAGCGTGGTGGCGAAGGCCGGCGCCCCGCAGCCGTCGGTGCTCGCGGTGAGGACCGGGCCGGCGAGGGCGGTGACCGCGGCGCGGCAGCGCTGCTGCAGCGGATGGCCGGGGTCGAGGTATCCCGGGTCGCCGCCGGTCGCCACGAGCATGGCGGCGTGCTTGCCCGAGCAGTTCATGGCCAGCGGCTCGGGGCCGTGCCCGGTGGCGAGCCAGGCCCGGGCCGCGTCGGCGCCGAGCGGGAGATCGGGGACGCAGCGCAGCGCGTCGGGGGTGAGGTCGTGGCGGGCCAGCAGCGCCGTGACCGCCTCGAGGTGGCGGCGCTCGCCCGAGTGCGATCCCGCGGCGAGGGCGGTCTCGGCGTCGGTCAGGTCGGCGCCCGCGGTCTCGAGCACGGCCACGGCCTGGGCCGGCTTGAGCGAAGAGCGGCCGTAGACCGGCCGGTCGACCTCGCCCGCCGTCGTGACCGGCGTCCCGTCGGGATCGAGGACCACCAGCGACACCGCGTGCACGGACTCGACGACGTCGCCGCGGGTCATCTCGACGCGGACGGGCTCCACGTCAGAACGCCGCCCGCTCGGCCAGCCGCCGGGCCTCCCCCGCGCGCTCCTCGGCCGCCTCGACCCGGGGGTCGCCCCAGCCGTCGAGACCGCCCGCGACCTCGCCGGTGTCCGCGATGTTGGCCCCCACCAGCGCGGACGCCGACTCCGCCGCCGCCGCGGCGAGCAGGGCGGCGGTGACGGCGTCGCCGGTGAGGGCGTCCGGACCGTGCTCGGCGAGCGCCGCGGCGATCTCGGTGACCCGGCACGCGGCGCCGAGCACGTCCATCGGCACCTGCACGATCGCCTCGGTGGCCCCGGCCGCGCCGCCCGGGGAGTTCCGGGCGGCGAGGAAGCCGGAGAAGGCGGCCACGTCGTCGTCGGCGAGGGTCAAGGCCTGCGCGCGGAGGCCGTCGAGCTCGTGGGCGAGGTCGAGCGCCGCCGGGTCGGTGCGCGCGGCACCCCGCGCGACCTTCCCGGCCAGCCCCGCGGCGAGCGCCGTCGTGGCGGCCGCCGTCGACCCCGCCGCCGGCCCGGGACCGCGGGCCGCCAGGGCCTCGGCGAACGTGCCCAGCGGCACGTCGCCGAGCGCCTTCACGAGGTGCCTCCGGCATGTGAGCACAAATGGTCGCTATAGCGACCATTTGTGCTCACGAGCGCGCAGCGCACCTAGAACAGCCCCACGATGGTCCCGTCGGGCTTCACGTCGATCTGGTGCGCGGCCGGGTTCTTGCCCAGGCCCGGCATCGTCCGCATGTCGCCGCAGATCGGGTAGACGAACCCGGCCCCGACCGACGCGCGCACCTCCCGCACCGGCATCCGCCAGCCGGTCGGCGCGCCGAGCAGCTTCGGGTCGGACGAGATCGACAGGTGGGTCTTCGCGATGCACACCGGCAGGTTCGAGAAGCCGTTGCGCTCGTAGAGGTCGATCGAGGAGTTCGCCGCGGGCGCGTAGTCGACGCCGTCCGCCCCGTAGACCTTCGTCGCGACGGCCTCGATCTTCTCGCGCAGCGGGGTGTCGTCGGAGTAGAGCAGCTGGAAGTTCGACGGCTCGTTCGCCGCCTCGGCCACCGCCTCCGCGAGCTCGGCGCCGCCGCGCCCGCCGTCGGAGAAGTGCGTCGACACGGCGACCCGCGCGCCCATCTCCTCGGCGATCTCGCGGATCGCCTGGTGCTCGGAGGGATGGTCGGTCGGGAACGCGTTGATGCAGACCACCGGCGAGACGCCGTGGATGCGCATGTTCTCGATCTGCTTGCGCAGGTTCGCCCCGCCCTGGCGCACCTCGTCGGGGTTCTCCGCGAGCAGCGCCTCGGGCAGGTCCTTCCCCGCGACGATCTTGTGGTTGCCGGAGTGGGCCTTGAGCGCCCGCACGGTCGCGACGACGACGGCCGCGTCGGGCGTCATCCCGGACGCCCGGCACTTGATGTTGAAGAACCGCTCCGCGCCCATGTCGGCGCCGAACCCGGCCTCGGTGACGAGGTAGTCCCCGCCGTGGATGCCGATGCGGTCGGCGACGATCGAGGAGTTGCCGTGCGCGATGTTGCCGAACGGCCCGGCGTGCACCAGGACCGGCGTGTTCTCCAGCGTCTGCATGAGGTTCGGCTTCAGCGCGTCGCGCATGAGCGCCGCCATCGCGCCCGAGCCGTGGATGTCCTCGGCGGTCACCGCGTCGCCGTCGCGGGTGTACCCGACGACGATGCGACCGAGCCGCGCGCGCATCTCCTCGAGCGAGTTCGACAGGGCGAGGATCGCCATCACCTCGGACGCCGAGGTGATGTCGAAGCCGGACTCGCGGGGGACCCCGTCCATCCGGCCGCCGAGCCCGGTGACGACGTTGCGCAGCGCGCGGTCGTTGACGTCGAGCACCCGCCGCCAGGTCACGCGATAGGGATCGAGGCCCGACGCGTTGCCCTGGTAGAGGTGGTTGTCCAGCACCGCCGAGAGCATGTTGTGGGCGCTCGTCACGGCGTGGAAGTCACCGGTGAGATGGAGGTTGAACTTCTCCATCGGGACGACCTGCGAGTAGCCGCCACCCGCGGCCCCGCCCTTGATCCCGAACGTCGGCCCCATCGACGGCTGCCGGATCGCGACGACCCCGCGCTTGCCGATGTGCGAGAACGCCTGCCCGAGCCCGACGGTCGTCGTCGTCTTGCCCTCGCCGAGCGGCGTCGGTGTGATCGCGGTCACGACGACGTACTTGGCTCGCGGGCGATCGGCCATGGCGTCGATGGCGTCGAGCTCGATCTTGGCGACGTCGCGGCCGTGCATCTCCAACAGGTGGGGAGGCAGGTCCATGGCCGCGGCGACGTCGTCCAGCGGCTTCAGCGTCGCTTTCTGGGCGATCTCGAGGTCCGACGGGATGCTCATGGCGAGTCACACAAGCAGACGCCACGGCTCCCGTCGACGCGAAGGGGTAGCCACTCACACGCGGCGGGCCCCCGTAAGGATTCAGCCCTCGAGCCAGAGCCGGCGTCGTTCCTCGTGGGTACGCGCCTGGGCGATCCGGCCGATCCGGCGGGTCTGCTCCGCGCCGGCGCCACCCTGCGCCACCGCCCGCTCCGCGGCGGCCATCTCGCGGTCGGCGCGGGCCTCGTCGGCGTCGGTCGGCATCGGCGCGATGTATCCGCGGCGGGCGTCCTCGGGCTCCGCCGCGCGCCCCGGCGCCTCGGGGGCGCCGCTCGGCGTGCTGCTCACGGTTCCTCCTCCGGATGTACGCCGGACTCCCGGCCGGGAGTCCGTCCCCGTCGGGATAGACGTCAGGGGCGCGCCACAATCGGCCTGTGTCCCAGACGACGCTCCCCGCCGCGGCCGCGGTGGTCCTGGCCGGCGGCCGGTCGCGGCGCATGGGCACCGACAAGGCGCTCCTGCGCTGGGGCGACGGCTCGTTGCTCGAGCACGTCCTGGGGGTGCTGGGCACGGCGGTGTGCGGACCGCTCGTCGTCGTCGGCGCCGCCGGATCCCCCCGGGCGGTCGATCACCCGCGCGTGATCCCCGTCACCGACGACGCCCCCGGGCTCGGGCCGCTGCAGGGGATCGCCACCGGGCTCCGGGCAGCGGCCGCGCAGGACAGCGCCGTCGCGTTCGTGTGCTCGGTGGACCTGCCGCTGCTGCACCCCGCCTACGTCGGCGCGGTACTCGCCGCGCTCGGCGACGCCGAGGTGGCGCTGCCGGTGCTCCACGGCCACCGCCAGCCCCTCGCGGCCGCCTACCGCACCGCGCTGGGCGAGCGCGCCACGGCGCTGCTCGACGCGGGCGCCCGCCGCCCCGGGGACCTGTTCGCCGCGAGCACGGTCCGCGAGCTGTCCGCCGTGGACCTCCTCGCCGACCCGGCCCTGCGCGCCGTCGACCCCGCCCTGGACGCCGTCCGGGACGTGGACACCCCCGAGGAGTACGCGGCCCTCGTCCGCGGTCGCCCGGAGTCCTGACCGGCGGCGGTCGATCGGCACGGCCCGCGCTCCATGATCACCGGGATGACGAGCTCTTGAGGCCCTGGCGTCCAGATCCTCGTCATCCTGGCGATCATGGGCGGCCGCACAGCCCGCGCCGCCTCCCGGCACCCGTGAGCGCCCACTCGGCGACCCGACCCCGCACGAACCCGGCGAACCCGACCCGCGGAGGGCGCTCGGCGGCGCGCCGTGACACCGTGCCCGGGTGAGGACCAGCGACGGTGCGCCCCGGGTGGTGATCGGCCTCGTCGTCGTCCTGCTCACCCTGCTCGCGGGGTGTTCGGGCGGGAGCCCCGCGGACATCCCCTCGGGCCAGTCCTCGGACGGGGCCGCCACCCAGGGTCCGGTCGTGGAGGCGCGCTCGCCGGACGCCGCCCGCTCCAAGCTGCGGCTGGCGCTCGCCGACCCCTGCTACGCCTCCCCGGACGCCCGCGCCGTGTGGCCGCGCTGCGGGCGATGGGTGGAGGAGGCGGCCGGGATCGCCCGCACCGCGGCGAGCGCCCTGCCGAACGACGCGGCCGTGACCGGCGCCGTACCCGCCGTCGCCGCCGCCCACGACGACTTCGTCGGCCGGGGCTGCCCGTCCACCGGCCCCGCCGTCCCGCTCGACGCGAACGCGTGCGTCGGTGCGCTCACCTCGGTGCGCACCGCGGTCGGGCGGCTCTCCGCGGCGCTCGGCCAGGCGTCCTGACGCCGGACGCCCCTACCCTGGGGATCATGGCGAGCCTCTCCGATCCCGACATCCGCGCCTTCCTCACCCACGGCACCCGCACCGGCAAGCTCGCCTGGACGGCGAAGGACGGCCGGCCCCTCGTCGCCCCGATCTGGTTCCAGCTCGAGGGGTCCGGGGCGGACAGCACGCTGGTGTTCAACACGGGCGCCGACACCGCGAAGGGTCGGGCGCTGGCCCGCGACCCCCGGGTGTCGCTGGCCGTCGACCTCGAGGAGCCGCCGTTCGCGTTCGTGCAGGTCCAGGGCTCGGTGACGCTGTCCGAGGACCCCGACGAGCTGCTGCGCACCGCCACCGAGATCGGCGGCCGCTACATGGGCGCCGAGAAGGCGACGGAGTTCGGGCGGCGCAACGCCGTGCCCGGCGAGCTGGTCGTGCGCCTCGCCCCGACGAAGGTCCTCGCGTCGCTGGACATGACGGCGTGAGCGGGCGGCCCGCCCTCGCCGCCGAGCTCGACCTCGAGGCCCACCCGGAGGGCGGGTGGTACCGGCGGGTGTGGGAGTCGGCGGTGACCGTCGAGCCGCCGGGCTACGGCGCCACCCGGCCCACCGCGACCGCCATCCACTACGTCCTCGGTCCGGGCGAGGAGTCGATGTGGCACCGGGTGCGCTCCGACGAGCTCTGGTTCTGGCACCGCGGCGCCCCGCTCGCGCTCTGGCTCGGCGGCGACGGCGACGCGCCGGTCGAACCGGACTCGGCGCTGCGCCTGGGGCCGGGCTCCGCCCCGGGTGAGCGGCCGGCCCTGCTCGTCCCGGGCGGGCACTGGCAGCGAGCCGCCCCGGGCCCGGGAGGTCCCGACGACGGCGCGGTGCTGGTCAGCTGCGTCGTCTCACCGGGCTTCGACTTCGCCGACTTCACGACGGCGGGCTGACCGCCCGGCTCAGGGGGTCCCGGGCTCCGTCGGGTCCTGCGCGGGCGCCTGCTGCTGCTCGGCCGGCTGCTGCTGTTGCTGCTGCGGCGCCGCCGGTTCCTCCGCCTGCGGGGCCGGCGGCTGCTGCGTCGGGGCCGCGGTGGGCGCGGCACTCGCCGAGGGCTGCGTCGGGGCGCTCGCCCGGGTCGACGGCTTCGACGTCGTGGTCGGGCTCGCCGAGGAGGTCCCGGCCTGCTGGCCCTCGCCGCTCGCCGTCTCACCCGGGTCGGTGCCGGCGACCGGCACGAAGTCCCCGAACGACTGCTTGGGCGTGCCCTGCGTGGCGCCGTTCATGAACGACTGCCAGATGTCGCTCGGGATGCCGTGCCCGTAGATCGGCTTGCCGTCGCCGTACTGGATCGGCGTGTTGTCGTCGGTCCCGACCCACACGGAGGCGACCACCGAGGGCGTGTAGCCGACCATCCAGGCGTCGTTGTTCTGGTTGTCGATGTGCGACTGGACGGTGCCGGTCTTGCCCGCCGCCTGCCGTCCACCGGAGAGCTGCGCGCCGTCGTAGGTCGGCACGTCGCGCATCGCCTCGGTGACGTTGCGCGCGACCTTCGGGTCGATCCGCGGCTCGCCCTGGTCGGCCGCGTGGTCGTAGAGGACCTCGCCGCTCGACGTCGTGACCTTCTGGACCAGGTGCGGCTTGTGGTAGACGCCGTCGTTCGCGAACGTCGCGTAGGCCCCGGCCATCTCCAGCGGGGTGACCTCGACGTTGCCGAGCGCGATGCCGCTGTTCGGGTTGTCCAGCTTCGCCGAGATCCCCGCCTGGTGGGCGGCGTCGGCCACGGCCTTCGGACCCACCTCGTTGCCGAGCGCGGTGAAGACGACATTGTTCGAGAGCGTCATGGCGCGCTTGAGCGAACAGCTGCTGCAGTCCGCCCCCTCGACGTTGCGGACCGTCTTGCCCGGGATCTGCTGGCCGTCGAACTGGGTGCTGATCCCGATCGGGGGGTTGCGCTCCAGCGCGGCGAGCATGACGAACGGCTTGAACGTGGACCCGGCCTGCTTCTGCACCTGGGCGTAGTCCAGGCCCGACCCGTTGTCGCCGCCGTAGTACGAGAGCACGTCGCCGGTGCGCGGGTCGACCGACACCGCGGCCGAGCGCAGGTTCCCCGGCTTGCCCTTCATCTCCTTCTGGACGGAGTCGGTCGCCTCCTGCTGGGCCTTCGGGTCGATCGTCGTCTGGATCTGGAGGCCCTCGGTGACGAGCGCGTCCTCGTCGATGCCGAGCGTGCGCAGCTCGTCCTTGACCGCCGCGTAGATGTGGCCGCGGTCGTCGTCCGGAACGCCGTTGATGGTCTTGCGCGGGGGCGCGGTCGCCGGGAACGTCGCGGCCGAGCGCTGGGCCTGGGACAGCCACCCCGACGAGACCATGCCGTCCATGACGTAGTTCCAGCGCCGCTGGGAGCCCTCGAGGTTGACCGCCGGGTCCCACTGCGACGGCGCCTGGATGAGGCCCGCGATCACGGCGCCCTCGGCCGGCGTGAGCTGCTGGACCGGCTTGTTGAAGTACGCCTGCGAGGCCGCCTGGATGCCGTACGCGCCGCGGCCGAGGTAGATGCTGTTGAGGTAGTCCTCGAGCACCTGGTCCTTCGAGTACTCCTGCGTGATCTTCGCCGAGATGATCAGCTCACGGAACTTGCGGAAGTACGAGTGCTCGTCGCCGACCATGGCGTTCTTGACGTACTGCTGCGTGATGGTCGACCCGCCGCCGGCGCCGCCGGTGATCTGCTTGAACGCCGCGTGCAGGATGCCGCCGATGTCGAACCCGGAGTTCGTGTAGAAGGTGCGGTCCTCCGCCGAGAGCACGGCGTGCTGCACCGCGGGCGGGATCTGGTTGATCGTGACCTTCTGCCGGTTGCCCTGCTCACCGGGGGCGACGCGGGCGATCACGCTGCCGTCGGAGAACGAGACCGTGTTGAGCTGGCTCTCGACCGCGGAGTCCGCGTTCGGCACCGGGATGAACAACCACCCGAGCGCGAAGGTGAGGATCGGGACGCCGATGAAGGCCGCCAGCAGCGCGTAGCTCGCGCGGCGGCGGCGACGCCACAGCCACGCATGGGTCGTCAGCGCGGCCGGGTCCTTGCCGTCGAGGTAGGCCTGCACGCGGCCGTCGACCCAGTGCCCCGCGCCCACGAGACGCTCGCCGCCGGGCCAGTGGCGGACCTTCGCGGCCACGGCGACGACGAGGGCCGCGATGGCGGTGGCGATCCGGCCGCGCGGCGGGGCCGGGCGCTCGTCGGCCTCGCGGTCCGCGCCGCGGCGGGTGGCGGACGGGGTCGGGCGGCTGCCGGCACGCCCGCGTCCGGCGGCGCGGCTGAGTCCGTCGCGCCCGGCGGCGCGGCGCTCGGCGCGGGTCTGCGCGGACTGCGGGACGGCGGCGGTGCGGGTGGTCGAGGTGCGGTTCGTCGAGGTGCGGGTGGTCGACGTCGGGCGCGCGGTGGTCGTCGCGTCCCGCCCGCCGGCGTCCTTCTCGTCCTCGTCGTCCGGCGACCCGAGGGGGTCGACGGCGGGTCCGATGGCGGTGCCGTCGGGGGTGCGCGCCGGGGGGACGGTCGGCGTCGGCCCGGCCGCGGGCTTGGTCCCGGGCTTGGCCGCGGTCCCGTTGGCCGCGGTCCCGTTGGCCGCCGTGGTGCCGTTGGCGGTGGTGCCGTTGGCGGTGGTGCCGTTCGTGGGCTTCGCGGGCGCGCCGTTGACGGGAGCGCCGTTCGGGGCGCTGCCGGGCTTCGCGGGAGCGCCGTTCGGGGCACCCGTGGGCTTGACCGGCGCGCCGTTCACCGGTGCGCCGTTCGGGCCGCTACCGGGCTTCGCCGGAGCACCGTTCGGCGTGCCCGCGGGCTTCGCCGGGGCACCGTTCAACGCGGTCGCCGGCTTCGCCGGAGCGCCGTTGGTCGGGCCGGCGTTGGTCGGGGGCCCGGCCGGCGGGCGCGGACCCGATCCGGTCCCCGGAGCGGCGGGCGGGCGAGGGCCGGAGCCGGTGCCCGGGCCGGCGGGCGGAGCACCGGCGGGCCGGGCGGGAGCCGCGGCGCGGGCGTTCGCGCCGCCGGTCGCCGGTGCACCGGTCGTCGCGGGACCCTTCGGACCGGGACCGCCGGTGGTCGGGCCCTGCGGAACGGGGCCGCTCGGCGTCGGACCGCTCGGAGCAGGACCGTTGGGCGTCGGGCCGTTCGGGGCGGGGCGGCCCGGCGCGGGCTGGCTCCCGGGGCGAGCGGCCGGACCCGCCGGCGGCACCGGACCCGCGGGGCGGCGCGGGCCGGGCGGCGCGGGGGGCGGGACCGAGGCCGGCGCAGAGCCGGGAGCGCCAGGGCGCGACGCGGGGGCACCGGGACGCGAGGCGGGGTCGGCCGGAGCCGGACCACCCGGGCGTCCCGGCGGCACGGCGAGCGCCTGGGGTCCGGAGAGCGAGTGCGGGGCGCGGGGCGCCACGGGAGCGTCATCGGGGCGACCGGACCCGGTGCGCGGAGAACCGTTGCCACCCGAGCCGGAGCCGGACCCGGGCCCCGAGCCGGTACGCGGCGGCGGCGGGGGCACCGCGGCGGGCGGCGCCAGCGCGGTGGAGCGGGTGCCGCCACCGCCGAAGGACGAGGCCCCGGACGTCGAGCCGGTGTAGCTCGACCGGGTCGACGTCGAGCTCGGGGCGGCCGGTGTCGCCGACCACGGGCTGTTCTCCTGCCCGGACGAGCTCGAGCCCGCGCCGACGCCGGCGGGCTCCGGCTCGGCGTGACGCCCGCCACCGGGAGCACGGAACGAGGAGGAGTTGAAGGCCGAGGGGAGACCCACGGGCGGCGAGGGGGGCGCCGGGTCGTAGGGCGGCCGCGTCCGGAAGATCTCGCCGTAGTCGCGGTCCTGGTCGGAGCCCACGTCCGGGTCGCGCGGCTCCGGCCCGGGCCCCTGGTCCGGATCGGAGGTGCGTTCATGGCGCGACGACCGGGAATGCGCACCCGCCACCGCTCCACCTCCCGCATCCGCATCTGATCGTTCTGAACCGACCCGATTGCATCACGATCTGGTCACCACCTCGCACCAGTCCGTCACCTCCGTCGCCACGCGCAATCAATTGGCGACGAACGGTGACTCGATCCGGTGTCCGGTAGGGCTCGCACGACCAGCCGTCGGTCATGCGACCCCGTGAGTGAGCAACGGCCGAGACAGGACTCGGCTACAGGGGTGATGCGGCATGCTCCGTGACCGGATGGAAACATGCGGCGAGCGGCGTGACCGACTCCTGCTCGTGGGTGACACTGTCCCCGCTCGACGGGATCCTGCCGGTCGGCGACGGACCTGAACCGGCCCCACACCGCGAGCACACCGTGTCATCACGCCAGACGCCGAGAGGTGGGTCATGACCGACGAGCCGGACGAGGCGTCCGGGGACGCCGACAGGCCGGGGGCGCGCGGGGCCGAGGGGCCCGACGCCTCCCGGGACCGGTCCGGTCTGGTGGCGGGCGAGGCGGCGGCGATCGCGCGGTTCGGCGAGGGCCCGGCCCTGTTCTCCGCCGACGTCCCGGCGCCGCGCCACCCGCACGTCGGGCCGCTGCTGCCGCACCGCCGGATCGCCACCTGGCCCACCGAGGCGTTCCCGGCCATGAGCGCCGCACCCTCCACCGAGCTGGTCCGGGCACGCCGCGACCTGCCCGCCCGCCGCGTCGACACCGTCCTCTCCACGTGGGCGCGCGCGGGATCGGCCGCCCGCCGAGGCGTCGAGGTCGTCGTCGACTGGACCGCGCGGGGTGTCGTCGCCGCCGTCGACGCGGTCGGGACCGCCGCCCAGGCCGTCGTCACCCTCGTCTTCGGGCCGGAACGGGCCGGCGCCCGCCGATAGGTGCGTTGCGCGCCTGTGAGCAGTAATTGACGTCATAGCGTCAATTACTGCTCACGAGCGCGAAGCGCACCTACAACTGCACCCCTCGCGTCAGCGCCCCGTCGACGACGAGGTTCGTGCCGCTGACGAAGGACGCCGCCGGGCTGGCGAGGAACGCGACCGCCCGGGCGATCTCGTCGGGCCGGGCCATCCGCCCCGTCGGGTTGAGCCCGAGCGCGTGGGCGTACAGGTCCGGGTTGTTCGCCTCGATCGACTCCCAGACGCCGCCCGGGAAGTACACGTTGCCGGGCGAGACGGTGTTGGCCCGCACCCGGCCGGCGAGCTGATGGGCCAGCCCCTGGGTGTAGTGCACGATCGCGCCCTTGACCGTGCCGTACGGCCCCGCCGCGAAGTCGATCTCCCGGCCGGAGACGCTCGAGATGGTGACGATCGCGGCCGCGTCCGAGGCCTCCAGCGCGGGCATCGCCGCCTCGACGAGCCGGACCGTGCCGAGCACGTCGGTGCGGAAGGACGCCTCCCAGTTCTCCTCGGAGGACGGGATCGCCAGCGCGGACACGTTCGCGACGACGACGTCGATCCCGCCGAGCTCCTCGCCGGCCGAGGTCACCCACGACCGCAGCGCGTCCCCGTCGGCGACGTCGACCGCCGCGCCGCGCACCGCGCGCCCGGACGCCGACAGCTCGGCGACCGCCTTCTCGACGCCGTCCGCGGACCGGGCGCAGAAGGCGACGGTCGCGCCCTCGTCGGCGAGGGCCTCGACGATCGCCCGTCCGATGCCCCGACTGCCGCCGGTGACGAGGGCTCGCCGCCCGGCCAGACCGAGATCCATGGGTTCCTCCGGAGTCAGAGGCGCGCCGCCCGCGCGCGGAGGTCGCCGTGCAGGCCTCCGTACGGGTCGGTGCGCGGCAGGTAGGCCTTGGACAGCTTCGTCACGGCGCTGTAGTTGGTGTCGACGACGTTGGCCAGCGGCGCCAGCGAGAGCTGGGTGAGCAGCTGGTAGGCGTCCAGGCGGTCGAGCCCGTGCAGCTCGCCCAGCCAGGAGATCATCTCCTTCTGCCCGATCCGCCAGGCGTCCTCGAGCGGCCGGGACGACCCGACGGTGATGAGCTCGGCGTCGTTCTCCAGGCGCGGCCACCGCGGGGCGGGCGCGGCCCCGGCCTTGACCAGCTCCACGATCAGCGTGACGTCCATGGCGCCCTCGACGGCCGTGCCGCAGGACTCGCCCTCGCCCTGGCGGTAGTGCCCGTCGCCCACCGAGAAGATCGCGCCCGGCTCGTTCACCGGCAGGTAGCAGGTGACACCCGCCCGCATCTCCGGGGTGTCCATGTTGCCGCCGAACGCGTCCGGGGTGAGCGACGAGCGGACCTCACGGTTGGCCGGGGCGACGCCGACGGTGCCCAGCATCGGCGCGATCGGCAGGTCGACCGAGAACGAGCTGCGCTGCGCGACGAAGGCCACGGTGCCGCGCGCCCGGTCCAGCTCGTAGATCCAGGTGGTCTCGGGCAGGGCCTCGTCGAGCAGGGCCGTCCGGTCGGTGCCGGTGAGCCCGCCGAAGAACGGCACGAGCGTCGAGGCGCCCCAGTCGCGGGCCGGGGTGAGGTCGACGAGGTGGAGCACCAGCGTGTCGCCGGGCTCGGCACCGCGCACCGAGAACGGGCCGGTCTGCGGGTTGAGGAACCGCGGATCGAGGCTCGCGCTCGCGAGGTCGGTGACCGCGCGGATCCGGCCGCCGAAGGCGTCGTCGCACCAGAGCCGCATGACGCTGCCCGGCTCGACCTCGAGGACCGGGGCGGCCCCGCCGAAGGTCCACGCGTACTGGTCCGGCGTCGGCGAGAACTCGACGACGGCTGGCTCGGCCATGACGCGACCTCCGGGTCGTGGTGCTAGTAGCGGTCGGCCCCCGTCAGGCGCCGCTCGAGATCGTCCGCGGTCTTCGTGACGAGGCGGAAGGGCGCCTCGAACTCCGCGAACGTCAGATCCGAGAGCGGGGCGGCGTGCCGGAAGACGGCGGTGCCGTCGACGGCGGCCGCGCCCCCGACGACCGTCGACTCGGCGAGCTCGAGCAGCTGCCGCGCGTCGATGTCGTCGAGCCGGGCGATGGGTGACTCGATCTGCATCCAGTCCTGCCCGTCGATCTCGCGCCGGTGCCGGACGTAGACCAGCTGGTCGCGGCCCTCCGTCGTCGGCAGCCGGAAGGTGAGGCCGTCCGCGTCCTGCGCCATCACCTCGTAGCGGACCCGCACCCACAGCACGAGGTCGTCCCAGCTGGCCACGCACACTCCTGAAGAAATCGGGCTCCTCCGGCGAGCGGAAACCGTAGCAGCGGAGGAGGCCCGCGGGAGGCGTCCTCAGCGGGAGCCGACCAGCTTGTCCCAGGCGAAGGCGCCGACCGTGGACGTGGCGCCGCTGCGGTCGAGCAGGCGCAGCAGCGCGGCGCCGTCGCGGGGCCGGTCGGCGGCGTTCTGCGCGGTGGCCCGGCGCAGCACCGGCACGAGGCGCGGGGACAGCCGCCCGACACCGGCGAACGCGTCCGACGGGGGCCCGTCGAGGATGCGCCGGGCGATGTCCACGACGTTCTCGCCGTCGAAGAGGTGGTCCCCGCGGGCGGCGAAGACCACGCAGCAGGCCCACGCCCAGATGTCGGTGGCGGGGCCCGCGCCGTTGCCGGTGACCTGCTCGGGGGCCATGTAGCCGGGCGTGCCGACCATGTTCCCGGCCGGGGTGTGGTGGGTCTGCCCGACGACCCGGGCGATGCCGAAGTCGACCACCTTCGGCCCGGCGGAGGTCAGCAGGATGTTGCCGGGCTTGAGGTCGCGGTGGGTGATGCCGTCGTTGTGCAGGGCGGCGAGCGCGCGGGCGAGCGCGATCGCGATCCGGGTCAGCGTCTCGGCGTCGCGCACCGCGCCGTTCTCGGCGATCAGCGCGTGCAACGACGGGCCGTCGAGGCGCTCCATGACGATGTAGGGCATCGACCCGTCGAACCCGACGCCGTGCACCCGCGCCGTGTAGTCGCCGGTGACCTTCTGCAGGGTCTGCCCCTCGCGCAGGAACCGGGTGCGGGCGTCGACGTCGTCGAGCAGGTGCGGCGCGAGGACCTTGATCGCGACCGAGCCGTTCACGCCCGCGCGGTGCCCGAGGTAGACGGTGCCCATCCCGCCGGAGCCCAGGCGCCCGGTGAGCTGGTACTCCCCGACCGTCCGCGGGTCGTGCGGGGTGAGCGGCTGCTCCGGCGGCGCCATGTCCACCAGCCGCGTGGCCGCCGTCGGCGGGTGCGGGGTGGCGGTGGGCCGCGGCGGCACCCCGGCCGCGGCCGGGCGGGGCGTGGCCGGGCGCGGGGTCGCCGGACGGGCGGGCGGAGCCGACGCCGCGTCGCGGGCCGGACCCGACGGCGCCGGGCGGGCACCGTTGGGCGGCGCGGCGGCGCCGGGCAGGCCGGGCGCGGGCCCGCGGCGGGAGCGGATGAGGCGGCGTTCCTTCGGCCCGGGCAGGCGCGCCGCGCGCAGCGCCTCGGGCAGCACCGGCGCGACCGTGCAGGCCCGTGGGCGCATCGCACGGACGGTGAGCTGATGGCCGAGCAGGAACAGCCCCGCGGCGAGCCCGCCGTTCTCGACGCCGACGGCGAGCAGCACCAGGAACGCCGCCACGGCCGCGAGCCAGGTGACGCGGCGCTTCGAGAGCGGCCACGGGCGGGTGACCGGCATCGCGCGGCGCCGCTCGAGGTCGAGCGTCGCGACGTGCAGGGTCCCGACCGCCAGCGCGAGAACGACGGCCAGGGCGACCGCCACCACGACGAGGCCGACCGAGGTGGAAGGGGTGGGGAGCCCGGCGCTGTCGAGCTCGTCGAAGAGTCGGGCCAGGACGGCACGCCGGTCGGCGGCGCCGAGCGAGGCGCGGGCGGTGAACACCGCGGCGAGCAGCGTGACCACGCCCGCGGCCCCGGCGAGCCCGGCGACCACGCTCAGCGGGTGGCCGGCCTCCCGGTGCAGGTGACGGACCGCGCGACGGCGCTCGGGGCCGGTGAGACGGGCGACACGTCCGGTGACCACCCGGTCCACCAGCAGCGCCTGACGGCGGCGGCGGGCCAGCGCCGCGTACAGCGGCGACATGAGCAGCGCGACGACCACGCCTACGGCGAGCGGGATCAGGAATCGCACGCCGAGCGTGGGATCGAAGCTCACGACGTCCTCCCCACCCGTGACGATGACCCACCCCGGCGGGCGGTGCACCGTTCGACGTTACCGCTCCGGCCGGTCGGCCCGGGCGCCCTCGGTCCGGGCGGGTCGGTCGCGACGGCCCACCCGGCGGGCCAGGGAGCGGGGTGCGTCGTGCGGCAGCGCACGGATCCGCTCCCAGCGACCCCGCACCGGATGGCGCAGGATCACGTCGCCGAACGAGTGCCGCCCGCGCACCGAGACGTGCAGGGCGCCGCGCTCCCGGCGGTGCACGGTCTCGTCGCGCACCGAGCCCGCGGAGATGCGCAGGTCGTCGACGTCGGCCGTGGCGCCCTCCGGCAGCACGACCGTCGGCGAGCACATCCCGGTCGCCAGGTCCAGCGCCAGCACCGCGGTGGCGCACTCCGCCTCGGACAGGTCGAGCAGCACCCCGCCCACCCAGCTGTGCACCCGCACCGTCGGGGGCACCTTCCAGTACCCGCGGCGGCTGATGGAGCCCCCGAGCCCCGCCTGGAGCTCGAGGACGTCGCTGCGGTGCGACGAGTGCAGCGCGGCGCCGGGCAGATCGGAGAGCAGCCCGTCGAGCTGGTCGCGGTAGCGGGCGGCCTGGGCGATCGCCGCGCGGTCGCTGTACTCCACGGGGGTCAGCCGCCCCGCCACCATCGCCCGCGCCAGCATCGCGGCGACGTCCTCGCGCTCGCCGTCCGAGGCGCGCTCCCGCGCGTCCTCGGGCTCGGACTCCCGGGGGCGGCCATCCTGCGCGGGCCTGCGGGCCATGTCTCCGATGATAGGGGCGGGCGAACCGGGAGGTCGGCTCCCGCGTTGGTCCTCGCATGGCCGGGGAACGGGGAGGTACCGAGGCGCGGACGGCGATCGCCGTGGTCATCGCGGTCGTGATCGTGGTGATCCTCGGGGTGGTGGTCTGGAGCTCCAGCGGTGACTCGCCGGCGCCGCTGCCGCCCGCACCGTCGCCGGTGGCCGCGAAGCCCGCCGCGAACCTCTCCCCGCTGACCGGCGGGCCCGACCCCGGGAAGGCCGTCCTCGCCGTCAAGGTCGACAACTCCCCGCAGGGCAGGCCCTGGACCGGGGTGGACGCCGCGGACGTGGTCTACGTGGAGCCGGTCGAGGGCGGGGTGACGCGGCTGCTGGCGGTGTTCGCCTCGCACCTGCCGCCCTCGGTCGGCCCGGTGCGCAGCTTCCGGGAGTCCGACATCGACGTCCTCGCCGCCTACGGCCGGCCCGCGCTGGGGTTCTCCGGCAACGCCCCGGAGCTGAACCAGCTGGTGGCGTCGAGCCCGGTGCTCCCGGTGTCGGCCGAGAAGGTGGCCGGGGCCTACCACCGCGGGCGCGGCGAGGCCCCGCACAACCTCTACGCCGACCCGGCCGCGCTGGTGAAGGCCGCCCCGGGGGTGGCGGGCCCCCGCGACATCGGGTTCCGCTTCGGGGCCGCACCCGCGGGCGGGCAGCCCGCGACGGACGTCAAGGAGACGATCGGCTCGACCCCGGTCGACCTGCACGCCGCGGACGGCCGCTACACCGTCGCGTTCGACGGGCAGCCCGCCGTCACCGCCGGGGGACCCGCCACCGTCGTCGTCCAGCGGGTACCGATCAGGAACTCCGCCGTGCACGACGTCGTGGGGGCGCCGTCGCCGACCGCGGTCACCGTCGGGCGGGGCGCCGTCGACGTGCTGCGCGACGGGAAGCGCTGGACGGGGACCTGGTCGCGGCCCGATCCGAACTCGCCGACCTCGTACACGGGGGCGGACGGAAAACCTCTGACGTTCGCCACCGGCCCGGTCTGGGTGCTGCTCGCGCGAGGTTGACGCCTGATCGCGGGCGGGATCGGGTAGCCGCCCGCATGGGCACCGGAGACAAGATCGACAACAAGACCGACGAGCTCAAGGGCAAGGCCAAGGAGACCGTCGGCAAGCTCCAGGACGACGAGGAGCTCGAGGCCGAGGGCAAGGGCGACCAGGTCAAGGGCAACGTCAAGCAGGCCGGCGAGAAGGTCAAGGACGCGTTCAAGTCCTGACCCCCGCACGACGAGGACGGGCCCCGGCCGATTCCCGGCCGGGGCCCGTCGTATGTGTCGCGGGGCCGTTGACTACTCGGCGAGCTTGGTGATCGCCTGGGCCCAGAGGAAGTACTTGTTCGTCCCGAGGTCACGCACGGTCTTGATGTTGAACGCGTCCTTCAGGTGCTGCGCGTCGCCGTCGCTGACGCCCTGCAGCGCGGACACCGGCGCGTCGGCCAGCTCCGCCAGCGGGGTCTCCTCGTACTGCTTGACCAGCTTGGCGTCGATCTGTCCCATGTCGCCCCTCCGTAGGGTCGGATGCGATTGCGCGAGGCCGAGTACCCCGCACGCCGCGATCGACCCGACCCACCCCGGTGAACACCCGGCGACGCTCGGCGGACGGAGTACTGCGTACGCCCGACGGGCGGCCTAGTACCCCCGCTGGTGACGCTCGCCCGCGAAGCCGTAGACCGGTGTGCCGTCCGGGTCGCGCCGGTCGAGCCGGTGCACCGCGAAGACGTTGATGCCGGGGATCGATCCCCCGTTGAAACCGTCCGTGGGCGTCCGGGGGCCGGACTCGACGAGCACCAGGTACTCCTCGGGCGGTGTGGCGGCCTCGCCGATCTGGACGTCGCGCTCGCCACGGCAGGGGCCGTCCTGCAGCCGGATCAACATCGTCCCTCCCCCTCCCGGGGTCCGTTCCGCGCCGTCATGGTCGCACGTTGCCCGGGGCCGGGGAGACGAGCCGCACAGCGTCCGACGTCGGAGTTTTCCTTGACGTCAGATGCCACGGAACGGAACCATCCGTGTCGTCGATCATGCCCCCCGTGATCGACGACAGCCCGGTCGGTGTCCCCCCGCCGGCCGGGCCTCAACTCTTTCCGTGGCCGACGTCGCGACCGGGCGGCACGATCGCGCGACGAGCGGTCCGCGTACCGCCTCCGCGCCGCCGAGCGGTCCAGCGACACCCTCCGTTCACCGATCCGTCGGCCGCGCGATGCCGGAAAACGTGTAGGCGCGTCGGAGGCGGGCACTCCTCCCCCGATCGGGACCGGCCGTCGAACTCGGAACCGGCTGTCGAACGAGGGGCGGGGGACGTGGACGATCCTTCGACGCTGCGGGATCTCGTGCGCAGCGCGCACGAGGCGCTCGCCGAGCTCGGTCGGGCGCGCCACGCGTGCCCGGCGGGCACCGACCGCTTCGACTGGTCGGCGGACCTGCTCGACGAGCTCGCGCGCGTCGCCCTCGAGGTCGGCGAGGCCGCGTCGGCGGTCGCGGGCGGCTCCGAGCAGGACGAGGTCGCCGCGCGCGCGCGGGAGCTCTCCACCGCCATCGTGCGCCGCCGCAACGACGCCCTGACCCCGCTCCGCGTCCCCGCGGGCGAGCTGGCCTGCCGCTCCTGACGCGCCGGAGTTCCTGCGGCGCGCCGCCGGGCGGCGTCAGTACCCTGCGGCCCGTGACCGGGTCTCCGTCCGCCGACACCGTCGGCCGGCTGCTCATCCGCTGCGCCGACCGCCAGGGCATCGTCGCGGCCGTCGCGTCGTTCCTCTCGGCCTCCGGGGCGAACATCCTGTCGCTGGACCAGCACGCCACGGCCCACACCGGCGGCACCTACTTCCAGCGGACCGAGTTCGCCCTGCCCTCCGGGAACCTCCAGGGGCTGCGCGCCGCGTTCGCCTCGGACGTCGCCCGGGGGTTCGGCATGGACTTCACGCTGACCGACTCCGGGGTCCCGAAGCGGCTGGGCATCCTCGTCTCGCGGATCGACCACTGTCTGCTCGACCTGCTGTGGCGGACGCAGCGCGGCGAGCTCGACGTCTCGATCGAGGTCGTCGTCTCCAACCACGCCGACCTGGCCGGCGCCGTCGAACCCTTCGGGGTGCCGTTCGTCCACGTCCCGGTGACGCCGGAGACGAGGGCCGAGGCGGAGACGCGCCAGGCCGAGCTGCTGCAGGGCGTCGACCTGGTGGTGCTCGCGCGCTACATGCAGATCGTGTCGGGCTCGATGATCGAGGCCGTCGGGGCCCCGATGATCAACATCCATCACTCGTTCCTGCCGGCGTTCGTGGGCGCCTCGCCCTACCGGCAGGCCAAGGAGCGCGGGGTGAAGGTCGTCGGTGCCACCGCGCACTACGTCACCGAGGTCCTCGACGACGGGCCGATCATCGAGCAGGACGTGGTGCGGGTGAACCACCGCCACACGACGGCCGACCTCACCCGGCTCGGCGCCGACGTCGAGCGCTCCGTGCTCTCCCGGGCGGTGCGGTGGCACTGCGAGGACCGCGTGGTGCGCGACGGGGACACGACGATCGTCTTCTGAGGTGCGCTGCGCGCTTGTGAGCAGTAATTGACGCCAGGACATCAATTTGTGCTCACGAGCGCGCAGCGCACCTAGTCTCGCCCCCATGACGACGATCGCGACCGGTCCGTTCGACGACGTCGTCGCCGCGGCCGCCGTCCCGGGCGTGGTCGCGCTGCTCGCGCACGGCGGGGAGGTGCACGTCGCGACCCAGGGCGTCCTGACCCTCGGCGGCGCCCCCGTCCGACGGGACTCGCAGTTCCGGATCGCGTCGATCACCAAGCCGGTCGTCGCGGCCGCCGTCGGGACCCTGCTCGCCGACGGGACGCTCGCGCTCGACGAGCCCGTCGACCGGCTGCTGCCCGAGCTCGCCGGGCGACGGGTGCTGCGCTCGCCCGACGCGGCCCTCGACGACACCGTCCCCGCGGCCCGGCCGATCCTGGTGCGTGACCTGCTGACCTACACCTGCGGGTACGGCCAGGCGATGGAGCTGTTCACGGCCGACCCGCCCTGGCCGATCGCGACGGCGCTGGCGTCGGGCCGACTGAACACGATGGGGCCGCCGGAACCGGACGTGACGCCGGACCCCGACGCCTGGCTCGCCGAGCTCGCGGAGCTGCCGCTGCTCGCCCAGCCCGGCCGGCGCTGGCTCTACAACACCAGCGGCCAGGTGCTCGGCGTCCTCGCCGCGCGCGCCGCGCGGGAACCGCTCCCCGACCTCCTCCGCACGCGGATCCTCGCCCCGCTCGGCATGCGCGACACCGCCTTCACCGGCGACCCGGCGCGACTCGCCACCGCCTACCAGGGCGACGAGGCGTGGGACGCACCCGACGGACGCTGGAGTACCCCGCCCCGCTTCCCCGACGGTGCCGCCGGGCTCGTCTCGACCGTCGACGACCTCCTCGCGTTCGCCCGGATGCTGCTCCGCGGTGGCGGCGACGTCCTGGAGCAGGGCTTCGTCACCGCGATGACCTCCGACCAGCTCACCGCGGAGCAGCAGGCGTCGGCGGCGGGCGGGTTCCTCGACGACGACCTGAGCTGGGGCTTCGGGGTGTCGGTGACGACGCGGGGCGCCCGCGCCGGATCGTTCGGCTGGGCCGGCGGTCTGGGGAGCAGCTGGCACGTCGACCCGGTCCGCGACCTCGTCGTCGTGATCCTGACCCAGCGCGCGTTCGCCTCGCCCGAGGACATCGGCCTGCACACCGCGGTCTGCGACGCCGCCTACGCCTTGCTGAGCTGACCCACCGGCCACGAATCCGGGGCAGGATCGGCCCCGTGCGGATCGTGGACTTCTCGGACGAGGACCCGGCGGTGGTGCTGCTGGACCAGCGCGCCCTGCCGCACCGGACCGAGCACCTCCGCCTCACCACGGTCGACGCCCTCGTCGACGCGATCCGCGCCCTCGCCGTCCGCGGGGCGCCGAACCTCGGGATCGCCGGGGCGTTCGGGGTCGCGCTGGCCGCACACCGCCACCCCGACGACCCGGCGGCGGTGCCCGCCGAGGCCGAGCGGATCGCGCGGGCCCGGCCGACCGCCGTCCCGCTCGCCCTCGGGGCGCGCCGGGCGCTCGCGCGGCTCGACGACGGCCCGGCCGCCGTCCTCGCCGAGGCCCGCGCGGTCGCCGCCGACGCCGCCCGGGTCAACGCCGCCGCGACGACCCGCGCCGCCGACCTGCTCTCCGCGCTGCACCCGGACGGCCCGCTGCGCGTGCTGACGGTCTGCAACACCGGCGAGCTCGCCTGCGGGGTGGGCGGCACCGCGCTCGGTGCGGCGCTGCGGCTGCACGAGCGCGGGATGCTGAGCGAGGTGCTCGCCTGCGAGACCCGACCGCTGCTGCAGGGCGCCCGGCTCACCGTGTGGGAACTGGCCCGCGCCGGCGCCCCGCACCGGCTGTGCGTCGACTCCGCGGGGCCCGCCGCGATCGCCACCGGGCGGGTGGACGCCGTCGTCGTCGGTGCCGACCGGATCGCCGCGAACGGGGACGTCGCGAACAAGATCGGCACCTACATGCTGGCCTGCGCCGCGGCCCGCTCCGGCGTGCCGTTCCTCGTCGTCGCCCCCGAGGAGACGATCGACGCGCACACCGCGACCGGTGACGACGTCGTCGTGGAGGAACGCGGCCCCGAGGAGGTCCTCGAGGTCGGCGGGGTCCCGACGACGTCGCCGGGCACGCCGGTCTTCAACCCGGCGTTCGACGTGACGCCGTTCGAGCTGGTGACCGCCGTCGTCACCGAGGACCGGGCGTGGTCCCCGCGGCGGGAGCCGAACGCCCCGTCGGCCGTCCGGGAAACCCGTCACGACGCCGTCCGGCGCCACGTGAGCCGGTGACCGCGGGGTCTGTGATGGTCGGAGTGCTACGGTCCCCGCCGTTGCAGTCTCGTTTTCCTCGCTGTGTCGTTCGAGCTCCGTGGATGATGTGACACCGCCCGGGCTCGTTGCGCAGGACCACCCTCCGCTGATCTCGGAGTCGGGCAACGCTCGCGGGCGGGTACGCACCCGCCCGGCCTGATCCTGAAAGAGGATGCATGACTGAAGGCACCGTCAAGTGGTTCAACGCCGAGAAGGGCTTCGGCTTCATCGCCCCCGATGACGGCGGCAAGGACGTGTTCGTCCACTACTCCGCCATCCAGGGCACCGGATTCCGGTCCCTCGAGGAGAACCAGCGCGTGGCGTTCGAGTCCAGCCAGGGCTCGAAGGGGCCGCAGGCCGACTCCGTCCAGGCTCTCTGAGACACCCGCACTCCACGCCGGGCGCCGCCGGGACGGCGCCGCGCCCGCGCATCGCACGACCGGAGGGCCCGCCACCGCGGTGGCGGGCCCTTCGTCGTGAGTGACCACCCCGTCGTCACCCGGACGGGCAGCGGGGTCATGGGCGGGTAACGAGAGATCCGGTTGCGGCGACAACCCGGCGACACATCCGTCGTCGTCGGGAGGAATGACACCCGGTGCGCACCGCGTACAAGGTCTGGTCGGGCATCGCGGCAGTGGTCTTCTGCCTGGTCGCGGTCGTCGACCTGTCGAGCAACCACGCGACGCCGGCGCCGAGCGCGCCGGTCGTCTCGAGCGCGGCCGCCCCGGTCGCCGTGCCCGCGGTCAGCGCGGCCCCGGTGCCGGCCCGCGACCCCGCCGAGGGGTCGGTGTACGACACCTCGGCCGGAGTGACGAAGACCGTCAGCCGGCTGGACAGCTACCGGGACGTCGAGTTCACCGACGGCACCGTCGCGCACGTCGACGCCGACGACCTGACGACCGAGTCCTGGGCGGGGTGCCAGGAAAGGCTGCTGACGGCCGCCGCGCACCAGCTGCTGGACGGCAGGACGGTGACCATGGGCCACGACCCGTCGCGCACCGGCGATCGCCGGGACTGGGTCCGGCTGCGGGGCTACCGGTCCTCCGTCACCGAGACCGACTACACCAGCGCGCTGTCCTCGGAGACGACGACCCAGGTCGTGGACCAGTGCTACCCGGAGACCCCGACGACGGCGCCGTCGTCGTCGTCGAGCAGCAGTCCCGACGTCGATGTCGACGTCGATCACCACAACCACCGCGACGGTGCCCTGACCGGCGGCTACTGCGCGCGCAAGTGGTGGTGCTGACGATGGCGCGACGCTCCGCTCCCGCCGGCGGCTGCGGCACCCTGATCGGTGTCGTGCTGCTCGTCGGCCTGGCGATCCTGATCATCAAGTGGGCGCTGATCACCGCGGCGATCCTCGCCGTGCCGTTCGGGCTCTGGTGGATCCTCGACTACTCGAAGCGCACCGGACCGGAGCGCGAGGCCCGGCGGGCCGCGGCCGCGACGGCGCTGCGGCGCTCCGAGGTCGCGTCCCGCGCCGTGGTCGACGTCGCGGGCGGTTGCGGCTGGTGCGGCGCCCGCATCGCCCACCGCGACGTCCGCACCGGGGCGGTGGTCTCGCCCCGCGAGTACCACCACGACGAGGTCGAGCAGGCGATCGCGATCACCGCCTGAGGCATCGGGCCGGCGTCAGCGGTCGTCGTCGGCGATCGCCCGACTCCGGTCGTTGCCCTCGTCCCGCAGCTCCCGACGACGAGCAGCGGTCGCCCTGGTCTCGCGCTCGATCTCCGACTGTTGGCGCTCGGCCGCCGGCGGGCGCGCTGCAGCGCCTCGCGCGAGCGATCGAGGTGCTCCTCCGCCCGCGCCACCGTCTCGGCGGCGCGGCTCGACGCCGCGTCCGACCGGCTGAACCGGTCGGTGGTCGCGTGGCCGCTGACCCGCGCCAGTTCGTCCAGGGACGCCTCGCGCGCGTCGGCCCGCTCCTCGCGCGTCCGCCCACCTGCCGGGCCGCCGAATCCCCGTCCGGCCCGGCGCGCCCCGTCGTGACCGACCCGAGGACGGGCTCGCCGTCGACCGTCCGGTCCTCGGGGCGCCCGCTCATGATCTCCACCAAGCTGCGGGGAGCGGCCCACGTCGCCCTCGGTCCGGCTGCACGTGCCCGCCGCGTCGAGGGCCCGCTGGAGCACGAGTCCGACGACGCCTCGACACGAACCGGCCGGTTGCCGAGCGCGGTCGGCCCCGGTACGCCCACGGACGATATCCCGGCCCCGCCCACATCTCACGGTTCACGGGAGGGCCCTCTGCTTCGGCGACCGTCCACGGCCGGTGGGTCGTCCGGGTGCGTCGGGTATGTCCTGCGGTCCACGGGTCGACGCTCATCGGGGAATCGGGACTACCGCGTCGTCGAGCACGGGGCTATCGTCCGCGGAAGGTGATGGGGCTCACCTTCAACCGCAGGTCTTCCTGCTGACGGTCCCTGTTCGGTTCCGACCGTTCAGGAGACCGCATGGACATTGGTCCTTCCCCCCGGGTCATCGACGTTCCCGCTGCCCTCCGCGCGCGCGTGATGCCGGCGAGCCCTCACCGATCCCCGGGAGCGCGCCCCGCGTTCGTGCGCCCGTCGAGGTCGACCACGGCGCACCCCAGGGACGCCGCCGACTCCTGCGTCCTCCGCGACCCGACCTGCCCTGACCCGCCATCCACCGCCGGGTCCGAGCACCCGCGGACGTCGTCACGAGAAAGGCATCAGCGATGACCAGTACGAACTCCGACCACACCGGCTCGAGCCGGCTCCGTCCCGAGGTCCACGGCGCCGCGGAGGGCGTCGCCTGCCGGCGGGGGCCGGGCGGTCCGCTGTCGACCTGTCGAACGGGTGGTCGGCGATGAACATCATGGGCGCCCCGACGACGGCTCGACGCGACACCCCGCCGCTCGGTGTCCCGGTGCTGACCCGCGGGCGGCACCGCGACCTCACCGAGGGCAGCTGCGTGATGGAGTACGTGTCCGTCCTGGCCGGGCGCCGCTTCAGCGACCACCCCGACTGCACCGATCCGCTGCTGAGCTGGCTGGCGCGGGGGGTGAACGACCGGGTCGGCGACCGCGCACGGGCGTCGCTGGCGGGACTGGCCCCCGGCTTGATCGGCACCCGCGTGCATCGGTCGGGGGCCCGAGGGGTGGTCCGGGCGGTGGTCTTCGGCGAACTGGCCACGATGGGCCTGGCCGGCGCCCCGCACGATCCCTGGTTCCGCGAGCTCGACGAGCTCGCCACCGCATACCTGGCCCGCCGGGTCCGGCCTCCCGCGCCACCGACCGAGGGCTGCCCGGCGGCGCCCGGGGGCCGACGGCGGTGGCAGCCGTTGGCCACGTTCGACCGGAACTTCACCTTCGCGGAGGTCTGCCGGGCACTCGGCGGTGTGCCGCCCGAGTACCGCGACTGGCTGATGTGCGAGGCGTTGACCTCCGGCGTGGCCCGCACGCGCCGAGTGCTCAGCCTCCCCGAGGTCACGGTCGCCGTGCTCGGTCCCTCACCAGCGACCGCTCCGCCGGAGTGACGGGAGGCCGCTGACGAGGGACGCTGCTCCACGGGATGCTGCACCCGGACACAGCGAAGGGGCCGCCGCGATGCGACGACCCCTCTGACCTGCGTGTTCGTGTGCGCGCCCGAAGGGATTCGAACCCCTAACCTTCTGATCCGTAGTCAGATGCTCTATCCGTTGAGCTACGGGCGCATGTACTTCGATGACACAGCGTTCAGTTGTCACGGCGGAGGTCCGCCGCTGCGGAGGCTCCGGGATTTGAACCCGGGATGGGGGGTTACCCCAAACCGCATTAGCAGTGCGGCGCCATAGACCAGACTAGGCGAAGCCTCCCGAGGCCCTGGGGCCCACCGGTCGGAGACATTACACGTCCCCCGCGAGCCACTTGGCGGGCACCCCCGAGCCCGGCCCCGGCCCGATGACCTCGCCGCGGGCCGTATTCCGGTTGTGCGCAATGTGAACAGGTACACGTTCGCGCATGCATCGGCGGAGGTCCCGGGTAGCCCGGTCTTGAACCATCCAGATCGAGAGGACATCTGCCGTGAAGGCGACGCTGATCTACGGGGCGGGCGATGTCCGCGTCGAGGACGTCTCCGACCCGAAGCTCGAGAACCCGACCGACGCCGTCGTCCGGATCACGCACTCCTGCATCTGCGGGAGCGACCTCTGGCCGTACAAGAACCGCGAGGCCACCGCGCAGGGCGACCGCATCGGCCACGAGTTCATCGGGGTGGTCGAGGAGACCGGGTCCGACGTGAGCCGGGTCAAGCAGGGTGACGTCGTGGTCGCGCCGTTCTTCTACGCGGACGGCACCTGCGAGTACTGCCGCGCCGGCCTGACCAGCGCCTGCCCGAACGGCAACGCCTGGGGAGCCGAGACCGACGGCGGCCAGGGCGAGGCGGCCCGCGTCCCGTACGCGGACCACGTCCTGACGACGCTGGACGCGCCGGTCGACTCCGACCTCATGCCCAGCCTGCTCACCCTGTCCGACGTGTTCGGCACCGGGCACCACGCCGCGGTGACGTCGGGCGTCGGGCCGGGCAAGGACGTCGTCGTCGTGGGCGACGGCGCGGTCGGCCTGCTCGGTGTGCTGGCGAGCTGGCGGCTCGGCGCCGAGCGGATCGTGCTCATGGGCCACCACAAGGACCGCACCGACCTCGGCCGCGAGTTCGGCGCCACCGACGTGGTGCCCGAGCGCGGCGAGGAGGGCGAGCAGAAGGTGCGCGACATCCTCGGCACCGACGGCGCGCACTGCACGATCGAGGCGGTCGGGCTCGACCAGTCCGTGACCTCCGCGATCAACGTGACGAAGCCCGGCGGTTCGGTCGGCATCGTCGGAGTGCCGCAGAGCGGCAACATCCCGAACGCCGGCATGAAGTTCTTCAAGAACGTCACGATCACCGGCGGCATCGCGCCGACCCAGGCGAACATCGCCGACCTGCTCCCGGACGTGCTCTCCGGCAAGGTCCAGCCCGGCAAGGTCTTCAATCGGACCATCGGGCTCGACGAGGTCCCCGAGGGCTACCGCGCGATGAACGACCGCGAGGCCCTGAAGGTGCTCGTCCGGCCGTAGGCCCTGTGCGTGCGTTTCCGTGTCAGGACACGGAAACGCACGCACGGGTCGCGTCAGCGACGAAGCAGCCGCAGCAGCGCGGGCGGCCTGCCGCCGTAGCCCTCCGCCTCGAAGGCGGCCACGGCGATCCGCGGCAGGTCGCGCACCGCGTCGAACGCGAGGAAGCGCGGCACCCACGCCGGCCCGAACCGGGCGTTGAACCGGTAGAGGGTCTCGATCTGCCACCACCGCGAGGCGATCCGCAGCACGCGCGCCCACAGCCGCGCCACGGGCCCGGCACCGATCCGCTCGCCCCGCTCCAGGGCGGAGCGGAACACCGCGAAGTTCAGCGACACCTGCGCGACGTCGAGCCCCCGGCACGCCGCGAGCAGGTCGGTGATCAGGAGCTCGTTGAGCCCGTTCTCGGTGACCGCCGGATCGCGGATCATGAGGTCGAGCGAGAGCCCGTCGCCGCCCCACGGCACGAA
The DNA here is from genome assembly GCF_021026375.1 of Actinomycetospora endophytica. Taxonomy (GTDB): domain Bacteria; phylum Actinomycetota; class Actinomycetes; order Mycobacteriales; family Pseudonocardiaceae; genus Actinomycetospora; species Actinomycetospora endophytica. The sequence goes on along the minus strand of NZ_JAJNDB010000001.1, from coordinate 1,695,493 downwards.
CTGCAGGAGGCCCTTCGGCGCGCCCCCCTCCGAGGCCACGACGACGACCGCCTGCGGATCGGCCTCGGCGTCGGCCGCGCGGGAGAGCGCCATGGAGAAGCCGCGCTCGTCGGGGCCGCCGCGCCAGCGCTCCACGCACGCCCGCAGCGTCGCGAGCTCGGCGGCGGGCACGTCGTGCAGCCGCCGGACCGTGGTCTCGTACCCGGCGCGCTTGATGCGTGAGACGGCCTGCCGCACGGTGCGCATCGCGCGGCCCTGCAGCGAGAACGTGGCCACGTCCACGACGGCCTCGTCGCCGAGCTCGAGCGCGTCCAGGCCCGCCTCCCGGGACCACACCCGGGCGCCCTGCTCGGAGCACCCGAGCACGGCGGGCACCCACCCGTAGCGCCGGCACACCGCGACGAACTCCTCGATCGCCCCCGGCCACGCCTCGACGTCGCCGAGCGGGTCCCCGGACGCCAGGGCCACGCCCGTCACGACCCGGTAGGCCACCGCCGCCTTCCCCGACGACGAGAACACCACCGACTTGTCGCGGCGCAGCGCGAAGTAGCCCAGCGAGTCCGCCGACCCGTGGCGCTCGAGCAGCCCGCGGATGCCGGCCACGTCGTCGGGCGAGAGCTGGGGGCGCGGCTCGGCCGAGCGCAGCAGGAAGTAGCCGCCGAGCACGAGCGCGCCGATCCCGAAGGTGAGCCCGACGGCGGCGGTGAGGTCGTCGTACCAGACGAGCTGGAACTCCACGGGGCCCTCGACCCCGATCAGCGACAGCGCCGCGTGCGAGATCTTCTCACCGAGCGACGGGTGCCCGACCAGCACCGTCGGCCGCACCAGGACCAGCATCGCGGTGACGATCACCAGCCCGGCCGCCAGCAGCTGGACCACCAGCCGGAGCGCGACGAACCGGCCCACGGGGTCGGGCACCGCGTCGAACTCCCGACGGGTCAGCAGCAGCCCGATCAGGAGGATGGCGGCCACCACGAGCGGCGGGAGCGGGTGACGTCCGAGCGCGTGCGACGCGATGATCACCACGCACATCAGGACCGCGAGCTGCCATGCCCGTCGTTTGCGTCGGCGCAGGCCGGTGGCGAGGAGCATCAGCCCGACGCCCGCCGTCGCGAGGATGACCGTGCCCACGAGGGAGGCCTCGACCGGCAGCCCGAACCACGAGGCGGGCTCCAGGCGCCGCCGCGCGGCCGGGGCGAAGATCGAGATGATCGCCAGCAGGCCGACCAGGCGTGCCGCCCAGACGACCACCCGGGCGATGCGTGCGCGCCGGCGCCGTTCCTTCCGGAGCTCCCCCTCGTCGGGGCGATCCTGCGTCGTCGTCACACCCACGTCCTCTGGCCTCGCTGCCGCCGCCGTCCGCGGCGTGTCAGCGCAAGTGCGCGTCGAACCAGTTCAGCACGCGGTTGCGTGCTTCCGACCGGGTCCCCTCGCCGTCCTGCTCCTCGAGCGGGTCGGGCTGCACCGGGGCGGCCTCGTCGGCGTCGAACCGGTGCTCGGCCGCCGGGAAGACCACCACGTCGACCACCGCGCCGGAGGTGTGCGCGGCCTCGCGGAGCCGGTCCACGTCGTCGGGGTCGACCGGGTCCCCGGTCTCCCCGTAGAGCCCGAGCCACGGGCAGGTGAGCTCCCCCACGACGTCGAGCAGGGCCGGCAGCCCGTCGGCGAGCGGGGCCTGCACGCCGGCCGCGGCCACCGTGACCGCCGCCCCGAGCGCCCGCTGGGAGGCGACGACGAGCGCCGCCGTGGCACCCAGGTCGAAGCCCAGGACGCCCATCCGGTCCGAGGGCACCCCCTTGTCGGCCAGCCACCCGAAGGAGGCGTCCGAGTCGGCGAGCACCGACGCGCCCGAGACCCGGGAGGCGCCCTCCGACACCGAGGCGGCGTCGTCGAACCGGGCGGCTCCCTCGCGGTGGAACAGGTGCGGGGCGACGGCCAGCCAGCCCTCGCCCGCGAGCCCCTCCACGATCCGTTCGGTGCGCTCGGTGACCCCGCGAGCGGAGTGCAGGACGACGATGCCGCCGCGCACCGCCGCCTCGGGCTCGCCGACGGTCACCGCGAGCTCGGTGTCGTCGACCAGCGGGATCGTCTCCGTGCGGGTCGTCATGGTCACCAGCCTTCCACGTCGTATTCCGGACGGTGGGAAGAGGCCGGATGAACAACGGCCACCGTGACCTGCGGATTACCGTGGAGGGGTGACCGACGCGACGCCGCTGCGCCCCGACCTGTCCTCGCTGCCCGCCTACGTCGCGGGACGCACCGTCGCGGGGGCGGTCAAGCTGGCGAGCAACGAGGTCGCGCTCCCCCCGCACCCGTCGGTGCAGGCGGCGGTGGCCGATGCGGTGGCCGCGGGCAACCGGTACCCGGACATCTCGGTCAGCGCGCTGACCCGGCGTCTCGCCGAGCACCACGACGTCCCCCCGGAGCGGATCGCGGTCGGCTGCGGGTCGGTGGCGCTGTGCCAGCAGCTGGTGTCGTCGGTGTGCTCGCCGGGCGACGAGGTGGTGTTCGCCTGGCGGTCGTTCGAGGCCTACCCGATCGTGACGCTGATCGGGCACGCGACCGCCGTGCCGGTGCCGCTGACCCCGGGCCACGTGCACGACCTCGACGCGATGGCCGACGCGATCACCGATCGCACCCGCATCGTGTTCGTCTGCAACCCGAACAACCCGTCCGGGACGGCGGTGCGGCGCGCGGAGCTGGAGGCGTTCCTCACCCGTGTCCCGGACCACGTGCTGGTCGTGCTCGACGAGGCCTACCGCGAGTTCGTCTCCGACTCCGAGGTCCCCGACGGGCTCACGCTGCTCGACGCGCACCCCCACGTCGTCGTCCTGCGCACCTTCTCCAAGGCGCACCGTCTCGCCGGCCTGCGGGTGGGCTACGCGATCGGGCCGACCGACCTGGCGTCCGCGCTGAAGAGCGTGTCGGTGCCGTTCTCGGTGTCCACCCCGGCGCAGGCGGCGGCGATCGCCGCGCTCGACGTCCTCGACGACCTGCTCGACGACGCCCGCGGCGCGGTCGCCGAGCTCGGCCGGATGGCCACCGCGCTGCGCGGGATGGGCTACGAGGTCCCCGACTCGCAGGCGAATTTCCTGTGGCTCCCCCTGCGCGAGCGGGCCCAGGCGTTCACCGACCACGCGCTCGATCACAAGGTGGTCGTGCGGGGCTTCTCCCCCGACGGCGTGCGGATCTCGGCGGGGGCGCCGGACGAGAACGACCTGCTGATCGACGCGGCGTCGTCGTTCCCGGGCTGAGCAGGCGCAGCACCCGACGGGCGCCGGCGCGGCCACCGCGTCAGCAGCCGGTGCGCCGGGCGCTCGACGAGGCGGGTGAGCAGCCAGCCGAGGAGCACCGCGAGCAGGAGCACGCCACCGATCCGACCCCAGCCGGTGATCCCCAGCCGGTCCTGCGCCAGCCAGGCGAAGAAGTAGCCGATCTGCTGGTTCATGAGGTAGACGCCGTAGGAGATCCCGGCGAGCCACCCGATGATCCGCGGCAGCGGACCCCGCCGCAGGAAGTTCCAGTCCGGGCCGAGCGTCGCCGCGGCGACCAGCAGGACGGCCAGCGCGAGCACGATCGCGGAGTCGACGTCGGGCGTGATGATCGCCTCGGCGAGTACTCCTCCCGCCGTGAGCGCGGCGAGATGGGTCAGCGAGATGCGGCGCGTGCTGGCCAGCCACATCGCGAGCCCGATCGCGAAGAGCTGCCAGCGCCACATCACGAAGCCGTCGGACAGCGTCGCGAGCCAGCCGGTGGCGCACTCCGCGAGCAGCACCGGAGCGATGACCCCGGCCCACGCGAGCGAGGGGAGCGCCGCCGGGTGACGCCACAGGTCGCGCCCGAGCAGGCCGACCGCCAGCGCCGCGAGCGAGAACACCCCGATCTGCAGCGGCAGCGTCCAGTAGGAGTGGTCCATGTACGTCACGGCCGGGTCGAAGCTCTGGACGAGCAGCAGGTTCCCGACGAGGTCCCGCACGCCCGGGCGCCAGTACCCGTAGTCCGCGGCGAGGAGCGTGGCGCCGTAGGTGACCACGACCGCGACGAGGTAGGCGGGCACCAGCCGGGCGATCCGCTGCCACCACCACCGGCCGGGCCGGCGCTTCGCGATCGTCACGCACACGAAGTACGCCGAGATGACCATCAGCGTGTTCGCGCCCGCCTCGACGCTCCAGGTGAACGGCGGCGAGACCAGCCACGGCATGACGCCCTGCGCGGTGAACGTGGCGTGCTGCACGACGACGCTGATCACCGCGAGGACCCGGATGACGTCCCAGCTCAGACGCCGCTCGCCGGACGAGGCCGGCTGCAGCAGCCGCCCCGAGGGCGCGGCGGAGGGGAGAGGCGGAGCGGCGGGGGCCGCGGCGGCCGGGGTCTGCCGCGGACGCTCCTCGACGATGGTCATCGGCGCCGGACGCTACGGAGGGCGGCTGAGGGGTCGCTGAGAGCTGCGTACGACCCGGGTGAGCAGTCAACGGCCGGCGGTCGACGGGGCGCGGGGCGCGGCGGGCGGGCGAACGGCCGGGCTGCGACGATGCCCGGCGATCACCGATGTGCTGGAGGGAGCGCGATGCGGACCTGGCGGTTCTCCCCCGTCTCCGACCCCGCGGCCGGACTCGCCGAGATCGCCGGCTACGCGCTCAACTACGACCCGGGCGCGGCCGGCGGGCACGGCTGGCACCACGACCGGCTCCGGCACACCCTCGCCGTCGAGGACCCGGGCGACCCCGAGCCGGGCGGCCCCTGGGAGATCGCGTGCGCGCTGGTACGCGACTACGAGTTCTCCGACCGCCACATCATGTCCGCGATGTTCCACTCGGGCGCGCCGCTGGTCGGGCGGGACATGCTGCTCGAGGGGCGGTTCCTCGTCCTGCGCCTGCCCATGGGGGTTCGGGTCGACGCGGAGATCGACGAGACCCGTGAGCGCGCCGACGGGGCGACCGAGCGGGCCTGGGGCTGGAGCTACCGGACGCTCGAGCACCACCTCGAGCGCGGCCGGCTGGTCTACGAGGTCGTCAAGAACACGACGACGGGCCGGGTCGAGTTCGTCATCACCGGGGTCTCCTCGCGGGCCACGATCCGGAACCCGGTGCTCGCCGTCGGGTTCACGGTGTTCGGGCGGGTCACCCAGCGCCGCTTCTACCGCACGGTCGCGCACAAGCTGGCCGATCGTGTCCGGGCGGTGCTCGAGGGCGGCGACCGGCCCGTGCCCGACCCGATCGGGCCCGACGACGTGGTCCGCGCCCCGGCCCGGGACTTCGTGTCGTCGCGCTGAGACCCGTGCCGTCGCGCTGACACCGGACGATCCGGGAGGATCACGACGTGACCAGCCCGCGCACCGAGTGGTACCGCCCGATGACGGCGCGGAACCCGTACGAGGAGCACCGCGCGTCGTCGCCGCTGGAGCTCCTGTTCGACCTCACGTTCGTCGTCGCCATCTCCAGCGCCGCGGCCGAGCTCCATCACGCCATCAGCGAGGACCACATCCTGGCGGGGGGCCTCGGCTACCTGGTCGTGTTCTTCGCGATCTGGTGGGCCTGGATCAACTTCACCTGGTTCGCGTCGGCGTACGACTGCGACGACGCCCTGTACCGCGTGCTGACCGTGCTCAAGATGGCCGGCGTCCTCGTGCTCGCGGTGGGCATCCCGGCGGCGTTCGAGCACTTCGACATCGGCACCGTCGTCCTCGGCTACACGATCATGCGGATCGCGATGATCGCGCTGTGGCTCCGCGCCGCCCACGAGGACCCGGCCCGCGCCCCGGTCACCCGCGTCTACGCCGCCGGGCTCGCCGTCATCCAGCTGCTCTGGATCGGGCTCGTCTTCGTCCCCACGCCGTGGTCGTTCATCGGCTTCGTCGTGCTGGTGATCTGCGAGGTGTCGCTCCCGCCGTTCGCCGAGTCGCGCGAGACCCACGCCATGGCGTCGGCGACCGGCGGCACGACCTGGCACGCCGAGCACATCGCCGAGCGCTACGGGCTGCTGACGCTGATCGTGCTCGGCGAGGTGATCCTCGGGATCACCGGCGCGTTCGGTCCGGCGCTGTCCGAGCGCGGCTTCTCGATCTCCCTGTTGCTGCTCGGGATCGGCGGGCTCCTCGTCGTCGTCGGGCTGTGGTGGGTGTACTTCCTGGCGGGCGACGACGAGGGCCTGACCACCCAGCGGGTGGCGTTCCTGTGGGGTTACGGCCACTACGTCGTGTTCGCCGGCGTGGCCGCGGTCGGGGCGGGCCTCGAGGTCGCGGTGGACGCCGAGGAGCACACGTCCCACATCTCGACGACGACGGCGGCGTTCGCGGTGGCGATCCCGATCGCGCTGGTCCTGCTCGTGCTCACCGGCCTGCGGCGGCTCACCTGGGCACCGGGCTCGCTCGCGCCGGGCTGGGTGGCGTTCGGCGTCGTCGGGGTGCTGGTGTGCGCGGCGCTGGCCGGGGTCGTCGGAATCGGGCTCTCGGTGCTGCTCATGGGCCTGGTGGGCACCGTGATGCTGATCGGCTACCTGCTCCTGCTGCGGGGCCGGGAGCTCCGGGCGTCCTGAGCGGCTACCCGCGGGGGTCGGTGCGTCCGAGCAGGCCCGCGAGCCGCTCGATCGCCGGGGCCGCCGGGTCGACGGCAACGGCGGGAGCGAAGGGCAGCCGGGCCCGGTCCGTCGTCGTGAACATCGACTCGGTGAACGCGATCCCGGCCACCGCGAGATCCTCGGGCAGCGCCCCCGTGTCCTGACCGGAGCCGACGGCCACGTCCCACCCGTGGACCAGCGCCTCGACCGTCCGCAGTCCGACGGCGACCGGGACGGGGACCGTCCCGAACGGCACCGTGACGGTGCCGGAGAGGGCGTCCGGGAGCGAGAGGGCGGCGACGAGGGCCTCGGACGAGCTGCGGAACCGCGGGGCCAGCGACTCGGCGACCTCCGGGGCGTCCGCGAGATCCGGGCCGAGGGCCCGCGCCACCACCAGGTTCCCGGTGAGCACGTGCTCGACGACGTCGGTCACGGTCCAGCCCGCGCACGGCGACTGCGCGGCGCGCCGGTCGTCGGGAACGCCGTCGATGATCGTCGCCGTCGCGTGCAGGGCACGCTCGAGGTCGGCCACCGGGCCCGCCGTCGTCGTCACCCGGTCATCGTGGCGGATCGACGGGCCGGCGTCATGGGGTGGCGGGTGTGAGCAGCGGGGTCCGGCGGTAGAGGTCGAGCGAGACGACCGCGAGCCATGTCCACGCCAGGATCACCGCAACCCAGAACCCGAGGACGACGACCGGGCTCGCGGACCCGCTCGCAACGCCGACGAAGGCCACGAGGAAGAGCACCCCGGTGATCCGGGAGAACCAGGCCATGCCCGTCTGCCCGATGGTCGCGTAGTGGCGGGCAAGGATGAGCGCGCCGGCGATGAGCCCGAGGAAGCCGAGTCCGCCGGCCACGAGGTGGCCGATACCGCCGACGGTCACCGTGGTGGCGGGCCCGTCGGGGGTCCCGGCCGGGAAGCCGTTCATGGGGTCGGCGACGAAGACGCCCGCCCCGATCAGGCCGAGCCCGTAGAGGCCGACCAGGCGGGGTCCCCACGCCGAGCCGGGCCCGCCCCCGAGCACCCGCAGGGCCCGTGACATCCCGACGGCGGCGGCGACGGTCATCAGCCCGGAGACCACGAAGTTCGCGATCTGGATCCAGCCCAGCGGGCCGTTCGCGAGCAGGCTCAGGTCGTGACGGCTCAGGTCGAAGCCAGCGCGGGTGAGGCCCTGGACCAGGCCCACGACGACGTAGACGGGTCCGGCGAGCAGGCCGTACCCGAGCAGGGAGCGGGTGATCGCCGCGGTGCGGTCCGCGTCGCCACGCCCCACCAGGGGGCTGCCGGACGGGCCGGTGGCCTTCTCGGTGGACCGGACGGTACCGCTCGAACTGGACTCATCGGTACCGCTCATGGACCGGACAGTACTGCTCCCGGTACTGTCCGGTCCATTGTTTCGGGAGGCACGGTGCGATGACGGAGTCCGACGACGGGCTGCTGCTGCGCATCAGCCCGCATCCTCCGGCTCGCGACGCCGGGCCGGCCCGGCGCGACACGAGCGGACGGCGGGCGGCGATCGCCCGGGCGGCGACCGACCTGTTCCTGCGTCAGGGCTACCAGGCGACGAGCACCGAGCAGGTCGCGTCGGCGGCGTCGGTGTCCAAGCAGACCGTCTACAACCAGTTCGGCGACAAGGAGACCCTGTTCCGCGAGATCGTCCTCGGGGTGACCGCCACCGCGGAGGCGTTCGCGGCCGATCTACCGAGCGCCATGGACGGGGTCCCCGCCGGCGCCGATCTGGATGCGGCGCTCCGGGCGCTCGCGCGGCGGTACCTGACGGTCGTCGTGACCCCGCAGGTCCTGGCGCTGCGACGGCTCGTGATCAGCGAGGCGGTCCGGTTCCCGGAGCTCGCGGCGTCGTACTACGAGCGGGGGCCCGAGCGGGTGCTGGCGGCGCTCGGCGCGCTCTTCGCCGGCCTGGGCACCAGGGGTCTGCTGCGCGTCACCGACCCCGACCGGGCCGCGGCGGACTTCGCGTTCCTGCTGCTCGGCCGGACCCTCGACGAGGGGATGTTCCGACCTCGGACGATCGCTCCGGCGGAGATCGATGCCGCTGCTGACCACGCGGTGGACGTCTTCCTGGCCGGCTGTCGGTCGTGATCGGTGCGCCGGCGGCCGGTCAGGACCGGCCGCCGGCGCTCCCGAGGGGCTAGACCTCCACGATCTTCGCGTCGGCGGCGGCCTTCTGGACCGACTCGCAGCCCTTGTGGGCGGCCGACTTGGTCTCGTACGCCTCGCCCTGCGCGACGATCTCGCCGTTCCCGGCCTTGAGCCGGAAGCGGTGCTTCCCGGCCCGGTCCTCGTAGACCTCGAACTTGCCGGCCATCTCAGCCTCCTGCTGTCGTGTGTCGGCATCGGTGAAGGGCCGGACGCTGGCGCGTCCGGGCGCATTCACTACGCCTTTTACCCCACATACGACGGGTGCAATCGGCTGTAGACGATCAGCGGCGCGACGCCGAGCGCCGGGACGCCCCGAAGGCCGCGGTCACGAGGAACAGGATGATCCCGATGATCGCGAGCCAGAACAGGCCCTTGATGACGAACCCGAGGACCGCCAGCAGGAGCCAGATGACCAGGGCGGCGATGATGATCAGAAGGAGCACGGTGCCTCATTCCCGGCGGGGAAGGGCTGCTCCTCCCCGAACGGATCCAGCGTGACACCCCCGCCGTCGTCCTGGCGACGTCTTCTCGGCCCCGGCGTCGGACACCTACCCTCGGCCTAGCGCCATACCCCGGGGAGGGCCCATGCCCGACGACGAGAGCACCAGCGGCGACGACCAGGACCCACCGGCGGAGAGCGACCTCGCCGCCGCCGTGGACGAGGCCCTGGAGGACGAGGTCAAGCGCCAGAAGGCGCGGTTCATCCAGCAGATCATGGGCGTCGACCGGATCGAGGGCACCGGACGGCTCGACGAGTACCGGGAGCGCGGGTCCCGCCCGTATCCGCCCGACGACTCCGACGACTCCGACTCATGAGGACCGTTCCTGACCGCCTCATTTCCTAGCGTCGCGGGCATGGAGATGAAGCTCGAGCTCGTGGCCGTGCCCGTCAGCGACGTCGATCGTGCGAAGGCCTTCTACGTCGACCAGGTCGGATTCGTGGCCGATCACGATCACCAGGTGAACGATGCCCTGCGGTTCGTCCAGCTCACCCCGCCCGGATCAGCGTGCTCGATCGTGCTCGGGGTCGGGATCACGACGATGCCGCCGGGCAGCCAGCTCGGGCTGCAGATGGTCGTCGCCGACGCCGAGGCCGCCCGGAAGGAGCTGGTCGGGCGCGGGGTCGGGGCGAGCGATGTCGACGTCCAGCCCTGGGGCTCGTTCGTCTACTTCTCGGACCCGGACGGCAACACCTGGGCGCTGCAGCAGCTCCCGGCGTGGAGCTGAGCGTCGGCGGAAGCGGGGGGATTCGAACCCCCGGTACCTTGCGGTACGTCCGCTTTCAAGGCGGGTGCAATCGGCCGCTCTGCCACGCTTCCGCCGGTCAGCGTAAGCAACGGAGGCACCTGCCGTCGCCACCCGGGGGCGGGATGATCAGGAGCGGAGCTTGGCGACGATCCGCTCGAAGACGTCGCCGATGACGCGCCGCTCCTCGTCGTCGAGCAGGTCGACGAAGTGCTCCCGGACCCCGTGCAGGTGGTCCGGCGCCGCCGCCTGCAGGCGCGAGAAGCCCTCCTCGGTGAGGACGGCGAACACGCCGCGGCCGTCGGAGTCGCACACCTCCCGCCGGACCAGGCCCTCGGCCTCCAGCCGCGCGACCTGGTGGGACAGCCGCGACTTCGACGCCACGACCTCGTCGGCCAGCGAGGTCATCCGCTGCCGGTGGTCGGTCTTCTCCGAGAGGCGGACGAGGATCTCGTAGTCGGCGAACGCGAGCTGGTGGCTCTCCTGCAGCTCCCGACCCAGCCGACCGAGGAGCAGGGCCTGCCCGGCGATGTAGTTCCGCCAGGCCCGCCACTCCTCGGCGTCGAGCCAGCGGGGCTCCTCCTCCGAACCGGACATGCCCCCATGGTATCCACAACGAACCGTCCGGTTGGTCCGTTCGTCCGGCCACCCGGCGCCGTCGGGGCCACACCGATAGCGTCCACCGGCGTGTATGGCATCTCCATCCGCGAGTTCGGCGGCCCCGAGGTCCTCGAGTGGACCGAGCAGCCCGACCCGGAACCCGGCCCCGGCGAGGTCGTCCTCGACGTCGTCGCCGCCGGGATCAACCGGGCCGACGTCATGCAGCGCCAGGGCAACTACCCACCGCCTCCCGGCGCCTCGGAGCTGCCCGGGCTGGAGTGCTCCGGACGGGTCAGCGCGGTGGGCTCCGGGGTGAGCGGGTGGGCCGTCGGCGACCCGGCCTGCGCGCTGCTCGCGGGCGGCGGCTACGCCGAGAAGGTGGCGGTCCCGGCCGCCCAGCTGCTGCCGGTCCCCGACGGCGTGTCGCTCACCGACGCCGGCGGGCTGCCCGAGGTGGCCTGCACGGTGTGGTCGAACGTCGTCCTGCTCGGCGGCCTGCGTGCGGGTCAGACCTTCCTCGTGCACGGCGGCAGCGGCGGGATCGGGACGCACGCCATCCAGGTCGGGAAGGCGCTGGGCGCGACGGTGCTGGCGACGGCGGGTCACGCCGACCGGCTGCAGATCTGCCGCGACCTGGGCGCGGACCACGCGCTCGACTACCACGACGACCTCGTCGACGGCGTGAAGACGGTCACCGACGGACGCGGGGTCGACCTCATCCTCGACAACATCGGCGCCCGGACCCTCGGGGCCAACCTCGACGCACTCGCCACCGGCGGGCGGCTGGCGATCATCGGGCTGATGGGCGGCGCGAAGGGCGAGGTCAACCTCGCGAAGCTGCTGACGAAGCGGCTCTCGATGGGGGCGACGTCGCTGCGGGCGCGCCCGGTCGAGGGACCCGACGGCAAGGCCGGGATCGTCTCGGCGGTGCGGGACGACCTGTGGCCGCTGGTCGAGGCCGGACACGTGCGGCCGATCGTCCAGGAGCGGCTCCCGGTCCAGGAGGCCGCGCGGGCGCACGAGCTGATGGACCAGGGCGGCGTCGTCGGGAAGCTGGTCCTGGGTGTCTCCGGATAGGTGCGCTCCGCGCCTGTGAGCACTAATTGACGCCATAGCCTCAATTAGTGCTCACGAGCGCGGAGCGCACCTAGCAGGACGCCACCGCACGCACCAGCGCGTCGACGTCCGCCCGCGAGGTGTAGTGCGCGAGGCCGACCTTCACCACGCCGCCGATCTCCGCACCGCCGATGACCTCGAGCGCGCCCTGGTCGCCGGGGTCGATGAGCACGCAGACGCCCTGGTCGGCGACCCGCTCGGCCACCTCCTGGGCGGTGCGGCCGGCCACCAGGAACGCGATCGTGGGGATGCGCCGGGCGGGTTCGCCCAGCACCGTCACGCCGGGCAGGAAGCGCAGCTCGGAGACGAGGTAGGCGGTGAGCTCGTCGTGGTGGCTGCGCAGCGAGGACATCGAGGTGAGCACGCGGTCGCGCCGGGAGCCGGACGCGTGGTCGTCGAGCTCGGCCAGGTGGTCCACCGAGGCGACGAGGCCGGCGTACAGCGCGTACGGGGCGTCGCCGACCTCGAGCCGCTCCGGTCCGCGGGCGGCCGCGTCGAACGAGACGGCGGGCAGGCGGTCGAGCAGCTCCGGGGTGCGGAACACCAGGGCCCCGACCGCCGGGCCGCCCCACGCCGCGGCCGAGAGCACGACGACGTCCGCGCCCATCGTGTCCATGTCCAGCGGGAGATAGGGCGCGGCGGCCGTGGCGTCGACGATCATCAGCGGCTCGATGCCCGACGCGGGCGTGGGCAGTCCGTGGACCTTGCGGGCGATCGCCGCGATCTCGGTGCGCGTCCCGATGTGGCCGCAGGCGGCGGTCACGGTGACGACGCGGGTGCGGGGGCCGAGCAGGTCGTCGTACTGCCAGCTCGGGAGCTCGCAGGTCTCGACGTCGACCTCGGCGGTGCGCACCGCGCCCCCCGCGCGGCTCGCGGCGCGGGTCCACGGGGCGACGTTGGCGCGGTCGTCGAGGCGGGAGACCACGACCTCGTCGCCGAGCGCCCAGCCCGCGGAGAGCACCTCGGCGAGCCGCTCGAGCAGCGAGGGCACCGACGCGCCGAGGACGACGCCTTTGGGCTCGGCCCCCACCAGGTCGGCCACGGCGCGGCGGGCGGCGTCGACGATCGCGCCGCCGCGCTGCGAGGCGGGGAAGACCCCGCCGGGCGGGGAGACCGGGGCGCGGAGCGCGGAGGACACCGCGGTGGCGACCTGTTCCGGGACCTGCATCCCGGCCGGCGCGTCGAGGTGGATCCAGCCATCACCGAGCGCGGGGACCTGGCCCCGGACCCGAGCGACGTCCACCGTCATGCTCCAGTACGGTACGTCGGCTGCACGCCGTAGCCGAGGCCGGTCCTCGAGTCCCCGCCCGTGAACTCGGACGGAGCAGGCCCACATCGGCCAGGATGGGGCCCATGAGCGAGCACCCCGAGGCACCGGCCGGGGACCAGGTCATGATCGTCGGACCGGACGGCACCCCCGTCGGCACCGTCCGCGTCCCCGCCGGCGAGGCGTCCCCGCGCGAGGACGAGGCCGCCGACCAGGAGGATCTCTCCGGCGCGGTCGAGGAACCGGCGAAGGTCATGCGGATCGGCACGATGATCAAGCAGCTCCTGGAGGAGGTCCGCGCCACCGAGCTCGACGACGCGAGCCGGCGTCGTCTCAAGGAGATCCACGCGGCGTCACTGCGTGAGCTCGAGGCCGCGCTCTCGCCCGAGCTGCGCGACGAGCTGGCCCGCATCATCGCCCCCTTCGACGAGGACCGGACCCCGTCCGACGGCGAGCTGCGCATCGCCCAGGCGCAGCTGGTGGGCTGGTTGGAGGGCCTCTTCCACGGCATCCAGACGGCCCTCATGGCTCAGCAGATGGCCGCCCGGATGCAGCTGGAACAGATGCGCCGCGGCCTGCCCGCGGGCTCCGGCAGTACCGCCTCCCAGGCCGGTGGCGAGTCGGGGGGCGGGGGGACGACCGGCCAGTACCTCTGACCGTCCCGAGTACGCTCACCCGCCGTGGCCGTCCCAGCACTCGCGCGACGTGGCGCCGACGAACCGTCGGGGCCTGACGACGCGGCAGCGGCCGCTGACCTGCGCGCCCCCTCCCCGCGCTCGTGGCGGCGGGCCTTCGGGGACATCAAGGCCGCGATCGATCAGCGCGAGCTCTGGGGCCACCTCGGGTGGCAGGACGTCAAGCAGCGCTACCGGCGCTCCACGATCGGTCCGCTGTGGATCACCATCAGCATGGCGGTGACCGCGGCGGCGCTCGGCGGGCTGTACTCCCAGCTGTTCGATCAGCCGATCGGCACGTTCATGCCGTACGTGACCGTCGGCTTCATGATCTGGTACTTCATCAGCGCCTGCGTGCTGGAGGGGACCGAGACCTTCATCGCCAACGAGGGTCTCATCCGCTTCCTGCCGGCGCCGCTGATGATCTACGTGTTCCGCACGGTCTGGCGGCAGGTGCTGTTCTTCGCACATAACCTGGTCGTCTACGTCATCGTGCTGGCGATCTTCTTCCCGGAGCTCACCCGGCCGTACCAGATGGTGCACAACGGGGTCATGCATCCGGGCCTCGGCTGGAGCGCGCTGTTCGCCATCCCGGCCTTCGTGCTCATCGTGATCAACGGGCTGTGGGTGACGCTGCTGTTCGGCATCATCGCGACCCGCTTCCGGGACATCCCGCCCGTGGTCTCCAGCTTCATGCAGCTCTTCTTCACGATGACGCCGATCATCTGGACGACGGACCTGCTGAAAGGTGGTCGTGCCGGCAGCCCGCGGTCCATCGTCGACTTCGTGGCGAAGCTGAACCCCTTCTACCACTTCATCGAGATCTTCCGGGCGCCGTTGGTGGGCCAGGTGCAGAGCTGGACGCACTGGGCCGTCTGCGGCGTCATCACCGTGGTCGGCTGGGCCCTGGCCCTGATCGCGCTGCGCAATTACCGCTCCCGCGTCGCCTACTGGGTGTGAGCTCCATGGTCTCGATCGACGTCCAGAACGCCTCCGTCGACTTCCCGATCTTCGATGCGAAGAACCGGTCGCTGAAGAAGTCCGTCCTCGGCCGCGCCGGTGGACACATCACCGACGCCAAGGTCCCGGTGGTCGAGGCCCTGCGCGACGTCTCGCTGTCGCTGCGCCAGGGCGACCGGGTGGGCCTCGTCGGGCACAACGGGGCGGGCAAGTCGACCCTGCTGCGCCTGCTCGCCGGCATCTACGAGCCGACGCGGGGCCGCGCGAAGATCGAGGGGCGCGTCGCCCCGGTCTTCGACCTCGCCGTCGGGATGGACCCCGAGATCTCCGGGCTCGAGAACATCCTCATCCGCGGGCTCTTCCTGGGCATGACCCGCAAGCAGATGGAGAGCCGCGTCGACGAGATCGCGGACTTCACCGAGCTCGGCGACTACCTGACGATGCCGCTGCGCACCTACTCCACCGGTATGCGGGTGCGGCTCGCGCTCGGCGTCGTGACCTCCATCGACCCCGAGATCCTCATCCTCGACGAGGGCATCGGCGCGGTCGACGCGGCCTTCCTCGAGAAGGCCCGCGACCGGCTGCGCGACCTCGTCAGCCGCTCCGGGATGCTCGTGTTCGCGTCGCATTCCGACGAGTTCCTCGTCGAGCTGTGCGACACCGCGATCTGGATGGACACCGGCGAGATCAAGGAGCAGGGGTCGCTCCGGGAGGTCGTGAGCGCCTACAAGGGCCGGGACCTGTTCGACTCGCTGAGCCCCGAGACGATGCGCCGCCTGGACCTGGATCCGGGTGCGAGCAGCCCCGTCACGTCGAACGGCTCGACCACCGCGCCCGCCGCGACCGACGCGGATGCCGCCGCGAAGACCGAGGACGAGACCGTGGGCCTCCCGTGACGCCCCCCGACACCGAGGGCGTCTGGGCGGTCGTCGTCACCCGCCACCGCGCCGACCTGCTCGCCGACGGGCTCGCCGTCCTGGCCAAGCAGACCCGCCGTCCGGACCACCTCGTCGTCGTCGACAACGGGCCGGACGCGGCGACCCGGGAGGTCGTCGAATCGTGCGGTCTCCCGTCGACCTACCTGCCGTCGCGGCACAACCTGGGGGGCGCCGGCGGCTACGCCCTCGGCATGCTCACCGCGCTCGCCCAGGGCGCGGACTGGCTCTGGATGGCCGACGACGACGGGCGCCCCGCCGACGAGCACGTGCTCGCCACGCTGCTCGACGTGGCACGGCGCCGCGACCTCGCCGAGGTCTCGCCGGTGATCACCAACGCGGCCGACCCGGAGCGGCTCGCGTTCCCGCTGCGCCGGGGGCTGACCTGGGTCCGGCGACGCGCCGACCTGGACGGCTACTCCGCCGGGGACGACGGCGAGCTGATGCCCGGCATCGCGCACCTGTTCAACGGCGCCCTGTTCCGTGCCTCGACGCTCGACGTGGTCGGGGTCCCGGACCTCCGGCTCTTCGTGCGCGGTGACGAGACGGAACTGCACCGGCGTCTCATGCGCTCGGGGCTTCCCTACGGCACGTGCCTCACCACGGCCTACGTCCACCCCGACGGTTCCGACGAGTTCAAACCGATGCTCGGCGGCCGCCTGCACGCCCAGGACCCCGGCGACGCGACGAAGCGGTACTTCACCTACCGCAACCGGGGCTACCTGCTCGCCCAGCCCGGGTTGCGCAAGCTCGGCGCCATCGAGCACCTGCGCTTCGGCTGGTACTTCCTCGTCGAGCGCCGCGACCCCGCGGCGCTGCGCGAGTGGCTGCGCCTGGTCCGCATGGGCCGGCGCGAGAGGTTCCGGCGCCCGTGAATCGGGCGCAGCTCCCCGACAGGATCTCCCCGGCCAGGACTTCGGAGGTCGACCACCACATGCCAGGACGCACCACGTGCTGACGTCAGGCAGCTCCGCGACGAACACGGCGACGGCCGACCCCGGCACCGAGGCCCCGCCCGTGGAGGGCCCGCCGGGACCGGACGGGCCGGACGCCGGCCCCCCGCAGGACCGGACGCTGCGGCGCACCCGCTGGCTCGCGATCGTGCTCGGCGGTCTGGGCACGCTGCTCGCGCTGGTCTTCCCGTTCCTGCCGGTCGTCCAGGACACCGCGACGATCCACTGGCCGAGCCCGACGACGGGGACCCGCTCGGTCGACTCCCCGCTGGTCGCGTTCCGCCCGCAGACGATGTCGGCGTCGATCCCGTGCGCGGCGGTGCGCAGCCTCGACGGCCGGTCGGCCCAGCGCGCGACGGTGCTGTCGACGACGCCGCCGTTGTCCCCGAACGGCTCCCAGGTCGGGCTGCAGCTCTACGTCGACAACGGCCAGCTCACGCTGACCGACCGCGGCCAGCAGGCCGCTCAGGAACCGGTACCCGGCGGCGCCTGCAACGTCACCATCAGCTCCGACTACACGCAGACGACGATCAACCTCGGCTCGGGCGCCGACGTGGTGCTGGGCGGGGACTTCCGCCCGCAGGTGGTCGGCATCTACTCCGACCTCGACAACACGAAGGACCCGACGGCCGGGACGAACGTCTCGGTCACCCCGGACACCCGGTTCCAGACGACGGCGACCATCCTCAAGACCGCCGCCGGCGTGCTCGCCGTGCTGTGCTTCCTGGGGGCGGTGTGGGCGTTGCACGCCCTCGACAACCGCGCGGGACGCCGCGCGCCGAGACTGGCTCCAAGGCGGTGGTGGCGGCCGACCGCGCGCGACGCCATCGTCGTCGCCGGGCTCGCGGTCTGGGCGGTGATCGGCTCCCAGACCTCCGACGACGGGTACATCCTCGGGATCGCCCGGGCACGCGAGAGTGCCGGGTACATCGGTAACTACTACCGATGGTTCAACGTCCCCGAGGCGCCGTTCGGCTGGTTCTACGAGCTCTACTCGGTCTGGGTGCAGGTCAGCGACAACGTCCTGTGGATGCGCCTGCCCTCGGTGTTCATGGGCATCGTGTCCTGGCTGCTGATCTCCCGCGAGATGCTGCCCCGCCTGGGCCAGCAGGTCCGGGCGTCCAAGGCCGCGGGCTGGGCCGCCGCGGGCGTGTTCCTGATGTTCTGGCTGCCGTACAACAACGGGCTGCGCCCCGAACCGGTGGCCGTCATCTCGGCGCTGCTCGCGTTCTGCGCGGTCGAACGGGCGGTCGCCACCCGCCGGCTCGCCCCGGTGGCCCTGGGTCTCGTCGCGGCGGCGTTCGCGCTGGCCGCGACACCGACCGGCCTCATGGCGGTCGCGCCGTTCCTCGCGGCCGCCCGCCCGCTCTTCCGGCTGGTCCAGGAGCGGGTCCGTCAGCAGGGATGGCTGGCGGTCCTCGCCCCGGTGCTCGCGTCCGGGCTGGTCGTCCTCGTCGCGATCTTCGCCGACCAGACGTTCGCCGCCGTCATGGAGGCCAACCGGGTCCGCTTCCTGATCGGGCCGAACTACACCTGGTACCAGGAGGTCGTCCGGTACGAGTCGCTGTTCTCGGTCTCCGCGGACGGCTCGCTCGAACGCCGGGCCCCGGTACTGCTGATCATGCTCGGGTTGACGGTGTGCCTCGTCGTGCTGCTGCGGCGGGACCGCATCCGCGGCGCGGCGCTCGGCCCGTCACAGCGGCTGATCGGCACCACGCTGCTCGGCTTCCTCGTCCTCGCGCTCACCCCCACGAAGTGGACGCACCACTTCGGCGCGTTCGCCGCGCTCGGCTCCGGCATCGCCGCGCTGACCGCGCTCGCCACGTCGTCGGACGTGCTGCGCTCCCGGCGCAACCGGTCCCTGTTCCTGGCCGCGGTGTTCGCCACCCTCGCGCTGGCGTTCACCGGCCCGAACACCTGGTGGTACACGAACAACTGGGGCGTGCCCTGGAACGACAAGTCACCGTCGTACCACCACCACCAGGCCTCGACGCTGCTGCTCGCCGTCGCGGCGGTCTGCCTGATCGTCGCGGCCATCGAGCACATCCGCGGCATCCCGGAGGAACGCCCGCCGTCGTCCGGGGCGTGGGTCCCGTCCGGGAAGCTCGGCCGGATCGTCACGCCCGTGATGACGCGGGCCAAGCGGGTGCGCGGCTCGCGCTCGGGCAGTGCCGTCGAGCGTCGAGCCCGCGCCCTGCGACTCGGCTCCGCGCCGATCGCCGTGGTCTGCGGACTGCTCGTGCTCTTCGAGATGGCGTCGATGGCCAAGGGCATCGACAAGGAGTGGGACAGCTTCTCGCTCGGCGGTGACGTGCTGCGCCACCCGTTCTCGACGTCGTGCGGACTGGCCGACCAGGTCCGCGTCGAAGGCAGCCCCGCGGCCGGGATCCTGCCGCCCGCGCCGCCGTTCAACGGCGTCGCGCCCTCCGCCAAGGGGGTGCTGCCGACGATCGCGCCGCAGACCCCGGTGGCGCCGGGCCAGGTCCCGACGACGCTGGCGCCGGACACCGTGCAGGCGTCGAGCCCGCTCGCCCAGCTCGTCGACCCGAACCCGCTGAACGAGGGCTTCCACGCCCAGGACGGCACCCCGCCGGTCGGCGGTGGCACCGGGCTCTCCGGGTTCGAGTACACGCTGCGCAACGACCTCGCGGGCCAGACCCTCGGCACGTTCGACAAGGCCGGCCTGGGCACCGGGGTCCTGCGCACCGGGTGGCAGTCGGTGGACGACTCGCTGCGCACCGGGCAGACGCCGCTGGTCATCAGCGTCGCCGGGCGACTCAACGGCGGGAACAGCCTCTACCTGCAGTACGCCAAGCACCTGCCCGACGGCCGCATCCAGATCACCGGCCAGGACCCGATCGACGACGGCGCGGGCGGCGAGCCGCCGTGGCGCGAGATCAAGGTCAACCTGGCGAACGGGAAGGGCGCGCAGGCCGACCAGATCCGGCTCGTGGCCCAGGACCGCTCGCTGGGTGTCGACGGCTGGATGGCGGTCGCGCCGATGCGCGGGCCGAAGCTGGTGCCGTTCACGCAGGCCGTCGGGCAGCAGCCGGGCTACCTGGAGTGGCCGGTGCAGTTCGCGTCGCCGTGCCTGAAGCCGTTCGACGTGCGCGACGGCATCGCCCAGGTGCCGACCTACCGCCTCATCGCCGACGCCTCGCAGTTCCGGATCGGCGGCGAGACGTGGTCGCAGCCGTCCGCGGGCGGACCGATGGGCTGGATCCAGCTGCTCGAGAAGCAGCAGGACGTGCCCTCGTACCTGCAGGGCGAGCCCACGCTGGACTGGGGCCGCATCGAGCGGCTCGAGCCCTACGCCCCGAACACGGTGGCGCCGGACGTGGCGCACGGCCAGAAGACGGTGTGGGGCCTGCACGGGGACGGCGAGATCGGCGATCCGCCGCCCGGTGTGCCGTCGCCGGAGCGCTGACGACGGCGTTCGGCGGGTTCTTCCGAGCGAGGGGCCCCTTCGGTCGATCTAGTCGACTGAAGGGGCCCTTCGCTCGTTCGCGGGATGGGCTCGCTCGGCGGCGGGGGCCTCGCGCGCCTGCTCCGCTCTGATGATCACGGGCGCACTGCGCACGCCGCGGAGCCGCCGAACGTGCGCGCTGTGCCCCTCGTGCGCCGGGGCTCCGGCGTTCCGGCCAAGGGCGCCCCTCGCCCATCTGTCCGGGCGAAGGGGCCCTCGCTCAGAACGCCGCGGGGGGGGCGTCAGTCCTTGAAGATGACCGTGCGCATGACGATGAAGTTGATCGTCGTGGCGACCGCCTGCGCGACGAACCAGGACACGACGCCCGGGATCGGCGGGGTGCCGACGCTCGGCGCGTCCATCAGCCAGAGCACCAGCGAGGCGACGGCGACGTTCGCCGCGAACGTCGAGCCGTAGAGGATCACGAAGCCGAGGAACTTCCCGCTGCCGCCCGACGAGTCGGCGAAGGTGTAGCGGCGGTTGAGCACGTAGGCCGTCGTCGTGCCGAGGATGAACGAGATGCCCTTCGCCAGTGGCGCCCAGACACCGAGGTGGAGCAGCAACTGGTAGATGCCGAGGTCCACACAGGCGGCCACGGCACCGATGGCGACGAACCGCACCAGCTGCGCCTTGAGCCCGAGCCTCTCGGGCGCCGCCGCGGGGACGGCCGCAGACCCGGCCGGGCTCGCCGACGCCGCGGCGACCGCGTCGGCCGTCTCGATGTCGGAGCCGGACTCCGGCGTGCTCTCCTCGACACTCACGCTCACCGAGGGTACGAGCCCCCGGTACGGCGTCCTCACCGGCCCACGCCGCCCCCCACCGGACCGAGACCTCGGCGTCGCTACCGTTCCTGACCATGGCCGTCGTCGAGGACACCCCCGCGCGCGCCGCGGAGGGTCCCGCGGAACCGGACGAGCCGCGCCGACCGACCCGCTGGCGGGTCCGGTCCGGATGGTTCCTCGCCGCTCTCGCGGCGGTCACGGTGCTGCTGGGCGTCGCGATCCCGTTCGCGCCGGTCTCCGCCGACGACCCCGTCGTGAGCTGGCCGAAGGCGGGCGAGCCGGCCACCACGACGGCCGTCCCGCTCTCTCCGTACCGCCCGCTGTCGATCAGCGTGGACGTCCCGTGCCAGGCCCTCCGCGGCGGTGGCGTGGCGCTGCGCACCGAGCCGGAGTCGGCCGGCACGCCCGGGCGCGGGCTGACGTTCACGAACTCCGGCGGCCGTGTCCTGGTCACCAGCGACGGCGCCACCCTCGTCGACGAGGTGCTGCCGCTCACAGCGTGCACGTACCGCCTGGTGGCCGACGGCACGACGACGACGCTGACCCGCGACGGCCAGACCCTCTTCTCCGGTCAGGGCCAGGCCCCGCAGGTCGCCGAGCTCGATACCGCCGCGCCCGGCACCCCCGGCCTGTCCGCCACGATCCACACCGACGACCGGTACTCGTCGGTCCCGAGCGGGCTGAAGCTGACGCTGCTGATCCTGCACGCGATCGCGCTGGCCGCGACTCTCGTGCTGGCCTGGCGACGATGGTGGGGCGCACCGGGCCGACTCGGGTTCACACGACCACGGCTGGGCGGCGCCGACATCGCCGTGACGCTGACCAGCCTCGCGTGGGTCGTCCTCTCGCCACTGCAGAACGACGACTCGTGGTACCTGCTGATGGCCCGGAACGCGTCGCCCACCGGCTACATCGGCAACCAGATCTACATGTTCGACGCGACGGAGAACCCGTTCGTCGGCAGCCAGTACCTCATGGCGATCTGGGGGAACCTCGGGAACCTGATCGGCGTCACCGGCTGGGGCCTGCTCTGGATGCGGATCCTGCCGCTCCTGCTCGGCCTGTTGACGTGGTTCCTGCTCCGCGCGCTCCTCGCCACCGCCCTCGGCCGGATCGAACGACGACGATGGGTGCCGTGGACGCTGCTGGGCGCCCACCTGGCCTGGTTCCTGCCCTACGGGATGGCGCTGCGCCCCGAGGTCTTCATCGTCCCGCTGTTCGCCGCGGTGCTGCTGCTCTGCGAGGTGGCCCGGCGCCGCGAGGTGATCGGCCCGCTCATCCCCGCGACGGCGATCGCGGCGCTCGCCGTGACGGTCTCGCCGTCGGGCCTCGTCGCGGCCGCACCCGTCGTCGTGACCCTGCCGTGGCTCTACCGCTGGCTGAAGGCGGCGAGCTGGCGCACGCGCCTCGGCGTCGTCGGCGCCGTGGTGGCGGCCGGGACGATCGCGATCCCGATCGGCTTCGGCGACGCCACCCTGGGCGACGTCATGGAGGCCACGAACGTCCACTCCTGGTACTACGTGACGTTCCCCTGGTACGAGGAGTGGGCGCACTACCGGACGCTCATCGAGACCGGGACCTGGGGCAGGCGGCTCCCGGTGCTGCTGACCGTGGTGCTGCTCGTGGTGGTGTCGATCGGCTCCGGGCGCCGCGGGCCCATCGGCGGCCCGATCCGGGCGTACACGCTCTCCACGGCGGTCACGACGGCCGTCGCGCTCGGCCTGCTGGCGCTCGGCCCGACGAAGTGGGTGAACCACTTCGGCGCGATCGCCGCGCCCGGCACCGTCCTGCTGGCCCTCGCGATGCTGCAGACGCCGCTCCCGCGCCGGCCCGGGGCGCTCATCACCGCCGCGAGCGTGGCGCTGCTGACCGGCGCCACCGTGCTCGGGTTCGCCGGGCCGAACACCTGGAAGCCCTACTCGGACCGAGGTCAGCCGTTCGGCAACCACCTCGACCCCGACATGTCGATGCTCGACCTCGAGAAGCTCGCCCCGCACCTCGGGATGCTCTACCTGCGCCAGTTCTGGTGGTGGGTCGGTCTCGCGGTGCTGGCCGGGCTGTTCGCGTGGTGGCGGCACCGGCAGCACCGGTCGACGTTCGGGATCACCCCCGACCGCGCGGTGCTCGTGCCGTCGGTGGTCGTGCTGTCCGGGCTGATGCTCGCCGTGATGGCCTACGCGCCGCTCGTGCAGGCGCCCGGCTGGTCGGTGGCCGGTGCGCAGCTGCAGGCGCTGGCCGGGAAGCCGTGCCAGCTCTCGAACTCCGTCGAGGCCATGACCGCGGTGCCGCGGGACCTCGGTGGCCCGTTGACCCCCGAGACCCGCACCGGGGACTTCACGCTCACCGCGCCCGGCAACGGCACCGCCGACCCCGACCCGGTCCCGGCGCCCGGGCCCGCCCCGTCGGGCGTGGGCCCGACGATGTGGCACGACGCGGTCACCGACCCCGCCGCCACGGGCAACACCGACCCCGGGACCTCGGGCGGCACCGGCCTCGGCACGATCACCACCGGCTGGTACCCGCTGCCTCCCGCGGTGGCCGGTGACCCCACCCCGGCCACCAACGTCGTCGTACCCGTGGCGGGCAACGACCCGGACAAGCAGCGCGTGGTCCTCGAGTACGGGTACGGCCCGCCGGCCGCGCCGACGCGGACCGTTGCGACCACCGTCAACCCGGCCCCCGGCCTGACCTCGCGGCAGTGGCAGGAGGTGCCGGTGCTCCTGCCCGCCGACCGGCCCAGCTCGGTGCGGATCGTCGCCGAGGACAAGGTCGGTGGCCCCGACACCGCGCTCGCCGTCGCCCCGCCGCACCTCGCGGCGATGCAGTCGGTGCAGACGCTGATCGGGCCGGACTCGTCGTCGACCGTGCCGGTCTTCGCCGACCAGCTCTCCGCGGCCCTGTGGCCGTGCGTGGACCAGGTGGCCGTGCGGCACGGGATCGCTCCGACCCCGCAGGTGCGGCTGTCCGCGGCGGAGAACACGCCGGACTTCATCCTGACCAACCCGACCTACGAGTCGTGGGGCGGCACGCTGGTCCAGTCCGAGCGGACGTGGGCCACGGTGCGCGTGTTCTCCGGGGTCTCCCCCGGCGGACCGCCCACCCTGCAGTGGGGGAACGTCGACCGGATCGTCTACGACCACCCGGTCGACGGCTATGACCTGACCGTGAACCGCGTCGAACGCGGGGGGCTCACGCGGTTCCCGACGCTCGCGTCGGAGTCGTACTCGGGACGTGAATATCTCGGATAGGGCCTTACGACTGACCGCGCTCGTCGCCGGCGTGGTGTCGGTGCTCGCGGCGCTGGCGTTCCCGTTCGCGCCGGTGTCGCGGCCCGACGTGACCTACTCGTGGCCGGCCGCGGGCACGACGTCGCCCGCGCCGGCGGCGATCCCGATGCTGCCGTACCAGCCGGTCACGACGACGGCGTCGGTCAGCTGCGAGGCGGCGCGCGCGGTCGCTCCCGGCACGGTGCTGCTCTCGACGACCGCGCCGAGGCCCGACCCGCTCGCCGAGCAGCTGCAGGGCCTGACGATGACGGCGGGTCCGGCGGCGGGCGCGGTGGCGGTGTCGGTCGGGGGCCACGAGGTCGGGCCGGTGACGCTGCCGGGCGGGGCCTGCTCACTGCGGCTGGACAGTGGGATCGACGCGACGACGGTGACCGTGGACTCGCCCGGTGCGGGGTCGCGGCAGGTCGCACGGCTCGAGGGGGACCAGCGGCCGGCCGTGGCCGGGGCGTTCACCGGGGCGCCCACGTCGGCGGGGGTGTCGCTGTCGGTGGTGGGCGACACCCGCTTCCAGAACTCCGCGGGCGGGCTGAAGATCGCGCTCGGGGCGCTGGCGGTGGCGGCGTTCGCGGTGGCGCTGGGTGCGGTGGTCGTGGGGGCGCGGCGCCGGCGGCGTGTCAGCGATGCGGCGCCGCAGACACTGGACGTCAGCGACTCCACATCCTCGAGCCGCCGGAGCGCCAGGCCCGCCCGGCTCGTCGACGTCGGGGTCGTGCTCGGCCTGCTGCTGTGGCAGGTGATCGGCCCGCTGACCGTCGACGACGGGTACATCGCGGGCATCGTCCGCTCGCTCGGCCAGAACGGGCAGATCGGCACGGTCTTCCGCTGGCTGAACTCGCCCGAGACGCCGTTCGGCTGGTTCTACGAGGTCCTCGCGGTCATCGCCGGCGTCGACCCCGCGCCGTTCTGGCTACGGCTGCCGGCCACGGCGCTCGGGATCACCGGCTGGGTCCTGCTCTCCCGCGCCGTGCTGCCCCGGATGGGACTGCAGTGTCTCCCCCGGCTCGTGCCGTGGCTGGCGGGCACCGTCTACCTGGCCTGGTGGCTGCCCTACGACCTCGGGGTCCGTCCCGAGTCGTGGGTCCTCGTCGGCTCGACCGCCGTCTACGTGCTCACCGAGCGGGCGGTCGAGCGGCGCTCGGTGACACCGCTGGTCGTCGCGCTGCTGGTCGCCGGGATCACGCTCGCCGTCACACCCACCGGCCTCATGGCGTTCGCCCCGCTGCTGGCGGCGGTCGTCCCGCTGGTCCGCCTCGTGCGGGCCGACCCGCTCGGCGTCGTGACCTTCGCCGTCGTCGGGATCGCGGCGCTGGGCCTGACCCTGGTGCTCGTCTACGCCGACCAGACGTGGGCCTCGGTGCTCGACTCGGTCGGCATCCGCACGCTCATCGGCGGCGACCGGCCGTGGACCGACGAGTACGTGCGCTACACCTCGCTGCTGACCGTCGGGGACGCCGACGGCAACCTGGGCCGCCGCGCCCCGGTGCTGCTGCTCGCCCTGGCCTTCGGCGCGCTGGTGTTCGCCCGGATGCCGCGGCCGGCGGCGGCCCACCGACTCGTCGTCACCACCCTGCTCTCGTTCGTGACGCTGGCCTTCACCCCGACGAAGTGGACCCACCACTTCGGCGCGTTCGCGGTGCTCGGCACGGCGACGACGCTGCTGGCGCTCGATGCGTGGCTGCGTGCCCCCGTCGACGCCGAGCGCGCGCCGCGGCGGGCGGCCTGGGCGGTGGCGCTCGCGGCCGGGGCCTCAGGGCTCACGCTAGCCGGCTACAACCAGTGGCACTGGATCTCCAGCTACGCGATCACCTGGTCGACGAACGCCCCCACGCTGCGCGGCATCCGGCTCTCCGACCTCGTGCTGGTCCTCGGCGTCGTGCTCGCGGTGGCGCTCGCGGTCCTCGCGATCCGGCGCACGCTCCGCCGAGAAAGCGGCGATCCTGACGTTCAGCGTCAGCGACGCCGCATCGCTGTCACGGACACCCGGCTGCTCGCGCTCGCCCCGGCGCTGGCCATCACGGTCGTCGCGGTCGTCGTCGCCATCGAGGTGCTGACCTTCGCGCACACCGCCATCCAGCGCCGCGACTCCTACACGCTCGCCTCGGACTCGGTGGCCTCGCTGCAGGGGCGCTCGTGCGGCATCGCGGACCGGCTGCGGGTCGAGCCCGACCCGCTCGCCGGCCTGCTCCCGGCCGACGGACCCGGCCCGGCGCCGACGGCCGCCCCGGACGGGCCCTCGATGGCCGGCGCCACGCTCCCCGCCTGGCGCGGGCCCGGCGTCACGACCGGCTGGTTCGGGCTGCCCGGGCCGAGCGCGCCCACCGGCAAGGACGCGCCGGGACCCGTCGTCGTGACGCTGACGGGGCCGGTGGCGCACGGGGACGTGACCGCCGAGTTCGGCACCCGCGACCCCTCGGGCGCCTTCGTGCCCGGCGCGCAGGTGAAGATCGACGAGAGCGCCACCCAGTACTCGAGCTCGGCCTCGGTCGACGCGCCGCGCTCGCGCGACCTGCGCCTGGACCCGGCCCTGAGCGCCCGCTGGAACGCCGTCCGGCTGGTCAGCTCGGCCCAGACCCCGGTCTTCCAGGGCTTCTCCGCCCCGCGGATCGCGCGGCTGGTCCCCTGGAACCAGGTCCTGCCCCCGGGGACGCCCGCCGCGGTCGACTGGCCGGGGGCGTTCCTCTTCCCGTGCACGCCGTTCACCCCGCTGCGCGACGGGCTCGCGACGCTGCCGGGCTGGCGGGTCTCGACGGACGCCCGCAGCGAGGCCCAGTCGGGCTACATCAGCTACACCGCCTCGCAGGGCGGGCCGTGGACGACGGCGCGCTCGCTGGTCCGCCAGGTCCGCTACCCCGTCTACCTGCCGGGCCTGCCGCTGACCGACATCGCGAGCCTGGAGCGCTGGGTCCCCACGTCGCCGGTGGTGGCGCCGACGGTGACCCGGCACGACGTCGGGCACTCGGGGTTCTCGACGCCGGGTCCGCTCGCGGTCGGCGACAACTAGGCGGCCGGCGGCGTACCTGCGGGCGGTCGACGCGGGGTCGCGCGCTAGCCTCGATCCGATGCCTCGTTCCGTGAAGACCCTGGTCGGCTGGGCGCGGACCGCCCCGAGCCGCGCGACCGTGCTGTCCGGCGACGAGGTGACCTCGGACGAGAGACTCGCCGAGGCGGTCGCCGGCGCGGGCGAACGCGGGATGATCGCCCGGGGCCTCGGCCGCTCCTACGGGGACACCGCGCAGAACGCCGGCGGCCTGGTCGCCGACATGACGTCCCGGCAGCGGGTCCATTCCGTGGACGCCGGGTCCGGGCTGATCGAGCTCGACGCCGGGGTCTCGCTGGACCAGCTGATGCGGATCGCGCTGCCGTTCGGGCTGTGGGTGCCGGTGCTGCCCGGGACCCGCCAGGTCACCATCGGTGGCGCCATCGCGAACGACATCCACGGCAAGAACCACCACAGCGCGGGCAGCTTCGGCGACCACGTGGCATCCATGGACCTGCTCACCGGCACCGGGGAGATCCGACGTCTGGAGCCGGACGGTCCGGAGTCGGAGCTGTTCTGGGCGACGGTCGGCGGCATCGGCCTGACCGGGATCATCCTGCGGGCGACGATCCGCATGACGAAGACCGAGACCGCCTACTTCGTCGTCGACAGCGAGCGCACCGCGAACCTCGACGAGACGATCGAGCGCTTCTCCGACGGCTCGGACGAGGCCTACGACTACTCGTCGGCCTGGTTCGACTCGATCTCCACCGGCCCGAAGCTCGGGCGCGCGGCGCTCGGGCGCGGGTCGCTGGCCCGCCTCGACGAGCTGCCCGAGAAGCTGCGCCGCGACCCGCTGAAGTTCGACGCCCCGCAGCTCGCGACGCTGCCCGACGTCTTCCCGAACGGGCTGGCCAACAAGCTCTCGTTCTCGGCGATCGGCGAGCTGTACTACCGCAAGACCAAGAACGAGCAGGGCCAGATCCAGAACCTGACGGCCTTCTACCACCCGCTGGACCTGTTCGGGGAGTGGAACCGCGCCTACGGCTCGAAGGGCTTCCTGCAGTACCAGTTCATCGTGCCGCTGGCCGCCGAGGCCGAGTTCCGGTCGATCATCGCCGACATCGCCGCGTCGGGGCACGTCTCCTTCCTCAACGTCTTCAAGAAGTTCGGCGAGGGGAACCGGGCGCCGCTCTCGTTCCCGATGCCGGGCTGGAACATCTGCGTCGACTTCCCGATCGTCGACGGGCTCGGCGAGTTCTGCCGGGGTCTCGACGAGCGCGTGCTCACCATGGGCGGCCGGCTCTACACCGCCAAGGACTCCCGCACCGACGCCGCGACGTTCGCGGCGATGTACCCGCGCATCGACGAGTGGCGCAAGGTCCGCGACGCGGTCGACCCGGAGGGCGTGTTCGCCTCCGACATGTCGCGCCGCCTCGCGCTGACGTCCTGACCTGCGGATTTGTACCTGACACCGAACGACAGCTGACATCAGCCACAATATGACATCCACTGACAGGATTTCCATGATCGACGCCGTCGGGCACCCGTCCTCCCTGCTCCTGCTCGGGGGCACCTCCGAGATCGGCCTCGCGATCGCCGAGCGCTACCTCGCCGGCGGACCGCTCCGCATCGTGCTGGCGGGGCGGCAGTCGCCGGGTCTGGCCGAGTCCGCCGCCCGTCTCGAGCGGGCGGGCGGGCACGTCGAGACCCTCGAGTTCGACGCGCTCGACGACGCCGGGCGCACCGAGACCGTCCGCAAGGCGTTCGCCGGGGGCGACGTCGACGTCGCGGTCGTGGCGTTCGGTCTGCTCGGCGACCAGGAGGCCGCCTGGCAGGACGTCGAGGCCGCCACCGCGCTGGCCGAGGTGAACTACGTCGCCGCGGTGTCGGTGGGCGTCACCCTCGCCGCGGAGTTCCGCCGCCAGGGCCACGGGCGCATCGTCGCCCTGTCCTCGGTCGCGGGGGAGCGCGCGCGGCGCTCGAACTTCGTCTACGGCTCGACGAAGGCCGGGATGGACGCCTTCTACACCGGCCTCACCGAGGCGCTGCGCGGCGACGGGATCGGCGTGACGATCGTCCGCCCGGGCTTCGTGCACACCAAGATGACCACGGGCATGGACGCCGCCCCGCTCTCGACGACGCCGGAGAAGGTCGCCGAGGTCGCGGTGGACGCCGTCGCCAAGGGCCGTGAACTGGTGTGGGCCCCGGCCCCGCTGCGTGCCGTGATGACGGTGCTGCGCCACATCCCGCGCCCGATCTTCCGCCGCCTGCCGGTGTAGGTGCGCTTCGCGCCTGTGAGCAGTAATTGACGCCCGGGCGTCAATTACTGCTCACGAGCGCGTCAGCGCACCTACCCACCGACGCGCCGGGGCCTCGATCCACCGGTAGGCGAGGTGCGCCACCAGCACCGACCCGACCAGCACGTGCGGCACCGCCAGCGCCGCGAGCGAGCTGTTCGGGGCGAGCGCCGGGAAGCGGGTCATCGCCACGACGGTGATCTCGATGAGCGGGAAGTGCACCAGGTAGATCGCGTAGGAGATCCGGCCGCCGTGCTGGAGCCGGGAGTGCGAGAGGAACCGCACGACGCCGCCCCGGGCCAGGCACAGCGACCCGAGCAGGATCGGGAACATCGGGACCGCGAACCACAGCCGGTCCGCGGCCGGGATCGCCGCCGAGGCGGGCGCGGAGGCCGCCCAGTAGGCCACGAGCACCGTCTCCGCGATCACCCCGAGCAGCAGCCGCTGCGCCCAGAGCTCGACCCGCGGCGTCCGCTCGATCCGGGCCACGACCAGCCAGGTCAGCATCCCAGACGTGAACCCGCCGCCGATGCGCAGCGCCCAGGCCCACGCGCCGGTCTCCCCCGAGCCCGAGGACATCAGCGAGCCGACGGCGATCGGTGACGCGGCCACGACGGCCAGCGCGCCGAGCACCGGCAGCGGCCAGTTCCGGATCCGCCACGCGCCCAGGACCAGCAGCGGGAAGCACAGGTAGGCCAGCCACTCGGCGCTCACCGACCAGGCCGGGAGCACGAACGAGATGCCCTCGATGCCGCGCGAGTCCCAGAGCTGGGTCATGGTCAGCTGCCGCAGCCAGCCCAGCGGCCCCAGGTCGGGCTGCGGGTTCTGCCAGGTCACGACGCCGTCGTGGCCGAACGCCAGCCGCGCGGTGCACCAGAGGCCGAAGGCGACCGTCACCGCCGCGTAGAGCGGCCACACGCGGGCGACGCGGGCCCGGACGAACCGGAGCGTGCCCCGCACCGACGGCCGCCGGCCCATCCGCTCCAGGTAGGCGCGGGTGAGCACGAGCCCGGAGAGCACGAAGAACAGGTCCACCCCCAGCGGGCCGGCGGCCACCAGCGGCGCGATCGGCGCGGTCCAGCGGGCGAAGACGTCGCCGGGCACGTACGAGGCGTGCAGCAGGAGCACCCACACCGCGGCGACGAACCGCAGCCCGGTCAGCTGCGGGATGTCCCCCCGGGTGAGCGGGAGGACGGGCGCGTCGGGGGTCGACGGCGGCCGCGGCGGCGCGGGCACGCTGACCGCCGGGGTCGGGGAGGTCCCGCGCCGACGCGGCAGCGGCAGCACGGTCGGCGACGGAGCCGCGGGCGCCGACGCCAGGGCCGTGGCCCCGAGTGCGGACCCCGACGACGCCCAGGCGGGGACGGCCGCCAGGGGAGTCGTCGGCGCGGGCGTCATGCCCGTCGGACCGGCCGCGTCGTCGCGGCCGGACGTCCGTGTCGTGAGCGCTGTCAGCGTCCCCACCGTGTGCCTCCCCGACCGTCGTGGACCGAGTTCCACGGTCCGGTGACCGTGACCCTCGACCTGTGGAACGGCAGCAGGCGGCCCATACCTGATACTCCGTTCAGTGGATCGAAGGAGACGAGCCCACATCGCCGTCAGCCCCTCCGGTCATGCTGGACACGCAGCGTCACTCCACGCCCTGACCTGGGCACCTCCACCGCCCGACCAGGCGGGGTTCGGTCCTCCCCGGTGGAGTGGCGACCGGCATGACGCGCACCGATCACGGAGCGTCGCCACGGCGTCAGGCCGTCGGATCCACGCCCCGCCGACCCCGCGGCGCGGCACCCCGTGAAGCCGTGACGAGGACGGAGCCGGGTGTCGATCACGCCGAGACCCTGGCCCAGCCGCCGGCCGCGACCGGACCGACGCGCTGCGGACCCGGCGTGGATCACCCACACGAGATCGTCCTCGAGCCCCACTGGAGCCAAGGCACCGTACGAGGACCGTGACCGGCCGTCCCTCTGTAAAACATCAGACATTTGCTCTACGGTCGTCCGGTGACCTCCCCATCACCGACGTTCGTGCTGGTCCACGGCGGATATCACGGCGGCTGGTGCTGGCGCCGGGTGGCGGAGCGGCTCCGCCGTCGGGGTGCCCAGGTCCTCACGCCGACCCAGACCGGGGCGGGCGAGCGCGCCCACCAGCTCGCCGCGGCGACGGTGGCGGTCTTCGTGCAGGACGTCGTCGGCGTGCTGGAGGCCGAGGAGCTCACCGACGTGACACTGGTCGGGCACAGCTTCGGCGGGCTGTCGGTGACCGGCGCGGTCGACCGCGTCCCCGAGCGCGTGCGCGGGGTGGTCTTCCTCGACGGCCTGCTCGTCGAGGACGGCCGGACGGCCTTCGACGTCATGCCCGCGCCGACCGTCGCGCAGCGGCGCGCCACGACGGTGACGCACGACGGCGTGCCATGCCTCGCCATGGCACCCGCCGCGGCGTTCGGCGTGACCGACCCCGCCGACGCCGCCTGGCTCGAGCGCCGCCTCACCCCGCACCCCATCGGGCTCTACGACGAGCCGGTGCGGTGGTCGAACCCGATCGGGAACGGGCGGCCGTGCCACTACGTCGCGATGACCGACCCCTGGTACGCGCCCCTCGAGAGCAGCCGGGCCTACGCGCGCTCACGCTCCGACTGGTCCTGGGCGGAGATCGCCACCGGGCACGACGCGATGATCTCCGAGCCCGATCTCGTCGCCGACGCGCTGTGGGCCGCCGCGACGTAGCACGTTTCGGTCCCACTCGAAGCGTGCTGGACCTACGCTCGACGACGATGACGGACACGGCGGGCGGGGACGGCGACTTCACGACCCCCGCGGAGCTCATCGGGCACCCGGCCCGGTCGGCGATGCTGCGGGCGCTCGTCGACGGCCGGGCGCTGCCGATGACGATGCTGGCCGCCGAGGCGGGCGTGGCCGCGTCGACCGCGAGCGCGCACCTGACCCGGCTGGTCGACGGCGGCCTCCTGACGAGCCGCGCGCAGGGCCGCCACCGCTACTACGCGCTGGCGTCGCCCCGGGTCGCCCACGCCCTGGAAGCCCTCGCGGCCCTCGCCCCTCCCCGGCCGGTCCGCTCGCTGCGCGCGGGCACCCGTGCCCAGGCGCTCCGACGCGCGCGGACCTGTTACGACCACCTCGCCGGCCATCTCGGCGTCGCGCTGATGGCGGCCCTGCTCGACCGCGGCGCCCTCGTCGGCGGCGACGGCCACCACGACCTGGCGACGACGACCCACGACCGGCTCTCCGCCCCCGGGGCCGACCGGCCCTACGAGCTCACCGACGACGGCCGCGCCCTGCTCGACGAGCTCGCCGTGACCCTCCCCGCCACCCGCCGACGCACGATCGGCTACTGCGTGGACTGGACCGAGCAGCGCCACCACCTGGGCGGCGCGGTCGGGGCCGCGCTACTGACCCGGTTCGACGACCTCGGCTGGGTGCTCCGCGCGGACCGCCACCCCCGCGCCGTCACGATCACCGACGACGGACGGTCGGGCTTCGCCCGGGTGTTCGGGATCGACACCGACGCCCTCGCCGTCGACCGCTGAGCGCCACGTTTCGTCCGGACGCGAAGCCGATCGCTCCTACCGTCCCGGCCGATGACCACTCCCCGCCGCGCCGCCCTGCTCACGACGATGTGCGTGGGCATGTTCCTGGTCCAGCTCGACGTCACCGTCGTCAACGTCGCGCTCCCCGACATCCGCGCGGGCCTCGACACCTCGCTGAGCGGCCAGCAGTGGGTCGTCGACGCCTATGCGGTGGTCCTGGCCGGGCTGCTGCTGGCCGGCGGCGCGCTCGGTGACCGGGTCGGGCACCGGCGCGTGGTGATCGCCGGCCTGCTCCTCTTCGGCGCCGCCTCGCTCGCCGGCGGCGCGGCCCCGTCGGCCGCGGTGCTCGTCGGCGCGCGGTCCGTGCAGGGGCTCGGCGCGGCGCTGCTGCTCCCGGGCACGCTCGCCGTCGTCACCCGCGCGTTCCCGGGCCGGGCCGAGCAGGCCCGTGCGGTGGGGATCTGGGCCGGGGTCTCGGCGCTCGCGCTCCCGGCCGGACCGTTGCTCGGTGGTGCGCTGGTCTCCGGCCCGGGCTGGCGCTGGGTCTTCCTGGTGAACCTGCCGATCGTGCTGGCCGCGGTGCCCGCCACCCTCGCCGTCGTCGGCCGCGACGTCCCGACCCGCGTCCACCGTCTCGACCTCCCCGGCGCCGCCCTCGCCGCGGTGACGCTGGCCGCCGCCGTCCTCGCGGTCATCGCCCTCGAGCGCGGCCCCGGGGATCCGCGGGTCTGGGCGGCCGCGGCCGTCGCCCTCCTCGGCCTGGCCGGCTTCATGCTGCGCGAGCGCCGGGCCGCGGCGCCGATGGTCCCGCCCGCGCTGTGGCGCACCCCGGCCTTCGTCGGCGCCAACCTGGTCGCGGCCGCCATGAACCTGGTCGGCATCGGCGTGGTGTTCGTCGCGACGCTGTACCTGCAGACCGTGCAGGGGCACCCGGCCGTCGTCGCCGGGGCGATGCTGCTGCCGCTGTTCGTGCCGCTGGCCGCGCTGGCGCCGCTCACCGGCCGTCTCGTCGGGCGGGTGGGCCCGCGGCCGCCGATGACGGCGGGGCTGGCGCTGGGGATCGTCGGCTGCCTGGCCCTCGTCGGGCTGCGACCCGACAGCGGCTACCTGCGGCTGCTGCCGGTCCTGCTCGGCCTCGGCGTCGGCATGGGTCTGCTCACCGCGGCCGTCGTCGCCGCGGCGGTCCGCGCGGTGGACCCGGAGCGCTCCGGCCTCGCCAGCGGGGTCAACAACACCGCGCGGCAGTCGGCCGGTGCGATCGCGGTGGCGCTGTTCGGGCTGCTGGCCGGCTCGCCCACCGACCCCGCGCGGTTCACCGCGGGGCTCGGGATCATCGGGGTGCTCGGTGCGGTGGTGTGGGCGCTCGCGCTGGTCGTCAGCCGCGCGCTCATCGCTCCTGGTGAGGGATCCGCCCGGCCGTCCCGCCGTCCTCGTCGCGACCGGTCCCGCGCGGCGGGCGCGATTGCTGCTCCCGGAGCAGGTCCCGGATCTCGGTGAGCAGTTCGATGTCGGTCGACTCGGCGGGGCCCGCCTCCTCGCCCCGCTTGCGCCGCTCGGAGACCACCTTCAGCGGGAAGACGACGAGGAAGTAGATCGCCGTCGCCGTCAGGAGGAAGGTGATGACGGCGTTGATGAACGACGCGTAGTCGAACACCACCCCGTTCACGATGAACGAGCCCGCGAACTGCCCGCCGCCGGAGACCAGCTGGATGAGCGGCTTGAGGAACGCGCTCGTGAAAGCAGTGACCACCGAGGTGAAAGCGGCGCCGACGACAACCGCGACCGCGAGGTCGACCACGTTGCCCCGAAGGAGGAAGTCCTTGAAGCCCTTCAGCACCCGTGGGACCCCCTGGTTCTCTCGGTGGACGGCGACACGGCGGGAGCGTGCGTACGGTAGTCCGCCCCCGAAACGACGACGCGCCCGGCACGCCGTTGGGGGGAGCCGGCGTGACGGGCGCGTCACCGATGTGGGTCCCAGGAGGACCCGGGTACCTCAGTTCGAGGCGCCGATCGGGTTGTGGCAGGACTTCGCGTTGGTCGCCGAGTTGCCCTTCTCCGCCTTGGAGAGCAGCGGCACCGAGCCCGCGAGGTCCTGGACCGGGACCTGGACGCCGAGCGCGTTCACCGGGACGTCGTTGTTGCACGCGTCCAGCGAGGTGTTCGGGGCGAAGTCGCTGGAGTTGATGAGCCCCTTCTGCACGGTCGTGCCGCCGTCGGTCTCGTGCGCGAACGCGGCACCGGTCGTGCTCGCGAGCCCGGCGCCGATCAGCGACGTCGCCAGCACGGCCTTGCGGAAAGCTCCCACGGTGTGTCCTCTCGATGATCTTCTCGGGCGACCTGTCGATCGCGTGACCGAACGAAATCAGATTCCGACGGCAGGTGTCCGACAAGGGGTTCCGACTCCGCGGCGACAGTTCCTCACTCGATGGTGACGACCGCTCACCGCCATGTTTTGCGAAGACATGACCCGGCTGTCACGAGAATGCTCACCCACCCCGGTGCCGTCACTCGCCCGATATCACGGTCGAATCACGCTGCGCTGCTCGTCGAATCCCGGACCGCTGCGTCGGCTGCGCCGGGAGGATGACGTCACGCGCCCAGCGGTAGCGCGCCGTGTCGCGCTCCACGTCGTGCGGCCCGTGGACCCGATAGCGTCCGCTCCCGTGTCCACCGAGCAGGCTGCCGCGCCGCCGCGCACGCTGGGTCCACTGGTCGCCTGGGCGGCCTGGGACTGGGGATCCGCCGCCTTCAACGCCGTCATCACGACGTTCGTCTTCACCGTCTACCTGACCTCGGGCGTGGCCGCCGACGAGGCCTCCGGCTCGTCCGCGCTGGCGAACACCATCGCGATCTCCGGGGTGCTGGTCGCCCTCACCGCCCCGGTCTACGGACAGCGCAGTGACGCGTCCGGGGCCGAGCAGGGCCGCCAGCGTCGCCTCGGGCTGCTCACCGCGGTGATCGTCGTGGCGACCGCCCTGATGTTCTTCGTCCAGGGCTCGCCGTCGTACCTGCTGCTCGGACTGATCCTGCTCGGGATCGGCACCTTCGCCTACGAGCTCGCGCAGGTCGAGTACAACGCGATGATCTACCGCCTCGCGCCGGCCGGGCGGACCGGCTGGGTCTCCGGGGTGGGCTGGTCGGCGGGCTACCTCGGCGGGATCGTGCTCCTGATCGGCTGCCTGCTGCTGTTCATCGCGCCGATCGGGGCCATCACCTTCGCGTCCGCGGACATGGGCCCGCGGGTGATCGCGCTGGTCTGCGCGGCCTGGTTCGCGCTGTTCGCCATCCCCGTGCTGTTCATGCGCTTCCCCTACCCCGCTCCCCCCGGCGACGCCGAGGCGGCGCAGGTCGGGTGGTTCGGCTCCTACGCGCTGCTGGTGCGCCGGCTCGTCGCGCTCGGGCGCAGCGACCGGAACCTGCTGGGCTTCCTCGTCGCGAGCGCCGTCTACCGCGACGGACTCACCGCGGTCTTCACGTTCGGCGGGGTGCTGGCGGCCGGGACGTTCGGGCTGAGCCAGACCGAGGTCATCTTCTTCGCGATCGCGGCGAACGTGGTGTCGGCGCTCGGCGCCGTCACGGGCGGCTGGTTCGACGACCGCATCGGCCCGAAGCGCGTCATCATCGTCTCGCTGATCGCGCTCGTGATCGTGGCGGCGGCGCTGCTCCCCGCCTCGGGCAAGGGGGCGTTCTGGGCCGGCGGGCTGGTGCTGTCGCTGTTCGTGGGCCCGGCGCAGGCGTGCTCGCGCAGCTACCTCGCCCGCCTGGTCCCGCCGGGGCGCGAGGGCGAGCTGTTCGGGCTGTACGCGACGACGGGCCGCGCGGTCAGCTTCCTCGCGCCCGCGCTGTTCAGCCTGTTCATCACGCTCTTCGGTGAGCAGCGCTGGGGCATCGCCGGGATCGGGATCGTGCTGCTGCTCGGCCTCGCGGCCCTCATCCCGGTGCGCGGGGTCCCCGGCCGGCTGGGAGCCGGTGCCGGGGCCGGGGGGACACCGACCGCCGCCGGGGTGTGACGGCGGCCGGGGCGCCCTACTTGACGCGCGCGGCGAGGAAGCGGATCACCCGCGACACCAGCTCGCCCACGAACACCCAGAAGACGGCGGCGATCAGCGAGTTCACGATCAGCCCGATCAGCGGGTTGGCCGGGATGAACAGGTCCCGGAACCCGAGGATCACGATGTTCGCGACGCCGCTGACGAACTGTGCCACGCCGTTGGCCGGGTTCACGGTGAGGAGCGCCAGCACCACGTTCACCACCAGCACGAGGGCGAACAGCAGCGCCAGCGTCCGGACGACGGTCGCGAGGACGTTCCCGGTCCGCCACGCGAGCTCGCCGATGTCGACGGAGCGGTGGCGAGGAGTCTCGGCACGCTCGGGCTCGGCCCACGACGTGTCCTTCTGACCGCGCGCCGGCGCCTCCTCACGCTTCGTCGGCTGCTCGGCCGGCGCGATCTTCTCGGTCTTCGGCTCCGCGGGCGCCGCGACCTTCTCGGTCGCCGGCTCGGCCGGCGCCTTCTCCTCGGTCTTCGGCTCGGCGGCCGTCGTCTCCGTGGCCTGCTCGGCGGGGGCCTGCTGCTCCGTCGAGGTCGACTCCTCGGAGGCGGCGTGGCGGCCCGCGCCCTCCCCGCCGGTGGCCTCCGCACCGCTGCCGTCGCCGCCGGCCGCCCCGGTCTTCTCCTCGGTCCCCTGCTGCGCCATGCGCCGAATGATGGCACCGCCGCCCCACGGCTCTGGCGGCGGCCGTTGCTCGCCCGCCGCGAAATGCGTTGAGCCCCACCGGGTCCCTGGGCGACGGTATGGCAGCCGTCAAGGAGATGTGAAAGCGCCGTGAGGGGAGGCCACCATGGACGCCCGGGAGATCACCACCGTGCGGCGGCCGCACCTGCGTCGAGCCGAGTTCGGCGACCGCCTCGCGGTGTGGCTGGAGCAGGCGCCGGCCTGCCGTCGGGGTGGCGCGGGGACGGCCGTCGTGATCGTCCCGGAGTACCTCCGGGCCGCCGCGAGCGACGTGCTGGCCGACCTGCGCCGGACCGACTGGAGCGGCACCGTCGTCGCGATCGTGGGCTACGGCGGGCGGACGCGCGGGCGCCACGCGATCGAGGACGCCCGCGAGGTCCTGGACGACGCGGGCGCCCGCGTGCTGGAGACCTCGCTCGGGCTCGACACCGCCCGGGTGCGCACCGAGGGCTTCGACGCCGCGGACGTGCTGCTGCGCGACCTGCTGCTCGACGACCTCGCGGCCCCCGGGCCTGTGAGCACCAATCCGTGCCAGAACACGGATTAGTGCTCACGAGCGCGCATCGCACCTAGAACCGGGAGAACACCTGCTCGTTCCAGGCCTCGCGACTGACCAGCTCGGGCATGCCGTCCCGGTAGCGGCGGCGCAGCGCGGGCCAGGAGCGCAGCACCTGCTGGTGCAGGGCGACCGAGACGCGCAGCAGTTCCCAGAACTGCCTGCGGTCGCGCTTGCGGTAGGTGACGCCGGTGCCGTCCGAGGTCGAGACGGTGGCCCCGTCGAGCCGGGAGAGCAGGAACCAGGTGCCGTGCTCGGCGGGGACGTTGCGCTGCGGCCGCTCCCAGGCCCCGGGGTCGGCGGGGCGCAGCTGGTGGCGCAGCGCCCCGACCAGGGCCTTGACCTGCGCGACCTTGCCCTGCGGCGGGTTCGGCCAGAGCTGTGCGGCCAGCGCGTCGATCGGCGGCTCGGGGAGGTCCCGGGCGCTGGGGACGACGGTCCCGTCGGAGAAGCGGGCGCGGGTCGCCCGGACCGCACCGAGCGCCGTCGGGAGTGACCCGAACAGCGCCCGCGGGCCGGACAGGAAGTCGCGCATCGCCATCTGGTGCAGTGCGATCGCGGAGTACTCCAGCAGGAACAGGTGCCGCAGGGTGCGCTTGAGCGAGTCGAGCAGCATCGCCTTCGGGTCGTCGGGGCCGTGCAGGGCGGCGACGACGAGCCGGTTCCGGGCGTGGAAGTAGGCCTGCCAGTCGGAGCTGTCGTCCTTCTCGACGAAGCTGAGGTGCCAGATCGCGACGCCGGGCACGGTCGCCGTCGGGAAGCCGTGGGCGCCGGCGCGCAGGCCGTACTCGCAGTCGTCCCACTTGATGAACAGCGGGAGCGGCTGACCGATCTGCTCGGCGACGACCCGGGGGATCATGCACATCCACCAGGCGTTGTAGTCGACGTCGGTGCGCCGGTGCATCCAGAGCGTCTCGCGCAGCGAGTCGACGGCGAAGTCGTGGTCGTCCTCGGTGTTCGGCGCGAGCTGCCAGAAGAACGTGGTCCGGTCGACGACCTCGCCCATGGCGTGCAGGTGCGACCGTGCCTGCAGCGAGAGCATCTGGCCGCCGACGAGCATCGGCGCCCGCGCGAACCGGGCGAACGCGAGCGCGCGCAGCACCGAGTCCGGCTCGAGGACGACGTCGTCGTCCATGAACAGGATGTGCTCGCAGTCGGTGTGCTCGAGCGCCTCGTACATGATCCGGCTGTAGCCGCCGGAGCCGCCGAGGTTGGGCTGGTCGACGATCCGCAGCCGGTCGCCGAGCAGCGCCTCGGCCTGGTCGAAGCCGTCCTGGTTGCGGACCTTGGACGTGCCCTGGTCGGGGATGACGACCGCGGTCAGCACGTCCCGGACGAGGGGGTCCTCGCCGAGCGCGCGCAGCGTGTCGACGCAGTCCGACGGCCGGTTGAAGGTCGGCATCCCGACGGTGACCGCGGCGCGCCCGGGTGCCGCGCGGTCGGCGAACCAGCCGCCGTCGACGAGCTCGAGCGGCTCGTTCCCGCTGGACAGGTCGAACCAGATCCACCCGCCGTCCTCGAACGGCTTCAGCGGCACCGGGATGTCCAGGGAGGCGTCGCCGGCGACGAGCTCGCCGTGCACGTGCACCGGCACGCCGCGCGCGGTGGAGCGGTAGACGTCGACCCGGCCCGACCCGGTCAGGTGGAGCCGCAGGTGGACCGCGTCGAGGATCGACCAGCGCCGCCAGTAGGAGGCCGGGAAGGCGTTGAAGTAGGCCGCGAACGACGTCTCGGTGCGCTCCGGGATCCGGGCACTCGTCCGGGACAGCACCTCGGCGTGCCTGCCCCCGGACGACGCCAGGTGCAGCACGTAGTCGTCGGCCTCGGTGTTGACCGTCCCCGGCCGCTGGGCCGTGGGCGCGGTCGAGCGCAGGCTGGTCGCGGTGCCCTCGTCGAGGTAGAGCGAACGCACCGTCGCCGGATCGGCCGGGCGCGGCAGGATGATCCGCTGGAGCAGGGCGGATTCGGCGTCACGCACCGTCGGATCCACGGTCGACCGGCCCTCCTGCGTGCTCGTCATCCTCCGACGGTAGCGGGCACCCCCGGCGGGCCGGTCGCGGCCCGCCGCGCCCGCTCACTGCTGCGGGCACGGCACCCGGGCCGGGCCGATCCCCAGGCGCCCGGCGAGCCACGGCAGCGAGTCGGCGAATCCCGCCGAGAACACGTCGAAGGTGTGCGCGCCGCCGGGGATCACCACCGAGCAGGTCGCGATCCCGGCCCGCCGCGCCGCCGGGGCGAGCGCGGCCTGGGCGGCCGCCGGCTCCGGGTCCGCGTCGCCGACCTCGAACCAGCCCCCGAGCCGGGCGAACCGCGCCCGCGCGAGCAGGTCGGCGGGTTCGTGGGCCGCGAACTGTGCCGTCGAGCCCCCGAAGAGGTCGGCGAGGGTGGATGCGGTGTCGGCGTTGGTGTCGCCGAGGCGCGGGCCGGCGAGGCCGCCGTAGTCGCCGACGGTGCCGAAGAGCGTCGGGTGCCGCAGGGCCAGCATCAACGCGCACGAGCCGCCCTCCGAGAAGCCCGCGACCGCCCAGGCCGGACCCGGCGGCAGCGTCCGGAACGTGCTCTGGACGAAGCGCGGCAGGTCCACCGTCAGGGCCGTCTCGACCCGCCCGGCCGGGGAGTCGACGCACTCGGAGTCCGCGTCGATCGAGCCGTTCACGTCGGGCGCGACGATGATCGGCGCAACTCCGCGGTGGGCGGTCGCCCAGGCGTCGGCGGTCGCGGTCGCCTGTCCGGCCCCGAACCACACGTCCGGCCCGCCGGGGGTGCCGTGCAGCAGCACGATCACCGGCAGCCGCGGGCGAGGCCGGCGGAACCAGGCCGGCGGCACGTAGATCAGCGCCGGCCGGGCGACGAAGCCCGACACCTTCGTCGGGATCGCGACGGGGGCGACGATGCCGGACGCGGGGACCGCGATCCGCCGCAGCAGGTTGGCCAGCGGCACCTCGTCGGGCGGGACCTGCCCCACCGCCTCGCCGAGGGTGCGGTCGAAGTCGACGTACGTGTTGAGGCCGGCGGCCGCGTTGATCAGGACCAGTACGACGACGGCGAGGCCCGCCACCACCCGGGTCGGCCACCCCCGACGGCGGATCGCGACGACCAGCACGGCGACCGCCGCCAGGCCGGCGACCCCGAGGCCGACCAGGAACGGCCAGTCGGTGATCGGGAGGTCGGCCAGCGGCCTCGGCAGACCCACGCCGCGCGGGTGGGGTCAGCCCTCGAGGGGATCGGCGCCGTCGAAGTCGGCGCCCTCGGTGAACCACGGGGCGATGCGGTTGTCGAACATCGTCAGCGCCGACCCGATCGCCATGTGCATGTCGAGGTACTTGTAGGTCCCGAGCCGGCCGCCGAAGAGCACCTTCCGGTTGGTCGCCTCCTTGCGGGCGAGCTCGCGGTAGCGCTCCAGCTTGGCGCGGTCCTCGGGGGTGTTGATCGGGTAGTACGGCTCGTCGCCGGACTCCGCGAACCGCGAGTACTCCCGGACGATCACCGTCTTGTCCGTCGGGTAGTTCTTCCGCTCCGGGTGGAAGTGCC
Source organism: Actinomycetospora endophytica (assembly GCF_021026375.1). Taxonomy (GTDB): domain Bacteria; phylum Actinomycetota; class Actinomycetes; order Mycobacteriales; family Pseudonocardiaceae; genus Actinomycetospora; species Actinomycetospora endophytica. Next base: position 1,653,853 of record NZ_JAJNDB010000001.1, on the reverse strand, counting down.
GGAACTCGTGGATGCGGGTGAACGGGACGTCGCGGTCGGCGTAGTTCATGACCGGGGTGCCCTGGAAATCACCCGTCGTCGTGACGACCTCGGACTCGAAGTCCAGCGTGCGCCAGCCGAGCTCGCCCTCGCAGAAGTCGAAGTAGCGGTCGAGCGGGCCGGTGTAGACCGTCGGGACGTCGGCCGGGAGCTGGTCCCGGATGTCGAACCAGTCGGTGTCCGTCCGGACCTCGATGTTCGGGTGGTCGGCCATCCGCTGCAGCCAGGCGGTGTAGCCGTCGACCGGCAGCCCCTCGTGGGTGTCGCTGAAGTACCGGTTGTCGAAGGTGTAGCGCACCGGCAGCCGCGAGACGATCGAGGCGGGCAGGTTCTTCGGGTCGGTCTGCCACTGCTTGGCGGTGTAGCCCGCGAAGAACGCCTCGTAGAGCGGGCGGCCGACGAGCGCGACGCCCTTCTCCTCGAAGTTCTCGGCCTCGTCCACGTCGATCTCGGCGGCGTGCTCCGCGACCCACGCCCGCGCCTCGTCGGGCGACATCGCCTTCCCGGCGTACTCGCAGATCGTCGCGAGGTTCACCGGCATCGGGTACACGCGGCCCTGGAAGATCGTGAAGACGCGGTGCTGGTAGCCGGTGAAGTCGGTGAAGCGGTTGACGTACTCCCAGACCCGCTCGTTCGAGGTGTGGAACAGGTGCGCGCCGTAGCGGTGCACCTCGATCCCGGTCTCGGGGTCCGGCTCCGAGTAGGCGTTGCCCCCGAGGTGGGAGCGGCGCTCGACGACGAGGACGCGCTTGTCCAGTTGCGTCGCGGCGCGCTCGGCGATCGTCAGGCCGAAGAAGCCCGAGCCCACGATGACCAGGTCAGGCTCGCTCATGGAGGAAAACGGTAGCCGGGAGCCCGGACGGGTATGCCGGGGGCATGCCGACCGTGACCCGGACCGTGACCACACCCGCCCCGCTCGACGTGGTCCGGGCCTACCTGCGGGACTTCGGCAACGCACCCGAGTGGGACGCCGGCACGATCACCTGCGAGCCGGTCGACCCCTCGGCCCCGGTCACCGTCGGCAAGCAGTGGACGAACGTCTCCGAGTTCCGCGGCCGGCAGACCACGCTGACCTACACCCTCGAGGCGGACGAGCCCACGCGGCTGCGGATCGTCGGCCGGAACAAGACGGTGACCAGCGAGGACGAGATGACGTTCACCGGCGCCGACGGGGGTGGCACCACGGTGAGCTACACCGCCACGTTCACCTTCCACGGCGCCGCGAAGCTCGCCACCCCGCTGATGCTGCCCGCGCTGAAGGGCCTCGCCGACGACGCCGAGCGCTCCCTCGGCGCCGCCCTCCAGAAGCTCCCCACCGCGTAGGTGCGCTGACGCGCTCGTGAGCAGAAATTGATGCTCTGGCGTCAATTTGTGCTCACGGGCGCGGAGCGCACCTAGGAGACCTGCGCCTGGGTGTTCCCGACCTTCGCACTCTCGATCGTGTACTGCGCCTGCTGGGTGATCGTGTTGTCGCGGTAGATCCCCATCTTCCAGTAGGAGTCCGAGGTCGCCGTGGCGGCCGCCGTCGTCGGGTAGAGCGTCCCGCCGGCCGGCTTGTACCCCGAGAGCACCTGCGTGCCGTTCTTCCAGATGTCCACGGTGCCCTTCGTCGGGTCCTTCGAGAAGAAGACGTGCAGGATCAGGTCGATGCGCTGACCGGTCGTCGCCGGGGCGAGGGTCTGGGCGAACGTCTTCGGGGTCCCGGGGTAGCCGTAGCCGCCCTCGAGGTTGAGGTTGCCCTTGCCGACCGTGATCTCCAGCGGCGGTGAGCCGTCACCGTCGTTCTTCCACTGGGTGATCACCTGCCAGGTCGTCACCGTGGTCGGGAAGTTCGCCGGCAGGGAGAACGAGAACCGGAACCAGCGGTCCTGGCCCTCGCTGAACTCGGCCGTCGTCGGGACGATCTCGGTGCGCGTGCCCTTCGCGGGCATCGTGAACTGCGCGGACTTCGCGCCGGCGGTCACCGGCGAGTTGACGATCACGGGGGCGCTCGCGCCCACGTTGTTCCAGGGGGTGTCGTCGAACTTCCCGAACCCGGACGCGGTGAAGGCCGAGTCCCAGGACTGCGCGGTCTGGTTCGGCGGCGGGGTCGTGGTGGTGGTCGTCGGCGGCACCGTCGTGGTCGTGGTGGGCAGCACCGTCGTCGTGGTCGTCGGGGGCACGACGGTCGTGGTCGTCGGGTCCGTCGTCGTGGTCGGCGGCACCGTGGTCGTCGTCGGGTCCGTAGTGGTGGTCGGGTCCGTGGTGGTCGGCGGCACCGTCGTCGTCGTGGTCGGCGGCACCACGGTCGTCGTGGTGGTCGGCGGCACGGTCGTCGGGGGCACCGTCGTGGTCGTCGTCGGCGGCACCGTCGTCGTGGTGGTGGGCGGTGGTGTCGTCGTGGTGGTCGTCGTGGACACCGCAGGCACCGTCCACTTCTGCGCGTTCGTGTTCGCGCAGGTGGAGATCGTGACGACGACCTTGGCGTAGATCTGGTTGTTCAGCGGCGCGAGACAGGTCTTCGACTTCTGATTCGTGATCACGCCGGTCGCGGCGATCGTCCAGCGCTGGGAGGTCGAGGTCGTCGAGCACACGACGAGCACGACGCGGGTGCCGTTCGCGGTCGCCCCGTTGAGGGTGTCGATGCAGCGGCCCTGGACGCGGATCGTGCCGTCGGCATAGCGCGACCACTGTTGACCGAGGTTCGTGCCGCAGTAGTTGAGCTGCTGCGGGTTGTTGTTCGCCGTCGAGTTGTTGGCGTTCTCCAGGCAGCCGCCGCCCTTGTCGGCGATCGTGCCGGTCACCGTCGCCGCCTCGGCCTCACCGGCGCCGCCTATGGCGCCCGCGAGGACCCCGGCCAGCAGCGCCAGCGCCCCCAGGATGGCGACGAACGACGCCCCCGCCCGACGACGGCCCCCCGACCGACACGACTGCACCCCGTCCGCCATGACTCCCCCTCACGCGCTGCGCTCCGTGAGGGGAGTCGTGACGATCAGCGTCGGCATTAGCCGATCTGATAGGCCGATCGGGCGAAAATCGTGACGTTCAGCGAGATTCCTAGACCAATAGCGACGCATTGTGATCGATTGTGCCCAATCCGTCAGTTCGCGACCTGCGCCTGGGTGTTCCCCACCTTCGCGCTCTCGATCGTGTACTGGGCCGGCTGCGTGATGGCCGAGTCGCGGTAGATCCCCATCTTCCAGTAGGAGATCAGGGTGTCGGTCGAGGCGGCACTCGTCGGGTAGAGCGTCCCGCCCGCCGGCTTGTAGCCCGAGATCGCCTGGGTGCCGTCGCGCCAGACGTCGACGGTGCCGCGGGACGGGTCACGCGAGAAGACGACGTGGACGATCAGGTCGGTCCGCTTGCCCGTGGCCGCCGGGCCGATCACCTGGCTGAACGTCTTCGGGGTGCCGGGGTAGCCGTACCCGCCCTCGAGCTTGAGGTTCCCGTTCCCGACGGTGACCTCGAGCGGCGGCGAGCCGTCACCGTCGTTCTTCCACTGGGTGATCACCTGCCACGACGTGACCTGCGTGGGGAAGCTCGGCGGCAGGTAGAACGAGAAGCGGAACCAGCGCTCCTGGCCCTCGGTGAACTCGGCGGTGGTCGGCACGACCTCGGTGCGCGTGCCACCGGCGGGCATCGTGAACTGGGCGGACTTCGCGCCCGCGGTCACCGGCGAGCTGACGATCACCGGGGCGCTCGCCCCGACGTTGTTCCACGGGGTGTCGTCGAACTTGCCGAACCCGGAACCGGTGAAGTCCGAGGTCCAGGTCTGTGCGGTCTGTGTCGGCATGGGACTCGTGGTCGTCGTCGGGGGCACGGTCGTCGTCGGCTTCGGCGTCGTCGTGGGCGGCGCCGTGGTGGTGGGCTTCGGCGTGGTCGTCGGAGCCACCGTCGTCGGCTTCGGCGTCGTGGTGGGCGGGACGGTGGTGGGCTTCGGGGTCGTGGTCGGGGCCGGCGTGGTCGTGGTCGAGGCCGCCGGCAGCGTCCACTTCTGCGCGTTCACGTTCGCACAGGTCGCGACGACGACGGCGACCTTGGCGTAGATCTGGTTGTTCACCGGGGCCATGCACGTCCCGGACTTCTGGTTCTGCACGTACCCGGCGGCGTAGAGCGTCCAGCGCTGTGAGGTCGACGTCGTCGAGCAGGCGGCCAGCAGGACGCGGGTGTTCGCCGCGGTGGAACCGCCGGCCAGGTCCGCGCACAGACCCTGGACGCGCAGGGTGCCGTCCGCGTAGCGGGACCACTGCTGCCCGGCGCCCGTCCCGCAGTTGTTGAGCTGCTGCGGGTTGTTCGCGGTCGCCGCGTTGTTCGCGTTCTCCAGGCAGCCGCCCGCGGTGTTCGCGATCCGTCCGGTGACGACGGCGGCGTCGGCGCGCCCGGGTCCGACCCCGGTGACGAGCGCCGCGACCACGAGCGCGATCACACCCAGCGCCACCGCGACGGCCGCTCTGCGACCATGGTCGCCGCGCCCGACGTCGTCCGTTCTGCCCGTCATGTCCGCCCCCCCGGTCCGGTCGTTCGACCTGTCACTGAGAGTTCGCCCATAAAGAGCAATCAGTTAACCCGCGAGCCGGACACGAACAGGTGATCACCGGCGCGTCACGGTGATGTGACAGCTCAGGAGAGGACCTCGACATGCCCCGCCCGGCCGCCCTCCTCGCCGCCGCGCTCCCCCCGCTGCTGCTCGCGGGCCTGGGGACGACCCACCCGACGATGCTCACGCCGGAGTCGGCGCCCTGGTGGCGTGACCTGCACCTGATCGGGCTGTTCCTGTTCCCGCTGCTGGCGCTCGGGCCGTGGGCGGTCGTGCGCGGGCGCGGTCGGGTGCTGGAGACGGTGGTCGTCGTCCTGGGGTTCGTCTACGCGTGCAGCTACACCGCGCTCGACGTCCTGGCGGGTATCGGTGCCGGTCAGGAGACCGTCGTCGTCGGGCCGGGGCCCTGGGTGTCCGCGCTGTTCGGGATGGCCGACCGGATCGGGATGCCGGGCACCTACGCGTACCTCGCGACGGCGGTGATCGGCGGCGTGACCGCGGTCGTCGTGACCCGGGGTCTGGTGGCGCGCACCGCCGCCGTCGTCGGGACGGTGCTCGTGGTCGGCGGCGGCTGGTCGTTCCTGACCAGCCACATCTACCCGCCGGTCGGCGTCGCCACGATGGTCGTGCTCGCCGTCGGGTGGACGACGCTCGCGGCGGTGGTGCCGCCGGTGCTCAGCTCGACACCGAGGCACCCGTCGCCGCGGCGGCAGCCTGCTCCCACATGAGCAGCACGACGGCGAGGACGAACACCGCGTGCGGGGTGGGCATCCCCGGCAGCCGGGCCTCGGCGTCGCCGCGCCAGGTCCCGGTCCGGCGGATGCCGCCCAGCGCCGACGGGGCGTCCGGGGAGGCGACCCACTCCTGGTCGGCCTTCCAGATCGAGCGGCGCCGGAAGTGGTACTCGCCCTCCGGGGTCGTCACCGTCCAGTGCTTGCGGCCGATCCGCTGCGCCTGGGCGAGCTCGGAGTCGCCGCTGGTCAGCGTGTACTGCCCGCCGGTCCAGGTGGAGCGGACCTCGTAGGCGGTGCCGTCGAGGGTGTACTCGACCCCGGAACGCCACCCCTTCTTCTCCAGCACGATCAACGGGGCGTCGTCCTCGCGGACCTCCCACCGGGAACGGAAGGACGTGGCCCGGTGCGCCTCCAGCATGTCCGAATCCCACCAGGATCGGCCGATCGGCTCAAGAGCCGCTGTGGCACCTGGCCGAGGCAGCTCGGTCCGCGCACGCCTCGATGGCCCGGTCGATCGCGGGGCGGTCGAGCGCGAGGTGCTCGAGCACGGTGTAGCGGTCCGGCCGGGTCGCCGGCGCGACGCGGACCGCCTCGGCGAACTGCGCGGAGGTCAGGCCGAGGTCGCCGGGCCGGCGGGGCAGGTCGTGGTGGCGCAGGCACGCGTCCAGGTCGGCGAAGGCCCGGTCGCCGTCGACCCGCAGCGACGTGGCGAACAGGGCGCCGAGCCCCGCCAGCTCGCCGTGCTGGCCGGTCCCGGGGTAGAGCCGGTCCACCGCGTGCAGGATCTCGTGGTCGCCGCCGCTGCAGGGCCGGCTCGACCCGGCCGCCGTCATCGCGATCCCGGACAGGACGAGGGCCTCCGCCAGCACGACGAGGAACTCCGGGTCGTCGACGTGACCGTGATGGTGCAGCACCGACTCGGCTGCCATCCGCGCGAACGACACCGCGAGCCCGTCCACCCGCTCGCCGCGCTCGCGCCCCGCCAGCTCCCAGTCGGCGATCGCCGAGAGGTTGCTGACGACGTCGCCCACCCCCGAGCGCACCATCTCGACGGGTGCGCGCCGCACGTAGTCGAGGTCGACGACGGCCGCGATCGGCATCGTGACCCCGAACGACTCCTTGCCGATCTCGGTCTCCAGCGACGACACCGGGGAGCACACGCCGTCGTGGGCGAGGTTCGTGGCCACCGAGACCATCGGCAGTCCGAGCCGGGTGGCGGCGTACTTCGTGACGTCGAGAGTGCGGCCGCCGCCGATGCCGACGAGGGCGTCGAACCCGCGCCCGGAGGCGCGGATCGTGTCCTGCAGCCGCACCGCCTCGTCCACCGAGCCCCCGTCGACCCCGAAGACCGACGCGGTGGCGAGGGTGTCGGCGAGCCGCGAGGCGATCTCCTCGCCGAGCCCGGGACCGACGGCGACGGCGACCTGTCCCCCACCGCTGATGCGCTGGTCGGCCAGCAGGCGGGCCAGACCGTCGACGGCTCCGGGCCGGATGTCGACCTCGAGCGGACCCAGGAGGATTCGGCTCAGCAGCGGCACGCGACGTCCCGTGCCCGCGCGAGGTCGGTGTGGTCGTCGACCTCGACCCACGTCGTCGGGCCGAGCGGGACCGGCCGGACGAGCCGACCCCGGTCGGCGTACTCCTGGTAGCCGTCCTCGTAGTAGAGGCCGTGGTCGCGCTCCCACGTCGCCTGCAGCGCGTCCGCGAGCGGCGCGGCCGCGGCGGGCTCGATCAGGGACACGCCGATGTACTCGCCCGCCGCCTCGGCCGGGGGCATGAGCTTGGTGATCCTGGCCAGGTAGCCCTCGCCGTCGACCCCGACCTTCATCTCCTCCTCGGCGAGGGACTTGGTGGTGTCCATCGCGAGGAGCACCTCCGGCCCGTCGGGGTGGCGGTGGGAGAGCAGCGTCTCCTCGACCGTGGGCGGGTGGACGGTGTCGCCGTTGACGAGCAGGGCGCCGTCGTGGAGGTGCTCCCGCGCGGTCCAGAGCGAGTACGCGTTGTTGCGGTCCTCGGCGTGCGGGTTGACGACGAGCTCGATGTCGACGCCGTGCCTGAGTTCCAGCTCCGGGCGGAGGATCTCGATGGCCTGCCGGGCGTAGCCGACCACGACGACGACGTGGCGTAGGCCCACCGCCGCGAGGTTGCGCAGGCAGATGTCCAGGATCGTCGTCGTCCCGTCCACCGGGACGAGCGCCTTCGGGACCGAGTCGGTGTACGGCCGGAGCCTGCGGCCCGCCCCGGCGGCCAGGACGAGCCCGATCACTGGGGCTCGGCGTCGTGCGGCCGCAGCCGTTCGATGTCGATCTCGCGGTCGTGCAGCGGGAGGACGACCTCGGTGACCAGGTCGGTGAGCTCCGCGAGCCGGACGTTCAGGCGGCGGGCCTCGTCGAGGTCGCCGTCCAGGGTGTCGACCCGAGCCGCCAACTGCTCCCGTTCGGCCTCGGCCCGCGCCAGGGCGTGGCCCAGTCCGGCGATCTCGTCGCGCTGCCGGTCGAGGGCGGTCCGCAGTTCGGTGAGCTCGTCCCGCAGCACCGCGACCTCGGGCGTCACCACCCGGCCGGTCAGCAGCCGGACCCGCATGATCGGGCCGCGGGTCACCACCGACCGGACGCGGCCCACGAGACCGGCCCTCACCCGCGCGGCGTCCACGTCATCACCATCCTCGTCACCGCTTCCTGCTCGTCGCGCGCCGTGTCCGACGCCCGCAGGCCGTGCCGTCCCGCCTCGGCGCACAGGTCCTCGACGGGCACCGCGCCGTCGCCGACCTCGAGGAGGGCGCGCCCACCGCACCGCAGCACCATCGAGAGCAGCCGGAACAGGTGGTCCCGCCCGCTCGGGCCGAGGGTCTCGACGGTCCGGCGGACCAGAACCGCCCAGGGCACCCGCCGGCCGGCCAGCTCCGCGCCGAACGCGACCGTGGTGCGCGGGTCGTGGAGGTTCAGCACCCGGGTCCGCAGCGCGGGCGTCGCCGGGATCGCCGCGAGGGCCTCCCGGGCGAAGTCGACCGCGAGCGTCTCGTGACCCGCCGTTGCGAACGCCCGGGCGTCGGTCCCGTTGCCGCAGCCGAGGTCGACGACCGGCGCCGTGGGGTCGATCCGGTCGGTGACCCAGCGGGTGAAGCCCGACGCGGGCGCGATCCCGTCCTGGCGCTCGGCGCGCAGGAGATCGTCCCAGTCGTCGCGGCCGCCGTTGAGGCCCGGGAACCAGTTCTCCAGGCGGCGGCGGGTCTCCGGCGGGGTGTCGAACCGGAAGGCCGGGTCGGGCACGCGCCACCCCGGGCCGTAGTTGGCCTCGAGATGAATCTCGGGTGTACGCGGCGCCGGCTCCTCGCGGTCCTCCACCTGCAGCGGGATCGGCGGCAGCAGGTCCGCCCGCTCGGCCGGGTGGCGAATGCAGAAGACCTGGTGCCACCAGCCGTCGGCGAACCACCCGGCGAACACGTCGACGTAGTGGTCGGCCAGGCCCTGGTACTCGAAGTGCATCTGCAGGTGGCCCGGCGAGTGGCGGACCACGTCGAAGCCGGCCCGGCGCAGGGCCCGGCCGATCTCGAACCCCTCCCGCGCGACCTCCACGGGCTGGGTGTGGCGGCTGATCCAGGCGAAGTCGACGTCGTCGTCGTGCTCGATCAGGTGCCCGTCGCGGATCGGGCCGAGCAGCGTGCCGCCGGTGACGAAGACGTCGAGCCCCAGCTCATCGACCAGCAGCGCGCGCACCTCGTCGGCGTGGTCGAGGAGGCGGCCGACGATGGACTCGTCGTGATCGGCGAGGACGCGACCGGCCCGGTCCCACTTGTTGACCACCAGGTCCCGGCCGTACTCGTCGGCGAACGAGACACGCCCGGCGTCGGGGGTGAACTCGACCTCACAGGCCCCCCACCGCCCGCCGTCGGCGACGCTGCGCAGGGCGACCTCTGCCGAGCCCCGCAGCGAGGCGACGATCGGGCCGGGCCAGGCGACGACCCGCCGGCCGTCCGCGCCGAGCTCGGCGGACTCCAGCCGGAACGACCAGACCCGCCGCCCGTCGAGCAGCACGTCGACGGCGCCCTCGGTGCGATCGGCCGGGTCGGCGAAGCGGATCACCTCGCGGTCGGCCTCGACGGGGCGCGCCGCGACGGCCGGTCCGCCAGCGTCGTTCGCCCTCATGGTGGGCACCGTACGGGCAGCCCGGAATTTGCCCTGCGTTTACCCCCGGCCACCGACCCGCCACGCTCCTCATGGGGCATGGTCGACACAGCCCGGACGACGTGGTCGACGCAGGCCGAACGGAACGGTTCGATGGCCGCCATGCCACGACTGCGACGCGGGCCCGGACTGCGGCAGGCCCTCCGGGCACGGTTCCGGGGAGCCGTGGGCAACGCCGTGGATCCCCTGCTGGAGCGCCACGTCGACGCACTGCGCCGCGAGCAGGACGAGCGCCTCGCCGAGCTCGGCGCCCGCGTCGACTCGGGCCTCGCCGAGCTTCGCGAGTCGCTGCAGTCCTGGATGCACGCCCGGGAGGTCCGGGACCGCCGCGACATCCTCGCCGCAGGTGAGCGGGACGCGGTCGACTCGAGCGCGCGCTTCGTCCGCGAGTCGATGGCCGGGGCGCGCACGTTCGGTACCCCGGCCGAGACGCTCGACCATGCGCTCTCGCTCGCGCCACGGGGCGGGATGGCGCTGGAGTTCGGGGTCTACAGCGGGGCGACGCTGGCCCGCATCGCCGCGGACCGGGGCGGCTGCGCGGTGTACGGGTTCGACTCCTTCGAGGGCCTGCCCGAGGACTGGCGGGCGGGCTTCCGCGCGGGCACCTTCGCGGTCGACTCGGTCCCGGAGGTCGAGGGCGCCGAGCTCGTCGTCGGGTGGTTCTCGGACACGCTGCCCGGTTTCCTCGAGGCCCACCCGGGCCCGGTGGACCTGCTGCACCTTGATGCCGACCTGTACTCCTCCACGGCGACGGTGCTGGACCTCGTCGGCCCGCGCCTGCACCCGGGGTCGGTGCTGGTATTCGACGAGTACCTCAACCACCCGGGCTGGCAGGACGGCGAGCACCGGGCCTGGCGGGAGCATGTCGCCACCCACGACGTCGAGTACGTCTACGAGGCGTTCACCCACGACCACGAGCAGGTCGTCGTCGTGCTCACCGGTGCCCGCGAGGTGGACGCCCCGACGTCCCGTACCCCGGCTGACGAGGCGCGCCCGAACTGACGCGGTGCTCGCACTCCCGACCGGTTCTCCTACCCTGCGGGAGCAGGACGACGCGCCCGACGACCAGTGGGCGCGGCCGATCGGGGGAGAGGGCCGGACCGTGACCGACGTGCAGACGATGACGACGGACGCCTCCAGCACGCCGGCGGCGCCCGGGCGTCTCGTGGTGCAGCGAGGGCTCTTCACCGGGCCGTCGACCGAGATCCCGGACGAGATGTACGTCGAGGTGCTGTCCGGCCACGCCGAGCGGCGTCGCCGCCACGTGCGGGTCGGCGCGTTCGGCCGGGTCAGCACGAACACCTACTTCGGCCGCTTCCCCGCCTCCTACTGGCAGCGCTGGACGACGGCGCGCTCGGTGCGGTTCGAGGGCCGGATCAGCGGGGCCGGCCGCGTGATGCTGCGCGCCTCGGACACCAACGGCGTCCCCCGCACGGTCGCCGTGCACGACGCGCGCACCGAGGACCTGCGGCTCGAGGCGACGCTCGACCGCTTTCTCGACGGCGGCGGGCTGTGGGTCGAGATCGTCACCGACGACGCGGAACTGCTCCTGCACGACGCGCGGTGGACGGTCGAGGCCCCGGCGCAGCAGCGCCACACCAGCATCGTCGTCTGCACCCACAACCGCGCCGACGACTGCGCCGCCACCCTCGCGGCCCTCGCCGACGAGCGGGAGGTCCTCGGCGTCGTCGACGAGGTGATCGTCGTCGACCAGGGCACCGACCCCGTCGAGTCCCGCCCGGCCTTCGCCGAGGTGCGCGAGGCGATGGGCCCGACCCTGCGCTACCTGCGCCAGCCCAACCTCGGCGGCTCCGGCGGCTTCACCCGCGGTCTGCACGAGGTCGTCAGCGCCGCGGGCGACGTCCCCACCGATGCGCTGTTCATGGACGACGACGTCCGCTGCGAGCCCGAGGTCGTCATCCGGCTGGCGGCGTTCGCGCAGTACACGGCGCACCCGACGATCGTCGGCGCGCAGATGCTCAACCTGCTGCACCCGACCCAGGTCCTCGCCGGCGCCGAGTACGCCGTGCTCGAGAACCTCACCAACGGCCATGTCTCGGAGGGTGCCGTCGGCGAGTCCGACGTGACCTCCTACTTCCCGGACGGCACGAAGAACGTCCAGGATCGGCGAGTCGACGCGGGCTACACCGGCTGGTGGTCCTGCCTGATCCCGGTCGAGGTCACGCGGACGATGGGCTACCCGCTGCCGCTGTTCTTCCAGTGGGACGACGTCGAATACAGCTACCGCGGGCGGGCTCACGGGTTCGCGACGGTGACCCTCCCGGGGGCGGGCCTCTGGCACGCCGACTTCCCGTGGAAGGACTGGGACGACTGGCACCGGTACTTCAACCTGCGCAACGCCATGATCACGTCGGCGCTGCACAGCGGGTTCCCGGTGCGCCACGTCGCCGCGACCCTCGGCGACCTGCTCGGGCGCTACCTCGTGTCGATGAACTACGGGTTGGCCGCGACGCTGATCCGGGCGGTCGAGGACTTCCTCGTCGGGCCGTCGGTGCTCGACGACGGCGGGGTCTCGGCGACCGCGCGGATCCGGGGCGAGCGGTCGTCGTACCCCGAGACCGTCATGCACCCGGTCGACGACGCCCCCGGGCTCGGCCCGAGCGAGATGCCGATCGTGCGGGCGGGCGGCACGCCGTCACGGACCGGGCTCGTCATGGCCAAGCGTTTCGTGCAGCAGGCGCTCGGGCGGGTGCCGCACCCGGTCGGGGCGGTGGGCGCCGGCGAGGCCCACTGGTGGCACGTGTCGCTGTTCGACCGGGTCGCGGTGACCGACGCCGGCCAGGGCGGCGTGCGGGTGCGCCAGCGCGACCCGGAGGCGTTCAAGCGTCTCGGCCGCGACGGTGCGCGGGTGCTGTGGCGGTTCGTCCGTGAGGGCGACGAGGCCGCCGCTCGCTGGCGCGAGGCCGCGCCCCGACTGACCGACGCCGGGAACTGGCACCGGCTCTTCGGGCTCGACTGAGGCTCTCGCCCGAGCCTGAACCCGCGCCCGAGGCGCGGGCTCGGATCAGAAGTCGGGGTCGTGGTCGTAGCGGCTGGGTGGCTTCCCTTGGTGGTGGCGGTGTCGTGCGGCCATGGCGCCGGCCGTCTTGAAGGCCGCGGTGGTGATGTACCCGTGGCGGTTCCGCTTCGGGGTGAATGGGTCCCGGGTCCCCGGGGCGGGTGCCCAGGTCTCGGCGGGCAGGGTGTGGGGGCTGCCGTCGGTCGGGACCAGTGGGTCGGGGAGTGGGTCGTAGGGCTCCGGGATCCTGGTGTGGCGGGTGCCGGTCGGGCTGGTCCAGACGAACACGCCTGCTTCGGGTTGGGTGACCGTCCAGCCGGAGTCGGGATCGTGTTTGAACAGGTGATCGCCCTGGCAGAGCGGGCCGAGGTCATCAGCGGTGCTCAGGCCGCCGTCGTCCCAGGCCAGGGTGTGGTCCAGGTCGGCGCCGACGGCTTGGTGGTTGCAGCCGATGCCGCGGCAGGTGCGGTCGCGGGCCACGACCCAGCGGGCCAGTTCGGCGCCGGGGCGGCGGCGGTGGGCGTCGGCGGTGGTGACCGCCGGGTGCTCCTCGGGTGGGCGGGCGCGGGCTGCGGTTAGCGCGCGGACCGTTCGGTCGAGCAGGGTGATCGCGTCCGCGCCGATGAGCTCGCCGACCCCGACGCCGTCGAGGCCGATCCCGGCGGCGAGGTCGTCGACCTCGCCGCTGTGGGCGGTGAGTTCGACGACGTGGCGTCGTCGCCGGCCGCCGGCCCCGGGCGGCCCGCAGCTCGGTGGTCGCACGGTCAGTAAGTACTCGAGGTGGCCGTGGTCGTCGTAGAGGTGGACTCGCCAGGTGGTGTCGGTGCGGTCCCAGGCCAACTGGCGGGCGGTGGAGCAGCACACCGTGCCCTGGCCGGGGATCTCGCCGGGGCGACGGTCCAGGCCGAGCACGGTGCGCAGCCCGAGCCGGATCGCGGTGCGCGCCCGGAACGGCACCGCCCGCGGCGCTGATCCGCCGGCGCCGTCAACGGGGGCCGCGTCGTCAAGATCGTTCTCGTGAGCGGGGCAGGGATCGTCGGAGCCGCCGCTTCCGGCGTCGTCGTCGGGTGGTCGTCCGTCGGGTGCGGGCTCGCCGGGGTCGGGCGCGGCGTCGGGACGGTCACCGTCCTCGGCCGCGGCGTCGGAGTCATCTCCGAGCCGGGCGTCGGTTCCGTCGTCGAGAGGGTCGCCGCCGGACCGGTCGCCGCCGGGACCCTCGTCAGGTGCGGCGTCGCCGCCCTCGGGCCCCGGGCCGCCGTCCGGAGTGCCAGGAGCAGGGCCGCCGTCAGGGCCGGGCTCGGGGCCGCCGTCGGGGCCGGTGCCGGGGTCGGTGAAGCGGGCCAGCACGAGTTCGATGACGTCGTCGTCCCACAGCCCGGCCCCATCCGGGCCGGTCAGCACCAGCAGCACCTCGGAGCGGATCACGCCGTGCCCGGCGTCCCGCCCCGCCGCCCGCAGCCGGTCGTGCACCACATCACCGAGCGCCACGATCCGGTCGTAGGCGTCCTGCGCCGGCTCCGGCGGCAAATCCACCCCCGAGAGCTCCGCCGACCCCGACGGCAAGACCCGCAACGACACCCGCCGCCGCGCGATCGCCGCCGCCTTACGCGCCTCGGCCCACCCCGGATCGACCGCCGCCGCGGTCGCCTCCACACGGGCCCGCAACTGGGCATGGGTCAACGTCGGAGCCCGACCCAGCAGCCGCTCGACCACCAGCCGGGCCTGCGCGTCATCCAGATCAGCCACCGTCGACACGAAGATCGACGCCTTGTCCTGCTCGAGCCAGCCCTCCCGCATCGCCTCCCCCAGCGCGGGCAACCGGACGAGGATCTGGCGGGCGAACTCGATCCGCGCCGCCCCCAACTGCTCCGACCAGCCCAGAACAGCGGCCGGGACCTTCCCCGGCCGCGACCGCTGCGCGACCCGCTCGGTGGTGTCCGCCGCGGCCCGCCAGGCCTCCCAGATCCACCGCCAGCGCCGCCAGGTGACGTGGTTCTCCGCCCGGAACGCCGCCGCCAGCCCGGCCTCGGTCCACTGCCCCGGCGCCTCGGCCGGATCCATCGCTCGCAGCATCCAGTCCGGCAGCGCCTCCGGGAACACCGCGCACTCCGGCGGCACACCGGCGTCACGTTCCTCGGGCGGGCAGCCCCAATCGAGCCCGGGCTCCTCAGCACCGGACTCGACGACATCGCCCACCATCACCGCCACGCTTCGCACACTAGTTCGAAGGTCTGACACTCTGGGGTGAAACGGGCGGATCCGATGCGGTGGTCACCGGAGCGCCGCACGGACCAGCCCGGCAATCTTCGGAGGATCCCCTGGTCATGGGGGAAGCTGCGATGCTGACCAGGCCGGCGATGCCCGTCGTCGTACGCACGGCGAGGTCTGCGGGAATCCGGTGTCGGGGCGGGCTGCCGCCGACCGCGTTCGGTGCGCTGGTCGGTGCCGGCTTGGTGGGCGATGCATCACGCCCTGGTCGGCGACGCTTTCATCACGCTCTCCTACGCGCTGGACCGGAACTACCGCCACCTCGACCGTCGCGCACCGGTACCGGCCACCTGGCTGGTCACCAGCGGCTTCGACACCCCGGGCCCGGTCGGACCGGGCTTCCGCCTCGACGGGTCCTGGCCCGATCCGTCGAACTCGGCGAACCCGACCGACTCGCGGCGGGTGTTCGTCGAACCGGTCCGGTGACGCCGGACCACCTCAGCGGCGGACGACCACCGTCCACGGACCGATGTCCCGGCGCTCGAACGCGGGCGAGTCGAACAGCCGGCCGGGGAAGCTCACGGTCTCGGACGAGACGTTCGGGTACTGCGGGAACACGTCGTGGACGATGTTCGTCGTCAGCGACCCGCCCGGTCCCCGGCTGAACAGGAACGCCCGGGGCGCGGGCCAGGGGGACGCGTCCAACCGCCGCAGCAGGTCCGACGGATCGCTCGCGCGGGACCACTGCCGCACGGCGTCGTTGCGCTGCTCGTAGTGCGCGAGCGGGTTCGCGTAGTGCGGCGTGGACTGCTGGAAGCCGTGGAAGGGCGCGTCGACGTAGAACTGGGTCGGGCCGCCGAGCACGACGAGGTCCGACGCCGGACGACCCGACCCCTGCTGCACCGCTCCGACGAGCTGCGGCGCCCACGAGTCGGACCGGGACGGATCGAACGCCCCGACCGCCGGCGCACCGGTGCTCGGGTACGGGTCGGAGTAGGCCTCCTTGACGGTGTCGTCGTCCGCCGACAGCGCGCCCTGGGCGCAGGCCGCGAGCACGACGACGGCCAGCAGCCCACCCAGGGCCAGCAGCCGACCTCCGAGCGCGGGCCACCGGGTGCGGGCGAACAGCACGGCCTCGACCGCGGTCAGCACCCCCGCGCACACCAGGACGAGCTCGACGACGGGTGAGAGCCGGAACGCGAGGGTGGTCTGCCCGACCAGCAACGCCGGCAGCGTCAGCGCGAACCACGCGTAGACCAGCAGCACCAGCACCGCGAGGGGCCGGGCGAGCCGCTCGTGCACCGTCCACCCCAGCACGATCCCGATCAGCCCGACGAGGCACATCGCCCCGATCGACGACGGCTGCAGCATCGGGAAGGTCCAGACCGCCCCGTCGTAGGGCAGGTACCGCTGAGCGTCGCTGCGCGGCACGCCACCGGCGAGGGCGGCCACCACGAAGGGCGCCCAGACCACCAGGGCGAGCACCAGGCCGATCACGACGACGACCGCGGCCCGTGTGATGCGCGGGACCAGGTGACGCCCCGGCCGGCCCCGTGTCGGGATCAGCGCCGCGAGCACGACGTAGACCCCGAAGAACCCCGCGTGCAGCGAGTAGGTCATGGCGGCCACGCCGAGGTACACCCCGGTCGCGGCCAGGGCGAGCCCGCGGAGCCGGGTCTCGTCGGCCCGGATCGCGTGCCAGACGATCACGGCGATCGGCGGCATCGGCGCCACGAGCAGCCACGCGTAGGGCTCGGCCGACGAGACGCCCAGCCCGACGACGGCGGTGGCGGTCGCGACGAGCACGGCCCGACCCGGCGTCACGACGAGACGCCACGCCGCGAACGCCGCCCAGGCCGCGACGGCCAGCGTCAGGATCGCCCAGATCTTGTAGAACTCCCACGCGGGGACCCCGGCGAGGTCTGCAGCGCGGCCGCCGAGCCAGAACCAGCCGGCCGGGTAGTAGGACGGCAGGCCGAGGTAGTTCATGTCGGCCAGCGACCACGTGGCGGCGTACCGGGCGAGCGCCTGCGTCCGGAAGCTCTGGTCGATCGAGATGCCGCCGAGGTAGTAGCGCGTGCCCTGCAGCAGCATCCCGAGCCAGAGGGTCACCAGGGCGGCGAGCAGCCCGGGGACGGCGAGGGTCGCTACCGCCGACCGGGCACGGCTCTCTCGCGCGGCGATCCAGACGAGCACCCCGACGACCACGGCGCCGACAGTGGCGGCGACGGCGGTCCCCGCGTAGGTCGGGAACGGGACCCGCAGGCGGCTGATCGCGGCCTGGAGAACCAGGCACACGAGTACGGACCCGACGCCCGCGATCGGAGCGATCCAGGCGCTGTATCGGGTTGTGGTCTCCCGCGAATCCGTAGCGATCTGCGCTTCGGGTTGCGTCGTCGCGTCGATCTCGTGCTCCTCTCGGGTCGGCCCCGCCCGGACCGACGACATCCCCCGAGGGCTGGAGGCTACGGAGAACGAGGGAAGCCCTAGCTAGGACCCCCGGTCGTGACGGAGACCTCTCCCGACAGATCAGGTTCCCAGTTGCTACGTTCCGATTCCGCAACTTCACATGGCGCAAGGACCTGGAGAATCGTGTGACCTCGACGTCGCAGGACGATTCGGCGGAGGAGGAGGTTCTGGCCTCGGACGCCGAGAATGACGAACCACCCTCCGGTAACAGCGGGCGGTGGCCACGGGCACTCCTCCTGGCGACGACCGCCGGGATAGTCGCGATGGTCTGCGCTGTACTCCTTCCCCTCTTGCCGGTGTCGGCGGACCGGCCGGAGGTGACCTGGCCGCGGCTTTCCGGCACGACCGAGTCGACCCAACTGGGCCTCACAACCGGACGTCCTCTTGCCCTCGACGCAGGATTCGCGTGCGCCGATGCGCGCGCTGCGGCGACGACGCCCGACGGTCTCGTTCTCACCACGGCTCCCCCCGCTTTCCCCGATGCGCAGCGGGCGGCTCTGACCGCGACGATGGTCGCGGACCGTCTGACGGTTGTCAGCAGGGGAAGCACTCTCTACCAGGGTGTACTGCCTGCTGGCCCGTGCAGCGTCTCCATCGAGGGCGACCTTTCCCGACTCGCCATCTCGATAGACGGCGTGCCCGCGGGGACGTTGCCCGGCGCAGACTTACCTGACGTCGACGCCCTGGCGACCGGCCTCGCCGGCCAGCACTCCCAGGTCCATGTCCACCTGACTCTGGACGATCAAGGGGCGACGTCTCCGACCCCACTCAAAGCGGTCACGATCGTGCTGCTTGTGGTGGCGGGTGCCGTGTCCCTCATCGCACTGTGGTTCGCAGAGCGGCAACGCCGTTCATCGCGAGGTCGTCTCCGCCTGCGGCGCCCCGCTGTGGTGGATGCCGTCGTACCAGTCGTCCTGGTTGCTTGGCTGTTCCTCGCACCGATGACCGATGACGACGGCTACTACTCCGCAATGGCGGCGAACGTCTCACACTCGGGCTACGTCGCAAACTACTACCAGCTCTTCAACCAGTCGTTCACTCCGTTCACGTGGATCTACTACGCACTGGGGTGGTGGCAGGACGCGGTCGGGACGGCGCCGGTCGCCCTGCGGATCCCCTCGGTCGCGCTCGGCCTCGCGACGTGGTTCCTGGTGCGCGCGTTCGTCCGAAAGCTCGCGCGCTCAGCGTCCCTTGCGGCCAACTCCGAAAGGGCGCTGAGGGTCGCGGTGGCGATCATCTTCCTGGGGTGGTGGCTCCCGTTCGACACCGGCGTCCGACCCGAAGCCGTCGTCGCCACGAGCGTCATGGCAGCTCTTGTCGCTCTCGCCACCTCGATCGAGCAGAGACGGGCGTTCCCCGCCGCCCTGGCGGTGATCGCGGCGGGCATCGGCTTCACCGCAGGGACGGCGGGCTTCGTCGCCCTCGCGCCCCCCATCGCGGCCGCTCCTGCTGTATGGAGGGCGCTGGGCGATCGCGGACGGCAGGCCCAAATCCTTTCGATCGTGACGATAATCGCGGCGGGCTCCGTGGTCGGGCTGCTCGCCTTCGCCGACGGCTCCCTCCGAGACTTCTCCCGCGCCCAACAGATCTTCCTCGGCATGCAATACCCCGAGACGTGGTCTACCGAGATCGTCCGCTGGGACTACCTGCTGAACAAGCAGGGTCCCCAAGGTAACTACGCAAAGCGCCTGCCGGTCCTCCTGACTCTCTTCGCGGTACTCGGCTATGTCATGACAGCGACTCTCGGCGATCGAGACCGCATCTGGCCGCCTCGATTGCGACTCGCCGCCCACACCACGGTGCTCGGTTTCCTGCTGTTGTGGATGACACCGAGTAAGTGGACCCACCACTTCGGCTCTCTCGCTGGGGTCGGCGCCGTCTTGCTCGCGACGGTCGTTGTCTTCAGTCCGCGCATCGCTCAGATGGTCTCCGCTCGGCGCCCACTGAGCCATCCCGTCGCCGTTACCGCGCTTGTGGGTGTCTGCGTCCTGATCGCGCTGGCCGGACGCGGCATCAACTCCTGGCCGTACTCGTGGCTCCTCGGCATCCCGCATCCGCTGACCCCGCCCCAGGTATGGATCGTGGCGTACGGACAGCCGGTGTGGTGGTTGCTCGGGACCGCCCTCGTCACGGCTGCCATGGTGGTAGTGGCTCGGCGCCGCGCTCCGTCCATGGTCGCCGTCGCGCCATGGCTCGCACTTCCCGTGGTGGTCTGCGTAGCGTTCCTCGCGACGACCGGGTACATGGTCGGCGGTTTCGCGGTCGGGGCGGTGCGCACCACTAGCACGTACTCGCCGTGGGCCGACGCCCTGGAAGATCCACTCGCCCACCGCTGCGGAGCCGAGCAGGCGGTCCAGGTCCTTGACCCCCACAGCGCCTCGGGTCTGCCGGTCGCGTCGTACATCGGGGCCACGGCCACCGGTGGAGTCTTCGCCTCGGGTGGGTGGTCGCCCTCGAGTCCTCCGCCCATCGCGTCGGGGTCGGTCTGGGGGAGTCACCGTCCGGGACCCGACAGCGCCGACCCGGCCGACGGTGCTGGCGCAGGCACCTTCAGCACGCCCTGGTATTCGATCCCGACCGATCTGCGGGGCCAGACGCTCTCGTTGTATGTCTCGGGCCGCGCTGGCAATGGCAACGACCTCCGGGTCGGGTACGCATCCCTCCCCCGTACAGGCGGGGCACCCGTCCTCCTGGATTCGTTCTCCGGGCTGGGCGAGGGCAAGGCCGGCGCGACAGTGGATGCTCGGCAGTGGCGCTCGGTGACGCTCGACGGACCAGTAGCGCCTCCCCGAGGGGCTACTGCGGTACGCCTCATCGCATCGGACACTTCCGACGGGCCTGGAGGGTGGACCGCCTTTTCCGCACCTCTGGTTCAGCGATGGGCGCCCTTGACGGACATCATCCCGTCCGGGTCGGCGACGGCCGTGGGGTGGCCAATCGCGTTCCTCTTTCCCTGTCTGCGAAAGCCGATCCAAGCGGACGGCATAAACGAACCGGTCGCGACCGCTGTGACGTGGGGAGACGGAGCGCTTGCCGGCGTCGGGGACAGTGCCTTTCTGAGCGATCGCGGCGGGCTCTTCGCGCCAAGCTTCAGCGGAGACGCGGTCACGCAACTCTCCGCTCGGCTGGCCGACGCGCCGGACGCGGCCGGCCTCCAGGTGTACACATTTCGCGCGACGCTGCCCTCGGATGGCTACACGGTTGATCCCGGTAGCGAGACGGTCCCGGGGTGGTCACCCGCGCCTAACACGACATTCTCGACCCCTGTCAGCCCGAACGCTGTGGTCCGGCCCTAGTGGGGACCTAGCTCAGCCCGGCGTGGTCACGTAGAGGCAGCTCTCCCAGCGGGGGCCGGCGCTCGTGTCGGGGTCTGCTACGACCACCTGTGCGCCCGCCGACTCCGCCAGCCGGCGGACGTCGGCCTCGGACGTCGCGTGCATCTCCATCCCCCGCCTCAGCAGCCGCGCGACCGGCACGGGCAGTGCGGAGAGCACCCGCCCGGCCGCCGAGGACGAGGGCTCCGTCGGGATCTGGAACACGACCACCCCACCCGGGCGCGCCACCCGCCAGAACTCCCGGACGTAGCCGTGCGCCAGGGCGGGCGGCATGTGCTGCAGGACGCGGCAGCAGTAGACGAGGTCCACCGAGTCCGACTCGACCGCCGCCAGGTCCGACCCGGTCACCTGGACGAACCGGCACGCCTCGTCGGGCACGATCTCGCGCGCCTTGTCGAGCATCGTCGGGGAGATGTCGCAGCCCAGGACCTCACCGAAGCCGGCCCCGGCCAGCCCGTGGGAGAGCCGCCCGGCGCCGCAGCCGAAGTCCAGGGCCCGCTCCCGCCCGACGTCGAGCCCCAGCGCACCCAGGCGGGCCATCACGGTCGAGATCTCGTCGACCCCGGTGGCCAGGAAGTCCTCGGCGCTCCACCGGTTGCGATCCTTGCCCTTGTCCGTGAGCACCGCCCACATCGGGTCCTCGCGCCCGAGCTTGGTCCAGGTGCGGGAGACGTCGTCGATGTCCTCGGTGGTCACGGGGCGGGGCTCCAGGGGTCGGGACGGATCAACCGGCGGCCTTGGTGAAGACCGCCTCGTAGTCGTCGAGCACGGACTCGACGCTGAACGCCTCGGACGCGGCGGCGCGACCGGCAGCGACGTCGGGCGGGGCGTCGCGCAGGCGGGCGAGCCCGTCGCGCAGCGCCGGGACGTCGGCCGCGGGGACGATCGTGCCGAACCCGGTCCGCTCGACCGGCAGGCGGACCCCCGGCAGATCGCTGACCAGCGCGGGGACGCCGGCGAGCATGCCGACGACCTGCACGATCCCGAACGCCTCGAACGCGTTCACCGACGGCAGCGCGAACGCGTCGATGGAGGAGTAGAAGTCGCCGAGGCGCTGGTCGGGGACGAAGCCCAGCAGGTCGATGCGGTCGTCGTCGCCGGCGTGGGCGCGAACCCGCTCGACGACGCTGCCGCCGGCCACCCCGGTGTGCTCGCCGCCGATCAGCAGCCGCGCGGCGGGGTCGTCGAGGGCGAGGAACGCGTCGACGAGGTGCTCGACGCCCTTCTCCTCCACGATCCGGCCGAGGAACCCGACGTGGAACCCGTCCCCGCGCCGGTACGAGGGCTCGCCGTCGGCGACCGGGACGCACGGCGGCGGGATCGCCACCATGTGCGGCGCGATCACCGGCCAGAGCCGGCTGCGGCGGGCGTAGTCCTCGCTCGTGACGACGGTGGCCGCCGAGCGGCGCAGGCCGGAGCGGCTCGACCGGTCGACCGCCTCCCGCTGCGCGACGTTGACCATGCCGGGCGGGAGGCTGACGTCGCAGTGGTAGGTGGACACGACGGGAATCGGCGCGAGCTTCGTCAGCAGCCCCGCCTCGATCAGCGGCAGGTGCAGGTTCGCGACGCGGGAGCGCCGCATCTCGCGCAGGGCCATCCGCGTCAGGTTGACCCCGATCGTCCCCTTGCCGACCTTCGCGAGCACCGGCGCACGAACCACCCGCACGCCGTTGATCGTCTCGTTGGTCGGCAGCGACGGGTCGTGCTTGCTCGCGACCACGCACACGCGCCAGCCCCGAGCGGCGAGGCCTTCGGCAACGTCCCGAGCCACGTTGGTCAGTCCGGACACGTACGGTGTGTAGTAAGTCAGGACGATGACGAGGTCGTTCTCAGCAGGTGATGCGGTGCGTCGGATGGCCGGGCCCTCCCTGCTCGTCGTGCGACGACCGTCGGAAGCGCACTTCCGCCTTTAACACGGGTGCACATCGGCCGGTGTATCGATGCGCTGCCACGGTAGCGCTCGCCCCGTAAGAGTCCTTTCACGGCCCGCATCGACCCGCCGGACAGACGGAAATCATCCATGTGTGTCCACGTAGTTCCCCGAGGTCACCGCCGATGGCGTGCGCACCGCGCAGGACCGCATCGGGAGAGTTGACCGCCGTCGGCGCCACGGGAATCACGCTCATGGGCCGGGCGGTGAGATCCGCACGGGCAGGAGGACGCACGCCGGAGAGGCGCCCAGCACCAGGACGTAGGCGACGCCGATCTCGGCCGCCACGCCCGGCACCCGGCCGACGCGCGGCGGGGCCGGGGTGTCCACGGCGGGCTCGGGCAGGGTCGTCGTGGACGTCAGACGGGGGCCTCCATCGCCAGGAAGTCGGGCGGCGGTCGGACGCCACCGGCCGGAACGAAACCCCGCGCCAGGTGTGGTCAGCGCTCACCGGCACGGCTTCACGGCCCGGGACGAGGGCGGTTGTTAGCGTCACCCACCGGCGTGGATCGGGCGGGCACATTCGGGCGAGGAACGGAGCGCGGCGTGGGCGAAGGCACCGGACGCGGTGTCGAGCCGTCCGACGACGACTCCGGGTCCACGACCACGGTCGGACTCATGCTCCGGCGTCTCGTGCCCACCCGGAGCTCCGCCGCCCGCACCGCGCCGTCCCCGGCCGACGACTCCACGACCGAGCCCGTCACCCACACCGGCTCGAACGGCCGCGCCGACGACGCCTTCACCCCGGGTGACGGCCCAGACAGGTGGGGACCGGACGACTGGGGCCTCGACGGGCTGCTCGTCGCGCGGGTGATCGCGGTGGCGTCCGCCCTGGTGGCCGTGGCCTGCGGGGTGCTGCTGCCGTTCGCGCCGGTGATCCAGAACCACCCGGAGATCCGCTGGCCGGTCGACGTCGCCCGCCCCGCGCCGACGATGCTGATGCTGACCGCCTACCAGCCGGAGTCGTTCAGCGCGCAGTTCAGCTGCCGGGCGGCCCGCGAGGCCGATGGCACGCCGGACGGCTATGTCCTCACGACGATGTCGCCGACCTCCGGCGAGTTCGACGAGAAGGCGCTCTCGATCCGGGTCCGCGCGGGCACCCTGACCGTCCACACCGGCGGCAAGGACATCCTCGCCGAGCGCCTGCCCCCCGGGGATTGCTCCTACCAGGTCGCCGGCGACGCGTCGCGGGTGACCGTGAGCCGCGACGGACGCCCGCTGGGATCACTGGCACCACGGTTGGGCGAGGTCGACCCGGACGAGGTCAAGAACGTCCCGCCGAACTCGACGCCCGCCGCGAAGCCGATCAGCCCGCTGCCGAACATCGACGCGCTGTCGACGTCGCTGACCGCCCTGCCCGGCGCCACGCCCGCGGACCTGTCCGTCAACGTGTCCCCGGACGACCGCTACGCGAGCACGCCCAGCCCCTTCAAGTCGGGTCTGATCACGGCGACCGTGCTGGCGGTGGTGCTGGGCGGGCTCGCGACGACCGCCGCGATCTACCTCGGACGCCGCCGGACCCGGTGGCGCGAGGCCGCCCTCGACGCCGACACCGTCGCGACGCGCGCGGACCTCGACTCCGACGGCTGGACGCCGCCGCCCTGGGCCCCGCGCTGGTGGGCCCGGATCGACGCGAAGATCCTCTCCGGGCTCACGCGCTTGCGGATGCGGGGGCGACCGCGACTGGTCGACGCGGTCGTCGTCGTGGCGCTCTGGTCCTGGCTCTACCTCGCACCGCTCACCGACGACGACGGCTACTACTCGGCCATGGCGGCCAACGTGCCGTTCTCGGGCTACGTCCCGAACTACTACCAGCTCTACAATCAGGGCTTCACGCCGTTCTCCTGGCCCTACTACCTGCTGTCCTGGTGGCAGCAGCAGGCCGGCGTCTCCCCGGTCGCGCTGCGGGTGCCCTCGGTCGTGCTCGGCGTCATCACCTGGTTCGCGATCCGGGTGTTCGTGGCGCGCTGCCCGGGCGTGACCCACCCGTGGCGCGAGCACCGCTGGATCGCGTTCGCGAGCCGTGCCGTGCTGGGAGTCGCGTTCCTCGCCTGGTGGCTGCCCTACGACGTCGGCACCCGACCGGAGCCCTACACCGCGGTGTTCGCCGCCTTGGCCCTGGCCGTCGTCGCCGAGGGCGTCGAGCGAGAGCGGATGGACCTGCTCGCCCTCGCCGTCGGGCTCGGCGGGGTCGGCCTGATGACCGCGCCGACCGGATTCATCTGCCTCGCTCCGCTGCTGGCCGCGGCCCCGACGGCGTGGCGGGTGATCCGGTCGCGCTCGGCGCACTGGTGGGAGATCCCGCCGCGCTGGCTCGTGGTGATCGCGCCGGGAGCGCTGGGAGCGCTCGCCGGGTTCGCGGACGGCACCTATGGCGACTTCGTGCGCTCGCAGCAGATTTTCGCGCCGATCCAGCGGGCGCAGACCTGGTACCTGGAGTTCCAGCGGTACGCGTTCCTGCTCGACGAGACCTCGCGGTTCGGCGCCTACGCGAAGCGCACCGCCGTGCTGCTCTGCCTTCTCGCCCTGGTCTGGTTCCTGGTCACCGCCGTGATCGCCCGGGTTCGCGACCTCCCGGTACCGCGCCGGCTGATGCTCTCGGGCTGGACGACGGTGCTGGCCTTCGTCCTGCTGCTGCCCACCCCCAGCAAGCCGTCGCACCACTTCGGGGCGATCGCCGGGGTCGGCGCGCCGTTCCTCGCCCTCATCCTCGTCGCCGGGCCCGGGCTGGTCCGCGCCTCGGTGCGCACGGTGCGCGCCCGCGAGGGCAAGGTGCCGGTCCCCGCGGTCCTCGCGTCGGCGGTGGCCGCGATCGCCGTGATCGCCCTGGCCGGGCACGGCCGCAACCGCTGGGGCTTCATGTGGGGCCTCGGGATGCCGTCCTGGCTGGACTACCCGTCCGTCAGGGGGTTCTTCCTCGACCAGCCGCAGTGGTGGGCGGCCATCCTCATCGTGCTCGCGCTCGGCGTGGCGCTGGTGACCTCGTGGAGGGGGCGCGGCTGGCGGCCGTGGTCGCTGATGATCGCCATCCCGATGCTCTGCACGGTGGCGATGGCCGCGAGCACCGCGCGCATGGTCTCCGACTTCTGGCTCTCCGCGGACCACACCACGTCGACGTACTCGCCCGCGGCGGATGCGTGGCAGGACCCGCAGGCCACCCGCTGCGGCGCCGAGCAGGCGATCGACGTCCTCACCCCGCAGCGCACCGCCCTGGTGTCCCGGGACCGGATCCCGCCGATCGGCGACGAGCCACTGGGCCAGGCGTTCGTGCGGGACGCGTTCTTCCCGACCAGCCGTCCGCCGGCCGACCTGCCCCGCGGGCTCCCGGTGTGGGGCAGCTTCCTGCCCCCGGAGGAGGGCCGCTCTCCGGACTCGCGGACCGGGTCCTTCACCACCGACTGGTTCCGCCTGCCCCCGGGGTCGACCCGCGACTCGGCGCTGACGACCGAGGTGTCCGGCCGGCTCGGGGAGGGCAACTCGCTGCGCCTGGAGTACGGCCGGCAGGTCGGGAACGGCCCCGGTGTCGAGCCGCTGGGCTCGAGCACCGTCCGGGAGACCAGCGACGGGACCGACTGGCGCACCGTGGACATGACGAAGTCCCAGCCGCCGCCCGGGGACGCGACGCTCGTGCGGATCGTCGCCGACGACACCACCAGCGACATCGGCGGCTGGCTGGCTTTCACCGCCCCGCTCGCGCAGCGCTGGGCGCCGATGTCGACGGTGCTTCCCCGGGAGAACACCTACACCGTCGCGTGGGAGAACGCGTTCCTCTTCCCCTGCATCCACCAGCCGATCCAGCAGAACGGCGTCACCCAGACGATGGACGGCTTCCTGGGGTACGGCGAGAGCCAGGGGTCCGCCCTCGCGGACTTCTCCGCGCAGCCGGACAACGGCGGCATCGTCGGGAACGCCGCCCGGGAGGCATCGATGACCACGCTGAAGACCCGCCTGCGCGACTTCCCGGACACCGACGACAACGTGACCCTGCTGCTCTTCCAGCAGCCCTACCCGAGCGGGAACTACGACCTGGTGCCCGGTTCGCGGACGGTCTCGGGGCTCACGCCCTGACTCACCGGCACACGGCAGGGCCGTCGAGCTCCCGGCAGTCATCGGTGGTCCGGTAGTACG
The DNA here is from genome assembly GCF_021026375.1 of Actinomycetospora endophytica. Taxonomy (GTDB): domain Bacteria; phylum Actinomycetota; class Actinomycetes; order Mycobacteriales; family Pseudonocardiaceae; genus Actinomycetospora; species Actinomycetospora endophytica. The sequence goes on along the minus strand of NZ_JAJNDB010000001.1, from coordinate 1,627,291 downwards.
CAAGGAGCGCCGAGGGTGGGAGCGGCGGCGTTCGTCCGTTGCGTTCGGAAAGCGCGACCAGAACGGCGAGGGTCCGTGTCCCGCCCCAGCCATCACCCACCTGGGTCGGCGACATCGCGCCGGAGCGCAGCGCGGCGTCCAACCGCCCGAACGTGCTCGCCTGCGTCCCGCCGCGGTCGACCGGGAAGGGCCAGTCGATCGGCAACGGACGGGTCCCGCTCGCCAGCTCGGATCGGTTCTGGACGCCGTCGGAGAGGCCCGGACCCGCCACCGCGACGATCGCGGCCACGACCACGAGGGCCCGGACCATGATCACGGCAGGCCCGGGGAAGCGGTGCGCCGGGCGCACCAGGTCGATCAGCTCGTCCACGGCGGGCGCCGTCAACAGCCCGGCGACGACCGCGATCGCCACGATCCGCCGTGACCCGGGTACACCGCTCGAGACGACGTAGAGCCCCGCCGCGGCGAGCGATACCGCGAACCATGGCCAGACCCTCGAGAACCGACGGACCAGGGCCACGGCCGCTGCCACGGCGAGGGCCGCTGCAGTCACGCGGGACGCGAGCATCGGAGCAGACGAGAACCAGTAGTAGCTCCCGCCGTCGTCGACGAGCAGATGCCCGATGTCGAGGAGGCGGGCACGCCAGTCGTGGAGGTCGGCGCCGGCGTGTCCGCCACCCGTGACGATCACCGCGCCGTTGTGCCACCAGCGGAGAGGAGCGAGGACCAGCGCGCCGCCGAGCGCGCTCCCGGCCACCACCAGCGCCGCGTCTCGGAGCGACCTGATCCGCCAGAGACAGACCAGGACCGTCACCGCGGCCCACGCCAGCCCAGCCGTGTAGTTGGCCACCGAGATCGCCGCGAGGACCGGCGCGACGGGCCACACCCGCCGTCGGGACGTGGCGACGAGGAGGGCGGCGACCCCCCACACCGCCTCGAGGCCGTTCTCTGTCCCCACCCACGCCACGCTGGTGACGCCGGGGAGCACGACCGCGAGCGCTGCACCCATGGCGGCCGTGACCGGGCGGCACCCCAGGCGCCGCCGAGCGGCGAGGTAGAGCAACACCGGGAGCAGGGCCATCGCGGCCGCCTTCACCGGGCGGGCGTAGAGGAGCCCGTAGTCCGGTGTCAGGTGGCCCGCGACCAGGTAGAACAGCTGGGACCCGGCGTTGGTCGACCAGATCGAGGGCTGCCAGTGCAGCGAGAGCGCCAGCGGATCCCGATGGTCGACCGAGGCCTCCTCGCCGGTGAGCACCCCTTGGGCCGAGGCGCCCGCCGCGAACCAGAGGTTCCAGGCCGCTGCCGCGACGAACAGGACGACGGGCAGGACGCCGTCGGCCACGACCGGAAGCCGCCGCCGGAGCTTCGACGACGGCGCGGCGAGGTCACGCGCCGGCGTTTCGTCGAACGGAGCGCCCAACACGTGCCCGGGGATCAAGGACACCGCAGCACGAACATCGACGACTCACCCGTCCCCGGGCGCAGCAGCATCCGGCCGGCGAGGAACTGCACGAACCCGGGCACGGCGTAACGCGCCGCGTCGAGCAGCTTCGGCCGCCGGGAGTACGGCACGTCCCAAAGACCGTCGGTGCCCTCGCGCTCGACGGTGAAGCCGTGCTCGCGCAGGAACGCGGCCCACTCGGCGTGCGGCTTGAGGTTGATGTGCGTGGGGTCGGCGAATCCCATCCACGCGTCCCCGGCGAGGCGCCTGCCCCGGCCGGCCGGGTCGGGCATGACGACGAGCGCCTGCCCGCCCGGGCGCAGCACCCGCCGCCACGTGGCGAGCACGTCCGCGGCCGTCGCGTCGTCGAGGTGCTCGAGGACGTGGATGGCCGTGAGCGCCCCGAAGCCGTCCGTCGGGAGCTCGTCGGTGCTGGTCGTGATCGTGGCGCCGGGGGCGTTGCCGCGGGCGGTCCGGGCGCTCCACTCGGAGAGCTCGACGCCCCACGCGGGGCCCAGCGCGGAGAGCCGGCGCACCAGGTGGCCGGTCCCGCAGCCGAAGTCGAGGTAAGGCCCGCCGTCGGTGTAGCGGGCGACGAGTCGGGTGTAGAGCCGTAGCGCCGGCCGGTCCCCCGCCTGCCCGTTGCCCTGGTAGTACTCGGCGTCGTAGTGGTCCCCGGTGCCCTCGTGGCTGCCGGGCGCCTGCTCCGCGCTCACGTCTGTCCCGTCCTCTCCGTGGTCGTGGTGGCCGGTTCGTGGGTCCGGATCAGCAGCAGGGCGCTCACCACGGCGCCGAACGCCGAGCCCGCGCCGAACGCCACCTCGCCCGCGACCACGATGCCGGGGACGAACCAGAACGTCAGGCCCGCGACGACGAGGCCGGCGAGCCAGCTGGCCGCGACGTCGACGTGCCGGCCGCGGGCGACATGGACCTGGGTCACGACGACGAGCCCGACGTGCGCGAGCACCCCCGCGATGATCACCGCGAGCTCGACCCCGGGGATCGTGTAGTCGTCGCCGAACACCAGCGAGACGATCGGTGGGCCGAGCCACCACGCGAGCGGCACCCCGACGACGGCGAGCGCCGCCAGCCCCGCCGCGCCCTTGACGAGTAGCCGCAGCACCTGCCGGCGCCGCCCGGCCGCGAGCAGCCGCGTCAGGGTGGGCACGACGGCCGACTGCAGCGGCACCACCATCGACAGCGGCGCCTTGGCGAGGGTGAACGCCGCCGTGAACACCCCGGCCGCCGCCTGCGCCGGCCCGTTCGCGAGCGCCACCACCACGACCGGCAGGCCGTTGAGCAGCAGCTGCGCGCACACCGACCCGACGAGCAGCGGCATGGCCGACCCGGCCAGGGCCCGCGTGCTGTGGTGGGTCGGGTCGGCGGCGTCGGTGGACGGCTCGTGCTGGGCACGGCGCCACGCGGCCGGGATCAGCGGGAGATGGGCCACCGCGATCGCGGCGACAAGGGCCCAGCAGTAGAGCGAGGCGTCCTTGCCCCCGGCGACGAGCAGCACGACGGCGAGGCCGAGGCGGGCCACGGCGTCGAGCACCATCACCGCGCCGTGACGCACCAGCCGGTCGGTCCCGATGAGGATGGCGCGCAGCAGGAACTGGCCGGCCGAGACGAGGCAGAGGGCCACCAGAGCCCCGAACGCGCCCGCGTGCGCGTCGAGGGAGGACCACACCAGCGGCGACACCGCGGCGAGGACCACCAGCGCGAGCCCGGCCAGCATCGCCGCCGTGCCCGCCCCGGCGACCAGCACCTGCCGTCGGGACTCCCGCTGGGAGAGCCGCCGCGCCAGTTCCTGCTCGAGCGGGAGGAACGGGCCGAAGCCCAGCACGAGGGCGAGCGCCCAGAACGCACCGAACGTCGCGTACTCGGCGGGGGCGAGCGCCCGGGCCACGACGGCGAGGTAGACGTTGATGAGCAGGCCGGAGATGATGACCCCGACCCCCGCCGACCCGACGAGGCGTCGAGCACCGGGGCCGCCGCGGGGCTGGGCCGCCGGTGAGTCCGGGGTTCCATCGGTCGTGGCACTGATGCGATGACGATAGCGATCCACCGTCCGCCCCCCAGCGCTCGCCCGCGCACCGGATTTCGTGCACCATCCTGGTGAAACCCGCGTCACTCGCTGGTGTGACCTACCCCGCGTGAAGGTACGGTGACGCTGTGTCGGTGCAGAAGCTCGTGGGCGCGCTGGTGGCGATTCTCGTCATCTTCTGGATCATCGACTCCCCGACCACTGCCGCGGGCACCGTGAACACGATCCTCGCGGACCTCGCCTCGGCGGGTCAGTCGGTCATCCTCTTCCTGCGAAACGTCGTCTGACCAGCGCGTTCGCCGCCGGGACCGGGGCACGGTCCCGACGACGGTCCGCTCCGGTCTACAGCGTCGCGGCCGGGGCCCCGGGCGCGGGCGGCGGCGCCGGCTCGTCCTCCCGGCCGGGCAGCACCACGTCGGTGACGACGATGTTGAGCTCGGTGATCCGCACCCCGGCGATCTGCTCGACCGCCTCCGGCACGTGCCGCCGCAGCCCGCGGGTCAGCTCGCGGGCGCCGACCCCGTACTCGATCGCGACGTCGAGCCCGACCGTGGCGGTGTCGCCGTCGAGCTCGACGCGCACACCGCCGACGTTCTCGGTGCTCCCGGTGAGCGTCTGGCGCACCGCGCCGACCGCCCGGGAGCCCGCCCCGCCGAGGGCCACGACGCCGGGGATCTCCCGGGCCGAGTAGGCGGCGACCTTCTGGACGACGGCGGGCAGGACCTCGGTGGTGCCGGAGACCTCCGGGACCCCCGCTGTCGGCGGTGTCGGCGGGATCGGCTGCTTCGCGCTGGTCATGTCCCAGGTGTACCCACTCGCGGCGGGGACCGCCCTCCGACGTTCAGGTGCGGCGGCGGGCCGAGTGGCGCAGGACGAGCGTCGCCAGCGCGGCGGCGAGCACCGACGCCACGACCACCCCGACCTTGACGTGGTCGTCCGCGGGCGTCCCCCCGCCGAAGGCCAGCTCCCCGACGAGCAGCGACACCGTGAACCCGATCCCGGCGAGCAGCGACAGCCCGAGCACGTCCAGGCCGGTCAGCGACTCGTCGAGCCGCGCCCGGGTGACCCGTCGGACGATCGCCGTGGCGCCGGTGACGCCGATCGCCTTGCCCGCGACCAGGCCGACCACGACCCCGACGGTGACCGGGTCGGCGAACGTCCCGACCCCGCCGCCGGGGCCGATGACCGTCACGCCCGCGGCGAAGAACGCGAACACCGGCACCGCGACCCCGGCGGAGACCGGGCGCCAGCGGTGCTCGAACCGCTCGGCGAGGCCCGGCTTCACCGGCACCGTGAACCCCAGGAGCACGCCGGCGACCGTCGCGTGCACCCCGGACGCGTGGACCAGCGCCCAGGCCACGACGGCCAGCGGCGCCAGCAACCACGGGCTGGTCACCCCGCGCTGGACCAGCACGCCGAACAACGCGATCGGGACCAGCGCGAGCAGGAGGACCCCGACCGCGAGGTGCTGCGTGTAGACGACCGCGATGATCGTGATGGCGATGAGGTCGTCGACGACGGCGAGGGTGAGCAGGAAGGTCCGCAGCGCCGCCGGGAGCCCGCGCCCGACGACCGCGAGCACCGCCAGCGCGAACGCGATGTCGGTGGCCACCGGCACCGCCCAGCCCGCGAGCGCGGCCGGGTCGGCACGGTTGATCGCGACGTAGAGCAGCGCCGGCACCACCATCCCGCCGACCGCCGCCGCCACCGGCAGCAGGGCCCGGGCCGGGCTGCGCAGGTCACCGGCGACGAACTCCCGCTTGAGCTCCAGCCCGGCGACGAAGAAGAAGATCGCGAGCAGTCCGTCGGCCGCCCACCCGCTGAGCGGGAGGGCCAGGTGCAGCGCGGCCGGGCCGACGGTGACCGCGCCGAGGGCGGTGTAGGCGTCCCGCCAGGGGGTGTTGGCCCAGACGAGCGCGAGCCCGGCGGCCCCGAGCAGGAGCGCGCCGCCGACGGTCTCGCGGCGGAGGAGGGCGGCGAGGCGGGCGGGGGCGGTCGGGCTCACGGGCGGCTCCTGATCAGGCGGCATCGACCGCCGACCAGGCTTCCCGGCACACCGCTCGCCATCGTAGGTGGTGGCGGCGTGCTGCGGTGGGCGTCGAGGGGACGTCAGGCAACGCCGTGCGCCGCCGAGCCTGCGTCACGTGCTGATGATCACCGGGGTCAGCGGGGTCGGCGGCGCCGCGCCGCGGCGGCTCAGCACGTCGCGTTCGGCCCCGGCAGCGTCAGGTCGGTGAGGTACCGGTTCACCTGGTCGTCCACGCACGAGACGCCCTGCCCGTACACGGTGTGCCCGTCTCCGCGGTAGGTCAGCAGCGCCGAGCCGGTCAGCCGCCGCGCCAGGTTCACGCTGTTCTGGTACGGCGTGGCCGGGTCGTTGGTGGTGCCGATGACGAGGGTCGGGGCGAGCCCCTGGCCGGTCGGCGGCGTCAGCGGATCCTGCGGGACGGGCCAGTCCGCGCAGGTCAGCCCGCTGACGAGCACGTTGCCGCTGAAGTGCGGCGCCCGCGCCTCGGCGGCGCGCGCCTGGGCGAGCACGTCCTCCTGGTTGCGCGGCCACGAGTTGTCCAGGCAGGTCACGGCGTTGTAGGTGTCCGAGTTCGACCCCTCGAAGTACTTCGCGGCCAGCCGGCGCATCGGGCCGCCGTCGCCGGAGTCCGCGGCCTTGAGGGCCTGCGCCAGGGTCGGCCAGTTCCCCTTGGAGTACAGCGGCAGCACCACGCCGAGCTCGAGCAGCCCCGCCGAGAGCGGCGTGGTCCCGGCGACCGGCAGCGGCGACGCCTTCACGCGGGCGCGGACCCGGTCGAGCATCGCGATCGGGTCGGGGCCGGCCGCGCAGTCGGGCCGGGAGGCGCAGTCGTCGGCGAACTGGTGCAGCGAGTTCTCGAAGCTCTCGGCCTGGCTGGGGTCGAGCCCGGGCAGCGTCACGTCGACGACGCCGTCGAGCACCATCGCCCGGATCCGCTGCGGGAACATCTCGCCGTAGATCTGGCCGATCGACGTGCCGTAGGAGTACCCGAGGTAGCTGATCTGCTGCTCGCCGAGGGCATTGCGGATCGAGTCCATGTCCCGCGCGACGTCCCGGGTCCCGAGATGGGGCAGCAGCTGGTGGTAGGTGTCGCCACAGGACTGGTCGTAGCGCTCGACGGCCTGCTCGGCCGACGCCTCGCCGGCGGGGTTCCCGGGGTCCGGGTCGCCGTAGTACGGGCTGTCGGGGCCGACCGGGCACTTCAGCGCGTTGCTGCGCCCCACGCCGCGCGGGTCGAACCCGATGACGTCGAAGCGGTCCGCGACGGCGGCCGGGACCTGGCCGCTCTCCACGGTGTCGATCCCCGAGCCGCCGGGCCCGCCGGGGTTGACGAGCAGCACCCCGGCCTTGCGGGACTGGTCCTTCGCGGGCTGGCGCACGATCCCGATGCCGACGGTCGGGCCGTTCGGCTGGGCGTAGTCGACCGGCACCATGATCGTGGCGCACTGGAACGCGCCGTCGCACGGCACGAAGTTCGCCGGGGCGCCGAGCGCGGTCGGCGGTGGTGGCGGACTCGAGCTCGACGACGGCGCCGAGGTGTCGGTCTGCAGCGCCGGCAGGCTCGAGGTGCCCCCGCAGCCCGCGAGCAGCAGCGCCCCGGCTGCGAGCAGCACCACGCCGCGCTGGGCCCGTAGGCGGCTCCAGTTACGCCGTCCGGCCGTCTTCGGATCGCCCATTGCGCCGCCCCGCCGTCGTTCGTGCCCTCGGGCCGGCGCGGTGACGCCGGAACGCGCATCTTGCCGAACGACGGACCGACCGGGGTTGGCGGCCCTTCAACGGCGGCCTCGTCGTGGCTACCGTCGTGAGGATGGACGAGCCCGACCTGGTGCTGGTGCCCGCACTGGTGGGGCTCCCGGCCGCCCAGGCCCACGAGGTGGCCATCTCCGCGCGGGTCGTGGCGGTCGATCCCGACCCCGACACCCCGCCGACGGTCAGCGGCACGGTCACCGCCCAGCAGCCCCTGGCGGGTATCCGGGTCCCGGCCGGCGACCCGGTGACGATCTGGGTCGAGCCCGACGACGGCGGGGGCGGCGGGAACATGCCGCGCGTGGCCCCCGACCAGCCCCTGGACGGTGCCGGCGCCCGGCGATGACGCCGGGGCGCCCGGTGAGGAGGCGTCACGGCCCGGACGGTCCCCTCCCCCCGGGGGGACCGGTCGGGCCGCGACGTCCCGCTGGCAAACCGGGCGGTCTGCCCGTGGAGAGTGTGCCGTGGTGACCGGGCGCGGTGAAACAGACGTGAATGGTGGGATCCGTTGGGCGGTCCGCTACACGCGACGAGCGTCCGCCGGACGGTCGCCGGACGCCGCCGTACGGACGCCACGACGACGGCGGTGACCGCCCGCACGTGCGCGTCCCCCAGACACCGGTCACACCGGCGTGGCCCGTAATCTGGCCCGCGATGGGGACGGCGAGAAGCATCGGGAGGACCGCGCGATGACCGTGGCCTCCCCCCACGCCGACCCGGGCGAGCGCGATACGGCGGGCCCGGACGGCTCTCCGAGCGGCGAGGCACGCCGCCGCCGGACCTTCGCCGTGATCTCCCATCCCGACGCGGGCAAGTCGACGCTCACCGAGGCCCTCGCGCTGCACGCCGAGGTCATCTCCGCCGCGGGCGCGGTCCACGGGAAGGGCGGACGCAAGGGCGTCACGTCCGACTGGATGGACATGGAGCGCGAGCGCGGCATCTCGGTGACCTCGGCGGTGCTCCAGTTCGCCTACCGCGACCACGTCATCAACCTGCTCGACACCCCCGGCCACGGCGACTTCTCCGAGGACACCTACCGGGTGCTCGCCGCTGTCGACGCCGCGGTGATGCTGCTCGACGCCGCCCGGGGTCTCGAGCCGCAGACCCTCAAGCTCTTCGACGTCTGCCGCGCCCGGGGGGTGCCAGTCCTGACGTTCGTGAACAAGTGGGACCGGCCGGGCCGCGAGCCCCTGGAGCTGGTCGACGAGGTCGAGCAGCGGATCGGGCTGCGCCCGATGCCGATCACGTGGCCGGTGGGGATCGCCGGGGACTTCCACGGCCTGGTCGAGCGCGCGGACGGCACGATGCGCCGGTTCACCCGCGCGGCGCACGGCGCCTCCCGGGCCGCCGAGGAGCGCCTCGACGCCGACCGGGCCGCCGCCGAGGAGGGCGTCGACTGGGAGCGCGCCACCGAGGAGCTCGAGCTGCTCGGCGAGGTAGGAGCGGCCTTCGACACTCCAGAAGCCATGGCGGCGTTCCACGACGGCACCGCGACGCCGGTGATGTTCGGGGCGGCGCTCTCGAACATCGGCGTGGCCCGGCTGCTGGACGCCCTGGTGGAGCTGGCGCCGCCGCCCGCCCCGCGCCCGTCGGCGACCGGGGACGAGCGCCCGATCGACGCGCCCTTCTCGGGGCTGGTGTTCAAGGTGCAGGCGTCGATGGACAAGTCGCACCGCGACCGCGTCGCGTTCGTCCGCATCTGCTCCGGCCGGTTCGAGCGCGGCATGGTGCTCACCCACGACGCCACCGGTCGTCCCTTCGCGACGAAGTACGCCCAGGCGATGTTCGGGCGGGACCGCTCGACCATCGAGGAGGCGTTCCCCGGCGACATCGTCGGGCTCGTCAACGCCACCGCGCTGCGCCCCGGGGACACGCTGTGGTCGGAGAAGCCGGTCACGTTCCCGACCATCCCGAGCTTCGCGCCCGAACACTTCTCCGTGGCCAGGGTCGCGGACGCGTCGAAGACCAAGCAGTTCCGCAAGGGCATCGAGCAGTTGGACTCCGAGGGCGTCATCCAGGTGCTCTCCTCCGATCTGCGCGGTGACCAGGCGCCGGTGCTCGCCGCCGTCGGGCCCCTGCAGTTCGAGGTGGTCGCCGCGCGGCTCGCCGACGAGTTCTCCGCGCCGATCAAGCTCGAGCGCCTCGACTACACCCTCGCGCGGCGCACCGACGCCGCCGGCGCGGACGCGCTGCGCAGCGCGATCGGCATCGAGGTGCTGACCCGCCGCGCCGACGGCGAGCTGCTCGCGCTCTTCCCGCACAAGTGGCGGCTGCAGGCCGTCACGCAGAACCAGCCCGATCTCACCCTCGAACCATTGATCGCGGAGGGAGCAACCCCGTGAGGACCTCCACCGGAACCCGGATCCACGGCCTGCTCGGGCTCGCCGTGTCGGTCCTGCTGGTGGCCGGGGTGGTCGTCGGGTGCTCCGGCTCCGGCGGCTCCGGGTCGGGATCGCCCGCCTCGACCGCCACCGGCAGCGCGCCGCCGCTCACCGGGGCACCCGACCCGGCGTCCGTGCCCGCCCCGCTCTGGCAGGCGAACCTCTCCGGGCCGAACCCGTTGGCGAACTTCCGGAACACGCCCTACAACAACGACGGCGCCCCGGCTCCCGAGATCGTCGACGCGCCCGGGGTCACCGGCGCGAAGGCCGTGCGCTACACCGTCCCCGGCGGTGGCAAGCGCACCGAGCTCGAGCCGCAGATCGACTCCTACAAGGAGGGCGACGACGCCTACTTCGGTTTCGCGTGGAACCTCCCGGACGACTTCCCCGTGAACGCCGACGGCTGGCAGGTCGTCGCGCAGTGGAAGAACGACGGCGACGGCAGCCCGCCCATCGAGGTCAAGGTCGACCACGGCCAGTTCGTGCTCGACGGCGGCGCCGGCGGGGACGACCCGGGAGCCAACTACTTCTCGGTGCCGATCGGGCCCGCCGTCGTGGGGCAGCAGACGGACATCGTCCTGCACGTGAAGTTCTCCACCGACCCGAAGAAGGCCCAGGTCGACGTCTGGATGAACGGGCAGCAGCGCATCAACGCGTACCGGCCCCCGGGCGGCACCCGCTACCAGGACGAGGACTCCTACCTCAAGACCGGCATCTACCGGGACACCGCCATCAACCAGTCGGCCACGCTCTACCTCATCGACGCGCGGGTGGCCCGCAGCTACGACTCGGCGGCGGCGCTGGTCGGGCCGAAGGGCTGATCGGCCGCTGAGCCGGGCCGCCGGCTCAGCGGCGGCTGCCCGACGGCAGCCCGCGCGGCGGCAGCGCGGCGTTGATGATCCGGCTGAGGCCCTCGGGGTCGTCGACCTCGACGACCACGCGGTGGAACGGGACGCCGCGCAGGTAGATGGCCAGCAGCGTCGTCGCGGCGTGCACCATCCACAGCTGCCGGCGCTCCCCCACGCCGTACGCCCCGGCGCGCAGCATCCCCGGGACCGAGATGCCGGGCAGGTGGACGCGGGGGCTGGCCGCCACGGCGTCACGCCGGCCGAGGGTCCGGGCGCCGAGCACGCGGTCGATGGGCAGGAACACCCCGCCGCGGCAGGCGTAGACCCGGTCGCGCCCGGTGAAGCGCAGCAGGACGCCGTGCTCGGTCACCCTCGTCTGCACGGTCATCGCGGCCCCTCCCCGCTGTGCCCGACACGGACCCGCCCCTCCGCCCGTGCGGGCCGGGCCTCACTCCCCGCGGTCGGCCCGGGACGCGGACTGCTCGAACGCCTCGTCGGCCGCGCGCCGGGCGTCGTCGTACCCCTTCTTGACGGCGTCCTGCCCGTCGTCGTGGGCCTCGGCGACCGCCTGCTCGGCGGCCTTCGCGGCCTCGGCGAGGGCCCGCTCGGCCTCGGCGGCGCTCGCCGCGAGGTCGGTGGCCGCGCCGTCGGAGGAGGTGGTGCTCCCTGCCCCCGGGGAGCTGCTGTCCGGACCCGCGGGAACGGCGCCGTCGACACGGTGCCGGGCACTCTCCGCGGACGGCTGGTCCTCGCTCGTCTGCGACCCCGTCGACGGGGTCGGAGTCGATGAAGTCACTGCGCGTCTCCGTGGCTCGGTGTCCGGCGCCGCGCAGCGCAATCGGTTGCGCTGCGACCGCCCCGGACGGGGGTACGTCGAGCCAGCATCGCACCTTTCCGGCCATCCGGCGCCCGGGGGCCCGGCGTCGGAACCGCTCGGCGCCCGGGCACCACCGGGTGCCTCGTCACGTTCCGCCGGACGTCCACCGACGGTGTCCCCTCGACGGTGGAACCCGGTGCGCCGGGGGTCGCAGCTGGCGCGACGGCCGGTCGCGGGCCGTGGTCGTGGACGGGTCGGGCCCCGGCGAAGGGCGGAGGTATCGTGCTCGGACCGTCCTCCGGGTCACACCAGCGATCCCGGTGGACGGGCCGTCGGGGCGCGAGCGGATGCCGACTCATCCGCGCACGGGGAGCACGTGGTGGACCGTCACAGCACGCGGCCGGGCCGGGCCCGGCAGGGCCTGCGGCCCGCCGCGGGGGGACGGCACGCCACCGACGACCTCCTCGCCCGGGCCGCCGCCCTGTTCCCGGAGTCGCGACGGTGGTGCCCGTCCTGCGAGGCCCCCGTCGGGCGGGCCCGCGACGGCAGGCCCGGGCGCCTGCGCGGCACCTGCGCCCACTGTCGCCACGTCTTCGACCTCGCGCCGGAGCTCGCCCCCGGCACCGTGCTGGGCGGGCGGTGGACGATCACCGGGCCGCTCGCGCGCGGCGGCGACTGGCTCTACACCGCCGACGACGGCGAGCGGGGCGGCAGCGTCGTCGTCGCACGCCGGCGCGACGACGACGCCGCGACCCCCGCCCGGCTGCTCGGTCACGGCCACCCCGCGCTCGTCGGGCTGCGCGACGTCGTCACGACGGCGGACGCGGTCCACCTCGTCCTGGAACCGGTCCACGGCGGGCCGGCGCGCGGGCCGCTGTCCCCCGACGACGCGGCCGCGCTCGTGCTCGGCGTCATCCCGGCGGTCGGCCACCTCCACGGGCTCGGCCTGCTGCACGCCGACCTCAAGCCGAGCAACGTGCTGCGGGCGCCGGACGGGCCGGTCCTGGTCGACCTCGGGTCGGTGCGGCGCCTCGACGACCGCATCGCCCCGGTCTGGGGCACCGAGGGCTTCCTCGCGCCGGAGATCGCGCCGGGCGGAGCCGGCCCCTCGGTCGCCTCGGAGGTCTACGCGCTGGGCCGCACGCTCGCCGTCCTGCTCGGTCGGCCGGTGCGCCCGCACCTGGCCCCGCGCCGCCCCGTCGAGGACCCGACGCCCCTGGATCCGGTGATCACGCGGGCGACCGCGGCCGATCCCGGGCTCCGTCACGCCGATGTCGCGGCCCTGGGCACGGACCTCCTCGCCGCCCTCGGCGTGGGTGGGACGGACACCGCGGACGCCGTGCACCAAGATGATCCCAGCCGCCCCGCCGCGCCCGCCCCTGCGCACGCCCCCCGAGGAGCCTTCCCGACGTGACCGAGTCCTCCGCGCCGCCGTCCGCGACGAACGGCTCCGACGACCCGGGCTCCGACCCCTCGAGCCCCGGGACGGCGATCCCGGCCGCCGTGCCGGACGGTGGCGCCGCGACCCGTGGGACCGCGTCCGCCCAGGACCCGGACCCCACGGGCGGGGTCCCCGTGCAGTCCGTCGGTCCCGCGGGCAGCGCCGGCGAGCACACCGACCTGCGCGCGGTCCTCGACGCGACGCGCGCGGAGATCGAGGAGGCCGACTGCCCGGAGTGCGGCGCGGGCCCGGACCGGGCGGCCGACGGGAGCTGCGGGAACTGTGGGACGCGGCGGCCCGCGGTACGCGACCACGTGGAGTTCCGGCTCGGCCCGGCCGCCGCGGTCACCGACCGCGGCCTGCGCCGGCGGCGCAACGAGGACGCCTGCGCGCTGGGCCGGATCGCGACCCCGACGGGCGAGGTGCTCGTCGCGTCGGTCTGCGACGGCGTCGCCTCGGCCCGCCGCGGTGACGAGGCCTCCCTGGCCGGGGCCGAGGCCGCGGTCGCGGCGGTCCTCACCCGGGTGGTCGCCCACGGCCACGACCGCCGCGGCGGGCTCGACAACCTGGCCGCGGCGGGCGCCAGCGCGGCGGCCGAGGCCGCGGCCGACCTGGTGCGCTTCGGGGACCCGAACGACCCGCCCGCGACCACCTACACCGGCGCGGTCACCCGGGCCGGCTCCGCGGTGGTGTCCTGGGTCGGCGACAGCCGGGTGTACTGGCTGGCCTCCGACGGCACCTCGCAGCTGCTCTCCACCGACGACTCGTGGGCCGAGGAGATCGCCGCGGCGGGCGTCATGACGCGGGAGCAGGCCCACGCCGACCGCCGCGCCCACGTGCTCACCCGGTGGCTGGGCCACGACTCCCCCGAGGGACCCGCCCGCGCGCGGCGCTTCCGGCCCGCCGGACCCGGGTTCCTGCTGCTCTGCAGCGACGGGCTGTGGAACCACCTCCCCGACGCCGACCGGCTCGCGGGGCTCCTGAGCGGCGACGACGTCCTCGCCGACGCCCGCGCCCTCGTGGACGCGGCGCTGGCGGACGGCGGGCACGACAACACCACCGTGGCGCTGCTCCCGCTCGACCCCGCCGACGGCGACGGCGAGTGGGGCCCGCGCCCCGACGGCAGCGACGACACCGGGCCCATCCTGATCCCGCTCGACGGCGACGACGTGGACGCTCCCGGTGAGGACGACCGGGCCGCGGACACCGACGACCCGTCCCGGCCGGGCCGACCATGACGGGCTGGACGGCGCGCGTCTGGGCCGACCGGGACCACTACGAGCTGGTGCGCGCGCGGGCCGAGCCCGCCACGGACCCGGTCGCGGTGCCCGCCTTCCCCGGCGAGCCGGTGGAGTTCGAGATCGCGCTGCGCGGCGAGGAGATCCGCATCGGGCGGCGCGGGGTCCCGGACGAGGACCCGTCGGCCTCCGTCGCCGACGACGACGAGGTGCCGGGGATCGACCTGACCGGCCCGCCGCGCGACCCCGGCGTCTCGCACCTGCACGCCGTGCTGCTCGCGGTCGGTCCGGACCGCTGGGTCGTGCTCGACGCCGGGTCCACCAACGGGACCTCGGTGAACTACGCGGCCGAGCGCCTCGAACCGGGCACCGCCGTCCCGCTGGGCTCCGGCGACAGCATCCACGTCGGGGCGTGGACGACGATCACCGTCGAACGGCGATGAGCTGAAGGGTCGCCGGGTCCTCCTCGAGGACCGCGGCGGCGGCCGGGTCCACCGTCGCGAGGGGCCCGGTGCCGGGGCTGCGGGTCCCCGGGTCGTCGGGCACGACCGGGATCGGGCCGGTGTCGGCGGTCGGGCTCGCGGTGGGGACCGGGCCGGTGGCCGTCACGACCGGGATCGGCCCGGTGGTCGTGGTGGCGCGGTGGTGGGCGAGCACGAGCCGGGTGGCGAGGAAGCTCACCGGCACCGCGAGCACCGCGGCCACGAGCGGGGCCAGGCGCTCGTCCACGCCGACGCCGACGAGCGCGACCACCCCGACCGTCGTCGCGGCCACGTTGACCGCCTGCGAGGCGGGGTAGAGCAGGAAGCGGCGCCACGACGGCCGCACGCGGAACGTCACGCGGCAGTTCAGGAAGAACGACACGATCATCGCGGCGCCCAGCCCGATGACGTGCGCGGTGAGGTAGCCGACCTCGCGGAGCACGAGCAGGTAGACCACGTAGTAGGTCGCGGCGTTCACGACCCCCACGAGCGCGTAGCGCACCAGGGCCCACAGCAGCGGGGCCCGTCGGGTCCACCCCGGGGCCGGCGCGCTCACCGTGTCCGCCTCCTCATGTCCGGTGTCCGTACGGCGGTGCCGTTCCGGTTCGGTGGGACGTCAGCGCGGGAGGGGGCTGAGCTCGACCGCGAGGAAGACCAGCACCACCCAGGCGACACCGAGGACCTGCAGCACGCGGTCGTGCAGCACGATCTCCTCGGGCTCGCCGCCGTTGCCGCCGTCGACGTCCACCGCGTAGCGCAGGATGGCGACGACGAACGGCACGACCGAGATGATCGCCCACATGCTCGGCGGGGTGGGGAGACGGCCGGGGATGGAGAGCACGCCGATCCCGAAGGCCCACAGGCCGTACGCCATGATCACGACGGTGGCCGAGAGCGACCACACGAACCGCAGGTACGACGACGAGTAGCGCTCGAGCGACTTGCGGATCTTCGCGCCGGTCTGCTCCGCGAGACGCATCTCGGCGTAGCGCTTGCCCGCGGCCATGAACAGCGACCCGAACGCCATGGTCAGCAGGAACCAGGGCGAGAGGTAGAGCGTCGCCGCGGCGCCACCGGCGATCGCGCGCATGAGGAAGCCGGAGGACACGATGCAGATGTCGATCACGGGCTCGTGCTTGAGCCACAGGCAGTACGCCAGCTGCACGACGATGTAGACCGCGGCGACCACCGCGAGGTTGCGGCTCGCCAGGAAGCTCAGCGCGATGGCCCCGGCGAAGAGCACCACGGCGACCCCGTAGGCCACGGACTCCGGCACCACGCCGGCCGCGATCGGCCGGAAGCGCTTCTTCGGGTGGGCGCGGTCGGCCTCGACGTCGCGGGCGTCGTTGACCAGGTAGACCCCGGACGCGGCGAGCGAGAACACCACGAAGGCGACGAGGACGTGGGTGAGCACGCCGACCTCGCCGAGCCGGCCCGCGGCGAACGGCGCCGCCAGGACCAGCACGTTCTTCACCCACTGCTTGGGGCGCATCGTCTTGAGCACGCCCAGCGGCAGCGCGAGCGGCCCCTTGCGGACCACCGGCACCGCGGTGTCGTCGGGGGCGTCCTCCGGCTCGCGCTCCTCGAGCGCCTCGGCGGCGAGCTCACCGGCGCCGTCGGACTCCGGGCGCGACGCGTCCGTGGTCTCGACGTCGGCGGGTGTCTCGACGTCGGAGGGTGTCGCCTCGGAGGGCTTCGCGTCCTGGGACATCGTCATGCAGTCCTCCAGCGGCCGACGGATCCGCGCGCGATGAGACGGCGGGCGCCGAGCGCGCACACCGCCCCCAGGGCGGATCCGGCCAGCACGTCGGTCGGGTAGTGGACGCCCAGCACGAGGCGCGAGAGCGCCATCGCGGGCACGGTCGGGAGGGCGACGCCGGGCCGCCCGAGCAGGCCGCCGTAGAGCAGCGCCGCCGCGGTGGTGGACGTGGCGTGCGAGGAGGGGAAGCTCAGCCGGCTCGGCGTGCCGACGTACACCGCGATGCGCGGGTCGTGCGGCCGCGGCCGGCGGACGACGCGCTTCACCGCGATGGAGGCGCCGTGCGCCCCCGCGACGGCGGCGGCGGCGGTGAGCCACTGCCGGCGGCGGGGCCGGTCGAGCGCGGCACCCGCGGCACCGATGGCGAGCCACCCGGCGGCGTGCTCACCGAACAGGGACATCGCCTGCGCACCGCGCACCACCGAGGGGTGGTCGATGCGCCGCTGGACGGCGGTGAGCGCGGCGACCTCGGCGGCCGGGTCGTCGCTCACATCGGGCGCCCGATCGAGCACACGTCCTCCTCCCGGGTCTCCCCGAGTCAGGTCAGGGCCCACCGGACGGGTGGGCGGACAACCGGGGCGATGCTACGCGGGCCTTGACAAGCGCCTGTCAGGGAGGCTCGCGTGCGCGTGGCGTCGGCCTCGTGCTCACCCGGGCGTCGACCGCCCGACGCCGGGCGTCCACCCCGCGGGGTCGGGGTCAGAACCAGCGCTCCAGCACGAGCGCCACCCCGTCCTCGTCGTGGTGGGCGGTGACCTCGTCGGCGGCGGCGTGCAGTTCGGGGTGCGCGTTGCCCATCGCGACGCCGTGGCCGGCCCAGCGCAGCATCTCGAGGTCGTTGGGCATGTCGCCGAACGCCACGACCGCGTCGGCGTCCACCCCGAGGTGCACGGCCGCCTGCGCGAGCCCGTGGGCCTTCGTCACGCCGCGCACCGAGCACTCCACGAGCCCGCCGCCCGCGGAGAACGTGACGTCCACGAGCTCGCCGAGCCCGGCGCGCACGGCCCGGGCCAGGACGTCACTGGCGATCCCCCGGCGTCGGGCGAGGACCTTCACGGCCGGCTCCGCGGTGAGCTCGGCCGCCGGGACCTCGACGTGGTCGGAGTTCGGCCAGGCGTGCTCGTAGGCCGGCTCGCAGCAGAACTCCGCGACGCCCGGGCGCGGCACCCGCTCGACCGCGAGCCCGGCACCGGGCAGGGCCACCCGCAGCCGGTCGATCACCTCGACGAGCACGTCACGGTCGAACTCCGCGGCCTCGAGGACCTCGTCGGTGCCCGCGTCCCAGAGCACCGCCCCGTTGGCGGCGACGCAGAGTCCGCGCAGCCCGATCGCGTCGCACACCGGGAGGATCCAGCGCGGCGGGCGGCCGGTCGCGAGCACCAGCGGCACGCCCGCGTCGCGCATCCGGTCGAGGACGGCGAGCAGGCGCGGCCCCGGGTGCCCGTCGGCGCCCAGCAACGTGCCGTCGACGTCGCTGGCGACCAGCCGGGGGGAGCGCATGGACCCGATTCTCGCCGCTCGCACGGCCGGGGCGCCGATTCGACCGGGCTCCTGCCCCCGGGATCGGCGCCGCCCCCGTCTACGCTCCTGACCAGCGTGTCATCCGATCGGGCGACGGTCCGGACGAGCGGGACGAACCGGACGGCCGTCCGTGCGACGACGTCGTTGGACCTCCCGAGCACGGTCGGATCCGGCGACAGGGGGAGGGGTGCGTCGTGCTGCTGGACGCGCACGGTTCGGCGCGGAACCGGGTGGAGCTGGACCGCTCGGTGCCCGCGCTGCTGCTCAAGCTCGGCAACTACCCGCTGCACCACGGGGGCGTCGGCGTGGTCCGCAGCCTCGGTCGCTGCGGCGTGGACGTCTACGCGGTCACCGAGGGGCGGTTCACCCCGGCCGCCCTCTCGCGACACCTGCACGGCCGGTTCTCGTGGCCCACGACCGGCAGCGAGGACCCGGCCGAGCTCGCCGAGGGCCTGCACGGCATCGCGAAGGCGATCGGGCGGCCCGCCGTGCTCGTCACCACCGACGACGAGGCCGCGGCGGTGGTGTCGGAACTGGCCGACGAGCCCGGGCTCGCCGACGACTTCCTCTTCCCGCGCTGCGCCGACCCGGGCCTGCCCCGCCGTGTCGCCAGCAAGGAGGGGCTCTTCCGGCTCTGCAGCGCCCACGGCATCCCGACCCCGATGACGGTCTTCCCGGAGAACCTCGCCGACGTCGAGGAGTACGCCGCCACCGGCGCGTTCCCCGTCGTCGTGAAGAGCCGGGACCCGTTCGAGCGCCACCGCCACCCGACGGTGCGCTCGTCCACCGTCGTCGAGACCCCGGACCGGCTCCGGGCGATGGCGCTCGACTGGGACGACGTGCCGTCGCTGATCCTGCAGGAGTACGTGCCGCGCGAGACCGCCGAGGACTGGGTGGTGCACGCCTGGTGGCCGGGACCGGACGCGCCGGGCCAGGAGGCGCTGTTCACCGGCGTGAAGCTGCGCTCGTGGCCGCCGCACGCCGGGTTCACGACGGCGGGCCGGGCCCGCTGGAACGACGAGCTCGCCGACCACGCCCGGCGGCTCTTCGACACCGTCGGGTTCCGCGGCATCGCCGACCTCGACTGGCGCCGCGACCTGCGCGACGGGCGCTACAAGCTCGTCGACTTCAACCCGCGGGTCGGGGCGCAGTTCCGGCTCTTCGAGGACGAGGCAGGCCTCGACGTCGTCCGCGCCCAGCACCTGGCCCTCACCGGCCGTCCGGTGCCCCACGCGCGGTTCCCGGAGGGGCGGGCGTTCGTGGTCGAGGACTTCGACTACGCCGCCCGCGTGGCGTACCGCGGCGACCGCACCGACGGTCCGGCGCCGGACGGCCGCCCGCCGTCGACCGAGCACGGCTGGTTCGCCCTCGACGACCCGCTGCCGTTCCTGCCGATGCTCGTGGGCCGGGCGTCGCCGGTGCTGCAGCGGTTCACCCGGACCTGGGTGCCGCGTCTGCGCAAGCCGCGCTGAGCGGCCCGCGCGGCCGTTCAGCTGGTCGCCTGTTCGGCCGTTCGGCCCAGCCCCGGAACGAACGAACGGCTCGTTCGTCACTCTTGAAGGTGACGAACGAGCCGTTCGTGCCGTACTGGGAGATCCGTCAGGCGATCGAGTGCGACCCCACGGGGAAGGCCACCCGCATCGTCGGGCCGCGCTTGCCGGCGATGCGGCGCGCGATCTCGGGCCCGGCGTACCAGGTGCCCGTGACGAAGCGGTTCACCGGACCGAACGAGCGGACCGCGGGCGCCCCGAGGAAGTGCAGCCCGGGCACCGAGGACTCGAAGCCCTTGCCGAGCTTCGGGAACCCGTCGAGGAGCTCCACCTCGCCGAGCAGCTCCTTGTCGAGCAGGTCGTAGCGCGCGACGTCGTAGTCGTAGCCACTGCCGGCCATGATGTGGTCAGCCTTCAGCGTGGACCCGTCCTTCAGCGTCACGACGATCTCGCCGCCGGTGTACTCGGCGGACCGGATCGCGCTGCCGAGGTGGAACGGCACGTGCTCCAGGCGGGCGCGCAGGTTGTGCGAGCCGGCCGGGAACAGGCAGCGCTTGCGGACCTCGAGCTGGGCCCGCGCGGGCAGCCGCCGGTAGGTCTCGGGCGTGGCGGCGATCCAGCCGGTGGCGCGGCCGCCCACGTCCGTCGGGGGCACCCGCCACTTCTGCCGGAACGTCGGGGTCCCGGGACGGTGCGGGCCGAGCCAGTGCACCGCCTTCGAACGGGCCGTGACGGACACGTCCACGCCGAGGTCGGCGAGGATCGCGGCGTTCTCGAGCGCGCTCTGCCCGAGGCCGAGGACGAGGACCCGCTTCCCGGCGAACACCGAGAGGTCCTCGTGGTGGGCCACGTGGGAGACGGTGCCCTGGGGGAGGTTCTCGAGCTCGGGCACCGAGCGCTCCATGTTGAGCAGCCCGACGCTGAGCACCACCCGCTCGGCGTGCATCCGGTCGCCGTCGTCGAGGTGCACCGAGAAGCCGGAGCCCTCCCGCGCGACCTGCTCCACGCGGCGGTGGTCGAGGTCGGGCACGATCCGCTCGGAGATCCACTCGCCGTAGGCGAGGAAGTGCTCGAGCGAGGCCGGGTTGTCGAGGGCGATGTCGTGGGCGCGGGCCCACGAGGTGATGGTGTGCCCCGGCACGGGGTGCGCGATCGAGGACGCGCGCTCCTTCGAGCGCAGGATCATCCCCTGAGGCATCTGGTGGCGCCACGAGCCCATCACTTCACCGAAGGTGTGTGTGGACGTGCCCTGGTGGCGCAGGAACGCGGTGGCGGACAGCCCGTACGGGCCTGCGCCGACCACCGCGACGTCGGTGGATCCGGACATGCTCCCCCTCTCCGGTGGGCGCCGCAGGACGACGGCGCGTGAGACCCATCATGGCGAGCGCGAATCCGGCGGCCGTCGTCGGGGTGACCCCCGTGGCGTCACCCGCCGTCACGATCCGGACACCCGGGGACGAGCCGGGCTGATGATCAGTCGTCGACGCCCTGGTACTCGATCCCGGCGTACGACTCGCGGGCGAGGGTGGGCAGCCGGGCCAGGCCGGAGCGGGTCGTCGTGCCGGGCTCCAGCGCGTACCCGCCGGTGGGGAGGTCGTGCACGACGACGTCGACCGAGCCCCACGGGCGGGTGGCGGGGCCGCCGACCGGGACCGAGGTCGGGAGGCGCACGTAGGTCGACTCCAGTTCCTCGCCGCGCCACACGCCGCCGAGGGTGTCGTCGGTCCACAGGCCGGTGTAGTTCGGGCCGAGGTCCTCCCCCGCCTGCATCCGGTACTGCGTCGGCGGGGCGACGCCGCCCGCGACGATCTGCTGGTTCACGCACGGCCACAGGGCCGAGCTCATCTGGTCGGCGCGGACCGGCACACCCTTCCCGTCCGGGGTGTCGAGCAGCTCCCGCACCGGCCGCGCCCCGCCGATCCAGGGCTGGGCGACGGCGAGGACGCCGGTCGGGGAGTCCGCGACGACACGGACCGCGGTCGGGTGGCCCGGCCGGCCGACCAACGAGATCGGGATCTCCTGCCAGGTGCGCTCGTCGGCGGCGGGCGAGAGCCCGACCTTCTCGCTGGTCACCGAGGTGGGAGCACCGACCGGGCCGGTGCCGATCTCGAGGCGTACGCCGGCATGGATCGCGCCGTCCGCGCTGCTGGCCAGGACGGGGACGACGACGTCGGTGGCGCCGGGTTGCGGGTCACCGGCGGGAGCGGGCGTCCCGGCCGCGGCCGGCAGCGGGAACCACCCGGAGTCGAGCGAGCCCTCGCCGCTCCGCGCGGGCGCGTCGGTGTGCCACACGGTGCCCAGGCCCGGGACGTCGCGCGGGACGGGGCTCCCGACGGCGGCGGCGAAGTCCCCGGTGAGCACGGGGGCTGTGGGTGTCCCCAGCGGCGTCGGCGCGGGACGCAGCACCGACACCTCGTTCTCGAGTCCGCAGGCGCTGTGGACGACGTCGTGGACGTTGCCCAGCGCGACCGTCCAGCCCGGGTACTGGCGGATCGGCGCGAGCACGAACACCCCGGCCAGCCCGACCACCACCGCGAGGCAGGTCGCCACCAGCACCGCGCGGGCGGGCGAGGGCCGCGGCGCCCTCGGCATCCACCGGGCGCGGGCCCACCAGGCGGCGAGCAGCGCGATCGCGATCCAGATCAGCGGGTTGCGCAGGAAGATCGGCCCGAGGTGCGGGGCGAGCAGGCCCTGCTCGGAGCGGGTGAGGTCGGGGACGGCGTGCGGGCCGAACGGCTGGCCGCGGTCGGAGAACGGTCGCCAGAGGTTCAGCCCGGCGAAGGTGACCGCGGCGGCGCCGACGAGGATCGCGACACTGGCCGCCGTCGCGAACGCCCGCTCCTGACGCGGGAGGGCGGCGCGCAGCAGCGCGACCGCGACCAGCACGGTGCCGGACGCGGCCACCGCCGGGAAGTGCAGCACCCACTTCGTCGGGCTGATCGTGAGCAGGGCGAACGCGATGCCCGTGGTCGCCGCACTGGTGAGCAGCAGGCGGCGCAGCGGGTCCTGGTCGTCCCGGCGACCGCTCGCGATCGCGGCGACGAGCAGCACGGCCAGCGTGATCAGCACCGGCGCCCGGCGGGCCCACGGCGTGACCCCGGGGTTGAGCAGGGTCTGGTAGTGGACGAGCTCGTCGTACCAGGGGACCGTCGCGTAGTACCAGGCGTGCACCGCCGCCGCTTCGAGGATGTCGCCGACCGAGGCGTCGGCGAGTCCGACCGGGACGGCGACGGTGGTCGCTGCGACGACGACCGCGACCGCGGCGGCCGCCGACCAGGGCCGCTCCCGCGCGACGCCGCGCAGCCAGGCCCACCCCCGCGGCGCGTCCACCAGCAGCGGCGCGACGGCGACCAGCCCCGTCGGCGAGCACATCAGCGACACCGAGGCGGCCGCGGCCGCCACCGCGACGGCGCCGACCGCGCCCTTCGGTCCCCAGCGGCGCGCGAGCTGCCCGCACACCAGCACCACCACGGACAGCAGCACGATCAGCGGCTCGGGGCGCAGCGTGAGCCCGTAGGGCATCCACCAGAGCAGGTACGCCACGAGCAGCGCCCACGGGACCTTCGCCTCGCGCACCCCGGACCCGCGCAGGGCGAGCACCGTGTAGATCCGCAGCCCGGCGTAGGCCAGCAGACCGAGGATCGTGGCGAGCAGCCGCATCCACAGCAGCGACCAGCCGCCGATCGCGCCCCAGACCTGCACGAGATACTGCGACGCGACGAACGGGGCCTCGGTCGCGTCGAACATGTAGACCGCGTTGGCCATGGTCCCGGTCTGCGTCGCCGCCCGGGCCATGAGCGGATACCAGGAGTCGTCGAAGTTCGTCGGGCCGAGCACGGCCCACGCCCCCGAGACGACGACCACCACAGCGTCCGCCGGCGAGCGGTGCGCGCGGGCCCGGGCCAGCAGGCCGCCGGCGCGACGACGCAGCCGCGCCCCGAGGCCGGGCGGGCCGCGGCGCGGGCGGCCGATCAGCACCGCGACCAGTGCTGCCAGGACGACGAGCAGGGCGACGAGCAGCCCCGTCTTGAGCGTCGAGGGCGAGGAGTCGTAGCGGTCGTCGGGGCGCAGCTCGACGCCGAGCCCGGGGGT
Organism: Actinomycetospora endophytica; assembly: GCF_021026375.1. Taxonomy (GTDB): domain Bacteria; phylum Actinomycetota; class Actinomycetes; order Mycobacteriales; family Pseudonocardiaceae; genus Actinomycetospora; species Actinomycetospora endophytica. The sequence goes on along the minus strand of NZ_JAJNDB010000001.1, from coordinate 1,603,962 downwards.
GCCCGCCCGGTCGGTGGACAGCCGGGTGACGTACGGGGGTTCCACGGCGGCGCAGGCCCCACAGGCCAGGGCGATCGGGACGCCGTCGCGGGTCACCCGTGGGGGCGTGCCCGCGGTGACCGAGATCGCCCAGGTGCACGCCGTGGACCCGAGCGGCGTGTCGACCAGGCGCTGCCGGTCGAGGTCGACGGTGATCCGGCGTGCGGGGCCGTCGCCGTGGGCCGCGACGAGCAGCCCGAGCGAGTCGCCCGGCGGGGCGGTGCGCAGCGCCTCGACGGTCCCGGGCCCGCTGCCGGCGAGCGCGGCGCACGGGACGGTCGCGTCGAACGACAGCGGCCGCGGCGGGGCGAGCGCGAGGGTGGTCGATGTGGCGGGCCGACCGGCCTGCGGCCAGACCAGCGTCGGGGTCGACACGACGACGGGGGCGAGCGCCGCGCCGATCGCGAGGACGACGGCGAGGGCGCCGAGGGCCACCAGCAGTCGCGGCCGTAGGGCGACGTGGCCGGGATCCGGGGAGGGGACACCGCCCGAGGACGCCGGGTCCGGCACTCTCGGTGATTCGATGGAGGTCCCCGCCGCCATCTCTCCTCCCCCCGGCGGCGCAGTGCCGCCCGGTCGAGAGGGTAGACAGCCACGAGGCGTCGCCCGGACGCGACACCCGCAGGTCGGATCAGATGATCGCGACCGCCACGACCAGCCCCATCGCCACGTGCATCCCCGCGATCATGGCGGACACCGGGGTGAAGTACTCGTCGTGCAGGCAGGCGCCGACGTCCAGGCGCGACACCGCCTCGAGCCCGCGCACCACCAGGACCTGCGCGAGGATCCCGACCAGGCCGTAGACCGCGGTGTTGATGACCCCCGCGAGCAGCCCGCCCCCGGAGATGTAGATCGCGACCACCACGATCAGCGCCATCGACACCAGCCCGGACGCGGACACCACGACGGCGTTGGGCCTGCCCTCGCGCACCAGCCCGCGCAGGTCACCGGGCGTGGTCAGGTCGATCGCGAAGTAGCCGACGTACATGAGCACGGCGCCGAGCACCGCGTAGAGGGCGATCAGGCCGATGTTGCCGAAGAGGGTGGGGAAGAAGTCGGGCGTCAGCACGCAGGCCTCCGTGCGGGTCCATCCGGACGAAAGAGACGCCGCACCCTAGCGGCCCCCCGCCTGCCCCGACCGTCGAGGAGACGTTCATGCACCCGGATCAGCGGGATCCGGGTGCACCAGCGTCCTCTCGGGGTGGGAGCCCGATCGGGTTGACCGGCGGGACCACCGATCGCGCGGCGGCCGCGATCGGCTCGAGCAGCGTCGCCAGCCGGTCGGTGTGCTCGGGGCCCAGCGCCTCCCACGGCCCGGCGGCCGCGCGGTCGGTGGCGTCCTCGACGGCCCGGTGCAGGGCCGCGCCCGCCGCCGTCAACGTCGGGCCGCCGTCCTCGTGACCGGGTGTCAGCAGGCCGTCGTCGGCCAGCCGGGCCACCGCCGCGTCCCACGCCTCGTCGCCGATCCGTCGCCCGAGCCGCAGGTCCCGCGCCGGGGACTCCCCCGCGGCGACCTTGAGCACGTGCGAGGCCACCGGCCCGATCCCGTGCACCGCCAGCGCGGCGAGGTGACCGTCGCCGCGGTGCTCGCGCAGGGTCGTCGTCGCCTGCCAGAGGGCCAGGTGCGGCGTCGACGGCCGGGGCATCGCCCGGTTCGCCGCGCCGAGCACGCGGCCGGCGTCCTGGCACGCCTGCGCCGCGGTCCAGGCGAGGTCGGCCGCCTCGGTGACCACCGCGTCGTCGGGAAGGCCCGGGAGCTCGGCGACGGCCGCGTCGATCCCGCGCAGCCGGGTCTCCAGGGCCGTCGTCGGGGTGGCGTCCGGGGCGATGCCGGCCCGCGCGTCGGCGATGCGGTCGGGCGCGAAGCCCCCGAAGGCGGCGACCACGACCGCCGTCGGGACGTCCTCCAGCGGGGCGGCGCGCTGGGCGACGTAGCGGGCCCAGAACGAGTCGCCGAGGGGTTCCGCCACCGCGAGCGCGGCCGGGGCGAAGTAGGTGAGCGCGTGGACCGGCTCGTAGAGCGCCCACAGCCGTCGAGCGGCACCGATGGTCCAGCTCCCCTATCGGCGTGCTCCGTTGAATGCTTCGTGTCCGGTGCTCATCAGTCCGGGATGCGGTGCGGGACGAACGCGGCGCCGTTGTCGGTGACCAGACCGGTCGTCTCCCGGATGCCGAGCCCGGCGGACTCGTCGCCGACGATCCAGGCGCCGAGGGCGGGGCGGTACCCGTCGAACTCGGGCAGCGGGTCGAAGAGCTGGTAGACGTAGCCCTCCTCGCCGTAGACGCCGCCGGTCTCGACGACGGGCTCGCCCGCGCCGGCGACGATCTGCACGTTCGCGCCCTCGCGGCCGAGCAGCGGCTTGCGGACGTACTCGGTGAGGAACCCGGGATCGCCGAGCGAGGCGGGCAGCAGGTTCGGGTGGCCGGGGTACATCTCCCAGAGCACCGCGAGGATCGCCTTGTTCGACAGCAGGGTCTTCCACAGCGGCTCGACCCACTGGGTCTCCGGGAGGCTGCGGGTGACGTGCTTCCCGAAGTCGTCGCCGAGGATCCACTCCCAGGGGTAGAGCTTGCAGACACAGCTCATCGGCGACTCCTCGAGGTCGACGAACCGGTCCAGCGCGGAGTCCCAGCCGATCTGCTCGATCGCGAGGCCCACGGTGTCCAGCCCGGCCTCGGCGGCGGTCTCCTGCAGGTAGGCCGTGGTGACGTGGTCCTCACCGGTGGTCTCGGCCTGCGACCAGCAGAAGTGGACCTCGCTGCGCGGCAGGTCGCCGGCGATCGCGGACCACTGCGCCACCAGCTTCTCGTGCAGCGAGTTCCACTGGTCCTGGTCGGGAAAGACGTCCTTGAGCCAGTACCACTGGCAGATGCTGGCCTCGAGCAGCGACGTCGGGGTGTCCGCGTTGTACTCCAGCAGCTTCGCCGGGCCGGACCCGTCGTAGCGCAGGTCGAAGCGCCCGTAGAGGTGCGGGTCGTGGCGCTTCCACGAGTCCGCCACCTGCTCCCAGCACCACTCCGGCAGCGCGAAGTCGCGGAACCGCTCGGTGGTGACGACGTGGTCCACGGCCTCCAGGCACATCGAGTGCAGCAGCTCGACGTCGGCCTCCAGCGAGAGGATCTCGGCCATGTCGAACACGTAGTGCACGGACTCGTCCCAGTAGGGCCGCGCGCCGTTCTGCCCGGCGGCCGGGGTGCCGAAGACGAGCCCCTGCTCCTCGATCTTCCGGCGCCAGTCGGGGCGGGGGGTCGACCTCTCGCGACGCACGCGCGTCCTCTCGGGTGGTGGGGGTGCTGCTCAGCTGCCCGACGACGAGCCGGAGCCGGACGACGAACCCGAGCCCGACGACGAGCCCTTGGACCCCGAGCCCGACGAGGACGAGCTCCCCGAGACGCCGAGGCCGCCGCGGCTGACCGTCCCGCTGGAGGACGTGGAGCCGAGGCTGCTGCCCGAGGTGCCGCTGCGGATGCTCGTACCGCTGGGCGGTGCCGTGGTCGATCCGCCGCTCGCGACGGTGCCGATGGGCGAGCTCGAGCCGTAGTTGTAGTGGTACTGGTTGCCGAACCCGCCGAGGAAGATCGGGACGAAGCCGCCGTGGTACGACCCGTTGGTCGGGGTGCCCGAGCAGAAGTTGTCGTCGACGACCACACCGTTCTGGTCGGTGCACTGGGCGTTGACCTCGTCGCCGCCGCCCGAGGACGCGGCGTAGGCGATGGCGACGACGGCCGCGACCCCGACGGCGACCCCGCCCCCGATGAGCACCCGCTTGCGGATCTTCGACTTGCGCTGCGCGGCGGCGGCCGCCGCCTCCTCCTGCGCCTTCTGCCGGCGCTCGGCCTCCCGCCGCGCGCGCTGCTCGGCGACGGTCGGCTCCCGCGGCGTCGTGGTCTCGGGGTCCTGGTAGCGGACCCGGCCGCGTCGCGGCTCCTCGTCGGGGGCACCCGCGGCGGCCTCTCCGGTCGTGTCCGTCGAGTCGGGCTCCTCGACCTCCCCCACCGCGGCGTGGCGGCCGGTCGACCCGCCGGCCGTCTCCCCGTCGGAGCTCGCGTTCCACCAGGGCTCAGCGGTGCGCTCGGTGGGCGCCCCGGACGCGGAGGAGCCACCGACGGCCGGGGTGCCCGACGGCGGCGTCGCGTCGTCCGCGGATCCGTCGGTCCGGCGCGGCGTGCCGCCGGTGTCCTCGCTCATGTCCTCACTCCCGTCCCACCCGACCGGTTAAGGGTCCCCCCACGAGGAAGACAAGTCCGGCACGCGGCATGATGTCAGCACCATGGTCCTACGGGAACGTCCGTCCTCGGGCCGAGGACGCAACGACGACAGCCACGATCGGGCGGCGGACGACACCGACGATCACGCCGCGCGACGGTTGGTCGCGCGCCGCGGGGTCGTCGGCATCCTGGCCGGTGCGCTGATCATGCTCCTCGCCGCCAGTGCCTTCGCGGCCACCGGGAACGGGCTGGGCTTCCTCGGGCTCGCGGGCGACTCGAGCGGCTCGTCGCCGGGGGTCCTCGGCGGGTCGAGCAGTGGTCCGGCGTCGGACCGTCCGGAGCTCTCCTCCGCCCCGGGCACGTGCCTGAACTGGCAGCGCGCCGACGGCTCGGACGTCAAGCAGGTCGACTGCACGCAGTCGCACCTGTTCGAGACGGCCGGCCCGGTGAACGCGGCGCAGCCCGACGGCGCGCCGTTCCCGAACGACGCCGCCTGGCAGACCGTCGTCTCCAACCAGTGCGGGACGCTGGTGCAGAAGTACGTGGGCAAGCCGCTCGACCCGACCGGCCGCTACAAGGTGGGCGCGCTCAAGCCCACGGCCGCCGCCTGGGCCGACGGTGACCGCACGGTGCGCTGCGGCCTGCAGGCCCCGGGGACCAGCGGGGCGCTGTTCTCGTCGACGGGCAAGGTCGCCGACGCCGACCAGGCCGTGGTCTTCTCGCCGGGCACCTGCCTCGGGCTCAACGGCAAGGAGGTGTCCGACCCGGTCTCCTCGTGCGCGAAGACCCACGCCGCCGAGGTCGCGGGCACCGTGGACCTCGGCCAGAAGTTCACCGGGAACCTGCCCTCGGTCGACGACCAGGACAACTACCTGCAGCCCGAGTGCGCCAAGGTCGCGCAGAACGCGGTCGGCGCGCAGAAGCTCACCGACTCGAAGCTCACCGTCTACTGGACCAACGTCAACCAGGCGTCCTGGGACGCGGGCACCCGCCGCGTGAGCTGCAACATGGGCTCGCTGCTCGGCGACAACTCCGGCTTCGCCCCGCTGACCGGCGCGGTGAAGGACGGCGTGAAGATCGGCGGCTCGGCCCCGGCCTCCCCGGACCCGCTGCCGCCCGCAGGCGCACCCGCCGTCGAGCCGTCCGACACGGCCGCGCCGACGACGGCGGCACCCGCCCAGCAGGCGCCGGCGAGCCAGGCGCCCGCCGCGCCGGGCGTCCCGCGCGTGCTGCCCTCGCTCCCGCCGCTGCTGCCCGGCGCGAACCAGGGCAACTAGAGGCCCGCCCGGCGGTGGACCCGGAGCGGTTCGAGGAGCTCGTCGGGGAGGCCCTCGACGAGCTCCCGGACGAGCTGCTGCGGGCGATGGACAACGTCGTCGTGCTGGTCGAGGGGCGCCATCCCGAGGAGCCGGACCTGCTGGGGCTCTACGACGGCGTCGCGCTCACCGAGCGGACCAGCGACTACGGCGGCGTCCTGCCCGACCGGATCACGCTCTACCGCGACGCCCTGGTCGAGATGTGCGGCGACGACGAGGACGAGCTGCGGGACGAGGTCGCGATCACCGTGGTGCACGAGATCGCGCACCACTTCGGGATCGACGACGACACGCTGCACCGGCTGGGCTGGGGCTAGCGCACCTATCCGCCGGTCGCGTCGCGGTTCGAGGCCAGCCCGCCCGGGGCCTCGCGGCGCCACGCCTCGAGCGACCACCCGGCGTCCGGGACCGCCCGGAGCACCACGCGCCCGCAGTTGTCGACGTGGTCGTCGGAGCCGAGGTCCGGGATCTCCCCCACCAGCGCGTGCGCGACGAGCCGCAGCACCGCCCCGTGGCTGACCAGCACGACGGTGCCGTCGCGGTGCTCGGCGCGCAGCCCCTCGAGCGCGGGGAGGTAGCGGTCCAGCACGTCCTGGCCGGACTCGCCCCCCGGCATCCGCGCGGTGACGTCGCCCTCGCGCCAGGCGTCGTACGTGGCGCGGAAGCGCTCGATGGACGCCTCGTCGTTGTGCCCCTCGAGCTCGCCGACCTGCACCTCGTGGGTGCCGTCCACGACCCCCGGGGTGAGCCCGAGGGCAGGCGCGACGAGTCCCGCGGTCTCGCGGGCGCGCCGGGCCGGGGAGCTGACGAGGGCCGTGACCGGCCCCGACGGGTCGGCGGCGAGCTCCTTGCCGAGCGCCTCGGCCTGCAGGCGGCCGAGGTCGGTCAGTCCTGGTCCCGGGAGCAGCGTGTCGAGGGTCTTCGCGACGTTCGCCGGGGTCTGGCCGTGACGGGCGAGCACGAGGCGCAGCACGACTCCCATCACTACCACGCCCGCTCAGATGCCGAGGGCGTCGTCCGGGACGTCACGCAGTGCGGTGAGCCACCCCGCGGCCGCGTCGTAGTCGCCGGTCCCCTGCCCGGGAACCGGAGGAGCGACGGGCGGCGAGGGCGCGGTCGAGCCGGCGGGCACCGTCGCGCGGGGGTACGAGCCCAGGAACCGGAGCTCGGTGCAGCGGCGGTGCAGGGCGGCGAGCGCCTCCCCCATCGCCGGCTCGGCGACGTGGCCCGCCCCGTCGAGGAAGAACCAGTAGGTCCCGAGCCGCTCCTTCGAGGGGCGGGACTCGATGCGCGTGAGGTCGACCCCGCGGATCGCGAACTCGGTGAGGATCGCCAGCAGCGCGCCGGGCTCGTTGACCGTGGTCGCGGCGATCGAGGTGCGGTCGCTGCCGGTCGGCGCGGGGAGCCGGGAGCCGGCCGGGGCCGCGACGACGAAGCGGGTCACCGCGTCGCCGGTGTCGTGCACCCCGTCGGCGAGGATCTCCAGGCCGTAGTGCCCGGCGGCCACCGGTGCGCACACCGCGGCGTCCACCTGCCCGTCGGCCACGGCGGCCGCGGCCGCGGCCGTGGAGGGCGTCATGCGGACCTCGGCGGCGGGCAGGTGCGCGGCGAGCCACCGACGGGTCTGCGCCTCGCCGTGCGGGTGCGAGGCCACGGTGCGGACGTCGTCGTGCGTCGTCCCGGGCCGCACCAGCACGGCGAAGCGCACCGGCAGCAGGATCTCCCGCACGACCACCACCGACGGCGCCTCCACGAGCCCGTCCATCGTGGCCGGCACCGCGCCCTCGACCGAGCTCTCGATCGGCACGCACGCGAGCCCGACCTCGCCCGCGCGCAGCAGGTCGAGCGCGGCGGTGGTGCTGGCGGCCGGACGCAGGCGCGATCCGGCGAGCGCCGAGCCCGGCGCCTCGACGAGCGAGCGCAGGGCCTGCTCGCAGAAGGTGCCGTGCGGCCCGAGGAACGCGATGTCGGGCGCGGTCACGTCAGACCAGGCCCAGGCGGGCCATCTCGGCGCCCTGGTCGGCGGGCGCGGTGGAGCCGAACGACGACAGGTGCGCCCGCACGCGGGTGGCCGTCGGCTCGTCGACCGCGGAGACCTCCGCCGCCAGCGCGGCCGCGTCCGTGGCGTCCAGGGCGCCGCGGACGGCCTCCACGAGCTCCGGGGACGGGTCGACGACGGGGATCTCCCGCGGGCCCTCGTCGTCGTCCTCGGAGCCGGAGCCGCGGCCGCCGTCGTCGGGTCCGCCGGCGGGCGGCTCCGGGACGGAGCGCAGCGCCCGGGTGACCGCCACCATGAGGTTGAGCCAGCCGTGGTGGTCGAACCCGGTCTCCGGGTCGACGTGGCGGGCCGCGCCCTGCAGTCCGATGCTCGCGGTGAAGGAGCGGCCGGAGGCGGCGAGGACCGCGAGGAACCGCGACACGTCGGTGACCCCGGGGAACGCGCCGGCACGGTCGCCGCCGCAGCGCAGCTTGGGCCGGCACCCGTGCCCGACGACCCGGCGGACGCCGTCGATCCAGTCGTCGGACCCGTCGGCGTCGGGACGGCGGGGCTCGACGACGGCGACGACGTCGTCGGGGACGAACTCGGTGACGCGCTCGAGCCAGACCGAGTCCACGTCGTGCGGGGCGGGCATCTCGACCATGGCGGTGGTGAGCAGCGCGGCGCGCGAGGTGGTCAGCGACAGCGCCTTCGGCACCCCGCCGAGGCCGGTGTCGACCGAGAGCGTGATCGGCACCGGGGCGGCCGGTCGGCGCTTCACCAGCTCGGCGACGAACTCCTGCAACCGGGACACCGGCACCACCAGCGACCCGAGCAGGCCACCGTGATCGCCGGCGCGCGCGTCGAGGTGGGACTCGAGCACGTCGGACATCTCGAGCCGGGGACCCGGCGAGACGAGTGCGGCGTCGTCGAGGAGGCGCGCGAGGAGCGGGGGCACACCGTCGACCGGTGCCCCACCGGCCTGGGGGACGGTGGACACGAGGGAACGGTAGCGGTCGCGTCGTACCCGGTTCCGCACCGGGGCGAACGGCGGCGGCGGGGACGAAAGCACCGAGCGGGGCGACCACGAGATCAGGTCTTGCTCTCCCCGGCATGAGTTCGGTTAGGCTCACCTAACCGACAGGATCCGGAGGAGCCCGATGGCCAGGAGCTGCCCGCACCAGCCGCCCGTCCCGAGCCCGGCCGAGCGCGCCCGGGCCACCGCGGTCCGCGCGAGCGGCGCGGCACTGATCGCCGGGCCCCTGGAGGGGTCCGATCCCGACGACGGCGGCCGGGTCACCCCGGTCCTGCACCACGTGCCCGCCTCCGGGGCCGCGACGCTGCAGCTGGCCGCGGACCACCCGCTCGTGACCCTCACCCGTGCCCGGGAGTACCTGCCGGTGATGCTCGAGCTCACCGACACCGCGCCGCTGCCGGTCCGGCAGCCGGTCCGTGGCCTGGTGTGGGTGGCCGGGCGCGTGCGGGTGCTCCCGACCCGCGTCGCGCGGCGGGCGGCGCTGCGGATCGCCGCCGACTCCCCCGACGAGCGGCTGCTCGACGTCGGGCACTCGGACGTGCTGCTGCGGATGGATCCGGGATCGGTGGTGCTGTCCGACGCCGAGGGCACGGGCACGTTCACGCCCGCCGAGGTCGCCGCCGCGTCGGCCGACCCGTTCGTGGGCTGCGGGGACTCGTGGCTCTCCCACCTCGCGCTCGCGCACGGCTCGCTGGTCGCCGGGCTCGCCCAGCACCTGCCGCCCGCGCTGCGCGGCCCCGACCACACCGTGGTGCCGCTGGCCGTCGACCGGCTCGGGCTGCGGCTGCGGGTGGAGACCGACCGCGGCGACCACGACGTCCGGATCGGCTTCTCGACCCCGGTCGCCTGCCCCCGGATGCTCGGGACGGAGGTCCGCCGCCTCGCCGAGCTCAGCCCGGCGTCACCGGCGCCGCATCCCGCAACGGAGCGGTGACCTTCCGCTCGGCGATGAACGAGACGAACGGGATCGTGCCCGCCAGGGCGACCAGCAGCAGGCGCACGACCGGCCACCGGCTCTTCACGCCGAGGTCGGCCGTCAGCGCCAGGTAGCCCATGTAGAGGAAGCCGTGGATGGGCCCGACGATCGCGACGAGCAGCGGGTCGGCGGCGAAGTACTTGAGCGGCATCGCGACCAGCACGAGCACGAGCAGCCCGACGCCGACGACCCAGGCCATCACCCGGTAGCGCTTCATCGCGGAGACGATCTTCGGGGTGAGCGTCGTCGTGGGCGTCGATGCGGTCACGCGGGGGCTCCTGGGGAGGTCAGCGGGTCTCGTCGGCGGCGTCGGCGTCCGAGCGGGCCAGGGCGGCGAGCATGGCGTTGTAGTCGGTCCGGGCGCGCCCGCGGACGGGGGCACCCTGGCCGTCACCGGGCCGCACGCCCGCGGGGCGGGGGGTGAACGGTCCGGCGTCGGTGGTCATGGGGTCGACGACGGCGGCCCTGGCCGGGCGGGCACCGTCGGGCTCCGCGGCCTCCGGGACGGCGTCGGGATCCTCGATCTCGCCGCGGATGACGGCGAGCTGCTGCGACTCGGCGTGGAGCATCCGCCACCAGAGCGCCGCGAAGAACACCCCGAACAGCGGCCACTGCAGCGCGTACCCGGCATTGAGCAGCGTGCCCGTGGGCGACTCCGCCCGGCCGAGCTGCCAGTAGGCCATCCCGCCGCAGACGATCACCGCGACGATCGCGAGCAGCGTCCAGCCCACCCACCGGGCGGTGGCGAGCACTCGCAGGACCTGTCGCACACCGGCGAGGTTACCGACGCCCGCGGTGTGGCCGCCGTCGTCCTAGGCTGATCGCCCGATGACCGCCTCCCCGCCCCAGGGCCGCGTGCGGGCGTGGCTCTCGCCGCCGCGCCCGGCCGACGTGGCGATGGCCGACGGGCGGGACCGCCGGCTGCTGGTGACCGAGATCCTCGTCGTCGCCACCGTGACCCTGGGCCTGTCCGGCCTGCGCTCGCTGGTCTCCCTGCTCGACTCGCTCGCGGGTCCGGCGCCGCTGGCCTCCCGGCAGGTCTCGATCGACCGGCCGCTCGCCACCGACGCCTGGGTGGACCTGGCGGCGCAGCTGGCGTCGTCGCTGCAGCTGGTCGCCTGGGGCGGCCTGGGGCTCTACCTGCTGCTGCGCGCCGGGTCCGGTCCCCGCGCGGTCGGGCTCGACGGCACCCGCCCGGGCCGCGACGTGCTGGCCTCGCTGGGGCTGGCCGCGCTGATCGGGATCCCCGGGCTGGGCTTCTACCTGGTCACGCGGGCGCTCGGGATCAACCTCACCGTGGTGCCGTCGGTGCTCGACGACCACTGGTGGCGGGTGCCGGTCCTCGTGCTCTCGGCGCTGGCGAACTCGTGGGCCGAGGAGGTCCTCGTCGTCGGGTGGCTGCTCACCGTGCTGCGGCGGCTCGGGCTCTCGGAGAACCGGTCACTGGTCGTCTCGGCCCTGCTGCGCGGCTCGTACCACCTCTACCAGGGCTTCGGCGGCGGGCTGGGCAACGTGATCATGGGGCTGGTGTTCGGGCGCTACTGGCAGCGCACCGGCCGGCTGTGGCCGCTCGTCGGGGCGCACGCGCTGATCGACGTCGTGGCGTTCGTCGGGTCGGCGCTGCTGGCCGGGAAGGTGTCGTTCCTGCCGCACTGAGATCTCGACCCGCTGTCGTCAGCGATGGTCCCCTATCGGCGTGCTGGCTTTGACCCTGACACGAGACGTCAGGATGAACCCTTCCTGCCATCTAGGGTCGGCGCCCATGACCCCGCCCCGCGTGGACACCGAGGTCGGCCCGCTGCGGACGGTCGTGCTGCACCGGCCCGGCCCGGAGCTCGAGCGGCTGACCCCGCGCAATGCCGACCGGCTGCTCTTCGACGGCATCCCGTGGGTCGAGCGCGCGCAGCTCGAGCACGACCGCTTCGCCGCCACCCTCGAGCAGCACGGGGTCCGGGTGCTGCTCCTCGCCGACCTGCTCCGGACCGCCCTGGCCGACGACGACGTCCGCGCCCACGGGATCGCCGACGCCGTCGACGAGCGCTCCGTCGGCCGCGAGCTCGGCGCCGCGGTCCGCGGCGAGCTCGCCACGCTCGACGCGGGACACCTCGCCCGGGCGCTCATCGGCGGGCTCACCTTCCGCGAGCTCGTCGACGGGCAGAACTCGCTGGTCCGGCGCATGCACGGCCCCGACGAGTTCGCCGTCGACCCGCTGCCCAACCTGATGTTCACGCGCGACTCGTCGGTGCGGGTCGGCGACCGCGTTGTGGCCGCCGCGATGGGCATGCCGGCCCGACGGCGGGAGGCGGCCCTCGTCGCGCTCGCCCACCGGGGCCACCCGGAGCTCGGCGGCGTCGGACACACCGACCCGCGCGACCCCTCCCCCGTCGAGGGCGGCGACGTGCTGCTCCTGGCGCCGGGGGTGCTCGCGGTCGGGGTCGGGGAGCGCACCAGCCCGGCCGGGGCCGAGTCGTTCGCCCGCGCGATGTTCGCCGACGGGCTCGCCCGCACCGTGCTCGCCGTCCCGATCACCCAGCGCCGCGCGACGATGCACCTCGACACCGTCGCGACCATGGTCGACGTCGACGCGATGGTCGTGTTCCCCGAGGTCCTCGACGCGCTGCAGGCCTGGACGATCACCCCTGACGGCGACGGGCTCGCGATCACCGGGCCGGAGCCGTTCCGTCCCGCCGCCGCGCGGGCCATGGGGATCGCCGAGCTGCGCGCGGTCGACACCGGGCCCGCCGGCGTCGCCGCGGAGCGCGAGCAGTGGGACGACGGCAACAACACCCTGGCGCTGGCACCCGGCGTCGTCGTGGCCTACGAGCGGAACACCGCGACGAACGGGCGGCTGCGCGACGCCGGGATCGAGGTCGTGACGATCGAGGGGTTCGAGCTGGGCTCCGGGCGCGGCGGGCCGCGGTGCCTGAGCTGTCCGTGGGAGCGCGACCTGCCGTCGTGACCGGATCGAGGATGCGGTTCTGCTGACGTCCGGTGTCAGCGGCGCCGCATCGCGGACGTCGGGTGTCTGCGACGCCGCATCGCTGAATCTCGGTCGGGCCCCACCCGGACGGGTGCCCACCAGCCACGTTCGTCGCAGCCAGACGTGCGTCCGGCCACAGAGCGCGCCCGGGGAACTGCAGCGTCACCCGCGCCACGCCTAGCGTCGGGCACCGTGCTGGACAAGCGCCCCGCCCGCCGTCCCGTGAACCCGCTGCGCCGGCTCTCCGGCGAGCGCTGGGAGGCCATGGAGCCGACCTGGCGCGACGCGCGGCCCGGGATCATCCACGCCGCGCTCGAGCGGGCGAAGGCGCGGCCGTCGGGCAACTGGTTCGTCGTCGGGGCGTCGCGCGAGATCCGCGCCGGCACCCCGTTCGGGACAACGGTGGCCGGGGTCGAGCTCGTGGCATGGCGCGCCCCCTCCGGCGAGTTGCACGCCGGTCCTGGCGCCTGCCCGCACCTGGGCGCGGATCTGTCGACCGCGACGCAATCGGGGTGCGAGCTCATCTGCCGCTGGCACGGGCTCTCGCTCGGGCCGTCCGGGCGGGCCGGCTGGCGGACGCTGCCCGCGCACGACGACGGGGTGCTGGCGTGGGTCCGGCTCGACGCCGTCGGCGGCGAGGAGCCCACCGACGCCCCGATCCTGCCGGTGCGGCCGGAGCACACGGAGAGCCTGGTCGCGGTGGCGACGATGGTCGGGACGTGCGAGCCCGACGACGTCGTCGCGAACCGACTCGACCCCTGGCACGGCGCGTGGTTCCACCCGCACTCGTTCGCGGACCTGCGCGTCGACTCCGCCCCGGGACGGACCGCGGACGAGGACTCCGACCACTTCGACCTGCACGTCGCGTTCCGGGTCTCGAGGAACTACGGCGTCCCCGTCGAGGCCCGGTTCACGTGCCCGGACCCGCGCACCGTCGTCATGCACATCACCCGCGGCGAGGGGGCGGGCAGCGTCGTCGAGACCCACGCGACCCCGCTCGCCCCGCACCCCGACGGCCGGGCGCGCACCCAGGTGACCGAGGCCGTCGTCGCGCACTCCGACCGGTCGGGGTTCGTCCATGCCCGGCGCGCCCAGCCGCTGGTCCGCCCGCTCATCGAGTGGGCGGCGAAGCGGCTCTGGGTCGACGACATCGAGTACGCCGAACGGCTCTACCAGCAGCGACTGCGTCGCATGTGAACGATTTCGGTCGTCATGGCGACCACATCCATTCACATGGGCCGGAGGCCCACCACCGTGTGCACGATCCCGCGCTGCCACCCGTCCATGGGCTCGACGTGCACGTGCTCCAGTCCGGCGCCGGACAGTCGCCCGGTCAGCCGGGTCAGCCCGTCGAACGCCAGCACGCTGCGCCAGAGGTAGCGGTACAGCGACGCGTCACCGGTCACCCGCTTCCCGAGCGGGATGACGATCGCCCAGCACACGGCCGTCCACACCGCCCGCGCGTACGCCGAGTCCGCCACCGAGTACTCGTGCACGGCCAGCGGTGCGCCCGGTGCGAGCAGGTCCCGCAGGTCCGCCACACCCGCCGAGACGTCGGGCAGGTTGCGGAGCAGGTACGCGGCGAGGATGCCGTCGAACGGCCCCTCGACGCCCGCCGTGGCCAGGTCCTCGGCCCGGGACTGCACGAACCGCACCGTCGCGGGCCACGCCTTCGCCCGCGCCTGCGCCAGCATCTCCGCCGACGCGTCCGCGGCGACGATCTCCGCCTCCGGGTAGGTGTCGAGCAGCGCCCGCGTCGACAGGCCCGTACCGCACCCGACGTCGAGCAGCCGCAGGCCCGCACCGCGCCCGGGCAGGCCGAGGCGGGCCGCCGAGCGCTTCAGGTGGTCGAAGTACCCCGGATTGGCCCCGACGAGCCGGTCGTAGGACGACGCGTCCTGGTCGAACGCCGCGGGTACCTCGGCGGCCTCGCGCGCCCGGTCGAAAGTCACGGCGCGCCATCCTGCCGGGTGGCCGGTCCGGCGGGCCGAGCGGCCCGGGCGGGGCGGGCGGGTCGCCGAATCTGAGAGCCCGATCCCGCACACGCATCATCACCGCGTCCGATCGGAGCATCGCGCCGCCCGTCGTCGCCCGGCGGCGGGCTCTCGGCGCGATCGACGGGTGGCCGTTCTCAGACTCGCCGATCACGGACAGGTCACGCCCCTAGCGTCCCCGATCGTGCGCAGACGGATGACGACGACGGCGTGGGCCGGGGCCCTGGTCCTGCTGGCCGTGGTGCCCTTCGTGATGTCGGCCTGGCGGGGCAACTCCACCCGCGTCGGCTCGATGCTGTCGGTGGGCCTCGGGGTGCTCGGGCTCGGGGCACTGGTCGTGGTCGTGCTCGTGCCGTCGCGCATCCGCACGCTGACCCGCGCCTTCGGGGTCGACCGGGTCATGGGCCTGCACCGGTGGCTCGGCATCCTCGCGCTGGCCGCGGTCGTGATGCACGCCGTCGTGGCGCTCTGGAACCACCCCGAGCTGATCAACCCGCTGACCGCGCGCGACACCGCGAAGGTCGGCTGGGGCTCGCTGGTATCCCTGCTGCTCGTGGGTGGGGTCGCCGCGGGCGGACGACGGCCGGGGGCCCGCTACGAGATCTGGGCCCGCCTGCACGTCGGGCTCGCCGGCCTCGGGCTGGTGCTCGCGGGGCTACATGTGCTCTGGCTGAACCACCTCGTCGCCGACCCCGTCATGCGGGTGTGCCTGGTGGTGCTGGCCGGGGTGCTGCTCGCCGTGCTCTCCCACCGCTGGGTGTGGCGGCCGCTGTTCTCCCGGCAGGGCGCCTACGTCGTGTACGGCGTGCGCCGGGAGGGCCCCAGCGTGTCGACCCTCGTGCTCGCGCCGGTGCACCTGCGCCGCGGCGGCATGCGCTTCGACCCCGGCCAGTTCGTGTGGCTGCGGCTGCGACGCGCGGTCGTCGGCACCGAGGAGCACCCGTTCACGATCGCCTCGAGCGCGAACGTCACCGGCCGCCTCGAGCTCACCGTCCGCGACCAGGGCGACTTCTCGCACCGGGTGGCCGCGCTGCGGCAGGGCCAGAAGGTGTGGCTCGACGGCCCGCACGGGTCGTTCACCGCCGAGGAGGACCGCGGCTGCGCGGGGCTGGTGCTGGTCGCGGGCGGGGTCGGGATCACGCCCATGATGAGCATGCTGCGCACGCTGGCCGAGCGCGGCGACACCCGTTGCCACCGGCTCGTGCTGGCCGAGCGCGGCACCGAGCCGCTGTTCGCCGACGAGCTCGACGTGCTGAGCCGCCGCCTGGACCTGGAGATCATCCGGACCGCCGGGCGCCGCGTCGACCTCTCGCTCCTCACCGAGGTGCTCCCCGGGCGCCCCTGGCGCGACGAGCTCGACTACTTCGTGTGCGGACCGCCTTCCCTGCTCGCCGGGACGCTCGCCGCGCTCGAGCAGCTCGCGGTGCCGGTCGGGCGGGTGCACACCGAGCAGTTCGGCTGGTCCGGCCCGATGCCGGTGCAGGCGCCCACCGGGCCGACCGGCCCCGCCGCGCCGCCGGCGGTGACCACCCGCACGGGGAGCCAGGGTGTGACATCCCGGCCGACAGCGGACGCGAGGACCCGGGGCACCTACACTCGGTGACCATGAACGACCCCTCGTCGACGTTCCACGAACTCCTCACCGAGCAGATCCGGCACGAGTTCACGGCGTCCCAGCAGTACACCGCCGTGGCCGTGTACTGCGACGACGAGGACCTGCCCCAGCTCGCGGCGCACTTCTACGCGCAGGCGCTCGAGGAGCGCAACCACGCGATGGGCATGGTCCAGTACCTGCTCGACAACGACGTCCAGGTCCGCATCCCGGGCCTCGACGAGGTCCGCAACGACTTCAAGTCGGTCGAGGACGTCGTGGAGCTGGTGCTCGATCAGGAGAAGCGGGTCACCGACCAGATCACGCTGCTCGCCCGCGCCGCCCGCGACCAGGGCGACTACCTCGGCGAGCAGTTCATGCAGTGGTACCTCAAGGAGCAGGTCGAGGAGGTCGCCTCGATGACGACGCTGCTGCGGATCGTGCGTCGGGCGGGCGACAACCTGTTCCACGTCGAGGACTTCGTGGCCCGGGAGATGCCCGGGGGCGCCGGGACCGACCCGACGGCGCCGCCGTCCGCGGGCGGGGTCGCGACGCTCGCCGGCGCCTGAGGCCGCGCCCCACCCGGGACGAACGACTCGTTCGTCCCGATAGACGCCACGAACGGGTCGTTCGTCCCGCCGGCGGGGGCGTCTCAGGCGGCCGCCGGGCGGACCACCCAGCTGCGGCCCGTCGGGCGCAGCACCGGAGCGAGCAGCTCGGTGAGGTGCGCGACGACGCGGATGGTCGCCCAGGCGGTCACGACGGCGGCCACGTCGACCAGCGCGTGCAGCTCGACGCCGTCGGCGAGGGCCTGCGTACTCGTCCAGAACCCCTGCACCACGGTGAGGATGCCGAGCACGACCCCGACCGCCCAGGTCGCCCACCACGTGAGCACCGGCCGGGACGGCACCGGGCGCCGCGCCGGATCCCGCCCGGCCGCGTGCTCGATCTCGGCGAGCGTGGCGCCCGGCACGGTGAGCGTGAACGGCGGCAGGACGCAACCCAGCAGCAGGATCCGGGTGGACCGCCACGGGCGGGTACCGGAGATCTCGGAGGCGACGGTCCGCGCCGCGAGCAGCCAGCGCAGGAAGATCACCCCGGTCGCGAGCGCGGCCACCGGGGCGAGCAGGCCGAACAGCGTCACGAGCACGTCCGACCAGCCCAGGACGACCCCGGAGAGCGCGCGGTCCCGGGACAGGAGCAGCAGCACGTAGCGGAACACCTCGCCCGCGGCGGCGACCCCGGCGAGGACACCGGTGGTGATCGCGAGCTGCCGCAGGAACGCGGCATGGGCCCGGAGGGCCTCCTGCGGTTCGGTGGCCGCGCGCGGCGGCAGCGGCCCGTCCGGGCTCCCCGGCTCCGGGCGCTCCGCCCAGGGCCAGAGGCTCCAGCGGGGGATCTGGCGGTAGCTCGGCGGCCCGGCGTACGGGAGCCGCGTCAGCACCGGCTCGCGGGGGCGCATGGCGTCGGGGGTGGTCGCCACCCACCGCACCCCGCTCAGCACGCGGCCGCAGTGCACGCAGAAACGGCCGGACTCGCCGGGCGGCTGCTCCCGGCCGCAGCGCGGGCAGGTCACCGGGTCACACCACCTGCGCGGGTCCCGGCCCGTCGGCCACCACGGGGCGGCCGGCGGCTTCCCACGCGAGCATCCCGCCGCTGACGTTCACCGCCTCGCGGCCCTGCCCGACCAGGTACGCGGCCACCTGCGCCGACCGGCCGCCGACGCGACAGACCACGGCCAGCGGCCCTTCCGGCACGTCGTCGAGCCGCGACAGGAACTGCGACATCGGCACGTGGACCGCCTCCGGGGCGTGCCCCGCGACCCACTCGTCGTCCTCCCGGACGTCGAGCAGCGTCGCGCCCTGGGGCACCTCGGTCACGGCCACGGCGGGCGCCTCCGACGTCACGGGCGTCCCCAGCTCTCACGCATGGTCCCCATGCAACCACACGGTGCGGTAGGTGCCCGTGAGCACCGATTGACGCCCGGGCATCGATCAGCGCTCACGAGCCGAGGCACCTAGTGCGACGCCACCGTCGTCGACGCGCCCGCCCCGGTCATGGAGCGGACCTCCATCTCGGCGGCCCGGCGCTCGAACTCCTCCCGCTCCTCCGGGGAGACGCGGTTGGCGCCGACGTACGTGCCGACGATCCCGAGGATGAACGACAGCGGGATCGACACGATCCCGGGGTTGTCCAGCGGGAACCAGTGGAAGTCGACGCCCATGGGCAGCATCGACGCGCTCTTGCCGGCGGTCACCTTCCCGGACACCGCGGGCGAGAAGATGATCAGGATGATGCTGATCGCCAGCCCGCCGTAGATGCTGAACAGCGCCCCGGTGGTGTTGAACCTCTTCCAGAACAGCGAGTAGAGCAGCGTCGGGAGGTTCGCCGAGGCGGCCACCGCGAACGCGAGCGCGACCAGGAAGGCGACGTTCTGGCCGTTGGCGAGGATGCCGCCGAGCACGGCGACGAACCCGACGACGAGCGCCGTCCGCCGCGCGACCCGCACCTCGGAGCCGGGCTCGGGCTTCCCGTCCTTGAGCACCGACGCGTACACGTCGTGCGCGAAGGACGCCGCCGACGTGATCGTCAGACCGGCGACGACGGCGAGGATCGTCGCGAACGCGACGGCGGAGATGATGCCGAGCAGGATCGTGCCGCCGAGCTCGAAGGCCAGCAGCGGGGCGGCGTCGTTGACGTTCGACGACGAGAGCATCCCCTTCGGCACCAGCGCCGCGGCGCCGTACCCGATCACCAGCGTGAACAGGTAGAAGATGCCGATGATCCAGATCGCCCAGTTCACCGAACGGCGCGCCTCCTGGGCGGTCGGCACGGTGTAGAAGCGCATGAGCACGTGCGGCAGGCCCGCGGTGCCCAGGACGAGCGCGACGGCGAGCGACAGGAAGTCGATCTTGCTGGTGACCGTCTTGCCGTACTGGTTGCCCGCGTTGAGCAGGTTCGCGGTCGCGTTCGAGTCCGCGGCGCCGAAGACCGCCGACAGGTTGAACCCGAACAGGCCCAGCACCCACACCGTCATGACGGCCGCGCCGATCACGAGCAGGGTCGCCTTGATGATCTGCACCCAGGTGGTGCCGCGCATCCCGCCGTACAGCACGTAGATGATCATCACGAAGCCGACCAGGGCGATGACGAGCGCCTGGCCGTCGAAGATCCCCGGGCTGTTCGGGATGCCCAGCAGCAGCGAGATGAGCCCGCCGGCGCCCGCCATCTGCGCGAGCAGGTAGAAGAACGAGACGACCAGCGTGGAGACCGCGGCGGCCGCGCGGACCGGCCGCTGGCGCATCCGGAAGCTCAGGACGTCGCCCATCGTGAAGCGCCCGACGTTGCGCAGCAGCTCGGCGACGAGCAGCAGCGCCGTCAGCCACGCGACGAGGAAGCCGATCGAGTACAGGAACCCGTCGTAGCCGTTGACGGCGATCGCGCCGGCGATGCCGAGGAACGACGCGGCCGAGAGGTAGTCCCCGGAGATCGCGATGCCGTTCTGCGGCCCGGTGAACGAGCTCCCCGCGGCGTAGTAGTCCGACGCCGTCGTCGAGGCCCGGCTCACCCGGTAGACGATGAAGAGGGTGATGACGACGAACACCAGGAAGATCCCGATGTTCAGCGCCGGGCTGCCCAGCTCCTTCGGGGCGGCGGCCTGCGCCGGCAGGGCGGCGAGGGTCTGGGGAGCCGTCACAGCTTCTCCTCCACGCGGGCGCGGAGCTCCGCGGCGGTCGGGTCGAGGTTCTTCTCGGCGTAGCGCGCGTACGCCACGGCAATGGCGAACGTCGACACGAACTGCAGCAGGCCCAGCAGGAGGCCCACGGTCATGTTCGTGTCGCCCAGCTTCGTGTTGACGACGTCCGGGGCGAAGTCGGCGAGCAGGACGTAGACCAGGAACCACGCGAGGAACAGGCCGCTCATCGTGAAGATGTAGCGGCGCCAGCGGCTGCGGAGGGCCTTGAACTCCGGACTGCGCTGCATCTCCTCGTACGGGGTGGGCCCGCTGCCGGGCGGGGCCGCACCGCGAGAGCTCTCGTCGGTTGCGCTCATGCGCTCTCACCCTTCGGAGTCGGGGTCGCCGGGTGCCGGGTTGTCAACGCCGGAACCCTAGTTGTCGTCACTCCGTACGAGATGCTCTTTTCGTGTGGCTCGCTACGTCACGCACGGTATGTCCGGCGTGAACCATAGGTGAAAGCCCGGAGGCGGCGGCGTCAGCCCCGGCCGACCCGCATCTCGCCCAGGCCCAGCCGCTCCGGCGCGTGCAGCCGCAGCAGCGTCCGGCCCACGCCGGAGGGGATCCGCGAGGCGGTCGCGCGGCTCACCAGGACCATCGTCAGGACGGCGAGCGGGACCGACACCGCGGCCGGCTGATCGAGCAGGATCCCGAGCGTCCCGGGCAGCTGGGCGCCGAAGAGGGTGGCGAGCGCCGCGCCGAGCGAGATCACCCCGCCGACGACGATCCCGGCCAGCGCGCCGCGGTCGGTCAGGCCGCGCCACCAGATCCCGAGCAGCAGCAGCGGGGCGAACGTGGACGCCGCGACGGCGAGCGCGAGCGAGATGGTCTGGGCGAAGTCCAGCCGGACCATGACCAGGGCGAGCACGATCGGGACCGCCCCGGCGACGTGCGCGGCGATCCGGAAGTCCCCGAGTCGCCCGGGCAGGACGTCGCTCGAGAGCACCCCCGCCACCGACAGCAACAGCCCGGCCGAGACCGCGAGCAGCGTTGTCGCGATCCCGGCGGCGACCAGGCCGCCGAGCACCACGCCCGGCCAGCCGCCCAGGGCGATCGAGGGCAGCGTCAGGACCGCCGCGTCGCCCTCGCCGCCCACCAGGAGCTGGGGTGCGGACAACCGCGACAGCGCTCCCAGCACGATCGGCACGATGCTGAACCCGCCGAGGAGCGCGAGGACCAGCACGGTCGTGCGGCGCGCGGCCCGGCCGTCGGGGTTGGTGTAGTACCGGACGAGCACGTGCGGCAGGCCCGCGACGCCGAGACAGGTCGCGAGCAGCAGCGAGTAGACCCACAACGGGTCGCGCTCCCCGCTGCCGAACGGGCGGTCCCAGGCCCCCTGGTCGGCCACCGCGCCCTCCACCACCGGGACGCGGGCCCCGGCCGGGAACGCCAGCGAGCTCCCGCCCGCGACGGGGCGCGGGCCGGGCTCCCAGGTGACCGTGCGGGTGGGGCCGTCGCCGCTGATCCGGACCGTGACCGGGTCGGCGACCTGGAGGGTGACCGGGTCGTGGACGGCGATGCTGGTCGGCCGGTCGAAAGTGGCCGGGGCAGCGGGCCCGGTGGCGAGCCCGGTCCCGAGGAACCAGGCGACGAGGACGACGGCCGGGACGGTCAGCGCGACCGCCTTGACCCAGAACCCGAAGGCCTGCACGAAGGTCATCGAGCGCATGCCGCCGAAGGTCACCGCGGCGGTGACGACGACGCCGACGGTCAGCACGCCCACCCAGCCCGGGGCGCCGGTGAGCACCATGAGCAGGAGGCCGGAGGCCTGCAGCTGGGGCACCAGGTACAGCCAGCCGATGACGCAGACCACCACCGTGGTCATCGTGCGCAGCGCGGCGGAGTCGAGCCGGGTCTCGGCGAAGTCGGGGACCGTGTAGGCGCCCGAGCGCCGCAGCGGGGCGGCGACGAAGAGCAGCAGCACGAGGAACCCGGCGACGAAGCCGACCGGGTACCAGAGACCGTCGACGCCCTGGCTCAGGACGATCCCGGCGATCCCCAGGAACGAGGCCACCGACAGCGACTGGCCGGCGATCGCCGCCGCGTTCGCGCGGCTGCGCACGGTCCGCGAGGCGGCGAGGAAGTCATCCGTGGAACGAGTGACGCGGACGCCCAGCGAACCGATGACGATCACCGCGACGGCCGTCAGGCCCGCCAGGACGAGCGCGACCACAGCAGCGGCGGTGGACACCGCTCAGTCCTCGACGTCGTCGGCGAAGTCGAGCTCGTTCCGCTCGGCGTGGCGGGTGTAGAGCCACCCCAGCACGAGCAGGAACGGGAAGGAGAGGACCCCGAGCAGCAGCCAGGGGAGACCGATGCCGAGGACGGGGGCCGCGTCGGCCACCGAGGGCATCGTCAGGAAGACGATGGGCAGCACACCCAGGACGAGCACCGCCACGGCGGCGAGACGCAGCGCGAGCGTCAGCTGGGAGCGCATGAGATTGGACAGCAGCAGCTCACCGGTCGCGGTCTGCGCCTCGATCTCGGCGACGGTGCCGACCGCGCGCGTCGGCGAGCGCCGCTCGGACAGCACGATGCGCACGCGCTCGAAGGGCCGCCCGTCCGCGTCGAGCTCGTCCTCCTCGCCCGGGGACCAGCCGAAGATCGGCTTCTTCCCCTCGGGCATCGGCACGTCCTCGGACGCGGTGACCGCGGAGGCCGGGAACGTCGAGGCGAGCGGGAGGCCGCGGACCGGTGTGGGGTCGATCGCGCTCGGATCCGGTGCCGCTGGCGTCGGCGGGCCGGGGACCCGGGGGACCGGGGCGGGCTCGTCGGTGACCGCGTCCGGAGCGGAGGCGGCAGGCGGAGCGGACGCGGCCGGCGGGCCCTGCTCGGGCGAGGCCGCGATCTGCTCGGTCTCGGCGTCCGGCGCGGCGTGCCGAGGCCGGTACCCCGGCGGCGGCGTGTGCCCGGTACCGACGGACTCGTCGCTGCGGGCGTGCCGTCCGGCGGGCCCGGTCGCGCCCGTGGGCCCGGGCGAGGGACGCTCCCGGCGCGCGCGCACCCGCGCCACCGCCGGTCCGCCGTCGGGCTCGGCGGAGCGTGCCGCCGGGGCGCCGGCAGCCTCGCCCGCGCCGTCGTGGGCCGACGGGTCTCCCGAGCCGGGGGAACCGCCCCCGGACCGGGTCCGCCCGTCGGTCGTCGTCACCGTCGGCCCCAGGCCTGTTTCGTCGACCGGACGAGACGGTCCTTCAGCTCACGGGTGTGCCGGCGGCTCACCGGCAGCTCCGCGACCTCGCCCGTCCCGCCGCCGTTGCCCAGCCGGACGACGTAGCCCGACCCGGCAAGACGCAGCTCGGTGATCAGGGGAAGCGCGACGAGGTACGAGCGGTGGATCCGCACGAAGCCGGCGTCCGACCAGCGCTCCTCCAGGACCGAGAGCGGGATGCGCACGAGGTGGCTGCCCTCGGTGGTGTGCAGGCGCGCGTAGTCGCCCTGCGCCTCGACCCAGCGCACCGTCGACCGCTGCACGAGCTTGGTGGTCCCGGCGAGCTCGACGGGGATCACCTCGTCGTCGCCCTCCTCCTCGATGGCGGGCTCCACGGGGACCGTGGTGCCGCGCGAGGCGAGGATGCGCGTCAGCGAGGCGTAGAGCCGCTCCGGGCGCAGCGGCTTGAGCAGGTAGTCGACCGCGCCGACGTCGAACGCCTCGACCGCGCGGTCGTCGTGCGCGGTCACGAAGACCACCGACGGCGGGATCACGTAGCGCGAGAGCACCTGCGCGAGCTCCAGGCCGTCGAGCCCGGGCATGCGGATGTCCAGGAACAGGACGTCCACGTCGGACTGCTTGGCGGGCGCGGAGATGCCCGACGGCGGGGTGCCGAAGCCGCCGATGTTGACCTGGTCGCCTCCGGTGAGGATGCGCAGGGCGGAAATGGAGTCGTTCGCCTTCAGCACCGTTGAGACGCGCTGGTCCTGCTCCAGGAGGTAGGCGAGCTCCATGAGCGCAGGTTCCTCGTCGTCGACCGCGAGGACGACCAGGCCGTCGTTGTCGTTGGTAGTCACTGCTTCGCCATCCTGCCCAAGGGTCGGTCCCGCGTCCACGATAGGGACCCAGCCGGTCGGGCGATCCCACCGGTGCCGGTCACGGCGCCGCCGTACCGGACCTGACGTACATCGCCACCCGATCGACGGACGTTTCAGGGGGCGTCGGTGCCGGGGCCGAGCGAATCGGAGATCGAACGCTCCGACTCCTCCCACGCCGCGGTGCCCTCGACGACGGCGCGGCGAACCGCGTCCAGCTGGCGCGACAGGTCGTCCGCGGCGGGCACCGTGTCGGTGACCAGCAGCTCGCGGTACCAGGCGGCCATGTCCGCGTTGTCCTGCCCGGTCCCGGTGGCCAACGGGTCCTCCGCGAGGCGGCGCAACGCCTCCCGGGCCTCGGCCACCGTGCGCTCGAGGTCGTCCACCCGGCCCGCGAACCGCCGCGCGTCGGCCGGGTGCAGCGCCGCGGACCCGTCCTCGCCGGAAGGCGTACCGGGCCCGGGCCCCGAGGGTCCCGGTCCGCTCATACGGTGCTCCTTCCGCGGTCCAGTGGGCCGAGCGCGGCCTCGAGCTCGGCGCGCACCGCGGGCGAGGTCGCATCCTCCCCCACGAGCCGTGCCCTCCCTCGCGAAGTCCGCCCGGGGCCCGCGTCGTGCGTGTGCCCCGGATCGTGCCGCAGTCGGTACCGTCCGCGGGGCCCGTCCAGCCATTTGATCGTGGCATCGACACGTTCCCGGACAGAAGTTAGCCCGTTCGGAGCAGGAACCGCTCCGATCTGCGTCCACGCCTCCGCCGCCGTGAGCACGTCCTCGACGGCGCGCCGTTCCCGCTCACCGCGCACCGTGCCCGGACCGGCCGGCACGCCCGGGATCGCCGGGACCTCCAGCGCGGGCCCGACGGCCGGCGCCAGCGGCGGGACGAGCGCGAGCAGCCCGGCGACGAGGCCCTCGGGATCGAGCCGTCGGACCGCGACGTCCGCGTCCGCGTGATCGGCGGACCAGAGCAGGGCGGCGTCGGTGGCGCTGCCGAGCGCCACCGCGGCGCACGGCGTCGTCGCGCTGCGCCGCACCAGGTCGACCTGCCTGGTCCGGTCCCGGACGGCGGCCCCGACCGCGAGCAGCACCGCCGCCGGGCCGGGTTCCAGCAGGCCGCGGGCCCGCAGGGCGTCCTCGGCGCGGGCCCGGGCCAGCACGGTCTCGTCCTCCCTGTCCGCGGGCCAGACGGCCGCCGCGAGCGGGTAGGGCCAGGCGCTGGCGCCGCACTGCTCGAGCACCCACGTGAGCTCGAGGCGCCGCAGCGTGAGGACGGGGAAGGGTGTGCTCACGGTGCGGCCTCGTCGTCGTGCTCGTCCTCGCCCAGCACGGGCGGGGCGACCCGACGGCCGGCGTCGGCGCCCCAGCCGGCCGGGTCGGGATCGACGAGGTACTCGGTCCGCCGTGGCGGCAGCCGGTGCTCGCCGGACCCGCCGGTGGGCGCCAGACCGAGAGGGGCCGCGTCGAGGGGGCCGACGGCGGGGTGGCCGGCGGGGTCGGCGTGACCACCGTGGCCGTCGGGTGCTCCGGTGGCGTCGGCACTCATCGGGGTGGTGCCGGGTGCGTTGTCGCCCGGCGGGGCGGTGCTCGGGGCGTGGCCGGGTGGGTCGGCCGGGGGACCCGGGCCTCCGGCGGGCGATGTCCCCCGCGCACCGTCCGCTCCGGCACCGGACGGTTCGCCGGCACGCTCGCCGCGACGCCGCTGCTGCCGGTCCCACCGGCCCACCCCCGCGGCGGGGAACGGGACCGGGCGCGCTGTGCCGCCGTCGAGCGAGCCCGGGGCCACCGGGGCCCGGCCGGGGTCGACGGGTCCGGCGGCGGCCGGCGGTGCGCCCGAGGCCGCCGGCGCGGACGGTCCCGACACCGACGCTCCCGGCGCGGACGAGGGCGTCGGCGTGGAGGACACGACCGCGGGGCCGTGCTCGACGACCGTCCCCGCACTGCCGACCGCGGTGCTCCCGGGAACCGGAGCCACCGCGCGCGGGCCGACCGGTAGGTCACCGGGCGGCGTCGGACCCGGCGTCGCCGCCGCGGCCCGCTGCAGCACCCCGGTCGGGGCGCCCCGGACGCCGGGGGCTGGGACGACGCCGCGGGCCGCTGCTGGTTCGCCGCCCGCCGGCGAGGAGGCCGAGGCGGTCGGCCCCGTCCCGGCCGACGGGCCCGGCGCGATCGACCGGCCCGGCGCGGCCGACGGGACCGGCGCGGTGCCCGGAGCGGCCGGCGCGGCGGTCGGCGGCGGCGGGCCCGCACCCGCCGTCGTGACCCCGCGGGCGGCGGCCGCCGTCTCGGTCAGGTAGGTCCGGTAGGCCTCGCGGGCCGCCGCCTGGTCCGCGGCCGCGGCGCGGAACCCGCCGAATCCGTCGGCCGGGGCACCGGTGACCAGCGCGCGCAGCTCGCCCAGCACCGGCGGCGCTCCGAGACCGGGCAGCGCCGGGGGCCGGGGCGGCCCGACCGCGGCCTGCACCCGCAGCAGCGCCGCCCGCATCCCGTCCACGCCGCGGGCTTGACCGGACACCGTCTCCGCGAGCTGTTCCATCCGCGAGGCGAGGGCCCCGGTGCGCTGTCCCGCCGCGTCGGCGTCGCGCCCGATCCAGCCCTCGGCCACTCCGCGCTGCGCGCTGCGGAGGCGGTCGGCGGTGGTGCGGAGCTCGTCGGCCCGGGCGACGTGGCGATCCCGAGCGGCAGCCAGGGCCTCGGGGCTCGCGCCGTCACGGGTCCAGCGGTGGATCTGCTCGTGGGACAGCCCGGACACGTCGCGCCCGTCCCACCCGACCGCCGCCACTCACGCCCCCTCTCCGCGACCGTCGAGAGTAGGTGGCCGCGGCCGGGAGAGCACCACTGATCGTGACGGAGCGGAGCAGGAGGTCACCGGGCCCGCGCCGCCCGCGCCGCCCGCCCCGTCCTCCCCCCGAAACCACGAACGGCACTTTCGTCACCCATGAAGGTGACCAACGTGCCGTTCGTACGGAATCAGTGGCGGATCAGTGGCGGATCAGCGGGCAATCAGAGACCGAACCGGCTCCAGTGCGCGCGCTGCTCCAGGAACTCGAGCGCGCCGACGACCGCGGCCGCAGGGTCGAGCGACGACGCGCCCAGCCCCGGCACCCCGCCGAGGACACCGACGCCCAGCCGGGCGAGCAGCGGCTTGCGGGGCTCGACGCCGACCGGCTCGGCGTCGGGGTAGCGCTGCGAGAGGATCTCGTGCGGGCTGCCGATCCCGTCGATCAGCCCGAGCTCCAGCGCGCGCCGCCCGGTCCAGACCTCGCCGGTGAAGAGGTCCGCCGACTCGTCGAGACCCTCGCGCCGGGAGCGCACCCACTCGATGAACAGCTCGTGCAGCTCGCCCTGCATGCCGAGCAGCCACTCGACGTCCTCGGGCTTCTCGGGCTGGAACGGGTCGAGCCGGGCCTTGTTGGCCCCGGCGGTGTGCAGGCGGCGCTCGATGCCGAAGCGCTCGATCAGGCCGGTGAGCCCGAACCCGCCGGACACGACGCCGATCGAGCCGACCAGCGACGTCGGGCACGCGAAGATCTCGTCGGCCGCACAGGCGAGCCAGTAGCCGCCGGAGGCCGCGACGTCCTCGCAGAACGCCAGCACCGGGAGCTCGTGCTCCGCGGCGAGGCCGCGGATGCGGTCGGCGACGAGCTGCGACTGGGTCGGCGAGCCCCCGGGCGAGTTGATCACCAGGGCGACCGCGACCGCGTTCTCGGCCTCGAAGGCCCGCACCAGCGCCGACTCCACGGCCTGCAGATTGATCACGGAGCGGGGCACCGGGCCGGAGGCCGACGCGATGATGCCGTTGAGGCGCACCACGCTCACCGTGCCGCCGCCGACCTTCGACGCGAGCACGCCGGGCAGCACCGACGAGACGGCGGGCGGGAGCTTGAGGGCCGAGGGCAGCTTCAGGTCCACACCACGAGGCTATCGGCTCCGGACGACGCGCCGGGGACGGGAGTGAGACACCCGCGTGTCAGACCCGCACCCCGGCCCGGAACTTCGGCACCCGCAGGCTGATCTTCGTGCCCGCGCCCCGCTCGGTCTCGACGACGAGGCCGTAGTCCGGCCCGAACGCCGAGCGCATCCGGTCGTCGACGTTGCCGAGCCCGACGTGGGCCCCGGACAGGTGCGCGTCGCGGTTGTCCTCGCGCAGCGCCTGCGGGTCCATGCCGACGCCGTTGTCCTCGACGGTGATCAGGCACTCGCTCGCCGAGTCCTCCGCGGTGAGGGTGACGGTGCCGCCCTCGACCTTGCCCGCGAGCCCGTGGCGCACCGCGTTCTCCACCAGCGGCTGCAGCGCGAGGAAGGGCAGCACCACCGAGAGCACCTCGGGGGCGACCTGCACCTTCACCGCGAGCCGGTTGCCGAACCGCGCGCGCTCGAGCATGAGGTAGCGGTCGATGTTCTTGAGCTCCTCGGCGAGCGTCGTGTACTCGCCGGCCTGCCGGAAGGAGTAGCGGGTGAAGTCCGCGAACTCCATGAGCAGCTCGCGGGCGCGTTCCGGGTCGGTGCGGATGAAGGAGGCGACGGTGTTGAGCGCGTTGTAGATGAAGTGCGGCGAGATCTGGGCCCGCAGCGCCCGGACCTCCGCGCGGTTGAGCCGGTCGCGGGAGTCGTCGAGGTCGGCGAGCTCGAGCTGGCTGGAGATGTAGCGGGCGACCTCGGCGGAGGCCCGCAGCAGGACCGGTCCGGGGGTCTCGGCGCTGACCGCCGCGAGGGTCCCGACGACGTTGCCGTCCACCTCGAGAGGCACCACGACGATGCCCTTGACGCCGCAGCGGTCCGACCCGCACTCGATGTCCTTGCGGCTGGCCATCTGCTGGCGGCCGGTCTTCATGACCTTCTCGGCGTAGAAGCGCACGTCGAGGTTGTGGTGCTCGGCGTTGCCGTCCCAGGCCAGCGGCACGCAGTCGGCCGCCGTCATCGACAGGGCCTCGGTGTCGAGCAGGGTGCGCAGGTAGGGCACCGCGAACTGCGCCGAGGACTCCGAGAGCCCTTCGCGCAGCGCCGGCGCGGCCAGCGAGACCGTGTGCAGTGTCGAGAAGGTGGCCCGCTCCAGCGGTGAGGCGAACGCGTGCCTGCGCCGCAACCGCCGGTAGATCAACAGGCCCGCCGCGGCGAGGACGACGACCACGACGAGCGCGACGTAGAGCGTCGGGTCGGTCAACCAGCCGGGCATCAGGACATCGTCCGCCAGCGTGCCGCCCCAGAGCAACGCGGCACACGGGGAGGTAGGCCCCGTCTCCTCCGTCCGGCGGTATACATCACGGCCCGCACCGGCGTCGTCACTTCACGAGCCGCGACAGCCGACGGTCGGCGAGCGGCTTCCCCCCGGTCTGGCAGGTGGCGCAGTACTGGAAGGACCGCTCGGCGTAGGAGACCTCCCGGACCACGTCGCCGCACACCGGGCACGGCAGCCCCGTGCGGGCGTGCACCCGCATCCCGGAACGCTTCTCGCCCTTGAGCAGGGCGGCGTCCTGTCCGACGGCGCGGTCGACGGCGTCGGTGAGCACCGAGATCATCGCGGCGTGCAGCCGGTCGATCGCCTCGTCGTCGAGCTTGTTCGACATCGCGAACGGCGAGAGCCGGGCGACGTGGAGGATTTCGTCGGAGTAGGCGTTGCCGATGCCGGCGAGCACCCGCTGGTCGGTGAGGAGCGTCTTGAGCCGCGACGACGCGCCGCGCAGCAGCCCCGCGAGCGCCTCGCGGGAGAGGGTCAGGGCGTCCGGGCCGAGCGAGGCGATGCCCGGGACGGTGGCCGGGTCCGTGACCACGTACACCGCGAGGCGTTTCTGCGTGCCCGCCTCGGTGAGGTCGAACCCGGGGCCGCCGACCGCGTCCAGGTGCACCCGCATCTCCAGCGGGCCCTTGCCCGGCTTCGGCGGGGTCGTCGAGGCCTGCTCATGCCAGCGCAGCCAGCCCGCGCGGGAGAGGTGCACGACGACGTGGAGACCGTCGAGCTGCACGTCCAGGAACTTCCCGAACCGCCCCGCCCCGGTGACCAGCCGTCCGGTCAGCGCGGACAGCGGCGGGTCGAAGGTCTTGAGCGCGGTCATGCTCGCGAGATCGACCCGCGCCACCGGACGGGCGAGCGCGTGCGTGCGCAGGTGCTCGGCGAGCGCCTCCACCTCGGGCAGCTCCGGCACGGCTCCTCCTGTGACTACTGCGGTTGCAGCGGGCTGTTCGCCCGCGCCGGGGTGCCCCGCTTCTGCAGCGTGCGGACGGCCTGCCGGAACTCGGCCCGGGCGTCGGCGCGCCCGCGGATGTAACCGCTCCAGGCCTCACCGAAGCCCTGGTCGTCCTCGGGCCAGCGCCCGCCCTCCACCATGAGCCGGCGGGGGCGGCGCAGCGCCCAGCGGACCGGGAAGAACCCCGCGACGGCGAGCAGGATCGCCACCACCCACCAGGGCACGCTCACGGCCGCGACCTGGAACTTCCACGCGATGAGGGCGAACCAGAGCAGCCCCAGCACCACAATGATGCCGATGACGGCCCGACGGCCGCCCTCCTTCTCGTGCTCGAAGCCCTCGGAGCGGTCGCTCCACATGATCTTCATGCTCACCAGCCACTCGCGGCCGTCCACGCCGGTGACCGTCTTCGCACTCACGCCGACCCACTCTAGGGCGCGCGGCGCGGAATCGGATCCAGGAAGTCCTCGACGACCCGCCCGAGCGCGTCGGGCCTGGTCAGCAGTCCGAGGTGCCCGCCGTCGTGGAGGTGCACCGTGGCGTGTCGCAGCAGGCCGGCCATGACGTGGGCGTTCACCACCGGGATGACCGGGTCGCGACGGCCGGCGAGCACCAGCGTCGGGGCCGTGATCAACGGCAGCACCGGCAGGCTGGTCCACGTCGTGAGGGCGAACAGCTGGTGCAGGTAGGCCGTCGCGCGCACCGGCCGGACGCGGGCGAACAGCGCGTCGACGGTGTCCGGGTCCTCCCCGACGTAGATCTCGCGCCCGGCCCGGCGCCGGTAGGTCGGGTCGTTGTAGCGCCGCGGGGTCAGCATCCGGGCGAGCACCCCGATGCGGGCCGGGACCATCATCACGCCGGTCCCGGTGCTCGCGAGGACCAGCCGGCCGGTGCGGCGCGGGTACTGCAGCGCGAACTGCTGCGCGATCCCGCCGCCCCAGGACAGCCCGAGGAGGTCGACGACGCGATGGCCGACGCCGGTGAGGTCGTCGAGCTGGTCGAGCAGGTCGGCGAGCAGGGCGGACAGCGCCGCCATCGGCAGCGGCACCGCCGACCCCTGGGAGCCGCCGATCCCGGGGACGTCGAAGCGCACCACCTCGCGGCGCGGGTCGAGCGCGTCGACGAGGGGTTCGAAGAGCTCGAGGCTCGCCCCGATCCCGTTGACCAGCACCAGCGGCCGCACCGCCGGGTCGGTACCGGGACGGATCGCCACCCGGATGCGTCGCCCGGCGACGGTGAGGGTGCGCTCGATCCCCTCCTCCGGGGAGTCGGTCGCCGGACGGGGAGCGGTGGCGGTCACCGGCGGGTCCCCAGGTCGGGGGCGTGCTCGGGTGGGGACGCGGACTCCACGTAGCTCCGGTACACGGCGATCAGGGCCTCCTTCTGCGCCTGGGAGAGCCGGCGGTCGGCCCGGACGGCGCGTTCCACCGCACGGTCGTCGCCGGTCTCCCCGCGCGATCCCGGCCCGGGTCGCGGGCCGGCCTGCTCCCGGACGAGGCCCGCCTGCTCGAGGAGGGTCTCGGCCGAGAGGTCGAGCGCGTCGGCGATCGCCGAGAGCACACGCACCGAGGGCACGTGCAGCCCGCGCTCGACCTGGCTGAGGTACGGGTTGGAGATGTGCGACAGCGCCGAGAGCTGCCGCAGCGAGAGCCGGGCGAGGCGTCGCTGGTCACGGATGAACGACCCGAGGGCGCGGCGCTGGGCATCCCAGACGCCGTTCATCCCCCGGGGCGGCGCCGTGTCCTCGGCCTCCGGCCCGGCGTGCTCGCTCAGCGCAGCCGCAGCGCGTCGAGCACCTGGTGGGCGACCGAGCGCTGCATCTCGAGGACCGCGATGC
This sequence comes from Actinomycetospora endophytica, assembly GCF_021026375.1. Taxonomy (GTDB): domain Bacteria; phylum Actinomycetota; class Actinomycetes; order Mycobacteriales; family Pseudonocardiaceae; genus Actinomycetospora; species Actinomycetospora endophytica. The sequence goes on along the minus strand of NZ_JAJNDB010000001.1, from coordinate 1,572,069 downwards.
CGGTGTCGACCGCGCGGTCGACCATCTCGCCCGCCGACGGATAGGCCGGGATCGACCCCGACGTGCGGCGTGCGGCGTCGTCGGCCCCGTGGAGCGCGGCGCCCCACAGCTGGGCCATCCCGGTGGCGGCGTCGGTCATCGCCTGCTGCCCCCGGGACATCACGTCGGTCACCTGGTCGGTGACGGTGTTCCGGTGGCCGTTCGAGGCTGACGTCATCGGCTCCTCCTGGGGCGCCCCGACGGTGAGGTGCGGGGCGCGGTCGGGTCGGCCGGGCGTGCTCGACCGGCCGATCGCCCGCTCAGGATACCGAGCAGGAGCGTCCGCGCCCACCCGGCGGAGGGTCAGGGCGCCGGCAGCGAGGCGACGATCTCCGTCACGGTCCGGCGCACCTGCGCCGTGCAGTCGTCGCAGCCGCAGCGCGCCCGACGACCCGCGAGCAGCAGGTCGAGACGCAGGAACGGCGCGTCGTAGACCGACCCGACGGCGTCGTCCACCAGGCGGCGCAGGGCCGTGGACGCGCAGCGCACGGGGCGGGCGGGAAGGGGCTCCATGGGCGTCACCGATCGCGTGGCGGCGGGCAACGACGACCGCGACGAGTGTTGCGACAGAGGCAGCGTCATCGCGCTCTGCGCAACACCGTGCGCGTTCCGGTCGGGTCCGGTCAAGATGTGTCACACCCCGGCCGCGCGAACGTCATGGCGGCGACACACCGTGACAGCGGCTCCCCCGGCTCCTCAGGCCGTCCCGCGGACGTAGTCCCCCGGGGCGTCGCCGAGGACGGGGTGCTCGTCGCTGCCGGTCACCGGCGGCGTGCGCATTCCGCCGGCACGCTCGCCGATCCACTCGGCCCAGGTGTCCCACCAGGAGCCCTTGACCTCGGTGGAGCGGGAGCGCCAGGCGTCCGGACCGGGTGCGTCCGGCCCGCTCGCGCCGACGGTGCCCACCCAGTGCTTGGCCTTCGGGCTCGGCGGGTTCACCACCCCGGCGATGTGACCCGCCGTCGAGAGCACGAACGTCACGTCTCCGCCCAGCAGCTCGGTGGAGGTGAACGAGGTCCGCCACGGCGCGATGTGGTCGTTCTCGGCGGCCACGATGAACGTGTCGGCCTGGGCGGACTTCAGCGAGAGCAGGTCCCCGTCGAGCTCCAGCACGCCGCGGGAGAGCTCGTTGTCGAGGTAGAAGTGCCGCAGGTAGGACGCGTGCATCGCCGCCGGCATGCGCGTCGAGTCCGAGTTCCAGGCGAGGATGTCGAACGCGGGCGGCGCCTTGCCCTCCAGCCAGTTCGGGCCGATGTAGTTGAAGATCAGGTCGTTGGCACGTAGCAGGTCGAACGTCGTGGCCATCGACTCCGCCGGCAGGTAGCCGGTCTGCTTCATCGACTGCTCGAGCCGCTCGACGATCTCCGGGCTGACGAACGACGAGACCGGTCCGACCTCGGAGTAGTCGAGCATGGTGTTGAGCAGGGTCAGGCTGTTGATCCGGTCGTCGCCGCGCACCGCGCAGCGCGTGGTCAGCAGGGCGGCCATCAGCCCGCCGAGGCAGAGGCCCATGACGTTGACCTTGTCGGACCCGGTGATCCCGGTGACGACGTCGAGGGCGGCGGCCGGACCGAGCTCCAGGTAGTCCTCGAACGTCGTCGACGCCATCGACGAGTCCGGGTCGCGGTAGCTGATCATGAACACGGTGTGGCCGTGCTGCACCGCCCACTCGACGAGGCTGCGCTCGGGCGCGAGGTCCATGACGTAGTACTTGTTGATCCACGGCGGGCTGCACAGCAGCGGGATCTCGTGGACCTCGTCGGTCTGCGCGTCGAACTGCACCAGCTCCATGAGCCGGTTGCGGTAGACGACCTTGCCCGGGGTGGCCGCGAGCTCCTGGCCCACCCGCAGCTTGCTCGCGTCGACCTGGCGGGGCTTGCCGTTGTTGGTCGCCAGGTCGTCGAGCAGGTTCCGCAGCCCCCCGACGACGCTGGCGCCGCCGGTCTCGAACGCCCGCTTGAGGGCGGCGGGATTGCCCGGCAGGACGTTGGTGGGCGACACCACGCTCCCGACGAGGCCCATGAGCATCCGGGCGCGCTCGTCGGAGTCCGGGTCGAGGCCGGCGGCGCCGACGAGGTCCTCGAAGAAGGACACGAGTGCCAGGTACTCCTGGCGCAGCGCCCAGTAGCCCGGGTTCTCGGTCCAGGTCGTGTCCTTGAACCGGCCGTCCTTGGTGATCGGCATCGGGGCCGCGTCGTCACCGCCGGTGATGTCCCCGCCGGCCAGCCCGCGCAGCGCCCGGCCCGCCGTCGCCGCACCGATCCGGGCGGACACGGCCGCGAGCGTCGACGCCGCGCGACCCACCTCGCCGGGATGCGTGGCCCAGCCCTGGGCCAGCTGCAGTGCGGTCCGGCCGAACAGGGCCGGGTCGGTGCGGGCGAGTACCGCGTCCGGCACGAACGTCTCGACGGCGCGGGCCACGTCCGGGGTCCGCGCCGCGGGCAGCCGCGGCTCGTGACGGTTCGCGTGATCGGTGCTGACGGCCATGCGTGCGCTCCTGTCGGCAGGTCCCGCGCCCCGGGCCGGGGAGTGCCTCCGGGACCCGTCGTCCGGTCAAGTGTGTGCCCGGTCACCCGGATGAGGAAACAACCGAAGGGACGGGGCGCGGGCCGGATCCCACGCCGTCGACGCCGGGGGCGCCCAAGAGCCGCGACCCGCCGTCAGGCGAGCGGGCCGCGCTTGCGGGCGACGATCCCCTCGTAGACCAGCGGGGTCGCGTCGGTGGCCAGGCGGTGGCGGAAGCGCTCGCGACGCACCACCTCGAGGGTCCCGGACGCCATGCCGTCGGCGATCATGCGGGCGAAGCCCGAGGTGTCGTCCGCGGCGAGGAAGGCGTCCTTGATCGTCAGCACGACCCAGCCGCCCTCGGCGACGTGGTCGTACGCCGTCCGGAACGCCTCCGGCGGGATGTCGCCGAAGCCGAGCGCGGCGACGACGGTCAGGGCGTTGAGCTCGTGGCCGGCCAGGCGCCGCGACCCCTCGGCGTCGAGCGCGGTGAGGTCGGTGACCAGGTAGTCGGTGTACAGCCCGGGGCGGTCACGCTCCGCGGCCGTCCTCGCCTCGGGGAGGATGTCGACCCCGACGTTGTGCGCCACCCCGACGGCGGCGAGCTCCTCGGCCATGATCCCGTTGCCGGCGCCGAGATCGAGGACCCGCACGTCGGCGGCCTCGATGCGGGCGTCGGCCAGCGCGTCGGCCAGCAGCCCGACCATGAAGCGCGGCGAGTCGCAGCCGAGGACGTCGTAGAAGATCTTCTCGTAGAGCCCGGGGACGTCGAAGATGCGGTCGTAGTCGTGGAACCGGAACTCGCTCCACGCGCCGTCGGGCTGCTGGACGACGCACCACTCGTCGTCCTGGGTGTACTTGCTGCTCGGCTCCGGCAGCGCCACCCGCAGGGCGCGGCGGGCCTCGGCCAGCGCGCGGGGACCGTCGTAGACCCCGCTGCCCAGCCGGTCGTCGCCGCCGCGCGGTCCCGATCCGGACGTCGTGACGGTTCCGTGTCCGTTGACCGTCTGCGTCATGGCGACCACCCCTTCGGACCCATCTTACGGTGGGCCGGCACGCGGACAGGCGTCATCGACGGGTCCGCAGGATCAGGACGGCTGATCGTCACCAAGGCGGTCGTGACCGGTCAAGGAACCGGGGCCCGACAGCGAAAAGCATCACGATCTCTTGAATCGGCGCCCCGGAGTCGGGTGGTGATCACACGACGTGGTCACCACGTCGGGCGGTTCACCGCCACTGGTCACGCTGACCGCGGGGGTCGTAACGCTGCGTGCGCTGATCGCCGTAGTAGTTCTGCGGCGGGTACTGCGGCTGCGGGTCGTGCGTGCCGTAGCCGGCGTCGTACCGGCCGTCGTACTCCCGGCCGCCCCAGCCGCCGTGGGTCGCCGGCCGCACCGAGGTCGCCGAGACCCCGGAGAGCATCGACACGATCGCGATGCCGATCGCGGCGTAGAGGATTCCGGTCGCGATGTGCGCCGAGATCGAGCCGTCCGCCAGGAAGACCTGCAGGATCAGCACGACGATGACGAGCACCGCGATCGCCGAGAAGAACGACGCGGGGCGCGGGGTGGTCATCAGCAGCAGGTGGAGCAGCGCGGTGCTCGCCAGGGCGGCGATCCCGGCGGCGATCGGGATGACGGTCGAGGCGTTGTCGACCAGGGCGCCGCTGCGGCCCGCGGCCTGGATCCCGACCTCGAAGATGCTGTTGATGATCAGGACGCCGACGAAGGCGATGCCCGCCGCGACGAGCGCGGTCGCGACGCCACCGGCCCAGAGGCGTTTGGAAACGACCTCGACATCGCCGTCGTCCCAGGAACGCTGCGGGTAGCTCACGACCGATCCCCTCGCCGAATACTGGGCTTTTTCTACCAGGGCCAGGTCACACCACGGTCGAAGGACCGTGTCCGCGCGTGGCGATGAGGGTGGAGTGCCGGAAAAGTCGCGTTCTCGGGCCGTTTCGAGCGAAGGGCACCGTCGCTCGATGGAGCCGACCGGGGGCGCCCCTCGCCGGAATCCCCGCGCGCCCGCCCATCTGAGCGAAGGGCACCGTCGATCGATAGAGCTGACCGAAGGTGCCCTTCGCTCGGAACCGGGTGAGGGTCCCGGCCGTCAGGCGGCGGAGCGCTCCGCGGCGGGACGGCGACGCAGCGACGCCTGCTCGATGGCCGGCGGGGCGTACGAGACGTCGCCCGGGTCCACGTCGGTGCCCGGCGGGACGATCTCGTCGATGCGGTCGAGGATCTCGTCGTCGAGGGTCACCTCGGCCCCGGCGAGCAGGTCGTCGAGGTGCTCCATGGTGCGCGGTCCGACGATCGCGCTCGTGACGCCCGGGTGCGCCACCGCGAACGCCATCGCCAGGTGGGTCAGCGAGACCCCGGCCTTCTCGGCCAGCGGGAGCAGCTCCTCGACGACGTCGAGCTTGCGCTCGTGGGTGAGGCGTCCCGGCGCGAACTTCATGCGGGCGCTGTCGGTCTCCTGGCCCTTGCGGTAGCGGCCGGTGAGCAGTCCCATCGCGAGCGGGCTCCAGACGAGCGTGCCCATCCCGTGGCGCTCGCAGACCGGCAGCACCTCGCGCTCGATGCCCCGGTTGACGATCGAGTACGGCGGCTGCTCGGTCCGGAAGCGCTCGAGACCCCGGCGCTCGGCGACCCACTGCGCCTCGACGATCTCCGACGCCGGGAACGTCGACGACCCGACCGCGCGGACCTTGCCGCTGCGGATCAGGTCGGACAGCGCCGAGAGGGTCTCCTCGACGTCGACCGAGTTGTCCGGGCGGTGGATCTGGTAGAGGTCCAGGTGATCGGTCTGCAGTCGGCGCAGCGAGTTCTCGACCTCCGTGACGATCCAGCGCCGGGAGTTCCCGGCCCGGTTCGGGTCGTCGCCCATGCCGCCGTGGACCTTGGTGGCCAGCACGACGTCGTCGCGACGACCCTTCAACGCCTTCCCGACGATCTCCTCGGACTCGCCCTGCGCGTAGACGTCCGCGGTGTCGACGAAGTTGATCCCGGAGTCGAGCGCCTTGTGGATGATCCGGATCGAGTCGTCGTGGTCGGTGTTGCCCCAGGCGCCGAACATCATGGCGCCCAGGCAGTACGGGCTGACCTTGATGCCGGTCCGGCCCAGTGTCCGCATCTTCATCGTTCGGTGGTGCCTCCCTCGTCGGCCTGTCCCCCCGGAGTAGCCGCCACGGCGGGTGTCGAAGCACGGCGCTCGACCCGGGCGAGGGCCGCACCCACCAGGCCGGCGACGACGAAGGAGAGCAGCGAGGCCGACAGCCACGACGGCGGGCTGAACCCGATCGCCTCCCGGGCCGCGGTCCACATGTCCGACCAGCCGGGCGCCCCGCCGGGGTTGACCAGCTGGTACGCGACGAGCCCGATCAGCCAGGCGACGACCATCAACGGCCGGGACGGGGCCCACCGGGACAGATCCCGGTCTCGCCGTCGCACCAGCGCGTCCCCGACGCCGACCCCGAGCAGCGGCACGAACACCGAGCCGATGACGGCGAGGAAGCTCGAGTAGTCGTTGATCGTCACCCCGAGCGCGAGCACCGTGACCAGGGCGCCGATCACCAGGCACAGCACGCGCCGGTCCGCGCGCGGCCAGAGGTTCTGCGCCGAGACCGCGGTCGAGTAGACGTTCGCGAACGACTGGTCGGTCTCGCGCAGGGTGAGGATCAGCAGCGCGGCCAGCCCGAACGGCGCGGCGAGCATCGGCGTGAACACGTCGTCGCCGTTCCCGCCGACCAGCGAGAGCGCCGCCAGCCCGACGACGAAGCAGAGAATCTGGGTGATCGCGTACCCGACGGTCGCCGCGGTGAACGCCGTCGACACCCGCTTGGAGTGCCGCGAGTAGTCCGACGCGACCGGGATCCACGAGACGGCCACCGCGATCGCGGCGTCGGTGCCCGCCCAGAACCCGGACCAGGAGCCGGCCTGCCCGAGGTCCACCGCCGCGGGCCGGGTGAACAGCCACCACGCGAGGTACGCGACCGAGATCGCGACCAGGATCGTCACGACGCGGCGCAGCAGCCGCAGCATCCCGAGCGGACGCAGCGTGAGCAGCGTCGTCACGATCCCGGCGCCGAGCACCCACGCCCAGGTCGGTCCGCCGAGCGCCACCACCCCGGCCTGCGCGATGACGACGAGCTCGAAGGTCCCCCAGCCGACGAGCTGGACGACGTTGAGCACCGAGGGGATCCATGAGAGGACTCCGCCGAAGAGACCTCGCAGTACGACCATCGCGGGCGCACCGGTCCGCGCGCCGGGTATCGCGGACAGCCCCACCATCGCGCTGCCGATCACGGTGCCGACGACGGTCGCGACGACCGCGGCGCCGATCGTCAGGGGCGGCGCACCGGCGGGCTGCAGGACGGCCAGGACCCCGGCGAAGCCGAGCAGGCTGACCCCGAGGTTCGCCCAGAACGCGCCCTGGTCGAGCAGGCCGAGCGAGCGGGGCACCGGCCCGTCGAGGGTGGGGGCGACCTCGTCGGCCCTCCTCCCCCGGTCGGCCGTGGACGTCGGCGACGTCGAGGGCGTGGACAGGGGCATGCTGCGCCTCCGTTTCCCTGCGCCGGCATGACCCGGATCAGGTTCGAACGGTCGGGACCACCGCCGCGTCCCGCGGCCAGGTCCCCTCTCAGCCCGTCTCTCGGGCTCCCGGTGGTGGGGCGCGAGGGGGTGTGACGCGGGCGCTGCCTCAGCCGCTCAGGTCAACATGCTCCGGCGATCTGACCGAGAGCCACGGCCAGCGTCACGAATCCCGCGAAGAACGCGGTCAACATGATGAGGGCCGGGATCGACACTCCGTTCTTCTCCCGGGTCGGCTCCTGGGAGTCGACCTGGGGACGGGAACTGTAGTCCTCGACCTCGAGAGCGAGGTAGTCGGCCTGCATCTCACGCCTCCTTTCGGTTCTCGGTCAGCCGGTGACGTTGGTGCAGTTCTGGTTCTTGTTGATGCAGTTCGCAACGGCCTGGTTCTGCGCCTCGGTCGCGACGTTCTCGAAGTCCCCGTGGTCGGTCGTGGGGTCGTGCTGGTTGTCCGGGAACGAGTCGATGGAGAAGTTCTTCCCCGCCGGCTGGTTGTAGGTCAGCACCTCGTGCAGCGCCGGGATCGGCTCGAAGCCGTCCTGGCAGTTGCCCTTCTCGTCCGGGAAGGCCGTGTGCGAGATGTGGTCCTTCGAGTCCAGGTTCTGCCCGTCCCAGCAGCTGGGGAAGTCGATGATGCGCTGCAGCTTCGAGCCGGCCGGGCAGATCGGGTACTTGTCGGTGACCCGGTCGGTGAACCCGGTGCAGGTGTACTTGGAGTTGGCGTTCTTGCCGTCCTGCACCTTGGCCTTGGCGTTGCCCGTGATGATCTTCAGGTTCTTGGGCATCGCCTGGACCTGGTCGTCGCCGTGGCCGCGGTAGCTGATCTGGACCGAGGTCGGCTTGAGGATGCTGCCGACGTTGCCGTCCTTGCTGCCGCCGTCCTGGCCGACGTCCGGGCCCTGGCCCTTGATGTCGCGCAGCACCGGCCAGTAGAAGGTGCTCTTGTCGCCGTTGGCGCACGAGGTGTCCGCGGCGTCGAGCGAACCGTCGCTCGAGTTCGCGTTGGTCGAGGTGTTGCCCACGTAGTCGTGGACGTGCTGGGCGCCGTTGCGCTTGCCCGGCGCGGCGATGAAGTTGTCCGAGTTGTTGTGGTCACTCACGCCGCAGTTCACCGCGGCGCTGCCGGCGGAGAACACGCCGCCGTTGCCGCGGTTGCCCCCGTCGGGGCTCACGTCGTTGATGTCCACGAAGTCGTCGCCACTGGCCGGGGAAATCTTGTCCCGGCCGGGGAACTCGTCGTTCTTGTTGTCGCCGTTGGCGTCGTTCTTGCTGTCGTCCTTGCCCTGATCGCTCTTGTTCTTGTCGTCCTGACTCTCGCCGTCCTTGTTCTGGTCGTCCTTGTTCTGGTCGTCCTTGTTCTGGTCGTCCTGACCGCTCTTGTCGGACGAGTCCTTCGAGTCGCCGGAGGAGTCGTCCTTGCCGTCGGACGAATCCTTGCCGGAGGAGTCCTTGCCGGAGGAGTCCTTGGAGTCCGACGAGTCCTTCGAGTCCGACGACCCGGAGTCCTTGCCACCTCCACCGTTGCCGTCGCTCTTGTCGTCCGACGATCCACCGTCGGACTTGGAGCTGCCGGTGAGCGACGAGATGATGTTCCCGCCGTCCGAGCCCTTCGCCAGCGCCGTGCCGCCCAGCACGACGGCGGTGCCGCCGACGAGCAGGGCTGCGACGGCCGCGAGGAGCCGGAGCGGGAGCCGCGTGCGATGTCGTCCACGTCGGGGCATGGGCGAACGACCTCCTGACCTTCTCTTCGGTCCCGGGCCGTGGGGAGCGCGGTCCGGGGCACGAGCGACGTCGGCCGGCGGAGCGGGCTCTGATGCCCGTCCAGGGGGAGCGCGGACGACGCCTGGGGGGAACGCGAGGCGGAACGCTAGGAGCGGAACCGTTCACCGGACCGTGATCTGAGAGCGGCATGAACGCGATGCCGCTGACCGCGCGCTGAGGCGCGACGAAGGGTGGGGGGTCTAGCCCAACCGGCCCAGAGGATGCAACGGACGCCGGTACCCGCTCTCAGGGAACCGCCCGTCGAACACGCCACGCCACCGTTCGGCGCCGGACCGTTGAACTCCGGTCGTGCGCACGGCAGCCTGGTCCGCGATGCAACCCAATCGTTATGCGGACGCGGAGCGGGGCCGCGTGCTGTGTGTAGCCCCTCCCCACCGCACAACGAGCGTGCTCGTCGGTGCGTTGCGGTCCAACGGCTTCGAACCTCAACTCCTGCGGGAGAGCTGGAGCGTCGGGGCCGCGGCACGGGCGGGCGGCGCTCGCGCCGTCGTCCTCGACGTCGAGATGAGCGGCCTCCGGCCGGTGGAGGTCCTCGCGGACCTGCACCGCGAGAGCCCGCGGACGCCGATCATCGCGCTGACGTCGGCGGAGGCCCGTGACCGCACGGTCTCGACGCTGCGGGCGACCCACGACGACTACCTGGTCACGCCCTTCCCCATGGAGGAGCTGCTGGCGCGCCTGCGGCTCCGCCTGGGCGACGACCGGCCGACCGCGCAGCTCTACCTGCGCCGCGGCGAGGTCATGGTCGACACCGCCCTCGAGCAGGTGTTCGTCGAGAACAAACCGGTCAGCCTCTCGCGCACCGAGTACGCGGTCGTCGACGCGCTGATCCGCCACCCGCGCGGGCAGGCCATGTCGCAGGACGACCTGGTCACGCGCGTGTGGGGCGGCCCGCCGACCTCGAACATCGTCGAGGTCTACATCGGCTACCTACGCCGCAAGCTCGGGGCGGAGCGCATCCGCACCATCCGCGGCCGGGGATACGTCCTCGAGGGCTAGGTACCTGCGCCTCAGCGCGCCTGGACCCGCGACGCCAGGGCGACCTGGCGGGCCCGGCGCTCGGCGTGCGCGATCTGCATCGCGTGCGCCCGGGCGACGGCGGCCTCGGCGCGGGCGACGCGCCGGGCCCGCCACCCCCGCGGCGGCGAGACGACGGCGGGGGTGGCGGCGGGCACGGCCTCCGGCGACACCCGCGGACCCGGGACCACCGCCGGGAACGGGGTCGAGCGCAGCGCGACGACCTGCGGCGCCTCGGCGTCAGCGGTGTCGGCGGTGTCGGCGACGTGGTGGCGGCCCATGACTGTCTCCCCCGAGAGGTGCGACCCAGGAGGTGCGGGCCGCTGTCATGAGACCTATCGCCGGGCCCGGCCCCGTGTTTCCGTCGTGACCCGATCGAGACCGGTCCGGCGGCAGGAGCACCCGGAGAGGTGACCTACAGCGAGCGCAGGAAGCCGATCTGGCGCTCGAGCGAGGTCGCGAACGGCTCACCGACGTAGATGTCGAAGTGCCCGCAGTCGAGCTCGAGGGTCTCGACCGGCCCGCCGGCCGTCGCGGCCACCTTCCGGACGGCGGCGGGCGGGGCGATCGAGTCGTCGCCCGCGACCACCAGCAGCATCGGGCAGCGCACGCGGGGCGCCGCCGTCACCGGACGGTTCAGCGGGATCGTGAGGATGCCCCGCGCCGGCATGTCGTTCTCGAACGACGGCCCGATGATCGCGCCGTACCCGGGGGCGGCGTCCGCGGAGGTGATCGCGGCGGTCGCGCCGGACGCACCGAAGATGCCCACCCGATGCTCACGGCGGCCGAGCAGGGCGCCGACCATGTCGACGATCGCGTGGCCCGAGAGCTTGAGCAGCTGCCCGGCCCCGGCGTAGCGGAGGATCTCCATGACCGCGCCGAGCCCGTCCATGGCCGCGCCCTGGGAGATGACCCCGGCGATCCGCGGATCCTCGGCGGCCACCGCCACGACGTGACCGCCGGAGTACGACGAGCCCCAGAGCACGATGCGGGCCGGGTCGACGCCCTCGATCAGGCGGGCCCGGGCCACGGCGGCGTGGTAGTCGCGGCGGTGCGCCCGGTGGTCGATGTTCCGGCGCAGGTCGCCGTCGGAGTCCGCGAAACCGCGGTAGTCGAACAGGAGCACGTCGGCCCCCGCCGCGGTGAACCCCTCGGCGAACGGCAGCAGGCCGGAGTCCCTCGTGGCCCCGAACCCGTGAGCCATGACGACGCACGGCCGGCCCGCGCCGGTCGCGAGGGACTCGTCCTCCGCCCGCAGGTACCAGGCCCCGAGCCGCCTGCCCTCCGACTCGAGCGCGATCTCTCCCACCGCCACCGTCACACCTCCGGATCGTCCCGATCGAACGACGACGGAGTGTGCCAGGTCACCGCGGTCAGCCGTCGGCGGCGACCCCGAGACCGGTCGGGCAGGACACGCCGGTGCCCGCGAGGCCGCAATAACCGTTCGGGACCCGCTCGAGGTACTGCTGGTGGTAGTCCTCGGCGTAGTAGAACTCGCCGAGCGGCGCGATCTCCGTGGTGATCCGGCCGCGCCCGGCGGCGTCCAGCGCCTGCTGGTAGGCGTCGCGGGACGCCTCGGCGACCGTCCGCTGGGCGTCGCCGGCGTAGTAGATCGCGGAGCGGTACGTGGTGCCGACGTCGTTGCCCTGCCGCATCTCCTGGGTCGGGTCGTGCTCCTCCCAGAAAATCTTCAGGAGCTGCTCGTAGGTGACGACCGTCGGGTCGAACACCACGAGGACCACCTCGGCGTGACCGGTGAGGTTGGTGCAGGTCTCCTCGTAGGTGGGGTTCGGCGTGAAGCCGCCGCTGTAGCCCACGGCGGTGGACCAGACGCCCGGCGTCCGCCAGAAGACCCGCTCGGCGCCCCAGAAACAGCCCATGCCGAACACCGCGGTCTGCAGACCCTCCGGGAACGGCGGCTTGATGGGGCGTCCGGAGACGAGGTGGCGCTCCGACGTCGGAAGGGGCGTGGAGCGGCCGGGCAGGGCGTCGGCCCGCGCGACCATCTGGCGCTTGTCGCGACCGAACAGGCTCATGAGGCCGACGGTACGCGGCCCTCCGAGCGCGACGGCTCGTCCGAGAACAGGTCGGTCTCGAACGGTCCGCCCGCCGGCGCGCCCGGCCGCAGGAACCACTCGGTGCCGAACGCGGAGGCGAAGGCCTCGTCGGGCAGGGCGAGGAAGAACGAGTCCCCGGCGATCTGGCTGGAGTGCGCCCGCATGGCGTCCCGCTTCGCGGCGATCCACGGCGTCACGTCGACACGGGTGGTCAGGTCCGACTCGGGTGTGCCCATCGAGTGCAGGTCGGCCTCGTCCGGTCCGTCCCCGTCGCCCATGAGTCCGGCCTGCGCCGCGGCCGCCATCAGCCGGCGCATCTCGTCCCGGTTCATCGTCGACTGGAACACGCGCGGCGTGCCCGCGATCTCGGCGGCCCGCATCCCGACGTGGTGCACCTGGACGTGGTCCGGGTGGCCGTAGCCGCCGTGGTCGTCGTAGACGGTCACGACGTCGGCCGCCTCGTCGCGCAGGATCACGGCGAGCTTCCCGGCGGCCTCCTCCACGTCGGCCGCCGCGAACGCGCCCGGCGCGGTGTTGGTCTCGGTGCCGACCATCCCGGAGTCGACGTAGCCGAGGAACTCCGTCCGGGCGACGCCGAGGATGCGGGCCGACTCGAGGGTCTCCTCGTGCCGGCGCTGCGCGAGGGTCTGCCCCGGCGCGAGGACGTCGGCGACGATCTCGCCGTGCTCACCGCCGGTGGCGACGACGAGGACGACGCGGTGCCCGGCGTCCGCCGCGGCCCGCATGACGCCGCCGCAGGCGATGCACTCGTCGTCCGGATGGGCGTGGAACGTCACCAGGGTGGCCACGATCCGAGAGCCTAGTGGGCCGACCGGGCCCCGGGGGGCCCACCGGGATCAGCCGAGGGTGAACGACAGCACGAGCACGAGGATCACGACGAGCACCACCGCCGCCGTCCCGATCACCGAGGCGAGCTCGCGGCGCCGGCCCAGGAACACCTCGGCGCCCTGCATCCCCGACGGGTCGCGCTCCACCCGTTCCGGTGACCGCTCGACCCACGGCGGCGTGGTGTGCGCGGCCGGTACCGGCGCCGACGGTCGCCGTCCGGCGATGCCGCCGGGCACGATCTGCGTCCGCTCCGGCGGCGCCGCGAACGACGGCGGGCGGAAGCCGGGCGGGGGCGTGGGATCCGGGCCGGGCGGGGGGAACCCGCCGGACGGCGGACCCGGGACGACCTGGGTGCTCTCCGCATCGCGTTCGACGACCTGGGTCACCTCGGCCTCCGTGGCGGCGGTCGGCTGCGGGTCGCCCCAGCGGAAGGGCGGCGGGAAGGGGTCCGGCGTCCGGCGCTCGTGGGGTGCTCCGCGCGGGGGCTCCGGAGGCACGACGGGGATCGAGTCGGTCGCCGGGCCGGTATCCGGCGGAGACGCCGGCGGCGTCGTCGTCGATCCGGTGGCGCCGGGTGCTGCCGGCCCGGATCCCGCCGCACCGGACGGCTCCGGAGACGACACCGTTCCGCCGGAACCGAGTCGCGGTGACCCGGTTGCCGGAGAACCCCCGGCCGGGAAGGCCGGAACGGAGGTGCCTGACGGCGGAGACACCGGCTCCGCGGTAGCCGAAGGTCCGGACGCGCCCCCCGCAGTCGCACTCTCCGCGACCGCGCTCGGCTCCTCGACCGGGGCCGACGCACGAGCCACGCGCGCCGCCGATTCCTCCTCGCGACGCCGGGCGCTCAGCTCGTCGCGACGGCGTCGGTAGGAGGTCGCGTCGACGCGACCGGCCGCGAGGTCGTCGTCCAGGCGCTGCAGCTCCTCGCTGGCGTCCACCTCAGGCACCCTCCCGGCGGACCGGACCCGCACCGACCGCGTGAGGATCGGTGTCCGTAGCTCGACGCGCACGGTAACGGACCAACGGTGCACCGCACCCGTTCCGAACCGACGTGGTCACGATCTCCTCGCCCGAGATCGAACGCTCCGGCTTCGGGCCACGAAGGTGATGTCGACTCCAACGTCGTCGCAAAACGATCGTCCCGCGTCGAGAGGACCTGCTGTGTCGACCTCACCCCTGTCCGACGACCTCTCCCTCCACCGGCCGGTACCCCGGCCGGCCGAGGGCGTGTGGCCGGGCCTGCAGGACCCGGGGGAGAACCGGCTGCGGATGCGCGTGGCGCAGGGACTGATGCGCGCGGCGGTGCGCCGCATGCCGATGCGCCTGATCTGGCCCGACGGCACCGTCGAGGGCGGCGGCGGACCCACCTCGCCGGCGATCCGGCTGGTCCGGCCGGAGGCCTGCTTCACCCGCCTGGGGCGCCAGGGACTGATCGGCTTCGGCGAGGGCTGGATGGTCGGCGACTGGCACTCGGAGGACCTCGTCGGGGTCCTGCAGTGCTTCAGCGAGAACATCGAGGAGCTGGTGCCGCGCCCGCTGCGCAAGATGCGGGGGTTCTACGACCGGGGCCAGCCGCGGGAGGAGGTCGCGGGCGACGCCGAGGCCTCGCAGGAGAACGTCCACCGGCACTACGACCTGTCGAACGACCTGTTCCAGCTCTTCCTCGACGACTCGATGATGTACTCCGCGGCCTGGTTCGAGGGGCCCATCGGCGAGGACGGCCAGCACACCGAGTCGCTCACCGCGGCCCAGCACCGCAAGGTCGACGGCGTCCTGGACATGGCCGGCGTCCGGGACGGCTCCCGCGTCCTCGAGATCGGCACCGGCTGGGGCGAGGCGGCCATCCGCGCCGCGCAGCGGGGCGCACGGGTGACGACGCTGACGCTCTCGGTCGAGCAGGCCGAGCTCGCCCGGACCCGCGCGGAGGCGGCCGGGGTGTCCGACCGGATCACCATCGACGTGCGGGACTACCGCGACGCCGTCGGCGAGTACGACGCCGCGATCTCGATCGAGATGATCGAGGCCGTCGGCGTGGCCTACTGGCCGGAGTACTTCCGCACCGTCGACCGGCTCCTGGCGCCCGGCGGGCGCTTCGGCCTGCAGTCGATCACCATGCCGCACCACCGGCTCCGGGCGACGAAGTCCTCGTACACCTGGATCCACAAGTACATCTTCCCGGGCGGCATCATCCCGAGTGTCGAGGCGATCGAGCAGACGCTCGCCCGGCACACCACGCTGCGCATCGACGACCGGCGTTCCATCGGCCCCGACTACGCCGAGACCCTGCACCGCTGGCGGGAGACGTTCCTGGCTCGCGAGGCCGAGGTCCGGGGTCTCGGATTCGACGAGATCTTCGTGCGGATGTGGGACTTCTACCTCGCGTACTCCGAGGCGGGCTTCGCGACGCGCTACCTCGACGACTGGCAGTTCGGGATGTCGCGCCCGTGAGGGAGGACCCCGAGGTGTGACCCTCGACAGAACGGTCAGCCCTGACTGTCACGGCCGTCCGGCACCGGATAGCCTGCGCGCCGCAGGGCCCGGTGATCGTCCCCATCCGCACCGCGCCCGCCACCCGCCGGCGCGAGCACGCGGGCCGGCCCGAGCACGAGGAGCGCACCGCGCATGGACACGACCGACGTCGCCGCGATCGTCACCGGAGGCGCGTCCGGGCTCGGCGGAGCCACGGTCCGCCGGCTCGCCGCCGACGGCGCGCACGTGGTCGCGATCGACCTGCCGAAGGCGATCGACACCGCGGAGAAGCTCGAGCGCGTCGACTACATCGGCGCCGACGTCACCGACGGTGACCAGGTCCAGGCGGCCGTCGACGCGGCGGTGGACACCGGCCTGCCGCTGCGCGTGGTCGTGAACTGCGCGGGCATCGGGACCGCGGGCCGCGTCCTGTCCAAGAAGGGCCCGATGGACCTCGGGGCGTTCTCGCAGGTCGTGACCGTGAATCTGATCGGCACGTTCAACGTGATGCGTCTGGCGTCGGCGGCCGTCGCGCAGACCGAGCCACTCGAGGCCGGGGCGCGCGGCGTCATCGTCAACACCGCTTCGGTCGCCGCCTTCGAGGGGCAGGTCGGCCAGATCGCCTACTCCGCGTCGAAGGGCGGCGTGGTCGGCATGACCGTGCCCGCGGCCCGCGACCTCGCGCAGTACGGCATCCGCGTCATGACGATCGCCCCCGGCATCATCGACACCCCGATGCTCGCCGGCGTGGAGGAGTCCTTCCGCAACGAGCTCGCGAAGGGCATCCCGTTCCCCCAGCGCCTCGGCCGGCCCGACGAGTACGCGCAGCTCGTGGCCATGATCGCCGAGCACGACTACCTCAACGGCGAGGTCATCCGGTTCGACGGGGCGCTGCGCATGCAGCCTCGCTAGCGATCTGTCCCGCGGCGGCCGACCCACGAGCGTCCGCCTCGGGACGCAGGTCGTCGAGGTGCGGAACGGCGAGGACGGCGTCCGAGGTCATCCAGGTCCGCAGGGCGTGGGTGGCCCGCACGTCGTCCTCGTTGTAGACGAGCAACCGGTCGCGCATCGCGGGATCCGGTTCGTCGCCGTCGAGCCCGACCGCCCGGCGGTACCAGCGCATGGAGTTCTCGCCGCCGGCCTCCGGGTCGCGCCACCCGAAGCCCGCCGAGGGCGCCACCCGCTTGAGGCCCTTGCCGTGCGGGCACAGGAACGAGTCGCTCACGGCCGGGAACAGGTCGACCCAGGCGTCCGAGGCGATGAACGCCTCCACCTCCTCGGCCGGGGGGATCCCCGGCTCGCCGGCGAAGCGCTCGACCGATCCGCGCAGCCAGCGGTTCTCGGCCTGCTCGTTGTAGCAGTAGGCCCGGAACGACAGCCCGCGCTCGTCGGCCCGGCGACGGACGTCGGACAGCCAGGCCCAGAACGCCGCGAACGAGCGCGCCTCGTCCCGGGTCGGCACCGGGTCCCACGTGGCGAACCCCAGGTACCCGTGGGCGAGCCCCACGTCGGCCCCGGAGAGCAGTACGCCCCACAGGTAGGCGCCGTCCTCGCCGAGGCTCTCCATGTCGACGTCGACCTCGACCGCGCCCCGCGGCACGTCGGGCCGGTGCACCCGCCGCACCAGGGGCACGTCGAAGCGCCAGGCCCGGGCGAGCGCGACGGCCTCGCGCAGGTCGGTGCTCAGCCCGACGTCGTCGGGCGTGCCGTCGACCGGCTCCGGCAGCCCGCGCCGCGGATCGAGCGCAGCGAGCGCCCGGACGGTGCCGACCCCGCGGCCGCGCAGCCGCAGCGCGTCCTCCCCGCGGACGACGAGGCTCACGTCGTCGGTGCGGCGCAGGTCGGCCTCGCAGACCGGCCACCAGGGGCAGCGGCGGCACTCGGTGATGCGGGAGGGCTCGGCGAGCGCGGGCGCTCCGGTGCGGGCGGCGTCGGCCACGGCGAGCCGGTCCGCGAAGCGCCGGTCGTACATGTCGAGCGGGCTGCGCCCGGCCTCGTTGCCCGGCGCCGCGGCGAGGTCGGTCCAAACCACGCAGTCCGCGTCGAGCCCGACCACGCCGCCCCACGCGGGACCGGAGGGGACCCCGAGGCCCGCGGCGGCGAGCATCCGGTGCAGGTGCGCCAGCCGCAGCACGTCCCGGGACACCGCGCGCACCTTGCGGTCGGCGTCGGGCGCCGCCGACGACGGGTGCGGCCGCGCCAGCGGTGAGGTCACCGCGCCGGCGCCGGGATCGGTCACCCGGTGCCGGACCACGATCACCGGGTACCAGCCCGTGCCCGCCCCGCCGGCCCGGACCAGCAGCTCGGCGTGGCCGCGCCTGCCGTCGGCGGGGGGCAGCTCGGCGGCCCCGATCGCGGCGACCGACTCCTGCGTGGCGAGCGCGAGCGTGGCCGACGCCCGCTCGCCCCGCGGGCCGTCGGGCACCCGTCGGTAGGACGCGCCGAGCAGCTCGCCGAACCGGGCGGCGAGCACCTCGCGGTGCTCCGCCGCGTCGGCCACCCGCATCTCCACGCCCGGATCCGGTTCCGGGAGCACCACGGCTCCCGCCCCGTCGACGGGCGTGGCCCCCCGGGCGCGGCCGGCGGACGGATCGTGCTCCAGGTGGACCCGGCGGCGGCAGCGCGTGGTGACGGCGGCGTCCAGCAGCACGGGCGCGCCGCCGGGGGGACCGCCCGGGGTGGGCCCGCCCGGGTCCGCGCTGCTCATGACCGCGATGCTGCCACGGAGCCCCGACAGCCTCGTCGGCCACGGGCACCGGCCCGGCTCCGGCGGGACGCCGCCGCCGTGGCGCCGCCCACGGACGGGGAGACCCCGTTAGGGTCCGGGCCTCGCGGGGAACCGTGCCGGGAGGAGATCGACATCGGGTCGGGACGGCCGGCCCCGGGGATCGACCGGGCGGGGGCACCCGCCCGGGGCGCCCGGCGAGGGCCGGCCGCCGGGACAGCGGGAGGACCCATGGCACGGCGGCGGAGCACGAAGAACTCGGTGGAGCTCGGCGGCGAGCACGGCAGCGGGGACGAGGGCGTCGTCGTCCTCTCCCGCAAGGCCGCCAAGCAGGCCGCGAAGGCCGAGAAGGAGACGGCGAAGGCCGCGCGGTCCGACAAGAAGGCGACCAAGAAGGCCGAGAAGGCGGCGGACGCCGAGCTCGCCGAGAAGGCGGGCAAGGACGAACCGCTGACCAGCGCGACGGTGAAGCGGTGGATCGGGATCGCCAAGATCGTCGTCCCGGTCGCGGCCCCGATCGTCTACCAGGCGGTCGGTGAGGCCCGGTCCCGCGTCGACGACTACCGCGCCCGGCGCCTCGGCGTCGCCCCCGACGAGCTCTCGACCTTCTCCGGGCGCGGGACGGCGCTCTACGCGCGCTGCCACAACCTCGCGAACTCGGTCCGCGAGCTCGGGAACCGCCGTCCCGACGACGCCGAGGTCCGCACCTTCAGCACCGACGCCCGTACCCGCCTCTCCGACCTCGAGGCCGCCGTCCGCTCCGCCGAGCAGATGCCGAGCGCCCGTCGGCGTCGGGCGCACCTCGCCGTCGCGTCGGAGCTGGACCGCCTGGAGTCGCGGCTGCTGGGCCTGTGGGGCCTCGACGCGCCGGGGGGACGGGCCCCCGGCGAAGCGGCCCCCGGACGCTGACGCGGGTCAACGGCACGCCGCGTTCCTGCAACCCCCGGACCATGTTCCAGGTCACCGGACGACACCCCGTACACCCATTCAGTGAGATCACCCAAAGTTACGTCTTGGCGTCAGCCTGTTCACCCGTGCGAGACCAAGCGGACAACTCCGGCACAGATCCGCAGCTCAGACCCCTTGTTGAGACGCACAGTCACTGATCGGGCTGTACTCATCCGGTCACGACCTGACCCGGAAGTCCCAACTTCCGGGTGACAACCACATGGCGAGCCCCTTAATCTCTCGCAGGCCGTTGCCTGATCGGCAACCACGGTTGTCCCTCACGCTCCCGGCGTCAGGGAGCGGAGAGGGGGGTCATGAGTCCACGTGCCTCGCGCGGCGCAGCGCCGGAGGACGGCTCCGTCGCACGTCCCGCCCGCTCCGCGACCCCCGCAGCCGGTGACGCCTCGGGCGGCGGTCAGGTCCACCGCGCGCTCGCGATCCTGGAGCTGCTGGGCGACCCGGAGTCGGTCGGTCTCGGCGGCCGGTCCGGCACCGTCGAGGCGCCGACGTCGTTCGGGGTCGTCGAGATCGCCCGCACGCTCGGCCGGGACAAGTCGCAGGTGTCCCGCCTCCTGCGGCTGCTCGCCGACGCCGGCTTCGTCGAGCGCGAGGCGGGCACGCTGCGCTACCGCATCGGCACGCGGCTGTTCTCGCTCGGCGTCCGCGCGGTGAGCCGGCGGCTGCGCGACGAGGCCGACGCCCTCGTCGAGCGCGAGGCCGCCCTGCTGGGCGAGCGCGTCGAGGTCTGCGTGCGCAGCGGCGGGAGCGCGATGACGGTGAGCACCGCCGCCCCGGACAGCGAGCTGCGCGCCATCGGCTGGGTCGGGCGCACCGTGCCGCTGTCCTGCACCGCGGGCGGGCGCGCGATGCTCTTCGACCTCGACACCGCCGCCGTCGCCCGGCTGATCGTGCCCGAGGGGCTGGGCCAGGCCGGCCCGGCCGCCCCGCGGTCGCTCGACGAGCTCGTCGTCCGCATCGCCGAGGACCGCGCCCGCGGGCTGTCGATCGCTCGCCACGAGATGGACCGGGGCCTGCTGGCCGTCGGCGCCCCGGTGCGCGACGCCGCGGGCGCGGTCGTCGCCGCCGTCACGGTCGGGGGCCCCGACTCCCGCATCGACCCGGTGCTCGCCGAGGTCAGCGCGGGCGTGCTGCGCGCCGCCGCCGACCTCTCCGCCGCGCTCGGCGCCCCCGGAACCCCCGTCTCCCCCTCCGGAGCGGGTCCGCCGTCCCGTGCCCCCCGGCAGCGCCGCCCACCGACCACCCCGCCCGTCCCTCCGACCAGAAAGGAAGGAGTGTCGTGAACGTCTTCCAGTACTTCGCCGAGAACAGCACGCAGATCATCAACCTGACGATCCAGCACGCCCAGTTCGTCTTCTACTGCGTGGCGATCGGCTCGATCATCAGCATCGCCATCGGTCTGCTCGTGTCCACGGGCGAGCCGAACCCCAACCGGTTCAGCTTCGACTGGTGGGCCACCGGCATCCGCGAGGGCTCCCTGCTGATCACCGCGGCCGTCCTCACGATCCCGTCCCTGGCGCTCTTCGTGCTGTTCCTCCCCATCACGGGGCTGGGCGTCACCACCGCGATCATCGTGCTGACGATCTACACGCTCTACACGGTCCTGCGGAACACGGTCGCCGGCCTGACCGCGGTGGACCGCTCGGTGCTCGAGTCCGCCCGCGGCCTCGGCTACGGCCGGGTCCGCCGGCTGCTCACGATCCAGCTCCCGCTGGCCTGGCCGGTCATCCTCAACGGAATCCGGGTGACCACGCTGATCTCGATCTCGATCGCCGTGGTCGCGTCCATCGTCCAGGGGCCCGGCCTCGGCAAGCTCCTGCTGACCGGCATCACCCGTATCGGGGCGTCCAACGCGTTCCCCCAGGTCCTCATCGGCACGGTGATGTGCCTGGTGGTGGCCGCCTTCTTCGAGATCATCTTCGCCATCGTGCAGCGCCTGACCATCCCGAGGGGGATCCGTGTCTGAGACCGAGAACATGATCGTCTTGGAGGCCGTCGAGAAGGTCTATCCCGGATCGACCGCCCCGGCGGTCGAGCGGCTCGACATGACGATCCCCAAGGGCGAGATCGTCATGCTCATCGGGCCGTCGGGCTGCGGCAAGACGACGACCCTCAAGATGGTGAACCGGCTCATCGAGCCGACCTCGGGCCGGATCATCCTCGACGGCGAGGACGTCACCGACGTCAACGGGGACCTGCTGCGCCGCAAGATCGGCTACGTCATCCAGCAGGGCGGGCTCTTCCCGCACTTCTCGATCGCCGACAACATCGGCGTCGTCCCGAAGATGCTCGGCTGGGACAAGAACAAGATCCGCGAGCGGGCGGACGAGCTGCTGCACCTGGTCGGCCTCGAGCCCTCGACCTACCGCGACCGCTACCCGCGCCAGCTCTCCGGCGGTCAGCAGCAGCGTGTCGGCGTGGCCCGGGCGCTCGCCGCGGACCCGCCGGTCATGCTCATGGACGAGCCCTTCGGCGCGATCGACCCGATCACGCGTGACCGGCTCCAGGACGAGTTCCTCGAGATCCAGCGGACCGTGGGCAAGACGATCTGCTTCGTCACGCACGACCTGCAGGAGGCGGTGAAGCTCGGCGACCGGATCGCCGTCTTCGCCACCGGCGGCCGGCTCGCGCAGTACGACGACCCGGACACCGTGCTCACCCACCCGGCCGACGACTTCGTCTCCGACTTCGTCGGCGGCGGCGCCGCGGTGCGCCGGCTGTCGCTGCTCGAGCTCTCCCGTCTCGAGCTGCACCCGGTCGAGACCGACGTGGCCGCCGTCGGGAACCAGAACGGCACCCCGGTCGCCGAGGTCGACGGCGCGGGCCGGCCGGTGTCGTGGCGGCACCTGCCCGACCGCGACGCCGCCGGGACCGCGCTGGTGACGGTGCCGCTTTCCGGCACGGTCTACGACGCGGTGGACGTCATGCTCGACGGCTCGGCCTCGCTGGTCGCGGTCGTCGACGACGAGGGCCTGCCCCAGGGCGTCCTGCACTGGAACGACCTCGTCGCCGGCCTCAAGACGCGGGAGCGTGAGCGGTGACCGCGCTCGACATCCAGCCCGGCGTCCCGACCCCGACCGAGAAGGCCGGGAAGTCCTCGGGTGGCGGCTTCCTCGGCGTGATCCGGGCGAACTACGACCTGCTCGTCGCCCCGATCATCGTCGTGGTCGGCCTGCTGCTGACCTACCTCTACATCAGCGCCCAGAACCTCGACACGATCGAGGCGCGTGCCCTCGAGCCCGCGAACGTGCTGAGCCAGCTCGGGCAGCACCTGCTGCTCACGCTGTACTCGACGGTGCTCGTGCTGGTCATCGCGGTGCCGATCGGCATCGCGCTGAGCCGCCCGGGGGCCCGTCGGGTCCAGGGTCCGGTCCTCGCTCTCGGCGGCTTCGCCCAGGCGCTGCCGCCGTTCGGTGTGCTCCTGCTGCTCGGCTTCTGGGAGTTCGGGATCCGCAGCGCCGTCATCGGCCTCACGCTGGCCGCCCTGCTCCCGGTGCTGCGCAACACCGTGGTCGGCCTCCAGCAGGTCGACCAGTCGCTGATCGAGGCCGCCCGCGGCATGGGCATGTCGTCGCGGCAGACCCTCTTCAGCGTCGAGATCCCGCTCGCGGTCCCGGTCATCGTGGCCGGCCTGCGCGTGGCGCTCGTCCTCAACGTCGGCACGGCCACCCTGGCCACCTACATCGGGGCGGGCGGGCTGGGCGAGCTCGTCCAGCAGGCACTGCGGCTCAACCGCATCAACCTGCTGTTCGTCAGCGGCGCGATCATCGCCGCCCTCGCCCTCCTCATCGACTGGCTGGCCGGCGTCGCCGAGCGGGCCATCGTCGCCCGGTCGGGCTGACCGCCGGGCGGTACGCGTCCGGGCGGGTCGAGGGAGCCCGCCCGGACCGCAGCAAGGCACGCACCATCCACGACGAGGCCACACCGGACCTCGCACGACGAAGGAGAAGCGACCAGTGCAGGTGAAGACTCCGGGCGGTCACGGCCGCCTGCGCGGGTGGAAGGCGTCAGCGGTCACGCTGGCGGCCACCGCGCTGCTCGCGGCGGGCTGCGGGGGCCTGTCCGGGAGCGGTCAGCCGCAGGCCACCGGCGGCAGCCTCGCCGCCAGCGGCATCAACCTCTCCGGCCAGACCATCACCGTCGGCGGCAAGGACTTCGACGAGCAGCTGTTCCTGTGCAAGGCGCAGGTCCAGGCGCTGCAGTCGGTCGGCGCCACGGTCAACGACCGCTGCGGCATCCAGGGCTCCGCCGCCACGCGCGCCGCCCTGACCAGCGGCCAGATCGACATGTACTGGTCCTACACCGGGACCGGCTGGATCACCGACCTCAAGCAGACCCAGGTGATCAAGGACCCGATGCAGCAGTACCAGGCGACCGCGGCCCTCGACAAGCAGCAGAACAACATCGTCTGGACCAACCCGACGCCGTTCAACAACACCTACGCGATCGCCACCACCAAGGCGTTCGCGCAGCAGAACAACATCAAGACCACGTCGGACTGGGCGAACTTCATCAACTCCGGCAACCCGAACGCCACGCTCTGCGTGGAGCCCGAGTTCGCCGGCCGTGACGACGGCCTCCCCAACCTGCTGCGCACGTACGGCGTGAACAAGCCGTACACCTCGCCGCCGGCCGTCACCACGCTCGACACCGGCGTCGTCTACCAGGCGACCGCCAACGGCAACCCCTGCAAGTTCGGCGAGGTGTTCACCACCGACGGCCGCATCCCGGGTCTGAACCTGGTGGCGCTGCCCGACGACAAGAACTTCTTCCCGATCTACAACGCCTCGAACACCATCCGCGGTGACGTGGCGGCGCGGGCCCCGGGCGTCGTGCAGGTCTCGAACGAGATCGCGAAGCGCCTGGACTACAACACCATGCTGGGCCTCAACGGCCAGATCTCGTCGCAGGGCCAGGACCCGGCCCAGGTGGCGAAGACCTGGCTCCAGCAGCAGGGTCTGATCGGCCAGTCCTGATCGGTCCCCGGTGTCCCGGCCGGCGATGACCGGCCGGGGCGCGCACGGCACGTGACGGCGGGGAGGTCCTCCGGGGCCTCCCCGCCGTCGTCGTCCGCATCCTCCGCCCGGGGGCACCGCGCCCCCGCCCGACCGCGATCCCCCGGAGCGACGGCATGGGCCGTGTCCGTCTGGTCCCCCGGCTCACCGCCGCTGCCCTCGCCCTGTGCTGCCTGTGCCTGCTGGCCGCCGGCTGCTCCGGCGAGGCCCGGACGCGGATGACCCCGCCGGGCAGCTTCGCCCGCGACGTCGACCTCAGCGGCCAGACCTACGTCGTCGGCTCCAAGGAGTTCGACGAGCAGCTGCTGCTCTGCCGCATGACGATCGCGCTCCTGCAGTCGGCCGGGGCCGCCGTCGTCGACCGCTGCAACACCCAGGGCTCGGACACCGTCCGCTCCGCCCTGACCACCGGTGCGATCGACATGTACTGGGAGTACACCGGTACCGCGTGGCGCATCTACCTGCGCCAGGAGGGCCGGCTCACCGACCCCGACGAGCTCTTCACCGCGGTGCGCGACGCGGACGCCGCCAACGGGGTCACCTGGCTGCGGCAGACCCCGTTCGACAACACCTACGCGGTGGGGGTGTCCGCGGCGACGGCCGACCGGCTCGGCGTCCGGACCATCTCGGACCTCGCGCGCCTCGTCCGCTCCGGATCCCCGGACGCCACGATGTGCATCGACCAGGAGTTCACCGGCCGCGAGGACGGGCTCGTCGGCCTGCTGCGCACCTACGGCTTCCAGTTTCCCGACGGCGCCCTCACAACCATCGGGCTCGGGGACATCTACCCGGCGGTCGCCGCCGCGCGTCCGTGCGCCTTCGGCGAGGTCTTCGCGACCGACGGCCGGCTCAACGCGCTGCGGATCAACACGCTCACCGACGACATGGGCTACTTCCTGCCCTACCACGCGGCGCTGACCGTGCGCTCCGACGTCCTCGCCCGGAACCCCCGCCTGGCCCTGCTCTCCGAGCGGCTCGCCCCCATGCTCACCGCCCAGGTGATGCGCGAGCTCAACGCCCGGGTGTCGGTCGGGAAGCGCCCGCCCGACGAGGTCGCGCGGACCTTCCTGCACGAGCAGGGCCTCATCGGCTGAGCACTGCGACGAGCTGCGATGATGCCGCGGTGCCCCGGACGGCCCGCGCGTGTGCCCCGGCGGCGCTGCTCTCGCTGGTCCTGCTGCTCGCGGGCTGCGGCAACAGCACCCTGACCTCCCCCGACGCCTCCGGGGGCCTGCTCGCGCACCGGGCCGACCTGCGTGCGGCGAGCTACGTCGTCGGTGGCGGGCCCACGACGGCGCTGCGCCTGCTGTGCCAGATGACCATCGCGGCGGTGCAGGCCGCGAACGGCACCGCCGAGGACGAGTGCGGCAAGGTCGCCGCCGTCGACGTGCACGGGTCCCCGCAGGAGTCCGACGTCGACACCGGGTGGGCCTCGCTGCGCACGACGATGCCCGACGGGACCCCGGCCCCGGACGGTCAGCTCCCGCCGACGGCCACGCCGCTGGCCACGTTGCGGGCCACGGACGCGCCGCGCGGCGTCGCCTGGCTGGACCCGACGGCGTTCGACGGCGCGGACGTCGTCGTGACCCGCCCCGGCGTCGCCGCGGACCTCCCCGCCCTCGCGGCACTGACCGCGACCCGCCCGACGACGCTCTGCGCGACCACCGACGCCGTCCCCGGATCCCCGGTGGCCCCCGGCACGGCCGCACTGCTGGCCGGCTACCGCTTCGCGCCCACGGTGGTGCCCCAGGACGCCGGTTCGGTGCTCGCCGGCGTCGCGACCGGGCGGTGCACGGCCGGGCTGGTGCCGGGCGAGTCGGGCCGCGTGCCCGCCCTCGGGCTGGCGGTGCTGGCCGACCCTCGCGGCGTGCTCGTCGGTCCGGCCGGCCCCCGCGGGTTCGCGCCGGTGATGCGCCAGGGCGTGCTGGCGGGCCATCCCGGGGTGGCTGACCTGTTCGGGGAGATCACCCGGCGCCTCGACGGGCCCGCGATGCGGGGGATGGTCCGCGAGGTCGAGGTCGACGGGAGGGACCCCCGCGACGTGGCCCGACGGTGGCTGGTCGCGGAGGGCCTCGTCGCGAAGGCCTAGATCCCCTGGATCGCGGTGCCCAGCGGCACGGTGCCGTTGATCAGCTCGAGGGTCCGGCCGACGGTGGCGGGGGTGTCGAGGAGGGCGACGAGGGTGGCGGCGGTGTCGGCGCGGGTGACCTCCTCGTGGCCGACCTTCGACTCGGCGAGCGTGACCCGGCCGGTGGCGGGCTCGTCGGTCAGCTTCCCGGGGCGCAGGACCGTGACGGCGAGGGCGGAGCGGCCGAGCACCCCCTCGTCGGCGTCGCGCTTGGCACGCAGGTACTCGCCCCAGACGGAGTCGTCGTCGGCCTGCGACGGTGCGTCGGCGGCACCCATCGCGGAGACGATCAGGTAGCGGCGCACCCCGGCGGTCACGGCCGCGTCGGCGAGCAGCAGGGCGCCGTCCCGGTCGACGGTGCGCTTGCGCTCGGCCGTGCTGCCCGGCCCGGCGCCGGCCGCGAACACCACCGCGTCGGCGCCCGCGAGGTGCTTCGCCAGGTCGTCCGCGCCGATGCTCTCGAGGTCCACGACGACGGGTTCGGCGCCGGCGGCGCGAACCTCGTCGGCGTGGTCGGGGTTGCGGACGAGGGCGACGGGCTGGTCCCCGCGCCCGGCGAGCTGTCGGGCGAGCAGCAGGGCGATCTTCCCGTGGCCTCCGGCGATGACGACGCGCATGTCAGCGGCCTACCCGCCGGGGACGAGCGCCACGCGCGGTGCTGCCCCGCCCCTGATCGGCCCCGCCCAGCCCCCTGCCGGTTGGGACGAACGACTCGTTCGTGCACGTAGACGCCACGAACGAGTCGTTCGTCCCTATCGGGGTGTCGCCACCAGCCGATTGCTCAGGCCGGGACGACGACAAGATCCGGCGTGGGACGGGAGGCCGCGAGCCGATAGTGGGCACGCAGCTCCTCGATAACGC
Source organism: Actinomycetospora endophytica (assembly GCF_021026375.1). Classification (GTDB taxonomy): domain Bacteria; phylum Actinomycetota; class Actinomycetes; order Mycobacteriales; family Pseudonocardiaceae; genus Actinomycetospora; species Actinomycetospora endophytica. The sequence continues at coordinate 1,545,067 of NZ_JAJNDB010000001.1, read as the reverse complement.
GCTCCGGTTCGGTTCGCAGCCGCCTCGGGCGGTGGTGCGCCACGATGACGCCGGCAGCGATCATGTCTGCCCGACGACGTGCGGTGTCGTCCTCCTCGACCGGGTGGAACTCGAGCGAGTCGTTCTCCCAGGCCATACCGACACAGGGCAGGTAGCCGTCCGGGCTGGCCAGGAAGCGTCCACCCGGGAAGTACAGCCGCGGGTTCCACAGCATCGGCGGCAGTCCGCTCCGGGCGTGGAGATCGCGTCCCCATCCCTCGCTCGCCGAACGGATCCCATCAGCGATCTCGCCCAGCACCTCGCGGACCAGTGCCGAGCCCCGTTGGTTTCCTGCGTCAAGCTCGTCCCGAAGCCGATCAGGTGTGCTCCGGCGCTGCTGCACGGCATCCGCCAGGAGGGCCCGTATCTGGTCGCGATCCGTGAGACGCCGAGCGGTGTCGAGTACGGCCCGATCGAGGGTGGCCACGACCGTGCCGTCGCGCTCCACCGTCGCGGGTGGCCGAGCCGTCCGCTCGACCACGAGGGTGGGCAGACAGCGGCGGTGGCGGTCCTCCTCCACGAGGACATGCAGCTCGGGGATCTCGGGCAGTCGGCGCAGCCCTTGACGTCGCACCGCCTCGGCCCCGGTCAGGACCGCCCCATCGCCCGCGTACAGCAGTGCGGCGAGGATCAGCTGCTCGCGAGTCGGGGCTCCGCTCTGCATGATGATCACACCCGGGAACGGGCGCAGCCACACACCCGCCCTGACCCGTCTGGCGATCGTCTCCCGCCGCATCCCGAGGTCGACCAGCGCGGCCACCCTCGCGACGGCGAGTGGCGCGCACTCGCGGAGATCAGCGCGGGAAACGGAGCTGCGGGGCGGCACGGCAACACCGTCCGCCCGCATCGCGGCGGAGCGTGAGTCCAGCTGTCCGGCCCTGTTGACAACCCGTCGACCAGTGCCGGTGTGGATTGATCGATCGACCGATCGACGCAGCCGGGTTGGCGCACTCGCCCACCCTTGGGACGAACGACTCGTTCGTGCACATAGACGCCACGAACGAGTCGTTCGTCCCGAACGGAGGGGCGGGGTGGCGGGCGGGCGTGGGCGGGACGGGCGGGTGTGGGGCGGGCGGGGCAGGAGGGAGGTCAGCCCCAGACGTCCTGCGCCACCGAGACGATCAGCTCGAGCTTCGCGACCTCCTGCTCGTAGGACAGCTCGTTGCCCTCGACCGTCGAGGAGAACCCGCACTGCGGCGAGAGGCAGAGCTGCTCGAGCGGGACCACCTTCGACGCCTCGGCGATCCGCCGCTTCAGCTCGTCCGGCGACTCCAGCTCCCCCGACTTCGTCGTCACGAGCCCGAGCACCACCTGCTGGTCGCCGCGCGGGACGTAGCGCAGCGGGGAGAAGTCGCCGGAGCGGGCGTCGTCGTACTCGCAGAAGAAGCCGTCGACCGCCAGGCCGCCGAAGACCTTCTCGGCCACGTGGTCGTAACCGCCCTCGGCCGCCCACGAGGACCGGTAGTTGCCGCGGCACATGTGCGTGGTCACGCGCAGGTCGTCCGGCCGTCCGGCGAGCGCTGCGTTGATGGTGTCGACGTAGCGCTCGTGCATGTGGTCGGCGTCCTCGCCGCGGGCGGCCATCGAGTCGCGCTGGGCCGGGTCGTTGAGGTACGCGAGCGAGGTGTCGTCGAGCTGGAGGTAGCGCACCCCCAGCGCGTACAGCCGTGAGATCTCCTCGCGGTACGCGGCGGCGAGGTCCGCCCAGAACTCGTCCGGGTCGGAGTACGGCCCGCCCTCGTGCACCGGGGCACCGCCCAGCCGGTAGTGCAGCATCGACGGCGACGGGATCGTCAGCTTGGGCACCGCGCTCGTCACCGTCGAGGCCAGGGTCTCGAAAGCGGAGCCGAAGATCGTCGTGGAGAGCCCGATCCGGCGGTCGATGACCAGCGACATCGACGCGAAGGTCAGGTTGCCGCTGGCGTTGCGGAAGGCCACCTCGACCGACGAGTCCTTCGACGAGGACACCCCGTCGAGCTGGTAGAGGAAGTCCATGTGCCACGACGTCCGACGGAACTCGCCGTCGGTGGCCGACTGCAGGCCCACCGACTCCTGCATGGCGACGGCGTCGCGGATCGCGTCGTCCTCGGCGGCCCGGAGCTCGTCGTCGCCCAGCCGTCCCTCGGCGTGCGCGGCGCGCGCCGTCAGGAGGGCCGGGGGACGCAGGAGGCTGCCGACGTGATCGGCGCGGAACGGAGCCAGCTTCCGTGCGGACATGCGTACACCTCACCGCGACGCACCCGGCCGAGTCACCTGCCGTCCCACCCAGCGGAAACCCGCTGTCCTCGGGAACCCGCCGTCGTCGGGAAACCCCTGGAAGCGGCCGGGCGGGACGACCCCGGCCCACCGGACGTCGTTACAGTCCTCCCGTGATCTCGAACGTGTTCGACGTCGACCCGTGGGCCGTGCACGAGCCCGAGCTCGACGTGGATCTGCTCGGTCAGACCGAGTCCCTCTTCGCGCTCGCCAACGGGCACGTGGGGATGCGCGGCAACCTCGACGAGGGGGAGCCGCACCGCATGCCGGGGACGTATCTCAACTCGTTCTTCGAGTCCCGGCCGCTGCCCTACGCCGAGGGCGGCTTCGGATTTCCCGACGAGGGCCAGACGCTCGTCAACGTCCCCAACGGCAAGCTGATCCGGCTGCTGGTCGACGACGAGCCGCTCGACGTGCGCTACGGGCAGGTGCACGCCCACGAGCGCACCCTCGACCTGCGCTCGGGCCTGCTCACCCGGCACGTGGAGTGGACCTCGCCGAACGGGCAGCGCGTCGACGTCACCTCGCAGCGGCTGGTGTCCTTCTCGCAGCGCGCCGTCGCGGCGATCTCCTACGAGGTCTCGATCCCCGAGGACGCGGGGTCGGACGCCCTGCTGGTGGTCCAGTCGGAGCTGTTCGCCAACGAGCAGATGCCGCAGATCGAGGGCGACCCCCGCGTGGCCGCCGCGCTCACCGACCCGCTGGTGCCCGAGCACCACTCGCACTCGCACTACGGCGCGCGCATGACCCACCAGACCCGGCGCTCGGAACTGCGGGTCGGCGCCGCCATGGAGCACCAGGTCTTCGGCCCGGACGACGTCCAGGTCGAGAGCTCGTGCTCGAACAACGTCGGCCGCACCACCGCGATCTGCCGGCTGCAGCCGGGGCAGTCGCTGCGCCTGGTCAAGTTCCTGTCCTACGGCTGGTCCAGCTCGCGCTCGCAGCCCGCGATCGTCGACCAGGTCGAGGCCGCGCTCGACGCGTCGCTCTACACCGGCTGGGACGGGCTGGTCGCGGCGCAGCGCGAGTACCTCGACGCCTTCTGGGCCCGCGCCGACGTCGAGATCGACGGTGACCCGCGGCTGCAGCAGGCCATCCGCTTCTGCCTGTTCCACGTGCTGCAGGCCGGCGCGCGGGCCGAGAAGCGCGCGATCGGCGCGAAGGGGCTCACCGGGCAGGGGTACGACGGCCACAGCCTCTGGGACACCGAGACCTTCGTGCTGCCCGTCTTCATGTTCACCCAGCCCCGCGCCGCGGCGGACGCGCTGAGGTGGCGGCACTCGACGCTCGAGATCGCCGAGGCGCACGCCGCGCACCTGGGCCTGAAGGGCTCGGCGTTCGCGTGGCGCACCATCCGCGGCGAGGAGTGCTCCGGGTACTGGCCCGCGGGCACGGCCGCCTTCCACGTCAACGCCGACATCGCCGACGCCGTGCTCCGCCACGTCGCGGCGACCGCCGACAACGACTTCGAGCGTGAGGTGGGCGTCGACCTGCTGGTCGCGACGGCGCGGTTGTGGCGCTCGCTGGGCCACCACGACAGCGAGTCGAACTTCCGCATCGACGGGGTGACCGGCCCCGACGAGTACTCCGCGGTGGCCGACAACAACGTCTACACGAACCTCATGGCGCAGCGGAACCTGCGCGGCGCGGCCGACGTCGCCGTCCGGCATCCCCGCGAGGCGGAGCGGCTCGGGGTGAGCTCGGAGGAGATCGCGAGCTGGCGGGCCGCCGCGAACGCGATGGTCATCCCGTGGGACGAGAAGCTCGGGATCCACCCGCAGGCCGAGGGCTTCACCTCGCACGCGATCTGGGACTTCGAGGGCACCCCGGAGGACCACTACCCGCTGCTGCTCAACTACCCGTACTTCGACCTGTACCGCAAGCAGGTCGTCAAGCAGCCGGACCTGGTGCTCGCCATGGTCCAGTGCCCGGACTCGTTCACCCCGGAGCAGAAGGCGGAGAACTTCGCCTACTACGAGCGGGTCACCGTCCGGGACTCCTCGCTCTCCCCCGGGACCCTCGCGGTGATGGCCGCCGAGACCGGCCACCTCGATCTGGCCTACGACTACCTGTGCGAGTCCGCGCAGATGGACCTCGCCGACCTCGAGCACAACGTGCGCGACGGCATCCACCTCGCGGCGCTGGCCAGCTCGTGGACCGCGGTCGTGCAGGGCCTCGGCGGGATGCGCACCCACAACGGCCGGCTCTCGTTCGCGCCGCGCCTGCCCTCGGCGGTGTCCGGGCTGCGGTTCCGGGTGCTCTGGCGGGGGCGGTCGATCCACCTCGACGTCGGGCACGGCGAGACGACGTACACCCTCGAGGAGGTCGGCGAGCACTCGCCCGCCACGGCGGGGACGGCGTCGACCGAGCCCCTCGACCTGAGCCACCACGAGGAGCAGTTCACCCTCACCGTCGGCGAGCCGCTGACCTTCGACATCCCGCCGACGCCGCCCCACGGGGCGATCGAGCAGCCGCCCGGGCGGGCGCCGCTGTTCCGCCGGCTGCACCAGTAGCCGGACCCGCCCACGACGAGGGCCCCGCCGACCACGTGGTCGGCGGGGCCCTTCGCTCGTGACGGGTGCGGGGTCAGCCGCCGCCGTTGGCGGGGGTGGTGGTCTGGTTCGCCCCACCGTTGCTGAACCCGTTGTTCTGCGGGAACAGGCCGACGCCGCCGTTCTGCTGGTTCTGGTCGGTCGTGGAGGTGCCGGTGTCCTGCGTCGACGGCGCCGTCGACGGCGGCGGGACGACGGTCGTCGTCACCGGCGGCGGCGGCGCCTGCGTGGTCGTCGGGGCCTCGGTCGTCGTGCGCCGCGAGCGCGTGGTCGTGCGCTCCTCGGTGGTCGTGGTGGTCGTCGTCGCCGGCGCCGGCGGGGCCACCGTCGGGACCGGGGCGGGGGTGTTCGCGGTGCTGTTGCCGAGCAGCGCGTAGGCGCCGACCCCGGCGGCCACGAGCAGCACCGCGATGAGCGCGACGATCATCGGCCAGCGCTTGCGGCGACGGACCGGCTCCTCGGCCACCGGCGCCCCAGTCGCCGTGCCGGGTCCGACCAGCGCCGTCCGCCCGTCCTGGCCGTAGGGCTGATAGCCCCCCGGCGGGGTGCCGACGCGCTGGGTGGCGCCGTACGGGTCGTACGCCCCGGGGGGCGTCCCCGGGTTCATCGCGTAGGTCGCGCCGGTCCCGGCGGTGCCGGGCGGGCCCATCGCCGAGGTGCGCATCGCGTTCGAGCCGGTGGTCGGCGCGGGCGCGAGCACCGTCTCGGCGTCCATCCCGACCTCGCGCGCGATCATGCGCAGCTCTCCGACGACCTGCTCGGTCGTCGGGCGCTCGGCCGGCTCGTCGCGGGTCATGGCGACGAGCAGGCCGCCGAGGGCGGGCGGGAGGTCCGGCGGGATGTCCGGCGGGCGGTGCAGGCGCGCGACGGCGGCCTCGAGGGCGTTGCCCGGGTACTCGCGGCGCGCGGTGATGCACTCCAGGAGCACGAGCCCGAGGGCGTAGACGTCGGACGCGGGCCCGACCGGCTGACCGCGGACCTGCTCCGGCGAGAGGTACGACGCGGTGCCGATCACCATGCCGGTGGCGGTGATGTTGGTGGCGTCGGCGAGGACCGCGATCCCGAAGTCCGACAGGTGCGGGCGGCCCTCGGTGTCGAGCAGGACGTTGCCCGGCTTGATGTCGCGGTGCACGACGCCGTGGCGGTGCACGTACGTCAGCGCGTCGGCCAGGGCGGCGCCGAGGGCGACCACGTCACCGAGGCGCAGCGGCCCGCTCCGGATGCGGTCCGCGAGGGACTCGCCCTCGATGAGCTGCATGACGAAGTACGCGCGGCTGCCTTCGGCGCCCACGTCGTAGATCGTCACGAGGCCGGGATGGTTCATGCCGGCGAGGGTCTGCACCTCGCGCTGGCGCCGGGACTCGTCCGCCTCGCCCACGCCGGCCGGGAACAGCTTCACGGCCACGTCGCGGCCGAGCAGCTCGTCGCGCGCGCGGAAGACCTCCGCCGCGCCGCCTCGACCGATGAGGTCGCCGAGCGTGTACCGGCCCGCGCCCACGGTGGACGGGGGCACCGGCTCCGTCGAACTCACCGCCCGCGCGCCTCCTCGTAACCTGTTCCTGCTGCCGGTCCGCCCCGCGGGACCCGGCGTCACCGGCCGGGGAGCCGGGCGCCTCGGGTCCCATCGTGCCGTGTCGGTCCACCGGCTCCGTCGGGGACCCCGTCCCCGGGCGCGCGGGTCCCGTGGTCGGCACTCCACGTGAGCATCGGGTGACCCATTCGTGACGCCCCGACCGGAACGATCACCGGTGTCGTGCTCCGCCGCTATATTCGGGTATCAGGCGCCCCCTGAACCCGCGAGAGAGCACGAGGGACAGCCATGGACCGCGACGAGATCACCCGTCAGGGCAAGCAGATGGCCTCCGACCTGAGGGACACCGTGAGCGCGAAGGTGTCCGAGAACGAGGACACCATCAAGGGCACGCTCGGCAAGGCCGCCCGCTGGGTCGACGAGAAGACCGGCGGGAAGTACTCCGAGCAGATCGGCAAGGCCGAGGCCAAGGTCGGCGACGGCGTCGGGTGGGTCGCCTCCCAGGGCTCGTCCACCCCGGAGTCGGGTACGCCGGGCGCTCCCGGCGCCCAGGCGGCGGACCCCGCTCCCGGAGGCGCCGGGCCGACCATGCCGAACACCCCCACCACGCCGCCCACCCCGCCCACCGGCGGGACGAGCGCCCCGGGGACCACGCCGCCCGGACCGATCACGCCCGACGACGACGCCCCGCGCCCGCCGCAGGGCTGATGGGCGACCTGGCGAAGGCGACCACCACCGAACCGACCGGCGAACCCGGTCGGCGGGCCGCCCTGCTCGACGAGCAGTGGCGCATCGGGCCGAAGATGCACGGCGGGTACCTGCTCGCGGTGCTGGCCCAGGCGGCCACGGACGAGGTGTCCGCGGCATCCGGTCACGACGTCCCGGAGGCCGTGACCGGGACGTTCCTGCGCGCGCCCGACCCCGGGCCGGCCGTCGTCACCGTCGACGTGCTGCGCCGGGGCCGGGGCGTCACGCAACTGCGCGCCCGCCTCGACCAGGACGACCGGCCGTGCGTCGAGGCCGCCGTCGTGCTCGCGGCCGACCCCGGCGTCGACCCGCGCGACGACGACGTGTCGCCCGACCCGGTCGACCTCACCCCGTTCGAGCAGTGCGCCCGCCGTCCGGTCGAGACCGACGACGGCCGGGGTCCGCTCCCGCTCATGGAGGTCGTCGACACCCGGATCGACCCGGCCACCATCGGCTTCCTGTCCGGACGGCCGAACGGGGAGGGCCGGATCGCGGGCTGGATGGAGCTGGACACGCAGGAGGTGTGGACGCCGATCGGCCTGATGGTCGCGCTCGACGTGCTGCCGCCCGCGTCGTTCGACCTCGGGATCTACGGCTGGTCACCGACGATGTCGCTGTCCGCGCACGTGCACGCCCCGCCCGCCCCGGGCCCGCTGCGCGCCGTCCAGTGGGTCGACCACCTCGCGGGCGAGCGGATGCACGAGACCTGCCGGGTGTGGGACACCACGGGCCGGATGGTCGGGCAGGCCACCCAGCTCGCGGCCGTCCGCCGGTGAGCCGCTGACCCCTACTCCGTGGTGCCGTCGGCGCGGATCCGGCGGAACCCGGTGTAGGGGTGCAGCACCTCGGGGATCGAGACCGACCCGTCGGCGTCCTGGAACTGCTCCAGCACCGCCGCCATCGCCCGGCCGATCGGGAGCCCCGAGCCGTTGAGGGTCGCGACGGCCTGCCGGCCCCCCTGCGGGTCCTTGGCCCGGATCCCGGCGCGGCGCGACTGGAACGTGCCGCAGTCCGAGCACGACGAGATCTCACGGAAGGTGCCCTGGCTGGGCAGCCAGACCTCGACGTCGTAGGTCATCTGGGCGGCGAACCCCATGTCCCCGGCGGCGAGCCGGATCACCCGGTACGCCAGCCCGAGCGCCTGCAGACATGCCTCGGCGTGCGAGACCATCAGCTCCAGCTCGGTGCCCGACTCCTCGGCGGCGCAGAACCGCACCATCTCGACCTTGGAGAACTGGTGCAGCCGCAGGATGCCGCGGGTGTCCCGCCCGTAGCTGCCGGCCTCGGACCGGAAGCACGGGGTCCACGCGGTGTAGGCCAGCGGGAGCGAGCCCGCGTCGAGCATCTCTCCGGCGTGCAGGTTCGTCAGCGGCACCTCGGCCGTCGGGATGAGGTAGAGGCTGCGGTCGTCGGTGCCGGTCCGGAAGAGGTCCTCCTCGAACTTCGGCAGCTGACCGGTGCCGGTCATCGTCTCCGGCGTCACCAGGAAGGGCACCGAGAACTCGGTGTAGCCGTGGCGACCGGTGTGCAGCGCCAGGAACAGCGACGCGAGGGCGCGCTCGAGCACGGCGCCGGGACCGCGGGCCACGCTGAACCGGGCGCCCGCGAGCTTCGCGGCGCGGCCGAAGTCGAGGATGCCCATGGCCTCGCCGAGGTCGACGTGGTCCTTGGTCTCGAAGGTGAACTCCGGCGGCGCCCCCCACCGGCGGACCTCGACCGCGTCCTCGTCCGAGTCGCCGTCGGGGGTCTCGTCGTCGGGGAGGTTCGGGACGGTGAGCAGCACCCGGCGCAGTTCGGCCTCGGCGCTGTCGACGGCCTCCTCGGCCTCGCGGATCTCGTCCTTGAGCTCCCGCGCGCGCCCCTTGAGCTTCTCGACCTCCGGGCTCTGCCCCCCGGACTCCTTCGCGGCGCGGCCCACCTCCTGCGCGACCCGCTTCGACTCGGCCCGCAGCTCGTCGCCCCGCGAGATCGAGGCGTTGCGCCGCGCGGACAGCGCCTCGAGGCCCGCCAGGTCCAGCGTGTAGCCGCGCCGCGCGAGGCGGCGGACCGCCTCGTCGCCGAGCTCGATGAGCGTCCGTGCGTCGTGCATGCCGTCCTCTGGGGGTCTCGTCCGAGGGTGGTCCCGGCCGCCTCGGAGGCCGGGGGACCGGGGATGTCACCAGGGTGCCGCACCGGTGCGTCGGACCACGCGGCGCGGTCGGTTAGGTTCGCCGGGGTCAGTCACTGATGTCCGTAGTCCCCAGGAGAGCCGAGTGTCCACCGTTCTCGTCACCGGTGCAGCCGGTTTCATCGGGTCGAACTTCGTGCGCTACTGGCGCCAGGTCCACCCCGGCGACCGGGTGATCGCGCTGGACGCGCTGACCTACGCCGGGGTCCGGGAGTCGCTGAACGGACCCGACGGCGAGCTGCTCGACGGCGTCGAGTTCGTCCACGGCTCGATCGCCAACACCGACCTGATCGCGCACCTGCTGCGCGCGCACTCGGTGGACGTGGTCGTGAACTTCGCCGCCGAGTCCCACAACTCGCTGGCCATCCTGCGCCCCGGCGAGTTCTTCGCGACCAACGTCATGGGCACCCAGGCGCTGCTCGAGGCCGTCCGCCGGGTCGGGGTCTCGCGGTTCCACCACATCTCGACCTGCGAGGTCTACGGCGACCTCTCCCTCGACGCGGACGAGGCGTTCACCGAGGACTCGCCCTACCTGCCGCGCACCCCGTACAACGCGGCCAAGGCCGGCGGCGACCACGTGGTCCGCTCCTACGGGCTGACCTACGACATCCCGGTCACCATCACCAACTGCTCGAACAACTACGGGCCCTTCCAGTTCCCCGAGAAGGTCATCCCGCTGTTCACCACCCGCGCGCTGGCCGGCGAGCCGCTGCCGCTCTACGCCTCGACCAAGAACCGCCGCGAGTGGCTGCACGTCTCCGACCACGCCTCGGCGATCGACCGGGTGATCCACCACGGCCGCGCCGGCGAGACCTACAACGTCGGGTCCGGGGTCGAGGTCGACATCGAGGGCATCGCCGACACCGTGCTCGGCGCCCTCGAGCTCGGCCCGGAACTCAAGACGATCGTCCCGGACCGACCCAGCCACGACCGGCGCTACCTGTTGAACTCGACGAAGCTGCGCACCGAGCTCGGCTGGGCGCCCGCGGTCTCCTGGACCGACGGCATCGCCGACACCGTCGCCTGGTACCGCGCCAACGAGGCCTGGTGGCGGCCCCTGCTCGGCCGCTCCCCCGTCATCGAGGGCGCCGGCGCCGACTGGACCGGGCGCGCGTAACGGGACTCCCTGCCCTTGATCAACAGCACAACCGGCAGGTTCCGGGCGCCGTCGAGCTGCGCCCAGTGCTCCTGATCACCGGGGGCGGGGGCCGGGGCGGGCGCCGCCGGCCGGGGATCAGCCCACCAGCGCCGAGACGTCGGCGTGGAACTGCATCGCCTTGTACGGCCAGTTGGTCGCGGTGTTCCACTGGCTGACGACGACGTCGAGGTCGGACAGCGTCGAGCCAGGGACGGCGTAGCCGCCGTAGAGCTGCGCGACACGCCCGGCGCCGTGGTCCTCCTCGTTCCATCCGCAGCCGTGCACCAGCGTCGTCCGCGGCGCGGTGTGGAGGTTCGCCGTCGGGTGGTCGAGCAGGTAGGCGTCGATGCGGTAGTTCCCGGCGTCGAAGACGACCAGCAGCCACCACTCGCGCCCGGAGGCGTCCGGGACCCGTCGCAGCGACATCTCGCCGAACGCGCCCGGGAGGACCTCGGTCGGGGTCCGCCCCCAGTCCCACGTCGAGCCGTCCCAGCCCCACCCCTCCCAGGCGGCCGGGTCGGCGAGACGGTCGGCGCGGACGCGCTGCAGGAGCAGGCCCCGGTCGCGCTGGAACCCCGTCGTCAGGGCGTACACCCACTCGCCGGCGGCGTCGATCTCCCACGTGAGCATCTGGTGCATGCCGCCGAGGTGGTTCCCGGGCCAGCGGCAGCCCGCCGGATCCCAGGTGCGCCCGCCGTCGCGCGAGAGGTGCAGCTCGGTCGCGCGCGGGTTGCCCAGGCCGTGACAGGCCATGACGTGCAGGAACACGTCGCTCCCGACCGTGATCATGTCGGTCGGGAGCACCGTGGTGATCTGGCGCCACGCGAAGATGCTGCGCCCGACCCGCCGGTAGCCGTGATGCGTGTAGTCGACGACCTGGTAGGCGTAGTCGCCCGGGCCGGCCGAGCCGGTCCACTGCAGCCCCTGACGACGCGAGCCGGGGTCGGCAAAAAGGACGATCGGGGACCGCCATCCGGGTCCGCCGACCCCTGCGTTCTCGAAGGTGTCACCGAACACCGACAGGAGGGGACCGTCCGGCGCCTTGACGGTGGCGCCGAGATCGGTTCCGCCGACGCCGAAACGGTCGGTGAGACCGGGGCCGGTGAGATCGCAGACCTTGTGGGCGGGCTCCATGGCCACAGCCTGCCTGCGTGGAAGGAGAAGTGTGGGCGAGGGGGGAGTTGAACCCCCACATCCTTTCGGATACACGGACCTGAACCGTGCGCGTCTGCCATTCCGCCACTCGCCCCGAGTGGATGCCGATCCGCTCTCGCGGTGATCGACGGCGACGACCGTAGCACGCCCTCCGGGGCCCACCACGAAGGAGGTCAACGCGGCTGAGGCACGGACCGATACCATCGATGAGCCCGTCGGAAGTGGCGACACTCCGAACGGGGTGTTGTCGGACGGCGGACGTCGTGAGGAGGGATCGCGGGTGGGGCGCGCACAGCGCTTCGAGCGTGCGCTCGAAGGCTTCGTGGGTGACAGCTTCGCGCGGGTCTTCGGCGGCAAGGTCGTTCCCCAGGAGATCGCACAAGCCCTCCGTCGTGAGGCGGAGGACGGCGTGCGAGTCTTGGCAGGTGGGCGTGAGCTCGCGCCCAACCACTACACGGTGGCGCTCAGCCCCGCCGACCACGCGCGGATGGCGGGGGACGAAGAGACCATCACCCACTCGCTGATCGACTGCGTGGAAGAGCACCTCACAGAGGGCGGGTGGGAGACATACGGTGAGGTCGTAGTCTCTCTGGAGCGTTCCGACGCGCTGCACACGGGACAGTTCCGCACCAAGTCGTCCGTTGACCCCGACGCGTCGCGGCAGCGGACCGCGAGCCCCCGAACCGCAGGAGAGCAACCCATGAGCCAGGCACCCGGTCGCTACCCGGACGAGCACGACCAGCGGGGGTACGGCCAGCCGGACCCGTACGGCCAGCAGCAGGGACACCCGCAGCAGGGGTACGACCCCTACGGCCAGCAGGGCTACCCGCAGCAGGGTTACCCGCAGCAGGGCTACGGGCAGGACCCCTACGGCCAGCAGGGCTACCCGCAGCAGGGTTACCCGCAGCAGGGCTACGGGCAGGACCCGTACGGCCAGCAGCAGGGCTACCCGCAGCAGGGCTACGACCCCTACGGCCAGCAGGACCCGTACGGCCAGCAGCAGGGCTATGGGCAGCCGCAGGGCTACGACCCCTACGGGCAGCAGCCGGGCTACGGCCAGCCGCCGCAGGGCTACGACCCCTACGGCCAGCAGGGCTACGCGCAGCCCGGCTACGGCCAGCCGCAGGGCTACGACCAGTACGGCGGCCAGTACGGCCAGGGCGGCTACGACCCCTACGGCCAGCAGCCGGGCTACGACCAGTACGGCCAGCAGCCCGGGTACGGCGGCGTCCAGACCCGCCAGATGACCGCGAGCCTGACCCTCGACGACGGGTCGAACCGCTCGTACCAGCTCGTCGCGGGCGCCAACGTCATCGGCCGCGGTCAGGACGCGCAGTTCCGCCTCGCCGACACCGGGGTCTCCCGCCGGCACCTCGAGATCAGCTGGGACGGCCAGCAGGCCACCCTGTCCGACCTCGGGTCCACGAACGGGACGACGGTCAACGGCACCCCGGTGCAGACCTGGCAGCTCGCCGACGGCGACACCATCCGGGTCGGACACTCGGCGCTGCTGTTCCGCGCCCAGGGCTGACGCGCTCTCCCCGTGCCCGAACTCGTCCTCCAGCTCACCCGAGCGGCGTTCCTGGCGCTGCTCTGGCTGTTCGTCTTCGCCGCGCTACGGGTCGTGCGCTCGGACCTGTACGCGGCGTCCGGACTGCGGGCCGCGCCCGGCCGGCGACCCTCCCGAGGTGGGGGGACGTCGAAACCGGGCCGCGGCGGGGGTCGGTCGAGCGGGCCGAAGGCGCTGATCGTGACCGCGGGCGCACTGGCGGGCACCCGCATCGCGCTCGACGGCCGGCCGATCATGCTCGGCCGGGCCGACGACTCGACGCTGGTGCTCGACGACGACTACGCGTCCACCCGGCACGCGCGCATCTCCCAGTCCGGTGACGACTGGTACGTCGAGGACCTCGGGTCCACCAACGGCACCTATCTCGACCGCGCCAAGGTGACCGGTCCCACCAAGGTGCCCCCGGGCACGCCGATCCGTATCGGCAAGACCGTGATCGAGCTCCGCACATGATGGCTGACACCGCACGCGGGCACCGTGGCCCGCACGCCGCCGTGCCCAGGGACGCGCCCGCCGCACCGACCCGGGTGCAGGTCGTCCGTGCCCGTGAGTGCAGGATCGTCCCGTGACCCTGGTGCTGCGCTACTCCGCCCGCAGCGACCGGGGCCTGGTCCGGCAGAACAACCAGGACTCGGTCTACGCGGGCCCTCGACTCCTCGCGCTCGCGGACGGCATGGGTGGCCACGCGGCGGGTGAGGTGGCCTCCAAGCTGGTCATCGCCGCGCTCGTGCCGCTCGACGACGACGAGCCGGGCGACGACCTGCTCGGCGAGCTCGCCGAGGCGACCGCCCAGGGCAACGACGCCATCACCGAGCTGGTGAACGAGGAGCCCGACCTCGACGGGATGGGCACCACGCTCACCGCCGTCCTGTTCGCCGGCAGCCGGCTCGGCATGGTCCACGTGGGCGACTCCCGCGCCTATCTCTTCCGCGACGGCGTCCTCACCCAGATCACGCGCGACGACACCTTCGTCCAGTCCCTCATCGACGAGGGCCGGATCACCGAGGACGAGGCCGCGAGCCACCCGCAGCGCTCCCTGCTGCTGCGCGCCCTCACCGGTCACGACGTGGAGCCCTCGCTGACGGTGCGCGAGGCCCGCTCCGGCGACCGCTACCTGCTCTGCTCGGACGGTCTCTCCGGCGTCGTGAGCGCGGAGACCATCGCGGAGGCGCTGACCATCCCGGATCCGCAGACCTGCGCGGACCGGCTCATCGAGCTCGCGCTCAAGGGCGGCGGGCCGGACAACGTCACCTGCATCGTCGCCGACGTCGTCGACGTGGACTACGGCGAGGACCAGCCGATCTACGGCGGCGCCGCGGGCGACGGCCGCGCGGACCCGCCGCCGGGCGACTCCGCCGCGGCGCGAGCGTCGGCCGCGACCCTCACGCGCTCGGAGCCGACGCCGCGCCCGGATCCGCTGCCCGCCCGCAGCGACGCCGCCCGCGGCCGGAGCAGGCCGCGCCGCTCCCGCCTCGCGGTGGTGCTCGCCGTCGTCGGCGTGATCGTGCTGGCCGGGCTCGCGCTGCTCGTCACCCGCCTCTGGATCTCTCAGCAGTACTACGTCGGAGTCTCGGGGGAACAGGTCGTCATCTATCAGGGCGTACGCGGCGACGTGCTCGGGGTACAGCTCCAGGACGTCGCGGAGCAGACCGGTCTGCAGGTCGGTGACCTGACCCAGGTGGGCCGGATGTCGGTCACGGGCGACTCGCTGCCCACCTCCGACCTCGACGCGGCGCACCGCACCGTCGAGCGCCTGCGCACCGACGAGCTGCTGCCCGCGTGCAAGCCGCCGGCAGCCACCACGCCAACGCCCGCCGTGCCGGGGACGCAGCCGATCGTTCCCACCACCGCCGCCGCGCCGGGAGCCCAGGCGCCCGCGGCCGCCAGCGCGGCGCCGCCGACCGTGTCCACGTCCCCGCAGGTCCCGGGACGCGACTGCCGCCGGGTGCAGTAATGGCCCGCCCCGCCCAGGCCGCGCCCGGCAGCGGACGGAGCGGCAGCGCCCGTCCCGCCGTCGAGGCGCCGGCGGACCGCACCGCCCTGCGCCCGATCGTCGCCGCCGCCGTCTCCACCCGACGCGGCATCGAGCTGGCGCTGCTCGCCTTCGCCGCGATCATCACGACCGGCGCGCTGGTGCTCGTCGAGGCCAACCAGAACCAGGAGCTCAACCTCACCCTGCTGTACCTGGGGCTGGGGTACCTGGCGCTGTTCGGGGCCGCGCACCTCGCGGTGCGGAAGTTCGCGCCCTACGCCGACCCGGTGATGCTGCCGTGCGCCGCGCTGCTCAACGGGCTCGGCCTCGTGATGATCCACCGGATCGACCTGGCCAAGGCCGTCCGCGCGATCAACCTGGGCAACCCGGCCCCGGACCCCGACGCGGTGAAGCAGCTCGCCTGGCTGGCCCTCGGCCTGGTGATCTTCGTGGTCGTCATGTGGCGGGTGAACGACCACCGCGCGCTGGCCCGGTACGGGTTCACCGCCGGCTTCATCGGGCTGGTCCTGCTCGGGCTGCCCGCGATCCTGCCCTCGACGTTCTCCGAGGTGAACGGCGCGAAGATCTGGATCCGGGTCGGCGGCGCGGGCATCCAGCCCGGTGAGTTCGCCAAGATCCTGCTGACGATCTTCTTCGCGTCGTTCCTGGTCTCCAAGCGCGAGCTGTTCACGACGGCGGGCAAGCACTTCCTGGGGATGACCTTCCCCCGCCCGCGCGACCTCGCCCCGCTGCTCATCGCGTGGGTCGTCGCCATGGGCGTGCTGGTGTTCGAGTCCGACCTCGGCACCTCGCTGATGTTCTTCGGGATCGTCCTCTCGATGATCTACGTGGCCACCGAGCGCTCGTCGTGGGTGCTCATCGGCCTGGTCATCTTCGGGGCGGGCGCGTTCGCGGCGTGGACGTTCGTGTCCCGTGTACAGCTGCGCGTCGACGTCTGGCTCAACCCGCTGGGCGACCCGGCCAACACCAGCTTCCAGGTCGCGCAGGGCCTCTTCGGCCTCGCGACCGGCGGCATGCTCGGCACCGGCCTCGGGGCCGGGCGCCCGGACCTGGTGCCGCTCTCGAGCACCGACTTCATCTTCACGTCCATGGGCGAGGAGCTCGGGCTCGTCGGGCTCATGGCGCTGCTGCTGCTCTACGGCCTGATCTCCACCCGCGCGCTGCGCACCGCGCTCGCCGTGCGGGACACGTTCGGCAAGCTGCTCGCCGCGGGCCTCGGCTTCACCATCATGATCCAGGTGTTCGTGGTCGCCGGCGGCGTCATCGACCTCATCCCGAACACCGGCCAGGCCGCGCCGTTCATGTCCTACGGCGGGTCGTCGCTGGTCGCGAACTACGCGCTCGTCGCCCTGGTGCTGCGGGTGTCCAACGCGGCCCGCCAGCCCGCGAGCGAGAAGGACAAGGCCCGGGCCGAGCCCGGCCAGTCCCCCGCGGCACACCGGGCCCCGCTCGCCGAGGCCAACACCGAGATGGTGTCGCGGGGCGAGGCGGCGACGCCGCCGCAGGGGTCCCCGGCCACCCCGCACGAGGCGGCCGGAGCGCCTTACGGCGGGGCCGTGTCGCCCGCCGCGGGCGCCACCCCGCCCCGGGGCGGACCGCTCGCGCCGTCGGGCCACGGCCCGGCCGGACCCAACCAGCCCGGCCCGAACCAGGCCGGACCGAACCCGCCCGGACCGGCCGGCCAGTCCGGGCCCGGGGCCCACCGGCCCGGTCCGGTGCCACCGCCGTCGCGAGACAGGACCCGCTCGGGCGAGCACGCCGACGGAGGGAGGACCCGAGAGTGAACACCCCGCTGCGTCGGGTCTCCCTCGTGGTCATGGGCCTAATCGTGCTGCTGCTGGGCCAGGCCACCTGGGTCCAGGTCGTCAAGGCCGACGACTACAAGGCGAACCCCTACAACCAGCGCGTGCTGCTGGACGAGTACTCCCGCCAGCGCGGGCAGATCAGCGCGGGCGGCGAGGTGCTCGCGGCGAGCGTGCCGACCAACGACCGCCTCAAGTACCTGCGCCAGTACTCCAACGGCCCGGCGTACGCGCCGATCACCGGGTACTACTCGCAGGTCTACGGCTCGAACGGCATCGAGCGGGCGATGGACTCGGTGCTCAACGGCTCGGACGACCGGCTGTTCGTGCGGCGCATCTCCGACGTCGTCACCGGCCGCGCGCCCGCCGGCGGGAACGTCGCGCTGACCATCGACCCCAAGGTCCAGCAGGCCGCGTACGACGCGATGGCCTCCAAGGGCTACTCGGGCAGCGTCGTCGCGATCCGCCCCCAGACCGGCGAGATCCTGGCGATGGTGTCGACGCCGTCGTACGACCCCAACCCGCTGGCCAGCCACGACGGCGCGACCCAGAAGGCGGCCTGGAACGGGCTCAACCCCGACAGCCCGGACTCGCCCCTGATCGACCGGGCGATCAGCGCGACCTATCCCCCCGGCTCGACGTTCAAGCTGGTCTCCAGCGCGGCCGCGCTCGAGAACGGCCTGATCACGCCGAACTCGCCGGTCACCGCGGCACCGCGGATCACGCTGCCCGACAACACCACCACGCTGGAGAACTACAACGGCGAGGCGTGCGGCTCCGGCCCGACGGTGCCGTTCTCGGTGGCGTTCGCGAAGTCCTGCAACGGACCGTTCGCGCAGCTCGCCGACCAGGTCGGCGCGGACAAGCTCCGCGCCATGGCGACCGCGCTGGGCATGGAGAACACCGCCCAGACGATCCCGATGCCGGTCGCCGAGTCCGACCTCGGCGACCTGTCGGACGCGTCCGCGCTCGCGCAGTCCGGCATCGGCCAGCGCAACGTGCGCATGACCCCGCTGCAGAACGCGATGATCACCGCGACCATCGCGAACGGCGGTCTCCCGATGCAGCCGCACCTGGTCAGCCAGATCCAGGGCCAGGACCTCTCGGTGGTCGACACCACCGACCCCGACCGCGGCACGCGGGCGTTCTCGTCGACCACCGCCCAGACGCTGACCCAGCTGATGATCGGGTCGGAGAACGGCGGCACCGGCAGCACCAGCAGCGGCAAGATCCCGGGCATCCAGCTCGCCTCGAAGACCGGGACCGCCGAGCAGGGAGCGACCCCGAAGACCAGCCCGCCGCACACCTGGTACGACGTGTTCGGCCCGGTGCCCGACCCCACGGTCGCGGTGTCGGTGATCGTCGAGAAGGGCGGGAACCGCGGCGACGACGCCACCGGGTCGTCCGTCGCCGGCCCGGTCGGTCGCGCGGTCGTCGCCGCGGCCCTGCAGCAGGGAGGGAGGTAGCGCCATGGCTCCGACCACGGGAACCCTGCTCGCCGACCGCTACCGGATCGGGCGCCGCATCGCGATCGGCGGCATGGGCGAGGTCTGGGAGGCGCAGGACTCGCGCCTCGACCGCACCGTCGCCGTCAAGATCCTCAAGGCCGAGCTGTCCGGGGACCCGGAGTTCCTGCACCGCTTCCGCACCGAGGCCCGCACCGCCGCGTCCCTGAACAACCCCGGCATCACCCAGGTCCACGACTACGGCGAGACCACCACCGACTGGACGACCGCCAACGGCACCGTCCAGGTCCCGGTGGCCTACCTCGTCATGGAGCTGGTGCGGGGCGAGCCGCTCGCGCAGCTGCTCTCGGTGCACGGCCGGCTCGGCGTCGACTTCACCCTCGACATCCTCGAGCAGTCGGGCTACGCGCTCGACGCGGCGCACGAGCGCGGGCTGGTCCACCGCGACGTCAAGCCCGGCAACATCCTGGTGACCCCGAACAACCAGGTGAAGATCACCGACTTCGGGATCGCGAAGGCCGTCGACGCCGCCCCGGTGACCCGCTCGGGCATGGTCATGGGCACGGCGCACTACATCGCACCGGAGCAGGCGGGCGGCGGTGACGCCGGTCCGGCGTCGGACGTGTACTCGCTCGGCGTCGTGGGCTACGAGTGCCTCGCCGGCCGCCGGCCCTACCTCTCCGAGAACGCCGTCACGGTCGCGATGATGCACATCCGCGACCCGCTGCCCCCGTTGCCGCCGGACGTGCCGCCGGTGGTGCGCCAGCTCATCGAGCTGACCCTCACCAAGGACCCGCGCGGCCGCTACGCCACCGGCGGGGAGTTCGCGCGCGCCGTGTCCGCGGTGCGCCGCGGCGAGCCGGTGCCCCGGCCGGGTGCGGGGACGGCCGCGACGGAGGCGGTCAACCCGGCGACCCGCGTCGCCCCGGCCACCACCCGCGAGCCGCAGCCCGCGCCGGCGCCCCGCCGCGACCGCTGGGAGGACCAGCCGCAGCAGCGCCGCCGGGGGCCGTGGGGCGCGGTGGCGGCGATCGCGCTGGTCGTGGCGCTGCTGGCGGTCGCGGGCTACGTACTGCTCTCGAACACCCAGACCAGCGCGCCGCCCGCGCCGGTGGCCACCCCGACCACGACGACGACCACGGCGGCCCCGACCACGACGACCCGGGCGAGCCGCACCACGACGGCCACCAGCTCGGCGTCGGGCAACACGGTGAACGTCAGCAACATCGACTACGTGGGGCGGCCCGCCTCGGTGGCCGTCGCCGCACTGCGCCAGGACGGCCTGGACTCCGACGTCCGGACCGTCCTGGGCTCGAAGCCGAGCGACCCGTCGGCCTGCCGGGTGCTCTACGTGTCCCCCACCGGGGACGTCCGCCGCGGGGACACCGTCACCGTGACCTGTCAGGAGTTCGGATGACCACTCCCCGCCTCCTGTCCGACCGCTACGAGCTCGGTCCCGCACT
The DNA here is from genome assembly GCF_021026375.1 of Actinomycetospora endophytica. Lineage (GTDB taxonomy): Bacteria > Actinomycetota > Actinomycetes > Mycobacteriales > Pseudonocardiaceae > Actinomycetospora > Actinomycetospora endophytica. The sequence continues at coordinate 1,525,188 of NZ_JAJNDB010000001.1, read as the reverse complement.
GGGCTACGGCGGGATGTCCGAGGTCCACGGCGGTCGGGACGTCCGGCTGGGCCGCGACGTGGCCATCAAGGTGCTGCGCGCCGACCTCGCGCGCGACCCGCAGTTCCAGATCCGCTTCCAGCGCGAGGCGCAGAACTCGGCGGCGCTGAACCACCCCGCGATCGTCGCGGTGTACGACACCGGCGAGACCTGGGCGGACGACATCCCGCTGCCCTACATCGTCATGGAGTACGTCGCCGGCCGGACGCTGCGCGACATCGTCAAGACCGGCGGACCGATGGATCCGCAGCGGGTCTGCGAGGTCATCGCCGACGTGTGCTCGGCGCTGGACTTCTCCCACCGCTACGGGATCATCCACCGCGACGTGAAGCCGGCCAACGTCATGATCACCCCGTCCGGGGCGGTCAAGGTGATGGACTTCGGCATCGCGCGGGCGCTCTCCGACGCCCAGCCCGCGGTGACCCAGACCGCCGCCGTCATCGGCACCGCGCAGTACCTCTCGCCGGAGCAGGCCCGCGGCGAGGCCGTCGATGCGCGCTCGGATGTCTACGCGACCGGGTGCGTGCTCTTCGAGCTGCTCACCGGGCAGCCGCCGTTCACCGGCGACTCGCCGGTCGCGGTGGCCTACCAGCACGTCCGCGAGGACCCCGACGCGCCGTCGCAGCTCAACCCCGCGGTGCCGCCGGCCCTCGACGCGATCACGCTCAAGGCGCTCGCGAAGAACCCGTTCAACCGGTACCAGACCGCGGGCGAGATGCGGGACGACCTGATCCGCGCGCTGCAGGGCGACCCGGTCGAGGCCCCGCTGGTGATGTCGGACGACGAGCGCGCCGACTACATGAACCAGACCGGTCCGACGCAGATGGTCGGCCCGGCCGCCTACGCTGGCGGGCCCGCGACCGACGCGGGCGACTTCGCGGCCTGGCAGGCCGAGCAGGAGGACCTCCGGCGCTCCCGGCGCCGCCGTCGGAACGGGATCATCGCCGGCGTGCTGGTGCTCGCCGCCGTGCTGGCGGGGCTGTTCTGGTTCACCTCGCCGTCCAACCGGCAGTTCGCGATCCCCGACGTCACCAACCAGCCCCAGGACGTGGCGCTGCGCACCCTGAGCGGCGCCGGCCTGCGTCCGAACCTGGTCCAGGTCGCCTCCGACCAGGGCCAGGTCGGTCGGGTCATCGGCACCGACCCGGGGGCGGGCACCGAGGTGCAGCCGGACACCGTCGTCGCACTGCGGGTCGGCCGCGGTCCCGACCGTGTCCCCACCCCGCAGCTCGTCGGCCAGACCGCCGACCAGGCCCAGCAGATGGCGCAGGCCGCCGGGCTGACCCTCACCCCGGTCCCCCAGAACCGCCAGGTCGACGACCCGTCGCAGGTGGGGAAGGTCCTCTCACAGGATCCCTCGCCGCAGACCCTCGTCGCGCCCGGGACCGCCATCCAGCTCACGGTCGGCCAGGCCCGTCCGACGCTGCGCATGCCCGACGTCACCGGCCAGGACCAGTCCACCGCGACGCAGACCCTCGAGGGCGTGGGGCTGCAGGTCACGACGAGCCAGGTCGACGGCGGGGGCAAGGCCGGCACGGTCCTGTCCACCTCGCCGTCGGGCGGTTCGACGGTGGCGCAGGGATCGAAGGTCACGCTGTCGGTGTCGAAGGGCAACCAGCTGCAGGTGCCCTCGATCGTCGGGAAGTCGCAGTCCGACGCGCTGTCCGCGCTGGCCGCGGCCGGGTTCAGCGGGAACCTGCAGACCAACCCGACCGACGTGGACGACCAGAGCCAGGACGGCAAGGTCCTCAGCCAGAGCCCGACGGCGGGCAGCGTGGCGGGCCCGAAGGACACGATCACGGTGACCGTCGGCCGCTTCAACGGCGGCGGCAACGGCACCGGCGGGGTGTTCGGTGGGAACGGCGGCACCAGCGGGACCGGCAGCACCAGCGGTGGCGGCGGGCTGTTCCCGGGGAACTAGGTGCGCTACGCGCTCGTGAGCAGTAATTGACGCTGTGGCGTCAATTACTGCTCACAGGCGAGGAGCGCACCTACGCGGGCGGCGCCGCGGCGAGGGCCAGGGCGCGGACGTCGCGCACCAGGTCCTCGACGAGGGTGTCGGCCACCGGGTGACCGCAGCCGGCCATCCAGGAGGCCAGCATCCGGTGCCCGTCCTCGGTGAGGACCGACTCCGGGTGGAACTGCACGCCCTCGAGCGGCAGGGTCCGGTGCCGCATCGCCATGAGCACGCCGTCGGAGGTCCAGCCGGTCGGCTCGAGCACGTCGGGCAGCGAGTCCGGCCGGACGGTGAGCGAGTGGTACCGCGTGGCGGTGAACGGGTCGGGCAGCCCCGCGAGCACGCCCGCCCCGCCGTGGTGGACGCTCGACGTCTTGCCGTGGCGCAGTTCGGGCGCGCGCTCGACCACCGCGCCGAACGCCTCCCCGAGCGCCTGGTGCCCGAGGCAGACGCCCAGCATCGGCCGACCGGCGGCGGCGCAGCGCTCGATGACCTCGATGCTGCGGCCGGCGTCGCGCGGGGTCCCCGGGCCGGGGCTCACGAGCACGCCGTCGACCTCGTCAGACAACGTGAGGACGTCCGCGGCGTCGTTGCGACGCACCACCGGCTCGGCCCCCAGCTGGGCGAGGTACTGGACGAGGTTGTAGACGAAGCTGTCGTAGTTGTCGACGACGAGGACCCGCACGGCGCCAGCCTACGGTCCGGGTGGGCGACGCGGGTCCGGCCGATCGAGCGCCTGGGCTACCGTGGAATCCGACACGCGCACGTCTCCGGGGTGCGTGCCGCACCGTGCGCCGCGACCCCGTGCCGGACGTGCCCGCCACCCCGTCCCGAGCGGAGCATCCCGTGCCCAAGTCGAAGGTCCGCCGCAAGCCGGCCTACACCCCGCCGCCCCAGGCAGCGGCCGCCAAGACGTCGGGGCCCTCGCACCCGGCCTACGTCGGCATCATGCTCGGGATCGGCCTGCTAGGACTCGCGTGGCTGGTCGTGAACTACCTGGCCGGCGAGAAGATCCCCTTCATGGCCGAGCTGGGCGGCTACAACTTCCTCATCGGCTTCGGCCTCGTCGTGATCGCGCTGCTCATGACGATGAAGTGGCGCTGACGCCGGGCCGAACTACACGGATGTCATTCGTCCCCACTGTGGACGCACCCTGTGGACAACTCTGACGACGACCTCCCGCGCCGGTGGGCGGCCCCGGTCCCCGCGGTCGTCATGGGGCTGGTGGCGGCCGTCGGCCTGCTCGCGTGGGTCGTGCTCGGCGCCCGCACCGGCACCCTCGACGGACCCGGCCGACTGCTGCTCGGCGTCGCCGGGGTCGCGATCGGCGGCGCGGCCCTGGTCGGCCTGCGCGCCCGCCCACGGCTGGCCGCCGACGAGGACGCCCTGGTGCTGCGCGGGGTGCTCGGGACGCGGCGCTGGCCCTGGGCGCGCGTCGACGCGGTGCGGGTGGTGCGGATGCGCCGCCTCGGGCTGCCGGCCGCCTACCTCGAGATCGACGCCCGCGACGACGACGGGACCGAGCGGCTCCTCGTCATGGGTCGGCTCGAGCTCGGCACCGACCCGGTCGACGTCGCGGACGCGCTGCAGGCGCACCGCGCCGACGCCGGACGGGTCCGCTCAGGCCGTCCGTCGGCAGGAGGCGGCGGTGTCGCAGACGATCGAGCCGAACGACACGTCGCGCAGGACGATCGCGAGGAGCAGGACGACGACGACCCCGCCGGCGACGACGAGGCCCGCGGCCGGCCGTGACCGCGCCGGGCCGTGCACCATCCCGGCGGCGACGACCGCGCCGACGACGAGCCCGCCGAGGTGCCCGAGCAGCGAGATGCCGGGGATCGTCAGCGAGAGCACGACGTTGATCCCGATGATCACGAGCGCCTGGGTCATCGGGAGCCGCATGCGCCGCAGCAGGACGACGAGCGCGCCCATCAGCCCGAAGATCGCGCCGGACGCCCCGGCGACGGTGCCGCCGGGACTGCCGAAGAGCATCACCGCGGCCGACCCGCCGAGCAGCGAGACCCCGTAGAGCACCGAGAAGCGCAGCCGGCCCAGCACCAGCTCGATGTCCCGGCCGATGAACCACAGCGCGATCATGTTGAACAGCAGGTGCAGCAGTCCGATGTGCAGGAAGCCGGACGTCACCAGGCGCCACCAGCCGCCGCCCGCCACCTGGACCGGCGCGAGGGCGGCGGCCGCGAACAGCGACCCGTCGGTGTTGTTCGCGACGCTGCCCGCGTTGATCACGGTCAGCACGAAGACCGCGACGTTGATCGCGATGAGGGTCGGGACGACGACGGGCGTCGAGCTCCCGACCTGCCGCCGGACCCGCGGGGTGCTGCGGGCGCCCGCGGACACGCAGTCCACGCACTGCATGCCCACGGCGGCCTCGCGGAGGCACTCCGGGCACGCCGGCCGGTCGCACCGGGTGCAGCGCAGGCCGGTCGGCCGGTCGGGGTGGCGGACGCAGACCTGGGTGTCCGCCCGGTGGGGCGGCCCGGCCGCGGGAACGGTCATGCCGCCATTGTCCGGACTCTCCGGTGACGGCTGCGTCGGATCCGTCGGATCCGTCGGGTTGCCCCGTTCAGCGGGTGACCTCGACGGTCTCGATCACGATGTCGGACACCGGGCGGTCGCCCGGACCCGTCGGCGCGGCGGCGATGGCGTCCACGACGTCGCGCGAGGACTGGTCGGCGACCTCCCCGAAGATGGTGTGCTTGCGGTTCAGCCAGGTCGTCGGCGCGACGGTGATGAAGAACTGCGAACCGTTCGTCCCCGGCCCCGCGTTCGCCATCGCGAGCAGGTAGGGGCGGTCGAAACGCAGGTCCGGGTGGAACTCGTCGCCGAACTTGTAACCCGGCCCCCCGCGACCCGTTCCGGTGGGATCCCCGGTCTGCAGCATGAAGCCCGCGATCACACGGTGGAAGATCGTGCCGTCGTAGAACGGCCCGCTCGACGAGCCCTTCGCGTTCGGCTCGCTGTACTGGCCCTCACCGGTCGCGAGTCCCACGAAGTTCGCCACGGTCTTCGGGGCATGATCGGGGAAGAGGTTGACGGTGATGTCGCCGTTCGAGGTGTGCAGCGTCGCGGTCGGCCCGTTCTCGGCATTCGTCACGGGCGTCATGGTGCCACCGTCGGCGTAGCGGGTGTGACGCACCGGCGGGTCGGGCACTTGCAGGCAGGGGAATGGCGGGCATGATGAGCCGCCACCGAGGAGTGAGGTGTCGCCGTTGAGCAGCAAGACCGTGATCGGTGCCAGGCAGGACCTGGACGACGCGCGCAAGGAAGGCCGCCGCGCACGCAAGAAGGCGGCCAAGCACGCGGAGAAGGCCGCCGCCCAGGCCCGCAAGGACCGGGAGAAGGCACGCAAGGAGGGCGCCAAGAAGCGCGCCGAGGTCCGCAAGGACGTTCGCAAGGCCGCCGACGAGGCCCGTCAGCGGGTCCTCGACGCCCGTGCCGACGCCCGCAAGCGGGCCGAGGAGGCGCAGGGCGAGGCTCGCCAGCGTGCGCAGGAGGCCCGCGCGGAGACCCGTCGTCGCGCGAACCAGGCCGCCAAGGAGGCGCGCAAGCAGGCGAAGGTGTACGCCAAGGACGCGCGCAAGCGTCTCGAGGCGTCGCCGCTGCCGAGCAACGCCGACGAGCTGCGTGAGTTCGGCGAGTCGTTCCGCGGCTCCCTCGAGGAGGGTCTGACCGCGGCGCGCAAGGACCTCGCGGCGCGCATCGAGCCCGAGGAGCCGAAGAAGAAGCGTCGCCGCTGGGGCCTCTGGCTGGTGCTGGGCATCCTGGGTGCCGGGATCGCGGTCGTCGCGACCCGCAAGGCCCCCGAGCTCCCGCCGCCGCCCCCGCCGGCCCCGCGGCCGAAGCCGGCCACCGCGACGAGTCCCTCGAAGGACACGCCCGCGGCCAAGGCCGGGGCCGTGCCGGACCCGTCCGAGGACGGTGGCGTCGTCCCGCCGAAGGGGCCGGCCGACGCGGTCACGCCGAAGCCGAGCACCAACGGCACCACCGGGAGCAGCAAGCCGGCGGGCGGCGCGAAGAGCTAACGCGCCGCACCCCGGTCCTCCTCGCGGCCGGTCAGGACCTGCACGACGGATCCTGACCGGCCGCGGGTGTGTCCGGGGCCGGTTCACCTCGGCTTCCCGATTCAGCTGGGCTTGCCGGTTCAGCCGGCGGGCCGGAGCGCGCGGTCCCGGCCGAGGATCGCCCGCAGCCGGTCCCCGGCACCTGACATGCGGTCCTCGACGACGTCGTCGGCGCGCCCGTCGACCACCGCCGCGACCCCCTCGGCGCTCGTGCTGCCCGGGTGCAGGTACTCGCCGTGCCCGCTCGAGCCGCTGCTCGCCGGGAGCGCCCTCCCGGAGGCGCCGGTCCGGGCGGCCTGCGGCGCGGTCGACATCCCGCGGACCGCGGGCGAGGAGTTCGGGTCCGGGCCGAACCAACCGGCGTCGGCCACCGGGTCGCGGCGGGCCTCCGCCACCCAGACGTGCCCGGGCCGCGCAGGCGCCGGCGTGACCCCCGGTGAGCCGAGCAGCACGACGTCGTCGATCCCGGGCGCGACGGGCAGGGCCTGCGCGACCGTGAGCGTGCCGTAGGAGTGCCCCAGCGCGGTGACGTGCGGCGGCCCGTCGGGATGCGCCGCATCCAGGCCGGCCACGAACGACGCGAGCCGTCCGCCGCCGTCCGACGCCGGCTCGGTTCCGAGCACCGAGCGCGCCGGGTCGGTCACCTCGGACCACTGCGGCGCCGCGTAGTCGTACCAGGCGACCATCGCGGCGTCCGGGCCCGCGCGTGCCGCGACCGCATCGAGCTCGGCGACCCGCCCCGGGAGGTCCTCGGCCCGCGCGGTGAACCCCGGGACGAACACGCCCACGTGCCGGGCGCCGTCGACGTCCCCGGTGACCACCGCCGCGCGACCGCTCACCGGGTCGAGCGCGAGCAGGCCGTGCCCCGGGGCCGCGGCGGCGGCCTCGACGGCGGCGAGGCGACCGAGCCGGGCGCGGACCTCGGCGAGACGCGCCTCGACGTCCTGCAGGTCGGCGAACCCGCCCGCGTGGTCCCGCGCGAGGTCCAGGGCCGCCGCCTCGGCCTCGCCGTCGCGCCGGGCCGCGGCGAGGCGGAGCCGGTTGGCCCGGTCACGGTCGTGCGCCGGGATCCCGTCGAGCGCGCCGACGAGGTCGGGCCGCTCGGCCGTCAACCGGTCGCGCTCGTCGGAGCGCAGGCCCGCCCACCAGTGCGCGACCGCCGCCGGGGCCGGACCGTCCACCGGCGCGCTCCGGGCCGTCGGCCCGACCCTCCCGGCGGCGAGGAGTGCCGCGGTCAGTCGCTCGTCGTGCGCCTGGTCGAGCGGGGCGGTGGCCGTGGGCGCCACGTCGGCGAGGACCGTCGCGAGCCGGCGGGCGCGGTCGAGCAGGCCCGCGCCCCGGTCGACCAGCCGGGCGTGCGCGCCGCGGGCCGCGTCCGCGGCGGCCCCCGACCAGCCCTCGGGCACGGCGACCGCGAACACCGCCCGTTCCCAGGACCCGACGGCGAGGACGAGGTCACGGGCGAGCCCGGCGAGCGGGGTCGTCACCGGCCGAACGAGGCGGCCAGGGCCTCCTCCACGACCGCCCGGTCGTCCGCGTCGGCCTCGAGCGCCTCCCCGAGCTCCCGGGCGCCGCGGGACCAGGCGGCGGCGTCGGCGGCCCAGCTCGCGGCCAGCGCGGTCGCCTGTCGTGCGGTCTCGGTGCCCGGTACGGCAGCCGCGAGCATCCGGAGGGAATCGACCATCGCGCCGGCCGCGCTCGCCGCCTCGTGGACCGCTCCCTCGATCTCCTCGACGGCGTCGCGCACCGCGTCGGTGGGGTGGATGAATCCGTTCATGTCCCTGTGACGGCCCGGGTTCCGCCGCGGCTCCCGGGCGGCGCCGTGCCTGTGGACGACCGGGGGTCACGCTGCCGGTGGGGATGACCGGCTGCGCCGTTCGGCGGCCGGGGCGGGGTCCGCGCCGCCCCGCGCCAGTCGACGACGGGCACACCACGCATCCCGTTACGCCGGCCAACCTGCGCCACGTGCCCCTCGCCAGGCCCGGCCGCTGCCGAGTGCCCAGCCGACCAGACCCACCCACCTTGTCGCGGGGATCCACCGCCCGAGCCGGCCCTGTCGTTGTGATTCACTGCGACAAGTGGCAGGGCAGACCGCAGGAGAACGCGACAAGGCACCCCGCCCCACCCGCGCCCAGCTCGAGGCCGCCCGCGACGAGCTCCTCCCGGACGTCCTGCCCGGCCCCGGCGACCCGCCCCTCGAGGTCCTGTTCAGCGGCATCAACCCCGGGCTGGTCTCCGCCTACACCGGCCACCACTTCGCACGCCCCGGCAACCGGTTCTGGCCCGCGCTGCACGCCGGCGGCTTCACGCCCCGCCTCCTGGCCCCCGCCGAGCAGGGCGAGCTCCCGGCCCTCGGACTAGGCATCACCAACGTCGCGCCGCGCGCCACCGCCCGCGCCGACGAGCTCTCCGACGCCGAGCTGACCGCCGGCGGCGAGCGGCTCCGGGCCCTCGTCGCCACCACGAGACCGGCCTGGCTCGCCGTCGTCGGGATCGTCGCCTACCGGGTGGCGTTCGCCGACCGCGCCGCCGTCGTCGGCCCCCAGGAACCCCGGATCGGCGACACCCGGATCTGGGTGCTGCCCAACCCGAGCGGCCTCAACGCGCACTACACGCCCGCCGCGCTCGGCGAGGCGTTCGCCGCGCTGCACCGGGCCGTGCACGACATGGACACCAGTGACGTGCATCGATGCGCATCCGGCGATCAAGACTGTTGACGGTGGCCCCGGTCACAGGCAGGGTCCTGGGCGAGGGGACCCGACTCGACGCGGAGGTCAGCGGTGGCCAGTGGCGACATCAAGGTGAGCATCCTCGACTGCGGGGCGATGACCGCGGATCTGACGTGGTTGCTGCTCAAGCCGGGGCGGTCCATCCGCCCCCGCCAGCAGCGCGACCAGCCGACCGAGTGGGCCACGGTGCCGACGCACTGCGTCCTCGTCGAGACGCCCGACGGCACGATCCTGTGGGACACCAGCTGCCCGCGTGACTGGGAGGAGCGCTGGGGCCCGACGGGCCTACAGGACTTCTTCCCGTACGAGAAGGTCAGCGACGACGAGTACCTGGACTCGCGCCTCAAGCAGGTCGGCGTCGGGGTCAACCAGATCGACTACGTGGTGCTCAGCCACCTGCACTTCGACCACTGCGGCAACGCCGACCTGTTCAAGGACTCGTCGGCGAAGCTGATCTGCAGCGACAAGGAGAAGGACTTCGCGTTCGGCTTCGACGGCCTGTTCACCGGCGCGCACCTCAAGACCGACTACGAGAACCTGAACTGGGACACCGTCTCCGGCGACACCGAGTTCCTCCCCGGCGTCACGCTGCTCCAGACCCCCGGCCACACCCCGGGCACGATGTCGATGCAGGTCGACCTGCCCGACACCGGCACGATGATCTTCACGTCGGACGCCGTGTACATGGGCGAGTCCTACGGCCCCCCGACCACACCCGCCGCCATCGTCAACGACATGGGCCAGTTCTACTCGTCGGTCGAGAAGATCCGCGGCATCGCCGAGCGGACCGACGCCACCGTCGTCTTCGGCCACGACGCCGACCAGATCCACCAGCTCAAGACCGTCTCGAACGGGGGCAGCTACACGTGACCGTCCCAGGCATCCCCACCGAGGAGTCCGTCTTCACCTGGGGGGCTCCGCCGCTGAAGTTCGGCGCGGGGGCGGCCGACGAGATCGGGTTCGACCTCGCGCAGTACGGCGCGAAGCGCATCCTGCTGATCACCGATCCCGGGATGCAGCAGACCGGGCTGCCCGACCGGATCGCGGACTCGATCCGCCGCTTCGACATGACCGTCGAGATCTTCGACGGAGTGCACGTCGAGCCGACCGACGACTCGATGAACAAGGCGATCGGCTACGCCACCCAGCAGGGTCCGTGGGACGGGTTCGTCGCCGTCGGCGGCGGCTCGTCGATCGACACCGCGAAGGCCGTCAACCTGCTGACGACCTACCCCGGCGAGCTGATGGACTACATCAACAAGCCGGTCGGCAGCGCCCAGGCACCGCCGGGGTCGCTCAAGCCGCTGATCGCGGTCCCGACGACGGCGGGCACCGGCTCCGAGTCGACGGCGATGTGCATCCTCGACGTGCTCTCGCTGCGGGTGAAGACGGGCATCAGCCACTGGCGGCTGCGGCCCACCCTCGCCGTCGTCGACCCGCTGCTCACGCTGACCCTGCCGCCCCAGGTCACCGCGGCCGCCGGGATGGACATCGTCTGCCACGCGCTGGAGAGCTACACGGCGCGCTGGTACACGACGTTCGACCGCAAGAAGCCCGAGGAGCGGGTGACCTACTGCGGGTCGAACCCGGTCTCGGACCTGTGGTGCGAGAAGTCGATGTCGCTGCTCGCCCGGTCGTTCCGCACCGCGGTCGAACGGGGCGACGAGGACGTCGACGCCCGGATGGACATGATGATGGCGGCGACGTTCGCCGGGATGGGCTTCGGCAACTCGGGCGTGCACATCCCGCACGCCAACGCCTACCCGATCGCCGGGCAGGTCCGCGACTTCCGGCCGGCGGGCTACCCGCAGGACGAGGCGATGGTGCCGCACGGCATGTCGGTCTCGCTGACGGCGCCGGAGGCGTTCCGGTTCTCGTTCGAGTCCGCCCCCGACCGGCACATGGCCGCGGCGAAGCTGCTCGGTCCGAACGCCGAGACGCAGAGCAACGCGTCGGAACAGCTGCCGCACGTCGTGACCGAGCTGATGCGCGACATCGACATCCCGAACGGCATCGGTGCGGTCGGGTTCGGCGAGTCGGACATCGGCGATCTCGTCGACGGCACGATGAAGCAGCAGCGTCTCCTCGCGACGTGCCCGCGCACGCCGACCGAGGACGACATCGCCGACATCTTCGCCAAGTCCATCAGCAACTGGTAGCTGCGCATGTGAGTGGATTTGGTCGTCTGGACGACCAAATCCACTCACATGGCCCGGAGGGCCTCCCGAATGCCGATCTACGACTACCGCTGTGACTGCGGCCTGCGCTTCGAACGGCTGATGGGCCGGGACGCCCCCGCACCCGCCTGCCCCGAGTGCGGCGAGGCCACCCGGAAGGTGCCGTCGCGCCCGGCGCTGCACGGCCAGGCCGACGCCGGGCTGGCGAAGGAGCAGATGCCCCAGACATGGCGGGGCACCTACCACGGCAACCGCGAGTACCTCACCGCGATGCAGCGGAAGTGGGACCAGCGCCAGCGCCTCGAGGACAAGCACCCCGAGCTCAAGGGCGACACCCGCCCGGTCGCGGCGCACGAGGGCCGCTACGAACAGGTCCCGCTGCGGGCCGGCGAGCCGATGATCACGCCCGCGGCCGAGTCCCCCGCGCACGGGCACGGCCACGGACACGGGCACGGCCACGGCGGGTCGAAGGAGACGACGTGAGCGACCTCGAACAGCTGTCGATGGTGATCGGCGGCAAGGCCGTCGGGGCGGTCTCGGGGAAGACCTTCGAGTCGCAGAACCCCTACACCGGCAAGTCCTGGGCGCTGATCCCGGACGGCGGCGACGAGGACGTCGACAACGCCGTGGCCGCGGCCCGGTCCGCCCTCGACGGCGAGTGGGGGCAGCTGACCGGGTTCGCGCGGGCGGCCTGTCTGCGCCGCCTCGCGGACCTCATCACCGCCAACGCCGAACGCCTGGCCCGCCTCGAGGTCAACGACTCCGGCAAGCTCTACCGCGAGATGCTCGGCCAGCTCAACGGGCTCGGCGGCTGGTACCACTACTACGCCGGGATCGCGGCCACCCTCGAAGGCCGCCAGATCCCAGCGCCGAACCCGAACTACCTCGTCTACACCCGCCGTGAGCCGGTCGGTGTCGTCGCCGCGATCACGCCGTGGAACTCGCCGCTGCTGCTGATGAGCTGGAAGGTCGCGCCCGCGCTGGCCGCGGGGTGCACCGTCGTCATCAAGCCCTCCGAGCACGCCCCCGGCTCGACCCTCGGGTTCGCCGAGCTGATCGCCGAGGCCGGGATCCCGGACGGCGTGGTCAACGTCGTGACCTCCTCGACCGGCGGCCCGGGCGCGCACCTCGCGGCGCACCGCGGCGTCGACAAGGTCGCCTTCACCGGGTCCACCGCCACCGGGCGCAAGGTCGCCGTCGCGGCGGCGGAGAACCTCAACCCGGCGACGCTCGAGCTGGGCGGGAAGTCGCCGCAGGTGGTGTTCCCGGACGCCGACCTGCAGGCCGCCGCCAACGGCCTCGTCGCCGGCGTCTTCGCGGCCACCGGGCAGACCTGCATGGCGGGCTCGCGGCTGATCGTGCACGCCGACGTCCACGACGAGCTGGTCCGCCTGGTCGCCGAGCGCGCCTCGCAGATCAAGCTCGGGGACCCGTTCGCGGAGGACACCGAGATGGGTCCGGTGGCCAACGGGATGCAGTACGAGAAGGTCGTCGGCTACCTGCGCACGGCCCGCGACGAGGGCGCGACGGTCGCCTACGGCGGGGCGGCCGACGAGGGTCTGGGCGGCTACTTCGTGAAGCCGACGGTGCTCTCGGTGAAGCCCACCGACACGGTGTTCCGCGAGGAGGTCTTCGGGCCGGTGCTCGCGGCCACGACCTTCACCGACGAGGACGAGGCCGTGAAGCTCGCCAACGACACCCCGTACGGCCTGGCGGGGGCGGTGTGGACCAAGGACGTGCACCGCGCCCACCGGATCGCCGCGCGGATCAAGGCGGGCACGGTGTGGATCAACGCCTACCGGGTCGTCGCGCCGAGCGTGCCGTTCGGCGGCTACAAGGACTCCGGGCTCGGCCGGGAGAACGGGGCCAAGGCCGTCGACGCCTATCTCGAGGACAAGGCGGTCTGGGTCGAGCTCACCGGCGGCACCCGCGACCCGTTCACCCTGGGCTGAGTCACGGCATCGCGTCGCGGTCGACGAGGATCTCCACCGCCTGATCCACGTGGCCCGTGGCGTGGCCGATGATCAACGGCGTCCACTCCTCGACGGTCATGGTGCCGAGGTCGGGGATCTCGACGGTGCGCCGCAGGATCTCGTCGGGAACGTCGGGCAGCACGGTGGCGACGGTGCGCCGGGTGCTGGCGAGCTGGCCGACGGCGAGCGCGACGGTGGGCGGCGGGTAGCCCTTCGCGTCGTGCCCGATCTCCTCGCGGAAGAAGAACCGCAGGTCGGGGTCGGCCCGGAGCCGGGCCACGTCCCCGCACCAGAGCACCACCGAGACGTTGATGTGCGAGATCACCTGGGCGACGGTGAATCCGCCGTCGCGGTGGGCGCGGTGCAGGTCCCCGTCGCCGAGCTTCCCGACGATGCCCGCGAGGCGACCGAGGGCCGCGTCGGCATCGGCGACGGCCCGCGCCGTGACGGAGGAGGAGTCGTCCACGGACATCGGCTGCCCTCTCGCCGGGGGTGATCGTCCGAGTCCACACCCCGCCGGGCACCTCACGCACCCCGCCGGTCGGACGGGGTCGCGGGTGATGTGTCGTCGACGGCGACAGTGGTGTGGGACACAATTCCTCACGTGGATTTCGCCGAGGCCCGCGAGACGTTCTTCCAGCCCCGTACCGGCGTGGCCGCGGCCGCTCCCGAGACCCCCGCGCTGCGGCTGCGCCACGTGCTCGAGCCGCTGGCGATGGTCAGCGTCTGGGGTGCGCCGGCGCACCAGCACCTGACGAAGGCCGGGCTGGACTTCCTCACCGGCTACGTCGGCGGCCGGGCGTGCGTGCTCGGCGACCCGTCCCCCGGCGTCGTCGCCGCCACCTTCGCGGTGTTCGAGCCGGGACTGGCGGGCGAGCTCTGGCGAGGGGCCCGCGCCGCGTGCAGCGTCGAGGACCTGCTCGGGGTCCGCGAGCTCGGCGGCGGCGAGAGCCTGCGCGCGGCGCTGGAGGGGATCGAGGTCGCCGAGATCGGGCGGGTGACCCGCTCGCTGCGCGGGGCCCTCGACGCGGCCGGCCCCGCCGACCTCGCCGGGCGTCCGCTCTACGCCGGGCTGCGCGACCTGCCGTGGCCCACCGACCCGCACGCCGCGCTCTGGCACGTCGCCACGCTCTACCGCGAGCACCGCGGCGACGCCCACCTCGGCGCGTGCACCGCGGCCGGCATCGACGGGCTCGAGGCGAACATCCTGACGGAGCTGCGGATCGGGTTCGACCTGTACGAGTACACCGGCACCCGGGGCTGGTCGCCGGAGGCCATGGACGCGGCCGTGGCGCGGCTCGCGGCCCGCGGGTGGATCGCCGACGGTGGCCTCACCCCGGGCGGACGCGCGGCCCGCGAGGGGATCGAGGTGGCCACCGACCTCGCCCAGCAGCGCGTCCTCGACGCGCTCGGCGACGAGCTCGACGAGCTGCTGGTGACCCTCGGACGGTGGGCGGACCGGGTGGTCGACGCCGGGTGGTTCCCGCCGGACCCGTACAAGCGCGCCGCGGGGTGAGCGGCGCGGACGCCGGGTACCGAGCCCGGGTGAGCGACGAACCGACCCCGGCGCGGCGGCTGCGCGACGCCATCGAGCCGATCGCGATGGTGCACGTCCACTCCGAGGAGGCCCGCGAGCAGTACGCGGCGCTCGGCCTGGCCCGCTTCGCGGGCTACGTCCTCGGCCGGGCCGGCACGCTCGGCCTGCCTCCCACCCCGCTGGTGGTGGCGAGCTTCGGGGTGTTCGAGCCCGAGATGCTCTCCGGGATCTACGAGAGCGCGCTGACCACCGCCACCGTCCCCGACGTGCTCGCCGCCAAGCAGGCCGGCGCGGTCCGCTGCCTGCACCGGGTCCTGGGCGAGCCAGGCCGCGACGTCGAGGAGGTCGTCACCGTCCTGCGCGGCGGCCTGGACCGGGCTCCGCTGCTCGGCAAACCGCTGTTCGCCGGACTCTCGGCGCTCGACTGGCCCGGCGACGCCTGGGGCCGGCTCTGGCACGCGGCGAACCTGCTGCGGGAGTTCCGCGGCGACGCCCACCTCGCCGCGCTGCTCGGGGCGGGGATCGGGCCGATCGAGGCGAACCTGCTGACCGAGGCCCACGTCGGGATCACCACCCGCGACTACACCCGCACCCGGTCCTGGGCCGAGGCCGACATCCAGGCGGCCCTCGACGACCTGCTCGATCGGCGACTCCTGGTGTCCCGGGACGGCGGCGCCGTCCTCACCGAACGCGGTGCCCAGCTGCGCCACGACATCGAGGACGTGACGGAGGCGGCGCTCGACCCGGTGCTCGAGGGGATGCAGCACGGCCTGGACCGCGTCGTCGAGCGCTGCACGGGGTGGTCACGCGCGCTGCGCGACGCCGGCGCGTTCCCGGACGACGACCGGAAACTGCGTGCGGGCTGATCGTGTCGGGAAGGGTGCGACAACGCCGTCACCGGGGAATCCTGGGGACATGAAGGCTGCCGTCTACCGGAAGACCGGACCCGCCGCGGACGTCCTCGCCGTCGAGGAGATCGAGGCCCCCGACCCGGGGCCCGGCCAGGTCCGCGTGCGCATCACCCGGTCCGCGATCAACCCGACCGACTGGAAGACGCGGGCCGGGCTCACCGGCCGGGATCCGGAGGACTTCCAGGTCCCGCACCAGGACGGCGCCGGGGTGATCGACGCGGTCGGCCCGGACGTGACCGACCGCGAGACGGGCCAGTCGGTCTGGCTGCACCTCGCCGCGTTCGGCAACCAGTTCGGCACCGCGGCCGAGTACTGCGTCCTGCCCGCCGAGCGCGCCGTCCCGCTGCCCGACGGGGCCTCCGAGGACCTCGGCGCCTGCCTCGGCGTCCCCGCCGTGACCGCGGCGCACTGCCTGCGGGCCGACCCCGAGGCGCTCGACGGCGCGACGGTGCTCGTCGCGGGCGGGGCGGGCGCGGTCGGGCACTACGCGATCGAGCTCGCCAAGTACGCGGGCGCGCGCGTGATCACGACGGTGAGCTCCGAGGAGAAGGGCGAGCTCGCGCGGGCGGCGGGCGCCGACTTCGTCGTGAACTACCGCGAGGCCGGCGCGATCGAGCGGGTCCGCGGGTACGCGGAGCGCGTCGACCGGATCGTCGAGGTCGCGCTCGGGGCGAACCTCGACCTGGACCTCGCCGTCGCCGGGGCGGGCACCGAGATCGCGGTGTACGCCAACGAGCCCAACGATCCGGTGCTGCCGGTGCGCCGATTCATGACCAGCAACGCCACCCTGCGGTTCGTCCTGCTCTACGGCGTACGCCCCACCGACCTGGCGGCGGACGTCGCCTGGGTCCGCGGTGCGGTCGCGGCCGGGGCCCTCACTCCGCTGCCGGCGTCGACCTTCGGACTCGACGACGTCGTCGCCGCTCAGGAGGCGGTGGAGAACGGCGCTGTCGGGAAGGTCATGCTGGTCCCCTGAGTCCCGAGTACCTCGGAGCTCACCACCACCCCTGGGAGGCAGCCTGTGACCAGCCGTTCCGCCCGTTTCGAGATTCTCTCCGACGTGATGCTCGCGTGGACCCCGGCGGAGAACCCCGAGGACGACGGCGCCTGGGTCCGCTCACCGGCGGCACGCTGGGACATCGACGGCGACTGGACGGGCAAGCGCGCGTCCTGGCAGCTCGCCGTCTCCCACTCCCGGGAGAAGCGCGTCGGGCCGGGGACCGTCGGCTGGATCCACGAGTGGGACGGCCGTGGCCGGATCGCCGCCGTGATGATCTTCGACAGCAACCCGTACAGCCGCACCGAGTCGGCGACCGAGGTCAGCTGGTACGCCGACGGCGTCATCGGGGTCATCCCGCCCGAGGACCGGGTCTCCGCCGAGACGATCATGGCCCACCCCGACTGGAAGCCGAGCGCTCCCTACGTCGGCGTCCGCGGGCGGCAGTTCAAGGACGGGGCGCCGGTGTCGCCGGCCAACGCGGCGGTGCTGCGCGGACTCCTCGACGCCGAGACCGCGCGGTGGGTCGCGCGCGAGGCGAAGGACACCGCCGCGCGCTGAGCGTCAGTGTGGCTGACACGTTGTACGTGTGACCTTCCGTTACAGCTACCGGCGGGTTAGCGTGCGTCGGTGCAGTCGCCCCACTACGACGTCCTCGTCATCGGCTCCGGGTTCGGCGGCAGCGTCTCGGCGCTGCGCCTGACCGAGAAGGGCTACCGGGTCGGGGTGCTCGAGGCCGGGCGACGCTTCACCCCGGAGACGCTGCCCTCGACGTCGTGGGACGTCCGGAACTTCCTGTGGGCGCCCGCCCTCGGGTGCTACGGCATCCAGCGCATCCACGTGCTGCGCGACGTCGTGGTCCTCGCCGGGGCGGGCGTGGGCGGCGGTTCGCTGAACTACGCGAACACGCTCTACCAGCCCTCGTCGCCCGCGTTCTACCGCGACCCGCAGTGGGCCTCGATCACCGACTGGCGCGCCGAGCTGGACCCGTTCTACGACCAGGCGCAGCGGATGCTCGGCGTGGTCACCCAGCCCAGCGTGACGCCGTCGGACGAGGTCATGCGACGGGTCGCGCGGGAGTGGGGCCGGGAGGACACCGTGACGCCGACGCAGGTCGGCGTGTACTTCGGCGACGGCCCGGGCGTCACGGTGCCCGACCCGTTCTTCGGCGGCGCGGGCCCCGACCGCACGGGGTGCATCGAGTGCGGCGAGTGCATGACCGGCTGCCGCCACGGCGCGAAGAACACCCTCGACCGCAACTACCTCGGGCTCGCCGAGCGCGCCGGCGCCGTCGTCCACCCGGAGACGACGGTGCTCTCCGTACGGCCGCGGTCCGGAGGCGGCTACGAGGTGACGACGAGACCGACGCGGCGCTCCCGTCGTCGTCGTGAGGTCTTCACCGCCGACGAGGTGATCTTCTCCGCCGGGACCTGGGGCACCCAGACGCTGCTGCACCGGCTGCGCGACGCCGGGACGCTCCCGCGGATCTCGGAACGGCTCGGTCACCTGACCCGCACGAACTCCGAGGCCCTCGTCGGGGCCATGGCGCGACGGGCACCCGAGCGCGGCGGGCCGCGGGACTTCTCGCGCGGGGTGGCGATCACCTCGTCCTGGCACCCGGACGCCGACACGCACATCGAGCCGTGCCGCTACGGGCACGGGTCGAACGCGATGGGCCTGCTCACCACGCTCATGACCGACGGCGGCGGGAAGGTGCCGCGGCTGGTGAAGCTGCTCGGGGCGATGGTGCGGCACCCGCGGACACTGGCCCGGTCGCTGGACAAGCGGCGGTGGTCGGAGCGGACGGTGATCGCGCTGGTCATGCAGTCGCTGGACAACTCGATCACGGTGCGCCGCCGGTTCGGCCGGCTCGTCTCCCGGCAGGGGCACGGGACGCCGAACCCGACGTGGATCCCGGCCGCCAACGCCACGACGCGGCGGATGGCCGAGCTCATCGACGGCGACCCGGGCGGTACCTGGGGCGAGGCGGTCGACGTGCCCATGACGGCGCACTTCATCGGCGGCTGCGCGATCGGGGCCTCCGCGGAGACCGGCGTGATCGACGGCTACCAGCGGCTGTACGGGCATCCCGGGCTGCACGTGGTCGACGGGTCGGCGCTCTCGGCCAACCTCGGTGTGAACCCGTCCCTGACGATCACCGCGCAGGCCGAGCGGGCGATGGCGTTCTGGCCGAACAAGGGGGAGGCCGACCCGCGCCCGCCGCTGGGGTCGGCGTACGAGCGGCTCACGCCGGTGGCACCCGTCGCTCCGGTGGTGCCGGCCGACGCGCCGGGCGCGCTGCGGACGGTGCCGCTCGGCACGCCCGCGGTGCCGCCGCGACCGGAGCCGGCCGCCGGACCCTGACCCGAGCCGCATGCCACGCTGCGACGCGTGCCCGGTGACGTCCTGCTGCTGTCCAACTCACGCCCACCCGGCGGCGCCGCGCCGTTCGCGCACGCCCGGGAGATCCTCGCGAGCCATCTCGGCGGCCGACCGGTGTGGTTCGTGCCCTATGCCCGCGCCGACCACGACGACTACGTCGCCTGGGTCAGCCGGGCCCTCGGTCAGGACATCGACCTCCGACCGCTGCACCGCGAACCCGACCCGGCCGCCACGATCGCCGACGCACGAGCCGTGTTCGTCGGCGGCGGCAACACCTTCCGGCTGCTCCACGACGTCCGCCGGCTCGGGATCCTCGACGGCCTGCGCGCGAACCCGGACTGCCGCTACACCGGGAGCTCGGCCGGCACGAACCTGGCCTGCCCGACCATGCGGACCACCAACGACATGCCGATCGTCGACCCCGGCGGGTTCGACGCCCTCGCGCGCGTCCCCTTCCAGGTCAACCCGCACTACCTCGACCCGGACCCGACCAGCACCCACCAGGGCGAGACCCGCGAGGAACGGATCGTCGAGTTCCACGAGATGAACCCCGAGCCCGTCGTCGGACTCCGGGAGGGGGCCTGGCTGCACCGGACCGACGACACGCTGCGCCTCGGCGGCAACACCGCCCGGCTGTTCCGCCGCGACGAGACGCCCGTCGAGCTCGCCGTCGGGGACGACCTCTCGTGGCTGCTGACGCCGTCGTGACTCACACGGTGCTGCACGCCGCATGATCGCCAAGCAGGATGGGCCCATGACGACCGCCCCGAGCCGCCCGAGCACCGCGACCTCCCTGCTGGCCGAGGAGCTCGCGGGAGCCGTGCGCGGCGCGGTCCGGTTCGACACGGCGAGCCGGGCCATGTGGTCGGCCGACTCGTCGAACTACCGCCACGTCCCGATCGGGGTGGTGCAGCCGGTCGACGCCGACGACGTCGAGCGGGCGGTCGAGATCACCCGCCGCCACGGCGTCCCGCTGCTCCCGCTCGGCGCCCGCACCAGCATCTGCGGACAGTCGATCAACGAGGCCGTCGTCGTCGACTTCCACCGCCACATGCACCGGGTGCTCGAGGTCGACCCGGACGCCCGCACCGCCCGGGTCCAGCCCGGCACCGTGCTCGACGACCTGCGCGACGCCGGGCGTCCGCACGGCCTGACCTTCGGCCCGGACCCGTCGACCCACAACCGCTGCACGCTCGGCGGGATGATCGGCAACAACGCCTGCGGATCGCACTCGGTGGCGTGGGGCAAGACCGTCGACAACGTGCACGAGCTCGACGTCCTGCTCGCCGACGGCACCCGTATGACCGTCGGCGGGGAGATGGACGACGCCGCGATCGAGGCCGCGGCGAAGCGCCCCGGCACCGAGGGCCGCGTCTACCGCGACCTCAGGGCGCTGCGCGACCGGACCGCCGACCTCGTCCGCACCGACACCCCCGACCTCACCCGCCGCGTCTCCGGCTACAACGTCGACCAGCTCCTGCCCGAGCACGGGTTCGACCTGGCCAGGGCGCTGGTCGGCACCGAGGGCACCTGCGCGACGATCCTGGGCGCGACGGTCCGGCTGGTCGAGTCGCCGCCCGCGCGAGCGCTGGCCGTGCTGGGCTTCGCCGACGCCTACACCGCGGCCGACCACGTCGTGCCGATCCGCGAGCACTCGCCGCTGACGATCGAGGGCATGGACGTCGGCGTCATCGGCGCCCTGCGAGCCGCGCGCCCCGACGACCGGACCCACGAGCAGCTGCCCCGCGGCACCGGCTGGCTCTACGTCGAGACCGGCGGTGCCGACCGCGGGGAGGCCGAGGCGAAGGCCGAGGCGATCGCGAAGGAGCTGGCCGGGGCCACCGTCGACCACAAGGTCGTCAGCGACCCGACGGCGATGCGCGGGCTCTGGAAGATCCGCGAGGACGGGGCGGGCATCGTCACGCGCGGTCCCGGCGGCGTCGAGGCGTGGCCGGGCTGGGAGGACGCCGCGGTCCAGCCGGCGCAGTTCGGCAACTACCTGCGCGAGTTCGACGCGTTGCTCTCCAAGCACGGCCGCTCGGGGGCCTACTACGGCCACTTCGGGGACGGCTGCCTGCACGTCCGGATCGACTTCGACCTGCTCACGACGGCGGGTCTGCGCAACTTCCGGGGGTTCCTCGAGGACGCCGCCGACCTCGCCGTCGCCCACGGTGGATCGCTGTCCGGTGAGCACGGCGACGGCCAGGCCCGAGCCGAGCTGCTCTCGCGGATGTACTCGCCGCGGATGATCGAGACCTTCGCCGACTTCAAGGCGGCGTGGGACCCCGAGGGCCGGATGAACCCGCACCGCGTGGTCGACCCGCCGCGCATCGACGACGACGTCCGGGTCTTCCTCGGCCAGCCCACGATCCCGACCCGCACCCAGCTCGACCTCACCCACGACGGCCACCCGGAGACCGGCTTCGGCTCCGCGATGCGCCGCTGCATCGGGGTGGCCAAGTGCGTCACCGCGCAGGGCGGCGTGATGTGCCCGAGCTACCGGGTGACCGGCGAGGAGAAGCACTCCACGCGCGGCCGCGCCCGGCTGCTGTTCGAGATGGCGTCCGGACAGCTGGTGCCCGACGGCTGGCAGTCGCAGGAGGTGCACGACGCCCTCGACCTGTGCCTGAGCTGCAAGGGCTGCTCGCGCGACTGCCCGGTCGGCGTCGACATGGCCACCTACAAGACCGAGTTCCTCGCGCAGCACTACGCGGGGAGCCGGGCGAAGAACCGGCCGCGGTCGCACTGGTCGATGGGCTGGCTGCCGGCGTGGCTGCGGATCGCCGGGTCGATCCCGGGCGCGCCGCGGCTCGCGAACGCGCTCGCGAACCGTCCCGCGCTCGCCGGGTTCGCCAAGAAGGCGGGCGGGATCGCGCCGCAGCGCTCGATCCCGCCGCTGGCGGCCAAGCCGCTGCGCCGGCTGCTGGGGAAGACCGACCACGCCGCCCGACCCGACGTCGGGAAGCGGATCCTGCTCTGGCCGGACACCTTCACCGAGGCGTTCGATCCGGAGCTCGCGCTCGACGCCATCGCGGTGCTCGAGGCGCTGGGCTACCGGGTGGAGCTGCCCGACGGGGCCGTCTGCTGCGGGCTGACCTGGGTCACCACCGGGCAGGTCGGCGCCGCCCGGAAGATCATCGCGCGGAGCCTCGAGCGGATCCGGCCGTGGCTCGAGGACGGCGTGCCCGTCGTCGGGCTGGAGCCCTCGTGCACCGCGGCGCTGCGAGGCGACTCGCTCAAGGTGCTCGGCCGGGAGCACGAGCTGGCGCAGACCGCGTCCGCGTCGATCCGGACGTTCGCCGAGGTGCTGGCCGAGCACACCGACGAGCTGGCCGGGCTCGCCGACGGCTCCGAGCGCTCCGCCCTGGTCCAGATCCACTGCCACCAGTACGCCGAGCTGGGCACCGACGCGGACCGTGCGGTGCTCTCGGCGCTGGGCGTGCAGGCCGACGTGCTCGACGAGGGCTGCTGCGGACTGGCGGGCAACTTCGGCTTCGAGGACGGGCACTACGAGGTGTCGACGGCGTGCGCGGAGCGCGGACTCATGCCCGCGGTCCGGGCGGCGTCGGGCGAGACGACGGTGCTCGCGGACGGCTACTCGTGCCGCACCCAGATCCGCCAGCTCGAGAACGGCGGCCACGAGCCCACCCATCTCGCGAGCCTCGCGGCGCAGGCGCTGGGCCTGCGTCCGGGACCGCGTGGCTAG
This sequence comes from Actinomycetospora endophytica, assembly GCF_021026375.1. Lineage (GTDB taxonomy): Bacteria > Actinomycetota > Actinomycetes > Mycobacteriales > Pseudonocardiaceae > Actinomycetospora > Actinomycetospora endophytica. The sequence continues at coordinate 1,502,698 of NZ_JAJNDB010000001.1, read as the reverse complement.
GACCCCCCGACCGGGCGTGCTGCGGTGGCTCGCCTACGCGTTCGGGGCCCGGCTGCCGGTGCGGTACGGCGACTGGGTGCTGCACGACCTCACGGCGCGGACCTGGTTCCTGCGCCAGCTCTCGCGCACCGCCGTGCAGTGCGTGCCCGCCGCCCTGCTCGCGCTCCTGCCGGGGCCGGGCTGGCTGCGGGTCGCGCTGCCGTGCTTCGTGCTGTTCTCGGCCCTGTTCATGGCCGCGATCTTCTCGCCGATGATCCGGGAAAAGCGGCTCTACCAGCACGGATTCCTGCCCGAGCTGGTGCTGGGTCATGGCGACTGAGCCCGGGCACGGACCGGCTCGTCGGCCAGCGGGATCCCCGCGCCGAGCCGCCCGAGCATGGCGTCCAGCTCGTCCACGTAGCTCGCGGCCCGGCCGGCCTCGACCCGGGCGCGCGCCGCGTGCCGGGCGCCGAGCACGATCCCGCTGAAGAGCAGGACCTCGGGGTCGGCGGGATCCCGACCCGTCGCCGGCCCGACCATCCCGGCGACCTGCTCCACCGCGAACGCGTTGCGCTCGCGCAGGATCGCCGCGATCTGGGGCACCGAGCGGGCCAGCTCCATACGGACCTCCTCGAGCGCGCGGGCCTCGTCGTCGAGCGATCCGAAGGACTCCCGCAGCACCGTCCGCACCGCCGCCAGCAGCGGGGTGCCGTCCGGCAGGCCGTGCATCACGCGTTCCATCACCGGGTCGACGTCGTCGAACAGGACGACGTCCTCCTTGGTCGGGAAGTACCGGAAGAACGTGCTGCGACTGACCTCGGCAGCGGCCGCGATGTCGTCGACCGTCGTCTCGGCGTACCCGTGGTCGCGGAAGAGCCGGAGCGCATGACGCTGCAGCTCGGCGCGTGTGCGCTCCTTCTTCCGCTCCCGTAGCCCCATGGCTGCGATTATGGCACGGAAATTCTTTTGACACTAAGTCTCAGTTGCGTTGTAGTCTCACCCCATGGATGACGTGCTGGTGGTGGGAGCGGGTCCGACGGGGCTCACGGCGGCGATCGAGCTCGCACGGCGGGGAGTGCGGGTCCGGGTGCTCGACGCCGCGGACGGGCCGCACCGCGGGTCGCGGGGCAAGGGCATGCAGCCGCGGACGCTCGAGCTGCTCGACGCGATGGGAGTGGCCGACCGCCTGGTCTCGCTCGGCGCGTTCGAGCTGGCGATCCGGCGGCACGGGGCGGACGGGACCGCGGAGGACGTCGTCCTGAACCGCGCCGAGCCCGACCCGACGACCCCGTGGGCCCGCTCGCTCATCATCCCGCAGTGGCGCACCGAGCAGGTGCTGCGCGAGCGGCTCGCCGAGGAGGGCGTGGAGATCGAGTACGGCCGCCACGTCACGGGCCTCGAGCAGGACGACGACGGGGTGAGGGTCGCGCTGGAGGACGGCGGGACGGTGGCCGCGTCGTGGGTGGTGGGTGCCGACGGCGGGTCGAGCACCGTGCGACGCGAGCTCGGGATCGGCTTCCTCGGCGAGACGCACGAGGAGGTCCGCCTGCTGCTCGGCGACGTGGAGCTCGACGGACTCGACCGGGACCACTGGCACATGTGGTCCGAGCCCGGGCCGCTGGTCGGGAGCGGCGCGATGTACTTCGCGCTCTGCCCGCTGCCGGCCACGCCGACCTGGCAGGTACAGATCGCGCACTCGGACCCGTCGGTGCGCTCGTCCGAGCCGGTACTGCGGGAACTGATCGACGCGCTCGCCCCGCGCATCCGTGTACGCCGCGTGGAGACCTGCGGGGACTGGCGGCTCAACGTCCGCATGGTCGACGACTACCGCGTGGGCCGGGTGTTGCTCGCCGGGGACGCGGCGCACGTCCACTCGCCCGCGGGTGGGCAGGGGATGAACACCGGGATCAGCGACGCGGTCAACCTGGGCTGGAAGCTCGCCGCGGTGGCCGCCGGCCGGGCCGAGGAGTCGCTGCTCGACACCTACACCGCCGAGCGGCTCCCGGTCGCGGCGGGCGTGCTGGGCCTCTCGGGGCAGTTGACCCGACGGCAGTTCTGGCATCGGACGCCGGAGCAGGTCCGCGACACGGCGGGGTTCGCCACGAACTACCGGGGTGGTCCGCTGGCCGTCGCGGACGACGACGGGCCCGGTCCGCGGCCCGGCGACCGTGCGCCGGACGCGCCGCTGGTCGTCGACGGGGCGGCCACCGATCTGTTCGCGGAACGACGCGCGGCCGACTGGACGGTGCTGGCGTTCGGCGGGCCGGCTCCCGCTCCGGAGCTGCCCGGGACGGTGCAGGTGCTCGACGCCGACGCGATCGCCGCGGACGGGGTGCTGCGCGAGGCGTACGGGGCGAGCGACGGCGACGTCATCGTCATCCGGCCCGACGGCTTCGTGTGGTCCCGGTGCGCTGCCGCGCTCGTGAGCACAAATTGACGCCAGGGCATCAATTTGTGCTCACGGGCGCGGAGCGCACCTACGAGAACGCCACCGCTCCGGGGTCGGGCGGGCACACGGTGCCGTCAGCAGGAGGCCTCGTCGGGTCGACCAGGTAGGCGGCCGCGGCGTCCTGGGCGCACCGGCTCGGGAGATCGAGTGTGGTGTGCCCGAACCCGTCGACGGTCAGGAGCCGCGCCGACGAGAGCTCCGCGGCCGTGGCGCGGGCGTTCGCGAGCGGGGTGTCCGGGTCCTCGCGGGCGTTGATCACGAGCGCCGGGGCCCGCAGCGGCGCGTTCCAGGGGCCCAGGTAGCGGTCGGGGTCGATCGCGGGCCAGTCGACGCACGCCGCGGTGTTCAGTGCGGTGGGCACCCCGAACAGCGGGTGGGCGGCCTGCTCGCCGGGCAGCAGCGCGGTGATCTGCGCCGCGCTCGGCGTCACGACGTCGGTGCACTGGATCGCGAGGAAGGCCGTGGAGTGCCCGGGGGCGCCGGCGGTCCGGTCGGGCACCACCGGACCGGGCGCGACGCCGGCCGGGGCGAGGGCGGCCACGCCGCGCGCCAGCGAGCCGAGCCGCCCGCCGGACTCCAACGCCGTCGAGACCCGGTCGGCGAGCGCCGCGGACCCGCCGGTGCGGGTCGAGGCGGCGACGGCGGCGTCGAACCGGGCGTGGGGATCGGCGCCCGGAGGGGCGGCGAGCGCGCACCGTCCCGGCCCGGCGGCGGAGCAGGCGCCGAGGAACGCCTGCACCGAGGCGTCGCGCGCCGCCGCCACCCCGGCCCGCACGTCGACCGGCCGGCCCGGGTCACCGCTCCCGGCGTTGGCGGCGAGGTCGAGGGTGCCGTCGACGACGAGGGCCCGGGTGTGGTCTGCGAAGAGGTTCGCGTAGGTCCCGGCGAGCACGGTGCCGTAGGAGTAGCCGTAGACGCTGATCTCCGGGTCGCCGAGGGACTGCCGGATCAGGTCGAGGTCGCGGGCGGCGTTCGCCGTGGACAGGTGGCGCAGCAGCTCACCGGACGCGGCCGCACACGCCTGCCCGGCCGCGCGGGCCGCCGTCCAGAACCCGGCCGGGTCGGCGAGCGGGGACCCGGCGGGCAGCACCGGCTGCCCGTCGAACGGTCCGCAGCGCACCGGGCTGGACTGCCCGACCCCGCGCGGGTCCACCGCGAGCACGTCCATCCGCGCCCGCACGCCGTCGAACCGGGACGCGAGCCGGCGCAGGCTCGACGTGCCGGGGGTGCCGGGGCCGCCGTAGTTGACCGCGAGGGTGCCGATCCGGTGGGCCGGGTCCAGCGCGGGGAGGCGGACCATCCCGAGCGGGATCGTCGGCCCCGTCGGGTTCCGGTAGTCCAGGGGCACGGGCACCGTCGCGCACTGGAACGCGCCACCGCACGGTCGCCAGTCGATCCGCGGGACGGCGGCGCCGTTCGTCCCGAGCCGGACCGACGGTGCCGGACCGGCGGCCCCGTCGGGCGCACCCGACGACGACCCCGCGGGCGCGGCGCACCCCGCCAGCAGCAGCAGGAGCGCCAGCAGGAGGTGGCTTCGCCGTGTGAGCACTATTCCGTGTCATAGCACGGAAAAGTGCTCACATGCGCGCAGCGCACCTACGCGAGGTTCCGCAACGACGGCCACGCCTGCGCCCACGGCTCCCGCGGCGTGCACAGGGCCATCTGGACGTCGTCGTTGACCGGGGCGAAGTCGGCCCCGGCGACGGTCGGGAGCGGGACGAGCCGCGAGCAGAAGCGCGGTGCCCACTTCACCTCGCCGACCAGCAGCGCATCCTCGGAACCGGGCGGGACGTCGAAGTAGCCGAAGCCGCGGTGGGTCGAGTAGATCGGCGAGGGCAGCCCACGGGCCGGGCCCTCGTGCTCGAGCGCCGCCGCGTACCAGTACGAGTAGGCCATGACGACGGTGTGCTCGCGCTGCGGCGGCGGCAGCGCCTGCCAGGTCTGCGCGACCCCCGTCGTGAAGTCCGCCCAACCGACCTGGCCCATCGTCTCGAACTCGGTCGGCGCCCGCCACGACGACGGACCCACCGGCAGCACCCAGGCCATCGCCAGCACCGCGCCCACCACGACGGCGGCCGGCCGCAGCGTCCAGCGCCACCACCGGTGCCAGGGCCGGGCGGTCAGCGTGCCCGCCGCCACGGCACCGGCCGCGAGCACGAGCGCGTAGAGCCCCGACAGGTAGTACGGCCGCCCGCCCGCCGCGAGCAGCGCCAGGGTGACGAAGGCGCAGGCGATCCCCAGGCTGCGCCACGGACGCAGGCGCTCGCTGCGCAGCAGCGCCCAGAGCCCGATCACGACGAGCACCGCCCCGGGCAGCACCCCGGCGTAGTAGAGCGCGAACGGCAGGAACTCCCACCGGTTCCCGAACAGCGACGACTCGCCCGCGACCACGGAGCCCATCCGCAGCTGCGGCCACCCGTGCTGGGCCTGCCACACCAGCGTCGGCACCGTGGAGGCCGCGGCGATCGCGAGCCCGATCCACAGCATCGGGCGGCGCAGCAGCCGTCGCGGGCCGGCGACCCACACCCCGATCGCGATGCCCACGAGCAGCACCGGGATGAGGATCTTGTCGAAGAGCGCGACCGCGATCACGACGCCGAGCCCGAGGAGGAGCCGGTCCCGGGTCGCCGCCCCGCGGGAGTCGGGACGGTTCTCGAGCCGCAGCCACCGGACCAGCAGCAGCAGCGCGACCGACCAGCAGAACGGGTCGACGGTCGACGTCGCGAGCAGGTGGCCGGTGGCGAGCAGGTAGGGGCTGGCCGCGGTCCCGACGGCGGCCAGCAGCTGGGCCCGCCGTCCGCCCCCGAGCTCGGCGGCGATCACCGCGGCGACGACGACCCCAGCCGCGGAGAGCAGCGTCGACGGCAGCCGCAGGACCACGAGGTTCCCGGGCGCGAGGTGCTGCAGCGCGGCCGCGAGGAGCGGCAGCATCGGCGGCTGGTCGGCGTACCCGGCGGCGGGCCGGGACCCGGCCGAGATGAAGTAGTACTCGTCGCCGAAGTAGCCGTAGCGCGCCGAGAGGACGCCCAGGACGAGCCCCAGCGCGGCCGCGACGCCGAGCACCGGCCACCACGCGACGGCGGGTCGGTCGGGAGGCGGGGGCGGCGGGGCGAGCCGCGGCAGGCCGTGAGCCGGCGTCGTGGTGGTCATCGGCCCCCCGGGTTCTCTCGTCGCACGCGCCCGGGTTCCGCGCGCGGGCGTCGTGTCCAGGAAACCGCACCACTCCCCGTGAGGTCTGCGGGGGTGCGGACCCGGTTTGGGAGACTGCCCGACGATGGAGCTCACCGACAGCTGGTCGCGCGCGGGCGGCGCGGACCCCGCCGCCGTCCCGCTGGCGCGGCTGGCGGCGCTGGGCGAGCGGTACGAGCTCCGGGAGACCCGCAACGCGGCCGCCGTCCTGGCGGCGACCGCTCCCGAGGAGTTCGCCGAGCTGTGCGCGGTGCTCGACGACTTCGTGCTGGGCACCGCGGACCTCATCGAGGCGGGCGGGAACGAGTCCCGGCTGGCGCACCGGCTCAACGACGACTTCCGGGGGCGGGGCTGGCGGGAGGGCCGCGTGGACACGGTGGTCCGCTCGGTGCTCCAGGTGCAGCCGTGGGCACCCGCCGGGGAGCGCGACGTCGTCGAACGGTGCAACGAGGTGCGCAACGAGGGCTACAAGGTCGACAACGTGAAGGGCCGGGTCGCGCTCGACGTCGAGTGGAACGCCAAGGACGGCAACCTCGACCGGGACATCGGCGCCTACCGCAGCCTCTACGACGCCGGGCTCATCGACGGCGCCGTGCTGCTCACCAGGACCCACGACGACGTGCGTGAGCTCGCCCGACGCCTCTCGCGGGACGCGGGGCACTCCGACGAGCAGATCCGCAGCCGGTTCTCGACGTCGACCACCACGCACCTGGGCAAGCTCGAGTCCCGGATGACCCGGGGGGACGCCGGCGGGTGCCCGTTGCTCGCCGTCGCCGTCACCGCCCGGTGCTGGGGTCTCGACGACGGGGAGGCGGCGCCGGTCGCGCGGGTCGGCACGGTCGCGGCCGAGCAGCCGGTGCTCGACGGGTGGTCCGGGTGAGCGCCGCCGACGGGACGCCGCGGGCGGCTGCCGCCCCGGGGCTGTCGGACCCCCCGGCTACGGTCGCTCCCGTGACCACCGCCGCTGCCGACCCGAGTGCCGCCGATCCGAGTGCCGCCGATCCGAGCCGCGGGCCGGCCACGCGGCGGCCCCGGCGGGTGCCCCGGGCCGACCCGCTGCGCGTCGACGTCACCCCGCTGGAGTCGACCCCGCTGCCGCACACCGCGGGCGGGTGGTCATGTGTGTACGCGGACCCGCCCTGGCGGTTCTCCAACCGCACCGGGAAGGTCGCGCCGGAGCACCGTCGGCTGGACCGGTACGACACGATGACCGCCCCGGAGATCGCGGCGCTGCCCGTGGCCGACGTGGTGGCGGACAACGCCCACCTCTACCTCTGGGTGCCGAACGCGCTGCTGCCCGAGGGCCTCGCGGTGATGCAGGGCTGGGGGTTCCGCTACGTCTCGAACCTGGTGTGGGCCAAGCGCCGCAAGGACGGCGGCCCGGACGGGCGGGGCGTGGGCTTCTACTTCCGCAACGTCACCGAGCTGATCCTCTTCGGGGTGCGCGGGTCGATGCGCACGCTCGACCCGGCGCGCCGCCAGGTCAACATGATCGAGACCGTGAAGCGGGAGCACTCCCGCAAGCCGGACGAGGCCTACGAGCTCATCGAGGCGTGCTCCCCCGGTCCGTACCTCGAGATGTTCGCGCGCTACCCCCGCGAGGGCTGGTCGGCGTGGGGAGCGGAGTCGGAGGCCGACGTGACGCCGCGCGGACGGCAGTATCCCGCCTACCGCGGCGGTGTGGGGCACGAACCGGGCACGCATAGTCACCCCGATGCTGGGGAGAGTGACCACGCAGCGTCGTTTCGACGCGAGATCTGACCGCTGGACCGCCAAGTAACCCCAGGTGGTGGCGCTCAACGACCACTCGCGGTGAGAATGTGCGCCATGGCGAAGACCCCCGACCTGGCGCGCAACCAGCGGGTGACCGGTCCCGAGCGCGAGAAGCTCTCCAGCGAGCTGCTCAAGCGGTACCAGCGGGGCCAGAGCATCCGCGAGATCTGTTCCGAGACCGGCTACAGCATCGGCCGCGTCCGTCGACTCCTCGTCGACGCCGGCGTGGAGTTCCGTGGCCGAGGCGGAACCCACGGACGGGTCCGCAAGAAAGCCGACTGACCCGGGGCCGTCAGTGGCGCAGGCGGGTGAGCAGGCCTGCGCCACGCCGCAGGGCCACGTCCAGGCGGCTCCCTTCGCCGGGTGCCAGTCCGAGCTGCCGAGCGACCTGGACCTGGTCGAAGATCACGAAGTTCGCGACGACGACGCCGTCGCGCACCGTCGCGTGGTCGACGCCGTCGAGATCGATCCGCGCTCCGCTCGGCGCGACGCCCGCGAGGTCGGCGCCGGTGTGGGTGCCCGTCAGGGTCCAGCGCACGAACACGGTGTCGTCCTGCTCGGCCATCGCCTGCATCGTCATCGTCAGGTCGGGCAGGGCGGCGAGCACGCCGTCCCAGAACCCGAGGATGTCCTCGACGCCGCGGTAGGTCCCGATCGGCAGGCGGGTCCGGGACCCGGCCGAGAGGACGTCCCGCAGCGGGGCGGCGTGGTGGGTGTTGAGCACGTCGAACACCCAGCGCACGACCTGGCCCGGCGAGGCGTGCGCCCCGGGCGGTGTCGGCGCGGGCGGACCGGCGGACACGCGGGGCGGCATGGTCGCCGACCCTAGTCGGGGTCCAGCAGGATCGAGAACTGACCGAAGACCGCCTCGCGGACCTCGACGTCGTCGCAGTCGCACTGGACCCGGAACGCCACCGACCGGTCGCCGGACAGGACCCGATCGAACGCCTCGGCGACGTCGGCGAGGTGGCGCGGCTCGGCGACCCCGCGTCCGAAGTGGCCCATGGCGACGAGCGAGACGTCGCCGGCCATCCCGGCCAGCCGCGCCGTCGACCGGGCGAAGTCCTCGAGGTCCGACTCCGGCGCCTGGGCGTAGATCGGGCCGGAGTTCACGGTGTCCCCGGCGAACAGCAGGCCGCCGCGGTCGTCGAGCAGGCAGATCGAGTCCGGGCTGTGGCCGGGCGTGTGGATCACCGTGAGGGAGCGCCCGCCGAGATCGATCACGTCGCCGTCGCGCAGCGCCCGCGGCACCGGACCGGCGGGCGGACCGGGCCGCACCCAGGCCTCGGCGTCGAACCCGTCCGGGAGGGGGCGCGGGTCGGAGTCGGCGCCGAGCAGGTGGAAGAAGCGCTGGTCGAGGTCGCGGTAGGTGGCGGCGGCGGCGAGCAGACCGCGCGTGTGGGCGAGGTAGCCGGCCCGCTCGGCCGGCGGCGCGCCGGCCGCCAGCGGCGCGATCCCGCGCTCGTGGACCGCGACGTCGTCGAACTCGGCGTTGCCGCCGACGTGGTCGAAGTGGTGGTGGGTGTTGACCGCGTCGACGGGCAGGCCCGCCGTGGCCTCGGCGAGCGGCCGGACCGGCGCGATCCCCAGCCCGGTGTCGACGAGGACGGCCCGGTCGCGGCCGGCGACGAGCCAGCCGTTCACGTGCGACGGTTCCGCCACCAGCCACGCGCCGGGGGAGACCGGGCGGACGTGGAACCAGCCCGGGGCCGCCGTCATGCCTCGGTGAGGATGCGCGGCCCGTCCGGGGTGATCGCGATGGTGTGCTCGGCGTGGGCGGCGCGGCTGCCGTCGGCGGTGCGCAGCGTCCAGCCGTCGGGGTCGTGGCGGTAGTCGTCGCCCCCGCCGGCGTGCAGCATCGGCTCGATCGCGATGACGAGCCCGGTCTGGAGGCGCAGGCCCTTGCCGGGGCGGCCCTCGTTGGGGACGTGCGGCTGCTCGTGCATCGCGCGCCCGACGCCGTGGCCGCCGTGGTCGGCGAGCATCCCGTACCCGGCGGGGCGGGCGACCCCGGCCACGGCCGCGCCGATGTCGCCGAGGTTGTTGCCCGGCTGGGCGGCCGCGATCCCGGCGTACAGGGCGCGCTCGGTGGTCTCGATCAGCGCGAGGTCGGCCGGGTCGGCGTCGCCGGTGACGTAGCTGATCGCGGCGTCGCCGCACCACCCGTCGACGAAGGCCCCGATGTCGACGCTGACCAGGTCGCCGTCGGCGAGCCGGTAGGAGCCGGGGATCGCGTGGACGACGGCGTCGTTGACACTCGCGCAGATCACCCCCGGATAGGGCGAGGGCGCGAAGTGCGGGTGGTAGTCGAGGAAGGCCGGCGTGGCGTCGTGATCACGCATCACGTCGTGTGCCACGGTGTCGAGCTCCTTGAGGGAGACCCCGGGCGCGCTGGCGGCGCGGACGGCCTCGAGGCAGCGCGCGACGACGCGGCCCGCCTCCCGCAGCACGTCGATCTCTGCGGGGGTCTTCAGCTCGATGGTCACGCGGCGCCTCACCGTCGCGACAGTAGTCGCCGGGCCGGGCGGCTTCGAGTCGCCGTGACGACCTCGAATGACATCGATGTAGTTCTTCCACACTGTGGACAGCACCTGTGGACAACTCCCGGCTCGCCTGTGATCGGATCGTCCCGTGGCACCCCGCCGGCCCGGGTATCCGCGCAGGTCCTCCTGCCCCGATCACCGAGGAGTACCTCGTGTCCACAGGCCGCTTCAGCGGGAAGGTCGTCATCGTGACCGGCGGCGGCTCCGGGATCGGTGCCGCCGCGGCCCACCGCTTCGCCGCGGACGGGGCGACCGTCGTCGTCACCGGCCGCTCGCCCGACAAGCTCGACAAGACCGTCGCCGACGCGCCCGCCGGCTCCACCGTCGTCGCCCAGCGGGCCGACAGCGCCGACGAGCAGGCGATCACCCACCTCGTCGACGAGGTCGCCCGCGAGCACGGGCGGCTCGACACGCTCGTCAACAACGCGGCGATCGCGGAGCCGGGCACGGTCACCGAGCTCGACTCCGAGCGCTGGGCCCAGGTCATGGCGATCGACGTGAACGGCGTCTTCTTCGCCTCGAAGGCCGCCCTTCCCCACCTGACGGCGACCCGCGGCAGCATCGTCAACGTCGGGTCGGTCTCCGGCCTGGGCGGCGACTGGGGGATGGCCGCCTACAACGCCGCGAAGGGTGCGGTGGTGAACCTGACCAACGCGATGGCCCTCGACCACGGCGGCGACGGCGTGCGCGTCAACGCCGTCCACCCCAGCCTCACGGTGACCGACATGAGCGCGGGCATCCGGGAGGACGAGGACACCGTCGCGAAGTTCCGCGACCGCATCCCGATGGGCCGCCCGGCCGAGCCGGCCGAGGTCGGCGACGTGATCGCGTTCCTGGCGAGCGACGACGCCCGGTTCGTCAGCGGCGCGCACCTGCCCGTCGACGGCGGTCTCGGCGCCTCGAACGGCCAGCCGCGGATGTAGGTGGCCTCCGGCCATGTGAGCACTAATTGACGCTCTGGCATCAATTAGTGCTCACAGGCGCGGAGCGCACCTACAGGAACTCGTACTCCGACGGGTCCAGCCGCTGCGTCGCCTTCTCGTACTCGACCATGTAGCCGGGCCAGTTGGTGATGATGCGGCCGGACTCGTCGCGGTACCAGGAGTCGCACGCCAGCCACGCCGTGCCGCGGAACCGCTCCTGGACCTCGCGGTCGTACTCCGCCTCGACGTCGGCACGCACGTCCACCGCCGCGGCGCCGCGCTTGTCGGCCTCCTCGAGCGCCGTCCGCAGGTACCGCGCCTGCGCCTCGAGGTAGACGATGATCGAGCCGCCCGAGGTGTTGGTGTTCGGGCCGTAGAGCACGAACAGCGACGGGAACCCGGGAACCGTCATCCCCAGGTGCGCGTGCGGCCCGTCGGCCCACGCGTCGCGCAGCGAGGTCCCGCCGCGCCCGACGATCTCCATCGGGAACATGAACTGGGTCGTCCGGAACCCGGTGCCCCAGATGATCGTGTCGACGCGGTGCAGGGCGCCGTCCGCGGTCCGCACGCCGTCGGACTCGATCCGCTCGACGGAGTCGGTGACGACGTCGACGTTGTCGCGCTGCAGGGCGGGCAGCCAGTAGGAGCTGAACAGCACCCGCTTGCAGCCGAACGTGTAGTCCGGCCACACCTTGCGGCGCACCTCGGGGTCGCGCAGCTGCCGGCGCATGAACCACTTGGACCGGAACGAGAGCAGCCACCCGAAGCTCCGCGGCGTCCGGATGGCCAGGGTCAGCGACTCGAGGTAGACGTTCTTGAGTCCCCAGCGACGGATCCGCTGGAGGTAGGGCACCTTCATCAGGGCCCGCACCGCCCGCGGGTAGAGCACGTTCGCGCGCGGCAGGAACCAGTTCCCGGTGCGCTGGAACACCGAGAGCCGCCCGACGACGGGTGCGATCTCCGGCACGAACTGCACCGCGCTCGCCCCGGTGCCGATGACGGCGACCCGGCGCCCGGTGAGGTCGTGGTCGTGGTCCCACTCCGCCGAGTGGAACGTGTGCCCGCCGAAGTCCTCACGGCCGGGGATGTTCGGGATCGAGGGCTGGGCCAGCTGCCCGGTGGCGACGACGACGGCGTCGGCGGTCCAGGTCCGCGCCTGCCCGTCGGTCTCCGCCTCGACCAACCAGTGCTTGGCGTCGTCGTCCCACCGGCACTCGCCGACCCGCGTGTTCGGCACGACCAGGTCGGCGACGCCGTACTCGGTCGCGACGGTGCGCAGGTACTCGAGGATCTCCGACTGCGGCGAACACAGCCGTGACCAGGTCCGGCGCTGCGCGTACGAGTACGAGTACAGGTGGCTGGGCACGTCGCAGGCGGCTCCCGGGTAGGAGTTCGCCAGCCACGTCCCGCCGATGCCCGAGGACGCGTCGAGGATCGTGACGTCGGTGTAGCCGTGCGCCCGCAGCTCGATCGCTGCCCCGATACCGCCGAACCCGGCGCCGATGATCACCACGCGTCTACCCAAGGTCGCGCTCCGCTCCGCTCCGTCGTGAGGTGGTCCGGACGGGAACCTAACGGCACCCTGGAGTCGTGGCTGACCGAGTACTCGTATTCGACGGCGACTGCGGGTTCTGCACCCGCAGCGTCGGGTGGGTCCGCGCGATGGATCGGCGGGGGCGGATCGAGGTCCGCCCGTACCAGGAGCCGGGCGTGCCCGAGTCGATCGGGACGGACGCGGCCACCTGTGCGGACGCGGTGCAGTGGCGGGGGCCCGACGGTGCACGGCTGGCCGGGGCGGCGGCCGTGAACGCCGTGCTCGACACCGTGACCGGCACCGGGATCCCCTCGGGGCTCTACCGCGTGACGGCCGCCCTGCAGGAGCGCGTCTACCGCTGGGTCGCCGACCATCGCGGGCGGTTCCCGGGGATGACGCCGTACTGCGAGTCGCACCCCGGGAGCTGCCGGAGCTCGTGAGGACGGCCCACCCCCAGCGTCAGCGATGGTCCGTTGCTGACGTCTCGTGGCAGCAACGGACCATCGCTGACATCAGGCGGGGGCCGGAATGATCACCGCATCGCCGACATCACCCGGCCGGCCACCGACATCAGCAGCGCGTCCCGGTCCCGCGCCGCCACCAGCTGGACCGCCCGCGGCAGCCCCGCCCCGGTGTCGACAGGCAGCGTGACGGCCGGCTGGCCGGTGTGGTTGAACAGCGGGGTGTGCGCGTAGAAGCGGCCCATCGAGGTCAGCGTCGTCACCCCGCCGACCCGGGTGCCGTGCGCGGGCCCGCCCCAGCGGTCGACCCGGGGCGCCGGGCCGCGCATCGTCGGGGTGAGCAGCACGTCCACCCCGAGCTCGTCGAGCACCCGGGCACCCCACCGCCGCCCGTGCGCGACCGCAGCCCGGACCGCACCCGCCGGGATGACCGCCCCGGCCCGCGCGAGGTCCCGGATGCGGGGCTCGAGCAGCTCCGGGTGGTCCGCCCCGGCCGCCGTGTCGTGCAGGCCGGCGAGGATCCGGGTGGTGACGGCGATCGCGGCGGCCTGGGCGCGATCGCCGCGGATCCGCACCGGGCGGACCCGGTGCCCGAGATCGGTCAGCCGGTCGGCGACGAGGCGCACCGCGCCCGCGACGTGCGGGTCGAGCGCGAGCGGCGGGGCCAGCGGGAGCGGGTCGACGGTGACGCCCACCCGCAGCAGGCCGGGGTCGGAGTCCAGCGCGCGCCGCAGCGGCTCGGGGAACGACCCGATCGCGTCGAGGTAGTCCGCGGCGAGCCCGAGGTCCCGGGTCAGGCAGCCCTGGGTCGCCAGGCCGTGCCACCCGCCGCTCGAGGGCATCGTCCCCTGCGTCGGCTTGAACCCGGGCAGCCCGCAGCAGGCCGCCGGGATGCGGATGGAGCCGGCCCCGTCGCTCGCCGTCGCGATGGGCACCACCCCCGCGGCGACCGCCGCCGCCGACCCGCCCGAGGACCCACCGGGCGTGCGGCCGAGCGCGGGCGGGTTGCGGGTGATCCCGTAGCGGGCCGAATCCGTGACGCCGAACGCCGCGAGCTCGGGCAGCGCGGTCCGGCCGACCGGCACGAGCCCGACCCGGTGCAGCGCGGCGACGAGGGCCCCGTCGGTGGCCGCGGGCCGGGTGAACGCCCGGCTGCCGAGCGCCGTCACGTGGCCCGCGGCGTCGACGTCGTCCTTCACCGCGATCGGGGTCCCGAGCAGCGGCGACTCCTCCCCCGCCGCACGCCGGCGGTCGGCCTCGCGGGCCGCGGCGAGCGCGCCGTCGTCGTCGATCTCGACGAACGCCCGCAGCGTCGGCGCGACCTCGTGCGCCCGGGCCAGGGCCGCCCGGGTCCGGTCCTGTGACGACGCGCGCTGCTCCACAGCGGCGCACGGTAGCGGCATCATCGGGCGCGTGTTCCTGCTCGCGGGTGTGCCGCCGCCGTTGCGGGGCGTGGTGCGCCGACTCGCGGCCTACGACGAGCACAGCCCGACCCCGGTGCGACGCCGGCAGGCCCCGGGCTCGACGTGCACGCTCGTCCTCGGCCTGGGCGAGCCGTTGCGGGTCGACGACCGCGAGCTGGGCTCCTTCCTCGGCGGCCTGGCCGACGCCGCGGCGCTCACCGAGTTCCGGGGTCACCAGGCCGGGGTGCAGGTCGACCTCGCCCCGCTCGGCCTGCTGCGGCTGCTCGGCGCGCCGGGGCAGGAGCTCAGCCGCGCGCCGCTGAGCCCGACCGAGCTCGCCGAGGTCTCCCCCGCCGGCCGCGTCCTGGCCGGCCTGCCCGACCGGGTCGCCGATCTCGGGGCGTGGCCGCAGCGGCTGGCACTCGTCACCGACACCCTCACCGCGCTGCTGGCCGGGTCCACCGCCGCACCCGACCCCGAGGTCGCCCACGCCTGGCGCCGCCTGACCGCGGCCGGCGGGCGGATCCCCGTACCGGATCTGGCCGCCGAGGTGGGCTGGAGCAGGCGGCATCTGTCCCGGCGGTTCACGTCCCAGGTCGGGCTCGCCCCGACGACCACCGCCCGCGTCCTGCGCTTCCGGCGCGCGGCCGACCTGCTGGTGCCTGCACCCGGCGCCGTGGCGGGGCCGCCCCGCCGGATCGCCGACGTCGCGCTGGACTGCGGCTACGCCGACCACGCCCACCTCGACCGCGAGTTCCGCGCGCTCGCCGGCGCGACCCCGCAGGACTACGTCTCCGGGTGGGCGGCGGCCGGGGTGGACCCGGCCGAGGTCGTGCACGGCTGAGATCCCCGGCCGCCCGATGTCCCCGACGTCCAAGACATCCCGCCGCGCCCTGACCACGATGAACCGCATGATCGTGACCACGCTGCGCAGCGACGACGTCCTCGCCCATGCCCGCTTCCTCACCGACGTGCTGGGCCTCGTCCCCGGGCACCTGTCCGAGGGCCACGCCGAGCTCTTCTGGGGCGACGGTGCCGTCCTGCTCGGCCCGCGGCGTCCCGACGACCCGTGGGACACCGGCCGCGCGGTGACCTACCTCGTCGTCGACGACCCTGACGCCCACCACGCGAAGGTCGTCGCGGCCGGCGGCGAGATCGTCATGGAGCTCACCGACCAGCCCTACGGCTCACGCGAGTTCGCCGTCGCCGACGCCGAGGGCAACCGCTGGTCGTTCGGGACCTACCGACCGGTTCCGCCGGCCTCCTGACCCCTCGCCGTCACCGCCCCGGCACGGTCTGTACCGATCCTGGTCAAGCCACCTGACCAGCAGCCACGATGGGCGCCCCTGGACCGGACGGCCCAGGCGTCCGCAGTTCCTCGACCGGCCGGAGGAGCCCCGATGGGCACCAATCTGAACCCCTACCTGCACTTCACCGACACCGCCCGCGCCGCGATGGAGTTCTACCGGGAGGTCTTCGGCGGCACCCTGAACGTCATGACCTTCGGCGACATGGGCACCGAGGGCCCGGAGGCCACCAAGGTCATGCACGCCCAGCTCGAGACGCCGAGCGGGTTCGTCCTCATGGCGTCCGACACCCCCGAGGGCATGGAGCGTCCGACCGGCAGCGGGATCTCGGTCAGCCTCTCCGGGGACCAGACCGAGGAGCTGCGCGGGTACTTCAAGCACCTCAGCGAGAGCGGCGCGGTGACCATGCCGCTCGAGAAGCAGATGTGGGGCGACGAGTTCGGCGCCTGCACCGACGGCTACGGGGTCGACTGGCTGGTCAACATCGCCGGCTCCGCCACCTGAGCACCCGCGGGGGACCGACCCGGTCCGCCACGTCCCGACGACGTGGCGGGCCGGGTCGGCGAGCGCGGCACCGGGTCGTCCGCCGGAGGAGGACACCCGGGAAGCCTTGCTTAGTGTCGACGACACTAGTAGCTTCGACACTATGACCCAGCGGTCCGGACTCGCCCTCGCGGTGCTCGCACTCGCCGTCGAGGAACCGATGCACCCGTACCGCATGCAGCAGCTCATCCGGGAGCGCGGCAAGGACCGCGTGGTCAACGTGGGTCAGCGCTCCCAGCTCTACAAGACGATCGACCGCCTCGTGCGCGACGGCCTGCTCACCGAGCAGGGCGTCGAGCGCGAGGCCACGCGTCCGGAACGGACCGTCTACACCGCGACCGACGCCGGCCGCCGCGCCGCCACCGAGTGGACCGTCGACATGCTCGTGGCCCCGCGCCCCGAGTTCGGCGAGTTCACGGCGGCGCTCGCCTATCTCCCGCTCATCACGGTCACCGAGGCCCTCGCCGCGCTGCGCGCCCGGCTGGCCGAGCGGCGAGCCGCCCGCGATCACACCCGGGACCAGCTGGCGGACGTCTCCGCCGACGTCGACCGGCTGCACCTCGTCGAGGAGGAGTACCTCCTCGCCCAGCTCGAGACCGACGTGACCTTCATCGAGGGCCTCGTCGACGACCTCACGTCCGGGGCCCTGACCTGGGACCGCGACACCCTCCTCCGCTCGCGCGACTAGCAACGCGCACCCACCTTCCAGGGGACACCCATGTCCACATTCAAGATCCTCATCATCGGCGCCGGGACCGGCGGCATGTGCCTCGCGCACGGCCTGCGTCGGGCCGGGTTCGAGGTCGCCGTCCACGAGCGCGACCGCACCCGCACCGGCGGCCTGCACGGCTACCGCGTCGGGATCTCCCCGAACGGCGCCCGGGCGCTCAGGGCGTGTCTCGACGACGAGCTGTTCGGGACGTTCGTCGCCACCACCGGGCGGGCCTACGTCCACCTGACGATGTACACCGAGCACTTCTCCGAGCTGGTGGGCATGTGCTTCGACGACCTCCCGCACGGCGAGGCCGCCGAGGACCAGGACTACAACGTCAGCCGCACCACGCTGCGCCAGGTGCTGTTCACGGGCATGGAGGACGTGATCACGTTCGACCGCGTCTTCACCGGCTACGAGCAGCACGAGGACGGCACGGTGACGGCGTTCTTCGCCGACGGTTCGTCGGACCGCGGGGATCTCCTGGTCGGGGCCGACGGCGCGAACTCCCGCGTGCGGGCCCAGTACCTGCCGCACGCGACGCACTCGGAGACCGGGCTCGTCGCGATCGGCGGCAAGCTCCCCTTCGACGCCGTCCAGGCCGCCGCCCTGCCCGAGCGGGTCCGCAGCGGCATGTCGATGCTCTTCGACCGGCGCGGGCAGTTCGGCATCCTGCACGCGATGCGGATGCCGTGGGAGCCCGGCGGGGCACCCCGCGAGGGCATCGGGTCCGACGACGCCGCGCTGCTCGCGGCCTGGCCCGGGCTGCGCTACGACAACACCACCGACTACGTGTCCTGGGGGCTGTCGACGTCGCGACGCGTCACCCCGGCCGACGTGCTCGACCGGCGCGGCACCGCGCTCCACGACGTCGCCGCCGACCTCACCCGCGACTGGGATCCGCGCTGGCGCGACCTGCTGGCGGCCTCCGACCCGTCCGCGGCCCTGGCGGTCTCGGTCCGGACCTCCGACCCGCTGCCGGCCTGGCGCCCGAGCTCGGTGACGCTGGTCGGCGACGCGATCCACACCATGACGCCGGGGCGCGGAGCCGGCGCGAACACGGCGCTGCGCGACGCCCGCGAACTGCGCGACCGCCTGGTGCGCATGCGCGACGGCGAGCTCTCCCGCGACGAGGCGGTGGGCTCCTACGAGGAGCACATGCGCCGGTACTCCGCGCTGGCGGTGCGGGAGTCGCTGGAGTTCATGCACGACGACGTCGACCGCCGCCCGCTGCTGCGCCCGTTCTCCGTCCTCGCGCAGCGCTCGGCGATGCGGGTGGTCAACCACGTGCCCGCGGCGAAGCGCCGCATGGCCCGGGGACTGCAGAAGGTGCGCGACTCCGAGCTGGTGTGAGGCGGCCGTCCGGAAACCAACCCGAGGGTCGAGCCGTTGGGTCGGTGGTCGACTGGAGGACCGGCGGGTCACAATGGGTGCGTGGTCGAGTCCGTCGTCTCCGAGGCCCCCGGGTCGAGCCGCGTGGCCCGTCGTCGGGACCGGCGCAAGGCGGAGATCGTGCGGACCGCCACGACACTGCTCTCCGCGCAGGGCTACCAGGGGATGAGCCTGGAGGAGGTCGCCGAGCGGACCGACATCGCGAAGGCGACGCTCTACCACTACTTCTCCGGCAAGGACGAGCTCGTCGGCGCGGTGATCGAGGCGCTGACCGTCGACGTCAACGCCCGGCTCGAGGCCGAGCTGGACCGGGTCGCCGACGCGAGCCACCTCGAGCAGCTGCGCACGCTGATCCGCGAGCAGGTCCGCATCCTCACCGACACCGCGCCGGAGGTGGCCACGCTCTTCTCCTGGCCGAAGTCCTGGCCGGAGTCGTTCGACCCGATGATGAAGGACAGCCGCCGGCGCCACGACGCGGTCTTCCGCCGGGTCGTCGAGGCGGGCATGGCGGCGGGCGAGTTCGACTGCCCGAACGCCGACGTCGCCCTGCAGTGCCTGCACGGCGTGCTCAACCAGTCGTCGTTGTGGATCCGGCCCTCGCTGTCCGGCGAGCGCCGGGCCGAGCTCCGGGAGGCCGTGGTCGACACGGCGGCCCGGATGTTCAGCCCGCCATCGTCAGGCCCCCGCTGACCGAGAGGACCTGGCCGGTCACGTAGTTCGCGCGGTCGGAGGCGAAGAACCCCACCGCGTCGGCGATCTCCTCGGGGGCGGCGAGCCGGCGGAACGGGATCGCCCGGACCAGGGCGTCGCGGACCTTCTCGGGCACCGTCGCCAGCAGCGGGGTGTCGGTCGGGCCGGGGCAGACGCAGTTGACGGTGATCCGGTGGCGCGCCATCTCGCGCGCGAGGGACTTGGTGAAGGCGATCAGCCCGCCCTTGGTGCCCGCGTAGACCGTCTCCCCCATGCTGCCGACCCGGCCGGCGTCGCTGGCGATGTTGACGATCTTGACCGTGCGCTCCGCGGCGAGGATCGACTCGAGGAAGGCGTGCGTCAGCCGGACCGGGCCGAGGAAGTTGACCTGGGCGAGCGCCTCCCACAGCGCGTCGTCGTTCTGCATGAACGGCTCGACGCGGTCGAAGCCCGCCGCGTTCACGATGACGTCCGGGACCCCGTGGGCGGCGACGACCTCGTCGCGCAGGGCGAGGATCGCGTCCTTGTCGCCCAGATCCGCCTGATGGGCCCGCGACCGCTCGCCGCCGATGGCCTCGACGGTCGCGGCGAGCCCGTCGGCGTCGCGGTCCACGGCGGCGACCGTGGCGCCGGACCCGGCCAGTCCGACGGCGATCGCCCGCCCGATGCCGGACGCGGCGCCGGTCACGACGGCCACCCTGTTCTCGAGTTCCACGACGGTCGCCTCTCGTCGGATCCGCAGCTCTGCGCCGCGGACGGTACGACCCGGTCCCGGTTTGTTCAACCGAGCGGTCGAACTCCGGTCACCATGGTCGGACAGCCGTAGGTGTGGTTGGGTCGGCGGTGCGACGAGGCACGAGGGCCCGACGGCGGGCCCCGCGGACCGGAGGAACCACGGTGGGCTTCGAGGACTACCAGCAGCTGACCTTCGAGCGCCGGGATCACGGCGTCCTGCTGATCACCATCGACCGGCCGGAGAAGTACAACGCCGCCGACGAGGGGATGCACGGAGAGCTCGCGCGGGTGTGGAACGACGTCGCGGCCGATCCGGAGACCCGCGTCGCCGTCATCACCGGGGCGGGCAAGGCGTTCTCGGCCGGCGGGGACCTCGCGATGGTCGAGCGGATGGCCGGCAACTACGACGCGGTCTCGCACATGCTCACCGAGATGTCCGACCTCGTCTACAACATCATCAACTGCGAGAAGCCGATCGTCTCGGCCATCAACGGGGTCGCGGTCGGCGCCGGCACGGTGGCCGCGCTGCTGGCCGACGTCGCGATCGTCGCCGAGGACGCCAAGATCGGCGACGGGCACGTCAAGCTCGGCGTCGCCGCGGGCGACCACGCCGCCATCCTCTGGCCGCTGCTCGCCGGGATGGCCAAGGCCCGCTACTACCTGCTCACCGGCGAGATGATCACCGGTGCGGAGGCCGAGCGGATCGGGATGGTCGCGAAGGCGCTGCCGCGCGACCAGGTGCTCGACGAGGCACTGCGGGTCGCCGACACGCTCGCGACCGGTGCCCAGCAGGCCGTGCGGCTCACCAAGCGGACGCTCAACAACTGGCTGCGCAGCGCCGGACCGACCTTCGACCAGTCCGCCGCCTACGAGATGCTCACCTTCCTCGGGCCGGACGTCCTCGAGGGGGTCGCGGCCCTGAAGGAGAAGCGGACCCCGTCGTTCCCCTCGGCGTCGCAGGAGTGACCACCGTGGACTTCTCCCGGCAGGGTCCGGTCCCGGAGAACCTCATCGGCGACCTCGTCGACGTGAACGCGTTCGAGCGGGACGCGGTGGCCACCCACGTCGTCGACACCTACGCGCCGTGGGCCCGCGACCGGGCGTCGGCGCTGGGCGCCCAGGTGTGGGACCCGCGGGTGCTCGAGACCGCGCGGAACGCCCAGCGACACACCCCGGAGCTGCGCACGCTCGACCGGCTCGGCCACGAGGTCTTCGACGTCGACTTCCACCCGAGCTACCACGAGCTGATGGCGCTGGCGTTCGGCTCGGGGGTGCACTCGCTGGCCTGGACCGCCGACGCGCCGGGAGCCCACTCGGCGCGCGCGGTGCTCTCCTACCTGTGGAACCAGGTCGACGGCTCGACGGCCTGCCCGACCGGCATGGCGTACGCGTCGATCCCCGTCCTGCGGAGCCGGCCCGAGCTCGCGCCGTGGGCCGAGAAGATCGTCGTCGAGGGCTACGACCCGGCCGACGTCCCGCTGTCCCGGAAGTCGGCCGCGACCATCGGCTACTTCATGACCGAGAAGCACGGCGGCTCCGACCTGCGGGCGAACATCACGGTGGCGCGTCCGGTCGGGCGCCGGGGCGCGGGCGAGACCTACCTGGTCAACGGGCACAAGTGGTTCGCGTCGGTGCCGATGGCGGACTGCTATCTGACCGTCGCGCAGACCGAGGGCGGGGTGTCCTGCCTGCTCGTGCCGCGGCGGCGCGCCGACGGCAGCCTGAACGGGATCCGGGTCAACCGGCTCAAGGACAAGCTCGGCAACCGCGCCAACGCCTCCTCCGAGATCGAATACCACGACGCCGAGGCGGTGCTGGTCGGCGACGAGGGTCGCGGGGTCAGCACGATCCTGTCCTCGGCCGAGTACACGCGGCTGGACTTCGCCATCGGCTCGGCCGGCCTCATGCGGGCGGCACTCTCCCAGGCGCTGCACCACAACGACCGCCGCACCGCGTTCGGCTCGCCGCTCTCCGCGCTCCCGATCCAGGCGCCGGTACTGGCCGACCTCGCGCTCGAGTGGGCCGGCGCGGCGCACCTCGGGTTCCGGCTGGCTCGCGCCGAGGACCACCACGACGACGTGTCCGAGGCGCTGGTCAGCCGCCTGCTCACCCCGGTCGCGAAGTTCTGGAACTGCCGGCGGGTCTCCGGGGTGACCGAGGAGGTGATCCAGTCCATCGGCGGGAACGCCTACATCGAGGAGCACCCCCTCCCGCGGTACTACCGCGAGGCGCCGCTCAACGCGATCTGGGAGGGCACCTCGAACATGATGGTCATGGACGTGGGCCGGGTCCTCGCCCGTGAGCCGAAGGCGATCGAGCCGGTCCTCGAAGAGATCCGCCCCGCCGCGGCCGAGCACCCGCTGCTGGCCGATGCGGTCGCGGAGATCGAGTCGCTCGTGGGGGCGCCGGAGGAGACCGGTCGCTACCTCGTCACCCGCCTCGCGCTCGCCGCGCAGGCCGCGCTGCTGGTGGAGCACGCGCCTGCTGCCGTCGCGGATGCCTTCGTCGGCTCGCGGCTGGGCACCGGCTGGGGTCCGGGGTACGGCACGCTCCGGGGCGTGGACCTCGAGGCGATCATCGACTTCGCGCGCCTGGACTGATCCGGCCGGCCCCGGGGGTCGCCCGACCCTCCTTCCATGATCACCGGGACGACGAGCTCCTGAGGTCTGCGCGTCCAGATCCTCCTCATCCCGGTGATCATGGGCGCCGCGGGGAGTTCGCGGTCGGCGGTTGCGCCCGCCCCGGGACTGGGGCACCATTCCAACCGAACGAACATTCGGGCGGAAGGTGATCAGGGTGACCGTGTCCGACGAGACGACGAGGCTCGCCACGGCCTCGACACCGGACGGCGCACCGACGCCGGAGCGTGGGCCCGAGGAGGTCTTCGAGGCCACGGTGGCCGCCGAGGGCCGGATCGAACCGCGCGACTGGATGCCCGAGGGCTACCGCAAGACGCTGGTCCGCCAGATCGCCCAGCACGCCCACTCCGAGATCATCGGGATGCAGCCGGAGGGCAACTGGATCCTCCGCGCGCCCAGCCTGCGCCGGAAGGCGATCCTGCTGGCCAAGGTGCAGGACGAGGCCGGCCACGGGCTCTACCTGTACTCGGCCACCGAGACCCTCGGCGTCGACCGCACCGAGCTCACCGAGAAGCTGATCGACTCGAGGCAGAAGTACTCGTCGATCTTCAACTACCCGACGCTGACGTTCGCCGACATCGGCGTCATCGGCTGGCTGGTCGACGGCGCGGCGATCTGCAACCAGGTGCCGCTGTGCCGGTCGAGCTACGGCCCCTACGCCCGGGCCATGGTGCGGATCTGCAAGGAGGAGTCCTTCCACCAGCGGCAGGGCTTCGAGCTGCTGATGACGCTGATGGCCGGCACCGACGCGCAGCGGGCGATGGTCCAGGACGCGGTCGACCGCTGGTGGTGGCCCTCGCTGATGATGTTCGGCCCGGCCGACGGCGACTCCCCCAACACCCAGCAGTCCATGGCCTGGCGGATCAAGCGCCACACCAACGACGAGCTGCGCCAGCGCTTCGTCGACATGACCGTGCCCCAGGCCGCGGCCCTCGGTGTCACGCTGCCCGACCCCGCGCTGGCATGGAACGACGAGCGCCAGGCCCACGACTTCGGCGAGATCGACTGGGCCGAGTTCACCGCCGTGGTGAAGGGAGCCGGCCCCTGCAACGCCCAGCGGATCGCGCACCGCCGCGCCGCCCACGAGAACGGGCAGTGGGTCCGCGACGCCGCGAGCGCCTATGCCGCCAAGCACGCCGACCGCAGCGAGGAGCCCGCGGCATGAGCACCACCCCGGATGCCACCTGGCCCCTGTACGAGGTCTTCGTGCGGGGCAAGCGCGGGCTGAACCACGTCCACGTCGGGTCGCTGCACGCCCCCGACGACCGCATGGCGCTGCACAATGCCCGCAACCTCTACACCCGGCGCAACGAGGGCGTGAGCATCTGGGTGGTCCGCGCCGACGCGATCACCGCGTCCAGCCCGGACGAGAAGGACCCGTTCTTCGCGCCGGCCGGCGACAAGGTCTACCGCCACCCGACGTTCTACTCCATCCCCGACGACGTCCCGCACCTGTGAACGCCGGGATGGACGCTGACGACAACGTCTACGACGCCCTCGCCGCCGCCGACCACGACGGTCGCTGGGCCCACGGGGCGGGCTTCGACGAGAGCGTCGTCGAGGTGACCGCTCCGGCGCCGGACGGAGTCGACACGGAGGACCTCGCGGCCTACTGCCTGATGCTGGCCGACGATGCGCTCGTCGGCTCCCAACGGCTCTCCGAGTGGGCAACGCACGCGCCCGAGCTCGAGGAGGAGGTCGCGCTCGCGAACATCGCGCTCGACCTGCTCGGCCAGGCGCGCGTGCTGCTGGCCCGGGCCGGGCACCTCGGCGCGGCGGAGCGCTTCCGGGTGGCGGGCCGGGCGAGCGAAGCGACGGGGGACGGCAGAGCCCACGACGACGAGGACGTCCTCGCGTACTTCCGCGACGACCGCTTCTTCCGCAACGTCACCCTCGCCGAGATCGACCTCGGCGACTTCGCGCAGACGATGGCCTGGATGCTCGTCTTCTCGTCGTGGCGGCTCGGGCTGATGACGCGGCTGCGCGGCTCGGCGGATCCGGTGCTCGCCGCCGTCGCGACCAAGGCCGTGCCCGAGCTGGCCTACCAGCGGGAGTACGCGGCCGGATGGGTGCTGCGCCTCGGGGACGGCACCGAGCTCTCCCACGTCCGGATGCAGGCCGGCCTGGACGCGGTGTGGCCGTTCGTCGAAGAGATCTTCGGCGCGCACGCCGTCGAGACACGCCTCGTCGAGGCCGGGGTGGCCGTCGACCCGGCCGCCCTGCGCGCCGACGTCGACGCGGACCTGGAGCAGGTGCTGCCGGTCGCTACCCTGACCCGTCCGGAACGGCCCGCCGTCGGGCTCGTCGGCGGGCGCGGCGGCCGGGACGGGGTGCACACCGAGGCGCTGGGCCCGGTGCTCGCCGTCATGCAGTCGCTGGCCCGGGCGCACCCGGAGGCGACGTGGTGAGCACCCTGACCGACCGGTCGCCGTGGGACGTCGCCGCCGAGGTCACCGACCCCGAGATGCCGATGCTGACCCTGGCCGACCTCGGCGTGCTGCGCTCGGTCTCGCACGACGACGGCCGCGTCGTCGCCACGATCACCCCCACCTACGCCGGCTGTCCCGCCCTCGACGCGATGCGCGCGGACCTGGCCGAGAAGCTGGCCGACTTCGGCGAGGTCGAGGTCCGCGTGTCGCTGACCCCGCCCTGGACCACCGACCTCATCTCCGACGAGGGCCGTCGCAAGCTGGCCGAGGCCGGCGTCGCGCCGCCGGAGCACATCGGGCCGCGCACCACCGGACCGGTCGCGCTGACGCTCGCCCCGCCCGAGAAGCGGGTCGAGTGTCCGCGCTGCGGCAGCGCGGACACCGCGGTGCTGTCCCGGTTCGGCCCGACCGCCTGCACGGCGCTGGTTCGCTGCCGCGTCTGCCGCGAGCCCTTCGAGCACATGAAGGACATCTGATGAGCGCGCCCACCGCTGAGCCGGGCACCACCGATGTCGCGACCGGCTTCCATCGGCTGCGCGTCGCCGACGTCGAGCGACTCACCGACGACGCCGTCGCCGTGACCTTCGACGTCCCCGACCACCTCACCGACGACTTCGCCTTCCGCGCCGGGCAGTACCTGACGCTGCGGCGGGGCGGGCGGGACGGGGACGCTGCCGAGGAGCGACGCTCCTACTCGATCTGCGCGCCCGAGGGTGCGGCACCGCGGATCGGGGTGCGCCGCGTGGAGACCGGGCTGTTCTCCGAATGGCTCGTCGATCGGCTCGCCGCCGGGGACGAGCTCGAGGTCGGCCCGCCCGAGGGACGGTTCACCCCGGACCCGCAGCCGGGCGAGCACCACACCCTGATCGCCGCCGGGTCCGGGATCACCCCGGTGCTCTCGATCGCCGCGACCGTGCTCGCCGCGCACCCGGACACCCACGTGACGCTGCTCTACGGGAACCGTCGCGCGGACACCGTGATGTTCGCCGAGGACCTCGCCGACCTGAAGGACCGCTACCACCAGCGGCTCCAGCTCGACCACGTGCTCTCCCGCGAGCCCGTCGAGGCCGAGATCTTCGCCGGCCGGCTGGATCGCGAGAAGCTGCACACCCTGCTGACCTCGCTCGTCCCGACGCCGCAGGTGGACCACTGGTGGCTGTGCGGACCGCTGGAGATGGTCACCGGCGCGCGGGACCTGCTGGCCGAGCTCGGGATCGGGCGGGACAAGGTCCACGCGGAGCTGTTCTACGTGGACACCCCCCCGCCGCAGCCGATCCGGCACGAGGACTCCCCGGCCGAGGGGGCGACGGCGACGATCGTGCTCCACGGCCGTTCGGTGACGGCGACGATCCCGGCCGACAGCTTCGTCCTCGACGCGGCGCAGAAGGTCCGCTCCGACCTGCCGTTCGCCTGCAAGGGCGGGGTGTGCGGGACGTGCCGGGCGAAGGTCGTCGACGGCGAGGTGCGCATGCAGCGCAACTTCGCGCTCGAGCCCGAGGAGGTGGCGGCCGGGTTCGTCCTGACGTGCCAGTCGGTGCCGGTCTCCGACGAACTGACCGTCGACTACGACGTGTAGAAGGAGAGCCCGACCGTGGTGGTTCGCAGTTACCTGCAGGGACGCTGGCAGGAAGGCACCGGCGACGGCCGGCCGATGCTGGACGCGGTGACCGGCGAGGAGGTCGGCCGGCTCTCGACGAGCGGCCTGGACCTCGCCGGCGCGGCGTCCTACGCGCGGGAGACCGGCGGGCCGGCGCTGCGCGACCTGACGTTCCACCAGCGGGCGTCGCTGCTCAAGGCCCTCGCCGGGCACCTGCGCGAGCACCGGGAGGAGCTCTACGAGGTCTCCGCGCGGACCGGCGCGACCCTGGGCGACTCGAAGTTCGACGTCGACGGTGGCATCGGCGTCCTGCAGGCCTACGCGTCCAAGGGCAAGCGCGAGCTGCCCGCCGGGAACGTGCTCGTCGAGGGCGACGTCGAACCCCTGAGCAAGGACGGCTCCTTCCTCGGCCAGCACGTCCTCACCTCGCTCCACGGCGTCGCGGTGCAGGTCAACGCCTACAACTTCCCGGTGTGGGGGCCGCTGGAGAAGCTGGCCCCGGCGCTGCTCGCGGGCGTCCCGTCGATCGTCAAGCCCGCGACGCCGACCGGGTTCCTGACCGCGAAGCTCACGGAGCTCGTCGTCGGTTCGGGCCTGCTGCCCGAGGGCTCGGTCCAGTTCCTCGCCGGATCGGTCGGGGACCTGTTCGACCACCTCACCGAGCAGGACCTGGTCTCGTTCACCGGCTCAGCGGCCACGGCCCAGCAGCTGCGGACCCACCCCACGCTCACGGCGCGCGCGGTCCGGTTCACCGCCGAGGCCGACTCGCTGAACTGCTCGATCCTGGGCCCCGACGCCGGCCCGGGCACCCCCGAGTTCGACCTCTACGTCAAGCAGCTGACGACGGAGATGACCGTCAAGGCCGGCCAGAAGTGCACCGCGATCCGGCGGGCGTTCGTGCCCGAGCAACACCTCGACGCCGTCACCGACGCGGTCATCGGCCGGCTCGAGCGGGTCGTGGTCGGGAACCCCACGAACCCCGACGTCCGCATGGGCGCCCTGGCCGGTCTGGAGCAGCGCGACGAGGTGCGGCGCTCCCTGAAGTCGCTGACCGACGGCGGGCGGGTGCTGTACGGCTCACCCGACCACGTCGACGTGACCGACGCGGACGCCGAGCGCGGCGCGTTCCTCTCCCCGGTGCTGCTGGCCGCCGACCCGGACTCCGCGGCGGTGCACGAGGTCGAGGCGTTCGGCCCGGTGTCCACGCTGGTGCCGTACTCGTCGACCGCGCAGGTGATCGACCTGGCCGCCCGCGGTCAGGGCTCGCTGGCCGGATCCGTCGTCACCGGGGACCCGGACTTCGCCCGCGACGTCGTCCTCGGCGCCGCCCCGTGGCACGGCCGGCTGCTGGTGCTCGACCAGGCCGACGCGACGACCTCCACCGGGCACGGGTCGCCGATGCCGCAGCTCGTCCACGGCGGCCCCGGGCGCGCAGGCGGTGGTGAGGAGATGGGCGGTATCCGCGGCGTCACCCACCACATGCAGCGCACCGCGATCCAGGGCTCCCCGGAGATGCTCACCGCGATCACCGGCCGCTGGGTGCCGGGGACCACGCGCACGACGACGGACGTCCACCCCTTCCGCAAGCACCTCGAGGAGCTGCGCCTCGGCGACACCGTCGTCGGCGGGCCGCGGCAGGTGACCCAGGCCGACGTCGAGCACTTCGCCGAGTTCACCGGCGACACCTTCTACGCCCACATGGACTCCGAGGCCGCGGCGGCGAACCCGTTCTTCGGCGAGCGGGTCGCCCACGGCTACCTCGTGGTGTCGTTCGCGGCGGGCCTGTTCGTCGACCCCGCGCCGGGCCCGGTGCTCGCGAACTTCGGGATCGACTCGCTGCGGTTCCTGACACCGGTGAAGTTCGACGACGAGCTGACGATCACGCTGACGGCCAAGCAGATCACCCCGCGCGACTCCGCCGCCTACGGTGAGGTCCGCTGGGACGCCGACGTCACCAACCAGCACGGCGACTCCGTGGCCCGCTACGACGTGCTCACGCTGGTGGCGAAGCAGTCATGATCACGGCCTCCGTACAGCGGATGTGGGACGACGACGCCGCCTCCCGCAAGCTCGGGATGGAGCTGCACTCCGCCGCCGACGGCGCGGCCCGGCTGACCATGACCGTCACCACGGACATGGTCAACGGGCACGGGATGTGCCACGGGGGCTACCTGTTCCTGCTCGCCGACTCGGCGTTCGCCTGCGCCTGCAACAGCCCGGGGCCGGTCACGGTCGCGGCCGGGGCCGACGTCGTCTTCGTGACGTCGGCCCGGGAGGGCGACGTGCTGGAGGCGGTCGCGACCGAGCGCAGCCGCCACGGGCGTAGCGGGGTCTACGACGTGACCGTGCGCCGGCCTGTCGACGACCAGGTGATCGCCGAGTTCCGCGGGCGGAGCCGCACCATCCAGCGGTCGTGAGGCTCAGGTGATCCCGTCGAGCAGCGCGTCGACGAGCAGCGCGGGCATCCGCCGGTCGACCGGTTCCCGCGTGAGCAGGATCCGGAAGTGCACCGGGCTCACGAGCATCTCGATGACCAGGCGGGGATCCACCGTCTCCGCGAGCTCGCCGCGCTCGACGGCGCGGACGACCATCTGCTGGGACCGCTCGTAGCGGGAGGTCCAGTAGTGGTCGCGGGCCCGCCGCGTGTCGGGATCGTCGCCGGCGACGGCGAGCGTGCGCTCGAGGGCGTGCCCGACCGGGGTGGCGAGGAACGCGGCGAGGTCGCCCGCGTAGACGACCAGGTCCTCCCGCAGGCTGCCGGTGTCGGGCACCTGCAACTGCTCGGAGGCGTCGATCAACGCGTCGATCAGCAGGTTCTCCCGCGTGCCCCAGCGCCGGTAGATCGACGTCTCGTGGACCTCGGCCCGCGCGGCGACGTCGGACACCTTGAGGCCCTCGAGGCCGTGGGCGAGCAGGAGCTCGAGCGTGGCCTCGAGGACCGCCGCGCGGACCCGCGCCGACCGGCCGCCGGGGCGCCGTCGTGCCTCAGGCTCGCTCATGGTCCGGAACTCTAACGCAAGCTCACTTGCTTTTCGCGGTGCCACGCGTCCACACTGCTCGTGCAAGTCGACTGGACTTAGTGATGCCTGGCGAAGGAGCTCAGGATGCTGATCGATCGCGACGTCGCGATTCCCACCCGCGACGGAACCCCTGTCCTCGCGGACGTGTTCCGTCCCGACGACGGCGGGCCGGTGCCGGTGATCGCGTCGATCGGCCCGTACGGCAAGGACGTGCACTGGCCGGACCGCTACCCGCTCTACGACCTGGTGGACAACAACGAGCACATGGTCTGGGAGACCCCGAACCCGCTGTGGTGGGTACCGCGGGGCTTCGCCCTGGTGCGCATCGACACGCGTGGCACCGGGAAGTCGCCGGGCCGGCTGGACCTCTACGGTCCGCGCGACGCCGAGGACTTCCACGACGTCGTCGAGTGGGCCGCGGAACAGCCCTGGTCGACCGGCAAGGTCGCCTCGAGCGGCATCTCGTGGCTGGCGATGATGGGTTGGCGGGTGGCGGCGCTGCAGCCGCCCCACCTCGCCGCGGTGATCGCCTGGGAGGGCTCGAGCGACTTCTACCGCGAGTGCGCCTTCCAGGGCGGTCTCTACAGCAACGGGTTCATCGACTTCTGGTGGGACCGTCAGATCGAGCCGCAGCGCACCGGCCCCGACGGCGACGACTGGCGCGAGGTGCTCCCGCAGCACCCGCTGCTCGACGACTACCACCGGGCCCGCGCCACCGATCTCGACCGCGTCACGGTCCCCGTGCTCTCGGCCGCCAACTGGGGCGCGCTGCACCTGCACCTGCGCGGGAACATCGAGGGCTGGCGCCGGGCCGCGTCGGCCGACAAGTGGCTCGTCGTGCACACCGGCACCCACATCGACCCGTACTACGCGGACTGGGCCCAGGAACTGCAACTGCGGTTCCTCGAGCGCTATCTCTCCGACCGGACCGAGGCGATGGACGGCGTCCCTCCGGTGCAGCTGGCGATCCGCCACGGGCGCGACGTCGTCTGGCGCGACGCTCCGGACTTCCCGCTGCCGGGGACGCAGTGGCGGGAGCTCTACCTCGGCGCCGGCACCCTCGCCTGGGATCCGCCGACGTCCGGCTCCGCCACCTACCCCGCGACCTTCGACACCGCGCCCGTGAGCGAGCCCCTCGAACTCACCGGACCGGTCGCGCTGCGGCTGTGGCTCACCGCCGACCGGGACGACCTCGACGTCTTCGCCCGGGTCCAGCACCTCGACACCGACGGCGAACCGATCCCCGGCGTCGGACCCCAGGGCGGGCCGGTCCCGATGGCGATGGGCTGGCTCAAGGCCTCCCACCGCGAGACCGACCCGGAGCTGTCCGAACCCCACCGGCCCTGGCATCCCCACGACCGTGAGGTCCCCCTGCCGCACGGCGAGCCGACCCTGCTCGAGGTGGAGATCTGGCCGACCAGCATCACGCTCGCGCCCGGCGAACGGCTGCGCCTGGAGCTGGTGACCGGCGACAGCGACCTCGGGATGATGGCCCACGACCACCCGGCCCTGCACCGCTCCGCGGAGGGAGCCGTCATCCACGTCGGGGGCGAGCATGCCTCGCACCTGCTCGTCCCGGTGATCCCGCGGTCAGCGCCGGTGTGAGACGAGGTCGCCTTCCCGGCGGGAGACTGGGAGGAGTCGAGCTGTCGGAGGTCCCACCATGTCCCGTTCCGTGCTCACCGTCGGCCTCGACCCGGCGCTGGTCTCGGCCGGCGCATCGTCGAAGGCCGCCTTCCCGGGCATGGACGCCGAGCGGATCGAGGCGGGCATCGCCGCCAACCGCGCCCGGTTGCAGGAGCTGGGGTTCCGGGCCGACGTCTGCTACCTCGACTACGGGGCCACCGCCGAGGACGTCTTCCGCGCCGCGCTCCGGGAATCCTCGTACGACTTCGTGACGATCGGGGCCGGCGTGCGCATGGACCCGGTGCTGACCCACCTGCTCGAGATGCTGGTGAACGTCACCCACGAGCTCGCCCCGGACGCCGTCATCGTGTTCAACACCGGTCCGGGGACGACGGCCGAGGCCGTCGAGCGCTGGTTCCCCTCGCCGACGCCGCTGGTCGACGCCCTGGAGTGACACGACGGCTGAGCTCATCACCGCGCTCGAGCGGGTCAGAACGTCGGCGCGACGCCCTTGAGCCGCTGCCAGTAGCGGCGGTGGGCGTGCTGGGCATTCGGGCTGGTGAACCAGGTCGGGAGTTCGACGTCGAGCGGGTCGGCCAGGTCGGCGATGTCGCGCAGTGCGGCGGCCTGAGCGGCGCGCTTCGTGAAGGCGTACTGCTCCAGGCAGTCCTCGGGAACCGCGCCGGCGATCTGGACGGCGCGATCCCGGAGGTCGTCGGCGGGCACGAGCTCGTCGACGACACCGAGGTGGCGGGCCCGCTCGGCGTCGAACGTCTCGCCGAAGAGCGAGAGCTGCGCCGCGACCCGCTCGCCCCAGGCGTAGGCCATCATCCGCACGTAGACGGCGGGCATGGGAATGCCGATCGGCACCTCGTTGAGCGCGAACCGGGCGTCGGACTCGACGCCGACGCGCCGGTCGCACACCGCGGCCGTCACCAGACCACCGGCGAAGGCGTGCCCGTTGACCGCGGCGATCACGGGTCGGGGGTAGGTGAACAGCCGCATGTTGGTGGTCCGGTAACCGGCGAACCACTCCGCGACCTTCTCCGGTGGCCCGGTGAACAGCGGGAAGTGCTCTCCGAGGTCGAGACCGGCCGAGAAGCGGCCGCCCTGGCCGGTGAGCACGACCGGGGCGTCGGGGTGCTCGGACTCGAGCAGGTCGAACGCCTCGTGCAGGTCGGCGAAGAACGCCTGGTTCTGCGCGTTGACCTTGTTGGTGGTCATGGTGACGACGGCGACCCGGCCGTCGCGTTCGATGGTCCAGCTCATCGAGGGTGCTCCTCTCGGCGATGTCGGGGTCAGCGAGGCCAGGCGGCCGGCCAGGGCTGGTCGAGGCTCGCCGGGTCGACCGGGGTGTGTTCGGCGGCGGCGCGCAGCCGGTGGTCTTCCTCGACGACGGCGCCGCTGCGGCGCATGGTCTCGACGAGTTCGCCGGCCAGCCCCGGGGCCGATCGCCCGAGTTGGCGGGCGGCGTCCGTGAGCCAGGTCCGAGCCAGGAGGTAGTCCTCGACGTCGTCGACCGGGAGGCCGCCGCGGATCATCAGCGCGTAGCTGAACACCCGTCGCGCGCCGTACCAGACCGCGCCCTCGGGGTCGTCGACGAGCCGCTGCGCCCGGGTGCGGGCCTTGGCGAGGGCAGCGGAGGCGTCCTCGGGGATGCGTCCGTGGGCCGGCAGGAGCACCCGCGGGTGCAGCGCGTCGAGGCGGTCGAGGGAGCCGACCGCGGTCGCCGCGGCGTCCGGCCCGTCGAGGGCGGTGGCGATCCACCCGACGTCGTAGTCCGACAGCGCGTCGCCGACGGCGAGCAGTCCTTCCTCGGGCTGCCACAGGCTCAGGTGCCCCGGGGTGTGCCCGGGGGTCCGCACGACCTGCCAGTCCGCCTCGCCGAGTCGCAGGATCTCGCCGTCGGCGAGCGCGCGGTCGACGGTGTAGGGCGCGACCGGCTGGTCGAGCTACTCGGCGACACAGCAGCCGGGGTCGCGACGGTGGACCGCCTCGGCGTCGGGTGCGCTGGCGGCGATCTCGACGCCGGTGGCCTGCAGGGCGGCGTTGCCGCCGACGTGGTCGGAGTGCCAGTGCGTGTTCACGACGAGGCGCACCCGGCCGGCCCGGGCTTCGGCCCACTCCCGGGTCTGCTCGGCGTGGCCGACGAACCCGGTGTCGACCAGGGCAGGGACGGGACCCTGGAGCAGCAGCAGGTTCGCGTCGGGGAAGGGGCGGGGTTGCCACTGCACCCAGCTCGGCAGCTTCACCTCGCTCATCTCATGCTCCTTCCAGGCGAAAGGCCGCCGCGGCGTTGTCGTGCAGGAACGCGCGTTCGGTCTTCTCATCCAGGGCTAGGTCGTCGAGGCCGGCGAGGCAGTCGACGGCGGGCCAGAACGGATGGTTGGACCCGAAGAGCACCTTGCGACGGCCGTGGGCACGCAGGTAGTCCACGAGCGCGCCCGGATAGCGGCGCACGGTGTAGGCCGAGGTGTCGATGTAGACATTCGGGTACTTCGTGGCCAGTGAGATCATCTCGTCCAGCCACGGCACGCCGATGTGACCGCCGACGATCCGCAGGTCGGGGAACTCCAGCGCGACGTTGTCCAGGTACGGGATGGGTCGGCCGGGGTCGGAGGCGCGCAGCGGTCCGGCGTGCCCGACCTGGGTGCAGTAGGTGATGTCGAGATCGCAACAGGCCGCGAAGAGCGGGTAGTAGCGGCGGTCGTCCGGCGGCAGCCCCCACAGCCACGGCAACACCCGCAGCGCCCGGAAGCCCAACTCCTCCACACAGCGGCGCAGCTCGCCGACCGCACTCATCGGGCGGGTCAGGTCGACCGAGGCGACCCCGACGAACCGGTCCGGGTAGCGCCCGCAGGCCGCGGCGACGTCGTCGTTGCTGATCATGGCGCCGTCGGGGCCGTACCAGGCGCACAGCATCCCGCGGGCGACGCCGGCCTTGTCCATCATCTCCACCGTCGTCTCCAGCGGCGGCGCGGTCTCGGAGAACGGGCCGGGCTTCCAGCGGCGCAGCGACGCGAACATCTCGTTGTCGATCCACTGCTGGCCCGGGTGCTGCATCCAGGCGTCGATCACGGTCACGTTGTTGAGCGTAGCCACAAAAACACCGTGGCGCCCCTAGGGTGAGCGCGTGCCACGGCCCGCCCGCTTCGACCGGGACGCGATCCTCGACGCCGCGCTGCGGGTCGCGGCCGCTCACGGACCCGCCGGGGTGACCACCGACGCCGTCGCCGACGAGATGGGCGGGCACGTCGGCTCGATCTACTACCGCTTCCCCACCAAGGACCACCTGCTCGCCGGGCTGTGGCTGCGGGCCGCACGGGCGGGGCAGGCCGGACTGCTCGAGGCGCTCGGACGCGAGGACCTCGACGAGGCGTTCACCTCGGCGGTGCTGCACTACCCACGCTGGTCCCGCGAGCAGACCGCGGCCGCCCAGATGCTGGCCGCGCACGGCCGCGAACAGGTCACCCCGCACTGGCCCGACGAACTCACCGAGGAACTCGCCGGCGTCAACGACGGCCTGATCCGGGCCCTCGACGCCTTCACCCGGCGTTGGTACGGGGACGTGACGGCCGTCCGTCGTCGAACGATCACCTTCGCCGTGCTCGACCTTCCCGCCGGAGCCATCCGCCGCTACCTCGTCGCGGGGAAGCCGCCGCCGCGGTCACTGGACGGACCGGTCCTCGCCGCGGCCCGCGCGGCACTCGCCGAGGAGGCCGAGGACACCACCGCGACCGTTGTCCGGGATCGGCCCCGTTGACAGACTCGGCGGGCGCCCTCCGCGTGGAGGGATCGCCTGGACGAGCGGCGCCGTACCCAGACCCCGACAAGACGGCGACCGACCGGAGTCCGTCATGGCGTGGATCGTTCTCGTGGTGTCCGGCGTGCTGGAAGCCGTGTGGGCGTCCGCGCTGGGCCGCACGGCGGGCTTCACTCGGCTAGGGCCGTCGATCGTCTTCCTCGTCGGGCTGGCGGCGAGCATGGCCGGCCTGGCCTACGCGATGCGCTCGCTGCCGACGGGGACCGCCTACGCGGTGTGGGTCGGGATCGGCGCGGTGCTGACCGTGGCCGTGGCGATGACGACGGGGCAGGAGTCGATCACGCCCGTGAAGATCGTGTTCGTCGCCGCCATCGTCGGCGGGGTGATCGGCCTGAAGCTCGTGCACTGAGGATCGAGAATTTCCGGCCACGGTGTCGATCCGCGTCGAATCCGTTCGTGGTCCGGGTGGGAGAGCGGCACCCGGGCCGGTCTCGATCCCCATCGGAGGTCCCCGTGTCCAGTACCGCCCGTCGGATGTTCGAGCTCCTCGAGCCGATCTGCCTGGTCACCTACTTCGCCGACGAGAGCAACGAGGAGCTCGCGGCACTCGGGCACCGGACCTACTGGGACGGCTACTTCGCCAGCCGCGCCGCACCCCTGGGACGGGTGCCGGCGGAGGTCGTGCACGCGGCCTTCTACAGCTTCGCCGAGGGAGAGGCCGCACGACACATCCCCAGCGCGTGGGAGACGGCCACGCCGGAGGCATCCTTCGCCGCCCGGGAACGCGGCAGCGCCGCGTCGGTGCGGCGGATCCTCGGCGAGGAGCTCGCCGGCTCCCCGGGCGTGGCGGGCGCCGCGGATCTGGTGATCGAGGCCGCGAGGAGAGCACCCACGGACGGTCGGATGATGTTCGCCGGGCTGCGCACCATGCCGGTGCCCGGCGACCCGGTCGCCCGGCTCTGGCATGCCGCGAACATGCTGCGCGAGCACCGCGGCGACGGCCACATCGCCGCGCTGCTCAGCGAGCGCATCGGCGGCACCGAGGCCCACGTGCTCTCCGCGCTGGAGTACGGCATCCACCCGGCGGAGTCGTTCGGGCGCATCCATCACCTGCCGACGAAGCGGCTGGCCGCGGTCATGGCCGGCCTGCGCGAGCGCGGGCTCGTCGACGCCGACGGCCGCTTCACCGACGCCGGCCGCGCGACCAAGGACCGCATCGAAGCCCTCACCGACGAGCTCGCCGCCCCGCCCTACGACGCCCTCTCCCCGACCGAGCTCGACGAGCTCATCACCGCGCTCGAGCCCATCTCCGCGACCCTGGTGGCCGCCGGCTCGCAGTGAGTTCTCGCGGAGGGCGTCATCGCAGGTCGGGATGGGTGGAGACGAAGGGAATCGAACCCTCAACCCCCGCCTTGCAAAGCCGAGATCGCCGGTCGACCGTCCTGGCTGATCCGTTCCAGCCGTCCCGGTGACCAGGTCGTCCCGGGTCGTGCTGTTCCACCCCGTGTCATCCCGTACCGGGACCGGTGTGCCCCAGGCGTGCCCCACGACGACGTCCTCACGACAGGCGCCGGCCTCGGGGTCTCTCCCTCGGCGGCGCGGGCTCTGACCTGCCGGGCTGGTCGGGGTGGTGCAACTTCCTCCACGTCATCCCGGCTCGCGCCCTCGCAGCGCGTGGCGTCTGCGTTGATGACCGCCACGGTGGAGGTGGTTGCGGCTCCCCGGGCGGTCTGGCAGCCCTCGGGCGCGTCGTCGTGGGTGAGACCCCGCCCCGACCACCACCGCTCCCCCGCACCCGCGCTGCTCGAGTTCGTCGGGTCCTCTCCCGAGGCCGGTGTCCTGGTCCAGGGCGGAGCGCCTGGCCGCCGGAGGCCCCACCTGCTCACCGCATCCATCTGCGTGGTCCAGGTTCTCGCTGTCGTCGTCGTGGTGGCCGGGCCCCGGGCCGGGCGCGCGCCCCGGGTCGAAGACAGGAGGGGAAGCGTGCCCGGCCCGCAGGGGCCGGGCACCCCCGGCGCGTCAGCGCCGGCCCTCGTCCTCGCTGGTGGTGCACGGTGAGCGCGGGGTTTCTCGGTAAAGGGGCAACAACTCTTCGAACCGACACCCGGGCCGGGAAGCGCCGTCGTCGTGAGCACGCCCAGCCGCGGTCGGCCGAACAGGTGGCCGGGGCCCAGGAGCGTCGGGCGAACCGGTGGCAGCGCAGGTCGCAGCTGCGGCGCATCTCGAAGCTCAAGCGGGTACGGTACTGCGGGCACACCATGAATGCCGAGGCCGGCGTGACGCTCGGGGTGATCGAGAACAAGAACGGCACTCGCTCCGCGGCCTACGGCGGGTTGAAGACGTGCGGGTCGGTGTGGTGCTGCCCGGTGTGCGCGGCGAAGATCGCCACCCGCCGGGCCGATGACCTCGCCACGGTGATGCGCGCGGTCGACGAGCTGGGTGGCTCGGCGTTCCTGCTGACCCTGACCATGCGCCACGACCGCGGCGACCGTCTCGGCTTGACCTCCGAGGAGCGGGCCCGGCGGAACCGCCTGGAGGAGCGCCTGGCGGACGTGAACGTGGCCGAGGCCAACGGCTGGGATGTCGACGAGCATCGGGCCGAGGCCGATGCGATCGAGCTGGACTCGATCAAGGCGCAGGAGGGCTGCTGGGACGTTCTGTCCTACGCCTGGCAGCGCGTAACCTCCGGGTCGTCCTGGCAGGAGGACTCAGGGCGGTTCGGCGGGCTGCTCGGGTGGGCGCGGGCTGTCGAGGTCACCGACGGCGATAACGGCTGGCACGTTCACCTTCACGTGCTTCTGTGCTTCCGCGAGCAGGTCTCCGCCGAGATCGCCCGCGCTGTCCTCGGACCCCGACTGTTCGGGCGCTGGTCGCGGGCACTGGAGCGAAAGGGGTTCTCGGCGTCGGAGGAGCACGGGTGGGACATGCGTCGTGCGCAGCTCGGTGACGGGGACTTGGCGGACTACTTCACGAAGATGGCCCATGAGGTCACCGGTGGGCACCGCAAAGAAGGCCGTGCCCGCGGTGGCCGCACCCCGATGCAGCTGCTCGCGGACGCCGTCGAGACCTACGAGGAGTCCGCCATGGCCCGCTGGTGGGAGTGGGAGGAAGCCTCCGACGGTCGGCGGCAGCTCACCTGGTCTACGGGTCGACGAGACCTCCGCGCGCTTGCCGAGCTTGGCCGGGAGGCCACCGACGAGGAGATCGCCGACGAGGACCTGGACCCGGAGAGCAGGCTCGTACTCGATGCCGACACGTGGCTGTGGGTCGGTCGAGAGCAGGTGCAAACGAAGATGCTGTCGCTGGCGGAATCTGGCGGGCTGAACGCAGTGAAGACCTGGTTGCAAGACCGAGGCCAGAGGTGCACCTACCTAGGCCGCCAAGACACACCGTCGGTGGTCCCGACTCTCATTCGTCAGGCTCACTGGGCTCAGGGTCCTCCGCCTTCGGGTCCGATCCCCGAGTGCCGACGATGAAGATCGTTGCCAGCCCGACGAGGTCGAGGGCGGCGATGATCCCCGCAGTGACCACCTCATCGTTGAGAACGAGAAATCCGCAGAAGGCGAACACAACGATCACGACCGCGAAGGCAAGCCACTGGCCAGTGCGGGCAAGCTTGTAGGGCTCAAGATCAACGCGATGCCTGTGCGCCTGTTCAAGCTCTGCCATGCGGACAACGCGCTCGGGCAGGTCCGGCATGACCTGGCTGTACTCATGGAGTGTCCGAGCGGAAGGCAGAGGGCCACGGTGGCTCTCCGAGTAGCCAGCAACGCGGTAGAGGGCCGTCTGCTCCCCACCGCCGTCGGCGGGCGTCCCTTCGACCTGCGGCGCGTCTAGCTCTCCGCCCGTCTGCTCGATCTCGCGCCCGGACGTGGACTCGTCCGGTGTCTCCGTCACATGAGGGTCATACAGGTCATGAGGCCCCACTGGAGCGGTCGACACGCGGGGACCGGGCGTGTCTAACGTGCGCGGCCGCTGTGGACTGCGCTCGCCGGACCTCGCGCTCTAGGTCTCGCTGGGCCTTTCGAGTCTGCCGAAGCTGGTACTCGTAGCGTTGGCGAGAACGCTCTAAGGTTGCTGGGTCGCCGCTCTGCCGACTCTTCGTGGCATCCGAGGTCTTCACCTGCGCCACGTACCAGATCGCCCGGTCGATGTCCCGGCCAACCAGGTCCCAGTCTCTGGCGACGCCGCTCGAGGTCTTGGGCTCAACATGCACCGAAAGATGCTTCACACTGCGAGCTGTCGACGACCCGGACAGGTCGAGCAGTGACCCAACTCCCGTTAGGAGCGCACGCCAGCGCCTAGCCCATGTGCTGGGTTCGCTGCTCACAAAGCTCACCTTGCCATGTAGTCACACCGGATGTGACTAGAAGTGCCTGAGTCACTCTTACACGACCGCGACGTGTGGCGGCGCATGGCCTGAGGTGTGTCGCCTCTACCCAGTCGCCAGGCTTCCTGCCTAGTCAGAGGGGTGCCAGCTCCGCGCTGAAGCGGGCCAGATCGCCAATCACAAGATCCGGAGGCGGTCGCAGAGCACCCAGGCGGGCCCGCTTCTCTGGGCACTTAGCATAAGCAAGTATTGCCACTGATGCTGCGCGCGCCGCCGCGATGTCGGTCGAGCTGTCGCCGATCATGATGCAGTCGTCCACGACAGCATCGCGCTCGACGATGGCGCGCCGCAGGAGGAACGGGTTGGGCTTGAGCAGCTCAGGCTCCGGGTGTTGGCGTGAGCAGACGCCGGTGACGAGGTGCTTCAGTCCGCGGTCGGCAAGGAAGGCGACAACAGCGATCTGAGAGTTGTTGCTGACGATGGTCACCGTGCGGCCCGTGTCCCGGAACACCTGCAACGCCTCGACGGCTCCTGGCGTCGTGGGCGCGGTCTGGACGGCCTCGACCTCCAGGTCCCGCAGCTTGGCCTCGGCCTGGACAAGCGTCTCGCGCCCGCGCTCAGCGAACACCGAGAGCAGCGCGAGGGGGTCGGTGCCGACGACCTCGTCCGGCAGTCCGGCGTCGATGGCCTCGGCGAGGCGCCGGGCGACGACCGGTGCTGGCAGCTCGCCGAAGACGCTACAGACGGGGCCGTCGAAGTCCAGCAGGACGTGACGGACCGGCGCCATGACCTCGGCGAGGGTGCGGGTCATGTGGCTGGCTCGTAGGGACGGGCGACGGTCTCCCAGACGGACTCGAACCACAGCACGGCCTGGTTGACCTGCTGGGAGTTCATCGAGTCGGGGTCGGCGTCGGCGGTGTGGCTCAGGAGCACGGTGTCCTTGCCCATGAGGTCCCACATTTTGGTCGGGCCGTCGGCCAGGGCGACCTCGTGCTCGACGACGGGGTAGTAGCCGAAGAACACGTCGGCGCCGTTGAGGACGTAGACCTTGAACATCGGCACCGAGGGCATCACCCGGACCTCGGCGACCGCGTCGGTGACCAGGCCGAGCTCGCGCAGCTCGTTGACCTGGTCGACCACCGCGAGGGTGTGCCGGGACATGATCCCGGTCGCCCGCCGGCGGAACTCCGGGCTGTCGGCCAGGTCCTCGACGCGGGCGGGTAGCGCCCACGGCCGGCTGGGGTCGGGGACGAGCAGCCGGACCCGGATCGAGTCCGGTCGGAGCCGGCCGGCCCTGATCTGGTCCAGCGGCTCGGAGATGGCGCCGTGCAGGGTCTCTCCGGAGAAGCCGGCGAAGTCGACGGTCACGTTGGGCTCGCTGAACGCCCGCTCCAGGTGCGGCCGCAGCCCGACCGGCCGCTCGGCGCGCTGGCGGACGAACACTCCGGAGCCCTGGCGGGACACGACCAGGCCCTCGTCGCGCAGTAGCCGGATGGCCTGCTGCACGGTCATCCGGGCCACCCCGTAGCGAGAGGCCAGCGCGGACCCGGAGGGCAGCTTCTCCCCCGGGGAGAGGGTGCGGGTCAGGATCGCGGCCCGCAGAGAGTTCGCCACCTGCTGATACGGCGGCCGCGGGTCGTTCGGGTCCAGACCCTCCTGGTCGGTCATTTCTCCAGCGTATGGCCGTGACCCCATTGTTGCCTAGGCAGGTCAGCCATCTCGTAGACATGGCTAGCCATGCTGTGTCACTCTGTACATGGTTAGCCAAGCTGGCTAGGTCAGTGTCAGGAGGACACCGTGACGAACCTCTTCCAGGTCGACACCCCCGTCGACGCCACCGCCATCAACGCCGTGACGACCGGCCACGTCGCCCCGGTCATGGCCTGGGAGGACGGCCCCAACGGTCGCCGCCCCGGCTCCACCCCCGAGCTCGACGAGGCCACCGGCGCCCCGTTCCAAATCATCGACGTGATGCTCCCGCTCGGCCGCGACGAACGACCCGAGCTGTTCGGCGTCCGCTTCGCCTCTCACGAGGTCCCCGACCTCCCGGCGTACTCCCCGGTCGAGCTGGTCGGGCTGCGGATGAAGGTCCGTGGCTCCCGGCAGGGCAAGGGCGTCGACGTCACGTTCACCGCCGATGCCGTGCGACCCGCCGGGCCGCAGCGCACCGCCCGCAAGGCCCCCGAGACCACCACCTCCGAGGCGGCGTGACCCATGAGCTGGCAGACCGACGCGGCGTGCCGCGACACCGACCCCGAGCTGTTCTTCCCACCATCCGACGACGACACCTCGGTGCTCGTGGCCCGCCACCGCATCGCGGTCGCTCCGATCTGCGGCGGCTGCCCGGTCGCCACCGACTGCCTGCGCTGGGCCCTGGACACCGGGCAGGACCACGGCCTGTGGGCCGCCACCACTGCCACCGACCGGCGCGCGATCCGCCGCGCCCGCCAGGCCGGGGTGCCGGACCCGGTCGCCGACGACGAACCGATGTGTCCGGCCTGCGCGCTGCTGTTCCCGATGCCGGTCGTGGACGGCGAACTGTGCTCACGCTGCACGGAGAGGAACGCGGCATGACCACCAACCGCACCCCAGCCACCCGCCGCCCGGTCCGCTGGCACACCGGCGGCCCCGGCGCCGCCCAACGCCTCCTCGGCCGCCTGCGTGACCGGGCCCGTGAACAGCAGCGCGCCGAAGCCCACCGCCTCCTCGAGGCCGACCTGCGCGGGCTGTGGCGCGAAGCCTGCGCCGGTGTCGGGCTCTGCCAGTACATCGACGTCGCCACCGGCATGACCGTGCGCACCCCGAAGTTCGGCGCGCTGCGCCTTGGCCCGGCCGGAACCTCGTTCACCGTCGAGCAGCTACCCGGCGGCGAACCCGACGACATCACCCGCCACGCCGCCCGGCTCGCGCACTCGCTCGGGTTCGCGGGCTTGCGGGTCCAGCCGCTGGCCGGTCGGTGGCTGCGGGTGGTCCTCTTCGAGGTCGACCCGCTCGCCTCGACGTTCCGGTTGCCCGACGACGTGATCGGGCGTGCCGACGCCCCGGTGCTGCTCGGCCGCGCCGAGGACGGCTCCCTGGTCGAGCACGTCCTGGCCTCGCCTGGTCACATCGCCGTGCAGGGTCAGAACGGGTCGGGGAAGTCCCAGCTCTCCTACGGGCTGACCGCCCAGTGCGCCGCAGCCGCCGACGTCCTCGTCACCGGCTCGGACATCACCGGCCTCCTGCTGGGCCGCGCCTGGGACGGCACCGCGCACAGGGAGTGGCAGGTCACCGGCTCCCGCGACCTGGTCGCCCACGCCGAGCACCTCGACCGGCTCGTGGCCTGGATGGACACCCGCCTCGACGCCATGCCGCCCCGGCGGGACTCCGTCACGCCCACGGTCCAGACGCCGCTGGTCCTGGTCGTCCTCGAAGAGTTCCCCGGCCTGCTCCGGGCAGCGCAGGCCAAGGACCGCAAGCTGGCCGAGCGCATCACCTCGGCGGTGCTGCGGCTGCTCTCCGAGGGCCGCAAAGCGGCGTTCCGGGTCCTGATGCTCGCGCAGCGGTTCGAGGCCAACGCCGTCGGCGGCGGCTACGCCCGCGATCAGTTCGCCGTCCGGGTCTCGTTCCGAGTGCCGGCCGAGTCGCTGGCGATGCTGCACGGCGACGACGCCCGCCCTCTCGGCCCCGAGCACGCCAACGCCGCTCCCGGCATCGCCTACCTCTCCGCGCCCGGGCACGACTGCACCCGCCTGCGCGCGCCCTACCTCGGCGGCTACGGCGCCTTCTGCGACCGCATCGCCCGCCACGGGCGGCGCCCCGACACCGACCAGGAGGACGCCGCGTGAACCTCGCCGCGATCGTCGTCATCGCCTTCCTCGTGACGCTCCTACTCGCGAAGAGCCACAAGGCCGGCCCCGCCGCCCTGGCCGGCGTCGTCACCGTCTGCCTGCTCTTCGCCGCCTTCCCCACCCTCGGCCCCGCCGTCACCAACGGCACCGCCGAGTTCGCCCACCAACTCGGCGACGCCACCGACCGCGCCGCCACCCTCCCCACCGAGGAGACCCGATGAGCGCAACCACCCTTCCCGCACCGGAGGTGTTCGAGGTCGGCGAGGGCAGCATCACCCTGGCCGTGACCATGCACGGCGGTCGGCTGGTCGTCGTGCTGCGCGCCTACGACCAGCCCGAAGTCCACGTGCGCGTCCCGATGACCATCACGGACGGCGAGAGCTTCGCCCGGGTCCTCGCCAGCTCCATGCGCTGGCTTAGGCCGCAACCGCACTGCATCGCCTGCCGACAGCCGTGGCCCGGCACCGACCACGGCGACGCCACGATCGGGCGGTCCCGATGACCACCGTCGCCGAACATGTCGACCAGGCCAGCGAGCACGTCCGCGCGGCCATCCACGTCGTACGCGGTCCTCTCGACGGCCCCGCCGCCTACACCGTCGCCGGGAACCTCTCGGAACTGTTCGGGCGCCTGCCCCAGCTCGTCGATCACCTCCGTCGCTCGGTGCACCGCGCCGACCCGGGCAAGCACTACGACGACCGCCCTGGCGTCCCCGTCGCTCGCACGTTCGGCCAGGCGCTCGACCACCTCGACACCATCCGCGCCCTCCTCGATCGCCTCGACGAGGAGGCCCGAGCAGCGCACAACCACCTCGGCCACATCGGCCGTCACCTCCCGGAGGACTGACCCATGGAGTCGCTGACATACACGGTCGACGAGGTGGCCGCGCTCCTCGGCATCGCGCGGGGCAAGGCGTACCAGCACGTCCGAGCCGGGGACATTCCGAGCCTCCGGATGGGCAAGCGGGTTCTCGTCCCTCGCGACCGCTTCCACGCCTGGCTCAACCGCGAGTCGGCGAAGTCGTCCGGGGCCGCGTGATGGCCGACATCGACGACCGGTGGCACCGGAAGACCCCGACCGGCCAGGAGCGCACCGACCGGTACGGCCACGGCTCCCGCTGGCTGGTGCGCTGGCGCGACCCCGCCGGCGTGCAGCGCAAGAAGGCGTTCAAGAAGAAGACCGACGCCGAGGGGTTCGCCGCGTCCGTCGAGCACGACATGCGGTCCGGGTCCTACATCGACCCTGCCGCCGGCCGCGTCCTGGTCGGGGAGTGGGCCGTCCAGTGGCTCGCGGCCCAGGGGCACCTCACGCCGTCGACCTTCGACCGGTACCGCGGCGCCGTCGAGAACTACATCGTGCCGCGATGGGGCACGACCGCCCTGGGCTCGGTCCGACACGCCGAGGTCCAGGCGTGGGTGGCGAAGCTCGGAGCCGACCTCTCGCCCAGCTCGATCATGAAGGTGCACCGGGTGCTCTCGTGATCATGGCGTGGGCGGTGCAGGACGAGCGGATCACTAAGAACCCGGCCGCCGGCGTCCGCATCCGTCGGGCCGCACTGCCCGATCACCGGTACCTCGACCACGCGACGGTGGCGATGCTCGCCAAGGCCTGCGAGGACTACGCGCCCCTGGTCCGACTGCTCGCGTACACCGGGCTGCGCTGGGGTGAAGCCGCCGCGCTCCGCGTCAAGCGGGTGGACCTCGTCCGCCGCCGCCTCGTCGTCGCCGAGTCCGTCACCGAGGTCAACGGCCGGCTGGTCTGGGGAGCACCGAAGACGCACGCACGCCGAACCGTGCCGCTCCCGCGCTTCCTCGTCTCGGATCTCGAACCGCTGATCACCGGCAAGGAGTCCGACGACCTCGTCTTCACCGCACCCTACGGCGGCGTCCTCCGGGGCCGGAACTTCCGACGCAACACCTTCGACCCCGCCGTCCAGCTCGTCGGCCCGCCCGGCTTCCACCCGCACGAGCTGCGCCACACCGCCGCGTCGCTGGCCATCGCCTCCGGGGCGGACGTGAAGGTCGTCCAGCAGATGCTCGGCCACAAGACGGCGACGCTGACGCTCGACCTCTACGGCCACCTGTTCCCGGACCGGCTCGACGACCTCGCGGACCGCATGG
This sequence comes from Actinomycetospora endophytica, assembly GCF_021026375.1. GTDB lineage: Bacteria > Actinomycetota > Actinomycetes > Mycobacteriales > Pseudonocardiaceae > Actinomycetospora > Actinomycetospora endophytica. The sequence continues at coordinate 1,457,711 of NZ_JAJNDB010000001.1, read as the reverse complement.
ACGCCGCGGTGTGTGCCCCAGAGGTGCCCCAGGACGACGAGGGGGAGGACTGATGTTCCACGTGGAACATGTTATTGCAGGTCAGACGTGGTGGAGACGAAGGGAATCGAACCCTCAACCCCCGCCTTGCAAAGGCGGTGCTCTGCCAATTGAGCTACGTCCCCGCGTGAACGGAGGGTCTACGAGGCGCGCGTCGCGTCGCGCCACACCTCCGCCGTCGGCCGCTCCTGACGACGCCGCACGAGGTGTGCCACCCCCAACGCCGCGGCCACCAGGACGACCAGCTTCATCACGCCTCCTACGCTAGCAGTCCCACGACACCCCCGGTCGGGGCCGCGAACCGGCGACCACCGGATGTGAGAGTGGCGCCGTTCTGACGTCAGCTGTCAGCGACGGGCCATCGCTGATCGGCCGCGCGACCCTCCCGAGTGCGATAGGACGGTCCCAGGACGACGACGTCGGGAGGCACCGGGATGGCGCACGCCTACGTGGTGGGCACGTTCGACACGAAGGGCGACGAGCTGCGCTACGTCGCCGAGCAGATCCGCGGCGCGGGGCACGAGGTGACCACCGTCGACGTCGGGACCTCCGATCCGGGGGCGGGACGCGCGGACGTCACCGCCGCCGAGGTCGCGGGCCCGGAGGCGTTCACCGGAGACCGGGGGACGTCCGTCGCGGCCATGGCCGAGGCGCTCGAACGCTGGCTGCCGTCACGGGAGGGCCTCGACGGCGTGATCGGGCTCGGCGGCTCCGGCGGGACCGCGCTGATCACCCCCGCCCTGCAGCGCCTGCCGGTCGGCGTCCCCAAGATCGTCGTCTCGACGGTGGCGTCGGGGAACGTCGCGCCGTACGTCGGGTCGAGCGACATCGCGCTGATGTACTCGGTCACCGACGTCGCCGGGCTCAACCGGATCAGCCGCGTGGTGCTGGCCAACGCCGCGCACGCGCTCGCGGGCGCGCTCTCGGCGCCGCCGGTCGACCGCGGTCAGGACCGGCCCGCCCTCGGTCTGACGATGTTCGGGGTCACGACGCCGTGCGTCACCGGGGTCACCGAGGCGCTGCAGGACGAGTTCGACTGCCTCGTCTTCCACGCCACCGGCACCGGCGGGCAGGCCATGGAGAAGCTCGTCGACGACGGGCTCGTCTCGGCGGTCTGCGACGTGTCCACCACCGAGATCGCCGACCTGGTCGCCGGCGGCGTCATGGCCGCCACCGAGGACCGGCTCGGCGCGATCGCCCGACGACGGGTGCCGTGGGTCGGCAGCGTCGGCGCGCTCGACATGGTCAACTTCGGGGCGCCGGACACCGTCCCGGAGCGCTACCGGGGTCGACTGCTCTACGAGCACAACGCCCAGGTGACGCTGATGCGCACCACCCCCGACGAGTGCCGCGCCGCGGCCGGGTTCCTCGCGCGCAAGCTCAACGCGTGCGAGGGGCCGGTCCGCCTCGTCGTGCCGCTGCGGGGGGTCTCGGCCCTCGACGTCGAGGGCGGCCCGTTCGCCGACCCGGCCGCCACGGAGGCCCTCGTCGAGACCCTGCGGGCGGAACTGGTGCAGGACGGGGACCGGCACCTGATCGAGACCGAGAACCACGTGAACGACCCGGAGTTCGCGGCGCGCCTCGTCGCCGAACTGCGCGGGATCACCGGCTGAGAAGGAGTTGCATGAGCACGCAGGCACCCGGGCGCACCGAGATCGTGGAACGGCTGCGCGAGAAGGTCGCGCGCGGTGAACCGATCGTCGGCGGGGGCGCAGGCACCGGATTGTCGGCTCGCTGTGAAGAGGCCGGCGGGATCGACCTCATCGTCATCTACAACTCGGGGCGCTATCGCATGGCGGGTCGTGGATCCCTCGCCGGACTGCTCGCCTACGGCAACGCGAACGACATCGTCGTGGAGATGGCCCGCGAGGTCCTCCCCGTGGTGTCCCACACTCCGGTGCTCGCCGGGGTCAACGGCACCGACCCCTTCCTCATCCGCCCGCGATTCCTGCGCGAGCTGCGCGACCTCGGATTCGCCGGCATCCAGAACTTCCCCACGGTGGGGCTCATCGACGGCGTGTTCCGCGCCAATCTCGAGGAGACCGGCATGGGCTTCGCGCACGAGGTCGATCTCGTCGCCGCCGCGCGCGAGGCGGACCTGCTCACCACGCCCTACGTGTTCTCGGCCGACGACGCCCGCGCGATGACGGCGGCGGGCGCCGACGTCGTCGTCTGCCACATGGGCCTGACGACGGGCGGGTCGATCGGCGCCGAGACCGCGAAGTCGCTGGACGACTGCGTGTCGCTGGTGGACGAGTGGTCGGCCGCCGCGCGGGAGGTCCGCGACGACGTCCTCGTGCTGGTGCACGGCGGCCCCGTCTCCGCGCCTGACGACGCCGCCTACGTGCTGGAGCGCGCCACGACCTGCCACGGCTTCTACGGCGCCAGCAGCATGGAGCGACTGCCCACCGAGGAGGCGTTGACCGCGCGTACGCGGGAATTCACCGGCATCCGGCCGAACCCGAAGAAGGGGTCCTGACCGGAGGTTCGACTGTGACTTGACCGACGCGGAAGCGCTCGTGGAGTTGTTCGCCAAGGGTGTGTTCGAGGGCGGACTGTCCGGTCTCGGGGCCCATTTCTCACCCTCTGTCGAGTGACATGCCGCCCTGTGCTCGCAACCGGGGGATTCACTGATAATGTGAATACACCCCGGGTACGATTCCGGGTGCAATTCCCCCGCGAGCCGAGGAGTACGCCGGATGGCCCAGAAGACAGTCGTCACGTTGGTGGACGACCTGACTGGTGAGGAGTCCGAGGACATCACCACCGTGGAGTTCGCGCTCGATGGCGTGACCTACGAGATCGACCTCGATGACAAGAACAGCGCCGGACTGCGCGACTCGCTCGCGCAGTACGTCGCCGCCGCCCGACGCACGGGGGGGCGTCGCGCGGCTGGTCGTCGCCGTTCTGCCGGCGGCGGCGCCGGGAGCGGCACGCCCCGGGCCACGTCGCCCGGCGGGTACGACCGCGAGACCTCGAAGCAGATCCGGGAGTGGGCCCGCTCCGAGGGCTTCGAGGTCTCCGACCGCGGCCGCGTGCCGAACAACGTCGTCGAGGCCTGGGAGTCCCGCGGCAAGAACGGGACCGCTCCCGCCGCCGCCTTCTCCGGCTGACGGTCTCCCGACACCCACACGACGACGGCCCCGGAGCGTGAAGCTCCGGGGCCGTCGTCGTGCTGAGGGGGTTTCCTGACCGGTGGGCCCAGCTGGATTTGAACCAGCGACCTCGTCGTTATCAGCGACGCGCTCTAACCAACTGAGCTATGGGCCCCCGCGCGGTGGCGGGCCTCAGATTACCGGAGGGTGTCCGGTCCGCCCGCCACCGGGGTCGGTGCCTAGTCCCGCTCGGAGAGCGTGACCTCGATGCCGCCGGCGACATCGGCCGAGATGTTGTAGATGAACGCCGACACGCTCGCGAGCGCGGTGAACAGGATCGTGTTGACCACCCCGACGATGGCCGCGATCCCGAAGACCCCGCCCGCGGTGATCAGCTGGCCCGCGCCGCCGCTGTCGGAGGTGAGGTCCTGGTAGGTGCCGTTGAGCTGCGCCCAGACGCCCATGCCGTCGAGCACCGCGTAGAGCACGCCGACCGCGAACATCCACACGAAGAACAGCGCCACGCCGAGGACCAGCGCCAGCTTGAGCACCGACCACGGGTCGAAACGCTTGACCTGCAGGCTGGCCCGCCGCGGCACCTTGCCCCGCGACGGGCGCGAGGACCGGACGTCCTCCTCGATGTCGTCGAGGTCGGGCTCCGGCTCCGGGGCGCGCCCGCTCGAGCGCATCCCGAGCTGTTCCGGCGAGAGCTGGTTGGTCGGGGCGTCGATGAGCGCCGTGTTCGACCGCCGCTGCTCCCCCTGCGCGGGCAGCGGACCGCTCGGCGGCGAGGGCCGCTGGTTCCCGGTCGGGATCGGACCGCTCGGCGGCGGCCCCGGCGGCGACGGTCGGGGGGTCCCCGCCGCGGGCGTGCCCGGGCGCTGGTCCCCACCACCGGTCGGCACCGGGCCGGTCGCCGGCCGGGCCGCGGAACGCTGGTCGCCCTCGGCCGGCCGGGGCCCGCTCTCCGGCCGGGCCCCGCTCTCGCTGCGGGAGCCGGCCCGCTGCCACGGCGGCGGGGGTCCGGCGGAAGCGGCCTGGTCCGACCCGCGGGCGGCCTCGTCCCCGGAGCCCGCGGCGGACGTCGCCACCGTGTCGGCGGCGGTGTCGGCCTTCGCGCCCTTGCCGGCGTCGGTGCCGGCCTGCCCGCTGTCGCGAGCGTCGTCCTCGTCCGGTGTCGCAGTGCTCACGGTGCTCGTCTCGTGGTCGGGGGCGGGAGCCTGGGTCAGTCCTGGACCGGGGTCACAGGAGTGTGTCCGGCTGGTCCGGGCCGCCGGCGTCCGGGTCCGCCGAGCTCTCGGCGTTGCGGGCCACCGCGAGCAGGGTGCCATTCTCGCCCAGGTTCATCAGGCGCACGCCCTTGGTCTGGCGGCCCGCCTTGCGGACCTCCTTCGCCGTCGTGCGGATGACCCCACCGCTGGCGGTGATCGCGTACAGCTCGTCCTCCAGCTCGACGATCAGGGCGCCGACGAGGGTCCCGCGACGGCGGTCGTACTGCAGCGTGAGCACGCCCTTCCCGCCGCGACCCTGGACCGGGTAGTCCTCGATCGGTGTCCGCTTGGCATACCCGCCGCCGGTCGCGACCAACAGGAAGGTGCCGTCGCGGACCACGCCGATGGAGAGCAGTTCGTCGCCGGAGTTGAACCGCATGCCCATCACGCCGGAGGTCGCGCGGCCCATCGGGCGCAGCGCGTCGTCCGTGGCCGAGAACCGGATGGACTGGCCCTCCGCGGAGACGAGCAGCAGGTCGTCGTCGCCGGAGCAGAGCACGGCACCGACCAGCTCGTCGCCGTCGCGCAGGTTGATGCCGATCAGCCCGCCGGTGCGGTTCGAGTCGAAGTCGGTGAGCTTGGACTTCTTCACCAGGCCGCTCTTGGTGGCGAGCACCAGGTACGGCGCGGCCTCGTAGTCCTGGATCTGCATGACCTGCGCGATCTGCTCCTCGGGCTGGAACGCGAGGAGGTTCGCGACGTGCTGGCCGCGGGCGCTGCGGTTCGCCTCGGGCAGTTCGTAGGCCTTCGCGCGGTAGACGCGGCCCTTGTTGGTGAAGAACAGCAGCCAGTCGTGCGTGGAGCAGACGAAGAAGTGCGCGACCAGGTCGTCCTGCTTGAGCTGTGCGCCCTGCACGCCGCGCCCACCGCGCTTCTGGGCGCGGTACAGGTCGGTCTTGGTGCGCTTCGCGTAGCCGGTCCGCGTGATCGTGACGACGACGTCCTCGACCGCGATGAGGTCCTCGTCGGCCACCTCGCCGTCGTAGCCGACGAGCCGCGTCAGCCGGTCGTCGCCGTGCTTGTCGACGATCTCGCCGAGCTCGTCGCGGACGATCTGCCGCTGGCGCTCCGGCCGGTCGAGGATGTCCTGCAGGTCCCGGATCGTCTCCTCGATCTCGGCCAGCTCGTCGATGATCTTCTGGCGCTCGAGGGCGGCCAGGCGACGGAGCTGCATGTCGAGGATGGCCTGCGCCTGGAGCTCGTCGATCTCGAGGAGCTCGATCAGGCCGTTCCGCGCGACCTCGACGGTCTCCGACGCGCGGATGAGCGCGATGACCTCGTCGAGCGCGTCGAGCGCCTTCACCAGGCCGCGCAGGATGTGGGCCCGCTCCTCGGCCTTGCGCAGGCGGTAGCGCGTGCGCCGGACGATGACCTCGATCTGGTGCCGGATCCAGTGCCGGATGACCTGGTCCAGCCGCAGCGTGCGGGGCACGCCGTCGACGATCGTCAGCATGTTGACGCCGAAGCTGTACTGCAGCTGCGTGTGCTTGTAGAGGTTGTTCAGGACCACCTTGGCCACGGCGTCGCGGCGCAGGGTGATGACGATGCGGCGCCCGATGCGGTCGGACGACTCGTCGTTGATCTCGGCGATCCCGGTCATCCGGCCCTCGCGGACCATCGTCGCGATCGACTCGATGAGATGGTCCGGGTTGACCTGGTAGGGCAGCTCGGTGACGACGAGGGTGGTGCGGCCCTTGGTGTCCTCCTCGACCTCGACCACAGCGCGCATCCGGATCGACCCGCGACCGGTGCGGTAGGCGGAGTCGATGCCGTCGCGGCCGACGACCAGACCCGCCGTCGGGAAGTCCGGGCCCTTGATGAAGCCCGTGAGGGCCTCGAGGGTCTCCTCCTCGGAGGCGTCCGGGTGGTCGAGCGCCCAGGTGGCGCCCTCGGCGACCTCGCGCAGGTTGTGCGGCGGGATGTTGGTCGCCATGCCGACGGCGATGCCGGCGCTGCCGTTGATCAGCAGGTTCGGTACGCGCCCGGGCAGGACCGACGGCTCCTGGGTGCGGCCGTCGTAGTTGTCGACGAAGTCGACGGTCTCCTCGTCGATGTCCTGCAGCATCGACATCGCGAGCGGGGTGAGCCGGCACTCCGTGTACCGCATCGCGGCCGCGGGGTCGTTGCCCGGCGAGCCGAAGTTCCCCTGGCCGTCGATCAGCGGGTAGCGCATCGCCCAGGGCTGCGCGAGCCGGACGAGCGCGTCGTAGATCGCGGAGTCGCCGTGGGGGTGGTAGTTGCCCATGACGTCGCCGACGACGCGGGCGCACTTCACGTAGCTGCGGTCCGGGCGGAACCCGGAGTCGTACATCGAGTACAGGACCCGGCGGTGCACCGGCTTGAGCCCGTCCTCCACGAGCGGGAGGGCGCGCCCCACGATCACGCTCATCGCGTAGTCGATGTAGGAGCGCTGCATCTCCTGCTGGATGTCGACCGGCTCGATCCGGTCGCCCGAACCCGGAGGCAGCGTCGTCTCGGTCACGCGGTGTCCACTCCACTCCTCGGCGCCCCCGGGCCGCGGCCGGTCACCGCGGAGAACGCATCAGGGGCGTACCCGTTCCGCCGGACCAGCGGTGGTCACGACGACACCGGGTCCGACCTCCCGATTCTACCGGCGACCCCGACGATCACGTGGCTCCCCCGCGCGTGTTCGGGCCGGTCAGGTGCGGTGTGACCCGTGCGTGGCGCCGCCCGGGGTGCGGTGGGGTCAGCAGTGGACTCAGCGGGGGGTTCAGGCAGGGGGTCGGGCGGGGGTGCAGCGGGGCTCGGCGCGGGCCCGACGCGGGCCCGACGAGGGCTCAGCGGGGCGTGAAGAGCACGTTGCGGCGCTCGTCGTCGAGGCACCGCGGGACCCAGCCCCGCTCCCGGTGCCACGTCCGGGCCTCGTACCCGTCCGCCGCGAGCTCGGCGACGATCTCGGCCACCGACGCCCCGAACCGCGCCAGGTGACGGTCCTCGAGCTCCAGCATGAGCGTCGGGCGCAACGTCGCGAGCGTGGCGTGCGCTCCGCGCAGGAGGTGGGCCTCGGCGCCCTCGATGTCGGCCTTGACGAGGTCGAGCCGTTCGAGCTCGAGGTCCGCGACGAGGTCGTCGAGCGTGGTCACCGCAACCGGCACGTCCTCGTGGTGGGAGAACTCGGAGTTCGACCCCAGGCCGGTCGCACCCGTCGTCAGGAACGCCCGGCCGTGCACGGGCAGCAGCCGGCGGCGCGGAAGCGAGAGGACCCCGCCGCCCGCGGCGGCGCCCAGTGCGGTCCGGTGGACCGTGACGGTGTCCGCGCCGAGCAGCCGGCGGGTGGTGTCGACGAACGCGGACGGGCCCGGTTGCGGCTCGACGGCGTGGACGTGTCCGGTGGGGCCGGCCAGCCCGGCGAGGGTCCACGTGTATAGGCCGTACTCGGCACCGACGTCGAGGCAGACCGCGCCGGTACTGACGACGTCCGCCAGGCCGGCGACCTCGTCCTCGAGGAACCAGGCGTGCGGTGCGAGGGCGCGCAGCGTCCGGCTCAGCAGGCCGGTCGGCCCGCTCCCGACCACCGACTCCGCCACCCGATCCACCGCGTTGCGCTCCTCGGCCTCCGAAGCACGGGCGAACCCGCCGTGCGCCGAGGAGAGTAGCCAGGGGAGGTCGGGCGGCGCGTCGGGCGTCGTCGTTTCCCGTGGAACGACGACGTGGCGCCTGGCCTCCTGGTGGCAAGAGGGGCACAGAGCTCGGGTCCGGCTGCCGTCGGGCCTGCGTCATGTACTGATGATCACCGGCGGAGACCCGCATCGGCGAGGGCCCGAGCCCCGGGCCCCGCCCGGCAACCGTCAGATGTCGAGGAAGCGGACGTCCTTGGCGTTGCGGGTGATGAACGAGCGCCGCGACTCCACGTCCTCGCCCATGAGCACGCTGAAGAGCTCGTCGGCGGTCGCCGCGTCGTCGAGCGTCACCTGCTGCATCATCCGCGTCGTGGGATCCATCGTGGTCTCCCAGAGCTCCTTGGCGTTCATCTCGCCGAGGCCCTTGTAGCGCTGGATGCCCTCGTCCTTGTTGATCTTCTTGCCGGCCGCGCGGCCGACCTCGAGCAGCCCGTCGCGCTCGCGGTCGGAGTACGCGAACTCCGGCTCGACGCCCCGCCCGCTCCACTTGATCTTGTAGAGCGGCGGCATCGCGAGGAAGACGTGGCCGTTCTCCACCAGCGGGCGCATGAAGCGGAACAGCAGCGTGAGCAGCAGCGTCCGGATGTGCTGGCCGTCGACGTCGGCGTCGGCCATCAGCACGATCTTGTGATAGCGCAGCTTCGCGAGGTCGAACTCGTCGTGGATGCCGGTGCCCAGCGCGGTGATGATCGACTGGACCTCGTTGTTCTTGAGGACACGGTCGATGCGGGCCTTCTCGACGTTGATGATCTTGCCGCGGATCGGCAGGATCGCCTGGAACATCGAGTCGCGGCCGGACTTCGCCGAACCGCCCGCCGAGTCGCCCTCGACGATGTAGACCTCGCTGCGGGTCGGGTCGTTCGAGCGGCAGTCGGCGAGCTTGCCGGGCAGGCCGCCGATGTCGCCCGCGGTCTTGCGCCGCACGAGCTCGCGCGCCTTGCGGGCCGCCAGCCGGGCCTGGGCCGAACCGACCGCCTTGTTGATGATCGTCTTGGCCTCGGCGGGGTTGCGCTCGAACCAGTCCGAGAGCCACTCGTTGCAGACGCGCTGGACGAAGGACTTCACCTCGGTGTTGCCGAGCTTGGTCTTCGTCTGACCCTCGAACTGCGGCTCCGCGACCTTGACCGACACGATCGCGGCGAGGCCCTCGCGGATGTCGTCGCCGGTCAGCGCCGGGTCCTTCTCCTTGATGAGCTTCTTGTCGCGGGCGTACCGGTTGACCGTGGTGGTCAGCGCCGAGCGGAAGCCCTCCTCGTGGGTGCCGCCCTCGCTGGTGTTGATGGTGTTGCAGAACGTGTAGACCGACTCCGAGTAGCCGGAGTTCCACTGCATCGCGACCTCGACCTGATGGCCGGTGCCCTCCGCCTGGAACGCCACCGGCTTCTTGTGGATCGGGTCCTTCGCGTGGTTGATGTAGGCGACGAAGTCCTCGAGCCCGCCCGGGTAGTGGAAGGTCCGCTCCTTGACCTTCGCGACGTAGCCCTCGGCGTCCGGCGCGTCGTCGACCTCGTGACCCTCGGCCTCGGTGTCGCCCTCCGGCTTGCGCTCGTCCCGCAGCGTGATGGTGAGGCCCTTGTTCAGGAAGGCCATCTCCTGCAGGCGGCGCGAGATCGTCTCGAAGTTGTACGAGACGGACTCGAAGATCGTCGGGTCGGCCCAGAACGTGATCGTCGTGCCGGTCTTCTTGGTCTTCCCGGCCTCGGTCAGCGGGCCGGGGCGCGCCTGCTCGTAGTGCTGGGTCCAGATCTGGCCGTCGCGGTGGATCTCGACGTCGAGGGCGGTGGACAGCGCGTTGACGACGCTGATGCCGACGCCGTGCAGACCACCGGAGACCGCGTACGACTTGTCGTCGAACTTGCCGCCGGCGTGCAGCATGGTCATGACCATCTCGACGGCCGGCTTCTTCTCGACCGGGTGGGTGTCCACCGGGATGCCGCGACCGTCGTCGATGACCGAGATGCCGCCGTCGGCCTGCATGGTCACGGTGACGCTCGTGGCGTAGCCCGCCATCGCCTCGTCGACCGAGTTGTCCACGGCCTCCCAGATGAGGTGGTGCAGACCGCGCTCACCGGTGGACCCGATGTACATGCCGGGCCGCTTGCGGACCGCCTCGAGGCCTTCGAGGACGGTGATGGACGACGCGCTGTAGTCGTTGTTCTTCTTCGCGGCAGCCACGGGCGTCTGAATCTCCCTACCTGAGCAGTCGGTGCGCCGACCCTGCCGACACCGGGTGAGGACAGTCGCGCACTCCTCCTACAGTCTACTGGTCGACCCACGCCAGAACGGGCCGGTCCGCCTGTTGAGCGCGTCGCAGAGCGCCTGGCGCGACTGCGGGAGGGTCCGACCGGCCGCCACGGGCCCCGCCGGCGTCCTGGGCCCGGACAGCGCGCGCTCAGCCGTACGTGTCGCGCGGGCCCCGACCGGAGACGTGCCGCGGGCCCCGCCGCCAGCTCGGTGCCGACGGACCGTGAATGCGCATGCCGGTGACGACGCCGTTGCCGAGGCCCGCCGCGATCTTCGCGAGGAGCTGGCGCTGGAGCAGGCGCAGCTGTGTCGCCCACGCCGTCGAGTCGGCCTGGACGGTCAGCTCGCCGTCGCGCAGGGCCGTCGGCGTGGCGTGCTCGGCGACCTCGGGGCCCACCAGCTCGGCCCAGCGGCCGAACACCGACCCGTTCGCGAGCTTCGGCGCCCACCCCCGCTGGGCCGAGAGCCGGGAGGCGACCCGGCCGAGCGGCTGCGGGTCGCGGTCGTCGGACCCCGCGCCCGACCAGGAGCGACGACGGCGTCGGGCGCCGTCGCCCGGGTCGCCCCGCCGGACGGTGCGTCGGGTCGCGCCGCGCGAGTCCCCGCCCCGCTCGGCCCGCCGGGCGCGGGCGGCGTCGAGGGCCGCACGGGCGATGTCGGCGCCGCGGGGCGCAGCGCCGTCGGCCGGGGCGGCGGGATCGGCGGAGTCACGGTCGGCGGCCGCCTCGGGGGACCCGGTCGAAGCAGGCTCCACCGGGTCCTCGACAACACCCTCGGTATCGGCCGCACGGCCGTCCGTGTGGCGCCGGGGACCGAGGCGGGCCGGCGGCAGCGCGACCGCGTCGCGGTCCGTACCCGGGGTGTGGACGGCGTTCCCCGGTCCACGTCGCAGGTCAGACCCCGGATCCGGGCCCTCGGAGGGGTCGAGACCGGCGATGCTGAACAAGTTGTCCACAGCATCCACAGGTCTGTCCCCAGAATCCGGGCCTTCTTCACCGATTCGGCTCATCAGTGCCCACTCCGATCATTCGTCACGAGGCGACCTCGTCACGCACCGTGCCGTCCTCGATGACGAAGCGTGCTCCCTCCAGGACAGCGGGCACGTCGTCGTCCACCGCCGCCGTCACCAGGACCTGTTCGGCGCGCGCCGCCGTTCGGGCGAGGGCCTCCCGGCGGCGTGAGTCCAGCTCGGCGAAGACGTCGTCGAGGATCAGCACCGGCTCCGAGCCCTCGGAGCGCAGCAGCTCGAACCCACCGAGGCGCAGGGCCAGGGCCAGCGCCCACGACTCGCCGTGGCTGGCGTAGCCCTTCGCCGGCCCGTCCCCGAGGGTGAGCTCCAGGTCGTCGCGGTGCGGGCCCACGAGCGAGACCCCGCGCTCGATCTCCTGGTCGCGGCGCCGGCCGATCTCCTCCAGCAGCTCCGTCTCGAGCTCCGCGGCGAGGGCGGCGTACCGCGGGCCGCCCGTCACGTCGTCGGGTTCGGCGTCCTCACCCGTGGGGGCGTCCGGCCCGGCCAGCGCGTCGACCGCCTCCACCCGGGAGCGGTAGCGCGCCCCGACCGGCACCGACTCCGGGGCGACGTCCGCGTACGCGGCGGTGACGTGCGGCGCGAGAGCCCGGGCGAGCAGGATCCGGCCCGCGGTGAGGGACGCCCCGGTGCGCGCGAGGTGGGCGTCCCACACCTCGAGCGTGCCCGCCTCCCGCGCGCCCCGGGCCGAGCGCGCGGACTTGAGCAGCGCCGACCGCTGCCGCAGCACCTTGTCGTACTCGCTGCGCACCCCCGCCCAGCGCGGGGCGCGCGCCACGAGGAGGTCGTCGAGGAAGGCCCGGCGCTCACCAGGGTCGCCGCGGACCAGGGCGAGGTCCTCGGGGGCGAACACCACCGTCCGGACGATGCCCAGGATCTCCCGCGGGCGGGGCACCGGGGACCGGTTGACGCGGGCGCGGTTCGCCTTGCCCGGCTGGATCTCCACCTGCACCGTGAGCTCGCGGCCCTCGTTCACCGCCGTCGCCCGCACGACCGCCGCGGCGGCCCCCCGCCGAACCAGCGGCGCGTCCGAGGACACCCGGTGCGAGGACAGCGTGGCGAGGTAGCCGACCGCCTCGACGAGGTTGGTCTTGCCCTGGCCGTTGGCGCCGACCAGCACGGTGACCCCGGGGGTGAGGCTCAGGTCGGCCTGCGGCCACGACCGGAAGTCGGTGACCGACAGCTCCCTCACGTACACGGTGTCGTCTAGCCGCCCGTCGGCGGCTCGTTGGCGGCCTCCCCGGCCTTGCGCGTGGCATGCCCGCCGAACTGGGCCCGCAGCGCGGCGACGGCCTTCATCGCCGGCGAGTCGGTCTGGCGCGAGGCGAACCGGGCGAACAGCGCCGCCGAGATCACCGGCAGCGGCACCGCGTGCACGATCGCCTCGTCCACCGTCCAGCGGCCCTCGCCGGAGTCCTCGGCGTAGCCGGTGATCTGGTCGAGGTGCGGGTCGGCCTCCAGCGCGCGGACCATGAGGTCGAGCAGCCAGCTGCGCACCACGGTGCCGCGGCTCCAGGCCTTCATCACCGCGCCGACGTCGGTCACCGGGCCGCCCGCCGAGAGCAGCTCGTAGCCCTCGGCGTAGGCCTGCATGAGGCCGTACTCGACACCGTTGTGGACCATCTTCGCGTAGTGCCCGGCCCCGACCGGCCCGGCGTGCGCGAACCCCTCCTCGCGGGGTCCCTCCGGGCGCAGCGCGTCGAAGACCGGCATGAGCCGCTCGATGTCGGCGTCGGCGCCGCCGGCCATGAGGCCGTAGCCCTCGGTGCGCCCCCACACGCCGCCGGACACCCCGCAGTCGGCGTAGTGGACGCCGTGGCCGGAGAGCAGCTCGGCGTGCTCGGTGTCGTCGGTGAAGCGGCTGTTGCCGCCGTCGACGACGAGGTCGCCCTCCTCCAGGAGGTCGGCGAGGCTGCGCACCGTCGAGTGCGTCGGCTCGCCCGAGGGCACCATGAGCCACACCGTGCGTGGTGCCGCCAGGGCCTTGACCAGCTCGCCGAGCGACTGCACGTCGCCCGACCCGTCGTTCGCGTACCCGACGACCTCGTGGCCGGCGGCGCGCAGCCGCTCGGCCATGTTGCCGCCCATCCGACCGAGCCCGACCATCCCCAGCTGCACCGCGATCCGCTCCCTCGTCCCCAGCGCCGGTTCCGTGCGTTCCCCGGCGGTGGCGCCGGGGCCGATCCCTTCGTACCCGCTCCCGGGCCGCCCGGTCACGGTGCGGCCCGGACGGGTCCGCTCATCAGCCGGGCAGGCGGACCGGCATGAGCAGGTAGAGGTACCCCGGGCGCGGCTCGGGGAGCTCGACGTCGCCGCCGGGGCCGGGCTCGACCGCCGTCGTCGAGGCCTCGTCGGTCCCCACCTCGCCCTCGGCGGGCGCGTCCTCGCCCGGCGCGGCGGCCGGGCGCAGCAGCGCGGGCCGGCTCGGGGTGGTGAACGACAGGTGGGCCGCGTCCGCGCCGAGCGCGCCGAGGCCGTCGAGCAGGTAGCCGGGGTTGAACGCGATCGTCAGCGGCTCACCGGCGAACGAGCACGGGAGCTGCTCCTCGGCGCTGCCCTCGTCGTCGCCGCCCGCGGTGAGCCGCAGCGAACCCTCGTCGAACTCGAGGCGGACCTGGGTGCCGCGCTCGGCGACCAGCGAGACGCGCTTGATGGCGTCGACGAGCGGGGCGATCTCGACGACCGCGGCCGAGGTGTGCTCCTTGGGGAGCAGCTGGCGGTAGCGGGGGAACTCGGCGTCGAGCAGCCGGGTGGTCGATCGGCGCCCTCCGCCGGAAAGCCCGAGCAGGCCGTCCCCGCGGCCCAGCGCCAGCTCGATCTTCGAGCCCGAGGCGGTCAGCGTCTTGGCCGCCTCGGAGAGCGTCTTGGCCGGCGCGAGGATGGCCGTGGACTCGCCGTCGGCGGACGTCGGGCCGTCCTCGCCGGGCTCCCAGGTGAACTCGCGGACCGCGAGACGGAAGCGGTCGGTGGCGGCCATCGTCAGCGACGGCCCGTCGATCTCGACGCGGATGCCGGTCAACATCGGCAGCGTGTCGTCCCGGCCGGCCGCGACGGCGACCTGCGAGACGGCCCGGGCGAAGACCTCCGGGGCGAGCTGCCCGACCACCGGGGGCATCTCGGGGAGCTGCGGGTAGTCCTCGGCGGACATCGTCGGGAGGCTGAAGCGGGCGTTCCCGCACGTCAGGGAGGCGCGAGGACCCTCGACCGTGATGTCGACCGGGTGCGGCGGCAGCGACCGGGTGATGTCGGCCAGCAGCCGGCCCGACACGAGCGCGCGACCACCGTCGCCGATCATGGCCGGGACCTCGACCCGGGCCGAGACCTCGTAGTCGAACCCCGACACGGTCAGGGCGCCGTCGTCCGCCGCGTCCAGCAGGACGCCGCCGAGCACCGGCACGGGCGCACGGCTGGGCAGGCTGCGCGCGACGAAGGCCACCGCGTCGGCGAAGGCGTCGCGCTCCACGCGGAACTTCATCGCTGTCCTCCAGGCATCGGACGAGAGGTGGGACGGACGGGATCGGGCAGGTCGTCACGGTAGAGCCTGACAGGGGGGTCCGACACTCCGGCCCTGTGCAGCGCCACGGCCCGCGACGCTCCCCAACCCTGGTCTTCTGTAGTTCCTCCTAGAGAGAAAGAACAGCAGTGACAGTAGGTCCTGTGGGCGCTGTGGAGTACCGGCGTCGACGCTGGTCGGAGTGATCGACGTGGTGTGGAGCGGGACGCGCCGGCGATCCCCGGATCCGGGGACGGATCGGCGTGTGGGGTGGACAACCGACGGTGGACGACCTCCGTCCCGGATCCGTCCACCCCTCGACGCACAGGTGTCCACAGACTTGTCCCCAACTGTGGGTCGATCGGGAGTCGAACGACTGCGCAGTGCAACCGGGGCACGACGGGCGGGGCCCGCCGGGCGAGGACCGGCCGTCCCGATGCGGTCGATCGGGTGCGGGACGTCCCGTCCGGTGGTCGGTGCCCGATCCGCTGTGACGCTGTGTGCAGAATCTGCCGGTGATCGCCGACGCGGGGTGACCACCGGCGGGCGGGGCGACAGCCGTCGACGATCACCGCCGTCGAGCGTCCGGCCCGTCGCAGGACGACGTGCGTGGGGTGCCGTTCGGCGCGACAGGCCGCAGGACGGGTGACGGAGAGCCGGGCGAGATGAGGGCCTTGTCGCGGTCTTCGGTGCTGCCCGGCCCGCCTTGTCGTTCGGATTCAGCGCGACAAGGCCGCCCTGGTGCCACTGGACGCCGCGACAGGACGGCCACGGCCGGCCGGCGAACCGTCCCCGGCGCCGCGACACGACGATCCGGTCGGGGCGGGAAACCGCAGGCGTCCCGGACTCGTGCGTGCCGGACCGGGGCTCAGCCCCGCGCGCGCTGCTTGATGCGCGCGGTGAGCTCCTGGACCTGCTCGTAGGTCCGGCGCCGCTCGGCCATCTCCTTGCGGATCTTCTTGTCCGCGTGCATGACCGTGGTGTGGTCGCGGTTGCCGAAGGTCTGGCCGATCCGCGGCAGCGAGAGGTCGGTGAGCTCGCGGCACAGGTACATCGCGATCTGGCGCGACAGCGCGAGCGCCTTCGTCTTCCCCGGGCCGGTGAGGTCGTCGATGGAGACCCCGTAGAACTCCGCGGTCACCGCCATGATCGTCGGCGCGGTGATCTCGGACTGGCGCGAGTCCGGGATGAGGTCGCGCAGCACGATCTCGGCGAGCTGGAGGTCGATCGGCTGCCGGTTCAGCGACGCGAACGCCGTGACCCGGATCAGCGCGCCCTCGAGCTCGCGGATGTTGCGCTCGATGCGGTCGGCGATGAACTCGAGGACCTCGGGCGGCGCGGCCATCCGCTCGCCGGCGGCCTTCTTGCGCAGGATGGCGATCCGGGTCTCCAGCTCGGGCGGCTGGATGTCGGTGATCAGGCCCCACTCGAACCGCGTCCGGAGCCGGTCCTCGAGAGTCTCCAGGCGCTTCGGCGGCCGGTCGGAAGAGACGACGATCTGCTTGTTCGCGTTGTGCAGCGTGTTGAAGGTGTGGAAGAACTCCTCCTGGGTCCCTTCCTTGCCCTCCAGGAACTGGATGTCGTCGACCAGCAGCACGTCGACGTCCCGGTAACGCCGCTGGAACGCGATCTTGCGGTCGTCGCGCAGCGAGTTGATGAAGTCGTTGGTGAACTCCTCGGTCGACACGTAGCGCACGCGCATGCCGGAGAAGAGGCGCTGGGCGTAGTGCCCGACGGCGTGCAGCAGGTGCGTCTTGCCGAGTCCGGAGTCGCCCCAGACGAAGAGCGGGTTGTAGGCCCGCGCGGGGGCCTCGGCGACCGCGACCGCCGCGGCGTGGGCGAAGCGGTTCGAGGCGCCGATGACGAAGGTGTCGAAGAGGTACTTCTCGTTGAGCCGGGTCTGCGAGCGGGGCGCGCCGCGCGCGTCGCCGCCGGTGGGCTCGGGGGAGGCGATGGCGCCGTCCCCGTCGATCCGGCCCGGCGTCGGGGTCCGCCCCGGCGGGCTCCAGATCTCGTGCACGGCGGCGAGGCCGTCGTTGACCTCGTCGACCTCCTCCTCGGGGTGCGCCTGGTCCGGGTTGTGGGTTACCTGCCCGACGCCCGCCGCGGCCGCGATCGCGTCGGCGCGGTGCGAGCGGTGGTGGTCCGGGGCCGAGCCGGTCAGGTACCCGGTGTCGGGTCCGCCGTCGTCGTAGCCCTGGCCGAAGGTCGTCGGGGCGTAGCCGCCGTCGCCCGCGAGCGCGGCGCCGGCGTTGCCGGGCAGCCGCGGCAGCGGCGAGGTCTCCGGTCCCGACTCGGCGGACGACCGGGCGCTGTGGTCCACCCGGACGGCGAGCTGGACCGGGCGGCCGATGTGGCGGGAGAGGGCGTCGACGATCGGGTCGCGCAGCGCCCGCTCGATCGCCTCCTTGGCGAACTCGCTCGGCGCGGCGAGCAGTGCGGTGTCGTCGAGGAGGCCGAGGGGGCGCGTGACGCGGACCCACGCGCGCTGCTGCGCGGACAGCGCGGGCCCGTCGGCGGAGCCGGACGTGAGCTCCGTGACGACGCGGGTCCAGGTCTCGTCGAGATCGGAGAGTTGGTCCGACATGGCCGACCCTCCCTGAAGTCCGTCCCCCTGCGCACCCGGTCTCCTGGTGAGTCCGCGCACGTCACGCCCGTGATCGCGCACGAATCCACAGAGTTGTCCACAACTGTGCACGACGTGCGCGCGACGGCGGCGCGAGCCCCCGCCCCCAGGGTTCGCACCGAGTATGCCGCCTGGGGCGGCAGGTCCGGTTCCGTGGCCCCGGGACGACGCCGACCGCCGGAGCCTGACCACGGAAACGACCGCGGGGACCCATCGATGCGGCTGGAGCGTTGGCGGGGTGCGAGACGCTAACAAGGCCTCGCGCCGGGCCACAACCTCTCCCGGCCACCCGTCCGGCCGTCAGTGGGCGGACGATCCTGATCATCCTGCCGGTCGGGCGCCGGGGCCCGCCGTGGGGGGTGGGGCGAGGTCTCGGCTACGCTGGTCACGACCGGATCCGGGTCCGCCACGCCCAGGGAACGCCCTGGGGCTTCGGCGTGCACCCGGCACAGCCGCGCTCCCCCGACACCGGGGTGAGCTGACGCAGGAGTTCTCAGTCGTGGCCAAGGGCAAGCGCACGTTCCAGCCGAACAACCGTCGTCGGTCGAAGACCCACGGCTTCCGGCTGCGGATGAGCACGCGCGCCGGTCGTGCGGTGCTGGCGAACCGGCGCCGCAAGGGCCGTTCCGCCCTCAGCGCCTGACGGCCCGCACCCGACCCGCCGGGCTCGAGTCCGTGCTGCCGCGCCCGTGCCGGGTCCGTCGGCCCGACGACTTCCGGCGGATCCTGCGTCGCGGCCGCAAGGCCGGCCGGCGCCGGTTGTCGGTGCACGTCCTGACCGGTGACGACGACGGGTCGCGCGCCGGCTTCGTCGTCGGGCGCACCGTCGGTGGCTCGGTCGAGCGACACCGGGTGACCCGCCGACTGCGACACCTGGTGGGCGAGCGCCTCGCGGGCCTCCCGGACGGGACCGCGCTGGTCGTCCGGGCGCACCCGGCGGCGGCGGGGTCGTCCTCGGCCGAGCTCGGCGCCGACCTCGACGCGGCCCTGCGGCGGCTGGGGTTCACCCCGGACCCGCGCCCCGCGGAGTGTCCGGGGCCGGCCGTCGTCGGGTCCGGGTAGACCGGCCGATGGGTACGACGACCGCGTGGTCGCGTACCGACGACGGTCGCCCTCCCGGCCCGTCGCGGGCACCATGGTCGCTGGGGCCGGTCGCAGGCCCCGGCGAGCTCCGCGATCACGACGCGGCGTGGTTTCACGGGAAACCGACGGGAGTGGGCGACGTGGAGATCGGGACACCGGCGCTGCCGGACTCGCCCCCGGGCCCGGCCGCCCGGCTGCTGATCGCCGTCCTCGGCGTCTACCGACGCTGGATCTCCCCGCTGTTCCTCCCCCATTGCCGCTTCCACCCGAGCTGCAGCGCCTACGCCGTCGAGGCGCTCCGGGTCCACGGAGTCCTCCGGGGCACGGGACTGGCCACCGTGCGCCTGCTCAAGTGCGCGCCCTGGCACCCTGGGGGTCTGGACCCCGTACCTCCACGTCGGAGCCGCGACCCGGACGGCGTCGTCGTCCCGGAACCGGTCCCTGACCCACCCGGGGCGGGCGGACCACCCGCCGACCCGTCTGACCGCACTGCCCCCCGGGGAGCCGGAGCCCCCATCAGCGAGGAGCAAGCGAAGTGCTGAACTTCATCTACTACCCGGTGTCGGCCATCCTGTGGTTCTGGCACAAGGTGTTCGGCTTCGCGCTGGGCGCCGACAACGGGTTCGCCTGGGCGCTGTCGGTCATCTTCCTGGTCTTCACGCTGCGCGCGCTGCTGTTCAAGCCGTTCGTCAGCCAGGTCCGCTCGATGCGGAAGATGCAGGAGTTCCAGCCGCAGATCAAGAAGCTGCAGGAGAAGTACAAGAACGACAAGCAGAAGCTCGCGGAGGAGATGCAGAAGCTCCAGAAGGAGCACGGCGTCAACCCGCTGGGCGGCTGCCTGCCGGTCCTCGTGCAGCTGCCGGTGTTCATCGGTCTGTTCCACGTGCTGCGGGGCTTCCAGCCGAACTACCCGTACAACTACGTCTTCAGCCGCGCCGACGTCGTCTCCTTCAACAACGCCGACATCCTCGGCGTGAAGCTCTCGGAGGCGATCTCCGGCGGCACCCAGGAGCTCGGCCACTTCTCGCTGAACTTCTCCAGCTTCAACGCGCACGTCATCCCGGTGGCGCTGCCGCTGATGATCATCGCCAGCGTCGCGACCCACTTCACCGCCCGCATCTCGGTGCAGCACCAGACGGCGGCCTCCGCGGCGAACCCGCAGGCCGCGATCATGCAGAAGCTGACGATGTGGCTCTTCCCCATCGGCGTGCTGGTGTTCGGTGCCTTCTTCCCGATTGCGATCCTGCTGTACTGGCTCTCCAACAACTCCTGGACGCTGACCCAGCAGTGGTACGTGTACGGGAAGATCGCCCGCGAGGAGCAGGAGCGGCGCGCACAGGCGGCCGAGCAGCGCGACCTGCTCGCCCCGAAGCCCGGCCAGAAGCCCAAGCGGCCCGAGGAGCTGGAGTCGTCGGCCGAGCCCGAGGACGCCCCCGCGGACGAGCCGGTGGACGCCCCGTCGGGCGCCGCGAACGGCGCCGTCGGCACCACGCCGAAGCCCGGCGCCCGCCCGGCCTCGGGCAAGGGCAGCGGCCGGGCGGCGCCCGGCAAGGTGTCCTCGCCGGCGGGGAAGAACGGGTCCGGGAAGAACGGCTCCCCCGGCAAGAACAACGGCGGCCGGTCCGGCCAGCAGCTCGCCTCGTCCGGACGCCCGGGCGGCGGCAAGAAGTCGAAGAAGCGACGCTGACCCCGGCCGGCCCGGTGTCCCCCCGGGACCCGGAGCCCGCCCGGGGCGCTCGCCCACCACCCCCCATTCCCCACCCCCGAGCGCCGTGCCTCGACCGTCGAGGATCGGTGAGCCGGGAACCGGAGGGCCGCCCGCGGCCCCGGCGAGAGGAGACAAGCCGTGTCCGAGACCCTGGAGTCGGACGGCCGCGCAGAGGATGCCGCGCCGAACGAGGGCGCCGAGCGCTCCAGCCAGGACGTCCTGGTGCGCGAGGGCGACATCGCCGGTGACTACCTCGAGCGCCTCCTCGACATCCTCGACTTCGACGGGGACATCGACCTCGACGTGGAGGCCGGGCGCGCGATCGTGAGCATCGACGGCGGCAAGGACCTCGAGAAGCTCGTCGGGCAGCGCGGTGACGTCCTGGAGGCCCTCCAGGAGCTGACGCGCCTGGCGGTGCAGCAGTCGACCGGCACCCGCAACCGGCTGATGCTCGACATCGCCGGCTGGCGCTCGAACCGGCGCTCGGAGCTGACCGAGCTCGGCAGGCGGGCGGCGGAGGAGGTCAAGGAGAGCGGCGAGAGCCAGAAGCTCCGGCCGATGACGCCGTTCGAGCGCAAGATCGTGCACGACGCGGTCGCGAGCGTCGACGGCGTCCACAGCGAGAGCGAGGGCGAGGAGCCCCGTCGTCGCGTGGTCGTTCTCCCCGGCAGCTGAGCATGGACGGCGCGGCGACGGCCCGCGTTTCACGTGGAACGCGCTCCCGGGGACGGCAGGCGTGACGATCGACGGGCAGGACCATGCGCCCGCGGGGGACGGCTCCGGCGAGACCGGACCGACCGAGCCCACCGCGGAGGCGGTGGAGCTCTTCGGGGACGCGCTCCCCCGTGCCCGGCAGTACGCGGACCTGCTCGCCGGGCCCGGACGCGAGCAGGGTGTGATCGGGCCGCGGGAGCTACCCCGGATCTGGGACCGGCACCTGGTCAACTCCGCCTACGTGGGCCGGGTGGTGCCACCGGCCTCGACGGTGCTCGACGTCGGGTCGGGTGCGGGCCTCCCCGGCATCCCGCTGGCCCTCGCGCGGCCGGACCTGACCGTCACCCTCCTGGAGCCGATGGCCCGTCGGGTGGCGTGGCTGGAGGAGGTCGTGGCGACCCTGGGACTCGAGGTCGTCGTCCGTCGTGGGCGGGCGGAGGAGCGGGAGACCCGGCGGGCGTGCGGGGAGTTCGACGTGGTGACGGCGCGGGCCGTGGCGCCGATCGGGCGTCTCGCCACATGGACGATGCCCCTCGTCCGGGCGGGTGGGAGACTCGCGGCGCTCAAGGGCGCGAGCGCGCACGACGAGGTGCGGCGCGATGCGGTCGACCTCCGCGCCGCCGGAGCCGGCGACGTCGAGGTCGTGACGTGCGGCGCGGGAGACGCCACGACGCACATCGTGGTGGTACATCGAACGGAGCGGCGAACTGCTGCCGGCTCGGGTCCCGGTGCGGGGCGCCGCGGTCGTGGCAGGAAGGATCGATCCTCGTGACCGAAGGACATGGCGGCGTTCCACGTGAAACGCGGCGCGGCCCCGACCGGTCGAGCGCCGAGAAGGTGCGTGAGGCCGTCAGCGACGCCGTGTCGACGGTGGGCGCGGGCGTGCTCGGGGCGGGCGAGGTCATCTACGGCGACGGCGGCGGCATGACGCCCATCGCCGAGGAGGCCGCCCGGGCCGCCCGGGTGCTCCACCCCGAGGACCACCGGATGCCTCGTCCCGCCCACCGGCGGGTCATCACCGTGGCCAACCAGAAGGGCGGGGTCGGCAAGACGACCAGCACCGTCAACCTGGCCGCCGCGCTCGCCCTGCACGGGGCCCGGGTGCTCGTCGTCGACCTCGACCCGCAGGGCAACGCGAGCACCGCGCTCGGCGTCGACCACCGCAGCGGTGTCCCCTCGATCTACGAGGTGCTCATCGGCGAGATCACGCTCGACCAGGCCGCGCAGGTCTGCGACCGGTCGCAGGACCTCTACTGCGTGCCCGCCACGATCGACCTGGCCGGCGCGGAGATCGAGCTGGTGTCGATGATGAATCGGGAGTCCAGGCTGCGGCAGGCGCTCTCCACCGAGGCGCTCGACCGGCTCGACGTCGACTACGTGCTGGTCGACTGTCCCCCGTCGCTCGGCCTGCTCACGTTGAACGCGATGGTCGCGGCCCCCGAGGTGCTGATCCCGATCCAGTGCGAGTACTACGCGCTGGAGGGCCTCTCGCAGCTGCTGAGCAACATCGGGCTGGTGCAGTCCCACCTGAACCCGTCGCTGCACGTCTCGACGATCCTGCTGACCATGTACGACGGGCGCACGAAGCTCGCCGACCAGGTCACGCACGAGGTCCGGGACCACTTCGGCGACATCGTGCTGCGGACCGTCATCCCGCGCAGCGTCAAGGTCAGCGAGGCGCCCGGCTTCGGGCAGACCGTGCTGACCTACGACCCGGGGTCGCGCGGCGCGATGAGCTACCTCGACGCGGCGCGGGAGTTCGCCATGCGCGCCGCCGTCGCCGAACGCCGCACGGAATCGGCCGCCGCGAGCAGCACGGGGGATCACGGATGACCGAACGTCGAGGGGGCCTCGGCCGCGGCCTGGCCGCGCTGATCCCGACCGGACCGCCCGAGACCGACGAACGGCCGGGGGTGGGCAGCCGCGCGGCCGACGTCGTCATCGGCCAGCGCTCTCCCATCCACTCGGAGTCCGCCAACGGGACGGCGCCGACCACGGCGAACCGCCGGGCGCCGGGCCCCGGCGACGACGGCGGCGAGGTCGCCGGCGCGGTCTACCGCGAGGTCCGCGTCGACGGCATCCGCGCCAACCCGCGCCAGCCGCGCACGGTCTTCGACGAGGAGGCCCTCGCGGAGCTCGAGCACTCCGTGCGCGAGTTCGGGCTGCTGCAGCCGATCGTCGTGCGCGAGCTCGACGAGCCCGAGCCCGGCGAGGCCGGCGCCGAGGTCACCCACGAGCTCGTCATGGGCGAGCGTCGCTGGCGGGCGGCCCAGCGGGCCGGGCTCGCGCACATCCCGGCGATCGTGCGCAAGACCGCCGACGACGACCTGCTGCGCGACGCGCTGCTCGAGAACATCCACCGTGTCCAGCTCAACCCGCTGGAGGAGGCGGCCGCCTACCAGCAGCTGCTCACCGAGTTCGACGTGACGCACGAGCAGCTCGCGGACCGCATCGGCCGCAGCAGGCCGGCGATCACGAACACCATCCGGCTGCTCCGGCTGCCGGTGGCGGTACAGCGCCGGGTGGCCGCGGGCGTCCTCTCGGCGGGCCACGCCCGGGCGCTGCTCGGTGTCGAGGACACCGGGGCGCAGGAGGAGCTGGCCGCGCGCATCGTCGCCGAGGGGATGTCGGTGCGTGCCGCCGAGGAGGCCGTGACCCTCGCCCGGGGCGACCAGGAGTCGTCGTCGGCGAAGCGCCGCTCCCCCGCCCGCAAGCCGCTGCACGCCCCGGGCCTCCAGGACCTCGCCGAGCGGCTCTCGGACGCCTACGACACCCGCGTGAAGGTCGAGCTCGGCCAGCGCAAGGGCCGGATCGTCGTCGAGTTCGGTTCGGTCGAGGATCTGGAGCGCATTGCCCGTCTGATGGGCCCGGAGGGCACTTCGGGCCCATCACCCTCGGAGTGATCCACGAAGCCGTCAGCGGCGATCTCAGGGCGCCCTGAGATCGCCGCTACGCCTCGGCGCCCCGGGCGACGGCGCGGTCGACGAGCCGGGTGAAGACCTCTCCGAGGTCCCGGCCGGCGGCGGCGACCGCCCGCGGCAGCAGTGAGTTCTCGGTCAGTCCCGGCGACACGTTCACCTCGAGGACCTGCACGCGGCCGCCGGCGTCGACGATGGCGTCGGTCCGGGACAGGTCGCGCAGCCCGAGGGCGCGGTGCGCGGCGACGGCGGCCGCGGCGACCCGCTCGGCGGTCTCGTCGGGGAGCCGGGCCGGGCCGTGGAAGCGGGTCAGCCCCGCCGTGTAGCGGGCGGTGTAGTCGTAGACGCCGTTGCCGGGCTCGACCTCGACGGCGGGCAGCGCGACCGGACCCTCGCCGGTGTCGACCACCGACACCGCCACCTCGACGCCGTCGACGAACCGTTCCACGAGGACGGTGTCGCCGTAGGCGAGGGCGCCGACCATCGCCGACGGGAGCTCCGCGGCGTCGCGGACGACCTGCGCCCCCAGCGCGGAGCCGCCCTGGTCGGGCTTGAGCATCAGGGGCAGGCCGAGCTTCCCGACGAGCGCGTCGAGGACGCCGGCCGCACCGAGCTCGCGGAACGTGGACTGCGGCAGCGCCACCCAGGCCGGGGTGTCGAGCCCCGCCCGGAGCAGCTCGGCCTTGGCCGAGGGCTTGTCGTGCGCCCGGCGGCAGGCGCGTGCCTCGGTGCCCACGTACGGCACCCCGAGCAGCTCCAGGACGCTCTGCACCGCCCCGTTCTCGCCCTCGCCGCCGTGCAGCGCGACGACGACCGCGTCCGGCCGGGACGAGTTCAGCCGACCCAGCAGGGCCGCGTCGGTGTCCCACTCGTCCACGGCGGCGCCCGCGTCGCGCAGGGCGGCGGCGATCCGCCGCCCCGAGCGCAACGAGACCTCCCGCTCGTGGGAGAGGCCGCCGGCGAGCACGGCGACGGTGCGGTCGGTCCTGGCCGGGTCGGTCACGGCCGGGACCCTAATCCGCGATCATGCGGTGTCGACGGCGGGTGCCTGGGGGCCTCCGGGCGTCCCGTGACGGGGCCCCGCGACGCCGAAGGTCCGTAGCAGGTCCAGCTCGCCGTCGAGCACCCCGGCGAGGCGGCGCACGCCCTCGGTGATCCGCTCCGGCGGCGGGTAGCAGAACGACAGGCGCATGTGCCGGCTGCCGGAGCCGTCCGCGTGGAAGCCCGTCCCGGACGCGTACGCGACCCGTGCGGTGACGGCCCGCGGCAGCATCGCGCGGGTGTCGACGCCCTCCGGGACCGTGGCCCACACGAAGAACCCGCCCTGCGGACGCGTCCAGCGGCACCCGTCGGGCAGGTGGGTCTCCAGCGCGCCGAGCATCGCCTCGCAGCGCTCCCGGTACATCTCCCGGAACGACTTCACCAGACTGCGCCAGTCGTGCGTCGCGAGGTAGCGCGAGACGACGAGCTGGGTGAACGCGGGCGGGCACAGCGTGGCCGACTCCGCCGCGAGGACGAGCTTGTCCCGGATCCCGTGCGGGGCGAGCGCCCAGCCGACGCGCAGGCCGGACGCGAAGATCTTGGAGAAGGAGCCGAGGTAGACGACGTTCTCCGGGTCCATCGAGCGCAGCGACGGGTAGGTCTGGCCGTCGAAGCCGAGCAGCCC
Source organism: Actinomycetospora endophytica (assembly GCF_021026375.1). Lineage (GTDB taxonomy): Bacteria > Actinomycetota > Actinomycetes > Mycobacteriales > Pseudonocardiaceae > Actinomycetospora > Actinomycetospora endophytica. Next base: position 1,432,186 of record NZ_JAJNDB010000001.1, on the reverse strand, counting down.
GTACGGGTTGTCCTCGACGATCAGCACCCCGTGGCGCCGGCACAGCTCCACGATCTCCGGGCGGCGGTCCGCGGCGAGGCTGACGCCGACCGGGTTGTGGAAGTTCGGCACCGTGTAGAGGAACTTGGCGCGCCTGCCCTCGCGGGCCAGCCGCTGCAGCGCCTCGTCGAGCGCCGCGGGGATCAGCCCGTCGTCGTCCATGGCGACGTGGCGGACCTCGGCCTGGTAGGCCGCGAACGAGCCCAGCGCGCCGACGTAGGACGGCGACTCGGCGAGCACGACGTCGCCCGGGTCGACGAACAGGCGGGTGAGCATGTCGAGGGCCGACTGCGAGCCGACCGTGACCACGACGTCGTCGGGTGCGAACCCGCCGGTGGCGCCCAGGCTGCCGGCCTCGAACGCCATCACGTCGCCGATCTGCTCCCGCAGCACCGGCACGCCCTGGGCCGAGCCGTACTGCAGGGCGCTCTGCCCCTCGGCGGCGACGAGGCCGGCGACCTCCACCGACAGCGACTCCAGTGGGAGCGCGGCGAGGTTCGGCATGCCGCCGGCGAGCGAGACCACCTCCGGCCGGCTGGCCACCGCGAACAGCGCGCGGATCTCGGAGGCGGTCATCCCGGCGGTCCGGGCGGCGTACCGGTCCAGGTGAGGGTCGCCGGCGTCGCCCGCGGCGCGTGCGTCGCCCTCCGCGGCCGCTCCCGCCGCCGCCGCGCCCGTCCCGAGGGATCCGGTGGTGCGGGGGTCGGGCGGCATCGCGGTCATCGGCGACTCTCCGTGATCATGGCGGGAGGGATCGCCGTCCGACTGTACGCGGTCGGGTCGCGGGCCCGTGCGAGGCTCGGCACCGACCGCGCCACGATCGGTGGCGCCCGTATTGTCGACGGGGCCGTGGGAGGGTACGCATGCCCTCCTGCAGGACAGGGCGAGGCGGGGACGTGACCGGCGCACCGGGGCCGGCCCGCGATCGGACGGGAGTGTCGGTGTCGCGAGAGTGTGTCGGGGTCACCCTGGACAACATCGACGAGTTGCCCAAGGGCTGCCGTCGGTGCGTCTACTGGGAGCTCCCGCCGCACCTGGGCGCCCAGGCCGAGGAGTTCGGCACGCTGGAGCTGGAGAAGGAGGCCTGGGTCTCCGGGGTCCTGCTCGAGTGGGGCTCCTGCGGGCGGATCGCCCACGTCGAGGGGGTCCCGGCCGGCTACGCGTTCTACGCGCCCCCGGCCGCCGTCCCCCGCGCCGCGGCCTTCCCGACGGCGCCGGTGGGCGCCGACGCGGTGCTGCTCTGCGGCCTGCACGTGGTCCCCGACTTCAGCGGGAGCGGTGTCGGTCGGCTGCTCGTCCAGGACGTCGTGCGTGACCTGTCCCGGCGCGGGGTGAAGGCGCTGGAGGCGTTCGGGGACACCGCGGACCGGCCGCGTGGCGAAGCCCACGGCCGCACCACCGACGACACCCCGAGCTGCGTCCTACCCGTGGCGTTCCTGCGCGCGGTCGGGTTCAAGACGGTCGCCCCGCACCACCGCTGGCCGCGCCTGCGGCTCGAGATGCGCACCGGGTTCTCCTGGAAGGAGGACGTCGAGGCGGCGATCGCCCAGCTCCTGGGGTCGGTGACGGTGACGACGGCGCCCGCCGCCCCGGTGGGTGCGCCGGCGCCTCGCTAGCGCTGCGCGCATGTGAACGTTTTTGGTCGCTGGAACGACCAAAAACGTTCACATGGCCGGAGGCCTACGCCCCGATCGGGCTGCCTTCCTCGCGCTGGAGGATGTCGGAGAACGTGAACGTGCCGGTCGGCTTGTCGTTCTGTCCGAGCAGGTAGAGGCGCTTGACGGCGACGAGGATGCCCTCGGCGACGACGTCGCGGAACGCCGGGTCGAGCAGGGCCGCCCGGTCGCGGTCGTTGGTCAGGTACCCGATCTCGACACGGACCGCGGGCATCCGGGTCAGCCGCAGCAGCTCCCACGGACGCGGGTGCACCCCGCAGTCGAGCATCCGGGTGCGCGCGAGCAGCTCGCGGTGGATGTACCCCGCCAGCGCCTCGCCGACGGTGGAGGTGGCGCCGGTCCCGGTCCCGAAGTGGAACGCCGCGAGCCCGTTGGCCGCGGGGCTCGGGTTCGCGTCGACGTGGAGCGAGAGCACCACGTCCGCGCCCGCCGAGTTCGCGAACCCGGCCCGCTCGGCGTCCGAGGGGCAGTCGTGCGGCCCGTGCGAGAGCAGCGCCTCCATGCCGGCCGCGGACATCCGCCCCTCGAGCCGCCGCGCGATGTCCGACATCAGGCCGGCCTCGGTGACCCCGCCCGCGGCGACACCGGGGTTCGGGCCGCCGTGACCCGGATCGATCACGATGCGCTTGCCGGAGAGCCGGGGTCCGGCGCGGTGCAGGCGCTCCTGCTCGCGCAGCAGGCCCGGACGGCCACCGGTGACCTTGCGGCCCAGGTAGCCGAGGTGGCGGAGGGTGCGGGGCCCGCAGATGCCGTCGGGCGCCATCCCGTAGTCGCGCTGGAAGCTGCGCAGCGCCTGCTCGGTCTGGCGGCCGAACACGCCGTCGGCCCGCCCGGAGTCGTACCCGAGCTCGAGGAGGCGCTCCTGGAGGGCGAACACGTCGTCGCCCGTCATGATGTTCGAGGCCTGCAGGCAGAGCATGCGGTCGCCGAGCGACCAGCGGGCATCGCGCAGGGCCCGGTAGGTGGCCGGGCCCACGATGCCGTCGGTGATCAGGCCGCGGTTCTGCTGGAAGGCGCGGACCGCGTCCTCGAGGGCTCCGTCGAAGCGTCCGGGTTCGGGGGTGGGTCCGCCGGATGCCGGCGGCTCGACCAGTCCCAGCGCCTGGAGGGCTGCGCGGACCTCGGCGACGGCCGGACCGGTGTCGCCGCGGCTCAGCAGCTGCATTCCGTCGCTCCCGTCCCCTTCACGGACTTCCTGACGGTGACCCGACATGGCGTCCGGACACCCACGTGAGCGTGGCCGAACTGACCGTCCCCTCGGTTCACCGGGGTCTCATTGTGCCTTGCCGACCCGTCAGCACCCGGCATCGGGCCCGTGCCGGAGGGTCACGGTTCGGGCTCACCGCCTCACGGACCGGCACCGCGGGAGGGGTCGGCCATCCGGCTCCGGACATGCCGACGCCGGGCCCGGACGGGGTCCGGACCCGGCGTGCGGGTGTCGGGAACGGCTCAGCTCAGGACGTCGGAGAGGTCGTTGAGCAGCGCGGCCTTCGGCTTCGCGCCCACGATCTGCTTCACCGGCTTGCCGCCCTGGAACACGATCATCGTCGGGATCGACATGACCTGGTAGTCGCGCGCGGTCGCCTGGTTCTGGTCGATGTCCAGCTTGGCGACGGTGAGCTTGTCACCGTGCTCCGCGGCGATCTCCTCGAGGACCGGCGCGACCATCTTGCAGGGACCGCACCAGGTCGCCCAGAAGTCGACCAGGACGGGCTTGTCGCTGCTCAGCACCTCGTCGGAGAAGGTGGAGTCGGTGACGGTGACGGGGCTGCCCATCGTGGGATCCTCCTGTAGATCGTCGGTCGAGCGGGTGCTCGGTCGGGTGTCGGAACGGGGTTGACGCGGGCGCTCAGGAGCCGACGGCGTCGAGCTCCGGGGTGAGCTCGGAGTCCACGGTCGGCTTCGGCGAGGTCTCCGGCGTCGGGGTGGCGGACTGCTCGGCCAGCCAGCGCTCGGCGTCGATCGAGGCGGTGCAGCCGCTGCCGGCCGCCGTGACCGCCTGCTGGTAGGTCTTGTCGGTGAGGTCGCCGCACGCGAACACGCCCGCGAGGTTGGTGTGCGTGCTCGGCGTGTCGACCAGCACGTAGCCCTCGTCGTCGGTGTCGACCTGGCCGGACACCAGCGTGGAGCGCGGGTCGTGGCCGATGGCGACGAACATCCCGGTGACCTCCAGCGTGTCCTCCTCGCCGGTGACGACGTCGCGCAGCCGGACCCCGCTGACGGCGTTGTCCCCGAGGACCTCGGTGACCACGGCGTTCGTCCGGAACGAGATCTTCTCGTCCTTCCGGGCGCGGTCCAGCATGATCCCGGAGGCGCGGAACTCCTCGCGACGGTGCACGATCGTCACCGATCGGGCGAAGCGCGTGAGGAACGTCGCCTCCTCCATCGCGGAGTCGCCGCCGCCGACCACCACGATGTCGTGGTCGCGGAAGAAGAAGCCGTCACAGGTCGCACAGGCGCTCACGCCGTGCCCGAGGAGCTTCTCCTCGCCGGGCACGCCGACGTAGCGCGGTGCGGCGCCCATGGCCAGGATCACGGCCCGCGCGCGATGGGTCGCGCCGTTGACGGTGACCGTCTTCACGTCACCCGTCACGTCGAGCGCGTCGACGTCCTCCGGGCGCAGCTCGGCGCCGAACCGCTCGGCCTGCCGGCGCATCTGGTCCATGAGCTCCGGGCCCTGGATGCCCTCGGCGAAGCCGGGGTAGTTCTCGACCTCGGTCGTCGTCATGAGGGCACCGCCGAACTGGCTGCCCTCGAAGACCACGACGTCGAGCTGTGCCCGCGCCGAGTAGGTCGCCGCGGTGTATCCCGCCGGTCCGGAACCCACGATGATCACGTCGTGGATCGTCTGCTCACTCACGCCCGCTGCAACGTCCGCCACGGGTCCAGGATTCCCCACGGCCCGTGCTGATCAGCACTCACCCGCCCACCGTGAGGTCGACGAGGGTCGACGGGCTCCCGGGCGCGCACGCCGGACCGACGGCGAGCAGCCGGAACCGCGCCGCCCGCCCGGTCGGCAGGACCAGCAGCGTGCCGGGGGTCCCGTCGACGAGCACCTGCCGGCTCCCCACCGGCACGGTGTCGGCCGGGAGACCGTGCGCGACCAGGCACGCGGAGCGGCGGGCCGGGTCGGACAGCGGCCCGGGATCCCGTGCCCCGAGACCACTGCGCAGGGCCCGGACCGGGTCCGCGCCGGACACCGGCACCGGGCTCGGGGTGCTCGCCGGACCCGTCGTCACGGGGGGCGCGGCGGTCGGCGCCGGGCTTCCGGGCGAGGAGGTCCCGACGGCGAGGCCGGCCACCACGGCGGCCGCGACCGCCAGGGCGACGACGCCCCCGGCGACGACCCGGCGCCGGCGCGACGGCGGGCCGGGTCGTCCGGGCGGGCGGGACCGGGTCCGACCGGCGCGCAGGGCCCGGGGCTTGGGGTGGCCGGGCCCGCCGGCGGCGGTCGCCGGGGGCCCGCCGGCGGACCGTTCAGCGGCGAGCGCGGCCTGCATCCGGGATGCGAAGTCCTCGGGCGGGCGCGGAGCCGGCGCGGCGCCGAGCTCCGCCCGGGTGCGCTCGAGCGCCGCGAACAGGTCCTCCTCGCCCGGCCGCGGCGCCTCGCCGTCGCCGTGACGGCGCGCCGCGTCGTCGGTCGCCGGGTCCTCCCGGCCGCCGCCGTATCCCTCCGTCATCGCTCACCTCCCGCACGGCTCGACACGTCGCCTCCCGGGGGTTCGACGTCCGCGGGGCCGTCGTCGTTCCCTGCGCCGGGACGCAGGTGCCCGAGGAGTACCGCGAGCCGGTACCGACCCCGCGCCGCCCGGCTCTTCACCGTCCCCTCCCGCACGCCCAGGACCTGCGCGGTCTCGGCGATCGAGAGTCCCTCCATGTCGATGAGCACCACCGCCGCGCGCTGGGCGAGCGGAAGCCGCCCGAGGGCCTCGTCGACCGCCAGGACGGTCATGCGGTCCGCCATCGGGTCCCGGGGCATCGGCAGGTCGGCGTCCTCGTCCAACGGGTCGGCCTGATGGCTGCGCCGCCGCCGGACGCGGTCGAGGCAGGCGTTGAAGACGATCCGGTGCAGCCACGTGGAGACCGAGGCCTCGCCGCGCCACCGGGCCGCCGCGCGGAAGGCGGACAGGAACGCCTCCTGCACCGCGTCCGAAGCTTCGTGGGAGTCCCCGAGGGTGCGGACCGCGAACGCCCACAGGCGCTCCCCGTGCCGGCGGAAGATCTCGTCGAACGCGCGGGTGTCGCCCGCCACGTGGGCGGCCATGAGCTCCTGGTCGGAGCGTGGGTCGGCCACGCAGCGGACGCTAGACGCGGCCCGCCCGGGAAGGGTGCGGTTCGGACGAACCGGGCCCGATCAGCTCCCGCCGATCACCGTGACCTCGGCGATCTGGCTGCGGTACTGATCGCCCGACTGGGCCAGCCCGGTGATCCAGACGAGCAGGTTCCCGGTCGGGGCGGGCATCGCCTGCAGCGGGATCGTCGTGGTGTCCCCGGACACCGTGCCCGTGCCCAGCAGCTGGGTCTGCGCCAGCGGGACGTTCGGCGCGGCGGCCGAGCGGATCTCGATCTTCGTGCCCGGGCTGGGCGACCGGATGATCACCTGGGAGACCTTGGACGGCGTCCGGAAGGTCGTCATGAGCCCGATGCCCTGCTTGAGCGAGGGGAACTGCTGGTCGTACTGCGAGGTCGACCAGGTCGAGCCGGGGTCGTTGTCCGCCGCCCGGCCCACCTTGCCCGGGTCGTCCGGGTCCCCGGAGGGGTCGTACACCGCGATGCTGGACAGCTGCACCGGCCCGGTGGGCGCGGGGGCGGGCGACGGGGCGGGGGCGGCCGGCTGCCCCGGTGTCGCCGGTGCGGCGGCGGGCGCGGCGGAGGTGGGGATGACCAGCGGTGGTCCCGACGAGGGTCCGCCCCCGACGAGCGAGACGGCCTGGAACGCGACGAACCCGATGATCGCCAGGACGGCCACGACCAGCAGCGTCACGCCGATGCGCAGCTTGCGGCGGGTCGCGGGGTCGCGCTCCTCGGGGGCGTCGTCGTCGTCCGGGTGCCAGACGGTGCTCCCGCCGTCGTCGAGCTGGACGCCGTCCTCGGTCAGCGGCAGCAGCACGCCGTCGTCCTCGGCGCCCTCCCGCAGCTGGCGCACCAGGCCGTGCACCGCGGCCGCGGTGCGGATGCCGCCGGTGTCGTCCAGGGTCCGGTCGACGAGCGCGGCCAGCCCGACGGGGAGCCCGGGCCGCAGGTCACGGACCCCGACGGGGGCCCCGGAGGCGGTCCGCGTCGCGGCCTTCAGACCCGCGGGGGTGCTCCCGTCGGCGGAGGGCCAGCGGGCGGTGAGCAGCAGGTACAGCGCGCAGCCGAGGCCGCGGACGTCGTCGTCGACCGTCGCCTCGCCGCGCGGCATCGGGAACGCCAACCGCGCGTTCGCCCGGGCGGTGACCCGGACGCGCTGCGGGTGGTCGATCCCGAGGACGAGGCCGGCGCGGTGGGCGTCGGCGACCGCCTGCGCGAGCGGCTCGACCACCCGCAGTGCGGCGCTGGGGCTCAGCGGGCCGCCCGCGACGAGCTCGGCGAGGTCGCGGCCGGGGGTCCACTCGGCGACCGCCGCGCCCAGGACCCCGGAGGGCAGCCGGGTCGAGCCGGGCTGGATGACGTCGAGCACGCGGGCGGCGTGGCGGTGGGAGAAGTGGGCGGAGCGGGTCGCGCGGGAGAGCGCCGACGACGCCCGCGCGTCGGCCTGCCAGCCGCCGACCAGCAACGTCATCGCGACGTCGCGCTCGAGCGTGGTGTCCCGGGCCCGCCACAGCACGGCGTCCGCGGAGCGGTCGCGGCCGACCTCGGCGACCAGCCGGTAGCGGTCGGCGATGACCGTGCCCGGCACGATCGCGCCGCCGCGACCGACCGGGATCGGGCCGGAGGCGGGAGCGCGCGGGCCCCACGGCGCGGCCGGACGGCGGCCGGAGGCGCCGTTCCCCTCGCGCCGCCCGGAGTCACCGCGGCGTCCCGGGCTGGGTCGGCCGGTGCCGCCGCGGCGGCTGCCGCCCGGCATGAACGTCGTCGGGCCGTCGATCCCGGGGCTGCCGCCGCTCACCGGGGGGACGGCCGTCGTCGGGGAGTCGTCGTCGTTCGCGGACGGGCCGTCGGGCGCCTCGCCCGGGCCGGTCGCGCCGTCCTCGAGGTGCTCGCCGGCCGGGGTCTCGCCGTCAGGGGCGGGGTCGGGCGGCATCTCGTCCTCGTCGGGGGCGTCCACCGGTCCGGACGACTCGGCGACGGCGCCTCGCGGTGCCCCTGGCGCGCGGCGGCCGGCCATCGCGTCGTCCACCCCTCACCTCCGGCGCATTTCCGACACCCCCGGCGCAGCCTCGTACCCCGGGCCGCGCACCCCTGTTCGGGGCCCCGAGCGTACGGGACACGGGCCCGGGCGTCGTGGACCCGGCGCGTCCCGGCGACACCTGTCACGACGGGGCAACCCCCGGGGCCGTGACCTGCCCGTCACCGGGCGACGAGGCGACGCAGGCGCGAGACCACCGGGTCGAGCTCGGGGACGCGCAGCAGCCGCATCGCGACCACGAGCACGCCGAGCGAGACGAGCCCGCCCACACCCACGGACAACCAGGCCTTCGCGATCGTCCCGGCACCCCCGAGGAGGCGTTCGAGCAGGGTGACCACGACGACGGCGGTCAGCACCGACACCACCGAGGCGATCCCGGTGAGCAGGATGGTGCGGGCGACCCGGCGGGTGTCGAGCCGGCCGATCCGGTGCCGCAGCCAGATGTCGCCGACCACGAGGCCGACCACGAACCCGAACGCGTTGACCGCGGCCAGGCCGAGCACGACCTGGTCGGGGGCCAGCAGGACGGGGCACAGGTACGCGAGCGGCACCTTCACCGCCGTCATGATCACCATGATCAGCGTCGGCGTGCGGGCGTCCGCCATCGCGTAGAAGACGCGCAGCTGCAGCATGACCACGGCCATCGGCAGCAGTCCGAACGCCGAGGACGCCAGCGCGGCGCCGAGGGCCTCCGCCGACGCCCCGCCGGACTTGCCGACGGAGAACATCGCGACGCCGAGCTGCGAGCCGAAGACGGTGAGGATGACGCTCACCGGCAGCAGCGTCACGGTGGAGAGCCGGGAGCCGAGCGAGAGGTCCTCGACCACCTGGTCCAGCCGGCCGTTCGCCGCCGCCGCGCTCATCCGCGGCATGAGCGCCGTCAGCAGGGAGACCCCGAGCACGCCGTAGGGGACCTGGATGAGCAGCCACGAGTTGGAGTAGATCGACGGGCCGCCGTCGCTGGCGTTGAACGCCACCCGCAGGATCACGGTGAGCCCGATCTGGCTCACCACGACGTAGGCGATGACCCACGCGGCGAGGCCGCCGAACGAGGACAGCCGCGGGTCCCAGCCGAACCGCCACCGCCAGCGGAACCCGGTGCGCCGCATCGCCGGCAGCATCACGGCGGCCTGCAGCAGGATGCCGACGGTGCTGCCGACGCCCACCACCAGCAGCTGTGTGGTGCTGATCGGGCTGCCGTCGGTCGGGCTCGGGAGCACCCAGTAGATCGCCAGCGAGATGAGCACGACGACGTTGTTGAGGACCGGCGCCCAGGCGGCGGGCCCGAACACGGCGCGCGCGTTGAGGATCGCGCCGAAGAGCGCTCCCATGCCGTAGAAGAAGATCTGCGGCAGCAGCAGGTAGGCGAAGTCGGTGGCGAGCGGCCGGTTCGCCTCGTTCTCGATGTAGGGCTGGATGAGCAGGGGCGACGCGAGGACCGCGATCACCGTCGCGACGAACAGGACCACGGCGGCCCCGGTCAGCAGCTTCTGGGCGAACCCGTCGCCGTCGTCGCCGTCCTCCTTCGCGGCGCGGACCAGCACCGGGATGACGACGCTGGTCAGCACGCCGCCCAGCAGCAGCTCGAAGATGATGTTCGGCAGCGTGTTCGCGATGTTGAACGAGCTGCCGACCAGCCCGAGGCCGATGGTCGCGGCCAGCGCGAGCGTGCGCAGGAAGCCGGTGAGGCGGCTGACGAGCGTCGCCACCGCCATCCCGCTGGAGGCCTTGACCAGCGAGGAGTCGTCCCGGTCGTCGCTCGGGGTGCGGGGCGCCGGGACAGCGGGCGCGTCCTGCTCCAGCGGCGGGCGCGGGAGCAGCACGGTCTCGTCCGGCGAGTCGCCGACGGTCCAGGAGGCGAGCGGGGCGGACCGGTCGGTCCCGCCCTGGGTGGCGAGGGCCGCCATCCGGGCCGTCGCCTCCTCGACGCGGCCGGGCACGACGTTGGTCTCGGTCGTCCGGTCGGCGGGCGGGATCGCGGCGCGGCCCGGGAGCGCCCGGCCCGGCACGGTCTCGGCCTCGGGGCCGGCGGGATCGATGGGTCGGGTCGCGCCCGGGTCGGGCGCGCGACCGCCGGCGGGGGACCCGGGTCCCCCGGGCGGGGGTCCGGCCGGGCCTCGTGGCGGGGGACCGGGGGGACCCGATCCGGGCGGCCCCGGTCCGCGCGGCGGCGCCGCCGGTCCACGGCCCGGCGGCGGGCCCTGTCCGGGAGCCGGACCGCCCGGGCCACCCGGACCGCGACCGGGACCCCGGCCGGGCGGTGGTCCGGCCGGACGGCCCGGAGCACGCCCGTCCGGCGGACCGGGCGGCGGCGCGCCGGGCCCGCCGCGCGGCGGGAACGGCCCGCGGCCGTCGCGCAGCGGCTGCTCGGGGGCACGTCCGGGCGGCCCGGAGGCCCGGGTGACCGGGTGCTCGGGGGCGGGCGGTGGCGGCACGATGCCGTCGGCCGGTGGCGGCGGGGGCGGCACGACGGCGAGGTCGTCACCGGGGGCCGGCGCGCCGGAGCGCCGGCCGTCGGGACCCTGGTCCTCGGGGTCGCGGTCGTCCGGTCGGCCGGGGCCGTCGTCGGGACCCGGGCGCGTCGGATGGGGCGCGCCGCGGTCGGGGCGCGCGGTCATCGGTCCTGCAGCTGGCGGCCCGGTCCGCCCGTCGAGGTGTCCCCGTCCTGCGCCGCCCCGCCCGTCGTCGGGCCGGTACCCGTCGTCGCCGTGCCGTCCGGATCCACCGTCGGGATCGGACCGGTCGCGTGCCGCGGGCTGGGCCGGGACCGCCGGTCCTGTCGCGCCCGGCGCACCCGGCGAGCCACCCGCAGGCTCGCCAGGGTCACCAGCACGACGGCTGCGGACGCGGTCAACCACACCGTGATGGTGCCGTAGGCGGTCGATCGCAGCAGCAGACGACTCGTCGGCCCGAGTGAATCACCCCCGGGCGTGCGAGCCGTGGCGTCCACCGTGAACTGCCCGGAGCGCCCGACGTCGAGCGCCACCTGGAACTGCACGCTCCCGAACGCGGGCACCTGACGCACCGGGACCGGGGACACCCGCACGCCCGGGGTCGGCTCGAGCGCGACCGTGACGTCCACCGCGACCGGCAGCTGGTTCTCGACCGTGAGCAGCAGCGGCGCGTCGCTCGACCCGAGGGAGTACGTGCCGGCCGGCTGCACCACCCGGACCAGGCCGCGGAGGGTGTGCATCTGCGCGGCGACGTCGTTCGCGGCGGCCTGCTGCAGCGCCGGCTCCCCCCGTCCGGCGGCGGAGAGGCTGCGCAGCAGCGCGCCGGTCAGCGGTTCGACGTAGTCCGACGGCGTGGGTGCCCCGGTATGGTCCTGCCGGCTCGCGGCCAGCAGATCCCGCTGGTCGTCGCGCACTCCGCGGATCTCGTCGAGGACGGCCGTGGACTGGTCGGAGACCCCGGACCGGTCACCCGGGCCCAGGACGACGGGCGGGAGCGCCGCGCCCCGCGCCGCTCCGGTGGTGAGCAGCGTGCCGGCGTCGACGGGGACGGTCAGGCCGCGGCGGGCGAGGTCGCCGACGCCGCTGAGCAGGGCACTCGCCTCGGCCTCGTTCGCGGCCCAGTCGGCGGGCGGGGCGAGCACGGTGGTCGCGGGGACCGGGGTGGGGGCCAGCGCCCGGAGGGTGACGACGCCCAGCGCGTCCTCGGTCGAGAGGCCCGCACCGGTCCCGGCCGGGCTCGTCGAGCCGTCGGACGCGGTGGGCCGGGGCGCGAGGGCCTCGCGGGCGAGCGGGTCCGTGGCCAGGGCGAGCGGGGCGGCGCCGCTCTCCCCGGCGAAGCGCCCGACCGCGCCCGGCGGGACCCCGCCCGCGAGCGTCGCGCCGTCGAGGACCAGCGACCGGGCGCCACCGCCGGCGAGGTCGGCGAGGCTGCGCTCGTCGACCAGCCCGCCCGCGGGCACCGTGGCGTCCGGCACGACGGGCGTGCCGAGCAGGTCGGCGACCCGGCGCTCGCCGAGCGTGCGGGCCGCCGTCGTGAGGTCGCTCATGTTCCCGCGGGAGGTCGCGAGCAGGTCGGCGTTCGCGTAGGGCAGCGCCACCACGCAGCGGCCGCGCGCGGCGTCGCGGACCGAGGCGAGCCACGCGCCCGCGGCCGCCGCGCCCGCGCCCGGCCGGGAGCCGGTGGGCGTGCGCACCTGGTAGCCGCCGCTCATGTCCGCGGCGGTCTCGAGCAGGTCGGCGTCCACCGCGAGGCAGACCGACGCGGCGGCGGGGCTGCCGAGCGGGGCGGAGCGGTCGAGCGCGGCCACCAGGCCCTCGAGGCGGCCGCCGGGGGCGAACGAGGTCGCCAGGCTGTCGTCGGCGAGCAGTGCCGGGGCGCCCGGCGGGACCGGGAGGCGCCGCGGCTGGTCGGCCAGCGGCCAGAGCACGGACGTGGTGGGGGCGCGCCCCGGAGCCGGGACCGGCGCGCCGGCGCCGCCGGGCACCCCGGTGACGGGCAGCAGCATCCGGTCGGACGCGACCCGGGCGGGAGCACCCGCCGTCCCGGGGGTGCCGTTGACGTCCACGACCAGCGGGTACACGCCCGGCGTCGCGAGGGCCAGCGACGAGTCGGCCGGCCCGCGCAGCGGTACACGGACGGTGAACGGCACGTCGGCCTCGGGGTCCAGTTCCTCGGCGACCGGGGTGAACGCCGGGGCCGCCCCGCCGGGCCCGTCCGCGGACACCGACCCGTCGAGGGCGTGCCCGACCTCGCGGTCGGTGGCCACCGAGTCGCCGCGCTGCACCCGCACCCCGACGTCGCGCACCGGCGTCGCGCCGTGGTTGTCGACGTGACCGGTGACGACGAGCTCGGGCGGGCCGTCCGAGGTGACGATGCGGGGGACGGTGCTGTCGAGGGTGAGGGTCACCGACCCCGGCGTGGCGTCCTGGGCGGCGGCGAGCCCCGGCAGGAGCAGGACGAGCGCGGCCACGACGCCGACGACCAGGACGGCCCCGCCCCGGACGAGGACCCGGTCGGCCCCCGCCGCGGGTCCTCGGGGGATCACGCGGACTCCTCCAGGATCTCCGCGGCCAGCCGCACCAGCCGCCGTTCGTCGGCGTAGGCCAGCCGGGAGCCGAGCTCGGCCAGGGGCACCCAGGCGACCTCGGTGACCTCGACGTCCTCGTCGGAGAGCTCGCCGCCCCGCGCCGAGAGCAGGAAGTGCTGCACCGTCTTGTGCACGCGCCGGTCCTCGGCGACGAACCAGTAGTCGATGCTGCCGAGCGGGGCCTGCACGGCCGCGATGATGCCGGTCTCCTCCTCGACCTCGCGCACCGCCGTCTGTTCCGCGGTCTCGCCGTCCTCGATGTGCCCCTTGGGCAGCGACCACAGCAGCCGGCCGCGCCGGTCGAGCCGCCCGATCAGCGCGGCACAGCCCCGTCCGGAGTCGACGACGAGCCCGCCGGCCGAGTACTCGTCGACCGTGCGCATGCGTCGCCGCGGGCCGCGCCGACGGCGGTCGGCCGAGCGTCGCGACGACGGAGGCATTCCGCGATCGTACGGCCGACGACGGACCGGCGGGGGTGTCGCACCGGGCGGTGGGCGGGCGGTGACACGGTCGTGGGTGGGGAGCCGCGCGCGGGGTGGTGGGCCGGGTGACCGTCCTGTCCGGGTTAAGCTGTCTCGCCGTGCCATCAGCCGCTCAGACCGCCTCGCCGACATCGCCGTCCGCCCTGTCAGGGCCCGGGAATGCGCAGCGCGCGACCCCGGACGGCGGTCAGACTGCGGTGGTGGAGCTCCTGCGGTACTCCCCCGTGGCCGACGAGCTCGGCCGCCGGTTCGCCGAGGCCGGGCACCGCCTGTACCTCGTCGGCGGCAGCGTCCGGGACGCCCTGCTCGGCCGGCTCTCCAGCGATCTCGACTTCACCACCGACGCGCGCCCGGCCGCCGTCAAGAAGATCGTCTCGGGCTGGGCGGAGGCGGTCTGGGAGACCGGGATCGAGTTCGGCACCATCGGCCTCGCCCGCCACGGGGTGACCCTCGAGGTCACGACGTTCCGCGCGGACTCCTACGACGGCGTCACCCGCAACCCGGTGGTCGCCTTCGGGGACACCGTGGAGGGCGATCTCGTCCGGCGCGACTTCACCGCGAACGCGATGGCCGTGTCACTGCCCGACCGCACGTTCGTCGACCCCTGCGGCGGGCTGGCCGCGCTGGCCCGCGGGGTGCTCGACACGCCGGTCGAGCCGGAGCGCTCCTTCGACGACGACCCGCTGCGGCTGCTGCGGGCCGCCCGCTTCGTCTCCCAGCTCGGGTTCGAGGTCGCGCCGCGGGTGCGCGAGGCGATGAGCGCGATGGCCCCGCAGCTCGCCCGCATCACCGCCGAGCGGGTCCAGGCCGAGCTCACCAAGCTGATCCTCGGCGCGCACCCGCGGCGCGGGATCGAGCTCATGGTCGACACCGGCCTCGCCGACGTCGTGCTGCCCGAGGTCCCGGCGATGCGCCTGGAGATCGACGAGCACGCCCAGCACAAGGACGTCTACGAGCACTCGCTCACGGTCATGGAGCAGGCCATCGACCGCGAGGCCGACGGCCCGGACCTCACGCTGCGCCTCGCCGCGCTGCTGCACGACATCGGCAAGCCGGCCACCCGCAAGGTCGAGTCCGGCAACCGGGTCAGCTTCCACCACCACGAGGTGGTCGGCGCGAAGATGACCCGCAAGCGGCTGCGGGACCTGCGCTACCCGAAGGCGCTGGTCGACGACGTCTCCCAGCTGGTCTTCCTGCACCTGCGCTTCCACGGCTACGGCAAGGGCGAGTGGACCGACTCCGCCGTCCGGCGCTACGTCACCGACGCCGGGCCGCTGCTCGACCGGCTGCACAAGCTGGTGCGCTCGGACTCCACGACGCGCAACAAGCGGCGGGCGGCGGCGCTGCAGCGGACCTACGACGACCTCGAGGAGCGGATCGCGCGGATCTCCGCCGAGGAGGACCTCGCGCGGGTGCGCCCGGATCTCGACGGCAACGCGATCATGGAGCTGCTCGGGGTGGAGCCCGGTCCCGTGGTGGGCCGTGCGTGGCGGCACCTCAAGGACGTCCGCCTCGAGCGGGGGCCGCTCGACCGCGACGAGGCCGAGGCGGAGCTGCTGGCCTGGGCGCGCGCGGAGGGGATCCTGTCCGAGTAGGGGTGCTCCGGTTGCCAGCGATGCGGCGTCGCTGACGCTGGACGTCAGCAACTCCACATCCTCGGCGGCGGCCCCGCGAGATCCGGAACCGCCGGGCACCGGCCCG
Organism: Actinomycetospora endophytica; assembly: GCF_021026375.1. Lineage (GTDB taxonomy): Bacteria > Actinomycetota > Actinomycetes > Mycobacteriales > Pseudonocardiaceae > Actinomycetospora > Actinomycetospora endophytica. The sequence continues at coordinate 1,416,916 of NZ_JAJNDB010000001.1, read as the reverse complement.
CGTCGACATCCCGTGCGCTACCACTTCGGCACCGGTCACGGGCCCGTGCACCGGCACGCCTCGCCCGCCGACCTCGACCTGCCCGGCGGGGCGGTCGCCGGGCTCGACGCGGTCCGGCTCGACTTCGACGGCGACGGGCGGGTCGACGACGCGCTCTGGGACTCCGACGGCGACGGCGTGGCCGACCGGGCGGTGCTCGACCTCGACGACGACGGCCGCCCGGAGCGGATCTTCGCCGACCCGTCCGGCCGCGGGGTCTGGGACACGCCGGCCGATGCGGCGGTCGGCGGCGCGGTCCGGTTCAGCGACGTCCGCGGCCGGGAGGCGTCCACCCGGGCCGTGATCGACACCGACGGCGACGGGGTTCCCGACGGGGCCGTCGTCGAGGCCGACCACGACCCGGCGACCCGCGAGACGGTGTGCGACCTCGACGGCGACGGGACCGCCGACCAGCTGCTCGTGGACGCGGACGGTGACGGCCGCGCCGAGCGGGCCTACGCGACGTCCGACGCCGGCTCGGCCCGCTGGGACGTGCTGCTCACGGACGTCGACGGCGACGGCGCGGTCGACCTCGTGGCGACCGAGGGCGCGCCGGGCTGGCTGCCGCCGTGAACCTCACCGGCCTGCCGGGACCCGCCGTCGGGACCGCGGGTGTCGCCGGGGTGCCGCCCGGTCCGCAGCGCGACCTCGTGGACGACCAGTCCGAGCAGATAGATGCCCGCCGAGACCGCGATCAGCGGGACCGAGCGGCCGTTCAGCGGCGAGAACAGCGCCGCGGCGGCGACGGCGAGGACGTAGGTGACGTTGAAGACGGTGTCGGAGAGCGCGAACACCCGGCCGCGGTGCGCGTCGTCGACCTCGCGCTGGACCGCGGCGTCCGAGCAGAGCTTGATCGCCTGCCCGACGAGCCCGAGCAGGAAGGACGCGGCGAGCAGCGTGGGCATCGTCATCGGCAGCCCGAACGCCAGCAGCGCGGCGGCGGCGAGCACCAGCATGATCCGCACCGTCGCCGGGCGGCCCAGCCGCGCGGTGAGCCAGGGCGTGACGACCGCGGCGACGCCGAGCCCGGCGGCGGCGACGGCGACGGTCTCGCCCAGGCCCGCCATCCCGGCTCGGAACGGGCCCCAGTCGGTGAGGCCGTGGCGCATGAGCAGCAGCATCACCAGCGTCGCGACGCCGAACGCCAGGCGGTGCGCCGCGACCGCCCAGAACGCCGCCACGACGCCGGGTGCGGACCGGGCCGCCCGCGCGCCGTCGGCCAGCCCGTGGGCGACCGCACCCACCGCCCGGACCGCGGTCTCGTCGGGGGCGGCACCGTCGGGCCCGAGCGCGCCGCGGACGAAACCGAGCGCGACGACGACGATCACCGCCGAGCCGACCACCGACGCGGCGGTCGCGATGCCCGACCCGGCGTCGCCCGCGCCGATCACCCCGGTGAGGGCGAACGCGCAGGACGCCCCGACCGCGGCGGCCACCGCCCCGCTCGTCGTGACCAGCGAGTTCGCCGCTACGAGCCGACGGGGCGTCACGACGTGGGGAAGGGCCGCGGAGAGGCCGGCCTGCACGAACCGGCTGACCCCGATGGTCGCGAGCGCCCCGAGATAGAGCCACGCGCCGGTCACGCCCGCGGCCACCACGGCGGCGGTGGCCAGCGTGAGCACCGCCTTGCACAGCCCGGCGACGACGAAGACCCGGCGCCGGTCCCAGCGGTCGAGCAGCGCGCCCGCGAACGGACCGACCAGCGAGTACGGCAGCAGCACGACGGCGAGGCCGAGGGCGACGAGCACCGGGTCGGACTGGCGTTCGGGATTGAACAGCACCGCTCCGCCGAGGGCGGCCTGGAAGACGCCGTCGCCCCACTGCGCGCCGAGGCGGACCACCAGCAGGCGCACGAATCCGGGGTGGGCCGCGAGCTCCCGGCGCCGGATCCGGGGAGTGTCGGCGTGCCCGGGCACCGTCGAGCACTGCTCCGGTGCGGAGGGAGGAACGGGCACGACCCGTGACGCTACGCGCCCGCCCGGCGGAACGGACTCGGGTGCCCGGACCGGACTCCGTCCCCCTCCGTCCGGACGGGAACGAGGGGTGTGACGAGGGGGTGGCCCGGCTGCCCGGCGTCATGGCGGAGTGCCACGATGGGGTCGTGGCCGAGGGAACGAGAGACGAGCCCACCGAACGCTCGGCCGACGCCGTCGAGGCGGGCACGCTCCTCGTCGCCGCCCCCGCTCTCACCGATCCGAACTTCGTCCGCTCGGTGGTCTTCGTGATCGACCACCGACCCGAGGGGACGCTCGGGGTCGTGCTGAACCGGCCGAGCGAGGTCGCCGTCGGTGACGTCCTGCCCGCCTGGGGGCCGTACACCACGCGCCCGAACGCGATCTTCGTCGGCGGCCCGGTGGAGCAGAAGACGGCGCTGTGCCTGGCCGCGCTGCGGACCGGGCAGGACCCGGAGCGGACCGAGGGCGTGGTCGGGGTGCGGGGTCCGGTGGCGCTGGTCGACCTCGACGGCGACCCGGGCTCGCTGGCCCCCCGGGTGCGCGGCCTGCGGGTGTTCGCCGGCTACTCCGGGTGGGACCGCGGGCAGCTCGCGGGGGAGATCTCACGCGGCGACTGGTACGTCGTGCCCGCGCTGCCCGACGACCTGCTCGCGCCGGTGCGCCACGACCTCTGGGGCGGTGTCCTGCGCCGCCAGGGCGTCCCGCTGGCGCTGCTCGCGACGCACGTGTCGGAGCCGTCGCGCAATTAGCTGCGCACCTGCGTGCCCTGTCGGCGTGCTGTGTCTCTGCCGTGCCAGGACACGGAAACGCACGCACACTCGGCGGGGTGGGCATCACGCGGGAGCAGCCGGGACCGGGCCAGGAGTCGGTGTGGGACTACCCCCGGCCGCCGCGTGCCGAGCGGGACACCCGCCGCGCCGTCGTGACCCTCGCCGGCACGGTCGTCGTCGACACCGCCGACCTGGTGAGGGTCCTCGAGACCAGCCACCCGCCGACCTTCTACCTGCCCCGCACCGCGTTCGCCGAGGGCGTCCTGCGGCCGGCGCAGCGCCGGACGGTGTGCGAGTGGAAGGGCACCGCGCGCTACGTCGACATCGTCGTGCCGGGGACGGTCCTCGAGGCGGTCGGCTGGTGGTACCCGGAGGGCGACGTCTCGGCGACCTATCCGGAGCTCGCCGACCGGGTCTCGCTCTACCCGGCGCCGTTCGACGAGATCACGCTCGACGGCGAGCGGGTCGTCCCGCAGCCCGGCGGGTTCTACGGCGGGTGGATCACCGCCGACGTCGTCGGGCCGTTCAAGGGCGGCCCGGGGAGCTGGGGCTGGTAGGGCGGTAGCGCCTCAGCCGTCCTCCTCGCCCGCCGCGGCGCCGGCCCGCGGGCACAGCGCGCACGCCCCGCCGCAGGCGCCCGCGGTCGTCCCGCACGCATCGGCCGGCTCCTCGCTCTCCTGGCCCAGCGTGCAGGGACCGGAGGCGCGGCTCTCGGCCTCGAGGGTCTCGACCCGGTCGGCCTCGGCGTAGCGGGCGCCGACGCTGCCGCCGACCCCGAGCAGCGTCACCAGCCCCACGAGCCCGACGACGAGCAGCGTCACGCCGGCCGCCGTCGTCGGGGCCAGTACCGCGGCGGTCCCGGCGCCGACCCCCACCACGCCCGCCGCGACGAACGCGGGTGCCGCGACGCGGTTGGCGCGGCGGAACGAGTCCACCCGCGCCATCGTCCAGCTGGTCCGCACCCCGATCACACGGTTGCGGCGCAGGCGGTGCGTCGCCGCCAGGATCCCGACGACGAGGACGGCGGCGGCGGCCACGACGAGCACGGCGGCCAGGACGGGGACGACCATGCCCCCAGAGTAGGCTCGACCTTCGAGAGACCCGCGGCCAGACGTCCGCCGTCGGCGCGGGCCGCCCCGGTCGCCGTCGCACCCGTCGTGCGGGCGCCGGGCGCAGCGCATCCGTGGTGACCAGGAGGAACGCCGTGACCGCCCAGCCCGACGTCGCCACCGCCGACGCCGACCGACGCGGCACCCCGCCGTTCCGCTACACGGCGGCGCTGGCGAGCGACATCGAGGCCCGCTGGCAGGACCGCTGGGAGGCCGAGCAGACCTTCTCGACGCCGAACCCCGAGGGACCGCTGTCCGACGGCGAGACGCTCGACCCGGCCGAGAAGTACTACCTGATGGACATGTTCCCGTACCCGAGCGGTGCGGGACTGCACGTCGGCCACCCGCTGGGCTTCATCGGCACCGACGTGCTCGGCCGCTTCATGCGCATGACCGGGCGCACCGTGCTGCACACCATGGGCTTCGACGCGTTCGGGCTGCCGGCCGAGCAGTACGCGGTGCAGACCGGGACGCACCCGCGCGCCACCACCGAGGCGAACATCGAGCGCTACCGCGCCCAGATCCGCCGCCTGGGGCTGGCCCACGACAAGCGACGGTCGGTCTCCACCACCGACATCGAGTTCTACCGCTGGACGCAGTGGATCTTCCTGCAGATCCACGGGTCGTGGTTCGACACCGAGATCGGCCGGGCCCGGCCGATCGCCGAACTCGAGGCCGAGTTCGCCGCCGGGACCCGGTCGCTGCCGGACGGCCGCGCGTGGTCGGAGCTGACCCGGCCGGAGCAGGACCGGACGCTGGACGGGTACCGCCTGGCCTACCTGGACGACGCGCCCGTGAACTGGTGCCCGGCGTTGGGCACGGTGCTCTCCAACGAGGAGGTCACCGCCGACGGGCGCTCCGAGCGCGGCAACTTCCCCGTCTTCCGGCGCCAGCTGCGTCAGTGGATGATGCGGATCACCGCCTATGCGGACCGGCTGGCCGACGACCTGGACGGCGTCGACTGGCCCGACTCGGTCAAGTCCATGCAGCGCAATTGGATCGGCCGTTCCCAGGGCGCGTCGGTGCGGTTCCGCGAGTCGGTGTCCGGTCAGGACATCGAGGTCTTCACGACGCGGCCGGACACCCTGTTCGGCGCGACGTACCTGGTCCTGGCCCCGGAGCACCCGCTGGTCGACGCGATCGTGCCGTCGGCGTGGCCGTCGCCCGGCGGCGAGGCAGCCCTGGACGGCCGGTGGACCGGCGGCGCGGACAGCCCGACGGCGGCCATCGCCGGCTACCGCAGCGTGGTCGCGTCCCGGTCGGACCTCGAGCGCCAGGAGGCCCGCGACAAGACCGGCGTCTTCACCGGGGCCTGGGCGGTCAACCCGGTCAACGGCGAGGAACTGCCGGTCTTCGTCGCCGACTACGTCCTGATGGGCTACGGCACCGGCGCGATCATGGCGGTCCCCGGCCAGGACCAGCGCGACTGGGACTTCGCGAGCGTGTTCGGCCTGCCGATCCGCCGGACGGTGCAGCCGCCTGAGGACTTCGACGGCGAGGCCTACGTCGGCGCGGGCGCCGCGATCAACTCGGCGAACTCCGAGATCTCGCTGAACGGCCTGGGCGTCGACGAGGCCAAGGCCGCGATCATCGGGTGGCTGGCCGGGCGCGGGGACGGCGAGGCGGTCGTGCAGTACAAGCTGCGCGACTGGCTGTTCAGCCGCCAGCGCTACTGGGGCGAGCCGTTCCCGGTGGCCTACGCCGCGGACGGCGAGTCCGACGGCGGGCCGTCCATCCCGCGCGCGCTGCCCGAGTCCGACCTGCCGGTGCTGCTGCCCGACGTCGACGAGTACGCGCCCAAGACCTTCGCGCCCGACGACCGCGACTCCGCGCCCGAGTCGCCGCTGGCCCGCGCGACGGAGTGGACGTCGTTCTCCGAGGACCTGGCGTCGGACCCGGAGCGTGCGTGGGCCCGGTACGTCCGGGAGACGAACACCATGCCGCAGTGGGCCGGCTCGTGCTGGTACCACCTGCGCTACCTGGACCCGACCAACACCGAGCGGTTCGTCGACCCCGACGTCGAGCGGTTCTGGCTCGGCCCGCGCCCCGAGGTCTTCGGGCCCGACGACCCCGGCGGGGTGGACCTCTACGTCGGCGGCGTCGAGCACGCGGTGCTGCACCTGCTGTACGCGCGGTTCTGGCAGAAGGTGCTGTTCGACCTCGGCTACGTCTCCGCGTCCGAGCCGTTCCGCCGGCTGTTCAACCAGGGCTACATCCAGGCGTGGGCCTACACCGACTCGCGGGGGGTCTACGTGCCCGCCGAGGAGGTCGTGGAGGAGCCCGGGGGTGGATTCACGTGGAACGGTGAGCCGGTCTCCCGGGAGTACGGGAAGATGGGCAAGTCGCTGCGGAACGTGGTGACCCCGGACGAGATGTGCGCGACCTACGGGGCGGACACCTTCCGGCTCTACGAGATGTCGACCGGGCCGATGGAGGCCTCGCGCCCGTGGTCGACGCGCGACGTCGTCGGCTCGCAGCGCTTCCTGCAGCGCGTGTGGCGGCTGATGGTCGACGAGAACAACGGGTCGCTGCGGGTCGCCGACGCCGGCGAGCCGTCGCAGGAGACGCTCCGCCTGCTGCACCGCACCATCGACGGGGTGCGCGCCGACTTCCCGGCGATGCACTACAACACCGCGGCCGCCAAGCTGATCGAGCTGGCCAACCACCTGACGAAGACCTACCCCGAGGGCGGTCTGCACCGGTCGGTCGCGGAGCCGCTGGTGCTGATGCTCTCGCCGCTGTGCCCGCACCTGGCCGAGGAGCTGTGGTCGATGCTCGGCCACCCGCAGTCGCTGGCCTACGCGCCGTTCCCGGTGGCGGACGAGGCGCTGCTGGTCGAGGAGTCGGTCGAGTACCCGATCCAGGTCAACGGGAAGGTCCGCTCGCGGATCACGGTGCCGGCGTCCGCGTCGGAGGACGAGGTGCGGGCCGCTGCGCTGGCCGAGGAGAAGGTCGTGGAGCTGCTCGAGGGGGCGGAGCCGCGCAAGGTGATCGTGGTGCCCGGCCGCCTGGTGAACATCGTCAAGTAGCCCGGGCTCTTCCCCCTCTTGCCCTCTGCACGAGGGGAACCCTCGCGCTGCTAGAGCGACCGGATCCTCCCCTCGCGAAATCAAATGGATCCGGACAGCCCAGAGCTGCGTCACCAGGACGTGCCGAAGAGAGCGAAAATCGACTGGCGCGCCGTTCGCGAGGCGGCGCCACACGGGGCGATCCGCCGGGCCGAGCTCGCCGAGCTGGGCGTCGGATCGGGCACCGTCGCCGCTCGGACGAAGTCTGGGATGTGGGAGCCGGGCCTGCGCGGGCAGGTCCGGCTTCAGTCAGGGGCGCCGACCGAGGAGGAGCGCCTCGACAGTGCACTACGGCTGGCGGGCGAGGGAGCGGTGATCAGTGGCGCCGCCGCCTGTCGGCGCTACGGGCTGACGAAGCTCCCCGAGGGGCCGACGCTCCTCGTTCTCGTGCCCCACGAGAGGCGCCGGAGCGACGACGGGGACGTGGTGCTCGAACGCACGCACAGGCCGCCCCCCGCAGTCGTCCGGGGCGGGTTCCCGTGCGCGCCACTGGAGCGCGCCGTCCTCGACACCGCGCGCCGAATGCGCCGCCTGGACCCGGTGCGGGCGCTCATCGCCGAGGCCGTGCAGCGGGGGTTCACGACCGAACCACGGCTCTCGGCGGAGCTCGCGGTGGGCAGCCAGCGCGGTAGTCGCTTCCCGCGGATCGCGCTCGTCGAGATCCGCGACGGTGTCCGGTCGGCCCCGGAGGCGTGGGCTCGCGAGATCGCGCTCGAGATGGCCGCCGAGGAGTCGTTCCCGCGGGTCGAGTGGAATCGGGCGATCCATCTGGAGACCGGCGAGCGGCTGTTCGATCCGGACGGGTGGATCGACGAGGTGGCGGTCGCCTGGGAGATCGAGTCCGTCGAGTACCACCTGTCACCCGAGGACCAGGAACGCTCCTATCGCCGGCGCGCGCTGATGAACCGGCACGACGTGGTCCTCGTCGAGCACCGGCCGAGCCGGTTGCGCACCGCGAAGGACGAGGTCAAGGCCGACCTTCGAGCCGCCTACGAACGCGCCGGGCGGCGCCCGCGTCCGCCCCTGGTCGCGCGTGAAGCTGAGGCCAGGTGAGTCGCTCCATCCATACGAGGGCTCCCCTCGCGCTGGGACGACGCCCAGACGCGAGGGGAGAATCCCGTCGCTCTAGCAGCACGAAGGTTCCCCTCGTGCGGGACGGAGGGGCTCAGTCCTCGCCGCGGATGAACGACTCGACCCGGTCGTACGCCACCGAGTCCCGGTACTGCTCGGGCGGCGACTTCATGAAGTACGACGAGGCACTGAGCAGCGGGCCGCCGATCCCCCGGTCCTTCGCGATCTTCGCCGCGCGCACCGCGTCGATGATGATCCCGGCCGAGTTCGGGGAGTCCCAGACCTCGAGCTTGTACTCCAGCGACAGCGGCACGTCCCCGAACGCGCGGCCCTCGAGGCGGACGTAGGCCCACTTGCGGTCGTCGAGCCACGGCACGTAGTCCGACGGCCCGATGTGGACGTTGCCCTTGCCCATGTCGCGGTCGACCTGCGAGGTCACCGACTGGGTCTTCGAGGTCTTCTTCGACTCCAGGCGCTCGCGCTCGAGCATGTTCTGGAAGTCCATGTTGCCGCCGACGTTCAGCTGCATCGTGCGGTCGAGCTGCACGCCGCGGTCCTCGAACAGCTTCGCGAGGACGCGGTGGGTGATCGTGGCGCCGACCTGGGACTTGATGTCGTCGCCGACGATCGGCACGCCGGCCTCGGTGAACTTCGCCGCCCACTCCGGGTCGGAGGCGATGAACACCGGGAGCGCGTTGACGAACGCGACGCCGGCGTCGAGCGCGCACTGGGCGTAGTACTTGTCGGCGTCCTCGCTGCCCACGGGCAGGTAGGAGACGAGCACGTCGGCGCGCGACTCGCGCAGCGCCGCGACCATGTCGACCGGCTCCTCGTCGGCCTCGGTGATGATCTCGCGGTAGTAGCGGCCCAGCCCGTCGAGGGTGTGCCCGCGCTGCACCGTGACGCCGGTCGGCGCGACGTCGGCGATCTTGATCGTGTTGTTCTCGCTGGCGGTGATGGCCTCGGCGAGGTCACGCCCGACCTTCTTGGCGTCCACGTCGAACGCGGCCACGAACTCGAGGTCGCGCACGTGGTAGCCGCCGAAGTCGACGTGCATGAGCCCGGGCACACGGGTGGCCGGGTCGGCGTCGGCGTAGTACGTGACGCCCTGGACCAGCGATGCGGCGCAGTTGCCCACGCCGACGACGGCCACTCGGACCTGACCCATGGATGGTCTCCTTCGCTCTTCGTGCCCCGGTCGACGGTCGGTGTCGGGGCGTGTCTGACGTGCAGGTGTCGTCCTGCGCGGTGGATGGGGTGCAGGGGTACCGGGCTGGACGTCGACGTCCGCTCCGGCGGCCGGGCCGCTCAGCCCGACGGACCCACGGGTCGGTCGGGGTGCTCCGGTCTGTGCTCGGGCGTGGCGGCCTGGCCCAGCGAGCGCTCGTGGTCGATGAGCTCGTTGAGCCACCGGACCTCGCGCTCGGTCGTGTCGAGGCCGATCCGGTGCAGCTCGCGGGTGTAGCGGTCGATCTGCTCACCGGCTCTGGTCATGGTCGTGCGGAGGCCGTCGCGCCGCTCCTCGACGCGCCGTCTCCTGCCTTCGAGGATGCGCATGCGCACCTCCGCGGGGGTCCGGGAGAAGAAGGCCAGGTGCACGCCGAAGCTCTCGTCGTCACAGGCCTGCGGACCGGCCTCGGCGAGCAGTTCGTCGAGTCGATCTTTCCCTTCCGCGGTGATCTCGTACACCCGCCGGCCACGGCGGCCCCAGGTCGGGCGGACGGCGCCCGCCGCGGCGGACTCCGGGTCCCGCTCCGCGATGAGCCCGGCCCGCTGGAGGCGGCGCAGGGTCGGATACACCGAGCCCCACGAGAACGCGCGCAGCGATCCGAGCCGGGCGTGGAGCTGTTTGCGCAGCTCGTAGCCGTGCATCGGTGCCTCGTGCAGGAGGCCGAGGACCGCGAGCTCGAGCACCGCGCCTCCCCTCCCGGAACGTCCGCACGTCCGCGCGACCGGCCACCCCGTACGAGCAACCTCTCGTCCCACCATATCGCGCCGATACATCGACGTGGAGTGCGAGGATCTCGTCACACGACGGCAGCGCACCGTCGGGCGACGCTGGCTACGCTGAGGCGCGTGCGAACCCCCCGCCAGGTCGTCGACTACGCGTTGCGTCGTCGCGCGCATCTCGCCGACGTGGCCGCGGGGCGCATCTCCGGTGAGGACGCCTGCGACGCCGGGGCGTACCTGCTCCAGGCCGCCACCTATCACGGTGTCCCGACGACGACGCCGTGCCCGCTCTGCCGCCGCGACGAGGTGGTCAACGTGTCGTGGGTCTTCGGTGAGCGGCTCGGCCCGGTGTCCGGTTCCGCCCGTTCGGGCGACGAGATCGCTCGACTGGACGACGCGGCCGGCGAGTTCACCGTGCACGTGGTGGAGGTCTGCCGCACGTGCCGTTGGAACCACCTCGTACAGTCCTACGTCTTGGGAGCGGACGACACCTCGGGTGGCGGCCGCCGTCGGCGTCGAACGGCCTCGCCCTGACGCCGGCGGGGGCGTGACGGGGCCGGATCCGTTGCCGACCGTGCAGTCCCTGGGAGGCGCCACGTGACCGACGACCGTCGAACGGACCGTCGTCCCGTCAGCGGCGCCGCCGCTCCGCCCCGGCAGGGGGGATCCCCTCCCCCGCCGGCGCCGCCGAGGAACCTGCCCCCGGGCTGGACCAACGTCCCGCCCGGCGAGCGCAACGGTCAGGCCCCGAACGGCCGTCCCCCGCAGGGCAGCCCGCCACCGCAGGGCCCGCCGGCCCCGGGGCCCCGTGGTCAGGGCCCGCCCGGGCCGCCGCCCCCGCCACCGAACGGCCAGCCCCCGAGCGGCCACGGCCCGAACGGCCAGCCCCCGAACGGGCACGCCCCCAACGGCCAGCCCCCCAACGGGCAGCCACCGCGGGCCGCCGGTCCGAACGCCACCCGGGTCGGCCCCGCGCCGGACACCCGGGCGCCCGAGCCCCGCGGTCCCGAGCGTCAGGACACGTGGGGGGCCGAACGGCAGGAACCGCGCCTCCTGACCCACGACGGCGGGCGCTCGTACGCCGCCGCCGGCGCGACCACCTCGACCGCGACCCGCACCGCCGGCGGCTCCCGCCCCGGCACCGCGCCGACCGTCGCCACCGAGGTCGTCCCGAACTCCGCCGCACCCGGCCGGACCCGCCCGACCGACGACCCGCCGGACCGCGGCAACGGCGGCCGCGGCAACGGCACCGGGGACGACGGCGAGCCGCTGAGCAAGCGCCAGGCGAAGCTCGCCGGCCTCACCCCGAGCCAGCGGCGCTGGCGCCGCGGCCGGCGCATCGGCTACGTCGTGCTCGGCCTCGCGATCATCGGGCCGATCGTGGCCTTCGCGATCGGCTGGATCGTGTTCCGCATCCCCTCGCCCGACGACGCGACCAACAACCAGGTCGCGACGATCGACTACTCCGACGGCTCGACGATGGCGAGCCTCGCGCAGGCCCAGGGGAACCGGATCAAGGTGCCGCTCTCCCAGGTCCCGCCGTGGGTGCAGCACGCCGTCGCCTCGGCCGAGGACCGCAGCTTCTACACGAACTACGGCTTCGACCCGATCGGCATCGCCCGCGCGGCCTGGAACCAGGCCCAGGGCGGCTCCGGCGGTGGCTCGACGATCACCCAGCAGTACGTCAAGAACGTGCTGGTCGGCGACGAGCACTCCTACTCGCGCAAGTACCGCGAGGTCGTGATCGCGGCGAAGATCAATCAGGAGGAGTCGAAGGAGCAGATCCTCGAGAACTACCTGAACACGATCTACTTCGGCCGCGGCGCGTACGGCATCCAGGCGGCGTCCCAGGCCTACTACGGCCGGGACGTGAACACGCTGAGCCCAGCCGAGGGCGCCGTGCTGGCGGGCCTGATCCAGTCGCCGTCGAAGTGGGATCCCGCGGTGGACCGGGCCGGCTCCGAGCAGCGCTGGAACTACGTGCTCGACGGCATGGTCGACCAGAAGTGGCTCTCACCGGCCGACCGGAAGGCGGCGGTGTTCCCGAACGTGCTGCCGCCGTCGGCGCGCAAGACCGGCATCCCGGACAACGACCGCGGGCACATCGTCGCGGCCGTGAAGAACGAGCTCGCCTCCTACGGGATCACCGAGCAGCAGGTGAACCAGGAGGGGCTCAAGGTCGAGACCACCGTCGATCCCAAGCTCCAGCAGCAGGCGGCCGACACCGCGTCGAAGACCCTCGACGGGCAGCCGACGAACCTGCGGACCGCCCTGGTCTCGGAGGACCCCCGCTCCGGAGCCGTCCTCGCCTACTACGGCGGCAACGACGGATCGGGCTTCGACTACGCGCAGACCGTGCGCCAGCCCGGGTCGTCGTTCAAGCCGTTCGTGCTGCTCGCCGGGCTCGAGCGCCAACCGCCGATCGGTCTCGGGACCCAGTTCGACGGCGGCACCCCGCAGACCATCGCCGGCACGAGGGTCGAGAACTCGGACGGCGAGAGCTGCCCGAACTGCGACCTGAAGACCGCGATGACGCTCTCGATCAACACGGTCTTCTACCAGCTGGGCATCCAGGTCGGCCCGCAGAAGGTCGCCGACGCCGCGCACCAGGCCGGGATCAGTGCGCCGCTGGACAAGCCCACCGGCGGTATCGCGATCGGCGACAAGGAGGTCCGTCCGGGCGACATGGCGTCGGCCTACTCGACCTTCGCCGCCGACGGCGTCTACCACCGCCCGCACATGGTCACCCGGGTGACGACCTCGGACGGCCGCATCCTCTACGACGGCGGCGTCACGGCGCCCGAGCAGCGGATGAGCCAGCAGCTCGCCCGCAACGTCACGGAGTCGATGCTCGACGTGGCCTCGCACTCCCAGATCCCGCTCGCCGGCGGGCGTCCGGTGGCCTCGAAGACCGGCACCGTGCAGTCGGCGCAGAAGGGCCAGAACAACGACGCCTGGACGGTCGGCTACACCCCGCAGCTCTCGACGGCGGTGTGGGTCGGTACCGACGACAACTCGCCGATCAAGACCAAGCAGGGCGCGCCGATCTACGGTCGCGGCGTCCCCGGCCAGCTCTGGCAGCGGTTCATGAACCAGGCGCTGCGCAACGAGCCGGCCCAGCAGTTCTCCGACTTCGAGGCCATCGGCGCACCGCCCGCGCCGCCCGCCCCGGCCACCCCGACCCCGGACCCGAACAACCCGAACGGTCAGGGTCAGGTCTGCGTCAACGGTGTCTGCACCACCACCGGCAACGGGCAGAACAACCAGAACGGCCAGAACAACCAGAACAACGGCCAGAACAACGGCAACAACGACGGCCAGAACAACAACGGCAACAACGACGGCCAGGACAACAACGGGAACGGCAACGGGAACAACGGCAACGGAAACGGGAACGGCAACAACGGGAACGGCAACGGTGGCAACGGCAACGGCGGCAACGGGGGCGACGGCAATCGCGACCTGTTCCCCAACGGCTTCTGAGTCGCGCGCCGGGCACCGTTGACCTCCGAGGCCGCACCGGAGCGCAGCCGCACCCACGACCCGGCGTCGCTCGACGCCTCGTCCCGGGTGCTGCCCGCTCACGAGGACCCGTTCGTCCGCGCCGCCAGCGCCGCCACCGGGGGCCCGGTGGGGGCCCACGCCGTCGTCGGGCGGGCCCGGTTCTTCACCCCGCTGCGGGTGGTCCTGCTGCTCGCGACGATCGTGCTGGCGCTGGCCTGGTTCGCGAAGTCGCCGTGCCTGCAGCAGTACGTCGACGACAACGGCCAGACCCAGCTGGACTGGCGGGACAACCGGCAGTACGTCGCGATGTGCTACTCGGACACGGTGCCGCTCTACACCGCGGAGCGGCTCGACTCCGGCGGCGTCCCCTACGTGACGAGCTGGACCGAGCAGCGCGACGACGGCTCCCAGCAGGTGCGGTACATGGAGTACCCGGTGCTCACCGGGTTCTTCCAGTGGATGAACGCGCGGCTCGCCGCGGGCTGGCTCGGCCTCGCCGGCGCGGGCCTGCTGCCGGGCGGCCTGGCCGTCGTCGTCTACTTCGACCTCTCCGCGTTCTGGCTGGCGCTCGCGTGGCTCGGGACGGTCTGGGCGATGGTCCGGCTGAGACCGGGCCGGCCCTGGGACGCGGCGATCGCGGCGACCTCCCCGCTCGTGGCCGTCCACGCATTCACCAACTTCGACACCCTCGCCGTCGCCGGCGCGACCCTCGGGATGCTCGCCTGGTCCCGACGACGACCCGGGCTCGCCGGGGTGCTGCTCGGGCTCGGCGCGGCGGCGAAGCTCTATCCGCTCTTCCTGCTCTTCCCGCTGCTGCTGCTGTGCCTGCGGGCCGGGCGGTTGCGAAGTTGGTGGGCGGTGACGGCCACCGGGCTCGCGACGTGGGCCGTGGTCAACGTCCCGATCGCCGTCATCGCGCCCGCCGGCTGGTGGGAGTTCTTCCGGCTCAACTCCACCCGGGGTGCCGATCCCGACTCGATCTACAACATCGTCTCCGGGCTCACCGGCTGGGCCGGGTTCGACGGCCCGCTCGCGTCCGGCCAGACCCCGAGCGTGCTCAACGCCGTCACGGCGGTCGCCTTCGTGGCGTGCTGTGCCGGGGTCGCGGAGCTGGTCCGTCGGGCGCCGGTCCGGCCGCGGCTCGCGTCGATCACGTTCCTGGTGGTCGCGGCGTTCCTGCTGACCAACAAGGTCTGGAGCCCGCAGTACTCGCTCTGGCTCATCCCGCTTGCCGTGCTCGCCTACCCGCGGTGGCGACCGCTGCTGGCGTGGATGGCGGTCGACGCGTTCGTGTGGGTGCCGCGGATGTACTACTACCTCGGGACCTCGAACAAGGGCCTGCCCGCGCCGTGGTTCTACGGGGCCGTCCTGCTGCGCGACCTGGCGGTCGTGGCCATCGCCGTCCTGATCGTGCGCAGCGTGCTCCGTCCGGAGCTCGACCCGGTCCGTGCCCGCTCCGGGCGCCCGGGGATGCCCGTGATCGGCGCCGATCCCGACGGCGGAGTGCTCGACGGGGCGTCCGACGCCGCCTGGTTCGCCCGCTGGCGCCGTGACCGCCGGGAGGATCTCCCCCGGGTGCCGGCCGGTACGGCCACCCGATCCGGTCGAACCTGAGCCCTCGCGGCCCAGTGCGGCGGGCACGGCGCGTGGCCCGCCCGTGACGGACCGGTGATCCGTGCGTCACCTCCGGAGCAGTGCCTCGTTGAGCCGGTCGTCGGAGCCCGTCCGACGACGCCGATGCCTGCCCCCGCCGCGTGGGGCCCGGGCCTCGTGCTCCGGGGCCGGGAACCGCAGACGTCGTTCCACATAAGGGGTCCTGCATGGGTACGCGGTTCTCGCGCCTGGTGTCCGTCGCGGCGGCCGGGGGTGTCATCACCGGTTCGCTGCTGTTCGGGGCGGGAGTGGCGTCCGCCGCGCCGACGCCCACCGCCGGAGGGCAGGTCGTCCCCGCGGCGTGCGGCACGACGGTCGCGGCCCAGCCGGGCGACACCGTCCAGGTGAAGCCGCTGCTCGGCCTCCCGTTCAACGTCCCGATCGGCAGCGCCGCCGGGCCGTTCCAGTCGATCACGCAGACGATCGCCGGCTCGCTGTGCCAGGTGCAGGTGCAGCTGGTCCAGCCGGTGACGACGCGGGTCGCCGCCGCCGCTCCCCAGCTCGCCCCGGTCGCGGGCGCCGTCGAGAAGGGCTCCCGCACCGCGCTCGGTGGTCCGGCGCCCGCGTCCCCGGCGCCCGCCGCGCAGGCCCCCGCCCCCGCCGCGGCCGCCCCGCAGTCCGCGCCCATCGCGCCGGTCGCTCCGACGGCCCTCTCGCCCACCGCGCTCGCGGCCTCGGCGCCGGCCTTCGCGCCGTCGTTCAACACGCTGCCCTCGTCGTTCCTCGGTGCCGCGGCGCCGTCGTCGGCGCCCTCGGGCCTGGCCTCGAGCTACGACGCGGGCCAGCTCTTCGGGTCGGCGTTCCCGGGCCTCAAGGCCGGCGCCCCGGCCTACCTCGGCTACGACCCGGCCAGCGCGGTCACCACGGCCAGCCAGGTCCAGGCCCTCCCCGTCGACGGCATGTCCAAGGGCATGGGCGTCCCGGTGATGCTCGCCGTGCTCGCGCTCGCCGGCGTCGCGGCCTTCGTCGTCCGGTCGATGGTGCTGCGCCGCGCCACGTCCGCCTCCGCCACGTCCGCCCCGGTGGACGAGGCCCCGGTCGACGAGGCCCCGGAGGACGACGAGGCCTACGACGCCATCTCGATGGACGCCCTCACCGAGGTCCGCTCCCCGGCGCCCGAGTCGCCCGCCCTGGGCTTCCCGGCCGCGCGGGACGAGCACGAGGACACCGAGCTGATGGGAACCACCACGCGCTGAGAAGCGTCCGACCCCCGAGGGGGTCACCCGATGTGGACCGACCCGGGCGGGTCGGGTCCGGCCGACCCGGCCGGACCCGGCCCGCCCGTCGTCGTCCGTGGCGTACCACGTACGCTGGGACGACCGAGAACCCTCCTGTCACGGACCGTCCGTGGCCGCCAGCCCATGGGAGGTGAGTGGTACTCGTGCGCCACTACGAAATGGTCGTGATCCTCGAGCCGAGTCTCGACGAGCGCACCGTGCAGCCTTCGCTGGAGACGTTCCTCAACGTCATCCGCAAGGACGGCGGGACCGTCGAGAACGTCGACGTCTGGGGACGTCGTCGGCTCGCCTACGAGATCGAGAAGAACGCCGAGGGCATCTACGCGGTCCTCGACGTCAACTGCGAGCCGGCCACCATCAAGGAGATGGACCGCCAGCTCGCGCTGAACGAGTCGGTGCTGCGCACCAAGGTCATGCGTCGTGACCCGGCCGCCGTCGCGCGGCGGGGCAAGGCCGGCGCTGCCTGATGGCCGGCGACACCGTCATCACCGTGGTCGGCAACCTCACCGCCGACCCGGAGCTGCGGTTCACGCCGTCCGGTGCTGCCGTCGCGAACTTCACCGTCGCGTCGACCCCCCGCACCTTCGACCGCCAGAGCGGCGAGTGGAAGGACGGCGAGGCCCTGTTCCTGCGCTGCAACATCTGGCGTCAGGCGGCGGAGAACGTCGCCGAGACCCTGACCCGTGGTGCGCGGGTCATCGTGCAGGGACGGCTCAAGCAGCGCTCGTTCGAGACCCGCGAGGGTGAGAAGCGGACCGTCATCGAGCTCGAGGTCGACGAGGTCGGCCCTTCGCTGCGCTACGCCACCGCGTCGGTCACCAAGGCCAGCCGCGGAGGCGGCGGCGGTGGTGGTGGCTACGGCGGCGCCCCGAACGGGGGCGGCGGCGGTGGCTACGGAGGCGGCGGCGGTGGTGGTTACGGCGGCGGCCAGTCCGGCGGCGACGACCCGTGGGCCTCGGCGCCCGTCGCGGGATCGTCCGGATCCGGTTCCGGCGGCGGCGGTTACGACGACGAGCCTCCCTTCTGATCTCTCTCGACATCCCCAGAATTTCGGCTAGGAGATAGAAACACCATGGCGAAGCCGCCGGTGCGCAAGCCCAAGAAGAAGGTCTGCGCGTTCTGCAAGGACAAGAACCAGATCATCGACTACAAGGACACCAACCTCCTCCGCAAGTACATCTCGGACCGCGGCAAGATCCGCGCCCGCCGGGTCTCGGGCAACTGCTCGCAGCACCAGCGGGACGTCGCCGTCGCCGTGAAGAACTCGCGTGAGATGGCGCTGCTGCCCTACACGTCGACCGCGCGCTGAGGAAGGGGACCCACGCGATGAAGCTCATCCTCACCGCCGACGTCGCCAACCTCGGTGGCCCCGGCGACCTGGTCGACGTCAAGGACGGCTACGGCCGCAACTTCCTGCTGCCCCGCGGGCTGGCCATCGTCGCCACCCGCGGCGCGATGAAGCAGGTCGAGACGATCCGCCGCACCCAGGAGGGCAAGCGGATCCGGGACCTCGACCACGCCAAGGAGATCGCGGGCGAGCTCCAGGGCGTCGGCACCGTGACCGTCACCGCGAAGTCCGCGGGCCAGGGCGGCAAGCTCTTCGGCTCCGTGTCGCCGGCCGACATCGTCGGCGCGGTCCGGACCTCGGGCGGGCCGAACCTCGACAAGCGCCTGGTCGACACCAAGGGCCACATCAAGACCACCGGTGCCCACCAGGTGACCGTCCGGCTGCACCCGGACGTCGCCGTCGAGCTCCCGCTGGACGTCCAGGGCGTCTGAGCGCCTCACCGTCCTCACCTCGGGCCCCGGACCGCCACGCGCGGTCCGGGGCCCGAGGTGTGTCCGGGGTCGTATGGAGCATCGGTGAGTGCGTGGGTGGGCGGGCTGTGGACAGCACGGGCCGTCGCCCACCCGGGGCGCCGGATGGTCGCCCGGTCGTCACCCGGCCGTCCGGCGCCCGACGGCGGCCGGTCGTCTCCGCGCGTCGTGGCCGTGATGCGACACGCCGGGCGGCAGTGTTCGCCGACATGCCGATCCACTTGTTGTCCACAGGATGCACAGTCGTGTGACCTGCGACGACGCCTGATCAGGAGCGGTTGCCAACAGGTTGTCCCCAGGTGTGCCCACCTGGGGAGCCTGTGCTCCCGGATCCGTCCCCAGGCCATCAACAGGGACATCAACAGCACCGCCTGGCCCGCCGGGACGACCCCGACCTAGCGTGCGTCGGACACCTCGTCCCGGGCCGTGCTCGCGCGGTCGGCGGCGGTGTCGGTGCCTCGCGGTAGAAGGGGGCAGGCCGGACGTGCCGGGGGCGGCCCGGGCGTCCACGGCGATGGGGAGGAGCAGTCCGTGGCGGTGCTCGACGAGCGGGGGGCAGGCGGCCGTGACGGCGGCCCCCGCTCCGCCGGATCCGGTTCCGAGGGCTCGCGCCCGGAGTTCGATCGGCAGCCGCCGCAGGACATCACCGCCGAACAGTCGGTGCTCGGCGCCATCCTGCTGAGCAAGGACGCGATCGCCGACGTCGTCGAGATGCTCAAGCCGGACGACTTCTACCGGCCCGCACATCAGACGGTCTACGAGTGCGTGCTCGATCTCTACGGGCGCGGCGAGCCGGCGGACCCGGTGACGGTGTCCGCGGAGCTCGAGCGCCGCGGCGAGCTGCTGCGCGTCGGCGGGGCGCCGTACCTGCACACGCTCATCGCGGCGGTGCCCACGGCGGCGAACGCCGCGTACTACGCCGAGATCGTGGCCGACCGGGCGATCCTGCGCCGGCTCGTCGAGGCGGGCACGCGGATCGTGCAGCTCGGGTATCACGGCGGCGAGGGCGCGGACACCGACGACATCGTCGACCGCGCGCAGGCCGCGGTCTACGAGGTGACCGACCGGCGGGTCACCGAGGACTACGTGGCCCTCGAGGACATCCTGCAGCCGACGATGGACGAGATCGACGCCATCGCGTCGCGGGGCGGGGTCTCGTTCGGGGTGCCGACCGGATTCGCCGATCTGGACGAGGTGACGAACGGTCTGCACGCCGGGCAGATGGTCATCGTCGCCGCCAGACCTGGAATCGGGAAATCGACTCTGGGAATGGATTTCGCTCGCTCGGCGAGCATCAAACACGGATTGACTTCGGCATTCTTTTCTCTGGAAATGGGGCGCACCGAGATCGTCATGCGCCTGCTGTCGGCCGAGGCGAAGATCCGGCTGGCCGACATGCGCTCCGGCTCGATGACCGACGACGACTGGACCCGGCTGGCCCGGCGGATGAGCGAGATCTCCGAGGCGCCGTTGTTCATCGACGACTCGCCGAACATGACGATCATGGAGATCCGGGCGAAGGCGCGGCGGCTCAAGCAGCGCCACGACCTGAAGCTGATCATCCTCGACTACATGCAGCTGATGACCTCGGGCAAGAAGGTCGAGAGCCGCCAGCAGGAGGTCTCGGAGTTCTCCCGGCAGCTCAAGCTGCTGGCCAAGGAGCTCGAGGTGCCGCTGGTCGCGATCAGCCAGCTGAACCGTGGTCCGGAGCAGCGCACCGACAAGAAGCCGATGCTCTCCGACCTGCGTGAGTCGGGGTCGCTGGAGCAGGACGCCGACATGGTCATGCTCATCAGCCGCCCCGACGCCTTCGAGCGTGACGATCCCCGCGCGGGCGAGGCTGACCTCATCCTGGCCAAGCACCGCAACGGGCCCACGGCGACGATCACCGTGGCCCACCAGCTGCACTACAGCCGGTTCGCGGACATCGCCCGGGGCTGAGCCGGCCGGGAGGGGAACGCCCGAGTGCTGCCACCGAGGCTCGGCGTGGTTCTCGCCGATCGGATACGAGGGTGGATGATCGACCGGTGGGCGGGGGGATCTCGGGCGAGCTCCTGACCGGGACGTTCGGTTACGACGGCGGACGCCAGGTCACGGTCTACGTGCCTCCCGAGCCACCAGTGGCGGTCGTGTTCGCGGCCGACGGCCAGGAGATCTCGCCGTGGGGCGGCGATCTCGAGGCAGCCGGCATGGCGTCCACGATGATCGTCGGGGTTCACCGGACGGCCGACGAGACGATGCGGCTCCACGAGTACTCGCCCGGCTTCGACCCGGACCGGTTCGCGGCACACGAGACGTTCTTCGTCGATGAGGTCCGCCGGTGGGTGAGGTCGCGATTCGGCGTGGCCCTGCCCGCGGCGCGCACCGCGGTGTTCGGGGCGTCGGCGGGCGGCGAGTTCGCCCTCGCGGCCGGGCTCCGGCATCCCGACGTCTACGGCACGGTCCTGTGCGCCTCGCCCGGAGCGGGCTACCGCCCGCCGGCCGCGATGCCCGGGCCGCTCCCCCGCGCCTACCTCGTCGCCGGGACGCAGGAACCGTTCTTCCTCGACAACGCGACGAGATGGGCCGACGCGCTGCGCGGAGCAGGCGCCGACGTCGTCATGACCGAGCGGGTCGGATCCCACGGCGACGGGTTCTGGCGACAGGAGTTCCCGCTGATGGTGACGTGGGCCTTCGAGCAATGACCGTCGCACGACGTCAGGACGACGACACCACCATGGGGATGTAGCCGTCCGACGTCCGGGACCGGGCGCGCTCGATGGAGATCGACCGACAGCGCATGGCGATCCAGAGCAGGCACGCCCAGGCCTGCGGGTCGTCACCACCTGGGAGCTCGGTACGCAGGACCGAGCGACGGTCGCCACTGTCCGCGATCACCGGGACCTCCGAGAAGTCCACGGTGCGGACCTGCCCCGAGCGGTCGAGGCAGTCCCACTGAGTACGCGCGATCGACGGCGGGGAGAGGAGCCGTGACTCGCCGACGATGAGCACGAGGTAGGGCGCGATCCGTCCCACCTGGTGCAGCTCGCCGACGACGGCGTCCCCGTCGAGGACCGCCAGCTCACCCGTGGGTGCCCGATCGACGTGCAGGTCGCGACCGTCTGCCCGGATCACGCAGTCCCCGAGTCGACGGCGGTCGAGCGGGACCGCGGTGACCATGTGCCGGCCGTCGCACCACACCGACGCCGATCCGTCCGCCGCCTCCTCCACGGAGAAGAAGGACGCCGGCGCCGTCGGGAACGGGTCCGCCAGCCACGTCGCCGCCGTGCGCTGCCACCGCAGGGCCCCGGTGAGGAACGGCAGGGTGACCGCCAGCAGGGCGAGCCCGATCAGGACCCATCCCAGGGAGAGGCCCACCCGGATCGGGGCGTCGGGTCGGCCGGACGCGGTGATCGCCGCGCCGGCCGAGCCCGCGATGAGCACGGCCCAGAGTCCGTTGACGAGGACGGCCCAGAACATCCGGCCGGGACGCATGACGTCTCTCCCGCGGTGCCGGAGCTCAGTCCTGGACGGTGCCGGTGAAGCCCACCTGCGACCCGTCGACCGAGGTGGCCGTGACGAGCACGTGGTGGACGCCCTGGTCGTCGGTGCCGGTGCACATCGTGGTGGCGCCGACCTTCGCGGGCAGGTCCTCGGTGCAGCTGACCGGGGCGCCGAACTGCCGGCTGAGCTGCTCGCCGACGCTCGCGGCCGGCACGCTCGTCGTCCCCCCGAGGAAGGCGAGGGCGGCGACGACGACCGCGGCGATCAGGGTGGCCACCGACAGCACGACCGTCAGCACCACCCCGGTCCGTCGCCGTCGGGGGCCCGGCACCTGGGTCCGGGGATCGATCTGCCGGCCGTCGAACGGCGCCGTGAGCCCGGCGGGAGCGGGGGTGGAGGAGGGAACCGAGGGAACGGTGGGGACGGACATGGCGGGCTCCTTCATCTGGGGCGACGTCGTGGTCGGCGTCGATGGGATGAAGAGTGCTCCGCGACGGCCCCCGGGTCTGCGCCCGTCGTGACTGTCGTTGTGTCACGGCCGCGACAGTCGGGTGCGGGATCCTCCAGAGCGAGCTCGACCGGTATCCGGACCGTCACAGCGAGCAGTTCCTCGCCAAGCAGCTCTGACACCATGTCGGACGGGCTGCCGTCCTGTCGGAGGGTGCCTTCGTCCGGCGGACGGCGGTATCGTTCCGTGGCCATCCGGACGGTCGAGTCGGGCGAATGCGCGGCCCGCGCCCCGGCCGTTGGGGCTCAGGGCGGCGAGGAGCGGACCATGACGGACAGGCAGCGGCGAACCAGGCAGCTACGGGTCGTGGAGACGGTCACCTCGCCGGTGCTGGTGGGACCCGGTGGCGGGGCACCCGACGACGACGCTCCGGGCGGTCGCGCCGGGACCGATCACCGCCCGGTCGGCGGCGGCTCGGGAACCTGGGCGTGGCTGGTTCCGGACCGGGTGGAGGCCGAGCTGTCCGGGCTCCGACGCGCGGTCGGGCTGCGGGCGGAGGGCTTCGTGCGCGCGTCCACGGACGGGATCTGGTCGGTGTCGCCCCACGAGGTGGTGGCCTACGGCGGGCTCGGCGTCCTGGCGCTGATGGGTGCCGTCGAGGCGCCCGTGATCGCCGCCGTCGCCGGACTGGCGTGGATGACCAGGCCCGTCATGCCGGCCCTGCCGCCGCAGCGGTGAGGGCACGTCGTGGCCGAGCCCGTCACCCGCGAACCCGACAGCCGGGAACCGGGGCGCTGTGAGCTGCGGTTGGACAAGTGGGACGGCACGACCAGCAAGACCATCCCGCTGCTGACGCTGGACACCGACCGTTTCGGGCGCTGGTACCGGTGGCCGGCCGGGCACGTGATGACCCGCCGCAGCGGGCCGCCGCAACGACCCCGCCGCGATCAGCTCCTGCTGGTGCCCCGGACGGGCTCATGGATCGCCCGCTGGGCCCTCGACGGCGAGTTCGCGCTCTACTGCGACGTCACCACGCCGGTACTGACCACCGCGACCGGCGGGCTGTGGGCGGTCGACCTCGACCTCGACGTGGTCCGCTACCGCGACCGTCGGGTCGCGCTCATCGACCAGGACCAGTTCGAGTCCCGGCGGGTGAGCATGGGATATCCGCCGGAGGTGGTCGAACAGGCGTGGACGACCGCCGACTGGCTCCACCGGGCGGTCAGCGACGGGCACGAGCCGTTCGCCACCGTCGGGCCCGGCCGGCTGACCCCGCTGCCGGCCGCGGCCCTCGCCGCGGTGAACGCCCGGTTGCTGGACCGCCACGGTGCCGACGACGACCCCGCCCGCGCGGCGGTCATCCGCCGGCTGGTCGCGCGGACCGCCGAGCGCTTCCGGGACGCCACGATCACCGAGTTCCTCCCCGTGCTCGTCGAACGCGCCGTGGGCGCGGCGCTCGCCGCCCACCCGAACCGGGTGCTCTGACCCGACCTGCGCGGCTACCGTGCCGGCGTGCGCGACCTCGCCCCGGACATCACCCGCCAACGGCTGCTGGTGGAGGGCTTCTACACCCGGGACGTCGACGAGTCGGTGGTGCGGGACTTCCTGCGAGACCTGCCCGCGGTCCTCGAGCTGCGGACCTACGGCGAGGCCACCGTCCACGCCCCCGGCGGCGCGGGACGCGCGGACAACGAGGGCTACGACGCGTTCGTCCCGCTGATCGACTCCGGCATCTCGCTCTACGTGTGGTCCGAGCGCCGCTTCCTCGCCGTCGTGGTCTTCACGTGCACGGCGTTCGACGCGGACCGTGCGGTCGGCCTGATCCGCGACTTCTTCGCGCTCTCCGAGGTGGAGCACTCCGCCTTCTGAGCCGGGGCCGACCGGCGGTAGCTCATGTTCATGGCGGCGCGGACCTCGTCGAGCTTCGCCTCGGCGATCAGGGTGGCGTGGTCGTTCCCGCGGGCGAGGATCTCGTCCAGCCCGCCGGCGGCGGCGTCGGCCGCCAGCTCGGCCCGACGTCGTCGCAAGGGGGCGAAGTGGTCGTTGACCGCATCGGTGACCAGCGCCTTGAGCCCGGCCGCGCCCCGGTCCCCGATGCGGTCCGCCAGGTCCTCGGGCTCCTCGCCGAGGCAGAGCCCGGCCAGCTCGAGCAGGTTGGCGACCTCGGGGCGGGTCGCGGGCTCGTAGGTGACGCGTCGGACGCCGTCCGTCCTCGCCCGACGGATGAGGGCAGCCGTCCGGTCCGCGGTGGCCCGCAGCTCGATGGCGTTCCCGCGGCTCTTGCTCATCTTCGTGCCGTCGATCCCGAGCAGGACCGGGGCGTCCCCGACGAGGGGGTCGGGGACCGTGAAGACGCGGCCGTAGCGGTCGTTGAACCGTCGGGCGAGGGTTCGGGCGACCTCGAGGTGCGCGAGCTGGTCGCGGCCGACCGGCACCACATGGGCCGAGCAGAACAGGATGTCGGCGGCCTGGTGCACCGGATAGGTCAGCAGCAGCCCGCTCATCGCCCGGGTGCCGCTCGCCGCGGCCTCGGCCTTCACCGTGGGATTGCGCTGCAGCTCGGCGACCGAGATCAGCGACAGCAGCGGGAGCAGCAGCTGGTTGAGGGCCGGGACCGCACTGTGGGTGAAGATCGTCGCCCGCTCCGGGTCGATCCCGGCGGCCAGTTGGTCGAGCAGCATCTCGTGGACGTTGCCGGGCAGGTCGCCGGCGAGGTCGCGGTCGGTGATGACCTGGTAGTCGGCGACGACGAGGTAGGTCTGGACGCCGTGGTCCTGCAGCCGGACCCGGTTGGCGAGGGTGCCGAAGTAGTGCCCGAGGTGCAGGGCTCCGGTCGGGCGGTCACCGGTCAGCACACGGAACCGGTGCGGGTCCGCGGCGATGCGGGCCTCGAGCGAGGGATCGGACGACGGGACGTTCGTCATGAGGGGTTCCTCTCGGGAGAGGCCACCTCACGCGTGCGCGTCAGGAGTCGTCGCGCCGGCCGCCGTGAGGCGGCCGGATGCGGGCAGCAGTCACGGTCGCCGGGAAGGCGACCACCACCAGGACTGCGTGCAACGGGACACGGGGCGACTGTCCCACCGGGACCCGCCCGGTGACCAGCCGGAACGAGCCGGACGGCGAGCCCGGGCTCGTGAGCCGAATGACCGGACGAGCTGATTCCCCGTCGCGGGGGAATTCGTGACGGATCGCTGGGCCGGAGAGTCGAGTCGGCCGGCATCTACCGCCGCCGTTCACCTACTGACTGGTGTGCGAGCCGTGGCCACACTCGGCGAACCGAGACCCTGGAGGATTCATGCAGAAATTCGCGATGTTCTTCTCGTACAGCCCCGAGACGTGGGCGAAGATGATGGCGAAACCCGAGGACCGCACGTCGGCCGTGTCCGCGGCGGTCGAAGGGGTGGGGGGCAAGTTGGACTCCCTGTACTTCATGATGGGAGAGAAGGACGGATTCGTTCTCTTCTCCGTCCCTGACACGGGTACCGCGGCCGCGCTGGCCCTCGCCGTCAACAGCACCGGTGCATTCGACTCGGTGCAGACCACTCAGCTGATCGACGCCGTGGATCTGCCGGGCGTCCTGCGCGTGGCGGGGAATGCTCGCGGCACCTACCAACGGCCGGGTGCCTGAACCGACCGGGATCAGCGACCCAACTGCAGGTGTACCGGGTGGTCGGGCAACGCGAGGAGCAGGTCGGCGACCGGCCGCGGCCGCACGTCGAGCCCGGCCAGCTCCCCGGCGGACGCCCACCGGAAGACCGAGCCCGGGCCCTCCGGTCCGACGAACTCGCCGTCGTCGGGAAGCCCGTCCGCCGCGCACTCGCCGTAGAGCCCGAGCTCGTGGACGACCGATCCGTCGGGCCGGGCGAAGAAGTTCTCCGCGACGATCCGGATCCGGACGTCCTCCACCGTGATGCCGAGCTCCTCGTGCATCTCCCGGCGCAGCGCCACGACCGCGGGCTCGCCCAGCTTCACGCGACCCCCCGGCAGGAACCAGTGCTCCTCGCCGTCGGTCCGGGTGAGCAGGACGCGCCCGTGGCGGACGAGGATCGCCCCGACCCGCAGCGAGAACAGCCCACCGTCCGGGGGCGTCCAGCTGACGTCGGGGCTCAGGGCAGGCGCCCGATGCCGGCGTAGGCGCCGATCGGCTCGACCTCGGGGTCGGCCGCGGGCCAGTGCACCGGGTCGACGAGGCCGGGCGGCACGAGCTCGAAGCCGGTGAGCAGGTCGCGGATCTGGCGGCGGTCGCGCAGGACGACCGGGGTCGCGCTGCCGCGGTAGCCGCGCTCGATGTTGCGGACCGCCTCGGCGAGCACGGGGTCGTCCTGGTCGGAGCTGCCGTGGTTGATCGCCAGGACGCTACCGGGGCTCAGCGCCTCGCGGTACCGGCCGAAGATCGCCGGGACGTCGTCGTCGATGAAGTGCAGGACGGCGATGGCCAGGACCGCGACGGGCCGGGTGAAGTCGAGCAGGCCCGCGACGGTCGGCGCGCGCAGGACCTCCTCGGGCTGGCGGAGGTCGGCCTGCGTGACCGAGACGCCGTCGAGCCCCTCGGTGATCTCCCGGGCGTGCTGGACGGCCACCGGTTCGAAGTCGACGTAGGCGATCCGGGCGCCCGGGGCGAGGCGCAGCGCGATCTCGTGGACGTTCCCGACGGTGGGCACCCCGGAGCCGAGATCGAGGAACTGGTCGATGCCCGCCTCGACACACCAGCGGACGACCCGTCCCAGGTAGTCGCGGTTGACCCGGCAGACGCGCGGCATGTCGGGGTTCGCGGCCACGATCCGGGCGGCCTGGGCGCGGTCGCTGGCGAAGTTGTGGGCTCCGCCGAGGAAGTAGTCGTAGATCCGGGCGGCGTTGGCCCGGTCGAAGTCGATCCCCACCTCGGACAGCGTCAGCATGCTGGCCAGGTTGGTGCCGACGCGGGGTCGCGCGGCCTCGTCGTCGGATCCCATCGACGCCCCTCTCCTCGGTGCCGTCCAGTCTGGGATCTCCGACGTCGAGCCCGCGTCGGGAGGACGGGTGGTCACTCCGCGAGCGCCGATGGCAGTCCGTGCGCGCGGAAGACCTCGGGTCCGATGAACGACGTGAGTTCCGAGATGGCGCCGTCCCGCAGGGTCAGCACCGTCAACGACCAGGCGCGGAAGCGGCCGCCGTCGTCGTGGTCCCGGTGGGTCGCGGGTCCGTCGAGGTAGAGCGCGACGGCGGGTTGTCCGTTGGCCCGGGTGGTCACGGTCCGCCACTCGCCGCAGTCCCCGAGCGGCACCGCGCGGGCGAACGCCATGACCGCCTCGCGCCCGGAGTACCAGCTCGGCAGCGGGGGCATGGACCACGTGACGTCGTCGGTGAGCAGCGAGACCAGCCCCTCGGCGTCGCGTCGCTCGAGCGCCCGCGCGTACCCGTCGACGACGGCACGCAGCCGGGCGTCGTCGAGGTCCGCCAGCGTGCGCTGCTGGGACACCGGGGGGACGCGCTCGGCGACGATGCGCCGGGCCCGCTGGAGCGCGGAGTTCACCGAGGCCGTCGAGGTCTCCATCATCGCGGCGATCTCGGCCGCCGAGTAGCTGAGCACCTCGAAGAGCAGCAGCGCCGCGCGCTGGTTGCCGGGCAGGTGCTGGAGTGCGGCGACGAACGCGAGCTCGACCGACTCGCGCTGTTCGACGGCGAGCGCGGTGTCCGGGTAGGGGGTCAGCCAGGCCATCTCGCCGGCGGGGGCGTCGTCGAGCACCGGCTCCGACGACGACGGCCCGAGGTCCATCGGCAGTGCCCGCCTGCGCCGAGCCTCGACGAGGTCCAGGCAGGTCCGGGTCGCGACGGTGTAGAGCCACGACCGCACCGTGCTGCGCCCCTCGAACCGGGCGATCCCGCGCCAGGCCCGCAGCAGGGCGTCCTGCAGCGCGTCGTCAGCGTCGTGGGTGGAGCCGAGCATCCGGTAGCAGTGCGCGTGCAGTTCCCGGCGCAGCGGTGCGACGAGCCGTTCGAACGCCGCGTCGTCCCCGGCGCGGGCAGCCGTGAGGTCGTCGTCCGTGAGGGTCGACGCGCCGTCCATGCCGTGGAGTCTGCCGCATCGGGCGCTCGAGAGGTTCCGGCGAAGGGCGCCCCTCGCCGCTCTATTCGAGCGAAGGTGCCCTTCGCTCGGAAACGGCGGGCTCCCCTCGCGCAGCGGCTCCGCGCAGCCCCGCCACGACGACGGCGGCCAGCGCGAGCAGCGCGACGAGGAAGCCCACCGTCGCCGACCAGCCCGCCGCCCCGAACACCACCCCGCCGAGCGTGCCGCCGACCGACGAGCCCACGTAGTAGCTGAACAGGTACATCCCCGACGCCACCGCGCGCCCGTGCGTCGCCCGCCGCCCGACCGCCGCCGACGCCACCGCATGCCCGGCGAAGAACCCCACCGTCAGCAGCGCGAGCCCGCCGATCACCAGCGCCAGCACCGGCGCGAGCATGGCGACCGCTCCGAGCGCGGCCACCCCGGCCGCGACCAGCACCGTCGTGCGGGTCCCCCACCGTGCCGAGAGCCGGCCCGCGGCGGTCGAGGTGACGGTCCCGGCGGCGTAGAGCACGAAGACGAACCCGACGATCAGGTCCGGCAGCGAGAACGGCGGGCCGAGCAGCCGGAACGCCACGAAGTTGTAGGCGCACACGAACGTGCCCATCAGCAGCAGGCCGATCGCGAACAGCCGCCGCAGCACCGGGTCGCGCAGGTGGCTCACCACCTCGCCGGCCAGCTCCCGCACCGCCACCGGGCTCGGGGTGAACCGCCGGGACGCCGGCAGCACCAGCCAGAACACGACCAGGCAGAGCCCCGAGACCACGGCGATCCCGCCGAGGGCGGCCCGCCAGGAGCCGGACAGGTCCCCGATCGCGCTGACCACGATCCGCCCGCCGAACCCGCCGACCGAGTTGCCCGCGATGTAGAGCCCCATCGCCCCGCCGAGGTGGCCCGCGTCGATCTCGTCCGCGAGGTAGGCCATGCCGACGGCGGGCAGCCCGGCGAGCGCGACCCCCTCGAGTGCCCGCAGCACCAGCAGCAGCCCGAACGACGGCGCCACGGCCGCAGCCAGCCCGAACACCACCGCGCCCAGCAGCGACCACAGCATCACCGGCCGCCGGCCCCACCGCTCGGACACCGCCGACGCCGGGATGATCGCGATCGCGAGGCCGCCGGTCGTCACCGAGACCGACAGCGACGCCGCGCCCGGCGACACTCCGAACACGTCGACGAGGGTCGGCAGCAGCGGCTGGGTCGCGTAGAGCAGCGCGAACGTCGTGAACCCGGCGAAGAAGAGCCCGACCGAGATCCGCCGGAACCCCGGGTCCCCGCGCTGCAGGCCGGTGGCGACGGCACTCGTCGATACGGACATCGTTGTCCAGGCTAAGCGTCCGGGGCCCCCTCGCGCTGCGTCTCCTCGATCACCCACCCCAGGTACGGCGCATGGCCGCCCACGACGGGCAGCGCGATCACCTCGGGCACGTCGTAGGAGTGCTCGGCGGCGATCCAGGCGGTGAGGTCGTCGACCCGGTCGGCGGCCGTCTTCGCCACCAGCTGCCACTCGGTCTCGACCGACACCGCGCCCTCCCACCGGAAGGCGCTGCGGACCGGGCCGACGATCTGGACGCACGCGGCCAGGTGTGCGTCGACCAGGCCGCGGGCGAGGCGCTCGGCCTCGGCGTCGGAGTCGGTGGTGGTGACGACGACGACGGTGTCGGTTCCGGGAGAAGCGGTCACCACCGGAGTCCTACCGGACGGTCTGCTCCTCGCGCGCCCCGAACACCTTGCCCTTGGCCTCCGGGCCGATCAGGAGCACGACCGCGGTGAGGATCAGGACCGGGACGATCACGGCCGCGAGCGCGAACGAGCCGCCGTGGCTGTCCGCGAGCGAGGTCTGGATCGGCAGCACGAACGCCGCGAACGCGTTGCCGAGCTGGTAGGTCACGCCGGGGTAGAAGCCGCGGACCTCGTCGGGGGAGAGCTCGGTGAGGTGCGCGGGCACGACGCCCCAGCCGCCCTGCACCACGATCTGCAGCAGGAACGCGCCGAGCGTGACCAGCCCCAGCACCGTCGAGTAGGCGAACAGGAATGCCACCGGGATGCCGAGGATCGCGCAGAACGCGGCCGTCCGCCGGCGGCCGACCCGTTCCGAGAGCGCTCCGAAGTAGGCCCCACCGAGGATGGCGCCGACGTTGTAGATGATCGCGATCAGCGTGACGGTGCCCGTGCCGGCGTGGAAGTCCTGCTTGAGGAACGTCGGCACGTAGTCCTGGGTCCCGTGGCTCATGAAGTTGAACAGCGTCATGAGCACGATCAGGTAGAGGAACCGCCGGAGCACCTTCGGCTGCAGGAAGACCTGGCCCGGACCGACCTGCGTGAGCTGGACCCGTTCCTGGGTCCGCTCCCACGCCTCGGACTCGCCGACCCGGGTGCGGATGAGGAACGCGATGAGCGCGGGGATCGCGCCGAGCACGAACAGCCAGCGCCAGCCGAGGTACGGGGTGACCGCGAAGTTGGCGAGCGTCGCGAGCAGGTAGCCCACCGGGTAGCCCTGCTGCAGCAGCCCGGACCAGAAGCCCCGCTTCTCCGGCGGGATCTTCTCCAGGGCCAGCGAGGCGCCCAGGCCCCACTCGCCGCCCATGCCGAGGCCGAACAGGAAGCGCAGGACGATCAGGACCGTGAACGTCGGCGCGAAGCCGGAGAGCACCTCCATCGCCGAGTAGAAGAGGACGTCGACCATCAGCGGGATGCGGCGGCCCTTCTTGTCGGCCCAGATCCCGAACCCGAGCGCACCGATCGGCCGCGCGATGAGCGTGGCCGTGGCCAGGAACGCCACCGTCGTCGTGGACTCCCCGAACTCCTTGGCGATGTCGGAGACCACGAAGACGACGAGGAAGTAGTCGAACGCGTCCATCGCCCAGCCGAGCCACGCGGCCAGGAAGGCGTTGCGCTGCTCGCGGGTCAGCCCGCGTGCCTGCTCGAACAGTCCGGGAGCCGCCATGCCGGAGGAATTTAGGCCGTGCAAGCACCATCGTCACGCCGGACGTCCGGTTGGTCACGCAGCGTCCGGGTTCGCTCCGTCTCACACCCAGCGGCCGTGCCTGGCGGCCTACGCTCGTGAGCGTGCGCAACGACCTGGACCGGCAGGACACGTCGACCCTGCGCCGCCGGATCCTCGTGCTCCTGATCTGTTGCACGAGCCTGCTCGTCGTCTCGATGGACAACACCATCGTCAACGTCGCGCTGCCGGTGATCCGGACCGACCTCGGGGCGTCGATCACCAGCCTGCAGTGGACCGTCGACGCCTACACCCTGGTGCTCGCCTGCTTCCTCATGCTGGCCGGCGCGACGGGTGACCGGGTCGGCCGCAATCGGACCTTCCAGGTCGGGCTCGCGCTGTTCGGTCTGGGCTCGTTGCTGTGCAGCCTGGCGCCCTCGATCGGTTGGCTCATCGGCGCGCGGGCGGTCCAGGGTCTCGGCGGGACGATGCTCAACCCGGTCGCGATGTCGATCGTCACCAACGTCTTCACCGACCCCCGGGAGCGGGCGCGCGCGATCGGCATCTGGGGCTCGGTGGTCGGCATCTCGCTCGGGCTCGGACCGGTCCTCGGCGGCGTGCTCACCGAGACCGTGGGCTGGCGCGCGATCTTCTGGGTGAACGTCCCGGTGGTCCTGGTCGCCATCGCGGCGACCGCGCGGTACGTCCCGGAGTCCCGGGCGCCGCACGCCCGCCGTCCCGACCCGGTCGGTCAGGTGCTCGTCGTCGTCCTGCTCGCCTCGGTGGTGACCGGCGTGATCGAGGGGACCCGACTCGGCTGGGGCTCGCCGCTCATCGTCGGGCTCGGCGGGCTGGCCCTCGTCTCGCTGGTCGCGCTGCTGGTGTGGGAGCGCCGCCGGCGCGAGCCGCTGATCGAGCTGCGGTTCTTCTCCAGCGTGCCGTTCTCGTCGGCGACGGTCGTGGCGGTCTGCGCCTTCGCGGCGTTCGGCTCGTTCCTCTTCCTCTCGACGCTCTACCTGCAGGACGTCCGCGGCCTCTCCGCTCTGCACGCCGGGCTGGCGCTGCTGCCCGCGGCGGTCACCGCGACGATCTGCGCGCCGCTGTCCGGCCGACTGGTCGCCTCCCGGGGGCCGCGCCCGTCGCTCGTCGTCGCGGGGGTCACGACGACGGCGGTCGCGGTCGTCATCGCGCTGAGCGGTCCCACGACGCCGTTGTGGGTGCTGCTGGTCGCCTACGGCGTCTACGGGGTCGGCTTCGGCCTGGTGAACCCGCCGATCACCAACACCGCGGTCAGCGGCATGCCCCGCAGCCAGGCCGGGGTGGCCGCCGCGGTCGCCTCGACGAGCCGCCAGATCGGCCAGTCCCTCGGGGTGGCCGTGAGCGGCACGATCGTCGCCGGCGCGGCCGTCATCGAGACCGGCATCTCGACGGCGTGGTGGGTGGTCGCGGCGGCGACGCTGCTCATCGGGGTGATCGGCGTCCTGGCCACCACTGCCCGCGCCCGGGCGACGGCGGACCGGGTGTCCGATCTGTTCGCCGAGGAGGCGACGCCGGCACGCCTGTGACCTGCGGGAACTGACACGGTGAGGTGTCACTTCAGTGGCAGCGGCGGGGTGAATCTTGTCACGAGACCTGCCGTGGGACCTCGGCCACTGGGCAGGGCCCAGACCTACCGGAAATGCCAGGGTGGAGGCTTCGCGTAAGCGGGGAAGGAGATGCCACGTGACGACGACGGAGTCTGCGGCGGCTGCCGCAGGAACGTTCGAGCTCGGGGGCGAGTTGCCGGTCCGCCGGCTCGGCTACGGCGCGATGCGGTTGACCGGGGAGGGCATCTGGGGGCCACCGAAGGACGCGGAGAACGCGGTGGCGGTCCTGCGCCGCGCGACGGACCTCGGCGTCGACTTCGTGGACACCGCGGACTCGTACGGCCCCTACGTGAGCGAGGAGCTCGTCCGCGAGGCCCTCTACCCGTACCGGGGGGTCACGGTCGCGACGAAGGCCGGCCTGCTGCGCACCGGACCGAACCGCTGGATCCCCTGCGGGCGCCCCGAGTACCTGCGCCAGGAGTGCGAGATGAGCCTGCGCCGCCTCGGCGTGGAGACCATCGACCTGTTCCAGCTGCACCGTGTCGACCCGCACGTCGCGGCCGACGAGCAGTTCGGTCTGCTCGCCGACCTGCAGCGTGAGGGCAAGGTGCGCCACGTCGGCCTGTCCCAGGTCTCCGTCGAGCAGATCGAGGCCGCGAGCCACATCGTCGACGTCGCCTCGGTGCAGAACCGCTACAACCTCGTCGACCGGTCGTCGGACGCCGAGCTGCGGCACTGCACCGAGCACGGCATCGCGTTCATCCCGTGGGCGCCCGCCGACGCCGGCAACCTCGCCCAGGAGGGCAACGCCGCCCACGACGCGGCCGTCGAGCTCGGCGTCACGCCGGCGCAGGTCGCCCTCGCGTGGCTCCTGCAGCGCAGCTCGGTGATGGTGCCGATCCCCGGCACGTCGTCGCTCGAGCACCTCGAGGAGAACTGCGCCGCGGCGACCATCGAGCTGCCCCGGCCGATCGTCCACCGGCTGGACGCGAGCGCATAGCGCATGTGAACGCTTTTGGTCGCTGGGACGACCAAGAGCGTTCACATGGCCGCAGGCCTCGCCTTCGCCGCATCCCGCACGGCCCGGTCCCGACGGTGCCGGCGCCATGCGGCCACCGGGCCGCGCCCGTCGTCGGGAACGGCCAGCGGGCCGCTCCCCTCCTCGAGTTCGGCCGCCGCGACGATCCGCCGCTCCATGTCCCCGAACACCAGGACGTGGAACGGGGCGATCGCCCACCAGTAGGCATGCCCGGCGAGCCCGCGCGGTAGGAAGACGGCCCGCTGCCGGTAGAGCGAGCCGTTCCCGCGCGGGGCGACCCGCAGCTCCAGCCACGCGAGCCCGGGCGCCTTCATCTCCGCGCGCAGGCGCAGCAGGTACTCACCCTCCTCGAGGTCCGGGACCGAGTCGGGCGCGGCGGCGGTGCCCTCGACCTGCTCCTCCACGCGCCACCAGTCGAGCGCGTCGCCGACCTGCAGGGCGTTCGCGTCGCGCCGGCCGCGGCGCAGACCCACCCCGCCGACCAGGCGGTCCAGGATCCCGCGGACCCGCCAGCCGAGCGGGAACGAGTACCAGCCGCGCTCCCCGCCGATCCCGACGACGACGTGCCACAGCGACTCGGCGGGCGCCGCGCACCCGCGCTCCCGCACGTCGGTGTAGACGGTGCCGCCCGCCCAGTCCGGGTCGGAGGGCAGCAGGTCGGACGGCATCGGCTCCGACGGGGCGTAGCGCGCGTTGGCCCCCGACCACCGGGTCTCCACCTGACCCTCGCGGATCCGGGTGAGCGCCAGGTCGACCGCGGTACGGAAGCCGGTCAGGCCCGCGGCGGGCGGGTCGACGTAGGAGTCGATGTCCGACTCGGCGGCCACCACCTCGTGGACCAGCGAGTCGATCAGCGGGACCGCCGTCGACCGCGGGACCGGCGTCACGAGGTTGACCCAGTGCGACGACAGGCGCGGCGTCAGCACCGGGACGGGCAGCATCGTGCGCCGCGGCAGCCCCTCGACCTGGGCGAACCCCTCCATCATCTGCAGGTAGGTCAGGACGTCGGGCCCGCCGATGTCGAAGGTCCGGTTCACGTCGGCCGGGAGATGGACCACCTGGGTCAGGTAGTGCAGCACGTCGCGGATGGCGATCGGCTGGACGCGGTGGTGCACCCACGACGGCGTCAGCATCACCGGCAACCGCTCGGTGAGGTAGCGCAGCATCTCGAAGCTCGCCGAGCCCGAGCCGAGGATCACGGCGGCCTGCAGCACGGCCGTCGGGACCCCGGAGCGCAGGAAGATCTCGCCGACCTCGGTCCGCGACGAGAGGTGCTCGGAGAGCTCGACGCCCTCCGGGTGGATGCCGCCCAGGTAGACGACGCGGCCCACCCCGGCCTTCCGGGCGGCCTCGGCGGTGATGAGCGCGGCGTGCCGGTCGACCTCGGCGAACCCGGACTCGGACAGCGAGTGGACGAGGTAGTAGAGGACGTCGGCGCCCTCGCAGGCGTCCCGCATCGCGTCCGGGTCGAGCACGTCGCCCCGGACGGTCTCGACCCCGTCCTGCTGCGCCCACGGGATGTCCTTCATCTTCGCGGGGGTGCGCACCACGCACCGCACCGTGTGGCCCTCGGCCACGAGCCGCGGGGCGAGTCGCCCGCCGATGTAGCCGGTCGCACCGGTGACCACGCATCGCACCCGGGCATCGTCGCCGCTCGCGGTCGGCGGCGCAGTGGGGAGGGACTACGGCGCGGCGGGGACTACCCGGCGTCGTCCGGGGGCCCGACGCGCAGTGCGGTGAGCACCACGAGCGCGGGCACGGCGAGCAGCGCCCCGATCGCCCCGGCCAGGACGATCCCGGCCGCCACGGCGAGGACGACGGCCACGGGGTTCGGTCGCGCCCCCGCCGGGGCACGACCGCCGAGCACGCGGGGCACGACCACCCGGTGCCCCAGGAGCGAGAGCCCGATCCCGACGGCGGCCGTGACCCCGGCCCCGACCGGACCCGCCGTCGCGAGAGCGACCAGCACCGTCGCCGCGCCCGCCACCAGCGGCCCGACCACCGGCACGAACCCGCCCAGCAGCACCGTCGCCGCCACCGGTCCGGCGAGCGGGCTGCCCAGCGCCCCGAGCACGACGCCGCTGCCGACCGCGCCGAGGAACGCCACCACCAGGACGCCCCGCAGGTGGGCCACGAGCGCGGCGAACGCCCGCGCGCCCCGCTCGGCGACGGCCGGACGACGCTCCGCCGGCACGGCGCGCAGCAGGAACCACCAGACCCGGGGCCCCTCGTTCAGCAGGACCGCGAGCACGAAGACGGTCAGCAGCGCCGCGAAGACGACGACCGCGACCGTCACCACGAGCCCGAGCAGGGTGGGGACGAGGCCGGCGCCGAGGGCGGCGGTGACCGCCTGCGGGTCTCCGGCGAGCACCGCGAGTCCGTCCCGGGCGAGTGTGACCAGCGTGGTCGTGACGGCGCGGGCCGGGAGACCGCCCGTCGCGGTGTCGACGCCCGACGCGGCGTCCACGACGGCGGCCAGGCCCCGGCTCAGCTCGGCGACGAGGGCGGGCAGGGAGTCGCCGACGGCCCCGGCGAGCACCGTCGCGAGCCCGGCGAGTCCCGCGAGCGCGGCCACGAGCACCAGACCGGCCGCGAGCGGGCGGGGCACCCGGTGACGGACGAGCAGGCGCACCGGGGGCGTGAGCAGGCCGGCCAGCACGATCGCCACCGCGACCGGCACGACGACGAGCGCGAGGCGGGCGAGCAGCGCGGCCGTCCCGGCCGCCACCGCGACGACGGCCAGCAGGCGGATCGCCCGCGTCCCGACGACCACCGGCCCGGGCCGTCGCGCGGTCGGCGTCTGCACCCCGGCACCGTAGAGGGCGCGGCGCCCGGGTGGCCGCCGCCGATCGCTCGACGGGGTGTGCCACCACCGTGCGCATCCACTCGATCCGGTGGGCGACCGGCCGTACGCGCGTCGCGGATCCGGACGACTCACCCGGGTGCCCCTGTCGAGCGGGTCGATGTGACGGACGGTGAGATCGGGCATCTGCCGAGAACGCCCCTCCCTCCTGCACCAGTGGAGTGACACACGGTCAGGGGGTGTTCGGGCGTGTCGCGATTGACTCGGCGCGTCGCCCACAAGGTGCGCCACACAGCTGCCGTTGGGCCTGTTGACGCGAGCGAACGGGGCCGTTCGCCCCAGCGTCAGCACAACCGTGTGGTGCAACGGCGGAGGTGGAAGACATGTGGGTGTGGCGAGAGGAGTCGGTGCGCGGCGGATGGCGTCTCGACTCGTACGGGCAGTGGACGTATGACGAGCCCGCGCGGCTCGAGCGTGTCGGCGCCCCGAGGCAGCCGGCCGACTCGGAGCGGCTGGCGCACGAGCGGCTCGCGCACGAACGGTACGAGCAGGAGCGCTACGAGCGGGCCCGGCGCGCCCGGGCGGAGGGCGCCCGTCCGGCGCTGACCGCCCTGCCGGCGCTCTCGGAGCTCGAGGCGACGCCGATCTTCCGGTCGATCGCGCACGAGGTCCGGACGTCGGCCGACGAGCGGGGTCGCGGGCGTCACGACGACCGGTACGACCGGCTCGAGGAGCGGCGTCGCCCCGCCGAGCCGAGCATCCCGGAGCCCCACCCGGGGTCGGGACCCTTCCCGGCGCAGGGCCGGTCACGCCGGGGGCTCGCCCCGGTGGAGACGGCGCCGCCCCCGCCGCCGCGCTACGAGGACGAGATCCGTCACGACGACGACCGGCACCACGCCGCGTCGGCCGAGGACGAGATGCGTCGTCGCGCCGAGCGGCGTCGTCGCCCCCGGGTCGAGCCCGACAGCGGGCGCCACGTCCTGCGTCGCTAGTCACCGGTCCGGTCCCGTCGGGGGAGTCCGGAACGGCCGCGACGCAGCGGCGACACGAGACACGTGACATCGGACCGGCGACATCAGGGAGGCGACACGGGGTAGGCGACACGAGCTAGAGGGGCACCTCCGCGGCTGGGGAGCGGTCGGGGGTGCCCCTCGTCGTGTGTCCGGGGCACGACGCCGGGCGGACCGGACCGTCGACAGGGGTCCGCACGACGGTGGCGGCCGGGCGTGGTGAGGTGTGCCCCGACCCGGCGCCGGGTATCGCCCCGGCCACCCATCCCTGCCGTCGGAGGTCTTGCCCATGCTGGTCCGTCGCCTCGCCCGGCCCATGCTGGCCGCGGTGTTCATCAAGGGCGGGATCGACACCCTGCTCAACCCGGAGCCGCGCGTCGGGATGATCGCGCCCAAGGTGGCGCAGGCCCAGGACGCCGTCGGGGACAAGCTCCCGTCCCAGGTGCCGACCGAGCCCGAGCAGCTCGTCCGGATCGACGCGGGCGTGAAGATCGGGGGCGGCGTGCTGCTGGCCCTCGGCAAGTTCCCGCGTCTCGCCTCGCTGCTGCTGGCCGGGAGCGTCATCCCGACCACGGTCACCGCGCACCCCTTCTGGGAGGCCAAGGACCCGGCCGAGCGCAGCGCCCAGCAGACGCACTTCCTCAAGAACCTCGGCCTGCTCGGCGGCCTGATCCTCGCCGCGGTGGACACCGAGGGAAAGCCGTCGCTGGGCTGGCGTGCCCGCCGGGCCCGTCGCAAGCTCGTCAAGAAGACCGAGAGCCTGGGCGGGCACTCGTCCGACGTCGGGTCCGAGGTCAGCGAGTGGGCCGAGGGCGCCCGCACGGCCGCGGGCACCACGGCCGCGACGGTCCGCGACGGCGTCGACGTCGCGATCGGCAAGTTCGTCGCCTGACACGCGCGCGGACGCACGGGTCGGTCACCGCCGACCCCGCTCGCACCGGACCCGCGGGGTCATAGGGTGACCCGGATGTGGACGAACTGGTCGGGCGGGCAGCGGTGCCGGCCCGTGGCGACCGCGCGGCCGCTCGACGAGGCCGGGGTCGCCGGGGTGGTCCGCCGCGCCGCCGAGCGCGGCCAGACCGTCCGCCCCGTCGGCTCCGGCCACAGTTTCTCCGACCTCGCCGTCACCGACGGCGTCCACCTCGACGCCTCCGCGTTCTCCGGGATCACGGCGGTCTCGGCCGGCGGTCCGGGCAGCGGCCAGGCCACCGTGCGGGTCCGGGCCGGCACCACCGTCGGTGAGCTGCAGGAGGCCCTCGCCGAGCGCGGTCTCGCGCTCGCGGTCCCGCTCGACCTGCGGGAGCCCACCGTCGGCGGTGCCCTCGCGGTCGGCGCCCACGGCAGCGCCGCGGGCCACGGATCGCTCTCCGACCAGGTCCTCGGGATGCGCATCGTCGACGGCCGCGGCGAGGTCCGCGACGTGCCCCGCGCCGACCTCGACGCCGCCCGCACCGCGCTCGGCGCGCTCGGGGTCGTGCTCGACGTCGAGCTCGCGGCGGTGCCCGCCGTCCCGGTGCGGGTCACGCGCTCCTCCCGGCCACTCGACGAGATCCTCGACCCCGCCTTCTGGGAGGGCCACGACCTCGCGGAGGCCGCCCTCTTCCCCTCCTCCCCGACCGCTCTGGCCCGCTGGGCGGAGTACGTGGACCCGGCGGAGCCGGTCGAGGAGCCCGGCTCCGAGGACGAGGCCGACCCGAAGGACGCGCGCGAGCGCACTGTCGGGATCACCAGCGCGGGCGCCACCGGGCGGACGGCGCTGGGCGGGGCGGTCGTCGTCGAGCGGGCCCTGCCGCGGCTCGCCCCGTCGCTGAACCGGGTGGTGTCCCGCCTCGCGCGGACCGTGTCCGCCACCGGCGCCGGCCACCGCGTGCTGTCCGACCCGCCGGCCGTGCGCTACGAGCAGACCGAGTGGGCGCTGCCGCGCGAGGCCCTCGCCGACGGGCTCCGCGACCTGCTCACCGGCCTGGCCGACGGGCTCGAGACGGGGCTGCCGATCCGGATGCGGGTCGGGCCGCCCGAACCCGGCTGGCTGCACCCCGCCCACGGCCGCCCGACCGGGTGGCTCGCGGTGCGCGTCCCCCGCGGCACCGACCCCGGGCCGGTCCTCGACCGCGCGTCGGCGGTGCTGCGCGACCACGGCGGCCGGCCGCACTGGGGCACCCGCCACGACTTCGCGCCCGACGACGTC
Source organism: Actinomycetospora endophytica (assembly GCF_021026375.1). GTDB lineage: Bacteria > Actinomycetota > Actinomycetes > Mycobacteriales > Pseudonocardiaceae > Actinomycetospora > Actinomycetospora endophytica. The sequence goes on along the minus strand of NZ_JAJNDB010000001.1, from coordinate 1,377,197 downwards.
GCGGCCGCCTACCCCCGGCTCGGCGACTTCCTGCGGGTCCGCGACGCCTACGACCCGGACCGGGTGTTCACCAACCCGGCGCTGGCCCGGGTGCTCGGCGACTGACGGACCTCCTCGGCCTCCTCGTCCCGGGCGGCCCCGAGGTCGACGGCCAGCGCGACGACGGCCTGGTCGATGCGGCGCAGCAGCCGGGTGACGACGAGTGCGTCCTGGCGGCGGTGCGGGTCCTGGCCGCGGGCGGCGTACGCCTCGGCCCGGTCGACGAGCTCCTCGGCGGAACCGACCAGGACCTGTCCGCCGTCGGAGCGCCGTTTCCCGCGCACCACGACGTCGCGCAGGCCGTCGAGGTTGTCCCGCACCGCCTGCAGGGCCGGGGAGAGCGTCGGGGACCAGCCGGGATCGGGCGTGGTGCCGAGGTCGGCGGCGAGGCGGGCGAGCGCCCGGGCGTAGTGGTCGACGACGACGAACACCCGCAGCGCCCGGCGGTGGCTGGAGCGTCCGCGGCGCTTGGGGGTGTCGACGAGCAGCGGCCGCACCCGGGCCCGCAGCGTCGCCAGCGCGGTGTCCATGTCCCGCGCGCGCTCCAGCGGCGGCGTCGAACTCTGCCCGAGGATGGTCCCGACGGCGCCGGTGAGGACGTCGTCGGCGGTGTCGACGAACGCCTCGACCGACTCGCCGAAGGCCTCCCGGGTGCCCTTGGGCAGCACGAGGAACGCCGCCAGGACGCTCGCCACGACCCCGGCCAGGGTCTCCTCGATGCGCAGCAGCAGCGTCTCGACGCTGAACTGGCCGATCAGCCCGTAGACCAGCGCGAGCACCGCGGTGATCCAGAACGCCAGCATGCCGGGCGAGACCCGGACCAGGTACAGCGCGAGGAACGCGCACACGAACAGCAGGATCAGGGAGACGGTCTGGTTGCCCGCGGTCAGCGCGGCCAGGGCCATCCCGGCGGCCACCCCGCCGACGGTCCCGACGACGCGGCCCCAGCCCCGCGAGAGCAGGTCGCCGCGGCTGTTGGTGTTGGCGAACACGACGAAGGCGGCGATGACCGCCCAGTACCAGCGCTGCGGCGCGAGCAGCTCGCCGATGACGATCGCGAGCGTCGTCCCGACCCCGACCTGCACCGCCTGGCGCGTGGTGAGCAGCAGCCCGGCGTCGCGCTTCTCCTCCTCGGCGCCGCCCGCCGTGCCCGGCGGATCCGGCCGGCCGTCGGCGATGCCGTCGCCGGCGGCCTCCCCCGCGACCTCGACCGGGGACGCGCTGCGCGGCACACCGGGCAGGGCGATGCCCTCGGTCGTGGCGTCGCCCGGGCGGGCCGGGGCGTCGCGCTGGGCGTACTCGACGGAGTCGGAGACGCGGCGGACCGCGAACGCCGCGCGCTGCACCCGCTCGTGCCCGGGGCGGATGTCGGCGACCAGCCCGGCGACCGCCCCCCGCGCGTCGGCGAGCTCACCGAGGACCCGGCGGTGCGGGACGCGCCGCTCCAGCGCGCGCCCGAGGTGCACCAGGCCGGTGCGCAGCGCGGTGAGGGCGAGCGGGGTCGGGCGCTGGTCGGCCTCCCCCGACCCGGGCTCGCCGGTGCGGACCATCCGCCGCACCGCCACCCCGAGCCGCTCCAGCCCGAGCTCGGTGTCGACGACCCGCAGGGCGAGCACGTCGTTCTCCAGGCCGGGCCAGACGCGTTCGGCCGTGGTGCGCTCGAGCTGGTCCTCGACCAGCAGGGCGGTCTCGTTGAGACGCCGCCGCGCGCGGTAGAGCCGCTCGAGGACGACCTCGCCGACCTGCTCGTGCTCGGCACCCGGGGACCGGCCGGCGACGGGGTGTTCGGGGACGCTCTCCTGCGCGGCCTCCAGCACGTCGTCGACCCGCAGGACCATCTCGTGCGCCCGGGCCCGGAACGCGTCGACGAGCCGGCGCAGCGTCCGCTCCGGCCGCTCGGCGAACAGCACCCCGCGCAGCAGCAGCGTCGAGCCGATCCCGAGGAGGACGGCCACGCAGAGCGCGGGCACCTGGGCCGGCTGGGCCTTGAGGAACTGCGTGAAGAAGAAGGCCATGAAGGCGCCCTGGCCGAGCGCGAACCCGCGCGGCCCGAAGCGGCGCACGTAGACCGCGCCGACCATGACCAGGACGAAGACGACGTCGGCGACCACCCGGTACGGCGAGAGCAGCGTGCCGGCGACCGTCGCCACGAGCGCCGGGACCGTCATGAGCACGGTGGTGACCCGCTGGCGGGGCAGCGACGTCTCGTTGACCGCGAGGTTGGAGATCATCGCGAGCACGCCGGCGAACAGCACGATGGTGACCGGCTCGCCGGTGAGCACGGTCGCCCGGCCGAGCGAGACGAGCCCCGCCGCCAGCGCCATCGAGGCCACCGCCACCGTGGCCAGCCGCAGCCGCGCGAGCCCCGGATCGGCCGTGACCAGCAGCGTGCGCAGGGACTCCAGTGCCCGCGTCGTGGCCACCCGCACCGTGTGAGTCCCCTCCTCGTGACCCCGGATCCCCGGGCCGGGAGTGTCCCACGTCCCGGCCGCGGCCGACGGCTGCGACGACGGTGCGCCAGGCGGCTCTCGACAGGGTTACCACCCGGTAATACTCTGTGGTTACCCGCCGGTACGACCGGCTCGTGCCCCTGCCGGGCGCCGACCTTCGAGACGGAGCGAGATCCGGATGAGTCACTACCGCGCCAACGTCCGCGACATCGAGTTCAACCTCTTCGAGCTCCTGCGCGTGCAGGACCGCTTCGGGGTCGGTCCGTTCGCCGAGACCGACGAGGAGACGGCGCGGGCGCTGCTCCACGAGGCCGCCGCGCTCGCGGAGGGCCCGCTGGCCGCGTCCTACGAGTCCGGTGACCGCAACCCGGTCCGCTTCGACCCGCAGACCCACACCGCCCACCTCGACGAGGGCATCAAGAAGTCCTACCGCGCGATGTGGGACGCGGAGTGGTGGCGCCTCTCGGCCGACAACGCGATCGGCGGGATGGGCGTGCCGCCGTCCGTGCAGTGGTCGGCCGCCGAGATGATCCTCGGCGCCAACGCGCCGGTGTTCATGTACATGACCGGCCCGAACTTCGCCTCGGTGATCTACCGCAACGGCACCGAGCTGCAGAAGCACTGGGCGCAGGTCATGGTCGACCGCGCCTGGAGCGCGACGATGGTGCTCACCGAGCCCGACGCCGGGTCGGACGTGGGCGCCGGGCGCACCAAGGCCAGGGACAACGGCGACGGCACCTGGACGATCGAGGGCGTCAAGCGCTTCATCACCTCGGCCGACTCCGACGACCTCGTCGAGAACATCCTGCACCTGGTGCTGGCCCGCCCGGAGGGCGCGAAGCCGGGCACCAAGGGCCTCTCGCTCTTCCTCGTGCCGAAGTTCCACTTCGACCCGCAGACCGGCGAGCCGGGCGAGCGCAACGGCGCCTTCGTCACGAACGTCGAGCACAAGATGGGGCTCAACGCCTCCGCCACCTGCGAGCTCACCTTCTCGGGCAACGGCGTGCCGGCCACCGGGTACCTGCTCGGCGAGGTGCACGACGGCATCGCGCAGATGTTCCAGGTCATCGAGTACGCCCGGATGATGGTCGGCACGAAGGCCATCGGCACCCTCTCGACGGGCTACCTCAACGCCCTCGAGTACGCCAAGGAGCGCATCCAGGGCGCCGACCTCACCCAGCAGACCAACAAGGCCGCGCCGCGCGTGCCGATCACGAACCACCCGGACGTCCGTCGCGCGCTCATGACGCAGAAGGCGTACGCCGAGGGGCTCCGGGCCGTCTACGCGTTCACCGCGACCTACCAGGACACGGTGCGCCTCGGCGAGGCCCCGGACGCCGACTCCGGCACGGTCTCGGCCGAGGACCTGGCGCTCGCGGAGAAGGTCAACGACCTGCTCCTGCCGATCGTCAAGGGCGTGGGCTCCGAGCGGGCGTACGAGAAGCTCACGGAGGCGCTGCAGACCCTCGGTGGCTCGGGGTACCTGCAGGACTACCCCGTCGAGCAGTACATCCGCGACGCCAAGATCGACTCGCTCTACGAGGGCACCACGGCGATCCAGTCGCAGGACTTCTTCTTCCGCAAGATCGTCAAGGACAACGGCCAGGCGCTCATGCACGTGGCCGGCCTCGTCCAGGGCTTCCTCGAGAGCGAGGGCGGGAACGGCCGGCTCAAGGAGGAGCGCGCGTTCCTGGCGACCGCCCTGGGCGACGTCCAGGCGATGCTCGGCTCGATGATCGGCTACCTGACCTCCTCGCAGGAGGACGTCACCAGCCTCTACAAGGTCGGTCAGCACGCGGTCCGGTTCCTGCTGAGTGTCGGCGACATGCTCATCGGCTACCTGCTGCTGCGCGGGGCCGAGGTCGCCATCGGCGCGCTCGACGGCGGGGCCTCGGCGAAGGACACCGCGTTCTACGAGGGCAAGATCGCCGTCGCGCGGTTCTTCGCCCGCAACGTCCTGCCCGAGCTGACCGCCCGGCGGGCGATCGTCGAGGGCGCGGACAACGCGATCATGGACGTGGACATCGCCTCGTTCTGATCGTCGGCCTTCGGCCTCGTGCGTGCGTTTCCGTGCTCAGGCACGGAAACGCACGCACGTGCCTCAGGCGAAGGGTGATCTGCGGGTCACAACCGACCGGCAGATAGGTTTTCGCGCGTGTCGAAGGTGCTGACCAGTCTTCCTGCCGGCGAGCGGATCGGGATCGCGTTCTCGGGAGGTCTGGACACCTCCGTCGCGGTCGCGTGGATGCGTGAGCGCGGAGCCGTGCCCTGCGCCTACTCGGCCGACCTCGGGCAGTACGACGAGGACGACATGGCCTCGCTGCCCGACCGGGCGAAGCAGTACGGCGCCGAGATCGCGCGGCTGGTCGACTGCCGCGGCCCGCTGGTCGAGGAGGGCCTCGTCGCTCTGATGTGCGGCGCCTTCCACATCCGCTCCGGCAGCCGGCCCTACTTCAACACCACCCCGCTCGGGCGCGCGGTGACCGGCACGCTGCTGGTGCGCGCGATGCAGTCCGACGACGTGTCCATCTGGGGCGACGGGTCGACCTACAAGGGCAACGACATCGAGCGGTTCTACCGCTACGGCCTGCTCGCCAACCCGAACCTGCGGATCTACAAGCCGTGGCTGGACGCCGCGTTCGTCGACGAGCTCGGCGGCCGCGCGGAGATGTCCCAATGGCTCACCGAGCGGGGCCTGCCGTACCGCGCCAGCAAGGAGAAGGCGTACTCCACCGACGCCAACATCTGGGGCGCCACGCACGAGGCGAAGACCCTCGAGCACCTCGACGAGTCCCTCGAGATCGTCGACCCGATCATGGGCGTCCCGTTCTGGGATCAGTCCGTCACGATCGAGCCCGAGGACGTGACGATCCGGTTCGAGCAGGGCTACCCGGTCGCGATCAACGGGCAGCGCTTCGACGACCGCGTCGCGCTCGTGACGGAGGCCAACGCCGTCGGCGGGCGCCACGGGCTCGGGATGTCCGACCAGATCGAGAACCGGATCATCGAGGCCAAGAGCCGCGGCGTCTACGAGGCGCCCGGGATGGCGCTGCTGTTCATCGCCTACGAGCGCCTGGTCAACGCGATCCACAACGAGGACACGATCGCGAACTACCACCAGGAGGGCCGCCGCCTGGGCCGGCTGCTCTACGAGGGCCGCTGGCTCGACCCGCAGTCGATCATGCTGCGCGAGAGCCTCACCCGCTGGGTCGCCGCGATGGTGACCGGCGAGGTGACGCTGCGCCTGCGCCGCGGCGAGGACTACTCGATCCTGCGCACCGCCGGGCCGAACCTCTCCTACCACCCGGACAAGCTCTCGATGGAGCGCACCGAGGACGCCGCGTTCGGCCCGGTCGACCGGATCGGCCAGCTGACCATGCGCAACCTCGACATCGCGGACTCGCGCGAGAAGCTCGAGCAGTACGCGGCGATGGGCCAGCTCACCGGGCAGGCGGCGTTCGTCGGCGAGATCGAGCAGGGCCGCGCGCGGCAGATCGCCGGCCGCGGCGACCAGGAGCCCGTCGACGAGACCGCGCTGGACCGGGCCGCGATGGAGAGCGGTACGGACTAGGGCCTGCGGCCCATGTGAACGGATTTGGTCGTTCCCACGACCAAATCCACTCACATGCGTTAGCAGGTGATCTGCGGCTCCGGGTTGTAGCGCACGGTCCGCGGCTCGGACGTCGTCTGACCGGTCTTCACGTCCTTGAGCACCCGGGTGTCGGTGATCGTGAACCCGTCGACGCCCTTGGACGGCTTGCACTTCGGGTTGCCGGCGAGGCTCTTGACGCCCGCGGGCACCGGGTTGGTGCGGTTCCCGGTCTGCGAGGTGACGTCGTACCGCTTCTGCCCGAGGATCTGGACCTTGATCGACGACGGCGTCCAGAGGGTCCGAATGAGGATCGGCGTGGTCCCGTCGTTGCGGAACTTCAGGTCGATCACGCCGTCGAACACGGTCGCCTCGCGGCCGGCCGGGTAGCGGCTGATGTAGTAGCTGTGCTCCTTGTGCTCGACCTCGTCGAGCCCGGCGAAGTAGGTCGCGTTGTAGAGCGTCGTCGAGAACTGCGAGATGCCGCCGCCGACGCCGCGGTCGGGCACGCCGTCCTCGATGATCCCGGCCTCGACGTAGCCCTGGGCGGCCTCGCGTGGGCCGGTGAAGTCGTTCAGGCTGAACGTGTCGCCCGGCTTCACCGTCGCGCCGTTGACCTGGTCGGCGACCCGCTTGATGTTCTGCCCGGAGTCCGCGGCGAAGCCGGTGGTCTGGAACTCGCCGATGACGGTGGCCGGGCCGATGGCCTGCAGCGCCTCGGTGGTGACCTTCGGCGGCGTCGTCGTGTAGACGGCGTTGACCGCGCGGCCGGTGGCGGGCGGCGGGTCGGCGCGGGTGCCACCCGGCGGGACCGGCGGTGGCGTGAAGGTCGTCGGCGGGGTCGGGTCGCCCTGCTTGCCCAGCGCGTCGAGGAGGCCGGCGAACGTCTTCTGGTAGTCGATGGTGCGCCCGGTGACGGCGGGGACGACGGTCGCGGCGTCCCCCGCGAACGAGAACGTGGCGTCCTTGGGCTCGGCCTCGGTCGAGGAGAGGTCCTTGTCGACGACCGCCTGCGCGGTCGGCACGTCGACCCGCGGCTTCAGCCCACCGGACCCGTCGGGGTCGAACTTCAGGAACGAGCCGATCTCGCCGGGGGACAGCGTGGCGTTGCGCCCGGACCCGACGACGTAGGCCGGCGCGGCCACCGCGGGCTGCGCCACGTCGCGCATCGCGGTGTCGATGCCCTCCTGCGTGACCGACACCGGCTGGGGCGTGACGGGCAGCGCGACCGGGGCGGGGTCGAGCCAGTGCTCGAGGACGACGGCGGGGGCGGCACCGGTGTCGACGACGTGGCCCGGGGCGGATGGCACCGGCACCGGGCGGTCGCCGTCGAACCGGATGGTGCCCTCGACCGACGGGCGGTCGAGCTGGGGGCGGACCCGGTCGACGGCCTGCCCGACGGCGACCGGGTTGCCCTTGCTGATCGGGGGCACCTCGCGGTCGGTGAAGAACGACGACAGCCGGGTGAACGGGTTCAGCGGCTGCTCGCCGGCCTGGTCGATCGTGGCGTCCACGTCGAGGTCGAGCCCGGCCGATCGCGGGTCGATGGTGGCGGTCGGGGCGCCGGCGTCGGTGCCCGCGACGAGCGTGACCGGGCGGGTCACGCGCGGTTCGAGGTCGCTGCGCAGCGCGCTCTCGGCGGCGAGCCGGTTCATCCCGCCGATCGCGACGCCGCCCACGGTGACCCCGCGCGGCACGTCGGTGGCCGAGACGAGCAGGTCGACGACGTAGAGCAGGACGAGTAGCCCGACGAGGGCCCCGCTCCCGATCAGCAGCCGCCTCCGGGTGCGGCCGGCCCCGCCTCCTCCGGTGGTCGACGTCTCCGCCGGGCCCGGGACCGGCGGGAGCTGCACCGTCGTCTCGGCGTCGGACTCCGGGGCGGGCTCGGCGGCCAGCGACCGGGTGGCGTCGTCGCCGAACGGGTCGTCGTCGGTCCGCGTGCCGCCCGGTGGGGTCGGATTCGGAGGAGTCGTCACAGGTAGAGCCCCGTCCCGCTCGTCGGCTCGATCTTCTCGCTGGCCACGGCGTGCAGGTCGCGCTCCCGCAGCACGACGTACGAGGTGCCGTCGATCTCCACCTCGGCGTGGTCGTCGGGTCCGTAGAGGACGCGGTCCCCGACCTTGACCGTCCGGACGTGGTTCCCCGTGCCGTGGACCTCGCCCCACGCGAGCCGCTTCGACACCGAGGCGGTGGCGGGGATGACGATGCCGCCGGTGCTGCGCCGTTCGCCCTCGCCGGGGGTCGGGCAGACGAGCACACGATCGTGCAGCATCTGGATTTCCAGCCGGGGGTCCGACACGTCGGAATCGTACGGGGAGGTCGGATCGCCCGGTCCGGCCGGTCGCCCGGACGTGGGGTGATCTTGACCGGGACATGAAGAAGCCCCGTGGCTCTGCCAGGTCGGGGGTCCGGCAGCGCCACGGGGCTCGTGTGGTGTGTCGTCCCGGGGCCGCCGTTCGTTACCGCTCTCGTCAGCTTCACCCGGACAGCGCAGGAGCCACGGTGACGCCCACGCTCCGTGCCCGGTCTAGTGGCGTCCGAGCAGGAACCGGCCGAAGTGCGGGACGGTGAAGGCGATCCAGCCGCGCTCCGCGGAGAACACCAGCCCCTTGCGCAGCAGGCTGTCGCGGGCCGGTGAGAGCGATGAGGCCCGCTTGCCGAGGTGTTTCGCGAGCTCGGAGGTCAGGACCGCGTCGTCGGTGCCGTCGGACAGCTCGGCCATCCCCTGCAGGTACTCGCGCTCGGCGGGCGTGGCCCGCTCGTAGCGGGAGCCGAAGAACCCGACGGCGAGCTCGGCGCCCGCGTCCGGGGCGGCGACCCGCACGTCCTCGGCGTCGATCGGGCTCTGCACCGCCGCGTCCCAGGCCGCCTTGCCGTAGGCCTGGACGAAGTACGGGTAGCCGCCGGAGACCTCGTAGAGCGCGTCGAGCGCCTCCTGGGTCAGCTTCGCGTCCTCGCGCTCGGCCGGGGCGGTGAGCGCGAAGTCGGCGTCGGCCCGGTCGAGCTGACCGATGCGTACGTACCGGAACAGCCGCTCGGAGTAGGACTTCGAGGCGGAGAGGACCGCGGGCAGGTGCGGCAGACCGGCGCCGACGACGACGAGCGGTGCCCCGGACTGGGAGAGCTCGTGGCAGGCCGCGCACAGCGCCGAGACGTCGTCGACCTGCAGGTCCTGCATCTCGTCGATGAGCAGGGCCACCCCCACCCCGACGTCCGCGGCGAGCTCGGCCACCACCCCGAACAGCTCGACGAGGTCGATCTCGATGTCGCCCGAGTCGGCGCGGCCGTTCTGGACCGGCGCGTCGATGCCGGGCTGCCACCGGTCCTTGAGCTTGGCGTCGGACGGGGTCGCCTTGAGCGCGAACGCCTTGAGGACGCCGAGGGTCTCCTCCACCCGGTCCGGGGCGCGGTGCCGGACCGCCAGGTCGCGGACCGCACGGTGCAGGGCGGCGGCGAGCGGGCGCCGGAGGTCGGCGTCCGGGCGGGCCTCGATCTTCCCCGCGCCCCATCCGGCGCGGACCGCCATCGAGCGCAGCTCGCCGAGCAGCACCGTCTTGCCGACCCCGCGCAGCCCGGTGAGCACGAGGCTGCGCTCCGGGCGTCCGCGGGCGACGCGCTCGAGCACGACGTCGAACGCGGTCAGCTCCTTGTCGCGGCCGGCCAGCTCGGGTGGGCGCTGGCCGGCCCCGGGGGCGAACGGATTGCGCACCGGGTCCATGCCCTCGAACAGTATGGGCCTCTCTAGCGATCGCCCGATACGTCACGAGAAACGGCGATCGGCGTGTCGCCCGATCGGGAGTTCTAGCGGTGTCTAGCGCTCGAGCTAGACGAGCGGATACGGCCCGATTCCGAGCGAAGGGTCCCTTCGCTCGATCTATCCGGCGGTGGGCGCCCCTCGCCGGAATCTCGGTCGGCGGGGCGTTGTGAGCGAAGGGCACCGTCGCTCGGTCTGGTCGACCGAAGGTGCCATTCGCTCACATCGGGAGTGCCCGGAGCCGGTCCAGACCCGGCCACACCACGGCGGTGAGCATCCGGGCGAGGACGTCGGCCGGTGGCTCGTCGGTCGCCGGGTGCTCGGTCCCGAGCCACCAGTCGGTGAGCCCCTCCGCGGCGCCGACCAGGGTGTGCGCGACCGGCTCGGCCGCCTCGACCGACCCGCCGAGCTCGGCCGCGAGCAGCTCGGCGGCGCGGCGCACGATCGCGCGCCGGGCCGCGTCGACCCGGCCGGCGAACTCCCCCGTGGAGGCCTGCCGGTAGAGCACCGTCCAGCCCTGGCGATGCGTGGTCACCGCGTGGAAGAAGGCGCGCAGCGCGCGGAACAGGCGCGCCTCGGCGTCGTCGGGACCCTCGCCGTCGCCGGCGGACCCGACGGCCGTCGTCATCGCCGTCATCAACCGCTCCGCCTCGCGGGCCAGACACGCGGCGAACAGTTCGTCCTTGGTGCCGCCGTGCGCGTAGACCGACGGCTTCGACACCCCGGCCCGCGCGGCGATCGCGTCCATCGACGCGCCGTGCAGTCCCTCCTCGGAGAAGACCGCGATCGCGGCGTCGAGCACCTGGCGCCGCCGGACCTCCGGGGCGAGGCGACGACGGGCGGTGGGGGTCACGCTTGCATCTTATCTACTACTGCGTAAAGTAGCGAGCGAAGGCGGGACCGGGGGTACCGGAAACCCGCGTCCACCCCTGACGACGATGCCGGAGTGAAGGCCGTGGCCGAGAAGATCGACGTGAACGAGCTGGGTCGCAGCGTCGACCTGAAGACGCTCTCCGAGGACGACCTGGTCGCGACGATGCGCGACGCGCTCGCCGAGCCCGAGGGCGCGAAGACCGTGGACGCCTCGGTCTTCGCCCGCCTCGTGAAGGGCGCGAGCAAGTCCCAGCTCGAGGCCGTCATGAACTCCGATGCGCGTCGCCCCGTGATCGACGCGATCTTCGGCCGGATGAGCGAGTTCTACTCGTCGTCGGGCGCGAGCTCGAAGCGTCAGGTCGTGCACTGGCACGTCACCGGCGCGCCCGGCGGCGGCAGCGACGACTACCAGACCGCGATGCAGCACGGCTCCTGCGCGGTCTCCACCAGCCTCGACGAGGACCCCCGCACCGAGCTGTTCATGAACGGCACGGAGTTCCTCAAGGTCGTCACGAACAACGCCAACCCGATCACGCTGTTCATGACCCGCAAGCTCAAGGTCTCCGGCGACGTCGGGTTCGCCACCGCCCTGCAGAAGATGTTCACCATCCCGTCGGCCTGACCCGGCCTCGCGACACGGAAAGGCGCTGACATGGCGTTCTCGATGGAACTGTCCGAGGACCACACCGACCTCCGCGACTGGGCGCACGGCTTCGCCGAGGAGGTGATCCGGCCCGCCGCGCCGGAGTGGGACGAGCGCGAGGAGACTCCGTGGCCCGTCCTGCAGGAGGCCGCGAAGATCGAGCTCTACAACTTCGAGACGCTCGCGTCCTTCTGGGGTGACGAGACCGGGCTGTCGCTGCCGATCGTCAACGAGGAGCTCTTCTGGGGCGACGGCGGCATCGGGATGGCGATCTTCGGGACCACCCTCGCCGTCGCCGGCATCTTCTCGTCGGGCACGCCCGAGCAGATGGTCGAGTTCATCCCGCAGTGCTACGGCGACGCCTCCGACGTCCAGGTCGCCGCGTTCTGCTCGTCCGAGCCGGAGTCGGGCTCCGACGTCTCGGCGATGCGGACCAGGGCGGTCTACGACGAGGCCAAGGACCAGTGGACGCTCTCCGGCCAGAAGGCCTGGGCGACCAACGGCGGGATCGCGAACATCCACGTGGTGCAGGCGGTCGTCGACTCCTCGCTCGGCAGCCGCGGCCAGGCCGCGTTCGTCGTGCCGCCGGGGACGCCCGGCCTGGAGTCGACCCGCAAGATCAAGAAGATGGGGCTGCGCGCCTCGCACACCGCGGACGTCTTCCTCGACGACGTCGTCGTCCCCGGCTCCTGCCTGCTCGGCGGCAAGGAGAAGCTCGACGAGCGTCTGGCCCGGGCGCGCGAGGGCCAGCGGTCCTCGGGCTCGGCCGCGATGCAGACCTTCGAGCTCTCGCGGCCGACCGTCGGCTCGCAGGCGATCGGCATCGCGCGGGCGGCGTACGAGTACGCGCTGGAGTACGCGAAGGGTCGCGAGACGTTCGGGCGGCCCATCATCGACAACCAGTCGATCGCGTTCACCCTCGCCGACATGAAGACCGAGATCGACGCGGCGCGGCTGCTCGTCTGGCGCGCGGCGTGGATGGGCCGCAACGGCGTGCCGTTCGAGGCGGGCGAGGGCTCGATGTCCAAGCTCAAGGCCGGCCGCACCGCGGTGTGGGCCACCGAGCGCGCGATCCAGGTCCTCGGCGGCGCCGGGTACTCCCGGGAGCACCCGGTGGAGCGCATGCACCGCGACTCCAAGATCTACGACATCTTCGAGGGCACCGAGCAGATCCAGCAGCTCGTCATCGCCCGCTCCATCTCCGGGCGGCACATCGCCTGATCGGACCCCGCTCCCCGGCGGTGCACGACGGCGCCGGTCACGACGGTTCGCCCTCGTGGCCGGCGCTGTGTGCGTTCGGTCGGGTCGTGGGACGTCGAAGATCAGGGAGCCGCTGTGGGGCTGATCGGAGATCCGCTCGACGTGCAGCGGCTCCCTCGCCGAGCCGACCTGGACGCCCGGGGTGGATCTCGCCGACCGGTCACGGAACGGTGAGGGCATGGCGATGCGGTCCTGGGCAGGGCGGCGCCGTGGGGTGTGGGTCGTGGTCGGGGTGCTCGCCGGCGTGGTGCTGGTCTTCTTCGCCGTGCGCCTGGTCACCGACGTCCCGGGCGTGGTGACGGGCGTGCTCCCGCGCGCCGACTCGTTCCAGTACCGCTACGTGGCGCACCCGGTGCCCGCCTACGTGCACATCGTGCCGGGGATGGTCTTCCTGCTGGGAGCGCTGTTCCAGCTCTCGGGCCGGTTCCGGTCCCGCCACCTCGTCGGGCACCGCCGCCTCGGCCGGGTCCTGGTGACGGCCGGCCTGCTCAGCGGGGTGCTCGCCGTCGTCGTCGGGGTGTGGTTCCCGTTCGGCGGACCGACCGAGACCGGGGCCGCCGCGGTGTTCGGGGTCTGGTTCCTGATCACGCTCGTCCTCGGCCGGCGGGCGGTGCGTCGACGCGACGTGCTCGCCCACCGACGGTGGATGATCCGGGCCTTCGCCGTCGCGCTCGGGGTCGGCACGATCCGGGTGTGGGTCGGGGTGTTCCAGCTCGTCGGGGTGCTCGCGATCCAGGACGGGCGGGGTGCGCCGTGGTTCGGCGTCAGCTTCTGGCTGGCCCTCGTCCTGCACGTCGCGCTGGCCGAGGCCTACCTGCGCGTCGGTCCTCGCCCGGGCCCGGTGCGTCGTCGTGTCGCCGTCGGACCCGCCGTGTGAGGTCGCACCGGGGTGGCACACCGATGTGAGAGTGGCGCCGTCCTGACGTCAGCTGTCAGCGATGGTCCGTCGCTGACATCAGGGCCCACCTCAGATCCTGGTCGATACCGTCCCGGGCGGAAGGGGGCGACCGTGATCTGGAACGACCTGCTGGGAGACCAGCTGCGCTTCCACTGGGAGCACTCGCTGCGCCCGCGCCTGGACGGGCTGACCGACGACGAGTACCGCTGGGAACCCGTGCCGGGCGCCTGGAACGTGCGCCCGCGGTCCGAGGCGAGGACGGCGCCCGTCGGCGGCGGCGACATGGTGATCGACTTCGCGTTCCCGCCGCCGGAACCACCGCCGGTGACGACGATCGCGTGGCGGCTCGCCCACGTGATCGTCGGGGTGTTCGCGATGCGCACGGCGAGCCACTTCGGCGGCCAGCCCGCGGACTGGGACAGCCATCCGTACGCCGCGACCGCCGACGAGGCGCTCGCCCAGCTCGACGACGCCTACGCCCGGTGGACCGAGGGGGTCCGGGGGCTCGGCGAGGACGGCCTCGCCCTCCCGTGCGGTCCCGCCGAGGGGCCGTACGCGGCCGAGCCGCTGGCCGTACTCGTCCTGCACATCCACCGCGAGGTGATCCACCACGGCGCCGAGGTCGCGCTGCTCCGTGATCTCTATCGGGCCCGCGCGATTGCCGGGACGTGACGACGGGCACTCCAGCCGCCACCACCGTCCCCCGGGAGGACCGATGGCCGTCGACAGCACGCTCGATGCCGACCCCTCCGGCGTGCGCGATCAGCTCGCCGAGGCCCTGGGCACCGACTTCTTCTCGGTGCACGACCGGTTCGATCCGCAGCAGTGGGAGACGTTCATGGCGGTCCGCCGCTTCGTCGACCACCAGGTGCTGCCCGCCGCGCCCGCGGCCTGGGACGCCGCCGAGATGTCGTGGGACCTGATCCGGCAGGCGGCCGACCTCGGGATCGTGGGCGACGACGTCTCCTCGCACGGCGGCGCCGGACTCGACCCGCTGACCTCGGGCCTGGTCAACATGGAGCTCGCGCGGGGGGACGGCAGCCTCGCGGTCTTCCTCGTCGTGCACTCCGGACTCGCGATGAAGACGATCGACGAGCTGGGCTCGGAGGAGCAGAAGCAGCGGTTCCTCCCGCCGATGGCCCGGTTGGAGACCGTCGGCGCGTTCGCGCTGACCGAACCGGACCACGGCTCGGACTCCGTCGCGCTCGCGACGACCGCCCGCCGCGACGGCGACCACTGGGTGATCGACGGCGCCAAGCGCTGGATCGGCAACGGGAGCATCGCGGGGCGGACGATCGTCTGGGCCCGCGACACCTCCTCGGAGAAGGTGCTCGGATTCGTCGTCGACACCTCGACCCCGGGCTACTCCGCGAGCGTCATCCCGCGGAAGGGGTCGATGCGCTCGGTGTGGCAGGCGGACATCGAGCTCGAGGGCGTGCGGGTCCCGGAGGCCGACCGGCTCCCGGGGGCGCAGAGCTTCGCCGACACCACGCGGCTGCTCGCCACCACGCGGGGCACGTGCGCGTGGCTCGCGCTCGGCCACGCCACCGCCGCGTACGACGCGGCGCTGCGCTACGCCCTCGAGCGCCACCAGTTCGGCCGGCCGCTCGCGAGCTTCCAGATCGTCCAGGAGCGGCTCGTCCGGATGCTCGCGGAGCTGACCGGCATGCAGCTCTACTGCATGCAGATCGCCCACCTCGCCGAGGAGGGTCGGGCCGGGCCGACGATCGCCGGGCTCGCCAAGATGAACAACACCCGCAAGGCCCGCTGGATCCTCTCCGAGGCCCGGGACCTGCTCGGCGGCAACGGCATCCTGCTCGACAACCACGTGATGCGGCACATGGCCGACATCGAGTCGGTGCACACCTTCGAGGGCACCGAGACGATGCAGACGTTGATCGTCGGCCGGGAGATCACCGGCCTCAGCGCCTTCACCTGAGGCACCGGCCCCCGCTCAGTTCTTCCACCACTTCGGCCCCTTCACCTCGACGGAGCCGAACGCGACCTTCCCGGTCACGACGACGTGCGGCCGACCGGCGGGCCGGCTGGTGCGGCGCTTGTCCTCGACGCTGCCCGCCGTGGCGCTGACGGCGTCCAGGGAGGCGCTGGCCGTCTCGGGCAGGCGCAGCTCGACCGAGCCCATGGTCATGTCGACGTCGATCTCGACGACCTCGTGGTCGATCACCGCCTCGGTCAGGTCGAGCTCCGCCGAGCCCATCCAGCCGTCGATCTCCAGCCGGCGCGGGACCGCCCACGCCCCGGAGCGCTTCACCGAGCCGAGCGTCGCGTGCAGGGCGACGGTGCCGCTGGTGTCGCCGGCCGCGTAGGCGGCGCGGGCGTCGTCGGCCGGCGGGCTCGTCGCACGACGGCGCGACTCGGCCGCCGTCCGGGCCCGTGCCCGGTCCGGGTGCTCGAGGGGCAGGTCGACGACGAGCGTGTTGAGCTCACGACGGGTGCGCGCCGTCGTCGCGAGCCCGGAGCGGCGGTCGAACTCGAGGGTGTCGATCAGGCCGCGCGACACCGCCTCCTGCAGCAGCCCGACGACGTGCTCGCGGTCGTCGTGGTCGACCGGGAGGTCGGCCGGCGAGGGCGGCAGGTCGCCCGGGTGCCCGAGGGACCCGGCGGGGCCCGACGACGACGGTGCGTCCTGCGGTTCGGGGGCCGGGTTCGCCGGCGCGACGGTCTCGGCCGCGGCGGAACCCGGACCGGCGGTCGCGGTGGCGGGGGACGGGGTGGGCGCCTGCTCGCGCCGCTCCTGGTCGGTCATGGGCTCAGCCTGCCGCCGCGCGGAGCCCCGGACCTCCGGGTCGGACCCTGAACTCCACCCCGACCGCCCGGGGCCTCACCCGGGGTCGCCGCGGACCCCATCGCGTCGTCTTGCACCGTCTACGACACTCCCGATACGACCCGAGACACCGGTACACAGCCGGAGACGGCGCGAGATCGCCCCGATTCGTCACGACTCTGCGTGATCCAGCTAACAGATCCGAGCGGACATCGATACGACAGTTGACCCGTTCGGCCCAGCGCGCTGACCACCCTGGTCGGTGACCACGAGGAGCACGTCGATGACCATCTCAGCTGACCCCGGCGTACCGTCCCGCCCGCTCCCGCGACCGCGCCGGTCGCCGGAGTCGCGCCCGATGATCTCCCCGCGCGACCGTGCCGTCCTGTTCGCCGTCGCGGCGGGCCGCTGCACGGTGAGCAGCGATCCCGGCGGCGCGCTGCTGATCGACGGTCAGCCCTGCACCGACCAGTTCGCCGGGCGGCGACTCGTCCGCGCGGGCCTCATGGCGGTCGTCGCCGAGCCGCCGGGCCGTCCCAGCACGACGGTGCTGACGGCCGCCGCGATCGCCCTGCTCGGCCTGCCGATCAGCGTCTGAGGCCGCTCGGTGGATCAGGCCGCCTCGCGGCGGGCCGGACCGACCGCGACCGGCATCGCCTCGTAGCCCCGCAGGATGCGCGTCGGCCGGCGACGCGCCTCCCCGGCCGGGGCGAGATCCGGGTAGCGCTCGAACAGCGCGCGCAGCGCCACCTCGCCCTCCATGCGCGCGAGCGCGGCGCCGAGGCAGTAGTGGATGCCGCTGGAGAAGGCGACGTGCTCGCGGGCGTTCGCGCGCCCGACGTCGAACACTCCCGGGTCGGTGAAGACGTCCGGGTCGCGGTTCGCGCCCGCCAGCACCGTCACGACCAGCGCGCCCTCGGGGATCTCCCGGCCCGCCACCTCGGTGTCCCGGCGGGCCCGCCGCGCGGTGCGGGACACCGGGGACTCCACGCGCAGGACCTCGTCCACCGCCGTCGGCCACAGGGACGGGTCGGCGGCGAGGCGCTCGCGCTGGTCCGGGTGGTCGAAGAGCAACCGGGTGCCGTTGGCGATGAGGTTCACCGTCGTCTCGAAGCCCGCGGCGAGCACGAGCAGCGCCGTCGACACCAGCTCGTGCTCGGTGAGCCCGGTGCCGTCGTCGTCGGCGACCGTGACGAGCTGGGAGAGCAGGTCCTCGCCCGGATCGGCGCGCAGCCGGCGCAGGTGTTCGCTCATCCAGCCGTGCAGGGCGGCGACGTTGGTCTGCACGGTCGACCAGCGGTCGCGGGGCAGTCCGAGGTCGAGCGAGGCGGCGGCACCATCGCCCCAGGCCAGGAACTGCTCGCGCATCGTCGTGGGCACGCCGAGCATCTCGGAGATCACGGTGACCGGGAGCAGGCTCGCGTAGCGGTGGACGAGGTCGACCGGGGCGCCGTCCGGGCTCGCGAGGTCGTCGAGCAGCTCGGTCGCGATCTGCTCGGTGCGCCCGCGCAGCGCCGAGACCCGGCGCGCGGTGAACGCCCGGGTGACCAGACGCCGGTAGCGGGTGTGGTCGGGGGCGTCGACGGCGAGCATCGACGGCGGGTCGATCGGTCCCGGGTACGGCGGCGGGCCGGCGAGACGCAGGGCGAGCCGCACCGCCGCGGGCATCGCCGCATCCCGGTCGGCGACGCCGAAGTCCTCGCTGCGCAGCACCTCGGTGCAGACATCGTGGTGCACGCTCACCCGTGAGAACGCTCCCCGGGCGAACGGCCTGGTCTCGCGCAGCCGCTCGTAGTGGGCGAAGGGGTCGCCCTGCAGGTCGGGGTCGAGCAGCAGCGCGGCGTCCGGGTTGCCGTGGCGCGCCTCGCGCCGGATGGCCGCCCGCATCAGCCCGTGGGTGGCCGCCCAGCGCAGCGTGTCGCGAACCATGGCGGCGATGGTACGACGCGGTACCAGCTCGGCGCACGCCCGGTCGGGTGAGTGGCGCCGTCCGCTCGTCAGATGACAGGAACGTGCCCTTGCCGCCTCGGGCGGGCGTGCCATTGCTGGCCCCGGTGGCGGGTACTCCTCGCCCGTGCGCACCACCGTCTCCGCCCGCGGGCCCGCTACTGCCGACGAGGCCTGGGAGCGCTACGCCGACCTCGACCGGTGGCGGGGCTGGGCGCCGCAGATCACCGCCGTCCGGGCCCCGGCTCGCCGCCTCGAGCCGGGGCTGCGGGGGACCGTCCACGCGGTGGGGGTCGTGCGGGTCCCCTTCGAGGTGCTCGCCGTGGACGAGGCGGCGCGCACGTGGTCGTGGCGGGTCAGGGTGGGGCCGCTGCACCTGGTGCTGCACCACGACGTCGAGCCCGACGACGGGGGCAGCCGGACCCGGCTCGTCACCGAGGGTCCGGCGCTCGTCGTCGCGCCGTACACCCCGATCGCGTTCGTCGCGCTGCACGCCCTCGTGGCCCCGCCCGCCGGACGGAGCTGACCGGTGCGGCCCGACGGATCGATCCGGCTCGCCCTGCTGTCAGACACCCATCTGCCGGTCCGGGCCAAGGAGATCCCCGAGCCGGTGTGGGCCGCGGTCGACGCCGCGGACGTCGTCGTACACGCCGGCGACTGGGTCGCCCCCGAGGCCCTCGACGCGCTCGAGGCCCGGGCCGCGACCCTCGTCGGGTGCTGGGGCAACAACGACGGCGAGGCACTGCGGGCCCGACTGCCCGAGGTGGCCCGGGTCGAGGTCGGCGGCCTGCGCCTGGCCGTCGTGCACGAGACCGGCGACGCGCGGGGTCGCGAACGGCGCTGCGACACGTGGTTCGGGCCGGACTCGGACGACCCGGTCGACGTCGTGGTCTTCGGGCACAGCCACGTGCCGTGGGACTCCACGACACCGCGCGGCCTCCGGCTGCTCAACCCCGGATCGCCGACCGACCGGCGGCGCCAGCCCTTCGCCACGTTCATGACGGGCGTGGTGGCCGGCGGTGCGCTCACCGTCGAGCGACACGACCTCCCACCCCGCGTCGGGCGGCGCGACCGCTGATCACCAGGTGTGAGCGGATCGGGTGACATGCGGAGCCCGTAAGGTCCGTGTGACAACCGTCCCGCCCTGATTTCCGGAACGGGGGCAACGTCGGAGTGGTCCGGACCGTCCCCCTGGATGAGCACGTTCAGTGATGCCCGTACGGTTCACCCGTCGCGTCGACGTCGGGGGACGACGGCGGACGATCACGACCACATCACGACCAGGACACCGACGGGAGGACGGCGCTCGGCTCTGTACCCGGACATCACGGGGACGGGGGACGACGCCACGACGACGAGGGGACGTACGGGATCGGCCCGTCGCTCCCCCTGCCATCGAGACGAAACGGCCCGATGACGCTTCTTGCCGAGAGACCTGCTGACGAGGTCGACGAGAACGAACTCGTCGTCGGTCGTCGCATCCAGGAGTTCTCGCAGCTGGCCGGCCCGATCCGCGAGCTGGACGGTGACGGCCACGACTACCGGGTGTCCTACCGCGGGGTCGACGCGGTGCACGGACGCGGACGCGTCTGGCGCTCGCTGGCCATCGCGGCGCTGAACTTCGTCTTCGAGGCGCTGTTCTTCACCTGGCTCCTCCACCCCGCGCACCGCCCCGCGGTCACCGGCCCCCCGATCGCGCAGTACGCGAACTGGGTCGTCATCGGCTCCATCGCCCTGATGGAGCTCCTGCGGCTGATCAACGTCTTCTCGCTGTCACTGGCCTCGGTGATCTCGCGCGACCCGGTCCCGGTCCCGCCCCAGCAGAACCAGCGCATCGCCTTCCTCACCACGATCGTCCCGAGCAAGGAGCCGATCGACGTCGTCCGCGGCACGCTGCAGGCGGCGCTGCAGATCCGCTACCAGGGGATCCTCGACGTCTGGCTCCTCGACGAGGGCGACGACCCGGCCGTCCGCGCGATGTGCCGCGAGCTCGGCGTCAACCACTTCACCCGTAAGGGCGTCGACGAGTACAACCGCAAGAAGGGCCCGTTCAAGGCGAAGACCAAGCACGGGAACTACAACGCGTGGGTCGCCGAGCACGGGGACTCGTACGAGATTTTCCTGTCGGTCGACCCCGATCACGTTCCGCTCCCGAACTACGCGGAGCGCATTCTCGGGTACTTCCGCGACCCGGACGTCTCATTCGTCGTCGGCCCGCAGTGCTACGCGAACGACGAGACGTTCGTGACCCGGGCCGCCGAGTCCCAGCAGTTCCCGTTCCACTCGCTGATCCAGCGGGCGGCGAACCGCTACAACGCGGCGATGCTGGTGGGCACGAACAACGCCATCCGCATCAGCGCCCTCAAGGGCATCGGCGGCCTGTCGGACTCGGTCACCGAGGACATGGCGACCGGCCTGAAGTTCCACGCGCGGCGGAACCCGGCGACCAAGGCACGCTGGAAGTCGGTGTACACGCCGGACGTCCTCGCGGTCGGCGAGGGCCCGTCGTCGTGGGGCGACTTCTTCTCCCAGCAGATGCGCTGGTCGCGCGGCACGTTCGAGGTGCTGCTCACCGAGTTCTGGCGGCGCCTGCCGCTGCTCTCGCCCGGTCGCGCGCTGCACTACTGCCTGATCACGACGTTCTACCCGTCGATGGCGATCGGCTGGATCCTCGGCGCGGTCAACGCGGTGCTCTTCCTCGCACTCGGCGTCCAGGGCGTCGTCGTGCCGGTGCAGCTCTGGCTGGCGCTCTACATCGACGCCACCGCGTTCCAGCTCTGGGTCTACCTGCGCAACCGGCGCTACAACGTCAGCCCCTACGAGGCCGAGGGATCCTCCGGCGTCAAGGGCATGCTGATGTCGATCTTCGCGTCGCCGATCTTCGCGGCCTCGCTGATCGCGACGCTGCTGCGGCTGCCGGCGAAGTTCGTCGTCACCCCGAAGGGCCTCTCCTCGAGCGCCGACCACATCCTGACCTTCCGCCGCCACCTGCAGTGGGGGCTGGTGCTGATCGCGGCGATCGTCACCTCGATCGTCATGGGCTACGCGAGCCCCGCGGTGCTGCTGTGGCCCGCGGTCGCGCTCCTGGCCTGTCTGGCGCCGCCCGCCCTGTGGATCGTGGAGCGGGTCGTCGGGCGCCAGCCGGTGATCACCGCCGAGCCGCGCACCTCCGGCGGTCGGACCGGCATCACGACCGAGTCCCTGCAGCGGGCGGCGCTCGACGCGATGATCGCCGAGGGCCCGGACTCGGCACCGTTCCGCTCCCCGCTGGCGGACGCGGACGCCCTGCCCGAGGGCTGGGTCCGCACCGGGGCCGGAAAGCCGGTCCCGGCCGGCGTCGCCGCCGCCAACGGGCACGGCCCGACGGGGGCGGTGCGGACCGCCGAGCCCGGCCGCCCCGACGGCCCGCCCCGCGGGCCGCACGACGCCGGTACGGGCGACCGCTACCGCGCGCTGCCCGACGGCTGGGTCCGCACCGGCGACGGCGGCCCGCAGACCGAGGTGCGCCGCCCCGGCGCGCCCAGCCCGGGTCCGCGGGCGAACAACGGCCTGCACCCGCGGCCGGTGCACGCGCACGGCGAGCACCGGCCCCACCCAGGTGCCCCCGGGACCCCGCCCGGTCCGTCGACGGCGATCACCGGGACCCCGGGTCCCACTCCGCCCGGCGCGGGACAGCCCGGGCCCGGGCAGCACCGGCCCGCCCAGCCCGGCGCGGGTCAGCCTGCCGCCGGTCAGCCGGCTCCGGGTCAGCCCGGCGCGGGTCAGCCCGGTCCGGCCCAGCCCGGTCCGGCCCAGCCCGGGGCGCGTCCGGCGGCGGCGGGCCCGTCGCCGACGAAGCGTCCGAGCCCGGCTCCCCGTCCGGGGACGCCGCCCCGGCCCCAGCCGGCGGGCCCCGTGCGCCAGACGCCCGCCGGGCCGCCGCCCGGACCCGCCGTCGAACGCCCCGCCGCCGAGGCGGGTCGTCCGTCGCCGGCGGAGCAGGCCGGCGATCCCGGCCGTCCGGTCGACGCCCCGCGCCCGGCCGACGCTCCGCGCCCGGCCGACGCCCCGCGCCCGGCCGCCGGACCCGGTCGCCCCGCCGAGGGCCAGCGGCCGTCGCCGGCAGCCCGCCCCGAGCAGCCGGGTCGTCCGGCCGAGAACGGGCGTCCGACCCCGCGTCCCGGTCCCCGGCCGCGTCCGGAGGCCGCACCGCAGCCGGGCCGGCCGGCCCAGGCCCCGGAGAGCCGTCCGGAACCGGCCGCTCCGACGGCCGCGGTCCACCGCAACGAGATCGCCCCGCCGGAGCGGCGCTCCCGGACGTCGTCGTCCGGTCGCCCCGCGGACGGCGCGGTGCCCGCGAACGGCACCGCCCCGGCGAACGGCACGGCGGCGGCGAAGGACGGCGAGCCCGCGAGCGGCACGGGAGCGGCCGCCGCCGACGGCGTCGCGCCGGCGAACGGCCCGGCGCCCGTCAACGGCGCAGCACCTGTGAACGGCGCAGCGCCCGTGAACGGCGCGGCGCCCGTGAACGGCGCAGCACCCGTCGCCGGGAACGGGGCGTTCTCCCCCGCCGCAGGCACGCCTGCTCCCACGGGACGCCCGACGCCGTCCCCGCGCCCGACCCCGGCACCCGCCGGCGAGACGGCGCGCCCGGCCGACGGCGATGCGCCGGACGCCCCGGAGGAGGAGCACGACGGGATGACCACCGCGGAGCGCTCGCTGCACGCGTCGACGGTCGCGGTCCGGGTCGTCGCGCTGGCGGCGGTCGCGCCCGCGGTCGCGGCGGGGCGCAGCGACGCGGCCCGTCGCGCGCGGCAGCCGGAGCAGACCGAGGCGAGCTGACGCACGGTGGATCGGGTGACGGAGTGATCCGTCCCGCCCGCCCGTGCGAACGCTCCAGGAGTCGCCGGGAACCCCGGTCGGCCCGTGAGAACCCGGTGAGAACCGGGGTGCGAACGGGTCACATCGGGCGGGATGCGACTCTTACCAGCGACGAGACCGGTCCCGTCGGGAACGGTCGCGAGGGACACCGGGGGTGGCTCGGAAGGATGTCGGCACGACGGAGGCGGATCGCCTCGGCGGCGCTCGCCGCGATGGCGGCGCTGACACTGGCCGGATGCTCGGGTGGTTCGTCCGACCAGCAGGGTCAGGCACCCGCGACGGTCGTGCCGCCCGCGGCGTCGGAGTTCTGGGTGGACCCGGCCTCGACGGCGGCCAAGCAGGTCGAGCAGTGGCGCCAGGACGGTCGGACCGCGGACGCGACGGAGCTGGAGAAGATCGCCCGCCAGCCGGTCGCGCACTGGATCGGCAGCGAGGGCAACACGACCGACGAGACCAAGGGCATCGTCTCCCAGGCCAAGGCCGCGGGACGGACGCCGGTCCTGGTCGCCTACAACATCCCGAACCGCGACTGCGGCCAGTACTCCTCGGGCGGTGCCCAGGACGACGACCAGTACCGCTCGTTCGTCGGGCAGATGGCCGCCGGGATCGGCGGCACCAAGTCCGTCGTCATCCTCGAGCCGGACGCGCTCGCGCAGACGCTGTCGAAGTGCGAGGGCGAGCAGGGCGGCCGGGAGGCGCTGCTCTCCGGTGCGGTGAAGACGCTGAAGGGTGCGGGCGCCGAGGTCTACATCGACGCCGGCAACCCCGGCTTCGTCCAGGACACGGGTCAGCTCGCGGACGGCCTGCGGAAGTCCGGGATCGACCAGGCGGCCGGGTTCGCGCTGAACGTGTCGAACTTCCAGACGAACGACGCCGTCACCAGCTACGGCAAGAAGGTCTCCGACCAGATCGGCGGCAAGAAGTTCGTCATCGACACCAGCCGGAACGGCAACGGGTCCTACAGCGGGCCCGAGCAGCCGACCTGGTGCAACCCGCCGGGGCGCGCGCTGGGGACCCCGCCGACCCGCAAGACGAGTGACCCCCGGGTCGCGGCGTACCTCTGGATCAAGGAGCCGGGCGACTCCGACGGCGACTGCCGCGGCTCGCCCAGCGCCGGGCAGTTCATGCCCGACTACGCGCTCGGGCTGGCGAAGGCCGCGAAGAGCTCCTGACCCGCACGAGAGGAACCCCCGGTCGCACCGCGGCCGGGGGTTCCCTCGTGTCGGGGGTCGCTCAGCTCAGGTCCGGTACGCGTGCACCACGGCGGCCATGTCGTCCTCGCCGTGCCCGGCCGCGCTCGCGGCCGCGAGGCGGTCAGCGATCGCGTCGGCCAGCGTGGGGTCAGTGCCCGCCTCGGTCATGGCGTCGCGGATGAGGGCGGTGTCCTTGATGACGCCGTCGAGCTCGAACGAGGGCGTGTAGTCGCCGTCGAGCATCGCCTTGCCCTTGAGCTGGACGTACGGCGAGTCGACGGCCTGCCCGGAGATCGCGTCGAGGAACCGCTGCGCGTCCAGGCCCAGCCCGCGGGCCAGGGCCACCGACTGCGCCGTGCCGTTGACCATCGCCCCGATCCAGGCGTTCACCGCGAGCTTGAGCTTGCTGGCGTCACCGAGCGTCCCGCTCACCCACTGGGTCCGGGCGCCCATCGCGTCGAACGCCGGCTGCACCCGATCCTGCAGCGCGGCCGGGCCGGACGCGAGGATGACGAGCTTCCCGTTCTCGGCCGGCGCCTTCGTGCCGAGCACCGGTGCGTCGAGCACGTCGATCCCGTGCTCCGCGGCGAACGCCTCGACGCGGCGGGTCCCCTCGACGCCGACCGTGCTGGCCTGCATCCACACCGCGCCCTCGGGCCACGACCCGACGGCGTCGGCCATCACCGACAGCACCGGCTCGACGTCGAACAGCATCGTCACGACGACGTCCGCGCCGGCCACCGCCTCGGCGGCGGTGGCGGCCACCCTCGCGCCGTCGTCGGCCAGCGGCTTCGCCTTCTCGGGGCTGCGGTTCCAGACGGTGGTGTCGATCCCCTCGCGGAGCAGGCTGCGCGCCATCCCCGCGCCCATGATCCCGGTGCCGAGCACCGCTACTGAAGTCATGCCGACCGGTTACCCCTGCCGCCCCATCGTGAAGAACTCCGCATTCGGACGGAGAGCGGTCAGGTGCGCGAGGCGGTTGGACATCGCGAACAGTGCGGTGATGGCCCCGACGTCCCAGATCTCGTCCTCCGACAGGCCCGCCTCGCGCGCGGCGTCGATGTCGTCGTCGGTGAAGGACGCGGAGTCGACGGCGAGGGCCAGGGCGAGGTCGACGATCGCGCGGTGCCGGCCGGTCAGCTCGGCGCTGTACGGGTTGGTGCCGACGTGGTCGGCCAGCTCCGGGTCCTTGCTGCGGACCCGCAGGATCGCCCCGTGGGCGACGATGCAGTAGGTGCAGTGGTTCGCCCCGGAGGTCGCGACGACGACGAGCTCGCGCTCGGCCTTGGACAGTCCGGGAGCCTCCCGCGAAGCCTGCGGAGCCGGGTCCGTCGGGGCAGGGTCCATCAGCGCGTCGTGGTAGTCGAGGAACGCCCGCAGCTCGCGCGGGCGCCGTCCGAGGGCGCGGAAGATGTTCGGGACGAAGCCGGACTTCTCGGCGATCGCGCCGACCCGCTCGCGCAGGTCGTCCGGGAGGTCCTCGGGCTCGACGACGCCGAAACGGCTCACATCGCTCATGGCCCGACCGTAGTGCGGATCAGCCCGGCGTACGGAACGCGACGTGGCAGCGCTGCTCGGTCACCGTCTTGATGTGGGCGACGGCGGGCTGGGACTGCTGTTGGAGCTTCGCCAGCTCGTCGCGGTCGATCTTCTTCGGGTCCCCGCCGGTGCCGGCGAGCGAGCCCAGCGCCTGCTCGGTGAGGCGCTGGACGGTCTTCCAGTCGTTCGTGAGCTCCGCCGGGGCGGCGGCGACGAGCTCGCCGACCTGCTGGCGCGCGGCGTCGCTGGCCTTCTGGACGCCGCCCTGGCCCGCCTGGGGCGAGGCCTGCTCGGCCTGCACGCGGGCGACGGTGTCGCAGTAGCCCTTGTCGGCCGCGGCGACCGTCGGGGTGGGCGCGGCGGGAGCCGAGGACGACGGCGCCGGGGCGGCGGTGCCCCCGCCACCGCAGCCCGCGAGCAGCAGCCCGCCGGCGAGCGCGAGGCTCACGCACGTCGCAGCCCGGCGTCGCGCCGGGCCGGTGGCCGTCGCTGCGGTGCTCGTCCCCATCGCCGGTCGTTCCCTCCTCGCCCGCCCTCACGTCCGGGGCACGATGCTGGCACCCCGCCCGCCGGGCGCCCGGAGCGGGTCGTCGGCGTTCGCTGGTCGCGCCAGAGGTGACGCCGAGCGGACAGACCTCCCGCTGCGGGACCCGTCGTGTCACAGTGAGCGACATGCACGTGACCGACGAACACCGGGCGATCGTCCGACGGTGGTGTGCGGATCGCGTGCCCGAGTCGCAACGCGACACTGTGCAGATCTCCTACACGGAGCGGGCGGGTCGCATCACGCTCTCCTGCCGACGCGCCCCCGTGTTCCCCGAGCTCGCGACGGAGTGGTCCACCGCCCCGATCGCGCAGCTGCGCTACGACGCGCCCGATCAGCAGTGGGTGCTGCTCTGGCCCGACTCCGGCGGCCGGTGGCACCGCTACCCGGACGAGACCAAGGCCGCGTCGCCCGCTCCGCTGCTCGACATCGTCGACGCGGACCCGACGGGCATCTTCTGGGGATGACCGGAGCGGACCCGTCCCAGCCCGACCCCGCCACCATCGCCGAGCGGATCGCCGCGTTCTCGGCCGGCCAGCGTCGGGAGGTCGACCCCGACGATCTCCCGCCCGTCCGCGGCCGGGACGGCGAGCCGCGCCCGCCCCGGCGAGCCGCGGTCGCCGTCGTCGTGCTCTCCGATCCCGTCCGGGGCGCGGGCGTCCTGCTCACCCGGAGGACCTCGCGGCTGCGCGACCACCCCGGCCAGTTCGCCCTCCCCGGCGGCTCCGTGGACCCCGGGGAGGACACCGTCACGGCCGCCCGGCGGGAGCTGGACGAGGAGCTGGGGCTCGCGCTCGGCGAGGACCGCGTCGTGGGGTGCCTCGACGACTACCCGACACGCTCGGGCTTCGTGATCACCCCGGTCGTCATGACGGTGGACGCGCCCCTGGACTCGCTGGCGCCGTCGCCGGACGAGGTGGCGCGGGTCTTCCACGTGACGCTCGGCGAGCTCGACGTCGAGCCCTACTACCTCGAGATCCCGGAGTCGGACCGGCCGGTGGTGCAGCTGCCGATCGTGGGCCACCGGGTGCATGCGCCGACCGCGGCGGTCCTGCTCCAGTTCCGCGAGGTCGCGCTGCGCGATCGGCCCACCCGGGTCGACGGTCTGGAGCAACCGGTCTTCGCCTGGCGCTGACGGACCCCATCGTGATCGGCATCTGGACCGTTAACGACCCGTGACGAGCGCCCCGATCCGATGCGGGTGCACAGGTGGTCGTGGTTGTCTGATAAGGCACCCTGACGAAGGAAGTGTGACCACACGTGTGCGGAATCGTCGCTGCTTACGGTGACATCGACCCGGACAAGTGCGAGCGGATGCTCGCGCGCATCAACCACCGCGGACCCGACGACTCGGGCCGGATCCAGCTCGAGACGGCGTGGCTCGGCCACCAGCGCCTCTCGATCATGGACGTGACCGGCGGCAAGCAGCCGATCGCGGACGAGACGGAGTCGGCCTACGTCGTCGGCAACGGCGAGATCTACAACCACGAGGACATCCGCGACACGCTCTCCGAGGTCCGCTTCGCGACCGACTCGGACACCGAGTCGGCGTTCCGCCTGGTGCTCCGCGACGGGTCCGCGGCGCTCTACGAGGTCCGCGGCATGTTCGCGCTCGCGATGGCCCACACCGACGGTCACGGCGTCGTCGCGCGCGACCCCATCGGCATCAAGCCGCTGTACTGGGCACGCCTGGGGAACGTCACCCTCTTCGCCAGCGAGCTGCGCGCCTTCGACGAGGAGGACCAGCCGAAGGTCGAGGCCTTCCCGCCCGGCTACGTCTGGAGCCCGGGTCTGCCCGGCACCGATGTCGCCGAGGGCACGATGGTGCGCTTCGCCGACGCCGTGCCGGTGCAGGTCCGCCCGGCGCGCTACGCCCCGGACAAGTCCTGGGACGAGGCCGTGCTCTCGCAGGTCCGGATGGTGCTGTCCGACTCGGTGCGCCGCCACATGATGAGCGACGTCCCCGTCGGGGTCTTCCTCTCCGGCGGGCTCGACTCCGCGATCGTCGCGGCGGTGGCGGCGAAGGTCGCCGACGCCAAGGGCGAGCGGCTCCCGACGTTCGCCGTCGGGACCGAGGGCAGCGCCGACCTGCTCGCCGCGCGGGCGGTCGCCGAGTACCTCGGCACCGACCACCACGAGATCATCCCGACGGCGGAGGACCTCGAGGAGGCCCTCGACGAGGCCGTCACGGTCATCGAGCACTTCGACCCGGCCCTGGTGCGCTCCGCGGTGCCGAACCTGCTGCTGGCCCGTGAGGCCGTCAAGCACGTCAAGGTCGTGCTCACCGGGGAGGGCGCCGACGAGCTGTTCGCCGGCTACTCCTACGTGCACGAGGACCCGGCCTTCGCGACGCCGGACGCCCTGCAGGCCGAGCTCGTCCGCTCGATCGAGACGCTGCACGAGCTCAACCTGCAGCGCTGCGACCGCACCACCATGAACTACGGCCTCGAGGCGCGCGTGCCGTTCCTCGACGCCACGGTGATGGAGGAGATGCTCGCGCTGCCCGCCGAGTGGAAGCTCATGGGTGAGGGCCGCACCGAGAAGCAGCTGCTGCGCGAGGCCTTCCAGGACATGGTCCTCGACGACATCCTCTGGCGCGGCAAGGAGCAGTTCGGGGACGGGTCGGGCGCCGGCGAGGTGCTCGCCGAGCTCGTCGAGAAGGAGAAGGCCAAGGAGGGTGCGCAGGGGGCCGAGGCACCCGCCGTCGAGAACGGCTGGGACCTGCGCAGCGACGAGGAGATCGCCTACTACCGGACCTGGTTCCGGACGTTCTCGGGCGTGAAGCCGAACCGGACACTCGGAGCGTTCGCTACCGCGTAGCGCGTGCGTGCCCTATCGGCGTGCTGTGTCGCTGTCGCGTCAGAACACGGAAACGCACGCACGGCTGCGGCCCACGTCATGGTTGACGCTTCGACGGTCCGGGGTAGTCCGTCGGTATGAGCAACAACGTTCCCGGCGTGAAGCTGAACAGCGGAGCCACCATCCCGCAGCTCGGATTCGGCGTGTTCCAGATCGACCGGCAGGACACGGCGAAGACCGTGCAGACCGCGCTGGAGATCGGCTACCGCCACATCGACACCGCGCAGATGTACGGCAACGAGGCGGAGGTCGGCGAGGCCATCGCGAACTCGGGCCTGCGCCGCGACGACCTCTTCGTCACGACGAAGTGCAACAACGCCAACCACGGCTACGACGACGCGCAGCGCGCCCTCGACGAGAGCCTCACCAAGCTCGGCCTCGACTACGTGGACCTCTACCTCGTCCACTGGCCGCTGCCGGGCAAGGACCTCTACGTCGAGACGTGGAAGGGCTTCGAGCAGGCCGCGAAGGACGGGAAGTCCCGCTCCATCGGCGTCTCGAACTTCAAGGCCCACCACCTCGACCGGCTCGCCCAGGAGACCTCCACGGTCCCCGCGGTGAACCAGATCGAGATCCACCCGCACATGCAGCAGCAGGAGATGCGGGAGCAGGACGAGCGCCGCGGCATCGCGACCGAGGCCTGGAGCCCGATCGGCCAGGGCAAGGGCGTGCTCGACGAGCCCGTGCTCGGCAAGATCGCCGCGGCGCACGGGAAGAGCGCCGCCCAGGTGACGCTGCGCTGGCACGTGCAGCTCGGCAACATCGTCTTCCCGAAGTCGGTGACCACCGAGCGCATCCGCGAGAACTTCGAGATCTTCGACTTCTCGCTGACCGCCGACGAGATGTCCGCCGTCGCCGGGCTGGAGAAGGGTCAGCGGGTCGGGCCCGACCCCGACACGTTCGACCGCTGAGTTCCACCGACCACCCCGGTCGCGCGCTCCGTCGACCGGGAGCATGAGCGGCCCGGGCGCCGACGTGATGATCACGTCGTCGTCCGGGCCGTGCCATGTGGCTGGGTTGTCAGCGATGCGGCACAGCTGACACTGGACGTCAGCAACTCCACATCCTCGGGAGGACCGTGTGCCCTTCTCGGACGAGCTCCGTGCGGCGAACGCCGAGGCCTGGGACGCCGCCGTCGGGCACCGGTTCGTCGACGAGCTGTGGGCGGGCACCGTCGACGACGCGGTCCTGGCCCGCTACCTCACCCAGGACCTGCAGTTCCTCGACGGTTTCGTGGCGCTGCTGGGGGCGGCGGTCGCGAGTGCCGATCTCCCGGAGCCGCGCCTGGTCCTGGCGCGCCAGCTCGGGCTGATCGCCGGCGACGAGGACGACTACTTCACCCGGGCGCTGGACCGGCTCGAGGTGAGCGCTCCCGACCGCCGGTCGCCCGAGCTCCTCCCGCCCACCCGCGGATTCCTCGAGCTCATGGACGGCGCGCGGCGCTCCGCGGACTACGGCGCCATCCTGGCGGTGCTGCTCGTCGCGGAGTGGCTCTACGCCGACTGGGCCGCCCGTGACGCCCCCTCTCCCGCCGACCGGATCCACGCCGAGTGGATCGACTTCCACCGCGGCCCCGCGTTCACGACGTGGGTGGCGGCGCTGCGGGCGGAGCTCGACCGGGTCGGCGACGGCGCCGGACACGGCGGGCGGGCGCGGATGGCGGCGGTGTTCGGGCGGGCCGTCGAGCTGGAGCGTGCCTTCTTCGACGCGGCGTACGGCTGAACTCGCGCTTCTGACGCCCGGCCACCTCGCGCGCCATGATCACCGGAACGAGGAGATTCTGAGGTCCTCGCGCACAGATCCTCCTCATCCCGGTGATCTTGGTCGGGCGAACCGGTCATGATCGCCCGGCTGCCGAGGCCCGGCGGTCCGTAGGCTCCGGAGGACCGCCGTCGACGACGACCGCCGGAGGATTCCCCGCGTGACGACGCCCCCGCCGTCCCACGAGCCCTGGTGGCGCGACGCCGTCATCTACCAGGTCTACATCCGCAGCTTCGCCGACTCCGACGGCGACGGGATCGGCGACCTGGCCGGGCTCGCGGAACGTCTCGGCTACCTGAGCGACCTCGGCGTCGACGCCCTCTGGATCAACCCCTGGTACGCGTCACCGCAGGTCGACGCCGGGTACGACGTCGCCGACTACCGCGCGATCGAGCCCGCCTACGGCAACGTCGCCGACGCCGAGAAGCTCATCGAGGCGGCCCACGAGCACGGGCTGCGGGTGATCCCCGACCTCGTCCCGAACCACCTGTCCTCGGAGCACGCGTGGTTCCGCGCCGCGCTCGCCGCCGGGCCGGGCTCGCCCGAGCGCGACCGCTTCGTGTTCCGCCCCGGCCGCGGTCCCGACGGCGACGAGCCGCCGACGAACTGGCGCGCGCACTTCGGCGGCCCGGCATGGACCCGGGTCCCCGACGGCGAGTGGTACCTGCACCTGTTCGACCCCGGCCAGCCGGACGTGAACTGGGGCAATGCCGAGGTCCGTGCCGAGTTCCGCGACGTGCTGCGCTTCTGGTTCGACCGGGGCGTCGACGGGTTCCGCGTCGACGTCGCGCACGGGCTGGTCAAGGACCCCGCCCTCCCGGACCTCGCCGACCCCTCCGACCTCACCGGCGCCTCGCTCGGCCCGGGCCGGCACCCCTTCGCCGACCGCGACGCGGTGCAGGAGATCTACGAGTCCTGGCGCCGGGTCGCGGACCAGTACCCGGGCAGCCGGATGTTCGTCGCGGAGGCCTGGGTGCCGAGCCCCGAGCGCCTCGCCCGCTACGTCGCGCCCGGCCGGCTGCACACCGCGTTCAACTTCGACTTCCTGCTCGCGCCCTGGGACCCGACGGCGCTGCGGGACGCGGTCGACGTCACCACCGGATACCTGCACGCCGTCGGCGCGCCCGCGACGTGGGTGCTCGAGAACCACGACGTCGTCCGCGCCCCGAGCCGCTACGGGTGCCGTTCCGACGGCACCGTCGACGTCGCGCTCGGCGTCCGGCGGGGCCGCGCGGCGCTGCTGCTCACGGCCGCGCTGCCCGGCGGGATGTACGTCTACCAGGGGCAGGAGCTCGGGCTGCCGCAGGTCGACGACATTCCCGACGACGCGCTGCGCGACCCCACCTGGGAACGCTCCGGCCACACCGAGCGGGGTCGCGACGGGTGCCGCGTGCCGCTGCCGTGGACGGCCGCCGGGTCGTCGTTCGGGTTCGGTCCCGACGGTGGGGCTGGCCCGTGGCTGCCGCAGCCGGACTGGTTCGGCCGCTGGGCGGTGGACGTCGAGTCGGGCGACGCCGGGTCGACGCTGGAACTGGTGCGCGGCGCGCTCGAGCGTCGGCGATCGCTCCCGGCGCTGGGCGAGGGCACGCTGACGTGGCTGTCCGCGCCCGGGGACGAGGTGCTCGTGTTCCGCCGCGATCCCGGGTTCGTGTGCATGGTCAACCGGTCGGGCGCGGCGGTGGCGCTCCCGGCGCACGACGAGGTGCTGCTCACCAGCGGGCCGCTCGCCGACGGGCTCGTCCCGCCGGATACGGCGGTCTGGGTCGGCGTGGGCTGAGTCCGGATTCCGGCGAGGGGCGCCCACGGCCCGTCTATTCGACTGAAGGTGCCCTTCGCTCAGAACGAGGCGGGGGTGGACGGGCGGGGGCGGCGGCGGGCGGCTCAGAGGGACGCGACGGCGACCAGCGGGACGACGGCGGCGGCGACCGCGGCGAGCCCGACGACCATCCCGGTCACCGCCACGCCCCGACCCCGCCGCTGGCGCCCGGTCCCGAGACCCGCGCACGCCGTCGCGAGCAGCCCGAGGGCGAGCAGACCGGCGAGCGCCAGCGGGGACGCGCCGATCCGGCCGACGACGGGGACGACGACGTCCGGCGCGGCCGCGGCGACCACGGCGCCGAGCAGGGCCAGCACCCCGAGGACGAGCCCGATCACCCCGGGCGCGCGGCCGGTGCTCGGGCCGTCCGGCACGGCGGCGCGGCCGCGGCGGGTCGGGCCGGCGACCAGGTCCGTGACCGCGTCGTCATCGGCATCGGAGGACGGCGCAGCGGAGGACGGCGCCGGGGACGACAGCGAGACCGAGGACGGAGAGGCGGCCGGCTGCGTGGCGGGCGCCGACCGTGCCGCGGGCGCGCCGGCGGATGCCTGGCGCGGCGACGGAGCCGGAGCCGGAGCCGACGCGCTCGGGACCACCGCCGGCCGGGGCGCCGAGGCCGGCCGCGACGCGGCGACCTGCGCCGCCTCGACCCGCTCCAGCGCCCCGGGGGCGGTCCGCCGCGCGACGGTCCGCGACTGCCGGGCGACCACGTCGTGCCGGGACGGGGCGCCCGACGCGGCGGGGCCCGCGCCGGCCCCCGCCGCGCCGGCGAGGTCCGGGGCCGACAGCTCCCCGGTGTCCGGCGTGCGGTGCCTGCCCCTCGACGGCACCGCACCGCCCTCGGCCTCCGCCGGGCCGCCGTCGCGCGCCACCTGCATGGCGACCCGACCGGGCTGCTGACGGGGCGTCGGGGTGGGGCGGGGCATGCACGGACTCCCGGGGCGCGGCGGAGGGGACGTCCGGGAGATCGTCGCCCGACGCGGCCGCGTTACCGCTCCGTGACGTGCATCCGGTGCCAGGCGCGCGCGAGCGACGTCGCGATCGGGGTCATGACGCGGCGGTCGTTCCAGTAGAACGGGTGCGCCAGCGGCGACCAGCCCAGCCACCACGGCGCCACCTGCACCTTGCGGTCCTCGGCCACGGCCTTGTCGTAGTGGTCGTTCAGCGGGCGCAGCGGGGAGGCGATGACGTCGTCGGGGTCCCAGACGTTGATCCACTCCCCGCCGGCGCGCGGGTGCAGCCCGGCGAGCGCGGGGTGGGGCACCGTGATCGGCATGCCGAAGTCGGGGTGGCGCTGGGCCCACAGGGCGAGTGGGCTGCCGAGCGTGTAGAGCCAGGCGAGGGTCTCGCCGCGCTCGGCCGGGGTGTCGTCGAGCACCGCCGCCACGCTCGGCGGCACCCCCGCCGAGCGGGAGTCGTAGAGCCCGCCCGCCACCTGCAGGTCGTAGAAGAAGTCGCTGACGACGACGGTGCCGAGGCTGTGGGCGACGACACACAGCGGTGCGGTGGGGCCCGCATCCACGGCGAGGTCGTGCAGTGCCTCGCCGAGCACCCGGTGCACCTCGTCGTAGTGCCGGCGGTCGACCGCGCCCGCCTGGTAGGTGATCGCGTCGCCGAGGTAGTGGACGATCAGCCAGCGCAGGGTCGGGAAGTGGAAGCCCGGGTTGCCGGGCAGCGAGCGGACCAGCCCACTCGCGACCAGTCCCAGCAGGGCCGTCACCGATCCGCGGTCGGTGGCGCCGCCCAGCCGGTCGAGCAGGCCGAACGTCCTCGTGGCGCGCGCGCCGCCCAGCCGGGCGAGCAGCGCGGTCTGGCGGTCCTCGTCGACCGGCGCCCAGAACGCGGTCCGGATGCTCAGTGCCTCGTCGGGATCCACCCCGGCGATCCGGCCGAACTCCTCGCGGAGCAGCGCGATCGAGGTCTCCGCGAACCGGCTGTCCGCGATCTCGACGCCGTGGACGTACATCACGGCGAGCTTGGTCACTGGTGCTCCCGGGTCAGCTCCACGTAGGGCGTGCGCAGGCCGTCGCGCAACAGTCTGCCCAGTGATCGTCGCTGCCACACGAAGAGCCCGACCGCGAGCACGACGTAGATCCCGGAGATGATGAGGAGTTCCAGGTCCTGGGCGGGTCCGCTGAGCACGGCGGCGAGCACGAACTGCAGCGCGAACAGACCGACCAGCGCGAGCGCCCCCGACACCGTGATCGACAGCGTGACGAGCAGGGCGACGGCGAACAGCGACTGGGTCGCGGTCAGCAGCAGTTCCTCGCGTTGCTCGACGTCGATCGGGAGCCCGTGCAGCGACCCGGCGGCGAGGGCGAACACCAGGGGCAGCGTCCCGACGAGCAGGGTCCACTGGTTGACCTTCGAGGAGACCAGCGTCGCGAGGGCGTCGGTCGTCTTCAACCGCCAGGCGTACAGCCCGGCCACGAGCAGCTCCGGGGCCTCGGAGGCGAACGGCGCGACCCACTGGACGAGGAAGAACTGGCTGACGCCGAGCTCGGTCCCGGTCTCGACGAGCGAGTCGGCGAAGTGCTCGGCGCAGAGCAGGATCACGGCGGCCGCGACGACGAACAGGCCGATGTACCAGGCCCGACGCGGTCCGGCGGCCTTCTCGCCGACCCAGGCCGACGGCCCGATCAGATCCGGTTCCTCGGCCGGGGCGCGCGCCACCCGGACGCTGTAGCCGATGAAGATCCCGACGAGCACCACGAGGTCGACGAGCGTGATGCTGACACGCAGTGGCAGCGTCAACGAGTACACCGTCGCGAGCAGCAGGAACGCCAGCGGCACCGAGTCGGTCCGCGAGAGCGTGACCCGGGTCGCGTGGCCGGGGCGGTGGGTGGTGCCGCCGTCGCCGCGGGAGTCCCTGCCCCGCGAGGAGTCGCGGCGCAGCCGGACCGCGGCGAGCAGCACCACCAGGGCCCAGCCGATGCCCACGAGAATCCGGTTGGCGCCGGTCATGTTGGCCAGCGCCAGTCCGCAGGGCGACTGGTCGGTCGAGCCGGGCGGCAGGCAGGTCGGGCCGTGCAGCTGGTAGGCGTTGCCGCCCTGGATGGTGAAGACGAAGTCGACGGCGTACTCGGGCAGGACCGCGACGAGGGCGAGCAGCGCGATCGCGAGCCCGGCTGAGATGTCGACCTGCGCGGCCTCCGCGGCCCAGGAGAGCAGGAACGCCGCCCCGACGATCGCCAGGCCGTACAGCAGCGCGTCCAGCGGCGGGGACACCGAGAGCCCGGCCACACTCATGACGACGCCCGGCAGGGCGACGGCCACCGCGCCCGCGACGAGCAGCGGTGAGCGCGACCGTGTCGGGACGCGCGGCGCGGACCTCTCCGCGGAATCGGGCATAGCGGAGTCCCTACCCGGCCGGGCCGCGCGGCACCCCCGCGCCACGCCGCCCCCACCCCGTTGTCATGTCGCCCATCGGTGTCAGGCACGGTGTCGGGGCACGAGATCCGAGAACCCCGAATCGAACGTCCTGAGGTGAACCGCGCGCCGTGCTCCCCACCGTGCTGTTTCCTGCTCTGCTCCCCCACGCCGTCGCCCCGATCGGCGCCGTCGCACCCGAGTGCGCCGCCGACGCCGGGTCGTGGTGCGCCCGGGTCTGGTCGTGGACCGGCATGTCCTGGCTCGCCCGCGGCGCCGACACCACGATCTCCGTGCTGTTCTCCGTGATCGCGATCTCCGTGGTCGCGGTGCTGGTGCGCCTCGTCGTGAGCCGGATCATCGGCCACGTCGCGGCCGGCGCGGGCGTGCCCGGCCTGATGAGCGTGCTGCGCCGCAAGCGCGGCGTCACGGACGCCGAGAGCATCGAGGCGTTCGGCTCGGCGCGGCGCGCGCAGCGTGCGAAGACGGTCGGGTCGGTGCTGCGGTCCGCCGCCACGATCCTGATCTTCGGAACGGCGTTCATGATGGTGCTGTCCCGCTTCGGGGTGAACCTCGCGCCGGTGCTCGCCTCGGCCGGGGTGCTCGGCCTCGCCGTCGGTTTCGGCGCGCAGAACCTGGTCAAGGACTTCATCTCCGGCATCTTCATGCTGCTCGAGGACCAGTACGGGGTCGGTGACCACGTCGACCTCGGCGACGCCGTCGGCACCATCGAGCGCGTCGGCCTGCGCACCACGTCGGTCCGCGACGTCTCCGGCGTCGTCTGGTACGTCCGCAACGGGACGATCGAGCGGGTCGGGAACGCCTCGCAGGACCACGCCGTCGCGGTCGTCGACGTCCCGCTCGAGCTGGACACCGACGTCGAGGAGGCCGGCCGGGTCGCCGAGAAGGCGGCGCAGGCCGCGGTCGGCAACGGGCTCGCCCGCGACATCATCGACCCGCCGCGGGTGCTCGGCGTCCAGTCGGTCAGCGAGTCCGCGCTGACCCTGCGCCTGACGACCAAGACCCGCCCGAACAAGCAGTGGGCGGTCAAGCGGGCCATCACCGAGCGGGTCGTGTCCGACCTGCGGGCGTCGTCCGCCGGCAATCCGACGGCGGCCGCGTCCCAGGACGCGACGACGGCGGCGTGATTCCCGCGGGCGCCTGACCCCGCCCGCGACGTGTCCGATGCGTCACGTTCGTCGGGACCGCACCGGGAACGCACCGGGCTGAGCGGCATCATCTCGGGATGGCGCGCGGCCCGGACGCCCGGTGGTGGCGCCGGGCGGTCGTCGTGCTCGGCGTCGTCGGTGTGCTGCTCGTCGGCGGGCCGTTCCTGTGGCCCGTGATCGACCCGCCCGTCGAGGTGGAGCGTGTCGCCCCGGCGCCGGCTCCCGTGGTGCCGACCGCCCCGGCGCCGGCCGCGCCCGTCGTTCCCGCGCCGGTGCAGGCCGCGGTCGAGGCCGCCGACGCGACGGTGACGCGCGCCGGCGCCGTCGTCGGGATCGCCCTGCTCGACCGGACCACCGGCACACTGGCCACCAACGACGAGGCGGCCGAGCCGATGAACGCGGCCTCGCTGGCGAAGGTCCTCACCGCGGTGGACGTACTCTCCGGAGGGTCGTCGTCGGCGACCGACGACGACCGCGCGCTGCTGCGCGCCGCGCTCGGCCCGAGCGACGACCCCGCCATGAACACGCTGTGGTCCCGGCACGGCGGGGCCGCCGGGATCGCGCGGGTCGTCGACCGGCTGAGCCTGACCGACACCGCGCTCCCGGGCGAGCCCTCCCAGTGGGGTGAGGTCCAGCTCTCCGCGCGGGACACGACGACGGTGCTGCGGTTCGTCCTCGAGGGGCTCGCCCCCACCGACGCCGAGCTGTTGCGGTCGACGATGTCCGATGCGCCCGCCCGGGCCGCCGACGGCTTCGACCAGGCCTACGGGCTGCTCGACCCGGACCGTCGGTCGGCGGCCGCCAAGCAGGGCTGGCTGTGCTGCCTGGACTCCAGCATCGATCTGCACACCGCCGGTTTCCTCGACGGCGACGGTCGCTACGTGCTCGCGATCCTGTCGAACCAGCCCTTCGGCTACGCGGCGGCCCGGACGGTGCTCGACGACGCCACCGGTGCGATCCGCGACCGGCTGGGCGTCTAGGGCCGCCCGTTAGGGTCGGCGGCCGTGGAGAGCCTGCGCCGCATGGACGACTGGCCCGTCGAGCACGCGGCGGCCGTCGTCGTGACCGCCGCCGGGACGACGACGCACGGCGAGGTGGACCGGCGCTTCCCGCTCGCGTCGGTGACGAAGCTGCTGGTCGCGGTGGCCGCCCTGCTCGCCGTCGAGGAGGAGGCGATCACCCTCGACGAGCCCGCCGGGCCGGAGGGCTCCACGGTGCGCCACCTGCTCGCCCACACCTCGGGGCTGGCGTTCTCGGAGCAGAAGGTCGTCGCCGAGCCCGGGACCCGGCGGCTGTACTCCTCGGCCGGGTTCGAGGTGCTCGCCGACCACCTGGCCTCGCGGACGGGCATCGCGTTCGCCGACTACCTGCACGAGGCGGTGTGCGAGCCGCTCGGCATGGGCTCGACGACGCTGGACGGCTCCCCCGGGCACGGCGCGACGTCGACGGTCGCCGACCTCGCGGCCTTCGCCGCCGAGCTGCGCGACCCCTCCCTGCTCGCGCCCGAGACCCTGGCCGAGGCCAGGTCGGTGCAGTTCCCCGGCCTCAACGGCGTGCTGCCGGGGCTCGGGCACCAGAAGCCGAACGACTGGGGACTCGGCCTCGAGCTGCGCGACCACAAGTCGCCGCACTGGACGGGGTCGGAGAGCTCGCCGGGGACGTTCGGGCACTTCGGCCAGTCCGGGACGTTCCTGTGGGTCGACCCGGCCGTGGACGCCGCATGCGTGGTGCTGACCGACCGGGACTTCGGCGAGTGGGCCAAGGAGGCGTGGCCGGCGTTCACGGATTCCGTCCTGGGTGGCCTCCGGCCTCGTGAGCACTAATTGATCCCAGGGCATCAATGAGTGCTCACAGGCACGAAGTGCACCTACCGCGGGACCACCAGCAGCAACGACGTGTCGTCCGCCCGCTCGACCCGCAGCCCGGCGTCGGCCAGCACCGCGAGCACGCCCCCGGTGTCCTTCGGCCGTCGGCGCGTCGAGGCCAGCAGCCGCGCCGCGTGGCCCTTGTAGGACTTGTTCGCGTGGCTGACCGTCGTCCGTGACCCGTCGCCGGACTCGGACACCACGTCCAGCGTCGTCGCGCCCGGAGCCGGGGCCAGCGCCGCGTAGCCACCGGAGCGCAGGTCGACCACGTGCTCGTCGAGTCGGGCCAGCACCGGACCGAGCACCGGGCGCCACACCGTTCGCAGCCCGCCGCGCCCCGGCAGCGACGATCCGCACGAGAGCCGGTACGCCGGGATGGGGTCGGTGCCCATGACCAGCCCGAACAACGCCGAGCACACCGCGATCCGGCGCCGGGCGGCCGTCGTCAGGGACCGGGCGTCGAGGGCGTCGTAGAGCACGCCGGTGTAGCGGCGCAGCGCGGGCGCGGTCGGTGAGGTCCACAGCGCGGCGTTGCGCTCGATCTCGTCGTCCTGGCGCTCGCTGACCCCGAGCGCCTCCCGGGAGCCGGGTACGTCGTCGGCCAGCGCCACCACCTCGTCGACCAGCTCGCGACGCACCGGGTTCAACGCCGGGAACGTCAGCGCCTCCAGGTCCAGCGGAGCGCCCCGACCGCCCGCGGCCTTGGTCTCGGACGGGGGCAGCACGACGAGCACGGTTTCGACCTCCGGTCTCGTGCGTGCGTTCCCGTCCCAGGGCACGGAAACGCACGCACACCTCACGGGTGGGGCGGCAGGCATGATCTCCCCACCAGCGCGTGGGGACGGGGGCGGGGCCGGTGGGGAACCACACCGACGAGCTCGCCTGGGCGGCCGAGCACGTCCGGATCACAGGTGAGCCGGTCGCCCGCGCGCGGCCCTGGTCGACGGTCCTCCGCCTCCCCACCCCCGATGGCCCGGTCTGGCTCAAGGCCACCACCCCGGCCGCCCGCGCCGAGGTCGGGCTGTACCGCGTGCTCGCCGCGCGTGCCCCGGAGGCGGTACTCGTCCCGCTCGCCCGCGACGACGACCGTGGCTGGCTGCTGCTCCCCGACGGCGGCCCGACGCTGCGGGACGGCCCGCCCGAGCAGCTGGCCGCCGCCGTCGCGACCGCCCTGCGCATCTACGCCCGCCTGCAGCGCGCCGTCGCCCCGGCGCATGCCGAGGTCCTGGCCACCGGGGTCCCCGACGCCACGCCCGCCGCGCTGACGGACCGCTTCGACGAGGCCGTTGCCGCCACCGGGTTCGACGACGACGTCCCCCGACGCCGCGCCCTCGTCGCGCGCTGGGCCGCCGGACTCACCGACGCTCCGGGCGCCGACCTCGTCACCGTCGACCACCAGGACCTGCACCCGGGCAACATCCTGCGCCGGGGCCCGAGGTTCTACGACTGGGGTGACGCGGTCCTCGCGCACCCGTTCGCCTGCCTGCTGGTCGCGCTCGGCGGCCTCGCCCGCACCCTCGGCGTCGCGCCGGACGACCCCGCCGTCACCCGAGCCCGCAACGCGTACCTCGCCGGGTTCTCCGACCTCGCCGGCCACGACGACCTGGTCCGGACCGCCGAGACCGCCTGCCGTGCCGCCGTCGTCGCCCGCGCCCTGACCTGGCACCGCGCGGTCGGCGCCGCCGGCCCGGAGCACCCGTTCGCCGGCGCGCCCCGCGAGACCCTCGCGACGCTCGGGAACCCGTCCCCGTTCGACGCGGTGTGACCCGCGTTCCCCCGCACGGGCGTGAGCCGGGCCCGCCGCGGCCGATCCGTACCCTCCTCCGGGTGGCGCAGACGGAGAGCACGCGGCGGTGGCAGCCGTCCCGCGCCGGGATCCTGAACGTGTACCAGTACCAGGACGAGGTGCTGGACTTCGCCGGCGGACGCCTGCTGCTGCGGGGGGTCAACGGCTCGGGCAAGTCGACCGCGATGAACATGCTGCTGCCGTTCCTGCTCGAGGCGGACGTCCGCAAGATCGACGCCGCGGGCGAGCAGCGCGGGGTGCTGCGCAGCTGGATGCTCTCCGACAACGACGACACCCAGCGCACCGGCTACCTGTGGATCGAGTTCGTCCGCGAGGCCGACGGCGGAGGGACCGAGTACCGCACCGTCGGCTGCGGCGTCCGGGCGAACCGCAGCACCGACCGCGTCGCCACCTGGTGGTTCTCCACCGACCGCCGCGCCAAGATCGACTTCCGGCTCACCGAGGCCGACGTGCCGTTCTCGGCCGACGTGCTGCGCACCGAGCTCGGGTCGCACGGCCAGGTGTTCGGCTCCACCGCCGAGTACCGCGCCGAGGTGGCCCGGCGCTTCTTCGGCGGGACCGACCCCTCGGCGTACTTCCGGCTGCTGCACCAGGTCCGCAACCCGCGCGTCGGCGACCGCATCGACACCGACCTGCCGCGCACCATGCGCGAGGCGCTGCCGCCGGTCCCCGACGACGCCGTCTCGGACGCCGCCCAGCCCCTCGAGGACCTCGAGGACCACCGCCGCAACGTCACCGACCTCGCGGCGACGGCCGAGGCGCTCGACGGCGTCGTCGAGGTCTACGCCGACTACGCCCGCCGCGTGCTCATGACGGCGGTCGAGGGCGCGGGCTCGTCGGTGGACGCCGCCCGCACGGCGAGCAAGCGCCTCGAGCGCGACGAGGCGGCGGCGGGCCGCGCGGTGACCGCCCGGGACGGGGCGACCCGCACCGTCGGCGATCTGACCGACGAGCACGCCCGGGCGACCTCCGAGCGGCAGGGTCTGGTGAGCCTGCCGGAGTACTCGGCCCACGCCGACCTGGTGCGCCGCCGCGACGAGCTGGGCCGCGCGGACGACGCCGCCGCGACCCTCGACGGCGTCCGGCAGCGGGCCCACACGCGCACGACGACCGCCGCGGACACCGTCGGTGGCGCCCGGGGGCAGCTCGAGTCCGACCTCGCCGGGGTGACCCAGCACCTCCAGGAGGTGGCGACCGCGGCGCGCACCGCGTCCGCGCCTGTCCGGCTGCCCGACCCGCCCGCCCTGGTCACCGAGCCGCGGCACGACGAGGCCGGGGACACGACGGTCGACGTGCCCGCCGAGGACACCGACCCCGCGGACGACCTCACCGCGGAGCTCGTCGGGGTCGCCGACGGCCTGCGCACCCACCGCAGCACGGTCCGTGACCTGCGGGAACGCGC
This sequence comes from Actinomycetospora endophytica, assembly GCF_021026375.1. Classification (GTDB taxonomy): domain Bacteria; phylum Actinomycetota; class Actinomycetes; order Mycobacteriales; family Pseudonocardiaceae; genus Actinomycetospora; species Actinomycetospora endophytica. The sequence continues at coordinate 1,334,775 of NZ_JAJNDB010000001.1, read as the reverse complement.
CGCGGCCGCCGACCGGGACACCGCCGCCGCCGACCGGGCCGACGCGGAGGCGACCGAGTCCCGCGAGCGCGCCGACGCCGCCGCGGAGCAGGCCGACACCGCCCGCCGGGCCGCCCGGGTCGCGGCCGACGAGCACGCCGAGGCCGTCGGCGGGTGGCACGAGCGCCTCGCGACCCACCTGGCCGCCGTGCCCGCGGCCGAGCCCGACGGCGAGACCGGCTGGCTCCCGGTGCCGGCCACGGAGCAGCCCGACAGAGCAACCGAGCACGCCGATAGGGACGGGGGTGACGACCTCCGTCGTCGGGCGGAGGTCCTCGTCAGCGCGGCCCGCCGGGTGTCGGACGACGCCGCGGGGGCCCTCGCGGCCGCGCGCAGCCGGGCGTCCGCGCGGGTCGACGAGGTGAGCGGCGAGCTCGAGGAGCTGCGCGCCGAATACGCCCGCGTCGAGGCGGCCGACGAGCTGCCGCTGCCCCGCGAGGCGTGGCGCACCGACGCCGACACCGACGACGGGATCCTGTTCGCCTCGGTCGTCGACTTCGCGGAGCGCCTCGACGACGGGTCCCGGGCCGGCCTCGAGGCCGCCCTGGAGGCGTCCGGCCTGCTGGCCGCGCGGGTGACCGCGGACGGGGCGCTGCGCGGTGACGGCGGCGAGCTGCTGGTCACGGCCGGTCCCGACGGCGGCTCGGGTGGACTCGGCGAGCTGCTCGCCCCGATCGACACCGGCGCGGTGCCCACCGCCGTCGTCGCGGGGGTGCTCGCCGGGATCGGGATCGCGCCGGGGCCCGGGCTGTGGGTGTCCGACGACGGGTCGTTCGGCGCCGGTCCCCTGCGCGGGCGGCACACCAAGCCGGCCGCCGAGCACGTCGGGGCCGGGGCCCGCGCCCAGGCCCGGGAGCGGCGGCTGGCGGAGCTGGCGGAGCGGATCGAGCAGGCGCAGGCCCGGCTGGCCACGGCCCGCGGGGTCGCCGGGGCGCTGGACGAGCACGCCGAGGCGCTGCGGGTCCTCGTCCGGGACCTGCCGTCGACCCGCGCGGTCGACGACGCCGTGGTCGCGGCGACCGGCGCCGCCCGCTACGCCGAGGAGGCCGCGGGCCGGGCGGCCGAGCGGGCCTCGACGGCGGCCGAGACCCGTCGTCGTGCCGACGACGCGGTGGCGCGGCTGCAGCAGGAGGCGTCCGACGCGAACCTGCCGACCGACCCGGCGCGGCTGGAGGAACTGCTCGAGGCGATCGCGGACGCGGAGCGGGCGCTCGCAGCCGTCGAGTCGGCCACCGAGCGGGTCCGGCGGAGCGGCCGCGCGTGGCGGGAGGCCATCACGGGCTGGGAGCGGGAGGTCACCGATCTCGCCTCGGCCGTCACCGACCACCGCGCCGCCGCCGGGCACGCCGCGTCGGTGCGCACCGAGCTCGACACCGTCGAGGCGTCGCTCGGTGAGGAGCCGGCGAAGGTCGCGGCGCGGGTGTCGGAGCTGGACACGCACCTGCGTGAGGTCGCGGGACGGCTCGACACGGCGCGCGAGGAGCAGACCAACGCCACCGTGGCCGTGCGCGAGGCCGAGCTGCGGGTGGAGTCGGCGCGGGAGACGGTGACCGAGCGGGAGAAAGCCGCGACGGCGGGTCGGGCGCGGCTGGTCGAGGCCGTCGAGGTGCCCGGGCTGCTGGCGGCGGCGGAGCGGGCCGGGGAGCCGTCCACCCCGGAGTCACGAACGGCGCGTTCGTCACCTTCCACCGTGACGAACGAGCCGTTCGCGGGGCACGACAGCGACGCTGAAGCGCCCGCCGAGGAGACCCCGCCGGAGCCGATCCCGGCCACCCCGGAGACCGTCGAGGGAGCCGAGGAGCTGGTGACGGCGCTGCGCGAGCGCATCCCGGCGCCGCGCGTGCAGGTCACCGAGGACGCCCTCGAGAAGGCGCTGCGTTCGACGCGGGACCACCTGGCGTCCGGCTGGGACATCGAGTCCCGCCGCGGCGCCGACGGCACCCCGCTCGCGGTCCACGTCACCGGGCCGACCCGCGCGGTGCTGGCCCAGATGGTCCACCGGGTCGCGATCCAGCGACGCCGCGCGACGAGCCTGCTCTCCGCCCAGCAGGACCAGGCGCTGCGGAACCTGCTGCACGGCCGCGTCGCCCGGGAGGTCGCCGACGCGCTGTTCGCGGCCCGCGAGCTGGTCGAGCGGATCAACCGGATCCTCAAGGGCGTGACGTCCAGCCAGGGCATCGGCGTCCGGCTGGAGTGGAAGCCGCGCGGCGACCTCGACCCGGACACCGCGACCGCGCTGGAACTGCTCGGCAAGCACCCCGACCTGCGCACCCCCGAGGAGGACGACCAGGTCCGGGAGGCGGTCAAGGGCCTCGTCGAGCAGGCCCGCACCGAGGATCCCGAGGCGTCCTACCGCACCGTCATCGGCGAGGTCCTGGACTACCGGACCTGGCACGAGATGCGCATCTACCTGCGGCGCCCGAACCGCAACGACGAGCTGCTGACGCGCCGGACCACGCTGTCCGAGGGCGAGAAGAAGCTGGTCACGGTGCTGCCGATGGCCAGCGCCGCCGCCGCGAGTGCCGCCGCGCACGACCCGCACGCCGTCGGCGCGCCGCGGCTGGTGCTGCTCGACGACGCGTTCGCGAAGGTCTCCGAGGACAACCACGCCAAGCTGTTCGGCCTGCTCGTGGATCTCGACGTGGACTTCGTCGTCACCTCCGAGCGCCTCTGGGGCACCCACGCGAACGTGCCCGCGCTGGCGATCACCGAGGTGCTGCGCGACCCGGAGCTGCGCGCCATCGCGCTGGTGCACTACCGCTGGAACGGCACCGAGCTGGCGGTCGCGGCGTCGTGACGGCCTCCGGGGACGAGCCGGCCGTCCGCGCCGGCATCCGCACCACGGTCTTCTCCTACGTCACGGAGTCGCCGGACTACCGCGCGATCCTCGCCGTGTTCGCGGGGACCTTCTTCGCCGAGCTCACCCCGGCCGAGGTCACCGCGCGCCTGGCCGACGCCGGGCTGGAGCTCGAGGAGGCCACCGTCACCGGGCGGCTCGAGCAGCTGCGCGAGTGGGGCAACCTCGAGGTGTCCGCGTCGGTCGGGCAGGTCGGCACCGTCGAGGACTACTACCGCCGGCGGAACCGCTACCTGATCACCCGGGTCGGGCAGGAGGTGCACGACCTCGTCGAGGGCGTGCTCGCCCAGGTCGACGACGTGCGCGACGTGTCCCTCGGCCGGCTCGAGCAGCTGCGCGCGGCGCTCGAGGCCCTGACCCGGCTCGACGCCCGGACCGCCCCGCCGGACCGGCTCGCCGAGGCCGTCCGGGCGGTGTTCGACCCGCACGTCGCCTTCTCCGCCGAGATCACCCAGTTCTTCGCCGCGATCAACCAGTGGCAGTCGCGGTTCGACCTCGACGAGGACGAGTTCGCGTTCTTCTCCGAGGTGCTCGTCGGCTACGTCGGGGAGCGGTTGGAGACGCTGCGGCGGGCGGCGCGGCCGATCTCGGCGCTGCTCGTGGAGGTGGAACCCACGGTCGACGTCATGGTGGAGCGCGCCGCGGACGGCCTCGCCGCGCGGGTCGCCGCGGCGGGCCTGTCGAGCGTGCGGGTGCGCCGCGAGCCCGGGGCGGCCGTCGCCGACTGGGACAACCTGGCGTCGTGGTTCCTGGGCGGGGCGAGCGGAGCGACGGGGACCTTCGCGGCGCCGGGGCGGCCGAGCCGGGTCCAGACCCTCGAGCGGGACGCGGTGGACGCCGTCCGGACCCTGACGCAGAACCTGACCCGGCTCTCGCGCACCGGCACGGCCGGCTCGTCGCGCCGCGTCGACTTCCTGCGCCTCGCGACGTTCTTCTCCCGCTCCGACGCGCCGCGCGCGCACGAGCTCGCCTCGGCGGCCTTCGGGATGTTCGGGGCGCGGCATCTCGGCGGTGCGGGCGGGGACGACACCGACCCGGTGGCCTCGGCGACGTCGTGGTGGGACGCCCCGGTCGCGACGATCCCGGTCTCGCTGCGCGAGCGCGGGGACACCACCAGCCGCGGCCGCACCTCGCGGGTGCAGGACCGCAGCCAGGAGCGCCGTCACCTGCTCGCCCGGCGCGCGGAGGTGGAGAAGCGGGCGGCCGCGGCCCGCGCCGAGCTGCTCGAGGCCGGGGCGGGCGGCTTCGAGGCCCGGCTCTCGGAACCGGCGCTGCGCGAGCTGCAGCGGGTGCTGACGCGGGCCGTCGCGGATCTGGGGCCGGAGGCGTCGTCCGGCAGCGTGTCACTCGACGGCGTCCGGTGCGAGGTGTCCCGGCGTCCCGGTACGACGACGACCGTGCCCACCCACGCCGGTGCGCTGCGGATCGAGGGGCTCTCGATGATCGTGGAGCCCGCCCCGTGACCGCCCCCCGCTCCGACCCGCAGCGCGACGGCGAGCTGGTCACCGCCACCCGCGCGCTGCTCGCCCGTCCGTGGCGCACGGCCGAGTCCGATCCCGAGCTGGTCGCGCTGATCCGCCGCCACGCCGACGCCCTCGACGCGTGGTTCACCCAGGAGCTGAACTACCGGCTCGTCGTCACCGCGGACAGCGTCCGGCTGGTCAAGACCGGCCACGTGCCGCCGGACCGGCCGCTGCGCACCGTCTCGGCGACCCCGCGCGCGTTCACCTCGGCCGAGTACACCGCGCTCGCCCTGGTGCTCGCCGCGACCACCTCCGGACCCGACCGGACCAGCCTGCGCGACCTCGTCAACGCGGTGCACTCGGCGGCGGCCGAGGCGGGCATCGTCATGGACACCGACGCGGCGTCCCGGCGGGCGCTGGTGACGGCCCTGCGCTGGCTGATCGCGCAGGGGATGCTGCGCGAGCTGGACCGTGGGGTGGCGACCTACGAGCACGACGCCGACGCGGACGCGCTGCTCGAGGTGCGCCAGGACCGGATGGCGCTGCTCCCGACGGGGGCGGTGGTCGGCGCGGAGACCCCGGCCGAGCTGGTGGAGCGGGCGCGCGAGCGCGGGTCGGCGGCGACCGCGGCACGGCGCCGGTTGATCGAGGATCCGCTGGTGCTCTCCGGGGATCTCGATCAGGCGCGGTTCGCCGAGCTGCGTCGGCGGGCGTCCGACGAGGCGCGGCGGATCGAGGCGCGGACCGGGCTGGTGCTGGAGGCGCGCGCGGAGGGGTTCGCGGCGCTCGACGTCGACGGGGGCTGCTCCGACGTCACGTTCCCGGCCGGTGGGACGGTGCCGCACGCGGCGTTGCTGCTGGTCAGCGAGCTGGTCTACCAGTTCCGACCCGAGGACGACCCGGACCCGATCCCGTGGGTCTCGGTGCGCGAGGTCCTCGACGACCTCGTGGCCGAGCACGGCCGGTACTGGTCGAAGGGGGCGCTGGCCGACCGCGACCGGTTCGCCGCCGATGTGCTCGCGCTACTGGTCTCGGTGCGGCTGGTGCAGCTCGCCGACGACGGGGCCGTCCGTGTCCTGCCGCCGGCGGCCCGGTACGCGCCCGAGGTGACGGTGGCCGACGGCGAGGCGGAGGACGAGCAGCCGACCCTGCTGTAGGTCAGTCGAGGCAGAACTCGTTGCCCTCGGGGTCGGCCATGACGATGTTGCCTCCGACGAACGGGGGCTCCGGCTCGACCCGCAGCAGCCGGGTCGCGCCGTGGCCGATCAGCCTCGTCGCCTCCGCCTCCAGGGCCTTCATCCGCTCGTCGCCGGAAAGGCCCGGGGCGGCGCGCAGGTCGAGGTGCACCCGGTTCTTGACCTGCTTGCCCTCGGGGACGCGCTGGAAGAAGACCCGTGCCCCGGAGCCCTCGGGATCGGTGACCGCGGAGGCGTCGTTGCGGCGCTCCGGAGGGACGCCCCAGGCCTCGAGGGCCTGCTCCCAGGTCTCGAAGCCCGGGGGAGGGGCCTGGATGCGGTAGCCGAGCGCTTCGGCCCAGAAGGCGGCGAGGGCTCCGGGGTCGGCACAGTCGAACGTGATCTGGACTTCTCGGGTCATACCGGCATCCTGCCGGGAACCCCTGACAGTCACGCGTGGTTCGCTGCGGGCATGCCGGTCCCGCCCGTGCTCCTCGGCGAGGAGTTCACCCCGCTCTGGCGTCACGTCCGGGCCACGCTCGAGCGGCGAGGGCTGGACAACCGCGGCTGGGTACCGCTGCCGGACGGCACGCCGACCGACGTCCGGGCCAGGCTCCGGGAGATCGCCCCGGGCCGCTCGACGAGCCGCCTCGACCTGGCCGCCCTCGAGCGGGGACTCGCCCGCCACGGCACCGACCTGCTCGCCCTCCTCGCCGACGCCGGGTGCCCCCCGACCGGGCGCCGGGAGGCCCGCGACGCCGAGCGCGACCGCCGCCGGGACCGCGACGAGGCGCTCACCGCGGCCGCCCGGGAGGAACTCGGCGGCGAGCCGTGGGTGGTGGCGTGGGTCGACGAGGTGCGCTCCCGGATTCCCGACGACGAGGCGGCGCGCCGGACCGTGCGGGTGGTCGCCCGGGTCCTGGCGCTGGCCGACGCCCCGGGCGAGCGCAGCCGCGGCGAGGTCGCGGCGCAGGCGGTCCGCTGGGCCCACGACCTCGACCGCGGCGGGGCCTACCGCCGGCCCGTCGGCCTGGCGCTGGCGCTGCGTGCCGGCGACGGGCACTGGGACGACCCCGAGCTGTGGGCGGCGGCCGGGCTGCCCGGCGACCTCGTCGCCACCCCGGTCCTGACCTGGGCGCTCCCGCTGCTTGGTGACGGGATCCCCGCCGCGGTCCGGTCGATGACCGCCGCCGGAGCACCCACGCCGTTGACGGTGCTGAGCCTGCGGGAGGTCACGGTGGACCTGCCGTCGGGAACCGTCGTGACGAGCGTGGAGAACCCGCGCCTGCTCGAGGCCGCCGTCCAGCAGGGTCTCGCATCCCCGATGATCTGCACGTCCGGGAACCCGACGTCGGCGCCGTCGCTGCTGATCCGGAAGCTGCTCGCGGCCGGGGCGCAGGTGCGCCACCACGGCGACTTCGATCCCGACGGCGTCGCGATCACCGCCCGGGTGGCCGCGCTCGGCGTCGTGCCGTGGCGGATGTCGGCGGCCGATTACACCGCTGCACTCGCTGCCGCGGACCTCGAGGGCGTGGAGCTGCGGCCGATCACCGGCCCGGTCCCGGAGACGCCCTGGGATCCGGCGCTGCGCCGGGTGATGACCCGCGCCGTCGACGAGGAGCGGGTCATGGACGGGCTGCTCGCGGAGCTGTGAGCCCCGTCGGCTCGCCCCGCAGCTCCCGCGCGAGCAGCGTCGACGCCGCCGCCCCGACCGGCACGGCCAGGATCCCGACGAGGGGCAGCAGGCACAGCAGGTAGGTCGGCACCCCGACCGCCCAGCCCAGCAGCCGTCGCGAGCGCACCAGCCGGCGCCGTTCGGCGAAGCCGATCCCCCGGCGGTCCAGCGCGGGTGCGGTCAGCTCCAGCACCAGCAGCCGCCCGCCGACCAGGGCCGCGATCACCGGCACCACCGTCTGCCCCAGCACCGGCACGAAGCCCAGGGCGAACAGCGGCACCGCGGCGAGGACCGAGAGCGCCACGAGGACCAGCCCGTCGCGGGCGCCCCGGAGCAGCGTGGTCAGCGTGGAGCGGGAGGGGCCGGGCGGCACCGCGCCCACGCCGTCGTCCACCAGTTCCGAGAGCCGCTCGTAGAACGGCCCGCCGATCGCGAGGGTGACCCCGACGAACGCCAGCACCGCGACGAACGCGACCGCGGCCACCAGTGCCACCCCGGCGACGACGTGCGCGGCCTCCCGGGCGCCCGGCGACCAGCCGTCCGCGAAGGGAGTGAGCAGCTCGGTGAGGTCGGGCAGGAACCCGCCGAGCACCGCGAGCACGGCGACGTAGAGCAGCACCGTCACCAGCGCGGGGAGCGCGCCGAGTCGCAGCAGCCGCGGCGAGCTCAGCACGGTCGCCGCCCCGCGCGCGTAGAGGCGCAGCCCGAGCACGAGGTCCGTCACGTCCGGATCGTCCCACCGGGTGGCCTCCGGCCCTGTGAGCAGTAAGTGATGCCAGGGCGTCACTTACTGCTCACAGGCGCGACAGCGCACCTAGCCTCGGGACCCATGCGGATCGCGTCGCTCCTGCCCGCGGCCACCGAGATCGTCGGCGCGCTCGGCCGCGCCGACGACCTCGTCGCGGTGACCTTCGAGTGCGACCACCCGCCCGGGGTGCGCGACCGCGTCCCCGTCGTCGTCCGGTCGGCCCTGGGTGAGGGCATGACCCCCGCCGAGATCGACACCCGTGTCCGCGAGCGCGCCGCGGCGGGCCTGCCGATATACGACCTCGACCGCGAGGCCCTCCGGTCGGCCGCGCCCGACGTCGTCGTCACCCAGGACCTGTGTCAGGTCTGCGCCCTGCCCGGGCACACCGTGACCGGGGCGCTGGCCGAGCTGGGGCTCGACGACGTCCGGGTGCACTCGTTCGACCCGCACACCTTCGACGAGGTGCTCGACGGCCTCGCGGACCTGGCGGCGGCGCTGGTGACCGACCCCGGCCCGCTGCTGGCCGACCTGCGCGGCCGCCTCGACGCCGTGGCCGACGCGCTCGCGGGCCGGGAGCGCCCCCGGGTCCTGGTCCTGGAGTGGACCGACCCGCCGTTCCTGCCCGGTCACTGGGTGCCCGAGCTCGTCCGGCGGGCGGGCGGCGAGCCGATCTCGGGGGTCGACGGCGGCCGCAGCGTCGCGGTGAGCTGGGAGGAGATCGCGGAGTCCGAGAAGCCCGACGCGGTGCTGGTCACCCCGTGCGGCTACGACCTGGATGGCGCGCTGGACCAGGCGGGCCCGGTCGCCGAGCGGCTGCCGGGGGTCCCGGTGGTGGCGATCGACTCGGCGTCGTACGTGGTGCGGGCCGGCCCCCGGCTCGTCGACGGGATCGAGGCGCTGGCGCACGCGCTGCACCCCGACGCGGTGCCGGCCCCACCGCCCGGGAGGTGCGCTTCGCGCCGGTGAGCACTCATTGACGCTCTGGCATCGCTTTCTGCTCACGGGCGCGCAGCGCACCTATGCGAGCCGCCGCGGCCCCGGACCCTCCTCGCCGAGCTGGTCGCCCGGGTTGGCCATGGCGCAGCGGTCGAGGGAGAGGCACCCGCAGCCGATGCAGCCGGAGAAGTCGTCGCGCAGCTGCTGCAGGCGCCGGATCCGGTCGTCGAGCTCCGCGCGCCACGTGGTCGAGAGTTTCTCCCAGTCGGCGCGGGTCGGTGTCCGCGCGTCCGGGAGCTCGTCGAGCGTCTCCCGGACCTGCGACAGCGGGACCCCGACGCGCTGGGCGATACGGATGAACGCGATGCGCCGGAGCACCTCGCGCTTGAAGCGGCGCTGGTTGCCGGAGGTCCGGCGGCTCTGGATCAGGCCCTCGCGCTCGTAGAAGTGCAGGGCGGAGACGGCGACCCCGCTGCGTCGCGAGACGTCCCCGACGGTCAGCTCGGCAGGGGCCGCAGTCATGCACTGACCGTGGACCTGCACGTTGGTCCAGGTCAACCCGGACCGGGAGGACCGGACCGGAACCGGTCCGGTCCTCCCGCCCCTGCGCGCGCCCGACGCTCCCCCCGGGGCCCGGTCGCGCGCACCGCCGTCGCCGGCGGTCGCCCCCCGTGAGCGGCTCGGACGCTCGCCCGCCCGCCGCTCACTGGGGGGTTCAACGGCCGAGCGGCGGCCGGAGAACGGGTCACGCGGCGTCGTCACCGGACCGGGGGACATCCGTCACGGGGACCGACTGCCGAGAGTGTTCGGCAAAGGTGTCGAGGCGGCCAGGCGGGTCAGGGCGTCGTCGCGGCGAGGAGGCGGACCGTGGCGAGCGCGGCCTCCTCGGTGCTCGCCCCGGCCGCGTCGGCCCAGGACGACACCGGGTGCGCGGACTCGTCGAGCGCGGCGACCAGGGCCGCGGGAACGTCCCCGGCCGGGACCGTCGCGGGCCGCGGGACGTCCGCGACCACCTCGTCGCACGCCGTCAGGATCTCCGTGCGGCGCCGCGCCAGGTGCTCGGCGAGCAGGTGCCGGAGCTCGGTGAGCGCGTCCTCCCGGCCGGCCGCGAGGTCGGCGGCGGTCCGGCGCAGCAGCGCCCGCAGGGTCTCCGCGGGCAGGCCCCGCCCGACGTCGGGTCGCGGGGCCTCCGCGGCCGGGACGCCGCGCCGCTGGTCGCGGCGACGCTGTTTGGCCGCGCGGCGCTCGCGGTTGGAGGTGCCCACCCGGCGATCGTCGCAGCCGTCGCCCGTCCGGTGACCACCGCGTGGCGCTCAGTCCAGCGCCTCGCGCCCGACGCGCAGGCTGGCGGCGTCGGCGGCCTCGCGGCCGGCCTGCCAGCCCGCGTCGTTCCCGACGGTGAACCGCTTGGTGGTGATCCGCGGGAAGAGCTCCGCGGTCGTGCGTTCCACCACCTCGCCCCGGGCGGCGAGCACCGGGAGCAGCGCGTCACCCGCGGCGGCCACCGCCTCCTCCTGGGCCGTGGCCTCGGCCTCCCGGAGCCGTTCCCCGATCCGCGTGGCGTAGGAGAGCAGGAACGCGTGCCGGAACGACCGGGTCCGCGAGCGCCCCGCCCGGGAAGCCCGCGACCCCTCGGCCGCCATCGCCCGCCCGGCCTGCACGAGCAGCGAGGTCGCGAGCAGCTCGACGGTGTCCAGGTCGGTCGGCCAGCCGACGACCGTGACCAGGTCCAGCGCCGCGAGGCTGACCGCCCGGCAGCGGTTGGCCCCCGCCACCTGGTGCACCAGGCTCGACTTCGCCGAGGTGTACGGCGCGTCGAGCCACATCCGCCGCACCACGGCCGTGGTGGGCGCCGGGCCCGCCGTCGCCGCGACCACCACCTGCTCGAGCGCGTGGCGGGACATCAGCTCCTGGGCCTTCGCCGAGAGCGCCTCGGCCTCCTCGGGGAAGGACGTGGACTCGGCCTTGGCGAGCAGTCCCCGCACCCGGGCGAGCACCCGCGGGTCCACGCCCGCGGTGTCCGGCGCCTCGGCCGGGACCTCGCCGACGGGCAACGGCGGCAGCCGGTGCAGCTCCCCGACCGCGCGCACCACCCACCCGAGCGCCTCGGCGCCGGTGAGGTTCCGCACGGTGCGCCACTGCCCGACGAGCGGGCGCCCCACGTCCCACCAGAGCTCGGCGTCGACCCCGGCCAGCGACCAGGTCGCCGGGCGCCGCCGGGCGTCCGCCACCAGCACGTCGCCGGTCAGCGGCACCGCGGCCGGTCCCAGTCGGCGGCGGAGGATCTCCACGACGTCGCGCGGGGTCCAGCCGCGTGACCACAGCGGCTCCACCGCGTCGAGCAGGGCGCGCTCGGCCGCCGGATCGAGCACCCCGTCCGCCCACCGGTCCGCGAGCACCGCCCGGATGCGCCCGACGTCGTCGGGTCCCCCCGGACAGGCGACCGCGAGCTCGGTCAGCAGCGTCGCGGCGTGCGCGATCGGGTCCTCGCGGGGAGGGTTGGATCCACGGCTCATGGCGCCTCCGATCATCGTCGTCATCGGCTTGGAGGTGACGACGGGCCCACCGGTTCCCTCCGGCCACGGACCCAGGGGTGAACATGGGCCGAATCGCGGGCGGTACTGGGCCGTTGAGAGTCCGAGGAGGTGGATCACCGTGACGGCGACGGCGGAGTGGACGGGGGAGGACGGGCACGACCCCGCGACCACCGGCGACCCCGGTGACCCCGCCGCCCCGACGGGCACCGCGACCCGTTCCGTCCCGGCCACCCAGCCCCACCGCACCGTCCTGCACCGCCTCGACGACGCCGCCTCGGGCCTCGTCGTCACCGGCCTGGACGACGAGGCCCGCGCGGTCCTCGTCCGGGGGCTGCGCCGGGCCGGTCGGCGGGTCCTCGTGGTGGCGACGACCGCCGCCGACGCGGTGACCTGGCGTCGGGAGCTCGGCGAGCCCGCCGCGACCACCCACGGCGTCGCCCCCGGGCTGACCGGCACCGAGGACGAGATCGCCGAGCGGCTGGCGGCCACCGCGGGCGCCGACGGCTGGCTGACGGTCCTCCTCGGGCTCGCCGAGGAGGTCGGCGACGGCGCTCCGCCGCTCGACGCCCCGGAGCTCGCCGACCTGCGCCGGCTGCTCCTCGCCGAGCACGGCACCCGCCCAGGACTGGACGGGGCCCGACGCCGCCAGGTGCTGCCGCCGCCCGCGGAGCTCCCGCCGGAGCCGCACGTCGACCAGCTCGCCGACGAGCTCCTCGACGTCGCCGGACCGGCCTCCTCGCCCGACCGGGAGAGCGCCCGCCCCCTGATCGCCGCGCTGGCCTGCCTGCCGCCGGACGGCGCCGGGTCGCTGGACCCGCTGCTGCGTCGCATCGACGAGGGCGTGGTGGCGCTCGGGCGCGCCGGCGAGGACGCGGCGTGGGCCCGGCACGTCATCGACGGGGTCCTGGCGGGCCGGACCGCCGCGGCGTGGTCACGGGTCGCGGGTGCGCTGCCCGAGGTCGCCCAGGTCTCCCGGCACGACCACGGCTCCGGTCCGGCGCAGGTCCGCGTCACCGACGACGGCGTCGACCCGGGCACGGCGGCCGAGGCGTTCGAGCGGTTCGCCGACTTCCTCGACACCGGCGGCACGCTGCGGCGGATGTTCAAGTCCGAGGAGCAGCGCGCGGTGGAGCTGCTGCTGCCCTCGCTCGCGATCAACCGCGTCGACCCGACGACCGCCGAGGGCGCGGCCGCCGTCGGGCACCACCTGCGGCTGCGCGAGCTCGAGGCCGGGCTGGCCACGGCGCTGGCGGGGCTCGGGCGGACCGTGCGCCCCGCAGAGCAGCGGGCGCTGCTGGTGCACCGGCTCCTCTCGTTGCGGGAGCTCTGCCTGCGCATCGGCACCGTCGTGGACGCGGTCACCGAGCTGCGGACCCTGCTCACCGGGCTGCCCGACGCGGTGCGTCCCGCGACGGACGGGCTGCCCGCGCTCGGCCGGGTGGTCGGCACCGGGCGCCGCCTCACCGCCCGCGCGAGCGCGGACCTGGCCCGTCGGGAGCTCGGTGACGTCGTCGCCCGGCTGAACGCGGTGGCATCGCCCGCCGACCGGGCGCCGGAGCTGCGCGCCGCGCTGACGGCCCTGCTGCGCCTCGACGTCGACGCCTACGCCCGGGCGGTCGAGGCCGCCGACCTCGCCCGCGACGAGCAGCGCGACCTGCGCCGCAGCGACGCCCTCGCCGCCCGGCTGACCGACCGGCCGGCCCTGCTCGAGGCCCTGGACGCCGACACCTCCGACGAGACCTGGATCCCCCGCGAGGAGCGCTGGTCCCAGGCGTGGGCCCACCGCGACGGGCTGACGTGGCTGCGGGCCCGTACGCCCGGCGTCGTGACGACGACGGCGGCGCTGGCCGGACGGGAGCAGGCGGCCACCGCCGACGTCGACCTGGTCGTCCTGGGCCCGGTGGACGACGAGGACCCACCGACCCCCTGGGGCGAGCGACCGGACGACGTGCTGGAACTGCCCGGGTTCGGTGACGACGGGCGCCGGCTCCTCGTGCTGCCGCGGGCGGACTGAGCCCGGCGGCTACGACGCCGCGGGGACCTCGGCGAGGGCGTCGCCGTACTTCTCGCGCAGGAAGCGCTCGGTGTAGAGGTGCTCGGCGGTCTCCAGCACCCGGGCGATCTGCCGGGAGGAGAGCACCACGCCGAGCCCGGTGCCGAGCGCGGGCATCCCGCGGGCGATCTCGCAGTGCGCGGGGTGCGTGAACCCGGGGCACATGCCGGTGGGGAGGACCGCCACGGCCCGGGCCGGATCGGCGGAGAGGCCCGCGGCGAGGACCGCCAGCGCGAAGTCCCGCTCCGCGGGCTCGGCGGGGTCGTAGCCGTAGTGCAGCGCCACGCGGGCGACCGCCCGGGTGCAGGTCGCGGCGGCGAGGACGGTGTCGAGCGCGGCCGCGGCGAGCGCGGCGACGACGCCGGTGGCGGCCCCGGAGGCGCCGGCCGCGGCTCCCGCCGCGGCCCCGGTGAGCCCGCCGCGCAGGCCCGCCGCGCCGACGTGGAGGCGGGTGAGCGACGCGCGGGCGGCGCGGAGGTCGTCGACGTCGAGGCGGCGCAGATCCGCGGGCACCTCGACCGCGTGCCCGATCGCGGCGAGTGCGGTGACGACGTGGTCCGGACTGCCGGCGATCATCCAGCCCAGGCGCACCCCGGCGTCACGCAGCCCAGCGGTGACGGTCCCGAGGACCAGGTCGTCGACCAGCCCCGCACCCGGGAGCAGCCGCAGGCCGGACATCGCGAGCGAGGAGAGGCGGCCCCACCAGCTCGAACCGGCCGGTTCGGCGGCGCGCCAGCGCTGCACGGCGTCCCACGCGCGGGCGTCACCCGCGGTCATCACGACCAGGTCGGGCGCGAACGGGGCGGCCATGGCGCGCACGCTAAGCATCCAGGACGGCGGTGTCGTGGAGGTCACGTGGACAGCGGGTGAATCAACGGTATCGGCGTGATCGCAGAGCGTGACAATATCGATCCGGACCGTGGTCGGGCCTTTCAGGCCTACTCGGCGAGTACCTCGTCCGGGGGTTCGTCGCCGAAGGGGATCTCGTACTTGTCGTGGAGAAACCGCTCGCGGTAGAGGTGTTCGGCGGCGTCCACGACGCGCCCGAGCAGCCGCGCCGAGAGCGCCGCCCCGATCCCGACCCCGACCACGGGCACGAGCTGGGCGAGCTCCCGCTGTCCGACCTGGGAGAGCAGGCGCTGGTGCACCGCGTGGGCGAGACGGCGGAGCTGACGCTGCTGGCGCTTCTTCTTCTCCTTGTCCTTCTCCCGCGAGGCGACCAGCGAGGAGACCTCCTCGTACGCCCCGGGCGCGTCGGCGTCGCTGGAGAGCCCGACGGCGAGGATCGCGAGCGCGAGCACCTGTTCCGAGCGCTTCGTGACGTCGTAGCCGTAGTAGGCGCCCACGTGCGCGACGGCCCGCGTGCAGGAGGCGACGGTGAACAGCGCGTCACCGGTCAGCGAGGCGACGATGACCGCGACCCCCGGCAGGCCGGCGAGGCCACCCAGACCCGTGCCGCCCGCGGCCGCCGAGGCACCCGTGGTGAGCAGCATGCTCGTCGTGCCGCCCTGCAGCGCCCCGATCACCGGGTAGGCGAGGTCGAGGCGGGGCATCGCGTCCTGGACGTCGGTCACGTCGAGGGCCCGGATGTCCTTGAAGTCGGCCACCTGGTGACCCCGGGCGCGGTAGCGGGCGAACACCGCCTCGCGGCGCAGCGTCGCGGCGCCGGCGCCCGCTCCGGCGGCCGCGAGCTGGTGCAGGACGTCGTGCACGCCGTCGTCGATCTGCTGCACGCCGGGCACCCGCCGCAGCCCGCCCTGGATCATCGACCGCACGTCGGTGACGGTGTCGCGCAGCGGGGCGAGCGGACCGCCGCCGTCGTCGGTGATGCGCTCCTTCCACTCCGCCACCTCGCGCCACTGGTCGACGTCCGCGCTGCTCACGGACGTCGTGTCGGGCTGGTCCGTCGTCGCCGTCACGGCCCGGACCGTACCGATTCCGGGTCGCCGGGGCGCCCGCGCAGCCACGTCCCGTCCGAGGCGCGGGTCACGACGACGTCCGCGGCGGCCCGGGTGCCCTCGACGGCGGCGAGGGCCTGCTCCTGCCGTTCGAAGGCCGCCCGGTGCGGGGCGTAGACCTCCCAGTCGTCGCGGGCGTGCAGGCGGCGCTCCCGTTCGTCGGGCTCGGCGTCGACCCAGACGAGCAGCGAGGACGCGCCGCGCAGCGGTTCCGCTCCCGCGCCGCAACCCTCCAGGACGACGACGGGGCCGACCGGCCGGGGCCGCGGGTGCGCCACCCGGTCGTGACGCCAGTCCCACGGCTCGACGACCGGGACCTCGCCCCGGGTCAGCGGCGCCACGAGCTGGTCGTGGGCCCGCCGCGGCCCGACCGCGAGCCCGTCCCACCCGAGGTAGAACGTCTCGACCGAGAGCACCGTCAGCGTCGGGTCCGCGCGGCGCAGGTCCACGGCGAGGGTGGTCTTGCCCGCCCCGGAGAAGCCGTCGACGCCGACGAGCCGGACGGCGCCCGCGCGCGGCGGTGCGGCCCGGGCGCGGGCGAGCAGGTCGGCGGCGGTGATCGTCTCGATGCGGGCGAGGCTAACCGGGAACGGCGCCCCGTCGCCGGGGGTGCTTCGGTGCCCCGTTGGGGAGAGACGGCGTTTGGCGGGCGTCCGGCCCGGTGCACACATCCCTCACGTCGCCGAACCGCGAGGAGACGCCGATGTCCGTGCAGAGCGGGACCGCCACCACCGGACGCGGGTACTCCGCCGTCGACATCTCGTCCCGGGAGTTCTGGGACGCCACGGCCGAGGAGCGCGAGCGGACCTTCGCCCGCCTGCGTGCCGAGGACCCGGTGTCCTGGCAGCGCCCGATCGAGAACGCGGTGGCGCCCGACCCGGACGACCCCGGGTACTGGGCCGTGGTCACCCACGCCGACATCACGGCCGTCAGCACCGCGAACGACGTGTTCGTCTCGGGGCAGGGGGTGTTGTTCGACGCGCTGCCGCCGGAGTTCCTCGAGATGACGCAGTCGTTCATGGCGATGGACAACCCGCGCCACAACGAGCTGCGCAAGATCGTCCAGAAGGCCTTCACGCCGAAGCAGATCCGGCGCATCGACGACCAGGTCGAGCAGGCGGCCCGCGAGGTCGTCGACTCCTTCGCGGCGGAGCCCTCCGGCGAGATCGAGTTCGTGGAGGGCTGCGCCGCGCGGCTGCCGCTGCGGATGTTCGCCGCGATGTTCGGTGTCCCCGAGCATCTCCAGGAGGAGACCGCGAGCGCGGCCCAGGAGATCGTCTCGTGGGCCGACCCCGAGCACCTCGCCGGCCGGGACCCGGCGCAGGTCCAGCTCGAGGCGGCCCAGAAGCTGCACACCATCGCGGCGGAGATCATCGCCGAGCGCCGGGAGAACCCCACCGAGGACCTGTTCACCGGCCTCATCCAGGCCGAGGTCGACGGCCGGCAGTTGACCGACGCGGAGATCGGCGCGTTCTTCGTGCTGCTGTCCGTGGCGGGCAACGACACCACGAAGCACACGTCGACGCTGACGATCAAGCACTTCACCGAGAACCCCGACCAGCG
Source organism: Actinomycetospora endophytica (assembly GCF_021026375.1). GTDB lineage: Bacteria > Actinomycetota > Actinomycetes > Mycobacteriales > Pseudonocardiaceae > Actinomycetospora > Actinomycetospora endophytica. Next base: position 1,317,771 of record NZ_JAJNDB010000001.1, on the reverse strand, counting down.
CGAGTGGCTCGCGGCCGACCTCGACGAGCGCATCGGCACCGCCGTCGAGGAGTTCATCCGCTACGCCACGCCGGTGATGACCTTCCGGCGCACCGCGGTCGCGGACACCGAACTGGGCGGACGGCCGATCCGCGCGGGCGAGAAGGTCGTCATGTTCTATCCCTCCGGCAACCGGGACGCCGCGGTGTTCGACTCCCCGGGCGCCTTCGATCTCTCCCGCAGCCCGAACCCGCACGTCGGGTTCGGGGGCGGCGGCACCCACTTCTGCCTGGGCAACCAGCTCGCAAAGACGATGCTGCGGGCGCTCTTCCGGGAGATCCTCACCCGGATCCCCGACATCCACGTCACCGCGGAGCCCGAGCTGCTGGGCACGAACTTCATCCGCGGGGTGAAGCGCCAGCAGGTGGCGTTCACGCCGGAATAGGTGTGCTGCGCGCCCGTGAGCAGAAATCCGTGCTCCGGCGCGGAATAGTGCTCACATGGCGAAGCCACCTGAGCGCGGGCGGAAGCGGGTCCGGGCGGTCGTCGAGGGCCGGGTCGTCGTCGACACCCTCGCCCCGGTCCTCGTCTGGGAGTGGCCGTTCTATCCGACCTACCACCTGCCGGTGGCCGACGTGGACCTCGACGGCCTGCCCGACGGTGCGATCCGGCGGCTCACCCTGGAAGTCGAGGGTGAGCCGGTCGACGTCGTGCGGATCGACTGGGACGCGATGGACCAGTGGTTCGAGGAGGACGAGCCGGTCGCGGTGCACGCCCGCGACCCGTACGTGCGCATCGACGCGCTCGCGAGCTCGCGGCACGTCGAGGTCGCCGTCGACGGCGTCGTGATCGCCGACTCGACCCACCCGACGGTGCTGTTCGAGACTCGGCTGCCCCCGCGCTTCTACCTGCCGCTGCCCGACGTCCGGCTCGACCTGCTGCGCCCGTCGGACACCGTCAGCCACTGTCCGTACAAGGGCACGGCCACCTACTGGTCGGTCGAGCTGCCGGACGGCACCCGGCACCCCGACCTGTTCTGGACCTACCGCGCGCCACTGCCCGAGAGCCAGAAGGTGGCCGGCCTCGCGGCGGTGTGGACCGAGAAGGTCGACCTGCGTCTCGACGGCGTGGCGCAGACGCGGCCGCGGACGCACTTCGAGGTGCCGGGGACCTGACGGGCCGTCCGAGGTTCACCGCGTGGCGAGGGCCTTCCCGGTCTGCGTGGCCGCCGCCACGGCGGCGGCCTTGAGCTGCCCGGCGAGCTCGGTGAACTCGTCCAGGGCGGGGTTCACGCCGACGAGGGTGAACTCCCGCTCGATCAGGGTGAGGTCGGCGCCCCACACGTCGACGAGGATCCGGCGCAGGTAGTCCGTGCTGTGGTCCCAGCCCTCGCGGGGGGTGCCGGGGCCGTAGGCGCCGCCGCGGGTGGTCACGAGCACCACGGGCTTGCCCTCGAGCAGCCGCACGCCCGGGCCCGCCCCGGCGATGACGAGGTCGATCCAGATCTTCACGTGCTGCGAGACCCCGAAGTTGTAGAGGGGGAAGGCCAGCACGACGGCGTCGGCGTCGCGCAGTTCCCCGGCGAGGGTCGCGGCCAGGCCCAGGGCCTCGGTCTGCCCGGCGGTGCGGTCGGCCTCGGGGGTGGCGGAGCCCGCGACGGCGAGCGCCCAGGCGTCGGCGGGGAGCGGCTCCTCGCCGAGGTGACGCGTCAGCACGGTCTCGTCGGGGGCGGCGGCGGTGAACTCGCCGAGGACCAGCTCGGCGAGCTCGCTGCTGGCCGACCGCGGGCCCTGGATGCTGGCGTCGACGCGGAGCAGGGACATGAGGGTTCTCCTGGGCGGGTGCGGGGGTGGCCGGAACCCGTGGGACCCGGTCCGATCGTTGAACTTGAATGTGCAAGTTGGAACCTACGCCGTCGAATTTGAATGTTCAAGTCCAGGGGTATGCTCGGCGCCGTGGCGGACGCGACGCAGGACCGGGACGAGCCGTGGCTCTCGTCCGAGCAGCTCCGCGACTGGGCGGCGCTGGTCGCGATGCTGATGACGCTGCCGGTGAGCCTGGACGCCCAGCTGAAGAAGGACGCCGGCCTCAACCTCTTCGAGTACCACGTGCTGGTCGAGCTCGCCGAGGCACCGGGGCGGACGCGGGTGATGACGTCGCTCGCGGCCCACACCCGGGGATCGCTGTCGCGGCTCTCCCACGCGGTCTCCCGCCTGGAGGCCGCCGGGTGGGTGCAGCGCCGGGCCTGCGGGGGAGCGGGACGGCGGACCGAGGCCCACCTGACCCCCGAGGGCTGGCGGAAGCTGCAGGAGAGCGCACCGGGGCACGTCCGCCAGGCCCGGCGCCTGGTCGTGGACGCCCTGACGCCCGACCAGCTCGAGGACCTCGGTACAGCCGCCCGCCGCATCGTCGCCGCGACCGACCCCGAGGTCGCCGCGACGCTCCTGAGCCGCGACCGCGACGCGGCGAGCACGGCCGACGACGCCGGTCAGGCCTGAGCGGAGCCACGAGTTTCCCGAAACGCCCACGGCGCCTCCCGGGCCGGTGTCACGATCCCGATCGGCACCTGACCGGCCCTCCGGGCCGGTCGTCCCGCCCCGAGAGGTGACCCGTGACCGCTCTCGCCGAGCGCCCCGTCCGCCGCGACGACCCCGTCGGGCGCGTTCCTGGGCGGCCCGCGCCGTCGCCCGCCGTCCGGGACCGCGTCGTGCGGGCGGTGGCCCGGGCCGCCGTGGCCGCCGCGCTGGTGGCGATCACCCTGTCGTGGGCCACCGGGGGTGGGCTCGCGGATCTCGGCGAGTGGAGCTCCGGGCTGACGTCACTGGGCCGGCTCACCGGGGTGCTGGCCTCGTTGCTGATGCTGGTCCAGGTGCTGCTCATGGCGAGGGTGCCGCTGCTCGAGCGGGCCTTCGGCCAGGACCGGCTGGCGGTCATGCACGGGCTGGTCGGGTTCACCTCGTTCACCGGGATGATCGCGCATGTCGGGCTGATCACCTGGGGCTATGCCGCCGGAGACCTCGCCGCGGCCCCGGGCGAGCTGTGGAACCTCACCGTCTCCTACCCGGGCATGCTGCTCGCCGCCGCGGGCACCGCCTGCCTGGTCCTGGTCACCGTGACGAGCATGAGTGCGGCGCGGGCCCGGATGCGCTACGAGTCGTGGCACCTGCTGCACCTCTACGCCTATCTCGGCGTCGGGCTGGCGCTGCCCCACCAGCTCTGGACCGGCCAGGAGTTCCTCGCCTCCATGGCCCGGACGCTCTTCTGGTGGACCGCGTGGGCGCTGGCCGCCGCGGCCGTGCTGGTGTGGCGGGTCGGGCTGCCGGTGTGGCGGACCCTGCACCACCGGCTGGTGGTCACCGCCGTCGTGCCTGAGGGCGACGGCTGCGTGTCGGTGTACCTGACCGGCGAGCACCTCGGGGAGCTCGACGTGCGCGCGGGGCAGTTCCTCACCTGGCGGTTCCTCACCGGCACCGGCTGGATGCGGGCCCACCCGTTCTCGCTCTCGGCCGCCCCGGACGGGCGCAGCCTGCGGATCACCGTCAAGGACCTCGGGGACGGCACCGCCGCGGTCCCGGGGCTCCGGGCGGGCACCCGGGTGCTGATCGAGGGCCCCTTCGGGCGGCTCACCGGGAGGGTCCGCACCTGCCCGGGCGTGGCGCTGATCGGTGCCGGGGTCGGCATCACCCCGCTGCGTGCGCTCGCCGAGGACCTCGGCGCCGGGGCGGACGTCGTCGTGCTCCACCGCTTCACCGGCCCGCCGCTGTTCGCCCGCGAGTTCGCCGTGCTCGCCCGGGAGCGGCGGCTCGCACTCGTCCCGCTGCCCGGCCGGCGGCGTGCTCCGGACTCCTGGCTCGGGCCCGGCGTCGGGCCGGCCGACGACGCCACCGTCCTGCGATCACGCGTGCCGGACATCGCGGAGCGCGACGTGTTCGTCTGCGGACCCGTCCCGTGGACCGGGCTGGTCCAGGACACGCTCCTCGCGGCGGGTGTCCCGGCCGACCGCGTCCACGTCGAGACGTTCGCGTGGTGACCCCGGCGATGCCTCCCCGGCGCCTCGATCGGGGCGTGCGCCGGATCGTGCTGTGCGGGCTGGCGACCGTGAGCGGAGTGGTGCTGCTGTTCTCGTACCGGACGTCCACCTCGCCGGATCCGCCCGCGGAGGCGGCCGGGACGGCCGACGGGCCAGCGGCCGCCGTCCCGCCCGCCGCCCCGTCGACCGGGAGGTCCTCCTCGGGCGGCGCCTGGTCCGGGACGGTGACCGGACCGGTCGTGCGGATCCAGTGGGGCGAGGTGCAGGTCCGGGCGACGATCGAGCGGGGCCGGATCACCGCGGTCGACGTGCTGCGCACCCCGGACGAGAACACCCACGACCGGCAGGTCAACGCCCGGGCGGTCCCCGTGCTCGTCCGGGAGACCATCGCGGCCCAGAGCTCGCGGATCGACATGGTCAGCGGGGCGACCTTCACGTCGACCGGCTACGTGCAGTCGCTGCAGGCCGCGCTCGACCGGGCCGGCACGGCGTGACGACGGCGACCGAGCCGGTCGCGCGCCGCGTCGAGCACGTGATGGGCCTGCCGATCAGCCTCGCGCTGCGCGGCCGGCACACCACCGATCCCCTGGCTGATGCCGCCTGGGCCGCGGCCCTCGCCGCTCTGCGCGAGGCCGACCGGATGTTCAGCACGTACCGGGACGATTCGGTGGTCTCCGCGATCCGGCGGGGCGAGCTCGCGGTCGCCGACGGCCCCGCCGACCTGCACGAGGTCCTCGACGTCGCCCGCCGTGCCGAGCGCGCCACCGGGGGCGCCTTCTCGGTGTGGCTCCCCGGCCCCGACGGCACGACGGCGCTCGATCCGAGCGGCGTGGTCAAGGGCTGGGCCGTCGAGCGGGCCGCGGCGGCGCTGCGCGGGCTCGACGGCACCGACTTCTGCCTCTCCGCGGGTGGGGACATGGTGTGCCGCGCCTCGTGCGGCCCGGCCTGGCGCATCGGGATCGAGGACCCGCGGGACCCGGCGCGCCTGATCGCCGTCGTGCCGGTCGCCGACGCCGCCGTCGCGACCTCGGGCGTCGCCCACCGGGGCGGCCACCTCGTCGACGCCCGCACCGGTGAGCGCCCGGCCGTCGTCGCGCAGGTGACCGTGATCGCGACCTCGCTCACGTGGGCCGACGTCGACGCCACCGCGGCGTACGCCCTCGGCGGCCGGGCGGCGCAGTGGCTCGGGCAGCGGGTCGGGCGCACCGGCCTGGTCGTCTGGGCGGACGGGACGACGACCACGACCCAGTCCCCCGACCGGCCGTGAGCCCGGCTCGATGCCATGATCGGGCCGACCCGGGAACGTCGCCGGCCCCGTCGGCCCGGCCGGACGGACCCCGACCACCACACCGGGAGACGCCGAATGACGACGGCGACGGCCCCGTCCGGACTCTCCGAGCGCGAGGCGGCACAGCTCGCCCGCGACGGCCGGGGCAACACCCCCGTCCGCGGCTCCAGCCGCACGACCGCCCGCATCCTGCGCACCACGGTCTTCTCGTTCTACAACAACGTCCTGTTCGTCATCGGCATCGCGCTGCTGGGCCTCGGGCGCTACTCCGACGCGCTGGTCAGCGTGGGGCTCGGCATCATCAACGCCGCGCTCTCGGCGTTCCAGGAGCTGCGGGCACGCCGGGCGCTCGACCACCTCCAGCTGCTCGCCCGCGAGCCGGTGACCGTGGTCCGCGACGACACCGAAAGTCAGATCCCGCCGGACGAGGTCGTCGAGGGCGACCTGCTGCGGGTGCGCGGCGGTGACCAGGTCGTCGTCGACGGGCCGGTGATCGGCGACGGCGAGGCGGGTCGGCCCGTGCTCGAGGTGGACGAGGCGCTGCTCACCGGCGAGGCCGACCCGGTGCCGAAGGCGCCTGGCGACCGGCTGCTCTCCGGGAGCTCGATCGCGTCCGGCGAGGGGTGGCAGCGGGCCGAGGCGGTCGGGGTCGCCAGCCACGCCGGGCAGCTCACCCTCGCCGCCCGCGCCGACACCACCGACCAGACCCCGCTGCAGTGGCGCATCGACGTCGTCGTGCGGATGGTCATCCTGCTCGTGCTGCTGATGAGCGGCGCGATCCTCGCCCAGGCGCTGCTCGACGGCTCCACGGTGCTGCGCTTCGTGCAGACCTCCGCCGTGCTCTCCGGGCTGGTGCCCTACGGGCTGTTCTTCCTCATCGCGGTCGCCTATGCCGTCGGCGCCACCCGCATCGCCGGGCGCGGCGCGCTCGTCCAGCAGACGAACGCGGTCGAGGCGATCAGCCGCGTCGACGTCATCTGCACCGACAAGACGGGCACGCTGACCAGCGGGCGGCTCTCGCTGGTGCGCGTCGTGCCGGTCGACGGGATGTCCGACGAGCACGCGCGGACCCTGCTCGGCACGTTCGCCCGCTCGGTGCGCGCCCCGAACGCGACCACCGCCGCGCTGGCCGGCGACGCCGCGCTGCCGGGCACGTCCGCCGAGGTCGGCGAGGAGGTCGAGTTCCGCTCGTCGCTGCGCTGGAGCGGGATCGTCAGCGGCGGCCAGGTCGTGGTCCTCGGCGCCCCGGCCACGCTCGCGCCGCACCTGACCGACGCCCGCGACGTCGTCGACGGGCTGCTCCGCGAGGCCCGGGCGCACGCCGAGAAGGGGCTGCGGGTGCTGCTGCTCGCGCGGGCCCCGGGCGGCGCGGGCCTGCACGACGACGACGGCCGACCGGGCCTGCCCGGGCTGTCCGCCGAGGCGCTCGTGGTGCTCGGCGACGAGCTGCGCGAGGGCGTCTCGGAGGTGCTCGCCGGGCTGGCGGAAGAGAACGTCGCCACCAAGGTGATCTCCGGGGACGACCCGGTGACCGTCGCCGCCCTGGCCCACCGCGCCGGCCTCGCCGGGGACGCGATCGCCGGACCGGAGCTCGCGGCGCTCGACGGGGAGCGCTTCGACGAGGCGATCGACACCTTCTCGGTCTTCGGGCGGATCGCGCCGGAGCAGAAGGAGCAGATCGTCGACGCGCTCCGCCGCCGCGGACGTCACGTCGCGATGGTCGGCGACGGCGTCAACGACGCCCGGGCCCTCAAGCGGGCCCACGTCGGGGTGGCGATGCGCTCGGGCAGCGCGGTCACCCGCGACGTCGCCGACATCGTGCTCCTCGACGACTCCTTCACCACGCTGCCGCCCGCCCGCACCGAGGGCAGGCGGATCGTCGCGGGCGTCGGCTCCTCGATGTACCTGTTCCTGTCCCGGGTGATCACCCAGATGCTGGTCATCCTCATCGTCACCCTGCTCGGGCTGGGCTTCCCGTACACGCCCACGCAGGTCGGGCTGACGCTGTTCACCGTCGGCCTGCCGACGTTGTTCCTGACGATGTGGGCCCGCCCCGCCCCACCCGCGGAGGACCTGCTCGTCTCGCTCGCCCGGTTCGTCCTGCCGGTCGGGATCCTCACCGCCGGGTTCGGGGCGGCGGTCTACGCGGTGCTCTACGAGATGGTGCTCAGCGGCTTGAGCCGACCGCACCTCTCGCAGCAGGTCTACACGCTCTTCGAGAGCTACACCGGCCTGCGCTACGGCGTGGACGCCGACTTCGTGACGGCGTCGGCGACGCTCGGCGCGCAGAGCGGGCTCTCGATGTTCGTCTCGGTGACGGCGATCGTGCTCATCCTGCTCCTGGAACCCCCCGCCCGGCTCTTCACCGCCTGGGCGCCGGTCAGCCCGGACCGGCGGCCCGCGTGGCTGGCCGGCGGGCTGTTCGTCGCCCTCGTCGTCGTGCTCCTGGTGCCGGCCACCCGCAGCTACTTCGGTCTCACCGCACCCGACCCGCCGGTCGTCTACATGGTCGTCCCCGCGGTCGTCGCGTGGTTCGTCGTGCTGAGCCTCGCGCTGCGCCACCGGGTGCTCGAGCGGCTGATCGGGCTGGGTTCCACCGGCCCGTGATCAGCAGGTGCGCTGACGCGCCTGTGAGCACTAATTGACGCCAGGACGTCAGTTAGTGCTCACGAGCGCGGAGCCCACCTAGAAGACCGTCACCCCGTCGCCGATGCGCAGCGCGTCGAAGAACGTCGTCGCGTCCGCGGCCGAGAGGTGGATGCAGCCGTTCGACGAGGTGGTCAGGCTGCCCTCGTGGAACGCGATGCCGCCCGGCGCGAAGTAGACCGCGTGGTGCATCGGCTCGTCGAACTCGGTGCTGTACCCGTCCTTGTCCTTGCGCAGCACGTGGAAGGTGCCGGTCGGGGTCGCCGAGGAGGTCGGGCCGGGCGGGCGCTTGAACGTGTCGGCGCCGGGCAGCATCTCGACCGGCCCGCCGACCGGCTTGCCGTCCTGCTGCAGCCACGCCGTGTGAGCGGCGAGGTCCACGCAGGCCGTCGCCGCCGCGGAGCACTTGGCGAGCTCCGCCGGCGTCAGGGCGACCGGACCGGAGGGGGTGTCGGCGGGGTGCACGGCGGCGACCGCGGGCGCCGCCGGGGCGACGGGTGCGGCCGCGGCGGGAGCGGAGTTGTCGGTGCCACCGGCGAAGACCAGCAGCACGGCGCCCATGGCGAGCAGGACCCCGAGCGAGAGCAGCAGCGCCGGTCCCGTCCGCCAGCGGGCCGCGGGCGCGGGGGTGCGTCGCACCGGGCGGCCGGTGGGCTCCCGGCGGGCGAGTGCGGTCGACGGGCTACGCGCCTCGGAGGCGGGCCGCGGCGTCCTCGGGCGCCCGTCGGGCGAGCGTCCGTCGCCGGAGCGTCCCTCGGTGGGCGAGGGACGCCGGGGTGCGGGTGCGCGCCGGACGGAGTTCGGCCGGTTCTCCAGGGCCAGGGGGCGTGCGGGCGACCGTTGGGTGCGCTCGCGGCCCGACCGTGCGGAGTGGCGTGGCGCGATGGCACGTCTCCTCTCCTGCGCGACCCGCGGCGTGCTTCGGAACACCCCTACGGTAGTCAGCGTGAGCAAGCGACCACGCTGAGGGGTCGGCCTGCCTCCCCGATCGGGGGATGGGACTCAGTCGGCGCGCCGCGTCAACAGCACGACCGGGATCGTCCGGGAGGTCTTGGCCTCGTAGTCCGCGAACCCGGGGTAGCGCTGCTTCTGGGTCTCCCAGATCGGGGCCCGCTCGTCGGCGGGCAGGTCCCGGGCGTGCACCGGGATCGTCTCGATGCTCGTCCCGTCGCCGATCTCGACCGAGACGTCGGGCCGGGCGAGGAGATTGTGGTACCAGTCCGGGTTGTCGGGCATGCCCGCCTTCGACGCGAACACCGCCCAGTCGTCGCCCACCACCTGGTACATCATCGGGCTCAGGCGCTCGGTGCCACTGCGGCGGCCGACGTGGTGCAGGAGGAGCAGCGGTGCGCCCTCGAACTGCCCACCGACGTGCCCACCGTGGGATCGGAAGTCCTCGATGATCTGCTGGTTCCAGTCGCTCACACCCCCAGTGAACCCCTCCGCAGACCGGTCTGCGTGCCATGACACCCCCGGATGAGGGTGAGCCGGCTCCCGGCGCCGTCGACGCGACGGTGCTCGCCGAGCTCGGGGAGATCGAACTGTGGACGACGACGGCGACCCTCGGTCGCGGCGCCCACGACGCCGGGCGGGAGCGGCTCGATCGGCTGTCCGGCTCCCTCCACGCCGCCGAGCGGATGCGTGAGCGCGCCGGCCGTCTCGCGCACCCGGCGTACGCGGACTTCGAGCGGCAGCTCGGCCTCGACCCCGCCGTCCCGCCGACGGCGCTGGAACGGGAGGCGCGGGAGGTCGTCGTGACCGGTCACCTGCTCTCCCGCGATCCGTCCCACGACGTGCAGCTCGCGATCCTCGCCGAGGTCGGCGTGTCCCTCGGGGCGCTCGACGCCCGCCGCACCCGGGGGCCGTGGCACGTGCGCCCGGCCGCGCGCGGTGAGCGGTGGGGCCGGCGCGGCGCGGCGGTCCCCGTCGGGGAGGTCGTGATGGCGGACGCCGACGGCCCCGTCGCTCCGGTGGTGGGGGATCCGCCGCGGGGACTCGGCGCCGGCACGCGGGCCCGTCGGGTCGTGCTCTACGCGATCGGTGTCCCCGGGATGCCGAGCTGGGAGGTCAGCGAGGCGGTGTGGCGGGCGGCGCGCTACCTCTCCGGGCACTGACCGGGGTGGCGCCCGCCGCCGCGGACACGGACACTCACCCACGTCGTCGTCGGAACAGGCCGGAACCGGGAGGCACGATGACCTCCACCGAACCGCGGGCGGACCTCACCCCCGCGCCGGTGCTCCCCACGCTCGACGCGCCCGAGACGGTCGCCTCGCGCCGGGCGCTGCGCGAGCAGGTCACCGCGCTCGGGGAGGAGCTGCGGCGGACCCTGGCGGCCGACTGGACCTCCGAGGCGCTCACGGCGGCGCGGGGCGGGAGCCCCGGCGGGCCGCGGCTGCTCGGTCTCGGGGAGCTGGAGGCCCTGCGTGACGACCTGCTCGCTCACCTCGACGACGTCCGGGCCGTCAGCGCCCGCCGCGAGGAGGAGCACGTCCGGGCCCGCGCCCTGCTCCAGGCGATGTACGACGATCCCGGCGCCCACCGTGGCGTCCGGCTGACGACCGACGACCTCGGGCTCCCCGGCTGCTGCCGCTGGCAGGTCCGACCGGTGCTCGGCGTCGTCGGCCGGCTCGCGGGCTGGTGGCGGGTGAAGGTCTCCTCCGGCTGCCCTTGACCGGGTTCACCCCGGGTGCAGCGTCCATCCCAGCCGCAGCGCCGACCCGCCGTCGCACGGCACCACCGCCCACGCGGTCGGTGACCACCGGAAGATCGCGTCCTGCCCGAACCGCCGCGCCAGGGCGAGCGCCCGGTCGTCGTCCCACCCGAGGACGGCCGCGGACTCCTCGGCGTGCGAGCCGTCCGTCGCGGACGCCACGGCCCGCGTCACGGTGAGGCCGCAGGCCGTCAGCTCCGCCTCCAGGGCCGCTTGGTTGCGACGGTTCTCGACGGCGCCGGGCCGTGCCGCGCCGGGGTTGTGGGCGGTCAGCACGTGGACCGGAGAGGCGTCGAGCGGGTAGCGACCGGGGTGCTCGGCGGGCCGGAGGGTGAGGCGGCCGTCGGGGAACTCGAAGACGACCCGGGCGTGCGCGTAGCCGGCGAGACGGTCGTCGAGGTCGGGCACGGCGCGCCTTCCGTGGTCGTCGCCGGGGGGCGGATCACGCTGTCGGGGGGCGCGTCTAGCGTGCCGGGACGAGGGACGCGAGACCGAGCGAGGGGGGTGACGTGGGGCTCCACGTGCACCGCGCCGAGCGCGCCGACCGGCTGGCCGAGGCGCTGGCCGAGGTGCTCGCCGCGCCCCCGGAGGACCCGTTCGCGGCCGACGTCGTCGCGGTGCCGACCCGCGGGGTGGAGCGCTGGCTCGCCCAGCGCCTGGCCCACCGGCTCGGCGCGGCGGACGGCGAGGACGGCGTGTGCGCCCGCGTCGAGTTCCCGGCCCCCGCCGAGCTCGTCGCCCGGGCCCGCGGTCGCGCCGAGGACGATCCCTGGCGTCCCGAGCGCCTGGTCTGGCCGCTGCTCGAGGTGATCGACGCGTGCGCGGTCGAGGACTGGTGCGCCCCGCTGGGCACCTACCTCGGGGTCGTCGGGGACACTTCGGGCACCCGGGCGGGCCGGCGGTTCGCGGCGGCCCGCCACCTCGCGCGGCTCTTCGACGCCTACGGCGACCACCGCCCGGCCATGCTGCGGGCCTGGGCGGCGAAGGAGGAGGACGACGGCGCCGGGGGCGACGTGCCGGCGGACCTGCGCTGGCAGTCCGAGCTGTGGCGCCGCCTGCGGGACCGGCTCGGCGTCCCCGGGCCCGCCGAGACGCTGCCGGAACACTGCCGTGCCCTGGCGGGTGGCGTCGGCGACCTCCCGGCGCGGCTGTCGGTGTTCGGCCCGACGCGCCTCGCCACCGCCCACCTGGAGGTCCTCGAGGCCCTCGCCCGCACCCGCGAGGTGCACCTCTGGCTGCCGCACCCGTCGCCGGCGCTGTGGGACGCGGTGCGCGCCGCGCACGGCGCCGGACCGGGACGCCGTCGGGAGGACCCGACGGCCGACGCCGCGGCGCACCCGCTGCTGCGTTCCCTCGCGCGCGACGCCCGCGAGCTGCAGCTGCGCCTGCCCGCGCCCGACGGCCGGGACGTCGTCGACGTGCACCACCCGGCGCCGGAGCACCCCCCGACGACGCTGCTGGAGCGGCTGCAGGACGACCTGCGGCACGACCACGCGCCGGTGCTCACCGAGCGACCGGGGGACGACAGCGTCGTCGTGCACTCCTGCCACGGGCCGGACCGGCAGGTCGAAGTGCTCCGCGAGGCGGTGCTCGGGCTGCTGGCGGACGACCCCTCGCTGGAGCCGCGCGACGTCGTCGTGATGTGCCCCGACGTCGAGACGTTCGCCCCGCTGATCACCGCCGCGTTCGGCGGCGCGGGGGAGGGCGAGCATCCCGGGCACCAGCTGCAGGTGCGGCTGGCCGACCGCGCGCTCACCCAGGTCAACCCGCTGCTCGGCGTCCTCGGCACGGTGCTGGACCTCGCCGACGCCCGGCTGTCCGCGAGCGAGCTGCTCGACCTCGCGGAGACCGGCCCGGTGCGGCGGCGCTTCCGGTTCGACGACGACGACCTCGAGCGGCTGCGGACCCTCGTCGCCCGCGCCGGGGTCCGTTGGGGGCTCGACCAGGACCACCGCGCCGCGTACCGGCTCGGGAAGGTCGCCGACAACACCTGGGAGCGCGGCCTCGACCGGCTGCTCCTCGGCGTCGCGATGTCCGGCGACGAGCAGGTCTGGCTCGACACCGCGCTGCCGCTCGACGAGGTCGACTCCAGGGACGCCGACCTGGTGGGCCGGCTCGCGGAGCTGGTCGACCGGGTCGGCGAGGTGCTCGACCGGATGCGCGGCGAGCGGACAGGCGCGGGCGGGCACACCGGCGCGCAGCCCCTCGACGCCTGGCTCGACGCGCTCACCCTCGCCGTCGAGGGGCTCACCGCGACCCCGCCCGCCGACGTCTGGCAGCTCACCCAGACCCGGGCGGTGCTCGCCGAGGTCCGGGGCTCGGGTGCCGCGGACGCCGGGGCTCCCGCCCTGACGCTGCACGACCTCCGCGCGGTGCTCGCCGACCACCTCGCCGGCCGGCCCACCCGGGCGAACTTCCGCACCGGCACGCTGACCGTGGCCACCCTGCTGCCGATGCGCAGCGTGCCGCACCGGGTGGTGTGCCTGCTCGGTCTCGACGACCAGGTCTTCCCCCGCGAGACCCGCACCGACGGCGACGACGTCCTCGCCCGGGACCCGTGCGTGGGGGAACGGGACGCCGCCGCGGAGGACCGCCAGCTGCTCCTCGACGCGATCCTCGCGGCCACCGAGCGGCTCGTCGTCGTGCACTCCGGGGCCGACGAGCGCACCAACGCGCCGCGCCCGCCGGCCGTCCCGGTCGGGGAACTGCTCGACACGCTGGACCGGACCGTGTCCGTCGACGGGCGGCCGGCTCGCGAGCACGTCGTGCGGCGGCACCCCCTGCAGCCGTTCGCCGCGGCGGAGTTCAGCACCCGCGCGGGCCGGCCGTTCAGCTTCGACGCCACCCAGCTGGCCGGGGCCCGGGCGCTGCTCTCCGGCCGGGCCACGCCACCGCGGTTCCTCGACGGCCCGCTGCCGGCCGCGGCGGGCCCCGAGGAGGTCGACCTGGTCGATCTCGTGCGCTTCGTCGAGCACCCGGTGAAGGCGTTCCTGCGCCAGCGGCTCTCGCTGATCCCGCGGGGCGACGAGGACGAGCCCGACGAGGCCCTCCCGGTGGAGCCCGACGGCCTGGCGCGCTGGGCGATCGGGGAGCGGCTGCTGACCGACCGGCTCGCCGGGCACGGGGTCACCGCCTGTCTGTCGGCCGAGATGCGGCGCGGGACCCTCCCGCCCGGTGCCCTGGGGAACCGGCTGGTCCGCTCGATCGGGCGCCAGGCCGAGGATCTGGTCCGGACCGCGACGCCGCTGTGGGAGGCCCCGGCGCGCGACCTCACGATCTCCGCGGCGCTCGACGACGGCTCCACCGTGGTCGGGACGGTGCCCGGGGTCCGCGGCTCGACCCTCGCCTCGGTCACGTTCTCCCGTCTCGGCGCGAAGCACCGCGTCGGGGCGTGGGTCCAGCTGCTGGCGCTGGCCGTCGCGCACCCGGACGAGGCGTGGTCGTCGGCGACGATCGGCAAGGGCCAGGACGGACCCCGCACCGAGAAGATCGACCGGATCGACCCCGAGCACGCCCGCGCCGTGCTCGCCGACCTCGTCGCGCTGCGCGCCGAGGGCCTGCGCGCACCGCTGCCACTGTTCGGGAAGTCCTCGGAGCGCTACGTGGCCGACCGCCCGCGCAAGACCACCCGGCAGGCCTTCGACGGTGCCCGCCGGTCCTGGTCGGCCGACTGGGGCGACGGGCGCGACGCCGCCCACGTGCTCGTCTGGGGGCGCGACCGCGCGCTCGACGACGTGGCCGGCGCCCCGACCGGGGCCGGGCCGGACGCGGGCGGCGAGTCGACGCGGTTCGGGGAGCTCGCGGTGCGGCTGTGGCGCCCGCTGCGCGAGGCGGAGTCCGGACGCGAGGAGCACTACCGGTGAGCGCCCCGACCACCGACACCGCGGCCGCGTTCGACGTCCTCGGGCCGCTACCCACCGGCACGACGGTCCTCGAGGCCAGCGCCGGGACCGGCAAGACGTACACGATCGCCGCGCTCGCGGCCCGCTACGTCGCCGAGGCCGGGGTGCCGCTCTCCGCGATCATGCTCGTCACGTTCGGCCGCGAGGCCACCCGGGAGCTGCGGGAACGGGTGCGGGAGCGGCTGGTCGCCGTCGAGCAGGCCCTCGCCGACGGGGAGCCGGGCACCGACGCGGTGACCGCCTCCATCGTCGCGGTGGACGACGCCGAGCGGGCCCGACGCCGTCGTCGGCTCGCGCACGCCCTCGCGCACTTCGACGAGGCGACGATCGCCACCACGCACCAGTTCTGTCAGGACATGCTCGCCGGGCTCGGCGTCGCCGGGGACACCGACGCCGACGCCCGGTTCGTCGAGCAGATCGACGACGTCGTCACCGAGGTCGTCGACGACTTCTACGTCCGCGCCTACGCCCCCGAGCAGGCGCCGACCCCGCCGTTCGACCGTGCCACCGCCCTCGCGCTCGGTCGGGCCGCCGTCACCGACCCGACTGCGGTCATCGCGCCGGCGAAGGGCGTCACCAGTGGGGAGGCCGACGCCCGGTCCCGGTTCGCGACAGCGGTCCGGGAGGAGGTCGACCGGCGCAAGCGCACGCGGCGGCTC
This sequence comes from Actinomycetospora endophytica, assembly GCF_021026375.1. GTDB lineage: Bacteria > Actinomycetota > Actinomycetes > Mycobacteriales > Pseudonocardiaceae > Actinomycetospora > Actinomycetospora endophytica. Next base: position 1,302,557 of record NZ_JAJNDB010000001.1, on the reverse strand, counting down.
TTCACCTTCGACGACATGCTCACCCGCCTGCACGCGGCGCTGGTCGACCCGCGGCTCGGCGACGCGGCGTGCCGGCGGCTGCGGGCCCGCTACCGGGTCGTGCTGGTCGACGAGTTCCAGGACACCGACCCGATCCAGTGGGACATCCTGCGGGTCGCGTTCCACGGGCACTGCACGCTCACCGTGATCGGCGACCCGAAGCAGGCGATCTACGGCTTCCGCGGCGCCGACGTCGTCTCCTACCTCGCCGCGGCCGGATCGGCGGGCGCCCGCGCGACCCTCGCCACGAACCACCGCAGCGACGCCGGCCTGCTCACCGCGCTCGACTCGGTGCTCGGGGGCGCCGCGCTGGGCGACGAGCGGATCGTCGTGCACCCGGTCGCGGCGGCCCACCCGGGCTCGCGCCTGGCCGGGGCGCCCGACGGGACCCCGTTCCGGCTGCGGGTCGTGCCGCGCAAGGGGCTGCGGGCGAACTTCCGGACCGGGCTGCCCGAGATCGGACCGGCCCGGACACGGGTCGCCGAGGACCTCACGGCCGACGTCAGCGCCCTGCTCGCCGCCAACTCGACCTGGGACGGCGCGCCGCTCGGGCCGGGCGACGTCGCGGTCCTGGTGCGCACCAACGCGCAGGCCGACCTGGTGCGCGAGGCGCTCGCCGGCGCGGGGGTGCCCGCCGTCCTCGCGGGCGCGGCGAGCGTGTTCGCCACCGACGCCGCGCGGGAGTGGCTGACGCTGCTCGAGGCGATCGAGCAGCCCGGCCGGGTCACCCGGGTGCGGGCGGCCGCGCTGACCTGCTTCGTCGGGCGGCGGGCGGCCGACCTGGACGCCGACCCCGACGCGGTGCTCGCCGAGGTCGGCGAGGACCTCCGGCGCTGGGGCGCGGTGCTGCGCGACCGCGGGGTGGCCGCGATGCTCGAAGTGGCCTCGGTGCGCCACGACCTGGTCCGACGCGTGCTCGGCGTCGTCGGCGGGGAGCGGCTGCTCACCGACGTCCGCCACGTCGGGCAGGTGCTGCACGCCGAGGCGGCCGCGCAGCGCCTCGGTGCGGTCGCGCTCACCGAGTGGCTGCGGCTGCGGATCGTCGAGAGCGAGAACCGGCGCGGCGAGGCCCGCCCGGAGCGCACCCGGCGGCTCGAGTCCGACGCCGACGCGGTGCAGATCCTCACCGTCCACAAGTGCAAGGGCCTGGAGTTCCCCGTCGTGTACGTGCCGTTCGGGTGGGACCGCTGGGTGCCCGGCGAACCGCGCGAGGTGCTCCACCACGACGCGCAGGGGCGCCGGATCCGCGCGGTCGGGGGCCCCACCGACCCCGAGTGGGCCGAGCACTGCCGGGCGCAGCGCGAGGAGGACGACGGCGAGGACCTGCGGCTGCTCTACGTGGCGCTCACCCGCGCGCAGGGCCAGGTGGTCGCGTGGTGGACCCCGTCGTCGCAGACCGCGTTCTCCGCGCTCAACCGGGTGCTGCGCTCGCGCGACCGGTCACCGGGCTTCGAACCCGACTCGTTCGTCACGATCACCGACGACACCACGGTGTGGGCCGAGCTCGCTGCGTATGCCGGCCCGCACCTGGCGGTGGAGCAGGTCGCCGCGCGGGAGGCGCTGCCCTACGTGCCGGGGGCCGCCGACCACGGCCGCCTCGACGTCGCCCGGTTCGACCGCGCGCTGGACCTGGCGTGGCGGCGTTCGTCGTACTCGTCGCTGACCGCCGACGCGCACAGTGCCGGGGTGCCCGACCCCGCCACGTCGGAGCCCGAGGAGTCGACCGTCACCGACGAGGCCGACCTCGAGGTCGACCCGGTCGCCGACGCGGTGGCGCCGCCCTCGCCGATGGCCGACCTGCCGTTCGGGGCGGCGTTCGGCGTGCTCGTGCACTCCGTGCTGGAGACCGTCGACACCGCCGCCGCCGACCTCGGGGCCGCCCTCGTCGAGGCCGCCGGCGAGCAGCTGGCCCGTCGTCCGCTGGCCGGGGTGACCGCGGTGGCGCTGGCGGCCGCGCTGGAGCCCGTCGCGCGCACCCCGGTCGACCGGCCCGCCGCGGCGCCGGCCTGGGCCTACGCCGACATCGCGCCCGCCGACCGGCTCGCCGAGCTGGACTTCGAGCTGCCGCTGGCGGGCGGCGACCGCGGGCCGGCACCGGAGACGGTCACGCTCGGGCGGGCGGCGGCGCTGATGCGCGAGCACCTGCCCCCCGACGACCCGCTCGCCGCCTACCCGGAGGCGCTGGAATCGCTGTCCGGTCAGGTGCTGCGCGGCTATCTCACCGGCAGCATCGACGCCGTCCTGCGCGCCCCGGACGGCCGGTTCGTCATCGTCGACCACAAGACGAACTGGCTCGGGCCGCTGCCCGCCGACGGCGGCGTCCCCGAAGCCCTGACCAGCGCGCACTACGGCCCGGCGCAGATGACCACCGCGATGATCCGGGCCCACTACCCGCTGCAGGCGCTCCTGTACGGGGTCGCGCTGCACCGGTTCCTGCGGTGGCGGCTGCCCGGCTACGACCCGGAGACCCACCTCGGCGGCGTCGCCTACCTGTTCCTGCGGGGGATGTGCGGGCCGGAGACCCCGGTCGTCGCCGGCACCACCTGCGGGGTGTTCCGCTGGTCGCCGCCGCCCGCGCTCCTCGTCGCCCTGTCCGACCTGCTCGCCGGGAGGACCCCGTGACCCCGCTGCCCGACCTCGCGGCCGAGGACGGCGTCCGGTTCGCGGTCCGCGCGACGGGGCTGCTCGCCGAGTTCGGGTCCCGCGGCGTGCTCGAGCCCGCCGACATCGCCGTGGCCCGCCGCCTCGGTCGCCTCGGTGGCGAGACCGACGAGCCGGTGCTCCTGGCGGCGGCGCTGACCGTGCGGGCGCTGCGTGCCGGGTCGGTGTGCCTCGACCTCGCCGACGTCGACCGCCGGGTGCTCGGCGAGGACGACGCCCTGGTCGACACCGACGACCTCGCCTGGCCGGAGCCCGGCGCGTGGGAGGCCGCCCTGGCCGCGAGCCCGCTCACGAATCCCGGCGGGCCGCTGCGGCTCGACGACGGCCTGCTCTGGCTCGACCGCTACCGCCGCCAGGAGGACCAGGTCCGCGACGACCTGACCGCCCGGGCCGTCGCGCCACCACCCGTGGTGGACCGTTCCCGGCTCCGCGCCGCCCTGAACCGGTTGTTCCACGACGTCGACGCCGACGACCGGCAGCGCCTGGCCTGCGCCGTCGCGACGCTGCGGTGGACCGCCGTCGTCGCCGGCGGGCCGGGCACCGGCAAGACGACGACGGTGGCCCGGCTGCTCGCCGTCCTGCGCGACCAGGACCCCGGCCTGCGGATCGCCCTCGCGGCGCCGACCGGGAAGGCCGCGGCCCGGCTCGGCGAGGCCATCGGCGAGGAACGGCTCCCCGCCGCGGACCGGGAGCGGGTCGGCACCCCGGAGGCCTCGACGATCCACCGGCTGCTCGGCTCCCGCCCCGACTCGTCGTCGCGGTTCCGCCATGACCGGACCCGGCGGCTGCCGTTCGACGTGGTCGTCGTCGACGAGACCTCGATGGTGTCCCTGACCCTCATGGCGCGGCTGCTCGAGGCGGTGCGCGACGACGCCCGCGTGGTCTTCGTCGGCGACCCCGACCAGCTGGCCTCCGTCGAGGCGGGCGCGGTCCTGGGCGACCTGGTGTCCGCGCCGGACCTGGGCTCCGGGGACGCGCCGCTCGACGCCGCGCTCGACGAGGCCGGGTGCACGGCCCGGTCGGCCGCGAACGGCGTCGTGCGGCTGGATCGGAACTACCGCAACAACGCCGACATCGCCGCCCTCGCCGCCGCGATCCGGGCCGGGGACGCGGACGCCGCCCTGGAGTGCCTCCGGACGGCGCCGTCGCTGGACTTCGTCGAGTCGGTCGACCTCACCCAGCGCGAGCCCGCCGGCCTGGCCGCGATGCGCGAGGAGGTCGTCGCCGGGACCCGGGAGGTGTCGGAGGCGGCCCGCCGGGGCGAGGCCGAGACCGCGCTGGAGAGGGCCGAGGAGCACCGGCTGCTCTGCGCCCACCGCCGCGGGTCCTACGGGGTGTCGCGCTGGGCCCATCAGGTGGAGCGGTGGCTCGCCGAGGACGGCGGGATCGACGCCGACCTGGAGGCGGGCGCCGAGTGGTGGCCCGGCCGCCCGCTGCTCGTCACCCGCAACGACCCCGACGCCGGGCTCTACAACGGCGACACCGGGGTCGCCGTCGACCGGGGCGGACGGCTGGTGGCGGTGTTCAGCCGCGGCGGTCGGGTGCTCGACCGGGCGCCCGCGCTGCTCGGGTCGGTCGAGACCGTGCACGCGATGACGGTGCACCGGGCCCAGGGCAGCCAGTACGCGCACGTCAGCGTGCTCCTGCCGCCGCCGGAGTCGCCGCTGCTGACCCGCGAGCTGCTCTACACCGCGGTGACCCGGGCGCGGACCCGGGTCCGGGTGGTCGGGTCGGCGGAGGCGGTGCGGGCCGCCGTCGAGCATCCGGTCAGCCGCGCGTCGGGCTTCGCGCGGCGCACCGGGGCACCCGCACGGTGACGTTCGGCGGGGGGCGGTGACTACGGACCCCCGGGTCGGGTATCTATTCCAGCCATGGACCCCTCCCAGGCCCGCAATCCCTCGGCGCTGCCCGACTCCTCGCCGCAGAAGCAGAGCGAGCTCAAGCTGAATGCCGGGATCGGCATCATCGGCACCGTTCTGTCGCTGTTCGTCACGGTCGTCTTCTTCGCGGTGATCGACGAGCCGATCCTCGGGATCGTGTTCGCCGTCGTCATGGTCGTGTCCGCGGTGATCACGCTCTACGTGATCGGCCGCATGCGCCGGGGCGCCGCCGAGGCCGCGAAGTCCGGGACCGAGGCTCCGGCCCACTAGGTGCGCTCCGCGCTCGTGAGCACTCATTGATGCCCTGGCGTCAATGAGTGCTCACAGGCGCGCGGCGCACCTACCCGACGACGACCCCGAGCGCCCGGCACACGTCGGCGGCCTGCGCCTCGCTGATGACCGCGCCGCGCAGGGTCCGCGGCGCGTCCTCGGTGAGCTCCCCGAGGTCGGCGCCCCGCAGATCGGCGCCGGCCAGCCGGGTGTGGGCGAGGTCGACGTCGCGCAGCGTGCAGTCGACGAGCGTGGCGTCGCGCAGGTCCGCGCCGCGCAGGTCTGCTTCGGAGAGGTCCAGCCCGCGCAGCGTCACCCCGCGCCAGACGACGTCCTGCAGGTTCGCCAGCCCGAGGTTCGACCCGTCGAGGCGGTAGGTCACGGCGAGCCCGCGCAGGCCCGAGAGGTCGGCGCCGATCATGCGGCAGTCGGTGAAGCGGGTCTCGGTGAGCAGCGAGCCGGTGAGCCGGGCGCGTGAGAGGTCGGCGGCCTCGAGGACGGCGTCGGTGAGGTCCGCGTCGATGATCACCGCGCCGGACCAGGTCCCGCCACGGATGTGGGCCCCGTCGAGCGTCGCGCCCCGCAGGTCGGCCCCCGGGAACTGGCAGGCCTCGAGCGTGGCGCCGCTGAGGTCGACGCCGTGCAGGTCCGGCTCGTCGGCCGAGCACCGGCGCAGGACCGGGTCGCGGGCGCCGTCGAACAGCTCGCGCAGATCCAGCCCGGAGAGGTCGGCGTCCTCGACGGGCTCGCCGGCCTCCAGCAGGGCGGCCACCTGGTCGGCGCTCGGGCGTCCGCGTCCGTCGTCCACGCCGGTCACCCTCGCAGCACCGCGCCGGGCACGTTCCGGCCAGGGGTGCCCCACGCCCGTCTATTCGAGCGAAGGGGCCCTTCGCTCAGAACCGGGGGACGCGGTCACCGGTACCCGCGGAAACCCTGCCAGGCGAGCCGCCGGTCCCGGCGCGGATCGCTCTCGATCCGGTCGGTCTCGTCGAGGATCCGGGTGAGCCGCGCGTCGGAGGTGTACCGCGGCCAGAAGCCGGCCGGCGCCCCCTCGCGGGCGAAGGTCGTCCAGTCGCGCTGCATCCGGGCCGAGAGGCCGCGCAGCCCCCTCCGGCCGCCCAGCATCGTCATGATCCGGCCCGCGCGGGTGTCGGCGAGCCCGAACACCGGATAGATCTCGGTGCCGTGCGTGGCGCGCAGCCCGAGCAGGCGCAGCAGCCGCGGGGCGAGGTCGAAGCGGTACGCGTACACGGGGTGGCCCGCGGCCGCGTGCGCCTCCATGACCTGCACCGACGGGTACCAGAACATGTAGTCGCCGCCGAGGTCCTTGCGGTGGGCGGTGTTCCGGTAGGCCGCGAGGACCTGCTCGCCCAGCTCGGGCTGGGTCGCGGCGAAGAGCGCGTCGGCGCGGTCGTCGGACACGAGCAGGTCCAGCCGCAGACCGGGCAGCTCGAAGAGCCGCCCCTCGGTGTCGTTGGTGCCGATGATCAGCGGGACCGGGTGGCTGCGCCCCGCCGCGAACGCGTCCAGCGGGGCCTCGGGCAGGAGGTCGTCGTCGACGGTCGGGGCGGTGAGCAGGACGCCCGGCGTGTCGTCGGCGGCGTGGCGCATCCGACGGGAGGCGGCGAGGAGGTCCTCGGTCGAGGCGGCCTCGAGCAGCCGCGCCGCCGTGGCCGCGGGCAGGGGCTCGCGGTCGACGCCAGGCACCGGGACGCCGTTCACGCCCGCCAGCGTCCGGACGTACTGGCGGGCCCAGCCGCCCGCGCGTTCGGTGGACCACGCGAGCCCGGGCGCGGAGCTCTCCGCGATGGCGCGGTGGAAGAGGCCCCGCGCGGCCGGAACCGTCATCAGCGTGGTCACCGAGATCGCGCCGGCCGACTCCCCGAAGATCGTGACGTTGTCGGGGTCGCCGCCGAACGCCGCGATGTTGTCCTGCACCCAGCGCAGCGCCGCGATCTGGTCGCGCAGGCCCAGGTTGGACTCGAAGGTCCGCTCGGGCGTGGAGAACGCAGAGAAGTCGAGGTACCCGAGCGCCCCGAGCCGGTAGTTGACGCTGACGTACACGACGTCCCCGCCGCGGGCGAGGTCGTGCCCGCGGTAGGTGGGGGCCGACGAGGCCCCGAGGACGAACGCCCCGCCGTAGAACCACACCATCACCGGGCGCGGGCGCTCGGCCGGCGTCGAGGGCGCGACGACGTTCAGCGTCAGGCAGTCCTCGTCCATCGGGGTGTGTCTGCCCGCGCCGACGAACTCACCGACGCGCTCCTGGGGCGGCACGGGCCCGAACCGCACCGCGTCCCGCACGCCCTCCCAGGGCTCCGGGGGCTCGGGGGCGCGGAGCCGGCGGGGCCCGACGGGCGGCGCCGCGTAGCGGATCCCGCGCCAGACGTTCACGCCGCGGCCCGCGTGCCCGCGCAGGATCCCGGCCGTCGTCCTGATGTCCGTGCCCGTGCTCTCGTCCGTTCGGCTCCCGTCCACGTTCCTCACTGTGCTCCCGGACCCGACCTCCACGCCCGTCGGAGTGGCGCTCCTGACGGCGGTGTCCGGGCCCTCCGACCGGGCGCGACGCCATTCCCCGCCCGGCCGTACGCGAGAACACGAAGAGTGACACCATCGAGTAGAAGACGCCCGATCAGTGGCGCGTGTCCCCTTGTCAGCGCACACAATCGCGCCGTGGAAGCGGAGGTGGCGTCGGCGTTGTGGCAGGTGGAGGCCGCCTTCGTCGCCCATCAGGCCCGCGATGTCCTGGAGAGCCTCACCCCCCGCCAGAGCCCCGTCGTGGTCGCCGAGGCCGATCCGCTCGCGCTGGCCCTCGGGCTCGGCGAGACCATCGGTGCCCCCGACGACGTGCGCGCCCTCACCCCGTGGCTGCTGCGCGCGGTCGTCACCGACGACCGGGTCGACCTGCGCTCCGTGCTCTCGCGCATCGCCGCCTTCTGGCACCGGTGGACGACCTCCGAGCGGGCCGCCGTGCGGGACTTCGTCGACACGCTCTGGGTCGCCCTCCTCGACCGGCATCCCGGCCCGGTGGCCGTGCTGCCGGTCGCCACGGCCGCGTCGTTCCTCGACGACGCCTCCGGTCTCGGCGACGGCGTCGGGCGCCTGCTCGGCATCTGGGAGTACAAGGACACCGCGAGCGCCGACCACCACCTCGCCGAACTGATCATCGACGCGCACTACGGCGCGCGGGTGGACCCGGAGGTGCTGGACTGGGCGCGCGACCGGCCGCAACGCGAGCGCCTGGAGCGCGCAGCGGCCCGGGATCACGCCGAGCCCTGGGCCGGTGACCTGGGCGCCGCCCTCGACCTGCTCGCCACCCCGCCGGACTGACCCTGCGGCCGTCGTCGGATCACCCGAGGGCGGTCGGCGGCGTGACAGGGTGGGGCGGTGTCGGACGGTGGCGCGGTGGAGTCGTCCTGGGCCGGTGACCGGCTCGTCGGCGAGCTGGTGCGCCGCGGGATCGGCGGCACCGGGCCGTGGAACTCCGCGCGCCGCGTCGCCGAGGACCACCTCACCGACGCGGGCGGCGACGTCGAGGTCGCGGTCCGCCGCCTCATCGGGACCCATGTCCGCCTCGCGGCGAGCTCCGGGCTGCTGACCAGCCTCGGCGGCGCCGCCACGATGGTCGTCACCGCCCCGGCCGGCGTCACCGGCCTCTACCTGGTCTGCACCCGGCTGGCCGCCGCGGTCGCGATGCTGCGCGGGCACGACCCCGCCGACCCCGTCGTCCGCACCGCCGTCCTGCTCTGCGTGCTCGGCGCGGACGGGTCCGAGCTGGCCGAGCGCACCGGGATCGACCTGCAGGAGGTCTCGTTGCTGGCCGGGCTGCGACGGCTCCCGACCGAGGTCCGCGAGCAGCTGGACCGTCGCATCGGCTTCCGGCTCACCAGCCGCGCCGGGCGCCGTGGCGTGCTCAACCTGACCAAGCTCATCCCCGTCGTCGCCGGGCCCATCGGGGCGGGCGCCGACGGGATCGCCGCCCGATCGGTCGCGACCTACGCGGACGTGACCTTCTGGGCACGCCGCCCACCGACCCCGTTCGAGTGATCCATGGTGCGTCGTGGTGTAGATGATGCGCATGTGGGTGTCATCGTCGCCTGCGGGTGACGGTGGAGCTGGAGGGGCACATGGCGTCGCGGTGGTCGACTTCCGGGGCGGGGCGGAACGGTCGCGGGGGGCCGGGTCACGACGACGGCGGCGGGCGCCGCCCCCGTCGTGGGCGCCTGGTCCTCGGTCTCGGTGCGCTCGTGCTGGCGGCCGCGCTCGCTCCGGCCGCGGTCGCGGGCCCGGAGGACGCCGCGGCTCCCGACTCCGCCCGCGCGGTGACCTCCCTGCCGGCGGCGACGCTGCCACCGGCCGACCCGTCCGCTCCCTCGATCAGCGCGCTCCCGCTGGCGCCGCAGGCCCGGGACGGCGACGGGACGCAGGTGGCGCGCTCGACCGGCCCCCTGCAGCTCGTGGCCGTGACCTGGACCGGGGCGACGCCGGAGTCCCTCGCGCTGCGCTCCACCGACGCCACCGGGCGTTGGGGCACGTGGCTGCCGCTGGACTCCAACGCGAACGAGCGTGACGACGCGCCCGCGAAGGCGGCCCCGGGCGGCGGGACGGACCCGGTGTGGGTCGGCGACCGCACCCAGGTCGAGGTGCGGGCCACCCGCGACGGCCGGCCGATGACCCAGGGGCTCACCGTGCAGCGCATCGACCCCGGCACCTCGGCCAACGACTCCGCGATCGGCGCCCGCGCCCGGGAGCGCGACGCGTCGCGGGCCGGCGCGCCGCCCGCCCCGGCCTACGTCACCCGCGCGCAGTGGGGCGCCGACCCGGCGCTGATGACCTGGCCGCCGGAGTACGCCGACACCACGAAGGCGGTGACGATCCACCACACCGCCGAGTCGAACGACTACACGCCCGAGCAGTCGGCGGCCATCGTGCGGGGGATCTACGCGTACCACTCGAAGCAGAACGGCTGGGGCGACATCGGCTACAACGCCCTGGTCGACAAGTACGGGACGATCTTCGAGGGTCGCGCGGGCGGCATGGACCGGCCGGTCGTCGCCGCCCACGCCGGCGGCTTCAACCAGGAGACCTTCGGCATCGCGATGATGGGCACGCTGACCGACACCCCGCCGACGCCGGCCGAGCTGACCTCGGTGGAGCGCCTGGCGGCCTGGAAGCTCGGCGGGATGTACCGCGACCCGGCCCAGCAGATCACCCTGACCTCGGCCGGCGGCGGCACCTCGAAGTTCGCCAAGGGGCAGCCGGCGACCGTCGACGCCCTGTTCGCCCACCGCGACGTCGGGAACACCGAGTGCCCCGGCAACGCCGGGTACGCGGCGATGGACACCATCCGGACCGAGACCGCCAAGCTGATCGCCGCGGCGGGCACCGACGTCCGCTCGGCGTGGGCGGCGCATCCGGACCTCGGTCAGCCCGATCGGGTGGAACAACCGACCGCGGACGGCCGCGCGCGGTTCACCGACTTCCAGCACGGCTCGATCTACTCGTCCGCGGCCACCGGCGCGCACGAGGTGTCCGGGCCGATCCTCGACGCCTGGCGGGCCCGCGGCGCGGAGCGCTCGTCGCTCGGGCTGCCGACGGGCGACGAGCACGCCGTCGACGGCGGGCGCGCGCAGCAGTTCGAGCACGGGGTTCTGCGCGTCGACGGAGCGACCGGCGCCGTCGCCGGGTGACCTTCGGCACGCACGAGCGCGCGAGCGCGAAGCACGGCACCATACGGCGGATGGACGTCGAGCCCGGCACGCCTCCGCCCGGGGTCGCGGACGCGCTCGCGCGCCTCGAGCAACTGCTCGCGGCCGGTGACCCGCCGCTCGACGCCGCGGCGCTGCAGATCGCCCGCCTCGCGGCACCGGAGGCCGACGTCGACGGCGCGCTCGCGGAGCTCGACCGGCTCGCGCAGGGGATCACCGACGTCGACGGGCTGGTCCTGCGGCTCTACACCGAGGAGGGGTTCGCCGGGGACCGCGAGGACTACTACGACCCGCGGAACTCCTCGCTGGTCGAGGTGCTCGCCCGGCGCCGCGGCATCCCGATCACCCTCGCCGTCGTCGTGCTCGAGGTCGGCCGCCGGGCCGGGATCGAGCTGGAACCGGTCGGGATGCCGGGCCACTTCCTGGTCCACCCGCGCGATTCCGGGTGGTACCTCGACCCCTTCACCGGCGACCTGCTCGACCTCGACGAGTGCGAGGCGCTCTTCCGCGCCGCGACCGGGGCCGGCCGCGAGGTGGCCTTCCACCCCGCCCTGCTGTCCCCGGTGTCGGTGCACGCGGTGCTCGTCCGGATGCTCACCAACCTGCGGGTGATCCACCGCGCCGCGGGCCGGGTCCCGGAGCTGCGCTGGGTGCTCGAGGCGCGGCTGCTGCTGCCCGGGGTCGGGGCCGACGAGGTCGTGGAGCTGGCCGCCACCCGGGGCCGCCGAGGCGACTATCTCGCGGCGGCCCGGATGCTCGACGACTGGTCGGAGCGGCTCCCCCGCAACGCCGCCCGGCTGGCGCGTCATGCCCGGGCGTGGCGGGCGCACCTCAACTAGGTGTCCGCGTCGAGCCCCTGCTCGATGGCGTACCGGGTCAGCTCCACCCGGTTGGCGAGCTGCAGCTTCCGCAGCACGTTCTGCACGTGGTTCTCGACGGTGCGGTGGGAGAGCCCGAGCCGGTCGGCGATCCGCCGCGCGGTCATCCCCTTCGCGACGAAGCGGAGCACCTCGGTCTCGCGGGCGGTGAGCTCGGGCCCGCCCGTCCCTCCCTCCCGCTCGCGGCGCCGGAACTCCCCGAGCACCAGCCCGGCGAGCTCCGGCCCGAACACCGCCTGCCCCGCGGCGGTCCGCTCGACCGCGTCGACGAGCTCGGACACCTGGGCCGACTTCACCAGGTATCCGGCCGCCCCGGCCCGCACGGCGCCCAGGACGTCGCCCTGCTCGGCGCTGGCGGAGAGCACCAGCACCCGGGTGTCCGGCAGCACCTCGAGGATCGCCGCCGTCGCCCCCGCCCCGTCCAGGTGCGGCATCTGCAGGTCCATCACCACCACGTCCGGCCGCACCGCCGGCGCGATCCGGGCCGCGGCGGCCCCGTCGCCCGCGGTGGCCACGACGTCGAGGCCCCGCTCGCCGAGGTCGCGCGCCACGCCCTCGCGCCACATCGGGTGGTCGTCGACCACCATGACCCGCACCGTCACCGCGCCCCCTCCCGTTGTTGCCGCGGCACCCGCAGCTCCCACTCCACCCCGTCGCCGGGCGCGGTGACCAGCTCGGCCGTGCCGCCCAGCTCCGCGACCCGTCCCCGGATCGAGGAGGCGACGCCGAGATGGCCCTGGTCCGCCGCCTCGGCCAGCCGCCCGGACGGGATCCCGGGTCCGTCATCGCGGACGCTGATCGTCACGGTGTCGGCCTCGTCCTCCAGCAGCACCCACAGCCCGGTGTCCTCGCCGGCGTGGGCGTCGGCGTTCGCGGCGGCCTCGCGCACCACCGCGAGCAACGACCGTGCGAGCCCGCCCGGGACGCACACCGGGTCGGGCGGCACCGCGAGCACCGCGCGGGCGGGCAGGGCGGCCCCGAGGGCCGCGCCGAGGTCGACCGGCTCGTCGTCGGGACCGTCGAGCCCGATCGGCCCGCGGGTGATCAGCCGGCGCAGCGAGACCTCCTGCTCGGCGGCCGCGCGGACCAGCTCCGGGTCGCCCAGCTGCGGTCCCCGCCGACGCACCAGCGCGAGGATCTGCAGCACGCCGTCGTGGATGTCGCGCGCCAGCCGGTCCCGCTCCGCGGCCGCCGCCTCGGTGGCGATCGCCTCCTGCAGCCGCTGCGCGGAGCGGCGCATCGCCACCGACGCGAACCCGACCGCGACGCCCGCCACGAGCAGCAGCTGGGCGTCGGAGAGCAGCGCGGCGTCGAGCGCGCGGCGGGTGAACCACAGCGCGCCCACCGACACCGCCACCGCCCCGATCGCCGGGCGGATCCCGTAGGCCACCGCGATCGCGAGGACTGCGCCCGCCGACCACACCGTCGTGATCACCGGGCCGCCCGCGCCGATCCGTGCGGGGTCGTCGACGACGAGCGTGCTGGTCGTCGCGAGCACCGTGAGCACCAGGTCGACGACGGTGAGCCGACGATCGGCACCGCGGAGGTAGGCCACGCTCGTGACCAGCGTCCAGAGGGCCATGAGCACCAGCACGGCGATGCCGAGCGCGGGCCGCGCGTAGAGCCCGACGTCCCGGACGACGTTGACCACCGCGTAGAGGAGCGCCACCACCCGGAAGACGACGAGGCCGCGCCACAGGGGCAGCAGGGCCGCGTGCACATCGACCGTCGCGCCCCGTCGTCGGCGGGCGACGGGCACCGTGCCGGAGGTGTCCGGGATGCTCATCGGACCTCCGCAGGCCGGGCCGCGTCATCGATCGGGGGGTCGGGAAGTCCCAGAGGTCGGGTGGGCCGATCCACCCGGAATATCGGCCGGCGTCAGCATGCCCCACGGGTGTGACGCCGACCATGGGTTCGCCCAGCACGGGTGACACGCCGTCACCGGTGGCGGGGTGGGGTGGGATCCCCATTACCGTAGGGCGCGCCCGGATGGCGGGGCGGGGTCGAGTGAACGGACCCTGGCCGGGACGGCGACGAGGAGGACCGGGTGAGCAGCTGGGTGATGGCGGTCGAGGTGACGCCGTCGGAGCTGGTCGCGGTCGACGTGGACCGATCGACCGGCGGGGGATCTCTCCGGGCGCGCCGCGTCCCGCTCGACACGGACACCGACGGGGCTGATCCGGTGGACGTGCTCGCCGACGCGTTCGCGCGCGTCGTCGAGGGCTCGACCGCCCCGCCCGACCGCGGCGAGGTCCCGGAGCGCCCGACGCGCCTCGTGATCGCGACGCCGCCCGACACCGAGCGCCGCCGGTTCGAGGAGATCGCGGAGGCGACGGCGCTCGTCGGGCTGCCGGCCCCCGCGTGGCTCCCCGCCCCGGTCGCCCTGGTCGGTGACCGGATCTCGGCCGAGGTCGAGGTCGGCGGCCAGAGCGTCGTGCTCGACGCCCGTGCCGGCGGGCTCACCGCCTGGCCGGTGCGGCGGACGTCGTCCGGGGCCGAGATCGGGTCCCGCGGGCCGGTCGCGACCGGCACCCGCCTCGACCAGCTCCTGCTCGATGTGGTCCGGGCCCAGCTGAGCTCGCTCGACCCGGCCGTCGCCGCGAGCGACGGCCCCAGTCCCGGGTCCCGCAAGCCGGGGGAGGCCCGGGACCTCCGCGGTGAGGCGGCCCGCCTCCGCCGGGAGATCCGGCGCGCCCGCTCCCAGCTCGCGAGCGGCGAGGCCGAGGAGGCCCGCGTCGCGGCCGAGGCCCACGAGGTCGTGCTGGAGCGCGCCGTCTTCGACCAGCTCGTCGAGCACGCCCTCGAGGAGACCCTCGGCGAGATCACCGACGGTCCCGACGAGGCCCGCCGTCCCGTCGTGCACGTCCTCGGCGACCGCTCCACCCCGCTCGCGCGCCGCCTCGTGGACCTCACCGCCGGGCCGGAGCGTGCCGCGGAGGCGCTGGTCCTGCCCGGTGCCTCCCACGACGGCGTCCTCGGCCTCGCCGCGCTCCTGCTGCCGCCCCGGACCCGTGCGGCCCGCGCCGCCTCGGGGGCGCAGGCCATCCGGGCCGCCCGGACGGTCGGCACCTCGCCCACCCCGGTCGGGGCCTCCGCGGTCGGCGCTCCGGCAATGGGAGTCGGCGGCGGCTCCGGTATCGGCGGCTCCGGTGCGGGTGGCTCCGGTCCCGACGACGGCGACGGCCCGGGTCCCGACGACGGGCTCCTCACCCCCGAGACCGGCCTGCCGGTGGCGGACGGGCACGGCGACGGCGAACGGGACACCGCGATCCCCGAGGCCCGGCTGCCCTCCTCGCCGGTCCAGGCGCAGCGCCGCGGTCCGAACGCCGGCGCCGGGGTCGGGGCAGCCGACGACCTCGCCGCTCACGGCCTCGTCTCCGGCGGCCCGGGCGACCGCGTGGCCGCCGCGGACGATCGCGCGTCCGGCGAGCCCGCGGCGGAGGACCGCGCTCCCGGCGAGCCGGCCCCCGCGCCGGGTGATCACCACCCGGGCGGTCCCGTGGCGCCCGGCGACCACCGGCCCGATCCGGCCCAGAACGGCCACGTCGAAGGCGACCCGCAGGCCGACCACCTGGCGCTCGTCGGCGCGGTCCCGCACGAGGTCCGGCCTGCCGGCGACGCCCCGCCCGGGGGCCGGAGCCCGGCCGGCGCGCTCCAGGGTCAGCCCGAGGCCGCCCCGGCCCCCGCCGGCGGCGATCAGCCTCGCGGGGCCGTCCGCGGTCGGCGCGGGCCGGACACCGCCCCCCAGCCGGTCCCGGAGGCCGACCCCCGTGCCGGCAAGGCCCCGCGGGGAGCGGTCCCGGTCCTGATCGTGCTGGTGGTGCTCGCCGTGCTCGCCGCGGTCGGGGTGCTGCTCGTCGGTCCCGACCAGATCGACACCGCGTTCGCCGGCCTCGGCGCGGGGACGGGCTTCCTGCCGCTCGACCTGTGGACGGTCAGCCGCTGACCGCCCGCACGTAGGCGTCCGGGTCCTTGTCGGCGAAGTCGAGGCCGGCCGCGCCGGGGTGCTCGGCCTTGAACTGCTCGAACTTGGCCCCGAGCTCCTGGCGCAGGGCGAGCGACGTCGTCCGGCGGAACGGCGCGAGGTCGTCCGTCTCCTCCTCGGACATGTGGTGGTTGTTCGCCTGGTCGGTCTCGTCGATGGCCTGCCACCAGGCGTCGCTGCCGGCCGTCGCGTCGAACGCCTTGCGGGCCCCGGCCCGGATGTCGTCGTGGTCGCCGATCGCGTCCTCGGTCGCCGAGGCCTGCTCGTCGTCCGCGCGCCGCGCCATCGACGGGTAGAAGTGCTCCTCCTCGGCGGAGGCGTGCACCTCGAGATACCGCGCGAGCTCGTCCCAGACCTTCGTGGCCTCGTCGAGCTGGTCCGGATCGTCCCGCAGGTCCGCGAGGCGCAGGAACTGACGGCGGAACCAGTCGTGGTCGTCGAGGATCATCTCGGTGATGTCCGCGGACATGCGGGCCCTCCCGGGGAACTGCGTGTGGTGGTTCCCCGGGTGCTACCCGGCCCCGTCGCCGGGCAACCGGCCGCGCGCGTCAGGAGCGCTGGATCTCCCCGGACGCGTCGACGAACCACACCTCGGCCCGCGCCCGCCGCAGTGTCTCGGCGTCGTCGCCGGCCAGGGCGCGGTAGCGGCGGGTGTCCGGCAGGGCGATGACCACGCGGCCCCTGGGGGATGCCCCGCGCCGTTGGGACGCGGCCCGGGCCGCCGCGCGGAACCAGTCGCCGGCGAGCGTCGTCGGGTGGCTGCGCGCGCCCTCCGGCGGCCAGCCGGTGACCTCGACGTGCACCTCGGAGCCGTGCACGGTCGCGACGAGGTCGTGCGCCGGCCCGGAGGCGTTCGCCGCGTGGATGGTGCCGCCGTGGCGGGTGATCCAGTCCGCGACGGCCGCGGCCACGTTCTGGGTCCGGGACCAGCCCTGCAGCACGTCCCGCGTGGGCACGACGACCTCGTCGCTCGGCTCCGGGACCCGCCGCAGCGCGGCCCGCTCGGCCATCCGCTCGCGCAGCGCGGTCCGCGCCGACGCCGCCGAGGCGAAGGGCAGGAAGCGCAGCAGCGGCTCGTCCGGGTCGTCGCCGTCCCGCTCGGAGCGGCGCATGCGCGCCACGTCGTCGGACGGGGTCTTCGCGCGGTGACGCGGCCGGCGGGACCGGACCGCCGTGCCGTTCCGCGTCCCGACGGCGGGTGCCCAGCCGGCCCCGGCGCCGTCGTCGTCCGCCTCGAGGGGCACGTCAGGCAGCGTCGACACCTCGGCGGGGTGGGTGGTGTGCCCCTCGTCGAGGGAGGCTGCCGTCGTCGCGTCGCCGCTCGCCTCGAGGGGCACGTCAGGCAGCGTCGACACCTCGGGGGCCTGCGCGATGTACCCCTCGCCGTCCGGCGTGAGCCGGGTGCGGATCGACGTGTCCCTCGATCGCGCCGTCCGCTCCACGAGGCCGGCCTTGGCGAGCTTGCGGCACTGGTAGTTGAACGACTTGGGGTCGGCGTCGCCGTGACGGTCGGCCAGCGCCGCGGCCAGCTCGTTGTCCGTGAGGCCCTCCGCCGCCGCGGTCAGCGCCCGGAGGATGTCCTCCTGGACGGCGGGCAGTCCCGGCGTCGGCGGCTCCACCTCGTCGAGGGGCACGTCAGACGTCCCGGAGGCCTGCTCGGCCTGCGTGATGTGCCCCTCGAGAACTCCGGCGGCATCGGTGTCCGAGGGCCCCGACGCGGCCTCGACGTCCACACCAGCCGCCAGACGGGTCCGGACCGGCCGCGTCCCCACCCGCTCGACCATCCCGGCCGCCGCCAGCTTCCGGCACTGGTGATTCACGGCCTTGGCGTTCAGACTCGGGTGCCGATCGGCCAGCGCACAGGCGAGTTCCCCGTCGGAAAAACCCTCCGGAGTCCCGGCCAGCAACCGGATGATGTCCTCCCGCGGCCCAGCGGCCGACTCGGGGACCGGGAGCGCCATGACCGCTCTCCTCCGTGACGGTGCGTCCGTCCGGGGGACCTGCCCGTGTGACGGCGCATGCGATGAGATGCGTGACCTTTCTGTGATCCGTATGGTAACGGGGCATGCTGGCACTGACGGAGACGGCGGCCGAGGCGATCTCCAACATCCTCGAGACCAACGAGATGCCGGAAGGCTCCGGTCTGCGGATCGCCGCGACGCCCAACATGGCCGAAGAGGGCCTCGAGCTCTCCGTCGCGCCGAACCCGGCCGCGGACGACACCGTCCTCGAAGGTGGCGGCGCCGTGATCTTCCTGGAGCCCATGGCCGCCTCGGCGCTCGACGACAAGGTCCTCGACGTCGAGAAGATCCCGGAGACCGAAGCCGAGGGCTCGGGCGACGAGTACCGCTTCGCGATCACCCCGCAGTCCGAGCTGCAGGCCTGACCTGACGACGGACGCCGACGGCGGCCGCGTGCTCGCGGCCGCCGTCGGGCTCCTCACGCCTGCACGGCCTCCACGGGTCCGCCGACCCGCGTGACCAGCTCGCCGTCATCCGACGGCACCAGCTCGACGTCCCGGACGCGCCCGGCCGCCTGCACGTCGCCCAGCACCACCCGCAGGGCGTCCAGCCGGTCCGGCGCGGCGGACACGGAGAGGCTCTCCACCTCGGTGCGGATGGAGAGCTTCTGGTCCGACTTGCCCTTGCGGATCCCGGAGATCACCTCGGAGGCGACCTCGAGGACGTCCTCGTCGACCCCGCCGGTGAGCGGCAGCTCGCCGGTGGCCGGCCAGGCGGCGCGGTGCACCGTCCCGCCCTGCCACCAGGACCAGACCTCCTCGGCCACGAACGGCAGCACCGGCGCGAACAGCCGCTGCAGCACCCGCAGCGCCACCGCCAGGGCCGCCCGCGCGGAGTCGCGCCCGGCCTCGTCGAACTCGCCGTAGGCGCGCGACTTCACCAGCTCGAGGTAGTCGTCGCAGAAGAACCAGAAGAACTGCTCGGTGACCTCGAGCGCGACGGCGTAGTCGAACCGCTCCAGCGCGGCGGTCGCCTTCTCGACGACGCCGGCCAGGCGCGCGAGCAGCGCCCGGTCGATCGGTGCGGTGACCGCCGACGCGTCCGGCTCGCCGGTTCCGACGCCCACGCCGAGGATGAACTTCGAGGCGTTCAGCAGCTTCATCGCGAGCCGCCGGCCGACCTTCATCTGGCCGCGGTCGAACGCGGTGTCGACGCCGGGGCGCCCGTTCGCGGCCCAGTACCGGACGGCGTCCGAGCCGAACTCCTCGAGCAGGCCCATCGGCGTGACGACGTTGCCCTTGGACTTGGACATCTTCTTGCGGTCCGGGTCGAGGATCCAGCCCGACAGCGCCGCGTGCGCCCACGGGAGCTCGCCGAACTCGAGCGAGCTGCGCACGACCGTCGAGAACAGCCAGGTCCGGATGATGTCGTGCGCCTGCGGGCGCAGGTCCATCGGGAAGACGCGGGCGAACAGGTCGTCGTCGACCGACCACTTCCCGGCGATCTGGGGGGTCAGCGACGACGTGGCCCAGGTGTCGAGGACGTCCGGGTCGCCGGTGAAGCCGCCCGGCTGGTCGCGCTGGGAGGCGGAGTAGCCGGGCGGGACGTCCGTCGTCGGGTCGATCGGCAGGGCGTCGTCGCCCGGGGTGAGGACCTCGGCGGGCAGCACCTCGCCGTCGGCGTCGAGCGCGTACCAGACCGGGATCGGGACGCCGAAGAACCGCTGGCGGCTGACGAGCCAGTCGCCGTTGAGCCCGCGGACCCAGTCGGCGTACCGGTGCCGCATGTAGTCCGGGTGCCAGACCAGCTCGTCCCCGCGGCCCAGCATCGCCGTGCGCATCTCGGCGTCGCGGCCGCCGTTGCGCAGGTACCACTGGCGGCTGGAGACGATCTCGAGCGGCTTGTCGCCCTTCTCGAAGAACTTCACCGGGCGCGTGACCGGCCGGACGTCGCCGATGAGCTCGCCGGTCTCGGCGAGCATCGCGACGATCTTCTCCTTGGCGGTGAAGACCGTGGCGCCGGCGATCTCCTCGTAGCGGCCACGGCCGGCGTCCGAGGTGATCCACTCCGGCGTCTCGCGGAGCAGCCGGCCGTCGCGGGTGATGACGGTGCGGTTCGGCAGGTCGAGCTCGCGCCACCACTGCACGTCGGTGAGGTCGCCGAAGGTGCAGCACATCGCGATGCCGGCGCCGCGGTCCATCTCGGCGGCCGGGTGTGCCAGGACCGGGACCTCGACGTCGAACAGCGGCGAGCGGACCGTCGTGCCGAAGAGCGGCTGGTAGCGCTCGTCGTCGGGGTGGGCGATCAGCGCGACGCAGGCCGGGATCAGCTCCGGACGCGTCGTCTCGATCTCGATGTTGCCGTCGGCCCCGTGGTATGCGATCCGGTGCCAGGCGCCGGTGTGGTCCCGGTCCTCGAGCTCGGCCTGCGCGACGGCGGTGCGGAACGTGACGTCCCACAGCGTCGGCGCCATCGACACGTAGGCCTCGCCGCGGTCGAGGTTGCGCAGGAACGCGCGCTGGCTGATCGCGCGGGCCGTGCCGTCGATCGTCTGATACGTGTGCGACCAGTCGACCGAGAGGCCGTTGCGCCGCCACAGCGCCTCGAACGCCTTCTCGTCCTCGGCGGTCAGCGTCTCGCAGAGCTCGACGAAGTTCCGCCGCGAGATCGCCAGCTGCTGCTTGCCGGGCTTCTCCGGCGGGGTGAACTCCGGGTCGTACGGCAGGCTCGGCTCGCAGCGCACGCCGTAGAAGTTCTGGACGCGGCGCTCGGTCGGCAGGCCGTTGTCGTCCCACCCCATCGGGTAGAAGACCTGCTTGCCCCGCATGCGCCAGAACCGAGCGACCACGTCGGTGTGGGTGTAGCTGAAGACGTGCCCGACGTGCAGCGAGCCCGACACCGTCGGCGGCGGCGTGTCGATCGAGAAGACGTCGCCGCGCTCGGCCGACCGGTCGAACGCGTAGGTCCCCTGCTCCTCCCATACGGCCGCCCAGCGCTCCTCGAGGCCGTCGAGCGTCGGCTTCTCGGGGACCTGCGGCTGCGTCGGCGCCGCCGCGGCGGAGGGGGACTGCGTCATGTCACCGGAGTTTACCGAGGGGGTCCGACGCCTTTCCGCTGCGGACGGACCTGATCGGGGCGAGCTGCTGCGCCGTGCGGGTGGATCTCGTAACACCGGCGGCCGTTCAACGGACACAGTGGTCGTGACCGCGCACATGGCGGTCTGGATACGTCTGTTCGGGGGAAGTCATGACCGTCTCCACGCCGTCCTCGCCGCCGGGGTCGTCCGGCCCGGCCGAGCCGCGCCACCGCGCGAGCGGCGGGAGGGGCTCGTCCACCACCCATGGTCCGGTCGGCGGCCACGATGCGCCCGACGACGACGTCGCGACGGATCCGTCCGGCCCGTTCCCGGTACCGCGCCGCTCGGGTGGGCGGCACCGCGCCCCGGACGCGGCCCCGGCCTCCGGGAGCTACGCGGCCGTGCCCGCGCCGCGGGGTGCCGAGAACCCAAGGCGTCCGGCGGGCGACGGGCCCGGCGCAGGGTTCCGGCCGCTCCCGCCCTCCGGGTTCGCTGCGCCCCCGCCGCCGGGTGGTCCCTCGTTCGGCACCTCGTCGATCGGGGTGCCCCTCGGCGCCGTCCCGGTCCAGCGCGAGGCCGCGATCCCACGGCACCGCCCGCCGCACACGGCCGTCCACCCGGGGTCGGCGACGCCCACTCCCGATGCCCCCGCGCACGCCGGCCCGGCGTCGGTGGCCGACGACGACGCCGTGACGGCCCCGGTCCGTCGCGACGACCTCGACCGGGCCGCCGCCGCGCGGGGCACGGCCGGCCCCGCGCACGACCTCGGCGCACCGTCCCTGCGTCCGCTGTCGGTGCAACGGCCGGAGGCGATGGCTTCCCCGTACCGCCCCGAGGAGGTCGCGCCCGCCGAGCCGCCGTCGCGACGCGGGGCACCGTCGCGCCCCTTCCTGGCGCGGAGCACCGACCGGCCCTGGGAGACGCCGCCGGTCGACCGCGCGTCGGCCCGCCTCGGCCTGGTCGCGCTCGTGATCGGGGCGATCGGCGTCGTGCTCGGGGTGGCTCCGTGGTCGGGCCTGCTGCCCCGGGTGCTGCCGCAGTCGGCGCTCGGCGCGATCCCGGTGTTCAACCTGGCGGGCGCCCTGCTCGGCGTCATCGGGCTCGGCGTCGGGGCGATCGCGATGTTCCGGGCGGGTGAGGCGTCCCGCGGGCTCCTGATGGGCGTGCTCGGGGCGTGCGCCGGCGCGGCGGCGGTCGTCGTGGGGCTCGTCGTCTGACCCCTGCCGCGGCCATGATCACCGGGATGACGAGGATGTGAGGGCTCAGCGTCCAGATCCTCCTCATTCCGGTGATCATGGTTGGGTCGCCCGGCCGCGAGGGGAGGATTCGGTCGCTAGAGCCGCACGAGGGCTCCCCTCGTGCGGGCACGAAAGCCCACGAAAGCCCACGAAAGCCCACGAAAGTCCCGGACCCTCAGAGCCCCGAGACCCGCAACCAGTCCCGCAGCACCGCGCCGTCCCCGAGCACCTCGACCGTCCCGAGCCCACCCGGCACGGCATCCACCGAGCACCGATTCGTCAGCACCGCGAACAGCGCCGCCGCCGGTCCCCGCACCGCCACGTCGGCCTTTGCGTGCCGCTGCTCCACGACCACCCCGCCGGCCCCGCGCGTGATCAGCCACTCGCACGACGCCTCGTCGAGAGCGTGCACGTGGATCGTCTCGCCCGACCCCGCGAGCGCGGCCCGCCGCTCGCCGAACGTGTCCAGCAGCGACAAGGACTCCGCCAGTCCGTCCGCGGCCAGGTCCGGCCCGACCCCGACCCACGGCTCGATCCCCACGGTGACCTCGGCGTCGTAGCGGTGCACCACCGTCTCGTGCAGCATCCGCCGCGCCCACCAGGACACCCGCGCGGGCCCGGAGAACCCGGCCACCCGGCGCTCGGGCTCCGCGGAGGTCACCGCCGACACCACCTGCGCGCCCCCGGCCAGCAGCCACGTCGCGACCTCGTCCGGCGCGACCGGCGGCTCCGGGTCGGCCACCTGGTCGTGCGGGATCAGCCGGTCGCCGGCCCCGGAGATCGTCTCCGCCACGCGCCGGTGCACCCGGCCGAGGTGGCGGGCGAGATCGCGCAACGACCAGTCCGGGCAGGTCGGGACCGGCGTCCCCGGATCCCCCGCGCTCGCCGCGTCCGCGAACGCGGTCACCTGCACCATCAGCTCGTCGGTCATGACGGACACCGGCCCAGCCTGCCCGACCCTCAACCGTCCGGCGTCACCAGACTGACGACGAGCTCGCCGTCGTCGTCGGACGCCGTGTACGCCGCGACGCCGGACACGCCCCCACCCGACACGCACTCCCCGGAACGCAGCCGGAACTGGTGGTTGTGCAGCGGGCACATCACCAGCTCGGCGTCCACGAGCCCGTCCGCGAGCGGGCCGCCCCGGTGCGGGCACACCGCCCGCAACGCAGACAGCCCGCCGGAGCGAGGACGGAACACCGCGACCGGCTCGTCGCCGACCAGGAACGCGCGCCCCTCGCCGAGCGGGATCTGCTCGACCGGCCCGAGCCGCGTCGAGACCGTCTCGCGGCCGCTCACGACCGCACCGGCACCTGCGACAGCGGGATCAGCGGGAGCGAGTCGTGGAACTGCCCCGGGGTCGCCTCGGTCTGGTCCGCCGCCCACGGGTCGGCATAGGCGTCGACGGCCTCCTGCATCCGCACGTCCAGCCCCGCCGCCAGGCCTTCCACGTCGTCGACGACCACGCCGATCAGGTAGTCCAGCCCCATCCGCGGCACGAAGTCGTACGTCCGCTCCAGCCAGTTGGCGTTCTCCCGGTAGTACTGGAGGAACCGGCCCACGAGCGTCAGGGCCTCGTCGTGCGAGTCCACCGTCGCCAGGACGTCGCCCTTCCGGATCGTCGCCCCGGCCGCGCCGCCGACGTAGATCTGCCAGGACCCGCCCTCCACGGCGACCAGACCCACGTCCTTCACCATCGACTCCGCGCAGTTGCGGGGGCAGCCGGAGACGGCGAGCTTCATCTTCGCCGGGCCCTCGACGCCCTTGTAGCGCTCCTCGAGGTCGATCCCGAGCTGGGTGGAGTCACCGAGGCCGAAGCGGCAGAAGTCGGTCCCGACGCACGTCTTCACGGTGCGGAACGACTTCCCGTAGGCCCAGCCCGACGGCATGTCGAGGTCGGCCCACACCTCCCGCAGCTTCTCCTTGGGGACGCCGAGCAGGTCGATGCGCTGGCCACCGGTCAGCTTGACCATCGGGATCTCGTGCTTCTCGGCGACGTCGGCGATCCGGCGCAGCTGGTCGGGCGAGGTCACCCCGCCGGACATCCGCGGGACGACGGAGAACGTGCCGTCGCGCTGGATGTTCGCGTGCACCCGGTCGTTGATGAACCGGCCGTCGCGCTCGTCGACGTAGTCGTCCGGCCACATCATCCGCAGCAGCGCGGTGAGCCCCATCTTGGAGCCGACGTGGTCGCGGCCCTCCGGCGCGAGGGCCTCGAACACCGCCGAGACGCTCTTCAGCCCCCGCGACCGGATCTCCGCCATCAGCGCCGGCTTGTCCAGCGGGATCGCCGGCACGTAGTAGGAGTCGGCCGGATCCGCCACGCCCGCCCCACCCGAGGCGGCCTCGACGACCTCCGTCACCAGCCCCTTGCACGACCCGCACCCCTTGCCCGCCCGCGTCGCCGCCATGCACGCCGACACCGACTCGGCGCCGTCGTGCACGCACCCCACGAGGTCGCCCTTGGAGACGCCGTTGCAGTGGCAGATCTGGGTGTCGTCGGGCAGGTCGGCGGCGGAGGCGGCGTCCTCGGCGGATCCGAGGTCGAACAGCAGCTTGACGCGCTCGGCGGGCAGCGCCGAGCGGGAGTCGAACGCCTGCGTCAGCGCGGCGACCTTCGAGACGTCGCCGACCAGCGTCGCCCCGATCAGCGTCCCCTCCCGGATCACGACTGTCTGGTAGACGCCGCGTCCGGTCTCGGAGAACTGCACGAACTCGTCGGACTCCCGCTCCGGGGTCTTCACCCCCATCTGCGCGACGTCGACGCCCGCCACCTTCAGCTTCGTCGCCAGCCGCGAGCCGTGGTACTCGGCGTCGGGGTTCGCACCGGTGACGACGTCGGCGAGGACCGCGGCCTGCTCCCACAGCGGCCCGACGACGCCGTAGACCTCGCCGCGGTGCTGCGCGCACTCGCCGACCACGAAGATGTCGTCGTCGTCCACCGAACGCATCCGGTCGTCGACGACGATCGCCCGTTGGGTCTCGAGCCCGGACACCATCGCGAGCCCGATGTTCGGCCGGATCCCGGCGGTGACCACGACGGTGTCGCAGGCGAGCGTCGAGTCGTCGGTGAACCGCACGCCGGAGACGGCGCCACCCTCGACGAGGATCTCGGTCGTCTTCACGCCGAGGTGCATGTGCATGCCCATGCCCTCGAGCTTCGAGCGCAGCACCTTCGACGCCTCGGCCTCGAGCTGCTGGTTCATCAGCACCTCGGTGGGGTGGACGACGTGCACCGCGAGGCCGTGCGCCTGCAGGCCGGCCGCCGCCTCCAGCCCGAGCAGGCCCCCGCCGATC
Source organism: Actinomycetospora endophytica (assembly GCF_021026375.1). GTDB lineage: Bacteria > Actinomycetota > Actinomycetes > Mycobacteriales > Pseudonocardiaceae > Actinomycetospora > Actinomycetospora endophytica. Next base: position 1,277,564 of record NZ_JAJNDB010000001.1, on the reverse strand, counting down.
ACGACGGCGGTGTGCCGCCCCTTGACGTGGCGGAGCATCCCGGTCGCGTCCTCGAGACTGCGGAAGCCGAACACGCCCGGGGTGAGCTCGGTGTCGCCGGCCCACATGCCGTCCATGGGCGGGAAGAACGAGCGGCTGCCGGTGGCGAGGATCAACGTGTCGTACGGGGTCACGGACCCGTCGTCGCCGTAGACGACCTTCGCGTGCCGGTCGATCCGGACCACCCGGACGCCCGCGTGCAGTGCGATGCCGTTCTCGTCGTACCAGCTGCGCGGGTTGAGGAAGATCTCGTCATCGTCGGTGTCCTCCGCGGCGGCGTTCGCCAGGACCTCCGACAGGAGGATCCGGTTGTAGTTGCCGTACGGCTCGTCCCCGAACACCGTGATCGCGAACCGCTCGCCGCCCCCACGGGCGAGGATCTCCTCGAGCGCCCGGGCCCCGGACATGCCGTTCCCGACGACGACGAGCCGCGCGCGCCCGTCGGCTGCCTCCGCCGCCGTCACTCAGACCTCCACCAGACCGCAGTCGACGACGAGGGTCCCGGTCGCCCCGACCGGCGCGGCGTAGTGCAGCTCGACCGAGCTGCCGGCCAGCAGGTCCTCGACGACCCGCAGCGACACGTGCATGTCCGCCTTGGCGCCGATCGGCAGCCAGCGCGCCGGTGCCCCGTCGAACACCAGCACCAGCGAGGCGAGCTCGTCGGAGGAGTTGCCCGCGCGGACGTAGAGCACCTGGCCGGTCACGCCCTCCGGCACGGTGTAGGTCAGCGAGGGGTGCAGCAGGGCCGGCTTGTCCAGTCCCTGCCCCTCGAACGCGAAGGCACCCTGCAGGAACCGTGGCGTGGTCATCATGGGGAGGCGTCCTCTCCGGCGGGGTGGTGGGCAGGCGCGGCCTCGACGGACACCGCGCAGATCTTGAACTCGGGCATGCGCGACGCCGGGTCGAGCGCCGGGTTGGTCAGGGCGTTGACCGTCTGGTCGCCCGACCAGTGGAAGGGCGCGAACACGGTGTCGGGCCGGATGGTCGAGGCGAACCGCGCGCGCAACCGCGCCGTCCCGCGGCGGCTGCGCAGCACCACGTCCGCTCCGTCGGCGATCCCGAGCCGCGCGGCGAGGTCGGGATGGATGTCGACGACGGGCTCCGGCTCGGCGTCGAGCAGCGCCTTCGTGCGACGGGTCTGCGTGCCGGACTGGTAGTGCGCGCGGGACCGGCCGGTGGTCAGCCGGTACGGGTACTCGGCGTCGGGCTCCTCGGCGGCCGCCCGGTGGTGCACGACGTGGAACCGCGCGCGGCCGTCCGGCGTCGCGAACCGCTCCCGGAACAGGCGGGGCGTGCCCGCGTGGGCCTCGTCGGGGCAGGGCCAGAACACGCCGCGCTCGGCCTCGATGCGGGCGTAGGAGATGCCCGCGTAGTCCGCCTTCCCGCCCGACGAGGCGCGGCGCAGTTCGTCGAAGACGGTCTCGGGGTCGTCGGAGAAGAACTGCCCGCGGCCGAGGCGAGCGGCCAGGTCGGCGAGGACGGACAGGTCGGAGCGGACGCCGTCGGGAGCCCGCGCGGCGCGCCTGCGGCGCAGCACCCGGCCCTCGAGGTTGGTCATCGTGCCCTCCTCCTCGGCCCACTGGGCGCAGGGCAGGACGACGTCGGCGAGCTCCGCGGTCTCGGACAGGAAGAGGTCGGAGACGGCGAGGAAGTCGGTCTCGGCGAGCCGCTCACGCACGTGGTCGGCCCGCGGCGCGCTGACCGCGACGTTCGAGGCCATGATCAGCAGCGCCCGGACGCCGCCGTCGGTGCCGAGCCGGTCGAGCATCTCGTAGGCCGAGGCGCCGGGCTTCGGGAGCTCGTCGGGGTCGATGCCCCAGACGCCCGCGACGTGGGCGCGCGCCTCCGGGTCGGCGAGCATCCGGTAGCCGGGCAGCTGGTCGGCCTTCTGGCCGTGCTCGCGCCCGCCCTGCCCGTTGCCCTGCCCGGTCACCGTCGCCCAGCCCGAGTACGGCCGGCCGGGGAGCCCGAGGGCCAGCGCCAGGTTGATCCAGGCCAGCGCGGTGTCGGAGCCCTTCGCGTGCTGCTCGGCGCCCCGCGCGGAGAGGATCATCGTCGCGCGGGACTCGGCGAGCATCCGCACCGCGCGCTCCATGACCCGCACCGGCACCCCGGTGATCCGCTCCACACGGTCCGGCCAGTACTGCCGCGCCGCCCGGCGCACCGCGTCCCACCCGGTGGTCCGGTCCGCGACGTAGGTGGTGTCGACCAGCCGGTGCTTGATCGCCAGGTGGAGGAGCCCGTTGGCCAGCGCCAGGTCCGTGCCGGGCACCGGCTGGAGGTGGACGTCGGACGCGGCGGCGGTCGCGGTGTAGCGGGGGTCCACGACGAGGTGCTGCGCGCCGCGCTCCCGGCCGGCGGCGAACCAGCGCATCGCCGGCGGCATGGTGTCCGCCGGGTTGGAGCCGACGAGCATGACGGTGTCGGCGCGCGCGATGTCGGCGAGCGGGAACGGCATCCCGCGGTCGATCCCGAAGGCCTTGTTCGACGCGGCCGCGGCGCTCGACATGCAGAAGCGCCCGTTGTAGTCGACCGAGGCGCTGCGCAGCGCGACCCGGACGAACTTCCCCGCCTGGTAGGCCTTCTCGTTGGTCAGGCCGCCGCCGCCGAACAGGCCCGCGGCGTCCGCCCCGAACCGCTCCTGGGCGACCGTGAAGCCCGTGACGACCCGGTCGAGGGCCTCGTCCCACGTCGCCTCGCGGAAGGGTTCGTTCCGCGCGTCCCGCACCAGGGGCGTCGTGAGGCGGTCGGGGTGCGCGAGCAGCTCCGCCGAGCTGAGCCCCTTCTCGCAGAGCCCGCCGCGGTTCGTCGGGAAGTTCGCGCCCTCGACCGTGAAGCCGCCGCCCGCCGTCTCGGGACGTGCCGTCAACGTCATGCCGCACTGCAGCGAGCAGTACGGGCAGTGCGTCGCGACCGGACCGGTCGACGCGCCGACGAGGGGGAGTGACACGGGGCCCACGTTCCGTGCGAGGCGTTTCCGGGAGATGACACGGGCGCTACAGCTGGGCGAGCCACCGTGTGCACGGCGTACCGGGGTGCGAGCCGGGCCACGCGCACCGGAACAGGAGTGACGTGGGTCTCGTTCTGGCGCTGAACGTCCAGGTCGTGCGGCGCGCGTCATCTCGATCGTTCAGCCTGGAAGAACGAGGCGTGGATCACACTCCTGAGGTGGGGCGGCGGTTAACCTCCGCCGGACGGTTGCGGAGCGACTCAGCAGCCGTGGAGCGGGACGGCCTGACGAGAGGTGGCGCGAGGGTGCGCATCGGTGTCCCCCGGGAGACCCGGGACCACGAGACGCGGGTGGCGGCCACCCCCACCACGGTGGCGGGGCTGCAGAAGCTGGGCTGGTCGGTGATCGTCGAGCCGGGGGCGGGGGAGGATTCGTCGTTCCCCGACGAGGCCTACACCGAGGCCGGGGCGGAGCTCGGCGACCCCTGGGGCGCGGAGGTGGTGTTCGCGATCAACACGCCGCCCCCGGACGACCTCGCACGGCTCCAGGAGGGCGCGACGCTGGTCTGTCGCGTCGGCCCGGCCCAGAACTCCGACCTGGTCGAGGACCTGGCCGGCCGCGGCATCACGGTGCTGGCCACGGACGCGGTGCCCCGCATCTCCCGGGCACAGTCGCTCGACGTGCTCAGCTCGATGGCCAACATCGCGGGCTACCGCGCGGTGATCGAGGCGGCGAACCACTTCGGGCGCTTCTTCACCGGGCAGATCACCGCGGCGGGCAAGGTGCCGCCGGCGAAGGTCCTGGTGGCGGGCGCCGGGGTCGCGGGCCTCGCCGCGATCGGGGCGGCCTCGTCGCTCGGTGCGGTCGTCCGTGCGACCGACCCCCGCCCCGAGGTCGCCGACCAGGTCGGCTCGCTCGGCGGGGAGTACCTCGAGGTCGTCGTCGAGGGCGAGGAGGCCGAGAAGTCCTCCGACGGCTACGCGAAGGCCACCTCCGAGGCCTACGATCGGCGGGCCGCTGAGATCTATTCCGAGCAGGCCGCCGACGTCGACATCGTCATCACCACGGCCCTGATCCCCGGGAAGGCCGCGCCGCGGCTGATCACCGCCGCCGACGTCGCGGCGATGAAGCCGGGCAGCGTCGTCGTGGACATGGCGGCGGGCAGCGGCGGCAACGTCGAGGGCTCGCGGCCCGACGAGGTCGTCGTCACCGACAACCAGGTGACGATCCTCGGCGACACCGACCTCGCGACGAAGCTGCCGACGCAGGCGAGCCAGCTCTACGGCCAGAACCTGGTCAACCTCATGAAGCTGCTGACGCCGGAGAAGGACGGTCAGCTGGTCCTCGACCTCGAGGACACGGTGCAGCGCGGGATGACCGTGGCCCACGACGGCGAGGTCCTGTGGCCGCCGCCCCCGGTGCAGGTCTCGGCGGCCCCGGCCGCGGCGGAGGCCAAGGAGCCGGAGCCCGAGCCGGAGCCCAAGGAGCCCCGCTCGCCCGCCTGGCGCTACGGGGCGATCGCGGTCGGGCTCGCGCTGCTGTTCGTGGCGACCGCGTTCGCCCCGGCCGAGCTCGCCGTCAACCTCACGGTGTTCGTGCTCGCCGTGGTGATCGGCTACTACGTGATCGGCAAGGTCCACCACGCCCTGCACACGCCGCTGATGTCGGTCACCAACGCCATCTCCGGCGTCGTGATCGTCGGCGCGCTGCTGCAGTTCGGGAAGCACAGCCTCGTCGTCTCGATCCTCGCGGGGATCGCGATCGTGCTGGCCAGCATCAACATCGTCGGCGGCTTCGCCGTGACCCGCCGGATGCTCTCGATGTTCACCACCGACCCGAAGGCGGCGCAGTGAACCCGCAGACCGCGGCGACCGCCGCCTACATCGTCGCCGCGCTGCTCGTCGTCATGAGCCTCGCGGGCCTGTCCAAGCACGAGACGGCGCGGGCGGGTGTCGTCTACGGCATCGCCGGGATCGCGATCGCGCTGGTGGCGACCGTGGTCGAGGTGGCGCAGTCGCTCCAGGCCGGGGCGATCGCCCTGCTGCTGGGCGGCTTCGTGATCGGTGGCGCGATCGGGCTCTGGCGGGCCCGGGTCGTCGAGATGACCGGCATGCCCGAGCTGATCGCGCTGCTGCACTCGTTCGTCGGGCTGGCGGCCGTGCTCGTCGGCTGGAACGGCTACCTCGAGGTCGAGGCGGTCGGCCCCGCGCAGACCGAGGTGCCGGCCGAGCTGCTCGGCATCCACTCGGTCGAGGTCGGCGTCGGCGTGTTCATCGGCGCGGTGACGTTCACCGGCTCGATCGTCGCGTTCGGCAAGCTCTCCGGGCGGATGAAGTCACGCCCGCTGAGCCTGCCGGGCAAGAACGTGCTGAACCTCGGCGCGCTGGTCGCCTTCGTCGGGCTCACCGTGGCGTTCACGATCTCGCCCGGGCTCGGCGTGATCATCGCGCTCACCGCGGTGGCGCTGGCGCTCGGGTGGCACCTCGTCGCCTCGATCGGCGGCGGCGACATGCCGGTCGTCGTGTCGATGCTCAACAGCTACTCGGGCTGGGCGGCCGCGGCGTCGGGCTTCCTGCTCGACAACACGCTCCTGATCGTCACCGGGGCGCTCGTCGGCTCCTCCGGTGCGTACCTCTCCTACATCATGTGCACCGCGATGAACCGCTCGTTCATCGCGGTGATCGCCGGCGGCTTCGGGGTGGAGTCGGGGACCGCCGCCGACGTCGAGGGTGAGCACCACGAGGTCCAGGCCGAGGAGGTCGCGGAGCTCTTGCGGCAGGCCTCGTCCGTCATCATCACCCCTGGCTACGGCATGGCGGTGGCGCAGGCGCAGTACCCGGTCGCCGAACTGACGAGCAAGCTGCGGGACAAGGGCGTCGAGGTGCGCTTCGGCATCCACCCGGTGGCCGGGCGCCTCCCGGGGCACATGAACGTGCTGCTCGCCGAGGCGAAGGTCCCCTACGACATCGTCCTCGAGATGGACGAGATCAACGACGACTTCCCGGAGACGTCGGTCGTCCTGGTCATCGGGGCGAACGACACCGTCAACCCGGCCGCCGAGGAGGACCCCAACAGCCCCATCGCCGGCATGCCGGTGCTGCGGGTGTGGGAGGCCGAGAACGTCATCGTGTTCAAGCGCTCCATGGCGGTCGGCTACGCCGGGGTGCAGAACCCGCTGTTCTTCAAGGAGGCCACCTCGATGATCTTCGGGGACGCGAAGCAGCGGGTCGAGGACATCATCTCGGCCCTGTAGGTGCGCTCCGCGCTCGTGAGCACAAATTGACGCTCCGGCATCAATTTGTGCTCACGAGCCGCAAGGCACCCAGGGCCTCCGCGACCAGCTGCAGCGACTGCCGGCGCTCGGCACCGTCGTGGATCGCCGTCGTGATCATCAGTTCGTCGGCGTCGGCCTCGCGGGCCTTGCGCATCAGGTCCTCGGCGACCTCCTCCGGCGTGCCCACCGACACCTTGCTCGCCATGCCCTGCGCGACGCGCTCCTCGGCGGCGCTCCAGTCGTGCGCGGCGGCCTCCTCGGGGCTGGGCAGCGGGCCCGGGGTGCCGGTGCGCAGGCGCGCCATCGACAGCGCGTTCGCGCGGCCGAGCTGCTGGGCGCGCTCGGCGTCGGGGTGGGCGATCGCGGCCGCGCCGAGGATGACGTGCGGCTCCTGCGCGCCGGAGCCCTCGCTCGGGCGGAAGCCCTCGCGGTAGATCCGCGTGGCCTCGCCGGCGTCCGCGCCGCCGAAGTGCCCGGCGTAGGCGAATCCGGTCCCGAACGCCGCGGCCGCCTGGGCGCCGTAGTAGCTGGACCCGAGGATCCACACCGGCGGCAGCGGGACGTCGTCGGGAAGCGCCACGATCCCGCGGAACGGGTGCTCGGGGTCGAAGCCGTCGACGTAGCCGCGCAGCTCGGCGAACTGGTCGGGGAAGTCGTCCGCGGTCAACGCCTGGTGGGAGCGGCGCAGCGCGATCGCGGTGCGCGGGTCGGTCCCCGGCGCTCGGCCGAGCCCGAGGTCGATGCGGTCCGCGAAGAGGCCGTTCAGCGCTCGGAAGGTTTCGGCGACCTTCAGCGGGCTGTGGTTGGGCAGCATGATCCCGCCGGAGCCGACCCGGATGGTGCTCGTCGCGGACGCCACCGCCGAGATCATCACCTCGGGGCTCGAGCTCGTGACGCTCGCGATGTTGTGGTGCTCGGCGAGCCAGTACCGCCGGTAACCGGCCGCCTCGGCGGTGCGGGCGAGCTCGACGGTGTCGTGCAGGGCCTGCGAGGCGGGCGTGCCGGAGGGGATCGGCGAGAGATCGAGAACCGAGATCGGGATGCCCATGTCGGTGCCAACGCGACCGCCCCGGCCGGTCATTCCGGCCGCCCGGCCCGGACCTTGAGTCGTGGACTTCTGACCGGGGAGGGCAGCCGGTGGATGCCGCCGCGGCACCCACCGACGCCGGCTCCATCAGGGTGCGTCCGGGATCCGCACCGCGCAGGCGTTCGTCGCCTCGGCGGTCACGCCGTCGAGATCCGTCCGCACGGTGGCGTGGAACCGGCTGATCAGCTGATCCAGTCCCACGGTGAAGGAGATCTCCATGATCTGCTTCGTGTCGAAGTGCTCCTGCAGGTTCGCGTAGATCTCATCGGTGATCGGCTGCATCCAGGTGGATGTCCGCGCGAACACGATGATCGCTGCCTCGGCGGGCGAGAACATGCCCTCCGGGAGCGGGTCGTCGAGGAGGTGCGACATCTCCTCGTCGGTCAACCCCGATGCTCGACCGAGCACCACGTGGGTCGGCGTTCAATAGAAGCAGTTGTTGGCGACCGCACTGGTCAGGTACGGCAGCTCCCGCTGACGCGTGGTCGGCAGCGAGTTCTGGAAGTACACGGTCTCCAGGAACGTGAAGAGCTGCTCCATCGCCGTCGGGTGGTTGGCCAGGGCGCGGTGGACGTTGAGCACGCCCACCTCCGGCTGGGCGTCGGCCACCGACTCCAGCAGGGCCCTGGCGTGCGGGTCGAGCCCGGGGTCGTCGGGGTTCGGGAGCGGTACGCGGGCCACGGGGGCACCTTCCTGTCGGGATCAGCTGACGGGTTCCGATGGTCAGGAAGGTTTGTTACGACGAGGTTGTGTGCGATTCACATCGGTGGCGAGAGCACCGTCAGGAGGTCCTCGCGCCCGAACATCCGGGCGGTGTCGACGGCCGTCGGGTGACCGGCCACCGGGTCGGCGCCGCCGTCCACGAGCGCACGCACCACGTCGTCCTCACCCTTGAACACCGCGCCGGCGACCGGGGACTGGCCGCGGTCGTTGAGCCGGTTGACGTCCGCACCCCGCGCGACGAGCGCCCGGACCGCCTCGGCGTGACCGTGGTACGCCGCGAGCATGACCAGCGTGTCCCCGGAGTCGTTCGTGAGGTTCACCGGGACGCCGGCGTCGACGTAGGTCGCCAGGCTCGCGGCGTCGCCGGTACGGGCCATCTCGAAGACCCGGCCGGCGAGCTCGGCGACGTCGGCCGGGGGCTCGTCGTCGGGGGCGGGCTCGTCGTCGGGGGCGGGCTCGTCGCTCATGGCCCGCAGGATAGGTCGGGCGGCGGCGCGGGAAACGTGCTCAGCGGGACAGCGGCGCCGCGACGTCCGGATCCGGCGTGGGCTCGGGGGTGTCCTCGCCGTCGTCGTCGCGCCCCCACCCGCAGTACGGGCACCAGGGCTCGATCCGGCGGTGGACGACGGTCAGGGCCATGGTGCCCAGCGGCAGGACCAGCACGAGGTCGCCCCAGCCGGGCCGGATCAGCAGCCCGGCGGTGACGCCGACCGCCGCGACGACGACGAGCACCGCGACCCCCGACGCCGTCGTCGCCGAGTGGAAGAGCCGCAGCCAGCGCCGACGACGCTCCACCGCCCGCGCCGGGTCGGCCGGGCTCTCGGCGAGGCAGCGCAGGCACAGCCGGTCGTCGTGGGCCAGGGTGAACAGCTGCACGACGATGAAGACGACGACGGCGGCCAGCGAGACCACGCTGCTCTGCTGCGCGTCGGTGAATCCGGCCCCGATCGCGACCGCGATGAGCGGCCCACCGAGCAGCAGCGGGTGGTGCGCGACGAAGGAGCGGACACGGACGAGCCGCGACGGCCCGTCGTCGGCCTCGACGTCGACCATGGGTGGGCCCTCGTGCTCGTGCCGGTTCATGCCCACCACCCCTCCCCGCGGCGTCGCGACCGCGTCGTGAAAGCAGCGTATGGCGCGATCACGCCGGATGCGACAGGCCGGAGCGGATCCGTCCCGACGGCGCAGTGATCGGTCACCCACGCGCCACGAGCAGCGGCACGAGCTGCTCTGCCGGGGTCAGCGACCCGTGATGCCCGACGAGCGCGGTCTCCCGCGGCTCGATGCGCGAGCGGACCAGCGTCCAGTTCCCCCGCGCGGCGGCCACGACCTCGCCGATCCGGCCGCGCGCCGCGTCGGTCACGGTCGGCCCGAACCAGCCCGCCGCGATCGCCTCCTCGCGTCCCATCACCCAGGCCTTCCCGTCCAGCTCGCCGCGCCAGGTGTCCAGGACGTCGCCGGCCGCGCCGTCCGCGGCGTGGACGTGCCGGACCCGGGTCTCGCCCGCGAGCCGGCGCACCCCGGTCAGCAGGTCCGGACTGGTGTCGATGTCGACCTGCCAGCCGCGGTCGGTCGCGACCATCCCGTGGTCGGCGACGACGAGCAGCACCGCGCCCGGGCGCAGGCACTCCGCGATCGCCGCGACGAGCCGGTCGACGATCTGGAGCTGCATCCGCCACGGCAGGCTCCCCGGGCCGTGCTGGTGGCCGATCATGTCGAGGTCGCCGTGGTAGCCGTAGCAGAGCGCACGCTCCTCGGGCTCCACCGCGAGCCCGTGCAGGAACTCCGCGGCCAGGTCCCCGAGCGCCGACACCCCGTGGAACCGTCCGCCGCGCAGCGCGGCCCGGGTCAGCCCGGAGCGCCGCTGGATCTCCGGTGCCACCCGCGTGACCGCGACCCCGGCCCGCAGCGCCCGCTGCAGCACGGTGGGCTCGGGCTGGACGTCCTCGGGCGGGAGGTCGGCGAGCAGGTCGACCGGGTCGACGGCGCCGTGCGCGCACCAGCGCAGGGTGTTCAGGACGAGGTCGGCCTCGGCCGTGGGGTCCGCGGGCGGCGGGACGGCCATCGAGTAGCCCTCGATGCCGTGCGCCCCGGGGACCAGCCCGGTGCCCAGCGAGGTGATGCTGACGGCCGTCGTCGAGGGGAAGCACGAGGTCAGCCGGCGGGAGTCCGGGGCGGTCGCGAGCGCGTTGAGGGCCGGGGCGTCGTGCGGGTGCGACGCGAGGAGCTCGGCGCCCAGGCCGTCGACGAGCAGCACCCCGGCCGCGGTGACGTCCCCGCGGTGGCGCGCGACGCCGAGGGTGTCGCTGAACCCGTCGACGTCGAGCGCCGCCGCCGCCGACGGCATCACCTCGGCGAGCGTGCCGTGCCCGTAGGCGGGGAGGAACGGCTCGTCCATCCCGGCCACGGTCATGGCGGGTGATCGTAGGGCGCGTTGCTCGGTGGCGGGTGCGGCACGGCCCGGATCATCCGTTGCCCGCAGTCGAGGGGCACACCCGGCAGGTCCGCGCGCCGTAGGACCTGCCCGGTGTGCTCCTGATCAACGGGGAGACCCCTACACCGACGAGACGACGTCCGGCGTCGTCGACTCCGGGACCTTCGTCGCGTGGTAGTCGGCCCCGCGGGTGTGGTCGACGCCCTCGGGCGAGCGGTAGGCCCGCAGGGCGAGGGTGACGACGACGGCCACGACCAGGTTCGCGATCAGCGCCACCGCGCCGACGTAGATCTGCACCATCGAGCCGCCGAACGGGTGCCAGCCGAAGAGGTTCAGCTTGCCGAGCGCCAGCGCGGACCCGCCGAAGTGCTGCTTGCCGCCCTGAGCGGGGTTCGGGATCCCGTAGAGGATGATCATGCCCCAGATCAGCCCGACCGCCCAGCCGGCGAGCAGCGCCCAGCGGTGGAACCAGCGGGTGTAGAGCGCGATCGCCACGGCGGGAAGCGTCTGCAGGATGATCACGCCGCCGATCAGCTGCAGGTCGACCGAGAACTGCGGGTCGACGCCGACGATGAACAGCACCGCGCCGACCTTGACCACCAGCGACGCGAGCTTGGCCTGGCGGGCCTCGTCGCGCGGGGTGGCGTCGCGGCGCAGGAACTCCTTGTAGATGTTGCGGGTCCACAGGTTCGCCGCGGCGATCGACATGATCGCGGCGGGCACCAGCGCGCCGATCCCGATCGCGGCGAACGCGACCCCGGCGAACCAGGACGGGAACTGGCCGGCGAACAGCGCCGGGACGATGGTGTTGGAGTCGGCCTTGCCGGTCGAGCCGTTGACGATCGGCTGGGTCTTCGCCGCGATCGCGACGTAGCCCAGCAGCGCGAGCAGGGCCAGCAGGAACGAGTAGGCCGGCAGCGCGGTCATGTTCCGGCGGATCGTCGCGCGGCTCGAGCTCGAGAGCACCCCGGTGACCGAGTGCGGGTAGAGGAACAGCGCCAGCGCCGAGCCCAGGGCCAGCGTGGCGTACTGGAGCTGGTTGTTCGCCGAGAGCAGCGTCGAGCCCGCGGGCTGACCCGTCGTCGGGGACGGCTTCGCGAGCTTGGCCTGCCCCGCGTCGATGATCGCGCCCCAGCCGCCGAGCTTGCTGGGCAGGTAGATGATCGCCACGATGATGACGACGTAGATCAGGACGTCCTTGACGACCGCGATCAGCGCGGGCGCGCGCAGCCCCGACTGGTAGGTGTAGGCCGCGAGCACCACGAACGCCACGAACAGCGGCGCGTGGCCCCAGAACCCGGAGCCGTTGAGCCCGATGGTGCGCAGCACCGCCTCGAGCCCCGCGAGCTGCAGGGCGATGTACGGCATCGTCGCGACGATCCCGGTGATCGCGATCGCCAGCGCCAGCACCGGCGAGTCGTAGCGGCCACGGACGAAGTCGGCCGGGGTCACGTAGCCGTGCACCCGCGAGACCGACCACAACCGCAGCAGCGGCAGCAGGACCAGCGGGAACGCGATGATCGTGTAGGGCACCGCGTAGAAGCCGAGCGCCCCGGAGGAGAACAGCAGCGCCGGGATCGCGACGAAGGTGTAGGCGGTGTAGAGGTCACCGCCGAGCAGGAACCACGTGATCCACGAGCCGAACCGCCGCCCGCCGAGCCCCCACTCGTCGAGGTGGTCGGGATCGCCCGCACGCCGCCAGCGGCTGGCCATGAACCCCATGACCGCCACCGCGGCGAACAGCAGCACGAACACGACCAGCTGCACGACCTGCGCGCCCGTCATCGGTCGCCCTCCTCGTCGGTGCGGCGGGTGAGCAGGTGGACGGCGAGCGTGCAGAGGATCCCGAGCGGGATCACCGCCATCTGGAACCAGTAGAAGAACGGCAGGCCGGCCAGGCGCGGCTCGGTCGTGTTGAACAGCGGCGTGATGAGGCTGATCAGCGGGACGAGCAGCAGCAGGTTCCACGCGCGGAACCGGAAGGCCGGTGCGGCCGGGGCGGGATCGGTGGCCGCGGCACTGGTCGCCGACGGATCCGGTGGGGGCGGGGCACTGATGGACATCGGCGGCGGATCCTTCGTTCCGGCAGTGGACCCGCGGATGTTAAGTCCCCGTGCGTTGTCACACCAGGTGCTGTTACCGCCCCGTAGCGTCCTCGGTCGGCTCGGCGGTGGTCGGGGCGGGCCGTTCGCGCCGGCGCTTCCGGACCTCGCGCCAGACGACGACGGCGACGACCAGCAGGACGATCGGCAGCGGACCCCACGCGAGGTACTGCGCCACCTGGTGCAGGCTCGCCGCGAAGATGTACCCGAGCAGCACACAGGCGCTGCCCCAGAGGATGCCGCCCACGGCGTTCCAGGGCAGGAACGTGCGCAGGTAGGGCATGCGGGCCATGCCGGCGAGCCCCGGCACCAGGGCCCGGAGCAGCGCGGTCCCGCGCCCGAGCAGGACGGCCTTCCCGCCGTGCCGGTTCAGGAACTCCTCGCCCGACCGCCAGCGGCTCTCCCCGACGAAGCGCCCGAGCCGGGACCCCTGCAGCCGCGGACCGATCGCCCGCCCGACCTCGTAGCCCACGGAGTCGCCCGCGATGGCGCACACGATCGCCACGATGATCATCGGGACGAGCGAGATGATCCCCTCGTGCGCGGCGAACCCGGCGACCAGGAGAGCCGTCTCGCCCGGCAGCACGACGCCGATCATGATCGCGGCCTCGGCGAACGCCAGCCCGCCGGCGATCACGTACAGCCAGCCGCCGACGCTCTCGCCGATCGCACGCAGGAAGTCGAGCACGCCGTCCATGGTGCCCGGTCGGGATGTTCCGCGGATGAGGACCACCGGACGGGACGCCCCCGGAACGAGCGAAGGGCCCCTCCGGTCGAGTAGATCGACCGGAGGGGCCCTTCGCTCAGAGAGAGGTCAGGCGCCCAGCCGCTGCTTCAGGGCCTCGAACTCGTCGCGCATGGAGGTCGGCAGCTTCTCCCCGATCGAGTCGAACCACTCCTCGATCAGCGGCAGCTCCGCCAGCCACTCCTCGCGGTCGAAGCTCAGCGAGGCCTCGATGTCCTCCAGCGGCTCGACGACGCCGTCGAGGTCGATCTGGTCGGCGCTCGGGATGTGCCCGATGGGCGTCTCCGTCGCGGCGGCCGTGCCCTCGAGGCGCTGGATGACCCACTTGAGGACGCGGCTGTTCTCGCCGAAGCCGGGCCAGAGGAACCGGCCGTCGTCGCCGCGGCGGAACCAGTTCACGTAGAAGATCTTCGGCAGCTTGTCGGCATCGGCACCCTTGCCCATGTCGATCCAGTGCTGGAAGTAGTCGCCGACGTTGTAGCCGATGAACGGGATCATGGCCATCGGGTCGCGACGGACCTCGCCGACCTTGCCCTTCGCGGCCGCCGTCTTCTCCGAGGAGAGCGTGGCGCCCATGAAGGTGCCGTGCTGCCAGTCGAACGCCTCGTTGACCAGCGGGATCGTCGTCTTGCGACGCCCGCCGAACAGGATCGCCGAGATCGGCACGCCGTTCGGGTCGTCCCACTCGTCGGCGAGGATCGGGCACTGGCTCATCGGCGTGCAGTAGCGCGAGTTCGGGTGCGCCACCGGCTCGCCGCCGTCGGAGGGCGAGCGGTGCACGCCCTTCCAGGAGGTCACGGCGTCGGGCTCGCCCTCCATGCCCTCCCACCAGATGTCCTTGTCGTCGGTGAGGGCGACGTTGGTGAACAGCGAGTTGCCGCGCTCGATGGTGCGCATCGCGTTCGGGTTGGTCTTCCAGTTGGTGCCCGGCGCGACGCCGAAGAAGCCGGCCTCGGGGTTGACCGCGTAGAGGCGGCCGTCGTCGCCGAAGTGCATCCAGGCGATGTCGTCGCCGAGCGTCTCGACCTTCCAGCCGGGGATGGTCGGCTCGAGCATCGCGAGGTTCGTCTTGCCGCAGGCCGACGGGAAGGCCGCCGCGACGTAGTACGTCTTCTGCTCGGGGCTGATCAGCTTGAGGATCAGCATGTGCTCCGCGAGCCAGCCCTCGTCACGGGCCATCGCCGAGGCGATGCGCAGCGAGTAGCACTTCTTCCCCAGCAGGGCGTTGCCGCCGTACCCGGAGCCGTAGCTCCAGATCGTCCGCTCCTCGGGGAAGTGGGTGATGTACTTGGTCTCGTTGCAGGGCCACGCCACGTCGGCCTGGCCGGGCTCGAGCGGCGCGCCGACGGAGTGCAGCGCCGGCACCCAGTCGCTGCCCGGCTCGTTCAGACGCTCGTACACGTCGGCGCCGATGCGGGTCATGATGTGCATCGAGATCACGACGTAGGGGCTGTCGGAGATCTCGACGCCGAGCATCGGGCGCTCCGCGTGCGTGGGGCCCATGCAGAACGGGATGACGTACATCGTCCGGCCGGCCATGCACCCGCGGTACAGGTCGGTCATGGTGGCCTTCATCTCGGCCGGGTCCATCCAGTTGTTGGTGACCCCGGCGTCGGCCGGATCGACCGAACAGATGTAGGTGCGCTCCTCGACGCGGGCGACGTCGTCCGGGTCGGAGGCGGCGTAGAACGAGTTCGGCTTGCTCTCGGGGTCGAGCCGAGTGAACGTCCCGGCCTCCACGAGCTCATCGGTGAGGCGCGTCCACTCCTCCTGCGACCCGTCCGCCCACACCACCCGGTCCGGAGTGGTGAGCTCGGCGACCTGAGCCACCCAGTCCAGCACCTCCTGGCGCTGCAGCGGCGGGTTGTCGAGCCCAGGGATGGTCGGTGCGGCCGTCATGCGTCGTGTCACTCCTCGATCGTCTCGCCGGTCTCCGAGCGACGACCGTGAGGTCGCCAGATGACGGGGCCCCGCCGGAATTCACGGGCACAGGCGGCACCTGGACGCGTGACGGCAAGGCACACCACGCCGTGAGGCCCCGTCGGAGTACTTCGACGTTAACGACAGATGTTGCCGACGGAACCGCTCGGCGGTGTCGAAGGCCTCACTTCCACGATCAAGCTGAACGATTCAGGCTCGGAGTGCCCTGACCAGCCCGGGAAGGGCTTCACCGAGGGGCGACACGAGCCTCACGGTGGCCAGGTCGTCGCCCCGGCTGGGCCCGGTGGTCACGATGGCCACGGGTGTCCCGGCGCGCGCGGCGGCGCGTGCGAAGCGCAGCCCGGACATCACCGCCAGCGACGACCCGAGGACCAGCAGCGCCCGCGCCCGAGCCACCCGCTCGAAGCACGTCGCCACCCGCGGCCGGGGCACCGACTCCCCGAAGAACACCACGTCGGGCTTGAGCGGACCCTCGCCGCAGGCCGGGCAGGCGATCATGGTGAAGCGCTCGACCAGCCCGGGCGGCAGCTCCGCGTCGCCGTCGGGGTTGACCTGGGTGGAGCGCAGCGCGGACACCTCGGCGTCGAAGTCCCGGTTCACGACGGCGAGCCGGTCCTGGATCTCGGCCCGGTCATGGGTCACGGCGCAGGCCAGGCAGACCACGCGCGCGAGCGCACCGTGCAGTTCGACGACGTCGCGGGCTCCCGCGGCCTGGTGCAGGCCGTCGACGTTCTGGGTGATCACGTCGGTGACGAGCCCGGTGCGCTGCAGCGCGGCGACGGCGCCGTGGGCCTCGTTCGGCCGGGCCCGCTCGATCTGCGGCCACCCGACGTGGCTGCGCGCCCAGTACCGGTGCCGGGCGTCGGGGTCGGCGACGAACGCGTCGTAGGTCATCGGGGCGTGCCGGCGCGCCGCGCTCGACGGGCCCCGGTAGTCCGGGATGCCGGAGTCGGTGGAGATCCCGGCGCCGGAGAGCACGCACACCCCGCCGGCTCCGACCAGCGCGGCGAGGCCGCTCTCGTCGCCCCGCAGCGGGACCTCCGCCTCCCACGCCGCCTGTGCGACGGTCCCGGGGGCGCCCGGGTAGCGCATCACCACTCGACCCACGATCTCCATGATGCCTGCGGCATACGTGCGTGTGTTTCCGTGTCCGAGGACGGAAACGCACGCACGGGCGGGTCAGGCCAAGCCGGAGCGCGGCCGCCCGAGCAGGCGCAGGAGCCCGACGATCACGGCGCCGACGGCCAGCCACACCAGGGCCGGCAGCCCGTACGAGACGACGACCTGCAGGGTCGGGTTGCCCAGCAGGAACAGGTTCTGCAGGCCCAGGGTGAGCGAGTCGGCGAGCTCGGTGATCACCCGGGCCACGGTGTTGTCCGGGTTCGCCCCGAGGACGACGAGCACGATGTGCACGATCAGCACGGCGGCGAACAGCCCCGTCACGAGGCGGACGAGCCCGCCGAGGAGCCCGAGGACGCCGCGGATGACGCCCCCGGCGCGCTGTCCGATCGAGCGCGAGCCGGGACGGTCCCCGAGGTCGGTCATGCCAGGCCAGTTTCCCCTCAGGGGGCGCGTCGGCGGCTCCATCGGGGTCACGATCCCATCAAGAGGCCGCTCAGCTGGCCTGCGACACCGAGGACATGTTGAAGTCGGGGATCCGCAGCGGCGGCATCGCGGCGAGGGTGAACCAGTCCTTCCACTCCCGCGGCAGGGTGCGCTCGGTGGCGCCGGCCTCGGTCGCGCGGCGGACGAGGTCGAGCGGCGACTCGTTGAACCGGAAGTTGTTCACCTCGGCGGTGACCTCGCCGTTCTCGACGAGGTAGACGCCGTCGCGCGAGAGCCCGGTGAGCAGCATGGTCTCGGGGTCGACCTCGCGCATGTACCAGAGACAGGTCAGCAGCAGCCCGCGCCGCGTCGAGGCGATCATGTCCCTGAGCGACGCGTCCGAGCCGCCCGTGAGCAGCAGGTTCTCCGACGGCGGCGCGAAGCGGGCCCCGTCGTCGGCGAACTCGGTGGCCGCCGCGCGCGGGTAGGCCAGCTCGTTCACCCGGCCCTCGCGCAGCCAGTCGACCCGCCGCGTCGTCGCGCCGTTGTCGAAGACCGAGAGCTCGTCGCCGGAGCTCGTCGTCGCCAGGACCGGCTCGTAGGCCAGTGCGGGGAAGCCGGGGGCGTCCGGGTCGCCCGCGAGGGTCAGCGGCAGCGCGGTCAGCGCCTCGCCGAGCCGGGTGCCGCCCGCGTGGGACAGCGCGCTGCGGCCCTCCTGCGCGGGCCGCCCACCCATCGACCAGGCCAGGTAGATCATGAAGTCGGCCACGGCGGAGGGCGGCAGGATCGTCTCGTGGCGGCCGGGCTCGACCGCCACCCGGCGCTTCCCCCACGCGAGCCGACCGCGCAGGCCCGCGAGCAGGCCGGGCAGGTCGACGTCGGTGAAGTGGCGGGAGCTCTGTCCGCCCCACACCGAGGACCCGGTCGACGGGTCCTTGAGGTTGACCTCCACCGCGCCGCCGGGGGTCACCCAGCGCCGCCGGACCCCGGCCGTCGTCCCGAGCCAGGTGGTGGTCACGTGGTGATCGGCGAATCCGGCCGACAGGTCCTGGCCGAACGAGTCGCCGAGCGCCTCGGCCAGTCCGCGGAAGACCCCGGCCGAGGTCTCCCCGGCGGCGTCGCCGAAGTCGGTGTCCGCGGGGCCGGACGGCGGGGGCAGCTCGGCGGCGTCGCGGGCGGGGCCGGAGCGCTCGGCGGCGAGCACCGCGGCGCGTACGCCGTGCTCCAGTTCGCTGTCCGCGGCGGCGTGGTCGTCCCCGCCCGTGATCAGCCGGTCGGGTGCGGAGAGCCGGACGACACCGGCTCCCGTGCCGCCGGCGGGCAGCGGGACGAGCAGGACGAGCCCGAGGGTGCGGTCGGTGGTCGCGCCGTTGGTGGTCATCGTGGAGTTCGCCCACCGCAGCACGGCCTCGGAGGTCTCCCGGACGAGCACCGCGGCGCCCGCATCCGGACGGATCCGGGCGACGGTGTCGAGGGCCCGCTCGACCAGAGCGGCGGGGCCCGCGGTCACTTGCCGGCCTCCGCCGCCGTGTTCAGCACGTTGATCCCGCGGAACAGCGCCGACGGGCAGCCGTGGCTGACCGGGGCGACCTGGCCGGGCTGGGCCTTGCCGCAGGTGAACGCGCCCCCGAGCCGCCAGGTCGACGGGCCGCCGACCGCTTCGAGCGCGCCCCAGAAGTCGGTGGTCGTGGCCTGGTAGGCCACGTCCCGCACCTGGCCCGTGAGCTCCCCGCCCGAGATCCGGTAGAAGCGCTGGCCGGTGAACTGGAAGTTGTAGCGCTGCATGTCGATCGACCAGGACCGGTCGCCGACCACGTAGATGCCGTCCTGCACCCGGGAGATCAGCTCCGCGGTGGTCGTGTCGGTGCCGGCGTCCGGCTGCAGCGACACGTTCGCCATCCGTTGCAGGGGCACGTGCCCCGCCGAGTCGGCGTAGGCGCAGCCGTTCGACCGCCCGAGGCCCAGGCGCGGCGCGAACGACCGGTCCACCTGGTAGCCGACCAGCACGCCGTCGCGGATCAGATCGAAGGGGCCGGTCTCGGCGGTGGCGACCCCGTCGTCGTCGTAGGCGACGCTGGCCAGGCCGTGCGGCTCCGTCCGGTCCCCGGTGACCTGCAGGATGTCGCTGCCGTAGCGCAGCGTGCCGAGCTGATCGGGGGTCGCGAAGCTGGTGCCGGCGTAGTTGGCCTCGTAGCCGATCGCGCGGTCGTACTCCGTCGCGTGCCCGATCGACTCGTGGATCACCAGCCACAGGTTCGTCGGGTCGATCACCAGGTCGGTCGGCCCTGCGGTCACCGAAGGCGCGGCGAGCTTCTCCGCGAGCAGGCCCGGCAGCTCGGCGAGCTCGGCGTCCCAGTCCCACCCGGTGCCGGTGAGGTACTCCCAGCCGCGCCCGGCCGGCGGCGCGACGGTGCGCAGCGATTCGAAGCCGCCGCCCTCGCGGTCGACGGCGGTGATGCTGATCCCCGGATCGACGCGGACCCGCTGCTGGGTGGTGACGGTGCCCGCCAGGTCGGCGTAGAAGGTCTGCTCCTTGACCTGCAGGCAGCTGGCCTCGACGTGGTCGACGCCGGGCGCGGCGAGCAGCGCGGCCGAGCGGTCGGTGAGCAGGCCGATCCGGTCGCCGGGGTCGACCGCGAAGGGATCGACGTCGTACGGCGAGACCCACGTGGCGTCGGCGTGGACGGGCTCCGCCGCGAGGCCGACCGATTCGCGGGCGACCGGCGCGAGGGTGGTGGCGACGTCGAGGGCCCGCCGCGCCGTGGCCGCCGCGGTGGCGGTGGTGAGGTCGACGTGGGCGGCGAACCCCCACACCCCACGGTGCAGCACCCGCACCGCCAACCCGACCTCGTCGGTGTCCGAGGAGGCGACGACGCGGGCGTCGCGCAGTTCCAGCGCGGCGCTGCGGATCCGCTGCACGCGGACGTCGGCGTGCTCGGCGCCGCCGGCCCGGGCGACGTCGAGGGCGGCGGCCGCGACCTCGCGCAGCGGCAGGGCCAGGAAGTCGGCGTCCACCTCACGGGTCGCGTCGAGGGGCCGGTTCATCCCCCGCCGCCCCGCTCGCATGCCCGGCCGCTCCGCTCGCCCCGGTGGGCGGCGGCACTGCTCTCGATCGACACGGCCGGACCGTACCCGAGGGGACCGACATCTCCGGGCCGAGCGACCCGCCCGTCAGCCTCGAATCCACTCGCCGGTGTGCGGGTCCACCGACGGCGCTGGTGGCGGCGGGGCGTCCCAAGGGTGCTCGACGGCGGGAGCGGGGTCCTCCGCGCGGGCGGTGAGGACGGCGTCGGGGCCGATCCGGGTGACCGCGTCGGCCCGGCCGTCGTGGTCGAGGTCGGTGGCGAGAACGAGCTCGTCGGAGATCTCGGCGACGGCGGTGTCCGCGACACCGTCGAGGTCGGAGTCGACGGTCGGCCCACCGAGGACGGGCGCGCCCGGCACCAGCTCACCGGTGAGCATCACCGGGCCGGATGCGACACCGGGCACCTCCGGATGCGCCACCGGGTCCGGGACGGTCACGTCGGGCGTTGCGGCGAAATCGGACACGCCGCCGACGGTAGGAGGTCGCCCGGCCGCGTGGGTGCGGTTCGGCAGAACTCGTGGGAGGTCGCGTCATCGATGTGGGGGGCGCGCGTCTCCGCGCGCCGCCTCGCGTCTTGATCAGGAGCACTGGTGGCAGGTCGGTGAGCCGCCCGGGATGCGCCGAGTGCCCCTCGTCGAATCACCGCGGAACCGCCGCTACGTCCGATCCCGCGCCAGCGCCAGCCGGGCGAGCACCGCCTCGCCCCGAGCGGCGGCCTGCCGGGCGCGGGCAGCCCGTGCCGCGTCCTGCGCGCGGACCTCCGTCGCTTGCCGGACCTGGTCGCCCACACCGCGCAACGCGGCGTCCACCTCGCGCGCCCGCCGGTCCAGCGCGCGGTCGAGCGCGAGAGTGATCTCCCGTTCGGCCACGATCAGCGCCTCGACGAGCACCCGCTCCAGGTCGGCCCGTGCCTGGGCCAGGGCCTCCGCGAGCCACGCCCGCGCATGCGCGCGGTCGGCCGCTCGCCGCCGCGAACGAGCCAGCCATCCAGCGGCGCCCAGCCCGATCCCCACCGAGACCGGGACCAGCGCCGCGCCGACCACCGGCGCCACGGGTACCGCGAGCAGCGGCAGCAGGGCCAACCTCGACAGGCCCAGCCCGCCGGAGGCCCCGGCCACGACCAGGAGCCGGTCGGGCCGCCGCGGGCTCGGCACCGGCAGATCCGGGCGCGCCTCCGGAGGCGGGATGCGCAGCGCCGCCAGCTCGGCGGGCGCCAGCAGGGCCGCGAGGGTGTCGACGACGAGGGCCCGCAGCCGCTCGCCCAGGTCGGCGACCACCGCCTCCGCCTCCCGCGCGACGTCGGCGGCCACGGTCTCCGCGAGACCCTCCAGATCGGTGCGCGTCGCGGTGTCCAGACGCTCCCGGTGCTCGGCACCGATGGCCCGCAGGCGACGGGCGAGATCGTCGACGACGGCGACCCGGGCGCCGGCGAGCTCGGCCCGCCAGCGCACGTGGTGCTCACGTCGCAGCGAGGCCCGCGCCGTCTCGAGGTCGGCCCGGCGGCGCCGCAGGGTCTCGTCGGTCGCGTCGTCACCGGCCGGCGAGGGAACGGAGGCGAGGGCCGTCACCCCCGCGCGCAGCGCGTTGGCCTCGTCGAGCATCCGACGCCGGCGCGCGAGCAGGGCGTACAGGTGGCGCTGCAGCGGGGCGATCCCGGCCTGGCGTCGCAGCGGCTCGCCCGCGGTCCCCGTGCCGCGGGCGGTCGTGGCCAGCACCGGCGACACCGGGAACCACGGCGCGTCGGCCCATCGCGGGACCCGTTCGGCCACCAGCTCTCGATCGGCCTCGAGCACGGTGCGCCAGCCCCGGTGCGCCTCGGTCCCGACCAGCGCGAACACGGCCGACTCGACCTCACCCGCCACGGTCTCGAGCGCGTCCAGCTCACCCGCGTCGAGCGGTGCGCCGGCCCCGGCGACCACGACGAGCACCGACGCGTCCGTCTCCCACGCGCGTCCGAGCCGCGGTGGCAGCGCGAGATCCAGCTCCTCGAGCAGCGGGACGTCGACGACGAGCCCGTTCCCGGCCGCCGTCCCGACGAGCCGGGTCACGCCCGGCCCGACGGCGTCGGGGGGCAGGTCGAGCAGGGCCGCGGTGAGCGCCCGCCGTCCCCGCCCGGGAGCGCCGACGAGCGCGGCCACCGGGTGCCGACGCCCGGGATCGACCACCGGGACGGGCAGGCCCGCGTCGGTCAGCGCCCGCTCGACCTCCCGCCGCGCCGCACCGACCTCGGCCGGCAGCCCCGTCAGCCCGGCCGGCAGCCCCGTCAGCGCGGCCGGCAGCTCGGCCGGGGTCGTACCGCGCGCCTCGATGGGCGCGACATCGGGAGCGCCGCCCGGGACCGTGCCGCCCTCCGCGCTCACCCGGTGAGCTCCCCCCAGAGCCGAGCCCAGCCGCGATGCACGGCGTCGGCGACGTCGGACCGGGCCGGCGGGGTTCCCCAGGTCGCATACGACCGCCACGCCGCCGCGCGCCGCGCCGCATGCCCCGCCAGCTCCCCGGCGCCGGCGTCCGCCAGACCCACACGGCGGGCCAGATCCGCCAGCCGCGACCGGTCCGGCGCGGCGACCCCGGCTCCGGCCAGGACCTCGAGGTCGGCCGCCAGCTCCTCCGGCAGCTCGACCGCGCCGGACCGGGCACGCGCCCCGGCCTCGGCGAGGGCCAGCTCGAGGTGCAACGGCCGGGCGCGCAGGTCCTCGAGCAGATCGCCCAGCCGAGCGAGGTCCCGGGCGCCCGCCGCCGTCGGCCGGCCGGCGTCCCGGTCGGCCCGGACCGCGGCACGCTCGGCGTCCAGCAGCCCGGCCACCCGTCGCTCTCCGGCGGCCGCGGCGAGCAGGTCGGCCCGCTCGCGGACCCCGGTGCGCAGCCGCTCGACGACCCGATCCAGCCCCGACGCACCCAGCAGCGCCGCCGCGATGTCGCCCACCCCGGCCTCCGGGCGCTCCCGCAGCACGCCCACCGCGAGCGTGATGCCGCGCCGGTCCAGCAGCTCCAGCAGACGCATCCGCGCGGGGACACCGACCGGCAGGTCGGCGCGGGCGAAGAGCTCCGGATCGGCGAGCGCGGCGTCCACCGCCGCCGGGTCGGCGCCCGTGAGGGCGGCGAGCGCGTGCCGGTCCTCGGCGCGCAGGGCACCCGTCGTCGCGGTCTCGGCCAGCAGCCCGACCACCGGGGTCACCGGGCCGAGCCGGGCTCCGAGGCGGTGCCCGAGCGTCGTCGCCGCCGTCGCGGCGTCGTCGGCGGACCCGACGGTGTCCGCCCGGCCGAGGACCGCGACCACACCGGCCGGTCCGTGGCGGGCGGCCCCGGCGAGCCGGTCCACCTCGTCAGCGCGCGCCGAGGAGGGCAGCACGACCAGCGCGGCCTCGGCGTCGTCGGGCAGCGCCGGGCCGCGGCGGCGCGCCGACCCCGCGCCCGGGGTGTCGACGACGGTGAGCCCGTCCAGCGCGTCGCTGGTCAGCGTGACGAGCAGGTGGTCGACGTCGGCCGGGTCGACCCCGAGCCGGTCCCTGACGGCGGCCGGGACACGCCCGCCGTCGGCCAGCGGCAGCGGGCGGCGGGTGCCGTCGGCGAGCACGACGTCGAGGCGGTCGACCGGCCCGCGCACGTACCGCGCCACCAGGCGGGTGCACTCCCCGGCGCCGGTGGGGGCGACGCGACGGCCGACGAGCGCGTTGACCAGCGTCGACTTCCCCGACGAGACCGGCCCGGTGACGACGAGCGCCGGCGTTCCCTCGGCGCGGGCGGCCACCGCGTCCAGCGCGTCGGCGGTCGGCAGCGCCACCGCCGGCGCGGCCGCCCGGCACGCCCGGGCCGTGTCCTGGGACCAGCGTCCCACCGCCACCTCCCTCGCCGCCCGAGCGCGCTACAAGCGTGCCGCCTGGAGCCCCGCCCCGAGCCGTTCGCGCCGAGCGTAGGGACCGTTCCGGACGCCCGGGGTCCGTTCGAGTGGATCCGTCGTGGTCCCATCCGTCGCTGGTGTCACGCGCGTACCGGGTTTCGCCCGATCGCGTGGACGGGGATGCTGGACCTCGGACCAGGTGGAACCTGGTTCGACGACGGCAGAAAGGCACCACCGTGGCCAGCAGCGCCGACACGGGCACCTACCTGCTCATCGTGGGGATCGGCTTCGTCCTGACGTTGATCGTCGGGCAGATCCTCATGCGATCCGGGGTGGGCTTCCTCCGCGACGTCTTCGACGACAACGACGTGGCGCTGTCGATGACGCGTCTGCTCGGGGTCGGGTTCCACCTCGTCGCGCTCGGTTTCCTCGCGCTGGTCTCGACGTGGGATCCCATCACCGTCCAGAACACCGCCCAGCTGGTCGTGACGAAGGTCGGCGGGATCCTGTTCTTCCTCGGCATCCTCCACGTGGGGACGCTGTTCGTGCTCACGCGCGTCCGGAACAACAGCCGGGTCCAGCGGATGGCCGCGTCGCTGCGCGGCGGCGGGCGTCGCCCCCCGCACGACGCCCAGAACCAGACGAAGGTCATCGAGTCCGGCTGAGCGCCGTCGTACCCGGTGTGAGCCGCCTCGCGACCACCGGCCGGTGACCGTGCCCGGACGATCGGGATGTGAGGATCGTCGGGTGGGGCAGGAGCACCCGGCGCCGGTCGGGGTGGAGGAGCGCGCGACGCATGCCCGCCGGGGCATCGTCAGCTTCGCCGACCGCGGCGGGCGGATGACCGCCGGCCAGCAGCGGGCCTGGGAGCGATCCTGGGACCGCCTCGGCGCCGACCTCACCGACCTCGCGCCCGACGGGCGCCGCGCCGACCTGCTCGACGACGACGGGCGCCTCCTCCCCGCTGCGTGGTTCGGCCGCGACGCCGACCTCCACGTGGAGATCGGCTCCGGGATGGGGGAGACGACGGCGGCCCTCGCCGCGGCCGAGCCCGACGTCGACCACGTCGCCGTCGAGGTCTACCCGCCCGGCCTCGGACAGCTGCTCATGCGCGTCGACGAGGCGGGCCTGCGCAACCAGCGGTTGCTGCGCGGCGACGCCGTCGTCGCGCTCACCGACCGCATCGCCCCGGACTCGCTCGCCGGGCTGCGGGTCTTCTACCCCGACCCGTGGCCGAAGCGCCGCCACCACAAGCGGCGCCTGATCCAGCCCGAGACCGTCGCGCTCATGGCCTCCCGGCTGCGGGCCGGCGCGACGCTGCACCTGGCCACGGACGTCGCCGACTACGCCGAGTGGATGCTCGAGGTCACCGACGCCGAGCCGTCGCTCGACAACCCCCACGGCGGCTTCGCGCCCCGGCCGGACTGGCGGCCGCGGACCAAGTTCGAGAGCCGGGCCGAGGTCGAGGGACGGCCCAGCCGCGACCTGCTGCTCGTGCGCACCGACGGGGTCACGACGTCGGGTGCCGGCTCGTGATCGCGCGGCGCACGCGGCATCGCCGTGCGGTTAGAGTCGCCCCCGTGTCACCCTCCCCGCTGCCGTCCCCGGCCGACCTCGCGCACCCCGTGAGCACCCCGGACGGACTGGCCGGCGGTGCGTCGGACACCGAGCACACACCCGTCGTCGAGCACGAGGGACCGGGGCGCACCCTGCTCGTCTGGGACGCGCCGAACATGGACATGAGTCTCGGGTCGCTGCTCGGCGCGCGCCCGACCTCGGCGTTCCGGCCGCGCTTCGACGCCGTCGGCCGCTGGCTGCTCGGGCTCGCCGGACCGGACGGGCTCGCCGAGGCGACGGTGTTCACCAACGTCGTGCCGGGGTCGACGGAGATCGTGCGCCCCTGGGTCGAGGCGCTGCGCAACGTCGGGTTCGCGGTCTTCGCCAAGCCCAAGTCGACCGAGGACTCCGACGTCGACGACGACATGCTCGCCCACATCCAGGCGCGCCGCGCCGAGGGCGGGCTGGTCCACGTCGTGGTCGCCTCGGGGGACGGCCGCGCGTTCCGCGAGCCGCTCGAGGACCTCGTCGAGCAGGGCGTCCGCGTCACCGTCATCGGCTTCCGGGAGTACGCCGCGTTCGCGGTGGCCTCCGAGGTCGTGGGGTTCCTCGACCTCGAGGAGATCGACGGGGTCTTCCGCGAGCCGCTGCCCCGCGTCAGCCTCGACACGCTGCCGGCCGGCGGTGCCTGGCTGCAACCGCTCCGGTCGCTGCGCTCGCTGCTCGACCGGTAGCTCAGCCCACCGGCTGGTGCTCGGGTGCGCCGGCCCACCGGTGCAGCGCGTCCTCCAGGCCGATGGGTTGGGCGCTGTCGGTGGCCCACGCGACCACGCCGTCCGGGCGCACCAGCACCCCGGTCGGCCGCCGGTCAGGGGCCTCGTCGGCCACACCGACCACCGAGGCGCCCCAGGCCGCCGCGAGCCGGGCGAACCCGCCGTCGGGCGAGCGGTCGAGCAGCAGGAACCCGCCGTCGTGACCGTGGTCGGCGAGGCGGGAACCGTCCGCCAGCCACAGATCCGGCACGAACCGGCCGACCAGCGGGTGGTCGCCGGGCAGGTCGACGCGCTGCGTGACCCCGGCGATCTGCTTGACCGCGTAGGTCGTGCCGTCCCGGGTGTCCAGCAGGTCGGCGACGACCCCGCGGACGGCGGCCGACTTGGCGTCGCCGCGCATCACCCCGGTCTGGGCCCGCGTCCAGTCCAGCACCCACGCACCGACGGGACGCCGTTCGACGTCGTAGGTGTCGAGCAGCCCGTCGGGCGCCCGGCCGGTGAGGACGGCCGCCAGCTTCCAGCCGAGGTTCATGGCGTCGCCGACCCCGAGGTTGAGGCCCTGGCCGCCGAACGGCGGGTGCACGTGCGCGGCGTCGCCGGCCAGCAGGATCCGCCCGGAGCGGTAGGTCGCGGCCTGCCGGGCGTTGTCGGTCCAGCGGGTCGCGGCGCCGCGCAGCGACCGCAGCGTCACGTCGGTGCCCGAGACGCGGCGCAGGCTCGCCTGGACGTCGTCGACGGTGATCGGCGCCGTGCGGTCGGCCGGCGGGTCGTCGAACTCCATGACGGCGACCCGCCCGGGCTGCGGGCCGCAGCGGTAGGCGCCCCGGGGCGTCACCACCCAGCCGTCCGCGAGCTTCTCCGCATCCGCGATGTCGGCGACCGCCTGGTAGCCGGTGATCTCCGGGTCGGTTCCCGGGAAGTCGATGCCCGCGAGCCGGCGCACGGCGCTGTGCCCGCCGTCGCACCCGACGACCCACCGGGTGTGCACCGTCCCGGCGGTGGTGCCGACGACCACGCCGTCCGGGCCGGCCTCGAGCGCGGTGACCTCCACCCGGCGACGGATCGGAACGCCGAGCCGCGCGACGTGCTCGGCCAGCAGCGCCTCCAGCTGGGGCTGCGGCACCATCCGGGCGCCCGCGACGACGGCGTGCGCGGCGAGGTCGGGATCGGACCAGTCCACCAGGTCGGCGTCGAGGACCATGCCCGCGAAGTGCCCGGTCGGCCGCGCCGGATCCGCCCCCGGCGCGGGCACCCCGATCCGCTCGAGCACCTCGCGCTGGATCGCCTCGGCGGCTGGCAGCAGACCGCGGCGGTCGAGGGCCTCGGCCGTCGGGACGTTGATCCCCTGCGCCTTCATCGCCCCGGCCGGCTCGGCGAGTCGCTCGAGGACCTGCACCGACGCCCCGGCGAGCGCCAGCTCCGCGGCGAGCACGAGGCCCACCGGCCCGGCGCCGACCACGGTCACGTCATGGCTCTCATGCACGAACACCGTTCTATAGACGAACGACGTTCGAGTCAAGCTAGGGTGGCCGGGTGAACCCGCGAGAGCGACGCGCGGCGCGCCACCGGCCGCCGGACCCCGAGGGCGAGCCCGCGCCCCGGCCGCGGCGCACGGCGCCGATCACCGTCGACCAGGTCGTCGACAGCGCGCTGGGCCTCGTCGCGGCCGAGGGCTACGAGGCGCTGACGATGCGGCGCCTGGCCGGGGCGCTCGACACCGGACCGGCCTCGCTCTACGCCCACGTCGTCAACAAGGCCGACCTCGACGAGCTGCTCATCGGCCGGCTGTGCGCCGAGCTGGTGCTGCCGGAGCCCGACCCCGCGGCCTGGCGCGAGCAGGTCCGCGGGGTCTGCGACCAGTTGCGTGACCAGTACCTGCGCTACCCCGGGATCTCCCGCGCCGGGCTCGCGATGGTCCCGACCGACCTGGAGATCGTGCGGGTCAGCGAGGGCATGCTGGCGATCCTGCTCGGCGGCGGCGTCGCCCCGCAGGACGCGGCCTGGGCCGTCGACGCCCTCCTGCTCTACGTCGCCGCCTACTGCCTGGAGACCGCGATCGCGCGGCAGCGCTCGACCGACGACGACGCCGCCTGGGTCCTGGACCGCGACGAGCTGCGACGACGGTTCACCGCCCTGCCCGCCGCCACCTTCCCCCACACCACGCGTCATGCCGCCGAGCTCACCGCGGGCGAGGGGCACGACCGGTTCGACTTCACGGTCGGCCTGATGGTCGACGGCCTCGCCCACGGGTGAGGCGCGGCCCCCCGCGTCGGGAGGGGTCGGGCGTCGCGGCGCCCGAGCAGACTGAGGCGGTGGACGCGCCGGAGCACTGGGGGACCTCCTCGGTCGAGCGCGCACGGGCGACCCCCGCCGACGGGCTCGTGCCCGCCCCGGTCGCGCGCTGGACCCGCGGCACCACCGCCACCACCACGCGCGACCACCTCTGGCGATGGCTCTGCCAGCTCACCGTGGCGCCCTACAGCTACGACCACCTCGACAACCTCGACCGGTCGCGCGGCGGACTCCCGCGGGCCCGCAGCAGCCCCGGCACCCTCACGCCGGGCGCCGAGGAGCTGCGCGACGGCCAGCCGCTGCTCGTCCTGTTCGTGATCGACTCGTTCGTCGTCGGCGAGCACCTCACGGTCCGGCTCGCCCGCCCGGGGCCCGGACCGGTGGCCGAGTTCGCGATCACCTACGCGGTGCGCCCGGACGGCGAGCGGACGCGGCTCGTCGCGACCGTCGTCGTCGACGGGACCCGCGGTGTCGTCGGGACCCTGGCCCGTCAGGCCCTCGCCTGGGGCGACCTCGTGATGATGCGCCGGCAGCTGACCCGTCTCGCCGCGCTGGCGTCCTACTGACCAGACTGGACGCCATGTGCGCCCGGCGATTCCACGCCCCCATCGTCCTGACCTGCGACGACGAGGGCCCGGGGATCCGACGCGACGCGGCCGTGGACGTCGACGACGCCGGGCGGATCACCTTCGTCGGGCCGCGCACCGACGCCCCCGCCACCGGCGCTCCGACGACGACGCTGTCCGGCCTGCTCATGCCCGGGCTGGTGAACACCCACGCCCACACCCCGCTGGCGCTGCTGCGCGGGATGGGCGGCGACCTGCCGCTGATGCGCTGGCTCACCGAGGTCGTCTGGCCCGCCGAGGCGCGCCTCGAGGCGCCGGACGTGCGCACCGGGATGCTCGCCGGCGGGCTCGAGATGCTGCGCCACGGCGTCACCACCTCCACCGAGATGTACTTCTGGGCGGACACCGTCGTCGACGCCGTCCTCGAGCTTGGCTCCCGGGTGGTGATGACGCCGGGGATCATCACCGCCCCGGGCATGGACCGGCTCGGCACCTGGGAGCAGATGCGCGACGGGATCTCCCGCTGGATCGACGCCGACGGACTGCGCTTCGGGCCGGGCGAGCGCGTCGAGCTCGGGTACGGCGCGCACTCGGCCTACACGCTCAGCCCGGACGCGGTCGCGACGACGGCCGCCGCCGCCCGGGAGCGGGACGCCCTGCTGCACATCCACGTCGCCGAGGCGCAGGGCGAGGACGACGAGGTCCGCGGGGTCTACGGCTCGGTGCCCGCGATGCTCGAGACGACCGGCAGCCTCGACGGCCGCGTGCTCGCCGCGCACGCCATCCAGCTCTCCGACCAGGACATGGAGATCTTCGCCCGGCACGACGTCGCGGTGGCGCACTGCCCGGGCTCGAACGCCAAGCTCGCGGCCGGCGTCGCGAAGGTCGCCGAGATGCTCACCGCGGGGCTGCGGGTCGGGCTCGGCACCGACTCGCCCGCCTCGAACGACGACCTCGACCTCTGGGAGGAGCAGCGGCTCGCGTCACTGTTCGCCCGCCAGCGCGGGGCCGACGCGACCGCGCTCACCGCGGCCGACGTGCTCCGGCTCGCGACGGCGGGCGGCGCCGAGGCCCTGGGCCGCGACGACCTCGGCCGGGTGCGTCCGGGTGCCTGGGCGGACCTGATCCACATCGACCTGGACGACCCCGCCTTCGTCGACCCCGACGACGACGCCCAGCTCGTCTCCAACCTGGTGTGGTCGGCCGGCGCCCGGGCGGTCCGCGACGTCTGGGTCGCGGGCGAGCCGGTGCTCGCCGACCGCGCCCCCACCCGGGTGGATCCGGGGGAGATCCTGACCGCCGCCCGGACGTCGGGTCGTCGGATCAAGGGCTGATCAACGGCGTCCGTCCGGACGGGTGCGTCGGGTCACTCGTCGTGGCAGCCTCGTCCACCATGAGCGGTGAGTACCAGCAGGCGTATCAGCGGAGCATGACCGATCCGAACGGGTTCTGGCGTGAGGCCGCCTCGCTCATCGACTGGTACACCGAGCCCGAGACGATCATGGACGACTCGGCGCTCCCGTTCTCCCGCTGGTTCGCAGGCGGCGTGCTGAACACCTGCCACAACGCCCTCGACCGCCACGTCGACGCCGGCCGCGGTGACCAGGTCGCGCTGATCCACGACTCGCCGGTGACCGACGACCGGCAGAAGTTCACCTACGCCGAGCTGCGCGATCTCGTCGCGCGCTTCGCCGGGGTGCTCCGCTCGGTCGGCGTCGGCAAGGGCGACCGGGTGATCATCTACATGCCGATGGTCCCCGAGGCCGCGATCGCGATGCTCGCGTGCGCGCGGCTGGGCGCGGTCCACAGCGTGGTCTTCGGTGGGTTCGCCGCGCGCGAGCTCGCGGTGCGCATCGACGACGCCAAGCCCTCCGCGATCGTGTCCGCGTCCTGCGGCATCGAGGGCAAGCGGGTCATCGAGTACAAGCCGCTGCTCGACCGCGCGATCGAGCTGGCGGACCACGACCCGGGCCGCTCGATCGTCCTGCAGCGCCCGCAGGCCCAGGCGGCCATGGGCGATCGTGACGTCGACTGGGCCAAGGCGATGCGGAGCGCCGAGGCCGCGGACTGCGTGCCCGTCGCGGCCACCGACCCGCTCTACGTGCTCTACACCTCGGGGACCACCGGCAAGCCCAAGGGCGTCCAGCGGGACAACGGCGGTCACGCGGTGGCGCTGCGCTGGTCGCTGCCGGCGATCTACGACGTGGGCCCGGGCGAGGTCATGTTCACCGCCTCCGACGTCGGCTGGGTCGTCGGGCACTCCTACATCGTCTACGCGCCGCTGCTCACCGGGGCGACGACGATCCTCTACGAGGGCAAGCCGGTCGGGACCCCGGACGCCGGGGCCTTCTGGCGGGTCATCCAGGACCACCAGGTGAAGGCGCTCTTCACGGCGCCCACCGCGTTCCGGGGCATCAAGAAGGAGGACCCGGACGCCGCACTGCTCGCCGACTACGACATCTCCTCGCTGCAGACGCTCTTCCTCGCCGGTGAGCGGCTCGACCCCGAGACGTGGCACTGGGCCTCCGAGAAGCTCGGCGTGCCGGTGGTGGACCACTGGTGGCAGACCGAGACCGGCTGGCCGATCGCGGCGAACCTGCGCGGCCTCGAGCCCCTCGAGCTCAAGGCCGGCTCACCCTCGGTGCCGGTGCCCGGCTTCCAGGTCGAGGTCCTCGACGTCGACGGCTCCCAGCTGCCCGCCGGGGAGGAGGGCGCGATCGTCGTCAAGCTCCCGATGCCCCCGGGCTGCCTGCAGACGCTGTGGGACGACGACGAGCGGTTCCGCGAGTCGTACATGTCGCGCTACGACGGTTACTACCTCACCGGCGACGGCGGCTACCTCGACGAGGACGGCTACGTCTTCGTCATGGGCCGCACCGACGACGTGATCAACGTGGCCGGCCACCGCCTCTCCACCGGCTCGATGGAGGAGGTGCTGGCCGGGCACCCCGACGTCGCCGAGTGCGCGGTGATCGGCGTGGCCGACTCGCTCAAGGGCCAGGTGCCCCGCGGGCTCGTCGTGCTCAAGGCGGGCGTGACGCGCGGCGAGGACGAGATCGGCCCGGAGCTCGTCGCGCTGGTGCGCGACGAGGTGGGCGCGGTGGCCTCGTTCAAGGACGTCGCCGTGGTGCCCGCGCTGCCCAAGACCCGCTCCGGCAAGGTGCTGCGCAAGACGATGCGCCAGATCGCCGACGGCCAGGACGCGATGGTGCCCTCGACGATCGACGACGCGACGGTGCTCGACACGCTGCGCCCGGTGCTGCAGAAGGGGTAGGTGCCTGCGGCTCGTGAGCAGTAATTGATGCCTGGGCGTCAATTACTGCTCACGAGCGCGCAGCGCACCTAGTCGCCGGCGGGGAAGTCCGCCCCGCGGGCGAGCCGCTCCCACGCGGACGCCTCGTCGATGCGCTGCTGCCAGAGCTTCGGCGCGAGGTCGGCGGCCGCGTTGCCGAGGAGCAGTCGCAGCGGCGGCTCCCCGGACGCGACGACCTCGCGCATCGCGTCCGCCGCACGCCGGGGGTCGCCGGGCTGGGTGAAGGCCCCGCGCCCGTCCATCGCCTCGCGACGGGCGCCGAGGGCGTCGTCGTACGCGGGCACGGGGTCGGCGCGCACCATCGAGCCGCCGTTCCAGTCGGTGCGGAACGGGCCGGGCTCGATGATCGTCAGGCGCACCCCGAAGCCCGCGACCTCCTGGGCCAGGGACTCGCTCATGCCCTCGAGTCCCCACTTCGTCGCGTGGTAGAGCCCGGTGTTCGGGAACGCCCCGACCCCGCCCACCGAGGAGATCGGGAGGACGTGCCCGGACCCCTGCGCGCGCATCGTCGGCAGCACCGCCTGCATCGACCACAGGGCACCGAAGAGGTTGACCTCGACCTGGTCGCGCGCCTGGGCCTCGGAGACCTCCTCGACCCCGCCGCCGAGCCCGTAGCCGGCGTTGGCCACCAGCACGTCGATCCGGCCCACCTGGTCGACGGCCTCGCGCACGACCCGGAACGTCGCGTCGCGGTCGGTGACATCGAGGTCCTTCGCGATCAGCGCGTCGCCGTAGGTCCCGCGCAGGTCCTCCAGCGTCGATGCCTTCCGGGCGGTGGCGACGACCGTGTCGCCCGCCTCGAGGCACCTCTCCACCAGCGCCCGGCCGAGGCCGCGGGACGCACCGGTGATCAACCAGACCCGTTCGCTCATGCGACCGGGCTACCCGGCACTAGGAGGCGCGACCCAGCCCGTCGGTCGGGAGCTTCGCGCCGCCGTAGCCGATGTAGCCGCCGGAGGAGTTCGTCAGGCCGCCGTCCATCACGGCGTCGAGGCCGTGGTTGGCGATCATGGTGCGGACGCCCGCGGTGATGTTCGCGACCGGGTCGAAGATGCCCTTGTCGGCGAGCGAGGGGAGCACCGCGTTCTTGAACGTCGTGTCGATGAGCTGCATGAGCCCCTTCGACGGCGTCCCGGCCGAGGCGTTGGAGTCCCAGCCGTTGACGGCGTCGGGCTTGCCCGTGGACTCCCGCATGATGATCTGCTTGACCCCGGGCGCGAGCTTCTGGGGCAGCCCCATGAGGCCGAGTGCCTGGGCGATCTGGCCGTTGAGGTTGCTGTCGTTCCCGGCGGTGTAGGGCCGGCCGAACTCCACCGGCCCGTTCTCGCGCGCCACCGACATGGCCTTGCTGAGGTCGTCGACTCCGGAGTCGGCCGGCTTCGCGGCGGCGGCCAGCTCGGACTTGGACATGGCGACCGTCGTGACGTCGCTGATCGCCTGCGACGAGGGCGCGGCGGCCGGTGCCGCAGCCGCGGCCGGGGCGCCGTGCTGGGCCGCGAGCGACATCTGGGCCGCGGAGAGCTGCGTCGTGGCGCCGGATTCGGCCTCGGCGCTGTGCGAGGAGTCGAGCGCCTGGACGGCGGGGACGACCGCGCCCGCGGCCACGGCCGCGACGAGGATCTTCCCCGAGGTGGCGGCGGAGAGCGATCGGGGCGCCGGACGGGACGGCGCGGGACGCGGGTCGTGGACGGCCACGCGCGAGGGCATCGGGCGCGGAGGTGCCGCGGCGGCGAAAGCGGGGGTGTAGCCGAATCCGGGCCGGGTAGCCCCGAATGTCGGGGCCCCGCTCGGAATGCCGTGTCGCGCCACTGGTCGCCCTTCGCCGCAGGGGATCGCTGTCGACGAGGGCGCTGGGGAGCGTGACACCGGCGTGATGTCGTGACCTCGTCGTGATCTGGACCGGTGGAACATAGCGGGGTCGCGACCTCGCTGCGTGACGCGGGTCGACCGGACAGCGACGTCAGCGAGATCCGGTCCCGTCGTCGTGAGGACGCGGTGAGCCCGGGCGGCCCCAGACCACCGCCCACCGAACCGTCCGGCCTCGGACCGGCGTCGCGACCGCGTCGAACGGTCGGGACGAGCGGCGCCGTGGCCCGCCGCGGACCGGAAGGCGACCGAGTGGCGGGTCGAGGACCTTCCGCCGACGGGATCCGGCTTCTCGTCGCGCTCGGCGCGTCCGGGCGCGGCGAGCGCGGCGTTCGGACCAGTCGTCTCAGTCCGGGCTCAGACGAGCCCGCTCAGCCCGTCGGGTCGAGGAGCGCGACGAGTGCGTCCAGGGCCCGATCACCCTCGGCCCGGGCCGCCGCCGAGACCGACCCGAGTCCGAAGTAGCCGTGCACGAGTCCCTCCCCGTGCAGGAGGCGCACTCCGACGTTGGCCGCGGACAGCGCCGCCGCGTACGCGAGGCCCTCGTCGCGCAGCGGGTCGAGCGCGGCGGTCGCGACGACGGCGGGGGCGAGGTCGTCCAGCTCGCCCAGCCGGGCGGCCTCGCCGAGGTTCACCGACGGATCGAGCCGTGCGTGCTCCTCGGGCACGTAGCGGTCCCAGAACCACCGCATGTCCGCGGCGGTGAGGAAGGGCCCGCCGGCGTTCTCGGTGACGCTCGGGTGCGACATCGTCGGGTCGAGCCCGGGATAGAGGAGCAGCTGCGCGTCGAGCCGCGGGCCCCAGTCGCGGGCGAGCAGGGCGCAGCCCGCGGCGATGCCGGCCCCGGCGCTGTCCCCGCCGACGACGAGCCGCCCGGGCCGACCCGACGCCCAGCGCAGGACGGCGTGCGCGTCCTGCAGCGGCGCGGGGTGCGGGTGCTCGGGGGCGAGGCGGTAGTCGGCTGACACGACCGTGGCCCCGAGGTGATGGCAGACGCGGCGGGCGGCAGCGTCCGCGGTGTCGAGGTCGCCGAGCACCCAGCCGCCGCCGTGCAGCCACACGACGGTGAGGTCCCGGGGCGCCTCGGGGGTGTAGACACGCACCACGACGTCCGCGTCCGGGCTCTCGACCACGTCGTCGTGGACCGAGGCGACGGGCTGGTCTCCCGCTCCGCGGCGGATCAGCGCGAGGTCGCGGTAGTTGCGTCGTGCCTCGGCGGTGTCCTCGCGGGTGAGGGGGAGCCAGCCGTCGGCGGCGAGTCGATCGATCGCGGTGGCGAGCTCGGGATCCAGGGCGCTGCTCACCCCGGCGAGCCTGGCACGGGCGTCCTGCTCCCGCTCCGCCGGTCGACACGAGCCTCGGGTGCCGCTCGGCCGTGCTCGGACCCCGCCCGGTCTCCCCGGAAGCGTGTAGGTGGCCTCTGCATCTGAGGTCGCGACGTGACGTGACAACTCTGCTCCGTCAAGCGTCCGAACGAATGGCGCTTCGATCTCGGTATCGGTCCTATCGTCACCTGGAGTGGTCGATGACCGACCATCGTGCGCGGCGGGAGAGGTGAGTAGTCATGACTGTGACGGCGATCAGGCCGGACGGTTCGCGGGAGCAGCTGGGCGCGGCGGTGCTGGAGGACCTGCGGGCCCACCTGCGCGGTCCGGTCACGGCTCCCGACGGGGCTGATGCCACGACCGAGCCGCGCGTCGCCTGGAACGCCATGCACACCGAACGGCCGTCGATCTCGACCCGCTGCACCGGGACGGCGGACGTCGTGGACGCCGTCGGCTTCGCCCGCGAGCACGGACTCCTGGTCGGGGTCCGCGGCGGCGGGCACTCGGTGGCGGGCCTGTCCTCGGTGGCCGACGGCATGCTCATCGACCTGTCGCTCATGCGCGGTGTCCAGGTCGATCCCCATCGCCGACTGGCCCACGTCCAGGGCGGCGCCCTGCTCGGCGACATCGATCGCGAGACCCAGGCGTTCGGGCTCGCGACCCCGCTCGGTCGGGTGTCCGAGACCGGTGTCGCCGGCCTCACGCTCGGCGGGGGCTACGGCCACCTCGACACCAGGTACGGGCTGGCGTGCGACAACCTCGTCGAGGCCCAGGTGGTCCTGGCCGACGGTCGGGTGGTGACCGCGTCCGCCGAGCAGAACCCGGATCTGTTCTGGGCGCTGCGCGGGGGCGGCGGGAACTTCGGGATCGTCACCTCCTTCACCTTCCGGCTGCATCCGGTGGGACCGATGGTCGCCTTCGCCGGCGTGTTCTATCCGCTCGAGGAGCTCGGACGGATCGAGCGCGGGTGGCGCAGCTATGTCCTCGAGGCCCCCCGGGAGGTCACCTCGTTCATCGTGACGACGACCTTCCCGGCGGATCCGGACATGCCGGACGTGATCCACGATCGTCCCGTCGCGATCGTCGGCGCGGTCCACTGCGGGGACGTCGATGCCGGGATGGCGACGCTGCAGCCCCTGCGGGAGCTGGGCGCTCCGTTGTTCGACATGTCCCAGCCGATGCCCTACACGGCGGTGCAGTCGGCGTTCGACCCGTTCTTCCCACGCCAGACGCTGCGGGCCTATTGGAAGTCGCAGTACCTGGACGAACTCACCGACGACGCGATCGACGCGATCGCCGCCCGTGCAGCGAACCGGCCCAGTCCCAGGAGCCTCACCAACACCTTCCACTTCGGCGGCGCCGTGCACGACCTCGGCCCCGAGGAGACGGCGTTCGCCGAGCGGTCCGCGCCGTTCATGGTGTCGTTCGACAGCATGTGGACCGATCCGGCCGACGACGCGTCCGCGATCGCGTGGACCCGGTCGGCGTGGCAGGAGATGACGCGCTACGGGAACGGGATGCCGTTCCTCAACTTCACCGGGCTGGACGACGAGCCCCTGGACGCCAACGTGGCGAGCGCCTTCGGACGCAACCTGCGACGGCTGGGGAAGGTCAAGGCGGAGTACGACCCGGAGAACTTCTTCCGGCTGAACAACAACGTGCGGCCGAGCCCCTGAGCGGGCACCGAACGACGACGGCCCGCCTCCGGATGTTCCGGCGGCGGGCCCGTGAGCTGGGGAAAACCTTCGTGGAGCGAGTGACGGGAATCGAACCCGCGTTCTCAGCTTGGGAAGCTGATGTTCTACCATTGAACTACACTCGCCTGCTGCGCCAATCACCCTACACGGACGCCAGGCCCCGTCGGTCGACCCCCTGAGCCGGGCCCGGACGGTCCCGCGCATACCGCAACGACATGGGTGTAACTCACTCGGATCACGGCATGGTCTCGGACGGATTGCGAGCGCCGTGGTCACGCAGCGTCGAAACGATTGAGCCCAAGCGGTAATCCTGGAGCAACCGCCTGTCCTGTCGGGCCGATGTGGTGTGTGCTGTTGCGGTGGGTGTAGGACCACCGACGTCGAAGTAGGTGAACATGACGCTCCGTGAGTACTCGGTCGAGGGGGACGAGGGCGGTGCCGGCGCGATGACGCCGGACCTCTTCGTGGTCGTCGCCACCGCGGACGACGCCGCCGCCCTCGCGCCCCTCGGACGTCCCGCGCGCCAGCAGGACGTGGGCGGGCACGTGCACCCCGTCCTGGTCGCCACCGGACCCGAGCCCCTCGACGTCGACGCCGCCCTCGACGACCTCGACGCCCCGGCCGGCCGCCTCCTCCTGCTCGACGGCCCCTGCGAGAACTGGGCCCAGGAGGCGGCGCACATGCTGGTGCGCCTCGACGCGCTGCTCGCCGAGGACGCGCCGGCGGGGGTGGTCGTCCGCGGCGGCACCGAAGCGGCCCTCGCCGCCACCCGCAGCGCGGTGAGGCTGGGGCTGCCGGTGCTCCACCTGACCGTCGAGCCGGACACGGCGGAGACGGCCGCGACGCAGGCCGCCGTCGCCGAGCTCGCGGCCTGGCAGACCTCGCCGGCGGGCGGCATGCCGTACCCCACCGAGATCGACCTCCTGGTGCACCGGCTGCTCTCGCCCCCGCCCTCGCACCGGCATCGCGCGGCCGATCAGACGGTCGTCCGGATGCCGTCGGGGCGTGGCAGTCGCTCGTCGATCACCGCGTGACGGTCTGCGCCCTGTCGGCGCAGCACATTCGCCCGTACGGCCCTGTACAGCGCGAGAGTCTCACCTCCCGCTCCGGGAAACCTGTGACGAGTTCCCCGGAGCGGCTAACGTCATGCCTCCGAGTGGTGATGTGAATGGGGGAGGGTTCCGGCCGGCGGGCCGGGACCCGTGAGGGGCTGAACCCTCGGAGGGGTGTGGGCGGGTGAGACGGGCGCCGAGGTTGATCACCGAGGTCCAGCGTCTCGGCGTGACCGTGTCGGTCGCGGCGCTCGTCATCGTGCTGCTCGTCGTCGCCCGCGTGCTGTTCAGCGCCGGGGTGACCGGGCCCGCCGAGGACCGCCTGCAGGCCGGTCTCCTCGCGATCGAGGACTCGAACCAGGCCATGCTCGACATGGACTCCTCGCTGCGCGGATACCTCGCGACCGGCGACAAGTTCTTCGCCGACGAGGCCACGAAGTCGAGCCCGGCCCTCGCGGCCGCGGACACCCAGATGGTCAACCTGCTCGAGGAGCCCGCGCTCCGGCAGAACGTCCTGCAGCTGCTGCTGGCCCAGCAGCGCTGGCGTACCGAGTGGGCCGACGCCGCCCGCCAGATCCCGCCGCCCGGCGGCACCGAGGCGTTCCTGCTCCAGGGCAAGGCGCTGTTCGACAGCTACCGGGACCGCAAGGACGACACCCGTGCGGCGACGCTCGTCGCGATCGACGACAACCAGCGCTCGGCCAGCCTCTCCCAGTGGTGGATCGCCGGGCTGCTCGTCATGGTCGGCCTCGTGACGCTCGTGGTCGCGCTCCGTGGTCGTCGGCGTCTCGAGCGTCACGTCGTCGCGCCCGTCGACGGGCTCCTCGCCTCGGTACGGGGGATCTCCGAGGGCCGGCTGTATCCGCCCGAGCCCGTGGCGGGCTCGGCCGAACTCGTCGCCCTGCGTGACGGTCTGGCCGACATGACGGTGGCCCTGCGACACCAGCAGGAGGAGACCACCGCCCAGGCCGAACGCCTCCAGGCGCAGACCGACCGCCTCCGAACCATCCTGATCATGACCCGGGAGATCGCCGGCTCGCTGAACACCCGCTACGTCGTCGACTCCACCGTGCAGGCCGCCGTCGCGGTCACCGACGGCCGCGTGATGCTGTGGCTGCTCGACGAGGACGGCGGCGGCCTGGAGCTGGCGTACGACTCGGAGCGCGGCGCCGTCCCGCCGCTGGAGTCGCACTGCAGCCTCGGGGTGGGCGTGGTCGGTCGGTCCGCCCGGTACGGGCAGATCTCGCGGGGCGACCCGGACACGGACGACGCCGCCTCGGTGGCCGTGCCGCTCGTCGTCGGCGCGCGCGTGATCGGCGTCCTCGAGTGCTTCGACGGCACCGAGGGGGAGGTCGACGGCCAGGCGCTGTCCGCCGTCGAGATGCTCGCGACCCTCGCCGGCTCCTCGATCGAGGCGAGCCGCCTGCACGCCGCGACCGAACGGCTCTCCCAGTACGACCCGCTCACCCAGCTCGCCAACCGCCGCCGGCTCGGCGCCGACCTCGACACCGCCGTCGCGAACGCCAAGCGCCACGGCCACCCGATGTCGGTGATCATGCTCGATCTGGACCACTTCAAGGAGCTCAACGACCGCTACGGCCACCAGCAGGGCGACGTCGTCCTGCAGGAGGTCGCCAGCACGCTGCGCGCCTCGATGCGCGACGGCGAGACGGCCTACCGCTACGGCGGCGAGGAGTTCGCCATCCTCATCACCGAGGGCGGCCCGGACGACGCCGTCGCCCTCGCCGAGCGTCTGCGCGAGCGCGTCGAGACCGACTTCAAGCGCGGCGGACGCCAGCTCGTCACCGCGTCCTTCGGGATCGCGACGCTGCCCGAGCACGCCGGCGACGGCGAGGGGCTCGTCTCCGAGGCCGACCGTGCGCTCTACTCCGCGAAGAACTCCGGCCGCAACCGGGTGCATCGCGCGGGTCAGCTGGTCGGGTAGGTGCGCTGCGCGCCCGTGAGCACTAATTGACGTTATGGCGTCAATTACTGCTCACGAGCGCGAAGCGCACCTACAGCCCGCGGCGGAAGTTGACGTAGGAGCGCGACGGCGTCGGGCCCCGCTGGTCCTGGTAGCGCGATCCGTAGACCGGTGAGCCGTACGGGTGCTCCGACGGCGAGGACAGCCGGAAGAGGCACAGCTGGCCGACCTTCATGCCCGGCCACAACCGGATCGGCAGGTTCGCGACGTTGGACAGCTCCAGCGTCACGTGCCCCGAGAACCCCGGGTCGATGAACCCCGCCGTCGAGTGGGTCAGCAGGCCCAGCCGGCCGAGGCTCGACTTCCCCTCCAACCGCCCCGCGATGTCGTCCGGCAGCGTGATGACCTCGTAGGTCGAGCCGAGCACGAACTCGCCGGGGTGCAGGACGAACGCCTCGTCCTCCGGGGGCTCGACCATGCGCGTCAGGTCGTCCTGCTGCAGCGCCGGGTCGATGTGGGTGTAGGCATGGTTGTTGAACGTCCGGAAGTGCCGGTCCAGGCGCAGGTCCACGCTCGAGGGCTGCAGCAGCGTCTCGTCGAACGGGTCGAGCGCGACCCGGCCGGCGGCGATCTCGGCGCGGACGTCGCGGTCGGAGAGCAGCACCCACGCACACTATCGGCGGAACGCGACACGCCGAGTCCCGGGCGGGTGGCGCATGTTCGACGAGGGGCACACGGCGCAGGTACGGAGGCCTCGCGGGGTGTGTGGTGTGCCCGTCGCGGTGGGGCGGCCGCCGGGACGCGAGCACAAGATCGCCCCGCGCGGCGCCTCCTGAACGAGCGAAGGGCCCCTCCGATCGAACAGATCGACCGGAGGGGCCCTTCGCTCAGAACGGGCCAGGAGCTACTCGCCCGGGTTCTGCACGTTCGCCGAGGTGGACGTCGTCGACGGGTCGGAGTCGCCGGGTGCGTCGGACTCGTCCTCCGGAGTCGGCTCCGACCCGGACCCCTCGGACGCAGACCCGTCGGACCCGGACCCGTCGGACGCAGACCCGTCGGACCCGGACTCGACCGACGACACTGCGGTCGTCTCGGCGTCGACCGACGACACCGCCGTGGTCTCCGCGTCGACCGAGGACACCGCCGTCGTCTCCGCGTCGACCGACGAGACGGCGGTCGTCTCGGCGTCCATGGAGGACACCGAGGACACGGCCACCGTCTCGGCCTCGACGTCGGCGGCCGGAGCGGCCGACGCCGTGCCCCGCTTCACCGCGGCCAGGAGCATCTGCGAGACGTCCATGACCTCGGTGTCGACGGCCTTCGCCTCGCTCTGCCGCTCGGTGAGGCCGTCGGTGAGCATGACGCGGCAGAACGGGCAGCCGGTCGCGATCGTGTCGGTCTCGGTGGAGATGGCCTCATCGACGCGCTCCATGTTGATGCGCTTGCCGATGTTCTCCTCCATCCACATCCGCGCACCGCCCGCGCCGCAGCACAGCGCCCGGTCCGCGTGACGCGGCATCTCCTTCAGCGTGGCGCCCGCGGCCTCCACCAGCTCACGCGGCGGGGTGTAGACCTCGTTATGCCGGCCCAGGTAGCACGGGTCGTGGTAGGTCACGGTCTTCGCGCCGGACCCGCCGTGCCCGTTCGACGACGAGGACCCGTTCGACGAGGACCCCGCGGACGAGGACCCGTTCGACGAGGACCCCGCGGACGAGGACCCGTTCGACGACCCCTCCTTCTCGGCCAGTGCGACGGCGGCCGGCGCGGCCTGGTCGTCCGGGTGTCC
The DNA here is from genome assembly GCF_021026375.1 of Actinomycetospora endophytica. Lineage (GTDB taxonomy): Bacteria > Actinomycetota > Actinomycetes > Mycobacteriales > Pseudonocardiaceae > Actinomycetospora > Actinomycetospora endophytica. Next base: position 1,235,650 of record NZ_JAJNDB010000001.1, on the reverse strand, counting down.
GCCGACGGCGTGCCCGTTCGCCGTGACGAGCCCGCGCTCGGTGCCGTCGGCCTGCGGCCCGTGGTACTGCAGGTTCGTCGACGGGTTGATGTCGAGCTTCGCCGCGGGCACCGGGGAGGGCTCGGCGGCGACGGGCACGAGCTTCTTCTCCCGCACCAGCTGGTTGAGCAGCTGGGTGTGGTGGACGACCTCGTAGTGGCCGTCGAGCTGCGGGTACTCGCGCCCGAGGGTGTTCATGCAGTGCGGGCAGGTGGTGACGATCTTGCGCGTCCCGGGCTCGCGGCCCTCGAACACCGTGTTCAGCATCTCGGCCGTCTGCTGGGCCATCATCTGGAACAGGAACTCGTTGCCCGAGCGCCGCGCCGGGTCACCGGTGCAGCTCTCCTCCTTGCCGAGCACCACGTAGTCGACGCCGGCGATGTGCAGCAGCTCGGCGGTCGCGCGCACCGTCTTCTTGGCGTTGTCGTCGAACGCGCCGGCGCAGCCGATGAAGAAGAGGTACTCGGTCTCGGTCCGCAGCTCGCCGTCGAACTCGGGCACCTCGAAGGGCAGGTCCTTCGCCCAGTCCATGCGCGAGGAGTTGTTCTGACCCCAGGGGTTGCCCTTGTTCTCCAGGTTGCGGAAGAGCACCCCGAGCTCGCCGGGGAACTCCGACTCGATCATGACCTGGTTACGGCGCATGTCGACGATGTGGTCGACGTGCTCGATGTCCACCGGGCACTGCTCGACGCACGCGCCGCAGGTGGTGCAGGACCAGAGGACCTCGGGGTCGATGACGCCGAGCTGCTGGGCGTTGCCGACCAGCGGACGGACGGCCTGGGCGTCGTCGCTGCCGGTGTGGCGCTCGTAGCCGGACTCCGGGACCCCGTGACCCGACGTGACGCCCAGCAGGTCCACCGAGCTCTCGTCGGGCATGTCCCTGCCGCCGATCATGTACGGCGCCTTCGCGAGCATGTGGTCGCGCAGGTCCATGATCAGCAGCTTCGGCGAGAGCGGCTTGCCGGTGTTCCACGCGGGGCACTGCGACTGGCAGCGGCCGCACTCGGTGCACGTCTCGAAGTCGAGCATGCCCTTCCACGTGAAGTCCTCGATCTTGCCGCGACCGAACGAGGCCTCCTCGGGCGGATCCTCGAAGTCGATCGGCTTGCCGTCGTACTCGAGCGGCTGCAGCGGGCCGAGGGCCTTGGGCAGGCGCTTCGCGGCGACGTTGATCGGGGCGATGAAGATGTGGAGGTGCTTCGAGTAGAGCACCTGCACCAGGAAGACCAGCGCGACGCCGATGTGGAGCAGCACCATGATCGTCTCGAGGACGAACAGCGTCGACGGGGAGAGCCCGGTGAACAGCTGGCCGACCGCGATCGAGACCCACGCGCCCGAGGTGTAGGGCAGGTTGCCCGCCGCGGACTCGACGCCGCGGAAGACGAACAGCGTCCAGACGACGTTGAAGATCAGGAACAGCACGATCCACGCGCCGCTGGTGTGCGAGCCGTAGAACCGCGAGGAGCGCTGCTTGCGCTCCGGGTCCTGGCGCACACGCATGATCGCGAACGTGATGATCGAGATCAGGACCATCACGGCGATGAAGTCCTGCAGGAAGCCCAGGATCGGCGAGTGCCCGATCCCGGGGATCGCGAAGTCGTCCACGAAGAGCGCGCCGTAGGCCTCGATGTAGACCGTCAGCAGGATGATGAAGCCCCACATCGTGAAGAGGTGGGCGAGGCCGGGGATCGACCAGCGCAGCAGCTTGCGCTGGCCGAACACCTCGACGAACTGCGCGCGCACCCGGCCACCGAGGCCGACGGCGCGCTTCGAGTCGGGCTGGCCCGAGCGGATCAACGTGAAGAGCCACCACGCGCGCCGGGCGGCGACGACCCCCACGGCCACCGTGAGCGCGAGGCCCAGGATCAATCGGACGAGCACTGTTCGACCTCCCAGCGGACCCTGCCCGGGTGGCACGGGTCGACGACCGTCGTTCGGCGCACTGTATCGGCTGGTCCTGGCGGGGGCCCGGCGAGGACGGTGAGAACCTACTCACCGGTAACCCTGGTCCTCGCGGGCAGTGGCGCTCGACACCCGGTCACCGGTCGCTGTCACTCTGTGGTGGACGACGCGATGACCCGGCGCGGCCAGGTGGGCGCGCGTCCCACCACTGCGGCGGTATCGGGGCCACCATGAGTCGTGGTCGTCGGGAACGACGGAGCGGGTCGCGCGGCGCGTGGTGACAGACCGTGGGTCGGGCCGTCGCACGGCGCGACGACAGGGGGTGGTCAGGCCCGGCGACCGACGTGTTTACTCGACCGGTCGAGATCGGCCGAGGACTGTGCCATCGAACGTCCGGGGAGGACCACCGCCATGACCGTCACCACCCTCGGCGCCACGGTGGTCGGCACGGGCGTCCCGATCGCCGAGCTGCACTGGCTGGGGTCGGCCGTCGTCGCCCAGGGTCTCGGGACGAACGGCCTGCAGGGCTGGATCCGCGACAACATCGTCCCGCTCCTCCTGCTCGGCATCGCCGTGATCATGCTCTGGATCGGTGGCCGGGGAGACAACGCCGGAGTCGCCCGCCGCGGGGTCGGGCTGCTGGTCGGCCTGGTCGCGCTCGGTATCGCCGTGTCGGGCAACGGGCCGGCGGTCGGCCAGTTCCTGGCCCAGCTGATCACGGGGTGACGCGGGTGCAGATCCGCACCGACGACGACGTGTACCGGGTCGACGCCGTCTGGCTCGGCCCGCCCCGCGCGACCTTCCCCTGGCGTGCCCGCTACTCGAGCTACGGCGTCGGGTTGATCGTCATGATCGTCGTGATGTTCTTCCAGCGCCGGCTCGGCATCCCCATCGGCTTCTTCTCGGTGGCGTGGGCCCTGCTCATCACGGTCGTGGTGGTCCGCTTCGTCGCGAAACGGATCGACGAGGACCGTCCGCTGCTGCAGTGGCTGACGCTCTTCGTCCACGAACTCCGCGGACCGCGCCGGCGCACCCGCGGCGAGGGCAGCACCGTCGGCACCGGTCACGTCGCGATCGAGGCCGCCCGCCCGCGGCGGGCGCTGCCCGCCGGGCGCACCGACCCGCACGCGGCGATGGCCACGGTGTCCGACGCGCGTGCGCGCACGGAGGACCGACGCGGTCCCGACGACGAGGCCGGCTCCGGCCGCCGTCCCGGGGACGGAACCGGCACCCGTCGTCGTCGCACCCCTCGCCGTTCCTGGACGACGCGCGGCGGCGCCCGCGCCGAACCACCGCCGTCGACACCCCGCGAGCCGACCGTCACGGCCGACGACGACGACGTCGACGGCGTGCTGCACGTCACCGCCCGTCGCGCCGACCGGTCACAGAAGCCGAAACCGAAGCCGAAGCCGCGCCGCCCCCGCACCCGCCCCGTCAGCGGGCCCCGGCGGTTCGGCCCGAGCGCACAGTCCGAGGCCCCCACCACGGACGCGACCGGGACCGGGCCCGACCGACACGACGAGGAGGACGACGGTGCTGCGCCGGCGCGGTCCTGAGTCGGGCCGGGGCCGTCGCTCGTCGTGGTCGGACCCCTGGCCGGACGCGCGCGAGGCCGAGCGCGAGCCCGAGGCGACCTCGGGCTGGGGCGCGTTCCCGGCCGGCTACGCCCCGACCCCGGCCGAGGTCGTCCCCGTCGAGCGGGACATCCCGGCGGATCCCGGCCCGACGACCGACGACGACCTGCTCGCGAGCTTCGGCGACGCCACCGAGGAGGCGCCCGACGATCCGGAACCGGCCGACGACGCGCCCACCGGGACGTTGCGCACCGGGAGCACGCGGCGCCGGCGCGGGCGGGCGCTGGCCGGGGCGTCCTCGGCCCCGAGCTACCGCTCGGACATCGCGCTGCGCTCCATCGACGGCAACATCGCGCGCACCGGCTCGGCCGTGACCGCCTGGTACCGCCTCGCGCCCCAGCCGTGGAGCTTCCGGTCGGACTCCCAGCGCGAGTCGCTCATCCGGCGCATCGCCAACCAGCTCGGTGAGCTGCAGGGCCGCTGGTGCCACCTGCGGGTGACCACCCGGCCGTTCCCGGTCGCGCGCTGGGCCGAGGCCTTCGACCGCAACTCGCCGGGGCGCCCGGAGGACGTCGGGGGCGCGCTGGGCTGGGAGGACTTCCTCACCGGCGAGCAGCACCACCTCATGGGCCTGTCGATGGCCGACAAGGAGGTGTTCCTCGGCGTCGAGGTGTCCGGTCGTTCCGTGGTGGACCGCTGGCTGGAGTCCGCGGCGCCGCTCCTCAACCGGATGGTCCCGTCGGCCGTGAGCGCCGAGCTGACCGCGCTCGAGACCGAGATCGCGCACGTCGACGCGCTGGTCTCGGGCCCGGGGCTCGACGGGGTCCCCTGCAGCGCGGAGGACATGGCCTGGCTGATGCACCGCTCCTGCGCGCTGGGCCTGCCCGCGCCGCGGTCGGTGCACGCCGAGCCCGGCGTCGCGTGGGAGACCGAGGACCTCGCGGCGTTCACCGACGGCGTCTCGATGCACCAGGAGCCCTACGCGCCCACGGTGACCGTGCAGGGCAGGCACGGGCTGCAGCCGGTCTCGCGGCACGTCGCGGTCCTCTCGGTCGGGCTGATGGACTCGCTGCGCATCCCCGAGGCCGACGACCCGTGGATGCAGCGCAGCGACCGCCTGCCCTTCCCGGTGGAATGGTCGGCGCGGATCTACGTGCGCCGCCCGGAGGAGGTCTCGGGCGAGCTGCAGCGCCAGATGGGCAAGGTCCGCAGCCAGATCCGGCACTACACCCACGACCACGACCTCGACCCGCCGATGTCGCTGGAGCGCCAGGCCGACCGGGTGCTGCAGATCGAGGACGAGCTCTCCGGCGGGCTCACCCAGCTCAACACCCGGGTCTACGGCTGGTGGCGAGTCGCGGTGTCCGGCCGGGACGAGTCCGAGACCCTCACCCGCGCGCAGCAGGTGCTCGACCTCTACCGGCCCCGGGTCGCCCTCGAGCACCCGGAGGCGCAGTACGCCTACGCGCGCGAGTTCATCCCCGGCGAGCCGCTGGCCTCCACCGCGTACCGGCGCCGCGGCTCGGTGACCTGGGTGGCCGCGGGGGTTCCCGCCGCGTCGGCGTCGGTGGGCGACCGGCGCGGGGTGCTGCTCGGCGAGACCTGCACCGCGACCCGTCGTCCGGTCGCCTGGGACCCGTGGATGGCGCAGGAGGTACGACGGGCCTCGGGCCTGACCGCCGTCGTCGGCGGCCTGGGCTCCGGCAAGTCGTTCCTCACCGGCCTGATGGTCTACAAGACGCTGCGCGCCGGGGCGCGCTGGACGGTGCTCGACCCGTCCGGCCCGCTCGCCGAGCTGACCCGGCTGCCCGAGCTCGCGCCGTTCTCCCGGCACATCCACCTGCTCGGCGCCGATCCCGGCATCCTCAACCCGTACCGGGTGGTGGCCGAGCCCCGCCGGGACCACTTCCTCGACGAGCCCGACCCGGAGAAGGCGTGGCGCCGCGAACGGTCGCTGGCCGCCGCGACCCGGCGTCGTCTGGTGCTCGACGTGCTCACCGGCCTGCTGCCCTACGACGTGGCGCGTCTGCCCCACACCCGGATCGTGCTGCTGCGCGCGGTCCGGGAGGTCGGCGGCGGGCAGCACCGCGACCCGGGCCAGGTCATCGCGACGCTGCGCCGCCACGCCCGGGAGGGCGAGGAGCACGCCGACGTCGTCGCGGACTTCCTCGAGGAGCGCCGCGAGCTTCCCCAGGCCGCCCTGCTCTTCCCCGAGCACACCTCGGACCCGGCCGATCCGCGCGGGCCGGACGAGAGCCCCGTCGGGGACCCGTCGATCCTCGACGAGGACCAGTACCGGCTCACCGTCCTGACGATGCAGGGCATGTCGCTGCCCCGCCCCGGCAGCCCGCGCGAGGAGTGGACCGACGGCGAGTCGCTGGCGGTCGAGCTGCTCAACCTCGCCTCCTGGCTGACGCAGCGGACCGTGTACACCGCCGACCGGGACCTGCGGAAGGGCGTCGCGCTCGACGAGACGCACTTCCTCTCCCAGATCCCCACCGGCAAGGTGCTGATCGACCGGCTCGCGCGCGACTCGCGCAAGTTCAACGTCCGCGCGCTGTTCGCCTCGCAGCTCGCCGGGGACCTGCTGCGGGTGCCGGGCTTCGCGTCGCTGGTGGACGCGGTCTTCGTCGGGCGCACCGACGACGCCGAGGCGCAGGCCGAAGCACTGCGGCTGCTGCGCGTGCCGACCGACGTCGGGTACGAGGAGATGCTCGGCACCCTCTCGCCCCGGCCCACCGCCAGCCGCTCCCTGGGCGAGCACGACGACCACCCGGACGACACCCCGCGCCAGTTCGTCTTCTCGGACGGGCACGGCGGCGTCGAGAAGATCCGCGTCGACCTCGAGGGCCCGCACCTGGCGCACCTGCGCACGGCCCTGGACACCAACCCCGACGCGCGCCGCGCCCACACGCCCGCCGCGCCGGCCCCGGACGAGCCGCCGGCGGCCCCGAGCGCGCGGACCCCCGCCGACGACGCCGACCCGGACACCGGGATGGAGCAGCCCCACGCGCCGCGCCCGACGTTCCGGCGCGCCTGGGGTGAGCGGGACGACGACGAGCAGGGGGACGGCGTCCCGACGGCGGGCAGCCCGGGCCGGGGCGGCGACGGGTGATCGTCGTCGTCGGCATCCTCGTCGCGGCGCTCGTCATCGGGTGGCGGCGGGGATCTCGGCGGGCTCGGTCGGCCGCCGCCCCCGATGTCAGGAAAGCGTCGTTCCTGACGTCAGGTGTCCGGAACGAGTCTCTCCTGACGCGGCACCTGCCGCGCACCCGCAGCGCCCGGGCCCTGCTCGTCGTCGTGTCCCTGGTGGGCGGACTGATCTTGGTCGGCGGCACGGCCTCGGCGCAGGCGTTCGACTGCAAGGCCCCGCCCGACCCCGACCGGCCCGGCACCGGCCTCGTCGGGTCGCTGGACCCGGCCCCGATCGGCGTCGGGACGCCCGGCAGCGTGTACGACGAGGTCGGCTACGCGGGCCAGGTCTGGTGGACCTACGACCTGGGCTGCGGGCCGGGCGGCGCCCGGGACCCCGCGGCCGCGACCGACACCTGGCTCGGCAACCAGGTCTTCGACGTCGCCAAGCTCATCGTCGGCGGCGTCAACTGGGCGCACTACCTGATCGCGCGCGGGTCGAGCCTGCTCACGCCACTGGACACGGTGATCCAGACCGGCACCCGGGCGATGTACGAGGCCGTCTTCACGACGTGGGCCGGGGTCGCGCTGGCCGCCCTCGCCGCGATCATGCTGGTGCTCGCGATGCGCGGCGAGCTCGCGCAGCAGGCCCGGCGAGGGCTGGTCGCGGTCCTCGCGCTGGGCCTGGCGGCGGCGGCGTACGCGGCGCCGATCCAGTGGTCGCGCTCCCTCGACGGGGTGCTCCTCGACGGCGTCACCGCGATGCAGCAGGGATTCCTGCGCCAGGTCGGCGTCGGGGACCAGAACACCCTGCCCACGGTGCTCACCGACCAGATCGTCTACTCCAACTGGCTGCGCGGCGAGTTCGGGTCCGCGGACGTGCCGCAGGCCCGTGACCTGGGCCGACCGCTCCTGCAGGCGCAGACGTTCACCAAGGTCGAGGTCGCGACGGGGCAGGACGGCCAGGCGCAGGCCGACGCCAAGAAGCAGCAGTTCACCGACGTCGCGAACAAGGTCGGCGACCGCTACTCCTACTTCCAGGGCCGGTCCGGCTCGCGGGTCGGGGCCGGGGCGCTCGCGCTCATCCAGGCCGCCTGCATCGCGCTGTTCCAGCTGATGAGCAAGGTCCTCGTGCTGGTGTCGATGCTCATGATCCGGCTGCTCGTCATGGTGGCGCCCGCCCTCGCGGTGGTGGCGCTCATCAAGCCCGAGGTGCTGCCCGCGATGCTGCGGATCGGCGGCGCGGCGCTGGTGAACACGCTGCTCGTCGGGGCGCTGGCCGGGTTGCACTCGCTGCTGGTGATCTCGCTCTTCCGCCCCGGATCGGGGGTGGACACCTGGCTCGGACTGCTGGTCACCGGGGTCGTCACGGTGATCCTCTGGGCCGTGTCGCGGCCGTTCCGCCGCCTGACGTCGATGGTCAGCCTCACCCGTGAACAGGTCGGCGGCTTCTTCCCGGCGGCGGGCACCGGGACCCTCGGACGCGCGCTGGGCCGGATGCGCGGCCCGGACTCGCACGAGGACTCCTGGTGGGGCGAACGCGTCGAGCGGCGTCGCGGCGGGTCGATGCTGCGCCCGGAGGAGTCCGGGGTCGACGAGGCGGCGAGCGGGCCGCGCACCGGACGGACCGTGCGCGTCGACTCCGAGGTGCTGCGCCCGACGTCGGGTGCGTCCGGCTCCGGAGGGTCGTCCGACGGCGTGCCCCACCGTGAGATCGACGCCACCCGGCCGGCGCTGCCCGCCGCCGCCCCCCGGGTCCCCGAGGTCGACGGGCAGCCCTCCCAGCGCATCTACCGGCCGTCCGCGCGCCGGCCCGGGGTGGACGGGCGCGACCGGGTCGTCGAGGGGCGGGTGCTCGACAGCCGGGTGGACCGCGGATCGACCCCCGACCGCACCGCCCCGGCCGTGACGCCGACCCCGGGAGCCCGCGGTGCCGATCCGGACTAGGCGCGGCCGGTCGTCGGCCTACCGGGGCCTCTGGGAGTGGCCGCTGCACTCACCGATCCGGTTCCTGGTCCTGCTGGTGTTCGTCGCCGTGGTCGTCGGCGGCGTCGCGTACCTCGGGAACTGGCTCTCGCCGCACTCCGGACGCTCCCCGGGTGCGCTCGCCCCGGTCCCCGACGTCCCGACGGTGACCGCCGCCCCCGCGGCCCCCGCCGCGCCGCCGCCGGAGCTCACCCCCACGAACCTGCCGCTCTCCGCCGCCCCGCAGGCGGCGCTCGGCGTCGCCCAGCGCTGGGCGGGTGCCTGGGCCAACCACCCGGCCGGCATGACCGGGGCGCAGTGGAGCGACCAGCTGCGGCCGTACACCACCGACGAGTACCTGCCGACCCTCGCGTCGGTCGACCCCGGCAACATCCCGTCGTCCCGGGTCACCGGCCCGCCGCAGGCGGTGGAGGTGCACCCCGACTCGGTGCGCGTCCGGGTGCCCACCGACGCGGTGACGCTGCAGCTCCTGCTCGTCCAGGTCGGGCCGGGCGACTGGCGCGTCGCGGGCTACGACCGGGCGTCGTGAGGACGCGCCGTGCCGACCCAGCTGCGCCCGCCCCGTCGTGAGGACCCGTCGCGCCAGGTCCCATTGCGGCTCCCGCGCCTGCCCTCGCGGATGCGGTTCCTGCGGCTGCTCATCCCGGTCGGGGTGCTCGCGCTCGGGCTGGTGATCGTGCTGCTCGGCGGCCTGCTCGTCGTCGGCCAGTTCACCGTGGGCGGTGACCAGCAGGCGGCGGGGACGTGCGACGCGAACGGCCGGCCCGCCGTCGGGGTCCCGCAGACCGCGGCGGACCTGCAGCCGGTGCAGCGCCAGGCGGCCGCGACGATCGTCGGGGTGGCCAAGGGGATGGCCGCGCCGCCGCGGGCGTGGATCGTCGCGCTCGCGACCGCCATGCAGGAGTCCGGGATGGGTACGGCGGGCATGGACGTCGCGGTCGACCACGACTCGCTCGGGCTGTTCCAGCAGCGGCCCAGCCAGGGCTGGGGCACCGCCGACGAGATCCGCGACCCGGTGCACGCGACGCAGAGCTTCCTGCAGCACCTGCTGGCCGTCCCGGGCTGGCAGGACATGCCGATCACGCTGGCCGCGCAGACCGTGCAGCGCTCGGCGTTCCCCGGTGCCTACGCGAAGTGGGAGCCGCTGGCCGAGAGCCTGGTCGGCGACCTCGCCGGGGTCACGAGCGCGATCCGCCCGTGCGACGAGGGCCCGGCCGCCGGCGTCGCGACCACCCTCCCGTCGGGCGTCGCGAAGACCGCCATCGACTTCGCGGTCGCGGCGAGCGGCAAGCCCTACGTGTGGGGCGCCACCGGGCCGTCGAGCTACGACTGCTCGGGCCTGATGCTGCGCGCCTTCCAGGCCGCCGGGGTGGTGCTGCCCCGCGTGGCCCGGGACCAGTACGGGGCGGGCGCGCACGTGCCGGTCGCGCAGGCCCAGCCCGGTGACCTGCTCTTCTGGGCCTACGACTCCTCGGACCCGGACACCATCCACCACGTCGCGCTCTACCTGGGCGACGGGAAGATCATGGAGGCGCAGCAGACCGGGGTGCCCCTGGCCGTGCGCCCGGTGAGCTTCACGGAGAAGGGCATGGTTCCGCTCGCGACGCGCCCGGGTACCGCGCCCCCGGTGTGATCTCCGCGCCGCGGGAACACGGCGGGCACCAGCCTCGTTGAGCCCCATGAGAGCAAGTTGAGCGACCGTGACTCATACCCGGGTCGTCGCCGGTTCGCCGGAGTGGCTAGACTTGAGTGCAACGGGCTCACACCGAAACCTCTGAGAGGAGTCATCAGCATGGCGCGAGCGGTCGGCATCGACCTCGGCACCACCAACTCCGTGGTCGCCGTCCTGGAGGGCGGCGAGCCGACGGTCATCGCCAACTCGGAGGGCAGCCGCACCACCCCCTCGGTGGTCGCCTTCGCCCGCAACGGGGACGTGCTGGTCGGACAGTCGGCGAAGAACCAGGCCGTCACCAACGTGGATCGCACGATCCGTTCGGTGAAGCGGCACATGGGGACCGACTGGACCACCGAGATCGACGACAAGAAGTACACCGCGCAGGAGATCAGCGCCCGCACGCTGATGAAGCTCAAGCGCGACGCCGAGTCCTACCTCGGCGAGGAGGTCACCGACGCGGTGATCACCGTCCCGGCCTACTTCGAGGACGCGCAGCGGCAGGCCACCAAGGAGGCCGGCCAGATCGCTGGCCTCAACGTCCTGCGCATCGTCAACGAGCCCACCGCGGCCGCCCTCGCCTACGGGCTGGAGAAGGGCGAGAGCGAGCAGACGATCCTCGTCTTCGACCTCGGCGGCGGCACGTTCGACGTCTCGCTGCTCGACATCGGCGACGGTGTCGTCGAGGTCCGCGCCACCAACGGTGACAACAACCTCGGTGGCGACGACTGGGACGAGAAGATCATCAGCTGGTTGGTCGACAAGTTCAAGAGCTCGCAGGGCATCGACCTGTCCAAGGACAAGATGGCGATGCAGCGGCTCCGTGAGGCCGCCGAGAAGGCGAAGATCGAGCTGTCCAGCTCGGCGTCGACGAGCATCAACCTGCCCTACATCACGGTCGACTCCGAGAAGAACCCGCTGTTCCTCGACGAGACGCTGTCGCGCTCGGAGTTCCAGCGGATCACCTCCGACCTGCTGGAGCGGACGCGCAAGCCGTTCAACCAGGTCATCAAGGACGCCGGCATCTCGGTCGGCCAGATCAGCCACGTGGTCATGGTCGGTGGTTCCACCCGCATGCCCGCCGTGACCGAGCTGGTCAAGGAGCTGCTCGGCGGCAAGGAGCCCAACAAGGGCGTCAACCCGGACGAGGTCGTCGCCGTCGGCGCCACCCTCCAGGCCGGCGTGCTGCGCGGTGACGTCAAGGACGTCCTGCTGCTCGACGTCACCCCGCTGTCCCTCGGCATCGAGACCAAGGGCGGCGTCATGACGAAGCTGATCGAGAAGAACACGACCATCCCGACCAAGAAGTCCGAGGTCTTCACGACGGCGGAGAACAACCAGCCGTCGGTGCAGATCCAGGTCTTCCAGGGTGAGCGTGAGATCGCGGCCTACAACAAGAAGCTCGGCATGTTCGAGCTGACCGGCCTGCCGCCCGCCCCCCAGGGCGTGCCGCAGATCGAGGTCACGTTCGACATCGACGCGAACGGCATCGTCAACGTGTCGGCGGTCGACAAGGGCACCGGCAAGTCGCAGGCCATGACGATCACCGGCGGGTCGGCCCTCTCCAAGGAGGAGATCGACCGGATGGTCTCGGACGCCGAGGCCCACGCCGACGAGGACCGTCAGCGCCGCGAGGAGGCCGAGACCCGCAACCAGGCGGAGTCGCTGGTCCACCAGACCGAGAAGGTCCTCTCCGAGAACGGCGACAAGGTCCCGTCCGAGGTCAAGGACAAGGTCCAGGGCTCGCTCGACGACCTGAAGAAGGCGCTCGAGGGCGACGACACCGAGGCCGTCAAGACCGCGGTGGAGAAGCTCGCCACCGACTCCCAGGAGCTCGGCCAGGCGATCTACTCGCAGCAGGACGGCACCGACGCCGCCGGTGCGGCGGGTGCCGCCGGGGCCGACGGGTCGGCCGGTGAGGACGACGTGGTCGACGCCGAGATCGTCGACGACGACAAGAAGCAGTGACCGGACCGGACACCGGCGCCGCGCCCGGCCCCACGGCCGGGCGCGGTGGACCCGAGGAGGAGGTCACCGTGCAGGACCCGACCGAGGTCCGGGAGGACGAGTCGGTCCAGGAGCCGCAGGCCGCTGCGGAGGGCGTCACCGTCGAGGGCGCGCCCGCCGACGGCGACCAGGCACCGGACGCCGCCGCCGGCGGGGTGCCGACGACGGGTTCGGACGGCGCCGCCGAGGCCCCGACCGACCAGGACCCCGAGCTCACGCAGCTCCGCACCGAGCTCGAGGAGCGCACCGCCGACCTGAAGCGGGTGTCGGCGGAGTACGCGAACTACCGGCGCCGGGTGGAGCGTGACCGCGAGGCCACGATCAACGGCGCCAAGGCCCAGGTGGCCGGTGAGCTGCTCACCGTGCTCGACGACGTCGAGCGCGCGGGCACCCACGGCGACCTGACCGGCCCGTTCAAGGTGGTGGCCGACCGGCTCACCGAGACCCTGACGCGGGCCGGGCTGGCCGGCTTCGGCGAGGTCGGCGACGCGTTCGACCCGTCGGTGCACGAGGCGGTCGCCCACGGCACGTCGGCGGAGGTGGACGGCCCGACCGTCACCACCGTGATGCGCCGCGGCTACCGCTTCGGCGAGAAGGTCCTCCGGCCCGCCATGGTCGAGGTCACCGACCACGACCCGGACGCGGTGCCCGCGGGCACCGGTTCGGCGGGCGGCGGCGAGTCGGCCTGAGGGAGGACAGCACAGGACGCGTTCCTGGGCGAGGATCGACACTGACGAGAGGGCTCGCGCGCACGCCGGGCTCGCGGGAGGGAGGACGAACCCACGATGGCCAATCGTGACTGGCTCGAGAAGGACTTCTACCGTGAGCTCGGCGTCGCCAAGGACGCCTCGCAGGACGACATCAAGAAGGCCTACCGCAAGATCGCGCGGGAGAACCACCCCGACACCAAACCCGGCGACGAGAAGGCCGAGGCGCGGTTCAAGGCGGCCGGTGAGGCCTACGGCGTCCTGTCCGACCCGGGCAAGCGCTCGGAGTACGACGAGGCACGCACCCTGCTCGCCGGCGGCGGTCGCTTCGGCGGCTTCGGTGGCGGGGGCGGCCGCGGCGGTGCGACGAGCGCCCCGGGCGGGTTCGACGTCAACGACCTGTTCGGCGGCGGCGGGCGCGGTGGCGGGGCCGGTGGCCTCGGTGACCTGCTCGGCGGCATCTTCGGTGGCATGGGCGGGGCCGGTGGCGCCGGCCAGGCCGACCCCACCGGTGGCATGGGTGGCGGGCTCGGCGGCATGTCGAGCCCGCGCCAGCGTCGCGGCGCCGACGTCGAGACCGAGGTCCGCATCGACTTCGCGGAGGCCGTCAACGGCGCGACGCTGCCGTTGCGGCTGACCTCCCCGATGCGCTGCGGCACCTGCGAGGGCTCCGGCGCCAAGCCGGGGACCACCCCCCGCACGTGCCCGCGCTGCGGCGGCGCCGGCCTCGTCTCGCGCAGCCAGGGCGCGTTCGCGTTCAGCGAGCCGTGCCCGGACTGCCGCGGCACCGGCCACCTCGTCGACGACCCCTGCACCGAGTGCGGCGGCGACGGCGTGAGCTCCCGCCCGCGCACCCTGACGATCCGCATCCCCGCGGGCGTCGAGGACGGCAAGCGCATCCGGCTCGCGGGCAAGGGCCAGCCCGGACCGAGCGGCGGGCCGTCCGGCGACCTCTACGTCGTCGTGCACGTGGCCGCGGACGCGGTGTTCGGCCGGTCGACCAAGAACCCGGACGACCTCACGCTCACGCTCCCGGTGACCTACCCGGAGCTCGTCCGCGGCGCCACCGTCGCGGTCCCCACCCTCGACGGCCGCATCTCGCTCAAGGTCCCGCCGGGCAGCTCCTCGGGGCGCACCCTGCGGGTCCGCGGGCGCGGCGTGAAGCGCAAGGAGCACACCGGGGACCTGCTCGTGACCCTCGAGCTCGCGGTGCCCTCACGGCTGTCGTCCGAGGCGAGCGAGGCGCTCGACGCCTACGCCCGGGCCACCGCCGACGAGGATCCCCGCGCCCACCTGACGGATCGGGCGGAGGCCGGCCGCAAGGAGGCGGCGTCGTGACCGGCGGTCGCGGCCCGGGCGACGGTGCCCGGGGCGCGGGCGGGTCGGCGATCCCGGGGCTCCCGTCGTGGGCCGACGAGGACACCCCGGTCTTCGTCATCTCCATCGCCGCCGAGTTCTCCGGCATGCACGCCCAGACGCTGCGCTCCTACGACCGCATCGGCCTGGTGCGGCCCGGCCGCGCGAGCGGCGGCGGCCGCCGCTACTCGGTGCGCGACATCGCGCTGCTCCGCGAGGTGCAGCGGCTCTCCCAGGAGGAGGGCGTCAACCTCGCCGGCATCAAGCGGATCATCGAGCTCGAGCGCGAGGTCGACCAGCTCACCGACCGGCTCGCCGAGGTCACCGACGAGCTCGCGCGCACCCAGGCCCGGCTGCAGGCGCTCACCGACCAGGGCGGACGGCGCGGGGACCTGCTGCCGGTGCGGCGGACCCAGTCCGTCGTGGTCTGGCAGCCCGGCCGCCGGGCGGCCGGTCCGCCGGCCGACGAACCGCCCGTGGACGACGACGGCGCCCAGTGACGCCGCTCAGTCCTCGTCGCCCTCGGTGAAGGGGTCGTAGTGGATCCGGTCCAGCGGCGTGCCGTCGACCAGCAACGCGGCCGTGGTCGCCCGGATCATCTCCGGCGAGCCGGCCAGCACGACGTCGTGGGAGAGCCACTGCCCGGCGCGGGTGACGGCCTCGACGACGGTGCCCGGCGCGAGCTCGAGGTCGAGCGGGTCCGACTCGCAGGCCCCGACGACCGCCAGCCACGGCGCGTCGTCGGCGATCGCGGCGAAGCGGTCCAGCGTGTGCAGGTCCTCCGGGGTGCGGCCCCCGACGATCACCGTGGTCGGCCGGACGTCGACGCCCTGCGCGGCCTGCGCGGCGAGGTCGTCGCAGAGCGCCAGGGCGACGGACGCCCCGGTGCCGCCCGCGACGATCAGCAGCTCGCGCTCGGCGGTGACGTCCGCGTCGAGGTCGCCCTCGGCGGGGCCGATCCGCCACTGCTCGCCGCACTGGCTGTGCGCGACGAGGCTGCGGCTGACCCAACCGCCCTCCACGGCACGCACGTGGAACTCGAGCAGGCCGTCCGCGCGGGGCGCACCGGCCGGGGTGAGGCGCCGCCACATCCGCGGGCGCTGCGGCACCTCGACGGTGACCCACTGGCCGGGCCGGTAGTCGACCGGCTCGTCGGGGGCCACGGTGATGACTGCGAGATCCCAGCTCAGCCGCCGGTGGGCGACCACGGTGCCGGTGACGACGCCGGGCATGGTCGCCGCGCGGCGGCGCGCGGGCTCGGCGGCCAGCGAGTAGGCGAGGCTCCAGGCGGCGTCGGCCCCGGGGGCCCACAGCTCGCCCGCGAACTCCCGGACCGCGCCGACGAGCGCCACGCCGACCGGTTCGTCGGCCGAGGCGTCGAGCCCGAGGGCGCGCGTCTCCTTGGCCAGGGTCTCGACGGCGCTCGCGAGCTCCTGCGGGCGGTCGACCGCGGACATCGCGGCGATCGAGGCGCGCAGCAGCCGGCGGGCCGCCCGGTCGGCCTGGGTGGGGAAGTGCGCGCGCAGGCCGGGGGCGAGGCTGAAGAGCAGCGCGGCGAACCAGTGGGCGAGGTCGTCCTCCTGGTCGTCGAGGCGCGACCACACCGCGCGCACGGCCTCGCCGGCGCGGGCCGCGTCCGACCGGGGCGAGGCGAGCGGGGTGGTGGCCTCGGGCCGGGGGGTCCGCGCGGGGGCCTGGGCTCGCGCCGGGGTCGGCGCCTGTGCGGGGGCCTTCGGGGCCTCGGGGACCGGGGCCGCCGTCGTCGTGTCGACCTCGGGCCGGCGGGTGACCTCGGGCCGGGGAGCGGCCGCGGGCTCGGGGGCGAACTCGGGCTCGGCGGTGAACGCGGGCTCGGGGGCGATCTCCGGCTCGGGAGCGGCCGGGCGGGGCGTGACGGGAGCGCCCTCGGCGTCGTCGGGACGTGCCTCGTCGGTGACACGGGGCACCACGGCGGTGCGGGCGTCGTCGGGGACCTGGCGGGGCGCGGCCGCGGACGGGATGCGCGGCCCAGGGGTGGGCAGCGGGGCGGTGGGCATCGCCTCCGGGGGAGGCGGCACGGTGGGGGGTGTGGCCAGCGCGGTGGGCCTCGGCGCGGCGGGAACCAGGCGCAGCACCCGGCCGCGGTCCTGGGGTGTCTCGCCCGAAGCGGGGTCCTCGGCGGGTGCGGAGACCTCGTCCGCACCCGTCCCGCCCTCGCGCGCAGCCCTGCCCCTCGGCACGGCTGGGCCGATCGGCTCGGCAGGTTCCGCCGACATGCCGAACTCCCCTCGTTCCCCGGCGAGGTCCCGTCCCTCGCCCGAGTCGGGGTCAGCATGACAGAGCGTGCCAGGGAGCGGCGCACCGTCCCCGATTTGTCACTCACGGTACTGACCGGGATGTCCGGAACGTCAAAACCCCCATGACTTGAGCGGAATAGACGCAACTCTGCGGGCGCTGTCCCCAACAACGGTCGACGCCGCGTTCCCGGCGCGTCGGCCACGCCCCACGGCGTTCGACCACACACGATCACCGAGTACCTCGGACCCGGCCAGGGACCGGGTCGCAGAAAGGCACAGGCAGATGGACTTCTCGCCGACGACGCGCACCCAGCAGGCGGTGTCCGCCGCGGTCCGCGCCGCCACCGCGTCGGGGAACCCGCAGGTCTCCCCCGCCCACCTCGTCGTCGCTCTCCTCGACCAGACCGACGGGATCACGACGCCCCTGCTCAAGGCGGTGTCCGCCGACCCCGCCGCCGTCCGCGCCGAGGCCGAGCGACTGATCGCCTCGATGCCGAGCGCGACCGGCTCCAGCGTGTCCGCCCCGCAGTTCGACGGGGACTCGGCACGCGTCCTCGCGCACGCCCAGCAGCTGGCCGCCGACATGGGCGACGAGTACGTCTCGACCGAGCACCTGCTCGTCGGCGTGGCCGCCACGGGCGGGCGGACCGCCGAGATCCTCAAGCGGCACGGGGCGACGGCCGAGGCGCTGCAGGAGGCGTTCGGCAAGGTCCGCGGCTCCGCGCGCGTCACCTCACCCGACCCCGAGGGCACCTTCCAGGCGCTCGAGAAGTACGGACAGGATCTGACGGAGCGTGCCCGGTCCGGGGCGCTCGACCCGGTGGTCGGCCGCGACGCCGAGATCCGTCGCGTCGTGCAGGTCCTCTCCCGGCGCACGAAGAACAACCCGGTCCTGATCGGCGAGCCCGGCGTGGGCAAGACCGCGATCGTCGAGGGGCTCGCGCAGCGCATCGTCGCGGGTGACGTCCCCGAGTCGCTGCGGGACAAGAAGGTCGTCGCGCTCGACCTCGGCTCGATGGTCGCCGGCGCCAAGTACCGCGGTGAGTTCGAGGAGCGGCTCAAGGCCGTCCTCGGCGAGATCACCGACTCCGCGGGCCAGGTCATCACGTTCATCGACGAGCTGCACACGATCGTCGGCGCCGGCGCGACCGGCGAGTCCGCCATGGACGCCGGCAACATGATCAAGCCGATGCTGGCGCGCGGCGAGCTGCGGATGGTCGGCGCGACGACGCTCGACGAGTACCGCAAGCACATCGAGTCCGATCCTGCGCTCGAGCGCCGCTTCCAGCAGGTCCTCGTCGGCGAGCCGTCGGTGGAGGACACCGTCGGCATCCTGCGCGGGCTCAAGGAGCGCTACGAGGTGCACCACGGCGTGCGGATCACCGACGCCGCCCTCGTCGCCGCCGCGGCGCTCTCCGACCGCTACATCACCGCCCGGTTCCTGCCGGACAAGGCGATCGACCTGGTCGACGAGGCCAGCTCGCGGCTGCGCATGGAGATCGACTCGCGGCCGGTGGAGATCGACGAGGTGGAGCGCGCGGTGCGCCGCCTCGAGATCGAGGAGATGGCGCTGGCCAAGGAGTCCGACGCCGCCTCCGCCGAGCGGCTCGTGGCGCTGCGGGCCGAGCTCGCCGAGAAGCGCGAGGAGCTCGACGCCCTGACCGCCCGCTGGACGGGTGAGAAGGAGTCGATCAACTCGACGCGCGATCTCAAGGAGCAGCTCGAGACGCTGCGCGGCGAGGAGGCCCGGGCCGAGCGGGACGGGAACTACGAGTCGGTCGCCCGCCTGCGCTACAGCCGCATCCCGGAGGTCGAGAAGCAGCTCGAGGCGGCCGAGTCGGCCACCTCGACCGGCCCGCTGATGCTCCAGGAGGAGGTCGGCCCGGACGACGTGGCCGACGTCGTCTCCGCGTGGACCGGCATCCCCGCCGGCCGGCTGCTCGAGGGCGAGACCCAGAAGCTGCTGCGCATGGAGGGCGACCTGGCCGGGCGCGTCGTCGGCCAGGAGGAGGCCGTGCGCGCGGTGTCCGACGCGGTGCGCCGGACCCGAGCCGGCATCGCCGACCCCGACCGGCCGACCGGCTCGTTCCTCTTCCTCGGCCCCACGGGCGTCGGGAAGACCGAGCTGGCCAAGGCGCTCGCCGCGTTCCTGTTCGACGACGAGCGGGCCATGATCCGCATCGACATGAGCGAGTACGGCGAGAAGCACTCCGTCGCCCGGCTCGTCGGCGCGCCCCCCGGGTACGTCGGCTACGACCAGGGCGGCCAGCTCACCGAGGCCGTCCGGCGCCGGCCGTACTCCGTGGTGCTGCTCGACGAGGTCGAGAAGGCGCACCCCGACGTGTTCGACGTACTGCTGCAGGTCCTCGACGACGGGCGCCTCACCGACGGCCAGGGCCGCACGGTGGACTTCCGGAACGCGATCCTGGTGCTGACCTCGAACCTCGGGTCGGCCGCGCTGACCGACACGTCGCTCGACGACGACGGCCGTCGCGACCGGGTCATGGAGGTCGTGAAGCGCTCGTTCAAGCCGGAGTTCCTCAACCGGCTCGACGACGTCGTGGTGTTCCACGCCCTCTCGACCGAGGAGCTGACCTCGATCGTCGACATCCAGATCCAGCGGTTGGCCGGCCGGTTGGCCGGGCGGCGACTCACGCTGGAGGTCAGCGACGCGGCGAAGGAGTGGCTGGCCCTGCAGGGCTTCGACCCGGTCTACGGGGCACGGCCGCTGCGCCGGCTGGTGCAGTCCGCGATCGGCGACCAGCTCGCCCGTGAGCTGCTCGGCGGCGGGGTCCGCGAGGGCGACACGGTGCGGGTCGACCTCGACAAGGACGCCGAAGCCGGGGCGGGCGCGCTGTCGGTGGTCCGCGCCGAGTAGGTGCGGGAGCCGTTCCGCTCTCGCACGAGGGGAACCCTGATGCGGTTCTAGCGGCCGGATCCTCCCCTCGCGTTCCGACCGAAGGGCCCCTTCGCTCGATCTGTTCGAGCGGAGGGGCCCTTCGCTCATGTTCGGGGCGGGGCGGCCGTTCGACGAGGGGCACGTGGCGCATGATCAGCCGGGCTCCGGGATGCCTGGCGTACCCCTCGCGCCGAGGAACGCGCCGCTCAGCCGATCTCGCGGACCTGCCCGGCCTCGACGTGCCAGCGCCGCGTCGTCGACACCGCCGTGAGCATCCGACGGTCGTGCGTGACCAGCAGCAGCGTCCCCTCGTACGACGCCAACGCCGACTCCAGCTGCTCGATCGCGGGCAGGTCGAGGTGGTTGGTCGGCTCGTCGAGCACGAGCAGGTTGACCCCGCGGGCCTGGAGCAGCGCCAGCGCGGCCCGGGTGCGTTCCCCAGGTGAGAGCGAGTCCGCCCCGCGGTGCACGTGCTCCGCGCCGAGCCCGAACTTCGCCAGCAGCGTCCGGACCTCCGCGGTCGGCCAGCGGTCCACCTCGGGCTCGCGGGAGAACGCGTCGAGCAACGACGCCCCTGAGGCCAGCACCTCCCGCGCCTGGTCGACCTCCCCGACGACGACCCCCGACCCCAACGACGCCCGCCCGGCGTCGGGAACCACGCGACCCAGCAGCAGGGAGAGCAACGTCGTCTTCCCGGCCCCGTTCGCGCCGGTCACCGCGACCCGGTCGCCGTAGTCGAGCTGCAGCGTCACCGGCCCGAGCTGCCACCCACCCCGCGAGACCACCGCCCCCGACAGCGACGCCACCACCGTCCCCGACCGCGGCGCGGCCGCGATCGACATCCGCAGCTCCCACTCCTTGCGGGGCTCCTCGACGACCTCGAGCCGCTCGATGCGCCGCTCGGTCTGCGAGACCTTCGCGGCCTGCTTCTCGGTGGCCTCGGCCCGGAACTTGCGGGCGTTCTTGTCATTGTCCGAGCGCCCGTCCTTGCGCCGCGCGTTGCGGACCCCGTTCTCCATCCAGTTGCGCTGCTCGTGCATCCGCGTCGTGAGGGCGGACCGCTTCTCGGCGTACTCCTCGTAGTCCTCGCGCGCGTGCCGCCGCGCCACCTCCCGCTCCACCAGGTACGCCTCGTACCCGCCGCCGTACGAGGCGACCTGCTGCTGGGCGAGGTCGAGCTCGAGCACCGCGGTGACGGTCCGCGCGAGGAACTCCCGGTCGTGGCTGACCAGTACCGTCGGGGACCGCAGCTCCCGGACGAACCGCTCCAGGCGCTCCAGTCCGGCGAGGTCGAGGTCGTTCGTGGGCTCGTCGAGCAGGAAGAGGTCGAACCGGGCGAGGAGCAGCGCGGCGAGGTTCACCCGGGCCGCCTGGCCGCCGGACAACGACGTCATGAGGGTGTCGTCGGCCAACCCGAGCCCGAGGTCCTCGGCCACCTCGGGGACGCGGTCGGCGAGGTCGGCCCCGCCCAGGGCGAGCCAGCTCTCGAGGGCCGTGGCGTAGCGGTCGTCGGACCCCGGGGTCCCCTCGGCGAGCGCGGCCGTCGCGGCGTCGAGCTCGGCCTGGGCCGCCGCGACGCCCGTGCGTCGGGCGAGGAAGCCGCCGATCGTCTCGCCGGCACGCGGCGCCGGCTCCTGGGGCAGGTGCCCGACGGTGGCCGTGGGCGGCGCGAGCTCGACCGCCCCGGTGTCGGGGGCCGTGAGCCCGGCGAGGATGCGCAGCAGGGTCGACTTCCCGGCGCCGTTGGCTCCCACGAGCCCGACCACGTCACCGGGGCCGACGGTGAGGTCGACGCCGGAGAAGACCGTCCGGGCGCCGTGCGCGGCGGAGACGCCCCGCGCGACCAGGGTGGCGCTCACGGTCCGACCCTATCGGGGCTCCGCGAGGCGCACCGGCCCTGACCAGCCGGATCCCCGGGCGGGAAATGCGACGCCGCGCCGAGTGTCCTCCCCCGGTGGTGTCGGGGGCAGGCCGTACGCTCGCCGGGTGCCTGCCTGGATCTGGTTCGTCGTGGCGCTCGCCGCCGCAGCCGGCGGCGCGCTGCTGCTCTGGTACGACCGCGCGCGCCCCACCCGCCGGGGTAACGGCCGGCGTGACTGGGCGGCGTCGAAGGGCTGGGAGTTCACCGACGCGCTGTCCTCACCGCCGCACGCGTGGCGCTACGGCACGCTGCGCGGAGACGGCCCACGCCACGCCTACGACATCGCGACGGGCGCGGTGCCCGGCCCCGGGGGCCGCCGCCTCGGCTGCATCTTCGACCAGGAGCAGGACGGCGAGACCGTCGCGACGGTGGCCGCGGTGCGCGGCACGGTCGCGGTGCCGGTCGCGATCGAGCTGCGGCTGCCCGAGTCGCCGCGGCCGGACGACGACGAGCTCGACAACCTGGGTCAGGTCGGTCGCCGGTACGCGTTCGTCAGCAACGCGCTGGAGGGCCGCCGGCTGCTGACGCGCCAGGTCACCGACACGGCCGACCGCGTGGGCGCCGACGTCCCGCTGGTCTGGGCCGAGGACACCTGGGTGCTGGCCTCCATCGAGCCGGACGCCGACCCGGACCGCGTCGAGGGGCTCATCGAGTCGCTGGTCGACGTGTCCGCGGCCATCAAGGAGGCCGTCGAGGGCGGCGGCTCGCGCGAGGAGGCCGCCGGGAGCCCGGCCGACGAGGCCGCGACGGCGGTCGTGGGCGCGCGCTCGGCCCGCGGCGACGACACGCCGACCACGACCGTGCGCGGGGCGGGTGCCGACGACGACGCCCCCACCACCAGCGTGCGGAGCTCCCGCGTCGACGACGCGCCGACCAGCACGATCGGCGGCGGATCGCGCGGCGGCTCGGGCCGCCCGGACGACCGCGGCTCGGATCGGGGTCGAGGCTCCGACCGCGGGCCGAGCCGGGACACCGGCCGGGGCGCCGCTCGGCCGAACGAGGACGACGACGAGGACTACGACGAGGAGCTCGAGCGGTTCGCGGCCGGCGAGGAGGACGCCAGCCCGTACTCGCGCGCCGGCTCCGAGCCGACCCACCGGGAGCGCCCCGGCGACATCCCCTACGACCTCGAGCAGGACGACCCCGACACCGACAGCCCGTCCGAGCCGCGCTCGTCGAAGGGCAGCACCTGGCGCAGCGGCCCCTTCCGCGGACGATGACGGGCGCGTCCTCCTCACGTCCCACCGCCCTCGTCACCGGTGCCAGTTCGGGCCTGGGGACGGAGTTCGCGGTCCAGCTCGCCGACCAGGGGTACGACGTCGTCCTGGTAGCGCGTGACGAGGTCCGTCTCCGGGCGCTCGCCGACCGGCTCGGGGCCCGGGGGACCCGTGCCGACGTCCTGGTGGCCGACCTCGCCGACCCGGCCGCGCGCGCCCGCGTCGAACGCAGGCTCGCCGAGCCCGCCGTCGACGAGGCACCGGTCGACCTGCTGGTCAACAACGCGGGCTACGCGACGGCGGGCGAGTTCGTCGGCACCGACCCGGCCGTGCTCGCGGCGAACCACGAGGTCAACGTCACCAGCGTGCTGCTGCTGTGCCGGGCGGCGCTGCCCGGGATGATCGAGCGCGGCCGCGGCGGTGTGATCAACCTGTCGAGCGTCGCCGGGTTCCTGCCGGGCCGCGGCTCGGTCTACGGTGCGGGCAAGGCCTACCTGACGCAGCTCTCGCAGAACCTGTTCATGTCGGTCGCGGGCACCGGGGTCCACGTCATGGCGCTGTGCCCGGGCTACACGAAGACCGAGTTCCACGCGCGGCTCGGCCAGGAGCGCAGCGGGCCGGGATTCCTGTGGCTGGAGGCGGACCGGGTGGTCGCCGACGCGCTCGAGGACTTCGCGAAGCGCAGGGCGCTCTCGGTGCCGGGGGCGGTCTACAAGGCGATCGTGACCGTGAGCCGCCTCGCGCCGCTGCGGATCGTCCAGGTACTCGCGCGGCGCAGCGGCTCCGGACGGGGCTGAACCGCCCGCCGTCCCGACCCCGGCGGAGAATGACGGCCATGAGCGACGCCCTCACCACGCGGGCCGCCGTCGGCGGTGGCCCGGACGTGGACCCCGCCGCCCGCGA
The DNA here is from genome assembly GCF_021026375.1 of Actinomycetospora endophytica. GTDB lineage: Bacteria > Actinomycetota > Actinomycetes > Mycobacteriales > Pseudonocardiaceae > Actinomycetospora > Actinomycetospora endophytica. The sequence goes on along the minus strand of NZ_JAJNDB010000001.1, from coordinate 1,212,059 downwards.
CCGCCTCGCCGTCCTGGCCCGTGAGCTCGCCGTGGTGCACGGCCGTGTGACGCTGTCCTCCGGGCGGGAGGCCGACTACTACGTCGACATGCGCCGGATCAGCCTCCACCACGAGGCCGCGCCGCTGATCGGTCGGCTGCTCCGCGAGATGACCGCCGACTGGGCCTACGACGCCGCGGGCGGGCTGACCATGGGCGCCGACCCCGTGGGTGCCGCGATCATGCACGCCCCGGGCGCGCCGGTGGACTCGTTCGTCGTGCGCAAGGAGGCCAAGGCGCACGGCATGCAGCGACGGATCGAGGGTCCGGACGTCGTCGGGCGCCGGGTCCTCGTCGTGGAGGACACCTCGACGACCGGCGACAGCCCGGTCACGGCGCTGGACGCGCTGCGGGAGGCGGGCGCCGAGGTGGTCGGGATCGCGACGATCGTGGATCGGGCCACCGGGGCGGCCGAGGTGATCGAGAGCCGGGGCGTGCCGTACCGGTCGTTGCTCGGGCTCCCGGATCTCGGTCTCGGATGAGCGAGCAACCCGATGTCAGCGATGCGGCGTCACTGACACTCAACGTCAGCGGCGCCGCATCGCTGACACCGGACGAGGGCCCCGACCCCGGCCCGACCGAATGGGCCTCGGGCGATCCGGAGCGCGAGGTCGGGGTCGGTCCCTGGCCGGGCGGAGCGGACGCGTGGCCGGAGGACCCGCGCCTCGACCCGGAGCTGCTCGCGGACGGTGACCGCCGCAACGTCGTCGACCGCTACCGCTACTGGCGGCGCGAGGCGATCGTCGCCGACCTCGACACCCGCAGGCACCCGTTCCACGTGGCGATCGAGAACCTCCGGCACGACGCCAACATCGGCACCGTGGTGCGGACCGCCAACGCGTTCACCGCGGCCGCGGTGCACATCGTCGGGCGCCGCCGCTGGAACCGCCGCGGCGCGATGGTCACCGACCGGTACCAGCACGTCGTCCATCACCCCGACGTCGCGGAGCTCGCCGGGTGGGCCCGGGACGAGGACCTCCCGATCGTGGCGGTGGACAACGGGCCGGGCGCGGTGCCCCTGGAGACCGCCGCGCTGCCCCGCCGCTGCGTGCTCCTGTTCGGGCAGGAGGGCCCGGGGCTCACGCCCGAGGCCGTGGCCGCCGCCGACCTCGTCGTCTCGATCGCCCAGTTCGGCTCGACCCGCTCGATCAACGCGGGGGTGGCGGCCGGGATCGCCATGCACGCCTGGATCCGCGAGCACGCCGGACCCTGACACCCGCCGTCAGGAACCCCGGCGGTCGGCGAGGGGTCGTCCGTGACGATCAGTTGCCGGGGCGCTGGATCCGGGTGGTCGGGGCGTCGTCGTTCGCCCCGTCGAGAGTCTCCTCGGCGAGGTTCGAGGCGCCGAGCTTCTTCTCGCGACGAGCCTGCAGCGCCTCGATCGCGATCGGGATCAGCGAGATCACGACGACGAGGACGAGCATCGCCTCGATGTTGTTCTTGACGACGTCGAACTGGCCGAGCACGGCGCCGAGCAGCGTCACGCCGGCGGCCCACGCCACGGCGCCGATCGCGGAGAACGTCAGGAAGCGGCGCGCCTCCATCCGCCCCACGCCTGCCATCACGGTGATGAAGGTGCGCACGATCGGCACGAAGCGGCCGAGCACGATCGCCCGGTTGCCGTACTTGTCGAAGAATTTCTGGGTCCGGTCGACGTTCTCGCGCTTGAACAGCCGGGAGTCGGGCTTGTCGAAGATCGCCGGTCCGGCGGCCCGTCCGATATAGTAGCCGCACACGTTGCCCGCGAAGGCGGCGACGGAGAGCACCACGCACACCAGCCACAGCGGCGTCGCGATGAGGCCGGTCGTGGCGGCGAGCCCGGTGATGAAGAGCAGCGAGTCGCCGGGCAGGAAGAACCCGATCAGCAGGCCGCACTCGGCGAACAGGATCAGCGCCACGCCGAGCAGGGCCCAGGGGCCGAGGCCCGAGATGATGTGGCTCGGGTCGAGCCACTGCGGACCGAGGGCGACCAGCGTGGTGGCGTCGGAGGGCGTCACGGCGCTCACGGTACTGGCCGCACGTGAGACGACGATGTGCGGACGGCCCGTGCGCCCGAACGGGTCAGGCCGGGAGCAGCAGGGAGAGCACGCCGATCGCCCCGCCGACGACGCCGCCGGCGAGCACCGCGACCGCGCTCCACCAGGTCACGGTGGCCGCGCTCCACGGGGCGTAGCCCTCGGGCGCGGCGAGGCCGGCGGGGGCCGGACGGGGCGGCGCGGTAGGGCGGGGAGCCGGACCGTAGGGGCGCTGGGGCGCACCGGGCGCCCCGAACGGTGTCGACGACGGCCCGGAGCGCACCGGAGCCGTGGGCGGGGCCGGGGGCATCGGGCCGCGCGGGTAGGCGGGCGGCGGAACGCCGGGGCCTCCGGACCGGGGCGCGGGCACGTCGGGTCGCGCCTGGTCGGGGCGGGGTGTGGTGGGCGCCGCACCGCTCGGCGGCGTCTCCGCCCGCTTGCTGCGGCCGAGCGGGCGGAAACGTCGGCGGCGGCTGCCGCCGGGCTGCTCCGGCTGATCACCGGAGGCCGGGGCGGGAGTACCGGACGGCGAGGACGGCGCGTCGGTGCGCGGCGTCGACACGCCTCCTGCGGCGTGGGCCCGCAGCGCCTCGGACAGCAGCCGCTCGTCACTCATCGCGGTGGATCGTAGCGGCGGGCCCCGACGTCACCCCAGGGTCGTGTGGGACAGCGGTGGACTGGGCGCGGTGGACGGCGCCGAACGGCCGAGCGGGCACCGCCCGATGACGCAGCGGGCCAGGGTGCCGGCGCGGCCCCGACCCGGCGGGACTTCAGGGCCCGGCGCCGACGATCTTGGAGATGGCGTCGAGTCCGCGGCTGGCCGTCGACTTCACGGTGCCGCGGCTGATCCCGGTGGCGTCGGCGATCTCGGCCTCGGAGAGCCCGCCGTAGTAGCGCAGCACGAGGACCTCGCGCTGGCGGCGGGGCAGCTGGCCCAGCGCGGACACCACCGCCTGGTGCTCCGCGGAGAGCATGGCCAGCGACTCGGCCGACCGGGCGTCCGCGGTGTGCGGCGGGGTGTACTCGCGCGCCGTCCGGCGGCGGCGCAGCACCGAGCGGGAGCCGTTGACCACCGCCGTGCGGAGGTACCCGAGCGCGGCGTTCTCGTCCCGCAGCCGCGACCAGTGCCGGTGCAGCCCGGTGAAGGCCTCCTGGACGACGTCCTCGGCGGTCGCCGGGTCGTCGACCAGCAGGATCGCGAGGCGGACGAACCGCATCCGGTGCTCGCGGTAGAGATCCTCGAGGGTCCGGGGACCCTCCGGGACCGCCTCGCTCTCGGGGGCCGCCCACGGGCCGGGAGCCGGCGGCGGTGCCGGCGCGCCGGGGCGTGCCGGGGCGGGATGGCCGGGGCCCGGCCGACCGGGCGCGGGCCGGGCGGGAGCAGGCCCGCGCGAGTCCTGGCGTGGTGCCGGTGGGGCTGCGGGGTGCACGACGGAGGCCTCGGCCCCCGTCACGGCATCGAGCGCGCGCAGGCTTCCCAGCGTGCGCTCGATCGCGCTCTCCACCGGCTCGACCACGCCCCCGACGATAGACCAGCCCTCCGACTGCCTCGGGCCGGAGGAGCGCGGCCCCGCCGCCGTGACGCGCGGTGGCGCCGTCGCTGCGCCAGGTGGGGACGTCCCGGTCCGGTCACCGGTGATCTCCGCCCCTGTCACGACGGGCGCGCCCATCACGCTCCGGCGGGCATACTGCGCGCGCCGGGCGTGCACCCAGGGCCCGGGAACCAGGCCAGGTCCCGGCGTCGTCCGGGTCCGCAACCGCAGAAAGCGCACCGCGCCGACCGAGGGAGCCACCTCATGCCGATCGCGACCCCCGAGGTCTACAACGAGATGATCGACCGGGCGAAGGCGAACCGCTTCGCCTACCCCGCGATCAACTGCACCTCCTCCGAGACCGTCAACGCCGCGCTGCGCGGGTTCGCCGAGGCGCAGAGTGACGGCATCATCCAGTTCTCGACCGGCGGGTCGGAGTTCGGCTCCGGCCTCTCGGTGAAGGACATGGTCGTCGGCTCGTCGGCGCTGGCCGAGTTCGCCCACGTCGTCGCCGAGAAGTACTCGATCAACGTTGCGCTCCACACCGACCACTGCCCGAAGGACAAGCTCGACTCCTTCGTCCGCCCGCTGATCGCGATCTCCCAGGAGCGCGTGGCGGCCGGGAAGCCGCCGCTCTTCCAGTCCCACATGTGGGACGGCTCGGCCGTCGAGCTGCACGAGAACCTCGACATCGCCCAGGAACTGCTCGCCCAGGCGGTCAAGGCGAACATCATCCTCGAGGTGGAGATCGGCGTCGTCGGCGGCGAGGAGGACGGCATCTCCGCGGCCAGCGACGACAAGCTCTACACGGCGCCCGGCGACTACGAGGCCACCGTCGACGCGCTCGGCGCGGGCGAGAAGGGCCGCTACCTGCTTGCGGCCACGTTCGGCAACGTCCACGGCGTCTACAAGCCCGGCAACGTCAAGCTGCGCCCGGACATCCTCAAGCAGGGCCAGGAGGTGGCCACCCGCAAGCTGGGGCTGCCCGAGGGCTCGAAGCCGTTCGACCTGGTCTTCCACGGCGGGTCGGGCTCGCTCATCGAGGAGATTCACGAGGCCCTCGACTACGGCGTGATCAAGATGAACGTCGACACCGACACCCAGTACGCCTTCACCCGGCCCATCGCCGGGCACATGTTCTCCAACTACGACGGCGTGCTGAAGGTCGACGACGAGGTGGGCAACAAGAAGGTCTACGACCCGCGCAGCTACCTCAAGGCCGCCGAGCAGGGCATGGCCGACCGCGTCGTGCAGGCCTGCGAGAACCTGCGCTCGACGGGCCAGTCGCTCGGGAAGTAACCCCGAGACCCGCACGAGGGGAACCCTCGGCCGCTCTACCCGGCCGGGGGCTCCCCTCGTGCCGGTCGGGGACCGTGGCCGGTGGGACGATCGGGCCATGACCATCCCGACCGGGCCCGCCGCCGATCACGGCCACAACCTGCTGGGCCCCCAGCCCACCCTGCTGCCGGAGGACCCGGCGCCGCAGGGGCGTCTCGAGGCGGGCGAGGACCCGGCCGCCGTCGCCGCGGACCACCCCACCTCGAGCGCCGTGTGGGCCACGCTGGCCGAGCGCGCCCTCGACGGCGGCGAGACCATCGCGGCCTACGCCTACGCGCGCACCGGATACCACCGCGGGCTGGACCAGCTCCGGCGCAACGGATGGAAGGGCTTCGGTCCGGTGCCCGTCGACCACGTGCCCAACCAGGGGTTCCTGCGCGCGGTCGCGGTGCTGGCCCGGGCGAGCGCGACGATCGGCGAGGCCGACGAGGCCGCGCGGTGCCGCGACCTGCTCGACGACTGCGACCCGAAGGCCGCCTCCGTGCTCGGCGTGGTCTGAGGACCTCAGGAAGCCCGGCGCAGGGGCTGGTCGACGACCTCGACCGGCCCGGCGTCGAGCACGAGCGGCGCCGGCTCGGTCACCGACTGGAGGTGACGCTGTGCGACCGGCGGGGTCGGTCCGGCCTCCAGTCGCAGCGGCCCGCGCACGGGGCGCCTGCGGGGCCGGGTGTCCAGCAGCCTGGTCTCGAACTTCTCCATCAGCATCGTCGCGATCAGGAGGAGTACCGGGATGAGGACCGCGACCAGCATGAACAGAACGTACCCCGGTCCGGGTGAGGCCGAACCTCCCTGAGGACAGGTCGCTCCGATCGGTGCAGCGCGGTTACGACAGGTGTGCTACAGGTCACCCATCACCCACGTGCGCGTCGGACCGGGGGCTACTGGATCCTCACCGTGCGTCACAGGTTTGCTGTGGGCACGGCGTCGGCCGGACGCACCAGGATCCAGTCGGCGGTGTGCCGGTACCAGCTGCGGCGCTCCAGCGGGCGGTCCTCGTCGACCCCGTCGCGGTGCAGTGCGGCGGGTCGGCACCCGATGGTGGCGGCCCGCCCGCGCGCGTGGAGCTCGGCCCCTCGGAGCAGCCCGCCGAGCCGCCGGCGCCGGGTCACGGTCACCGTCACACCCCCGACCGCCGCGGGTCCACCGGCGGGATCGGGACGGACGACGAGGCCGGCGGCCTCGCCGCGCACCACCTCGCGCTCGTCGCAGTAGACGACTCCGTCGAATGCGCCGACGCGGTGTGCTCCCACGACCACCCCGCCGCGGTCGTCGCGGACCAGCGGGGCGGGCGCGGCGGCGCCCTCGCGCGCCACGTCGAGCGCGTGACGCGGACCGGTGGGTACGCCCCAGACCGCCGCGACCTCGGAGGCCGACCAGGGCAGGAAGGCCACCGGGACGTCGAGCCGCTCGCGGCGCAGCAGGCGCACCAGGACCGCGGCGAGGTCGTCGTCCCCGCCGGCGACGACGAGTCGGCCGGTCCCGGCCAGCGCCGGCCGGTCCAGGACCGGGTCGACGTCGGCGCGTCCGGGCCGCCGGGGGACGGCGACGATCTCCGTCGTACCGCCCAGCGCCTCGCCGAGGTCGCCGGCCCATCCCTGTGCGGTGACGTCTCCGCAGGTCAGCACCACGAACGGCCCGGGGGTCGAGGACCGTGGTGTCGGATCGGCGGACAAGTGCGACTACCCTTCGGGTGCACGGATGGCTCATCGGGTGACGCCGAGCGGGTGCGCCGTGCGAGAGCGACCGCACGAGCACGAAACCCAGGGAGTGTCACATGCCGGCCATCGTCCTCATCGGCGCCCAGTGGGGCGACGAGGGCAAGGGCAAAGCCACCGACATCCTCGGCGGCGAGGTCGACTGGGTCGTCCGCTACCAGGGCGGCAACAACGCCGGTCACACGGTGGTGCTGCCCGACGGCAAGAAGTTCGCGCTGCACCTCATCCCCAGCGGGATCCTGACGCCCGAGGTCACGAACGTGATCGGCAACGGCGTCGTCGTGGACCCCGGGGTGCTGCTCGAGGAGCTGGCCGAGATCGAGGGCCAGGGCGTGGACACGTCCAAGCTGCTGATCTCCGCCGACGCCCACATGCTCATGCCGTACCACGTGGCGATGGACAAGGTGACCGAGCGCTTCCTCGGCAAGTCCAAGATCGGCACGACGGGTCGGGGCATCGGGCCCGCCTACCAGGACAAGGTGGCGCGCGTCGGGGTCCGGGTGCAGGACGTCTTCGACGAGAAGATCCTCCGCGAGAAGGTCGAGGCCGCCCTCGACCTCAAGAACCAGATCCTGGTCAAGGTCTACAACCGCCGCGCGCTCGACCCCGACGAGGTCGCCGACCAGGTGCTCGCCCAGGCCGAGGGCTTCTCCCACCGGATCGCCGACACCCGCCTCGCGCTGAACCAGGCGCTCGAGCGCGGCGAGACGGTGCTGCTGGAGGGCTCGCAGGGGACGCTGCTCGACGTCGACCACGGCACCTATCCGTACGTGACGTCGTCGAACCCGACGGCGGGCGGCGCGTCGGCCGGCTCCGGGATCGGCCCCACGCGCATCGACCGCGTGATCGGGATCCTCAAGGCGTACACCACCCGCGTCGGCTCCGGGCCGTTCCCGACCGAGCTGCTCGACGACGACGGCGAGTACCTGCGCAAGCAGGGCGGCGAGTTCGGCGTGACGACGGGGCGCAGCCGGCGCTGCGGCTGGTTCGACGCCGTGATCGCGCGCTACGCGACGCGGGTCAACGGGCTCACCGACATCTTCCTGACCAAGCTCGACGTGCTCTCCAGCCTGCGCGAGGTCCCGATCTGCGTCGCCTACGAGATCGACGGCAAGCGGGTCGACGACATGCCGATGACGCAGTCGGACCTGCACCACGCGAAGCCGGTGTACGAGCGGATGCCGGGTTGGTTCGAGGACATCTCGGCCTGCCGGTCCTTCGAGGACCTCCCGGCGGCCGCGCGCGACTACGTCGAGCGGATCGAGGAGCTCTCGTTGGCACGGGTCTCGGCGATCGGGGTCGGACCGGGCCGCGACGAGACCATCACCCGAGGTGCTGTCGCCTAGACTGGATCGGGTGGGCGCCTGTGAACACCTCATCGCTTCCAAGGACCTCGATGAGCCGATGCCGGCGGTCGATCCCGAGAGTCCCGGGCTGATCTGTCCGGACTGCCGCGAGGCCGGCTACGACGTGTGGGCCCACCTGCGCATGTGCGTGACCTGCGGGCACGTCGCGTGCTGCGACTCCAGTCCGTACCGGCACGCCACGGTGCACTACGAGTCGACCGGCCACCCCGTCATGCAGTCGTTCGAGCCGGGGGAGTCCTGGCGGTGGTGCTACGTCGACCGCCGCCTGCTCCCGCTGGTCGCGCAGGAAGGCAGGCCCGCGTCCCGGTAGGTGCGCTCCGCGCTCGTGAGCAGTAAGTGACGCCAGGGCGTCAATTAGTGCTCACAGGCGCGGAGCGCACCTACCCGAAGGCGGCGATCGCGGTGTCGCTGTTGTCGCTGAACAGCCCCTCGACGCCGAGCGCGCGGTACTGCGCGTACTCCGCGAAGGCGTCGCCGTAGGTCGACTTCGGCGCCGCCTGCGGGGGCTGACCGGGCTGCTCGCCGCGCTGCAGCGCCGGCGGGAGGAACTCGTTCTCGTTGCGGAACGTGTAGGGCATCGTCTTCAGCCCGACCGCCTTCGCATCGGTGACCAGCGACGTCGGCCCGCCGGTCGGGACGATCACCCGCTCCTTCGACGGCCCGATCCAGGTCGCGTAACCGGCGACCTCCCGCAGCCCGGCCGGGGTCACGAGGTCGTCGAACGTCCGGCGGTCGCCCGCGGCGACGAGGTCGGCGGGCGCCACCCCCGTCGAGTCGACCAGCTGCAGAAGCGGACAGCCGAGCTGGGTCTTCAGCTCCTTGAGGTTGGTCGTCTCGAACGACTGGATGATCACGTGGGGGTCCGCCTGCATGTTCCGGCGCTTCAGCGTGTCGACCATGGTCGGTTCGATCGGCAGCCCGATGGAGCGGTGGAACGTCGAGTGCTTGACCTCGGGGAGGATGCCGACGCGGCGGCCCAGCTCGCGGGAGAGGTCGTCGAGGAGGTGGAGGACCTCGTCGAACGTGAGGATCTCGCCGCGCCCGTTGTAGAGGGTGTTGTGCGGGCGGGTCGCCGGAATCCGCTCGACCACGCGCAGCGTCTTGAGTTCGGCGAGGGTGAAGTCGACGGTGAACCAGCCGGTGGTCGGCAGCGAGTCGATCACCTTGGTGGTGCGGCGCGAGGCGAACTCGGGGTGCGCGGCGACGTCCGTCGTCCCGCCGATCTCCGGCTCGTGCCGGGCGACCAGGTGGCCGTCGCGGGTCGAGCACAGGTCGACGTCGACGGCGTCCGCGCCGAAGCGCGCGGCCAGGGAGTACGAGTCGACGGTGTGCTCGGGGCGATACCCGCACGCCCCGCGGTGGCCCACGATCGTCACGGCCGAGCGGCCGGGGCCGGGCGTCGTCGGGGTCGGTGCCGCTCCGCCCGACGAGGCCGCGCCGGAACCGGCGGCTCCCGCGGCCCCCGCCGGTCCCGCACCGGGGGTCCCGGCCGCGCCCGGCGCCGGCGCGGTGTTCGAGCAGGCGACCAGGCCCACGGTCGCGAGGCCACCGGCGGTCACGAACGCGGCACGACGGGTGATCTCCATGCACGGATGGTTTCCCGACGGCGCCGGCGGCCGCCACCCGGGCAGGCGACCGCCGGGTGAACACCCGGAGCCACGAACGCTCACGCAGCGCGCGAGTACTCGTCGACGTCCTCGATGCCCTCGATGCCTCCTCGACGCCGCGGGAGGTGATCGATCGTTGCCATCGGGGCGGGCGCGGCAGGTGACCCCCGACGCGGCGGGAGCAGGGACAAGACCCCACCCGCGAGCACGAAGAGCATTCCGATTCCCGACGGTGCCTGGGTCGGCTGTGGCGGAGTGTGGTCCTTGTGGGTGTTGGTGATCATGTGATCAGACTGACACCCGGGGTACCTGTGATCCTCGCGTCGCCGCGCCACACGATCAGGCCACATGCTCGACGACGGAGCCCTCCCCGCCCCTGGGTCGTTCGTCCGGGCTGGGGCGGTGAGGCGGACCCCGGCCCCGTAGGGTCGGCGGCCGTGCGCGTCCTGGTCGTCGGGTCCGGAGCCCGCGAACACGCCCTGCTGCTCGCCCTCGCCGCCGATCCGGCCGTGACGGCCCTCGCGGCCGCCCCGGGCAACGCCGGCACCGCCGGCGTCGCCGAGCACCCGGGGCTCGCCGACCCGACGTCGGGACCCGACGTCGTCGACCTGGCGCGGCGCTGGCGGGCGGACCTCGTCGTCGTCGGCCCGGAGGCACCGCTGGTCGCGGGCGTGGGCGACGCACTGCGTGAGGCGGGCATCCCCTGTTTCGGCCCGACCGCGGCGGCCGCCCGGATCGAGGGCTCGAAGGCGTTCGCCAAGGACGTCATGGCGTCGGCCGGGGTGCCGACGGCGACCTCCGAGATCGTCGACACCCCCGCCCGGCTGGACGCCGTGCTGGAGAAGTTCGGCGCACCCTGGGTGGTGAAGGACGACGGCCTCGCCGCGGGCAAGGGCGTGCTCGTGACCCCCGAGTACGACGACGCCCGGGCCCACGCGATGACGCTGCTCGACTCGGGGCATCCGGTGCTGTTCGAGTCGTTCCTGGACGGGCCCGAGGTGTCGCTGTTCTGCTGCGTCGACGGCACCGACGTCGTGCCGCTGCTGCCCGCGCAGGACGCCAAGCGCCTCGGCGACGACGACGCGGGCCCCAACACCGGCGGCATGGGCGCCTACGCGCCGTTGCCCTGGGCGCCGTCCTCGCTGGTCGACGACGTGGTGGAGCGGATCGTGCGCCCGGTCGCCGCCGAGATGGCGCGGCGCGGGACGCCCTTCTCGGGCCTGCTCTACGCGGGGCTCGCGCTCACCTCGTCCGGGCCGCAGGTCGTGGAGTTCAACGCCCGCTTCGGCGACCCGGAGACCCAGGCGGTGCTGGCGCTGCTGCGCTCGTCGCTGTCCTCGCTGCTGCTGGCGACGGCGACCGGCCGGCTCGGCGCGGAACCCGCGCCGACCTGGACGGACGGCTACGCGGTGACGGTCGTGATGGCCGCCGAGGGCTACCCCGGCTCGGTCCGGACCGGCGAGGTGATCACCGGCGCGGACGGGCGCGGCGTGCTGCATGCCGGGACGCGGCGGCGCGACGACGGGGCGGTGGTCTCCGCGGGTGGGCGAGTGCTCTCGGTGGTCGGGACCGGTCCGACGCTCGAGGACGCCCGCGCGGACGCCTACACGAAGCTCGACGCGGTGCACCTGCCCGGCGGCCACGCCCGCACCGACATCGCGCGGGCGGCGGTCGAGGGTCGGATCTCGGTCCCGGGCTGATCGGCTCCGTCAGCGATGCGGCACCGCTGACGTTGGATGTCAGCAACTCCACATCCTCGATGTCGCGCCCGATCACGCCCCCGCGAGTTGTGCCGAACCGCCACCGGGGCCCACGACGCCGACCTACGCTCCCCGGCATGCCCGACCTCGTCTACGGCTCCGCCGCCATCGAGCAGGCGCGCGTCGCCGCATCGGCACAGGCGCGCCGCATCCCGGCGCTCGCCGACGTGCTCGGCGCCGGATCGGTGGATCTCGGGGTGGACGGGCTCGAGGCGGGCGGCTCCCTGACCGGGGCGCTCGCCGACCTGCGCGCCGCCCTGGAGAGCGAGCTCACCGCGGGCGGCGCGCGCATGGACGAGGTCGACCGAGCGCTCGACGCCACACTCCGCTCGATGCAGGGCGCCGACTCCGACTCGGCGAGCGGCGTCCGCGCGGTGACCCGCGGGGCGAGCGGGCTCTCCAGCGGCACGCGGACCTTCTCGTCGTCGGGACTGGGCGCCCTGGCCGCCCTGCGGTGAGTGGTCCGTGGCGGGCTGGGGGTACGACGTCGTGGGCGCGCTGGAGTCGACACCGGGCACGGAGGCGCTGCTCGCGATCGCCGACCGGGTTGACCGGGTGGACGCCGCGGCCGTGACCGACCTCGGCCGCCGGTTCGCGGCGCTCGCCGACGGGATGGACGACTCGATGCGCGCGGTGTCGGGCGGGGGCGACGACGTCGGGCGCGCCTGGCAGGGCCCCGGCGCCGACGCGTTCACCCGCTACACCGCCGAGTTCTCCCGTGCCGGCGCCGGCACGGGCGACGCCGCCCGGGCCGCCCAGCGCGAGCTCGCCGACCTCGGGCAGACGCTGCAGGCGCTGCGCGACGAGGTCGCGGGTCACGTCTCGGACGCCCTGGACGCGGCCCACTCCCGGGGCGGGGCACTCGGTTCGCCGAGCGTCGCCGAGGTCCGGGCGGCGGTCGCCGAGCCCACCGCCCGGGCCCAGGACGCGCTCGACCGCGCCGAGGCCGAGGTCGCCGTCTCCGCCCGCCGGCTGCGCGCGCTCTCCGGAGCCATGACCGGGTGGTCGCGCCTGCGTTCCCCCGACGCGGGCGTCTCCTCGGCCTCCGGGGCCTCGTCCCGCTGGTCGGACCGGCAGCAGGCCACGGTCGGCGCCGACGAACCGGTGCAGTCGGCCCGGATCACCGGCTCCGGGGACGACGACGGGTCGGGGCAGGGTCACGACGGCGGGTCGGCGGTCGAGAGCACGGGATCCGAGGCCGGGAGCGGGGGCACACACAGCGGCGCCACCCACAGCGGCCACTCGGGCGACGACTCCCACGACGGCGACAGCTCCAGCACCAGCCACGGCGGTGACACGAGCACCGACGGTGGCGGCGGCCACTCCGCCTCCGGGACGAGCGAGACCTCGTCGTCGGGACCCGGCGGCGGCCCGCCCGGGAAGGTCGGCGACTGGATCCGTCAGGCCACCGCGATCCTCGCCGAGCACGGGGTCCCGGCCGACAAGATGGACCAGGACGACATCGCGAAGATCATCGACCACGAATCCGGCGGGGACCCGGACGCCACCAACGGCTGGGACTCCAACGCGGCGAAGGGCACCCCGTCGCAGGGCCTCATGCAGACCATCGGCCCGACCTTCGACGCCAACAAGCTGCCCGGCCACGGCGAGATCCGCGACCCGATCGACAACATCATCGCGGGGGTCCGGTACGCCATCAAACGGTACGGGTCGGTGTCGAACGTGCCCGGCGTCGAGGCGCTGGCCCGGGGCGACTCGTACGTCGGCTACTGACCTCATCGGGCCCCGGCGCAGCTGTGTCAGGGTGGACCGCGTGACGACCGTGCGCCCCGCCAGGAATCCCGCGAGTCGCGCCCAGGTCCCACCGTTCCACGTGATGGACGTGTGGGCCGCCGCGGGCGAGCGCCAGCGCACCCACGGCGACCTGGTGAACCTCTCCGCGGGCCAGCCCTCCACCCCGGCCCCGGTCGACGTCCGGCGCGCCGCCGCCACGGCCCTCGACGAGCAGATCCTCGGCTACTCGGGCTCGCTCGGCGTTCCGGCACTGCGCGAGGCGATCGCTACGCACCACCGCCGCCGCTACGGCGACGACACGGTGACCGCGGACGACGTCATCGTCACCACCGGCGGCTCGGGCGGGTTCCTGCTGAGCTTCCTGGCGGCGTTCGACGCGGGCGACACCGTCGTCCTCGCCCGCCCCGGCTACCCCTGCTACCGGAACATCCTCGCGAGCCTCGGCTGCCACGTCGTCGAGCTCCCGACGGGACCGGAGACCCGCTTCCAGCCGACCGTGGCGATGCTCGAGGAGCTCGACGAGGCCCCGGCCGGCCTGATCGTCGCGAGCCCGGCCAACCCGACCGGCACCGTCATCGACCCGGCGGAGCTGGCCGCGCTCGCCCGGTGGTGCGACGAGCACGGCACCCAGCTGATCAGCGACGAGATCTACCACGGGATCGAGTACGACCCGGGCGGCACGAGCCCGGCCAGCGAGACCGCGTGGAACACCAGCCACGAGGCCGTCGTCGTGACCTCGTTCTCGAAGTACTGGTCGATGACCGGGTGGCGGCTGGGCTGGCTGCTCGTCCCGGAACGACTGCGCCGCGCCGTCGACGTGATCTCCGGGAACTTCACCGTGTGCGCGCCGGTCCCGGCCCAGGCCGCGGCGCTCGGCGCCTTCACCGACGCCGCGTACGCCGAGGCCGACGGCCACGTCGAGCGGTACGCGATCAATCGCGCGCTGCTGCTCGACGGGCTGCCGCAGATCGGGCTGACGCGCCTGGCCCCGGCCGACGGCGCGTTCTACGTCTACGCGGACGTCGGCCACCACACCGACGACACGCTCGCGTTCGGGAAGCGCATCCTCGCCGAGACCGGGGTCGCGGTGGCACCGGGGATCGACTTCGACCCGATCGACGGCCACACCTGGATCCGGCTCTCGTTCGCCGGCGCCACCGACGACGTCCGCGAGGCTCTCGACCGTCTCGGCCGCTGGCTCCCGACGCTCTAACGGCTCGCGCGCAGCACCTCGAGCGTCCGCCAGGCCCGCGTGGCCAGGTGCAGGTTGAACCAGACGTCGGGATCGCCGAGATCGACCCCGGCGATCTGCCGGATCCGCTGGAGGCGGTACTTCAGCGTGTTGCGGTGCACGATGAGCGACTTCGCGGTCAGCTCGTAGTTCCCGCCGCGCTCGAGGTGGTGGGCGAGGGTGCGCACCAGCTCCGAGCCGCGGCTGGTGTCGTACTCGAGCAGCTTGCCGAGCCAGTGCTGCACGAACCGCTCGATCTCCCCGAGGTCCTCGATCCCCACCAACAGCTGGTAGACCCCGAGGTCGTCGAACCGGATCGCGCGGTCGTCCCACTCCGCCTGCGCGGGCAGCCGCAGGGCCAGCCGGGCCTGCCGGTACGAGCGGGGGAAGTCGCCCACCTGCTCGCACCGCTGCCCGACGCCCATCCGCGCGCGCCCGCCCCCGAGCTCGCGCAGCACCGCGCGCCGCAGGTGCTCCCAGTCCGGCTCGCTGTCGGCGAGCAGGACCACCTCCTCGCGGCGCGCGACGACGAGCGTCCCGGCGGGCTCGTCGCGCGCGGCCCGGCGGACGGCCTGGAAGAACGCGTCGTCGTCCCGCACCCGGCCGTGGCCCTCGACGACGACGACCCGGTGCGGGCGCTGCAGGTCGTAGCCCAGCGCCATCGCCCGGGCGAGGCTGGACTCCTCGTCGGTGCCGCCGAGCAGCTCGTCGACCACGTCGCGACGCAGCCGCAGCTCGCTCTCGGCGAGGCTGCGCACGCGCGCGAGCTCCATCGCGAGGATCGTCGCGCCGTGCTCCAGCGCCATGAGCTCGGCCTCGCCGGCGCGCTGGTCCGGGTCGTGGAGCACGATCGCCCCGAGCGTGTCGCCCTGCGGGTGCGCGAGCGCCACGACCTGCGTCCCGTGTCGCAGCGGCCGGGCCTCCCGGGCGATGCGGGCGATCAGCCGCTCCCGGCACGCGGGCGGCTCCTTCGGGTACACCGACGGCCGGTCGGGGCCGGCCCACGCCTGCAGGTTGCCGTAGCGGTCCTCGATCGCCACGCCCAGCCCGGTCAGGTCGTGCACCGCGCGGGCGATCCCGTCCTGCCCCTCCCCGGAGACGGCCACGGCGGTGAGCCGGGAGTGGATGTCCATACTCCGGCGCAGCGCCTCGACGGTGCCGCGCAGCCGGTCGTTGACCGCGACGAGGGTGGCGGCGGTGGCCTGTTCCTGGTCGTGCAGGCGGCGGTTGGCCAGGGCGTCGCCGGTCTGCTGGGCCAGCGCCCGCAGCAGGAAGGTCTCCTCGCCGGAGAACTCGGCCGGCCCCCCGACGACGAGGTGGCCGAGCGGGTCCTCGGTCTGGCGCAACGGCCACGCCCAGCCGTGCTCGAGCCCGGGCACGCGCACCGGTCCGCCGGACGGCCCGAGCCCGGCGATCTCGGCGGCGAGCTCGCGTGGGCCGGTGTCCCCGGGAAGCACCACCTGCGCGTACCCGCAGCGCGCGAGCGACGGGGCCGCCCCGCTCGCCAGCAGGACGATCTGCCGCTCGTCCGCACCCTCGGCCATCATCTTCCCGAGCAGGAGCAGGCTGCGCATGCTCGAGAGGAGCTCGCGCTCCGCCCGGTCCGGCGGCGCGGAGATCACGACGCGGTGGCCGGTCTCCGGCCGAGGTAGTCGTGCGGATCGGTGTACCAGGGGTTCTCGACGAGCTCGCCGCCGATCAGCACGGCCGGGTGGGTCTGGAGGATCTCGACGACGATCTCGCCGTCGCTGAACCGCTCGAGGTCGTACAGGCAGAGCGCGACGAGCGGGTAGCGCGGCAGGAAGTCGTTGAGCCGCGACTCGTACGAGATCAGCCCCTCGACGCCGGGGCGCCCGCTCAGCGCCCACGTCATCTCCCCGACCGAGCGCACCGAGTCGAACCCGTCGCGCACCACGGCGCCGCCGACCTCGGTCTCCCAGAAGCCGAGCATCCGGTCGATGACGAAGCAGCCGTCGGCGAGGTAGGTCGACTCGGAGTCGGTCGAGCGCAACCGGCCGCGGGCGAGCTCGGGGTCCGACGCCGACTCGGCGACCAGCTCGCCGACCGCGGCCGTCGGGTCGTCGGTCACGCACAGACACATGTCCCCGGCCCGCAGCCCTTCGCGCAGGTAGGGGACCAGCAGCGCGTCGCGTTCCCGGGCGCCGCGGAAGAAGGCGCAGATGTGATCGCCCGGCGTCAACCGGACGCCGGGCAGGCCCATCGTCATCGACGCCGCCATCGCACACTCCTGTGCTGTAGATCACATACCGTACTGCCGGGGACAGGTATCCGGACAGGTCTTGCGCTCCCCGATCTGCTCACGCGACCTTCCAGTCCACCGCCACCGCGCGCTCCGGCGTCGCGAGCACCGGGTTGAGGTCGATCTCGGAGACACCGTCGGCCGCGACCAGCGCGTCGCCGGCCCCGACGATCACGTCGGCCAGAGCGTCGAGGTCCACCGACCCGGCCCCGCGCGCCCCGGTCAGCAGCGCGTAGCCCCGCAGCCGGGTGAGCAGCTCGCGGGCGTCGGCCCGGTCGAGCGGGGCGAGGGCGAACCCGACGTCGGCGAGGACCTCGATCCAGACCCCGCCCAGCCCGGCCATGACCACCGGCCCGAACACCGGGTCGCGCAGCGCGCCGACGGCCACCTCGACCCCGGTGAGCTGCGGCTGGACGAGCACCGGCCCGTGCGCCAGCAGCTCGGACGCCGCGTCCCGCACCTCGGTCGCCGAGGACAGCCCGACCCGCACCCCGCCCAGCTCGGTGCGGTGCGCCGCGCTCGCGATCTTCACGACGACGGGAAACGCGTCACCGGCCGCCGTGACGGCCTCGTCGGCGTCGGCGCAGGCGACGGACCGCGCCGTCGTCACCCCGAAGCGGGCGAGGAACGTCGCACCGGCCTCGGGGTCCAGGGCCGGCGGGGCCTCGACCGGAACCACCGGACGCGTCGCCGGCAGCGGTCGTTCCCGGGTGCGGGCCCAGCGGTGGGCGTGGCCGAGCGCGCGGGCGGTCCGCGCCGGCCAGTCGAAGCACGGCACCCCGCTCTCCTGGAGCAGGTCGGCGTTCGGGCGGGCGTCGCGCGGCGCGACCCAGCACACCGCCACCGGCACCTCCACCCCGTCCGCGCGCAGCGTCGCGACGGTGGCCCGCAGGCCCTCCGCGGTCGCCGCGTCCATCGCCGCGCGCTGCAGCAGGACCGGGACGACGACGTCGACCTCGCCGCTGCGGGCGAGCAGATCCGTCAGGGCCGGGTACAGCTCGGCGAACCGTGACCACACCGGGGTCACGTCCACCGGGTTCACCGGGCTCGCGAACGCGGGCAGCATCGCCCGGATCCGTTCCTGCAGCGCCGGCGACAGCGCCGGGACCGTGAGGCCCTCGTCGGCGAGCAGGTCGCACAGCTCGACGCCCACCCCGCCGGAGTTGGTGATCACCGCGACCCGGTTCCCGGCCGGGTGGGGCTGCCCGTCCAGCGCCCGCGCGACGTCGAGGAGCTCCTGCCCCGAGCCCACCTCGACGATCCCGGCCTGGCGGAAGACGCCCTGCCACACCTTCTCGGAGGAGGCCAGGGCCGCGGTGTGCGACGCCGCCGCCCGCGCCCCGGCCGCCGAGCGCCCGGTCTTCGCGACGATCACCGGCTTCGTCACCCCGGTCCGCCGCGCGGTCCCGACGAACGCGCGCCCGTCGGACAGGGACTCGAGCAGGAAGCACAGCGTCCGCGTCGCGGGATCGGCGGAGAGCTCGGCGAGCAGCTCGGCGATGGTCACGTCGCAGGTGTTGCCCGGGGCGAGGATCTTCGCGAAGCGGGTGCGCTCGTCGACGGCGAGCGTCCGGATCGCCATCCCGTACGCCCCGGACTGGCTGATCAGCGAGATGCCGCCGCCGCCGTCGGGGAGCCCGGTCGCCATCGAGGCGTTCAGCGGCAGGTCGCAGTTCTGGATGCCGAAGCAGTTCGGCCCGACGACGCGCACCGCCCCCGACGCCTCGACCAGCTCGTCCTGCAACGCCGTCCCGTCCGGACCGGTCTCGGCGAACCCGCCGGAGAGCACCACCATCGCCGTCACACCCGCGGCGGCCGCGTCGGCGGCGACGGCGGGCACGGCCTTCGCGGGCACCGAGACGACGGCGAGGTCGATCGGCCCGGTGACGTCGCGCAGCGACTCCCCGCCGCGCACCGGCACCACCTCGCCGGGGAAGTCCGCGAGGTTCGCGGCCAGTACCTGCCCGAGGCTCCCGACCCGGTCGGAGGCCCCGACCAGCGCGACCCGGCGCGGCGAGAACAGCGCGTCGAGGAGCGTCACGAGACGACCGCCGCCGTCGAGAAGGTGCGCGCGAGCTCCGGGTCCGCGAACTCCGAGCGCCGCACCCCGAGCGGGTCGACCGCGCGCACCGCGGCCAGCTCCGCCTCCGACGGCGGGTCGAGCAGCCCGTCCGCGCCGTCGAGGGCGACCCGCAGCGCGAAGCCGGTCGCCGCGGCCACGTCGTCGACGGTGACGTCCGGCCACAGCGCCCGCAGCCGGGCGTGGCCCTCGTCGTCGAAGTCGAACGCGCCGAGCTCGGTGACCAGCCACTGCGGACCGCCGCCGGTGTAGCCCAGCTCGGCCCGGGTGCCCTCACGGGTGCGGTGCCCGAGGTCGGTGAGGAAGTCCAGGTCGGCGACCAGGGTGCGGCCCGCTCGGTGGCGTGAGGTCCAGACGGTCAGCGCGCCGATGCTCGCCGAGATGTTGCCGCCACCGCCCCCGCCGCCGAGCTTGATCTTCGGGTGCGGCATCCCGCCGATCGCGGTGACGTTCGTGCTGCCGTAGCCGTCGATCTGGCCGCCGGAGAGGAACATCCGGTCGACCGCCCCCCGGCATGCCGCGTCGAAGAACTCCTCGAACCGCATCCGGTAGACCGCGTCGCGGTGCAGGGCGAGGTCGTTGCCGGTCGGCGGGACGAAGACCGGGACGGGGTCGACGGCGTACGTCGCGCCCTCGATCAGCAGGCAGTCCGGGGCGTGGGTGCGCTTCGCGACGTGCATCGCGACCTGCGCGCACGGGCTCGCGAACCCGTGGAAGACCGCCTCCCGGTCGGCGATCGTGCGGGCCAGCGCCACCACGAACGCCTCGTCGAGCGACCACGCGCTCACCGGAACAGCTCCTGCCACGCCGCCGTGGACTCCGACCAGGACGCCAGCCGCCCCGGGTCGACGTCCTTCACATAGGTGTCCTCGTCGACGGCCACGTAGCGCGCGAGGTACTCGTCGAGCGCGGTCCCGCCCGCCGTGGCCGCGGCCAGGTAGGCCGCCAGGTGCGGCCGGTCGTAGGCGTAGCCGGGGTAGCACGACGACGGGTGTGCCCCGTAGGGCACTTCGGCGACCGCCGAGACGAGGTGGCCCGGCACGACGACGCCGGAGGTGACCAGCTCCGCCGTCGGGACGATCCGGTCCACCGTCGCGACCACCTGCGCCGAGGCGTGGGCGAACCGCTCGTCGAGCACGAACGGCTGGTCGAGGTGCAGGTTGCCGTGGGCGTCGCCGACCGGGGCGTGCAGCAGCGTGACGTCCGGGCGCAGCGGCGGCACGACGACGAGCTCCTCGCCGGTGAACGGGCAGGTCATCCGGGCGTACTCCGGGTGCAGGCCCTCGATGTCGGTGCCCTTGATCCCGCGCACCGGGGTGAACGGCACGCCGGCCTCGGCGGCCCGCAGCTGCGCGAGGATCGTCGCGCAGCAGCTCTCCCGGATCTCCACCGTTCCCTCGCGGGCGGCCCGCCGGAACGCCGGCGCCAGCCCGAGATCCTGCTCGAACCCGACGTAGCTCTCCTCGCACACCGCGACCGCACCGGTGGCGATCAGCAGGTCGACGTCGATGCTGTGGGCCGAGCCGACCAGGTGCAGGCCGCGGCGGCCCTGCCGGACCAGCTCGCGGACCAGCGCCATCGGCAGCCGGGCGCACAGCCCGCCGCCCAGCGCGACCAGCGCCCCGTCGCCGACCCGCGCGGCGGCCTCGGCCAGCGGGACGCGCTTGTCGCCGCCGAGGTGGAACGCGCTCACCGTGGCTCCCTCATTGCGCGGTCATGCCTCCGTCCGAGGTCAGCACCGATCCCGTCATGAACGACGCCTCGTCGCTCGCCAGGAACAGCGCGGCGGTGGCGATGTCCTCCGGGGTCCCGAGCCGGCCGAGCGGGTACTTCGGGATCGTCGCGGCGACCCCGGCCTCGGCGTCGCCCTCGCCGCGGGCGCGGAAGAGCGGCTCGGTCATCGGGGTCCGGCAGGTCCCCGGGCAGATGGCGTTGACGCGGATGCCGCGGGGCGCGAGGTCCACCGCCATCTGCCGGGTCAGCGCGACGACCGCGCCCTTCGCGGCGCTGTACGCGGCGAGGTACTGCACGCCGACGAGGGCGGAGATCGAGCCCTGGTTGACGATCGCGCCGCCGGGCCCCATGTGCTCCAGCGCGGCCCGGGAGGTGAGGTAGGTGCCCTTGGCGTGGACGCCGAAGGTCTGGTCCCAGACCTCCTCCGCGGTGTCCTCGACCGAGCCCAGCTCCATGGTCCCGGCGTTGTTGTAGACCACGTCGATGCGGCCGAGCTCGGCGGCGACGAGGTCCACGGCGGTCTCGATCTCGGCGGCGTTCCCGACGTCGGCGGTGAACGCCATCGCGTGGTCCTCGTGCTCCTTCTCGATCAGCATCGTGGTGAGCGCGGCGAGCTCGGAGCGGATGTCGAGCACCGCGACCGTCGCCCCTTCCGCGGCGAAGCGCTGCGCGGCGGCCTGTCCGATGCCCGACCCCGCGCCGGTGACCAGCGCGACCTTCCCGGCCAGCCGGCCCTGTCCCGTCATCGCGCGGTCCACCCTCCGTCGACGACCAGCGCGTGGCCGGTCATGTAGCTCATCCGTCCCGAGGCGAGCACCGAGATCGCGTCGGCCACGTCGTCCGGGTCCGCGACCCGGCCGATCGGGATGTTCGCCTCGACCGCCGCGGCGAGCTCCGGGTCGTCGAGCCGCCACTGCGTCATCGGGGTCCGGACGAATCCGGGGCAGACCGCGTTCGAGCGGATGCCGACGGCCGCGTAGTCGAGGGCGAGCGACTTCGCGAACATCAGCGCGGCGCCCTTGGACGCGGTGTAGGCGCACCGCCCGGGGAACGCGGCGATCCCGGCCGACGACGCGACCGTGATGATGTGCCCGGCGCCGCGGGCGAGCATCGTCGGGAGCACCGCGCGGCTGCACAGGAACGGCCCGCGCACGTTGGTGGCGAGGACCCGGTCGAGGTCCGCGACCGGGGTCTCGTGGCACACCGTCGCCGCCGGGCCCCCGGTGACCCCGGCGTTGTTGACCAGCACGTCGATCCGCCCGAAGCGGGCGAGCACGGCGTCGACGGCCGCCCCGACCTCGAGGTCGTCGGCCACGTCGACGGTGAGCACGAGGTCGGCCTCCTCGGGCGGGGGCTCGAGGTCGAGGACGGCGAGCGCGAACCCGTCGTCGTGCAGCCGGGCGCAGGTCGCCCGCCCGATCCCGGACGCGCCGCCGGTCACCACCGCGACGGGCGGGCTCATCGGGCGGCCGCCGTCTCGCGCTGCGCGGCCTGGGCGACGGCGAGGACCGGGTCGTAGACCGGCGCGTACGGCGGGGCGTAGGAGAGGTCGAGGTCGGCGAGGTCGTCGACGGAGAGCCCGGCGTGCAGCGCGGTCGCGACGACGTCGACCCGCTTGGCGGCGCCCTCCACGCCCACGAACTGGGCGCCGAGCAGCCGGCCGCCCGGCTCGTGGACCACGCGGACGTGCAGCGGGCGCACCCCGGGGTAGTACTTGGCGCGGCTGCGGCTGACCACGTCGGCGGCGACGGCGTCCAGCCCCGCGGTCCGGGCCTCGGCGAGGGTCAGTCCGGTGCGCGCCACCTCGAGGTCGAACACCTTGACCACCGCGGTCCCGACGATGCCCGCGAACCGCGCGTCGCCGCCCGCCGCGACGGTCCCCGCGACCCGCCCGGTCTTGTTCGCCGTCGGTCCCAGCGGGACGAACGCGGGTGCGCCGAGCACCCGGTGGTACGGCGCGATGCAGTCCCCGGCCGCCCAGACCCCGGGCAGCGAGGTGCGCATCCGGTCGTCGACGAGCACCGCCCCGCCCGGCCCGGTGTCCGCGCCGGCGTCGGCGAGCAGATCCGCCGCGGGACGGACGCCGGTGCAGGTCACGACGACGTCGAAGGACCGGTCGGCGGCCAGGGGGATCGCGTCGGTGCCCAGGCGCAGGTCGACGTGGCCCCGCACGTGCTCCTCGACGACCGCCGCCACCTCCGCGTCGACGGTGGTCGGCAGCACCCGGTCGATCCGTTCGGCGACGGTGACCGACACGCCTCGCGCGACCAGGGCCTCGGCGGTCTCCAGGCCGATGTAGCCGGCGCCGATCACCAGCGCGCGGCGCACCGTGCCGCCGTCGACGAGCGCCCGCAGCGCCACCGTGTCCTCGACCGTACGGACGACGAAGCCGGGCCGGTCGGGGCGCGGCAGCGGGATCGTCGAGGGCCGTCCGCCGGTGGCGACGACGAGCGCGGAGTACTCCAGGGGCCGGCCGCCGTCGTGGTGCACGAGCCGCCGGGCGGGGTCCACCCCGTGGACCTCGGTGCCGAGGCGCAGGTCGATGCCGCGCCGCTCGCGGAAGTACGACGGCGGGTACGCGACGAGGTCCTCGGCCTCCGGCACGAGCCCCGCGAGGTGGTAGGGCAGGCCGCAGAGCCCCGCGGCCGCGAACCCGGTGCTCTCGAGCACGACGACGTCGAGCGTGGGGTCGACGCGCCGGGCCGCGGAGGCGGCGGACATCCCCGCCGCGCCACCGCCGAGCACCACGAGCCGACCGGCCACGGACGGGAACGCTACGGCGGCCCGTGTGGCGCCCGGCACATCCCGGGCGGCCGAAGAACACCGGGGTCTTGGTCCGTCCGGGACGAGGCCGCGAGCACAGTGGCGGCCGTAGATTTCCCCGGGTGTGGGACCGCCCGGAGTTCCTGAGGCTTCCCGATCGAGCGGGGAAGCCCCGGTCGGCCGGGATCACGCACGTCCTCGACAAGGGCGCCCCGATCGCCGTCGTCGACGGCCTCCTGACCACCGCCGCCGACCTGGTCGACGTCGTCAAGATCGGCTGGGGCATCGGCTACCTGGACCGGGCCCTCAAGCAGCGGGTGGCCGCCTACCAGCGCTCCGGGGTCGTGGTCTGCCTCGGCGGCACGCTCGTCGAGATCGCGGCGGCCCAGGGGGAACTGACCGCGCTGCGCCGCTGGGCGACCGGCGAGGGGATCGACGCCCTCGAGGTGTCCAACGGCCTCGGCTGGATGGGCCCGGGCGCCCAGCGCGCCCTCGTCGCGGAGCTGGCCGCGGACTTCACCGTCCTCGCCGAGGCCGGCGCGAAGGACGCCGCCGCACCCGTCGCCGCCGCCGAGTGGGCCGACGAGATGACCGCCGACCTCGCCGCGGGCGCGGCGTGGGTGATCGCCGAGGGCCGCGAGTCCGGCACCGTCGGGCTCTACGACGGCGACGGTGCAGTGCGCGCCGCCCTGGTGGAGGAGCTGGTTGCCGCGGTCCCCGTCGAGCGGGTGATCTTCGAGGCGCCCGTCAAGGCCCAGCAGGCCTGGTTCGTCCGCCGGTTCGGCGCCGACGTCAACCTCGGCAACATCGCGCCCGACGACGTCCTGCCGCTGGAGACGCTGCGCCTCGGCCTGCGGGCCGACACGGCGGTGCGGCCGTGACCGCGATCCCGCCGGCCCCACCGAACACCCGCTCCCACCCCTACCGCGGGCTGTCGGTCCAGGAGGTCGACGTCGCGCTGACCCCGGACGCGATCGAGGAGCACCTGCTCGGGCGCGAGGTGTACCGGCGCACCGAGTACCTCGCGCTGCGGCACCGGGGGCAGGTGTGCCTGGTCGAGGTGCGCAAGGCCGACACCGCGCCGCTGTTCTCGCCGGTCGTGGCGCTGCGGGTGCTGTCGGGTCCCGAGGACACCGCATGGGTCGAGGACCCCGACGTCGACGTCGGCAACGCCACCGCGCTCGCCCGGGTCGCGGTCCCCGGGGCGCTGACGACGGTGGTGCTCGGCCGGTTCGAGCACGTCAACTTCATCCACCGGCCGGAACCGGTGCGGGTCCGGGTGACCGAGGTGGTGCCGCCGACCCCGGCCAAGCTGTACGCCCAGGCCGAGCAGTGCGTGGCGTTCGACGAGGACCTGCCGCCGGTCGAGCTCGTCCTCGACGCCGTGCGCGTGGAGGAGGTGGCCGCCGCGCACCCGTCGTCGCACTACCTGCTGCCGTGCCGGGGCTCCGGCGCCGACCTCGGCGACGCCCCGGTCGCCTACCTCGACACCCGGCCGGCCGAGCGCGCCGACTGGCTGCTCATCGGGTGCGAGCGCTCGGTGCAGTTCCACGAGCACTTCTACGGCGACGCCCCGCCGCGCGCCGACCTGTGCCCGCGACGCCGTCCGGCGCCGGACGACAGGACGCCGACGCTCACCAAGTGCTGCCTGCTCGAACGCGGGTTGGAGACCACCGACCGCACCGCCGTCGTGCCGTGGGGCGCGAACCTCGACGAGGTGCGCGAGGGCCTGCGGAAGCTCCTGCTGTGAGCAGCCACCTCACCGACTCGGTCGTCTACGGCCACCTCTGGACCGTCCCCGAACTGCACGACCTGCTCGACGACGCCGGGCGCACCCGCGGCTGGCTGCAGATCCTCGTCGCGCTCGCCGCCGCGCAGGCCGAGGTCGGGCTGATTCCCGACCAGGCTGCGGCCGCCATCGCCGAGCACGCCCGCACCGACCGGGTGGACCTCGTCGAGGTCGGGGCGGGCACCCGCGCCACCGGGCACTCCACGCTCGGGCTGATCAACGCGCTGCGGGCCGTGCTCCCCGAGGACGCGCGCGAGTGGGTGTACTACGGCGCCACGGTGCAGGACGTCACCGACACCTGGTTCGGGCTGGTCATGCGGGCGACCGCCGACGTCGTGGCCCGCGACCTCGACCGGGTGCGGGCCGCGGCGGTCGCGCTCGCCGGCCGGCACCGCGACACCGTCATGTGCGGGCGCACCCACGCCCAGCCCGGGAAACCGATCACCTTCGGGTTCAAGGCCGCGGTGTGGATCGACGAGATCGACCGGCACCGGGCGCGGCTCGCGCAGCTGCGTCCCCGCGTCGAGGTCGTCCAGCTCGCCGGGGCCCTGGGCACGCTGGAGTTCTGGGGCCCGCGGGCTCTCGACCTGGTGCGCGCCTTCGCCACCCGGCTCGACCTCGGCGCGCCGGACCTGCCGTGGCTCACCGCGCGGGACCGGGTGGCCGAGTTCCTCGGGTTCCTGGCGCTGGTCACCGGCACGCTGGCGAAGATCGGCACCGAGATCGTCGAGCTGCAGCGCCCGGAGATCGGCGAGGTGGGCGAACCCGTCGTCGCGGGCACCGTCGGCAGCATCACGATGCCGCACAAGCGCAACCCGGAGCTCTCCGAGCACCTGGACACGCTCGCCCGGATCGTGCGGTCCGACGCCGGGGTCGCGCTGGAGGGCCTCGTCGCCCTGCACGAGCGGGACGGCCGCGGCTGGAAGGCCGAGTGGCTCGCGCTGCCCGAGGCGTGCCAGCTCACCGGCGCGGCCCTGGCGTTCGCGACGCGGCTGCTCGAGGGCCTGACCGTCGACGCGGCCCGGATGCGGGCGAACCTCGACTCGCACGGCGCATCCCTCGCCTCCGAGCCGCTCATGGCCGCGCTGGCCGCCCGGGTCGGGAAGCACTCCGCCCACGACAAGGTCTACGCCGCCGCCATGGCCGCGCGGGACGAGGGCGTCGACCTCGGGGAGCGCCTGGTGTCCGAGGGGCTGCTGACGGAGGCGGAGGTGGCGGCGGCCCGGGACCCGGCGCGCTCGCTCGGCATGGCCACGGCGTTCGTCGACCGGGTCCTGGCGCGGGACCCCGACCGGGGATGACCGGTCCGCTCACCCTCCCGCGGGTCCGGCTGGCGACGCTGCCGACGCCGCTGGTCCCCGCTCCCCGGCTCTCCGAGGCCGCCGGGGTGGAGATCTGGCTCAAGCGCGACGACCTCACCGGGCTCGGCGTCGGCGGGAACAAGGTGCGGGGCCTCGAGTACCTGCTCGGCGACGCCCTCGCCCGCGGGTGCGACCACCTCGTCACCGGCGGCGGGCCCGCGTCCAACTGGGCGATGCTGGCCGCGCTCGCGGCCCGGCTGCACGGGCTGGCGGCGACGCTCGTCTGCTACGGCGACCCGGTACCCGCCGTCGGGAACATGGCGCTGGCCGGCGTCGCCGGCGCGACCGTCCGCTTCACCGGCGAGCAGGACCGCACCTCCGTGGACCGGGTCGTGGAGGAGGTGGCCGCCGAGCTGCGTGCCGCCGGAGCGTGTCCACTCGCCCTGGGGCGCGGCGGAGCCACGCCGGTCGGCGCCCTCGGCTACGCGACCGCGGCCGTCGAGCTCGCCGGGCAGCTCGCCGCGGCGGGGATCGGGCCGGCGACGTTCTGGCTGGCCACGGGCTCGTGCGGGACCCAGGGCGGCCTGCACGCGGGAGTCGCCTGGCAGGGCCTGGGCCGGGTCGTCGGGGTGACCGTGAGCCGGCCCGCCCCGGAGTGCGTGGAGCGGGTGACGGCGCTGGCCCGCGGCGCCGCCCAGCTCCTCGGCGTCCCCGCCCCGACGGAACCGCCGACGATCCTCGACGGGCACCTCGGCCCCGCCTACGGCCGGCGCTCGCCGGAGGGCGACGCCGCCGCGGCACTCGTCGCGTGCACCGAGGGGGTGTTCCTCGACCCGGTGTTCGCCGCCAAGGCGATGGCGGGCCTGCTCGTGGCCGCACGGCGCGGCGAGGTCACCGGGCCGGTGGTGTTCCTGGTCAGCGGGGGTGCGCCCACGCTGTTCACCACGCCGTAGCTACCCGAGGGCCGCGACCCGCCGTCGGAGCTCGGCCTCGGCGGTGTCGAAGCCCGCTCGTCGGGCCCGGACCGCGTCGCGCGCCTTCTCGGCCACCGAGCAGCACGCGGCCGCCATCCGCCGGACCTCGTCGGGCGCGGCCCCGCCCCGGGAGTCCCGGGACCGGACGATGCGCGCCGGGTCGAGGACCTCCGCCAGGTCGCCGAGCGTCGCGGTGAGCTCGAGGCCCGCCTCGGCGGCCGCGGACTCGAGGTCCTCGCGGGTGAGGTCGGCGCCGGTCAGGCCCGCGCCGGCGGCCCGGCGGACCGCGATCCCGACGACGTCGTAGGCGCTGCGGTAGTCCAGGCCCGCGGTGACCATGAGGTGCTCGGCGAGGTCGGCGGCCTGCGAGAAGCCGCCGCGCAGCGCCGCCTCCATCGCGGCCGCGTCGACCTCCAGCTCGGCGACGACGCCCGCCATGAGCCGGGTGGCGCGGGTCGCGAGATCGACCGACCGGGGCACCTCGCCGTAGGAGAAGATCATGTTGTCGCTGCGGGCCGACGGGCTCTTGGCCAGCGCGAGCATCCCGGTGGCGCGGCCGATGAGCACCCCGGCCTCGCCGCGCACCATCGTCAGCGCGTACGGGTTGCGCTTCTGCGGCATGAGGATGCTGGTGCGGGTGTGCTCGAGGGCCAGGTGCACCCAGCCGAACTCGGCGCTGCTCCAGATCTCGAGGTCCTCGGCGAGCCGGTCGAGTGTGGTGGCGAGCCCCGCGGCGTGCCCGACCAGCGCGGTGTAGCCGTCGGAGGCCCACATCGCGTCGCGGGTGTGCTCGATGACCTCGGCGAACCCGAGGAGCTCGGCGATGTGCGCCCGGTCGCCGGTGAGCGGGCTGCCGTTGACGCCGCCCGCTCCCGCCGGGCTCCGGTCGACGCCGTCGAGGTCCGCGGTGAGCCGCTCGATCTCGCGCAGCGCCGGGTGGACCATCCCGAGCAGGTAGTGCCCGAACGTCGAGGGCTGGGCGTGCTGCAGGTAGGTCTGGTCGACCATGAGCGTCTCGGCGTGCGCCGCGGCCGTGCGGGCCCCCGCCAGCGCGAACGCCGCGGCCGCCTCGATCAGGTCGCAGAGATCGCGGCGCACCCGCAGGCGCAGCGCGATCCGGACGGCCTCGCGGCGGGGTCGCCCCGCGTGGAGCCAGCCCGCGTCCCGCCCGATCGCGGCGGCGAACCGCTTCTCGCGGCAGTTGTAGACCTCGCCGTGGCGCGGGTCGTACCCGAACTCCGCGGCGGGGGTCCGGTCGGCGTCGGTCAGCACCGCGACCAGGCCCGGGACGGCCCGCGACGGGACGACGCCGCGCTCGACGAGCACCAGCAGGTGGGCCAGGTCGGCGACGTTGAGCCCGTCGTGCAGCAGCGGCGCGTCGGCCACCTCCACGGCGAATCCGGCGTCGACGAGCTCTTCGGCGTAGCGGCCGCTCACGACCACGAGCTTTGCCGGACATGTCCCGGGCGACCATGTCCGGACGGGACGAACCCGACCCCGGACCCTGGCCCGGGGGCCCTCCCCGCGCCGACGATGGACCCGTGACCGGCCCCGACCGCTACGGCGCCGAGATCTACGCGGCCGGGCTCGACGGCCGGGTCCCCGCGCTGCCCACCGACCCCGCGCGGCTCGAGGCGGCCGCGCGCCGCGTGCTGCCGGCGCACGCGTTCGACTACGTCGCGGGCGGGGCCGGGTCCGGGGCGACGATGCGCGCCAACCGGGCCGCCTTCGATCGCGTCGGCCTCGTGCCGCGCATGCTGCGCGGCAACCACGTCCGGGACTGGTCGACGCGGCTGCTGGGCACCTGGATGCCCGCTCCGCTGCTGCTCGGGCCGGTGGGGGTGCAGAGCCTGCTGCACGACGACGGCGAGCTCGCCACCGCCCGGGCCGCGGCGGCTCTCGGCGTCCCGGCGGTGCTCTCGACGGCGTCGTCGCACACCACCGAGGAGGTGGCCGAGGCCTCCGGGCGCGGACCCCGCTGGTACCAGCTCTACCGGCCGACCGACGACGACGTGACCGCCAGCCTGCTGGCCCGCGCCCGGGCCGCCGGGTTCACCGTCCTCGTCGTCACCCTCGACACCTGGACCCTCGGCTGGCGCCCACGCGACCTCGACCGCGCCTACCTGCCGTTCCTGCGCGGCGTGGGCACGGCGATCCCGTTCTCGGACCCGGCCTTCCGCGCCGGCCTCGCCCGTTCCCCGGAGGAGGACCTCGGCGCGGCGGTCCGCCACCGCCAGCGCCTGTTCACCGGCACCGCCTGGGGCTGGGACCGGCTGGACCGGATCCGGGCGCAGTGGGAGGGACCGCTGGTCGTCAAGGGGATCCAGCGCGCCGAGGACGCGCAGCTGGCCCTCCGGCACGGGGTGGACGGGGTGATCGTGTCCAACCACGGCGGGCGGCAGGTGGACCGGGCGATCGGGGCGCTGTCCGCGCTGCCGGGCGTCGTCGCGTCGGTCGCCGGGCGGGTGCCGGTGCTGTTCGACTCCGGGATCCGCACGGGCGCCGACGCCGCGGTCGCCCTCGCGCTGGGCGCGGACGCGGTCCTGGTCGGCCGGCCGTTCGCGTTCGGGCTGGCGCTGGGCGGGCAGGCGGGGGTCCACCACGTCGTCCGGTGCCTGCTCGCCGAGCTGGACACCACCCTCGCGCTGGCGGGGTACCGCGACCTCGCCGAGCTGCGGGCGACCGAGGACGTGGTGGCCGGCGCGCCGTGAGGGGGACGACGCGCCGGCCACGACGCCTTCTACAGGGCCGCGCGGACCTCTCGGGCGGCCTGGCCCATGTTGCGCAGCTTCGCGTACGCGGTGGTGCGGCTGAAGTAGCCGAGCCCGCAGTCCGGGGCTACCAGCAGCCGGTCCGCCGGGATGACCTTGAGCGCCCGCCGGATCCGGTCGGCGATCTGCTCGACGGGCTCGACCATGGTGTTCTTCGCGTCCACCACCCCGACGCCGAGCACCTTGTCGGTCGGGTAGTCCGCGAACGCCTCGAGCTCGACGAAGTCCTTGTTCGTGAACTCCAGGTGGATCACGTCGCAGGGCGACTCCCGGAACAGCGGCATCATGCCCGCCGCGTGGTTGTCGAAGATGTCGCGCTGGCCGTCGACGCTGCCGTAGCAGACGTGCCAGAACTTGATCATATTGATGCCCTCGAACATGATCTGCTGGCACTCGATCTGCCACATGTCCTGGGTGTAGGGCGGCAGCACGTCGATGAGCTGGACGGCCTCCATGCCCATGTCCTGCAGGTAGTGCAGTTCCTTGTTCAGCGCCCGGGCGATGTCCTTGGCGAGCGCGACGCCGTCGCCGTAGTGCTGGTCGTTCAGGATGATCGACTGCTGCGCGGGGCCGAGCATCGCGACCTTGAACGGGCGGTCGGTGGCGAGCTGCATCGCGTACGCGACGGCCTCGAAGATCGGGCGCACCCACTCGACCTTGCTGTGCACCGTGCCCTTGTAGAACGGGGCGTACTTCGCGCCGTCGCCGGGCGGTCCGAAGTTGTCGATCCCGCCGAGGTTCTCCGGGATGAAGTGGAAGATCGGCTCGAGCTGGAAGCCGGGCGCCTCCCACTCGTAGTACTGGGCGCCGTCGCAGAGGATGTCGAGCCCGGCCGCCTCCTGTTCCCGGGCGGTGAGCTTGCAGGCGTCCTCGTAGGCCACGCGGAGGTTGTGGCTGCGGTAGGTGGGCTCGGTCCCGCAGCCGAGAATCCGTCCCTGCAGCCAGTGCGGCCGCGGGAAGGCGGACACCGCCGACACCGGGAGCAGGACATCCTCGTTCCGAATCCGCATGATCTGTCTCCTCAGGCTGGGGTTGCGGCTGGAATCCGTCCCTCGGTCAGGCCCCGAGCGGCGGCGGCGACCTTCTCGGCCGACGGCATGACCGCGGCCTCCATGGCGGTGGCGACCGGCAGCGGGACGTTGCCGCCGGACACGCGCACGACCGGCGCCCGCAGGTCGTGGAACGCCTCCTCGGCGAGGATCGCGGCGACGGCCGCGCCCCAGCCGAGCTGGCCGGGGTTCTCCTCGACGATCACCACGCGGCCGGTGCGCCGCGCGGACGCGAGGACCGTGGCGGCGTCGAGGGGGACCAGGCAGCGCAGGTCGATGACGTCCGCGGCGATGCCGTCCTCGGCGAGTGCGGTGGCCGCCTGCTCGCACATCCCGACGGTGCGGGCCAGGCCGATGAGCGTGACGTCGTCGCCCCGTCGTCGGAGCGCGGCCTCGCCGAGGGGGACCAGGTGGTGGTCGCCGGCCGGGCGCTCGGCCTTCGTCCCGAACAGCGCCTTGTGCTCGAACACCAGCACCGGCTCCGGGTCGCGGATGGCCGCCGCGAGCAGGCCCCACATGTCGTCCGGGGTCGACGGCGAGACGATCTTGATGCCGGGGACGCACATCGCCCAGTTCTCGACCGACTGGCTGTGCTGCGCGCCGAACCCGAGCCCGCCGCCGTTGGTCCCGCGGATCACCAGCGGCATCCGCAGCTGGCCGCCGGTCATGTAGCAGGCCTTGGCGATCTCGTTGGCGACCTGGTCCCAGCAGGTGGCGTAGAAGTCCGAGAACATGATCTCGGCGACGGGGCGGAGACCGGCCGTGGCCGCCCCCATCGCGGCACCGGCGATGGCCTGCTCGGAGATCGGGGTGTCCCAGACCCGGTCCGGGCCGAAGCGCTCCTTCAGCCCGGCGGTCGTCTTGAAGACCCCGCCCGACCCGACGTCCTCGCCCAGCAGCACCACGGTCTCGTCGCGGGCCATCTCCTGGTCGAGCGCCGCGGCCACGGCCTCGCGGAAGGTCAGTTGCGCCACGCCGCACTCCCGTCGCTCCACATCCCGGTCCAGGCGCCGGCGGCGTCCGGGGTCGGCTCCTCGAGCACCCGCGCGGCCAGGGCGTCCATCTCGCCCTTGACCCGGGTGACGAGGGCGTCGGACTCGTCGACGCCCATCTCGCCGGACTGCGCCATCTCGGTCGCCAGCCGCACGAGCGGGTCGCGGGTCCGCGCCGCGGCGACCTCGTCGGGGTGGCGGTAGGCCCCGCCGTCGGCGACCGAGTGCCCGCCCAGCCGGTACGTGACGGCCTCGACCAGCGACGGCCCGTCGCCGCGGCGGGCGCGGTCGACGGCGGCCAGCGCCATCTCGCGGACCGCGGCCACGTCGTTGCCGTCGACGACGAGCGGCGCCAGCCCGTAGGCGGAGGCGCGGTCGGCGGCCGGCCGCTCGACCGGGATCACGTCACCGATCGGCGTGTACTCCATGTAGAGGTTGTTCTCGCAGACGAACACCACCGGGAGCGACCAGACGGCGGCGAGGTTGACCGCCTCGTGGAAGGCGCCGATGTTCGTCGTGCCGTCGCCGAAGAAGCAGGCCGTGACGCCGCCGTCGCGACGGATCCGGCTCGCCCACGCCATGCCGACGGCGGTCGGGATGTGGCCGCCGACGATCGCGTAGGAGCCGTAGTAGCCGTGCTCGACGCTGGTGATGTGCATCGAGCCGCCCTTGCCGCCGCAGATGCCGCCGACCCGGCCGAGCAGCTCGCGCAGCACCGCCTCCTCCGAGGCGCCTCGGGCCAGCGCGTGGGCGTGGCCGCGGTAGGTGCCGAGCGAGAAGTCACCCGACCGCAGCGCCGCCGCGACCCCGACGGCGATGGCCTCCTGCCCGAGCCCCAGGTGGGCCGGACCGCGGACGCGTCCCTGCCGGTAGAGGACGTCGACCTTGGCCTCGAACTGGCGGATCCGCAGCATCCGCTCGTAGAGATCCCGCAGGTCCGGGGCCGTCTGCTCGGCTCGGGGAGGGGTAGCTACGGGCGCGTCCACCTCGCCGAAAGTAGTGACGCAGGTCGCACGGGGCATCGTCCACGGAGGCCAACAGATCGGTCGTCCTTCGGCCTGGCCGGCCTCCGGGCCCGCTCACGGGCCGAGACCACCGATGCGCTCCAGCGCGCCCTCGACGTCGGCCCGCGAGACGTCCCGGTGGGTCACGAACCGCACGCCCGGCCCGAACGGGACGGCGCGCACGTCGACCTTCGCGAGCTTTGCCACGACCGCCGCCGGGTCGGACGTCGTCACCAGCACGATGTTGGTCTCGGGGGTCGACACCGGCCAGCCCTTCGCGGCCAGGCCCTCGGCGAGCAGGCGGGCGTGCTCGTGGTCGGCGGCGAGGTCGTCGATGCCGTCCAGCGCGACGTGGCCCGCGGCGCCGAGCACGCCGCCCTGCCGGATCCCGCCGCCGAGCATCTTGCGCAGCCGCCACGCCCGCTCCACGAACGCCGCCGAGCCGGCCACGAGCGACCCCATCGGCGCCCCGAGCCCCTTTGACAGGCAGACGCTGACGGTGTCCGCGCCGGCGGTCAGGTCCGAGGGCGGAACGCCCAGCGCCACCGCGGCGTGCCAGAGCCGGGCCCCGTCGAGGTGGACGGCGAGCCCGGCGTCGTGCGCGGCCGCGACGAGCGCCCGGTGCTCGGCCACCGGGGTCACCGCCCCGCCCGCGGCGTTGTGGGTGTTCTCCAGGCACAACAGCCGGGTGCGCAGCCCGAAGTAGGGGCCGGCCGTACCCGCCGCGGCGGTGACGTCGGCCGGGGTCGGACGACCCGGGCCGCCGGAGTGCGGCAGCGGGGCGGGCAGCCCGCCCGCGAGCCACGCGGAGGTGCCGAGCTCGGCCTCCAGCACGTGGGCGCCCGCGGGGGCGAGGAAACGGTCACCGCGCTCGAGGTGGTCCATCAGCGCGATCGCGTTGGCCATGCAGCCCGTCGGGGTCCACAGCGCCGCCTCGACGCCGAGCAGGTCCGCCACGCGCTGCTGCAGCGACGCGAGGGTGGGGTCGCCGTCGAGGACGTCGTCGCCGACGTCGGCGCCGGCCATCGCCTCGCGCATGGTGGCCGACGGGAGGGTGACGGTGTCGGAGCGCAGGTCAACCGGGGTCACGGTGTCAGCTGAGGTCACGGGGACCCATCCTCACCCGTATCCTCGGGACACGTGATCCCCAACGTCCTCGCCGCCCGGTACGCCTCGCCCGCGCTGCGCGACCTGTGGTCGCCGGAGCGCAAGGTCACCGCGGAGCGCGAGCTGTGGCTGGCGGTGCTCACCGCCCAGCGTGACCTGGGGATCGACGTCCCGGACGGCGTCCTCGACGACTACCGGCGCGTGCTCGGCACCGTCGACCTCGACTCCATCGCGGCCCGCGAGCGTCGCACCCGCCACGACGTGAAGGCCCGCATCGAGGAGTTCGACGACCTCGCGGGTCACCAGCACGTCCACAAGGGCATGACGAGCCGCGACCTCACCGAGAACGTCGAGCAGCTCCAGATCCGGGACTCGCTGCAGCTGGTCGCGGACAAGACGGTGGCGGTGCTCGCGCGGCTGTCCCGGCTCGCCACCGAGCACTCCGACCTGGTGATGGCCGGTCGCAGCCACAACGTCGCCGCCCAGGCCACCACGCTCGGGAAGCGGTTCGCCTCGGCCGCCGACGAGACGCTCGTCGCGTACCGCCGGTTGACCGAGCTGATCGCCCGCTACCCGCTGCGGGGGGTCAAGGGCCCGGTCGGGACCGCGCAGGACATGCTCGGCCTGCTCGACGGCGACGCGGCCAAGCTCGCCGACCTGGAACGGCGGGTGGCGACGCACCTCGGGTTCGACGAGGTCCTCACCAGCGTCGGGCAGGTCTACCCCCGGTCGCTGGACCACGACGTCGCGTCGGCGCTGGTCCAGCTCGCGGCGGGCCCGTCGTCGCTGGCCACCACCATCCGGCTCATGGCCGGCCAGGAGCTGGTCACCGAGGGCTTCCAGGCCGGTCAGGTCGGCTCGAGCGCGATGCCGCACAAGATGAACACCCGCTCCTGCGAGCGGGTCAACGGCCTCGCCGTCGTGCTCCGCGGGAACGCCTCGATGCTCGGCGAGCTCGCCGGCGGGCAGTGGAACGAGGGCGACGTCTCCGACTCGGTCGTGCGTCGCGTCGCGCTGCCCGACGCGTTCTTCGCGATCGACGGCCTCCTCGAGACGTTCCTGACGGTGCTCGACGAGTTCGGCGCCTACCCCGCGGTGATCGCCCGCGAGCTCGACCGCTACCTGCCCTTCCTCGCGACGACGGCCGTGCTCATGGCCGCCGTGCGGGCGGGCGTGGGACGCGAGACCGCCCACGAGATCGTCGCCGAGCATGCCCGCGCGGTGGCCCTGGACATGCGGGAGAAGGGCATCGAGGGCAACGACCTGCTCGCCCGGGTGGCGGCCGACTCCCGGCTCGGGGTGACCGAGGGCGACCTCGCCGCCGCCGTCGCCGACCCGACGGCCTTCGTCGGGGCGGCCGGCGCCCAGGTCACCGAGGTGGCGCGGCGGGTGGCCGAGATCGCCGACGCCCGGCCCGAGGCGGCGGCCTACGCCCCCGCCCCGATCCTCTAACCTCGCGGGCCGTGTCGACGCTCGCGGACTACCCGCATCTGGCTTCCGGGAAGGTCCGCGACCTCTACGAGGTCGACGACGAGACGCTGCTGCTCGTGGCGTCCGACCGGATCTCGGCCTACGACCACGTGCTCTCGACCCCGATCCCCGACAAGGGCCGGGTGCTGACGGCGCTGTCGGTGTTCTGGTTCGGGCTCCTCGGGGGCCGGGACGTGGCCGCGCCGCCGGTCGCCCACCACCTGATCGCCGCCCGGGACGAGCGCATCCCCGACGAGGTCCGGGGCCGGGCGCTGCTGGTCCGCCGCCTGGACATGGTCCCGGTGGAGTGCGTGGCGCGGGGCTACCTCTCCGGGTCGGGGACGGTGGACTACCGCCGCGACGGCGCCGTCTGCGGGGTCGCGCTGCCCGACGGGCTCACCGAGGCCAGCATGCTGCCGGGGCCGATCTTCACCCCGGCGACGAAGGCCGAGTACGGCGAGCACGACGAGAACGTCACCTTCGACGCCGTCGTCGCGCAGCTCGGCCCGGAGCTCGCCGGCGCGCTGCGCGACGCGACGCTGTCGATCTACGCGCGCGGGTCCGCCTACGCCGCCTCGCGGGGGATCATCCTCGCGGACACCAAGCTGGAGTTCGGCCTCGATCCGTCGGGGGCGATCGTGCTGGGGGACGAGGTCCTCACCCCGGACTCCTCGCGGTTCTGGCCGGCCGACGCCTACGCGCCGGGCGTGCCGCAGCCGTCGTTCGACAAGCAGTACGTCCGGGACTGGCTGACCTCGGACGACTCCGGCTGGGACCGCCACGGCGACGCCCCGCCCCCGCCGCTGCCCGACGCGGTCGTCCAGGCGACCCGGGCGCGGTACATCGAGGCCTACACCCGGCTGACCGGGCACCAGTGGCCGCCGCCGCTGTGAGCGTGTTCCGCTGATTCCTCCCGATGTGACCCCAGAGTTCACGTGCCGGGGAGCGGCCCATTCACCTCGGGGGCGCCTCATGGTGGCGTGTCCTCCCCGAGTCGTCTCCTCGTCTCCGCCTCCGGGCTCGCCCCCGGCGCTCCCCTCGCCGCGGCGATCCGGCTCTGCGATGCCCTCGACGCCCGCCGGGTGCCGCTGACCCTGCTGGTCGGCCCGCGCCCGCACCCCGAGGTCGCCGCCTTCGCGGCCGCCCGCCGTCGCGCCGGGGACACGGTGCTGATGCGCGGCACCCGCGAGGCCCACGACGGCGGCCGCCCGTACCGCCGGCTGCCGGTGCTGGAGGCGCGGCTGCGGCTGGCCGGCGCGACGCGCTCGGCGGAGGCCCTCGGCCTCGACGTCGACGGGTTCGCCGCGCCCGGGTGGTCGGTCTCGGACGGCACCCGACGCGCCCTGGCCGAGGCGGGCCTCGACCTGCTCCTCGACGACGCGGGCGTCCACCGCCTCGGGGTGGACGGCGTCCCGACGGCGGGCCTGGCCGGCCCGGTCGTGCGCCCCGGCGTGCCGGCGCCCGCATTCGCCGGCTTCCGTCGTCGTGCGATCGACCCGGCCCTGCGCCACCTCACCGCCGGTCACGCCGACGGCCACGCCGCCCTGCTCGACTCGGTCGACGCCGCGCTCGGCGCCGGGGCGGTCCCGGCCGGAGCGGGCGAACTGGTCGGACGGACCCGTCGTCCGCGCCGCTCGGCGGACGGTTCCGTGGATCCGGAGCGCTGGTCGACGACCGCATAGGTGCGCTGACGCGCTCGTGAGCACTAATTGATGCTCTGGCGTCAATTTGTGCTCACAGGCCCGAAGGGCACCTATCCGACCGGAGCCGCCACGAGCCCGAGCTGGGTCAGCAGGTCGATCTGGTCGAAGTACAGGGCGAAGTAGGTCATGCGGTCGCCGGCGAACTCGCAGACGTTGACGAACGGGATGCTGACCCGTCGGCCCGTCGCGGGCACGTCTCCGCTCGGGGCGTGCAGCGTCTCGGTGTGGGTGCCCTCGAACACCGCTTCGACGGTGCCGCTCGCCTCGCCACCGACGGTCCGCACGGCGCGACACTGGTTGTCGGGGAAGGACTCCTGCCACAGGCGGAAGAACGTCATCACCATCTCCGGCCCTGATCCAGTCACCCCGCCCGGCGCCCTCAACATGGCGTCGTCGGTGAACAGGGCGGCCCACGCCGCCCCGTCCTTCGCGTTCCAGGTGTCCAGCATCCGGTCGGTGAGCTCGCGTGTGTTCACGGCCCCTCCTCGTCGAGATCGCCGGTCCCGTCGACCGACGTCAGGGACGGGCGAGTGTCGGACCGCGGTGTCACCGCTGGGTGGAGGCCCCGCACAGGTTCGATGCCGAGACCGCGGTGTGTCCGGCACACGGCGGACACCCCTCGACCACGTGCGCCTCGTCACCGGCGAGGAACCGGGAGCTGTGGTCCACTTCACGCCATGACGGTGGAGATGGATCCGGAAGTGGCCGCCGCGATGGCGCCGATCGCCGAGGCCGCGGCGGCACAGACACCGCCGCCGGCCGGTGACTGGAAGACCCGCCGCGCGGCGGTCGACGAGCTGATCGGCGCCGCGACCGGGGGATGGACCCCGCCGGCCGACGTCACGGTCACCGAGCACGCCGCGACCGCCGAGGACGGCACGAGCATCGGCATGCAGCTCTACCGGCGCGACGGTGACCAGCCGGGGTCGCTGGCGGTCTACATCCACGGCGGCGGGATGTTCCTCTGCTCGATCGACACCCACGACCCGGTCTGCCGCGCCTACACCCACCTGTCGGGCGTCCCGCTGCTCTCCGTCGATTTCCGCTTCGCGCCCGAGCACCCG
Organism: Actinomycetospora endophytica; assembly: GCF_021026375.1. Taxonomy (GTDB): domain Bacteria; phylum Actinomycetota; class Actinomycetes; order Mycobacteriales; family Pseudonocardiaceae; genus Actinomycetospora; species Actinomycetospora endophytica. The sequence goes on along the minus strand of NZ_JAJNDB010000001.1, from coordinate 1,173,640 downwards.
TACCCGACGTCCGTCGAGGACGTCTACGCCGCGCTGCGCTGGGCGGCCGACCACGCGGCCGAGCTGGGCGTCGACCCGGCGCGTCTCGCGATCATGGGCGACAGCGCCGGCGGCGGGATGGCGGCCGCCGTCGCGCTGATGGCCCGCGACCGCCGCGGGCCCGCCCTGGCCTCGCAGATCCTCGTCTACCCGATGCTCGACGACCGTACGACGACGCCCGACCCGGAGATCGAGCCGTTCGCGATGTGGTCGACCGACGACAACATCACCGGCTGGGGCTGCCTGCTGGGCGACACCGCGGGCGGGCCGGACGTGCCGACCTACGCGGCGCCGGCCCGGGAGCGCGAGCTGAGCGGGCTGCCGCCGGCGTTCATCGACGTCGGGCAGCTCGACATCTTCCGCGACGAGGACGTCGACTACGCGGCACGGCTGCAGCGGGCCGGGGTGGCCGTCGAACTGCAGCTCTACCCGGGGGTGCCGCATGCGTTCGAGGTGTTCGCCCCCGACGCCGCGGTGAGTCGTCGCGCGATGGCGGCCCGGGTCCGGGCGCTGCAGTCGTTGTAGGTGCGGAGCGCACCTACAGCGGCGTCCTCTCACCCCGCGGCAGCACCCGGACGTCGGTGCCCTGCGGCGCGAGCGTCCCGAAGAGCCCGTAGTGCAGGTCGGGGTTCGCGAGCACGGCCTCGTGGATCGGCACGGCCACCGGCGGCGCCGAGGCCCGCAGGTAGTCGACGGCCTCGGAGACCTTGAGCCACGGCGCGCCGGTCGGCAACAGCAGCACGTCGACGCCCACCGGGACCGGCACGTACGCGTCGCCGGGGTGCATCACGGTGCCGCCGTCGGCGCGCAGCACGTAGCCGTTGTTGGCGATCGTCGGGATGTCCGGGTGGATCACCGCGTGCTCGCCGCGCTGAGCGCCGACCACCTCGACCCGCATCCCCGAGACGGTGAACTCCTCGCCCGGCTCGCACCGGGTGTGGCGGATGCCGCGCTCGCTCAGCACGTCGGCGGTGCCCGGGTCGACCATCAGCTGGGCGTACGGGTTCCGCTCGAGCAGGGTGGGCAGGTTGTCCACGTCGAGGTGGTCGAAGTGCTGGTGGGTGATGAGGATCGCGTCGAGCCCCTCGAGGGTCTGCCAGCCCTCCGAGAACGCCCCGGGATCGAGCAGGACCCGCGCGCCACCGGTGTCGACGACGACGCAGGCGTGCCCCAGGTGGACGAGTTCGGTGCTCATGCCCCGCGTCTTCCCTCCGGGCGGGAATCGTGAACCCGGTACCGTGGTCCGCGTGGCTCGCGTGATCGTCGACGTCCTCCCGAAAGCCGAGATCCTCGACCCCCAGGGCCAGGCCGTGGCCCGTGCGATGGGGCGCCTGGGGGTCGCCGGCGTCGCCGACGTCCGCCAGGGCAAGCACTTCGTCCTCGAGGTCGACGACGAGGTGCCCGACGCCGAGCTCGAGCGCATCGCCGGGACGCTGCTCGCGAACCCGGTGATGGAGGAGTGGGTCGTGCGGCGGGTGTCCGACGCGGAGGCCACCGCCGCGGACGTCCCCGGGACGCACGCGTGAGCGCGCGCGTCGGGGTCATCACCTTCCCGGGCACGCTCGACGACGTCGACGCGGCGCGTGCCGTCCGGTACGCGGGCGGCGAGGCGGTGTCGCTGTGGCACCGCGACACCGACCTGCAGGGCGTGGACGCGGTCGTCGTCCCCGGCGGGTTCTCCTACGGCGACTACCTGCGCGCGGGCGCGATCGCCGCACGCTCGCCGGTGATGGGGCCGGTGGTCGAGGCCGCCCACCGCGGGCTGCCGGTGCTGGGCATCTGCAACGGCTTCCAGATCCTCTGCGAGGCGGAGCTGCTGCCGGGCGCGCTCGTGCGCAACGCCGGGCTGCGCTTCATCTGCCGCGAGGTCCGGCTCCGGGTGGAGAACAGCACGACGGCGTGGACCTCCGGGATCGCCGCCGGGGCGGAGATCACGGTGCCGCTCAAGTCCGGGGAGGGCCGCTTCGTCGCCGACGACGACACGCTCGCCCGCCTGGAGGACGAGGGCCGCGTGGTGTTCCGCTACGCCGACCCGGCACCCAACGGTGCGCTGCACGACGTCGCCGGGGTGTGCTCCGACGACGGGCGCGTGGTCGGCCTCATGCCCCACCCGGAGCACGCGATCGACCCGCTCACCGGGCCCGGCACGGACGGACTCGGGCTGTTCACCTCGGTGCTCGCCCGGCTCACGGCAGCAGCGTGACCCGCAGCTCCCAGAGGTCGGCGTAGATCATCAGCATCCGGCCGCCGAGGTGCAGCACCAGGCCGCGCATCTCGTCGGGGCGCTCCATGTGCCCGACCACGCGGTCGACGTCCTCGAGCGCGTCGCCCACGACCTCGTCGAACGGCGTGCAGCCGGCGACGTCCTCCCCGTCGCCCTGCTCCGGAGCGGGCGCGGGCAGCACCGGGACGATCGTGTCCCCGCGCGCCCCGGGGGCGATGGCCAGGACGACCGGGCCGGCCGCCCCGTCGAAGGTGAGCTCGAGCATCCCCTGCGACGGGTCGACGTACGGCGCGACGCTCGCGGGCACGCGGCCGGCGACGTCGAGCCGGTGACGCCGGACCTCGGCGAGCTCACGGTCGAGCACCAGGGACAGGGCGGCGAGCGGGTCGGGCCGGGCGGGCCCGGCGGCGTCCTCGGCGGCCGAGGAGGCCGCCGTCGGCACGCTGGCGCTCCCCGCCCCGGGGGCGGTGACGCGTGCCGGCTCGGAGCCGACCCACTGTGCGCGGACGGAGGCTGCGGTCATGGCGTCATCATGGAGGCGGGGTCTGACAATGTCCGGGATTGGTCGGCACGGCACGCGGACATCTCGCCGAGACGTCGTAGTCACACCACGAACGGCCACTCGATCGATGGACACGCAGCGCTACTGAGATGTGCGGTCGGTGACGCACGACGAGTGACCGGTCGAACACGGAACCGACCTGAAGTCAGTCGATCGGGTCGTTTGCCCGACGCTCGTCGTGGGCATGAGCACGTACGCCGCGAGGGTCCGCCCGCGTGCGTAGGGTCGGAGACGTGACCGCGCAGGCCGCCTCCGCAGGATCCCCCGCTCCCGAGCCCGCCCCGGAACCGGCCGACACCGTCGAGGTCGCGGTCGCCACCCCGGAGCGCGAGCAGCCCTACGCCGCCCTCGGGCTGCGCGACGAGGAGTACGCGCGCATCCGCGAGATCCTCGGCCGCCGCCCGACCGACGCCGAGCTCGCCATGTACTCGGTGATGTGGTCCGAGCACTGCTCCTACAAATCCTCCAAGGTGCACCTGCGCCGCTTCGGCGAGACGACCACCGACGAGATGCGCGCCCACCTGCTCGCGGGGATCGGGGAGAACGCGGGCGTCGTCGACGTCGGCGACGGCTGGGCGGTCACCTTCAAGATCGAGTCGCACAACCACCCGTCGTACGTCGAGCCGCACCAGGGCGCCGCGACCGGCGTCGGCGGCATCGTCCGGGACATCATGGCCATGGGCGCGCGGCCGGTCGCGGTGATGGACGGGCTGCGCGTCGGCCCGCTGGACGCCCCGGACACCGCCCGCGTGCTGCCCGGCGTCGTGTCCGGCGTCGGCTTCTACGGCAACTGCCTCGGCCTGCCGAACCTCGGCGGCGAGGTCGTCTTCGACCCCACCTACGCCGGCAACCCGCTGGTCAACGCACTGTGCGTCGGGGTGCTGCGCACCGAGGACCTGCACCTGGCCTTCGCGTCCGGCGTCGGGAACAAGATCGTGCTCTTCGGGGCGCGGACCGGACTCGACGGGATCGGCGGGGTGTCGGTGCTGGCCTCCGAGACGTTCACCGGCTCCGCGGGTGGTGGCGGCCACAAGAAGCTGCCCAGCGTGCAGGTCGGCGACCCGTTCGCCGAGAAGGTCCTCATCGAGTGCTGCCTCGAGCTCTACCGCGACGGGCTCGTCGTCGGCATCCAGGACCTCGGCGGGGCCGGGCTGTCCTGCGCCACCAGCGAGCTCGCGAGCGCGGGTAGCGGCGGCATGGACGTCGACCTCGACGCCGTCCACCTCCGCGCGAAGGACATGACCCCGGCCGAGATCCTCTCCAGCGAGTCGCAGGAGCGGATGTGCGCGGTGGTCACGCCCGAGAACGTGGACGCGTTCATGGCGGTCTGCGAGCGCTGGGACGTCACGGCGACGGTCATCGGCGAGGTCACCGACGGCGAGAACCTGCGAATCACCGCGGGCGGGAACGTCGTCGTCGACGTCCCGCCGCGCACCGTCGCGCACGACGGCCCGGTCTACTCCCGCCCCCTGGCCCGCCCGGACAGCCAGGACGAGCTGCAGGCGCGCACGACGGCGGGTCTGGCGCGGCCGTCGTCGCCCGCGGACCTGGCGGCGACGATCGAGCGGCTCGCCGCGTCGCCGCAGTTGGCCTCCCGGGCCTGGGTCACCGAGCAGTACGACCGCTACGTGCGGGGCAACACCGCGGCCGCGACCCCCGCCGACGCCGGCGTGCTGCGCCTCGACGAGTCCTCCGACCGCGGCATCGCGCTCGCGATCGACTGCAACGCCCGCTTCTGCCTGCTCGACCCGCGCGAGGGCGCCCGGCTCGCGCTCGCCGAGTCGGTGCGCAACGTGGCGGCGGCCGGGGCCCGGCCCGTCGCGGTGAGCGACTGCCTCAACTTCGGCTCCCCCGAGGATCCGGGCGTGATCTGGCAGTTCTCGGAGGCCGTCGACGGGCTCGCGCAGGGCTGCGTCGAGCTCGGCGTCCCGGTGACCGGCGGCAACGTCAGCTTCTACAACCAGACCGGCACGACGGCGATCCTCCCGACCCCCGTCGTCGGGGTCCTCGGCCTCGTCGAGGACGTCCACCACGCGGTGCCGCACGGCTTCGGGCCCGACGGCGACGCGGTGTGGCTGCTCGGCGAGACCCGCGACGAGCTCGACGGCTCGGCGTGGGCCGGCGTCGTGCACGAGCACCTCGGCGGGCGTCCCCCGCGCTGCGACCTCGCCGTGGAGGCGCGGCTCGCGGAGCTCATGGCGCAGGGCGCGGCGGCGCAGCTGTTCTCCGGGGCGCACGACGTGTCCGACGGCGGGCTCGCGCAGGCCCTGGTCGAGGCCGCGGTGGTCTCCGGGCGCGGCGCGGCGGTCACGCCGCCGCCCGGCGAGCTCGACCTGGCCGCCGCGCTGTTCTCCGAGTCGGCCGCCCGGATGGTGGTCACCGTGCCGGCCTGGGCCGAGGCGGATCTCGCGCGGCTGTGTGTGGAGCTCGGTCAGCCCGCGGCGCGGCTCGGCGAGGTCGGCGGCACCGCGCTGGAGATCCGCGGCGTCGACCCGCTGGACGTGGTCGAGCTGGCGACGCTCTCGGCGTCCACCCTCCCGGCCGCCCTGGGCGACTGAGCTCAGCCGCCCAGCGCCGCCGTGAAGGCCCGCCCGAACCGCCGGTAGCCCAGCCCGTTGGGGTGCGCGAGGTCCGGGCCGAACTCCCACGGCGCCATCCGGTGGGTGGCCGCCTCCACCCGCACCAGCCGCAGCCCCGGCTGCGCCGCCACCACCTCGCGGGCCACCGCGGCGAGCCGCACACCCGCGGGCCGGACCCAGCGGCGCTGGAGGTCGGGCACGTCGCCGACCAGCGACCCCGCGGGCAGGGCGTCGCACAGCTCGGTGAGCAGGCGCCGGTACTCCTCCGGGTCGGTGCCCCCGGAGGCGTCGTTGGTGCCGACCTCGAGCGCGACGAGCGTGCCCGGCTCACCGCGCAGCGCGGCCTCGGGCACCCGGGGCAGCTGATCGCGCAGGACGTCGGCGACCCCCGCCCCGCACACCCCCAGGACCAGCACCTTCACCCGACTCCCGGTCCGCGCCTGGATCTCCTCGGCCAAGCGGCCGGCCCACGAGCGCTCCGGGTGGATCGCCCCGAGCCCCTGCGCGAGCGAGTCCCCGAGCGCCACCAGCGTCACCGTCCCCGGGGAGCGGGAACGGCGGCGCCAGTACGCCGCGTGATCGCCCTCCATGGTCAGCGCCGCGGCGAGGCCCCGGGCCCACGCGGCGACGACGGCCAGCAGCAGCATCCCGAGCGCGCGTCGCACCACCGCGCCAGCCTGTCAGTCGGCCCGGACGGCGGCGGCGCGGACCGTCGTCGGCGCCTAGATTCGGGGACACCATGCCCACGCGCCGAGCCCCCGCTCCGGACGAGGTCCGCACCGCCCTGGCCGACGTCACGTCCTGGGTGGACGCCCGCCCGGGCGGCCCCGCCCCCGACGACGCCGTGCCGGCCCCGCCGCGCACCGTGCGCGCGGCGGCGGTCCGCCTGTCGCTCGCCGCGCTCGAACATGTCGCGCCGGGCCGCAGCGTCGAAGTCCGGGTGCCGCCATTCGGAGCAGTACACTGCATCGATGGGCCCCGTCACACGCGAGGCACCCCGCCGAACGTGGTGGAGACGGACCCGCGGACCTGGTGTGCGCTGGCGCTCGGTCGCCTCCGGTTCGACGACGCCGTCGCCGCCGGCGTCGTCCGCGCCTCGGGTCACCGGGCCCCTCAGGTGGGCCGCTGGCTGCCACTCGCCGACCCCGATCACGGCAGTGCCGCCGGAACGGTTCCCGATCGCGCCGCGGACGTGTAGTGGTGATCCGGACCGTGACGGACCGTCCCCCGTCAGGGTGCCTGCCACGTGCGGACGACGGCTTATGCTCACTGTGACCATGGGAGTGGTGACCGAGTGACACGACCTGCCTGGGCCCCGCAGGACGTCGACATCGACCGCCCGAGCGCGGCGCGGGTGTACGACTACTACCTCGGCGGGAGCCACAACTTCGCCGTCGACCGCGAGATGGCGCGCCAGGCGATCGCGGACTGGCCGGACCTCCCGCGCGTCCTGCAGGCCAATCGCGCGTTCATGCGCCGCGCCGTCCGGTACTGCGCCGCGCAGGGCATCGACCAGTTCCTCGACGTCGGGTCCGGCATCCCGACCGTGGGCAACGTCCACGAGGTCGCCCGGGCGGCGCTGCCGGGCGCGCGGGTGGTCTACGTGGACATCGACCCCGTCGCGGTGGCCCACTCCTGCGCGCTGCTCGCCGACGACGGGCACACCGGCGTCGTCCACGCCGACTTCCTCGACGTCGAAGCAGTGCTCGGGGACCCGGTGACCCGCACGGTGCTCGACCTCGACCGGCCGGTCGCGCTGCTCGTCGTCGCCCTGCTGCACTTCGTCGGCGACGAGCGCCGGCCCGCCGACGCCCTCGCGCGCTACCGCGACGCCCTGGCGCCGGGCAGCCACCTCGTGCTCAGCCACGCGTCGGCGGACATCATGCCGCCGGAGCGGGCCGACGACCACGTCGCGCTCTACAAGCGGACCGCCACCCCGATGTCGATGCGCCCCCACGACGAGGTGGTCGGCTTCTTCGACGGCTTCTCGCTGGTCGACCCGGGGGTCGTCGGGATCCCCTTCTGGCAGCCGGACGGCACCCTCCCTGACGGGGCCGAGCGCAACCCCGGGTACGCGGGCGTCGGTCGCCGTGACTGAGCCCGCCGCGTCCGGGACGCCGTGGTCGCCCGGTCGCGAGGAGTCCCGGCCCGACCACCGCACCGCCACCGAGGCCGCCGACGCCGCGGCCGTCGACGCGCTCGCGCGCGCCTGGGCGGCGGAGGTCGAGGGCACCAGCTACGTCCCGATGGGCTCCGACGAGCTCGTGGATTACCTCACCGAGATCAGTGCGGACCTCGTCGCGGCGCTGCGGGCCCGGCCGCTCGACCCGACCGTGGGCCACGAGGCGGGCCGGCGCCTCGTCGCGGCGCACTTCACCGGCCCGTCCACGGTGGAGCGGACCCTCCACCTGCTGTCCACCCGGCTCCCCGAGCTGCTCGGCGACGAGGTCCGCGACGACGTCCTCGCGCTCGCCGGGGCGCTCGCCGCGGGCTACGCGACGACGTTGCGCGACCGCACGCTCGACGAGCAGGAGGCCATCCGCCGGGCGGTGATCGTCGCGCGGCACCAGACCGAGCAGGCCCTGCACGCCAGCGAGGCGCGGTTCCGGGCGATGTTCTACGAGGCGGCCATCGGGATCGGGCTCGGTGACCTGCAGGGACGCATCGTCGAGGTCAACCCGACGCTGACCCAGATGTTCGGCTACACCGCACAGGAGATGCGCCGCCGGACGGTCGGCGAGCTGGCGCACCCGGACGACCTGCCGTCGGTGTGGGTGCACTACGAACGGCTGCTCGCCGGGGACCTGGACAACTTCCGCGTCGAGAAGCGGTTCTACCGCAAGGACGGCGAGGAGATCATCTGCAACCTGACGCTCTCGCTGGTGCGCGACGAGCACGGCAGACCCGCCTACCAGGTCGCGATGCTCGAGGACGTCACCGAGCGGCACATGCTGCAGTCGCACCTGGAGTACCAGGCCTACCACGACACCCTGACGACGCTCCCGAACCGCGCGCTGTTCTCCGACCGGATCGACCGGATCTTCGCGGGCACCCCCGCGGGGTCGTCCCGCCGCGTCGGGATCTGCTTCCTCGACCTCGACGGCTTCAAGGCGATCAACGACAGCCTGGGCCACGAGGTGGGCGACCTCATGCTGCAGGCGGTCGCGACGCGGCTCGCCGACCAGGCGACCGACGGCGAACTGGTGGCCCGGATGGGCGGCGACGAGTTCGTGGTCCTCGTCGAGAACTCCCGCGGCGTCGCCCAGCTCGAGGCGCTGGCCGAGCGGATCCTCGACGCCCTGTCCGCGCCGCTCGTGCTCGCCGGCCAGGAGCTCACGGTCTCGGCGAGCATCGGTGTCGTCGAACGACCCGTCGTCGGCGCGGACACCACCGATCTCATGCGCGCCGCCGACATCACCCTCTACTCGGCCAAGGCCGACGGCCGCGGCCGCTGGGCGCTGCACGACCCGGGGCGCGACGAGGCCGAGGTCACCCGCTTCGCCCTCTCCGCGGCCATGCCCGCCGCGATCGAGCACGACGAGTTCTTCGCGCTCTACCAACCGCTGGTGTCGATGGGTGACCACCGGATGCGCGGGGTCGAGGCGCTGGTCCGCTGGCACCACCCCAAGCTCGGCGTGCTCGGCCCGGCCCGGTTCATCGGGCTCGCCGAGGAGACCGGGGCGATCGTGGCGCTCGGGCACTGGGTGCTGGTGCGGGCCTGCCGCGACGCCCGGCGCTGGTACGACGCGTTCGGTCACGAGGCGCCGTTCGTGTCGGTCAACGTCGCGCCCCGCCAGCTGCACGAGCCCTCGCTGCTCCACGACGTCGAGACGGTCCTCGCCGAGACCGGGCTGCCGGCGCACCTGCTCCAGATCGAGCTCACCGAGCGCGCCCTGACCACCGACGAGGGCGCCCCGCTGAAGGCGCTCGACGGCCTGCGTGCCCTGGGCGTCCGGATCGCCATCGACGACTTCGGCACCGGCTACTCGAACCTGTCCTACCTGCGCAAGCTCCCGGTCGACGTCATCAAGCTCGACGGCTCCTTCGGCGAGGGGCTGCGCGACGCCGCGGTCGCCAACCCGGTCGACGAGCGCATCGTCGGGACCCTCGTCGACCTCGGGCACGCCCTCGGCATGACGGTCTGCGCCGAGGGCGTCGAGACGGCCGCCCAGGCCACCCGGCTGCGGATGCTCGGGTGCGACGAGGGCCAGGGCTGGCACTTCGCCGCGGCGCTGCCCAGCGAGGACGTCCTCGAGCTCCTCGCCGACGTCGACGGTCCGCCCTGGCCCGGCCCCCGGGACGACACGTCGGCGACGAACGGGGCGGGTGTCACGACCCGAACCCGCGACCGGGACACCTCGCGCACGTAGTCTGTGGGTGCCTCCCACCCCCGTCTCGAGGAGCCCCGCGGTGGTCGCACCCGGTCCTGGTCCGGAGCCGTCCCGTCCCTCCACCTCGCCAGAGCCCACCTCCCCACCCGCGGACGACGTCCCGCACGAGGAGTGCGGTGTCTTCGGTGTCTGGGCTCCCGGCGAGGAAGTGGCGAAGCTCACGTACTTCGGTCTCTTCGCGCTCCAGCACCGTGGCCAGGAGGCGGCGGGCATCGCGGTGTCCGACGGGCGCCAGATCGTGGTGTTCAAGGACCTCGGACTCGTCAGCCAGGTCTTCGACGAGCAGACCCTGAGCTCGCTGCGCGGGCACATGGCCGTCGGGCACACCCGCTACTCGACCACCGGCTCGCCGACCTGGGAGAACGCGCAGCCGACGTTCCGGACGACGGCGGCGGGCACCGGGATCGCGCTGGGCCACAACGGCAACCTGGTCAACACCGCGGAGCTCGTCGGCCGGCGGCTGCCCGACGGGGCACGAGACGGCAGGGCGCGCATGTCCGCGACCACCGACTCCGACGTCGTCACCGGCCTGCTCGCCGAGTCCGCCACCGACCTCGGGGTGGAGGAGGCGGCGCTGCGCCTGCTGCCCGACCTCAGCGGGGCCTTCAGCCTCGCCTTCTGCGACGAGACCACGCTCTACGCCGCCCGCGACCGCCACGGGGTGCGGCCGCTGGTGCTGGGCCGCCTCGACCGCGGCTGGGTGGTGGCCTCCGAGACCGCCGCGCTCGACATCGTCGGTGCGTCCTTCGTGCGCGAGGTCGAGCCCGGCGAGCTGCTCGCGATCGACGAGGAGGGCCTGCGGTCCTCCCGCTTCGCCGCCCCGGAGCCCAAGGGCTGCATCTTCGAGTACGTCTACCTCGCGCGCCCCGACACCTCGATCGCCGGCCGCGGGGTGCACTCCGCGCGGGTCGAGATCGGGCGACGGCTCGCCGCCGAGCACCCGGCCGAGGCGGACCTGGTGATCCCGGTGCCGGAGTCCGGCACCCCGGCCGCCGTGGGGTACGCCGAGGCGTCCGGCATCCCCTACGGCATGGGCCTGGTCAAGAACGCCTACGTGGGCCGGACCTTCATCCAGCCCTCCCAGACCATCCGCCAGCTCGGGATCCGGCTCAAGCTCAACCCGCTGCGCGAGGTGATCCGCGGCAAGCGTCTCGTGGTGGTGGACGATTCGATCGTCCGCGGCAACACCCAGCGCTCCCTGGTCCGGATGCTGCGCGAGGCGGGCGCCGTCGAGGTGCACGTGCGGATCGCGAGCCCGCCGGTGCGCTGGCCCTGCTTCTACGGCATCGACTTCGCCTCCCGTGCCGAGCTGGTCGCGAACGGCCTGGACAACGAGGGCATCCGCCGGTCGGTCGGGGCGGACAGCCTCGGCTACATCTCCCAGGAGGGCCTGGTCGCGGCCACCGAGCAGCCCCGCTCGCGGCTCTGCACGGCCTGCTTCTCGGGCGAGTACCCGATCGCCCTCCCGGAGGAGGCGATGGTCGGCAAGCACATGCTCGAGGACGTCACCGGCACCCCGTGCGGCGACTCGGGCAGCGTGGTGCACGAGGCCACCGGCTCGCGGGCCGGCGTGCCCGTGCCGGTCTCGGCCGTCCCGAGCACGCGCTCCAGCCCCGCCTACGGCGCCGAGGACGCCCTCTCGCGCCCGTGACCGGCGTCCACGAGCAGGTCGAGGGCGGCGGCGGCCGCGGGTCGGCCGCGAGCTACGCGTCGGCCGGGGTCGACGTCGCCGCGGGGGAGCGCGCCGTCGAGCGCATCAAGCCGCTGGCGGCCTCGACGTCGCGACCGGAGGTGATGGGCGGCATCGGCGGCTTCGCCGGGCTGTTCGCCCTGCGCACCTCGAAGTACACCGAGCCGCTGCTCGCGGCCTCCACCGACGGCGTCGGGACGAAGATCGCGGTCGCGCAGGCCACCGACACCCACGACACCGTGGGACTCGACCTCGTCGCGATGGTGGTCGACGACCTCGTCGTCTGCGGGGCCGAGCCGCTCTTCCTCCAGGACTACCTGGCGATCGGCCAGCTGGACCCGGTGAAGGTCGAGGCGATCGTCTCGGGCATCGCCGAGGGCTGCCGCATCGCGGGCTGCGCCCTGCTGGGCGGCGAGACCGCCGAGCACCCCGGGGTCATGGAGCCGCACCACTACGACCTCTCGGCCACCGGCATCGGCGTCGTCGAGGCCGACGCGGTGCTGGGCCCGGACCGCGTCCGCGCGGGCGACCAGGTCATCGCCATGGCGTCCTCGGGGCTGCACTCCAACGGCTACTCGCTCGCCCGCCGGGTGCTGCTCGAGATCGGCCGGATGTCGCTCGACGGGCACGTGGAGGAGTTCGGTCACACCCTGGGCGAGGAGATGCTGCGGCCGACGCGCATCTACGCCCGCGACTGCCTCGCGCTGGCCGCGGAGACCGACGTGCGCACCTTCGCCCACGTCACCGGTGGCGGGCTGACCGCCAACCTCGCCCGGGTGCTGCCCGACGGCGTGCACGCCGATCTCGACCGGACCACCTGGACCCCGGCGCCGGTGTTCAAGCTCATCGCCGGCCGCGGCCGCGTGGAGCGGGCCGAGATGGAGGCGACGTTCAACATGGGCGTCGGGATGGTGGCGATCGTCCCGCCGGAGGACGTCGACCGCGCGCTCGCGGTGCTCACCGCGAAGCACGTCCCGGCCTGGGTGCTCGGCGAGATCCGGCGCTCCGACGGCGGGTCGGACGCGCCGGGGACGGCCGTTCTGCACGGGGATCACCGCCGCCTGTAGCGCAATTGCTGCCGGCGCTGGTGATCAGGAGCACGTGAGGCAGCTCTTGGTGCGTCGAGGCCTGCCGGCTGTGCTCCTGATCAGCTGGCGGAGGCGGGGCCGGCACGCCGCCGGACAGCGAGCTCAGGCCTGGCCGAGCTCGCTGTGCAGCTTCAGCACCTGACGGCCGTCCGACTGTTCCAGCACGTAGGCCGGGTTGTCGTCGGTGCCGTTGCGGGCCTGCTTACTGCCCGCGATGGTGCGCTCGACCCGGTCGGTGTGGACCTCCGTGACGGTGGCCTCGCCCTGACCGTTGCCCCAGTTCCAGCGGACCTGGTCGCCCTTGCCGAACGTCGTCGTCACCGCAGCCTCCCGATCACGGACATCCCGCCGACGGCGCACCGAAGTGCGCCCCGTCCGCGTGCCCTGACGGGCCTACGGACGGGGCGGGATGCCCGGCGACCGGGCGGATGAAGCGTGCGACGGACGCACGCCCCTCCGGGGAGGGGTCAGCGCTCTTCGTAGCTGTACTCGGAGGAGCGGGAGTCGACGTTGTCGTCGTCGTCGCCGGAGCGCCGCGACCACGGGTCTCCCGCGCCCAACTCCCGCTGCAGGGCGTCGAAATCGGTCGTCGGGGAGCTGTACTTGAGCTCGCGAGCGACCTTCGTCTGCTTCGCCTTGGCTCGTCCGCGTCCCATGGGCAATGACCCCCTCGAACAGGGCGGGGGGCGGCCGGACGTATCCGGCGGCCCCCCTCTTCTCATAGAAATGCTCGTGACACGAGCATACCGTGTGTCCGAACGCGCGTGCGACGTGACATGGCACCATCGCGCCCGTGCCAGCCCCCTTCGTCTGCTACCTCCGCGTCTACGAGCCGTTGGGGGCGCTTCCGGGACCGTTGGCCCAGCGTGTGCGGGCCGGACTCGCCCGCGGAGCGGTCCCGGTCAGCCAGGCCGGGGTCCGCGAGAGGGATGTGTGTCTCCGCGCACAGCTCGGTGCGCCGGTGCGTCTGCTGCCCGGTGAGCGCATCGACGGCACCGCGACCGAGGGGCCCGCCGACGTCCTGCTCGCCGACGGCGCCGACACCCCGGCCCCCGGCGAGGCGGCCCCGTCGCCGCAGAAGTTCGGCCCGACGACGCTCGTGTGTCCGCTCGACACCCGCCCGCGCGCCGCGGCCGCGCTCGTCGGGTTCCTCTCCACCGAGTCGCCCGTCCTGCGGTCGGCGGCGCTGCACTACGAGGAGTCGGCGGCGCGGTCGCGCGCCGAGGCCGTGGTGGCCGAGCTCGGGGAGAGCGCCACCCATGTGGTGTCCGCCACCTGGACGGTGCCGCTGCCGTGGTTCGTGCTCGTCGAGGCGTCCGACCGCGTCCTCGTGCTCGCTCGTGACGACCCCGCGACGGCGGACGCCCCGGACGGCTCCGAGGCGCGCCGGCGGTGCTACTGGCGGGTGCCGATGGCCGACGCCCTCGCGCGGGCGGACTCGGCGGCCGAGCTGATGAGCTCCGCGCTCGGGGACGGCGGGCCGTCGGAGGTCCTGCGGGACACGGCGCGGTGGCTGCGCCACTTCGACGCGGGTTCGCTCGTGGAGCTCGACTACGGCGGGCTCGTCCAGTTGCTCGACGACGAGACGCTGGCGGCCGACACGTCGGCGGAGGACGTCTCGGAGGCGCTCGACGCGCTGCGGGAGGGCGACGCGGAGAAGGCGATGGCCAGCTACCGGCGGCTGCGGGACTTCTGGGCGAGCCGGGCCATCCGGGAGCGCGCCAACTAGACAGTGTCTTCGCGCCAAGCCGACGCAGCTGAGACCGTCTCAGCCGTCGGCGGCGCGCTCCGCGGCCACCTACGCTCCTTCGCGCTCCCGGCGCAGCAGGTCGTCGATCGAGGCCGAGCCGTCCTTGTAGCGCCGGCCGATCTCGTCGTTGCACGCGTCCATGACGTGCTGCACCTGGATGCGGTGGTCGGAGACCGACGCCTCTTCGGCCGAGTACGCCTCGGCGGACTCGGTCAGCTCGGCATCGGTGAGGGTCGCGACGTCGGAGAGCCCGGTGTCGGCCAGCAGCGCCTCGACGTGGCGGCGGTGGGACTCGGCGCGCGAGGGCTCCACCGTCTGGTGGCGTCCGCGGCCGGCGGCCGGGCCGAGGGCGTTGTCGGCGAGGATCCGCGGCAGCGCGTCCATCACCGAGCCGTCACCGTCGTCGGCGCGGCGGTGCTCCTCGAACCGGACGATGTCCATGCGGGCGTGCAGGAGGCGGCGCAGGTAGGACAGGTCGGTCTCCTCCTGGGCGGCGTCGTCCCGCATCGCCCGGAGCTCGTCCAGCGACCGGTCCCCGATCTCGGCCAGGAAGCCGGGGTCGAGGACGCGGTCGATGCGCCGCCGACCACCCTGTCGGAACTCGATCATGACTCCCATGGTGGGGGACACCACCCCGCGCTGTCACTCGTCCGGGCACAGGACGCGTCGACCGGGCGACCCCGAGCGGGCGCCGGTCGTCACCCGGCCAGGACGCGGGCCACCCATCCCGGGTCGGCGTTCCGCCCGCTGACGACCGCGACCGTGCGTCCCCGGACGAGCGCCGGGTGCTCGAGGGCCCCCGCCGTCGCGACGCAGCCGCTGGCCTCGGCGGGCACGCCCGCACCGTGCAGCACCCGCGCGGCCTGCTCGATCGACGCCTCGGTCACCGTCACGACGTCGTCGACGAGGCGCTCGACGTGCGGCCAGGTGAGCGCCCCGAGCCGCGCCGCCCGTAGGCCGTCGGCGGCCGTCCGGGAGACTCGCGCCCGGTCCCAGCGCACGAGGGCCCCGGTGCGCTTCGACTCGGCGGCGTCCGCGGCCAGTTCCGGTTCCACGCCCACGACGGCGATCCCGGTCCCGGCGAGTGCCGCGGCGATCCCGGAGATCAGACCGCCGCCACCGACCGGGACCAGGACCCGGTCGACGTCGGGGACCTGGGCGGCGATCTCCGCCCCGACGGTGCCCTGACCGGCGATGACGTGCGGGTGGTCGTACGGCGGGACCAGCGCGCCGCCGCTCTCGGCGACGACGGCGTCCGCGGCCCGCTCCCGATCGTCGGCGGGCACCCGGACGAGTCGGGCGCCGAGCGCCGCCATCGCCTCCACCTTGGCCACGACGGCGTCGTCGGGGACGACGACGGTGGCCGGGACGCCGAGCCGGGCGGCGGCCCAGGCCAGCGCCCGGCCGTGGTTGCCCGACGAGTGCGTGACGAGGCCCGCGGCGCGCACCTCGGGGTCGAGCCGGGACGCGGCGTGGAAGGCGCCCCGGAGCTTGAACGCCCCGACCGGCTGGGTGTCCTCCCGCTTGAGCAGGAGTCCGGGGACCGCGTCCAGCGGCTCGACGGCGGTGCGGACCGCGACGCCGTCGAGCACCGCGGCCGCGGCGTCGACCTCGGCCCGGGTGACGAGCGCAGGCCTCACACCCGCCGTCTCCGGGGGACCGGTCATCCCTGCAGTCGGCGGACCGCCGCGCGGCCGGGCGGCTCGCCGGAGTCCGGGGGCACCGAGTCCGGGTCGATCGTGGCCGGGCCCGGGACGCCCTCCTCGCGGTCGTCGGCGACCCACACGGTGGCGGGCCCGTCGGCCGCGGCCACCGCCGACCGCTTGACCAGGGCGAGCGCGACCGAGCCGAGCTCGAAGTGGCGGACGGCCGTCCCGATCCGACCGACCGCACGCCCGCCCTCCGCGGTGAGCACCGGCGTCCCGGGCGGGGGCAGCGCGTCGTCGCCCGAGGCCAGGTGCAGCAGCACCATCTGCCGGGGCGGGCGGCCGAGGTTCGCGACCCGCGAGACCGTCTCCTGACCCCGGTAGCAGCCCTTCGTGAGGTGCACCGCCGAGCCGATCCAGCCGACCTCGTGGGGGATGGTCCGGTCGTCGGTGTCGACGCCGAGACGCGGGCGCAGCGAGGCCACCCGCAACGCCTCGAAGGTGTCCAGACCGGCCGGGACCGCCCCGGCCCCGCGCAGCCGCTCCCACCAGTCGACCAGGCCGTCACGGGGGATCAGCAGGTCGACCGAGGTCTCGTCGAGTGGCCAGGGGGTCCGGCGCACGACCCCGCCGCCGGGCAGCGCCAGGGCGCTCTCGGGATCGGCCGGGATCTCGACCCCGGCGGCGGTCAGCACGTCGGTGACCTGCGGCCCGACCACGGAGAGCTGGGCGAACTCGGCGCTCGCGTCCCGCACCGCGACGTCCGACCAGAACTTCATCGACTCCAGGTAGGCCGCCAACGCGGGGGCCGCGCCCGGCTCCACGGACAGCCAGACCGCGCCGTCGACGTGGCTGATCACCGCGTGGTGCTCCACCCGGCCCTGCACGTCGAGCACGAGTCCCTCGGTGCCCTCGCCCTCGGCGAGTTCGGCGACCTGCTGCGAGACCAGCAGGTGCAGCCAGTTGGTGCGGTCGGCCCCCGTCACGACGACGAGCCCGCGGTGCGACCGGTCGACGACGACGGCGCCGCGGGAGGCCGCGCGCTGCTCGGCGAACGGGTCCCCGTGGTGGGAGGCCACGTCGGCGTCCGGGCCCCCGTCGGGACCGTCCGGATGTCCGATGGCCCCGGGGAGGTCCAGCAGCGGTGACCGGGTCATACGGATTCCTTCCCGGAGGCGGCCGCCTGGGCGACCGGCTCCGCGTCGCTCTCGGACTCGCAGCGGGAACAGAGCCCGGACAGCGCCACGTGCGTGGGGTCGAGCGTGAAGCCCGCCGTCCGGGCCAGCGTCCCGGCGAGGTCGTCCAACAGGTCGGCGTCCACCTCGTCGACGGTGCCGCACCGGTGGCACACCAGGTGCACGTGCTCGTGCTCGCCGGTGGCGTAGGTCGGCGCGCCGTGTCCGAGATGGGTGTGGCGCACGATCCCGAGCTGCTCGAGCAGGTCGAGCGTGCGGTAGACGGTGGTGATGTTCACCGCGGGCGCGATCTCCTGCACCTTGGCGCAGATGGCCTCCGGCGTCGCGTGCCCCAGCTCGGAGACGGCGTCGAGGACCAGCTGGCGCTGCGGCGTCATGCGCAGGCCGCGGCGGTGCAGCGTCTGCCGCAGTTCGGTGTCCACGACCCCGATGGTAGGCGCGTCACCGACACTGTCGCGGGGCCCTCGGTACCGGGCACCGCCGTTCGGCGTCTCGCGTCGCCCCGGGACCGATCCCTACCATCGGGTGAGTGCCCGGCATGCCGGATCGGGCCGCGACGAGGTGATGTATGACGACGGGTGAGCGGGGCCGCACTCCCCCCGACGCCGAGCACTACCTGGATCTGCCCGACGCGCCGGAGGAGGCCGCGGGGCCGCACTTCGACGTCGTCCTGCGGGGGTACGACCGCACCCAGGTCGACGAGCACGTGGCCGGCCTGCGCCGCATGGTGGCGCAGCTGCGGGCCCAGCTCGCGGTCCGGGAGCGTCGTCGTCCGGGACCGGACGACGCCCCCGCGCCACGGGGCGAGCTCGCGGCCACCCTCCAGGAGGGCGCCCGGACCACTCCACCTCCCGTCGAGGCGTCGGCGTCCTCACCCGCCGCGGCGCCCGCCTCGTCGTCGTCCGGGGAACCGGGCGGGGTCGACGCCTTCAACGAGCGGCTGCGCGGCATCCTGCAGGCGGCCGAGCAGGAGGCCCAGATGGTGCGCAGCAAGGCCGCGGAGTCGCTGCTGGCCGAGCACGCCGAGTCGCGCGCCGCACTGGCGGACCTGCGCTCGCAGCGCGACACGGTGTTCGACGAGCTGGTGCGGGTCAAGAACCACCTGGACGACCTCGTCGCGAACTCCGGCCGGCCGAGCCCACCGCCCCGTCCGTGGGGACCGGGCCCGCAGCGAGGTCCGCGGGCCCCGTACGGCGCGCCCGCGCCCTACGGTCCGCCGCCCGGCGGCCTCGTGCCGTTGCGCCAGGGCACGCCCCAGGCGCCGGCCCCGGACGGCCGTGCGGGCGGCCAGGACGACGCGGCCGGGGCATGATGGCGATCTCCGACCGCTCTGCGTGAGCGGTGCGCGTACCGTCCGTGTCCATGGAGCCGGGTGGCGTCTGGGAGCGCCTGCTGCAGACGCCGACGACGTGGATCGTGGTGGCGGCGGTGCTGTTCGTCATCGCCGTCGTGTTCCTGGTCGCCGGGGCGCTCGCCGGCCGTCGGGCCCGGCGTGACCACCGCGCGGCCGTCGACGGCCGGACCGTCGACGGCCCGCCCGGTGACGACCGCGCCACCGCGACGCCGGTCGCCGGGGTGCCGGCACCCGAGGCCGACGAGGACGACGCGGTGACGGAGCCCGCCGCGCCGGGCCGCGGTCCGGCGCCGCTGCCCGCGGACGAGGAGGACCCGGTGACCGAGCCCGCGGTGCCCCGGAGGCCGGCGCCCGCTCAGCGGGCCGTCGGACCGTCCACGCCCACCGGGCAGCCCGGCGTCGAGCCGTCCACGCCCTCGAGGCAGCCGGGCGTATCCGGATCGGCCGCCCACCGGCTGCTCGGCGCCCTCGTCGGGGACCCGAACGGCGCGCTGGCCGGGGTCGCCGCCCTCGAGCGCGGCGAGGAGCCCGGTCGGGCCGCCGTGACGCTGCTGCGCAGCGGTGTCCCCGCGCCCGCCGTCGCACGGTTGTGCGGGGTGGACGAGGCCGATCTCGGCGATCTCGTGGCCACCACGCTCGGCATCCTGCCCACCGAGGCACGCTCGGTGGTCAGCGACAGCGTCGGGAGCGCGCCGGAGCCCGCCCCGGCGCCGACCAGCTGAGTCAGCCCACGACGCGGGTGAGCCGCGCGGACGTGTGCGGCTGCATCTCCTGGCCCATCATCGCGCGCTCCTCGACGTAGGCGAGGTCGCCGCCGTCGACGATGCCGTAGAGGCGTGTGGCGGCCGTGACGTCCTTCGCGCTGGCGGTGCGCACGACCGCGTCGGTCTGCAGTTCCCACGACGTCTGCGTGCGGGCGGCACCGTAGAAGATCTCGACGATCCCGGTCTGGTGCGCCAGGAGCAGCTCGAGCGCGCCGTCGGGCTGCGGGCGCCACCAGCCGACCTCGCGGGCCGACGGCCGGATGACCTCACCGCCGGGGCCGTCGAGCAGCCAGGCGCGGGCCTCCCAGGACAGGAACGGCCTGCCGTCGTGGGCCACGGTGATCTGCTGGCCGAAGTGGAACGGGCCGTCGATGGTCGGGTAGACCACCTCGCCCTCCCCGCGCCACACCCCGACCAGCGGCAGGAGCGACAGCAGGGCGTCGTCCAGGTTCGGGCCGAGCCGCAGGTTGGCGGTGTCGTCCGGAACCGGCAGATCCGGCCACTGCGGCCGGTTCGCGTCCCTGGTGTGCTCGGCCCGCTCCTCGGCGGCCCGGATGGCCTCGTTGCCGGACAGGCCCTCGGGCATGTCGGCCTCGGACTCGCTCACGCCGATCGCTCCGATGTGCTGCTCGCGGTTTCGTCGCGGAAGAGCCTCCTCGTCAGCACCAGCGCGTAGGAGAGGATCCCGGCGCTGCAGGCGGCGAGGAGGACCGTGTAGACCCAGGCCACCGGGCCACCCTAACGACGACGCCCGCCCCACCCCGGGAACGGGGCGGGACGGGCGTGTGCGTCATGTCAGGAAGGGTTCATCCTGACGTCAGATGTCAGCATCCAGTCGAGCACGCCGATAGGGGACCATCGCTGACAACGGGGACCGGACGACCACACTCAGCCGACCGGGACCTCCGTCGTGAACAGCCCGGGGCCGCCCACGGCGACATCGGCCTGCCCGTTGCCCGAGCGCGAGAGCGCCCGGACCGTCCAGCTGCCCGGCGCGGCGAAGAACCGGTAGTCGCCGGTCGCCGAGGACACCACCTCGGCGGTGAACTCGCCGGTGGAGTCGAGCAGGCGGACGAAGGCCCCGCCGATGGGCGAGCCGTCGTTGGTGACCTTGCCGACCAGCACGGACTCCTTGCTCAGATCCGTCCCCGCGGGCAGGTCCGCGGTCTGTTCAGGCGCGCCGCACATCAGGACTTCCCGTCGCCGGTCTCGACCGGCACGCCGACCAGCGAGCCGTACTCGGTCCACGAACCGTCGTAGTTCTTCACGTCGCCCTCGCCGAGCAGCTCGTGCAGGGCGAACCAGGTGTGCGACGAGCGCTCACCGATGCGGCAGTAGGCGATCGTCGGGCGCGAGGAGTCGAGGCCCTCGGTGCCGTAGAGCTCGCGGAGCTCGGCGTCCGACTTGAAGGTGCCGTCCTCGTTGGCGGCCTTCGACCACGGCACGTTGAGCGCCGAGGGGATGTGGCCGCCGCGCTGCGCCTGCTCCTGGGGGAGGTGCGCCGGGGCGAGCAGCTTGCCCGAGAACTCGTCGGGCGAGCGGACGTCGACCAGGTTCTTCGACCCGATCGCGTCGACGACCTCGTCGCGGAAGGCGCGGATCGAGAGGTCCTGCTCCTGGGCCTTGTACTGCGTGCCCGGGCGGGACGGCACGGCGGCGTCGAGCTTGCGGCCGTCGAGCTCCCACTTCTTGCGCCCGCCGTCGAGCAGCTTCACGTCCTGGTGGCCGTAGAGCTTGAAGTACCAGTACGCGTAGGCGGCGAACCAGTTGTTGTTGCCGCCGTAGAGCACGACGGTGTCGTCGTTCGCGATGCCCTTGGCGGAGAGCAGCTTCTCGAAGCCGGCCTTGTCGACGAAGTCGCGACGGACCTGGTCCTGCAGCTCGGTCTTCCAGTCGATCTTCACGGCGCCGGGGATGTGCCCGCCGTCGTAGGCGGTGGTGTCCTCGTCGACCTCCACGAACACCACCCCGGGCGCGTCGAGGTTCTCCTCGGCCCAGTCGGCGGTGACCAGGGCGTCCTGGCGGCTCATGCGTGACTCCTCATCGGGGTGTGACGGCACCCGCCGCACGGGACGGGACCGGATCGGGAACAGACGGTTCTCCGGGGGCCACGGACGACCCTCGGGGCCGCGTCGCACGGGTGACCGGGCCCTGGAGGGGGCGCCGATCGAGCGTCCGGAAGAGCCGGGCGCTCCTCCGGGATTCAGACCGCGCGACGGCGGCCGGGACACAGGCAGCTGTCGACGCGGCACAGATCGACCGCGCGCCGCCGTGTCAGGCCCTCGTCCACGGCGCTCACGCTACCGAAACGGGGCGCCCGTGGTCATCTCTCACGCGCGGGTTCCTGCGGCGGGCGGGAGGTGGGGCTCGATCGCGCTGACCAGGGCCGCGCGCCGCGGGACGCCGCTCACCCGGAGCAGTTCCCGCCCGTGCCCGTCGACGAGCAGCGTCGTCGGGGTGTCGTGGAGCCCGAGCAGCCGGACCAGCTCCGGGCGGGTGGCGAGATCCACGTCGCGGTGGACGAGGCCCGGGAGGTCCGCGGCCACGTCGTCGAGCACGCTGCGGGTGTCCCGGCAGGAGCTGGAGAAGGCCGAGGAGAACTGGAGCAGCACGAGGCGTCCGTCGTGGGCCGTGAGGTCGGCGGGCAGCGACGCCGGGGCCACCGCCGGGGCGTCCGGAACGGCCGCCGGCGAGTCCCGCCGGCGCAGCAGCCCGATCGCGATCACGGCCAGACCCACGACCACGATGACGCCCAGGGTGACGACGGCCGCCGTCATCACCATCACCCCTCACGGCTCGACGTGCGGACCCGCCCGACCGCACCCGGACAGGGTAGGCCGCGCCCCTCACGGCTCCGGGGCGGGAGCACGTTTCCCGACCGGGCCCGCCCGACCGGGGGGTGCCACGTGACGTGGAACGCGCGACCGGGTGACAGCGCGGTGAACCGGGCTAGTCTGACCGGCACGACTGTGGAGGGAGACACGCGTGGAGCTGTTGCTGCTCACCGCCGACCCCGAACCGACGTCAGTGCTGCCGTCGTTGACCCTGCTACCCCACGGGCTCCGGACCGCGGCGCCCGAAGTGGCCGCGCTCCTCGACGCCGGACCGCACGATGCCGTCCTCGTCGATGCCCGTCACGACCTGGCCGCCGCCCGGAGCCTCTGCCGCCTCCTGGGCTCCACGGGACTCGACGTCCCCGTGATCGCCGTCCTCACCGAGGGCGGCCTCGTCGCCGTCTCCCTCGAGTGGGGCGTCGACGAGGTCCTGCTCCCCGGAGCCGGACCCGCCGAGATCGACGCCCGGCTGCGCCTGCTGCGGGCCCGCCGGTCCTCGGACAGCTCCAGCGGTGAGGGCGCCCTCGTCCTCGGCGAGCTGGTCATCGACGAGGCGACCTACACCGCGCGCCTGCGCGGCCGCCCGCTCGACCTCACCTACAAGGAGTTCGAGCTCCTCAAGTACCTCGCGCAGCACGCCGGCCGGGTGTTCACCCGGGCCCAGCTGCTGCAGGAGGTCTGGGGCTACGACTTCTTCGGTGGCACCCGCACCGTGGACGTCCACGTCCGGCGGCTGCGGGCGAAGCTCGGCGCGGAGCACGAGCAGCTGATCGGCACGGTCCGCAACGTGGGCTACAAGTTCGTCCGGCCGGTGCGCGGAGTGCTCGGCACGTCGTCCTCCGAGTCCGGCTCCTCGGGCCTGGGCCTCGAGGACGAGGTCGCCGAGGACGAGGAGCCCGGGCGGGGCGCCGGCTCCTGGGACTCCGGTGGCGACGCCCGCGTGGTGCGCCCCGCCGCGTGGGCCGGCGGTGCCTGAGACCGACGGAAGGACGAGCACGACGGCGGCGTGAGCACGACGGCGCCGGGCGCGGACGGGCGGTAGCGTCGCCGGCCGTGACGAGCCCGGTGCCGCAGTGGGTCGAACCGACCGCCGACGAGCGCGCGGAGATCGAACGCCTGGTCGACGCCGTGAAGCACGCCGACGGGGTGTCCGCGTGGTCCGAGTCCGCGCTGCTCGACCTCGCGACGCCGACCGGCCACGGGCGCCATCTCGTGGTGCGCGACGACGGCGGCGGTCTCGTCGCCTGGGCGCACGTCGACGCGGGCGAGCCGGACGACGTCGTCGTCGAGCTCGGGGTCGCGCCCGGGGCGCGCCGGCACGGCGTCGCGACCGCGCTCGCCCGGGAGATCCGGGCCGATCCGTCGGTCCGGCCCGGCCATGCCCGGGTGTGGGCGCACGGCGAGCGGCCGGGCTCCACCGCGCTGGCCGCGTCCCAGGGGCTGCACCGTGACCGCGAGCTCTGGATGATGCGCCGCCCCGCCGACACGGGCCCGCTCCCGCCGCCGCGGGCCGCCGAGGGGATCACCATCGGCGCGCTGCGGGTGGGGCAGGACGAGCCCGACGTCGTCGCCGTCAACGCCCGCGCCTTCGCGTGGCACCCCGAGCAGGGGGCCATGACCGTCGACGACGTCCGGCGGCGGGAGCAGGAGCCGTGGTTCGACGCCGCAGGCTTCCTCCTCGCTCGCGACGACGCGTCGGGCCGGCTGCTCGGCTTCCACTGGACGAAGGTCCACCCCGACGGCGCGCGCGATGGGGGACCGGTGGGCGAGGTCTACGTCGTGGGCGTCGATCCCGAGGCCCAGGGGCGCGGCCTCGGCGGCGTGCTCACCCTCGCCGGACTCCATCATCTCGCCGGCCGCGGGCTCGACGAGGTGATCCTCTACGTCGAGGCGGACAACGCCCCGGCCGTCGCCACCTACCGGCGCCTGGGGTTCGAGGTGGACGCCACGGACGTCTCCTTCGGTCTCCCGGGCTGACGCCCGGCGTCACCCACCTGCAGTGGAGATCCTCCGACAGGCCGCAGTCATCCCGACGACACCTCCAGGCCACGTCGACTCCGCAGAGTGTCGTTCTGAACACCGACCGTCGAATCATCGACAGCGCGCTGACCTGGTGTGACGAGGCTCGCGGTCGTTCAGTGGCGCACAACCGGGCCTGTTCATCCCCCGTTCACCCGACCAGCGTCGGTCGTCCATCCGCCGCCCATAACCTCCGCTGCGGTCGATGCAGTCCGTGTCGGCCGATCCGCCCAGAGCGCCACGATTCGGGCGCTGGGATCAGGACGAGACGGAGGGTTTCTGTGAGGTTCCAGCGGCGCGCAGCGGCGATCGGTCTGATCGCGGCCGGGGCGCTCCTGTTCAGCGCATGCGGCAGTGACAACAACTCCGGCGGGGGCTCAGCTCCGCAGGCGGCGGGTGTCACCTGTGGCGGCAAGCAGGCGCTCAAGGCCAGCGGCTCGACCGCCCAGGCGAACGCCATCACCGGCTTCGTCAACACGTTCGAGCAGACCTGCAACGGTCAGACCGTGAACTACACGGCGAGCGGTTCCGGCGCCGGGGTCAACGACTTCACCGGCGGCCAGACCGACTTCGCCGGTTCGGACTCCGCGCTGACCGCGGCGCAGACCCCGGCGGCGCAGCAGCGGTGCGCCTCGACCCCGCTCAACCTCCCGATGGTGTTCGGGCCCATCGCGGTCGCCTACAACGTCGCGGGCGTCACCGACCTCGCGCTCGACGGCCCGACTCTCGCCAAGGTCTTCAACGGCACCGTCAAGACCTGGAACGACCCGGCCATCGTCGCCCTGAACCCGGGCAAGAACCTGCCCGCGGCGCCGATCGTCGTGAACTTCCGCTCCGACAACTCCGGTACCACGCAGAACTTCCAGAACTACCTGAACGCCGCGTCGAACAACGCCTACGGCAAGCCGGCGGCGCAGACGTTCAACGGTGGTGTCGGGGCGGGCGCCAAGGGCAGCCAGGGGGTCACCGACGCCACGAAGAGCACGCCGAACTCGATCGCCTACATCGAGGCCTCCTTCGCGCAGAAGGCCCAGCTCCCCACCGCGAGCATCATCAACGCCGGTGGTGGCCAGCCGGTCCCGCTGTCGACCGACAACCTCGGCAAGGCGATCGACGCGGTCAAGGTCACCGGCCAGGGCAACGACCTGACGCTCGACCTGACGAGCATCTACAAGACCACCACGCCGGGCGCGTACCCGATCTCGCTGGCCACCTACGAGATCGTCTGCACCAAGTACGCCGACCCGCAGACCGGGACGGCGGTGAAGGCGTTCCTGCAGACCGCTCTCTCCCCGCAGGCCCAGGGCACGCTGACGCAGGGCGGTTACGTCCCGATCCCCGACGCGTTCAAGCAGCGCCTCTCGACCTCGGTCAACGCGATCTCCTGATCGTCAGCAGTGATGCCCGGCCGGGACGTCCGCGTCCCGGCCGGGCTCACCCGTCCCGACCCCGACCACGAGGTATGTCCGGAGAATCGTGAGCGAACGCACCACCCGGCGGGCGGACTCGGGAGACCGTGAGCCCCGGGACACTCCGACGGGATCGAGCACCATGGGATCCGTGTCCGAACCCCAGTCCCCGAAGGCTTCTCCGGCGAGCACGGGGGGTGCCGGCGAACGCGCGTTCCGCTGGCTGACCTCCGGAGCCGGCCTCGTGGTCGTCGCGGCGGTCGTCCTGATAGGCGTGTTCCTGATCGTGCAGGCCGTGCCCTCGCTGATCGCGAACCACGCGAACTTCTTCACGAGCGCCCAGTTCAACACGGGCGACGCGAACAACCTGATGTTCGGCATCCGGGACCTGCTGGTCGTCACCCTGCTGTCGTCGCTGATGGCGCTGGCGATCGCGATGCCGGTCGGCCTGGGCATCGCGCTCTTCCTGACGCAGTACACCCCGTCGCGCCTCGCGCGGCCGTTCGCGTTCGTGATCGGCGTGCTGGCCGCGGTCCCGTCGATCGTCTACGGCCTGTGGGGCATCCTCGTCCTGGCACCGGTCATCGAGCCGTTCGCGCAGTTCCTGCAGACCTATCTGGGCTGGTTCTTCCTGTTCTCGCCCGGCAACATCAGCCCGGTCCTCACCGGCACGATCTTCACCGCCGGCATCATCCTGGCGATCATGATCCTGCCGATCATCACCGCCACGACCCAAGAGGTGTTCCGGCAGACCCCGCGCTTCCAGATCGAGGCCGCCCAGGCCCTCGGCGCGACGCGCTGGGAGGTCATCCGCATGGCGGTGCTCCCCTACGGTCGCAGCGGGTTCATCGCCGCGTCGATGCTCGGTCTCGGGCGCGCGCTCGGTGAGACGATCGCGATCCTGCTGGTGATCCGGGCCTCGACGAGCCCCTCGCACGGCAGCCTCTTCGACGGCGGCTACACGTTCGCCTCGCTCATCGCGTCGGCGGCCTCGGAGTTCAGCCAGCCGCTGCCGACCGGTGCCTACATCGCGGCGGGTCTGGTGCTGTTCGTGCTGACCTTCGTCGTCAACGCGATCGCTCGCGTCGTTGCGGGTGGGAAGGTGAACGGCTGATGTCGACCGCTCTCGACGCCCCGGACCGCCCCGCGGTCCCCGAGACCTTCCGCAGCGTCTCGGCCTCACGCAAGATCAAGAACCAGGCCGCGACCGTGCTGGTCACGCTCGCGTTCCTCATCGCGGTGATCCCGCTGGTGTGGCTGCTCGTCAGCGTGCTCGTCAAGGGCATCCCGGCGATCGTCTCCGCGGACTGGTGGACGAAGTCGCTGTCGGGCGTCACGCCCGACGAGGTCCGCGGCGGCGTCTACCACGCGATCGCCGGGACCCTGATCCAGGCGCTGATCGCCGGGATCTTCGCGGTACCGATCGGGATCCTGGCGGCCGTCTATCTCGTCGAGTACGGCCGGGGGCGGCTCGCGAAGATCACCAGCTTCATGGTCGACATCCTCTCGGGTGTGCCCTCGATCGTGGCCGCGCTCTTCATCTTCGCGTTGTTCATCTCGATCCTCGGCTTCGACCAGAGCGGCTTCCTCGTCGGCCTGGCGCTCGTCCTGCTGATGCTCCCGGTGGTCATCCGGAACACGCAGGAGATGCTGCAGCTGGTGCCCGACGAGCTGCGCGAGGCGGCCTACGCGCTCGGCATCCCGAAGTGGAAGACGATCCTGCGCATCGTCCTGCCCACCGCCCTCTCGGGCACCGTCACGGGCGTGATGCTCGCGTTCGCCCGCGTGATGGGGGAGACGGCGCCGGTCCTCGTCCTCGTCGGCTACGCCCGCGCGATCAACTTCAATCCGTTCCAGGGCAACATGGCCTCGTTGCCGCTGCTCATCTACACCGAGCTCTCGACGAACCCGTCGGCGGCCGGCCAGCTCCGGATCTGGGGCGGCGCACTGACGCTGATCATCATCGTGATGATCTTCCAGATCATCGCGAGCGTCATCTCCCGCTTCTCGTCGATCTCGAAGTAAGGACCTCGAAGTGGCCAAGCGTCTCGACCTCAAGGACGTCGACATCTACTACGGCGACTTCCACGCCGTGCAGGACGTCAACCTCTCCGTGCCGCCGCGCACCGTCACGTCGTTCATCGGCCCGTCGGGCTGCGGGAAGTCCACCGTGCTGCGGACGCTGAACCGCATGCACGAGGAGATCCCGGGCGCCCGGGTCGAGGGGGAGATCCAGCTCGACGGCGAGGACATCTACGCCCGCGGTTCCGACGCGGTGGCGGTGCGGCGCACCATCGGAATGGTCTTCCAGCGCCCGAATCCGTTCCCGACGATGTCGATCCGCGACAACGTCGTCGCCGGCCTGAAGCTGCAGGGCGTGCGGGACAAGAAGAAGCTCGACGAGGTCTGCGAGGCCTCGCTGCGCGGCGCGAACCTCTGGAAGGAGGTGGAGAGCCGCCTCGACAAGCCCGGTGGCGGCCTCTCCGGCGGTCAGCAGCAGCGACTGTGCATCGCCCGCGCGATCGCGGTGCAGCCCGACGTGCTGCTCATGGACGAGCCGTGCTCCGCGCTGGACCCGATCTCGACGCTGGCGATCGAGGACCTCATCGGGGACCTCAAGAAGGAGTACACGATCGTCATCGTCACCCACAACATGCAGCAGGCCGCGCGGGTGAGCGACCAGACCGCGTTCTTCAACCTCGAGGCCACCGGGAAGCCCGGCCACCTGGTGGAGATCGACGACACCGAGAAGATCTTCTCGAACCCGACCGAGCGCGAGACCGAGGACTACATCTCCGGTCGCTTCGGCTGATCGCGCGCTCCCCGGCACCTCACGGGACCTCGCGGCACCTCCCCGAACGGAACGAACGGCTCGTTCGTCACCTTCAACGGTGACGAACGAGCCGTTCGTGGTTTCGGGACGGGGTGCTCAGGCCAGCGGCGGGTCGGGCATCTTGCCGGTCACCATGAAGACCACGCGCCGCGCGACGGCGACCGCGTGGTCGGCGAAGCGCTCGTAGAACCGGCCGAGCAGGGTCACGTCCACCGCGGGCGCCACGCCGTGGGGCCAGTCCCGGTTCATCATCACGGTGAACAGGTGCCGGTGGAGGTCGTCCATGGCGTCGTCGTCGGACTCCATGGTGAAGGCGAGCTCGATGTCGCGGTTGAGGATCACCTGCCGGGCGTCCTGGGCGAGGTCGAGCGCGACGCGCCCCATCTCGGCGAAGTAGGGCGCCACCTCGCCGGGCAGCACCAGGTCGGGGTGGCGACGACGGGCCGCCTTGGCGACGTGGAGGGCGAGGTCGCCCATCCGCTCGAGGTCGCCCGCCGAATGGATCGCCGCGATCACCGAGCGCAGGTCGCCCGCCACCGGTGCCTGCAGGGCGAGGAGGCCGAACGCCTGCTCCTCCGCGGAGGTCCGCAGGGCGTCGATGTCGGTGTCGGAGGAGATGACCTCCTCGGCCAGGTCGAGATCCCCCTCGAGCAGGGCGGTCGTCGCCTTCTTCATGGCCTCGCCGGCCAGCTGGGACATCTGGGCGAGCTCGTCGTTCAAGCCCTCGAGCTTCTCGTGGTAGGCCGCGCGCATGCGCGCAGACTAGGCGGAGGCGGGGGCGCAGACCCGTCCGGCGAGTGAACCAGCGGTGAACGGCAGGGCGTTCCCGGTGGTCAACTGCACACGCTGTCGGCCGCGTTGACCAGGGCGGGTGCAGGCGCGGCGGGAGGGGGCGCGGCCGGGTCGAGCACGCGGCCGTCGAAGTCGTCGCCCAGCGCGAGGACCAGGCCGCCCGAGCCGCCCTGCTGGGGCGTCAGGACGGCGCCGGGGACGGCCCGCTGGAGGGTCGCGGCCGCTCCGGCCTGGTCGGGGGTGAAGCGGATGGCGGTGCGCGAGGCCGAGGACGCGGACGACGTCGGGGCCCCGCCCGAGGTCACCGTGAACCCGTAGCCGCGCAGTGCGCCGGCGACGGAGGTCCGCGACGGGCCCTGGGTCGAGCGGTCGTTGCGGAAGCCCGACGCCGAACTCGTGGAGTCGCCGCCCGAGCCGCCCGAACCGTCCGAACCGTCCGTGCCGTCGACCGAGGACCGGGTCGTGGACGACGCGGCGTTCGTGGTGTCCCCGGAGCCACTGGAGCCGCTGCGGTCGTCCACGAGGGTCAGCGCGACCCGGTCGGCCGGCACCGTCGGCGCCGGGGCGGCGGGCGGGGCCGCGCCCGGCTGGCCCGGCAGCGGCCGGTCGTCGATGACCGCGTCGAACAGCGCCCGGTCGTCCGCGCCGCGCAGCACCTCGTTGCCGCGGCTGTTGGCCACGCCGGTGGTCGGCACCGTCGTGAAGGTGACGTCGCCGGCGCTCAGGCCGGACAGCGACTGCCCGAGGCTCAGCAGCTGGTCGGCCTCGATGTTCTCGCCGTAGGTCGACCGGGACACGGCGCCCACCAGGTTCTGGAGCTTGCCGAGGTCGAGCAGCGTGCCCGCCGAGAGGGACTGGCGCAGCAGGGCCGAGAGGAAGAGCTGCTGGCGGTGGATGCGGCCGTAGTCGCTCGTCGGGTCGCCGACCACGTGCCGGGCCCGCACGAAGTTCAGCGCCTGGTCGCCGGTGAGCACCGACGTCCCGGCGCGCGGGATCACCGTCCCCAGGATCGTGTCCCGCATCGGCTTGTCGACGCAGATGGGGACGCCGTCGACCGCGTCGACCATGTCCTTGAAGCCGGAGAAGTCGACGGCGAGGAAGTGGTTGATCGCGAGACCGGAGAGCTGCTGGACGACCTTGGTGGTGCACCGGGGCCCACCGACCTGGTACGCCGAGTTCAGCTTGACCTGCGGGGTCTCGACCATCGTCTGCGGCGTGTAGTTGCCCGAGACCGAGTCCCAGTGCTCGCAGGCGGGCCGGTCGATCTCGAGGTCGCGGGGGAAGGACACCACCGTCACCCGGGAGCGGTCCGCGGGGACGTGGACGATCATCACGGTGTCCGAGCGGGCTCCGGCGACGTCGCTCGCGTCGCCGACGTCCTCGCTCGGCACGGCGCCCACGCGGGTGTCCGAGCCGACCACGAGGAAGTTCTGGTCCCCGGCCTGCGCCGCGGGGTCGAGGATGGCGCTCGAGGTGGGGTCGAGGGCGGCGATCTGGCGCACCGCGGTCTCGAACCACGACGTCGCGCCCCAGGCCAGCCCGCACACCAGCACGACGACGACCGAGGTCGCCGTGGCCAGCAGCCGCCTCGTGTGGCCCCAGGTCCAGCGTCGGCGCAGTCGGCTCAGCCGCCGGCCCACGCCCGACGCGACGGCGGAGGTCGCCGCCCACTCGGCGTCGTCCTTCCCGGAGGCGACGCTGCGGGTGGCGGGGCGCTCGAGAGGAGCCGCGCCGCGGACCGGGGTCGGGCCGACGGGGCCGGAGGCGGTCGTCGGGGTGACGGCGGGCGCGAGGGTCGGGGCGACGGCGGGTGTGGGGGCCGACGGCGCGGGGCGGGGCAGCATGCGCTCGGTCGGTTCGCGGTCTGCGGGAGCGCGGGACGCCGGGAGCATGCGCTCGGTGGGCTCGCGGCCCTCCGGGTCCCGCGGCGGCCACGGCGGGCGGGCGCCGGAGAGCGGGCGTGCGGGCTGCTGGGGCGGCACCAGGGCGGACCGTGCCGGCCCTCGGGGCGGAGAGGGTGGTTCGGGCTCCGCCGGCGGGGCGACGTCAGCGCGTGACGCGGTCTCGACGACGTCGCGCAGCGGTTCGGTCGTCGCGGCCGCGCCCCCGGGGCGCAGACCCCGGCGCACCGCCCGCTTGCGGGCGAGCGGCACCATCGACGGCGGGACCGCGCCGCGGCGGACGGGGTCCGACGGCGTCCCGGCGCCGATCCGGGTCGGGACCGAGGGCGGCCCCGGCGTCTCGGGCCGGGGCGTGGTCGACCGGGCGCGGGGGGCGCCGGATCGGGCGCCACGCTCACGGTCGTCGTTCACGAAACCCCCGGAGAACCCGCGGACAGGAACCCGGGCGCGAACCGACCGTGCCGGGGTCCACGGATAGTACTCAGGCGGTCACCGTTCCGTGGGCGGCGGCCCTACTCTCCAGCGCCACGAGAGGCAACCTTCGTCACCGGATCGTGACGGCGTGGGCCGAACGGCCGAGATTCGACCGACGTTCAGTGGTCTCCGACCCTCGAACGGTCGGGCTCGCACACCGCCCGGGCGACGGCGTCGACTCCGCGGCGTCCCGACGCCGGGCCCGCGAGCCGGACCCGTCCCGCCGGGTCCCGGAACGCCACCGCGTTGCGCCCGGTGCGCTTCGCGACGTAGAGCAGTTCGTCGACCCGGTCCAGGGCGCCCGTGCCGACCCCGCCCGCCTCGACCCCGCCCTCGCCGGGCGCCTCGGCCCCGAGACAGCCGAGCCCGACGCTGACGGTCACCCGGAGGTCGGCCGCCGTCGCCGCCCAGTCGTGCTCCTCGACGCGGGCGCGGATGGCCTCGCAGGCCTGCACGGCGTTCTCCGGGCTCGCCCCGGTCAGGACGAGCGCGAACTCCTCGCCCCCGTAGCGCGCGCAGAAGCCGTCCGGCGCGAGGCCGTCCACCCCGTCACGCATCAGCGTCACGAGGCTGCGCAGCACCGAGTCGCCGACCGCGTGGCCATAGGTGTCGTTGACGAGCTTGAAGTGGTCGACGTCCACGAGGGCGACGCAGACCGCCTCCGGGGACTCGTCACGCAGTGTCGACAGGCGCTCGTCGAGGTAGCGGCGGTTCCAGGTCGCGGTGAGGCTGTCCCGGCGGCTCTGCTCGCGCGCCTCGGCCCGCTCGCGCCGGAGACGGTCGACTTCACGGCGTAACTGCTCGGGCACGTGCACCGGGGGCGTCTCGCCGAGGTGCACGAGCGCCATCGCGGCCCGCAGGTGCTGGTAGGCGCGGCGCCAGTCGCCCCGGTCGGCGAGGACCTCGGCGGCCGCCTCGTGCGCCCTGGCCTGGGTCGCGCGGTCGGCGCCCGGGTCGTCCCCGGGAGCGTCCATCCGCATCGCCTCGTCGATCCCGACGATCGGCGCGGTGTCGAAAGTGCTGGCAGCGGGCTCGTCGACGGGGAGCTCGGACAGTTCGGGCGAGTCCGGGGGCGCAGGGGTCACCGATGTCGCGGTCGGTACCGAATCCGACCGACCGCCGACCCGTGAGGCCCTCACGAACACCCGCCGCTCCCTCCGCGTCCTGCTACCAGTGTCGCGCAGTGCAGCGCCGGTGCAACGCCCCCGCCCCGACCGCCAGGCAATTCCACCGTCCGGTCGATGTGACTCTGCGTGGAGGGATCAGGCTGCTGCTCATTCGGCCCCGGAACGCTGCCCGACCGGGGGCTCAAGCTCGGTGGACGTGACGGGCCGTGGTGTGAAGTAGCCGTCAGTCGGCGCACGGAGCGTAGCCGGTGACGCGTCCGTCATGGATGACGAAGTGCTTCGAGCCGACGTCCTCGCGGATCTCCAGCTGTCCCTGGCGTACCGACACCGCGGCCGCGACCACGTAGATCGCGCCCGCCGGGGCCGGGGTGTTCGGCTGGGTCTCCGGGGGCTTCCAGCCGGGGTCGGGCCGCAACGTGCGGCCGACCAGATCGGTCTGGAGGGTCATGTTCCCGAAGCACCGGTCGGGCGGGAAGGGCGCTCCCTGCGCCTGGGTGGCGCGCAGGAATGCGGTCTGGACGGTCGGGCCGGCGTCCCCCGCGTGGTTCGCGGAGGCGATGTACTGGTCGATCAGCGCGCGGTCGCCGCGGGCCACCGGGGCGACGCGGGCCTGCCCGGGGACGACCGTCCCGCACCCGGCCGTCACGGCGGCGACGAGCAGGGTCCCGACGACGAGGGCTGTGCCCCGGCCGCCCCGCACCGCGATCAGCCGCCGGAGTTCATGACGTCGGCGCCCGCGGGCACCGTCGCGTCCTCGGGGTCGTCGAGCCAGCCCTCGGGCAGGGTCACGTGACCCGGCGAACCCTGCCGGCCGCGCGGGCCGTCGGCCTCCGGCGGGAACGGCTGGTCGTGATCGAGGCGGGCGAGGAGCGCGTCGAGGCTCTCGAGCCCGTCGATCATCCCGAGCTCGCGGCGCAGCTCGGAGCCGACCGCGAACCCGTGCAGGTACCAGGACATGTGCTTGCGGGAGTCCCGCACGCCCTTGCGCTCGCCGTGGTGGGCGATCAGCAGCTCGACGTGGCGGCGCATCACGCCGGCGACGCCGCCGAGGGTGGGCGGGGTCGGCGCCGGGCGCCCCGCGAAGGCCGCCTCCAGCTCGCCGAAGAGCCACGGCCGGCCGAGGCAGCCGCGGCCGACCACGACGCCGTCGCACCCGGTCTTCTCGACCATCGCGAGCGCGTCGTCGGCGGCGAAGATGTCGCCGTTGCCCAGGACCGGGACCTCGGCCGGGACCGCGTCGCGCAGCTCGGCGATGCGGGTCCAGTCGGCGTGGCCGGAGTAGCGCTGCGCGGCGGTCCGCGCGTGCAGGGCGACGGCGGCCGCGCCCTCGGCGGCGGCGATCCGCCCGGCGTCGAGGAACGTCTCGTGGTCGTCGTCGATGCCGATCCGCATCTTCACCGTCAGCGGCAGCCCGCCGCGGCCGGCGGTCTCGACCGCGGTGCGCACGATCCGCTCGAAGAGCCGCCGCTTGTACGGCAGCGCGGCGCCGCCGCCGCGGCGGGTGACCTTGGGGACCGGGCAGCCGAAGTTGAGATCCACGTGGTCGGCGAGGTCCTCGTCCACGATCCGCTCGACCGCGCGCCCGATCGTCGCCGGGTCCACGCCGTAGAGCTGCATGGAGCGGGGGGACTCGTCGTCGTCGAACGCGATCATCTCGGCGGTGCCGGGGTGGCGTTCCACCAGGGCCCGCGCCGTGATCATCTCGCAGACGTAGAGCCCGGCGCCCTGCTCACGGCAGAGCCGGCGGAACGGCGGGTTGGTGACGCCCGCCATCGGCGCGAGCACGACCGGCGTCGTCAGCTCGTGCTTCCCGATGCGCAACGGCTCCATGACCCTCCATTGTGCGCGATCCCCCGGACAGGGTGGACTCCCGGCATGGCCGCGCCGACCGTCGACGAGCTCGAGGCGCTCCGGGTGCCCCTGACCGCGCACTGCTACCGCATGCTCGGGTCGGCGGCGGACACCGACGACGCCGTGCAGGAGGCCATCCTTCGGGCCTTCCGCCACCGGGAGCGCTTCGACCCCGCCCGCGGGGCGCTCCACCCGTGGGTGTTCCGCATCGCGACGACGGTGTGTCTCGACCTGCTGCGCGCGGCCCGCCGCCGGGCCCTCTGCGTCGACCTCGGCCCCGCGGCCGTACCCGGGGCGGAGATCGGTCTCCCGCTGCCGGCGGACCGCTTCGTGGAGCCGATGCCCGACGCCCGGCTCGTCGCCGCCGTGGACCCGGCGGAGGTGACGGCGCAGCGGGAGACGGTGCGGCTCGCCTTCGTCGCCGCGCTGCAGCACCTCCCGCCCCGCCAGCGCGCCACGCTGCTCCTGCGCGACGTCCTGGCGTTCTCCGCCGCCGAGACCGCCGAGGTGCTGGGCACGACGACGGCCTCGGTCACCAGTGCCCTGCAGCGCGCCCGCGAGACGCTCGAGCGGCACCGGCCCGCCCCGGGCGACCCGCTCGGCGTTGCCGACGCCGACCAGCGGGCCCTGCTCGCGCGCTACGTCGACGCGTTCGAGGCGCACGACGTGGCCCGCCTGACCGACCTGCTCGCCGAGGACGCCCGCACGTCGATGCCGCCATTCGCCTGGTGGCTGGAGGGTGGTGCGGCGATCGCCGGGCTGATCGGCCTCGGCGGCTGCGAGGGCGCGCGGCTGGTACCGACCGCGATCAGCGGGCAGCCCGGGTTCGGTCAGTACCGGCCCGACGAGCGCGGGCTGCTGCGCCCCTTCGCGCTGGTGCTGGTCGAGCCCCGCGGGGACCGGGTCGCGCACACGACGACGTTCCTCGGCACCGCCGACCGCTTCGGCGAGTTCGGCCTCCCCGCGGTGCTCGAGCCGGACTTCCGGCGGGCGACCGATGAATCCGGGGCGGCGCGGACGTAGTCCCTCAGGTCAGCGTCGTCGTCCCCCAGGAGACCGCCGTGCCACGCCAGCTCGACACCACCGACCCGCTCGCCCGCGAGACCGCCGCCGAACGCGTGCGGCTCGCCGACCTCTACGCCGCCTTGCGTCCCGACCAGTGGGCGGCGCCCTCGCTGTGTGCGGGGTGGCGGGTGAGGGAGGTCGTCGCCCACGTGACGATGCCCTACCGGCACTCGGGATTCCGGGTGCTGCGGGGGATCGCGGCGGCCCGCGGGGACTTCAACCGGTTCGCCGACACGATCGCCCACTCCGACACCGCGCGGCACTCGGACGCCGAGCTCCTCGCCGCCCTGCGCGACAACGTCGCCCACCCGTGGCGCCCGCCGGGCGGCGGGCAGGCCGGCGCGCTGAGCCACGACGTCATCCACGGTCTCGACGTCACCGAGTCCCTCGGCCTGCCCCGGCCGCCGGCCGACCGCGTGCGGCACGTGCTGGGCTCCGCGACACCCCGCATGCTCGCCTACTTCGGCAGCGACCTCGCCGGGACCAGGCTGGTCGCCACCGACACCGACCTCGCGCTCGGGGACGGGCCCGAGATCGTCGAGCTCCCCGCCGTGGACCTGCTGCTGCGGGTCACCGGGCGGGCCACCGTGACCCGCTAGTCGTCGATCTTCTCCGCGCGGATCTCGTGGCCGGCGCTCGTCAGGCAGCGTCCGGTCGCGAGGTTGAACTTCCAGTTGTGCAGCGTGCAGGTGAGGACCTCGCCGTCGACGGAGCCGAACTTCGACAGGTCGGCCGAGAGGTGCGGGCAGCGGGCCTGCACCTTCCACCCGTCGATCTCGATGTCGCGGCCGTCGTCGTTCTGGGCGTCGTACCAGTTCTCGACGTAGTCCATCCGCTCCTCGGACAGACACTTGAAGAACGTGTAGAGGTACTCGTTGTACTGGCCGACGCGGCTCGCGGCGAACCGCACCGAGAGGAACAGCGAGTTCGACCAGTCGACCTCGCCGGTCGCGACGTTGGTGGCCACG
Organism: Actinomycetospora endophytica; assembly: GCF_021026375.1. Lineage (GTDB taxonomy): Bacteria > Actinomycetota > Actinomycetes > Mycobacteriales > Pseudonocardiaceae > Actinomycetospora > Actinomycetospora endophytica. Next base: position 1,137,084 of record NZ_JAJNDB010000001.1, on the reverse strand, counting down.
AGCGTCCCGGGGACCGTCCAGCGGTAGCGGGCCTGCTCGCCGTCGTAGATGCGGATCTCGCGGGCGGAGAAGTCGAACGCCAGCGGGAGCACGCCGTCGGCGTCCACGCCCGGGACGGTGGCCGGCATCCCGGTGAGGTCCATGCGGACCGGGCCGCCGATCCCGTCGCACATGTGGTCGGCGCGCTTCATCAGCGGCTCGATCCACTCCTTGAGCCGGGTCAGGATGTCGGGCTGCGGGGTCGCCCAGCGCGCCTTCTGCGCCTCGATCGCGGGGCGGGCGCGCTCGGCGAAGTCGCGCAGGTAGCGCTCCTTGTCGACGAAGATGCGCTCCACCTCGTCGTCGGGCAGCGGGTGCGCCAGGTTCTCGACGGTGCCGTGGCCGATCTCGGCGGTCGTGCCGGGCAGCAGCAGGTGGCCCTGCTGGTCGGATCCGGCCGAGTGGCCGAGCTCGCGCATCCGACCCAGGAACTCCCACTGGTCGGTGAAGATCGACTCGCCCTCGACGCCGTCGTAGCCCAGGCCGTTCCACCGGAACAGGTCGTCGTCGAGGAAGCAGGGCGGACCCGCCGTCGGGAAGATGTGCGGCGCACCGACCTCGCGGATGTAGCGCATCGCCCGGTCCTCCTGGCCGATGCGCTTGCGGCGGGCGAACTCGCGCTTGGCGGCCTTCGGCAGGTCGTAGACCATCGGCCACCAGATGGCGCCGGAGAACTGGGTGAAGTGCGCGTCGTAGGCGCCGAACTCGAGCAGCTTCGGGATGTCCAGCGGGTGCGCGTCGTTCTGGTTGACGACGCGGGCGGTGCCGTCGTCGAGGGAGAGCGCGGAGTCGCCGATCGGGCCGTCGCCGGGGCCCTTCAGCGAGGTGATCATGAACCGCAGCCCGTCCAGCTCGACCGGCACCCCGGTCTCGGTGCGGACGAAGTGCCGGAAGCCCAGGTCGCGCAGCTCGTGCTCGAGCTCGTCGGTGGGGTAGTCCGGGAGCAGCACGCGCGCGTCCTTGGAGACGTGGGCGCGCAGGTTGTCCGCGTCGAAGTGGTCGCGGTGCAGGTGGGAGACGTAGAGGTAGTCGGTCTTCCCGAGCTCCGACCAGGCCAGCGCCGTGTTGTCCGGGAACGGCACCCAGGACGCGAAGAACGTCGGGTTCACCCACGGGTCGCAGAGCACGCTGCCACCCGCCGTCTCGAAACGCATCCCCGCGTGCCCGACTCCGGTCACCCGCACGAGCAGACCTCCTCGTAGTTCGATGCTCGATCCCGATTGTCCGTGGTGGCGGCGCCCACGACGGTTCCGGGTGGGGTATCCCTGGTGTCGTGACCGCCATTCCTGTCGACGGTGACCCGATCGCCGCCCTGCGCGCCGTCGCCTTCTACCTCGAACGCGAGCGCGCGGAGTCCTATCGGGTGAAGGCATACCGCACAGCGGCGGAACGCCTGGCCGAGCTGGGTCCCGACGAGGTGGCCTCCCGCGCCTCCGCGGGCACGCTCACCGACCTCAAGGGTGTGGGCAGGAAGACGGCCGCCGTCGTCAGCGACGTCGTGTCGGGCCGGACCTCGGAGACCCTCGCCGAGCTGGAGAGCCGTCACACCGAGCCGGTGGCGGGGGGCGTCGAGCTGCGCGCCGCCCTGCGCGGCGACTGCCACACGCACTCGACGTGGTCCGACGGCGGCAGCGACATCCTCGAGATGGCCCGCACCGCCCGCGACCTCGGCCACGCGTGGATGGTGCTCACCGACCACTCCGAGAACCTCACCGTGGCGAACGGGCTCTCCCCGGACCGCCGGCGCCGGCAGTTCGACGTGATCACCGAGGTCAACGAGGAACTGGCGCCGTTCCGGCTGCTGCGCGGGATCGAGGTCGACATCCTCGAGGACGGCTCGATCGACGCCCCGGACGACCTCCTCGAAGAGCTGGACCTGGTGGTGGCCAGCGTCCACTCGAAGCTGCGGGCCCCGTCGCAGGAGATGACCGCGCGGATGGTCTGCGGCGTCTCGCACCCGCTCGTCGACGTGCTCGGGCACTGCACCGGGCGGCTCGTCACCGGCGGCCGCGGCACCCGTCCGCCGTCGACGTTCGACGCCGAGGCGGTGTTCGACGCGTGCCTCGAGAACGGGGTCGCCGTCGAGATCAACTCCCGCCCGGAGCGGCTCGACCCACCGCGGGATCTGCTGCGCCAGGCGCTCGAGGCTGGATGCGAGTTCGTGATCGACACCGACGCCCACGCGCCGGGCCAGCTGGACTGGCAGCCCTACGGGTGCGAGCGCGCCGTGGAGTGCGAGGTGCCGGTCGACCGGGTGGTCAACTCCCGCTCCGTCGACGACCTCCTGGCCTGGCGTTCGCGCTGACGCGCATGTGCGTGCGTTTCCGTGTCCAGACACGGAAACGCACGCACACGGCGGAGCCGAATGGGTCTCTGACCTGCGGATTCTCCCGATCCGGCATGTCGTTTGCGGGGTGCGCGATCTCGGCATAGCGTGGTGGCACACGGGAGAGGAGGTGGTCCGACGTTGAAGAACGCAAGGACTCGTGAGGTGTCCGTCAGCTAGTCGACGTCAGGTCGTGGATTGGCCGGTTCCGTCTCCCCGAGACGGACACGTCGACCGGTGAATTCCCGACGGACACCAGGCCCCCGGAGCGCTCGGACCTCGTCCACCTGGGCCCCTCGGCACCCGCCGAGGGAAGCATGCTCCGGGGGTCTTCCATGTCCGGGGTCAGATCTTGGGCGCCGCGCCCGGCCGCCGAGTCAGCGATGGTCCGGTGCTGACATCTGACGTGCGGACGGCGCCACCCACACGCCGAGGCCGCCGACGTCGTCGAGGGATCTTCGTCCCGACGAGGCCGGCGGCCGGCGAGTACCTTCGTCGCGCGACGGAGGCAGCTGCTCAGCGAGCGGCGTGACGGGGCCGGTCGTCGACCCCGAACGACGAGCCGTACGGCGCGTCCATCTGCGAGCCGAACGAGGCGCTGTCGTCGTCATCGTCACGACGACGACGGCGACCCCCTTCGGCCCGCTGCGGCAGGAGCTCGGAGGCCGGGCGGTCGGAGAACCCGAGGTCGGGCACGTCGCCGGTGCGCGGCGTGTCCAGCGAGTACGAGGGCTCGGACCGGCGCGGCGGCGTCGAGTCGCCGCGGGGATCCACCGGGCCGTGCGGTCCGGTGCCCGGAAGGTTGCCCTCGCCGACCCACTTCGCCTCCTGGGCGATGCGGTAGGTCTGGCAGGGCCACGACGCCGTCTCACCGTTGACGTTGCGGCAGGCGCCGCAGCGCCCGCCGCCGTCGGGCACGTGCTCGGTGAGCACCCGCTGATAGACGTCAGGCATCTCGGACATCACCAGGGCCATCGACATGTGTCTGGCCTCCTCATTCCTGGTTCGTCGTCGGCGGTTCGGGGCCGCCGGCCGGATCAGGGCAGAACCTGGACCTCGTCGTTCACCTGCAGGTAGTCGAAGAACGCCTTGGAGTCGTCGTCACCGAGGTGCACGCAGCCCGCGGAGGCGCGCTGCAGGCTGCCGCCGTGGAAGGCGTCGCCCGGGGCAAAGAACACCGAGTAGGGCATCGGCGCGTGGTTGTACTCGCGCGAGTGGTGGAACTGGTCCTTCCACATGACGTGGAAGACCCCCTGCGGGGTCTCGTTGCCGGGACCGCCGGTGGTGACCGTGATCGGACCCCGGGTCACGTTGCCCTTGCCGTCGGTCAGCCACGCCTTCTGCTGAGAGATCGAGACGCAAGCCTTGGCGGCAGCCTCACAGGGCGCCTTCGCCGCCGGGCCGGTCGCGGGCGCCGGAGCGGGAGCGGCCGGGGCGGGAGCGGGGGCCGGCGCAGCGAGCGCGGGCACCGCGGCCTGGAGCACACCGGCACCGATGGCGCCGCCCATGAGGACGGCGCGCGCGAGGCGGCGTTCGGAGTGCTTCTGATGACGACCCAACTCGTGTCCTTCCCCAATGGATCATGACGCGGTGGCCCCGTTGTGTGAGGCGGTGATGACGATACGTCTCGGTCAGGTCACCGATGGCGATCGGCTGCATCACGGTGAGTCGTCGTGGGGTCGGTCACGGCGTGTGTTCACGAGATCCACACGCGGCGTGTCGTGGCGCGCTGACCTGCACCGTTGGCCTATTCGGGGGTGCCCGAGGCGTCGTTTCGTCCATGGTTGCTCGGCGTGGGGATGGTCGTTGCGTGACCGAAGAAACGAGCAGGTCGATGCCGGTGCCCGACCTGTCCGGATCCGCTCCAGCCATCCGGGCCTGGCCCGCGCGCCGAGTGGAGCATGGAGTGCGCCGAGTGGAGCATCTGGTCGTGGGCGCTACGCTCCCGTGCCAGCGGGCCTCTAGCTCAATGGGCAGAGCATCGGACTTTTAATCCGCTGGTTGTGGGTTCGAGTCCCACGGGGCCCACCCTCTCCGCACCGCGCCGCCGGCTATCGGGGCTGGCCGAAGTCGGACAGGACGCGTTCCAGGGGCGCGGGATCGACGGCCACGTCGCCCGAGAAGGGGTGGTCGATCGCGACCGCGACGAACATGAGCACGCCGATCAACGCTGTCAGGCTCGCCGTCATCAGCGTGTGGAGCACGGTGCTGCTCAGGGCGAAGATCATGGTGAAGCCGATGGTCACGACCGCGCCGACGACCAGGGCGATCCACAGCACCGAGGGGACGCCCTGCTCGACGAAGTCCACGCGCTGCGAGCGAGCGGTGACCAGATCGTTGAACCGGTCGGCCTCGATGCCCTGGTACTGCTGCTGGCTGGGTGTCCCGACCGGCAGGTTCGCCAGGGTCTGCGAGGTCTCGTCGATGATGTGGGTGACCTCCGGGGAGCCGGGTTCTCCTCGGGCCATCGCCGGCCACTCCGTCTCCACCACCGCGGCGGCGTAGCGGCGGACGGTGTCGTGCAGCTCCTCACGCACCTGCGGCGGAAAGGCGCCGCTGTCGCGGTAGATGGTGCGCAGGGCGCTGGCCTCGTCGCCGACGACCTGCTCGGCATGGCTGAAGTTCTCCCAGCTGACGATGACGACGAAGGCCAGCAGCACCGCATAGATCACTCCGACCACGGCGATGATGAATCCGGCGACCTCGTTCTGCTCCCCGTCGCGCAGGACTGGCCAGCGTCGTCGCATGCCGATCTGGAGCCCGACGACCACGGCGGGAGGCACCACGATCAACAGGATTCCGCTCAGCCAGATCGGCAGGCCGGTCATTCCACGACATTGTCAGAGTGTGGACGGGAATTCGACCGCGCGTACAAACGGTAGCGATCAGAATACTGTTCGGCACCTTTCGGTCACATCTTGTCCTGCGCCACGGCCGGCTGCTCGAATTGGTCGTCGATCGGCCGGCGTCCGGATCACGAGGGGCGACCCGCCGGCCAGGGATCGGGGGTGGCACGTGCGATCGTCGAACCCTCGGGGAGCCGACGTGGTGATCATCGGCGCGGGACCGTCCGGCCTGTACGCCGCGGTCGAGCTGGCGCGCCGCGGTGTCGCGGCCCGGATTCTGGAACGCCTCCCGGAACCGCATCACGAGACCCGGGCCACCTCGATCCAACCGGGGACACTCGAGCTGCTGGCCCGCTCCGGGATGGCCGACGAGGTGCGGGCCGCGTCGGTGCACGTGAAGTGCGCCCGGGTCGTCGACGCGGACCTCGGGCTCGTCGGCGAGATGCCCTATGCCGACCTCGACTGTGCCTGGCCGTTCCAGTGCAGCCTGCCCCAGTGGCGCACGGAGCAGATCCTGGCCGAGCGGCTCGCCGAGCTCGGTGGTGTGGTCGAGCGCGGGGTCGCGGTCACGTCCATGGAGGAGCGCGACGACGGGGTGCTGATCCGGCTGGAGCAGGCCGACGGGACCTCGACCTTGGTCGAGGCCACCTGGGTCGTCGGCGCCGGCGGTGCCCACAGCGTCATGCGGGAATCGATGGACGAGACCCTGGAGGGCTTCACCTATCCGGGCACGGTGCTGGCGGCGAACATCGGCGCGCGCTGCGACCTGGCGCGCGATGCCTCGAACCTGGTCGCCACTCCGGAGGGCTTCGTGCTGCTCGTGCCGCTGCCGGACGAGCGCTGGCTCACGTTCGTCGGCGACCTCGACGACGACGAGTCGGCACGCCTGGCGCACGCGACGCCGTCCGCGGTCGTCGCACCCGCGATTCGTCGGCGCATCACCGGCGACGTCGAGGTGGAGGACGTCGGCTGGGCGACGTCGTTCCACATGCACCAGCGGGTTGTCCCACGCCTGGCCGAGGGCCGTCGGTTCCTCCTCGGCGATGCCGGGCACCTGTCGAGCCCGTTCGGCGGTGAGGGCCTGAACTCCGCTCTGCACGACGCCCTGGACATCGCGTGGAAGCTCGCGCTCACGACACGCGGGCACGCGCGACCGGCCCTGGTGGAGAGCTTCGCGATCGAACGCCTCGCCGCCGACCACCATGTGCTCGACGTGTCCCAGAAGGTCGACGGGATGGCCCGATCGGCGGTGGAGGCGGCTCGCACCGGCGTTCGCCCGAGCCCGGCGACCCCCGCCCAACGGGCGGCGCTGACCCGGGCACGCTGCCTGCTCGACGTCTCGTACGCCGGCAGCCCGATCGTCGGGGAGCACCTGGGGCCGGGAGTGGACACGCTCCCTGCGCCGGGTCCGGGCGAGCGCTTCCCCAATCGCGCCACCCTGAACGGCACGGCGCACCAGCTCCTGGTCTCCGGCACCGCGGACACCGAGGGGCTCGAGCGCCTGGACCGTCGCTGGCGTGGGCTGGTCGACGTCGTCCACGGCACGGGCGCTCCGCAGGCCCCGTCGGGTGCGCTGCTGGTGCGGCCGGACGGGCACGTCGGCTTCCGCGCCGCACCCGCCGACGCGGCCGGGCTCGCCGCACTCGACACCTTCCTCGACTCCTACCTTGTTCCCTAGCGGCCCGTCCGGGGCCCGCCTACGTCCCGGCCTCGGCCGGGATCCGACCCGACGCGATCGCCTGCACCAGCTGCTGGTGGTCGCGCTCGTTCTGATCGGCATACGCGTCGGCGAAGTCCCGGACGGCCACGTCGAACGCGTCGCTGCTCCCGAGATAGGCGGCCAGGGCGATCCGGTCGCCGGTGCGGGCGTGAGCACGGGCGAGGGCCCAGGCGCAGACCTCCCCGTAGGCCCGCATGCCCTCCGGAATCATCGCGTCGATGTCCGCGGATGCCTTCCAGTCCCGCAGTTGGCGCACGTAGAAGTCACGCGCCGAGTCGTCGAGACCGTCCGCGCGGACCCAGCCGAGGAAGATGTCGCTCGCGGCCTGCATCAGCCGTTGCCCGACCACGACCCGCTGACCCGAGTTCCCGAACTCGCTGGCCCCGACGAACTCCTCCAGGACCGACGGTCCGGCTTCCTTCGCCTGCAGGAACAGCGGGTCCCCGCCGTCGTCACCGAGCAGCAGCAGCATCCACGCGCGGGTGCCGACGCTGCCCACCCCGACCACCTTGCGTGCGATGTCGACGAGCCGGTACTGATCCAGCAGCACCCGGCGCTCGGCCTCGAGCGTGTCGCGATAGGTGAGCAGGATCCGGCGTATCTGCTGCTCGAGCGCGTCGAGATCGATCGCGCCGTCGGTCAGGTCACGCAGCGGCACGATGAGCGGCGGGTCCGCGTTGAGGCGCGCGACGCCCTTCCGGATCTCGGCGAAGCGGCCGAGCGCCCCGAGATTGTCGTTGGTGCGCGCCTTCCTGGTGGCGCGTTCGAACCTCTTGCGCTCGGTCCCGCCGAGGCGGACGCGGGTGAGCGACGGGACGGTGGTCTCGTCCGCGCGGGCGTACCAGACGTCCAACGTGTCCATGCCGGCGAAACCACGCATCGCGCGCCGGTACGCCGCCACTGTCGCGACGACGATCGCTCGGCGTTCCTTGGACGAGAAGTCCTTGTTCCTGGCCGCGATCTCCATGCTCGTCGCCAGCCGCTTGACGTCCCACTCCCAGGGACCGGGCAGCGTCTCGTCGAAATCGTTGATGTCGAAGACGAGATTGCGTTCCGGCGACGCGAACATCCCGAAGTTGGCCAGGTGGGCGTCACCGCAGGCCTGCACCGTCAGCCCGGATCCGGGCGTTCTCGCCAGATCGCTGGCCATCGGCAGCGCGGCGCCGCGGAAGAAGGCGAACGCCGAGGCGGCCATCCGGCCGTAGCGGATCGGCAGGAGCTCGGGGGCGCGGGTCAGCCCCTGACGCTCCAGCAGAGCCAGCGGATCGGGCCGGTCGGGGCCCGTCGTGAACTCGGCGTGGCTGGATCGCGGTGCCTCCGCCCGGGCGGCCTTGCCGCGCTTGACCCGCTCCTCGCGGTCGGGGCGCGCGTCGGGCTCGGCCGAGGGGCGGCTGCGTCGGGCGGTCGTCGTGTCAGCCATCGACGGTCTCTCCTGCGTCGCGGATGCAGCCCCGACGAGACGGGGCGCGGGGCCACCGTCGCGCGGCGCCGCCGCCGGGGCATCGTCCGGAGCGGATGACTGCGTGGGTGGTCGGCCGAGAACCCCTCACGCCGCCATGTCGGCCTCGACCACGAGACGGTCGGCGAGCAGGCCCACCTGCGCACCGGTGACCAGCAGGCGCTCGCGATGCATCCGGAGGTGCGTGCTGCAGAAGACGAGCTCTCCGCCGCGGGGGAAGCTCGCGAGGTATCGGCCGAGTCCGCCGCAGCGATCACATCGCTCGGAGCGCTGCCGCGGTCGGTCGGGGAATGCGGTCATGACGGTCGCCTCTCTTCGAGCTGTTCGAGTGAGGCTCAAGGCTGCGCCGGGCGCCCGACGACGGGGATGGGGTGCTCCCTCCGCCGACGGGGGCCAACCCCCGTTCTCGCCCGACCACGCACGATCAGGGAGCTGAGATCCACGAGACCCACGACGCACCGACGACGATCGTGAGCAGAGCTAAGCTTCCGGTGATGAGAACGGCCGTCGGGGGTCGCGCAGGCGCGGCCCAGCTCACCCTGGGGCTCGGCTGCCTGACGGTGTTCATGGCCAACCTGGACACCACGATCCTCAACGTCGCGCTCCCGACGATGGGGCACGAGCTGGGCGCCGCCACCAGCGGGCTGCAGTGGACGGTGAACGCCTACGTCCTCGCGCGGGCGGGCTCGCTCTTCGTCTGCGCCTCGCTCGGCGACCGCTTCGGGCACCGCCGGATCTGGGTGCTCGGGCTGATCCTGTTCGGCGCCGGGTCGTTGGCCTGCGGGCTCGCGCCGAACCTCGGCGCCATGATCGGGTTCCGCGTGGTGCAATCGCTGGGCGGAGCGCTGATGACCCCCGCGACGCTCGCCATGCTGGCCCACGCCTACCCCTCGGGACCGGCCCGCGCACAGGCCCTCGGGATCTGGTCGGCGAGCACCGGGATCGCGATGGGGCTCGGCCCGGTGGTGGGCGGCCTGCTCGTCGACTCGGTCGGCTGGCGGTCGGTGTTCATGGTGAACGTGCCGATCGTCGTCGTCGCCCTGGCCTCCTGGCGGCTGGTCACCGACGGCGCGCGGCCCGCGACCCCGCCCCGGCTCGACCTGCTCGGCCAGACCGCCATCATCGCGGCGCTCTTCCCGCTGACCTACGCACTCATCACGGCACCGGAGCGGGGATGGACCTCGCCGCTGACGCTGTCGCTGATCGGGGTCTCGGTCCTGGCCGGCGCCTCGTTCGTGGCGATCGAACGCCGCTCGAGCCACCCGTTGCTCGACCTCGACGACTTCCGTCGGCCCGCGCTGCTCGGCGCGATCGCCCTCGCGATCGCCGCGTTCGTCACGCTCGGTGGCTTCCTGTTCTTCAACACGCTGTGGCTGCAGGAGGTCCGGGGCCTCTCCGCGCTGCAGGCCGGCCTGTTGACCGCGCCCGCCACCCTCAGCTCGTTCCTGCTCTCGCCGACCGCCGGCCGCATCGTCGGGAGGATCGGGCCGCGGGTGCCGGCGACGGCGGGTGCGACGTGCCTCGCCGCGGCGACGGCGTGGATGGCGCTGACGGTGTCGACCGCGGGCCCCGTCTGGGACGTGATCCCCGGGTACGTGCTGCTCGGGATCGGGTTGGGTCTGACGAACACGCCCGTGAACACGATCGCGGTCTCGTCGATGCCGGCCGACCGCTCCGGGGTGGCCGGGGCGATCGCCACGACCTCGCGGCAGGTCGGGAGCAACCTCGGCGTCGCCCTGCTGGGCACGATCGTCTTCTCCGGGACCTTCGTGCCGGGACTGAACCACGCCTACGGCCTCGCCGCGGTGGTCTCCGTGCTCGCCGCGGGCTTCGCCTGGTGGGCGCTGCGCACCGGGCAGCGGGCCGGCTCGACGCCGTAGATCCGGCCCCCTCGCCCGGTTAGCATGACCGACCCGTCGCATCGGATGAGGCAGGAGCGCGCCATGAACGGAGATCAGGGCTCGTCGGAGGGCCTGCCCGGGTTCGGCGACATCCCGGGCATCGGCGCCTGGCTCCCGGCCCTCATCATCCCGGCCGCGCTCGCGGTCGTCGTCCTCGTCGTCTGGGACACCCCGGTGGGCGCGATCCTGGTCTTCCTCGCGGGTGCGCTGCTGGTGGTGGCCATCGCGACCCTGCGCCGCTCGCCCGAGCGCACGCCCGGCGAGGACCGCACCGGCTGAGCGACCCCGCAACGCCATGACATCGGGTGGTCCGTTCACCCCGATCGTTGGCCGTGACGACGATCAACGGCTCGCGCGTGATCTGCTCGCGCCCGGCCGAATGTTGACGCTCGTCGGGGCTGCAGGCGCCGGCAAGACCCGGCTCGCGCTCGCCGTGGCCATGGCCGAGACAGACGCTCTCGTCATCGACCTCGCCACCGTGTCCGACCCGAGAGGGCTGCTCCCGGCAGTCGCCGACGCCGCCGGACTCGGCGATGGCGGGGCCCGTCCCCTGCTCGAGATCGTCGGCGACTACCTGCACGACCGCGCGCCGCTGCTCGTCCTGGACAACCTCGAGCACCTGGTGGACGCGGCCGACGACGTCAGCGCACTGATCGGTCGGTCTGGGCGCACACGGGTGCTCGGTACCAGCCGCACTCCGCTGCGCATCCCTGGTGAGCGGCTCGTGCCGGTCGAGCCTCTTGCCGTTCCCGACGTCGAGGGTCCGCTCGACCCGGATCCGATGGGACGGATCGCCGCCGTGGCGCTGTTCGTCGAACGCGTGCGTGACCGGGACCCGTCGTTCGCGCTCTCCGCGCAGAACGCCCTGGTCGTCGCCGAGATCTGTGTGGCGCTCGACGGGCTGCCGCTCGCTCTCGAACTGGCTGCGGCGCACGTGCGCGGCTACGGCCTCGACGACGTCCTCGCGAGGGCCGACGGACGGCTCGAACTGTTCGGTACTCCCCGCGGAGTGGTCCCCCGACATCGCTCGTTGGGCGCGGCCCTCGACTGGAGTCTCGACCTGCTCGATCCCAGCACCCGAGGGGTCTTCGCCGATCTGTCGGTGTTCCCCGGAGGGTGCGACGCAAGAGCGGCCGAAGCGGTGTCCGGACGTGGCGCCGTGCGCGGCCTCGGCGAACTGGTCGACCATTCGTTGCTCCGCGCCGTGTCGGTGGGCACCGGGATGCGCTACGCGATGCTCGCCACGGTCCGGGAGTCCGCCGTCGACCTCCTCGAGCAGTCGGGGCGTCGGCGAGTGGTCGACGAGGCCTACCGGGACTGGGCAGAAACTGTTGCGACAGAGGTCGGGAGGGCGTTCGGCACGACTGATGAAGCCTTCCGCCTCGATCGCGCCGAGGCCGAGCACACCAACCTCCGACGGGCGTTGGACGCAGCCCCGACCGCCGACCCGCGCGCCCTTCGGACCGCCACGGAGCTGGCCTGGTTCTGGGATGTGCGCGGTCATCTGGTCGAAGGATGTGCGCATCTGGAGCGGCTGTTGGACACCCCGGTCGCCGAGCCCGCACTGGAGGCGGCCGCCCGGGATGCGCTCGGGCGTCTCATCCTCGCCCGGGGCGATCACGACGCCGGGGCACGCCAGCTGCGCGCCGCGGTCGCTCTCTGTCAGAAGGTCGGCGACGACGTGGCCGCAGGCTGGTCGCTCGCCTCGCTGGCGTTGGGGTCGGTCTGGGCCGGGCACGCGCCTGCCGCGTTGCCGTTGGCGGAGGACGCGGTACGACTCATCGGGTCGGTGTCCGGCCGGGTCCGGGGCAGGACCCTGTGCGCGCTGGCCGTAGCCCTGGGCCTCTCCGGTCGGACGGCGGAGTCCGACGTTGCGTTCGACAAGTCGCTCGACGTGTTCCCGACCGACGGCGGTGACTGGGTACGCGGGCGCACCCTGCAGTTGCGCGGATGGGTCGCCTACCAGGCCGGCGACCTCTCCAGCGCCCACGCGCTGGCGGAGAGGGCGCGCGTCCTGCTCGACGGCATCGGTGATCGACGGGTCGTCGCCGACTGTCTGGACGTCCTCGGTCTCGTCGCGGTCCGTCATGAGCCGGCCGCCGCCCCGGCCCGGTTCGCGGCGGCGAACGGGCTGCGCGCCGCTGCCGGGATCCGGCGTCAGCCCTATCTCGAGCAGGAGATCCGAGCAACAGTCCTCCCGGAGGCCGGGGCGGCGGGTCTCACCCCGCGCGAAGCCCAGGTTGCGCGGCTGATCACCGAGGGGATGACCAACGCGGCGATCGGTCGACGGTTGGGGATCAGTGAGCGGACCGCGGAGCGCCACGCCGAGAACATCCGCGCCAAGTTGGGTGTCGGGAGCCGTACGCAGATCGCGGCGTGGGTAGCCGGCCGCGCCGACACCCATGACCTCCCGGCACGAGGTGGCGGGTTTCCCGGATAACGGTCGGCGCGGTGAGCGGCTGGGCTGGACCCATGACCACAACAGCTACCCCCGCCGGACCTCGGACCGCGACGATTCCCGAGGTCGGTCATCTCATCGATGGGCTCCAGGTCTTCCGCGACCTGCGTGACGTGCACGATCCGGGCCGTCTCGACGAGGTCGTCGCCCGGGTCGCGGCGGGCGGCTCGGAGGACGTCGAGCGCGCCGTCACGGCTGCGCACCGGGCGTTCCCGGGCTGGCGCGACACCCCGGTCCCGGAACGGATCCGGAGGTTGACGGCGGCAGCGGAGACGCTGGGAGCGAGCGGTGAGGAGCTCGCCCCGCTGCTGGTCCGGGAGCACGGTGGCCTGCTCCACGAGGCAGAGTCGGACTTCGGGGTGGGCACCGGAGTCCTGCGGCACACCCTGAGCGTCGTCGAGGACGTCCTCGGCGTGGTGGCGTACGACGACGAGCGGGGCTCTATCACCATCGAGAAGGTGCCTCGTGGCGTCGCGGTGGCGATCGTGCCCTGGAACATGCCGATCACCCTCGCGATGCTCAAGCTGGCTCCGGCGCTCGCCACCGGCAACACCCTCGTCGTCAAACCCTCGCCCTCCGCGCCGGCCGCATTGACCCTGGCGCTGTCCCGCATGGTCGATCATCTGCCCTCGGGAGTGCTGGGCGTCGTACACGGAGGCGCCGACGTCGGTGACGCGCTGTGTCGCCACCCCCTTGTGCGCAAGGTCAGTTTCACCGGTGGCACCACCGCCGGTCGGAGGATCATCGAGTCGGCTGCGCCGGGGATCACCGATCTCACGTTGGAGCTCGGCGGCAACGATCCGGCCCTCGTCCTCGACGACGCCGATCCGGATCTCACCGTGGATCGCATGGTCCCGGGGGTCTTCATGCGCTCCGGGCAGGTCTGCTTCGCCGTGAAGAGGGTCTATGTCCCGCGACGGATGTATGCGCGGTTCGCTGATGCCTTCTGCGACCGGGTCGACCAGTACGCGGTCGGACACGGCCTGAACCCTGCGTCTAGCTTCGGACCGCTGGGCAACGAGGCCCAGCACCGGAGGGTCACCGATCTCCTCCGCCGCACCGCCGCCTCGTCGGCCCGAGTGATCGAGCGGGGGAGCAAGGTCGATGAGTCCGGCTGGGACAACGGGTACTACGTGCTCCCGCACGTCGTGCTCGACGCCGACCACGACGCTCCGATCTCGCGGGAGGAGCAGTTCGGGCCGCTGGTCCCGCTCATCGCGTACGACGACGAGGAGCAGGCACTGGCGTGGGTGAACGACAGCGAGCACGGCCTGGCGTCGTCGGTCTGGTGCGCCGACCCCGAGCGCGGGCTCGCGATGGCACGACGTGTGGAGGCCGGCAGCACGTTCGTCAACACGCACTCCTTCGAATCGCTCGATCCGCGTATGCCCTTCGGCGGGATCAAGTGCAGCGGCATCGGTCGTGAGTGCGGGGACGCCGGGATGGCCGGGTACGTCGAGGCCCACGCCATCCGACACCTCCAGTAGCGCTCGGAGCCGGGATGCCTCGCTACGAACTGACCACCGATCACGAACTCAGCCGTGCCCAGAAGGACGTGCTCGCTCGGGAGATCACCGCCGTGCACACCACCGTCACCGGTGCGCCGTCGGCCCTGGTCCACGTGATCTTCTGGACGACCGGTATCGGGAACGCCTATGTCGACGGAGCGCCGCGGCAGGGCACGTACCTGCAGGGGTGGGTCCGCGCGGGCCGGCGGTCGGAAACGACCACCCTGTTGCTCGGTGAGCTTGCGGCGGCCGTCGTCCGGAGCACCGGCGCGGACGCGGCGACCGTGACCGTCGCGCTCCGCGAGACCCCGACCGCGTTGGTGCTCGAAGGCGGCCGCACCGTCGGGGCCCCGGGCGCCGAGGACCCGTGGTTCGCGGATCGGTGGGGGAGTCGGTAGGACGCAGGCTCAGCTGTAGCGCCCCGCACCGAGGTGCGGGTTGACCGTGGCGTCGGGGATCAGGGCCTTGGTGAACACCGCGGTCGAGAGGCCCCCCTCTGGTGATCCGGTCAGAGGGCGGGGGCCATCGCCCGCGTCGCCCGGAGGTCGTCGGCCACGCGCCGCATCACCTGCAGCTGGCGGTCGAAGCCCGCGCGCGCCGGCTGGGTCTGCACCATGAGCGCGGTCGCCCAGGGTCGCGCCGGGTCACGGTGCCACCGGTCGATCATCCCGGCGGCGCCGTCCCGGTCGTCGGAGACGATGCGCGACACCAGCACCCGCGGCTCGACGGTCCGCGCCCAGTAGTGGGCGAGGTCGTCGGCCACCGTCGAGCCCGGGACGTCGGCGGGTCGGCCGGACATCACCCCGATCCCGCGGGCGGCCGCGGCGTCGACCCCGGCCCGCGAGCCGGTCGCCCACCAGAGCCGACGGTGCCAGCCGAGGTCGCCCGGCACGATCTCCGGGCTCTGGGCGAGCCCCAGCAGCTCGTCGACGACCGCCGTGCAGTCGGAGTGCCGACGCTCGTGGTCGCGCCCGAAGCGGGTCGCGGCCGCTGCGTCCGCGCCCGCGCCGATCCCGAGCTCGAGCCGCCCGCCCGAGAGCGCGTCGAGGGTGGCGGCGTCCTCGGCCAGTCGGACCGGGTTCTCCAGCGGCGCGGCGATCACGGCCGTGCCCAGCCGGATCGTCGAGGTCCGCTCGGCGATCGCCGCCAGCAGCACCAGCGGAGACGGGAGCAGGCCGTCGAGGGCGCCGGCGTGGTGCTGGGCGACCCAGAAGGTCTCGTAGCCCAGTTCCTCGGCGGCGACGGCGAGGTCGACGGTGCGGCGGAAGACGTCGGCAGGTCGATCGTCCCCGGCGACGTGGGTGAGGTACCCGAACGGGACGTAGGTCTGCACACGCTCACCCGACCACGCGCCGATGATCCGCTGACGCGGGGTAGTCAACACGACGCCGACCGACGGCGGGTCTCCGGGGCCGCCGGAGATCCCGTGGCGGGAAAGCGACGCATGTCGGCGGTTCGCCACCTCACCGTCGTCGTCCGACCCGCGTCACACTCGCCTCGAGACCATCGAGGAGACGGGGCCGTCCATGGGTGACCGGGAGCCGCAGTGTCGGATCGAGGCGGCCGACGCCGCCGTGGAGGCGCTCGACCGGCTGCGGGCCGAGCACGGCGACGTGCTGCTGCACCTGCCCGGGGGCGCCGAGGACGCCGGCACCCCGACCTGCCTGCCGGTGGGCGAACTGCGGATCGGGGCCGGGGACGTCTTCCTCGGCAGCGTGCACGGCGTCGACGTCTACGAGCAGCGCAGCCTGCCCGGGCGCCACTACCGCACGGGCTGGGTCGTCTCGCTGGACCTCGTCCCCGGGATGTCGCCCGGTTTCTCGCTGCGCCCCGGCGACGGGATGCGGTTCGCGATCCGTGATCGCAAGGAAGAGGCGCCGTCCTGAGCGGAGCCACCGCCCGCGGTGCCCATGGGCGCCGCGGGCGGCTCGGCCCTACTTCTTGATCTGGACCTGGTCGTTCGGCTGGAGGTTGTCGAAGAAGCGCCGGGCGTCGTCGTGACCCAGGTGCACACAGCCTCCGGACGCCCGGCCGAGGTTGCCCTCGTGGAACGCCCGCCCGTGATCGTCGAAGAACACCGACTCCGGCATCGGGGCGCCGTGGTACTCGCTGCTGTGGAAGTTCGCGTCCTTCCACTGCACCGTGAACTGCCCGGTGGGGGTCTCCTGGCCGGGACCGCCGGTGGAGATGTTGACCGGACCGTCGACCGTGTGGCCGTGGCCGTCGGTCAGCCACGCGGTGTGCTTCGAGATCGACACGCAGCCCTTGATCTCCGGGCCGCACGGCGACTTCATGGCAGCCGGTGACTTGTCGGGGGCCGGTGCCTTCGGGGCGACGCCGGGCGCGGGAGCCGCGGGGGCGGGCGCCGGTGCCGGTGCCGCTGCCGCGACGCCGGGAGCCGCCAGGGCTCCGAGCCCGACCGCGGCGACGACCACGCCCGCGGGCGAGGCCGCGGCGGTGGGGGCGCGGGTCCGATGGTGCTTACCCATCAGCGGATCAATCCCTTCTCGTCCTGCGCGGGGCAGGCGCGGGGCGCCGGCCCGCAGCTGCTCGGGGCCGGGGCGAGCCGGTGAGCTCGCCGCGGGTCGGCGGTACTCCAGGTGTGGATCAGGAGGCGCCGGCCTTTCCCGCGCAGTTCGGCCAGGCCTTCCAGCCCTGGTCGGCCTGGATCCGCTTGGCCACCTCGATCTGCTGCTCGCGGCTGGCCTTGTCGGCACTCGGCGCGTAGGCCTGGCCGCCGTATGCCTTCCACGTCGACGGGGTGAACTGCAGCCCGCCCTGGTAGCCGTTGCCGGTCTTCGCATGCCAGTTGCCGGTGCTCTCGCACTGGGCGATGCGGTCCCAGGTCTGGGTCTTCTCGGCCGCCGGGGCGGCCTGGGCGACGCCGGCCAGCGCCAGCGGCGCGGTCACCGCGGCCCCCACGGCGGCGGTCACGGCCAGCCGGGAGCGCGGGCTGGTCGTGCGGGACAGGCTGTGACGTCCACTCATCGTCGGTTCCCCCTCCGGCCCGCCTGCACGTCCGGCCTCGGCCGGGTGTGGTCCTGCCCGCCTGGTTCGAGTGCGGCACGCCCCCAGGGGAGAACCGGGGCAGGACATCGCGGCCGGTTCGGGCGAGGCCGGCACCCCTCACGAGCACGGTGGGTACCAGCGGCCGCGACCGTAACCGGGACGAGACCGCCCTGGTCGCACCCGGGGCCCCGCGAGCCGGAGGCTCCGGCGGGCGGCGTCGCCGCAGCGCACAGGGCCGCGACCGGGTGGTCCGGGCCCCACGTGACGGCCGGGAGGCGCCGATGCCCCGGCCCGCGTCCTGATCGATTACGTCACAGGGCCGGGCGGCGACGGTCCGTTTCCTCCGGAACCTCATCGCGACGGCGGAGACGCGAGGGTCGGCCTCGTAGGGTCCCTCCCCGTGTGGGACGAGGCCCTGGACCGGGCGGGTGCGTGGTCGAGGCACTGGCTGTCGTCGGTGGCCGACCGGCCGGTCGGCGTGCCGATCGACGCGGCCGCGATGCGCGCCGGGATCGACGACCGGCTGCCGACCACGGGTGTGCCCGCGGGGCAGGTGCTCGACGAGCTCGGGGCGGCCCTCGAGCCGGGGCTGGTGGCCAGCGGCGGGCCGCGCTACTTCGGGTTCGTCACCGGCGGCGCGCTCCCCGTCGCGCTCGGCGCGGACTGGATGGTCTCGGCGGCGGACCAGGACGCCGCCACCTTCGTCATGTCCCCGGCCGCCGCGGTCGTCGAGGAGATCGCCGGGCGGTGGGTCCTCGACCTGCTGGGGCTGCCGGACGACGCGGCGGTCGGGTTCGTGACCGGCGCCCAGATGGCGTCGGTGGCCTGCGTGGCGGCGGCCCGGCGGGCGCTGGTCGGCGCGCAGGGCTGGGACGTCGAGCGCGACGGCCTGGCGGGGGCGCCGGTGCCGACGGTGCTGGTCGGCGAGCACGCCCACGCGACGATGATCCAGGCGCTGCGGCTGCTCGGGTTCGGGTCGGCGCGCGCGGTGCGGGTGGCCGTCGACGACCAGGGCCGGATGCGGGCCGACCGGTTCCGGGAGGCGCTGGCCGCGATCGCCGGGCCGGTCCTGGTGTGCGCGCAGGCCGGCCAGGTCAACACCGGCGTGAGCGACCCGTTCGATGAGATCGCCGACGCCCTCGAGCAGCGCGAGCACGCCTGGCTGCACGTGGACGGCGCCTTCGGGCTCTGGGCCGCCGCGGCGCCGACCCGACGGGCCCTCGTCGCGGGCGTCGAGCGGGCCGACTCCTGGGCGGTCGACGCGCACAAGTGGCTCAACGTGCCCTACGACGCCGCGATGGCGATCGTGCGCGACCGCGGCGCGCTGACCGGCGCCCTGACCACCTCGGCCGCCTACCTGCCGCTCGGCGACCTGGACCCGGCCACCCGCACCCCGGAGAACTCCCGCCGGGCCCGGGCCGTCCCGGTCTACGCCGCGTTGCGCGCCCTCGGCCGCGAGGGCGTCGCCGAGCTCGTCGAACGCTGCTGCGCCCTGGCCCGGCAGGCCGCCGACGAGCTCGCCGGCCAGGGTCTGGACATCCTCAACGACGTCGTCCTCAACCAGGTCCTGGTCCGCCCGGACGGCGTCGACGTCGCCGGGATCGCCGCCGCGGTGCAGCGTGACGGGACGTGCTGGATCGGCACCACCGTCTGGGAGGACCGGCCCGCGCTGCGGTTCTCGGTCTCGAACTGGTCGACGACGCCCGCCGACGTCACCCGCGCCACGACGCGCATCGGCGAGCTCGTGGACGCGCTCAGCTCTCCCGCGTCGCCAGGTGCACCGTGACCTCGTCCCCCGCGGTCTTGCCGAGGGCGCGCAGCACGGCTCCCGTGATCGGGAGCTTGTGCGTGCCGTCGCCGAGCGCCATGAACGACGTCGTCAGCGGGCGGCCGTCGACCGAGCCCGTGATCCTGACGCGGCCGCGGGTGCCGAAGAACTCGGCCGAGCCGGGCATGACGACGTAGGTCCACCCGCCCGGCGCCGTGCTGCGCTGCACGACGGCCGAGAAGGTGTGGTCGAGGGAATGCGGTGCCGCGGTCATCGGATCCTCCCGGAGGTTGGTCTCCGGGAGTGTCGTCGCGGACGGTCAGGATTCGACAGCGGTCACCGGGATCGGCGACCGCTGCCCGCCCCCGCTCGCGCGGACGACGCGCCCGACGACGACCCGGACCGGCCACCACCGGTGCCGGAACCGCCAGCGCGGCCACCCCGGCCACCGCGACGGCGCGGGCGACCGGAACCGTTGCCGGACCCCGAGCCGGAGCCCTGGTTCGGCCGGGACTCGGGCCGCGACTGCGACTGCGAACGGGTCTGCGTCGTCGCCGCCCGCTCCTCGGCCGACACCCGCGGGGCGGCCTCGCCGACCAGGTCGGTGATCACGTGGGCGCCCGGCCCGACGTCGGCGGAGCGCGGCTTGATGCCGGCCTTGCGGGTCAGCTTCGCGACCTCGTCGCGCTGCTCCGGCGGGACGAGCGTGACGACGTCGCCGGCCGCCCCGGCGCGCGCGGTGCGCCCGGAGCGGTGCAGGTAGGCCTTGTGCTCGGCGGGCGGGTCGACGTGCACGACGAGGGCGACGTCGTCGACGTGGATGCCGCGGGCGGCGATGTCGGTCGCGACGAGGACCCGCACGTCGCCGTCGCGGAAGAGGCCGAGGTTGCGGTCCCGGGCGCCCTGGCTGAGGTTGCCGTGCAGCTCGGCGGCGGGGATGCCCGCCGAGGTCAGCTGCCGCGAGAGCCGCCGGGCGGCGTGCTTGGTACGGGTGAAGAACATGGTGCGCCCGCGGCCGCCCGCGAGCTCCTGGACGACGGCGGTCCGGTCGTCCTTGCGCACGGTGAACACGTGGTGGGTCATGTCCGGCACCGGCTCGCTCGCGCGGTCGACGCTGTGGGTGACCGGCTCGTGCAGGAACTCCTTGACCACCCGGTCGACCTCGCTGTCGAGCGTGGCCGAGAAGAGCAGGCGCTGGGTGCCCGACGGCGTGCGGCGCAGCAGCCGCCGGACCGCGGGCAGGAACCCGAGGTCGGACATGTGGTCGGCCTCGTCGAGCACGGTCACCTCGACGCGGTTGAGGTCGACGAGGCCCTGGCCGATGAGGTCCTCGAGCCGGCCGGGGCAGGCGATGAGCAGGTCGACGCCGCGGCGCAGCGCCTGCTCCTGCGGGCGCTGGCCCACGCCGCCGTAGACGACGGTCTGCTCGAGGCCGAGTGCGGTGGTGAGCGGGGCGAGGGCGTCGCGGACCTGGCCGGCGAGCTCGCGGGTCGGGAGCAGCACCAGCGCGCGCGGGCGTGAAGGCCGCGTCGGGGCGTCGCAGCGGGCCAGGCGCGCCAGGACCGGCAGCCCGAACGCGAGGGTCTTGCCGCTGCCGGTGCGTCCGCGGCCGAGCACGTCACGGCCCGCGAGGGCGTCGGGGACCGCGGCGGACTGGATCGGCGTCGGCTCGGTGATGCCGTGGCCCGCGAGGACCTCGGCGACCGAGGGCGAGATGCCCAGCGCGGTGAACGGCAGGGGAGCGTCAGAGATGAGGAGTCACCTGAATCCGGAGAAGGCCGTCCGGTGGGCTCTCGAACCGCGTCCCGGACGGGGGTACGCCGGGGCGGTGGCCCGACGTCGTTGCTCACCCAGTGTGGCAGAGGCAGTGGCACACGCCGCGGTCCGCTGGGGAAGATCACAGCCCCGAGCAGGGCGAGGATCCTCACCTGCACCCGGCCTCTACGTGTCGCAACCACTTACCGCCCCCCGAACGGCGGTGCGAATCTGGGGATTCTCCGCTGGTACCACCACTCGACGGCGCGCCCGTTGAACCTGCTGGGGGAACACGTGACGACTTCTGCTGCGCCCGAGGACACCACGGTCCATATCCTCTGGATGAACGCCGGACTTTCCTGCGACGGCGACTCGGTCGCCCTGACGGCCGCCACCCAGCCCTCGATCGAGGAGATCGCCCTCGGCGCGCTCCCCGGACTACCCACCGTGGCGGTGCACTGGCCACTGATCGACTTCGAGTCCGGGCCCGACAAGGGCGCCGACACCTTCATCGACTGGTTCTTCAAGGCGGAGCGCGGCGAGCTCGACGGGCCGTTCGTGCTGGTCGTCGAGGGCTCCGTCCCGAACGAGTCGATCAAGCGGGAGGGCTACTGGTCCGGGTTCGGCAACGACCCGCAGACCGGCCAGCCCCGGACCACCAGCGAGTGGATCGACCGGCTCGCCCCGAAGGCGGCCATCGTGCTCGCCGTCGGCACCTGCGCGACCTACGGCGGCATCCACGCGATGGCGGGCAACCCGACCGGTGCGATGGGCGTCGCCGACTACCTCGGATGGGACTGGAAGTCGGTCCTCGGCATCCCGATCGTCAACGTCCCCGGCTGTCCGATCCACCCGGACAACCTCTCCGAGACGATCCTCTACCTGCTCTACCAGGCCGTCGGTGCCGCGCCGATGATCCCGCTCGACGAAGCGCTGCGGCCGACCTGGCTGTTCGGCTCGACGGTGCACGAGGGCTGCGACCGCGGCGGCTACTACGAGCAAGGCCAGTTCGCGACCGAGTACGGGCAGCCCGAGTGCATCGTCAAGCTCGGCTGCTGGGGCCCCGTCGTGAAGTGCAACGTGCCCAAGCGCGGCTGGATCAACGGCGTCGGCGGCTGCCCGAACGTCGGCGGGATCTGCATCGGCTGCACCATGCCCGGCTTCCCGGACAAGTTCATGCCCTTCATGGACCCGCCGCCCGGCAGCCGGGTCTCCGGCGCCGCGAGCGGTGCCTACGGCGGGGTGATCCGGACGCTGCGCAACATCACGAAGAAGACCGTCGACGCCGAACCGCGCTGGCGGCACAAGGGGCGAAAGCTCGACACCGGTTATCAGCCCGTCGCGTTCTGAGAGGTCGAATCCGATGACCGCCACCGCACCGAAGGCCTCGACCGGACAGAAGACCGACCTCGTCGAGATGGCCTGGGATCCGATCACCCGGATCGTCGGCAGCCTCGGCATCTACACGAAGATCGATTTCGGGGCGAAGCGCGTCGCGGAATGCCACTCGACGTCGTCGATCTTCCGGGGCTACTCCATCTTCATGAAGGGCAAGGACCCGCGGGACGCGCACTTCATCACCAGTCGCATCTGTGGAATCTGCGGCGACAACCACGCGACCTGCTCGGTCTACAACCAGAACATGGCCTACGGGGTGCGTCCGCCGCACCTCGGGGAATGGATCATCAACCTCGGCGAGGCCGCCGAGTACATGTTCGACCACAACATCTACCAGGAGAACCTGGTCGGGGTGGACTTCTGCGAGAAGATGATCTCGGAGACGAATCCCGGGGTGCTCGAGCTCGCGAACCGGACCGAGGCGAGGGGCGCCGCCGAGCACGGCTACCGCACCGTCGGCGACATCATGCGGGCGCTCAACCCGTTCACCGGCGAGTTCTACCGCGAGGCGCTGCAGGTCTCCCGCTACACGCGCGAGATGTTCTGCCTGATGGAGGGCCGCCACGTCCACCCGTCGACGCTCTACCCGGGCGGGGTCGGGACGACGGCGACCATCCAGCTCTTCACCGACTACCTGTCCCGGCTGATGCGCTACGTGGAGTTCATGAAGCGGGTCGTGCCGATGCACGACGACCTCTTCGACTTCATGTACGAGGCGCTGCCCGGCTACGAGGAGGTCGGACGACGGCGGGTGCTGCTGGGCTGCTGGGGCTCGCTGAACGACCCGGAGCACTGCGACTTCGACTACCGCACGATGACCAACTGGGGACGGAAGATGTTCGTCACCCCGGGCGTCGTCGTCGACGGGAAGCTCGTCACCACCGACCTCGTCGAGATCAACCTCGGCATCCGGATCCTGCTGGGCAGTTCGTTCTACCGGGGCTGGGAGGACCAGGAGAAGTTCGTCAACGTCGATCCGCTCGGCCACCCGGTCTCGCAGGACCACCCCTGGAACCAGCACACGATCCCGGCACCGCAGAAGCGCGACTTCGACGACAAGTACTCGTGGACGATGTCGCCGCGCTGGTTCGACGGGAAGGACCACCTGCCGCTGGACACCGGCGGCGGCCCGATCGCCCGGCTGTGGGCGACGGCGCTCGCGGGGCTCGTGGACATCGGGACCGTGAAGTCCACCGGGCACAGCGTGGAGATACACCTCCCGCGCACCGCGCTGCGGCCGGCCCGCGACTTCACCTGGACCCCGCCCACCGACAAGAGCGGGGCGCCGCTGTCCAACGCCATCGAGCGCGATCGCGCCCGCACGTACTTCCAGGCCTACGCGGCGGCCGCCGCGCTGCACTTCGTCGAGAAGGCGATGGCCGAGGTACGCGGCGGGAACACGAAGACCTGGGAGAGCTTCGTGGTGCCCGACGACTCCGTGAGCTGCGGGTTCACCGAGGCGGTGCGCGGGGTGCTCTCGCACCACATGGTGATCCGCGACGGGAAGATCGCGAACTACCACCCGTACCCGCCGACGCCGTGGAACGGCAGTGTCCGCGACAAGTTCGGCACGCCCGGCCCCTACGAGGACGCGGTCCAGAACACCCCGATCTTCGAGGAGAACAGCCCGGACAACTTCAAGGGCATCGACATCATGCGGGCGGTCCGCAGCTTCGACCCGTGCCTGCCCTGCGGCGTGCACATGTACCTGGGCAACGGGAGACAACTGCACAAGGAGACCTCGCCGACGCAGCTGAACCTCCCGTGACGCGCGTGACGCGCGCTTCGGACGCCCCCGATCCGCAGCAGCTCGCCCGGGCGATCGAGGAGATCCTCGGCGAGCTCGCGGCGGCGGGTGAGGGGCCGGCGCGGGCGGGTGAGGAGCTCGTGCGCGTGCTCATGCAGTTCTACGGCGCCGGGCTGGAGGCGGCCGTCTCGGTGGTGCGCGTCGCGGGGGGCGACGACCTCGTTCACCGGCTCGGCGCCGACCCGCTCGTGTCGGCGCTGCTCGCGCTGCACGACCTGCACCCGGTGGACCTGCCGACGCGCGTCGGGCACGCGCTGGACACCGCCCGCCGTCGGCTGGGCAGCCACGGGACGGGCATCGCGCTCGAGCGGCTCGAGCTCGACACCGGCGCCGTCCACGTGCGGCTCGGCAGCGGGTGCGGCGGCGGCGAGACGGTGCGCGACGTCGTCCGCACCGCGGTGGGCGAGCTGGCCCCGGAGATCGCGGTCGTCGAGTTCACGACGGAGCCCGCGGGCCCGGCGTTCGTGCAGATCGGGATGCGGCCACCCGAGCTCGCGGCGGGGTCGTGACGGCGGGGGGTGTCGCCGGGCTGCGGCGGTTCCTGGCGGCCCGGGCGACCGAACCGGTCCCCGAGCGCTGCGACCTGTGCGCGGCCGAGATCCCCTCCGAGCACGCCCATCTGGTGCGGCCCGGGGAGCGCTCGCTGCGCTGCGCGTGCCGGCCCTGCGCCCTGCTGTTCAGCGAGGAAAGGGTCGGCGTCGACGGCGGCTTCGTCGCCGGCTACCGGACGGTGCCCGACCGGCACCGTCGCGACCCCGACTTCACCCTCACCGACGCCGCCTGGGACGCGCTGCAGATCCCCGTCTCCACCGCCTTCTTCCTGGTCGACTCCACCCGCCACGGTGTCCTCGCCTGCTACCCCAGCCCGGCCGGCGCCACCGAGAGCGAGCTGGACCTCGAGCACTTCGACGAGGGTGTGGGCGCCACCCGGCTCGCGGCGATGCTCGAGCCGGACGTCGAGGCACTGCTGGTGCGGCGGCCCAGGGACGGCGTGTCCGAGTGCTTCCTCGTCCCGATCGACGCCTGCTACCGCCTGGTCGGACTCGTGCGCACCACGTGGAAGGGGTTCGACGGCGGGTCCGCGGCCTGGGCGGCGATCGACGGCTTCTTCGACGACGTGCGCGCGCGGGCCCGAGATCTGGAGCCGGCCCCATGACGCTGCCGTTCCCCCGCTCCGCGCCCGGTCCGGCGCTGCACTTCGCCGTGGAGTCCGCCGATCACGACCCTCACGCCGTGGGCCCCACGCTGCGGCTGCGCACCCGGGTCGCCGACACCACCGGCACGACGGTGCACGCGATCGCGCTCCGGGCGCAGGTCCGGATCGAGCCGCGGAAGCGCCGCTACTCCGAGTCCGAGCAGCACCGGCTCGTGGAGCTGTTCGGCGAGCCCGCCGACTGGGCGCGCTCCTGTCAGCCCATGCAGCTGGCGACGGTGTCGACGCTGGTCGGAGCGTTCACAGAGGAGACGGCGGTCGACATCGAGGTGCCGCTGACCGCCGACGTCGAGATCGCCTCGACCCGCTACTTCCGGGGCCTCGACGACGGCGAGGTGCCGCTGCTCGTGCTGTTCAGCGGCACGGTGTTCTACCGGTCGACGCAGGGGGTGCAGGTCGGGCTCGTGCCGTGGCACGAGGAGGCGACCTACCGCCTCCCGGTCGCGCTGTGGCGGGACATGATGGCCGCCCACTACGCGGGCACCGCCTGGCTCTCGCTGCCCGAGCACACGATGGCCCGGCTCACCGCGTGGCGGGCCGCGCGGGCGCTGCCGAGCTGGGAGCAGACGATCGACGAGCTGCTCGGTCGCGCCGGGGAGCCGTCGTGATCGCCGCCGACCTGGACGACGTCGCCGGGGTGGCCGACGCGATCCTGTTCGAGGGCTACCTGCTCTACCCCTACCGGGCCTCGGCGCAGAAGAACGCGCTGCGCTGGCAGTTCGGGGTGCTCGTCCCGGCCGGGTCCGGGGCGGGGGAGCCCGCGCGCAGCCGGACGGAATGCCTCGTCGAGCCCCGGCGCGGAGCGCGTCTCGCGCTGCGGCTGCGGTTCCTGCACCGGCAGCGGCGCACCGTCCTCGACGTCACCGGTACCCCGTGCGAGCAGCTGGACGTCGACGGCGAGCCCCACCTGCGCTGGGACGAGGGAGTCCCGCGTCAGATCGACGCCGAGGTCGGGCTGGACGAGCTGCGCGAGGCACCGGCCGTCATCGCCGTCGGGATCCCGGCGGGCCGGGTGCGCGAGCCCATCCGCGACGCCGGCGGGGTCCGGCGCGGGACCTACGTGCGGGTCACGGAGGCCCTGTCCGGCCGGGTGATCGTCGGCCTCGAGCCGGTGCCGGGTCCGTACGGCGCGATGCGGCTGCGCCTCGACGTCGTGAACGACGCCGAGAGCCGACCCGGCGACCGCGACCGGGCCCTCGACCGTGCGTTCATCGCCGCCCACACGGTGCTCGCGCTCGACGACGGCGCCTTCATCTCCGCCACCGACCCGCCCGAATGGGCCGCGCCCGCCGTCGGGGCCTGCGTCAACGAGCACAGCTGGCCGGTGCTGGCCGGGCCGGAGGGCTGCACGTCGTTGCTGCTCGCGACGCCGATCATCCTGGCCGACCACCCGCAGCTCGCCCCGGAGAGCCCGACCGATCTGTTCGACGGCACCGAGAACGACGAGATCCTCACCCTGCGCACGGCCGCCCTGACCGACGCCGAGAAGCGCGAGGCCCGGGCCACCGACCCCCGCGCCGCGGACCTCCTCGACGCGGTCGAGGCGATGGGCCCCGCGATGGTCGAGCGGCTGCACGGGGTGATCCGGCCGGACGGTCGGGCCCCGGACGAGATCCCGACCCTGACCACGGACCAGCCCTGGTGGGACCCGGGCGCCGACGCCGCCGTCGACCCGTCGTCGGACGCGGTGCTCGTCGGGGACGTGGCGGTCCGCGCGGGCAGCGCCGTCGTGCTGTGGCCCCGCTCCGGCGGCGACGCCCAGGACCTCTTCCTGCGCGGGCGGACCGGGGTCGTCCAGGCGGTGCTGCACGACGTCGACGGCCTGGTGCACGTCGCCGTCGCGCTGGACGACGACCCGGCCGACCTGCAGACCGCCCACGGCCGGTTCCGGTACTTCGCGCCCGACGAGCTGGCGGTGGCGCCATGAGGATCCTGGTGGCGGGCGTCGGCAACGTGCTGTGTTCCGACGACGGGTTCGGCTCCGAGGTCGCCGCGCGGTTGCTCGCCCGGCCGGACGACGTGCCCGCCGGCGTCGAGGTCGTCGACGTCGGCATCCGCGGCCTGCACCTGGCCTACCGCCTGCTCGACGGCTACGACGTGCTGCTGATCGTCGACACCACCCACCGGGACTCGGCCCCGGGTGCGCTGTACCTGCTCGAGCACGACCTGGGCGGCGTGGGCGGTTCCGATCTCGACCCCCACGGCATGTCCCCGGACGCCGTCCTCGCGCTGCTGGACGGGCTAGCGCGCGACACAAGTGCCGGGACGGGAGCCCGCGACGTCGTCGGGCGGGTGCTGGTCCTCGGGTGCGAGCCGGCGGAGCTGGGGCCGGGGATGGGGCTCAGCCCGCCGGTGCACGCGGCCGTCGACGAGGCGGTCGCCGCGGTCGGGCGGGTGCTCGACCGGTTGCTCGCCGGGCAGGACTTCGCAGCCAGGAAGAAGGAAGGGGTTCCGCAATGATCAAGCTGTTGGCGCTGGCGGCGCTCGTCGGAGTGGGCTGGGTGGCCTACGACTCGCGCGAGGACATCCGCCGCTACCTGCGCATCCGGGCGATGTAGCCGATGCACGAGTTCGGGGTGGCGGCCGCGGTGCTCGACGCCGTCGAGGCAAGGGCCGACGGCCGGGCCGTCAGTGCCGTTCGGCTGCACGTGGGCGCGCTGCAGCGCCTCGACCGCGAGGTCTTCGACGGCGCGTTCGCGATGATCGCCGAGGGTGGGATCGCGGACGGGGCGACGGTCGATGTGGTCGAGGTCGCCGTCGAGGTGCGCTGCCGCGGGTGCTCGTCGACGACGACGGGCGACGAGCTGATCGTCACCTGCGTCGGGTGCGACGGCCACGACCTCGAGCTGCTCGCCGGCGACGACCTCGTCCTCGAGTCGATCACGATCTCCGGAACCCGGACCGCCCAGGAGGTGGGCTAGATGTGCCTCGGTATCCCTGGTGAGCTCGTCGAACTGCCCGACGACGAGACCGACCTCGCGCTGGTGACCGTTAGCGGCGTCCGTCGGAAGGTCAACATCGGGCTGCTCCGTGACGAGGAGGAGCTCGTCGTCGGCGACTGGATCCTCATCCACGTCGGCTTCGCTCTCGCGAAGATCGACGAACAGGAGGCGGCCGCCGCGCTGCGGGTGCTCCACGAGCTCGGCCCGGCCTACGACCAGGAATTGCAGGACTTCGCGACGACGGACGTGGGGTGACGGGCATGCGCTTCGTCGACGAGTTCCGCGACCCCGAGACCGCGCGGCACCTGGCGCGGGAGATCGCCGGGCTGTGCGAGCCGGGGCGGCGCTACGCGTTCATGGAGGTGTGCGGCGGGCACACGCACACGATCTACAAGCACGGGCTCGAGGACCACCTGCCCGAGAACGTCCGCCTGGTGCACGGCCCGGGCTGTCCGGTGTGCGTGCTGCCGATGGGTCGGGTGGACGACGCCATCGCGATCGCCGAGCACGACGACGTGATCATGACGGCGTTCGGCGACATGATGCGGGTGCCCGGCGGCAACGGCTCGTTCTTCGACGCGAAGGCGGCCGGCGCGGACATCCGGATGGTGTACTCGCCGCTCGACGCGCTGAAGATCGCGAGGACGAACCCCGACAAGCGGGTCGTGTTCATGGCGATCGGCTTCGAGACCACCGCCCCGTCGACCGCGATGACGGTGCTGCGGGCACAGGCCGAGGGGCTCGAGAACTTCGCGGTGTTCGCCAACCACGTCACGATCATCCCGGCGATCAAGGCGATCCTGGACTCGCCCGATCTGCGCCTGGACGGGTTCCTCGGACCGGGTCACGTGTCCACCGTGATCGGGTGCCGGCCGTACGAGTTCATCGCCCGGGATCACCGGAAACCGCTGGTCACGGCTGGGTTCGAGCCGCTGGACATCCTCCAGTCGGTGCACTGGCTGATGCGCCAGCTCGCCGAGGGTCGCTGCGAGGTGGAGAACCAGTACAGCCGCGTCGTGCCCTGGAACGGCAACCGCCGCGCCCTCGAGGTGATCGGCCGGGTGATGGAGCTGCGGCCGTGGTTCGAGTGGCGGGGGCTCGGGTTCATCTCGCACTCGGCGATGGCGCTGCGCCCCGAGTTCGCGGCCTTCGACGCGGAACGGATCTACGACGTGCCCGGGGTGCGGGTGGCCGACCCGAAGGCGTGCCAGTGCGGAGAGGTGCTCAAGGGCGTGCTCGAGCCCTGGGAGTGCAAGGTCTTCGGCACCGCGTGCACGCCGGAGACCCCGATCGGCACCTGCATGGTGTCGTCCGAGGGGGCCTGCGCGGCGTACTACAACTTCGGGCGGTTCAGCCGGTCGCGGGTGCGTGAGGCGACGTTGCTCGCGGACCCGGTGGTGCGGCGATGACGGATGTCGGGCGGGCCTCCTGGGCCGAGGACGCCGTCGCCGCCCATGCCGGCGCCGAGCACCTGCGCACCGAGGAGCAGGTCCTCGAGCGCATCGAGCGGGCCCGACGACGTCGTCCGCGGGTCCGCGAGGAGCGGATCACCCTGGCGCACGGTGCGGGCGGCAAGGCGAGCGGCACGCTGATCGACGCGGTCTTCGTCGACGCGTTCCGCAACCCGGAGCTGGAGCGGCTCGGCGACGCGGCCGTCGTCGGGGTCGGGGACGCCCGGCTCGCGTTCACCACCGACTCCTACGTCGTGTCGCCGCTGTTCTTCCCCGGCGGCAACATCGGCGATCTGGCCGTCAACGGCACGGTCAACGATCTCGCCGTCTCCGGTGCCCGCCCGCAGCACCTCTCGGCCGGGTTCGTGCTGGAGGAGGGCTTCCCGGTCGCTGACCTGCGCCGCATCGTCGACACGATGGCCGCGGCCGCCGCGGCGGCGGGGGTGCAGATCGTCACGGGCGACACCAAGGTCGTCCAGCGCGGCAAGGCCGACGGCTGCTTCATCACGACGGCGGGTGTCGGCCTGCTCGACCGGACCGTCGTCCTCGACGCGGGTGCCGCCCGGCCCGGCGACGTCGTGATCGTCTCCGGCCCGATCGGCGACCACGGCGTGACCGTGATGCTCGCCCGCGGCGACCTCGACGTGGAGTCCGACCTCGTCTCCGACACCGCGCCGCTCCACTCGCTGTGCGCGGAGATCCTCGATGTCGGCGGTGACGGGGTCCGGGTGATGCGCGATGCCACGCGCGGCGGGGTGGCGACGATCCTCAACGAGATCGCCGGCGCGTCGGGGGCCGCCGTCGTCGTGGACGAGGCGGCGGTTCCGGTGCGCGCGGAGGTGATGGGCGCGGCCGAACTGCTGGGCATCGACCCGCTGTACGTGGCGTGCGAGGGGCGGCTGGTGGCGGTCGTCGCGCCGGACCGGGCCGATGCGGTGCTGGCGGCAATGACAAGGGTTCCGTCGGGCGCCGGGGCCGCCGTCATCGGGCGGGTGGCCGATGATCCACCCGGGCTCGTCCTGCTCCGGACGGCCTTCGGGGGGACGCGCATCGTCGACCTGCTCGTGGGGGATCCGCTGCCCCGGATCTGTTAGGCGTGCAGCGCGGGCCCCGCCAGCTCCAGGCTGCGAGCGCGGAGGGTTCGGCGGACCTCGGCGTCGTAGGCCTGATCGTCTACCGGGGCGGGCCGGAGCCGGTCGAAGAACTGGCCGGTGGTGCCCTCCAGCGCCGGGTCGACCGCGAGGCGGCGGGTGGCCTCGACCCCGGACTCGAGGGAGTCGACGGTGCGCCCGATCTCGTTGACGACAATCTTGGTCGGCATGTACGTGCCCGGGTGCAGCGCGGTGGCCGTGAGCTCGTCGGCGCCGAACCGTTCCCCGAGGTCGAAGCAGTGCATGATCTGCGCGAGCTTGCTCTGGGCGTAGGCGCGGGTGCCGGAGTAGTGGTGCTCGAGTTGGAGGTCGTCGAGGTCGAGCGGGTGCTGGCCGAGCGAGGCGACGTGGACGACGCGCGCCGCCCGCTCCGGGGTCGTCGAGCGGCGCAGCAGGCCGAGCAGGTTCTCGGTGAGCACGAAGGTGGCCAGGTAGTTCACCGCGAACCGCAGCTCGATGCCGTCGCGGCTGGTGCGGCGCTCGCGGCCGTCGGGCTCGCCGGAGCCGATGCCGGCGTTGTTGACCAGGACGTCGAGGGTGTCGACCCGCTCGGTGATCGTGTCGGCCAGTCCGGCGACCTGGGCGAGGTCGGCCAGGTCGGCGGTGACGGTGACCGGTGGCGTGGCGCCGGCGGTGCTCGTCACCTCGGCGGCGACCTGCTCGAGCTTGTCCGCATCCCGTCCGTGCAGGACGAGCCGGACGTCGTGGTCGGCGGCGAGTCGCAGCGCCAGGGCGCGGCCGAGCCCGTCGGTGGCGCCGGTGATCGCGATGGTGGTCGTCATGGGACCGAGCATGGGCTAGAAGTCCGGGTCGGCGTCGTAGCGGCTCGGTGGCTCGCTCGCCTGCTCCCGGATCCGGCGGGCGATGTCGTCGGCGGTCCTCCGGGCCGCGTCGGTGAGGAAGCCGGCGCGGTTGCGTCGCGGGACCAGGGCCGGGGCTCGGTGGCGCGCTGGAACGGGACGAGGGCTGCGGCGGGCAGGCTGAACCCACCGCCGTCCCGCGGGTGCGGATCCACGAGCGGCTCCTCGGTCGGGGCTCGACGGTATGTCGCGCGCCCTGCGGGCTGATCCACTCGAACCGGCCCGGGGCCGGTTGGGTCACGCTCCAGCCCAGGCCGGGGTCGTGCTTGAGCCGGTGGTGGAAGCGGCACGGCGCGCCGAGGTTCGGCCCGACGGTGATTCCTCCGTACAGCCAGTCGAGGGTGTGGTCGAGGTCGGCGCCGATCGCGGGGCGGGAGCAGCCGGGGAACCGGCAGCAGCGGTCCCGGGCGCGGACGTGACGGTCCAGGGCAGCTCCCGGGTGTCGGCGGCGCGCGTCGGCGAGGGTGTGGGCCGGGTGGTCCTCGGGCGGCCGGGCGCGGGCCGCGGCGAGGGCGGTACGGGCCCGGCGCACGAGGTCGGCCTCGAGCCCGACGTGGTCGGCGGGATCGAGCGCGTCGATCGTCGCCGCGGTGGCGATCAGCTCCACGACCTGTCGCCGATGCAGCCCGCCGTTGGCCTGGTGATCAGGTCTTCGGATGGCGAGGACCTGGTCGAAGGTGCCGTCGGGGTCGTAGAGGATCACCCGCCACATCGCGTCCTGGCGATGCCGGGCGATCTGGCGGGCGGTGCGGGTGCCGACCGCGCCCCAGCCGGGGATCTCACCCGAACGCCGGTCGCGGCCGAGCAACGTGGTGAGCCCCAGACGAACCGCGACTCCCGCTCGGAAGGCCAACGGCTCAGTGCCTGAGTTCTCGCCGCCGTCCGGGGCGGCCTCGTCGTCCGGCACCTCGTCGCCGAGTCCGTCGGGGCCGACGTAGCTCCCGGCCCCGCCGCAGCTCGGGGCGACCCCGGCAGGGCCGGCGTCGTCATTCGGTTCGTCGTCGGGGGCCGGGCCGTGGCCGCTGTCCGGGCTGTGGTCGTCCGAACCGGCTGGGCTCGGTCCGTCGTCATGGAGCCCGTCATCCGGCCCGTCATCGTCATCCGGCCCGTCATCGGGGCCCGGACCGCTCGGGCCGTCATCAGGTTGATCGTCGGGCGGCCAGGGCGCGAGCTCGTCGGTCAGGGTCTCGACGACAGTGGCGTCGTCGGCGCCGAGCAGATCGTGCTGCAGCAGCCGCACGAACACGTGCGACTGCACCAGGCCCTGCGCCAGGTCCCGACCCCGCGCCGCGGCTGCGACCCGCACGGCGTCGGCCACCGCGACCACGTGGCCGTGCGCCTCGAGAGCCGGATCGACCGGGAGATCGAGCCCGGAGAGCTCGGCGGCGCCGGACGGGCCGATGCGGGCGAGGACCCGAGCGCGGGCTTCGGCGGCGGCCCGGCGGGCCTCGTCCCAGGCGGGGTCGACATCGGCGGCGGTCTTCTCGGTGAGCGTCGCGAGGGCGCGGTGGGGCAGCTCGGCCGCTCGTCCCAGCACCCGGGCCACGACCAGCCGGGCCTGGGCATCGTCGAGGTCCCGCACCGTGGAGACGAGGACCGAGGCCTTGCTCTCCTCGAGCCATCCCTCGCACATGGCCTCGCCGATCATCGGCAGGCGTTCGAGGATCTGGTGGGCGAGGTCGTACCGCGCCGCGGCCATCGCGCTCGACCACCCGAACGCCGCCGCGGCGGCCTGCGCGGCGCGCGGATCGGCCCGCCGCTCCAGCGTGCCCGTCCGCGATCGGCAGGCCGAGAGCAGCCAGCGGTGGCGCTGCCAGTCGGCATGGTTGTCGGCCCGGAAGGACGCGATCATGCCGGCGTGCGCCGCCTCGCCCGGAAGGGAGTCCGGGTCGGCGGCCAGGTCGGGCGGGTCGCCCGGCCCGAGCGCGCCGGACACGATCGCTGTCATGACTCGAACACTAGGTCGAGGGTCTGACACTCACGCCCATATCGGACAGATCGCCGACTGGTCCATCTCAGTGATCCTCAGGACTCCGGCACCAGACCGAGCTGGCTGAGGAAGGCCATGTTGTCCCAGACCATCCGGTGCTCCACGATCCTGCCGTTCTCCGCGCGGGCGACCTCGACGGCGGCGACCTCGACGGACCGGTGCGTCGCGGGCAGTTGACTGCCGTCGGGCATGGCCAGGGGCCCGGTGTTGACGCCCTGCACGGTGAACTCCCCGAAGTACAGGTCGCCGTTCTCGCGGTACCGCCCGACCGACACCCCGCCGGAGGGGAAGGCGTCGTACAGGGACTGCACGTACGGCCGGATGTTCTGGAGCCCTTCGAAGCGGCCGTCCGGCGTGGTCAGCACGGTCTCGGGCCCGTAGTACGAGCAGAAACCGTCGACGTCGCCCTTGTTGTAGAGGGCGGTGCCCTTCTCGATGTCGTCCCGGATCGTCATGATCTCAGGCCTCCGCCCGCACTTCGTAGGTTCGGATGCTTTCGATCTGGACGGGCCCGTCGGGCGGCGTCGCATGCCTCGCGGCCATCTGGTCGGCGTGCTCCCGGGTGTCGAAGAGGACCATCGCGTGGCCGGTCCCCTCGCCGGAGAACCACGTTCCGCGGATGAATCCGGGGGTGGCCTTGGTAGTGGGAACGACCATCGTGGCGAGGTCGTCCATGGCCTCCTGGGAGCGGCTCTGATCGATTCGTACGGTGACGAGAACTGCGTACATGATTGCTCCTCACGGGATCGTGTGGCGCCTCCTCGGGCGATTTCGATTACCCAGAGTCCCACGATGTCTGATCGACATCAGCGGCGTCACTCGAATGGTCGGGACGAGAAGCACTGAGTAGAAGAGAAAATCATTCGCTCACGAAGCGACGTGCGATCTCCACCTGTTCCGTCAACCGCGACGAGATGACCAGCGGAATCGAGATCCATTGCTGCATCACGCGTTTCCCCATCCGCGTGACCGTGCCCTCGCCGGCGGCCACCAGCTCGGCGGCGTCCGGCAGCTTCACCGCCACCCGGTCCCCGTTCCGGAACACGAACGGGTGCCCGTCGGCGAGGAGGGTGTCGCGGCCGAACATCATCCGGCGCGTCACCCCGGGAACACCCATCGCCGCCGCGGCCACCGACTCGAACACGTCGTCGCTCATGACGCCCGCAGCGCGTCCCGGACCAGCTCGCCGAGCACCTGGTACACGGTCGTCTGCGCCTCCTGGATGCGGTGCACCGACGACGACGGCATCACGAACAGGTGGTCGACCGTGCCCGGCTCGGCCATCCGCCCGCCGTCGCCGCCGGCCAGCCCGACGGTGATCATCCCGATCCGCCGGGCCGCCGCCAGGCCGGCCAGCACGTTCGCCGATCCGCCGCTGGTCGACAGCCCGAACGCGATGTCCCCGGGTCGGCCGGAGGCAGCGAGCTGCCGCGCGAACACGACCTCGAACGACACGTCGTTGGACAGCGCCGTCAGCACGGCGACGTCCGCGGTCAGGGCGACGGCGGGTAGTCCGGTGCCGGACCGGTCCGGGGTCATGAACCACGCCGCGACCGCCTGCGCGTCGGTGCTGCTCCCGCCGTTGCCGAACGAGAACAGGCGCCCGCCCGCCGCGAACGCCGCCGTCATCGCCCGCGCGCAGGCAGCGATCTCCTCGGCCTGTTCGCCCGCCACCCGCAGCCGCAACCGGTCGATCTCGGCGACCTTCGCCCGCGTCGACGACGCGACCTCGGTGAGCACCCGGTCGGCGGCCGACGGATCGCCGGGCGAGGAGTAGAGGAACGGGTAGAGCGACTCGAGTCCCCCGCTCATGCCGCGCTCCCCGGCAGCGACTCCGGGTTCTCCAGGAACACGTGCACCAGCTCCCAGAGGACGTGGTAGATCGTCACGTGGACCTCCTTCACCACCGCGCGATCCGAGGTGTGCACGACGAGGAGGTGGTCCACGTCGGGTGTCGCGGCCAGCAGGCCGCCGTCGCCCCCGGTCAGCGCGACCGTGAGCAGGCCCCGCGCATGGGCGACGCCGAGCGCGTGCGCCACGTTCGCGCACCCGCCGTCGGGCGAGAGGCCGAGCGCGATGTCGCCCGGCCGGGCCAGCGACCGCAGCGGCGCGGCGAACGTCTCGCCCGGTCCGCCCGCGGCGAGCGCGGCGGTCAGCGTCGCCGGGTCGTTCACCAGGGACACCGCGGGCAGCGCGCGCTTCCCGACGATCACCGGGTGCACGAACTCGACGGCGAGGTGGGCGGCGTCGGCCGCGGCCGCACCGTTGCCGAACGTCAGGAGCCGGCCGCCCGCATGGAACCGCCCCGCCATCGCCCGGCAGGCGGCCGCGACCGCGTCGGCGTCCTCGGCGAGCATCGCCGTGGCCGCGCGGCGGCGGTCGAAGGCGGCGACGACGTCCGTGGCGGCGATCCCGGGCGCGCTCATGACGACCCCGCGACGTCACGAGCGGCGGCCACCGCCACCTGGCCCAGGCTGATCCCGCCGTCGTTGCACGGCACCCGGCTCGGCACGAGCACCTCCATCCCGGCCGCCTCGAGCCCGGCGCGGACCCGCTCGAGGAGCACCTCGTTGACGAACACCCCGCCGGAGAGCGCGGCCGTCCGGACCCCGTGCTCGCCGGCGGCGGCGACCACCGCCCGCACCGTCGCGTCCGCGAGCCCGCGGTGGAACCGCGCGGCGATCCGACCGATGTCGACCCCCGCGTGCAGGTCCTCGGCGGCGGCCCGCACCAGGTCGGCGCCGGACAGCACTCCGCCCGACACCTCCACCGGGTACGCACCGCGTTCCGCGACGTCCACCCGCTGCTCCAGCTCGATCGCCGCCTGGCCCTCGTAGGTGACCGTGTCGCGGACGCCGAGCAGCGCGGCCACGGCGTCGAAGAGCCGCCCGACGCTGGACGTGGCCGGCGACCCGGTCCCACTCCGCACCAGCGATGCCACCGCGTCCCACCGCCGAGCGTGCCGCTCCCGCACGGCCAGATCCGGGATATCCGGCAGGTACGCGACGACCATCCGCCACGGTTCCCGCACCGCCGCCGCGCCGCCGGGGAGAGGCACGGGCGCCAGGTGCCCGATCCGCTCGAACCCCGCGAGATCGGCCAGCAACAGCTCCCCGCCCCAGATCGTGCCGTCGGTGCCGAGCCCGGTGCCGTCGAACGCGACGCCGAGCACCGGCCCGTCATCGGGAGTCCGGCCGTGCTCGGCCAGGCACGACGCGACGTGCGCGTGGTGGTGCTGCACGCCGACCAGCTCGACGTCGTCACGCTCCTCCGCCCACCCCAGAGCCGCCTTCGTCGAGAGGTACTCGGGGTGCAGGTCGTGCGCGAGGACGGCGGGCTCGACGGCGAAGAGCCGCGCGAGGTGACCCGTCATGTGCCGGAACGAGCGCAGCGCCTCGGGGTTGGTGAGGTCGCCGAGGTGCGGCGAGAGGAACGCGCGACGGCCCCGGGCGAGGCAGACGGTGCTCTTCACCTCGGCGCCGAGCCCGAGGACCGGCCGCTCCACCGGGAAGCCGAGCGGCACCGGTTCCGGCGCGTACCCCCGCGCGCGGCGGACCGGGAGTTCGGCACCGCGGTGCAGGCGCACGACGGAGTCCTCGGTGCGGACGTGGATCGGGCGGTCGTGGGTGAGGAAGCCGTCCACGAGCGGGCCGAGCCGGGCGAGCGCGTCGGCGTCGTCGGTCGCGATCGGCTCGTCGGAGAGGTTGCCGCTGGTCAGGACGAAGGGTTCGCCGAGCTCGGCGGCGAGCAGGTGGTGCAGCGGGGTGTAGGGGAGCATCACGCCGAGGTCGCGGTTCCCGGGTGCGACGGCGGCCGCCACGGGAGCCCCGGGCCGGCGGCGCAGCAGCGTGATCGGGCGGCGCCTCGACCCCAGGACGGCCGCCGCGGCGTCATCCACGACGACCAGCCGCCGCGCCGCCTCGAGCCCGGCCGCCATGACCGCGAACGCCTTCTCCTCGCGGTGCTTACCCGCCCGCAGCCGCGCGACCGCGGCCTCGTCGTCGGCGCGGGCCGCCAGGTGGTAGCCGCCGAGGCCCTTCACCGCGAGCACCGCACCGTCACCCAGCAGGACCGCCGCCCGGCACAGCGCGGCGTCACCGCCCAGGCCGCCGAGGCGCAGCGTCGGGCCGCATGCCGGACAGCAGGTCGGCTGCGCGTGGAAGCGGCGGTCGGCCGGGTCGTGGTACTCGGCCGCGCACGCCGCGCACATCGCGAAGCCGGCCATCGTCGTCGTCGCGCGGTCGTAGGGGACGTCGCGGACGATCGTGAACCGCGGGCCGCAGTGGGTGCAGTTGACGAACGGGTAGCGGTACCGGCGGTCGGCGGGGTCGGCCAGCTCGGCGAGGCAGTCGTCGCAGGGGGCGGTGTCGCTGGAGACCAGCGCGTCGCGGTGCCCGGTCACGGCGCTCTCGCCGATGACGAACGCGCGCTCCCCCCGCGGGGTGAGCGCCGCCGTCGTCACGGACTCGATGACCGCGAGCGCGGGCGGGCGGCGTCGCAGGGCGTCGAGGAACGCGTCGACGCCGTCGGCGCGCCCCTCGATCTCGGCGACGACGCCGGTGTCGTCGTTCCCGACGAATCCGCCGAGCCCGTGGGCGGTGGCGAGCGCGTGCACGAACGGCCGGAACCCGACCCCCTGCACGATCCCGGTGACCCGGACCTGCAGCCGGCGGGCGTCGGCGGCCGTCACGGGGAGATCCGCGACGCCGGGCCGAGGCTCGCGATCGCCTCCTTCGCGTGCACGAGGACCACGTCCCCGACCGCCGCGTCGACCAGCGCGACCGAGACCTCCTCGACGCCGCGCCCGGTGTCGACCCGGGCGATCCCGTCGTCGTCGACCGCGAGCACCGTCACCGGGACCGCCTCGTCCGAGCAGGTCACGCAGACCTCGCCGTCGCAGTGGCCGGGGGTGGTCACGAGCCGACCTCCCGGCGCTCGGCGCCCTCGCCGACGACCGAGGAGGCCAGCGCCGCCTCCCCGCAGCGGGTGAGGAAGACGTGGACGAGGTGGTGGGTCACCTCGAGGAGCTCGATCTGGTGGCGCAGGCAGTCGGTCCCCGCCGTCGTCAGGGAGTAGGTGCGCCGGGCGGGACCGGAGCCGGAGGTGGACCACGTCGAGCGGACCAGACCTTCGCGCTCGAAGGCCCGCAGGGTGCGGTAGACCCCGCCGGCGTCGAGGTCGTCGATGAAGGCGGAGTGGAGGCGCTCGACGAGGTCGTACCCGTGGGCCGGGCGTTCCCGCAGGAGGAGCAGCAGACAGGGCCTCATGAAGTTCCGCGGTTCGCACTCACCCATCGCGGTCCCCCAACCCCGGACCTCATTGCCCCATGTGTTCCGGATCACCTATCGTCCTCTTCGAATTGCGTGTTCTCAAGGCTCGCTGTACTGGGGGCGATAGGGATGCACGACGCGACTCGGGCCCTGCTGCGACTCTGGGACGTCACGGACGACGCCGTGGCCCACCTCGGGGCCGAGGACTGGAGCCTGCCGCTCGTGCCGTCCGGATCGCCGGGCGCGGTGGCCGCCGCGGTGCTGGGCACGGGAGGCACGGACGTCACCGACCTCGTCACCCACCTCACCGGCGTGCACTACGCCGGGCCCGACCGGCTGCGCGAGGCGCTCGCCGAGGCCCACGAGCGCGCGGAGCGGTCCGCCCTGTCGTCGGCCCCGTCCGGACGGGTGCTCGAGGCGCAGTGCCTCGACATGTGCCTGCACACCCACGACCTGTACGAGGCGCTCGGGATCGAGCTCGACCCGGACATCGCGTGCCCCGCGGCGCTCGAGGCGTGCCGGCTGGTCAGCGAGTTCGTGCCGCGGCTGCTCGCCCGGTCCTCACCCCGCCCGACGTGCCTGCACCTGCTCGTCCGGGCCTGGCCGGGCGGTCCCGTCGAGATCGACCGGACGCTGCGGGTGGGCGACGGCGCCGCGGTCCCGACGGCGGAGGTGGACGCCGACGCCGACGCCTTCCTGCTGCTGCTCTCCGGGCGGCGCCCGGCGGGCGAGCTCGCCGAGCAGGGCCGCGTCGCGTGGAGCGGGCGGACGGCGGCCTCGCTGGTCGGGGTCTAGTTCGCCTCGCGCCGGCGCAGCAGGCTCACGAACGCGATCGCGGCGAGGACCGCGACGATCACCGAGAACGCCACCGCCGACGCCACGAGCCCGAACGCGGCCGACGCGAGCCCCTCGCCGATCACCGGCAGCGAGATCGCGATGTAGAGGACCAGGAAGAAGCTCGACGCCACCTCGCTGCGCCGCTCCGGCGGGCTGCCCGCGCTCACCGCCTGCAGCCCGGCGCGGAAGCTCATCCCCTGGCCGACCCCGGCCACGGCCGCGCCGGCGATCAGCAGCCCCAGCGACGCCAGCGCGACCGAGAGCCCGACGACCAGCACCCCGATCACCAGGCCGGCGCAGCCGACGAGCAGCGCCGGGCGCTCGCCCAGCCGCGACGACGCGATCTGCCCGAGGGCCGACGGACCGAGCAGGCAGAACACCACGAGGCCGGTGACGAGGTGGTTCGAGATGTGGAGGATCTGGCCGACGAAGGTCGGCGAGACGGCGGTGAACAGGCCGAGCACCGCGAAGCCGGCGAACCCCGCGATGGCGGCGCGGACGAACACCCCGCGGACCTCCGCCGGAACCGACACCCGCTGCGGACGCCAGGACACCGGCCCGTCGGTGGTCTCGATCGGCTCCACGATCGCGAGCAGGAACACGCCCACGACCAGCACGAGCACGATGTGCACGGCGTACGACAGGTAGAGCGGCGCCGGGGCGTACTGCGCGAGCGCGCCCGCGAGCACCGGCCCGAGCCCGAGACCGAGCATGTTCACCACGGCCGCGAGCAGGCTGTACCGCTGCTGGCGGCCCTCGGGGGCGAGGTCGACGAGGGTGGCGGTGGCCGTTCCCGTGAAGATGCCCGCCGAGAGCCCCGACAGGACGCGGCCGACGAACAGGGTCGGGATCTCGCCGGGGATGAGGAACACCGCGCTGGAGATCGCGGCCAGCGCGAGGCCGGGCAGCAGGACCCGTCGGCGCCCGATCTGGTCGGAGAGCCGGCCGAAGAGCAGCAGCGCGGCGGCGACACCGACCGCGTAGGCCGCGAAGATCAGGGTGACCATCACGCCGCCGAACCCGAGCTGCTCCTCGTAGATCGGGTAGAGCGGCGTCGGCATCGTCGCGCCGAGCATGGTGATCAGGAAGGCGGCGGCGACGACGGCGGCCGCGGCCGGTCCGCGCAACCGGGTCCGGCTCCCCGTGGTCTCGGTGGACGCGCTGATGACGAGCCTCCGTCTCCTGGGCACGACAGGTCGGCGTGAGTGTGCCCGGATCATGGCGGCGCCACCCCCACCCGATCGACCGGGGTGATCAGGCCGTCCGGGCGCGCGAGAATGACCGCGTGCCCGGTTACGACGTCGCCGCGTTCCGCGCCCGCTTCCCCGCGCTGGATCGGGGGTACGCGCACTTCGACGGGCCCGGTGGCTCGCAGGTTCCCGCCGACGTCGGCCGGGCGGTCGCGGACACCCTGACGGCGCCGATCGCCAACCGGGGCCGGATCACCCCCGCGGAGCGCTTCTCCGACGACGTCGTGGTCGGCGCGCGCGAGGCGATGGCCGACCTGCTCGGCGCCGACCCGCGCGGGGTCGTCTTCGGCCGCAGCATGACCGCCCTGACCGTCGATCTCGCGCGGACCCTCGCCGCGGCGTGGGGACCCGGCGACGAGGTCGTCGTGACCCGCCTCGACCACGACGCCAACATCCGGCCGTGGGTGCTCGCCGCCGAGCGGGCGGGTGCGACGGTGCGGTGGGTCGACTTCGACCCGACGACGACCGAGCTGACCGCCGACGACGTCGCCGCGCAGCTCTCCGACCGCACGCGCCTCGTCGCCGTGACCGGCGCGTCCAACCTCGTCGGGACCCGGCCGCCGGTCCCGGAGATCGCCGCCCGGGTGCACGCGGCGGGTGCCCTCCTCGTGGTCGACGGCGTCCACCTCACAGCACATGCCGCCGTCGACGTCCCGGCCCTCGGCGCGGACGTCTTCCTGTGCTCGCCCTACAAGTTCCTCGGGCCGCACTGCGGGGTGCTCGCCGCCGACCCGGCGTGGCTGGAGACGCTGCACCCCGACAAGCTGCTGCCGTCGACGGACGCCGTCCCGGAGCGGTTCGAGCTGGGCACGCTGCCCTACGAGCTGCTCGCCGGGACGACGGCGGCCGTGGACGTCCTCGCGTCGCTCGGTCCTGATACGGGTTCCCGTCGGGACCGGCTGGTCGCGGGGATGGCGGCGGTGGAGGCCCACGAGGACCGGCTGCGAGCTCGCATCGAGACCGGCCTGAGCTGGATTCCCGGCGCCGAGGTGCTCTCGCGGGCCGCCCACCGGACCCCGACGCTGCTCGTCCGCGTGCCCGGCGGGGAACGCCGCGCGCACGAGGCGCTGGCCGAGCGCGGGGTGTTCGCGCCCGCCGGGTCCTTCTACGCACTGGAGGCCTCGCGCCGGCTCGGCCTCGG
Organism: Actinomycetospora endophytica; assembly: GCF_021026375.1. Lineage (GTDB taxonomy): Bacteria > Actinomycetota > Actinomycetes > Mycobacteriales > Pseudonocardiaceae > Actinomycetospora > Actinomycetospora endophytica. The sequence continues at coordinate 1,094,985 of NZ_JAJNDB010000001.1, read as the reverse complement.
TGACGACGGGGCGCTGCGCCTCGGGCTGGCGCCCTACTCCGACGACGAGGACGTCGACCGGCTGCTCGACGCCCTGGCGACCATCACGGGAGGTAGTTGATGCCCGAACGCATCCACCTGCGGCGCGCGAAGGGCTGGCGCAAGCCGGAGGGCGCGATCACCGTCGCCCGCCCGTCCGCCTGGGGGAACCCGTTCCGGCTCGGCGGGACGGTCCGGGCCGACGACGACGGCGACGTGGAGGTCACCCTCGACCGCGACACCATGATCGCGCTGTACCGCCGGTGGTTGGCGGAGCAGCCGGCGATGGTCGAGAAGGCCCGCGCGGAGCTCGCCGGTCACGACCTCGCCTGCTGGTGTCCGCTCGACGAGCCGTGTCACGCAGACGTACTGCTCCGAGTGGCCGCCGGCGGTGATCCATAAGCGCCCGATGCAGTAGTGCACTACCGCAGACGTCCCCAGCGGCACTGCTCACTCTCAGTGGGCATGAAGACTCTCGCGCAGCGCCCGTCCGTGATGGCCGGCGTCGTCCTGTTCGCCCTCTTCGGCATCGTCGACGTGCTCAGTCCCTGGATTTTCCCGGCTCCGGCGTCGGCTCCACCCATCGCGAACACCCTGACCCTGATCGCCGGGGTGATCGCCCTCGTCGTCCTGGCCGTCTGGCTCGCGACGTCGTCCCGGGTGGCGATGTGGATCGGAGTGGTGATCCGCGTGATCGGGGGCGTGTTCTCGATCATGGCGTTCACCGATCCGACGGCGTCCACCGGCTTCGTCGTCGCGAACGTGATCTACCTGGCGCTCACGATCGTCGCCATCGTGCTGGTCGCGCCCACGTTGCGCGCCCGGGTGTCGTCGCCGGCGGTGCCCGCGGGCTGACGTCGAGGATCTGACCCGTCCCGGGCGTCCCGGGAGGGGCTGTCTCAGCGCCTGTCCGAAATGGTGCACTCCCGGCGGGGCGGGATCCCTCCGTGAGCGGAGCGTTGCCCGGTGGTGACATCACAGTCACAAGCACTTCCGACAGTGGATGAACTCGTCACCCACTGGCGCCTCGGAGGTCCCATGACCGCGACACCGTCCGTCACCGCGACCTCACCCCCGGAGCACGACGGCCGGCTCGCGGACAACGCGCTGGGCCTGCCGTCGGTGCTGTTCTGCATCGTCACGGGGGCCGCCCCGCTGACGGCGATGTTGTTCAACGTCCCGGTCTCGGTCAACGGCGGCGGGTGGGCGACGCCGGCCGCGTTCTTCATCGCCACGGTGTCGCTGACGATCTTCTCGGTCGGCTACATCGCGATGGCGCGGCGGGTGACGAGCGCCGGCGGGTTCTACACGTTCGTCAGCCGCGGGCTGGGACGCGTGATCGGGCTGGGGTCGGGCCTGCTCATCGCGCTCTGCTACATGATCTTCGTCGGCGCCGTGATCGGGGTGATGGGCTACTTCGCGGCGACGACCGTCGAGGCGTTCACCGGCCTCGCGATCCCGGCCTGGGCCTACATGGCGGTCGGGCTCGCCATCATGAGCCTGCTCGCGTGGTTCCACATCGAGCTCACCGCGAAGGTCCTGGGCGTCATGCTCATCGCCGAGGTGCTCGCGCTCGTGGTGCTGTCGGTGGCGGTGTTCGCCCACGGCGGCGCCCAGGGGTTCTCGCCGCAGCCGTTCAACCCCGCCGCGGTCTTCGGCAACCCCGGGGCGCTCCAGATCTTCGGGACGACCGCGGCCGGTATCGCGCTGTTCGCGGCGTTCTGGTCGTGGGTCGGCTTCGAGATGGCGCCGAACTACGCCGAGGAGTCCCGCGAGCCGCACCGGATCGGCGCGATCGCGACGTACGGCTCGGTGATCGGCCTCGGCGTCTTCTACATGATCGTCTCGTACGCCTTCGTGACCGGCTGGGGCCTGACCGGCAGCGTCCAGGCGGTGTCCGACCAGCTCAACGGGGTGTTCGCCTCGGCGTTCTACCCGCTCTCGGACCGCTACGTCGGCGGCTGGCTGACCGTCGTCATCGAGATCCTCGCGGTGACCAGCTCGTTCGCGTGCGCGATGGCGTTCTACAACACCTCGTCGCGGTACCTGTTCGCGCTCGGGCGCGAGGGGGTCCTGCCCCGGGTGCTCGGGCGGACCTCCTCGCACCGCAGTCCCGGGGTCGCCGCCATGACGACCACCGTCGTCGTCGCGCTGTACTGCCTCGGATTCGTCCTCTACGACCCCTCCACCGAGGGGGCGCTGACCAAGCTCGGCACCTGGTCGCCGCTGCTCGGGGTGCTGGGCATCCTCGCCGTCCAGGCGCTGGTGTGCGTCGCGATCATCCGGTACTTCCTGACGACGGCCCGCGACGGCTTCCGGGTGTGGAGCACGCTGCTCGCCCCGATCATCGGGTTCGTCGCGATGGTCGGCGCCTGCTACCTGCTCATCGACAACCGCGCCGCGCTCGCCGCCGCCGAGGGCGTCCCGTTCATCACGGTGCTGCCCTACGTCCCGCTGGTGATCTTCGCGATCGGCGTGGTCGTCGCGCTGGTGCTGCGCGCCCGCCGGCCCGCCGTCTACGCCGGCCTGGGCCACTTCTCCCTCTCCGACCCGGTGCTCGACGCGCCCGATCCCGACCAGGAGGTGCCGGCATGACCGCACTCGAGGAACCCCGCACCGCGACCGTCCACCCGCTCGAGCCGCTCTCGGCCGAGGAGGTCGCCGCGGCGTCGTCGCTGCTCAAGCAGGCCCGGCGGCTCACCGACAGCGCCCGCTTCGTGTTCGTGGCGCTGCACGAACCGTCGAAGGCCGACCTCGCGTCCGGCGAGGAGCTCCCGCGCGAGGCGGAGGTCGTGCTCTACGAGCGTGCCGAGCGGATGCTCTACGAGGGCGTCGTCTCGCTGACCGCGGGCACGGTCGTCTCCTGGCAGGCCCGGCCCGGCGTGCAGGCCCCGGTGATGGCCGAGGAGTTCTTCGCGACCGAGGACATCGTGCGGGCGGACCCCCGCTGGCAGGAGGCGATGACCCGGCGCGGGCTCACCGACTTCGACCTGGCGATGATCGACCCCTGGGCGTCGTCGTGGACGGGGCCCCAGGACGACCCGTCGGCACGGCGGATCGTCCGGCCGTTGACCTGGATGCGCTCCGCCCCCGGCGAGCACGGCTACGCCCGGCCGGTCGACGGCCTCGTCGTCACCGTGGACCTGGACCGGCGCGAGGTCGTCGAGGTGGAGGACTTCGGCGTCGTCGACCTGCCCCCGCAGCCCGCGAACTACGAGCAGCCGTGGATCCACGACCCGGCCAACGTGCCGCGCGTCGAGACGATCCGCGACGACGTCAAGCCCATCCACATCACCCAGCCCGAGGGGCCGAGCTTCACCGTGGACGGGCACGCGGTGAGCTGGCAGAAGTGGCACCTGCGGATCGGGTTCACCCCGCGCGAGGGCCTGGTGCTGCACCAGGTCTCCTACGACGACCACGGCACCCGCCGCCCGATCCTGCACCGGGCCTCGCTCGCCGAGATGTACGTGCCCTACGGCGACCCGGCGCCCACGCACCGGTTCAAGAACGTCTTCGACCAGGGCGAGTACGGCGTCGGGTGGCTCGCGAACCCGCTGACGCTCGGGTGCGACTGCCTCGGGCACATCCACTACTTCGACGGCGTCGTGAACGACCAGGACGGCGGCGCGGTCACCATCCCGAACGCGATCTGTATGCACGAGGAGGACACCGGGATCGCGTGGAAGCACACCGACTTCCGCACCGAGGCCGTCGAGGTCCGTCGTCGCCGGCGCCTGGTGATCTCGTCGATCGTCACCGTCGGGAACTACGAGTACGGCTACTTCTGGTACCTCTACAACGACGGCATGATCGAGTACGAGGTCAAGCTGACCGGCGTGATCTCGACGGGGGCCATCCCGATCGGCGAGACGCCGGAGCACGGCACCCTCGTCGCGCCCGGCCTCTACGGCCCGCACCACCAGCACTTCTTCTGCGTCCGGCTCGACATGACCGTCGACGGGGCCGCCAACACCGTCACCGAGATCGACTCGGTGCCGTCGCCGCGCGGGCCGGCGAACCCGCACGGCAACGCGTGGGTGACGACGCGGACCCCGGTCACCTCCGAGGCGGTGGGGGCGCGCGACACGGCACCGTCGAAGGCGCGGTTCTGGAAGATCGAGAGCGCGACCGAGACCGGCCCGACCGGGGCGCCGACCGCCTACGCCCTGATGCCGGGCTCGACCGTGCCGCCGATGTACTCGCCCGAGGCGCTGTTCGCGCCGCGGTCGGGGTTCACCGAGCACACCGTCTGGGTGACCGCGCACGACCCCGCGCAGCGGTTCGCGGCCGGCGACTACCCGCTGCAGGCGCCGGTCGGGGCGGGGCTGCCCACCTACCTCGACGGCGATCGTCCGCTCGAGGGCACCGACGTCGTGGTCTGGTACACGATGGGCGCCCACCACGTGGTGCGTCCCGAGGACTGGCCGGTCATGCCGGTGTCGACGATCGGGTTCATGCTCCGGCCGTCCGGCTTCTTCGACGGGAACCCGGCGCTGGACCTGCCGCCGATTGCACCCGACACCTGCCGCTGAGTCGCCGCCGCCCCCTCCCGTGGGACGAACGACTCGTTCGTGCACGTAGACGCCACCAACGAGTCGTTCGTCCCGAGTCGGCGCTGGCACGGTTCCCCCGATCGGGCTACGGTGCCGCCGACTCCGGGGGGTGGCTCGATCGTGGGGGAAACGACGGCGCGCGCGGACAGGCGGTGCGCGGCGGGGCAGTCTCGCCGTGTGACTGGTGTGGCGGCTGTGGTTCTTGTGGGTGCCCTGATGGCCGGGTGTGGGCAGAGCGCGCCCGCCCCGGGCACGCCGGATCCGTCGTCGGCACCCGCCGCGGCCGGTTCGCTGCCGGCCTCGGTGACGAAGGTGCTGCCGACCGCCTATGAGCGGCTGGCGAGATCGGCGGACTCCCTCGACCCCACGAAGGGCTACCCGCGCTCCGTCGACGGCGGCAAGTCCTCGTGGACGACGAAGCCGGTCGACGACTGGACCTCCGGGTTCTTCCCGGGCGAGCTCTGGCTGGCCCGCGACCTCACCGGCGACCAGGCGTGGACCGCCCGCGCCCAGCGCTGGACCGCGCCGATCGCGTCGCAGATCCACCGCACCGACACCCACGACCTCGGGTTCGTCGTCGACGACAGCTTCGGCGAGCAGGTGCAGGCCACCGGGCAGGGCGCGGACGACGTCGTCACCGCCGCGCGCTCGCTGGCCACCCGCTACTCCCCGAAGGTCCACGCGATCAAGAGCTGGGACACCGACGGCGAGGACGACAAGCGCGGCTCCTGGCGCTTCCCGGTCATCATCGACACGGCGATGAACCTCGAGCTGCTCGACCACGCGTCGACGCTGCCGGGCGGCGACCCGGCCTGGAAGGACATCGCGACCCAGCACGCGCTCACCGCGTCGCACACGAACATGCGCCCCGACGGCAGCATCGCCCACGTCGCGGTGTTCGATCCGGACACCGGCGCGTTCCTCAAGCGCGACACCTGGCAGGGCGCGGCGCCCGACTCCACCTGGTCCCGCGGCCAGGGCTGGGCGATCCACGGGTTCGCCGCCCAGGCCCGGGCGGCGAACAACCCGGAGCTGAAGGCTGCCGCGCAGAAGGCCGCCGACTGGTGGCTCGCGCACACCTCGCCCGGCAACCGCGTGCCGCCGTGGGACTTCTCGAAGCCGACCGAGGAGCGCGACACGTCCGCGGCCGCCGTCGCCGCGTCCGGGCTGCTCGACCTCGCCGACCAGGTCGGCGGGGCCGACGGCGCCCGCTACCGCCAGGCGGCCGCCGAGACCCTCGACGAGCTGGCGACGAAGGAGGTGGCCCCGTCGGGCCCGGCCCTGCTCGCGCACGCGACGGGCGGGAAGCCGCAGGACAGCGAGGTCGACGTCGGCCTGGTCTACGGCGACTACTACTTCCTCGAGGCGGCCAGGCGCTGGACGGTCCCCGCCGCGACCTGAGTGCGCGCGTCGTAGGCGGCCCGCGCCGCGTCGACGTCGGAGATGTGGGTCTCGGCCCAGTCCTCGAGCGCCTGCGCCACGCCGAGCAGGCTGCGGCCCAGGGTGGTGAGCTCGTAGTCGACCCGCGGCGGCACCTCGGCGTGCACGGTGCGGGTCAGCAGCCCGTCGCGCTCGAGGCCCCGGAGGGTCTGGGTGAGCATCTTCGGGGTGATCCCGCCGATGCGCGCCGCGATCTCGCCGTGGCGCAGGGTGCCCCCGGCGAGGACGTGCACGACGAGGACGCTCCAGCGGTCCCCGATGCGGTCCAGCACCTGCCGGCTGGGGCAGTTCGCGGCGAACAGGTTGCCTCTCACCAGGACACTATCCATCAGGTATGCACCGCACTTCAAGGTGCCTGCTCTCCGTGGGGAAGTACCCGTCGCGTCGAACGGTTGGCGACGACGAGGGGCCGCGCCGGCGGCCGTCGTCGTGAGGAGATCCGCCGTGTACGTCGTCACCGGAGCCACCGGAGCACTCGGCCGCCTGGCCGTCGAGGCGCTGCTCGAGCGCGTCCCGGCCGCCGAGGTGCGCGCCACCGGCCGCCGCATCGAGGCGCTCGACGACCTCGCCGCGCGCGGCGTCGACGTGCGCCGCGCCGACTACGACGACCCGGCGTCGCTCGCCGCCGCGTTCGAGGGCGCCACGCGCGTGCTGTTCGTGTCCGGCAGCGACGCGGGCGCCCGGATCGAGCAGCATCGCGCCGTCGTCGAGGCGCTGGCGACGGCGGGCGTCGAGCTCGCCGCGTACACGAGCATCCTGCACGCGCAGTCCTCGGACATGATCCTCGCGGGCGAGCACGCCGCGACCGAGAAGATGCTCGCCGCCGCGGGCGTGCCGTCCGTGCTGCTGCGCAACGGCTGGTACGTCGAGTACTTCACGGCGAACCTGGCGGTGGAACTCGAGCAGGGCGTCGTCGGGGCCTCCGGCGACGGCCGGTTCGACGCGGCGACCCGCGCCGACTACGCCGAGGCCGCCGTGGCGGCGCTGACCGGCGGGGCGTCCGCCGGCGACGTCCTCGAACTGGGCGGACCCGGCTTCACCCGCGCCGAGCTGGCCGCCGAGATCGGCCGCGCGGCGGGCCGCGAGGTCACCTACACCGACCTGGGCGTCGCGGGCTTCACCGAGGCGCTCGTCGCGGCGGGCCTCCCGGAGGGCTTCGCGACGGTGCTCGCCGACTCCGACCGCGGTGCCGCGGCCGGGCTCCTCGCGGCCCCCGGCGACGACCTCACCCGGCTCCTCGGCCGCCCGGCGACCCCGTGGACCGCGGTGATCGATGCCGCCGTGCGCGAGGTCGTCGCTCCCGCCTGAGCAGGGGGAGTGCCGGTAGTGTCCGGGTCGTGAGCGCCGCCTCCGCCGAGCCCGGGTCGTCCGCGCCCCGGCCGTACGAGAGCGTGCTGCTCGTCTACAACCCGAACAGCTCCGGCGGCGGGGAGGGCAAGGCGCACACGCTGGCCCGCGACCTGCGCGGGCTCGCCCCGGACCTCCACGTCGACCTGGTGCCGACGGAGTACGCCGGGCACGCGCGGCGGATCGCGGAGAGCGCGGCGCGGACCTACCGGCCGCTCGTGGTGTCGGTCTCCGGCGACGGCGGCTACAACGAGGTCGTCGACGGGGCGATGGCCGCGGGCGACGGGCTGCACACCGGCACCGTCGTCGCGGTCACCTCCGCCGGCAACGCCAACGACCACCGCCGCGTCACCCGGCGTCGACCCCTGGCCGAGGGGATCGCGGAGGGCGTCGTCGAGCAGCTCGACGTGCTGCGGCTGACCGTCGGGCCGAACCCGCCGCGCTACGCCCACTCCTACATCGGCCTCGGCATCACGCCCGTCGTGGCGCTCTCGCTCGAGCGCAGCGGCAAAGGCTCGCTGCGCGAGATCGTGGCGACCGGCCGGGAGTTCCTGCGCTTCCGGCCATTCGAGATCGAGCTCGAGGCGTTCGAGGGGCAGGCCGACCACGGGGTCGGCGTCGGCGAGTTCCTCGGGCGGCACTGCTACGACAGCCTGATCCTCGCCAACCTCTCCGAGATGGCGAAATACGTGCGGCTCTCGGACACCGGCGACCCGGCGGACGGCCGCTTCGAGATCGTCGCGATCCCCCATCGGGGCCGTTTCCGGCTGCTGCTCACGGGCATCCGGGCCGCATGGCAGGGGCTGGGCTGGCAACCGAGTGCCCGGCGGTTGCGGTTCCGCACCATCGACGTGCTCCCGCTCCAGCTCGACGGCGAGGTGATCACGTTGCCGGCCGACACCCCGGTGGTGATCGAACTGGTGCCGGGCGCCCTCGCCACGGTGCGCTGAGATGAGCGCGGCGGAGGACCTCGCCGCGGAGCGGTCCGCCACCGAGGCCCGGATCGCCGCCCTCGAGGCGCAGGTGGCGGGGATCGTCGAGACCGCGTCCGCGAGCTCCGGCGACGACGAGCACGACCCCGAGGGCCAGACGATCGCCTACGACCGCGCCCAGGCGCAGGCCCTGCTCGACCGCGCGCGGGCGGACCTGGCGGAGGTGGACGCGGCGGTCGGACGGCTGGCGGCCGGGACGTACGGCATCTGCGAGGTGTGCGGGCGCACGATCCCGGGCGAGCGCCTGGAGGCCCGGCCGGCCGCGCGGCGGTGTGTGCGGCACGCCTGACCCCAGTTGTCAGCGATGCGGCGGCGCTGACGCTGGACGTCAGCAACTCCACATCCTCACGGGCGCTGGTAGGGCACCCCGACCTCGCGCGGCGCCTTCTCCCCGGCCGCCGCGACGTAGCGCGCCTCCGCCTCGCCCGCGGCGCCGCCACCGAGCCCGGTCTCCCCGAGCAGCCCGGCCAGCGGATCCCGGTGGGCGTCACGCTCGTCGTCGGGAACCCAGGTGAGCAGCAGCCGCGCCTCCAGCCACGCCGTGAGCCGGGACTCGTCGGCCTTCGGCAGGATCACCTCGGCGGCCCAGGTCGGGGCCAGCGCCAGCTCGTCGAGCAGCAGACCGGCCGCGACCCGGCGCAGCCGCGACACCCCGCAGCGGTAGAGGTCCTGACGGCGGACGCGGTTGCGCAGCATCCGCGCCTCGCCCAGCTCGAGCAGCCGCAGCTCGGCGTGGGGGTGCGCCGCCCCGCCCAGCGTCGGGAGCACCGACGGCGGTGCCCACCACGCGAGGAACCCGGGCGCCCCGGGCAGCGCTGCCACGGTCGCGTCCAGATCCTCGGGTACGGCGGTGAGTGCGGCGCCGGCCTCCTCGGGGGTCACGCCCACCAGTCTCCCGCGCCGCGCGAGGGGAGGATCCGGCCGCTCTAGCCGACCGAGGGCTACCCTCGTGACGGAGCGGAGCGGGACCGCAGCGCCCCCGCCAGCGCCGCCGCCCCCACCGCGGCCACCGGCACGAGCAGCAGCCCGGTCCCGACCGACGACGCGTCCGCGATCGCCCCGATGATCGGCGGCGTCGCGAGGAACCCCAGCCGCGCGAGGAACCCCACCACGGCGATCCCGTCCCCGGCGCGCACCCCGGGCACCGCCCCGGCCGCGGCGAACGCCAGCGGGAAGAGCGTCGCGACCCCAAGCCCGGCCAGCGCCCAGCCCGCGATCGCCGCCGCCGGGTGTGCCAGGAGCAGCGCCGCAGCCAGTGCCACCGCGGCCAGCGACGCCCCGACCCGCGCCACCCGCACCGCGCCGTACCGGTCCACCACCCGGTCCCCGGCGAGCCGTCCGACGGTCATCGTCACCTGGAACGCCACGAACGGCAGGCCCGCGACGAAGGCCCCGGCCCCGAGGTCGTCGCGCAGGTAGACCGCACCCCAGGACGCCGAGGAGTCCTCGACGGCCCCCGAGCAGACCATCAGCCCGGCGACCGCGAGCAGCGGCGCCACGACCCGCCAGGACGTCACCACCGAGCGCAGGCCGGAGCCGGAACTCGAGGGGGCATCCGGGACGGCGTGCTCCGGCGGCAGCAGCGCCCGCCACGCCACCGCCGACGTCACGACCAGCACCACGCCGACGACCGCGAGATGCACCGTCACCGGGATCCCCAGGCCCGCCGCGCCCGCCCCGAGCAGGCCGGCGCCGACCGCGGCGAGGCTCCAGGTGGCGTGCAGCCCGTTGATGATCGAGCGGCCGTAGCGCTCCTGCACCACCAGCCCGTGCGCGTTCATCGCCGCGTCGGTCCACGCGTCGGTGACGCCGAGCAGGAACAGGGCCCCGACGAGCGCCCACCACGACGGGGCCAGCGCCACCAGCGGGAGCATCGCCGCCCCGACCAGCGAGACCCCGGCCGCGACCCGGCCACTGCCCCACCGCGTGATCAGCGGCCCGGCCAGCACCCCGACGAGCAGCGCCGCACCCGGGAACGCGGCGATCGCGGTGCCGAGCTCGGTGTTCGACAGCTCCAGCCCGTCGCGCAGCGCGGGGAAGCGGGGGACGAGCGAGTTGTACGCCGTTGACCGCGAAGAGCGCCATGACGGCGCCGCGGGCACGTCGGTCGGTCCGGGTCGGGAGCCCCGTCACGTCCAGGTGTCCGCGCGGCGCGCCACGGCGTAGGTCTCCTCGACGGCGGCCGGGGACAGCCGGTCACCGCGGCTGCGCAGCGCACGGATCAGGTCGCCCGCGCGCGCGACGATGACGCCGCGTGGCCGGGTCTGGGAGATGATCGTGGCCGCGACGACGGCGATGACGGGTGTCACCGGCGGCGGGTCCAGCACCTCGTCGAACCCGGCGGCGAGCGCGATGGCCTCGGCGAGCCGGTCGTGGACCTCCTCGGCGAGGGTGCGGATGCGGGCCAGGTCCATGGGCGTGCCGTCGACGTCGAGGCCGTTCGTGAAGGTGCGCACCTTCCCGCCGGGGTGGTGGCGGACCTCGACGACGAACACCCCGGGCGGGCCGATGACGAGGTGGTCGAGGGTCACGGTCTCGCTGCCCACGGCCATGTCGATGCCGTGCAGCATGTGCCAGCGGCCGCCGCGCCCGATGCTCTTGGCGACGGGCGCCTCGACCTCGCGGCGCAGCGCGTCGGCGACGGCGTGCCTGCCGTCGGCCTGCAGGCGCAGCGCGGTGTCCCGCTCCCGCTGACCCGCGGCACGGGCCCGTGACGCGGCGCGGAGGAGTCCGTGATCCGGCCCGTGGCGGGCGATGTCCTCGAAGTCGTCGTACCGCTCGGTCTCGTCGTGGGTCGACCGGCGCCCGGTGTCGGTGAAGGCGTCGGCGCGGAACCCGTCGGCGCTGTCGGCCGACCAGCCGCCCGAGGTCGCCGGCGTGCCCGCCTCCAGCGCGGCGGTGGGTTCCTGACGGCGGGCGGGCGCGGCGGAGCGCGTGCCGCCGCCCGGGCGGCCTCCCCCGCTCGGGCGGGGGAAGCGGAGCGTGTCGGTGAGGCGCTGCCGGCGGCTCGGCGACTGCCCGTCGTCGGCCGGGAACCCCGGGAACCGGTCCAGCCCGTGTGCCTCGAGCCATTCGTCGAGCTCGGCGGTGAACGTCGCGCGGAACGACGGCGCGACGTCGGAGACCTCGCCGGTCTCGAGGTCGTACGTGCCCAGTCGGCTGCCGTAGGGCGAGGTGACGACGATCCGGTCGCCGCGTCCCAGGCGCGTCCGGCGAGCGGGCATCAGGCCTCCCGTCCTTCGTGCGTGTCGAGCCAGCGGGTGATGTTGTCGTGCTCCACCCGGGTGAGCTGGCGGACCGCGTCGACCACCGCACCCTCGATCAGCCCGCCGGCCAGCGGGATCGCGACCGTCACGGCCACGTCGACCGCCAGCGTGCAGCCCGATCCGGGCGTCCCGGACACCCTCATGGTGCCCTCTGCGCGGACCGGTGCGAGCGGAACCGAGACCTCGACCTCACCGGCGCAGCACGACGGTGACAGCCGCCACCGTTCGGTGCGGCGCAGCACCAGACCGCCGGTGAGCAGGCGTCCGATGGCCGGGGGCACCTGGCCGGTGGGGATCGGCTGGCGGACGACGACCTCGACCTTCCCGTCCCGCACGGTCCCGGTCAGCTCGTGGCGCTCGACCTCCCCGCCGCCGCCCGCGTCGAGGCGCGCGCGGTGGAAGTCGGGGTCGGCCAGCGCGGTGGCGAACTCCGCCACGTCGTGCGCGTAGTCCCGGCTGGCCCGCAGGCGGGTGGTCACGGCGGGTCACCCTAGGTGCCGCGGCGCCCGCTCACGAGCGGTTCTCCGACGGTCCCGATCCATGCGAACATGTGTTCGTGTCCGGCGTGCGGGGCGGGGGGCGAGGCGAGCGGAGCGACGGGGGTCCGGCGGCGGCGACGATCCTGCACGCCGATCTCGACGCCTTCTACGCCTCGGTCGAGCAGCGCGACGAGCCGGACCTGCGCGGCCGCCCCGTCATCGTCGGCGGTGGCGTGGTGCTCGCGGCCAGCTACGAGGCCAAGGCGGCGGGGGTGCGCACCGCGATGAACGGTCGCCAGGCCCGCGCGCTGTGCCCGGGCGCGGTGGTGGTGCCACCGCGCATGGAGGCCTACTCGGCGGCGAGCAAGGACGTCTTCGCGATCTTCCGGGACACCACGCCGCTCGTGGAGGGGATCTCGGTCGACGAGGCGTTCCTCGAGGTCTCCGGGCTCGCCCGCCTGGTCGGCACCCCGAAGGACATCGCGGCCCGGCTGCGCGGGCGGGTCCTCGCGGAGGTGGGTCTGCCGATCACGGTCGGTGTCGCCCGGACGAAGTTCCTCGCGAAGGTGGCGAGCGGCGTCGCCAAGCCCGACGGCCTGCTCGTCGTCGACCCCGACGGCGAGCGGGACTTCCTGCACCCGCTGCGCGTGGAGCGGCTCTGGGGCGTCGGTCGGGTGACCGCGGGGCGGCTGCACGCGATGGGCGTCCACACCGTCGCCGACGTGGCCGACCTCGGCGAGCCGGCGTTGGTGTCGCTCATCGGGCGGGCCGCCGGGCGCCACCTGCACGGCCTCGCCACGTTCTCCGACCCGCGGGCGGTCACGCCGGGGGTGCGGCGGCGCTCGATCGGCTCGCAGCGCGCGCTCGGGCGGGGGCGGCGCTCGCCCGAGGAGCTGGACACCATCCTCGCCGGGATCGTGGACCGGCTGGGCCGACGGCTGCGCGACGGCGACCGCGCGTGCCGCACGGTGGTGCTGCGGCTGCGGTTCGACGACTTCGCCCGCGTCACCCGCTCGCACACCCTCCGAGCAGCGACGACGCAGACCGCGCCGATCCACGGGGCGGCCCGCGAACTGCTGACCGAGGCCATGCCGATGATCCTCGACCGCGGGATCACGCTCATCGGCCTGTCGCTGGCCAATCTGTCCGGCGACGACCGCGAGCAGCTCGAGCTGCCCCTCGACGCGCGCGAGGAGCCCCGGCCCGCCCTGGCCGGCGCCGGGACCGACGACACCCCGCGGGACCCCCACGCCCTCGACCGCACGCTCGACGCGGTGCGCGCCCGCTTCGGGGCGGCCGCGGTCAACCGCGCGACGCAGCTCGGACGCGACCCCGGGGTGTCCGTGCCGCTGCTGCCGGAGCACGAATAGATCTTGGTCGTCGGGTGTCTCCCTCTGAGACACGGACCCCTTGCACGACAGGCGCCGAACGGTCCCCGTAGTGCTCTGACCTGCGACGAACGGCAGCCGGACCGAGTTCGGCGGCGATGTGCAGGATCTGCACATACAAACGGTGATGTTGACCACACCGCTCGCCGGGCGTTCAGTGACTCACGTCTCGCCGGGGTCTACCCGGCGACGGACGCCGAACGGCCCGACCGCCACCGGGCCGACCGCGGAGCAACCGCTCCGAGGGGGCGACTCCGGAGCACCACGGGCGAGCGGGAGGGAGGCGCGCATGACGGATCGCACGAGCACCCGCGACGCCGGCACCGGCCGCTCCCTCAAGACCGCCGCCGAGGCCCTCACCGCCCTCCGCTTCCTGGGCGCGGCCCCGGGCGGGGTCACCGCGGAGGCGCTGGGCGTGGAGCTCGGCAAGAGCGCGGCGACCGCCCGCTACCTGCTCAACACCCTCTGCCAGGAGGGCTACGCCCGGCGCGAGGGGCACACCGGCGTCTACCGGCTCTCCGACGCCCCGCCGTGGGGCGACGCCTGGGGCGGCCTCTTCGGCGACGCGGCCCCCGCCGAGCCCGAGGAGGACCCCGAGCCCGGGATGGCGGAGGTCGTCGACCTCGACGAGGCGCGCGACGCCCTGCGTCCGCTGCGCCGCGAGGACGACCCGGTGAGCCGCTACGAGCTCCCGGAGAGCCTGGCCGACGCCGTCACCGAGCTCTACTGGCGCACCCGGCAGCGCTCCTACCTCGCCCGCTGGGACGGCGACGCGACGGTCATCGTCGACGCCCGCGGCCACCAGGGCCTCGCCCGCATCCCCGACCTGCGCGAGCGCATCCCGGTCGCCCAGGCCCACGCGCTGGCCGTGACCAAGGCGCTGGTCGCGACCTCGTCGGAGATCGAGGAGCTGCTCCTCGCCGAGACCGACCGGACGGCCTTCACCGCCACGACGATCACCACGACCCCCGGCCTGGCGCGCGAGCTCGCCCGCGTCCGCCGTGAGGGCGTCGCGATCGACCGCGAGGAGTTCGCGGAGGGCTTCTGCTGCGTCGGTGCGCCGATCATCGCCCCCGACGGCCGGGTCGCCGCGAGCATCGCGGTGTCCAGCCCCGCCCGGCGCTTCGCGCAGGACTCGGACGCGCTGACCGACGCCGTCCGAGACGTCGCCGCGACCGCGATGCGCGAGTGGCGCGCGCGGGTCGCCGCCACCGGCTCCGCCGCCGCCGAGCGGCCGGCGGGGCGCACCGACCACCTGGCGACCGAACAGCACGGACCGGGCGGGACCGGTCCGCCGAGGAGGTGAGGGAGAGGCACCACCCCGGTCCGGCCGACGCCGGGCCTCCCGGGGACGCCGACAGCCGTCGGGTCCCCATCGCTGGTTCTATCGAGGAGGAAAGATGAGCCGTCAGAGTTTGGCGAAGGCTCACCAGAAAATCCAGGAACTCTCCTGGGAGCCGCAGTACCACGAGCCGTACATGAAGTACGGCACGGACTACACCTTCACGAAGGCTGCGAAGAAGGACCCGCTGAAGCAGGTCCTCCGGTCCTACTTCCCCATGCAGGAGGAGAAGGACAACCGCGTCTACGGTGCCTCGGACGGCGCGATCCGCGGCAACATGTTCCGCCAGGTGCAGGAGCGCTGGCTGGAGTGGCAGAAGCTCTTCCTGTCGATCATCCCGCTGCCCGAGATCTCGGCGGCGCGCTCGATGCCGATGCTGTTCCAGGCGGTTCCGAACCCGGAGCTGCACAACGGCCAGGCGATCCAGATGATCGACGAGGTTCGTCACTCGACGATCCAGCAGAACCTCAAGCGCCTGTACATGAACAACTACATCGACCCGGCGGGCTTCAACAACACCCTCCGGAACTTCCACTCGGACTACTGCGGCACCATCGGCCGCCAGTTCGCCGAGGGCTTCATCACCGGTGACGCGATCACCGCGGCCAGCATCTACCTGACGATCGTCGCCGAGACGGCCTTCACGAACACCCTGTTCGTGGCCATGCCGGCCGAGGCGGCCGCCAACGGTGACTACCTGCTGCCGACGGTGTTCCACTCGGTCCAGTCGGACGAGTCGCGCCACATCTCGAACGGCTACGCCACGCTGCTCATGGCGCTGTCGGACGAGGACAACCGCCAGCTCCTCGAGCGCGACCTCCGTTACGCGTGGTGGAACAACCACCGCGTCGTGGACGCCGCGATCGGTACGTTCATCGAGTACGGCACGAAGGACCGCCGCAAGGACCGTGAGTCCTACGCGGAGATGTGGCGTCGTTGGATCTACGACGACTACTACCGGGCCTACCTGCTGCCCCTCGAGAAGTACGGTCTGGTGATCCCCCACGACCTCATCGAGGAGTCGTGGAACCAGATCTGGAACAAGGGCTACGTCCACGAGGTCGCGCAGTTCTTCGCCACCGGTTGGCTCGCCAACTACTGGCGCATCGACGGCATGACCGACGAGGACTTCGAGTGGTTCGAGTACAAGTACCCGGGCTGGTACGACCGCTACGGCAAGTGGTGGGAGAACTACAACCGCCTGTCGCGGCCGAACGGGCACCACGCGATCGTCGCCGAGGACGTCGACTACGTGTACCCGCACCGTTGCTGGACCTGCATGGTCCCGTGTCTGGTGCGCGAGGACATGGTCGTCGACAAGGTGGACGGCCAGTGGCGCACGTACTGCCACGAGGCCTGCCGTTGGACGGACGCCGTGGCGTTCCGGCCGACGTACCAGGGCCGTGACACCCCCAACATGGGCAAGCTCGTCGGCCACCGCGAGTGGGAGACGCTGTACCACGGTTGGAACTGGGCCGACGTCATCTCGGACATGGGCTTCGTCCGCGACGACGGCAAGACCCTCACGGCGCAGCCGCACCTCGATCTCGACCCGAAGAAGATGTGGACGCTCGACCACATGCGGCGCATGCCGCACGTGGCCAGCCCCAACGTCATCCTCAACGAGATGAGCGACTCCGAGCGCGAGGCGTTCGTGGCGGACTACAACGCCCAGGGCCCCGCGGGCCGTCCGGCGGGCGCCAAGTCCTGATCGGGCTCACCTGATCAGCACTGCACGACCCGCGGGGAGGACCGGCCGTTCCCGGTCCTCCCCGCGGTACCCGGGCCGCGCCCGCCGGCGCGGCCCTTGCCTTCCCCGGACGCGCTGCGTCCGCTCAGTCCTCCCCGGCCGGGACCCCTTCGTTGTCGCAACCCCTACCGCAAGGAGTCAGTCGTCGATGGGTGACAAGCACCGGGTCCGCTTCGAACCGGTCGGTATCGAGATCGAGGTCGACGAGGACCAGACGATCTTGCGTGCCGCCTTCGAGCAAGGCGTGCAGCTCATGCACGGCTGCAAGGAAGGCCAGTGTGCCGCCTGCAAGTCCTTCGTCCTCGAGGGCGACATGGACGAGATCGAACTGGACCGCTACTCGACCTTCGCCCTCCCCGACATGGAGCGGGAGGAAGGCCAGACCCTGCTCTGCCGGGCGCACGCCTACGACGACCTCGTGATCGAGCTCCTCAACTACGACGAGGAGGTGCTGCGCTCCGGCCTGCCGGTGCGCAAGGGGACGGTCGAGGTGCTCTCGAACGAGCCGGTGACGCACGACATGCGCCACCTGGTGGTCCAGCAGGTCGCCGGCGAGGACATCAAGTTCTTCCCCGGCCAGTACATGGACTTCATCCTGCCGGACTCGGGGGAGAGCCGGTCGTTCTCCATGGCCAACATCCCGAACCGCGAGGGGCGGTTCGAGTTCGTCATCAAGATCTACCCGGACGGCCTGTTCTCGCAGTTCCTGGAGAACCAGGTCTCGATCGGGGACCGCCTGGAGGTCGAGGCCCCGTTCGGGACCTGCACCCTGCGGGACAGCCGTACCTCGGACATCGTCTTCGTCGGCGGCGGCGCCGGAATGGCTCCGCTGCTCGGGCTGCTGCGCGCCCTCGCCGAGAAGGAGACCGAGCGGAAGGCCGTCCTCTACTACGGGGCCCGCACCAAGGCCGACCTCTGCTTCGAGAAGGAGCTCCACGCCCTCGAGGAGGAGCTCCCCTCGTTCCGCTACGTGCCCGCCCTCTCGGAGCCCGACGGCACCGACTGGGACGGCGCGACCGGCCTCATCACCGACGTGGTCCGCGAGAACGAGCCGGACCTGAAAGGCAGGGATGCCTATGTGTGCGGGCCGCCGCCGATGGTCGACGCGGCGATCGCCCTGCTGACACAACGCGGTGTGGACGAACGACACATCTACTTCGACAAGTTCACGACGACCGGAGAGCCAGAGGACGAGGGCAACACATGACGACAGCCGAGAGCAGCGAACGCAGTGTTCCGAAGCCGGTGTTCACCGACGCCGAGGCGGGGGCGAAAGAATTCCCCGACTCCGGTCCGTCGGCCCGCCGCTACAACTACTTCAAGCCCGCGAAGCGCAAGCAGACCCACTACGAGGACGTCACCGTCGAGGTCCAGCCGGACCCCCGCCACTACCTGACCCAGGGCTGGATCTACGGCTTCGCCGACGGCTCGAACGGCTACCCGCTGACCTGGACCAAGCTCAAGGCCTGGGGCGTCGACGACCCCGAGCCCGTGCGTGGCCCCGGTTCCGGCGGCAAGCCGGTACAGAACTGGCCGGCCCACGGCTGGCACGAGTTCCGTGATCCCAACGAGGAGTGGGAACTCACGATGTACCGGTACAACGCCAACGTTGTCCGGCAGGTGACCCAGAACGTCGAGAACGCCCGCACCACGAAGGCGTTCGAGCAGTGGACCCCGAACTGGACGCGCTTCGTCGAGCGCAACGTCGGCGCCTGGATGCACATCGAGCACATCCTCGGCCTGTACGTGTTCGCGGCGAGCAACCGTTCCGGCCCGACGAACATGCACAACACGGCCATGGCCGTGAACAGCGAGCACAAGATTCGCTTCGCGCAGGACCTCGCGCTCTACAACCTCACCCTCACCGAGGAGATCGAGGGCTTCGACGGCACCGCGCACCTCGAGGCCTGGAACTCCGACGCCGAGTGGCAGGGCGTCCGCAAGGTCACCGAGGCACTGACCGCGGTGAACGATGACTGGGGCGAGATGATCTTCGCCACCAACATCATCTTCGAGCCGCTGCTCGGGGAGCTCTTCCGGTCGCGCCTGGTCATGCAGGCCGCCGCCGGCAACGGCGACTACGTCACCCCGACCGTCGTCGGCTCCGGCGAGTACGACTACGCCCAGCGCGATCTGCGCTGGTCGCAGGCCTGCTTCGGGCCGCTCACCCAGGACCGCGAGTTCGCGGAGCACAACAAGACCCTGATGAACGGCTGGCTGCAGAACTGGGTGCCCCAGTGCCTGGAGGCGGCCCGCCAGCTGCAGCCCCTGTGGTCGCAGCCCGACGCCAAGCCGCCGCGGTTCGAGGACAGCCTCGACCAGGCCAAGAGCCGCTTCTCCGGGATCCTGACGGATCTCGGCCTCGAGACCCCGAAGGAGCTCTCCCAGTGACCCAGTTCAAGACGGCCGAGAGCCCGTACAAGCAGAACAACACCGAGTCCGGCATGGCCGGCGTGACCCTGATGAACAACCAGGTCGGCGTCGTCGTCGCCGAGGTCATGGACCGTCAGGACAACGTCACGGTCCAGCACCTCCCCGCGATGATCCGCGTGGACTGCGTGGGCCGGATGGACTTCGTCTATGCGGACATCTCCGAAGCACTCGGCGAGGAGCCCGACTTCTACGACGCCGCCGAGTTCGAGGAGAACATGTCGACCCACTACGGGAAGATGATCCACATGGATGACCGGACCGTGATGTTCGGGAATCTGGAGGAGGCCGCCGAGTTCATCGGCGACATGCTCCCGCCCGTGGTGAACCCGAAGTAGCACCACTCCACCACCGGATACGCACATCGGATCGCCGGCCACCGCCCGTCGCGGGGGCGTGGCCGGCGATCCGACCCGGTAGTACCCCACCCCGATTTCCCTGGAGAGAGAGGCCATGGCCAAGGAACTGCGATTCGGCGCCGACGCCCGTCACGCCCTGCAGGCGGGGGTGGATCAGCTCGCCGAAGCCGTGAAGTCGACGCTGGGCCCCAAGGGACGCAACGTCATCCTGGAGAAGATCACCGGCACGCCCGAGGTGACCAACGACGGGGTGACGATCGCTCGCGAGATCTACCTGCGCGACCAGTTCGAGAACATGGGCGCGCAGGTCCTCAAGGAAGCCGCGGTCAAGACCAACGACGTCGTCGGCGACGGGACCACCACGGCCACCGTCATCGCCCAGGCGATCGTCCGCGAGGGTCTCAAGGCCATCGGCTCGGGCGGCAACCCGGTGCAGGTCAAGCGCGGTATCGACGTCGCGGTCGCGAAGATCGTCGCGCACCTCGCCTCGGTCGCGCACCCCGTCGAGGACGTCGAGTCGCTGTCGCGTGTCGCGGCGATCTCCGCCAACGACGACGACTCCATCGGCCGCGTGGTCGGCGAGGTCCTGCACACCGTCGGCGACGACGGCGTCATCACCGTCGACGACGGCCCGATGCTCGGCATCAACGTGAACTACGTCGAGGACTTCGAGTTCGGCAACGGCTACGTCTCGCCGTACCTGGTGACCGACCCCGGCTCCATGCTCGCCGTGCTCGACGACCCCTACCTGCTGTTCTCCGCGGAGAAGATCTCCGACGTCCGCTCCATCATGCCGGTGCTCGAGCGGATCATGCGCGAGCCGCGTCCGCTGGTGATCGTGGCCGAGAAACTCGAGGGCTCGGCGCTCCAGATGCTGGTGCACAACCACGTCAACGGGCACCTCAAGGTCACCGCGATCCAGGCCCCCGGCTTCGGCGAGAAGCGCGTCCACCTGCTCGAGGACATGGCGTCCCTGTGCGGCGGCAAGGTGCACTCGAAGGCGTCGGCGTTCTCGCTGGAGCAGATGGGCATCGAGCACCTCGGCCGCGCCACGCAGGTCCGCGCCACGAGCGAGCACACCGCCATCATCGGCGGCCTGGGCGACGCCGCGGCCCGGGAGACGCGGGTCCAGCAGCTGCGCTCCGAGATGGACCGCGCCACGATCGGCACCGACGAGGACTGGTTCTCCGAGCGCATCGCCCGGCTCTCCGGCAAGGCCGCGATCCTCGAGGTGGGCGCGCCGACGAACGCCGAGCTCAAGGAGATCCGGCACCGCGTCGACGACTCGCTGCAGGCCACCCGCGCCGCGATGGCGGAGGGGATCGTCGCCGGCGGCGGGGCCGCCCTGCTGCACGCCGAGAAGGCCCTCGACGACGGCCTCGAGCTCTCGGGCGACTACCGCACCGGGGCGGAGATCGTGCGCGCCGCGCTGCCCGACCCGGTCACGCTGATCGCCAGCAACGCGGGCTACGACGGCGACGACGTCGTCAAGCGCGTCCGGGACCTGGGCGTCGACGAAGGCTTCGACGCGCTCGAGGGCCGCTTCGGCAACATGGTCGAGATGGGGATCATCGACCCCCTCCGCGTGGTCCGCTCCGCGCTCCAGAACGGCGCCTCGGTGGCCGGCCTGATCCTCACCACGAACTCGCTGGTGGCCGAGGAGCAGACCCCCTGGAACAAGTCGCTCATGACCGAGTTCGGCCAGCTCGACGAGGGCCTGCCGCAGCCGGCCCCCGACTCGAGCACGCCGCAGTCGATGGGCCTCGGTCCCTCGATGGGCTGATCGAACGCCGGTGCGAACCCGACCCAGTGTTGTGACGGAGAGGAGCCTGTCGTGAAGGCCGTGCGCGTGCACGAGTACAAGTCGGATCCATCGATCGACGACATTCCGGAGCCGAAGCTCCAGGGGCCGTTGGACGTGATCGTGAAGGTCGGTGGCGCCGGGGTGTGCCGGACCGACCTGCACATCGTCAACGGGGACTGGGAGGCGATCCAGAACCCGTCACTGCCGTACGTGATCGGGCACGAGAACGCCGGCTGGGTCCACGAGGTCGGGGACGCGGTCACCAACGTCAAGGTCGGCGACACGGTGATCCTGCACCCGCAGCCCTCCTGCGGGCTGTGCCTGTCCTGCCGGGCCGGGCGGGACATGCAGTGCACCGGGGACGCGTTCTTCCCCGGGCTGTCGAACAACGACGGCGGGATGGCCGAGTACCTGCGCACCACCGCCCGGGCGTGCGTGAAGCTCAACCCGGACACGAACCCCGCCGACGTCGCGGCGCTGGCCGACGCCGGGATCACCGCGTACCACGCGGTGCGCAAGGCGGTGCCCTACCTCTACCCCGGCACGACCGCGGTGGTGCAGGGTGTCGGCGGCCTGGGCCACATCGCGGTCCAGGCGCTGGCCGCGCTGACCGCCACGAAGATCATCGTGGTGGACCGGAACCCGGCGGCGCTCGAGCTGGCCAAGCAGATCGGCGCCGACGAGACCGTGGTGGCCGACGGCAACCACGTCGCCGCGGTCCAGGACCTGACCGGCGGCGGGGCGACGGTGGTGTTCGACTTCGTCGCCGAGCAGGGCGCCGAGCTCGACGCGTGGGCGATGACCGGCCCGGCCGGTTACTGCTTCGTGCTCGGGTACGGCGGTGAGTTCCGGGCGCCGACCCTGGATTTCGTGGCCGGCGAGAAGAACGTGATCGGCAACATCGTGGGCACCTACAACGACCTCGCGGAACTGATGGTGCTCGCGCAGGCGGGGAAGGTCACCCTCCACACCGTCCAGTATCCGCTCGCGAGCGCACTGGAGGCACTGCACGATCTCGACGCGGGGAAGGTCCGCGGTCGGGCCATTCTGGTTCCCTGACCCTCTCATCACATCCAGCCGCAACCACCACGAACTGCGCGGAGGAATTCCACCATGTACGAGAAGGATGGCGAGAAGTACTTCATCGTCGACTCCCACATGCACTACTGGGACGCCTCGCCCGAGAACTGGGTCAAGGGCGCCGAGCAGTACGCCAAGGGGTGGATCGAGTGCTTCCACGCCTACCAGGGTCTCGGCCCGGCCGACACGCACCAGCCGCTCGAGGAGTTCCAGAAGGTCTCCGAGGAGCAGTTGATGCGCGAGGAGTTCGAGGAGGGTGGCGTCGACGTCGCGATCTTCCAGTCGACCTACCTGCGTGAGTGGTACAAGGACGGCTTCAACACCACCGAGCGCAACGGCTACCTCGCCGAGAAGTACCCCGGGAAGTTCATCCTGAACACCCGCTTCGACCCGCGTGACGGCGACGCCGGGATGCGTGAGTTCGAGGGCAATGTCGAGAAGTTCGGCTGCAAGGGCGCCAAGCTCTACACCGCGGAGTGGAACGGCGAGTCGCGCGGCTTCAAGCTGACCGACCCGGAGGCCTACCGCTTCCTGGAGCGTGCCCAGGAGCTCGGGGTCAAGAACATCCACGTCCACAAGGGCCCGACGATCTGGCCGCTGGACAAGGACGCGTTCGACGTCTCCGACGTCGACCACGCGGCCACCGACTTCCAGGGCCTGAACTTCATCGTCGAGCACGTCGGCCTGCCGCGCATCGAGGACTTCTGCTTCATGGCGACGCAGGAGCCCAACGTCTACGCCGGCCTCTCGGTCGTGCTGGGCGGCCTCATGCACGCCCGCCCGAAGTTCTTCGCCAAGGTCATGGGCGAGCTGCTCTTCTGGGTCGGCGAGGACAAGATGACCTTCGGCTCGGACTACAACATCTGGACGCCGAAGTGGCAGATCGAGGGCCTCCTCGACTGGGACTACCCGTCCGACGAGTTCTCCGACTACCCGCGCCTCGGCCAGGACGGGAAGCGGAAGATCCTCGGCCTCAACGCCGCCAAGCTCTACGACATCGAGGTCCCGGCGGAGCTCCAGCTCGGACAGCGCGAGGTGGCCCAGGCATGAGCATCTCCTTCCTCACCCGCCCGGCCGACAGCGACGATGCCGCCGTCGTCGGGCGGGTGTGGGAGGCGCTGCGCACGGTGCGCGACCCCGAGCTGGACAACGACGTGGTCTCCCTGGACTTCGTCGCCTCCTGCGAGGTCGACGAGCACCGGGTCGCGCACGTGCGTCTGCGCCTCCCCACGTACTTCTGCGCACCCAACTTCGCGTTCCTCATGGTGGCCGACGCCTGGGACGCGACCTCCACCGTCGACGGGCTCAGCGACGTCGACGTGGAGCTGATCGACCACTTCGCCGCCGACGCCATCAACCGGGGTGTCGCCGCGCGTGCCGGCTTCGTGCACTCGATGGCGGGCACCGAGGTCGGCGAGGCCGTCGAGGAGCTCGACACGCTGCGGAGGCAGTTCACCGAGCGGGCGCTCATGGCCGGGACCGACCTCGTAGTCCGGCCGCTGGCGAAGGCGGGGAGCACCCCCGAGGAGCTGGCGGCGATGACGCTGGGCGACGCCCCGGACTCCGAGGACCTGACCCGGCTGCGGCGGCGACGTCGCGAGCTCGGCATCCCGTCCTCCGACGAGGACCCGCTGGTCGTGGACCCGAGCGGTCGCAAGGTCGGCGTCGAGGCGCTGCCCCTGCACCTGCGCAAGGCGCGCTCGTTCCAGGTCGGGGTCGACGCCAACACGAGCATCTGTCGCGGACAGCTCGCCGTCCGCTACGGGCTCTCGACCACCGACGCGAGCTGACCGCATCCCCGTGAGAGGAGCGAGACCATGTCGCGCGACGCGATCCGTCTCGATCGCGGCAACCACCCCGACCCGGACGCGGGCTGCTGCCTGATGGAGTACGTCTCCGTGCTCGACGGGGGACGCTTCGGGCCGCTGCCGCGCTGCACCCACCCGGCGCTCGCGGCACTCGTCATGCAGGTCAACGACCGGACGTCCGACGCCGGGCGCGCCGCGCTGGTGAGCCGCGCGGAGCGGCTGCGCCGGGCGGACAGCGACGACCCGGGGCTGGGCTGGCGCCTGGTCGAGGTGTGCGCGACGGCCGTGCTCGCCCGGTCCCCGGGCGACGCGGCCGCCCGCCGGCGGCTCGCCCGCAGCGGTCGTGCCCGCGGGCGGATGGCGTGGGTGCTGCCCGGCGGGCTGCGCACGCGCCTCCCGCGGGCCGCGCTGGTCGCGGTCGGCCTCGGCGCGCTCGACGAGCTCGTCGGGGCCTTCCACGCGGTCCTCGCGGTCGCGGGCCCGGCCGGCAGTCCGGAGCGGGACGGCGTCCTCTCCGCGCTGCTCGACGACGCGCTCGACGTGGTCACCGGCACCGACGGTGCTCCTGACACCCACCACCACCCACGAGAGGAGGCGTTGACGGCATGACCAGCGCCACCGCACCGCACACCGTGCGGCGGATCGGCTCGCCCGCCGCGGCGGCGCTCGCGGATCTCGCGGCGATGTTCGAGGACCTGCAGACCGTGCTGCTCTGCTGCGAGCGGCTCGTCAGCGAGGTCCGTCCCGGCGTCGGCCGCCAGGTCGACGAGGTCGTCGTCGAGTCCCTCTGGACGACCGCGCTGATCTCCTACTCGCGCTGCTTCGCCGGCGGCGAGCGGGGCATGGGTCTCACCGAGGACGACATCGAGGGCCTCGAGCTGCAGGGCGAGAAGCTCGCCTGGCACCGGATGCTCCGCCGGCTCAAGAAGCACTTCGCCGACCCGGCCGCCAACCCCCGCG
This sequence comes from Actinomycetospora endophytica, assembly GCF_021026375.1. GTDB lineage: Bacteria > Actinomycetota > Actinomycetes > Mycobacteriales > Pseudonocardiaceae > Actinomycetospora > Actinomycetospora endophytica. The sequence goes on along the minus strand of NZ_JAJNDB010000001.1, from coordinate 1,069,969 downwards.
AGGAGTTCACCATCGGGGTCGCGGTCGCCGAGGGGAAGCCCGCGGGCGTGGCGATCACGTCCACCCGCCAGGTCCCGGTCGACGAGCAGACGGTGCGCCAGACCGGCGCGCTCGTGTACGCCCTGACCCAGCTCGTGGATGCGCGGATCGCCGAGCACCAGGCCACGGTGCTCGCCGGGGCCGCGGCGCTCTCGCAGCAGGAGCTGGAGACGCTCGACGAGATCGAGGTGACCGGGGACGGGCGCCCGCCGCCCGGGCCCGCCGACGAGGCCGCGCCGGAAGGCGACGGGGAGGGGACGACGTCGTGAGCGAGGAGCCCGGTACCGAGGAGCGCTTCAATCCCTGGTCGGTGGTGCACCTCGTGTTCGACCACCTGTCCGCGCAGGGCCTGCACCCCGTGCTCGGCGACTCGGGTGACCCGTCCGAGCCCGCCGGCGAACTGCTGCGCGCGCTCGGCATCACCCCGGGCGACCCGTCGTGGGCGCGGGGGCAGGACCCCGAGCAGATCCAGGACCAGCTCGCCAACATCCGGTCGTTGTTCGAACCCGTGGACTCGGAGACCGGCTCCGAGGGACGCTGAGCCGCCCGGATCGGCGCCGGAGAGGACGGGAGGAGGTCGCCGTGCAGGAGCTTCACCTGGTGACGCTCGTGGTCCACGCCATGACGCGTGAGCCGCTGGCGGTGCTGGGCGACGCCGAGGAGGACCAGTGCCTCGTCGTCTCCGTCCGCCCGCAGCAGGCCGAGGTCATGGCCCAGGGGCCGCACCCCACGCGCGACGACGACTCCCGCCTCACCCAGGATCTGGTCGCGGATCTCGCGGCGGCGCTCGGGCGCAGCCTGGCCGGCGCGGAGATCACCGACCTCGTCGACGACCGCTTCCACGCGGTCCTGGTGCTCGACGACGGCACCCGCCTCCCGGCCCGTCCGAGCGACGCGCTCGCCCTGGCGGTCCGTGACGCGCTGCCCATCGGGGTCGACGACGAGGTGATGGAGCAGGCCGGGCAGTCGTGGAAGGAGCTGCAGGGCGACGACCCGCACCCGCAGAGCAAGGAGGTCGACGAGATGCGCGACTTCCTCGACCAGGTCACCGCGGACGACTTCGGGGGGTCCGGGCCGACCTCCGAGCCGCCCGAGTCGGGACAGGATCACTGACCCGTGTTCCGACGCCCCCCGGTGGTGCTCGCCGGCCCGGCCTTCGTGGCGTCCGTCGCCTACGTCGACCCCGGCAACGTCGCCACCAACAGCGTCGCCGGGGCCACCTCGGGCTACGCGCTCGCCTGGGTGGTGGTCGCGGCCGGGCTGATGGCGATGCCGGTCCAGTACGTCGCGGCCAAGGTCGGCATCGTCACCGGACGGAGCCTGCCGCGCACCTGCCGGCAGGTGATGTCCAAGCCGACCCGGGTCCTCATGTGGCTGCAGGCCGAGGTGGTCGCGATGGCCACCGACGTCGCCGAGTTCCTGGGCGCCGCGGTCGGGCTGCAACTGCTGTTCGGGCTGGGGCTGCTGCCCTCCGGGCTGATCACCGCGGTGATCGCGTTCGGGGTGCTCGCGCTGCAACGGCGCGGCCACCGGCCCTTCGAGGTCGGGATCGTCGCCTTCCTGGCGTTCGTGGTGGCGGGCGTCGGGTTCCAGCTCGCCTCGGTGGGGATCGACCCCGGGGGCGTCGCGGCGGGACTCGTCCCGGGGCTGGACAGCTCCGCCGAGCTCGTCCTCGCCGTCGGCATCGTCGGGGCCACCGTGATGCCGCACGCGATCTACGCCCACTCCGCGCTGACGGCCGGGCGCTCCCGCGGGGTCGGCCGCCCCGGCCGCAAGCGGCTGCTGGCGTTCCAGCGCACCGAGGTCATCGGCGCCCTGACCATCGCCGGCCTGGTCAACCTGGCGATGCTGCTGGTCGCCGCGCGGGTGTTCGGCAGCTCGCCCGCCGGCGAGGGCGTGGACGGCCTCGAGGCGGCCCACGCCGGGCTGGGGCAGCTCGCCGGCGGTGCCGTCGCCCTGGCGTTCGCGGCGACCCTGCTGGCCAGCGGGCTCTCGTCGGCCGCCGTCGGGACCTACTCCGGCCAGGTCGTGATGGAGGGCTTCGTCGACGTCCGGCTCTCACCGACGGTCCGCCGCACGGTGACGATGCTGCCCGCGCTCGTCCTGCTGGCGATCGGGACCAGCCCGACGACGGCGCTGGTCGGCAGCCAGGTGGTGCTCTCGTTCGGCATCCCCTTCGCGCTGTTCGCGCTGCTCAAGGTGGCCCGGGACGAACGGGTGCTCGGGTCGGAGGCGATCGGCCGCGGGATGACCGCCGTGCTGGGGACCATCAGCGCGGTCGTGGTGTGCCTCAACGTCGTGCTCCTGGTGGACACGATCACGGGCTGAGACCGGAGCTGAACAGCGGGTGTCTCGGATCGAGACGTCAGGGACTCGCGTCGTGGCGCCGATCACGCCTACCATCCCCGGTTGCGCATCCTTCGAGGTCGAGCGGGGCGCAGCAGGCGAGGTGGCCCATGGACGCACGGACCGATCCCGGCCTCGACCGTGCCCGCGAACGGTTCCTGGGTGACGGCACGGTCGACGAGCGGGGAGTGGTCCGCCCGGAGATCGTGCAGTCCTGGGAACGCTCGCGGCGCGCCGGGGTGGACGCCGATCACCTGGCGCTGCCCTACGACCCGGACCTCGACTTCGAGGGCAGCCTGGTGCACTGCGCCAGCCCGGTCCTCGACGACCTCACCGAGCGGCTCTCGGGCATGGCGGTCGCCGTCGTGCTCTCCGACGCCGAGGGCAACGTGCTCGACCGGCGGGTCGGGGAGGGCGAGCTGCGGCGCCGGCTCGACGCGATCTCGCTCGCTCCGGGCTTCAGCTACGCCGAGGAGTTCGCAGGCACCAACGGGGTCGGCACCGCGCTCGAGGGCTCCGCCCACGCGATGGTGATCGGCGCCGAGCACTTCACCGACCGGCTGCGCGCCTTCGCCTGCGCGGGCGCCCCGGTGTACCGGCCCGGCGGCTCGCTCGCCGGCATCCTCGACGTGACCTGCCTGGCCGCCGAGGCCAACGACCTCATGCGCTTCCTCGCCCGGCAGACCGCGAAGGACATCGAGGAGGTGCTGCGCGAGCGGGGCAGCGCCGGGGCCCGCGCCGTGATGGCCGCCTTCCGCACCGCCTGCGTCCGGGCCCGTGGGCCGGTCCTCGCGCTCGCCGAGGACTTCGTCATCGCCAACCGCTCCGCCCACGAGACCCTCGACGCCCAGGACCGCGACCTGGTCGCCCGCCACGCCGCCGATCACCGCCGTGGCGGTCCCGGCGAGGAGCGGGTGCTGCTGGCCGAGGGCCCGGTCCGCCTGCTGTTCACGCCGTCCCCCGCGCACCGGCCGTCGGGCGTCGTCGTCGAGGTCCTGCGCAGCACCAGCACGCTGCGTCTCGCCGGCGGCACCGGCGGGGCGGGCGTCGTGCCGCCGCGCGGTCCCGCGGCCCATCCCGCTCCGCCCGCCCGGCCCCTCGTCGGGCTGGCCGGGACGTCCCGTTCCTGGCGCTCGACCTCGGCCGCGCTGCGGGCCGCCGCGGCCGGGGTGAACAGCACGGTCGTCCTCGGCGAGACCGGCGTCGGCAAGGCGGCCGCGGTCCGGGCCGCGCACCGGGAGGTCCGCCCCGCCGCCCGCCTCGTCGTCGTCGACGGCGAGGCGCCGACCGCGGCCGAGGAGCTCGCGACCCTGCCGGTCGAGCTGGGGACCGACCCGGCCACGGTCGTGGTGCGCCGGGTCGAGGCGCTCGACGAGCAGGGTGCCGCAGCCCTCGCCCAGGTCATCGACACCGCGGCCGCCGAGGTGTGGGTGGCCGCGCTGGTCACCGGCGAGGAGGTCGGGGAGGGACGCCGTGTGCACGACGTCCTCGGCCGGTTCGACGGGTCGCTGTCGATCGAGCCGCTGCGTCGCCGTCCCGAGGACGTCGCCCCGCTGGTCGAGGCCCTGCTCGCGCGGCTGGCGCCGGGGCGGAGGGTGCGATGTAGCTCCGAGGCGATGGCCCTGCTCGGCGGCGCCCGGTGGCCCGGGAACGTCGCCCAGGTCGAGGACGTGCTGCGTCGGGCCCTGGTCGCCCGGCCCGCCGGCGACATCGAGGCCGGCGACCTGCCCGCCGAGGTCGCGGTGCACGGCACCCGCCGTCGCCTGACGCCGCTGGAGACCGCCGAGCGCGACCTCATCGTCGGCGCGCTGATCGAGGCGCGGGGGAACCGGGTGAAGGCGGCGTCCGCGCTCGGGATGGGCCGCGCGACCCTCTACCGGCGCCTGCGGGCGTTCGGCCTCACCGACGTCGGACGGTGACCGTCCGTCCCGGACGCCGTCGGAGCGTGCCGGTGCGCGCGAGCATCCGCTCCTCGACCGCGGGACGGTGCTCGGCGACCTCGACGTCGTCCTCGTGGTCGGCGTCGTCGGCGCTGCCGAGCCCGCACCCGTCGTCGCACCCGCCGGTGCCCCACTGACGGCGCGCCTGCGCGGCGACCTCGACGACGGCGGCCACCAGCTCGTCGCGCTGCGCGGCGAGCCGGCGCGTCGAGCAGGACAGGCCCAGGGCGACCGTCGAGGTCCCCGACGGCGCGATGACCGGCGCGGCGACGGTCGCGAAGCCGAGCGCGAACTCGCCGTCGTCGAGGGCCCAGCCGCGCGCCGCGACGTCGTCGAGCTCGTGGGCGAACCGGACCGGGCAGGTCACGGTCTGCGGGGTGACCGCTTCCAGCTGCTCGCTGCACACCGCCTCGCGGTACACCGGCGACGCGGCGAGCAGCACCTTCGTCAGGCCCAGCGCGTGCGCCCGCTCCGGCGGGATGTGGGTGTCCAGTCCGGGCAGGCGGGCGAGACCTTGGTGGCCGCGGACGTCGGTGATGCTGGCGACGACGGAGCCGGTGCGCCGGACCAGGTAGGCCCGCTGCCGGGTGCGGCGGTACAGCTCGGTGACCGCCTCCGCGAGGATCGCGCCGGGCGCGGGGTCCTCGGGGCCCAGGTCGGGCGCGGCCGTCGGCTCGGGATCGTCGGCACCTTCGGCGGGCACCCAGGCCCCCCAGGGCGGCGCCGCCCCCAGCCGGCACCGCCCGGAGGTGTCGCGACGGGCGAAACCCGCCTCCACGAGGGTGTTGACCATGTAGCGGGCGGTCGCCGAGCTCTTGCCCAGCTGGGCGCCGATGTCGGCGGGCGACAGACCTTCGGGATGGTCCCCGAGCAGCCGCAGCGCTCTGAGCACCATCGCCGCCGTCTTCAGTGACCGCGCGCCCGACGTGTCCTCGCTCACACCACGAACATAGGAGGGTCGACGCCCCCGTGCCTGTCTCGATGTGGGACACATGGACGCCCTGAAACGGACGGTCGGGCGCCTCACACCCCTCCCACCCCTCGGGGACGACCCCGAGAGGAACCGGGGTCGGGCACGGAGGCCGGGGCCCGGACGTTGGACGAGTGTGGGGGACGACCGATCCCGACGCGGTGCCCGCCGCGTCACGACGCACCGGAGGACCTGTCATGGCCGTGCTGACCCGCAACCGCGAGGACGCCTGGTTCGGAGGGGTGTGCGCCGGACTGGGGGAGTACTTCGGCGTGCCCGCCAACGTGGTGCGCCTGATCTTCGTGCTGTCCTGCCTGCTCCCGGGCCCGCAGTTCATCATCTACCTGGCGCTCTGGGTGATCATGCCGCGTCGGTGACGTGCCGCTGGGGGCTCACGTCAGCCGGGAGGCCCGGTCGAGCAGGTAGGCCCGCTCGGGCGCGGAGCGGGTGAGCCGGGCGGCCTCGCGGTAGGCCACGACGGCCGGCCCGGGGCGTCCGGCGGTCTGCTCGAGGTGCGCCCGGACCGCGGCCACCCGGTGGTGGCCGCGCAGGGCCGGGTCGTCGGCGAGGGTGCCGAGCTCGGCGAGGGCGGCGTCCGGCCCGTGCACCTCGCCGAGCGCGACCAGGCGCCCGAGCCGCGACATGGCGTCCGGCCACAGCCCGACGAGCGTGTCGTAGAGCGCCAGGATCTGGGCCCAGTCGGTGTCCGCGGCGTCGGCCGCCTCGTCGTGCAGCGCGGCGATCGCGGCCTGCACCGCGTACGGGCCCGGCACGCCGTCGCGCAGCACGGCGGTCACGAGCGCCGTCCCCTCGGCGATCATCGCGGCGTCCCACCGCGTCCGGTCCTGCTCCGCGAGCGGCACCAGCGCGCCGTCGTCGGAGGTCCGGGCCCGATGCCGCGCGTCGGTGAGCAGCATCAGGGCCAGCAGGCCCGCGACCTCCCCGGCCTCGCCCGCCTCCGGCGGGAGCGCGGCGAGCAGTGCCCGGGTGAGCCGGATCGCCTCGGCGGTCAGGTCGGTGCGGTGGAGCCGGTCGCCCGCGGTCGCGGTGTGGCCCTCGGTGAACACCAGCGACAGCACCGCGAGCACGGCGGGCACCCGTTCCCGGCGCTGCTCCTCGGTGGGCGGGGCGAACACCTCCCGGGGCCGGGTGAGTCCGTCGGCCAGGCGCGCCTTGGCGCGGCTGATGCGCTGCGCGACCGTCGGCTCGGGCAGCAGGAGGCCGTGCGCGATCTCGGCGGTCGTCAGGCCCCCGACGGCCCGCAGGGTCAGGGCGACCTGGCTCGGCGGGCGCAGGTCCGGGTGGCAGCACAGCAGGAGCAGCGCGAGGGTGTCGTCGACGGCCGGCACCGGCTCGGCGTCGGGCAGGTCCCGTCGGGCGTCGTTCTCCTCGCGCCGCCGCCGCGCGGAGTCCCGCCGCCAGGCCTCGACCAGGCGCCGCGACGCCGCGGTCACCAGCCAGCCCGTCGGGTTGGCCGGGATCCCGTCGGCGGCCCAGGTCGTGGACGCCGCGAGGAGTGCCTCCTGGAGGGCGTCCTCGCAGGCGTCGAAGTCCTGGTGGCGGCGGACCAGCACCCCGAGGACCGACGGGGCGACCTCGCGCAGGACGTCGACGGTCCCGGTCACACGTCCCAGCCGCTCATGTCGAGGATCGGCCGCACCTCCACGAGCCCCCACACCGCGTCCGGCACGCGCGCCCCGATCTCCTCCGCCCGTCCGGCCGACTCCACGTCGACGAGGTAGAAGCCGGCCAGGTGCTCCTTGGTCTCCGCGAACGGGCCGTCGGCCACCACCGGGCTGCCGTCGGCGGTGGACACCCAGCGCGCCAGGGACGGGTCGGCGAGCCCCTCGGACGCGACCAGTTCCCCGGACTCGGCGAGCTCGCGGGTCAGCGCGAGGTGGTCGACCCCGAACCGCGACCGCTGCTCCGGGGGCAGCGCCTCCCAGCGCTCGGCGAACCGCGGGTTCGAGTGCAACAGGATCATGAACTTCACTTCCGGCCTCCTGGTGTCCGCGAGGAAATCTTCGCCGGGGTGTCGAGACCCGGGGCGCGGCTTCGACACCCGGCCGACACCACTCACGGAGGTTCAGCGATGACCAGCACCGAGACCCGGACCGACACCGACGCGATCCTGGCCACCCTCGACGAGATGCACGCCGCGATCGGCGCCGGCGACGCCGCGCGGGCCCTGGACACGTGTGCCGAGGGCACCGTGGTCTTCAGCCTCGCGCCGCCGCTCGTCGACGGCACCGGCTCGCGCGAGGGAGACGTCGCCGCCCTCGCCGGCTGGATCGCCTCGTTCGACGCCCCGCCGCGGCTCGCGCACCGGGACCCCACGGTGCACGTCGACGGCGACGTCGCGTTCGTGCACACGCTGAGCTCGATGACGGGGACGAAGGGCGGCGAGTTCACGCTGTGGTTCCGGTCGACGTACGGGCTGCGGCGCATCGACGGGCGCTGGCTGATCGTCCACCAGCACGAGTCGGTGCCGTTCCACATGGACGGCTCGTTCCTCGCCGCGACGGGCCTGGAGCCCTAGATCGCATCGATTCACCCGGGTTCGGGGGTGGGGCGGGAGGCGTGCGCGGGGCATCCTGGTCGGCGGAGGACAACGACGTCGTTCCGGAGCACCGCCATGAATCCCGCCACCCCGCCCGACCCTTCCCCGCTGACCGGCCACGAGCAGGCCGTGCTCGCCGCGATCTCGGCCCACGAGCATCGGTGGGACGCCGGGTTCGCCGACTCCCTGGCGACGGGTGACGTGCGGCGGCCCGGGCACCGCTGGCGGACGCTGCTGCTGGTGCTCGCCGTCGTCGTGCCGGTCGCCGTCGGGCCGCTGGTGCTCTCCTCGGCGTGGGTGCTCGCGATCGCCGCGGTGGCGCTGCTCGTCGTCATCCCGACGACGCTGGTGGTGTGGGCGCTGCGCCAGGGTCGGGTCTACCCCTAGGTGGCCTTCGGCCTTGTGAGCAGTAATTGATGCTATAGCGTCAATTACTGCTCACGGGCGCGTCAGCGCACCCAGGGCCTTCGCGATCCGCTGCGGTGAGATCGACCCGGCGGTGCCGACCTCCTGGGCGAACCGGCTGACCCGCAGTTCCTGGATCATCGCGGCGACGGCGTCCCAGGCGTCGCGGTCGAACGTGCGCGGCTCCTGCTCCGCCTTCTCCCGACGTGCCCGGTAGTCGGCCGCGACGGCGTGCACCTCGTCGGTCAGCTCGGCGTCGCGTCGCGGGGCGGTGGGCAGCTTCTCCAGCCGCTTCGCCGCCGCGCGCAGCCAGCGCACGACGTCGGGCAGGCGGGTCACCCCGTGCCGGGAGGCGAACCGGCCGCCGACCAGCGCGGACAGCTGCGCCCGGACGTCGTCGAGGGCCGCGTCGAGCATGCCGCTGCCGGGGCGCGCGGCGAGCTCGTCGAGGGCCAGCCGGACGGTGTTCGCCTCGGCCAGCACCGCCTCGGCGCGGGTGAGGACCTCCGCCGCGCCGCCGGCCAGGCGGGCCGTGACGTCGGCGCGCAGCGTCTCGAACGCCGGCGGATTCCACGCCGGTCCGCCGCGGGCGGAGACCAGGCCGTCGATCGCGGCGACCACGCAGTCGTCCGCGAGGTCGGCGACGTCGCGGTACCCCGACTCGGCCATCGACCCGCGCAGCCGCAGCACCGCCCGGTTGTCGAGCGAGCGCACCAGGGCCTTCGCCGGGGAGCTCACCGCGCGCAGCAGCAGCCGCCGGGTGCCGGCGCGCATCGCGTCGCGGGCCTCGAGGGCCGAGTCGAAGACGCCGACCCCGACGCTGCCCGCCGGGTCGGTGCGGGTCCCCTCGTCCACCAGTGCGAGGTGCGCGGTGACGGTGCCGCCGGAGCGTTCCTGTTCCCGCGTCCGCGGCAGCTCGCCGACCTCGGCGAACGACGTGAGCCCGCGCCGCTCCAGTCCGTCGGCCACCTTCGCGACGGCGGCCTTCGTCTCCTGCGCGTACGTGCGCCGCAGCGCGTTCAGGTCCGTGCCGTCGGCGACCGCCGACCCGTCGTCGTCGATCACCTGGAACGTGAGTCGCAGGTGCGACGGGAGCCCGGCGACGTTCCACGCGTCGACCGGCACGTCGACGCCGGAGAGGCGCTTGACCGCGTCGGAGACGGCGCCCAGCAGCGGTTCGCCGTCGGCGGGTCGCCGGTCGGCCGCCAGCCGGGCGAGCAGCGCCCGGGCGGTGTCCGGGGCGGGGACGAGCGACCGGCGCAGCGGCTTGGGCAGCGAGCGGACCAGCGAGGTCAGCATCTCCTCGCGCAGCCCCGGGACCTGCCACGCCAGGTCCTCGGCGCGGACCTGCCCGAGCACCGCGAGCGGGACGGTCACCGTGACGCCGTCGTGCTCCGCGCCCGGTTCGAAGGCGTAGGACAGCGGCAGCGTCAGGCCGCCCGCGCGCCACTCGTCGGGGTACGCCTCGGCGTCGGGAGCCTCGTGGGCGAGCAGCGCGCGCGGGTCGAGGTCGAGCAGGTGCGGATCCCGGCGGGACGCCTTCTGCCACCAGCGGTCGAAGTGCCGGGCCGAGACCACCGACGCCGGGACCCGCTCGTCGTAGAACCGGAAGATCGTGTCCTCGTCGACCAGCAGCTCGCGGCGGGCGCGGCGCTCCATCTCCGCGACCCGCTCCAGCTCGGCGGCGTTGCGGCGCACGAACGCGTGCCTGCCGTTCCAGTCGCCCTCGACCAGCGCGTGCCGCAGGAACAGCTCGCGTGAGAGCTCCGGGTCGATGCGTCCGAAGTCGACCGAGCGGTCCATCGCCAGCGGCACCCCGAACAGCGTCACCCGCTCCGTGGCGACCGCGCTGCCCCGTCGCTTCGACCAGCGCGGCTCGGAGTAGGTGCGCGTGACGAGGTCCCCTGCCGCCTGTTCGGCCCAGGCGGGATCGATGCCGGCGACGGTGCGGGCCCACAGCCGGGAGGTCTCGACGAGTTCCGCGGCCATGACGAAGGTCGGGGGCCGTTTGGCGAGCGTCGAGCCGGGCCAGACGGCGAACCGGGCGCCGCGGGAGCCCTCGTACTCGGTGATCGGCTTCCGCTTGGGCTTCGGCTGGCCCTGTTTCGGTTTCGGCGGCTCGTGCGCCAGCCCGAGCTGCGAGAGCAGGCCGGTGAGCAGCGCCTGGTGCACCCGGTCGGCCAGGTCCTTGGTGATCTCCTGTCCCGGCTCGTTGCGGGTCAGCCCGAGCTCGTCGCCGAGCTGGCGCAGCTGCGCGGCGAGGTCCTGCCACTCGCGGATGCGCAGGAAGTTCAGGTACTCGGCGGCGCACTGCTTGCGGAACCGGTTGCCGGAGAGCTCGCGGCGGCTGGTCCGGACGTGCTCCCACAGGTGCAGCCACGACAGGAAGTCCGAGCGCGCGTCGGTGAAGCGCGCGTGCGCCGCGTCCGCCTCGGCGATCTTCTCGGTCGGCCGCTCGCGGGGGTCCTGGGCGGAGAGCCCGGCGGCGATCACGGTGACCTCGTGCAGGCAGCCGAGCTGGTCCGCGGCCAGGATCATCCGGGCGATCCGCGGGTCCACCGGCAGCCGCGCGAGGTTGCGCCCGATGTCGGTCAGCCGCGTGGCGTCCCCGTCGACGACGGCCCCGAGCTCGGTGAGCAGCCGGACGCCGTCCCGGATCGCCCGCGTCTCCGGCGGGTCGACGAAGGGGAACTCCTCGATCGGCCCGAGCTTGGCGCCGGCCATCTGGAGGATCACCGACGCGAGGTTGGTGCGCTGGATCTCCGGGTCGGTGAACTCCTGGCGGGCGTCGAAGTCGTCCTCGGAGTAGAGCCGGACGCAGATGCCGTCGGCGACGCGGCCGCAGCGCCCGGCGCGTTGGGTGGCGCTGGCCTGGGAGATCTTCTCGATGGGGAGCCGCTGGACCTTGGTGCGCTGGCTGTAGCGCGAGATGCGGGCGAGCCCGGGGTCGATGACGTAACGGATGCCCGGCACCGTCAGCGAGGTCTCGGCGACGTTGGTGGCGAGGACGATGCGCCGGTGGTTGCTCCGCCCGGGCTCGAACACCCGGTGCTGCTCGGCGGCCGAGAGGCGTGCGTAGAGCGGGAGGACGTCGAGCGGATCGGTCGGTCGGTCCGGGAGCGCGTTCAGGGCGTCGGCGGTGTCGCGGATCTCCCGCTCGCCGGCGAGGAACACGAGCACGTCGCCGCCCGGGCCCTCGCGGCGCAGCTCCTCGACGGCGTCGACGATGCCGTCGAGCTGGTCGCGCTCCTCGGCTGCGCTGCCGTTCCCCGTCGCTCCGCTCGCCCCGCCGGCATCGTCGGGATCGACCAGCGGCCGGTAGCGGACCTCGACGGGGAACGTCCGCCCGGAGACCTCGATGATCGGCGCGTCGCCGAAGTGCTTCGAGAACCGCTCCGGATCGATCGTCGCCGAGGTGATGATCACCTTGAGGTCGGGCCGGCGCGGGAGCAGCTGCGCGAGGTAGCCGAGCAGGAAGTCGATGTTGAGGCTGCGCTCGTGGGCCTCGTCGATGATCAGCGTGTCGTAGCGGCGCAGCAGCCGGTCCTGCTGGATCTCGGCGAGCAGGATGCCGTCGGTCATCAGCTTGACGAGCGTGTCCTCGCTCGCGTGGCTGGTGAAGCGCACCTGGTACCCGACGACGTCGGAGTCCTGCGTCCCGAGCTCCTCGGCCACCCGCTCCGAGACCGTGCGCGCCGCGATCCGCCGCGGCTGGGTGTGCCCGATCGTCCCGAGCACCCCGCGCCCGAGCTCCAGCGCGATCTTGGGCAGCTGCGTCGTCTTGCCCGACCCGGTCTCGCCCGCGACGACCACGACCTGGTGGCTCTCGAGCGCCGCCTTGATGTCGTCGACCCGCTCCGAGATCGGGAGCTGCTCCGGGTACGACACCGCGGGCACCGACGCCCGGCGGCGCTCGAGACGCTGCTCGGCCTTCTCGACGTCGGCCGCGATCCGCTCCAGCGTCCCGGCCCGCTTCGCCTCGTCGGCGATCTTCCGGGTGCCGTCGAGCCGGCGGGCCAGCCGGTGCGCGTCGGCGCCGCCGAGGGCGCGGACACGGGTGGTCAGCTCGCGGTGGTCGATGGTGGGTGTGGTCACTCCGGTCCCGGGGTCGTGAAGCGGTGCTCGTGGATCAGCGCGTGCGTGCGCTCCGGCATTCCATTGTCCCCCGCGGCGCGAGCGGATTCCCGACGACGTCGAGGGGCGGCGGCTCCGTGCGGACGGGGGACGTTGATCAGGAGCACATCACGCCGCGCGGGCGCGCCGGTGTGATGACTGTTGTGCCCCTCGTGGTGTGGGCCGGCCCGGGCGCGTTGATCAGGAGCACGTCACGCACCTCGAGCACGGCTGCTGCCTGCCTCCAGCACCCCTCGCGGGCACCGGCCGCCGGGAAACCCACCGCAGGATGGGCGAGGGAGTCGCTGCACGGCCCGCGGATCGTGATTCGTCCGTGTGGCAACTCCCTGATCATTGACCGGCGTTCGCCGTCCCCCGGCTAGAGGGTGCGCTTGAAGCCGACGTGGCTCGCGGCGAACCCCAGCCGCTCGTAGAAGCGATGCGCCCCCTCGCGCTCCGAGGCGCTCGTCAGCTGCACGAGCCCGCACCCCCGCCGTCGGCACTCGTCGACCGCCCACCCGACCAGCCACGAGCCGAGCCCCCGGCCCTGCGCCGACGCCGCGACGTGCACCGACTCCAGCTGACCCCGCCAGGCGCCTCGTCGCGCCAGGCCGGGCAGGAAGGAGATCTGGAGGGTCCCGACGACGGCCTCGGCGCCGGTGAGCACGACGAGCAACTGGTGCGGGTCGGCGTCGACGGCCGCGAACCCGCGCCCGTAGTCGGCGAGGTCGCCGTCGCCGGAGTCGCCGCGGGCCGCCGTCACCGGGTCGGCGCCCAGGAGTGCGGCCAGCGCCCGGACGTCGTCGGCGACCGCTCGCCGGACGAACAGCGGATCCCCAGCGATCTCACATGTCGCCAGGACGGGTGACAACATATTGTTCCTTCAACCGTGCGAATTCGGTCCCCGCGCCTCCGTGGCGGGTACTCCGATCGTCCCCCCACCATCCGAGAGGACCCCGAATGGCTCACACGACCGGCGCCATGCCTGCCGTGCGCACGTCCGACCCGCTCCTGACGACGCTGCGCGTGTTCGCCGCGCTGACCGTGCTGAACCTGCTCGTGCAGTTCCTCACCGCGGGCGAACTGGTCACCCGGGGCGGCAACGAGGCGGTCGAGCCGATCCACGCCGGCGGGGCCATCGTGCTGCACGTCCTGTCCGGCCTGGCGGCCCTCGCGGCGCTGGCCTACTGGCGGCTGCGCGGGGCGCCGCTGTGGCCCGGGGTCGTCGCCGCGGTGGTCTTCGTCCTGACCTTCGTCCAGGCCTGGTACGGCAGCGGTCGGACCCTCTACATCCACGTCCCGGGGGCGATGATCCTGACGATCGGCGCCGTCGTCGTGGCGGTCTGGGCGTTCCTGCCCACCGCGAGGAACCGCTGACGATTAGGAATCATTAGCTCGGGGCAACAATCGGGTGTGACCCAGGAAACGGTGCGCCCCCGGGGACTCGTCGGCCGGACGTGGATGCGGCTCAGCCACGAGGTGCTCCACCGGGCGGAACCGGTGATGGGGCGGCTCGTGCACCCGGCCCGTCTGGCGTGGCTCGGGCGCGTGCCCGCGGTGCCGGCGTCCGCGGTGCCGCGGCTGCGTTCGCCCGCCCGGCCGTGGACCGCGGCCGTCCCGGAACCGCCCGCGGAGCTGCGGACCCAGCCCGGGATCGGCCGGACGTCCGCGGCGGAGGACGAGGCCGCCCGCGACCGCCCGCTGCACCACTTCTTCGCGCTGCACGCCGATGCCGTCGCGAAGGTGTCCGGGTACCTGTGGCCGGCGCTGGTGTCGGTCGCGCCGCGCCTGGTCCGTTCGACGACGCAGCTGATCGCCTCCCGCAGCGAGCCGGCCGGGCGGGCCACGGCCGAGGATCCGACCACGCTCGCCGGGTCGCTGCGGGCCGAGGCGGCTGCGCTCGGGATCTCGGCGACGGGCGTGACGTCGTACGACCCGCGCTACCAGTTCGCCGAGTTCCCCGGGCCCGAGGTGGGCGACCGCGTCATCGTCTGCATCCTCGAGCAGAACTACGAGGCGACGCAGCGCATCCCGGCCGAGCGCTCCGAGCAGGCGGCCCTCTCGACGTACGCGCAGCTGCAGGACCGGCTCGTCGAGCTCACGCGCTGGCTGCACGCCCGGGGGTTCTCCGCCCGCGCCGAGTCCTACATCGGCGAGTCGATGTTCATCCACTACGCGGTGGCGGCCGGTCTCGGGCAGCTCGGCCTGAACGGCCAGCTGCTCACCCCGCACGCCGGTTCGCGGTGCCGGATCAACGTCATCCACACCGATGCGCCGCTCCCGCTCGACGAGCCCGTCGACTTCGGGATCGAGGGGGTGTGCGACCGCTGCCAGGCGTGCGTCCGGCGCTGTCCCGTCGGGGCGATCCCGGGACGGCGGCGCGAGCACCGCGGCGTCGTCAAGGCGAAGCTCAACACCAAGCGGTGCCTGCCGATCGTCACGCAGGCAGCCGGGTGCTCGGTGTGCATGAAGGTCTGCCCGGTGCAGGCCTACGGGCTGCCGGCCGTGCTCGAGGAGTACGAGCGGTCGGGCGAGATCCTCGGGACGCACACCGACGAGCTCGAGGGCTACGACTGGCCCCTCGACGGCAAGCACTATCCGCCGGGCTCGACGCCGAAGGTCCCGGACGAGGTGGTCCGTCCCGAGGGGTACGCGTTCGACCCGGACCGCACCGACCCGCCGTCGGGCTATCCGGTCCTGGGTGCCTGACGGCATGTGAGCACTCATTGATGCCAGAGCGTCAATGAGTGCTCACAAGCGCGGAGCGCACCTACGCGAGCTGATCACGCCCGTGTTGAACCCGGCCAGGTGCAGGCCGCCGTGGAAGCGGGCGTGCTCGACCTTGAGGCAGCGGTCCATGACGACGGTCAGCCCGGCCGCCTCGCCGCGACGGGCCAGGTCCTCGTCGTAGAGCCCGAACTGCAGCCAGAACGTCGACGCCCCGACGGCGATCGTCTCGTCGAGCACGCCGCCGAGGTCCTCGGGGCGGCGGAACACGTCGACGAGGTCGGGCACCACCGGCAGTGCGGCCAGCGAGGGCCAGACCGGCTTGCCGAGAATCTCGTCCGCGTTCGGGTTGACGAAGTAGACGTCGAACTCGGTCGACGACAGCAGGTAGGTCGCGACGAAGTTCGACGCCCGCGCCGGGTTCGCCGACGCGCCCACCATCGCCACGGTCCTCGTCCGCCGCAGGATCTCCTGGCGCTCCAACGCGCCGGGTCCGGTCCAGGTCGTCGCGGTCACGAGGTCGTCTCCTTCACTGCGGCGGTCAGCGCCTGGTCGAGGTCCCAGAGGATGTCGTCGACGTCCTCGATGCCCACGCTGATCCGGATGAGGTCGGGGCGCACCCCGCCCTCGCGCAGCTGGTCCTCGGAGAGCTGCTGGTGCGTGGTCGACGCCGGGTGCAGCACCAGGGTGCGGGCGTCGCCGATGTTGGCGAGGTGGCTGCACAGCTGCACCGACTCGATGAATCGCTGCCCCGCCTCGCGGCCGCCGCGGACCCCGAACGCGAACACCGACCCGGGCCCCTCCGGCAGGTAGTGCCGCGCCCGTTCGTGATGCGGGTGCGACGCCAACCCGGCGTAGCGGACCCAGTCGACGCGGTCGTCGGCGTCGAGCCACTCCGCGATCCGCTGGGCGTTCGCGACGTGCGCGCGCATCCGCTGCGGCAGCGTCTCCACGCCCTGGAGCAGCAGGAACGCCGAGTGCGGGGAGAGCGTGGCGCCGATGTCGCGCAGCTGTTCGGAGCGCAGCTTGGTGAGGAACCCGTACTCCTGGAAGTTCCCCCACCACGTGAGGTTGCCGTAGGAGGGGATCGGCTCGGTCATCTGCGGGAAGTTCCCGTTGCCCCAGTTGAACCGGCCCGACTCGCAGACCACGCCGCCGAGGGTCGTGCCGTGGCCGCCGAGGAACTTCGTCGCCGAGTGGATGACGATGTCGGCGCCGTGCTCCATCGGCCGGCACAGGTACGGGGTGGCGGTGGTGGCGTCGATGATCAGCGGGACGCCCGCGGAGTGTGCGACCTCGGCGAGCGCGGCGACGTCGGTGACCTCGCCGGACGGGTTGGTGACGAGCTCGGCGAACAGGAACCGGGTCTCGGGCCGGAGAGCGGCCCGGAAGCCCTCGACGTCGTCACCCGCGACGAAGGTGGTGTCGACGCCGAACCGGCGCAGCGTCACGTCGAGCTGGGTGACGGTGCCGCCGTAGAGGCTGGCGGCGCTGACCACGTGGTCGCCCGAGCCCGCGAGGCACGCGAAGGTGAGGAACTCCGCGGCCTGGCCCGACGCCGTGGCCACGGCACCCAGCGCGCCCTCGAGGCTCGCGACCCGCTCCTCGAACGCGGCCACCGTCGGGTTCGCGATCCGGCTGTAGATGTTGCCGTACTTCTGCAGCGCGAAGAGGTTCGCGGCGTCGGCCGTGTCCTCGAAGACGAAGCTCGTCGACTGGTAGATCGGCACCGCACGCGCACCGGTGGCCCCGTCGGGCACGGCGCCGGCGTGCACGGCGCGGGTCGCGAAGCCCCAGGGGCGGTCCTGCTGACGGCCGGATTCCACCCCGCCGTTCTACCGCACGCCGGGCGTCACGACCGACCGGAGACCGCCGTGAAGTACCGGGTCGACGCCGGCCGGAAAAGGAGGACCAGGTAGCCGACGAGCAGCAGCCCCGTGATGACCTGCACCACCGCGACGGCCCCGCCCGCCGGCGTGGGGAGGGTGCTCACCAGCGCCGGGAGCCCGCTGCCCAGCCCGTTCAGGATGCCCAGCCCGGCCCCGACCAGCGTCACGATCCGCGCCCACCCCACACCGGCCCGCATGCGCAGGCCGATCCAGACGCCCGGGATGACGATCAGCGCGGTGACGATCAGCCCGAAGAGCGCCGCCCCGCCGGAGAGCGAGCTCACGGTCCGCAGGACCTGCGCCTGCTGGGCCGGCGGGAGATGCAGGCTCGCGACGTAGGTGGCGTAGTCCGCCGCCGACGGCGGGAAGAGCACCGCGAGGATCTGGCCGACGAGGTACAGCCCGAGCGCCCCGACCCACACCACGAACGCGGTGCGGACCGTGGAGGGCTGCTCGGACGAGTCACCGGGGCCGGACGGGGCAGTCACCCGGCGGAACCTACGACATCGCCGCTACATGCCGTGCATCTTGGCCACGACCTGCAGCATCACCTCGTCCGCGCCCCCGCCGATCGACGTGATCCGCATGTCGCGGACGAACCGCGCGGTCCACGTCTCCTCCATGTAGCCGAGCCCACCGTGGTACTGCAGGCAGGTCCGGGCCACGTCCTCGCAGAGCCGACCGATCGCCAGCTTGGCGACCGTCGCGAAGCGCGAGGTGTCCTCGCCGCGCTCGTAGGCCTCGGCGCACGCGTAGTTGTAGTGCCGGCACATGTCGACGCGGGCGTAGAGCTCGGCGAGCTGGTAGCTCAGGTACTGGTTGTCGATCAGCGGGCCGCCGAACGCGCGGCGGCTCTTGAGGTAGTCGCGGGTGCGGTCCAGGGCCCGCTCGCAGGCGCCGACCCGGCCGTAGCAGGCCACCATCCGCTCGTTCTGGAACTGCGCCATCTGCTGCTGGAATCCGCGACCCGCGGTGCCGATGGTGTTCGAGACCGGCACCCGGACGCCGTCGAACGCGAGCTCCGCGGTGTCGCTACAGCGGTTGCCCAGCTTGTCGAGCTTCCGGGAGACGCTGACCCCGGGCGTCGAGGTCGGGACGATGATCTGGCTCATCCCGCGCGCGCCGCCCTCGTCCGAGGTCCTGGCGAGCAGGCACAGCCAGTCGGCCTGCACCCCGTTGGTGATGTAGAGCTTCGAGCCGTCGATCACCCAGTCGTCGCCGTCCTGCACCGCGCGCGTCCGCAGACCCGCGACGTCGGACCCGGCGTCGGGCTCGGTCACCGCGATCGCCGCGACCATCTCGCCGTCGATCGCCGGGCGCAGGTAGCGCTCCTTGAGCTCGTGGCTCCCGAAGCGGGCCAGCGACGGCGTCGCCATGTCGGTCTGGACGGCGATCGCCATCCCGACCCCGGCCGCGTCGCACCGGCCGATCTCCTCGGCCAGCACCACCGCGAACAGGTGGTCCGCGCCGCCGCCGCCGTAGGCCGGGTCGTACTCCAGACCGAGGTAGCCGAGGGCGCCCATCTTCGCGAACAGCTCGTGGGTGGGCATCGCGCCGTCGCGCTCCCAGGCGTCGACGTACGGGTCGATCTCGCGTTCGACGAACCCGCGCACCGCCTTGCGGAACGCCTGGTGCTCCTCGGTGAACGCCACCATTCAGTGCTCTCCCGTCATGTCCTGCAGGTAGCGGCGGGCCGGTTCCCACCGGTCCAGGTCGGCGCCGGTCGGCGCGTAGAAGGGGATGCGCGCCGCGATGCCGCCGAAGCGGCGCGCGAGCGCCGGGCCCACGTCGTCGGGCTCGGCCACGACGGCGATCGCGTGCAGCACCTCGTCGTCGACCAGGTCGCCCATCGCGTCCCAGTCGCCGTGCTTGGAGAGCCGGTTGAGCTCCGTGGCGAGCTCGCCCCACCCGTGCAGCTCGAGCACTCCCGCGTAGGCGGGCGTCGAGCCGTAGAACGCGACCTGCCGACGGACGTCGCGGACCGAGGCGGCGAACTCCTCCTCCGTGGAGCCGGTCGCGATGAGCGCGGTGCCCGAGAACTCGAACCCGCTGCCGCCCCGCCCGGCCGTCTCGAAGCCCCGCCACAGCGCCGGCAGCGTCACCTCGTGCAGGTAGCGCTCGGTGGTGAAGGCGTGGGCGAGGAACCCGTCGGCGACCTCGCCCGCGACCTCGGTCATCCGCGGCCCGACCCCGGCGAGGTGGATCGGCGGCGTGCCGTACGGGTTGGGCGGCGGCGAGAAGAACGGCGTCATCAGGGTGTGCGTGTAGAACTCGCCGACGAAGCGCAGCGGCTCCCCGTCGTTCCACGTCGCCCAGATCGCGCGGACCGCCTGGATGTACTCGCGCATCCGGTCGGCCGGGCGCGACCACGGCATCGAGAACCGCTTGGTGACGTGCGGCCGGATCTGGGTGCCGAGCCCGAGGACGTAGCGCCCGCCGGAGACCGCGTGCAGGTCGTTGGCGGTGATCGCGGTGGTCATCGGGGTGCGGGCGAACGCGACGGTGATCGCGGTGCCCAGCGTGATCCGCTCGGTGCGGGTGGACGCGAGGGTGAGCCCGACGGTCGGGTCGTGCTGGGTCTCGGCGACCCAGACGGCGTCGTAGCCGCTCTTCTCGGCGCTGACCGCGGCGTCGACGAAGTCGTCGGGGGAGCCGGTCACCAGGGTGGCGTCGACCTTCATCCGTCGAGCCCCAGACGCCCGGCGATGACCTCGTCCATGATCTCGTTCGTCCCTCCGCCGATCCCGAGGATGCGGGCGTCGCGGTAGTGGCGCTCCACCTCGACGCCGTGCAGGTAGCCCGCGCCGCCGTGCAGCTGGACGGCCGCGTCGACCACCTGGTCGCAGGCCTCGACCGCGGCGTTCTTCGCCATCGCGAGCTCGGTGACGACGTCCGCGCCGGCCTCGTACCGGGCGAGCACGTCACGCACGTAGGTCCGGGCCACCGTCGCGCGGCGGGCCATCTGGGCGATCCGGTGCCGGACGACCTGGCGGGAGGACAGCGGCGCGCCGAACGTCTCGCGCTGCCGGGCCCAGGCGATGGTCAGCTCGACGCAGCGCAGCGCCGTCGCGTACGCCTGCACGGCGAGCGAGAGCCGCTCGGAGGCGAACCGCTCCATGATCTGCCGGAACCCGCTGCCCTCGGCGCCGACGAGGTTCGTCGCCGGCACCCGCACCTCGTCGTAGTGGATCGTCGCGGTGTCCGAGCAGTGCCAGCCCATCTTGCGCAACTTCGTGCGTGCGACGCCGGGGCGGTCGGTCTCGACGACGAGCAGCGACACCCCGCGGTGGCCCGGTCCACCGGTGCGGACGGCGGTGGTCACGAAGTCGGCGCGGGCCCCGGAGGTGATGAACGTCTTCTCGCCGGTGACCAGGTAGTCCTCGCCGTCGCGGACCGCGCGGGTGGTGATCCCGGCGACGTCGGAACCGGTGCCGGGCTCGGTGATGCCGAGCGAGCCGATCAGCTCGCCGCGCAGCGTGGGGCGCACGAACCGGTCCACCAGCTCGGTCGAGCCGTTCAGAGCGATGTGCGGCGCCGCGATCCCGTGGGTGAACAGGCCGGCGCAGACCCCGCTCGACCCGCCTGCGAGGATCAGCTCCTCGGCGACGAGCGCGGTGTCGAGGTGCCCGCCGTCCCCGCCCGCGTCCTCCGGGAAGCCGAGCGCGAGCAGACCCAGCTCACCCGACCGCCGGTGCAGCGAGCGCGGCAGCTCGCCCGCGTCCTCCCATGCGTCGAGGTGCGGCACGATCTCCCGCTCGGTGAAGCGCCGCACCAGCGCCCGCAGCTCGCGGCGCTCCGGGGTCTCCCAGGCGTCGTGCGCGCTGACCGGCGGGGAACCGAGCGCCGTCACCGCGAGACTGCCGCGGCCGACCCGGCGAACCGCTCCCGCAGCACCCGCTTGAGCAGCTTGCCGGTGGCGTTGCGCGGCAGCTCCTCGACGACCTCCACCCGCCGGGGCGCCTTGAAGTGGGCGATCCGTGCCCGTGCGAAGGCGATGACCTCGTCGGACGGGGGCGGCGCGGCCGGGTCCGCGGGCACGACGACGGCGAGCACCGCCTCGCCCCACTGCGGGTCCCCGACGCCGACGACGGCGACGTCGGCGACCCCCGGGTGCCGGTGCAGCACCTGTTCGACCTCGACCGGGTACACATTCTCCCCTCCCGTGATGATCATGTCCTTCTTGCGGTCGACGAGGGTGACGAAGCCGCGGTCGTCGCGGGTGCCGAGATCGCCGGAGTGGAACCAGCCCCCACGCATCGCTTCGGCGGTCTCCTGCGGCCGGTTCCAGTAGCCGGCGAACACCGTCGGGCCCCGCAGCACCAGCTCGCCGACCTCCCCGACGGCCACGTCGTCGCCCGCCTCGTCGACCAGGCGCGCGTCCACGTGCAGGAACGGCCGCCCGACCGAGCCGGCGTGGGTGACGACGTCGGCGGCGTCGAGGAACAGCGCACAGGGCGAGAGCTCCGTCATGCCGAAGCCCTCGGTGAAGATCCAGCCCAGTTCCAGGAACCGCTCGATCACGGTCACCGGGCACGGGGCGCCGCCCGAGATCGCGAAGCGCAGCGCGGGGAACGCGCGGTCGTCGAGGTCGGGCACCCGGGTCAGTGCCGCCCACATTGCGGGCACGAGGAACTGGGTGGTCACCCGCTCGGCAGCCATGAGATCCAGGAAGCCGGCCGGGTCGAACGACGGCACGACGACGACGGTGCCGCCCGCGTAGATCAGCGGCAGCGCCGAGAGGCCCAGCGCCCCGATGTGGAACAGCGGCGCCGCGGCGATCGTCACGTCGGTCGAGGCGATGCCCGGGCCGGCGGAGAGCATGTTGATCGCGTTCCACAGCATGTTGTCGTGGGTGAGGACCGCGCCCTTCGGGCGTCCCGTGGTCCCCGACGTGTACATGATCACGCAGGGCTCGGCGCCGCGGTCGGCCGTCGGCTCGGGCTCGCGCCGCACCGCCCCGTCCGGGGTTCCGGCGACGTCCACGAGCTGCGGCGGTGTCGTGAGCAGCGCGCAGCCGGCGTCGGCGAGCGGGGCGAACGCCGTCGAGCGGACCAGCACGCCCGCGCCCGAGTCGGTGAGCACGTACGCGACCTCGGCCGCCGCGAGCCGCATGTTGATCGGTACCGCGATCGCGCCGAGCCGGGCGGCCGCGAAGAGCCACTCCAGGTACCCGGTCGAGTTCTCCCCGAGCAGGGCCACCCGGTCCCCGTGACCGACGCCGAGCGAGGCGAGCCGACCCGCCCGCGCGCCGACGCGCTCGTCGAGCTCCGCGTAGGAGGTGCGGGCGCCGGTCGGTCCGTCGACCAGCGCGACGGCGTCCGGCGAACGCTCCGCCCGACGGGCGACCCATGCCCCGATGCCCTCGTCCATCGCGCCGCCTCCTCGCCGCCCGGTGCCGTGCCATACTTTGCCCGTACGTGCGGTCAGTGAGCAAGCGGTCAGTCAGCGAGGGAGTCCGGCATGGCGGGCCACGCGCGGGGCGGCCGGCGCTCGGAGATCCTCGGGACGTTCACCCGGCACGTCGCCGAGCGGGGGTACGACGGCGCGAACTTCTCCGACGTCGCGGCCGAGCTCGGGATGAGCAAGGGCACGATCGTCCACCACTTCGGGACCAAGGACCGGATGCTCGCCGAGGTCCAGGAGCGCTACATGCGCACCCGGCTCGCGGAGGCGAACGCGCTCTTCGCGCGCCTCCCCGGGGCGGCGGAGCGGATCGCGGCGCTCGTCCACGCCGGCGTCCGCTACTCCGCCGACGAGCCCGCGACGACCGTCGCGTTCCAGCGCGAGGTGGTCCGTCTCGTCGACCGGCCGGGCATGGAGTCCGCCCGGGCGCTGCGCGACGCCTACCGCGATCTCGTCGTCGGTGTGCTGCGCGACGGCGAGGCCGACGGCACCTTCGTGCCCGGGGACGCGCGGCTGCGGAGCCTGCAGATGTTCGGCTCGCTGCACTGGATGTGGACGTGGTTCGACCCCGATGGCCGCCTCGAGCCCGGCGCGGTCGCCGCCGAGTTCGCGCTGACCCTGCTGCGGGGGCTCGGGGTCGCGGAGACGGCGGCCCGGGACGCGGCGGACCCCGCCGGCGCCGTCGCGGCGGCGGTCGACGGGGTCCTCGCGCTGCGGCTCACCGAGCCGGAGCCGACCTCCGCATGAGCCAGTAGACGGCGGCCGCGACGACGAAGCCGACCTCGAAGGCGATGTCCCCGATCTGCGGCACCGCCTGGGCGACGAAGCCGGTGAACGAGGTCTGGTTCGAGAACAGCACGATCGACACGACGATCCCGGCGAGCATCGCGACCGGCCCGGCGACGTTGCGGTGGCTCGTGTCGAACAGCAGCGGCTCGGTGTCCTGACCGCGGCGCAGGTACCAGTCGACGAACACGACCGCGAGCCACGGCCCGATCCAGTACGCGATGATCAGCAGGAAGCCCTCGTACGCCTCGCCCGCGTCGGCCAGGCCGAAGAGCGCCACGACGAAGCCGAGCACGCCGAAGATCCCGACGGCGAGCGCGCGGCGCAGCGTCAGCGGCAGCCGGATGCCGAGCGCGACGAACGACATCGACCCGGAGTAGATGTTGATCGCGTTCGCGGCGACCGCGCCCACCGCGATGCACAGCAGCGTCAGCGCGGCCAGCCAGCCGGGCAGGTGCTCGGTGAACGCGGCGGTCGGGGTGGCGTTCGGGTCGGTGGCGAGGGTGGCCGACGCGGCGCCCACGATCTCGAGGATCAGGCAGGGCACGAACACCCCGAGCCCGGCGGCCCAGCCGACGGCCTTCGGGCTGGCGTCGCGCGGCAGGTAGCGGGTGTAGTCGGTGGCGTAGGGGTTCCAGCCGGCGGCGTACCCGAAGGTCGCGCCGACGGTCAGCAGGAAGCCCGCCGTCGTCCCGGCCGGCTGGCCGTCGGTCGGGACGAAGGATGGGTCGACCTGGGTCAGGATCGTCACCGAGGTGATCGCGAAGACGACGGCGAGCACCGGGAGCACGACCTTCTCGAAACCGTGGATCAGGTTGTGCCCGAGCAGCGCCACCCCGATCTGCACCAGCGCGACGATCAGCAGCCCCAGCCAGGCGGGCATGCCGGTCAGGGTCGAGAGCGCGAGCGCGCCGGACACGCTGTTGACCGCGAACCAGCCGATGCCGCCGACGACCGCGTTGAGCCCGGCCGGCAGCGCGTTGCCGA
Organism: Actinomycetospora endophytica; assembly: GCF_021026375.1. Taxonomy (GTDB): domain Bacteria; phylum Actinomycetota; class Actinomycetes; order Mycobacteriales; family Pseudonocardiaceae; genus Actinomycetospora; species Actinomycetospora endophytica. The sequence goes on along the minus strand of NZ_JAJNDB010000001.1, from coordinate 1,045,804 downwards.
TGAACCCGAACCCGAGCCGCGACAGCACCATCATCGGCACGCCCGCCGCGGGGCCGCGCGACGAGAGCAGCCCGTGGGTCAGCGACCCGAGCGCCGTGCCCACCAGGATCCCGAGGACCGCGCCCCAGAACCCGAGGCTGAAGGCGCTGACCGCGAGCACCCCGACGAAGATCGTCGCGAACTCGAGGTTGGGCGAGCACCACGTCCAGAAGAGCTGGCGGGGCTTCCCGTGCCGCTCGGCGAGCGGGATGAACTCCGCCCCACCCGGTTCGACAGCGACCACGCGGTCGCCGTAGACGCCGTCGCGCAGGACGACGTCGGTGGGCTCGTCGACGATGGACACTCGGGTCTCCGTTTCCGGGGTCTCGGGGTGGACGGTTCAGGGCGTGTGGTGTCGGCTCATTCCGGGCCGCCGATGTCCTCGATCCAGATGTCGGGGAACTCCTCCGCGAACCGGCTCATCAGCTCGGCGCACTCCGGGTCGTCGAGCACCGTGACCTCGACGCCGTGCTCGGCGAGCCACTCGTGCTGCCCGCCGAAGCTCCGGGCCTCCCCGACGACGAGGCGCGGGATGCGGAACTGGCGGATCAGGCCGGCGCAGAAGAAGCAGGGCGAGAGCGTCGTGACCATCGTCGTGCCCGCGTAGTGCGGGAGGCGGCCCGCGGCGCGGAAGGCGGCGGTCTCGCCGTGGGTGGCGGGGTCGCCGTCCTGCACCCGGCGGTTGTGCCCGGCGCCGAGCAGCGTGCCGTCCGCGGCGAACAGCGCTCCCCCGACGGGCACGCCACCGGCCGCCGCGCCGAGACGGGCCTGCTCCAGCGCAACCGCGAGCATCTCGTGCGGACCGGGGATCACGGGCGACACTGTCACCCCTGGCGTCCCGTTCCGAGGTAACAACACCGTTAAAGACACGCCCCGGGGACGTGGCGCGCGCGACCTCCGCACCGCCCGTGACCGCACGCTTCCCCTCCGTGTCCGCCGCGTGAGGACCGCTCCGCCGGGGAACACCCGGACGTGCCCGAGCTTCCCGAGGTCGAGAACGCCCGCCAGGTGCTCGAGAAGGCCCTCGACCGGACGATCACCGACGTCGACGACTCCGACTCCTACGTCTGCCGCCCGCACCGCCCCGGCGAGATCGCCAAGGCCCTCGTCGGCGGGAAGCTGGTCGCGGCGCACCGCCGCGGCAAGACGATGTGGTGCGAGACGGTCACCGCCGACGGCGATCCGGGTCCGCACCTCGGGGTCCACCTCGGGATGGGCGGACGGGTCCGGATCACCGGGCCGGGCGGCGCGCGCGAGGGCGAGCTCGCCGGCGGGCTGCCGAAGAAGTCGGCCGAGGAGAAGCAGAAGGACGAATGGGACCGGGTCACGGTCAGCTTCGACGACGGCGGGTCGTTCCGGCTCTTCGACAAGCGTCGCCTCGGGCGGGTGCGCCTCGAGCCCGACCTCGACGCCCTCGGCCCGGACGCCGCCGAGATCTCCCGCGACGATTTCCGGGCCCGGGTCGGCCGGGGCACCGCGCCGATCAAGGCGCGGCTGCTCGACCAGTCCGTGCTCTCCGGCGTCGGGAACCTGCTCGCCGACGAGACGCTGTGGCAGGCGAAGGTGGACCCGCACCGGCCGTCGGGAACCTTCTCCGAGCCCGAGCTCGACGAACTGCGCCGGGTGCTCCGCAAGGCCACCCGCGCGGCGATCAAGCACGGCGGCGTGCACACCGGCGAGGTGATCCCCCACCGGCAGCGCGACGTGGCCTGCCCGCGGTGCGGCGCGCCGATGGAGCGCGGCACCGTCGGGACCCGCACGACGTGGTGGTGCAGTGCCGAACAGGCATGATCCGGGCGGCGGGTCCTACGCTCGGGGTCCGCGCACCGTCGCCCCGCGGGAGGACACCGTGACCACCGGCCCGTTCATGTCGAACACGCCGATGCCCGCACCGTTCACGTTCGCCGAACTGACGCCGACCGCGTTCCTCGACCGCTCCGAGCACGCCTTCGCCGAGCGCACCGCGATCGTCGACCCCGGAGCGAGCTCGGCGACGGGCGAGTCGCCGGTCGAGCGACGCTTCACCTACCGGCAGTTCGCGGAGCGCTCCCGCCGGCTCGCCGGGGTCGTCGGCGCGCTCGGGGCGAACCCGGGCGACCGCGTCGCGGTGCTGGCGACCAACAGCCACGTCATGCTCGAGGCCCACCACGGCGTGCCCTACGCGGGCGCGGTCCTGGTGCCGTTGAACACGAGGCTCTCCGCCGACGAGCTGATCCACATCGTCGAGCACTCCGGCGCGCGGGTCATGCTCGCGACGACGGAGCTGGCCGAGCTCGCCACCGTCGTCGCCGAGCGCACCGGGGCGACCCTGCTGGTGGAGGGCGCGGAGTACGAGGACCGGCTCGCGTCGGCGGCGCCGAGCGTGGTGCCGGTGGCCGACGAGCGGGGCCTGCTCGCGATCAACTACACGAGCGGGACCACCGGGCGGCCCAAGGGCGTGATGTACCACCACCGCGGGGCCTACCTGCAGGCGCTCGCGATGGCCTTCCACGTGCGGCTCGCCCCGGAGTCCCGGTATCTGTGGACCCTGCCGATGTTCCACTGCGACGGCTGGTGCTTCCCGTGGGCGGTGACCGCGGCGGGTGGCACCCACGTGTGCCTGCGCGCGATCGACGCGGAGGAGATCTGGCGCCTGCTGCGGACCGAGGGGGTCACCCACTTCTGCGCGGCGCCGACCGTCCTGACGATGATCGCCGGTGCCCCGACCGCCGACGGTCCGGCGCTCGACCACCGGGTCACCGTCGCCACCGGTGGCGCGCCGCCGTCGCCGACGCTGCTCTCCCGCATGAGCGACCTCGGCATGGACGTCACCCACCTCTACGGACTCACCGAGACCTACGGACCCGCCGTCGTCAACGACTGGCACCCGGAGTGGGACGAGCTCTCCGGCGAGGAGCGCGCGCGGCTGCAGGCCCGGCAGGGCGTCGGGAACGTCGTCGCGGCGCGGCTGCGGGTCGTCGACGAGACGACGGGCCACGACGTGCCCGCCGACGGCGAATCGATGGGCGAGCTGGTGCTGCGGGGCAACGACGTCATGCTCGGCTACTACCGCGATCCCGCGGCGACGGCGGAGGTCGACGCCGTGGGCTGGTTCCGCACCGGCGACCTCGGTGTCGTGCATCCCGACGGCTACGTCGAGATCCGGGACCGCAGCAAGGACGTGATCATCTCCGGTGGGGAGAACATCGCGTCGGTCGAGGTCGAGCGGGTGCTGGACAGCCACCCGGCGGTGATCGAGTCGGCGGTCGTCGGCGCTCCCGACGAGCGCTGGGGCGAGATCCCGGTCGCCTACGTCAGCGTGCGCGAGGAGGTGGAGCCGGACGCGCTCGTCGAGCACGTCCGGACCCACCTCGCCCGCTACAAGGCGCCGAAGCGCGTGGTGTTCGGTGAGCTGCCGAAGACGTCGACCGGCAAGATCCAGAAGAACGTGCTCCGGGACCAGGAGCGCTCAGCCGGCTGACTCCCGCGGCGACGGCAGTTCCGAGCGCCAGGGTGGGGCGGCGTCGTCGGCGGGCCGGGGCACCGGGATCTGCGCCGGGCCGGGCGTCAGGGCGGGTGACGGTGCGGGCGCGCCGGAGAGCGCGACCTGCCGGGCTCGTCGTTGGGCCCGGGCGATCCGTGCGGCCAGCGCCTCGGCCTCCGCCTGTTGACGTCGACCGGCACGGCGCCCGCGCCACCCGACCGCCGCGGGTGGTCCGATCGGCTCGATGACCGGGGCCGGCGGAATCCCCGGTGTCGGGCCGAGCACGCCCCGGGCCGGCGGTGGCGCGGACATGGTCGTGACGACGGCGGTTGTCGCGGTCAGCGGTGGCCGCGGGTTGACGGCTCGCATCGTGACGATCAGGCGCGGCCGGGCCGTCGGTGCGGCGCCGGCGCCGGCGTCTTCAGCGTCCTCGGGTCGGGTGTGGCGTCCCATCGGTTCTCCCCCTCCAGGACCGTCGTGGGCTGGACATCGGGGTTGGCCGGTCACGCTCCGGTCACACCTCGGTCACGTACTGAATGGATCCCGGACGTCGCGTCAGCCGCTCTGGGCAGCGCGCTGCGGGTCGGGCGGGGCCGGAGCCGGGGACGTCGGTCTCGGGGCCGTCGTGGTGGGCGCGGGCTTGGGCGTCGACGTGGGTGCCGGCGCCTGGGGCGTCTGCGGCGTCGAGGTCGACGGGACGTTGGCCGGTGCGCGGTCGGGGGTCATCACGACGCCGAGACCGATGACGACCAGCGCCACCAGCGCGATGAGCAGGAGTCGGATGACGACGCGCCACATCGCGACGAAGGCCGCGGCGACCAGGACCCCCAGCACGATCAGCCCGGTGCGGTCCGTCGTGGCGCCGGCAGGTGGTGCGTCCGCGGCGGCGAGTTGGAGCGCGAGCAGTGACGGCATGGCGGCCTCCCCGAGGACCGGCTTGTAATACGTAGTCAGCGTACGCATACTCGTCGCCGCGTCAAGTGGTCGGACGTCCGAGGGTCGTCGTATCAGGTCACTCGGCCGTGGGTCGGTTAGGTTGAAGCGCTCCGCCGAGTGACGGAGTGGCGTCCCCGGCGGCGGACGGGCGCGCGAGGGGGAAGCGCAGATGTGTCTGGAGAAGCCGGCCGAGCTGGTGGCGCTCTACGACGAGACAACGCCGATGTTCGCGGCCGTCCGGGAGCTCTTCGGGGTCCCGGATCAGCACGTGCTCGACGTGTCATCGGTCGATCGGGAGTGGACCGACGACGAGCGCGTGGCGGCCACCGCGGCACTCGCACTGCACTACATCCAGTCGCTGCGCCTGCTGGCGAAGCCCGATGTGCGGGTCCGCATCACCAGCATCGTGAACACGTGCGCCTGCCTGCACTCGGTGCTCTCGGATCTGGCGAACGAGTGCGGACGCTTCGACGGGTCGAACCGGGTCTGGCAGATCCGCGACAAGATCGCCATGGCGGCGAACGCCGTAGCCGCCGCGCACGTGAACGCCGGCGGTGGCGAGACCTACGTGCGCTGACGGGTCAGCGGTGGTCGGAGTTCTCCTGGTCCAGGAGCGCCCGCTTGTGGTCGGCGATCTTGGTGGAGGTCCTGGAGCGCTCCTCCATGTACTCCCGGTCCCGCTCGAGCACCTTCTCCACGCCTTCCTGCGCGAGGTACCCACGGGCGGCCGCGAGCGCGGCCTCGCGGACGTACGCCGAGAGCGTGCGTCCGTTCGCGTGCGCCACCGCCTCCAGCAGCGCACGCTCTTCGGGCGCCAACCGGAAGGTCGTCGGCGCCGGGGACTCGGCCATGAACGGACTCCCTCTTCCACCCTCGCCCGCGCAAGGTGGTGCCGAAGCGTAATACGCACTCGGCATACACGCCAGGACGCCACGTGGGCGATCTGCACGTGCAGGGAGAAGTCGTCGACGCCGGTCAGGCGTCGGTGAGGCGGCGGTCAGACGCCGATCGGGAGCCGGTACTCCAGGGGGAAGCCGTGGAGCACCTGCCACGCCATCAACAGCTCGTCGAGGGTCCCGTCACCGCCCCGGCCTGCCGCCCGCTCGGCGAAGAGGTGGCGCACGCGGCGCTGGAGTGCTCGGTCGCAGTACCCCCACTGCCAGGCGTTGTGCATCTGGGCGAGGTAGCTGGTCACGTCGTCCCAGCTCGACGGCTCCGGCGTGTCGTCTGTGGTCATCGAGGGCGACCCTCCCTGAGCGATGAACCGGACCGCGTGTCGGCACGATCCTTCGAGTGCATCGCTGGGGGCTGATGATAGTTTGCTGGTTTGCAAGTTGCACTCTGGATCGAACGAGTCCTGCAAATTGCAGTGTCCGAGTGCGCTGAACCGAACGACCCGCATCCGATCTTGGGGGCCGGATGACCACAGGATCGCCCGGCGTGTCCGGGCCGGTGGTCGTCCGTCGACGCCTCGGTGTGACTCTCCGCCGGCTGCGTGAGGCCGCCGGCCTGCGGCTCGAGCAGGTCGCCGCCGAGCTCGAGGTCTCGCCCGCCAAGATCAGCCGGATCGAGACCGGCCACTCGGCGGCGAAGACCTGGGACGTCCGCAACCTCCTCACGGTGTACGGCGTCGAGGATCCGGATCGGCGTGAGCAGATCCTCGGATGGGTCGAGGAGAGCAAGGCCTTCGGGTGGTGGCATCCGCATTCGGACGTCCTGCCGATGAACCTCGACTACTACATCTCGCTCGAGGCGGAGGCGGCCTCGGTGTCGCTCTACGCCCCCTTGGTGCCGGCTCTGCTCCAGACCCGTTCCTACGCGCGCGCACTGCTGGCCGACCTCTTCGTCGACGTCGACCACATCGGCGAGGGGGACCTCGACCGCCTCGTGGACATCCGGATGGGTCGCCAGGCGGCGCTGCGGCGAGCGGAGAACCCACTCGGAGTCTCAGTGGTCCTCGACGAGGTCGCGCTTCTGCGCATGGTCGGCGGCCCCGAGGTGATGCGGGAGCAACTCATCGCGCTCCAAGACGTGATGGGGAGCGTCGAGGTGCGAGTCCGGCCTCTGACAGCCCCGGTCCGACGCTTCGCGCTCAGTTCCTTCGCGATCTTCCATCCGCGTCTGACCACCGTGGACCACGCCGTCGTGAACATCGAGGCCGCCGGGAGGGACTACTACCTGGAGGAGGCCGCCGACGTGCTGGAGTACCAAGGCGCCTTCCGGGCGTTGTGGACCGAATCCCTCGGGGCTGACGAATCGTTAGCGGCTGTGCGAAGCTTGATCGGTTGAGGGTCCCGGACCCTCGCCCCCGCTCCCCGCCCCCGAGAGGATTCGTCTGTGAACGTCGAGGTCGACCCGCCTTTCCGTAGATCATCGTTCTGCGGCGGCGGCAACTGTGTCGAGGTCGCGATGCTCCCCGGTGGCGATGTCGACGTGCGTGACTCCAAGAACGTGGCCCTCGCTCCCCATCGCTTCACCGCGCAGGAATGGTCAGACTTCGTGCTCGGGGTCAAAGCGGGCGAATTCGACTTTCGGTAGCCGCCCACCGTGCCGGGTGAGCTCCCGCTGGACTCACCCGGCACGTTCGGCCGCGGACCGTCACCACACCTGCTGCTCCCCGCATGCCCCCACGAGATCCGCCGCCAACAGGTCCGGCGCCTGCAGCGACGCGAAATGCCCACCCCGCTCGTACGTCGTCCATCGCACGATCCGATGCGAGCGCTCCGCGAGCCCCCGGATCGTGTTGTCCCCGGGGAAGCACGCGACGGCCGTCGGCACTCCCGAGGACGGCAACCCGCCACCGAACGCCGCGGCCCCTTCCTTGTAGAGCCGCGCCGACGAGCCCGCGGTGCCGGTGAGCCAGGTGATCGTGACGTCGGTGAGGATCGCCGTCGGGTCGTTCGGCGTCTGCACGGTGGCCGCCGGGTCGTAGTCGACGAACCATTCGAGATCCCACGCGAGCAGACCCACGGGCGAGTCGTTCAGCGCGTAGGCGAGCGTCTGCGGCCGGGAGCTCTGGATCGCCGCGTAGCCCTGCCGTTCCCGCCATGCCGCGCCGAGGGCGAACACCCGGGCTGCGTCCTCGGCTGACAGACCCGCCGTCGGGTCGCCCGAGGTCCAGTCCACCGGGGTGACCAGCGCGTTGACGTGCACCATCGCCACGCGGTCCGGAGCTCGACGGGCGACGTGCGGGCCGATCAGCCCGCCCCAGTCGCCGCCCTGCACGACGAAGCGCTCGTACCCGCACCGCGTCATCAGCTCGAGCAGGGTGTCCGCGTGCCGGTCGAGGTCCCAGCCGGTCTCGAGGGTCGGGCCGGAGAAGCCGAAGCCCGGCAGCGACGGCGCGACGACGTGGAACCGCTCCGTGAGCGCCGGGAGGACGCCGAGGAAGTCGGCGACCGTCGAGGGCCAGCCGTGCAGGAGCAGCAGGGGCACCGCGTCGGGCGCCGACGAGCGGGCGTGGACGGCGTGCACCGGTTGCCCGCCGATCGTCGTCATGACCTGCGGCCACGCGTTGAGCCGATCCCGGACCAAAGCCCAGTCGAACTCGTCGCGCCAGAGCCGGACCAGCTCTCCGAGGTACCCCCGGGTCACGCCGTACCCCCAGCCCGCGCCCGACGGCTGGTCGGGGAGGCGGGCGTCCTCCAGCCGACGACGCAGGTCGTCCAGTCGGGCCTGCGGGATGTCGACGGTGAAGGGCTTCAGCTCGGCCATGAGGTCCATGGTCGCGGCCGATGCGGTCAGTTTCCGTCCGCCTCGTCGTCCGGCAACCCGTCACGAGCGGGTCACCGTCCGAAGTAGGTCTTTTATCCCGCCGGATCTCGGGGGACGATGGTGATCGACGACACACGAGAGGCGGTGCGCCATGACGAGGCCGGAAGCGAGTTCGCCCGAGCAGATCATCGGCTCGCCCGAGGAAGCGGCGAGCGCCCGACGTGCGGAGGCGGAGGCCCGCCGTCGTCGTCTCGACAGCGAGGTCACGGTCCTCGAGACCTTCGAGCGCAACCTGACCCGCCAGATCCACGAGAAGCAGGCGGGGGCCCGGGGCGACTACGTCCGCGAGCTCATCCAGCGCCGGATCTCGGTGCGGGCCCGGCTCGAGGAGATGCACATGCGCCAGGTCCGCATGCGGGAGGACGTCGAACTGCTCGGCTGATCCGCTCACCCGAACGAGTGGTCGTCGAAAATCGGTCCGAACGCCGATGACGACACACGTCTCACTCGGGCGCAGGCTTCAGATCTCCACAGCGCGGCCGGTGGGCCGGACCGTGGGCGGATCCCGAGGATCTACGGAGGCGCGCCCCACGCTCGGCCCAGCACCTGCCGCGGTGCGTGGTCGGTGCGTGATCGACGTCGCCGCCGACACCGTCGTGATCGGGCTGTTACACAGGGCGTGCTCTTCGGACACGGAGAGCGACCCGAGATTCGGAGTCGGGCCTAGCGACTCCGGATCGAAACGACGGATGGAGATCCTTCGTGGCGATCAACTTCAGTGACCTCGACGCCCTGACCGGCGAGGTCCTGCCGGAGCGCACCGTGCTGTCCACCGTGTCGACCCCCTTCAACAACGCGGGCGGCTCGGACAGCAGCCACGGCGCCGCCGGCATCAACGGTCAGCAGGGCGAGGTCAGCCACGGCACGCCGGGCCTCCTCGGCTCGCTGGGCCTCGGCTCGGAGAACCCCCACTCCGACCTGTCCTCGACGCCGGGTGCCTTCGGCACCTCCTGAGGTCGTCCCTAGGGAGCGACGACCGCGTCGCTCCCGATGGCCGGAGTCCGGCCCCCGACGTGCGGGTGCACCCATGCGTGCCACCCGCCGTCCGGGGGCCGGGCCCGGCCGGCCCTCCCGCTCGCGCCGACCGGCAGCCGGGCACGAGTCCTCATGTCAGGAGACACGTCCATGGGCCGACCCGCCCTCTCCGACCTCGACGCGCTGGACGGCGAGGTGCTCCCGGAGCGCACCGTCCTGTCGACGGTGTCCAGCCCCTTCCACGGCGCCTCCCCGGCCGCGCCCTCGTCCGGCTCGGGTCACGGCACCACCGTGGTGAACTCCTGCCAGACCACGACCAGCCACGGCACACCGGGCCTGCTCGGCTCGCTGGGCCTCGGGTCGGAGCAGCCGCACACCACGACGACGTGCACACCGAGCACCGTCGTCACGCGGTAGCAGCACGCGCGAGCCGACGGGTCGGGGAGGAGCGGGGCCTAGCCGTTCCTCCGCCGGCCCGTCGTGCCGTGATTCCTACCCCATGACCCGCCGTGGGCGTCCGCGCCCCGCGGGCGGATTCGCGGCGACCCCGTTCCGGTGATGCGGGCGCACGACGGGGCACCCGTACGCGCCGCCACCGTGACCCTCGGCGAAAGGGCACCCCTCGATGTGCGCGCCGACGCGCCCCGCACCGGACACCGCGGGCCCGGACACCGACGTCCTGGTGGCCGTCGACGACCCCGGACCGTCCTGGCACTCGGAGGCCCTCACCGCCGAACTGCCCACCCAGCTGCCCGCGCCGCGCCTCGTCGAGGGGACGCGGATGCTCGGGCCGTTCGAGGGCTCCGGCTACGTCGACCCACCGCATCTCGTCGCCCGCGCCGACGGGCAGCTGGTCCGGCTGCCCCCGCTGCTGCACGCCCTGGTCGCGCTGCTCGCGCACGACGTGTCGGCGCGCCCCCGCCGTCGTCGGCGCCGCGTGCGCGCGGGCACCGGGACGCCCGACGCCGGGCTCGCCGGGCTGCGTCCGCCGGCCCGCGGCTACCGCACGGTCGACGAGGTCGCCGCGGCACTCTCCCGTGCCACCGGCGACGAGTACGCCGCCGAGCACATCGTGTTCCTCCTCGACCGCAAGCTCGCCCCGCTCGGCCTCGCGCACGCGAGCGACGGGAGCGCGCCCGACGTCGAGCGCCGCCCGCCGTGGCTCTCGCTGCGCCTGCGCACCACCCTGCTCTCGCCGGAGTGGTCCTCGCGGGTCGGCGGCGCCTTCGCCTGGATGTTCGCGGTCCCCGTGGTGGTGGCCGTGCTCGTGGCGTTCGCGCTCGCCCAGGCCTGGGTGTTCACCAGCGCGGACACCACCGGCGCGCTGACCACGACGATGCTCGACCCGGTCGGCGTGCTCACCGTGCTGCTGCTCGCGATCGGCTCGGCCGCGTTCCACGAGACCGGGCACGCCGCGGCCTGCCGCTTCGGCGGCGTCGCCCCCGGGGGCATGGGCGCCGGGATCTACCTGGTGTGGCCCGCCTTCTACACCGACATCACCGCCACCTACCAGCTCGGGCGGGCCGGCCGGATCCGCGCCGACCTGGGCGGGGTCTACTTCAACGCCGTCGTCGTGCTCGGCCTGGTCGCCGGGTACCTCGCGACCGGCTGGCCGCCGCTGTTGGTGGCCGTGATCGCGGCGAACCTCGAGATCATGCAGCAGCTGCTGCCCTCGCTGCGCTTCGACGGCTACTACATCGTCTCCGACCTCGCCGGGGTCCCGGACCTGTTCAAGTACATCGGGCCGATCGTGCGTCGCCACCTGCTGCGCCGTCCGGTCGAGCCGCGGCTCGAGGAGCTCCGGCCCTGGCCGCAGCGGCTGGTCGCGGTGTGGGTGATGTGCGTGGTGCCCGCGCTCGCGATCCAGCTCGGGTTCGTCGTGGCCCACCTGCCCGACATCGTCACCTCGGGCCTGGACGAGGCCCGGGGGCTCGTCGCGCGGGCGTCGGTCTCGGCGCACCCGGTGCTGGACTGGCTCTCCACCGGTATCCGGCTGCTCTTCCTCGCGCTCCCGGTGGTCGGGCTCTGCTACCTGCTCTGGACCCTCGCCCGTGGCCTGGCGCGGCTGATCGTGTCCCGGCTCCGGCGCCCGGCGGCGTCGGCCCGCCACCGGTCCGCCGCCACGGTCTAGGAACCGCCGGCCGGCGCCGTCGCCACCGGAGCGGCGTCGGCGGCCGTCTCCGACCGGAGCGCGGCCTCGACCATCGCCGTGAGGACCGGCGCGGCCGTGGCCGGCGTGGTGTGCGCCGCGCTGCGCGGCGTCGAGTTCATCAGTCCGAACGCAGCGTGCGCGGCGATGCGCACCTCGTCCGTGGAGCGCTCGGGGCCCGAGCGGGCGATCGCGTCCTCCCAGACCTCCACGTAGGCGCGCTGCAGCGCCCGGACCCGACGACGGGCGTCGTCGGGGAGGTTCGCCAGGTCGCGATCCTGCACCGAGATCAGCTCCGGGCGGTGCAGGGCGAAGTCCACGTGGAAGGCGACGAGTGCCGTGAGGCGGTCGGTCGGGGCCGGATGGGTGTCGGCGAGCCGGCGCCCGCCGTCGAGCAGGTACTCGCTGATGCCCACGAGCATCTCGACGAGCAGGCCCTCCTTCGAGGGGAAGTGCCGGTAGATCGCCGGCCCGCTCACGCCGGCGGCCGACCCGATCCCGTCGATCGAGGTGCCGTGGAAGCCGTGGCGGGCGAACAGGCGCGAGGCCTCCACGAGGATCTGCTCGCGTCGTCGGGTGGGCGCGGAGCCCGGCCCCGACCAGGTGTCGATCGTCGCCACGCTTCCCGGTTCCACGCTCGCAGCCTACGGCCCTTGCGGCGTCGTGTGAACGCCCGCTAACGTCTGGTGTTAGTCAACGTTAACGGACGGGGAGGTCAGTGGTGACCCTGGCGGACGCGGGAGCGCCCTCGGTCGGTCACGGTGCCGGCGGCAACGCGGCGGCGCACCGGGAACTGGTCGACGACCTGCGGACGCGGCTGGCGACGGTGCGCCTCGGCGGCCCGGACCGTAGCCGCGCGCGGCACGTGGAGCGGGGCAAGCTGCTCCCGCGGGACCGGGTGGACGCGCTGCTCGACCCGTCGTCGCCGTTCCTGGAGCTCTCGCCGCTGGCGGCGTTCGGGATGTACGACGACGCGGCACCCGGCGCCGGCATCATCACCGGCGTCGGGCGGATCGCGGGGCGGACCTGCGTCGTCGTCGCCAACGACGCCACCGTCAAGGGCGGGACCTACTACCCGATGACGGTGAAGAAGCACCTGCGCGCGCAGGAGGTGGCGCTGCAGAACAGGCTCCCCTGCGTCTACCTCGTCGACTCCGGCGGCGCGTTCCTGCCGCAGCAGGACCAGGTCTTCCCCGACCGGGAGCACTTCGGCCGGATCTTCTACAACCAGGCGACGATGTCCGCGGCCGGCATCCCGCAGATCGCGGCGGTGCTCGGCTCCTGCACCGCCGGCGGCGCCTACGTGCCGGCGATGAGCGACGAGGCGGTGATCGTCCGCAACCAGGGGACGATCTTCCTCGGCGGCCCGCCCCTGGTGAAGGCCGCGACGGGTGAGGAGGTCACCGCCGAGGAGCTCGGCGGGGGAGACCTGCACGCCCGTACCTCCGGCGTCGTCGACCACCTCGCCGAGGACGACGCCGATGCGCTCTCGACGGTGCGCGACATCGTCGACACCCTGCCGGCGGATCCGAGTCCGCCGTGGGAGCGCCGCGACTCGGTGCCGCCCACGGCCGACCCGGCGGAGCTCTACGACGTCGTGCCGGTCGACGGCCGGTCGGCGTACGACGTCCGCGAGGTGATCTCTCGGCTCGTCGACGGCTCGAAGCTCACCGAGTTCAAGCCCGACTACGGAACCACGCTGGTCACCGGGTTCGCCCGGCTGCACGGGCACCCGGTGGGAATCGTCGCGAACAACGGCGTGCTCTTCCGGGAGTCGGCGCTCAAGGGTGCGCACTTCGTCGAGCTGTGCGACCAGCGCGGCATCCCGCTGGTGTTCCTGCAGAACATCACCGGGTTCATGGTCGGCCGTGAGTACGAGGCCGGCGGCATCGCCAAGGACGGCGCGAAGATGGTCACCGCGGTCGCGACGACACGGGTGCCGAAGCTGACCGTGGTGATCGGCGGCTCGTACGGCGCCGGGAACTACGCGATGAGCGGCCGCGCGTATTCGCCCCGCTTCCTGTGGATGTGGCCGAACGCGCGGATCAGCGTGATGGGTGCGGAGCAGGCCGCGACCGTGCTCGGGACGGTCGGGTCGTCCGACGCCGAGGGCGTGCGCGACCAGTACGAGCACCAGGGCCACCCGTACTACTCGACGGCCCGGCTCTGGGACGACGGCGTGATCGACCCGGCCGACACCCGCACCGTGCTGGGCCTGGCCCTCTCGGCCTGCGCGCACGCGCCGCTCGACGACCCGCGCTTCGGCGTCTTCCGGATGTGAGGAGCACCGTGTTCTCCAGCGTGCTGATCGCCAACCGTGGCGAGATCGCGGTCCGCATCGCGTCGACCCTGCGCGCGCGGGGCCTGCGCAGCGTCGCGGTGTACACCGACGCCGACGCGGGCGCGCCGCATGTGGTCGGGCCGCAGGCCGCCGACGTCGCCGTGCGCGTCGACGACTACCTCGACGGTGCGGCCATCGTCGAGGCCGGACTGCGGGCCGGCGCCGAGGCCGTCCACCCCGGCTACGGCTTCCTCGCCGAGAACGCGGCGTTCGCCCGTGCGGTGACCGACGCGGGCCTGACCTGGGTCGGCCCGCCCGCCGCCGCGATCGAGATGATGGGCGACAAGATCTCCGCGAAGGCCGCCGTCGCTCCGGCGGGAGTGCCGCTCGTGCCCGGCTCGCACGAGAAGGGCCTCACCGACGCCGAGCTCGCCGATGCCGCCCGCGAGGTCGGCTTCCCGGTGATGCTCAAGCCCAGCGCGGGCGGGGGCGGCAAGGGGATGCACGTCGTCACCCGCGACGCCGACCTGGCCGACGCCATCGCCGCCGCCCGCCGCGAGGCCCGCGGATCGTTCGGCGACGACACGCTGCTGCTCGAGCGCTACGTCACCGACCCGCGCCACGTCGAGATCCAGGTCCTCGCCGACGCGCACGGCGCCGTCGTGCACCTCGGCGAGCGGGAGTGCTCGCTGCAGCGACGCCACCAGAAGGTCGTCGAGGAGGCCCCCTCGGCGGTGCTGGACGAGAAGCAGCGCGACGCGATGGGGCAGGCCGCGGTCGACGCGGCGAAGGCCTGCGGGTACGTCGGCGCGGGCACCGTCGAGTTCGTCACGAACGCCGACGCGAGCGAGTTCTACTTCCTCGAGATGAACACCCGGCTGCAGGTCGAGCACCCGGTCACCGAGGAGGTCGTCCGGGTCAGGGGCGCCCGGATCGACCTGGTCGCCGAGCAGCTGCGCGTGGCCGCGGGCGAGGCGCTCGGGTACGGCCAGGACGAGATCACGCTCGAGGGCCACGCGGTCGAGATCCGCCTCTACGCCGAGGACCCCGCGCGCGGCTTCCTACCCACCGGCGGACGGATCCTCGGGTTGGAGTGGCCGGCGCACGCCCGGGTGGACGCGGGCGTCGTCGAGGGCTCCGAGGTCGGCAGCGCCTACGACCCGATGCTCGCCAAGATCATCGCGCACGGCCCCGACCGCGCCGCCGCGCTCGACCGGCTCGACGCCGCCCTCGCCGCGACCACCGTGCTCGGCGTCGGCACCAACCTCGCCTGGCTGCGGACGCTGCTCGCCGACGACGACGTCCGCGCCGGTCGCCTCGACACCGGCCTCATCGGCCGGCTGTCGCCGCCGGATCCGCGGGTGCCCGACGACGTCGTGGTCGCCGCCGCCCTCGCCGGCCTGTTGCGCCTGCCCGACGCGGGTGAGTCGGGTGACCCGTTCGGTCGGCTCGGCGGCTGGCGGTTGGGCGGCGAGCCCGCGCCGGCGCGCTGGACGCTCGTCCCGGTCGGCGTCGAGAAGCCCGAGCCGATCGACGTCGCCGTCCGGGGTCGCGCCGACGACGCGACCGTCGCCCTGGATGCCGGAGACGCGGCGCAGCGAAGCTCGACCATCGATGCTGCCGAGCGCCTGCCCGCCTCCGCGCACCGCGACGCGACCGGCCTCGTCGTCACCCTCGACGGCGTCACCCGGCGCTACCGCACCGCCACCACCCCCGACGGCATCGCCTGGCTCGCCCGCGACGGCGCGGCCTGGGCACTGCGCGAGCAGACCCGGCTCGCCGCGGCAGGCAGCGCCGGACCCGGCGACGGCGCCGTCACCAGCCCGATGCCCGGCACCGTCACCGTCGTCGAGGTGGAACTGGACCAGCAGGTCGACGCCGGTCAGCGCCTCGTCGTCGTCGAGGCCATGAAGATGGAGCACGTGCTCACCGCGCCGGTGGCCGGCGTCGTCACGGACCTGCCCGCCAAGGCCGGGGCCACCGTCGCGCTCGACGCCCCCCTCGTCACCGTCACGCCCGAACCGGAGAAGTGATCATGCAGTTGTCGGAAGAGCACGAGGCCCTGCGCGCGACGGTCGAGGACTTCGCGCAGAAGGAGGTCGCGCCGGCGATCGCGGACTACTACATCCGCGAGGAGTTCCCGTACGACCTCGTCGCCACCATGGGCGAGATGGGCCTGTTCGGCCTGCCGGTGCCCGAGGAGTACGGCGGGATGGGCGGGGACTACGTCGCGCTGTGCGTCGCGCTGGAGGAACTCGGGCAGGTCGACCAGTCGGTGGCGATCACCCTCGAGGCCGGCGTCTCGCTCGGGATCATGCCGATCCAGCGGTTCGGGTCCGACGAGCAGAAGCAGCGCTGGCTCCCGGACCTCGCGGCGGGGAAGGCGCTCGGCGGGTTCGGCCTGACCGAGGCCGGCGGCGGGTCCGACGCGGGGGCCACTCGGACGACCGCGACCCAGGACGGCGGCGGCTGGGTGATCAACGGCTCGAAGGCGTTCATCACCAACTCCGGCACGCGGATCACCTCGCACGTCACTGTCACGGCGGTCACCGGGCGGTCCGGGGACAAGCGGGAGATCAGCGCCATCCTGGTGCCTTCGGGAACGGCGGGCTTCACCGTCGCGCCGAGCTACTCGAAGGTCGGCTGGAACGCCTCGGACACCCACGAGCTCGCGTTCTCCGACTGCCGTGTCCCGGAGGAGAACCTCGTCGGGCAGCGCGGCAAGGGGTACGGCCAGTTCCTGTCGATCCTGGACGAGGGCCGGGTCGCGATCGCGGCCCTGGCCACCGGCGCGGCCCAGGGCTGTGTGGACGAGTCGGTGCGCTACGCCCACGAGCGTCAGGCGTTCGGCGCGGCCATCGGGACCTATCAGGCGATCCAGTTCAAGATCGCCGAGATGGAGTCCCGGACCGTCGCCGCCCGGCTGGCCTGGCACGACGCCGCCGAGAAGATGGCCGCCGGGAAGTCGTTCACCAAGGAGGCGGCGATCGCGAAGCTGCTCTCGAGCAACGCCGCGATGGACAACGCCCGCGACGCCACCCAGATCTTCGGCGGCTACGGCTTCATGAACGAGTACCCGGTGGCCCGCCACTACCGCGACTCGAAGATCCTCGAGATCGGTGAGGGCACGAGCGAGGTGCAGAAGATGCTCATCGCGCGCCGGCTCGGCCTGTAGCTCCCGGCTCCCGCCCTCTGGGACGAACGACTCGTTCGTGGCGCCTATCGCGACGAACGAGTCGTTCGTCCCGTGCGGGGCGGAGCGGTGGCCGGCCGGCCGCCCGCTCGCCCGCCGCGCCCGCCCGGGGTAGCCCCGAAGGGCACGAACGGCACTTTCGTCACCTTCGAAGGTGACCAAAGTGCCGTTCGTTCCTTTCCGCAGGCCCGCCGCGCCCGCCAGCCCCGCAGGTCCGCCACTCACGGGACAGGCGCCGCCACCGGGGCGATGTCCGCCGACTCGGACAAGGTGCCCATCCGCGACGCCGAGGTGCTGCCGCGGCGCAGGTCGGCGCCGCGGCTCGCCCCGAGCAGGCCGATCTCGGGCATCGCGCCGTAGATCGTCTCCCACTGCCCCGCCGACACCCGGTAGGTCTCGTGGAAGATCCCGACGGAGTCCGGGTAGCGGCGGGCGGCGCGGTTGAACGCCCGCCAGGCCGGGAGGTGCTCGGCGTCGCCGCTCCGCGCGTAGGCGGTCAGCTGCTCGTACGAGCGCCAGTACTGGATGTAGGCCGGGCCGCCGAACAGCCAGCCGCCGTAGGCCTTGAGCAGCCCCAGCGAGGGGTCAGCTTCGAGCTCACGGATCATCCGCGGCATGGCCCGTGCCACCGGCAGCCAGGCGCGGACGTCCCGCCAGCGGTTGATGTGGGTGCCGATGACGAACACGACGAAGTCGCCCTCGATCTCCGCGCTACGGCGCACGTAAGGGCTCATGTTCGACCTCCGGGAGACCAGTTATGGATAGCTGTACTGTCCGATAAGCGGACAGTACTACTATCCGCAGGAGGATGTCGAGAGGGGAGCGCGGATGAGGGTCGGCGAGCTGAGCCGGCGCAGCGGCGTGAGCGTCGCGTCGATCAAGTACTACCTGCGGGAGGGCCTGCTCCCGCCCGGTGAGCGGACCGGCCCGAACCAGGCCGCGTACGACGACGGCCACGTCCGGCGGCTGCGGATGGTGCGGGCCCTGATCGACGTCGGCGGGCTGTCGGTGGCCGCCACGCGGGGGGTGCTCGCGGCGGTCGACGACCCCGAGGTGCCGCTGCACGAGGCCCTCGGGCGGGCCCAGGCGACGACCACACCGCGGCACGCCGAGGACGCCGACCCCGACGACGAGGCCCGCGCGGGCGCGGAGCAGGCGCTGGCGGACCTGGTGGCCGACCGCGGCTGGGCGGTCTCGCCGGCGAACCCGGCCTGGAGCACCGCCGTCGGGGTGATTGCCACGTACACCCGCCTCGGCGACGACGACCTGGCCCGCCAGCTCGGGCTCTACGCCGAGGCCATGGAGGGCGTCGCGCGCCGTGAGGTGGCCGCCGTCGTCGAGCGGGGCGACCGCGCGCGGACCGTCGAGGGCGCCGTCGTCGGGACCGTCCTCGGGGACACCCTGCTCGCGGCCCTGCGCCGCCTCGCCCAGGAGCACTGCTCGGTCCAGCTCCTCGGCGGACGGGCGGGTGCCGACACCGGGGATTAGCGTCGGGGATCATGAGCACCACCGAAGGAACCCGGCCGACCGTCGACTTCCCCTCCCGCATCGGCGTCTGGTGGTCCAGCGACTCCTGGACGATGGGCGCGGCCTGCGAGGTCGCCCGGGACATCGAGCAGATGGGCTACGGGTCGCTGTTCTACGGCGAGGCCTACGGCAAGGAGACCCTGACGCAGGCCGGGGCGTTCCTGAACGCGACCGAGCGCCTCGTCGTCGGGACCGGCATCGCGAACATCCACGCGCGCGACCCGATCGCCGCCGAGTCCGGGGCCCGGACCCTCACCTCGCTGCACCCCGGCCGCTTCGTGTTCGGGCTCGGCATCAGCCACGGCCCGCTGGTCGAGCGTGGCCGCGGCGGCACCTACTCCAAGCCGCTGGCGACGACCCGCGACTACCTGGAGCGCATGGACGCGCTGTCGGAGACCGTCGAGCCCGGCGCGCGACCGACCCGCCTGCTGGCCGCGCTCGGACCGAAGATGATCGAGCTCTCCGGGTCGGCGGCCGACGGCGCGCACCCGTACCTCGTGCTCCCGCAGCAGACCCGGGTCACCCGGGACGCGCTCGGGCCGGACAAGTGGGTGGTCCCGGAGCAGGCCGTGGCGCTCACCGGGGTGAACGGCTCGACCGAGGAGGACGCGCTGCGCCGCGCCCACAACCACCTCGAGATCTACTCAGGGCTCCCCAACTACCGGAACTCGTGGCTGCGCCAGGGATTCGAGGAGTCCGACCTGGTCCGCGGCGGCTCCGAGCGGCTGGCCCGCGCGCTCGTCGGTATCGGGGACGGGAAGACCGCCGCGGCGAGCCTGCACGCCCACCTCGACGCCGGCGCCGACCACGTGCTCGTCCAGGCCCTCGGCGACTCCCCGTTCGACGACCCGCGCCCGGCGCTGGAAGAGCTCGCACGCTCGCTCATGTGAACGAATGTGGTCGTCCTGGCGACCACATTCGTTCACCTGGGCCGGAGGTCCTTCCGGATCGGATGGTCCGGAGGGATCTCGACCAGCACGATCGCGCGGCCGTCCGGGTCCGCGATCCAGCACTCGATCAGGCCCCACGGCTCGGTGCGGGTGCTGCGGGTGACCGACACCCCGGCCGCGCGCAGCTCGGCCTCGGTCGCCGCGACGTCGCGGACCTGCACCCACACCGCGTCGGGGCCGACCGGAGCGTCCGAGGACGTCCCCGAGACCTCGAGGTAGCCGGTCCCGAGGAAGTAGACGACACCCCCGGGGAACTCGCGCGCGACCGCGAGCCCGAGGGTGCCCCCGTAGAACGCCCACGCCGCCTCGGGGTCGCGGGGACGGATGAGGATCCTGCTGCTGAGCACCTCCACGCGGGCGGTGCACCTCCTCGTGACGCGTTCGTCGGATCGGCCTGGCTCCGGGGTGCTTGGGCACCGGCGGCGGGGGCATCCTGACGTGCGTGACCGCCCGCGACCAGCCCGCCGCCCCGGCGCAGCCGCCGGATCAGCCCGACCCGAACCGCTGGCGCGCCCTGGTGGTGTGCCTCGTCGCGGGGTTCATGACCCTGCTCGACGTCAGCATCGTCAACGTCGCGCTCCCGCCGATGCAGCGCAGCCTCGGTGCGTCGTCGGCCGAGCTGTCCTGGGTGGTCTCGGGGTACGCGCTGACGTTCGGCCTGGTCCTCGTCGCGTCCGGTCGGCTCGGCGACGACCGCGGCCGCAAGAAGATGTTCCTCATCGCGCTGGCGCTGTTCATCCTGACCAGCGCGGTCGCAGGGCTGTCGGTGAACCCGACGATGCTCGTCGTCGCGCGCCTGCTGCAGGGCGTGGCCGGCGGCATGATGAATCCGCAGATCATCGGGGTCATCCAGCAGCTGTTCTCCGGCCGCGAGCGCGGGCGCGCGTTCGGGCTGTTCGGCGCGGCCATCGGCATCTCCACCGCGGTCGGCCCGCTGGCGGGCGGTCTGCTGCTGCAGTGCGGCGGTGACGCCGAGGGCTGGCGCTGGGTGTTCTACGTCAACGTCCCGATCGGCATCGTCGCCCTGGGGCTCGGGCTGCGGCTGCTGCCGCGCGACACCGTCGTCCCCGGCGGGCAGCGCCGACCCCTGGACCTCGTCGGCGCGGTCCTGCTCGGCGCCGCCGTCGTCTCGCTGATGCTGCCGCTGGTGCTCTCCGAACAGCAGGCGTCCTCCGCGCCGTGGTGGCTCGTCGGCGTCGCGGTGCTGCTCCTGCTGGTGTTCGTGGCATGGGAACGGCGGGCGAAGCAGACGCACGGCCACCCGCTGATCAACTTCGGCCTGTTGCGCACCCGCAGCTACGCGCTCGGCACCACGCTCGGCCTCGTCTACTTCGCGGGCTTCACATCGATCTTCTTCGTGCTCACGCTGTTCCTGCAGCAGGGCCGCGGGTTCACCCCGCTCGAGGCGGGCCTCGCCCTCACCCCGTTCGCGCTCGGGTCGGCGGCGTCCTCGGCGCTCGGCGGCCGGCTGATCTCGCGCATGGGCAAGCCGCTGGTCGTCGGCGGGCTGCTCGCGGTCGTCGTCGGGCTGGTCGCCACCGACATCGTGCTGCGGTTGGATCCGTCCAACGTGGGCTGGGCCATCGCCGGCCCGCTGCTCGTCGCCGGGATCGGCAGCGGCCTCGTCGTCGCGCCCAACCAGACCCTCGCCCTCGAGGAGGTGCCCGCCCGCGAGGGCGGCACGGCGGCCGGGGTGCTGCAGACTGGGCAGCGCGTCGGGTCGGCGATCGGGATCTCGGCGGTCGGCTCGGTCTTCTTCAGCTCCCTCGCGTCGAGCCACGGGAACTGGTCCTCGTCGATCAGCTCCGGGCTCGTCGTCACCGTCGGGCTCGTGGTCCTCGCCCTGATCGTGGGGATCGCCGACCTCGTCAGCGGGCGGATCGCGCGGCGCCGCAGCGCCCGGGCGGCGCTGACACCGGCGCCCGGCGGCCGCGCCCCGG
Source organism: Actinomycetospora endophytica (assembly GCF_021026375.1). Classification (GTDB taxonomy): domain Bacteria; phylum Actinomycetota; class Actinomycetes; order Mycobacteriales; family Pseudonocardiaceae; genus Actinomycetospora; species Actinomycetospora endophytica. The sequence goes on along the minus strand of NZ_JAJNDB010000001.1, from coordinate 1,024,577 downwards.
CGTACGACGGCGGGTCGCGGGACGGGGTCCCGCACGACGGCTCGCAGGACGGGGTCCGAAGCGACGGCGGGTCCCAGGACGGGGTCCGAAGCGACGGCGGGTCCCAGGACGGGTTCCGGCGGGACGGGGTCCCACAGGACGGACTCGCGGCCGACGGGATCCCACACGACGGCGACGGCGTCTCCCCACCCGACGGCATCGGCCCGACCGTGGTGGGCCGGGTGGTGCGCTCCGAGGACGGCGAACCCGTCCCCGACGCCGTGCTCACCCTGGTGGACGAGGCGGGCCATCAGGCCGCCCGCACCGACGGCGCCGCGGACGGCACCTACCGACTCGTGGCGACGGCGCCGGGGATGTACCAACTGGTGGTCCGCGCGTCAGGGCGTCGACCCGACGTCGGGCGGATCACCCTGAGCCGACGACAGAGCGTGTGCGACGTGGTGCTCCATCCCAGCGCAACCGAGCACCTGCTGCCGGTGGTCGATTGAGTCTCACGCCGTCGGGGTACACCGACGACACCAGACGTGATCAACGCGAGGAGCCGCTGCGTGTCTGCTGATGACAAGATCGAGAACAAGGGCCAGGAGCTCAAGGGCAAGGCCAAGGAAGCTCTCGGCGACGCCACGGACAACAAGGAGTGGAAGGCCGAGGGCAAGAAGGACAAGGCCGCCGGCAACCTGAAGAACGCGGGCGAGAAGATCAAGGACGCCTTCAAGTAGTCCTGGATCGCCGCTTCGGCGAACCGTCCGGGCCGTGCCGATGGGCGCGGCCCGGACGTGTGTTCGCGGCCGGTTCCCGCTCCTCAGAGCCGCTTGAGCGGCGGGCGGGCCACCCCGTCGTCGCCGGCCAGCGACGCCTGGGCGGGCGACCGCGCCAGGACCACGACCCCGCCCAGCGCCAGCACCAGCCCGGCCACGAACGGGATCCCCCAGCCGTCGCGGATCCCGTCGCCGAGCAGGAGCAGCCCCAGCAGCCCCGGGGCGAGCGTCTCGGTCACCGCCAGCACGGCGACCACGGGGCCGACCGCCCCGCGGGCCAGCGCCACCGTGTATAGCCCGAGCCCGAGCGCCGCGTACCCGAGCAGCGCATAGGCCACCGGGTCGGTCACCACGGTGTGCGCGATCTCCCCGACCGACCCGTCCAGGTCGACCAGGCGCACCGCCACCGCCGTGCCGCCGAAGGCGAGGCCGGAGAGGAACGCGATGAGCGTGGCGTGCTTGCTGCGCAGCGCGGTGAGGATCCCGACGACGGCGAGGACCACCAGCACCGCGAGCAGCGCCACCGTGCCCCCGACCCCGACGTGCGGCAGCTCCTCGGTCCGGGCGCTGCCCACGAGCAGCCCGAGCCCGACGACGTTCGCGCCGGCCGCGATCAGGTCGAGGCGCCGCAGCGGCGTGTCGAACACCCAGTGCGAGGCGACGACGGTGATCACGACCTGCCCGGAGACGATCGCCTGCACAGCCACGATGGGCATGTAGCGCAGCGCCAGGACCGTCAGGACCCAGCCGAGGATGTCCAGCGTCAGGCCGGTGAGGTAGAGCGGGCTGGTGACGACCCCGGCGGCATGGGTGGCGCGCCGTGTCGCCATCGCCTCGAGCATCGCCGCGCCGGCGTTGGCCGCGGCCGCCACGAGGGCCGCCGCGAGACCGAGGACCAGCACGTGCTCCTCCTCGCTGCCGCCGGCACCCGGGACGCGGATACCCGTTCCGGGCCGCTGCCCGGCGACCGGGGCGCCGCTTGGGCAGAGTGTGCCCGGTGTCCGTCTCCCACGCGTGGCGCCGCGGCCCGGCGAGGCGCGGGTGACGGCGGGGTGGTGGGTGGTCGCGGGCACCGCCGCGGCGGCGGTGCTCCTCGTCGCGGCCGCCGTCGGGTGCCGGGTCCGCCGGTGGCCCGGAGGACGGGCGACGACGACGGTGACGGCCGCCCTGGGGGCGGCGGCGGTGCTCACCGTCCTCGCGTCCGTGGTGTTCGCGCTGGTCGCGGACGACGAGGCCCTGCGCGGCGCGGACGGGCCGGTGCTGGCGTGGCTGGTCGGCCACCGGACGCCTGGCTGGACGGGGATCGCCGAGACGGTCTCGCTGGTCGGCGGCACGGTCGGGACCGGTGGGCTCGCCGTCGTGACCGCGGTGGTGCTCTGGGCGCGCGGTCGCCTGGTCAGGGCAGCCGTCTGGGCCGTCGCGGTGCTTGTGGGATCACTCACCATCCGCAGCCTGAAGGCCGCCGTCGAACGGCCGCGGCCGCCGGTCGACACGCGTCTGACCGTCGAGACGTCGGCGTCGCTGCCCTCCGGGCACTCGCTGATGGCCGCTCTGGGACTGGGGCTGGCGGTGCTCGGTGTCCTCACGCTGCTGGGCTCCGACGGAGGTCGCCGGCGTGCCATCGGGCGGGCTGCAACCGTGCTGGTCGGAGTGGTGCTCGTCGTGGGGATCGGGGTGAGCCGGGCCTATCTCGGGGTGCACTGGACCACGGACGTCCTGGCGGGGTGGCTGCTCGGCGGCGCGCTCGCGGCCATCGCCCTCGCGGTTGCGGTGGCGCTGGAAGCGTGGCCCTCGGAGATCCATCCCTCGGAAGGAGTATCTCCGCCCCCGCTACGCTGACGCACAGCCGAGGATCTCGTGTTCGTGCGCCCGTGGCGTCACTCGAATGCGCTGTCTAGGGTTTTCGGCGCAGCACAGCTCGAGGGAACGGGGGTCCACATGGAGCAAGTGCCGCTCCTGGTCCTCGGTTCCGGGATCGACGGACTCGCGGCCGCGCTGTGTCTCGCGCACCAGGGATTCCCGGTCGAGCTGCTGGAACGCGGCCCGGATCCGCAGGCGCTCGACGACGCCGGGCCCACCGGCTCGATGGTCGTGCGGCCCTCGGCGGTGCGGGTGCTGCACGGCCTCGGGCTCCTCGACGCGCTGCGCCCGCTGGCCCTGGAGGTGCAGCGCTACACCCACCTCGACGCGGCCAGCGGGCAGCCGCTGCGCAAGGTCGAGCTCGGCGACGTCGCCCGCGCCCGATTCGGCTACCCGTGCCTCATCGTCGCCCGCCGCGACATGCGTCGCGTGCTCGCCGAGGCCTGCGCCGGCGACGAGATGATCGGCGTCCACTTCGAGAGCCGCCCGACCGAGGTCGAGGACATCGGCGACGCCGCCCTGGTCACCCTGGAGGGCGGCGTGCAGTGGCGTGCCGAGGCGCTCGTGGGCGCCGACGGCGCGTCCAGCCGCGTCCGGGGCCTGCTCGAGAGCGGGGCGGGCGCGCTCTCGCCGACCTTCGTCGTGCGCCGCACCACGGTCGCGGCGAGCGCGGGCGAGCCCGCCAGCCCGGAGCTGCGGGTGTGGTCGGGGCCGCAGCTGCAGGCGATGCGGCTGCCGTCGCCCCACGGCGGGGCCGAGGTCGTCCTGGTCATGCGCGCCGACCTGCCGCCGGCCGAGCGCGAGTGGGTCGTCTCCCGGCTCGAGCCCGAGCTCCGGCGGGCCGTGAGCACCGTCGTCGCCCGGGAGCCCGAGCAGGTCCTCGCCCACCAGCGCCCGCTGTCGCGCTGGACGCGCAACCGCCTCACCGTCCTCGGCGCCGCGGCCCAGCCGTTCCTGCCGCACGCCGGGGAGGAGGAGAACCAGACGCTGCTCGACGCGCACGCGCTCGGCGCGGCGTTCGACCGCTCCGACGGCCGCATCCTCCCCGGCCTCGAGGGCTACGAGACGTTGCGCGCCCCGGCCCGAGCCGCCTGCGCCGCCCGGGTCGCCGAGTTCGCCGCGCTCTCCCACGCCGAGGGGCTCACGCGGCGCCTGCGCGACCGGTTGTGGGCCCGCGAGGCGGTCGACGAGGTCGCCGAGGTGCTCGGGGAGTTGTAGGTGCGCTGCGCGCTCGTGAGCAGTAATTGATGCCAGGGCGTCAATTACTGCTCACAAGCGCGGCAGCGCACCTACCCTCCAGGCCCGTGACGACCCCTGCCTGGACCCCCGCCACGACGTCGGTGAACGGCATCCGGCTGCACCACCGGGTGGCCGGTGACGGCCCGCCCGTGGTGCTGATCCACGGCTGGCCCCAGACCGGTTGGTGCTGGCGCCGCGTGGTCGACGACCTCGCCCGGGACCACACCGTGATCGTCCCGGACCTGCGCGGCTACGGCGCCTCCGACAAGGCCCGGACCGGCATGGACAAGCGGACGATGGCCGCCGACCTGTCGGCCCTGGTGCAGCAGCTCGGGTTCGACCGGGCCGCCGTCGTCGGGCACGACCGCGGCGGCCGGGTGGCCCACCGCTGGGCACTCGACCGCCCCGACGAGGTCACCCGGCTGGCGGTGCTCGACATCGCGCCGACCCGGGCCACCTGGGCGCGCTTCGACGCCGACCTCGGGGCCAAGTACTGGCACTGGCTCTTCCACCTCCAGCCCGACCTCCCCGAGCGGCTCGCCGGCGCCGACGTCGACGGCTACCTCCGGTACTTCTTCGAGAAGTGGACGACGGCGCGCGAGCACGTCGACGAGGCCGCGCCGGTCTACGTGGAGGCGTTCTCCAGGCCCGGCGCGCTGCGCTGCGGGTTCGACGACTACCGCGCGAAGGACGTCGACGCCGCCCACGACGACGAGTCCTACGACGCCGGGCAGCGGATCGAGGCCCCGCTGCTCGCGCTGTGGGGCGCTGACGGGGTGATGGCGACGCTGCCGATCCTGGATCTCTGGCGGGAGTACCACGGGAATGCGGACCAGGTCACCGGCCGGGCGATCGACGGATGTGGGCACTTCGTCCCGGAAGAGGCCGCCGAGGAGCTGATCGGCGAGCTGCGGTCGTTCCTCTCCGGGGCCTGACGGGGTGAGGATGCGGGCATGACCTCCTCCCCGCTCGCCGTCGAGAAGGATCCCGCCGCCCTGGGGTTCGACCCGGCCCGCCTCGCCCGCATCGACGACCACTTCCAGCGCTACGTCGACGACGGCCGCCTGTCCGGCTGGCAGGCGGTCGTGACCCGCCGCGGCGAGGTCGTGCACGCGAGCGAGGCCGGCCTGCGCGACGCCGAGGCGGGCCTGCCCGTCGAGCCGGACACCCGCTGGCGCATCTACTCGATGACCAAGCCGATCACCTCGGTCGCCGCGCTCATCCTCTGGGAGCGCGGGCTGCTCGAGCTCACCGACCCGATCAGCCGCTGGCTCCCGGCGTTCGCCGAGCCTCGGGTCTACGTGCGCGGGTCCGCTGTCGCGCCGCTGACGATGCCCAGCCCGGAGCCGATCCGCGTCTGGCACCTGCTCACCCACACCGCCGGGCTGACCTACGGCTTCCACCACGCCCACCCGGTCGACGAGATGTACCGGGCGGCCGGGTTCGAGTGGGGCGTGTCCTCGGACCTCGACCTCGCCGGCTGCGTCGACGCCTGGGCGAAGCTGCCGCTGGTCCACACCCCGGGCACCGAGTGGAACTACAGCCACGCCACCGACGTGCTCGGGCGGCTCGTCGAGGTCGTCTCGGGGCAGAGCCTCGACGCCTTCTTCGACGAGGAGATCCTCGGCCCGCTCGGGATGACGGCGACCGCGTTCGCCGCCGACGACCCGTCCCGCACCGCCGCGCTCTACGCCCGTGCCGCCGACGGGTCCCGGGTGCGGGCCGACGCGTTCGGCGCCTCGTTCCTGGCGCCCCCGACGTGGCTCTCGGGCGGCGGCGGGCTGGTGTCCACCGCCGCCGACTACCACCGCTTCACCCAGATGCTGCTGCGCGGCGGCGAGCTCGACGGCGTCCGCATCCTCGGGTCGCGCACCGTGGCCTACATGGGGCGCAATCACCTACCCGGCGGAGGCGACCTGACCGAGGTCGGCCGGCCGCTGTTCGCCGAGATGCCGTTCGACGGCGTCGGGTTCGGCCTCGGGCTGTCGGTGGTGCTCGACCCGACCCGCTACCGGACGCTCTGCAGCGCCGGAGAGCTGGCGTGGGGCGGCGCCGCGAGCACCGCGTTCTGGATCGACCCGTCGGAGGAGGTCACGGCGCTGTTCTTCACCCAGTTGATGCCCTCGAGCGCCTACCCGATCCGGAGCTCGCTGCGCCGGCTGGTCTACCAGGCCCTCGTCGACGAGCCGCCCCGCGCGTCCTGACGGACCTGTCGTAGGCCCGGCGTGTGGCCGATGTCTGCTCTTCGTGAACGGACGCACACGCTGCGTCATAAACCTGAGCAGATGCCGCGTCACCCTGAGAGAGGGCTGCACAGAGCACCCCCGCTCTGTAGCGTCTGCGCCTGCCATCGCGGGCAGTCGATGGGACCGAGGGAGACGGATGAGTGTGACGCCGGGTCCACGACGACGACCTACCGGGCCGCACCCGGAACGGGGCACGACGGACGCGGGCGGGGTCCCCGAACCGAGGTCCGGGACGGAGAACGGCAGTGCAGGAGTGGTGTCGGGGGTCCCGGCGCAACGCACCGCGGCCGACGTCTACCGGGTGAGCGAGGACCAGGTGCACCGCGCCCGGATGGCGGTGGCCCGGAACGCGCTCGACTCCGACGACTGCCGCGAGCTGCTCGACATGCTCGGGCTGATCGGCGAGCCGGGCGAGCCGCCGCCGGTGCGTCGCTGACGGAGTCGACCGGCGTGGCGGGCTTGGTGGCGCCGCCCGCCGTCGTCGTAGCGTGCTCCTGCCATGGTCGCGCTCCCCTCCTCGTCGCGGCCCCCTGCCTCGGGGGCCGCTGACGACGACGCCGTGGCCGGTGTGGCCGCGGGCCGTGCCCCACGCCAGGCTCGGGCACTCGCGACCCGGACGGCGATCCTCGACGCGGCAGCGCACGAGTTCGCCGTCGAGGGCTACCGTGCCGCCTCGCTGTCGCGCATCCACGAGCGCAGTGGGGTCACCAAGGGCGCGATGTACTTCCACTTCGCGTCCAAGGAGGCGATGGGCTCGGCGGTGGCCGAGCGCTTCGAGGCGCGCCTGCCGGAGGTGCTGGCCGCGCGGTCGGCCGACGGCCTCGATCCGTTGACGACGGCGGTGTCGGTGAGCCTGGGGTTCGCCGAGCTCGTCCGTGACGAGGCGCCCTGCCGGGCCGGCCTCCGGGTCGTCACCGACCGCGCGCTGGGGCCCGAGCGCGCCCGGTGGCCCTACGAGTTCTGGGAGGGCACCCACGCCGATCTCCTGGGGCGTGCCCAGCGTGACGGGTCCCTGCGCGCGGAGGTCGACACGGCGGAGCTCGCCCGCACGGTGGTCGCGACCTGCGTCGGGCACTGGGCGATCTCCGCGGCGTTCACCGGGCTCGCCGACGTCCGGGAGCGGACCGCGGCCTCCTGGACGGTGCTCCTGAGCACGGCCGCCGACCCGGCCTGGCTCGAGCAGCGGCACACGGCCGGTGGGTTCTCGGCGCTTCCCGGGGGTACCTGACGGGGGCAGCTCACCCGTCCCGTAAGCTTCCTCTCGCACCCAACGGGGCCGGACGGTCACCGTCGCTGGAGGGGGTAAGGTCCTCGCGGGATTCAGAGGAACTCGAGCCCCCATCGTTCAGCGGCCTAGGACTCCGCCCTTTCAAGGCGGCAACGCGGGTTCGAATCCCGTTGGGGGTACGCAGTAAACTGAAGAGCAAGGCCCAGTGGCGCAGTTGGTTAGCGCGTCGCCCTGTCACGGCGAAGGTCGCGGGTTCGAGTCCCGTCTGGGTCGCACGGTCGTGCGCGCGTCGTCTCGGCGTGGTCGCCGACAAGGCCAGGTAGCTCAGTCGGTACGAGCGATCGCCTGAAAAGCGATAGGTCGGCGGTTCGACCCCGCCCCTGGCCACCCTCTTCCCGCCGGGCCCGCGCCGGTTCAAGATCACCGAGATGATGCGGACTTTGGGGCCCTGGCGTACAGATCCGCCTCATCGTGGTGATCATGGAGTCGGGTTCCGAGGCGCGACCTCCTCGCGTCGGCCGATGTGCCACTCTGCGTCGGATGACCGAATGACATGGTCGCAATTCGTAGTCATCGAACGGGCTCGACGCGGCGAATAGTGAGCCGTTAGAACTAGTTCGATCTCTCTGTCAGTAACAGAGCGTACTGTCCGCTCGACCGGCGAACCGCCGGACGAGGGGAGACACGATGTTCGACTTGTCTGATTCACGCGGTCGCAGCCGGTTCTATGCCGCTGCAGGGCTCGTTCTCGGCCCGGTTCTCTCGATCATCGCGACGCTGATCGATCCCGCCTACTCGAACGGGCCCGACACACCTCCGGACTATGTCGATCAGGTGGCGTCGTCGCCAGCGCTCCACGAGACCGCCGGGCTGCTCAACCTCGTCTCCGTGCTGGCGTTCATCGTCGGTCTGGTCGGCGTGATCCGGCTGCTGCGCGGCCCACGCGGCGCTCTCGGTCGCATCGGGGCGGGGTTGATCCTGGTCGCCGCAGTCGTGCTGGAGGCCGGGACGTTCGCGACCTCGCTCATCCAGGCCGCCGCCGTCGCGCCGGGCTCCATCCGGTCCCAGGTGCTCGCACTGATCGTCGCCTCCAACGACAGCGCCTTCGCGCAGGTCTTCGCCGTGGCGTTCTTCGGCGGCTTCGTCCTGGGATCGCTGCTGCTCGCCGTGGGTCTGATCCGTCGGCACGCGGTCCCGGTCTGGGCGGCGACCCTGGTGTTCGTGCAGGTCGTGGTCAGTTTCCTGGCCTCGAACAACCTGATCGACGCGCTGGCCGACCTGGTGCTCGCGATCGGGTTCGGTGCGATCGCCTGGACGATCCTGTCGTTGTCGAACGAGCAGTGGGCCGCCTGGCAGCCCCTGCCGGATCGTGAGGCCCCCGCCGAGCGCTCGGCTCCGAAGCCATCGGAGGCACCGGGCGCCCTCGCCTGACCGGTTCGGGTCGCCACGCGACGGCCCCACTCGAAGATCACCGAGATGACGAGGATTCGGGCGCCAGGCGTCCAGATCCTCGTCATCCTGGCGATCATGGAGCGGGCGAACCGCGGCGCAACGAGGGACTTGCGCATCGGATGAGCGGGTAACCCGTCCGAATGCCCTCGCAGGAACCCGCCGATGGCTTCGTCCGCCCGCCCGGGACGGACCCGGCCCGGCGCCACCGCCAACTGACCTTCGAGCTGGTCGGGTGCGCCTGGAACGGCCACGCCCTGGTCGGTACCGACGCCGCCACCGTCTCCGAGGAGGACGCGCTCGTCGTCCGCGAGCTCGACGGCGAGCGGCGCCTGCACCGGTGCCTGCGCTGCGACGCGTGGATGATGCTCCCGACCCCGGCGGACCCGGCCCGCGAACGCCCGGCGCCCCGCGACGAGATCCACCTCCCCACCCGCGGCCGCCCGCTCAAGAGCCGCTACGTGCTGCGGATGATCGCGCTGACCCGGGTCTTCAACGTCCTCGTCCTGCTGCTCGTGCTCGGCGGGGCGATCGCCGTGCTGGTCAACCAGGCGACGCTGCGGGACGACCTGGTCGCCAACGCATCGGCCTTCCAGGAGATCCTCGGCGGCCAGGTCGTCGGCCAGCTCCAGGGCGTGCTCTCCGGCGGCGCGGGCCCGCTGTGGCTGATCGCGGCCGGCCTGCTCGCCCTCGTCGTCCTCGAGGCGGCCGAGGGCATCGGCCTCTGGCGCACGACGCGGTGGGGCGAGTACCTGAGCTTCGTCCTGACGACGTTGCTGCTGGTCCCGGAGGCCCTCGAGCTGACGAGCTCGTCGAGCCCCGGCACGATCATCGGCATGGCCGTGAACATCGCGGTCGTGCTCTACCTGCTGCTCTCCAAGCGCCTGTTCGGGCTCCGCGGTGGCGTGGCGGCGATCGCGGCCGAGCGCGAGCACGACATCAGCTGGGCGGCGCTGCGACGCCACCTGCCCGAGACCCCCGCCACGCCGGTCCGGGCGTGAGATCCCGACGGCGGGTCGACCCGACCCGCCGTCGGGACCGTCACCGCTGCGTCACCGTGGTGGTGTTCTTCGCCTGGTTCCAGACGATCGTGCCCTTCACGAAGTCGTTGCGGGTCCCGCCGGTGACGGCGTACTCGTCGGTCGTGGGGTAGCCGAGCGACGAGCGCTCCGCGCCGAGCGAGGTCCACTTCGTGCGGATGGCGTTGAAGATCGTGTGCGCCCCGGTCGCGGTCGACCAGTAGATCGACCCGTTCCCGGTGAACGTGGCGTACCGGCCGGCGCCGTCGGCGGTGGCCGTGATGTCGCGGGTCGGGTAGCCGAGCGCGCTCTTCGTGTCCCCGAGGGCCAGCCACTTGTCGCGGAGCGGGCCGAGCAGGCCGTAGGCGACGTTCGTCGACGAGTTCCAGTACAGGCCCCCGCCCCCGGCGACGGAGAAGTTCGTGCCGCGGCCCTTGCCGTCGGCGGTGGCGAACTCGTCGCTCGTCGGGAACTTCAACGTGCCACTGGGCCCGCCGAGCGCCTTGTAGCGGGCCAGGATCGTGCCGCGCACCGCGTGCGCCCCGGTCGTGGACGACCAGTAGATCGACCCGCCCGCGTAGTCGGCCGTCTTGCCGCCGGCGACGTCCGTGACCGCCGTCTTCGGCGCCCCGAGGTACGACGACGCCCCGCCGAGCTGCTGGTAGTACGCCGTCACCGGGTCCGTGCCCGGCGGGGTGGTCGTCGTCGGCGGGACGGTGGTCGTGGGCGGAACCGTGGTCGTCGGAGGCGTCGTCGTGGTGGGCGGCGGGGCCGTCGTCGTCGGCGGGGCCGTGGTGGTGGGCGGCGTCGTCGTGCTCACGCCCGTGGCGGCCGCGTAGCGCTGCAGCGCCTCGATGAAGTAGTAGTCGCCGAACATGATCCCGGTGTCGTAGGACCCCGAGGGCTTGTTCTGCGTACCGTGCAGGAGGACCGCCTGGTTGGTCGTGCCGTCCGACAGGTAGGCGGTGCTCGAGAGCGCGGCCAGGATGTCGCGGGCGCCGTCGAGGTAGCGGGCCTTGCGGGTCGCGTCGGTCGTGAACGAGGCGAGCTCGACCATCCCCGACGCGGCGATCGCGGCCGCCGAGGTGTCCCGCGGCTGGCCCGCCGTCGAGGGCAGCGAGAAGTCCCAGTAGGGGACCTTGTCGGCGGGCAGGTGGGAGAGGAAGTAGTCCGCGGAGTTCTGCGCGGTCGTCAGGAACGTGGCGTCGTGGGTGAACCGGTAGGACATCGTGAAGCCGTGGATCGCCCACGCCTCGCCGCGCGACCAGGTGGAGTCGTTGCTGTAGCCCTGCGCGGTGTACTTCGAGAGCACCTTGCCGGTCTTCTGGTCGTAGTTCACGACGTGCCAGCTGCCGCCGTCGGGGCGGAAGAAGTCCCGAGCCGTCGTCTTCGCGTGCGTGGCGGCCATCGTCGCGAGCGACGGGTCGCCACCGTTCTGCGATGCCCAGAACAGCAGTTCCAGGTTCATCATGTTGTCCATGATCACCTGGTACTTGGTGGTGTCGGTGCGGGCGTCCCAGGAGCGGATCGCGCCGACGGTCGGGTTGTAGCGGGTCGCGAGGGTCTTCGCGGCGGTGAGGGTGACGGCCTTGGCTCCTCCGTCGCCGGTGATCGCGGCGTCCTTGCCGAAGCTGTCGAAGATCTGGAACCCGACGTCGTGGCTGGAGTCGTCGGTCTTGTTCACCTCGACGCCGGCCTGCCAGGCCTCCGCGCGCTGCTTCCAGACCGGGTCCTGGGTGCGGGCGTACTCCTGCCACATGGCGCCGGGGAAGAAGCCGCTGGTCCAGTCGGTGGCGCCGACCGTCGTCCAGGCGCCGTTCGTGCCGGTGCGGACGGGATAGGCCGTCGTCGCGAGGCGCCCCGCCGTCGCGGCGAGACGGGAGTCCGCGAACGCGAGGTCCCGCTGGATGGTGTCGGCGCCCAGATCGGCCGCGCGGGCCGGCGTGGCCGCCGCGACCTGCGCCATCGACACCAGCACCGCGATCACCGTCATCGCGGCCGCGAGCGCCCACGGCCGCCGTCGGGACCCACCGTCCCCGGTGGCCCCCGCCCGTCCCGTCCCGTTCATGTCTCCCCCTCCGCATGACTCACCGTCACTCGGAGCAGTCGCGACGACCGGCCGGACGTGTTACAGGAATCTCACAGGCTCACTCCATGTGACGCACACGGCGGAGGCGATTGGAACCGTTCAATCGTGGACAACCCGTTGGGCGAGATGGCGATCCACGCATGGGTCGCCACGTCGTCCGTGAGAGGAAGGTCCACCACCCGTGCCGAGCACCGTCTCCGCCCTGGTCACCGAGGGCGCCGAGAAGCCGCTCGAGCGCTCGACGATCGAGCGCCGGGACCCGAAGCCGCACGACGTCGTCATCGACATCGCCTACGCGGGCATCTGCCACTCGGACATCCACCAGGCCCGCGACGAGTGGGGCGGCAGCGAGTTCCCGATGGTCCCGGGCCACGAGATCGCGGGCACCGTCTCCGCCGTCGGCCCGGACGTGAGCCGCTACTCCGTCGGCGACCGAGTCGGCGTCGGGTGCTTCGTCGACTCCTGCCGCGAGTGCGAGAACTGCCGGGCCGGCGAGGAGCAGTTCTGCACGAAGGGGATGGTCGCGACCTACAACGGCCGCGAGTACTCCGGCGAGCAGACCTTCGGCGGCTACTCCACCCAGGTCGTCGTCGACGAGAACTACGTGCTGGGCATCCCCGAGGGCATCGCGCTCGACGAGGCCGCGCCGCTGCTCTGCGCCGGGATCACGCTCTACACGCCGCTGACCCACTGGGGCGCCGGGCCCGGCAAGAAGGTCGCGATCGTCGGGATGGGCGGCCTCGGGCACATGGGCGTCAAGATCGCCCACGCGCTCGGCGCCGAGGTGACCGTCCTGTCCCAGACGCTGTCCAAGGAGGACGATGGCAAGCGCCTGGGCGCCGACCACTACTACGCGACGTCCGACGAGTCGACGTTCAAGCAGCTCGCCAGCAGCTTCGACCTCATCGTCAACACGGTGTCGGCCGACCTCGACATCCAGAAGTACCTGGGGCTGCTACGGGTCGACGGCTCGATGGTCAATGTCGGGGCGCCGATCAACCCGGCGTCGGTGCACGCGTTCACCCTGATCACGGGCCGCCGCAGCCTCGCGGGCTCGGCGATCGGCGGCATCCGCGACACCCAGAAGATGCTCGACTTCTGCGCCGAGCACCACATCGGCGCCGAGATCGAGACGATCACGGCGGACGACGTGAACAAGGCCTACGACCGGGTCGTGGACTCGGACGTCCGGTACCGGTTCGTCATCGACACGGCGTCCTTCCAGGTGCGCTGACGCGCTCGTGAGCACTGATCCGTGCTCTGGCACGGATCAGTGCTCACGAGCGACGACGTCGCACCTACACGAGCCCCAGGCTCTTGAACGGGCCACCGGTCTTGACGGCGAGGTCGCCGGGCCCGCCGTGGCTGCGCGCGTAGTCGAGCATCTTGGCGAGGTCGCCGATGCCGTTGGTGCCGGGCGCCGGCGTGAAGTTCAGCGTCGAGAGGATGCCGAGCGCCTTGCCGTCGGGGCTGAGGAAGGCGCTGCCCGAGTCGCCGGGGATGCCCGGGCTGACCGTGGCGACCGAGTGGCTCCACCCGTGGCCCTGATCGCCGAGGCTGGTGCCGACCTTCGGGCTCAGGGCGGGGATGCCGCCGCGCAGCTCCGAGTTGCCGTAGCTGGCGACCCGCTCGCCGGGCGTCGTGCCCGCGGTGTCGACGCCGGTCGGCCCGCCGAAGAAGGGCACCGCCGGGCTGACCTTCGCGACGTCGGCCGGGTCGATCTCGACGAGCGCGAGGTCGTTGTAGTCGCACGCGTCGGGGTTCTTCTCCCCGCTGTGCTGCATCGCGAGCCAGGAGTTGTAGACGAGCTTGCCGGGCTTCGAGGCGCCGCCGACCTCGACCGGCGTGCCGATCGGGAGCGACTTCGAGGTGCACCCGTTGGTGTCCTCGGCCCCGCCGGTGCCCGAGCAGTGCGCGGCCTGGCCGAGGTAGGTCTTGCCGCCGCCGGAGTAGACGAAGTTGGCGGTGCACTGGGCGCCGTCGGTGCGCATCTGCACGCCCGGGTGGATGCCGCTGTCGATCGCCGCGCCCACGTTCGGGCCGGCGGCCGGGGCGGGCGCCGGAACCGCGACGTTCGGGGCCGGAGCCGGGGTCGGCGCCTGGTCGGCCCAGGCGGACCCGAGAGTGGCGGCGCTCAATGCGGCGGCCCCGAGGAGCACCACCGCGAGCCGTCGTCCCTGTCGTGCTCCGCCCAAGCGCATGTACCCCACCGATCTCCGTCGAACGGACCTCACCGTTGGGGAGTCAAACGCGCGTGATCGGGCGAGGTGACGCACCATCCGGAGTCGGATGAGTGCGCACGGTGAGAATCGGCGATCTCGTCCGGCTCAGCGCGTCTGGAGCGCCGCCCAGGTGGTGGCCGCGGCGACGCCCCCGTCCGCGGCCAGCGTCTGGCCGTTGATCCAGCGGCTCTCGTTCGACATGAGGAACGCGACGACGGCCGCGATCTCGTCGGCCTCGGCGTCACGTCCCGCGGCCGACCGCTGCCGGGCGAGCCGGCGCGGGTCGGACGAGCGCTCGACGTCGGCGAGCTGCGGGGTGCGCACCGGCCCCGGCGCGACGGCGTTCATGCGCACGCCGTCCGGCCAGGTCAGCGTGGAGGAGGCGGTCGTGTAGGCGAGCACGGCCTCCTTCGAGATGTCGTAGATCGACCGGTCGGGGCGGCGCTCCCGGCACCAGCGCAGGCCCTCGTCGAACGACGTCGTCGCCAGCAGCGGCCGCAGCTCCGCGAGGTGGGCGACCCAGTGCCTGCCCTCCGAGGAGGACACGTTGACCACCGAGCCGCCGCGCTGGATGCGGGGCAGCAGTTGCTCGGTGAGGTGGCGCATGCCGAGGAAGTTCACGGCGAGCACCGTCTCGGTGGGCGACGTGCCGGGGACCCCCGCGACGTTCGCGAGCGCGTCCACCCGCTCGTCCAGCCGTTCGACGGCGGCGTCGATCGCCCGCGGGTCGGTGAGGTCGCAGCGGACGTGCGCGATCTCCCGGTCGGGCGGATCCCGGCGGTCGAGGCCGACGACGGTCACCCCGTGGCGGGACAGGAACTGCGCGAGGGCGCGCCCCACCCCGGAGGAGGATCCCGTGACGATGAAGACGGTGCTCATGGCACCGGTCAGAGTAGACGGCGACACGCCGGTCACGGCCAGGTGATGCTCGTCGCGCCGACTGCTCCTCGCGGGCGACCCCCGTGGTCACGCGTCGTCCGAGCGGAGCAGACATCCGAGTTGCGGCGGCCGCCCCGTCGGAGGGCCGCACACGGCACCATGGTGACGTGCAGCTCTTCGTCGTCGATGCCTTCACGTCCGTGCCCTTCACCGGCAACCCGGCCGCGGTCTGCCTGCTCGACGACCCGGTCCGGGCCGCCGACGCGGCCTGGATGCAGGACCTCGCGGCCGAGATGAACCACTCGGAGACGGCGTTCGTCGACCTCTCCGAGCTGCAGCGCTCCGGCGAGATCGGCCTGCGCTGGTTCACCCCGACCGTCGAGGTGGACATCTGCGGGCACGCGACGCTGGCGTCCGCCCACGTCCTGCTCTCCGAGGGGCTCGCGACGCCGCCGCTCGCGTTCCGCACCGCGTCCGGGGTGCTGCGTGCCGACCGGGCGGGCCGCGACGCGATCGCGCTCGACTTCCCGATCGACGTGCCGGTGGCGGGCATGCCCGACGGGTACTTCGCCGACGAGTTCGGCGACGCGCTCGGGGCCTCGGTGGTCGCCGTCGCGCGCTGCCGCTACGACGTGCTCGTCGAGGTCTCGGAGGCCGCGGAGGTCCGCGAGCTGGAGCCGGACCTGGCCGTGCTGCGGGCGGCGACCGGCCGCGGGGTGATCGTCACCGCCGCCGCGGACGGCGTCGAGGACGCCGACTTCGTCTCCCGCTTCTTCGCGCCCGCCGTCGGGATCGACGAGGACCCGGTCACGGGCTCGGCGCACTGCTGCCTCGCGCCGTACTGGGCCGAGAAGCTGGGCAAGCCGTCCCTGGTCGGCGCGCAGCTCTCCCGCCGCGGCGGGACCGTGGGCGTCGAGGTGGCGGGCGGCCGGGTGCTGCTGCGGGGCAACGCGGTGACGATCACCCGGGGCGAGCTCTCGGTCTAACCGGCCCGCAGCGGGGCGATCACCTGCTCGGCGAACCGGAGCACCGGCTCGGTCGAGGCCGGGTTCCCGAAGTCCATGACGAAGTGGTCGGCTCCTTGGGCGTGCCGCGCGGAGAGCTCGTCGACCAGACGTGCCGAGTCGTCGTCGGACTCCGGCAGCGCCCGCTCCAGCGTCACTGTCACCTCGATGCCGTCCGGGTCGCGGCCCGCCCCCTCGGCGGCGCGGCGGACGATGCCGAGCCGGCGGTCCCAGTCCGCGGCCTCGCGCGCCGGCGGGGCGTTCCAGACATCGGCGATCCGCCCGACCAGCGGCAGGCCGATCTTCTCCCCGGCCGCGCCGATGCAGACCCGGGGCGGCGGGTCGGGCATCGGTGGCGCGGCGGCCCCGTCGATCCGGTAGTAGCGGCCCTCGTACGACGGCGAGTCCTGGGTCCACATCAGCCGACAGATCGTCACGGCCTCCTCGAGCTGCGCGAACCGCACCGAGGGCTTCGGGAAGTCGTACCCGTAGGCGGCGTACTCGTCGGCGCGCCACCCCGCGCCGATGCCGAGGACGAAGCGCCCGCCGGAGAGGTGCTGCAGGGTCGCCGCCATCTTCGCGAGCAGCGGCGGGTACCGGTAACCGACGCCGAGCACGTGGTGACAGAGCTCGACGCGCTCGTGGCGGGCGGCGAGCCAGGTCAGCGTCGTCCAGGCCTCCATGAACGGGTCGGTCGGCGTGTCCATCCCGTAGAAGTGGTCGGCCAGCCACAGCGAGTCGAAGTGCGGGAGCGCCGTCGGCAGGATCGCGGTGTCCTGGTCGACGACGATCGGGCGGCGGCCCGAGAAGCGGTTGCCGATCGCGGGGGAGAGCCAGCCGAACCGGGGCGTCCTCGTCACGGCCGCACCCTAGGTGCCTGCGGCCCGTGAGCACTAATTGACGTCAGAGCATCAATTACTGCTCACGAGCGCGGAGCGCACCTACAGGTCCCCACCCTCGTCGAGCAGCCGGTCGATCTCCCGGCGCAGCAGTCCCAGGCGCGCCTCGCGGACCAGCGGGATGTCGCGGCGGCGTCGTCGGACGTCGGCCAGGTCGATGTCCACCGTCAGGGTCTCCTCCGCGCCGGAGCCCTCACCGCACTCGCCGACGACCTCGCCCCAGGGATCCACGATGTGTGAGCCGCCCCAGAACGTCAGCCCGCCCTCGATGCCCACGCGGTTCACGAACACCACGAACAGCTGGTAGATGCGTCCGTAGAAGGTGGTGATGTTGCGCCAGTACTCGCGGGAGTCGTAGCGCTCCGGCGACATCGACTGTGCGGAGTTCGCCGGCACGAGCAGCAGGTGCGCGCCGTCCTGGGTGGACAGGAACGCCACCTGCGGCTGCCAGGCGTCGTTGCAGATCAGCGTGGCCGCGCGGTGCCGGCCGCCACGGACCCCGTAGGCGCGGGAGTGCTGACCGGGCAGGAAGTGCTTGCGCTCCTCGAAGGTCGAGTAGGTCGGCAGGTAGAGCTTGCGGTGGACGTGCACGAGGTTGCCGTCCTCGTAGTAGCCCGCGCTGTTGTAGGTGTGCAGGCCGTGGGTGCCGGCCTCCGGGTAGCCCAGCAGCATCCCCGCGCCGCCCGCGCGCTGCGAGAGCCGCAGCAGCCGGCGGTCGTCGGGGGCGAGCGAGAGGTCGTGCGGCACCTCGCCGATCTGGTACCCGGAGAGGGCGAGCTCGGGGAAGACGACCAGGTCGGACTCGGCCTCGACCGCCTCGCCGAGCACCCGCTCGGCGCGCTTGAGATTGCCGTCGAGGTCCCCGAGGGTGGCGTCGGTCTGGGCCAGGGTGATCCGCACGATGGCTCCTCGGTCGCTTCTCGGACGGCGGCGTTCGCGAGCGGAGCCGATCGGCAGGCGCCTCCGGCCCCTCACCGCGGTCGGCGCGCCCGGCGCGCGAGCACGACCGCGCCGAGGACCACACCGCCGAGGACGACCGCCCCGGCGGTACCGATCAGCGCGACCGCGCGCGCCCCGGAGTGTGCATCCCCGCCTCCGGCGAGGTCGACCCGGCCCGGTCCACCGTTCTCGGACGCCCCGGACGACGCCCCGGCGGCAGCCGCGACCGGGGTGGACAGGGCGGCCACGGGGTCGACGATCCCGGCGCCGACGGCGTCGTCGCGCGGGCCGGCGGCCTGGGCGGTGGCGACGATCCGGGCGGTCACCTGACGGGCGCTGAGCTGCGGGAACCGGGCCCGGACCAGGGCCGCGACACCGGCCACGTAGGGCGCCGCGAAGCTCGACCCCTCGATCGGCGAGCCCGCCGGGTCGCCGGTGCCCGCGCCGGCCGGTTGCACGCGGTCGACGAGCCCCGGCCCGGTCGGCGAGAGGGACACGACGTCGGTGCCCGGCGCGGCCACCGACACCCACGGCCCGCGGACCGTCCGTGGCGAGGGCCGGCCGTCCTGCCCGACGTAGCCGACCGAGAGCACGTCGTCGCCGAACCACGCGGGCGCGACGACCTGTCCCTCCTCGGTCCCCGACGGATCCGTCTGCTCGCAGGACCCGGACCCGGCGTTGCCGGCCGCGGCGACCACGACGACGTTGCGGTCCACCGCGTCGCGGACCGCGGCCCGCAGCGGCGCGAGCACGCGCGGCGCCACCGCGACGGGCAGGCAGGCGGCCTCGGAGATGTTGACGACGGTCGCGCCGAGGTCGACCGCGTGCCGCACGGCCCGGGCGAGCGTGACGACGTCGCCCGCCCCCGGGCCGGTGCGCCCGCCCGCCGTGGCGGTGGCGCTGCTCTGGCGGATGGTGAGGACCCGCGCCTCCGGGGCCACGCCGGTGAATCCCGAGGGTCCCGACTCCCCTGGTGCTGGGTCCGGGGCGGCCGCGACGATGCCCGCGACCAGCGTGCCGTGCCCGTCGCAGTCGGTGGTACCGGTCCCCCCCGGGCCGACGAAGTCGCCGCCGTCGAGCAGGCGCCCCGCCAGGCGCGGGTGCGTCGCGACCCCGGTGTCGATGACGGCGACGGTCTGTCCGGCCCCGCGCCCCCAGCGCCACGCGTCGGTGATTCGCAGCCGTTCCTGCGCCCAGGGAGTGACGGTCGGGCCCTCGCTCAGCGGCGCGACGCACGCGACCTGCTGCCGGACGCCCGGGAGCGGCGACGGTGTCGGGTCCAGCCCGGCGAGCAGCGCGGGGTCGGGAGCGGGCGGGGCGGGCACGGCGGCCGACGCGGGCGCCGTGCCGAGCAGCACCAGCACGACGCCGAGCAGCACCCCCGCCGCCCGCGCGCCCCCGGTCACGGGGCGAGCGTAGATCGGGCGGATCGCCCGCCGGGCCCGTTTCGCGCGGTTCGGTCCCGGCCGTCCCGCAGTGATCGCCTCGACCGGACCGCCGTTGCGGAAGTCGATCTCCACGACCGCAATCCCGGTCCTCCCGAGATGATCACCGCCGGAGGGTGGCGCACCCGCTTAC
The DNA here is from genome assembly GCF_021026375.1 of Actinomycetospora endophytica. Lineage (GTDB taxonomy): Bacteria > Actinomycetota > Actinomycetes > Mycobacteriales > Pseudonocardiaceae > Actinomycetospora > Actinomycetospora endophytica. Next base: position 1,005,168 of record NZ_JAJNDB010000001.1, on the reverse strand, counting down.
ATTGGTGAGGTGCCCCGACCGGTCATCCTCACGGTGGACGACGATCCCGGGGTCTCCCGGGCCGTCGCGCGCGACCTCCGTCGCGAGTACGGCGAGTACCACCGCATCGTCCGAGCCGATTCCGGCGACGCGGCCCTGGAGGCCCTGCGGGAGATCGCGCTGCGCGGCGAGCAGGTCGCCGTGATCCTCGCCGACCAGCGCATGCCGCGCATGAGCGGCGTCGAGTTCCTCGAGCGCGCCATGGACCTCTTCCCGCGCGCCCGCCGCGTCCTGCTCACCGCCTACGCCGACACCGAGGCGGCGATCACCGCGATCAACGTCGTCGACCTCGACCACTACCTGCTCAAGCCCTGGGACCCGCCCGAGGAGAAGCTCTACCCCGTCGTCGACCAGCTGCTCGAGGCCTGGCGGCGCACCCCCGACCGGCCGGCCACCGAGACCCGCATCATCGGTCACCGCTGGTCCGCGCGCTCCTACGAACTGCGCGACCTGCTCGCCCGCAACCAGGTCCCCTTCCGCTTCCACCTCGCCGACGACCCCGAGGGCCACCGGCTGCTGGAGGCCGCGGGCCTCGACGGCGCGCGGCTGCCCGTCGTCGTCACCGGGGAGGGCGAGGCCCTCGTCGATCCCAGCGACGCCGAGGTCGCCGAGAAGGCCGGGCTGGCGACGCACGCGACCGGGGAGCTGTACGACCTCGCCGTCGTCGGGGGTGGCCCCGGCGGGCTCGGCGCGGCGGTCTACGGCGGGTCGGAGGGACTGCGGACGGTGCTCGTCGAGTCGGTGGCCACCGGCGGACAGGCCGGCACGTCGAGCCGCATCGAGAACTACCTGGGCTTCCCCGACGGCGTCTCCGGCGCCCAGCTCACCGACCGGGCCCGACGTCAGGCGGTGAAGTTCGGCGTGGAGGTCCTGACGACGAGGACCGTCACCGGCCTCGCGACCCACGGCGGGGTGCGGGTGCTGACCTTCGACGACGGCAGCGAGATCGCCGCGCACTCCGTCGTGCTGGCCACCGGCGTCTCGTACCGGACGCTCGACGTCCCGGGGCTCACCGAGCTGGCCGGCCTGGGCGTCTACTACGGCGCCGCGACCACCGAGGCGCCGTCGTGCGCCGGCGAGACGGTGTACGTCGTCGGGGGCGCGAACTCGGCGGGGCAGGCGGCCATGAACTTCTCCCGCTACGCCGAGCGCGTCGTGATGCTGGTGCGCGGGCCGTCGCTGCAGGCGTCGATGTCGCAGTACCTCATCGAGCAGATCGAGGCCGTCGAGCACATCGAGGTCCGGACCTGCACCGAGGTCGTCGGCGCCTCCGGGGACGACCACCTGGAGAAGCTGACGCTGCGCGACCGGAACTCCGGGGACGAGCAGGTCGTCGACGCGCACTGGCTGTTCGTCTTCATCGGCGCCGAGCCGCGGACCGACTGGCTCGACGGCGTCGTCGTGCGCGACGACCGCGGGTTCGTCCTCTCGGGGCCGGATCTGCCGGCGGGACCGGATTCGCGGGGCCCGTCGGGATGGGAACCGGAGCGGGATCCGTTCCACCTGGAGACCTCCCTGCCCGGGGTGTTCGCCGTCGGCGACGTCCGGGGCGGGTCGGTGAAGCGCGTGGCCTCCGCCGTCGGCGAGGGCGCGATGGCGGTGAGCCTGGTGCACCGCTGGTTGGAGAACAGATGACCACCGTCGAACGTCCGGAACTGGACCCCGCCCGTCTGCGGGAGCTCTTCCTCTTCGAGTCGCTGGACGACGCCCAGCTCGCCTGGATCGGCGAGCACGCGGACGTCGTCGACGCCCCCGCGGGCGAGGACGTGTGCCGCGAGGGGGAGCCGGCCCGCTGTTTCTGGGTCCTGTGCCGCGGCGAGATCGCCCTCATCCGGCTCTCGCGTGGGGACGAGGTCGAGATCAGCCGCTCGACCACCCCCGGGACCTACGGCGGGTCGACCGAGGCGTTCGTGCCCGGCGTCGAGCAGACCTACAAGCACACGCTGCGGGCGTGCTCCGACACGACGCTGCTCGCGCTGCCCGCCGCGGACTGGTCGGAGAAGCTGCGCGAGTGGTTCCCGCTGCCGATGCATCTGGTGGCGGGGCTGTTCATCGGGATGCAGCGCTCGTCGACGGCGATCGGGGAGCGGGAGCGCCTGCTCGCGCTCGGCTCGCTCTCGGCCGGCCTGACCCACGAGCTCAACAACCCGGCCGCGGCGGCCATCCGCGCCACCGAGTCGCTGCGTGACCGGGTCGCCGGGATGCGGCACAAGCTGGCGATGCTGGCCTCCGGGAAGCTCGACGGCGCGGTCGTCGCGCAGCTCGTCGACCTGCAGGAGGAGGCGGTGCTCGGCGTCGCGACCGCGCCCGAGCTCACCGCCATGCAGACCTCGGACGCCGAGGACGAGATCGGCGACTGGCTGGCCGACCGCGAGGTCGACGGCGCGTGGGACCTCGCCGCGGTGCTGGTGGCGGGCGGGCTCGACGCGGAGTGGCTCTCCAAGATCGAGCGGACGGTGCCCGACGGCACGCTCGGGGCGGCGGTGCGCTGGATCGCGTACGCCGTCGAGACCGAGACGCTGATGGGCGAGATCACCGACGCGACGGCGCGGATCGGCACGCTGGTCAACGCCGCGCGGCAGTACTCCCAGCTCGACCGGGCGCCCTACCAGGCCTCGGACCTGCGGGTGCTGCTCAAGTCGACGCTGACGATGCTCTCGCGCAAGCTCGAGGGGGTCGAGCTGGTCAAGGACTTCGACCCGGACCTGCCCCAGGTGCCCTGCTATCCGGCCGAGCTGAACCAGGTCTGGACGAACATGGTCGACAACGCGGTCTCGGCCATGGGGGGCTCAGGGACGCTGACGGTGCGTACGCGCCGCGAGAACCAGACGGCCGTCGTCGAGATCTCCGACACCGGGCCCGGCATCCCGGACGAGGTCCGGCCGCGGATCTTCGAGCCGTTCTTCACGACGAAGGACGTGGGCGAGGGGACGGGCCTGGGGCTCGACATCTCGTGGCGGATCGTCGTGACCAAGCACCACGGGGACATCCGGGTGCACAGCTCGTCGGCGGGGACGACCTTCGAGATCCGCCTGCCGTTGGGCTGACGCCACGTGCGTGCCGCTGTGCGCCGAGGACGCGTTGGAGATACAGCACGCCGATAGGGCACGCACAGGGGGCGGGGCCCCGAATGTCCGGTTCACCCGTCCGTCACATTTGGTTACATGCGCTAAACATTCGGGGTAACCCGGACCTGTCGACGACGACAGGAGGCACGGCCCATGTGTGGCATCGCAGGAACGGTCGACTTCACCGGGAACTTCGACGACGACCCCGCCGCGCGCGCGGCCGCCCAGGCCATGACCGACACCATGGCCTGCCGCGGACCGGACGACGAGGGCCTCTGGACGACCCGCCACGCCGCGCTGGGCCACCGCAGGCTCGCGATCATCGACGTGCCGGGCGGGCGTCAGCCGATGGTGCTCGACGACCCGGTGACCGGCGAGACGCGGCTGTCGATCGTCTACTCGGGCGAGGTCTACAACTTCACCGAGCTGCGCACCGAACTGCAGGGCAAGGGCCACCGCTTCCGCACCGACTCCGACACCGAGGTCATCCTCCACGGCTGGCTGGAGTGGGGCGAGGACGTCGTCGAGCGCCTGAACGGCATGTTCGCGTTCGCGCTCTGGGACACCCGGACCGAGGACCTCTTCCTCGTCCGTGACCGCATGGGCATCAAGCCGCTCTACTACTACCCGACGCCGGACGGGGTGCTGTTCGGCTCCGAGCCGAAGGCGATCCTCGCCCACCCGCGCGCCGAGGCCGTCGTCGACCTCGACGGGCTGCGCGAGCTGCTCTCGCACGTCAAGACCCCCGGGCACGGCGGGTACCGCGGCATGCACGAGGTCCGTCCCGGCTCGCTGGTCCGCATCCGCCGCGAAGGCCTCTCGATCCGCCGCTACTGGCAGCTCGAGGCGCTCGAGCACGTCGACGACCGCGACACCACCGTCGCCCACGTCCGCGAGCTGCTCGACGACATCGTCGGCCGCCAGCTGATCTCCGACGTCCCGCTCTGCTCGCTGCTCTCCGGCGGGCTGGACTCGTCGGCGATCACCGCGCTCGCGGCCCAGCAGCTGCGCGACCAGGACGCCGGCCCGGTGCGGTCGTTCTCGGTCGACTTCGTCGGCTACGAGGACTCCTTCGCCGCCGACCCGATGCGCGACACCCCGGACGGCCCGTACGTCCGGGAGCTGGCCGAGTACGTGGCCGCCGACCACGAGGCGATCACGCTCTCCAACGACGACCTCATGGACCCGGACGCCCGCGCCGCCGTGCTGCGCGCCCGCGACCTGCCGCTCTCGCTCGGCGACATGGACACCTCGCTCTACCTGCTGTTCAAGGCGATCCGGGGCCGGTCGACCGTGGCGCTGTCCGGGGAGTCGGCCGACGAGGTCTTCGGCGGCTACCGCTGGTTCCACGACGCCGACGCGGTCAACGCCGACACCTTCCCGTGGATGGCCGCGCGGTCGAGCCCGATGGACCACACGCGCGCGTTCTTCGACCCGGACCTGTTGAAGGCGCTCGACCTCCCGGGCTACATCGACCAGTCGTACCGGGACGCGCTGGCCGAGGTGCCGCACGTCGACGGGGTCTCCGCGCAGGAACGGCGGATGCGGGAGGTCTGCTACCTGCACCTGACCCGGTTCGTGCAGGTGCTGCTCGACCGCAAGGACCGGATGTCGATGGCCAGCGGGCTCGAGGTCCGCGTGCCGTTCTGCGACCACCGGCTCGTCCAGTACGTGTTCAACACCCCGTGGTCGCTCAAGACCTTCGACGGCCGGGAGAAGTCGCTGCTGCGGGCGGCGACGCGGGACGTGCTGCCGGCGTCGATCGTCGACCGCGTGAAGAGCCCGTACCCCTCGACGCAGGACCCGGGCTACGAGAAGGCGGTGCGCGGGGACCTCGCCGACCTGCTGGCCGACCAGAACGCCCCGGTGCGCCGGCTCATCGCCTCCGACAAGATCCGCGAGGCGGTGGACGCGCCGTCCCAGTCGGGCGCGAGCCTCGAGGTCGACCGGGCGCAGATGGAGAACGTGCTGCAGCTCAACGCCTGGATGTCGCGCTACTCGCCCACCGTCGAGACCAGCTGACTCGTCCGTCTGCTCGGCCCTCTTCCGGCACGAAGGCTCGTTCGTCACTCATGATGGTGACGAACGAGCCGTTCGTCCGTTTCGGGGGTGCGTCCGTTTCCGGGGTGCTCGACTCGCCCACCGACGCCGCGGGGGCGCCCCCCGACCGCCGTGGGGCAGCACGGCGACCGGGGGGCGCGGGAACCCCGTGCGGCCGGGCGCGGTCGGTCGCACGGGGTGTCATGGGCGCGTCGTCGCGCGTCGGAGGTCGCCGGCCTCCTCGGGGCGTCGTGTGTGTAACGCGCCGGGCGCCGACGACGATGCGGGGCGATCCGGGTCCTGTCGGTCGCTTCGCATCACAGGCTCTCGCGGTTCACCCGGTCGGGTCGCTGCCACGATGGGGGCACAATTCGTGGGGTGAGCGCAGTGGCACCGGAGACCGAGCCGATCCCGCAGCCACCCGGCGGGTCCGGGCTGGCGGGCTTCAGCGACGACGAGGGCAAGCAGGCGCGCCTGCGGCGGATGAAGCTCGTGGCCACGGGTTTCCTCGTCGGCGCGGCCATCGTGTGGATCGTCTTCCTGTACTGGGAGCACCACGGCGGGCCGGCGTTCACCGGCTACGTCCGGTCGGCGGCCGAGGCGGGCATGGTCGGTGCGTTCGCCGACTGGTTCGCCGTCACCGCGCTCTTCCGGCACCCCCTGGGGCTGAAGATCCCCCACACCGCGATCATCCCGCGCAAGAAGGACCAGCTCGGGGAGAGCCTGTCCGACTTCGTCGGGGAGAACTTCCTCTCGGTGCCGGTCGTCAGCGAGAAGCTGCGCTCGGCGCGGATCGCGAGCCGCGCGGGCGCCTGGATCTCCCGGCGCGAGAACGCCGAGCGGGTCACCGCCGAGGCCGCGACCGTCGTCCGCGGCGCCGTCGCGGTGCTGCGCGACGACGAGGTGCAGGCGGTCATCGAGCAGACCGTCACCCGCCGGCTCGTCGCCCAGGAGTGGGGCCCGCCGATGGGCAAGCTGCTCGAGGGGATCCTCGACGACGGCTCGCACCGTCGCGTCGTCGACCTCATCTGCGACCGCGCCTACGACTGGGTGCGGCTGAACTACGACACCGTGATGTCGCTGGTCAGCAAGCAGGCGCCGAGCTGGTCGCCGCGCTTCGTCGACGGCCTGATCGGCGACCGGCTCTACGCCGAGGCGCTGTCGTTCGCGTGGGCGGTGAAGTCCGACCAGGACCACCCGCTGCGCAAGGCGATCGACCGGTTCCTCACGAGCTTCGCGGGCGACCTGCAGCACGAGCCCGACACCATCGCCCGCGTCGAGGCGATCAAGGCCCAGCTGCTCGCACACCCCGACGTCCAGGACCTCATCAGCCGGGCCTGGGCGACCGGCAAGGCGATGATCCTCGACGCGGCCGAGGACCCGTCGAGCGAGCTGCGCCGCCGCGCCACCGACGGCGTGACCCGCTTCGGCGAGCGGATGGTGGTCGACGAGGCGCTGCGCGAGAAGGTCGACTCCTGGATCGTCGACGCGGCGTCCTACGTCGTGAGCCGCTACGCCCCCGAGATCACCGCGCTGATCTCGGACACCGTGAAGCGCTGGGACGGCCCGGAGACCTCGCGCAAGATCGAGCTCCAGGTCGGCCGGGACCTGCAGTTCATCCGGATCAACGGCACCGTCGTGGGCGCGCTCGCGGGGCTGATCATCTACACGATCGGCGTGCTGGTCGTCGGATAGGCGCGACAGCGCACCTACAGCGCCGCGCCGATGACGAGCCCGAGCGCGGCCGCGCCCAGCCCGGCGAAGGTCTGGATGACGACGTCGAGCACGGCGTGCGTGCGCTCCCCGGCCTCGGCCAGCCGGATCGTCTCGTACCCGAGGGTCGACCAGGTGGAGAGCCCGCCGCAGAAGCCGGTCCCGACGAGGGCGGACACCCCCGACCCGGCGGACGCGCCGATCACGACCCCGAGCACCAGCGACGCCACGAGGTTCACCGTCACGGTGCCCCACGGGAACGAGGTGCCGTGCGCGGACTGGACCGCGCGGTCGGTGACGTAGCGCAGCGGCGCGCCGACCGCGGCGCCGATGATGACGAAGAGCGCGGTCATCGCCGGCCTCCCCGGGCCGTCGTGCGAGCGAGGGTCAGGCCGAGCGCCGCGGCGCCGACCGAGCCGAGCACCGTCGCCGCGAGATAGCCCAGCGCCACGCCGAGGTGACCGCCGACGAGCAGCTGCTGGGTGTCCACCGCGAACGTCGAGAACGTGGTGAAGCCGCCGAGGACGCCGACGCCCAGGAAGGGCCGGACCAGCGGATGGGCCTCGCGGACCTCGGCCACGTGCACGACGAGCACGCCCATCAACAGGCACCCGACGACGTTGATCAGCAGCGTCGCCGTCGGGAAGCTGCCGTGCGGGGCGGGCCAGGCGAGCCCGATCCCCCAGCGGGCGAGCGCGCCGAGTGCCCCGCCGGCCGCCACCACGGCGACGGCACGGCCCTGGCCCCGCAGGACGGCGGTGCCGGGTTCACGCCCGGCGATCACGTCCTCGGCGATCTCCGGATCGTCCTCGTGGCTCACGGCGGCTCCCTGGGCGCGGTCGGTCACCGACCCGCGGCCGGGCCGGAACGTCTGAGCTCCAGGGACCGTTGGCGTCGACCGCGTCGTCGGGTGTGACGGCGGGTCGGCGCGGTTGTCGGCGGGCCCCACCGCCATCGGCCAGAACGCTAGCGCGGGCGTCGTCGCAGCGCACGGACCGGTCATCAGAACGATCTCCCCAGTTGTGCGACACGCCACCCCATCTGCGCAAACACAGTGCTTGCAAGAGCTAGCACCAGTGTTAGCGTGGAGGTCAGCCGGCATCGAGCAAGGGTGCCAACACCGGGAGGACCCGCCGGTCGTCCCGCTGAATCACGACCGATCAGGAGTGATCATCATGGCCGTCACCTTCCCCACCAAGTTCGACGTCCGCGAGGCCCGCGACCAGGCCAACAAGCTCGCCTCCGAGGCGTGGGACCCGTTCCGTTCGCCGTCGCTGGCGCTGCTCGGCCTCGGTGACTACGCCGTGGCGAGCGCCCAGGAGGCCTTCTCCAAGGTCCAGTCCGGCGCCACCGAGGTCCAGGCCCGCGTCGAGGACCTGCCCTCGGAGCTGCAGGAGCTGCGCCACAAGCTGACCGCCGAGGACTTCCGCAAGCTGGCCGACAGCTACGTCAAGGCCGTCCGCAGCGTTTACGACGACCTCGTCAAGCGCGGCACCGGCGCCTACTCCAAGATCAAGGCGCAGCCGCAGGTCAAGCAGGCCCTCGACACCGTCGACTCGGTCTCCACCGAGATCGAGGGGCGCCTCGAGGACACCGTCGAGGACGTCCGCGTCCGCGGCGAGAGCGTGCTGGCCGGGGTCACCAAGCAGACCCGCTCGGTCGGTGAGCGCGCCGCGCGCTACACCCAGCAGGTCACCGGGCAGGCCGCCGAGGTGCTGACCGAGACGAGCACCGAGGTCGCCGCCGAGGTCAAGGAGGCCGGCGACGAGGTGGCCTCCGAGACCCGCAGCGCCGCCCGCAAGACCGCGGCGCAGACGGCCCCGAAGAAGCAGGGCCCGAAGAACGCGCCGAAGTCCGCGGCCACCACGGCCGCCGACAAGCGCGCCCCGAAGAGCTGACGCTCCCCGCTCCGGCACCGGCCCCGTCGCCACCTCCGAGGTGGTGACGGGGCCGTCGTCGTCCCGAGGGGAACGGGTCCCGGTCGACCGGCCCCACCAGCACGTATCCTCGCCGTGTGCTGCTGCAAGTGCCGGTGTTCGAGTACCTCGACTACTACCTGTCGATGCTCATCTGGATCGTGGCCATCCCGGTCGGCCTCTACGCCTTCATCCACTCGCTGCTGCAGCGGGCGGACGCGTTCACGGCGGTCGACAAGCTGACGAAGCCGGCCTGGTGCGGCATCACCGGGGTCGGGGCGCTGCTGCTGGTCATCTCCGTGGGTGGCCCGGTCGCGAGCCTCGCCATCCTCTGGCTGGTGGCCCTCTGCGCGGTGCTGGTCTACCTCGTCGACGTGCGCCCGAAGGTGACCGAGGTGCAGCAGGGCGGGGGCGGTCGCTGGTGACCGCGGACCTCGCCTCCGCCGCCGGCACCCTGGAGCTTGCGCCCGCGCTCTCCCGTCCCGACCTGCTCGCCGAGCCGGTGACGGCCGCGCTGAAGGCCCTGCCCGACGACGTGGCCGCGTCGTGCGCCGTCGCCGCGATCGACCCCGACCTCGCGGACACCGCCGCCTTCTGCGAGGCCTACGGCTCGCCGCTCGAGGCCTCGGCGAACTGCGTCGTCGTCGCCGGGTCGCGCTCCGGGGAGCAGCGCTTCGGGGCGTGCGTCGTCCTCGCGACCACCCGGGCCGACGTCAACGGCGTCGTCCGCAAGCGCCTCGACGTCCGGAAGGCCTCGTTCGCGCCGATGGACACGGCGGTCGAACTGACCGGCATGGCCTACGGCGGGATCACGCCGTTCGGAGTCCCCGCCGGCTGGCCGGTGCTGGTGGATGCCGCCGTCGTGGCCGCACCCGCCGTCGTCGTCGGGAGCGGGATCCGGGGCAGCAAGCTCGTCGTCCCGGGATCGGTCCTCGGGCAGCTCCCCGGCGCGGAATCCCTGGAGGGTCTCGGCCGTTAGCGGTATCGTTCAACCTTCAATCACCTGGAGGCAGCGATGCCCGCCGTCACCGTTCCCGACCTGACCGTCCTGCCCCGGCTCGCGGACCTCGGCCCCGACACGGGGATCACCGAGCGCGGCGTGCGCACGGTGACGACCGCGCCGCGCGGGTTCGAGGGCGAGGGCTTCCCGGTGCGGCGCGCGTTCTCCGGCGTCGACCTCGCCGACCTCGACCCGTTCATCCACATGGACCAGATGGGCGAGGTCGAGTACGCCCCGGGCGAGCCCAAGGGCACCGCGTGGCATCCGCACCGCGGCTTCGAGACCGTCACCTACATCGTCGACGGCACCTTCGAGCACGCCGACAACCACGGCGGCGGCGGGCTGATCACCAACGGCGACACGCAGTGGATGACCGCGGGCGGCGGCGTGCTGCACATCGAGCGGCCGCCGGAGGCGCTCGTCGCGTCGGGCGGGCTGTTCCACGGCCTGCAGCTGTGGGTGAACCTGCCCCGCGCGCAGAAGTGGGCCCAGCCCCGCTACCAGGACCTCCGGGCCGGTCAGGCCTCGCTGGTGACATCCCCGGACGCCGGGGCGCTGGTGCGGGTGATCGCCGGGTCGCTCGACGGCCACTCCGGGCCCGGATCGACGTACACGCCCATGACGATGGCCCACGCGTCGGTGGAGCCCGGGGCGCTGCTGCACGTGCCGTGGGACCGCGAGCAGAACGCGCTGGCCTACGTGCTCTCCGGTGACGGGTACGCCGGGGCCGAGCGGCGCCCGGTGTCGACGGGGCAGCTCGTGGTCTTCGGCCCGGGCGAGTCGCTGCGCGTCGAGGCGTCGACGGGGCAGGAGGGGCGGCACCCCAAGCTCGAGGTCGTGCTGCTCGGCGGGCGGCCGCTGCGGGAGCCGGTCGCGTGGGGCGGGCCGTTCGTGATGAACACCCGCGAGGAGGTCATGGAGGCGTTCTCGGACTTCTCCAAGGGCCGCCTGGGCGCGATCCCGGCCGAGCGGGTGCCGCACGCGGGCGCGTCGCGGGGCGTGCAGACCACGTGACCGACCTCAGCCGTGCTCGGCGATCCAGCGGCGTGTGAACTCGTCCTCGGCGTCCAGCAGCCCACTGACCTGCTCGTTGACGATCGACTCGATCTTCCCCGCCACGAACGGCACCGGGACCTCGGCACGGCCGTCGATGGTGCTCTGCGAGCCGTCCTCGACGTCGTGCAGGCCCTGCGTGCCGGTGAGCTTGCCGGGCAGTCCGCGCACGGTGACGTCGAACGTCCCGCGGTAGCCGCCGCCGGCGTCCGGGGTCCAGGTCTCGACGCGGTCGAGGATCAGGTCGCCCCCGGTGAACTTCCGGATGATCGAGGGCAGGAACTCCACCGCCACCGAGTGCCGGAGCTTCAGGCGCGCCCCGGAGTCGTCGACCGTGCGCTCGACCAGCGCGGGGTCCTTGCCCCCCAGCTCCTTCAGGCGCGCCTCGAGATGGTCGGCGTCGACCAGCACGCGGTACACGGTGTCGGCGTCGGCATCCCAGCCGGCGCGGTGGGAGATCGTCTGGGCCACGAGGCAGGAGGCTACCGTCGCAGGCGTGCCGACCCCGACCACGTCGTCGCCACCCGCGACCCCGCTCGCCGCGCTGACCACCCTGCGCCTCGGCGGACCGGCCGGCCGGCTCGTCCGCGCGGGCAGCGCCGACGAGATCGTCGCGGCGGTCCGGGCCGGTGACGCGGCGGGTGAGCGGGTCCTCGTCGTCGGGGGCGGGTCGAACCTCGTCGTCGGCGACGACGGATTAGACGGCACGGTCGTCCACCTGGAGTCCCGGGGCCACACCGTGGAGCGTCACGACGGCGAGGCCCTGGTGCGGGTCGAGGCGGGGCAAGACTGGGACGAGCTCGTCGCGGCGACGGTGGACGAGGGCCTCGGTGGCCTCGAGTGCCTGTCCGGCATCCCGGGTTGCGCGGGCGCGACGCCGGTGCAGAACGTCGGGGCCTACGGCGTCGAGGTCGCCGACCTGCTCGTCGACGCAACGCTCTTGGACCGCCGGACCGGCGACGTCGGGACCGTCCCCGCCGCGGACCTCGGGCTGGGTTACCGGACCAGCCGGCTCAAGAGCACGGACCGGGAGATCGTGCTCGCCGCCCGGTTCCGGATGACGACCGACGGGCTGTCCGCCCCGGTCCGCTACGCCGAGCTCGCCCGCGCGCTCGACGTCGAGCCGGGCGTCCGGGCCCCGCTCGCCGCCGTCCGGGAGGCGGTCCTCGGGCTACGGCGAGGCAAGGGGATGGTCCTCGACGAGGCCGACCACGACACCTGGAGCGCCGGGTCGTTCTTCACCAACCCGGTGGTCCACGGCGACGTCGCCGAGCGGGTCGCGGCGCGGGTGGCCGCCACCGACCAGCGGCCCGTCACCGCCTGGCCGACCGTCGACGGGCGCGTGAAGCTCTCCGCCGCGGCGCTGATCGAACGCGCGGGGGTGCCTCGCGGCTATCCGGGGTCGGACTCACCGGTCCGCGTCTCCACCCGCCACACCCTCGCGCTGACCCACCGCGGCGGCGGGACGACCGCGCAGCTGCTCGCCCTCGCCCGGGACGTGCGCGACCGCGTCGAGACCGCGTTCGGTGTGCGCCTCGTCCCAGAGCCCGTCCTGGTCGGCTGCGCGCTGGACTGAACGCCCCTGACCCGGACCGAAAGGATTTCCGGGACCTGGTTCACACCAGTGACGCGGTTCGGGTCGCCGTCGTTGTGTCATCCAGGGGCACGTGGGCTGGGGGAGCGGGGACGGCGTGATGACGACGGAGCGGGCGGGTCGGGTGCTGCTGCCCGTCGTCGTCTCGGTGCTGGCCCTGGTGTCGGCCTGTTCGAGCGGTGACTCGGGAGCGGCGGACGCGGCGTCGCCGCCGGCACCGGTGCCCGTCGTGTACGCCCCGACCGCGAACGCCACCGACGTGGCCCCCAGGTCGCCCGTGTCGGTGTCGGTGCCCGACGGCCGGCTGGCCGGGGTCGCGCTGACGCCGACGGGCGGCGGGAAGGCCGTCGACGGCACGCTCTCGCCCGACGGGAAGCGCTGGACCGCGTCGGGCCCGCTCGCGCTCGCGACCACCTACACCTGGAGCGGCACCGCGACGGCCGCCGACGGCCGGACGAACCCGCTCGGCGGCACCCTGCGCACGATCGTCCCGAAGAAGCAGATCGAGGCGACGCTGAACATCGGCGACGGCCGCACCGTCGGGGTCGCCGCCCCCGTCGAGGTCCAGTTCGACGGCCACGTCAGCGACCGCGCCGCCGCCGAGAAGGCGCTGAAGGTGGACACGTCGAAGCCCACCGAGGGCTCGTGGGCGTGGCTGCCCGACCAGGACGGCGGTTCCCGGGTGCACTGGCGCCCGAAGGAGTACTGGGACCCCGGCACCAAGGTCACGGTCACGGCCGACATGCTCGGGGTCGACCTCGGCGACGGCGGGTTCGGCCGCGAGGACGTCAGCTCGCACTTCACGATCGGGCGCTCGCAGATCGTGAAGGCCGACGTGAACAGCTTCCGGATGGTCGTGATCCGCGACGGGAAGCCGGTGATGGACGTCCCGGCCTCCTACGGCATCGACGCCGACCCGAACCGCACCACCCGCTCGGGCATCCACGTCGTGTCCGAGAAGTTCACCGACAAGCGGATGGTCAGCCGCCAGTACGACTACGACGTCGTCGAGCAGTGGGCGGTGCGGATGAGCAACAACGGCGAGTTCATCCACGCGAATCCGAAGTCGGCGGCCGCGCAGGGGACGAGCAACGTCACCCACGGCTGCGTCAACCTGTCGCTGCCCGACGCCAAGACCTACTACGACTCGGCGATGTACGGCGACCCGGTCGAGGTCACCGGCACCCCGATCCAGCTCTCGCCCCGCGACGGCGACATCTACGACTGGGCGGTGCCCTGGTCGACGTGGAAGGCGCAGTCGGCCCTCTAGGTGCCCTTCGGGCTTGTGAGCACTAATTGATGCCAGAGCGTCAATTGGTGCTCACGAGCCCGAAGCGCACCTACTGGCGGTAGAACCGCATCCCGCTCGCCTGGTCCCGCGGCTTCATGACGATCGTGTCGAGGTTGACGTGGCTCGGTCGGCTCATGGCGAAGGCGACCGTCGCGGCCACGTCGTCGGCGGTCAGCGGGGTGATGCCGTCGTAGACCTTGTCGGCCCGCTCGGTGTCGCCGCCGAACCGGACCAGCGAGAACTCGGTCTCGACGGCGCCCGGCGCGATCTCGGTGAGGCGCACCGGCTGCCCGAGCAGCTCGCCGCGCAACGTCCGGTGCAGCGCGCCCTCGGCGTGCTTCGCGGAGGTGTAGCCGGACCCGCCGTCGTACGTCTCGAGCCCGGCGATCGAGGTGATCGTGACGACGTGGCCGTCGCCGGAGGCGATGAGCGAGGGCAGCAGCCCCTTCGTGATCCGCATCGTGCCCAGGACGTTGGACTCCCACATCCAGCGCCAGTGCTCCTCGTCGGCGTCCATCACCGTCTCGGTGCCCTTGGCGCCGCCCGCGTTGTTGACCAGGCCCCGGACGTTGCCGAGATCCCGGACGCGGCCCACGAAGGTCTCGACCGAGGCCGCGTCGGTGACGTCGAGGGGGAGCGCGGTCCCGCCGGTCTCGTCGGCGATCTCGCGGAGGCGGTCGAGGCGACGGGCGCCGAGCACGGGATGCCAGCCGTCGGCCGCGAGAGCGCGGGCGGAGGCGGCGCCGATGCCGGAGCTGGCCCCGGTCACGACGACGACCGGCCGGTCCGTGGCGGTGGTGGGTGAGGTCACGGGGCGCCACCCTAGAACCAGGTTCGCCCGGACGCCGACGCGTGCGTTCCCTAAGCTGGTCGATGTGATTCCGGCGGCGAGGGCGGCGACGGACGGAACATCCTCTTCACGGGGGAGGAGCCGGCCGGACGGCGATGGATCCTCCCTCCGGTCGCTCTCCCCGGTCCGGCGGGCGCCACGCCGGGTCGCGGTGATCTCGGTGCACACCTCCCCGCTCGCCCAGCCCGGCACCGGCGACGCGGGCGGGATGAACGTCTACGTCGTGCAGACCGCGCTGGAGATGGCCAAGCGCGGCGTCGAGGTCGAGATCTTCACGCGCCAGACGTCGTCGGACCTGCCACCGGTCGCCGAGCTCGCGCCCGGCGTGCTGGTCCGCCATGTCGTCGCCGGCCCGTTCGGCGGGCTCGGCAAGGAGGACCTGCCCAGCCAGCTGTGCGCGTTCACCGCCGGGGTGCTGCGCGACGAGGCAGGCCAGGAACCGGACTGGTTCGACGTCGTGCACTCCCACTACTGGCTCTCCGGCCAGGTCGGCTGGCTGCTGCGCGACCGCTGGGGCGTCCCGCTGGTCCACACCGCCCACACGCTGGCCAAGGTCAAGAACGCCTCGCTGGCCGAGGGCGACGCGCCCGAGCCGCTGGGGCGCCTGGTCGGCGAGGAACAGGTGGTCGCCGAGGCCGACCGGCTGGTCGCTTCCACGCCCGGCGAGGCGGACGCGCTGGTCGCCGAGTACGGCGCCGATCCGGACACCGTGCGCACCGTCGCCCCCGGCGTCGACCTGCAGACCTTCACCCCCGACCTCGACCGCGACGGAGCACGCGCCCGGCTCGGCCGGGAGGCGGGGGTCCCGATCGGCGAGGACGACGTCGTGCTCGCGTTCGTCGGGCGCATCCAGCCCCTCAAGGCACCCGACGTCCTGCTGCGGGCGGCCGCGGAGATGCTCGCCCGCCGGCCCGAACTGCGGTCCCGGCTGCGGGTCCTCGTCGTCGGCGGGCCGTCCGGGTCGGGGCTCGCGCAGCCGCGGGTGCTCATCGAGATGGCGCGCGACCTGGGGATCACCGACGTCGTGAGCTTCCTGCCCCCGCGCTCCGGCGAGGCGCTCGCCGAGGTCTACCGCGCCGCCGACGTCGTCGCCGTGCCCAGCCATTCCGAGTCGTTCGGCCTGGTCGCGCTCGAGGCCCAGGCGTGCGGCACGCCCGTCGTCGCCGCCGCCGTCGGAGGCCTGCCGGTCGCCGTCGCCGACGGGTGCTCGGGGCTGCTCGTCGACGACCACTCGGCGAGGTCCTGGGCGGACGCGCTGGAGCGCGCCGCCCTGGACCGGGAGCTGCGCGGCCGGCTCGCCGCGGGCGCCGTCGAGCACGCCGCCGTCTTCTCCTGGGACCGCACCGCCGACGCGCTGCTGGCCACCTATTCCGAGGCCGTGACGGCGCGGCGCGCGGGCTCGGCGCCGCGGGGGGTGGCGGTGTGAGCGACCTGGACGGTCTCGCCGGCGTGATCGCCGCGGCCCTCGACGAGCGCGAGCTCGGCTACCAGCGCCGGGCCGAGGGCTCGTTCTTCGTCACCCTGCCCGGGACGAAGAAGCTGCAGACCAACTGCTGGCTGGTGCTGACCCCGCACGCGCTGCTGGTCGAGGCGTTCGTCTGCCGGCGCCCGGACGAGAACCACGAGGGCGTCTACCGCTGGCTGCTGCAGCGCAACGCCCGCCTCTACGGCGTCCACTACACGCTCGACGACATGGGCGACATCCACCTGGTCGGCCGGATCGGCCTGCACGCGGTCGACGACGACGAGCTCGACCGCGTCCTCGGGCAGGTCCTCGAGGCTGCCGACGGCGACTTCAACACCCTCATCGAGCTCGGCTTCGCGACGTCGATCCGGCGCGAGTGGGCCTGGCGGGAGTCGCGCGGCGAATCGCTGGCCAACCTGCGGGCGTTCGCGCACCTGGTGTCCGATTCCGACGTAGGGTGACGGCTGCGCCGTCCGGGTGAGCGGGCCGGGTTCCGCCGCACGCCTCGGCGGGTACGGGACGGGTACGTTGGCGTGATCACGCGCACGGCCCGATAGGCCGGCGCGCCCGCCCCGGCCCATCCGAGGAGACACCGCATGACCGTGCGCAGCCCCTACGCCGACATCGACATCCCCGACGTCGGGCTGCCCGAGTTCCTGTTCTCCGACGTCTCGGACCACGCGGACTCGGTCGCCGTGATCGACGGGCCGAGCGGCCGCGAGATGACCTTCGGCGAGCTGGCGCACGGCGTCGACCGCTTCGCCGCCGCGCTGGGCGAGCGCGGGCTGGGCAAGGGCGACGTCATCGCGCTGTTCGCGCCGAACAACGCCTACTACCCGGTCGTCTTCCACGGCGGACTCGCCGCCGGCGTCGCCGTCTCGACGATCAACGCGATGTACACCCCCGACGAGGTCGCGTTCCAGCTCCGCGACTCCGGGTCGAAGGTCCTGGTGACGATCTCGGCGTTCCTCGACCGCGCCCGCGCCGCGGTGGCGGAGGAGGGCGTCGTCGTCTCGGAGATCATCCTCATCGACGCCGCCCGCGACGAGGCCTCGACGCCGCTGCCCGAGAACGCCCTCGCGGATCTCCTGACGACGACGGCCGAGCGCCCGTCGGTGACGGTGACCGGCGACGACGTCGCGGCGCTGCCCTACTCGTCGGGGACCACCGGGCGGGCCAAGGGCGTGGTGCTGACCCACCGCAACCTGATCGCGAACCTGCTGCAGGTGCAGACGATGGGGACCCACGTCTCGAGCGGCACCAAGATCCTGGCCGTGCTGCCGTTCTTCCACATCTACGGCATGACCTGCATGATGAATCAGGGCATCCACGCGCGGGCGGCGGTCGTGACGATGCCGAAGTTCGAGCTCGCGGAGTTCCTGCGGATCATCTCCGAGTACCGGATCGACCGGGTATACGTCGCGCCGCCGATCGCGGTCGCGCTGGCGAAGCACCCGATGGTCGAGGAGTACGACATCGACTGCGTGGACATCGTCTTCTCCGGTGCCGCGGCTCTCGACGCGGAACTCGGTCACGCCATGGGCAAGCGGCTCAACTGCACCGTGCTGCAGGGCTACGGGATGACCGAGCTCTCGCCCGTCAGCCACTGCATGCCCGACGACCGCCCCGACATGGACCTGTCCTCGATCGGCGTCGCGCTGCCGAATGTCGAGTGCAAGCTCGTCGACCCGGAGACGGGCGAGGAGGGCCCGCGCGGCGAGCTGTGGGTCAAGGGCCCGAACGTCATGCGCGAGTACCTCAACAACGCCGACGCCACGTCCTCGACGCTGGACTCCGACGGCTTCCTGCACACCGGTGACGTCGCGACGGTGACCGACGAGGGCGTCTTCTACATCGTCGACCGGGTCAAGGAGCTCATCAAGTACAAGGGCTACCAGGTGCCGCCGGCCGAGCTCGAGGCGCTGCTGCTCACCAACGACTCGATCGCGGACGCGGCGGTCATCGGGGTCAAGGACGCCGACGGCGAGGAGATCCCGAAGGCGTTCGTCGTGAAGCAGCAGGGCGCCCAGCTGTCCGAGGACGACGTCATGTCCTTCGTGGCCTCGCGGATCGCGCCGCACAAGAAGGTGCGGGTCGTGGAGTTCATCGACGAGATCCCGAAGTCGGGCTCCGGGAAGATCCTGCGCAAGGACCTCCGCGCCCGGGAGAACGCGCCCGCCTGACGATTGCCGCCAGGCGCAAGCTGGAGGCATGCGCGAGGGCGAGCAGAGCCGCACGGCGGAGTACATGGCGTTGTTCCGCGCTCTGGAGACCCGTCGGCCTCCCGGGCGCCGGCTCTTCGCCGACCCGCTGGCGGCCGCGTTCCTGAGCTCGCCGCTGGCGCAGGTCGCGGGTGCCGCCCGGTTGCCGGGCCTGCGCGGCGTCCTGCCGTGGGTGATCGACCGCCGGTTCCCGGGCCCGCGCCCGTCGGCCGTCGCTCGGACCAAGGTTCTCGACGACGCCGTGGCTGCGGCGGACGGGATCGAACAGCTCGTGATCCTGGGGGCCGGCTACGACAGCCGGCCGTACCGGCTGTCGGGGTGTGCGCACGTGCGCGTGTTCGAGGTCGACCACCCCGACACCCAGGCCGTGAAGCGCCGGGTCCTCGCTCGGGTGCTCGGTCAGCTCCCGGCACACGTGCACTTCGTCGCCGTCGACTTCGACCACGACGACCTGGCGGAGGCCCTGGACCGAGCCGGCTTCCGGACCGGCCGCCCGACCTTCGTGCTCTGGGAGGGCGTGGCCAGCTACCTCACACCCGAGGCCGTCGACGCGACCGTGCGCTGGGCCCACGACGCCACCGGCACGCCGAGCGAGCTCGCCTTCACCTACGTCCACCGCGGCCTGATCGACGGCACCGTGCAGTTCCCGCACGCCGACGCGTGGGTCCGTTCGGTCGCGGATGCCGGCGAGCCGTTCGTGTTCGGCTTCGAGCCGGCCGAGCTCCCGGCCTACCTGGACGATCGCGGCTGGAGCTGGCTCGAGGACATCTCCACCACCGAGGCACTCATCCGCTACGGACTGGACCCGCGCGCGGTCCCGGCGTTCTACCGGATCGCGCGAGCGCGCCATTGAGCCCGACGGCGGTGGCCTATGTGCGCGGGTCCTGCGGACGTCCGGCGTCGGGCCGGCCCGCGAGCTCGCGGTCGGCGCCCGGGCCGCCGTGGATCTCTTCCTGCTCCACCGCCGGGTCGGGGCGGAACCAGCCGCCCCTCATCGGGTGCCCCGCGTAGCCGAGGTCGTTCATCTTCTTGGGCACCTTCGCGCCCTGGTAGTCCAGCGGGACGGCATGGCCGTGCTCGTCGACGTCGCCCAGGGGCTGGTGCACCTCGATGAACTCGCCCTGCGGCAGGCGCTTGATCATGCCGGTCTCGATGCCGTGCTCGAGCACCTCGCGATCGGAGCGCTGCAGGCCCAGGCAGATCCGGTAGGTCGCGAAGTAGAAGAGCGGTGGCAGGACGAGCAGGCCGATACGCCCGATCCACGTCATCGCGTTGAGCGAGATGTCGAACGTGTAGGCGATGATGTCGTTCCCGCAGGCCACGACCAGCCAGAAGTAGAAGACCAGGGCCATCATCCCGGTGGCGGTCCGCACCGGGGCGTCGCGCGGGCGCTGCAGCAGGTTGTGGTGCGCCTTGTCGCCGGTCAGCTTGCGCTCGATGAGCGGGTAGGCGATCAACAGCGTCATCAGGATTCCCATGCCGAGCACGGCGGGGAAGAAGATCGCCGGAATGGTGTACCGCCCGAACAGGTACATCTCCCACGAGGGCCACAATCGGACCGCCCCGTCGAAGACCGCCATGTAGAAGTCGGGCTGGGAACCGGCGGAGACCTGGGTCGGGTCGTAGGGGCCGAGCTTCCAGATCGGGTTGATCTGGAACACGCCGGACATGATCGCCAGAACGCCGACCACGACGACCATGAAACCGCCGCCCTTGCTCGCGAACGTCGGCAGGATGCGGACCCCGACGACGTTACGCTCGGTGCGGCCGGGCCCGGGGAACTGTGTGTGCTTCTGGAACCAGACCAGTCCGACGTGCACGGCGATCACCGCCAGGATGATTCCCGGCAGCAGGAACACGTGGACGATGTAGAGCCGCGGAATGATGATCGTCCCCGGGAACTCGCCGCCGAAGATCGCCCATTGCACCCACGTCCCGACCACCGGGATCGACATGACGATCGCCGACATCCCGGTGCGCAGTCCGGTGCCGGAGAGCAGGTCGTCGGGCAGCGAGTAGCCGACGAAGCCCTCGATCATGCCGCTGAGCAGCAGCACGACGCCGAGCACCCAGTTGGTTTCCCGCGGCCGGCGGAACGCTCCGGTGAAGAACGTCCGCATCATGTGGGCGATCATCGCGGCGACGAAGAGCAGCGCGGCCCAGTGGTGCAGTTGCCGGATGAACAGGCCACCGCGCACGTCGATCGAGATGTCGACCGTGGACAGATAGGCCTGCGACATGATCACGCCGCGCAGACCGGCGTAGGAGCCCTCGTAGGTCGTCTCGGCCATCGAGGGGTCGTAGAAGATCGCCAGCCAGGTGCCCGTCAGCAGCAGCACGATGAAGCTGTAGAGCGCGATCTCGCCCAACATGAACGACCAGTGCGTGGGGAAGACCTTGTTGATCTGCCGCCTGATCGGTCCCGCCGGATGGACGCGGCTGTCGATCTCGTCCGCGGCCGTCCCGACGATCCTCATTGCCGTACTGCCGCGGCGCCTCGGTGCCGTGATACCACTCATGATCTGCGCTCCCCGAACCTACTGCCCCAGATTACGGTGATCCTGGGCGTGTGAGGAGGGTGTTTGAACGATCTCGCAGCGGAGCGCTCTCGATCTGTCGGGGTGGTGGTCGAGCTCAGTTCTGCGGGCGACGGAACAGGGCCGCCCAGAGGAAAGGCTCACCGAAGCGTCCGGAATCGGGTGGCTCGTCGCGCATCGGCCGCAAATCGATCTCGTCGAGGTGTCCGAAGATCGTGCGCAGGGCGTCGGCGGGATAGGAGAGGCCCCCGCCGAGATCGCCGCTCCGGTAGAGCTCGGCGTCGGGGACCTCGGAGGCCGCCGGGGCCGCCCCGAAGCAGGTGAGGCTGAGGTAGCCGCCGGGAGCGAGGACCTCGTCGAGCAGCGCGAGGTGGCTGAGCCGCCGATGAGGCGGCAGGTGGTGGAACAGGCCGCTGTCGTGGACGAGGTCGTAGCCCCGGCCGAGGCCGGGTGCGGCGCTGAAGACGTCGACCGCGCGGGCATCGACCGTGACCCCGGCCCGCGCGGCGAGGTCCCGGGTCCGCGTGATGGCGACGGGCGAGAGGTCGACGGCGACGACGGTGAAGCCCTGCCGGGCCAGGTGGACCGCGTTCCGCCCGATCCCGCAGCCGAGGTCCAGGGCGTGGCCACCGCCGGGGACCGGGCCGTGCTCGAGCCAGTCGACGAGGCTCCCGTCCGGAGCACTGGTCAGGAACGGCGCCGGTCGGTCGGGGTCGGCGTAGAAGAGGTCCCACCACGGCGCGGCCGCGGCGCCCGTCCGGTCCCGGTCGCCGGCGAACACCGTGTCGAGGAGGGTGAGCAGGTCGTCGGCGGTGTGGGTGGTCCGGTCGGCGCTCACGGGGTGATCGTGTCACCGGCGGACACGCCCGAGGTCGATGATCTTGCCGCCGTTGCGACCCTCGATCGATGGAGTCGTGCATCGCCTGTGATCTGTCGACCGGGGACGTGCCGCTGCCGGGCG
Organism: Actinomycetospora endophytica; assembly: GCF_021026375.1. Classification (GTDB taxonomy): domain Bacteria; phylum Actinomycetota; class Actinomycetes; order Mycobacteriales; family Pseudonocardiaceae; genus Actinomycetospora; species Actinomycetospora endophytica. The sequence continues at coordinate 983,419 of NZ_JAJNDB010000001.1, read as the reverse complement.
GGACGATCTACCGGTCGCGGAGCTGGGTCGTCGAGCACTGCGTCGGGCCGCTCGGCGTCGGCAGCCTGATCGTGAAGCCGATCCGTCACGTCACCGGCGTCGACGAACTGACCGAGGACGAGGCCGTCGAGCTCGGACCCCTGCTCATCGGGACCTCCACGGTCGTGCGCGAACTGACCGGGGCCGAGCAGGTCTACAACTGCCTGTGGTCCCACGCCGGGGGTCGTCCCGGCCACGTGCACTACGTGGTCCAGCCCGTGACCCGGGAGCAGGTCACCCGCTTCGACGCCTCCGGCCCGGAGCTGCAGACGGCGATGTTCGCCGCCGGCGAGTCCCCCGACCCCGAGCAGGTCACGACGTTCGCCGCCCAGGCCCGGGAGCGCTTCGCCGTGCTGGACGGGGCCGCGACGGCCTAGAGCCGAGGGCACGGTCTTGACACTCCGACAAGGCTGAACCACGTGAGCGCGCACGAGGGGGAGGCGACTCGCCGGATCCCCTACGCCGGGGAGATCATCCGCGTTCTCGGCGAGAGCGAGGGCATCGCCTTCTGCGAGCTGACCGTGCCGGCCCACTTCGCCGGACCGCCCCCGCACATCCATCACGGGTTCGACGAGTCCCTCTACGTGCTCAGCGGGGCGCTGACGATGGTCAAGGACCGTGGGGAACCCGAGCCGGTCCCGGTCGGCGGCCTCATCCTCGCGTCCCGCGGGGTCCGCCACACGTTCGCGAACCCGCACGACGAGCCGGCCCGGGTCATCGGGGTGTGGAGCCCGGCGAGCGCGATGAGCTTCATGGCGGAGATCGGTGCGGCGCTGCCGGCCTCCGGACCGCCCGACCCCGAGCGCCTCGCCGAGATCTACCGGCGTCACGACAGCGAGATCGTGCTCTGACCCGACGGCGGCCCGCGACCGACCGGCCATGTCGCTCGGGAGGGTGATTCCCGGGAGGCCGGACCACGCGGCGGTAACGACCGCATCCCCCGGCGCGAGATCGGCGTGACGAGCACGTACGAGATCGGGGGATCACGGTAATGACGCAGAACATCGACCGGCCGCGGCACCGTCGCAACGACGTCGACGAGCGTGCGGGTGTCGCCGCGAACGGCTCCGGCCAGCCGATGTCGAGCGGATACGGAACGCCTCCCGCCGGCTACGGGATCCCGCAGCAGTACGGCACCGGGCAGTACGGGCCGAGCTTCCAGACGTTCGGAGCGCCGCAGAACGTCGCCGGTCAGCAGCACTACGGCACGCCTGCGCACTACGGCACGCCTGCGCACTACGGCGTCCCGCAGCAGCGCCACGGTGCGCAGCAGGACTTCGGGGCGCAGCAGAACGTCGCCGCCCCGCAGTTCGTGCGCCACCCGCAGAACTACGCGACGCCGCAGCCGATGGCCGTCCCGCCGCAGCCGTCGAACCCCGAGCCGCCCCGCTCCAACGGGCTCGCGACGGCCGGCCTCGTCGTCGGGATCATCGCCGCGGTGCTGTCGTTCATCCCGATCGTCGGGATGGTCGCCTGGGGTCTCGCGCCGATCGCCCTGGTGCTGTCGGTGATCGGCCTCGTGAAGTCCCGGCGCGCGCGGCAGGGTCGCGGCGCCTCGATCGCCGGCGTCGTGCTGAGCGTCGTGGCCCTGATCATGTGCATCCTCTACGTGGCGGTCTTCAGTGCCGTCGCCAGCGGCGTCACCACCGCCCAGCAGCAGAGCGCGGCCGTCCACAACGTGACCTACAAGGTCACCACCGCGAAGGGCACCCGGATCGCGGCCACCTACAGCCAGTCCCGCGACAACAACCTCGCCTCGGCGAGCGTCACCGGCGCCGGTTCGCCGTGGAGCGCGAACGCCCAGGTCTCGGGCTTCATGGGCGCGACGGTGACCGCCTCGCTCAGCCCGGACGCCGGCCACATGAACCGCTCCGACACGATCACCTGCACGATCGTCGAGGACGGCGTCCAGGTCGCGACGAACTCGGCCTCCGGCCCGAGCGCCTCGGTGACCTGCACCAAGTAGCCCGACCGACCACACGACACCCCGCCGTCCTCCGGGTCGGCGGGGTGTCGTCATTCCGGCCCGGCTCGGCACCGCTCTTGTCGCCCAGTGGATCTGTGTGACGACCATCAGCAGTGGGACGGCGCCGCACAGTGAGCCGATCGTGTCCAGAAAGCGACCACTTTGCTGCGTTGACGTAGAGGGTGGCGACGCGGGACCGTCCTCCCGTGGGCGTGTGCGGCCCCCTGCACGCGCCCCGAGATCGGCCGCCGCCCCGTGGCTGATCACCGGTGGCTCCGTCGATCTCCGCCCCCTTGGGGTCGGCGGAGTCACCACCCCCTCCGCGGCCCTGTCCGTCGCTAACGTCTCGGCCATGACCAGCGCGGAGTCCCCCGGTGCCCTGGAGATCGGGGTGTTCCTCGCCGAGCTCGCGATGCTCGCCGCGCTGGTCCACGTCGGGATCGCGCTGCCGGACTCGGTGATCGGGCGGGTCGTCCTCGTCGTCGTCCTGGTGGGCGTGTTCGTCGCGGTGTGGGGACGGTGGCTCGCGCCCCGGGCGCGCCGGCGGCTGCCGCCGCGTCCCGGCCTCGTCCTCAAGGTGGTCCTCTTCGCGATCGGTGCCGCCCTGCTGGCGTGGGCGGGCCCCCTGTACCTCGCGATCGTGTTCCTCGTGGTGACCGAGGCGGTGGTGGTCGCGGCCGAGGTCCGGCGACGTCCGCTGCGCGGAGACGGCCTGGCCACGGAGCGCAGACCGCTCCGCGATCGGTGAGCGGTCTCGCGTGAGGTAGTTCGATCCCGTACAAGTGTTCGGGATGTCGAGTGACGAAACCAGCCCCTCGCCCGTCCACGGCGCCGTCGATGCGCTCCTGCAGCTCAACCAGCATGGACAGGATCTCTGCCCCGCAGATGCCGACCCCCAGGACTGGGCGGCCGGCGTGCTCTACGACCTCGCCCGGGTCGCCGAGCTCCTCGACGGGGCCGTCGAGCGGGTGTCCGGAAAGCGCAACGACACGGTCGCCCAGAACTCGCAGGCGTTGGCCTCGGTGATCGCGGCGCACCGCAACATCGAGGTCGGTGCCGCGGCCGAGTAGCCACGACGGCGTCCGCCCATCCTCGACGGGTGGGTGGCGCCGTTCTGACGTCCGATGTCAGCGATGGCCATCGCTGACTTGACCCTGGACCCGACTCCAGGTCCTAACGTCGGCGTCATGGGCGAGAGCGCGACGCTGACGATCTCCGGGCTCGCACGCGAGGCCGGGTTGCGGCCCGACACCGTGCGCTACTACGAGCGCGTCGGGCTGATGCCGACGCCCGAGCGCACCACCGGCGAGCACCGCCGCTACGGCGAGCCCGCCCTCGACCGGTTGCGCTTCATCCGCGGCGCCCAGCGGCTCGGCCTCCGGCTGGCCGACATCGCCGACCTCCTCGCCGTCCGCGACACCGGAGCGTGCCCGTGTGAGCCGGCGGCGCCCCTGCTGCGCGGGCGCATCGCCGAGATCGACACCGAGCTGGCGCGGCTCACGCGGCTGCGTGCCGACCTCGTGGCCATGGCCGACCAGTTGCCGAGCGCGACGTGCCCGGACCCGTCCCCCGGCACCTGGTGCCCGCCCGACCACCGAGTGACCGGGGGGAGGTGTGACGCATGCTCGATCTGACGGCCTGTCCCTGCTGCGGGGACCCGACCTGTGACTGCAGCGCCTGCGGCTGCTGCTGAGGTCGGTCGAACCGTGTCCCGAGGGCCCCGGGACGCGGGACGTGCTCCTCGACGACGATGGTGCGGTGATCGACCCGTCGGCGACCGAGACCGCGGTGCTCGCCCTGATACCGGCGGCCGAACCCGCCGTCGGGAAGCACCGTCGTGCACTCGACCCCACGACGGCGGCCGGCGTGCCGGCCCACGTCACGGTGCTCTATCCCTTCGTGCCTCCGGCGGAGGTCACGACGACGACCGTGGCCACCCTGCGGGCGGCGGTGTCGCCGGTGGCGCCGTTCGCGTGCCGGTTCACCGGGACCGGGTGGTTCGGCGAGGACCTCCTGTGGCTCGCCCCGACCCCCGCCGACCCGTTCGCGGAGCTGACCCGCCGCGTGTGGCGGTCGTTCCCCGAGCAGGTCCCCTACGGCGGCGAGCACGAGCCGCACCCGCACCTGACGGTCGGTTACGGCAGCCACGCCTCGCTCGAGGCCCTGCGGGCGGCGGAGGCGGAGCTGCGGCCGTCGTTGCCGGTGGAGGCGGCCGTGGACCGGCTGCACCTGCTGGCCGGGGCCCGGGCGCCGGACTCGTGGCGGGTGGTGGCGGAGCTGCCGCTCGCGGGGATCGCCTAGCGTCGGACGTGATGGAATCGCTGGAGCTCGAGGCCGACTGCGGGCGCTGCTCCGGGCTGTGCTGCGTCGCGCCCGCGTTCGCGCGCTCGGCCGACTTCGCGCTCGACAAGCCGGCCGAGACACCGTGCCCGAACCTGCTGGTCTCCGCGCCCGGGCGGTCCGACGCGCCCTGCACGATCCACGCCGAGCTGACCGACCGCGGCTTCCCGGGCTGCGTGGCGTTCGACTGCTTCGGGGCCGGGCAGCGGGTCACCGCGGACTGGCGCGACGGTCCCGGCCCGGCGCGGGAGGCGTTCGACGCGTTCGCCGTGCTTCGCCCGTTGCACGAGATCCTCTGGTACCTGACGGAACCGCTGGTCGCGCAGGCGCCGGCCGGGCTGCGCGACGAGGTGGCGGCCGCGGCGTCCCGGGTGGCCGGGCTGGCGGAGGGCTCACTGGACGGTGTCGAGGTCGGGGCGGTGCGCGGCGAGGTCGGCGAGCTGCTCGCGCGGGTGAGCGAGGCGGTGCGCGGGTCGTCGGGTCCGGGTCATGCGCGGGCGGACCTCGTCGGGCGGGATCTGCGCAGCGGGCGGGCGTCGAAGCGGGCGCTGGCCGGGACGACGCTGCGCGGCGCGCTGCTCATGGGCGCCGACCTGCGCGGGGTCGACCTCGGGCGGGCCGAGCTGCTCGGGGCGGACCTGCGCGGCGCGGATCTGCGGGGTACCGGGCTCGATCGGACGCTGTTCCTCACCGGCCCGCAGGTGGCCGCCGCGCGGGGGGACGCGACGACGACGTTGCCCGAGCGGGTGCGTCGTCCGTCGGCGTGGGGCTGACACTCGACGTCAGCAGCTCCACGTCGTCGGTGGGCCCGGTTAGCGTGCGCGCATGGCGGACACGGGGGACGACGACGACCAGCCGGGGCTCGGACTCGACGAGGTGCTCGCCGCGCTGCGGCACGACCTGCTCGAGGCCCAGCACGCGAGCGACGGCGAGAACACCGGGCTCGGGGTGCGCGAGGTCAAGATCGAGCTCTCGGTCGAGGTGAGCCGCCACGTCGACGCGAAGGGCCAGGTCGGCGCCAAGTGGTTCGTGCTGTCCGGCTCGGCCTCGGGTGGCGGGAGCCGCGCCCGCAAGACCACCAACCGGGTCACGCTCACGCTCGGCCCGCTGGCGCCGGCTCCGGGGCAGAACGGCCCGACGACGGCGGGTGGGCCGGTGGCGGGGTCCGACATCTCGCGCGGCGTCATCCCGCGCGCGGTCGCGGACAATCCCGAGGGCTGACTAGGCCCGGCCGCGGCGCCCCGTTCGGTAGTGGCCCGGCTCGGCGAGATGGATCTCGCGCCGCTCGCCGTGGTCGGGCCCGACGCGGTGGGCGAGCCGCCCCCCGTGCAGCGCGATCAGCCCGGAGAGCAGCGGCTCGTGGTGGGTGGACGCGGTGGAGTCGAGGATCGCCTCGCCCACGACGTCGGGTGTGCCCGCGGCCCGCGCCGCCCGGTCCACCGCCTCGACGACCCACACGTACTCGGGCATCGGGGTCAGCCGGTAGAGCTGCGCGAGCTCCGGGTCGACGCCGCGGCCGTGGAGCCGTTCGAGCCACTCGTCGGCTCGGGTCACGTAGGTCCGCCACGTCAGCGCCCCGGCGGCGCCCGCCCGGGCGATCGGCTCGTCGGGGTCGGCCTGCCCCAGGTAGCCGCCGAACCAGTGCTCGCCGGCGGCCTCGGCCCGCTCCGCGGTGACGTAGACGTCGGGCAGCAGCGGCAGGATCGCGGCCTGCCAGGGGCGGTGCGCCTCGTCGAGCTCGTCGAACGGGTCGGCGACCTCGAGATAGGGGCCGCGCGCGTCGTCGTGCCGCCACAGCCGCACCCCGGCACCGGACTCCGGCGAGACCCGCCGGTACCCGACCACGACCCACGCGTGCGCCCGCGAGATCACGATCGGCGGCGCCTGGCTGTTCACGTAGCGGGAGAGGATGCCGTGCAGTGTCAGCATCCCGGCGTCGCCGTCCTCGGCCCGGGTCTGCGGGAGGTGCACGAGCCCGGGGGAGAGCCCGAGCCGCGTCGCGCCCGCCATCATCTGCTGCACCGACAGTCCCTCGCTGGGCACCTGGCGCCCGACGATCACCCCGCCCAGCGCCGCGTCGTGCACCGCGGCGGTGAGCCGGCGCGGGATCCCGTGCGCGAGGTGGGCGTGGCGCAGCACCATCCAGAGCGTCGCGTGGGCACAGCGCAGGTACTCGGCGTCCTGCGACAGGAACGGCATCGCGCGGACCGTCAGCGGCGTCCCGAACAGGGAGACCCGCTCGGTGGCCTCGCAGCGGACCCCGCCGTCGAGCCCGGGCGGCGGGGTGATCATCGTGCGCCCGACCGGCGTCGCCGGCAGCGGGCGCATCACCGCGTAGCCGCGGTAGGCGACCGGGTCGAGCCGGGTGAGGTCCTCCGGGTCGACGTCGTCGGTGAACAGGTGCCAGCGGTGGGTCACCGTCGGGTGCCGGCGGAAGAGCCGGCCGTGGAACGCGGCGTGCTCGCTGCGCCAGTCCGGGTCGAGGTGGCGCTGCTCGACGACCAGGGACCGCACGCCGTGCTCTCGGGCCAGGGCGACGATCCGTTCCAGCGGCGCGCACGGGGAGCCGCCGGCGTAGAAGTCGACGAGCTGCTCCCACGCCCCGTCGACGGTGACGTCGTAGACCGCCGCCGCCGCGTCGTCCGGGGACCACGCGAGGAACGGCCAGTCGGTCACCCGTGAAGCACTATCACGGACCCCCGACGGTGATCACCGCAGCCGGATGCCGTCGCTCTCGTACTCGGCGCGCAGCTCGGCGTCGCGGACCCGCTCGAGCGTCGCGCGGAACGCCCGCCGCTGTTCGGGGCGGAGCAGCCCCAGCCGCTCGGCGAGGTCTCCCGCCGGCTCGCCCGGCTCGACGACGGTGCGCTTCCCGACGATGCCGGCCATGTCGTCCTCCTCCAGGTCGGACACCTCGAGGTTACGCCGCGACCGGCACCCGCGGCTCCTGCTCGACCCGCGCGGGGACCGGGGCGTGCCCGGTCCGGGCGAGGACGACGCAGGCCGCCGCGGCCAGCGCGAGCGTGAGCGGGGCGACCACGCCGAACCACGAGGAGACGCTGTCGCCCAGCAGCGGCGCGAGCAGCGAGGGCGGGACGACCTCGGCGACGACGACCACGGCGGTCGCGGTCGTCACCGCGGCGTGGCGCAGCGCGAGCGTCCACCACAGGCAGCCCAGGGCGCCGGTGACGGCCGCGATGAGCGTGGGCGCCGAGGTGAGCGCGGCGAGCGGGTGGGAGAGGTCGACGAGCTTGACGGCGATGGAGCAGGCGGCGAAGCCGAGGCCGGAGCACACGGCGAGCACCACGCCCCGCCGCGCGACCGCCCCGGCGAGCCCGACGAACCCGATGGCCGCTGCCGCGACGGCGAGGCTGATCTCCAGCGCCACCGTGTCGGTCGCCGTGCCCGTCCGGCCGGCCACGGCCGCGAGGCCGACGAGGGCCACCGACAGCACGCCGACGGCCGCGATCCGACGGGCCCCGAGCCGGCTGCCGAACCAGACGCGGGCGACGACGGCGGTCACCGCGAGGCTCGCGCTCACCGCGCACTGCGCGACGGCCATCGACACCGACTGCAGGGCGGCGACGTGGCAGAGCGCCCCGGCGCCCTCGGCGACCGTGCCCGCCACGAACCACGGGTGGCGCAGCAGCCTCGTCCAGGGCAGCGAGGCCCCGTCGTCGAGCGCCGTCACCGCCGCGGCCTGGGCCACCGAACCCGCGCCGAACAGCAGCGCCGCCAGCACCACCCACATCAGCCCCACGTGGCTCTCCTCCCGTCGGTCCCACTCAGGCTGGGACCCGCACCTGGGTGCGGGCTGGGACCCCGATGGGCAGGACGCCTGACCACCACCGAGGGAGGCGCCGCGGTGCCGTCACCACCCGATCGTCGGAAGGGCCCGGACACACGAACGGCACCTCCGCCACGTCAGGAGGCGGAGGTGCCGTTCGTTCAGGTCGCGGGGACTCCCGCGCTCAGGAGTCGAGCGCGGCGTCCAGGGTGATCGTGGTGCCGGCGAGCGCCTTGGAGACCGGGCAGGTCTGCTCGGCGGTCTTCGCGAGCTCCTTGAACTTCGCCTCGTCGAGACCGTCGACGGCGGCGCGCAGCGTGATCGCGATCCCGCTGATCTCGAAGCCGCCGCCCTTGGCGGGCGAGAGCGTGACGTCGGCGCTCACGTCGATCGAGCGGGCGGTGAGGTTCTCGCCGCCCAGCACCCCGGACAGGTTCATCGCCAGGCACGACGAGTGCGCGGCGGCGATCAGCTCCTCGGGGCTGGTCTGGCCATTCGGCTCCTCGGCGCGGGTCGGGAACGACACGTCGAACTGTCCCGCGTTGGACGAGTCCAACGTGACGTGTCCGGTGCCGTCCTGCAGCCCGCCTTCCCAGTGGGTGGTCGCGTCACGGCTCGGCATCGTCGCCTCCAGATGGGTCGGTGCAGATCAGGGGCGGGCGCGCTTGCGTCCGGTGACCTTGTTGTAGACGACGAGCAGGATGATCGCGACGATGATCGACCCGATCCAGCCGACCGGGCTCTTGTACGAGAGCTGGTGCGGCGAGAAGAGCAGCGAGCCGAGCACGCCACCCACGACGGAGCCGAGGACACCCAGAATGATGGTGGCGATGATGCCGATGTTGTCCTTGCCGGGGACGAGCGCGCGGGCGATGAAGCCGACGATGAGACCGAAGACGATCCACCCGAGGATGCTCAAGATCATGGCGAAGTCCTTTCGATGCGCGAGGACGCGGTGACGGTGCAGGCCCTACGTCGCCCACTGATGCCTACACCCAAACCTCACTCGAGCGACACATCCGGCGGAACCCGGGCCCGTCACCGGTTCTTTGCCGCGCGCTCACCCACTCGCCGCTACCCTCGGCCCCCGGCGGTGCTGTGCCGCCCCTGTCCGAGGCCCGGAAAAATGAGGTGTGCGCGATGGGATCGCTGAGCCCGGTGCACTGGGCGATCGTGATCGTCGTGGTGCTGTTGCTGTTCGGATCGCGGAAACTGCCCGACATGGCCCGCGGGCTGGGGCAGTCGATGCGCATCCTCAAGGCCGAGACCCGTGGCATGCAGGACGACGACCGCGGCCGGACGTCATCTCCGGGTGAAGGCGCCCCGGCGAACGGCGACTCCGGTTCGACGTCGGCGATCAACGGTCCGACCTCCGAACGGTCGAGCGGTACCACTGGACCGGCCGCTGAGAAGGAACGTCCGTCGAGCGCGGAGCGCGACGCCTCGTGAGCTGACCGTCGCGGGGCGTTGATAACGTCCGCCTCGGTGACCGACATCGCGGATCGTGCCGAGCCGGCGGTCGCGCCCGTCCTGGTTCCGGACGGTGCCGCGGCCGGTCCCGCTCCAGGCCCCACAGCACGGACCCCCGGCGGGTCCGGACGCAAGCTGTCCTGGGACGTGCTGCGCGTCGCGTTCGTGCTGCTGGTGATCCTGTACCACTCGACGTTCATCGGGCCGCTCGTCTACCACGACATCCTCCCGAAGAACTTCGTGTTCCCGCACCAGGTCGGCGCGAGCCTGCTGCTGGTGCTCTCCGCCTACTTCGTCGCCGCCACCGTGCGCCGTGGCGGCGCGCGTCGCGGCGGGACCGCCCGGTGGTGGTGGGGAAAGCTCGCCCGGCTGATGCCGGCGTTCTTCGTGGCCACCGTCAACGCCTGGCTGTTCCTGCGCTACCTCGCCCCGGACGGCTGGTACTACCCGGGCAAGAAGGACCTCGTCGCGAACCTGCTGATGCTCTGGCACTGGGACGCGAGCTGGGGCTTCGTCGACGGCTCCTACTGGACGATCCCGCTGCAGCTGATGGCCTTCTGCCTGGCCGCGGTGATGTGGCGCGGGCCGCTGGGACGCGGCGTGGCGCTCCGCGTCGTCATGTGGGCCGCCCTGATCATCCCCGCCCTGCAGTGGCACTTCCTCGCGACCGGCGGGGGCGGCGCGGTGTACGCGCTGTTCGCGAACGGGCTCGGGGTGTTCCGCTGGCACCTCTTCGTCGCGGGCATCGCGGTGTGGATGGTGTCCACGGGGCGGCTGCGGCTGTGGCACTTCGTGGCGATCGAGGTCGTCGCCGTCGCCGAGCACGCCCTGCAGTCCTCGATGCTCGACCCGGTCGCCGGGTGGGGCACCGACTGGGACGCCGTCGTGGGGATCGCCCTCGGGCTGGTCGCGATGACGGCGGCCGCGGTCGGGCCCGACTGGGACCGCTGGATCCCGGCCGTCGGGCGCCGCGCGATCACCTGGCTGGCCGGCATCTCCTACGGGGTGTTCCTCACCCACCAGACGATCGGCTACGTCGTCATGCGCCGGGTGCAGGAGCTCGGCGTCGGGCCGACGCTCCAGACCGTGGTCATGATCCTGACCGGTGTGTTCGCCGGGTGGCTCCTGACGCGGCTCGTCGAGCGGCCGCTGCACCAGGCCCTGATGCGCTGGTGGGACCGCGTCCCGGCCCGCTACGGACGGGTGGAGGCGGCCCCGTTGGCCACGGTGCCGATCGCGTCGCCGGTCACCGTCACGACGCCGATGTCCGCGTCGTCCGGGGTGACCAGACCGATCCCGTCGTCGTCGCGCGTCACGAGGTCGTAGGTCCGCATCGACGCCGCCCGACCGGCACTGCAGGTCAGCGGGGTCGGCGACGGGATCCACCGCTCGCGCACCACGACGACGATCTCGCCCCGACCGTCCGGTGCCGCGAGGCGCACCGTCCACGTCGCCGGGTCCTCCGGGTCCTGCCGGGCGTCGATCGGGGCCAGCGCGTCCACGCGGTGCTCGTCGAGCGCGCGCCGGGCGTGGTGCTGCGCGCCCTGCACCGGCGGGGCGATCCCGGCCCGGCCACGCAGTAGCGACGGGTCCACCTCGCCCGCGTCGTAGCGCGCCGCGACGTCCGGGGCGTCGGTCGCGGGCACCCGTCCGAGGACCAGACCGTGCGGGAGCAGCACGACGTTGGGCGCGAAGCGGTCGCCGCCGGTGTGGGTGGTCTCCCAGGTCCGCTCGGTGTACTCCTCGGCGAGCGCGGCGGCGACCGGCCGGCCGCGCACCGCGCAGCACGTGTCGTGGCGGCCGTGCGCGCACACCAGGTAGACGGGTTCGTCCGACGGTTCGGTGGAGGCCTCGAGATCGGCGAGGGCGCCGGGGAGCGCCTCGGGGGCGTCGACACGGCCCCACCGCACCGACTCGTGGCCCGGGCGGGAGTCGACGACGGCGAAGCGCCCGCCGGCCTCGGTGCGGGCGCCGCGGGCGGCCGTGCGCCGGATGAGCTGGAACCGGGCGTCGTGCGATCGGCAGAAGGCGTCGATCGCGGTGACGACGTCCTCGGCGAACCCGGCGCCGCCGAGGGCCTGCGCGCCCCACGGGCCCGGGTGCTCCACGAGCAGCCACCGCCGCGCGGGCGGAGCGGAGGCGAACAACGGGTCGTCACGGTCCCGGGCGGCCTGCGAGCAGCGGAACGGGGCGGCCCCGTCGAGGGGGCCCGGTGTGGGTGTCTCCGCGGCCGTCACGGCTCCGTCGTACCCGCACGATCGTCCGGGGCGCCACCGACCGACTCCGGCGTCACCAGTACACCCTCGGTGAGCAGCCGCCGGGCGACGACGACCGCGTCGCCGGGTTCGTCCTCCCCGACCTGGCCGAGCGTCACCTCGCGGCCGGAGAGCAGTGCGGCGAGCGGGGTCGCGGCCCCGGCCGGGAGCTCCAGCGTCCGGTCGGGGAGCTCGAGCCGCAGCCGCCCGTCGTCGTCGGGGTGGACGCGGTGGCGCAGACCGTGGCGGAGCCGCAGCACCGTCTCGGGGCCGACCGCGTGGACGGCCGCGGCCTGGCGCAGCGGGCGCAGCGACTCCGGCCGGTTGCCCGACCAGACCCGCCCGCGCAGCTGATCCGCGGCGTCCCTGGCGTGCTCGTCGTCGGTCGACCGGTCGGCGAGGTGCTCGGCGGCGCGGCGGGCGACGGCCGCCAGGTGCGGGGCGAGCGCCGCGGGGTCGGAGACGTCCACGCCGAGGGGGAGGGAGGAGCGCAGCTCGGGGTCGTCGGCCAGGCCCGCGAGCAGGGTCTCCAGCAGGGCGTGGCGGGTGACGACGTGGACGCCGACGGTCAGGTGTGCGGACACCTCGCCCTGCGCGGTGGCCGAGTGCAGGTAGCCGCGTGGCAGGTAGAGGGCGTCGCCGGGGTGGAGGACCTCGTCGAGCAGCGGCTCTTCCCGGGCGCGCCCGCTCACCGCGCCGCCGTGGTCGTTCCACGGCTGGCTGCGCAGCGGGTCGGGGTGGACCGGGGCGTGCACGTGCCAGCGCTTGGTGCCGGCGATCTGCAGGACGAAGACGTCGTGCACGTCGTAGTGCGCCGAGAACCCCGTCGACGAGGCCGGCGTGACGTAGGCGTTCACCTGCACCGGGTGGCCCAGGTCGGCGTTGAGCCCGGTGGCGAGCGCGGTGACCGGCGCCCACGTCCGGTGCAGGCCCTGCAGCACGACGGTGTGCCCGTCGGCGAACAGCGCGGCGACCCGGTCGTCCCGCACCTGGTCGCCCACCTCGGCGCCGACCCCGCCGTCCCCGGTGAACTGACCGGAGCCCACGACGGTGCCCTGCTTCGCGACGCGCAGGAACGGGGTCCGCAGCCCCCGGTTGGCCAGCAGCTCGTCGACGGCGTCGAGCGAGAAGAGGTCGTCGAACCCGGGCTCGTCGTCGCCGCGGTGCTTGGCGAGGTCGTCGCGCCGCGACAGCACGGCGTGGCGGCCCCAGGCCTCGTGGGCGAACGCGTCGAGGTCCCCCGCCACGGCGCGGCGGAGGTACCGGCGGTCAGTCGTGCTCATGGCGGTCCAGGGGTTCGGCGTGGGCAGGGTGGGGCGCCTCGGCCCATGATCGCCGGAACGACGAGGTCCTGGACGCCAGGCGTCCAGGAGCCCGTCATCTCGGCGATCTCGGTGGGGCGGCCCGCTCGAAGGCGCTCAGGCGCCCCCGTCGGCCCCGCCGTCGGCGCCACCATCGGCACCGCCATCGGCACCGCCGTCCGCGCCGCCGCCGCGGGCACCGCCGTCGGCCGGCCCGTGCCCGGCGCCGTGGTCCGCGCCCCCGTCGGCCCCGCCGTCGGCGCCACCGTCCGCGCCGCCGTCGGCCCCGTGACCGGCAGCCCCGCCGTCGGCCGGGCCGTGGCCCGCCCCGCCGTCGGCGCCGCCGTCCGCGCCCCCGTCGCCGCCGCCACCCGAGGCGCCGCCGTCGGCGGGCCCGTGGCCGGGGGTCGAGCCGGAGGTGGTGATGTCGTCGTCGTTCATCGTCGTCTCCTCGTGGTGGGTCGGGTACGAGCCTCCCGGTGGCGCGCCGACCGGCGCTACTCGATCCGGGTGATACCCGACGCGGGCCGTCTACCCGGGGTCGGCGCATCTCACGCGCCCACATCGCCCGTCAGGGTCCCGGTGCGGTGAGCGAGATGGCAGGGTGCCGCGGCATGACCGTTGGCACGTTGGTGCTGCTCCGGCACGGCCAGAGCGAGTGGAACGAGAAGAACCTGTTCACCGGGTGGGTCGACGTGCCCCTCTCCGACACCGGCGAGCGGGAGGCACGCCGGGGCGGCGAGCTCCTCGCCGACGCCGGGCTCCTGCCGGACGTCCTGCACACCTCGCTGCTGCGGCGCGCCATCAGCACGGCGAACCTCGCCCTCGACGTCTGCGACCGCCACTGGATCCCGGTCCGCCGCAACTGGCGGCTCAACGAGCGGCACTACGGGGCGCTCCAGGGCAAGGACAAGAAGCAGACTCTTGCTACCTACGGCGAGGAGCAGTTCCAGGTCTGGCGCCGCTCCTACGACACCCCGCCGCCGCCGATCGACCCCGACGACGAGTACGCCCAGACCGGCGACCCGCGCTACGCCGACCTCGGCGCGGACCTGCCCCGCACCGAGTGCCTCTCCGACGTGCTCGAGCGGCTGCTGCCGTACTGGACCGAGGCCGTCGTCCCGGACCTGAAGGCCGGCCGGACGGTCCTCGTCGCCGCCCACGGCAACTCGCTGCGCGCGGTGGTCAAGCACCTGGACGGCGTCGACGACGAGACGATCGCCGGGCTGAACATCCCGACCGGCATCCCGCTGCGCTACGACCTCGTCGAGTCCGGCAGCGACCTCACGCCGACGAATCCCGGCGGCACCTACCTCGACCCCGACGCCGCGAAGGACGCGATCGCGGCGGTCGCCAACCAGGGGCGCTGACCAGCGGCGCTGACGTCGGGGGTCACCGTGCGGTGAACGCCACCTGAACGGGTCGCCAACAGTCACCCTTCCGAGGGTTGGACGGGTCACCAACGGCGGTCCGACGCGGGTCGAAATCCCGGTGGCGGCCCTACCATCGCGGCGTGGCCGTCCCGGCGTACGTGACCGTCCTGGCCGCCGTCCTCGCGGCGGTCGTGGGCGTCGTCGTCGGCGCCGCAGGCGTGCAGTGGAAGGCGCGGAGCAAGCGGGCCGCCGTCGTCGCCGCCGGGCCCACGGTGGCCGAACTGCTCGCCCGCATCGTGCGCCGCTCGCACACCGGGCTCGCGGTGATCAACCGGTTCGGCGACGTGGTGCTCTCGAACGACCGCGCCGAGGTGCTCGGCGCGGTCGTCGACGCCCGCCCGGAGGGCCGGGTCGCCGAGGCCGCCGCCACGGTCTCGGCGCGCGGCGGCACCGCCGAGATCGATCTGTCCCCGCCCACGTCCTCGCGCCGCTCACCGCAGTCGGTGATCGCGCGACTGGGCCCGCTCGGCGACGGCTTCGTCGTGGTCGAGGCCTCCGACACCTCGGCGGCGGTGCGGCTCGAGGCCGTCCGGCGGGACTTCGTGGCCAACGTCGGGCACGAGCTCAAGACCCCGGTCGGCGCGATGGCCGTGCTGGCCGAGGCGGTGCTCGACGCCGACGACCCCGTCGAGGTCACCCGCTTCGCGACGAAGATCCTCCACGAGTCCCGCCGGATGGGGGCGCTCGTCACCGAGCTCATCGAGCTGTCCCGGCTGCAGGGCGCGGACCCGCTGCCCGAGCTCGAGCCGGTCGCCGTCGACGACGTGGTCCGCGAGGCCGTCGAGCGCGCCCGGGTCTCCGCCGAGACCGCCGGCACCGACCTCGCCCTCGACGCCCCCAGCGGCCTCGAGGTCGCCGGCAGCTCGACGCTGCTCGTCACCGCGCTGGCGAACCTGCTGGAGAACGCCGTCGCCTACTCGCCCACCGGGTCGTCGGTCTCGGTGCGCCGCCGCCGGGTGCGCGGGACCGGCGGCGCGGGCTCGGTCGAGATCTCGGTGACCGACCGGGGCATCGGGATCGCGCCGGACCACCAGGAGCGGGTGTTCGAGCGCTTCTTCCGCGTCGACCCCGCCCGCTCCCGCGCGACCGGGGGCACGGGCCTCGGCCTGGCGATCGTCAAGCACGTCGCCGCCAACCACGGCGGTGAGGTGCGGGTCTGGAGCGAGCCCGGCGTCGGCTCCACGTTCACGCTGCGCCTGCCCGCGCCCGCGGGCGGGGCCGCCGACGACAGCGGGTCGCCGCGGGCGGGCGCGCCCGTCCCGACCCCGGTCGACGGCGCGCTCGACGACCCGCGGCGCCCCGCCGACCGCCCCCGGTCCGCCCTGGTCGAGCGATCGACCGAGCGGCCGGCGGAGCGACCCACCGAGCGGCCCGCGGCGCGACCGGCAGAGCAGCCGGTCGCCGGGGCCGACGAGACCTCCGACGACGAGGTCGATGACGACGAGGCCATGGATCCCCCTGAGCCCCCGGCCCCCTCCCCACCACGCACCCCCACGTCCGTGACCGTCGGACCCGACGAGCAGAGGTGACCATGACCCGCGTGCTGATCGTGGAGGACGAGGAGTCCTTCGCCGACCCGCTGGCCTACCTGCTGCGCAAGGAGGGGTTCGAGGCCAGCGTCGCCGTGACCGGCGCCGCCGCCCTGGACGACTTCGAGCGCCACGGGGCCGACATCGTCCTGCTCGACCTGATGCTCCCCGGGATGAGCGGCACCGACGTCTGCAAGGCGCTGCGTCAGCGCTCCTCCGTCCCGGTGATCATGGTGACGGCGCGCGACGCGGAGATCGACAAGGTGGTCGGCCTCGAGCTGGGCGCCGACGACTACGTCACCAAGCCGTACTCGGCCCGCGAGCTGATCGCCCGGGTGCGCGCGGTGCTGCGGCGCGGGCAGGAGAGCGAGGGTGCCGAGCCCGCGGCGACCCCCACGGGCGACCGGCAGATCCTCGAGGCGGGCCCGGTCCGCATGGACGTCGGGCGCCACGTCGTGACCGTCGAGGGCGGGAACGGGGTCGACCCCATCGAGGTCGCGCTGCCGCTCAAGGAGTTCGACCTGCTCGAGTACCTGATGCGCAACGTCGGGCGGGTGCTGACCCGGGCGCAGCTCATCGACCGGGTGTGGGGCGCGGACTACGTGGGCGACACCAAGACCCTCGACGTCCACATCAAGCGGCTGCGCGCCAAGCTCGAGCCGGAGCCCTCCCAGCCGCGGCACCTGCTGACGGTGCGGGGGCTCGGCTACAAGCTGGACGCCTGATCGAGCGACGATCGAGACCGTCTAGGCTGCTCAGCGATGAGACTCGGGGTCCTCGACGTGGGGTCGAACACCGTGCACCTGCTCGTGGTGGACGCCCACCGCGGTGCACATCCGACGCCCCAGTCCTCGACGAAGACCGCACTGCGGCTCGCCGAGCACGTGAACGACGGCGTGCTCGCCCGCAAGGGCGCGGACGCTCTCGTCTCCGCGGTCGCCGAGGCCCGCCGCGAGGCGCGTGCCCTCGGATGCGACGACCTGCTCGCCTTCGCCACCTCCGCGGTGCGGGACGCCACGAACTCCGACGCGGTCCTGGCGCGGGTCCGGGACGAGACCGGCGTCGACCTGCAGGTGCTCTCCGGGGCGGACGAGGCCACGCTCACCTTCCTCGCCGTCCGCCGCTGGTTCGGGTGGTCGGCGGGCCGCCTGCTCTCGCTCGACATCGGCGGCGGCTCCCTGGAGATGGCGGTCGGGCGCGACGAGCACCCCGACGTGGCGCTGTCCCTCCCTCTCGGGGCCGGGCGCCTGACCCGCGACTGGTTCGCCGCCGACCCGCCCGAGCGCAAGGAGACCCGCGCGCTCGCCGAGTACGTGCACGACACCGTCGCCCCCGCCGCGGCCGCGCTCCTCGACGGCGGGGACCCGGACCGCGCCGTCGTGACGTCGAAGACGTTCCGGTCGCTGGCCCGGCTGACCGGGGCCGCCCCGCGCAGCGCCGGCCCGCGGGTGCCGCGTCGGTTGACGGCCGCCGGGCTGCGGCAGGTCGTCGCCTTCATCAGCCGGATGAGCTCGGGCGACCTGGCCGAACTGGAGGGCGTCAGCGCCTCGCGGGCCCACCAGCTCGTGGCCGGCGCGATCGTCGCGCGCGGCGCGATGGACGCCCTCGGACTCGACGAGGTCGAGGTCTGCCCGTGGGCCCTGCGTGAGGGCGTCATCCTCGGACGACTCGACCAGGTGCCCCTCGAAGGCGGTCCGTTCGCCGCTGACGGGACGTATACCACCGTCCATCCCACAGCTACTGGACGACCGGCGTCCGCCACGGCACGGTGGACCGGATGACGACGGACGGCGCGCCTCGGCGCGGGACTCAGCGCAGCGTGGCGGAGCTGCTGGCCGCCTACGGCGGTGACTCGCGCGAGCCGTCGCGTCCCGAGCCGGCCCCGGAGCCCGCCCCCGCGGAGCCCTACGGCGCGGGCTACGCGCCCGGACCACCCCCGGCCTACGACGACCGGTACGGCGCTCCCGGTCCCGATCGTGGTCGGGACGCGTACGGGGACCCCTACGGCGGGCCGTCGACGTCGTCGTCATACCGGGGCGGCTCGTTCGGCGGCTACCCGGACGGCTACGGCACGCCCGGCTACGGCTCCGACTCCTACGGGTCGAACGGGTACGGCTCGAACGGGTACGGGTCGAACGGGTACGGGCCCGATGGCTACGGCTCGAACGGCTACGGGTACGCCTCGGACGGCTACGGGTCCTACGATCCGCCGTCCCACGGCTCGTACGGATCGCAGTCCTACGGCAGCGGCCCCTCCACCGGCGGGTACGGCGCGCCGGACCCGTACGGCGCCGACCCCTACGGCCCCCCGCCCGGCTACGGCCGCGACACCTACGCCGAGCCGTACGGCTACCAGGGCGCCCCCACCGGTTACGGCGCGCCGCCTCCGCCGCCCCCGCCCGCCGTGCCCCGGCCCGCGGGACCCCCGCCGGGCTCGGGTCCGCAGCCGGCCAGTGCCCCGCCGCCCCCGGCAGCGGGATGGGCGCCGGCCGCGACCACAGGCGTGAGCCCGCCGCCCGCGGCACCGGAGGCCCAGGCGACGACGGCGCAGCCCCTTCCGCCCGCGCCGCCGGTCGCGGCGGCCCCCACGGCGGTGACCCCCTCGCCGGCGCAGGCCGCGCCGACGCAGGTGACCCCGTCGGCGGCACCGACCCAGGTCGGACCGAGCGCGTCGCCGACCCAGGTGACGCCGGCCCCTACCCAGGCCACGCCGACCACCGCCTCGCCCCGGCCGACCGACACCGGCCCGTCGACCGCGGCGTCCCCGCTCGCCCGCCCGGACGACGCGGGCCCGCGGACCCGGCGCGTCGAGGCACCGGCGGGTCTCGCCGACGACGACTACGACGACGAGTACGACGACTACGACGACGAGCCGGCGGAGCGGCCCACCGCGAAGGAGTGGGCCGTCATCGCGGGCCAGCTCGTGGTGGGGGCGCTGCTCGGCGCCGTGCTCTGGATCGGGTTCTCGTACCTGTGGCAGTCGCTGCCGGTGGTGGCCCTCGTGCTCGCGGCCGCCGCGACCGGTGGCCTGGTCTTCGGGGTCCGGGCGATGCGCCGCTCGGACGACCTGCAGACGATGGTGCTCGCGATCGTGGTCGGGCTCGTCGTCACGGTCTCGCCCGCCGCGTTCGTCCTGCTCGCACGATGACCCCCGGGTGGTGACCGCCGTTCCGTCCGCACCCACCGGCCCGTCGGCGCCGGTAGCGCTCTCGACGGCGTCGGTCTTCCCGGAGCCCATGTCGGCCGCGTTCGACGCGGCCGCCGAGCTCGGTTACGACGGCGTCGAGCTGATGGTGTGGAACGAGCCGGAGTCACGACAGCTGCGCACCGTCGCCCGTCACGCCGAGCGCACGGGAATGCCGGTCCTCGCGGTGCACGCGCCCTGCCTGGCGATCACCCAGCGCGTGTGGGGCGCGGACCCCGCCGAACGGCTGCGCCGCAGCGTCGTGCTCGCCGCCGGGCTCGGCGCGACGACGGTGGTGCTCCACCCGCCGTTCCGCTGGCAGCGCCGCTACGCCGCCGGTCTGTCCCGGCAGGTCGACGAGCTGGAACGCGCGCACGGCGTCCGGGTCGCGATGGAGAACATGTTCCCGCTGCGCCGGGGCCGGATGAAGGTGTCCAGCTACACCCCGGGGCACGACCCGACGGTGCCCGGCGCCCGCAACTACACGCTCGACCTCTCGCACACCGCGACGGCGGGCGACGACGCGTTCGAGCTGCTCGAGCGCATGGGCGAGCGCCTCGTCCACCTGCACCTCGCCGACGGCACCGGGTTGCCGAGCGACGAGCACCTCGTCCCGGGCCGGGGCACCCAGCCCTGCGCCGACGTGCTGCGCCGTCTCGCGCTGACCGGGTTCGGCGGCACCGTCGTCGTCGAGATCTCGACGCGGCGGGCCAGGACCCGCAACGCCCGCCTCGACGCGCTGGCGGAGTCGCTGCTGTTCGCCCGGCTGCACCTGGGGAGCCGGAGGGCTTCGCCCATGTGAACGAATGTGGTCGCCATGACGACCACATTCGTTCACATGCGAAGCTCCGCACCATGACGACGGTCGCGGTGCTCGGAGGCGGACGGATCGGCGAGGCGCTGCTCGGCGGCCTGGTGGCGGCGGGGCACGATCCCGCCTCGCTGCTGGTGGTCGAGCGCGACACCCCGCGCGCCGACGACCTCGTCGCGCGCCTCGGCATCGTCGCCACCGACGCCGCCGACGCGGCGCAGCGGGCCGACGTCCTCGTCGTCGCCGTCAAGCCGCAGGACGTGCAGGGGGTGCTGGAGGCCGTCCCGGCCGGGCGCGACCGCGTCGTCGTCTCGCTCGCCGCCGGCATCCCGACGGCGGCCCTGGAGCGCTGGCTGCCGGCGGGGACGCCGGTCGTGCGGGTCATGCCGAACACGCCGATGCTCGTCGGGCGGGCGATGTGCGTGCTCTCGCCCGGCGCCCACGCCGACGACGACGCCGTCGGGACGGCCGAGACGCTCCTGCGGGCCGTCGGGCAGACGGTGCGCGTGCCGGAGGCGCAGCAGGACGTCGCGACGGCGCTGTCGGGCTCCGGGCCGGCCTACCTGTTCCTGGTCGCCGAGGCGATGATCGAGGCCGGCGTCGGGCTGGGTCTGCCGCGGCCGGTCGCGACGCAGCTCGTGTCGGCGACCGTGGACGGCGCGGGCGGGGTCCTCACCGACGACACCGACGGCCCCGCCCACCCCGGCCTGCTGCGCGAGGCGGTGACCTCCCCGGGCGGCACCACGGCGGCCGCGCTGCGGACCCTCGAGTCGCACGGCCTGCGGGCCGCGTTCGCGGACGCCGTCGAGAGCTGCCGTGACGCGTCGCGGGCGCTCGGCGCGGCCTACGGCGGCTGATCCGGCGGCCCCGACGGGTGATCCGCTCGTCCGGTGTCGCTCCGCTCGCCCGGGCCGCCGACCGTTCGTCGTGATCATCTCCCGTGGCGACGATCCGGCGTGTGCGCTTGACGCGCCGAGCGCTACGGCCACCGCACCATCACGTCGAGCGATTCATCCGTCACATCCGTCTCGCTACTCTCCGATCAGCACGTGCGTGTCGAACCGCCGGAGGGGAAGACCGGCGGCACGACGGGTGCTCGGAAGGCGGTCGACCATGCCGCAGAATGCCGCCGCTGGGCGGAGGGACGACGGCGACCTGTCACGGGTGCAGTTCCTGACCGTGGCCGAGGTCGCCGCGACGATGCGTGTCTCGAAGATGACGGTGTACCGCCTGGTGCACAACGGAGAGCTGCCGGCCGTCCGTGTCGGTCGCAGCTTCCGTGTGCCCGAGGAGGCGGTGCACGAGTACTTGCGGGGCTCGTACATCGACGCCGGCTGAGGCCGGCCCAGGGCGCCGGTCGGTGATCGGCGCAGTACCACCCGGGGCCCGGGCGGAGTGCGGACTCCGCCCGGGTCACCGGTACGGTGGAGGCTTGCTGCCCGGGCCGCCCGGGCCTGCCGGTACGTCTCCACGGATGAGTTGCGAAGGGAACCCGTATGGGCTCGGTCATCAAGAAGCGCCGGAAGCGGATGTCGAAGAAGAAGCACCGTAAGCTGCTGCGCAAGACCCGCGTGCAGCGTCGCAAGCTCGGCAAGTGACCGGCACCGGCCGGGTCTGACGAGCCCCGGCCGGCGCCGACGGCGGTCCCGCGGGTCCGATCCTGACATTTCGTACGCCCGCAGCCCGGGAGAGCCATGGCCCCGTCCGTCGTCCTCGTCACCGGAGTCGCCGGCCAGCTCGGCGGCGAGCTGGCGGCGCGTCTGGCGGCGGATCCCGCCATCGAGCGCGTCCTCGGGGTGGACACCACCCCGCCCTCCCGGGACATGCGACGGCGGATGGGTCGCGCGGAGTTCGTCCGCGTGGACATCCGCAATCCCCTCATCGGCAAGGTCATCAGCACCGCGAAGGTCGACACCGTCGTCCACGCGTCGCTGTCCGGCCACCCGTCGGCCGCCGGCGGGCGCTCGATGATGATGGAGATGAACGTCATCGGGACGATGCAGCTGCTCGCGGCGTGCCAGAAATCGGACACCGTGGGCCGGCTCGTCGTCCGTTCGACGACGAGCGTGTACGGCGCCAGCCCGCGTGACCCGGCGACGTTCACCGAGACCACCGAGCCGAAGGCGCTGCCGCCCGGTGGGTACGCGAAGGACGCCGTCGAGATCGAGGGCTACGTGCGCAGCTTCTCGCGGCGCCGCCCGGACATCCCGGTGACCACGCTGCGGTTCGTCAACCTCATCGGCCCGCGCGCCGACACCGCGTTCGCGCACTACTTCTCGCTGCCGGTCGTGCCGGTGGTGCTCGGGTACGACGCCCGGGTGCAGCTGCTGCACGCCGAGGACGCGGTCGCGGTCCTGGAGCGGGCTACCCGCGAGGAGCTGCCGGGCGTGTTCAACGTCGGCGCGGACGGCGTGCTCATGCTCTCCCAGGCAGTACGCCGCGCGGGGCGGGTCACGCTGCCGATCCCGGAGCCGCTCGTGCCCTGGGTCGGCCGCATCACCCGGCGCGCCCGCCTCGTGGACTTCTCGCCCGAGCAGATGCGCCTGCTCAACTACGGCCGCGTCGTCGACACCACCAAGCTCAAGACCGAGTTCGGCTTCGAGCCCCGCTGGACGACGGCGCAGGCGTTCGACGACTTCGTGGCGGGCCGGGCACTGCGCCCGATGCTCGACACCGACCGCTACGTCGACGTCGCCGAGTCGCTGGCCCTGCGGGCCCTGCACGCCCTGCCCGGCCAGGGTGCGGCGCCGCCCGCGGAGCGGGAACCGGCCGCGATCGAGACCAGGAACACGCCCGCGCTCACCCCGGTGCGATGAGGATGACCGACGTGACCGAGAGGAACGGCATGGGCGACGCCGAGGTGATCCCGCTGCGGGGTGCGGGCGGGCGCCCGCGTCCCCGGCCCACCCCGCGCCGCCGTGGTGTGGTCGGTGCTCAGCCGCCCGGGGAGCCGGCCGGCGGGACGGGGGCGAGCGGAACGGACGGAGGGATCGTGGACGAGCAGGGCGCGCCGGGCGGCGAGGTGGCGACGATCCCGGCCGGTCCGCTGGCGCCGTCCCAGCCCTCCGAGCTCGAGGCGGCGGTCTCCGAGGTCGTCGACTTCCTGCGTCGTCGCCTGGCGGGGCGCTACTCGGTCGACGAGTTCGGCTTCGACCCGGACCTCAACGAGAACGTCATCCTCCCCGTGCTGCGCCCGCTCTACGAGCGCTGGTTCCGGGTCGAGACGATCGGCGTCGAGAACGTGCCCGCCCACGGCGGGGCGCTGCTCGTGGCGAACCACTCGGGGACGCTGCCGCTGGACGCCCTGATGACCGTCGTCGCGACCCACGACGACCTGCCGACCCCGCGCAACCTGCGGATGCTGGCCGCGGACCTGGTGTTCGGCATGCCCGGGTTCGGTGCGGTCGCGCGCAAGGCGGGCCACACCCTGGCCTGCAACCCGGACGCCGAGAAGCTGCTCGGGTCGGGCGAGCTCGTCGGGGTCTGGCCGGAGGGCTTCAAGGGCATCGGGAAGGCCTACGCGGACCGCTACAAGCTGCAGCGCTTCGGGCGCGGCGGCTTCGTGTCGGCGGCGCTTCGTACCGGTGTGCCGATCATCCCGTGCTCGATCGTCGGCGCCGAGGAGATCTACCCGAAGATCGGCGACCTCGGCCCGATCGCCCGCCTGCTGGGCGTGCCGTACTTCCCGATCACGCCGACCTGGCCCCTCCTCGGCCCGCTCGGCCTCGTTCCGCTCCCGTCGAAGTGGTACATCGAGTTCGGCGAGCCCATCCGCACCGACGAGTTCGAGCCCGGCGCCGCGGACGACCCGATGCTCGTCTTCAACCTCACCGACCAGGTGCGGGAGAACATCCAGCAGACGCTCTACCGCCTGCTCTCGGGCCGCCGGAACGCGTTCCTCGGCTGAGCCCGCCTCCGTGATGTGAGCAAGGGTTCATCCTGACGTCACATGTCAGCGAAGGACCATCGCTGAGGACGGGTTCGGGCGCCACCCCCGACGAGGGACACACCACGCTTGCCGCCCAGGCCTCGGAGCTGCCTGACGTGCCCCTCGAGGCGGCGGACGAGACGAACGCGGCTCAGAACACCGAGGTGCGCCGGCGGTAGGCCGCGCCCGCCGCGACCGCTCCGGCCACGGCGCCCGCGCCGAGCACCGACGGCACGCCGATGCGGGCCACCTTGCGCCCGGAGCGGAAGTCCCGGATCTCCCAGCCGTTGCGCCGGGCGAGGGCCCGCAGCTCGGCGTCCGGGTTGACGGCCACCGCGGTGCCCACGACCGAGAGCATCGGGGCGTCGTTGATCGAGTCCGAGTACGCCGAGCACCGGCGCAGGTCCAGGCCCTCCCGGGCGGCCAGGGCGCGGACCGCGTGGGCCTTCGCCGGGCCGTGGAGGAGCTCGCCGACGAGACGCCCGGTGTAGACCCCGTCGTCGTGCTCGGCGACGGTGCCCAGCGCCCCCGTCAGGCCGAGACGGCGCGCGATGATCCCGGCGAGCTCCAGCGGCGTGGCGGTGACCAGCCACACCCGCTGGCCGGCATCGAGGTGCATCTGGGCCAGCGCGCGGGTGCCCTCCCAGATGCGGTCGGCCATCAGCTCGTCGTAGATCTCCTCGCCGAGCTCCACGAGCTCGGACACCTCCCGCCCGGCCACGAAGGACAGCGCCGCCTCGCGGTGGGCCTGGACGTCCTCGGGGGTGCCCTCGCCGCCCAGCCGGAACTTCACCTGCTGCCAGACGAAGCCCCGCAGGTCGGCCCCGGAGAAGAAGTTCCGGGAGGCGAGACCGCGGGCGAAGTGGAAGATCGACGCGCCCATCATCATCGTGTTGTCGACGTCGAAGAACGCGGCGGCGGTGAGGTCGGGCGGTACCGAGCCGAGGTCGGGACCGGCGGTCTCGGCGGCTGCCGCCGCGGCGGCGCCGGCGTCCCGGGCGGCCGCGGTGTCCGCACCGGGCCCGTCGAACGCCTCCGCCGGATCGAGCTCGTCGGTGCCCAGCGCGGAGGCTGCGGCGGCCGAGGCCTCACCGGCCCGCCGCGCGGCCTCCCGTCCGGCAGCCGCCCGTCGGTCGCGCCGGTCGCGCCGTCCTACCAACGCCCGACTCCTCCTCGCCTGCCGCGGAACCGCCCCGGTGAGAGGACGCGTCCTCCGCGGACCACCTTAGTGGTGTCGGCCGATCCCGCCGGGCGCGGCCGTGACCGGGTCCGTTCAGCCGAGCGAGAGGCCGGGCAGACCCGGGAGCAGCGGCGGCAGCTGCACCTTCGGCAGGCCCGGCACCGGCACCGGCACCTGGATCGGCGGCTTCGTGGTGGTCGGCCCGGGCAGCGGCAGCTGCACCAGCGGCGAGTCCGAATCGCTCGAGCGGGTCGTCGACGTCGAGTCGGAGGTCTTCGTCGTCGTCTCGTCGGTGGTGGACCGCTTCGTCGACGGCGCCGAGGTCTTCGTCGTCGGGGACAACGCCGACGTGTCCGGAGCCGCGGGCTTCGCCGTCGGCTGCTGGCTCTGCGAGCAGGCCGCCGAGGGCAGCGGGCCCAGATCGTCGGAGTCCGAGCCGCCACACGGGCTGGTGGACTTCTCGAACGCGGTGGCCCGGGTCTGCAGCTGCTGGACCAGTCGCTGGGACGACGCCGCCTGCTCCCGGCCCGAGGGCGGCAGCGAGGGGGAGAACCCGTTGAGGGTCTGCTGCTGCTGGCTGGCCCACTGCGAGAGCAGCCCCGGCGGCGGGCCGGCGGGCTGGTTCACGAGCGGGAGCAGCATCTTCGCGCCGGTGCGGGCCTGGTCGTCGAAGGCGCGCAGGTTGTCGGCGAAGAGCGCGGCGTCCGCGTCGTCGGCGCCGGACGCGGTGGGACGCGGGCCCGCTGCGGTGGTCGAGTCGCGCTCCACCAGCTGCTGGATCTCGTCGAGGCGCAGGGCCGCGACGTCGAGGTGCTTGCGGGCCTGGGCCTCCTGGCCGGACGTCAGGCCGATCTCGGTGGACTCCGAGGCGCGCTTGAGGCCGTAGAGCATGTCGCCGGGCAGCGCGCCCCGCGAGAGCAGCACCGTGAGCGCGCCGAGCGCGAGCACGCAGGCCATCCCGGCCATCGTCGTCGAGAGCAGCTTGCGCACCGTCGAGGTGCGGCGCGTGGCCCGGCCCGGACCGGCGGCGGTCGCGGGCGAGGCGGGGCGGCCGTCGCCGGGGCGCGACCCGCCGCGCCGCTCGGCGCGACGGCGGCCGTGGCCGGCGGGGGTGGCCTCCACACGCTCGGTGCGGCGCGTCACCGGGACCTGTGGGGACTCCTCGGCGATCGCGGCCATGAGATTGGCGCGCATCCGGCGCGAGGCCTCGGGATCGGGCCCCGGGGTCGACCGGGCTGCGCGGCCCAGCATCTCGGCGATCCGGAGCTCCTCCTGGAGCTCCCCGTCACCGGGCTGGTCATGATCGCCGAGTGGCACCCCGGACGCGCCAGGGTGCGCGCGGCGACCGGGTGCGCGT
The DNA here is from genome assembly GCF_021026375.1 of Actinomycetospora endophytica. Lineage (GTDB taxonomy): Bacteria > Actinomycetota > Actinomycetes > Mycobacteriales > Pseudonocardiaceae > Actinomycetospora > Actinomycetospora endophytica. The sequence goes on along the minus strand of NZ_JAJNDB010000001.1, from coordinate 956,839 downwards.
CCGCGCATCCGTTCATCCCAGGCAGCGGCGAACCGCTCGTCTGCCTCATCGCGACCGCTCGGCATGTCGTCCGTCCTCATCGTGCGCTCGTGCCGTCCGGCACGAACCGTCCTCGTCGTACGTCGAAACGACCGGACGGGCCACTGGTTACGAGGTACACGCCGTCGGGTGGAACTACATCGTTGTCACTCACCGCAAACCCTCGGGCAGCAGTTGAGCGAGACGCCGCACCGCACGGTGTTGCAGCGCCTTCACCGCGCCCTCGTTCCGCCCCATGATATGGGCCGTCTCGGACACGGAGAGTCCCTGGAGGAACCGCAGGGTGATGCATTCCTGCTGGTCCTCGCCGAGCTTGGCGACGCAGCGCAGGAGCTCCTCGTGGGTCGCGCCGGCGATGACCTCGCTCTCCGGACCGGGCCGGTGCGAGTCGGGCGCCACGTCGGTGATCTCCGGCGTCGCCTGCTCGAGGCGATAGCGGCTGGATTTCACGTGGTCGAGCACCAGGTTGCGGGCGATGGTGACGAACCACGCACCGATGTCGCGACCCTGGTAGCTCACCGACGAGATCCGGCGGAACGCGCGGACGAACGTCTCCTGGGTGAGGTCCTCGGCCACGCCGCGGTCACCCAGCCGGTAGAAGACGAACCGGAAGACGACGTCGTGGTAGCGGTCGAACAGCTGCCCGAAGGCGTCGGTGTCGCCCTCCTGGGTGGCCTTGACCAGCGCCCAGCCGTCGGCGACCTGCTCGTCGGCCTCCTCCAGGCCCGCGCTCTCCAGGTCGGAGTCGTCGAGCTCGGTCTGCTCGTCCTCGGCGGGCGCGTTCGCGGCGTCCGGCGTCCGGAGCGGCGTCGTCGGCGGGTGCGCGGGACCGGGTGCGGGCACCGGACCGGTCGGCGCGCCCGTCGCGGGCGGCGGCCCGGCGGGCGGTGCGGCCGGCGGCGGGGGACCGGGCTGCTGTCCGGGAGGGGGACCGGGCTGACCAGGCGGCGGCCCGGGCGGCCCGACCGGACGCGGCGGGGCGGGCGGTGCCGGGTGCCCGTTCACCCGCGGCAGGTCGGGGTGCGACGGGTGATCCATCGGGCGCGGGGTCGCGGGGCCGGCCGGCCAGTTCGCGTCCGGGCCGCGCTGCTCCGGGTACGGCGACCCGTACCCCTGCTCGGGCGGGCCCGGGTGCCTGCGCTCCGAGGTCGGCGCCCCCGGGGCCGCGCGACCGGCCGTCACGGGGTCGTGTGGCTGCGGAGGGGTGTCGGTCATGGACGCGGAGCGGCCGGACCGGTCGCGCCGGTCGCGCTCCGGGTTCGGCATGCCGCCGGTTCCGACCGTCATCGCGCTCCGTCGGTCGTGCACGACGCGTCCGGGACGGCCGCCGTGGCGGCGACCCCCGTCGCCACGCCGACGCCGACGACAGCGGACAAGACGTTCTCCCTCGCTGGACGACCACTCGCTTCCGGCGGCGTGCGGGCCCGTCCGCATCGGTCGGGGAGCACGCTGGGGACGGAGCATACGTGCGGCTCCGAGGCCCTCGTCACCGGAGCGCCACCCACCGCCACCAGGCTCGTTGACATGCACTTGACCTGCGGTGAGAGGTTCCGACCATGCCGTCGGCGGTCCGGGAGGATCTGCCAGACTCCCGTTCGGGCGGACGTCGAGAGAGGACTGGTTCTGGCGTGTCCGAAGTAGTCAGCGAGACAGGACTCCCTGTCCGGGTGACCGTGTTGGTCCGTGCGCAGTGCACGACCTGCGACCGGATGGAGGACGTCGTCCGCGAGGTCTGCGCCGAGGTCGGCGTCGGCTGGGAGCGCGTCGACATCGACCACGCCGACGCCGACCTGCGCGGCGAGTTCGGCGACCGCATCCCCGTGACGCTGGTCGACGGCGAGGAGCACGCGACGTGGCGCGTCGAGGCCGCCGCGCTGCGGACGGCGCTGCAGGCGTGACGGCCCCGGTGTCCACCTCCCCGGCCGTGTCCTTCCTCCCCGCCCTCGGCGCGCAGTCCGGCAGTGCCGACGTGCCCGCGCTCCGGACCGCGACCTCGCTCGTCGTGCTCGCCCAGTCGACGTACCGGTCGCTGACCGGGCTCCCGGCCGGCGGCGGTGACCGGGCCAACCCGGTCGTCCGTGACCTGCTCTCCGCGGCGACCACCGAGCTCGGCGACGCCCGTGACGCCCTCAGCTCGGCGACGACGGGTGCGGGCGGCCGCCCGCAGACCGCGCCGGACCCGGTGTACAGCTCCGTCGTCGCCCAGGCCCTGCCGACGGTGCGCAGCCCCGCGGACGTCGTCGGGGTCGCCCTCACCCTCGAGGACGTCCTCGCGCAGACGCTGGTGGCCGACGCGGCGGGCCTGTCGACGCCCGCGCTACGGGCCACGGCGCTCCGGCTGGGCGCCGCGGCCGCCTCGCGCAAGGCGAGCCTGCTGATCGTCAGCTCCCTGCTGTCCTCCGCCCAGTCCGACCTCGTGGTCGCACCGCCGGACCTCACCGCGCTGCCCGCCGCCGTCGGGACCGTCGGCTTCCCCGACACCCGCTTCCCGACGTCGAAGGCCTCGCCGCCCGAGGAGGGGTCCGGATGACCCTCTCCTCCTCCCGCCCGTCCCGGCGCCTCGTCCTGGGCTGGGGCGCCGCGGGCCTGCTGGGTGCCGGCGCGCTCGCGGCCTGCTCCGACGAGCCGCCCGCCGCGCCCGCGGGCCCGGCGTCGGGCTCCACGACCCCGAGCACCACGACCTCCGCGCGCCCGGCCTACGTCGGCGACCAGCGCGGCGTCGCCCTCTGCGCCGCGCTCGCCTCGCTCGCGGCGAGCCTCTACTCCGGCGCGGTGACCGCCGCCGGGGACGGCCGGCTCGGGCAGGTGCCCGGCGTCGTCACCGCTTTCCTCTCCGGGGCCGGGGCGCAGCACACCGAGCACGCCGCGGCGTGGAACGCGCTCCTCACGGCGGCCGGCCGGCCCGCGGTGAGCGGCACGCCGCTGTCGGTGGAGACCGAGCGGCGCGCCACGCTCGGGCGCGCGGCGGCGCCCACGGACCTGCTCGCGGTCGCGGTCGACATCGAGGCGTCGGTCGGCGCCACGGTGCTCGCCCGGGCGGGGGAGTTCACCGACGCCGGGGCCGCCGCGCTGGCGGCGACGGTCGCGCCGGTGGCGGCGATGCACGGCGCGACGGCGGCCTTCCTCCTCGGTCGGCCCACCGGGGTCGCCCCCGGCCCCGCCGGCGCCGCGCTCGGTCCCGACGCGCTGCTGGTCTGAGTGGGTGCCCTGTAGTCGGGGAACCGGTGGGGGGCTGGCACACTGTCACGGTCACAGCCGTGTGACGGCGTGCCGGTCCCGTCCGGAGACGGTCGGATCGACGCCGTGACCAGCGACTTTGTGCCTGTGTTCACGAGCGGTACCCTCGATTGGAAGCAGTCCAGGAAAGCTCGCGCAGGACGCAGCCCGTCGCCCGGGGCCAGGCGTCCGCCTCCCACGGGGCTGGACGCGGACCGACAGCAGTGGCACGAGGAGGCTCCCGGCGTGACGGTGGACGGGGGTGTACCGCACCCCGTGACGGGCGGGTCCCCGGAGGTCCCGGCCCCGTCGGGCACCCCGGCCGGGCGCCGCGCCACCGCCCGTGTGCCGGAGGCCACCGTCGAGCGGCTCGCCGTCTACCTGCGGGTCCTCACCGACATGCTCGCCGAGGGCGTCCCGACGGTCTCCAGTGACGTGCTCGCGGCGGCCGCGGGCGTGAACGCCGCGAAGCTGCGCAAGGACCTCTCGCACATCGGGTCGTCGGGGGTGCGCGGCGTCGGGTACGACGTCTCCCGGCTCACCGCCCAGGTCGAGACCGTGCTCGGGCTCACGCGCTCGAACGCCGTGGCGCTGGTCGGGGTGGGGAACCTGGGACATGCACTCGCCGGGTACGGCGGGTTCGCGGCCCGGGGCTTCGGCGTCACTGCGCTGTTCGACGTCGACCCGACCCTGGTCGGCACGACGATCGCGGGCGTGGAGGTCCTGGACGTGGCCGAGATCCCCCGGATCTGCGCCGAGCGCGGGGTCACCATCGGGGTGGTGGCGACGCCGGCCGCCGCGGCGCAGCAGGTCTGCGACGCGCTGGTCGGCGCGGGGGTGCAGAGCATCCTCAACTTCGCGCCGGCGGTGCTGTCGGTGCCGGGCGGAGTCGAGGTACGCAAGGTCGACCTGGCGGTGGAGATGCAGATCCTCGCGTTCCACGTCTCCCGCCGGCACGACAGGGTCGCGAGCGATGCGACGGGGAAGGTGTACGGATGAGTCTGCTGCTCGTGGGTGTGTCGCACCGCACGGCGCCGGTGTCGGTGCTGGAGCGCGTCGCGATCTCCGGCGAGGACACCGCCAAGGTCCTCGACGAGCTGATCACCGGTGAGCACGTCTCCGAGGCCGTGGTGCTCTCGACGTGCAACCGGATCGAGATCTACGCGGTCGTGGAGACGTTCCACGGCGGCCTCACCGAGGTGTCCCGGGTCCTCGCCCGCCACGCCCAGGCCGACGTGTCGGACCTCAGCGACCACCTCTACGTGCACTACGCCGGGTCCGCGGTCGAGCACCTGTTCTCGGTCGCGGCCGGGCTGGACTCGATGGTCGTCGGCGAGGCGCAGATCCTCGGCCAGCTCCGGGCGGCCTACTCGACCGCGCGCGAGCTCGGGACCGTCGGGACCGCGCTGCACGAGGTCGCCCAGCACGCGCTGCGGGTCGGCAAGCGCGCCCAGGCCGAGACCGGGATCGACAGCGCCGGCGCCTCCGTGGTCACCGAGGCCCTCGACGACGCCGAGAAGGCCCTGGGCGGCGGCCTCACCGGGCGCCGCGCCGTCGTCGTCGGCGCCGGCTCCATGGGTGGGCTCGCCGCCGCGGCGCTGCGCCGCCGCGGGGTGGGCGAGATCGTCGTCGCCAACCGCACCACCGAGCGCGCCGAGCGCCTCGCCGAGATCGTCGCCGACGAGGGCACCCCGTCCCGGGTGATCCCGCTCGAGGCCCTCTCGACCGAGATGGGCGCCGCCGACCTCGTCGTCGTGTGTACCGGCGCGGTCGGCACCGTCGTCGGGCTCGACGCGGTCCGCGCCGGGCGCGCCCGTGCCGACCGCCCGCTCGTCGTCTGCGACCTGGGACTGCCCCGCGACGTCGACCCCGAGGTCGGCGGGCTCGCCGGGGTCACGCTGGTCGACCTGGCCACCCTCGGCGAGCGGCTGCAGCACGCTGCCGCGGGCCAGGCCGTGGAGGCCACCCGGGCGGTGGTGACCGAGGAGGTCCGCGGCTACCTGGCCGCGCAGCGCTCCGCGGAGGTCACCCCGACCGTCACCGCCCTGCGCCGCCGGGCCGCCGAGGTGGTCGACGCCGAGCTGCTGCGCCTCGACGGCCGCCTGCCCGGACTGGAGGCCGACGTGCGCGGCGAGGTCGCGAAGACCGTGCGCCGCGTCGTCGACAAGCTCCTGCACACCCCGACCGTGCAGGTGAAGAGGCTCGCCCAGTCGCCGGGCGGCGACACCTATGCCGAGGCGCTGCGCGAGCTGTTCGAGCTCGACCCGCAGGCCCCCGCCGCGGTCGCCTCCGGCCCGAGCGGCTCCGGGATCACCGCGGAGGACGCCCAGACCACCGAGTCGGCCCGGCTCGAGGCCGGCGAGGTCGACCAGGCGCTGGCCGCCAACCCGATGCTCGGCGGCACGGCCCCCGAGGGCACGGACGCGCCACTGCGGGTGCCGGGAGGAACCTCGTGAGCCCTGCCGCGCCGTCGGGTCCCATCCGGATCGGCACCCGGGCGAGCCTGCTGGCGAAGACGCAGACGAGGACGGTCGCCGACGCCCTGATCGCGCAGGGCGCGACCGTGGAGATCGTCGAGATCTCGACGTCGGGCGACCTCTCGCAGGCCGCGAACACGCCGATCGCCCAGACCGGCATCGGGGTGTTCACCTCGGCGCTGCGCGAGGCACTGCTCGAGGACCGCATCGACGTCGCGGTGCACTCCTACAAGGACCTCCCGACGGCGGGTCTGCCCGGCATCGTGCTCGCCGCGGTCCCGGAGCGCGCCGACCCCCGCGACGTCCTCGTGGCGCGCGACCAGATGGTCCTCGGCCAGCTGCCCCCGGGCGCCGTCGTGGGGACCGGGTCGCCGCGGCGCGAGGCGCAGCTGCGCGCGCTGGGTCTCGGCCTCGAGGTCGTCGGGATCCGGGGCAACGTGGAGACGCGGATCCGCAAGGTCACCGAGGGCGAGGTCGACGGGGTGATCCTCGCGCGGGCCGGGCTCGCACGGATCGGCCGTGCCGGCGAGGCCACCGAGGTGCTCGACCCGCTGCAGATGCTGCCCGCCCCCGCCCAGGGGGCGCTCGCGGTGGAGTGCCGCGTCGCCGACACCGAGCTCGAAACATTCCTCGCCGCGACGCTGCACGACGAGTCGACGGCCGCGGCGGTCACCGCCGAACGCGCCGTGCTGAAGGAGCTCGGGTCACCGTGCGCCGCAGCGATCGGTGCACTCGCCGACATCGTCGAGGATCTGGACGACGACGGACGCATCGTGGAGAGGTTGTCTCTGCGGGCGTTCGCCACGACGGCCGACGGGGCGCTGGTGCGCAACTCGGCCACGGGAGAGACGAAGGACGCTGAGCAGATCGGGCGGTCCCTGGCCGCCGAGCTGCTCGTCGACGGGGCGCAGCCGCGCGGCGCCGAAGGCGCCTAGGCGCCGGCCGCACCGTCGCAAGGAGAGAAAAACGATGGGACGAGACAGGACATGACCGCACCCCCCTCCACCACCGCCGGCCGAGTCGCCTTCGTCGGCAGCGGGCCCGGCGACCCCGGGCTGCTGACCGTGCGCGCCCGCGAGGCGCTGGCGTCCGCGACCTACGTCGTGGCGGACCCGGGCGTGCCCGACGACGTGATCGCGCTGCTCGCGGAGGCTCCCCGCCCCGTCACCGTGCGCCACCCCGGCGGCGGCACCGAGGTCTCCCCGCTCGCCGACCCCGACGGGTCCCTGGCGGACGGGGTGGAGATCGCCGAGGCGCTCCCCGAGGACCCCTCGGCGCTCGCCGAGCACCTGGCGTCCCAGGCGTGTGACGGCGCGTCGGTCGTCCGTCTCGTCGAGGGCGACCCGCTGACCCGCGAGTCCGTGATCACCGAGGTGCGCGCCGTCGCGGCCGCCGCGGTGCCGTTCGACGTCGTCCCCGGCATGCCGGCCAGCACCGCCGTCCCGGCCTACGCCGGGGTCGCGCTGGGCTCGGCGCACACCGCCGCCGACGTCCGCCACGGCCTCGACTGGACCACCCTCGCCGTCGCACCCGGGCCGCTCGTGCTCACCGCGACCGCCGCCGACCTCGCGTCGACCTCGGCGTCGCTCGTCGAGAACGGCTGGAAGCCCGAGACGCCCGCGCTGCTCACCTCGCAGGGCACCGAGTCGAAGCAGAAGACCGTCACGTCGTCGGTCGAGAAGCTGGCCACCGACGGCACCGAGCTCGAGGGCCCGCTGACGGTCACTGTCGGCGACGCCGCGGGCGACCGCGCCGCGCTCTCCTGGTGGGAGTCCCGGGCGCTCTACGGGTGGCGCGTGCTGGTGCCGCGCACCAAGGACCAGGCCGGCGCGATGAGCGACCGGCTGCGGGTCCACGGGGCGGTCCCGGAGGAGGTCCCGACGATCGCCGTCGAGCCGCCCCGCTCGCCCGCGCAGATGGAGCGCGCGGTCAAGGGTCTGGTCGACGGGCGCTACCAGTGGGTCGTCTTCACCTCGCAGAACGCCGTGCGCGCGGTGTGGGAGAAGTTCCAGGAGTTCGGGCTCGACGCCCGTGCGTTCTCCGGCGTGAAGATCGCGTGCGTCGGCGAGGCCACCGCCTCGGCGATCCGCGCGTTCGGCGTGCACCCGGAGCTGGTCCCCACCGAGCAGACCGAGCAGTCCTCGGAGGGCCTGCTCGACATCTTCCCGCCGCACGACGACGTCCTCGACCCGGTCGACCGCGTCCTGCTGCCCCGCGCCGACATCGCCACCGAGACCCTCGCCGAGGGCCTGCAGGCGCGCGGCTGGGAGATCGACGACGTCACCGCGTACCGGACGGTGCGCGCGGCGCCGCCGCCCGCCCCGACCCGCGAGGCGATCAAGACCGGCGGGTTCGACGCGGTGTGCTTCACCTCGTCGTCCACGGTCCGGAACCTCGTGGGTATCGCCGGCAAGCCGCACGCGCGCACCATCGTGGCGTGCATCGGGCCGAAGACCGCCGAGACCGCGGTCGAGTTCGGCCTGCGCGTGGACGTCCGTCCCGACCTCGCCGAGGTCCCGGCGCTGGTCGAGGCGCTCGCCGCGCACGCGAACAAGCTGCGGGCCGAGGGCGCGCTGCCCCCGCCCCGCAAGACCAAGGCCCGCAAGCGGTAGTTCGGCTGACGCCTCGTGCGTGCGTTTCCGTGCTGGAGCACGGAAACGCACGCACAAGTCCGAAGGACAAAGCCATGTTTCCCACCGACCGGCCCCGCCGGCTGCGCACCACCCCGGCGCTCCGGCGTCTCGTCGCCGAGACGGACGTCCGCCCGCGCCACCTCGTGCTGCCGGTGTTCGTCGCCGAGGGCCTCGACGCGCCGAAGCCGATCTCGTCGATGCCCGGCGTCGTCCAGCACACCCGCGAGACCCTGCGCAAGGCGGCCGCCGAGGCCGCCGGGGCCGGGCTCGGCGGGATCATGCTGTTCGGCGTCCCCGCGCGGCACGACGCGACCGGCTCCGGCGCGGTCGACCCGGACGGCATCCTCAACGTCGGGCTCCGCGAGGTCCGCGAGGAGGTCGGCGACGCGCTGCCGGTCATGGCGGACACCTGCCTGGACGAGTTCACCGACCACGGGCACTGCGGCGTGCTCGCCGCGGACGGGTCGGTCGACAACGACGCCACCCTGGAGATCTACGCGGACATGGCGGTCGCCCAGGCCGAGGCCGGCGCCCACGTCGTCGCCCCCAGCGGGATGATGGACGGCCAGGTCGGGCGCATCCGGGAGGCCCTCGACGCCGCCGCGCACGCCGACACCGCGATCCTCGCCTACTCCGCGAAGTACGCGAGCGCCTTCTACGGCCCGTTCCGCGAGGCGGTGGACTCCCAGCTCAAGGGGGACCGCCGCACCTACCAGCAGGACCCGGCGAACGCCCGCGAGGCGCTGCGGGAGGCCACGCTGGATCTCGCCGAGGGTGCCGACATGGTCATGGTCAAGCCGGCCATGGGCTACCTCGACGTGCTGCGCTCGGTCGCGGAGGTCTCCGAGGTGCCGGTCGCCGCCTACCAGGTCTCCGGGGAGTACGCGATGATCTCCGCCGCCGCCGAGCGGGGCTGGATCGACCGCGAGCGCACCATCCTCGAGACGATCACCGGCATCCGGCGCGCCGGGGCGGACATCGTCCTCACCTACTGGGCCACCGAGCTGGCCGGCCGGTTGGACCGATGACCATTCGGGTGCCCGGGTCGTTGGACCGGGCATGAACGACGTCGTGCGCGAGGTGACCCCTCCCCGGGAGGAGCCCGGCCGCCCCCGGGTGGTGACCGCCGCGATCTGGCTGTGGGGCGTGCTCGGGGTGCTGCTCGTGCTGACCGGGCTGCTCTTCGCGATCGCGACCGCCGTCGGCATCACCGACCCGAACACCGGGAAGGGCTCGCTGGTCCTGACGGCGATCGTGCTGGTCATCGCCGGTGCGGGGACCCTGGTGGCCACGCGGGCGCTACGCCTCGGGTCGCGCCCGGCCCGCGCGGCGCTGACCGGGATCGGCGTCGTGCTCGCCGTCGCCGGGCTCGTCCAGCTGACGTTCCTCGGCGTGGGCGGTGTCTACTTCGTGGCGTTCGCCGTGGCCGCCCTGCTGCTGCACGTGCCCGCGGCCCGGTCCTACTTCTCGTGACGGGCGCGACGGCTCCCGTGCCCGACGACGAGGTGCTCTTCGCCGAGGCCGGCGCGCCGTGGTGGCCGCTGCTGATCGGCCCGGTCGTGGGGGGCGGTGGTCTGCTGCTCGACCGCCTCGCGCCCGGCGGGGCGACGCCGTGGGCCTGGATCGCGATCGGGGTCCTGCTGCTCCTGCCGATCGCGCTCATCGTCCGGACGCGCCGACGGTTGCTCGGGGTCCGGCTCACGCCCGCGACGTTGACGCAGGGCGACGAGGCGGTCGGGACGGCGAGCATCGTCGGCGCCCGCCCGGCCGACGGCAGCGGCCGCTACGGCATCCGCCCCCTGGGCGGGCACCCGTCGGTGCCGCGTCACCTCGGCGTCGTCGTCGTGACCCTGGACGACGGGAGCCGCCGGGCGGCCTGGGCGCGGGACGCCGACGGGCTGCACGCGGCGCTCTCCCGGGTGCTCGCGGAACGCACCGCGGCGCCGGTGGAGGGCGCGTGAGCCGGCGCGCGGTGGTGACCGCGGTGATCGCCGTGCTGCTCCTCGCCGGCGGGGTGGTCTGCCTGCTGCACGGGGTCGACACCTCACCGTCCACGGGCGGGCTGCTCGTGGCCCCGGTGCCGCTGACCCAGGTGCGGGGCGGCTGGGTGAGCGGGGGCGTCGCGCTGGTCACCGCGGCGCTGGTGTGCGGGATCGACGCGGTCGCGCGGTGGCGCTCGGCGCGGTCGGAGCGGGCCTCCTAGGTCGCTGGGCCGTCGTGCCCCGTCGCCGACCCTGAACTCGGTGGTGCAACCGAGTCAGCGTGACTCGGTTGCGCCACCAGACTTCCGGTGTCAGAGCCACTCCGAGACGCCGCCGTGGCCGGAGCACGTCCCGGACTTGTGCTTCGAGTGACTGTCGGTGCCGTCCTTGCAGCGCGCGGTCGCGCCCGAGCTGTTCGCGTCGGGGCGCTCGACCTGCTGGCCGTCCGAGTTGGTGTAGGTCCCGGCGTAGGGGCTGCCGGAGGCGCCCGACGAGCTCGAGGAGTCGCCCGACGACGAGCTGGACGAGGACGATCCCGACGACGAGCTCGAGTCGTAGGACCCCGACGAGCTGTAGGTCGAGGACCCGTACGTGGAGGACCCGGAGCTGGACGAGCCGTAGGTGGACGAACCGTAGGTCGACGAGCCGTACGGCGTGGTGGTGGTCGTCGGGGCCACGACGGGGACGGAACTGCTCGACGAGGTCGGGACCTCCGTCGTCGGGGTGCACGCGGCGACGCCGGTGAGCAGGCCGAGCCCGGCGATGCAGATGCCGATGCGCGCCCACCGGCCGGAGCGCCGGGCCGCCGCTGCATCGGACGTTGCAGTCACGAGGACCTTTCGGTCGGTGTCGTGGTCTGCCGGACGGACGCTGCGCGCCATGATGTCTCCCCCGCGTCGATGTGTGACGGTGGTGGAAGCGCTGAGCGATACATGTGTGTTACACGCGTCACCCGCTCGGCCGAACGGCGGGCCTCGCACGCCCGAGTGGTCCTGCGATCACCACGGAACGCCACACCGTCGGACCCCCGGCGGACGACGGTCACACCGGTCGGCCTGGGAGGATGGGGACGTGAGCAGCGCTCCCACAACGGCAGCCGGGCCGGTCGCCCGCTCGGCTGAGCTCTTCGCGCGCGCCGAGGCGGTCGTCCCCGGCGGCGTCAACTCCCCGGTGCGCGCCTTCCGCTCGGTCGGCGGGACGCCGCGGTTCATGTCCTCGGCGCAGGGCGCGTGGCTGACCGACGCCGACGGCAACCGCTACGTCGACCTCGTCAGCTCCTGGGGACCGATGATCCTCGGGCACGCGCATCCCGCCGTCGTCGAGGCGGTCCGCGAGGCGGCGACCCACGGGCTGAGCTTCGGGACCCCGGCCGAGGGCGAGGTCGCGCTGGCCGAGGAGATCGTCCGGCGGGTCGAGCCGGTCGAGCAGGTCCGGCTCGTCAATTCGGGCACCGAGGCGACGATGAGCGCCATCCGGCTGGCGCGCGGCTTCACCGGCCGCAGCGTCGTCGTGAAGTTCGCCGGCTGCTACCACGGTCACGTCGACTCGCTGCTCGCCGAGGCGGGCAGCGGCGTCGCGACCTTCGGGCTGCCGTCGAGCCCCGGTGTCACCGGTGCGCAGGCCACCGACACCGTCGTGCTGCCCTACAACGACCTGGACGCCGTCGCCGCCGTCTTCGCCGAGCGCGGCACCGAGATCGCCTGCGTGATCACCGAGGCCGCCGCCGGGAACATGGGCGCGGTCGCTCCCGACGACGGGTTCAACGCCGGGCTCAAGCGGCTGTGCGCCGCACACGGCGCGCTGCTGGTCGTCGACGAGGTGATGACCGGCTTCCGCGTCTCGCCCGCCGGCTGGTACGGCCTCGAGGGCGTGGCCGGCGACCTGTACTGCTTCGGCAAGGTGATGTCCGGCGGGCTGCCCGCGGCGGCGTTCGGCGGCCGCGCGGACGTCATGGCCCACCTCGCGCCGGCCGGACCCGTCTACCAGGCAGGGACGCTCGCCGGGAACCCGGTCGCGGTCGCGGCGGGCCTGACGACGCTGCAGCACGCGACCGACGACGTCTACACCGCCCTCGATGCGGCGGCCGACCGGCTGCACGGCCTGATCTCCTCGGCGCTGACGCAGGCCGGGGTCGAGCACACGATCCAGCGGGCCGGCTCGCTCGTCTCGATCCGGTTCGCCGTCGGAGCCGGCCGGGACTACGACGACATGCGCGACGCCGAGACCTGGCGGTTCCCGCCGTTCTTCCACGCGTTGCTCGACCGGGGCGTGTACTTCCCGCCGAGCGTGTTCGAGTCGTGCTTCGTCTCCGCCGCCCTCGACGAGGACGCGTTCGGCGTCATCGCCGACGCGCTGCCGCACGCCGCCGCGGCGGCGGCCGCCGCGACCCCGCCGGAGGAGCAGTGACGGGCGGCGGCATCGAACCCGTGCGGACGGTGGTCCACCTCGTCCGGCACGGCGAGGTCCACAACCCGGAGAAGATCCTCTACGGGCGCCTCCCCGGCTACGGGCTCTCCGAGACGGGCCGGGAGCAGGCCCGTCGGGTCGCCGAGCACCTCGCGTCCAACGACGTCACGGCACTGCTCGTCTCGCCGATGCAGCGGGCGCAGGAGACCGCGGTGCCGATCGCGGAGAAGCTCGGCGTCGAGCCCGTCACCGACGACCGGCTCATCGAGGCGGCCAACGCCTTCGAGGGCGAGCACGTCGGCGTCGGCGACGGTGCGCTGCGCCGTCCCGAGTTCTGGCCGCTCCTGCGTAACCCGTTCCGCCCGTCGTGGGGCGAGCCGTACCTGGAGATCGCGCACCGCATGCTCGGCGCGGCGCACCGGGCGCGGGCGGCCGCCGCGGGCCACGAGGCGGTGTGCGTGTCGCACCAGCTGCCGATCTGGACGCTGCGCCGCTTCCTCGCCGGGCAGCGGCTCTGGCACAACCCGACGCAGCGCCAGTGCGCGCTCGGCTCGGTGACCACGCTGGTGTTCGACGACGAGTCGCTGGTCGACATCGGCTACACCGAGCCGTCGGGCACCTCCGACCCCTCGGCGACCGGCGCATGAGGCGGCGGGGAACGAGGCGCGGCACAGCTCGACCCGTGGCGCTGCAGCTGGCCGCGGTGCTCGCCGTCGTCGGGCTGGCGCTGCTGGCGGGGTGCTCGTCGGGGTCGTCGGACGGCGGCGGGTTCACGTTCGTCGCGCCCGGCGGGCAGACCCAGATCACCTATCCGGAGGCGCAGCGTCGTCCGCTCGCCCCGGTGTCCGGGGACTCGCTGCTCCAGGCGGGCCAGCAGGTATCGAGCGCGGACTTCAAGGGCAAGGTCGTCGTGGTGAACATCTGGGGCTCGTGGTGCGGGCCGTGCCGCGGCGAGGCGCCCGGTCTCGAGCAGGTCGCGACCGAGGCCGCGCCGCGTGGGGTGCAGTTCCTCGGGGTCGACGTGCGCGACGACCGCGACGCCGCCTCCGACTTCGTCCGCAGCCGGGCGATCACCTACCCGTCGATCTTCGACCCGCCGGGCCGGTCGCTGCTCGTGCTCTCCGGCTACCCGCGCAACGCGGTGCCGTCGACGATCGTGCTCGACCGGCAGCACCGGGTGGCGGCGGTGTTCCTCACCTCGGTGCTGGCGAGCGATCTGCAGCCCGTGGTCGACCGGATCGCGGCGGAGCCGGCTCCCGCGCCGGCCTGACCCGCTCGGAACGGCGGGCCGCGGGCGTGACCTACGACATCCCGTAGGACGAAGTCCCCCGCCCTCACGCGGCCAGGACGCCCCCGCCCTACCCTGGGGCGCGACATGAACGCCCGGTACTGCGAGTCCGCATGGACCTGACCCAGACGGTGACCTCGGGTCCCGTGCTGCTGGCGCTCGTGCTCTCCCTCGCCGCGGGCCTCGTGAGCTTCGCGTCGCCGTGCGTCGTGCCGCTCGTCCCGGGCTACCTCGCCTACCTCGCCGGGCTCGTCGGGGCCACTGCTCCCGCGGTCACCGCCGAGGAGGCCGCCGCCCAGCGGGCCGAGCGCCGCGCCGCTGTCACCGCGAACACTCCCGCCGAGCCGACCACGGGGACCGGGCTCGCCACCGCCACGCTCCCGCCGCGGGCACCCCGCGGCCGGCTGCGGCTCGCCGGGGCGGCGGCGCTGTTCGTGCTCGGCTTCACGGTGGTCTTCGTGCTCGGGCTCGGCGCGATCGTGTGGGCGGCCGACGCGCTGATCGAGAACGAGTCGCTGCTGCAGCGTCTCGGGGGCGTCGTCACCGTCGCGATGGGCCTGGTGTTCCTGGGCCTGGTGCCCGCCCTGCAGCGCGACACCCGCCCGCACTGGGTGCCGCGGATGGGGATCGCCGGGGCTCCGCTGCTCGGCGCCACGTTCGGCCTCGGCTGGACCCCGTGCCTCGGCCCGACCCTCACCGGCGTCATCGCGCTGGCCTCCGGGACCGGCGCGGGCACCGGGGCGTGGCGCGGCGGGCTGCTGGTGCTCGCCTACTGCGCCGGGCTGGGCCTGCCGTTCGTGCTGATCGCGCTCGGCGCCGGCCGGGCGGTGCGGGCCCAGGCGTGGCTGCGCACCCACGTCCGCGGCATCCAGATCGCCGGTGGCGTGCTGCTCGTCGTCGTCGGCCTCGCGCTGGCCACCGGCCTGTGGGCCGAGATCGTGACCCTGCTCCGGGAGCCCGTCGCGGGCTTCTCGACCCCGCTGTAGCCGCTGATGACACAGACACTGAAGTCGCCGCCCGACGAGTCCCCCGAGCCGCCCGCCGGCCGTCGCTGGTGGCGCGACCTGCTCGCCCTCGCTCGCAACACCTGGCGCGGGCTGACGAGCATGCGCACGGCGCTGATCCTGCTGTTCCTGCTCGCGCTCGCCGCGCTGCCCGGGGCGTTCCTGCCGCAGCGCGGCCCGAGCCCGCAGGCGGTGCAGGACTACTTCACCGCCCACCCCACGCTCGCGCCGCTCCTCGACAAGATCGGCATCTTCAACCTCTTCTCGACGCCGTGGTTCTCGGCGGTCTACCTGCTGCTGTTCATCTCGCTGGTCGGCTGCCTCGTCCCGCGCACCTGGGAGCAGATCCAGGGCCTGCGGGCCCGCACCGTCGCCGTCCCGCGCAACCTCTCGCGGCTGCCGCACCACGCCGCGGGCACGGATCCGCGTTCGCCCGACGACGTCGTCGCCGACACCCGCCGTCGGCTCCGGGGCTGGAAGCTCGACGTCCGCGAGGAGCCCGACGGGGTGCGGACGGTCTCGGCGGAGCGGGGCGCGCTGCGCGAGGTCGGCAACCTCGTCTTCCACATGAGCCTGCTGGCGCTGCTCATCGGGATCGCGGTCGGGAAGCTCTTCGGCTATGAGGGCGACGTCATCGTCATGGCCGACGGCTCGGAGTTCTGCAACTCCGGGATCCTCTCCTACGACACGTTCCGGCCCGGCCTGCAGGTGGACGGCACGAACCTCGACCCGTTCTGCCTCGACGTCGACCGCTTCGACGCGCAGTACCGGCCCGACGGAGCCCCCGAATCCTACCGGGCCGACGTCCGGTACTCCGACGCGGCGCAGATCGCGGACGGGGCCGCGCCGACTCCGGCGACCATCCAGGTCAACGATCCGCTGCGCTTCGACGGTGAGCGGGTGTACCTGATCGACCACGGCTACGCGCCGCAGTTCACCGTGACCTTCCCCGACGGCCAGCAGCGCACGCAGGCCATCCAGTGGGAGCCCGTCAACCCGTCGACGTTCCTCTCCCAGGGCGCCACGAAGTTCGACCGGCCCGGAGTCACCGACGACGCCACCCGTCGTCGTACCCAGCTCGCCATCACCGGCCTCTTCGCGCCGACCTCCAGCGGCGGGGGCGTGGTGACCTCCACCTACCCCGCGCTGACCGCTCCGGAGGTGGCCGCCGACGTCTACCGCGGCGACCTGGGGCTGGACTCCGGGAAGGGGCAGTCGATCTTCGGGATCGACCAGTCGATGGTCGACCAGGGCCGGCTCGTGCGGGTGGACCGCCAGAACCTGGTCCCGGGTCAGTCGCTCACCCTCGACGACGGGACGACGATCCGGTTCGACGCCGTCAAGCAGTGGGTGAGGCTGCAGGTCTCGCACGATCCGGCGCAGGACGCGGTCCTCGTCGCGGCGATCGCGCTGCTCGTGGGCATCACGTTGTCCCTGACGGTCAAGCGGCGCCGGTTCTGGGTGCGGGCCACACCGACGGCCCCGGGCGCGCGGTCTACGACAGACGGTCGTACGGTGGCGGCGGGGTCGAGCGTGGAGCTCGGTGGCCTCGCCCGCACCGACCAGGCCGGGTACGGCGAGGAGTTCGACCGGCTCCGGACGGACCTGCTGCCCGACCGGCCCACCAGCAGGCACGAGACCCCACCCCGGACCGACCCCGACGAGGCCGGCCCGGGCGACCACGGAGGTAGCGGATGAACGTCGACGCCCCGCTGGGCGACTTCGGCGACGTGCTGTTCTACTCGGCGCTCGCGGTCTACATTCTCGCGATGCTCCTGCACGCCGTGGAGCACGGCATGCTGCGCCGGGTCGCGTCGGCGGAGGCAGTACCCGCCGCGGTGCCGGCGGCCGTGGGCGCCGGTGGTGGCGACGAGCCCGGCACGACCACGGTGGTGCCGGACGACCCCGCTGCCGGTGACGACGCCGCCGGCGACGACCCCGCCCCGGCCGGCCCCCGGACGCGCGACGGCCGCCCGCCGCGGCCCGCGTCGGAGCGGTTCGGGCGGATGGGCGTCTCGCTGACGGTGCTGGGCCTGGGCCTGCACATCGCGATGCTCGTGGTGCGGGGCGTGGCCGCCGACCGCCCGCCGTGGGGCAACATGTACGAGTTCGTCGCGGCGGTGACGCTCGTCGGGGTGCTCGCCTGGCTGGTCGTGCTCTTCCGGCGCCCGGAGCTGCGTCGACTCGGCGTGTTCGTGCTCCTGCCGGTGATCGTGCTGATGATGCTCGGCGGCACGGTGCTCTACACGCAGACGGCACCGGTCGTGCCGGCGCTGCACTCGTACTGGCTCGCCATCCACGTGACGGCCGCGGTGATCTCCTCCGGGATCCTGCTCTTCGCCGGCGTGGCCAGCGTGCTCTACCTGTTGCGCAGCGTCCACGACTCGAACGGCCGCATGGCCTGGACCGCCAAGCTGCCCGGCGCCGCGGTGCTCGACCGCGTCGCCTACCGCGCCACCGCCGTCGCCTTCCCGATCTGGACGTTCGCCGTCATCGCCGGCGCCATCTGGGCCGAGGCGGCATGGGGTCGGTACTGGGGCTGGGACCCGAAGGAGACGACGGCGTTCATCGCGTGGGTCGTCTACGCGGGCTACCTGCACGCGCGCTCGACGGCGGGGTGGCGCGGTCGCAAGGCGGCGGCGGTGAACGTCGTCGGCTTCGCGGTGATGTCGTTCAACCTGTTCTTCGTCAACCTCGTCGTCACCGGCCTGCACTCGTACGCCGGGGTGGGCTGAGCCGGTCGCCCAGTTCATGGTCACCGGGACCATGTGGTCGTCGCCGGAGATCCACTGGCGCTGTGAAGTCCCGGTGATCATGGGCGGGGCCCGCTGAGCGCCTCGCTCGGCCTCGGCGGGTCCGGTCGCTGGTGATCATCGGGCACGTGCGGGGCTGATCGGAGATCCGCCGGCCCGCCAGGTGCCCGGTGATCTCGTGGTGGCCCAGCTCGTGATCAACGGGCCCGGGTGGCTGTCGTGGATCTCCACGGCTGCAACACAGGCCCGGTGATCATCGGTCGGGCGGCGTGTCCGGACCGAGATCCGGAGTAGATCGGCCGATCGGCTCGTCCTGTTCGTCCCGGGCGGATACGGTCGTGCGGCCGGTCGGCGCCCCCGAGGCCGCGGGCCGACCAGGCGCCGGTGACGACGGAGGGGAACGCGCCGACGATGGATGGCCGCGAGGACGAGTCGGGCCCGGGTGAGGGCGGGACGGCGAACGGGTCGACCCCGACGCCGGAGCACCCCACCACGGGCACGGAGCAGGCGACGACGACGGGTGCGGGCTCCGCGATGTCGTCGGGGCCGGGCATCGATCCGACGCCTGCGGGCGCGACGAGTGCGGGCCCGACAAGTGCCGGCCCGACGCAGGCGAACGGTGCCGCCTCGGCCGCGGGCACGGAGCCGAGCGGCGGTTCCGCGTCGGAGGAGGACCTCGCCGCCGAGACGACCCGGCAGGTCGACACCGCCGGCGCGGCGCGGGGCGACGTCCGCCGGCCGGCCTCCTCCGACGGACGGAGCACCACGTCCTCGACGCGGCTGCCGTCGTCGGCACGGTCCCTGTCCTCCCACGGTCCGGCCGCACCACCCGGCTCGTCCCAGCCGGCGGGCCCCCAGCCGGCGACGTCCCAACCGGCGGGCCCCCAGCCGGCGACGTCCCAGCCGGCGGGCCCCCAGCCGGCAGCAGCCCAGGGCCACTCCTCCCAGCCGGCGTCGGCCCCCTTCCCGGCCCCCTTCCCGGCCGCCGAGCCGCGCGCCGGGGAGACCCGCCCCGACGAGGGTGCCGACCCGCACCCGCCGTCGTCGGAGATCGCGACCGTCGCGCCGTCGTTCGGCCCGCCTGCGATGTCCGACCTCTCGTCCGCGCAACTGCTGCGCCCCGCCAGGCCGGTGCCGCGCACGGGCTGGCGGCGGGCGGTCTACGTCGCGAGCGGCGGCGTCGTGAACCCCGGCGAGAGCGAGGCCGACACCGCGCGCCGGGCGCTCGTCGCGCGGGTCAACCAGCCGCTGCAGGGCTGCTACAAGATCGCGATGCTGAGCCTGAAGGGCGGCGTCGGGAAGACCACGACGACGGCGGCCCTCGGCGCGACGTTCGCGTCGCTGCGCGGGGACCGGGTCGTCGCCGTCGACGCCAACCCCGACCGGGGCACCCTCGCCGAGAAGGTGCCGGTGGAGACGACGGCGACGGTGCGCCACCTGCTGCGCGACGCCGCGCTGGTCCGGCGGTACTCCGACGTGCGGGCGTACACCTCGCAGGGCCCGTCGCGGCTCGAGGTCCTCGCGAGCGAGCAGGACCCGGCGGTCTCGGAGGCGTTCAGCGAGCTCGACTACCGGCGCGCGGTGGACCTGCTCGAGCACTTCTACAACATCGTGCTCACCGACTGCGGGACCGGACTCATGCACTCGGCCATGCGCGGGGTACTCGATGTCGCGGACTCGCTCGTCGTCGTGTCCTCGTCCTCCATCGACGGTGCGCGCAGCGCCTCGGCGACCCTCGACTGGCTGGACGCGCACGGCTACGGCGACCTCGTGGCCCGCTCGACCGCCGTGATCAACTACGTGCGGCGCTCCTCGGGCGGCGTCGATCTCGACCGGGTCGCGGAGCACTTCGCGGCGCGCTGCCGCACCGTGGCCCGGCTGCCGTTCGACCCGCACCTCGACGAGGGCGCGGAGATCGAACTGGAGAAGCTCGCGCCCCGGACGCGGACCGCGATGCTCGAGCTGGCCGCGGTCGTGGCCGACGACTTCCCGCGGGCCGGGTCCCGCGTCCGCATCGGTCCGCGCTGACCGCCCCCGTGCCGATGTCAGCGATGCGGCATCGCTGACGCTCGACGTCAGCAACGCCGCATCGCTGACAACGGAGCCGCACCCGTCAGGCCGACCGGCGCCACCGACGCCGACGACGGCGGGTCGCGAGGAACGCCCGGGCGTCGTCGTGGAAGCCGGTGCCCGTGCGGCGGGGGTGCTCGATGACCCAGTCCCGCAGGCGCGCGGACAGGTCGGCGGGGACCGGTTCGCGCGCGTCGTCGAGCATCGCCGCCACGATCCGGACGAGCACGCGGACCCGCTTGGCCCGCAACGCCCCGGCCTCCGCGCGCACCTGGCCGGCGTCGAACCCGTCGGGCACCGGCCCGGCCCCGACGAGCGCCGCCAGCAGCGCCGCCTGCCGCGCCGCCAGGTCGGCCCGCGCGTCGACGGTGCTCATCCCACGGCCCCGACCCGCCCGTGCGCCCGCCGCAACAGCCCGAGCTCGGCGGCCAGGTCCGCGTCCGACGGGAAGCGGTCGTCGCGCTCGAGCATCACCGCGGGCCGCGTCCCGCACGACGCGGCCCGCCCCACCAGGTCGGCGAGCAGCTCGAGGACCGGTTCGGTGAGCGGGTGGGCGTGGGTGTCGTGGTAGAGCCCGTCGGGCGAGGTGATCCCGCCCGCGGCGTGGACGTAGGCCACCCGTTCCAGCGGCAGGTCGTCGAGCACGCGGGCCGGGTCCCGGCCGAGGTTCACCGCGCAGGCGTGCAGGTTGGCGACGTCGAGCACGAGCCGGACCCCGGTGCGCTCACACAGCTCGGCCAGGAACGCGCCCTCGCCCATCTCGGCGTCCGGCCAGTCGAGCAGAGCCGCGATGTTCTCCAGCGCGAGCGGCACCGGCAGCCGCGTGGCCGCCTCGGTGACGTTGGCCACCAGCACGTCGAGGGCGTCCCGGGTGCGTGGCACCGGCAGCAGGTGCCCGGACTCCAGGCCCCCCGCGCGCACGAAGCACACGTGGTCGCTCACCAGCGGGGCGTCGAGCGCCGTCGCGACCGCCGCCAGATGGTCTACGCGGTCGGTGCGCAGCGGCTCCGCGCCGCCGAGCGACAGCGAGACCGCGTGCGGCACGACGGTGACCCCTGCCGCCCGCAGCCGCCCCAGCGAGGCGGGTGGCGACGCCGGGTGGACGTCCTCGGCGACGACCTCGACGAACGACGCCGCCTCGGAGGCGACCAGGCGCTCGACGGTGCGGTCGATGCCGGGACGCCAGCCGATCCCGACGCCGTCCGGGCCCGCGGTCATCCGCCGCACCCTCCGCCCCCGCCGCAGGACGAGCCGCCGCCGCAGGAGGAACCGCACGACGAGCCGCAGGACGACCCGCCGTCGAACCCACCGTCGGAACCGCCGCCGGAGAAGGCCGGTGGGACCAGGAGCGCCGCCGTCGCCGGGTCCGGGAACGCGGCGAGCCCACCGAGGGCGACGAGGACCCCGGCCCCGACGACGAGCGCGGTCCGGTGACCGGCTGCGGCCGACACCGGCCGGCCCGCGGACTCGCGCGCGGCGGCGAGCGTCGCCCGGCCCGCCGGGGTGACCACGCGATGGGACTTCGGCCGGGCCCACAGCGCCAGGATCACGGCGATCACCAGGACGGTCCCGAGGAACCCGATGGACGCTCCGTGCCCGAGGCCGGCGGCGAGCCGGGCGAGGGCGAGGACGACGACGAGCCCGAACGGAATCCACGCCCGGCGGGCGCGGGAGCGCATCTGTGCCGGATCGCGGAGCAGCCCGCGCGCGACGAGCTGCTCATCGAGATCCCGTGCCCGGAACCAGGGGTCGATCGCGCCGAGGACCTGCCGGCCCGAGGTCGGGGACTCGGCACTGTGCAGGACCGCGACGTCGAGGTCGGACAGCGCCGGGTCGTCCTCGGGGGCGGGGCGACCGTCGGCGACGACGGCGCACAACCGGCGCTCGTCGTCGACCCGCAGCCGACCGTTCTCGACGAGTCCCGCGACGCTCGCCGCGACCGCCCGGTCGGGGCCGCCGGCCAGGGCACCGAGCTGCTCGGGGCTCAGCGTCCGGTCCGGTGGCGCGGTCGGACCCCGTCGCGCCGCGACCAGGACCAGGCGCGGAAGCAGCAGCGTGACGATCGCGAGCGGGATCCAGACCAGCAGGAACAGCGGGCCGGAGATGCCCCAGGTGGGAGTCACGGCGGTCGTCCGTTTCGCACGAGGACGACCGAATGGTCATCACGATGAGTGAAACGATCGCCGGTCAGGCCTGGCCAGAGCAAGAGCGAACCACTCCGATGGAGTAGTCCGAGGGAGGCGTCAGAAGCGGAGCGTGAGACTCAGGTGCCGGACGACGGGTCCTGGCCGTCGATCCGTCCGCGCTTGACCTGCTCGTCGAGGCTGCGGAGGAACTCCGGGTCGTCGTCCGGGGCGATCGGGCGCGTCCGGCGGGGGCGACCGGCGCCGGGGGTGCGCGTGGGACCGGTCGGCGCCTCGTCCTCGGAGGTGCTCGAGCCCGTGGTGAGGGCCTGAGCGGACACGGCCTTCCAGAGCAGCACTCCGACCGCCACCAGAACCATCACTGCGACGACGAAAAGCAGCACGGCACGCACCTCCTCCGGACGCCCATGGGGGCGGCCGATCGCTCGCCCGGCCCACGCTACCCGGCGAAGGAGGTGTCCGGGGATCGATCGACCGAGGTCCGCCGGGTGGACGGCCCGTGACGGCGAACGGACCGAAACGACGAAAAGGACCCGGCCGCGGGTGCCGCGGCCGGGTCCTCGTCGTGATGAGCGCTAGTCGTGAGCCTCGCTGGTGAGACCGTCGAGCAGGGTGCGCACCTCGGACTCGCGGAAGCGGCGGTGCCCGCCCGGCGTACGGATCGAGCCGATGCGGCCGGCTGCCGCCCAGCGGGTGACGGTCTTCGGGTCGACGCGGAACATTGCGGCGACTTCACCGGGGGTCATGAGACGCTCGGTCGCTTCGGGTGCGACGGTCATGCGGCACCTCCTCGGGCCCGATGGCCCGACTACGAGGGACTCTGTCGCCGGGCGCGTGGTCGGTGAGGCCGCGACGCGGGGCGGAGCAGACGTTCTGGGTCGAATCGTGACACCGGACCCCTCACGTACTCGAACGCTAGTGCGGAGGTAAAAGGTTCATAAAGGCAGGAATCGGACGATCGGGTCGTGTCGGGGCTCGTGACCGGGCGCCTACCCTGGGCTCCGTGGAACCCGCTGGATCCCCGTCGACCGGCTCCGGAGCGCCGTCGTCCGAAGCCACCGCGTCATCGGCCGGAGCGGACGCGCGGTCGCCCGGAGCTGACGCGCGGTCGCCCGGACCCGACGCGCCGCCGCCCGCGCCCGAGCCCGGGAACGGCCGCTCGCTCGCGCTCGCCATCACCGTCTACGTCGCCGCGCGCGTGGTGCTCGTCGCGGTCATCGCCGGTGTCCTGATGCTCGTCGGACTGCCGCTGCTGATCGCGCTCCTCATCGCGCTGGTGGTGGCCCTGCCGCTCTCGCTGGTGCTCTTCCGGCCGCTGCGCACCCGGCTCAACCGGGAGCTCGCGGCCGCCACCGCCACCCGCCGCGCGCAGAAGGAGCGGCTGCGAGCCGAGCTGCGCGGCGACGCCCCGCCGCCGGCGGACCGGCCGGCGCCGGAGGACTGACCGGCTAGCCCACCACCAGGGCCAGACCGATCGCCGTACCGACGGCCCAGACGAGCAGCGCCACCCCGGTGTCGCGCAGCACCGGGATCAGCGACGTCCCCCGCGCCCCACCGAGGACCCGGCGCAGCGCGGGGATCAGCACCACCAGTGCGAGCAGCCCCAGCAACGCCCACGGGGCGCGGAGGCTCAGCACCAGGCTCATGCCCAGCGGGATGACGACGAGGGCCGCGTAGAGCACCCGGGTGTCGCGCTCGCCGAGCAGGACGGCCAAGGTCCGTTTACCGACGAGGGCGTCCGAGGGGACGTCGCGCAGGTTGTTGGCGACGAGCACGGCGCAGGAGAGCAGCCCGATCCCGATCGACGTCCCGATCCCGAGCCCGCTCACCCGGCCGGACTGGGTGTACTCGGTGCCGAGCACCGCGACCGGGCCGAAGAACAGGAACACCGCGATCTCGCCCATGCCGCGGTAGCCGTAGGGGCTCGACCCGCCGGTGTAGAACCACGCGCCGGCCAGGCAGATCAGGCCCACCAGCAGCAGCCACCAGGCGCCGCTCACCGCGAGCAGCGCGATCCCGGCCAGCGCCCCGATCCCGAGCGAGACGAAGGCCGCCTTCCGCACCGCGCCCGGGGTCGCCGCGCGGGATCCGACGAGGCGCATCGGGCCGACCCGTTCGTCGTCGGTGCCGCGGACGCCGTCGGAGTAGTCGTTGGCGAAGTTGACGCCGACGACCATCCCGACCGCGACGAGCAGCGCGAGGACGGCCGCCACGGGGCTCACGGCGTCCCCGCTGGCGGCCGCGCCGGTGCCGGCGACGACGGGGGCGATCGCGTTGGGGAGCGTGCGGGGCCGCGCGCCCTCGACCCATTCCGCCACGGTGGCCATGTGCAGGGAGACTAGCCAGCGCGCCGCTCAGCAGTCGGGTGCCTGGTTGGTCGGCACCATCCAGGCGGCCGGGACGTACTTGTCGGTGTCGATGCGCAGCCAGTCGGTGCTGGTGCCGTGGCTACCGGTCACCGAGTCGCCCGCGACGTGGCACTGCACGTCGACCTGGGCGTCGTTGCCGACCAGGCCCTTGTCGTCACCGCCGTTCGCGGGCGTGGAGCGGATGGTCACCGGGTTGTCCGGGCTGTCGGCGGTGGCCAGGTGCACGTCGGTGGGGGACTCGCCCGCCCGGCCGGTCCAGAGGTAGTCGACGGTGACGAACGAGTTGTCGCCGAGTCCGAGGGCGTGGAACGTGCCGTCCGCCACGTCGATGCCCGCCGGGTTCTTCACCGTGCGCCCGAGCCCGTCGTCGCCGTCGTTGTACTTGTTCTGGAAGGCGGCCTGGGCCTGCGGCATGCCCTGGGGCAGATCGGTGTAGGTGGTGCGCGGCGGGGCGGGGTTCCAGTAGTCGTCGTCGGTGTTCCACGGCCCGACGTCCCAGACCGGGACGATGGCGCAGCGCCCGGCGTCGGTGCACATCCGCACGCTGTAGTCGCCCTTGCCGTCGGCGTCGAGGGCGCCGCGGGAGGGCAGGGCGACGAACTGGTCGTTCTCGGTGATCACGTGGCCGTTGGAGGTCGTGCCGCCGGTGAGGCCCTCCCGGGTGGCGAACACCTTGTAGGACGCCCGCGGCGTCAGCTCGCGCTGCGCGCCGACGCGACGGTCGGCGTGGACCGAGGCCGAGCGCACCGTCGGCCCGGCGGCGGTGCCCGGGGCGGTGAGGGTCAGCCGCAGGGCCACGGTCCGGCTCGGGGCCGGCAGGACGGCGGGTGCGCCCGGAGCGGACGGCACCCACTCCGTCCAGCGCCCGGCGTCGTCGCGGCCGCGCACCTCCGCGATGATCGACGTGCCCGGCGGCCTCTCGGCCGTCACCGGCACGTCGAAGCGGTCGACGGGGTGCGCGAAGGTGTGCGTGCCGAGGTCGAGGAAGCCCTGCCGCTGGGCGCCGCGCAGACTGCCCGCCCGCTGCGGTGGCTCGCCGTCGCGCGGGCTCGCGAGCCGGGCGGCCCCGCCGTCGACCTGGACGCGGACCGCGCTGCCCGCGAGCTGCGGGTCCCAGCGCTGGGCGTCGGTGCCGGGGGTGACGACGCCGGGGTCGTCCGGGGACGCTCCGGTGGCGGCGACCCCGGTCGCGAGGAGCAGGACGGCGGCCGCGGCGAGCACCCACAGCACGACCGGGGTGGACGCGGGGCGGCGGCGCCGGGACCAGGTGCGCATGTCCGGGGCAACCCCGTCGGACGGGCCTCCGATACGTCCCCACGCGCCCCTCCAACCACACGGGGGTCACTCGACCTGGTGGTCCTGGCCTCGATCGGCGCGCCTGCTGGTACGTCGCCGATCGCCGTGGGTGTCCGACCGTGGCGATCGTGGCGGGCCGTCCGAACCGGCTCCGTGACGTGACGATGGCCGGTTCACGCGGCCGGAAGACGTCCTGCTCATTACGCTCGCCCGCCGTGAACCCGTCGTCGGTGCAGGCTCGCGTGGTCGTCGACGAATGGATCCGTGGCGGGGTCCGCGAGGCCGTGGCGTGCCCGGGCTCGCGCAACGCGCCGCTGCTGCTCGCGCTGCACGCCGCCGACGCCGAGGGGCGCCTGCGCCTGCACGTGCGCATCGACGAGCGGTCGGCCGGGTTCCTCGCGGTGGGCCTGGCGGCCCGGTCGGGGCGGCCGGTGCCCGTCGTCGTCACTTCCGGGACCGCGGTCGCCAACCTGCACCCGGCGGTGCTCGAGGCCTCCCACGCCGGCGTGCCGCTCGTTGTGGTGAGCGCCGACCGACCGCTGGAGCTGGTCGGGACCGGCGCCAACCAGACCGTCGACCAGGTCGGCCTGTTCGGCGGCGCGGTCCGGGCCGGCGTCGTGCTGCCGTTGGCGGACGAGCGCGCCAGGACCGCCGACGGGTGGCGCGCCGCGGTCTGCCGCGCGCTCGACCGTGCCGCGGGCACCAGCACCGGTGACCCCGGGCCGGTCCAGGTCGACGTCCCGCTGCGCGAGCCGCTGGTGCCCGACGACGACGATGCCGCCGGCCTGCCGTCGTGGGCTGCCGGACGTCCCGACGGCGGCCCCTGGACCCGCGTCGCCCCGCACGTCCCGCGCGTCGGCACGCTCGACCTCGCCGCCGCGGTCCCGACGCTCGTCGTCGCCGGCCACGGCGCCGCCGCCCCGGACGGGATCCCGGCCGGGGTCCCGGTGATCGCCGAGCCGACCTCGCCGTTGTGGGGACGCGGGCTGCGGGCCGGGACGCGGCTGCTCGACGCCGCGCTGGCCGGGTCCGCGCCGGAGCTGCTGCCGGCGCGGGTCGTCGTCCTCGGTCGCCCGACGCTGCACCGCCCGGTCTCGCGGCTGCTCGCCGATCCCCGGGTGGAGGTCGTGGTGGTGCCCGCGAGCACCGTCGACGGCGCCGCCCGGCCGGGCTGGACCGACGTCGCCGGGACCGCCGCGCACGTCGGCGCGCTGCCCCCGCCGCCCGCCTGGGGTGTCGACGCCGCCTACGGCGAGCGGGTGCGGGCCGCCGACGACCGTGTCGCCGACGCCCTGGAGACGGCGGCCGACGAGGGGACGGGCCCGGCGCTGGCTGCGGCGGTCGTCGCGGCGCTGCCGCCCGGGGCCCTGCTGGTGGTCGGCTCGTCCAGCCCGGTGCGCGACGTCGCGCTCGCCGCCCGCCCGCGCGCGGACGTCACCGTGCTCTCGGCGCGCGGCGTGTCCGGGATCGACGGCGCGGTGTCCTACGCGACCGGCGCCGCGCTCGCCCACGCCGGACCCGCGTACGCGCTGCTCGGCGACCTGACGTTCCTCCACGACTCCGGCGGACTGCTCGTCGGCGAGCGCGAGCCGCGCCCCGAGCTCGTGGTGGTCGTGGCCAACGACGACGGGGGCAGCGTGTTCGCCACCCTCGAGCAGGGCGCCCCGGAGCACGCGGCGGCCTTCGAGCGCGTCTTCGCCGTCCCGCACGGCACCGACCTCGCGGCGCTGTGCGGGGCGCACCACGTCGAGCACGCCGCCCCGACGGACGCCGCCGCGCTCGCGGCCGCCCTCGTCCCGACGGGCCGGACAGGGGTGCGCGTCGTCGAGGTCGCCGTGGACCGCGCCGACCGGCGCGGGCTGGCCGAGCGGCAACGCGGCGTGGCCCTGGATGCCGTCGGCGGCGACGACGCGGCCGAGGAACCGGATGTTCCCGACGAACAGGACGGGCCTGCTCCGATCGGTAGCATCGTTGGCGACGGTGTGTGAGCGGAACGGGGGCGGTTCGTGCTGGTGCTGATCGGGGTCCACGCCCTGGCCGCCCTGCTCGCCCCCAGCCTCGTCCGCGCCCTCGGCCGCCGTGCCTTCCTCGTGCTGGCGCTGGTCCCGGCCGCCGCCTTCGTCTGGATCCTGACCCGCCTGCCCACGGTCGTCGCCGGCGGTGAGGTGACCGAGGGGTTCACCTGGATCCCCGCGCTCGGCGTCGACGTCGCGTTCCGGCTCGATGCGCTCTCGGCCACCCTGTCGCTGCTCGTCACCGGGGTCGGCGCGCTCGTCGTCCTCTACTGCGCCCGCTACTTCACCCCCTCGTCCGGCGGGCTGGGCCGCTTCGCCGGGGTCCTCACGGCCTTCGCCGGCGCGATGCTCGCGCTGGTGTGGGCCGACGACGTCGTCGTGCTCTACGTCTGCTGGGAGCTGACGACGATCTTCTCGTTCCTGCTCGTCGGGCAGGACGCGCACAAGCGCGCGAGCCGGGCCGCCGCGATGCAGGCCCTGATCGTCACCGCCGCGGGCGGGCTCACCATGCTCGTCGGCCTGGTGATCCTCGCCGAGGCCGCCGGCACGTACCGGCTCTCCGGCATCGTCGCGGCGGGTCCGGGGCTCTCCGGCGCCGCGGTGACGGCGGGCGTGGTGTGCGTCCTGGTCGGGGCGCTGTCGAAGTCGGCGCTGGTCCCGTTCCAGTTCTGGCTGCCCTCGGCGATGGCCGCGCCCACCCCGGTCAGCGCGTTCCTGCACGCCGCCGCGATGGTCAAGGCGGGCGTGTACCTCGTCCTGCGGCTGGCGCCCGGATTCGCCGACGTCGGGGCCTGGCGGCCGATGATCGCGGTGCTGGCAGCGCTCACCATGCTGCTCGGCGGGGTCCTCGCGGCCCGCCAGACCGACCTCAAGCTGCTGCTCGCGCACGGCACGGTGTCCCAGCTCGGGTTCATGATCCTGCTGGCCGGGGCGGGGACCCGGGACGCGGCGCTGGCGGCCCTCGGCCTCGTCGTCGCACACGCGCTGTTCAAGTCGACGCTGTTCCTCACCGTCGGCGTCATCGACCGCAGCGCCGGCACCCGGGACCTCCGCGAGCTGTCCGGGCTGTGGCGCCGGGCCCCCGTCCTCGCGACGGCGGGCACGCTCGCCGCCGCGTCGATGGCGGGCATCCCACCGCTGCTCGGGTTCGTCACCAAGGAGGGTGCGCTCGAGGCGTTCCTCCACGATGCGTACGGGTCGTACGCGGACCTGCTGCTGGCGGTGGTCGTCGTCGGCTCGGTGCTCACCGTCGCCTACAGCGCCCGGTTCGTCGCCGGAGCGTTCACCAGCGCCTTCACCGAGCGCGCCGGGACGCAGTGGATCCGGCCGGGGCCGTTGTTCGTGATCTCGCCCGCGGTGCTCGGCCTCGCCTGTCTCGTGGCCGGCCTCGCGGCGCCGTCGCTCGCCCCGCTGCTCACCCGCTACGCCGACGCCCTCGCCGTCAGCTACCCGACGCTCTTCGTGTTCGACCTGGTCCCCGGCAACGCGATCGCGCTGGGTCTCTCGGTGCTCGCGATCGTGCTCGGCCTCGGGCTCGCGCTGCCCCGGCCCGCCGGGTGGCTCGCCGCGCTCCGTCCGCTGTCCGCGATCCGCTCCGAGGTCACCTGGCGCGCGCTGGTCCACGCCGTGGAGAAGGGCTCGCTGCGGGTCACGGCCCAGACGCAGCGCGGGTCGCTGGCCGTCGTGGTGTGCACGATCCTCGGGGTGCTGCTGGCCGGGCCGGGCGTGGCGCTGGTGGCGTCCGGCGCGCTCGGCGAGATCCGGATCGACCGCCTGGCGGACTCGCCGGCGCAGGTCGTGGCGGCCGTGCTCGCCGTCGCGTCCACCGCCGCCGCGGCGCTCGCCCGCCGGCGCCTCGCCGCGGTCCTGCTCGTCGGCGGGCTCGGCTACGCGGTCGCGGTGATCTTCGCGCT
The DNA here is from genome assembly GCF_021026375.1 of Actinomycetospora endophytica. GTDB lineage: Bacteria > Actinomycetota > Actinomycetes > Mycobacteriales > Pseudonocardiaceae > Actinomycetospora > Actinomycetospora endophytica. The sequence goes on along the minus strand of NZ_JAJNDB010000001.1, from coordinate 927,234 downwards.
GGGCGGTGCGCCCGACGTCGCGCTGACCCAGGCCCTCGTGGAGACGATGACGCTGGTCGTGGTCGTCCTCGTGCTGCGCCGCCTGCCCGCCGACATCACCGAGCACCACTCGCCGCGCCGCCGGCTCGCCCGCCTCGCGATCGCGGCGCCGATCGGGGTGCTGCTCGCGCTGCTCGGGGCCGTCGCGCTCGGCGCCCGCACCGTCCCGCCGGTGTCGCTGGCCTTCCCGTCGCAGGCCTACGACTTCGGGGCGGGCCAGAACGTCGTCAACGTGACCCTGGTCGACATCCGCGCCTGGGACACCATCGGCGAGCTCTCCGTGCTGCTGGCCGCCGCGACCGGCGTCGCGAGCCTCGTGTTCCTCGACCGCCGCACCCGCGTCCCGGCGAGGGGGACCCGTCGTCGCACCCCGGTCGCGCCGGGCCCCGTCGGGGAGTCGTCGTGGCTGCGCGGCCCGACCCTCGAGCGGCTCGCCCGGCAGCTGCGCCCCGGGCCGGCGGTGACCGAGCGGACGCTGCTGCTCGAGGTCGTCACCCGCCTCGTCTTCCCGACGATCATGGTGCTCTCGGTGTACTTCCTGTTCGCCGGGCACAACGCCCCGGGCGGGGGGTTCGCGGGCGGGCTGCTGGCCGGTCTGGCGCTGGTGGTGCGCTACGTCGCGGGCGGCCGCTACGAGCTCGGCGAGGCCGCGCCGGTGGAGGCCGGCACGCTGCTCGGCGCCGGGCTGCTGCTCGCCGGCCTGTCCGGGTTCGGGGGACTGCTGCTGGGCGGCGAGGTGCTCCAGACCGCGGTGCTCCAGCTCGACCTGCCGGTGCTCGGCCACGTCAAGCTGGTGTCCTCGCTCGTCTTCGACATCGGCGTCTACCTCATCGTCGTCGGGCTCGTGCTCGACATCCTGCGCAGCCTCGGGGCCGAGCTGGACCGGCTCGGAGACAGCGCCGTCATCCCGTCGGAACCCGGCCCGGGGGTGCGGACGTGAGTACGTCGCTGCTGCTGCTCGTGGTGATCGCCCTGCTCTACACAGCGGGGATCTACCTCGTGCTCGACCGCAGCCTCACCCGGGTGCTCCTCGGCGTGCTGGTCCTCGGCAACGCCACCAACCTGCTGGTGATCTCGGCGGGCGGGCCGTTCGGGGCGGCGGCGCTCGTCGGGCGCGCCCCGGAGCCGGCGATGAGCGACGCGCTGGTCCAGGCGCTGGTGCTCACCGCGATCGTCATCACCCTCGGCGTCGCCGCGTTCCTGCTCTCGATCATCCACCGGACCTGGACGCTCGACCGCGAGGACGACCTCACCGAGGACACCGAGGACCGCTCGGTGCGCCGCCGGCTGGCCAGCGGCGAGCAGGTCGACGAGGACGAGCTCGACACCACCGGGTGCGAGGCCACCTCGGACACCGACGACGAGCGCGCGCGGTCGGCCGCTGCCGGGGGCGGCTCGTGAACCCGGCGTCGACGCTCGTCGAGAGCCTCATGCCGCTGACGGTGCTGCTGCCGCTGCTCGGCGCCGGGGCCGCGCTGGTGCTCGCCGGGCGGCCGACCCTGCAGCGGGTCGTCTCGGTGGGCGTGCTGGTCGCCGTCGTCGCGATCTCGGCGTTCCTCGTGGCCGGGGCGGCCGACGGGCCCCGCGTGGTCACCCTCGGGTCCTGGCCCGCGCCGCTCGGGATCACCCTGGTCGCCGACCAGCTCTCGACGATCATGCTGCTCACGTCGATGACGGTGACCCTGCTGGTGCTGCTCTACGCCATCGGCCAGGGCACCTCCGACGACGACTCCCGCACCCCGGTGTCGATCTTCCACCCGACCTACCTGGTGCTCACCGCGGGCGTCGCGAACGCGTTCCTCTCCGGCGACCTGTTCAACCTCTACGTCGGCTTCGAGGTCCTGCTCATGGCGAGCTACGTGCTGCTCACCCTGGGCGGGACGCGCTCCCGGGTGCGCGCGGGACTGACCTACGTCGTCGTCAACGTGCTGTCCTCGCTGGTCTTCCTCATCGGGATCGCGCTGGTCTACGCCGCGGTCGGCACGCTGAACCTGGCGCAGATCTCGACCCGGATGGCGACGGTCCCGCCGGGCGTCCAGCTCGCGATCCACCTGGTGCTGCTCACCGCGTTCGGCATCAAGGCCGCGGTGTTCCCGCTCTCGGCGTGGCTGCCCGACTCCTACCCGACGGCGGCCGCCCCGGTCACCGCGGTGTTCGCCGGCCTGCTCACCAAGGTCGGCGTCTACTCGATCATCCGCACGCAGACGCTGCTCTTCCCCGACGACGTCGTCACCCGCGACATCCTCATGGTCGCCGCGCTCGCGACCATGGTCATCGGCGCGCTCGGCGCGATCGCCCAGGAGGACATCAAGCGGGTCCTGTCGTTCACCCTGGTCAGCCACATCGGCTACATGATCTTCGGGGTGGCGCTCGCGACCCCGGCGGGCGTGGGCGCGGCGATCTTCTACGTCGTCCACCACATCACCGTGCAAGCGACACTGTTCTGCGTCGCCGGCCTCGTCGAACGGGTCGGGGGATCGACGTCGATGACCCGGCTGGCCGGGCTCGCGGCCGCCTCCCCGGTGCTCGCCGTCCTGTACTTCGTCCCGGCGGTCAACCTCGGCGGCATCCCGCCGCTGTCCGGGTTCATCGGGAAGCTCGGCCTGGTGGAGGCGGGCGTGCAGGACGGTTCGGTGCTGGCCTGGCTGCTCGTCGGCGGCGCGGTGCTCACCAGCCTGCTCACGCTCTACGCGATGGCGAAGGTGTGGGTGCTCGCGTTCTGGCGCCCGGTCGATCAGCTCCCGGCCGGGGAGCCCGCCGACGACGACGAGGGTCGGTACCCCCAGCTGATCGGTTCCGGTCGGCCGCGGCCGGGCGCGAGCGGCGCCGGGTCGGCCGCCTACTCCGGGGACTTCCTCGGGGCGCCGTCCGCGCTGACGTCGCGGCGGCTGCCGGTCGCGCTGCCGCGGGTGATGACGGCCGCGACGGCGGGCCTGGTGGCGGCCGGGCTCGCGATCACCGTCCTCGCCGGCCCGCTCTACACCCTCACCGACCGGGCGGGCACCGACCTCGTCGCCCGCACGCCGTACATCTCGGCGGTGTTCGCCCAGACCGTCGACCACCGGGTGACCCGGTGAGCGCCCCCGCCCGCGCCTGGTCGGTGCGGCGCCCCCAGGTCCTGCGGGTGCTGTGGCTGACCCTGGTGTGGATCCTGCTCTGGGGGACGTTCTCGTGGGCGAACCTGATCGGCGGGCTCGTGGTCGCGGTCGGGGTGCTGGTGGTGTTCCCGCTCCCCGCGGTGACCTCCGGCGGTCGGGTACGCCCGCTCGCGCTGCTGCGGGTGGTTCTCGACGTCGCCCGCGACCTCGCCGTCTCGAGCGTCCAGGTGGCCTGGCAGTCGGTGCGTCCGGGGCCGCCGATCCGCAGCTCGATCGTCGCCGTCGAGGTCCCGGACGACTCCGAGCTGCTCATGGCACTGCTGGTGGAGTGCCTCTCGCTGGTGCCGGGCAGCGTCGTCGTCGAGGCCTCCGCGGCGGAGCGGACCCTCTGGGCCCACGTGCTCGGCGTCGAGGACGACGCCGGGGTCGAGCGCTTCCGACGGCAGGTGTCCCGGCTCGTCACCGACCTGATGGCCGCCGGGGTGCACCGGGTGCGCGTCGAGCCGGAGCACTCCGGACGCAGCGGGGCGGGCACCGATCCCCGCGACGACCCCGACGAGGAGGGCCCACGATGAGCACCGCGGGTTTCCTGCTCACCGTCGCGCTCGCCGTGCTCGGGCTGAGCCTGCTGCTGGTGACGGTGCGCTTCGTGCGCGGCCCGTCGGCGCTCGACCGGCTGGTGTCGCTCGACGCGATCGTCGCGGTGATCATGTGCGCGCTGATGGCCCACGTCGCGCTGACCCGGGACTCCTCGACGGTGCCCGCGATCGTCGCGGTCAGCCTGGTCGGCTTCCTCGGGTCGTCGACGGTGGCCCGCTTCGTCGGGCGGCGCGGGGACGGTGAGGACCGGTGAGCGCGCTGGAGTCCGTCCTCGACGTCGTCGGCGCCGTGCTCGTGGTGCTCGGGGCGCTGCTCGCGCTCGCCGCCGCGATCGGGCTCCTGCGCCTGCCCGACGTCCTCTCGCGGATGCACGCGGCCACGAAGCCGCAGACCGCCGGGCTGGTGCTCGTCGTCATCGGCACCGCGCTGCTGCTCCGGACCAGCGTCGACGTGTGGATGCTGCTCCTGGTCGGCGCCTTCCAGCTCATCACCGCACCGGTGACCGCCCACCTCGTCGGCCGGCTGGCGTACCGCTCCGGCGGGGTGCGCCCGGACCTGCTGCGGCGCGACGACCTCGCCGACCGGACGGACTCCTCGGATTGAGCTGCGGCGGGCGGTGCCGTCCCCGCGGCGTGCGCGGCCCGGCGGTGAGGTCCCGGTGAGCGGACTAGCACACCGCGCGCCGTTCGCCCCGTAGCGTCACCCGACCGGCGCACGGCGCCCCGGTCGGAGGGGGCGGCCCGACGGACCTCACTACCCTGGACGGCGTGACGGACCTCCGCGAGCTGATGACCGGGCGTGTCCAGCTCGCGCGTCGCGGGCTCGGGATCGGCGTCGACGCCGTGCGGACGGTGATGGCCCCGGTCGGCCGCCGGGTCCCCGAGATCCTCGTGGGCGTCGGGGTGGTGCTCACCGCCCTCATCGTGCTGGTGCTGGTCGGCGCCGCGCGCGACGACGCGTCGATCATGGCCGACCGCGGCGTGGCCGTGGGTGAGGTCCTCGACGGCTCCGACGCCCAGCACACCTACATCCGGTACACCGCGTCCGACGGTGCGGTCCTCACGCCGGAGAACGGCGTGCTCTACCCGCGGGGTCTCGAGCCCGGCAACTACGTGCTCGTCGAGTACGACCGCTCGAAGCCGGAGCTCGTCCGGGTCGCCGACCGGAACTGGACCGAGGGGCTCGTGCCGGCCGGGCTCGGCGTCGTCGGGCTGTGGGTCGTGCTCGGCCCGCTCGCCTGGTACCTCTCCCGGCGCCGCCGATCCGGGGCGGACGACGAGGTCCCGGAGGGCCCGGAGGTCACGACGCCGCCCGAGGCCGCACCCACCGACGAGTCCGTCGACGACGACGCCGCTCCCGTCGAGACTCCGCGCCGCGAGCCGGTCGGGGCCGCCCGGTGACGGCGGGCGCCCCCTCGCGCGCCGGGCTCGACCGCGACCCCTCCGCGGTCGCGCGGATGTTCGACGGCGTCGCGGCCCGCTACGACGTCACCAACACCGTGCTCTCGTTCGGACGCGACCGCTCCTGGCGCCGGGCGACCCGCGACGCGCTGGCCCTCGCGCCCGGCGACGTCGTGCTGGACATCGCGGCCGGTACCGGCGTCTCCACCGTCGAGCTCGCGCGGTCCGGGGCGACCTGCCTCGCCGCCGACTTCTCGCTCGGCATGCTGCGCACCGGCCACGCCCGGCACGCGGGCGAGGTGCCCTACCTCGCCGCGGACGCGATGCGCCTGCCGCTGGCGGACGCTTCCGTCGACGCGGTCGTCATGTCGTTCGGCCTGCGCAACGTCGTCGACACCGATGCCGCGCTGGCCGAGTTCGCGCGGGTGACCCGGCCGGGCGGGACGCTCGCGATCTGCGAGTTCTCCACCCCGACGTGGACGCCGTTCCGGCGCGTGTACACCGATTACCTGATGCGGGCGCTGCCGCGGGTGGCGCGCGCGGTGAGCTCGAACCCGGACGCGTACGTCTACCTCGCCGAGTCGATCCGCTCGTGGCCCGATCAGGCGGCCCTCGCCCGCCGGATCGCCGGCGCCGGGTGGGGTGCGGTGAGCTGGCGGGACCTGACGGGCGGGATCGTCGCGCTGCACACTGCCGTCCGCTGAGGCGGCCCCTCGACGAGGGGTACGTCAGGCAGCCGCCGCAGCCGCTGAACGTGCCGGATGTGCTCCTGATCAGCGGGGTGGGGTGGGCCGCGGAGGGGTCATGCCAACCTGCGCGACGTGCTCGTGATCATGGGGCTGATCAGCGGATCCGCACCGTGTCCCTGATCTTCCTCGATCAAACCGTGATTCCAGCGGGCGTGTCGCACGCAACATGCCTAGACTCGTGCCCGCCCGGAGCTAGTGAACGATTTCACAAGGAGCCACGGTGTCCGCTCACCACCACGAGCGCACCCGGCGAACCGTCGGGGGTGACGCCGACGTCATCGTCGTCGGCGCCGGTCCCGCGGGCTCCACCGCGGCCACCTACCTCGCCCGCGCCGGGCTCGACGTGCTGGTGCTCGAGAAGGCCGACTTCCCCCGCGAGAAGGTCTGCGGCGACGGGCTGACCCCGCGGGCCGTGAAGCAGCTGATCGACCTCGGGGTCGACACCCGCCCCGAGGCCGGCTGGCTGCACAACAAGGGCCTGCGGGTGCTCGGCGGCGGGCTCTCGGTCGAGCTGCCGTGGCCCGAGCTCACGAGCTTCCCGCCCTACGGGCTGGTCCGGCAGCGCCGCGACTTCGACCAGATGCTGGCCGACCACGCGAGGACGGCGGGCGCCCGCATCGAGGAGCGCACCGCCGTGTCGGCCGCGCTGACCGACGAGCGGAGCGGTCGCGTCACCGGCGTCGAGGCGCGGCGCGGCCCGGAGCGCGAGCCGGTGACGTACCGCGCGCCGCTGGTCGTGGCGTGCGACGGGGTCGGGGCCCGGACCGCGCTGTCCCGGGGCATCGGCAAGCGCGACGACCGCCCGCTCGGAGTCGCCGTCCGCCGCTACTACACCAGCCCGCGCAGCCGGGACGACTTCCTGGAGACCCACCTCGAGCTGTGGGACCGCTCCGGCGAGGAGGACCGCCTGCTGCCCGGCTACGGCTGGGTGTTCGGGATGGGTGACGGGACGGCCAACGTCGGGCTCGGGATCCTGTCGCAGTCCAACGCGAACGGGTCGAACTACCGCACCATGCTCCGCGCGTGGTGCGACTCGCTGCCCGACGACTGGGGCTTCACCGAGGAGAACGCGGCCGGTGAGATCGGCGGCGCCGCGCTGCCGATGGGGTTCAACCGAACCCCGGTCTACGCGGACGGCCTGTTGCTCGTCGGGGACGCCGGCGGCATGGTCAACTCGTTCAACGGCGAGGGCATCGCCTACGCGATGCAGTCGGCGACGCTGGCCGCGACCGCCGTCGTGCAGGCCCTCGCCCGTCCCGAGGGCCCCGCGCGGGAACGGGCCCTCGAGGGCTATCCGGCGGCGGTGCGCGCCGAGCTGGCCAGCTACTACCGGCTGGGCAACCGGTTCGCCCACGCGCTGCGCCACCCGTGGCTGGTGCAGTACACCGCCCGTCACGGGCTCCCGCGCCAGACGCTCATGCGGTTCCTGCTGAAGCTGCTCGCGAACCTGCACGACCGTCGCGACGGGGACGCCTCCGACCGGCTCCTGGAGCTGGTGCTACGCCTGACCCCGCAGCTCTCGGAGGCCCCGCCGTCCGTCGGGCGACCGGCCCGGCACGCCAAGCCGACCACCCGCTCCGCGCCCGGGAGGGATCGCGCCGCATGAGACGACGAGCACGCCAAGAGTAAGGCGACCCTCATCAGGGCCGCATACCACCGCGCTCCGTAGGGTCGACCTCCGTCCGGAGGACGTGACCTCGGACACCAGGATCCCGGTGGTGAGCGCCACGCCCGGCCGTGCGGGGCCGGGCGGGCAGGAACACAGGACGGCACGACCGTGACGGAGCAGGAGGTCTCTCGGAGATGCAGGGCCCGGGAACGGCGGGTTTGACCGCCTACGTCCCCCTCCTCGTCATGTTCGTGCTGGCGGGAGGGTTCGCGCTCTTCTCGGTCACCGCCGCGCCGTTCATCGGCCCGCGGCGCTACAACCGCGCCAAGCTCGACACCTACGAGTGCGGCATCGAGCCGTCACCGCAGCCGCTCGTGGGCGGCGGTCGCGTGCCGGTCGCCTACTACCTCACGGCGATGATGTTCATCCTCTTCGACGTCGAGATGGTGTTCCTCTACCCGTTCGTCATCAACATCGATGCCCTCGGCCTGTTCGGCCTGGTCGAGGTCGTGCTGTTCATCGGGACCGTCGCGTTCGCGTACGCCTACGTGTGGCGTCGCGGCGGCCTGGACTGGACCTAGAGGGAGGTCCGCTCACATGGGACTCGAAGAGAAGCTGCCCAACGGCATCCTGCTGGCCACCGTCGAGGGGATGGTGAACTGGACGCGCAAGGCCTCGCTGTGGCCCGCGACGTTCGGCCTCGCCTGCTGCGCCATCGAGATGATGACCTCGGGTGCCCCGCGCTACGACCTCGGCCGGTTCGGCATGGAGGTCTTCCGCCCCAGCCCCCGCCAGGCCGACCTGATGATCGTGGCCGGCCGCGTCACCAACAAGATGGCCCCGGTCCTGCGCCAGATCTACGACCAGATGGCCGAGCCCCGCTGGGTCCTGGCCATGGGCGTCTGCGCGTCGAGCGGCGGGATGTTCAACAACTACGCGGTGGTGCAGGGCGTCGACCACGTCGTCCCCGTCGACATGTACCTGCCGGGCTGCCCGCCGCGGCCCGAGATGCTGATCGACGCGATCCTCAAGCTCCACCAGAAGATCCAGCACGAGCCGCTCGGACCGGTGCGTGCCGAGCTCGCCGCGGAGCGCCGGGCGCAGGGCGAGAAGCTCGAGCTGCTGCCGTCGTCCGTGAAGTACGGGCGGGAGAAGTAATGCCCGACGACGACAAGCAGCCCGGCGTCCCACCGACCGGTGCCGGTGGGGCCAGCGGACCGACCGGCGCCACCCCCGGCACCCCCGAGAGCGAGGCGGCCACCGGCAGCGCCGTCGCGTTCGGCCCGACCGAGCAGCACCGCCCGCACGCCCCGACGGTCACCGGCCGCTCGCGCGAGGGCATGTTCGGCATCTCCGGCTCCGGCGACACGTCCGGCTTCGGCGGCCTGCGGCTGCCGGCCTACGCGCCCGCCCCGGCCGAGCGCCCCTACGGCGGCTGGTTCGACGAGGTCGTCGACGAGACCGCCGCGGCCCTCGACGAGGGGGGCGTGACCACGTTCGACGCGGCCGTCCCGCAGGTGACCGTCGACCGTGGCGAGATGACCTGGTACGTCGCCCGCGAGCACCTCCCGACGCTGGCCCGGACGCTGCGCGACGACCCGGCGCTGCGCTTCGAGTTCTGCTCCGGGGTGTCCGGGGTGGACTACGGCGAGGGCGTCCCGCAGCAGCTGCACTCGGTGACCCAGCTGCTGTCGATGACCTACCGCCGGCGGCTGCGCCTCGAGGTCTGCCTGGAGCTCGACGACCCGCACTGCCCGTCGCTCGTGTCGATCTACCCCACGGCGGACTGGCACGAGCGCGAGACCTGGGACATGTTCGGCATCGTCTACGACGGCCACCCGAGCCTGACCCGGATCCTCATGCCGGACGACTGGAACGGCCACCCGCAGCTCAAGAGCTACCCGCTGGGCGGCATCCCGGTCGAGTACAAGGGCGCCGAGATCCCGCCGCCCGACCAGCGGAGGGCCTACACATGAGCACGCTCGAGCCGGGCCTCGGCACCGACCCCACCGTCGCCGACCCCGCCACGCCCGACCCGTACGCCGCGTCCTCCCGCGAGACCACCGAGGGCACCGTCTACACGGTCACCGGCGGCGACTGGGACGAGCTGCTGAGCGAGACCACCGGTGACGAGCGCATCGTCATCAACATGGGGCCGCAGCACCCCTCGACCCACGGCGTGCTGCGCCTCGTCCTGGAGATCGCCGGCGAGACGGTGACCGACTGCCGCCTGGTGATCGGCTACCTGCACACCGGGATCGAGAAGAACTGCGAGTACCGCACCTGGACCCAGGGCGTCACCTTCGTGACCCGGTGCGACTACCTCGCGCCGCTGTTCACCGAGACCGCCTACTGCATGTCGACCGAGCGGCTGCTCGGCATCGAGGTCCCGACGCGGGCCCAGGTCATCCGGGTGCTCCTCATGGAGATCAACCGGATCGGCTCGCACCTGGTCGCGCTCGCCACCGGCGGCATGGAGCTGGGCGCACTCACCGGCATGACCAACGGCTTCCGGGAGCGCGAGGAGGTCCTGCACCTGCTCGAGTTCCTCACCGGGCTGCGCATGAACCACGCGTTCATCCGGCCCGGCGGCGTCGTCCAGGACCTCCCGGAGGGCGCCGAGAAGCGCATCCTCGAGTTCTGCGACGTCATGGACGGGCGCCTGCCCGGCTTCCACCAGCTGCTCACCGGCAACGCGATCTGGCAGCAGCGTCTCGTCGGGATCGGCTACCTGCCCCTCGACGGGTGCCTCTCGCTCGGCGTCACCGGCCCGATCCTGCGCTCCGCGGGCCTGGCCTGGGACCTCCGCAAGATCGACCCGTACCTGGGCTACGACCAGTACGAGTTCGAGGTCCCGACCGACAACGCCGCCGACTCCTTCGCCCGCTACAAGCTGCGGGTCGAGGAGATGCACCAGTCGCTGCGGATCATCCGGCAGTGCGTCGAGGCGCTCGAGCCGGGCCCGGTCATGGTCGAGGACGCGAAGATCGCCTGGCCGGCGAAGCTCTCCATCGGCGCGGACGGCATGGGCAACTCGCTCGAGCACGTCCGCAAGATCATGGGCCAGTCGATGGAGTCCCTGATCCACCACTTCAAGCTGGTCACCGAGGGCTTCAAGGTGCCGCCGGGCCAGGCCTACGTGCCGATCGAGTCGCCCCGCGGCGAGCTCGGCGCGCACCTGGTCTCCGACGGCGGCACCCGCCCGCTGCGCGTGCACCTGCGCGACCCCAGCTTCGTCAACCTGCAGGCCGCGCCGGCGATGTGCGAGGGCGGAATGGTCTCCGACGTCATCGCGGCCCTGGCGAGTCTCGACCCGGTGATGGGGGGCTGCGACCGATGACGACAACCGAGTCGTCCGATCTCGACCTCGGCGTCTTCGACGGCCAGCGCGAGCGGGCCGCCGCGATCGTCGCCCGCTACCCGCAGCCGCGATCGGCCCTGCTGCCGCTGCTGCACCTCGTGCAGCACGTCGAGGGCCACGTCTCGCGCGCCGGGGTGGCCTTCTGCGCCGAGGTCCTGGACATCACGCCCGCCGAGGTCTCCGCGGTCGCGACGTTCTACACGATGTACAAGCGCGAACCGGTCGGCGAGCACCTGGTCAGCGTCTGCACCAACACGCTGTGCGCGGCGCTGGGCGGCGACGACATCTACGCGGCGGTCCGCGAGCGGCTCGGCGGGATCGGGCACGAGGAGACCGCGGGAACCCCCGGCGAGCCCGGCTCGCTGACCATCGAGCACGCCGAGTGCCTCGCCGCCTGCGACCTCGCCCCGGTGCTGACCGTGGACTACGAGTTCTTCGACCGGCAGACCGTGGACAGCGCGCGCGAGATCATCGACGCGCTGCAGCGCGGCGAGAAGCCGCATCCCACCCGCGGCGCCCCGCTGACCGACTTCCGGCGCATCGAGCTGCTGCTCGCCGGGTTCTTCGACGAGGTCGAGCTCGGCGGCGCGGCGGCCAACGCCGGCCCGAGCGCCGACACGGCGACGCTGGCGGGCGCCCGGCTCGCCGAGGAACGCGGCTGGCACGCGCCGCCGATGCCGGAACCCGGGGACCGGGACTCCGGAGCGACCCTGCAGGGAGGTGCGTCATGACCGAGGCCCCGGAGAGCTACCGCCCGGCCCCGCTGACCCCGGTGCTGACGCGGCGCTGGCTGCTGCCCGAGTCGTGGACCCTGCGCCACTACACCGAGCTCGGCGGCTACGAGGCGCTCGACACCGCGTTCGCCACCGACCCGGCCGACCTGGTGACGCTGGTCAAGGACGCCGGGCTGCGCGGCCGCGGCGGCGCCGGCTTCCCGACGGGCATGAAGTGGTCCTTCATCCCGCAGCCCAAGCCGGGCGAGGAGCCGACCGAGGCCACCAAGGACGCCCCGCAGTTCAAGCCCAAGTACCTCGTCATCAACGCCGACGAGGGCGAGCCGGGTACCTGCAAGGACGTCCCGCTGATGATGGCGGACCCGCACAGCCTCATCGAGGGCTGCATCATCACCAGCTACGCGATCCGCGCGAACTTCTGCGCGATCTACGTCCGCGGCGAGGTCGTGCACGCCATCCGCCGGCTGCACTGGGCGGTCCGCGAGGCCTACGAGGCCGGCCACCTCGGCACGGACATCCACGGCACCGGGTTCGACCTCGACATCGTGGTGCACGCCGGCGCGGGCGCGTACATCTGCGGCGAGGAGACCGCGCTGCTCGACTCGCTCGAGGGCCGCCGCGGCCAGCCCCGTCTCAAGCCGCCCTTCCCCGCGACGGCGGGCCTGTACGCGGCGCCGACGGTGGTCAACAACGTCGAGACGATCGCGACGGTCCCGTCGATCGTCGCGGGCGGCAAGGACTGGTTCCGGACGATGGGCCGCGAGAAGTCACCTGGCCCGAAGATCTACTCGCTGTCCGGGCACGTCGAGAACCCCGGCCAGTACGAGGCCCCGCTGGGCACCACGCTGCGCCAGCTCCTCGAGATGGCCGGCGGGATGAAGGACGGCGTCCCGCTGAAGTTCTGGACGCCGGGCGGATCCTCGACGCCGCTGTTCACGGCCGAGCACCTCGACGTCCCGCTGGACTTCGAGGGCGCGGCCGAGGCGGGCTCCATGCTCGGCACCACCGCGCTGATGATCTTCAACGAGACCGTCAGCGTGCCGTGGGCGGTCATGAAGTGGACCGAGTTCTACGAGCACGAGTCCTGCGGCAAGTGCACGCCGTGCCGCGAGGGCAACTACTGGCTCGCCGGGATCCTGCAGCGCATGAACGCCCACCAGGGCACGCCGGAGGACATCGACACCCTGCTCGACGTCTGCTCCAACGTGCTCGGCCGGTCGTTCTGCGCCCTCGGCGACGGCGCCGTCTCGCCGATCACCAGCGGCATCAAGTACTTCCGGCAGGAGTTCCTGGATCTCTGTCAGGAACAGCCGGCCGGCACCGACAACGCCCGAGTTCTCGCCGGAGCGCACTGACATGACGCAAGCGCCAGAGCAGGAAGCGCCCCCGGTCCCCGAGGGTCACGTCCGGCTGACGATCGACGGGCAGACCGTCGACGCGCCGAAGGGCGAGATCCTCATCCGGACCTGCGAGCGCCTCGGCATCGTCGTCCCCCGGTTCTGCGACCACCCGCTGCTCGACCCGGCGGGCGCCTGCCGCCAGTGCCTGGTCGAGGTGGAGATGGGCGGCCGGCCGATGCCGAAGCCGCAGGCCAGCTGCACGATGACCGTCGCCGACGGGATGGTCGTCAAGACCCAGCACACCTCGCCCGTCGCCGACAAGGCGCAGCAGGGTGTGATGGAGCTGCTGCTCATCAACCACCCGCTCGACTGCCCGATCTGCGACAAGGGCGGCGAGTGCCCGCTCCAGAACCAGGCGATGTCCTCGGGCCGGCCGGAGTCGCGGTTCCACGAGCACAAGCGGACGTTCGAGAAGCCCCTGCCGATCTCCGACGAGGTGCTGCTCGACCGCGAGCGCTGCGTGCTCTGCCAGCGCTGCACCCGGTTCTCCGAGCAGATCGCCGGCGACCCGTTCATCGAGCTGCTCGAGCGCGGTGCCCACCAGCAGATCGGCACCGAGGAGACCGCCTTCGGCGACGGCGAGGACTTCCAGTCCTACTTCTCGGGCAACACCATCCAGATCTGCCCGGTCGGGGCGCTCACCTCGGCGTCCTACCGGTTCCGCAGCCGCCCCTTCGACCTGGTCTCGACGCCGGGCAAGTGCGAGCACTGCGCGTCGGGGTGCTCCACCCGCCGGGACTGGCGCCGCGGCGGGGTCACCCGCGTGCTCGCCGGCGAGGATCCGAACGTCAACGAGGAGTGGCTCTGCGACAAGGGCCGCTTCGCGTTCCGCTACCCGACCTCGGCGCAGCGGGTGCTGCAGCCGCTGGTCCGCGGCGACGACGGCGAGCTCGCGCCGGTCTCGTGGATGGAGGCCCTGGAGCGGGCCGCCGCCCTGCTGACCGCCGCGCGCGACGGCGACGGTCCCGGCCGGGTCCTCGTCGGTGACGACGGCGTCGAGGTCGAGGGCGACCCGAAGCGCGGTGTCGGGGTGCTGCCCGGCGGCCGGCTGACCGTCGAGGACGCCTACGCCTACGCCAAGTTCGCCCGCCTCGCGCTGCGCACCAACGACGTCGACCAGCGCGCCCGCGCCCACTCCGACGAGGAGCTCGACTTCCTCGCCGGCCACGTCGCGGGCGTCGCCCCGAGCCACGTCTCCTACGCCCACCTCGAGGCCGCCCGCACCGTGCTGTGCGTCGGCTTCGAGCCGGAGGAGGAGTCGCCGATCGTCTACCTGCGGCTGCGCAAGGCCTCCCGCCACGGCACCCGGGTGGTCCACGTCGGGTCCTGGACGACCCCCGCGGTCACCCGGACCGGCGGTCACCTGGTGCGGGTCGCCCCCGGGGACGAGCCGGCCGCCCTGGACGCGCTGCCGCAGGACGTGGCCGACGCGCTCGCCCAGCCGGGCGCGGTGGTCCTCGTCGGCGAGCGGGCCGTCGAGGTCCCGGGGCTGCTCACCGCGGTCGCCGGGCTCGGGTCCCGGACGGGCGCCCGGATCGCCTGGGTGCCGCGCCGGGCGGGGGAGCGCGGCGGCGTCGACGCCGGCACGCTCCCGACGTTCCTGCCCGGGTCGCGCCGGGTCACCGACGCGGCCGACCGCGAGGCCGTCGCCGAGATCTGGGGAGTGCCCGCGCTGCCGGAGACCCCCGGCCGCGACGCCACCGCGATGCTGCGGGCGGCCGCGGACGGCACGCTCGCCGGGCTCGTCGTCGGGGGCCTGGAGCTCTCCGACCTGCCCGACCCCGCGCTCGCCCGCGCGGCGCTGGCCGAGGCCGACGTCGTGATCTCGCTGGAGCAGGTGCTCTCCGAGGCCAGCGGGTACGCCGACGTCGTGCTCCCGGTGGCCCCCGCGGTCAACCGCAGCGGCACCTACCGCAACTGGGAGGGCCGCGACCGGGAGTTCGGGACGACGATCGACCCCGGCCAGGGCGGCTCCGGGCGCGTCGGCGGGACGGCGGCGGTCACGCTGCCCGACTGCCGGGTGCTGGACTCGCTCGCCGTCGAGATGGACGTCGACCTGTTCACCCAGACCCCGGCCGCGGCGGCCGCCGAGCTCGCCGAGCTGGGCACCGTCGCGGTGACCCCCTCGACGCCGGCCACCCGGCCCGACGTCGGCCACGCCCCGTCGCTGACCGCGGACGACCGGACGGCCGGCTCCACCCGTCCGCGCCTCGCCACCTGGCGCGAGCTCCTCGACGGCGGCGCCATGCTCGCCGAGGAGCCCGACCTGCCCGGCACCGCCCGGCCGGTCCGCCTGCGGGTGGCCGCCGCGACGGCCGAGCGGCTCGGCCTCGTCGCCGGCGAACCGGCCCGCCTGCAGACGGCCGCCGACCCGGGGCGGCACGCGACGCCGGACGGCCCGGTGCTCGACCTCGTCGTCGAGCTCGCGGACCTCCCGGAGAACGTCGTCTGGGCGCCCTCGCACGTGCCCGGTCCGGGCGGGGTCACGACCCTCGCGGGGCTGGGCCTGCGCCACGGCGGCCCGGTGCTGGTGACCGGGCCCCGCACCGCCGAACCGGACCCCGTCGCCACGGGCGCCGTGCCGGTGGGCGCCATGCCGCCGGCCGCCGCCGTCGAGTACACCGAGTCGGGAGACCAGCAGTGAACCCGCTCCCACCCCCCAACACGCCCGGCTACACCCAGGCGCTGCTGGCGGACGACCCGCTCTGGCTGACGATCATCAAGGTCGTCGTGGTCTTCGCGCTGCTGCTGCTCATGACGCTGTTCATGATCTGGCTCGAGCGGCGCGTGGTCGGCCGGATGCAGCAGCGCCCCGGCCCGAACTGGAACGGCCCGTTCGGTCTGCTCCAGTCGTTGGCCGACGGGCTGAAGCTGGCGTTCAAGGAGGACATCCGCCCGACGTTGGCGGACTTCCCGGTCTTCTTCATCGCGCCGGTGATCTCGACGATCCCCGCGTTCGTCGCGTTCGCGGTCATCCCGCTCGGCCCCGAGGTCTCGATCTTCGGCCACCACACCGCGCTGCAGGTCGCGGACCTGCCGGTGGGTGTGCTCGTCGCGATGGCGTGCTCGTCGGTCGGCGTGTACGGGATCGTGCTCTCGGGCTGGGCGTCCGGCTCGCCGTACCCGCTGCTCGGCAGCCTGCGCAGCGCCGCCCAGGTCATCTCCTACGAGCTGGCCCTCGGCCTGTCGATCATCGGTGTGGTGCTCTACGCCGGATCGCTCTCGACCGCGGACATCGTCGCCGCGCAGGCGTCCGGCTGGTACATCTGGCTGCTCCCGGTGAGCTTCGTGGTGTTCGCGATCTCGATGGTCGGCGAGACCAACCGCGCCCCCTTCGACCTCCCGGAGGCCGAGTCCGAGCTGGTCGGCGGCTTCCACACCGAGTACTCGTCGCTGAAGTTCGCGCTGTTCTTCCTCGCCGAGTACGTCAACATGGTCACCCTCTCCGCGGTCGCCACGACGCTGTTCCTCGGCGGCTGGCGGGCCCCGTGGCCGCTGTCGCTGTGGGCCGGCGCGAACGAGGGCTGGTTCCCGATCATCTGGTTCATCTCCAAGATGTTCGTGTTCCTCTTCGTCTACATCTGGCTGCGCGGGACGCTGCCCCGCCAGCGCTACGACCAGTTCATGCGGCTCGGCTGGAAGATCCTCATCCCGGTCAGCCTGGTGTGGATCGTCGCCGTCTCCGCGCTGCGCGTGCTGCGCGTCCAGTACGGCACGGTGTCCGCGCCGGTCGTGCTGCTGATCGGCTTCGTCGTGCTGGTCGTGGCGATCGTCGTCGCGGTGCTGCTGCCCGACCGCAAGCCGGCCGACGAGGCACCGGAGGAGCCGACCGTGGTCTCCGACTACCCGGTGCCGCCGCTCGACCTCACCGTCCCGCCGCCACCGCCACGACGACGGCGGTCGGTCCCCGAGGCCAAGGAGACGGCCGCCGTCGGCTCGGGCTCGCCGGAGAAGGAGGACGCCTGATGGGCATGTTCGACGGCATCGCGGGCTTCGGGGTCACCTTCTCGACGATGTTCAAGAAGGTGGTCACCGAGGAGTACCCGCTGGTCAAGAAGGTGACGGCGCCGCGCTACCACGGCCGCCACCAGCTCAACCGGCATCCCGACGGCCTCGAGAAGTGCGTCGGCTGCGAGCTGTGCGCCTGGGCGTGCCCCGCCGACGCGATCTACGTCGAGGGCGGGGACAACACCGAGGCGGAGCGCTTCTCCCCGGGCGAGCGCTACGGCGCGATCTACCAGATCAACTACCTGCGCTGCATCGGCTGCGGGCTCTGCATCGAGGCGTGCCCGACGCGGTCGCTGACGATGACGAACGAGTACGAGCTCGCCGACGACGACCGCCAGGACCTGATCTACACCAAGGACATGCTGCTGGCCCCGCTGCTGCCGGGCATGGAGCAGCCGCCGCACCCGATGCGCCTCGGTGAGGACGAGCAGGACTACTACGTGCAGGGCCCCGAGATGGCGCGCAAGGGCCTCGAGCAGGCAGGCGAGCACGACCTCGACACCGACAACCGGGCCGGGGCGAACGTCGAGCCGGGTGCCGCCCTGGTCGGGAAGGGCCCCGTGAGCAAGAGGAGCGAGGGATGACCACCTCGACCGGCGAGGCCGTCGCCTTCTGGATCCTCGGGCCGATCGCCCTGGCCGGCGGCCTCGGGATGGTGTTCGCCCGCAACGCGGTGCACTCCGCGCTGTGGCTGGTGCTGACCATGCTCTCGCTCGGCGGGCTGTACATGGTCCAGTCCGCGCCGTTCCTGGGCTTCACCCAGATCATCGTCTACACCGGCGCGATCATGATGCTGTTCGTCTTCGTGCTGATGATGGTCGGCCGGGACGCGTCGGACTCCGTCGTCGAGGTGCTGCGCGGCCAGCGGGTCGCGGCCGCGATCCTCGGCATCGGGTTCGCGGCGCTGCTCCTCGGCGCGGTGGCGAACTCGGTGGTGGTGCCGCTGGCGACCGGGCCCGCGCCCGGCTCCAACGTCGGCAACCTCGGCCTGCTGATCTACCAGCGCTACCTGCTCGCCTTCGAGCTCACCTCGGCGCTGATCATCACCGGGGCGCTCGGGGCGATGGTCTACACGTTCGCGGGGCGGGCCAAGGCCAAGGTCATCACCCAGCGGGAGCGGGTGACCGAGCGGCTGCTCGGCCCGCTCGAGAAGCAGGGCTCCCGCTCCGGGCCCGGGGTGTTCGCCACCGGCGACTCGGTGGCCACCCCGGCGCTGCTGCCCGACGGCTCGATCGCCCCGGAGTCGCTCTCCTCGATCATCGAGGCGACCGCCCGCGAGCGGCTCGGCCACTCCGCCGAGCTCGCCCACGCGGGCGACGAGCACGACCAGCACGCGCGTGACCACGAGGCCCACCACGGCCAGGGCGAGATCCAGGGGAGCCAGGCGTGAGCCCCACGAACTACCTGCTGCTGTCCGCCATCCTGTTCGCCATCGGCACCGTCGGGGTGCTCGTGCGGCGCAACGCGATCGTCGTGTTCATGTGCATCGAGCTCATGCTCAACGCGGTGAACCTCTCGCTGGTCACCTTCGCGCGCATCAACGGTTCGCTCGACGGCCAGGTCATGGCGTTCTTCGTCATGGTCGTCGCGGCCGCGGAGGTCGTCGTCGGCCTCTCGATCATCATGTCCATCTTCCGCACGCGACGGACCGCCTCGGTGGACGACGCGAACCTCCTCAAGTACTGACGGGAGCCGGATGCACACCCTGCTCGCGGCAGACGCGCTGCCGCCCGTCGGCCCCGCGTCCGGCGCCGGATCCGCTGCGTGGATCCTCGTCGCGCTGCCTGCGCTCGGCGCACTGGTGCTCTTCCTCGGAGGGCGTCGCACCGACCGGTTCGGCCACCTCATCGGGGTGGCGACGGTGGTGCTGTCGTTCGTCTACGGCCTGGTGCTGTTCTTCGGTGCCCTCGCCCTGCCCGGCGAGGAGCGCGTCCGCGACCTGCCGCTCTACGAGTGGTTCGGCTCCGGATCGCTCACCGTGGAGTTCGGGCTGCGCCTCGACCCGCTGTCGCTGACGTTCGTCCTGCTGATCACCGGAGTCGGCTCGCTGATCCACATCTACTCCGTGGGCTACATGAGCCACGACCCGCACCGGCGCAAGTTCTTCGCGATGCTCAACCTGTTCGTCGCGTCGATGCTGATCCTGGTCCTGGGCAACGGCTTCCTGACCCTCTACCTCGGGTGGGAGGGCGTCGGCCTGGCGTCGTACCTGCTCATCGGCTTCTACGTCGCCCGCCCGCTCGCGGCGAGCGCGGCGAAGAAGGCGTTCCTGATGAACCGCGTCGGCGACGTCGGCCTGGCGCTCGCGATCTTCATCCTGTTCAAGCAGTTCGGCACGACCCAGTACACCGAGATCTTCGCCCGGGCCGGGGAGATGTCGACGGGCACGGTGACCGCCGTCGTCCTGCTGCTCCTGCTCGGCGCATGCGGCAAGTCCGGTCAGTTCCCGCTGCAGGCCTGGCTCCCCGACGCCATGGAGGGCCCGACCCCGGTGTCGGCGCTGATCCACGCGGCCACGATGGTCACCGCCGGGGTCTACCTCGTCGCCCGCACGCACCCGCTGTACGACCTCGCCCCGGCGGGCCAGCTGGTCGTGACGATCGTCGGGGCGATCACGCTGCTGATCGGCGCGATCGTCGGGTGCGCCTACGACGACATCAAGAAGGTCCTGGCGTACTCCACGGTCAGCCAGATCGGCTACATGATGCTGGCGGTGGGCCTCGGCCCGATCGGCTACGCGGCCGGCCTCGCGCATCTGCTCGCCCACGGCTTCTTCAAGGCCGGGCTCTTCCTCGGGGCCGGTTCGGTGATGCACGGGATGGCCGACGAGACCGACATGCGGCGCTTCGGCGGGCTGTGGCGCCACATGCCGATCACGTTCGCCACGTTCACCCTCGGATACCTCGCCCTGATCGGTTTTCCGTTCCTGTCCGGCTTCTACACCAAGGACATGATCATCGAGGCCTCGCTCGGCGGCTCACCGCTGCGCGGCTGGCTGCTCGGCGGGGCGGCGCTGCTGGCCGCGGGGCTGACCGCGTTCTACATGACGCGGCTGATGCTCATGACCTTCTTCGGCGCCGAGCGGTGGCGCGACCTCACGCCGCGGCGGGCACCGTGGGACGTCGCGGCGGAGAGCGAGGCGCCGCCGCAGGCCCCTGCGGCCGGTCACGAGCACGGGTACCACCCGCACGAGTCGTCGGCCTCGATGACGGTGCCGATGATCATCCTGGCGATCGGCTCGGTCGGCGCGGGCGCGTTCCTCGTCATCGGGGAGCGTCTCGGCGGCTGGCTCGAGCCTGCGATCGGCCCGGTCCGCGAGGTCTCCGACGCCGTCATCCCGACCGGCCTCGTCCCCGGCATCGCGTCGGTGCTGATGATCCTCGGCGCCGGGACCGCGTACCTGACGGTCGGGCGCAAGCCGGTCCCGGTCGAGCGCCCGGTCCGGGTCTCCTGGCCGGTGCGGGCGGCCCGCGCGGACCTCTACGCCAACGCGATCAACGAGGGGCTCATCGCCCGCCCCGGCCTCTGGCTCTCCCGGGCGCTGGTCTACCTCGACAACCGGGGGGTCGACGGCGCCGTCAACGGCACCGCCGCGCTGCTCGGCGGTGCCTCGGGCCGGGCCCGGCGCACCCAGACCGGATTCGTGCGCTCGTACGCGCTGACGATGCTGGGAGGCTCCCTCGTGCTCGTCGCGGCACTGCTGGCGGTGACGCTCCCGTGAGTGCCCTGGTCCTGATCCTCGTGCTGCTCCCGCTCGTCGGGGCGGCGGTCTGCGGCGTGCTCGTGCGCGGCGGCGGGTCCCCGGGCGGGGACGCCGCCGCGAAGGCGATCGGCTTCGTCGTCTCGCTCGTCGAGCTGGTGCTCGTCGGCGTCGTGTGGGCGATGTTCGTGCCCTCGGCGCCGACCCGGTTCCAGGGCGAGATCTCGGTCGCCTGGATCCCGGCGTTCGGCACCCGGTTCGCGCTCGGCCTCGACGGCATCGCGCTGGCGATGATCGCGCTGCTCGCGGTGCTGGTGCCGATCGTGATCGCCTACACCGCGTTCACCTCCGCCGCGGAGAAGTTCCCCGACGGGCGCGGCGCCGGCGGCTTCGTCGCGCTGATGCTCGCGCTGCAGGGGGTGCTGGTCGCACTGTTCGCCGCGACCGACGTCTTCCTGTTCTACGTGCTCTTCGAGGTCATGCTCGTCCCGATGTACTTCATCGTCGGGCGCTTCGGCGGGGCCCGACGGCAGTACGCGGCCGTGAAGTTCTTCCTGTACTCGTTCCTCGGCGGCCTGATCATGCTCGGGTCGGTCATCGGGATCTACGTCGCGAGCGGGACCCGGCTCGGCCAGGCCAGCTTCGACTGGGCCACGCTGCAGCATCTCGCCGCACAGCTACCGCTGTCCACGCAGATCCCGCTCTTCCTGGGCTTCTTCGCCGCGTTCGCGATCAAGGCGCCGCTGGTGCCGCTGCACACCTGGCTGCCCGACGCCGGTGCCGAGGCCCCGATCGGCGGCGGCGTCATCCTCGTCGGCGTCCTGGACAAGGTCGGCGTCTTCGGATTCCTGCGCTACTGCCTGCCGCTGTTCCCGCTGGCCTCGCAGTCCCTCGCGCCGCTCGTCCTCGTGCTCTCGGTGATCGGCGTGATCTACGGGGCGCTGCTCGCCGCGATGCAGACCGACATGAAGCGCTTCGTCGCCTACACCTCGATCGCCCACTTCGGGTTCATCGGGCTCGGCATCTTCGCGTTCTCGCAGCAGGCGCTGGCCGGGTCGGCGCTCTACATGGTCAACCACGGCATCTCGACGGCGATGCTCTTCCTCGTCGTCGGCATGCTCGCCGCCCGCGGCGGGTCGAGCCGGATCGCCGACTACGGCGGCGTCGGGCGCATCGCCCCGGTCCTCTCCGGGCTGTTCCTCGTCGCGGGCCTGACGACGCTGTCGCTGCCCGGCACGAACTCGTTCGTGTCCGAGTTCCTGGTGCTGCTCGGCGCCTGGCCACGCGAACCCGTCTACACCGTGATCGCGACCGTCGGGATCATCTTCGCCGCGCTCTACGTGCTCTGGGTCTTCCAGCGCACCATGACCGGCCCGCTGCGCGGCGAGGCGGTGCTCGGCGGGGGACCCGGAGCGGCATCGGCCGTCGCGTTCGAGCCCACCGACGGCGGGTTGCGCGACATGCTCGAGGACGACGCCGACGCCCGCCGTCGGGCCCGCTTCGGCGACCTGTCCGGACGTGAGATCGGGGTGCTCGCCCCGCTCGTCCTGCTGATCTTCCTGCTCGGGTTCTTCCCGCAGCCGGTGCTGAACGTCATCAACCCGGCGGTCTCCGCCACCATGAGCGAGGTCGGGGTCGCCGACCCGGTCGGCCCGAACGGAGTCGCCCGATGATGCCCACCGTGATCTCTGCGCTGCCGGGGCTCCCGCTGCAGGGGGGCGCCTCGCTCTCCACCGCGCTGGGCGTGGACTACGGGGCGCTGGCGCCGCTGTTCATCATCCTCGGCGTCGCGTGCGTCTCCGTGCTCGTCGAGGCGTTCGTGCCCCTCGCCCAGCGGGCCCGCGTCCAGCTCGTGCTCACGCTCGCGGCGATCGCCGTCGCGCTGGTCGTGGTGATCGTGCGGGCGACGAGCGGGGTGCCGGCGACGATCGTGCTCGCCGGCTCGCTGTCGGTGGACAGCGTGAGCCTGTTCCTCTGGGGCACCCTGCTCGCCCTCGCCATCCCCTCGGTCCTGATGATCGCGGACCGCTCGGTCGAGGCGGGTGGCGCGTTCGTCGCCGATCCCGAGGCGCTGGCCGAGGCGCAGGAGCGGGCCGGGGCGCGCACGCCCGTCACGGTCGGAGCGGGCGGCGCCGGCGGTTCCGGTTCCGACGGGGCCGGGCGCGCCGGGTCGTCGCGGGGGTCCGCGACGCCGCCGCCCGAGATGCACACCGAGGTCTTCCCGTTCGTGCTCTTCGCGCTGGGCGGCATGCTCGCGTTCTGCGCGGCGAACGACCTGCTGACGATGTTCGTCGCCCTCGAGGTGCTCAGCCTGCCGCTGTACCTGCTCTGCGGGCTCGCCCGCCGTCGTCGGGTGCTCTCCCAGGAGTCGGCGGTCAAGTACTTCCTGCTCGGGGCCTTCGCCTCGGCGTTCTTCCTCTACGGCGTGGCGCTGCTCTACGGCTACGCGGGCTCGGTCCGGCTCTCCGACATCGCCGCGGCGGCCGCCGGATCGCTCCGTTCGGACTCGCTGCTCTACGGCGGGCTCGCGCTGCTCGTCGTCGGGCTGATGTTCAAGGCGTCGGTCGGCCCGTTCCACACCTGGACCCCGGACGTCTACCAGGGCGCCCCGACCCCCGTGACCGCGTTCATGGCCGCCTGCACGAAGGTCGCGGCGTTCGGCGCGATCCTGCGGGTGTTCTTCGTCGCGTTCGGCCCCACCGCCCTGGAGTGGCGCGGGGTGCTCTGGGCCGTGGCGATCGCCTCGATGGTCATCGGCACCGTGCTGGGCCTGACCCAGACCGACCTCAAGCGGATGGTCGCCTACTCCTCGGTGGCCCACGCCGGGTTCCTGCTGATCGGCTGCCTCGCCATCACCCCGGCCGGCCTGTCCGGGACGCTGTTCTACCTGCTGGCGTACGGCTTCACGACGATCGCGATCCTCGGCCTGATCTCGCTGGTGCGCTCCGGCGACGGCGAGGCCAACCACCTCTCGGCGTACGCCGGGCTCGCGACCCGGTCGCCGGTGGTGGCCGCCGCGCTCTCGTTCTGCCTGCTCGCCCTCGCCGGGGTGCCGCTGACCAGCGGGTTCACGGCGAAGTTCGCGGTCTTCTCGGCGGGCCTGGGCGACGGCGAGGCCCCGCTGGTCATCGTCGGCCTGGTGTGCAGCGCGATCGCCGCGTTCTTCTACCTGCGCGTCATCGTGATGATGTACTTCTCGCCGCCGGCGCCCGACGGGCCCTCGGTGAGCCTCCCCGGCCCCCTGACGACGGTGTCGATCACCCTCGGCGTCGTCGTCACCCTCCTGCTCGGGGTGGTCCCGACGGCGGCCCTGGACTGGGCCGCGGCCGCCCGGTTCCTGGGCTGAGGACCGGACCCGGCGGGTCCCGAACGCCGGTTGGGTTGACAATGTGACCGTGCAGAGTTCCTCGCCGGCAGGCTCCACGCCCACGGCCGCGACGCAGGTCGCCGGCCTCCCGATCGGCGACGAGGCACTCGCCGCCGAGGTGACGGCGGGTCTGGACCGCGTCGAGGACCTGCTGCGCCGGGAGGTCCACAGCGACTACCGCTTCGTCGAGAACACCTCGCTGCACCTCATCGAGGCGGGCGGCAAGCGGTTCCGGCCGCTGCTGACCCTGCTCGCGGCCCAGACCGCGGGCGGGACCAGCGACGACGTCGTGATCGCGGCCACCTCGGTGGAGCTGGTGCACCTCGCGACGCTCTACCACGACGACGTCATGGACGAGGCCGTGATGCGCCGCGGCGCCCAGAGCGCGAACGCCCGCTGGGACAACACCGTCGCGATCCTCACCGGCGACTACCTGTTCGCCCACGCCTCGCGGCTGGTCTCGCAGCTCGGCCCCGAGGCGGTGCGGATCATCGCCGATACCTTCGCCGAGCTGGTCACCGGCCAGATGCGGGAGACACGCGGGCCGCGCGGCGACGACCCGATCGAGCACTACATGGCGGTCGTCGCGGAGAAGACCGGCTCGCTGATCGCCACCGCCGGCCGCTTCGGGGCGATGTTCGCGGGTGCCGAGGACGGACACGTCGAGGCCTTGGGCCGCTTCGGGGAGATCATCGGTACCGCGTTCCAGGTCTCGGACGACATCATCGACATCGCGTCGCCGTCGGGCGACTCCGGCAAGACCCCGGGCACCGACCTGCGGGAGGGCGTCGCGACGCTGCCGGTGCTCTACGCTCTCGCCGACGACGACGCGGCCGCCCGCCGGCTGCGCGAGCTCGGGGTCGGCGAGAAGGAGATCACCGACGACGCCGTGGTCGCCGAGGCCCTCGACATCCTGCGCGCGTCCGACGGGCTCGCGCGCACCCGCGCGGCGCTGGACGCGCAGGCGGAGGCGGCGCGCGCCGAGCTCGCCGGGGTGCCCGCCGGTCCGGCGCGGGAGGCGTTGTCGGCGCTGCTCGACTACACCGTCGCGCGCGTGGGCTGAGCCACCGCGGGCCGCCGTCGGGACGCGGCCCACCCCTCGACCGCGAAGACGGCGAGCGCGATCCACACCAGCACGAAGCCGACCCACCGCGCCGGCGGCATCGGCTCGTGGTCGACGAGCACGCCCCAGACGAACTGCAGCGTCGGGTTCACGTACTGCAGCAGCCCGAGCGTCGCCAGCGGCAGCCGCCGGGCGCCCACCGCGAACAGCAGCAGCGGGATCGCCGTGACCGGGCCCGCGGAGATCAGCAGCAGCGTCTGGGCGCTCCCGTGGCCGAACGTGCCGGTGCCGATCGCCTGGAGCCAGACGAGGTAGCCGATCGCGATCGGGCCGAGCAGGAAGCCCTCGGCGGTGAGCCCGGCGACCGGCGCCAGCGGCACCCGCTTCTTGAGCAGCCCGTAGAAGCCGAAGCTGCACGCGAGGACGAGGGCCACCCACGGCAGCGCGCCCGTCCCGGCCCAGAGCACCGCCACGGCCGCCGTCGCGATCCCGACCGCCACCCACTGCGTCCGCCGCAGCCGCTCCCCGAGCACGACGACCGCGAGCACCACCGACACCAGCGGGTTGATGTAGTAGCCCAGCGCGCTCTCCACGACGCGGCCGTGGGTCACGCCCCAGATGTAGACGCCCCAGTTGACGGTGATGAGGGCGGAGGCGCCGGTGATCGTCACCCACGTCCGCCAGGACTGTCCCCGCAGCTGCGACCAGCCCCGTATCAGGGTGAGCAGGACGAGCATCCCGACGAGCGTCCAGGCGATCCGGTGGGCGAGGATCTCCACCGACCCGGCGGGCTCGAGCAGCGGCCAGAACGCCGGGAAGGTGCCCCAGAGGACGTAGGCGCCGAGGGCGGCGACGAGGCCGGAGCGGGGTGGCCCGGCCGTCGGATCGCTCGCGCCGGGTCGTGCACCGTCGTCGGCCACACCCCGACTTCATCACGACGACGACGTCCGGCGCAGCCGACTTCGGTGTCTGACGCGGCACACCGCGGTTGGCGCTGCTCGCCGCTGCGCCGTCCCGGCGTGGGGCACATGGCGCAGCCGGGTCGGCTCCAGCGGCTGCGTACTGTGCTCCTGATCAACCCAGCGACTGCGCCGACCCGCCACGCCCCGGCGCGCGAACGTCCGGCGTGCACCCCGTGATCGAGATCCTCCGTGCGCGTCGTGAGCGCGGCGACCGCGACGACCCCTACCGCGTGGCGCTCGCCGTCGAGGGCGGCGGCTCCCGGGCGACGCTCTCGGGCGGGATGGTGCTCGGCCTCGCGGAGGCGGGCCTCTCGGGGGCGTTCGACGCGGTGTACGGGGCGAGCGCGGGCACGATCAACGGGGCGTGGTTCGTCGCCGGCGCGACCGGGCGCGGCATCCCCGCCTGGTACCGGCCCGGGGTGATGCACCGGGTGACCGGCATCCCGAGGCTGGCGCTGGGGCGGCCCCTGGTCGACATGCGGTGGGTGGTCGACGAGCTCTACCGCCGCGTCGTGCCGCTGGACTGGGCGGCGGTCCGCGCCGCGGCGACCCCGCTGCACCCGATGGCCACCGACGCCGACTCCGGTGCCTCGGTGGATCTTCTCGATCACATCCACGGCGACGCGACGCTGCGGGACGCCCTCCGCGCCTCGACCCATCTCCCGATCCTCGGCGGGCCGCCGGTCGAGCTCGCGGGCCGGCGCTACCTCGACGCCGCCCTGGCCGAGACGCTGCCCTTCCGCACCCCGCTGGCCCAGGGCGCGACGCACGTGCTGCTGCTGCGCACCCGGCGTGCCGACGACCCGGTCTCGCCACCCTGGCGCTCCGGGGACCTGCTCGCCCGCGCGCTGCTGCGCCGCTCGGCTCCAGGCGCGGCCGAGGCCTGGCGCACCCGCTACGAACGGCAGCTGGCCGACGAGGACGACCTCGACGGGTCGTACGCCGACGTCGTGCACGCGCTCCGCCCGCCGGCCGGCACCCGGGCGGTCGGGCAGCTCGAGACCGACGAGGCCCGGCTGCGCGACGCCGTCGAGGTGGGGAGGGACGTGGCGCTACGCGCCCTGTGAGTGGAATTGGACGTCGGAACGTCCGATTCCACTCACGTGGCCGTCAGGCCTCGCCGTCCGGCGTGGGCGCGACGGCCCAGGTGTCCTTGCCGGTGAGCAGGGCCTGGAGGTTGTCGCCGCGCTGCTGCGCCTGCTCGGTGGCGGCGGTGACCTGGGCGCGGGCGCCGTCGTCGTAGGTGGGGCGCTCCACGTTGCGGAAGATGCCCGTGACGGTGTGGGTGAGGTCCTGGTCGGACAGGCGCGAGAGCGCGAACGCCTGCGTGGGGTCGGTCTCGTCCGCGTGGTGGACCACGAGGGCGTCCTCACCGACCTCGGAGATCAGCTTGACCTCGAGCCCGCCGCTCGCTGCCCGGACGACGCCGTACTCCCCATCGTTGCCGAACCGGATCGGCTCGCCGTCGGTGAGGGGGATGAGGCGCTGCTGCACCTCGTCGCCCTTGCGGAGCACGTCGAACGAGCCGTCGTTGAAGATCGGGCAGTCCTGGAAGATCTCCACCAGCGAGGCGCCGCGGTGGGCGGCGGCCTGGCGCAGCACCTCGGTGAGGCCTTTGCGGTCGGAGTCCAGCGCCCGGCCCACGAAGGTCGCCTCGGCGCCGAGGGCGAGCGAGACCGGGTTGAACGGGGCGTCGACCGAGCCCATCGGCGTGGACTTGGTGACCTTCCCGACCTCGGACGTCGGCGAGTACTGACCCTTGGTCAGCCCGTAGATCCGGTTGTTGAACAGCAGGATCGTGATGTTCATGTTGCGGCGCAGCGCGTGGATCAGGTGGTTGCCACCGATCGAGAGCGCGTCGCCGTCACCGGTGACCACCCACACCGACAGGTCGGGGCGGGTCACCGCCAGCCCGGTCGCGATGGCCGGGGCGCGGCCGTGGATGGAGTGCATGCCGTAGGTGTCGAGGTAGTACGGGAACCGCGAGGAGCACCCGATGCCCGAGACGAACACGATGTTCTCGCGCTTGAGGCCGAGCTCGGGCAGGAAGGACCGGACCGAGGCCAGGACGGCGTAGTCGCCGCAGCCGGGGCACCAGCGCACCTCCTGGTCGGAGGTGAAGTCCTTCGCCTTCTGGGTCTCCTCGGTGGTCGGGACGAGGTCCAGACCGCCCAGGGACGGGGTGGGCAGTTCGACGGCGGTCATGCGGGAAGGTCCCCCTTCACGGCGTCGGTGAGGACACCGGCGAGCTCTTCGGCCTGGAACGGCAGGCCGGCGACCTTGGTGTAGGAGCGCACGTCCACGAGGTAGCGCGCGCGCAGCATCATGGCGAACTGCCCGAGGTTCATCTCGGGGACGACCACCCGCCGGTACCGGTGGAGGACGTCGCCGAGGTTGCCGGGCAGCGGGTTCATCGACCGCACGTGCGCCTGCGCCACATCCAGGCCCGCGGCGCGGACGCGGCGGCAGGCGGCGCCGATCGGACCGAACGTCGAGCCCCAGCCGAGCACGAGCACCTCGGCCTGCCCGGACGGGTCGTCGACCTCGACGTCGTCGACGGGGATGCCGTCGATCTTGGCCTGGCGCAGCCGGACCATCCGGTCGTGGTTGTCCGGGTCGTAGGAGATCGAGCCGCGGCCGTCGGCCTTCTCCAGGCCGCCGATGCGGTGCTCGAGCCCGGCCGTCCCCGGGACCGCCCACGGGCGGGCCAGGGTGTCGTCGTCGCGCAGGTACGGCCAGAACTCGCCGGACCCGTCGGGGGCGTTCGCCTCGGTGGCGAACTCCACGCTCATGTCGGGCAGCGTCGAGGCGTCCGGGACGTTCCACGGCTCCGAGCCGTTGGCGATCGCGCCGTCGGAGAGCAGGAACACCGGCGTGCGGTAGGTCAGCGCGATCCGCGCCGCGGTGATGGCGGCCTGGAAGCACTCCGACGGGGACGCCGGCGCGATGATCGGGACCGGGGCCTCGCCGTTGCGCCCGTACATGGCCTGCAGCAGGTCGGCCTGCTCGGTCTTGGTCGGCAGCCCGGTCGAGGGGCCGCCGCGCTGGATGTCGAGGATCAGCAGCGGCAGCTCGAGCGCGACCGCGAGCCCGATGGTCTCCGACTTCAGCGCCACGCCGGGCCCGGAGGTCGACGTGACCCCCAGCGACCCGCCGAAGGAGGCGCCCAGGGCGGCGCCGATCCCGGCGATCTCGTCCTCGGCCTGGAACGTGGTCACGCCCATGCCCTTGTGCTTCGAGAGCTCGTGCAGCACGTCGGAGGCCGGGGTGATCGGGTAGGTGCCGAGGAAGACCGGCAGCTTCGAGAGCTGACCCGCGGCGACGACGCCGTAGGCCAGGGCGAGGTTGCCGGTGATCTGCCGGTAGGTGCCGGTGGGCAGCGCGGCCGGGGCGACCTCGTAGGTCACCGCGAACGACTCGGTGGTCTCGCCGTAGTTCCACCCGGTCCGGAAGGCCAGGATGTTCGCCTCGGCCAGCTCGGGCTTCTTGGCGAACTTCTCGCGCAGGAACTCCTCGGTGGACTCGGTGCCGCGGTGGTACATCCACGACAGCAGCCCGAGCGCGAACATGTTCTTCGCCCGCTCGGCGTCCTTCTTGGACATGCCGGTCGGTTCGAGCGCGGTGCGGGTCAGCGTCGCCATGGCGACCTGGTGCACCTGGTAGGGCGCCAGCGAGTCGTCCTCGAGGGGGTTCGACTCGTAGCCGACCTTGCCGAGGTTCCGCTTCGTGAACTCGTCGGTGTTCACGATGAGGACGCCGCCGTGGGGCAGGTCCTCGAGGTTCGACTTCAGCGCCGCCGGGTTCATCGCCACCAGGACGTCGGGGCGGTCGCCGGGGGTGAGGATGTCGTAGTCCGCGAAGTGGAGCTGGAAGCTCGACACCCCGGGCAGCGTCCCCGCAGGAGCACGGATCTCGGCGGGGAAGTTCGGCAGCGTCGCGAGGTCGTTCCCGAACGCCGCCGCCTCGGAGGTGAAGCGGTCGCCGGTCAGCTGCATCCCGTCGCCGGAGTCACCGGCGAACCGGATCACCACGCGGTGGGTCTGCTTGACCTCGGTCTGCCGGATTTCGCCGTGTGCCACCAGGTGGTCGGG
This sequence comes from Actinomycetospora endophytica, assembly GCF_021026375.1. Lineage (GTDB taxonomy): Bacteria > Actinomycetota > Actinomycetes > Mycobacteriales > Pseudonocardiaceae > Actinomycetospora > Actinomycetospora endophytica. The sequence continues at coordinate 897,053 of NZ_JAJNDB010000001.1, read as the reverse complement.
GAGCTCCGCCCCGACCTCGGTGTCCGTGCTCATCGAGCGATCCAACCCCTTCGTGCGCTACGAGTCGTCCTCCCGGACGATCCCCTGGTCACCCGGCCCCCGGGACGCCGGGCGACGACACCAACATCCCACGTTAACCGCGTGGTGATCGGCGGGGTGCGCCACCCGGCGCGGGTCACAGCGCACTTGACCGAACAAGCCCCGTCGGAGAGGTCAGCCGCGGCGTCGGACCCGTTCGAGACCCGCCTGAAAGGCGGGGGAGTGCAGGGACTCGAGCTGCGGTCCGACCTCGACGTCGACCGCGTCACGCTGCTCGGCGAGGTCGGCCGTCGCGCGCACGCTCGCCTTCGTCGCGACGACGAGGTCACGCGGTGCGCGCGCCGAGTGCGCCGCCATCCGCAGCGCCTCGACGACGACGGGGGAGCGCGTCGCGGCGCCGTCGGGGTCGACCGGCGTCTCCGGCATCTCGCCCGGCACGCGCCGCAGCGCGAGCCCGCTGCGCTCCGCGGCCGCGGCGTCCATCCCCTCGCCGGCCAGCAGCATCGCGAGGGTCGTCTGCTGGCCGACCAGCCGCTGCGTCATCCACGTCATCCCGCCACCGGGGTGCAGGCCCAGGCGCAGGAACCCCGGCTCGAAGCGCGCGGTGTCCCCGGCGAGCCGGATGTCGGCCGCGAGCGCGACGTTGATGCCCGCTCCGACGGCGGGTCCGTCGACCGCCGCGATGGTCGGCAGCGGGCACGCCGCCAGCGCGAGGAAGCCCGCGTAGACCGCCTTGATGGACGTCTCGCCGTCGCCGCCCTCCGAGGCCCCGATCGCGGCGAGCTCGTCGAGGTCGCCCCCGGCGCAGAACGCCGGCCCCCGGTCGGCCGCTCCGGTGACGACGACCGCGCGCACCCGGTCGTCGGCGACGACGGCGTCGAGGGCCTCCACCAGCCGGTCGGAGAGCGCGCGGGACATCGCGTTGCGACGGCGCGGGTCCCGCAGGGTCAGCAGTGCGGTCACCCCGCCCTCGTCCGACGAGCCGTCCGGGGCGAGGTGTTCGACGACGACGGCGGGACCCTCGGTGCTCTCTGCCACGGCGGACATCCTCCCCAAGACGGTTAGCGTGCGCTCATGACCCAGGCGTCCGCCCGCTCCCTCGACGTCCCCGCCGACGCGACGATCCCTTCCCGCCACCCCAAGGCCCCCGGCGTCGGCGAGCGGATCCCGCCGCACAACCCGGCCTGCCGGGGCTGCGCCGACGTCCCGGGCGGGATCCACATGGAGTCCTGGGTCGACGACGACCGCGGCGAGGGCGGGGACCCCGGTGTCGGTGTCGCGGTGCGCAGCCGCATGGCCGTGACCGACGACATGCAGGGCGGGCCCGGCCTCATCCACGGCGGCTACCTCATGGCCGCGTTCGACGAATGCCTCGGGTCGGTCGCGCCCCTGGTCACCCGCTCGTGCGTGACCGCGCGGCTGGAGACCGACTTCCGGGCGCCGGTGCCGGTCGGGACGACGCTGTGGCTGCGCGCCCGGCTCGACGGCGTGCTGCGGCGCAAGTACTTCGTCAGCGCCGAGGCCCGGCTCGACTCCGAGGACGGGCCACTCGTCGGCACCGCCCGGGCCCTGTTCGTCCAGGTCGACCTCCAGCACTTCCTGCGCCACGGCCGCGCCGAGGACCTGGAGGCGATCGGGGCCTCGGCCGAGCAGATCCGCGCCGCCCGGGGGTGAGCCGGGGCCCGGAACTCCCACACCCGTCCCACACGTTGAGAGGGTTGGTGCGGCCGGGGACGTCTCCCGGGCCACGACGAAAGGGATTCCACGGTGCGCAACGGGCTGAAGACCGCCCTGCTTCTGGGCCTGCTCAGTGCGCTGATCCTCTTGATCGGCTCGCTGTTCGGGCGCGGCGGCCTGTTCATCGCCCTGCTCATCGCGCTCGGCGTGAACGGCTACTCGTACTTCTTCTCCGACAGGATCGCGCTCAAGGCGATGCACGCGGTGCCGGTCACCGAGGCCGAGCAGCCGGGCATGTACCGGATCGTGCGCGAGCTGGCCTCCGCCGCCCACCAGCCGATGCCGCGGCTCTACGTCAGCCCCACCGAGGCGCCGAACGCGTTCGCCACCGGCCGCAGCCCACGCCATGCGGCGGTCTGCGCGACCACCGGCATCCTGCGCCTGCTCGACGAGCGTGAGCTGCGCGGTGTCCTCGGTCACGAGCTCTCCCACGTCTACAACCGCGACATCCTCATCTCGTCGGTGGCGGGCGCGCTGTCCAGCGTCGTCACCTACGTGGTGCTCGGAGCGCAGCTCTTCGGCGGCAACCGGAACTTCTTCGCGACGATCGTGCTGGCGCTCGTCGGCCCGCTCGCGGCGGGGATCGTGCAGATGGCCGTGAGCCGGACCCGCGAGTACCAGGCCGACGCGAGCGGCGCGACGCTGACGCACGACCCGCTGGCGCTGGCCTCCGCGCTGAACAAGCTGCAGTACGGGACCCAGGCGGCGCCCCTGCCGCCCGATCCCAAGCTCGTCTCACAGTCCCACCTCATGATCGCCAACCCGTTCCGGATGGGCGAGGGCATGTCGAAGCTCTTCTCCACCCACCCGCCGATCGAGGACCGCATCGCCCGGCTGCAGGAGATGGCGCGTCACGAGGGCTGAGTCCGGACCGGCCCGACGAGGTCCGCGACGTGCAGGAACACTCCGTCGTCCACGTCGTCGGGCGCGGGGATGCCGCGCAGCGGCTCGGTCCGGGGCGGTTCCGGCAGCCGGGCACGGTAGCGCCGCACCGCGGCGAGCCGGTACCGGCCGCGCATCGGGATCGAGAGGCGCTCGGTGGCCTCGACCAGGTCGACGTCGAGGTAGAACGAGCCCTCGACGAACACCCGGCGACCCGGCTCGAGGTCCACCGGCTCGTCGAGACCGGCGTCGTTGAGGACGACCTCGCGGTCGCCCACCTGCAGGATGTGGACCCCGACCGCCCCGTCCTCCTCGTGCAGGATCCGGGGCTCACCGATGACGCCGCAGGCGCCCACGATCCCGAAGGGGCCGGCCTCCCAGGCGACGGGTGGGCGGCACCGCAGATCCTCCACCTCGTCCAGGTAGAGCACCGGAGCCACCTCCAGCAACTCCCCGACGGCCACGACCGGGAGACGACCGGCGCGCAGGTGCTGCGGTTGGAGCTGCACCGTCGTCACCTCCCGGAGGCGCGCCTGCTGCCTGGTCGTCCAGCCCGCGTGCGTGCACGCGTCGGCGCTCACGAGTCGCTCCGTCCGACCGCCTCGGCGGCGGCCGCGGGGCGGTCGTCGCGCTCGGGCACCAGGTCGGCCACGTACACGGCGTCCTCCGTCGCCTCGGTGGGACCCGGGACCCGGCCCAGCGGGACCGGCCCCGTCGGTCGGTGCGCCGTGCGGCGGTAGCGCCGCAGCGCGGCGAGCCGGAATCGCCCGCGGCAGAGGGCGACCGCCTCGCCGTGGTCCGTCCCGGCGTCCAGCATCGGGTCCAGGTACAACGAGCCCTCGACGTGCAGCCGACCCTCGTCCTCGGGCGGTTCGGTGGCTGCCCAGTTCACCGGGACGAGCCACCCGGCCGCGTCGAGGACGTCGATCCGGCACGTGCACCCGCGCGTCGGGTCGAGGGGGATCGCCGTGACGCTGCCCCGTGCGTCGACGCAGCCGAACTCGTCGACCGACCAGTGGTCCGGCGGGGTCGAGCCGTGGAACACCTGGCGCTCGTGCAGGACGCCGGCGTAGATCGCGGGCACCACGTCGAGCACGTCGCCGACGTGGGCCCGGGGCAGTTCCTGGGCCATGAGCAGGTGCGGGAGCAGTTGCACCGTCAGCGCTCCCGGTGCGCGCACCGGAGCACGCCGCCCGGCCGCCCGCCTCCGCTGGGTCTTCCCGGTCCTCGTCATCGATCCCTCCGCGACGTCGTCCTCGTCCTCGGGGGCTTGGAGGGCAGTTGAGCCCGATCGGTTCCACCGGGTTCGGCGACGAATCCGTCGGGGTGCGTCCGCGGCTCCCGCGGCGGGAAGAGACGGGACATGACCGTCGACTACGGCGCCCACGGATCGAGCCTGCGCGACCTGCCGCGACTGCGGCGCACCCGCCGTCGTCGGGAATCGTCGTGGGACCGCACCGGGGGCAACGACGACCGTGCCCACCTCGCCCCCGGCGGGACGGCCACCCTGCTCGACGTGAGCGGCGCCGGCGTCGTCACCCACCTCTGGATCACGGTCACGACCCCCGGCCGACGACGGGACGACCTTCTCCGCTGGCTCGTGCTGCGGATGTGGTGGGACGGTGAGGAGCACCCGAGCGTCGACGTGCCGCTCGGCGACTTCTTCGGCGTGGGCCACGGCCGGACGACGAACTTCGTCTCCCTCCCGCTGCAGATGAGCCCGCAGGACGGCAAGGCGCTGAACTGCTGGTTCGCGATGCCGTTCGGATCCGGCGCGCGGATCGAGCTCGTCAACGAAGCACCCGAGGAGGTCTGGGCGTACTTCTACGTCGACCTCGAGGAGCTCGACACCCTGGGCGACGACATCGGGCGGTTCCACGCCCAGTGGCGCCGCGAGAACCCGACCCGCGGCATCCGGGTCGGGTGGTCGAATGCGCACTACCAGTTCGGCGGGTCGAACCTGACGGGGAACGACAACTACACGATCCTCGAGGCCCGGGGGCACGGGCACTACGTCGGGTGCGTGCTCAACGTCCGCCCGCGGCGCCGGTGGCGCTGGAACTGGTACGGCGAGGGCGACGACATGATCTTCATCGACCAGGACGCGGGCGACTGGCCCCCGACGCTGCACGGCACCGGGACCGAGGACTACGTCAACACCGCCTGGTGCCCGACGCAGGCCTACTCGGCGCCGTACCACGGGGTGACGCTGCCGGGCGGGCGGAACTGGCGCGGACCGGTGTCGCTCTACCGCTTCCACGTCGAGGACCCGGTGGTGTTCGAGCGGTCGATCCGCGTGACGATCGAGCACGGGCACGCGAACCGGCGCAGCGACGACTGGTCGTCGGTCGCGTACTGGTACCAGGCCGAGCCCCACGTGCCCTTCGACCTGGCGCCGGTCGAGCAGCGCCTCCCCTGATCAGTCCCGCGACCAGAGCTCGGCGAGCAGGGTGGCGCGCGGCAGGAGCCAGCCCAGGTCGGGTCCGGGGCTCCACGTCCCCTCGTCGCTCGCGATCTGGCCCAGTCCCCGCAGGGCATTGCCGACCTGGATCAGCGCCAGGTCCACGTCGTCCTCGTCGATCCGGCGCCCGTCGATGCTCAGGCCGGGCCCGAGCAGTCGTGTCAGGGCGTCGATTCGACGTGACACGCTCCGTCGCATGGACGGGGCCGGACGCTGGGTGTGGGTGGTCAACCCCGACTGCTATCTCGACGGGGCCGGCCGCGAGCATCCGAAGCTCGGCCCCGGCGCCCCGCGCTTGCGCTGGGCCTGCCACCGCGACACCCGGCCCGGGGACCTCGTCGTCCTCTACCGCTCGCAGCGGGCCAAGGACCTCGCGTACCTGCTGCGGGCGACGTCGGAACCGTCGTACGAGCCCGGTCCGCGCCCCTGGAACTGCGAGGCCGAGGTGCTCGAACGCTTCGACCGTCCCGTCCCGCTGGCCGAGCTGCGCGCCGACCCGGTGACGGCGGGGTGGCCGGCGCTGCGTGCCTCGTTCGTGCGGACCGGCGCACCGGTGCCCGACGACGTGTGGGAGCGGGTGATGGCGATGGCGGGCGCGTCATCGGTGGGTGCCGTCGGACGAGGGAGTCACCACACGCGGCGAGCGGATCTTCGTTGAGCCGCGCATCGACTCCCTGATCATGCAATCGGGCCTCGGTGCTCAGCATGTCGCCATCGTCGCCCTGTGGGACGGTGTCGCGTCAGCCGGACGGAGCAGAGGAGCGGGCAGATGCAGGACGCGGTGACCGAGTACATCGACGCACCTCCCGCCACGCTCTGGGCGCTGGTCTCCGACGTCACGCAGACGCACCGCTACAGCGAGGAGACCTTCGAGGCGGAGTGGCTCGACGGCGCCACCGGCCCGGCCGTGGGTGTGCGCTTCCGCGGGCACGTGAAGCGCAACGGCCGCGGGCCCACCTACTGGACGGTCTGCCGGGTCACCGCGTGCGAGCAGGACCGCGAGTTCGGGTTCGAGGTCCTGGCCGGCAGTCGCTCGATCAACAACTGGCACTACCGCTTCGAGCCGGCCGGCGAGGGCACGGACGTCACCGAGTCCTTCCGGCTCACCCCGAGCCTGCTGACGAAGGTCTACTGGGGTCTCGCCGGATGGGCCCGCCGGAAGACGAACCGGGCGAACATGCGCGCCACCCTGCAGAACATCCGCGCGGTCGCCGAGTCCGTCGACCGCTGAGGCTCACCCCACGCGCGGCAGGTCGATCTCGGCGACCCCGGTCTCGACGGCGCGCAGGATCTCCTCGGCCACGTGCTCCGAGGTGTCCGCCGCGACCGGGGCCCGGTGCTCGGTCGCGCCGGCCTGCAGGACGTCGTGGAACTCCGAGTCGGTGTAGGTCGGGAGGACGGTCGACACGACGATGCCGTCGCCGGCGAACTCCTCCCGCGCCACCGCCGAGAGCATGTTGAGCGCCGACTTGGTCGCGGCGTAGGCGCCGAGCCCGGGGATGACCCGTCGGGTGGTCCCGGAGCTGATGTTGACGATCGCGCCGCCGCCGCGCCCCCGCATCGACGGCAGCACCGCCTGCATCATCGCCAGCGCCGAGCCCACGTTGAGGTCGAGGATCGCGGCGTAGTCGGCCGGGTCCACCTGGTCCAGCGGCAGGTGCAGCCCGCGCCCGGCGTTGTTGACCAGCACGTCGACTCCTCCGAGCCGTTCCACCGCGGCGTCGACGACCGCGCGCCGGTCGCCGTCCCGGGTCACGTCGGCGATCACCGCGACCGACCCGGGGAGATCCTTCGCCACGGTCTCGAGCCGGTCGGCACGACGGGCGGCGAGCACGACGTGGGCCCCGCGGGCGTGGGCGAGTCGGGCGGTGGCCTCCCCGATGCCCGACGAGGCCCCGGTGATGACGACGACACGGTCGGCGATGTCCATGACGACGGCGTTCCCACCGCCCGGAGCCCGCACGCCCGGCTCAGGGGCTGGCGTGCTCGGTCCACCAGTCCGCGACCTGCCCCCGGTGCACCAGCGTGACCTCCGGCTGCCCCGCCACCCACGCGAGGAAGTCGCGCACCGCGGTCGCCCGTGCCGCCTGCCCGCTCCAGCGCGGGTGGAGCCCGACGGTCATCAGCCGCGCCCCGGCACCGTCGTGCGCCTCCTCGAGCAGGAAGCCCGCCGCACCGATGAGCGTCTCGGCGAAGTGCCGAGGCGTCGCGTAGGTCGGCGCCAGGAAGTAGCGCGTGTCGTTGTAGACCTTCGAGTACGGCACGACGAGCCACGGGGCGCCGTCGACCTCGGTCCAGTACGGCAGCTCGTCGTTGACCGCGTCGCTGTCGTAGGTCAGGTCCGGGTGGGCCGCGGCGAGGCGGCGGGTCCGCTCGGAGGGGAAGGAGCGGACGTACCAGCCCCGGACCGGCCGGCCCACCAGCTCGGGCAGCACCCGCATCGCGTGCTCGAGGTCGTCGCGCTCCTGCTCCTCGGTCATCGCGCTGACCTCGGCCCAGCGGTAGCCGTGGCCGAGCACGTCGTGCCCGCTGCGCCGCAGCCACGCGGCGAAGGGCGGATTGCGCTCCAGCGCGCGGGCGCTGACGCCGAACGTCACCGGCACGTCGAACCGCTCGAACAGCCGGACCAGCCGCCAGATCCCGACCCGGGATCCGAACTCGTAGTGCCCCTCGGTGCCGAGGTCGCGGATCGCCGGGTCGATCGGCAGGGCGTACTCGCCCCAGCTGTCGTTGCCCTCGCCGTCGGGCCACGCGGCCTCCGCGCCCTCCTCGACGTTGACGACGACGTTGACCGCGACGAGCGAGCCGTCCGGCCACCGCGGCAGGGGCACGGTGCGGGCGTGGCCGACGAAGTCGCGCTCGAGCATGCCGCCGGTCTACACCCCCACACGCGTACCTCACCGACGGCGGGCGTCGTTGCGCCGACGACGACCCCGTCCGATCTCGGGAGGAACCCTCATGGCCCGGCGTCGCTGGTCGGTTCTCGTCGGCGCGGCGGTCGTCGTCGTGGCGATGCTGTCGGCGCCGTGGGTCGCCGCGGCCGCTCCGGCACCCACCCCGTCGCCGGCGCCCGCCGTCCTGGACCCCTCACCGCCGGGGTCGAACGACTGGTCGTGCCGCCCGGGCGGCGCCCACCCGAACCCGGTGGTGCTGGTCCACGGACTCTCCGCCAACCAGGCCGACAACTGGGGCTACCTGGCGCCGATCCTGGCCCGCCAGGGCTACTGCGTGTTCTCGCTGACCTACGGGCGGAACCCGCTCGCGCCGCCGCCGCTGAGCCAGGTCGGCGGGCTGACGACGATGGAGCAGAGCGCACAGGAGCTGAAGGCGTTCGTCGGACGCGTCCGCGGCGCCACCGGAGCGGGCAAGGTCGACATCGTCGGCCACTCCGAGGGCAGCCTGATGCCGAACTACTACGTGAAGTTCCTCGGCGGCGCGGCGGACGTCGACCGGTACGTCGGCATGACGCCGCTCTGGGACGGGACCCGGCTGCTCGGCGTCTCCGACATCGACGCCGTCGGCGAGCGCTTCGGCCTCGACCCCGCCTACGGACCCGCCGTCGCCGCGCTGTGCGCCTCGTGCCGGGAGTTCCTGCACGGGTCGCCGTTCCTGCAGAAGATGAACTCCGGCGGGACCGCCGCGGTCCGCGGCATCGACTACACGATGATCATGACGCGCAACGACGAGCTGGTGCAGCCCTACACCAGCGGCCGGCTCGCGGGCGCTCACAACGTGGTGCTCCAGGACCTGTGCCCGGCCGACCTCAGCGAGCACGCGGCCGTCGCCTTCGACCCGGTCAACGCCCAGCTCGTCCTCGACGCCCTCGACCCGGGTCACGCGCGCCCGGTGCACTGCACCGGGCCGCCCCGCTAGTCGGTGGCCCCGGCTCGGCGGGCGACGTCGATGACGTACTCGCCGTAGCGGGACTTGGCCTGGGCGCGGCCGAGGCGCAGCGTGTCGTCGGGGGTGATCCAGCCCTCGCGCAGGGCGATCTCCTCGAGGCAGGCGATCCGGACGCCCTGGCGGTGCTCGAGCACGGCGACGTACTGGCCGGCCTCGAGCATCGATTCGTGGGTGCCGGTGTCGAGCCAGGCGAAGCCGCGGCCGAGGTCGATCAGGCGGGCGTCGCCGCGGTGCATGTAGGCCAGGTTGAGGTCGGTGATCTCGAGCTCGCCGCGGGGGGAGGGTTCGAGGTCGGCGGCCAGCCGCACGACGTCGTTGTCGTAGAGGTAGAGCCCGGTGATGGCCCGGTTGCTGCGGGGCTCGGCCGGTTTCTCCTCGATGGAGAGCAGCTTGCCGGTCGGGTCGGCCTCGCCGACGCCGTAGCGCTCGGGGTCGCCGACGGGGTAGCCGAACAGGGTGGCGCCCTTGTCGGACTCCACCTGGGTCACGGCGCGCTGCAGGATCGTCGAGAAGCCCTGGCCGTGGAAGATGTTGTCGCCGAGCACGAGTGCGGCGGTGTCGTCGCCGACGTGGTCGGCGCCGATGATGAAGGCCTCGGCCAGGCCGTTGGGCTCGGCCTGCTCGGCGTAGGAGAAGTTCAGGCCGAGCTCGTGGCCGTCGCCGAGCAGCCGCTGGAAGGCCGGCAGGTCGACCGGGGTGGAGATGATCAGGATGTCGCGGATCCCGGCGATCATGAGGACTGAGATCGGGTAGTAGATCATCGGCTTGTCGTAGACCGGCAGCAGCTGCTTGGAGACCGCTCGGGTCACCGGGTGCAGCCGGGTCCCGCTGCCCCCTGCCAGCACGATTCCCTTCATCGCTGCCCAACCTCCGTGTGATCACCGTCGACGACGCGCCCCGCGAGGGACTGTAGACGGCGGCCGTCCGGGGATTTCCCGGTGTTACGCCGGCGACGCCGGGCCGGGCGACATCACTCGTCCGTGGAGCGGAGGTCAAGAGTCGATAACGCCCGGGCGGCCGTCGACGACATCCCGGGCGGAACCGAACCCCCGGCCGCCACCACGGCGCCGGCTCACGGCGCCGCCGGCCCCCGGCCCGGCGCCCGACCGCGTCGGGTCCCCGGGAGGCGCGGACCCGGGGACCCGGCGACGACGTCAGGCGGGGAAGGGCAGCAGCTCCTCGTGGTGGTGCTTCGGGTACGGCACCGGGCCGGCCTGGCGCGCGCGTTCGGCCTGGATCGCGGCGTACTGCTCGCGCGGGTCGGTGACGCCGTACTGCGCGCGGGCCTCGACGGGCTCGCGGACCACCGGGTGCACCGGCGGGACGCCCCGCAGCACCGGCTCGAGGATCGGGGCGGTGCGCGGGCTGGCCCGTCGCAGCAGGGCGAGCTCCAGCCGCGGGAACGCCGAGATCGTGCGGACGACCGGCCGGATGATCGCGGTGGCGACGCGGTCGGTGGTGCGGGACTGCCGCGTGTCGCCCAGCTTGCGCATCCAGCGCGGCATCGTCGCGATCACGCCGCGGCGGACGACGGCGTTGAACACGAACCGAGCAGGGCGGGGCACGTCGTCGGGCACGACGACGGTGCTCGCGTCCAGCAGGAAGTTCATCATGCTCTGCGCGACCTCGGAGCCGACGAGCCGCGGGCGGTACGCCGCGAAGTAGGCCCGGACCCCCTCGCGGGTGCGCGGGACGTCGGCCGGGTCGATCGTCTGGAACTCGGCGGCCCGGGCGCACTCCTCCCAGTACTGCGCCTCCTCGGCCGCCGTGAGCCTGCCCGGGCCGAAGATCTCGTAGGTGTAGAGGATCGAGTGCCAGGCGGTGAGGTGGATCCAGAGCTGCGAGGCCGGATCGTTGGCGTCGTAGCGCCCGCCGGTCACCGGGTCGTCCCCGACGGCCCGGGCGTGGATCTTCATGAGCGTGTCGGAGGCCCGCAGCACCGACTCGGCGTCGCCGAACTTCACCGTCGCGAAGTACTGCATCGTCCGGTCGTAGCGCAGCTTGGGACGTTGCTTGACCTGGCCGGACTGGTCCACCGACGCGACCAGATGGGGGTCGAGCTCCTCGATGACGACGGCCCGGAGGAACCCGAGCACGATCGAGGTCGGGTAGCCCCAGACCTTCCAGGTCACCGAGTCGGGACCGAAGAATCCGTAGTCCTGCTGCGCGCGAGCGCCCACCGTCCACCTCCGTCGCTGTACGTGCGACCTACGGTAATACCAACAACGTGTATGGGCTACTACCGGTAAGAGGTACTTCGCGTTCACGCTGGGTAGGTCGGTCCCCGACCCGGAGGAACCTCGGGGATCGCCCCGAGGTGGCGGCCCCCTCGTTCCGGCGACGCTGCGATGCATGCGCCCGCTCACCCGCCAGACCGACCGCTTCACGCGGACCGTCCAGCTCGCCCGCGACCAGGCGGCCGACCTCGCCGCGCCGGCCCTCGGGACCGAGCACCTGCTCCTCGGTCTCGTCCTCGAGGACCGGGAGACCGGCGGCGGCCCGCCGGTCGGTGTCGATCCCGACGACCTGCGCGCGCTCCTCCCGCGCCGGCAGCCGGCCGCGGACGTGCCGCCGTTCAGTCGCCGGGCGGTCGCCGCCCTCGACGCAGCCCGGCGCCTCGCCGACGGGCGGGCCGATCGCGGCGTGGGGCCCGACCATCTCCTCGCCGCCGTCCTGGGCGATCCGGACTGCGCGGCGGTGGCCGCCCTGGAGCGCCTCGGGGTCGACGTCGGCGATCTCTGGTCCCGCGCCGTCGCCGATCTCGGGTCGCGGCCCGGAGTCGTGACCGTCGCGGTCAGGTGAGGGGTGGACCGTCCATCGCTGCCGACTCTGCGCTCGTGGGGCTCACCGGGCGCTACGTGGTTCCCATCTGCGCATATTCGGCGTCCACTCACGAAGTCCGCCTGTGGTCAGCAACTGGGGACGAGCGAGGGCGGTCAGCCGGCCGATCCTCTCGGACCCACGCGCAGGGCGGCGGCGCGCTCGACGATCCGCTCCACCGACGTCTGACGTGACCCGGTTGGCACCACCTCGTAGGGCGTGACGTTGACCGCGCGGACACACCAGTTCGGCCCCGGACCGTGGTCCAGGACGTTGATGCACGCTGGACTCTGCTCGAGGTGGCCGAGAAATACCCCCTCGCCGACCAGTGCGCGCGAGAGGATGACGCGGTTGACCGCCCCGTGGAGCACGAGCAGCGCGCAGTCCCATGCCTCGTCGGCGAGCACCCGGTCCATCACGGGGTTCACACGGTCGGCGAGCGAGCCCACGGTCTCGCCGCCCAGGTACGAAGCATCGCGCCCGACCGCGCCGCTGAACGTCACCATGAGGGAGTCAGCGAGCTCGGCGGAGATGTCGGCCGGTGTCCCCGCATGGGCCTCCCCGAGGTCCGGCCACTCCTCGACAGGGGGCGAGGTGCCGGGCATCTCGGCCAGGACGAGCGCGGCGGTCGCCGTCGTCCGCGGGATGCCGCTCGTCACCACCCGGTCGATCGCGACGTCGTGCAGCGCCCGACCGGCGGCCGACGCCTGTTCGCGGCCGCGCTGGGTGAGCATCACCGCGTCGGTGTCCGGGACAGGCCCGGCGTCGGTCACATAGGAGACCTCGGCATGGCGCATGAGGTAGATACGGCGTCGTGTCACACCGGCCCCCCTGTCGCTCCCGCATCGTCGGTGCGGCGATGACTCACCGTGCCACCGGCGCGAAGGTCCAGGGCCCTACCTTGCGCTGCCCGTGACGAGACCAGGACGCGTCGAAGGGCTCCTCAGCGGTAGTTCGTGAACTGCAGCGCGATCCCGAAGTCGTGGCCCTTGAGCAGCGAGATGACGTCCTGCAGGTCGTCCTTCTTCTTCCCGGTGACCCGCAGTTGGTCGTCCTGGACCTGCGCCTGGATGCCCTTCGGGCCCTCGTCACGGATCACCTTGGAGATCTCCTTGCCCTTGTCCTTGGAGATGCCCTGCACCAGCGAGCCGGTGACCCGGTAGGTCTTCCCGGACACCGCCGGCTCCCCGATCTCGAAGGCCTTGAGCGAGATCCCCCGCTTGATCAGCTTCTCCTTGAAGACGTCGATCGCGGCCGAGCAGCGCTCCTCGGTCTCGGCGGCGACCGTGATCGCCTCCTCGCCCGCCCAGGTCACCGAGGCTCCTGTGCCGCGGAAGTCGTAGCGCTGCGCGAGCTCCTTCGCGGCCTGGTTGAGGGCGTTGTCGACCTCCTGGCGGTCGATCTTGCTGACGACGTCGAACGACGGGTTCGCCACGGGTCTCCTCCTCGGACGGGCACGGACGCGGTGTCCGCGTCGCGCGGGTGTCCGATTCCGACCCCGGGTGTCCACTCGCGCGACGGCGGCTTGTAGTGTCTCTGACGCCGACGACAGCGGCGGCATCCCGGCGGGTTGCCCGAGCGGCCAATGGGAGCGGACTGTAAATCCGTCGCGAAAGCTTCGAAGGTTCGAATCCTTCACCCGCCACAGAGCCCCTGACCAGAACGAGTGGTCGGGGGCTTTGTCGTGCCCGGTCCTCGGCCCCGGCGATGGCATCCCGGACGTTCGCGACGACGGAACGGGCGGTCACCAATCGCCGAACGGTGTCGATCACTTCCCGGCGGCGGACGGTGGCCGGAGGGTGAGCCCGAGCCCGGTTCACGCCGCGCGCCTGAGCTCGTCCGAGGCGTGATTCCGTCCTCGTCCGCCGACCTTCCGGGCGTCCCTCACGGTGGTCGGCCGGCGTCACGGCGCTCCGTCGTCACCGACGGCCTGACCAGTGACGACGGACGCATCGGGACGGCTCCGGCCGGGAGTTCCCGAAACATCACGAGATCCGGCGACGACGGGCCCGTGAATCCGTCGCCACGTCTTCATTCGCAGCCCGACGCGGGCACGGGCCGGCGTCGCCGCGCGCTCGCCGGGGCCCTGAGACCGACCGTCGGGCGCAAGGAGCAGCCGGAAAACGTGTTGGTTCGGGTGGAATCGGGCCCGGAGAAGAGTGAACGAGGCGTAACCTGGGTCATGGTCGGTCGCGCCCCCCGCGATCGGACCCCCGGCCCCGGGGATGCTCCCCCCAGCGTCCCCGGGGCTGCCGGTCTTCAGACGGCGTCCTGCCCCATCTCCCCGGTGCGCACCCGTAGCACCAGGTCGACCTGGCGGACCCAGATCTGGCCGTCCCCACCGTCCAGGTTCGTGACCAGCTGATCGAGCAGCCGCTCGACGATGTCGTCGTCCACCACGGTCTCGACCCGCAGGCGCGGCACGAGGTCGACCTCGATCCGCGCGCCCTTGTGGACCTCGACGTGACCGGGCTCGTGGGCTCCGACCTCGGTGATCGTCATCCCGAGCACGGCGTGCCGCTCGAGCGCCCTGCGCACCGCGTCGAGCCCGTGCGGCCGCACGAGCGCCGTCACGATCTTCACCTCGACCCCCTCGGTGACGCCGGGCGGCGGCGGAACCGCCCGCGAGGATCATCACGCTAGGCCCTGACGGCCGCCGCCGACACCGTGACTGCGAGGCTGCCCGACATGCCCGGAACCGTCCTCGTCCTCGGCGGCCGCAGCGAGATCGGCGTCGCCCTCGCGCGGCGTCTCGTGGCCGACGGCCGGGCCTCGACCGTCGTCCTCGCGGCCCGACGCGCCGACGACCTCGCCGCGGAGTCCCGGAGCATCACCGCGGCCGGGCCGGCGGCGGTCGCGACGGTGGAGTTCGACGCCGACGACGTCGCGGCCCACGCGTCGTTCCTCGACGCCGTCGAGCGCGACCACGGCGTGCCGGACACCGTCGTCGTCGCCTTCGGGATCCTGGGCGACCAGCAGCGGGCCGAGAACGACGCCGAGCACGCCCTCGCCGTCGTGCACACCGACTACGCCGCCCAGGTCGGGGTGCTCACCCGGGTCGCCGCGCGGATGCGGCAGCGGGGGCACGGGGAGATCGTGGTGTTCTCCTCCGTCGCCGGCTGGCGGGTCCGACGCGCGAACTACGTCTACGGCAGCGCGAAGGCCGGCCTCGACGGGTTCTCGACCGGTCTCGCCGACGCCCTGCGCGGCACCGGGGTGCACCTGACGCTGGTGCGGCCGGGATTCGTGGTCGGGCGGATGACCGCCGACAGCGGACTCTCGCCCGCGCCGTTGTCGTCCACGCCGGAGCAGGTGGCCGACGCGGTGGCGGCCGGGACGGCCCGTCGTCGGGACGTCATCTGGGTGCCGGCGAGCCTGCGGGCGCTGGCCGTCGTCATGCGGGTGCTCCCGGCGGCGGTGTGGCGCCGGATGCCGCGGTAGGTCGTCGCCAGCGATGCGGCACCGCTGACGCTCAACGTCAGCAATGCCGCATCGCTGACAACAGCCCTACGACCGGTGCGTGATCTGATCCGACGCACCGGGCGCGAGTCGGTACCCGGCCACCGGGACGTCGCCGAGCGCCTCGTCGATCGCCCGCAGCGTGTCCGGCGTCAGCTCGATCCCCGCCGCCGCGGCGTTCGCGTGCACCTGCTCCGGCCGGGACGCCCCGATGATCGCCGACGCCAGCTCGGGGCGCCGCAGCACCCACGCCAGGGCCAGCTCCGCCATCGTCAGCCCGGCGCCCTCCGCGACCGGGCGCAGCCGCTGCACCGCCTCGAGCGTGGCGTCGGTGAGCTTCTGCTTGATGAAGCCGTTCATCTCGTCGCTCGCGGCGCGCGAGTCGACGGGGACCGCCTCCCCCGGGAGGTACTTGCCGGTGAGCACGCCCTCGGCGAGCGGCGACCAGACCACGTGGGAGATGTCGTGCTCGCGGCACACGTCGAACACCTCGCCCTCGGGGGCGCGCCACAGCATCGAGTACTGGGGCTGCGAGGAGACGAACGTGACGTCCGACGGTGCGGCGGCGAGGCCGGCCCGGGTCTGGTCCGGGGTCCACTCGCTGAATCCGAGGTACCGGGCCTTCCCGGAGCGCACGACCTCGGCGAGGGCCTCCATGGTGTCCTCGATCGGCGTCCGGGCGTCGAAGCGGTGGCACTGGTAGAGGTCGACGTGGTCGGTCCGCAGGCGCTGCAGCGACGCGTCGATCTGCTTCGCGATCTGCTCCGGGGAGAGCCCGCGGTCGGTGTCCGACATCGGGAAGAACACCTTCGTCGCGAGCACGTAGTCCTCGCGGCGGTAGTCGGCGAGGATCTCGCCCCAGGCGGTCTCGGCGGCGCCGCGCCCGTAGGCGTTGGCGGTGTCGAAGAACGTGATCCCGGCGTCGAACGCCGCCCGGGTGCAGGCGGCGGTCGCGTCGGCCTCCACCCCTCCGGCGTAGGTCAGCCAGGATCCGAGGGAGATTTCGGACACCTGGAGGTCACTGGAACCGAGCTGGCGGAAGCGCACTCCCCGAGCGTACGAAGTCCGGTGGTCGCCGCGCTGTGTGGCGCCACGGGATCGCCTCCCGTCGGACATTCTCGACCGTCTGTCCCAGGAGAACGACCCTTTGTCGCAGTGTGATGAAACATGGGTGTGAACTCAGCCTGATCGGGTTGGGTAGCCACCCACCTGTCCGACAGGATGGGGGAACCGCGGCGGACAGCGTCGGTCCGCCGGTTCACTCGTCACTCGTACGGAGGCACTCAGGTCGTGACCTTGCTCACCGCGCCGCTGCGCCCGCTCGCTGATGTTCTCGATCTGACGGCCGAGGCCGTCGTCGCCCTCGGCACCGTCTCCATCGGAGCGCTGAGCTTGATGCTCGCGTCCGAGGACCACGCCGACTACCCCCCGCTCCACTCCGTCGAGCGTCACCGCTCCGTGAGCTGAGCACCGCTGGGCACCAAGGCCCGCCCGGACCCGGTCCGGGCGGGCCTTCGTCGTTCCGGGGGTCGGTCGGCGACGTCAGTCGCGGCGCTGCTCGCGCAGCAGCCCGCTGATCGTCCGCAGCTCGTCGCGGATCTCCGCGAGCAGGTCGGGGATCTCGTGACTGCGCTCCCAGTGGGGCGTCACGTCGATGCCGAGCTCGCCGAGGTCCCGTTCGTAGAGCTGTGCGAGCAGCGTCCGGTACGGCTCCTCCGGGACGGTGCCGTTCTCCCAGCGCGAGAGCTGGGTCTTCAGGCTGGCCGCGGACGCCACCTCGACACGGCCGACGTCGGCGAGGTCCCGCAGCCGCGCCACCGCGGCCGTCTGTGACCATCCCTTGTCACGTCGCGCCTCGCGCAGGGAAACCACGGGACGACCCTAGACGACGTCGGATACGACGACGGGCCTAGTCCCGGCCCCGGGTGCGGGTGGCCGGTTTGGGCGCCGGACGGGGACGTCGCCCGGCGCGGCGGGCCGGGGCGGCCGGGACGTCGGGTGCCTCGTCGACGGCGTCGGCCGCCGCCTCGGGCGCCGTCGTCGCCGGGGGGAGCGGACGACGGACCGCCCGCCGGGGACGGCGCGACGGGCGCCGGTCCCCCTCGATCCCGACGACCGGGTCGTGCCGGTCCAGGAACGCGCACAGCGCGGGCCACAGGCGGTCGCGGGACGCCCGGCCGCAGACCACCCCGAGGTGCCCGCCGGGCGCGGTCATCAGCGAGGTGTCCGCTCCGGAGAGCACCGTCGAGCCGAACCGCACCGCACGCGGAGGCACGACGACGTCGTCCTCGCCCGAGACCAGCAGCACCGGGCGGCGCAGGGCCCCGAGGTCGATCTGGCGGCCGCCGACCGACACCAGCCCCCGCTCCAGCTCCCCCGGCCCGACCATCGCGTGATAGGTCGCCCCGACCAGCTGGGCCTGTGCCCCGACCAGCGCGCGCAGGTCGTCGACCGCCTCGAGCTGGGCGAGGAAGTCCCGGTCGGCCAGGTGGGACAGGACCGTCAGTGGGGTGGTCACGAAGGCCCCGACCGCCCCGGCGGAGAGGAACTCGGGCACCGGCGGCACGGTCGGCACCAGGCCGAGCAGCGTCTGCAGGGTCGCGAGCACCGGGCCGCCCGCCGCGACCGCGAGCGGCCGTGGCGGGATGCTCTCCGGGACGTGGTCGAGCGCGAACGGCGTCGCGATCGCGGTGAGCGAGGCGATCGGGAGCGTGGGGTCGTCGGCCGCGGCGAGCAGCGAGGTCAGCGCGCCCACCGACCAGCCGATGACGTGCACCGGGGCGCCGTCGTGATGGGCGGACACCAGCCGCACGACGTGCGGGAGGATGTCGTCCACCCAGCGCGTGAGGTCCGACGGCGAGCCCGGGGACGGGGCGCCGTGCCCGACGAGGTCCTCGTCGTCGACCTGGTGCACGTGCCTGCCCTCGCCGACGAGGTGCTCGACGAGGCTGCACCCGCGGCGCAGGTCGAAGGCCACCCCGCAGGCGCCCAGCGGGGAGACGAGCAGCACGGGCGCACCGCGGAGCCGGGCGGTCGGGTGGACCGCGTACCGGTACGTGCTCACCTGCCCGGCGCGGGCCAGGCCGTGCGCCCGGCCGACGGCCCAGGCGTCCGGGTCCGTGGGGCCGGTGTCGATCGCGACGCGCGGCATCCGCCGCAGGTCCGCGATCGGCCCCTCGAGCACGCGGTCCCGGACGTTGGTCAGCGCACGCGCCAGCGTCCCCGGAGTGATCACGCAGGAACCCCCTCACCGGCGCCGCCCGTCCCGGACGCGCGTGATCGTGCCATCCGATCGTGCTCCGCGCCGGGCCGCCGGAGCTCAGGCCTGGTGCACGACTCCTGCGGCGCGCAGCTTCTCGACGCGGTCAGCGTCCAGACCCCACCCGGTGAGCGCCTCGACGGTGTGCTGTCCGGGCGACGCGGGCGGTGTCGGGGCGGCGCTCGGGGTGCGGTCGAAGCGGGGGGCGGGAGCGGGCTGGCGCACCCCGAAGGCCTCGGTGATCGTGCCGCGCGCGGTGATGTGGGGGTGCTCGGCGGCCTCCTCCATCTCGAGCACCGCGGCGACGCAGGCCTCGGTCGGCTCGAGGTCGGCGGCCCACTCGTCGCGGGTGCGGGTCGCGAAGACCTCCGCGAGCCGGGCGGTGAACTCCGGCCAGCGCTTCAGGTCCCACTGGCCGGTGGCGATGTCCTCGCCCTCGAGTCCGAGCCCGGACATCAGCGCGGCGTAGAACTGCGGCTCGATGGCGCCGACGGCCACGTACCTGCCGTCGGAGCAGCGGTAGTTCTCGTAGAACGGTGCGCCGCCGTCGAGCAGGTTGCGCCCGCGGCCGCCCGGCCACAGTCCCTGTCCCCGCAGCGCGTAGATCATCGCCATCTGCAGCGCGCCGCCGTCGACGATCGCGGCGTCGACGGTCTGCCCGCGGCCCGAGGTGGACCGCTCGACGAGCGCCCCGAGGACGCCGACGACCAGGAGCATGCCGCCGCCGCCGAAGTCGCCGACGAGGTTCATCGGGATGCCGGGGGCACCCTCGGGGCCCTCCACGTGCCCGACGACGCCCGCCGTGGCCAGGTAGGTGAGGTCGTGGCCGGCCCGCTGGGCCTGCGGACCGTCCTGGCCCCAGCCGGTCATGCGGCCGAAGACGAGGCCGGGGTTGCGCTCGTGGCAGACCTCCGGGCCGAAGCCCAGCCGTTCCGCGACGCCGGGCCGGAAGCCCTCGATGAGCACGTCCGCCTCGGCGACGAGGTCGAGCAGGACCTCGACGCCCTCGGCGGACTTGAGGTCGAGAGCCGCGGAGCGACGGCCGCGCGCGAGGACGTCCTTGGACGGGTCGCCGAGCTGCAGGCCGCCGCCGGAGGTGCGGTCGATCCGCAGGACGTCGGCGCCCATGTCGGCGAGCACCATCCCGGCGAACGGGCCGGGACCGATCCCGGCCACCTCGATCACCTTGACGCCGTCGAGCACACCCATGCGTTCGTCTCCCGTCTCTCGCGACCCGTCGTCGGGAACCCTACGAGGCAGTCAGCCCTGACCGGTAGTGATCCCCGGAACGAACGAACGGCTCGTTCGTCACCATCGAGGGTGACGAACGAGCCGTTCGTCCCGGAGCGTCGAGCGCGACTCAGGCCGAGTCGCGCAGGTTCTGCCCCTTCTCGGCCTTGGCGACCAGCGAGGCGGGCGGGTTGAACCGGTCCCCGTAGGCCTTGGCGAGGATGCGCGAGCGCTCGACGAAGCCGGGCAGGCCGCCCGGGTAGCCGTCGATGTACTGCGCCACGCCACCGGTCCACGCCGGGAAGCCGATGCCCATGATCGAGCCGATGTTGGCGTCGGCGATGGTGTGCAGCACGCCCTCGTCGAAGCACTTCACGGTCTCGAGCGCCTCGGCGAAGAGCATGCGCTCACGCATGTCCTCGAACGGCAGGTCGCCGGTCGCGGCGCCGAACTCGGACGAGAGACCCGACCAGAGCGCGGTCCGCTTGCCCTCGGCGTCGTAGGAGTAGAACCCGGAACCGGAGGAGCGGCCCTTGCGGCCGAGCTCGACCATGCGGTCGATGATCGCGTCGGCCGGGTGCGCGACCCAGGTGCCGCCGGCGGCCTCCACGCCCTTCCTGGTCTCCTCGCGGATGTGCTGCGGGAGCGTCAGGGTCAGCTCGTCCATCAGCTGCAGCGGCGGGGCGGGGTAGCCCGCCTGCGAGCCGGCCTGCTCGATCGACGACGGCGCCGCGCCCTCGGCCAGCATCGCCACGGCCTCGTTGACGAACGTGCCGATCACGCGGCTGGTGAAGAACCCGCGGGAGTCGGAGACGACGATCGGGGTCTTCTTGATCTGCAGCGCGATGTCGACGGCCTTGGCCAGCGTGGCGTCGGACGTCTTCTCGCCGCGGATGATCTCCAGCAGCGGCATCTTGTCGACCGGTGAGAAGAAGTGCAGGCCGACGAAGTCCTCGGGCCGGTCGACGCCGGTCGCGAGGTCGGTGATCGGCAGCGTCGAGGTGTTCGAGCCCAGCACCGCGTCGGGCGCCAGGTGCGGCATGATCTCGGCGAAGACCTTCTTCTTGAGGTCGGGGCTCTCGAAGACGGCCTCGATGACGAGGTCGGCGCCGGAGGCGTCCTCGGGCTTCTCGGTCGGGGTGATCCGGGCGAGGACCGCGTCGGCCTTCTCCTGGGTCGACTTCCCGCGCGAGACGGCCTTGTCGAGGATCTTCTTCGAGTAGTCCTTGCCCTTCTCGGCGTTGGCCA
Organism: Actinomycetospora endophytica; assembly: GCF_021026375.1. Classification (GTDB taxonomy): domain Bacteria; phylum Actinomycetota; class Actinomycetes; order Mycobacteriales; family Pseudonocardiaceae; genus Actinomycetospora; species Actinomycetospora endophytica. The sequence continues at coordinate 876,015 of NZ_JAJNDB010000001.1, read as the reverse complement.
GGGCGACGTCCTTGAGGACGACGTCGATGCCGGCCATCGCGCAGGAGTACGCGATGCCCGCGCCCATCATCCCGGCGCCGAGCACGACGACCTTGCGGGCGGTGTGCTTGTCGTAGCCGGAGGGTCGCGAACCGCCCTTGTTGATCGACTGCAGGTCGAAGAAGAACGCGTTGATCATGTTCGTCGAGACCTGGCCGACGACGAGGTCCGCGAAGTAGCGCGACTCGATCTTCGCGGCGTTGTCGATGTCGACCTGCGAGCCCTCGACCGCCGCGCACATGATGTTGTACGGCGCCGGCATCGGGGCGTTCTTGAGCTGCTTGCGCAGGTTGGCCGGGAAGGCCGGGAGGTTCGCCGCGAACGCCGGCGTCGACGGCGTGCCGCCGGGGATCTTGTAGCCCTTCACGTCCCACGGCTGGGCGGCCTCGGGGTTGTCCTTCACCCACTGCTTGGCCTTCGCCAGCAGGTCCTCGGGCGAGTCCACCACCTCGTCGACGAGCCTGGCCTCGAGGGCGTCCTTCGGGTTGCGCTGCTGGCCCTGGAGCAGGACCTGCATGAGGGCGTCGGCGATGCCGAGCAGGCGCACCGTGCGCACCACGCCGCCGCCGCCGGGCAGCAGGCCGAGGGTGACCTCCGGGAGGCCGATCTTCGAGCCCTTGGCGTCGAGGGCGATGCGGTGGTGGGTGGCCAGCGCGATCTCGAGGCCACCGCCGAGCGCGGCACCGTTGATCGCCGCGACCACCGGCTTGCCGAGGGTCTCGAGGCGGCGCAGCGCGGCCTTGATCTGCTGCGAGTTGTCGTAGACCCGCTGGGCCTCGGAGGCGCCGTAGTTGCGCAGGTCCTCGAGGTTGCCGCCCGCGAAGAAGGTCTTCTTCGCCGAGGTCAGCACGACGCCGGTGATCGAGTCCTTCTCGGACTCGAGCCGGTCCAGCGTCGTCTCGAAGTCCCGCCCGAAGCGGTCGTTCATCGTGTTGGCCGAGGCGTCCGGGTCGTCCATCGTCAGCGTGACGATGCCGTCGGCGTCCGCGTCCCACCGGAACATGTTGTCGCTCACTGCTCTTCGTGCTCCTTCTGCGCTGAGGGGGTGGTGGGAGGCGGGATCAGACGCGCTCGACGATGGTCGCGACGCCCATGCCGCCGCCGATGCACAGCGTGACGATGGCGCGGCGCAGGTCGCGGCGCTCGAGCTCGTCGACCATCGTGCCCATGATCATCGCGCCGGTGGCCCCGAGCGGGTGGCCCATCGCGATGGCGCCGCCCATGACGTTGGTGCGGTCGTGCGGGAAGCCCAGGTCCTTCATGAGCTTCATCGGCACGGCGGCGAACGCCTCGTTGATCTCGAGGAGGTCGATGTCGTCGATCGTCAGGCCGGCCTTGGCGAGCACCTTGTGGCACGCGGGGGTCGGGCCCGTGAGCATGATCGTCGGGTCGGCGCCGGTGACCGCGGTCGCGACGATGCGGGCGCGCGGCGTCAGGCCGTTGCGCTTGCCCGCCTCCTCGCTGCCCATCAGCACGAGGGCGGCGCCGTCGACGATGCCCGACGAGTTGCCGCCGTGGTGCACGTGGTTGATCGACTCGATCCAGTGGTACTTCTGCAGCGCCACCGCGTCGAAGCCGCCCATCTCGCCGATGCCGGCGAACGAGGGCTTCAGGCCGGAGAGGCCCTCCATCGTGGTCTCACGCATGTGCTCGTCGTGGTCGAGGATCGTCAGGCCGTTGCGGTCCTTGACGGGCACGATCGAGCGGTCGAACGCGCCGTCGGCCCAGGCCTTCGCGGCGCGGGTCTGGGACTCGAGCGAGTACGCGTCGACGTCCTCGCGGGAGAAGCCCTCCATCGTGGCGATGAGGTCGGCCCCGATGCCCTGCGGGACGAAGCCGGTCTCGAAGTTGGTCTCCGGGTCCATGGCCCACGGCCCGCCGTCGGAGGCCATGGGGACGCGCGACATCGACTCGACGCCACCGCCGATGAGCAGGTCCTCCCAGCCCGAGGCGACGCGCTGCGCGACCTGGTTCACGGCCTCGAGGCCGGAGGCGCAGAAGCGGTTGAGCTGGACGCCACCCGTGGTGTCGGGGTAGCCCGCGGCGATGGTCGCGGTGCGCGCGATGTCGCCGCCCTGGTCTCCGATCGGGGAGACACAGCCGAGCACCACGTCCTCGATCTGCTCCGGGCTCATCTCCGGGTTGCGCGTGCGGAGCTCGTCGAGCAGGCCGACGACCAGGGACACGGGCTTGACCGAGTTCAGCGACCCGGTCGACTTGCCCCGCCCGCGCGGCGTGCGGATGGCGTCGTAGATGTATGCCTCGGTCACGGGTGGCATTCCCTTCACACGGCTCGAGCGGGGCGGGCCGCCCAGCGCTCCTGACAGTCATGATGGACTGTTTGTGGCGGCTGTCAACGGGCGGCGCAAGGTCCGTGCAGTGACGTTACCGGCGAGTAGCCATGACCGGAAGGCATGGCCCTCGCCGGGGTCGCCCGAGGTGGCCCGGAGGTGTCGCGGTGACGGTCAGCGTTGACCGTCAGGTGTCATGTCGGCGACGATCGTGCACCGTCGGCGCACGGGGGCGGCACGGATGACGGGAGCGGGACGCATGACGGCAGGGCGCGCCGGGGACGCGGATCCGGTGCTCGACACGGCCACCGACGACTCGTCGGAGCAGGCGCCCGCCCGCCGGCCGGCCGGCCCTCGTCGCTCCCGCGAGCAGCGCACGTCCGACAGCCGCCAGCGCATCCTCGACGCCGCCGTCTCCTGCCTCGTCGAGTCCGGGTACGCGCGCACCACGACGCTGACCATCCAGGCCCGCGCGGGCGTGTCGCGCGGCCGGTTGCTGCACCACTTCCCGTCGAAGGAGACGCTGCTCGTCGCCGCCGCCCAGCACCTCGCTGCGACGCGGTTCGCCTCCGACGGGCTGGCCGCGGCCGACCTCCCCGCCGCCGACGACGACCCGGACAGGCGCATCGACCGCGTCGTCGACGAGATGTGGTCGACGTTCCGGCAGCCCTACTTCTGGGCGTCGGTGGAGCTGTGGACGGCGGCGCGGACCGACCCGGCGCTGGCGACGGCGCTGCTGCCCGCCGAGCGGCGCCTGGGTGCGGCGATCCGGCAGACCCTCGACGCGGTGTTCGAGCGCCACCTCGACGACGAGAACTACCCGACGGTGCGCGAGATGCTGCTGACGAGCATGCGCGGCGTGGCCATGACGTACGGGTTCGACCCGCGCGACCACGCCACCGATCCGCACCTCGCGCAGTGGAAGCAGATGGCGAAGGCGCTGCTGCGCACGTGAGTGGATGTGGACGTCCCGACGTCCACTTCCACTCACATGGCGCGGAGCGCCCGCGCGTAGGCCTCCGGGGTGCGGCCGAGCGCGGCCCGGAAGTCGCGCACCAGGTGGGCCTGGTCGGCGTAGCCGAGCGCACCCGCGACGTCGGACCACGCCACCCGCTCGCCGTTCCGGACCGACTCGGCGGCCTCGAGCAGGCGGTAGCGACGCAGCACCCAGGTCGGGGACACCCCGGCGTGGCGGGCGAACAGGCGCTGCAGGGCGCGCGGGGTGACGCCGGCGCGCGCGGCGAGGTCGTCGAGGCGGCGCACGTCGCGGTCGGTCTCGGCGATCCGCGCGACGGCGGCGACCTCCCGCGCCTGCGCGACGACGCCCGGGTCGGCCTTAGCGAGCACACCCTCGAGTGCCCCGGCGAGCACCGCGACGCGGGCCGGTTCGCGGGCCTCGTCGCCACTCTCCCCGGCACCGGTGACCGCGGCGACCAGGGACCCGCCGTCGAGCCCGGGGACGACGTCGACGTCGACGACCCGTCCGACCAGCGTCGACACCGGATCGCGGGCGAACGCCCCGAACCCGCCGACCGTCGTCATCATCGCGACGGTCCAGCCGCGACCGGCGAGCTCGCGGTCGACGAGGTCGGTCGCCACCCCGGTCACCCGCGCCTCGGGCGCCATCGCGCCGCTGCGGGCGTCGGGGGTGCCGACGGAGAGGTTGACCGAGGGGTGGGTGAGCACCTCCTGGCGATGCGCGGTCCCGTCCGGGAGGTCCCAGCGCACGGCCCAGAACCGGTCGACGAGCCCGTCGAGCGCCGGCGTCGGCGGGTGGCGCGTGAACGCGACCCGACTGCGCAGCAGCCAGGGGTCGAGGATCCCCCTGCTGTCGCGCTCCACGGGGGCGGGCCCGGTCACGCGGCCAGACTAGGACGCCGGCCCGTCGCGATTGTTCAATCCAGCGCACGCCGCGGCCGGAAGACTGACCGTCATGAGCGGAACTGAGACCGTCGCGGACACCCGGGCCCACCTGAACGCCGTCCTGACCGATCTCGCCCGGGTCGTCGACGGCATCGACGGCGCCGAGCGGGCCGCGGCCACGCCCTGCACCGAGTACGACGTCGCGACGTTGCTCGACCACGTCGTCGGCTGGCTGGACACGTTCAGCGCCGGGTACGCCGACCCCGAGGGCCGGGCCCCGCGCGCGGACCTCTCCGGCTACCGCGCGCCCGACGACGCCGCGGCAGCCGTCCGGGACGCCGCCGCGACCCTGGACCGCGCGCTCGCCGCCGGCGCCGCCACCCGCCCCCTGACGCTCGGGGAGGCGGCGATGCCGGGCGAGATGGCGCTGTCGATGATCCTGTGGGAGTACCAGGTGCACGGCTGGGACCTCGCGGTCGCGACGGGGCAGCCGTGGTCCCCGCCGGACGCGGGCCTCGAGGCGTCGCTGGTGTTCGCGCCGATGATGCTCACCGACGACTACCAGGGCGAGGGCAAGACGTTCGGGCCGCGGGTCGCCGTCGCCGACGACGCCCCGGCGCTCGACCGGCTCGTCGCGATCTCGGGCCGCGACCCCGGCTGGTCCCGCTAGGCCGGTCCCGAGACACCGAGACACCGAGACACCGAGACACCGAGACACCGAGATTCCGAGCGAGGGGCCCCTTCGGTCGATTAGATCGACCGAAGGGGCCCTTCGCTCAGAACGACGAAGCCGCAGAACGACGGCGGAGCGGTCAGAGCTGACCGCTCAGCCGAGGACGATCCGCCCGATGATCTCCTTCATGATCTCGGTGGTGCCGCCGTAGATGGTCTGCACGCGGTTGTCCAGGTATGCCTTCGCGACCGGGTACTCGCGCATGTAGCCGTACCCGCCGTGCAGCTGGAGGCACTGGTCGATGACCTCCTTGGCGGTCTCGGTCGCCCAGTACTTCGCCATCGACGCCTCGGCCGGCCCGAGCTTCTTCGCGTTCAGCTCGGTGATGCAGCGGTCGACGAACGCCCGGGTGACCGCCAGCTTCGTCGTGAGCTCGGCGACCTTGAATCGGGTGTTCTGCAGCGAGGCGATCGGCCGACCGAACGCCTTGCGGTCCTTCACGTAGGTGATCGTGTCCTCGAGGACCTTCTCGGCGCCCGCCGTCGACGCGATCGCGATCGACATCCGCTCGCGGGGCAGGTTCTGCATCAGGTACATGAACCCCTTCCCCTCCTCGCCGATGAGGTTCGACGCGGGGACGCGGCAGTCGGTGAACGAGAGCTCGGCGGTGTCCTGCGCGACCATGCCGATCTTGTCGAGGTGACGGCCGCGCTCGAAGCCCGGCGTGTCCCGCTCGACGGCGATGAGGCTGAAGCCGTGCGACCCGGCCTCGGCGTCGGTCTTCGCGACGACGACCACCAGGTCGCTCATGATCCCGTTGGTGATGAAGGTCTTGGCGCCGTTGATGACCCACTCGTCACCGTCGCGGACGGCCTTGGTCTGGATGCCCTGCAGGTCGGAGCCGGTGCCGGGCTCCGTCATGGCGATCGCGGTGATCATCTCGCCGGAGCAGAACCGCGGGAGCCAGCGCTCCTTCTGCTCCTCGGTCGTCAGCTCGGTGAGGTAGGGCGTCACGACGTCGTTCGCCAGCGGGAACCCGAGCCCGGAGAACCCGCTGCGCGAGATCTCCTCGGTCAGGATCCACAGGAACGTCAGGTCGTCGGTCCCGCCGCCGCCGAAGCGCTCCTCGACGTCGACACCGAGCAGGCCGGTCTTGCCCGCCGCCAGCCAGACGTCGCGGCTGACGTGGCCCTGCGACTCCCAGTCCGCGTGGTACGGCGCGACCTCCTTCTCCAGGAAGTCCCGCACCATCTCCCGGAAGGCTCGGTGCTCGTCGTTGAAGATCGTGCGCTCCACCCGGGGCTCCTCCCGTCCGGATTTGCTACTGCTCGGTAAGCGTCCTCGTTCCGACCCGTAACGGTCAACCCTGACTCTTCCGTGTCCTCGGTCGCTCCGGTTACCGTGCCGCGTCGCGCCGTGTCCGGGATCACCGGATGCCCGATCTGTCCGTTCCTACCAGGAGGTGCCGTGGCCCCGTTCCGGCTCACCGACATCGTCCGTGACCACGCCCGCGACCGCGGTGACGTCACGGCGCTCACCGGCGGCGACCGCTCGGTGACGTACGCCGAGCTCGAGGAGCGGTCGGCGCGGATCGCCACCGGGCTGCGGGAGCTGGGGGTCGGCGAGGGCGGCCGGGTGGTGTGGATCGGCAAGAACGCGGTCGAGTTCTTCGAGCTGCTCTTCGCCGCGGCGGCCGTCCGGGCCGCCGTCGCGCCGCTCAACCTCCGGCTCACCCCGGCCGAGCTGATCGACCTCGCCGACGACGCCGAGGCCGGGCTCGTCGTCCTCGGTCCGGACTTCGCGGGGCTGCGCGAGCAGCTGGCGCGCCCGGGCCGGCGCGTGCTCGTCGTCGGCGACGACTACGAGGGCTGGGTGGACGGCCTCACCGACCGGACCGAGCCCACGTCGGACTCGGCCTCCGAGGACGCCGTCCTGCAGCTCTACACCTCCGGCACGACGGGCCGGGCCAAGGGCGTGCTGCTCTCGCACGACAACTTCGGCTCGCTCCTCTCGGTGGGCGGGCACTGGAGCTTCGACGACGAGTCCGTCGGCATGGTCGCCATGCCGCTGTTCCACATCGGCGGGTCCGGGTTCGCGCTGGTCTGTCTGGCGTTCGGGGCGCGCGTCGTGCTCGTCGCCGACATCGTCCCCGACCAGCTGCTCGACACCATGGAGCGCGAGGGGATCACCAACGCCTTCCTGGTCCCGGCCGTGCTGCAGTTCCTCTGCCAGGTGCCCGGCGCCGCGGACCGCGACTGGTCGAAGCTGCGGGCCGTCGCCTACGGCGCCTCGCCGATCACCGGTGCCGTGCTCAACCGGGTTCTCGAGACCTTCCGCGTCCCGCTCTTCCAGGTCTACGGCTCCACCGAGACCACCGGCGCGATCACCCAGCTCGAGCCCGAGGACCACGACCCCGACGGCCCGCGCGCCCACCTCATGCGCTCGGCGGGCCGGGCGTACCCGTGGGTCGAGCTCAAGGTCGTCGACACCGCGGACGACAAGGACCAGCCCGCGAACGAGGTCGGCGAGATCTGGATCCGCTCCGCGCAGGTGACCGCGGGCTACTGGCAGCGGCCCGAGGAGACCGCGAAGGCGCTGACCGCCGACGGCTGGTTCCGTACCGGCGACGGCGGCTACCTCGACGACGAGGGCTACCTGTTCCTCACCGACCGGATCAAGGACATGATCGTCACCGGCGCGGAGAACGTGTATCCGATCGAGGTGGAGAACGTCGTCGCGCAGCATCCGGCGGTCGCCGACGTCGCCGTGATCGGGGTTCCCGACGACCGGTGGGGCGAGACCGTGAAGGCCGTCGTCGTGGCGGCGGAGGGGCACTCGATCGACCCGGACGAGCTCCTGGCGTGGACGAAGGAGCGGATCGCGGGCTTCAAGCGACCGCGATCGGTCGAGATCGTGGGCGAGCTGCCCCGGAACGCGTCCGGGAAGATTCTCAAGAAGGACCTCCGTGCCCGGTACGTGACTCCCGACGGGGGCTAGGCGCCCGACACCGCGGGGCACGGGGGCCGCTGCTGCGGGACAATCCACCATGACCGACGCACGCGACACGGCGGAGAAGGCGCTGCGGGACGCCACCGCTGCCCTGACCTCCGGCATCGAGGCCAACCGCGGCGCGGACCCCATCGCTCCCGCCGAGGCCGCCGAGCTCGCCTACTACATCGCCGAGACCCTCGACACGGTCGTCGCTCTGCTCGACACCGTCGACCTGCGCCCCGCGCCCAAGACCTCGACCGAACAGACCCTCGAGGGTGCGGCCCGGCACGTCCACGAGGCGGCGGGCCTGGCCCACGTCGCCGCGCAGCGCTACAAGCCGCACCGGCGACCGACCTGGGACGGCGGCTCCACCGGTTGAGACGAGCCCGGAGGGCGCCCGACCGGCGGCCGTGTCCGGGCCGTGTCCGGCCGGCCGGTCCCGAGAAGCCGCCGTGAGGCGCACACTCGGTAGCGGCGCCGGGGGCGAGGAGGGCGTCCCGGACGGGCTGGTGAGGACCATGGGCGAGCGCTCGGAGGCTCCGGTGGCGCGTGACGCCGCCGCCCTGACGGCCCGGCAGGGCCTTCCCGAGCGCGTCGGCCGGACGGAGGCGGACGCCGCGGCGTACGCCGAAGCCCGCGCCGCCGCCGCGGACGTCCGGGACGCGGCCGCAGACGCCCGGGACATGGCCGCGGACGAACGCGACGCCCGGGCGGACGCCAGGGAAGTGGTCGCCGACGAGCGGGACGAGGCCGCCGACCGGCGGGAGGCCGACGCCGACCGACGGGAGGAGCAGGCCGACGCGCGCGAGCGACGGGCCGACGCGCGGGAGTCCGCCCTGGAGGGCATGGCACGGGCGCTGGGGGCGACGCCGATCGATCAGCTCGACCGGGCGGAAGCGGTCCTGAACCGTGCCGCCGAGGCGGCCGCGCGGGCCGCGGCCCGGGTCGACCGCTCGCGGGAGGCGCTGCGCCGCTCCCGACAGCAGGCCAGCCGCCATCAGGACGAGATCGTCCGCGAGACCGTCATGGTGATGTCGGCCCGGGCGGACGCGGCCGGCGCCGACGTGCGATGGCTCGCCGCCCGGCTCGCCAGCACCGCGGACGATGTCGCGACGACCCTCGACCAGGTCGCGGACACCAGGGACTCCCGGGCGAACCAGGCCGACGCGGCCGAGTCCGAGCGGCGGCGGGAGGCCGCGCAACGGGCACGGGACGTCGCCGCCGACGAGCGCCGTGAGGGCCGGGAGCTGCGCGCGAGGTGGAACCTGCCCCCGGAGTGACCGCGGCCGCCGTGACGCCGGGGACACGCGGACGGGGCGGATCCCCGGGCCAAGTGGATCTAGGACGGCCCGGTCGGGAATACTTAGCGTGCGCGATACAAGTCGGCCGCTGGGGAGCTGGTCGACCGTCGCGGGTGGAGGCTCTGTCTCCGGCTCTCGGGGGAGTCGGGGACAGGGTCGCGAGCTCGGATCCCACGCCCCGGGCGAGGACCGCGTCGTCCGATGATCGTCCGGGGTCGTTCCATTCTCGGGGGGCGAGGAGCAGAGTCTCCGCCCATGACCGACGCCGAGACCGTGGCCGTGACCGCCCTGCGCGAAGCCGCGAGTGCGTTGCGGAAGGGGTCGGAGTCCGAGGGGGCGGAGGGCGAGCTGCCGGAGAACGCCAAGCCCGCGCTCGCCGGCGAGATCGCCCACGTCCTCGACGGCATGGTCCGCCTGCTCCGCACGGTCGATCTCGACCCCGCCCCCACGACGCAGGCGGGACACAACCTCCACGCGGTCCTCGAGCACCTCACCGCCGGCTCGACCCTGGCCCGCACCGTCGGTCGCGACAGTCCGTCGACCCCGCCGGGGGCGCCGTGACGCGAGCGCAGTGCCGCCCAGCCGGAGATCGTTCCTGAACCGATCCATCGATCATGACCGTGTTTCCCCATCTCAGGGGCCGGGCACGCTCCTGACAACAGGCCACCGGCGGACTCGGGGGATCGATCCCGTGGCCCTACCGCTGGCCGGTCCCGCTCCTGGGCGCTGGGGAGCCGCTCAGGAGCGGGACCGGCCGCCTCTCCATTCCGGCCCGAGCGGACGGCAGTGGTCAGCTGCCCCGTGGCAGCAGGCCCCGACTGCGGGCGTGCTCGGCCAGGTCCTCGGGCGTGATCGGCCGGTCCGGGTCGAGGGTGATGCCGTAGCTGCGCACGATGCCGTCCATCTGCGCCCACACCAGCGTCGTCAGGTGGTCCGCGAGCTCGTCGCGGGTGAGCGTCCGGTGCTCGAGCCACCACTCGGCGGTGTTCTGCACGAAGCCCACGAGGCCATGGGCCCAGACGTCGGCCGTGCGCGGATCGGCGTCGCCGATCGCGAGGAAGTCGTGCAGCACCCCGGCGACCGCGGCGCCGATGAGGTCCTTGTTCGCCTGCGCGACGTCGCTGCCGTCGGCGGGCGCGTGCCGGACGAACAACCAGTAGACGTTGGGGTTCTGCTCGAGGAAGCCCAGGAACGCGGTGATCGCCCCGCGGATGCGCGTCCGCGGCGCGTCCGCGGTGTGGATGACCGGCAGCACCCAGTCGTCGAGCAGGTTCGCGGTCGCCCATTCCCCCATGGCCTGGACGAGCCCGGCGCGGTCGGTGAAGTGGCGGTAGATCACCGGCTTCGTGATGCCCGCGCGCTCGGCGACCTCCTCCACGCCGAACTCGGGGCCGACCTCCCGGAGCACCTCGAGGGCGGCCTCGACGACCTGTGCCCGGCGTTCGGCGCGGTGGGTGTCCCAGCGGGTGCGTCGACCGTCGACGGCGGTCATGGATCCGCGACCCCGGGTCCGTTGCGGACGGGTCGTGCTGGTGCGGTCGCTGCTCGACACGCCTGCGGTGCGCCTCCCGGCTCGGAGAGCGGCCAAGATATCAGGACGTACACCCGAGCGGGTGATTTTCAGCGGTCGCCGAACGGCCCGAGCCATGCCCCCGACTGCCGCCGCGCCCAGCTCAGGAGCGACTCGCGCTCCGGGTCCGGCGGCGGGTCGTCGGGCAGCAGCTCGTCCTCGGCGGGCGCGTCGGGGACGGGGAAGAAGACGTCGCGGACGGCGGTCACCGGGGCGAGGACGACGCCGCCGAGGGTCCGGGTCTCCGCCGCGGCGTCGCCGACCACGTCTCCGATGGTGTCGACGACGGGCACGTAGCCGTCCGCGTAGGCCTCGCCGACGGCCTCCACCGCGGGCCGCAGAGCGCGCAGCTGTGTGCCGAGCTCGCCGAGAAGGACCTCGACGTCCTTGAGCACCCGGACCCCGGTCACGACGACCTCGAGCGGCAGGGCGGCCGTCGAGAGCGCGAACCGGACCGGGACGGGCAGCCCGGCGAGCGCCGCGTACTCGATCATCGGCGGGAACGTCCGCTCGCGACGTGGCGCCTCGCGCTGCCGTTGCATCCGGGCGCTTGCCCGTCGGGGGTCCACTCTCGGGTCGGCCATCGGCCACCTCGCGCGGGGTCGGGTCGTGGCCCGTGACGCTACGGGCCGGGCCCCGTCGTCGGGCAGGGCCTGTGCACCGATTCACCGGCCGGGGACCCCGGTCGCACCGCGTGCCCGCCGTCGTCGGAGGGTAGCTACGTCACAACGTGACGTGGCTCGCGCCATAGCGTAATGCACGTTATGGTCCGGGGCGTCGTCGTCGATCGAGGAGGACCGAGGAACCATGCGGATCGCCGTGGACTACGACAAGTGCAGCGGGCTGGGCATGTGCGAGTCGATCTCGCCGGACGTGTTCGAGGTGGAGGACGACGGGTCGCTGACCCTGCACCTCACCGAGGTCCCTGAGGGTCGGGAGGACGAGATCCGGCAGGCCTGCGAGGCCTGTCCGACCGAGGCCCTCTCGCTGCAGGACTGATCGACGGGTCTCCGCAGACCCGTGCGCACCCGACGAGCCCGCCCCGGAGGCGACGGATGACCACCACCGCGGACACCGCGACGAGCGACAAGCCCGACCACGACCCGGTCGACCTGTCGTCCCTCGACTTCTGGTCGCGCTCGACCGCGGAGCGCGAGGAGTCGTTCGCGCAGCTGCGGGGCGACCGTCCCGTGAGCTGGCACCGCCCGGCCGAGGGGATCCTGGAGAACCCCGAGGACCCGGGGTTCTGGGCCGTCGTGCGCCACGAGGACATCGCCACCGTCTCGAAGAGCCCGAAGATCTTCTGCTCCGGCCGGGGCGTCCAGTTCATGGACGCCCCGGAGGACCTCCTCGAGGCCAGCCAGTCCTTCCTCGCGATGGACTCGCCGCGGCACGCGAAGCTGCGCAAGCTCGTCGGCTCGGCGTTCACGCCGAAGCGGATCGCGAAACTCGAGGACAAGATCAGCGAGCGGGCCGACATGATCGTCGACGAGCTGCTCGAGCACGGTGACGGGGACTTCGTGCAGCTCGTCTGCCGCCGCCTCCCCATGTGGATGATCTACGACATGATGGGGCTGCCGACCGAGCAGCAGGACGCCCTGGCCGAGAACGCCGACCTCCTGGTGAGCGGCAACGACGCCGAGGTCCGGGCCGCGCACGGCATCGAGAACCCGCTCGAGCTGATGAACAACGCCCTCATCGGGCTCATCGGTCCCGGGCTGGAGGCCGCCGACGACCGGCGCAACAACCCCCGCGACGACCTCATGACCGCCCTGGTGCAGGCCGAGGTCGACGGCGACAAGCTCACCGACGAGGAGATCGGCGCCTTCTTCGTCCTGCTCTCGGTGGCCGGGAACGACACCACGCGGAACACGATCGCCCACGCGTCCCTGGCGCTCACCGAGTTCCGCGACCAGCGCCGCCGGCTGATCGACGACCTCGACGGACGGCTGCCGACCGCGGTGGAGGAGATGGTGCGCTGGGCGAGCCCGGTGCTCACCTTCCGGCGCACCGCCACCCAGGACACCGAGCTCGGGGGGCAGCGCATCGCGGCGGGCGACAAGGTCGTCATGTTCTACGAGTCGGGCAACCGCGACGCCGAGGTGTTCACCGACCCGCTGTCCTTCGACGTCACCCGCGACCCGAACCCGCATCAGGGCTTCGGGGGCGGCGGGCCGCACTTCTGCATGGGCAACATGCTCGCCCGCACCCAGCTGCGGGAGATCTGGCGCCGCCTGCTGACCGTCGCCCCCGACTTCGAGGTGGGCGAGCCGACCCGCCTGACCAGCAACTTCGTCAACGCGGTGCGCTCGCTGCCGATCAGCCTCAACCGGTAGGGCTCAGGCGTCGGCGGGGAGCGCCACCCCGGCGACGTGTGTGCGCACGAGCAGCGCGAACTGGTCGAGCTGGGCGGCGAGGTCCACCGCGGGGCCGCCGTGGTGGAGCTGCTGGTGGCCGACGAGCAGGCTCAGGCCGACCTCCGCGAGGGTCGCGACGAGCGCCTCGTCGGCGATCAGCGGCGTGAGGACCTCGCGGACGGCCCCGCGCCGGCGGTCGTCCACCCGCTGCTGGGCGGCCGCCACGACCCCGTCGGTGCCGGCCCAGCGGCGGATCGCGGTCTCGGCGTCGTGCGGGATGGTGAGGGCGAGGCCCTTGAGGAGCTCGACGCGCTCCACCGGGTCCTGCTCGCGGCGGACCAGCTCGAGGATGCGGTCCACCTCCTCGGTGGCCCAGTGGTCGAGCAGCGCCGCGACGAACCCGTCCCAGTTGCCGAAGTGGTGGTAGAAGCTGCCGCTGGTGACCCCGACCTCGCCGCACAGCCGGCCGATGCGCAGCGCGGGCAGCCCCGGGCCGGCCAGCAGGCGCATCGCGGCACCGAAGAAGTCCGACGGCGAGGCGGTGCGTGCCATGCGGCTCCTCCGAGGCGACGACGAGGTCCTCAGACCAAGATCGTAACCCACTATACGTTGTGCCGGCCCCCGCCGACGTGGGCCGTGACCAGCTCCGCGAGCCGTTCCGGCGCCTCCTCCGGGATCCAGTGGCTGACGCCGCCGAGCACCTCGAGGCGGTAGGGGGCGAGGACGAACCGCGGGTTCTGGTCGACCGCGCTGCGGGTGATGAACTCGTCGCCGTCGCTCCAGACCATGAGCGACGGACGCTGGACGGGACGCCGGGTGTAGCCGGGCGCGGCCAGCGGCAGCGCGCGGTACCAGTTCAGCGGGCCCGTCATCGCCCCGGAGAGGGTGGCGGCGTCGCGGCGTGCGGCCTCCGGGCTCGCCCCGGTGCGCCGCAGGATCGCGGCCATCCGGGCCTCGTCGCCGAGCAGGGTCTCGGGCAGCCACGGGAGCTGGAACGCCCCCATGTACCAGGAGTGCAGCAGCTGGGGGCCGTGCAGCATCCCCCGCAGGAACGCCGCGGGGTGCGGGACCGAGACGCCGGTGACCGAGCGCACCAGGTCCGGGCGGTGCGCGGCGAGCGCCCAGGCCACCACCGCGCCCCAGTCGTGCCCGACGACGTGCACCGATCCGGCGCCGGACGAGGTGATCAGCGCCGCGGCGTCGTCGACCAGGTGCTCGACGCGGTAGGCCGCCCGGCCGGCCGGGCGCGCGCCGGGGGAGTAGCCGCGCTGGTCCGGCGCGAGCGTGCGCAGTCCCGCCCCGTGCAGCAGCTCGGCCACCGGCGCCCAGCTCCGCGAGGTCTGCGGGAAGCCGTGCAGGAGCAGCACGGTCTCGTCCGCGTTGACGGGACCGCCGTCGGTGACGTCGAAACTGAGGGCCCCGCGGGTGAACCCGGTCATGCGCTCGCCGGTCATGGTCGACATCCTGCCCGTCCGGCCGGGCTGGGCCGGACGGGGGACACGGCTCGCGGGCGCGACACGATGTCGGACCTGCCTCCAGGTGCCGGGACGATCACGTTACGGTCAGTGCCCACCCGGGTCCGCCGGGTTTCTCACGCCGCCACCGGGAAGGACCCGATGTCTGCGCGCATGCGCCTCGTGCTGATCCTGGTCGTCGTCGCGATCGTCCTGTACTTCGTGATCGCGCAGCCGGACAACGCCGCGGCCACCGTGCGCACGATCCTCGCCGCGATCGGCGACGGCATCAACCAGATCATCCGCTTCTTCCGGGGCCTCACGGCCTGACGCGGATCATCCCTCGGTCAGGAGCCGCCGCACCAGGTGCATGGCGAGGACGACCGAGCGCTCCCGGACGTCCCCCCGCTCACCCGGGAGCACCGGGTCGCGGGTGATCTCCCGGCCGTCGGCGGTCCGCACCGAGAAGCACACGTAGCCGACCGGCTTCTCCGCCGTCCCGCCGCCGGGCCCCGCGACGCCGCTGATCGCGACCGCGACGTCGACCCCGAACCGCTCCAGCGCGCCGCCGGCCATGGCGTGCACCGCCTCCGGGGAGACCGCGCCGTGGGCCTCGAGCAGATCGTGGCCGACGCCGAGCAGGTGCTCCTTGGCCTCGTTCGAGTACGACACGATGCCGCCCTGCACGTGGCCGGAGGCCCCGGCCGGCGCGGTCAGTCGTCCGGCCAGCAGGCCGCCGGTGCAGGACTCGGCGGTGGCGATGGTCCGCCCCTGGAGCAGGCGGAACACGATCTCGTCGATGGTCTCGCCGGTCCGGGAGAACACCGCCCGGCCGTGGCGGGCGTCGATCTCGGCGACGACGGCGTCGTGGGCGGCGAGGGCGGCCGCGTCGTCGGGACGGCGGCGCAGGTCGACCTCGAGGGTGAAGTCCCGCAGGCACGTCGTGATCTCGAGCGGCCCGAGGTCGGTGTGCTCGCCGACCGTCCGCAGGGTCGCGGCGATGTCGGACTCGGGGACGCCGAAGAGCCGCAGGTGGGTCTCGGCGAACGGCGCGGTGCGTTCCAGCACCGCGCGCACCGGCCCGCTCGCCAGGGCGTCGTCCCACATGGCCCGTACCTCTCGGGGCGGTCCGGGGAGGACGAGCACGGTGGGCGCGAACCCGTCGCCGGGCGGGACCGCCAGGCCCGGCGCGGTGCCCGCGGGCCGGATCGCCGTCGCGCCGCGGGGGACGAGCGCCTGCTTGCGGTTGGCCTCGGCGAGCGCGTCGGCGTCCCAGCGCAGCCGGTCGGCGAACTTCGCGATGATGTCGCCGACCACCTTCTCCATGTGCTCGTCGAGCTCGAGCGGGCGTCCGGTCATGTCGGCGACGACGGCGGCGGTGAGGTCGTCCGCCGTCGGACCGAGGCCGCCGCTGGTGACGACGAGGTCGACGCCCGAGGCGGCGAGGAAGCGCAGCGCCGAGGCCATCTGGTCGGGCCGGTCGCCGACGAGGAGGATCTGGGTGACGTCGATCCCGAGCTCGCCCAGGCGCTCGGCGATCCACGGCCCGTTCGCATCGCGCACCCGGCCCGCGAGCAGCTCGCTGCCGGTGGCGACGATGCCGGCGGTCGGCGCGCCGGCTCCCGGGGCCGGCCCGCCGTCGCCGCTGCCCGCCGCCGGGCGTGCCGGGTCCAGGGACATGGGTTCCTCCTCCGCCGCGCCGACCCCCGCCCACCGGAGCCGGACCTCCACCGTCGACCATCCCACCAGGGCCGCCGTGGTCGTGCGCGATCACCCGGGCGGTGTCCCGACGGGGCGGGACCCGACGAGACCGTGCTGTCAGTTCCGACGCTCTGTAACAGCACGATCGAAAATGTCGGGTATCGCCGTCAATGTTGGGCCATATGAGCGACAGCACGCCAACTGTCACCGTCAGGATTCTTGCGTAGAGTGATCTCGTACCCGATCGGATGACTGACAATCGCCAGCATCGCGGGGTGAGGCGGGAGGAGGCGTCCGTGGATCGTCCGTGCCACGCGCAGCCCGCCGCCGACTCGTGAGCGCGGCCACGGGTGCCCTCGCTGCGGTGGTCCTCGCGGTGGGCGTCGCCGTCGTCGTCGTGGCGCTGGTGCGCACCGCCCGGAGGCGTCGGTCCCGGGACCTGCGGACGCTCGGCGTCGTCGGGTCCTCGATCGCGACCCATGCCGCGCAGCGCCGGACCGACGACGGACGGGCGTCGGCCCGGGAGATCGCCGAGGCGCTCCGCCTGCGCTACGGAGCGCGGCGGGTCGTCGTCGCCGTCGGTCCGCTGGTGGAACGGGCAGGGGAGCCGGAGGCCGGTCTCGACGGTCCCGTCGCCCCCGCCGAGGCGTTCCGGCCCGGTCGCGGCGCGTCGCGCTGGCACCGGCGGACGGCTCCGGCGGTCGTCCGGGACTGGATGGTCACCCGGGACGCGACCGAGGTCCTCGTCGCGCCGGTGGCCGCGCCGGAGGTGCGCGAGGTCGCCGAGGCGGGCGCGGTCCCCGAGGTGGTGCGCTCCCGGCACGGCGTGGTCGAGGTGCACGACCCCTCGCGGGCCGGCGCCCAGCGCTGGCGGGGCCCGACGCGCTCGCTCGTGCGCGGCGAGCTGGCGCTGCTCGCCACCGTCGCCCGCCAGGTGGGTGCCGAGGTGGAGAACAGCCGCCTCGAGGCCCGCCTGCGCCGTGACGCCCACCGCGACCCGCTGACCACGCTGCTGAACCGGCCCGGGTTCCTCCAGGCCGCCGCCGAGCAGGTCCAGGGCGGCTCGGGCGCGATCGCCACGGTCTCCTTCGGCCTGCTCGACCAGGTCAACGACACCCTCGGCCACGCCCGCGGCGAGGAGTTCGTGGCCCTGGCCGCCCGGCGGCTCGCCGCGGTCTGTGCCAGCGACCGCGCCGCCGAGGTGGCTCCCGGCGCGCGTCTGGCGGCCCGGCTGGAGGGCGACACCTATGCGGTCGTCGTCGCGGGCGTCGACGGTCCGACCGCCCACGCGAGCGCCGAGGAGATGCGTGAGCAGCTCGTCCGGCCCTTCGTCGTCGAGGGCGTCCCGTTCGAGGCGCCCGTGCTGGTCGGCGTCGCGATCGCCGGCACGCCCACGCTCGCCGCCGAGGTCGACGGCGCGGCGGTCGCCTCCCGCCTGCTCGCCCGGGCCGACATCGCGCTGTCCGCCGCGCGCCTCGGGGGCGGCCCCGTCCGCTGCTACGAGCCGAGCATGGGCGAACGGGCCGACCGTCGGCTCGCCCTGATCCGCGGGTTCGCCGACGCGATCGCCGACGGCAGCCTGACCGTGCACTACCAGCCGACCGTCTCCCTGGAGGCGCGCACCGTCCTCGGCGTCGAGGCGCTCGCCCGGTGGGATCACCCGGAGCTCGGGGCCCTGCTGCCCGACGAGTTCGTCCCGGTGCTCGAGGCCACCGGGCAGATCACGGGCCTCACTCTCTTCGTGCTCGACGAGGCGGTGGCCGCCGCCCGCCGGTGGCTGGACCGGGGGCTGCGGCTCTCGGTCGCGGTCAACGTGTCCGCGGGGGCGCTCGACGACTCGTTCCCGCCGTCGGTGGCCGAGGCCCTCGCCCGCCACGGGGTGCCCCCGGAACTGCTCACCCTCGAGGTCACCGAGAGCGGCGTCTCGGCGGAGCGCGAGCACGCGATGCCCGCGCTGCGCCGGCTCAGCGTCATGGGGTGCCGGCTGGCCGTGGACGACTTCGGCACCGGGCAGTCCTCGCTGGCGCACCTGCGCCGCCTCCCGGTCGACCAGGTGAAGATCGACAAGAGCTTCGTCCTCGGGATGGGGACCGAGGCCGGCGACGCCGCGGTGGTCCGCGCGATCGTCGAGATGGGCCACACGCTGGGGCTCACCGTCGTCGCCGAGGGCGTCGAGGACGGCGCCGTGCGCGTCGCCCTGGCGGAGATGGGCTGCGACGTCGCCCAGGGCTATCTGGTGTCCCGGCCGCTGTCCGCCGGGCACCTCGACCAGTGGCTGGACTCCCTGGTGCGCGAGGGGGGTGCCACCCCCGGGCCGGACGGGCCCTGTGTACGCTGGGTGCCGCCCGCGGGGACAGCGCCGGAGAGTTCCGGAGCCGCCTGACCGGCGGGAAGACTGGCCCCTTTAGCTCAGTCGGCAGAGCGTCTCCATGGTAAGGAGAAGGTCTACGGTTCGATTCCGTAAAGGGGCTCGGTGCCAGCAGACCGGCGGGTCGACCCGCCGGTTTCGGCATGTCGAGGGTCGGCCCGCCGGCTCCCGGCAACACCGTGGCGGTGTAGCTCAGGTGGCAGAGCAAACGGCTCATAATCGTTGTGTCGCCGGTTCAAGTCCGGCCACCGCTACCAACTAGAGACGCGACGTCGTAGTACCGAAAGGACACTCCCCATGGCCGCGACCGATGTGCGCCCCAAGATCACGCTCGCGTGCGAGGAGTGCAAGAACCGCAACTACATCACCAAGAAGAACCGGCGGAACGACCCCGACCGGCTCACGCTGAAGAAGTTCTGCTCGCACTGCGGCTGCCACCGCGGTCACCGCGAGACGCGCTGAGCCGGGTCGCACACCGCCGTGCCGCTCGACGCCTCGTTCGTCGGACGCAGCTGGCCGCCCCGCACCTACACGGTCGGCCGGGAGAAGATCCGTGAGTTCGCCCGGGCGGTCGGCGCGACCGACCCCGTGCACACCGACGAGGACGCCGCGCGGGCGGCCGGGCACCCCGGCGTGATCGCGTCGCCGACCTTCCCGGTGGTGTTCACGTGGGAGGCGACGCGCGAGGTCGTGGACGATCCGGCCCTGGGCCTGGACTTCACCCGCGTCGTGCACCGCGACCAGTCGTTCGAGTTGCACCGTCCGGTGGTGGCCGGTGACGTGCTCACCACCGTCGTGAGCGTCGACGACATCCGCGAACTCGCGGGCAACGACGTCGTCACCTTCCGCTGCGACGTCACCGACCCCGACGGGGAGACGGTGCTGGTCTGCACCTCGACGCTGGTCGGCCGCGCGGGGGAGGCCACGTGAGCCTGCCCGAGGTCGCCGTCGGGGACGAGATCCCCGGCCGCACCGTCCCGGTGACCCGCGCCGACCTGGTGCGCTACGCCGGCGCCTCCGGGGACCTCAACCCCATCCACTGGAACGAGCGCACCGCGGTCGACGTGGGCCTGCCCGGCGTCATCGCCCACGGCATGCTGACGATGGCCCTCGCGGCGCAGTTCGTGGCGGACTGGGCGGGCGACCCCGCCGCGGTCCGTTCCTTCTCCACCCGCTTCACGCGACCCGTCGTGGTCCCGGACGACGACGAGGGTGCCTCGGTCGAGTTCGGCGCGACGGTGAAGGCGGTCGACGACGACGGCACCGTCACCCTCGCCGTCACCGCGACCGGTCCCGACGGCAAGGGCGTCCTCGGCAAGGCTCTCGCGAGGTGCGCTCCGCGCACGTGAGCACTGATTGACGCCATAGCGTCAATTAGTGCTCACAAGCGCGCAGCGCACCTATGAGGCGGCCGCCGAACCGCCCAGCGTCGCCACCACGGCGCGGGACAGGGCGGCCGACCCCTGCGCGTTGGGGTGCACCGGCGCGGCGGGCGCGGTCGGGATGAGGCCCTCGATCCACTTCGTCCCCGGCACCTGGCAGATGTCGTGCCCGACGGTCGAGGTGTAGGTGTCCACGAACGTCGCGTCGCCCGCGTCGGCGCTGCGCTGGATACGGGTGTTCAGGTCGGCGAGGATGCCGCGCAGGTAGGCGATGTCCCCGGGGCTGATGGGCACCGCCGGGAAGCAGCCGGGGCCGGTCGCCGGGAGCACCGAGGGGTAGCCGACCAGCGCCACCCGGGCGTCCGGGGAGCGGCGGTGGACCTCCTTGAGCACCGACGCGTACTTGCCGGCGAGGGCGTCGATGCGCTGCCGGAGCTGGTCCGTACCGCCCTTGGTGTAACGGTCCTTGCAGGGCGAGCCGAACGGCGTCGCGCTCAGGCAGGACTTCACGATGTCGGAGAACCCGATGTCGTTGCCGCCGATCCCGACCGTGACGAGCTTCGTGTCCTTCGCGAGCGCCGAGTACTGCGCCGGGTTGGTCCCCGCGTCGGTCTGCTGCGCCGCGGAGAACTCCTTGGTCGTGGCCCCGGAGCAGCTGGCGTCGGTGAGGTTCGCGCCCAGCGCGGCCGCCGTCAGGTGCGGGTAGTTGTTCACCGAGCGGAAGCACCCCGGTGGCGGACCGGCGCTCGTGCCGGTCAGGGGGGACGCCGTGTAGGAGTCACCCAGCGCCACGTAGGGGGAATTGCTCGCCCCGCCCGGGTTCGCCGCCGCCACACCGGCACCTGCCGCCACCAGCACACCCACGATCAGGCATGCCACCCACGACCGTCGCACTCGATCCCCGCCGCCCACGTCGTCCTCTCGCCGTGATGATCACAGGTCGGCCTGGCCGACCGGGCTCGCCCCCGGTCGCCGGCGTGGTGGTGGGTCAGGACATCTCGGCCAGGAGGTCGGCCATCCGGCTGACTCCGGTACGCAGGTCGTCGTCGCCGAGGGCGTAGGACAACCGGAAGTAGCCCGGCGTCCCGAAGGCCTCGCCGGGCACCACGGCGACCTCGGCGTGCTCGAGGATCGCCGCGGCCAGGTCCACCGACGTCTGCGGGCGCGCGCCGCGCAGCTCACGTCCGAGCAGTCCCCGGACGTCGGCGTAGGCGTAGAAGGCGCCGCGGGGCGTCGGGCACTCGACGCCGTCGATCGCCGAGAGCATCTCGACGATCGTGCGACGACGGCGGTCGAAGGCGGCCCGCATCTCGTCGACGGCGTCCAGCGACCCGGTCACCGCCGCGAGCGCGGCGCGCTGCGCGACGTTGCAGACGTTCGACGTCAGGTGCGACTGCATGTTCGCGGCCGCCTTGACGACGTCCTCGGGCCCGATGAGCCAGCCGACCCGCCAGCCGGTCATCGCGTAGGTCTTCGCGACGCCGTTGACGACGATGCAGCGGTCGGCGATCTCGGGGACCGCGACCGGCATCGAGACGTGCTCGGCGCCGTCGTAGACGAGGTGCTCGTAGATCTCGTCGGCGATCACCCAGATGCCGTGCTCGGCGGCCCAGCGCCCGATGGCCTCGACGAGCTCGCGCGGGGCGACGGCCCCGGTCGGGTTCGACGGCGAGCACCACAGCAGCACCTTGGTGCGGGGGGTGCGGGCGGCCTCGAGGGCCTCGACGGTCGGCAGGAAGCCGGTGGAGGCGTCGGTGTCGACCTGCACCGGGTCGCCCCCGGCCATGCGCGCGGCCTCGGGGTAGGTGGTCCAGAACGGCGCCGGGAGCAGCACCTCGTCGCCGGGGTCGACGATCGTCGCGAAGGCCTCGAACACGGCCTGCTTGCCGCCGTTGGTGATGAGCACCTGCGAGGGCTTCACCTGCCAGCCGGAGTCGCGCAGCGTCTTGGCGGCGACGGCCTCGCGCAGCTCGGGGAGCCCGCCCGCGGGGGAGTACCGGTGGTTCTTCGCGTCGGTGCAGGCGGCGACGGCGGCGTCGACGACCGGCTGCGGGGTCGGGAAGTCCGGTTCCCCCGCGCCGAAACCGATGACCGGCCGGCCCGCCGCCTTGAGCGCCTTCGCCTTCGCGTCCACCGCGAGCGTCGCCGATTCCGCGATGCCCCCGATGCGCGCGGAGATGCGGCGATCGGTGGCGGCGTTGGCGAGATCCGAGGACCCGGAGGACGTGACAGCGGTCATGGCTCCGGATTCTGGCAGACGCCCTCCCCCCGACAGCGAGGTGATTCCGCCGTCCGTGCGGGGGACCGTGCCGGGGACGAGAGGGCCGGGGCGAGGGTCCGCGGCGGGGGTGCCGTAGGATCGACGCTCGGGACGACGGGTCCTCGGTTTCGGCGTGCGTGCGCTCCGGTGGGCGCGCGCCGTGCGGGAACTCCGCCGTCCGGGCGGCCCCCGACGGGTCGCCACAGGGGCGTAGCTCAATTGGCAGAGCAGCGGTCTCCAAAACCGCAGGTTGCAGGTTCAAGTCCTGTCGCCCCTGCATTCCGGGCCGCCCGCGGCGCGGACACGATGACCGGACGAGCCGGGGTGAGGACGGAACAGTGAGCGAGGACACGGGCGGGCGACGTCGCCCCGGCGCCGACGGCGCCGACGACCCCTCCCGCCCCGTCACCGCGGCCGGCCGACGTCGCCGCGGGGCGGCGGACGAGACGGGCGGCACCACCCGGGTCGTCCCGACGCGCGGGGACAAGGGCGCCCCCACGCCGTCGCGCGACGGTCGCTCGAACGCGTCCGAGGGCTCGGCGATCGCCCGCCTGCAGCGGTTCCTGCGCGAGGTCGTCGCGGAGCTGCGCAAGGTCCACTGGCCGACGCGGCGCCAGATCGTCGTCTACACGGTGGTCGTCCTGGTGTTCGTCGCGTTCATGGTCACGCTGGTCGGGCTGCTGGACGTCGGGTTCCAGAAGCTCACCTTCGCCCTGTTCGGCTGACCCGCGTCCCGACCGGTCCCGGCCGGAAACCACGCCGGCCGGCACCACCGCGCGGGAGGGCCGCGCACCCGAAGGAAGTGAGACGAGAAGTGACCTCCGGAGAAGTAGGCGAGCACGGGAACGACGGCGAGCCCGAGCTCGTCTCGGAGTCCCGCACGCGCGGCGTGATGGTGCGCGAGGGCTCCGACCTCAGCACCGAGGAGGCGCCGGCCACCCTCGACGACGCCCAGGTGGCGCAGGCCGCCGCCAAGGCGCGCGAGGACGCGGACGAGGACGACGACGACGCCCCCGAGGTGGACCCGGAGGCGGACCTGGCCACCGCGCGCGCCGCCCTGGGCGGGACGTCCGACGACGACACCTCGGCGCCGGAGCAGGCCGTGACGGAGGCCGACGAGTCCGCCGTCGGGGCGGAGGGTGCCGCGGTCGAGGAGCCCGCCGTCGAGGAGGTCGCTGCCGAGGAGGCCGCCGCCGACGAGGTGGCGGACGAGGACGAGCCCGAGGACCCGGTGCAGGCCCTCAAGGACTCCATGCGCCTGGCGCCCGGCGACTGGTACGTCGTGCACTCCTACGCCGGCTACGAGAACAAGGTGAAGACGAACCTCGAGACGCGCGTGCAGACGCTCGACGTCGAGGACTTCATCTTCCAGGTCGAGGTGCCCACCGAAGAGGTCACCGAGATCAAGAACGGCCAGCGCAAGCAGGTCCAGCGCAAGGTGCTGCCCGGCTACATCCTGGTGCGGATGGACCTCAACGACGCCTCGTGGAGCGCGGTGCGCAACACCCCCGGCGTCACCGGCTTCGTCGGTGCGACGTCGCGGCCCTCGCCGCTGACGCTCGACGAGGTCGTGAAGTTCCTGCTCCCGCGGCAGGAGGCGCCGAAGAAGGCGAAGGGCGCGGAGAAGGGGGCCGAGACCGCGGCCGCCGGCACGCCGTCGCCGGTCGAGGTCGACTTCGAGGTCGGCGAGTCGGTCACCGTCATGGACGGTCCGTTCGCGACGCTCCCGGCGAGCATCTCCGAGGTCAACGTCGACGCCCAGAAGGTCAAGGTCCTGGTCTCCATCTTCGGCCGCGAGACGCCGGTCGAGCTGGGGTTCAACCAGGTCTCGAAGATCTGAGCGGGAACACCACAACGTCCCCCGGCGCTGGAACCCGGCGCCGGGGGCGACGCCGGTCCGCGGTCCGGACGCGACCGGTCGCCCCGAATGATGAGTGAGGAACTGTAGGGATGCCCCCGAAGAAGAGGCGACTGTCCGCAGTCGTCAAGCTGCAGATCAAGGCGGGCGCTGCGACGCCCGCGCCGCCGGTCGGCCCCGCGCTGGGTCAGCACGGCGTCAACATCATGGAGTTCTGCAAGGCCTACAACGCCGCCACCGAGGCGCAGCGTGGTCAGGTCGTGCCGGTCGAGATCTCGATCTTCGAGGACCGCTCCTTCGACTTCAAGCTCAAGACGCCGCCGGCAGCCAAGCTGCTGCTCGCGGCCGCGGGCATTCCGTCGGGGAGCGCGACTCCGCACTCCAAGAAGGTCGGCTCGGTGACCGACGCGCAGCTGCGTGATATCGCCCAGACCAAGATGGCCGACCTCAACGCCACCGACATCGACCAGGCCGCGAAGATCATCGCCGGGACCGCCCGGTCGATGGGCCTGACCGTCTCCGGCTGAGACCACTCGCCGGAGTGCCGTGGGAGGGCGAGCGCCGCCCGTCACCACACCTGATCCGCGAACGAACGAAGGACAGCACATGAAGCGCAGCAAGGCCTACCGCCAGGCCGCCGAGCTGGTCGACGAGGACGCGCTGTACGCGCCCCTCGAGGCCGTCGAGCTCGCCAAGAAGACGGCGACGACGAAGATGGACGCGACGGTCGAGGTCGCCATGCGTCTCGGCGTCGACCCCCGCAAGGCCGACCAGATGGTGCGCGGCACCATCAACCTCCCGCACGGCACCGGCAAGACCGCCCGCGTGATCGTCTTCGCCACCGGCGACAAGGCCACCGAGGCGGAGAACGCCGGCGCCGACGTCGTCGGCTCGGACGACCTCATCGAGCGCATCCAGGGCGGCTGGCTCGAGTTCGACGCGGCCGTCGCCGCGCCGGACCAGATGGCGAAGGTCGGGCGGGTCGCCCGCATCCTCGGCCCGCGCGGCCTCATGCCCAACCCGAAGACCGGCACGGTCACTCCGGACGTGTCCCGTGCGGTCTCGGACATCAAGGGCGGCAAGGTCAACTTCCGCGTCGACAAGCAGGCGAACCTCCACCTGGTGATCGGCAAGGCCAGCTTCGACGCCGAGAAGCTCGTCGAGAACTACGGGGCGGCCCTCGACGAGATCCTCCGCGCCAAGCCGGCCGCGGCCAAGGGCCGCTACGTCAAGAAGATCACCGTGACGACCACGATGGGCCCCGGCATCCCGGTGGACCCGAGCCGGACCCGGAACCTCACCACGGCCGACAACGCCTGAGGTCCACCCCCGCGCGCCGACCGGCCCGGGCCACCCCGCAGTGAGGGGTGGTCCGGGCCGTCGCGTATCCTGGTCAGGACACGTCCGGAGGGTCGTCAGGCCCACCGGGATCGTCACCGAGTTCCACCCGAGACCGCTGGTCTCCTCCCGGGCCCGCCCGGGAGGGCGAAGGTCCCTCACGGGACGACCCGCGCAGGAGGACGAGGCAGCGATGTGTGCGGGCCGATCGGCCCGCCGCGACATCACCAGCCCCGTGCGCCTGCGCACGGGGCTTTTTCGTGCCCCGGTCGTCCCCGGGGCGCCCTCACCGGCGTGACCGCGCGGAACACCAACGCCCGAGTGAGGAAAGGAGGCGCGGATGGCCGAACGTGCACCGGCCGCCGAGAAGGTGGCCGCCGTCGCCGAGATCACCGCGGAGTTCCGCGACGCCTCGGCCATGGTCGTCACCGAGTACCGGGGCCTGTCGATGAAGCAGATCACGCAGCTGCGGCGCTCGCTGGGTTCCGAGGTCAACTACACCGTCGCGAAGAACACCCTGGTCAAGCTGGCTGCCGCCGATGCCGGCGTGGAGGGCCTCGACGAGCTGCTCGTCGGGCCGACCGCGATCGCGTTCGTGTCCGGGGAGCCCGTCGACGCCGCCAAGGCGATCCGCGAGTTCCAGAAGGACAACAAGGCGCTCGTGGTCAAGGGTGGCTACATGGAGGGCCGCGCGCTCTCCGCCACCGAGGTCGACCAGCTGGCCGACCTGGACTCCCGCGAGGTCCTGCTGGGCAAGCTCGCCGGCGCCATGAAGGGCAACCTCGCCAAGGCCGCGGGCCTGTTCAACGCGCCCGCCCAGCAGATCGCCCGCCTCGCGGCGGCCCTGCAGGACAAGCGCCAGAACGAGGGTGGCGGCGAGGCCGCCGCCGAGGCGACCGAGGCCACCGGGTCCACCGAGGCCACCGAGGCCGCGGAGTCGACAGAGTCCACCGAGGACGCCCAGTCCTGATCCACGGGGCCGGTCACCCACCGGCTCCGGCCCCCGGGCGCGTCGTCGACCCGCCCACCACCCACGCAGGAAGGAACGCCACACCATGGCGAAGCTGTCCACCGACGAGCTGCTCGACGCCTTCAAGGACATGACGCTGCTCGAGCTCTCGGAGTTCGTGAAGAAGTTCGAGGACACCTTCGAGGTCACCGCCGCGGCCCCGGTCGCCGCTGCGGCCGCCCCCGCCGCCGGCGGCGCCGCCGCTCCGGTCGAGGAGGAGAAGGACGAGTTCAACGTCGTCCTCGAGTCCGCGGGCGACAAGAAGATCCAGGTCATCAAGGTCGTCCGTGAGGTCGTCTCGGGCCTGGGCCTCAAGGAGGCCAAGGAGCTCGTCGAGAGCGCCCCGAAGCCGCTCCTCGAGGGCGTCAACAAGGAGGCCGCCGAGGCCGCCAAGGCGAAGCTCGAAGAGGCCGGCGCGAAGATCAACCTGACCTGAGTTCCTCAGGTCGGCCCGTACCCCCGAGGGGGTACGGGCTCTCCCACCGCCACGAGAGGGCGGGGTCCCGTCGGGACCCCGCCCTCTCGTCGTTCCTGAGCCGTTCGGACCAGCACGAACAGCCCTCCGGGTGCGAGATCGCGTGCTCCGGGTGGCGGTCGGCCGAGGGAGGAGGACTCAGTGGGTGACTGGAGTTGCCCGTCCAGTAACCTCGCC
Source organism: Actinomycetospora endophytica (assembly GCF_021026375.1). Classification (GTDB taxonomy): domain Bacteria; phylum Actinomycetota; class Actinomycetes; order Mycobacteriales; family Pseudonocardiaceae; genus Actinomycetospora; species Actinomycetospora endophytica. The sequence continues at coordinate 848,908 of NZ_JAJNDB010000001.1, read as the reverse complement.
GCGCACCTGTCGTTGACGCTGTGATGGCCGACTCGCCGGGGGGTTGCGTCACCGTGCGGCGCACAGCGCGACGCCGAGCTGCGGTCTGCTCGTCGCGGCGAGGTCGGACACCAGGCCGGGAGGATTTCACATGGCAGGCGTCGAGGTCGGGATCAAGAACCTCTCGAAGTCGTTCGGCAGTTCGAACATCTGGTCCGACGTGACGTTGACGCTGCCGGCGGGGGAGATCAGCGTGCTGCTGGGCCCGTCGGGGACCGGCAAGTCGGTGCTGCTGAAGTCGATCATCGGGCTGCTGAAGCCGGAGAAGGGTTCGATCTTCATCCACGACACCGACCTGGTGCGGTGCTCGGAGTCGAAGCTCTACGAGATCCGCAAGCTGTTCGGGGTGCTGTTCCAGGACGGTGCGCTGTTCGGGTCGATGAACATCTTCGACAACATCGCGTTCCCGCTGCGCGAGCACACCCGCAAGGGCGAGTCCGAAGTCAAGAACATCGTGATGGAGAAGCTCGATCTGGTCGGGCTCTCCGGTGCCGAGGACAAGCTGCCCGGTGAGATCTCGGGCGGGATGAAGAAGCGCGCCGGGCTGGCGCGGGCGCTGGTGCTGGACCCGGAGATCATCCTGGTCGACGAGCCGGACTCCGGGCTCGACCCGGTGCGCACCGCCTACCTCAACCAGCTGCTGGTCGACCTCAACACCCAGCTCGACGCCACGATCATGGTGGTGACCCACCACCTCGGCACCGCCCGGTCGATGCCGGACAACATCGGGATGCTCTTCCGCCGCAACCTGGTGATGTTCGGCCCCCGCGAGGTGCTGCTGACCAGTGAGGAGCCGGTGGTCCAGCAGTTCCTGCAGGGCCGTCGAATCGGTCCCATCGGGATGTCGGAGGAGAAGGACTCCGCCCAGATGGAGGCCGAGATGGCCGAGCTGAAGAAGCAGGGCGGATCGGCGGAATCCGAGGAGTCGTTCATCGACCCGCAGATCAACCCGACCGAGGGCATCGGTGAGCGCAAGGCGGTCCAGCGGCGCAAGGACCGGGTGATGCAGACCCTGCACACCCTCCCGGAGAAGGCCCAGACGGCCATCCTCGAGTCGTTGACCGAGGAGGACATGCAGCGCTACGGCGTCTCGCGGGACCAGGACCGGACCCAGCTGATCGAGGTCACCCGGAACAGCCCGCCCTCCGACGCCGACCCGTTCGGCCACCAGGCGATGGAGGAGAACCAGACCGAGTCGATGGTCGAGGGTTCGCCGTCGGAGTCCGGTGGGCGTGCGGGCTCGGGCGACCCCGACGGCGACCAAGAGGCCCGCAACCAGCCCCCGGCCCCGCCGGAGTCGGACGAGCCGCTGGTCGGGGTGCCGGTCGACGAGTACGCCGGGGGCACGGTGGTGCTCCCGCAGGCCGGCGAGCACACCAAGAGCGATGACGAGAAGACCGGTGTCTCCGGTACCTCGTCGACCGAGCCCGACACCGACACCTCGGACCAGCACACCGAGCAGATTCCGGTGGCCGGCGACCAGGGAGGCCAGGCCCCCTCCGAGCAGCAGACGCAGTCGGAGGCCCCGGGCGCCGCCGGGGGGCAGCAGGAGCACGGCGGCCTGCGACGGCTCTTCCGCCGGAGCGAGGACTCGTGACCTCTCGCGTCGCCGCCGGCCGCTTCCCGGGCGCGGGAGCGCTCACCGCGACCGGCAAGCTCTTCGCGCTCGGTCTGGACATCTTCGTCAGCATCTTCCAGCGGCCGTTCCAGACCAAGGAGTTCATCGAGCAGTGCTGGTTCGTCTCGCGGGTCTGCATCCTCCCCGCGGCGCTGGTCTCGATCTCCTTCGGCTCGGTCATCTCACTACAGCTGGGGTCGCTGATCCGGCAGTTCGGCGCCCAGTCGTTCTCCGGCGCGGCGAGCACCCTGGCCGTCATCCAGCAGGCGGCCCCCGTCATCTGCGCGCTCCTCGTCGCGGGCGCCGGTGGCTCCGCGATCTGCGCGGACCTCGGTGCCCGCACCATCCGTGAGGAGATCGACGCGATGGAGGTGCTGGGCATCAACCCCATCCAGCGCCTCGTCGTCCCGCGCGTCCTCGCGGCGATGCTCGTCTCGTCGCTGCTGTTCGGACTCGTCTCGATCGTGGGCGTTGCTGGTGGCTACTACTTCAACGTCGTGCTCCAAGGAGTGACGCCCGGTGCCTACGTGCAGGGCTTCTCCGCCCTGTCGAAGCCGACCGACCTCGTCGTGGGCTTCGTCAAGGCGCTGCTGTTCGGCCTCGCGGCCGGAGTCGTCGCGGCCTACCGGGGGCTGAACCCCAAGGGCGGCCCGAAGGGCGTGGGGGACGCGGTCAACGAGGCCGTGGTCATCACGTTCGTCCTGCTGTTCGCGATCAACGTGATCGTGACGGCCGTGTACCTGAACCTCGTCCCCCCGAGCAAGTTCTAGGTGGCCGAAGAGCCGCTGACCGCGCAGTTCCCTCCCCTGCTCGCTCCCCACAGGGCCGGAGACACACAACGATGGCAGTGATCACCCGACGCGCGCGCTCGCTCGTCGACGCGCCCCTCGGGCTGCTCGACACCATGGGCGACCAGGCCGCCTTCTACGCGAAGACGATCCGCTGGATCCCCCGCACGATGCGCCGCTACAAGCGCGAGGTGCTCCGACTGCTCACCGAGGTGGCCTTCGGGTCCGGCGCGCTCGCGGTCATCGGCGGCACGGTCGTCATCGTCGCGACGCTGACCTTCTTCACCGGCTCCGTCGTCGGCCTGCAGAGCTACTCGGCGCTGAACCAGATCGGCACCTCGGCGTTCGCCGGGTTCGTGACGGCGTACTTCAACACCCGTGAGGTGGCGCCCCTCGTCGGGGCGCTCGCGCTGTCGGCGACGGTGGGCGCGGGCTTCACCGCCCAGCTCGGCGCCCAGCGGGTCTCGGAGGAGATCGACGCGCTCGAGGTCATGGCCGTGCCCTCGCTGCCGTTCCTGGTGACGTCGCGGGTGATCGCCGGCTTCATCGCGGTCATCCCGCTCTACGTCATCGGCCTGGTCGCCTCGTACCTGGCCTCGCGACTGCTGGTGACGAACTTCTACACGCAGTCGTCAGGGACCTACGACCACTACTTCAACCTGTTCCTGCCGCCGACGGACGTCGTGTACTCGTTCGCGAAGGTGCTGGTCTTCGCCTTCGCGATCATCCTGATCCACTGCTACTACGGCTACAACGCCGGCGGCGGCCCCGCCGGGGTCGGTGTGGCCGTGGGCAACGCGGTGCGGAACTCGATCGTCGTCTTCACCGTCCTGGACAACCTGCTGACGCTGGCCATCTGGGGCACCACCACGACGATCCGGATCGCCGGATGACCGCGCCCGCGAAAGACCTCCGGCCACCGCTGTCGTCCACCCGGCGGCGGATGTACGGCCTCGCGCTGCTGCTGATCATGGTCCTCGTGGTGACCGTGTGTCTCCTGAACTTCAACAAGGTCTTCAAGTCGGTCGACATCGTGACGCTGCAGACCGACACCGTCGGCAACCAGCTCTCGAAGCAGGGCGACGTGAAGATCCGCGGCGTGATCGTCGGCGAGATCAAGTCGGTCGAGTCGGACGGGCAGAAGGCCACCATCCAGATGGCCATGGACCCCGACGCGCTGTCGGCGATCCCGAGCAACGTCACCGCGATGCTCATCCCGAAGACGCTGTTCGGCGAGCGCTACGTGTCGCTGACCGTGCCTCCGAACCCGACGGCGCGCCGGCTGGCCGACGGCGACTTCATCAGCGAGGACCGGTCGCAGAACGCCACCGAGACCGAGCAGGTGCTCAACAACCTGCTCCCGGTGCTGACCGCGGTGCAGCCGCAGAAGCTCTCGGACACGCTCGGGGCGATCTCCCAGGCGCTCTCCGGGCGGGGTGAGCAGTTCGGGAACACCCTGGTGCAGCTCAACCAGTACCTCGAGGGCGTCAACCCGTCGCTGCCCGACCTCACCGCGGTGATCAACCGGCTCTCGCCGACCGCGGACATCTACAACGCGGCCTCGCCCGACCTGATCGGCGCGCTCGACAACCTCGTCACGACGAGCCGGACGCTGGTCCAGCAGCGGGCGGCGTTCGAGTCGACGTTCCGGTCGGTGACCTCGGCGTCGAACGTGACGACCGACTTCCTGGCCGCGAACCGCGACAACATCATCAACCTGGCGGCGACGTCGCGGCCGGTGCTCGACCTGCTGGCGCGCTACAGCCCCGAGTTCCCCTGCCTGCTCCAGCAGCTCACGGACCTCACGCCGAAGATCAACGACGTCCTCAAGCCGACGACGGGCATCCAGATCGCCGCCGAGCTCACCATCGACCGCGGCAAGTACACGCCCGCCGACTCCCCGGCCTACCAGGACAAGCGCGGGCCGCGCTGCTACATCATCAACGGCCAGGCCCCGCAGTACCCGCCCGGCGGCCCCTTCGCCGACGGGTCGGCGGCGCCGCCGGCGTCGCGGGCCACGACCCAGGGCTACGCCGCGAACGGCGGAGCCGCGGCCACCGACCAGCAGTCGACGCCGACCAACTCGAACGCGGCGCAGCGCGGGGCGAACTCGCAGAACCCCGGCTCGAGCGGCACGTCGACGCAGACCGACACCGGGACCGGCAGCCAGACGCAGGGACAGGGCGCGGGGAAGATCGACGCCGCGAACCTCGGGCTGCCCAACACCCCGAACTCGCCGGAGGAGCGCTCGCTCGTGACGACGCTGACCGGGATGCAGATGGGCGTGCCCGCCTCGCAGGTGCCGTCCTTCGCCCCGTATCTGACGGCCGCGACGATGCGCGGCACCACGGTGGCGATCTCATGAAGGGCGTCGCCTCCCCGCTGATCAAGCTGATCATCTTCGCGCTGGTCACCGTGCTGTCGGTGCTGCTGCTGCTCGCGACGATCCAGAACCAGTTCTTCGGGTCGACGGAGACCTACAAGGCGCGCTTCACCGACGCGTCCGGGCTCATCTCGGGCAGCGACGTGCGCATCGCGGGTGTCCGCGTCGGAGAGGTCAGCGACGTGCAGGTCGTCGACCGCTCCGTCGCCGAGGTCTCGTTCACCGTCGATTCGGACCGCAAGCTCCCGACGGGCGCGCAGTTCGCGATCAAGTACCAGAACCTCGTCGGGCAGCGGTACCTCGACGTCCAGCGCGGCAACGGGCCGATGAACTCCTACCTGCAGCCGGGGGCGACGATCCCGGTCACGCAGACCCAGCCCCCGCTGAACCTCACCACGGTCTTCAACGGGTTCAAGCCGCTGTTCCAGGCGCTGAGTCCGGACGACGTCAACAAGCTGTCGTTCGAGATCATCCAGGTGCTCCAGGGCGAGGGCGGGAACATCAACCAGCTGCTCGCGAGCACCGCGTCGCTGACGTCCACGATCGCCGACCGCGACGCCGTCATCGGTGACGTCATCAACAACCTCAACACCACCCTCGACACCGTCAACGCCCGCGACGACAAGCTCTCGGGTCTGATCGTGTCGCTGCAGCAGCTCGTCACCGGGCTCGCGCAGGACCGGGTGTCGATCGGCTCCTCGCTGCAGCCCATCGCCGACCTCACCAACGTCACGGCGGGCTTCCTGCAGCAGGCGCGTCCGCCGCTGGCCGACGACATCGTCAAGATCGGGCAGGAGTCGGACATCCTCAACCGCAACCGAGGCCTCGTGGAGAACGCCTTGCGGAACATCCCGCAGAAGGCCAACAACTTCGGGCGGGCCGGTAGCTACGGGTCCTGGTTCAACTTCTACCTGTGCCAGGCGGGGGTCACGATCGACCCGACGCTGCCGGGGCCGGTCCAGCTGCCGATCCCGCCGATCTCGGGGTCGATCCCGGTGCCGGGTACGGGGTACCGATGCGGAGGATGAAGCCGTTCCGGAAACGGAACCCCATCGTCATCGGCGCGGTGAGCATCCTGGTGCTCGTCGCGCTGACCCTGGCGTCGCTGAACATCCGCGACCTGCCCCTCATCGGGCAGGGGGCGACCTACACCGCCCGGTTCGCCGAGGCCGCGGGCGTGCAGCCCGACGACGACGTCCGCGTCGCCGGCATCCGGGTCGGGACCGTCACCGACATCCGGCTCGACGGCAACGACGTGGTCGTCTCGTTCAAGGCGCCCGACGCCTGGATCGGGGACCAGACGCGGGCGTCCATCGAGATCAAGACGCTGCTCGGGCAGAAGTACATCGCGCTCGAGCCCGCCGGCGGGCAGCCGCTGGACCCGGACGTCTCGATCCCGCGGGACCGGACCACCGCACCGTTCGACGTCATCGACGCGTTCTCCCAGCTCACGACGACGACCGAGTCGCTCAACACCGACCAGCTCGGCGAGAGCCTCAACACGCTCTCGCAGACCCTCAACGGGGCGTCCGGGCCGATCCGTCCGGCGCTGGACGGGCTCTCGCGGCTCTCCCGGACGATCTCCTCGCGCGACCAGGAGCTCGCCCACCTGCTCGCGAACACCCGGGCCACGACGCAGGTGCTCGCGGCGCGTGACGGCGACATCCAGACGCTCATCCAGAACGGCAACCTGCTGCTCGGTGAGCTGCGCAGCCGCAAGGCCGCGATCGACGACCTGCTCAACGGCACGATCGCGCTGTCCGACCAGCTCCGCGGGCTCGTCGCCGACAACCGGGCGACGCTCGGCCCGGCCCTCGACAAGCTCAACGGCGTCCTCACGACGCTGCAGGCCAACTCGGCGAACCTCGAGAACGGCATCAAGGCGTTCGCGCCGTTCGTGCGGGTGTTCGCGAACGTGGTGGGCAACGGCCGCTGGTTCGACGCCTACATCTGCAACCTCGACCCGCCGGCGGACTCGGCCTGCATCCCGAACGACACGCAGAACCAGCTCGGCTTCGCGCAGTCGCTGCTCGGGAACCTGGCGCCCTCGCCGGCGCTGGTCAACAACGCCGTCACCGGGCTCGGGCAGCCGCTGCTCCAGGCCGGTCAGGCGGCGGGGATCAACCTCAACCAGCTGTTCCCGAACGGCGTCCCGCTGATCAATCCGGCCGCCATCGGCCAGTCGCAGGGCACGGCCCAGGCCAAGCCCCAGACCCAGGGAGGGGGGTAACCGGTGACCACGTCCACGCGCATCTCGAGCGTGTTCGACAGCTTCGCCCGCACGCTGGCCGTCGTCCTCATCGTCGCCCTGCTCGCCACGGCCGGGCTCTGGTACGCCCTGCAGCGGGGTACCTCCCGCACGGTCACGGCGTACTTCACCAGTGTCGTCGGCCTCTACACCAAGAACACCGTCGACGTGAACGGCGTCCCGGTCGGTTCGGTGGAGGACATCGTCCCGCAGGGCAACGTCGTGCGGGTGACCCTCAAGGTCGACAACCGGGTGCCGATCGCGGCGGACGCCAAGGCCGTCATCGTCGCCCCGACCCTGGTCTCCGACCGCTACGTCCAGCTCGGCCCGAACTACACCGGCGGGCCGATGATGAACGACGGGGCGGTCATCCCGGTGCAGCGCACCGCCATCCCCGTCGAGCTCGACCGCGTCTACAAGAGCCTGGACACCCTGGCCACCGCGCTCGGGCCGAACGGGGCGAACAAGGACGGCTCGCTCAACCGGCTGCTGCAGTCCTCGGCCGGCGCGCTCGGGGGCAACGGCCAGGCGATCAACCAGACGATCACCCAGCTCGCCGGCGCGGTGGGCACCCTCGCGGACAACCGCGGCAACCTGTTCGCGACGGTCGACAACCTCGGCCAGTTCACGAACATGCTGGCGCGCAACGACGGCCAGGTCCGCCAGCTCAACAACCAGCTCGCGGACTTCTCCGGCTTCCTCGCCGACGAGCGCGGGAACCTCTCGCAGGTCCTGCAGGTGCTCCCGCCCGCGCTCGAGGACGTCGCCTCGTTCGTCCGGGACAACCGCGACGGGCTGCACACCGACGTCGGGAAGCTCGCGAGCATCACCGACATCCTGGTGCGCCAGCAGAAGGCGCTCACCGAGATCACCGACGTCGCGCCGCTGGCCCTGGGCAACCTGACGAACTCCTACAACGCCAGCTCCGGCACGCTCGACGTCCGGCCGGTGCTCACGCCGGGCCTGAACCTCCCGGCGCTCAACACGCAGTCGCTGCTCTGCGGCCTGCTCAACGGCAACCCGCTCGGCGGCATCCTCGGCGGGCTGACCCCGGCGCAGCTGCCGACCCAGGTCTCGCAGGCCCTGGCGACGTGCTCCACGCTCACCCCGGCGGGCGGCGCCTCGCTGCAGACGGCGCTCGCGCCGTTCGAGCAGCTCTCGGCGCAGCTCAACGCCAACCGGAACGCCGCCGCGGCCGTCGGGAACGTGATCCAGAACGCGACCACGGCGGTGGCGCCCGCGCCCACCGCCGCGAACCAGGCGGCCCCGACCCAGCCCGGCCAGGGCCTGCTGCAGGGGCTGACGACGCGATGAGGGGGACCGTGACGCACGACGGCTCCACCGGGCGCACCCGTCGGGTCTGGCGCCTGTTCCTGGTGGTCCTGGTGTCCGCCGTCGGCCTCGCCGGCTGCGGCTACCAGTCCGTGCAGGACGTCCCGCTGCCCGGCGGCGCCGTCCTCGGCAGCCACCCCTACGACGTCACGGCGCTGCTCTCCAACGTCGTCGACCTCGTCCCGAACGCCAGCGTGCGCTCGAACGACGTCCCGGTCGGCGTCGTCCGGGACGTGACGCTCGCTCCCGACGGCTGGACGGCCGAGGTCAAGATGTCGGTGAACGGCGACGTCTCGCTGCCGGCCAACGCGATCGCCCGGTTGCGCCAGACCAGCCTCCTCGGCGAGAAGTTCGTCGAGCTGGCGAACCCGACGATGGGCGCGCCGCAGGGCAAGCTCGTGAACGGGGCGGTGATCCCGCTCGACCGCACCGACGTCGGTGCCCAGGTCGAGGAGGTCCTCGGGGCGCTCTCGCTGCTCCTCAACGGCGGCGGGGTCGAGAAGATCCAGACCATCTCCCGGGAGCTCAACGGGGCCCTGTCCGGGAACGAGGGGCAGATCCGCAGCCTGATCGACAACCTGAACGTCTTCGTCGGCACGCTCGACAAGCAGCGCGGCGACATCGTGCGGGCGCTCGACTCGGTGGACCGGCTCTCCAAGACCTTGGTCGACCAGCGGGCGAAGATCGCGAACGTCCTCGACAACCTCCAGCCCGGGCTGGACGTGCTCAACCAGCAGCGCGGCCTGCTGGTCCAGACGCTCCAGTCGCTGCAGCGCCTCGGCGGGGTCGCGACGGACGTGATCAACCGGAGCCAGGCGAACACCGTGGCGGACCTCCAGCGGCTCCAGCCGATCCTGGGGAACCTCATCGCCTCCGGGGACGCGCTGCCGGGATCGCTGCAGATCCTGCTGACGATCCCCTTCGCCGACAATTCGCTGAACGTCATCAAGGGCGACTACGCGAACATCGACGTGTCCGTGCAGCTGTCGCTCGGCGGCATCCTCACGAACATCCTCAACAGTCCGACCGTCCCGGGCGTCGATCAGATCTTCAAGCTCCTGCAGACGCCGGGGACCACCCCGACGACGGGGACCTCATCGGCCGCCGCGGCGTCGGCGCAGGTCCAACGCAGTACCGGGGTGCCGCTGGCGGTCCCCGGACTGACCCAGGGCCAGGGGAGCGGGAACTGACATGACGAAGAAGATCCGGAATCTGCTCGTCCTGTTCGTCGTGATCTCCGTGTTCGGGATCTGCTACATCGCGTTCCGCTACGTCGGCGCGGACTCGCTGATCGGGCTCGGGCCCTACGTGGTCAAGGTCGAGATGACCGACTCCGGCGGCATCTTCCCGAAGGCGTCGGTGAGCTACCGGGGCGTCGAGATCGGCAAGGTCGGCGACATGCGGGTCACGCCGACCGGCCTCGAGACCGACCTGGAGATCGACCGCAGCGCCCCGGACGTGCCCGCGTCCGCCATCGCCGTGATCGCGAACCGCTCGGCGGTGGGCGAGCAGTACGTCGACCTCCAGCCGCCCCGCGACGGCGGGCCCTACCTGCAGGACGGCTCCGTCATCCCGGCGGACCGGGTGCGGACGCCCGTCCCGGTCGACTCGCTGCTCAAGGACCTCAACCAGCTCGCGACCTCGGTGCCGATCCCGGCGCTGCAGACCACCGTGAACGAGCTCTACAACTCGTTCAACCGGACCGGTCCCGACCTGCAGCGCCTGCTCGACAGCTCGAACGCGCTGGTCTCCACGGCGATCACCCAGCTCCCGCAGACCACCGCGCTGCTGCGCGACAGCCGCACCGTGCTGACCACCCAGAGCCAGCTCGGCCCGCAGATCACCTCGTTCAGCCGCAGCCTGAACCTGTTCACGGCGCAGCTGAAGGCCGACGACCCGAACCTGCGTCGCCTGGTGAACGCCGCGCCGCCGGCCGCGAACCAGCTCGAGGGACTCATCCGTGAGACCGGCCCGGACCTGTCGCGGACGATCTCGAACCTGCTCGTGACGACGCGCATCCTGCAGCCGCGCCTCGCGGGGGTCGAGCAGCTGCTCGTGACCTACCCGGGCCTGTCGGCCGCCGCGCCGTCGGTGGTCCCCGGGGACGGCCGCGTGCACTTCGGCCTCGTCCTGAACGTCAACGACCCGCCGTACTGCCAGAACGGCGCCTACCTGCACCAGGACGGCGACGGCGACCCGCAGACCACGTGGCAGCGGGCCGACGCGCCACCCCAGGGCGGCGGCGGGCCGAACGGCTACTTCCCCCAGAACCCGACCGTGTACTGCAACCAGGGCGGCAACATCGACCCCCGCGGGGCCCAGCACACGCCGGAGACGGACGGCTCGAAGCGTCCGTACGGCCAGCTCGTCAACCCGAACACCTTCTACGGGCCCGGCTACCCCTCGGGCGCGCCCCAGACCAGCCAGGCCTCCCCCGCTGCGTCGAGCCCTCAGGCCTCGTCGCAGAATGCGAACCAGAACACTGCGTTCTCCGGCGTGTCGTCTCCCCCAGCGGACGTGCTCGCCAACTCGGGACGCGGTGCCCCGCCGATCGTCATCCCGGGCCTGGGATGAGCCGCTGACGCGGGGACGACCCCGAGGAGTTGAGCACCACGCCTCCCACCGACACCGCCCCGGACCCGACCGAGCAGGTGAGGCGGAAGGGCCTGCGGGCCCCGACACAGCGCACGAGGATCACCGTCCTCGCGGTCCTGACCGTTCTCGCCTTCGTGGCCGCGGTCGTGGCCGGGGGTTACTGGTGGCTCGGCACCCACGGCACCACGGCGAACCAGTCGGCCGACCGTGACGTCGCCGTCGACGCCGCCGAGCAGATCGTCGTCAACATCAACACCGTCCGACCGCAGACGATCGACGCCGACCTCGCGGCCGCGCAGTCCTCGCTGACCGACCCGATGCTCACCGAGTACGGCAAGGTCCGCCAGCAGTTCGCGGACAGCCTCAAGAAGTCACAGGCGTCCGTGGTGGCCAAGCCCGCCGGCGCATCGCTCACCGCGTTCGACGACGACAAGGGCACCGCCTCCGCGATCGTCGCGATCAACGTGACGGCCTCGAGCGCCAACCAGCAGCCCACCCAGAAGCAGCAGCTGTTCCAGGTCGACATGCAGCGCACGCCGGACGGCTGGAAGGCCGCCAAGGCCTCGCCGACCGCGGGCCAGAGCTAGGAAGGGGAACGCTCCGTGCCACCGCGTACCCGCACCACCACCAGCACTGCCCCGGCCGGCCGCCGTCCCAAGGTCGCGGGCCTCCGCGCCCCGGGCAAGCCCGGCGTCACCGCCGAGTCGACCCGTCCCGACGGGCCGCACGACGACGAGGCCGACGAGCCGGACACCACGCTCGCCGACACCGCGGCCCCCGAGGCCGGCGGTACCGACGCGCCGGCGCCCTCCGACGCGTCCGACTCCTCCGATGCCTCTGACGGCTCGGACGCCTCCGACGCCTCCGAGGTCGAGGACGCCGCGGCCACCGACGAGGCGACCACGGCGGCCGCGGACCGCCCCGCCCCGACGTCGAAGGCGCGTCGCACCCAGCGCGCCTCGGGCTCGTCGTCCTCCTCGAACGGCTCCGGCACCGGGACCGCGCTGCTCGACCGCCCGGAGCCGCAGCGACGGCCCCGGGAGGCGGCGCCGAAGGAGAAGGCCCCGTCGCCGCGCCGGCAGCGGCTCGCGGGCCTCGTCGCGCCGTTCCGCCGGCTCGCGGCGAAGCCCCGGGCGCTGCAGGGCGTCCTGGCCGCGGTCATCGTCGTCTGCCTCGTGCTCGGCGGGCTCGCCTTCTGGCAGGGCCGCCAGGCATGGACGCAGGGCCCGGTCTCCAACGCGGCGGTGGTCGACGTGGGCGGGACCGCCGAGGTCGTCGGGCAGACCCGCCAGGCGATGGAGCAGATCCTCTCCTACGACTTCACGAAGCTCGACGACTCGGTGAACGCGGCGAAGTCGCAGTCCACCGGGGCGTTCACCTCGCAGTACCTGCAGGTGTTCGAGCAGACCATCCGCGGCCCGGCCGAGCAGCAGAAGCTGCGCCAGACCGCGAGCGTGCTCAACATCGGTGTCCAGCAACTGTCCGGGGATCACGCGACGGTCATGGCCCTCGTGCAGTTCACCGCCGAGCGCACGACGAACCAGCAGACGACCAACGCGCCCGGTCTGCTCACCGTCCAGGTCGTCCGCCAGGACGGCCGGTGGAAGATCTCCGAGTTGAAGCCCATGTGAGCCCTGGGGCTCCTGTGACGGGGCCCCGATCGCGTCCGGCCCGGGTCGAGTGTTCGTGCGGAATGCCTCGACCCGGGCTGCGTCGTGTCCGGGCCGGGTGCTCTGACCTGCGCAGGGAGCCGGCGGCCCACCCGAGGGGCGAGCGCGTCGGACTTGACGCGGACGGGGTCACCGGTCACTCTGTTCCCAGCGCGAGACCCCGCGTCCGACCCCCCGGTCGAGTCCGGACCCATCGAGGCCCAGGCCACCGGAGGCGTGTCACGAGGGGGGGCGTTCGACACGTGCTGCCAGTCATGGCTAGACTGTCGGATCGCGCTGCCTTCACGTGTCTCCACGTCACCCGTGGGTGTCCGACCGGCCGCGCGATCCGGCCGCCCGGGGCACTGCGCTGCGTCTCAGGCGGACGAAGCTACTGACAGCGTCAGACAGCGTTGTTCCGGAAGGACGCATCTTGGCAGTTACCCGCGCCACCAGGTCCTCGAACCACCACGCGTCGTTTCCCGGGGCTCCGCTCCGGGTCTCCTTCGCCAAGCTCGCCCAGCCGCTGGAGGTCCCTGACCTCCTCGACCTGCAGACCAAGTCCTTCGAGTGGCTGGTCGGCAGTGAAGAGTGGTTCGAGCGTCGCGTGGAAGCGGGCGAGGACTCCCCGGTCGGCGGTCTCGAGGAGGTCCTGGCCGAGATCTCCCCGATCGAGGACTTCTCCGGCTCGATGTCCCTGTCCTTCTCCGACCCGCGCTTCGACGAGGTGAAGGCCTCCGTCGAGGAGTGCAAGGACAAGGACATGACGTACTCGGCCCCGCTCTTCGTGACGGCCGAGTTCACCAACAACACCACCGGTGAGATCAAGTCCCAGACGGTCTTCATGGGCGACTTCCCCGTGATGACCGACAAGGGCACGTTCATCATCAACGGCACCGAGCGCGTGGTCGTCTCGCAGCTCGTGCGCTCGCCGGGCGTGTACTTCGACCGCTCGGTCGACAAGACGACCGACAAGGACGTCTTCAGCGTCAAGATCATCCCCAGCCGTGGGGCGTGGCTGGAGTTCGACGTCGACAAGCGGGACACCGTCGGCGTCCGCATCGACCGCAAGCGCCGGCAGCCGGTCACCGTGCTGCTCAAGGCGCTGGGCTGGACCACCGAGCAGATCCAGGAGAAGTTCTCCTTCTCCGAGACGCTCCTCGCGACCCTCGAGAAGGACGCGACGGCCGGCCAGGACGAGGCGCTGCTCGACATCTACCGCAAGCTGCGGCCGGGCGAGCCGCCGACGCGCGAGTCCGCGCAGACGCTCCTGGAGAACCTGTTCTTCAAGGACAAGCGCTACGACCTCGCGAAGGTCGGTCGTTACAAGGTCAACAAGAAGCTGGGCCTGGACGTCGAGCCGTCCACCGGCACGCTGACCGAGGACGACATCATCCAGACGATCTCCTACCTCGTGCGGCTGCACGCGGGGGAGACCGAGGAGGAGGCGCCGGACGGCTCGGGCGAGATCCCGGTCGAGACCGACGACATCGACCACTTCGGCAACCGTCGTCTGCGCACCGTCGGCGAGCTCATCCAGAACCAGATCCGGGTGGGCCTCTCCCGCATGGAGCGCGTCGTGCGCGAGCGCATGACGACGCAGGACGTCGAGGCGATCACGCCGCAGACCCTGATCAACATCCGGCCGGTCGTGGCCGCGATCAAGGAGTTCTTCGGCACCTCGCAGCTCTCGCAGTTCATGGACCAGACCAACCCCCTCGCGGGCCTGACGCACAAGCGCCGGCTCTCCGCGCTGGGCCCGGGCGGTCTGTCCCGTGAGCGCGCGGGCATGGAGGTCCGCGACGTCCACCCGTCGCACTACGGCCGCATGTGCCCGATCGAGACCCCGGAGGGCCCGAACATCGGCCTGATCGGGTCGCTGTCGAGCTTCGCGCGGGTCAACCCGTTCGGCTTCATCGAGACGCCCTACCGCAAGGTCGTCGACGGTGTGGTCGTCGGTCAGATCGACTACCTCACCGCCGACGAGGAGGACCGCTTCGTCGTCGCGCAGGCCAACGCGCCGCTCTCCGACGACGGGCACTTCACCGAGGACCGCGTGCTGGTCCGCCGCAAGGGCGGCGACGTCGACCTGATCGCGCCCACGCGCGTCGACTACATGGACGTCTCGCCGCGCCAGATGGTGTCGGTCGCGACGGCGATGATCCCGTTCCTCGAGCACGACGACGCCAACCGCGCGCTCATGGGCGCGAACATGCAGCGCCAGTCGGTGCCGCTGCTGCGTTCCGAGTCGCCGCTGGTCGGCACCGGGATGGAGCTGCGTGCCGCCGTCGACGCGGGCGACGTCATCGCCGCGGACCGTGCGGGTGTGGTCGAGGAGCTCTGCGCCGACTACATCACGCTCATGGACGACGACGGCCAGCGCACCACGCACCGGCTGCACAAGTTCACGCGCTCCAACCAGGGCACGTGCATCAACCAGAAGCCGATCGTCTCCGAGGGCGACCGCGTCGAGGCCCGCCAGGTCCTCGCCGACGGGCCGTGCACCGAGGACGGCGAGATGGCCCTCGGGAAGAACCTCCTCGTGGCGATCATGCCGTGGGAGGGCCACAACTACGAGGACGCGATCATCCTCTCGCAGCGTCTCGTGCAGGACGACGTCCTGACCTCGATCCACATCGAGGAGCACGAGATCGACGCGCGCGACACCAAGCTCGGTGCCGAGGAGATCACCCGGGACATCCCGAACGTCTCCGAGGAGGTCCTCGCCGACCTCGACGAGCGCGGCATCATCCGCATCGGTGCCGAGGTGGCCGACGGCGACATCCTGGTCGGCAAGGTGACGCCGAAGGGCGAGACCGAGCTGACCCCCGAGGAGCGCCTGCTCCGCGCGATCTTCGGTGAGAAGGCGCGCGAGGTCCGCGACACCTCGCTGAAGGTCCCGCACGGCGAGACCGGCAAGGTCATCGGCATCCGCGTGTTCTCGCGGGACGACGACGACGAGCTGCCGCCCGGGGTCAACGAGCTGGTCCGCGTCTACGTGGCCCAGAAGCGCAAGATCTCGGAGGGCGACAAGCTCGCCGGCCGGCACGGCAACAAGGGCGTCATCGGCAAGATCCTGCCGGTCGAGGACATGCCGTTCCTCGCCGACGGGACCCCGGTCGACATCGTCCTGAACACCCACGGTGTGCCGCGACGCATGAACATCGGCCAGGTGCTCGAGACCCACCTCGGGTGGATCGCGAAGACCGGCTGGGACGTCGACGCGGACAACACCGCCGAGTGGGCCGTGAACATGCCGGACGACATGCGGCACGCCGAGCCCGACACGAACACCGCCACCCCGGTGTTCGACGGCGCGCGGCAGGCCGAGATCTCAGGGCTGCTCGGGTCGACCCTGCCCAACCGCGACGGTGTCCGGCTGGTCGGCGAGGACGGCAAGGCGCAGATCTTCGACGGACGTACCGGCGAGCCCTACCCGCACGACATCGCGGTGGGTTACATGTACATCCTCAAGCTGCTGCACCTGGTGGACGACAAGATCCACGCCCGCTCCACCGGGCCGTACTCGATGATCACGCAGCAGCCGCTGGGCGGTAAGGCGCAGTTCGGTGGTCAGCGCTTCGGTGAGATGGAGTGCTGGGCCATGCAGGCCTACGGCGCGGCATACACGCTGCAGGAGCTGCTGACGATCAAGTCGGACGACGTGCTCGGTCGCGTCAAGGTCTACGAGGCGATCGTCAAGGGGGAGAACATCCCCGAGCCCGGGATCCCCGAGTCGTTCAAGGTGCTCCTCAAGGAGCTCCAGTCGCTGTGCCTCAACGTGGAGGTGCTGTCCTCCGACGGCGCCGCCATCGAGATGCGCGACGGCGACGACGAGGACCTCGAGCGCGCCGCCGCGAACCTCGGCATCAACCTGTCCCGCAACGAGTCGCCCTCCGTGGACGACGTCGTCAACTAGGCCTCGCTGTCCCGGGCCGGCGCCACCGCACCGGCCCGGGACCTGCGGACCCACTAGAAAACAGCTCACCCATCCAGGGGAGAACCTTTGCTCGACGTCAACTTCTTCGACGAGCTGCGGATCGGTCTGGCCACCGCCGACGACATCCGTCAGTGGTCCTACGGCGAGGTCAAGAAGCCCGAGACCATCAACTACCGCACCCTCAAGCCCGAGAAGGACGGACTCTTCTGCGAGAAGATCTTCGGTCCGACGCGGGACTGGGAGTGCTACTGCGGCAAGTACAAGCGCGTCCGCTTCAAGGGCATCATCTGTGAGCGCTGCGGCGTCGAGGTGACCCGCGCCAAGGTGCGCCGCGAGCGGATGGGCCACATCGAGCTGGCCGCGCCGGTCACGCACATCTGGTACTTCAAGGGCGTCCCGTCGCGCCTGGGCTACCTGCTCGACCTGGCGCCCAAGGACCTCGAGAAGATCATCTACTTCGCCGCCTACGTGATCACCGAGGTGAACACCGAGCAGCGGCACAACGACCAGTCGACCCTCGAGAACGAGATCTCGGGGGAGCGCAAGCGGCTGGAGACCCAGCGGGACAACGACCTCGAGGCGCGGGCGCAGAAGCTCGAGAGCGACATCGCCGAGCTCGAGGCCGAGGGCGCCAAGTCCGACGTCCGACGCAAGGTGAAGGAGGGCGGCGAGCGCGAGATGCGCCAGCTGCGCGACCGCGCGCAGCGGGAGCTCGACCGCCTCCAGGAGGTCTGGGACACCTTCGTCAAGCTCGACCGCGGGCAGCTCATCCAGGACGAGTCGCTCTACCGCGAGCTCTACGACCGTTACGCGGACTACTTCACCGGCGCCATGGGTGCCGAGGCGATCCAGAAGCTGCTGGAGACCTTCGACATCGACGCCGAGGCGGAGAACCTCCGCGAGACGATCCGGTCGGGCAAGGGGCAGCGCAAGCTCCGCGCCCTCAAGCGCCTCAAGGTCGTCGCGGCGTTCCAGGCCACCGGCAACCGCCCGGGCGGCATGGTCCTCGACTGCGTCCCGGTCATCCCGCCGGACCTGCGCCCGATGGTGCAGCTCGACGGTGGCCGCTTCGCCACCTCGGACCTCAACGACCTGTACCGCCGGGTCATCAACCGCAACAACCGCCTCAAGCGACTGATCGACCTCGGCGCGCCCGAGATCATCGTCAACAACGAGAAGCGGATGCTGCAGGAGGCCGTCGACGCGCTGTTCGACAACGGCCGCCGCGGCCGGCCGGTGACCGGGCCGGGCAACCGCCCGCTCAAGTCGCTGTCCGACCTGCTCAAGGGCAAGCAGGGCCGGTTCCGTCAGAACCTGCTCGGCAAGCGCGTCGACTACTCGGGCCGTTCGGTCATCGTCGTCGGCCCGCAGCTCAAGCTGCACCAGTGCGGGCTGCCCAAGCAGATGGCGCTCGAGCTGTTCAAGCCGTTCGTCATGAAGCGGCTGGTCGACCTCAACCACGCCCAGAACATCAAGTCCGCGAAGCGGATGGTCGAGCGGCAGCGCGGCCAGGTCTGGGACGTGCTCGAGGAGGTCATCAACGAGCACCCGGTGATGCTGAACCGGGCGCCCACGCTGCACCGCCTCGGCATCCAGGCCTTCGAGCCGCAGCTGGTCGAGGGCAAGGCCATCCAGCTGCACCCGCTGGTCTGCGAGGCGTTCAACGCCGACTTCGACGGTGACCAGATGGCGGTGCACCTGCCGCTGTCGGCCGAGGCGCAGGCCGAGGCCCGCATCCTCATGCTGTCGGCGAACAACATCCTCTCGCCGGCGTCCGGCAAGCCGCTGGCGATGCCGCGGCTGGACATGGTGACCGGCCTGTACTACCTCACGACCCGTCGTGAGGGAGCCACCGGCGAGGGCGGGGCCTACTCGTCCCCGGCCGAGGCGATCATGGCCTACGACCTCGGGACGCTGCACCTGCAGGCGCCCTGCCGGATCCGCGTCACGGGCGACGTCGTCCCCGGGCCGGGCATGGTCGGCGAGGACTACGAGCCCGGCACGCCGTGGCTCGCGGACACCACGCTGGGCCGGGTGCTCTTCAACGAGCTCCTGCCGGAGGACTACCCCTTCGTCAACGACCTGCTGCCCAAGAAGCGGCAGGCGGCGATCATCAACGACCTCGCCGAGCGGTACTCGATGACCGAGGTCGCCATGACGCTGGACCGGCTCAAGGACGCCGGCTTCCACTGGGCCACGCGCTCGGGCGTCACGATCGCCATCGACGACGTCGTCGTGCCCCCGCGCAAGCAGGAGATCCTCGACGAGTACGAGGGTCGCGCGGAGCAGGTCAACAAGCGCTACCAGCGCGGTGCGCTCTCCTTCCAGGAGCGCAACGACGAGATGGTGCGCATCTGGGGCCAGGCCACGGAGGAGGTGGCGAAGGCGATGGAGGACTACTTCCCCGCCGACAACTCCATCTCCCGGATCGTCGCGTCCGGCGCGGCGGGCAACATGACCCAGGTGCGCCAGCTCGCGGGCATGAAGGGCCTGGTCGCGAACCCGAAGGGTGAGTTCATCCCTCGGCCGATCAAGTCCAACTTCCGCGAGGGCTTCTCGGTGGTCGAGTACTTCATCTCGACCCACGGCACGCGCAAGGGTCTCGCCGACACCGCGCTGCGCACCGCCGACTCGGGCTACCTCACCCGGCGCCTGGTCGACGTCTCGCAGGACGTCATCGTCCGCGAGGTCGACTGCGGCACCGAGCGCGGCATCCCGATGCCGATCGCGGAGGAGACGGCGGACGGGTCGCTCGTGCGCGACGTGCACGTCGACACCAGCGTGTACACCCGTACCGCGGCCTCCGACGTCACCGACGCGTCCGGCACCGTGGTCCTGCCCAAGGGCGGCGACATCGGGCAGCAGGCGATCGACTCGCTGATCGCCCACGGTGTCGGCAAGGTCCGTGTCCGCAGCGTCCTGACCTGCGACTCGGCCCAGGGCGTCTGCGCGATGTGCTACGGCCGGTCCCTCGCGACCGGTCAGCTCGTCGACGTCGGCGAGGCGGTCGGCATCGTCGCCGCACAGTCGATCGGTGAGCCCGGCACGCAGCTCACGATGCGCACCTTCCACACCGGTGGTGTGGCCGGCGAGGACATCACGACCGGTCTGCCCCGTGTGCAGGAGCTCTTCGAGGCCCGCGTCCCCAAGGGCAAGGCGCCGATCGCCGACGTCGACGGCCGGGTGCAGCTCGAGGACGGCGACAAGTTCTGGAAGATCACCCTCATCCCGGACGACGGGAGCGAGGAGGTCGTCTACGACAAGCTGTCCAAGCGCCAGCGGCTCGCGACGCTGACCGTCGACGGCTCCGAGCGCCCGCTGCAGGACGGCGACCACGTCGGCGTCGGGCAGCAGCTGCTCGAGGGCACCGCGGACCCGCACGAGGTCCTGCGGGTCATGGGCCCCCGCGAGGTGCAGCTGCACCTCGTCAACGAGGTCCAGAAGGTCTACCGCTCGCAGGGCGTGTCGATCCACGACAAGCACATCGAGGTCATCGTCCGGCAGATGCTGCGCCGGGTGACGATCATCGACTCGGGCGCGACGGAGTTCCTGCCCGGCGGTGTCGTGGACCGCGCCGAGTTCGAGGGCCAGAACCGCAAGGTCGTCGCCGAGGGCGGCGACCCGGCGGCGGGGCGTCCGGTGCTCATGGGCATCACGAAGGCCTCGCTGGCCACCGAGTCGTGGCTGTCGGCGGCGTCGTTCCAGGAGACGACCCGCATCCTCACGAACGCCGCGATCGAGGGGAAGTCCGACAGCCTCGTGGGGCTGAAGGAGAACGTGATCATCGGAAAGCTGATCCCGGCCGGCACCGGCATCAACCGGTACCGGAACATCCAGGTGCAGCCGACCGAGGAGGCGCGCGCCGCGGCGTACGCCCTGCCGAGCTACGACGACGGGTACTACTCGCCCGACGTGTTCGGCACCGGCACCGGTGTGGCCGTCCCGCTGGACGACTACGACTTCGGTCAGTACCGGTAGCTCGTACACCGACCAACGCCCCCGCCCGGTCCGTCCGGGCGGGGGCGTTCGTCGTTCACGGGGTCGTCGTTCCGGTTCTGAGCGAAGGGCACCTTCCGTCGGGTAGATCGAGCGAAGGGGCCCGTCGCTCGGAACGGGCGGCGGGTGGTGCGGCGGCGAGGGGCACGTGGCGCAAGCCAGCGCAGGGTTCGGCGTGCGCGGTGTGCCCCTGGCGCGGGGCGTGGCCGGGCGGAGCACAGCCCGTCCGAGCAGCAGGAATGCTCCGCGGCGCCTCGGCGTTGAACCCGCTCGGAGATGCGGTTCGTGCGTACCGGGACGACACCCGGTAGCATCGCGTCAGCCCGTTCGACCGCGAGTGGCACTGCCACGGTCGATATGGAGGCCCGTCAGCGGTCTTCGAGGGCGACGAGAGGTCCGTCGAGGGTGTCTCCGTGTCACGGAGGCCGGTTCCGGACCCACCTGCGGACCCGCGCGCACGCGGCGGGTATCGTCGTATCCGGTGCCCGATGTGATCGGGTCGCTCTGCGTGCCCCGCGGACGGACTCCGTCCCGGCGAGGGTGCGCCGGGTGCGATCCGGTGTCGCGTCGGCGGTGTCGAGCACGAGGGCCCTGTGGTCCGTGGCGGCACGCCCGACCCCGTGTTCCGCGGTGCCGGGGCCCGGCCCCGGTGTCGCCGCGAGGAGCGTGGCGCCACGACGACGAAGTCCGCACGAGCAGTACACGAGCCAGAGGAACGAATGCCCACCATTCAGCAGTTGGTCCGCATGGGCCGCGAGGACAAGGTCGAGAAGACCAAGACCGCGGCCCTCAAGGGGAGTCCCCAGCGGCGCGGCGTCTGCACCCGCGTCTACACGACGACCCCGAAGAAGCCGAACTCCGCGCTCCGCAAGGTCGCGCGTGTGCGCCTCTCGAACCAGATCGAGGTCACCGCGTACATCCCGGGCGAGGGGCACAACCTGCAGGAGCACTCCATCGTGCTCGTGCGCGGTGGCCGCGTGAAGGACCTGCCGGGCGTTCGCTACAAGATCATTCGCGGGGCACTGGACACGCAGGCGGTCAAGAACCGCAAGCAGGCCCGCAGCCGCTACGGGACGAAGAAGGACAAGAGCTGACATGCCGCGCAAGGGACCCGCTCCGAAGCGTCCGCTCGTCGCCGACCCGGTCTACGGGTCGCCCCTGGTGACGCAGTTGGTGAACAAGGTGCTCGTCGACGGCAAGCGCTCGCTGGCCGAGCGCATCGTCTACGGGGCGATGGAGGGCTGCCGGGAGCGCAACGGCGCCGACCCCGTCGTCACGCTCAAGCGTGCGCTCGACAACGTGAAGCCGGCCCTCGAGGTCCGCAGCCGCCGTGTCGGTGGCGCGACCTACCAGGTGCCGATCGAGGTGCGGGCCGGCCGCTCGACCACGCTCGGGCTGCGCTGGCTCATCACCTACTCGCGGGCGCGCCGTGAGAAGACGATGGTCGACCGGCTCACCAACGAGCTGCTCGACGCCTCGAACGGCCTGGGCGCCGCCGTCAAGCGGCGCGAGGACACGCACAAGATGGCCGAGTCCAACAAGGCGTTCGCCCACTACCGCTGGTAGCGGGGCGGCGGGCCGATCCGCCACCGGTGCGAACCACCGATGGCGGGCGGTCCGCTCCGTAGTTCCGCCGCGCCAGACCCGCGGCGACGAACCGAGAAGGAAGAGGAATCTCGTGGCACGCGACGTGCTGACCGACCTGGGCAAGGTCCGCAACATCGGGATCATGGCCCACATCGACGCGGGCAAGACCACCACCACCGAACGCGTCCTGTACTACACCGGCATCAACTACAAGATCGGTGAGGTCCACGACGGCGCGGCCACGATGGACTGGATGGAGGAGGAGCAGAAGCGCGGCATCACGATCACGTCCGCCGCGACGACGACCTTCTGGAAAGACCACCAGATCAACATCATCGACACCCCCGGGCACGTCGACTTCACCGTCGAGGTGGAGCGCTCGCTGCGCGTGCTCGACGGCGCCGTCGCCGTGTTCGACGGCAAGGAGGGTGTCGAGCCCCAGTCGGAGACGGTGTGGCGTCAGGCCGACACCTACAACGTCCCGCGCATCTGCTTCGTCAACAAGATGGACAAGCTCGGTGCGGACTTCTACTTCACCGTGCGGACCATCAAGGAGCGGCTGAACGCGAAGCCGCTGGTCCTGCAGCTGCCGATGGGCTCCGAGTCCGAGTTCTACGGGGTCATCGACCTCGTCCGGATGCGGGCGCTCACCTGGCGCGGTGAGGTCCAGAAGGGCGAGGACTACGCGATCGAGGAGATCCCGGCGGACCGCCAGGACGAGGTCGCGGAGTACCGCGAGGCGCTGCTCGAGGCCATCGCCGAGAACGACGAGGCGCTCATGGAGCGCTACTTCGCCGGCGAGGAGCTGTCGGTCGAGGAGATCGAGCACGGCATCCGCGCCGTGACGCTCGCGGGCGACTACTACCCGGTGCTGTGCGGCACGGCGTTCAAGAACAAGGGCGTGCAGCCCATGCTCGACGCCGTCATCGCCTACCTGCCGGCGCCGATCGACGTGAAGCCGGTCGAGGGGACGCTGCTCGACGGCGAGACCCAGGTCGTCCGTCACGCGACCACCGACGAGCCCTTCTCGGCGCTCGCCTTCAAGGTCGTGGCGCACCCGTTCTACGGGAAGCTGACCTACGTCCGGGTGTACTCGGGCAAGGTCAACCAGGGCGCCCAGATCATCAACTCCACGAAGGACCGCAAGGAGCGCATCGGGAAGCTCTTCCAGATGCACTCCAACAAGGAGAACCCGGTCGACGACGCCATGGCCGGGCACATCTACGCCTTCGTGGGTCTGAAGGACACGACGACGGGCGACACGCTCTGCGATCCGCAGAACCCGGTCGTCCTCGAGTCGATGACCTTCCCGACCCCGGTCATCTCGGTGGCCGTGGAGCCGAAGTCGAAGGCCGACCAGGAGAAGCTCTCCACCGCCATCCAGCGGCTCGCCGACGAGGACCCGACCTTCCAGGTCCGCCTCGACGACGAGACCGGCCAGACGATCATCTCGGGCATGGGCGAGCTCCACCTGGAGGTGCTCGTCAACCGGATGAAGTCCGACTTCAAGGTCGAGGCGAACATCGGCAAGCCGCAGGTCGCCTACCGGGAGACCATCCGCAAGCCGGTCGAGAAGTACGAGTACACGCACAAGAAGCAGACCGGTGGTTCCGGCCAGTTCGCGCGCGTGATCATCAAGCTCGAGCCGATGGAGAAGAACGAAGAGGGCGCGCTCTACGAGTTCGTCAACAAGGTCACCGGTGGGCGCGTGCCGCGCGAGTACATCCCGTCGGTCGACGAGGGAGCCCAGGACGCCATGCAGTACGGCATCCTGGCCGGCTACCCGATGACGGGCCTGCGCCTGACGCTGCTCGACGGTCAGTACCACGAGGTCGACTCGTCCGAGATGGCGTTCAAGGTGGCCGGCTCGATGGCGCTCAAGGAGGCGGCCCGCAAGGCGGACCCCGCTCTCCTCGAGCCGCTGATGGCGGTCGAGGTGAACACGCCCGAGGACTACATGGGCGATGTCATCGGCGACCTCAACTCCCGCCGCGGCCACATCCAGAGCATGGACGAGCGCAGCGGCAACCGGATCGTCAAGGCCCTGGTCCCGCTGTCGGAGATGTTCGGCTACGTCGGTGACCTGCGGTCGAAGACCCAGGGGCGGGCGAACTACTCCATGCAGTTCGACTCGTACGGCGAGGTCCCGGCCAACGTGGCCAAGGAGATCATCGCCAAGGCGACCGGCGAGTGACCCCGAGCCGCGGCCCGGATTCCCGACGACGGGATGACGGGCCGCGGTGAGGCAGGGGTGAGCGCCCCGTTAGCCTCGTGAGGTCACCTCGGGTCCTCCACCCGGCAATAGCCCACCCAGAGGACCGCACCACCGACGACCGCCGGAATCGGCGACGACAGACCCTCAGAAGTCCAGGAGGACGAGAGCAGTGGCGAAGGCCAAGTTCGAGCGGAACAAGCCGCACGTCAACATCGGCACGATCGGTCACATCGACCACGGCAAGACGACGCTGACCGCGGCCATCACCAAGGTCCTGCACGACAAGTACCCGGACCTCAACCAGGCGTCCGCGTTCGACATGATCGACAAGGCGCCGGAAGAGCGCCAGCGCGGTATCACGATCTCGATCGCGCACGTCGAGTACCAGACCGAGAAGCGGCACTACGCGCACGTCGACTGCCCCGGGCACGCCGACTACGTGAAGAACATGATCACCGGTGCCGCCCAGATGGACGGCGCCATCCTGGTCGTGGCCGCGACCGACGGTCCGATGCCGCAGACCCGTGAGCACGTGCTGCTCGCCAAGCAGGTCGGCGTGCCGTACATCGTCGTCGCACTGAACAAGGCCGACATGGTCGACGACGAGGAGATCATGGAGCTCGTCGAGATGGAGGTCCGTGAGCTCCTCTCGGCGCAGGAGTACCCGGGCGACGACCTGCCGGTCGTGCGCGTCTCGGCGCTCAAGGCGCTCGAGGGCGACTCCGAGTGGGCCGACGCCATCGTCAGCCTCATGGACGCCGTCGACGACAGCATCCCGTCGCCGGAGCGTGACACCGACAAGCCGTTCCTCATGCCCGTCGAGGACGTCTTCACGATCACCGGCCGCGGCACCGTCGTGACCGGCCGCGTCGAGCGCGGCATCGTCAAGGTGAACGAGGAGGTGGAGATCGTCGGCATCCGCGAGAAGTCGATGAAGACCACCACCACGGGCATCGAGATGTTCCGCAAGCTGCTCGACGAGGGGCGCGCCGGCGACAACGTCGGTCTGCTCCTGCGCGGCATCAAGCGCGAGGACGTCGAGCGCGGCATGGTCGTCTGCAAGACCGGCTCCATCACGCCGCACACCGAGTTCGAGGGCCAGGTCTACATCCTGGGCAAGGACGAGGGTGGCCGGCACACGCCGTTCTTCAACAACTACCGCCCGCAGTTCTACTTCCGGACGACCGACGTCACCGGCGTCGTGACGCTCCCGGAGGGCACCGAGATGGTCATGCCGGGCGACAACACCGAGATGTCGGTCCAGCTGATCCAGCCCATCGCCATGGAGGAGGGCCTCCAGTTCGCCATCCGTGAGGGTGGCCGGACCGTCGGCGCGGGCCAGGTCACGAAGATCCTCAAGTAGGACCCTCCGCGGCGGTGGGGGCCCCCCCCCCCGGCCCCCCCCCCCCGGGCGGGGACCGCTCCGGGGGTCCCCACCCCCGGTGTCGGCGCGCTGAGCTGCGCGTGCGACACTGGTGAGGTTGCTTGCCCGGGCGGTCGGCTCAGTCGGTATCGAGCCGACCGCCCCGGCGTGAGCAGGGTCCGTGACCGGAGTCCTGACGGGACACCGCGCACGGGACCACAGCGAAGCGGGATCAGGGTGCCCCTGGCGGGCTCCCACCGTGTCGTCTCCGGTCGGTCGACCGGAACGGGACGGACACACCATGAACAGCGAGGGTCCGCGAGGGCCCAGCCGCGGAGCGACGAGCGTCCGGGGCGCGCAGCCGACGGAGTCGACACGCCCGACCGCGGGGACCGGAGAGAGTTGGCCGGTCGCCATCAGGACAGGGTGCGGCACCGGGAGCGACGCCGGTCGAGGACGAGAAGAGGAACGGCAAGCCACCATGGCGGGACAGAAGATCCGCATCAGGCTCAAGGCCTATGACCACGAGGCGATCGACGCGTCGGCCCGCAAGATCGTGGAGACCGTGACGCGCACCGGTGCCTCGGTCGTCGGCCCCGTGCCGCTGCCCACCGAGAAGAACGTCTACTGCGTCATCCGCTCGCCGCACAAGTACAAGGACTCGCGCGAGCACTTCGAGATGCGCACGCACAAGCGACTGATCGACATCGTCGACCCGACGCCCAAGACGGTGGACGCGCTCATGCGCATCGACCTGCCGGCCAGCGTCGACGTCAACATCCAGTGAGGCCGGAGATGTCTTCCACGAGCGAGAGGCAGATGAGCGGCGTCCTCGGCACCAAGGTCGGCATGACCCAGGTGTTCGACGAGGCGAACCGCGTCGTCCCCGTGACCGTGGTCAAGGCGGGCCCCTGCGTCGTGACGCAGGTGCGGACCCCCTCGACCGACGGCTACAACGCGGTGCAGCTGGCCTTCGGCGCCATCGACCCCCGCAAGGTGAACAAGCCGGAGACCGGCCACTTCAGCCGGGCCGGCGTCACGCCGCGCCGCCACCTCGTCGAGCTGCGCACCTCGGACGCCTCGTCCTACGAGGTCGGCCAGGAGGTCGACGCCACCGCGTTCGACGCGGGCGCGATCGTCGACGTCTCCGGCACCACCAAGGGCAAGGGCACCGCCGGCGTCATGAAGCGCCACGGCTTCGGCGGCCTCGGCGCGAGCCACGGCACGCAGCGCAAGCACCGCTCGCCGGGCTCCATCGGCGGCTGCGCCACCCCGGCGCGGGTCTTCAAGGGCACGCGCATGGCCGGCCGCATGGGCAACGTCAAGAGCACCACGCAGAACCTGACCGTGCACGGCGTGGACGCCGACGCAGGCCTGCTGCTGATCCGCGGCGCCGTCCCCGGCCCGCGCGGCGGCATGGTCCTCGTGACCTCCGCGGCCAAGGTCCACCCGAAGGGCGGTGACCAGCAGTGACCTCCTCCTCGACCGCTCCGGCGCCGGGCGCCGGCGGCGCCCTGGAGATCCGACGTCCGTCGTACACCGCGGGCGAGGCCCGTCGGCTCGCCCGTCGCGAGGCGCACGCCGCCGCGGGCACCGGCGAGACCCGCTCCGTCCCGGTGCACACGCCGGCGGGCGGCACCGACGGCACCGTGGAGCTCCCCGGGGCTCTCTTCGACGCCCCGGCGTCCACCGCGCTGATGCACCAGGTGGTCACCGCGCAGCTCGCGGCGGCCCGCCAGGGCACGCACGACACCAAGACCCGCGGTGAGACCCGCGGCGGCGGCAAGAAGCCGTACCGCCAGAAGGGCACCGGCCGCGCCCGTCAGGGCTCGACCCGCGCGCCGCAGTTCACCGGCGGTGGCACCGTCCACGGGCCGACGCCGCGGGACTACTCGCAGCGGACCCCCAAGAAGATGAAGGCCGCCGCGCTGCGCGGGGCCCTCTCGGACCGCGCCCGTCACGAGCGCATCCACGTCTTCTCGGGCCTCGTCGAGGGCGCCACGCCGTCGACGAAGGGCGCCCGCACGGCCCTCGAGGGCGTCGTCGCGCCGAGCCGCGAGCACCAGAAGGTCCTGGCCGTCGTCCTGCGCGACGACGAGGCGAGCCGCCGCAGCGTGGCGAACCTCCCGGCGGTCCACCTGCTGACCCCGGACCAGCTCAACACCTACGACGTGCTCCGCGCGGACGACGTGGTCTTCACGACCGCCGCGCTCGACGCGTTCGTCAGTGCCCGCACCGCGGGCACCGAGGAGGTCGACCAGTGATCGCGGACCCGCGCGACGTCATCCTCGCGCCGGTGATCTCGGAGAAGAGCTACGGCCTTCTCGAGGAGCGCCAGTACACGTTCCTGGTGCGCCCGGACGCGAACAAGACCCAGATCAAGATCGCCGTCCAGGAGATCTTCGACGTGACCGTGGCGAGCGTGAACACGCTCAACCGCGACGGGAAGCGCAAGCGCTCCCGTCGCGGCTTCGGCAAGCGCAAGGACACCAAGCGCGCCGTCGTCACCGTGACGCCGGAGAGCCGGACGATCGACGTCTTCGGCGGGCCCGGGGCCTGAGGGAGTTAGCAGACAACCATGGGAATCCGCAGGTACAAGCCGATGACCGCCGGGCGGCGCGGCGCGAGCGTCTCGGACTTCGCCGAGATCACGCGCGACCACCCGGAGAAGTCGCTCATCCGGCCGCTGCACAACAAGGGCGGCCGTAACGCCTCGGGCCGGATCACGACCCGGCACCAGGGCGGCGGGCACAAGCGGGCCTACCGCCTGATCGACTTCCGTCGCAACGACAAGGACGGCGTGCCGGCCAAGGTCGCGCACATCGAGTACGACCCGAACCGCAGCGCGCGCATCGCGCTCCTGCACTACGCCGACGGCGAGAAGCGCTACATCATCGCGCCGGAGCGGCTGGGGCAGGGCGACCCGGTGGAGAGCGGCCCGAAGGCCGACATCAAGCCGGGCAACAACCTGCCGCTGCGCAACATCCCCACCGGCACCGTGATCCACGCGATCGAGCTCCGCCCCGGCGGCGGCGCGAAGATCGCGCGGTCGGCGGGTGCGCGGGTGCAGCTCGTGGCCAAGGACGGGCCCCACGCCCAGCTCCGGATGCCCTCGGGCGAGATCCGCAACGTCGACGTCCGCTGCCGCGCCACCATCGGCGAGGTCGGCAACTCGGAGCACTCGAACATCAACTGGGGCAAGGCGGGCCGCAACCGCTGGCGGGGCAAGCGCCCGACGGTGCGCGGTGTCGCGATGAACCCGGTCGACCACCCGCACGGCGGTGGTGAGGGCAAGACGTCCGGTGGACGTCACCCGGTCAACCCGGCCGGTACCCCGGAGGGCCGCACGCGCGGCCGCAAGGAGAGCGACCGCATGATCGTGCGCCGCCGGCGTACCGGCAAGAACAAGAAGCGCTGAGCAGGGAGGAGAGACAGCGATGCCGCGCAGTGTGAAGAAGGGGCCGTTCGTCGACGACCACCTGCTCAAGAAGGTCGACGCGCTGAACGAGTCGAACCGGAAGACCGTGATCAGGACCTGGTCGCGCCGGTCGACGATCATCCCCGACATGATCGGCCACACGCTGGCCGTCCACGACGGGCGCAAGCACGTCCCGGTCTTCGTCTCGGAGGCCATGGTCGGGCACAAGCTCGGCGAGTTCGCCCCGACCCGCACGTTCCGCGGGCACGTCAAGGAGGACCGCCGGTCCCGTCGCCGCTAGGTGACGACCCGACGGTTCCGGTCCGCGAAACCAAGGAAGGTAACGAACGATGGCTGCACCAGCCGACTCCGAGGCTGCACCCCAGGGTGCGGTCGCGCGGGCTCGCTACGTGCGCATGTCGCCGATGAAGGTCCGCCGCGTGGTGGACCTCGTGCGCGGCATGCCCGTCGGCCAGGCCGCCTCGGTGCTGCAGTTCGCCGAGCAGGCGGCGGCCACGCCGGTCGCCAAGCTCGTCGCGAGCGCGGTGGCGAACGCCGAGAACAACTTCGACCTGGACCCCTCCACGCTCGTCATCTCGACGATCACCGTGGACGAGGGCCCGACCATGAAGCGGTTCCAGCCCCGGGCGCAGGGGCGCGCGTACCGCATCCGCAAGCGCACCAGCCACATCACCGTCGAGGTCACCTCGGTGCCCGACGGCAAGGGTGGTCGCCAGCGCTCGAAGGGAAGGACCCGCTGATGGGTCAGAAGATCAACCCGCACGGGTTCCGCCTGGGCATCACCACGGACTGGAAGTCCCGCTGGTACGCCGACAAGCAGTACGCCGACTACGTGGCCGAGGACGTCAAGATCCGCCGCATGCTCTCCAAGGGCATGGAGCGGGCCGGCATCTCCAAGGTCGAGATCGAGCGCACCCGCGACCGGGTGCGCGTCGACATCCACACCGCCCGCCCGGGCATCGTCATCGGCCGCCGCGGTGCGGAGGCCGACCGGCTGCGCGGCAACCTCGAGAAGCTGACCGGCAAGCAGGTCCAGCTCAACATCCTCGAGGTCAAGGGCGCCGAGGCCGACGCGCAGCTCGTCGCGCAGGGCGTGGCCGAGCAGCTGTCGAACCGCGTGTCGTTCCGTCGCGCGATGCGCAAGGCCATGCAGTCGGCCATGCGCTCGCCGGGCGTGAAGGGCATCCGGGTGCAGTGCTCCGGCCGCCTCGGCGGTGCCGAGATGTCGCGCTCGGAGTTCTACCGCGAGGGCCGGGTGCCGCTGCACACGCTCCGCGCGGAGATCGACTACGGCCTGTTCGAGGCCCGGACCAACTTCGGCCGCATCGGCGTGAAGGTCTGGATCTACAAGGGCGACGTCGTCGGCGGCAAGCGGGAGTCCGAGCGCCAGGCGGCGCTCGACGCCGCGACCCGCGAGCCGCGCGGCGGCCGCGGGAACCGCAACGACCGCCCGCGTGGCCGTCGTTCCGGCTCGTCCGGCACGACCGGGACCTCCACCGAGGCCGGGCGCGCCGCCGCCGAGGCCGCGGCGGGTGCGTCGACCACCACGAGCCCCGGATCGGAGGGCTGACGCGTGCTGATCCCCCGCAAGGTCAAGTTCCGCAAGCAGCACCGGCCGGACCGGTCGGGTGCCGCCAAGGGCGGGACGCACATGGCGTTCGGCGACTACGGGATCCAGGCGCTCGAGCACGGCTACGTCACGAACCGCCAGATCGAGTCGGCCCGTATCGCGATCACCCGCCACATCCGTCGTGGCGGCAAGGTCTGGATCAACATCTTCCCGGACCGGCCGCTCACCAAGAAGCCGGCCGAGACCCGCATGGGTTCCGGCAAGGGCTCGCCGGAGAAGTGGATCGCGAACGTGAAGCCCGGCCGGGTCATGTTCGAGATGAGCTACCCGAACGAGGCCACCGCCCGTGAGGCACTGCGTCGCGCGCAGCACAAGCTGCCGATGCGCTGCCGCATCGTCACCCGAGAGGAGGCGTTCTGATGGCAGCGGGAATCCCCGCCAGCGAGCTCCGCGAGCTCACGGCCGAGGACCTGGTCGCGCGTGCTCGCGAGGCGAAGGCCGAGCTGTTCAACCTGCGTTTCCAGATGGCGACCGGGCAGCTCGACAACAACCGCCGGCTGCGGACCGTCCGGCACGACATCGCCCGCATCTACACCGTGATGCGCGAGCGGGAGCTGGGTCTGTCCGTGGCTCCTGACGAGGAGGGAGCGGCATGACCAGCGCCGCCGACAGCGAGCAGGTGCGCAGCGAGGTCAAGGCCGACGCCCCTGCCGAGCAGAAGCCCGGAGAGCGCAACGACGACCGGGGCCTGCGCAAGACGCGTGAGGGTCTCGTGGTCTCGGACAAGATGTCCAAGACGATCGTCGTCAGCCTCGAGGACCGGGTGAAGCACCCGCGCTACTCGAAGGTCATCCGCCGGACCAAGAAGGTCAAGGCGCACGACGAGAACAACACCGCCGGTCCCGGCGACCGCGTGCTCCTCATGGAGACCCGGCCGCTCTCGGCGACCAAGCGCTGGCGCCTCGTCCAGATCCTCGAGAAGGCCAAGTAACCAGCCACCCGGAAACCATCCGGCGGCGTGAGTCGCCGGGAAGGTCAGGAGAGAAGCAGTGATCCAGCAGGAGTCGCGACTCCGGGTCGCCGACAACACGGGTGCCAGGGAAATCCTGTGCATCCGCGTGCTCGGTGGCTCATCCCGCCGCTACGCGGGGATCGGCGACGTCATCGTGGCCACCGTCAAGGAGGCCATCCCGGCGTCGGGCGTGAAGCGTGGTGATGTCGTGAGGGCCGTCGTCGTGCGCACCGCCAAGGAGAAGCGCCGCCCGGACGGCTCGTACATCAAGTTCGACGAGAACGCCGCGGTGATCATCAAGAACGACCGCGAGCCCCGCGGGACCCGCATCTTCGGCCCGGTGGGCCGCGAACTGCGCGACAAGCGGTTCATGCGGATCATCTCGCTCGCGCCGGAGGTGCTGTAGCCAGATGAAGGTCAAGAAGGGCGACACGGTCCTCGTCATCGCCGGCAAGGACAAGGGCGCGAAGGGCAAGGTCATCCAGGCCTACCCCGAGCGTGACCGGGTCCTCGTCGAGGGCGTCGGCCGCGTCAAGAAGCACACCGCACAGTCCGCGAACCAGCGCGGCGCGCAGTCCGGCGGGATCGTCACGCAGGAGGCCGCCATCCACGTCTCGAACGTGATGGTCGTCGACTCGGACGGCAAGCCGGCCCGCGTCGGCTACCGCGACGGCGGCGAGGGCGAGCAGAAGCGCGTGCGTGTCTCGCGCCGCAACGGGAAGGACATCTAGTGACCAGCACTGAGACCCGTCCCCGGCTGCAGCAGCGCTACCGGGACGAGATCCGTCAGTCGCTGACGGAGCAGTTCTCCTACCCGAACTCGATGCTCGTGCCCGGCGTCGTCAAGGTCGTCGTGAACATGGGCGTCGGCGAGGCCGCGCGCGACTCCAAGCTGATGGAGGGTGCGGTCCGCGACCTCACCCTCATCGCCGGCCAGAAGCCGGAGATCCGCAAGGCCCGCAAGTCGATCGCGCAGTTCAAGCTGCGCGAGGGGATGCCGATCGGCGCCCGCACGACGCTGCGGGGTGCGCGGATGTGGGAGTTCCTCGACCGCCTGGTCTCGATCTCGCTGCCGCGCATCCGCGACTTCCGCGGGCTGTCGCCCAAGCAGTTCGACGGCTCGGGCAACTACACGTTCGGTCTGTCCGACCAGTCGATGTTCCACGAGATCGACCAGGACTCGATCGACCGGCCGCGGGGGATGGACATCACCGTGGTCACCTCCGCGACCACCGACGAGGAAGGCCGGGCCCTGCTGCGTGCCCTCGGCTTCCCGTTCAGGGAGAACTGAGCATGGCGAAGAAGGCACTGGTCAACAAGGCCGCCGCGACCCCGAAGTTCAAGGTCCGCGGGTACACCCGCTGCAACCGCTGCGGGCGTGCGCGCGCGGTCCTGCGGAAGTTCGGGCTCTGCCGCGTCTGCCTGCGCGAGATGGCGCACCGGGGCGAGCTCCCGGGCGTCAGCAAGTCCTCGTGGTGAGCCGCGTGGACGACGGCGTCGTCGGGCCGACCGACTCCGACGAGCTGCCGGGTCGGGCGATCGACCCGCAGCTGCTGACCCTCATCCAGCGTGTCGCCCACCGTGAGCACCTGCTCGACGGCACGGCGACCACCCTCCGAAGCAACTCTCAGACCCGCCCCGGCCGCCGCAGGCCCGCCACGGAGTCGTCCGCCCGCCGGACGACCCGGGGTACCACGGCGAGGAAGGTGACCTGGTCGCGATGACGATGACCGACCCGATCGCGGACATGCTCACGCGCATCCGGAACGCCAACTCGGCGTTCCACGAGGACGTGAAGATGCCGCACAGCAAGCTGAAGGCCCACGTGGCCCAGGTCCTGCTCGAGCAGGGCTACATCGCGGGATACCGCGACGAGCCGGCGGCCGTCGGCAAGTCGCTGGTCATCGACCTGAAGTACGGGCCGAACCGCGAGCGCAGCATCGCCGGCCTCAAGCGCATCTCGAAGCCCGGTCTGCGCATCTACGCGAAGTCGACCGAGCTGCCGCGCGTGCTCGGCGGCCTCGGCGTCGCGATCATCTCGACGTCCTCGGGGCTGCTGACCGATCGCCAGGCCCACCAGCGACGGATGGGCGGGGAAGTCCTCGCCTTCGTCTGGTAGCGGAAGGGGAACCGAACCATGTCACGCATCGGAAGGGCCCCGATCTCCGTGCCGTCCGGCGTGGACGTCGCGATCGAGGGCCAGAACGTCACGGTGAAGGGGCCCAAGGGCACCCTGAGCCACACCGTCGACCGTCCCATCGGGGTCGACCTGGAGGACGGCGTCCTCTCGGTCTCGCGCCCCGACGACGAGCGGGAGAACCGCTCGCTGCACGGGCTGTCGCGCTCGCTGCTCAACAACCTCGTGCTCGGGGTGACCCAGGGCTTCGAGCGCAAGCTCGAGATCCACGGCGTCGGCTACCGCGTGCAGCTCAAGGGCAACGCCCTCGAGTTCGCGCTCGGCTACAGCCACCCCGTGCGCATCGAGGCGCCCGAGGGCATCACCTTCGCGGTCGAGAGCCCCACCCGCTTCTCGGTGCAGGGCATCGACAAGCAGGTCGTCGGTCAGATCGCCGCGAACATCCGGCGCCTGCGCCGGCCCGACCCCTACAAGGGCAAGGGCGTGCGCTACGCCGGCGAGCAGATCCGCCGCAAGGTCGGGAAGACGGGTAAGTGATGGCTGCGACCACAGAGAAGAAGCCGACCCAGATCGGCAAGAACGTGTCCGAGACCCGGCGCTCGGGCCGCGTGCGTCGGCACGCGCGCCTGCGCAAGAAGGTCGAGGGCACGCCGGTCCGTCCGCGCCTGGTCGTCACCCGCTCCTCGCGGCACATCACCGCGCAGGTCATCGACGACCTCGCGGGCCACACGCTCGCGCACGCCTCGAGCATGGAGGCCGACATCCGCGGGCTGGAGGGCGACAAGAAGGCGCAGGCCGCGAAGGTCGGCGAGCTCGTCGCCAGCCGCTCCAAGGAGGCGGGCATCGAGGCGGTCGTGTTCGACCGCGGTGGTCGCCGCTACCACGGCCGTATCGCGCAGCTCGCCGATGCGGCCCGCGAGGGGGGCCTGACGTTCTGATGGCCCTCTCGATCGAGAACACGCAAGGGAAGGACGCCTGATGCCGGGCACTCAGCGCCGCGAGGGCGGCGGCCAGGGCGGACGCGACCGCGACCGTCAGGGCGGCGGCCGCGGCGGCGCCCAGGACAGGACGCCGCACCTCGAGCGCGTCGTCGCCATCAACCGCGTGGCCAAGGTCGTCAAGGGCGGCCGTCGCTTCAGCTTCACCGCGCTCGTGGTCGTCGGCAACGGCGACGGCGAGGTCGGCGTGGGCTACGGCAAGGCCAAGGAGGTGCCCGCCGCGATCGCGAAGGGCGTCGAGGAGGCGAAGAAGAACTTCTTCCGCGTCCCCCGCGTCGGCGGCACCATCACGCACCCCGTGCAGGGCGAGGACGCCGCGGGCGTCGTGCTCCTGCGCCCCGCGAGCCCCGGTACCGGTGTCATCGCCGGCGGCCCGGTGCGCGCGGTCCTGGAGTGCGCGGGGATCGCGGACATCCTGTCCAAGTCCCTGGGCAGCCAGAACGCCATCAACATCGTGCACGCCACGGTGGCCGCCCTGAAGGCGCTGCAGGTCCCCGAGGCCGTCGCGGCCCGCCGGGGCCTGCCGCTGGACGAGGTCGCGCCGGCGCGGATGCTGCGTCAGCGCGCCGGTCAGGGGGTCTGAGCCATGGCCGACCTCAAGGTCACGCAGACCCGCTCCGACATCGGGGGCAAGCGCAACCAGCGCGAGTCCCTGCGGACGCTCGGCCTGCGTCGGATCGGCGCGTCGGTGACGCGTCCGGACACCCCGCAGAACCGCGGCCTGATCCACACCGTGCGGCACCTCGTCACGGTCGAGGAGGTCTGAGGTATGCCGGAGAACACTGAGTCCCCGATCAAGCTGCACCACCTGCGTCCGGCGCCGGGCAGCAAGACGGAGAAGACCCGCGTGGGTCGCGGTGAGGCCTCGAAGGGCAAGACCGCGGGCCGCGGCACGAAGGGCACCGGCGCCCGGAAGAACGTCCCCGCGACGTTCGAGGGTGGGCAGATGCCGCTGCAGATGCGCCTGCCGAAGCTCAAGGGCTTCCGCAACCGCAACAAGGTCGTCGCGCAGGTCGTCAACGTCGGCGACCTCGCCCGGCTGTTCCCGAACGGCGGCGAGGTCGGCCCGGCCGAGCTCGTGACCGCCGGCGCCGTCCGTGCCGGGCAGCCCGTGAAGGTGCTCGGCGAGGGCGACCTCGGGTCGGTGACCCTGCAGGTGAGCGCACACGCGTTCTCCGGCTCGGCCACCGAGAAGATCACCGCCGCGGGCGGGACGACCACGGTCGTCTGACCCTCCGCACGCAGCTTCCGGGCCCGGGGTGCCGATCGGCACCCCGGGCCCGTTCGCGTCGGGGGCCGGGCCGGTCAAGGGCCC
Organism: Actinomycetospora endophytica; assembly: GCF_021026375.1. Lineage (GTDB taxonomy): Bacteria > Actinomycetota > Actinomycetes > Mycobacteriales > Pseudonocardiaceae > Actinomycetospora > Actinomycetospora endophytica. The sequence goes on along the minus strand of NZ_JAJNDB010000001.1, from coordinate 812,684 downwards.
ATCCGCCTGCTGTTATTCTCGCCCGAGGCCCCGCCCGATCCCGGGACGTGCTCATTCAGTCGCGGGATCGGTACCGCCCCGGTCCGGACCCGGACCCCGTCGGGGGAGCCGGCCGGTGACCGGTCGAGCGGCGGAGCCCCATCGACGACCAGCTGGAGGTCCGAGTGCTCGGCCCCGTGCGGTCCGCGCTGGCGACGCCGGACCTGCGCAAGAAGATCCTGTTCACGCTCGGCATCGTCGCGATCTACCGACTCGGCGCGACGCTGCCCGCTCCCGGGGTCTCGTACACCAACGTGCAGGCCTGTCTGCGCCAGGTCCAGGGCGGCGACGCGGCGAGCGTCTACTCCCTGATCAACCTGTTCTCCGGTGGTGCGCTGCTCCAGCTGTCGATCTTCGCGCTGGGCATCATGCCGTACATCACGGCGAGCATCATCATCCAGCTGCTCACCGTGGTCATCCCACGCTTCGAGCAGCTGAAGAAGGAGGGCCAGTCCGGTCAGGGCACGCTGACGCAGTACACGCGCTACCTGACCATCGCGCTGGCCGTCCTGCAGTCCACCGGCATCGTGGCGCTGGCCGACCGGGGGCAGCTGTTCCAGAACTGCGACCCGTCGCAGTTCCCGATCCTGCCCAACGCCGGCATCTTCGACCTCGCGGTGATCGTGCTGGTCATGACGGCCGGCACGTCGATCATCATGTGGTTCGGCGAGCTGGTCACCGAGCGCGGCGTCGGCAACGGCATGTCGCTGCTGATCTTCTGCTCGATCGCCTCCCGCATCCCGGCCGAGGGCCAGCAGATCCTCACGAGCTCGGGCGCCGTCGTCTTCTCCGTGGTCTGCGTCTTCGGCCTCGCGATCATCGCGAGCGTCGTGTTCGTCGAGCAGGGCCAGCGGCGCATCCCGGTGCAGTACGCCAAGCGCATGGTCGGGCGGCGGATGTACGGCGGGACGTCGACCTACCTGCCCCTGAAGGTCAACCAGGCCGGTGTCATCCCGGTGATCTTCGGCTCGTCGCTGCTCTACCTGCCCGACCTGCTGTCGCGGATCGCGGGCAACTCGAACTCGGGCTTCTCGGCGTTCGTGCAGACCTACCTGTCGAACCAGTCCAACTGGGTCCACATCCTGCTGTACTTCGCCCTGATCATCTTCTTCACGTACTTCTACGTCGCGATCACGTTCAACCCCGAGGAACGTGCCGACGAGATGAAGAAGTTCGGGGGCTTCATCCCCGGCATCCGTCCGGGGCGGCCGACGGCGGAGTACCTCCAGTACGTCCTCTCGCGGATCACCTTGCCGGGATCGATCTACCTCGGCATCATCGCGGTCCTCCCGAACTTCTTCCTGGGCCTCACCGGCCAGGGCGGCCAGAGCGGCGGCAACCAGAACTTCCCCTTCGGTGGCACGGCGGTTCTGATCATGGTCGGTGTGGGCCTGGATACCGTGAAGCAGATCGAGAGCCAGCTGATGCAGCGCAACTACGAGGGCTTCCTGCGCTGACGGGCGCGTTCCCTGCCCGGGTCGCCGGGGCCGTGGACGGCCCCGCCGGGGCAGGATGGACACGCGTGACCGTTCAGGGGCGCGCAGGAGAGGAGTGGACATGAGGATCGTTCTGGTGGGGCCGCCCGGAGCCGGCAAGGGCACGCAGGCGGCGCGGTTGTCGGAACGGCTCGACGCGCCGCACATCTCCACCGGCGATCTGTTCCGCGACAACATGAAGAACGGGACCGAGCTCGGCAAGGAGGCCCAGCGCTACGTCGACGCGGGCGACCTGGTGCCGGACGAGGTCACCGTGGCGATGGTCAGGGACCGGCTGGGGAAGCCGGACGCGGCCGAGGCCTTCCTGCTCGACGGGTTCCCCCGCAACACCTCGCAGGCCGACGAGCTCGGCAAGGTGCTCGCCGACCTCGACCAGCGCCTCGACGCGGTGCTGCTCTTCGAGGTCGACGACGAGGAGCTCATCTCGCGTCTGATGGGCCGCGGGCGCTCGGACGACACCGAGGACGTCATCCGCAACCGGCAGGAGGTCTACCGCCGGGAGACCGCGCCGCTGATCGAGTACTACCGCGACATCCTCGTCACCGTCGACGCCATGGGCTCGATGGACGAGGTCACCGACCGGGCGATGGACGCGCTGGCCGACGAGCCGGAGGACTGAGCGGCGGTGGGGCTGGGCCGGGTCGTCCGGGAGGCCGGCGCCGTCGGCGGGGCGAGCCTGGCCGACGTCGGGGTGAACCTCGGCCGCGTCGCCGGGCGCCTGTCCGGCGGGCGGATCGGGACCGACATCCAGGTCAAGTCCCGGGCCGAGATCGAGGCGATGCGCGCGGCCGGCCTCGTCGTGGCGGCCACCCTCGAGCGGGTGGGCGCGGCCGCGGTGGTCGGTGCGAGCACCGCCGATCTCGACGCCCTGGCCGAGTCCACCATCCGCGAGGCCGGCGCGGTGCCGTCGTTCCTCGGTTACCACGGCTTCCCCGGGAGCATCTGCGCCTCGGTCAACTCCCAGGTGGTCCACGGGATCCCGAGCCCGGACACCGTCCTCGTCGAGGGCGACCTGCTCTCGGTGGACTGCGGCGCGATCCTCGACGGCTGGCACGGGGACGCGGCGGTCACGGTCTCGGTCGGGGCCCCGCACCCCGGCGACGCCGAGCTCTCGGCGGCCTGCCGCGCCGCGATGTGGGCCGGGATCGCCGAGGTCCGGCCCGGCAACCGGCTGGGCGACATCTCGGCCGCGGTGGAGTCGGAGGCCCGGCGCCACCGGAGCCCCGCGGGCGAGGGATTCGGGATCGTCGAGGACTACGGCGGGCACGGCATCGGCACCGAGATGCACATGGAGCCGTTCCTGCCGAACCTCGGGCGGCCGGGGACGGGTCTGCGGCTGCGCGAGGGCATGGTCCTGGCGGTCGAGCCGATGCTGACGGCGGGCGACGCGGAGACCGAGGAGCTCGACGACGAGTGGACCGTCGTCACGGCCGACGGGGCGCGGGCGGCGCACTGGGAGCACACCGTCGCCGTGACCGAGGCGGGCCCCTGGGTCCTGACCGCGCCCGAGGAGAAAGCGGATAGCTGAGCTGTCCGCTATCCGCTACTCTGGTCCCGAGACCGGGACCAGGGGTGATCGTGATGGCCGAGCAGGGTGCGATGCGGGTGTCCGACGCGGACCGCGCGCAGGCGGCGGATCGGTTGACGCAGGCCCATGGCGAGGGGCGGCTGACGCTCGCCGAGTACGACGAGCGGGTCCGCGCGGCGCACGGCGCGGTGGTGCGTGACGACCTCGCGCCGCTGCTGACGGACCTGCCGTCGGCGGCGCCGGAGCCGGCGCGGGCGGCGCCCCGTCCTCGGGCGGTTCCGCACGGCTTTCCGGCCCCGCCGGTGCCACTCGGACCCGGTTCGGGCGGCCTCCGCGGCGCGGTGGCGGCGTGGGCGTTCATCAGCGCGGTGAACGTGCTGATCTGGCTCGCGGTGACCCTCGGTTCGGGTGCGGCGGTGTACCCGTGGTGGATCTGGGTGGCCGGTCCGTGGGGGCTCGCGCTGCTGCTCGGTGCGGCCGGCCGGGCAGGACGAACGCCCTGCACAGGAGGCCGCCCGTCGTCCTGACCCGGTGGTCAGGGGGTGGGCACGCCCCGCGTACACTCGAAGGCTGGTGCGCGTGTCGTGCCGGTGTCCGCACGCGTCACCACACCCTCAGGTGGGTCCGTGTGCTCCGGTGTGTCCTCGCGGACCCGATCCGGCATGCACCCGCATGTCGGTGGTGCAGCGGGACGACGTGGTCGCCCGGCGAGCGTCCCCGGCCTCCCTGGTCGGGTGCGGGAGCCCGGCGATCCGGAGAGAAGTGCGGAGGACATGGCGAAGAAGGACGGCGCCATCGAGGTCGAGGGCCGGGTCATCGAGCCCCTGCCCAACGCGATGTTCCGGGTCGAGCTCGAGAACGGGCACAAGGTCCTGGCACACATCAGCGGCAAGATGCGTCAGCACTACATCCGAATCCTCCCCGAGGACAAGGTCGTGGTCGAGCTGTCGCCGTACGACCTGTCGCGCGGCCGGATCGTCTACCGCTACAAGTGAACCCAGCAGATCAGGCAGCGAGGACGAGATCGTGAAGGTCCAGCCGAGCGTCAAGCGCATCTGCGCCAAGTGCCAGGTGGTCCGCCGTCACGGGCGGGTCATGGTCATCTGCGACAACCTGCGGCACAAGCAGCGCCAGGGCTGACACCAGCTCAGCCCTGAACCCGGGTCCAGGCCCGGGTGACGCCAGAAGAACACCCCCGTACCTACGTCGACATCGACTCGGCGGAACCACCCTCGGCCCGGGAGGCCGGGGCCCGAACGGTCACTCGACCGTCCGGGGCGGGCGGGGGCCGACACCTCCCGACGACACGAGGAGTACGGGCCACCATGGCACGCATTTCCGGCGTCGACCTCCCCCGCGAGAAGCGGATGGAGATCGCGCTGACCTACATCTTCGGGATCGGCCGCAGCCAGTCCCGGACGATCCTCGCCGAGACCGGGATCGACCCCGATCTGCGGAGCAAGGATCTGACCGACTCCGACGCCGCGGCCATCCGCGCGTTCATCGAGGGCAATCTCCGGGTCGAGGGTGACCTGCGCCGCGAGATCCAGGCGGACATCCGGCGCAAGGTCGAGATCGGCAGCTACCAGGGCCTGCGTCACCGCCGGAACCTTCCGGTCCACGGCCAGCGGACGAAGACCAACGCCCGCTCGCGCAAGGGCCCGAAGAAGACCGTCGCCGGCAAGAAGAAGGCCGCCCGCAAGTAGCGGGGCCCGATCACCTCACCAGGAGCTTTTGCATGCCACCCAGGACACGCACCGGCGCGGCCGGAGCGAAGAAGGTGCGCCGCCGGGAGAAGAAGAACATCTCCCAGGGCCAGGCGCACATCAAGAGCACGTTCAACAACACGATCGTCTCGATCACCGACCCCGCGGGCGCGGTGATCAGCTGGGCCTCCGCCGGCCACGTCGGCTTCAAGGGCTCGCGCAAGTCGACGCCGTTCGCCGCCCAGATGGCCGCCGAGAACGCGGCCCGCAAGGCGGCCGAGCACGGCATGAAGAAGGTCGACGTGTTCGTCAAGGGCCCGGGCTCGGGCCGCGAGACGGCCATCCGTTCGCTCCAGGCCGCCGGCCTCGAGGTCGGGACGATCTCCGACGTCACCCCGCAGCCCCACAACGGCTGCCGCCCGCCGAAGCGTCGCCGGGTCTAGGGCCGAGAGGAGAACGAGAGATGGCTCGCTACACCGGACCCATCACGCGCAAGTCGCGTCGCCTCAAGGTCGACCTCGTCGGCGGCGACAAGTCCTTCGAGCGCCGTCCGTACCCGCCGGGGCAGCACGGCCGGATCCGCATCAAGGAGTCCGAGTACCTGCTCCAGCTGCAGGAGAAGCAGAAGGTCCGCTTCACCTACGGCGTGCAGGAGAAGCAGGTCCGCCGCTACTACGAGGAGGCGAACCGTCGCGAGGGCAAGACCGGCGACGAGTTCCTGCGCCTGCTCGAGTCGCGTCTGGACTCCGTGGTCTACCGCGCCGGGCTCGCCCGCACGCGGCGTGCCGCCCGCCAGCTCGTCGGGCACGGCCACTTCCTCGTCAACGGCGAGAAGGTGGACGTCCCCAGCTACCGGGTGACGCAGTACGACATCATCGACGTCCGCGACAAGTCGCGGAACATGCTGCCCTTCGTGGACGCGAAGGAGTCGTTCGGGGACCGTCCGGTGCCCGGTTGGCTGCAGGTCGTCCCGGAGACGCTGCGCATCTTCGTCCACCAGCTGCCCGAGCGCGCGCAGATCGACACGCCCGTGCAGGAGCAGCTGATCGTCGAGTTCTACTCCAAGTAGCTCGACCTCCCGCCCCGGCGATCCCGCCGGGGCGGGTTCCACCGTTCGGCGTCAAATAGCGGATGCCCGAGCACCGGAAGGAACACCAGAAGTGCTGATCTCCCAGCGCCCGGCCCTCTCCGAGGAGCCGGTCGACGACACCCGGTCGCGATTCGTCATCGAACCGCTCGAGCCGGGCTTCGGTTACACCCTCGGGAACTCGCTGCGGCGGACCCTGCTGTCGTCCATCCCGGGCGCGGCCGTCACCTCGATCCGGGTGGACGGGGTCCTCCACGAGTTCACCACCGTCCCGGGGGTGAAGGAGGACGTCACCGACATCATCCTGAACCTCAAGGAGCTCGTCGTGAGCTCCGAGGAGGACGAGCCGGCGACGATGTACCTGCGCAAGCAGGGCCCGGGCACGGTCACGGCGGGGGACATCGTCCCGCCCGCCGGGGTCACCGTGCACAACCCGGACCTGCACATCGCGACCCTGAACGACCAGGGCCGCCTCGAGGTCGAGCTGGTCGTCGAGCGTGGCCGCGGCTACGTCCCCGCCGCCCAGAACAAGGCCTCCGGCGCCGAGATCGGCCGCATCCCGGTCGACTCGATCTACTCGCCGGTGCTCAAGGTCAGCTACAAGGTCGAGGCGACCCGCGTCGAGCAGCGCACCGACTTCGACAAGCTGATCCTCGACGTCGAGACCAAGCCGTCGATCACCCCGCGCGACGCCATCGCGTCCGCCGGCCGCACGCTCGTCGAGCTGTTCGGTCTGGCCCGCGAGCTCAACGTCGACGCGGAGGGCATCGAGATCGGGCCCTCGCCCGCCGAGGCCGACTCGATCGCCGCGTTCGCCATGCCCATCGAGGACCTCGACCTCACGGTCCGGTCCTACAACTGCCTCAAGCGGGAGGGCATCCACACGGTCGGCGAGCTCGTCGGCCGCTCGGAGGCCGACCTGCTGGACATCCGCAACTTCGGTGCGAAGTCCATCGACGAGGTCAAGATGAAGCTGGCGGGCCTGGGGCTGGCCCTCAAGGACAGCCCGCCCGGGTTCGACCCGAGCGCCGCCGCGGCCGACTACCCGTCGGAGGGCTACGACTCCTACGACGGCGGCGGCTACGGCTCGTTCGGCACGGACGACGGCCAGGACTACGCCGAGACCGAACAGCTCTAAGACCACCCACTCTGACGTGCTGCCCCCTCCCCGGCCCGCACCGCGGACCGGGGAGGAAAGGCGTCACGAGACCAGGAGCGAGACATGCCCACGCCCACCAAGGGCCCGCGCCTCGGGGGATCCCCGTCGCACCAGAAGCTGATGCTGGCCAACCTGGCCACGTCGCTGTTCACCCACGGCCGGATCCACACCACGCGGGCCAAGGCCGAGCGCCTGCGCCCGTACGCGGAGCGCCTCATCACGAAGGCGAAGAAGGGCGACCTGCACAACCGTCGCGAGATCTCGCAGCAGATCCGTGACAAGGACGTGGTGCACCGCCTCATCGCCGAGATCGGCCCGTTCTTCGCGGACCGTCCCGGCGGCTACACCCGCATCGTGAAGACGCTGCCGCGCAAGGGCGACAACGCCCCGATGGCGATCATCGAGCTGGTCAACGAGCGGCTCGCGTCGACCGAGGCGTCGGCGGCCACGCGTTCCGCGGCGAGTCGTGAGGTCGGTGGTCAGGCCACCGGCGCGGCGGCCACCGCGGCGACGATCGCGGCCTCCGAGTCCGATGACGACACCTCCGACGCCGTCGAGGCGCAGGACGCCGTCGGGACGGACGCCGACACCGAGGTCCCCGAGGCCGAGGCCGCCGCTGAGGACTCCGGTGCTGAGGACTCCGGTGCCGAGGACGAGGTGCCCGAGCCGATGGCGGACAACGCCGCGGCGAACGCCGGCCTCGAGACCGAGGGCTCCGACGGCGACGAGACCGAGGGGAAGTCCTGACCGGACCGACCCCCGAGCACGACCCCGGGCCCGCCGTCGACACCGACGGCGGGCCCGCGGTGTCTGCGGACCGCGGATGTGAGGAAGGGTTCATCCTGACGTCGGATGTCAGCAGAGGACCATCGCTGACGCGGCTGCGGGTGGATCTCGCCTACGACGGCACCGACTTCGCCGGCTGGGCGCGCCAGCCGGAGCTGCGCACGGTGCAGGGGGTGCTCGAGGAGACGCTCTCGACGCTCGCGCGCGGGCCGGTGGCGCTCACCGTCGCCGGGCGCACCGACGCGGGCGTCCACGCCGACGCGCAGGTCGCCCACGTCGACGTCCCCGCGACCGGGACCGCGCTGCTGGACGGTGGCGCGGTGCCCGACGGCCTCGTCCGGCGGCTCGCCCGGATGCTGCCGCCCGACGTGCGCGTCCACGCCGTGACCGCCGCACCCCCGGGCTTCGACGCCCGGTTCTCCGCCTTCCGTCGCCACTACGCCTACCGCGTCTGCACCGCGCCCTCCGGCCCGGAACCGCTGCGGGCCCGCGACACCCTGCGCTGGCCCCGCCCTCTCGACGTCGAGGCCATGCGGACGGCCGCGGACGGCCTGCTCGGCGAGCACGACTTCGCCGCCTTCTGCCGACCCCGCGAGGGCGCGACGACGATCCGCGAGCTGCAGCGGCTGTCCTGGGCGGAGGTGCCCGACGAGCGCGACGTCGTCGAGGCCCGCCTGTCCGCGGACGCCTTCTGCCACTCCATGGTCCGTTCGGTGGTCGGCGCGCTGCTCGCCGTCGGGGAGGGCCGGCGCGGCGTGGAGTGGCCCGCCGGGCTGCTCGAGCGCCGGGAGCGGTCGTCCGAGATCCACGTCGTGGCCGCGCACGGGCTGCGGCTGACCGGGGTGGACTACCCCGACGACGACGGGCTCGCGGCCCGGGCGGCGACGACGCGGGCGGTGCGCACGCTGGGCTCGTGAGCCCCGATCAGGGGTTCCCGCCCGCCGCGGTCACGCGGTCGCGGGCGTGCGAGGCCCCCGTCATCGGGACCTGCCGTCCGGCGCGGCCCAGACCGAACGCGGGCATGTTCGCGTAGAGGGCCTCGTACTGCCCCGCCGGGACGAGGTAGGTCTCGTGCCAGATGCCGGTCTTCCCGTGGCGGTGGTAGAAGTTCTGCCAGGCGGCCAGGTGCGGATCGTCGCGGTCGCGGGCGAAGGCCTCGAGGTGGGCGAACGAGCGCCAGTACTGCACGATCACCGGATAGCCCATGGTGTAGCCGAGCAGACCCTTCTCGGGGTGCGCCACGAGGTGGTCGAGCATGTACTTCATGCCGCGGCGCCCGCCGAGGTCCTTGAAGGTCCGGATCGGGTGGCGAAGGTCGAAACGGGCGCCGATGAGGAAGACGACGAAGTCACCGTCGATCTCGGCGCGCATGCGGGTGGTCGTCACGGCTCCCCCTGACGTCGCGTGTCCGGTCAACCCGTCCTACTCCGGCATCCGTGGGGAGCAAGCGGACGAGCGGGCGACAACGGGGACAGGACGGGATCTCAGCTGCGCCGAACGGGGCCGATCAGCGCCGTTTCCCGCTCGGCGGTGACCAGGTCGAGGCGCCGCCAGAGATTGCGCCCGAGCACGACGACGCCGTGGTCGGGCAGCGTCCGGAGCGACTCGGCCATCGGCTCGGTGAGCCGCCACAGCCGGGCAGCCAGGTCGGCCTCCTGGGGTGGCATGCGCCCGAGGAGCACGACGTCGGCGTCGTCCGCGGCGTCCGCGACCGCCGGGGACAGCGCGGGCAGCACGAGCATCGTCGCCCGCCACGGCCCGGCGGGCGGTGCGGGGCTCGCGGCCGTGGCGCCGCGGTCGTGGACGGTGAGGAGGGCGTCGGTGTCGCCGGGCCGGGGTGCCGCGCCGCGGGGCGCGGCTTCGGCGGGTGTTGTTCGAGCGGGTGGGGCCTCCTCGGGTGGTGCCTCGTCGGTCCCGATCCGTACCCGGTCCGGGTCGGCCGCGGCCCGCGCGACCGGCTCCCACGCGGCGCGCCGGCCCGTCGTGACCGAGAGGCGGGCGCCCTGGGCGACGGTGCGCAGCGCGACCTGCCGCGCCAAGTGCAACGCCCCGAGCACGACGACGCGCGTGGGCACCGGGCGCAGCAGCGCGAGCGTCACCGGCGCCCCGTCCTCGTCGGCGCCCAGCACGATGCCGGCGGGCGCGACCGGGGCGGACAGCGCGTCGAGAGCGCCCGCGCGGAGGCGGACGGTGCCGGCGGGTCCGGGAGCCGTGCGGCGCCCGGTCACGTCAGGTCCCGATTCACGTCAGCGCCCCGGCTCACGTCAGGCCCCCGAGCGGCAGCGTGCTGCGCAGGCCCGCCACCTGTCGTCCGTGCAGCGGTTCGAGGACCATCCCGCGCGCCCGGGCCGCCCCGACGACGGCGGCACCCGCGTCGATCAGCGCCTCGGGGGTCCGGGCGCTGACCCGCACCCGCGCGGCCACACCCACGGCCGCGTCGCCGTCGGGCAGCGCCTGGTCGGGCAGCAGCGCCAGCGCGAGGGTCGTGACGGCGTCGGGGGCGACGAGGTCGTCGAGGTCGAGGCGCGCGCCGGGGGCGACGGCGAGGTCGGTCGCGGCCCACGTGGCGTGCCCGACCTCCCCGACGACGACCGCGTCCCACCGCTCGGTCACTCCGCCCGGGGCGCGGTCGAGGTCCGCGGCCGCGGCGGTCGCCACGGCGTCGCGCAGCCCGTCGCGGTCCAGCGGCCGTACCGGGAGGTCGGCCTCGGCGAGGACGCGACCGATCCGGGCGAGGGCCCCGACGAGCGCGCGTCGGGCTCCCAGCACCCCGCCGCCGCGCTCGGCGACCGCGCCCGGGCAGCGGTCGGGATCGAGCCGCACGACGAGCCACGCACTGCGGTGCGCGGCGTCGGCCAGCGGCCCGAGCACCTGGCGGTGGGCCTGCCGAGCGGGCGAGTCGGCGCCGCCCGGACGGACGTGGCGGACGACGGTGAGAGCGTCGAGGACCACCCCGCGGTCGGTCAGGGTGCCCGCGAGCGCGGCCAGCGGGAACCCGCCCGACCACGGCGCGTCGATCAGGAGCGGCTGCTCATCGGGGTCGACGACGAGGACGGCCGACCACGTGCCGTCGTCGGCACCCGCGACGGCCACCGGCCGGCCGTCGTGGTCGCGGTCGTCGACCACGGTGACCTCGCCGACGGCCGGATCGAGCGGACCGAGGTCGAGGCCGTCCGCGTCCGCCGCGGCGGGGTCGGTCGATGTCTCCCGGGTCCGCAGCCGGTGGCGCAGCGCCAGCACCGCCCAGGCCCCGACGAGCTCGCCGCGCACCCGCACCAGACCCGCGACCAGCGCGACCGACAGGACGATCCCGGCCACCGGGAGCCCCGCGCCGAGGGCCAGGAGACCCAGCGCGACCGCGAGCCCCACCTCGACCACCAGGAGCCCGCCGATCCGGACCGGCCCGGCGGCGGGGAGCCGGCCGTCCCCGTCTCCCGGCGAGGCGCGCACGACCGCCCGCTCCGGCGCACTCACCGCGCGCTCCGGCGCCGGACGAGCGTGACCGCGGCGACGACGAGGACCACGACGACGGCGCCCACGGCGACCCAGGGCAGCGTGTCGGCCCCGGACGGGGCGGACGGCGGCGCCGGCGCGGGCGGTCGGGACCCGGCCAGCGCCGCGCGTACGTCGAGCGCGCCCGCCCCGGCCACCGGGTCGTGCCCCGGGACCGCGCCCGCCACCGGCGCGGCGGTCCCGACGAGCCGTGCGACGACCTCGCCGGCCGGCATCGTCGGGAAACGGGCCCGCAGCAGGGCGGCGGCCCCGGCCACCCGCGCGGTCGCGAAGCTCGTCCCGGTCACCGGGCCCGGGGCGGAGCCGGGCAGCGTGAGGTCGGCGGTCAGCCCCGCCGAGCGCGCGTCGAGGGCGGCCGGGACGCCGCCGGGCGCGGCGAGGTCCACCCACGGCCCGGCCAGCGACGACGGGTCCGCGCGCCCGGAGTCGTCCAGGGCACCCACGGTCAGGACGTCGTCGCCGAACCAGCCGGGGGAGGGCACCGTCGTGACCCGCTCCGAGGTCTGCGCCGGATCGTTGGCCGGGCACGCCGGGCCGGTGTTCCCCGCGGCGGCGACCACGACGACGCCCCGGGCCGCGGCGTCGTGGACCGCGGCCCGCAACGCTCCGAGGGCCGGGTCGGCACCGCCGACGAGCGAGGCGGCGGGACGGCACGCGGCGACGGCGAGGGTGATCACCCCGACGCCGGGGCGCTGGGCGGCGGCCCGGACCGCGCGGGCCAGGGTGGCCTCGTCGCCCGCCCCGGCCGACCCAGCGCTCGCCGACCACGCGCTGTCGGCGCGCACCGCGAGGATCCGCGCGCCCGGCGCGACGCCGCCCACGCCGTCGTCGGGGCCCGGCGCGGCGGCGATCACGCCCGCGACCGCGGTGCCGTGGCCGTCGCAGTCCTCGATGGCCGACCGACCCGCGACGAAGTCGCCGCCGTCGACGACGCCGCCGGCCAGGCGCGGGTGCGCGGCGACCCCGGAGTCGACGACCGCGACCGTGACGCCGCGCGCGTCGGCACCCGGGACGGCGTCGGGGTCGGGGACCAGGGCGGTGAACCCGTCCGGCGCGATCCCGGCCGGGCAGGGGCCGCGCGAGGTCAGCCCCGGGAGTGCGGTGGGCCCGACGGGCAGGGCGGCGAGCGCGGCCTCGTCCGGCGCCGGAGGGACCGGGGGCGCGACGGCCTGGGCGGCCGCCGGGCCCGCCGTGGTGAGCAGGACGGTGAGCACGGCGGCGGGCACGGCGGCGAGAGCGCGCCTCACAGCAGCCGGACCGCCGTGTAGAGGTCGCACACCGCGAGCGCGAGCGGGATGACGGCGGTGATCCCCAGGCCCTCGAGCAGGTCCACCGCCCGGCGCATCGCGGGGGAGGACCGCCGCCCCGGGAGCGCGGAGCCGAGCAGCACGCAGAGCCCGCCAGCGACGACCGCGGCCAGCGCGAGCCCGACCCGGGCGATGCCGGGCGGCGCCGCGGCGACCGCGCCGGCCCCGACGGCCGCGCCGCCGACGACGGCCCCGAGCAGCAGGATCGCCGCGGGGACCGCGTTCGCGTAGCTGCGCGAGCGCAGGGCGGGCAGGACGACGAGCAGCACCGCCAGCACCCAGCCCGCGGTGCCCTGCCAGCCCTCGCCCGGCGCCGCGGCGAGGACGGCGGCGGACGCGGCGAGCGCGGCGACGGTGCCGCCCGCCAGCCCCGCGAGCACGGCGTGGGCGCGGTCGGCGCGGCGGTCCAGCGCCGCCGGATCCCCGGGGCCGGCGTCCTGGGCGAGCTCCGCGGCGGACGCGGGGACCTGGGGCAGCGGCAGGCGGGCGAGCGCGATCCCGAGCCGGGGCAGTGCGGAGAGCACCACCAGCGCGACGGCGCCCGCGCCGGCCGCCACCGCGGGCGCGCTGACGTCCGTGCCGCGGGCCGCGGCCAGGGCGCCGACGACGGTCGCGACCGCCCCGACGGCCGTCGCGATCCCCGCGGCGGTGGTGAGCCCGACGAGGACGGCGAGCGCGACCCGGTCGGTGCGCGCGGTGCCCAGGAGTGACGCGCCCGCGGTGACCAGCGCGAGCGCCGACGCGAGCAGCAGGTGCGGGGTGCCGGCGCCGTCCAGCAGGGCCCCGGCGGTCGCGTCCTCGACGGGCACCGCCGCGAGACCGCACACCGCGCCCGCGGCGGTGGCGAGCAGCCCGAGCACCGCCCCGGCCCCCGCACGGGAGAACAGTCGCGTCGAGGAGGCCCCGAGCAGCGCGGCGAGGACCGCCACCGCGGCGGCCGCACCCGCGGTGACGAGGCCGCCCGCCGTACCGGGCCCCCGGCCGGCGGCGAGGAGCGCCCCGAGGGCGAGCGTGCCCGCGGTCGCCGCGCCGACGAGGCCGAGCGCGTGCGCCCAGCCCGCGTCCCACGGCCGGTAGCTCGCGGGGGTGGACTCGGCGACCGCGTCCACGACGTCGTCGTAGAGCGGAGCGGGCGCCGCCTCGCCGCGACGGCGGAGCACGAGCTGGTCGCCGTCGAGGACACCGAGCCCGTCGAGGGTGTGGCGCGGGTCCACCGGGGCTCCGCCGAGCGGGGCCAGCGTCCACCCGGTGGCGGCAGGACGGTCGGCGCTGCGGACCGCCTCCCCGCGCCACGGCGGCGGGCCCTCGGGCGGAGCGGCCCGCTCGGTCATCTCGACGAGGACGCCGAGCAGGTCGGCCACCGGGACGTCCCCCGGTAGCGCCACGTCGACGCGCGTGGTGGGGGCCAGCACCGAGATCCGGGTGACCGGGGCGGCGTCGTCGGGCGCGGCCGGGGTGGGCACGAGCGCGGGCCCGGCGGGCGGGCCCGGCCTCTCCGACGGGCGCCCGAGCGCGACCGGGGCAGGCCCCCGGCCGGTGCCGGTGCTCATCGACTCCCCCTCCCCGGAGATCCGTTCCCTCGCCCCCGACCGCCCGGCGGGAACGCGGACGACCTGCGCCGATCGTGCCCCATCGGCTGATCGGCTCCCTAGTATGACCTCCGGAGGCGCCACGCAGAGGGCGAACGAGGAAGATCCGGTGCGCTGCCCCGCCGGGCATGATGGGCTGGTCCCCCGAGCGGCCGGGAGGAGGGGCGTGGGCACGCAGGTCGTCCGCCGCGGGCCGCGCACGCCCGCCCCGGTGATGCCGGCGGGCGAGATCCCGCTCGAGGCCCCGCCCGCCGAGCCACGCATCGCGCCGGCGGGTGTGCTGCAGCGTCTGCTGCCGCTGGTCATGCTGCTGGCGTCCGTCGGGTTCGTCGTCGTCATCGGGATCGACAACCCGACGTCGTGGCTGTTCGGGGGCATGATCGCGCTGTCGACGCTGGGCATGGTCGCCGGGGGCTTCTCCCGCGGCGGTGCGCAGCGGCGCGCCGAGTCCGACGCCGAGCGCGCCGACTACCTGCGCTACCTCGCCCAGATCCGCCGCCGCGCCCGCGATGTCGCCGGCGAGCAGCGGGCCAGCCTGGAGTGGACCCACCCGGACCCGGACGCGCTGGTGACCCTGGCCCGCGGCGCGCGCACCTGGGAGCGGCGCCCCGGCGACCCGGACTTCGCGCACGTGCGGGTAGGCCGTGGCGCGCAGCGGCTCGCGACCGCGCTGGTCCCGCCGCAGACCGGCCCGGTCGAGGACCTGGAGCCGGTGACGACGGTGGCGCTGCGCCGCTTCGTCCGCACCCACTCCGTCGTCGAGGCCCTCCCGACGGCGGTGTCGCTGCGGGCCTTCGCGGCCGTCGGCGTGACCGGCGCGGACCGGGAGCGCCGCCGCGCGCTGGTCCGGGCGCTGGTCGGCCAGCTGGTCACCTTCCACGGCCCGGACGACCTGCTGCTCGCGGTCGCGGCGAGCGGTGAGGGGCGCTCGGCGTGGGAGTGGTGCAAGTGGCTGCCGCACGTCGCGCACCCGCGCATCGCCGACGGCGCCGGGCCGATGCGGATGATCGCCGCCTCGCTGGCGACGGTGCAGGCCTGGCTGGCTCCCGAGCTCGCCGACCGCCCCCGGTTCACCCGCGGCGCCGGCGTCCCCGCCGGTGCGGCCCACGTCGTCGTCGTGCTCGACGAGGCGGTCGTCGAGGGGACGGCAGGCGACGACGGCGACCGCGCGCTCGTCGAGGACGGGCTGGCCGGAGTCACGCTGATCGATCTCGACGGGGCGCTGGAGAGCCTCGTGGGACGGCGCGGGCTGCGCCTCGTCGTGGAGGACGACCCGGAGGTGCGGGTCGGGGCCGCGGGCGCCGCCGGCGTCGAGTGGTTCGGCCGGCCGGACGGGCTCTCCGGGGCCGAGGCCGAGGCGCTGGCCCGCCGGCTCGCGCCCTGTCGCACGCCGGGCGCCGCGCGCGACGAGGCCGGACCGTCGACGCCGGGCCTGCTCGAGCTGCTCGGCGTGCCCGGCGACCCCGACACCTTCGACGTCGCCGCCGCCTGGCGGCCCCGTGCGGCCCGCGAGCGGCTGCGGGTGCCGTTCGGGATCGGCGAGGACGGCGAGCCGGTCGAGCTCGACCTCAAGGAGGCCGCGCAGGAGGGGATGGGCCCGCACGGGCTCTGCGTCGGCGCGACCGGGTCCGGCAAGTCGGAGCTGCTGCGCACACTGGTCCTCGGGCTCGTCACCACGCACTCGTCGGCGGCGCTGAACCTGGTGCTGGTCGACTTCAAGGGCGGCGCCACCTTCGCCGGGCTGTCCGAGGCGCCGCACGTGGCCGCGGTGATCACCAACCTCGCCGACGACCTCGGGCTCGTCGACCGCATGCAGGACGCCCTCGCCGGCGAGATGAACCGTCGCCAGGAGCTGCTGCGCTCGGCCGGGAACCTCGGATCCGTCGCCGACTACGAGCGCGCCCGGGAGCGCGGGGCCGACCTCGAGCCGCTGCCGGCGCTGTTCGTCGTCGTCGACGAGTTCTCCGAGCTGCTGCACCAGAAGCCGGACCTCGCCGACCTGTTCACCGCGATCGGCCGGCTCGGACGCTCGCTGCAGATCCACCTGCTGCTCGCCTCGCAGCGTCTCGACGAGGGGCGGCTGCGCGGGCTGGACTCGCACCTGTCGTACCGCATCGGGCTGCGGACGTTCTCCGCCGCGGACTCCCGCGCGGTGCTCGGGGTGCCGGACGCGGCGTCGCTGCCGTCGGTGCCCGGCGTCGGCTACCTGCGCTCGGACACCTCGACGATGGTGCGGTTCACCGCGGGCTACGTCTCCGGCCCGCACCGGCGCCGCGAGCCGTTGCGCCCGCCGCCGCTGACCGGGCTCGACGCGCGCCGTCCCACCCGTCCGCCGCGCCCGTTCCACGGCGGCTGGGTCGACCTGCCGCCCGCGCTGCCCGCGGCCGGTGACGGGGCGGACGTCGTCGTGGATCCCGACGACGAGCCCCGGGTCCCGAGCGTGCTCGACGCGGTCGTCGAGCGGCTGCGCGAGGCCGGCCCGCCCGCCCACGAGGTCTGGCTGCCGCCGCTCGAGGGCCCGATCGCGCTCGAGGCGCTGCTCCCGCCGCTGATCGAGACCCCCGACCGCGGTCGGAGCGCGCCCGGCTTCCCCACCAACGGCACGCTGCACCTGCCCCTCGGCCTCGTCGACCGGCCCTACGAGCAGCGCCGGGACCTGCTCTGGGCCGACCTCTCCGGGGCGGCCGGGCACGTCGTCGTCGCCGGCGGCCCGCAGTCGGGGAAGTCGACGACGCTGCGGGCGCTCGTCACCGCGGCCGCGCTCACCCACACCCCGGCCGAGCTCGCGTTCCATGTCGTCGACCTCGGCGGCGGGACACTCGGCGGGCTCGCGGCCCTGCCGCACGTGGGCACCGTCGCCGGGCGGGGCGACACCGACCTGGTGCGCCGGGTGGTCGCCGAGGTCGCGGCGCTGCTGGCCGGGCGGGAGCGCTGGTTCCGCGAGCACGGCATCACCTCCGCGGCCGACCTGCGGGCGCGGCGTCGTCGGGGGGAGCTGCCCGCGGGGTCCGACCACCTCGGCGACGTCGTGCTCGTCATCGACGGCTGGCACGCGTTCCGCGCCGACCACGAGGCGCTGGAGTCGACGATCATCACGCTCGCGACGGCGGGCCTGTCCTACGGCGTGCACGTCGCCATCGCGGTGAGCCGCTGGGCCGAGCTGCGCCCGGCGCTCAAGGACCTCCTCGGCACCCGCGTGGAGCTGCGCCTCGGCGACCCGGGCGAGTCCGAGGTCGACCGGCGGGTGGCGGCCACGGTCCCGGCGGGCCACCCGGGGCGCGGGCTGTCCCCCGACCGCCATCACGTGCTGGTCGCGGTGCCGGGGGCGGATCTCGTTCCGGCGGTGGCGGCAGCGTGGGACGGGGCGGCCGTGCCGCCGGTGCGGCTGCTGCCGGAGCGGGTCGAGGTGGGGACGCTGCCCGGGCCCGACGACGGCGAGCGTCACCTCCTGCCGATCGGGGTCGACGAGGACCGGCTCGCGCCGGTCCTGCTCGACACCTCCGCCGACCCGCACCTCGTCGTCTACGCCGACGGCGAGTCCGGCAAGACCGCGCTGCTGCGCCTGCTCGCCCACCAGATCGTGACGCGCCACACCCCGGAACAGGCGCGGCTGATGATCGTCGACTACCGGCGCGGGCTGCTCGGCGCCGTCGACTCCGAGCACCTCATCAGCTACACCTCCTCCGCCGAGGCGCTGACCGCGGCGGTCACCGACCTGGTGGCCTCGCTGCGGCGGCGCCTGCCCGGGCCCGACGTCACCCCGGAGCAGCTGCGCGCCCGCTCGTGGTGGACCGGGCCGGAGGTGTTCCTGCTCGTCGACGACTACGACCTCGTCGCCGCGCCCTCGGGCAACCCGCTCGCCCCGCTGGTCGACCTGCTGGCCCAGGCCAAGGACGTCGGGCTGCACCTCGTGGTCGCGCGCCGGGCGGGCGGCTCCGCGCGGGCGATGTTCGAGCCGCTGCTCACCCGGCTGCGGGAGCTCGCGACGCCGGGCCTGGTCGGCCACGGCAGTCGCGAGGAGGGGCCGCTGGTCGGGACGGCCCGCCCGGGCCCCCGTCCGCCGGGCCGGGCGGTGCTGGTCACCCGCCGCCACGGCGAGACCCTCGTGCAGCTGGCGTGGCGGGATCCGGAGACGCCGATCCGGGCTCGTGAGCCCTCGGACGGTGCCTCGTGACCGGCCCGACCGTCGCGGTCGACCTCGGTGAGTACGGCGTCGCGGCCGCGGTCGACGACGGCGGCGAGGTCACCGAGCTCGCGCTCGAGTCCGCCGCGGTGCTCGCGCCCGACGACGGCGAGGCGCTGCTGACTGGGCGGGAGGCCCGCCGTCGGGCCGCCGCGGATCCGTCCCGGCTCGAGCCCGCCCCGCGCCGGCACGTCGCCGAGGGCTCGCTGCTGCTGGGCACGCGCGTCGTCGGGGTCGGGGAGGCGCTCGGCGCCGTGCTCGCGGCCACCGTGGACCGCGCGGCGCCCGCCCTGCGCGGTGCTCGCCCCGCGCGGCTGGTGCTGACCCACCCGGCGTCGTGGGGCACGTCCCGGCGCGAGGTGCTGCGCCGGGCCGGCGCGGGGCTCGGGGCCGAGCTGGTGCTGCTGCCCGAGCCGCTCGCGGTCGCCGCCCACGCTGCATGGATGCGCCCCGGCGGCGCGGCGGACGGTCCGGTCGCGGTGCTCGACGTCGGGACCCGGACCGCGCGGGCGGCGGTGGTCTCCGGATCGGTGGTGCTCGCGGCACGGGATTCCGGCGACTTCGGCGGGGACGACGCGGACGAGCAGCTGCTCAGCGAGGTCCTCGCGACGCTGCCCGCGGGAGCGCCCGGCGCGGACCGGGTCCGCGAGGTCGTCGCCGGCGCGACGCTGCCCGACCGGCGCCACCGGCAGGTCCTCGTCGAGGACGTGCGGGCCGCGCGCGAACGGCTCTCCGACGCCGAGCAGGCCGAGATCCCGCTGCCCGGCGGCGCGACGTCGGCCTGGTGCTCGCGCGGCGAGCTCGAGGACCTGCTGCGCGGGCCGTGCGAGGCGCTCGTCGCGCTGCTCGCCGCGACCCTCGACGACGCCGGGGTCGATGCGGTCTCGCTCGCCGGGCTGCGGCTGGTCGGCGGCCTCGCGCGCACGCCGCTGCTGGGGACGCTGGTGCACCGCGAGCTCGGGGTCCCGCCGGTGGTGCCGCCGGAGCCGCGGACGGTGGTCGCCCGCGGGGCGCTGCTGGCCGTCGCGTCGAGGTCGGGCGGGGCGGGTGCGAACGGCGTTGCGGGGCCGTCCACGGCCGTGGCGGCACGTGGGGGATCGGCGTGGCCCGGGGCTGGTGTGTCGTCGACGGGGGTGGTGGGGGCGGGCGTGTCCGGCGCGGGAGCCTTCGGGACGGGGACGCCGGGGCCGGGCATCGCCGGACCGGCATCCGCCGGGGCCGCGGCTGCCGGACCGGGTGGTCCGCGGACCGGGGGACTGCCGCTGCTGCCCGACTGGCCGCGGCCCGTGCCGCCCGCCCGGCCGGGTCCCGCCACGACATTCCGGGGTGCGCGGCCGCCGTCCACGGAGCAGGCGCGGTCCTTCCCGACCCGGGACACCGAGTCGACCGTGCCGCGCCCACCGTCGTCGACCCCGCCCGCCCTCACCACCGGACCGACCGCCCCCGTGCCTCCACTCCGGTCGCCGGGCCCCGGGGTCCATCCGGTCGCGGTGGCCTCGGACCCCGACGGGCCGACCCGGCGCATCGCCCATCCGCTGGTGCCGGCCTCGCGGGCGCTGGTCCGGACCGAGACGCCCGGTGGGGCCGCGCGCTGGTCGCCGCGGCGCCGGGCCGCCGTGGTCGCCGCGGCGACGGCGGCCGTCGTGGTGCTGGTGCTCGTCGTCGCCGGGCTGCGTGGCGGGGGCGGTGGGGCGGCGACCGCGGCGCCGCCGACGGTGGTCTCCGCCTTCTCGCACGCCTACGAACTGCCGGCCGGCTGGGTCCCCGACGGCACCGACGCCGCCTCCCGTCGCAGCCGCATCCGGCCGGTCGACCAGCCGCGGGGCCCCAACC
Organism: Actinomycetospora endophytica; assembly: GCF_021026375.1. Lineage (GTDB taxonomy): Bacteria > Actinomycetota > Actinomycetes > Mycobacteriales > Pseudonocardiaceae > Actinomycetospora > Actinomycetospora endophytica. Next base: position 792,458 of record NZ_JAJNDB010000001.1, on the reverse strand, counting down.
TGATCGCCGTCCAGGAGAGCGCGCTCGCCTCCCCGGACCCGGCCGGTGCGCGGGCCCAGCTGCTCGCCGGGTTCGAGGCCGCCCGCACAGCCGGTGGCGGGGTGTCCGACCTGCAGCCGGACACCACCTTCGGCGGGCGCCAGGTGGCGACCTACCGCCAGGTCGCCGCGCCGGGCACGACCGTCGAGTGGGTCGTCGTCTTCGCCGGGGCGACCCAGCTCTCGGTCGGGTGCCGGCACGACGACCCCGGGCGCGACACGGTGATCGCGGCCTGTGCGCGCGTGGTGTCGACGCTGCGCAGCCCGCCCTGAGCTCGCCGGGCTCGGGGCGGCCTGCTCCATGATCAGGAGCACCTGGGGCAGGCTCGGCGGCACGGCGCGCTGCGCGATGTGCCCCTCGGCGCGGGGGCCGGGTCGTCGCGAGGCCGGCTCCATGATCAGGAGCACCTGGGGCAGGCGCGCCGACACCCAGCGCTGCGTGATGTGCCCCTCGACGAGGAGGCGTCAGGGGGTGGCGCCCGCGGCGGCCTGCTCCATGATCAGGAGCACCTGGGGCAGGCTCGGCGGCACCGGGCGCGGCGTGATGTGCCCCTGGCGAAACCGACCCGCGGGATCTCCGCGCGACTTCACCGAAACGACCACCACGCGCGCGGATCGGGTGTCACTGTTCGACCGAACCGCGACGGACGGGCGCGGCGTTCGAAGAGGGGAGCGGCCGGTGGCCGGACAGTTCGGGACCCAGACCCAGGTCATGCAGTCCGCGGGCCAGCACGTGTTCGAGGTCCGCGACCAGATCACGGCGCAGCTCGGGCAGCTGCGGGCCCAGCTGGCGCCGCTGGAGGGCACCTGGCGCGGCGACGCCTCGGTCGCGTTCCACCAGCTGATGGCGCGGTGGAACGACGACGCCCGGCGCATCAACGCCGCGCTGCAGTCGATCGGCGAGTCCGTCCAGGCCTCGGGCGTGACCTACCGCGCCGCCGAGGACGAGATCGCCTCGTCCACCTCGCAGATCAGCCAGGCCCTGACCTGACCTGAGACCTGGCCACCCATCCCACGAGAGGACCCGCACCGTGGACGAGATCCGCGTGACCTTCGGCGAGCTGACCGCCGCCCAGCAGAGCGTGACCACCACCGCCACCCAGATCCAGGGCCGGCTGGACGACCTGAAACGTCAGCTGGCACCGCTCGTGGCCGACTGGACCGGCGCGGCCGCGGAGCAGTACCAGGCCCGCCAGCACGAGATCGACACCGCGATGGCCGACCTGACGCAGGTACTGAGCCAGATCGGCGGACGGCTAGGGCAGGCCGAGCAGCTCTACCGCGCCACCGAGGCGCAGAATGCGATGCGCTACGCCTGAGCACGCCTCGGGGGTGGGTGCCGGGTGCTCCCGGGTCACCGCGTAACCTGGAGAGTCGTTGCGCGGTGAATGCACGCCGCGACGGAGATGCAGCGCGGAACTCGACCGTTGGGGACAGTCCACCGCGCCCGTGTCCCCGTGACGTACCGCAGACCAGTATGACCGTGACGAGGTAGCTCCGTGCGCACGTTCAGTCCGAAGCCCGGCGACATCGACCGCGCCTGGCACGTCATCGACGCCTCCGACGTCGTCCTCGGTCGACTCGCGAGCCAGACGGCGCAGCTGCTGCGGGGCAAGCACAAGCCCTCGTACGCGCCGCACATGGACAGCGGTGACTTCGTGGTGATCGTGAACGCCGAGAAGGTCGCCCTGTCCGGCAACAAGCGTGACGACCGGTTCGTCTACCACCACAGCGGTTTCCCGGGCGGCCTGCGTGCCCGCTCGGTGGGTGAGGAGCTGGACCGCTTCCCGAGCCGTCTCGTCGAGAAGGCCGTGAAGGGCATGCTCCCGCACAACCGGCTGGGACGGGCCATGGCGTCGAAGCTCAAGGTCTACGCCGGCCCCGAGCACCCGCACGCCGCCCAGAAGCCCGTGCCGTACGAGATTCGACAGGTGAGCCAGTGACCACCCCCGACGACCCGAGCGTCGAGAACGACGACTACGAGATCAGCTCCGAGGCCCCCGAGGGCGGTCAGTCGCTCGCCGAGGCGGCGGACATCCCCGCCGCGGGCCTGGACGCCGAGGCCTCCGAGAGCGACGACGAGCTGGGCGCCGAGGTCTTCGGCGAGGCCCCGGCCCCGGTCTTCGCCACGATCGACCGCCCGATCCAGACGGTCGGTCGTCGCAAGAAGGCCATCGTCCGGGTCAGGCTCGTGCCGGGCAACGGCAAGCTGACGATGAACGGCAAGGCCTTCGACGACTACTTCCCGAACAAGGTCCACCAGCAGCTCATCCGTGAGCCGCTGGTGACGACCGAGCGCACCGAGCAGTTCGACATCTACGCGAACCTCACCGGTGGCGGGACGTCCGGACAGGCCGGCGCGCTGCGGCTCGCGATCGCGCGTGCCCTCACCCTGGTTGACCCGGAGGACCGTCCGGGCCTGAAGAAGGCCGGCTTCCTCACTCGTGACCCCCGGGCCACGGAGCGCAAGAAGTACGGCCTCAAGAAGGCCCGGAAGGCTCCGCAGTACTCGAAGCGCTGATGGGGCGCCTGTTCGGGACCGACGGCGTCCGCGGCCTCGCGAACGCCGACCTGTCGCCCGAGCTGGCGCTCACGGTCGCGTCCGCCGCCGCCCGCGTGCTCGTCGAGCGCGCGGGCGGCGGTGCGTCGGCGCGGCCGTTGGCCCTCGTCGGGCGGGACCCGCGCGCCAGCGGGGAGATGCTCGAGGCGGCCGTCTGCGCCGGCCTGTCGGCCGCGGGCGCGGACGTCCGGCGGCTCGGCGTGCTGCCGACCCCGGCCGTCGCGTTCCTCACCGGGGTTCTCGAGGCTGACCTGGGCGTCATGATCTCGGCGTCCCACAACGCGATGCCCGACAACGGCATCAAGCTGTTCGCCGCCGGTGGGCACAAGCTCCCCGACGCCGTCGAGGACGAGATCGAGGCGCACGCCTCCCGTCCCCCGCAGCCCGGCGAGCGACCGACCGGCCACGACATCGGCCGGGTCACCGACGTGCCGGACGCGCTGGCGATCTACCTCGAGCACCTGCTCGAGGCCACGCCGCACCGGCTGGACGGCCTGCACGTCGTGGTCGACTGCGCGCACGGCGCCGCGTCGCTCGCCGCGCCCCGCGCCTACGAGCGCGCCGGGGCCCGCGTCACCGCCCTGGCCGCCGAGCCGAACGGCTGGAACATCAACGAGGGTGTCGGCTCCACCCACCTCGACGGCCTCTGCAAGGCGGTCGTCGCGCACGGCGCGGACCTCGGGATCGCCCACGACGGCGACGCCGACCGGTGCCTCGCGGTGGCCGCGGACGGCACCGTCGTCGACGGCGACCAGATCCTCGCCGTCCTCGCGACGGCGATGCGCGAGGCGGGCGAGCTCGCCGCGGACACCCTCGTCACCACGGTGATGAGCAACCTCGGCCTGCACCTCGCCATGCAGGAGGCCGGGATCACCGTCCGGACCACCGCCGTCGGCGACCGCTACGTGCTCGAGGAACTGCGCGCCGGGGCGTTCTCGCTCGGCGGCGAGCAGTCCGGCCACGTCGTCCTCCCCGCCCACGCCACCACCGGCGACGGCCTGCTCACCGGCCTGCGGATCATGGCCCGGATGGCGGCCGACGGACGGTCGCTGGCCGAGCTGGCCGGGGTGGTGCAGCGGCTGCCCCAGGTCCTGGTCAACGTGCCGGTCCACGACAAGGCCGCGGTCGGTACCTCCACGGAGGTGGCCGAGGCGGTCGCGGCCGAGGAGGAGGCGCTGGCCGGCCGGGGACGGGTGCTGCTGCGCCCCTCGGGCACCGAGCAGTTGGTGCGGGTCATGGTCGAGGCGCCGACCGAGGACGTCGCCCGCGACGTCGCCGACCGTCTCGCCGGGCTCGTCGCGACCATCCGCTGACCGGGCCGGGTCCGCTCGTGGCCCGGTGTGGATCCGCGGGTGCGGAGGGAGGACGCTGAGCCGCGTGACACGGCGTCCGGGGCACCGTTCGAGGGGCGGCGCGGCCGGGCTGCGCGCCGTGCCCCCGGCCCGGCGACTGGCCGACCTCGGCGCCGCCGACTCCGACACCCTGCTCGCGGCGGCGGACGACGCCGTCGAGACCGTCGTGGCGGTGCTCCCCGCGCGCGTCGCCCTCGCCGGTCCGGCCGGCCTCCCGGCCCCGCCGGTCGACGCCGAGGGGCTGCGCCGCCGTCACACCGCCCAGACCGGGGTGCGGTTCGCGGCTCTCGCCGCGGGCGCCGACGACCTGCGCGCGGCGGCGGAGCGGGTCCGCGCCCGCCACCGCGCGCTGGCCGAGGAGGCGGGCACGCTGTGGGAGCGCTGGTCGGGGCCCTCCGCCGAGGAGGTCGCCGACCGCGTGGTCTCCCTCGGCCGCGCCGCCCACGAGATCGTGACGCTGCTCGAGGAGACCGCGGAGACCGTCGAGGGGGCGGGCCTCGCCGTCGCGGACGACGTCACCGCCCGCGCCGAGGCGGCCGAGGAGCTCGCCGCTGAGCTCCCCGTCCCGCCGGCGGGCACCGACACGGCCGCCGCCCGCACCTGGGCGGCCGACCTCGACGCCCGGCTGCACACCTACCTCGGCGCCGCCGACCGGACCGACCGGGCGATCGCCGCCACCTGGCGGGATCTCGCCGAGCGGATCGGCGTACTGCGCCGGCTCTCGGGGGACGACGGCGCCGACGAGCCCGTCGACGACCCCGTCGCGGGCGCCCTGCCGCCGGAGCTGCTCGCGCTCCCGGAGATCCTCGCCGCGCTCGGCCCGCTGACCGGGGACGTGCCGGACGACGACCCCGATCCCGACGACGACCCGCCCGGCCCCGGGCTCGGCATCGTTCAGACCGTGGACGACTCGCGGTAGACCCGGACGTCGGTGCCCTTGACCGAGCCGTCGACGACGTCGGCGTAGCGCTTCTCGCCGGCCAGGTGGTGGAGCAGGAAGCCGGTGAGCAGCGCGCGGACCGTCGTGTTGGTCGCCGGCTCCGGCTTGCCGTCGAGGACGAGGTCGCTCCAGTGCTTCCCCTCGACGATGCCCAGGTGGGACGCCTTCTTCAGCGTCCGCAGCACCGACGGGCCCGCCCACGCGGCGGCGACGGGCTGCGCGCCCGCTGCCGGCGGCGCGACGAGGTCCTTGCCGAACGCGACGTGCATCCCGGGGACGTGCACGGCCCGCGCGGCGTCCTGGGCGGGCGGCCGCGACTCGGAGAGCGCGATCGTCGCGACGGCCTCCACGGTGAGGTCGGAGCCGGAGGTCCAGTAGGGGTCGCCGACGGCCTGCACCCGGGTGTCGTGGGCGGTCACGCTCGCCGCGAGCACGGCCGCGCCGGCGCCCATGCCGTGCCCGGCGAGTCCGAGCCGGCGGGGGTCGACGCTCACGGCGGCGCCCCGCGCGGTGCCGCCGAGGCGGACCGACGAGCAGACGTCGAGGGCGGTCCGCAGATCGGTGGCGAGCCGGCGGTGCGAGGCGAACGGGCCGCGCTCGGTGTCCGGGGCGGCGGCGACGATCCCCCACGACGCCAGGTGGCGGAGCAGGCCGAGGTAGCGCGACGCCGGGTTCAGCCAGTCGTGCCCGAACGCGACCGCGGGCAGCCCCTCGCCGGAGGTGGGGGTGAACACCGTGCCGGGCAGGCCGACGAGCGCCAGTTCACCGCGCAGCACCGGGTACGGCCCCGGGCGCCCGAGCTCGGAGACGATCTGCTTCGCGCTGGCCATGGCGCCGGACCGTAGTGCATGGGCACCCCGGCTGGCCTGCCGGAACACGCTGCTGACGGCTGTGTCACCCACGGGGCCGCCGGTCCCCGATCGCGCCCCGCCTATTCTCGGAGCCCGTGTGCGGCATCGTGGGGTACGTGGGCTGGCGGCCGGCGCGCGACGTCCTGCTGGGCGGTCTGCGGCGGCTCGAGTACCGGGGGTACGACTCGGCGGGCATCGCGACGGTGACCCCCGGCTCGGACGTCGTCGACGTGCACCGGGCGGCGGGACCGCTCGACAATCTGGTGCGCGTCACGGACGCCGAGCCCGAGCCCGAGGGCGTCACCGCCCGTACCGGGATGGGCCACACCCGCTGGGCCACGCACGGCCCGCCGACCGACCGCAACGCCCACCCGCACCGGGACGCGAGCGGCCGGGTCGCGGTCATCCACAACGGGATCATCGAGAACTTCGCGGCCCTGCGCGCCGAGCTCGAGGCCGACGGCGTCGAGCTCGAGAGCGACACCGACACCGAGGTCGCCGCCCACCTGGTGGCCCGCGCGCTCGACGAGCTGGGCCCCGACGACGACTCCGCCGGGTTCACGACCGCGGTCCGCCATGTCGTGAACCGTCTCGAGGGCGCGTTCACGCTCGTGTTCACCCACGCCGACCGGCCCGACGAGATCGTCGCCGCGCGGCGGTCGTCGCCGCTCGTGGTGGGGATCGGCGACGGCGAGACCTTCGTCGCCTCCGACGTCGCGGCGTTCATCGACCACACCCGCGACGCGGTCGAGCTGGGCCAGGACCAGATCGTCACGCTGACGCGCGAGGGCGCCGTCGTCACCGACTTCCACGGCGACCTCGCCCCCACCCGGCCCTTCCACGTCGACTGGGACATCGCCGCCGCCGAGAAGGGCGGCCACGACTTCTTCATGCAGAAGGAGATCGAGGAGCAGCCCGCGGCGCTGGCGGACACCCTGCGCGGGCACCTCGTCGACGGCCGGATCGTGCTCGACGAGCAGCGCCTCTCCGACCAGGAGCTGCGCGACATCGACAAGGTCTTCGTCGTGGCCTGCGGCACCGCGTACCACGCCGGGCTGCTCGCGAAGTACGCGATCGAGCACTGGTGCCGCATCCCGGTCGAGGTCGAGGTGGCCAGCGAGTTCCGCTACCGCGACCCGGTGCTCGACCGCTCCACCCTCGTCGTCGCGATCTCGCAGTCCGGCGAGACCGCCGACACCCTCGAGGCGGTGCGCCACGCCCGCGAGCAGCGGGCCCGGGTGCTGGCGATCTGCAACACCAACGGCGCCCAGATCCCGCGCGAGTCCGACGCGGTGCTCTACACCCACGCCGGCCCGGAGGTCGGGGTCGCCGCGACCAAGACCTTCACGAGCCAGGTCGTCGCCTGCTACCTCGTCGGGCTCGCGCTCGCCCAGAACCGCGGCACGAAGTACGCCGACGAGGTCGAGCGCGAGTACCACCAGCTCGTCGCGTCGGCGGACGCGGTGAAGGAGGTCCTCGCGACGGCCGTCGAGCCGACGCGGGAGCTGGCCCGCGAGCTCGCGGAGTCGAAGGCGGTGCTCTTCCTCGGTCGCCACGTGGGCTACCCGGTGGCCCTCGAGGGCGCGCTCAAGCTCAAGGAGCTCGCCTACATGCACGCCGAGGGGTTCGCGGCGGGCGAGCTCAAGCACGGGCCGATCGCGCTGATCGAGCAGGACCTGCCTGTCGTCGTCGTGATGCCCTCGCCGCGGGGCCGGGCGACGCTGCACGCGAAGCTGCTCTCGAACATCCGCGAGATCCAGGCCCGCGGGGCGCGCACGATCGTCATCGCCGAGGCGGGGGACGAGACGGTGCGCCCGTTCGCGAGCGTGCTGATCGAGATGCCGGCCGTGCCGACGCTCATCCAGCCGCTGGTCGCGTCGGTGCCGCTGCAGGTGTTCTCCGCCGAGGTCGCGCGGGCCCGGGGTTACGACGTCGACAAACCGCGCAACCTGGCGAAGTCCGTGACCGTCGAATAGGAGCCACCGTGTACGGCGTCTGGACGCCCGAGCAGGTCGGCACGGCGGAGGAGCCGGTGCTGGCCCGCACGCCCGAGGGCGCGCTGATGCGCCGTGCCGCGTACGGCGCCGCCCAGGTCGCGATGCGGATGCTGACCGAGCGGGCCGGCGGGGTGACCGGCCGCCGCGTCGTCGTCCTCGTCGGCGCGGGCAACAACGGCGGGGACGGGCTCTGGGCCGGCGCGTACCTGTCCCGGCGCGGGGTCAGGGTCACCGCGGTCCTGCTCAGCCCGGACCGCGCCCACCCGGCCGGCCTCGAGGCGCTGCGCTCCTGGAGCGCGCGCATCGTCACCGATCCCGACGATGCCGTGCCCGCGGTCGAGCGGGCCCACCTGGTCCTCGACGCGATCGTCGGGACCTCCGCCCGTGGCGGCCTGCGGGCCCCGGCCCCCCGGCTGGTCGGCGCGACCGAGGCCGCCGGCGTCCCGATCCTCGCGATCGACACCCCGAGCGGCGTCGACCCGCGGACCGGCACCGTCCCGGAGGCGACCGACGACGGCCCGGCCGCCGTCACCGCCGCGGAGACCGTGACCTTCGGGGCCCGCAAGCCGGTCCACGTGCTCGCCCGCGACCGCTGCGGCCCGGTGTCCTTCGTCGACATCGGCCTCGGCCCCGAGCTGTCCGAGCCCCCGATCACCGTCCTCGAGGCCGCCGACGTGGGCGCCGCGTGGCCCGTCCCGGGACCGGGCGACGACAAGTACACCCAGGGCGTCGTGGGCGTCGCCGCCGGCAGCGCCACCTACCCGGGCGCCGCGGTGCTCGCGAGCGGCGCGGCGTGCCTGGCCACGAGCGGCATGGTCCGTTACGCGGGCAGCGCCGCCGACGAGGTCCGCGCGGCCTGGCCCGAGGTGGTCGCCACCGACCACGTCGCCGACGCCGGGCGGGTGCAGGCCTGGGCGGTCGGCCCCGGCCTGGGTACCGGCGACGACGGCGCCGCCACGCTGCGCCACGTCCTCGACGCGGGCGTCCCGGTCCTCGCCGACGCCGACGCGGTCACGTTGCTCGGCGCGCACGCCGATCTCCGCACGCAGGCCGCCCGCGTCCCGACCCTGGTCACCCCGCACGCCGGTGAGTTCGCGCGCCTCGTCGCCGACCTCGACGACCCGCCCGATCCCGCGCCCGACCGCGTCGACGCCGCCCGCCGGGCCGCCGCCGCGCTCGGGGTCACCGTGCTCCTCAAGGGCAACGCGACCGTCGTGGCCGCCCCGGACGGCCGCGTCCTGGTCCATCCCGCGGGCAGCTCCTGGCTGGCCACGGCGGGTTCCGGCGACGTCCTGTCCGGGATCGCGGGCGCTCTGCTCGCCGCGGGCCTCGAGCCGTTCCGGGCGGCGGGCGCGGCGGCGTTCGTCCACGCCCGGGCGGCCGACCTCGGCGCAGGCACTCCTGGCACGCCCGGCGCCCCGTTGCCGGCCTCGCACGTCCAGGCGGGCATCCCCGACGCGATCCGGACGGTGCGCGCGGCGGCCCTCACCACGACGGGCGCGGGCCGATGAGCGCCCGCATCGAGGTCGTCGTCGACCTGGACGCCGTGCGGCACAACGTCTCGCTGCTGGCCGGGCTCGCCGGGGGCTCGGGGGCGTCGACGATGGTCGTGGTCAAGGCCGACGGCTACGGGCACGGCGCCGTCGAGGTCGCCCGCGCGGCGCTCGACGCGGGCGCCACGTGGCTCGGCGTGTGCACCCTCGAGGAGGCCGCCGAGCTGCGTGCCGCCGCGATCACCGCCCCGCTGCTGTCCTGGCTGCACGTCCCCGACGAGGACATGGCGGGGGCGGTCGCCACCGGGGTCGACCTGGGGATCGCCTCACCGCGGGACCTCGCCGCCGCGGCGGGTGCCGCCCGGTCCGCGGGCCGGCCCGCCCGCGTCCACCTGAAGATCGACACCGGGCTCTCCCGCAACGGCTGCCCGCCGGAGGACTGGGGCGCGCTGGTCGACGCGGTCGCGGGCCTGGCCGACGAGGGGGTCGTCGAGCCGGTCGCGGTGTGGTCCCACCTCGCGCACGCGGACGCCCCGACCCACCCCACGCTGGACCGTCAGGCCGCCCGCCTCGACGACGCCCACCGCGCGACCACCGCCCGCCTCGGCCGGCCGCTGCTCACCCACCTGGCGAACTCGGCGGCCACGCTGACCCGGCCCGACCTGCACCGCGACCTCGTCCGCCCCGGCGTCGCCGTATACGGGCTCGACCCGGTCGACGGCGGATCGGGGCACGACCTGCGCCCGGCGATGACGCTGCGCAGCCGGGTCGCGCTGGTGAAGACGGTGGCCGCGGGGGAGGGCGTCTCCTACGGCCACACCTGGACGACGCCGGGGCGCCGGGCCCTCGCCCTCGTCCCGGCCGGGTACGCCGACGGGGTGCCGCGGTCGCTCGGGGCCACCGGGCGCCTCGCCGTCGCGATCGGCGGGATCCGCCGGCCCGTCGTCGGGCGGGTCTGCATGGACCAGGTCGTGGTCGACCTCGGGCCCGCCGACGAGCCCCACGGGGTCGCCGAGGGTGACGAGGTCGTGCTGTTCGGTCCGGGCGACGGCCGCGATGCCGCCGACGGCGGGCTCCCGACGGCCGCCGAATGGGCCGATCTGCTGGGCACCATCCACTACGAGATCGTCACCGGGGTCGGCGGCCGACCCCGGTTGCGACGGGTCACACGGGGTGTTCCCGAGGGGTCACGCACGCAACACTCGGGGTGAACACGGCGCGGACGTGGTACAAGGCCACCTATGGCGACGGCGGAGTCGGGGCTCCTGGGCGGGTCCGGAGACGCGAGCGGGGCATGAGCGGCGACGAACGACGGCACACCGGCGGCATCATCGGTGCCATCGCCGGCACGGTGCTCGGCGGTGCCGCCGCGGCGGGCGCCGTCGGGGCGGGCGTGGCCCGCTCGCGGGTGGTGCGCACCCGGGCCGAGCTGGAGGAGTCCGAGGCCGCGCACCCCTCCGAGCTGGGCCTGCTGCCGAGGGGTCGCGAGTCGTCCGTGGCGGCCGACGACGGCACCCGGCTCGCCGTCGAGGAGATCGAACCGGTGACCCCGGGCGTGGAGCCCGAGCTCACCGTGGTCCTCGTGCACGGCTTCTGCCAGGACCGCCGCTGCTGGCACTTCCAGCGCCGCATGCTCGCCGAGCTCACCGACCCGGCCGTGCGGGTCGTCGTCTACGACCAGCGCCGGCACGGGCGCTCGGGCCAGTGCCCGGCGCGGTCGTGCACGATCGCGCAGCTCGGCGCCGACCTCGACACCGTCGTGCGGACCGTGGCCCCGGACGGGCCGCTCGTGCTCGTCGGCCACTCCATGGGCGGCATGACGATCATGGCCCTGGCCGAGCGGCACCCGGCGCTGTTCCGGGACCGGGTGCTCGGGGTCGCGCTGGTCAGCACCTCGGCCGGCGACGTCGGCACCGTCGGCCTGCAGCGCGCCGTGCTCTCCCACCGCAACCCGGCGGTCAACGTCGTCGGCCGGCTCGCGCACTGGCGCCCGCAGACCGTGGACCGCGTCCGCCGGCTCGGCGGCAACGCGATGTGGGCGGCCATCGCGCGCTTCTCGTTCGGGGACCGCAACACCGACCCCGCGATCGCCGACCTCGTGGCCCGGGTGATCGCCGAGACCCCGCTCGACGCCATCACGTCCTTCGCGAACACCCTCTCCACCCACGACCGGAAGGCCGCGCTGCGCGGCCTCTCGCAGTGCGAGGTGCTGGTCGCGGCGGGCACGAAGGACGTGATGATCCCGTACTCGCACTCCGAGGTGATCGCGGCGGAACTGCCGCGCGCGGAGCTGCTTCGGCTGGAGGGCGCCGGGCACATGGCGATGCTCGAGCAGCCCTCCGAGTTCGACGCGGCACTGCTCGAGCTGCTGCGCCGCTGCACCCACCGCAGCCAGGTGCTGCGCCGGCTGCGACCCCAGGACGTCGGGTCGACGTCGCGGCGCCCGCGGCTGCGGCGGCCGCGGCGACGCGCCTGAGGATCCCGTGGAGTCCGGGCCCGACGCGGCGGGCGACGCCATCGTCGTCGACGACCTGACACTCGACGACGCCCTGGCCTGCGCCCGTCTCGAGGCCGCGCTGTTCCCCGGGGACGACCCGTGGAACGCCGCGGCCTTCCGCGCCGAGCTGCACGCCGGCTACCCGTACCTCGCCGCCCGCCGGGCCGAGGACCTCGTCGGGTACGCCGGGATCGCCCTGCTGCCCGCCCCGGCGTTCTCCCGCGAGCCGGCGGAGGCCGAGGTGCACACGATCGGGGTCGAGCCGTCGGTGCAGGGCCACGGGGTCGGCCGCCGGCTGTTGCTCGGCCTGCTCGACCGGGCCGACGCGATCGGCGCGGTCACCTTCCTCGAGGTGCGCACCGACAACGTGCCCGCGCTCGCGCTCTACCGCTCCGAGGGCTTCGAGGTGGTGGGCACCCGGCCGCGGTACTACGCGAGCGGGGCGGACGCGCACACCATGCGCCGCGCCGCACGCCCCCGTCGTTGATGGATTGGCACTCGCAGCGCTAGAGTGCCAATCGAACGGCATCGGAGCCGGCTCGGCACCCGCGACGGCGGGTCGGCTCCGGGGCCCGTCATCCAAACCAGAACCAGCTGGACCCCAGATCGTGGAGGTCATCCCGTGGCGAGCGTGAACATCAAGCCGCTCGAGGACAAGCTCGTGGTGCAGGCCTCTGAGGCCGAGACCACGACCGCGTCCGGCATCGTCATCCCCGACACCGCCAAGGAGAAGCCGCAGGAGGGCAAGGTCCTCGCGGTGGGCCCCGGCCGGGTCGACGACAAGGGGAACCGCATCCCCGTCGACGTCTCCGTCGGCGATGTCGTCATCTTCTCGAAGTACGGCGGCACCGAGATCAAGTACAACGGCGAGGACTACCTGGTCCTGTCGTCGCGTGACGTCCTGGCGGTCGTCAACTAGCGGACCGCTCGAAGCACCCCACCGCCCCGGTGACCCCCGCATCGCCGGGGGACACCGGGGCGGTGGTGTTTCCGCAGGCCGTCACCCACGAAAGGACGGGCAGTGCCCAAGCAGATCACGTTCGACGAGACGGCCCGCCGCGCGCTCGAGCGCGGGGTGGACCAGCTGGCCGCGGCGGTCAAGGTGACCCTCGGCCCGCGCGGGCGTCACGTCGTGCTCAGCAAGAGCTTCGGTGGTCCCACGATCACCAACGACGGCGTCACCATCGCCCGCGAGATCGACCTCGAGGACCCCTTCGAGAACCTCGGCGTGCAGCTGGCGAAGACCGCCGCCACCAAGACCAACGACGTCGCCGGTGACGGCACCACGACGGCGACCGTGCTCGCCCAGGCCCTCGTCTCCGAGGGGCTGCGCAACCTCGCCGCCGGTGCGAACCCGACCGCCCTCGGCGCCGGCATGGCCGCCGCGGCCGAGAAGATCACCGCGGTGCTCCGCGAGCACGCCACCCCGGTCGACGGCAAGAAGGGCATCGCCTCGGTCGGCGCCGTCGCCTCGCGGGACCAGACCATCGGCGACCTCATCGGCGAGGCGATGGAGAAGGTCGGCGAGGACGGCGTCATCACCGTCGAGGAGTCCTCGACGCTCGCCACCGAGCTGGAGATCACCGAGGGCCTCCAGTTCGACAAGGGCTACCTCTCGCCCTACTTCGCCACCGACAACGAGTCGATGGAGGCGGTGCTCGAGGACGCGCACGTCCTGCTGCACCGCGACAAGATCAGCTCGATCCAGGACTTCCTGCCGCTGCTGGAGAAGGTCGTGGAGTCCGGCAAGCCGCTGCTGGTCATCGCCGAGGACCTCGAGGGCGAGGCGCTCTCCACGGTCGTCGTCAACGCCATCCGCAAGACGCTGAAGATCTGCGCGGTCAAGGCGCCGTTCTTCGGTGACCGGCGCAAGGCGTTCCTCGACGACCTCGCCGCGGCCACCGGCGCCACGGTGATCAACCCCGAGGTCGGGCTCAAGCTCTCCGAGGCGGGTCTCGACGTGCTGGGCACCGTCCGGCGCGCGGTGGTCACCAAGGACGCGACCACGCTGGTCGAGGGCGGCGGGGACAAGGCGGCCGTCGAGGGCCGCGTCACCCAGATCCGCCGCGAGATCGCCGACTCCGACTCCGACTGGGACAAGGAGAAGCTCTCCGAGCGCCTCGCGAAGCTCTCCGGCGGCGTCGCCGTGGTCCAGGTCGGCGCGGCCACCGAGACCGAGCTCAAGGAGCGCAAGCACCGCATCGAGGACGCGGTCGCCGCCACCCGGGCCGCGGTCGAGGAGGGCATCGTGCCGGGCGGGGGTGCGGCGCTGCTGCACGCCTCGGCCGAGCTCGCCGACGGCCTCGGCCGCACCGGCGACGAGGCCACCGGCGTCGCGCTGGTCCGCCGGGCGCTCTCCGCGCCGCTCAAGGCCATCGCCACGAACGCCGGGCTCGAGGGCTCCGTCGTGGCCGCCAAGGTCGCCGACGGCGGCTGGGGTGTCGGCTACGACGCCGCGAGCGAGAAGTACGGCGACCTCATGGCCGCCGGGATCATCGACCCGGTGAAGGTCACGCGCTCGGCGCTGGAGAACGCGGTCTCGATCGCGCGCATGGTGCTCACCACCGAGAGCGCGGTCGTGGACAAGCCCGAGGAGGAGGAGCCCGCCGCGGCTGCCGGTGGCCACGGTCACGGGCACGGCCACGGGCACTGATCCCTGCTCGACGCACACGAAGGGCCCGGCCGGTTCCCCGGCCGGGCCCTTTCGCTGTGTCGTCGCGGTCCTCAGCCCACGACGATCCCGCGGTGCCGGGACCGGGAGCCGGTGCGCTCCGACTCCGAGAGCCCGCCCCAGATGCCGTAGGGCTCGCCGGCCGCGAGAGCGTGCCTGCGGCACGGCTCCATGACGGGGCAGCTCTCGCAGACTGCCTTCGCTCGGCGCTCACGGCTGGCCCGGGCCGGGCCCCGCTCGCCGTCGGGGTGGAAGAAGAACGCGCTGTCCATACCGCGGCACGCCGCGTGGAGCTGCCAGTCCCAGACATCGGCGTTGGGGCCGGGGAGTCGACGGACGTCGGCCATCTCGACCACCTCCTCGTCCTGACGGTGGTGGGCCGCGGGGACCGCCATCGTGGATCCCCGACGCGATTCCCACCACGTACTCGGGCCCGTCGGCGTCAATCACCGTCCGTGCCCGCGGCCGCGCGGAGGGCGACCGTGAGCCGACCCTATGACCGGCGTGGTCGGCGGTACAAGACGTATGGATGTGAGCCGTCCCCCTGGGTGGGGGAGCTGACCGGTCGGTCGTCCGGACGCGGGACATCATCGGTACTCACAGGGGAACACCGATTTCGGACGGTGACGGGACTTGCCGAAACGACCACCATCCGTGATCATGCCCGAAGCACTGCGTGGCCGGTGCTCCGTGTGGGTGGCGGAAAAAGGGTTCTCAGGTGTTGGGTCGGGCGTGACCGGTCGGCCCCGGAGCCGTTGTCGAGGAAGGGGGACCGGTCGTGACCGTCGCAGCGAGACCGCCGGGTGGTCGCCCCGGGACACGGGACGAGGGAGCAGGCATGGCGCGAGTCGCGGATCCGGCACGGGAAAACCACGGATCGGACTCAAGGTCTCCGGGAGTCGCGCCGATGTCCAGTAGTGCCCGCCAACCGTCTGCAGGAACGCTGCAGGGAGGAGCTTCCGTGACGACGGTCCTGATCTGCGACGACCGCCGCAGTGTGCGTGAGGGACTGACCCGCGTGATGTCGGCCGTCCCGGGAGTCCACCGCATCGACTGCGTCGCCCACGGCGACGAACTGCTCACCCGTTTCTCCCGCCAGAGCGTCGACGTCGTCCTCGTGGGGACCCAGCGCGCCGTGCCGACCGGGGTCGAGGCGACCCGCCGGCTCGTCGCCGCGCACCCGCAGGCCAACGTCATCGTCTTCGGCGCGCCCGACGACTCCGGCAGCATCGCGGCCGCGATCGCCGGCGGGGCCCGGGGCTACCTGCGCTGGGACGCGTCCCGGCCCGAGCTGGTGGCCGCGCTCGCCCACACCCTCGCCAGCACGTCCGTGCCCGCGCCGCGCACGCCCTCCGACTCGGGTGTCCAGCTCACCGAGCGTGAGCTGCAGGTGCTCCGGGGCATGGCGCAGGGCAAGAGCAACGGCCAGATCGGCCGGGAGCTCTACCTGTCGGAGGACACCGTCAAGACCCACGCCCGGCGGCTGTTCCGCAAGCTGGGTGTGCGCGACCGGGCGCAGGCCGTGGCTCACGGCTTCCGCCGCGGTCTGGTCTCCTGACCGCCCGGCCTCGTCCGGTGCGTGTGCAGCCGCTCCGCGTCTCGCGGCCGTCCACCGCCGGGGCGACCCCGCCGTACGGGGTCCACGACCCCACCCGTGCCCGTCCGGGGGACAACCCTCCCCCGGACGATCTGCCCACTCCGGCGATCGGAACACCGCGTGCCGTCCACCGGGCCGCGGACCGCTGGCGTGTGCCGGATCGAGCGAACCCATCTGGCGGACAGGGCGCGAGCCATCCGCCTGAGCGGTACGGTGACCCCTCCGGGCCACCGTCCGCGGTGGCGCCACGACCAGAGGTGGACCTACGCGTCACACCTCCGCGCGTAACGCCGGGGCCACGGGGAGCGATGACCGAGTCAGGGAACGACCTCGAGAGGCTGGTGGCCGCCGCCAACGACGGCGACCGCTCGTCTCTCAATCGTGTCCTCGCGATCATCCGTCCGCTCGTCGTGCGCTACTGCCGCGCGAGGATCGGCCGGCAGGAACGGTCGTCGGTCTCGGCCGACGACGTGGCCCAGGAGGTGTGCCTCGCCGTGCTGACCGCACTGCCCGGCTACCGCGATCAGGGCCGTCCGTTCCTCGCCTTCGTCTACGGGATCGCGGCGCACAAGGTGGTCGACGCCCATCGCTCGGTGGCGCGGAATCGTTCCGAACCCGTCTCCGAGCTGCCCGAGGAGCTCGACCCGCACGACGGGCCGGAGCAGCGCGCGATGAACGGTGCGTTGTCCGTCCAGATGGGTCAACTGCTCGACACGCTGCCACCCAAACAGCGGGAAATCCTGGTGCTGCGTGTCGTCGTTGGGCTCTCGGCGGAGGAGACCGCGGAAGCGGTCGAATCCACACCCGGAGCGGTACGGGTGGCACAGCACCGCGCACTGTCGAAGCTGCGGACCGCCGTGTCCGCGATCTCGGAAGAGGTGAGTTAGGTGGGTGGTCACCGCGCTTTCGGTGCTGGTGACGATCTCGTCGACGGCCCGGTGGACCTCGCCGCGGTGCGCGCCGACGACGCCCTGCTCGATGCCATCGCCGGCGGGGCGGTCTCCGGCGGTGTCGGTGCGAGCGGAGACGTCTTCGGGCGTCCGGGGCAGGACGACGACCACCTGGCCGCCATCCTCGCCGCGTGGAAGGCCGACATCGAGGCCGATCCCATGCCGGAGCTGGTGGGCCTCGACGAGGCGTCCGAGGCGGTCGAGGCCGGGCACGCCGCGCGAGATCGCCGGGCCAGTCGCGCCCGCAGGCGGATGCCGTTCGCGGTGGCCGCCGCCGCGATCGCCGTGGCGCTCTCGGGCCTCACGGTGGCGGTGCACTCCGCGCAGCCGGGCGACGCGATGTTCGGGCTGACGAAGGTGCTCTTCTCGGAGCACGCGGACAACGTCGCGAAGGCCCAGGAGGCCCGCACGACGATCGATCAGGCCAACACCGCCATCCGCGACGGCAACCCCGCGCAGGCGCAGTCGCTGCTCCAGAGCGCGGCGGGCCAGATACAGGCCGCCCAGCCCGAGGACCAGCCCGCGCTGCAGCAGCGGCGCCAGGAGGCCCTCAAGTCGCTCGAGCCGCAGGCCCCGTCCGACCCGTCGTCGTCCTCGACGACCCCGAGCGGGAGCCAGAGCTCGTCGCAGTCGAGCGGCAGCGGCGAGTCGGGCCGGCCGTCGAAGCCGAAGCCGCAGGCGCCGGCCGAGTCGGGCTCGAGTTCCGACAAGTCGAGCCCGACGACGGGCGACACGACGACGAAGGGCACCGAGCCCGACGGGCCGAGCCCGAAGAGCGCCCCGGACGCGTCGACGACCACCACGACGACGGTGCCGCCGCCGCCGTCACCCTCGAACTAGGCACCACGAACGACGGGCCCGGTTCCCCCTCCGGGGGAGCCGGGCCCGTCGTCGTTCGTGTGGGCTGTCCGAGCGGGGTTACTGCTCGGCGAGCGTGGCGTCCGCGAAGCCGCGGCAGTACTCCCACGTCACGTAGGAGGCCGGGTCCGGGTCGAACGGGGGCTCGTGCGGGCGCATCTGGCCCTCCTCGAGCAGCTGCTGCAGGCTCGCGCGGAGCAGGTCCCAGTCGTGGAAGTGCTGCTCCTCACAGTCCTCGCAGTCCACGACGACGCCCCGGATGCCCCGCGGGGCGAGCAGGGCCTGGAACACCGCGAGATCTCCGAGGTCGGCGACGACCTCGTCGCGCTCCTCGTCGTCGAGCGGCAGATCCTCCGGTGCCGCGACGTCGTGCAGCGCATCGAGCATCCGGGAGGGGTCCGACGGGTCACCCGCGAACGGGTCCGGCGGCAGGGCTTCGTACGGCACGCCCCCGAACCTACCGGTTGCGGACCCCCGACCCGGCGGGTGCCCGAGTACTCCGACTTGCGGAGATCGACACCGCCGGTCCGGCTGCGACGGGGATCACCCCGTCGGCACGGCTAGCATCGGGGCATGGTGCTGACGGACCCCGGCGTACCGGAGAAGTTCGGGCTGCTCGGCCTGACGTTCGACGACGTCCTGCTGTTGCCCGCCGAATCGGATGTCGTGCCGTCCGAGGCCGACACGTCGGCCCGTCTGTCGAAGAACGTCTCGTTGCGGATTCCGCTGGTCAGCTCGGCGATGGACACCGTCACCGAGGCCCGGATGGCCATCGCGATGGCCCGCCACGGCGGCATGGGAGTGCTGCACCGCAACCTCCCCGCGGAGCAGCAGGCGGCGCAGGCGGAGGTCGTCAAGCGGTCCGAGGCCGGCATGGTCACCGATCCGGTGACGTGCTCGCCCGACGACACCCTCGCCGACGTCGACGCCCTCTGCGCCCGCTTCCGCATCTCGGGGCTCCCGGTCACCGACACCGAGGGCCGTTTGGTGGGCATCATCACGAATCGCGACATGCGGTTCGAGGTCGACCACAGCCGCAAGGTGCGCGAGGTGATGACCTCCTCGGACCTGGTCACCGCGCAGGTCGGCGTCACCGCGGAGGCGGCGCTGGGACTGCTGCGCCGCCGCAAGGTCGAGAAGCTCCCCCTCGTGGACGGCGCCGGCGTGCTGCGCGGGCTCATCACGGTCAAGGACTTCGTCAAGACCGAGCAGTACCCGATGGCGACCAAGGACCCGGACGGCCGGCTGCTCTGCGGCGCCGCGGTCGGCGTCGGCGACGACGCCTGGACCCGGGCGATGTCGCTCGTCGACGCCGGGGTGGACGTGCTCGTCGTCGACACCGCGCACGGCCACTCCCGCGCGGTGACCGCGATGGTCGCCAAGCTCAAGCAGGAGCTGGGCGAGCGGGTCGACGTCGTCGGGGGCAACGTCGCCACGCGGGCGGGGGCCCAGGCCCTCGTCGACGCGGGCGCCGACGGGATCAAGGTCGGCGTCGGGCCCGGCTCGATCTGCACCACGCGGATCATCGCCGGGGTCGGCGTCCCCCAGATCACCGCGATCGCCGAGGCCGTCTCCGCCGCGGCCCCCGCGGGGGTCCCGGTGATCGGCGACGGCGGCCTGCAGTCGTCCGGCGACATCGCGAAGGCGATCGCGGCGGGCGCGTCGACGGTCATGCTGGGGTCGCTGCTCGCGGGCACCGCCGAGACGCCGGGCGAGCTGGTGCTCGTCGACGGCAAGCAGTTCAAGACCTACCGGGGGATGGGCTCGCTGGGCGCCATGCAGACGCGCGGGCAGCAGGGCTCGTACTCCAAGGACCGCTATTTCCAGGACGACGTGCTCTCCGACGACAAGCTCGTCCCCGAGGGCGTCGAGGGACGCGTACCCTTCCGGGGCCCGCTCGCGCAGGTCACCCACCAGCTGGTCGGCGGCCTGCGGGCGGCCATGGGGTACACCGGTTCCCGGTCGACGGCCGAGCTGCAGTCCGCGCACATGGTGCGGATCACCGCGGCGGGCCTCGCCGAGAGCCACCCCCACCACGTGACGATGACGGCGGTCGCCCCGAACTACGGCGGGCGCTGACCGGAGCCGGAAAGGGCACCATGCGCGAGCAGGTCGAGATCGGCCGGGGCCGCAGCGCCCACCGCAGCTACACCTTCGACGATCTCGACATCGTCCCGTCGCGACGCACGCGGTCGTCGTCGGCGGTCTCGACGGCCTGGCAGCTCGACGCCTACCGCTTCGACCTGCCGCTGCTGACCCACCCGACCGACGCGGTCGTCTCGCCGTCCACGGCGGTGCGGGTGGGCGAGCTCGGGGGTCTCGGCGTGCTCAACGCCGAGGGCCTCTGGGCGCGGCACGCGGAGCCGGAGAAGGCCCTGGCCGAGGTCGCCCAGCGGGCGGCGGAGGACCCGGCGGGCGCGCTCGGCGACCTGCAGCGCCTCCACGCCTCCCCGGTCCGGACCGACCTGCTCACCGAGGCGCTCGAGCGGGTGCGCGGCGCGGGGGTGACGCTGGCGGCGCGGGTCAGCCCGCAGCACGCGCGGGAGTTCACCCCGACGCTGCTGTCGGCCGGCGTCGAGATCCTCGTCGTGCAGGGGACGATCATCTCGGCCGAGCACGTCGGCGACGACGAGGGCGAGGAGCCGCTCGACCTCGAGGACTTCATCGAGTCGCTCGACGTCCCCGTCGTCGCGGGCGGGGTCGGGGACTACCGCACGGCCATGCACCTCATGCGCACGGGCGCGGCCGGGGTGATCGTCGGCTACGGGCAGGCGGCCTCGACCTCCACCGACGCGGTGCTGGGGATCGGGGTGCCGATGGCGACGGCGCTCGTCGACGCGGCGGCCGCCCGGCGGGACTACCTCGACGAGACCGGCGGGCGCTACGTCCACGTCATCGCCGACGGCGGGATGGCGACCTCGGGCGACATGGCCAAGGCGATCGCCTGCGGCGCGGACGCGGTGATGCTCGGCGAGCAGCTCGCCGGCGCCGACGAGGCCCCCGGCGGCGGCTGGTACTGGACCTCCGCCGCCGCGCACCCCAACCTGCCCCGCTCCGCCGTCGTGCCGGTTCCGCAGCACGGGACGGACCTCGCGGCGGTGCTGCGCGGCCCGGCGCCCCGCGCGGACGGCACCGTGAACCTGTTCGGGGCGCTGCGCCGGGCGATGGCGAAGACCGGCTACTCCGACCTCAAGGAGTTCCAGCGGGTCGGGCTGTCGGTCCGCCGCTGACCATTCCGGCCTCCCGTCGTTCCGGCCGCCGCCCCGCCGCCCCGCCGCCGTTCTGAGCGAAGGGCACCTTCGCTCGAGTAGATGGGCCAGGGGCGCCCTTCGCCGGAACGCCGCCGCCCGGCCCGGACATGAGCGAAGGGCCCCTTCGCTCGATCTATTCGACCGAAGGGGCCCCTCGCTCAGAACCGGGGTCTAGGCGTCCAGATCGGACGCCAGCAGCTCGGCCAGGGCGTCGACCGAGGCCTGGGCGCCGGTGGCCTCCGGGTCGGCGGAGAGCGTGACCTGCTGACCGCCCCGCACGCCGAGCCCGAGCACCGAGAGCATGCTGCGGGCGTCGGCGGAGTCGCCCTCCGCGGTGGCCAGCGTGACGGTGGCCGGCTGGGCCGCGGCGGCCTTGCAGAACACCGCGGCGGGCCGGGCGTGCAGCCCGATCTGGGTCGCGACGACGACGGTGCGCTCGATCATGGTGCCTTCCTGAGGGCTGTGCGTGGTGCTCATGCGGTCGCTCCGGCGGTCTCGCGGACGGACGAGGTGGTGGTGTCCCCCGTGTCGACCGCAGCGGCCGGACGACGGCGGGCGAAGGTCTTGAGCGCGACGACCAGCGCCGTCGCCACGAGCGTCCCGGCGACGACCGCCACCAGGAAGCCCAGCGGGTCGCCCATCAGCGGCACCACGAAGATGCCGCCGTGCGGGGCGCGCAGGGTCGCGGCGAAGGTCATCGACAGCGCCCCGGTGACCGCGCCCCCGACCATGATCGAGGGGATGACGCGGATCGGGTCGGCGGCGGCGAACGGGATGGCGCCCTCGGAGATGAATGACGCGCCGAGCAGCCACGCGGCGCGGCCGTTCTCCCGCTCGACCTCGGAGAACAGCGACTTCCGCACGACGGTGGCCAGCGCCATCGCCAGCGGCGGCACCATGCCGGCGGCCATCACGGCGGCCATGATCGTCAGCGCGCCGCCCGAGCCGGTCGAGAGGCCCGCGACCGCGAACGTGTAGGCCGCCTTGTTCACGGGGCCGCCCATGTCGAAGCACATCATCAGGCCGAGCAGCAGGCCGAGGAGCACGGCGTTGGTGCCGGAGAGGCCGTTCAGCCACCCCGTCAGGCCCTCGGTGATCGCGGCGATCGGCCGGCCGACGATCACGTACATCAGCAGCCCGACGGCGGCCGTCGAGAGCAGCGGGATGACGAGCACCGGCATGATCCCGGCGAGCGCCCGGGGCACCCGCCACGTCTTGATCCACATGACCAGCCCGCCGGCGACGAAGCCCGCGACGAGGCCGCCGAGGAACCCGGCGTGCGTGGTCACCGCGATCGCGCCGCCGACGAAGCCGGGCACCAGCGCCGGCCGGTCCGCCATCGCGTAGGCGATGTAGCCGGCGAGCACCGGGACGAGGAAGTTGAACGCCGCCGAGCCGATGCCGAACGCCAGGGCGCCCCAGGCGGTGACCGAGCCGGCGTCGAAGCCGTTGGACAGCAGCGTCTCGTAGAGCGGCGTGTCGTCGGGCAGGTTGATCTGGTAGCCGGCCAGCGCGAAGCCGATGGCCATGAGCAGCCCGCCCGCGGCGACGAACGGGATGACGTGGCTGACGCCGGTCATCAGCCAGGCGCGGACCTTCGACGCGGCACCGGGGCCGGCGGGGGCCTTCGCCCCGGCCGGGACCGCGGCCGGCGCATCGACGGATGCGGGCACGTGGTTCGTCGCCGCCTCCTCGGCCTGCGCGACGAGCAGGTCCCCGCCGCTGATGGCCTTCTTGACGCCGACCGAGACCTGCGGCAGGTGGGCGAACCGCTCCTTGTCGCGGACCTCGACGTCGGCCGCGAAGATCGCGACGTCGGCCTCGGCGAGCTGTTCGGCGGTCAGCGGGGTCGAGCCGGCCGAGCCCTGGGTCTCGACGGTGATGGTGTGCCCGGCCTCCTCGGCGGCGGCCTCGAGGGCCTCGGCGGCCATGTAGGTGTGGGCGATGCCCGTGGGGCACGCGGTCACGGCGACGATCCTCATGCCGAGACCTCCTTCGCGATGAAGTCGGCGGCGGCGGCCGGGTCGGTCGTGGAACGGAGCTCGCCGGTGAAGGACTTCCGGACCAGGCGGCGGGCGAGCGCGGCCAGCACGGTCATGTGGTCGTCGCCGCCGCCGGACGGAGCCGCGATGAGGAAGACCAGGTCGGCCGGGTTCCCGTCGTCCGCGCCGAAGTCGACGCCACCGCTGCTGCGGCCGAAGCCCAGGGTCGGTTCGGTGACGGCGGCGGAGCGGCAGTGCGGGATGCCGATGCCGCCGTCGAGCCCCGTCGGCATCTGCGCCTCGCGGGCCTCGACGTCGGCGAGGAACTGCTCCAGGTCGGTGACGCGCCCGGCCTGCACCAGCCGCTCGGCGAGTGATCGCACGACCTCGCGCCGGCCACCGGCGGGCAGCTCCAGGTCGACGAGGTCTTCCGTGATCAGTG
Organism: Actinomycetospora endophytica; assembly: GCF_021026375.1. Lineage (GTDB taxonomy): Bacteria > Actinomycetota > Actinomycetes > Mycobacteriales > Pseudonocardiaceae > Actinomycetospora > Actinomycetospora endophytica. The sequence goes on along the minus strand of NZ_JAJNDB010000001.1, from coordinate 768,979 downwards.
CGCTCATGCTGCCTCTCCGGTGAGGTCGAGGGTGGAGTCCGGGGCGGAGGCCGGACGGACGTGGGTGGGGTCGACGTCGGTGGGCCCGGGCACCGCGGTGCCGGGCAGGCCGACGGCGGCGGCGCCGCAGGCCACCGCGTGGACGAGGGCGTCGGCCGGCTTGACGTCGCCGGCCTCGGTCATCGCGATCAGGTAGCCGGCGAGGGCGGAGTCGCCCGCGCCGACGGTGCTGCGGACCGGCGGTGCGGTCGCGCTGCCGGTGTGCCACGCGTCGTCGGCGTCCACGACGAGCGCGCCGGACGCGCCCATGCTCACCAGCACGGTGCCGATCCCGCCCGCGACCAGCTCCCGGGCCGCGCCGAGGACGTCGGCGAGGCGGGGGAGCGGGTGGCCGACCAGCTCGGCGAGCTCGGCGACGTTCGGCTTGACCAGGTCCGGGCCGGCCGCGACGGCGGCGCGCAGGGCGTCCCCGGACGTGTCGACCGCGACCCGGGCGCCCGCGGTCCGCGCGGCGGTGACGATGCGGCCGTGCAGGTCGGCGGGGGCGCCGAGCGGGACGCTGCCCGCCGTCACGACCCAGTCGGCCGGCGCGGCGTGGACCCGGACGGTGTCGACGAGGGTGTCGACCTGCGCCGCGGTCAGCGCCACGCCGGGCTCGTTGACCTTCGTCGTGACCCCGCCGGGCTCGACGAGCGCGGTGTTGACCCGGGTGGTGCCGTCGGCCGGGGTCGACACCGGCTGGACCCCGGCGCGCCGGAGCAGGGTGGCCAGTTCGCCCGCGCCTCCGGGCATGATCGCCAGGGTCGGGCGGCCGAACCGGGCGAGGACGCGCGAGACGTTGACGCCCTTGCCGCCCGGGTCCACGCGGTGCGCGGTGGCCCGCAGGACGGCGCCGGGGACCAGCTCGGGGATCTCCACGGTGCGGTCGAGGCTGGGGTTCGGGGTGACCGTGACGATCATGCCGCTCATCAGGCGATCACCAGTTCCGGTCCGGCGGCGCGCAGCTCGTCCGCGGCCTCCGGGTGCGTCTCGAGCAGGGCGCCGTCGGTCACGAGGGTCTCGACGTCGGCGAGGGTGGCGAAGCGGGAGAACGCGTCCGTGCCGTACTTGCTGGAGTCGGCGACGACGATGCGCCGCGCGGCGGCGGCGACCATGGCGCCCTTGACGGCGGACTCGGCGACGTCCGGCGTCGTCAGCCCGCGCGCCACGGAGAAGCCGTTGGTGCCCAGCACCGCCACGTCGCAGTTGACGCTCTCGAGGGTCTTCAGCGCCCAGCGGTCGACCGCCGACATCGTCGCGCCGCGGACCCGGCCGCCGATCAGGTGCACCGTGACCCGCGAACGGGAGAGCAGCGCCGTCGCGATCGGCAGCGAGTTGGTGACGACGGTGAGCTCGACGTCGTCGGGCAGCAGCGTCGCGACCCGCGACGTCGTCGTGCCCGCGTCGAGCAGGATCGTCGTGGCGGAGCCGAGCTCGGACACCGCAGCCTTGGCGATGCGGTCCTTCTCGTCCGGGTGCGTGATCTCGCGGACGCCGACGGCGGGCTCGATCTCGAGGCGGTCGGTCGCGATGGCGCCACCGTGCACCCGGTGCAGCAGGCCCTGGCGCTCGAGGGCGGTGAGGTCGCGCCGGATGGTCTCGGTGGTGACGCCGAGCTCGGCGGCGACCTGCGTGACCTCCAGGCGTCCGAGCTCCCGCGCCCGGCGGACCAGGACCTGGTGGCGCTCTGCGGCGTACATGCCCGATCACCTCCGTTCTGCGCTCGACCTGTGTTGTTCTGGTTGGAAGTTTGTGGGATTACCTGTGGACTGTCAACGGGTTGCCGTCGTACGTTCTCCTCGCTGACACCGGAGGACGGGAGCGGTTCCATGACGAGCACCGAGACGCGGGTCGTGCTGCCCGGTACCCCGGCGAGCGCCGGCGCGGCCGTGGGGCCGGTCGTGCGGGTGCCCGAGCCGTTGGGAGAGCCGCCCGCGGGCCCGTCGGTCCCCGAGGACCGTCGGGAGACCGAGGCGGCGCGCATCGCCCCGGCGGGCGCCGCCGTGTCGACCCGGATGATGGACACCGCGGGCACCCCGGGCCTGGCCAAGGAGGTCTCCGACGTCCTCTACGCGACCGCGATGATGGCCGAGGACCCGGCGCTGCTGGAGTCCGCCGCGGAGCTCGTGCGGGACCACGGCACCCCCGCCCCGCGCGCGGTGCACGAGTCGGCGGCTCGGTTCGTCGCCGCGCTGCAGGCGGCCGGGGGCTACCTGGCCGAGCGCGCGGGCGATGTCGCCGACATCCGCGACCGGATCGTCGCCGAGCTGCTCGGCGTGCCCGCTCCGGGCGTCCCGGCGCTGGACCGGCCGTCGGTCCTCGTCGCCCGTGATCTCGCCCCGGCCGACACCGCCACGCTCGACCCGACGAAGGCCCTCGCGCTGGTCACCGTCGAGGGCGGCCCGACCAGCCACACCGCGATCCTCGCCCGCTCGCTGGGAGTCCCCGCCGTCGTCGGGTGTCCCGGCGCCGAGACCCTCGCCGAGGGGGTCCTGGTGCGGGTCGACGGGGTCGCGGGCGAGGTCGTCGAGGTGCCGGCCGGGACCGCGGTCGGCGCGGACACGGCGGCGGCCGGGCCGTCCGTCGTCGAGGGCCCGGTGACGACGCGCGACGGGCGCCGCATCGCGATCGTCGCCAACATCGCGGACGCGAAGGACGCCCGGCGTGCCGCCGAGGTGGGCGCCGAGGGCGTCGGCCTGCTGCGGACCGAGCTGACCTTCCTGTCCGCGGCGACCGAGCCCACCGAGGCCGACCAGCGCGCCGGCTACGCCGCCACGATGGCGCCGCTGCGCGGGACGCCGGTCACGGTGCGGACGCTCGACGCCGGGGCCGACAAGCCGGTGCCGTTCCTCGCCGTCGCGCCCGAGGTGAACCCCGCGCTCGGGGTGCGCGGGCAGCGGCTGTTCGACGAGGCCGCCGGAGACGCGGCGGAGCGGAGCTCGACCATCGGGTCCGCCGACCGGGCCGGGGTGCTCGACCGGCAGCTCGCCGCCGTCGTCGGGGGCGCCGCGGACGCGGGCGTCGAGCTCAAGGTGATGGCCCCGATGATCTCGACGGCCGACGAGGCCGCGCGCTTCGTGGCCCGGGCGCGGGCGGCCGGCGCGGAGCAGGTGGGGGTCATGATCGAGGTGCCCGCGGCGGTGCTGAACGCCCCGGAGCTGCTGGCCGAGGTCGACTTCGTCTCGGTGGGCACCAACGACCTCACGCAGTACGTCTTCGCCGCCGACCGCCAGTCCGGGCCGCTCGCGGGGTTCAACGACCCGTGGCAGCCCGCCGTGCTCCGCCTGCTCGACCAGCTGTGCCGGGCGGCTGCGATCACCGGGACCCCGGTCGGGGTGTGCGGCGAGGCGGCCGCGGACCCGGCGCTGGCGGTGGTGCTCGTCGGGCTCGGGGTGACGTCGTTGTCGGCGGCCGCCTCGGCGCTGCCCGCGGTGGCGGCGCGGGTGGCGTCGGTGGATGTGGCGACGGCACAGCGGGCGGCCCGGGCGGCGGTGTCGTCGCGGGATGTCGCGTCGGCACGGGCCGCGGTGCGGGACCTACTGGGCTGAGCACCGGTCCCGCAGCGTCGCCACTCCCGGCCCGGAGAGCTCGTCGCAGAACGCCGCCCGGCCGGCCATCGCCAGGACCAGCGCGAGGGTCGGGCCGGTGACGAGCGGGTCGTCGTCGGAACCCGCCGTGAAGGGCCCGTCGTCGGCGACCAGCCGCAGCCCGGCCGCCGTCGTGCGGCTCGGCACCGCGAAGTCACGGGAGGCGTAGAACTCGGCGACGGCGGTCGAGGCGGACAGCGGCGTCGTCGGGGGAAGGCCCAGCGGGCGGCGGATGTCCGCGCCGTGCACGACGACCTCGCCGAGCCACGCGCGTTCGTCCCCCATCGGCCGCACCGTCGAGTCGATCTTCGAACGCAGGATCGCCAGGGTCTCCGCCGGCGTCGCCCCGAGCTGCTCGTCGAGCCGGCGGCGGTTGTGCAGGGCGAAGTCGAACCGCGCCCCGATCGCCGAGCGGAACCAGCGCAGGCGTCCGACGCTCGCGGCGGCGGACAGGTGCGCGACCGTCTCCTCGATCGTCCAGTCGGTGCACAGCGAGTGCGTCGCCCACTGCTCGGGAGTCAGATCGGACAGGTCGGCGACGAGGGAGGCGCGCTCGACGCGGATCGCGGGCCAGATGCCGGTGGTCACGGTGCTCATGGTCATGGGACCCGCGCCGCGTACGGAACTCATCGTTCGCGCTCCGCGCATGTGCGTGTGTTTCCGTGTTGGGGCACGGAAACACACGCACGTGCGCGTAGCGCAAAATGGGGACCGTGACCAGCAGTGGCGAGCACCCCGTCCTCGTCGTCGACTACGGCGCCCAGTACGCCCAGCTCATCGCCCGTCGGGTCCGCGAGGCGGCCGTGTACTCCGAGGTCGTGCCGCACACGATGTCGGTGGACGACATGCTCGGACGCGACCCGGCCGCGATCGTGCTCTCCGGCGGCCCCGCGTCCGTCTACGCCGAGGGCGCCCCGAGCATCGATCCCGCGCTGTTCGAGGCCGGCGTCCCGGTGTTCGGCATCTGCTACGGGTTCCAGCTCATGGCCTCGGCGCTCGGCGGCACCGTCGCGCACACCGGCGACCGCGAGTACGGCCGCACCGACCTGCACGTCACCGACCCCGGCCGGCTGCACGGCGACCTGCCCGGTGAACACCCGGTGTGGATGAGCCACGGCGACGGCGTCACGGTCGCGCCGGAGGGGTTCACGACGACGGCCTCGTCGCCCGGGGCCCCCGTCGCCGCGTTCGAGTGCGTCGAGCGGCGGCTGGCCGGGGTGCAGTACCACCCGGAGGTCGGGCACTCGCCGCACGGCCAGCTGGTGCTCGAGCGGTTCCTGCGCGACGTCGCGGGCATCACCGCCGACTGGACGCCCGCGAACATCGTCGCCGAGACCGTCGACGCGATCCGCGCGCAGATCGGGCCCACCGGCCGCGCGATCTGCGGGCTGTCCGGCGGGGTCGACTCGGCCGTCGCCGCGGCACTCGTCCAGCAGGCGATCGGGGACCGGCTGACCTGTGTGTTCGTCGACCACGGGCTGCTGCGCGAGGGGGAGCGCGGCCAGGTGGAGCGGGACTTCGTCGCGGCCACCGGGGTCGACCTCGTGACGGTCGACGCCGCGGAGGTCTTCCTGCGCGAGCTGGCCGATGTCGTGGACCCGGAGGAGAAGCGCAAGATCATCGGGCGGGAGTTCATCCGCTCGTTCGAGGGCGCGGCGCGCGATCTGGCCGAGGGCGCCGGGGTCGACTTCCTGGTGCAGGGGACGCTCTATCCCGACGTCGTGGAGTCCGGCGGCGGCTCCGGCGCGGCGAACATCAAGTCCCACCACAACGTCGGCGGGCTGCCCGACGACCTCCAGTTCGCCCTGGTCGAGCCGCTGCGCTCGCTGTTCAAGGACGAGGTCCGCGCCGTCGGGACCGAGCTCGGCCTGCCCGAGACGATCGTCGCGCGGCAGCCCTTCCCGGGCCCGGGGCTCGCGATCCGCATCATCGGCGCGGTCGACGCGGACCGGCTCGCGACCCTGCGTCGCGCCGACGCCATCGCCCGCGAGGAGCTCTCGGCCGCCGGGCTGGACCGCACCATCTGGCAGTGCCCGGTGGTGCTGCTCGCCGACGTGCGCTCGGTCGGCGTGCAGGGCGACGGGCGCACGTACGGCCACCCGGTGGTGCTGCGGCCGGTGTCGAGCGAGGACGCCATGACCGCCGACTGGACCCGCGTCCCGTACGAGACCCTCGAGCGCATCTCCACCCGGATCACCAACGAGTGCGCCGAGATCAACCGCGTCGTGCTCGACGTGACCAGCAAGCCGCCGGGCACCATCGAGTGGGAGTGATGTCCGGTTGCGGGCATCCGTTCTGACCTGCGGGTGACCGACCGGGTACCGATCGGGGTGGTGCTGGACACGCCCCCGGGGCACGTTGTCCGCTTTCGGGGTGGACGGACACGAGGGAGCGCCACCGCGGCGACCGTTCGTCGGCCGGCGCGCCGAGCTGGAGGCCGTCGACGAGGCCGTCGCCGCCGCCCGTCGGGGTGAGCCGGGCATCGTGTGGATCGCCGGTGCCGCGGGGATGGGCAAGTCGGCGCTGCTCGCGAGCGCGATCGGGCGAGCGGACGGCACCACCCTGATCAACGCCACCGGCGACGAGGCCGAGGCGGCGCTGCCCTACGGGATCGTCGACCAGCTCGCGGCCGCGCTGCCCGCCGACCTGCTGGCGGAGCACCCGCTCGCCGGACCCGACCGGGCGCCGGGCGCGGACCCGATGGTGGTGGGCGCGGAGCTGCTCGCCGCCCTGGGCGCGGTGGGCGGGGACGAGCCGCTGCTGGTCGTCGTCGACGACGTCCAGTGGGCCGACGACCTGTCCGTGCGCACCCTGGTCTTCGTCCTGCGGCGGCTGCGCCACGACCACGTCGTCGTGCTGCTCGGGGCCCGGACCCCCGACCCCGGACTGCTCGACGGCGAGCCCGCCGTCGACCCCCGCTGGGTGCGCCTGCTCGACGCGACGCCCGGGGCGCGCCGGCTACCGCTGACGGGTCTCGCCCCGGCCGAGCTCTCCGAACTGGCCGCCGCGCTCGGGCGTCCCCTGGGCTCGACCGGCGCGGCCGGTCGGCTCTGGGCCCGCACCCACGGCCATCCGCTGCACGCCCGGACGCTGCTGGAGGAGCTCGATCCCGAGGCGCTCGCGGCGACGACCACCGACGTGCTGCCCGCGCCCCGCTCCCTCGCCGCCGTCGTGCTCGTCCGGCTCTCCCGCGCGAGCGCCGCGGGTCAGGCCCTCGTCGTGGCGGCCTCGGTGCTCGGCGAGGCGTGCTCGCTCGCCGACGCGGCCGCCGTCGCGGGGACGGCCGGGGCGGACCCGGTGGACGACCCGGTGGCGGCGCTCGACGAGGGCGTCCGGGTCGGCCTGCTCGCCGAGCGGGGGAACCGGCCGGTCGGGGCCATCGGGTTCGTCCACCCGCTGCTGCGCGCGGCCGTCTACGGGGACCAGTCGCCGGCGCGGCGCCGCGCGCTGCACCGGGCAGCCGCCTCGCTGGCGACCGGCCGGGCGGCCCTCACCCACCGGATCGCCGCGGCCGTGGGACCCGACGCCGAGCTGGCCGGGGACCTGGAACGCCTCGCCGTCGACGTCCCGGCCGGCGCCACGGCCCTCGACGTCGCCGACCTGCTGCGCGCCGCCGCCGGCGTCGCGGTCGATCTCGACGACCACGACCGCCTGGTGTTCCGGGCCGCCGAGGTGCTGCTCGCCGCGGGGGAGACGGGTCGCGCCGGGGCGCTGGAGGACGAGCTCACGGCCGCGCGGCCCGGGCCGGTCCGCGACGGTCTCCTCGGCCGGCTCGCCCTGCTGCGTGGCCGCCCGGCCCTCGCCCGACCGCTGCTCGACGCCGCCGCGCAGGGCAACGACCCGGGACCCCGCGCGATCGCCACCGCCGACCTCGCCCTGCTCGCGGTGCTCGACGGCCGGCCCGCGCAGGCGGTCGAGCTCGCGGGCGCCTGTTTCGCCGACCCGGACAACGGACCGCTGGTGCGCCAGCCCGCGGGCTTCGCCCTGATCCTCGGGCTCGTCGCGCTGGGTCGCGGCGACGACGCCCGCGCCGTGCTCGAGCTCGCCGGCGGGCCACCGGAGGCACGTACCCCGCTGCACGCCGACACCCTCGTCGTGCGCGGGGTGCTCGCCGCCGCGGCCGACGACGACGGCGAGGCGGCCCGGTGCCTCGGCGAGGCGCTGCGGCTGGCGCGGGCCGGGCAGCCCGTGCGGACCGCGACGGTCGCCGCCGGCTACCTCGCGATGGTCCGGGACCGGACGGGTGAGGTGGACGGGCTCGAGGCGGTCGAGCTCGCCGTCGCCTCCGCGCGGGACGCCGGCCGGGGGTTCGCGGAGCTGATGGTGCGCGGGTACGCCGCCCAGATGCACGCGCTGCGCGGCCATCAGGACCGGGCCCGCGCGCACCTCACCGTCATCGCGGACGCCGACTCCGCCTGGTGGGGCTCGACGATCGTGACGGCGGCGGCCGGTGCGCTGACGGCGCTGGTGGACGACGACGCGGCGGGCATGCTGCGCGCGCTCGCGCCGGTGCTGCACCCCGACGTGCTCGCCATCGCCGACGCGGTCGGCGCCCTCGCCCCGCGGGTGCTGCACGTCGAGGCGCTGCTGCGGCTGGCGCGGTTCGCGGCGGCCTCCGAGTCGCTCGGCGCGCTGGACGTGCGGCTCGCCGACCGGCCGCCGGGCCACGCCTCGATCGACGCCGCCCGCCTGCGCGGGCTGCTCGCCGAGGCCGCGGGGGACGCGGCCGGGGCGCGGGCGGCCTTCGAGGCCGGGCGGGTGGCCGTGGCCGCGCCGCTGGCACTCGCGCGGCTCGAGACCGAGCTCGGCCGCCACCTCGTGACCGCGGGCGAGCGGCGCACCGGGGTCGACCTGCTGCGCTCGGCCCGCGACCGGCTGGCCGCGCTCGGCGCGATCCCGTTCCTGGCGCCGTGCGAGGAGCTGCTGCACGCCGCGGGGCTCACGCCGTCGCCGGAGGAGGACGCCCTCGGCCTGACCCCGCACGAGGATGCGGTGGTCGCGCTCGTCGTGCGGGGGCTGACGAACCGGGAGGTCGCGCGGGAGCTCTTCGTGTCGCCGCGCACCGTCGCGTACCACCTGTCGAACGTCTACGCGAAGCTCGGCGTCACCTCCCGGGCGCAGCTGCGGGATCGGATGGCGGTCCCCGCGCGCTGACGTCCGGTGCGGCCCGGCCGGTCCCGACGACGAGGGGCACTGGGCGCAGGTTCTGGAGCGCTCGCGGCTGCCTGGTGTGCTGTTGATCAACGGAAAGGGGCAGGGGGGACGCGAGCGCCGAGCCCCCGACGCTGCGCAGCACGCCGGTCACCGCCGGTCGACTGGAAGCCCGACTGGAAGGGCCGACCGGGGACGCGGTACCCGGCCCGCACCCACGCTCGACGTCACAGGAGTGACGGTGCGGAGAGGTGGGCTCGGCCATGCGGGTCATGCTCGATCTGGTCCGGTCCCGGGACGGTCGCCTCGAGGGCACGGCCGCCACGGAGGCCGGGCGCGAGCATCCGTTCTCCGGGACGCTCGAACTGCTGCGGGTCCTCGAGGACCTCCAGCCCTCGCCGCAGGTCCGGCAGGACCTCCCCGGGAGCCCGCGGTGAAGGGGCCGGCGCGGATCGCCGCGTACTCCGGGTTCGTCTTCGTCGCCCTCTTCGTCGCCGCGCTGGTGATGCTGCGCCGGTCCCCGCACCTCGACGACCCGGACGGCACCTTCACCGCCTTCTACGCCCACGGCGGCGACACGCTGCTCACCGCGATCGGGCTCTACCTCGTGCCGCTCGCCGGGATCGCGTTCCTCTGGCACATGGTCGCTCTCCGTTCGATGCTCGACACGCTCACGCCGCGGCCGTCGGGCATGGCCCACGGGCTGAACCTGCTGGCCGGCACGGTCTTCGTGACGATGCTGTTCGCCGGGACGGCCGCCATCGGCGCGGTGGCGTTCTCGGTCGCCCGGGGCGGCCCCGGATCCATCGACCCGGACACCGCCCGCGCGCTGACGGCCGTGGGCTACGGCCTGGTGTTCGTCTTCGCCGTCCGCGGCGCCGGGATGTTCGTCCTCACGACGACGACGCTGCTGCGCAACGGCCGCGTCCTGAGCCTGCCCGAGGCCGTCGTCGGGTGGCTGCTCGGGGCGTTCCTGCTGATCAGCGTGACCAACAACCCCGCCGCCCTGCTCGTGCTGCCCCTCTGGGTGTTGCTCGTCGGCGTCGCCCTGCTGCTCCGCCACACCCCCGACCCGGAGCCCGCGAGCCCGGTCCCCACTCCCGCCGTCGAGCACTCCAAGGAGCCGTCGTGACCGTCCCCGACCGTCCCGAGGGCGCTCGTCCGATCCCCGGGCCCAAGCCGTACCCCGTCATCGGGAACCTGCTCGACATGCCGTCGGGCCGGATGATGCAGCGGCTGCTCGAGCTGTCGAAGCAGTACGGCCCGATGTTCGTGCTGCACGCCGCCGACGGGCCCCGCTACATCGCCTTCGGTCTCGACATGATCGACGACCTCTGCGACGACACCCGGTTCGTCAAGTACGTCGGGGCGGGGCAGCGCGAGCTGCGCAAGACCCAGGCGTCGGCGGGACTGTTCACCGCCGACTCCGACGACCCGCTGTGGAAGAGCGCCCACGACATCCTGCTGCCCGCGTTCTCGCAGCGGTCGATCCGCGCCTACGTGCCGTTGATGGTCGACATCGCCGACCAGCTGCTGCTCAAGTGGGAGCGGCTGAACCCGGGCGAGGCGGTCGACGTCACCGGCGACATGACCCGGCTGACCCTCGACACGATCGCGCTCTGCGGGTTCGGGTACCGCTTCAACTCGTTCTACCGGGACACCCAGCACCCCTTCGTCGCCGCGATGATGGGCGGGCTGAGCGAGAGCCAGGCGCGACAGCGCATCCCACCCGCCGTCGTGAAGATCCGTCGGCGCGCGCAGCGCAAGCTCGAGGCGGACATGCGCTACATGCAGGACACCGTCCAGATGATCCTGGACGAGCGCCGCGCCTCGGGGGATCCCGGCGAGGACCTGCTGGGCCACATGCTCGTCGGGAAGGACAAGGACGGGAAGGTCCTGCCCGACGAGAACATCGTCTCGCAGTGCATCACCTTCCTCGTCGCCGGACACGAGACGACGAGCGGGCTGCTCTCGTTCGCGATCTCCTACCTGCTCAAGGCACCCGAGGTCGTGGCGCGGGCGCAGGCCGAGGTGGACGAGGTCCTGGGCACCGACCTGGGGGTGGCGCCGACGGCGGCGCAGATCGGGAAGCCGACCTACACCACGCAGATCCTCGAGGAGACGCTGCGGCTGTGGCCGACCGCGCCGGCGTTCAGCCGCCAGCCGCTCGAGGACACCACGGTCGGCGGCTACGAGTTCCGCGCCGGGACCCCGATCGTCGCGGCCTCGATCGTGCTGCACCGCAACACCGACGTCTGGGGTGCCGACGCCTGGGAGTTCAACCCCGACCACTTCGCGGTCGAGGCCCGCGAGGGGCGACCCGCCAACGCCTACAAGCCCTTCGGTTCCGGGGTCCGGGCCTGCATCGGGCGCCAGTTCGCGCTGCAGGAGGCGATCCTGGTGCTGGCGATGGTGCTGCAGCGTTTCGAGCTGATCGACCACGCCAACTACCAGCTGAAGATCAAGGAGAGCCTGACCCTCAAGCCGGACGGCCTGACGATCCAGGTGAAGGAGCGGGCCGGGCGGACGAGGAGCGCCTCGCCCGCCGTCAGCGATGGTCCGTCGCTGACACAGGACGTCAGGATGAACCCTTCCTCACAACCGGAACCGACCCCCGTCGTCGGGAACCGGCACGGGACGCCGCTGCTCGTGCTGTTCGGGTCGAACCTCGGGTCCGCCGAGGACATCGCCACCCGGATCGCGCGCGACGGGACCGACCGCGGCTGGGCGACGACGGTCGCCGCGCTCGACGACCGCGTCGGGTCGGTGCGGATGGGCGAGGCGTCCCCGTCCCGCGCGGACCTGCCCACCGAGGGCGCCGTCGTCGTCGTGTCCGCCTCCTACAACGGCATGCCGACCGACAACGCGGTGGCGTTCTGCGACTGGATCCGGGGGCCGAAGGCGGACGCGTCCGGGGTCCGCTACACGGTGTTCGGATGCGGCAACCGGGACTGGGCGTCGACCTACCAGGCGATCCCGACGATGCTCGACGCCCGGCTCGAGGAAGCGGGGGCCACGCGCGTGCACCCGCGGGGTGAGGGCGACGCCCGCGGCGACTTCGACGCCCAGTTCCAGTCCTGGTACGACGGGCTCTGGGACGACCTGGGTACCGCCTGCGGGGTGTCCGCCGCGGACGCCGCGGCCGGTGCGGGCGGACCCCGGCTCACGATCGAGGCCGTCCAGAACATGCGCACCGCCAGCCCCGTCGTGCGGTCGTTCCGGGCAGTGCCCGCGACCGTCGTCGCGAACCGGGAGCTCACCGCGAAGGCGGGGACCCCGGGCGGACGTTCGGTGCGCCACCTGGAGATCGCGCTCCCCGCGGGGACGACCTACCAGACCGGCGACCACCTGGGCGTGCTGCCGCGCAACGACGTGTCCCTGCTGAACCGGGTCATCGCGCGCTTCCGGCTCGACGCGGGCCAGTACGTGACGCTCCGTGCGACCGGCGGCGCCCCCACGCACCTGCCCACCGGCGAGCCCTACCCGCTGCTCGCGATCCTGGGCGGCTGCGTGGAGCTGCAGGACGTGGCGACCCGCCCGCAGCTGACCGCGCTCGCCGCGTCGATGCCGGCCGGTGCCGCCCGCGACGAGCTGGCCGCGCTGGCGGGCACCGACGACGACGCCCGCGCCCGCTACCGGGAGCGGATCGCCGTGCCGCGGCGCACGTTCCTGGAGCTCTGCGAGGCCCATCCCGACGCCACGCTGGACTTCGCCGAGTTCCTCGACCTGCTGCCCGCGCTGCGCCCGCGGTACTACTCGATCTCGTCGGCGCCCTCGGCGTCGGCCGACGCGTCGCTGACCGTCGGGGTGCTCGACGAGCCCGCCCGCCGCGGCGAGGGCCGCTACCACGGCACCTGCTCGACCCACCTGGCCGCGGTGCCCGAGGGCGGGACGGTGTTCGCGCTGGTCCGCGAGCCCACGATCGCGTTCCGGCCCCCGGAGAACCCCCACCGGCCCATGATCATGGTGGGGGCGGGCACCGGGATGGCGCCGTTCCGGGGGTTCTGCCAGGAGCGCGAGGCGCTGGTCGCGCGCGGGGTGCCGATCGCGGAGTCGCTGCTGGTGCTCGGGTGCCGGGACCCGGAGGACGACCTGCTCTACGCCGACGAGCTCGCCGGCTACGAGAAGGAGGGGGTCGCCCGGCTGCTCACCGCGTGCTCGCGGGTGCCGGGCTACCCGAACCGCTACGTGCAGCACGTGCTGGAGGCCGAGGCCGACGCCGTCTGGGAGCTGCTGCAGCACGACGCCGTCGTCTACGTCTGCGGGAACGCCGCCACCATGGCGCCCGGGGTCCGCGCCGCGCTGGCCTCGGTGTTCCGGGCCCGGACGCTCGCGAGCGAGGCCGATGCCGAGGCGTGGTTCGCGGGTCTGCGGTCGGGCGGGCGCTACCTCGAGGACATCTGGGGGGAGACCGCTGTCGTCTGAACCGAGCGGGAGGTCGCGGTGGTGGTCGGTCGGCGCACCGGCGAGGATGGACCACCATGGCGACGACGATCTTCAGCGAGATGTCCGCCCTGGCGGTCGAGTACGACGCGATCAACCTCGGTCAGGGCTTCCCGGACACCCCCGGGCCGCGGGAGGTCGTCGACGCCGCCGTCGCCGCGATGCACCGCGGGCTCAACCAGTACCCGCCGGCCGTCGGCGTGCCCGCGCTGCGCGAGGCGATCTGCGATCACCAGCGGCGCTTCTACGGGATCGAGCTGGACCCGGCGTCGCAGGTGGTGGTGTGCGCGGGCGCGTCGGAGGCGCTCTCGTCGGCGCTGATGGCGCTCGTCGGGGCGGGCGACGAGGTGATCGCGCTCGAGCCGTTCTACGACCTCTACGCGGCGACCTGCTCGCTGGTCGGGGCCTCCCTCGTGCCGGTGCGCATCTCGGCGCCGGACTACCGGGTCGACCCCGACCTGCTCCGCGCGGCGGTCACCGACCGGACGAAGGTCATCCTGCTGAACTCGCCGCACAACCCGACCGGGGCGGTGCTCTCCCGGGCCGAGCTGGAGGCCGTGGCCGAGGTCGCCCGCGAGCACGACCTGCAGGTGATCACCGACGAGGTCTACGAGCACCTGCTGTTCGACGACGAGCGCCACATCCCGATCGCGACGCTGCCGGGGATGGCCGAGCGGACGGTCACGGTGTCGTCAGGGGGCAAGACGTTCTCGGTCACGGGCTGGAAGATCGGATGGGCGACGGGGCCCGCCGACCTGATCGAGCGAGTGCTCGGCGTCAAGCAGTGGTTCTCGTTCGCGTCCGGCACCCCGCTGCAGCACGCGGTGGCGGTCGGCCTGGAGCTCCCCGACGAGCGGTTCGCGGCGCTGGGCCGGGAGCTGCAGGTCAAGCGGGACCTGCTCACCGACGGCCTGCGCGAGCTGGGCATGGAGGTCTACCACTCGAAGGCGACGTACTTCGTCACCGCCGACATCGCGCCGCTCGGGGAGACCGACTCGCTGGCGTTCTGCCGCGCGCTGCCGGCCCGGGTCGGCGTCGCCGCGGTGCCGAACCAGGTCTTCCACGCGTCCGCGACGGGTGTCGAGACCCAGGTCCGGTTCGCCTGCTGCAAGCGGGACGAGGTGCTCGCGGACGCGCTGCTGCGGTTGCGCAAACTGTAGGGGGGCAGCGTCGCCACCCCGGGTGCCCGATCGGGGGACGAGGGGATACTCTTTCGAACTCGGCTTCTATGCTGCTGACCCCCGAAGGTGGCCCGTGACGCTGCGGATCGCTGTTCCCGAACGCGGAGTGGTCGCGGCCGCGGCCCGGACATTGCTGGACACCACCGGCTACGGCACCTCGCCCGCGGGCGAGCTCGCCGCGCCGGGCCTGGTCGCTCCCCCCGTGAAGGTCTTCGCGCTGCCCGAACGCGACATCCCGATCTACGCCGCCGAGGGCGAGCTGCACCTCGCCCTGGTCGGGTCGCTCACCGTGGACGAGGCGTCGATGGCCGTCCCGGTGGCGCTCCACCTCGACGTCGGACGCCACGAGCTGGCGCTGTTCACCTCCGACGCCCGGTTCGCCACCGAGGGGGACCTCAACGGCGCCCGGGTCGCGACCCCGCTGCCCAACCTCGTCCGCCGCCACCTCGCGACCTCCGCGATCGCCGCCCAGCGGGTCATCCCCCTCGATCCGGCGGAGCACGCGGTCGCCCTCGGCATCGCCGACGCCGTCGCCGCCGTCACCGACCCCCGGGGCGAGATGACCCCGCTGCTGCCCGCCATGCGCCGCCTCGCGGGGATCCGGAGCGGGCACCTCGTCGTCGTCGAGGGGAACTCCCCCGACGACCAGCCGACGCTGCGGGTCAAGCAGCAGCTCCTCGCGCGGTTGCGGGCCGCGGGCACGGCGGGCGGGACGGAGCTGCTGCAGTACGACTGCCCGACCCCGCTCGTCGAGCACACCACCGAGCTGGTCGGGGCCACCCGCTCGGCCGAGATCAGTGCGCTCTCCCCCGGGTGGAGCACGGTGCGCGTGCTCGTCGGGCGCGACCGCACCGAGGCGCTCGTCGAGGAGCTGCTCGACGTCGGGTGCCGTGAGCTGATCACCTTCGTGCCGCGCGACCACCGCAGCGGGCGGCCCGACGACGAGGACGGGGCGGTCACCGCGGACCCGGAGGCCCTGCCCGTCCCCCGCGGGCTGCCCGAGGTCACGCTCCCGACCCACGTCCGAGGACGGCACGCGGCCCGGTCCTGAACGCTCCGCGGGGTTAGCGTGCCCGGGTGGACGGGCGTGTGGTCGTGGTCGGTGGCGGACCCGGCGGGGTGCTGCTGACCTACCTGCTGGCGCGGGGCGGCGTGGCGGTGACCCTGCTCGAGGCGCGGCACGACTTCGCCCGGCGTTTCCGCGGTGACACGCTCGCGCCCGGGGTGCTCGAGTACCTCGACGACCTCGGGCTGGCCGGGGATCTGCTGGCCGAGGTGCCGCACCGGCGTTCTGACATGTTCCGCTGGCACACCCCGGAGAAGACCTACGAGCTCGTCGACTACCGCGGCGCGAGCAGGCGGTTCCCCTTCTACGCGCTCATCCCGCAGGCCCGGTTCCTGCCGTGGCTGGCGGCGCGGGCCGAGGCGTACGGGGCGCAGGTGCGGCTGGGGGCGCGGTTCTCGTCGTTCCTGTCGGCCGCGGACGGGCGTGTGACCGGTGTCGAGTACACCGTCGAGGCGACCACGCACCGGCTCGACGCGGCCCTCGTCGTCGGGGCCGACGGGCGGTCCTCGAAGGTCCGGGCGGCGGCCGGGATCGAGGCGACCGAGCTCGGGGCGAGCCTGGACCTGCTGTGGTTCGCGGTGGAGCGGCACGACGACGACCCGGCGTACTCCGGGCTCGACCTCTTCGCGCGCCCGGGCGGGACGATCGCGCTGCTCGACCAGGGCGCGGGTGAGTGGCAGGTGGGGTGGTCGATCCCAGCGGGGTCGTACGCGTCGGTGCGCGAGGCCGGGGTCGGGCCGCTCGTCGACGCCGTGGCGGCAGTGCTGCCGTGGCTGGCGCCGCGGCTGCGGGCGGCGCTGTCGGCGGTGACCGACCTGACGCTGCTGCCGGTGCGGATCATGACGGTGGACTCCTGGACGCGTCCCGGGCTGGTGCTGATCGGGGATGCGGCGCACGTGGTCTCGCCGGTCGGGGGCAACGGGATCAACCTGGCGCTCGCCGATGCGGCGGAGCTGGCGAACCAGCTGGTGGGGCCGTTGCGGGCGGGGTCCTCGGCTGCTGCGGTGGACGAGGCGGCGGGCCGGCTGGAGAGCGTCCGTCGGCCGGGGGTGGAGGCCGAGCAGCGGCGCCAGGTGCGGACGGAGCAGGCGGCCGCGCAGCGCAACGCCGCCGGGGTGGTCGGGCCGCCGACGGTGCTGCGGGTGCTCACGGCGATCCCGGGGTTCTCGCGGCTCGCGGCGCGGCGCTCGGGGGTGACGGTGCCCGCTCCGGTGCCGGTGATCGCGGTCGGCTGACGCCACGTGCGTGCGTTTCCGTGTCTGGGCACGGAAACACACGCACGAGGCGTCAGCCGAACCCGTGCGTCCACACCCCGCCGCGCATCGTCGCCACCACCTCGGTGTCGCCGATCCGGTCCTGATCGACCCGGGTCACGTCGTCGCCGAGCACCACGAGGTCGGCCAGCATCCCCGGTGCCAGGGCGCCCCGGCGGTCCTCGTCGCCGGCGATCCACGCGGTGTCGACGGTCAGCGCGCGCAGCGCGGTCACGGCGTCCACCCGCTCCTCGGGGCCGAGCACCCGACCCGACGCCGTCCGCCGCTGCACCATCGCCTGCATCGTGCGCAGCGGGTGCCCGTCGGCGACGCACGGCCGGTCGGTGGACGCGGGCACCCGCAGCCCGGCGGCCACGAACGACGCGTGCCGGTAGAGCAGGTCCGCACGGCCGTCCCCGACCGCGGCGATCATCGACTCGCCGATCTCCTGCAGGAACCGGGCCTGCGGAACGGGCGTGACCCCGAGCGCGGCGAACCGCCGCACCTCGGCGTCGGAGACCACCGCGGCGTGCTCGATCCGGTGCCGGACCTCCGGGCGGGGGAGCTGCGCCTGGGCGTCGGCGAACGCGTCCAGGGCCGCGGCCACCGCACGGTCGCCGATCGCGTGCGCGGCGACGGTCCAGCCCGCGAGATGGGCCCCGACGACCATCCGGTGCATGTGCCCGGGGTCGTCCTGGAAGTAGCCGGCGTGGTCGCGGTCGACGAACGGCGCCGTCATCGCCGCGGTCCGGGAGCTCAGCGCCCCGTCGAAGAAGATCTTCATGGGCCCCAGCCGGAGGTCGTCGTCGCCGAAGCCGGTGCGCACCCCGAGGTCGAGGCCCACGCCGTCGCCGCCGGGGACCTCATGGAGCGCGGAATCCACCGGCATGACGACGACCCGCTGCAGCAACCGGCCGTGCTCGAGAGCCGCCTGGTACGCGGCCAGCTCGCGCGGCGTGCGCCCGATGAACCCGCCGGCGATGCCGCACTCGGTGACGTGCGTGAGCCCCTGGGCCGCGTACACGGCCGAGGCGCGGGCCAAGGCGTCCGCCACGTCGTCCACCGCGAACGGGCGCAGCAGGTCCGCCAGCAGCGGCTGCGCGGCCTCCTCGACGACGCCGGTCGGGACGCCCTCGTCGTCGAGCACCACCTTCCCGCCCTCCGGGACGGCCACCGGCCCCCGCCGGCCGGACGCGTCGAGGATCCCGGCCCGGCGCAGCGCCTCCGTCGATCCGGCGCAGACGTGCCCCGAGCGGTGCTGCAGTCGGACCGGTCGCCCGCCCGCGGCGCGATCCAGCGCGGCGTGGTGCGGGGAGCCGCCGAGCCGGACGTCGTCGTACCCGGCGCCGACGACGAAGGCACCTTCCGGGAGCGTGCCCGCCCGCGCCGCCACCGCGTCGTAGACCTCGTCGAGGGTCCGGGCATCGGAGAGGTCGATCTCGGCGAGCGTCTGTCCGAACCAGGCCATGTGGTTGTGGGCGTCGCCGAAGCCCGGCACGACGACCGCGCCCCCGCAGCCGACGGCGCGCCGCGCGGTCACCCCGGCGGGCAGCGACCCGTCGTCGAGCAGCGCGAGCACCCGGCCGTCGTGGATCGCCAGGCCGCGGGCACGGGAGCCGGTGCCCGGACCGTCCAGGGTGAGCACGTCCGCGTCGTGGACGTGGAGATCGATCTGCACGGCGGCGGCCTCTCGTCGCGGGACGTCTCCCCCGATTCGAGCGAAGGGCCCCCTCGGTCGGCAAGAAGGGCGGGGGAACCCTTGGCCGGAATCGGCGCGATCGAGCCCGGAATGAGCGAAGGGCCCCTTCGATCGATCTAGTCGACCGAAGGGGCCCTTCGCTCAGAACGGGAGCGGGTCAGCGGCGCCGCCGCACCGTCGCCAGGAGCACCCCGCCCCCGATGACGACCGCCGCCCCCGCCAGCACCCACCGCGGGTCCACCGAGGTCAGGACGGCCGGGGCGACGACGGCGAGCATCGCCACCGTGAGCGAGACCAGGCCGACGAGCAGCGCGAGCGGGTCGAACCGCCGGCGGACGGGCGGGGGCGCCGTGGTGGCCAGCGCGGCGTCCGCGTGCACCGTGTAGGGCGAGTCCGGGGTGTGCCAGGAGGTGGGACCGGTCCGGTCGGTCGGCTCAGCCACGGGTCACCGCCAGGTCGCCGGCGCCGCTGCGGGCGGTCAGGTCGATGACGGGGCCGCCCGGGCCGTCGGAGCCGAGGTCGACACGGTTCGTCACGTCGGACGTCGAGCCGAGGCAGTTCATGTCCCCGACGCCGTGCTGGCAGGTCACGGTGACGTCGGCGTTCGCCGGCACCCGCACCGTCACGTCCCCGGCGCCGCTCTCCACCGTCGTGCGGATCGGGGCCCCGCCGGGTGCGACGGCGAGCCGGGTGAGGTCGAGGTCGACGTCGCCGAGCCCGGTCCGGTAGTCCGGCGAGACCATGGCGGCCGAGGTCGGGGCCTCGGAGACGTCGCCGGCCCCGCGGGTCACCGACCCGTCCGGGCCGTTCCACGGTCCCTGCCAGGCCGGCTGGGTGGCCGCGATCGACCCGAACACGGTCGCGAGGATCAGCGGGACCGCCGCGATCACCAGCCCGCGCCGCGGCCGCCGCGCCGCGATCGACCCGCCGACCAGCCCCAGCCCGACGACGGCGAGCGCGGCCGCCGGGATCCACACCGGCGTCACCCCGGGCAGCCCGGTGAGCAGGGCCGCCCCGGCCAGCCCGGCCGCGACCAGGGCGAGCGCGAGAGTGACGGGTGTGAGGACCGAGCGGGGGCGGCGGACCGGGTCACCGGCGGGGGTGTGGACCGGCGGCTCGGCCGGCAGGCTCCAGCCGCGCGGGGCGGCGCCGAGCGGGTCCCACGCGAGTGACGCGTCGTCGTGGGCGGCCCAGGGCTCGGCCTCGGGGGCCGACCACGGCGTCGCGCCCGGACCCGCCGTGCCCGGGATGCCGGGGACGCCGAGATCGGCCCGCGCGGTGTGCACGAGGTAGAGCGCGAGGCCCGCGAGGCCGAGGGCCACGAGCGTGACGACCCTCCCCGAGAACGCGGGGGCCAGCGTCCCCGCCGCGACGATCACCGTCAGGAGCACCACGAGCACGGGCGGCCCGGAGGGACGGCGGCCGTCGTGGTGGTCGCGGCGCGGGCCCCGCCCGCCGGCCACCCGATCGCGCCGGGGCGGGTCGGCCGGGTCCGCCGGGAGCACCAGCCAGCCGAGCAGGTAGAGCAGCAGCCCGCCGCCCACGATCGCCCAGACCACGAACGCGACGCGCACGAGCGTCGGGTCCAGGTCGTAGCGCCGGGCGATCGCCCCCGCGACCCCGGCGATCTTCGTGTCCTCCGCGCGGCGCGCCGGCCGGGTGTCCCACGCCGAGCGCGCGACTCCCGCGACGTCGGTCCCCGCCCTGGCGCGGTCCCCGCGCTGTGTCCCGGCCGGCCCGCTCATGGGTGCCATCCTCTCCGTCGACCGGCGTCCGTGTCTGCCACGACGCCGTCCGTCCCCGGCGCCGCACGACGCCCTCGGCCACCGAGCGTCGTGCACCGCGGCCCCCGGGTCGTCCGGGTGCTCCCCGGTCTTCGGCTCGGGGGACCCCGGGTTTTCCCGGGGTCGGTGTCCGCCCTGATCCCGAGGTCCCGCGGGGTGTCTTCGTGTGACGATGGCTCCGTGACCACGCCCGAGTCGCCGCGCGAGGCGGGCTCCACCGCCACCGAGGTGGCACCGGAGCCGGCGCACCGCGTGCTGCGCCACCGGCGCGGCGCCGTCGTTGCGGGGGTGGCGGGCGGGGTGGCCGACCACCTCGGGGTGCCGGTGCTGCGCGTGCGCGTGGTGTTCACGCTGCTCTGCGCCCTCGGCGGCGCCGGGGTCCTCGCCTACGGCGGGCTCTGGGTGTGCTGCGCGATGGAGCCGGCCGGCACCGAGCGCGAGGTCGACGACCGCGACCGCATCCGCGGCTACGGGCTCGTCGCCCTCGGCCTGGCGCTCGCGCTGGTGCTCTCGGCGGTCGGTGACCAGGTGTCCGGGTGGGTCCTCGGCCCGCTCGGGATCGCGCTGGTCGGGGCGGCGGTGGTGTGGCGGGAGGCCGACGGCGACGCGGCGGCGGCCGGCCGCTCCGGGCGGCGCGGGCGGCCCCGGATCGTCGCGGGGCGCGGCGGGGTGCTGCGGGCGGTCCTCGGGGCGGTGCTCGTCGCCGGCGGGATCACGGTGTTCCTGGTGGGGCGGCTGAACGTCGGCGCGGTGCAGTTCGGGCTGCTCGCGGCGACGGCGACGCTCGTCGGGGTCGTCGTGCTCACCGTCCCGTGGTGGATGCGGCTGGCCCGCGAGCTGACCGCCGAGCGCCGCGAGCGCATCCGCTCCGAGGAGCGCGCCGAGATCGCCGCCCACCTGCACGACTCGGTCCTGCAGACCCTCGCCCTCATCCAGCGCCACACCGAGACCGGCGACGACGACGCGCCGGCCGTGCGCGAGGTGCGTCGCCTCGCCCGCCGGCAGGAGCGCGAGCTGCGGGAGTGGCTCTACGGCGAGCGCGAGCGCCCGGCGGGGCCGGAGGACGCCGGCGAAGGCGCCCCCGAGACCAGCTGCTTCGGCGCTGCCCTGCGCGCCGCGGCCGGCGAGGTGGAGGACGCGTTCGCGGTGACGGTGGCACCCGTCGTCGTCGGGGACGCCGCGCACGACGCGCGGACCGCGGCCCTCGTCGCCGCCGCCCGCGAGGCGATGGTCAACGCCGCCAAGCACGCCGGGGTGGACGAGATCAGCGTGTACGCCGAGGTGGAGGACAGCGACGCGCTCGCGGTCTTCGTCCGCGACCGGGGCTGCGGCTTCGACCCCGAGGACGTCCCCGCCGACCGGCACGGCCTCGCCGACTCCATCCGCGCCCGCGTCGAGCGCCACGGCGGCACCGTGCGGCTGCGCACTGCTCCCGGGGACGGCACCGAGGTCGCGCTCACCCTGCCCCGCGCCGCCCCCGCGCCCGAGAACACCGACCGCACGACGACGAGTGAGGTGGCATGAGCACGCCGACCGACGACGAGCCCGCCCGCGTCTTCATCGTCGACGACCACGCGCTGTTCCGCCGCGGGGTGCGGGCCGAACTCGAGGGCCCGGCCGCGTCCGGGGTCACCGTGGTCGGCGAGGCCGGGTCGGTGGGCGAGGCGGTCGCGGGGATCGGCCACTACCGCCCGGACGTCGTGCTGCTCGACGTCCACATGCCCGAGGGCGGCGGCGCGGCGGTCCTGGCCCGGACCCGGGTCGACCACCCCGACGTCGTGTTCCTCGCGCTGTCGGTGTCCGACGCCGCCGAGGACGTCATCTCGGTCATCCGCGCCGGCGCCCGCGGCTACGTCACCAAGACCATCTCCGGGCGTGATCTCGCCGACGCGGTCCGTCGGGTCCGGGCCGGCGACCCGGTGTTCAGCCCCCGGCTCGCGGGCTTCGTCCTGGACGCGTTCGCCGACCGGCCCGGGGCCGCGCCGCCGGTGGACCCCGAGGTCGACCAGCTGACCCGGCGCGAGCGCGACGTCCTGCGGCTGCTCGCCCGCGGCTACGCGTACAAGGAGATCGCCGCCGAGCTGGTGATCTCGATCAAGACGGTCGAGACGCACGTGTCGAGCGTGCTGCGCAAGACGCAGTCCTCGAACCGGCACGAGCTCTCGCGGTGGGCCACCGACCGCCGACTGGTGTAGGTGCGCTCCGCGCCTGTGAGCACAAATTGACGCTCTGGCATCAATTTGTGCTCACGAGCGCGGAGCGCACCTACGAGACCGGCTTGTCGGAGTCGATGAGCCACGCCCCGTTGCTGCCCTGCGTCATCCCGAGCTGGTGGGTCTCGCGGACCGCGGCGCGGCCGTGCGGGTTGAACACCAGCGTCGCCCGGACCGTCGACTCGTCGACCGCGGTGGCCTGCGCGACCTGCACCGAGTCGATCGTCGTCCAGAACCCGGAGTAGGCCGCGTACCCGCCCGACGAGACCTGCTGGTCCGGTCCGAGCCGGGCCCAGCCGGCGGCGGGGTTGCCGGCGACGATCCCGTAGTAGTCGCGCACCGCGGCCACCATGGCCGCCTTCGGATCCGCGGCCTGCGTGGTCGTCGGCGCGGAGCCGACGGTGGCGCCGGACGAGGACGAGTCCTGCGTGCTCGACGGCGAGGCGAACAGGACGGCAGCGAGGATGCCGGCCAGCAGCGCCAGGGCGAGGACGGCCACGACGACGATGGTGGTCGGGCGTCGCCGGCCGGCCCTCGGGGCGGCGACCGGGGGCTCGGCGCGCACCGGGCGGGGGCCCGACGAGCCGTTGGCCTGCGGCGGCGGCGTCCGCGGCGGGGTGCCCGGGCCGGGCGCGTCGGCGGGGGCGGGCTCGACGTCGAAGGGGCTGCCACGCCACGTGGCGGGCGGCGGGCCGGAGGAGCGCCCCCGGCCGCCCGGGACGACGGAGTCCGACTCGGCGGAGCGCCGGGAGTCGGGGATGCGCGCGTCGGCCTCGTCGAGGTCCGCCCGGGCCCACCCGGCGGTCGACGCGGTGCCGGCCGAGTGCGCGATGCGGCCCAGCTCGCGGCGGGCCTCGGCCGGGGTCGGGCGCTCGCCCGGATCGGCGCGCAGCAGCCGCATGAGCAGCGCCGTCAGCGGCCCGGCCTGCACCGGCGGGTTCACCGCTCCGGCGGCCACGTTGTGGAGCAGGGCCAGCGCGTTGTCGTCCGAGCCGAAGGGCGGGACGCCCTCGACGGCCGCGTACAGCGTCGCGCCCAGCGAGAACACGTCGGAGGCGAACGTCGAGTCGTCGCCGCGTGCGACCTCCGGGGCGAGGTAGGCGGGCGTTCCGGCGAGCATGCCGGTGCGGGTCAGCGTGAGGTCCCCGGTGGCCCGCGAGATCCCGAAGTCGGTGATCTTGACGGTGCCGTCGGCCCCGATGAGGACGTTCCCGGGCTTCACGTCGCGGTGCACGATGCCGGCCTGGTGGGCGGCGTCGAGGGCGTCGGCGACCTGGCGTCCTATCCGGGCGACCAGCCGCGGGTCGAGCGGGCCCTGCTCGCCGAGCATCGCCGCCAGGCTCCGCGAGGGGAGGTACTCCATGACGAGCCACGGCTCGTCGCCCTCGATGGAGGCGTCGAACACGGAGATGGCGTGGGGGTGCTGCAGCCGGGCCGCGATCCGGCCCTCGCGCAGGGTGCGCTGGCGGACCTCGTCGGCCTCGCTCTGGTCGAGGCCCTGGTTCAGGAAGACCTGCTTGACGGCGACCACGCGGCCGAGCCGCTCGTCGGTCCCGCGCCAGACCACCCCCATCGCGCCCGAGCCGATCCGCTCCTCGAGGCGATACCGCCCGGCGACGACGCGACGAGGTGTCACCGCCCTCCCTCCGCCCGAGCCCCCGGCCCCTGCGGGCCCCGTCGAGGCATCAGGGTAGAGGTCACGACGGGCGGGATCCCACGGTCGGGTGAACTGTGTCCCGGCGGGGGCGGCGGCGGGTCTCAGTTCCCGCCACCGAGCAGGCCGGAGGCCGTGCTGGACACGGCGCCCACGAGGTCACCGGAGCCCTTCGACGAGCCCGAGTCGGAACCGCTCGAGGAGCCGGAGCCGCTCGAGTCGCCGTCCGAGGAGCTCTTCGAGGAGTCCGACGAGGAGGACGAGTCCTTCGACGACCCGGAGGCGTCGGAGGAGGACTTCTGCGAGCCGGAGTCGTTCGGCGTGCTGGCCGAGGAACCGGAGGAGTCCGAGGACCCCGACGACTTCGAGGAGGAGCTGCTCGCGCCGGTGCCCTTCACGACGGTGTCCACGAGGCCGCTGACGGTCCCGGCCGTCTTCGTCACGGTCGAGTCGACCGTGCTCCCCGTCGACGCCTTCGAGGACGTGGACTTCGTGGCGGCCTTCGCCGATCTCGAACCCGACCCCGAGCCCGTCGAACCGGACCCCGTCGAGCCGGTGCCCGCCGACTCCGCACCGTCGACGACGGTGCCGACGAGGCCGCTGACGGTCCCGGTCGTCTTCTCGAGCGTCGGGCCGACGGCGGGGACGCCGGCGGTCGCCTTCCCGAGGTCGGTCACCACCCCGGTGACGGGCGTGGTGACGGACTGCGAGGTGCGGGCGAGGAACTCCGCGGCGGTGCTGGTGACGGTCTGGACCGGCTTCGCGACCGGCGGCGCCAGCGCGCCGACGGTGGAGCCGGTGTCGTTCAGCAGCGTCCCGGTCGTGCCCACCACGCCGGGGCCGGACGGTGCTGCCCCGCCGCCGGTGACGATCGTGACGGCGTCCGAGAGTGTGTTCGTGAGGTCCTTGGTGGTGCCGCCGACCAGCGGGAGCCCGCCGGTCACGGTGCCGAGGCCGTCCACCGTCCCGCCGAGCGAGGCGCCCACCGGGGCGACGACCCCCGTCTGCACCCCGGAGACGACGCTGCCGACGGTTCCGGTCGTGCCGGTGACGAGCCCACCCACCGGGCCGGGCAGGGCCGAGCCGAGCGTGTCCCCGGTGTCGGTGACGAGGCCGCCGACGACCGGGACGAGCGGCACCAGGGGCGAACCGCTGCCCGTGCTGCCGCCACCGGTCCCCGTCCCGCCGCCACCGGCCCCGCCCGTGACGGGCTGCACGGGCGTCGACACGGGCGTGCCGCCGCCGGCGCCCGCGCCGGGCGTCGTCGTGGCGCCTCCCGCACCGACCCCGGGACCGGGGACGGGCGCGGTGGCGGCGGGGGTGCCGGGGAGCGACGTGATGCCCGCACGGGGCGTGGTGCCGGCGAGCAGTCCGCCGAGCGGCCCGCCGGAGGGCAGGCCGAGGCTGGTCGCCGACGTGCTGAAGGCCACGACGAGGGGGTTCGCGATCACCGCGGCGCCGGGCACGCCGGGGACGCCCGGCACCGGGACGACGCTGATCGGCGTCCCGTCCGGTCCGATGCCCGGGGAGTCGTCGACGGGGGGGTTGGACGGTCCGACGACGGCGCCCACCACACCGAGCGCGGTCCCGCCGACCAGCACGGCCGCCGTCGTCACGCGGGTCGCGGCGGCGCCCCGGCGCAGGGCCAGCGGGGCGGCGTGCCGGCGGATGCGGCCGCCGGAGGTGACCACGGCGCCGGGGGCGGAGAAGGACCCGGTGTCGTCACGGAGGACCAGCTCGGACACGGCGATCCCGGTGACGTGCCGACCGGTCCTGCCGCGCTGGTGCGGGGCATCGGGCAGCGGGGGGAGGACGGGATCGTCGGACCCCGCGGTGCCGGTCAGGCCGGCCCACCCGCTCATGCCCCGGCCACGACGTTCGCCGTGGCCGTGCATCGACGCGGAGATGCTCACCGTCGCCACTCCCGAAATGTCAGCCCCCGCCGAACGACTCGCTTCGTGAAGGGACTGTCTACGTGGGAGCGCACGGCCGGCCCAGCCGCCGAGTGGCCGCATGGGGTGATCGACCGCTTTCCGTCGCCGTACGGACAGGCGTCGACACGGACGAGTGGCGTGGGTCTCAACGAGTCGGGCACGGATGAGTGACGGTCGTTCACCGCATGTCACCGACCGTTCGGCGACGCACCGGAGTAGGACGATGACCGTGCGTCGTCACGACCTGTCGCAGAATCCGCCACTCGTCCGGCGCAAGTTCGACCGGACGGGCGAGTCCGGACCGCTCAGACCGACGACCCGGGGTTCGAGAGGCGGCGCCGAGCGGCCTGCAACTGGTTGACGGAGACCAGTCCGATACCGCCACCCAGGAGGAGACCGATAATGTCGGGCGCGATGCCGCCGCTCGTCAGCAGCAGCGCGACGAGGGCGCCGAGCGTGAGCCCACCCGCCGCCGGCAGGCGCTTGCGCGCGTCAGCGACGAGATGTGACGCGCCGGGGCGCTTGTTCGCGACCGACTGCAGCATCAGCAGGTAGCCGCCGTAACCGACCGCGCCGAGCAGGCCGAGGATCGCGACGATGGTCGCGATGAGGTCGATGACCGTTCCCATGACGTCCAGAATGCCAGCTCTGGCGCGTGGTGGGCGTCTGTTCCGGGCCGACCGCCGTCAGCGACTGCCGAGCTTCCCCCGGCCGAGGCGCAGCAGGAGCATCGCGAGCTCGCGACCCTCGGCACCGAGGTCCCGGAACCGGGCGAGGACCTGCATCTCGCGGTTGTAGACGATCCGCGGTCCGCCGGCGTTCATCCGGGCGAGGCCGACGCGCTGGGAGATCTCGGTGCGCCGCTTGACGAGGCGCAGGATCTCGGCGTCGATGGCGTCGATCTCGACCCGCAGATTCGGGATCTCGTCCGCGGTGGCGGGAGTGAGGTCGGCCGGGGCGCCGCCGGGCCCGGGGGCGCTCTCCGGGGCGGCGGGGTCGGTCGTCGTGTCGGTCGAGGTCGGGCTGTCGGTCACGGCGGTGGTCCTCCGAGGGGTCGGAGCCGTCCGGACCCCGGCACGAGAACGCCCCGGGGTCCTCGGACTCCGGGGCGGGTGGTGGGCAGCGACTCAGTCGCGGCGGACCACGGGCACCGGGATCCGGTACCCGTAGAAAAATCGCCGCGGCGCGTGCACGGACGGCAGCGTAGTCCGGCACGGCTCCCCACGCCACGACCCGACGGAGCGTTCCCGGACCACGTGGTCCGGACAGGCCCCGGAGCGTCGGGGGTGGCGGGTAGCGTGACCAGGCGATGAGTAGCACTGACACCGGGTCGGCCCGGGCGTCCCGGCCCAGCGCGGCGGCCGGGCTGGCGGCACGGCTCGCGGGCGCCGCGGGAACCACCGCGCTGCGCCGCACCGGTGCCGAGGAGGCCCCCGCGGGGGCGTCGCGGGAGGACGAGGCCCGCCCGCGGCCGGATCGCCGCCGCGAGCAGCAGGCGGAGTCGCTGCTCGAGGGGATGAACCCCCAGCAGCGCGAGGCCGTCGTGCACTCCGGGTCGCCGCTGCTCATCGTCGCGGGCGCCGGGTCGGGCAAGACCCGGGTGCTCACCCACCGCATCGCCTGGCAGCTCGCCCACGGCGCGCACCCCGGGCAGATCCTGGCCATCACGTTCACCAACAAGGCCGCCGCCGAGATGCGGGAGCGGGTAGCGGCGCTCGTCGGGCGCCGGGCGAACGCGATGTGGGTGTCGACCTTCCATTCCATGTGCGTGCGGATCCTGCGCCGCGAGTACAAGCACCTGGACCTGTCGAGCACCTTCTCGATCTACGACGCGGACGACTCCCGGCGGCTCGTCGCCACGATCACCAAGCAGCTCGACCTCGACCCGAAGCGCTACCCGCCCCGCGGCCTGCTCGGCCAGATCTCGTCGTGGAAGAACGAGCTGACCGACCCGATCACGGCGGCCGAGGCGGCGGGGACCGACTACGAGCGCCGCTGCGCCGAGGTGTACGCGGCCTACCAGCAGCGGCTGCAGTCCTCGAACTCGCTGGACTTCGACGACCTCATCTCCCGCACGGTCGACCTGCTGACCCGGTTCCCCGACGTCGCCGAGCACTACCGGCGCCGCTTCCGGCACGTGCTCGTCGACGAGTACCAGGACACCAACCACGCCCAGTACATGCTGGTGCGGGCGCTGTCGTCGGGTTCCGACGACGGGTCGACCCCGCCGGCCGAGCTGTGCGTGGTCGGCGACGCCGACCAGTCGATCTACGCGTTCCGCGGCGCCACGATCCGCAACATCGTCGAGTTCGAGCGGGACTACCCCGAGGCCCGCACCATCCTGCTGGAGCAGAACTACCGCTCCAGCCAGCGGATCCTCACCGCCGCGAACGGGGTGATCGCCCGCAACTCCGACCGCCGCGACAAGCGCCTGTGGACCGACTCCGGCGACGGCGAGAAGGTCGTCGGCTACGTCGCCGACAACGAGCACGACGAGGCCGCCTTCGTCGCCGCGGAGATCGACCGGCTCGTCGACGGCGGCGAGGTCCGCTTCGGCGAGGTGGCCGTCTTCTACCGGACCAACGCCCAGTCCCGGGTCTTCGAGGACGTGTTCGTCCGCCTCGGGATGCCGTACAAGATCGTCGGCGGGGTCCGGTTCTACGAGCGCCGCGAGGTCCGCGACGCGATGGCCTACCTCAAGGTGCTGTCCAACCCCGAGGACACCGTCTCACTGCGGCGCATCCTCAACGTGCCCAAGCGCGGCATCGGGGACCGCGCGGAGTCGGTGGTGGCCGACCACGCGGAGCGCGAGCACGTCACCTTCGCGGCCGCCCTGCGCCGGGCCGCCGCGGGCGAGGTGCACGGCCTGGCCACCCGCTCGCAGCGCAGCATCGCCGAGTTCGTGGAGATGCTCGACGCGCTGGCCGAGGGGGTCGCGAGCGGCGAGGAGGTCGCCGACACCCTCGACGCGGTGCTCGACAAGACCGGCTACCGCGCCGAGCTCGAGAACTCCGAGGACCCGCAGGAGCAGTCGCGCCTGGAGAACCTGACCGAGTTGGTGAGCGTCGCGCGGGAGTTCGTCGGGGACGCCCGGGCCGCCGCGGCGGTCGCGGAGGAGGCCCAGGCCGACGGCGCGGCCGAGGTGCCCGCCGGCGTGGTGCCGGCCGTCGACGGGCTGCCCGAGCCGGGCTCGCTCGAGGCGTTCCTGGAGCGGGTGTCGCTGGTGGCCGACGCCGACTCGATCCCCGACGGCGGCGACGGCGTCGTCACGCTCATGACGCTGCACACCGCGAAGGGCCTCGAGTTCCCGGTCGTGTTCCTCACCGGCTGGGAGGACGGCGTGTTCCCGCACCAGCGGGCGCTGGCCGACCCCACGGAGCTCTCCGAGGAGCGCCGGCTCGCCTACGTCGGGATCACCCGCGCGCAGCAGCGGCTCTACGTGTCCCGGGCGCTGATGCGCTCGGCGTTCGGCCAACCGCAGGCCAACCCGCCGTCACGGTTCCTCGACGAGCTGCCCGACGACGTCGTCGACTGGCGGCGCAGCGGTCCCGAGCGCTCGGCCCCCAGCGCGCGGACCAGCTTCGGCTCGGGCCGTAGCTGGGGCCGCGACCTCACGGGCGCCGCGTCCCGGCCGTCGCCGATGCGCTCGTCGGGCTCGAACGCGCCGACCCTGCACCTCGAGGTAGGGGACCGCGTCAGTCACGACAAGTACGGGCTCGGCCTGGTGACGGTCGTCGACGGCGTCGGGTCGAAGGCGACGGCGACCATCGACTTCGGGTCGGCCGGGACGGTGCGTCTGATGCTCATCGGCGGCGTGCCGATGCAGAAGCTGTAGGGCCTGCGGCCGCCCGGCCCCCTGTGGGACGAACGACCCGTTCGTGCACGTAGACGCCACGAACGAGTCGTTCGTCCCCGACGGCGGGGGCCTCGAGTCAGCTGACGCCCTCGGGGGCGGCCCCGCTGACCTCGACCCCGTCGGCGGTGATCTTCTCGATCTCGGCGAGGTCGTCACGGCCGAGCTCGACGTCGACCGCGGCGAGCGAGCGCTCGATGTTGCGCTGCGAGCGGGCGCCGACGATCGCGGTGTCGATGCCGTCCTGGGCGAGCACCCAGGCGATCGCGAGCTGCGAGACCTCGATGCCCTTGTCCGCGGCGAACGAGCGCAGGCGCTCGACGACGGCGAGGTTCGTCCGGAACGTCTCACCGCGGAAGGCGGTGGCCTGGGCGCGCCAGTCGGAGTCCTCGAACGTCGTGCTCTCGTCCATCGTCCCGGTCAGCAGCCCGGAGCCGAGCGGGCTGTAGACCAGCGTGCCGATGTCGTTCTCGCGCACGTAGGGCAGCACGTCGGACTCGATACCCCGGCGGAACAGGTGGTACGGGGGCTGGAGGGTCTCGACGGGACGGCGCAGGTCGAACGCGGCCATCTGCTTCTCGTCGAAGTTGGAGACGCCGACGTGGCGGATCTTGCCCTCGTCGACGAGCTCCTGCAGGTAGCCGGCGGTGTCGGCGAACGGGGTCTGCTCGTCCGGCCAGTGGACCTGGTACAGGTCGATGTGGTCGATCTTCATCGCCCGCAGGCTCGCCTCGACCCCGGAGCGCAGGTACTCGCGGCTCGAGTCACGGGGCCGGTCGGTGCCCGGGTTGATGCCGCCCTTCGTGGCGATCACCACGGAGTCGCGGTCGTGGTCGAGCTCGTGGCGCAGGGCGTTCGCGAGGACCTCCTCGGACTCGCCGAAGCCGTAGGCCTGGGCGGTGTCGAAGAAGTTGACGCCGAGCTCGCGGGCGTGGCGGATCGCGCCCTGCGCGGCGTCGACGTCGTAGGAGCCCCACTCGCCCGAGACCTGCCAGGTCCCGAACGCGATCCGGGAGACCTCGAGCTCGGTGCGGCCCAATCGCGTGTACTTCATAGGTCCAGCGTGCCCGCCTCCACGGCCCGCGTAACCGTGACGCGCGTCGGTCTCAGTCCTGCGCGGCGCCCAGCGAGATGCCCCGCTCCGCCAGCCACGGCAGCGGGTTGATCTTGGTGCCGCTCGGGGTCCACACCTCGAAGTGCAGGTGGGGGCCGGTGGACTGGCCGCGGTTGCCGATCTCGGCGATCTCCTGGCCCGCCTTCACCGTCTGGCCCTTCTTCACGTAGGACCGGTTCACGTGGCCGTAGACGTTGATCGTGCCGTCGTCGAGCTGCACCCGGACCCACATCCCGAACCCGCTGGCCGGGCCGGAGTCGACGACGGTGCCGCCCGCGGCGGCCACGATCGGGGTGCCGATCGCGTTCGCGATGTCGACGCCCTTGTGCGAGGTGCCCCAGCGGGCGCCGAAGCCCGAGGTGAAGCGGCCCTCCGCGGGCTTGACGAACTTCGGGGCCCGAGCGGCGGCCTCACGCGCGGCGGCGTCGTCGGCGATCTTGTGGGCCTTGGCGAGGGACGCGGCGTGCGGGGCGGATGCCTGGTCGGCGGCGGGCGCCACGGCCATGACGCCGGTCGTGGCGGCGTCGAGCGCATCGGTTCCGGCGGCGGGGGTGGCGCCCTGCGGGCTCGTCGGGTTGCTCGGGCCGGCGGCAGCGTTCGCCGCGGACAGGGCGAGGTCGGCGCGCGTCTCGCCGGTCGGCGCGTCGAGGCCGGTGGCGAGGCTGTGACCCGCCGTCGCCAGCGCCCCGGCGGCCACGGCGGCGACCGCGAGCCGGCCGGTCAGGGGGCCCTGGCGGCGGGTCCCCCGAGGGTCGTCGTCGCGGGCCGGGCCGGCGGTCGGCGCCCCGGGTCGCAGGTCGGCCGGGGAGCGGGGCGGCAGGGAAGGTGCCCGCCCGGAGCCGCCGACGAAGTGCGCGGTGTCCCCGGTGGGGTGCGCCGTCCGGCCGGCGTCGGGGTTCGCGACGGGCCGTCGGGGTCCGTCGGGGACCCGCGGTCCGTCGGGGAACCGCGGCCTGGCGCCGAACGTGCCGGGGCCGGCGCCGGGCACGCCGGCGAGGGCGGGAGTGCCGAACCCGGCGAGGGCGCCGAATCCGCGGGGAGCACTCGGGGGAGCGAACGGAGTCTGGCGGGGGGAGCTGTGACGCGCCAAGACCATCCTTCCGCGAGGGTCGGGGCCGGGCGCGGACGGCGTGGCGTGGGGGCGCCGGGGAAGGATCGTCGGGGTCGATCCGTGAGCCGTTCGTGACCGCACCGTGATGCTGGACCACCGGACCGTGTCACGGAATCCCAAGTTCCGGCAAACTCCGGACCACGACTTCACCGGGTCACACGCCGTGCGCACCTCCCTACGCGCCGAGCGGTATTCGTCGCCGCGGGTGACGGAGGGAACCGCGCGACGAGCGGGACGTCCCGCGCGGGCGAGCCCGGGATCAGCCGGCGGCGGCCGCGTCCCCGGCCCGCTCGGCGGCGCGCTCGCGGGTCGGCCGGGTCCCGCTGAGCGCGCACGTCACCAGGTGCACGACCTCGGGGTCGATCGTCATCGCCATGTGCCCGACGTGGCCCAGGCGGACGTTCGTGACCTGCAGGTCGGGGTGCTCGAGGCGGGCGTTGCGCTGCGGGATGATCAGCTGGTCCATGCGGCTCCAGACCGCGAGGAACCGCGTCCGGCACCCGGGCGCCGGCTCGGTGAGCTCGGTCAGCAGGTCCGAGCCGGGCTGGAGCTGACGGGGCACGACGGTCGGCGGCAGCAGGTGCGCGATGTACGAGCCCTGGTGCGGGGTGCCGAGCGTGACCAGCGTGTCGACGCGCTCGTCCCCGCCGAGGCGCTGCACGTAGTACCGGGCGATGAGCCCGCCGAGCGAGTGGCCGATGACGTGCACCCGGTCCACCCCGGCGACGGCGCACATCCGCTCGACGTGCTCGCCGAGGTCCCGTGCCGCGGCGCGGATGTCCCCGGTGAACGCCGTCATCGGGCTGTAGTTGACGCCCTGGACGGTGCCGTGGCCGCGCCGGCGCAGCACGCGGGCGAGGTGCACGAAGATCGAACGGTTGTCGACGATGCCGTGCACCAGCAGCACCGGCGTCGCCGAGCCGTCGAGGTCGGACACCAGCCGGGAGCGCTCGCCGGGGGGCAGGGTGTCGGTTCGGTGGTGCGCGTGGACGCCGCCGGGACGCAACGCCTCGTCGAGCAGTCCCCACGGGTAGACCGACAGGTGCACGGCCGTGTAGGCGAGTTCGACGGCGACGCCGCGCAGGCCCCGCGGGACGCCCATGGTGCGGGCGACGTAGGAGATCCCGTTCCACGCGGTCGAGGCCAGCGACCCGAGCGAGCTCGGCGCGGGCGCCGGCACGTCCAGCTCGTCGGCCGTCGCCTCCGTCGGCGACATGACCCCGGTCACGTCCATGAGAGTGACGTTAGGACACGTTCACCGGCGTGTCGCGTCGACCCCGTCGACTGATCGATCAAGCTGGTGTTCTCCCCAGCGACGGAGGGGCGATGGCCGCAGGTACGGGTGTGTGCGCGAACCCTCCGGGCGCCTCTTTAGTCTGCCCCCGATGACGGCTACTCCGGCCGACGCCGGGGCGCGGCCCCCCGGTCCCGCTCCGACCGGCCCGACCAGGCCCGGGCCCGGCGGCCCGGCACCGGGGCACTCCGCCCGGGCGTGGTGGGCCGCCGTCGCGCTCGTCGTCCTCGCGGTGGGCCTGCGCGTGGCGGTCGCCGTGATCGCCCCGGGGCCGCTCGGTGCGCCGGTCCGCGCGGCCGGGGTGCTCGCGCCGCTGGTCGGGCTGGTCGCCGCGGTGGCCCCCGGACTCGCCACCCGACGGGCACGGCGGACCCCGGGAGCCGCGTCGCTGGCCGCCCCGGCGGCGCTCGGGGCGCTCGGCGCGGGCGGGCTGCTCATCGACCTGACACTGCTCCTCGACCCGGAGTCGGCGGCACGCCCCGACGTCCTGCCCACCGGCACCTCGACGCTGCCCCCGGTGCTCGCCGTGGCCCTCGTGGCCGCGGACGTGGCCCTCGTCGCCGCGACGGTCGTCGCGACGGTCGGCCTCGTCGCGCTGACCCGGGTGACGGGCCGCTCGGTGTTCGGCACCCAGCGCGGCGCCTCGCTGCTGCTGCCGGTCACGGGAGCCCTCGTGGCGGCCGGCGGGCTGGTCGCGTCGCCCTTCTCGGTCGCCGGCCCGGGCACCGGGTTCGCGCCGCACGCCGTCCTGGACACCCCCGCGCCCGCCGGGGTGGGCGTCGCCCTGCTCGCCGCGACCGTGGTGGTCGTCGCGCTGCTGCCGGGCGTCCGCGCGTTCGGTACCGGCGACGACGTCCCGGCGCAACGGACGTCGACGGCTGCGGACGAGACGGGGATGCGGGTTCGCCGGGCGGTCCACACCGCGCTCGGCGCCGGCCTGGTCGCCGGCTTCGCCCCGGTGCTGGCGGCCTCGTTCGCGCGGGACGGGCTGGCGGTCTCGCCGGGTGCCGTCCTCGCCGTCGTCGGCGGCCTGCTCGTCATCGGTCTGCCCGCGCGGACCGCGGTGATCCGCTCGCGCGCGGCGGGAGTGATGGCGCTGCTCACTGCGGTCGCCGCCCTGTTCGGCGCGCTCCTGCCGACGCTGTCCGGCACCTCGGACGCCGCGGGGAGCCCGTTCGTGACCGGCACCGGGATCCTGCTGCTGCCCGCGGCCGCGGTGCTCGCCGTGCCCGCTCTGCTCGTCGTCGTGGGGACCCCGCGGGTGGTGGTCCGGGCCCGGCCGACGCTGTCGGTCGCCTGGCTGACGGTGCCCTTCGCCGCCGGACCGGCCCTCGACGTCGTCCTCGCCGGGGTCGACGGGGGCGGCACGCCCGCCGCCGCGCTCGACCCGGGCCTGGGCACGGCCGGCGCGACGGTGCCCCAGGTCGGCGTCGGGACCGGGGGCTGGGCCGTCGTGCTGGCGCTGGTGCTCGCGGCGCTGACCGCGGTGCTCGCCGTCGGGGCCGGGTTCTCGGAGCGGCGCGACGTCGCCGGCGGGTGGGCTCCGCTCGGGGCGCGGCCCGCCGACGGCACCGACACCGTCGAGCCCGACCCGACGATGCTGCCGATGGCCGCGATCGCCGCCGTGCTCGCCGTCCCCGGCTTCGGGGGCCCGCTCGCCCGCGACGCCCTCGCCGCCAACGCGGCCGGCGGCGCGTGGCAGAACCCCGGCGCCGCCGCCTGGGGGTCGCTCGCCGGTGTGATCGGCGTCGCGATCGCCGCGCTGCTCGCGCCGCGGGCCCGGCCCGCGCGGGCGCTCGCGCTGCTCGGTGCGGCGGGTGCGCTGCTCGTCGTCCGGCTCTCCGCACTGGTCCTGACCCCGCCCCGGGCGGGCGAGAGCGTCGGGATCGGGACGTGGGCCGCCGTCGCCTGCCTCGTCATCACGCTCGCGGCCGCCGGTGTGGCGATCATGCGCATCCGCGAGGCCGCCCGGTCCCCCGAGCCTGCTCCATCCGCAGCATCCGTCGCTCCACCGTCCGCACGAGGGGAACCGTCGGGCGGTCAGCGGCCGGGGCACTCACGTGGCGCCGACGGGTGATGTCCGCCCTCGTCACGCCAGGTGTGGCGGGGGTCGCCCCCGGTGCCCCGCCCGGGCCTGCGACACGCCGCTAGGGTCCCCCTCGGTCCCGCCGATCGAGGCCCATGCCGTCCGCCGCCCTCTGGAGGCGGCGGCCCGGGGCTCCACGCCGGGGCGGGACCGCCGCCGGAGTCCACCGACGGATGCTGCCGGTCAGTGATGGAGGAGTTCACGAGTGGACCTGTACGAGTACCAGGCGAAGGACCTCTTCGCCGCACACGGAGTGCCGGTCCTGCCGGGCCGTACCGTCGACACGGCCTCGGACGCCGAGGCCGCCGCGGGTGAGATCGGCGGCGCGGTCGTCGTCAAGGCCCAGGTGAAGGTGGGCGGTCGCGGGAAGGCCGGCGGCGTCAAGCTCGCCGAGAACCCGCCCGAGGCCAAGGAGAAGGCCGAGAAGATCCTCGGCCTCGACATCAAGGGCCACGTCGTGCACCGCGTCCTGGTGACCGAGGCCAGCGACATCGCGGAGGAGTACTACTTCTCCTTCCTGCTCGACCGCTCCAACCGCACCTTCCTCGCCATGGCGTCCGCCGAGGGCGGCATGGAGATCGAGGAGCTCGCCGTCGAGCGCCCCGAGGCCCTGGCCCGGGTGCCGATCGACGCGATCGCCGGGGTCGACAAGGCCAAGGCCGACGAGATCGTCACGAAGGCCAAGCTGCCCGCCGCGGTCGCGGACGAGGCCGCCGAGGTCATCGTCAAGCTGTGGGACACCTTCGTCGGCGAGGACGCCACGCTGGTCGAGGTCAACCCGCTGGTCCGTGACCCGCAGGACAAGATCATCGCCCTCGACGGCAAGGTCACGCTCGACGAGAACGCGGACTTCCGCCACGAGGCGCACGCGGCGCTGGTCGACGAGCGCACCGAGAACCCGCTCGAGGCGAAGGCCAAGGCCAAGGGCCTGAACTACGTCAAGCTCGACGACGGCCAGGTCGGCATCATCGGCAACGGCGCGGGTCTGGTCATGTCGACCCTCGACGTCGTCGCCTACGCCGGTGAGTCGCACGGCGGCATGAAGCCCGCCAACTTCCTCGACATCGGCGGCGGCGCATCGGCCGAGGTCATGGCCGCGGGCCTGGACGTCATCCTCGGTGACTCCGACGTCCGCAGCGTGTTCGTCAACGTGTTCGGCGGGATCACCGCCTGCGACGCGGTCGCGAACGGCATCGTCGAGGCCCTGAAGATCCTGGGCGACGACGCCACGAAGCCGCTGGTCGTCCGCCTGGACGGCAACAACGTCGACGAGGGCCGCCGGATCCTCGCCGAGGCGAACCACCCGCTGGTCACGGTGGTGGGCACGATGGACGACGCGGCCGCCAAGGCCGCCGAGCTCGCCGCGAAGGCTGGTGCGTGAGATGTCGATCTTCCTCAACGAGAACAGCAAGGTCATCGTCCAGGGCCTGACCGGGTCCGAGGGCATGAAGCACGGCCGCAAGATGCTCGCGTCGGGCACGCAGCTCGTCGGCGGCGTCAACGCGCGCAAGGCCGGGACCTCGGTCGACGTCGACGGCACTTCGGTGCCGATCTTCGGCGGGGTCGAGGAGGCCATGAAGGAGACCGGGGCGGACGTCTCGGTGCTCTTCGTGCCCCCGAAGTTCGCCAAGGACGCCGCGGTCGAGGCCATCGACGCCGGCATCGGGCTCGCCGTCGTGATCACCGAGGGCATCCCGGTGCACGACTCGGCGTGGTTCTGGGCGCACGCCTGCGCCAACGGCAACCGCACCCGGATCATCGGCCCGAACTGCCCCGGCATCATCTCGCCCGGGCGCTCGCTCGCCGGCATCATCCCGGCGAACATCTCGGGCCCCGGGAAGATGGGTCTGGTGTCGAAGTCCGGCACGCTGACCTACCAGATGATGTACGAACTGCGGGACGTCGGCTTCTCGACCGGTATCGGCATCGGCGGCGACCCGATCATCGGGACGACCCACATCGACGCTCTCGAGGCCTTCGAGTCCGACCCCGAGACCGAGGCCATCGTCATGATCGGTGAGATCGGTGGCGACGCCGAGGAGCGCGCGGCGGACTTCATCAAGTCCAACGTGACGAAGCCTGTCGTCGGCTACGTCGCCGGGTTCACCGCACCCGAGGGCAAGACCATGGGCCACGCCGGCGCGATCGTGTCCGGCTCCGCCGGCACCGCGCAGGCGAAGAAGGAGGCTCTCGAGGCGGCGGGCGTGAAGGTCGGCAAGACGCCGACCGAGACCGCCGACCTCGCCCGTTCCCTCGTCTCCTAGGGGCGGGATGTAGCAGGCTGGGCCGCCGGACCGGCCGCGTCGGACGTGACGCGGCCGGTCCGAACGCCGACGAAGCCGTCCCCCGGGGAGGACATCCCATGAGTGCAGGACCCACGAGCTCCGGTCCGTCGGGGTCCCCGGGATGGGGTGGCCAGCCCCATCCGCAGGCGCCGGGTGCCCACGAAGCCGACCCCACTGCCGCGTCCGGACCCGCCGCGGCGGGCCCGCCCTCGCAGCCCGGACAAGCGGTCGGACCACCCAGCAGGCCGTTCGGCGGCGTCTCCCCCTACGGCGGCTCGTCGTGGGCCGGCGCGGGCGGGCCGGGGTCCGGGCCCGCGCCGTCGGGCGGGCAGCATCAGCCGGGCCAGGGTGGTCAGCCGGGCCAGGCCGGACAGCCGGGCCAGGCCGGGCCGTCCTGGGGCCGTCCCGCGCCTCCGCCCACCCCCTCGCGCGGCGTGCCCGCCGAGCGCCAGAGCCCCGGCGTGAATCCCGCCGCCGCGGTCACCGTCCCCGCCGCTCCCGCGGCGACGCCCGGGTCGTCGTCAGCGGCGTCGTCGGCGTCCGGTGGCTCCGCGACCGCCGCGAGCGGGGTGCCGACGGGCCTCGGCCGCACCGCCGCCCTCGCCGCCGCGGGTCTGGGCGTCCTGTCCTTCCTCGCGACGTTCCTCACCAGCTTCGACCCGGCCGGTCTGCTGCCCGCGCTCGTGCTCGCGGGCGGACTGACCGTCGGGGTCGCGGTGCTGCCCGCCGCTCCGCGCACCGTGCTGCCCGGCGCGGTCGTCGCCGTGACCGCGGCGCTGGTCAGCCTGCAGACGCTCTCGGTGACCGACGGCTTCGACATCGTCGTCGTGGTGCTCGCGATCCTCGCTGCGGCCGCCGCGGTGGTCGCGGCGCTCTCCGCCGTCGGGCTGCTCTCCGGAGTCGGCCGGGCGTCGTCGGCCGGGGGATCGGTGGCGGCGAACACCCCGCCCGCGTTCGCGGACCAGCCGCGGTCGGCGCCGGCGGCTCCGGGCCGGGGCGCGCCGCCGTCGGGCGGCCCGCAGCAGCGGCAGCCCGGTCAGCCGTTCGCCGGGGCGCCGTACGGCGGGGCCGCCTCCGGGCCGTTCCCGGCGCCGAGCGAGCAGCCCACGCAGCGCGTCGGGCAGTCGTCGGGGCCGACCGGGCCGGCCTCCGCCCCGACGCACGCCGTGGGTCCGCAGGGGTCGTCGCCCGGCCGTCCGTGGCCGTCGTCGGCGGGCCCGTCCGGGACGTCGGCGGCGGACGACCCGTCCGCGCGGACCCAGGTCGTGCGCACCTCGGGGTCGACCGCGTCCACGACGGAGCAGGGGGCCTCGTCAGCCACCACCACCCCGGCGGGCTCGTCCGCCTCCGGAGCGGCGGGTGCCGTCGCGGACCCGGGCTCCTCGGGTGCCATCCCGGCCCCGACCGCCTCGGGATCGGCTCCCGCGTCGGGGTCGTCGGGTGCGATCCCCGCACCGGGGACGTCGGGCGGGATTCCCTCGCCGTCCGTGACCCCGGTCAACGACGGCCGCACGACCCCGACCGCCGGTCGGGAGCCCGCGGGCCGGACGACGGACACCCCGGCGGGCGGTTCGGCGGCGGCGACGTCCGCGGAGCAGTCCGGGTCGCGGGCATCGGCGGCGGAGGGCCGCCTGCCCGCCTCCGCCATGCTCGCCGGTGATCCCGTCGCGGCGGAGCGCCCGCAGGCCACCGGGGCGCCCACCCCGCCGTCGGGGGAGCACGCCGTCCGTCCGGGGACCGCCGACGAGTCGGGGTCCGGCTCGGGGGAGGACACCCCGCCGTCGGGGATCCCGCGCGCCGACTGGGGCGTCCCGCCCCGCCGCTCGGACGCCACCACCGAGGCGACGGGCGACGACACCGGCCGCGACCGCCCCGGCGCCCACGAGGCCGGCTGAGTCCACGGCGATCGCCGGCGGTCGCCCTGTCGTCAGGGGTGACCGGGGCCGGCCTCAGGAGAGCGGGACGGGGCCGGGCCTGGGAGGCAGCGGTCGGCTGAGGCCGACCCGGCGTGGCAGCCGGGTGTGCCCGGCACCGGGTGGAATCGTGGGTCCGCGTGAGCGCAGCGGCCCCGACCTCAGGCGCCCCGTCGTCAGGAACCCCGACCTCCGGGACCCCGGCATCCGGTGCTGCGGGCCCGACCCCGGCCGAGGCCTCCCCCACCCGATCGCGGACGCGGTCACGGCCCGGGCGGCCCGGTGGCCTGTCGCCCCGTCTCGGGGTGCTCGTCCAGGTCGCCGTGGTGCCGGTGCTGGTGACCTACGCGGCCGTCGTCGTGCTGGCCGCCCTGATCACCGCCTCGGCGTCGGGTACCTCGCCCGGTGGTGACCCCGGTCTGGGGCAGGCGCTCGGCTCGGGGGTGCCGCTCTGGCTGGCGGTGCATCTCGTTCCGCTGACGGTCTCCGGTGCGCCCCTCGGGATGCTGCCGCTGGCTCCGGCGATCGGGGTGGCCTTCCTCGTGGGAGCGCTCGCCCGACGCGGCGTGACCCGGCTCGGGGAGCTGGCGGACGAGCCGACCTCCCGGTCCGAGCGCTGGCCCACGCAGGGCGTCCCGGTCGTCGCGGCGGCCGCGGCCGTGCACGCCGCGGCCGGGGTGCTCGCGGCGGCGCTGCTCACTCCCGACACCGCGACGATCCCGGCGGACGCCTCGCCGGGGACGGCGGGCCTGGTCGCGGGTCTGCTGGCGGCGGTGTCCGCAGCGGTCGGTGTCGCGGCGCGGTGCGGCCTCCCGGAAGGGGTGCGTGCGCTGCCCGGATGGGTGCTCCGCGGCGTGCGCGCAGGGCTGGGCGCCGCTGCAGGACTGGTGGCCGGCGGGGCGGCGCTGCTGCTCGTCGTGCTGCTCGCTCGGGCGGACGCCGTCGCCCGGTCGTTCGCCGCGATCGCCCCGCAGGCGGGCAGCGGCGCGGGCCTCTGGTTCCTCGACGCCGCGTACCTGCCGAACGCCGCCGCCGCCGCGGTGTCCTGGCTGCTCGGACCCGG
The DNA here is from genome assembly GCF_021026375.1 of Actinomycetospora endophytica. Taxonomy (GTDB): domain Bacteria; phylum Actinomycetota; class Actinomycetes; order Mycobacteriales; family Pseudonocardiaceae; genus Actinomycetospora; species Actinomycetospora endophytica. Next base: position 728,256 of record NZ_JAJNDB010000001.1, on the reverse strand, counting down.
GTACGAGGTCGGCGCGATGGCGGCCTCCCCCACCTCGGCGACCCCCGGCCTGCTCCCGCCGGTCCCGCTCGCCGCCCTCCTGCCGACCGGGCCGCCCCCGACGTGGGCGGGGCTGGTGTTCGCGGTGCCCCTGGCGGTCGGGTCGCTGGTCGGGTGGGTGCTGGCGACGGGAGAGCCCGAGGGGTCGCGCGGTCCGGTCGGTTCCGGTCGGGCGGGTCGGGATCTGCTGGTCCGGGTGCGCCCGGTCCTGATGGCGGCGCTGACGGCCGGTGTCGTCCTCGCGGTCGCGGCCGTCCTCGCCGGCGGGCGCCTCGGCTCGGGACCGTTCGACCCGGTCGTCGTCCCGGCCGGTGGGGTCCTGCTCGCGGTCCTCGGCTGGATCGCGCTGCCCGGCGCCGTCGTCGCCCTGCTCGCGGCGCCCACCGGCGCCCCGGCGCGGCGGGAGCGTGCCGCCTCGTCGTCGGAGGAGCCGACGACGGCGGCCGAGGCGACGGCCGTCGTCGGGGACCCGGCGGGGGCGGAGGACACGGCGGGCGCCGAGGAGGAGGCGGCTGCCGAGGACGTGACCGACGGGACCGACGACGAGGACGACGCGACGGAGCACGAGGACGGCGCTGCCGCTGAGCGTGACGGGGCCGGACGCTCCGACTGAGGCCCCGCCTGGGTCGCTTTGCCGGGCCGCTCCATGATCATGAGCACTCGGCGCAGGATTCCGATGCGAATTCCTGCGCCACGTGCTCCTGATCACCGCAGCCGACGGGAGTGTCGAGTCCGACACGGCCAGGTCACGGGCGGCGGGCTAGTGTGATCGGCGAGGATCGTCGAGACGCCGGGAGCCCAGGTCTGTGCACCGGCGGCAAGGAGATCGCGCTGACCACGCACGCGGGCCCGGGTGACCACGACCGCACCCCGGCCGGGACACGGCTGGAGGTCCGCGCACCGGCGCGCGTCGTCGTCCTCGCCTCCGGCTCCGGCACCCTGCTGCAGGCCCTGCTCGACGAGGCCGGGGCGATCGACGTCGAGGTCGTCGCCGTCGTCTCCGACCGCCCGGACGTCGCCGCCCTCGACCGCGCGCTCGAGGCGAAGGCCGAACCCGTCGTCGTCCGCCTGGGAGATCACCGCGGCGCCGACGGCACCGTCGACCGCGCCGCCTGGGACACCGCGCTCGCGGACGCCGTCGCCGCGTACGACCCCGACCTCGTCGTCTCCGCCGGCTTCATGAAGGTCCTCGGGCCGGCCTTCCTCGCCCGGTTCGGTGGCCGGACCGTCAACACCCACCCCGCGCTGCTGCCCGCGTTCCCGGGCGCGCACGGGGTGGCCGATGCGCTCGCCCACGGGGTCAAGGTCACCGGCGCGACCGTCCACCTCGTGGACGCGGGCGTCGACACCGGGCCGGTCCTGGCCCAGCAGGCCGTCGTCGTCGAGCCCGACGACACCCAGGAGACGCTGCACGAACGGATCAAGGTCGTGGAGCGCCGCATGCTCGTCGAGACCGTGGCCGCCCTGGTGCGCCACGGAGCCACCATCACCGGACGAACTGTGAGGATCGAAGTGACCGCTGCCCCGCAGACAGCTCCCGCCGCTCAGGGGACCGACGGTCGCCGCCCGATCCGACGCGCGCTGGTCAGCGTCTTCGACAAGGCCGGCCTGCTCGACCTCGCGACCGGCCTGCACGCCGCGGGCGTCGAGGTCGTCTCCACCGGCTCGACCGCCTCACGGATCGCGGACGCCGGGGTGCCGGTCACCCGCGTGGAGGAGCTCACCGGGTTCCCCGAGTGCCTCGACGGCCGCGTCAAGACCCTCCACCCCCGGGTGCACGCCGGGCTGCTCGCCGACTCCCGGCTGCCCACCCACGTCGAGCAGCTCGCCACGCTCGGGATCGAGGCGTTCGACCTGCTCGTGGTCAACCTCTACCCGTTCACCCAGACCGTGGCGTCCGGGGCCTCGCCCGACGACTGCGTCGAGCAGATCGACATCGGCGGCCCGGCGATGATCCGGGCGGCGGCGAAGAACCACGAGTCGGTCGCCGTCGTCACCGACCCGACCCGCTACGCGTGGGTGCTCAGCGAGGCCCAGGCCGGCGGCGTGACGCGGACCGACCGCCAGGGGCTGGCGGCCGAGGCGTTCCGGCACACCGCCTCGTACGACGTGGCCGTGGCGTCCTGGATGGGCACGGTGCTGACGCCTCCGCCCGAGGGCGAGTTCCCCGACTGGACCGGGTTGACGGGCCGGCTGCGCCAGTCGCTGCGCTACGGCGAGAACCCGCACCAGGCCGCCGCGCTCTACGGCACCCCCGGGGACGCGTCCGGGCTCGCCGGCTCGGTGCAGCTGCACGGCAAGGAGATGTCCTACAACAACTACGTCGACGCCGACGCCGCCTGGCGCGCCGCGCACGACCACGGCTCCGAGCAGGCCTGTGTCGCGATCATCAAGCACGCGAACCCGTGTGGGATCGCGGTCGGGGACGACGTCGCCGACACCCACGCCCGGGCCCACGCCTGCGACCCGACGTCGGCGTTCGGCGGCGTCATCGCGGTGAACCGCGAGGTGACGGTGGCCGCGGCGGAGCAGATCGGCGAGATCTTCACCGAGGTGCTCGTGGCGCCGTCCTACGCCGACGGGGCGCTCGACGTGCTGGCGCGCAAGAAGAACATCCGGGTCCTGACGGCGCAGTTCTCGCCCGCGCCGTACGAGCAGCGGGCGATCTCCGGCGGGGTGCTCGTCCAGGAGCGCGACGCCGTCGACGCCCCCGGCGACGACCCGTCGTCGTGGACGCTCGCCACCGGCACCGCCGTGTCCGACGAGGTGCTGGCCGACCTGGCGTTCGCGTGGCGGGCGTGCCGGGCGGTGAAGTCGAACGCGATCCTGCTGGCGCACGAGGGCGCGACGGTCGGGGTCGGGATGGGCCAGGTCAACCGGGTCGACTCGGCCAAGCTGGCGGTCGCGCGGGCCGGGGACCGGGTGCGCGGGTCGGTGGCGGCGTCGGACGCGTTCTTCCCCTTCCCGGACGGCTTCGAGGTGCTCGCCGAGGCCGGGATCGCCGCCGTCGTGCAGCCCGGCGGGTCGGTGCGCGACAACCAGACGATCGAGGCCGCCGAGAAGGCCGGCGTCGCGATGTACCTGACGGGGACGCGGCACTTCGCGCACTAGCGCATGTGCGTGCGTTTCCGTGTCCCAGCACGGAAACGCACGCACACGCGTCAGCGAACGTGCCCGGCCGCCCAGCAGGCGGCCGTCCCGTGGCAGTTCTCCAACGCCGTCAGGGTCGCGTGCAGGGCCGCCAACCGCTCCGGCGGCACCGTCGCGACCGTGTTGTCGCGTTGGTACGGGTCGGTCGCCGTGTCGTGGTACTCCTTCTCGCCGGTGGCGTACTCGGTGTAGGTCACGCTGCCCGTCGCGACCGCCCCGTAGCTGGGCGGGTTCGCCGCCGACTTCCCGGGCGTGCGGTCCGGGTCGTCGGGAGCGAGGTTCGGGCCGTGGTGCTCGACGAGGGCGGCGTTGCGCCAGTCGGGGGGATCGGCTCCGGCGAGCAGCGGGACGAGGCTGCGCCCGTCGGCGATCGGCAGCGGTGGCGCGTGGGCGAGGTCGGTGACCGTCGGCGCGACGTCGATGTTCTGCACCCGCTCCGGGATCGTCCGGTGCACCACACCCGGGCCCGCCACGATCAGCGGGACCACGAGATCCGTCGCGAACGTCGTCTGCTTTCCGGCGGAGAGCTCGTGCTGGCCCATGTGGTAGCCGTTGTCGGAGCTGAAGACGATCTGGGTGTTCGCCGTCTGTCCCGTGCGGTCGAGGGCCGCCTCCAGCCCGGCGAGCATGTCGTCGACCGACGCCGAGGCCTGCGCGCGCTTGCGGTACCCGTTGTCCAGACGGGTGACCTGCTTCGGCCGCAACGGGGTGCGGTCACGCAACCAGGCGGGCGCGGTGGGGGCGTCAGGTTGGTTGAACGAGGGGTCGCGGGGCGCCTGCAGGCCGGGGAAGTCCTGGGAGTGGCGGGGGGCCGGCGTGTACGGCGCGTGCGGGGCGAACGTCGCGACCTCGAGGAAGAACGGCCGGTGCGCCGCCGACTGCGCGGTGATGAAGTCCGAACCGCGCTGCCCGAGCACGTCGGGCATGTAGTCGGAGTCCGCGTGCCCGTGGTGGGCGATCGTGCCGTTGACGTTCAGGTCGTAGTCGAACTCGGGGTAGCCGTTCCCGGCGACGTCCCACTCGTTCCAGCCCGGTGCCGGCCCGTCGGTGGGCTGGTAGCCGTTGAGGTACTTGCCCATCATCGCCGTCGTGTAGCCCGCCTTCTGCAGCGCCACGGCGTCGGTGTCGGCCTCGTCGCCCCGGGAGTGGAAGACGTCGTACCCGCCGTCGGGCGCCGAGTTGGTGAAGACCCCGGTGTCGTGCGGGAACGCCCCCGTGAAGATCGACGATCGCGACGGGCAGCAGAGCGTGTCGGCGTCGTCGTCGGCGGCGAAGCTCGCGCCCCGCGCGGCGAGCTGCTGCACGTGGGGCATGTAACGCAGCAGGCTCGTGTCCAGATCGTCGGTGAGGACGAAGAGGACGTTCGGGTGCCCTGCCTGCGACGCCGGGGCCACCCCCGCCGGCCCGGCCAGCTCGGGCGGGTCCGGGTCCTGGGCGGGTCCGGCGCTGCACCCGGTCGCGACGAGCGCGACGGCGAGGGTGACGACGGCGAGGGCGGTCCGGGCCGGTTCCCTGATCACCCGCTGAAGGGTGGTGCCGGACGGTGGCCGTGCGCCCCGCGGCGGGCGGAGTCTTCAGGTCGGCATCAGCTCGCCCGAGGAGGAGAACCACCGTGACCGGACCGCACGACCCCGAGGACCACCACGGGGCCGAGGAGGGGCCCTGGTACGGGACCGGGTACGACGGGTCGCACGGGTACGACGGGTCGCACGGGTACGACGGGTCGCACGGGTACGACGACGAGGCCGCCGCGTCCCACGGGGGTGGGTACGACGACGAGCCGACGACGTCGGGTGTCGCCCCGGACCCGTCGTCCGGCGGCCCGACGGACCCGCCGACGCAGCCCGCCACGGTGATGGCCCCGGCGACCCCCGCAGGGGCGCCCCGGCACGGCTGGTGGCGCTCGCGGCGGGTGCGCGTGGGGGCCGCGACGACGCTGGCCGGCCTGGTGCTGCTCGGGGGCGGTTTCGGGGCGGGCCTCGCCGTGGCGGACGCCTCCACCCCGCCCGCCGCGGCGGCCCACGCGACCACGGCGGCGGGAGCCAAGGCGGGGGCGAAGGGGCAGGCCGCCCGGAAGCGCCGCCTGGCCGCCCAGCAGCGCCGTCAGCAGCAGGGCACCGGGACCGGGCAGGGCACGGGCCAGGCGCCGGCCCCGGGGGCGGGTCAGGCACCGGGCTCGGGCACGGGGCAGGCGCCGGGAGCAGCGGCCGTCCCGTCGTTCTGATCGTCACTCCGCCGGCCCCGACCTCGTCGTGGCGCACTGTCGGTGGGGTGGGTTAGCGTTCTCCTCGTTCGAACACGTGTTCGACGATCGAGGAGGTCCCGATGGCCGCATCCCCGCACGAGGTGCTCTCCCGGCGCGTCTCCGAGCTGGGGCTCGTCCGGGCCTCCGAGCTCCCGGGGCGCTCCGGGCCGGGGCGGGCGGTCCGGGCCGCAGCATCGCACGCCGGCCCGTCGTCGCAGGAGGAGTCGCCGGCCCCGGAACCCGATCCGGGGCCGGTGCGGGACACCGAGCGGAGCCTGCTGCCGGTGGCCGGGCCGCTCACCGGTCTGCTGCCGTGGGGCGGGTTGCGGCGCGGGTCGACGGTGTCGGTGCACGGGTCGACGGCGCTGCTGCCGGCCCTGCTGGCGGAAGCCTCGCGGGCGGGGTCGTGGTGTGCGCTGGTCGGGCTGCCGGGGGTGGGTCTGGCCGCCGCCGACGAGGCCGGGATGGACCTGGCGCGCACCGCGGTGGTCCCGCGCCCCGGTCCCCGTCCGGCGAGCGTCGTCGCGGCGCTGGTCGACGGGGTGGACGTGGTGGTGCTCGGTGGTGCCTCGGCCTGGCGGGCGGGGGATCGCCAGCGCCTCGCCGCGCGGGTGCGCCAGAAGGGCGCGGTGCTGGTCCCGGTCGGGGCCTGGCCGGGCGCGGACGTCGAGCTGCACGCCACCGGCGGCACCTGGTCGGGGCTGCTGGGTGACGGGGCGGGCCGGCTGCGCTCGCGTCGGGTGCACCTTCGCTGCGCCGCGCGCGGGCGGGCGCGCGACCGGCGTGAGGACGTGCTGCTCCCCGGTCCCGAGGGGCGTGTGGTGGAGGTCCCGGGCGCCGTGGGGGTGGTTCCGGAGGCCCCGCTCGACCTGTCGGCGAGGACGGGGTGAACGAGTCCGCCCCACCGATCCGGGTGGTGGCGCTGTGGTGCCCGGACTGGCCGGTCGTCGCCGCCTGCGCCGAGTCCGGCATCCCGGCCGACCGTCCCGCCGCCGTGCTCGTGGCTCACCGGGTGGTCGCCTGCTCGGCCACCGCCCGCGCGCAGGGGATCCGACGGGGGTTGCGACGGCGGGAGGCCCAGGCCCGCTGCCCCGACCTCGCGGTGCTCGGTCGTGACGCCGACCGTGACGCGCGGGCCTTCGAGGTCGTCGCCGCCGCGGTGGAGGAGATCACCCCGGGCGTCGAGGTGATCCGCCCCGGCCTCGTGGTGCTCGCGGCGCGCGGGCCCGCCCGCTACTTCGGGAGCGAGGAGGCCGTCGCCGAGCGCCTCGTCGACCACGTCGCCGCCCGGGCCCGCGTGGAGTGCCAGGTCGGGGTGGCCGACGGGGTGTTCGCGGCCGCTCTCGCCGCTCGGCGCAGCGTGGTCGTGCCGGTCGGTGGGTCGGCGGAGTTCCTCGCTCCGCGCCCGGTCGGCGAGCTCGAGATGGAGCCGGGGGTCGAGCCGGACACCGCCGGGGCGGACGTCCCGGGGACCACCGCCCGGGCCGAGCTCGTCGGGCTGCTCCGGCGCCTGGGGCTGACCACCCTGGGGGACTTCGCCCGCCTGCCCGCGGCCGATGTCGCCTCCCGGTTCGACGCCGCCGCGGTCCGCGCCCACCGGCTCGCGCAGGGCCTGGACGAGCGCCCGCCGTCGCGGCGCCGCGTGCCCGACGAGCTCACCGTCGAGGTACCGCTCGATCCCCCGGTCGACCGCGTCGACGCCGCCGCCTTCGCCTCCCGGGCGCTCGCCGAACGGCTGCACACCGTTCTGGGCGACGCCGGTCTCGCGTGCACCCGGCTCGGGGTGCAGGCCAGGACGACGGCCGGCGACGAGCTCGCCCGCACCTGGCGCTGCGCCGAGCCGCTCACCCCGGCGGCCACGGCGGACCGTGTCCGGTGGCAGCTCGAGGGGTGGCTCTCGCGGCGGGGGACGGGCCGTTCCGGTGAGGGGCTGGCCGTGCTGCGGCTGGTGCCGGAGGAGGTGGTCGACGCCGGGCGGCTGCAGCTCGGGCTGTGGGGGGAGACCGGGGTCGCCGACGAGCGCGCCGGGCGTGCCCTGGTGCGGGTGCAGGGGCTGCTCGGTCCCGAGGAGGTGCTCACCGGGGTGCCCGGCGGCGGGCGCGGGCCGGGCGAGCGGATCCACACCGTGCCCTGGGGGGACGAACGCACCCCGGCGCTCGACCCGGAGGCGCCCTGGCCGGGGGCCCTGCCGGCTCCCTCGCCGTCGACGGTCCCGCCCTCGCCCCTGGCTGCCCGGGTCCTCGACGCGGCCGGCAGGCCGGTCCGTGCGGCCCGGCGCGGCGGGCTCTCGGCGGCCCCGGCGCAGGTGGCCCTCGACGACGGCCCGACGGCGCCGGTGCGGGCCTGGGGAGGGCCGTGGCCGGAGGAGGGCCGGTGGTGGGACCCGCACGCACCGGCCGGGTGCCTGCGCGTCCAGGTCGTGTGCGTCCCCCCGGTCTCCTGGCCCGCGGCGGGGACGACCGGTGCGGACGACGGTCCCCGGGCCGACGGCGGCGACGACCCCGACCCGGCGGCCGACCTGGCGCCCGACCCGGCCGCCTCCTCGGCCGACGCGGTGGGCCTGGCCCTGCTGCTGGTGCTCCGGGACGACCGCTGGACGGTGGAGGGGATCTACGACTGAGGCCGGCGCGGGTCTCGTCGCCGCCGCCGCTCCTGCATGATCAGGGGCACTGGGGGCATGTCCTGGGGCGCTCCCGCCTGCTTGGTGTGCCTCTCGCGAGGGGTCAGCCAGCTCGGTCACCAGCCGGGCGCGTGGATCACCTGCCAGAGGTGGCCGTCCGGGTCGGCGAACGTCGCGAGGTGTCCCCACGGCATCGTCGCCGGGCGGGTCACGACGGTGGCGCCCGCCGCCTCGGCCCGGGCGAGCGCCGCGTCGACCCCGGCGTCGTCGTCCGCGGGGAGGCTCAGCAGGCACTCGCTGGTGCCGGGGGCGGCGACCGCGTTGTCCCCGGTCACCCACCCGAACCCGCCCCGGGGGATGAACATGAGATGCAACCCGTCCGAGACCACGACCTGCAACGGCTCGGGCACACCGTCGTCGCCCGGCGGGCCGACCGCGGTGAGACCGAGCCCGTCCCGGTAGAAGGCGTGCGCCCGCACGCGGTCGTCGGTGGGGAGGGCGAGGACCACGGTCGGCATGTCGCAGTGGTAGCAGATCAGGACCAAGGAGTCCATCGCCGGGAGTGCGAACGGGTCGCCCGCCCGGGCGGATTCCCCGGATCCGCGCCACGGTGTCGGACCTCGACGCTACTCTCGTCTCATCGAACACCTGTTCGATGCATGGGGAGAGCGGAGGTCCGATGGGCTGGGGCAATCCGGCGGTGAGCTGGTCGGAGATGGAGCGGATCCTCGCGGGGAGGCCGCCCCGGAAGGGGCAGCGGGAGAAGGACGCCCCGGAGGTCGACGGGCCCGGCACGGTCCACCCGGCGGACGTGGGCGCCGCCCCGGTCCGCGAGCCCGCCCGCCGCCGTCCGTCGCGCGACGTCGAGCACCCCGGCGACGGGGGAGACTCGCCGGCCTGGAGCCGCACCCGCGCGCCGTACCGCCCGCCCGCCGGCACGGCCGCCACGGCCGCGCCCCCGAAGGTTCCCTTCGCCGAGCTGCACACGCACTCCACCTACAGCTTCCTCGACGGCGCGAGCCAGCCCGAGGAGCTCGTCGAGGAGGCGCACCGGCTGGGGCTGGAGGCCGTCGCGCTCACCGACCACGACGGCATGTACGGCGTGGTTCGCTTCGCCGAGGCGGCGCGCGAGCTCGACGTCCGCACGGTCTTCGGGTCCGAGCTCTCGCTGGGCCTGTCCGCTCCGCAGAACGGGGTGGCCGATCCGGAGGGCGAGCACCTGCTGGTCCTGGCCCGGGATCCCGCCGGCTACCGGGCGATCTCGCACGCGATCACCGAGGCCGCGATGGACCCCGCCGCCGAGAAGGGCCGCCCGATCCACGATCTCGAGCGCACCGCGGCGACGCTGCGGGACCAGGTCGTCGTGCTCACCGGCTGCCGCAAGGGGCACGTGCGGCGGGCCCTGGACGCGGGCGGGCCGGACGCGGCGGCACGGGCCCTGGACCGTCTGGTGGGCCTGTTCGGGGCGGAGTCGGTGGCGGTCGAGCTGACCGACCACGGGCTGCCCGTCGACGTCGAGCGCAACGACGTGCTCGCCGGGCTCGCCGCGCGGGCCGGTCTGGCCACCGTCGCGAGCACGGCCGCGCACTACGCCACGCCGGACCGGGCGCGGGTGGCCGCCGCGCTGGGGGCGGTCCGGGCGCGACGCAGTCTCGACGAGGCCGAGGGCTGGCTCCCTCCGGGCACGGTGCACCTGCGCTCCGGGGCGGAGATGGCCACCCGGTTCGCGCGGCACCCCGAGGCGGTCACGCACGCGGCGGTGCTCGGGCGGGAGTGCGCGTTCGAGCTCTCCCTGCTGGCCCCCGAGCTGCCGCCGTTCGACGTCCCGGCGGGGGAGACCGAGGCGAGCTGGCTGCGCCACCTCACCGATCAGGGGGCCCGCGAACGCTACGGCGGCCGCGCGGACAACCCGCGGGCGTGGGAGGTGATCGACCACGAGATGGCGATCATCGAGGGGCAGGGCTTCCCCGGTTACTTCCTGATCGTCGCCGACATCGTGGAGTTCTGTCGTCGCGAGAACATCTACTGCCAGGGCCGGGGCTCGGCCGCGAACTCCGCGGTCTGCTTCGCCCTGAAGATCACCCACGTCGACGCCGTCGAGATGGACCTGCTCTTCGAACGGTTCCTCTCCCCGGAGCGCGACGGCTACCCCGACATCGACCTCGACATCGAGTCCGACCGTCGGGAGGAGGCCATCCAGTACGTCTACGACCGCTACGGCCGGGACCGGGCCGCGCAGGTCGCCAACGTCATCACCTACCGGCCGCGCTCGGCGGTCCGCGACGCCGCCCGGGCGCTCGGCTTCGCGCAGGGCCAGCAGGACGCGTGGAGCAAGCTCATCGACCGCTGGGGGCCCGGGGCGGAGCTGGGTGACCAGGTCCCGGGGATGCCGCGGTCGGTCGCCTCGCTGGCGGAGGAGATCGCGAGCTTCCCCCGCCACCTCGGCATCCACTCCGGGGGCATGGTCATCTGCGACCGGCCGGTGGACCAGGTGGTGCCGGTGGAGTGGGCGCGGATGAAGGACCGCAGCGTCATCCAGTGGGACAAGGACGACGCGGCGGCGGTCGGCCTGGTCAAGTTCGACCTGCTCGGGCTGGGCATGCTCTCGGTGCTGCACTACGCGAGCGACTACGTGGCCGCCCACCACGGCCGCCGCATCGAGCTGCACCAGCTGCAACCGACCGATCCCGCGGTCTTCGCCATGCTCGCGCGGGGCGACTCGGTGGGCGTGTTCCAGGTCGAGTCCCGGGCGCAGATGGCCACGTTGCCGCGCCTCAAGCCGCGGGAGTTCTACGACCTGGTGGTCGAGGTCGCGCTCATCCGGCCCGGCCCGATCCAGGGCGGGTCGGTGCATCCCTACATCCGGCGGAAGAACAGACAGGAGCGGGTCGTCTACGACCATCCGCTCTGCGAGCCGGCGCTGCGCAAGACCCTCGGGGTGCCGCTGTTCCAGGAGCAGCTCATGCAGCTGGCCACCGACGTCGCCGGGTTCAGCGCCGCGGAGGCCGACGAGCTGCGCCGGGCGCTCTCGGCGAAGCGGTCGGAGGAGCGGCTCGAGCGTCTGCGGGAGCGGTTCTACGCCGGGATGGCGGCGAACCAGATCACCGGTGAGCTGGCCGACCGGATCTTCGCCAAGACCAAGGCGTTCGCGAACTTCGGCTTCCCGGAGAGCCACTCGATCAGCTTCGCGTCGCTGGTCTACGTCTCGGCGTGGTTCAAGTACTACTTCCCGGCGGCGTTCTGTGCGGCCCTGCTGCGCGCCCAGCCGATGGGCTTCTACTCGCCGCAGAGCCTGGTCGCCGACGCCCGCCGCCACGGGGTGGTGGTCCTCGGCCCGGACGTCACCCGCAGCCGCGCCGAGCCCGATCTGGAGTCGCACCCGGACAGCGAGGGCAAGGTCGCGGTCCGGCTCGGGCTGGCGTCGGTGCGCGGCCTCGGTGACGAGGTCGCGGAGCGGATCGTGGCGGCCCGCGACGAGGGGGCCCTCACCGGGGCCGCCGACCTCGCCCGCCGGGCCGACCTCACCACCGCGCACCTGGAGGCCCTGGCGACCGGGGGCGCGCTCGGCTGCTTCGGGCTCGAACGGCGGGAGGCGCTGTGGGCCGCGGGCGCGGCCGCGGCGGGCACGGCCGAGGTGCGGGCGGGCGTGCGCCACGACCGGCTGCCGGAGACCGCGGTGGGGCTCGACGCCCCCGCGCTGCCGGGGATGTCGGCGGTGGAGCTGACCATCGCCGACGTGTGGGCGACGGGCCTGACCCCGGACGGCCACCCCGTGACGCACCTGCGGTCGGCGCTCGAGGAGCGGGGCGCCTTCAGCGTGGCCGGGGTCGCGGCGGTCGGGGAGGGGGAGCGCATCGAGGTCGGCGGGGTGGTCACCCACCGGCAGCGTCCGGCGACCGCGGGCGGGACGACGTTCCTCAACCTCGAGGACGAGACCGGGATGCTCAACGTGGTGTGCTCGGAGGGGCTCTGGGCGCGCCACCGGGTGGTCGCGCGCACGAGTGCGGCGCTGGTGATCCGCGGGAGGGTGGAGCGCGCGCACGACGCCCCGAGCGTGGTCAACCTCGTGGCCGACCGGGTGGAACGGCTCGATCTGAGGGTCCCGTCGCGTTCCCGGGACTTCCAGTGAGGAACCGGACAGGCGTTTGGAACACTGAGAGGGGTGCCTCACGCGGAGATCAGCCGCCGATCAGCGGCTTCCCCAGCGGCAGTGCGCCGCCGCCGCTCGCCTGGCTCAGCGCGTCGAAGAACAGGTAGACGCCGACGAGCGTGAACGCGAAGACCGCGATGCCGCCGCCGAAGAGCAGACCCGTCGAGCCCGCGGCCGTGCCGAGCAGCACGAGCAGCAGTGCGAGGTCGACCAGCACGAACAGCAGCGTGAACACCGACGGCAGGCGCAGCGACGCCAGCGTGAGGATGACGATGCCGATCAGCCAGGTGAGCAGGAACGTCTCCTGGGCCGCGGTGGCCGCCCCGGTCGCGGTGGCGTCCCCGAACCAGTTGTGGCCGAGCCCGAGCACCAGCGCGGAGAAGCTCAGCCAGAACCCGGCGAAGATCCCGAAGATCGCCGCCACCGGGCCGGCCCCGGTGCGGATCGCCCAGACCGTCGCGATGACCTGGCCGACGCCGGTGCACAGGATCAGGATCGGGACCATGCCGATCGCCGCGTTGGTCGACGAGCCGGTGAACCCGATCAGGTAGAGACCGAGAGCGACCGACCCGATGACGAACGTCGGGACGCCGACCAGCGCGGGGTTCGCGGCCGCCGCGGCGGCATCCGCGGCTGCCTGATCCGCGGCCTTGGCCTCGGCGGCGTGAGCCCCGGTACTCTCGTCAATTGTGGTCATCGCCACTCCTTCGTGCCGTTTCGGGCGGACTCCCAGCACGACGTCGTCGTGGCTGGGCAGGTGGGGCGTCCGCTGACTCCTGTGAGTGTGATCTCTCGCACGAGGTACAGGGAACCGACCGACCGTAGGGGTACGACTCCCGTCAGTACGGATCGTGAACCGGTTCAGGCATGCTCAACAGCCATGGAGCGCTCCGCCCCGGTCCTGTTCGTCCCCCGAATCACCGCCCGATCGGGCAGGGCCGTTCGGGTGAGTCGCCGCCTACTTGGAGGGGTGCTCGCGGGCGCGGCCGGCACCGCCGCGATGACGATCTCCGGTCGGGCTTATCGCGAGGTGCACGCCAGGCGCCGCGGTTTGTCCTCCAGGGATATCACCGAGATCCTGGACTACGACGACTCCGACCACGTCGTGGTGGCCGCGTCCGCCGTCCTGCGCCGCCTGTCCGGCTGGGCGCCACGGGGTCCGCGCGGCCGCCGGGCCCTGTTCTGGCTGGTCCACTGGGGGTACGGCTCGGCCGTGGGCGCCGCCCACGCGGAGCTGCGACACCGACTCGGGGGCGAGCCCGCCGCCGGTCTGGTGTTCTTCGTCGGGTGCCAGACGATGGCCCTGAGCCTGTTCCCGCTCCTCGGCGAGACCCCCGCGCCCTGGCGGTGGGGGCCGCGTCTGCTCACGGTCAGCGTCGCCCAGCACGCCGTCTACGCCGCCACGGTCGCCGGCGTCGACGCCGGGCTCGCCCACGATGACCACTGACCGTCCCGTCCGCCGGACGGACAGGACACCGGACGACACGAACCTCGACCCGGCGCGCCGCACCCACGTGATCGTCTGCGGGCTCGGCGGCCTCGGGCTGCGGATCGTCGAGCAGCTGCACCACCGCGGCGAGCCCGTCGTGGTCGTCGACGACGCCCGCGAGCACGGTCGCGGCGTGCGGCTCCTGGCGACCTGGGGTGTGCCGCTCATCGAGGCCGACCCCGCGCTGCCCGGCAGCCTCGACGAGGCCGGGCTGGAGGGCGCCCGGGCGGTGGTCTGCGTCATGGGCGGGGCCCAGGGCGAGCTGCGCAACCTCCACGTGGCCCTGCACGTCCGGGAGCGGCACCCGGACGTCCGGGTCGTCACCTCGCTCGGCAACGCCGCGATCGGGCGTGCGGTCGCCGACGACCCGGGACCCGGCGCGGTGCTCGACGTCGCCGCGCTCGTCACCCCGGCCCTCGTCGAGGCCTGCCTGCGCAGCCCCGTCCACGCGCTCGACGTCGCGGGGACCCGGTTCGTCGCGGCCGCCACCACCGCGCGCGCCCCCGCGACCCTGCGGGCCCTCTACGGCGACCTCGCCCCGCTCGCGGTCAGCGGGACGGCCGAGGGGACGACCCACCTGTGCCCGAGCCGCGACCAGCGGGTCGACGACGGGGATCGGGTGACGGTGCTCGGGACCGACGACGAGCTGGCCGAGGCCGGCGTGGCGACCACCGTCGCGGCGCCCCGTCGGCGCGCCAGGACCCGGCGCGGCGGGGGCTACGACCCCGAGGCCACGCACGGCCGCGCGGGAACCCTCCAGCGCACCGTCGCGGCGGCCGTCGCCCTCGGCCGGGAGTCCGACCGCGGGCTGCGCTGGGCGCTCGCCGCGCTGGTGGGCCTGCTCGTGGTCTCCACCGTCGTGATCTCGCTCGGGTACCGCTACCCCGACGGCCACGGACTCGGCCCGGTCGATGCGCTGTACTTCACGGTGGAGTCGGTCGCCACCGTGGGCTTCGGCGACTACAGCTTCGCCGAGCAGGCGGTGTGGCTGCGCCTGTGGGCGGTGTTCCTGATGCTCGCCGGGATCGTGACGACCGCGATCCCCATCGCGTACTTCACCGACATGCTCATCAGCCGTCGCCTCGCGAGCACCGCCGGGCGGCGCGCGGCGTCGGCGTCGGTGGGCCACGTGGTGATCATCGGGCTGGGCGCGGTCGGGGTGTCGGTGGCCGAGGCCCTGCGGAGCCGGGGCCGCGACGTCGTCGTCGTGGAGTCCGACCCGGCGAACCGCCACCTGCCCCGGGCCCGCGCGCTCGGGATCCCCGTGGTGTTCGGCGACGCGACGACGGCGACCCCGCTGCGCGACGCCCGGGTCGGGCAGGCGGCCGCGGTCGCCGTGACCACCAGCGACGACATGGCGAACATCGAGACCGGGCTGGCGGTGCGCGACCTGCTCGGCGAGGGCCGCGAGGACGTCCCGGTCGTGCTGCGGCTGTTCGACCGCGAGCTCGCCCGCACCGTGGCGCGCCGGTTCGGGTTCGGGTCGGTGCGATCGATCGTCGAGCTGGCCGCGCCGTGGTTCGTGGGCGCCGCGCTCGGGCTCGACGTGCTGGGGACGTTCCCGGTCCATGGCCAGGCGTTCCTGCTCGGCCGGCTGCGGGTCGAGCGGGGCAGCGCGCTCGACGGGCTGGCGATGCGCGACCTGTCGCTGCGCACCCGGGTCGTCGGGCTGCGCCGCGCGCCCCGGCCCGACGACGGGGCCGTCCACCCCACCGCACCGCTGGAGCACCCGCCACGCCGCGACACGCGCTTCGCGGCCGGCGACGAGGCCTTCCTCGTGGGCCCGGACGAGGAGCTCCTGGAGGTGCTGGCGCGCTCGCGCGCGGCCCCGGTGGGAAGCACCCGGGACACGAGCGGACCCGGCGCGCGATGATGGGCGACGTGACCGCGACGATCCTGGACGGCAAGGCCACCCTCGCGACCATCATCGCCGAGCTCACGGAGCGGGTCGCGAAGCTCGCGGCGTCGGGCCGTGCCCCGGGCCTGGGGACGGTGCTCGTCGGGGAGGACCCCGGCTCGCAGTCGTACGTGCGGGCCAAGCACCGCGACTGCGCCAAGGTGGGCATCACGTCGATCCGCCGTGACCTGCCCGCCGACGCCACCCAGGCCGACGTCGAGCGGGCCGTCGACGAGCTCAACGCCGACCCGGCCTGCACCGGCTACATCGTGCAGCTGCCGCTCCCGAAGGGCCTGGACGCCAACGCGGTGCTCGAGCGGGTCGACCCCGACAAGGACGCCGACGGGCTGCACCCGACCAACCTCGGCCGGCTGGTCCTCAACGAGCCCGCGCCGCTGCCGTGCACCCCGCGCGGCATCGTCGAGCTGCTGCGCCGCTACGACGTGCCCCTCGACGGCGCGAAGGTGGCGGTGCTCGGCCGTGGCATCACGGTCGGGCGCCCGCTCGGCCTGCTGCTGACCCGGCGCAGCGAGAACGCGACCCCGACCCTCTGCCACACCGGCACCCGCGACGTGGCCGACGAGATCCGGGCCGCGGACATCGTGGTCGCCGCCGCCGGGGTGCCCGGGATGGTCACGGCGGACATGGTCAAGCCGGGTGCCGCGGTGCTCGACGTCGGCGTCTCCCGCGGCCCGGACGGCATCCTCGGTGACGTCGCCGAGGACGTCCGCGAGGTCGCCGGCTTCGTGGCCCCGAACCCCGGCGGCGTCGGCCCGATGACCCGGGCAATGCTGCTGACCAACGTGGTCGAGCGGGCGGAGGCGCTGCTCGGGAGCGGACAGTGATCGTGTGACGGCCCCGGACGACCCCGCGACGACGGCCGACCCCGGCCCGACGACGGCCGACCCCGGCCCGACGACGACCGACCCGGTCCCGGCCACGACCGGCCCGGCCACGACCGGCCCGGCCACGAGCGGCCTGGCCACGAGCGGCCCGGCCACGACCGGCCCGGCCGCGACCGAGCCCGGCCCGACCACCGGCGCGCTCCCGACGACGGTGCTCCCGGAGACCGACGGCGGGCGCCCCGGAGCGGGCCGCCACGCCCGCGAACCCCGCACCGCCGCGTACTATGCGCGGGCCCTCGGGCGCCGCGTGCGGGCCCAGGCGCCGCTCACCGCGGTCCTGGTGGTCGTCGCGATCGCGTTCGTCCGGATCGGGCTGCAGCACTGGCGCGAGGGCACGACGGAGCTGGGGGTCGCGCTGCTGCTCGCCGCGGCGCTGCGGGCCTCGCTGACCGACCGCGTCGCCGGACTGCTGGCGGTGCGTCCCCGCCGGGTCGACGTCCTGACCTACACCCTGTTCGGCCTGATCGTCATCCTCGTGTCGCTGACGATCACCGGCGGGCCGCTGGCGAGTCGCTGACCGGGTCCGCGAACCCGGCCACCCACTCCTCGGCGCAGCCGCGCGCCGGGACCGTCACGTCGAGCCGGGACAGCACGCTCATCCACCCGCCGGTCACCCGCAGCAGCGACATCCAGTGCGCGGGCAGGTCCAGCGAGCGACCGGTGCCGCGATGGGCCGCGCCGAACGGCGACACGATCCGGTGGCCCTGGCGGCGCATCCACGCCTCGGTGAAGTGGAACGTCTCGCCCTTCAACGGATCCGCCAGGCCGCCGACCCAGGCGGCGATGTCCTCGTCCCCGGTCTCACCGGTCAGGAAGCCGGCCTCGCGGGCCGCCGTCGTGACGCCGGGGTCGTCGTCGGCGAGCATGCGCATCAGCCGTCCGAGGACGGCCGGCACGCCGTCCGGCAGTTCGGCCACCGCGCCGAAGTCGACGAGCCCGACCCGGCCGTCGCGGAGCACCAGCACGTTGCCGGGGTGGGGGTCGGCGTGCAGCAGCCCGACCCGGGCCGGGCTGGAGAACAGCAGCTCCACCAGTGCGCCGGCCACCCGGTCCCGCTCGGCCTGGTCGTCGGCGTCGGTCGCCGGCCGCAGGCTCCAGCGCGAGAGCGGGACGCCGTCGAGCCACTCCGAGACGAGGACCGCGGGCGAGGACGCCACGACGGCCGGGACGCACACCTCGGGATCGCCGGCGAGCGCGGCGGCGTGCGCGCGCTGGTGGTCGGCCTCCCGGCGGTAGTCGAGCTCCGCGGCCGTCCGGTCGGAGATCTCGTCGAGCAGGGCCCGGGCGTCGAGTCCGGGCAGGAGCCGCGTCAGCAGCCAGGACGTGCGCCGCAGCACGGAGAGGTCCGAGCGCAGCGCCGCCTCCGCGCCCGGGTACTGGATCTTCACGGCGACGTCGCGGCCGTCGGCCCACGTCGCCCGGTGGACCTGGCCGAGGCTCGCGACGCCGGCGGGCTCGTCGTCGAACGCGGCGAAGCGCGAGCGCCACCCCCGCCCGAGCTGCTCGGCGAGGACCCGGTGCACGGTCGCGGCGGGCATCGGTTCGCCGGTGGTCTGCAGCCGGGTGAGCGCCTCGCGGTACGGCTCCGCGACCTCCGCCGGCATCATCGTCTCGAACACCGCGAGGGTCTGGCCGAGCTTCATCGCCCCGCCCTTGAGCTGGCCGAGCACGGCGAAGAGCTGGTCGGAGTTGCGGGCCAGCGCCTCCCGGCTCAGCGCCTCGGGATCGCCGCCCAGGGCCCGGCGGCCCCACCCCGCGACCGAGCGACCCGCCGCTCCCAGCGGGAGCATCGCCAGCCGTCCGGTGCGTCGCGCGGTGCCCCGGGTCGCGCCCGTGTCCGTCCGGTCGTCGCTCATCGGCTCGCTCACCTCCGCGTCGCGCCGGGCGGGTGGCCGCAGCGGATGCGAAGAATGCCAGAGTCACTGCACCCGGAAGGATGCCGATACCGGGTGCCCTGGACCGGTGATCCGGCTGACTCCCGCGGACCCGTCGTCCCCGGTGAGGCGTTGATAGCGTGACCGAAGTGGGAGCGCACGGGCGCCGCAACCGGCCCCGGTGAGCGCCCCCGTGTCCGTGCGGCGCCGTGACCCGGCGCGAGAGGAGAGCCCGCAGACGTGGCGAAGATCAAGGTAGAGGGCACCGTCGTCGAGCTCGACGGCGACGAGATGACCCGGATCATCTGGCAGTTCATCAAGGACAAGCTGATCCACCCGTACCTGGACATCGATCTCGAGTACTACGACCTCGGGATCGAGAAGCGCGACGAGACCGACGACCAGATCACGGTCGACGCGGCGAACGCGATCAAGCGCCACGGGGTCGGCGTCAAGTGCGCGACGATCACTCCCGACGAGGCCCGGGTCGAGGAGTTCGGCCTCAAGCGGATGTACCGCTCGCCCAACGGGACGATCCGCAACATCCTCGGCGGCACGATCTTCCGCGAGCCGATCGTCTGTTCCAACATCCCGCGCTACGTCCCGCACTGGACGAAGCCGATCGTCGTCGGTCGTCACGCGCACGCCGACCAGTACCTCGCCCAGGACTTCAAGGTCCCCGGCCCGGGCACGGTCACGATCACCTACACCCCCGCGGACGGCTCCGAGCCGTGGGAGTTCAAGGTCGCCGACTTCCCGGAGGACGGCGGCGTCGCGCTGGGGATGTACAACTACAAGAAGTCCATCGTCGACTTCGCCCGCGCCTCGCTGCGCTACGGCCTCGACCGCGGCTTCCCGGTCTACATGTCGACGAAGAACACCATCCTCAAGGCGTACGACGGCATGTTCCGCGACACCTTCGAGGAGATCTTCGAGTCGGAGTTCAAGGCCGACTTCGAGAAGGCCGGGCTCACCTACGAGCACCGCCTCATCGACGACATGGTCGCCGCCGCCATCAAGTGGGAGGGCGGCTACGTCTGGGCCTGCAAGAACTACGACGGCGACGTCGAGTCCGACATCGTCGCGCAGGGCTTCGGCTCGCTGGGCCTCATGACCTCGGTGCTCATGACCCCCGACGGCACCGTCGAGGCCGAGGCCGCCCACGGCACGGTCACGCGGCACTTCCGTCAGCACCAGCAGGGCAAGGAGACCTCGACGAACCCGATCGCGTCGATCTTCGCCTGGACCCGCGGGCTCGCCCAGCGCGGCCGGCTGGACGGCAACGACGCGCTCATCGACTTCGCCCAGAAGCTCGAGGACGTCTGCATCAACACCGTCGAGAGCGGTCAGATGACCAAGGACCTGGCGCTGCTGGTGTCCAAGGACGCGCCGTACCTGAGCACCCAGGAGTTCCTCGACGCGCTCGACGCGGGCCTGCAGAAGGCGATGGCCGGCTGAGGAAGCGGCGGCCGATACGCGACGAAGGGCATCCCCGGTAAGAATTCGGGGGTGCCCTTCGATCGCTGGTGGGTACGACTCGACCACCTCGCAGCTGACCGGCCCCGGGGCGCTCCTCGAAAAGGACGAGAACGTGACGCAGCCGAACCCCGCCGTCCCCGGCGGCAACCCGCCGGCGCGGCGCGAGACCCGGGGCAAGTTGATCGGCGACGGCCTCGCGTGGACCGCCCGCTGGAGCCTGCGCCTGGTCCTCACCGCGCTCGGGGCCTCGCTGATCGGCGTCGTCATCGGCCAGCTGTGGTCGATCGTGCTACCGGTGCTGCTCGGACTGATCATCGCGACGGTCCTCGAGCCGCCGGCCACCTGGATGCGGATGCACCGCGTCCCGCCGCTGCTCGCCGCGCTGATCGTGGTCATCGGTGCGCTCGCGGTCGTCGGCGGGGTGATCGCGCTGATCGCCCCGCAGGTCGTCGCGCAGGTGCCGCAGCTCGTCGGGGGCGCGACGGCGGGTCTGAACGACGTCGAGCGCTGGCTCTCGTCGACGTTCGGGCTCGGTCAGACCCAGATCGGCCAGGTCGTGCAGGGCGCGATCAACCAGCTGCAGAGCTCCGCGACCTCGATCGCCGGCACCGTGCTGACCGGGCTCACGACGATCGCCAACGGCCTCGTCGACGCCGTGCTCGCCCTGGTCCTGGCGTTCCTGTTCGTCAAGGACGGCTACCGCTTCCTGCCGTGGATGCGCCGCCAGGTCGGTGCGTCGGCCGGCACCCACCTCGCGGAGGTCGGTTCCCGGTCCTGGGACCGCCTCGGCGGCTTCATCCGGTCGCAGGCCATCGTCGGCTTCATCGACGCCGCCTGCATCGGCATCGGGCTGGTGATCATCGGCGTCCCGCTGGCGCTGCCGCTGGCGGTGCTGACCTTCTTCGGCGCGTTCATCCCGATCGTCGGGGCGCTCACCGCGGGCGCGCTCTCGGTACTGATCGCCCTGGTCTCCAGCGGCTTCACGAAGGCCCTGGTCGTCCTGATCCTCATCCTCGCGGTGCAGCAGATCGAGGGGAACCTGCTCCAGCCGCTGGTCCAGGGCCGCGGGCTGGGGCTGCACGCCGCGGTCGTCATCCTCGCCGTGACCGGCGGGGCCAGCGTCGCCGGGATCGTCGGCGCCTTCCTCGCCGTGCCCGTGGTCGCGGTCGCGGCGGAGATCGCCCGCTACATCAACGTGCAGATCGACGCCCGGGCGCGCTCGGACGAGGAGCACCCGTCGGACGTGCCGGGCGGCGCGAACCCGAAGACGCCCACCGAGCCGACGCGCCCGACCTGGTCGCTGCTGCGCCGGGTCCGCGGCCAGGATCCCGACGACGGCGAGGCCGGCACCGACCCGTCCGGGTCGTCCGACGGCACCGGCCCGCGGACTGCGGCGAACGAGTGAACCTCGCCCCGCGGTGGAGGTGTTCACCGCGGGGCAACATCGCTGGCCTTCACTCGATCGCGACCCCGAGCCAGTCGGAGACAAGGAGCACCGGTCCCGTTGCCCGAGAGCGAGCCGATCGAGCGGCTGTCGACCCACGTGCTCGACGTGGCGGCGGGGCGCCCCGCCGAGGGCATCCCGGTCGTGCTCGTCCGTGACGCCGACCAGGCCGTGCTCGGGCGCGGCACCACGGACGCCGACGGCCGGGTCGGCCGGCTCAACGACGAGCCGTTCGCGCCCGGGGACGTGACGCTGACCTTCGACGTCGAGGGCTACGTCTCCCGGACGCACGGCACCGTGTTCCACCCGAGGATCACGCTGCACGTCCGGCTCGACGGCGCCCGGCGGCACTACCACCTGCCGGTGCTCGCCGGACCGTTCTCCCACACGACCTACCTGGGGAGCTGATCGCGCGTGGGCATCGTCCTGGGCACCAACCAGTACGGGAAGGCCGAGGTGCGGCTGGTCCACGTGGACCGCTCGACGCCGCGGCACGTCATCACCGACGTCAACGTCACCAGCCAGCTGTTCGGCGACTTCAGCGAGACGCACCTGACCGGCTCGAACGCCGCCGTGATCGCGACCGACACGCAGAAGAACACCGTCTACGCGCTCGCCCGCACCGGGGGCATCACGACGATCGAGGAGTTCGCGCTGCGGATGGCGCGGAACTTCGTCGACAAGTATGACCAGGTCACCGGGTCGCGCCAGGAGATCGAGCAGTACGGCTGGGGCCGGATCGAGACGTCCGAGCCCGGCGAGCACGATCACGCGTTCGTCCGCGCGGCCACCGAGACCCGCACCGTCGTCGTCACCAAGCGCGGGGACGCCGAGACGGTGATCTCCGGGCTGACCGACCTCACCGTCCTCAAGAGCACCGGCAGCGAGTTCTGGGGGTTCCCGGAGGTCGAGTACACCTCGCTGGTCGAGACCACCGACCGCATCCTCGCGACGGCCGTGTCGGCCCGCTGGCGGTACGGCGGCACCTCCACCGACCACGACCAGCGCGACTGGGACAAGGCCTTCGCCTCGGTGCGCCAGGTGCTGCTCGACCGGTTCGCCGGCACCCACAGCTACTCGCTCCAGCAGACGCTCTACGCGATGGGCCGGGGCGTGCTCGAGACCCATCCGGAGATCGTCGAGATCCGGTTCTCGATGCCGAACAAGCACCACTTCCTCGTCGACCTCTCGCCCTGGGGCCTCGAGAACCCGAACGAGGTCTGGCACGCCGCCGACCGGCCCTACGGCCTCATCGAGGCGGCGGTCACCCGCGACGACCTGCCGGCCGACGAGGCCGCGTGGGCCGGGATCGCCGGGTTCTGCTGAGCGTCGGTCCCGGACGGGGAGCCGTTAGTCTCGCCAGGCGATGGAGCCCGATCGCCATACCCTCGTCGTCCGTGCCCGCCGCGCGGTGCTGCCCACCGGGACCGCACCCGCCGCCGTCGTCGTCGCCGACGGCCGGATCGCCGACGTCGTCGGGATCGACGCTCCGGCCCCGGACGGTGCCGCCGTCGTCGACCTGGCCGACGACGAGGCGCTGCTGCCCGGCCTCGTCGACAGCCACGTCCACGTCGACGAGCCCGGCCGCACCGACTGGGAGGGGTTCGCGACGGCGACGGCCGCGGCCGCCGCGGGCGGGATCACCACGCTCGTCGACATGCCGCTGAACTCGATCCCGCCGACCGTCGACGTCGACGCGCTGGTCACCAAGCGCGACGCGGCCCGTGACCAGGTCGCCGTCGACGTCGCGTTCTGGGGCGGCGCCGTGCCGCTGCGCGACGGCGTGCCCGACCCGGACGGCGCCGTCGACCCGGACCGGATGGCCGCGCTCGTCGACGCCGGGGTGTGCGGGTTCAAGTGCTTCCTCACCGACTCCGGGGTGCCCGAGTTCCCGCCGGTCTCGCACGACGATCTCGAGCTGGCCGCCCGCACCTGCGCGGAGCTCGACGTGCCGCTCGTGGTGCACGCCGAGGACGACGGGGTGCTCGGCGAGGCCCCGCCCGCCGGCCCGGACTACCGCTCCTTCCTGGCCTCGCGTCCGCCCGGTGCCGAGACGACGGCGGTACTGCGGCTCGCGTCGATCGCGGCGCGCACCGGTGCACGCGTGCACGTCCTGCACGTCTCCGCGTTCGAGGCCGCCGAGGAGATCGGCGCGGCCCGGGCGTCCGGGGTGCCGATCACCGGGGAGACCTGCCCGCACTACCTGGCGCTGGCGTCCGAGGAGATGACCAGCACCGCCGGGAAGTGCTGCCCGCCGGTGCGCTCGGAGTCCAACCGTGAGCTGCTCTGGGGCGCGCTGGCCGCGGGCCGGTTGCAGGCCGTCGTCTCCGACCACTCGCCCTGCCCGCCCGAGCTCAAGGACGGCGGGTTCGGCGAGGCCTGGGGTGGGGTGTCGTCGCTGGAGCTCGCGCTGCGCGTGGTGTGGTCGGGCGCGCAGGCGCGGGGTCACACCCTCGACGACCTCGTCGCCTGGATGTCGGCCGGCCCCGCGGCCCTGGCCGGACTGGACCGGGGGCCGTCGTCGAAGGGGGCGATCGCCGTCGGCCGCGACGCCGACCTCGTCGTGTTCGCCCCCGACGAGGTGGCCGAGGTGGACCCCGCCGTCCTGCACCACCGCCACCCGGTGACGCCGTACGCGGGGCTGGCGCTGCAGGGTGCGGTCCGGCGGGTGTGGTTGCGCGGGTCGGAGTCGCCCGGCGCGGGGAGCGGGCGCCTGCTCGCCCCGGAGCGGAAGGGGAACACGTGACCGCTGGGGCGAGCGGAGCGACGGGGAGGGCAGCTGTGTCGGGCGCGTGGGTGGACCTGGCGGTGCGCGCCGCCGGCGGCGGGGTGGTCGCCGCCAGCGACGAGACCTTCGCCGAGAAGGAGAACCTCGTCTCGACCGCCGCCCCGACCCACACCGCGCACACCTTCGGGCACAAGGGCCAGATCTACGACGGCTGGGAGACCCGCCGTCGTCGCCAGGTCGGCGACGGTCCCGGGCCGACGGACCCGGCGGGCGACGACTGGGCGGTGATCCGGCTCGGGCTGCCCGGGATCGTGCACCGCGTCGTCGTCGACACCGCGTTCTTCGACGGCAACCACCCGTCCTCGGCCGAGATCGACGTCCGGTGGATCGAGGGGCATCCGTCGCCCGACGAGGTCGTCGACGGGCCCTGGGAGCGGCTGTGCGGGACCGAGCTGCAGGGGAACACCGCGCACATCGTGGCCGTCGAGCACCCGCGCGCGGCGACCCACGTCCGGCTGCGCATCCATCCCGACGGCGGCGTCGCGCGGCTACGGGTGCTGGGTGAGGTCCTGCCCGACGTCCGGCGCTGGCGCGGGATCGGCGTCGACCTCGCGTCGCTGGCCGCCGGCGGCCGCGTGCTGGACGCCTCGAACCGGCACTACTCGCCGCCGGAGAACCTGCTGCTCCCGGGCACCGCCGCGGACATGGGCGAGGGCTGGGAGACCCGTCGCCGTCGGGAGGGCGGGTTCGACTGGGTCGACGTCGCCCTCGGGGTGGCCGGGCGGGTGCACCAGGTGGTCGTGGACACCACGCACTTCGTCGGCAACGCGCCCGGGACGGTCCGGTTGGTCGCTCCCGGGACTCCTGAGCTCGAGTTGCTCCCGGAGACCGCCGTGCAGCCCGACGCCGAGCACTGGTTCGGGGTCCCCGACGGGCTCGACGACGGCCTCGTCGTCGACCGGGTCCGCGTCGAGGTCCGTCCCGACGGCGGGTTCGCGCGGCTGCGGCTGTTCGGTCGCCCGACCCCGGAGGCCGCTGCGGCGGCGGGGATGCGTCGCTTCGGGGCGATGCCCGCCGCGGTGGCCGAGCAGGTGCTGCTCGGCTGCTGCTCGGCCCCGGACTGGGCGGCGGCCGTCGTCGCGGGCCGGCCGTACGCCGACCTCGAGGCGCTGGTGTCCGCGGCCTCGGAGGGCGTGCTCGCGCTGGACGAGAAGGGCCTCGCGACCGCACTGGCGGGCCACGCGCGGATCGGGGCGCCGAGCGACGGGGCCGGGGCGCGCGAGCAGGTCGGGGTGGCGGGTCTCGACGAGGCCGGCCGCCGGGAGCTGGCCGAGGGCAACCGCGCCTACGAGGAGCGCTTCGGCCACGTGTACCTGGTGCGCGCCGCGGGCCGGTCGGGCGAGGAGATGCTGGCCCTGCTGCACGAGCGCCTGCGGCACGACCCGGAGACCGAGGCGGAGGTCGTGCGCGCGCAGCTCGCGGAGATCACGGCGTTGCGGATCGAGTCGTTGTGGACGCCGTAGGGGGTGATGTCAGCGATGCGGCGTCGCTGACACCGGACGTCAGCGACTCCACATCCTCACCGGCCGACCTGCTGGTGCGCGGCGCGACGCTGTTGGCCACCTGCGACGACGCGGGCACCGAGCTCGCGGGCGGCTGGGTGGCGATCCGGGACGGCGTGATCGCGGCGATCGGCACCGGCCCCGAGCCCGAGGCGACCGAGGTGCTCGACGCGACCGGCTGCCTCGTCACACCGGGGCTGGTCAACACCCATCACCACCTCTATCAGAACCTCACCCGCTGCCTGGTCACCGACGGGACGCTCTTCGAGTGGCTGACCGGCCTCTACCCGGTGTGGGCGGGGATCGACGAGGAGGCGGCCTACCTGTCGGCGTGGGTCGGGCTCGCGGAGCTGGCGCTGTCCGGCACGACGACGTCGACCGACCATCTCTACGTCGCCCCCCGCGGCGCCGGCGACCTGTGGGGCGCGGAGATCCGGGCGGCCGGCGAGGTCGGGATGCGCTTCCACCCCGCGCGCGGCTCGATGACGCGTTCGGTGAAGGACGGCGGGCTGCCGCCGGACTCCGTCGTGCAGGACGACGACGAGGTGCTCGCCGACTCCGAGCGGCTGGTCGCCGCCTTCCACGACCCCTCGCCGGGCGCGATGGTCCGAGTCGCGTTGGCGCCCTGCTCCCCGTTCAGCGTGTCGCCGTCGTTGATGGCCCGGACCGCCGAGCTCGCCGAGCGCCTCGACGTCCGCCTGCACACCCACCTCGCCGAGGACGCCGACGAGGACACCTACTGCCTCGAGACGTTCGGGCGGCGGCCGGTGGACCAGTTCGACGAGGTCGGGTGGCTCACCGACCGCTCGTGGGTGGCGCACTGCCTCTTCCCGGACGACGGCGAGATCGCCCGGCTCGGCGCGGCGGGCGTCGGGGTGGCGCACTGCCCGTCGTCGAACTCGGTCCTCGGCAACGAGCGGATCTGCCCGGTGAGCGACCTCCGCCCGGCCGGGGCGCCGGTGGGGCTCGGGTGCGACGGGTCGTCGTCGAACGACATCGCCTCGTTGTGGGTCGAGGCGCGGCACGCGATGATGCTCGGCCGCGTGCGGGGCGGGCCGACCGGGATGTCGGCGCGGCAGGTGCTGACGATGGCCACCCGCGACGGGGCCCGCTGCCTCGGCCGGGACGGTGAGATCGGGCAGCTGACGCCGGGCGCGGTGGCCGACCTCGCGGTGTGGCCGCAGACCGGGCCCGCGTTCGCCGGGGCGCTGACCGACCCCGTGGCCGCGTGGTTGCGCTGCGGCCCGACGGTCGCGCGGCACACCGTGGTGGCCGGGCGGCCGGTGGTGCGGGACGGCGTGGTGACGGCGCCGGGGATCGACGACGTGCTGGCCCGCCACCGGCTCGCGGCCACCCGTCTGCAGGGGCTCGTCCGGTGAGTGACCCCGCCGAAAGAGCCAGCGATGCGGCGCCGCTGACGTTCGACGTCAGCAACTCCACATCCTCGCCCGGTCTTGCCGACGGGTTTCTCGACGCGCTCGACGCCCGACTCGCCGTCACCGACGCCGCCCTCGACGCCGACGAGGCTGCCCGCGCCCGCCTGGCCGACCGCGACCCCGAGCCCGTCCACGTCTGCTACCTCCCGGCCGACCAGGTAACCGCCACCACCGCCGCCGACTGGGGCGACGAGGCGGCGGCGGTCCTCGAGCGCTACGCCGGCGACCCCGACCTGCCCGCCGTCCTGGGCCTCACCCCGGCGGAACTGCGCGAGGCCCTGCCGCGCGTCGCGCGCACCCTGACCGCCCAGCCCGTCGCCGACCTCCGCGCCGACCTCGAGGACGGCTACGGCCACCGGACGGATGCCGAGGAGGACGCCGACGCCGACGCCTCCGGCCGCGCCGTGGCCGCGATGCTCGACGGCCCCCGAGCCCCGAGACGCGCCGGACCGCGGGTGAAGTCCATGGAGCGCGCGACCCGCCGTCGGGGGCTGCGCTCCCTCGCCCGGTTCACCGACGCGTTCCTGACGGCGGGCGGCGACCCGGCCCGGCTGCGCGTCACCCTGCCCAAGATCTCCGCACCCGAGCAGGTGGCATCGTTCGTCGAGGCGTGCGCCGCGCTCGAGGCCCACCACGGGATCGGGCCGCTGCCGATCGAGCTCCAGATCGAGACCGCCCGCGGCGCGCAGCGGGTCGACGAGCTGGTGGCCGCCGCCGGGGCGCGCGCCGCCGGCCTGCACTACGGCACCTACGACTACTCCGCCGCCCTCGGCATCGCCCCCGACCAGCAGCGCGCCGACCACCCGGCCGCCGAGGACGCCAAGTTCGCGATGCAGCGAGCCGGCGCCGCGGCGGGCGTTCCGGTGTGCGACGGGTCGTCGGCGATCCTCGCTGTCGGCGACCGGGACCAGGTGTTCGCGGCCTGGCGCGTCCAGGCCCGCATCGTCCGCCGCGCCCTCGACCTCGGCATCACCCAGGGCTGGGACATGCACCCGGCGATGATCCCGGCCCGCCTCGCCGTCGTGATCGCCTTCCATCGCGAGGGCCTCGACGCCGTCAAGGACCGCCTACGCGCGTACCGGGCAGGCGCGTCGGGTGCGGTCCTCGACGAGCCCGCGACGGAACGCGCGCTGGTCGGGTTCCTGCGTCGCGGTCAGGCGTGCGGGGCGATCGACGAGTAGGTGCCCTCCGGGCCCGTGAGCACTCAATGACGCTATAGCGTCAATGAGTGCTCACGAGCGCGGAGCGCACCTCAGGTCCTCCAACAGACTCGGGTGGGTCGGCGTCCACCCGAGCGCCTCGCGCGTGTGGGACCCGGAGGCCGGCTGGTCCATCGCGAAGATCGGGCCGAACGGGCCGAACTCCTCCTCCGGCCGGGACTCGACGGGCAGTTCCAACCGGCGCCCGAGGGCCGTCGCGATGTCGAGGACCGCATCGCCCTCATCAGCCACCGCGTGCCAGGACGTCCCCGCCGGTGCCGACTCCAGGGCCAGTCGGAACAGCACCGCGGCGTCGAGGGCGTGCACGGCCGGCCAGCGCTGCGTCCCGTCGCCGGGGTAGCCCACCACACCCGCGCGCCGTGCGTGCTCGGCCAGCAGACCCGCGAACCCGCCCTGCCCGTCGCGGTGGACGGTGCGCGGCATGCGGACGGCCGTGGCGCGCACCCCCCGCGGGGCCAGCGCGAGCAAACCGTTCACCGACCGGCCCCGGCCCCCGACCGGACCGTCGGTCGGCAGCGGATCGGACTCGGTCGAGGGGCGGCCCGGGACCCAGGGCGTGCCCGAGACGGTCGCGATCGGGCGGTCGCTGCCGACCAGTTCCTCACCCAGCACCCCGAGCGCCGCACCCTCCTCGGCGATCGACCGCTCCAGCGCCTCGGCGCTCGAGTAGTCGGATCCGAACGCCAGGTGGATCACCCCGTCGGTCTGCGCGGCCCCGGTCCGCAGGACGTCGAGGTCGGCCACGCGACCGGGCAGTGCCTCGGCGCCGGCCTTCTCGACGGCCCGCGCGGACTCGTCCGAGCGAGCCAGCGCGAGCACGGAGTGGCCGTGGGCGAGCAGTTCGGCCACGACCGCGGAGCCGATCGTGCCGGTACCGCCGGTGACGAAGACGCGCATGGGGAACCCTCCCGCAACGATGAGACCGTGTCTCATCACCGTAGCACCGTGACGAGACCATGTCTCATCGCTAGTGTCGGGTCCCGTGGCGCGCTGGGAACCGAACCCGAGGATGCGGCTGGTGCGCGCCGCGATCGACCTGTTCGCGGAGCAGGGCTACGACGACACCTCCGTCGCGCAGATCGCCGCGCGGGCCGGGCTGAGCAAGGCCACGTTCTTCCGGCACTTCCGCGACAAGCGCGAGGTGCTCTTCGCCGGGCAGGACGACCACAGCACGCTGCTCGCCGAGGGAGTCGCGACCGCGCCGGCCGGGGCCACCCCGCTCGAGCTCGTCGCCGCCGCGCTCGACACCGTGACCGCGAGCTTCGTCGACGAGCAGCGCACGTTCGGAGCCCGGCTCCGCCAGGTTGTGGCCTCGCACGACGAGCTCGTCGAGCGTGACGCCTTCAAACGCGCCGGCCTCGCGGCGGCCCTGGGCGCTGCGCTGCGCGAGCGCGGAGTCGCGGACCCGCAAGCCGGCCTGGCCGCGGACCTCGGCGTCGAGGCCTTCCACCGCGGGTTCGGTCGATGGAGCGACGGCGAGGGGACGGAGTCGTTCGGCGCGCTCGCCCGCGCCGAGCTCGACGCGCTGCACGCCGCCGCCGTCGCCCTGCGATAGACCCGCCCTCCGATAGACCCGCCCCACGGAGCGCGCGCACGACCTACAGTGGACGGTCCCCGGCACCGTGGCCGCCCCGATCCACCCGCCGCCACGGAGGTCCGCGTTTGTTCACCGTTCCCACCGTCGACCTGGCGCCCTACGTCGACCCCGACGGTGCCCCCGAGGCCCGCGATCGCACCGCGAGAGCGCTCGACGAGGCGTGCCGCACGGTCGGGTTCGTGCAGGTCGTGGGCCACGGCATCGCCGAGGACACCGTCGACGGACTCGCGACCGCCCTCGACGACGTCTTCGCCCTCCCGATGGCGGCCAAGAAGGCCCTGATCGTCACCGACGGCACCAACCGCGGCTACAGCCCGCCCCGCTCCGAGTCGGTCAGCCGGAGCCTCGGCGTCGAGCAGGCCGCACGGATGAACGACTTCTTCGAGGCCTTCAACGTCGGCACCGCCGCCGACGGCCCGGCCGCCGGCGGTGACGGCAACGTCTGGCCCGACGTCGAGGGCTTCCGCGACCGGGTGCAGCAGTGGTTCAGCGAGGCCCAGCGGGTCGCGCGCACCTTGACCACGGCGTTCGCCGACGCGCTCGCCGTCGCCCCCGACACCTTCACCCGCCTCGCCCGCGACCCGGTCGAGGTGCTGCGGATGAACCACTACGCGCTCGAGGAGCAGGACCTCCCCGAGAACGCCGACCTGACCGGCATGGGCGAGCACACCGACTACGGCATCGTCACCGTGCTCTGGGCCGACCGGGTCGCCGGCCTGCAGGTGCTGGGTCCCGACGACGGGTGCTGGCACGACGTCCTGCCCGACGACGGCGCGCTGCTGGTCAACCTCGGCGACCTCACCGCCCGGCTCACCGGCGACCGCTGGCGCTCCACGCTGCACCGGGTGAAACCGCCGGTCGAGGAGGGCCGGGTGAAGCGACGCCGGTCCGCCGCCTTCTTCCACGACGGCGACCCGGACGCCGTCGTCGGGACCCTCCCGCTCGACCTCGCGCAGCCGTACCCGCCGATCACGATCCGCGAGCACCTCGCCGCGAAGCTCGCCGGGAGCCGCGGCGGCACGCTCAACGCCGCCGCCGAGCGGGAGGCCGCCCGCGTCCACGCCGCCGGCGGTGCCGGGTGACCGCCGACGAGACCTGGCTGGCCGAGGCCGTCGCGCTCGCGCAGCAGAACGTCGCCGACGGCGGCGGCCCGTTCGGCGCGGTGATCGTGGCCGACGGGGTGGTGATCGCCCGCGGGCAGAACCGCGTCACCCGGGACGTGGACCCGACCGCGCACGCCGAGGTCACCGCGATCCGGATCGCGTGCCGCGAACGCGGCGACTTCTCGCTGGCCGGCGCCGTGCTCTACGCCAGCTGCGAGCCCTGCCCGCTGTGCGTCTCGGCGTCGCTGTGGTCCCGGCTCGATCGGGTGGTGTTCGCCGCCGACCGCCACGACGCCGCCCGTGGCGGGTTCGATGACCGCGACTTCTACGAGCTCTTCGCCCGCGATCCCGGCACGTGGCCGATGCGCGTCGAGGCACTCGGCGGGACGCTCGAGCTGGACCCGCGGGCGCCGTTCGACGCCTGGCTCGCCAAGACCGACCGGGTCCACTACTGACCGCGGGGGGATGACGATGGATCTGCTCACCGTCGAGGCCCTCGAGCGACCCCGGGACGACGACGAGGTCCGCGCCGCGCTGCCGGGGCTCGGCCCGGACCGCGCGCTGCTCGGGGGCGGCACGTTCCTGTTCTCGGTGCCGCAGCCGCACCTGCGCGGCCTCGTCGACCTCACCGCCGCCGGGTGGACACCGATCACCGCCGCCGACGACGGCCTGACGGTCGCCGCCACCGCCACGCTCGCCCGGCTCGCCGACCTCGATCCCGCCGCGTACCCGCAGTGGCCCGCGCTGCCGCTGCTCGCCGGGTGCTGCGAGGCGCTGGTCGGGTCCCGGAAGGTCTGGCACGTCGCGACGGTCGGCGGCAACGTCTGTCTCGCGCTGCCGGCCGGGCCGATGACGACGCTGGCGGCGGCGCTGGACGGGGTGGCGACGATCTGGGACGCCTCCGGCCGGCAGCGTCGGGAACTCGTGGAGGACCTCGTCGTCGGGACCCGGCGGACCACGCTGGTGGCGGGCGAGGTGCTGCGGTCGATCCACCTGCCGGCCACGGCGCTGCGGGGCCGGACGGCGCTGCGCAAGGCCTCGCTCGCCCCGCTCGGGCGCTCCGCGGTGCTGATCGCGGGCCGTCGCGACCCCGATGGAGCTTTCACTCTCGCCGTCACCGCCGCGGTGCCCCGTCCGGCGGTGCTGCGCTACGAGTCGCTGCCCACCCCGGACCGGTTCGCGGCCGACGTCGACGCCCTCGGCGCCACCCACGGCGGCTGGTACGACGACCCGCACGGCACCCCGGAGTGGCGGCACGCGATGTCCCGCCACCTCGCCGAGGAGATCCGGGCGGAGCTGCGGTGACCAGCGTCGACGGCGTCCCGCTGCCCGCGGAGCCCCGGCCCGGTCAGTGCCTGCGGACCTACCTGCGCGATCACGGTCACCACGCGGTGAAGAAGGGCTGCGACGCGGGGGACTGCGGCGCCTGCACGGTCCTCGTCGACGACGTGCCGGTGCACTCGTGCCTGTACCCGGCGGTGCGCGCTCTCGGCTCGGCCGTGACGACGGCGGCCGGCGTGCCCGACGAGGTCGGGGAACGGTTCGTCGCGGCCGCCGGGTTCCAGTGCGGATTCTGCACCCCGGGGATGGTGACGACGGCGAGCGCGTTCGCCGACCGGCTCGCCGACCCCGCCGCCCGAGCGCGCACGCTGCAGGGCAACCTCTGCCGCTGCACCGGCTACCGCGCGATCGCCGACGCGCTCGACGGCCGGGCGAACACGGCGCGGCACGCGGCCGGGCCCGCCGTCGGGACCCCTGCCGCGGCGCCCGCCTCGGCCCGGATCGTGCGCGGCGCGGAGCTCTACACCCTGGATGGTCCGACGCCGGACGATCTGGCCCACCTCGTCGTCGTGCGCAGTCCGCACGCCCACGCGCGGATCACCGGGATCGACACCGCGGCGGCGCTCGCGATGCCCGGCGTGCTGGCGGTGCTCACCCACGAGAACGTCCCGACCACGCTCTTCTCCACCGCCCGGCACGAGAACCGCCTCGACGATCCCGACGACACCCGCATCCTCGACGACGTCGTCCGGTTCCACGGCCAGCGCGTCGCCGCGGTCGTCGGGACCGATCCCGCAGCCGCCGAAGCAGGCGCCCGCGCCGTCGTCGTCTCCTACGAGCCGCTCCCGGCGGTGCTCGACGTCGAGGCCGCGTCGGGGTCGGTGGCGATCCACGGCGACAAGGGGCCGGCGTCGCGCATCGCCGACCCGGCGCGCAACGTCGTCGCCGCCATCCACGAAGGAGTGGGCGACGTCGAGGCGGGGCTGGCCGAGGCGCGGTCGTCGGGCGGCGCGGTCGTCGGCGGGACCTGGCGCACCGGGCGGGTGTCGCCGTCGTCGCTGGAGACGCACGCGAGCCGTGCGTGGGTGGACACCGACGGCCGGGTCGTGGTCCGGACGTCGACGCAGGTGCCGTTCCTCGTGCGCGACGAGCTCGCCCGGCTCCTGGGCCGGGAGCGCGACGGGGTGCGGGTGTACTCGGCGCGGGTCGGCGGTGGGTTCGGGTCGAAGCAGGAGCTGCTCACCGAGGACCTCACCGCCCTGGCCGCCCTCGCGACCGGCCGGCCGGTGCAGTGGGAGCTCACCCGGACCGAGTCGCTCACCGCGACCCCGACGCGGCACCCGATGCGGGTGTCGGTGCGGGTCGGCGCGCGGCCCGACGGCTCGCTCACCGCGCTGGCGATCGACGTGCTGTCGGACGCCGGCGCGTACGGCAACCACTCGCCGGGCGTGATGTTCCACGGCTGCCACGAGTCGATGGCGCTCTACCGCTGCCCGAACAAGCGCGTCGACGCCGAGGCGGTGTACACGACGACGCCGCCGTCGGGCGCGTTCCGTGGCTACGGGCTCGGCCAGGTGCAGTTCGCGGTGGAGTCGGCGCTCGACGACCTGGCCCGCGAGCTCGGCATCGATCCGTTCGACCTGCGTCGGCGCACCGCGGTCCGGCCCGGCGACGATTTCATCGCCTCCGCGGCCCCGGCCGACCATCCCGACGACCTGCAGTTCGGCTCCGACGGCCTGCCGGAGTGCCTCGACCTGGCCCAGCAGGCTTTGCGTCAGTCCGGTGATCCGGCGCCGGACGGTCCGTCGTGGCGGGTCGGGGAGGGGATGGCCGCCGCGATGATCGCGACGATCCCACCACGGGGACACCGCTCCGAGGCGAGCGTGACCGTGGAGCCGGACGGGTCCTACCGGGTGCGGGTCGGCACCGCCGAGTTCGGCAACGGCACCGCCACGGTGCACGCCCAGATCGCGGCGACCGCGCTGTCGGCCCGGCTCGACCGCGTCGTCGTGACCGGCGCGGACACCGACGGCGTGGGCGTGGACACCGGCGCGTTCGGCTCGACGGGGACCGTGGTGGCGGGGACTGCTGTGGCGCGGGCGGCGTCAGCGCTGGCTTCCGAGCTACGGGGCAAGGCGGCGGCGCGGCTGGGGCAGGGATCGGAGGAGTGCGTGCTCGGCCCGGACGGGGTGCACGGCTCGGGTGGGGCGTTCGTCGGGCTGGCCGACCTCGCGGGGGCGCGGGGCGAGGGCCGGCACGAGGGCAGCCCCCGCTCGGTGGCGTTCAACGTGCACGCCGTCCGGGTGGCCGTGGACACCGCGACCGGCGAGGTCCGCATCCTGCGCTCGGTGCACGCGGCCGACGCGGGGGTCGTCGTCAACCCGCAGCAGTGCCGGGGGCAGGTCGAGGGCGGGGTGGCCCAGGGGATCGGGACCGCGCTGTACGAGGAGATCCGGCTCGACGACGCGGGGCGGGTCACCACCCGGGTGCTGCGCGACTACCACCTGCCCCAGTACGCCGACGTGCCCGCGACCCAGGTCTTCTTCGCCGACACCGTCGACACCCTCGGGCCGTTCGGGGCGAAGTCGATGAGCGAGTCGCCGTACAACCCGGTCGCCCCGGCGATCGCCAACGCCATCCGGGACGCGGTCGGCGCCCGGCCCCGTCGCCTGCCGATGACGCGGGACCGGGTGTGGGCGCTCTGCCAGGACGTCTGACCCATTGACCCGTCGAGGAGACGCTCGTGCACGCGGATGCGCCCGGAACGCGTGCATGCGCATCTCCTCGGTGATCAGAGCTGAGCACCCCGGGCGGTGAGCTCCTCGCGAACCCGCCGCTCGATCCACCGCGGCGTCCGGAAGTACTGGCGCGCGGTGACGGTGATGACCACCCACCCCAGCGCTGTGAGCTCGTCGATCCGTTCCACGTCGCGGCCTCGCCGGTCCTCGAGGGCGTGGTCCTGTCCGTCGTACTCGAGCGCCACCTTCCACGCGGGCCACGCGAGGTCGAGGCGGGCCACGAGCCACGGTCCGTCCCACACCTCGTGCTGGGACACCGGGGGCGGGAAGCCCGCCCGCAGGACGACGAGGCGGATCCGGGTCTCCATGGGGGATTCCGAGCGGGGATCGAGCAGCCGCGCGACCGTCGGGACGTTGCGGCAGCCCCGCGCCGTCCCCAGCGCGACCGCGAACCGCTCCAGTTCGGCGCCGTCGAACCGCCCGACCCGGGCGAGCGCATCCGCTGCGATCACCGCGTCCTCGCGGCCGGCCAGCCGAGCGAGGTCGTAGGCGGCGCGCAGCGGGGTGGACACGCGAAGACCGTCGCGCTCGACGACGTCGGCGTCCCTCACCGGAGCGCGCCGGACCCGGCATCCCGGCGGTGGGCTCTGCCTGCGGTCGGTCACCGCGATCTCGACCGGGGGCTCGGGGCGGGGGAGTACCTCGCACCCCCACCATCGACACGCGGACCAGCCGGTCACGACCGCGGACGGCCCGCCCCATTCCGCGGCCGTCCGGATCGCGAGGAACGTCGAGTCGGGTACCGCGGACGCGACGTACGTGTCGTGCGCCATGCGCCGGAATCCGGGGCCCTGGAGCACCCGCCAGGTCACCCGTCCGGCCCGCACTGCCTCGGAGCCCCGGAAAGGGCGGTCGGTCGGCCACTCGTCGCTCGCCATGGGGCTTCGACGCGCCCCGGACCCGAACGGCTCCATCTTTCGCCGAGGAGACGCTCATGCACGCGGATGCGCCCGGAACGCGTGCATGAGCGTCCCCTCGCCAGGGGCCCCAGCTACAACCGCAGCGCCACCACCCCGGCCACCACCGCCACCGCCCCCAGCACCACGAACGCCGTCCCGAACCCGCCCACCAGCCCGGCCAGGACCACTCCGCCCGCGGGAGCCGGCGCCACGGCCACCGTCAACGGCGCGGAGAACACCCCGTTGATCCGCCCGAACGACGCGGTCCCCCACCGGTCCGACACCGCCGACGCCTGCAGCAGCGTGTGCAGCCCCCGCGCCGCCCCCGCCGCGATCCCGACCGCGATCAACACCCCCACCGGTCCGGGCAGCAGCCCCAGCAGCACGACGCACATCCCGCCCACCACGATCACCAGCGTCACCCGCCCGCCCGGCGTGGTCGCCCGGCACAGCGGCCCGAACACCAGTCGCCCGGACACCTGACCGACCCCGACCAGCCCGAGGCCGAGCGCCGCGGTCGACAGCGGGGCCCCACGCGAGACCAGCAGCGGCACCACGTTGATCGTCGCCGCATAGAGCCCGAACCCGGCCACCGTCATGACCACGGCCAGCACAACGAACCGCCCCGAGCGGACCACCGACCGGGCGCGCTCGGCCTCCTCGGCCGACGGACCGGAACCGCCCGACGACCGCGACCACGGCGGGGTCAGCAGGAACAGGTGCAGCGGGATCGTCACGACCCCGAACACCACCGCGAGCACGACGTAGCTGCCCCGCCACGACAGGTGCCCCACCAGGAACGCCGTCAGCGGCGCGAACACCGTCGACGCGAACCCCGCCACCAGCGTCACCGTCGTCAGCGCCCGCAGCCGCGCCTCGCCGTACCAGCGGGTGATCGCCGCGAACGCCGGCGGATAGAACGTCGCCGCCTGCGCCACGCCACCCAGCGCCCACGCGAGGTAGAACCACGGCAGCGACGGGGCCGCCGACACCGCGAGCAGCGCGAGGACGCCGAGCACCGACCCGGTCGTCATCACCGGTCGCGGGCCGTAGGAGTCGATCAGCCGTCCCACCAGGATGCCGGTCCCGGCGGAGACCACCGCCCCCGTCGAGAACGCGCCCACGGCCGCCGTCGCCGACCACCCGGTGTCCGCGGTGATCGGGCCGAGCAGCACCGGGAAGGCGTAGTAGAGCGTCCCCCAGCTCGAGATCTCGGTGACGCACAGCGCGGCCAGGGCCCGCCCGCGCGCGTCGGGAAGCAGCCGGGCCACCCGGCGAGGCTGCCAGCACACGACAACGCCCGCCCGACGACGGGGGAGCGCGTCGTCGGACGGGCGTCAGGCCTGCGCGGAGGTCAGCTGGCCTCGACCTTCGGCATGATGTCGTTCTTGATCCGCTTGAGGTCGTCGAGCGTCTTCGACACCGGCACGTCGGTGAACGGCGGCCAGATCATCGGCATCGTCATCCCGGCCTCCTTGTAGGCCTTGAGACGGTCGGTGACCTGCTTCTCGGTGCCCACCAGCAGGTTGGACGGGACGCCGTTGTCGGTCTGGTCGGTCTCCTCGTCGGTGATGACCGTCCAGATCATGCTGGAGATCTCGAGGTCCTTCGAGCGCTTCGGGCTCCCGATCTCCTCGAACTGCTCGTCGATGGCCGTGAGCCACTTCCCGAGCTTGGCCGGCGAGTCCTGGATGCCGATCCAGCCGTCGAGGTCGTACTTCGTGATGCGCTTCGCCGAGCGCAGCGGGTCCTTGAGCCCGCTCATGAAGATCGGCGGGCGCGGCTGCTGGAGCGGCTTCGCGCCGAACCCGCAGAGGTCGAAGTCGGCGAACTCGCCGTGGTACTCGAAGAGGTCGTTACCCCAGACGCCCTGCATGACCTCGATCGACTCACGCACGTGCTTGTGCCGCTTGGGGAAGATGTGCGCGGCGCTCGCGGCGGCGAACTCCTCGGGCATCCAGCCGGAGCCGACGCCGACGTTGAGCCGGCCGTTCGACAGGTGGTCGATCGTGGCGAGCTCGGCGGCGAGCACGCCGGGCGCACGGAACGGCGTGTCGATGATGCTCATGCCGATGCGGACCTTCGAGGTCTTCGCCGCGAGCCACGGGATCAGCGGGAAGCCCTGGAACCAGCCGCCCCGCGACGCCACCGGGAGGGCGTTGGGCAGGCCGTCCATCATGCCGAACGAGTGCTGGAGCCCCTCGTGGTCCGACGCCTCCGGGACGACGATCCGGTCGAGCGTCCAGACGGAGTCGAAGTCGAGCTCCTCGGCGAGGTCGGTGAGATCCTCGAGTTCCTTGATCGTCACCTCGGTCCGGAAGTTCGGGAGGTACAGCGCGAGCTTCATGGGAGAGGGCCTCCTGTGGGTGCGTGGGTGGCGACGGGACGACCGGGAGTGTGGCCGTCCGGGCGCTCGGGCAACGCCGCGGCGCGCCGACCCGCCACGGACGCGCGCGCGTCCGCGGGGCGGGCGAGCATCGCTGCGGGCACGGGCCCACCTTGGGTGACCCGCCTCACAGCGCGGACAACGCTTTCTCAACAGGGTCACAACGCACGGTCGCCGGCCGACCCCGGCCTTGTGGGGCCCGTCACCGGGTGGGCACGATCGGCACCGACGGAGGGAGGGGGTCGGAGTGGACCCGAGCGCACCGCGGGTGCTCGTCGTCGACGACGACGAGGCCGTGCGCACCCTCGCGTCCTGGCAGCTGGAGTCCGACGGGTTCGCCGTCGACCAGGCCGGCGACGGCGCCGAGGCCCTCACCGCGATCGACGTCGACCGGCCGGACCTCGTCGTGCTCGACCTGACCATGCCCGGCGTCGGGGGCCTCGACGTGCTGCGCAAGGTGCGCACCGCCGCCGCCACCGAGACGCTCCCGGTGATCGTGCTCTCCGGGCGCAGCGGCGAGACCGACCGCATCGTCGGGCTCGATCTCGGCGCCGACGACTACCTCGTCAAGCCGTTCTCTCCCGGCGAGCTGGCCGCGCGGGTCCGCTCGGTGCTGCGGCGGGCCCGGCCGGCGTCCCCGGAGCCGCCGGTGGACTCCGGGCCCCTCGCCCTGGACACGGTGGCGCGGGAGATCACCGTCGACGGCGAGCCCGTGGAGCTCACCGCGCGGGAGTTCGACCTGCTGGCCTTCCTCGTCGCCCACCCGCGCCAGGTCTTCAGCCGGGCCCAGCTGCTCGCCCAGGTGTGGCGCAGCGAGGGCTGGCAGGGGGAGGCCACCGTCACCGAGCACGTCCACCGCCTCCGCCAGAAGCTCGGCCTCGACCCGGCCGCCCGCCCGCGCATCCGCACCGTGCGCGGCGTCGGCTACCAGCTCGACCCGTGACCGCCCACGCGCAGCCGCGCGGCCACCTGGAGCTCGCGGACACCTCCGGCCTGCTCGACCGCCAGCACCGCGTGCTCGAACTGCTGGCCGGGGGCGCCGAGCGCGGTGAGGTGCTCGGCGCCGTCACGCTCGCCCTCGAGGAGCTGATCCCGGGCAGCCGCTGCTCGGTGCTGGTGCTGGACCCGACGCACGGGACCCTGCACCACGGGGCGGCCCCCTCACTGCCCGCCGCCTACTCCGCGGCGATCGACGGGATGCCGATCGGCGCCGACGCCGGGTCCTGCGGCACCGCGGCGTACCGGGACGAGGCCGTGATCGCCGTCGACATCGCGCGCGACGTGCGCTGGGACCGGTTCCGCACCCTCGCGCTGCCCCATGGGCTCGGGTCGTGCTGGTCCAGCCCGATCCGGGGCCACGACGGCGTCCTCGGCACGTTCGCGGTCTACCACGCCGAGCCGCACTGCCCCGACGAGCGCGAGCGCCGCCTCGTCGCCCGGTTCACCGATCTCGCCGCCGTGGCGCTCGAGCACGACCGGCTCTACGGCGCCCTCGCCGAGAGCGAGGAGCGGTTCCGCCGGGCGTTCGAGGACAACGCCGTCGGGATGGCCCTGACCGACCTCGGGGGACGGTTCCTCAAGGTCAACGAGGCGCTCGCGGCGATGGTCGGCCACCCGGCGACCGAGCTGCTCGTCCAGGACCTCGACACCCTGCTGCGCCCCGAGGACCGCGTGGGGGCGCGCCTGCTGCTGCAGCGCCTCGCGGCCGGGACGGTGCCCGCCGGGCCGCTCGAGGTCGAGCTCCTGGGCGGGGACGGACAGGTGGTGCAGGCGGCGCTCACCGCGTCGGTCGTCGGGGCCGGGAGCAGTCGCTACGTGAGCCTCAACGTCGTGGACGTCACGGCACGGCGGGCGGCGCAGCGCGACCGGATCGCCCGCCGCGAGGCCGAGCTGGCGGCCCGCGTCGCCGAGGACGCGAGCCGCGCGAAGTCGGAGCTGCTCTCCACGCTGAGCCACGAGCTGCGCACCCCGCTCCAGGCGATCATCGGGTTCTCCGAGCTGCTCGGCACGCTCGACCTGCCGCCCACCCGCCAGGAGGCGGCGCTCGGGCACATCGACGCCGCCGCGCGCCACGTGCTCGACCTGGTCGGCGACGTGCTCGACCTCGCCCGGCTCGAGGCGCGGGCGCTGCCGCTGGCGCCGGCGACGGTGGACCTCGCGGAGCTGGTCCACGAGGTGCTCGACCTGCTCGAGCCGGTCGCCGCCAAGCGCGGGATCCGGCTCGGCACGGACCTGGCGCCGAGCGGCGGACCGACCGCCTGCGCGGACCCCCGGCGCGTGCGCCAGGTGCTGATCAACCTCGTCACGAACGGGGTGCGGCACAACCACGTCGACGGCTGGGTGCAGGTCACCGGGGAGGACCAGGACGACGGCGCCGCGGTGCGGGTCCGCGACGGCGGGCCGGGCATCCCGGCCGGCCTGACCGACCGGCTGTTCGAGCCGTTCGCGCAGCTCGGCGGCGGTGAGGGCGACGACTCCGGCGGCGGCACCGGGCTCGGGCTGGCGCTGGTCCGCGGGCTGGTGGAGGCGATGGAGGGCACGGTGACGATCGACAGCGCGCCGGACGAGGGGACGACGGCGACGGTGCTGCTGCCGCGCGCGGAGCCGGCGGGGCTGCCGGAGCGCCCCGCAGGCGTGGCCGCCCCCGCCGCACCGGGCGTACGTTCGGGCCGTGGCTGATCACTTCGGTGGTGCGGCGCGCCGGGGCGCCTCACCCGACGGCGGCGTGCCCTTCGACCCCGCGACGGACGACCTCTCCGGCGCCGACGTCGACACCGTCGTCGCCCTCCTCGCCGCCCGCGGCCCGGAGCTCGACGACCTGCTGGCACGGGCGGGCGCGCGTCGCGACGCGCACCTGGCCGGCCAGGGACGCGCGGGCGTCGTCACCTACAGCCCCAAGGTGTTCGTCCCGCTGACCCGGCTGTGCCGCGACCGGTGCCACTACTGCACCTTCGCGACCGTGCCCGGACGCGTGCCCACGGCCTACCTGGAGATCGACGAGGTCCTCGACATCGCCCGCGACGGCGCGGCGCAGGGCTGCACCGAGGTGCTGTTCACCCTCGGCGACCGCCCCGAGGACCGCTGGCGCGCCGCCCACGAGTGGCTCGACGCCCGCGGCTACGCCTCCACCATCGACTACGTGCGGGCGTGCGCGCAGGCGGTGCTCGACGAGACGGGGCTGCTGCCGCACCTCAACCCCGGGGTGATGAGCCCGGCGGAGCTGGCCTCCCTGCGCTCCGTCGCGCCGTCGATGGGGATGATGCTGGAGTCGACGTCGACGCTGCTCGTCGAGCCCGGCGGGGCGCACTTCGGGTCGCCGGACAAGGACCCCGCGGTGCGGCTGCAGGTGCTGGCCGACGCCGGACGCGCCCGGATCCCGTTCACCAGCGGTGTTCTCGTCGGCATCGGCGAGACGCTGCGCGACCGCGCCGAGTCGCTGCTCGCGCTCGCCCGCCTGGCCCACGAGCACGGCCACCTGCAGGAGATCATCGTCCAGAACTTCCGCGCGAAGCCGGACACCGCCATGCGCGGCGAGCCGGACGCGGAGTTCGACGAGTTCGTCGCGGCCGTGGCGGTCGCGCGGCTGGTCATGCCGCTCGGCGTCACCGTCCAGGCACCGCCGAACCTGGCCGGCGAACTGGGTGACGAGACCACGGAGCACAGCGCCCACCACGACCAGGAGCTGCTGCTGCGCGCCGGCATCGACGACTGGGGCGGCGTCTCCCCGGTGACGCCCGACCACGTCAACCCGGAGCGGCCCTGGCCCGGCCTCGACGACCTCGCCCGCGTCACCGCCGACGCAGGCTTCATGCTGCGGCCCCGCCTGACGGTGCACCCGCGCTACCTCGGCGACGGCCACCTCGGTGGCGGCTGGATCGACCCCGCCGTCGCGCCCGCCGTCGCCGCGCTCGCCGACGACGACGGCCTGGCCCGCCGCCGCGACCGGGTGGGATCGGCGTGACCGCGCCCGCCGCCGTGCGATCCCGGCTGTCCGCGGCCGAGCGCGATCCGGCGGGCCTGCCCGACGACGGCTACGTCGAACTGCTCGGCGCGGACGGCGACGAGCTCGAGGCGTTGTGCGCGCTGGCCGACGGGCTGCGTCGCGACACCGTGGGCGACGCGCTGTCCGTCGTCGTCAACCGCAACCTCTCGCCCGACCTGGTGCACGACCCGGAGCACCTCGACGCGC
This sequence comes from Actinomycetospora endophytica, assembly GCF_021026375.1. Lineage (GTDB taxonomy): Bacteria > Actinomycetota > Actinomycetes > Mycobacteriales > Pseudonocardiaceae > Actinomycetospora > Actinomycetospora endophytica. The sequence continues at coordinate 685,765 of NZ_JAJNDB010000001.1, read as the reverse complement.
TCGTCGACGAGGCCTGGCAGCTCGGGGCGACCGAGATCTGCGTGCAGGGGCCGGTGCCGGTGGACGCCGGACCCGACGCCGCGCTGGAACTCGTCCGCCGGATCACCGCGCGGCAACCGCTGCACCTGCACGCGTTCCGGCCCGCCGAGGTGGCGCAGGCGGCTGAACGGAGCGGCCGGACGCCGAAGGACTTCCTCACCGCCGCCCGGGACGCGGGCCTCGGCTCGGTGCCCGGCACGGCGGCGCGGATCCTCGACGACGACGTCCGCCGGCTGCTCACCGACGGCGCCGACATCCCGGCGGCCCGGTGGATCGAGCTGGTCACCACCGCGCACGAGGTGGGGCTGCGCTCGACGGCGACGATCGTCTACGGCCACGTCGAGACCCCGGCCCAGCAGGTCGCCCACCTGCGGGCCCTCGCGGCGATCCAAGACCGCACCGGCGGCTTCACCGAGCTGATCGCGATGCCGCTGGTGGACGTGCCGGAGTCGCTGGTGGGCCGGGTCCGCGGGGCCTCGCCGCGCGAGACCCGCGCGCTGCACGCCGTCGCCCGCCTGCTGCTCCACGGCCGGATCGACCACGTCCAGGCGGCCTGGCCGAAGCTCGACCGCGGCGTGGTGCTGGACATCCTGCGCGGCGGCGCCGACGACCTTGGCGGGCTGCTGCTCGACGGCACGCTCGATCCGGCCGCCGGCGCGGAGGCGGGGCGGATGCTCGGCGTCGACGACGTGACCGCGATCGCGGCGGAGCTCGACCGGCCGCTGCGCCAGCGGACCACGCTCTACGGCGACGTCCCGGCGGAGCGCGTCACCGTGGGCCGGTCGCCGTGAGCGATCGGACCGGCGCCGAGGTCGACGTCGCGATCGTCGGGGCGGGCTTCGCGGGGCTCGGGCTCGGGATCCGGCTCGCCCGCCGGGGGCACGCCGACTTCGTCGTGCTCGAGCGCGCCGACGACGTGGGCGGGACCTGGCGCGACAACCGCTACCCCGGCGTGGCCTGCGACGTCCCCTCGCACCTGTACTCGTACTCGTTCCGTCCGGCGCCGGACTGGTCGCGGGTGTTCGCGCCCGGCGAGGAGATCCACGACTACCTGCGGCGCGCCGCCGTCGAGGAGGGCGTCGAGCCGCACGTGCGCTACGGCGCGGAGATGAGCCGGGCGCGCTGGTCCGCGCGCGACGGCCGCTGGGAGGTGACGACGACGGCGGGCACCTGGTGGGCCCGGGTGCTGGTCGTCGCCGCGGGCCGGCTCGCCGAGCCGCACGTGCCCGACATCGAGGGCCTCGACGACTTCGACGGCCCGGTGATGCACACATCCCGCTGGGACGACGACGTGGCGCTGGCCGGCGCCCGGGTCGGGGTCGTCGGGACCGGGGCGTCCGCAGCGCAGGTCGTCCCGCGCCTGGCCGGCCGGGCCGGGCAGCTGACGGTCTTCCAGCGCACCCCGGCCTGGGTGGTGCCGCGCGGGGACCGCCCGTACACCCACGGCGAGCGCCGTCGGCTGGCCGAGCACCCGGAGGCGGCCCGCGCGCTCCGAGAAGAGATCTTCGACGACGCCGAGCGGGCCGTCGACGCGCGGCGCCGGGTCCGGCCGGCGATCGACGAGCTGCGCGAACGGGCGCGCGCTCACCTGCGCGACCAGGTCGACGACCCCGACCTGCGCGCCCGGCTCGAGCCCGGCTACGAGATCGGCTGCAAGCGCATCGTGCTCTCCGACGAGCTCTACCCCGCGCTCGCCCGCGACGACGTGACGCTCGAGGACTCGGCGCTGGCCCGCCTGGACGGCCGGACCGCGGTCGCGGCGTCCAGCGCGCGGTACGACCTCGACGCGCTGGTCCTGGCCACCGGGTTCCACGCCGCGCGCCAGCCCTACGCGCCGCGGGTGCACGGCCGGCGCGGCACCCTGGCCGAGCACTGGGCGGACGGGATGACCGCCTACGCGTCGACCACGGTGCACGGCTTCCCCAACATGTTCGTGCTCGACGGTCCGAACGCGAGCCTCGGGCACAACTCCGCGATCTACATGATCGAGACGCAGATCGAGTACGTGCTCGGCGCGCTGGACCACCTCGCGCGCGCCGGCGGGCCGCTCGAGGTCTCGGCCGCCGCCGAGCGGGCCTACGTCCGCGACCTCGACGCGGCCGCCCGGGACACCGTCTGGCTGACCGGCGGGTGCCGCAGCTGGTACGTCGACGAGGTCAGCGGTCGGCTGACCCTGCTCTGGCCGGGCTCGGCGCGCTCGTTCCGGGAGCGCAACGCCCGCTTCGACCCGGCGCCCTACGTGCCTACCGCCCGTGAGTGGTGATCAGCGTCTGATCGCCGCACACTCCACTCACACGGTGGACCCACGTCTGGCGTGATCCCCCGCTCCGGCGGGTAGCTACTCCCCGTGCGCGCTCGCCCGGGCCGGGGTCGCCCCGGGCCGCGACGGTCGGGCGCGCGTCGGGGACGAGCGCCCGCCGGGAGGTCCCGGGGGCACCGAGAGGGGCGAGCGCGCCATGACGACAGCCACCGCCGGCACCGCCGACGGGACGTCCGAGCCGACCAGGCTCGAGCAGATCCGCGAACGGCACCACTGGCTCGACCACCTGCTCCGGGCGGGCACCCGGTACACCGAGAAGCACGGCGACCACTACGCCGCGGCCATCACGTACTTCTCCATCCTCGCGCTGGTGCCGCTGCTCATGATCGCGTTCGCCGCGGCGGCGTTCGTGCTGGCGAACAACCAGGATCTGCTCACCCAGATCCAGAACAGCATCACGCAGGCCGCCCCCGCCGGGCTCGGTGCGCTGCTGAACTCGGTGATCCAGCAGGCGATCGCGCAGCGCAACGCGGTCGGCATCATCGGCCTGCTCGGGGCGCTCTACTCCGGCCTGGGCTGGATGGGCAACCTCCGTGAGGCGCTCTCCGAGCAGTGGGACCAGCGCGACGACCCGCCGGCGATCCTGAAGCGCTACGGCGGGGACCTCGTCGCGATGATCGGCCTCTTCGTGGCCCTCGCCCTGTCGTTCGCGGTCACCGCCGTCGCCACCGGCGCCTCGCACGGCATCGCCGAGGCCCTCGGTCTCGACGGTCAGGTCTGGGTGCAGGTGCTGCTGTCCATCGCGGGCATCCTCATCACCCTCGGCGCGAACTGGCTGGTCTTCGTCTGGGTGATCGCCCGGTTGCCCCGCGAGCCGGTGACGCTGCGCTCGGCCGGACGGGCCGCGATCCTCGCCTCGGTCGGGTTCGTGATCCTGCAGCAGGTCATGACGGTCTACATCGCGAGCGTCACGAACTCGCCCGCCGGCGCCGCGTTCGGACCCATCATCGGGCTGCTGGTGTTCGCCAACTTCGTCTCCCGCTTCATCCTGTTCGTCACCGCCTGGGCGGCCACGCTCAAGGAGAACGAGCGCGACGACTACCCCGAGCCGGCACCCGTCATCGTCCGGCCGGAGGTGACGGTCGGCCGCACCCCCGGGGCGCGGACGACCGCCGGGCTGCTCGGCGTCGGGGCCGTCCTCGGCGTCGTCGGCAGCATCGTGGGCGTCAACGGGATGCGCCGCGGCAAGCGCTGACCAGGCCGGTCGCTACCCGCGGCGGCGGAGCCGGGCCGCCAGCACGATGAGCCCGAGGACGACCACCGCGCCGATCGCGACCGGGGTCTCCCAGTTCGTCGTGCCGGTGGCCGGCGAGGCGGTGTCGGCGCTCGCCCCGGCCGCCGGTGACGGGGTGGGGGTGGCGAAGTCGCCGACGGTCTGGCCGGTGGGCGGCTGGGTCAACTGCCCGACCGACGCATCCTTGGGAAGCGAGAAGCCGTAGTCGAGCAGCGCGATCCCCTGCTCGTACATCGGCACCGGCGTCTGCTCGCCGTGCATCAGCACGACGACGAGGCGGCGGCCGTCGCGCTGTGCGGAACCGATGTAGGTGTGGCGGGCGTCGTCGGTGAACCCGGTCTTGCCACCGAGCGCGCCCGGATACCGGCCGAGGATCTTGTTGTCGTTGCTCACCGTGACCGGGGGGTGCGGCGGATAGCCCGGGATCACTGTCTGCTTGGTCCCGACGGCCTGCGCGAACGGCTCGTGCTGCATGCCCAGGCGGAAGATGCTGGCGAGGTCGTAGGCCGACGACGACTGGCCGGGCCCGTCGAGTCCCGACGGCGTCGCGGCGCGGGTGTCGAGGGCACCGATCTGCGCCGCGGTGCGGTTCATGAGGTCGACGGTGCCGGGCACCGAGCCGGTCAGCTGGATCGCGAGCGCGTGCGCGATGTCGTTGCCCGACGCCATGAGCATGCCGTGCAGGAGCTGGTCGACGGTGTACTGCCCGCCCGGCCCGATGCCGACCCGGGTGCCCTCCTGGTTCGCGTCGTCCTGGGTACCCACGACGACCTTGTCCATCGGGAGCTTCTGGGCGACGAGCAGGCCGGTCAGCGTCTTGAGCAGGGACGCGGGCCGCAGCCGGGCGTGCGGGACGCGGGCGGCGAGGACGGCGCCGGAGTCGAGGTCGGCGACGACGTAGGACTGCACCCCCACCGCCGGCGGCGCCTTCGCCCCCGGCGGGACGACGGTGCCGCAGGTGCCCATGTTCGGACCGCCGACCGGCTGGGCCGGGACCGGCAGCGGGGCGGGCGCGGACTGCCCGGGCCGCGGCGCCTCGGACTCGTCGACGGGGTTGGCGGGCTGGTCGACCGCGGGGCATGCCGCCTGGTCGGCGGCCCCGGGGGCGGGCCCGGCGACGCCGGGGGAGGACTCGGCGACGCCGGGAGCGGGCTCGGCGGCGGCCGTCCCGGGCGCCGCCCCGAGCAGGAGCAGGCCCGCGACGATCGCGGCCGCGATCAGGGATCGCGACCGGCGCGCGGCCCGCGGCGTCGATGGCATCGGTCACCGACACTAGTCGGAAGTGCTCCGACGACGGAGGGCCCGCCCACCCGGTGGGTGGACGGGCCCTCGCGTGCCGGTCGGAGCCGAGGCCTCAGGCGTCCGCGCCCTCCTCGTCGGAGGCGTGGTCGCCGTGCCCGTTGAGGCTGCTCTCGCGTCCCGAGGCGAGCGCGGGCTTGCGCGAGCTGCGGCGGGCGGCCGGGCGGGGCGGCGGGGCCTGCTGCTGCTGGCCGCCGGAGCCCAGGATGATCTCGGCGAAGGTCGAGAGCGCCTCGTCGAGCTGGCCGGCCTGCCGGCGCTCGGACTCCTCGTTCGAGCGGTTGACCAGCGCGACGACGGCCTCGTGGTCGGGCCGGTTCACCAGCGTGCCGTCCAGCTTGTCCAGCGACGCCTCGAGCGCGGACGCGACCGTCGAGACCCGATCGGACAGGCTCGACTCGACGCCGTCGACGCGGGCCGACAGCCCGGACAGGCTGCGCTCCACGCCGTCGACCTTGCCCGAGAGCGCGGTGTCGAGGCCCTCGATCGCGGAGCTGACGGTGCTCTCGACGTTCTCCACGCGCCCGGAGAGCGAGTTCTCCACGCCCTCGACGCGGTTGCCCATGCCGTCGAGCCGCTCGGTCAGCGCCTCGAGGCGGCCGGTGAGGTCGCGGACCTGCTCGCTCGACTGCTCGCGGGTCGACTCGGCGTCGCTCCGGGCGGCCTCGCGCGAACCGGAGATCTCCTCGGAGAGTGAGCGGGAGGTCTCGGTGAGCGCGCGGGAGGTCTCCTCGACCTGGCCGCGCAGCGTCGACTCGACGGAGTCGAGGCGCTCGCGCACCGGGCCGGTGACGGCGGCGGGGAGCCCGTCGAGCCGCATCTCGTGGCGGTCGAGCCGGTTGTCGAGGTCGTCGAGGCGCTTGTGCAGGCCCCCGATGCGGTCCTCGAGGCCGTCCATCCGCCCGGCCACGCCCTCGAAGCGCCCGGCGACACCGTCGAGGCGCCCGTCGAGCTGGGCGAAGGGGGTGGCGAGCCGGTCCGCGACACGGTCGACGATGCCCTCGACCAGGCGCGACAGCGAGGAGACGGCCGACTCCTGGGCGTCGAGCTTCGCGACGGTCTCGTCGAGCCGCTCGGCCAGCACGCTCATCTCGGTGCGGTCCGGGACCTCGGCGAGCCGCTTGCGCATCGCGCCGAGGGCGTCCAGCGCGGCGAGCCGGCCGTGGATCTCGTCGAGCGAGTCGAAGATCTGCTGCTGCTCGCTGTCCCTGACCTCCGCAGCCCGGACGAGCATGCTGCGCATTCGATCGAAGGACATGGTCTGATTGGTGTCGATCACGCGGAGGCCCACTCTCTGCGGGGATGACGGGCAGTGGGAGACGAAGCCGAGCGGAGCCCGACCCCGATCGTCGTCGGAGGCAGGCTAACCAGGGTCGATGACCCGATCGGACGCGCCCCTGGCTCCGCGCGGCGACGCAGCGCCACGTCAGTCACACCGGTCACGGATGACGCAAACGCCCCAGGAGTCGGTCCTCCAGCTCACGCCACCGGGTGGCCTCACGCTGGAACGGGGGCGACGGCGTGAGCCGGTTCGGGTCCGGGCGCAGGACGAACGAGACCAGCCATCCGAGGGATTCCGAGGTCGCCAGCGCATCCCGCGTGGCCTCGTCGTCCGCCCAGTCGGCGGCGTCGAGGAGCAGTTCGACGGCGAGCTCGAGCTGCGACGGGTCGACCGCCTGCGGGCCCTCGAGCAGGTCCTCGGCCAGCCCGGCGAAGACGTAGCGGTTCTCCGGGGCGATCTCGACCTCGAGGTCGCCGCCCACCGCCGCCGTCATGACCTCCGACCACGTCGAGACCTGGGCCAGGTCGTGGCCCTCCGACCCGTCACCCGCGATCCACGTGCGCAGCGCGCGGGCGCTCGGGAAGACGTCGATGCGTCCGCCCTTGCCCAGGAAGACCGGGGTGTCGTCGAGGAAGCACCGCAGGGTGATCACCTCGCCCTCGGAGGTGAGGATCGAGATGGGGTCGATCCCGACCTCCTCCCAGAAGCCGGGCGGGGGCTCCTCGGAGGCGTCGACCAGGTCGCTGTGCAGCGACTCGCCCGCGGTGTCGGCGCGGAGGTCGTCGGGGGCGTCGGCCAGCGGGCCCGAGACGGCGGAGTCCTGCGGGTCGGCGGCGACGGCGTCGCTGTCCGCCGGGAGGTTCTCCGCGTCCTCCTGGCTGCCGGAGCGGGACTCGTCCTCGGGGTCCTCGTCCAGGTCGTCGCCGGCCGCGTCGAGGTCCCCGCCGGTGGGAGTGGCGGTGGCGCGCAGCTTGGCGGCCAGCTCGGTGTCGACCTCGGGCACCCGCACGAGCGCGTCGAGGGCGTCGAGCACCTCGTCCCAGCGCTCCGCGACGACGTCCGCGAGCTCGGTCCACAGCGCGGCGCCGTCGCGACCGCCGAACGCCGTCACGCCGTTGACGAGGGCCGCGAAGGCCCGCGTGGAGTCGAGGATCTCGGTGACCGTGCCGAGGTCGCAGACGTCGGCCAGCGACCGGACCATCGCGGTGATCTCCGCCAGGTCGTCGACCGACCAGGTGTCCGGCTCGTCCGCGACGAGCTCGGGCGCGCCGATCACGTCGTAGCGCTGGATGTCCTCGGGCGTCAGCTCGTCGACCGACAGGCCGCCGACCACCGACCAGGCCGGGTGGTCGAGGAGGTCGTGCGGCGTGCCGTCGGCGTCGCTGGTGCGGATCCAGGCGGCCAGGTCGGCGGCGTCGGCGAAGGCGAACACGTGGTCGTCGTCGCCGAGGAACGCCTCCCACTCCTCGCCGTCCTCACGCCAGCGGGGAGCCCACAGGGTGACCAGATCCCCCTCGGTGAGCGCGAGGGTGATCGGGACGATGTCCTGGGCCACGGTCGGCCTCCGGGTCTTCCAGCGGGTGATCACGTGCGCGGCCACCCTAGGGGTGACCGGGTGACCAGGCCGTTCGGGGACTCCGGGGAGCCGCCGCGGATGGCACGCTGCGAGCCGTGCGACTGCTGCGGACCCCTGACGACCGCTTCACCGGGCTGGACGGTTTCGCCCACCCGCCCCGATTCGTCGAGGTGGCCGATCCCGACGGCGGCCCGGCGCCGGTCCGGGTGGCGACCTACGCCGTCGGGCCGCAGGACGCCGGCCCGACGGTGCTGCTCCTGCACGGCGAGCCCACGTGGTCCTACCTGTACCGGCACGTCCTCGACGCGCTCGCCGGCGCCGGGGTGTCCGCCGTCGCGGTGGACCTCGTCGGCTTCGGGCGCTCGGACAAGCCGGCGGAGATCACCGACCACTCCTACGCCCGGCACGTGGCGTGGGTGCAGGAGGCGGTGTTCGGGGCGCTCGGCCTCGACGACCTGGTGCTCCTCGGGCAGGACTGGGGCGGCCTGATCGGTCTGCGCCTGGTGGCCGCGGCCCCGGAGCGCTTCCGGGCGGTGGTCGCCGCGAACACCGGGCTGCCCACCGGCGACGTGGACATGCCCGAGCCGTGGTGGCAGTTCCGCCGGGCCGTGGAACGGGCGGAGACGCTCGACGTCGGGCGGCTCGTCGCCTCCGGGTGCGCCCGGGGGCTGGAACCGGCGGCGCGCGCCGCCTACGACGCGCCCTTCCCCGACGAGTCCTACAAGTCGGGCCCGCGGGCGATGCCGCTGCTGGTACCCACCCGCCCCGACGACCCGGAGACGGCGGCCAACCGGGCGGCCTGGGCGGCCCTGGCCGACTACCGGCGTCCGTTCGTGACGGCCTTCTCCGACTCGGACCCGATCACCGGGCCGATGGGGCCGGTCCTGCGTGACCACGTGCCCGGCGCCGGTGCGGGCGGTGGCGACGGCCCGGGTCACGCCGTGCTGCGCGGGGCCGGCCACTTCCTCCAGGAGGACGCGGGAGCCGAGCTGGCCTCTGTCGTCGTCGGGACTGTTCGTCTTGTCGCTCGTTAGTGCGAACGGGCTAGCAATCAAGGCCGAAAGCAGGAAAACCCTCGAACGAATGAAGTAGCGGCTCCGGCCGTGACCCGCTCTCCGGAGGCCCGTTGGGCCCGGCGTGACAGTCGGATCCGTGTACCTGCGGATCCGGATTACCTGGGACCCCTGGAGAAACGATCGTGTCGATGTTCCGTAAGACCGTCCTGACGACCGCCATCATCGGTGCCGGCCTCGGGACCATGACGGGTGCGGCATTCGCGGGCGACGACCCGGGCGACGGCGGCCACAGCAGCCACGAGGGCAACCACAGCTCGTGGGACCACGGCAAGTCCTCGTCGTGCAGCAACGACGTCAAGGCCGAGAACCTGACCAAGAGCGGCGGCCTGGCCGACGTCATCGGCGGCGACCAGGTGCTCGCCCCGATCAACGTCTGCCACATCCTGGACGACAACAAGCTGCTGAACCACAACAACGTCGCGCTGCTCGGCGGCTCGATCCACAACGGCGACAGCAGCGGCTCCTCGGACCCGCTGGGCGGCCTGCCGCTCTGACTTGCGGGCCCTCGGGCCTCGCAGCCGTGAGCTGACGCTCCGGCGCCTTCGGTGACCGACCACGGGCCGGCACTCCTCGGGACATCACGTCCCGACGGGGTGTCGGCCCGTCGTCGTGCGTGCCGGAAGTTACTGCTCCAAGCGGGTGATTCTCCCCCGCGTTCCCCCTGCTCAGCGTCGATCTTCTCCGCTGATCACGCGATCTCCGCAACTCGGCCGTGACCTTCACTCGATCGAGGCGTTGAAGTCACCAAGTCGTGACACCACACGTGGGTCGCGACCTGACGCGGCGTGATCCGTCCGATCACGCCCACCACGACCAGGGGAGAAAGCGCGTGTCGACCTTCCGCAAGACCGTTCTGACCACCGCCATCATCGGCGCCGGCCTCGCGACGACCGCCGGTTCGGCCTTCGCGACCGACTGCAGCCACGACAGCGGCCACAAGGAGTCGCACTCGGCCTCGTCGAAGGGCTGCAGCACCACCGCCCTCGGCAAGATCGACAACAGCCACTCGAAGACCCTCATCGGCGTCCTCGACGGCAGCCAGGGCGCGATCGGCGCGAACATCTGCGACAACCTGAACAACAACAAGATCCTGAGCGGCAACAGCTTCGACCTCTAGGACTCCTCGTCCTCGAGCGGCTCGCCCGTCCGCGCCCCGACGACCCCCGGATGCCGGGACGTGACGGCCGCGAGCCGCAGGACCGAGGGCCCCAGGGCCTGATCGACACCCGCGCCGGCCGGACCTCTCCCAGGTCCGGCCGGCCGGGCGATTCGCCCGCTCCGACCGATCGGCGGGCGCCCCCCACAGCATTCGCGAGCAGGAGAAGAGTCCAGCGTGTCCATGATCCGTAAGACCGTGCTGACCACCGCCATCGTCGGCGCCGGTCTGGCCTCGACCGCGGGCGCGGCGTTCGCCGGCGACGCTCCCTCCGACAACAGCGGCAGCCACCACAGCTCGCACGCGTCGCACAAGTCGACCTCGGGCTGCAGCACCACTGCGGTCGGCGAGATCAACAACGAGGGTGCGAAGACCCTCGTCGGGATCCTCGACGGCAGCCAGGGCGCCCTGGGGCTGAACCTCTGTCACAACCTCGACAACAACAAGATCCTGGCTGACAACCACTTCAGCATCGCCGGGCACGAGATGCCCCAGCCGCCGAAGTTCACCTGAGCCCTCGGCTCGCAGTCGTACACGGCCACGGCCGGCCCCGACCTCCCCCAGAAGAGGTCCCGGGGCCGGCCGTCGTCGTCTCCAGGGCGTTCCACGAACGGGGGAACGTCGTAACGAAGCCGTGACCCGGTCTCGACCGTCGGCGTTGGTGCGGTGTCATCAGCCGGACCCCGGAGCACCTGCTCTGTCCGGATCGCTTTCTCGACACTGCATCGGGGGATACATGTCGATGTTCCGTAGGGCCGCCGTCGCCACCGCCATCCTGGGCGCGGGGCTCGCCTCGACGACCGGCGCTGCCATGGCGACCACGTCCCACGGCCACGGCCACGACGACGGCCACGGCTGCTCGAACACGATCGACGCCAAGAACCTCACCAAGGGCGGCGGGCTCGACGTGGCCGGCGGCGACCAGGTGGCCGCGCCGATCAACGCCTGCCACATCCTCGACGACAACAAGCTGCTCAACGGCAACAACGTCGCGGCGCTCGCGGGCACGATCACCAACGGTGACACCACGACGACGTCCGGCATCCCGGACTCGCCCGTCACCATCCCGGTCATCCAGTCCTGACCGGACGCATCCCGGCACGACAGGCCGGGCCGCCCCGTGGCGATGCCACGCGGAGCGGCCCGGCCGTTGTCGTATCCGGGGGCTTCCACTCGTGGAAGAAAGCCCCGTGGCGTGGCGAGAAACTGTTGACACCGATCGGGCGAGTCGATTTTCAACACATATCTATAAGTCGCTGACCTGCGATGACAGGTCCGGTCGAGCGACGGTCGCGATTTCCTGGTGCACGAACGGGGGATCGTCGTGATGAGGCCGTGACCTTCGATGCGGCGATCGCGTTGACCGTTCTGTGCCGGCGCGCAGTCACCGTGAACCGGCTTTCGACGTCACCGAACCTCGGGGGAACGAGAAGACATGAGCATGCTGCGGAAGACCGTCCTGACCGTCGCGATCGCCGGTACCGGCCTCGGTGCGATGTCGGGCGCCGCCTTCGCGAACGACTCCCACCACGGCGACTCGCACGAGAAGCACTCGTCGCAGGGCACCTGCTCGAACAAGGTCAAGGCCGCGAACGTGACCAAGGGCGGCGGCCTCGCGGACGTGGCCGGCGGCGACCAGGTCCTCGCGCCGATCAACGCCTGCGACATCCTCAACGGCAACAACCTGCTGAACGACAACAACGTCGCGATCGGCGGCGCCATCACCAACGGCGACACCAAGACCGGTGGCGACTCGACCGACGGCGGCTCGACCGACGGCGGCAGCGACAACTCGACCACCCCGACCGACGGCGGCACGACCCCGACGACGCCGACCACCCCGGCCACGCCGGGTCTGCCCGACCTGGGCGGCGTCCTCTGAGGACCTGATCGCACCGGACAGCCGGTGTCCCACCCCGTCAGCCGGGGAGGGGCACCGGCTGTTCGTCGTCGCGGGGCCCGAACATCGGGAGCGCGTCGACCCAGGGCTCCGGGCTGCCGTCCCACTCCCACCGGCGCATCTGCGCCCGGCTGCGCCGGCTGTGCAGGCCGCGGTAGAGCTCGTAGAAGTCGACGGTGACGGTGCTGCGGGTCGCCGCGGCGGCCCCCGCCGACGGCCCGCGCCGCTCCCCCGGATCGTCGGGGCTGCGCCACTCGGTACCCGCGGACCGCACGACGAGGCTGTGCGATCCCCGGATCCCGCGGACCACCTGCCGGACCACCAACCGCGCCGCGTTCGCCCAGCCGTCCCACGGCGGCTGCGACGCCCCGAGGGCCTCGACCAGGTCGCCCTCGTGGACGAGCAGGTCGTGCAGCACCCCGGCGGGAACCCGCCGGTCCTCGATCGCCTCGGCGGTGCCCGGGGCGTGCTCCTCCCACTCGGTCAGCAGCTCCGCGACCGGACGCCCCTCGAGCCGCGCGATCTGGGCCGCGGCCCACGCCGGGCCGGGCATGCCCTCGGTCCGTCGGGCGGTGACGTCCGCGGCGGTGCCGACGAGGTGGGCGACGAGATCACGCACCGTCCAGTCCGGGCAGGCGGGCACCGTCCACGCCAGCTCGGGCTCTCCGAGTCCCGTGACCAGGGCGGCGACCCGTCCGTGAGCGGAGCGGTAGGCGTCATCGAGCACGGCCGCAGCGTGCCAGATTCGCGGGCCGACTCCATCCCCCCGACGGCCTTGTGTCCCCGTTAGGTTCCGGGGCCATGACCCTCGTCGTCGACCACCCGCTCGCCCGCGCGCGCCTGACCACGGTGCGCGACGCCCGGACCGACCGGCCGACCTTCCGCGACGCCGTCCGTGACCTCACGACGATGCTCGTCTACGAGGCCCTCCGCGACGCGCCCGTGACCGAGACCCCGGTGACGACGCCGGTGGCCGACACCGTCGGCGCGGAGCTGACCGCCCCGCCGGTCCTCGTCCCGGTGCTGCGGGCCGGTCTCGGGATGGCCACCGCGGCCCACGCCCAGGTGCCCGGCGCGCTCATGGGCTTCGTCGGGGTCGCCCGGGACGAGGAGACCCTGCAGCCCACGCCCTACATGGAGTCGCTGCCCGGCGACCTCGCCGGCCGGCCGGTGTTCGTGCTCGACCCGATGCTCGCGACCGGCGGGTCCATGGCGCACACCATCGACCTGCTCGTCGCGCGCGGGGCCGACGACGTCACCGCCGTGTGCGTCGTCGCCGCGCCGGAGGGGATCGCGCGCCTGGGCGAGCAGCACCCGGACGTCCGGATCGTGACCGCGACGATCGACGAGCGCCTCAACGAGTCCGGCTACATCGTGCCCGGCCTCGGGGACGCGGGGGATCGCCAGTTCGGCGCCATGTAGATCCACTCTCGTCGTTCTGGGCGAAGGGCACCGTCGAGCGGATAGATCGACCGAAGGGGCCCCTCGCTCGGAATGGGGGCGGGCCGAGGACTCCCGCGCGGAAGCGGGTCGACGGAACCGGGATGATGGTCACCATGAGCGAGTCCGTGCTGACCGCCGTCGCGTGGCCCTACGCGAACGGCCCGCGGCACATCGGCCACGTGTCCGGCTTCGGTGTGCCCTCCGACGTGTTCTCCCGGTACCAGCGGATGGTCGGCAACCGGGTCCTCATGGTCTCGGGCACCGACGAGCACGGCACTCCGATCCAGGTCCAGGCCGACGCCGAGGGCACCACCCCGCGCGAGCTCGTCGACCGGTACTCCCGCGTGATCCAGGACGACCTGGTGGGCCTCGGCCTGTCCTACGACCTCTTCACGCGCACGAGCACCGACAACCACCACCGCGTCACCCAGGAGCTCTTCGGGGCGCTGTGGCGCAACGGCTACGTCCTGCCGGAGAAGACCCTGGGCGCGATCAGCCCGTCCACCGGCCGCACGCTGCCCGACCGCTACATCGAGGGCATCTGCCCGATCTGCGGCTACCCCCACGCCCGCGGCGACCAGTGCGACAACTGCGGCAACCAGCTCGACCCGGCCGACCTCGGTGAGCCCCGCAGCCGGATCAACGGCGAGACCCCGGAGTTCCGCGAGACCGAGCAGCTCATGCTCGACCTCCCGGCGTTCTCGCAGTCGCTGCACCGCTGGCTCGACACCCGGACGCAGTGGCGCCCCAACGTCCTGAACTTCAGCCGCAACCTCATCGACGACCTCAAGCCGCGGGCGATCAGCCGCGACATCGACTGGGGCGTGAAGATCCCGCTCGACGGCTGGTGGGACTCGCCGATGAAGCGGTTCTACGTCTGGTTCGACGCGGTGATCGGCTATCTGTCGGCATCGGTCGAGTGGGCCGAGCGCTCCGGCGACAAGGACGCCTGGAAGCAGTGGTGGTGCGACCCGGAGGCGTCGTCCTACTACTTCATGGGCAAGGACAACATCACCTTCCACTCGGTGATGTGGCCGGCGATCCTGCTCGGCAACAACGGCGCGGGGGACAAGGGCGGCAGCCCCGGCGAGCTCGGGACGCTGAACCTCCCGACGGAGGTCGTGTCGAGCGAGTTCCTGACGATGTCCGGCTCCAAGTTCTCGACCAGCCGCGGCACGGTCATCTACGTCGGGGACTTCCTGCGCGAGTTCGGCCCGGACGCGCTGCGCTACTTCATCTCGGTGGCCGGCCCGGAGAACCAGGACACCGACTTCACCTGGGACGAGTTCGTCCGGCGCACCAACTTCGAGCTGGCCAACGAGTGGGGCAACCTGGTCAACCGGTCCATCTCGATGGCCGCGAAGAACGTCGGCGCCGTCCCCGAGCCCACCCGGCCGGAGGCCGCCGACGCCGAGCTGCTCGCGCAGTCGAAGGCGGCGTTCTCGACGGTGGGCGCGCACCTGCAGCGCTCGCGGTTCAAGGCGGCGTCGGGGGAGGCGATGCGGCTCGTCGGCGCGGCCAACGCCTACCTCAGCCACGAGGAGCCCTGGAAGCGCAAGGACGACCCCGAGCGGCGGGACACGATCCTGCACACCGCCCTGCAGGTCGTGCAGGACGCGAACACGCTGCTCACGCCGTTCCTGCCGCACGCCGCGCAGAAGGTCCACGAGGCCCTCGGCGGCACCGGCGTGTGGGCGGCGCAGCCGGAGCGCCAGGACGCCGGCACGACGGGTCTCGGGACCACCCACAGCGTCCTGACGGGCGACTACGCCCACGAGCAGGCCCGCTGGGGGTCGACGCCCATCCCGGTCGGCCGGCCGCTGTCCCGTCCCACGCCGTTGTTCGCCAAGCTCGACCCGAGCCTGGGGGAGACCGGGCCGGAGTGGGCGCCCATCAACCGTGATGGGTAAGAGCGACCGGGGAATGGGACAGCACGCCGACAGGGTGCCGCCGCCGGTCCCGGAGCCCATCGAGGGCGGCGTGATCGACAGCCACACCCACCTCGACGCCTGCGGGGCCACCGACCCCGACACCCTCGCCGCCGTCCTCGACCGCGCCACCGCGGCCGGGGTCACGGCGATGGTGACGACGGCCGACGACCTCGCCTCGGCGCAGTGGGCGGCCGGGGTGGCCGGCTCCGACCCCCGGGTGTTCGCCGCCGTCGGCCTGCACCCCACCCGCAGCCGTGACCTCGACGACGCGGCCCGCGCGGAGATCGAGCGCCTCACGACGCTGCCGCGCGTGGTCGCCGTCGGGGAGTCCGGCCTCGACGACTACTGGACGACCCGCCGGGAGGACTGCGCGCCGCTGGACGTGCAGCGCGAGGCGTTCGCGTGGCACATCGACCTCGCGAAGCGGACCGGGCTGCCGCTGGTCGTCCACGACCGCGACGCGCACGACGGCATCGTCGACGTGCTGCGCGCCGAGGGCGGCCCGGACGCGGTCGTCTTCCACTGCTTCTCCGGCGGGCCGGACCTCGCGAAGATCTGCGCCGAGAGCGGCTGGCTGATGTCGTTCTCCGGGACCGTCACCTTCCGCAACGCGAACGCCGTCGACCTGCGCCAGGCGGCCGCCGAGGCCCCCGCGGACCTCCTGCTCGTCGAGACCGACGCGCCGTTCCTGACTCCGCACCCGTACCGCGGTCGGCCGAACGAGCCGTACTGCGTACCCCACACGGCCCGAGACCTCGCGGAGCTGCGTGACGAACCGGCCGAAACCCTCGCGGCGGCGGCCACCCGGAACGCCCAGCGGGTGTTCCGACTGGCCCAGCAGCCTCAACCGTGACCGTCCGTGGCACGAAACAGCACGCGGTGACCGCGTTCATCGTGGCCGACCTGCCGTTCGGCGCACCACGTTCGTGTCGCCTTGATGGTGCTGACACCCGGCTCGTTACCGTGTCGTGACTCGCCGGGATGGGACCACCCCCGGCGACCGGGATCGAGACGGAACCTCCCCCAGGGGTTCCGGGTCGGAAATCCCCGGTCGCGGTCCCTGCCCGGAGGTACGGACGATGTGGATTCCTCTGTGGCTCTGCTCTGCTCCCCCGCGACCCGCTCCCCGCTCGGTCGCGATCTGACCGCCCGCGTGCTCGTGGCGGTCGCCCGATGAGCGCCGACACCGCGCGGGGTCGCGAGACCGCGACGACCACGGCCGACGCCGGCTGGTTCGACGACCTCGAGGACCGCTGGACCGACGACGGCTGGGGCTCCTCGTCCTGGGACGCCGAGGACTGGAACGGCCTCGACGCCAGCACCGCCGAGTGGCAGGCGCGCCGTCACGGCACGACCGTCCAGGATCTCCACCACCAGACTGGTCCGCTCCCCACCTGGGCCGATGACATCACCGGCCCGCTGCCGGTCGCGGGGCCGGGCTGGGCAGGGCCCGGCTCCGCGGGCGGCACCGTCGAGACCCAGGGCGACTACTCGCTCCCGGACCTCGACGAGTGGAACGACCTCGAGCAGCGCACGGGGCTCTCCGGCGCCGAGACGGCCACCGCCGTCGCCCCGGAGGCGGCCTCCGCCCCGGCCGGTCTCGACCCCGGGACCTACCGCGAGCGCGACCTCACCGACACCGGCCGCTACTCGCTGGCGGTCAAGGGCGGCGTCGCGGCGGCGCTCATCGCCGTCGCCGCCGGCGGCAGCACCGCGGTCGCGATGGACAAGGAGGTGACGGTCACCGTCGACGGCGTCGACCAGACCGTCCACACCTTCTCCGGCACCGTCGAGGGCGCGCTCGACTCCGGGGACATCACCGTCGGCCCGGCCGACCAGATGTCCCCGTCGCCGACCGCCGCGATCCACGACGGCGACCACCTCGTCGTCAACCACTCCCGCCAGCTCAACCTGGTGGTCGACGGCAAGCCGCAGACGATCACGACGACGGCGAGCACCGTCTCCCAGGCGCTCTCGGCGATCGGGATGCCGGCCTCGGCGATGGCCTCGTCGGTGCCGATGGGCTCGCTCATCCCGGCCGGCGGCATGAACCTCTCGGTGCAGATGCCGAAGACGGTCACCTTCATCGACGGCGGCGGCGCCCCGCAGACGCTGACCACGACGGCGTCGAACATCCAGGAGTTCCTCGGCCAGCGCGGCGTCCCGATGGGCCCGGCCGACACGATCACGCCCGGCGGCCCGGACGGGCTGGCCAACGGCGCGACGATCGCGATCACCCGCAACGCGGTCACCCAGGTCACCGAGACCCAGCCGATCGCGCCGCCGATGCAGACCGTGAACGACCCGACGATGAACGCGGGTCAGACCAAGGTCGACAAGCCCGGCGAGGCCGGCGAGCAGACCCAGAACTTCACGGTGCGGACGACCAACGGCAAGGAGACCGGCCGGGACGCCATCGGCGCCCCGACGATCACCAAGCAGGCCGTGGGCGGCGTCATCCGCAAGGGCACCAAGAAGGCCGAGCCCGCGATCGGCGACACCAGCAAGTGGGACGCCATCGCCAAGTGCGAGTCCGGCGGCGACTGGTCGATCAACAGCGGCAACGGCTACTACGGCGGCATCCAGTTCGACAAGACGACCTGGAACGCCTTCGGCGGGTCGCAGTTCGCCCCGCGTCCCGACCTCGCGTCGAAGCAGGAGCAGATCGCGGTGGCCGAGAAGGTGCGCGACTCGCGCGGCGGCTACGGCGCCTGGCCGGTCTGCGGCTCGAAGGGCTGACCACCCCGCAACACCCACGCACGGGCCCTGGGATCATGAACGACGTGATCCCGGGGCCCGACCAGGGCGAGCGCAGCGACGGGGAAGCTGTCCGTCTCTTCGGTGCCTCGGACCTGCGGGCGCTCGCGGCCGAGCTCGGGCTGCGGCCGACGAAGAAGCTCGGCCAGAACTTCGTCCACGACGCCAACACGGTGCGCCGCATCGTCCGCCTCGCCGCGGTCGAGCCGGGCGAGGCGGTGCTCGAGGTCGGGCCCGGGCTCGGCTCGCTGACCCTCGCGCTGCTCGACGCGGCCGGACCCGAGGGCGCCGTCGTGGCCGTCGAGGTCGACCCGGTGCTCGCCGAGCGCCTGCCGGCCACCGCCGCCGACCGCGCCCCCGGGCGGGTCCTGCACACCGTCACCGCCGACGCGCTGCGGGTCCGCGCGGCCGACCTGACGGCGGCACCCACCGCCCTCGTCGCCAACCTGCCCTACAACGTGGCCGTGCCGGTGGTGCTGCACCTGCTCGCCGAGCTGCCCGGGCTCCGGCGCGGCCTGGTGATGGTGCAGTCCGAGGTCGCCGATCGGCTGGCCGCGCGCCCCGGCGAACCCGCATACGGGGGACCGAGTGCCAAGCTCGCCTGGTACGCGGACGCGCGCCGCGCCGGGCCGGTACCGCGCGGCGTCTTCTGGCCCGTGCCGGGCGTCGACTCCGCGCTCGTCGCCTTCACCCGGCACCCGGACGGCGAGCTCGGCGACGAGGAGACCCGACGGGCCACCTTCGCCGTCGTGGACGCCGCGTTCGCCCAGCGCCGCAAGTCGCTGCGCGCCGCCCTCGCGGGGTGGGCGGGCTCGCCGGCGCGGGCCGAGGAGCGGCTGCGGGCCGCGGGCGTGGACCCCACGGTCCGGGGCGAGCAGCTGGGCGTCGAGGCGTTCGTCGCCATCGCCGGGACGGCCGACCCCGCGGCCCCCTGAGCCGCGCTCAGGCGGGCAGCAGGCGGCCCACGACGTCGGCGAGGGCGACGACCCCGAGGACGTCCCCGTCGGCCTCCACGACCGCCAGGTGCGTGCGCTCCTCCCGCATCCGGGTGGCGGCCGTGTGGAGCGTCGTGCCGGCGTCGAGCGACAGCAGCGCCCGCGTCATCGACCGCGCGGGCGTCCGGGGGTCCCGGGCGAGGGTGTCGCGGACGTGGACGTACCCGACGGGCCGCCCGGCCTCGCGCACGACCAGGCGCAGGTGCCCGCTCGTGCGGGACACGGCGCGCACCGCCTCGGCGTCGTCGTCGGCCTCGACCTCCACGGGTTCGTGGGCGAGGTCGCGCACGGGGGTGGCATCGAGGTCCAGGACGGCGAGGACCCGGTCGCGACGGCCGCCGTCGAGCGCCCCGACCGAGGCCGAGTGCTCGACGAGCTCGCGCAGGTCGTCCGGGGTGCGCCCGCCGGCCATCTCGTCGACCGGCTCGACCCCGAGCAGGCGCAGGCAGCGGTTCGCGGCCCCGTCGAGCAGGAGCAGGAGCGGGCGGGTGACGGTCATGAAGGCCCGCATCGGCAGCGCGAGCAGCACGGCCGAGCGCTCCGGGTGCGCGATCGCCCAGGACTTCGGGGCCATCTCCCCGACGACGAGGTGCAGGAACGTCACGACGACGAGGGACAGCACGAACGACACGACGCCGGCCACCGCCGCCGGCACGCCCCAGCCCTCCAGCAGCGGGCCGAGGGCGTCGTCGACGGCGGGCTTGGTGACCGCGCCGAGGCCGAGGACGCACAGCGTGATCCCGAGCTGCGACCCGGCGAGCAGCAGCGAGAGGTCCTTCGCGCTGCGCAGCGCCGCCCGCGCCGACGCGCTGGTCCGCGCGGCCTCCTCGAGGCGGTGGGTCCGGGCGGCCACCAGGGCGAACTCGACGGCCACGAAGAAGGCGCTGAGCGCGATCAGCGCCACCGACACGACGATCTCGACGACGGTCATGATCCGGCTCCGAGGGCCCAGGCGACGTGCACCGTCGAGGGCACCCGCCGGTCGGTCGCGGAGACGGTGACGACGAGCTCGCGGGGCGTCTCGTCGGGGTCGGGGGCCTCGAGGGGGACGACCACCGCGTCCCCGACCGCGGGCAGCCGCCGCAGCCGCGCGGTGACCAGCCCGCCGATCGTCTCGTAGTCCCCGGTGGGCAGCTCCGCCGCGAGCAGCCGGCCGACCTCGTCGACGTGGTGGTCGGCCGGGACGAGCCAGCCCCCGCCGTCCGGGGCGGTCCGGACGCGGTCGGTGCCCGCCCGGTCGTGCTCGTCGGTGATCTCCCCGACGAGCTCCTCGGCCAGGTCCTCCAGGGCGACGACGCCGGCCAGCCCGCCGTACTCGTCGAGCACACAGGCGAGCTGCTCTCCCGCGCCGCGCAGGCGGGCCAGCACCTCGGGCAGCGGGAGCGTGGTCGGGACCAGGACGGCGTCGCGGGCGAGGTCGGAGACGGTCAGCCGGTCCAGGTCGCGTCCGTCGTCGGCCGCGGCCAGGACGTCGCGCAGCCCGACGATCCCGACCAGCTCCCGCTCGCCCTCGCCCTCCGGTCGGGCGAGCACCGGGTAGCGGGAGTGCGCCGCGGCCATCCGGGGGACGAGGCTCGCCGCCGTCGCCTCGGACGCCGCCCACGCGACCCGCGGGCGGGGCACCATCGCGGCCCGCGCCGTCCGCTCGTCGAAGGAGACGGCGCGGTCGAGCAGCCGCGCGAGGTCGGGCCGCAGGTCCCCGGAGACCCGGGAGTCGTCGATGATCGCCGCGAGGTCGCGCGGGGTGGCGGAGTGCTCGACGTCGTGTACCGGCTCGATGCGCAACAGCCCGAGCAGCGCGTTCGAGGCGGCGTCGAAGATTCGGATCAGCCACCCGAACAGCGCCAGGTACACCCGCGTCGAGCCGGCCAGACGCCGCGCCACCGGCTCCGGCCGGGCGATCGCGAGGTTCTTGGGGAACAGCTCCCCGAAGATCATCTGGACGACGGTGGAGAGCAGCAGCGCGAACACGGTCCCGACCGCCACCCCGACGGCCGTCGGGACGCCCACCCCGCCGAGCAGCATGCCGATCCCGTCGCCGATCAGCGGCTCGGCGACGTACCCGACGAGCAGGCCGGTCACGGTGATGCCGAGCTGGGCGCCGGAGAGCATGAAGGAGGTGCGGCGGGTGATGTCGAGCGCCCGGGTCGCCGCGGCGTCGCCGTCGGCCGCGCGGGCCCGCAGCCGCGCCCGGTCGACGGCCATGTAGCCGAACTCCTGCGCGACGAAGTAGCCGGTCGCCGCGGTGATGGCCACGACCACGACCACGCCGAGCAGGACGCCGAGGATCGTGACGATCACGGGCCCCACCGCCCGCGCGGGCCGGCAGGGGACGGGGCGGGGACGGTCGGTGGGGTCCATGACTCCTGGTGCGGTCCGGTTTGTCGGGGTGTCCGCTCAACGGTCCGCGCCGCCGGGAGGTTCCCGGGGCCGGGGCACCGCACCCCGGCCGCCCGGTCGACGACGGTCATTACCCTGGACGGGTGCTCTCCGCCGTCGGGCCCCCCGTGACCGTGCGCGTCCCGGCCAAGATCAATCTCCACCTCGCGGTCGGGGACACGCGTCCGGACGGCTACCACGACCTCGTGACCGTGTTCCAGGCGCTCAATCTGTTCGATGAGGTCTCGGTCGTCACCGCGCACGCCGGGCGGCCCACGGGGGAGCGGCTCGCGACGATCGGGCAGGGCGCACCGGGGGTGGAGCTGCTCGGGGACCTCACCGACGAGGAGCGGGACGCGGTCCCCGTCGACTCCTCCAACCTCGCCTGGCAGGCCGCCGTCGCGCTCGCCGAGGCCGTCGGGCGCGAGCCGGACGTGCGCATCGGCCTGCGCAAGGCCATCCCCGTCGCGGGCGGCATGGCCGGGGGCAGCGCCGACGCGGCGGGCGCGCTGCTCGCGCTGGCCTCGCTCTGGCGGCTCGACCTGGGCCGCGAGGCGCTCATGGAGATCGCCGCGACCGTGGGCAGCGACGTGGCGTTCGCCCTGCACGGCGGCACCGCGCTCGGGACCGGGCGCGGCGAGTCCCTGGTGCCGGTGCTCTCCCGCCACACCTTCCACTGGGTGGTGGCGCTGCAGGACCACGGCCTCTCGACGCCGACCGTGTTCGGCGAGCTCGACCGGCTCCGCCAGGGCGCCGACGCCGAGGGACCGCTGCGCCGCATCGGCAGCGTCGAACCCGTCCTCGAGGCCATCGCGTCCGGCGAGGCGCGCTCGCTCGCCCTGCTCCTCGGCAACGACCTGCAGGCGGCCGCCGTGAGCCTCGACCCCGGCCTACGCCGTACCCTGCGGGCGGGGGTCTCCGCCGGGGCACTCGCCGGCGTGGTGTCCGGCTCCGGCCCGACCTGCGTCTTCCTGTGCACCGACGGACCGTCCGCGGTGCGGGTGGCCGCCGAGCTCGCCGGAGCCGGGGTGTGCCGCACCGTCCGCGTCGCCCACGGCCCGGTGCCCGGCGCCCGGGTGATCGACGGTGATCCGACGCGGCCCCCGCGCGGACCCGGCGGCCCCCCGGCCGGGGATCCGGGCCCCAACATGTACGCCTGACCCGTCACCCCTGAGGACCCCGTGCCCAACCTGGTCAACCTGGAGAACGTCGCCATCGCCTTCGGCGGCCCGAAACCCGTGCTCGACGGGGTCTCGCTCGGCGTCGACAGCGGTGACCGCGTCGGCGTCGTCGGGCGCAACGGCGGCGGCAAGTCGACGCTGATCTCGATCCTGGCCGGCCGCCTCGATCCCGACTCCGGCCGGGTCAGCCCGGTGCGGGGACTGCGGATGGCGTCGGTGACCCAGCAGTCGCAGCCGACCGGCGCGACGGTGCGGTCCTCGGTCCTGGGCGGTGAGATCCCCGATCACGAGTGGGCCGCCGAGCCGCGCAGCCGCGCCGTCATCGAGGGCCTGCGCCCGGGCGGGGGCCGAGGGCTGGACGCGTCGATCGAGGGGCTCTCCGGCGGCGAGCGGCAGCGGATCGCGCTCGCCGCGGCGCTCGTGCAGGACCTCGACCTGCTCGTGCTCGACGAGCCCACCAACCACCTCGACGTCGAGGGCGTGCGCTGGCTCGCCGAGCACCTGCTCGCCCGCCGCACCGCCCTCGTCGTCGTGACCCACGACCGCTGGTTCCTCGACACCGTCGCCTCGCGCACCTGGGAGGTCGTCGACGGGCACGTGGAGCAGTACGAGGGCGGCTACAACGACTGGATCTTCGCGCGCGCGGAGCGGGCCCGCCTCGCCGACGCGGCCGAGCAGCGTCGTCGCAACCTGGCCCGCAAGGAGCTGGCGTGGCTGCGCCGCGGGCCCCAGGCCCGGACCTCGAAGCCGCGCTACCGGGTGGAGGCCGCCGAGGCCCTCATCGCCGACGTGCCGGAGCCGCGCGACACCGTCGAGCTGGTGACGATGGCCCGGCACCGGCTCGGGCGCACCGTCGTCGAGCTCGAGGACGCGACCCTGACGGTGCCGTCGGAGCCGCCCCGCACGATCGTGGACCGGCAGACCTGGCGGATCGGCCCGGGTGACCGGGTCGGCATCGTCGGGATCAACGGGTCGGGCAAGACGACGCTGCTCCGGACGGTCGCCGGGGAGCGCGAGCTCGACGGCGGGAAGCGCACCCAGGGGACGACGGTGCGGATGGCCCACCTCTCCCAGGACCTGTCCGACCTGCCGCTCCACCGACGGGTGCTGCAGGCGGTGGAGGACATCGCGGAGCGGGTCTGGATCGGCGGGCGCGAGCACACCGCGTCGGCGCTGGCGGAGCGCTTCGGGTTCCCGGCGTCGCGGCAGTGGACCCCGGTGGCCGAGCTCTCCGGCGGGGAGCGGCGCCGGCTGCAGCTGGTGCGCCTGCTCATGACCGAGCCGAACGTGCTGCTGCTCGACGAGCCCACCAACGACCTCGACGTCGACACCCTCCAGCAGCTCGAGGACCTGCTCGACAACTGGGCGGGCACGCTCGTCGTCGTGAGCCACGACCGCTACCTCACCGAGCGCATCTGCGACCGCGTCGTGGCGCTCTTCGGCGACGGGCGGATCACCGATCTGCCCGGCGGGATCGAGGAGTACCTGCGCCGCCGCGACCAGCAGGCCGAGCGGGAGAACGTCCGGTCGGTGGCGGCGGCGTCCTCGTCGGCGACACCCGGCGGTGTTCCCGGTGGCTCCGAGGGCGACCGGCGCGCGGCCCGCAAGGAGATCCAGCGGATCGAGCGGCGCATCGAGAAGCTGGACACCCGGGAGAAGCAGCTGCACACCGCGCTCGCCGACGCCGCCACCGACCCGGGACGCCTGCAGGAGCTCGACGCCGAGCTCAAGGCGCTGCTCTCCGAGCGGGAGCAGCTCGAGGAGTCGTGGCTCGAGGCCAGTGTCGACTGACGCCGAGGCCGTGCTCACCGAGGCCGTCCGGTGGGCACGTCGGCTCTTCGGATCGGGCTTCGAGGCGGCCTACGCGATCGGGAGCCTCGCGCACGGCGGGTACGCGCCGGAGGTCAGCGACGTCGACCTCGCGCTGGTCGTGCGCTCGGCGGGGCCACTCTCGCGGGCCCGGATGCGCGCGGTCCGCATCCTCACCCGGCGCGGTTGCGGGCCGGGTCCCGCGGACCGGCTCTCGGTGTTCTGGGGCCGGTGGCGCGACGTCCAGCACGGCGCCGCGGGCCGGGTCCGGCTGCCCGCCGTCGACCGGCTCGACCTCCTCGAGCACGGCCGCCTGCTCGCGGGGGCCGACCGCCGCGCCGGGGCGGTCCCGCCGACCCACGCCGACCTCGTGCTCGACGGCGTCCGCTTCGCCCTGCGGTGGTTCGACGAGGCCCGCGTGGCGACCGTGCGCGACCCCGGCCGGCTGGCGGGGAAGGACGCGAGGACCGTCACCAAGGCCGTGCTCTTCCCGGTGCGATTCCTCGCGACGCTGCAGACCGGTCGCGCCGGGGCCAACGCCGAGGCGGTCGACTGGTACGTGACGACGCACCGCGGGCCGGCGTCGCCGCTGGTCACCGCGGCCGCCTCGTGGCGGGAGCACGGGGTCGGCCCGGACGCCGGGGCGCTGCTGGCCGAGCACCTGGGCGTCCTGCACCTCGAGTGGGCCGCCGCCCACCGGGCGTGGCTCGAGGCGCGGGGGGACGCCGAGGGGGCGGGGGTGGCGGCGCTGGAGGTGCGCTTCGCGCCTGTGAGCACTCATTGATGCCAGGGCATCAATGAGTGCTCACGAGCGCGGAGCGCACCTAGTGGAGCCGGTTCTGCGCCGCCTCCAGGCCCTCCGCGAGCAGCGCCTCGACGGCGTCCGCGGCGAGCTCCAGCGACACGTCGAGCTCGCGACGCTCGGCGGAGGACCACCGCTTGAGCACGTAGTCCGCGGGGTCCTGACGTCCGGGCGGGCGCCCGATCCCGAACCGCACCCGTAGGTAGTCCTTGGTGCCGAGCGACTTCGAGATCGACCGCAGCCCGTTGTGCCCGCCCTCGCCGCCGCCGCGCTTGAGGCGGACGACGCCGAAGTCGAGGTCGAGGTCGTCGTGGACGACGACGAGGTCGTCCGCGGGCACCGAGAAGAAGCGCAGCGCGTTCGCGACCGGACCGCCCGAGAGATTCATGTAGCCGCGCGGCTTGACCAGGATCGCCTTGCGCCCGGCCAGCCGGCCCTCCGCGACGTCGGCGCCGGACTTGCGGTGCGCGGAGAAGCGGCCACCGACCCGCCCGGCGAGCACGTCGGCGACCGCGAACCCGACGTTGTGCCGGGTCCCGTCGTAGTCCGCTCCAGGATTCCCCAGGCCCGCGACGACCGTCGGGCCGTCGGGCCGGGGGGATCCGGGAGCGGCCACGACTCAGCTCTCGTCGGAGGAGTCCGAGGACTCGCCCTCGGAGTCGTCGGAGTCCGAGGACTCGCCGGACTCGGAGGCCTCGGCCTCGTCCTCGGACGCGTCCTCCTCGACACCGGCACCCTCGGCGTCGATCTCCTCCTCCATGGCGTCCTCGGTCGGCGCCTCGGTGACGTTGACGACGAGGAGCTCCGGGTCGGAGACCAGCGTCGAGCCGTCGGGCAGGCGGATCTCCCCGGCCAGGAACTGCGTGCCGATCTCGGCCTCGTCGATGACGACGCTGATCTCCTCGGGGATGTCCATCGCGTCGGCCTCGATGGTCAGGGTGTCCTCGTTCTGGAAGACGAGGGTCCCGTTCGCGGCGTCGCCGACGGTCACGACGGGGACGTCGACGGTGACCTTCTCGCCGCGGCGCACCACCACGAGGTCGACGTGCTCGATGAAGCCCTTGATCGGGTCGCGCACGACGCTCTTGGTCAGCGCCAGCTGCGGGGAGCCCGCGCCGGTGACGGTGAGGACGGCGTTGCGGCCGTTCTCGCGCATGACGGCGGCGAACTCGACGGTGTCGAAGGACAGGTGCACCGGGTCGGTGCTGTGCCCGTAGAGGACGGCGGGGACGCGGCCCGCGCGGCGGGTGCGGCGCGCGGCGCCCTTGCCGAACTCGGTGCGGGTCTGCGCGGTGATCTTGACGTCAGCCATGACGGTGCTGGTTCTCCTGCGATGGTGCGGGCCGGCGGGAGCGGGCCGGCACCCCGGCGCCCGGGAACTCCTCCCGCACCGCGATGCCCACCGCGTCGATCACGGCGCCCGGATGTGGGCCGCCCTCGCCGAAGTGGATCGCCGCCGAGTCTACCGAGGCGGCGGCGGCGGCTTCCGTCAGGGAGGGGCGCCGGGCCGAGAAACCGTCAGGCGTTCCCGTCGAACAGGTTGGTGACCGAGCCGTCCTCGAACACCTCGCGGACGGCCCGCGCGATCACCGGGGCGATGGAGAGCACGGTGAGCTGCGGGAACCGCTTCTCGTCCGGGATCGGCAGCGTGTTGGTGATGATGACCTCGCGCGCGCCGCAGGTCGAGAGCCGCTCCACCGCCGGGCCGGAGAGCACCCCGTGCGTGGCGGCGATGACGACGTCGCGGGCCCCGTCGGCGAGCAGCGCCTCGGTGGCCTTCGCGATCGTCCCGCCGGTGTCGATCATGTCGTCGACGAGGATGCAGACGCGGCCCTCGACGTCACCGACGACGCGGTTCGCGACGACCTCGTTGGGCTTCGTCTTGTCCCGGCTCTTGTGGATGAACGCCAGCGGGACGCCGCCCATCGTGTCGGCCCACTTCTCGGCGACGCGCACGCGGCCGGAGTCCGGGGCGACGACGGCGAGGTGCTCGTCGGCGTAGGCGTCGCGCAGGTGCTCGGCGAGGACCTTGTTCGCGAGCAGGTGGTCGACCGGGCCGTCGAAGAAGCCCTGGATCTGGTCGGTGTGCAGGTCGATCGTCATGATCCGGTGGGCGCCCGCGGTCTTGAGCAGGTCGGCCACCAGGCGCGCCGAGATGGGCTCGCGGCCGCGGTGCTTCTTGTCCTGCCGGGCGTAGCCGTAGAACGGCACGACCGCGGTGATGCGCTTCGCCGACGCCCGCTTGAGCGCGTCGATCATGATCAGCTGCTCCATGAGCCACTGGTTGATCGGCGCGGTGTGGCTCTGGATCACGAAGGCGTCGCAGCCGCGGACGGACTCCTCGAAGCGCACGAAGATCTCGCCGTTGGCGAAGTCGTACGCCGCCTGCGGGGTGATCGTGACGTCGAGCTCCTTGGCGACCTGCTCGGCCAGCTCGGGGTGGGCCCGGCCGGAGAAGAGCATCAGGCTCTTCTTGGGGGTCGACGACACTGCGCTCACGGTCACTGCTCCTCCTGGTCGCGCCGGTCGGACGATCGTGGTCCGTCGTCCGGTCCCCCGTCGGGTGGTCCGGCCGCTCGGGCCGCGGCGTCTGCCGCCGCCGTCCCCGGGCGTTTCCGCTCCACCCAGCCCTCGATCGTCCGCTGCGGACCCGAGGACACGGCGAGGGCACCCGGGGGGACGTCCTCGCGGATCACGGTGCCCGCACCGGTGTAGGCACCGTCCCCGATGGTGACGGGTGCCACGAACGTGTTGTCACTACCCGTCCGGACATGGTCGCCGACGACGCTGCGGTGCTTGGACACCCCGTCGTAGTTGACGAACACGCTGGACGCCCCGATGTTGCTCTGCTCGCCGATGGTGGCGTCCCCGACGTAGGTCAGGTGCGGCACCTTGCTGCCGGTCCCGATCCGCGAGTTCTTGACCTCGACGAACGTCCCGATCTTGCCGCGCTCGGCCAGCTCGACGCCGGGGCGCAGGTAGGCGAACGGGCCGACGGAGGTCTCCGCGCCGACGGTCGAGTTGCTGCCGTGGGTGCGCACCACGGTCGCCCGGGCCCCGACGGCGACGTCGGTGAGCGTGGAGTCGGGGCCGACCGTGGCGGCCTCCCCGACGGTCGTCGTGCCGTGCAGCTGGGTGCCGGGCAGCAGTGTCACGTCGCGCTCGAGGCGGACGCCGACGTCCACCCAGGTCGAGCGGGGGTCGACGACCGTGACGCCCGCACGCATCCACCGCTCGAGCACCCGGTGGTTGATCTCGGCGCCCATCGCGGCCAGCTGGACCCGGTCGTTGACGCCCGCCACCAGCCAGGGGTCCTCGAGCTCCACGGCCCCGACCGCCAGCCCGTCGCGGTGCGCCGAGGCGACGACGTCGGTCAGGTAGAGCTCGCCCTGCGCGTTGTCGGTGCCCAGCCGGGCGAGCGCGGCGCGCAGGACGGTGAGGTCGAAGGCGTAGACCCCGGAGTTGACCTCGGTGATCGCCAGCTGCGTCAGCGTCGCGTCGGCCTGCTCGACGATGGCCGTCACGGCGCCCTTGTCGTCGCGCACCACGCGCCCGTAGCCGGTCGGGTCGTCCATCTCGGCGGTCAGCAGCGTGACGGCGTTCCCGGCGTCGTCGTGCTCGGCGACCAGTGCGCGCAGGGTCGCGGCGTCGAGCAGCGGGACGTCGCCGTAGGAGACCAGGACGGTGCCCGTCGCGTCGGCGGGCAGCGCGGTGACCCCGCACGCGACCGCGTGCCCGGTGCCGCGCCTGCGGTCCTGGACGGCGGTCCGGACCTGGCGGCCGAGCTCGGTGCCGATGAGGTGGCAGTGGGTGCCGACCTCCTCGCGCCCGTGGCCGACCACGACGACGAGGTTGTCCGGCGTGGTCCCCGCGGCGGCGTGCAGCGCGTGGCCGAGCAGGCTGCGCCCGCCGACCGGGTGGAGCACCTTGGGCGTGGCCGAGCGCATGCGGGTGCCCTCTCCCGCGGCCAGGACGACGACCGCGGCGGGGGTCGACGGCATCGGCTCTTCTCGCTCCTGGAACTCGTCGGCGGTGGTGGCGGCACGGTGACGACCGGCGCGCACGGGCAGAACAGGCGGGCTCCACCGGCCCACGGGCCCGTCGGGATCGATCCTCTCACCCGCCGACGGCGAGGCCCTCGGACGGGGTGTCGGCCGCGTCGTCGCCGGCGTCGAGGACCACCGCGCCGCCTCCGGCACGCTTCGCCTCGTACATCGCCCGGTCGGCCCGGGCGAGCAGCGTCCCGGGGGTGACCCCGGAGTGCGCGGTGCCCGCGACCCCCACCGAGAGCGACACCCACGAGCCGTCCCCGACCGGCACCCCCGCGACGGCGAGCGCGGCCCGCTCGAGCGCGGCACACGCCGAGATCTCGGTGCTCCCGGGCAGTACGACGACGAACTCGTCGCCGCCGTAGCGGGCTACGACGTCGTCGGCGCGCAGGCAGCGCCGCAGCGTCTCCGCGACGAGGCGCAGCACGTGGTCGCCGCGAGCGTGGGACATCCGGTCGTTGATCGTCTTGAACCGGTCGACGTCGACCATCGCGATCGAGAGCGCCGCACCGCTGCGCGTGGCCACGGTGGTGAGGTGGTCGGCGAGCACGTCGTCGAGGGCGCGCCGGTTGGGCAGGCCGGTCAACGGGTCGGTGCGGGCCTGGGCGGTGGCCTCGCCGTGCTCGCGGCGCAGCTGCTCGTGGGCCAGCCGCGTGGTCAGCGAGAGGACCCGGGCGCGCTGCAGCGTCCACAGCTCGTGCTCGAGGTCGGCGGTGTAGTCGCGCAACGCCCGCCGTCCCGGGACGCTGCCCGCCCCGGGCCCCTCGGCGGTGACGTGGGTGAGCTCCCGGCTGACGGCGAGCAGCAGGTTCGGCTCGCCGCGCGGCT
The DNA here is from genome assembly GCF_021026375.1 of Actinomycetospora endophytica. Lineage (GTDB taxonomy): Bacteria > Actinomycetota > Actinomycetes > Mycobacteriales > Pseudonocardiaceae > Actinomycetospora > Actinomycetospora endophytica. The sequence continues at coordinate 655,709 of NZ_JAJNDB010000001.1, read as the reverse complement.
GCCGGGACCGGACCCGCTCGAGCAGGGCGGCGGCCTCGTCGCGCCGGTCGGCGAGCGTGAGCGCCCGGGCCGTGGCCAGCCGGCAGAGCAGGTGGTCGGCCAGCGCGGGACAGACGCGCTCGTCGGAGCCCAGGGCCGCGGCGTCGCCCCGCGCGGTGGCGGCGACCTCCTCGGGGCTGCGGACGCGGCCGTACATGTCCGGCTCGCCGGCCGGGCGCCGGGCCAGTGTCAGGGCGGCCCGCAGGAGCAGGCGGTGGTCCGCGGGGAGCAGGGCGGGCTCGGCGTGCAGCTCGGCGGCGCGCCGGGCGGCGTCGTCGAGGTGGGGCAGACCGTCGCGGCGGGCCCGCTGCAGGCGCAGCCCCCACGAGATGAGCACCCGGACGTGCTCGTGGTCGCAGCGGGCGGCGGCGAGGACGTCGCCGTCGTCCTCGGCGATCACCCGGGCCCGGGTGAGCAGCGGCTGGGCGACCTCGTTGAGGCCCAGCGAGGTGAGGGTGGCCGCGACGAGCCGGTAGGTGTCCTGCAGGTTGCCGCGGTGCTCGTGCTGCGTCGGCGCGTGGTCGACGACGGACTGCTCGTCGAGCTGGGTGAGCGCCCGGGTCGCGGCGGCGAGCGCGGACTCCTCGTCGTCGGCGAGCAGCGCGCGGCGGGCGAGCAGGGCCTCGGCGTCGACCGCGAAGAGGGTGAGCCCGTTCTCGGCGACCAGTGCCACGAGCTCGTCGAGGAGCCGCTCGGCGCCGTCCGAGCCGTCGTCGGCGGACGGGCCCGCACCCCGGACCGCCAGGTGGGCGCCGGCGGCCTCGCGCAGCAGCACCGCGCGGGTGCCGGGGTCGGCGGTGTACCTCGTCCGGGCGACGAGGTCGGTCAGGGCGGTGAGGTCGGCGGCGGGCGTGCCGGTGCCGGGGTGCGGTACGCGCGAGGCGCGCGCGGACGCGGCGCGCGCCAGGGCGAGGAGGGTCTCGCGGGGAGCCTGCTCCGGGCGGGTGAGCGCCGCGCCGGTCATCCGGCGGGACGCGTCCCCGCCGGGGTCGCGCACCCCGCCGTCATCACTGCTCTCGTCCGGACGTCCCACCCGTCACCCCCCTTCGCGCCCCGGCCGGGCGTCGTCCGGGGCCCGTGTGCACACTGTCGGTCACGGGCGGCGCAGACGTCGTCGCAGGGCGTCACGCGGGATTCTGCACATGCGGATGCGGTCGACCACTGCAGGGTCGACCGCGTGTCGGGAAGGAGCGCCGGGTGGAAGCAGGCCAGGACGTGCTCTCGGGACGGACGGCCCCGGTGGTCCCGCGGCGGCGACGCCCCCTGGTGGTGCCGGTCGTCCTGCTCGGCGTGCTCCTCGTCGGCGTGCTCTCGGTCCGGTACGCGGGTGACGGCGAGGCGGGGCGCATCGACCGCGCCCTGGCCGCGCTCGTCCCGATGCACCACGGGGCCCTGGCGTTCGTCGGGGAGGCCTTCTCGGACCTCGGCGACCCGATCCCGGTCGCGGTGCTCCTGGTGGCGCTCGCCGCGGCGGCCTGGTGGTGGCGTGGCGGCCGGGGGCTTGCCTTCGTGCTGCTGGCCCCGGGCGCGGCGATGGTGACCACCTCGCTGGTGCTCAAGCCGATGGTCCAGCGCACCCGCGACGGCTCGCTCGCGTTCCCGAGCGGCCACACCACGGCCGTGGCCTCGATCGCCGTCACCGCCGCGATCCTGGTGCTCTCCACGCCGGCGCTCGCGGCCCGCACGCGCCGGCTCGTGGCGGCGGCGCTGGCCCTGTTGGTCGTCGTGGTCGGCGTCTGCCTGGTGGGACGCGGCTACCACTACCCGACCGACGTGCTCGGCGCGCTCGGCGTGGTCGCGGCCGTGGTGCCGCCGGCCGCGCTCGCGGTGGACGCGTTCGCCGATCTCGGCGACGACGGCGACCGCCGCCGGATCGTCGGGGCGGACGAACCGACCGCCCGCATGCCCGCCGTGGGCTGAGCCCCGGCCCCCCGCGCCCGGTTCTCAGGCCTGCGCGATCGGCCGGTCGTGCGCCGGCTGGGGGAGCGGCTTGCGCATCGTCACCGTGGTGCCGCCGGGCCCGTGGTCGACCTCGGCGTCGGTGAGGTTCTGCATCAGCGTGATGCCGCGCCCGCGGCTCGTCGGCCCGCTGGTGGGGGCGCGCCAGTGCCCGTCGTCGGCGACCACGATCGTCACGACGTCGTCGGCGAGGTAGGCCTGCAGCGACATCCGGCCGGGCTCCGCCACGCCCGCGAAGGCGTGGTCGACGACGTTCTCGAGGGCCTCGCTGGTGGCCAGCACGAGGTCGTCGGCGAGGTCGGCGAGGTCGTCCGACAGGTCCGGCGACGCACCCACTTCCGCCTGACGGGCCTCCAGGGCGTCCCCGAGCCAACGCCGCAGGGCACGACGGAAGGCCCCGACGCGAGGCGGTCCGGCGTCGGCGGAGAGCTGGAGCGGGACGTGCGGAGTCACGGATCCTCCGGGTCCCGGGCACGACGACGGGTCGACCCCGGCATGTTCCCCCGTCTCACGGCCCGCAAACCCGGCCGCCCCCTAACCAGCTGTACGTACCCGTTGCTCCACCGGAAGGTAGCCGGTGTGGTCGTCGAGCGGGGTACGGACGTCGTAGCGGCACTCGTCGTGCACCACGGCCGGTCCCCACACCCAGAGCCGCGGTGCTTCCCGCGGCGCGAGCCCGACGATACGCACCGTCCCGTCCTCGTCGGGGGTGACCGGATGGGAGCAGACCGCGCACGGGGCCGGGGGCGGCACGGGAGCGGGGCGCGCCCCGCTCGGAGTGGTCATCGGCGTCGGCTCCCGGCGCGAGGAGAGGGCACGACGGGTCTCCGGACCGCCTGACCGATCGTGTCCGATCAGATTGCCTCCGACCGGACTGTCCGGGCAACCCCCCGCGGATCACGGCGGGTGCGCCCGGGCCGTTCAGACGTGGCCCTCCTGGATCGCGGTCGCGTCGCGCAGCCGCCCGGCGAGCTCGTTGAGCTGTTCGCGCAGGGCGGCCAGCTCGCCGCCGCTCATCCCGGTGGCCCGCTCCACCCCGCGCTGGACCTCCCTGGCCCTCTCCCGGAGCTCGCGGCCCTGCTCGGTGCAGGCGATCTCCAGCGTCCGCTCGTCCTCGGGGCGGCGGCGGCGCGTCACGCGGCCCTGCTTCTCGAGGCGCTTGAGCAGCGGCGAGAGGGTCCCGGAGTCCAGGTGCAGCTGCTCGCAGAGCGAGCCCATCGACACGGCCTCGTGCTGCCAGAGGACCAGCATGACCGCATACTGGCTGTAGGTCAGGCCCAGGTCGTCCAGTCCCTGCCGGTAGCAGGCGGTCATCGCGCGCGACGCCGAGTGCAGTGCGAAGCACAGCTGCCCGTCGATGGTGAAGGGCTGGCTGCTCGGGGTCGCCTCAGCCGTGGTCATCCCCTCAGCCTAAACGTGATGAGGCGGTCATGGGGCGCGCTCACCATCCGGACTCGGACGGCCACGGGCGGTGTCTGGACGATTCACCAGACCGGCCGTCTCCAGGTGGCCGAGCAGCCCCGTCGTCAGGGCCATCCGGCCCAGTTCGGCCGGGGTGAACCAGCCCGCGTCCGCCGCGTCGTCCCCCGCGCGCAGCGTCCCGCCGACGGGCTCGGCGAGGAAGTCGTGGATCTCGAACACCACCCCCGGCCCGGCCGGGCGTTCGAGAACGAGCCACTCCCGCCCGACCGCCACCTCCAGGCCGGTCTCCTCGGCCACCTCCCGCGCCGCCGCCGCGGCCGGTGACTCCCCGGGCTCGACCCGCCCGCCCGGCAGCGTCCACCGCCCGGCCTCCGGGTCGTTGGCCCGCTGCACGAGCAGGAACCGCCCTGCCGCGTCGCGGACGACCGCCCCCGCCGCGAGCACCCTGGTCGCCATCCCCACCTCCGAGGGCGCGGCCCACCCGTGCCGCCGGGGCATCGTCCCCCGCCGATCACCTCCGGGCCCGACGACGAGGGCCGGTCGCCCCTCGGCGAGGAACGACCGGCCCGTCACGCCCTCAGTCGTTGATCGGCTTCTCGCCGACGGCCGGGGCCGGGTCCTCCTGGGCCCCGTCACCGGGCCGCGGGTTCTGCCCGACCTGGTTCGGCGGGAACCGCAGCGGCGGGACCCCCTGCAGCGGCGGCTGCGGCGCGTTGCCGACCTCCGGGGGCACCGGGGTCCCGGACAGCGGGTTGCCGAGCGGCTTCAGCGGGTCGGCCGGTGCGTAGGTGCCCGGCTTCGCCAGCCCGCCGGAGTCGGTGCCGGTGAAGGTCTCGGCCCGGTCGCAGCCGGCGAGGGTGACCTTCAGCGGTCCGTCGGTGGCCACCTTCAGCTGCGCGTCGCAGTCCACCCCGGCCCGCTTCGGGTCGACGGTGACCTCACCGACCCCCGCCGAGCGCACCGAGAGGGCGTCCGCCTTCGGGGCGGGCACCGGCGGGTCGAGGTGGCGGTACTCGCGGGTGTACGGGTTGACCGGCGAGAACGTGCCCGAGGTCAGCCCGACCTGTCGCTTCACGTCCGGGACGGGGGCGTCGGCCTCACCGAGGCCCTGGCTGATCACGTCGACCGCGCCGAGTTCCTGGCGCGAGCGGCTCTGGATGTCGGAGAGCCAGTAGGCCTTGTCGCCGACGAGGCCGGACCGCGGGTCGTCCATGAGCGGGTTGCGGACGTAGGTGACGTGCGCCGGGTCGTTCACCCGGGCCTGGTCGCCCAGCCACTTCGTCGCGACCTGCCACATGCCGTTCTTGCACATCGCGAGGTGCTCGGAGCCGACCCCCGCCCAGCTGACGAACTCGTAGTCGTAGTCGCCCTTGGCGTAGTCGTTCCCGCGTTCCCGGGTGATCGGGTAGGGGATGAAGTCGTCGTTGATCCCGGACCACTCCATCACCGGCTGGTTGCGCCGGCTGGGCAGCATGTCGGAGATCTTCGATCCGGCCTCGTGGTGGGTCAGGGTGTCGACGGGGAGCAGGTCGCCCGCCGCGTTGAGCCCGGGGAACGACGGCGCGACGTTCAGCCCGTCGCAGATGAACGCCTTGTTGAAGACGTCCGGGAACTGCAGCGAGAGCTTGTTGGCCATGTAAGCGCCCGACGAGAAGCCGCCCATGGTCGTCTTCTCGTCGTTGAGGTGGTAGTTCCGCCGGGCGTCCGCGAGGGCTTCGAACACCGAGGCGCCGGACTCGCCGTAGCCCCACTCGTCGGTGCCGCGGGCGTCGACGTCGACCACCATCGTCGGGTTGCCGGGCCGGTTCGCGAACTGGCGGTAGAGGTCCTTGTCCCCGGCCACGTCGTCGCCGGGACGCAGCGCGTAGCCGTTCGTCCAGACCATCGACGAGTAGCCGGCCGACGGCTCCGGTGCCTCGGGCACGTAGACCTGATAGCGCTGCAGCCGCCCGGGCAGGTCGGGCACGCAGTCGTCGCGGCAGGGCCAGCCGAACGCCAGGCTCGGCCGCTGGTTCCCGCTGCCCTTCCCGGACCCGGTGACGATGCCCTCCTGCTGGGTGCCGCTCGCGCCGGGCGGGCCGCCCGGGTCGGTCGGCAGCCGGCGGCCCTGCGCCTTCTCGAACTTCGAGGCGTAGACCCGGGTGATGTAGCCCGTGGTCGGGATCGCGCTGTCGTCGTCGGTCCCGGCGGCGAGCTCGTCGAAGTCGACGGTGGCGGAGAACGGGCTCAGGTCGCCCTTCGCGATGGCCGCGCGCTGGTCGTTGTCGCGGTAGGGCGCCTCGAACGGCTCGTGGAACCGGAAGGCCGAGTCGAAGAAGGCCGACGGATGCGGGTCCCCGGCGATCGCCCCGCCCGGGTGCGTGCGGTCGGCCGTCGCCCGCGGGACGAGGTAGTCGTCGTGGGCCTGGTCCCAGAGCCCGGCGGCGAGCGCGACGCGCTGCTTGCCGCCCGGCGCCCAGGCACTGTTCGGGACCCGGATCTCGACCTGACGACGCTCGAGGTCGACCTTCACCCGCGGCTTGTCCGGCAGCGCGGCGCCGGTGGCCGCGTCGGTGACGTCGCCGTGGATGCCGTGCACGGTGACGAAGCGCTGGGCCGGCATCACGGTGTTCGCGCCGTGGGGAGCGGGGCGCGGGGTGGCCGAGTCACCGAGGGCGAGGGTCAGCCCGAGCAGGTCGGGATCGGTCATCGTGTTCATCGTGACCCGGAAGGCGGTCTCGTCGCCCTCGGGCTTCATCCGGACCTCGACGATGTCCGCGGCGTTGCGCCGGTAGGCCGGGTCGTCCGGGTAGGTGTAGTTCCGCAGCACGGTGTCGTTGGGCCAGCGGTACTGGTTGCCGCCGCCCTCGTCGTCGTACGGGCAGCCCTGGTGGACGTACTCACCGTCCCGGTAGGCGCTCGCCATGCAGACGCCGATCGGGTCGGCCTTCCAGATGCCGGTGTTCTGCAGCTGGGGTGCGTCCACCGCGGGGGCCCGGAGCAGGTCCGGTCCGGCGGTGTCCGCGGGTGCCGGCCGTGCCAGCGCGGTCCCGGCGACGATCCCGCCGCCGAGGAGCAGCGCGGCGACCGTGAGCAGCGCCCAGGTGCGGCGTTCCCATCGTCTCCGGGTGGTCGGGGCTCCCGGTGGGCTGTGCCGGCTCATCGAACGATCACCTCGGGCGCCTCCTCGCGCTGATCGCGGACGAACCCGCTGCTGCGCGAGGGGGTGTCGCCGTCCGCGCCCCGGGAGCCACGGCCGCAGCTGGGGAGCAACGACTTACGCCGTCCGGCCGTGTCGGGGGTCACGCTGATGAACGGCGTGGCGCGCTTGAGGTCACGGGGAGATTACGACTCTGTGAGTCCGAAGTGAGCTGTACATCGGCCCAGTCGGGCCGGCAGGCATGCGGAGGGCGACCCGGGGCCGGGTGGACGTGCTCCGCCGCCAGGATTCGAACCTGGATCATCGGAACCAAAATCCGAGGTGTTGCCCTTACACCACGGCGGACTGCGGGCAGTCCCGCTCGGACCATGGTGTCACGCCCCCGGTCGGCCCTTCCCACCTGCACGAACCGTCGTCGGCGGGCCGTCCGGGTGGGGGTCGTGGCACGCATGACCCCGTACGGGCCGTGACCGCCACGCGGCGGACTCGTTGGACCCGATCGAGAAGTACGCCGGACAGGTGTTCCGGGGCCGTGCTTCGTGTCACTCGTGATCGGCACGCAACCTGGCCCGGGCGCACACGTCCAACGTGGTGGAGAACCCGATCCGCCGTCAGGGCGGACGCCGTGCGGAGGGAGGTGGCAGTGGGCGACCCAGGCGCGACCCGACCCGTGGACCGAGTTCAGCGGGGCGCCGTCGACCCAGGACCACTGCCCCGCACGGGCGACGAGCGACGTCGGGCGTCCGGCACGCGACCCCAGGGTCGCCGGACGCTCAGAACAGGGGCGAACGCGTGAGCGGCACCGAGCTCGACGAGGGCAGGACCGACGGCAACGACACCGGTGAGATCCCGGCGTCGTCATCGTCGACCGGCGACCGGCGGCCGCAGCCGGGCGCCTCGGTGTCCACGTCGTCCGCGCCGACGAGGAGCACCCCGCCGCCGGACCGCGAGCCGGAGGCCGGCGCGGCCCCGTTCGTGGACCCCGACCCGACGGCGCCGGGCTTCATCCGGATCTGGGACGACGAGGGCCCGGGCCAGCCGGGCAGCGTCGCCGTGGCCACCAGCTGGCAGTCGAAGTTCGCGCTCGCCGTCGCCGGGTCGGACCTGCTCGTCCTCGCGGCGTGCTCGCTGCTCGGTGCCCTCATCGGCTTCGGGGCGGGCTCCGGGGACGCCGGCACCAACCCGTGGGGCCTCGCGCTGGTCTCGATGCTGCTGGTCCCGATCGCCATCGCGGCCGCCCGCGCCTGGGACCCGCGTGTGCTCGGGCAGGGCTCCGAGGAGTGGAGCCGCCTGATGCGCGGCTACGTCAGCGCGGCGATCATCCTGGCGCTCGCCGGGCTGGTCTTCGAGCGCACCGGGGTGCGGCCCTGGGTGTTCGGCATCCTGCCCGTCGCGGGCCTCCTCTCGATGGCCGGCCGCTACACCCTGCGTCGCTGGCTGCACCAGGCCCGCAAGCTCGGCCGCGGCCTGCTCCCGGTGCTGGCGATCGGCACCGAGGAGTCGGTGCGCGACCTCATCGAGCGCACCCGCCGCGTCTCCCACATCGGCTGGGTCGTCACCGGCGCCTGCACCCCGACCGGCCTCGGTGAGGACGGCCAGGGCCACGTCGCGGGCGTCCCGGTGCTCGGCGACCTGGACTCGCTGCCCTCCAGCGTGCGCAGCGGCCGGTTCGGCGTCGTCGCGGTCGCGCCGACCCCGGGCTGGAGCCCGAAGCGCCTGCACCGCCTGGCGTGGGACCTCGAGGGCACCGGCTCCGAGCTCGTCGTCGACCCCGGCCTCATGGAGGTCGCCGGCCCGCGCCTGCACGTGGCGCCGGTCGACGGGCTGCCGCTGCTGCGCCTCACCGAGCCCCGCCTCTCCGGCGTGCCGCGCATCGGCAAGCTCGCGTTCGACCGGATCGCGTCGTCGGCCCTCGTGCTCGCCCTCGCGCCGGTGTTCCTGCTCGTCGCGCTGTTCGTCAAGCTCGACGGCGGCCCGGTGTTCTACCGGCAGACCCGGGTCGGCCAGCGCGGCAAGACGTTCCGGATGGTCAAGTTCCGGTCGATGGTGCCGAACGCGGACCGGCTGCGTGACGACCTCGTCGCGGACGGTAACGACGGGTCCGGACCACTGTTCAAGCTCCGCCGCGACCCCCGGGTGACCCGGATCGGCTCGCTGCTGCGCCGCTACTCTCTGGACGAGCTCCCGCAGCTGTTCAACGTCGTCGGGGGCTCGATGTCGCTGGTCGGTCCCCGACCGCCGCTGCCCGGAGAGGTCGACGCCTACTCCGACGCCGCCAAGCGCAAGTTCCTGGTGCGGCCGGGCATGACGGGACTGTGGCAGGTCAGCGGCCGATCCGATCTGTCGTGGGAGGAGTCGGTCCGGTTGGACCTGCGCTACGTGGAGAACTGGTCGCCCGCCATGGACCTGGTCATCCTGTGGAAGACGGTCTCGGCCGTCTTCCGGGGTGACGGGGCCTACTGAGTCAGGATCCGATGACTGCCGCACCACCCCTGGCCTGTCGTCTCTGCGGCTCGCTCGACCTGGAGAGCTTCGTCGACCTGGGCGCCACCCCGCCCTGCGAGCTCTTCCTGACCGCCGAGGCCGTCGAGGCGCCGGAGCCGACGTTCCCGCTGCACCCGCGGGTGTGCCGGAACTGCCTGCTCGTCCAGCTGCCCCCGCTGATCGACCCCGACGAGACGTTCACCGAGTACGCGTACTTCTCGTCGTTCTCGACGTCGTGGGTCGAGCACGCCCGGCGGTTCGTCACCGCCGCGACCAAGCGGGCGGGCCTGACGTCGGACTCGCTGGTCGTCGAGGCCGCGAGCAACGACGGCTACCTGCTGCAGCACGTCGTCGCCGACGGCATGCGCGCCGTCGGGGTGGAGCCCAGCGTCAACGTGGGCGACGCCGCCCGGGCCAAGGGCGTCCCGACGGTCACCGCGTTCCTCTCCCAGGAGTCCGGGACCGCGGTGCGCACCGAGCACGGGCCGGCCGATCTCGTCGTCGCGAACAACGTCTACGCGCACATCCCCGACGTCGTGGGCTTCACCCGGGGCCTGCGCGCGATGGTCGCGGACGACGGCTGGGTGTCGATCGAGGTGCAGCACCTGCTCACGCTGGTGCGCTTCAACCAGTTCGACACGATCTACCACGAGCACTTCCAGTACTACACGGTCGGCACCGCGATCCGGGCGCTCGCGTCCGGCGGGCTGGACCTGGTCGACGTCGAGCTGGTGCCCACCCACGGCGGGTCGATCCGGCTCTGGGCCCGGCCGAGCGAGCTGCACGAGCCGGCCTCGCCCGCCGTCGCCGACGTGCTCGCCCAGGAGGCGGCCGCGGGGCTGGGCACCGTCGAGGGCCACGCCGGGTTCGCCCGGGACGTCTCGCGCATCCGCAACGACCTGGTGCGCTTCCTCATCGACGCCGCCGACCGCGGCGAGACCGTGGTCGGCTACGGTGCGCCGGGCAAGGGCAACACGCTGCTGAACTACTGCGGCATCCGCCCCGATCTGCTGGCGTACACGGTGGACCGCAACCCGTACAAGCACGGTCGCTACACCCCCGGGACGCGGATCCCGATCCACCCGCCGGAGCGCATCGACGCGGACCGGCCGGACTACGTGCTGGTCCTGCCCTGGAACCTGCGCGACGAGATCACCGCGCAGCTCGCGCCGGTCGCGGCCTGGGGCGGGAAGCTCGTCTTCCCGATCCCGACCCTCGAGATCGTCGACCCGGCGACGGGCGCGGTCGAGGGCTCACCGTCGGCGGCGGCTCCCGCGCGGTGAGGCTCGGCTGATCGATCTCGGGCCATCCCCCGAAGGAACGAAGGAAGTGCAGTGAAGGTCGTCCTGTTCTGCGGCGGATTCGGCATGCGCATGCGGGAGGGGGACTCCGACGTCCCCAAGCCCATGCAGATGGTCGGCCCGCGGCCGCTGATCTGGCACGTGATGCGCTACTACGCCCACTTCGGGCACAAGGAGTTCATCCTGTGCCTCGGGTACGGCGCGCACCACATCAAGGACTACTTCCTCAACTACCGCGAGACCGAGTCGAACGACTTCGTCCTGCGTGACCGCGAGGTCGAGCTGCTCGGCTCCGACATCGCGGACTGGACGATCCACTTCGTCCACACCGGGCTCGAGTCGCCGATCGGGGAGCGGCTGCGTCGCGTGCGCCACCTCGTCGACGACGACGAGATGTTCCTCGCGAACTACGCCGACGTCCTCACCGACGCCCCGCTCGACCAGATGGTCAAGCGGTTCTCGGACTCCGATGCCGAGGCCGCCCTCCTGGCGGTCCTGCCCCAGGCGGTCTTCCACATCGTCGAGTCCGACGACGACGACCGGATCACCTCGATCCACCCGGTCACCGACATGGGCGTGCGGGAGAACGGCGGCTACTTCGTGCTGCGGCCGTCGGTGATCGACCGTATCCCGGAGAACGGCGACCTCGTCGGTGACGCCTGCACCGCGCTCGCCGCGGAGGGCAAGCTCATGGGCTACCCCTACGAGGGCTTCTGGCTCCCGGCCGACACGCTCAAGGAGCGCAACCAGCTCGAGGCCTCCTACCGCTCCGGCAGCCGCCCCTGGATGCTGTGGGAGAAGCAGGAACCGGACCTCACGCCGCTGGAGAGCCTCGTGACGCAGCAGCTGCAGAGCTGATGCGGGCGCTCGTCCCGGACGGGCTCGACGAGCTCGTCCTGCTCGGTGCCCACTGCGACGACATCCCGATCGGCGCGGGCGGGACCGTGCTCTCGCTGTGCCGCGCCCGCCCGGGACTCCGGGTGCGCGCGCTGGTGCTCTCCGGGGCCGGGACGGCGCGCGAGGCCGAGGAGCGTGCCGCGCTGGCCGCGTTCTGCCCCGGCGCCGACCTCGCCGTCACCGTCCTGGACATGCCCGACGGCCGGCTCCCCACGCACTGGGAGTGGGCCAAGGAGCGGCTCGAGGAGTTCCGGCGGACGTGCGAGCCGGACCTGGTGCTCGCCGGGCACCGGGGCGACGACCACCAGGACCACCGCGAGCTCGCGAAGCTCGTGCCCACGGTCTTCCGGGACCACCTCGCGCTCGGCTACGAGATCCTCAAGGCCGAGCCGGACCTCACCCAGCCGCCCGTGCTCTGGCCGCTGGACCCCGACGTCGTCGACGAGAAGATCCGGCTGCTGCACGAGCACTACCCATCCCAGGTCGCCAGGAACTGGTTCGACGACGAGGCCTTCCGCGGCCTCGCGCGCATCCGCGGCGTGCAGGCTGGTCGGCGCTACGCCGAGGGGTTCCACCCCACCCGCCTGCTCGTCGGCGCACCCGCCTAGAACACTCGAGAAGGACACCCCGTCCGAAGGGAGACCGCGCCATGCGCGTCCTGCTCACCGGCCACCAGGGCTACCTGGGCACCCTCGCGGCCCCGATGCTCGCCGCGGCCGGCCACGAGGTCACCGGCCTGGACTCCGGGCTCTACGCCGACTGCATCCTCGGCTCGCTCGAGGCGCCGGACCCGACGGCGCTCGCTGTCGACCTGCGCGACGTGACCGTCGACCAGCTCGCCGGGTTCGACGCCGTCGTCCACCTCGCGGCGCTCTCGAACGACCCGCTCGGCTCGCTCGCCCCGGAGCACACCTACGACATCAACCACCACGCCTCCTCGCGCCTCGCGCGGCTGGCCAAGGAGGCCGGTGTCGGGCGGTTCGTGTACGCCTCGACGTGCTCGGTGTACGGCGCCTCGGGCACCGCGGACGTGCTCGACGAGAACGCGCCGATGAAGCCGGTCACCCCGTACGCCGAGTCGAAGGTGCGCGTCGAGTCGGACCTGGTCGACCTGGCCGACGCCGACTTCGTGCCGGTCTCGATGCGCAACGCCACCGCGTTCGGGTTCTCGCCCCGGCTGCGCGCCGACATCGTGCTCAACAACCTCGTCGGGCACGCGGTGCTCTCCGGCGTGATCAAGGTGATGAGCGACGGCACCCCGTGGCGGCCGCTCTGCCACGGCCGCGACATCGTCTCGGCGGCGATCGCCGCGATGGAGGCGCCGGCCGAGGTCGTGCGCGGGCAGGCGTTCAACGTCGGGCGCACCGACAACAACGTGCAGGTACGGGACATCGCCGAGTCGGTGAAGGAGGCCGTGCCGGCCGCGGAGCTCCTGGTGACCGGCGAGACCGGCGGCGACCCGCGCTCCTACCGCGTCGACTTCTCCAAGATCGAGAAGGAGCTGCCGGAGTTCCACGCCGCGTGGTCGGTGGCCGACGGCGCCGCCGAGCTGCTGCGCGAGTACACCGCGCGGGGCCTGACCCAGGAGGCGTTCGACCAGCGCTTCACCCGGCTCGCCGTGCTGGCCGCGCGGCAGAAGGCCGGGACGCTGGACGCCACGCTGCGCCCGGCCTGATCCGGTTCCGCCGTTCCGAGCGCCCGGCCTGCCCGCCGTCGTCCTTCCGAGCGAAGGGCACCTTCAGTCGGATAGATCGACCGAAGGTGCCCCTCGCCCAGAACCGGTGGAACGGGGTCAGGCGCCCAGATCGGCGAGCAGCTGCTTCCACGAACCCGCGGTCCGGTCGCGCTCCGAGACCGCGGTGACCTCGACCGGCCACGTGATCGCGAGGTCCGGGTCGTCGTAGGCCACCCCGAGATCCTCGCCCGGTGCGTGCGGGCGGTCGATCCGGTAGCAGACGTCCGCGTCGGAGATCGCCTGGAACCCGTGCAGCAGGCCGGCCGGGACGTAGAGGTGGTGGAAGTCCACGTCGTCGAGCCGGAACGAGGCCACCGTCCCGAACGTGGGCGACGCCGGGCGCGCGTCGACGAGGACGTCGTGCACCGCCCCGTGCGCCACCCGCACCAGCTTCGCCTCGCCCGCGCCGCGCCGGGTGTGCATCCCGCGGATCGTCCCGGCCCGCGAGCGCGACTGGCTGTCCTGGGCCAGCGCGCCGAGGTCGACGCCGTGCTCGGCCCCGATCGCCGCGTCGAACGTGCGGGTGAACAGTCCCCGGTCGTCCCGGTGCGGGGTCGGGACGAACAGCAGGACACCATCGATCGCGCTCGTGCGAACCTCCATGCGCGCCAGCCTCCCACCGGAGGCCCGGCCCGCCCCTGCCACCCACCCGCCCGTCCGACCCCCGAAGGGACCCCACCGTGCCGACCGCCCGTGACCTGGGCCCGGTGACCTGCCGCTGGTGTGCGAGCACCGCGGGCACCGTCGTGCTCGACCTCGGCGACCAGCCGGCCGCCGACCACTTCCCGGCCGCCGACGACCCGGGCCCCGACCCGGTGCACCCGCTGCGGATGTGGCTCTGTGCGCAGTGCGGGCTCGCGAACCTCGCCGAGGACCCGACGACGCCGGAGGAACCGCGCGGCGCCGAGCCGCAGGCGATGATCGACCAGGCCCGCGACGCCGTCGCACGCGTCCAGGCCGCGGGCCTGCTCGCCGGCCCGGACGGCGCACCGCGGCGCACGGTCACCGAGTTCGGCAGCCCGCACGGCGGCTCCTGGCTCGACCTGCTCGGCACCGTCGGGCTCACCGAGGCACCGCCCGGAGAGCCGGCCGACCTCGTCGTCGACTGCTTCGGCCTGATGCACGCCGACGACCAGGCCGCCGGGCTCGCCGAGCGGGCCGCGGCGACCGCCCCGGGCGGGACGCTGCTGCTGCAGTTCCACACCCTCGCCGCGATCGTCGCCGACGGCGGGTGGAACGCCCTGCGCCACGGCCACTTCGCCTACTACTCGACGCCGGTGCTGGTCCGGATGCTCGCCGCGGTCGGGTTCGAGGCGACCCACGCCTTCTGGTTCGACCTCTACGGCGGCACCGTGCTGCTCGCCGCCCGGCGGGTCGGCGTCGCCGGCGCGGCGGACCCGCCGTCGGTGCAGAGCCTCGTCGAGGGGGAGATCGCGGCGGGGGTGCTGGACCCGGCCGTCGTCGCCGGGCTGGAGTCGGCCACCTCGGCGAGCGCGGACGCGCTGCGCGAGCACCTGACGGCAGGTGCGGGCGCCGGCCGGTCGGTGCTGGGCTACGCGGCCGCCTCGCGCGCGGTGCCGCTGCTCAACCGGGCGCTCATCGGGCCGGAGCTGCTCCCGGCGGTCGCGGACGGCTCACCCGGCAAGCAGGGCAGGCGCTTTCCCGGGGTCGGCGTGCCGATCGTCGCGCCCGACGAGGTCGTCCGGCGCCGCCCGGACGAGGTGGTCCTGTTCGTCACCGACCTGCTCGGCGAGATGCGCACGCGCCTGCCGGAGGTGGAGTCGGGCGGCGGCCGCTGGGTCGTCGTGGACCCCGCGCTCCGGGTCGCCGAGCCCGGTACCTGAAATGAGCGTGAGCTGAGACACACGTCACGCGCGGGGCACCCCGTCGCGCGGCGCGGCGTCTTGCGGTGGACGGCCGAGGCGGGGACCGCCCGGACGGCGGGTGGTCCCGCTGTCGGAGCACGGTCCTAGACTCGTCGCCACCGGTGCCGTCCGTCCGCCCCTGTTCGGGCGCCCGGCACGGCACCACCCGACGCGCGAACGACGACCGAGGACGGGCGCTGGCGATTGATGGGATGGGGAGCATGACGGCAGTCGAGGCCCCCCGGGCACCGGGCGTCGGCCCCGGACCGGGCGGCCCGGGGCCCGGTGGTCCGGCGGAACCGCCCTCGGGGACGCGTCGCCGCTCCGCCCACATGCGGGTGGCCGTCCTGGTGGTCGTGTTCACCACCCTGCTCGCCGGGCTGGCGACGTTCGCGGCGTTCCTGGCCACGGTCGGGCACTACCAGAGCACCTCGGAGATCGTGTTCACGAACACGATGTCCGGCGACGACAACATCGCCAAGGGCTCCCGCTACGTCCAGGACCGGATCGGGAGCTGGGAGGGCGTCGCGGGCAGCGAGGCCGTCGCCGGGCGCGCCCAGCAGATCGCCGCTTCCCGGGGCGGCACGCCGTACGACCCGAGCTCGGTGACGATCACCGGGAAGCACCTCTCCGGGACCGAGATCCTGCAGGTCACCGCGACGTCGAACGACTCGGCGACGGTGGCCGCGAACGCCACGAGCGCGGCGCAGGCCACCATCGACGTGGTCGTCGCCAGCGAGCGCTATCCCGGCACCCCGCAGTCCAAGATCGCCGGAACGGTGGTCAGCCCCGGCGGGCCGGTCGTCGACCACGGCGTGCAGGAGGCGCGCTGGTGGGGCGTCCTCGGCGCGGTCGGCGGGTTCATCGTGTCGCTGCTGGCCTGCTCGCTGCTCCGGCCGGGGCGCTGGGCACGCGACCTCGCGCCGCACACCGTGCGCTCCCGCCGCCGGATGGTCGAGCTCAACGCGACGGTGATGGGCGACGAGCTGCGCGGGCTGTTGGAAGGCCTCCGCAGACCCCAGGGGAAGATCACGGTCGGCCTGGCCGCCGTGGCGATCGGGGGCTACGGCCTGACCGGCTCGATGCTGTTCCCGCTGCTGCCGATCGTCGCCGCCGGCGTGTGGTCCTGGCGCACCGGCGACTCGCGATGGTCCGCGGCCGCCCTGCTCTTCACCGGGGTCGGCGTGTTCCCGGAGAAGGTCGACGTCGTCAAGCTCGGGCCGGTCACCCCGACGGTGCTCGAGGTGGCCCTCGTCGTCGCCCTCGTGATGACGCTGCGCGGGCGCAACGCGACCATCGCGCCGCGCTCGGCGTTCGCCGCCCCGATCGCCGCGATCATGCTGGCGGCGACCGTGGGCGCGGTGGCCGCGCTCGCCCTCGGCGGCGAGTTCAGCCTGATGATCGACAACTACCGGGCCATCCTGCAGGTGGCGGTGTTCGTCCCGGTGTACTTCGCGTTCGCCCGGCGCCCGCACCAGTTGATCTCGGTGCTGCTCTACATCGCGGGCGTCTGCAGCGCCGTCGTGCTGGCGGCCTCGGTCATGGGGTGGAGCCGGCTGCTCGTCGACGAGCGGAGCTCGGTGATCACCGGGTCGTCGACCTCCGACGTCGCCCGGCTCTCCGGGCCGACGCTGAACCTCTGGGCGCCGCTGCTCGTGCTGCTGCTCTCGGCGCTGATGCCGCGCAAGCCGCGCTGGCTCTGGCTCGGGCTGCTCCTCATCGGCGTCCTGCACGAGGCCGGCAGCTTCAACCGCTCGACGTGGGCGCCGCTGATCCTGCTCATCGTCGCCGTCGCCGCCGTCACCCACGGGCCGAAGGGGCTGGTGCGCCGCGCCGGTGCCCTGCTCGTGGTCGGCGCGATCGGCTTCAGCCTCGCCCTCACCGGGCTGGCCGGCGGGCAGGCGAAACAGATCGCACTGCGCGCCTCGAGCGTCGTCACCGGCCAGGCCTACGGCGAGGACAGCCTCCCCGACCGTCTCCGGGAGAACGCCGCCGCGTACGCGACCCTCGAGCAACAACCGTGGTTCGGGGTCGGCGTCGGGCAGTACTACGGCGGTGAGCTCATCACCTACGACGACGAGCACAGCCGGACCGTCGTCGATCCGCGGCCCTACATCCACAACCAGTATCTGCGCATCTGGCTCTACATGGGCGTGTTCGGCCTGTTCGCGTACGCGTTCGCCGGGGTGCGGATCCTCAGCCTCGTCCTCACGTCCTGGCGACGACGAACGCCGGGTGCGCCGATGGTCGTCGTCATCGGCATGGGGCTGGCCTGCCTCGCGGCACAGTCCAGCCTGCAGACGATGCTCGTCGACCGGCCGGCGGTCATCACCACCGTCACGCTGATGGCTGCCGCGTCGGCCTTCGCGACCTGGACGCCGTGGCCTGCCCCGACGGCCCCCGCACCCCGGCGCCCCGGCGTCGCCGCGGGTGGTCCCCGGCCGGACCGGCGGCCCGGTTCGGGCCCCCTCCCGAGCCCCCCGATACGGCCCGCGGCCCGCGCGGGCACCATGGAGGAGTGAGCTCACCGATGACCGTGTCGTCCGCACTGCGCAAGGTGTGGTGGGTGCTCGTGCTCGGTGCCGTGCTCGGTGCCGTCGTCGGGCTCGTCGTCGATCTCCGCCTCGCCGGGGCCGATTACACGTCGAGTTCGCAGGTCCTGGTCTCCGGCGGTGGGTCCTCGGACTCCTCGGACGCGGCCTACAACTCGAACGAGTACATCAACCAGCGCATGTCGACCTACGCGCAGCTGGCGACGAGCGACCAGGTCCTCGTCCCCGCCAGCCGGCAGCTGGGCATCGACAGCGCCGATCTCACCTCGCGGGTGTCGTCGGCCATCGCCGGTGACACCACGGTGCTGACGATCAACGTGCGGGGCGCCAGCCCGGACGACGCGGTCCGTTCCGGGCAGGCCGTGACGCAGTCGTTCACCCAGGCCCTCGGCGCCCTCGAGACGCCGGTCGGCCAGCCGCCGCGCGTCACGACCCAGGTGATCTCACAGCCCTCGCAGCCGGCCGAGCGGTCGCTGCCGCCGGGCGTGGCGTTCGTGGTCGCCGGTGCGGTCGCGGGCTTCCTGCTGGTGATGATCGCGGTGTCGCTGATCTTCTCGCGGACGCTGCGCCGCCTCGGGGGACGGGTCATGTCCTGGGTCCGGAGCGACCCGGGCCCGGGTGCCCCGCCGCGCCCGGTCGGCCCGCCCACGGGCTCGAACCCCATGATGGCGCCGCCGCCGGGCTACTTCCCGCCGCCGGGGCGCCCGCTGCCCCCGCCGCCCCGGCCGGCCGCGCCGCCGATGCCCGGCCCGGCGATCGACCCCACGCCGACCACGCCGGTCCCCGCCGGGATGCTCAAGGCCGCGGGCGCCGGCGCCGGGTCCGCCGACGCCACCCAGCAGGTCGCCCGCGACGGCGAGGGCTCCTCGTCCGGGGCGGCCGCGTCCGCGGGAACTTCCGGTGCGGGCTCCTCCGGCGCCGGACAGAAGCCCGCCGGGGCTCCGGCTCCGTCGGCGAAGCCCTCGCCCGCGCAGAAGCCGGCCGCGGCGAGCAGTGCCGCGGGTGCCGCCGGTGCGGCGGCGGCCGGTGCCGCAGCGGGCGCGGCGGCCGGTGGTGCGGCCGCGAAGGCGAACGCCGCGCCGTCGGCGAAGGGGCCGCAGCAGCAGAACCAGAGCGGACCGGGCGGGCCGAAGCCCTCGCAGCAGTCGTCCGGGGCCTCGTCCACCGGCGGTCCGCAGACGGGCGGATCCTCGTCGTCCGGCGGCTCCGGCCCGGCGGCCCCGAAGCCGTCCGGCACCGGTCCCGCGAAGCCCGCCGCCTCGCCCGTGGGCCAGAACGGCCGGCCGTCGCCCGGGCCCGGTGGGCCGGCGGGCGGCGCCAAGCCGGGTACGCCGTCGAAGGGCGGCCAGCCCTCGCCGGGTTCCTCCGGTCCGCAGAGCCAGCCCTCGCCGGGTTCGGGTGCGCCGAAGGGCCAGCCGTCGCCGGGCACCGGCGGTCCGAAGGGTCAGCCCTCGCCGGGCACCGGTGCTCCCAAGGGCCAGCCCTCCCCCGGGTCCGGTGCCCCCAAGGCGCAGCCCTCACCCGGGGTCAAGGCCGCGGGCGCGGCGGGTGCCGCCGCGGCGGCCGGTGCGGCCGGAGCCGCGGGCGCAGCTGCCTCGCGGGGCTCGGGTTCCACCTCGGGCGGCACGAACGGTGCGCCGAGCAATGGTGCGCCGAAGTCGGGTCAGAACGGGACGCCGTCGCCCTCGCCCGCGAAGGGCCAGGGCGCTCAGGGCCAGAACGGCCAGGGCCAGAACGGTTCGACGCAGAACGGTCAGGGGCAGAACGGCCGCGGTGGCTCGTCGTCGGCGTCGTCCGATGCGCCCACGACGACCGTCGGAGCCGCGGGCGCCGCCCCCTCGACTCCCACCCCGAAGTGGCCCGCGCCCGGCAAGCCGGTGTCGATCAAGCCGAAGGGGACGGCCGCCGGGTCCTCCGCCGCCGCGGCGAAGAGCGAGGACACCAAGAGCCCGAGCCCGACGCCTCCGGCGCGCCAGGCCGGACTCGACGCCGACACCGTCGCGGTCGACATGCGCCGCAAGAGCGGCCCGAGCCCGACGCCGCGCCCGCGCACGAACGGTGCGCCGAACCGCGTGGGGTCGTCGGCCGCGACCGACACCGACCGCGGCTCGCGCGACAGCTGAACCACGACCGCCCGGTCACCAGGTCCTGCTCCGGGACCCGGTGACCGGGCGGACGTGTGTAAGGGGTCGGCGCTCAGGGAAGCTCTCACCCCCCTCCCCGGGTGATCAGGGGTACGTGAGCCACCTCCGCGAGCGAGTCGCCCTGCCTGGTGTGCTCCTCGTGCGGGCGCTCCGGCCGTCGCCGCCAGCGAGGCGGTGATCATGAGCAGCCCGCGCAGCACATGATCGCGAAGTGTGTGGCGAAGCAGTGCGCAGACCGAACGGTCCGCCACACCGGTTGCGATCATGCTCGGGTAGCGAGCCGATCGCCACGCCCGCGGGCGGGCCGCGGCGCTCAGACCCCGCGCAGCGCCGGGCGACCCGTCACCCGCGCGAACACCTCGACCCACGCCGCGGCAGCACGATCGGCCGAGAACCGCCGCTCGTAGTGCTCCCGCGCCCCGGCCCCGAGCCGAGCGGCCGTCGCCGGGTCCGCGAGCCGTCCGAACGTCTCGGCCAGCCCGCTGACGTCGTCCACCCCGAGCGGCGGCACCTCCGGCGCCGCGAACTCGGGCAGCCCGCCGGAGTCGGACACGATCGTCGGCACCCCGAGTTGCATCGAGAGCACCTGCACACCGCTCTGCGTGGCCAGCCGGTAGTGCGCCAGCGAGGCCTTCGCGCGCGCCAACCGCGGCAGCACGTCGGCGTAGGAGAAGTGCTCGCGCCGCCACTCGACGTGCTCCGGGAGCGTCAAGGACTCGAGCGGCCCGTTGCCGAGCAGCAGGAGACGATCACCGGCATACGACGACGAGGCGGTGTGCGCGGCCCACGCCTGCAGCGCCACCTCGACGTTCTTGTACGGCGACATCCGCCCCAGCAGCACCATGTCGCGGCGCTCGTCCGCCGCCACGGGCACCGGGGGCAGGTCCGCCTCGGGCACGTCCGAGGTGAGCGGCACGACGTCGACCCGGCGCCCGAACCGCGCCGACAGCACCGCCGCGACGTGCGCGCTCGGGGCGACGACCCCGGCGGCGGAGCGCGTCTGGTGGTCGAGCACCGCGCGCTGGTGCCAGGGACGCTCCTCGTGGTGGTCGTGCGGGCGGTCGTCGTGCACGACCTGCACGAGCGGGGCGAGACGCGTCATCGGCAGCCAGCGTGGGTCGTGCATCATCTCGGAGACGACGACGTCGGGCGCGAAACGGCGGGCCTCGGCGATCACCCGTGCGAGGGCGGGCAGCGTGCGCGGGTCCTTGATCGCGGGGTCCAGGACGCGCTCGTCCGGGCGCGCGGTGACCTTCTCGTAGTGCTGGTCGGTGGTGACGACGAGCGCGGAGTGCCCGGCGTCGCGCAGCGCGTCGACCTGCACCCGGGTCAGCGTGCGCAGCCAGGGCGAGAGCCAGAGGACCCTCATCGCACACCGCCGATCTCGCGGACGGGCTCGTCGGGGGCGCCGGGGAAGGTGTGGCCCACCAGCCGGGTGAACGCCTGCTGGTAGGCGTCGGCCATCGCGGCGTCGGTGTAGTGACCCAGGGCGCGGACCCGGCCGGCCTCGCCGAGCGCCGCGAGCCCTGCGCGGTCGTCGAGCACGCCGCGCAGCGCCTCGCTCCAGGCCTCGCGCGAGGTGGGGCTGACCACGACGCCCGCGGACCCGTCGTCGAGCATTTCCGGGACCGTCCCGCTCGCGGACGCCATCACGGGCACGGCCCGCGTCATCGCCTCGACCATGACGAGCGGGAACGCCTCGAAGCCGCTCGGCACGCACAGCACGTCGGTCTCGGCGAACGCGGCGTCCGGGCCGGCCACCTGCCCGCGCCAGCGCACCTGGTCGCGGAGCCGGACCGGGGTGGCGGCCTCGAGCCGCTCGCGGTCGGGACCGTCGCCGAAGATGTCGAGCGTCCAGTCGTCGCGGCCCAGCGTGTCCAGGGCCTCGATGAGCAGCAGCGGGTTCTTGTACTCGACGAGGCGGGTCAGCATCGCGAACCGCACCGGCGTCGTCGGGTCCGCCGCCCGGAACGGGAGCGGTTCCGCGGCGGGGATGCCGTTCGGCGCGGCCATGACCAGGTCGGTGAGGCGCTGGTGGGCGGTCAGGTCGGTGTGGTGCTGTGCGGAGAGCACGAGCAGCCCGTCGGCGCTGCGCAAGCTCGACGCGAGCGCCTCGGAGTAGGTCGGCCGGTCGAGCTCGGCGGGGTCGTGCGTCGCGGGCATCCACCAGCGCCGCTGCTCGCCGCCACGCAGGACCCGTCCGGCCCGGCCCAGCGCCCGCCAGGTGCGGGCGAACCCGACCTCGGTGTTCGTCACCCCGCCGACGACGACGGCCTCGTCGCCGGCGACGTCGACCACCGGCTGCCACCACGGCTGCAGCGCGAGGCGCACCCGGGGGTCGAGCTCGGCGGTGTACAGGCCCAGCCCCTGCAGGCACACCATCGTCACCGGGTGGCCGCGGGCGACGAGGGCGTTGGCCAGCAGCACCCGCTGGCGCTCGGCGCCCCCGAGGTCGAGGTCGTTGGTGGTGACCAGCACGCCGGGGCGCCCCGCGGCGCGGTCGCGCACCGCCTCGAGCCGACGACGGCGGACGGTGCGCTTCGAGCGCTGCACCCGCTCCAGGGTCGCCGTGCCCAGCGAGAACATCGTGCCGGCGCCGCGGTTGCCCGCGTTGCCCAGCGACATCACCTGGGAGGCGCGGAGCAGGTCGGCGCCGCGCAGCGAGGCCATCGGGTCGTCGGTCTGCGTGCCCGCGGCGGTGTGGGTGACCTGCGGCCCGTCGTCGTCGACCAGCAGCAGCCGCCAGCCGGCGCGGCGGGCCGCGGGCTGCCACGTGGCGTCCTCGCCGTAGACGAAGAAGCGCTCGTCGAACGGGCCCATCGCGTTCCACGCGTCGCGGGAGACCAGCAGACAGCAGCCCGCCATGTAGCCGTCGACCTCGCGCGGCGCGGCGGGATAGAGGTCGGACAGGCCGCCGAGGCGCGGGTGGTCGCGCAACCGCCGGGCGTAGCCCGCGGCGTTGAGCAGGGACCGGACGACGGACTGCTCGCGGTGCGCGACGTCCCAGGGCTCCTCACGCCCGTCCGGGTCGAGCACCGTCGGGGACACGGCGGCGACCCGCGGACCGGCGAGCGCGTCCCGGGCGGCCGTCAGCGGGCCGATCAGCTCGGCGTCGGGGTTGAGGTGGAGCATGTCGGCGTCCGGGACCTGCGCCGCGAGCCGGTTCATCGCGGCGATGTAGCCGACGTTCGTGCCGGAGAAGGTCCAGGTGATCTCCGGCCACCCGGTGGCGAGCTCACGGACCTCGGCCGAGCCGGACGAGGCGTTGTCCCAGACGTGCACGCGCGCGTCCGGGAGGTGCTTCTCGACGCTGCGCAGCGCGCGATCGAGCAGGTCGGCCCGCCGGTAGGAAACGATCAGTACCGCCAGTTCACGACCCGACACGTCGTGCGACTCCCTCCCGATCACGCTCCCGGCGAACGACCCGGGCGCGGGCGCATCGTGGCACGGCGGTCGGAGTGACCGGATTCATACCCTTCGAGGGGGTTGCGTCCCCTCGAGGACCTCAACCCCGGCGGATGACCCGGAGGTCGACGTACTTCCCCTGCTGGCGCATGCGGATGGTCTGCAGCGCGGCGAGGTCGAGCTCCATCGTCGGGACGTCGGTGATGTCGGAGGACGGATCGCGTCGGCCGCGACCGGCGGCCACCGGGCGCATCTGGGTGGTCTCGGCGTCGAGGGCGTCCGCGGGCACCCGGGTGCCGGGGACCCGTGCGTCCAGCACCGTCGTCTCGGCGTCGAGCGCGTTCGACGCCGGGTCGGGGAACGGCCCGACGGTCGGGCCCGAGGGCGCCACCCCGAGGCCCTCCTGCTCCCCGACGGCGGCCGCCTCGGCCTCCATGCGGTCCAGGCTGCGGGGGCGCAGTGCCCCGAGCAGAGCCGAGCGCATGCTGGCCGGGATCGCGCCGACGGCGAGGGCGCCGCCGAAGTACGCGATGCCGCCCGCGGCCATGGGCACGATCAGCGGCAGGTCGTAGGTGAGCCAGATGGCGCCCAGCGCGAGCAGGCCCGCGGGCACCAGGCGCAGGATGTAGCCGAACGGCAGCGGATGGACCCCGTAGCGGCGCAGGCGCCACTGCGACATCGTCACGCCGATCGTCTCGGTCACGAGCAGCATGACGCCGCAGGCCACCGCGCCGAGGTGCGGGATCAGGATGACGTTGCCGACGCAGTTCACGACGAGGTTGATCGTCGACATCGTCGTCAGATAGCGCTGCTCGTGCGCCGCGATGAGGCCGTCCGAGACGATCGCCGACAGGAACGTCATGGCGACCGCGATGAAGAAGAACTGCAGCGGCGGCCCGGCGAACTCGCCGACCCCGCCCTTGCCGCCGACGATGTCCGCCATCCGGTGTGCGAGCGGCCAGCCGATCACGGCGATCGGGAAGCCGACCAGCAGCAGGAACCGGTAGCCCTGGTCGACGGCGCGGGCGAAGCGTGGTCGGTCGGCGTTGAAGGTCTCGTTGATCGTCGAGAGCACGGATCTCTCGAAGACCTGCGATATCAGCGTCAGCGTGAAGGCGATCTGCAGCGCGGTGTAGTACCCGGAGACCTGGTCGGGCGCGGCGAGCACGGACAGGATCAGGCCGTCCGCGCGCCAGTAGAGCACCGCGATGATGGCGATGACGGTGAGCGGGAAGGCCTCCTTGAGCAGCCCCCACATCCGCTTCCAGTCGACCACCCAGCGGATCTCGGCGAGCCGTCGGGCGCCCCACCACTGGATGACCAGCCGCAGCGCCTGCGGGAGGATCTGCACCGCGCACATCGGGAGCAGGCCGAGGTCGAAGTACGCCACGGCTGCCGCCGACGAGAGCGTCAGCACCCGCGAGAAGAACTCCGCGGACGCCGCCGACGAGTACCGGACCTTGATGTCGAAGACCGGCTCGTAGCAGCTCGAGATCGTCGTGAAGATCAGGCCGATCGCGAGCACGAGCACCGCGGCCTGCTGCGTCCAGTCGCCCCAGTAGACCCCGATCCCGGCGACGCCGGCGACGAGCGCCAGCGGCAGGGCGTAGAGCGTCGAGAACGAGACGTTCATCCCGACGAGGCGCTCGAGGTTCCCGCCGTGCCCGGTGACCCGCCGGACCACGATCGTCCCCACGCCGAGCTCGGTGAACGCCTCGAACGTCTGCGCGAACACGACCGCGGTGGCCATGATCCCGTAGCCGTTCGAACCGAGGTAGCGGGTCGCGATGGCGATCGTCACCATCGAGAGGGGGAGGGCCGAGAACTTCGCCAGCACCTGGATGACGACGCCGCGCGCGATCGCCGTGGACCGGGTGCTCATCGCATCAGATGCTACTCGTGCGGAAAGGCCCGACCTGCGGCGGCGGGCGCCACGCGGACGGGTCACAGCGCCTGGCTAGGGTCGGTCGGGTGAGCACCTGGCTGCTGACCGGCGGCGCCGGCTACATCGGCGCGCACGTGCTGCGCGCCCTGCGGGAGGCCGGCCACGACGCCGTCGTGCTCGACGATCTCTCCACCGGGCTGACCGAGCGGCTCCCCGACGACGTCGAGCTGGTGCGCACCGGCCTGCTCGACCCGGACCTGCCCGCGGTCCTGACCGGGCTCACCGCGCGGCGCCCGCTGGACGGCGTCGTGCACCTGGCGGCGAAGAAGTCGGTGCCCGAGTCGGTCGCGAAGCCGCTGTACTACTACGAGCACAACGTCGGCGGCACCGTCGCCGTGCTGCGGGCGGCCTCGGCCGCGGGGATCGGGCGGGTCCTGTACTCGTCGAGCGCGGCGGTCTACGGCGAGACCGGCTCGGAGCCGGTGGCCGAGGAGTTCCCGACGCTGCCGACGAGCCCGTACGGCGAGACCAAGCTCGCGGGGGAGTGGGCGGTGCGCCGCCACGCGGAGGCGGACGGGCTGCGCTGGGCCGCGCTGCGGTACTTCAACGTCGCCGGGACCGCGTCGGCGCAGCTGGCGGACCGGGGCGCGACGAACCTGCTGCCGCTGGTGATGCGCGCGGCGTCCGGCGACGGGGACCCGGTGGGAGTGTTCGGCGACGACTGGCCGACCCCGGACGGGACCTGCCTGCGCGACTACGTGCACGTCGAGGACCTCGCCGAGGCCCACGTGGCCGCGGTCGAGGCGCTGCTCGACGACACCGTCTCCTCGCCCGGCGCGCTCAACGTGGGCCGCAACGAGCCGACCAGCGTGCTCGAGGTGATCGAGGCGGTCCAGCGGGTGCAGGGTCGCCCGGTGCCCTACCGGATCGCGCCGCGACGCCCGGGCGACCCGGCGCGCGTGGTGGCCGACGCCTCACGGATCGCGAAGGTCCTCGGCTGGCGCGCGAGCCGCGGGGTCGACCGGATGGTCATGTGAGTGGATTTGGTCGCCCGGGCGACCAAATCCACTCACATGAGCGTCAGCTCTTGAACTGCCCGTCCGTGTCGAGCCGGCGGTAGTAGCCCTCGAGGTCCATGCGGCGGTTGGCGTTCACCGTCGACTTGCCCTCGTCGACGAACAGCCGCAGCGGGATCGCGCGGAAGTCGAAGCTCACCCGCGACGTCGAGGTGTCGTTCGGGTAGTTGCCGTGGCGGTTGTTCACCGCGTCGAAACGCCACACCTCGCCCGGGTCCACGACGACGGGCGAGTACGTGTCGGCCCCCGGCGTGTCCTCGATCCACATCGAGTTGTTGCCGTAGGCGCGGGTCAGCGGCAGCCAGTAGTTCAGCGTGGCCGGCTGGTGGTTGTAGTCGGAGTCCTTGTGGAACTCGGACACGGCCACGCTGCCCGGACGGTGCACGCGGAAGGTGGGGACCCGCTGCACGGCGAGGTCCTCGCCGTACTGCGGCAGGATCCACTCGACGAGGAAGCGGTCGTAGAGGTCCCGCACCTGGTCGTACTCGCGGTAGAAGATCGTGTGGTCGTCGGAGTCCTGGTCGTGGTTGTCGACGTCGGACCGGCGGCCGAGCTCGTGGATCTTCTCGAGATCCGGGGTGTCGAGAATCTTCGCGACCACGTTCGAGAACGGGAACTCGATCGGGTCGTAGGTCAGCACGGTGCCGTGCTCACTGCGCTCAGCCATGGATTCTTTCCTTCTCGTCCGGCGGGGAGTCGTGCTCCGGTTGAAGGGCTTGCGGATCAGGAGCCGAGGAGCTCCCGGTAGAGCGTCACGAGCCGGTCGGCCCATGCCTCGGCACCGAAGGCCCGCACGCTCTCGCGAGCACGAGCCCCGGTGTGCACTCGGACCTCGTCGTCCGAGAGCAGCTTGTCCAGCGCCGCGGTGAGCGCCGGGGGATCACCGACGGGGACGACGACGCCGTTGTCACCGTCGCGTACGAGGGTGGCCAGCCCGCCGACCGGGGTGACCACGGGGCACAGCCCCCAGGCCATGCCCTCGAGCACGGACATCGGGAGGCCCTCCCACCAGCTCGGCAGCAGGAGGATCTGGGCGGAGCCGAGCAGTTCGTCGCGCTCGTCGGGGCCGATCCAGGAGCGGACGTCGACGGTGCCGTCGAGCCCGGCCGCGCCGACCGCCCGGCGGACGGCGTCCGCGTCCCCGTGGCCGGCGACCGTCACGTGCAGCCGGGCGCGGTGGGCGGCGTGGAGGGCGCCGAGGGCGTCGACGATGTCGAACACGCCCTTGCGGTCGATCAGCCGGCCGAGGAAGACCGCGCCGACCTTCTCGGCGTGCGGGTCGCGCTCGGGCGCCGTCTCGGGCCACTCGACGGGGTTGGCGAGCACGACGACGCGGTCGTCACCCAGGCCGAGGCGCCCGGTGTAGACCTCGCGGGCCCCGGGGGCGAGCACGACGACGCGGTCGGCCCGCAGCAGCCACGCCACCACGGGGCGCAGCGGCGCGGGCAGCCCGTCGAACCAGTCCGCGAACGCGCCGGCGTGGGTGTGCAGCACCGTCGGGACGCCGCGCGCCCGGGCGGCGGCGACGACGATGCCCTTCCGTACGGCGGAGAGGCCCTTCGCCACGTGCAGGTGGACGACGTCGACCCGCCCCGTCAGGACCAGTGCGAGCGCCCGGGCGATGCCGCCGACCATGAGCCGGAGCCGTCGCAGCGCCCCGGCCTCGTCGTAGGTGGTGGCGACGTGCAGCTCGACGTCGTCCCGTCCCGCGAGGAACCGCTCGTGCAGCCGCTGCACCGACGACATACCGCCGGGCGTGGTCGATGCCTGCCCGACGACGAGCACCCGCAGCACGGTGCTCCTGGCCCCCTGTCGCGCCGTGCCCCTCGGCGCCGCGTCACTCACCGGTCGGTGACCTCGACGGGACTCGACCGTCGGGGCGGTGCCGGGTCGACGCTCCCGTAGGCGGCGAGCAGCGACGACTGCGAATGCGTCCAGGAGAGGGCCCCGGCGACGCGCTCCCGCCCGACCTCGCCCATCTGCTTGCGGCGCACCGGGTCGTCGAGCAGCTCCGAGATCAGCGACGCGTACTCGTCGACGTCGTTGGGGCGCGCGAACAGCGCGGCGTCACCCGCCGACACCCGGCTCTCGGTGAGGTCGAACGAGACCATCGGCAGGCCCATCGCCATGTACTCCATGATCTTGTTCATGGTGGACACGTCGTTGAGCGGGTTCAGCGGGTCGGGGGCGATGCCCAGGCTCGCCGTCGAGAGGTAGCGGCGCACGTCCGGGGTGTCGGCCATGCCGGTGAAGGTCACGCGGTCGTCGAGACCGAGCCGGTGGGCCAGGTCGACGACGTCGTCGAACGCGTCGCCGCCCCCGAGGAAGGCCGCGTGCCAGTCGTCCCGGCGCTCCGCGAGCTGCGAGAGCGCGCGGACCGCGTAGTCGACGCCGTCCTGTGGGCCCATCACACCGAGGTAGACGAGCAGGTGCTCGCGGCCCCGCGCCAGCTCCGGCTCCGGCGGCACCTGCTTGAAGCGGTCCAGGGCGGGCGCACTGCGCACCGTGAACGCCCGGTGGCCGGGCACCCGGCCGCGGCCGACCGCCTTCGCCCGGTAGCTCTCGTTGGTCGAGATGACGACGTCGGCGGTGCGGTAGGTCAGGAACTCGACCAGGCGCAGACCCCAGTAGAGGGCGTCGCGCTTGGGCCGGAAGCGGGAGAGGTAGAGCTCGGGCACCAGGTCGTGCTGGTCGAACACCACGCGCGTGCGCACCCCGTGGCGCCGCCCGATGACCCGCAGCACGAGCGCCACGAGGAAGAGCAGGTCCGGCGGGTTGCACAGGTGCACGACGTCGACCGGGGCGCGGCGCGTGATCGCGCGCGCCAGCCGGATCGAGTGGAACAGCGCGGTCGCGTACTCCTTGAGATAGCCCTGCGGCCCGCCGGAGGCGGCCTCCAGCGGGTAGCGGTGGATCGCCACCCCGTCGACGACGGCCTCGCGCTCGGTGTCCCGGTCGGTGCCCTGCGGGCAGATCACCTCGACGTCCCACCCGTGATCGCGCAGCGTCGTGGCCTCCTGCCAGACACGGCGGTCGAACGGCACCGAGAGGTTCTCGACGAGGATGAGCGCTCTGCCGGGCAAGATCCTGAGTCCGTCCTGTCGGGGCCAGGGACGATCCGATCGGTGACCGGTCGGGTTCGGACCACGGTAGCGATGCCGGTCCGGGGTGCGTCGGGGTGCCCGGCGCAGGGGGGCGCGCAGGCGATCGGGCGTCCTCCGTCAGACGTCCGGCGGCGCCCCGGGTTGCCTCGGCCGGCCGGGCGACCCGCCGAGGGCCCCGGGAGCGACCCGGCGTGGCGGGGCGGGCGGGTCGATCGGAGGGGAATGCGACCATGGTGTGAGTCGGGGACGCGTCGACGACACGTTTTCCGGTGAGGCGAGGGACGAACGCGACATCGTGGCCGGGACCGGGCACGGGTAGCGTCGGAATCGCCCGAACGGGCCACCGAGGGGGGTACCGCCAGCATGCACGTGCACGTGGAGCTACCCGAGGAGCTCGACGTGGAGGAGTACCGCCTGCGCAACGCGCGTGGGGAGATCCCCGACCACACACCGTACGGGCTCCACCACCTCGGCGACGAAGGCGACGTCGTCACCTTCCGCAGGCCGGCCCGCGGGGTCACCGACTGGGCGGCGCGCAAGGTCCGCAACCAGCTGGACGGCTACGAGGCCGTGACGGCGCTGTCGAGCGCCCGGCAGCGGCGCGGCGCCGACGCGATCTTCTGCATGGACGAGCGCACCGGGCTGCCTGCCGCGTACACGACCCACCGGCCGGTCGTCACCGGCGTCGCCTGGCTCGAACGGCCCGAGCTGCTGGCCCGGACGCACCGCCGCAGCGCCGAGGGCGGCCTGAGCCGCGCGGCCGGCATCTTCACGCAGAGCCCCGCGATGGTGCCCATCCTGCGGGAGCACTGGGACGTCGACCCCGAGCGCGTCCACGGCGTGCGCCTGGGCATCGATCCCGAGTTCTACCCCGAGCAGCCCTGGGAGGGCCGCGACCCGAACGGGATGACCGTCACCAGCGTCGGCGACGACCGCGGCCGCGACCACGCGACCCTCGTCGCCGCGGTGCGGCGGGTGCGCGACCAGGGCCTGCCCGCCTGGCTCGAGCTCGCGACCACGCTGCACGTCGACCTGCCGCCCGACGCGGGCGTGCTGCATGCGCGCCGGATGAACGCCGCGATGCGGGGGCTCTACGAGCGCTCCTCGGTCGTCGCGATCGCGCTGCGGCCCAACCCGCAGGGCTCGGGGCTCACGGTGGCGCTCGAGGCGCTCGCGAGCGGGCGCCCGGTGGTGGCGACCGACAATCCGGGGATGGACGAGTACGTCGACCACGGCCGGACCGGCCTGCTCGTGCCGCCCGGCGACCCCGAGGCGATGGCCTCCGCGATCGGCGACCTGCTGGCCGACCCGGAACGCGCCGCCGAGATGGGCCGCGCGGGCCGCAAGGAGGTCGAGGCCCGGTTCACCTCGGCGCACATGGCCGCCGACCTGCGCGACATCCTCCGCGGCGTCGTCGCGTAGTTCCCTCCGGGCCCGGAGGAACGTGCGTCCCTCGGCCCCGGAGTGACGCCTCAGCACGAGGCGTCAGGGGCGGGGCGTCAGCGGCGGCGCGGGGCGGCGTGCGGGCGCAGCGCCGGCGCGACCGGCCGACCTTCGAGCAGACCGGACGTGCTCCCGAGCTCGATCGCCTTGCCGTAGACCGGGAGCGCGTCGGCCACCGCCTGGATCGTCTGGTCGACGTCCGCGTCGGTGTGTGCCGCCGAGATCACGAACGACTGCCCGAGCACGCCGCTCTTGAGCAGCTCGCCGAGGAACAGCGTCCGGTACTCCTGCGAGGGCGCGCCGGTGGCGTCGCGGGTGAGGAAGACCAGACAGTTCGGGTGCCCGGCGACCTCGACGTAGTCGCGCATCCCGGCGTCGTCGATCACCTGGTTGGCGCCGGCCGCGAGTCGCTCGCCGGCGCGGCGCATGGCGCCGACCGGGTCCGTCGTGCGGTAGGCCTCGACGACGGCGCGGAACGCGGTGAGCCCGACGGTCTCCGGGCCGTTCGTGGTCGACAGCAGGAAGACGCGGTCGGCGTCGGTGTTGAGCCCGCCGAGCTCCATGATCTCCCGCTTGCCCGCGAGCGCGGCCAGGGCGAAGCCGTTGCCCATGGCCTTGCCCCAGGTCGACAGGTCCGGGACGACCCCGTAGACCTCCTGCGCGCCGCCGGTCGCCCAGCGGAACCCGGTGATCATCTCGTCGAACACGAGCACCGCGCCCTCGGCCGTGCACAGCTCGCGCAGTCCCTCGAGGAAACCGGGCTCGGGGGCGACCATCCCGGTCGCGGCCTCGGTGAACACCGCGGCGATCCGGCCGGGGTACTGCGCGAACACCGCCCGCAGCGAGTCGAGGTCGTTGTAGCCGAACCGGACGGTGCCCGCGCGGACGTCGGCGGGGATGCCGGCGTTCATCGTCGTCGAGCCGATGAACCAGTCGTCGGTGGAGAAGAACGGCTGGCCGGCGACGGCGACCATGTCCCGGCCGGTGGCGGCACGCGCGAGCTTGAGCGCGGCGGTCGTCGCGTCGGAGCCGTTCTTGGCGAACTTGACCATGTCGGCGCCGGGGACCACGGAGAGGAAGTCCTCGGCGGCGGCGACCTCGAGCGTGGAGGGCCGGGTGAAGCTCACGCCCCGGGAGAGGACGTCGCGCACCGCGTCGACGACCGGGGCGTAGGCGTGGCCGAGCGTCACGGCGCGCAGGCCCATGCCGTACTCGACGAACTCGTTGCCGTCCGCGTCCCAGACCCGGGCGCCGAGTCCGCGCTCGATGACCGGGGCCATGCCCTCGGGGTACTGGTCGTCCCCGCGGGCGTAGGTGTGGGCCCCGCTCGGCACCATCGCGTGGAGCCGGTTCTGGAGTTCGGTGGAGCGCGCGAAGCTGGGAGCCTCGTGATCCATCTGGCGGTACCTCCGTGGGGACGGTGCGGGTCCGGGCGATGACGCGGAGTGGCCGACGCTGGCACTTCCCTCGTGGTCCATCGTCCTCGATCGCCGACGGGGACCGGCGGGCGGGGGCGCGACCGGATCGTCCGAGCGGGGACGAAATCCGACCGGAGGACGTACGGGGGACCTCGTGGTTGTCCGTGCCGCGATGTCCGAGGCGCGGATCACGATGGCGTGGCAGGCCGGGCACGATCCGTGACCGGGCGCGAGCGCCCACGGCCGCCGTCGGAGGGTCTCCCGGGCGGTCGTTGCCTCGATCGGCCGCGCTGGAGCAGGGGGTGTGGCCACCGTCGTCGGGTCGCGCCGTCGTCGGGCGGACCCGGTCGGCCGAGAGGTCGTCCCCCGACCGGGGCGCGCAAACGTCCCCTTTCAGAATGGTGCGCATGGCGGAGCGTCGTTCCTGCGACACGGCTAGTGACAGCAGCGGTCCCCGTCGGGTCGTGGCTCTGCGGACCACGTCCCGGCCGCAACCGGCCGCGCCCGCGTGGGCCGGAGGTCACGGCGAGGGGACCGGGTGGCACCCGGAGTCCCAACGTGGCGCCTCGGCATCGGCGCTCGCGGAGTCCGTGTTCCCGCCCGACGCCGACCTGCCCTTCGAGCCCGACGCCGAGGCAGCGGCCTTCCTGAACGCGCCGCGACGCCCGCTCGGGTTCTACGTCGCGCCGTTCGGGACCCCGCCGTTCGGCAACCCGCCCTCCGGCGGGGCCCGCTCGGTCTACGGCGGCCCGCTCGGTCCCGAGCCCGGCGACGGCGCGGGTCACGCCGGGCGTCCGGACTGGGGTCCGGCCTACTCCGCGGGCGCCTGACTAGCGGGTGACACCCCGCCCCGCGTGACAGGCTCGCTCCCGTGGCGGGCCGCGGCGGGGACGAGACGCTCGCCGCCGTCGTCCACCGGCTCACCACGGCCCTCCTCCTCGACGGCCCCTACCGTCCGCCGGGCGCCGACGAGGACGCCGTCGTCGAGGAGTTCGTCGCCGCCGTCGTGACCGCGTGCACGACGGGGCCGACCCCGGCACTCGCCGCGGCGGGCGCCGCCGTCGGGTTCGCCACGTCCCGTCACGGCGCGCGCATGCTGCTCACGACCGACCCGCGTGAGCCGCGCGCGTGGGGCCTGGTCGTGCTGCCCGCCGTCGTCGGGACCCGGAACCCCGACGTCGTCGTCGAGATCCCGCACCCGCACTTCGACCTGCGGACCGAGGCGGTCGGGGTCGGCATCCTCGACCGGATCGACGGGGCGCTCCTGCTGCAGGCCGGCGCGCACCGGCACGCGGCCGCGCCCGCGTGGGCCCGGCGTCGGGTGGACTTCCCCGCCGACGTGTCCCACCGTCCCGACTCGGTGTTCGCCCGGCTCGCGGCGGGGATCGTGGCGGCCCGCGGGACGCCCCAGGTGCAGGTGCACGGGTGCGCCGACCGGGAGGGCTTCGACGTCGTCGCGTCGTCCGGGGCCGCGGCACCCTCGGCGCTGCTCGACGACGTGACGAGCGGTCTGCGCGCCGCCGGGGAGCGGGTGCGCGGGGGCGGGGACCCCGGCTGCGAGCGGCTCTCGGGCATCCGCAACGTCCAGGGGCGCCTGGCCGCACGCCTGGGCACACCGTTCGTGCACCTGGAGCTCTCGCGCTCGCTGCGCCGCGATCCGGCCCGCCGGGAGGCCGTCGCGCGGGTGGTCGCCGACGCCGTCGTCGCGTCCCGGACGCGGGACGGGGACGTGACCACGGGGACCTGACGGCGGGTCCCTACCATCGGCGACATGAGCAACCGGCTCCTCGTGCTCGGCTGGCACAACATCGACCCGACGCCGGGGTTCCCCGACCCGCCCGGCGTCGGCCGGCTGGGCTTCGCGAAGCAGTTGCGGACGCTCGAGCGCTTCGCGACGGTGCTGTCGCTGCAGCGGGCGCTGGCCCTGATGGCGGCCGGGGAACCGCTGCCGCCCCGCGCGGTCGTGCTGACCTTCGACGACGGGTACCGCGACAACCTCGACCTCGGCGTGCCGATGCTGTCCGAGCACGGCTTCCCGGCCACGTTCTTCCTCGTGCCGGGGTTCCTGTCCGGGACCGTCGGCGCGTGGTGGGAGGACCTCTCCGCGGCGTTCGAGCGCGCCCGGGCCCCGCGCCTGACCTTCGGCGGCGTGACGCACGACCTGACCAACGCCCCGGCGCGCCAGGCCGCCCACGACGCGGTGCGCGCCTCGGTGAAGACGCTCGACCACGCGACCCGGGTGGCGGAGGTCGCGCGGGTGTCGGAGGAGCTCAACCCGGCGCCGACCTCGGTGGGCGAGGGACTGTTCATGGACTGGTCGGGCGCGAAGTCGCTGCTCGCGGCGGGCCACGAGATCGGATCGCACACGGTGTCGCACGCGATCCTGGAACGGGAGACCGAGGCGGGCCAGCTCGGGGAGCTCAAGGAGTCGCGCTCCGAGCTGGAGTCGGGGCTGGGAATCTCGGTCGACACCCTCGCGTTCCCGAACGGCGCGGCGTCGGACTACTCGGCGACGACGACCCGGCTGGTGTCCGAGCTGGGCTACAAGTGCGCCGTGACGACGCGGGCGGGGCTGGCCGGCCGGTCGGACTCGCCGTACGAGATGCGGCGGGTGATCCTGACGCCGACGACCGACCTGTCGAGCGTGGCGTCGAAGGGATGGCGGAAGGCGAAGAAGGTCGTCGGGGGTCGGTTGTCGTCGTTGGCGCGGGGCTGATCGGTCGTCGTCTTGTCAGCGATGGTCCGTTGCTGACGTCAGACGTCACGATGAACCTTTCCTGACATGAGCCCGCGCCCGAGTTCAGCCACTGAGCGGCAGGTCGGGTGCCCATTCGACGGCGGGCGTTGGAAGCCTGCGCGCCACCTCGATCGCGTCGACGATGTCTTGGAGGAGTCCGGCGGGGTCGTGCCGGACACGACTCGGGCGCAGCCCCATCACGTGCAGGCCCGCCGAGCGGTACGAACGGTGCTGACGCTCGGTCTCCGCGACCTGCTCGGGGGTGGCGAAGTGCTGCTCCACGGAGTCGATCGGGACCACCAGGCCGACCTCGGGGACGAGGATGTCGGCGATACCGAGCAGGCGCCGGCCGGCGGTGATCCGGTAGTTGAACAGCACCGCGCGCGGCAGCTCCGGCTGGGCCGACCACCACCGATGGACGTCGAACTCGGCGGCCGACCGGACGCCGTCGTCGATCGCGCGCAGGACGGCCCGGGGCGTCGAGCTTCCCTTGCGGCAGCCGGCGTCGAGCTCGTCGCGGAGCATCCCGGGCAGGACCATCCGTCGTTGGACCGGCTCGGTCAGGATCGCGGCGATCTCGGACTCCCCTCGCAGGCGGCGCACCGCATCGAGCACGCACCTCTCGACCGGGGCGACCGGGAAGTCGTCGCGCAGGAGCGCCGGAGGCAGCCGCTTCGTCCGCTCGATGACGATCAGAGAGGTCCCGTGAATCCGCGAGCTTGAACGGATCAGCAGGTGAACGGCCTCGGGGAGCTCACCGCGGTGGAGCTGGTGCGCTCGCGCGGCATCGAGTCCGGTGACGACGGCGTCCGGACCGGCGTGCAGGAGCCCTGCCCGCAGCAGCTGCCGTCTCGTCGGGGTGCCGGTCTCCAGCATCACGGTCGCCGGCGCCACGAGCTGCCAGGGACCACGATGGCGGCACAGCCGATAGACGGTGCCCTCCGGTATTCCCAGGTCGACGACCAGCACCTTGACCTGGATGATCTTGTCCTTGGCCCGCGCGTGGATCGCGTCGAGCGCCTCTGCCCATCTGCCTCGCTTCATGACGGAGACCGTCGCCCGTGGGCGGCGCCCGGTAGTAGCGCGCGGCGCGAAGCTGTGGATGGACGGCGGGTGCGCTGCCGGTGGGGACAGACGACGACGGCGGACGTACCAGTGTCGGTACGCCCGCCGCCGTCATGCCCGCGCCCATGTCAGGAAGGGTTCATCCTGACGTCAGATGTCAGCAACGGACCATCGCTGACAAATCCCGCAAGATCAACTCACCGCTTGATACGGAAGATGCCCCACGCGAGCTGACCGGACTTGCCACCGTTGACCCAGTTCTTCAGGCCGGTCTTCATGTTCGAGATGTACTCGTCCGAGATCTTCCCGGCGAACGCCTTCTCCGCCTTCTCGAGCTCCGCCAGCACTCGGCCGTAGTGGGTCGTGAGCTGGTCGGTGTGGTCCTCGAAGGCGTAGTCGGTGAACCCGTGCTTCGCGAACTCCTCCTTGTAGAAGCCCGGCGACCCGAGGGTGTCGAGCGAGAGGCGCGACAGGATCGGCGCGAGCTTCGAGGTGTCCGCGCCGTCGGCCGCCATCGGGTCGGTGAACACGACCTGGCCGCCCGGCACGAGCACGCGGGTGATCTCCTCGACGACCGTCGTGCGCTCGCCGGAATGCAGGAACGCGTCCTGCGACCAGACGAGGTCGTACGCGTTGTCCTGGATCGGCATGCTCTCGAACGAGCCGTCGAGGACGTCGACGAGGTGGTCGAGACCCTGCTCGCGGGTCTTCTCCCGGTTCCGCTCGTTCTCGACCTCGGAGAGGTTCAGGCAGGTCACCTTGCAGCCGTACTTCTTCGCGAGGTGACGCGCCGCGCCGCCGTAGCCGGCGCCCATGTCGAGGATCCGCGTCTCCGCGGTGATGCCCGCGGTCTCGGCCATCCGCTCGACGGTGCGCGCCGACGCCGGGGCGATCGGCTCGTCGGGCGAGTTGTAGAGGCCGACGTGGATGTCCTCGCCGCCCCACACCTCGTGGTAGAAG
Organism: Actinomycetospora endophytica; assembly: GCF_021026375.1. GTDB lineage: Bacteria > Actinomycetota > Actinomycetes > Mycobacteriales > Pseudonocardiaceae > Actinomycetospora > Actinomycetospora endophytica. Next base: position 619,079 of record NZ_JAJNDB010000001.1, on the reverse strand, counting down.
GTGTCGGCGTCGGTCGAGTTGTAGTAGTCGCGAGCGGTGTGGACCGCGCTCGAGTAGGAGTCGGTGAGCTCCTCGTCGGTGCGGTACGTCTTCTCAGCCACGTGGGTCCAGTAGTCGGGGACGTCGCCGGCGTTGGTCTCCTGGAAGTCGCCGTAGGTGTCGATCTTCTGGAAACCCACCTCGCGCATCAGGCGCCGGACGTAGTCCTTGCGGAGCGGGAACATGTTGAGGTGGTACACGGACCCGTCGTCGTGGAACGTGTACCGGAAGCGGGCCAGGCCGTCGTCGACGTACTCCGGCTCCGCGGTGACCGTGTCGCCGGCGTAGTTGTACTTGTGCTTCGACTGGAAGCCGCCGTCGAGGATCTGGTCGTAGTTGCGCTGATCCAGGATCAGTACACCGTCGTGCGAGAGCATCGCGTAGAACTCGGCGAGCGCCTTGCGGCGGTCGCGCTCCGCGAACAGGTGCGTGAACGAGTTGCCCAGGCAGATGATCGCGTCGTACTCGCCGTGCACGTCACGGTTGAGCCAGCGCCAGTCGGCCTGCACCACACGCAGCACGTGCCCGTGCTCGCGGCCGTTGGAGAAGGCGCGGGCGAGCATCTCGGCACTGCCGTCCGCCGAGACGGTCTCGAAGCCCGCCTTGAGCAGCTGCACCGAGTTGTATCCGGTACCCGTGGCGACGTCGAGAACCTTCTCCACGCCACGCGACCGCAGCTGGTCGATGAAGAACGAGCCCTCGCTGGCGGCCCGTCCCTCCCAGCCGATGTAATCGTCCCACTTGTCGACGAAGCCCTTGATGTACTCGTCCTGGTAGTGGTCCGTGTCGCGAACCTCGTTGGGGTTCTCGCCGAACTCCTGGTGTACATCGGCCTCGGAGTACTCCGTGTCGAGGCCAGCCGCGGTGTCGGGGCTCCGGTCTGCGGCTGTCGTCATCTGTTGTGTCCCTCCGGACGTCGGGTGGTGACGCTTCCGGAGAGAAGACGTTAGGGGGCTGAGGACAGCCTGAACACCGCCGCCGGTGACGCTGCGTTACTCAATCGGTTCAGATCTCCGACCCGCAACCCCCCGCGAAGCCTCGGTCAGCCCTGATAGGAGGGGTTGTCAGCCGGACTACGGGAAGGTTGCCGAAGCGTGAAGAGATACCGGTCACGTTACCGGGAAGGACCGTTCGGGCACTGAACGGGGTCGGAGGCGCTGTTCACGCGGTCGGCTCGACGATCACCTTCCGGTTGGTCGACGCCGGACCCGGCAGCTGCTCGCCGCCCGGCCCGACGTCGTTCACGTACCCCGGGAACTGACTGCCGAGGCCCTTCGTGGAGATCTGGTCGGGCGAGGCCCCGAGCTCGACGAGCAGCGCCTTCACGGCGTCCGCCCGCTGCGTGGAGAGCGCGATCTGGCTGTCGAGGGTGCCGGCGCGAGCGGTCGTCCCGGTCAGCGCGATCCGCCGGGTCGGTCCTCCCTCCAGGAAGTCCGCGAACGGGCCGAGCACCCCGCGTGCTGCCGCGCGGTCCCGGAACTCGGCGGTGTCGGGCTGGAACCCGACCGACCCGTCGTCGGGCAGGGCCGTCGCCCGGCCCGGGGTGATGGTGGGCGGCGGTGGGACCGCCACCGCGCTCACCGGCGGGACGTCGGTGGGCGCGTCGCCGGAGCGCGGCTCGTCGACGACGGCGACGCACCCGGCCCCGGAGGCCTGCGCGATCCCCGTCCAGAGGTTGACCAGCTCACCGTGCTGCGCGGTGTCCAGCGGGGTCTGCGGCGCGGCGGTGTCGCCGAGCCCGGCGAGGACGACGGTGGCCCCGTTCAGCGTCGGCAGGGCCTGATGGGACCGCAGGAAGTCGACGGTGTCCGGCACCGGCGCATCGAGCAGGCCCGCCTGGCGGAAGTCCAGGGGCGCGACGGTGGACAGCCCGGAGTCGACCAGGACGACGGTGCCGGGTCGCCCGCCCTGCACCGAGCGCCCGGCGAGGGCCAGCGCGCCGAGCACGTCGGCCTCCGGGGTCTGCGCCCGGACCTGCGAGATCGCCTTCCCGAGCCCGGAGAGGAAGGCGTTCCGGTCGTCCTGCGCGGCGATCGCGTTCCCGGCGTCGGTCCGGTAGGTGTCGCTGCCCGCCACGCTCGGGCGCCCGTCGAGGTTCACGACGGTGAACTTCGGCGCGGCCTTCTGGTCGGCCGCGCCGGAGACGACCGAGATCGCGGCCTGCTGCACCGAGGTCGGGAGCCCCGGCTCCGGGCTGTTGGCACGTCCGGACACCGCGAAGGCCATCGGGCCCACGGGTACCGGGCAGCTCAGCGCCGCGCCGCCGCCGGCGACGAAGCCGCCTGCCGCGTCGCCGGAGGAGGAGCAGGCGCCGAGCACGAGCAGCGCGACCGCCGCGACGGCGAGACCGGTGAGCGCCCGCCCCGCCCGCGGGCCGGAGGGGTTCGCCGCCCCGTCCCGCGGGGTGACGGTGCGGGTCGTCACGGACGGTCTCCGTTCGGGGCGCTCGCGGGACGGGAGTGGGTGGTGGTGCCGTTCGGTCCGCCCGGACGCGGTGGCGCGGGTTCGGGGCGGACCGGCGGGCTGGTCTCGCGGCCGGGCTCGGCCGACCGTGCCGGGGTGAACAGCGGGTAGGGCGCGGAGCCCGCGAGCCCGTCGGTCACCGACGGGTTCTGCTTGCGCGAGGCCATCAGGCTGCGGGCGTAGTTCTGCAGCTCGAGCATCTCCGCCGCGACCTGCTGGCGCGCCGCGACCCAGCGCTGCTCCTCGCGGTCACGCTCGCTCTCCTGCTGGCGCAGCGCCTCGCGGGAGCGCTCCAGCTCCGCCCGGCTGAGCCCTTCCGCGGCGGTCGTCCGGGCGAGCCTGCGCTCGGCACGCCGCAGCGCGCCCGCGACGGGGTTGAACGAGACGAACGTGGCGACCATCGCCGCCACGCCGCTGGCGAGGAAGAGCGCCCCGAACAGCACGGCGGGCAGCGCGGCGGAGAGATCCAGGCTGCTCGACGACGACCCGAAGCCCCCGCCGGACCCGAAACCGCCACCGGACCCGAAGCCTCCGGAGGAGCTGAAGCCCCCGGACGACGAGCCGAACCCTCCCGAGGACGCCCCGAAGGGATCCGACGACACGGTCGACGGGGTGAGCAGCCGCGTCACGAACGACGCGACGCCGAGCACCAGCCACGTCGCGAGGGCCACCACGGTCAGGATCACGCTCGACCGGGGATCCCCGCACCGACGCCGCACGAGCCCCTGCCCGACGAGGTGGGCGAGCCCGACGGCGGCCGCCGCGAACCCCACGGTGCCGAGGACGATCAGGAACGCGGAGCCCCGGAACACCCGCGCGAGCACCACGTAGAACGCCGCGATGTCGGCGCCCACGGCCAGGACGATGATCCCGAGCGCGAGGTAGTCCTCCCGGGACCGGCTGATCAGCATCGTCGGGTCGCGGTAGGAGCGCGGCGCGCGGGTCATCGCGGCTCTCCCGTCCGCTCGGCGAGCGGCTGATCGGTCGCCGGCTCGTCGTCGGCGGGCCCGGCCGGGCCCGGCGCCACCAGGATCGGGCCCGTCGGCGGCTCGGCGGGCCCGTTCGCCGCCCGGCCCCGCCGACGGTGGAACAGCCCGCGCCGGCCCGGCCCCGCGTCCGCCGTCCCCGGAGGAGCCTGGAGATCCATGAGGCGTTCCCGGGCGTCCGCGTAGTCGCGGCGGGCGATCTCCAGGGCGTGCCGGTCCCGTTCGTGCGTGGCCTCGGCGTCGGCGAGCTGCCGGCGGGCCCCGCCGACGAGGCGGTCGATGAGGGCGTGGTGATCAGCGTGCTCGGAGTCGACGCGGGCGAGCCAGCCCGACGCCCAGGAGGCGATCAGCGGGTCGAGCGCGCCGCCTGTCCCCTCGTCCACCCCGCCGGGCAGCAGCTCGCTCACGAGGGCGCGCACGCGCCCACGCGCTGCCGCGACGTCCGGACTGGCCTGGTCGGGGTACGGGATCGGGCCGACGCGGTCCTCGGCGTAGACCTGCGAGAACCGCCGCTCCTCGGGCGTCCCCGAGTCCGGCGAGCCCGCGTCCCGGCGGGACCAGGCCTGGCGCCGCCACCACTGAGCCAGGGACATCAGTCCTCCTCGGCGGGGCCGGCGGACCCGGCCCGCGTTGCGGTCGACGCGGGCGACGGGACCGACCCCGACGGCCGGGTGGGCGCGGTGGAGCCGGGGACCACCCCGGGCTCCTCGGCGGCGAACACCCACCCCGGGAGGCGCGGGTGCTGCGCGGCCAGCAGCGGCCCGACCCGGTCCCCCGCGGGGTGGCAGCGCACCAGGTGGCGCTCGTAGGCGGAGATGCGCCGCATCGCCTGGGCGTGCAGCCGCCGCACCCGCGTCGCGCCGACGACCTCGCGGGCCCGCATCGCCGCGCGCACCCGGGCGAGGTCCTCGTGCGCGGTGGCGGTCGCGCGCCGCAGCCGGTCGAGGTCCTCGACCATCGGGCGGCGCAGGGCCTCGTACTCCCGGGCGCGGCGGGCCCGGACCACGTCGTCGGGGGTCTGCGACTCGCCACCGCGACGCAGGCCGAGCTGGCCGTCGTCGAGCAGCAGCGGCCATCCGCCGAGGCGCTCCCCGGACCGGACGGTGGCCGCCTCGGTCTCCTCGATGCGCACGACGAGCGCGGCCTCGGCCTCGAGCAGGGGCGTCAGCTCGACGTCGAGCCGCAGCCGTTCCCGGTGGGTGCGGGCGAGGAAGTCCTGGGCGAACTCCTCGAGCGTCGGAGTGCCCGGCGGACGCCCCGGCTCGATCCCCGGCAGCCCGGCCCGGCCATCGGCGCGGCCGCGGCGCCAGTCGGTGAGGCGCCGGCCCAGCGAGTACGGCGGCAGCCCGCCGCCCCGGCCGGAGACCGGCGGGATCGGGGTCGGCCCGTCCGGGCCGGGTCCGGTACGGCGCCGGCGGGACCGGCCGCCCGACGACCGCGGTGCCGGTATCCCGCCCGCCGGGATCCCCGTCGACGTCTCGGGGGACGACGACGGGGCCGGGATGCCGGTGAGGGGAGTGGTCGGCCCGGGCCCGGCCGTGTCACGCGGTGCCCCGCCGTCCGGGGCGGTGCCCGGCGGCGCGGCCCGGCGTGCGTCGGCCGACCCGCTCATGGGACCTCCCCCCTGGTCCTCGCGGGGCGCTCCGTCGTGGCGCACCCGCCACGAGCGCGGCCCCGCCCGGACCGCCCTGCAACGCCCCCCGCGCGCGAGTGTAGGTCCAACCACCGACGGTCGGCCCCGACTTCGCCGCCGCGTCGAGCACGGCTCCGACACGCAGGCCGTCCGACGCGCCGGCCGACCGAGTCACCCGACGGCATGAAGTTGACGAACGAATCCGGCGACTCGATCAGACGCGCGACACGCCTCTACCAGGTGAAACGCCGTCGCCTAGACCAGATGGCCGCGAAGCAAAGGGGTTAATTGCTGGCCTGAACGGTCGATGCTGACGACGTGCAGAACGTGATGGACGCCTGGGGAGAGGTCACCGCCCCGCACCCGGCCCTCCGGTCGGGTGCCGGTGAGCTGCGACCGACGGATCTGGTCGAGACGGTGCGGAGCTCCGAGCTCGTCGACGTCGTGGACGACGCCGTCGTCGCGGCGGTCGCACAGGCGGTCTCGCGCGCCACGGGGGAGCTCACCGAGCACCCCGGCGCCCACCGCGAGGACGCCGCCGGGAGGTCGCCCGTGGACCTCGAGGTGATCATCCCGGCCTACAACGAGTCCGGCCGGCTGCCCGCGACCCTCGCCGCGATGGTCGCCTTCCTGTCCGAGCAGCCCTGGACCTCCCGCGTCGTCGTCGTGGACAACGGCAGCGTCGACGACACCGCCGCGACCGTGCTCGCGGTGACCGGCCGCGCCTGCAACGTGGCGACCGGCTGGTGCGTCGAGGCGGTCGCCATCGGCTGCTCGCAGGCCGGCAAGGGCGCCGCGGTGCACCGCGGGCTGCGGACCAGCCGCTCGCGCATCGTCGGCTTCACCGACGCCGACCTCTCCACCCCGCTCGAGACCTTCCTGCCGGTGATGAGCGCCCTCGACGGCGGGGCCGCCGCGGCCATCGCGTCGCGCCACGCGCCGGGCGCCTCGATCGCCGGCAGGCAGCCGCTGGGGCGCCGTCTCGGCGGCACCGCGTTCCGGATGCTGTCGCGGCCGCTCGTGCCCGGCATCCACGACACCCAGTGCGGCTTCAAGTTCTTCGACCGCGTCGCCGCGCAGAACGCCATGTGGCGGGCCCGCTCGACCGGCTTCGCGTTCGACATCGAACTGCTGCGTCTCATCCGCGACGACGGCGGCCGGATCGAGGAGATCCCGGTGACCTGGACCGACACCGCGGGCTCGACCCTGCGCCCGGTCCGGGACGGTCTCGCCGCGTTCACCGCCGTCGCGAAGCTCCACCGCGAGCTCAACCGCGGCGCCTCGCCCGCCGGGCTGCCCGCCCGCAGCTCCGCCCCGACCGACCCCGCGACCGTTGGGAGCGCCCCGTGACCTCGCTCGTCTCCTCCGACCGCCACACCCATGACGGTCCGATGGCCATCCCGGTGCTGGGCCGCTCCACCGCGCAGCTCGCCGGGTGCCGGGTGCTCCTGCTCAACTGGCGCGACGTCCGGCACTCGCAGGCCGGCGGCGCCGAGCTGTACGCCCACGAGATCTCCAAGCGGTGGGTCGAGGCCGGCGTCCACGTCACGTGGCTGACGGCGCGCGACGCCGGGCAGAGCGCCCACGACGAGATCGACGGCGTCGAGATCCGTCGCGCCGGGGCCACGATGTCGGTGTACGCCCGGGCCGCGATGCGGCTGCTGCGCGGCAGCCTGCACCAGGAGTTCGACGCGGTGGTGGACTGCCAGAACGGCATCCCCTTCTTCTCGCCGCTGTTCACCCGCAACACCGCCCCGACGGTGCAGGTGGTCCACCACGTGCACCAGGACCAGTTCGCGACGCGGTTCTCGCCGACCGGCGCGGCCGTCGGACGGTTCCTCGAGGGCCGGGTGGCGCGCCGGGTCTACTCGGGCAAGCGGACCGTCGCGGTGTCCGCGTCGACCCGCCAGGAGCTGCGGCGCCGCCTCAAGTTCGACGGCCCGATCGACGTCGTCCCGAACGGCATGAAGCAGGACCTGCGCACCGGGCCCACCGGCACCCGCGCCGAGAAGCCGACGATCGTGCTCACCAGCCGGCTCGTCCCGCACAAGCGCGTCGACCTGCTCCTGCACGCGGTGTGGGCGGCGCTGCCGGACGTGCCGGACCTGCAGGTCGAGATCATCGGCGACGGCCCCGACCTCACGACGCTGCGCCGCACCGCCGTCGAGCTCGGCCTCGGCCGGGTCGTGCGCTTCCACGGCCGGCTGCCCGACGCCGAGCGCGACGCTCTGATGGACCAGGCCTGGCTGACCACCTCCACCTCCGACGGCGAGGGCTGGGGCCTCGTCGTCCTCGAGGGGGCGGCCGCCGGCGTGCCCTGCCTGGCCCTGCGCGCGACCGGCATCCGCGACTCCGTCCTCGACGGGGTCACCGGCTGGCTCGTCGACGGCATCGACGACTTCGCCGCCGCGCTGCCGCGCACGCTCGCCGAGCTCGCCGACCCGGCGCGGGCCGAGCAGGTCTCCCGGGCGTGCCGCGACTGGGCGGCCTGCTTCACCTGGGACCGCTCGGCCGAGCTGCTCGCCGGCTCGGTGCTCTCCGAGATGCGCGCGTTCCACCGCACCGACGGCGCCGACTCGCCCCTGCCGCCCGCCGACCGCTCCGCGCTGCACCGCGCGGCCACCCGGCGCAAGGCCCGCTCCGACATGACGACGCTCGCCCGCTTCACCCACGACCGCCCGTGGGACGCCGCGGCCGCGCTGCGCCTCACCGACGAGGCGTCGGTCCGGGTCCTGGACGGTCCGCAGTCGCAGGGCCCCGGCGAGGTGGTGGCGCTGCTGCGCGGCTGCGACGAGGTCGACGCCCTCGCGGTGCTGGGACGGATCGGCGCGCAGGAGCCCCACGTGCGGCTCGCGAGCAGGCACGAGCTGCTCGGCGGGCCCGCGGTGTTCGGCGTCGGTGGGCCCGCGGGCGCGGCACCGGCCGGGTCCGCGGCGGCGTCCGGGCAGCGATGACGAGGGCGCCGTCCGGCCCGGGGGTCGTGGACGCACAGCCCCCGGTGCCGGCGCCCGTCCTGCCCGCGGCGCCCGCGGCGGGGGCCGCCGAGCCCGCCCCGCCCGTCGAGCGGGCGACCGGCGGTACCGCGACGCTCCTCTCCGCCTCAGGCGGGATCGTCGGGCTGCTCAGCTACGCGGTCACGCTGGTGATGGCGCACCTGCTCCCGGCGGCCGACTACACGACGTTCGCGGCGGCGGTCGCCGTCGTCGGCACGGCGGGGGTCGCCTCGGCGGCGCTCATCCCGTTCCCGCTGGCCCACGTCGTGCGCGCGCACCCCCGCCAGGCGGCGGCGCGCCGGGCGGCGACGGCGTTCGCGGTCGGGGTCTCGCTGCTGGTCGGCGTCCTCGCCGCGGTCGTGCTCGCCCTGATCGTGGGCCCGGTGTCGCCGGTCCACGCCCTCCCGACCGCCGTCGCGGCCGCTGTCTCCGGCCTCGCGCTGTTCGCCATCGCGCCGGTGTGGGGGTTCCTGCAGGGCGAGTCGCGGTTCCTGCGCTACGCGGCGCTGACCGTCGGCGAGGTCGCGGTCCGGCTGGTCGCGAGCGTGCTCGCCGTCGTGGTGGGCGCAGGCGCATGGGGTGCGGTCGGCGGGTTCGCCGTCGGCGCGGTCGTCGTGCTCGCGGTGTCGCTGACCCCGGCCTCGGGCCCCTTCCGCGGGATCGCGTGGGCCGACGTGCGCGCGGCGCTGTCCGACCGGGCCCGCTGGGCCGAGACCGGTGGCGTCGCGGGAGCCCAGGCGGTGCTCTCCGCGCTGGCCGCCGCGGACGCGGTCGTCGTCGCCACGCTCGTCACCGCCCCCGCCGACGCGGCGGCGGCCGCCGGCTACCAGGCGGTCTCCACGCTGGCCAAGGCCCCGGTGTACGTCGCGGTCGGGACGGCGCTGGTCAGCTTCCCGGTGCTGCGGGTCGCGGCCGGCCCGGCGCGCGACCTGCGCCTGCGCGAGGCCCTCGGCTCGTACGTGCGGCTGCTCGTCCCGGCCGCCGCGGTCGTCGCGACGGTGCCCTCGGCGCTCGTCGGACTCGTGCTGCCCGCGCAGTACATGCCCGCGGTCGCGCTGCTGCCCGTCCTCGCCGTCATGGGCGTCGGCCTGGGCACGACGACGGTGCTCGCGACGCTGCTGCTCGCCGTCCGGGCCCGCGGAGCGCTGGTCGCCGCGCTGACCGCCGCCGTCGCCGCACTCGCCGGCGGGCTCGCCCTCGGCGCGACCGGGGCCCTCACCGGCCTGCCCGGCGTGCCCGCCGGCCCGACCGGAGGGCTGGCCGCCGGAGCCGCGCTCGGCGCGTTCGCGGGCGCGGTGCTCGTCGCCGTCCTCGGTGCCGCGCACCGGCCGCGTCCGGTGGGCACCGAGCCCGGTCTGGTGCGCGCCGGGGCGACCGGCGTGGTCTACGCCGTCGTCGTGGTGGCCCTGCTCGCCGCGACCCGCCTGCTGCCCGGGCCCGTCGCGGTCGTCGGCTGGGTGGTCGCGGTCGGCGTGGTGGGGTTCGGCCTCGTCGGGCTCCCGGTGCTCGGGTCCCGGCTCGCGCCGCAGCCCGACGCGGCCGGGTCGCCGGACCGCGCACGGGGCGGGCTGCACGTCCTGCACCTCGCGTTCGAGGACCCGGCGATGCCCGGCTCCGGCGGCGGTGCCCTGCGCACCGCCGAGATCGACCGGCGGCTCGCCGCGGCCGGCCACCACGTCACCGTCCTCACCGGCCGCTACCCGGGCGCGACCGACCGGATCGAGCGCCACGGCACCGGCTCGCTGGCCTGGGTGCACCCGCACGTCGGGCGCGGCCGGACCCGGCTCACCCGGCTGATCCCGTACATGGCGGCCGCGTTCCTGGCCGCCCGTCGCGCCGGGCGCCGGCACCCGGGTGACGACGTCGGGCCGGGACCGGTGGACCTCGTCGTCGAGGACTTCTTCGCGCCGATCTCGTCGATGGCGATCCCGGCGTGGACGCGGCTGCCCACGGTCGGCGTCGTGCAGTGGCTCAACGCCCGCGAGAAGGCCCGCCAGTACCACCTGCCGGTGCACTGGGTGGAGCGCCGGGGCGTGGCCACCCACCGCCGGATCGTCGCGGTCTCGCACGGCGTCGGCGCCGCGACGCAGGCGCTCACCCCGCAGGCCGACGTCGTCGTCATCGGCAACGGGGTCGACCCGGTCGCGTTCACCGTCGCGCCCCGGCCGGTCGCCGAGCGCGCCGACGTGGTGTTCGTCGGCCGCCTGGAGATCGCCCAGAAGGGCCTGGACCTGCTGCTGGACGCCTGGGCGCTCGCCGCCCCGCGCCTCGAGGGGGACCTGCTGCTCGCCGGGACGGGACCCGACGAGGCCGCGCTGCGCGAGCGGGCCGAGCGGCTCGGCGTCGCCGACCGGGTGCGGTTCCTCGGCTGGGTCGCGGGCCGGGACAAGGCCGAGCTGGTGGCCGGCGCCCGGGTCGCGGCGGTGCCGTCGCGGTTCGAGACGTTCGGCATCGTCGCCGCGGAGGCCCTCGCCGTCGGGACCCCCGTCGTCGCCTACGACATCGACTGCCTGCGCGAGGTGGTCCCCGCCGAGGGCGGGGTGCTGGTGCCGCGCGACGACGGCGCCTTCGACGCCGCCGCGTACGCGGACGCCCTCGTCGACGTCGCGCAGGACGATCCGCGCCGGGCGGTCGTCGCCCGCCGCGGCCCCGAGATCGCGCGCGTGCACGACTGGGACGCGCTCGCGGCGACCCAGGACGACTTCTACCGGCGGGTGGCCGCCGAGGCCTCCGACGGTGCCCTCGGACGGCGGTCGGCGGGGCGCCGATGAGCGACTCGTCGTCCTCGGTCGTCCGGCTGGTCCGCCGGCCCGCCCAGCAGTCCACCTACGACGACGCGGCACCCCGCGCGTCGCTCACCGACCGGCTCGCGCGGCGGCTCGGCCGGATCGTCCCGGTCGCCCGGCCCGGGCAGACCGTCTACGTCGTGGGCGCGATCGTGCTCGCGGTGCTGGCGGTGGGGCTGCGCGCCTACCACCAGCTCCAGTCCTACGAGCTGTTCATGGACGAGGTCCAGTACGCGGACGTGGCGAACGCGTTCGCGGGAGGCCGCGGCCCGCAGCTCTGGGACGAGCCGTTCTACCTGCACCCGCCGCTGGCGTTCCTGTTCTTCTCGCTGTTCGTCACGCACCCGGTCAACGACATGACCGTCGGAGCGGTCCTGAGCCTGCGCCCGGCGCTGCTGATCTTCGGCTTCGTCAACACGCTGCTCGTCGTCGCCGTCACCCGCCGGGTGGTCGGGCGGTGGGCGTCGCTGATCGCCGGGCTCGTCTACGCCCTCGACGCGTTCGTCGTCCGCTTCGACAGCCGCGTGATGCTCGAGGCGCCGATGATGTTCAGCGTCCTCGCGGGGGTGCTGTGTCTGCTCGTCGCGGTGGAGCGCGAGACGGTCCGGGCCCGGCGCGGGTTCCTGGTGGCCGCGGGCCTGTTCTTCGGGCTCGCCGTGGCCACCAAGAGCACCTCGGGGCTGATCACCGCGGTGCCCCTGATGATCATGATCGTCACGGGGTGGGGGCTGCGGCGCCGCGAGGCCTGCGGGGTGCTCGGGCTGCTGTTCGGCGTGTACGGCGTGTACGTCCTGATCGTCCTGCTGTCGGGCAACATCTCCTTCTGGTTCGACCAGACGCTCGCCGGGACGTTCCGCGCGATCGGGCTGATCAAGGAGACCGGCTTCACCTCGAAGAGCAACTCGCCGGGGTTCGCGAGCCGCATCCTGGCCAACCTCTCGCTCTTCGCGTCGTCGTACGCGCTGATCGGCGTGGCGGTCTGCTACGCGCTCTACCTGCTGTTCATCGGGTGGCGGACGCTGCGCGGCCCCCGGACCGGCAAGCGGGGGGCGCACGCCGCGCCTCCCGGCGGAGCCCACGCCCGCATCCGGGCCGGGGATCCGCGGGTCTCCGGCGACCCGCGCGAGGCGACGCTGTCGCTGGTCACCTGCTGGCTGGCCGGCGTGCTCGCCGCGATCATGTACACCGGCGCGCTCGGTGAGGTCGAGGAGCAGACGTTCTACCTGCTCGCGGTGCCCTCCACCGTCGTCATCGGCCTCCTGGTCACCCAGGCCGGCCGGTGGGCCCCGCCGTGGCGGGTGGTCGTCGGGGTGGCCGTGGTCGCGCTGTTCGCCGGGTCGCTGTGGGGCTGGTGGCAGGTGCACACCACGCGCGACGACGGCTACGAGCGGGTGATCCCGCAGGTCTTCGCGCAGGTCGACCACTCCGCCCAGATCTGTCTCGGCGAGCAGACCGCGCAATTCATCATGCCGGGCTTCGGGGTGCACAAGCTGACCTCGCTCGACATCGCCCGCCGCAACGGGTGCAGCTACGCGATCGTCTCCACCGCGCTCTCCAACCAGGGCCTGGCGAACTCCACGACCGACCTCAACGCCGAGATCGCCCACGACTACCCCGTCGTGTTGTCCGCGCACGGGAGGACCAGCGGCGACCTGCTCGTCTACGACCTGAACCGGCCGCTGCCCGGGTCGGGGGCGTCGGCGATCGCGCCCGACGACCGCTCGCTGCCGCTCACCGGGCCCGCGTGAGGCCGCCGTCGTGACCGAAGAAGGAAAGAGGGGGAGGGGCACCGTGACCTCGACACCGACGCCGAGCTCGACCACGTCCGGTGCCGCGAAGCCGGCGGGCAGCGGGCTGATCGCGAGCCTGGTCGGGATCCGCGGCATCCTGGCGCTGGTCGTCGTCGCGGTCCACCTCGCGCCGTTCGCGAGCGCGATGATGCCGGTGACGACGCCGGCGTGGAACGCCGTCTGGCACCACGGCTACGTCGCGCTGGACATGTTCTTCGTGCTGTCCGGCTTCGTCATCAGCTCCGGGTACCGGAAGGTGTTCGCGCGCTGGCCCGGCCGCGCGGTGTTCGGGAAGTTCCTCTGGGCCCGGCTCTCGCGCTTCTACCCGATCCACCTCGCCGTGCTGGCCGTCATGGTCGCGGCGGTGCTCGTCTCGCGGGCGGTCGGGCACGAGATCCCCCACGGCGGCAACCTCGGTTGGGACCTGATCCGGCAGATCACGCTGACCTCCGGCTGGGGCGGGGCGCACGCGCTGACCTGGAACGGGCCGGTCTGGTCGCTGTCGGCGGAGTGGGCCTGCTATCTGGTGTTCCCGATCCTGGTCCCGCTGGTGCTGCGGCTGCGCACCCCGCGGGCGTGCGTGCTCGGCTACCTGGTGGCCTGCGCGATCCCGTTGGTCGCGTACTCGTTCATCGGGTTCGACGACGCCTCGATCACCTACGAGATGCCGCTGCCGCGGGCGTTCGGGGCGTTCCTCGCCGGGGCCTCGCTGTGCCAGCTGACGCACGTGGGGTCGCGCATCCCCGCCTGGATCGGCCGGGTCACCGGGCCGCTGGTGGTGCTCTCGCTCGCGGCGATCACCGTGCTGGCGGTCTTCGGCCACCCGAGCATGCTGTCGCTGCCGGTCGTCGGCCTGATCGTCCTGGCCCTCGCGCAGCAGCGCGGCGCGGTCAACACGTTCCTCTCGACCCGATGGGCGCTCGTCGGCGGTGAGTACAGCGTCGCGCTCTTCCTGGTGCACGTGCCGTGGATCCTGGCCTCGTCGCTGGTGATCAACCCGCGGACGTTCCCGGGGGCCTGGGGCATCGTCGGGACGCTGCTGATCGCGCTCGGCTCGTTCGTGCTCGCCTGGGTCGCCTACCAGGTGATCGAGAAGCCGGCGCAGCGCTGGATGCGCACGCTGGTGAAGCGTCCGGCCAAGGCGCCGGCGCGCTCGCTCGACGAGCGGACCGACCGCGTCGTCACGGGCCGGTCGACGGGGACGTGAGGCTCGGGGCGCTCGTCGCGCTGCTCTGGCTGCTCACCGCGTCGGGTGCCCCGCCCGCGGTCGCCGCGACGTCGCCCGCGTGGGGCGTCGTCGACTCGACATGCGCGCCCGATCGGCTGGCTCGGCGTGTGCCCGGGGTGGATGTCGCGGTCGTCGAGGCCCACTGGGACCGGCTGGAGCCCGTGGCCGGCGTCGTCGACACCGCGTACGCCGCGGGGCTGCGCGACACCGTGACGCGCTGCCTCGACGCCGGGGTGCGGGTGGTGCTGGGCTCGGGCCTGCAGTACCCGCCGGCCTGGGTCCGGGCGCTCCCCGGGGCCGCCCTGCGCGACCAGGCGAGGCGCTCCCCGACGAACGGCGCGGTCGACACGGTGTTCTCCGGTGCCGTCGCGGTCGCGGGCGACGCGTACCTGCGCCGGCTCATGACGGTGGTCCCCGCGGCGCGGCTCGTCGGCGTGCGGGTCGGGACGTCGACGGCGGGCGAGCTCGGCTACCCCGGGCCCGAGGCCTCCGGCGCCGCGTTCGACAGCTGGTGGGCCTTCGGCGACGCGCCCCAGCGCGGGGTGGGTCTCGCGCCCGGCCAGTCGGTGTCGCCGCTGCCGGGATGGGTGCCGGGGCAGCCGACGTGGCAGGGGCGGGCGGTGTCGGTCGAGGCGGCCCGCGCGTGGTTCCGGTGGTACTCCGGCGCGGTGGTGCGCGCGGTCGCGGATCGCGCGGCCGCGCTGCGTGCCGCCGGGTACCGCGGTCCGGTGCACGTGCCGGCCGCCGGGCGCGGTGTGCTGCCGGCCGATCTCGAGGCCGCCGTCCAGGTCCGGCTCGCCACCGCGGTGCGCGACGGGGCGCTGCGGCGCGGCCTGGACTACGTGGGCGGCTTCCCCGCGCTCGCGTCCGCGGTGCCGGGGGCGGTCGTGGACATCACCGGCATCGACGACGCCACCGCGGTCCGTGCGCGTGGGCTGAACCCGCCGGCCGATCGGTGCACGTCGGGGGACGCGGCGGCGCTCCTGCGGGGTTCAGCGGCGCTCGACACCTGGCCGAACCAGCGGGTCACCGCAGCCGCGGCGCACCGGGCCGGGCTGGCGCTGGTGGGGGAGAACCCCGGCCCGCCCGCGCCGCAGACGGGCGGGACCGACCGCTCGGACAGCGAGCGCGACCAGCTCCGGCGCGCTCCCGGGTATGCCCGCGCGTGTGGTCTGGCGGCGTTCCTGTTCGCGTTCGAGGACGACCTCTACACGACCCGCAGCGGGTTGACGCCGGGTGATTACGCGGCGGTGGTGGGCGGCTGAGGGTGGCCGTTGTTCTCGCGTCGAGGACACATGGCGCAGGTTCGGAGCGCTGACTCGATGCCTGGAGTGCTCCTGATCTTCAGACCTTCAGATCTTCCACGGCCGCCCGGACCAGATGCGGCCGAACGGGCGATTCACGGACGGCGGAGGCAGCAGCCGACTACTGCGCCGGACGCGTGTATCGATTGAGCTGAACGGTCAACGCATTGCCTGAGCTGTGCGATCCGGACCCGGACGACGCGATGCCAGGGTCATGCTGCGCCTCATCCGCCTCCCACGTCCCACCCGTCACCGACCGGCCGTCGTCGTGCTCCTCGCACTCGTCCCGCTGCTCCTGCTCGGCCTCCGCCCGCTGCCCGCCCACGCCGCCTCCGACCCCGTCTGGGGGCTCATGGCCTCCTCGTGCAGCGCCTCCGACATCGCCGCGAACAAGGCCGTGGGCGTCAGCATCGTCGAGGTCGAGGCGTACTGGGACCGCTACCTCCCGACGGCGGCCGGGGTCGAGAACACCGACTACGTCACCGACCTGCGCAACCGCGTGACGGCGTGCCTCGACGCGGGCCTGCGCGTCGTCGTCGGGACCGGCACCCAGTACCCGCCGTCGTGGGTCCGCGGCCTGGCCGGAGCCGAGCTCGTCGACCAGCGCGGCAAGAACCCGGACACCGGCGCGATCGACACCGTCTTCTCCGCGTCCGTCCGGAACGCCGAGGCCGACTACCTCACCCGACTCGTCGACGACCTCCCGGCCTCGCGGCTCGACGGTTTCCGCGTCGGGACCAGCGCCGCCGGCGAGGTCGGTTTCCCCGGGCCGAACGACTCCGGCGACGGCTTCCTGCAGAGCTGGTGGGCCTACGGCGCCGACGCGCAGCAGGGCACCGGGATCGCCGCGGGTACCCCGACGACCCCGATGCCCGGCTGGATCCCCGGTCAGTCGACCTGGAACGGCACGACCGTCACCGCGGCCATGGCCCGGAACTGGTTCACCTGGTACGAGCGTTCCCTGATGTACGCGATCAAGGGGCAGGTCGACGCCCTGCGCGCCGCCGGCTACTCCGGGCTCGTCCACATCCCCTCGCCGGGCAAGGGCGTCCTGCCCGCCGACCTCACGACGGCGACCAACGCCCTGCTGAACGGCGCCGGCGACCGGGACGGCTCGCTCGGGCGCGGGCTCAACTACGTCGACCAGTTCCCGGTGCTCGGCGGCAACGTCGGCGGCGTCGTCGTCGACCTCACCGGGGTGGACGACGCGACGGCGGTCACCGCCCGCGCGGCGAGCCCCGCCCAGGACATGTGCACCGCCGGCGACGCCGACACCAGCACCGACCCGGCGACCCCCGTCCAGTCCTGGTCGAACCTGCGCTTCGCCCGCGCCCAGGCCGCCCGGGCCGGGCTGCCCGCCGTCGGTGAGAACCCCGGACCGCCCGCGGCGCAGACCGGCGGGACGTCGGACTCGGACTCCGAGGCCGCCCAGGTCCGGCACAGCCCCGCCTACGCCCGCGGCTGCTCGCTCGCCGGGTTCTTCCTGGCCTTCGAGGGCGTCCTCGACGACCCGTCGTCGGGACTGACCCGGCAGGACTACGCGAACGCCGTCACCGGTGCCGCGGGGTGAGGTGAGCCCGCACGCGTTCGCTCACCGTGTGTGATCTGGCAGCGTGGTCGTGGGACCGCTGATCACCGGAGGCGGACCTCCCGCGACCAGGCGGTGCCGGACGAAGAGGGGAGTCCTGCGTGTTCGCACGGCGGGTCATGGTGGTGGGGACGGGCTACGTCGGGTTGACGACGGGGGCGTGTCTGGCGTCGTTGGGTCACGAGGTGGTGTGCGCGGACATCGACACCGCGAAGGTGGAGCGGTTGCGCCGCGGGGTGGTCGACATCGTGGAGCCGGGTCTGTCGGAGTTGGTCTCGGAGCAGACCTCGGCGGGGCGGTTGTCGTTCGTGGTGGGCAACTCGGCGGCGTTGGCGTCGTTCGAGGAGGGCCGTTCCCCGGAGGTCGTGTTCCTGTGCGTGCCGACGCCGATGGGTGCCGGTGGGGTCGCGGATCTGCGTGCGGTGGAGTCGGTGATGGAGGAGGTCGGCGCGTCGTTGGCGCCGGGCACGGTGGTGGTGAACAAGTCGACGGTGCCGGTGGGCACCGCGGAGCGGACCGCGGAGATGCTCGAGCGCGCCGACATCGGGGTGGTGTCGAACCCGGAGTTCCTGCGTGAGGGGTCGGCGGTCAAGGACTTCCTGGGCCCGGACCGGATCGTGGTCGGGTCGGACAACCAGGACGCCGCGGAGCGGGTGGCGGCGTTGTACGCGCGGTTGGGTGCGCCGACGGTGTTGACCGATGCGGCGTCGGCGGAGCTGATGAAGTACGCGGCGAACTGCTTCTTGGCGATGAAGTTGTCGTATGTGAACGCGATGGCCGAGTTGTGTGAGCGGGTCGGGGCGGACATCGCGGACGTCACCGAGGGCATCGGCTACGACCGGCGGATCGGGCAGGCGTTCCTCTCGCCCGGCCCGGGGTGGGGCGGGTCGTGTCTGCCCAAGGACACCCACGCGTTGCTGCAGGTCGCGGACGCGGCGGACTTCGAGTTCCGGTTGCTGCGGGCGACGATCGACACCAACACCCGGCAGCGGCAGCGGATCGTGGACAAGGTCCGGTTGGCGGTGACCGGCAAGCGCACCGGGTCGCTGTCGCGGGTGCGGCTGTGCCTGCTGGGGTTGACGTTCAAGGCCGGCACCGATGACCTGCGGGACTCGCCGGCGTTGGCGATCGCGGCGCTGCTGCGCCAGGCCGGGGCGGAGCTGGTGGGGTTCGACCCGGCGTTCGTGGACGGCCCGGAGGCGTTGAAGTTCCGCGACGGGGAGCCGGCGCCGTCCGAGGTCGAGGGGGTGCCGCTGGCGGCGGACGCGGTCTCGGCGGCCCAGGGCGCGGAGGCGGTGCTGGTGCTGACCGAGTGGGCGCAGTTCCGGTCGCTGGACTGGTCGGTGATGGCCGCGGCGATGAAGCGCCCGATCGTGGTCGACACCCGCAACGTCGTCGACCCCGCCACCCTGCGCCGCGCCGGCCTGACCGCCGTCGGCCTCGGCCGGCGCACCGACTTCGGCGAGGAGTAGCGCGTCACCCGGGGCCACCTGCTGGGGACGAACGACTCGTTCGTGGCGTCTACGTGCACGAACGAGTCGTTCGTCCCCGGTGGGGGGATCAGCGCGCCGGGCTGAACGCAGTGGCGAGGTGCTCCCGGATCGACGTCGCCGGGCGCCCGGTCAGCTGCGCCAGCGTCGGGTCGGCCGGGGCGAAGTCGCCCCGGCGGCTCGCGGCGAACATCCCGACGAGCATCTCGGCCGCCGGTTCCGGCGTGCCCCGCGCGACGAGGGCGGCGCGGTACTCGCCGTCCTCGACGACGACCCGGCGCACCGGCCGGCCCGTCAGGTCCCCGACGATCCCCGCGACCGCCGCCATGTCCACCGCCTCCGGGCCGGTCAGCGGTGCGGTGGGTCCGTCGGGCGCGCCCTCGACGAGGAGGCGTGCGGCCGCCGCGGCGAGGTCCTCGCGCGTGGTCCACGCGACCGGACCGTCGGCGGGGAGCCGGAGCTCACCGGTGCTCGCGGCGTCGCCCAGCAGCATCGGGACGGTGTTCGCGTAGAAGCCGTTGCGCAGCGACGTCCACGGCACGCCACACGTGGCGAGGACGTCCTCGGCGGCGGCGTGGTCCGGCGCGGCGGCGAACGGCGAGTCGTGCCGCGCGCCCTGGTGGGCGGTGTAGAGGACCCGGCCCGCTCCGGCGGCGACGGCGGCCTCGATCGCGGCGCGGTGCTGGGCGCGTCCCTCGTCGCCGAGGGTGTTCGCGCTGACGACGAGGACCTGCTCGGCACCCTCGAAGGCGTCGGCGAGCGTGGCGGGCTCGGTGAAGTCGCCCCGCCGGACCCGGACGCCGCGATCGGCGAGGTCGCTCGCGGCGTCCGGGTCGCGCACGCTCGCCCCGATCCGCCCGGCGGGCACGAGCCCGACCAACACCTCGACCACCCCACGGCCCAGCACACCGTTGGCTCCGGTCACGATGATCATCGACATCTCCTTATCGCTGCTACCCAAATGACGCTAGCACTGGAAACAGCCAACCGCTAACGGAGCACTGTTAGCATCGTTACCGTGACGGATGACGACGGTCCCCGGCCGCGGATCGTCGACGCGGCGGCGCGCCTGCTCGAGGACGGCGGGTCCGAGGCCGTCTCCACGCGGGCGGTCAGCGCCGCCGCCGGTGTCCAGGCGCCGACGATCTACCGGCTCTTCGGGGACAAGCAGGGGCTGCTCGACGCCGTCGTCAGCCACGGGTTCGAGACCTACCTCGCCGAGAAGATGGTCCGCGAGGAGTCCGACGACCCGGTCGCGGACCTGCGCGCCGGATGGGACCTCCACATCGGGCTCGCGCTCGAGCGTCCCGCGCTCTACACGCTGATGTACGCCCGGCCGGACGGGGCGGGTTACTCGCCGGCGGCCCGCGCGGCGTTCGCGGTGCTCGCCGCGCTGGTGCGCCGGATCGCGGTGGCGGGCCGGTTGCGCGTCGCCGAGGGCCGGGCGGTCGGGCTCGTGCACTCCACCGGGACCGGCACCGCGCTCTCCCTGATCGCGGTGCCGCCGGGAAAGCGCGACCCCGGCCTGTCCGACGCGGCCCGCGAGGCGGTGATCGCGGCGATCACGACGGACGCGCCCGCCGCGCCGGAGCCCGGCCCGCTCGCCGCCGCGATCTCACTGCGCGCCGCGCTCGACCAGGTCGACGTGCTCACCGACGCCGAGCGCGCCCTGCTGGCCGAGTGGCTGGACAAGGTGGCCTCCGGACCTGTGAGCACTACGTGATGCCAGGGCGACAGGTGGTGCTCGCGAGCGCGGAGCGCACGTAGCGGCCCGGCGTCACCCCGAGCAGGCGACGGAAGTGCCGGGTGAGGTGCGCCTGGTCGTGGAAGCCCGCCTCCACCGCCACCCGCGCGGCAGGCACCCCGGCCAGCAGCAGCCGTCGGGCCGCCTCCACCCGCCGGCCGACCAGGTAGCGGTGCGGCGGCAGCCCGAACTCGGCGGCGAAGCACTTCACGAGGTGGGTCGGGTCCACGTGCAGCGTCGCCGCGGCGTCGTCGAGCGTGAGGCCGTCGACGAGGTGCGCGTCGAGCAGGTCTCGCAGGCCGCCGGCCGCGCGCGGATCCCGCACCGGACCCCCGTCGTCGTCGGGACCCTGACCCTCGAGATGCGCGGCGAGCCGGTCGGTGATCAGCACCAGTCCCGACCGGGCCGAGAGCTCGTCGCCGGGCGCGTCCAGGACCCGGTGGAGCCGGTCGACGGCGCGGCGCAGGACGTCGTCGACGACGGCGGGTCGGTCCACCGCGCGCCCGACGAGCCGGGCCGGCAGCGCGTCGTCGTCGAGGTAGAGGACCCGCTTGCGGAAGCCGCCCGGCGTCGCGGACCGGCCGTCGTGGGCGATGCCCGGCGGCAGCAGCGTGACCGCCGAGCCCACCGCGCCGTGCTCCGAGCGGTCCAGGTCGTAGCGCACCGCGCCGTCGTCGACGACGAGCAGCGTCCAGGTCGAGTGGGTGTGGAGCGGATAGGCGTGGTCGACGAACCGGGCGTGGAAGACCTCGTCGATGCCCGGTACCGCCGGGTGCCACGCCCGCACCCGCGATCCGTCGACCACCCCAGGAACGTACAAGAACGTGGGGCGACGGCGGCGGATCGTGGCGGCCATGAGCAGCCGCTTCGACACCAAGATCGTCGTCGTCCTGCGCGACGACCTCGCGACCTGGCAACGCCTCAACGTCACCGCGTTCCTCGTCAGCGGGATCGCGGCGACCACTCCCGAGCTGATCGGCGAGCCCTACGCCGATGCCGACGGCACCGCCTACGCCCCGATGTTCCGGCAGCCCGTGGTGGTGCTGGAGGGCGACGCCGAGACCGTGCGGGCCGCGCACCGCCGGGCGGTCGACCGTGGCCTCACGGTGCCGGTCTTCACGTCCGACCTGTTCGCCACCGGCGGCGACGAGGAGAACCGTGCGGCCGTGGCCAAGGTGCACCGCGGCGACCTCGACCTGGTCGGCGTCGCCGTCCACGCGCCGCGGAACGCCGCGGACAAGATCACCAAGGGGGCGCGGATGCACCGCTAGGTGCGCTCCGCGCTTGTGAGCAGTAATTGATGCCAGAGCCTCAATTACTGCTCACGAGCGCGGAGCGCACCTATGCCGGCTCCACCGCGTACACCTCGAGATCCTCCGGCGCGCCCTTGAGACGCAGCCGCCGTTTGCGGCGCGCGGTCACCGTCGTCGCGTCGAGCCGGCGCAGCAGATCCCCGCTGACCAGGATCTCGTCGGCCTTCCCCGCGTCGCCGAGGCGGGCGGCGGTGTTGACCGCGACGCCGAGGTAGTCGCCCCCGACCCGCCGCGGTCGCCCGGAGTGCAGGCCCGCGCGCATCCGGGGCTCCCAGCCCTCGAGGTGCAGCTCGCCCAGCCGGCGGCGGGCCTCGACCACGGCGGCCAGCGCCGCGGACGGGTCGGCGAAGGCCACCATGAGCCCGTCCCCGAGGCGCTTGACGACGGTGCCCGCCCGCGCGGTCATCGGGGTCTCCCAGGCGTCCGCGACGCGGCGCAGCACCCGCAGCACGGCGTCGTCACCTGCCTCGAGCGACCAGCGGGAGAACTCGACGAGGTCGGTGAACACGAGCACCACCTCGTGCTCGCCCCCGCCGCGCCCGAACCGTTCGAGCATCGACTGCCAGACCTGCACGCCGCCCAGCCCGACCTCGCGCGTGACCCCCGGGCGGTGGCCCGTCAGCCCGACGATGGCCCGCCCGGCCGCCTCCGGGTAGCGGGCGCCGCCGAGCGAGAGCGGGTCGCCGAAGTGGGCGTCGCCGGGCAGCGTCTCGCGCAGCCGCTTCACCGCGCGCTGCAGGCCGGGTGAGCGGTCGAGGCCGCGCGCCCGGTCCCCGGCCCGGGCGGCGCCGGCCCGGAACCGTGCGATCCGGGTAGGGGAGTCATCGATGGCGGGGGAGGCGTCGTCCTCGGGCGTCTCGTCCACGCGGCAGTTCTACCCGGAGGCTCCCAGGAGACCGTCGAACACCTGCCGCTCGACGGCGTCGACCAGATCGGGCACCGGCACCCGGCCCGGCCGGTACCACTCGATCAGCGAGTTCACCGTCCCCGAGAGCAGGCGGGCGGCCACACCGGGGTCGACCTGGGGGTGGGTCGCGCCGGCCTCGGTGGCCTCGCGCACCAACGACGCGACGGCCTGGTCGAACTCGCGGCGCCGCGCCAACGCCCAGCGCTCGGTCTCGGTGTTGCCCCGCAGTCGCAGGAGCAGCGTCACGTACGGCAGCTCCGTGGCGAGCACCTCGACCTGCCGTCGCACGATGTGGCGCAGCCGGTCGACCGGCGGGCCCTCGAGCGCCGCGGGCTCCGCGAGGACGCCGAACAGGCCGTCGAGCGCCCGGTCCAGCGCGCCGCGCAGCAGCGCCTCCTTGCCGGAGACGTGGTGGTAGAAGGACGACTTCGTGATCCCGGCCGCCCGGGAGAGGTCCTCCATGCTGGTGGCGTCGTACCCGCGCTCCAGGAACGCCGTCGCGGCCACCTCGACGAGCGAGGCGAGCGTGTAGGGCTCCGCGCCGCGCCCGGGCCGCCGGGCGGCCGTGTCCTCGCGCGACGCGCTCATCGCCGGGCTCCCGTCATGATCGTCGAGACAGTAACGGGCTGCACCCCGTGCCACGCGCGGCCGATCGGAGCAGTGTTCCCGATCACCCGTCCTGCTATTCTACCCACCGAACGATCGTTCGGCATGCGAACCGACACCAGGAGGACGTCGATGACGACGGTGGAGGCGCGCCCCGCCGGTGGGACTCTCGCCCCGGCGGGCGACCCGCGCAACGCCACGCGGACCCTCGCCGCGCCGCTGCGCCGGGCCCTGGCGATCGCGCCCGGGGCGACCGCGGTCGTCTGTCCGCACGCGACCCTCACCTACGCCGAGCTCGGCGAACGCATCCGCCGCCTCATCGACGCGTGCGCCGCCCTCGGCCTGCAGCGGGGGGACCGGGTCGCGGTGCTCAGCCCGAACTGCCACCGCTACCTCGAGCTGCACCTCGCGCTGCCGATCGCCGGGCTGGTCATCGTCCCCCTCAACGCCCGGCACTCCGACCCGGAGCGCTGCTACTCGATCTCCGACTCCGGGGCGCGCGTCCTGTTCACCGACCGGGACGTCGCGGGCGTCGGGGAGCTGGACGTCCGGGTCGTCGGCCTGCACGACGAGTACGAGGCAGTGCTCGCCGACGCCGCCGGTGACCAGCCCCTCCCCGACGGCCACGACGCCCCCGGCGAGCACGACCTCGCGGGCATCTTCTACACCGGCGGCACGACCGGCGCGGCCAAGGGTGTGATGCTCACCCACGGCAACCTCATCGCGAACGCCCTGCATTTCATGGCCTGCTGGCCGTTCACCGAGGACACCCGGTTCATGGTGGTCGCGCCGATGTTCCACGCGGCGGGGACGATCGGGGCGCTGGCGACGACGTGGGCGGCCGGCACCCAGGTGCTCGTGCCCGCCTTCACCGGGGCGGGGGTGCTCGACGTCGTCGAACAGGAGCGGATCACGGCGACGCTGGTCGTCCCGACGATGATGGACGCCCTCGCCGTCGAGCAGCGGGAGCGTCCCCGGGACGTCTCCAGCCTGCGCTGGCTCTCCCACGGCAGCAGCCCCGCCGCCCGCGAGCTGCTCAACCGCACCCACGAGACGTTCCCGCAGGCCTCGATGCTGCACATCTACGGGCTGACCGAGACCTCGCCGATCGTCACGCTGCACCCCGACGAGCAGCTGCGCCTGGACTCGCCGCGGGCGATGTCCTGCGGGCGTCCCGCGGTGGGCGTGGAGGTCCAGGTGATCGACCCGGTGGAGCGGACGCCACTCGAACCGGGCCAGGTCGGCGAGGTCGCGATCCGCGGCGCCAACGTCACCGCGGGCTACTGGCACAAGCCGGAGGAGACCGCGAAGGTCCTGCGCGGCGGCTGGTTCACCTCGGGCGACCTGGGCTACCTCGACGAGGCCGGCTACCTGTTCCTCGTCGACCGGGCCAAGGACATGATCGTCTCGGGTGGGGAGAACGTGTACTCCGCCGAGGTCGAGAACGCCCTCTACTCGCACCCCGCCGTCGTCGAGGCCGCCGTGTTCGGGATCCCCGACGAGCGCTACGGCGAGGCGGTGCACGCCGTCGTGCAGACCCGCCTCGAGGTCAGCGCCGACGACCTCGTCGCGCACTGCCGGCTCACGATCGCCGGCTACAAGATCCCCCGTGCCATCGACCTGCAGGCCGACCCGCTGCCGAAGTCGGGCGCCGGGAAGATCCTCAAACGGGAGCTGCGCGACGAGCACTGGCAGGACCGCGAGAACCGCATCTGAGCCGGGGGCGCGACACGTTTGTGTGACGACGGGGGCGCGCGACCCCGTTGGGCACGACCTCGCTCGTTGACCCCTGTCGTGGACTCCGACGCCGCGCCGAGCCGCCGGCGCCCCGCGCTCCTCGCCGTCCTGTGCGCGCTCGCCCTGCTGGCCGGGTGCTCGGCGGGTGACGCCGACGTGCCGGACCCGGCCGATCCGGCGACCGCGACGACGGCCGTCCGGGACGCCGCGGCCGCGTCCGCCGCCGCGGGCGGGGCGACGATCACGACGGCGTCGTCGGGTCCCGCCCGCGGCCGCAGCGCGAGCACCACCGGGACCGGTGCCGTCGACTTCCGCGACGGCACCGCGACCCTGTCGCTGCAGATCTCCGGGATCGGCGGGGTGAACGCGGTCAACCTCGGCCGGATGGTCTACGCGGCCCTGCCCCCGAAGGCCGTCGGGAACATCTCCCGCGGCCGCCGGTGGGTGTCGGTGAACCTGGACCGCGTCGACGTCGGGCTCTTCGGCGACACCGTCGTCCAGCTCGGGGCGGGCGCCACGGGCAACCCCGCCGACCTGCCCGCCCTTCTCGCCGGGCTGCGCGCCGACACCGCGCTGGTGGGCCCCGAGACGCTCGACGGGACGCCGACGACGCACTACCGCGGGACCGTCGACCTCGCCGCGGTCGGGCGCGACACCCCCGCGCTCGCGCCGCTGGTGGAGCGCTTCCGCGCCGAGCTCTCGACGACGCTGCTGCCCGTCGAGGTCTGGGTCGACGGCACCGGCCGGCTACACCGCGTCGACGAGGTGCTCCGCCCCGCCGACGCGGCCGGCGGCGGCGCCCGGGCGACGGCCACCTTGTCCGACCCGGGCCCCCGTCCGGCCGCGACGGCGCCGGCCGCGGTCGGGGTGCGGGATCTGCTCACCGACCTCGAACAGCGAGCCGGCTGAGGGCCGTCAGCCCCGGGCGAGCCGCGGCAGCAGGGCCGAGGCGACCGAGATCATGACGGCGGCCGCGACGACGAGCACGACCGCGTCCAGGCCCAGCCGGGCCGGCGTGCCGATCAGCAGACCGCGCAGCGCATCGACCTCGTAGGACAGCGGGTTGACCTTGTTGATCACCTGCAGCCACCCGGGCATGAGGTCGACCGGGTAGAGCGCGTTCGAGGCGAAGAACAACGGCATCGTGATCGCCTGCCCGATGCCCATCAGCCGGTCCCGGGAGAGCACGACACCGGCGAGGGTGATCGACAGGCAGCAGAAGAACGCCGACCCGAGCACGACAACGGCGGCGGCGCCCAGCAGCTTGAACGGGTTCGCGGTGAAGCCCACCCCGAGCAGCAGCGCGATCACGACGACGACGACCGCCTGCACCAGCGCCCGGATGCCGGCGGCGAACGCCTTCGCGGTCACGAGCGCGGTCCGTGGCGTCGGTGTCACCAGGAGCTTGGCCAGCACCCCGGCGTCGCGCTCCCAGATGACCTGGATGCCGTAGAAGATCGCGATGAACAGCGCCGACTGCGCGAGGATCCCGGGAGCGAGGAAGTCCAGGTAGGGCGTCGATCCGGTCGGGATCGCGTGGATGCGGCTGAACGTCGTCCCGAACACCGCGAGCCACAGCGCGGGCTGGACGGTGCGGGTGACGAGCTCGGTGCGGTCGTGGCGCAGTTTCTGCAGCTCGACCAGGCACATCGCGCCCATGCGGCGGACGAGCAGCGCCACCTCGCCGACGGGCGAGAAGCGCTCAACCGACGCGGCGGGCGGTGCGGCGGGCAGTACGGACATCGCGCATGCTCCCTTCCTGACCGGACTGGGTGAGGGTGTCGCCGGTGTGGTGGCGGAAGACGTCGTCGAGCGTCGCGTCCGGCCCCAGCGCGTCCATGAGCTCGGTCGGGGTGCCCTCGGCGCGCTTGCGGCCCCGGTGGAGCAGCGCGACCCGGTCGCAGTGCAGCTCCGCCTCCTCCATGGCGTGGGTGGTGACGAGGACCGTCATGCCGGTCTCGCGACGGACCTCGTGGATGCGGTCCCACACCCCGGAGCGGGCGACCGGGTCGAGGCCGACGGTCGGCTCGTCGAGCACCAGCACCTGCGGGGCGCTGACGAGGGCCTGGGCCAGCTCGAGGCGACGCACCATCCCGCCGGAGTAGGTCGACGCGGTGCGGTCGGCGGCCTCGGTCAGGCCCATCGCGTCGAGGACGCTGTCGACCGCGTCGGCGCGCTCCCGGCGCGGGACGTCGAACAGGCGCGCGAACAGGGCCACGTTCTCCCTGCCGGACAGCGAGGCGTCGGCGGAGAGCTGCTGGGGCACGTACCCGAGCAGCCGCCGGACCTGGCGACGGTGCCGGGCGACGTCGAGGCCGGCGACGGTCACGACGCCGGGTGGTGCGGGCAGCAGCGTCGTGATGACGCGGATCGTGGTGGTCTTGCCCGCCCCGTTGGGGCCCAGCAGGCCGAAGACCTCGCCGGGATGCAGTGCGAGGTCGAGCTCGGCCACCGCGACGTGGTCGGAGAAGGCGTAGTGCAGCCCCTGGGTGCGGACCGGGTCGGTCACGGCCGTCCTCCCTCCTGATCGTGCGGATCGATCTCCTCGACGGCGTCGAGGAGCCGGGTGAGCGCGGGTACGGCCGCGGCGAGCGCGTCGTGGTCGGCCGGGTCGAGTCGGGCGAGTGCCGCGTCGACGACACCGGCCCGCATCGCGCGCCAGCGCCGCAACCGCTCGTGCGCCGCGTCGGTGAGCTCCAGGCGCGCGGCCCGACGGTCGGCCGGATCCGGCGTGCGGCGCAGGTGCCCGTCGGCGATCGCGGTGCGCACCAGGGTGCTCACCGAGTTCTCGGCCAGATGCAGCCGCCGCGCCGCCCCGGCCACCCCGATGCCCGGCTCGTCCTGGACCGCGCGCAGCAGCTCCACCTGGGCAGCGGGCAGGGCGGGCACGCCCATCCGCTCCCGGGTGCGCCGCCGCACGGCCCGGCGCAGTGCGATGACCGCGGGCATGAGGCCCTCGGCCAGTCCGACGGTGACGGTCACGGGAGAAAGATTAGCTCTGACACAGAGATATTGTCGACCGACGTCGGTCACGGCCCCTACCGTCGGTGCGCCCACGGTCTCTACGCTCGGCGGCGACGGTGACGCCATGCGGCGAGGAGGCCCCGGAGTGCACCAGCACCACGAGGTGCGCATCGCCGCCTGCCCGGACTACGTCTGGGCGGTCCTCACCGACGTCGCGCGCTGGCCGCAGTGGGCGTCCGCGCTGCGGGAGGTCGTCCCCTACGACGGCGGGCCGCTCGTCGTCGGCGGCCGGGTGAGGGTGCGTGCCCGCAACCTGCCGGTGCGGGACTGGTGCGTCCGCGAGGTCCGCGCGCACCGCGGCTTCACCTGGGAGCAGGTGGGCGTCGGGTCCGCCGCGACCCTCGTCGTCGGGATCCGGCCCGCCCCGCCGGGCGGCACCACCCTGGAGCTCACCGCCCGCCGTTCCGGCTGGGTCGCGTCGGTCGTCGACCGGATGACCGGCGCCACCGCGACGGCCCACCTCGAGGAGCTGGCCGACGGGCTGCGCCGGCGCTGCGAGGCCGGGCAGTGCGCGCCGGTGAGCCCTCCGGCGCAGTCCGCCCGGGACGTCGTCTAGGACGACGACGGGGTGGGGTACCCGGCGCGCGTGCAGATCGTCCCCGGCCCCCGTCAGGTGGTACGCGAAGCGTTGATGCTCACCGGTCTCCCGCGCGGCCTCGTCGCGCTCGGCCGCATCTGGGCGTTGCCCGGGGTCGGGGTGGCCCACCGCCGCGTGGCCGGGGACCCCGCCCGTGACGCACCCCCGCCGTTGCCCGACGTCGTCCGGCGCGACCAGCCCGCCCACGCCGGGCACGGCCCGCTGCTGCACCGCACCTTCGCCGTCCGGGTCACCGACCCCCGGCTCGGGCCGCGCGCCCTCGTCGCGGTGCTCGCCGCCGACATGAACCGGGCGATGGTGCCCGGCGTCGCCCGGTTCGATCCGGTCACGAGCACCGGCCGGGCGCTGGCCGTCGACGACGAGCTCGTGGTCCGGATGCCGGGGCCGTGGGACGGGCCGGTCCGCGTGGTCGACCGCACCGACGAGCCCGGGCGCTCGTCGTTCCGGTTGGCGACCCTCGCCGGGCACCTAGAGGCCGGCCAGATCGAGTTCGCCGCCACCACGAGCCCGGACGGGCTGATCTTCACCGTGACCACGTGGGCGCGGGCGGGCGACCGGTGCGCGGACCTGATGTACAACCGGCTCGGCGTCGCGCGCGAGATCCAGTTCCAGCTCTGGGTGCACTGCTGCGTGGCCGCCGCGGACGTCGCCGGCGGCTCGGTCCCGGACGGCGTCGAAGTCACCACCCGCTCGCTGACCTGGTCCGACGCGCTCGCGGAGCAGTCCGCCGGGAAATCCGCCGCGGACGTGTAACGCCGGCGGGCCCGCGGACGACACCCCTACCGAGCCCCGATGGGCCGCGGGACCCCCGACCTCGCGGCCCACCGGGGCTCCCATCGTTTCCGGGCCCGGCGTCGTTGATCAAGATTTCTGGTCCGGCGCGTCGCGACGGTCCGTACCTCTCGCAGCGCCTAGCCTCGATCGGGTGTCACCCCGACCGCGGCGCCTCCCCGTTCCGAGCGCCCTCGTGGGCATCGTCATCGCGCTGTGTGCGGTTCTGCTCCTCAAATGGCTGGCGGTCGTCGCCCTCGTCGGGTGGGGCGTGACCGTGCTCGCCCGCTGGCTCTGGACGCATCGCCACCAGCGCGTGACGGTCGACGTCGAGCCCGCTCCCGCGTCGGGTCGGTCCCCCGAAGCGGTCGGCACGGACTGCTCCTGGTGCGGACTCGCCGGCGGGCACCGCGACCTGCGGGGTCGCCCGGTGCGGCCCCGTCTCGCGCACGCGGTCGTGGCCGGGAGCGCGGCGAGCCGCTAGAAGCTCCAGCGAGCCCTGGCGGTCAGTCGTGGGCCGGTCGCCGGCTCGGTGCGGGCCAGCACCATGCACAGCGGGCACAGCACCCGTTGGCGCGCCGGGCCGTACCCCGCCCGCCAGGCGAGCGCGCAGACCAGCGGGATCGAGACGCCGGAGCGCGGGTCGTCCTCGTCGCCGTGGGCGTGCAGCGACCCGTCGCGGCAGGCGGACAGGACGCTGCGCGTGGTCGTTCGGACGATCCCCGCGATCGCCACGTGCCCGTACAGCTCCGCCACGGCCGCCGCGCCGGCGACATCGGACCTCACCATCATGCACGGCCAACGACGGCGGACCCCGGTGCGCTGCGCGCAGGTGAGCACCAACTGACGCCAGGGCATCAATTTGTGCTCACGGGCGCGGAGCGCACCTACGTGACGTCGTCCCAGTGCTGCGGCGCCGATCCGTTCACCGACGACGAGCGCTCGAGCGCCGAGGGCGCCACCGGCGCGGAGGGCTCGACCGGACCTGATGTCTCCGCGGCGGACACGACCGGTGAGGGCCCCGCCTCGTCGTCGGCGAGCCCGGCCCACGGCGATTCGCGCAGCACCCGCTTGTCGTGGACGCGGCACACCTGCGCCGCGATCTCGAACAGCACCGTGAGCGAGCAGCCGAGCGCCAGCATCGAGAACGGGTCCTGGCCCGGCGTCGCGACGGCGGCGAACACGAAGATCGCGAAGATCAGCCCGCGCCGCCAGGCCTTGATCTTCGCGTAGGGGAAGATGCCGACCCGGTTGAGCATGATCATCAGCAGCGGCAGCTCGAAGCTCACCCCGAAGATCACCAGCAGCGTGATGAGCAGGCTGAAGTAGTCCTCGCCGCGCAGCGCGGTGATCTGGATGCCGCCGCCGACGGTCACGAGGAAGTACAGCGCCTGGGTCAGCACGAGGTAGGCCAGCACCGCGCCCGCGAGGAAGAGCACCGTCCCGGTCCCGATGAACACGCGCGCGAACTTGCGCTCGTGGCTGTGCAGGCCGGGCGTGATGAACCCCCACAGCTGGGAGAGCCACACCGGGCTCGCGAGCACCACGCCCGCCGCCACCCCGACCTTGATCAGGAGCGCGAGCTGCTCGAACGGCGCGAACGCGACGAGCTGGCACTGGTTGGGGTTGCCGAGCGTCAGCCGCGCCCCGGGGGGCAGCCGGCAGTAGGGCTCGGTGAGCAGCTGGCCCAGGGACGGCAGGCCGAAGATCCGGTACTGGTACCAGACGACGCCGATGATCGTCCCGATGACGATCGCGATGACCCCGATCATGAGGCGGCGCCGCAGCTCGTGGATGTGCTCGAGCAGCGTCATCGTCCCGTCGGGATTGCCCTGACGCGGGCGCAGCCAGCGGGGGACCCGCATCCACGTCGGACCTGCCACGGGGCCGAGCGTACGGGCGAGGCGTGTACCGGCGGTGACCTGGCGTCGCTCTCAGAGTCGCAACCGGGTCAGCAGCGCACGGTGGTCGCTGCCGGGCACGGCGATCACCTGGGTCGAGCGCGCCCGCGGGCCGGTGCCGTCGGTGCCCGGCCGGGTGAGCACGTGATCGATCTGCGCGCCGAACCACCACGGGAAGCTGGAGCGCCACGTGGGCACGAGCGAGCCGCCGGTGGCGGTCGCGGCGTCGGTGCAGCCCGCCGTGCCCGCGCGGAACGCGGAGTGGTCCGGCGTGGCGTTGAAGTCCCCGACGATCATCGCCGGGCTCGGGTCGCCGCCGGGAGCGCACCACTGCTGCAGCTTGGACAGCTCCTCGGGCCAGTAGCCGATCCACTCCGGCACCACCGACACCAGGTGCACCGCCACGAGCCGCGTCGGGCCGAGGATGCCGCCGCTCAGCTCCGCCCACGGATAGCGGGCGCCCTCGTCGAGGCGGCGGGCGGTGACGTCGCCGGCCCGGGGCGAGGAGGCCACGACGATCCCGCGGACGTCGGCCGCGGCGGGCGGGACGTTGGTCCAGGTCCGGTACTCCGGGAGCAGCGCCGCGATCCTCGACCGCATCCGCTCACCGGACTCCGGCAGCACCACCAGGTCCGCGTGCTCGCTCCGGGCGAGGTTCGCGATCGTCCGGGGGTCGGCGTGGCCCTCGAACGCGTTCAGCTCCAGCACGGTGAGCTCGGTGCCGCCGGGCGGCGGAGCGGGCCCGGCGATCGCGCGCGGGACGACGACCGCGCCGGCCACGACCGCCACCGCCAGTACCGGCACCAGGACCGGCCACCACCGTCGTCGCAGCGCCAGCAGGAGCAGCGCGACAACGGCGACGATCACCGACTCCGACGGCCGCAGGGCCGCGGTCACGGCGAACGGCAGCACGCGGTCGAGGTCGAACAGGTCCGGCAGCAGCACGACGACGGCGAGGACGGTCGCCACGAGGATCGCGACGACGACGCCCCGCGACGCCCGACCCCCGGGGGACGGCGGCCCGTCGTCCGGCCGGGCGCGCGAGGGCCGCCCGGTCGTGGTCATCGATCCAGAGTAGGTCGGGCCCGTCAGCTCACCGTGCAGGGTGATCGGGCTCTCGGAGCGGCGCGGGCGACACGCCCTTGCGTGACCGCTCGGCGCCGCCGTCCGAGCGCTCGCGGCGCGAGCACCCGTGAGCTGAGAGCGCTCCGGAGCCGATCGGTCACCCATCGCTCCTCACGGCGCCCCACACTGGTCCGGACGGACGAGGCGGCCGACCGGTGAGCGCGCTGTGGTCGCCCGTGGTCGCGTGGTCACCGGGGGACTCTCAGGTTGGGGCCCCGCGCCGCGGCGCACCCCTAACTTCCTCGCCGATGAACACGACGGACGTCTCCCCGGGCACGGCCCCGATGAGCACCGAGGGCCTTCTCCGCGTCGGCCTGCACCTGCTCCTCGCGGCGCTCCCCCTGCTCGCGATCTCGGCGCACGTCTTCGGCCTGATCACGATGAACTGGTCCGCGGCGCTGCTGGTCGTTCCGCTGGCCACGGCGATCGTGGCGCTCACGATCTTCGCCCCGCACCCGGAGGAGCGCGTGATCCTCCACGGGTTCCTCTGGGGCATGTTGGCGTGCGCGCTCTACGACGTCTTCCGCCTCGACACCGTCTACATGCTCGGCTGGTGGGCGGACTTCATCCCCACGATGGGGACCTGGATCATCGGCGACGGTGCCTCGAAGACCGCCGGAGCCTGGGTCGGCTACCTCTGGCGCTACCTCGGCGACGGCGGCGGCATCGGGGTCACCTTCTTCGTCGGCGCGGCCTTCATCGGCCTGCACCACCGTCCCCCGAAGCAGGTGGTCGGCGCCTCCGTGGCGTTCGCGGTGTTCCCGGTGTGGGCCGGGCTGATCGCGACGGTGTGGCTGGCGCCGCGCGGCCAGTCGCTGATGTTCCCGCTGACCCCGACGACGATCACGCTCTCGCTGATCGGGCACCTGATCTTCGGGCTCATCATGGGGCTGGGCTTCGTCAAGACGCGCTCGGCGGAGCGGTTCTGGCCCTGGGCCCCGGTCATCGGCGGGATGGCCCCGGCGTCGCACACCGTCTACTTCCCCGCGGACTCCCGACCGGCGCTCCCCCCGGCCGGGCACCCGCAGCCAGTGGGGTGGCCCGCCGCGACGTCGGGTCCCGTGCCGGTGGCGGCGACCGCGCAGGTGGCGGCGACGGCGCACCGCGTGGCGCCGCCGACGACGGGCGAGCGGCCGGTGGTCGTCCCACCGCCGCCCCCGCTGCCGGCCGGCCACCCCTCGGGACCCCTGCCGGCCTCGACGTCCTCCGGGCCGATGCCCCGTCAGGAGCGTCCGGCCGCCGGGCACCCGTCCGGCCCGATGCCCCGTCAGGAGCAGCCCGTCGGCGGACACCCCTCCGGCCCGTTGCCCGCGGCCGGTCATCCGTCGGGTCCGTTGCCCGCGGCGGCCCGGACCGGGTCGCAGCCGGTGGCGGCACGGACCGGCTCGCAGCCCGCGGCCGCCCGGGTCGGGTCGGGGTCCTCGGAATCGGAGTCGTCGGGTGGCCCGGACACCGGCCGGACCCGCACCGCGACGCCGCCCGCCGGGCAGACCCTCGACCCGGAGACCTGGGCCCTCTGGCAGCGCCAGCTCGCGACGACCATCAAGGGCCGCCGCACCCACCGTTGGCGTTGATCGGGACCCTGGATCGCCGGGCCCGGGCCGGATCCGGGCCCGGCACGCGTCGCTCACCGACCGGGCGCCACCATGGCCCGGTGACCCTCCGTCCCGTCGCCCCGGCCCGCACCCCGCTGGCCGTGGCGGCCGCCGCCCTCGGCCTCGTCGCCCTGCTCGCCGGGTGCGCGGGCACCGGGCCCACCCCCGGCCGGCCACCCGCGGAGATCGTGCGCGAGGCGGTCGTGTCCACCGCGGCGGCCGGACCCTCGCACGCCACCGTCGCGGGACAGACCGCCGTGATGGGCCAGGCGATCCCGCTGAACGGCTCCGGCGTCGTCGACGTCCTGCACCAGGCGGCCGACATGACGCTGCAGGTGCCCTCGCTCGGCGCGGTCCGCGTGGTGTTCTCCGGCGGCACCCTCGACGCCCAGCTCCCGCCGGCCGCCGCCGGGGTGATCGGCGCCATCTCGGGCGGCAAGAGCTGGGTGTCGGTGGACGTCAACCGGCTCGCGCAGTCCGGGTACGGAGCCCCGCTGGGCGCGCTCGGGGTCGGCACCACCGACAACCCCGCCCAGCAGCTCGGCTACCTCAAGGCGATCAGCGACACCACCCGCGAGGTCGGGCCGGAGCAGATCGACGGGGTGGACACCACGCACTACGCGGGCGCGGTCGACCTCGACAAGGTCCCGGGTGCGGACGACCCGTCGACGAAGCCTGCCGTCGACCGGCTGAAGGCCCAGCTGGGCTCGTCGCTGCTCCCCGTGGACGTGTGGGTCGACGGCGGCGGGAAGCTGCGCCGGGTCGGCCAGACCGTGACCGTCAAGCCCCAGCCGGGCGCCGCGGCCGCGTCCCCGACGACCAGCACGACGACGATCACCTTCTCCGACGTCGGGTCCGCGCCCGCCGTCGTCCCGCCGCCCGCGGACCAGGTCACCGACGTCTCGTCGCTGCTCCCCGGCTGAGCACGGCCGCCTCAGGCGACGGTGTGCACCGTCGCGAGCACGCCGCGGTGGTCGGTGCCCGGCACCTCGACCACGTCGAACCCGTCGACGCCGACCCCGCCCCCGGCGAGCACGTGGTCCAGCTGCGCGCCGAGCAGTCGCGGGGTCGCGGTCGGCCAGGTCGCGAGCAGGCCCTTGCCGGCCGCGTCGCCGGCGTCGGTGCAGCCCGCCGTCCCGGAGCGGTAGGCGGCGATGTCCGCGGTGGCGTTGAGGTCGCCGACGACGGCGGCCGGACCGGCCCCGGGGGCGCACCAGCGCTGGAGGTCGCCGAGCTCCTTCGGCCAGGCGTCGAGGAGCGTCGGGACCGGTGAGGCGAGGTGCACCCCGACCAGCCGGGTCGGTCCCAGGGCACCGCCGGAGATCTGCAGCCAGGGGAAGCTGACGTCGCGGACGACGTCGGCCCGCACCGGACCCAGCGACGGGCCGGCGAGGATCGTCGTGCCCACGGCGTCCGGCGCCGTGGCGGGGGTCGACGACCACGAGCGGTACCCGAGATCGGCGACCAGCGGCGCCAGACGCGTGCGGAACGGCTCGCCCGCCTCCGGCAGCACCACGACGTCGGGTCGGTGCAGGTACACCAGCCGGGCCAGCTCGCCCACGTCCGCGCTGCCGCGGTCGACGTTGAGGGTCATGACGACGAGGTCCGGGCCGGGATCGGGGCCGGGACCGTCGGGGAGCACCCGGGGCAGCAGTGCGACGACCGAGATCGCCGCCACCAGCAGCACCGGCACGACGGTCGGCCACCATCGGGCGCGCACGGCCAGCGCGAGCAGGGCGAGGACCACGACGAGCACCGTCGCCGGGGCACGGACCAGCACGAACCCGACGATCGGCAGGACGCCGTCGAGCCCGAGCCGGTCCGGGACCAGCACGAGCGCCACGGCCGCGACGACGAGCACGCCGACCAGCACCCGCGACGGGCGCGGACCCCGGCGGCGCATCCGGATCGGGCCGGTGGGCGGGTCCGCGGCGTCGCGGGTCCACGTCACGACCGCGTCACCGTGAGCCGCGCGGCGCCGGAGTTGCCGCCGTAGCCGATCCAGGAGTCGTTCGCGAAGGCGTAGAGGTAGCCGGACCGACCGAGCACGAGCGTCGTCGCGCCGTCCGGGCCCACCGCGGCGACCGTGCCCTCGTCGATGGTGCCGTCGGGGTGCCTGCGGTCGTCGGCGACGGCGGCGACGAGCGCCATCCGGCGGGCGTCGCCGTCGCGGGGGGCGCCGAGCGCGTCGGCGCTGCGGGTGGTGAGGGCCCGGACCGCCCGCCGGTAGGCGTCGAGCACCGCGCCGAGCGCGTAGTCCGGCCAGGCGCGCCACGGCCACCGGGCGAAGCCCGCCGGGCTGGTGTCGGCGCCGTGGTCGCGCCAGCGACCGGCGACCGCGAGGCGGTAGCGGCCCTCGGGCAGGTAGAGGCCGGTCTCGGCCCACGGGTCGTCGGCGGCCACGGTGGCCGGGGTGGGCTCGCCGGGCTCGGGGACGTGGCCGGGCCGGTAGGGCGGGACGAGCGGCGCCGCCCGGCGCGCGACGGCGGACGGGTGGACGTCCGGGGCGCCCTCCACGACGCGGGGCACGGTGCGGGGACGGGGCCCGAGGTAGCGCCAGATCCCGTCCGGGCCGGGGTCGAGCGGGCCGAGCGGGTCCCCGTCGCCCCCGGGCGGGGCGTCCTGCCAGGTGAGGCCGACCGCCGTCGTCGCCTCCGCGGTCATCCAGCGCAGCGTGATGTCCGAGAGCGCCCGCGGATGGTCGTGCGAGCCGCCCACGTCGCCGTGGGTGCCGGTGAACCACAGCTGCACGAAGGAGGCGTGGGTCCCGGCGGCCGGGGTGGCCCAGACCGCGGGCTGGAACGGGCCGCGGCGCTCGTCGAGGGCGAGGGCCTGCCGGGCGTGGCGGACGTCGGGCGCGAGCGAGAGGTCGTGGAACCCCTGCAGGCGCCGCGAGACCAGGGTCGACAGCAGCCCGAACGTGCGCGGGATCCCGAGGGCGCCGACGGTGTCCCAGACGCCCAGGAAGGCGATCGGCGCGGTGTCCTCGGGCCCGAAGCCGGGGGCGAACCGGACGCCGTCGAGGGGGAGCCGGCGCTGGTAGCCGTCGAGGAAGACCCGGCGCACCAGGCGGTTCCTCGTGCGGCGGGAGTCGCCGGGCGCGAACGCGACGAGCCCGCACGCGGCGAGCATCCCGGCCAGGCTGCGCACCGTGAACGCACCGCGGCTGAAGCCGAGCAGGACGATCTCGTCGCCGGGGCGCCAGGTCTCGGCGAGCCACGTGTACGCCTCGCGGATGCGGGTGTTGAGCCCGAGCCCGAGCGCGCCCTCGAGCACACGGGTGACCGGATCGGTGTCGGTGCCGACCCCGCTGAAGTAGCGGACGACCTGGTCGGGGCCCTCGGCGAGGGCGTCGGCGACGAGCGAGACGTTCGTCCGCTCGGTCGGGGTGTCCCACGTGCCGTCGCAGCAGACCACCAGGCGTCGCACGGCGGACGAGGCTAGCGGTCCACGGACACCGCCCGGTCCGGTGCGCGGTGTCGCCCCGACGGGAGGGCGCGGGGTCAGCCCTGCAGCGGGGACCGTCGCGGCAGGTCAGCGAGGCCCGGACCGGTCCGCGGGGCGGGGACCGCGGCCATGGCGGCCCGCACCTGGGCCTCGCGCACCCGGGCGCGCCGCAGCGCGTCGCGGTGCATGGCGTCACGGTGCAGCGCGTCGCCGGACGGCGCGACGCACGGTTCGCGGCGCATCGCGGCCGCGCGGCGGTCGTCGAGGGTGCGCCGTCGCAGCATCGCGACGAGGGGGGTGGCGATCCACGCACCCAGCGCGGCCGCCGCGGCGGCGCCGGTCCCGGTCCCGATCTGCGACATCGGTGTGCCCCCTCGTCCGTGCCCCCGCCGACGCGGGGCTCCTGCCGCGGATATCGTCCCGGTCATCCGGGCTGTTAGGCCGTTCGAGGGCGGTTCACCCGCTGGAGTGACAACGGATCCCGGCTCGGGCCGCCCGGGACCACGGTGAGCGTGGTCGTAGGGTCGCCGCATGGACGACGAGGTCGTGGCCTGGCTGACGGAGCACGCGATGCCGGTCGACCCGGACGGCCTGTCGTCGTGGCGCCCGTCGCTCGCCGACGTGCGCGTCCTCGGGATCGGCGCCGCGGCCCACGGGGCACGGGAGCTGCTCGAGGTCGGGCGTCGGCTGGTGCAGTACGCGGTCGAGGACCTGGGCGCACGGGTCGTCGTGCTGGGCGCGAGCGAGTCCGGGGCCACCGCCGTCGATGCCGCCGTCCGGGGCAGCGGCGTCCCGGGTGACGCCGTCCGCGCCCTCGGCGGCTGGGAGTACGACACCCACGAGGTGGTGAACCTCGTGTCCTGGCTGCGGGACCACAACGAGCTCCTCGCCCCCTCCGAGCAGGTCCGGGTGCTCGGGGCGGACGCGGTGCGCGGCGCCGCCTCGGTCCGGAGCCTCGCCACCTTCTGCCACGCCACCGCCCCCGACCTGCTGCCCGACGTGCGCGACAGCCTCGCCGAGCTGCTCGACCACGAGCCGAGCGTGCGCACGCTCAAGCCCCGGGTGCGCGACGACGTCGTCGGGCTCCACGAGCGGATGATCGCGGAGGAGGCCCGGCTCGTCGCCGAGAGCACCCCCGAGGGTTACGCCGAGGCGCTCCACCACGCCGAGATCCTGTCGCGGATCGCGGAGGTCGCGTGCGCTCCGACCGGCCGTGAGCCGCGCGACGGGGAGCCCGAGGAGCCGCTGACCTCGGGGAACCAGCCGGTGCTGCGGGCACGGTTCGCGGCGGAGGCCGTCGAGCGCGCGGCGCGGGACCGGTCCGGCACGCCCGCGGTGGTGTTCTGGGGCCACGACGACCAGGTGCGGGTCGGCGACCCGGGCACGGCGGGCCGGCACCTGCGCGCCGCGTTCGGGCAAGCCTATTACGCGGTGGGCGGCCTGTTCGGCGAGGGTGGCGCCTCGGCGGTGAAGATCCGGCCGTTGAACGCGACCCGCCCCCGCCCCACCACCCACAAGCTGCGCCGTCTCGACGGGACGGTGGAGGACGACCTCCGGACGGTCCTCGGCGACGGCGGCGAGCGCCTCGTCGACCTGCGGGCGGCCCGCGACGCCGACGGTGCCGTGTCGGAGTGGACCTGGACCCCGGCCCTCACCCGGCGCCTCGGGCTCCAGCTCGACTCAGCCGATCGGCGCACGCGGACCCCGATCGTCCCGGCAGCGGAGTTCGACGCCTTCACCCACGTGGCCCGCGTCCAGCCCGCCTGGATCCGGTAGGGCGGCAAGCCGCCCGCTCCTCGACACACGCCGGCCACACGGTCGGGCTACGGTCGCCCTCGGCGACCAACGGACCCCGTGCGAGGAGCTCCTGATGTCCGAACCGGCCCGGCACGACAAATCCGACATCGCGTACCCCGGCCCCGGCTCGCGCCCGTTCCGCCGGGACCTCGATCCGATCGCCCCCCACGTCATCGTGCTGTTCGGATGCACCGGTGACCTGGCCAAGCGCAAGCTGCTGCCCGGCCTCGCCTACCTCAGCGAGTCCGAGCTGGCGCCGGACATCCGCGTCGTCGGCACCGCGATGGAGGACCTCTCGACCGACGAGTTCCGCGGGCTGGTGCACGACGCGGTGCAGAACTTCGGGATGCACCGGCTCGCCGAGTCCGACTGGGAGGACTTCGCCGCGAAGCTGAGCTACGTCGGCCAGGGCGAGGGCCCGGAGGCGCTCGCGTCGGCGGTCAAGGAGGCCCGCTCGGCGCTCGGCGAGGGCGCCCGGCTGCTGCACTACCTCTCGGTGCCACCCAAGGCCGCCCAGGCGGTGGTCGAGATGCTGCGGGACGCCGACCTCGACGCCGGCGCCCGCGTGATCATGGAGAAGCCGTTCGGCTACGACCTCGAGAGCGCGATCCACCTCAACGACTTCGTCCACCAGGTCTTCGACGAGTCCCAGATCTTCCGGATCGACCACTTCCTGGGCAAGGAGGCGGCGCAGAACGTCCTGGCGTTCCGGTTCGCCAACGGGCTGTTCGAGCCGATCTGGAACCGCAACTTCATCGACCACGTCCAGATCGACATCCCGGAGGAGCTCGGTCTCGACCAGCGCGCGAGCTTCTACGAGGCCACGGGGGCCTACAAGGACATGGTCGTCACCCACCTCATGCAGGTGATGGCGTTCGTCGCGATGGAGCCGCCGACCGCGCTCGAGCCCCGCTCGATCAGCGAGGAGAAGAACAAGGTCTTCCGGTCGCTGCTCCCGATCCACCCCGGCGACGTCGTCCGCGGCCAGTACGGCGGCTACCGCGACGAGCCGGGCGTGGCCCACGACTCCGACACCGAGACCTTCATCGCGCTCAAGGCGGGCCTGGACAACTGGCGCTGGGCGGGCGTGCCGTTCTACCTGCGCACCGGCAAGCGGCTGGCCGAGGGCCAGCGGATCATCTCGATCGCGTTCAAGGAGGCCCCGCGCACGATGTTCCCGCAGGGCTCCGGCGTCGGGACCCAGGGCCCGGACCACCTGACGTTCGACCTCGCGGACTCCTCGCGGGTCTCGCTGTCGTTCTACGGCAAGCGCCCCGGGCCGGGGATGCGGCTGCAGAAGCTCTCGATGCAGTTCTCGACCCAGGAGATCGGCGAGGCGTCGGACGTGCTCGAGGCGTACGAGCGCCTGATCCTCGACGCGATGCGCGGCGACCACACGCTGTTCACCACCGCCGAGGGCATCGAGTCGCTCTGGGACCGCTCACAGCCGCTGCTCGCGGATCCGCCGCCGGTCAAGCCCTATCCGCAGGGCTCCTGGGGCCCGAACGCCATCCACCAGCTCGTGGCCCCCAACGCGTGGCGGCTGCCGTTCGAGCGGGCCTGGCGGGAGAAGAAGTAGCGCGGCCCCTCCGCCCGACCGGCTCCTCAGCCCGTCGCCTCGTCGGCGGCCTCGGCCGAGCCCTGCTCCTCGGGCTCCAGGTCGATCTCGAAGGCGGAGGTCTCCTCGGCCTCGTCGCGGTCGTCGTCGGTACGGGGGGTTTCCGGATCGGTCACGGACTCCGGGTTCCCGACCGGGCGGCCGGGGATGCGGACCTCGGCCCCGGGCCGCCGTGGATCACACGGGCGGCCCAGGACCGTCAGCCCGTCCGGGCCGGGGTGCGCTGCGGCCGGCGTGCTCCCGGCAGGCTCGGGGCCGCCGGGAAGGGGCTGGTCAGCGGGTCCCGGCGGGCGCGGACGTTGTCGATGCGCTCCGGGGCGCTGCGCCGGGCGGGAGTCGCGGTCGGGATCGGGCCCGACACGGCCTGGTAGGCGTCGACCTGACTGGTGCGGCGCCGGGCCCGCTCGACGGCGTCCTGCCGCGCGCGCTTCTCCTGGTCACGCACGGCGCGGTGGTGCCTGCCGCGCGGCGTCGCGCGGTCGTCGGCGTGGGTGGGCTGCGGGGTCGCGCGCGGCGCGGTGCTCCGGAACATCGCAGATCACGTCCTGGGCTGGGCGGGCGATTGCCTTCACCCTCTTCATCGCCCGTTCCGGCCCGCTACTGGTTCCGCCGATCGGTGACGTCCGGTCGGGTCTCGACGCTCACTCGGGGCGACCCGACCGGGTGGTCGGGCCCCGCCCGGGGATCAGGCGTGACGAGCGGGGGCGGCGTGGTCGTCGCCGTCGTGCCCGTCGAGCCGGGGCAGCGGGATGGGGCCCGTCTCGTCCTTCCACGCGGCGAGGGTGCGCTGGTCGGTCGTGCCGCGGACGGCGGCGCTCACCAGCGGGGCGGCGAGCCAGGCGGCCGCGGACGAGCCGGCGGCGAGGACGACGTTGCCGGTGAACGACATGAGGGCTCCTCGGGGCGGGGCGGGCGGTCGCGGTGCGCACTCAAGATAGGGGAGGAGCCCCGTTCCGAGATACTGCGAACGGGTGACATCAGGTCGGGTTGCGACCATTGACATCACGATCAGGTCACGACGTGTCTGCGCTACACCCGGTGGGGTGAACAGCGTGGCCGATACGTCCGTCCGGGTGTAGCGAGTGCGGCCTCGTAACGATGGAGTCTCGATCTCCGAGAGTCAGGTCACAGGCAGTGGCGGCCAGCGGGGCCGTCGGAGGTGCCGCCCGCGAGGGCGGGGCCTGCGCTGCCGGAGCTCGCTCAGGGGGCCCGCCATGGGGATCGTCGTCACCACCGCCGTCCTGGCCGCGCTCGCGGTCGTCGTCCTCGGCGTCGTGCTGCGCACCGGGTCGGTCGGCCCGTCGACGGCGCCGCGACTCTCCCCGGGCTTCGCGCCGATGCTGCTCGCCCGGGCCGGCTTCCCGGCCACGGCGCACAACGTGGCCGTCCTCCACGACCACCTCGGCTCGGCGTTCCTCGACGCGGTGCGGGGCGCGGTCCCGGCGGAGGCCCTCGCCGACCTCGGTGCCCGGTGCGCCGGCGCCCGCGGCGGGGTGCCCGTGGCCGGCGGCTCGTCGCGGTCCTGGCCGCAGCGGATCCTGGACGAGCTCGCCGCCGTCGGGGCGCCCGACGTCGCGGGGCTCCCGCGCCGCGCCCAGGACGCACTGCTCGCGACGGCGGGTACCGGGCACGGCCTGCTGGGCGGGTCGGTCTTCGCGCCGCTGCCGGTGTCGGCGGCGGGCGAGGTGCCCGCCCCGCGACGCGCGGCGGACGCCGCGCGGCCCGTGAGTGCCTGACCGGCTCCTCAGAGCGAGGCGCGCGGGGACCGCTGCGAGGGCCGGTGGTCGGCCTCGTCCTGGCGCTGTTCGGGGACGGCGTCGGGCACGAACCCGTCGGCGGCTTCCCCGTCCCTGTCCTCGTCCTCGTCCTCGTCCTCGTCCTCGTCGGCGTCCAGCTCCGTGAGGGCGCGGGCGGCGGCTGCCGCCGCCGGGCTGTCCCCGGTGACGAGCTCGAGCACCCCCTCGTAGCCGGCCCGCGCCGCGTCGGTGCGCCGGCTGTTCCGGTCGAGATGAGCGAGGTCGAGGGCGGCCTCGGCCTCGCGCGCGGGGTCCTCGGCCCGGCGGGCGGACGCGACGGCCGCCCGCAGGCAGCCGCGCTGGGCGTCGAACCGGCCCGCGTCGCGCTCGAGGCCGGCGAGCAGCAGGCCGGCGTCGGAGGCGTCCCGCGGCGGGCCGTCCCGGACGACGAGCTGCAGGTGCTCCCGGCGCCGCGCCGGGTCGGCGTCGCGGTCCAGCCCCAGCCAGAACGCCGCGCGCGCCCGCAGCGCCCGCGCCGACCCGTCGTCGGGAGTGGCCTCGAGGACGGCGCCGAACCAGCTGCGCGCCTCCGCCGCCCGTCCCGACTGCAGGCGGGCGACGCCCAGCCGGTAGAGCTCGTCCGGTGTCGTCGCCTGCGGCGCGGCCCGGTCCGGGGGCGGGCGCAGGAGCACGGTGGCGAGATCGTCGAACCCGCGCGCCAGGGCGAGCATCCCGACGCCGCGGCGCCTGCTCCGTGCCTCGGGGGCGTCGAGCACGTCGCCGACGATCTCCCCGAACCGCGCGGGTGGTGTCCAGCCCTCGTCCCCGAGGGC
This sequence comes from Actinomycetospora endophytica, assembly GCF_021026375.1. Taxonomy (GTDB): domain Bacteria; phylum Actinomycetota; class Actinomycetes; order Mycobacteriales; family Pseudonocardiaceae; genus Actinomycetospora; species Actinomycetospora endophytica. The sequence continues at coordinate 576,027 of NZ_JAJNDB010000001.1, read as the reverse complement.
GTCGGCGGCGGCCGTCAGCAGCCCGGTGGGGACGTGGTGCACCCCGTCGGCCAGCAGCAGGCGCCGCAGCACCGGGGCGCCGGAGCGGCGCGACCGCTCCGTGACGAGGGCCTCGACCGCGCGGCCGAGGTCGTCGACGCCCGGGACCGTGTCGCGGTCGTCGTCGGCGACGCCGTCTCGCGCGTACGCGAGGGCGAGGCGGGCGAGCAGCGGAGTGGGCAGGGCGTGCGGGACCCCGAGGCGGTCCCAGTCGACCGCGGCGCGCAGGACGGCGGCCCGGGCGGCCGCACCGGTCCGGGCCTCGCCGAGCCGCGCGGGACGCCAGGCCCGTCCGGGCTCGTCCAGGCCGGGCACGAGCACGGTCCGGGCCGGCTTCCGGTCGACGACCAGCTCGCCGAGCCGAGCGCCGACGGTGGCGGTCCCGATCGTCGGCGCGGCCCGGGCCACCTCGCTCGCGGAGAGCCCGTCCGGCAGGCGCACCAGCGTCACGCCGGGGCCCGGCTCGTCGGGGGTGATGTCGGGGTGCAGGAGCGCCGCGTCCGCGGTGGCGAGCACGCGGACGCCCCGCGGCGGGCGGGCGTGGTGCAGGGCCGCGAGCAGGGCGGGCCCGACGGCGTCCAGCCACACGACGACCCCGACGCCGTCCGTCCCGTCGGCCGGTTCCGCGAGAGCGGCGAGGAGGGCGGGATCGGCCGGGCCGGTCAGCGGGGCCGAACCGGCGAGGGCCGCCGGGTCGGGGCGGACGATGCGGTGGTCACCGAGCAGCAGGCGGGCGGCGCGCGCGAGGGCGTGGGTGCTGCCTCCGAGGCGTGGTCCGGCGACGATCACCACGGCGTCGTCGCCGCCCACCGCCGCCTCGATCCGGTGGTCGGCGTCCCGCTCGAAGGCGGGGGCGGGGAGCGGGGGATGCACTCCCAGCTCGGCGAGGTCGAGGTCGTGCAGGCGCGGCAGGCTCTCCGCCTCCGGCGCGGGGTCGTCCGGGTGGCCCCGCCGTCGTGACGTGGTGGCCCACCGCGCACCGTCGAGGTGCGCGCGCCACCGCCCGGTCGCGGTCATCACGAACCTCCGCCCCTGCTGCCGTCGTCGTCCGGTCCGTGGGCGGCGCAGGTCACTGCAGCCACTGGGGTCACTCCGGTTCCGACGAATCGCCGTTCTACCGGGCAGCGGCGCACCGGGGAAGGCTCCACCCCGCTGCGGGGGCGGATGCCGCCCGTCCGGTCGACACCGGAGTGGCACGCGTCACGATCATGGGACGCGGCGGGCGGGGCTCAGCGCGGGCGGGGCAGGTCGGTCGGCGTGCAGCGCTGGACCGGGACCAGGGCGGCGACGAGGTGCCGGGCGCGGGCGGCCGCCTCGAGGCGGCCGGCGGCGTCCGGGCCGACCTGCGCGGGCAGGTGGTGTCGTGCGTGGTCACCCATGCCCAGGACGTCGTCCGCGAGCCCCGGATCGTTTCGCTCCTCGCCGGCGGTGCGCCTCACCGGGCGAAGGGGTTGCGCCGCACGGACGTCAGGAGGCGCGCGCCGGCAGGTGCAGCCGGACGATGCGCACCATCACGTCGTCGAGACCCTCGGAGTCCAGCGAGCCCCGGAGCCGCTCCGCCGCCACCGCGGCGTCCGGCCCCCCGTACGGGCCGTGGGCATCCACCTCGGCGGTCTGCGGGTCGATCATGAGGACGACGTAGCCGTCGCAGTCGTCGAGGGCCGCGACCGCGTCGATCCAGTCGTGCCCCGCGGCGTCGGTGTCGGGACCGCGCGACCCGACCCACTCCCGGCAGTCGGGTCCGACCACGGCGTGGCTGGCGAACCGGTCACCCATGACGGCTCCTCTCCTCGCTGTATCACAACGAGTGATCAGACGATGTACTCTCCGTACTCAGGAGAGGGGCTCCCTCCCGTTGTCGTCACCTGTAGTGACTCGGACGACCAGGACTCCTGACATGCCTCGTTGAACATTCACTCGATCGCGCGAACGCTCCCACCTGGACAGGTGCGCCAGGTCACGCCGTTACGCTGCGGCCGTGGAGCTGACCAGGGGTCATGGGCCCCGGGGTCACGACGCGGTTCGGGACGCGACGGACGGGGCGGCCGCCGCGGTGGTGATGCCCGATCGGCGCATGGGGCCGCTCGTGGCGCTGGCCCGCCGCGCCGCGATCGCCGTCGGGGCGCTCGTCGCGGCCGGCCTGCTCGTCTACGTGCAGCGCGACGCCTACCGGGACTCCAACGGCACGCCGATCGGGTTGATCGACGCCCTCTACTACGCGACCGTGTCCCTCTCGACCACCGGCTACGGCGACATCGTCCCGGTGACCGAGACCGCGCGGCTGTGGACGATCCTCGCGATCACACCGCTGCGCGTGCTGTTCCTCATCGTCCTGGTCGGCACCACCGTCGAGCTGCTCACCGAGCGCTCCCGCCAGGCGTTCCGCATCCGACGTTGGAGGTCCCGCGTGCGCGACCACATCGTGGTCGTCGGTTTCGGCACCAAGGGCAAGGCCGCCGTCGACACCCTGCTCAGCGACGACGCCGTGCCCGAGCGCATCGTCATCGTCGACACCGACCGCGGCCGGCTCGACGCGGCCTCGGCGATGGGCCTCGTGACGGTGCGGGGCGACGGGACGCAGTCCTCGGTGCTGCGCACGGCCGGGCTGGTGCACGCGGCGTCGCTCGTCGTGGCCGTGAACCGCGACGACACCGCGGTGCTGGTCACGCTCACGGCGCGCGAGCTCGCGCCCGGGATCACGATCACCGCGGGTGTGCGCGAGACCGAGAACGTCCATCTGCTGCGGCAGTCCGGCGCGGACTCCGTCGTGGTGTCCGCGGAGACCGCCGGGCGCCTGCTCGGGGTGGCGACGACGACGCCGAACGTGGTCGCCGTCGTCGAGGACCTGCTCACCCCGGACGCGGGCATGAGCCTCTCCGAGCGCGAGGTGGCCGAGTCCGAGATCGGCGGCTCACCCCGGCACCTGCGCGACATCGTGCTCGGCGTCGTGCGGGGCGGGGTGGTGCACCAGATCGACGCGCCCGAGGTGGACGCGCTCGAGCGCGGGGACCGGCTGCTGTTCGTCAAGCGGGTCGGCAGCCCGACCTCGGGCTGAGGACGGGCCGCCGGTCAGGCGTCGTCGGTCACGGCCGGCGGGCCTCGAAGAACACCGACGAGGCGAACGCCTCCGCGGTGGGCCCCTCCAGCGGACGCCCGTACCCGGCGCCGGCCTCCTGGGCGGTCTGCTCCTCGACCTTCCAGCCCTGGTCGCGCAGGCGGGCGCGGGGATCCGGGCGGTCGTCGGTCATGATCAGGTCGCGGACGTCCACGCCGAAGCGCTGGGACGACGTCGCGACGAGCTCGTCGTCGCTCAGGCGGTCCACGGCGTCGGCGAGGTGCTCCACCGCGATCCGGCTCCCGGCGGCCGAGAGCTCGACGATGCGGTCGAACAGGTCGATCTCGGCCTGCGCGGGCAGGTAGGGGAGCAGTCCCTCGGCGAGCCAGGCGCTGGGGCGGCCGGGGTCGAAGCCGGCGTCGCGCAGCGCGGCCGGCCAGTCGTGGCGCAGGTCCACGCGCAGCGCGATCCGCCGCACCCCCTCGGCCGGTTCCGGCGAGCCCTCGGTCTCGGTGAGGACGCGGTCCTTGAAGTCCACGACGTCCGCCTGGTCGATCTCGAAGACGGTCGTCCCGGCCGGCCACTCCAGACGCTGGGCGCGCGTGTCCAGGCCGGAGGCGAGGATGACGACCTGGTCGATTCCGTCACGCGCGGCGTCGAGCAGGTGCTCGTCGAACCAGCGCGAGCGGACGCCGACGTAGGTCGACATGAGTCCCGACGCCGGGTCGGTCGGGTCGGCCCGCGGGTCCACCTCGGTGGGGAGGTCGATCTCGTCGCGCACCGCGTCGAGGAACGCGGCCGCGTGCGGGTCCTCCACCAGGCCGTCGGGCCTGCGGGTCTCCATCGCCCGGGAGCTGGCCACGCCGAGGGCGGTCACCCCGACGCTCTCGGTGATCGTCCACTGGTCGTCGTCGGTGCGCATGCCCCCGGCATACCCGGATGGTTAGGTAAGCGAACGGAATGTGGCGGACGTCTGAGTCCGACAAACGGGGCAGTCCGCCTGCTCCGCCCGCAGGCCGGGCACCACCGCCTCGACGGCCGCACCGCACCGCGCGCGCAGCCCCGTGGGGTCGCCGAACTCGCCCCAGGGGACCTCGACGACGTGGCGTCGCCGGTCCTCGCGGCCGGTGGCGACGAGTGCCGTGTGACCCGGCGTCGGGACCTCCGGGCGGCCGCGGGTGGGCACGCCGGGCGCCGAGGGATCGGGGACGTCGTCGGGCAGCTCGAGCGGCGGGACGTCGTCGGGCGGGCTGCCGAGGGCGGGTTGCCGCGGGCGGCGGCCGGGCATCGGGTCGAGTCCTGAGCTCGGCCGGCGGCCCGGGTCGGACGGCGGGATGGTCACGGCGTCCTCCTCACGGGTGGGGCCATCCACTGTCCCCGCGGGGTGCGGTGCGTGCCAGCCGTGCCCCGGGCGTCCGGCGTCAGCGATGCGGCACCGCTGACACTGGACGTCAGCAACTCCACATCCTCGGGCGGGGCCGGGCGGGTTCCGGCGGTGGGCGCCCACGGCCCGTCTATTCGAGCGAAGGGGCCCTTCGCTCAGAAGGGGCGGAGCGGCGGCGCGGGAGCGGCACGGCCGTCGTGTCCCCCGCGGCCCCGCCCCGGCCCGACGTCGGGTCCACGACCGGCCGCTGCGGGGGCTCGAGGTCGCGCAGGCCGTCGAGGACGCGGGCGAGGGTCTCGTGGTCCGGCGGGCCGGCCGGACCGGGAACGACCGGACCGGACACCGTCGTGGCGGGGACATCGTGCGCCGGTTCGGACGTCGTCACCCGGACGACTGTAGGAGCAGCCCGGATCGAGTGGAATCCGGGGGCGGGGACGCCGCGGTGGGCCACGGTGTGGACGTCACGCACGGAGCCGGCGGCGGACCGGACCGCGCCGAATTCGGCTGAACGGGTCACTTCCGGTAACGAGGGACCCTCGGCGTACGACAGGCTGTCACGACTCGGCCGTTTGCCGGGGAGCCGGGGGACGAGACGGGCGGGAACGACCACGATGAGCGTCGACAATCTGCTGCACACCGACGACCAGCCACCGGAGTCGGGCGCCACGCGCCGGCGCCGGGGACTCCGCGGCCTGCTCTACGTGCTCACCGGGGTGCTCATCCTCGTCCTGCTCGCCGCGGCGGGCGTGGTCCTGCTGACCAACCAGCTCGGTGACCAGGTCGGCCGCTACCCGTCGGTGTTCGCCGGCATCGACCAGTCGTCGCGCCCCGCGGCCAAGGCCGGTCAGACCTTCCTGCTGGTCGGGACCGACTCCCGCTCCACCGCTCCGACCACGGGCTCGGACGCCTCCGCCCCGGACTTCGTCTTCGGTGCGCAGCGCAGCGACGTGATGATGGTGGTGACGATCGCCGACGACGGGAAGAGCGCCAGCGTCATCTCCATCCCGCGTGACTCCTGGGTCAACATTCCCGGACACGGCATGAACAAGATCAACGCGGCCTTCTCGTTCGGTGGCCCGTCGCTCGCGATCCAGACGGTCGAGCAGCTCACGAAGGTGCGCATCGACCACTTCGCGGTCATCGACTTCGCCGGCTTCCAGCAGATGACGGACGCGGCGGGCGGCATCGACGTGAACGTCGGGACCGCGACCGAGCGCGACGGCATCGTCGTGCCCGCCGGGCCGCAGCACCTCAACGGCGCCCAGGCGCTCGTCTACGTCCGGGAGCGCAAGAGCCTGCCGGGCGGGGACTTCGACCGGGTGCGGCGCGAGCAGAACGCGCTGCGCGCCCTGGTGAGCTCGGCGCTCTCGTCGGGCACGCTCTCGAGCCCGACCAAGGCGTACGACCTGGTCAACTCCGTGACCCAGCACGTCGGCGTCGACGACTCGCTGACCAACACCGGCCTCGCCGAGCTGGTTTTCGGTCTGCGCGACCTGCGCGGCTCGAACATCGCCTACCTGACCGTGCCGACCACCGGCACCGGCATGGAGGGCTCGCAGTCGGTGGTCTACCTCGACCAGCAGGCCGACCAGGACCTGTGGTTCGCCGTGAACACCGACAAGGTCCAGCAGTGGGCCGACGCCCGGCCGAACTCCCGCCTGGGCGACACGCCGCACTGAGCGCGGGTCCCGCGTCCGGGCCCACACTGCGGGCGTGCAGCACGACGTCGTGATCGTGGGGGGCGGCTCCGCCGGCTGCGCGCTGGCGGGCCGTCTCTCGGAGGACCCGGGCCGGCGGGTGCTGGTGCTCGAGGCCGGCCCGGCGCCGACCCGGCCGCAGGACTATCCCGACGAGCTGCGCCTCGTGTCCTCACTCGCGGCCGCGGCCGACGGGCACCCCAACAACTGGTCGTTCGCCTGCGAACTGGTCGACGGCCACCGCACCAGCACCGCCCGCGGGCGCGTCCTCGGCGGGTCCAGCGCGATCAACGGCGCCAACTGGATCCGGGCCACCCGGGCCGACGTCGAGGGCTGGCACGGCTGGCGCCACGACGAGGCCGTCCGCGACTACGCGCGCAGCGAGGACGACCACGACGCCACCGGGCCGGGCCACGGCCACGGCGGGCCGGTCCCCGTCGAACGGCCGTCCGGTGAGCTGCTCGCCGGGCTCACGACGAGGGTGGTGCGCGCCGCCGCCGCGCTCGGCGTGCCCGTCGAGCCGGACAAGAACGGCGACGCCCCGCCCGGGGTCGGGCTGGTCCCGGCCAACGTCGTGCGCGGCGTGCGGGTGAACGCGGCGATGGCCTACCTGCTGCCGCACCTCGACCGGCCGAACCTGACGGTGCGCGGGGACACCGCCGTCGCCCGGGTGTGCTTCGACGGCGAGCGCGCGGTCGGGGTCGAGACCTGCGACGGCGAGCGCATCGAGGCGGGCGAGGTCGTCCTCGCGGCCGGGGCGATCCCGAGCCCGCACCTGCTCGCGCTCTCCGGGATCGGGCCGGCCGACGAGCTCCGCGCGGCGGGCGTCCCGGTCCGTCACGACCGACCCGGGGTGGGGCACGGCTGGAGCGATCACCCCGCGGTGTTCCTGGGCTTCGGCTACGACGAGCCGCTGCACCCCGAGGCGGTCTCCGCCCAGGCCGCCGTCCACCTCGACGCGGCGACCCTCGACGCCGCACTGCCCGCCGACCCCGCGGGCGACCTCGAGGTGCTGCTGTTCTGCCGCCCCTTCGCGCCCGGCGGCGCCCGCCACCTGATGTGCGCGCTGCAGCAGCCGGACAGCCGCGGGGACTCGGTGCTGTGCAGCGCCGACCCCCGCGAGCCGCCGCGCCTGCGCCATCACTACCTGGCCGGCGCCACCGACCGGGCCCGCATGCGCGCCGTCGTGCGCTTCGCCTCGGATCTGCTCGCCTCGGGCGGCATCGCCATCCCGACGGTCGCGCGTGCCTCCGACGCCGAGCTGGACGCCTGGGTGGCGTCGGTGCTCACGACGTCGTCGCACCTGTGCGGCAGCGCGGCGATCGGCCCGGCCTCCGACCCGGGGGCGGTCGTCGACCCGGAGTTCCGGGTGCACGGGGTCGAGGGTCTGCGGGTCGTGGACACCTCGGTCATCCCGACGGTGCCGCGCCGCGGCCCCGCCGCGACCGCGGTGATGCTCGGCGAGCACGCCGCGACGCTGCTGTGACGGTGACGTCTGTCCGTGTTCGTCCTGCTTCGTCCGGACATGACGACCGGATTCGTCACGGTTGCGACACGATGGAGTGCATCACGGCCCGGTCTCGGCGCGGCGAGCGCAAAATCCGGACCAGTCGTGGTGCGGGGGTGCACGCGGCGCCGGCTCCGGGGTGGATGTCGGGAACGTGGGCGAGAGCGAGAGCGAGGGCGCCGTGGCGCTGTGGGGACGTGGCAGGCGCGAGGACGCGCTGCCCCGACTGACCCGTCGCGAGCGCAAGGACCTGCGCCGTCGCGCCGCGGAGGACGCCGAGCTCGCCGCGCGTATCCAGCGGGCGCAGCGTCGCCTCGCCCAGGCCACCGGGCCGCTGCCGGTGATCGACCCGCGCACCGCGCCGGACGCGCTGGAGCCCGAGACGCCGGCCGCGCGCCGCTCGACGATCATCGACCACTGAGGGCCACCCACCCACCCGGTCACGCAGCCGGGGTGCGACGCTGGCCCGGTGCCGGGTACGGGACGCGTCGTCGGCCTGATCGTGCTGGTCGTGGCCCTGCTCGCCGGCTGCTCCGGCGGCGGTGACGCTCCCGCGCCGCCTCCCGCGCACGATCCGCCGACCGCCTTCGGCCCGCCGTCGGGGACGCTGCTGCGCGGCTCCTCGAGCAGCTACAGCAGCACGTACAGCACCAGTTACGGCACCACGCCCGAACCGCCGGTCGCCCTCGACGGGACCACGGTCTGGTTCGCGGACTCCGGCGGAGTCTCGCGCGCCGACTCCTCCGCCTCGGCCACCCCGGTCGCCCTGCCTCCGGGCCGGTGGGTCTCCGGCGCCCCGCGACCGGTCCCGGGCGCCGGGCTCGTCCTGGCCGCGTCGGCGACCACGGTGCCCGGCTCCGGGACCACACCTCCCGGCCTCGCGCTCGAGGCGCTGGCCGTCACGCGGACCGACACCGGCGCCCCGACCGTCGCCTGGACGGCGTCCGCCCCGCTGCCGTGGGCCGAGAGCTCCCACTCCGTGCACACCGCCGTCACCGGGGTCGCGGCCGCCGGGGACGGGCACCGGGTCGCCGTGCTGAGCGTCACCGGGAACACCCACCGCGCCTCGGTCGGCGTCGACCTCGACACCCGCCAGGTGCTGTGGGTGGCCGACGGCTTCCTCGCGGGCGCGGTGCTCGACGGCCGTGGTCCCGACGGGGAGCCGCTACCGGGGGCGGTGATCCCCGCCGGGTCCCAGGGCGCGACGGTGGTGGGCGCCGAGGTGCCCCCGGGCGGCGGCCCGGGCTACACCCCCTCCTCGGTGGTGGGCCTCGACGTCGTGACCGGGGCACGTCGCTTCGCCGCCGACGAGGGCTCGACCGCGCTGACCGTGAGCCGGGCCGGGCCGTCGTCGGCCGTCGTCGGGGGACGTCAGGCCGGCACGGCCCGGGCGTTCCTCGCGGTGCTCGGCGCCGACGGGTCCCCTCGCCCGCCGGTCGACCTCGGTACCGCCTCCTCGGCGCCGCGCTGCGTCTGGGACGAGGCGAGCGTGACCGTGTGCTCCGGGCCGAACCGCACGTTCGCGCTCGACGCGGTCTCGGCGCAGCTGCTCTGGTCGCTGCCCGCGGCCGGGCGGGTGCCGCCGCAGATGACCACCGCCTGGCACGGCGCGGTCTACGGCACCACGGTCAACGGCCCGGTCGTCGTCGACGGCCGCACCGGGCGGGACCGCAACCCGGCGCCGGGAGCGGCCCCCGTCGTCGTCGACGGCTACCTCGGGATCGGACCGGGCGGCGGCCTGCTCGGCGGCCTCGCGATCAGTCCCGCGACGGGATGACGGGCGGACGGTCCGGGCAGGAACGATTCACATGACGAGGCTCACTCTGGCACACTGACGTGACCCTGCTCACGTCAAGGTCCGGTGGTTCATGCGCAATCCGCTCGCCGTCCTCGCGCCCCGGCGCTTCGGTTCTGCCGATCAGTCGGTGCCTGCTCCACGGCGGGTCCCCGCACCGGACACCCTGCCCGGGGTGGAGTTCCTCGAGCACGGCTGTGCCGGCGAGGGGGACGCGCAGGCGCCGGAGGTGTCGGTGCGAGGGATCGACCCGCGCAACGACCGCGGACCCGGAGTCGCGTCGGTGCACCTCGCCGCCCGGGCGGGTGGGCCGTGCGCGAACACCGTCCAGGAGCTGCTCGCCCTCGGCCGGCCCGGGGACTTCCGGCTGCAGCGGCTGACGTTCGACGTGCGCGCGCTCGACACGGTGCTCGCCGACCGCGGTGGCCGCGCGGTGCTCGACCAGCTCGTCGCGGCCCCGACCGACCGCGTCACGAACGCGGTGTTCCGCGCCGCGATGACCGGGCCCGGAACCTCCGAGGAGGCACTGCCGGGGGACCTGGACTGCGACGTGCGGGTCGTCGGCGAGGGGGACTCGGTCGCCGGGCGCTGCCGCGTCGACCTGGGCCGCGCCCGGCTGACGATCACGCCGCTGCTCACCGGGTCGGAACGCCTCGCCCGCCGGCTGGCCGAGGCGCGCGCCCGGCCCCGCGACCGCGCGGTGCGCCGCTGCCTCGAGCACGCCCTGGCGGTGGAGCTCACCTCGGTCGGGCTCGGGGAGCTGATCGCGCAGCACCCGGACGCCCCGGCCTGCGACGTCCCGGTGCGCTGACGCGGCGTCGTTCGCTCGTCGGAGCGCTGCGTGCTGGCGCGCCACGGTCGCCGCGCGGCCCCCAACCCCGCCGCGCCCCTACCCCGCCGCCACTCCCACCCCGCCTCAATGATCAGGAGCACTGGAGGCAGGTTCGGACGCGTGGTGGGCGGGGTGGTGTGCCCCTCGTGGCGGGTGGGGCCACTCCGCCCTCACGCCGCGGTGATCAGGGGCACCTGAGACACCTCCAGGTGCTCCGCCGCCTGCGCAGCGTGCTCTTGATCATGACGAGGCGGGGGCGGCGGCGCGACGCCGACCCGAGCAGGGGCGCCCCACCGAGCAGTCGCGCCAGAGCCTGACTACACCGTGTGGACGATGAGGACGTCCGCCTTGGAGCGGCGCGACACCCCCTGCGGCACCGAGCCCAGCAGGCGCCCGGCGAAGCTCGCGAGGCCCTTGTTGCCGACGACGACGAGCTCGGCGTTGTAGAGCTCGGACTTGTCGATGATGGCGTCGGTCGGGTCGCCCTGGACGGCGACCGTGTCGACCTGGGTCGCGCCGGCGCGCATCGCGTCGTCGCGGGCCGAGCGCAGGGTCTCCTCGGCGGGGCTCGAACCGATGATCTTGTACGCCTCGTCGCCGAGGGCGCGCTCCGACTCGGCCTGGTCGCGGTCGGTCGTCGCGTCCCGGACCTCGTAGGCGCAGACGATCATGAGGCGTGCCCCGGAGTCGGCGGCGACCTCGGCGGCGCGCGTCACCGCCTTCCGGGCCGACGACGATCCGTCGGTTCCGACGGTCACGGTCCTGTAGTCGCCCACGGTGCCCACCAGCCTCTCCGGTCGCGAGCCGACCGCTCGAAGGGCGCCAGATTGCCAGAGCCGACCGGAGCAGTGGACTCGACACCCCGGAGGCATCGAGCACCCGCCGTCGGGTGCTTCAGATCACGTTCAGGTCACGATCCGGGCGTTGGGACACCGCGAGGTCCGGATCCGGTAACGACGACCTCACGTCCGCGCGATCCCACGGGCAGCAGTCGGGGCTCGGGAGAGGCGGGGACATGGTCGGTCACGACGGGGTGGCGACGGCGACGGCGACGGCGACGGCAGCAGGTGGCGGGAGCCGTCGGCTCGGGACACCGGTCATCGCGGGACTCGGCATCGCGGCGCTGGTCGCGATCGCCGTCGCGGTGCTCGTCGCCGTGCTGGGGTCCGGGACCGCGACCGCCCAGTCCGACCCGGGTCCGCAGCCCTACGGCGGCGCCCTCGAACGGATCGACCCGGGCGACCAGGTCTCCGGCGAGGAGGTGCTCGAGGTCGCGATGCTCAGCCTCGGCACCCTGAACGGGCTCGCCTTCACGATCGCGATGATCGCGAGCCGGCTGCGCGGCCCCTCGACGGCCCAGACCCGCCGCGCCCTGATCGCCCGGACCGGCGAGGGGGTCGTCTCCGAGTCCCGTCGGGAGCGGCGCGAGCGGGCGCGGCTGCGCGCCCGGCGTCCGGTCCCGTCACAGCCGATCGCCGTCGTGCCCGGTGGTCCGCGCCGGGTGCCGCAGGTCCCGCCGCCCGGCGCCGTCCCGGCCCAGGGCGGGCCCGCGCCCCGTGAAGGGCTCGTCCCGGCGGCGCACGCACCGCGTCCGGCCGGGTACCGCCACCCCGCGCCGATGTCGCCCCCGGTGGGCGTCCCGGCGCCCGTCCGACCCGCAAGCCGCCGCTAGAACTGACCGGTAATAGTGCCGGTGGAGCAACGCGTTGCGCTGTGCCGTGACTGCTGAGGTCGACGACGCCGATTACCCTTTCGTCTGACGGGCTTCCGGTCGATGCGGGGGTCCCGTCGGCGTTCGCGTGCTCCGGGCCGGGTGAACCGGCCGATGTCCAGCGTCCGTCTCGCACCGACCGCGTCGACGAGGAGTGTCCTTGACCGGCAACGTGGCCACCCGTGGGCCCGAGAGCGAATCCGCCACGCGTCCTGCCCTCGCGGACCGGATCCGGGAGGCGCGCGCACGGCTCGACCCGCCGACGGTGACCGTGCCCGCCCCGCGCAGCTCGGAGGGCGTCGTGCCCGCGCCGAACCTGCGGACCGACCCGGACGCGCCACCGAAGGACCTGCTGGCGGCGGTGGACGAGCTCGCCGAGGAGCTGGCGGCCGTCGAGAGCGACCAGGACGACCGGACCCACCGGACGCTGTGCCGCATCGCGGCCCTCGTCGGTGATGGCGTGCCCGAAGCCGGCTGGTCGGCGGCGGAGGAGATCGACGTCGAGGCCCTGCAGGCCACGTCGGAGGCGGCCCGCGGTCTGCACGGCAAGGCCACGACGCTGCTCGATCGCCTCGACGCCGAGAAGCGGCACGGTCCGGCGGCGGACGTCGGATCCGTCGCGACGACGCTGCAGGTGGTCGGTGTGGTGGCCGATCTGGAGGTCTTCGAGCGCGCCCGCCACTGACGCGGGCCGTGGCCCACGGCGCTTCGTGATCACTTCGGACTCGCATCCGGTCCACGGAGCTGGGACGATCGAGGTATGAGCGCAGGCGCGGGCGGGTCCACGGAGGTGTTCCGGCTGCTCTACGTCTGCACCGGGAACATCTGCCGGTCACCGTTCGCGCAGTTCCACACCCGTTTCCTGCTCGGCGCGCGCCTCGGTCCGTGGGCCCACGCCTTCGCCGTGCACAGCGCCGGGGTCTCCGCGGTACGCGGACACGGCATGCACGAGGGCTCGCGCGCCCAGCTCATGAGCAGGCGCGACCACCCGGACGTCGCCGAGTTCGCGGCCCGCCAGCTGCCCGACCGCGACGTCCTGCTCGCGGACCTCGTCCTGACCATGACCCGCGAGCAGCGCTCGACGGTGCTCGGTGACGTCCCGAAGGCCCTGCCGACCACGTTCACGCTGCGGGAGTTCGCGCGCCTCCTGCGCTCGGCCCCGCCCTCGGAGGTCGCCGCGCTGCCGCGCCACCCCGTCGAGCGCGCCGGGGCGCTGGTGGCGCTGGCCCGCGCGACCCGCGGCACCGTGCCCGCGGTTCCGGCCGAGGAGGACGCCGTCCCCGACCCGGTCTCCGGCGGCCCGGACGCCCACCGCGAGGCGGCCCGCGTCATCGACGGCTGCGTCCGGACGTTCCTCGACCTGCTCGTCCCGCCGCCGCTCCCGCCCGGCCCGCCCGCCGCGGCGGGACCAGCCCGCCCCGCGCCGCCGCGGCCGGGGCCCGAGGCGCCGCGACCGGGGCCCGAGGCGCCGCGACCGGGGCCCGAGGCGCCGCGACCGGGGCCGGAGGCGGCCCGGCCGTCGTCGCCGCCGGTGGGCACGCCGCTGGTCGGCCCGTCAGGCGGGCCGCCGGCGCCGCGCAGTGAGGACGACCCCGCCGGCGGCGGTCACGCGGACCCCGCCGACGGCGCCCACACGGACCTCGCCGAGGAGGACCGCGGCCCGTCCCGCGACGCCCTGACGTCCACCCCCGGCGGCTCGGGAGCCTGACGCTCCGCCGGGTGACCCGTTCGGACAGGTCCGTCCGGGCGAGCGTGCAACATCGACGTACTCCGGGGCGATGACCGGTGGGCACGGCGACCGCCGTGGCGCACCGACCGGAGGAGGCCCTGTGGGCGAACGACGGGTCGACCTCGACAGGACGTCGTGGGAGACACTGCCGGCCCGTGCCCTCGAGGTCCTCGCCCGGGAGTGCAGCGCGCGCCGGGCCCCCGGCGCCCGCTCGCCCCGGGCCGGGGAGCCACCCCGCGCGGAGGCGATCGACGCGCTGGTCGCCGGCGTGGCGACGCTCGCCGCCGCCGTCGGTGCCGAGCAGCCGGACTCCCCGGACGTGGCCGGGTGCCTGCGCCGGGCGGTCGAGCTCACCGCGGGCGTCGGCGAGGCGGCGTGGCGGGTCTCCTGCTCGGCGGGGGCGGCCGGTCAGGAGCGGGCGGCCGAGACCGCCGACGTCGTCATGGGCGCGGCCCTGACCTTGCGGATCCTCGCCGAGCTCGGCCAGCGAGTCGTCCCGCCGGCCGACGCGGACCCTCGCCCGTCCCGCTGAGCAGCGCCGCACGCCACGTCTCGGCCGCGGCCGCGTCACCGCGGGTGACGGGGAGCTCGCACGCCTCGGCCACCGCGTCGACGAAGGCGGCCCCGGGATCGACGGCGCCCGGCGGGCGGATGACGGCGACGCGCAGCCGCTCGCCGCCCACCGTGATGCGGAACCCACCACGGCCCCGCCGGTCGAAGGTGAGGTCGGCGCCGGCCGGGTCGACCAGGCCGGCGTGCTCCAGGTCGAAGACCGTCCCCCGGCTCGAGGTGAAGCAGAGTCGGCCGTCGGCGAGCCGGAGCACCCCTGGCACGTGCGTGATCTCCCGGACGATCCAGGCCGGACCGATGCACCCGACGTCGCCGGACCCGTCGGTCGACACGCGTGGTGCTGGCAGGGGCAGCGTCACGGGGACCCGGGACGCGGCATGGGGAACCGCCGTCTGGCCCCGGGGCAGGGACGGGTGCACGGGCGGCCCTCCCTCCGCGGACGGCGTGCCGGACCCGCTCCCGGGCCGGCTCGCGCGCTGTGCGTCCATCGTCCACTCAAACGGTCAGGAGCGCGCAGTGTCATGCTCCGGTCGGGGGAGTAGAGCGTGGCAACCGAGTGGACGTGTTGTCCACATTGCGATGCGCTCACAGTGTGAGGCCAATCGGGTGACCGATGAGCCCTGTTCTGGATAGAACACTCCCTAGTGTCACTCTCTGCTGGCATGCTTCCGCCCATGAGTGGACAGAACGCGCCGTACGGCCCCGGGCCGTCGGACGGACAGGGAGCGTCGCCCCCCTTGAGTGGACCCGGCGACTACTCCGCGCAGTCATCGACGGCCGCCGGTCCGGTGGCCGGCGGCCCCGCGACCGCGGCAGGTGGCTACGGGCCCCTGCCCGGTGGCGGCGCCGCCTACGGCCCGCCGCCCGGCTACGGCGCCGGGCCCGCGTACGGGTCGCCCCCCGGCTACGGGGCGCCCGGTTACGGCCCCGGTCAGGGCTACGGCGGGGCCCCGGGCTACGGGGCTCCCGGCTACGGGCCCGGCCCGGGCTACGGCGCCGCCCCTGCTTACGCCCTGCCCTCGGACCAGCCGGGGTCGGTCGACGTCGTCGGGACCCGGGTCGGGCAGTACATCGTCGACGCGCTCTGCGCGGCCGTCCCGATGATCGTGCTGTTCGTCCTCAGCGGGATCCTCGTCGCGGTGTCGAACGGGGGCGGGCTCGCCGTGATCGGCGGGCTGCTCTACGGCTTCGGCTACCTCGCCGCGATCGCGGCGGGGTTCGCGGTCTACGCCTGGTGGCCGTCCACGCACGGTGGCCAGACGCCCGGCATGGGGTGGCTGGGGCTGAAGGTCGTCCGCGAGGAGGACGGCGGCGAGCCCACGCTGGGTCAGCACGCGCTGCGCTGGGTGCTGCTGATCATCGACGCTGCGTTCCTCGGCATCGTCGGTCTGATCATCATGTCCACGTCGCAGCGCAAGCAGCGTCTGGGTGACATGGCGGCGCACACCCTCGTGGTGCGCGCCTGACGAGGGTGCGCGGGCGGTGTGGCCACTCCATCGCCCGCGCACCATCCCCGTCCCGACCTGCCGGGTCGGACGGGGCCGGCCGGGCGGCTGCTCGGCCGTTGGGGGGATGACGGCGCGCGTACTCGACTCGTGGGAAACGGCGACCGGCGGCCGAGCGACGTCTCGGACAGCGAGAGCGCGCCGTGGCCTCTCCGTCATCTGGTCGATGCCGGCGAGCGCCGGTGCAGGAGGTCGGTTGTGAACTCCGAACGGTGGGACCCGAACGGTGGTCCCGGGATTCGAGGGCCCGCGGGGGTGGCCCAGGGCGGATACGCGATGTGGGTCGCGTGGATCGAGGCGTTCCGCCGCGGCGAGGATCGCGACACCACGGGGCTGCCCTCGATCGACGGCGGCATGGGCTCCTACGTCGAGGCACGGCTGCTCGAGCGGCTCTCCGCGGCGTTCAGCGAGCGCGTCCGCCAGTGGCAGAGCGTCGTGGGGGAGCGCATCGTCGCCGCGCCCCCGGTCGACGAGGTCGCCGTGACCGCGCTGCTGCGCGACGCCGCGCCCGGCCTCGAGCCGCTCGCCCGGGTGGCCGGCTCACCGCTGCTGCCCCGCGCGATGTCGCTCGCCATGCACGATCTCCTGGGCCAGGTGCGGGCGGGCGCCCGCGACGCGGTCGAGGAGAGCTCCCGCCGGGCGCGGGAGCCCGCGGCCGAGCCCCGCGTGCCCCGCGTGACCCGCCGCCCCCCGAACGGACCGGTGCCGACGCAGCGGTCACCCGACGGCGGCCGTCCGCCCCGCCTGCCCGGCGGCCCGGGACGCACCGCGTCCGTCGGGGACACCGAGGCCGGTGTCGCGCACCCGGTCGTGCCGAGCGCGCGGACCCGTCGGTAATCCCCTCAGCCCTCGCCGATGCGGGCGAGGACCGCGCGGTGATCGGTCCCGGCGGCGGGCACCACCTCGAACGCGGTGGGGTGCGGCCCGTCCGCGGTGAGCACGTGGTCGATCTGCGCGCCGAGGAACCCCGGCAGCCAGGACGGCCAGGTCCCGGTGAGGCCGTCCCCGGTGTCCGACCCGGCGTCGGAGCAGCTCGCGGTCGCGTCCCCGAAGATCCGGTGGTCCTCGGTGGAGTTCATGTCCCCCGCGACGACCGTGGGACGGCCCGCGTCGCACCACCGCGACAGTCCGGACACGTCGCGGGCCCAGCTGCCGGTCCCGCCCGGCCGCGGCGAGCGTGGGTGCACCGCCACGAACCGCAGGCCGGACGCGACCCCCGGCGCGGACTTCGGGAGATCGACGACGACGGAGGGATACGTCCCGGACCGGTCCTGGGTCACCGTCGGGCGGCCGAGCGAGGACTTGACGAACACGGTCATGCCGCTGGCGTCGTCCGCGTCGTCGGCGGAGTACGAGCGGTAGCCCGACCCGCCCTGGTCGTCGTCGAGGCGCGACGCGAGCCGCCGGCGCAGGTCGCCACGGGCCTCGGGCAGGGCGACGAGGTCCGGGGAGCGGGTGCGGACCAGGTCGGCCAGCGAGTCGGGATCGGCCTGCCCCTTGTACGTGTTCAGCGACAGCACGACCAGGCCGTCCCCGGTGCCGCCGTCGCCGACCGCCGGGGCCGACCCGGCCGCCCGGCCCCCCACGTCGACGAGGGCGATCACCCCGACGAGCCCGAGCGCGAGCGCGACCATCAGCCCGTCCGGCCCGGACCGGCGGGTCCAGGCCCCGAGGGCGCCCAGCGCGGCGACCGCGACGACGGCCACCGCGAGCTGCGGCCGGAACGCGACGATCTGCGCGAACGGCGACCGGCCGTCGAGGTCGAGCACCTCCGGGAAGAGCACGACGACGGCGACGGCCACGACCACCAGCGCACCGATCAGGCCGCCCGGCCCGGGCAGTCGCAGCCGGCGGGGCGGCCGCGGGCGCCGCGGCGGGCCGCCCGCCGGTGGCCCGGACGGGCCCTGCGGCGGTACCTGCCACCCCGGCGGGCCGTAGCGGGCGGTTCGTGGCGCCTGCGGTGGGCGCGGCGGCCCGGGTGGTCCCGGCGGCGCCTGGCGACCCGGCGGTCCCGGTCGGCCGGACCCGCCGTCGGGACCGTCCTCCCACCAGCGGCGCCCCTCGGGGCCGTCCGGGCCGAAGCGCCGGGTCGGCGGCGTGCTCACGCCCGGGTGACGCGCAGGACCACGTCGTCGTTGCCGTCGTCGGTGGTCACGAACAGGGCACCGTCGGGTCCGAGCCGGGCCCCGCGCAGCCGTCCGAACGCGCCGTCGAGCTCGGTCGGGGTGGACACCGCGACGATCCGCTGCGCGTCGGGACCGGTTCCGGGCCGCATGAGCAGCAGTTTCTCACCCTTGAGGGCGCTCACCGCCAGGGTGCCCTCGAGATCGCCCCACGCGGGGCCGGACAGGAAGTCGCTGCCGCTCGTGGCGACGGTCGGGTCGCCGGAGCTCCACGCCGCGCCGACGGCCCCCGGGAAGCGGGCGGTGTCGGTCATCGGCACCGACTCGTCGTACCCGCCCGGGGTCTCGCCGCCCCGGGACGGGTCCCAGCCGTAGTTCGCGCCGGGGACGAGGACGTTCACCTCGTCGTCGACGTCGGGTCCGTGCTCGACCGACCACGCGGTCCCGGTGCCCGGCTGGACCGCGACCGACTGCACGTTGCGGTGGCCGTAGCCGGAGATCAGCCGTTCCGCCGCGCTGCCCGAGGTCGCGAAGGGGTTGCCGGGGGCGGGCCCGCCGGTCGCGGGGTCGACGCGCAGCACCTTCCCGCCGAGCGCGGTGCGGTCCTGCGCGATGGTCGCCCGGGCGGTGTCGCCGGTGCCGACGAGGAGCATGCCGTCCGGCGCGAACGTCGGCCGGCAGCCGCTGTGGCGACCGGACGGGTTCAGGGGCAGGCCCCCGACCAGCGGATCCGCGGTCCGGGTCGCGGCGGTGCCGTCGGCGGAGAGCTGCCAGGCGACGACGCGCACGTCGACCGGGCGGCCGCCCTCGGCGTGGGTCTGGCAGGTCACGAAGCGTCCGGAGCCGTCCGGGAACGCCGCGATCCCCATGAGCCCGCCCTCGCCGCGGGCGTAGACGTCGGACAGGTCCGCGCGCACCGGCGTGACCGCGGCGCCCGGACGCAGGCCGCCGACGACGGCGAGCGTGCCGTCTCGCTGGGTCACGAGCATCCGGTCGCCGCCGGGGAACGCCGCGTCCCAGGGGTGGTCGAGCCCGCCCGCGACCGTCTCGACGCGCAGTGCGGGGGCGCCCGCGCCGGGCGTGCCCGACGTCGAGGGCGAGGCCGACGACGGCGTGCCGGGCGCCGCGGGCGACGGTGCGGTGGAGGCCGCCCCGCACGCGGTCAGCACGACGAGCGACAGGGCGAGCGACACGACCGGAGGAGTGACACGCACGAGGGGATCATGCCTCTTTCGGCGTGGGCGTCCGGTACAGGCGGAATGCCGGGGACGCGACGGCCGGCCGTCGTCGCCTCGTGCGGGCGGCGCGGCGGGGTCAGACTGGTGCGGTGACGGCCACCACGCCCCGCCCCACCACCCCCGAGGCGTCCCCGAGCGGCGGCCCCGCCCCCGACCTCGTCGCCGCGCTGCGCGGTGCCGTCGCCGACCCGGACCGCGTGCGCGACCGCCCGATCGACCTGGCCGCGCACGCCAACGACGCCTCGCACTACCTGCTGCAGCCGCAGGCCGTCGTCCTGCCCGCCGACGCCCGGGAGGTCGCGAACCTGCTGCGGCTCGGCGTCCGGGACGGGCTCGCGCTGACCTTCCGCTCCGGTGGGACGTCGCTGTCCGGGCAGGGCGTCACCGACGGGGTCCTGGTCGACACCCGCCGGCACTTCCGCTCGTGCGAGGTCCTCGACGACGGCCGCGCGGTGCGGGTCCAGCCGGGACTCACGGTCGCCGAGGTGAACGCCCGCCTCGCGCCGTACGGCCGCAAGATCGGGCCCGACCCGGCGTCGTCGAAGGCCTGCACGATCGGCGGCGTCGTCGCCAACAACTCCTCGGGCATGGCCTGCGGCACGGAGTTCAACACCTACGCGACGCTGCGCTCGATGACGTTCGTGCTGGCCTCCGGCACCGTCATCGACTCCGCCCGGCCCGACGCCGACGACGAGCTGCGCCATCGCGAGCCCGCGCTGTACGAGGGACTCGACCGGCTCCGCGAGCGCGTCCGCGGCAACCCGGGATCGGTCGAGCGCCTGCGGCACCTGTTCTCGATGAAGAACACCATGGGCTACGGGCTGAACGCCTTCCTCGACCACACGCGCCCGATCGACCTGCTCACGCACCTGCTCGTGGGGTCCGAGGGGACGCTCGGGTTCGTCGCGGAGGCGACCTTCTCCACGCTGCCGATCCTCCCGCACGCCGCGACGGCGATGCTGCTGTTCTCCGGCACCGCCGACGCCACCGACGTGCTGCCGGGGCTGCTCGAGGCGGGCGCGAAGACCCTCGAGCTGCTGGACGCGCGGGCCCTCGTCGTCGCGCAGTCCGATCCGCGGGCGCCGGAGTCGGTGCGCTCGGTCGAGGTCGACGGCCACGCGGGGCTGCTCGTCGAGTTCCAGACCGCGACCGCCGAGGAGCTCGACCACGTCCAGGCCGGGGCGGAGCCGGTGCTCGCCGGGCTCCCGCTCACCCGTGACGCCGGCCTCACCCGCGAGCCCACGGCCCGCGCGTCGCTGTGGGCGCTGCGCTCCGGGCTCTACACCGCGGTCGCCGCCGCGCGGCCGTCCGGGACGACCGCGCTGCTCGAGGACGTCTCGGTGCCGGTCACGACGCTGCCGTCGACCTGCGACGGGCTGACCGAGCTGTTCGACCGGCACGGCTACGAGGGCTCGGTGATCTTCGGCCACGCCAAGGACGGCAACGTCCACTTCCTGGTCAACGAGCGCTTCGACGACGACACCGCGTTGGAGCGCTACCGGCGCTTCACCGACGACATGGTCGACCTGGTGCTCGGCCAGGACGGGACGCTCAAGGCCGAGCACGGCACCGGCCGGATCATGACGCCGTTCGTGCGCCGGCAGTACGGCGACGAGCTCTACGACGTGATGGGCGAGCTCAAGGCACTCGCCGACCCGACGGGGCTGCTCAACCCCGGGATCATCCTGTCCGACCGGCCCGACGCGCACCTGACCGACCTCAAGACCGTGCCGACCGTGGATCCCGAGGTCGACGCCTGCGTGGAGTGCGGCTACTGCGAGCCGGTCTGCCCCTCGCGGCACGTCACGACGACGCCGCGCCAGCGCATCGTCCTGCGCCGGGCCGCGGCGAAGGACCCGGCCGTGGCGGAGGCGATCGCCGCCGACTACGCCTACGACGCCGTCGACACCTGCGCCGCCGACGGCATGTGCGCGACCGCGTGCCCGGTCCGGATCAACACCGGCGACCTCATGAAGCGGCTGCGGGCGGAGCGCCATTCCGAGCGGGCGCAGCAGGCCGGGAAGGCGGTCGCGGAGCACTGGGGCGGGGTGTCGGGGACGGCGCGCGTGGCGCTGCGGGCGGCGCGGACGGTGCCCGGTCTGGCCGCGGCGGCGTCGGCGGCGGCCCGGCGGGTGCTGCCCGCCGACCTCGTGCCGCTCTACGCCCGCGACGTGCCGGGCGGCGGCGACACTCGGCCGGCAGCGGTCTACCCGCCGGACCCGTCCGTGGTGTTCTTCCCGACCTGCCTGCACCAGGTGTTCGCGCCCGCCTCGGGCTCGGGCTCGGGGCACGCGTTCCTGCGACTGGCGGAGCGCGCCGGGATCGCGGTCGCGGTGCCCGAGGGGATCGAGGGGCTCTGCTGCGGCACGCCGTGGGAGTCCAAGGGGTTCACCGAGGGCAGCGCCGCGATGGCCCGGCGCGTCCTCGACGCACTGTGGACCTCGACGCAGCGCGGGGCGCTGCCGGTCGTCGTCGACGCCTCGTCGTGCACCCACGGGCTCGAGGGGCTCTCCCACGTGCTGCCCGACGATCCCCGGGTCGCGGGCCTGCGGATCGAGGACGCGGTCGCGTTCACCGTCCGGGAGATCCTGCCGTCGGTGTCGGTCGCGTCGAAGGTCGCGTCGCTGACGCTGCACCCCACCTGCTCGACCACCCACCTCGGCATCGGTGACGACCTGCGCACGCTCGCCGAGGCGGTCGCGGACCAGGTGGTCGTCCCGACGGCGTGGGCCTGCTGCGGATTCGCCGGCGACCGCGGGATGCTGCACCCGGAGCTGACCGACGGGGCCACCCGCGAGGAGGCCGCGGACGTGGCGGCCCACCCGACGGAGCAGTACGCGAGCTGCAACCGCACCTGCGAGATGGGGATGTCCCGGGCGACGGGGCAGACCTACCGGCACGTGCTGGAGCTGCTGGCGGAGCGGGCCTAACCCCACCTCACGCGGAACGTCGTCGGCCACCGCTTGCCGGTGATCAGGTACTGGCCGGGCGCGCCCGGGATCGCGGCGATGCCGTTGAGCACGGCGTCCGGGTCGCTCGTCGTCGAGGCCGGCCGGAGTCCCGCCGCGTCGACGACCGCGGTCACGTGCCCGCTCGCGAGGTCGATCCCGACGATGTCGTCGGTGCGCCAGACGTTCGCCCAGACCGTCCGCCCGTCCGTGCAGTCGAGCTCGTTGAGCTGGTCCAGCGGCGCGCCCCCGAGCGTCACCGGGACGGTCCGGCGGGCCGCGAACGTCGTCGGGTCCCGGACGACGAGGTCGGCGCCGCCGTCGCTGGTGATCACGTCTGACGAGGGCGTGTGGCACATGCCCCAGCCCTCGCGGTCGTCCGGGAGCGTGCGGCGCACGGCGAGCGTCACCGGGTCGCGCTCGTACACGACGTGGTCCTGCCAGGTCAGCTGCCAGATCCTGTCAGGAAGGATCGTGATCCCCTCGCCGAACTGGGACGACGGCAGGTCGACCGCCCGCCGGACGGCGCCGGTGGCGGGGTCGGTCGCGCGCAGCTGGGACGCCCCGGTCTCCCCGGTGCCCTCCCAGAGCGTGCGCCCGTCGGCCGAGAGCTCGAAGCCCTCGGTGTAGGCGGCGGGGTCGTGGGGGACGGTCCCGAGCACCTGGACGTGCAGCCGGGCGACGCCGGGCGGTGGGTCCGCCAGCGCGTCCGTCGGGGGTGCCGGGCTCGCGGAGGGTGACCACGAGCAGGCCGACACCAGCAGCACCGTCAGCAGCACGGTCGCCTGCCGCCGCTCCCTCGCCCGCACGCGGCGAAGGTTCCCACGGGAGAGGTGGGCGGGACGTCACCGCTCGGCGCGCCCCATCGACCCCTGCGCGCCCGCGCCCGGGACAGGTCCTCCTCGTCCGGCACAATCGACGACGTGCACGACCTCGCCGAGACCACCACCGGTCCTGACCAGCGTGACGACCCGGCCGAGCGCCCGGTCCCCCCGCGCCTGGCCGCCGCCGTCGACCTCGCGCGCGCCGCCGCGGTCGAGGCGGCCGACGGCGAGGCCGAGCAGGTCGGCGACGCCGTCGGGGTGCACGCCGAGGACGCCACGGACGACGCGCCGGTCTCGGCGGCGACCCACTACCTCGTCGCCGACAAGCCCGGCTACCGCGGCTGGACCTGGGCGGTCACCGTCATGGCCCCGGACGACCCGGAGGCCCCGGTCACGGTCGGCGAGGTCGCGCTGCTGCCCGGCGGCGGCGCCGTCGTCGCGCCGGTGTGGGTGCCGTGGAACGAGCGGGTGCGCGCCGAGGACCTCTCGCCCGGCGACCTGCTGCCCGTCGACCACGACGACGACCGTCTGGTCCCGGCCCACGCGAGCCTGGACGACGACGTCGACCCGGCCGGCGAGTCGGAGGAGGACGCCGAGCAGGTCCGCGCGGTCGCCGACGAGCTGGGCTTCGGCCGCCCGCGGGTGATGAGCCCGGAGGGCCGGCTCGACGCCGCCGCGCGCTGGTCCGGCGGCGACTTCGGCCCGGCCGCCGAGATGGCGCGCGCCGCGTCCGCGCACTGCGGCACCTGCGGCTTCTACCTCGCGCTCGCCGGCTCGATGCGCGGCGCGTTCGGTGTCTGCGGCAACGGCAACGTCCCGGCCGACGGGCACGTGGTGCACGCCGAGCACGGCTGCGGCGGTCACTCCGAGCTGCAGATCGACACCGGATCGGTCGTCATGGTCTCCGAGCTGGTCTACGACGACGGCGTGGACATGGAGACCCCGGAGCCGGTCGCGGCGACGTCGGACGCCGACGGCGCCTGATCCGCGCGGTGGCGAGATCTCAGCGGAGCCGATCATCGCCACCGACCCGTTCCGCACCGCCGCCCTCCGCGGCGCCGTCCTGGACGCCTGGTCGGCCTCGCCCGCGCGCTTCCGCGAGGACGCGAACGCCGAGGAGGACCTGAGTCGCGGCGGCTACCGCGACCGTTGGCTCGTCGAGCTGGCCCAGAACGCCGCCGACGCGGCCGCGCGTCGCGGGACCCCCACGACGCTGCTCGTCCGGCTGGTGACGTCCGCCGACGGCGCGCCCGAGCTCCGGGTCGGCAACGCCGGCGCACCGCTCGACGCCGACGGGGTCGCCGCGCTCGCGTCGCTGCGCGCCTCCGCCAAGCGCGACGGCGGCACCGTCGGGCGCTTCGGGGTGGGCTTCGCCGCGGTGCTCGCCCTGGGTGACGCGCCGCGGGTCGTCACCCGGGGTGCGGAGGGCACGCTGCGCGGTGTGGCCTTCTCGCGGGCCCGGACCCGCGATGCGGTCGCGGAGCGCGGCGGCCCGCTCGCGGCGGAGCTCGAGGCCCGCGACGGCGACGTCCCGGCGCTGCGCCTGGTGTGGCCCGCGGACCCCGCCGACCTCGCCGAGGACCTGCCGGACGGCGCCGACACCGAGGTCCGCGTCGCGCTCGCCGGGTCCGACGGCGCCGCGCTGCTCGCGCGGGCGGTCGACGACGCCCCCGACCTGCTCCTCGCGCTGCCGTGGCTGGCCGGCGTCGAGGCGGGCGGCGAGGTCGTGCGCCGGGAGTCCACCGAACCCGACGAGGCCGGCATCCGTCGCGTCACCATCCACGGACCGGGTGCCGCGGCGACCGCGTGGACGACGCTGCCGGTGGCCGGCGAGCTGCCCATCGCGCTCGTCGACGACGCCGACCTCGCCGTCGAGGACCGCGACCGCACCCGGTGGGAGGGCCTCTGGGCGGTGGCCGACGACCCGGCCGGCACCGACGTCCTGCACGCCCCCACCCCGACGGCCGAGACGACGACGCTGCCCGCGCGGCTCGTCGTCACCGTCCCGCTGGACCCGGACCGCCGCCGGGTCCGCGCCGGGCCGGTCACCACCCACGTGCTGGGCGCGGCCGCGGCGGCCTACCCGGCGCTGGTCGCCGCGCTACCCCCGGAACGGCGCACCGCGCTCGTGCCGGCCGCGGCGCTGCCCGCCTCGGGGGTCGACGCCGTGCTGCGCGACGGGGTCGTCGAGTCGCTGCGCCGCGAGCCGTGGCTGCCCGCCGCCGAGGGGCCGGACCTCGCCCCGGCGCGGGCGGTCGTCGTCGACACCGGCGCCGAGCCGGCCGATCGGCTGGTCGCGGCGCTGACCGGCGCGATCGGCGACCTCGTGAGCGCGGTCGTCGGCGGGTCGGCCGACCTCCGGGCCCTCGCGCCCCTCGGCGTCACCCGGCTCGGACCGGCCGATCTCGCCGAGCGGCTCGCGGGGCTGCGCCGCCCGCCGTCGTGGTGGCACGCCCTCTACGACGCGCTGGCCGCCACGCCCGTGGTTGCCGCCGCGCGCGAGGAGCTCGCGGCGCTGCCGGTCCCGCTGGTCGACGGCCGACTGGTCCCCGGCGCGCGCGGCACCCTGCTGCCCGGGGACGACCTCGCGGACGGCCTCGCGGCGGCGCTCGCCGGGGACGGCCTGCCGGGGCTGCGCCTGGTCGACCCGGCGGCCGTCCACCCGCTGCTGGAGTCGTTGGGCGCCCGTCGGGCCGACGCCGGATCCCTGCTCGCCGAGCCGGAGCTGCGCAAGGCGGTGGCGCGCTCGGTCGACGACGCCGACGTCGGGCTGGACGTCGACGGCCTCGCCCGGGTCGTGCTGCGCCTGCTCGCCGACGCCGGTGAGGGTGCGGCGGACACGGCGTGGGGAGCGCTGGCCCTGCCCGACGTCGAGGGCTCCCACCGGCGGGCCGACGAACTGGTGCTGCCCGACGGGGACCTGCGCGGCGTGCTCGGGGACGACTCGCCCATCGGGGTGCTCGCCGAGGCCGCGGTCGCCGAGCACGGGCGCGCCGCGCTGCTCGCGGCCGGGGTGCTGGACGGGTTCGGCGTCGTCCGCGACGACGCCCCGGCCGGTCCGGACCACGACCTCGACGACGAGGAGACGTGGTGGGCCGAGGAGGTCGACCCGGCCGCCGGCTGGGACGGCCCCGGTGAGGAGCTGCCGGCGGGCCCTCCGGGCGCGATGGTCGCCGTCCGCGACCTCGACCTCGTCGCCGACGACCGGTGGGACGCCGCGTGGTCGCTGCTGGCCTCCGACCGCTCGGTGCGCTCCGCGCTGGTGGCGCTGCCGGGGGAGCCGGTGCCGTACACGTCGTGGTGGCTCGCGCGACACGGCCGGCTCGCCGGGCACCCGCCGGGGCACTGGCGCCTGCCCGACGAGGCCCCCGGCGCCGGCAAGTCCGCCGGCGACGATCCCGGGCGGGACGCCGCGCTCGCCGCGCTCTACGACCCGGTGCCCGGCACCGCGTCCCTCGACGCCGGGTTCCTCGCGGCCGTGGGCGTCCGGACCGAGCTGCGGATCGACGGCGCGGACGACGCGACCGACCTGCTCGCGCGGCTCGCGGACCCCGCGCGGCCGGTCCCGGCCGGGGGCGTGCTCGCCGCGCACACCGCGCTCGCCGAGGCCGCCGACGCCCGGCGGCTGGCCGTCGCCGACGTCGAGCCGCCCGCGCAGGTGCGCACCGCCGCGGGGCGGGTGGTCGACGCGGACCCGGACACCGGCGCCGCGCCGACCGTCCTCGACCGGCCGTGGCTGCTCGCGGCGCTGGACCCGGACGGCGTGGTCCCGGTGGCGCCGGGCGGCGCGCCGACCCTCGCCGACCTGCTCGACCTGCCCACCGCCGCCGCCGACCACCACGGCGAGATCCGCTCGCCCGGCGTCGGGACCGCGTGGACCGACCTGCCCGTCGCGACGGCGTGGGCCGCGGCCGTGGGACGGGCGCTGCCCGCGGGCGGGGTCGTGCTCCACGAACGCCTGCGGGTCGCGGTGGCCGACGACGACCGCACCGGCCCGCCGCGCGAGGTCTTCCCCGGGGTGTGGGTGGACGGCGCCGTCGTGCACACCGACGACCCGGTGCGGGGGCTGCTCGCCGCCTGGGCCCTCGGCCCGTCCTGACCGACCTCAGAGTTTCTGGGCGCCCCGTGAACCGCGGGCGCCCGCGCGGCGCTGCAGGGCGAGGACACCGAGCCCGAGCGCGCCGAGCCCGACCCCGACCGCGCACGCCCACAGCCAGGCGTCGGCCGGCCGGGCACCGCTGAGCGCCAGCACCCCGAGCACCACGAAGGCGACGAGCCACACCGCCGACCCGAGCAGCACCACGGGCACCGGGTCGGTCAGCCGACGGGGCAGCGGGGGCGGCTGCCACCCGTCGTCGGGATCGGGGGACGACACGACGCGACCCTAACGGCGTCACCACGGCGGGGCTGTTCGCCTGGCACCGCGCACGCGGTGTCCCTACTCTCCGCGCCGTGCTCCGGCGACTGTTCCGAACGTACGAGCGCGGTGCGACCGTCGGCGGCGAGGTGCGCGGCGGGATCGTCACCTTCGTGACGATGGCGTACATCGTCGTCCTCAACCCCCTGATCCTCGGCAGCGTCGATCCGACGTCGGCGGGCGCGAAGCGCGACGTGCTCGGCGCGACGCTCGCGGTGCCCCAGGTCGCCGCGGTGACCGCGCTCGTGGCCGGGGTGATGACGATCCTGTTCGGGCTGGTCGCGAACTTCCCGTTCGCGCTGGCCACCGGGCTGGGGATCAACACCCTGGTCGCGGTGACGATCGCCCCGCAGATGACGTGGCCCGAGGCGATGGGCCTCGTCGTCGTCGAGGGCGTGATCATCGTGATCCTCGGCCTCACCGGGTTCCGCACCGCGGTGTTCGCGGCCATCCCGAACCCGCTCAAGATCGCGATCTCGGCGGGGATCGGGGCGTTCATCGCGCTGATCGGGCTCGTCGACGCCGGGTTCGTCCGCCGCATCCCGGACGCCGCGAACACGACGGTGCCGGTCGGGCTCGGGATCGACGGCTCGATCGCCAGCTGGCCGACCGCGGTGTTCTGCGCCGGGCTGCTGATCACCGGCGTGCTGGTCGCGCGGGGCACCCGGGCCGGGATCCTCATCGGGGTCGTCGCCACGACGGTGATCGCGATCGTCGTCGAGGCGATCGTGCACGCCGGGCCCTCGAACGGCACGAACCCGCACGGCTGGAACCTCGGCTACCCGGGCCTGCCGTCGTCGATCGTGTCCCTGCCGGACCTCTCGCTCGTCGGCGACGTGTCCTTCGGGGCGTTCACCCGGCTCCCGGCGATCGCGGTGACGCTGCTCGTGTTCACCCTGGTCCTGGCGAACTTCTTCGATGCGATGGGCACGATGACCGGGCTCGGTCGGCAGGCCGATCTGCTCGACGAGCAGGGGCAGCTGCCGGGGATCGGGCGGGCGCTGGTGGTGGAGGGCGTCGGCGCCGTGGCGGGCGGTGCGGCCTCGTCGAGCTCGAACACGGTCTTCGTGGAGTCGGCCTCGGGCATCGCGTCGGGCGCGCGCACCGGGCTCGCCAACGTCGTCACCGGCCTGCTCTTCCTCGCCGCGATGTTCTTCACGCCGCTCTACGAGATCGTGCCCGTCGAGGCGGCGGCGCCGGCCCTCGTCGTCGTGGGTGCCCTGATGATGGGCGGCGTCCGGGAGATCGCGTGGGACGACTTCGCGACCGCGCTGCCGGTGTTCCTCACGATCGTCGTCATGCCGTTCACGTACTCGATCGCCAACGGTATCGGGGCGGGCTTCGTGACCTGGGTGGTGCTGCACGCGGCGACCGGGCGGGCGCGCACCATCCACCCGCTGATGTGGGTCGTGGCGGCCGCGTTCGTCGCCTACTTCGCGGTCGGGCCGCTGCGGGCGGCGTTCGGCGGCTGATCGAAACCCCGGTGTGAGCGGGGTCGCTCCCGGGTGGGCCTCCGGTTGACAGGGTGGTGAACGGCCGGAACGGTTGTGCCCGATGGGTGACGCAGGAGTGCCGCTGACGCGCCGCAGGCACGTCGATTTCGGCCTCCTCGCGACCCAGGCGTGTCGGCTCTAGACCCACGCCCACGATCACTCGATCCCTCTGAGCCCCGGGACCGCTTCCGGGGCCGTCCACCGCATGCCTCGAGGAGGCCCCCGTGTCCGTCGGCACCCCGTCAGACCCCCTGAAGTTCGCCTACTGGGTCCCGAACGTCTCCGGCGGCCTGGTGACCAGCAGCATCGAGCAGCGCACCGACTGGAGCTGGGAGTACAACCGCGACACCGCGATCGCGGCCGAGAACAACGGCTTCGAGTACGCGCTCTCCCAGGTCCGCTACATGGCGAGCTACTCGGCGGAGTACCAGCACGAGTCCACGTCGCTCTCGCTCGCGATCATGATGGCGACCGAGCGCCT
Organism: Actinomycetospora endophytica; assembly: GCF_021026375.1. Classification (GTDB taxonomy): domain Bacteria; phylum Actinomycetota; class Actinomycetes; order Mycobacteriales; family Pseudonocardiaceae; genus Actinomycetospora; species Actinomycetospora endophytica. The sequence continues at coordinate 546,679 of NZ_JAJNDB010000001.1, read as the reverse complement.
CAAGGTCATGGCCGCGGTGCACCCGGGCATGTGGCACCCGGGCGTCTTCGCGAACTTCGGGGCCACGGCGGACCACCTGACCAACGGCCGGTTCGCGACGAACGTGGTGTCCGGCTGGTTCAAGGGCGAGTTCCAGGCCTTCGGTGAGCCGTGGCTCGAGCACGACGAGCGCTACCGGCGCACCGAGGAGTTCATCCGCTGCCTCAAGGGCATCTGGGAAGAGGACGACTTCACGTTCCTCGGCGACTTCTACCGCTTCCACGACTACTCGCTGAAGCCCAAGCCGCTGAACACCCCCGAGCGCCCGCACCCGGAGATCTTCCAGGGCGGCAACTCGACGGCCGCGCGCCAGATGGCCGGCCGGGTGTCGGACTTCTACTTCTCCAACGGCAAGGACTACGACGGCGTCATCGAGCAGCTGAACGACGTCAACGCCTCGGCCAAGGAGAACAACCGCTCGGTGAACTTCGGCCTCAACGGCTTCATGATCATCCGGGACTCCGAGAAGGAGGCCCGGGGCGTGCTGCAGGAGATCGTCGACAAGGCGAACGTGGAGCAGGTCGAGGGCTTCCGCCAGGCCGTGCAGCAGGGCGGCGCCTCGTCCCCCGACGGCAAGGGCATGTGGGCGGAGTCGTCCTGGGCCGACCTGGTCCAGTACAACGACGGCTTCCGGACCGGCCTGATCGGCACGCCCGAGCAGATCGCCGAGCGGCTGATCGAGTACAAGAAGCTCGGCGTCGACCTGTCCCTGCTCTGCTTCCTGCACGTCAAGGAGGACATCGAGCAGTTCGGCGAGCAGGTGCTGCCGCTGGTCCGCGAGATGGAGGCGGCGCTGCCGGAGCGGGAGCTGGCGCAGGCGTAGGTGCCTGCGGCTCGTGAGCACTAATTGACGCCCCGGCGTCAATTAGTGCTCACATGCGCGTCAGCGCACCTACGTGGCCCCGCTCCGGGCCTCGGTGACCTCGTCGGGCTCCTCGGGCGCGGTGACCGGGGGCCGCGGGCGCCGGAGGGCCACCCCGAGCCGGATCGCGTAGATCACCGCGCTCCCGAGGAACAGCACCCCGGTGATCAGCAGCCAGTTCGCGTACTCGCCGACCATCGAGTGGCCCGAGGCGAACGTGAAGGCCGCGTCGCCCCGCTGGCTGATGGTCGGGAAGTAGATCAGTCCCAGCACCGCCGCGCCGAGCACCGGCGCCCGCACGTGGTTGATCGCCGGCACCAGCGCCGGCCGACGGGGCAGCACCCGTCGTCGCGCCCACCGGAGGACCACCAGCGGCTGATCGGCGAAGGCGTAGAGCGGGTAGAGGATCAGATCGTGCCCGATCACGGCGCCCGCGAACCAGATCCCCAGGGCGAGCGCGCTCGGACCGGGGAAGACGAACGTGACGGCGTACCCGACGAGGGCGAAGCAGCCCACCATCGCCAGCAGGTGCAGCGGGTTCTCGCCGTAGAGGTGGCGCCAGAAGCGCAGGGTCGCCCGCATCACGCCGGCCTGAAGTCGACGGCCGCGACCCACTTGGTGTTGTGGACCCCCGGGAGCGCCGGGACGATGATCCGCGCCGGGTAGCCGTGGTTCGGGGCGAGGTCGACCGTCTCCTCACCCGGGTTCCCGACCTTCAGCGCCAGCAGTGCGTCGGGGTTCAGGACCTGGTTGGACTGCAGGGTCGCGCGGGCGTAGGCCCCGGACGTCTCGATCGACTGGACGAACGCGGTGTCCGGGTTCGGCACCCCGGCCAGCGCCGCGAGGTCGCGCAGCCGCACCCCGGTCCAGGTCCGCGTCACCGACCAGCCCTCGACGCACGCGATCGGCAGCGTCGCGGTGTGCTGGGCCATGTCCAACAGTGCGCGGCGGGACAGCGACACCTCGCTCGACCCGCCGGTCAGCCGCAGCCGCCACCCGTCGTCGAGCGCCGTCGGGTTGATCCCGGAGCCGGCGAGCGTGCGGTTGATCTGGAAGTCGTTGGGACCGTTCCCGTAGGACTGGCCGCGCGGCGAGAGCAGCGCCAGCGGCCGCAGCGCGTCCCAGGTCTGGCCGACGCTCAGGAGGCCGACCAGCAGGCTGCCGCCCCCGATCATGCCGAGCAGTCCGCGCCGGGACAGCGACGGCTTGTTCGGCGCCAGCGCCGCGAGCCCGGTGTGGTCCATCGGTTCGGGCTCGGTCTCGGCGGGGGAGTCGTGCAGCCACCGTCCGAGAGCCCCGGTGCCGCCGGGCCCGGCGCGCAGCGCGCGCAGCATCGTCGGGAGCTTGACCGCCACGTGGGTCACGAAGCCGCCGATGAAGACCCAGGCCCCGTAGTAGTGCGCGGTGTAGAAGCTGAAGCCCCACCCGTAGTCGTACTGCGAGTTCATCAGGCCGGTGATGAACTCGAAGAGGATCCCGCCGACCAGCGCGAGCAGCGAGAGGCGCTCGAGCAGCTGGGCGGCGCTCCGCACGGGTGGCCAGGCGAACAGCTTGGGCACGACCGACCACAGCTTGGCCAGCACCACCGGCGCGAGGATCATCCCGCCGACCACGTGGCTGCCCTGGGTGAGCCGGTAGAGCCACGACGGGTTCGACGGCCAGTCGAAGAACGGCAGGTGCAGGTACCCGACGTCGGCCGGGAGCGCCTGGCCGAACTGCGGCCCGTAGGCGATGAAGGACAGCAGCCCGGTGAGGATGACGATCGGGAGCCCGACGAGGAGCACCGCGCCGAACACCGAGGTCAGCCACGTCCCGCGCAGCGGGCTGCGCCACGTCCTCGGGTCGGCGGGCGGCGGCACCGGGATGCGGGCGAGGCCGCGCCACAGCGCCCGGGGGAAGCCGTACTCGGGCTCGGGGGCGACCCGTTCCGACGACGCCGGCTCGCCGCTCCCGGTTCCTCCGGCCTCGGGCTCCTCGACCACGGCCCCGTCCTCGCCGGGGTCCACCACGGGGTCGACGACGACCGCGGCGGGCTCGGCAGCGGTGTCCCCGGCCTCGCCCGCACCGGCGCGCCCCACCGTCGTCATGCCGGGACCCTAGCGGAGAATGTACCTATCGGTACAATTTGGGGGTGGCAGCCGAGGACGTTCCCCAGGACGGTCGACCGCCGACGGCGCGTGGCCGCCGGACCCGGGACCAGATGGTCGAGGCCGCGGCCGAGCTCATGCAGGCGCGCGGGATCGCCGCCACCGGGGTGAGTGACGTCCTGTCCGCCACCGGTACGGGGAAGTCGCAGCTCTACCACCACTTCGGGGACAAGCGGGGTCTCGTCCTCGCCGTCATCGACCACCAGTTGGCCCGGGTGCTCGCCGCCCAGCCCCGGCTCGCTCCGGATGCCGACGGCGACGTCGCCGCCTGGGCGGACGACCTCCTCGTCCTGCACCGCGGCGGCGACGGCCCGCTGAGCTGTCCCCTCGGGGTGCTGAGCGGCCAGGTCGACGACGACCCGGTCCTGCGCGAGCACCAGGCCGCGGCCTTCGCGCGCTGGCGTGACGCCCTGGCCGGCCTCGTGGCCCGGGGCCGTCGGGCGGGGGCGGTCACCGCCGCCGGCGACACCGTGGTGCTCGCCGGGGCGCTGCTCGCAGCCCTGCAGGGCGGTCTGATGCTCGCGCGGCTGGCCCGCGACGTCGCTCCGCTCGAGATCGCCCTGGACGCGGCACTGCTCCATCTCGGTGTACTCCGTCCCTCCTCGTCGGACGGCTCACCCCGCTACGAGCGCGGGGCGTGACGACCGTCCACGTGGGTGTCCGGCGGAGAACGGGTACCGGTTCACCGCGCCGGGTCGGGGCAACCCGACCGGGCTGGTCCCCGAGACGAAGGAGTTCCCAGTGGCCGACAACATCTACTCGAAGACCGAGATCGTCGGGACGTCCGAGAAGGGTGTCGACGACGCGATCCAGGGCGCCATCAAGCGCGCCTCCGAGACGCTGCGCGAGATCGGGTGGTTCGAGGTCAGCGAGATCCGTGGCCACGTCGAGGACGGCAAGGTGCACCACTACCAGGTGACGCTGAAGGTCGGGTTCGCGCTCGAGGACACCAAGTAGGAAGAACGTCCGGACGTCGGGCCGGGAGCGGCGCGTGACCCCGTGCTCAACCCGGCCGACGTCCGGGAATGTTAGGTAAGCTCAGTTCATGTGAGGCAACGGTGACGGCGGGAACGGAGCAACCGGAGTCGTCCACGCCAGGTGGCGCGACGATGTTCGCGTCGCTGCGGATCCGCAACTACCGGCTCTTCGCCTCCGGCCAGGTCGTCTCGCTCGTCGGCACGTGGATGCAGCGCGTCGCCCAGGACTGGCTGGTCCTCAACCTCTCCGGCGGCAGCCCGGTCGCCCTCGGCGTCGCCGCGGCCCTGCAGTTCGGGCCCACGCTGCTGCTCTCGCTGTTCGGGGGTGCGTTCGCCGACCGCTACGACAAGCGCAAGCTGCTCGTCGTCCTGCAGGTCGGCATGGGGCTCTGCGCCCTCACGCTCGGCATCCTCGACGTGTCCGGCACCGCGACGCTGTCGATCGTCTACGTGCTCTGCTTCCTGAACGGCTGCTTCTCCGCCGTCGACGCCCCGGTGCGGCAGTCCTTCGCCGGCGAGATGGTCGGCCCCTCGGCGATCACCAACGCCGTCGCGCTGAACTCGATGACGTTCAACACCGCCCGCATCGTCGGGCCCGCCGTCGCCGGTCTGATGATCGCGGCGATCGGCACCGGCTGGGTGTTCCTGGTCAACGCCGCGACCTTCGTCGCCGTCGTGACCGGCCTGCTCCTGATGCGCCCGGCCGACATGTTCGCCTACGAGAAGCGGCCCGGGCGGGCGCTCGGCGCGGTGCTCGAGGGCCTGCGCGAGGTGCAGCAGCGCCCCGACCTCATCGTGCTGCTGACCGTGGTGTTCTTCGTGTCCACCTTCGGCATCAACTTCTTCATGACGCTCGCGATCACCGCGCGCAGCGTGTTCGGCCGCGGCGCGGAGTCCTACGGGCTGCTGACCTCGGCGCTGGCGGTGGGGTGCCTGGCCGGCACGTTCGTCGCCGCGCGCCGGGTCGGGCGCCCCCGGCTGCGGACGGTGCTGCTCGCGGGCCTGTTCTTCGGGATCGCCGAGCTGTTCACCGGCGTCATGCCGACCTACGCCCTGACCGCCCTGCTGCTGATCCCGACCGGCCTGGGCCAGCTGGTGTTCACGACGGCGGCCAACGCGGCGGTCCAGCTCGGGGTCACCGAGTCCATGCGCGGGCGCGTCATGGGCATCTACATGCTCGTGCTGCTCGGCGGCACCCCGCTGGGCGGCCCGGTGCTGGGCTGGCTGGCCGAGGTCCTCGGCGGGCGCGCGCCGCTCGTGATCGGCGGCGTGGCGACCGCCGCCACGGTGGTGATCGCCGCGGCGCTGCTGGCCGCCCAGGCCCGCCGGGTCGCGCGGCGCCCGCTCGCCCAGGCCTGAGCGCCTGCAGCGCTACATCACCGGCCAGGCGTGCACCGGGATGTTGGCGCTCATGTGCGTCACGTACCGCTCCAGCATCCGGCGCATGGCGACCGGGCGCGGGCACCCGTTCTTCTCCAGCGCGGCCACCATCTGGGTCTGCCAGGACGCGCCCGTGCACCCGGTGCGGCACCGGGCCTCGATGACGGCGAGGTAGCGCTCGGCCACCGAGGGCTCGACGTCCCAGGACAGCAGACCCTGACGCGCGAGCGGGAGCAGCCGGTCGAGCACGAGCCGGTCGACGCCGACCGTCCCCACGCCCGGCCAGAACAGCTCGGCGTCCATGCCGTGCTGGGCCCCGGCGACGAAGTTGTCGTGCGCGGCGTCGAAGGTCATCGAGCGCCACGGCGGGTGCTCCGAGTCGACGAGCGCCTTGACGAGCCCGTAGAAGAACATCGCGTTGGCCACCGCGTCGATCGCGGTCGGTCCGGCGGGCAGCACCCGGTTCTCCAGCCGCAGGTGCGCGACCCCGTCCGCCACGTCGTACACCGGCCGGTTCCAGCGCCACACGGTGCCGGAGTGCAGGCGCAGCTCGTGCAGCTGCGGGGCGTGGCCCTCGTCGAGGGAGTCGACCGGGTCCTCGTCGTCGACCATGGGGAGCAGCGCCGGGAAGTAGCGCACGTTCTCCTCGAACAGGTCGGTCACCGAGGACGCCCAGCGGTCGCCGAACCAGACCCGCGGGCGGACCCCCTGGTTGCGGAGCTCGACGGGGCGGACGTCGACCGCCTGCTCGAACAGCGGCACCCGGGTCTCGGCCCAGAGCCGGTGGCCGAGCAGGAACGGCGAGTTCGCGGCGAGGGCGACCTGCACGCCGGCGACGGCCTGCGCGGCGTTCCAGTGCGCCGGGAAGGTCTCCGGGGTGAGCTGCAGGTGCAGCTGCAGCGAGGTGCACGCGGCCTCGGGGGCGATCGAGTCGACGTCGAGGACGAGGCGCTCGTCACACGCACCCGACCCGGCCCGGCGCGGCGCCGTGATGTCCAACCGGAACGGCTCGCCGCGGGCGTCGACCATCTGCCGGTTCAGCAGATCGTAGCGCGGGTCGTCGGTGAGCTGGTCGGAGTCGAGGTGCTCCGCGCCCAGGGTCGGCAGGATGCCGATCGTCACCGGGGTGGCCCCGACGACGGCGGCGGAGCGGCGGGCGCAGCCGATGGAGGACACGACGTCGTCCTCGAGCCGACAGGCCGCCATCCCGGGCAGCGTGCGCGGCGGCAGGTTGATCTCGAGGTTCCAGCGCCCGAGCTCGGTGGTGAGCAGCTCGGAGGCGGACCGGTCGAGCACGGCGTGGTTGAGCATCGCCGGTTCCATCCCCGCGTCGACCAGGGCGAGCTCCAGCTCCACGCCCGTACGCAGCTCGTCCGCGGCGAAGCGCCCCTCGGCCACCATGCGGCGCAGGGCCTCGAGGCAGCGACGGACCTTGGTGCGGTACTGCTCGCGATCGGAGAGAACCGTGCGGGAGACGACCCGACCCATCAGAGCCGGTTCCCGCCTCCTGGCTGCCGGCGGGCACAGGGTGGGCTCCCGACGAGGACGATGGCGCCGCGGATCGGCTGTGTCTCCGACGGATCGTCGGGAACCTGTGCCGAGCTGGTCGGTACGGCGATCGGCCCCATCAGTGCCCGGCTCCCACTCTCGACCCGCACCTCGGCGGCAGGACCACCGCAGAGCCGGGACGCGCTCGCTTTCCCCTGACGACCAGAGTCACGGTGACACAGCCGTGTGTCACACACCAGGGCAAACGACCGTTCGCCTCGTCATAGCGTCCGTTCAGCGGAGCTTGTCGATCATGCTCGACCGCTGGACGCATGTGCAGACGCGGTGGTCGCACACGAGGGCGGGCCCGGCGTCAGGCGCCCCGGCCGAAGTCCTCCGGGGACACGTTGTCGAGGAAGGCGCGGAACCGGTCGACCTCCTCCTCGTCCGGCACCGGAGAGCTGCCCTCCTCGCCCGGCTCGTCGTCGTCGACCAGCACGCCCGCCTCGACGAGCACCGCCTCGGTGGCGTGGATCGGCACGTCGACGTGCAGCGCGATCGCGATCGAGTCGCTGGGCCGGGCGGACACCCGCAGGCCCCGGTCGAACACCAGGTCGGCGTAGAACGTGCCGCCCCGCACCTCGGTGATCTCGATCCGCTCGAGGGTGCGACCGAGCGCGGACACCACGTCAGCGATGAGCACGTGGGTCAGCGGTCGTTCGGGGAGCCTGCCCTGCTGCTCGAGGGCGATCGCCTCGGCCTCGGCCAGGCCGATCCAGATCTGCAGGCAGCGCTTCCCCTCGGTCTCCTGGAGGAGCACCACGGGGTGCCGGTTCGTCTCCGACGCCGGTTGTTGTGCCGCGTCGTCGACGGCCAGCACGCCGACCACCCGCATCTCGCTCACGTCTTCGCCTCCCGTGCCCGCCGGACGGAACCAGCCCGTCCGGTCGAGCTCCGCTGCGCCTCGTCTCCCGCCCGGACGGATCGGACTCCGCTGCGCGTCCTCTTCCCGGGGTCGTCTCCCCATCCTGGCAGTCGGCGCCCGTGTCGTCAGGGCCCAGCCGTGCCGGGTGCGATCTTGCCGGGCCACGTCGCGCCGACGATCCCCGCCGACACCCGCGCGAAGGGCATGCCCCCCGGGGCGCCCCGGCACACCCGCCGTCTCCGAACCGTCCCCCTCCGATGGTCCCCGGGCTGGGAGATCGGATCTGGAACGATGCGGGACGTGGTGCGGATCGTGGAGCTGGCGGGACCGGTTCCCGACGACGGCGGGTCACCGGATCTGGCCCGGCTCGAGGACTTCCGCGACCTCTCCCGCGCCGACCGCCGACCGGACCGCCCGGGCGGGCGCGGCCTCGTCCTGGCGGAGGGGACGGTGGTGGTGCGGCGGCTGCTGGATTCGCCGTACCCGCCGCGGGCCCTGTTGGGCGTGTCGCGCCGGATCTCGGAGCTCGAGGCCGAGCTGGCGGGCCTCGACGTGCCCGCGTTCGTCACCGACGCCGACACCATGGCCTCCGTCGTGGGCTTCCACCTCAACCGCGGCGTGCTCGCCAGCGCCGACCGGGCCGACGCCCCCGACCTGGACGGGCTCCTCGCCGGTGCCCGCCGGGTCGCGGTCGCCGAGGCCGTCAACGACCACGAGAACCTCGGCTCGCTCTTCCGCAACGCGGCCGCGCTCGACGTCGACGCGGTGCTCCTCGCGCCCGGCTGCGCCGATCCGCTGTACCGGCGCAGCGTCCGGGTGTCGATGGGCCACGTGCTGCGGGTGCCGTTCCGCGGCGCGGACTGGCCCACGCTGGTCGCGGCTCTGCGCCGGGCGGGGTTCGTGCTGGGCGCCCTGACCCCGTCCGGTGACGTGACGCCGGAGAGCCTCGCCGGGACCGACCGGGTGGCCCTGATGCTCGGCGCCGAGGGGCCCGGCCTCTCGGTGGAGGCGCTCGCGCTCGCCGACCACCGGGTGGGCATCCCGATGGCGGCCGGTGTCGACTCGCTCAACGTCGCCACCGCCGCGGCGGTGGCCTTCCACGCGGCCCGCCCGGCAGGGGTCTCGTGACGGTCCTGGAGGTCGCCGCCCGGCGGGGACGGGCGCTGGTGGGCGGACAGCCGCTCGGGGTCGACGACGGGGCGGTCGTCGGGTGGGGTGCCTACGCCCCCGGTTCGGATCTCTCCGCGGAGCTGACCGAGCTGCTGGAGGACTGGGCGGGCGCCGCGGACGCCGTCGCGCGCTCCGGGGTGACCGCGCGGTCGGCGGAGGCGGTCCGGGTGAGCCGCACGGGCCGCCACCTCGCCGCCCGCGTCTCGGTGGCGCTGAAGCAGTCGGTGGACTACCTCGACCCCGTGACCGGCGTCCGGGTCCCCCTGCGGGCCGTGAGCGCCGTGACGCGGGTACCGGTGGTCCCGCTGCCCCGGCGGGGTCGCCGTGGCCGTGGGCGGGCGTCCACGGTCTTCGGGGAGCCCACCCCGTGGGCGACCGGCCTGACGCTGACGGCCCTCGTCGCCGGCCTGGTGCTCCTGGTCAACCTCACTCTGGCGCTGCCGATGGTCGCCGGGCTCGGGCTCGTCGGGCTGCTCATCGACCTCGTCGTGGCCGCCGGGCTGGTCCCCGCCCTGTGGCTCAACCGCCGCGTCCCGACGTGGCGCTGGGCGGTGTGGGGGGCCTTCGCGGGGATGGGGGTGGCGGTGCTGCCGCTGCTCGTGGTGGCGGTGCGGGGGGTTCCTGCCTAGGTGCGCTTCGCGCCTGTGAGCAGTAATTGATGCCAGGGCGTCAATTACTGCTCACGAGCGCGTCAGCGCACCTACGAGCGCGGCGAGCGCACCCCGAGCAGGACGTCCTCCCACGAGGGGACGATCGGGTGGTTGCGGCCGCGCGCCCGGGACCGGCCGCGCTCCGGGTCGTCCCCACCGCCGTCGTCACGACCGGGATCCGGGCGGGACTCGGGGCGGGAGGGCTCGGGGCGGGACGGCTCCGGGCGGGTGCCCTCACCGCCGCGGTGCCGCGCGGAGCCGCTGCCCCGCCCGCCGTCGCGGGAGCGGCGCTCGGTGCCCCGCTGGTCGGTGCCGCGCGCCTCGGCCGGGCGCTGGTCGGCGGCCCGCTGATCGGGTCCGCGCTGGTCCGGGACGGCGCGCGAGCCGCGTCCGCGTGACGGTGCTCCGGAGCCGGACGGGCGGGCCTTCCCGGTGGCGCGCGACGGCGTGACGCCGCCACCCACGGCCAGCGCGCCCTCGTGCTCGTCCGCCTGCTCGGCGTGCTCGATGCCGTCGTCACCCGCCGGGGCGGGCCCGGCGTCCTCGACCTCCGCCCCGCGCGCCGCGGTGCCGTCCGCGCGCCGCGGTCCGGAGGCGGGCGCGAGGCCCATGAGGTCGCGGGCCGGCTCGTCCCGGGGCGCGACGAGCCCGCCGCCGCTGCCCGGCGTGAACGTCCAGTGCGCGAGGTGGTCGGAGTGGCCCGTCTGCCAGGACATCGCGACGATCCAGCCGCCGTCCTCGCCCTTCCAGGCGTCCCAGGAGCCGTCGGCGAGGTCCTGGCCGCGCCCGCTGAAGGTCGCGGTGAGGATGTCGAGCAGCGAGCGCGGGTCGGGCGTGCCGCCCTCGGCGAGGGGATGCCCCCGGCCGGCCATCTCGGCGACCCGGGAGCGCTCGAGCAGCACCGGGTAGGCGAACCGCTCGACGTGGGCCGCCGGAACCCCCGCCCCGGCGGCCACGTCGGCGACCGACTCCCCGCCGCGGATGCGCGCCTGGATGTCGCGCGGCCGCAGGGGGCTCGTCGTCTCGATCTCCATCTGCCCCAACCGGCGCACGTCACCGCGCGCGGCGGCCCGGAGCCGCTCGTCGGAGGGGACGACGAAGCGTTCGTGTCGGATCGGGTCCTCGAGGATCACCGTCGAGGTGTCCTCGCCGAGGCCCACCACCCGGAGCTCGCGCATGGTCGGCCTCCCCGTTGCCCGTGCCTGCTCGCCGGCGCGCCCCTGTCCCGGGCGCACCGACTCGCACGACGACGCTAGGCGAGCACCCACCCCGTCCGGGGGAGGCGCGCCGGGTGTCGGGAGACACCACCGGGGAGCGCTCTGACGGCAGGTGAGCAGAAATCCTTGCCTGGAGAGGGATTGCCGCTCACCCGGCCGAAGATCGCCTACAACGCACCGACCACGTGGTCGATGCACTCCGTGAGCTTGGTGACGTCGTCCGGGTCGATCGCCGGGAACATCCCGATCCGCAGCTGGTTGCGGCCGAGCTTGCGGTAGGGCTCGGTGTCCACGACGCCGTGCGCACGCAGGATCTTCGCGATCGCGGCGGCGTCCACGTCGTCGGTGAAGTCGATCGTCCCGACGACCTGCGAGCGGTGCGCGGGCTCGGTCACGAACGGCGTCGCGTAGGGCGACTTCTCGGCCCAGCCGTAGAGCCGGTCGGACGAGTCCTTGGTGCGCGCCGTCGTCCACGACAGCCCGCCCTGGGCGTTCATCCACTCGATCTGGTCGGCGAGCATGATCAGCGTCGCGACGGCGGGCGTGTTGTAGGTCTGGTCCTTGCGCGAGTTGTCGATCGCCGTCGGCAGCGAGAGGAACTCCGGGATCCAGCGGTCGGTGGCGGCGATCTCGTCGACGCGCTCGAGCGCCGCCGGCGACATGATCGCGATCCACAGCCCGCCGTCGGAGGCGAAGCACTTCTGCGGGGCGAAGTAGTAGACGTCGGACTGCGCGACGTCGACCGGCAGCCCGCCGGCCCCCGACGTCGCATCGATCGCCACCAGCCTCCCGTCGCTGCCCGCCGGGCGGGCCACCGGGAGCGCGACCCCGGTCGATGTCTCGTTGTGGGCCCAGCCGATGAGGTCGACCGAGTCGTCGGAGCGCGGCTCCGGGGCGCTGCCCGGGTCCGAGGACACGACCACCGGGTCCGCGAGGAAGGGCGCGCCCTTCGTGACCGAGGCGAACTTCGAGGAGAACTCACCGAAGGTCAGGTGCAGCGAGCGCTCGCGGATCAGACCGACCGCGGCGGCGTCCCAGAACGCCGTGGTGCCGCCGTTGCCGAGGACGACCTCGTAGCCCTCGGGCAGCGAGAACAGCTGCGAGAGGCCCTCCCGCACCCGTCCGACCAGGGACTTCACCGGCTTCTGGCGGTGCGAGGTGCCCATGACGTCGGCCGCGTCGGCCACGGCGCGCAGCTGCTCGGGGCGGACCTTGGATGGTCCGCAGCCGAAGCGTCCGTCGGCGGGGAGGAGGTCGGCCGGGATCGTCACTGATTCAGCGCTGCTCGTCGTCACGGGCCCCATCCTCCCAAGGCCCCCACCCGGCTGCTGTCGCCCAGGTCACGCCACGGCCCCTGATCTGTGTCCTCGATCACGGGGTGTCCGATTCCGGATCGCAGTCCCTACCGTGGCCGGACGCGCCGAAGCCGGTGTCGACGGGAGGGGAACAGCGGGTGAACTCAGCGACGGTCCCGGGTGCCGATCTGCCCGGTATGCGCGTCGACTACCGGGCGGGTGAGCTCGACGCGGCCGACCTCGCCCCGACCTGGCACGAGCAGCTGCTCGGGTGGCTGGAGCAGGCCCGGGAGGCCGAGCTCGCCGACCCCAACGCGATGGTGCTGGCGACCTCCGACGACGAGCACCGGGTCACCACCCGCACCGTGCTGGCCAAGGACGTCGACGAGCGCGGGGTCACCTTCTTCACCAACTACACCTCGGAGAAGTCCCACCAGCTGCGCCAGACGCGGCAGGCGTCGCTGACGTTCCCCTGGTACGCGCTGCAGCGTCAGGCCACCGTCATCGGATCCGTCGAGCTGCTCGGCAAGGAGGCGACCGCCGAGTACTGGCGCACCCGCCCCCGGACCTCGCAGCTCGGGGCGTGGGCGTCGCCGCAGTCCGCGACGGTGCGGGACCGCGCCGCCCTCGACGACCTCTACGCCGCGACCGAGGCCCGCTTCGCCGACGACGAGGAGATCCCGGCCCCGCCGCACTGGGGTGGCTGGCGCGTCCGGCCCACGCACGTCGAGTTCTGGCAGGGCCGCACCTCGCGCCTGCACGACCGGCTGCGCTTCCGGTTCGAGCCCCGGACCGGCGCCTGGGTGCTGGAGCGGCTCGCTCCCTGATCACCGGTGCGAGGCCGGGCTCACGCTGAGGTGACGCCGGGGCCGTGCCTACGATCCTTGGGTGAGCGAACGATCAGGGGGCGAACCCGGCGACGGGGAGCCGACCCCGCGACGACGAGGCCTCTTCGCCGACACCACGCCCCTGCGCACCCCGTCTTTCCGGCGGCTCTGGACCGCCGGGGTGGTCACGGTGGTCGGGGCACAGCTGACCGTCGTCGCGGTGCCGTTCCAGCTCTTCGCACTCACCGGGTCGTCGGCGTGGGTGGGCCTGACCGGGCTGTTCGGGCTGGTCCCGCTGATCGTGTTCGGGCTCTGGGGCGGCGCGATCGCCGACGCCGTCGACCGTCGGATGCTGCTGGTGGTCTCCGGGATCGGGATCGCGGTGACCTCGGCACTGCTCGGGATCACCGCGGTGACGCACATCGGCGGGCCGTGGACGGTGCTGGTGATCTTCGCGGTGCAGACCGCCTGCCTGGCCGTCAACCAGCCGACCCGCTCCGCCGTCCTGCCGCGGATCCTCCCGCTCGAGCAGCTGCCCGCGGCGAACACGCTGTGGTTCACCGTCCAGCAGCTCGGCGCGTTCGCCGGTCCGCTGGTCGGCGGGGTCGCGCTGGCGTTCATCGACGTCGGCGTCCTCTACTTCGTCGACACCGTCTGCCTCTTCGCCTCGATCTGGGCCGCCTACCGGCTGCCCCGGCTGCCGGTCGGTGACGACGCCGAGGGCGGGTTCCGCGGGGTGGTGCACGCGATCCGGCAGAGCGCCGGGCTCCGGTCGGTGGTCGACGGCTTCCGCTACGCCGCGATGTCGAAGGTCCTGCTCGTCAGCTTCCTCGCCGACCTCGTGGCGATGGGCTTCGGCATGCCGCGCGCGGTGTTCCCGCAGGCCGCGGTCGAGACCTACGGAGGTGGCCCGGCCTACGGCCTGCTCTCCGCCGCGATCGCGGGCGGGGCGGCGCTCGGCGGGCTGCTCTCGGGGCGGCTGCACGGGATCGCCCGCCAGGGGGTCGCGGTGACGATCGCGGTCTGCCTCTGGGGCGTCGGGGTGGCGCTGTCCGGGCTGACCTCGATCCTGTGGCTGGCCGTCCTCCTGCTGGCAGCGGCCGGGGCGGCGGACCTGGTCAGCTCGGTGTTCCGTTCGACGATGCTGCAGACGGTCGCGACCGACGAGATGCGTGGCCGCATGCAGGGGGTGTTCGTGGTGGTCGTCGCGGGCGGTCCCCGGGTGGCCGACCTGTGGCACGGCTGGGCCGCCGACGCGGTGGGCACGGGGCTGGCGACGACGATCGGGGGCGTGGCCGTCGTCGTCGGGATGATCGCGGTGGTGCTCGCGTTCCCGGCGTTCTGGCGCTACCGGGCGCCGGTGGCCGGTCAGGACGTGGACGCCCCGGTCGGCCAGTCCTGAGCCCGGCGGGCCCGCGCCCGCACCGAGGAGACGCTCATCAACCCGGCGGGCCCGGATCCACGGGCATGAGCGTCCTCTCGGCGGGCCCGGTCCGGTCGAGCAGGAGCCGCAGCAGGCGCTCGAGCTCAGCGCGGTCGGCCTCGTCGAGCCCGGCGAAGAGCCGGTCCGCCTCGCTGGCCCGGGCGGAGCGGACGGCCGCGGCCAGGTCGCGACCGGGGTCGGTGACGACGACGAGGGTGGCGCGCCGGTCGTCGGGATCGGTCTCGCGGCGCACGAGGCCCCGTTCCTCCAGCGCGTCGACGACCTCGGTGGCCGAGCGCGGGGCGATCCCCAGGTGGCCGGCGAGCGTGCCCGGCCGGACCGGCCCGTGGCGCATCAGGGTGCCGAGCGCGCGCAGCTGGGAGGGGGTGACCTCCCACGGCGCCAGCGACTCCCGCGAGGCGCGGCGCATCCGCCGGGCGACGGCCCAGAACAGGTCGCTCACCGAGGCCGGCTCGTCGTGCTCCACGGGGAACACTCTAGCGCGAACCCGTGTTGTAGCCTCATCATGAGGTTGCCTCAGTAACCTCCTTCTCCCCACCACCGCCCAGGAGGCGCCCCTTGCCCCGCCCTCCCGAGATCAGCCGCGAGCAGCGCGCCCGCGACCGCGAGCAGGCCAAGCAGGTCTCGCTGCGCCGGATCGCGCGCCTGTTCGCCCCCCACCGCTCCTCCCTCGTCGTCGTCATCGCCGTGATCGTGGCGTCGTCCGTCGTCGGGATGGCCTCGCCCTTCCTGCTGCGCGCCGTCATCGACGACGCGCTGCCGCACCGCGACGTCCGGCTGCTCGTCTGGCTGGCCGCGGGCATGGTCGCCGTCGCCGCCGTGACCGCCGCGTTCGGCGTCGTCCAGACCTGGATCTCCACCCGCGTCGGCCAGCTCGTCATGCACCGGCTGCGCACCGACGTGTTCGCCCACCTCCAGCGCCTCTCCCTGGGGTTCTTCACCCGCACCCGCACCGGCGAGGTGCAGTCGCGGATCACCAACGACATCGGCGGCATGCAGACCGTCGTCACCTCGACGGCGACCTCGATCGCCTCGAACCTCACGACGGTCGTCGCGAGCGGCGTCGCGATGGTCGCGCTGTCCTGGCAGCTCTCGCTGGTCACGCTGCTGGTGCTGCCGCCCTCGGTGCTGCTCTCCCGCCGGGTGGCGCGGCTGCGCCGCACGCTCACCGCCCAGCGCCAGCGCGAACTGGCCGACCTCAACGTCACCATCGAGGAGGGCCTGTCGATCGACGGCGTCACGCTGTCGCGCACCCTCGGGACCGGCGACGCGCTCGTCTCCCGGTTCACCGACTCCTCGCTGCGCCTGACCGACCTCGAACTGCGCAGTCAGCTCGCCGGCCGCTGGTGGATGGCGACCATGAGCATCGTCTTCGCCGCCATCCCCGCGCTGATCTACCTGGGGGCCGGGCTGCCGTGGACGGTGGGCGCGCTGTCGATCGGGACGCTGGTCGCCTTCACGTCGCTGCAGGCCGGGGTGTTCCGGCCGCTGTCGTCGCTGCTCGACGTCGGGGTGTCGATCTCCGCGTCGCTGGCCCTCTTCCAGCGGATCTTCGAGTACCAGGACACCGCGATCGACGTCGACGAGCCGACCGACCCGGTCGACCTGCCGGCACCGCGCGGCGAGCTGCGGATCTCCCACGTCTCGTTCGCCTACCCCGGGGCGGACCGGAAGGCGCTCGACGACGTCGACCTGTGCGTCCCCGCCGGGTCGACGCTCGCGATCGTCGGCGAGACCGGGTCGGGCAAGTCCACGCTCGGCGCGCTCGTGGCCCGGCTGCACGACCCCGACGCCGGGCGGATCACCGTCGACGGCGTGGACCTGCGGGATCTCCGCCTGGCCGACCTCGCCGGGATCGTCGGCGTCGTCAGCCAGGAGACCTACCTGCTGCACGCCTCGGTGCGCGACAACCTGCGCTACGCCCGGCCCGACGCGACCGACGAGGAGATCGAGGCGGCGGCCCGCGGGGCGCAGATCCACCACGTCATCGCGGACCTGCCCGAGGGCTACGACACCGTCGTCGGCCCGCGCGGGCACCGGTTCTCCGGCGGCGAGCGCCAGCGCCTGGCGATCGCGCGGACGTTGCTGCGCGACCCCCGGATCCTCGTGCTCGACGAGGCCACCAGCGCGCTGGACACCGCCACCGAGCGGGCCGTCCAGGAGGCCTTCGACCGGCTGGCCGACGGCCGCACCACGCTGACCATCGCCCACCGGCTCTCCACCGTCCGCGACGCCGACCGGATCGCGGTCCTCGACCACGGCCGCGTCGTCGAGTCCGGGACGCACTCCGATCTCCTGGAGACCGACGGCCGGTACGCGGCGCTGGCGGCGTAGGTGCGCTGACGCGCCCGTGAGCAGTACTTGACGCCAGAGCCGCACGTACTGCTCACGAGGCCGCAGGCCACCTCCGGAACCGCCGACGACTACGGTCTGCGCTCATGGCGGCGACGGGTGAGCAGTACGAGGTCCGCTCGGGGGCTGCGCACGCCGTCGTCACCGAGGTCGGGGCCGGTCTGCGCGCGTTCACCGTCGACGGCACCGACCACGTGGAGACCTTCGCCGAGGACGCCACCCCGCCCATGGGTGCCGGGTGCGTGCTCATCCCGTGGCCCAACCGCACGGCGGGCGCCCGCTTCACCTGGCGCGGCGAGACCCACGAGCTCGAGGCCACCGAGCCCGAGCGCGGCCACGCGATCCACGGCCTCGTCCGCCGCCGCCCGTGGCAGGTCACGGCGCACGACGACGCCGCGATCACCCTCGCCGTCGACGTGCCCGGCGGGACCGACCCCGAGGCGCACGGCTGGCCGCAGCCGCTGCACGTCGAGACCACCTACGCCGTCGACGGGGAGGCCGGCTCGCTCACGGTCTCCCACTCGCTGACGAACACCGGGAACGCCGACGTGCCCGCCGGGGTCGGCACGCACCCCTACCTGCGCGCCGGCGACCACCCCTCCGGCGAGTGCACGCTGTCGGTCGCGACCGGCACCGTCCTCGACGTCGACGACGCCCTCGTGCCCACCGGCCCCGCCCGGGAGCTCGCGCCGGGGGAGTCGCTGCGCCGGGGACGACGGGTCGCCGACCTCGACCTGGACACCTGCTTCGGGGTGATCGGCGGGGTCGCCGGGGTGCTCGCCGAGCTCCGCGCGCCCGACGGCACCGGCACGCGCCTCTGGGGCGACCGCAACATCGCCTGGGTGCAGGCCTTCACCCCGGAGAGCCCGTTCGGGCGGCCGGGCCAGGCGGTCGCCGTCGAGCCGATGACCTGCCCGCCGGACGCCCTGAACTCCGGCACCGACCTCGTCGTGCTCCAGCCCGGAGCCACCTGGACGGTGCGCTGGGGGCTGGAGGCGCTCCGATGACGGGGGAGATCCCGAGGACGTCCGCGCGATGATGACGGCGGGTGAGCACGAGACACGGATCGGCGCGGAGACGATGAGCTCGAACGGACGCGTGGTGGTCGGCGGCGAGGCACTGGTCGACCTCGTGCCGCTCGAGCGGCAGCCGCTGGCGCCCCTGGCACCGCGCCTGGGCGGCGGCCCGTACAACGTGGCGGTCGGGCTCGGCCGCCTCGAGACCCCGACGACGATGCTCACGCGGCTCTCGACGGACTCGTTCGGGGACGCGCTGCTCGCCCGGCTGCAGGACTCCGGCGTCGACGAGGCCCTGGTCCAGCGGGGCGAGGAGCCCTCGACGCTGGCGGTGGTCACCATCGACGAGACCGGCGCCGCGCGGTACTCGTTCCACGTCTCCGGGGCCGCCGACCGGCTCGTCACCGACCCCGGTGACCTGCCCGCGGACACCGCCGCCCTCGCCGTCGGGACCCTGTCGCTGGTGCTGGAGCCCGGCGCGTCGGTCTACGCCGACCTCGCCCGGCGGGCCGCCGAGGCGGGGGTGTTCGTCAGCCTGGACCCGAACATCCGCGAGGCGCTGGTGACCGACCCCGACCGGGTCCGCGCCCGCCTCGACGCGATCGCCGCCGTCGCCGGGCTGGTGAAGCTCTCCGACGAGGACGCCCGCTGGTGGGGCCGGACCCCCGCGGACCTGCTCGCGGCGGGGGCGGGCGCCGTCGTCGTGACCCGCGGCGCCGACGGGCTCGTGGTGCACACCCGCGACGGCGAGGTCGCGGTCGGGGCGGACGTCTCGCGGCCGGTGGTCGACACCATCGGGGCCGGCGACTCGGTGCACTCGGCGCTGCTCGCCCACCTGCACGCGGCCGACCTCCTCGACCGGGCCCACCTCGCCGCGCTGGACCCCGACGGTTGGCGCGACGCCCTGGGCTTCGCGGCCCGCGTCGCCGGGTGGACCTGCTCCCGGGCCGGCGCGGAGCCCCCCACCCGCGCGGAGCTCGACGGCGGGGGTCGACCGGTCGACTGAATCGTGACCGGTACCACTCGGGGCGGGACCGGCCTCCGTGCTGCGGTGATCGAGCGGCGAGCGCTACGGTTCGGCCAGCGTACGACGCCCCACACCCGCGGGAGTTCGCCTCGGGGTGACGCCGCTCCCGTTCCCCGGGGTGACCGACCGTCCACCCGGGTCCGGGCCGGCGCCGTCCCCCGGCCTCGAGAAGCCCTCCCGCAACGACACGCGTGAAGAGGGATCCACGAGATGGCCGACGACGGCGAGAAGCGCACCGCCACCCTGTCCTACCCGGGTGGCGAGCACACCATGGAGATCGTCGAGGCCACCGAGGGTGCCTCCGGTGTCCAGCTCGGCAAGATGCTCGGCGACACCGGTCTGATCACGCTCGACCCGGGCTTCGTGAACACCGGGTCCTGTCGCTCCGACATCACCTACATCGACGGCGACGCCGGCATCCTGCGCTACCGCGGCTACCCCATCGAGCAGCTCGCGAAGAATTCCACGTTCGTCGAGACCAGCTACCTGCTGATCCACGACGAGCTGCCCACCGAGTCGCAGCTCGCCGACTTCACGCAGCAGATCCAGCGGCACACGATGCTGCACGAGGACCTCAAGAAGTTCTTCGACGGCTTCCCCGTGGACGCGCATCCGATGCCGGTGCTCTCCTCCGCGGTATCCGCGCTGTCGACGTTCTACCAGCGGTCGTTGGACCCCTTCGACGAGCCGAACGTCGACCTCTCGACGGTCCGCCTGCTCGCCAAGGTCCCGACGATCGCGGCCTACGCCTACAAGAACTCCATCGGGCAGCCGTTCCTCTACCCGGACAACAACCTGAACCTGGTGGAGAACTTCCTGCGCATGACGTTCGGCCTGCCGGCCGAGCCCTACCAGGTCGACCCCGAGATCGCCCGCGCGCTGGACATGCTGTTCATCCTGCACGCCGACCACGAGCAGAACTGCTCGACGTCGACGGTGCGCATGGTCGGCTCCTCGCAGGCCAACCTCTTCGCGTCGATCTCCGCGGGCATCAACGCCCTGTTCGGCCCGCTGCACGGCGGCGCCAACGCCGCGGTGCTCTCGATGCTCGAGGGCATCCGGGACAACCACGGCAACGCCGACGACTTCGTCGCGAAGGTCAAGAACAAGGAGCCCGGCGTCCGCCTCATGGGCTTCGGGCACCGGGTCTACAAGAACTACGACCCGCGCGCGGCGATCGTGCGGGACACCGCCCGCGGCATCATCGAGAAGCTCGGCGGCGGCGACGAGCTGCTCGACATCGCCATGAAGCTCGAGGACTACGCCCTCAACGACGAGTACTTCGTGGAGCGCAAGCTCTACCCGAACGTCGACTTCTACACCGGCCTGATCTACCAGGCGATGGGCTTCCCGACGGAGATGTTCACCGTCCTGTTCGCGATCGGGCGCCTCCCCGGCTGGATCGCCCACTGGCGCGAGATGATCGAGGACCCGGACACCCGCATCGGCCGCCCGCGGCAGGTCTACACCGGCCCGGCGGAGCGCGACTTCGTCCCGATGGAGAAGCGCGGCTGACCCTGCCCCGCCCCGCCCGCCCCCCCTTCTGAGCGAAGGGCACCTCCGGTCGAACAGATCGGTGAGGGGCGCCCACCGCCAGAACCCGCGGCGTGCCCGTGATCTGAACGAAGGGGCCCTTCGGTCGAGTAGATCGACCGAAGGGCCCCTTCGCGCGGTACGGGGGGCTTCCCGACGGCGGGTGCGGGTACCTGCTGGACATGGCTCGGTCCGATTCCTCAGCGTCCGATTCCTCAGCGTCCGACTCCCCGGCGATCGTCTGGTTCCGCCGGGACCTCCGGGTGCACGACCAGCCGACCCTCCTCGAGGCCGCCGAGCACTCCTCCCGCGCCCTCGCGCTGTTCGTGCTGGACCCGGCGCTGCTCGACCCGTCCGGCCCGGCCCGCCGCACGTTCCTCTACCGGTGCCTGCGGGCGCTCGACGAGGCGCTCGGCGGCCGGCTGCTCGTGGTGCGGGGCGACCCGGCCGACGTCGTGCCGCGGGTCGCGACGGCGGTGGGCGCCGGCTCGGTGCACGTCGCCGCCGACTTCGGCCCGTACGGCCGGGGCCGCGACGAGGCCGTCGAGAAGGCGCTGGGTGACGTGCAGCTGGTGCGCACCGGCTCGCCGTACGCGGTCGCGCCCGGGCGGATCACGAAGTCCGACGGCGACCCGTACAAGGTCTTCACCCCCTTCAGCCGGCAGTGGACCCAGCACGGCTGGCGGGCCCCGGCCGACACCGACGCCTCGACCCTGACCTGGATCGACCCGGCCGAGAAGTCGTCGGGCAGCGGGCCCAGTGGACCGCAGGCGGTGCGGATCCCCGACGACGAGCCCGTCGACGCCGAGCTCCCGGCCGCCGGGGAGCAGGCCGCCCGAGAGCAGTGGGAGGCCTTCGTCGACGAGCACCTCGCCGACTACGACGAGCTGCGCAACCGCCCCGACCGGCCGGCGACCTCGCGGATGTCGGTGCACCTGAAGTACGGCACCGTCCACCCGCGGACGCTGCTCGCCGACCTCACCGGGACCGGCACCGGGCCCACGTCGTACCGCAACGAGCTCTGCTTCCGCGACTTCTACGCCCAGGTGCTCTGGTTCTTCCCGGAGAGCGCCCGGAAGAACTTCGACACCAAGTTCGACCGGATCACCCTCGACACCGGCAAGCAGGCGTACGAGAAGTTCGAGCGCTGGCAGGAGGGCCGGACGGGCTATCCCGCGATCGACGCCGCGATGCGCCAGCTGCGCGGCGAGGGGTGGATGCACAACCGGATGCGGATGGCCGTCGCGTCGTTCCTGGTCAAGGACCTGCACCTGCCGTGGTGGTGGGGCGCGAAGCACTTCATGACGCTGCTCGTCGACGGCGACCTGCCGTCGAACCAGCACGGCTGGCAGTGGGCGGCCGGGTCGGGGACCGACGCCGCGCCGTACTTCCGCGTCTTCAACCCGGTGACCCAGGGGGAGCGGTTCGACCCGCAGGGCGAGTACGTGCGCCGGTGGGTGCCCGAGCTCGCGGACGTCGAGGGGCTCGCCGGCAAGAAGATCCACCAGCCCTGGAAGCTGTCGAACCCGCCCGAGAGCTACCCGGGGCCGATGGTCGACCACAAGACCGAGCGCACCTACACGAAGGCCTCGAGGAACGACCGGGTGCCGGCGCGGAGGTCGTCGAGCGCCTCGGCGTCCCCGGCGAGGTGGCGGATCAGCGCCCGCTGGAAGAGACCGTCGAACGCGGCGTAGGCGATGCCGCTCGTCGTCGTCGGTTCGCGGCCGACGAGCCGGGCGTAGGTGGTGACGATGCGCCAGATCATGCGCTCGAGGCTCGTGTCGATGTCCGCGACGTCGAGCCGGAAGGACTCGTCGAACATCGACTGCGAGCGCAGGTCGTACCACATCCGGTGCATCTCGGCGTCGCCCTCGAGGGTCGCCGCGAGGCCGTCCCCGGCGTCGCGGGCGAGCGCGCCGGCGTCGGTGGCGTGGGTGGCGATCGCGTCGTAGCGCTCGACGCACTGCGTCTTGAACCGCTGGACGCAGTAGGTGATCAGCTCGACCTTGTCGCGGAAGTAGTAGTGCAGGACCCCGTGGCTGAACTCCGAGTTCTGCGCGATCTCCCGCAGGCTGGTGCGGGCGTAGCCGAGGGAGGCCAGGGTCTGGAGCGCGGCGTCCGCGAGCTGGCGGCGCCGGTCCTCGAACTTGTCGGGGGGCCGCCGACCGGTCCGGTCGGCGGCGTCGATGCTGGTCACGTGGTCACCTCCCCACCGAGGTCCGGGCACCGATGAGCCTAGCTCACCGGAGCGGGCGGTCCGCCGTCGAAAATCTTGACGAGTGTCCAGGAACCACCCTACTGTGATCCACGTCGCACGACGTGGTGCCGCGCCTCCCGCGGGGCCGGCAGGGAGGAGCGAGGGTGGCTGTGTTCGATCTGACCGGACGCCGGGTGCTGGTGACCGGTGGAGCCCAGGGACTCGGCGAGGGGATGGCCCGCGCGCTGACGGGGGCCGGTGCGGCGGTGATGATCGCCGACGTCGCGAAGGATCTCGGCGAGCGCACCGCGGCGGACATCGGTGCGGGCTTCGTGCCCCTCGACGTCACCGACGACGCCGCGTGGGAAGCGGCCATCACGCACACGGTCAGCGAGCTCGGCGGCCTGGACGTCGTGATCAACAACGCCGGGCTCGAGGTCACGCAGCTGCTCGTCGACACCGAGCCCGACGACATCCGCCGGCTCCTCGAGGTCAACCTGATCGGCACGATGCTGGGCATCAAGCACGCGTTCCGCGCGATGCGCCCGGGCGGCCCGGCCGGTGCCGGCGGTGCGGTCGTCAACGTCTCCTCGGTCGCGGCGAACATCGCGTTCCCGTCCATCGGCGCGTACTCGGCGTCGAAGTCGGGCGTCGACCGGCTCACCCGGGTCGCCGCGATGGAGTCGGGCAAGCTCGGCTACGGCGTCCGCGTGAACTGCGTCTACCCCGGCCTCATCCCGACGGCGATGGGCCAGAAGCTCGCCGTCGAGACCGCGGGCCTCGGGCTGTTCGGCAGCCCCGAGGAGGCCGTCGGCGCCGTCGTCGAGCTGACCCCGTCGGGCCGGCTGGGCGAGGTCACCGACATCGCCGACGCCGTCGTCTTCCTCGCCTCCGACGCGTCCCGTTTCGTCAACGGCGCGGGCCTGCCGGTCGACGGCGGCATGGGAATGTGAGCCGATGTCCCTGGCGTCCTACCTGGACAAGGGGGCGTCGCTCGGTGGCGACGCCCCCTGCCTGACCCTCGACGGCGAGACCCGCACCTACGCGCAGGTCGTCGCCCTGTCCCACGACGTGTCCCGGGCGCTGCGGCGCTCCGGGGTCGGCCCGGGCGACCCGGTCGGCATCCTGTCGGCGAACCACCCGACGTCGTTCACGTGCGTCTTCGGGATCGCGCGGGCCGGCGCCGTGTGGTGCCCGATCAACCCGCGCAACGCCGCCGGGGAGAACCAGGAGCTGCTCGACCTCTTCGGGTGTGCCGCGCTGCTGTTCCAGGCGAAGTTCGCGCCGCTGGTCGCCGAGATCGCCCCGCGGCTCCCGGCCCTGACCACGCTGGTGTGCCTCGACGACCCCGATCCGGCCGTCGAGGGCGCCGTCGGGTTCGAGGCGTGGCTGGCGGCCGCCGCGGACGACCCGGTGGTCGACGAGGGCGGCGACGGGCTCGTCGCGCTCGTCGGGACGGGCGGCACCACGGGCCGGCCGAAGGGTGTCGAGCTCACCGACCGGAACCTCGAGACGATGTCGGCGATCACGCTGATGGCGTATCCGCTCGACCACCGGCCGGTCTACCTCGCGCTCGCCCCGCTGACCCACGCCGCGGGCGTGCTCTGCTTCCCGATCCTCACGCAGGGCGGGGAGATCGTCGTGATGGCGGCGCCCGACGTCGGCGGGTTCCTCACCCTCGTGCAGCGGCACCGCGTGACGCACACGTTCCTGCCGCCGACGCTGATCTACATGGTGCTCGACCACCACGACCTCGACGCCACGGACCTGAGCTCGCTGCAGTGCTTCTGGTACGGCGCGGCGCCGATGTCGACCACCCGGCTCGCCGAGGCCTGCGAGCGGATCGGGCCGATGGCCCAGCTCTTCGGCCAGTCCGAGGCGCCGATGATGGTCTCGACGATGAGCCCGGCCGACCATCGGCACCCGGACGGCACGCTCGCCGTCGAACGGTTCGCCTCGGCGGGACGCCCGTCCCCGCTCGTCACCGTGGCGATCATGGCCGAGGACGGCTCCCTGGTGGGGCCGGGCGAGCGCGGCGAGATCGTGGTGCGCAGCTCGCTCGTCATGGCGGGGTACCACCACAACCCGGAGGCCACCGCCGAGGTGTCGGCGCACGGCTGGCACCACACCGGCGACGTCGGGTACCTCGACGACGAGGGCTGGCTGTTCATCGTCGACCGCGCCAAGGACATGGTGATCACCGGCGGGTTCAACGTGTACTCCGCGGAGGTCGAGCAGGCCCTCATGGCGCACGACGCGGTCGCCGACTGCGCCGTGGTGGGGCTGCCCGACGAGAAGTGGGGCGAGCGGGTGGTGGCGGCGGTCCAGGTCCGGCCCGGCGCCGAGGTCTCGCCCGACGAGCTCATCACCTTCACCAAGGAGCGCATCGGCAGCGTCAAGGCCCCGAAGCAGGTGCTGTTCTGGGACGACCTGCCCCGCTCGACCGTCGGGAAGGTGCTCAAGACCGACGTGAAGGCGCGGCTCGCGACGGAGAGCTAGTCACGCAGGGCGGACCGGAGCGACACCCTCGCTCCGGTCCGCAGCACCGACCGCGCGTAGATCCGGCCGCCGAGCAGCAGCACGCCCGCGGTGAACGCGAGCGTCAGCACGAACGCCAGCGCCACCTGCCACACCGGCACCCCGCCCAGCGCCACCCGGGCGGGCATCGTCAGCGGCGACCACGGCGGGATCAGCGAGAGCACGGTCAGCGCCGGCGAGCGCGGCGCGGACAGCACCAGGTTGAACCCGACGACCCAGCCGATGAGCACGACGATGGACACCGGCGTCAGCACGCTCTGGGTGTCCTCCTGGCGGGAGACCAGCGAGCCGAGCGCGGCGTAGATCGTCGCGTACATCGCGAACCCGAGCAGGTACCAGACGAGCACCGAGATCAGCGTCCCGACGAGCCCGACCCCGGCGACCAGCAGGCCGGCGCTCCCGGCCACCGCGAGACCGACGGCGCCGAGGATCACGAGCTGCAACAGCCCCACGGCGCCGAGGCCGAGCACCTTGCCCAGGAGGAGCTGCCACGGCCGGACGGTGGCCAGCACCAGCTCCACGACGCGGCTCGACTTCTCCTCCACCACCCCCTGCGCCACCATCGCGCCGTAGGTCTGGATGGAGAAGAACAGCAGGAACGCCCCGACGGCGCCGAGCCCGATCCGCAGCCCCTGCGCCGGATCCTCGGGCCGGGCCGCGACGACGACGGGTGCCGAGCCCGCGGCCGCCGTCGTGAGCACCGCCGGGTCGACGCCGCGCGCGGTCAGGGCCTGTTCCTGGGCGGCGCGGGCCGTGGCCGGGGTCAGGATGGCCTGCAGGTCGTCGGAGAGGGACTGGTCCACGTCCACCCGCGGCCGGGCCGGCGACCCGGACAGCGCGGCGTCCACGTCGCCGGCGGCGAGGCGCTGGCGCCCCTGCGCGTCATCCGGGACCGGGACGACGGTGACCGTCCGCCCCTGGTCCGCGGCGACCGCCTGGAGCGCGGGGACGAGCGCGGCGGTCTCCGGGGCCACCGCGACCGCCCTCCCGCCCGACGACCCCGCCCCCAGCGAGCCGACGAACAGCGCGTAGCCGACGAGCACCACGAGGATCACGACGGTGCTGATGACGAACGCCCGCCCCCGCACCCGGGAGAGGAACTCGCGACGGGCGATGAGCGCGACGGTGCGCAGTGGCCGCGGGACGCTCACGCGGCCTCCTCCGGGCTCTCCGGCGCCGCCTCGGGGTGATCCGCCACGGTGTGGCGGAAGAGCTCGGTGAGGGTGGTGCGGCGGCGGCTGAACCCGTGCACCGGCCCGGTGGCCAGCGCGGCGTGCAGCAGCGGCTGGTCGTCGGCGCCCGGCTCGAGGGTCACGACGGTGCGCTCGCCCTCGGTCCGCGACGTGACCACTCCGGGCACCGCGTCGGCCCAGCCCGGCCGGGCCTGCGGGGCGTCGACGACGACGTCGGTGCCCGCCCCGGCGCGCAGCCCGTCGACGGTGCCCTCGGCGACGAGCGCGCCGTCGCGGACGATCCCCACGCGGTCGCAGAGGCGTTCCACGAGGTCGAGCTGGTGGGACGAGAACACCGCGGGCGCGCCGGCCGCGCAGCGCTCCCGGAGCACCTCGCTCATGACGTCGACGGCGACCGGGTCGAGCCCGGAGAACGGCTCGTCGAGCACCAGGACGTCGGGTTCGTGCACGAGCGCGGCGGCGAGCTGCACCCGCTGCTGGTTGCCGAGGCTGAGCTTCTGCACCTCGTCGCCCAGGCGACCGGCGACCCCGAGGCGCTCGGTCCAGCGCTCGGTCGACCGGCGCGCGTCGCCGGCCGAGAGGCCGTGCAGCTCCGCGAGGTAGCGCAGCTGCTCGCCGACGGCCATCCGCGGGTAGAGGCCCCGCTCCTCGGGCATGTAGCCGATCCGCCGGCGGCGCTCGGCGTCGACCGGACGGCCGTCGAGGCGGACCTCCCCGCTGTCGGCGGCCAGCACCCCGAGCACGATGCGCATCGTCGTCGTCTTGCCCGCGCCGTTGGCGCCCACGAACCCGAACAGCTCGCCGGGTCGGACGGAGAACCCCATGTCGACGAGCGCGCGCACGTCGCCGTAGCGCTTGGACACGCCGTCGATCTCCAGCACGCTGCCGTCGACCACCGATCTGGATCTGGGGGCGTCAGCTTGACCTACTTTCGGCCGCGATGTCCACCGATGGTCGCCGCCGGATGACGCAGCGTGGGATCTCGGGCGAGGCCACCCGATCGTGATCAGACCGACCCCGATCGGGTGCTCCGCCGGGCCCTCCGTCCGGAGCAGCATGTGCCGGTGATCGCCGGAGCCCGACGGCCCGGTCCGACCGAGCGCCGGAGGGGCGCGCAGGGGGTGGCGGTGCGGTGCGACTGCTCGTCGTCGTCGTGGTCACCACGGCGCTGCTCGTCGCGGCGGCGCCGATCGCCCTGACCCAGGCCCCCCGATTGCATTCGCCGCTGCTCGCGCTGGTGGCCTTCGGCGTCGCGGTGATCGCGCTGGTCGCCGGGCTCGCGCTGCTGCTCCGGGCGACGGTGCTGCGCCGTCGGACGCGTCCGGCCGGTGCGGTCGGTGGTCCGGTGGTGGGCGCGGGGTCGGTCGGTTCGGGGTCGCTGGGCTCGGGGTCGCTGGGCTCGGGGTCGCTGGGCCCGGGATTGTTCGCCCCGGGATCGTCCGGCCCGGCGTGGGCCGGGCCGTCGGGGGCGCCGTTCGCGATGGGGCCGCGGCGCGAGCCCCTCCGCGCGCGGGTCGTGCCCGCGCAGCGCTCCGGGGCCGACCAGCCCGCGGGTGACGACGCCGAGACCGAGCCCCGCCGTCGACCGGAGCGCATCGCCCTCGTCCCCGTCGCCGGCCGCATCGCGGTGTCGATCGGCGCGTCGGACACCGGCCCGCGCCACGCCCTCCTCGACGAGGCGGTCGCCGCCGGTCAGTCCGACCAGGACGACACGACGGGCCAGTCGCCGGGCGGGCCGTCCCAGACCCACGCCCAGCAGATCCGGGCGGACGACGGATCCGTCGAGGAGGCGATCTCGGCGCGCTCGGCCGCGTTCGCCGCCCGGTACACCGCGACCCGCTCGCGCCGGTAGCCCGGGCCCTCGTAGGCGTCGAGCGCGGGGAGGGCCGCGACCGGGTCGGCGAGCTCCACCACGTGCCCGGGCGCGAGTGCGCCGGCGTCCCGGACGAGCGCGGGGTAGCCCCGTCCGGTGTCGTACACCCGCCCCGCGGTCACGGCGGGCCACGACGACCGGGCGGCCGGAGCGAGGCGCCACCACGCGGACGCGCCGGGCTGCAGCGTGCCGTAGACGAACACCCGGTCCGGCCAGCCCCGCGGGTCCGGGACACCCTCCGCGACGACCGTGGCCGCGTCGGCCCCGACCTCGCCCGGGACGCCCTCGAGCGCCCGCGCGTCGTCCTGGGAGACGTCACGGCAGCGGACGGGAGCCCCGTCGACGAGCAACGGCGCCCGGACGGGGTCGGCGGGCCAGTAGGCGAGGACGGGATCGAGCCGGGCGCCGCGCTCGTCGGTGACCCGGGCGGCGTGCACCCGGGCGAGGGCGTAGCGCTGTCCGCGGCCCTCGCAGCGGTCGAGCACGCCGACCTGGTCCGGGGTCGCGAGCCAGAGGTGGTGGATCTCGGTACCCGGGACGACGGCGAGCGTGGCGGGCCGGGCACCGTCGCGGGCACGCCACCCGGCCGCCCACACCGCCGCGACCCCGGACACCTCGACCCGCAGCGCCACCACCGGCCCGACCAGGCCCAGCTCGCGGCGCAGCCAGGTGATCTTCGACGGGCAGCGGTTCGACCCGAACGCGAGTACCGGCACCCGCTCGGCCAGCGGTGGCGCGCCGTGCTCCGCCAGCCAGGTGTCGATCGCGGTCCCGGAGACCGCCCACCCGCCGCGCGCCTCGACCGCGGGCTCGATGCGGTGGGTGAGCCCGTCGAGGTGCACGAACGAGAAACCCGGCGCGACCCCGGGATAGGGGTCGGCCGGGTACTCCCAATCGGCGTGCTGCATGTCCCCCGGGCAGGCTCAGTAGCCCCGCTCGCGGTACTCCTCGAGGCGCGGTGCCTCGTCACCGATCTTCGTGACGTCGCCGTGCCCGGTCCGCACGATGGTGTCGGCGGGCAACGTGAAGATCTTCCCGGCCAACGTCTCGATGATCACTCCGAAGTCGGAGTACGACGGGCCGGTGGCCCCCGGGCCCCCGTTGAACAGGGTGTCCCCGGAGAACAGCGTGCCCAGGTCGGGGGCATAGAAGCACGTCGACCCGGGCGAGTGGCCCGGCGTCGCGATCGCCTGCAGCCGGATCCCGCCGACGGTGAACGTCTCGCCGTCGGACAGCGTCCCGTCGGGCTCGCTGTCGGGGTAGGTCAGGTTCCAGATGACCTTGTCGTCCGGGTTGAGCAGGATCGGTGCCTCGTACGTCCGCGCGATCTCCGGGGCGGCGTTCACGTGGTCGTTGTGCGAGTGCGTGCACAGGATCGCCGTGACGTCGCGGTCGCCGACCGCGGACTTGATGGCGGCCGCGTCGTGCGGGGCGTCGATCAGCACGACCTCGGAACCGTCACCGACGATCCAGACGTTGTTGTCGACGTCGAACGACTTGCCGTCGATCTGGAACTGCCCGGACGTCGTCAGGTGCTCGACGCCCTCGCCGACGCGCTCGGCGCTCACAGGATCACCACCGAACGCAGCACGTCACCGTGGTGCATCTTGTCGAAGGACTGCTCGACCTCGTCCAGCGAGATCCGCTCGGTGACGAACTTGTCGAGCGGGAAGCGGCCCTGCAGCGCCAGGTCGACCAGCATCGGGAAGTCGCGGCTGGGCAGGCAGTCGCCGTACCAGGACGAGCTCAGCGACCCGCCGTGCGAGAAGAACGGCTGGAAGTCGGCCTCGAGCTTCATGTCCGGCGACGGCACGCCGACGAGCACGAGCCGGCCCGCGAGGTCGCGTGCCTCGAAGGCCTGCTTCCAGGTGGCCGGGATGCCGACGGCGTCGACGACCACGTCGGCGCCGAAGCCGCCGGTGAGGTCGCGGATGCCCTGCACCGGGTCGGTGTTCTTGGCGTTGATGGTGTGGGTGGCGCCGAAGCCCTTCGCCCACTCCAGCTTCCGGTCCTCGGTGTCGACCGCGATGATCGTCGTGGCGCCCGCCAGCGCCGCGCCCGCGATCGCCGCGTCCCCGACGCCGCCGCACCCGATCACCGCGACGGTCTCACCCCGCGCGACCTTGCCGGTGTTGATCGCCGCACCGGTCCCGGCCATGACACCGCAGCCGATGAGCCCGGCCTGCGCGGGGTCGATGTCCGGGTTGACCTTGGTGCACTGCCCGGAGTGCACCAGCGTCTTCTCCGCGAACGCCCCGATGCCCAGGGCCGGCGAGAGAGCCTCGCCGGTGTCCTTGAGCGTCATCGGCTGGGCGGCGTTGTGGGTGTCGAAGCAGAGGTGGTGCTTGCCCTTGCGGCAGGCACGACACACCCCGCAGACGGCCCGCCAGTTGAGGATGACGAAGTCGCCGACCTCGAGACTCTCGACGCCCTGGCCGAGTGCCTCGACCTTCCCCGCGGCCTCGTGGCCGAGCAGGAACGGGTACTCGTCGTTGATGTTCCCTTCGCGGTAGTGCAGATCGGTGTGGCACACCCCGCAGGCCTGGATCGCCACCACGGCTTCACCGGGCCCGGGATCGGGGATCACGATCGTCTCGACGGTGACCGGCTTGCCCTTCTCCCGGGACACCACGCCCCGGACCTCCTGCGGCATCTTCGCCCTCCCGTGTCGCTTCGCTCATGCGCTCATGCGCAGGGTGCCACGTGAGGCGGGTCTCATGCGCGGGGTGGCCGCTCGGCCGTCCGGGTCAGGACCGCTCCGGGACGAGCGAAGGGCCCCGTCAGTCGGATAGACGGGCCGAGGGCGCCCTCCGCCAGAACCACGGCTTGCTGCCGTGATTCGGCGAGGGGCGCCCCTGGCCGGCTCTATCGACCGAAGGGGCCCTTCGCTCGAAACGGGGGTGGGATCAGACGTGCAGGATCAGGCCCGAGCCCTGGCCGCCGCCGCCGCACAGGCCGGCCGCACCGACGCCGCCGCCGCGGCGCCGCAGCTCGTGCGCCAGGTGGATCGCGATCCGGGCGCCGGACATGCCGACCGGGTGGCCCAGCGAGATGGCGCCGCCGTCGGGGTTCACGCGCTCCGGGTCGACGCCCAGCTCGGTGGTCGACTGCAGCGCGACCGCCGCGAACGCCTCGTTGAGCTCGAGCATCTCGAGCTGCTTCGCCTCGAGGCCCTCCCGGCCCAGCGCCTTGAGGATCGCGTTCGACGGCTGCGAGAGCAGCGAGTTGTCCGGGCCGGCGACCCAGCCGTGGTGGCCGATCCGGGCGAGGACCTCGAGCCCGAGCTCCTTGGCCTTCTTCTCCGACATGACGACCGCGGCCGCGGCACCGTCGGAGATCTGCGAGGAGGAGCCCGCCGTGATGGCGCCCTCCTTGTCGAAGGCCGGGCGGAGCTTGCCGAGGCCCTCGGCGGTGGTGTCGCCGCGGACGCCCTCGTCCTCGGTGACGACCAGCGGGTCGCCCTTGCGCTGCGGCACCGACACCGGCGCGAGCTCGGCGTCGAACCGGCCGTTCTTGGCCGCGTCGGCCGCGCGCTGGTGCGAGGAGGCGGAGAACTCGTCCATCGCCTGGCGGTTCAGTCCGATCGCCTTCGAGAAGCGCTCGGTCGAGGCGCCCATCGACTCACGGTCGTAGACGTCGGTGAGGGCGTCGTACTCGGTGGCGTCGAGGATCTGCCCGCCGCCGTACTTGTAGCCCCGGCGCGCCTTCGGCAGCAGGTACGGCGCCTCGGTCATGGACTCCATGCCGCCCGCGACGACGACGTCGTAGTCGCCGGCCTGAATCATCTGGTCGGCGATCGCGATCGCGTCGAGGCCCGAGAGACAGACCTTGTTGAGCGTGAACGACGGCACCGACATCGGGATCCCGGCGTCGGTGCCCGCCTTGCGGGCCGGGTTCTGGCCGGCGCCGGCCTGGATGACCTGCCCCATGATCAGGTACTCGACCTGGTCGCCGGCCAGGCCGGCCTGTTCGAGGGCCTTGGCGATCGCGGTGGTGCCGAGCTGCTGCGCGGAGATCCCGGCGAAGGCTCCGGAGAGCTTGCCGATCGGCGTGCGGGCGCCGGAGACGATGACGGAGCCGGGCATGACTTCCTCCTGGGCGGTACGGGTTCTCGAACGTGGCACGACGGCGGGCCGTGCTCGGCGGGTGGCGGAGGCCGCAGCTTCGGCCCCACTGCGCGTCTGCTGGGACGCACCCCAGGCTCCCGAACCTACCTGCGGGACCGCGCCCGCCGAAGGGCTCGCGCGGGGCCCCTCCTGCAGGACGGGTCACGAGGATCGGTTCAGTACCGCGCTCCTCAGGCCGTCGAGGCGGCCGTGACCCCGGAGAAGCGGGCGACCTCGGTCATGATCGGCGGCCACTCCTCGCGGAGGGCCTGGTTGCCCATGAACAGGCCGAGGTGGCCGCCCGGGGCGGTGCGCCGCCAGACCTTCTCCGGGGGCGTCGACACCCCGTCCGCCGCGCGGAACACCTGGACCGGCGGCGTGATGTGGTCGGTGGCGCCGCCGAGCAGGAACAGCGGGCAGTCCAGCGCGGCGAGGTCGACGCGCTTCCCTCCGACCACCAGGTCGCCGGTGATCAGCTCGTTGCCGGCGAAGAGGTGCTCGACGAGCCACAGGTAGAACGTGCCGGGCACGTCCTGCGTGTGTTTGAACCAGTCCTCGAAGGTCTGGTAGCGCGCGATCGCCGCCGGGTCGTCCAGGTGGCGCAGCAGGTCGACGTGCTTGGCGATCTCGGAGTCCGGGCTCATCGCGATGAACCCGTTCAGCACGAACTGGCCGGGCATGTTGCCGCGACCCATCGCCACCATCGCGCGGTAGGGCAGCGTCCCGAACCGGCGGGACAGCACCCGGGACGACGCGCCGATGGCGGTGTCGCCGGCGTGGAAGTCGATCGGCGCCCCGGCCAGGGTGAGGGTGTTGACCCGGTCCGGGTGCAGCGCCGCGTAGATCGCCGAGAGCCAGCCGCCCTGGCAGTCGCCGACCAGGTTCACCGAGGTGTGCCCGGTGCCGGCGACCGCGGAGTCCACCGCGCGGTCGACGATCGCGACGTAGTCCTCGACCGTCGTGCCCTTGGTCTGCTGCGTGGCACCGACCCAGTCGAGGGTGAACGCCCGGGTCAGGCCGGCCTGGCGGATCACCTGCATCTGCGACTGCGTGGGCGCGAAGTCGACGATGCACGAGTCGTGCCCGGCCTGCGGCGGCAGGACGAGGGTGGGCACCACGTCGTCCGTCGCGCCCGCGCTGAAGTCGCGCAGCCGCGCGATCGGCGACTCCCACACGATCTCGTGCTCGGTCGACCACGTCGGGCGCCGCCGGCCGAGGACGTGGCGCCACCAGCGGGCGGCGTCCCAGACGTTGCGGTGCGGGGTGGCGGCCTGGGCGAGCGCGCGGGTGGTGACGTAGGCGCTGCCCTCCGTCAGGGCCGTCGTCGCCTTGCGCAGCGTCTCGCCGCGGAAGGAGCGCAGGTACGCCGCCGGGTCCACCGGGTCCAGGGTCGGCGCGTCCGGTGCCACCGGCAGGTCGTGCTCGGGGGCTTCGTCGGGAGCGTGGGCCGTCGTCATGGGGTCCCTCCTCGCGCAGCCTGGGAAGCTGCGGGCCCCGGGAGCCCGGGCGCGGGCCCCGGCGACGCCGCCGGCTGCGTGATCGACCGTAGGTGTGCTTGGCATGGTTCGCAACGGCCCCGACGACTCCGGACGGAGGGGCCCCACCGGGCCGTCCGGAGGGGATCGGGTCACGGATGTGTCGCGGATCCCTGGATCGGGTGTGACCCCGGCCACCGAGCGGGCACGTTCGGTTCCGGACGACGCCGCCGATCAGGGGCAGACGCGAGCGACGGGAGCAGTCGATGGCCGACATGACCGGACAGGTGGCAGTGGTGACGGGCGGGGCCCGCGGGATCGGGAAGGCGATCTCGGAACGGCTCGCGAACCGGGGCGCGAAGGTCGCCGTCGGGTACGCCAGCGGCCGCGACGCCGCCGCCGAACTCGCCGAGAAGTACGACACGATGACGATCCACCAGGGCAACATCGGCTCGCGCGAGGACTGCGAGCGCGTGGTCCAGGAGGTCTACGACCAGCACGGCCGGATCGACATCCTCGTCAACAACGCCGGCATCACGGCCGACAAGATGCTGCACAAGATGCAGGTCGAGGACTGGGACAAGGTCATCCAGGTCAACCTCTCCGGCACCTTCTACATGTCCCACCTGGTCTTCAACCACATGCGCGAGCGCCAGAGCGGGCGCATCGTCTCGATCTCCTCGGTCATCGGCGAACGCGGCAACGCCGGGCAGGCGAACTACGCCGCGACCAAGTCCGGCCTGTTCGGCCTGACGATGTCGCTGGCGATGGAGGGCGCGAAGAAGGGCATCACGGCCAACTGCGTCGCGCCGGGCTACATCGAGACCGACATGGTCGCCGGCGTGCCGGAGGCGGCACTGGAGAAGATCGTCGGGCAGGTCCCGGTCGGTCGGCTCGGCCAGCCGGACGAGGTGGCGCGCGTCGTCGAGTTCCTGGCCGACCCGGACTCCGCCTACATCACCGGCCAGGTCTACTCGGTCAACGGCGGGCTCTACATGTGATTCGGCCTGCGGCCATGTGCGTGTGTTTCCGTGCTCCAGCACGGAAACACACGCACATGCCGTCAGGCGAACCGCGTCGTCAGCTCGTCGCAGATCTCGACGAGGGCCTCGCCGGCCGCCCGGCACATCCCCGGGAAGCAGATGAAGCCGTGCACCGCGCGGGCGTGGTCGGTGTGCCGGGTGGGCACGCCGGAGTCGCGGAGGCGGTCGGCGTAGGCCACGCCGTCGTCGTGCAGCGGGTCGACCTTGGCGGTGATGACGAGCGCCGGGGGCAGGTCGCGGTGGTCCGGGGCGTGCAGCGGGGAGCAGAACGGGTCGCTCGCGTCGCCGTCCTCGCCGAGGTAGTTCGCCCGGAAGACGTCCATGTCGGCGCGGGTGAGCATCGGTCCGCGCTCGAACGCGGAGGTCGACGGGGCGTCCAGGCTGAGGTCGACGACGGGGTAGAGCAGCACCTGCGCGTCGATCGCGGGACCGGCCTCACGGGCGAGCAGGCACACCACGGCGGCGAGGTTGCCGCCGGCGCTGTCGCCCATGACGGCGACGCGGTCGGCCCGGCCGCCGAGGGCGTCGGCGTGGCGCACCACCCAGCACAGCGCGGCGTACCCGTCGTCGCGTCCCGCCGGGTAGGGGTGCTCGGGGGCGAGCCGGTAGTCGACCGAGACGACGAGGGCCCCGACGTTGGCCGCGACGTGCGCGCAGAGCCAGTCCGACTGGTCGAGGTTGCCCAGCGACCCGCCACCGCCGTGGTAGTTCACGACGATCGGCAACCGGTCCTCGGAGCGTCCGGCCGGCAGCGGGCCGTGCGGGCGGTAGAGCCGCAGCGTCAGCGGGCCGCCGTCGGTGGTGATGCGCAGGTCGGTGAGCGAGACGTCGGGCGGCATCGGCCCGAACACCTTGGAGGTGACCTTGTTGTGGGTCATCCGCCGACCCCGGGCGCGGGCGAGGTCCTCGGCGCTCATGCGGCTGATCGCGATGAGGCCGGCGCGATCGGTGATCCAACTGAAGAGGCGCGTGCGGACGTCGATCTCGAGCGGCCCCGCCGGGGGGCCGTCGAGCTGGGGCGCGGCGGTGCGTGCCGCCGGCGGCATCGTCGGTTCCGGCATCACGCCTCCTCTCGGACATCCGTTCGCTCGTTATCCGACCGAGACCATCCTCGGCTGCCTCGTTCGGCGGTCGACCGGGGTGCCATTGGTCCGATCGTGGCCGCAGTACGGATCATGACGTGGCGCGGCTCACGAAAGCGAGCGGCTCGCCGTCGCACGATCGTGGGCGCTCGGTGATCGGTCGCCGATGTCCGTTCGCCCGAGAGGGTGGCGGCATGTCGGCGGGAGGACACGCCGTGACCGTACGGCGAGCGGGACGCGGTCGTGATCTACGCCGCGGCGGGCGGTTCGTCCGTTCTGTGGACTGCTAGCCTCGGTGCCAGCGAAGGGGAGTAGCTCCCAACGCCGCGATCGACACACTGATGGCCTTCACCGGCATCCGGTCGCGGCGGCCACCGGTCGCCGGTGGCGGGCGAGACCTTCGGTGCCGATCCGCGGCGAGTACGCGCGGGTCGGGCCGGAGAAGCGCCCCGCTCCCGCCGGCCCGCCCGCAGGACCGAGAGGACCTTCGTGGGCATCTTCCTGGCCGCCCTGGCCGTCAGCTTCGCCGTGATCTTCGTGGCGGAGCTCGGCGACAAGTCGCAGCTGATGGCCCTCACCTTCGCCACCCGCTACCGGGCGCTCCCGGTGCTCATCGGCATCACGGTCGCCACCGCCGTGGTGCACGCCGTCTCCGTCGGGGTCGGCTACCTGCTCGGGGCCTCGCTCCCCACGTTCTGGATCAACATCGCGGCCGCGGTGGCCTTCGTCGGCTTCGGGCTCTGGACCCTGCGCGGCGACGAGCTGACCTCCGACGAACAGGAGAAGGCACGACGCTCCGGCGGCTCGGCGGTCCTCGCGGCGTCGGTCGCGTTCTTCCTCGCCGAGCTCGGCGACAAGACGATGCTCGCGACGATCACCCTCGCCACCCAGTACCAGGGGTGGGGCGGCGTCATCGGGGTCTGGGCGGGGTCGACGGTCGGCATGGTCGTCGCCGACGCCCTCGCGATCGTGGTCGGCCGGCTGCTCGGCCGGAACCTGCCCGAGAAGCTGATCCGGATCGGGGCCGCGGTGCTCTTCTTCGTCTTCGGCGCCTGGCTGGCGATCGAGGCGCTAGGTGCCTTCGGCTCGTGAGCAGTAATTGACGCCAGGACGTCAATGAGTGCTCACGGGCGCGTCAGCGCACCTATGAGGAGCTCGCCAGGTTCGACGCCGCGGTCTCGTCGGAGGCGATGACGACGTCGTCGTAGTAGACGGTGCCGTCGTCGCCGATGTCCGAGGACCGGTAGAGCCCGGTCTTGAGGTAGGAGCTCTCGTCGGGATAGAGCGTCCCGCCCTTCGGGTGGTAGTCGGAGACCACCTGCTTGCCGTCCATCGAGACGTCGACCGCGCCGTCGCCGGGGTCGGACGAGAAGTGCACGCGCAGCACCAGGTCGGTGCGGGCCCCGGCCTTCGCCGGCCCGATGTCGCGCTGCCAGTGCTCGCCGATGGCCTCGCCGCCCTCGAGCACGAAGCGACCGCCGTGGACCTGGATCGACAGCGGCGGGCTGCCGTCGCCCGAGTTCTTCCACTGTGCGACGACCTGCCAGTCCGAGGTGCCGACCGGGAAGTCCTTCGGCAGGTACAGCGCGAACCCGAACCAGTTCTCGTCGCCCTCGCGGAAGCTCCGGTAGGCCGGTTCGAGCTCCGAGCGGGTGCCGCCGCCCGGGACCGTGTAGGCGACCGCGGTCCGGCCGGGCACGTCTGGGCTCGGCACCGCCTTCGGGTCGTCGGCGTCGTCGGTGTTCCACGGCGTGCGGCGGTACGTGTCGAGCACCGTCGCGGCGTCGGTGCCGGAACGCCACAGGACCCCGTCACCGGTGGGTCCCGACGACGACCCTCCCGACGACGAGCCGCCCCGCACCGAGCACGCGCCGAGCAGCAGGGCGGCGACGACGGCCAGGACCGCGACGAGCACCCGGGGCGTCCGGGATCGGACCATCACCTGATCGAGACTACGGAGACCGGCGGTGAAGACCCTCCTCGGTCGGGAGGGGTCAGGCCGTACCGAAGAGGCGCAGGCGCACCGAGCGCTCGACCAGGATCGGCAGGAAGGTCCGGATGCGGGCACCGCCGAGCCGGTCCCAGGCCTCCGCCACGGCGCCCCGGACGGTGTCGGCCTCGACGCCGTGCTCGACGTAGCGCGCGACCAGCCGCTCCTCGGTCTCGGTGCGGAGCGTGACGTCGTCGGGGGCGGCGGTGGTGGTCGAGCCCAGGGTCATGAGCTTATTCAACGACCTCGACGCAGCGTGGACCAGCAGTCGTCGGAGAGTTCACAACCGAGGGACAGATGCGCCCGCGTCTGCGAGCGCGTCGTCGCGCACCGGAGGCGGCAACAGGTCGCACCCGACCGGCCCCGCGCCCGCGAGCGCCGCCCCGACGGGGTAGCTGCGGGCCGTGGTCGGCAGGTCGCCCTCGTCACCGGAGAGCAGCACCGACACGCCCGCAGGCTCGGCGTCCGGGGCGGGGTCGAGCCCGAGGCGGCGCAGGGCCTGGCCGGCGACCGCCCGCGAGCTGTCGTAGAGCCGGACGTTGGGCAGGGCGGCCGCGATGGCGTCGGACACGAGCGGGTAGTGGGTGCAGCCCAGGACGATGCCGTGGACGTCGCCCGGGGTGCGGGACGCGCCGAAGGCCACGGCGGCCGCGACCGCGCCCGGCTCGGCGGCCTCGACCGCGTCGGCCAGCCCGGGGCACGGCACCGCGGTGGCCTGGCCGGGCGTCGCGAAGAGCGCGACGAGGTCGGCCTGGTAGGCGCTGGCGCTGGTGCCCTCGGTGGCCCAGATGCCGAACGGCTCGCCGGAGGCCGCGGCCGGCTTGACGGCGGGAACGGTCCCGACGACGGGCCGCGCCGGCTCCAGCTCGGCCCGCAGCGGCACCAGCGCGGTGACGCTGGCGGTGTTGCAGGGGACCACGACGACGTCGGCGCCCCGCGCCACCGCGAGCCGGGCGGCCCCCAGCACCCGCTCGACGATCCACTCGCCCGGACGGCCGCCCCACGGCATCCCGGCCGGGTCCATGAGCAGGTCGAGGTGGGCGTCCGGGCGCAGGTGCCGCAGCCAGCCCGCGGTCGGCAGCATGCCGAGCCCGGAGTCGATCAGCGCGATCCGTGTCCCGCTCGCAGGCACGGCCGTGAGGATACCCGCGGCCCCGGTCAGACCATCGCGGCGCTGCCGATGTCCGGGTGGGCGCGGAAGAACTCGACCATCGGGCCGACGTGCTCGGCGAAGGACGGGCAGCGCACGCCGACCTCGGCCAGCAGCGTCGTCGTCGCCGTCGTGTCGTAGAGCGTCGGGTGGGTGAGGTACTCCAGCGTGCTCGACGGGACCTTGAACAGCCGCCCGACGCCGGGCACGTGGTCGATGCCGAAGGCGGCGAGGCCGGTGGCCATCGGCACGGTCCGCAGCCGCAGGCCGGCCTGCTCGGCGAAGGCCTCGCACATCCGCGTGACCGACGGCGGGTCGGGCTGGGCGAGCGCGACCGTCCGGCCCCGGGCACCGTCGTACCCGGCGAGCGCCGCGATCCCGTCGACGACGAAGTCCGAGGGGACCAGGTTGAACGCGACCCGCGCCGCGCCGCGCGGCAGCGGCATCAGGGCCGTGCCGCGCTGGCGCAGGAGCAGCTGCAGCACGTAGTAGGGGCCGTCGAACTTCTGGGTCCGCCCGGTGACCGAGTCGCCCACCACCACCGACGGCCGGTAGATCGTCACCGGGAGCCCGGCGTCGCGGGCCTTCGCGACGACCCGCTCGGCCTCGTGCTTGGTGTGGTCGTAGTGGTTCGCGAACCGCTGGCCGATCTCGAGGTCGTCCTCGAAGAACAGGCCGTCGTAGCGCCCGGAGACGTAGCAGGTGCTGACGTACTGCAGTCGTCGCAGGCCGGCGCCGTCGGCGGCCGCCCGGGCGAGGTCGACGACGTGGCGTGTGCCCTCCACGTTGACCCGCCAGGCGATCTCCGGGGCCACCGACAGGTCGTAGACGGCCGCGAGGTGGAAGATCTCCAACGGCCCGTCGAGCAGGCGGGCGCGGACGGCGTCGTCGAGCCCGAGACCCGGCGTCGTGATGTCCCCGACGACGAGGTCGGTGCGTCCCGCGATCGACGGGTCGTCCCGCTCGATCGCGTTGAGCGCCTCGCGGGCCCGTCCCAGCCAGCGCTGCTGCACCAGCGCCACGGCCCGGGCGTCCGGCTCGCGGCGCAGCGTCCGCGGCAGCAGCGACGAGCCCAGGAAGCCCGGGAACCCGGTGAACAGCACGGCACTCACGAACGCGTCTCCTTCGCGGAAGGTCTCGGACGGTGGGGCCCTGAGCCCCGTGAGCAGCGGCACAGCACGGCCGGAGGCGCCCAGAGGGTGTCATCCCGGACGTCGCGGGGCATCTTGCGCCGCAGGAACGACGGCGAGTACCCCTGCTGTCGTGGGTGTCCGTGTCGCGGGACGCGACGGGGGTGACGGGAGGTCGGGGAATGGCTGCGGAACGGATCGTCGTGGTCGGTGCGGGGTTCGCCGGCCTGGAGTGCGTGAAGCGCCTCGAGCACAAGCTGCGGTCCGAGATCGACCGGGGCGAGATCGAGGTCGTCGTCGTCAGCCCGCACGACTACATGCTCTACCTCCCGCTGCTGCCCCAGGTCGCCTCCGGCGTGATCACCACCCAGGCCGTCACGGTGTCGCTGCCCCGGGCGGTCAAGCGCGCGCACCGGCTGCCGGGCTCCGTCATCGGGGTCGACCTGGAGCGCTCCACCTGCGTCGTCCGCAAGATCTCCGGCGACGTCGTCGACCTGCCCTACGACCGGCTCGTCCTGGCGCCCGGCAGCGTCACCCGCAAGTTCGACATCCCCGGGCTCGACGAGCACGCGCTCGGGATGAAGAACCTCGCCGAGGCCGCGTACCTGCGCGACCACGTCATCTCCCAGCTCGAGCTCGCGAACGCCTCGACCGACGACGCCGAGCGCGCCGCGCGGTGCCAGTTCGTGGTGGTCGGCGGGGGCTACGCCGGGACGGAGACGGCGGCCTGCCTGCAGCTGCTCACCGAGTCGGCGCTCAAGCGCTTTCCCCGGCTCGACCCCGGCCTGGTCCGCTGGACGCTCGTCGACATCGCCCCGCGGCTCATGCCGGAGCTCGGGGTGCGGCTCGGCGAGCAGGCCCTCGACCTGCTCCGCCGCCGCGGGATCGAGATCAAGCTGGAGACCGGGGTCGAGGAGGTCACCGACGAGGAGGTGACCCTCACCGACGGCACCGTCCTGCCGACCCGCACGCTGGTGTGGACAGCCGGCGTGACGTCGAGCCCGCTGGTCAAGAACCTCGGCGTCGACCTCGTCCGCGGGCGGCTGAAGGTGGGCGCGGACCTGCGCCTGCCCTCCCACGAGCGGGTGTTCGCGCTCGGCGACTGCGCCGCGGTCCCGGACCTCACCCAGGACGACCCCGAGGCGATCTGCCCGCCGACCGCCCAGCACGCCTCCCGGATGGCGACGACCGCCGCCGACAACGTGGTGGCCTCGCTGCGCGGCGAGGCGCTGCGCCGCTACAAGCACCACGACCTGGGGCTCGTCGTCGACCTCGGGGGGACCCAGGCCGTCGCCCATCCGCTCGGGGTGCAGCTCACCGGCGCGGTCGCGCAGGCCGTGACCCGCGGCTACCACGTGTTCGCGCTCCCGCTGACGCGCACGCGGCTGCGGGTGATCGCGAACTGGGTGCTGCACCTGTTCGGCGGGGACGAGTTCATCCGGATCGGGTTCCTGTCCGGGGCCAAGGGCACCGTCGAGGAGTTCGAGAGCGCCGACGCCTACCTGTCGGCCGACGAGGTCCGCGACCGCGCGCAGACGTCGGGCACCGCGCCCCGTCGTTAGCCTGGCGGGATGCCCCGCCTCGACGACGTCGTCGCGCCCGACGGCACCCGGATCCGCTGGTGGGACAACGGGTGCGCCGACGACGCCGGGCTGCCCGTGGTGATCTCGAACGGGCTCGGCGCGAGCCCCGCGGCCTGGCCGTTCCTGGGCGGCGACGGGCGTCCGGTCCGGGGGACGCCGCGGGCGGTGACCTGGCACCACCGGGGCCTCGGCGGCTCCGAGCGGCCGGCCGACCCGTCACGCATCCGCATCAGCGATCACGTGGACGACATGTTCGCCGTCATGGACGCGGCCGGCATCGAGCGGGCCGTCGTCGTCGGCTGGTCGGTCGGCGTGGCGGTCGCCTTCGAGGCCGCGCGGCGGGCCCCGCAGCGGGTGGCGGCGTTGCTCGTGCTCGGCGGCGTGGCGGGCGGCGGGTTCCGGGGCGGCCCGGCCTGGACGCCCGAGGTGCTCTCGCGCGGGGTGGCCCGGGCCAGCGCGTGGTCGCTGCGGGTGGTCGGTCCGCCGGTGGCCGGGCTGATCTCGCTGCTGCCCCGCGGGCTCGACGCGTCCGGCGTGGCGGCCTGGGCGCCCGGCCCGCTGCAGACGCTCGCGGAGGTCGCGCGGGAGTTCTCCCACCACGACTGGACGTGGTTCTCGCGGATGGTGCTCGCGGTGGGGGAGGAGCCGCCGATCCCGGTCGACGAGATCCGGGTGCCGGTCACGGTGGTGGCCGGCGAGTTCGACACCATGGCGCCGATCGAGGACATGGTGGCGCTGGCCGACCACGTCCGGGGTGCGCGCCTGGTCCGGCTGCCCGGCACCCACTTCCTCCCGCTACAGTTCCCCGAGGTGCTGCAGGCGGAGCTGGAGGCGCTGCGCGCCAGGTGAACGGATGTGGTCGTCCTGGCGACCGAATTCGTTCACATGCGCGCAGCGCAGTATCGCAGGGCGAGTTCGTAGCCGAGCACCCCCGCGCCGGCGATGACCGCGGTGGCGATCGGTGACACGTACGAGTGGTGTCTGAACGGCTCGCGGGCGTGCACGTTCGAGATGTGGACCTCGACCACCGGGACCGGAAGGGCCGCGAGCGCGTCCCGCAGGGCCACCGAGGTGTGGGTGTATCCGCCCGGATTGATGACGACGGCGTCGAAGTCGGCCATCGCCTCCTGGACCGCGTCGATGAGCACACCCTCGTGGTTGCTCTGCCGCGCGTCGACCTCCAGCCCCAGCTCAGCGCCCAGATCCCGGCAGCGGGCGTTCACGTCGGCGAGCGTCGTGGTGCCGTAGACCCCCGGTTCGCGTCGCCCGAGCAGGTTGAGGTTGGGTCCGTGCAGCAGGAGTACCCGACCCGGCCGTTCAGCGTCACGATTTTGCGACATGGGCTCTCCGCTCCATCACGTAGCGATAACAACAGGGGTGTTATTCGAGGGTCAAGGTCTCGCCCGGGGACGCCGATGGAAGGACAGCGCCCACCGTGGGCCGCCTGACAATGCCGTCGGTCCCGACCCCGATCGGGACCGCCACCCGGGGAAGTGGAGTCTGAATGAGGACGGTTCTGATCTGCGACGACCGACGCAGTGTCCGGGAGGGCCTGACCCGCGTCATGTCGGCCGTGCCCGGCGTGCAGCGCATCGACTGCGTGGCCACCGCCGAGGACCTGCTCGCCCGCTACGCCCGCCAGCCGGTCGACGTGGTCTTCGTCGGCACGCAGCGCGCGGTCAGCTCGGGCGCGGAGGCCACCCGGCGTCTCGTCGCAGCCCACCACCAGGCGAACGTCATCGTCTTCGGGGCCCCCGACGACGCCGGCAGCATCGCCTCGGCCATCGCGGGCGGGGCCCGCGGCTACCTGCGCTGGGACGCCTCGCGGCCCGAGCTCGTGGCCGCGCTCGCCAGCACCACCATGGGGGACGTCTTCCCGGCCCAGCGCTCCGCCTCGGAGCCGGGGGCGGGCATCAACCTCACCGAGCGCGAGATGCAGGTCCTGCGCGGGATGAGCCAGGGCAAGAGCAACGGCCAGATCGGCCGCGAGCTCTACCTGTCCGAGGACACCGTCAAGACGCACGCGCGTCGCCTGTTCCGCAAGCTCTCGGCGTCGGACCGCGCCCAGGCGGTGGCCCAGGGCTTCCGCTGCGGTCTCGTCAGCTGAGCCCGCGCGGACCGGGGACCGGATCCGGGACGACCCGCCGAGTCGGAGGCGGCGGCGTCGGACGAGGGTCCGGTGGACGGTGCGGACGGTGTGGGCCCGGGCCGCGGGCAGCGGCGCGGGGCACGACCGGCCGGGGAAGGTCGGTCGTGTCCCCGCGGGGCCACGCCTCCGTGTGACGGCGGGGGCCCGTGCCACGTCGGGACCCGCACCGGCCTACATCGGACCGACGGTGGCCGCGATGCGGTCGTCGGGGATCTCGGTGCGCGTCCGACGGTGCTGACCGAAGCGGTGACGGATGCCTTCCGGCCCGGCGAGCCAGCCCTGGTAGGCGTCGAGTCGATGGTCGTGGCGCCCGCCGTCGTCGTCGACGACGGTGACGAGGTAGCGGTTGTCGCGCTCGAAGCTGTACCGGGGAGCGGGCCGGGTCTTTGCGGTCATCACCGTTGATCGTACGTTCACTGACGAATCACGGGCGGTGACTGGCCGGTCACGATCGTGCGGCTAGGGTTCGCCCGTGCGCCGACTCCTGGTGACGCTGTTCACCGCGTTGACCGTGCTCACCGTCGGCGCCACGGCGGCGGCCGCGGCCCCTGCCGCGTCCGGCGACGCGTTCTACCAGCCGCCGGCCACGCTGCCCGCCCACGACGGCGAGGTGATCCGGTCGGAGCCGTTCGCGGT
Organism: Actinomycetospora endophytica; assembly: GCF_021026375.1. Taxonomy (GTDB): domain Bacteria; phylum Actinomycetota; class Actinomycetes; order Mycobacteriales; family Pseudonocardiaceae; genus Actinomycetospora; species Actinomycetospora endophytica. Next base: position 502,185 of record NZ_JAJNDB010000001.1, on the reverse strand, counting down.
GGCGCTCCCGGCCACCGCCACGCGCATCCTCTACCGCAGCACCGACACCGCCGGTCGGGCGATCGCGGTCTCCGGCACGGTCCTCGTCCCGACCCTGCCCGCGCCGGGCCCTCGCAAGCTGATCTCCTACGCCGTCGGCACCCAGGGACTCGCCGACCGCTGCGCCCCGTCCCGGCAGTTCGCCGCGGGCACCGAGTACGAGTCGGCCTTCGTCTCGCAGCTGCTCGCCCGCGGCTACGCGGTCGTCGTGACCGACTACCAGGGCCTGGGCACCCCGGGGCCCCACACCTACGTCAACCGCGCCGCCGAGGGCCATGCCGTCCTCGACGCCGTGCGCGCCGCCCGCGATCTGGGGAGCGTGCCCGAGGACGGGCCGAGCGCGATCTCCGGCTACTCCCAGGGCGGCGGGGCGTCCGCGGCCGCCGCCGAGCTGGCCCCGTCCTACGCGCCGGACGTCGAGCGCACCCTGGTCGGCGCCTACGCGGGGGCGGTGCCCGCCGACCTCGCGGCGACCGGGGTCTTCCTCGACGGCAAGCCCTCGGCCGGCCTGATCGGGTACGCCCTCAACGGGTTCGACGCCGCCTACCCGGACCTGCACGTCCCCGACGTGCTCAACGCCGCGGGCAAGCGGTTCCTCGCCGAGACCCGCGACCAGTGCGTCGCCGACACCGCGCTGCGCTACCAGGGCACCCGCTCGGAGACGCTGACCAGCGACGGGCGCTCGCTCGCGCAGATCCTCGGCACCGAGCCGTTCCGGAGCAGGGTCGAGGAGCAGCGGATCGGGCTGCGCGCGCCACAGGTGCCGATGTACGTCGCCCACTCCGTCGCCGACGACATCGTCCCGTTCGACCAGGACGCCGCCATGGTCCGCAGCTGGTGCTCGGAGGGCGCGAAGGTCCAGTTCGCGCCGGTGCCGGTGCCGACCCACGTCGGGGGTGCGGTGGCGGCGTTCCCCGGGGCGCTGGCGTTCCTCGACGCGCGGTTCGCCGGGCGGCCGACGCCGTCGACGTGCAGGTGACAGCAACGGAGCATCGCTGACTCGGTCGGAGGACAGGATCCGTCCGCCTCCCGCGCGAGGATGACGGGGTGCTCGAGACCTCCGCCCGCCTGCTGCGCCTGCTCTCGCTCCTGCAGACCCGGCCCGAGTGGTCGGGTCCGGAGCTCGCGGAACGTCTCGACGTGTCGGTGCGCACGGTGCGCCGGGACGTCGACAAGCTGCGCGGCCTCGACTACCCCGTCGAGGTGGACCTCGGCCCGACCGGCGGCTATCGCCTCGGCGCCGGTGCCGCGCTCCCGCCGCTGCTGCTCGACGACGAGGAGGCCGTCGCCGTCGCGGTGACCCTGCAGACCGCGGCCGGGTCCGGCGGCGTCGGGGTGGCGGGCCTGGGAGAGGCGGCGGTCCGGGCCCTGGTCAAGCTCGAGCGCATCCTGCCGAGCCGGTTGCGACGTCGGGTCGCGGCGGTGCCGGTCTCGACCGTGATGCCGCTGCGCGCGATGCCCACGGTCGACCCGACGGCGCTCGTCGCGGTCGGCGCGGCGTGCCGCGACCGTCGGGTGCTCGACCTCGACTACACCGCCCACGACGGCACCGTGACCCGACGGCGCGTGGAGCCGCATCATCTCGTCTCGTGGGGCAGGCGGTGGTACCTGCTCGCGCACGACCTCGGCCGCGACGACTGGCGCACCCTGCGCCTCGACCGGCTGCGCCCCCGGGTCGGGCCGGACGGCCTCGCGACGGGGCCCCGGTTCGTCGCGCGCGAGGTGCCCGGGGGCGACCCGGCGGCCTACGTCGCCTCCAAGGTCGCCGACGTGCGGGCGGCGTTCCGCTGCCGCGTCCGCGTGGCGGCCCCGCCCGACGTCGTGCGCGAGCGCCTCTGGACCGACCAGGCCCGCGTCGACGACCTCGGCGACGGCACCAGCCGGCTACACCTCGCGGCCGACCACGTGGACGGCGCCGTGATCATGCTCGTCGGGCTCGGGCTGGAGTTCGTCGTCGAGTCCCCGGACGAGCTCGGCGAGGCGCTGCGGGCCCTCGCGACCCGCTGCCGGAAGGCCGCGAACGGGACTTCCGGGGGCAGGGTTGGCGCGCCCGCAGAGTTAGGCTAGGCTCACCTCATCGCGAGATCGACGAGGGTCATCTCGCCGCGGTCCTGCCGCGCGGGTGTTGTGGTGGCGCCCGTGGTGGTGGCGCAAGAGGAGGGCGCCGGGCTCGAGGGACGAGCCCGGCGCCGTCCTCGTCATCGTACCCCGGAGTGTCCAGGCCGCCCGGCGGTCGTGGCGTGCCCCGTCAGGCCTCCCGCAGCCCCGGCGCGCGGTCGGCGACGCTGAACCTCGCCGCGGTCCGGACCGGCGCCCCCGGAGTCGAGACCCGGTCGACGACCCGCACCGCCGCGTCCAGCCGATCCGCCGAGAAGCGCGCCGTGACGTAGCCGCGGCGGGCGATGCCGTAGCGCAGGTGCGGGTTGCGGGCGAGCGCCCCGGCGACCTCGGCCGAGTTCGCGGAGCCGTCGCCCTCGGAGGTGATCGAGCTGGAGACCAGCTCCGTCCCGACCACCGGCGACGTCGGGTCCTCGTGATCGGCCCGGATGTCGGCGACGTAGTGGGTGTGGATGTCCCCGGAGAGAACGACGGCGTTGCGCACGCGGGCCTGCCGCCAGCTCGCCACGATGCGGTCGCGCTCCACCGGGTAGCCGTCCCAGGCGTCCCCGTTGAACCCGCGCGGCGGGCCGGGCGTGAGGTCGAGCTGGGAGAAGAACACCTGCTGGCCCAGGACGTCCCAGCGGGCGCGCGAGCGGCGGAAGCCGTCGACCAGCCACTGCTCCTGCGGGCCGCCGGTGATGGTGCGGCGCGGATCGGTGCGCTGCCGGGAGGCGGCCGCGCCGCTGACCTGGACGTCGCGGTACTGGCGGGTGTCGAGCATGTGGAGATTGGCCGTCGCGCCCCAGGTCAGGCGCCGGAAGCACTGGATCGTCGAGCCCCGGGGTCGCTGCGGGAGCCGGACCGGCATGTTCTCGTACCAGGCGCGGAACGCCGCGGCGCGGCGGCCGAGGAAGTCCGGCTGCGGGCTCTCGGGGTGGGCGCCGGCCCAGTTGTTCTGCACCTCGTGGTCGTCGAACACGCTCACCCACGGGGCCACCGCGTGGGCGGCCTGCAGGTCGGCGTCCGCGTGGTGCAGGGCATAGCGGTGCCGGTACCCCTCGAGGGTGGTCGCCTCCGGGGCCCCGTAGCTGCGGGGGTTGCCGGACTTCGCGCGGTACGTGCCGGCCGCCTCCTCGTAGAAGTAGTCGCCGAGGAAGAGGACGAGGTCGGGCCGCTCCCGCGCCATGTGCCGGTAGGCCGTGAAATAGCCGTGCTCGTAGTTCGCGCACGAGGCGACCGCGATATCGAGCGGGGCCAGCGCGTTCGGGGGCGGGGCGGTCCGCGTCGTCCCGGCCCGCGAGACCCGGCCCAGCGCGCCGAAGCGGTAGAAGAACGTCCCGCCCGCCGGGAGGTCGCGGACCTCGACGTGGACGGCGTACCCGTCCTGCGGCCCGGTGCGGGTCCGTCCGGACGCCCGGACCCGGGCGAAGCGCTCGTCGTCGGCGACCTGCCAGTCGACGTCCACGGCCTGCTCGGTCATCCCGCCGTTCGGCTTCGTCGCGTCACGGGCCAGGCGGGTCCAGAGGACGACACCGTCGGGGACCGGGTCGCCGGACGCGACGCCGAGGGTGAAGACGTCGGGGCGTGGTGTTGCGGTGCTGGACGTCGTGGCGGCGGTGGCGGTCCCGGGGGAGGCGGCCGCGGCACTGCTGACGGTGGCGGCCGCGAGTCCCGCAGCGCCTCCGAGGAGGACCGCGCGACGACTGACGGCGGACGACGACGTCGGCACGCGCACTCCTCCGGGGTGGACGGCGCGTCGATCATGGCGGGCCCGCACCCCGATCGGGTGGCCGGGGGTCGACATCCGGCCGAGCGTCGGGTGTCGGATCGCCCAACCGGTTCCGCGAAACGCGGGGAACCCGGCGCGCCGGGCGGGCATGCTCTCCGGCGTGGCGTCCTCGGTGCAGCTCTCCCGCGCGATGTCGCACGCCCTGCGCCACGACCCGGCGGCCTACGGGCTCTCACTCGACGCCGAGGGCTGGACGCCGGTGTCCGCGCTGGTCGCGGGGCTGCAGGGAGCGGGGCTCGCGGCGACCGAGGACGCGGTGCGGGAGGTGGTCGCGTCCGGGTCCGAGCAGCGGCACGAGCTCTCCGGGTCGTGGATCCGGGCGAGGTACGGGCACTCGGTCGAGGGGGCCGTCGATCTCCCGGTCGCCGTGCCTCCCGCGGGTGCTCTTCCACGGCACGACGGTCCGGGCCGCCGCGGTGATCGAGGAGCAGGGGCTGCGCCCGATGGGTCGTCAGTACGTGCACCTCTCGCCGGCGGCGGAGACGGCGCGGCGGGTGGGAGCCCGGCGAGGGTCGGAGCTCGTGGTGTTCACCGTCGACGCGGCCGGGGCGGCCCGGGCCGGGGTGGTGTTCCGGCGGGGGAACGACGACACCTGGCTGGCGCCGTCGATCCCTCCGGAGTTCCTGTCGCGGTGAGTCGTCCCGGGGTTCGAGAGCTCGGGCTCCCTCGGCGGGAAGAGCCGGGTCACTCGCCCTTGACGTTGACGATCTGGCGCAGCGTGTGCCGGACCTCGACGAGCTCGGCCGCGTCGGCCATCACGACGTCGACGTCCTTGTACGCCGCCGGGATCTCGTCCAGGAACGCCGCGGTGTCCCGGTACTCGATCCCCGCCATCGCCTCCCGGAGCTGCTCGACGGTGAACGTCCTGCGCGCCTTCGAGCGCGAGAACGCCCGGCCCGCCCCGTGCGGGGAGCTGTTCAGGCTGGGTGCGAATCCCTTGCCCGCGACCACGTACGAGGCCGTTCCCATCGAGCCGGGGATCAGGCCGGGCCGGCCCTGCTCGGCATTGATGGCGCCCTTGCGGGAGACCCAGACCGTCCGGCCGAAGTGGGTCTCCTGCTCGGTGTAGTTGTGGTGGCAGTTGATCCGCTCCTGCTCGTCGACGGGCTCGCCGACGAACTCGCCCACCTGGCGCACCACCCGGTCCATCATCTCCTCGCGGTTGAGCAGCGCGAAGTGCTGGGCCCACCGCAGCTCGCGGATGTAGGTCCAGAACTCGTCGGTGCCCTCGACGAGGTAGGCGAGGTCCGGGTCGGGCAGCTGGATCCACCAGCAGGTCATCGCCTCCTGCGCGACCGCGATGTGCCGCTGCGCGATCTTGTTGCCCACGCCCCGCGAGCCCGAGTGCAGGAACAGCCAGACGCGGTCGAGCTCGTCGACGGTGACCTCGATGAAGTGGTTGCCGCTCCCGAGGCTGCCGAGCTGGACGTCCCAGTTCCTCGCGTAGCCCGCCGGCTCGAACCGGGCCTCCTCGGCGAGCTTCGTGAGCTCCTCGATCCGCGGCTCGGCGGTCGCGACGACCTTCTTGTTGTAGCGCCCGGCCGAGAGCGGGATCGCGCGCTCGATCGCCTCCCGCAGCGGGGCCAGTGAGTCCTTCGCGACGAACTGCTCGCGGGTGAACTGCGTCCGCACCGCCGCCATCCCGCAGCCGATGTCCACGCCCACCGCCGCCGGGATGATCGCCCGCTGGGTCGGGATGACCGAGCCGACGGTCGCGCCCTTGCCGAGGTGCGCGTCGGGCATGAGCGCGATGTGCGGGAACACGAACGGCATCGTCGAGGCCCGCTCGGCCTGCTCGCGCGTCGCCCGGTCCAGGATGGACGCCCAGTTGACGAGTTGCTTGCTGATCTTCTCCATGGGGTGGCCACTCCCTTCCTCGGGACGCGGGTGCGCTGGGTCGGGCGGAACTGTAGGCCGCGTGGAGCGGATGGAGCGCGGGATTTTCGGGCCGGCGGAGATCAGGGAGTCACGGCACGGCGCAACGGAGATCCGCTCGACCTGCAGTGACTCCCTCGCGGCCGCCGAAACCCACCCGCGAGGACCGGCTCGACACCCTGCCGGCCAGTACTCGGGGGGTAGGAGCTCCAGTCCCGTCAATTGCCGCTCCAGCCGATGATCGACCCGCCCGTGGGGTGAGCGGCTCGCCACGCGCCGCTCTGTTTCGCCATTCTGTTTTCGACTCCCTCGCCCCAGGTCGTGGGAAGCGTGCCCTTGCGACTTCGCAGCGCTCCCGTCCTGGCCGGGTCCACCAGGTCGGTGTGGTCGTGCACACGGGCTCCGCCATCGCCATGAGCTGCGTCGCCCCGGCCTGGACGGCGCCCGGATTCCCCGGCATCGGCACGCCGACCACCCCCTGTCGATCTCGACCCCACGAGTTCCGCGAAACCGCCCCCGCCGTGCCGGGGCCGTCCTTACGTTAAGGACGTCGATCGGCCGGTAGGGGCGGTTCGGGAGAAATCGGAGGACGTCGGATGGCGGACGGGTTCGAGGCCAGTACGGGCGCCATGGAGGGCGGGGCGTCGGCCCTCGCGGCGGCCGGGGGACGGCTCGGTGGGCTGGGCGGACAGGCGTCGGGAGCCGCGTCGTCCGCGGCCGGCGGGGTGAACGGCGGCGCGCTGGCGGGTGCTCTCGGCGCGCTCGGTGCGGAGCTCGCGCAGCGGGCCCAGGCGTTGGCCGAGGCGGTGCAGACCACCTCGGCGGCCGTCACGACGGTGGCCGGCAACTACCAGTCCAGCGACGCCGCGGCGAGCAGACGGATCGAGAGCACCGTGCCCGGCGCCTAGGACACACCGCGTAGGCCCAGGACCTGCCGTCAGAGCCGCGCCCCCGCATCGGCCGCCGCCAGGTAGACGCCGAGCACGCCGGCCAGCAACGGGAGCACCGCGACGGCGGCCGCCGTCTCCAGCCACCCGAGCAGGCGCTGGGTGCGGGGCCGGTGCCACCAGGCGACCACCCGGTCGTCCCCCGAGGAGCCCGCCCGCAGCGCCCCACCCAGCGCGACCAGCACGCCGACCGCCACGACGATGGCAGCCACCACCAGACCCCGCGCGGCCGGCCCGCCGATCAGGGCCTCCGCCCACCCGACCGCGGCGAGCCCCACCGTCCCCGCCCCGACCAGGGCGGCCGACTCCACCACGAACATCGACCGTCTCGCCCGCAGCAGCGCCGCGAGCGACACCGCGACGACGAAGCCGAGGACCATGACCCCGCCGGACCCGTCCACCCCCGCGCCCCCGACCGCCGATGCGGCGAGCAGCACCATCCCGACGGCGGCCGCGGTCGCCCCGGCGAGCGCGCCGACGTCCAGCGTCCGGCGGGTGGCCTCGGCGTGGGCGACGAGGTCGGCGGCGTCCTGGCGCGGGTCGGTCCACGTCCGGCTGCGCGTCACGAACCACGGCAGCGCCAGCGAGACGGCCAGCCACAGCGTGAGCACCACCGCGACCGCCCGCGCCGGGATCAGCAGCCCACCGGCCACGAGCGCGGCGGGCAGCGCGACCGCGACGCCGGCCGTCCCCGCCCCCGCCCACCAGGGCCCCCGCTCGCCGACCACCAGCCACGCGAGCCCGGCCCCGACGGCGAGCGCCGCGCCGCCCAGGGTCAGCACGACGGCGAGGTCCGCGCGGCCGAGCAGCCCGGTCGCGACGCCGGCCGCGACCCACGCCGGCAGGGAGGACAGCCCCGCCCCGAGCGCCGGCAGGTCACCCGGGGCGCGACCCGGTGGCAGGTCATCGGCCCGCGATGCCACGGCCGCCAAGTCCTCGCCGGCCGGGAGCGCGAGCCCGCCCGGGCGGGACCGGCGCTGCAGCGCGGCGAGGCCGAGCAGCGTCCCGGCGAGCACGACCGCCACCAGCGGACCGGCGGGGAGCGCGAGCGAGAGCGCGGCGGCGAGCGTGGCGAGCGCGACGAGCAGCGTCGTCACCAGCACCCCCGCCCGGTGCGGGGTCCACCGCGGCACCCGCGACGACCCGTCGGCGAGCGCGACGAGGCCGTCGTCCACTGCCTGGGCGGGACGCGGCATCGGCCACGGGCCGAGGTGCAGCACGTCGCCGTCGCGCACGCCGGCGGCCTGCAGCGAGATGCCGGGCGGGAGCGGGCCGGCGCCGGTGCGGTGCAGGTACCAGGGCCGCCCGTCCGCGCCGCGCACCAGCGGGGCACCGGGCAGCAGCCGCCCGGCCAGCTCCTCGACGACCTCGGCGACCGTCGCGGTCGCCGGGAGCGCCGCGTCGACGGTGCCCTCCGGCCCCCGGACGCGCACCGTGCACCATCCGCCGTCGGACCCCGGCGCGAGCTCCCGACCCGACGGGCCGGGCTCCGCCGCACTGCGCGGGCCGACGTCGAGCGCCGCGGCGGCGCGGAACCCGGCGGAGGGGTGACGGATGGCCATGAACGACATCCTGATCCACCGACCGCCGCGGAGTGGGCCGATTCGACCGACTCCCTCCCCGGTCCGTCTGGCCGATCCGCCCGCCTCGAGAGGGGGAGGCCCGCCCACCCCGTGGACCTACGCGCTGTTCCCGCTGCTCGGCAGCGCCGGGATGCTCGGGTTCGCCCTGGTGAACCGCAACCCCGTCTACTTCCTGGCGGGCGGGGTCTTCGTCCTCGGCGCGCTCGGGATGGGCGTGATGATGATCCTGGCGACCCGCGGCCGGTCGAAGGAGCAGGGCACCGACGCCCGGCTGCGCTACCTGGCCCACCTCGCCGAGGTCCGCACGGCGCTGCGCGCGGCCGCCGACGACCAGCGGCGGATGGCCGAGGAGACCCACCCCGACCCGCCGGTGCTCGCCGGCGTCCCGGACCGCGCCGGGAAGCTGTGGGAGCGCCGTCCCGAGGACCCGGACTTCCTCCGGCTGCGCCTCGGCCGCGGACGCGTGCCCGGGATCGCCGCCCCGGAGCTGCCCGACGCCGACCCCACCTCGCCCCGGGATCCCGGCACCGAGGCGGCCGCGCGCCGACTCGTCGAACGCCTCGGCCCGGTGCCCGACGTGCCGGTCGCGGTGCCGGTGCGCAGCGGCGTCGCGGTCGTCGGCGACCCGGCGCGCGGCCGGGAGCTCGCGCGGGCGATGCTCGCGCAGCTGGTCACGCTGCACGCCCCCGACGACGTCCGGGTCGCCGTGTGCTGCCCCGACCCCGCCGCCCGGGCCGCCTGGGACTGGGTGAAGTGGCTCCCGCACGCCCGCCACCCCTCGGGGGGCGGGCCGGACGGGACCGGGCTGATGGTCGCCGAGGACGCCGCGGGCCTGCTGCGGCTGCTGTCCGCCGAGCTGGACCGCCGCCGGCAACGGCAGCGGACCGTCGAGCACCACCGGGCGGAGCGGGGGCCGGCACTCGTCGTCGTGGTCGACGGGGCACTCGCCGCGCCGGACCCGCTGGCGGAGCTGCCCGAGCTCGGCGTCGCCCTGCTGCACGTCCTCGACGACCCCACCCGGCGTCCCGCGGGGGTGGACGTGACCGTGCACGTCGACCAGGCCCGCGCCGCCGTCGAGGTCCGCCGCGGCCGCGACGGTGCGGCACCCGACGACCTCGTCGGGCTCGCGGCCACCGACCGCCTGGTCCCGGACGCCCTCGGGGTCGCCGAGGTCGAGACCCTCGCCCGCCGTCTCGCCCCGTGCCGGTTGTCGCGACGGGCGGGGCAGGTCGCGCTGTCCGAGGTCAGCGGGCTGCCCGACCTGCTCGGCGTGGACGACGTGGCCGTGCTCGACCCCCGCCGGACCTGGGCGCGGCGCGCCGAGCCGGACCTGCTGCGGGTGCCGCTCGGGGTCGACGCGGACGGCGTTCCGGTGGAGCTGGACCTCAAGGAGTCCGCGCTCTCAGGGATGGGCCCGCACGGGCTCGTCGTCGGCGCGACCGGGTCGGGGAAGTCCGAGCTCCTGCGCACCCTGGTCACCGGGCTCGCCGCGACCCACCCGCCGGACGACCTCGCCTTCGTCCTCGTCGACTACAAGGGCGGCGCGACGTTCGCGGGGATGGCCGACCTGCCGCACGTCGCCGGGTCGATCACGGACCTGGAGGACGACCCGGAGACCGTCGAGCGGTTCGCCGACGCCCTGCGCAGCGAACTGCGGCGCCGGGAACAGCTGCTCCGCGACGCCGGGAACCTCACCGGGATCCGCGAACACCGCCGGCTGCGGCTGGCAGGCGGCGAGGAACGCGACCGTCCCCGCGCGATGCCGCACCTGCTGGTCGTCGTCGACGAGTTCTCCGAGCTGCTGACCGCCCAGCCCGACTTCATCGACCTGTTCGTGCAGATCGGGCGGGTCGGGCGCTCGCTCGGGGTGCACCTGCTGCTCGCCACGCAACGCTTGGAGGAGGGACGCCTGCGCGGACTCGACTCGCACCTGTCCTACCGGCTCGCGCTGCGCACGTTCTCCGCCGCGGAGAGCCGCACCGTCATCGGCAACACCGACGCGTTCGAGCTGCCGCCGGTGCCGGGCTCGGCGTACCTGAAGGTCGACACCAGCGTCTACCGCCGCCTGCGGGTCGCGACGGTGTCCGCGCCGTACACCGAGCCCGTCCGCGGTCGGGTCACGCACCCGCGCTCACGGCCGTTCCGCGCGTTCGACGGGCGCGGCGAGCTCGCCGACGAGCTGCCCGCGCTCGGCCCCGCACTCTCCGACCCCGAACAGCGCTCCACCCTCGACGTCGTCGTCGCCCGCCTCCGCGCGGTCGCCCCGCCGGTGCACCAGGTGTGGCTCGCCCCGCTCCCGCCGGCGTTGCCGCTGACCGCGGTGCTCGCCCGGCCCTCGGTCGTGCCCGGTCAGGGTCTGCTCACGGCGCGTCCCGGGACCCTCGCGCTGCCGCTCGGCGTCGTCGACCGGCCCGACCGCCAGGCGCAGGAGCCGCTGGTCGTCGACCTCTCCGGCACGGGCGGGCACCTCGGCCTCGTCGGAGCGCCGCGCACCGGCAAGAGCACCGCCCTGCGCGCACTGGTGACGGCCGCGGCGCTCACCCACACCCCGGACGAGCTCACGGTGTACGCCATCGACCTCGGGGGCGGGGCGCTGGCGTCGCTGGAGGCGTGGCCGCACGTCGGGGGACTCGCCGGCCGGCACCGGCCGGACACGGTCCGGCGGCTGGTCGCCCAGCTCGAGGGGCTCGTCGCGCAGCGGGAACGTGCGACGACGGCTCCGGCCGGGGCGCCGTCGACCGCGATCAGCACGATCGCCGACGACGGCGGGTACGGCCGGGACGTCCTGCTGGTCGTCGACGACTGGGGCGCCCTGCGCGGGGAGTTCGAGGACCTCGAGCCCCGGCTCACCGCACTCGCGGCGCGCGGCCTCGGGCACGGCGTGCACCTGGTGATCAGCGCCGCCCGCTGGTGGGACCTGCGGCCGGCGCTGCGCGACGCGCTCGGCACCCGCATCGAGCTGCGTCTCGGGGACTCCGCGGACTCACTGATCGACCGCCGCGCCGCCCGCAGCGTGCCGACGACACCGGGCCGGGCGCTCGTGGGAGCCGGGTTCAAGGCCCAGATCGCGCTGCCCGTGATCACCGACGAGGACGGGCGCACCGAGGACTCGACCACCACCGCGGCACGGGCGACGGCGGCCTGGGGCACGGCCGGAGCGCCCCCGATCCGGATGCTGCCGGCGCTGGTCCCGGCCGCGGGCCTGCTCCCCGTTCCCGACGGCGGGGGCGGTCCGGCCGAGACCGGACGGGGCGTGCCGATCGGGGTCCGCGAGCAGGACCTCGCGCCGCTCGAGCTCGACCTTCTGGCCGGGCGGGACCCGCACCTGCTGGTGTTCGGCGAAGCCGGGTCCGGGCGGACGGCGACGCTGCGGACGGTGGTCACGGCGCTGTGCGCGGCCTACCCGCCGGAGCAGCTGCGGGTCGTCGTCGTGGACTACCGGCGCACGCTGCTCGACGCGGTGCCCGCCGAGCACCTGTCGACCTACCTCGGGTCGGCCCCGGCCGCCGAGCGGACACTCGCCCTCGCCGCGGAGAAGATGACCGAGCGCCTGCCCGGGCCCGAGGTGACGCCCGCGCAGCTCCGGGCGCGGAGCTGGTGGGACGGGCCGCACATGCTCGTGGTGGTCGACGACCACGACCTCGTCGCCACCGGAAGCAGTGATCCCCTGAGCCCGCTGCTCGACCTGCTCGCCCAGGGGCGGGACATCGGGCTGCACGTGGTGCTCGCACGGTCGGCGTCGGGAGCGGGGTCGGGGCTGATGCAACCGGTGCTGCGGCGGCTCCGGGAGCTCGGCGGGCCGGGGCTGCTGCTCTCCGGCCCGCGCGACGAGGGCGCCCTGCTGCACGGGGTCCGCGGGAAGAACCTGCCGGCGGGACGCGCGCAGTACGTCACCCGTCGCACCGAGCCGGAGCTCGTGCAGATCGCGTGGGTGCCGGAGGCCGACGGGTGATCCCCACCCGCCGGCCCCGGCGGGGCTCAGGCCTGGAACGACTGCATCGCCGCCCGCTCGGTGGCGTTGTACTCCTCGTTCGACCCCGCGGTGGCCCGCTGCAGCTGACCGAGCGCGGTCTGCAGGTCGCTCCACCCCGAGTCCCACTGCTGCTGGGCCGCGGCGTACGACTCACGCGCCGCGCCGTCCCACGTGGAGAGCATCGGCGCGATGTCCGAGCGCAGTTGCTGCATGCGCTGGCCCATCTGCTGCACCCCGCCGTTGAGGTCCGCGACGGCGGTGTCGAGCGCCCCGAAGGAGACCTTGATCCGATCGGCCATGGTGGCTGTCCTCTCCTCTAGAACCCGGGAACCGTGACGTCGTCCATGCCCGCGCCCGACTGCGTGAGCCGCTGACCCGCCGCGGCATCGCTGGTCTGGTAGCCGTCGCGCGCCCGGGCGACGAGCGAGCTGATGGTGTCGAGCGCCTGGTTGAGCTTCTGGTTCGCGGCCTCGTAGCGCGCGTGGGCACCGGTGAAGGCGGTGTTCCCGTCGCCCATCCACTGCCCCTCGAGCGCACCGAGCTTGCCGCGCAGCTGCGTCAGCTCGGACCGGATGTCGGCCACGTTGGACGCCATCCGCGACTGCGACTGGGCCATGGTGTCGGTCGAGACGTCGTACTGCCCCGCCATGAGATCTCCTCCCCCGGGGGAACTGGGTCGGCCTCACGGTGACAAAGCCCGACGTCGCGTGGGTGCGGTTCGGGAAAACTGCTCGTCCGGGGACTCAGCCCGGGACAGCGAGCCGCGGTCCGGCGCCGAGCAGGGCGAACCACGGCCGCCCGATCGGCAGCACCCGGCCGCGGTCGTACCCCAGCGCGCGCAGGGCCTCGTCGTCGGCGACCGGGAAGCCGAGCCCGCCGTCGACCAGCACCATCGGATCGTCACGGTCCCCCGACGGCGGGCGCTCGTGGTCGAACTCCGGCGGCGCCAGCAGCGCGCCCCCGCCCGGCGGCACGTGCCAGGTCACCCGCAACGGGCGCGCGCCGCCGCCGAGCACGCGCTCGGGGGCGGGCCTCGTCGTCGTGTCCACCGCGGCGGACAGGACGAGCAGGCGCGGGCTCTCGCCGCCGCCGACGACGCACGCCACCGCGGCCGACTCCCGCGCGGGCACGGCGGGCGGCTCGCTCGGGACGTCCGGCACCCCGATCGGCGGCCCGGCGGGCAGCGCGAGGACCTCCTCCGGGTCGACCGTGCGGGCCGGGGTCGGGAACAGGCGCGCGCTCGTGCCGTCGGCGATCTGCCGTGCTCTCCCGCGGTCGAGTACGTAGCGGGAGCCGGCGGAGGTCTCGACGACGGGTCCGGGTGCGGGGGTGGGCGCCAGGTCGCCGCCGCGGGGCAGGAGTGCGAGCCACGCGGCGGGGACGTCGCGGACCTGGGCGGGCGCGTACCCGAGCGCGGGCAGCGCCGCGGGCTCGACGTGGTGGGCCCGCCCTCCGGTGAGCAGCACGATCTCGGTGCCGCCCGCGGGCCGGGCGAGGAACCCGGTCTCGGGGCGGGCGTCTCCGGCCGGCGTCCCGGTGAACACGGCGACCTGGCCGGCGGCGGACGCGCACGCGGCGAGGGGTGGAGGTCGGGCGGGCAGGGCGGGCGGGATCTCGGGCGCGCCGGCGTCGGGCAGCGCGGTCCCGACCGGCACCCCGAGCACCTGCCCGTGCGGCACCAGCACCGGGTCGCGGCGGGCGCCGGCGAGCAGGGCCGCGGTCAGCGTCGGCGCCGGGCGCAGCAGCCCACCCGTGGCGAGGTAGCGGGCGCCGGTCTCGCGATCGACGACGAGGGTGCCGTCGTCGCGCCAGCCGTCCGGCGCCCGGCCGGTGAGGAACGCCGAGCCGGCCGAGACGGCAGCGGCGAGCACCACGACGACGAGCCCGACGAGCAGGCCCGCGTTCGGCCGGCGGGGGACGTCCTCGATCGCCAGGGCGTCACCGCGCACGAGGGCGGCGACGCCCCGCCGGCGCGCGAAGTCCTCGGACTCGATGAGCTCCCGCCTGCTCGCCACGAGCCCGGATGCTGCCCGGCGCCCGGCCGCCGCGGTGGCGGTTCCGGAGAACTGGTGCCCGGCCGGCCGCTGACGAGGAGGACCCCAAGCACGCCGGCGCGGCCGGCTGACGAGAGGCACACCAGGCACTCGGGTGTGCCCCGGGACCCGCCGGATGTGCTCCTCGTCGAGCCGACCTCTGGCCGATGTGAGGATGAACCCTTCCTGACGTCACGTGTCAGCAACGGACCATCGCTGACAACACCCGCTACGTCGCCCGCGCCACCACCCGCCGGTACGTCGGCTCCACCAGCCGCGCGCACACCGGCCCCAGCACCGCCATGATCAGCACGTACGTCGTCGCCAGCGGAGCGAGCCCGGGCGCGACCGCCCCCGAGGTCAGCGCCAGCCCCGCGATGACGATCGAGAACTCGCCGCGCGCCACCAGCGCCGCCCCGGCCCGCAACCGGCCCAGCGTCCCCACCCCGATCTGGGACGCGGCGAACGCACCCGCCCCGATCTTCGTCGCCGTCGACACCAGCGCGAGCACGATCGCCGCGGGCAGCACGCCCGGGATGAGCGCGGGATCGGTGTTGAGCCCGAAGACCACGAAGAACACCGCCGCGAACAGGTCTCGCAACGGCGACAGCACCCGGGTGGCGTTCTCCGCGGTGTCCTCCGAGATCGCGATACCGAGCAGGAACGCGCCCACCCCGGCCGAGACCTGCAGTTCCGAGGCCACACCTGCGACCAGCAGCGCCACCCCGAACACGCGGAGCAGGAACACCTCCGACGACGGCGACTCGACGATCGCCGACACGAACCGCCCGTAGCGCAGCGCGATCACCAGCACGACGACGAGCAGCGCCAGCGCGATCCCGACGGTGCGGGCCCCGGCGGCGAACGAGAGCCCGGCCAGCGCCGCCGTCGTCACCGGCAGGTAGACGGCCATGGCGAGGTCCTCCATGACCAGCACCGACAGCACCGCGGGCGTCTCCCGGTTACCGAGGCGGCCCAGCTCCTCGAGCAGCTTCGCCGCGATGCCCGACGACGACACCCATGTCACCCCGGCCATCGCGAGCGCCCCGAGCGGGCCCCAGCCGAGGATCAGCGCGGCGATCGCCCCCGGTGCCGCGTTGAGGACCATGTCGACGATCCCGCCGAGCCACGAGCGGCGCAGCCCGGTGACCAGGTCGCTCGCCGAGTACTCCAGCCCGAGCAGGAGCAGCAGCAGGACGACGCCGACCTCGCTGGCGAGCTCGGTGAACCCCTCGATCCCCTCCAGCGGCAGCAGCCCGCCCTGGCCGAACGCGAGCCCGCCGAGCAGGTAGAGCGGGACCGGCGAGACGCCGATCCGTCCGGCGAGCCGTCCGAGGACGCCGAGGCCGAACAGCAGCGCCCCGAGCTCGATGAGGGCGGCGGCGGTGGAATGCAGGCCTTCAGCCCTCCTCGAGAATCTGGGCCGCCGCCTTGAGGCCGTCGCCGGTGCCGACGATGACGACGAGGTCACCGGAGGCGAAGACGAAGTCGGGCCGCGGCGAGGGCGAGACGACGGAGTCCCGGACGACCGCGACGATCGAGGTGGCCGTCCGGGTGCGCATCTCGGTCTCGCCGAGGGACCGGCCGACGTAGGGCGAGCCCGCCGTGATCGGGAACTGCGCGGTGCTGATGCCCTCGACCTCGCGCTGCTGGTCCTGCAGCTTGGCGACGAGGTTCGGCGCGCCGAGCAGCGTCCCGAGGGCGTTGCACTCCGGTTCGGTGAGCCCGAACGAGATCCCGGTGGCATCGGGGTCGGCCGCGGACGACAGCATCAGCTCGCGGTGCCCGTCGCGGTGGGTGAGCACCCCCAGCCGGCGACCGTCCGCCGTCGTGAACTCCTGCTTGGTGCCGATCCCGGGCAGGCGGGTGACTTCGACGTCCATCGATCGATGATCGTAACGAACCGGGCGAGAGTCCCCGTTTCGGGCGTCCCTCCCGCTCGAAACCGTCGAGGTGACACCGCCACACCTTCTGGTGACGCAGCGTCAGAACGGACAGGGCGCCCGGTCCCGTCGTCGGGGGGCGTGATGGTCACGTTCCTCGACGACCAGGAGGTCGAGGAAGTCATGACGCGTAACCGCAAGCGGCTCGCCGTTCTCGGCGGGGTCCTGCTCGTCCTGGCCGGCGCGGGGGTCGCCTTCGCCGCCTACCTGTCGAGCGGTTCCGGAACCGGCACGACCACGTCCAGCGTCGCGGTGAGCTCGACGATCAGCTCGAACTCCTCGGGCGCGCAGCTCTACCCCGGTTCCACCAGCACGTACACGGTGACGATCAACAACCCGAACACGTACCCGGTGAAGGTGGTGAACATCGGCGCGAGCGCCTCCCAGGCCACCGCCGGTGGCTGCCCCGCGGCCACGGTGACCAGCCCCGCCGTCGCGAACCCGACCGGGACGATCGCCCCGAACGCCTCCAGCAACTACCCCCTGACGGCGACGATGGTGACCGACCCCGACAACACCTGCCAGGGCCAGTCGTTCACGATGCCGCTGACCGCCCAGCTGGCCTCCGCGGCCGGGTGAAGGTCGAGTCCCTCCTGCAGCGGGAGGGGCGCGGGCCGGTCGAGCGGACCGGCCCGATCCCGCTGCCGGGTCGGCGCCCGCGGCACTCCGCGGGTCGGCGCGTCCCGCTCACGGTCACCGCGCCTGCCCCCGGCGTCGACCTGGACGAGGCCACCGCGCCGTTCGCCGTCACCGCCGGTCCGTCACCCACCGGGGAGCCCGCGCTGCCGCGCACCCGGGACCCGCGCCCGACGCCGCCGGTCGGCATCCCCTCGCCCACGCTGTCCCGCGGCCGACCGGCGCGGCCCGGGGCGCCCCGCCGCGCTCCCGAGGTGCCCGCCGTCGTCGCGTCGTCCGGCCCGGCCCCCGTCGCGGGTCGCCCCCGGTGGTGGCCGCTGCGTCGTCGAACCCGTCCCGCGGCGGTGACCGGCCATCCCGGCGGGGCGTCCGGGACCGGTCGGCACGGGCGGGCCTCGCGCGCGACGGTGCTCATCGCGCTGGCCGCGCTCGCGGCCGCGCTCGGTGCGGCGGGCATCGCGGTCGCGGCCTGGCTGAGCTCCGGAACCGGCAGGCCGGGCGTCTCCGCGGGTACCGCTCTCGCGCCGACGGCGACGGCGGTGGCCGGCAGCGCGGTCACCACGGGTCTGCTCACGCCCGGCACCAGCGGCACCGCGATCGTCACCGTCACCAACCCGAACCCCTACTCGGTGAAGGTGCTGACGATCTCCCCGAACGGCGCGGCCACGGCGAGCGGCGGCGCCGGGACCTGCGCGACGACGGGCGTGTCGTTCACCGCCCAGCAGCCCGGTGTGACGCTCGCCGCGAAGGCGTCCACGACGCTCACCCTCGCGGGCGCGGTCGCGATGTCGACCGCCTCGGAGACCGGGTGCCAGGGGGCGACGTTCACCGTGCCGGTCACGGTCGGCGTCGCGAGCACGCCGTGAGGGGCCGGCTGCCGCTCGTCGCCCTGATCGCCACGGTGGCGCTGCTCGCCGGGGGCGGGGTGGCGTTGGCGGCGTGGTCGAGCAGCGGGCCGGGGAGCGTGACCGCCCGGGCCGGCAGCCTGGGCACGCCCACCGCGTCCGCGACGGCCTGGGTGTGCACCGGGCTCCTCGGCACCTCGACCTCGAAGTTCACGAACGGCGGCGCCGTCGAGGCCCTGCCCCGGGCCGCGGCGCTGCCGCAGGCGACCACGTCGACCGCCACCCCGCTCGCGTCGTCGTCGACCACCACCAGCCCGGCCGCGCCGACGACGTCGAGCAGTTCCCCGGTGACGACGGCGACCACTCCCGCCCCGACGACCGCGACGGCGGCGGCCCCGATGACGAGCACCACCATCGCCACCCCGACGAGCACGACGACGGGCGGGGCCACCGGGGTCGGGTCGCTCGCGTCGACGCTGAGCTGGACCGCCGTGACGAGCGCGACGTCCTACCAGTTCCAGGCCTCGACGACGACGGACTTCGCGGCCCCGGTGACGTCCGGGACGACGTCCGTCCTCTCGAACAACGTGACCGTGCGCGCCCTCGTGAAGACGAGCGTCTACCTGCGGGTCCGGGCCGCCGCGGGCGCCTGGACCGGGGCGTGGAGCCCGGTCCTGACCACGTCGGCGGGCCCCTGCCTGCTCTGAGCGCCGCGCAGGACCCGGCGACCGGACCCATACTGGCGGCCGTGGTGATCGGTCCGGAACTGGTCGTGCTGCTCGGCCCGGACGGCGCCGCGGTCGGCACCGCGCCGAAGGCCGAGGTCCACCACGCTCGGACCCCGCTGCACCTGGCGTTCTCCTGCTACCTCGTCGACGACGACGGGCGCCTGCTCCTGACACGCCGGGCCGCGACGAAGCGGACGTTCCCCGGCGTCTGGACGAACAGTTTCTGCGGCCACCCCGGTCCGGGGGAGGCCCTCGACGACGCGGTCCGTCGCCGCGGGCGCCAGGAGCTGGGGGTCGACGTCGGGATGCCCCGGCTCGTGCTGCCCGCGTTCCGCTACCGCGCCGAGCAGGACGGCGTGGTCGAGCACGAGATATGCCCGGTGTTCGTCGCCCCGGTCTCCGGCACCCCGACGCCCGACCCGGCCGAGGTCGACGACGTGCGCCGCGTGACCTGGGCCGATCTCGTGGCGGCGGCGCGCGGAGGTGGCCGGCCGGAGCTCTCGCCGTGGTGCGTGGCGCAGGTCGCCGAGCTCGTGGCGCTCGGTGACGGCCCGGCGGCCTGGCCGGCCGCGGACCCGGCGATGCTTCCGCTGGCCGCGCACCTCGCCGCGGCGGCGTGAGCTCGGCCGACTGCTCAGGCGGTCGCTCAGCCGCTCAGCCGGCCGCGACCGGGTGCCGGGGCTGGTAGAGCCCCAGCGACCCGTCCCCCGGCAGCCGGATGGTGGTGAGCAGGCCCCAGCCCTGGTCGGTGATGCCGCCCTCGAACACCACGCCACGCGAGGTCAGGTCGGCGACGGTGGCCTCGACGTCGTCGCACATCAGGTACAGCTCGTGCTGCGGCGCGCCGTCGGTCGGGTGCACGGCGACCTCGCCGGGCGGCAGCCCGATGATGGTCCAGCCGCCGCCGGCGTCGACCGCGCGGCCGTCGGGCAGCAGTTCGCGCAGCAGCGCCCGGTCGGCGGCGGCGTCCGCGCTGTAGATGATCGTGTGCGCGCCGGTGATCATGGAGCCTCCGGATCGTCGATCTTGGTGAGGAAGAGCCAGGCGTTCGCGATCCCGCCGACCACGCCGATCACCGTCGAGGGCACCAGGAGGTAGAGGCCCCACTCGTGGCCGGTGATGAGCAGGACGCCCGCCGCCGCCGTGAGTGCGAGGGTCAGGACGTTCGGGCTGACGTGGTCGAGGGTGCGTGCGAGGTGCGGGGAATCCTGCTCCCGCTTCGCCCGGCGGTCGAGGGTGAGCAGGCCGGCACCGGCGATGGCGACGACGACCACGAGCTCGATCCCGAGAGCCGCCGGCGTCTGGTCCGGGACCGCCAGGACGATCGAGACCACGAGCGTCACGGCGAACAGCACGAGCGTCTGGGCCCCGCGCGAGCGCAGGCTGATCGAGCGCCCGATCCGCTCGACGTTGATCGAGATCGCGACGAAGAGCAGCCCGGTGAGCGCCGCGCTGGCCCCGCCGACGACGACCGCGAAGTCCGTCCACTCTCCCACCGGCGTCCCCTCCTCGACGCGGGAACGATAGTCAGAGATCGACCAGGATGATGCCGATCGCGACGACGGCGGCCGCGATCACGCGTCCCCGCCCGAACCGCTCCCCGAGGAACACCGTCCCGATGATCGCGCCGATGACGATGCTGGTCTCCCGCAGCGCGGCGACCGCGGCGGTCGCCCCGCTCGTCTGCGCGACCAGCACGAGCCCGTAGGCCGCGAGCGACACCACGCCGCCGGCGAGCCCCGCGAGCAGGACCGGGAGGGTCTGGGTCCGCAGCCGCCGGCCCCGTCGGACGATCGCGATCACCGGCAGGACCGGTCCCTGGACCAGGAACATCCAGGTCGCGTAGACGAGCACCGGGGTGGTGCTCACCGCGGTCGCGTCGACGACGGTGTATCCGGCGATGGCGAGCCCCGTGGCCCCTGCGGCGGCGAGGGCCGGCAGCGTGGCACGGGACGGTCGCCCGCCGTCGAGGGCCAGGCTGAACAGCCCGAGCGAGATCACCACCACCCCGATCAGCTGGAGCACCGGCAGGTGGTGCCCCAGCACGACCTCGATCACCGCCACCACCCACGGCGCCGTCCCCCGGGCCACCGGGTAGACCTGGCTGAACTCGCCGAGCTGGTAGCTCGCCCACAGCAGCAGCGTGTAGATCACGTGCAGCAGCGCCGAGCCCAGCACGAACGGCCACGCCGCCGCGGGTGGGAGTCCCACGAACGCCGCGGTGATGCCGCCGACCACGGTGTACGCGACCCCGATCAGCGCGAAGCCGACGAGGCGGTCCGGGATGCCGTGCGCGACCGCGTTCCAGGTGGCGTGCAGCACCGCTGCGATCAGGGTGATGGCGACGACGCCGGACGAGAGGTTCGCCGTCGCGGGGGAGAGGGCAACGAGACTGCTGGCCACCGGGGAGGCTCCTTGGCGATCGGTCCCATCGCGGAGATGGGCACGTCGGACTGGAGCCCTCGGGGCTTCTATCCCGTCAGGTGTGCGGCCGGCCCCGGTCCTGGCCGGGACGGCCGTGGCGCCGCTCGGTCCAGACCCTGGCCACCCTGGTTGTGGGCTGGGAGGCGGGCGGCAGGCGGAACCCTAGGCGCAACCACGTGCTGGTCCTGGACCGTACGCGCGAGCGGGTGCCTTCGCAGGCCAGCCGGTAACGGACCGTTCGCCGGGCTCGATCAGTCGGTGTCGCCGGAGATCCGGTGGTGGTGACCTCGGGGGTTCGTGTGGGTGCGCTGATCTCGCTCTGCTTCATGATGTTCCGTCTGATGTTCGTGATGATGCGGATGACGGTCGTCGCGATGATCTGGATGGTGCAGGTCTCGGTCCTGCTCATCGCCTCGCTCGCCGGTGGCGGTCCGCGGCGCCGGCTGCCGCGGCTGCGTCTCTGACCTGCCCGCCGTGACGACGGCGGCTCCGTCGTCGCGGGCGGGCTTCAGGCCTCGTACGGACGCGGGCTTCCCGGGTAGGTCCCGAACTGCCAGTGGTTGCCGTCCGGGTCGAGCAGCGTGCAGTCGTGCGAGCCGTAGTCGGTGTCGTAGGGCTCGGCGATCACCGTGGCGCCGGCTGCGGCAGCCCGGGCGAAGATCTCGTCGGTGTGCGCGGCGTCGCGGGTGACCACGTAGGCGCCGAACGACCCGGCGCGGATGCTCCAGCGGTCGTCGTTCGTCTCGCGCTCCTGGCCCATCATCAGCCCGCCGCCGAGCGGCCAGGCCAGCTCGGCGTGCATGATCGTCCCGGCGTCGTCGGTGTAGGCCACGGTCTCGGTGAACCCGAACGCCGCGACGTAGAAGTCGATCAGCGCTCGGGCGTCGCGGGCCCGCAGGGTCGGCCAGATCTGCGCCGGGGGCGTCGAGGTGGTCGCGGTGGAGGTCGTCGTCTCGGTCATGCCGATGAGAATGGCGCGCGCCCGGGCCGGGGGTCTTGGACGAATCCGATCCCCGGCCGGTCGGTGATCAGGGAGTCAGTGCACGGGTGAACGGAGATCCGATCGACCCGTAGCGACTCCCTCGTCGTCGGGGATGACGACCCCACCCGCCGAGCCGCTCACCAGACCGCCGTGGACCTCCTCGTCGACCCACTGCGTCGCCGTGCAGCCGGCGAGCGACCGGAACTCGCGGGCGAGGTGGGCCTGGTCCGCGTACCCGTGCGTGACGGCGACGTCGGCCAGCGCGAGCACCCCCTCGCCGGCCCGACGAGCCACGTCGCGCCGGGCCCGGTCGAAGCGGGCCAGCCGCGCCGCCAGCTTCGGGCCGACGCCGAACTCCGCGCGGAACCGGCGGCTCAGATGGTCGCCGCTCCAGCCCAGCTCGCGGGCGAGATCACCGACCCCGCCCGGGTCCGGTGCGGTCAGGGCCCGCCACGCGTGCCGGACCTCGTCGGACGCCGAGGGTGCCGCGTCGTGCCGACCGAGCAGGCGCAGCAGGACGTCGTCCAGCGCGGCGAAGCGGGCGTCCCACCCGTCGTCCTCGGCGTCCGCGACCCGGCGTGCGAGCTCCTGCCCCAGCCGGCCCAGGACGTCGTCCGCCTCGACCGTGATGGCGGCGAGCGCCGCCGCCGGGACACCGAACAGCGTCCGCGCCGCGAGCGGGTGCACGCTCAGGTAGATCCCGGACTGGCGGCCGTCGTGGACGATGCGCTCCGGCACGTCGTGCAGCCCGCCGACGCAGGCCGCGAACCGGCCACGGACGCCGTCGGGACGTTCCAGCTCGAGCTGCGGGCCGAACGTGACGACGGCCGTCAGGTATGGCGAGGGCAGTCCGCGGTGGCGGCCGGGAACCACGTCGCGCAGGTCGTAGCCGTGATACGAGACCAGGCCGCGCAGGGCCGGGGCGGGCGCACGCGAGGCCGACGCGACGACCTCCCCCGCCCGGGTCATGCGGTCAGTGTCGGCGATGTCCCGTCCGGTCCGCCAGGTGCCGCGGGCGTCCGCCGCCCGGACGGTGTGCTGCGCACCACTCGCGTGCCAGGATCGGGGCATGATCTTCATCGCGGTCAAGTGGACCGTCAAGCCGGAGTACGCCGACCGCTTCCCCGAGCTCACGAAGGAGTTCACGGCGGGCACCCGCTCCGAGCCCGGCAACATCTTCTTCGAGTGGAACAAGTCCCTCGACGAGGAGAACACCTACACCCTCGTCGAGGCCTTCCAGGACGGCGCCGCCGAGGCGCACGTGACCTCGGACCACTTCAAGAAGTTCGTCGCCGAGGCCCCGGACTACGTGGACACCACGCCGCGGATCATCAGCGTCCAGGGCGTCGACGGTGACGGCTGGGGCG
Organism: Actinomycetospora endophytica; assembly: GCF_021026375.1. Taxonomy (GTDB): domain Bacteria; phylum Actinomycetota; class Actinomycetes; order Mycobacteriales; family Pseudonocardiaceae; genus Actinomycetospora; species Actinomycetospora endophytica. The sequence goes on along the minus strand of NZ_JAJNDB010000001.1, from coordinate 478,921 downwards.
AGATGGGCGAGGTGAAGCCCCGCTGAGCGAGGTCACCGCGGTCCCCGAGGTCTGCGAGCTCGGGCTCGTCGGCCTGGCGGCCGCGATCGCCGCGCGCGAGGTGTCGTGCGTGGAGGTGGCGCGCGTCCACCTGGAGCACGCCGACGCGGTGAACCCGCAGGTCAACGGCCTCGTCGCGCGCCGTGACCCGGTGGCCGTGCTCGCCGAGGCGGCCGAGCGCGACGTCGAGCTGGGTCGCGGCGAGCGGCGCGGGGTGCTGCACGGCGTCCCGCAGGCGATCAAGGACGTGACGGAGGCGGCGGGTCAGTCGTTCACGGCGGGCTCGCCGATCTTCGCCTCCCGGGTGGGGGTCGTCGACGCGCCGCACGTGGCGCGGATGCGGGCGGCGGGAGCGCTGTTCGTGGCGCGGACGAACACCCCGGAGCTGGCGTTCGGGTCGCAGACCTACAACCCGGTCTGGGGCACCACCCGCAATCCCTACGACCTCACGCGCACCGTCGGCGGCTCCTCGGGCGGCGCGGCGGCGGCGCTCGCGACCCGGATGCTCCCGGCCGCCGACGGCAGCGACTACATGGGGTCGCTGCGCAACCCCGCGGCCTGGGCGAACGTGTACGGCCTGCGGCCCTCGCGGGGGCGGGTGCCGGGCGGGCCGGGCTTCGTCGCGCAACTCGGCGAAGCCGGGCCGATGGCCCGCACCGTGACCGATCTCGCCGCGCTGTTCGGGGTGATGACGGCAGGTGGGGCGGTCGGGCCGCTCGACCGCGCCGACCCGCCGGACCTCACCGACCTGCGCCCGGCCGACCCGGCGGGCCTGCGGGTCGGCTGGCTGGGCGATCTCGACGGCCGGTTGGCGACCGAGCCCGGGCTGCTCGAGCTCGCCCGCGGACCCGTCGAGGTGCTGGCCGGGCTCGGTGCGGTCGTCGAGGACGTCGTCCCGTCCTTCGACCTCGACGGGCTGTGGGAGGCGTTCCTGCGCTGGCGGTGGTGGAACGCGGTCGAGATGGCGCCGCTGCTCGACGACCCCGCCCTGGCCGCGCAGTTGAAGCCCGAACTGCGCTGGGAGATCGAGCACGGGACGGCGCTGTCCGCGTGGGAGATCGCGCAGGCGGCCACCGTGCGGGCGGAGTGGTACGCGGCGGTCGTCGAGCTCTTCGAGCGGTTCGACGTGCTGATCGCCCCGGCCACCCAGGTGCACCCGTTCGCGGCGGAGATCCACTGGCCGGCCGAGATCGACGGCCGGCCGATGGACACCTACCACCGCTGGATGGAGACGGTCATGCCGTGGTCGATGGCCGGCGTCCCTGCGCTCGGGATGCCGGCCGGGTTCACCGCCGACGGGCTGCCGGTCGGTGTGCAGCTCATCGCGCCGCCGGGTGGGGATCGGCGCGTCCTCGAGGTGGCGCTCACCCACGAGGCCGCGACCGATCACGCCGCCCGGCGCCCGCCGTTGCTCGCCTGAGCGCCGGGCCGGCATGTCAGGAAGGGTTCATCCTGACGTCTGATGTCAGGATCCAATTGAGCACGCCGACAGGGGACCATCGCTGACGCCGGCGAGGTCCCTCCCGGCTCAGTCCGCCCGCAGGGTGAACCCGGTCGGTCGGCCCGCCCGGGCCTCGCTGATGCGCCCGCGCTCGGTGCCGTCGACGACCGCGAAGGAGCGGACGTGCTTCGCGCGCGGCAGCAGGTCGAGCACCACGCGGTCGACCGGGAGCGGGCCGTCGTGCCCGGCCGCGCCGGACGTCGTCAGCGACGCGCCCTCGAACCCGGCGAGCGACTCGGTGTCGCGCACGTAGGTCAGTGATCGGGCACCGAAGGCGTCCGCGAGCAGCAGCGCGCCGGCGTCGGTGCGGTGGACCGGGAGCCGGCCGCCGCCGGTCGGGAACTCGTGGACGCCGTAGGGCGGGTAGCCGGTCGACACCGCGGCCGGCGCGGCGGCCAGGTGCACCGGCAGCTGGCGCGCGACGCTGCCGTGCGGCAGGTAGGAGACCCCGTCGGCGGCCAGCAGCGCCGCGACGAGATGGCCGTTCTGCTCGGCCTCGGTCGCGGCGAGCCCGGCGAGCGCCCCCGCGGGCAGTCCCAGGTCGAGGCCGACGCCGAGCACGTGGCGCGCCCGGACGCCCGCGCCGGTGAGGATCAGCAGTCGGGTGCCGCCCTCGGCCGGCGGGGGCCCGGTGAAGGTCGATCGCAGCTCCTCGACGACGCCGAGCAGCACGTCGCCGCCGCGGTCGACGATCGTCGAGCCGCCGAGCACGACGACGTCGAGCCACGGCAGCAGGCGCCGCGGGGGCCGCTCGCGGCCGGGCTCGGCGGCGGCGAGGCGTTCCTGGTCGAGCAGGGTCTGGCGCATCAGCGCCGAGGGCACGTCCTTGGTATCGGGAGCCGTCACGACGGCCACCTCCTTTTCTGGCGCGCTGCGCGCTCGTGAGCACAAAGTGCGGCTATGGCGTCAATTTCTGCTCACATGCGCGCAGCGCACCTACGCGGTGATCAGGGTGCCGACGTGCTCGCCGGCGAGGGCGCGGGTCAGGGCGCCGGGCCGTAGCCCGTTGACGACCTGGACGTGGCGGACGTGGCGCGCCGAGCGCATGAGCTCGAGGACGCCGGGCTCGACGACGAGGTCGGGCAGGTCGCGCGCGAGCAGCTCGTCCACGGAGATCTCGGGGATCAGCTCGGCCGACGGGTCGTTCTTGGGGTTGGCCGTGTACAGGCCGTCCTCGTCCTTGACATAGATCATCCCGGCGCAGCCGTAGGTCTCGGCGACGAGGTAGCAGCCCGCGTCGGTCCGGTACGGGGGGATGACGCCGGCGTCCGGGACGCGCTGCCACATGTCGTAGGGCGGCATCCCGGCGAAGACGGCGGCCCGGACCTCGGCCAGGTGCAGCGGCAGCGAGGCGAGCGCGTGCGGCTCGACCACCGGGATTCCGTGCTTCGCGAGCAGGTACCCCAGCATCGCGGCGTTCTGTCCGGCCACGGAGGACCCGATGTCGGACAGTACGCCCGTCGGGAGGCCGAGCCCGGCGGCCAGGGCGTAGGCGTGCCGGGCGCGGGTCCCGCCCCCGGTCCCGATCAGCAGCCGGTGGTCCGCCGTGGCGGCGACGATCTCCTCCAGCAGCGGGAAGACGGCGGCCCGGCCCCGGTCGACCAGGCTCTGACCGCCCACTTTGACGACGGTCACATCGGGCAGCAGGCGTTCCTCGGGGGCCGCGGCGACCGCCGCCAGCACCTCCGGATCATCGAGAGAACCGCTCGTGAGCAGCGGCGCGAGGTTCATGTCCCCAGTGTGGCGGTACCGCGGCCGAAAGGGATTCACCCGGAGTGTCCGACCCCACGGTGTGCGTGACCCGGCCCGCGGGTCACCCTAGGGACGTGCACCCAGGTGACCAGGCCGACGAGGAACCGACGTCGGAGAAGGACACGCGGCCCGGACGCGGCCCCGTGGATCGTCGGTTCGCGGCCATCATCGGTGCCCTGCGCACCGAGGACCCCCGCTTCGCGCGCCGCGTCTCGGAGGCCCGTCGCCTCCGCAGCGGCCAGATCATGATGCTCGTGGGGTTCCTCGCGACCCTGCTGCTCGGCGTGGTGCCGCTGGCGCTCGGCGTCCAGACCCAGATCACGGTCCTGCTGACCTTCGGCGCGATCGGGATCGCCTTCGTCCCGGTGATCGTCCCGCCGATGGTGGGGCTGATGCTGGGCCGCATGCGCCCCGCCTGGTAGCCGCTCACGCCCTGACGGCGCCCTCGATCCAGCTCAGCAGTTCGCCCTCGACCTCGTCGCGGTTGGTCTCGTTGAGGATCTCGTGCCGTCCGCCGGGCCACACCCGGAACGTGACGTCCTTGAGCCCGGTCCCGCGGTAGCGCTCGGCCAGGGCCTGCGCGACGACGACCGGCCCGCCGACCGGGTCGTGCTCCCCGACCGCGATGTAGACCGGCAGGTCCTGCCGCATCGCGGCCAGCCGCTGGGCGTCGGCGACGGCGCGACCGCCCGTGAGCATCTCGGTGCCCGCCGTCGAGTCGAGGCCGAAACCGCACCACGGGTCGGCGACATAGGCGTCGACCTGGGCCTCGTCCCGGGAGAGCCAGTCGAAGTCGGTGCGCGCGGGGGCGAACGGGGCGTTGAAGCCGGAGAGGTCGATCTCCGCCGAGGTGTCGAGGCCCGCCTCGATCATGTCGAGCAGCGTGGTCCCGGTCAGCACCGCGGCGTCGACGTCCTCGGAGTGGTCGAGCAGGTACTGCTGCACGGCGAACGACCCCATGCTGTGCCCGAGCAGGATCAGCGGCACGCCCGGGAAGTCCTGGCGGCCCAGCTCGACGAGCCGGCCGACGTCGTCCACCAGCGCGGGCCACCCGCCTTGGCCGAGCGAGCCCGGCTGCGTGCCGTTGGCCTGCGCGGTGGCGCCGTGGCCGCGGTGGTCCTGACCCTGGACGAGGAAGCCCGCCCGGGTCAGCACCCCGGCGAGGTGGTCGTAGCGGCGGACGTGCTCGCCCATCCCGTGGGTCAGCTGCACGACCCCGCGGGGATCGCCGGAGGGGAGCCACCGGAAGGCCGCGACGGTCTGGCCGCCCTCGGACGGCAGGTCGATGCGGGTGGGCTCCGTCGGCATCAGGCGTCTCCCGGGTCGGCCCCGCAGCGTCCTCGAGCGGGGCGGGCGGGAGGAGTCTGACCCGCCCGCCCCGTCGATGAGAAGACCCCGGTGTGGATCAGGTCCCGCTGGTCGACAAATTGGTGGTTCCCGACGTCGCGGTGCCCGGCGACGAGGTTCCGGTGCCGGACTGCTGCTGGCTGGTGCCGGGCGCGCCGCCCGGCCCACCACCGGGCCCGCCGGGGCCGCCCGGTCCGCCGCCGAGCAGCGGTCCGGTGAGCATCGAGACCCCCGTCCCGAGCAGGAACGCGACGACGCCGATCACCGCGGCCACCCGGGCGCTGACGGTGCGCCGGGTCTTCGCGGCGGCGGGGGCGGGAGCTGCTGAAGTCGCGGCCTCGACCGGGCGGTGCCGGGCGGCGTCGGCGTCGTCGTACCAGGCCGGGGTGTCGTACGGGTCGGCTGCGCTCGGGGGCGTGGAAGCGGTCATGGGACGAAGCTTCCGGGCGGGTTCTGGATGACCGGTGTGACCGACCTGTGGTCCGCGTGTGGTCCCGGTGCCTGTCGCCGCTCAGCCGGCGGGTCGCCGACGCCGCCACCACCGACGGCGCTCGACCGGGGGCGGCGCCGCGGGCCGTGGCGCCGGCCGGGACGCGGCGCGGGCCTCCCGCCACCGCGCCACGACCGCGTCCGCGGACGGCCGCCGGATCGGCACGGCCGGACCCGACGGTGCCCGCAGGTGGTCGACGACCCGACGGTCCAGATCGGCCACGACCTCCCGCACCGCCTCCTCGTCACGCAGGTCGCGGACGGCGTCGTCGAGCCCCTCGATCTCCTTGCGCAGCCGCAACGACGGCGGGAGCAGGGCGTCGGTGGACACGCCCTCGGTGCGCAGCTTCGACCGGATCCACCAGTTCTCGTCGTGCTGGGACGGCAGCTTCAGCGGTTTCCCCGCCCCGGGCAGGTCGTCGAACTGGCCGGCTTCCATGGCCTTGCGAATCTGCTCGTCGACCCGCGACTCGTAGCGTCTCCGGTAGGCCTCCGGGTCACCACGCACCCCGTCACCGTGCCATCGGTGACGGGGGCGTGGCCATCCGGGCGGGAGGTCAGTCGGCCTGCAGCACCACCGTCTGGACCGCCCACGGCGTGAGCGGCGCACTCGGCGTCAGGGACACCGGGGCGGCAGGGTCGGCGGAGAGCGCCGGCCGGGTGACCAGCGCCGTGGTGGCCTTGACGACGTTGTCGGCCTTGACCACCCAGGCGGACGACAGCGGGTCGGGCGTGGTCAGGTCGGCGACGCCGGTGCCGGCGACGAAGTAGAGGACCTGGATGCCCTTCTCGTCCGGGCCCGGGGACGCGGTGACGGCCCCGCCGTTGCCGGTCGCCTCGCCCGGCGCGGTGGCCGTCGCGACGTGGGACCAGGCGCCGACCCCGCCGAGCAGGGTCGCCGGGGTGTCGGTGGTGAACGTCGACGGGCCGGTGGCGTCGGTGGCCCGCGTCGTGAACAGTGTGACCGACCCGGTGCCGCCGGGCAGCGGGGTCGTCCGCAGCGTCGTCCAGCCCTGCGGGGGCCGCACCTCACCGGCGCCGGACCGGAAGACCTGCGCGACCAGCATGTCGCCGGCCACGGCGCCCCCGGGCGCGTCGAGCGTCAGCGTCGTCGCGGTGTCGGCGCTCGTGTAGGAGATGGACCGTGACAGCGGCAGGTAGGGGACGGTCGTCCCCACGACCACGCCCGCCGCCAGGGCGATCACGGCGAGGGCCGCGGCGCCGCTCCAGAGCGCGGTCGGGCTGGGCGCGGAGCGCGCGGCCGCGACGCCGATGACGATCAGCAGGCCGGCGATCCCGACGACCAGGCCGAGCAGCGGGGCGCTCGAGGCCGTGCGGTACCCCCGGACGGCGAGCTCGCCGATCGCCACGGCGATCCCGACGACGGCCAGCAGCGCCCCCAGGCCGATCACCACGCGCTGCGGCGTGGGGGTCAGGTTGACGGTGGCGACGGCGGCCGCGGTCACGACGACGAGCACGGCCGCGGTCGCCCACGCGACCGGACTGGTGAGGCCATCCGCGGACACCACGGCCAGCACGGCGACCACGACGGCCGCAACCATGGCGACGGTCTTGCGCACGTCGACCTTCTCCTCTCTCCGGGCCTCTCGGCCCTGCTCTGATCGGTTGAGTCTCCACCGGCTGTCAGACGCAGTCAGTGCTCGGCCCGTGGAGTGTCGGTCCGGGAGGCTCCACCGTTTCGGACGTTCGGGTCACCCCATCGGACGGCAAAGCATGTCACGGTTGCATCACGATGTGTGAGATCAGTGAGAGAGCACTCCCGGATCTTCGCGGGGCGCCAGGGCGGGTCCCGGGGATCACCGCTGAGGCCTCCCACCAGCACCGACGGTGGCGCGACGACCACCGGATCGGGTGGGGAGGTTGACTCGGCACACGATTTCAGGACGGGTCGGATCGTTTTCGGGAGTTGCCCACGCCACCTGGTTGAGCGGTTACGTGGACACAGCGGGTGTCGATGGTCTCCGAGCGAGGGACAGCAGGAGAGCATCGGACCAGGGGGGAAGCGTTGGTGTTCCGGGGATACGCGAGGGTCGCGCCGCAGGGCGAGGACCCGACGGACCAGGCGGGACGGCTGCGTGCCGCCGGCGTGGACCCCGCCCGGATCCGCACCGACCACTCGGGGGGTGCGCGGGGAGCCCGTCCGGAGCTCGACGCGCTCCTCGCGGACCTGACCGCGGGTGACGTCCTCGTGGTGACCGGCCTGGAGCGGCTCGCGTCGTCGGTACTGCACATGGTGGCCATCGGGCAGCGGCTGCACGCCGCCGACGCCGAGCTGTGCGCCCTCGACGAGTCCGTGGACACCAGGACGCCGTCGGGTCAGGGACTGCTCGCCGCGCTGGCCATGCTCGGCGGCCTGCAGCGCACCCTGGTGTCGAGCAGCACCCGCGCCGGGCTCGACGCCGCCCGGTCCCGCGGCCGGCGTGGCGGACGTCCGCCCCGGCTCGACCGGGAGGCCGCCGCCGAGGCGCGGCGGCTCTACGACCAGGGCCACTCGGTGACCGAGATCGCGGAGCGGCTCTCGGTGCCGCGCACGACGCTCTACGGCCACCTCCACCGGCCGTCCTGACCCGCACTTCACGGACCGGACGCTGGGGTGGCGCGGTGCCGGCCGTCCTCGCGCTCGCAACCACCGGCGTCCCGGGCGCCGGGCTGCCGCCGCTGACCCTCGCCCGGGCCTTCACCGCCTGGACCGCCCGTCCCGCCGTGCTCGCCGGCGTGGCCCTCCTCGGGGGCGGCTACCTGGCCGGCGTCCGTCGGGTGCGCCGCGACGGGGGCGCCTGGCCCACCCGCCGGCTGGTGTCGTTCCTCGTCGGGGTCGCGGCGCTGGTGCTGGTCGGGGCGAGCGCGATCGCGGTGTACGACGACACGCTGTTCTGGACGCGGGCGCTGCAGGGCGTGGTCCTGCTCCTGGTGGCACCGATGCTGCTCGCCGGCGGGGCACCGCTGACCCTCGCGCGCGACACGCTCCCCACCGCCGTCGTCGGGCGCCTGGGGACGGTGCGCCGCTCCCGGGCGGCGCGGGCGGTCTCGTCGCCGGGGATGGCCACGATCGCGCTCATCGCGCCGCCGTTCGTGCTCTACCTGACCGGGCTCTACCCGCTCGAGCTGCGCAGCGGCGTCGTCAGCGGGCTGGTCGCGGTCGCGCTGCTCGCCGCGGGACTGCTCTACGTCGTCAGCCGGCTGCAGATCGACCCGGTCCCGCGCCCGACCCACCACGGGCTGACCCTCGGCGTCGCGATCGCCGAGATGGTCGCCGACGGCGTGCTCGGGCTCGTGCTCTGGATGGGCCCGCTGCTCGCCGTCTCGCACTACGCCGCGCTCGACCGCGACTGGGGCCCCGACCAGCGCACCGACCAGGCCATCGGCGCCGGGGTCTGGTGGATCGGCGGGGACCTCGCCGGCCTGCCGTTCCTCGGGGCGATCGCGGTGCGCTTCGCGGCGTCCGACGCCCGCGAGGCCCGCCGCATCGACGCGGAGCTGGACGCGGCCGAGCGGGAGGCGGCCGCGGAACAGAGCCGTGAGGACGACGACGGCGAGCGCCCGCGGCTCTGGTGGGAGGACGACCCGCGCTTCGCGGACCGGTTCCGCCGCTCTTAGCGGATCTCCTCAGGCCGGCTCGGTTCGTCCCGTTCCGGCGGGCTCGTGCCGGGGCACGCAGGTCCGCGGGTCCGCCACGAGCCGGTCCGACCCTGTCACGCTCGACGATCATGACGACGGTGCGCGAGGCAACGGGTGTCCGCCGGACGAGCCCGATCGCCCGCCACGTGATCGCGGGCCGCCGCGCGATCGCGGCGACGCTGCAGCGGCCGCTGGCGTCCTACTACATCGTCGTCGGGCTCACCGTGGTCCTCGCCGGCCTCGGGCTGGTCATGGTGCTCTCGGCGTCGTCGATCGACTCGCTCACCCGGACCGGGAGCCCCTACGGCACCTTCGCCCACCAGATCGTCTACTGCGCGGTGGGCGGGGTGGCGTTCCTGCTGGTCGGCCGGGTGCCGGTGCGGCGCTGGCGGGTCACGAGCCCGTGGCTGCTCGGGCTCTCGCTGCTCGCCCTCGTCGCGGTGATGGTCCCGGGCCTGGGATCCTCGGTGGCCGGCGCGCAGAAGTGGTTCGTCGTCGCCGGGCTCTCGCTGCAGCCCAGCGAGCCCGCGAAGCTGGCGCTGGTGCTCTGGGGCGCGCACGTGCTGCTGGCGCGGCGCGGGCCCGGCGCCGGGCGGCGCGGCTGGAGCTGGCAGTCGCTGCTGCCCGTCGTGCCGGTCGCCCTCCTCACCGCGGGCCTCATCGTCCTCGAGCCCGACCTCGGATCGGCCCTCGGCATCGTCGTCGTGCTGTTCGCCCTGCTGTGGTTCGCCGGTGTGCCCGGGCGGCTGCTCGGGCTGCTCTCCGCGGGGGCCCTCGCGGGGGTCGCGGTGCTGGCGGTGACCGCGAGCTACCGGCTGGCCCGGCTCACCTCGTTCCTGGGCGGCGGCGGGGACGACTCCCTCGGCGCCGGCTACCAGTCCCAGCAGGCACTGTTCTCGCTCGCCGACGGCGGCCTGCTCGGCGACGGGCTCGGGCAGGGCGCGGCGCAGTGGAGCTACCTGCCGAACGCGTCCAACGACTTCGTGTTCGCCATCCTCGGCGAGGAGCTCGGGCTGGTCGGCTCGCTCGCCGTGCTCGGGCTGTTCGCCCTGCTGGGCTGGGTGGGGCTGCGGATCGCCGCGCGCACCGTCGACCCGTGGAACCGGGTCGTCGTCGCCACCCTCACGATCTGGCTCGTCGCGCAGGCCGTGATCAACATCGGATACGTGCTGGGCCTGCTACCGGTCACCGGGATCACGCTGCCGTTGATCTCCGCGGGCGGCAGCTCGGTGATCGTCAGCATGATCTCGCTCGGCCTGCTCGCGGCCGCCGCGCGCGACGAGCCCGACGCCCGCGTGGCACTCGCCCGTGGCGCCGAGGTCCGCTCCCGGGGCTAGGGTCGCGAGCGGCCCCGGTGATCACGCTCGGGGCGGTCGACGAGGACGGAGTGATGGACGTGGAGGTCCTGGCCGGACGGGACGCGGTGCACCAGGCGATCGGGCGCGAGCTCGGCCCCGGCGAGTGGTTCACGATCGACCAGCGCTCGGTCGACGGCTTCGCCGACGTCACCGAGGACCACCAGTGGATCCACGTCGACCCGGAGCGGGCGAAGTCGGGGCCCTTCGGCACGACGATCGCGCACGGGTTCCTCACGCTCTCGCTGCTGCCGCACCTGGCGAACTCGGCGCGGAGGTTCGAGGGCGTGTCGATGGGCGTCAACTACGGCCTCAACAAGGTCCGCTTCCCGCGGCCGGTCGCGGTCGGCGCCCGCGTGCGGGCCCGCGTCACGATCGCGGACGCCACCGACCTCGAGGGCGACGGCGTGCAGGTCGTCCAGCGGGTCACAGTCGAGATCGAGGGCGAGGACAAGCCGGCCGTCGTCGCGGACTGGGTCACGCGCACGTACTTCTGACGACGGTGCAGAGAGGGTTCCCGTGAGCCGCCGGATACACCTCAACGCGTTCGCCATGATGTGCGCCGGGCACCAGTCGCCGGGCCTCTGGCGCCACCCCGACGACCAGGGCTTCCGCTACACCGACCTGGACCACTGGACGTCGCTCGCGCGCCTGCTCGACGACGCCGGGTTCGACGCGCTGTTCCTGGCCGACGTCCTGGGCGTCTACGACGTGGCCGGCGGCTCGCGTGACGCCGCCGTCCGCGCCGGCATCCAGGTCCCGCTCGGCGACCCGATGATGCCGGTGTCGGCGATGGCGGCGGTGACCTCCTCGTTGGGTTTCGGCGTCACGGTGTCGACGTCCTACGAGCACCCCTACGCGCTCGCCCGCCGGTTCGCGACGCTGGACCACCTGACCAGGGGACGGGTCGGCTGGAACGTCGTCACCGGCTACCTGGAGTCGGCGGCGGCGAACCTGGGTCTGGGCGCGCAGCTGCCGCACGACGAGCGCTACGCGCAGGCCGACGAGTACCTCGAGGTGTGCTCGCGGCTGTGGCGGGAGTCGTGGGAGGACGACGCGGTGGTGCTGGATGCCTCCGGTGGCACCTACACCGACCCGGCGAAGGTGCACGACGTCGCGTTCCACGGCCGGTACTACGACGTGCCCGGCCCGTTCCTGTGCGAGCCGTCCCCGCAGCGCTCCCCGGTGATCTTCCAGGCCGGGGCGTCGGCGCGGGGGCTGGCGTTCGCGGGGCGGCACGCCGAGGCGGTGTTCGTGTCGGGGCCGTCGACGGCGGTGGTGGGCGGGCAGGTCTCCCGGCTGCGGGACGCCGTGTCCGACGCCGGGCGCGACCCCGCCTCGGTGACGGTGTTCGTACAGCTGGCACCGGTGGTGGCGTCGACGTCGGCGGAGGCTGCCGACCTGTACTCGGCGTACGTGTCGTCGTACTCCCGGGAGGGGGCGCTCGCGCTGTTCGCGGGTTGGACGGGGCTGGACCTCACCGGCATCGACCCCGCCGAGCCGCTGCGCTACGTGGAGTCCGACGCCGGACGATCGGCGCTCGCGTCGTTCACCACCGACGACCCGTCGCGCGAGTGGACCGTCGACGAGGTCGCCCGGCACCTCGCGGTGGGCGGGCGCGGGCCGGTGGCGGTGGGCTCGGGGACCGAGGTCGCCGACGAGATGGAGACCTGGATCGACGAGACCGGCGCCGACGGGTTCAACCTCGCCTACGCGGTGACTCCGGGGACGTTCGCGCAGGTGGCGGAGCACGTGGTGCCCGAGCTGCGGCGGCGGGGCCGGATGCCGGCGTCCCCGGAGCCGGGGATGTTGCGGGAGCGGCTTGCTTCGCGCTGACGCGCATGTGCGTGCCCTATCGGCGTGCTGTAACTCTGTCGTGCCCTGACACGAAAACGCACGCACATGGCGTCAGCCCAACAGGCCGCGCAACGACTCCCGGTACTGCTCGAACGCCCGCCGGCCGGCCGGGGTCAGGGCCGCGTAGGTGACCGAGGTCCGGCGCTCGTGGGCCTTCGTCACCTCGACGTACCCGGCGTCCTCGAGCTTGCGCAGGTGGGTCGAGAGGTTCCCCGCGGTCATGTCCAGCAGCTGCTGCAGGCGCGGGAACGTCAGCCGGTCGTCCGGGCTCAATGCGGCCAGCGTCGCCGTCACCCGGAGCCGGGCCTGGGCGTGGATGACCGGGTCGAGCCCGACCGGGGTCTGGTCGGTGCTCACCGGCGGCTCTTCGCGTGCAGCCACAGGCCCAGGACGATGAACCCGCCCCCGCCGGCCAGCGCCAGCACGGCGAAGTTCGCGGGATAGCCGACGAAGACGCTGAGCACGCCGGTCGCGAGCGTCCACACCCCCAGGACGTACTGCGGCACGTGGTTCCACAGCGCGCCGCCCGCGAGGTAGAGCAGCCCGACGACGAGCAGCGCGGAGCCCGACCAGATCAGGCTGAGCGTCGGACCCGGCACCCCGAGGAACCCGACCCGGATGTTGATCGCGAAGAGCGCGGCGAACCCGAGCAGCCAGGCCCAGCCGTACAGGGCGCCGATACGCTTCGTCGGGCCCGCGAGGCCGTGGGTGCTGCGGGCGACGGTGATCCCGGTGCTCGCCAGCGGCACGATCGCGGCGACGACCAGCAGGACGGTGACGACGGCGTCGGGCAGGACACCGCGGATCGCCAGCCAGACGCCGCCGAAGCCGACCAGGTAGCCGAGGCCCCACGGCAGGAACATGCCGAGCGGGCTGGGGCGCAGCGCCGTCGTGGTGCGCTGCTGCTGCGCGTCGATGGCGGCCAGGGCGTCGGCCGCGGTCGGGTGCTCGGCCGGGCCGTCGTGGGTGCTCGTGTCCATGAGTGCGCTCCTCGTTCGGTGCAAACAAGTTTGCGGCGCAAAGCGCTTGGCGTCAAGGAGCGGTCGTGCGGCAGGCGAGCGGGTTCCCGAGGGGAGGATCCGGTCGCTCCATGCGCTCGAGGGTTCCCCTCGTGCGGGCGGCAGCGGAAGGCTGCCGACGAGCTCAGCCGCGGGCGGCCTTCCCGAGCGCCCCGCGCGCGATGATCACCTGCTGGATCTGGCTGGTCCCCTCGTAGATGCGGAACAGCCGCACGTCGCGGTAGATGCGCTCCACCGGCACCCCGCGCATGTAGCCCGAGCCGCCGTGCACCTGGACCGCCCGGTCGGCGATCCGCCCGACCGCCTCGGAGCAGAAGTACTTCGCCGTCGACGGCCCGGTGACCTTGTCCGAGCCGTCGTCGTAGGCCTTCGCCGCCTCGCGGACCAGGGCACGCCCGGCGTGCCAGTCGGTCACCGAGTCGGCGACCAGGCCCTGCACCAGCTGATACGTCGCGATCGGGTGCCCGCCCTGCTCGCGCTCGGAGGCGAACGCGGTCGTCTCGTGCACCAGCCGCGCGGCCATCCCCATGCACAGCGCCGCGATGTGCAGCCGGCCGTGGGCCAGGCACTTCAGCGCCGTGACATACCCGCGGTGCAGGCCCTCATCGCCGCCGACGAGGTTCTCCGCCGGCACCCGGACGTCGTCGAGGTAGACCTCGCAGGTCCAGGAGCCGCGCTGGCCCATCTTCGCGTCGTGCTGGCTGAACGAGACCCCGGGTGCGTCGGTCGGCACCAGGAACGTCGAGATGCCCCGGGCCGGGGACGCGTCCGGGTCGGTGCGGGCGAACACCATGAGCACGTCGGCGAGCGGGGCGTTGGTGATCCAGCGCTTGGTGCCCGAGAGCACGAACCCCTCCCCGTCGCGCACCGCCGTCGTCGTCAGCGACGACGGATCCGACCCGGCGTCGGGCTCGGTCAGCGCGAACGAGGCGACCACCTCACCGGACGCCAGCCGCGGCAGCCACCCGGCGCGCTGGGACTCGGTGCCCCCGGTCAGCAGCACCTGCCCGGCGATCCCGTTGTTGGTGCCGAACAGCGAACGCAGCGACGGCGTGGTCCAGCCCAGCTCCATCGCCAGCTCGACCTCCTCGCTCATCGACAGCCCGATGCCGCCGTAGGACTCCGGGATGGCGAACCCGTAGAGCCCCATCGCCTTGCACGCCGCGCGCAGCGACTCCGGGACCTCATCGGCCTCCTCGATCTCGTCCTCACGCGGGACGACCTGCTCGCGCACGAACTCGCGCACCGACGCCAGCACGTCGGCGAAGTCGGAGGGGTCCACGGATGTCCTCTCGGGGATCGGGGTCTGACACTTCCCGCCATCCTCGCGCGGGCTCAGCCGTTCGGCCGGACGACGAGATCGGTGATGTGCGCGTCCGGCGACGCCGTCACCGCGGTCAGGACCGCCGCCGCCACCGAGTCCGGCCGCAGGTAGGAGGCCGCGTCGTAGGTCCCGCCCTCGTGGGCCACGACCGCGCGCTGCATGTCGGTGTCGACCCGGCCCGGGTGCACCGAGCACACCCGCAACGACGGTTCCTCGGCCCGCAACGAGTCCGCGAACGCCCGCAGCGCGAACTTCGACGCCGCGTACGACCCCCAACCCGGTCGCGCGGCCAGCCCCGCCCCCGAGTTCACGCACACGACGGTGCCCTCGGCTGCCCGCAGCGCCGGGAGCAGCAGCCGCGTCAGCTCCGCGACCGCCACGACGTTCACCTCGAACTGCTGCCGCCAGACCTCCGCGGAGAGTTCCTCGACGGTCCCGAGCAGGCCGACCCCGGCCGAGTGCACCAGCACGTCGACCTCGTCGATCCGCTCCGTCGCGGCGGCGAGCGCGGCGGGGTCGGTCAGGTCCACCGGCCACGGCAGGGCGCGGTCCCCGAGACGGCCGGCGGCGGCGGACAGGGCCGGTGCGTCACGACCGCCGAGCAGCAGGTCGTGGGTCGGGGCGAGGGCCGTCGCGACCGCCTCTCCGATGCCGCGGGAGGCGCCCGTGACCAGCGCGAGCGGGCGTTGGGAACTCACCGGCGCACCCTAACGAGACGAGCCCCGGGCGGTTCACACCTGGATCTGGAGATCCCACTCCACCGTGTGGTCACCGGCCGTGACGCGTCACGGGTCGCCGGTGGACGCGTTGGACGGGGCGTCGCTTCAACCCACGGAGCGTGACGGACCGATCATCGTGCGACTTTCGTTCCCCAGCTGGGTCGCGCACGGTCCGACGGGACTGCCCCGAACGGTCCCGACGCCATGACGGCCGGCGCCCCGCGACCCGCGCGGGGCGCCGGATCGTCAGTGTCCCACCGACCTCATCGCTGCACGACGACGGTGTCACCGACGTGCAGCGTGCGGAAGAACGTCCGCGCCGCCGAGTCGGACAGGTGCACGCAGCCCGCGGACTGCCGCGACAGGCTCCCGGTGTGGAACGCGATGCCGCCGTTGAAGAACACCGACCAGGGCATCGGGGCGTCATCGAACTCGGACGAGCGGTGGTCCGCGTCCTTCCAGGTGACGTGGAACGTGCCGGGCGGCGTCCGCTCGCCGGGCCGGCCGGTGGTGATCGGCGCGGAGAGGACCACGTGTCCGCCGCGCACCAGCCAGGCGCGCTTCTGCGAGATCGAGACGCAGGCCCCGTCGGTGAGCCCGCAGGGCAGGGAGGACGAGGACGACGACGAGGCGGTGCGCGTCGTCGTGGTCGAAGCCGGCAACGAGACGGCGACGGCGGGTGCGACGGTCCTCGCCGGCGCGGTCACCGTCGTCGTCGGCGCGACGCTCGCGACCGGGAGCGCGACCGGTGCCGCGGCGGCCACCGCGGCCTCGGGCCCCGTCGACCCGGATGCGCCGGAGAGCCCCAGGCCCGCCGTGATCCCCAGTGCGCCGACCAGCGCCACGGCCGAGCCCGCGATCGTCGTCCTCACCCGCATGCCGACCCCCGACCCCTGGTGCGGCCCCGCCAGGGGACCGCTGTGTAGTAGCCATCGCTGCGATGGGCCGGTCGCGTTATCCGGCTACCCCGAAGGGGTGACCCGGACGCCGTCACAGGAGGGTGGGTCGGGGTGGTCCGGCGCGGATAAGGTCTCGCGTCGTGGCGGACTTGGTGGTGGTCGGAGCATCGTTGGCCGGGCTGAAGGCAGCCGAGGCGGTGCGGGGTGACGGGTTCGAGGGCTCGGTCGCGCTGATCGGCGCGGAGGAGCACCTGCCCTACGACCGGCCGCCGCTGTCGAAGGAGCACCTCGCGAACGACGAGCCGGGCGACTCCACCTACCGCGAGCAGGAGAAGCTCGACGAGCTCGGCGTGGAGCTGGTGCTCGGTGCCCCCGCGACCGCCCTCGACCTGGACGCCCGCACCGTCACCGTCGGCGATCAGCAGATCGGCTACGGCGGGCTCGTCATCGCGACCGGCGCCGACGCCCGCGCGCTGCCCGCCTCGGTGTGCGCGCCGGACCTGGCCGGGGTCGTCACGCTGCGGACCCGGGACGACTCGGCCCACCTGCACCGGCTGCTCCGCGCGGACGGCAACCCGCGGGTGACCGTGGTGGGCGCCGGGTTCATCGGCTCCGAGATCGCCGCGGTCGCGCGCAAGCGCGGGCACGAGGTGACGATCGTCGAGGCGCTCCCGGTCCCGCTGGTGCGCGGCGTGGGGGAGCGGATGGGCCGGGCGCTCACCGACATCCACGAGCGGCACGGCACCCGCGTGCTCACCGGCGTCTCGGTCGCCGAGGTCCGGGGCACCGACGCGGTCGAGGCAGTGGTGCTCGCCGACGGCACCGTGATCGACACCGACGTGCTCGTCGTCGGGATCGGCGCGGCCCCCAACACCGGCTGGCTGGAGTCCTCGGGGCTCACCCTCTCCGACGGCGTGGTCGCCGACGAGACACTGGCCGCGGCGCCGGGGGTCTACGTGGCGGGCGACGTCGCCCGCTGGCCGAATGCGCTGTTCGACGACGTCCTGGGCTCGTCGATGCGCCTCGAGCACTGGACGTCGGCCTCCGAGCAGGGGGCGCGGGCGGCCCGCAACGCGGTGGACCCGTCGTCGGCGCAGCCCTACACGACGGTGCCCTACTTCTGGTCCGACTGGTACGACAGCCGCATCCAGTTCGTCGGCGTCTCCCGCTCCGGCGAGGGCCTCGCCGACGTCGAGGAGGAGGTCGTGATGGGCGACGAGGGCGGTCCCTTCGTCGCGCTCTACCGCTTCGGTGACCGGCTCGTCGGCGCGCTCGCGGTCGACAAGCGCGCCGAGGTGATGCAGTACCGGCGCCTGATCATGAACAAGGCGAGCTGGGACGAGGGCCAGGAGAAGGCCGAGGAGCGCCGCCAGCGCGCCGCGAAGAAGGCGGCCGAGGCCGCCGCCGGCTAGGTCAGCGCATCAGCCCGACGACGGCGGCGCCCACCAGGCCGCCGCTGGTCGCGGTGAACGAGACCAGGCTCGTGATCTGGAACCACGCCCGGGTCGCGGCGCGGGGCGAGAACGCCAGCGGGACGAACAGCGTCGGGTTGACCCAGGTTCCGACGACGATCACGACGGCCAGCCAGGTCGGCAGCCCCGGTACGGCGAGACCGACCGCGATCAGGATGATGCCCATGATCACGTAGTCGAGGTGCGCCTGGAGGATGCGCCGCGGCTTGCGCACGCCGGCCCGCTCCACCCAGGCCGGCTTGATCATCGACGCCGCGACCGCCCAGCCGAGCACCGCCCCGAGCGCCAGCTCCACCAGACCGATCCGCGTCAGCACGTCCACGTCGGCGATCGTGCCCCGTGGCGGGACGCTGTGCTAGGTCAGTCCGGCGCTGCCGATACCGTCGAGCAGACGGTCGAGGCCGGTCGCGAAGACCCGCTCGAGGTCGTAGGCGTAGGGGCCGACGCGATGCAGCGCCGGTCCGGCGTGGCGCGCGAGGGCCCGGTTCACGCCGGGGTCGCGGTCGGTCCAGGAGTCGGCGTCCAGCCCGGTGTCGGCCTCGGCCTCGCGCTCGGCGGCCAGGGTGATCGCCATGCCGCGGACGTAGCCGACGAGCACGATGTGCAGGTCGAGGCGCCGCTCGGGGTCGGGCTCGACCAGCTCCAGTGCCGACAGGTCCCACTCCGCGAGCGCGAACAGCGCGGGCAGCGGCTGCGGGCGGTGCAGCGAGATCGCCCGCGCCGCCCACGGGTGCCTGCCGTACACGGCCCACTGGCGCCGCGCGCCCGCCCGGAGCCGCTCCCGCCACCCGGCCGCGGGTCCGAGGTCGGGCTCCGGCTCGGCCGCGAAGACGTGGTCGAGCATCGCACCGACCAGGTCGTCCTTGCCCCGGACGGCGCCGTACAGACTCATCGTCGCCAGCCCGAGCTCGCCCGCGATCCGGCGCATCGACACCCCGGCCAGCCCGTCGGCGTCGGCCAGGTCGACGGCGAGCGCGACGACGGCCTCACGGTCCGGGGCGGCCCCGGCCGCGCGCCGGGCGGGCCGGCGTCGGACCGGCCGGGCGGCGACGACCGTGCCGACCCGCGGCAGGGTCTCGACGAGCCCCTCGTCGCGCAGCAGGGCCACCGCGCGCGAGGCGGTCGCCGACGCGACGCCGAACTCGCCGACCAGGGCCCGGACCGACGGCACCCGGTCCCCGGGGCTCATCCCGGCCGCGATCCGCTCGCGCAGCGCCGCGGCGACGCGACGGAACGGGACGTCGTCGTCGGGACCGCCCTCGCCGTCGCCGGGACCTCCGCTGTCCTGCCACACGCTGTCCTCCCTGGCCACGACGAGGCACGGTCACCGTCGTTCGTACACCGTCCAGACTGCTTCCGGGAGAACCTCGTGCACGTCCTCGTCTCCGGCGCCGGGATCGCCGGCCCAACCTTCGCCCACGGCCTGCTGCGGGCCGGGCACCGCGTCACCGTCGTCGAGTCCTCGCCCGCACCCCGCCCGGGCGGCCAGGCGATCGACGTCCGCGGACCCGCGCTCGAGGTCGCCGACCGCCTCGGGATCAGCGCCGACATCCGGGCCGCCCGCACCGACATGCGCGGGATGTCGATCGTCGCGGCCGACGGGCGCGAGCTGATGAGCACCACGTCGACGACGCTGACCGGCGGCCCGGTCGGCGGCCCGGACGTCGAGATCCTGCGCGACGACCTCGCGACGCTGCTGCTCGCCGCGGCCCCCGGGGCGGAGTACGTCTTCGGTGACCGCGTCACCGCTCTCGCCGAGCACGACGACGGGGTGGACGTCACCCTCGCGAGCGGCCGGACCGAGCGCGCGGACGTCGTCGTCGGCGCCGACGGGCTGCACTCGACGGTGCGCGCCCTCGCCGGGTTCCCGACCGACGGCGTCCTGCGCCACCTCGGCAGCCACCTCGCCGTCTACACGATGCCCAACGAGTTCGGGCTGGACCGCTGGCAGGTGTTCTGCCGGTTCCCGGACGCGATGGCCGGGCTCTACACCGCCCGCGAGAACGCCGAGGTCCGCGTGAACCTGGGCTGGGAGGCGCCGGGCCTGTCCTACGACCACCGCGACCTCACCACCCAGCGCCGGCTGGTCACCGAGGCGTTCGAGGGCCGCGGCTGGTGGGTGCCGCGGATGCTGGCCGGGCTCGCCGACGCGCCCGACTTCTACCTGGCGCCGATGTCCCAGGTCGTGCTGCCCCGGTGGTCGGCCGGTCGCGTCGTGCTTCTCGGGGACGCCGCCTGGTGCACCACGCCGATGTCCGGGCAGGGGACCTCGCTCGCGATGATCGGCGCGCACCTGCTGGCCCACGAGCTCGGCCCGCTCGGTGCCGTGCCCTCGGCGTCGGCGCTCGACGAGGCGTTCAGGCGGTGGGAGTCGACGCTGCGCCCGGTCGTGCTCGACGACCAGCGGCTCGCGATCGAGAACGCCGAGCGGACATCGGCGATGGCCGAGGCGCTCGACGTCGAGGGCGCCGAAGCGGCGATCGGCGGCGGGGACGAGCAGTGGGCGGCGACGACGGCGGCCACGCGGCTCGTGCTGCCGTGAGCGCGCTCAGACGCCGTGCGCCGGCCGGATGTGCTCGAAGATCAGGCTGGTGACGGTGCCCGCGACGTCGCGGTGACCGTTGAGGGTGGCGACGAGGTCGCGCAGCCCGACCGTGCCCGCCGTCGCGACGTGGAGCAGGTAGTCGTCCTCGCCGGCGACGAAGTACACGTCGCGCACGGCGGGCAGGCGCCGGACGAGGCCGAGGAACTCGCCGAGCCGGTCGCGGGCGTCGCTCTGCAGCCGGACCGAGATCATGGCCTGCAGCGGCAGTCCGACGGCGGCCGGGTCGACGTCCGCGTGGTACCCGCGGACGACCCCGCGCTCGCGCAGCGAACGCACCCGCGCGAGGCAGGTGGACGGCGCGATCCCCACCGACTCGGCCAGCGCGGCGTTGGTGATCCGCGCGTCGGCCGCCAGATGGCGCAGCAGGGCGCGGTCGACGTCGTCCAGTGCCGCCGGCTCCGGCTCGCCGGCCCGCAGATGATTCGGCGGACCCGCCCGGTCGATCTCCACGTCGTCGTGAAATTCACTCACAAGAGCAGGTTACAGAACCTTCTTCAGCGATATTCCCGCTGTCACGCAGATCGTTCACCATGGAGGTGACGGCGCACGGTGAACGGAGGAGAAGGCCATGAAGGTCGCGGTGCCTGCCGAGGTCAAGAACAACGAGTTCCGGGTGGCGCTCACGCCCGGTGGCGTGCGCGAGCTGATCGCCCACGGCCACGAGGTCACCGTCGAGCAGGGCGCGGGGGTCGGCTCCGCGTTCGGCGACGACGAGTACAAGGACGCGGGCGCCCGGATCGTCGCCGACCCCGACGCGGTCTGGGGCGAGGCCGAGATGGTCGTCAAGGTCAAGGAGCCGGTCGCGTCCGAGTACCACCGCCTGCGCGCCGACCAGACGCTCTTCACCTACCTGCACCTGGCCGCGAGCCGCGAGTGCACCCAGGCCCTCCTCGACGCGGGCACCACCGCGATCGCGTACGAGACCGTGACACGCGCCGGGCGGCTGCCGCTGCTGGCGCCGATGAGCGAGGTCGCGGGCCGGCTCGCGCCCCAGGTCGGCGCGTACCACCTGATGCGGTCCAACGGCGGGCGCGGGCTGCTGCTCGGCGGCGTCCCCGGTGCCCCGGCGGGCAACGTCGTCGTCCTCGGCGGCGGGGTCTCCGGCCGGGCGGCCATCCAGATGGCGGTCGGGATGCACGCGCGGGTCACGGTGCTCGACACCAACCTCGACACGCTGCGCGAGCTCGACGCCCACTACGCGGGCCGGGTCCAGACGCTGTACTCGAACGTCGAGAACCTCGAGCGCGCGGTGCTCGACGCCGACCTCGTCGTCGGCGCGGTCCTGATCCCGGGCGCGAAGGCCCCGAAGCTGGTGACCAACGAGCTGGTCGCGCGGATGAAGCCGGGCGCCGTGCTCGTCGACATCGCCATCGACCAGGGCGGCTGCTTCGCCGACTCGCACCCCACCACGCACTCGGAGCCCACGTTCGCGGTGCACGACACGCTCTTCTACTGCGTGGCGAACATGCCCGGCGCGGTGCCGAACACGTCCACCCACGCGCTCACCCACGCGACGCTGCCGTTCGCGACCGCGCTGGCCGACCGCGGCTGGCGCGACGCCCTGGCCGCCGACCCGGGCCTCGCGGCCGGGCTGGCGACGCACGCGGGGGAGCTCTACAGCGCCACCGTCGGCGAGGCCCACGGGCTGCCGGTCACGTCGCTCTGACGCGGTTCCCGAGCCGCGGCGGGGCCGACGACGTCCCAGGCGCCGTCGGCCCCGCCGTCCCGCGGGCTCGGCACCGGCAGGGATCCGGTGGCGCGGTCGGCAGCGGTGGTCCGCTGCGCCCGCGTCCCGGTCATCCCCCGCAGTGCGGCCGCGAGGTCCTGGGTGGCCGCGATCGAGGTGAGGTCGTAGACCACCGTCGCGCCGGCCACCCGCAGTGTCAGCCGCCCGAGCCGCCCGCCCCCGGCGCGTTCGCACACCGTCGCCGAGACCTCGAGCTCGTCGTACCCGGCGACCCGGTGCGCGCGTCCCTCGCGGACGACGACCCGGTCGGGCAGGAAGGCGACGTCGCGGCGCGCGGCCGCGAAGGTCGGCACCGCGAGATCAGCCCGCAGGTGGCGCGGCCCGTCGACCCGGCGCGCGACGGCCTGGTGACCCCCGTGCGGCGCGACCTCCCAGACCGCGGGCTCCCAGCTCGTCGCGGTCATCCGGTGCCGCTCCCAGACCCCGACCAGTCGCTCGTGGCGCGACGAGGGCGTGGACCCCGGACGCAGGTAGGTGGCGACGACGGTGCGACGGGCGCGGTCGATCTGGCCCACGACGGCAAGCGTCGGCAGCGCCAGCAGTGCGACGACGACGGCGGGGGCGATCCCGGCGACCAGGGCGGTGCCGACGACGACGGCGAGGGCGGCGCACCAGGCGAGCGGCGCGTGCGCGCGGTGGCCGGCGGCGTCGTCGAGGGAGCCGGCGAGGGCGTCAGCGTCGGCGGCGGGCAGCGCGTCGGCGGGCTCGCCGGGGGACGAGGTCAGGCAGGACGTACGGGCGATCGTCACGGTCGGCCTCCTCGAGGTCGGGTGTTCGTGACCGTGTGTCGCTCTGGGTGCTCACCTCGTTACGTCAAGTAGCCTCACCCGATAGGCTGTTCGTCGTAACGGCGCAGGTCATGGGGGCGTCGGCGTCCCGCCTGTCGTTGATCAGGGGTACATGAGGCAGCGCAGCAGCGCGCCGAACCTGCCTGGCGTGCCTCTCGTCGGGGCGCGGGTGTCAGCACCCCGCCCCGCTCAGCCGACCGGCACCCGCCAGCCCCGCGGATCGGCGGCACGACCGAACTGCACGTCGACGAGCTCCGACCGCAGCGCCAGCGTCCGCGGCCCCGGCGTCCCGTCGCCCACGGTGAACTCCCCGCCCGGCTCCCGGAAGCGCACGATCGGGCTGATCACCGCCGCCGTCCCCGCCGCGAACACCTCGGTGATCGCGCCCGACCGCGCGCCCTCGCGCAGCTCGTCCACCGACACCGGCCGCTCGACGGGGCGCAGCCCGTGTCCGGCGGCCAGTTCCAGGACGCTGCGCCGGGTGACCCCGTCGAGGATCGTCCCGAGCGGCGGGGTCACGAGCTCGCCGGCGGCCGTCACCAGCAGCACGTTCATCGTCCCGGACTCCTCGAGCCACCGGTGCTCGACGGCGTCGAGGAACAGCACCTGGTCGCAGGCGTGCTCCCGCGCCACACCCTGCGCCGCCAGGCCGGCCGCGTAGTTGCCCCCGCACTTCGCGTCGCCGGTACCGCCCGGGGCCGCGCGCGAGAGCTCCGGGTCGATCCAGAGGGTCACCCCGACCTCGCGTCCGGAGAAGTAGGGCCCGGCCGGCGAGGCCAGGACCCCGAAGCGCGCCTCGTCCGCCGCGCGCACGCCGAGGAACGCCTCCGTCGCGACCATGAACGGCCGGAGGTAGAGCGTCGCGGGCGGGTCCGGCACCCACGCCGCGTCCAGCCGGACCAGCTCGGTGACGGCGGTGACGAACGCCGAGGCCGGCAGCACCGGCAGCGAGAGCCGCCGCGCCGAGTGCTCGAACCGCGCCGCGTTGCGGTCGGGCCGGAACAGGGCCACCGACCCGTCGGGCTGCCGGTACGCCTTGAGGCCCTCGAAGATCTCCTGCGCGTAGTGCAGGACGGCCGCCGCGGGGTGGAGCGTCATCGGCTCGAGCCCGCGCACTCCGTCGTCGTGCCATCCCCGCTCCGCGGTCCACGACGCCACCGTCATGTGGTCGGAGAACACCCGCCCGAAGCCCGGGTCGACGAGCAGCGACGCCCGTGCCTCGTCGGGCGTGGGCGTCGTCGGCGTCGCGGGGAAGCGCAGGGACAGTCCGGGGTCGACGACGCTGCTCACCAGCGCACCGTGCCACCCCGTACGGTCGTCGCACCAGCGGGTTCCGGGCACCGGGGAGCGGGGTGGAGGCGGACCGTGACGTCCGACGGCGGCGTCGCCCACGACGGCGGCACGGTGACGGACGAGCGTGGGTCGCAGATCGACCGGTGGCTGGTCAGGAAGGCGCGCGACGGGGAGCTGGGCGCCTACGAGGAGCTGATCCGCCGCCACCGCGACCGGATCTATCGCATCGCGCTGCGGATCACCGGGGACGCCGCGGACGCCGACGACGTCACCCAGGAGGTCGTCATCCAGCTCTGGACGGCGCTGTCGGGGTTCGCCGGCAGCTCCGCTTTCACCACCTGGCTCTACCGCGTCGTCGTCAACCGCAGCCTCGACCACCAGCGTCGGGCACGGCGCACCGCGTCCGACGAGCCCACCGAGGGCGACCTCGTCCCGGTCGCCGGGCCGGAGCGCACGGTGGTCGCGGGCGAGGAGCTGCGGGCCGGGCTCGAGGCGATCGCCCGGCTCCCCGACGCCCAGCGGGTGCCGTTCGTGCTGTGTCAGATCGAGGGCCTGAGCTACGCCCAGGCGGCCGCGGTCACGAAGACCTCCGAGGCCACGGTGCGCGGGCGCCTCGCCCGTGCCCGAACCACCCTGCTCGCCGAGATGAGGAGCTGGTCCGCATGACGGGGCCGACCGCGCTGCCCGCACCCGAGGAACGCCTGGCCTGCGGGCGCTGGACGGGGCCGCTCGTCGAGCAGGTCGCCGAGGGGCGGGCCCGGGAGCTCGACGAGCACCAGCGCACCTGTCCGCACTGCCGCGCGGCCCTCGGCGAGTTCGAGCGCCTGTGGGGGCCGGTGCGCGCCGTCGCCGCCGACCGACCGCGCGCTCCCGTGTCCGTCGTCGAGGCGGCGCTGCGCCGCGTGCGCACGGGGTCGCGGGAGGCGGAGTACGGGCGGCTCGATTCCCCGCTCGGGCACACCCGGG
Organism: Actinomycetospora endophytica; assembly: GCF_021026375.1. Classification (GTDB taxonomy): domain Bacteria; phylum Actinomycetota; class Actinomycetes; order Mycobacteriales; family Pseudonocardiaceae; genus Actinomycetospora; species Actinomycetospora endophytica. The sequence continues at coordinate 454,110 of NZ_JAJNDB010000001.1, read as the reverse complement.
TGGCGTCGCGCGTCGTCGTCGCCCTCGCCCGGCACCTGGCCGGCCAGGTCCCCGGGGTCGAGGTGGCGCTCAGCGGGCTCGCCGCGGAGGGCCACGGTGTGGTCGGGGAGGTCGTGCCCGACGTCCAGGCCGGGGTCTCCGGCGGCTCGACGGCGGTACAGATCACCCTCGCCGCCGCGTACGGTCAGGATCTCCAGGCGCTGGGGGAGCGGATCCGCTCCGTCGTCGCCCGGGGGGTCCGCGAGGCGACGGGGCTCGAGCCGGTCGATGTCACCGTTCTCGTCGACGACGTGTGGTGACGGGCGGAATAGTGTTCGGGGAACGGGGTGTTCGCACCCCAGTAGGTGAATATTCAACCAACCCCTAGGGGGTCGGAGGCCGTGTCCGGGAGTGTCGACGTCCGCCGCGGGGCCGACCGTGCCGTGACGACGCACCCGGGCATCGAGACCCGGCACGCGTTCTCCTTCGGCGCGCACCACGAACCGGGCAACACCCACCACGGGCTGCTGCTGGCGCACAACGAGGACCGCATCGACCCCGGCGCCGGGTACGACACCCATGCGCACCGCGACACCGAGATCGTCACCTGGGTACTGACCGGCGCCCTCGCCCACGCCGACTCCGAGGGGCACGCGGGCGAACTGCGGCCCGGCTCCGTGCAGCGGGTGAGCGCGGGCCGGGGCATCGAGCACTCCGAGCGCCACGCGGCCACCGGGCCCGGGGCCGGGGCCGAGGGGCTGCACCTCGTGCAGATGTGGCTGCTCCCCGACTCACCCGGCGCCGCGCCCGACCACGAGCAGCGCGACCTCTCGGCCGCCCTCGCCGGCGGCGACCTCGTGACGGTCGCCTCCGGGATGGCGCGCGACGACGACGGGCCCGGGGTGCGGCTCGGGGTCGCGTCGGCCGCGCTGCACGTCGCGCGGCCCGCCGCCGGGCGCGCCCTCGAGCTCCCCGACGCCGAGTACCTGCACGTCCACGTCGCCCGCGGCACCGCGACGCTCTCGGCCGGGGACGCCCCCGTCGCCCTCGCCGCCGGGGACGCCGCACGGCTGCGGGCCGCCGGACGACCCGCGCTCACTGCCACGACCGACGCCGAGGTCCTCGTCTGGGAGATGCACGAGGGCCTCGGCGACTGACGAGTCCGACGCCGCCACCGGCGCCCATCGAGAAGGAGAACCATCGTGACCACCGAAGCGACCGTGACCCCGGAACCGACCCGGGCGGACGAGCACGAGGGCGGCGACAAGTCGAGCCTGATCACCGCCGACGAGCGCCGGACGCTCACCGAGACCCGCGACCGGATCCGGGCGGAGTTCCTGTTCTCCCGCGAGAACCGGCCGCCGTCCACCGGCCGCGGCATCCACCACTGCGCCCTCATCTGTGCCGACGTACGCACGACCGTCGACTGGTACCAGAACCTGGCGGGCTTCCCCGTCACGGTGCTCTTCGAGAACCGCGACCTGGCCGGCTCGACGCACTTCTTCTTCGACGTCGGGGCCGGCAACCATCTGGCCTTCTTCGACCTGCCGGGCGTCGACCCGGGGCCGTACCAGGAAGTTCTCGGCGGCCTGCACCACCTGTGCATCTCGGTCTCCGAGCAGCACTGGCACCAGATCAAGAACCGGCTCGACGAACGCGGCGCCGACTACATGCTCGAGTCGGGCACCTCGATCTACACCAGCGACCCGGACGGGACGCGCATCGAGTTCATCCACGACCCGCTGGGCCGGATGTACGGCCACGACACGATGTGATCCGAAGTCAGGCCACTCAGGCCACGACCTGGACGCGGTCGCCCGGCTTCAGGGTGCTGTAGAACAGCTGGGAGGCGGCCCAGGAGAGGTGCACGCACCCGTTCGACGGAATGCTGGTGCTGTCCTCGTGGAAGGCGATGCCCGGCTGGAAGAAGACCGCGTTCGGCATCGGGGCGTCGAACTCGGTGCTCCAGTAGTGCTTGACCTTCTCCTCGACGGCGAAGGTGCCCACCGGGGTCGGCGCCTTCGACGTCCCGCCGCGGGCCGCGAACGGGCCCGCGACGACGTGACCCGCCCCGTCGGTGAGCCACGCCTTCCGGTGCGACAGATCGAGGCACGCCTTCGCCGTCGCGGCGCACGGTGTCCCGCCGGTCGTCGCCGGTGCCGGTGCGGCCGCCGGACCGGGCGGCGGGGCGGCCGGCGGAGCCGCCGAGGCCGTGCCCAGGCCGAGGGCGAGCGTCGCCGCGCAGGCGGCGCCGGCGGCTCCGAGTCGCATGACCCAGCGCTGCGCGTGGGTGGGGACCAGGCGGGGGTCGTCACCGGTCACGGCTGAATCAGCTCCTCACGTGTGGGGGATCCACTCTCCGATGATCGGTTCCCCACCCGGCCCGCCGATCATTCGGAGCGATTTCGGCCAAACCGCGGTGATCGGATCGTTGCGAATCCGATGATCGACTCGTCATACGGAATCGACGTAGGCGCGCAGTTCCTGTCGCAATGAGAGGTTCCGACGACGGGCGAGGCGCGCGGCCAGCGCGAGTCCGCCGGCCCAGCACATCACGCCGACCACGAGCGCACCGGCTCGTCCGGCCGACCCCACCGCACGGTCGGCCGCGTTCAGCGCGGGCTCGAGACCGAGCACGACGACCCACGGCGTTCCCAGGCACAGCGCCCAGCGCAGCCAGGTGTGGCGCGCGGCGAGGCGGGCGCGCCACGGCATCGGCCGGTAGGGCAGCAGCACCGAGAGCACGCTCCCGACGCCGAGCCAGCAGAACACCGCGCCCACGTCGGCGAGCGAGGCGCGGCCGAGGTCCGGGGCGTGCCGGGCGAGCAGCTGCGCCCCGAGGGTGACCCCGACCGCGAGCGGCACGATCACCGTCGCGAGCGCGAGGTTCTTGGTGGCGAGGATGCGGGCGATCCCGTGCCCGCTCGAGAGCAGCTCGGCGACCTCCTCGCCGTCGGCGCCGAGCTGGTTGGTGTTCACGACGTCCGCCATGATCCACACGACGACCGCGACCCCGATGTGCGCCGCGGCGAACGCCTCGGGCCGGTTCGGGTGCCAGTGCGACCAGCCCACATAGCCGAGGGCGAGCACGAGGTTCCCGATGACCCCGAGCAGCCGCGTGCGACGGCGGCCGAACGTGGCCGCAACCTCGCCGAGGACGTCCCGGGCGAAACCGGGGGCGACGGCGAGAGGGCTCCCGGCGCGGGTCGTCACCGTGTCCAGGGTAGTCGCGAGGGTCGTGCGGGGTTCAGGAGGCGATCGCGTGCGCGCCGTTCTCCCCGGCCTCGGGCATGTGGTGGCGCACCACCGTCACGGCGACGTCGGTGAGGTCGCCCTCGTCGAGGCCCCGCCGACGACGCGCGGCGTCGAGCAGGGCCGTGGTGCCGTCGAAGGGGCCGTACGAGTCGATCGCCCCGGTCGCGGGGTCGAAGACCAGGACCACGTAGGCGTCGCAGGCGTCCAGCTGGTCCTCGATCGACTCCGCGTCGTCGAGGACGGCGTCCACGAGATGACGCAGGCCCGGCGGGGCGAGGTCGGCGGGCGCGCCCCCGTCAGGCATGTCGGAGTCGTCGTGGTGCGGCAATCGGAAATCGTCCACGAAGATCATCCCCCTCGGATCCGGCGGCCGGGCCCCCCGGCCGAGCTCCGGACGCGTCCCGACCCCGACATCGTTCGGCATCCTGACAATGACGCACGCAGGGTAAGTGCTACGCGCTGTACGCGGGAAAGGGTGTCGTGAACGATCACGATCGAGTCACGAGTACGTATCAACACCCTTGGTGACAGGGTCCCCGGAATCGGGTGACCGGACAGCGCCGCGTGAGTCTTCACAGCCGAGTCGATTGCGACTCTCGCGGCGCCGCACCGCCCGACAGACACCCACATCAGTGAGACGTGAATCACACTGCTAGATCCATTGACGCGACACGCTGCGCGTTCGCGCCTGTTACGAAGGGTGTTGGCTCCACGATCGGGCGGCCTCGGTATCCGCCCGAGGGATGAGGGGTCGCCCGCCCCGCGCCCGGAGCTCCTGGATCGCCCAGGTGTTGCCGTCCGGGTCGGCGAAGCCGAAGAACGTGCCGCCGTCGCGCGGGTCGAGGATCTGCACGTCACTGACCGGCACCCCGCGCCCGGCGAGCTCCGCGTGGGCGGCCGCGGCATCGGCGACGCAGAGCTGCAGTCCGCGCATCGAGCCCGGCGCCATCTCGTTCTGCGACGGCAGGGTCCCGACGACGATCGAGGCGCCGGAGCCGCGCGGGGTCAGCTGGGCGACGTCCATGTGCTCGTTGGTCGTGCGGTGGTCGAGGGTGAAGCCGACCTGGTCGCGGTAGAAGGCGACCGCGCGGTCGAGATCGCTGACGGGCAGGACGACGACTTCCAGGGTCCAGTCCACGGGGTGCTCCTCGGATCGGGTGCGGGGTTCGTTGTGTCCGCGTCGATCTGGAGCGGTGCGCTTCGACGGGGTCGAGTGTGGTGCCGGTCACAGGGTCCGGGAGTGCGTCGCCGGGTGACGAGGCAGTTGATCACGCCGAGCGCGGCACTGGCGCGGATCGCCCGGGCATGATCACGACGTCGGGAGCGACACGCGCAAGATGTGCCGCGACACGCTCCCGAACTCGTGATCTCCGATGAGGGAGCGCCGGCGGCAGTTCGCGGGTGTCGCGCTCGGCGATCCCTAGCGCTTCTCGACTGCCTGGCGAGTCGGGGGTGAACCGGGTCGAGCCCTGGTCGGTGCCGCGCTCGAGAAGATCGACTGCCTAGCAGGACCGACGGAGACCGCACGAGTTCCACGTCCACCCCGGCCGGCCGACGACCCCGGCGGACGAGACGGCCCGCTGTCACGGCGTACGCCTCGACGCCCGGCCACGGACGCCGTCGCCGGGAAATCCGCTGGTCGGCGCCTGACGAGGGGCGCACGCTCCGGCGATGACGACACCGCTGCGGCCCGCGATCACCTTGCGGCGCCTCGACCCCGGCGACGCGGACGACGTCGCCGCGGTCGTCGCGGCCGCCGTCACCGGGGCGCTGCCGGGGGAGGTGATGCCGCCCGACGGCGCGCCCGACCCGGACGACTGGACCCTGGCCCGCGAGCGCGCCCACGCGCGCTACCTGCGGGCACGGCCGGCGGACGAGTGCGCCTGGCTCGTCGTGGAGGGGACCGTGGGCGGCGGGGCGATCGTCGGGCTCGCGTGGTTGGGCGGGCACGGGACGGCGACCCTCGAGGCCGGGGTGTGGCTCGTGCGGGCGGCGCGGGGCCGGGGCGTCGGGATGACGGTGCTCGGGGAACTGGTGACGGGCGGAGACGGGACCGGCAGCCGTCGTCGGGAGCGGTCGGCGGCTGCATCGTCGGGGAGCGGTGGCGCCCCGGGAGGTTGCCGAGTGGCGGGTCGACGCTGACCGCGTGCTGGTGCTGGACCGATCGGTCCGCTACGGTGGTCGACGAGGAGGTCGATCGCCATGGCACGCACGCCCGCACCGGGAACGCGCGAGCGGATCCTCGGTGTCGCGTCCCGGCTGTTCTACGACCACGGGGTCCGCGCGGTCGGGATGAACCGGATCATCACCGAGGCCGGGACCGGCAAGAACCTGCTCTACCAGCACTTTCCCGCCAAGTCGGACCTCGTCGCCGCCTACCTCGAGGGTGCTCGCGAGCGCCGGGCCGAGGCGGCGCGTCGCGTGCTCGAGGACGCCGGGGACGACCCGCGGGAGCAGCTCGTGGCGATGGTCGCCGAGGTCGCCACGACGGTGCGGCATCCCCGGTTCCGCGGATGCGCGTTCCGCAACTACCTCGCGGAGTTCCCGGAGGACTCCGGGGAGCCGGGTTCCGACGACGGGACGGCGCCGGCCGCCGTCGCGCACGCCCAGCTCGCCGAGACCCGGGCCGCGATCGCGGAGCGGGTCGCGCGCCTCGACGTCGCCGACCCCGACCGGCTGGTCGAGCAGCTCTGGCTGATCGTCGACGGGCTCTACCTGCAGGCGGCCTACCGCGACCGCCTCGACGACCGTCTCGACCCCGCCGCCGACGCCGCGGTCGATCTCGCCCGCCGTCTCGTGGGCGCCTGATCCCGGTGCCCTCCTCGTTCTCGCGCGTACAACGGGACCGATCGGTCCGCCTCAGCGAAGGAGCCCCATGAGCACCGCCCGCCCCGGCGCCGTCCTGCTCGTCACCTCGGCCGCGGCGTTCCTGTCGAGCCTCGACCTGTTCATCGTCAACATCGCGTTCCCCGACATCCGCGCCGACTTCCCGGGCACCGACCTCGGCCAGATGTCGTGGATCCTCAACGGCTACACCGTGGTGTTCGCGGCGTTCCTGGCGCTGGCGGGCCGGCTCGCGGACCGCTTCGGGCACAAGCAGGTGTTCCTCACCGGGCTCGCGGTGTTCGCGCTGGCCTCGGCCGCGTGTGCCGCCGCACCGGGTGTCTGGCTGCTCGTCGCGGCGCGGGCGGTGCAGGCGGTCGGCGCGGCGCTGGTGATGCCGACGTCGCTGTCGTTGCTGCTCGCGGCCTATCCCGCCGAGCGGCGCACCCGGGCGGTCGGGGCCTGGGCGTCGATCGGGGCGGTCGCCGCCGCGCTCGGCCCGCCGCTGGGCGGGCTGCTCGTCGAGATCTCCTGGCACTGGGTGTTCCTGGTCAACGTGCCCGTCGGGATCGTCGCGTTCGTCGCCGGGCTGCGGGTGCTGCGTGACCCGGACGTCGCCCGGACCGGCATGCCGGACCTCCTCGGTGCGCTCGGGATCGTCGTCGGGGTGGGGGCGCTCGCGTTCGCGCTGGTGCGCACGCCGGACTCCGGCTGGGGCGGGCCTGAGGTGCTCGTCGGGTTCGCGGTCGCCGTCGTCGGGCTCGTCCTCGTGGTGCTGCGTTCGCGCCGCCACCCGGTCCCCGCACTCGACCTCGCCGTGCTGCGTGTGCCGGTCGTCGCGCTCGCGGCGCTGGTCATGGTCGCGTTCACCACCGGGTTCGCCGGGATGCTCGTCGTCAACGTCCTCTACCTGACCGGCACCTGGGGCTGGTCGCCGCAGCTCGCGGGGCTCGGGCTGGCGGCGGGGCCGCTCGTCGTCGTGGTGGTGTCACGGCTGGCCGGGCACCTGTCGGGGCGGTTCGGGATCGGGCCGGTCGCGTTCGTCGGCACGCTCGCGTTCGCGGCGGGCCCGACGTGGTGGCTGACCCACCTCGGCCTCACGCCCGACTACCTCGGCGGCATGCTGCCCGGCCAGCTGCTGACCGGGCTCGGGGTGGGGCTGATCCTGCCGACGCTGTCCTCGGTGGTCGGGTCCGCGCTGCCCGCGGCGAGCTGGGGGCCGGGCTCGTCGCTGATCAACACCGCGCGGCAGGTCGGGTCGGTGCTCGGCGTGGCCCTACTGGTCTCGGTGATCGGCGCGCACACCACCGGCCTGCCCTCGGAGTTCGGCTCGGTCCGGGCCGGGTGGGAGCTGCTGGCCGGGGCGGCCCTCGTCGCGGCGGTGATCGCGCTGGGGCTCTCGGTGGTCGAGCGCCGGCGGAGGGGGCGCGGCGCGGTCGTCGAGGACCTGACGGGCGCTGACGACGACGAGGTGGTGGTCGAGGTCGAGCGCGACGTCCGGGCCGCCGTCGTCCGCGGGGTGGTGCGCGACGCGGGCGGACTCGCCGTCCCGGGCGCCGTCGCGACCCTCATCGACGCGGCCGGCGCCCAGCTGGGCCGCGCCCGGACCGACGCCGACGGCGGGTTCGAGGCCGCCCTGGACCCGGCGCGGGTGGGGCCGGGTGAGCACGTGATCGTGCTGGTCAGCGCGCCGGAGCACCATCCGCGCGCCCACCGGGTGCCGGTCGACGGCGGTGCGGCGCTCGACCTGGCCCTCGTCCGGCGGGATGCGGCCGCGGCGGCGTGACGGCGCTCAGAGGATCAGCCGCATCCGGGACTCCATGACCTCGGAGCGACCCGGGACCGGTTGCTGCTCGCCGGTGGACTCGAAGCCGAGCCGGTCGTAGAGCCCGAGGGCGCGGTGGTTGCCGTCGACGACCCAGAGCGCCAGCGTCTGCGCGCCCTCGCGCCGGGCCCAGGCCATGACCGCGGCCACCAGGAGATCCGAGAGCCCCCGGCCGCGGAAGTCGGGTTCGACCCACATGCCCACCAGGTGGCGCCCGTCGTCGTCCTGCGGCTCGGGGATGCCACAGGCGAGGCCGACCGCGTGGCCGTCGGCGCGGGCGAGGAACCAGGCGTTCGTCGTGACGCGGCGCTTCCACTCGGCGTCGTCGAACGCCTCCTCCTGCTCGCGGGAGGCGGCGAAGGCCTCCGGGGCGTCGGCGAGCGCGCGGAGGCGGACGTCGCGGGCCTCCTCCGTGTCGTCCGCGCCGGCCCGGACCACCTCGATGTCGGCCACGTCGGTGAGGGTGCCATCAGCGGGGGATCCCGCCCCGCCCGCCCTGGGGCAGCGGGTGGCACAGGTGGGCCGTTCACCACCACGTCCGGGTGAGGCGTCACGATGGTGGGGTCCGCGCCACGGTCGGGAACCGGCCGCGGCCCGGCGGCGACGTGCAGGGCGACCGGACGAGAGCGTCGCGCGACGACGAGGAGACGACGACCATGGCCGAGCACGGCAGGGCAGCGGGCGGACGGCACGCGGCGCCCGGAGAGCCTCGGCAGGCGCCCGGCACGACGGCGACGGTGGGAACCCCGAGCGGCGCGGCCCCGACGGGCACCGTCCGGCCCGGCACCGCCCCGGCCGGACCGGGCCTCGCCGGCAGCGCCTCGCTGGGCGCCGCCGCACCCGCAGCCGCCTCGCCGGGCACCGCCGCTCCCGGAGCCGCCTCGCCCGACACCGCCGCCGCCCCGCCGACCGCGCCGATTCCCGGCACCGGAGCACGGTCCAGGTCGACCCGACCCGTCGTCGGGACCCCGGAACCGACCGTCACCACGTCCGCCGTCGGGACCCCCGAGGACGACGAGGCCCCGGACGACGTCGACGACCTGGGCGCCCCGGTCCGCGGCACCGGCTGGGTGCTGCTCATCGGCGGTCTGGTCGGCGCGGTCGTCGCGCTGGTCCTGCTCATCGAGAAGCTCGACCTGCTCGCCAACCCGGACTACATCCCGAGCTGCTCGATCGACCCGGTGCTCTCCTGCGGGACGATCATGAAGACCGCGCAGGCGTCCGTGCTCGGCTTCCCGAACCCGGTGATCGGGCTGCTGACGTTCCCGGTGGTCGCGGCGTGCGGCGCGTTCGTCCTGTCGGGCGCCGAGCTGCCGCGGTGGGTGTGGTGGGCGCTGGAGGCCGGCTCGTTCGTGGGCGTGCTGTTCATCCACTGGCTGATCGTGCAGAGCCTCGTCACGATCCATGCGCTGTGCCCGTACTGCATGGTCGCGTGGGTCGCCGTGATCGCGATCTTCTGGTTCACGACGATGCACAACCTGCGCGAGGGCAACCTCGGCGGCGAGCCCGCGGGCGACACGCTCGCCCGCCGCCACGGGTGGGGTCTCGGCGCCTGGTACCTGCTGGTGATCGTGGCGATCGTCGCCTCGTTCCCGTCCTACTTCGGCGCGATGGTCGGCCTGGCCTGAGGTCGTCTCCGGCGGCCTGAGAGCTCTCAGGGGGAGCCTGCTCCGATCGGGCCAGTGCGCCGACCGCTCGTCGGGCGCGTGGCACCGGTCGACGGGTGGGCACGGGGCGGTCCTCAGCTCCGACGGGTGCGGTGCCCGGCACTGCCTACCGTCAGCGCGCCCCGGACCCCGTCTCCCCAGGAGCCCGCGCCGATGACGGCCACCTCCTCCCTGTCGTCCCCGTCGGCGGCCCGCGTCACCGAGCTCGCGGTCACCGGCATGACGTGCGGCGCCTGCACGTCACGGATCGAGCGCCGGCTCGGCAAGCTCGAGGGCGTCACCGCCGAGGTGAACCTCGCGACCGGCCGCGCCCGCGTCACCCACGACGGCGACCCCGACGCGATCGTCCGCGTCGTCGAGAAGCTCGGCTTCGGAGCGTCGGTGGTGACGACGGGTGCCGCCGGGTCGGTCTCGAGCGCGTCGCCGGCGGTTCCGACCGCGGCCCCGGCCGTTCCGCACGAGGGGAACCCTCGGCCGCTAGAACATGCCGAGGGTTCCCCTGGTGCCGACATCCCGGCGCCGCGCTCCCCGCACGAGGGGAAGCTCCCGTCGCTAGAGGCTCATGAGGGTTCCCCTCGTGCGGGGAAGGGCGACGACGAGCCGAACCCCGACCACGACCCCGAGGTCTCCGACCTGCGCTACCGCGCCATGGTCTGCCTCGCGCTGAGCCTGCCGGTGATCGTCGTCGCGATGAACTCGCTCTGGCAGTTCCGCTACTGGCAGTGGGCCTCGCTGGCGCTGGCCGCGCCGGTGGTCTTCTGGGGTGGCTGGCGGTTCCACCGGGCCGCGTGGAACCACCTGCGGCACCGGTCGCTGACGATGGACACCCTGGTGTCGGTCGGGGTGCTCTCCGCGTTCGGTTGGTCGGTCGGGACGCTGTTCTTCGGCGAGGCCGGGCTCGGCGGGGTGCGGCACGGGCTCTCGCTGATCCCCGCCCCCGACGAGTGGGGCGGCACCCGGACGATCTACCTCGAGGCGGCGTGCGCGATCGTCACCGCCGTCCTCATCGGGCGCTACATCGAGCTCCGGGGCCGGCGCCGGGCGATGACCGCGGGCGGAGCGGGTGCCGACGAGCGGGCCACCCCCGACGCCGTCCTGATCGTCGCCGACCGCGCGCTGCGCGTGGCCGTCGGGAACGTCCGGGTGGGCGACCACGTGATCGTCGGCGCCGGCGACACCGTGCCCGTCGACGGCGTGATCACCGACGGCGCCGCCGCGCTCGATGTCGCCGCCATGACCGGCGAGTCGGTGCCCGTCGAGGTCGCCGCGGGCACCCGCGTGCTCGCCGGGACGCGCTGCGCCACCGGCCGGGTCGTGGTCCGCGCGACGGAGGTCGGCGCCGACACCCAGTGGGCGCGCCTGACCAAGCGGGTGCAGGACGCCCAGCTCGGCAAGGCCTCGGTCCAGCGGCTCGCCGACCGGATCGCCGGGCGCTTCGTCCCGGTCGTGCTCGTGCTCGCCGCCTACACGTTCGGCTTCTGGTGGTTCGCCGACGCCGACGCGGGCTTCGCGATCGCCGCCGCCATGGCCGTGCTCGTCGTGGCCTGCCCGTGCGCGCTCGGCCTCGCGACCCCGACGGCGCTCGCGGTGGCCGCCGGCCGCGGCCGCAAGCTGGGGATCCTGCTGCGTGGCCCGCAGGTGCTCGAGACCTCGAAGAAGGTCAGCACCGTCGTGCTCGACAAGACCGGGACCGTGACGACGGGCCGGATGGGGCTGCGCTCGGTGGCCCACGCCGAGGGCGTCGCGGACGAGGCCGTGTGGCGCCGGGTCGTGGCGCTGGAGACCGATGTGGACCACCCGGTCGCGCGGGCGCTCGTCGAGGCGGCCACGGCGGCGGCCGGGGTGACCTCGGCCGGGTCGGCCACCGCCACCGACGTCGAGGTCGTCGACGGGCTCGGCGTCCGCGGCGTCGTCGACGGGACCACGGCCGTCCTCGGGCGGCGTCGTCTGGTGGAGGACGAGGGCGTCGAGCTGCCCGCCGACCTCGACCGCGCCCACCGCGACGCCGAGGCCGCGGGCGCCACCGCCGTCGTGCTGGCCTGGGCCGACGACGACGGCGTCCTCGCCGCCCGCGCCGTGCTCGCCGTCGGCGACACCGTCCGTCCGACCTCGGCCGAGGCGGTCGCCCGGATGAAGCAGATGGGCCTGCGCCCGATGCTGCTGACCGGCGACAACGCGGCCGCGGCGCACGCGGTGGCCGCCGAGGTCGGGATCGCCCCGGAGGACGTCGTCGCCGAGGTGCTGCCCACCGAGAAGGCCGATGTCATCGACCGGCTGAGCCGTGAGGGCAAGGTCGTCGCGATGGTCGGCGACGGCGTCAACGACGCGGCCGCGCTGGCCCGCGCCGACCTCGGCCTCGCGATGGGCGGCGGCTCCGCGCTCGCTGTCGACGCCGGGGACCTGACGCTGGTCGGCGACGACCTGCGCGGCGTCACCGACGCCCTGCGCCTGGCCCGGCGGACGCTCTCGACGATCCGCGGGAACCTGTTCTGGGCGTTCGTCTACAACGTGGCCATGCTGCCGCTGGCCGCGTTCGGGCTCCTCAACCCGATGCTCGCCGGCGCCGTCATGGGGATCTCGAGCATCTTCGTCGTCGGGAACAGCCTGCGCCTGCGGCGGTTCCAGCCGCAGACGTAGGTGCGGCTCAGTCCTGCGCGTCCCGCAGGGCCAGCACGACGCGCATCACGCGCTCGACCGCCGCGTCGAACACGGCCCCGCGGAGCTCGCCCCGGTCGGCCAGATTCTGCGCGGCGAACTCGAGCGTCCGCTCCGGCCCGACCCGTCGGACCAGCAGCGCCGCGATCTCCTCCAGATCGAGGCCCGGGTGGTCCAGGCGCGTCAGGGCGAACTCGACGATCAGCTCCTCGTCCCGCACGGCGACCTCCCTCGCGGACCACAGTAGTCCGCGGGGGAGGTCCCGAATCAAGATCCGGGACGGGTTCTCAGGTCCCGGTCTGCGACGGGTGCGGGCGGGGGACCGAGCAGGTCATCGGGTAGCCGCGGCCCTCGTAGTCGAACCCGTCGAGGGCGAGCTCCGGGCGGTCCGGGTCGACCGGCGAGGCGTAGTACGCGCGGATCTCCGAGATCAGGCCGGAGTCGCGGTCGAACACGTACCACTCGTCGCCGCGCAGGAGCGTGCCGCCCGCGGTCTTGAAGTGGCTCCACTCGATGACCGCCTGGCCGCTCGCCGGATCGGTGAGGACCCGGTCGATCGTCCACGCCGAGCCGAGCGTCGCGACCCGGTGCGCCCAGTTCGCGGCGATGGTGTCCGCCCCGCGCCAGGCCCCGCCGTACATCCCGGGCGGGAAGTAGTGCACCGCGTCCGGGGTGAAGCAGGCGACCATGCCCGCGATGTCGGCGTCGTTGCACCCGTCGAAGTAGCGACGGATCAGCGACTCCATGTGCTCGGCGGACAGCATCGACTCAGCACTCCCCTCGGGTCGGGCGCCGACGAGTCTCGTGGCTGCGACGCCGTCGCGCGAGCGGTCAGGGGGTGTCGGACACCAGCTTGTCGAGGCGGGTGTCGCCGGGCTGGAGCAGCGCACCGTCGAGGACCAGGGTCGGGGTGCCGAAGCCGCTCGAGCCCTGGCGCACCAGCTTCGGGTCGTGGGCGGCCTGCCCGAAGTTCGCGGCGATGTCCTTCGCGTGGGCCCCGCTGCGCACGCAGGGCTCGAAGCCGGGCCCCGCGCCGAGGCGCTTGCCGAGGTCGACGATCTGGTCGGCGGTCCAGGCGGTGCCGCCCTCGTCGGGCTGCGCGGTGTAGAGGCTCACGTGCATGTCGGGGAAGATCCCGTTCTCGGCGGCGCACATCATCGCGTTGCCGCCCAGCGTCGAGTAGCCGGCGGGCTGGGAGCGCTGGTCGAGCATGTTGAGCAGGTGGTAGCGGATCCGCATGGAGCCGTCCGCGGCCGCCTTGGCCAGCCGGGCGCCGCCGCGCGACTCGAGGGCCTGGCACGCCGGGCACAGGGCGTCCTCGTAGACGTCCAGTGTGTGCGGCGGGGCCTTCTTGCCCGCCGGCCCCACGGTGACGACGCCGCCGTCGACCTTGGCCGGGAACTGCACCGCGGCCCGGGTGATCGGGATCGGGCCGGTGGTCGAGGACCCGCCGGAGGCGTCCGCGTCGTCGCCCTTGCTGAAGAGCGTGCTGCCGATGACGATCGCCAGCACGCCGACCACGAGGATGCCGACGACCAGGGGCGTCCGGGAGCCGATACTGCGGCTGGACTTCACGGCCGAGCGCTTGCCCATGGGTGCCTCCCCGACGGCGGTGGTGACCTCTGTGGGTTCAACGCGCCGGGGCGGTGGACGGGAGCGTGTCCTGCGGGGTGCGGTCGCCGCGTGTCGCCCAGCGGCACGCCGGTGAGCCGTCCGGCCCCGAACGGGTGACCAGCGGCAGTTCCCCTGCTCAGGGCCGGGGACGCGGGTGGCTCAGGGCCGGCGGCGGGCCAGGTCCGCGAGCATCGCGTTGTAGGCCGCGAGATCCGCGTCGCCGTCGCGGTCCGCGTGGCGGTCGTGACGGGCGCCCTCGCGGTCGTCGTGCCGGGACCACTGCACGAGCAGCACGATCACGACGAGGAGCAGCGGCGCCTCGCCCGCCGACCACGCGATCCCGCCGCCCAGGCTCTGGTCGGCGAGCAGGTTCGGCACCCACGGCAGCGCGAGGTCGCCGAAGAAGCGCTGCCCGATCACGGTGTCCGCGCCCATCACCGCGATGCCGAAGAACGCGTGGAACGGCATCGACGCGAGCAGCAGCGCGAGTCGCGCGACGTGCGGCAGCGGCCGCGGCGACCGGTCGACCCCGATGATCGGCCAGAAGAACAGGTAGCCGACGACGACGAAGTGCAGGTTCATCAGCTGGTGCGCCCAGTGGTACGGCTGCGCCGCGGCGTAGATCGGCGAGAAGTAGAGCGCGTAGAACGAGCCGACGAAGAGCACGAGCGCGACCACCGGGTGGGTCAGCACCCGCGACACCGGCGACCCGATCAGCGAGAGCAGCCACTCGCGGGGGCCGTCGAGCCCGCCGCTCGCCGGCCGGAGCGCGCGCAGGGCGAGCGTGATCGGGCCGCCGAGCACGAGCAGGATCGGCACCAGCATCGAGAGCAGCATGTGGCTGCCCATGTGCACGCTGAACATCGCCATCGCGTACTCGCCGAAGCCGCTCGTGGTGGTCCAGGCGAGCAGCACGCAGCCGGCGAGCCACGCGACGGTGCGCCCCGCCGGCCACGAGTCCCCGCGGGCGCGCAGCCGCAGCACCCCGGCCAGGTAGAGCCCGGCGAGCGCTACGCACACCAGGTCGGCCAGCACGTTCACCCGCCCGGGGCCGAGCATCGTCAGGACGGTCGGTGGCCCGGGCAGGTCGAACCCGACGAGCGTCTCCTGCGCCGACGACGGGCGCAGCAGCCCCGGCGGCAGCCCGCTCGCCGTCAGGCCCGCGACGACCGCGGCGAGACCGAGCGCGGTGAGCGTCCACCCCGCGGGCAGCCGTGAGGTGAGGAGCGGCGCCGCGGCGAGCAGCACCAGGAGAAGCATCACGGCCGCGAGACCGCCGTAGAGCGTCGTCCAGCCGTCGCGGACCAGCCAGAGGTCCACCGTCGCCAGGCCGGCGACGGCGGCCGGCGCGGCCACCAGGCCGACCCGTCGTGCCCGGGCCGCCACGACGTCGCCGTCGGGACGTCGCAACGCCCGGTGACGGTCGAGGGCCACCGTCGTGCCGAGCCAGCCGGCGAGCGCGACGGCGGCGAGGACGGCCGCGTCGGTGGCGATGTCGTGCCCGCCGCCGACGCTCGCGACGTGCCCCGTCGCGACGGGTGCGACGACCGCCAGCAGGGCCGGGACCAGCGCCCCCACCGCGGTGCGCCAGGAGAACGTCACCCGGCACATCACCGCGACGACGGCGGCCGCGACCGCCGCGACCAGGAAGCCCGCCGGTTCCTCGAGCGCCCCGACCGAGGCGAGGAAGTCCGCCGGGCTGCTGAGCACCCGCGCGTCGCCGCCGGTCCCGACGATGACCGTCAACGGCACGACGACCGACGCGGCGAGCGCCCACAGGGCGGCCGCCGTCCCGGCCCGCCGGACCGCCGCGTACCCGTCGGCGGAGAGCCCGCGGGCCGCGGTGCGCCCCGGCAGCACGACCGCCGCGGCCACCAGGCTCCCGACGGTCAGGCCGGCGGCGAGCAGCACGACCGCCCGCACCAGCGGCACCGCGACGCGCAGTCCCTCCGACGGCGGGCTCACGCCCAGCGCGCGGTAGGGCGCGTCGCCCCACGCCCCGACGACGAGCACCACCGCGACGACGGCGACCACGGTCGCGGCGGTGGCCACGACCAGGCGGAGCGCGGTGCGGGGCCGGGCGGGTTCGGGGGGAGCGGGGTGTTCGGCCGGGGGTGCGGCGGTGCTCATGCAGCCTCTCGGCGGGCGGGACGGTCACGGGCCACGGGGCCCAGGTGGTCGCGCGAGGCCGGCGCGGGCGGGGCCGTGGCCGGGCCCGGCTCGGGGCCGGCCTCCGGCTCGGCGAGGGCGCGGGGTGCCGGGCTCGGCCCCCGGGCCGGCCCGGTGCGCGACACGACCAGGGCGAGCGCGAAGCCCAGGAGCAGCACGGCGTGCGTCGCGACCCGGTCGGGCTCCACCCGGCCGGCCGCGAGGTCGAGCCCGGACAGCACCCCGAGCACGACGATGAACGCCCCCAGCGCCGGGAGCAGCCCGGCGAGGTGGCGGGTCCAGTACGCGCCGGCGACGAAGGCCGCACCGAGCGCCAGGTTCCAGGCGGCCGTCTCGTGGCTCATGTGGGCCATGTCCGCGCCGCCGAGCATCGTGCCGCCGTGCCCGGCGACGCCGATCAGCGACAGCGCCCCGAGGACGATCTGCGCGACACCGACGGCGACGAGCGCCACCCGCGCCGCGAGCCGCCGGCGCCGCGGTCGCGGGGCCGCGGGCAGGACCCGGGCGACGAGGTCCGGGCCGGCCTCGGCGGGGGCGGTGCGGGTCAGGCGGGTGACGACGGCGGCCTGCTCCCGCCAGTGGGTGCAGGCCGGGCAGGCTCCGAGGTGGGTGAGGACGGCCGGGCGACGCGCGGGATCGGCCTCACCGTCGAGCTCCGCCGAGAGCTCCTCGCGGCAGGCGGCGCAGTCCAGGGTCCCCATGCTGGTCAGGTCGCGCGCGGGGTCGTCGGAGTTCCCGACGACCCCGAGCCGCCGTCGGTCCGCGTCACGGCTCACGGCTCACCGCCTCCGGGTTCTCGGCGCCCGCCCCCAGGGCCTCGACGAGGTCGGCCCGCGCCCGGGCCACCCGGGAGCGCACGGTGCCGATCGGGCAGCCCGCGACCACCGCCGCCTCGGCGTACCCGAGGCCGAGCATCTGCGTCAGGACGAACGCTTCACGCCGGTCGGGCGGGAGGGCGTCCACGGCCAGGCGCAGCGCGATCCCCTCCGCGACGTCCCCGGGCCGGGTTCCGGTCAGCGGCTCGTCGCCGTCCTGGATCGGGGCGGGGTCGACGGGGCGGCGGGCGCGACGGCGCAGGTGGTCGGCCGCCACGCGCCGCGCGATGGCCAGCAGCCAGGTACGCGCCGGCGCCTCGGCGCGGAACCGGCGCAGCGAGCCGAAGGCCCGCTCGTAGGTCTCCTGGGCGAGGTCGGCGGCGACCCCGTGGTCGGCGAGGTGGACCAGCAGCCGCCACACCTGCTGCTGGGTGAGCTCGACGAAGCGTGCCGCGGCCGCCCGGTCACCGTCGCGCGCGGCCAGCGCGGCGTCGGTGATGACGGCGTCGTCCATCGGCTGGCTGGTCCTCCGCTCCCGGGGATCGTCGACCGACGACCCGCCGTCGAACAGTCTCCCCGGGGACCCCGCCCCGGGGCGAGCGGCCCCGGGTGGTCGTCGTCACGGGCTTCCCCGCGGTTCCCGAAGATGAGAGAAATGGGGGGACACCTCAGGTCGCGCCGTTTCGTGGGCCGGCCCTCGTACGGTCGTCGGAGGCTCTAGCGCTCCCCGACGCTTCCTGGAGGCCTTGACCATGGTCGACGGCTGGTTCGGCATGACGGTCGTGACCGTCTTCGTCCTCACGACCGCCCTCTGTGCGGTCTCGCTGGCCACGCACGGCCCACGGCGCGGTCGCCGGGTCGCGGCGGCGGAGGCGAACCACGTCGTCATGGGCGTGGCCATGATCCTCATGGCGACGCCCGCGACGGCGGGTCTGGTCCCGCCGGTGGCCGGCGCTGTCCTCTTCGGCGCCGCGGGGGTCGGGTGGCTCGTGACGCTGGTCGCCGCCCGGGTGCGCTCCGAGCCGCTCGGGTCGGCCGTGGGGCTCGACCGCTGCACCGCACACCCGGCGCACCTGCTCCTGGTCGACGCGGCGATGCTCGTGATGTACCTGGCGATGGTGCCGGCGGCGGCCCCGAGCGCGGCGCCGTCGATGGCGGGCATGCCGGGGATGGACATGCCGGGGATGGACATGTCGAGCGGGCCGGGCGGGGAGCACGCGGGGCACGCGACGACCTCGCCGACGCTGCTGATCGCCGCGGCGGTGCTGGCGCTCTACCTGGTGGTCCACGCCGTCGCGACGATCGCCGTCGTCGTGCGGCGGTCGCATGGTGGGGCGCCGGAAGCCGCGGACGCACCGGCCGTCGGGACCCCGGAGCCGTCCGAGGGCGGCGGTGTCGCGGTGGCAGCTCCGGCGGTGCCGCGGGCGGTGGCGGTGCTCGCGCACGGCCCGGTGCAGCTCATCGGTCAGGCGGGGATGAGCCTGGCGATGGCGGCGATGCTGTTCCTGATCTAGGTGCGCTCCCGCGCTTGTGAGCACTAATTGACGCCAGGGCATCAATTTGTGCTCACAAGCGCGGAGCGCACCTATGGCCGTACACCACCAGCGTGAGATCGGGGCGTTCCGCGGGGTGCAGGACGGTGTGCGTGAGCGTGACCTCCCCGAGCTCCGGGTGACGGATCCGCTTGCGACCCGAGCGGTCGTCGCGGACGTCCTGCCGTGACCACCACGCGGCCGCGTCCGGCGAGTCCCGCCGCAGGGTCTCGACGACGGCGGCGACCCGGGCGTCGTCGGGATGGCGGGCGGTCGCCGCGCGCAGCCGGGCGAGCACCCCGCGGGCGACCTCCTCGCGATCCACGAGCACCTCGTCGGCGCGGGGGTCGGTGAACACCCACAGCGCGACGTTGCCGGGCGTCCCCGTCATGCCCGCGAAGAGCTTGCGGGCGGCGTCGTTGATCGCGAGCACGTCGAAGCTCGCGGCCGTGACGTAGGCGGGCCGGTCGCCGAGAGCGTCGACGAGGTCCGCGAGACCCGGGTCGACGGTCTCCGGGCCGGGTTCCGGGGCCGCGGGCTCGAGGCCGCCGAGGCGCAGCAGGTGGTCGCGCTCGTCGCCGGTGAGGGACAGTGCGCCGGCGAGCGCGTCGAGGACCTGCGCCGACGGTCGGACGTCGCGGCCCTGCTCGAGGAACGTGTACCAGCTCGTGCTCACCCCGGAGATGAGCGCGAGCTCCTCGCGACGCAGCCCGGGCGTGCGGCGGCGTCCGCCGGGCGGGAGGCCGACCTCGGACGGGGAGATCCGCTCGCGGCGGCTCCGCAGGAAGGCGCCCAGCTCGGCGGTCGTCACGAGTACCACCAATACCAGGATGAGCGCGCTCTGGATACCAGGCTGAGCGCCTTCGAGAGTGGGTGCCATGCGTGCATGGACACTCGAACGCCCCGGCGACGGTCTGCGACTCTCCGAGCTCGACGAGCCGACGGTCCGCCCCGGCGGCGTGCTGCTGGAGATCCTCGCGGCGCACGTGCCCGCCTACACCGACGTCGTCGCCGCCGGCCCTCGCGGTCGGGTCCCGACCCCGCTCGTGCTCGGGGCGGGCGGCGTGGGCCGGGTGCTGGCCGTCGCCGACGACGTCCTGGGGCTGGCCAAGGGTGACGTCGTCGCGCACACCGTGCTGCTGTCGTCCGGGGACGTGGCCGATCCGCAGGAGGTGCTGGTCGGCTGGACCGGGATCGGCGGGCGCGGTGAGGTCACCCCGACCGTGACCGCGATGCAGGACCGCTGGCGCGACGGGACCTTCGCTGAGCGGGTGGTGGCGCCGAAGGAGACGCTGGTCCGCCTGCCCGGCGCGGAGGGGGTGCCCCCGGAGCGGTTGGCGCTGCTGGGCTGGTTCGCGATCGCCGCGGAGGGGCTGGGGCGTTCGGGCACGACGGCGGGCGACGCGGTCGCCGTCCTCGGCGCCACCGGGCAGCTCGGCGGCGCTGGAGTGCGGCTCGCGCTGGCCGGGTGCGCGTCGCGGGTCGTCGCGGTGGGGCGCAACGAGGCCGTGCTGGACCGGCTGGCGGCGCTCGACCCGCGGGTGCATCCGGTGCCGCTGACCGACCGGGCCGGGACGGCGGCCGGGATCACCGCGGGCGGGGAGGTCGACGTGGTGCTCGACGCGCTCGGGGCGGTCTCCTCGCCCGACCCCACGCTCGCCGGCTACGACGCGCTGCGTCCGGGCGGGACGATGGTGCTGATCGGCGGGGTGCGCCAGGACCTCGCACTGCCCTACGGCGATCTCATGCACCGCCGCCTCACCCTGCGCGGGTCCTGGATGTTCCCGCCCGCGACGCTGCTGCGGGTCTGGCGGACGGTGCTGGGCGGGGCGCTCGACCTGGGCTCGGTGGCGGTCCGGACCGTCGGGCTCGACGATCCCGCCGGGGCGCTGGAGCTCGCGGCGGAGACCGGCGGGGAGGCGTTCGTCGTCCTGGCGCCGTAGGTGCCCTCCGGGCTCGTGAGCAGTAATTGACGCCCTGGCATCAATTAGTGCTCACGGGCGCGCAGCGCACCTACCGAGCTCGCGCTGCGCCGATCGGCCCAACGGAGCAGTCTCTCGATCATGTCGACACCCCGGCTGGTCACCGTCGGACTCCTGCTCGCCGTCGGTGTCCTCGCGGGCTGCTCGACGAACCCGACCCCGACGGCCGCCGTCCCCAGCGCCGCCCCCGCCCCGACCAGCGCCTCGACCTCGGCCTCCCCGACGACGACCGCCTCCTCCGCACAGGCCGCCCCGGACAAGGGCAAGTGCCGGCTCACCGACCTGCGCCCCGCCGTCGGACGCACCACCGGCGAGGCCGGGCAGCGGCACACCACGATCGTCTGGACCAACGCCTCGTCGTCGACCTGCACGATGTTCGGGTACGGCGGTGTCGACCTGAAGGGCCCGCCCGACCCGCAGACCGACACCTATTCGCTGCCGCGCCAGACCTCCGAGCAGCCCGCGCCCGTCCGCCTCGCTCCCGGCGACGAGGCTCATACCGTGATCACGTGGTCGCCCAGCGGAACGACGCGCTGGACGCCCACGAAGATCCTCATCACCCCGCCCGACGAGACCCACTCCGCCGTCCTCGACTGGCCCGGCGGCGCGGTGGTCCGGCAGGACGGCGCGACCCACCCCGGCACCTATCTCGGCCCGATCCAGCGCGGCGCCGACGCCTAGCCTGCGCACCGTGCCCCACCACCCCGTCGTCGACGCGGCCGTCGAGATGACCACGCGCGACGGGGTCACCCTCGTCGCGGACGTCCACCGGCCCGCGGGCACCGGTCGGTGGCCGACGCTGCTGCACCGCACCCCCTACGACCGCACCGACCCGACGCTGGTGTCCGCGATCGTCGCCGACCCGCTCTGGCTCGCGCGCCAGGGCTTCGCGGTGGTGGTGCAGGACGTCCGCGGTCGGTTCGCCTCCGGCGGCGAGCTCGACTTCGCCGTCCAGGAGTACGACGACGGGTACGACGCCGTCGAGTGGGCCGCCGCGCAGCCGTGGAGCGACGGGCGGGTCGGGATCTACGGCTCGTCGTACCACGCGATCTCGACGTTGAACGCGGTCGCGGCCGGACCGCCGCACCTGGCCGCCGCGCTCGCGATGATCGGCGGCGCGGACATGGCGGCGACGTCGTGGCCCGGCGGGACCTTCGAGCTGGGGTTCCTCGCGCTGTACTCACTCGGGCAGACGATCGACACCATCGCCCGCCTCGACGTCGACGAGGTGGTGAAGGCCGACCTGCGACGACGGGTGGTGGCGGCCGCGTCGGACCCGGCGGCGACCGTCGCGACGCTGCCCCTGACCGGCGTCGACGTCCTCGACGACCCCGTCCTGGGCCGTGCCTGGCAGGAACGCCTCGCCCGCGGGCCGGTGTCCGACGGCTGGGACCGACGGCACGTGCACGCCGACCCGTCGCGGGTCCGGGTGCCGCTGCTGCAGGTCGCGGCCTACCGGGACTTCCTGTCGCCGTCGATGTTCCGGCTGGCGGAGGCGCTGTCCGGCAGTGCCGCCGGGCATCGCCTGGTCGCCGGGCCGTGGGCGCACGGCGGCGTCTACACCGGCCACACCGGCGCGCGGGTGCTGCCCGGGACGCCCGGCGGGGTCGGCGCGTGGGGCCCGCTGATCGCGGCGTGGTTCGACGTCCACCTGCGCGGCGGCGACGGGTCCGCCTTCCCCGCCGGGGCGCGGTGGCTCGCGGGGGAGCCGGTCCACTACTACGTCGGCGGCGAGAACCGGTGGGCGACGACGTCGTCGTGGCCGCCGCCGACCGACACGTCGACCTGGTGGCTCGACTCCGACGGGGACGCGGCCGCCGGCGGCGGGCGTCTCGTCGCGACGGTCCCCGACGGCCCGGCCGACTCCTTCGGCGCCGACCCGCGCGACCCGGCGCCCACCGTCGGCGGCGTGATGACCGCCCCGCCGCTGGGTCCCGACGGCATCCAGGACCAGCGGGTCCTCGAGGGCCGCGACGACGTGCTGATCTACACCGGCGAACCGCTCGCGGCGCCGGTCACGGTCGCCGGCGTGCCGCGGGTCGTCGTGCACCTGGAGAGCACCGCCCCCGACGCCGACGTGTGCGTGACCCTCGCCGACGTCGAGCCCGACGGGTTCGCGGTGGCGGTGGCCGAGGGCGCGGTCCGGACGCGGTACCGGCACGGCGGCACGGCCGACTGGCTCGTCCGCGGTGAGCCGGTCGAGGTCACCGTCGCGCTGCACGACACCGCCCACACCTTCCGCACCGGGCACCGGGTGCGGGTGCAGATCGCCGGCGCGAGCTGGCCGCGCCGCAGCCGGAACCTGCACACGACGACCGTGCCCGAGCTCGGCACCCTCGACGAGGCCGTCGTCCCCCGGCACACCGTGCACCACGACGCGGCCCACCCGTCGCGCCTCGAGGTCGGCGGCTCCGGTCCGTCGAGTGGACCGCTATGACTGCACCGGGAGCCGTGACGGTCCACTCGGTGAGGTCCGGCGGATCACGAACCACTCCACGACGAGCAGGTTGACGATCCAGCTCGTCCACACCGACGCACCCGCCGCCGCGGTGATCGTCGCCGGGTCGTCGATCGAGGAACCGAGGAGCGTGAACAGCGCCAGGTAGACGACGATCCAGGCGCGGTTGACGACGATCGAGAACGTCAGCGCGACGCTGCGCAGCATCCACGCCCTGTGGTCGACGCCGCGGTCGGGCCGGCGCCGGACCTGTCCGCGGCGACGGTCCGCGAGGGGATGCAGCGCTGGGCCCGGGCCAACCGCGGCGTCTTCGCGACGCACCCGTGGACGCTGCCGCTGGTCACCGGCCCGCAGCGCATGGGTCCGGCGGAGTGCGGCTGGGCCGAGGCGTTCCTCGCGCTGCTCGACGACGCGGCGGGGGTGCCGGCCGAGCGCGCGATCGGGCTGCTGCACGTGGTCAACGCCTACGTGCGGGGGGCGTCGGTGCCGATCAGGGACCGCGCGCCGACGGCCGCCGAGGTCCGCGGCGCGGGGCGCGCGGACGAGCTCCCGCGCCTGATCGGCCTGTTGCCGTCCGACGACGGGGCGCGCGGCGGCGGGGACCGTGACGGCGGGGAGTCCGACGGTGGGGAGTCCGACGACGCGCTGTTCGAGCTCGGGCTCGCCGCGGTGGTCGACGGGTGCCTGCGTCAGGCCGGGATCGAGTAGGTGCGCTCCGCGCCTGTGAGCACTAATTGACGCCCTGACGTCAATGAGTGCTCACGAGCGCGGAGCGCACCTCGGCGCACCTGGCCGATCGGGCGACTCCGGGTCGTTGGGCCGTTCGGGAGAGTCCGGCGAGTAACTCTCACGCTGAGTGTTGATGACAGTCGGTGCCAACAACGCTGCGTGTTGCGGTTAGCCTTCCCCGGTCGTGGGGTCGGAGCCGGTGACGGCGCCGTCGGGGCCCTCGTCGTGAACCACGTCGTCGCAGGTGGATCGAGGGATCTTCCCGGGTCGACGTGTCACTGCGACCCGGACGGAGAACGCATGCGACCCCGGCTCCTGCCACCTCGATCCCACTGCTCCATCAGGACAGCGATCCTCGGGACTTCAGTCGTAGCGGTTGCGCTGAGTGTCGGAGCCTGTGGTTCGCAGGCCCCGTCGCCCCCGCCGACCGTGCGCGTCGACCGGACGGCTGTCAGCACCGGCGTGGACTCGACCGGGTCGGTGTCCTCCCTCGGCTCGTCCAACCTCGGGTTCCCGACCGCCGGGCAGCTGACCTCGGTGAGGGTGAAGGTCGGGGACCGGGTCACCGCGGGTCAGGTGCTCGCGACCGTCGACGACTTCGCCGCCCGCCGGGCGCTCCAACAGGCTCGGGCGCAGCTCGCCGGCCAGCAGGCGCAGTACGACAAGGTCGCCGACGGCACCTCCGTCGAGGGCGCGCAGAACTCGGTGAACGCGGCCGCCTCGGTCGTGTCCGCGACGAAGCGGCAGGTCGACGCGACCCTCGCCGCGGACGACGCCGCGATATCCGCCGCCCAGACCGCGCCGGCCGGAGCCGGAGCCGCGGCGGCCGGGGGAGACACCTCCGGCGGGTCCGAGGACGGCGCCACGGGTGCGGCCGCCGGTGCGGCGGGTCCAGCGACCGGTGCCATGGGCGCCGC
This sequence comes from Actinomycetospora endophytica, assembly GCF_021026375.1. Classification (GTDB taxonomy): domain Bacteria; phylum Actinomycetota; class Actinomycetes; order Mycobacteriales; family Pseudonocardiaceae; genus Actinomycetospora; species Actinomycetospora endophytica. The sequence continues at coordinate 429,690 of NZ_JAJNDB010000001.1, read as the reverse complement.
GACCTCCGCCGCGACCTCGGCCGCCTCGACGGCGCAGTCGGTCGCCCAGGCCCGGGCCAAGCGGCAGGCCGACGCCGCGGCGGGCGACGTCCAGATCGCCGACGCGCGCCAGGGGCAGGTCACCGCCCAGAACGGCCTCGACTCGGCCGGCGCGAACCGGCCGAACGATCTCGCCGCCGCCCGCGCCGCCGTCGACGGCGCCCGCGCCCAGGTCGCCACCGCCCAGCAGAACCTGGCGAACACCACGCTGCGCGCGCCCTCGGACGGGACGATCACCGCCCTCAACGGCGCGGTGGGCGAGTTCGTCGCGGCCAGCGCGGCCACCACGCCCATCGCGCCCGGGACCGACGCCGCGATCCCGGGCGCCGCGCAGGCCGCGAACGGCGCCGCGGCCGCTGCCGCGGCGGCCGGCGGCGCCTCGCCGTCGCGCCCGGGCGGGACGCAGTTCATGGTGCTGCAGGACCTGACCCGGTTCGCCGTCGTCGTGCCGTTCCAGGAGGTCGACGCCGAGCAGATCGCCCCGCAGCAGCACGTCGACGTCTCGCTGGACGCCGTCCCCGACGGTCCCCTCGACGGGACGGTGCTCTCCGTCGCGCCGTCCGCGACCGCGATCTCCGGGAGCATCGAGTACTACGTGACCGTCGCGCTGCCGCCCGACCCGCGGATCCACGACGGGCAGTCCGCCCGGGCCACGGTGATCACCGCCGACTCGGGGCCGACGATCAGCGTCCCGAACCGGGCGCTGCACCGGCAGGGGAACGCCACCACGGTCACCGTCGTGACCTCCGACGGCCGGCAGGTCGTCACCCCGGTGACCACCGGGATCGCCGGCCCGGACCGCACCCAGATCACCGGTGGGCTCGCCGAGGGGCAGCAGGTCGTCGTCGGGGGGACGTCCTGACCGGTCAGGCGACCGGCGCGAACCAGCCGGACGGCGCGAGGGCGTCGTCGATGCGCGGCGCGTAGAGGTCGTTGACGATGCGCCCGATCAGCTCCCGGCGGCTGCGGACACCGACCTTCGCGAACACCTTCTTGAGGTGGTCCTGGACGGTGTACGCCGAGAGGTGCAGCGACCGCGCGATGTCGGCGGTGTCGACGCCCTGCAGGACCAGGGTGACGACGTCGCGCTCGCGCCCGGTGAGCCCGTAGGCCGACACCACGAGGGGAATGATCTCGGGCGCCCGGACCGCCCCCGCCCCGACCGCACGCGCCCCGCGCGAACCGCACGAACGGGTCGTTCGTCACCTTCTCAGGTGACGAACGACCCGTTCGTGCCTTTCGCGCGGGCCTTTCGCGCGCGGCCCCGAACCGCTACGCCGCGAACGCACCGGCGTGATCCCGGGCGAACGCGGCGAGATCGCGGGCCGGGCGTCCGAGCACCGTCGGGACGGCGGGGTCCACGACGGCGGCCTCACCCCGGCGGTAGTGCGCGTAGTCCTCGAGCAGGCCGTCGCGCTGCCACGCGGGCAGGACACCGTCGAGCATCGTCGCGAAGGTCTCGTCGGGCAGGTCGGCGAACTGCACGTCGCGCCCCGTCGCCGCGGAGATCGCCTCGGCCACCTCGTGGTGGCTGACCGCCGCCGGGCCGGTCAGCGTGTAGACCGCGCCCGCGTGGCCCGGCTGCGTGAGCGCGACGGCGGCGACGGCCGCGATGTCCCGGGTGTCGACCATGCTCACCCGCGCCGACCCGATCGGGGCGCCGAGCGTCCCGTGCTCCCGGACGGCGCCCGCCATCGTGAGCATCCCCTGCAGGAACAGGTTCGGCCGCAGCACCGTGACCTCCAGGTCGAGCGCGCCGACGTGGTCCTCCACCTCGGCGTGCCAGCGCAGGAAGCGCACCGGCGAGTCGGCGCGCGCCGCGTACTGCGAGAGCAGCACCAGGCGACGCACCCCCACGGCGACGGCGAGGTCCGCACACCGGATCTGGCGGTCCCGGGCCTCGGCCGACGACGGGGTGTTGAGGAAGAGCGCATCGACACCGTCGAGGGCGCGGGCGAGCGAGCTCGGATCGTCGAGATCGGCGATCACCGGCTCGACCCCCGGAGCGCGGAGAGCGTCGGCGTCGGCGGGGCGGCGGACCATCGCGCGGACGCAGACTCCCTGGCCGGCGAGCAGTCCGACGAGCTCCCGGCCGATCGTCCCGGTCGCCCCGCTCACGAGCACCGTGGTCATTGTCTCCTCCCCCGAGATCGCCGCTCTCTTGTGAGAGCACTGCTCTCTCAGCATGCTTCGGGCGACCGAGGAATGCAAGAGCAGTGCTCTCGGAAATCACCCACAGGCAACGATGCGACCATCGGGACGTGTTGACGGTCGTGGTCGCGGGAGCCGGCATCGCGGGATGTGCGGTGGCCGTCGCGGTGCACCGCGCCGGGCACCGCGCGGTCGTGCTCGAGGCCCGTCCCGGCGGCGCGGCCGACGTCGGGGCCTTCCTCGTCCTCGCCAGCAGCGGGGTGCGCGCCCTCGACGAGCTCGGGGCCCTCGCCGAGGTCGACGCCGTCGCCGGGCGGCTCGACGGCTTCGTCGCCCAGACATCCGACGGCACCGTCACCGTCGAGCGACCCCTGGGCTCCGGCGGGCCGGACTACCGCTACGTCCGCCGGGCCGCCCTGTGCGAGGCGCTGCAGCGCCGCGTCGAGGAGCTCGGGATCGACCTGCGGCGCGGAGCGCGCGTCGTCGGCACCGAACGGCACGACGGCGGGGTGGCGGCGCTGCTCGACGACGGCGGGCGGATCGAGGCGGACCTCCTGATCGCCGCCGACGGGCTCGGGTCACGACGGCGGGCCGAGGTGGATCCGGACGGGCCGCCCCCGCGCTACGCCGGCCAGCGCGTCTACTACGGCCGGTCCCCGGTGACCGACGTCGGGCGGGTCCACGGCTTCCACTCCGTGAACGGCGGCGCGGCGTTCGGCCACATCCCGACCGGCTCCGAGACCTGGTGGTTCTGCCGGGTCACCGCACCGCCGCTGGCACCGGGAGCGACCGTCGGCGACCACCGCGCGGACGTCCTCGACCACGTCGACGGGATCGCCGCGCGGCTCGTGACGGCCACCGGGGTCGTCGTCGGGGTCGAGGCCCGCGACCTCCCGTTCGTGTCCCGCTGGGAGCGCGACCGGGTCCTCCTGGTCGGCGACGCCGCGCACGCCGCCTCGCCCGCGTCGGGGCAGGGGGGCTCCACGGCGCTCGAGGACGGGGTGGTGCTCGGCAAGGCGCTGCGCGACACCGGGGATGTCGACGCCGCCGTCGCGCTGTTCACCCGCTGCCGCGCCGGGCGCACCCAGGCCAACGTCGTCGCGAGCGCACGGCACACCGCGGGCGGCGATCCGGTGCCGGACATGCCGCCCGGACGTGCTCTCGACGAGCGCGAGCTCGCCGCGCAGTTGGCGTGGGCGTCGCCGCTGACCTGACGACGGGGCATCGCGGTCCCGTTCACCACCGCCGGAGCCGTCGGCCTCCCCGCCGGACGAGCTCGCGCAGCCGGGCACGCAGCGCGTCGAGCACCAGCCGCGCCGCGCCGGGTCCCGACGACGGGTGCGGGGCCGCGCCCGTCCGCGCCGAGGAGTCGACGGCGCCGGCGAACTGCTCGAACATCCGCCGGGACACGTCGCCGGCGAGCGCCCGTCCGAACTGCGCGATCCGGCCGGACAGGTGCACGTCGGCACCCGCCCGCAGCGTCGTGCCGCCGTCGTCACGGGCCCGCGCCGCGAGCCGGATGACCGCCTGCGTGCTCGACCCGCCGCGGTCGGAGCCCTGAGCGAGCACCCGCATGACGTGCGCATCGCGGTCGTGTTCGACCACCTGCGCAAGCCCCGCGAAGGCGAGCGACACCGGGCCGAGGGCCACCGTCGCGGTGCCCCGGTAGCGGCCGTCGCCGAGGTCGGCGGTCAACCGGGCGCCGGGCAGGCAGGCGGCGAGCCGCTCGAAGTCGGCGAGTACCGCCCACACCGCGTCGATCGGGGAGGTGAGTGGAGCCTCGACGTCGACGGTGACCGTGGGCGGGCCGGAGGGGACGGTGACCTCTCCGTCGTCGGAAGCCGAGACCGCCGACGCCGCGGGCTCCGGCACCGTCGTCGTGGGGGTGCCCGCCCCTGACCGCCCGACGAGCATCGGCGGTGCCGCCGCCCGGGGCGCCGGCACGCCGTCGGGATGCGTCGCCGCGACGTCCGCGACCGCCGCGAGGATCCCGCGGTAGCCGGTGCAGCGGCACAGCACGCCGGACATGTCCTCGGCGAGCGTGACCTCGTCGTAGGTGCCGCCGGCGAGCAGGTCGTAGGAGCTCATGAGCATGCCCGGCGTGCAGAACCCGCACTGCAGACCGTGGTGGTGGGAGAACGCCTGCTGCAGCGGATGCTGTTCGGCCGCGCTGCCGAGCCCCTCCACCGTCGTCACCTCGGAGCCCTCGCACTGCACGGCGAACAGCAGGCACGCCCGTGCCGCCTCGCCGTCGACCAGGACGGTGCACATCCCGCAGACGCCGTGCTCGCAGCCGACGTGCGTGCCGGTGAGCCCGAGGCGGTCGCGCAGCACGTCGGAGAGGGTCGTGCGGGGGGTGACGGCGAGGGTGGTCTCGCGGCCGTTGACGCCGAGGGTGACGTCGGCGGTGGCGTCGGCCGCGACGTGGACGGGCTTCACGACGGGTCTCCCGGGAGGGCCTGACGGTGGGCCCGGGCGAGCTCGCGGGCGGCGAGCACCCCGAGCAGGTGGGCGCGGTAGGCGGTGGAGCCGTGGGCGTCCCCGGCGGTGTCGACGACGTCGGCGGCGAGCGCGTCCGTGGCGGGCCGCAGGTCCGGCTCGGTGACGGCGTGGGCCAACAGGTCGGTGACGTCCCGGACCACGGGCCGGTCCGAGACCCCGAACGCGGCCAGCGTCGCGTCCTTCACCGCTCCCGCGACCGCCCGGACGCGGATCGCCACCCCGGCGAGCGCGAAGTCCCCGTGCCGGCGGGCGATCTCGGCGAACCCGAACCCCTCGCCCCGGCCCGCCGTCGGGAACCGGACGGCCGTGATCAGCTCGTCGGCGCCGACGACCGTGGTCATCGCGCCCGTGACCAGTTCCGCGGCCGCCACCTCGCGGTCCCCGCGCGGGCCGGTGACCTCGACGATCGCGCCGACGCACGCGGCGACGGCGGGCAGCTCGGCGGCCGGGTCGGCGTGGGCGAGGCTGCCGCAGACCGTGCCCCGGCTGCGCAGCTCGCGGTGCCCGACGAACGGCATCGCCCGCCCGATCAGGGGCACCCGCGCCGTCGTCGGGTCCCGCTCGACGCGACGCTGGCGTACCGCGGCGCCGACGCGCAGTTCGTCGTCGGCGATCCCGAGCCCGCCCAGCTCCGGCAGCGCCGTGACGTCGACGAGCGTGCCCGGACGACCGAGTCGCATCGCGAGGACGGGGACGAGCGACTGCCCGCCGGCGAGCACCTTGGCGTCCCCGGCGGCCAGGACCTCGACGGCGTCGGCGACGCTGCCCGGGCGGTGGTAGGCGAACGGCGCGGACTTCACTCAGCGCCCCGTGAAGTTCGGCGTGCGCTTCTCGGTGAACGCGGCGACGCCCTCGGCGAAGTCGTGGCTCGCGCGCAGCATCGCGTAGGCCTTGCGCTCCAGTTCGATGCCCGAGTACAGCGGCGCGTCGACGCCGCGGTCGAGCACCTCCTTCGCGGTGCGCAGCGCCATGGGGGAGAAGCCGAGGAGCTTGTCGATCATCGCGTCGGTGGCCTTGTCGAGGGCTTCACGGTCGGGGTGCAGCTCGGCGAGCAGGCCCCAGTCGGCCGCCTCGGCGCCGGTGATGCGCTTCGCGGTCATGACGTGGTGCTTGGCGCGGGAGAGGCCGATGAGCCGCGCGAGCCGTTGGGTGCCGCCTGACCCGGGGATCATCCCGAGATTCATCTCCGGCAGGGCGAAACGGCTGCGCTCGCTCGCCAGTCGGATGTCGCAGGAGAGCACGAGCTCCAGCCCCACGCCGAAGCAGTAGCCGTCGACGGCGACGACGACCGGCTTGGGGGAGCGCGACGCAGCGGTCACCTCGTGGCCGAGGTCGGTCAGGTCGACCGGCTCGACCTCCATGAACCCGGCGATGTCCCCGCCCGAGGAGAAGTGCTCGCCGTCGGAACGGACCACGACCACACGGACGTCGTCGTCGCGGTCGATCTCGGCGAACCGCGCGGCTACCGCCGACCGCATCTCCCACGTGATCACGGTGTACGGGCCGTGGGCCAGGACGAGGTTCGCGACGCGCCCGTCATGCGAGCGCTCGAGCCGGACCTCTCCGCCGTGCAGTGCCATCAGTGGTCCTTCCTGTCGAGCAGCCGGAACAGCGCCTCGCCGTGCAGGGGCAGGGAGTCGATCGCGACGCCCGCCGGGCCCAGCGCGTCCGCGACGGCGTTGGCGATCGCCACCGGCAGGCTCATGGAGCTGCCCTCGCCGCAGCCCTTCGCGCCGAGCGGGGTGAGCGGCGAGGGCGACGCGAGGTGGTCGGAGACCAGCTCGAAGCCCGTTTCCGCGGTCGTCGGGCAGAGATAGTCGAGGAACGTCGCCGACTGCGGTTGTCCGGCGTCGGAGTACCGGAACTCCTCGAACAGCGCGCCACCGAGCCCGTGAACCAGGGCGCCGAGCACCTGGCCCTCGAGCAGCACCGGGTCGAGCACCGTGCCCGCGTCGTGGACGCTCGCGACCCGGTCCAGGGTGATCTCGAGCGTGTCCGGGTCGATCCGCACGCCGACCATCTCGGCGACGAATCCGTAGCAGAGCGACGAGTTGATCCTGTCCTCCGCGGTGGCCGCGACCGCCTCGGGCGGGCGGAACTCGCCGTCGGCGGTGGTGCGCGCCGGGAGGTCGGCCGGCAGCGCGCCCGGATCCCAGTGCAGCAGTCCGGCCGCGTGCCGGAACCGACAGGAGGTCCCCGACGACGGGTCGCGGATCTCGCCGTCCGCGAGGTCCAGCCCGTCGGCGGCCTCGGGTGGCAGACCCAGCAGCACCGTCGCGGCCCCGCGGACCGACTCCGCGAGGCGATCGACGGCCGCGATCACCGCGCTGGTCACCAGCGGGGCGAACCGCGACGAGTAGCTGCCCGAGGTCACCGTCCACGGCGTCGCGGCGGTGTCCATCTCGATCCGGGCGCGGACCTGCTCCGGCGGCAGGCCGAGCCGTCGCGCGGCCACCCGTCGGGCCACCGTCGCGTGCCCCTGGCCCTGCGGGACCGATCCGAGCAGCACCGTGACCACGCCCTGCACGTCCACCGACGCGCGCACGATCTCCGTCGACCCGGACTTGTCCCGGCCCGGCTTGCGGTCGGCCGCCGGTGTCGCGAGCCCGACGTAGCCGATGTTGGTGCCGGAGGGGTCGACGACGAGCGCGAGCCCGACGCCGTAGTGCTCGCCGGCCTCGCGCGCGGCGACCTGTCGGGCCCGCAGCTCGTCGTACCCGCCCTTCGTCACCAGCAGCTCGAGCGCGCGGGTGTAGTCGCCGGAGTCGTAGAGCCCGCCGGTCGGGGTGCGGTGGGGGAAGGCGCGGACCAGGTTGCGGCGGCGGACCTCGGCGACGTCGAGACCCGTCGTCGTCGCGACCGCGTCCATCAGCCGCTCGAGGCCGAAGTAGAGCTGCTGCCCTCCGAAACCGCGGTTGAGCCCGGTCGGAGCGCGGTTGGTGACGACCGCGCGGGCGCGGATGGCGACCGCGGGCACGTCGTAGGCGCCGGTGATGTTGCCGAAGCAGCGGTAGAGCGTGGACGGCTCGGGCGGGCGCAGGTAGGCGCCGACGTCGTCGGCGAGGTCGATGCGCAGTGCCGTCACGCCGCCGTCGTCGTCGACCGCGGCCTCGAACCTCATGACCCGTCCGGCGCCGGACGAGCTGGCGAGCAGGTGCTCGATGCGGTCCTCGGTCCAGCGCACCGGCCGTCCGGCGTGCTTCGACGCGAGTGCCATCAGCACGACGTAGGGGTAGATGCCGGACTTGATGCCGAAGCTGCCGCCGATGTCGGCCGGGACGTGCAACCGGAACCGGCTCGGGGGCAGGCCGAGCGCCCCGGCGGCCACCGGCACCATCGTGAACGGCCCGTGGAAGTTCGCCCACACCTCGACCGCCGGGCCCTCGGCGTCCTCGCTCCACCGCGCGATCACGCCGTAGGTCTCCATCGGCACCGAGGAGTACCGCGGGAACGTGTAGTCGCCGCGGACGGTGTGCGTGGCGGCGTCGAAGGCGCCGTCGACGTCGCCGAAGCAGAACGTGCGGTCGGTGGCGACGTTGGTGCCGGCCTCGTCGTGCAGCAGGGGCGCGTCCGGTTCGAGCGCACGGCGGGTGTCGACGACGACGTCGAGCGGCTCGTAGTCGACGGTGACGAGCTCGGCGGCGTCCTCGGCGACGTAACGGTCGGTCGCGACGACGACGGCCACCGGCTCGCCGACGTAGCGGGCGCGGTCGACGGCACTGGGCAGGTACGGCATCGGGGTCGCGGTCGACAGGGGGAACGGCCGGACCGCGGCGTGCACCTCGTCCGGGCCGATCACGGCGGCGACGCCCGGGTACGCCCGCGCCCGGTCCAGGTCGGCGGAGCGGATGCGGGCGTGCGGGTGGGGGCTGCGCACGACGGCGGCGACGAGGGTGCCGGGCAGCGGGTCGAGGTCGTCGAGGAACGCGCCGGTGCCGCTGACGAGGGCGGCGTCCTCGTCTCGGGCCGGGGTCCAGCGTCGTGGCTCGGCGTTCACCGGTGGGCCCCCGGTTCTGAGCGAGGGTGCCCTTCGCTCGATGTATTCGACCGAAGGTGCCCTTCGCCCACATCGGGAGCGGGGCCTGCGCCGGAATCCGCCAGCGGGGAGAACTCGCCCGCGACGAGCACCCGGCGCAGCGTCTTCCCGACCGCCGAACGAGGCACCGCGGTCAGCGCCACGACCCGCTTCGGACGCTGCAGCGACGGGAGCTCCACGCGTCCCCACCGGTCGGTCGCCGCCACCGCCACGCCCGGCTCCACACCGGGTGCCGGCACGACGAACGCCGTCACGGCCTGGCCCCAGCGCTCGTCGGGGAGTCCGGCCACGACGACGTCGGCGAGCTCCGGGCAGCGCACCAGCGCCGCCTCGATCTCGTCGGGGTAGACGTTCTCCCCGCCCGAGTTGATCATGTCGTCGATGCGCCCGGCCACCCAGAGATCGCCGTCGTCATCGGTCACCGCCAGGTCGCCGGGGAAGTACCACCCGTCGCGCACGGTCCGTGCGGTGGCGTCCGGGCGACGCCAGTAGCCGGCGAACGCCTCGGGACTCGCCATCGAGACCGCGACCTGCCCCTGCTCGCCGGGCCCGACGATCGCCTCGGGTGACGCGTCCGGGGCCGGCTCGACGAGGCGCAGCCGACCGAACACCCCGGCGCGACCCGCGCAGCCGGGCTTCGCCGCGACGTCCGGGCCGATCGAGAACGTGTAGATCTCGGTCGAGCCGAAGTGGTTGACGAACGACTCCGGCGCCAGCGCCTGGACCAGCCGCTCGGCCAGCGCCGGCGCCATCGCGGCTCCCGCGTAGGCGAGGCGTCGGACCGAGCGGAACCGGGCCAGCGTCGGGTCCTCGCGCAGCAGCGACCAGAACATCGTCGGGACCAGGTAGAGCGACGTGATCCCATCCGCCACCACCAGCTCGGCAGCCTCGGCGGCGTCGAACCGCGCCTGGGGCACCCAGGTCCCGGCGGCGAGGACCGTCGCGATCAGCGTCCGCACGCCCATGGTGTGGAAGAGCGGCATGACGCCGAGCGCCACCTCGCCGGGCCGCCCGCCGGTCTGGATGAGGTGCGCGACGGCGGCCGCGTGCTCGGCGGCGTGGGTGCGCGGCACGCCCTTGGGGCGCCCGGTCGTGCCGGAGGTGTAGAGCATGACGCTGATGTCGTCCGGCTTCGGAGCGCCGGTCGGCGGCGGGGTGTCGGGTGCGTCGGCCGCAGCGCGCTCGAGGTCGTCGACCAGCCGGTGGGTGTGGGGCCGCACGTGCTCGTCGCCCGCGGCGGCGTCGACCCGCTCGGCAGTCGCCTCGTCGGACACGATGACGGCGGGCGCGGCGTCGGCGAGACAGTGGACCAGCTCCTCGTGGCCGATGCGGGTGGACAGCGGCACCGCGACGGCCGCCAGCCGTTGGGCGGCGAGGTGCAGCGACGCGGCCGGCTCACCGCCGGTGAGGACGAGCGCCACCCGATCGCCGCGGCGCACCCCGAGCTCGGCCAGGGCGTGCGCGAGGCCGGCCGTGCGGGCGTCCCACTCGGCCCACGTCATCGGCTCCGGGCCGCCGACGGCGCGGCGGCGGGGGTAGCGCTCCACGGTCCAGGCCCACGCCGTCGCGAGATCCACTGCCCCGCCTCCCGATCATGATCCGGCGCATACCGTCTGTTTCGGACTGTATGGAGCGGATGGCGAGTCGGCAAGGGTCGGTAGGCTCCGCCCGTGGCCGACCGGCTCTCCCCGACCTCGTACGTCGTCCTCGGGACGATCGCGTTGCGGGGGCCGTCCACGTCCTACGACCTCAAGCGGGCCGTCGGCCGCTCCATCGGCTACTTCTGGCACTTCCCGCACGCGCAGCTGTACTCGGAGCCGCAGCGGCTGGTCGACCTCGGGCTGCTCGAGGCGGAGACCGAGGAGGGCGGGCGCCGGCGGCGGACGTTCCGGCTCACCGACCCCGGGCGCGAAGAACTCCGGGCGTGGCTCGCGGAGCCGACACCCGAGCACTTCCAGATGCGCGACATCGCGGAGCTCAAGCTCTTCTTCAACGAGGTCGGCGAGCCCGGGGACGTCGAGCGCCTGGCACGCGAGCAGGTGGCGGCGCACCGCGAGCGGATCGCGGTGTACGAGGACATGCAGAAGCGCTACGCATCGCTCGACGCGGTCGCCAAGCGGATGATCACGCTACGGCTGGGTCTGGAGATGGAGCACGCGGCGCTGCGGTTCTGGTCCTCGCTGCTCGAGGAGACCGACCGCGCCTGAGCTACTGGCGGTACCCCTCCACGACGTTCGCGGAGCGCTCGTGCGCCTCGCCCGGGTCCTCGCCGGCGTCCCGGCGACCCTGACGCAGCCGCTTGAGGTCGTAGAGCCGGTCCCGCTCGACCTCCAGCGTGCGCAGGCGCGCGACGTCCTCGTCGCTCATGCCGCCGTGGCTGCGGTTGCGGATCTCGTGCTCCTCCGCGGCGTTCGCGTCGATGCGCTCGGCGATCTCGGCGTCGGTACGGGGTTCGTCGCTGGTCACGCCGCCACACTAGGTGCGCTGCGCGCTCATGAGCACTATTCCGTGTCAGAGGACGGATTTCTGCTCACGAGGCCGGAGGCCACCCATGGTCGAGCCGTACAACGCCGTCGGGCTCATCCCGACGTTCTGGGGTATCCGCGAACGCGCCGACATCGCCCACAACCTCGAGCACCTCGAGAGCCTCACGCACGCCGCGTTCTGGCTGTCGAACCTCGACATCCCGGTGAAGCTGCTGGTCATCCCCGAGGGAGCGCTCCAGGGGTTCAACGACGAGATCCTCGACGTCGACCACACCGAGTTCGCCCACCACTGCGCCATCGACGTGCCCGGCCCGGAGACCGACCGGCTCGGCGCGCTCGCCCGTCGCTGGGGCGTCTACGTGATGGCACAGGCCAAGGTCCGCCACCCGGACTGGCCGGACCTGTTCTTCAACGCCGGGTTCGTGATCTCCCCCGAGGAGGAGATCGTCCTCGTCCACCACAAGCTCGACGCGCTGCTCCCGGTGGAGCGGTCGGTGTCGCCGCACGACCTGTTCGACTGGTGGATCGAGCGCTACGGCCGGACGCTCGACGCGTTCTGGCCGGTCGCCGACACCCCGATCGGCCGGCTCGGCGTGATGATGGCGATGGAGGGGATGTACCCGGAGAACGGCCGCGGTCTCGCCCTCAACGGCGCCGAGGTGGTCTACCGGGCGTCGCTGCCGGTGCCGTTCACCGAGAACGACGTCTTCGAGATCTCCAACCGGGCGCGGGCGATCGAGAACAACTTCTACGTCGTCGCCCCGAACATCGGCGGCTACCACCTCTACCCGGACAGCCCGCACGCGATCGACGCCGGCGGCGGCCGCTCGATGATCGTCAACCACCGGGGCCAGCTCGTCGGCAAGCAGTTCGACACCAACGGCTCCACGTTCGTCAGCGGCGTCGTGGACATCGAGGCGCTGCGCCACCACCGGGCCACCGCGCAGATCAGCAACTGGGCCAAGGACATCCGCACCGAGCTCGCGCAGCTGGTCTACGAGCGCCCGATCTACCCGAAGAACCTCTACCTCGACCGCAAGCCGCCGCACCACGACGAGTACCGGCGCGAGATCCTCGAGACCCAGATCCGGTTGATGCACGACCGGGAGATCTGGGTGCCGCCGGCGTAGGTGCGCTTCGCGCCTGTGAGCAGTAATTGACGCCAGGGCATCAATTACTGCTCACGAGCGCGCAGCGCACCTACGCCCGGTCGAGATAGGCGCGGATCGCCTGACGCAGCAGGTCGACGACCGGGCGACCCTCCTGGATCGCGCGGATGTGGAGCTCGTCGCGCAGCGCCCGGGGGACCCGGCCGGACAGGTAGACCAGCTCCTCCGCCGCGCCCCCGACGACGGGGCCCCGATGGTGCTGGCGCCGCCCCTTCGGTCCGGGGCCCGGGACGGCGTCGGGCACGGACATCAGCGGACTGGGCGAGGGGGCCAGCGCGGACGTCGGTTCGGGGCGCAGGCGCCCACCCGACGAGCGGGAGGGTTGTCGAGGGTCAGGCGAGGGCATCGGTCGCTGCCTCCAACTGGTCGGCGAGGGTGGAGAAGGTCGCGATCAGGGCACGGGCGGGAGCGCCGCGGGCCCGCAGGGGCTGCGCGGCGTCGATGGCCTCGGCCAGGACCGCCCGGGACGGGATCGGTGGGGACCACACCAGGGGCCCGAAGGTCTCGGTGACGGAGTCGGTGTGCCAGGCGTGGAGCCCGCGGCGCCGGTCGTGCTCGTTGATGATCACGCCGGCGACGTCGAGGCGCGGCCGCCCGAGGTGGCGGCGGTAGGTGGTGACGAAGTCGCGGACCCGGATCGCGCCCTGCAGGTGGTCGTACTCGGGGCGCAGCACCAGGACGACGGTGTCGGCGGCGGCGAGTCCGAGCTGCGTCAGGTGCCCGAGGGAGGGCGGGCAGTCCAGGAGCACGACGTCGTAGTCCTCGGCGACGCCGACCAGCGCCACCTCGAGGCGCTCGTGCGAGCCCAGCTGACCGGCCTCGGCGACCCGGGCCTCGAGGTCGTAGCGGGCCGGCAGGAGGTCGATGCGCTCGGCACCGGCCGTGATCCAGCGGCACCCGACGATCGCGTCGGCGGCGCAGCCCTTCTGGTGGGCGGCCACGACCTCCGCGGCGGTGACCATCGAGGCCAGCTCGGCCTCGCCGTAGCCCAGCCGGCGCGACAGGTTGGCCTGCGGGTCGAGGTCGACGGCGAGCACCCGGCGGCCGCGGGCGGCGAGGGCCTCGGCGAGGTGGACGATCGCGGTCGTCTTGCCCGCCCCGCCCTTGTTGTTGGCGACTGCAACCCGCATGCCAGCACCCCCGACCCGCGCGCCGGCGTGTCAGCTGGCGTCCTATCGCCGAACGTGCACAGTGGCACCCGTGCGGCTGTGCTCACAAGCACTGCCGCACGTGTGCACATGTGCACCGCCGAGCGGTTGCCGCACCCGGGTGAGCCCCGCTGCACCCGACTGGGTTCCTGCTCCCACGGACGGCCCAGCCAGGACCGGCGAACGGTGGCGGACCGGCCGGACGGCCGCGACAGCCGCCCGCGAACGGAGGCTTCCGGCGGGTCGTGGATCGGCCTACGGTCCGTGGAACGCCGACCGCTCTCACTCCGCCGCGCCGCAGATGCGGTCCGCCACGCGAGGACAGGCTGCGGTCGCGGGCGTCCCGGACCCCGATGCCCTGGCACCCCCGGATCACCGGGAGGAGCCGCGAGCCGAAGACCAGGGGGCAGGTCGATGGTGATCAGACGGGTCGGGGCACCTTCGTTGCAGTGCGCCGTGCCATCGAGAGGGCAGGCGGGATCGTCGGAGGGCGATCTCGACGCCTGGCTCGAGCGGGGCGCACCGACGGCGGTGCTCCGATTGCGGGGCAGTCTGCGCTCCGCGACGGCAGCGACGCTGCGGGAGGCGGTGGAAGGCGCGCTGGGCGCCCGACCCGCCGCCGTGGTGCTCGACCTGACGGCCGTCGTCGCCGACGACGAGCTCGGTCTGTGGGTCGTGCCGGCGGTCGCCGGCGACGCCGCGCGGTGCGGGATCCCGCTGACCGTCGTCGCCCCGGACCGCCGGCTGCGCACCCGGCTGCGCCGGCTCGGCGCCCGGCACGTCGAGATCACCGACGTGATCCCGGACGCGGTCGACCGCTAGAGGCCCAGACGCCGCCGCACCGTCGGCGCGAACCGCCGGGACACCGGGATCCGTTCGTGCCGGCGGGGCGCGGTGCTCAGCGTCAGGCCGCCGCGTTCGGAGCTCAGCTCCCGAACGCGGGCCAGGTTGACCAGGTAGCTGCGGTGCACACGCAGGAACCCCTCACCGCGCAGGTCGCGCTCGAGGTGGTCGATGCCCCGGCGGGCGGCGCGCAGGACGCCGTCGTCGGTCGTCAGCCAGACGGTGTGGCCGTCCGCGCGGGCGTGCCGGATCCCGGCGACGGGCAGCAGCACGAGCTGCCCGGACCCGGTCAGGGCCGGGACCCGGTCCCGCCGTCCCGGCCCGGCCGCGACGGTGTCCGGCTCCGCGCCGGGACGGACCGGTGCTCCGGGGCCGGACGGTTCCCTGGGCGGCACCGGCTCGCCCGGACACGCTGGTCGGCCCGGACGGGCCGGTTCGCCCGGGGACACCGGCTCTCCGCGACCCAGACCGGGATCGGCGGCGGCCAGGAACCCGACGGCCTCCGGCCCGGCCATCACCGGGACCAGGTGGTACGGCTCGCCGTCGTCGTCCCGCTCGTCGCCGAGCACGGTGCCGCGCCAGTCGGGGTCGCCCCGCACACCGGCGCGGACCCGCTCCGCGAGGCGGGCGAGACCGGCGACATCGGGATCGCCGGGCGCGTCGGGGTCGGCGGGATCCGCGGGGCTGTCAGCGCCCCACCGGTGACGCGCCCGGAAGGCCGCGTTGGCGACGACCACGCGCCCGGACGCGTCGAGGGCCGCCCCCGAGGTCCCGGGACCGAGCTCGAGCCGCCCGAACGCCGCGACCAGCCGGGCCCGGTCGCGGGCCGCCGCACGCCGGAGCACACAGCCCAACGGCCGGGTCTCGACGACGAGGTCGACGGGCCGCAGCGGCACCGGTCCCTGCCAGGCGGACATCGCGAGGCTCGCCAGCGGGGTCCCGGTGACGGCGTCGCAGAGCGCGACCGAGCTGCAGCTCCAGTCGTGCAGCGACGAGTTCCAGTGCTCGGGGCCGCGGACGCCGGTCGCCTGCCGGTGCACCAGCGCGGTCCCGACGGCGTTCGTCCCGGCGACCGTCTCGGCCCAGATCGGGGTGTCCCCGACGTCGCGGGCCCGCCGTCCCGTGGCGCCCGACCCGTGGGAGCTGACGAGCCGGCCCCGTCCGTCCGTCACGACGGTGAGGCAGTCGTCGTGACGGACCGCCAGCGCCGCGGCGAGCCCGCCCAGCTCCGCGAACAGCGTCGCGTGCACCGGGCCGTAGAGCGCGCCGTCCTCCGGAGTCCCGGTCGGGGAGTGGCGGGGGTCGATGCGGTAGACGTCGCGGCAGCGGTACCAGGACGTCGCGATCCCCAGCGGGACGTCCTCGGGGCGCTCCTCGCCCGCGACGAACCGTTCCCAGGCGGCGTAGGTCCGGGCCAGGGACCCCGGCCACGGTGCGCGGCCGGTCATCGCCCGTCGACGTCCGAGACGGTCCCGTAGCCCTCCATGGCCCGGGTGAAGGCGAGCGGCCGGCCGTCGGCGAACACGTCCGGGGTGAACGACGGGTCGGCCATCACGCCCCAGGACCGTCGGCGCTGCATCGCCAGGTTCCCGGCGTCGTAGAGGGGGAAGACCATCGACTCCCGGTAGGCCTTCTCCATCGGGAACTTCCGGTCCAGGGCGTTGACCCCGACGATGCGCATGCAGTCGAAGACGACGCTCTGCATCAGGTCGCCGCAGAAGGTCTTGTTCATGCCGCCCAGCGCGTGCCCCTCGCCGGGGTGCCGGTCCAGGTAGTGGGCGGCCTTCCAGCAGAGATAGCGGCCGGCCTCGATCTTCGCGGCCACCTCGGTGAGCAAATTCCCGACGGCCTGGTGGTTGATGATCGGCCCCGAGCCGGCGCCGGTGTAGGTCCGCGCCCACTTGAGCGCGAACTCGTAGGCGCCCCGGGCGACCGCGACGGCCGCGATGCTCGCGATCGGCGCCGACCAGGTGAAGTTCCGGTTGACGAGCAGGTCCCCGTCGCCGCGCGCGAGCAGGGCGTCCTCCGGCACCCGCACGTTGCGGAAGGTCATGGTGACGTTCTGGCAGGTCCGGTGGGCCATCTTGTCGATGACCTCGTAGCTCACCCCCGGCGTCCCGCGCTCCACGACCACCGCGCTGAGCGCCTCCTTGCCGCCCTTCGCGCGGTCGGTGCGCACGACGCACACGTTGACGTCGGCTCCCTGCAGGTCCCAGCCACCGGCGTTGCAGGGCCAGTGCTTCTCGCCGTTGAGCACGTAGTCGCCGCCCGGACGCCGGTCGGCGACCAGTTGGATCCCGGCCTGCGGGCTGGGGTGGTCGAAGTTGGCCGTCCCGCCGCGCTCGCTGACCACCCATCCGGCGAGGAAGTCGCCCGTGGTGTCCGCCGCGGCCCGCGGGAGCCAGGTGTCGCGCTGGTCGTCGCTGCCGAACCACAGCAGCGGGAGCAGCGCGAGCCCGTTGACCAGCAGCACGGTCGGGAATCCCGGGTCCACGGCGCAGAGCTCCTCGATCGCGAGGAGGAAGTCGACGTTGGAGGCGCCCCCGCCGCCGTAATCGCGCGGCAGGAACATCGCCGGGTACCCGAGGGCGGCGGCCTCGGCGTAGACCGGGCGCATCGCGCGGAAGGCGTCCTGCGCATCCGGGAGCCGGTCCGCGTACTCGGCCGCCGGCCGGAGCACCTCCAGCGCGAACTCCCGGGCGACGTCCTTGAGCTTGTGCTGCTCGGGCGTCAGATCGAAGTCGATGGGCACGATGCTTCCTCCTCCGCAGCCGCCCGACGCGGCTGGGGAACGTCAGCGCCGGCCCCCGTTGGCCGATGGATGGTGCGGGTCGACGGGGCCGCTCCCCGTCAGCGCCCGCCCGGGCCGTTGATCAGTCGCAGCGCGCCACGCAGGCCCTGGTCGTTGGCGGCGATGTCCTCGAGGGTGGCCTCGTCGAGGACGGCGAAGTACGCGTCGAGCGCCCGGGCGAAGACGTCCCGGCCGCCGCACACCCCGGCGACCCGGCAGAAGCGGGCCGGACCGAGGCACTCGACGACGGCGAAGTCGTTCTCCATCGTCCGCATCACGTCGCCCACCGTGATGCCGGCGGGATCCCGCTCGAGCCGGACGCCCCCGCCGCGGCCCCGCGCGGTCGTCACGATGCCGGCGCCGGCCAGCCGTTGGACGACCTTGACGAGGTGGTTGCGGGAGATGTGGTGGGCCTCGGCGATCTCCGCGACGGATCCCTGCCGCCCCGGGGCCACCCGCAGGTACAGCAGCACGCGCAGCGCGTAGTCGGCGTGGGCGGTGTGCCTCATGGTCGGCTCGTCTCGATTCGGGGCCGGGCCGGACGCTGTCTGCCGGTGACGACGGGAAGGTCCGCACGCGGTGGGGCCCGAGGGTGCATCCGAGTCACCACCCAGCTCCCGGCGGCCAAATGAGTACGGCAGATGCTAGTTACGACGACGGGGCACGGCAAGGCTCCACCGCGGGGGTCGCGGCGGGGTTCGCGCCGGTCGTGACGCATCTCGTACCGCTCGTGCCCGGGTGCTTCACGAGCGGGCCGACGCTCCAGCAGGCTCCGGAGCCCTGGCCGATGCGGCTCGCAGAACCTGCATGCCAGATACCACTGATCTCGCTCCGCGGCCGTGGCGGGATTTCGCACCGAGGTATCGGGAGGTCGTCCATGACCATCAACTTCACGATGTCCGACGAGCAGAAGAAGCTCCAGTACGAGGTCCGGGCGTTCGCCGAGAACGTGCTCAAGCCCGTGGTGGCCGTGGCGGACGCCGAGCCGGACCCGCTCATGGGGTTCCAGCTGACCAAGCCCGCGTACATCGAGTCCTACAAGGCGGGCATCGCGATGTGCATGCTCCCGGCCGCGTACGGCGGCGGGGGCGTCTCGTGCGTGGACCTGGTGATCGCCGCCGAGGAGATCTGCGTCGTCGACCCCGGGTTCGCCTGCACGGTCCTCTGCAACGGCCTCGGCCTCATGCCGGTCGCCTGGTACGGCTCCGAGGAGCAGAAGCAGCGCTTCCTCGGCGCCGCGACGTCCGACCCGACCGGCGAGTACCTGGGCGGCTGGACCGCGAGCGAGCCGCCGGGCAACCCGTCCGGGACCGCGAACTTCGACATCCCGCTCCCGCGGCCGGCGGGCGTCGGGCTGACCGCTGTCCGCGACGGCGACCACTTCGTCGTCAACGGCCGCAAGTACTGGCCGTCCTCGGCGGGCTGGGACGAGCAGGGCGTCAACGCCGGGACGCTGATCGTCCGGACCGACTCGGAGAAGGGCGGCACCGAGGGGCTCTCGGCGCTCGTGCTCGAACGCGGCACCCCGGGCGTCACCTACCGCCACCTGGACAAGGTCGGTCACCGGCTCGCCTCGAACGCGGAGATCGTCTTCGAGAACGCCCGCATCCCGGCGGCGAACCTGCTGCCCGGCGCCGAGGCCAACGGCGACCTCGTCATCAACCGCAACTTCGCCTGGTCGGGGCCGGTGGCCGCGATCGCCGCGGTCGGCATGGCCCGCGCGGCCTACGAGATGGCGCTCGACTTCGCCCGCGGCAACACCGCGGGCGCGGTCAAGCCGATCATCGGGTTCCAGAACGTCGGCTACGTCCTCGGCGACGTCGCGTCCAAGATCGAGATGGGCCGCTACTTCTCCTGGCGGGCCGCGGACTACCTCGACAAGCACGACCAGCACGCCGAACTGGTCGGCGCGATGAACAAGATCCAGGTCACCGAGATGATGTTCGACTGCGTGTACAAGTGCATGCAGATCGTCGGCGTGAACAGCCTGGAGACCAAGAACGGCTTCGGGAAGATCCTGCGCGAGGCCGCGGTCCTGCCGATCTACGACGGCGGCAACATGGGCATGCAGCGCCGTCGGGTGCACGGGCTCCTGGCCGACCCGATGTTCAACCCGCGGGCGATCATGGAGGACGACTACGTCAAGTTCGAGAAGCACCACGAGGCGATCGACACCGTGGTGAGCTGACGAGCTGCGGGCGCGGTCGCGGCGGATCCCGCCGCGGCCGCGCCGTCGTGCTCAGATGCGCTCGCCGTAGACCCGCTGGACGGTCATCGTCATGAGCACGCGGCGGTCGGCGACCATCGTCGCGCGGTACTCGTCCCAGTCCGGGTGCTCGCCCGCGGCGGCGCGGTAGTAGGCCACGAGCGCCTCGACCTCCGGGCCCTGCGGGTCGGTGCCCGGGCCGGTGAGCGTCACCGGTCCCTCGGCGGTGGCCCAGGCCCGGCCGTCGGACGAGGTGACCTCCACCGCCGCGCGGGGATCGCGGCGCAGGTTCGCGGTCTTGGCCCGGCCCTCGGTCATCGAGATCATCAGCGTGCCCGCGTCGGCGTCGTAGAAGGGCGTGATCGGGGAGAGCTGCGGGAGCCCGCTCGCCTTGATGGTGGCCAGCACCCCGAGCCGGCTGGTGGCGAGCAGGGCGTCGTCCTCGGCGCGTGTGGTCATGCCCCGATCCTCATCGATGACGCTCGCCGGGCGCCACGCTCGCGGCGACGTGACGCAGGTGCCGGGCGAAGCGCTCCGCGGCGGCCGACGCCGGCCCGTCGGCGGGACCGAGCACCGTGATCACCCGCGAGCCGATCCCGGCGGGCCCCGGGTGCACGGCCACCCCGGCCACCGGGAGCGCGGCGAGGGTGAGGTCCGGGACGATGGCCGCGCCCAGGCCGGCCGCGACCAGCGCGAGCCGGGTGCGCGACTCGGTGCAGACGTGCGCGAGACCGGGCGCGATCCCGCGCTCGAGGCGGAGGCGCTGGAGGATGCGGCTCGTCGGGTGGTCGGGCGGCGAGGTCACCCAGGGCCCGGCGAGCAGGTCGTCGAGGTCGCCCGCTCGCTCCCACAGTTCCGGCACGACGATCCGGTAGTGGTCGCGGCAGAGGTCCTCCTCGACGAGGCCGGCGGGCGCGCCGGGGCCGTCGTCCTCCCGTGGGCTCAGGAGCAGGTCGAGCTCGCCGAGCCGGAGCCGGTCGAGTCCCTCGGGCTCGTCGATCTCCACGATCTCGGCGCGGATCGCCGGATCGCTGACCGACAGCTCGACGGTCACCGGCACGGCGAGCCGGGTGAGCGCGGTCGCGAACCCGCCGATGCGCACCGCCCCGTGGGCGCTCTCGCGCAGCCGGTCGACCTCCCGCTCGGCCTCGGCGAGCGCGCCGGCGACCGAGTCCGCCCGCCCGGCGAGCGCGAGCCCGGCGTCGGTGAGGCGGGCCGCCCGGCCGCCGCCCCGCCGGGTGCGGTCGACCAGGCGCAGCCCGGTCTCGGACTCCAGCCGGGTCAGGTGGGTGGAGAGCCCGGACGGCGTCAGGCGCAGGGCCGTCGCGGCCGCCTGGATGCTGCCGGTGCGGCGGACCGCGCGCAGGACCAGCAGGCGGTGGGGATCGAGCTGCATCAGCCACACTAACGCAGGCCGGCAGGAAGAATCGTTTTCGTTGAGTCCCGAACCCACCGAGGATCGGGGGCGTGGAACGGATCGGGCTCCTCGTCGTCGCCGGCCTGGTCGCCGGCACCGTCGCCACCGCCGGCGGGATCGCGTCGCTGGTGTCCTACCCGGCCCTGCTGCTGGCCGGCCTGCCGCCGCTGCCCGCCGACGTCGCGAACCTCATCGCGTTCGTCGTCTGCGGTCCCGGGTCCTCGCTGACCTCGCGCCGCGAGCTCCGGACCATGGGCACCGCGCTGCGCCGCGGCGTGCCGGTCGCCGCGGGCGGCGCCGTCGTCGGGGCGTTCCTGCTCGTCGTCACCCCGCCCGGGGCCTTCGGCCACGTGGCCCCGTTCCTCGTGCTCGCGGCGGGCGCGGGGCTGGCTCTGCAACCGTGGCTGACCGGGCACCGGGACCGTCACCCGCGCCTCGCGCGCCTCACCTGGCCCTCGATCGGCGCGGTCGGGATCTACGCCGGCTACTTCGGGGCGGGCTCCGGGATCCTGCTGCTCACGGCGGCCCTGATCTTCGTCGACGCGCGGCTGCCCCAGGCGAACGCGCTCAAGAACATCCTGGTCGGGGCCACCGCGATCGCCGCCGCCGGCGTCCTCGTGCTCACCGCCCCGGTCGAGTGGTGGGCCGTCGTCCCGCTCGCGATCGGCGCCCTGGGCGGGAGCACGCTCGGGCCGCTGGTCGCCCGGCGGGTCCCCGTCACCGTCCTGCGCTGGACCCTCGTCGCGCTCAGCGTCGCCCTGGCCGTCGAGCTGTGGCTGCATCCGGGCTGAGCCCCGCGGCGGCCGTGGCCTGCGCCGCCAGCCAGCGCGCGAACGCCGTCGTCGACCAGCCGCGCTCGATGACGAGCCGCCGGTGGAGCCGGCCGTCGCCGAGGGCCCAGAAGGCGTCGCCGGCCTCGTCGACCGTCGCACCCAGTCCGCCGATCGAGGCGAGGTGCCGTGCGAACGCGCGCGCCCCCTCGAGGCGGCCGGCGTCGGCCTTCGCGAGCAGCGCCGCCGCGTCACCGTCGACGTCCGCCGCGGCCTCCAGTGCCCGGCCGATCGGTGCCGCGCGGGCCAGGACGTCGACGGTCATCTCCGCCCAGAGCCGGAACGACTCGGCGGGATCGGTACTCGCCAGGATCGCGTGCACGGCCGGCCGGTCGGCCATCGCCACCGGCTCGTCGTCGCCGACGAGCGAGACGTCCCAGGCCGCCGAGAGCAGCGCCGCCTTGCCGCCGACGGCGTTCACGACGGTCCGCCGGCTCACCCCGGCGGCGCTCGCGACCGCGTCGAGCGTGGTGTCCGCGTAGCCCCGGGCGACGAAGAGCCGGGTCGCCGCATCGACGACGGCTCGGCGGGTCTCGCGGGCCTGCCGGGCGCGCAGGTCGGAGCGGTACGGGCGACGCTGTGGTGTCTCGTGCATCGGTGACCTCCCCGTGTCTTGACGGGCCCGTGAATCGACTGCACTCTCGGTGCAATCAAAATAGCACCGGAGGTCGGCATGCACGTCGCGATCGTCGGGGCCGGCCCGACGGGACTCTTCCTCGGCGCGGCGCTGGCCCATCGGGGGCACCGGGTCGCCGCGGTCGACCGCGACGCCGGGCCCGGTCCCGACGGCGGGTGGGAGCGCCGCGGCGTCATGCAGTTCCACCACGCCCACGGCTTCCGCCCGCAGATCGGCGAGGCGCTGCAGGCCGAGATCCCGGAGGCCTACGACGGGTGGCTCGCGGCCGGGGCCGAACCGATCACCTTCACGCTGCCCGACGGCGGGCGCATGCCCGGCGGCATGCGCTCCCGGCGGGAGACCTTCGAACGGGCGCTGCGGGCCGCGGTCGTCGGGACCCCGGGGTTCACGCTGCGCCGCGGCCACGTCGACGCGGTGACCCTGGACGAGACCGGTGCCGCGACGGGGCTGCGCGTCGACGGCGACGACCTGCCCGCCGACCTCGTCATCGACGCCTCCGGCCGCGCCGGCCGGGCGACCCGTGCGCTGCGGGCCGCGCCCACGCTCACCGGGCGGACCGGCATCGCCTACGTCGACCGGCAGTACCGGCTCCGGCCCGGCGCCGACCCGGGCCCGATGACGAACCCGCTGGCCTGGCAGGCCGACCTCGGCGGCTACCAGGTGATCGTCTTCCGCCACGAGCGCGGCGTGTTCTCGGTGCTGGTCGTGCGCCCGACCGCCGACCCCGACCTCGCCCTGCTCCGCCACGAGGCGGCCTTCGAGGCCGCGTGCCGCGCCGTCCCCGGCCTCGACGCCTGGACCGACCCGGACCGCTCCGAGCCGATCACCCCGGTCTTCGCCGGCGGCGCGCTGCTCAACCACTACCGCGGTCAGGCGGCCCCGGACGGCGGCGTCCGCCGCGGGTTCGTGGCCGTCGGTGACGCCGTCGCCACGACGACGCCGATGTTCGGCCGCGGCATCACGACCTCGCTGCTGCAGGCCCGCGAGGTGCTGCGGCTGCTCGACGACGGCGTCGATCCCTCGTCCGTCGGGGAGCCGTTCGACGCGTGGTGCGAGGCGCAGATGCGGCCGTGGGTCACCGATCACGTCCGCATGGACGCCGCGATGCTCGACCGGTGGGACGGGCTCGACGTCGACCTCACCCGGCGGCTCCCGTCCGATCTCGTCATGGCGGCCGCCCAGGTGGACCCGACGATCGGCCGCGCGCTCCCGCCGTATCTCGCGATGCTCGCCGGGCCGGAGTGCCTCGACGACGTGGAGCCGCTCGCGGCGGCGGTCTATCGCAGCGGGTGGCGTCCGCCGCGGGCCGAGGGACCGGATCGCGACGAGCTCGCGGCGACCCTGCGGGGAGCGCTCGTCGCGGCGTGACCGGGTTCGCCTGGCGTCAGCGATGCGGCACGACCGACACTGGACGTCAGGAAGTCCACACGCTCGTCGGGAGGCACCGTGGCCGAGGCATACATCGTCGACGCCGTCCGCTCGCCGGTCGGGACCCGCAAGGGAGCGCTCGCGGAGATTCATCCGGCCGACCTCGGGGCGCACGCGCTGTCCGCGCTGATGGAGCGCACCGGCGTCGACCCGGGCGCCGTCGACGACGTGCTCATGGGCTGCGTGACCCAGCTCGGCCCGCAGGCCGGTGTCATCGGCCGCACCGCGTGGCTCTCCGCCGGCCTGCCCGAGCACGTCCCGGGCACCACGATCAACCGCGCCTGCGGGTCCTCGCAGCAGGCGCTGCACTTCGCGGCGCAGGCCGTGCTCTCGGGCACGCAGGACCTCGTCGTCGCGGCGGGCGTCGAGAACATGGCGATCGTGCCGATCGATGCCAACGCCTCGGTGCTCGAGAAGATGGGCACGCGCCGCGAGGGTGCCGGGTGGATCGAGCGCTACGGCGAGCAGGAGATCAGCCAGTTCCGCGGCGCGCAGCTGATCACCGAGAAGTGGGGCTTCGGCCGGGACGACCTCGAGGAGTTCGCGGTCGAGAGCCACCGCCGCGCCGCGGCCGCCACCGATGAGGGCCGGTTCGCCGCGCAGCTCGCCCCGCTGAACGGCCTGGACCGCGACGAGGGCATCCGCCCGAACGTCGACCGGGAGAAGATGGCGTCGCTGCCGCCGGTGCGCGAGGGCTACACGATCACGGCGGCGGTGTCCTCGCAGGTCAGCGTGGGGTCGGCCGCGCTGCTGGTGGCCTCCGAGGCGGCGGTGCGCACCCACGGACTCACCCCGATCGCGAAGGTGACCACCCTCGCCGTCGTCGGGGAGGACCCGGTCCTCATGCTCACCGGCCCGATCCCCGCGACGGCGATGGCGCTGAAGCGGGCCGGCCTGACGATCGACGACATCGACCTGTTCGAGTGCAACGAGGCGTTCGCGCCCGTGGTGCTCGCGTGGGCGAAGGAGACCGGTGCGTCGCTGGAGCGCACCAACGTCAACGGCGGCGCGATCGCGATGGGGCACCCGCTCGGCGCGACCGGCGCGGTGCTCGCGACCAAGCTCGTCCACGAACTCCGGCGCACCGGGAGCACCCGCGGGCTGCAGACGATGTGTGAGGGCGGCGGTCAGTCGAACGCGACGATCATCGAGTCCCTGTAGGTGCGCTGCGCGCTCGTGAGCACTAAGTGACGCTATAGCGTCACTTAGTGCTCACAAGCGCGGAGCGCACCTACTGACCGCAGGTGGAGCTCGTCGCGGCGTCCTGAGCGGCCCGGCGCCCGGCAGAGTCCGGATCGTGTCCGTTCCGTGCCTGGTCGACCATTGGTGGACACGTGATCGGCGTGCTTTCCTCTGGCGCACTCCGCCCATCAGCCGCCGTGACTCCGACGGCCGCCCGCCGCCGAGGAGTCCTCATGGCGCACCCGACGTACCGCGTCGACTTCTCGCGGACCGACGACCACGGCCACGTCATCGTCGGGACGGCACGCGCGGGAGACCAGGTCACGATGGTCGACGACGACGGCCGGAGCTGCCTGGGCACCGTCGTCCTGCACAGCCCCGACTGCGGGCTCCTGCTCATCCGGCCGGAGACCGCCGAGGCCGAGCAGCAGTGCCCCCAGCCGCGCGCGTCGCTGGAGATCGCGTAGGTGCGCTGACGCGCCGGTGAGCAGTAATCCGTGCCGGAGCACGGATCACTGCTCAGGAGCGCCGGAGGCGCACCCACTCGACGATCTCGTCCAGCGCCGCCGGATCGGCCAGCGAGTCGCGGCTGGCCACCGACTCCGGCGCCGCCCCGACGAGCAGCCGCTTGACCGGCGTCTCGAGCTTCTTCCCGGACAGCGTCCGCGGCAGCGCGGCCACCCACGCGACCTCGTCCGGCACGTGCCGCGGCGACATCTCCGAGCGCAGCCGGCGCACGATCTCCGCCTCGAGCCCCTCGCGATCAGGACCGCCGACGAGGAAGAGCACGAGCGTCCCCGCCCCGCCGACCGAATCCTCCAGGTGCACGACGAGGCTGTCGGAGATCCCGTCGACGTCCTCCACCACGGAGTAGAAGTCCGAGGTCCCCAGCCGCACCCCGCCGCGGTTCAGCGTCGCGTCGGAGCGGCCGCTGATGACGCACCCGCCGTCGTCGTACACCGTGATCCAGTCGCCCTGCGTCCAGACGCCGGGGAACCGGTCGAACCACGTCGCCCGCATCCGGGCTCCGTCGTCGTCACCCCACAACGCCACCGGCATCGACGGCATCGGCGCGGTGATCACCAGCTCGCCGGGCTCGCCGATCAGGTCGCGGCCGTCGTCGTCGAAGGCGTGCACGTCGACGCCGAGCATCGGACCGGGGATCTCGCCGGCGCGCACCGGGAGCAGCGGCGCCGCGCCGACGAACCCGCTCGCGACGTCCGTCCCGCCCGACGTCGAGTTCACCAGCACCGACGGCCCGAACGTCTCCGCCGCCCACCGGAAGCCCTCGGGCGGCAGCGGCGACCCGGTGGAGCCGAGCATGCGCAGCGCCGAGAGGTCGTGGTCGTGGCCGGGGCGCAGGCCGGCGTCGCGGCACATCATGAGGAACGACGCCGAGGTGCCGAACTGGGTGAGCCGCTCGCGTTCCGCCATCGCCCACAGCGCGTCCACGTCGGGCCAGGCCGGGTTCCCGTCGACGCAGACGACGGTGGCGCCCACCAGCAGGGCGGACACCCCGTAGTTCCACATGATCCAGCCGGTGGTCGAGTACCAGAAGAAGCGGTCGCCGGGGCGGACGTCGTTGTGCAGCCCGAGTGTCTTGTGGTGCTCGAGCACGATCCCGCCGTGCCCGTGCACGATCGGCTTCGGCAGGCCGGTCGTCCCGGAGGAGAACAGCACGTAGAGCGGGTGGTCGAACGCCACCGCGGCGTGCTCGAGCGGGCCCGGTTCGGCGAGCAGGTCCGCCCAGGAGAGTGCTCCGTCGGGCGCGACGGCGGACGGGTCGAGGTAGGGCAGCAGCACCGTCGCCCGCAGCGACGGCAGAGCCGCGCGGATCTCGGCGAGCTGGGCGGTCCGGTCGATCGGGCGGTCCCCGTAGCGGGTGCCGTCGACCGCGATCAGCACCGCCGGCTCCACCTGCCCGAGCCGGTCGACGACGGCGCGCGGGCCGAACTCGGGCGGGCACGACAGCCACACCGCGCCCAGCGACGCGGTCGCGAGGAACGCGACGATCGTCTCCGGGACGTGTGGCAGGTAACCGGCGACGCGGTCGCCCGGCCCCACCCCGAGACGCACCAGGCCCGCGCGGGCGCGGGCGACCTGGTCGCGCAGCTCGTCGTAGGACAGCTCGACCCGCTCGCGGGTCTGGGAGATCCCGACGACGGCGGGTCCGGTCCATTCCGGGCGCAGCGCGTGCGCCGAGTAGGACAGCCGTGCCCCGGGCAGCCAGCGGGCTCCGGGCATCCCGGCGTCCGCGAGCACCGTCGTCAACCCGGAGACCTCGATGTCGAAGAACGCCACGACCGCCCGCCAGAAGGCCTCCGGGTCGTCGACCGACCAGCGGTGCAGGGCGCGGTAGTCGCCCTGGCCGAGCCCGGCGGTGAGGAAGCGGCCCATCTGCGAGGCCGTGGCCGCGTCGGGAGGGACGGGTCGGAGGATCTCGCCGCGCTCGTCGGTCACGGCTCGCATCCTGCTCGGCGGTCGGGGCCGGGACCAGATCAGGACCGCTCGAGCTCTGCCGTCGCGGTGGCTGCGGCGTTGCGGATGTGCGTCACGCACGCCTCGGCCGCCGCGTCCGCATCGCCCGCCTCGATGGCGTCGACGACCGCGGTCAGCTCCTCGGCGGCCCGTCGCGGGCGGCCCGGGACCGACAGCGACGTCGCCCGCAGCAGCCGCACCCGGGCCTGCAGCCCGGCGAGGGTCTGCTGCAGCGGGTCGCTGGCCGACCCGGCCAGGAGCACCTCGTAGAACCGGTCCTTCGCGCCGAGCTGGTCACGCGCCCCGCCGTCGGAACCGTCGGAGCCCGACCCGGAGGCGGTCCGCGCGATCTCCTCGACCGCCGCCCGCAGCGCGCGGACGTGGTCGGGGTCCGCGCGCTGCACGAACCGGCGGACGGCCAGCGCCTCCAGCGCGGCGCGCATCTCGTAGATGTCGGCGGCGTCGGAGGCCGACAGCGAGGTCACCTCGGCGCCGCGCTGCGGCACGACGGTGACCAGCCCTTCGGCGGCGAGCTGGCGGATGACCTCCCGGATGGTCGCCCGCGACACCCCGAGGTTCTCCACGAGCTCCCGCTCGACGAGCCGCTGGCCGGGCTGCAGGCGCAGGTCCAGGATCGCGGCCCGCACCCGGTCGGTGGCCTGCTCGCGCAACGGCGCGGCGACCCGCGGCAGCGGCTCGTACCCCCACACCGACGACGTCACGGCCGCCATGATCCCACCGCGGGGGTCGACGTTCACGCCCGCGCGCTACCCACCGGCGAGCTCGGCGAGGATCGGCGCGCCCACGGTCGCGGCGTGGATGCCGACGACGCTCGCGATCTCGAACATCTCCAGGATCTCGGCGACCGTCGCGCCGTGGCCGAGCGCGTTGCGCAGGTGCAGCTTGAGGCCGGGGACGTAGAGGTGGGTGGCCGAGGCGTCGAAGGCGCAGTAGACGAGCTCCTTGACCTTCGGCTCCAGCGTGCCGGTGTGCCACGGGACCGAGGAGAACGCGACGTAGGCCTCGAACAGGTCGGGATCGAGCTCCAGGATCTCGTCCCAGAAGGTGTGCCAGTAGCCGCGGGTCGCGGTGAACTCGGCCTTGAGCCGCTCCTGGCGCTCGTCGAGCGGCGCGGGGCCGTCGCGCAGTCCCTGCTCCTCGAGGACCTCGACCAGGATCGGGATGCCGATGTTCGCGGCGTGGATGCCGAGGGTGCTGGTCAGCTCCAGCACCTCCATCACCTCGGCCGGGGTGGCGCCGGCGTCGAGCGCGGCCGCGACGTGCTGCCGGACGCCGGGCGTGTAGAGGTGGGTCGCGGCGGCGTCGACGGCGACGAACAACAGCTCCCGCACCTTCGGCGACAGCGCTCCCGGGCTACGCCGCAGCGGGACCGCGGAGAAGTCCAGGTACGCGCGCACGAAGGCCGGGTCGAGCTCGAGCATCCGCTGCCAGGGCTCGCCCCACGTGCCGCGCACCCGGACGAACTCGTCCTTGATCTCCTGCTGCTCGGCGGTGAGCTGGGCGGTCGTCATCGGATGTCCTTCCCCTGCAGCCAGCGGACGATGTCGGTGTGGTCGGCGTCGGGCGGCAGCGCCTCGGCGGCCTCCGCCCACAGCGCGACGGTGCTCGCGGTGTGCCGCGACGGGGTCCCGGTGCTCGCCACCAGGTCCAGCGCGATCCGGATGTCCTTGACCATCAGCCCGAGCCCGAAGCCCGAGCCGAAGGTGCCGGGCAGCACGTGCCGGGGCCACTTCACCTCGGTCGACCCGCTGCGCCCGCTGGAGGCGTTGACGACGTCGAGCATCACCTCGGGGTCGAGCCCGAACGCCTGGCCGGCCAGCAGTGCCTCCGAGCTGGCCAGCAGGTGCGCGGCGCTCATGAGGTTGTTCAGCGCCTTGAGGGCGTGCCCGGCGCCGGTCGGGCCGACGTGGCGCGGGTGGCCGATCGCCTCGAGCACGGGCATCAGCCCGGCGACGACGTCGTCGGGCCCGCCGACCATCACCGCCAGCGTCCCGGCCCGTGCGCCGCTCACCCCGCCCGAGACCGGGGCGTCGACGAGGACGCGAGGGGCGATCCGTGCGGCGAGTGCCCGGGTGCGCAGTGGCTCGGACGAGCTCATGTCGACGAGCACCGCGCCGGGCTCGAGCGCGTCGATCAGCCCGCCGGCGACGACCGCCTCGACGGCCGCGGAGTTCGGCAGGCACAGCAGCACCGCCTCCGCGCCCCGGGCGACCTCGGCCGCGGAGCCGACCACCGTCGCCGTCGGGACCTCGTCCCCGAACGCCCCCCGCGCGTCAGCCGAGGCGTCGGACGCCCGGACGGATGCGCCCGCCGCCGCGAGCCGCGCCGCCATCGGCGTGCCCATGTTCCCGAGGCCGACGAACCCGACGGTGCGCCCGGTCAGGTCGGCGGTCATGCCTCGGTCTCCAGTTCCGACAGCACCTTCTCCGCGATCCGGAACGCCTCCAGCCCCGCGGGCGCCCCGCAGTACACCGTCGCGTGCAGCAGCGTCTCCTGGATCTCCTCGACCGTCGCGCCGTTGGTGATGGCCCCGCGGACGTGCACGGCCAGCTCGTGGGGCCGGTTGAGGGCGGTGAGCATGACGAGGTTGAGCAGGCTGCGGGTCCGCCGGTCGAGGCCCGGGCGGCCCCACACGTCGCCCCAGCAGGCGCGGGTCACGAACTCCTGCACCGGCCGCGAGAAGTCGCTGACGTTCGCCATCGAGCGCTCCACGTGCGCGGCCCCGAGGACCTCCTTGCGCACCGCGAGCCCGGCCTCGAACCGGGGGTCGGTGCCGTTGCTCCCGCTCACCGTGCCTCCCCGTACTCGGCCTCGGAGACCTCGTCGAGCCAGGTGGTCGTGCCCAGCGACACCGCGGTGTGCGTGAGGATCGAGCCGGGCCCGGCCCCGTGCCAGTGCCGCTCGCCCGGCGGGACCCAGACGACGTCGCCGACCGTCAGCGGCTGCGGCGGCTCCCCGTGGGTGCACACCCACCCGGTCCCGGCGGTGACGACGAGCAGCTGCCCGCGCTCGTGGTGGTGCCAATAGGTCCGCGCGCCGGGGGTGAAGGTGACCGAGTTGACCGTGGTGCCGTCCGTCGTCGGCAGCACCGGGTCGCCCCACACGGTGCCGGTGAACGTGGCCCCGCGCGCCTCGGTGGTCGCGCCCGCGGCCCGTCCGTGGACGATGTGCACGTCTACGCCTCCCTGCTGGGTTGCTGTGGTTGCTGGATCCGGACGCCCCCGGCGAGGTCGCCGAGGGCGTCGACGACGCGGTTGGAGATCACGTCGCCGTAGCCGAGGTGCGCCGCGAGCCCGAAGCTCGCGAGCGGCCCGGACGCGTTGAGCGAGGGCACGCCGAGCCGGCCCAGCAACTCGGTGTAGAGCGTCACGTCCTTGGTCATCAGCCGGCTGGTCAGGCCGCCCTCGAGGTAGTCGCCCTCGACGATGCGCGGGAACCGGTTGCTGGTGGCGAACGACTGCCCGCTGCCGCCGTTCACCGCCTCGAGCAGAGTGCGCAGGTCCAGGCCGGCCCGCTGCCCCGCGACCATCACCTCGGCGCTCGCGGCGAGCGTCACCGCGTTCAGGAAGTTGTTCAGCAGCTTCGCGGTGTGCCCGGCGCCCACCGGCCCGAGGTGGTGCACGACGGCGGCGATCGGCGCCAGGATCGGGCGGATCGCGTCGACGTCCTCGGCGCGCCCGCCCGCGGTGATCGTCAGCGTGCCCTTCTCCGCGGCCGCGGCCCCGCCGGAGATCCCGGCGTCGAGGAACGTCACGCCGTGCTCGGCGGCCTCGGCCGCGAGGGTCGCCGTCGACGACGGGTCCGCGGTGGACAGGTCGACGACGACGGTCCCGGGTGCGGCGCCGGCGAGGACGCCGTCCGGTCCGCGGACGACGGGTTCGACGACGGTGCTGTCGGGCAGCGAGAGCAGGACGACGGCGCAGCGGCGGGCGACGTCCGCCGGGCTCGTGCCGCGCTCGATCCCGTCGGGAACGACGACGGGGTCATGCCCGACGACGGCGGTGCCCGCGTCGACGAGGCGCCGCGCCATCCGCCCGCCCATGTTGCCCAGGCCGATCATGCCGACCGGTCCGCTCATCGGGGTCCTCCCTGCGCGTCGATGCTGATCACCAGGTCGTCGATCCCGGTGCCGTCGGCGCGCCCGGGGAAGCGGCGCCCGACGTCGGCGTCGTGGCCCGCGACGAGCACGTGGTCGGCGGGCGCGGCGAGCTCGGCGAGCAGGTCGAACCCCGCGTACATCGCTTCCAGGTCGGCGACGACGAAGAACGGCCGGTCCCGGTCCTGCTCGTCGTAGAAGTGCAGGGCGTCCGCCGCGAGCACCGCGCGCCCTCCGGCGACCGGCGCGAGCGCCACCAGCTGGCCGGGCGTGTGGCCGCCGACCTCGCGCAGTTCGAGCTCGCCGAGCCGCAGCGATCCGGAGAAGGTGGTGATGCGGCCGTCGTCCCGGGCTTTCGCGAGGGTGGCCAGCTCGTCCGCCTCGGTGGAGTGCGCGAACTGGGTGCGCCCGGCGTGCGGTCCGGTCCAGAACTCGAGCTCCCGCGCGGTCATCACGATCTCGGCGGCGGGCAGGCGGTCGAGGTTGCCGATGTGGTCGTAGTGCGCGTGGCTGACGACGATCCGACTGACGGTGCCCGGGTCGATCCCGAGGTGACGGAGCGCCTCGATCGGGTCGACGAGCGTCTCCCGGTTCCGGCGCCGGCCGACGTCGGGGTCGAAGCCGCAGTCGAGCAGCGTCACCGCGCCCGCGGCGTCGCGCACGACCCAGAAGAAGTAGTCCATCGCGAACGCGGCGTCCGGCTCGCCGTAGACGTGCCAGTTCAGGTAGCTCTCGGCGTGGGTGGTGGTGCGGGTGCCGTAGCGGACCGCCCAGACCTGCGGCTCGGTCACGGGGCGCCCCGCAGCGTCGCCAGCACCGGCAGCAGGTGCTCCGCCATGCCCTCCGGGTCCTCGGCCATCGGGAAGTGGCCGCGTCCGGGCATCGTCACCAGCTCGCCGCCGAGGCGCTCGGCGGCCTCCCGGCTCATCTCGGTGGTCGCCGAGTAGTCGTACTCCCCGCTGAACACGTACAGCGGGCACGTGGCCCGGCCGAGCCCGGCGGACACCGTCGGAAAGTCGACCGAGTAGAAGTGCGTGTCGCCCTGGTAGACGCCCGGCCCGGTGCTCGCGTAGCCCCACAGCGTCTGCTCGCGGGGGCCGGTGGGGCTGCCGGGCGCGATGAGGCCGCCGACCCAGCTCGCCAGGAACGCGGAGTGGTCGACGTCGGCCCGGTGGGTCCACTCGACGAACCGGCCGGGGCTGCCGAGGCCACCCTCGAGCGCGCACACCCCGCGGAAGCGCTCGCCGTGCTCCGCGGCCAGGTAGAGCGCGATCGCGCCGCCCATCGAGCAGCCGATCAGCACCGGCCGGTCGAGCGCCAGGGCGTCGGCGACGGCGAGCACCGTGCTCGCGTAGGTCCGGGTGTCGAGCGTGTAGCGGCGGGTCCGCCAGTCGTCGGGCGGGTCCGAGCGGCCGTGCCAGGGCATGTCGAAGGCGACGACGCGGTGGTGGTCGGTGACGCGGGGGTCCTCGAGCAGCCCGCGGAACTGGCGGGAGTCGGCGCCCGCGGTGTGCAGGCACAGCAGCGGGACACCCTCCCCGGCGGTCTCCACGAAGATCCGCCGGCCGTCCTCGAGGTGCAGGTAGCGCCCGACCGACGGCCCGAGTCCCGGGGCGGGCGGCGCGGGATCGGGCCGGCGGTCGACGGGTTTCCGGACCGCGTCCCGCAGGGCGGCGACGACCCGGTCGAGCAGCGGCGCCGATCGCGCCCAGACCTCGCGGCGGCCGGCGACCCGGTCGGCTCCCCGGGTCGCGACGAGGGCCTGGGCGGTGGTGGCGCCGCGCGGCGGCGGGTCGGCGCAGACGTCGTCCCAGTCTTGCGCGGTCAGGGTGAACGCGACGTCCCAGGTGTCGTTGATCCCGGGTGCGGGCCGGACGGTCAGGCCCCCGTCGGCGACGTCGAGGAGCACGCGGGTGCCGGCGACGTCGAGCAGCAGGGTCGCCGGGGGACCGGGCGGCAGGCCGCGCAGGAGGTCGTCGTGCAGGGCCGCGGTGATCTGCTCGTCGTCGAGCTGCATCGCTGGCGGGCCTCCCCTCGCGCCGGGCCGACGGTTGACGCCGACGGTGACCCACCTTACGTTCCAGATTGTCTGACAGCCAGACGAAATCCGGCGCGATCGTCGCCGCGCGAGTCAAGAGGTGGTCTCGATGACGAGTCCCGATCAGGCGGTGCCCGCCGCGTCCGCGTCGGTCCCGGAGACCCCGGAGCGCGTGGCCAAGCGGCGCTCCGCGACGCGCGGCGCGTTCTTCGCGGAGTTCGTCGACATGTTCGACATCTACCTGCCGACGGTCGTGCTCACGCCCGCGCTGGTCTACTTCTCACCGGCCCACCTCGACCCGGGTCTCGCGGCGATCCTGACCTCGCTGGTCTTCGTGACCACGCTGATCGGGCGCCCGATCGGGGCGGCGGTCTTCGGGGCACTGGCCGACCGGATCGGGCGGCGGCGCTCGACGATCGCGTCGGTCTCCGGGTTCGGGGTGATCACGCTGCTCATCGCGCTGGTGCCGGGCCACGCGACGATCGGGATCGCCTCGTACTGGCTGCTCATCGCGCTGCGCTTCCTCGACGGCATCTGCCTGGGCGGCGGCTACACCGGGGCGCTGCCGCTGGCGATGGAGTACTCGCCGAAGCACCGCCGGGGCCTGCTCGGCGGGATCATCCTGTCCGCGTTCCCGCTGGCCTACATCGTGATCACGCTGATCGGGATGGCCTGCTTCGCGATCTTCCCGCTGGCCGGGGCGGGCTCGCCCTACGTCGAGTGGGGCTGGCGCGTCCCGTTCGTGCTGGGCGCCGTGCTCGCCGGGGTCCTCGCCCTCTACTACGTCCGCAGCGTGTCCGAGTCCGAGGTGTGGGAGGCGGCGGAGGCGGCGAAGGCCGAGGGGACGTCGCAGGGCGGCTCGCTGCGCCCGCTGCTGGCCGTCGTCACCGGCGAGAGCGGCCGGGCGTTCTGGCAGGTGTTCGCGATGATGACCGGGTTCTGGCTCACCCAGAACCTCGTCACGCTGTTCCTCCCGACGACGGTGCTGCGCGACCTCGTCGGACTGCCGAACTCGCAGGTCACCGTGGTGCTGCTGATCTCCTACGTGTGCCTGGTCGGGAGCTACATCGCGTCCGGGGTGATCGGTCAGCGGATCGGCCGGCGGCGGTTCTTCGTGATCTGCGGGGTGCTGATCGCGATCGTCGGGTCGGTGCTGTTGGCGCTGCTCGCCGGCGTTCGGGGAATGCCTTTCGGCGTCGTGATCGTCGTGGTGTGCGCGTTCTCGGTGGTCGTCACCGCGCCCTGGGGCGTCGTGCTCCCGTACATCACCGAGCGCTTCCGCACCGACGTCCGCGCGTCCGGGTTCGGCCT
Source organism: Actinomycetospora endophytica (assembly GCF_021026375.1). Lineage (GTDB taxonomy): Bacteria > Actinomycetota > Actinomycetes > Mycobacteriales > Pseudonocardiaceae > Actinomycetospora > Actinomycetospora endophytica. The sequence goes on along the minus strand of NZ_JAJNDB010000001.1, from coordinate 394,881 downwards.
CGGGTTCAGCGTGTCGGTGGTGATCCCGTCCTTCTACGCGTTCTTCGTGGCCGGGCTCTCCGGGTTCCTGCCGTACGCGGCGGCCGCGGTCGTGCTGCTCGCCGTCGGCGGTCTGCTCGGCGCAGCCGGCGCGGCCGCGGGCCCGGAGACCCGCGACGTCGACTTCGCGTAGGTGCCCGCCGCCGCTGTCGGGAGAAGGACTGCCCGATCGACCCGGCGACGTGATCTAGCTCACTTGGTTGGATCGCCGTCAGGTGCGCGCTCCACCCCTGGGCGCGCGAGACCGACGGAGGCCACCCGATGCCCACGTTCGACGGGTCCGGAATCGACAAGGTCCTGCAGGCGGCGGTCGACAACGGGGCCGTGCCCCACGTCGTCGGCATCGCGGCGGACCGCGACGGCGTGTTCTACGAGGGGGCGGCCGGCGAGCGCGTGGTCGGCGGCGGCGATCCGGTCTCGGGCGGCACCCACTTCCGGATCATGTCGATGACCAAGATGGTCGCGACGGCGGCCGCGCTCCAGCAGGTGGAGCAGGGCCGGCTCGACCTCGCCGCACCCGTCGAGGACTACGTGCCGGAGTTCGCCGACCTGCAGGTGCTCGACGGATTCGACGGCGACACCCCGCGGCTGCGCGCCCCGAAGAGCCGCGCGACCGTCAAGCAGCTCGTCACCCACACCTCGGGGCTGTCGTACTGGTTCTGGAACCCGGACATCGTGCGCTGGGAATCGGTCACCGGAATCCCCAACGTCGTCCCGGGCGACCGGGCCGCATTCCAGGCCCCGCTCGTCGCCGACCCCGGCACGCGCTTCGAGTACGGCATCAACACCGACTGGCTCGGGCGCGTCGTCGAGGCCGTCGCCGGGACCACGCTCGACGTCGTCCTCAAGGAGAACATCACCGGCCCGCTGGGCATGGACGACACGATGTTCGCCCTCGACGACGCGCGGCAGGGCAACAAGACACCGGTCCACATCAAGGGCGAGGACGGCCGCTGGGCCTCGGCCGGGAACATCCTTCCCGACGATCCGCAGTGGTGGGCGGGCGGCCACGGCCTGCACTCGACCCCGCGCGACTACATCCGTTTCGAGCGGGCGCTGCTGCGCGGCGGTGAGCTCGACGGTGCCCGCATCCTGAGCCAGGAGACCGTCGACGCGGCCTTCTCCGACCAGCTCGAGGGCCTGCCGATCCCGACCGAGATCACCACCGCCGACCCGCCGATCACCGACACGCTGCACCTGGGCTCGGGCTGGACCTGGGGTTACGGGCTGCTGCTCAACACCGCGGACATTCCCGGCCGCCGGCGGGCATGGACCGGGGCCTGGGCGGGCCTGCTGAACACGCACTTCTTCATCGACCGCACCACCGGGATCTGCGCCTCCATCTACACCAATTCGCTGCCGTTCATCACCGAGCACGAGGCGTGGAAGCTCTACGGCGATTTCGAGGAGGCGCTGTACGGATCGTTGGGCTGACGCCATGTGCGTGCGTTTCCGTGTCTGAGCACGGAAACGCACGCACATGCCGGAGGCGACCGTGACGGGGCTGCCCGCATTCGCGTCCTCGTTCGTGGGCCGCGAGCCCGAGCGCGCGGTGCTGACCGACCGGCTCGCCCGCGCCCGGCTGGTGTCGCTCGTGGGTCCCGGCGGGGCGGGAAAGAGCCGGCTGGCGGTCGAGGTCGTGCGGGAGCGCGGCGACGTCGTCGGGTTCGTCGAGCTCGCCGCGGCCGACCGGCCCGACGACGTCACGCTCGCGGCGCTGCACGCCTGCGGCGTCCGCGACGACCCGGAGCTGACCCCGGCGCACCGGCTCGTCGCCGCCCTGGCCGAGGCGACCGGCGTCCTCGTCGTCGACGGCTGCGAGCACCGGCACGACGAGGTCGCGGTGCTGGTCACGACGCTCCTGCGCGGCTGCCCGGAGCTGCGGGTGCTCGCGACGAGCCGGCGGCGGCTCGGTGTCGTCGGCGAGGAGGTCCAGTCGCTCGGGCCGCTCGACGACGGCGGGTCGGCGCTGTTCGCCGAGCGCGCGCGGGCGGTGCGTCCCGACCTGCCGATCGACGATGAATCCGTGCGCGCGATCTGCCGGCTCGCCGATGGGCTGCCGCTGGCGGTGGAGCTCGCGGCGGGCCACGCCCGGGTGCTGGCGCTGGACGACATCCGGGAGGGCATGGCCGACCGGCTGCGCTTCGCGGCGGCCGACGACCCGGGACTCGCGCCGCGCCACCGCTCGCTCGGGGCGTGCATCGCCTGGGGTGTCGCGGCGGCGGGGCCGTCCGCCGCCCGGGCGCTCGCGGCGCTCTCGGTGATCGGCGGCCGTTTCACCCGGGCCGCCGCGACGGGCGTCGCCGGCGACGACGCACCCGCCGTCGCCACCCTCGTCGAGCACTCGCTGGTCACCTTCGACCCGGCCGACGGCCGCTACCGGCTCCTCGACTCGGCGCGCGAGCACGCCGCGGAGCTCCTGGGCGGCGCCGGGGTCGCGGTCCACGCCCGGCTCGGCGACTGGGTCGGCGCGCTCGCGGCGGAGCTCGCACCGGGTCTGGGGCGCGCCGAGCCCGACGCGCTCGCCCGGCTCGACCGCGACCGCGCCGCCGTCCACGCGGCCCTGCGGTGGGCCGCGGCGAGCGGCTCCGGGCTCGACCGGGCCGCCGACGTCGTCGCCGACCTCGCCTTCGGCTGGTCGCTGCGCGGCCGGTGCGCCGAGGGTCGGGACCTCGCCGACGCCGTGCGCGCCGCTCTCGCCGACCCGCCACCGCGGCTGGTCTGGGCGCAGGCGTTCCTCACCGCCTACGCCGGGGACCTCGAGGTCGGGGTGGGGCTGGCGGTCGAGGCGGCCGAGCGGGCGGCGGGCGCCGGGGACGAGCAGACGCGGGGGCGGTCGCTGACGCTGGTCGGGATGGTGCAGATGTTCGTCGACCCGGCCGGCGCGGAGCCGCTGCTCGCCGAGGCCGTGACGCTCGCGGTCGGCGCGGGCGACGACTGGGGCGAGGTCGAGTCCCGTCAGATGCGCGCCTACTCGTGCCTGCTGCGCTGCGCGGACACCGAGGCCCGGTGCCACGCCGACGAGGGCCTGCCCGCCCTCGAGCGGCTCGGGCACCCGCAGCTGCGGGCGTGGGACGCGGCGATCCGCGCCGAGATCGCGGGTCGCGCGGCCCGGAACGACGACGCCGAGGCGTACGGCCGGGCCGGGCTCGCGCTGGCCCTCGGGGTCGCCGAGCCGGTCAGCGCGGGAGCGTCGCTGCTGCCGGTCGTCCGGAGCCTCGTCGCCCGTGGCCGGGCCGACGACGCGGCGGCGCTGGTGGCCGAGGTCCGGCCGTTCTTCACGACCCACCCGGGCGTCGGGACCGCCGTCGTCGTGGAGCTGGCCGCGACGGTGGCCGCCGTCGGGCGGGATCCGGTCGCGGCGGCGGCGCGGCGCGGGTCCGTCCCGGCGGGGCTGCCCGCCGTCGACGGCGAGTTCGCGGTCCTCGCCGCGTCGTGCGCGCTCCTCGCCGGCGACCCTGAGATCGCGTCCCGCGCGGCGGCCGACGCGACGACGGCGGCCGACGCGATCGGCCACCGGGAGCTCGCCTGTGCGGCGCTGCTCGTCGGGGCGGCGGCGGACCGGGCGCGGGCGGCGCCGGGGTCGGCCGAGCGGGAGAGCGCCGCCGCCCGGGCACACACCGCGCTCGCGGAGGCCGCCGTCGGTGATCTGGAGGGGCTGCTCCCGGACGCCCTGGACCTCGTCGCCGGCGTCGCGCTCGACGCCGCCCGGGTGGTGGCGGCGGCGCGGCTGCACGCCGCCGCGGATCGACGGCGCGAGGTGCTCGGCGCGGTCCGGTCCCCGCTGGCACGTGCGCTGCTCGCCGACCGGGACGCCGTCGTCGCCACCCTGCCGGCCGGCGCCCGCCGTGAGGCGGAGGCCGCCGGGGCCCGGCTCGACCGGGACCGCGCGGTCGCCTACGCCGTGCGCGCCCGGGGCGCTCGCGGTCGGCCGTCGAGCGGCTGGGAGAGCCTCACCCCGACCGAACGGGACGTCGTCGACCTCGTCGGGACGGGCCGGACGAACGCGGCGGTCGGCGAGGCGCTGCTCATCTCGGCGGGCACCGTCCGGACCCACCTGCGCAGCGTGTTCGCCAAGCTCGGCGTCACCAGCCGGACCGAGCTCGCCGCGCTGGCCGCCCGCCGCGACCCCGGGTGATTCACCTCTGCGTCTCGGCAGATGTTCTCCGGTCGCGTCCTCCCTAACGTCGCCCGTGCCACGGCATCCGGCCCGAGGGGGACCCATGACCACGACCACCGAGCACCCGCGGTTGGTCAGCACCCGCGACGCGTTCGAGGCCCTGAAGACCGGTGATCTCGAGCCGATCCTGGCGCAGACCTCCGACGAGGTCGTCATGGTCAACGACCTCGGGTCCGGGCCCTGGCGGGAGCTGCGGGGCAAGAAGGCGGTCCTGGAGTTCTTCTACTCCTTCGTCGGGATCTTCGAGGGCACGTTCGCCCAGGACGTCCTCGGCGGCTGGGGCTGGGACGACGGCGTCGTGCTGCTCATCCACGAGCACGGCACCGCGAACGGGGTCGCGTTCGACAACCGCGCGATCTACATGTTCGTCGCCGGGCCCGACGGCCGGTGGCGCGAGCTGCGCACGATGGACATGGACCGGGCCCATCTCGAGCAGTTCTGGACGAGGTGGACCTCGTCCTCGTGAGGCGCGCGCCTACCCGCCGTGCGTCGAGGCCGACCGGTAGTCGGTGTACTGGTACGGGTTGTCGAGGACCTTCGTCGCCGGGACGTCCGGGTTCATGCCCTGACCCCAGGCGTCCGCCCCGAGCGTGCCGCGCAGGTGGTCCACGGTGGCCTCGACGGTCCGGCGCGCGGCGGCGAGGTCGACCCCGACGAGCCGGTGGTTCCGCTTGACCACGCGCCCGTCGACGATCACCGCCTCGACGTCGCCGCGCTGGGCCTGGAAGGCGACGTGGCCGTAGGGGTGGAGCAGCGGGAACATCACCGGTGAGCTCTCGTTGCGGATCAGCACGACGTCGGCCTTCTTCCCGACCTCGAGGCTGCCCAGGTCGTCGCGGCCCAGCGCCCGTGCGCCGCCGCGGGTGGCCCAGTCGACGACCTGCTCGGCGCGCAGTGCCGCGTGCGTGACGGTCTCGCCCTTGGCGTGCGCCTCGAGGTGCTCGCGGGACCGGTCGGCGCCCAGCGTCGTGCGCATCGCGGAGAACAGGTCGCCGCTCCACCAGACCGTGGTGTCCATCGACAGCGACACCGGCAGGTCGTGCGCCCGCAGCGCCCAGGTGGGCGGGTAGCCCTGGCCCGCCGACTGCTCGCTCTCGGTCGACACCGAGATCGCGCCACCGGTCGCGGCGATGCGGTGGTACGAGTCGGCGGAGAGCGACGCGGCGTGCACGTAGACGGTCTCGGGCGTCGCGAACCCGTGGTCGTGCATCAGCCGGATGCCGTCGTCGTTCGTCGCGCCCCACACCCCGGCGTGGGTGGTGACCGGCACCCCGAGCTCGCGCGCCACCTCGAACGCCGGCTTCTCGGGGAACGAGGGGTCGCCGGTGACGTCGAAGGCGAGCTGGAAGCCGAGCATGTCGCGGTTGCCGCTCATGCGGCGCTCGACGAAGTCGCGGAACCCGGACGACGTGGTCCAGTTGGCCGGCGCGTCCTGGATGTTGCCGTAGGCGAGCACGAACCGGCCCGGGACCGACTCGAGCGCGTCGGCGGCGGCGTCGGCGTGCTGCGGGGTCTGCAGGCCGTGGGACCAGTCGACGGTGGTGGTCACCCCGGCGTCGATCGCCTCGAGGGCACCGACCAGGTTGCCGGCGTGCACGTCCTCCGGGCGGAACGCCTTGCCGTGCTCGAGGTAGTACCAGACGAAGTACTGCGTGAGCGTCCAGTCCGCGCCGTACCCGCGCATCGCGGTCTGCCACATGTGCCGGTGCGTGTCGATCATCCCGGGCATGACGATGCCGCCGCGGGCGTCGATCTCCTCGGTGCCGTCGGGCACGGCGAGGTCGGGCCCGATCCCGGCGATGCGGTCGTCGACGACCAGGACGTCGGCGCCGGTGAGGACGGTGTGGGCGCCGTCGAGGGTGAGCACGGTGCCGCCGCGCAGGACGACCGGCCGTCGGGCCTCGCCGGTGGACTCGGGCATCGGACGCTCCCTCGGTCGCGGACGAATGTCCGTATGACGGTCACATGATGCGGGTCACTCTGCTCAGGCATCGTTTCGCTGTCAACGGTCGGGCGTCCGTCGGGCCCTGGGGTCGGTTCGGGTGACGACCGTCCGCCTGGCGGTCAGTGAGCGGTTACGCTGCGCCCACCCGAACAGCGGGGAGGTGACGCGGGTGCCACGCGAGGGGACCGGACCGGACTTCATCGAGGCGCTCGCGCGCGGGCTCGAGGTGATCGCGGCGTTCGGTCCGGCGCGCCCGGAGATGACGCTGGCCGAGGTCGCGACGGCCACCGGTCTGGCCCGCCCGACCGCGCGCCGGATCCTCCTGACCCTCACCGAGCTCGGCTACGTGCGCAGCGGCGATCGCGGGTACGCGCTCACGCCGCGGGTGCTGGATCTCGGCGTGGCCTACGTCGGGTCGATGGGCCTGTGGGAGGTCGCGCGCCCCCATCTCGAGGCGTTGTCGGCGCGCACCCACGAGTCGTGCTCGATCGCCCAGCTCGACGGCTCGGACATCGTCTACGTCGCGCGGGCCAGCGTGCCGAAGATCGTCTCGCTGGCGGTGCAGATCGGCACGCGCTTTCCCGCGCTGCCGACCTCGCTGGGCAAGGTGCAGCTGGCGGCGCTGTCGACGGCCGAGCTCGACCGGGTCCTCGCCGAGCCCACCCGCTCGGGTCTGGTGCCGCGGTGGCAGCCGTCGATCGAGGAGCGGGACGCCGCGCTGCGGGAGGTCCGGGCGCGTGGCTGGGCGCTGACCGACGAGCAGCTCACCCTCGGCATTCGCTCGGTCGCGGCGCCCCTGCGCGACGGGTCCGGCCGCGTGATCGCCGGGGTCAATGTCAACTGTCACGCGGCGGAGACCTCGGTGGAGCGGCTCGTCGAGCACCACCTGCCGCTGCTGCTCGCGACGGCGGGGGAGATCAGCGCGGACTTCGCGCGGCGGGAGGCGCTGCCGCACGTGACGTTGCCGGCGTCCTGAGGGGTCAGCGCGCTCCGGGGGCCACGAGGGCACTTGGGGCGGGTTCTGGGGTCGCTGAGGCTGCCTGGTGTGCTCCTCATCGCCCGGCCGCCGGCCCCGCGATCCTGGCGGCGGCGCCTTGTCGCGGGCTTCCACGGTCGGCCCATCAGCTTGTCGTTCTGATTCACAACGACGAGACATGGAGCTCGGCGCGACAGCCCGCGACAAGGCCCGCCACGGGGACCGCGCGGCCGGGGCGGCTCCCGCCCACCGGGAACCGTCGCGCGCCACCCGGCTCCCCGCGCGCACGATGATCCCGCCCCCGATGACGAGGAGATGATCCGGTGCCGGACGACCCACGCGTCGTGATCGTCGGAGCCGGACCCGCCGGCCTCGTCCTGGCCTGGCTGCTGCACCGCGCGCGGGTGCCGTTCGTGCTGGTCGAGCGGCTCACGCAGGCCGAGATCGGCACGCAGCCGAAGGCCGGCATCGTCGAGTACCGCACCGTGCAGACACTGCGCCGCGAAGGACTCGCCGACGCACCCGGCGCCCCGCTGACGTTCGACGCCGAGAACCGCCGCGTCGAGTTCCGCACCCCGCAGACCTCGCACACCCTCGAGTACGCCGACCTCACCGGCGACCGGCCGCACTTCGTCTTCCCGCAGCACCGGCTCGTCGCCGAGCTCGCCGCCGCCCTGGTCGCCGACGACGCGCCGCTCGCGTTCTCCCATCAGGTCGTGAGCGTCGACGGCGACACACCGGCCGTCGTCGTCGAGGGTCCCGACGGCGAGCGGCGCGAGTTGACCCCCGACGTCGTCGTGGGCGCCGACGGGGCGGCGAGCCCGGTGGCGCGGGCGATGGCCGATCACGTCGCGACGCTCGATCGTCGGGTGCCCGCCCGCTGGCTCGTCGTCGCGACCGCCACGCCGCCGCTCGTCGACCGCACCGTCTACGGCATCCACCCCCGCGGCTACGCCGCCCACCTGCGCCGCGGCCCGAACGAGACCCGCTTCTACCTGGAGGTCCCCGCGGACGAAGCGGCCGACGACCAGTCCCACGACGCGCTGCGCACCGAGCTCGCCGACCGCCTCGGGATGCCCGGAGCGCTCGACGGGGTGCGGCTGAACAGCGTCGACACCCTCGATCTCCGCACCCGCGTGATCACCCCGATGCAGCACGGCCGGCTGTTCCTCGCGGGCGACGCCGCGCACCTCATCACCCCCGCCGGGGGCAAGGGGATGAACCTCGCGATCGCCGATGCGGTCGAGCTCGCGCACGGGTTGATCTCCGACCGCGACGGCGACGGCGGCCGGCTGGCGGCCTACTCCGACCGTCGGGTCCCGGCGATCTGGCACGCCCAGGCGTTCTCCGACTGGTTCCTCCGCATCCTCACGGCGCGGACCGCCGACGCGCTCGGCGGCGAGTCGGCGGCGGCGTTCGTGCACGGCACCCGGGAGGCCTGGGTGCGGGCGCTGCGCGACGACGCCGGGATGGCCCGCTGGTTCGCGCACTCCTACGCGGGGGTCGATGCGCCGGACTCTTGACGCCCGTCGTCGAGGGTTCCAGGATCAACGACGGACAGACGTCCGCTGAGCGGACACAACTCGCAGTGCCGGATGTGAGAGTGGCGCCGTTCTGACACCAGACGTCAGCAACGGACCATCGCTGACAGGACCGGCAAGGAGGACCGCGCATGGCTGGACCGCTCGCCGGGGTCCTGGTGGCCGACTTCTCGCGCATCCTCGCGGGGCCCTACGCGACGATGCTGCTGGCGGACATGGGTGCCGAGGTCGTCAAGGTCGAGGGCCCGCGCGGTGACGACACCCGGACCTGGATGCCGCCGACCCGCGGCGAGACCTCGACGTACTACCTCGGCGTGAACCGCGGCAAGCGCTCGATCGCCCTGGACCTCCGCGATCCCGACGACGTCGGGGTCGCCCGGGAGCTCGCGCGGCGCGCCGACGTCGTCATCGAGAACCTCCGCCCGGGCGGCATGGCGAAGTACGGGCTGGACTACGAGACGGTCAGCGCGACGAACCCCGGCGTCGTCTACTCGAGCATCTCCGGCTTCGGCTCCGGCGCCGGTGCGCACGTCCCGGGCTACGACCTCATGGTTCAGGCGATCTCCGGCCTGATGGACCTGACCGGCGATCCCGACGGCCCGCCCTACCGCGCCGGCATCTCGGTGTTCGACGTGATGGCCGGCAACCACGCCGTCATCGGCATCCTCGCCGCACTGCGCCACCGCGACGCGACCGGCGACGGCCAGCACGTCGAGGTCAACCTGCTGTCGTCGGCGCTCACCGGGCTGGTGAACCATTCGAGCGCTTGGGCCGCGGGCGGCGTCGTCCCGCATCGGATGGGCAACGCGCACCCGAGCGTCTTCCCGTACGAGCCGCTGGAGACCGCCGACGACGACCTGATCGTCACCGCCGCGAACGACGGCCAGTTCCGCAAGCTCTGCGAGGTGCTCGGGCTCGACGGCGTCGCCGACGATCCCAGGTTCGCCCGCAACGCGGACCGCACCGAGAACCGCGACGTGCTGCGCCCGATCCTCGTCGCGAAGCTGAAGGAGAAGACCGCGGTCGAGTGGTTCGACCTGCTCGTCGAGGCGGGGGTCCCGTGCGGGCCGATCCAGTCGATCGACGGCGGGTTCGCGATGGCCGAGCGCTTCGGGCTGGAGCCGATCCTCTCCGTCGGGGAGGGCGACCGGGCGGTCCCGACGACGAGGCACCCGATCCGGTTCTCCGAGACCCCGGCGGTCTACGAGCTGCCGCCGCCCGAGCTGGACGAGCACGGCTCCGAACTGCGGGAATGGCTCTCGGGCGGGGGCGACCGATGAGCGATCACGTCTACCCGACGGCGTTGGGCGCGTCCTCGCCCGACAAGATCACCCTGCTCGGGCACGACCTCGTCGACGACGTCATGGGCCAGGTCGGGTTCGGCGAGCTCGCGTTCTGGCTCGCGACCCAACGGCGTCCGACGGCGGGTGAGACGCGCGTCTTCGAGGCGGTCCTGGCCGCGCTCGCCGACCACGGCTACACGCCCACGGCGATCGTCACCCGGCTGACCCACCTCTCGGCGCCGGACTCGGTGCAGGGGGCGCTCGCGGCCGGGCTGCTGGCGGGCGGGTCGCGCTTCCTCGGCGTCACCGAGGACTGCGGGCGGTTCCTGCACGAGCAGCTGAGCGAGCCCCTTCCCGCCGACGACGAGGGCTGGGACGCGCTCGCGCTGCAGGTGGTCACCGCCCAGCGCGCGGCGAAGCGGTTCGTCCCCGGTCTCGGCCATCACGTGCACAAGCAGGGCGATCCCCGGACGCCGAAGCTCATGGCCCTGGCCGCCGAGGAGGGCGTGACCGGCCCGCACCTGGCGCTGTTCGCCGCGATCGGCCGGGTCCACCCGCAGGTGCTCGGAAAGACGCTGCCGCTCAACGGCGCCGGGGTCTGCGGCGCGGTCCTCGCCGACCTCGGGCTGCCCCTGGAACTGCTGCGGGGATTCGCGCTGCTCGCGCGGACGGCCGGCCTGATCGGGCAGCTGGCGGAGGAACTGCGCCATCCCGTCGCGAACGAGATCTTCCTGAGCGTCGACCTGAACAATGAGCCGGTCGAACCGGACCCCTACATTCCGCCGTCGCTGAACGGAGACGCGCATGGCTGAGCTCGTCGCGGTGATCGCCTCCACCCACCACCCCTTCTACTACCGGGCCTCGACGTCGACGGGTGCCGACCGCCCGCCGTTCGCGGACGAATGGGTGTCGAAGATCGAGACGTTCCGCGAGACGTTGACACGGGCCCGTCCCGACGTCCTCGTCATGGTCGGCTCCGACCATTTCCACCAGTTGTGGCTCGACAACATGCCGCAGTTCCTCGTCGGGAAGGCGCCGGTCTTCGACGCCAACTGGTACAACGAGGAGCGCGAGTTCGGTCTGCCGCGGATGACGTTGCAGGGCCAGGAGGACCTGTCGTCGTACATTCTCCGCGAGGGTCTCGACGCCGGGTTCGACCTCGCGTTCTCCAACGAACTGCGGATCGACCACTCGATCACGTGCCCGATCATCACGCTGCGCCCCGAGGCCGACCTGCCGATCGTCCCGATCTACACCAACATCTTCGCGCCACCGCTGCCGCAGCCGAAGCGGTTCGTGCAGCTCGGGCGCACGATCCGGGAGCTGGTCGAGTCGTGGCCCTCGGATCAACGGGTTGCGGTGATCGGGACCGGGCACCTGTCGCTGGAGCTGGGCGGACCGCGCCAGTTCGGCCCGCACGGGCCCGACCCGGAGTTCGACCGCAAGGCCGTCGAGTGGATCGCCTCCGGTGACCTCGAGGGGTGCCTGTCCGAGGTGACGCTCGATTCCCTGCACGCGCCCGGGAACGCCACGCACGGGTTCATGGACTTCATGCTGATGATGGGTGTGGCGGGGGAGGGGAAGAAGGCCGACCACGTCGACTCGCTCGACCTCTTCCACACCATGGAGGCCTATTTCACCTGGTATCCGAACGGGGTGTCTCCGGCGTGAGCAAGTACCTGCTCGACAAGTTCCTCTACACCGTCGACCGCGATCCCGACCTCGTCGAGCGCTACCGCACGGACCCGGCGGGATGCGTCGCGGACTGGGAACGGGAGTACGCGAACAAGCTCCTCAACTGTCATTCCGGGGAACGGTCGACGTGGCTCACTTTCTCCGACGACGAGCGGGCGGCGCTGGCCGGGCACGACCACGTCCGGCTCTTCGAGATGGGCGCACACCCGTTCCTCACGCTGACGCTGTTCATCGCGATGTTCGAGCGCGACCACGGGCCGCTCGAGTACCAGCTCGCCTACGCCCGGGCCATGGAACACATCTCGCTGCCCTATCCCGACATCGCGACGTAGTCGCATGTGAACGATTGTGGTCGCCTGGACGACCAAATTCGTTCACATGGGACCGGAGGTCTCCCATGCTGCTGCCCACGAGCCTCGTCGGGAGCTACGCGCAGCCCGACTGGCTGATCGACCGCGCCAACCTCGCCGGCCGGTTCCCGCCGCGGGTGCGCGCCAAGGAGCTGTGGCGCCCCGCGCCGGAGCACCTCCAGCAGGCCCAGGACGACGCGACGCTGCTCGCGATCCGTGCGCAGGAGCACGCCGGGCTCGACGTCCTCACCGACGGCGAGATGCGCCGCGAGAGCTACTCGAATCACTTCGCGACTGCCCTCGACGGCGTCGACGTCGACAACCCGGGCACCGCGCTCGACCGCTCGGGGCACCCGAATCCGGTCCCGCGCATCGTCGGGCCGATCGGTCGTCCGGAGCCGATCCAGGTGCGGGACCTCGAGTTCCTGCGGGCCGCCACCGACCACGTCGTCAAGATGACCGTGCCCGGGCCGTTCACGATGTCCCAGCAGGCGCAGAACGACCACTATCCCGACGCCGAGGCGGCGGCGATGGCCTACGCGGCGGTCGTGAACGCCGAGGTCAAGGACCTGCACGCGGCCGGCGCGGACATCGTGCAGATCGACGAGCCGTACCTGCAGGCCCGGCCCGACGCGGCCCGGCAGTACGGCCTCGCCGCCCTGAACGCGGCCCTCGACGGCGTCACCGGCACGACCGCCGTGCACCTGTGCTTCGGGTACGCCGCGATCATCCACGAGCGCCCCGAGGGCTACTCGTTCCTGCCCGAGCTCGCCGGGTGCCCGGTCGACCAGATCTCGATCGAGACCGCGCAGTCCGGGCTCGACCTCGGCGTGCTCGCCGACCTCACCGACAAGACGATCATCCTCGGCGTCATCGACCTCTCGACGGCGGAGGTGGAGACGGCGGAGACCGTGGCGGGGCGTGTCCGTCGAGCGTACGACCGGTTGCCCGTCGAGCAGATCGTCATCGCCACCGACTGCGGGATGAAGTATCTCCCGCTCGAGTCCGCGGCGGGGAAGATGGCCGCGATGGCGGGGGCCGCGTCGATCCTGCGGGCCGAGCGGGGCTGAGGATGTCCGTTTCGGGTCACGTTGTGAGGGGGCGCGCCGGGTACGGGCCACTGCCCGGCGGGATCGTGGGGGATGTGTTGGCCGGCGGCGAGGGCGGGCTGTGGTGGCGGCGGTTGTTCGCCCACCCCGTTCACGGCACGCTAGTTGGGTGTGATCAGGGCAGGCAGCGTTTCGAGGGGGTCATCGCCCGGCTGATCGATCTGCGGGACGGCGGCCGCTGCCGCGATCCCTACTGCGACGCCCCGATCCGGCACCGGGATCACATCCGGCCCCGCCGCGCTGACGGCCCGACGAGCCTCGCGAACGGTCGTGGGGTGTGTGCCCGCGGGAACTACGTCAAGGAGATGCCCGGCTGGCAGACCGACGTGATCCATGACGGTCGAGGCGAGCAGCCGCACACGGTGCGAACCACCACCCCGACCGGCCACACCTACACCAGCCGGGCCGGACCCTGATCGGGCCGCCGTTCGGCGAAACCACGTTTGCCGCAATCGGCCCGCCACCATGTGACCCAGCGCACATGCCGCTCCGTGGTCGATTGATACCGGCCGTATGCGGGTCGACGCTCTGAGTCATGAATTCACGTCGGACGGCGGAACCGTCATGACCCTGGTCATTGTCGTCATCGTGGTGGTCGTCGTGCTCGCGCTCGCCGGCGGCGGGCTCGCCCTGGCGCGCCGGAAGCGGTCGGAGCAGCTGCAGGAGCAGTTCGGGCCGGAGTACGACCGCGCGGTCGAGCAGGCGGACTCGAAGGGCGAGGCCGAGAAGGAGCTCGCCGAGCGCCGCAAGCGCCACGACCAGCTCGAACTGCTCCCGCTCGACCCGCAGACCGCTGAGCGCTTCCGGGGCGACTGGATGCGCATCCAGGGTGAGTTCGTCGACGACCCGGGCGGGGCCGTCGAGAAGGCCGACTCGCTGGTCACGACGATCATGCGCGAGCGCGGCTATCCCGTGGACGACTTCGACCAGCGCGCTGCCGACATCTCTGTCGAGCACCCGCGGGTCGTCGAGCACTACCGCGAGGCCCGTCGGGTGCACGACGCCCACCGCGAGAGCCGCGCCGGCACCGAGGACCTCCGCGAGGCCGTGACCTCCTACCGCAGTCTGGTCGATGCGCTGATCGACGAGAGCCCCCACGACGACGGGCACGGCGGCGGCTCGGGGGAGGACGGCCGACACCGGGCCGGCGAGAGCCGTCCCCACGACGACGGCGGGCGCCGCGACGACGACGGCAGGCGCCGCGACGACGAACGCCGCGATGACGATGCGCGTCGCGACGACGGCGGGCGCCACGACCGCGGCGACGCGCACGAGGAGCGGGAAGCCGGCGGATCGTCGGCGGACGGGGCACGCGACCACGACGGGAGCCGACGGTGAGCACCGAGACCACCGACACCACGCACGACGACCGGCGCGACGATCGCCGCGGCGACGACGACCGCCGCGACGAGGGAGGGCGCGACGAGGAGCCCGGCCGCTACACCCGTCAGCACGGCGAGCGGGCCGGGCAGCACGACCACGACGCCTCCGACGCCGAGCGTGTCCGCGTCCTTGACCCGTCCGCCTCGGAGCGGCTCCGCAGCCGCTGGCAGGAGGTCCAGGCGGGCTTCGTCGACGAACCGCGCCAGTCGGTGACCGAGGCTGACCAGCTGGTCGGCGAGGTCCTCGACGAGGTCAGCCGCGTCTTTCGCGACCAGCGCTCGGAGCTCGAGGCGGAGTGGGGCGGGAACGCTGAGCCTGGCACCGAGGAACTGCGTCAGGCGTTGCGCCGCTACCGGGAGTTCTTCGACCGCCTGCTCTCGCTCTAGCCACGCCCCGGTCGCCCGTCACCCGTTTCGGGCCCGGGTGACGACAGCGGACGCAGGTGATCAGGGAGTCGATGCGCGGGTGATCGGAGATCCGTTCGACGGGCAGGCTCCCTCGGCCCGGCGATCTCGGCCCGGCGATCGGCGGCCGCGGCAACCAGCCGGGCCACCGGGATGCCGGGCCCGCCCCGCGCCCGGCAGGGTGGGCGCGTGACCTCCGCCGACGGCCCCGCCCTCGCCGGGGCGCTGCCCGCCCTGCTCGCCTCGCTGGGAACCGAGCTCGACGGGCCGCCCGCGATCAGCCTGCCCCCGGCTCGCTCCGCCGTCCTGTTCCTCGTCGACGGCCTCGGGCGGGAGCTGCTCACCGAGCACGCCGCCGACGCGCCGTTCCTCGCCGCGATGGCCGACGCCGGACCGTTGACCGTGGGCTTCCCGACGAGCACCCCCATCAGCGTCACGAGCCTCGGCACCGGACTGCCGCCCGGCGCGCACGGCACCCTCGGCGTCCGCTTCCGGGTCGAGGACACCCTGCTCGACGCGCTGACCTGGACCGAGGGGAAGATCGACCTCCGCGAGCGCCTCGCCCCCGAGGCCGTCCAGCCGAGACCCACCCTGTTCGAACGAGCGAAGGCCCACGGCGTCCGCAGCACCGTCATCTCCGACCGCGCCTACCGCGAGTCCGGCCTGACCCGCTCGGCGCTGCGCGGCGCGACCTACCGCGGTGTCGGCGCCCTCGGAGACCTCGCCGCCGAGACGCTCACGGCCCTCGCCGAGCCCGGGCTGGTCTACGCCTACCACGCCGATCTCGACCAGCTCGGTCATCTGCGCGGCCCCGGCTCCCTGGCCTGGCGCCGGCAGTTGCGCCAGATCGACCACCTCGTCGCGCTGCTCGCCGAGGACCTGCCGCCCGGCACCCTGCTGGCGATCACCGGGGACCACGGGATGGTCACCGTCGACCGCCGCCACGACGCCGACACCCACCCCGACCTGCGCCTCGGCGAGCCGATGGTCGGCGGCGACCCGCGCGCCCGCCTCGTCTACGCCCGCCCCGGCAGCGCCGACGACGTGCTCGCCGCCTGGCGGGCCACCCTCGGCGACGACGCCGACGTGCTCCCCGGCGAGCAGGCCGCCGGCGACGGCTGGTTCGGCCCGGTCGACGACGCCGTGCGGGCCCGGGTGCCCGACGTCGTCGCCGCGACCCGCGGCAACGCGGCGATCGTGCGGTCCGAGGGCGAGCCGGTCCTGGCGCGCCTGCCCGGGCAGCACGGTTCCCGCTCCGACGCCGAGCAGCTCGTCCCGCTGCTCGTGCACACCGCAGATGCGGCGCCCTAACGACGATCCCCCCGCAGATGAGGTCGCTTCTGACCTGCGGAAACGACCCTGTGCGCGCTGTCACCCGGATGACTAGTGTCCGAATATCAGGGGTCCGTGCACGGGCGGTGCGCCGGACCGCGACGAGGGCACAGAGGAGCGCGCGTGAGCGTCACGACCCACACCGGCGGCTCGATCCTGGGTCACGCGGTGAAGCGGACCGAGGATCAGGAGCTCATCACCGGGGCCGGTCTCTACACCGGTGACCTGCCCGTCGAGGGTTCGCTGCACGCGGTGTTCGTCCGCTCCCCGATGGCGCACGGCACGCTCGGCGAGATCGATGTGGACGAGGCCAAGGGGATGCCGGGCGTCGTCGCGGTCTACACCAACGCCGATCTGGACGTCGCCGACCGGCCCGGGCTGCCCGGCGTCGTGCCCGACGCGATGTCCCGCCCGCACCTGGCGAAGGGCAAGGTCCGCTTCGTCGGTGACATCGTCGCCGTCGTCATCGGGGAGACGGCGAGCGAGGCGCTGGACGCCGCGGAGACCGTCTTCCCCGACATCGACCCGCTGCCCGCGGTCACCGACATCGAGGCGGCCTACGCCGACGGCGCCCCGCTGCTGTTCGAGGAGACCGGGAGCAACCTCGTCGCCGGAGCGGGGACCGGCGAGGTCGACGGGATCTTCGACACCGCCGACGTCGTCGTGACCGGCAAGTTCTACAACCAGAAGCTCGCGGGCGTGCCGATGGAGCCGAACGCCTGCCTCATCGAGCCCGGCGCGCCCGAGGGCGGCCTGACGCTCTGGCTCTCCACCCAGACCCCGCACGGCGCCCGGGACGCGATCGCCGGCGACCTCGGTCTCGAGGCCGACCAGGTCCGCGTCGTCGCGCCGCGGGTCGGCGGCGGGTTCGGCCCCAAGGCCACCGCCTACCCGGAGTACACGATCGCCGCGAAGGCGGCGCTGGTGCTCGGTCGGCCGGTGCGCTGGAACGAGACGCGCTCCGAGAACATGCTCTCGATGGTCCACGGCCGCGCGCAGGTCCAGTGGGTCGAGCTCGGCGTGAAGCGCGACGGCAGGATCGTCGGGCTGCGGGCGTCGGTGATCGGCGACGGCGGGGCCTACCCGGCGGTCGGCACGATCCTGCCCAGCCTCACCCAGCTGCTCGCGCAGGGCGTCTACGACATCCCGGCGATCGAGTTCTCCTGGAAGACCGTCGTCACCAATACGACGACGATCGGCGCCTACCGCGGCGCCGGACGCCCCGAGGCGACCCAGCTGCTCGAGCGCATCATCGACATGGCCGCCGACGAGATCGGCGTCGACCCGCTCGAGATGCGGCGCATGAACTACCTGCAGCCCGAGCGGTACCCGATGACCTCGCTGACCGGCGCCGAGTACGACAACGCCGACCACGAGAAGTCGCTCGACGCGGTCAAGGCCGCCGCCGGGTACGACGAGCTGCTGGCGGAGCAGAAGCGGCGCCGCGACGCGGGCGAGCGGGTCGCGCTCGGCATCGGCATCGGCTCGTACGTCGAGGTCACCGCCCCGCTGGGGCTCGACGGCGAGTACGGCTCGGCGCAGGCGCACCCCGACGGCACGTTCACCGTCATGGCGGGGACCAGCGCCCACGGCCAGGGTCACGAGACCGCGTTCGCGCAGCTGGCGTCGTCGGTGTTCGGCGTGCCGATGTCCCAGGTCAAGGTCGTCCAGTCCGACACCTCGGTCGTGCGCAGCGGCGCGGGCACGCTCGGCTCGCGGTCGCTGCAGACCGGCGGCAGCGCGATCCACAACGCCTCGCAGGAGCTCGTCTCGCGGGCCCGGGAGATCGCCGCCCACCTGCTCGAGGCGGCGGTGGAGGACATCGAGCACTCCGACGACGGGTTCGGGGTCCGCGGCGTCGCCGGGCACACCGTGACCTGGGCCCGGATCGCCGCCGCCTCCGAGGACGGCACCGGCCTCGAGGACGGCAACGGCCGCGCGCTGCGCGAGGACCTGGACTTCAAGCAGGGCCAGTCGAGCTTCCCGTTCGGGTCGCACATCTCGGTCGTCGAGGTCGACCTCGACACCGGCATGGTGATGCCGAAGCGCCACGTCGCCGTCGACGACTGCGGGAAGATCCTCAACCCGCTGCTCGTCGCCGGTCAGCAGCACGGCGGGATCGCCCAGGGCATCTCGCAGGCGCTCTTCGAGCGGGTCACGTTCGACGAGGACGGCAACCCGACCACCGGCAACCTGGCGTCGTACACCATCCCGAGCGCCGCCGACCTGTGCTCCTACGAGGCCTCGAACACCGAGACGCCGACCTTCCTCAACCCGATCGGCGCGAAGGGGATCGGGGAGTCCGGGACGATCGGCTCGACGCCGGCGGTGCACAACGCCGTCGTCGACGCGGTCTCGCACCTCGGCGTGCGGCACATCGACATGCCGCTGACTCCTGAGGCCGTGTGGCGGGCGATCCAGGGGGTCGGGTCCAGCGACCCCGGCACCCGCGCCCAGGCCGGCCCGGAGTACGCGGGGATGGCGGGCACCGAGAACTGAGCGCGGCGCGTGACCGTGGGCACGCGGTCGGTGATGCAGTAGCCGCTACGGCATCGCCGGCCGCGCCCCCGGCGCGATCATCCGTCCGGCCCCCACCACTGAGCCGGAAGGTCCTGCCCGCGATGACGTCCGTCGTTCCCTTCACCAGCAACCACTCGGACGTCAGCACCTACGAGGGCTACCAGTTCGAGTTCCACTGCCTGCGCTGCGGCAACGGGTTCCGGTCCCGCTTCCGGCACTCGGTCAGCGGCACCGGCGGACGGATCGCCGCTCTGGCCGGGGGCCTCATGGGCGGGGAGTGGGGCGGGCGCATCGAGCAGTTCGGCCTGATGGCGAACTGGAACCGCAGCAGTACCCGGGGCTCCACGAACGACAAGCGCCTCGAGGAGGCCTCGCACGACGTCGCTGACGAGTTCGTGCAGTGCCGGGGCTGCGGGCAGTGGCTGTGCAAGCAGGTGTGCTGGAACCCGGCGGCGGGCTACTGCGTGCAGTGCGTGCCGCCGCGGGCGCCGGAGATCGCCGGGCGCTGCGGGCGGTGCGGCTCCTACGGCGACGGCGTGTACTGCGGGAACTGCGGCGGTCCGCTGCGGGCCACCGCGGGGTGCCGGCACTGCGGCACCCCGATGGGCAACGGCAACTTCTGCCCGGGGTGCGGTTCGCCGCGCGGGTGATCGACCGCCTCGACGGTCCGGCCTGGAGCGAACAGTGGGCGCGGGGTCGTCGGGCTCCTAACATCGGCGCATGGCGGCGGGGGACCTGCAGGAGCCCGCGGCGCCGCCGACCGTGGAGGTCGTCGGCGCGCGGGTCACCCGGTCCGACCGGCGCGGCCGGACCTCGGCCGTGCGGCTCGTCGCGGGGTTCATCGCCGCCGGGGTGCTGGTCACCGTGGGGCTCGCGCTGGCGGTCGCGCTGATCGCCCGGGAGCGGGCGACCGCGGCCGCGACCCAGCAGGTCACCCAGATCGCGTTCGTCACCGCCAAGGGCGCGATCGAGCCGCAGCTCACCGACGGCGTCCTGGCCGGCGATCCCGCCGCGCTCGCCGCCCTCGACACGACGGTGCGCCGTTCCGTGCTGGCCGGCTCGCTCGTCCGCGTCATGATCTGGGACGCGAGCGGGAAGGTCCTCTACTCCGACGACCCGGCGCTCGTCGGACGCTCCTTCGACCTCGAGGACCGCGAGCGGGTCGCTCTCGCCGGCGGTGGGCAGGGCACCGAGATCAGCGACCCGAGCCGCCCGGAGAACGCCACCGAGGCGCCCTTCGGGCAGGTGCTGGAGGTCTACACCGGCATCCGGTCGGTCTCCGGGACGCCGCTGCTCTACGAGACCGATTTCCGTGACGACGCGGTGTCCGACGCCGGCTGGGACGCCTGGCGCACGGTCGCGCCGCTCTCGGTGGCGGCGCTGGTGGTGCTCGAGCTGGTGCAGGTGCCGCTCGTGGTGATGCTCGTCCGCCGGCTGCGGGCCCGCGAGCGACAGCGCGACCGCCTGCTGCACCACGCCGTGGAGGCCTCCACCGCCGAGCGCCGTCGCATCGCGGAGGAGTTGCGCGACGGCGTCGTCTCAGAGCTCACCCGCATCACCTACGCCCTCGACGCCAGCCGGATGAAGGGACCCGTCGATCCCGACGCCCGCGGTGTCGTCGCCGACGCCGCGAGCCGGCTGCGGGAGAGCGCCGGGGCGCTGTGCTCCCTGCTCGTCGACATCTGCCCGCCCGACCTCACCGAGGAGGGCCTCGACCCGGCGCTGCGCGAGCTCGCGGGCGGGCTGCAGCGCCGGGGGATCGGGGTCGCGGTCTCGCTCGACGGCGTCGGCGGTGCCGGGCCCGACGAGGCCGCCCTGCTCTACCGGGCGGCCCAGGAGGCGCTGCGCAACGTGGTGAGCCACAGCGGCGCCGAGCACGTCGACCTGAGCCTGGCCGCCGAGCGTGGCCGCTGGCGACTCGTCGTCGACGACGACGGGCACGGGTTCGACGACCACGCCCGGGCCGCCCGGTCCGGGGACGGGCATGCCGGGCTGCACGCGATCGGGGACCTGATCGCCGACATGGGCGGGACGCTGACGGTGCGTGCCGCGCCCGGCCAGGGGACGCGCGTCGAGGTGGTCCTCCCGCGGTCGTGAGCCTCCGTCCGGCCCCAGGGCTGTCATCCGACGAGCGAACGGCGCCACTCAGTCCTGCCGGGTGCTCGGTCAGCCGTAGGACGAGCCGCCGGAACCGCCGCCGCTGCCGCCGGAGCCGGAGCTGCCGCCCGACCCGCTGCCGCCGGAGCCACTGTTGCCGGATCCGGAGTTGCTGCCGGAGCCGGAGCCGCCGCTCGAGCCGTGCCCGCTGCCGCCGTCGTCGCCGTTCTTCTTGGCGGCGCCGCCACCGTTGTCGCCCCCGCTGCTGCGTCCGGAGCCCGCCCGTACGACTGACCCGACGAACCCTGTCCCGACGAGTCCTGACCGGACGACCCGCCCTGGCCGTTCCCGGAGCCCGAGCCGGACGCACCGCCGCCGCCGTCGCCGCCGTCGGAGCCCCGTGGCCCCGGGCCGCCGCGACCGTCCGCGACGACGGCGCTCGCCGGCGGGGTCGGGTCGACCGGGACGATCGGCGCGCCGGCCACCGGGACCGGCGTGACCCCGGTGAGATCGAGCAACGACGGCGGCGGCGCGAACCAGAGCGGGCCGGCCGCGTGGGTCGGCCCGGAGAGATCCAGCAGCCCGTGGACGAGCGCGCCACCGCCCAGCACCCCGCCACCGACGGCCACGACGACGAGCACCGCGACGCCCGTCCCGCGCAGCAGACCGGGCCGCCCCCTCCCGGTAGGGACCGGCTCCGGCGCGACGTGCACGAGCACCGGCCGCTCGCGCAGGTCGTCGACGAGCTGGGTCACCTACTCAGAGTAGGAGCGTCCACGCCCCGTGCCCATCGGCCGACGGTGCGAGTACCGGCGGGTCATATCTGTTCGGCACACCCACCGATGAGGGGTACTGGCGGCAGGTTGTCGCGCCGGCTCAGGTGCGTGGAGTGCTCCTGATCACCAAAGAGCGGGAGACGTCCCGCAGCCACTGGTACCGCCGATCTCCCGCACCCGGACGCCCCGGCACACACGGACAGAATCCGGGACCGGTCTACCCTCCGCCGGATGACGGGCATCCGCGCACTGGAACGCGCCGACCTGCCACAGGTCAGCGCACTGTTCGAGCTGGTCATGCGCTCGGGGCAGCACGAGCCGAACCCGCGGGTCGCGGAGTACTTCGCCCGGGTGGTCGTCGACGACCCGTGGGCCGACCCGGAGATCCCCTCGCTCGTCCACGAGGACGCCGACGGCGGCATCGTCGGGTTCATCGCCGCCAACACCCGGCGGATGCGTCTGGACGGCCGCTCGGTGCGGATGGCGGTGAGCAGCAACCTCGTCGCGCACCCGGACTGGCGCTCGCGCGGGGTCGGGGTGCTGCTCAACCGCAAGCTGCTCGCCGGCCCGCAGGAACTCACCGTCGCCGATCGCGCCAACGACGACTCCCGCGGCCTCTGGGCGGGCCTCGGCGGGCAGGAGATGGTCGGGTCGTCGGTGGCGTGGTGGCGCATCCTGCGGGCGGGTGCGACGGCGGGTGCGCTCGCCGGCCGGCGGGCTCCCGCACTCGGCCGGGGCGCGCGGCTCGCGGGTGCACCGTGGGACGCGCTGGCCGCCCGGTTCGGGCGCCTCGGCCCGCCGCCCCCGCCGGACCCCACCGGCAGCACGGAGATCCTCACCCCGGAGCTGCTCGCCGACTCGGTCGCCGCGCAGGGCAAGCGGCTCCGGCTGCACCCGGACTACGACCCCGCCTGGCTGACCTGGGTGTTCGCCGAGCTGGGCCGGTTGAACGACCGCGGCCACCTCACCGCCCGCCTGGTGCGAGGGACGACGGGACGGGTGCTCGGGTGGTTCCTCTACCTGCTGCCCCCGGCGGGGGTGGCCGAGGTCGTGCAGGTCGGCGCCACCGGCGACCCCGCGCCGGTGCTCGACCACCTCGTGCGCTCCGCCCACGACGAGGGCGCGGCGGCCGTCCAGGGACGGTTGTCGCCGGTGACGGCGGGTCTGCTGGGCGCGCCCGGCGTCGTCGTCCGGCGCGGTGCGCGGGCCCTGGTGCACGCGGCCGACCCCGCCGTGCTGGGTCTGTTGAGCTCCACGACGTCGCTGTGCAGCATCCTCGACGGCGAGTGGCTCGTGGCACACGGCGCCCGGCAGTGACACCAGGTGACGGCGGCTCCCGGCGCTCGTGCCACGATCGGTCCGGTGAGCACGAGCGCGGCACGTGAGCTGGCGGTCCTGATCGTCTCGTACCGGCGGGCGGATCTCCTCGACCGGGCGCTGGCGAGCGTCGAGAAGTGGCTGCCCGACGCGCGGGTGCACGTGTGGGACAACGCCTCCAGCGGCTCGCCCGCGGTCCGCGAGCTGGCCGAGACCCGCCCCGACGTCACGTGGACGTTCTCCGAGTTCAACCTCGGCTACATCGCCGCGATGAACAAGCTCATGGCGCAGGTCCCCGACTGCGACGCGCTGCAGCTCAACCCGGACGCCGAGCTGCTCGGGCCGCTGACCCGCGCCCGTGCGGCCCTCGCCGAGCCCGGTGTCGCGGCGGTGTCCCCGACGGTGCTCGACCCCGAGGGCCGTGACGAGCCGTGGGACGTCGCGCACCGCGAGCAGGGCGTCGTGCGGAACCTGCTCAACTCGGCCGGCTACGCCAAGCGCCTGCGCGGCAACCCGCTGAGCAACCTCTACGCCGAGACGCCGCACGAGGTCGACGGATACCTCACCGGCTGCTGCCTGTTCATCTCCCGCGACGCGTGGAACGCGCTCGGGCCGTTCAGCGAGGAGTTCTTCGTCTACGGCGAGGACGCCACCTGGCAGCCCGCGGCCCGCAAGGCCGGCTGGTCGCTGCGGCTGGTCGACGACGACGAGCCCCAGGTCCGCCACGCCAGCGGCGGGACCGTGTCCGACGACCCGCTCGCCTCGGTGCGCGGCGACGACCTGCTGCGCGCCGCCCAGGTGATCGCCCTGGGCCTGGAGCACAACCTGGGCCGCGGGTCGCTGTACGCGGCCGGCTCGACCCTGCTCGAGCGCGTCCAGCGCTCGAAGCGCGCGCCGCGGCAGGCCCGCCTGACCGCCCTCGCCGACCGGGCCGGCGGGCGACCCGCCGTCGTCGTCGTCACCAACGGCCTCAAGCCGGGCGGGGCGGAGCGCCAGCGGGTGGTGCTCGCGAACCAGCTCGTGGAGCGCGGCCACCCGGTGACGATGGTGTGCCTGCAGCACCTCGGCCAGTACATCTCCGAGCTCGACCCGCGGGTGCGCATGCTGATGCAGCCGTGGTGGCAGCCGGTGGTGGACGTCGCCGACACCCCGGAGGCGATCGTCGTCGGCGGCGCGACGAAGACCGAGATCGGGTTCGCGACGGCGTGGCGGGCCCTCGGTCGGGCTGCGGGGCAGCGGCGCTACTGGATCCCGGCCGCGCACGACCCCGCCGAGATGGAGCGTCCGACCTACGGCGACCTGCAGGCCCGCGCGCTGCGCACCGCCGACGCCCTGCTCGTGCTCTCCCGGCAGCACCACACCGACCTGACCCGCTTCCAGCAGCTCACCGACACCGTGATGGTCGCGCCGAACGGGCTGACCCCGGGCGAGCCGCTGCCCGCACGTGAGAAGACGGGCCCGGTGCGCTTCTGCATGCTCACCCGGCTCAAGGAGTACAAGAACACCACGCTGCTCATCCGGGCCCTCGACGCGCTGGCCCGCCCGGACGAGTGGACCCTCGACATCTTCGGCGACGGTCCCGACCGCGTCGCGATGGAGGCCCAGACCCCCGCCTACCTGCGCGGACAGGTCCACTGGCGCGGCGTCTCGCCGGGCCCGGACCACGCGTTCGCCGAGACCGACGTGCTCTGCGTGCCGAGCGGCTTCGAGGCGTTCCCGCTGGTCATGGTCGAGGCGATGACCCGCGGCATGCCGGTGATGGCCTCGACCAGCGGCTCGGTGCCGGAGATGCTCGACCACGGCCGGGCGGGCGTCGTCGTCGACCCGGTCAGCGTGCCGGCCTGGACCGAGGCGCTGCGCGGGGTGCTCGACGACCGCGAGGGCCTGGCACGCCTCGGGGCGGTGGGCCGGGAGCGGGCGCTCGCGCTCTACACCGACGCCGCGATGGTGGACGCGTACCAGCGCGCGTTCGTTCACGTGCTAGGTCATTCGTTCCCCGGCGCCGTCCAACGGGCCGACACCATCTGAGTTCGGACCGCCGGGGGTTTATACCCTGGTGTCCGATCCCGCTCGTCACCCCCGGGCGAACCCCGGACGTGTTCGCGCGTCATAGTGAGGGGGACGGGCATTCGGCTGAAGGGGCGCAATCGATGATCGTTCTGGGACTCAGTGGTCTCCCGAATTCACAACGGCGACTTCACGAGACCCGGCCGGACATCGATCCGCTGGACGCGCGGATCTGTCAGGGTCTGGACAGCGCGGCGGCGATCCTGGTCGACGGAACCCTGGTCGCGGCCGCCTCCGAGGAGCGGTTCGACGGTGACAAGGGCACCGGCGCGCTCCCGCGGAATGCGATCCGCTACTGCCTCGACGAGGCGGGTGTGCGGCCCGAGGACGTCGACGTCGTCGCCCACGGATTCGACTACGACCGTCACAAACGGGCGTTCGTGCTCTCCCGGGAGTACTTCGACGAGGTCCTGACCTCGCAGACCGTCCGCGACGGGCTGACCGAGGCCGGCTGGCCGGTGCTCGCCGAGCGGCTGCGGCCGGTCGAGCACCACCGGGCGCACGCGCTCTCGGCGGTCGTGCCCAGCGGGTTCTCCCGCGGGCTCGCCGTCGTCTCCGACGGGATGGGTGAGGTCGACTCGTTGTCGATCTACCGGTTCGTCCAGGGCGAGCGGAGCGACGGGGGAGAGCCGCGCTCGGAGCTGGAGAAACTGCACTCGCAGCCCATCGCGGCGTCGTTGGGGATCCTCTACTCGATCGGGACGCGATTCCTCGGGTTCCAGTTCAACAACGACGAGTACAAGGTCATGGGCCTCGCGCCCTACGGCGACCCGGAGCGCTTCCGCGAGGTCTTCCGCAAGCTGACCCGGTTCGACGCCGACCGTGGCTCGGTCGTGATCGACTGGCCGACCGGCGCGCTCGCCGACGCCGAGGACGGCTACCCGAACGCGCGGGCGCTGCTCGAGGAGCAGACCTTCACCCCGAAGCCCCCCGACGGGTCGATCCAGCGCGACGAGGCCGACTTCGCGGCCGCCATGCAGGAGTGCCTGACCGAGCTGCTGGTCGCGCTGGTCGGGCACTGGCTGGAGAAGACCGGCGAGACCTCGTTGTGCCTGGCAGGCGGCACGTTCCTCAACTGCAAGTCCAACCAGTCGATCGCCGACCTGCCCGGCGTCGAGCGGATGTTCGTGCAGCCGGCCTCCGGTGACGACGGGACGGCGCCCGGCGCGGCCTGGGCGGCGGCCGCCGAGGACGGCCAGTCGTTCACGGTGTCCGGGCCGTTCGACCCCTACCTCGGGCCGCGGTACTCCCGCGAGGAGATCCGGGCGGTCCTCGAGGCGCGCCCCGGCCTGCGCTGGCGCGAGGTCGGCACGGGCGAGGAGTACCTGGCCGCCGCGGCGGAGGACATCGCCGCCGACCGGATCATCGCGGTGTTCCACGGCCGGATGGAGTTCGGGCCGCGGGCGCTCGGGAACCGCTCGATCCTCGCCCGCCCCGACGGCGACCACATCAAGGACCGCATCAACTCGGCGGTGAAGTTCCGCGAGGCGTTCCGGCCGTTCGCCCCCGCGGTGCACGTCGACGACCGCGACCGGCTGTTCGTCACCCGCGGCTTCGACGCGGACCAGTACATGCTCTGCACGGCGGCGGTGCGCCCCGAGGCGAAGGCGATGCTGTCCGGGATCGTCCACGAGGACGACTCGGCGCGGATCCAGACCGTCACCCCGGAGCTGAACGCGACGTTCGCGACGCTGCTCGACCAGGTCCGCGAGCGGACCGGCACGGGCTGCGTCGTCAACACCTCGTTCAACGTCAAGGGCCAGCCGCTGATCATGGATCCGGCCACCGCGGTCGACACGTTCTCGCGGATCGCGCTGGACCGTCTCTACATCGAAGGGTTCGTGGTGGAGGGAGACGCAGCGCAGCAGAGCTCGACCCGGTCGGAGGGCTCTACCTCGTGACGGCAGTCCAGATCTACTCGACCTGCCCGCAGTCCAAGGACGTCCCGGCCGGCGAGTACGCCCGGGCGGTGGCCGACACCGCACGGTGGAGCGAGGCGGCCGGGTGCACCGGGATGCTGGTCTACACCGACAACGGCATCGCCGACCCGTGGCTGGTGTCGCAGCAGGTGATCACCGCGACCGAGCGGCTCGCCCCGCTCGTCGCCGTGCAGCCGGTGTACATGCACCCGTTCACCGCGGCGTCGATGGTGTCCTCGCTGGCCTACCTGCACGGTCGCTCGGTGCACCTGAACATGCTCGCCGGCGGCTTCCGCAACGACCTGCTCGCGCTCGGCGACCCCACCGAGCACGACGACCGCTACGCCCGCACCACCGAGTACAGCCAGATCCTCATGGGGCTGCTGCGCGGTGAGACGGTCACCCGTGAGGGCCGCTGGCACCAGGTGCACAACCTCAAGCTGGCCCCGACGCTGCCCGCCGACCTCATGCCCGAGGTGCTGATCTCGGGCTCGTCGCCGGCCGGGCGCGCCGCCGCGGCCGACATCGGCGCCGTCCCGATCCGCTACCCGGAGCCGCTCGGCGCGGAGACCGCCGACGCGCCGACCGGTGGCGGGGTGCGGGTCGGCGTCGTGGCGCGCGAGGACACCGCGGAGGCCTGGAAGGTCGCCGAGGAGCGCTTCCCGACCGACCGCAAGGGCCAGATCGCGCACTCGATGGCGATGAAGGCGTCGGACTCGCAGTGGCACCAGCAGCTCTCGGCGGCGGCGCAGACGCAGGAGGTCACCGACGACGGCGAGCCCGACCCGTTCTGGCTCGGACCGTTCCAGAACTACCAGACGTTCTGCCCGTACCTGGTCGGCTCGTACGACCGCGTCGCCGCGGCGATCACGCACTACCTCGCCCAGGGCACCCGGGTGTTCGTGCTCGACATCCCGCCCTCGCTCGAGGAGCTCGAGCACATCGGCGAGGTCTTCCGCCGGGCCGGGGTCGCCGCGTGACCGAGCGGCTGCAGGACCTCGTCACGCAGTCCGTCGAGCGTGACCCCGAGGCGACGGCGCTCGTCGGAGGCGACGAGACGATGACCTACGGCGAGCTGGAGGCGGCGAGCAACCGGCTCGCCCACGCCCTCGTCGACCGCGGCGTGAAGCCGGGCGACCGGGTCGGCGTGCTCGCCGCGAAGACCCCCGCGACGATCGCCGCGCTGCTCGGCGTCCTGCGCGCCGGCGGCGCCTACGTCCCGGTCGACAGCGCGAGCCCCGCGGCCCGCGCCGCCCGCATCGTCCGGGCCGCGGAGCCGACGGTGCTGCTCGCCGACGACACCGCCACCGGGCTCGTCGACGGCCTGGCCGGGGAGGGACTCGACCTCACCGTCGGCGCGCTGGGCGAGCCGCTGTCCGGCGAGCGGTTCGCCTCCGCGTTCGCCCGGGCCGACCTGGCCTCGCTGCCGGCCGAGGCGCCGGCGACGTCGAGCCCGGACCTCGCGCACCTGCTCTTCACCTCGGGGTCCACCGGGGTGCCCAAGGGCGTGATGATCACCCACGAGAACGTGCTCGCGTTCGTGGACTGGGCGATCCGGCACTTCGGGACCAAGGCGTCCGACCGTGTCTCCGGGCACCCGCCGCTGCACTTCGACCTGTCGACGTTCGACATCTACGCGACCCTCGCCGCGGGCGCGCAGCTGCACCTGGTGCCCGCGTCGCTGGGTCTCGACGCCCGGCGAACCGCGGCCTTCATCCGCGACCACGAGCTCACGCAGTGGTTCTCGGTGCCCTCGGTGCTGACCTACCTCGCGCGGTTCGACGCCGTCGCCGAGAACGACTTCCCGGCGCTGGAGCGGCTGCTGTGGTGCGGCGAGGTGCTGCCGACCCCGGTGCTCGCGCACTGGATGCGCCGCCTGCCGCACGCGCGGTTCACCAACCTCTACGGGCCGACCGAGGCGACCATCGCCTCGTCGTACTACGACGTGCCCGCGGTGCCCGCCGACGAGTCGGTCCCGGTCCCGATCGGGGTGCCGTGCGACGGCGAGTCGTTGCTGGTCCTCGACGACGGCGTTCCGGCCCCGGTGGGCGGGATCGGCGAGCTGTACATCGGGGGCGTCGGGCTCTCCCCTGGCTACTGGCGCGACCAGGAGAAGACCGACGCCGCGTTCGTCGCCGGACCGGACGGCGAGCGCATCTACAAGACCGGGGACCTCGCCCGCGCGGACGACGACGGCGTCGTGCACTTCCTCGGCCGCACCGACTCCCAGATCAAGAGCCGCGGCTACCGCATCGAGCTCGGTGAGGTCGAGTCCGCGGTGAACACGGTGCCCGGCGTGCGCGAGTGCGCCGTCGTCGGCGTGGACACCGGCGGCTTCGAGGGCACCACGATCTGCTGCGCCTACTCCGTCGTCGAGGGCACCGAGCTCCCGGTCGCCGAGCTGCGCAAGCAGGTCACCGCACTGATCCCGCGGTACATGCTCCCCGCGAGGTGGGAAGCCCTCGACGGCCTCCCCAAGAACGTCAACGGCAAGATCGACCGGCCGGCCCTGCGCGAGCGGTTCCGGCCCGCACCGAAGGAAGGCACGTGATGGAGACCGACACCGGCCACGGGCTGTCCGCGCAGGTCGCGGACGTGGTCAGCGAGCGCGCCGGGATCGACGTGCCCACCACGTCCACCGACCTGCTCGAGGCCGGTCTCATCGACTCGCTGGCGCTGGTGACGCTGATCGTCGCGCTCGAGGAGACCTTCGGCGTGCAGCTCCCGCTCGACGACTTCGACGTCGACCACTTCCGCTCGGTCGACGCGATGGCCGACTTCCTCGCCTCGGTGGGGGCCCAGGCCGCGTAGGTGCGCTTCGCGCTCGTGAGCAGTAATTGACGCCAGAGCCTCAATTTGTGCTCACAAGCGCGCCAGCGCACCTACGGGTCCAGCAGCCGACCCAGCGCTGACGGTGCATCGGCCGCGGAGGCCATCGTCTCGACCCGCGCACCTGTCGCGGCCGCCAGTGCGTACGCGTCGTCGGCATCGTCGGCCGGGGCGAGGATGAGCAGCTCGTCGAGCACCGACGCGGGCCCCACCGGGTCCTGGTCGTCCGTGGCGCGGCAGTCGGAGAGCAGCACCGTGATCCGTCGTGACGACCGCGCCGCCACCAGCTGGTCCGCCGCCGCGCGCATCGCCGCCGACAGCCCCGTCACGCCGTGCCCCCGCAGCCCGAGCAGCTGATCGACCAGCAGCTCCGGCGGCTGCGGCTGGTGCAGCCCGCGCCGCACCGTCGCCGTGCGCTCGAACGACACCACCGAGAACTCCTCCGGCGCGCGCCACGAGCACGCCGCCGCGGTCAGCGCCGCCGCCGCGAGCCGGCCGCCGGTCATCGAGCCCGACGTGTCCACGAGCAGGCACAGCGCGATCCCCGGCTGGGCCCAGTCCACGGCCTGCAGGTCCTCCAGGTGCGGGACGAGCCCGGCGCCGTGAGCCTCGACGAGCGCCTCCATCGACGCGTCGACGTCGAGATCCCCGCCGCGGTCGGCGGGTCGCAGCCGCAGCCGCGACGTCCCGCGTGCCTGGGCGGCCCCGACCCGGGAGCGCTCCAGCAGGATCGTCCCGGCGAGCCGTCGCGCCTTCTCGCGCAGCGTCTCGTCGGTCGCGCGGGTGATGTCGACGAGCATCTCGAGCGCCTGTCCGGGGTCGGCCGACATGGCGTCGTCGAACGCCTCGACGTCGAGCTGCCCGACGGCGGGGGAGACGTCCTCGAAGTCGGAGTGCCGACGCGACAGATCCGAGCGCGACGTCGTCGGGGGTGCTTTCTGCCGCGACCGCCGGTCTACCCCTGCGCCGCCCGCGCCGGGCGGGCTCTGGCTCCCCCCGACGCATCACCGTCCCCGGACCCGTCGTCGTCGGAGGAGGGCTCTGGCCCGAACACCGCCTCGTAGAGCTCGCGCACCACCTGCTCCGGAGTGCGCCGGCTCGACTCGATCACCTTGATACGACCCGACAGCGAGACCGTCGCCGCATCCAGCCCGACGTGCCAGTCGTCCACCGGCCGATCGCGCGCCGCGCCGAGCGACACCGCGATCCGGGCGAGGTCGATCGCGCCGCGCACCGACGAGCCGGTCCGGACGTCGTCGTGCTCCCGCGTGCGCCGGACGAGCTCGACGGCCCGGCCCCGCCAGCCGTCGGGGGTCACCGGGGCCCGCCGCTCGACGATGGTCTCCTCGTCGGCCGCGCTCTGGTAGCCCATGGCGATCCGGCAGGTGCGGTCGTGCAGCGCCGCGGAGATCCGCGCGGTGCCGACGGCGTCGTACGGGTTCATCGCCGCGACCATCCGGAACCCGGGCTCCGCCGGGACCCGCCCCAGGCGCGGGACGTGCAGCTCGCCCTCGCTCATCACCGTGATGAGGACGTTGAGCGTCTCCTCGGGGACGCGGTTGAGCTCCTCGATGTACAGCAGCCCGCCCTCGCGCAGCGCCGACACCAGCGGGCCGTCGACGAAGATCTCCTCGACGTAGCCGTCGGCGAGCACCCGCGCGGGGTCGAAGTGCCCGACCAGGCGCGCCGGGGTGAGCTCGGCGTTGCCCTCGACGAAGTGGAAGCCCACCGAGCGGGAGTGGGCGACGGCGCGGAGCAGGGTGCTCTTGCCGGTGCCGGGCGGGCCCTCCAGGACGATGTGGGTGCCGCCGTCGAGCGCGGCCAGGAGCAGTTCGGTCTCCCGGTCGCGCCCGACCGCATCGATGGTGTCGACCACGCTCTCAGTGCTCGTGGATCATGACGCCGCGGACGTTCTTGCCTTCTTCGAGATCCCGGTAGCCCTCGTTGACCTGCTCGAGCGTGTACGTCCTCGTGATCAGCTCGTCGAGCTTGATGTCCCCGCTCTGGTACAGCCCGAGGATCTTCGGGATGTCGGTGGTCGGGTTGCAGTCGCCGAACAGCGTGCCCTTCAGCGTCTTCTTGAACAGCGTCATGATCGCGCCGGGGATGTGGATGTTCTGCTCGGTGAGCTTGTTCAGCCCGGTCAGCACGACGGTGCCGCCCTTGCCGATCGCGTCGAACGCGCCGGTGATGATGTCCTCGGTGACCAGGCCCGCCGTCACGACCGCCTTGTCGGCGCCGTTGCCGTTGGTCATCGCCCGCGCGAGGTCGGCGGCCTCCTCGATGGACCCGACGGCGTGGGTGGCCCCGAGCTCCATGGCCTTCTCGCGCTTGTTCTCCAGCGGATCGACCGCGATGAGGTTCTTCGCACCGGCGTAGCGGGCGCCCTGCACCGCGTTGATGCCGATGCCGCCGACGCCGGAGACGATCACCGTCTCGCCCGGCTGGACGTCGGCCGCGTTGACCGCGGAGCCCCACCCGGTCGGCACGCCGCAGCCGACCAGCACGGCCTTCTCCAGCGGCAGGTCGTCGTCGACCTTGATCACCGAGGTCTGGCTGATCGTCGCCCACTGGCTGAACGTGCCGATCATGCACATGGCGCCGTAGTTCTTCTCCGGACCGGGCCCGGTGAAGGGGAAGCGCTCGCCCGGTAGGTAGCCCTCGAGGATCGTCGCGCCCATGTCGCAGATGGCCTGCTGCCCGGTGGCGCACCAGCGGCAGACCCCGCAGTTCGGGATGAACGAGCAGACGACGTGGTCGCCCGGCGCGACCCGCGTGACGCCGGGACCGACCTCCTCGATGATCCCGGCGCCCTCGTGGCCCAGGACCATCGGCAGCCGCGCCTCGAGGTCGCCGTTGGCGATGTGGATGTCCGAGTGGCACAGACCCGCGTGGGTGTAGCGGATCAGGACCTCGCCGTCCCGGGGACCGTCGAGGTCGAGCTCGACGATCTCGATCGGCTTGCCGGTCTCGTAGACCACCGCGGCCTTGGTCTTCATGGACATCCTCCCGGGGGCCGACGGCGACGTCGGATGAACTCGGTTCACAGCGGGTCGTGGCGATCGTCACACGACTTCCACGCAGAGACCAGCATCCCGGCGGCCTCGGACCGCACAGCGGAACGGCCCGGCTCTCGTCACACTCCGGAGACGTCCGTGTCATCTCCGTGTCACACTGCGCCGTCCGTGACCGCCCTCGGAGGGGCTCGGTGTGATCGATTCGGGCAGTACCGCGTGGGTGCTGGCGAGTACGGCGCTGGTCATGCTGATGACCCCGGGTCTGGCGCTGTTCTACGGCGGCATGGTCCGCACGAAGGCCGTCCTCAACGTGATGATGACGAGCTTCGTCTGCCTCGCCGTCGTCGGCGTGATCTGGGTGGTCTACGGCTACTCGCTCGCCTTCGGCTCCGACGCGTGGGGCGGGCTGATCGGCGGGTTCGGCGACGTCGGGATGCGCCACCTGGACACCGCCGTCGTCGGGAGCGGGTCGGCCGCGATCCCGGCCGGCGTCTTCGCGATGTTCGAACTGATGTTCGCGATCATCACCGTCGCGCTGCTCGCCGGGGCCGTCGCCGAGCGGATCCGCTTCTGGCCCTGGGTGCTGTTCGTGGCGGTCTGGGCGACCGTGGTCTACATCCCCGAGGCGCACTGGGTCTTCGCGCTCGACGGGGCCACCGGGCCCGGCTCGGTCGGGGGCTGGATCGCCAACCGCCTGCACGCGCTCGACTTCGCGGGCGGCACCGCCGTCGAGATCAGCTCCGGCGCGTCGGCCCTGGCGCTCGCTCTCGTCGTCGGGAAGCGGCGCGGCTGGCCGCGCGACCCGGTCCGGCCGCACAACCTGCCCTCGGTGCTCCTCGGCGCCGGGCTGCTGTGGTTCGGGTGGTTCGGGTTCAACGCGGGCTCGGCGCTCGGTGCGACCGCGGTCGCCGGGACGGCGTTGGTGTCGACGATGACCGCCGGCGCGGCGGCCGTGCTGTCGTGGCTGGTCGTCGAGCAGATCCGGGACGGCAAGCCGACGTCGCTCGGGGCGGCCTCGGGTGCGGTCGCGGGCCTCGTCGGGATCACCCCGGCGTGCGCCTACGTGGAGCCGCTCGGGGCGCTGGTGATCGGGCTCGCGGCCGGCGCGATCTGTGCCTGCGCGGTTCGCCTGAAGTTCCGCTTCGGGTTCGACGACTCCCTCGACGTCGTTGCGGTCCACGGCATCGGCGGCCTCGTCGGGATGCTGCTGATCGGCCTGCTGGCCTCGGTCGCGACCAACCCGGCCGGCGCCGACGGGCTGCTCTACGGCGGCGGGCTCGGCCAGCTCGGGCGCCAGGCCGTCGCCGTCGTCGCGGTGCTGGCGTACTCGTTCGTCGTCACGGGGATCATCGCCTGGGTGATCTCGCGGACGATCGGGCTGCGGGTGGACGCCGAGGTCGAGACCGAGGGCGTCGACGAGGCCGAGCACGCGGAGAGCGGCTACGACTTCTCGACGGTGATCGCGGGTACCTCGTCCTCCCGGCGCCCGACGGGGATCCACAGCAGCATCACGGGGTCACGGCCGCCGTCGTCGTAGGACGCAGCCCGAAGCCGTCACCGGTGCGTCATCTGCCGATGGCGCCGGATTCTTGATTGACTCCAGAAACTGGTCCAGACTGCCCCGCGTGCCGACGACGACCGAGCGCGAGCGCCAACTGCGCGAGGCCGGTCTGCGCGTGACGCGTCCCCGTCTCGCGGTGCTGTCGGCGGTGCACGACCACCCGCATCTCGACACGGACGCGATCATCGGTCTCGTCCGGGCCGACCTCGGAGCGGTGTCCCACCAGGCCGTCTACGACGTCCTGCGGGCCCTCACCGGGGCGGGTCTGCTGCGGCGCATCGAGCCCACCGGCTCCGCGGCGCGCTACGAGGCGCGGGTCGGGGACAACCATCACCACGTCGTGTGCCGGTCCTGTGGCGAGATCGCCGACGTCGACTGCGTCGTCGGCTTCGCGCCGTGCCTCACCGCCTCGGTCGACCACGGCTTCGTCGTCGACGAGGCCGAGGTCGTGTTCTGGGGCTCGTGTCCCCGCTGTTCCACCACCTCTCAACCATCCGGAGGGAACCCTCGTGGCTGAAGACCACACCACCGTCGAGTCGGAGATGAACACCGAGCAGGCCGGCGGTTGCCCCGTCGGCGCCGGCCGCCTCGCGTATCCGGTCGAGGGTGGCGGCAACATCGACTGGTGGCCTCACCAGCTCAATCTGAAGGTGCTGCGCACGCACACCGCGGCGTCCAACCCGATGGACCCCGACTTCGACTACCCGAAGGCCTTCGCGGCCGTCGACCACGACGCCCTCGCGGCCGACGTCGATGCCGTCCTCACGACCTCGCAGGACTGGTGGCCCGCCGACTTCGGCCACTACGGCGGCCTCATGATCCGGCTGGCCTGGCACTCGGCGGGCACCTACCGCCTGGACGACGGTCGCGGCGGGGCGGGCATGGGCATGCAGCGCTTCGCGCCGCTGAACAGCTGGCCGGACAACGGCAACCTCGACAAGGCCCGTCGCCTGCTCTGGCCGGTCAAGCAGAAGTACGGCACGTCGGTCTCCTGGGCCGACCTGCTGATCCTCGCCGGGAACCGGGCGCTCGAGACGATGGGCTTCACGACCTTCGGCTTCGCCGGCGGCCGGCCCGACGTGTTCGAGCCCGACAACGACACCTACTGGGGCCCGGAGACCGAGTGGCTCGGCGGCGAGGGGCGCTACACCGGTGACCGCCAGCTGGAGAAGCCGCTGGGCGCCTCGCAGATGGGCCTCATCTACGTCAACCCGGAGGGTCCGGACGGGAACCCCGACCCGCTGGCCGCGGCGCGCGACATCCGCGAGACCTTCGGCCGGATGGCGATGAACGACGAGGAGACCGTCGCGCTCATCGCGGGTGGCCACACCTTCGGCAAGACCCACGGCGCGGCCAACCCCGACGTGGACAACAACGTCGGCCCCGAGCCCGAGGGCGCGTCCATCGAGCAGATGGGCCTCGGCTGGAAGCAGAGCTTCGGGAAGGGCAAGGGCCGGGACGCCATCACCTCGGGCCTCGAGGTCACCTGGACGTCCACGCCCGCGCAGTGGAGCAACGCCTACTTCGACAACCTGTTCGGCTACGAGTGGGAGCTCCACCAGTCGCCGGCCGGCGCGTGGCAGTACCGGCCGGTGAACGGCGGCGGCGCGAACACGGTGCCGGACCCGGAGACCGGTGAGCTCAACCGGCAGCCCACGATGCTGGTCACGGACGTCTCGCTCAAGGTCGACCCGATCTACGAGCCGATCTCGCGCCGCTTCCACGAGAACCCCGCCGAGTTCGCGGACGCCTTCGCGCGGGCCTGGTACAAGCTGACCCACCGCGACATGGGCCCGATCCAGCGGTACATCGGCCCGTGGGTGCCCCAGGAGACCCTGATCTGGCAGGACCCGGTGCCCGCGCACGAGGGGCCGCTGGTCACGCACGACGAGATCGAGGAGCTCGAGAAGGCGATCCTCGGCACCGGACTGCCGGTGTCGGCGCTGGTCAAGGCGGCGTGGGCGTCGGCCTCGACGTTCCGCGGCGGCGACAAGAGGGGTGGCGCCAACGGCGCGCGCATCCGCCTCGAGCCGCAGGTGAACTGGGAGGTCAACGACCCGCAGGAGCTGCAGCGCGTGCTGTCGGCGCTCGAGGGCGTGCAGCGCGACTTCAACGCCTCCGGGACGCAGGTCTCGCTGGCCGACCTCATCGTCCTGGGCGGTGGTGCCGCGATCGAGAAGGCGGCCGCCGACGCCGGGCACCCGATCGAGGTGCCCTTCACTCCGGGCCGTACCGACGCCACGGCCGAGTGGACCGACGCGGACTCGTTCTCCTACCTGGAGCCGACCTCCGACGGATTCCGCAACTACGGCGGCAAGGGTCACCGCCTGCCCGCCGAGTACCGGCTGGTCGACCGCGCGAACCTGCTCACCCTGACCGCGCCGCAGATGACGGTGCTCGTCGGCGGGCTCCGCGTGCTCGGCGCGAACTCCGGTGGTTCGACCGCCGGTGTGCTGACCGACCGGCCCGGGCAGCTCACGAACGACTTCTTCGTGAACCTGCTCGACATGGGCACCACGTGGTCGCAGGTGGGCGACGACTCCGACGCGTTCGAGGGCAGGGACGCCTCCGGCGCCGTGCGCTGGACCGGCACCCGCAACGACCTCGTGTTCGGCTCGAACTCCGAGCTGCGCGCGGTCTCGGAGATCTACGCCGAGAACGGGTCGGCCGAGAAGTTCGTCCGGGACTTCGTGGCCGCCTGGGACAAGGTCATGAACCTGGACCGGTACGACGTTCGGGCGTAGCCCTCGTGCGTGCGTTTCCGTGCTCCGGCACGGAAACGCACGCACAGGTCACGACGGAGTCGTGACGAACACCTGGTCGCCCCGGTGGACGGTGCCGGGGCGCACCACCTCGGCGTAGGCGCCCGCGCAGGGCAGCACGCCGAAGCCGGGCACCTCGACGCGGTTGCCGGTCAGCAGTGGCCGCAGCGCTTCGGGGTTGCGCGGCAGGTCGCCGTGCTCGAGCGTCGGCACCGAGCACCGTGGTGTCGGCAGGGTCAGTCGCAGCACGACTTCGCCGACCGTCAGCTCGCACCCGAGCCAGTCGTTCTCGGCGAAGGGTTCGACGTCCGCGGCGATCACCAGGTTCGGGCGGTAGCGCAACGCCTCGACGCCGAGGTGGTCCAGCGTCGCCGTCGTGATCAGGTGGACCGGCGAGTGGTCGACGAAGGTGTCGCCCGCGGTGCCCTGCGAGATCTCCAGCGTGGGCGCTTCGACCTCGGCCTCGACGCCCTGGGCGAGCACCGCCTCCGGGTCGGGACGTTCCACCGACGACGACGGCGGGCGCTGTGCCCGGATCTCGACGGCCCGGCCGAGGTCGGCGGACAGGGTCTCGACGAGGCGGGGGTCGTCGGCGTCGAGGGTCTCGCCGGCCGGTGTCGTGACCGTGACCCGGGCGTCCTCGGCGGCCGCGCGGTACTTCAGCAGCCGGCGCCACAGCCGCGGGTGCTTGGCGGTGCAGACGTACCCCGTCGTCGGGTCCATGAGCGCCCGCCACCGGTCCCGTTCGAGCCCGGTCGGCCCGACGACCGCCTCGTCGACCTGCTGGCCGAGCATCGACTTCACGGGGTACCGGGTCAGCGTCGACACCTGCATGCCCTCCAACCTAGGTGCGCTCCGCGCTCGTGAGCACTAATTGACGTCATAGCATCAATTAGTGCTCACGAGCGACGGAGGCGCACCTACCGCCGGGACGTCAGGGTCGGCTTGAGATCGACGACGGGGGTGCCGTCGACCGCCTCGAGCGCGTCGACGTGGATGCGGGTGCCCTCGACGGCGAGCACCCGCACGGTGTGCAGCCCGAGCGGGTTGGGGCGGGCGGGCGAGCGGGTGCTGAACACCCCGGTCGGCGGCCGGGCGGGGTCGCTGCGCGGGCGCACGACGAGCACCGACCGGTCGGCCTCGTGCAGCCAGGTGATCACGACGAGCTCGTCGCCCGCCGCGAGGTCGGCGCAGGCGTCGGCGAGCGCGGGGTCGAGGACCAGCCAGGCGTCGGGCGCGCCCTCGTCGGCCTGCTTGGGGGCGCCGTCCCGGTCGGTCAGCGCCGACTCGACGTGCCCGATCGCCCGCAGCTCGAACGTCATCCCGGGGCCACCTCCGCCACGATCGCCTCGACCCGCCGCATCAGCTCGAACGACACCGTGCCCCCGCCCGGCGGAGCCAGCACGGTGTGCAGCCCCGGCGCGTCCGCGGTCACGCCGTCGATCCCCCACACTGCGGGCGGGCCGGCGTCGAACTCGTCGGGGACCACGAGCACGTCCAGCCCGACGACGGTGCCGTCGACCAGCTCCAGCCCCGTCGGCCCCACCCGCGCGACGTCGGATCGCGGCACCAGCGCCACGCCGTCCCGGGCGAAGAGCTCGAGCCAGCCGTCGTCGAGCGCCACCCGACCCGCCTCGCCGTCGGGGATCAGCAGCTTCGCCACCGCGGGATCGTCGACGCGCGCCCGCATCGCCTCGCGGTCCGCCGCCACCGCCCCGGGCGCCCGATCCCGGAGCTCGGCGAAGCGCGCCCGGTAGGCGTCGCGCTCCTGCCAGCCGTACACCGGGTTGCGACGCCGGACGACGTCGCGCGGGCCGTCCGACACCACCGTCAGCTCCGCCACCGCATCCGCGATCCACGGCGCGAGCTGCACCGTCGCCGTCGTCGTGCCGACGATCCCCACCCGCCGCCCGGACAGGTCGTGCCCGTCCTCCGGCCACGCCGCGGTGCGCACCACCAGGCCACCGAACCCGCCGACATCGAGATCCCCCTCCACCGGCAGCCGCCCGGTGCACGCGACCAGCGACCGGGCGCGCACCGTCCCGCCCCGATCGGTCACCAGCGTCCAGAGACCGTCGTGACGGGCCGACACGATCCGCGTCGACAGCGAGATGTCGCGACGCAGATCCAGCCGGTCGGCGACGAAGCGCAGCCACCGCTGGACCTCGTAGCCGGCCGGGTACCGCTCGCTCCACCCCCAGTCGCGGTAGAGCTGCTCGGAGAACCCGTACTGGTAGAGCGAGCCGTCGGTGTCGAGGTGCGAGCCCGGGTAGGCGTGCCACCACCACGTGCCGCCGACGTTGCCGGCCTCGTCGTAGGCCCGCACCCGCAGGCCCCGCTCGCGCAGCAGGTGCAGGGCGGCGAGCCCGGCGAACCCGGCGCCGATCACGGCCACGTCGAGATCGGTCATCATCGGATTCTGATGGATGACATGCCGCGAGTGACACTGAACGACGGCCACGCGATCCCGCAGTTCGGGCTCGGCGTGTACCACGTGCCGCCGGAGGAGACCGCGAACCTCGTCCGGACCGCCCTCGAACTGGGCTACCGCCACGTCGACACCGCGCAGGGCTACGGCAACGAGGCGGGCGTCGGGCAGGGGCTGCGCGACGCCGGCGTCGCGCGCGAGGACGTCTGGATCACGACGAAGCTCGACGACGGCTCACACGGCTACGATGCCGCGTGCCGGGCGCTGGACGAGAGCCTGCGCCGGCTGGGAACCGAGTACGTGGACCTCTTCCTGATCCACCGCCCGGGCGAGCACGACCTCGAGACCTGGCGCGCGTTCGAGGCGCTGCAGGCCGAGGGGCGGGTGCGCTCGGTCGGGCTGTCGAACTTCGGTCGGCGGGGGATCGAGCGGCTGGCCCACCGCACCGGACTCGTCCCCGCCGTCAACCAGATCCGGGTCAACCCACGCACCCCGCACCAGGGCAGGCAGCGCTACCACCGGCGACGGGGCATCACGACGGAGTCGTGGGGGCCGTTGCGCGAGGGGCGCCTGACGTCGCACCCGACGGCGAGGCGGGTCGCCGCGCGCGTCGGCCGCACCCCGGCGCAGGTGATCCTGCGCTGGCACCTGCAGCGCGGGCTCGTCGTGTTCCCGAAGTCGGCGGACCCGGCGCGCCTGGCCGAGAACCTCGGGGCCACCGACTTCGAGCTCTCCCGCCGCGACATGACCGCGATCGACCTCATGCGGCGGCGCCCCTGAGGCGCTAGTTCACCTGACGCGAGCGGCCCACCCAGTACTCCTCGCGCAGCTTGAACTTCTGCAGCTTCCCGGTCGCGGTCCGCGCGAGCGTGTCCCGGAACTCGACCGAGGTCGGGGCCTTGTAGCGGGCGAGGCGGGACTTGCAGTGCTCGATCAGCTCGGCCTCGTCGGCCTGCGCCCCGGGAGCGAGCACGACGAGGGCCTTGATCGTCTCGCCCCACTTCTCGTCGGGCACCCCGATCACCGCCACCTCGGCCACGGCGGGATGGCTGAAGATCGTGTCCTCGACCTCGATCGACGACACGTTCTCGCCGCCGGTGATGATCACGTCCTTCCGGCGGTCGCTGATCGTCAGGTAGCCCTCGTCGTCGAGCACGCCGCCGTCACCGGTGTGGAACCAGCCGTCGCGCAGCTGCTCGGCGGTCTCCTCGGGGCGGTCGTGGTAGCCCCTCATGACGACGTTGGAGCGGGCCAGCACCTCGCCGTCCGGGGACAGCGCGATCGTCGCGCCCAGCGCCGGCGCACCTGCCCGGCCGAGCTTGACCGCCCGCTCCTCCGCGGAGAACCCGTCCCACTCGGAACGCGTGCGGTTCACGGTCAGCAGCGGCGAGGTCTCGGTCAGGCCGTAGATCTGCAGGAACTCCCACCCGAGCACGGTCTCGATCTGCGCGATCGTGCGGGTGGGCGGCGGTGCACCCGCGACGACGATCCGCACCCGGCCCCGTCCGGGAATCTCGCCGTCCCAGTCGGCGGCCGCGGTGAGCACCGCACTGACCACCGCCGGCGCCGCGCACATGATCGTCACGCCGTGCTCGGCGACGCGGCGCAGGATCTCCGCCCCGTCGACCTGGCGCAGCACGATGTGCCGCGCCCCGAGCCCGGTCATCCCGTACGGCATGCCCCAGCCGTTCGCGTGGAACATCGGCAGCGTGTGCAGGTAGACGTCGCGGTCGGTCACGCCGGCGTGCATCGAGAACGTCGTGGCGTTGACCCAGATGTTGCGGTGGGTCAGCTCCACGCCCTTCGGCCGGGCCGTGGTGCCGCTGGTGTAGTTGATCGTGGCGACGGTGCCCTCGTCGGGCTCCCAGCGCTGCGGCTCGACACCGAAGCGGTACATCTCGCCGTCCCCGGGTTCGCCCAGGACGATCGTCCGCTCGACCTCGACGCCCTTGAGCTGCTCGGCCAGCGCCGGGTCGACGAGCAGCAGCCGCGCGCCGGAGTTCTCGACGATGAACGCGACCTCGTCGACCGAGAGGCGGAAGTTGATCGGGACGAGCACGCGGCCGTACCCGGAGACCCCGAAGAACGACGTCAGCAGCCGGGCGCTGTTGTGGGAGACGATCGCGACGCGCTCGCCGAACCCGATCCCCATCCCGTCCAGGGCCGCGGCCTGCGCGCGGGCGAGCTCGGCCACCCGGGCGTAGGTGAGGCCGGCCAACGGCTCGGCGGGCTGGTCGGGCTCGTCGACGATCCCCACGCGCTCGCCGTAGACGACGGCGGCGCGGTCGAGGAAGTGCCGGACCTCGAACGGGACATCCATGCCGGTCCTTCTACACCTTTCTGCGCCGTCCGGGCCAGATGGAACTACCGGACGACGACCTCCAGGTGCTCCAGACCGCGCAGGCCGTTGTTGAGCAGCGGGCGGGACCCGACGACCTCGAAGCGCTCCACCTGGTCGGCCAGCCGCTCGAGCAGCGCCGACATCTCCAGGCGGGCGAGGTGCATGCCCACGCACACGTGCTCGCCGCGGCCGAACGCGAGATGGTCCGAGGGACGGCGGGTGATGTCGAACCGGTCCGGGTCGGGGTACTTGCGCTCGTCGCGGTTGGCCGAGCCGTAGAGCAGCGCGACCCGGCTGCCCGCGGGCAGCGGCACGCCGTCGATCTCGTGGTCCTCGGTGAGCACGCGGGTGAACTGCGGGACCGAGGTCTCCATCCGCAGCGACTCGTTGATCGCGTGCGGGATGAGCGAGCGGTCGGCGCGCAGCAGATCCCACTGATCGGGGTGCGCGGCGAACAGCGCGATCGTCGCGGTGATCCCGAGGATCGTGGTGTCGAGGCTCGGCGTGACGTAGTCGAGCATCATCACCGGGCACTTCTCGCGCGGCATCTCGCCACGGTCGGCCGCCTGGTAGAGGTGCGCGGCCCAGCCGTCGGGGTCGATCTTGCCCGGGACGGCCTCGTGCTGCGCGAACCCGAGGAACTCCTCGACCCGCGGCATCGCGGCGTGGAACCGCTCGTTGGCCGGGCCCTGGACGTCCCAGATCGCGGCCGCCCACTCGAGCATCTTGCCGCGGTGCGACTCGCCGAGACCGACGAGCTTCGACACCACGGTCGACGGCAGGTGTTCGGCCAGTTCGGTCGCGACGTCGAAGCGGCCCTGCGCCACGAGCTTCCCGACGACGCGGTCGGCCTCGGCCTCGATCGTCGGCGCGACGTCGCGCATCCGGTCGGGACGCAGCGGCCGACCGAGGACCGAGCGCATCATCGTGTGGTCCGGCGGGTCGCTGCACAGCGTGATGCCCTCGAGCTGGGCGTTCATCGTCGGGTCGACGAAGACGCTCTTCGCCGACGAGAACGTCTTCCAGTCCATGAGGGCCGCCCGCACGTCCGCGTACCGCGGCAGCGCGTAGTGCCCGTGACGGGACATCTCGACGACGGGGCCGAGGTCCCGCAGCGTCCGGTAGATCGGGTACGGGTCGATGCGGGCGTCGTCGGCGAACAGGTCGACGTCGCTGACCGGGATGTCCGGCACGGAGCCTCCCGTGGTCGGTGGGGAAGCCTCATCCTGCGCCGGGGCACGCCCGGAGGACAGAGGTCAGCCGGCGGTGGTCAGCAGGGTGGCGACGGAGGTCGCGTAGTCGTCGCCCATCCAGCCGCCGGAGTTGACGGCGAGCGCGCGGCCCGCACCGGGCACCTGGCGGGTCCCGGCCTGCCCGCGCAGCTGGCGGGTGAGATCGTCCGCGACAAGATCGCCACGATGACCAAGGAGCTCGAGGCCGTCGGCCGCTCCCGGGACTCGGTGAAGTTCTTCGCCGGCGTCTCGGTGTTCGTCGA
Source organism: Actinomycetospora endophytica (assembly GCF_021026375.1). Classification (GTDB taxonomy): domain Bacteria; phylum Actinomycetota; class Actinomycetes; order Mycobacteriales; family Pseudonocardiaceae; genus Actinomycetospora; species Actinomycetospora endophytica. The sequence continues at coordinate 351,515 of NZ_JAJNDB010000001.1, read as the reverse complement.
CGAGACCGACGAGCTCGCCCGGGCCACCTACGACGGCTACCTGCGCTGGTCGAGCCTCGAGGGCCTGCTCTCCACGATGTCCGGGATCATGGGCATCGACCTCTCGCAGTACCCGCTCGACGAGCCGATCGTCTACGAGGGAGAACGACGCCAACCGGTCGGCACTGGAGATGTTCACCCGCCACAACCAGTGGACCCTCCGTCAGGTGCTCGAGGAGAAGGCGCTGTGCGGGACCAACATGGCCCTGGTCGGCAGCGCGACCCACGTGGCGGACGAGCTCATCCGCTGGATGGACGAGACCGACCTGGACGGGTTCAACATCGCCCGCATCGTCGCCCACGAGACCTACGAGAAGTTCATCGACCTGGTGATCCCGATCCTCCAGGAGCGGGGTCGCTACAAGACCGAGTACGCCCCGGGGACCTTCCGCGAGAAGCTGTTCGGCACGACTCGCATCCCGGAGAACCACACGGCCGGCAGCTACCGTCGGTGAGGTCGCGGTCGAGCTCGGGCGCCCGGGGCAGCCGCGGCCAGGGGCGGGTCCTCACGACCGTCCCGCCGTGGTGTCCTCGCCCCGGGTCGCCGCGAGCAGCTTCGCGGTGTCGAGGAAGTGGCGGATCGCGATGATCTTGCCGTCGGCGTCGAACGTCCACAGGTGGAGCTGCTCGTCGCGGTAGCGCCCGCCGCTGGGCAGCGTGTACTCGAGCGCCACGCGGGCGACGGCGCGGTCGCCGTCGGCGATGACGTCGCGGACCTCGAGCTGGTGGAAGGTGTTCGCGCCCATCGCCTCGAAGAAGCCGTCGAGCTGGTCGCGGCCGTGGAACGGCTTGTAGAAGGCCGGGCCGCCGGCGCGCTGGGCGAAGTTGTCCTCCCAGTCGGACTCCCAGCGGACGTTCTCCGCGATCAGGCCCATGAGCGTCGGGACGTCGCCGGAGCCGAAGGCCTGGTAGACGGTCGCGACGGTGGTGGCGTTGTCGGTGGCGGTGGTCATGGGGTGGCTCCCTGGGCGTCGTGGCCCCGTCGTCGGGACCGTGCGACGACGACGGTGCCGTCACCGGGTAGCGGGCCGGGTCACCAGGGAGTCACCGACCCATGTGACCCGTACCCCGGAGGGGTGAACCGTGGCAGGCTCGTCGTGCCGGTGGGGTAGCCGGTTGCGACCGGGGGGCCGCGCATGGAGTTCCGGGTGCTCGGCCCGCTGGAGGCCGTGGACGACCAGGGGCGTCCGGCGGAGCTGGGGGGCGCGCGCGAGCGCGCGCTGCTCGCCGTCCTGCTGCTGGCGCCGGACGCCGTGGTGCCCGCGGCGCGGCTGGCGGGCGAGCTCTGGGGCGAGCGGATGCCGGAGGGCTGGCCGCACGCGCTGCGGGTCCACGTGTCCCGGTTGCGCCGCGCCCTGCGCGCCTCCGACGCCGACGGGCTGCTCGTGACCCGGGCCCCCGGCTACCTGCTGGCCGTCGACGCGGACGCGGTGGACGCCCGACGGTTCTGCGGGCTCGTCGCCCGCGGCCGTGCGGAGTCGGCGTCGGACCCGGCGACGGCCGCGCGGACGTTCCGCGCCGCCCTGGACCTGTGGCGCGGTCCGCTGCTCGGGGACGCGCTGGACTCGCCGGTGATCCGCTCCGAGGCGGCCCGGCTCGAGGAGGACCGGCTCGGCGCACTCGAGGAGCGGATCGAGGCCGACCTCGCGTGCGGGCGGCACGGTGAGCTGGTCGGCGAGCTCGACGGGCTGGTCCGCGCCCACCCGGTGCGCGAGCGGCTGCGGGCGCAGCAGATGACCGCGCTCTACCGGTCGGGCCGGCAGGTCGACGCACTGCGCGCCTATGACGACCTGCGCCACCACCTCGGCGAGGAGCTCGGCATCGACCCGAGCGCGGCGCTGGTCCGGCTGCATGCGGCGGTGCTGCGCCAGGACCCGACGCTGGACCCGGGCCTGCCGTCGGATGCACCGGTGACGATCAGGGCCCAGACAGCGGCCCGGGCCGCCCCCGTCGCTCCGGCCGCGGCGCTCCTCGCAGAGCGGGGCGGCGACTTCGTCGGGCGCGGCGGCGAGCTGTCGCGGCTCGAGTCGGTGTGGGACGCGGCCGGGGCGCTCGGGGCCCGGCTGGTCCTGCTCGCCGGCGAGCCCGGGGTGGGCAAGACGCGGCTCGCCGCGGAGCTGGCCGAGCGCGCCGCCCGGGAGGCGCCGGTGCTCGCGGGGCGCTGCGACGAGGACCTCGGCGTGCCGTACCAGCCGTTCGTGGAGGCGCTGCGCGACCAGGTGGCTCGCGGAACGCCGGAGTTGCTGCGCACCGCGCTCGGCAGCCGGCCCGGCGAGCTCGCCCGGCTCGTCCCCGAGATCGCCGAGCTGCTGGGCGACCTCGACCCGCCGTTGCGGGCCGACCCCGAGACCGAGCGGCACCGGCTGTTCGAGGCCGTCGCGTCCTGGCTGGCGGCGGCGGGGGAGGGCTCCCGGGTCCTGCTGCTGCTCGACGACCTGCACTGGGCGGCCCGACCGACGCTGCAGCTGCTGCGCCACGTGACCCGGTCCCCGCTGACGACCGGGCTCGTCGTCGTCGCGACCTACCGCGACACCGAGACCGGCCGGGGCCACCCGCTGACCGCGCTGCTCGCCGACCTGCGCCGCCAGCCCGGGGTGGAGCGGATGCACCTCGACGGGCTGGGCGAGTCCGCCGTCGCTGAGCTGCTGCACGGTGCGGCTCCCGAGGACTCGCCGGTCGACGCGGCCCTGGCGCGGGCGATCCACGCCGAGACCGAAGGCGTGCCGTTCTTCGTGCTCGAGGTGCTGCGCCACCTGACCGAGACCGGGTCGCTGCGCAGCCCGGACGCGCGGCTGCACCTCGAGGCGGTCGGGCTGCCCGACGGCGTGCGCGAGGTGATGGGCCGGCGGCTCTCCCGGCTCGCCGAGGCGACCGTCGAGGTGCTGCGCATCGCCGCCGTCGTCGGGCCGGAGTTCGATCCGGCCGTGGTGCGCGCGGCAGGCGGGCACGACGAGGACACCGTGCTCGACGCCCTCGAGGAGGCGGGTGAGGCCCGGCTGATCGTCGAGGTCGGGGACCGGGCGCCCCGCTACCGGTTCGCACACGCCCTGGTGCGCGCGACGGTGCTCGACGCGCTCACCGCGGCCCGCCTGGCGTCCTGGCACCGCCGGATCGCGGCGGCGATCGAGGAGCAGCAGCCGACCGTCGGCACCGACCAGCTCGCGGCGCTCGCGGCGCACTGGTCCCGGGCCGGGGGAGGCGCGGCGGAGCGCGGCAAGGCGCGGGCGTACGCGGTGGCGGCGGGTGAGCGGGCGGCCGCGCAGCTCGCCCACGACGAGGCGGTCACGTGGCTCCGGCTGGCGGTCGACCTGCTCGACGCGGGCGACGACCCGGCGAGGGTCGGGCTGCTCATCGCCCTCGGGGAGGCGCAGCGCCGCGCCGGGGACGTCGCGCACCGTCAGACGCTGCTGGCCGCGGCCGGGCACGCGCGCACGCTCGGGGACACCGAGGGCCTGGCGCGGGCCGCGATCGCGAACAGCCCCGGCAGCAAGCCCTCGGTCTTCGGCATCACCGACCGGGAACGGGTCGCCGTGCTGGAGGCGGCCGTGGACGCCGTCGGGCCGACCGACTCGCCGACCCGCGCTCGCCTGCTCGCCGTCCTGGCCCTCGAGCTCTTCCACACCGGCGACCGCGCGCGGCGGCTGTTCCTCTCCGACGCGGCGCTGGCGATCGCGCGGCGGCTCGGGGACCCCGAGGTGCTCGCCGACGTCCTCGTCGCGCGGCCGTTCGCGATCGGCGGGCCGGACACCCTCGCGACCCGGCTGTCCGAGACCGGAGAACTCGTCGAGCTCGCCCGCCGCCTCGGCGACCCGGTGGCGGTGCACCGCGCGTGGTGGACGCGGTTCCGCGTCGCCGTCGAGGTGGGCGACGCCGCCGAGGCCGACCGCTGTCTCGACGCCGAGGAGGAACTGCTCGCCGAGGTCGGCCAGCCGACGCTGGAGTGGATGACCGGCCTGCAGCGGGTGGCCCGGGCGCTGCGGCGCGGCGATCCCGAGGCCGAGGTCCTGCTCGAGCGGGTGGCCGCGGCCGGTCGGGCGACCGGCCAGCCCGACGCGCGGCTCTACCACGCGATCCAGCTCTTCCAGCTGCGCCGCGACCAGGGCCGGGTCGCCGACGCGGAGGAGGTGGTGCGCCAGGTCGTCGCCGGGTCGCCCGAACTGCCGTCCATCCACGCCGCCCTCGCCGTGCTGTGCGCCGAGAGCGGCCGACCCGACGAGGCGGGCGCCCTCGTCGAGGCGCTCGCCCCGCCCGACCTCGGCGACCTCACCGTCGAGGCCAGCACGATGGTGACCTGGGTGCTGTGCGCCGACGTCGCGGTCCACCTCGGCGACCGCCGCCGCGCCGAGCAACTGGCCCGGGTGCTGGCCCCGTACCCGGAGCAGATCGCGGTGTGGGCCGTCGGGCTCGGCGTCGGCTCGGTGGCCTCCCGGCTGGGGCGGCTCGCCGGCCTCCTCGGCGACGCGGGGCTCGCTCGTGCGCATCGGGAGCGCGCGCTGGAGATCGAGGAGCGGGCCCAGGCGCCGACCTGGATCGCCCGCACCCGCGCCGACTGGGCTTAGGCTCGGACGTCGGTTCGGTGTGCGGAGGAAAGGGACTGCGTGAACGAATCGCTCGGGATCCTCCTGGCTGTCCTCGTCGGGGCCCTCGCGGTGACCGTGCTGGCGCGCAAGGCGGGGGTCTCGCCGCCCCTCGCGCTCGTCGTCGTGTTCCTCGGCGTCTCGTTCATCCCGGGGATGCCCGAGGTGCGCCTCGATCCCGACCTGGTGCTCCCGCTCGTCCTGGCGCCGCTGCTCTACTCCGCGGGTCTGCAGAGCTCACCGCGTCGGCTGCGGGAGAACCTGCGGCCGATCGGGCTGCTCGCCGTCGGGCTGGTGCTGTTCACCGCGTTCGCCGTCGGCATCGTCGCGTGGTGGCTGCTGCCCGGGCTGCCGCTGGTGAGCGCGCTGATCCTCGGCGCGATCGTCGCCCCGCCCGACGCCGTCGCCGCCGCGTCCATCGGCCGGCGCCTCGGCCTGCAGCGTCGGGTCATGGCGATCCTCGAGGGCGAGAGCCTGCTCAACGACGCCACCGCCCTGACACTCCTGCGGATCTTCCTCGCGGCCGCGGGGGTCGGGGCGGCGACGCCGAGCGTGCTGACCGGGCTGGGCGAGTTCGTCCTGACCGCGGCGGGCGGGGTCGTCGTCGGTGCGGCGATCGGCTGGCTCGTGCACCGCATCCGGCTCAAGCTCAACGACGCGGTGATGGAGAGCGCGCTCGGGCTCGTCATCCCCTTCGCGACCTACGTGCTGGCCGAGGACTTCACCGGCCCCGTCCACGCGTCCGGGGTGCTCGCCGTCGTCGTGGCGGGGTTGTATCTGGGGCACAAGTCGAGCGAGAGCGGGTTCGCCTCGCGGCTGCAGGACCAGGCGGTGTGGGCCGGGCTCGACACCGTCCTCGAGGCGTTCGTGTTCGCGCTGATCGGGCTGCAGCTCGTGGTGGTCGTGAACGAGCTGCGCTCCGGGCTCGGCACGGTGTTCCTGGCGGCGCTCGCCGTCCTGCTCGCGACGGTGCTCGCCCGCATCGTCTGGGTCTTCCCGACGACGTACCTGACGCGGCTGGTCCCGAAGGTGCGCCAGCGGGAGAAACGCCTGCCGTGGCGGGTGCCGGCGGTGATCTCGTGGTCGGGCATGCGGGGCGTGGTCACCCTCGCCGCGGCGTTCGCGGTGCCCGACACCGTCGCCGGCCGCGACGTGATCATCTTCCTGGCGTTCGTCGTGACGGTGGGAACGCTGCTGCTCCACGGTCTGACGCTGCCCTGGCTGATCCGGAAGCTGCGCGTGTACGACACCGGCGCGCAGCACGACGCGCTCGAGGAGGCCGCCGCGAAGCAGGCCGCCGCGGAGGCCGCGATGCACCGGCTCGACGAGGTCGCCGAGGACACCACCCCGGAGCACATCACCAGCCAGCTGCGCTCCTGGGCCGAGCAGCGGGCGAACGGGGCGTGGGAGCGGCTCGGGCGTCCACTCGAGGAGGTCGGGGAGGCGCCGACGGTCGCGTTCTCCCGGCTGCGCCGCGAGATGCTCGCCGCCGAGCGGGAGACGTTCGTGCGCTTCCGCGACCAGGGGCGGCTCGAGGACGGCATCTTCGTCGAGATGCTCCGGGAGCTCGATCACGAAGAGGCGATGCTGGAACGGTAGGTGCGCTTCGCGCTCGTGAGCAGTAATTGATGCTCTGGCGTCAATCAGTGCTCACGAGCGCGCAGCGCACCGGTGCCGTACACGACCGGCACCGCCGGCCCGCGCTGCTCGACGCCGTCGGACTCGAACCGCTCGGTGTAGTAGGTGAACCCGTTCCACACCCAGAACACGCCAGGAACTGGATCGCGAAGCCCGCCGGCACGCCGACCCCGAGGTGGTCGCCGACCTCCTCGGCGAGGTGCTCGGCGACCCGCGAGACCACCACGACGACGGCGAGGTCGACGAAGAGCTCGAGCCAGGACACCGTCCGGTGCCTGCCCTGGTCCTCGTCGGTGCGCAGGACCGGATGTCGCCAGATGCCCGGCCGTGCCGCGCCGCCGGGATCGGCCGTCACGCAGGCGAGCGTGCCCGCGCGGGCGGACGGAATCCAGACGACTCCGCCGTGGGCGAAAGGCGTACGGTCGTTGATGTGATGGTGCAATCACATTGTCTGGAGGGGCCGTGACCGGAACAGATGCGGATGCCATGACGGACCTCGCCGGGGCCGTCGTCGCGATCACCGGCGCGAGCGGCGGGATCGGCGAGGCGACGGCGGTGCTGCTCGGGGAGCGCGGCGCCCGGGTGGTCCTCGGGGCCCGCCGTGAGGACCGGCTCGAGCGGGTCGCCGAGCGGGTGCGGGCCGCCGGAGGCGAGGCGGCCACCGTCGTGACCGACGTACGACGACGGGCCGACCTGGCTGCTCTCGTCGACCTCGCCCGGGAGCGGTTCGGCCGGCTCGACGCGCTCGTCGGGAACGCCGGGGTGGGCCGGGTGGCGCCGATCGACGACCTCCGCGTCGACGACTGGGACGAGATGATCGACGTCAACCTGCGCGGGGTGCTCCACGGCGTGGCGGCCGCGCTGCCGGTGTTCCGGGCGCAGGGGCACGGTCAGTTCGTCACGGTCGTCTCGACGGCGGGCCTGCGCATCGTGCCCGGGCAGGTCGTCTACGCCGCCACGAAGAACGCGGTGCGGACGCTCAGCGAGGGGCTGCGTCAGGAGGCCGGCGCGACGCTGCGCGTCACGGCGGTGTCCCCGGGCTTCACCGACACCGAGTTCGTCGGCGGGATCGTCGACGACGCCGTGCGGGAGGGCATGATCCAGCGGCGCGACGAGATCGCGATGCCGCCCGACGCCGTCGCCCGTGCGATCGTGTTCGCCCTGGAGCAGCCGCCCGGTGTCGACGTCGGGGAGATCGTGGTGCGCCCGACGGCGCAGGGCTGAGGCGCCGTCGGAGCGGCGGTGGTGGGCTCGGAGGAGATCGCACCGCCGTCCGGATGCCGGCGGCCGACGACGACGGAGGCGGTAGATGTCCGAGGACGCGGCAGGACGAGGCGGTGGCCGGGTCGTCGTCGTGACAGGCGGCAGTCGCGGCATGGGGCGGGAGATGGTCCGGGCGTTCGCGGCGGACGGCGACCACGTCGTGATCGCCAGCCGGAAGCTCGACGCCTGTACCGCGCTGGCCACCGAGATCGAGGCCGAGCACGACGTCCGCGCGGTGCCGGTCGCGGCCAACGTCTCCCGGTGGGCCGACTGCGACGCGCTGGTCGAGGCGGCCTACGCGGAGTTCGGGCGGGTCGACGTGCTGGTCAACAACGCCGGGCTCTCGCCGCTCTACCCGTCGTTGGACGCGGTGTCGGAGGAGCTGTTCGACAAGGTCGTCGGGGTCAATCTCAAGGGCCCGTTCCGGCTCTCGGCCGCGGTCGGCAGCCGGATGGTCGCCGACGGCGGCGGGGCGATCGTCAACATCAGCTCGATCGCGGCGATCCGTCCAGGGCCGGAGGAGCTGCCCTACGCCGCCGCCAAGGCCGGGCTCAACGCGCTCACCGAGGGGCTCGCGCGCGCCTACGGACCGACGGTGCGGGTCAACGCGGTGCAGGCCGGGCCGTTCCGCACCGACATCTCGGCCGCCTGGAGCCCGGACACGTTCGACCGGTTCGAGCGCACCCTCGCGCTGGGCCGCTGCGGTGAGCCGGAGGAGGTCGTCGGCGCCGTGCGCTACCTCGCCTCGCGCGACGCGTCGTTCTGCACCGGTGCGATCCTGCGCCTCGACGGCGGGGTGCCCTGAGCCTGATCGACCAGTGGGCTGCGCCTCCTGCGGGGCCCGGTGTGCCAGTCGTACGAACTTTCGATCCGGGCGCGTGACCGCTGCGGATGCCTGGACATGACCGCAACGTCACCCTCCAGCCCGGATCCGCTGGCCGCCCTGCCGTTGCTGGCCGAGGCCGGCGTCAGCGTCTACTGGCAGTCACTCGACGGTCGGACGGCGTGGGTCGCCGACGCCGGCACCCGCGAGGTGTGGATCTCCCGCGCCATCCCTCGGAGCGCGGTGCTGCGCTCCCTGATCGAGGCCCTCGAGTTCATCGACGACGGCGCCCCGGCGGAGCCGGTCGGTCCGCGGTTGGTGCACTCCGCGGACGTCGTCGAGGCGCCGTCGTGGGCGCCGGCGCCGACCCTCGGCGTGGTCCGCGACGGCTGAGGTCGGACTCGGGTCCGACGAGGGCCGTCGTCTCAACTCGCGGAGTCGGCGGCGGGGAGGTCCAGCAGGAGCGCGGTCCGCACCGGCACCCCGTCGAAATCACGGGGCAGGAAGAGCGTGTCGGGGTCGGTCGTGGCGACGACCAGGCCGTCGACCGCCGGATGCTGGGCGTGGCGGCGCAGTCGGTCCGCCAGGGAATCCGTCACCCCGTCCAGGGCCAGCACGACCCCGACCGACGCCTCGACCCGCGGGAACGGCTCGGCGACGAGCAGCGACAGCCGATCGCGGGAGTCGAGCGGGAAGTTCGTCAGCGTCACCAGGCCCGCCCCGGCGAGAAGCAGGGCGATCATGCCGAGTACCGACGTCGAGTCGAGATGGGTGAAGGTGGCTCCCTCGATGAGGTCGACGACCCGCTGGGCCAGGGGCTCCACGTGCACGTCCGCCACCACCGTCCGCCGGCTCGGGCCGGCCTCCCCACGGGCCGCACTCCGGCGTCGATTATCGCGCGGGCCTGTCCGCGGGGCGAGCCTCCCGTCGTCGCAACCTGTCCCCCCGGGTCACCACGCCTCGGGCTGGAGCTCGGCGGTCATGGCACGCCACGCGACCGGCTGGTCACAGTGCGAGCACGTCATCCGCGGCTCGGCCGCGTGGCCGCACTCGCGGTGGAGGAGCCGTACCGGCGGGACGTCGTTCTGGTAGGTGTCGCCCCAGTTCATGAGGGCGACGAGCACCGGGTAGAGATCGGCGCCCTTGGTGGTGAGGCGGTACTCGTGGCGGGGTGGGTTGTCCTGGTAAGGCACCCGCTCGAGGACTCCGGCCTCGGTGAGCAGCCGCAGCCGGTCGTTGAGCACGTTGCTGCCCAGGCCGAGCTTGGCGCGGAAGTGGTCGTAACGGCGTTCGCCGCGGAAGCACTCGCGCAGGATCATCATCGTCCAGCGCTCGCCGATCACCGACCAGGTGCGGGCGACCGAGCAGTAGACGTCTCCCAGCTCGTCGTGCTTCATGCCGCTGATAGTAGGACACTTTTCGAGTCCTACGTGGTTGTGCGGTTGCCGACGGCTGTCCTACGGTCGGACTCGAATCGAGTCCGACCACTCTTCGGAGGCAGACCGTGCCCTTCTACCAGTTCACCGCGCCGCGCGGCGGGAAGACGCTGCAGCACAAGGCCGAGATCGCCGCGGCCGTGACGACGGTGCACGCCGAGGTCACCGGTGCCCCCACCGCGTACGTGCACTGCTCGTTCACCGAGACCGCGGAGGAGAGCATCTTCGTGGCCGGCGAGGCCGTGACGAGCCCGCGCATGGTCGGGCTCATCCGCGAGGGTCGCTCTCCCGAGGTCCGGGCCCGGCTGTTGCACGGGATCGCCGACGCGTGGAGCGGGATCACCGGTGACGCGAAGGAGAGTCTGGCGATCTTCCTCGTCGAGATGCCGGGGGCGAATGCGATGGAGGACGGGGTCGTCCTGCCCGAGATCACCGCGGACGTCGGCGCCATCATGTGATCCGGCGTCATGACCTGCGAGGTCATCGACGCGTTTCCCCGGCGGGAGTGTGCTGGGGCGGTGAAGACCGAACCCACCGTCCCCGCATTCCGCTACGACGCCGGTCTGCGGGCGGTCATCTGGACCGACGCTCTGCTGTCCGCCCTCGTGGCTGCCGCGGCGATGCTCAGTCCGGTCGTGATCGTGTTCCCGCCGCCGCCCGAGGCGGCAACCGTGATCGGCGTCGTGGTGCTCGTCGCCGCGCTGCTCCTGGCGGCCCTCGGCGCGGTGACGGCGGCGCTGCTCGGCGCGCGGATGGCCGCCGGGCACGGTCACATCCCGCCGGGGCTGCGGCTGCCGCTGCCGGCCGCGATGCGGCCCGATCTACCGGGGCCGGGTCAGTCGGTTGCCGCGCCGCCGCGATCGCGGTGGGCGAAGACGACCCACCGCTGGGCGGCGTAGACGAAGCCGACCTCGAGCACGCCCGCGACCACCCGCGCCACGGGGTACGGAACACCCCATGCAGCGAACCCGACGGTCACGCCGAGCACGATCGCGAGGTAGTTGAGCACGACGACGGCGACGTGCAGCGCGACCTGCTCGCCGAGCGGCCGGCGTGGCCGGAAGGTCAGCTGCCGGTTCAGCAGGAAGTTCACCGTGAGGGCACCGGCATAGGCGAGCGTGACGGCGACGCCCAGCGGGACCTGCAGCCCGCTCTTCAGCACGGTCAGCAGCGCCAGGTCGAGCGAGAAACTGACCCCGCTGATCAGCAGGAAGCCGATCAGGGTCGGTGGCGTCACCGCGGCGAGCCGGTCAGGCAGCAGACCGAACAGCCAGTGGCACAGGCGTTGGAACCACGCGCCTCGTTCTCGCGAGCGGACGACCGTCGACACCTGGCCATCCTCCCTGCCGGAGGTGGACGGGTGATGAGAGGGCGTCGATGTCCTGAGGGTTTCCCGTAGCGGCGAAGGTTCCGATGCCGCGGCTAGCCTGGAGGCATGACGGCGTTCGGTGGCATCTTCCGCGGTCCCAAGATCGAGGGTTCCGAGGAGGGCGACGAGAACGGCCAGCGTGGTCGCGTCGTGGGGCTCGACCTCGAGAGCGGCGTCGTCCGTCTGCGGGCGCCTCGTTCGGAGTCGACGGACGCTGAGGAGACCGCGGAGCCGCCGGGGGAGTGACTCCAGCATTCATGGAGGTCCCACGGCGGCCAGCGTGTCCGGCTATGGGCTGTTCACGCCTGTGGACCGATCCCCGATCGGTCGACCCATTGCCGCGACGCGTGGTTGTGGTGCGCGTTGCTATGTTGGGTTGCCTCACCGAAGTCAATCCCCAGCACGTTGACGGAGTCGTTTGAGAAGGCCTTCGTTCTTGGTTCGCGGGCCAGGCCAGATCAGGGATTTGCCAGGCACGCGGTTATGTTGGACGAGGAGATCAGCCCTCGTCTTGGGCGGAAGTGACTCGGCGAAACACGCCTGCCTGTCAGTCAGTGAACCGTGCCCGAGCAAGTCATCGTCAAACCATTCCGCTAAGGCGAGCCACCGATCTTTGCTAATTTTGGCCCACCGACCGACACTTTCCAACGTCGCCGATGATGACGGTTCGGCGCTCCACCTGGCAACCTGGCCCCGAAGGTGGCGCTCTTCCTCCTCCATCACTGATCGACGTGCCAGCAAACAGCACACTTCTTCCGTATCCCCATCGTTGGCGCGCAGAATCGTCATCAGCTGCTCGAGTCGACCGTCCGCCTCGTTGATCGCGGCACTGATGCGTTCGCCGACGCTGATAGCGGCTCCGGGCTTGATGCGACGGACTGCCAGGAGGTTGGACTCACCGTTTCCCTTCATGCTGGTGAGTTGGCGGTCCAAGAAGCGGTCGGTGAAGTCAGGGTGCGCAACCAAGGGGTTATCCATTTCGGGCAGTCGGCCCGTGCGTCGGATTTCCGCGCCCACTTCTTGGCGCGTTCGGGAGTCGCGTCCGTCCTGTGCGAGTTGCTCGGCGAGACGCCAGCCCGCCATCTCCTCATCGATCCATGTCTTCAAGTCGTCGCCTGAGAAGGAGGTGAGGCCCTGGCGCCCCCTCCAAAGCCCCGCCATCTGATTGGCTGCAGAGCTGATAAAGCGGGCCACATACGTGCTCTGCTCCCACATGTGGATGTCAGGCCCGCGCTCGACCGCTGCTCCGATCGAGCCGAACGTGGTCGCCTCGAAGTCCTTGAACTCCGGGCGCCCCCGGAGGTGGTCGAGGTCCGGGTCCTCGCTCAGCAGCCAGTCCCGCTGTTGCGCGACGTATCCGCTGTCAGCGCGCGCGACAGCCCGTTCGAGTTCCATGAGTGCTGCCGAGGTCGCTGCGGTGTCCCGGTTGTTGTCCTGCTCACCCGGAGGCACTGGGGGAAGCACTTCCTTCGGGGGTGACAATCCGTCCGGAAGGAGCGGGAGCGCTAGCGTACAGGCGGCATTGTAGTGGGCGCGCCATGTCCTCAGTCGAAAATGTCGCCCCCCAGTGAGCCGCCGGACGACGTTCTCCAGGTCTTCGATCCGGGGCGGCCATCCGTTCCGTAAGACTTCGTCCGCGCCGCGGAAAGCCCATCGTTCGGACCGTTTGTCCTGCTCTCTGACGGACAGTGAGGCTTCACTCACCTTCCAGCCGCCAGGCGGGTAGTTGGGAACCGCGCGGTGAGCCCACGAGATGGCCATCGCACGCCGCAGGCTCGACCATGGAAGCCCCATCAGGATGGCCTCCCGAGGCAGGATTCGCATCTGCTCGGCTCTCTCCCTCCATCCTCGGGTGCCGGGAAGTCGTATCCAGCGGAGGCGTTCCAACGCGCGGCGACGCCCGACAGTCGAGATCACGGTGACTCTCTCCGACCACGGGAGCTTTCTGTTGTGAAACGCGCTCCAGTACAGATCTCGGATCCGACGCGGGCGTAATCCCCGACTAGGTGGTCGTACTCGTACTGTGCGAGCATCGCAAAGTAGATCCGTGCTTCAGCGTTCCTGCTCCGACGAGCAAGATCATCTTCAACTTCGGTGAGCTGTCCAAGGCAGCGTGGGCGGTTGAGGTCCTCGTCTAGGGGTAGGCGGATAACCAGGCGCCTGTATCGCTTGCCGAGTCGGGTTGCCAGGGCCTGCCTCAGATAAGCTCGGCGTTCCTCGCGCGCGGACCGATGCTCCCCTGTAATGCACCGTTCCTTTCGAGTCCACCACTGCTGTGCCAGCTTGTCGCTCAGCCCGAGCAATTGGGCGTGGCGGTAGCGAGCGATGAGGATGACCGGGTCGTCAGCCCGGAGACCTCGGGTTCGCCGGGAATCAGACCAGCCACGAATCTCGTTGTTCGTATTGGAACTCCCCCACCATCGCGACAGTCTGACGTCCCGCCGAGCAGCTACCGTGATGATGTCGTCGTAGGTGAGCAGCGCGTCGAGGTACATCTGCATTCTCTCCTGCAGCTTGCCCAGGTCGAGACGGAGTGCGAGGTTTCCAGGGTCGAGTTTGACTGCGGCCCGCAACGAGGTCATCGCTTCGTCGAAGTTCCGCCCGAGTCGGAACTGAAGGAAATCCTGGTAGGTGCTGAATAGTTCGGGGTGCAGTCTAAGCCCTCGCCACATCCGCCACGGCGCGTGACTACATTGACGGGTTCGCGGGAGGATGTACGCGGCGACGTGATGCGCGGCGGTACGGACGGCTTCGTCCCAGGACGGGCTCCTGATCACGAATGGTGCGATCGACGTACTGGGAAGCCGGGACAACTCGACGATGAGTACGTGGGCCCGGCCTCGCTTTCGGTCCGCATGGTGCAGTGGACCTGGTAGGCCGAGAGTGGAGCAAGAATTCGGACCAGGCGGGACGCCGCCCCCCATACACCGGTCAACCGGTCGCCGGCGGCTTCGACTATGCTGAGAAAATCACTCGGACGTCCAGTCGATGGGATAGCCGTCGAGCCATAGATCTTGGTCTGGACCAAGGCGTTCTCGAACCGCGCGGTCAATTCTTTCGCGCGGTCGGCATCCGCTTGATCGTGGGTGTGGTCCTGGAACGGAAGGACAGTGACAGGGCCGGGGGCCGCGGCGAGATACTCGACTCTCGCGCGCCAGACGGCATAGGCCCAAAAGAGGCCCAGGACGACGGCGACGGCGAACGCGGTGGTCCCCTGCATCAGTGCGTTCGGTCCACTCGAGTCGGGCGGAACGAGGACAGTCGGAACGAAGAACGTTACCGCGGCCAGAGTGAGGAGCACGGCCAGCGCCAGCGACGCGATCCCCGTCCACATCGCCCACCGTGCTCTCGGCAGGTCTGCTCGTGGACTGTGTGACTTGGCCTTCGCCGGTCTTCTCATGGGCCAGCGGCCTCCCCGAGTCCGCAGATGGTCAAGACGTGTGACGGTTTGCTCCACACTTCGCTTCCCGGCCACGGAATGTTGCTGCGCCGATAGGGTGAAGCACTCCGAGGGTGCGGCTCGAGCGGCGTCGGCTCTTCGTCTCCGAAGGGTGCAACCCCCAGCCCGTCATCGGAAATGCTGATGCACCTGCGAGCGGGCGCCCGAGAGTGGGGCGGGCTCGCAAAAGGGTCTCACGGATGCTTTGGTAGCATCCGCGATGTCTTGGCCGAGGAACGTGGCGTCAACGATTTCGCTCAGGGTCGGTGTCTAGGATGATCGTTCGTCGTGCTAGAGCCCCAGCAAACGCGTTGGATCGACCGGTTATCAAGGATAGTCGGTTTTGCAGCGAATCAATATCGAGACGGTGCTGATCAGGGACACAGCTCGGGGAGGGCTCCGGCGAGAACGCCGCCGCGGTCGATCGCGATGCGCCCCTCCTTCACCACCGCGAGGACATGCGCCGGCTCCGCCAGACCGGCGATGTTCGTCAACGGATCGACATCGGTCACGACCAAGTCGGCGGCCTTTCCGGCTTCCAGTGTTCCGGTGACCTCGCCGACCCCACACAACTCGGCCGCATTCCGGGTCCCCGCGGTGATGGCCTGGAGCGGAGTCATCCCACCGAGTCGGACCAGCAGGTCGAGCTCGCGCAGGTTCGTCCCGTGCTCCGGCGTGATCCCCGCATCGGTGCCGAGAACGATGCGAATTCCCGCCTCGACCGACCGCGCCGCGGACTCGTGGGCGACGCGATGCCACCGCACCGCCTTCTCGTAGGCGCCGGGTGCGCTCCGAGCGGGATCGGGCTCGGTCATGGTCTCGAGCAGTGTCGGGACGAGGAACTGGCCGCGTTCGACCATCTCGGCGCGCAGTTCGTCGTCGAGGGCGTAGCCGTGCTCGATGCTGGTGACCCCGGCCCGCACGGCCGCCTCGATCCCCGGCCGTCCGATCGCGTGGACGGCGACGGGCCGCCCACCGTAGGCAGCCGCTTCCTCGACGGCGGCGCGGATCATCTCCGGGCGCAGGCCGAGCCAGTCGGGATCGTCGTGAGGCGAGGTGACGCCGCCGCTGGAGGCGAGCTTGACGCAGTCCGCGCCGGCCGCGACCAGTTCGCGGACCCGCAGGCGCATCGCGTCGACCGAGTCCACGAGGTTGGGTGGGCTCCCGGGCAAGGCCACTGCGGCGGCCAGGGCGTCGATGCCCGACGGCGTCATGAAGTCGCCGTGCCCGGCTCGCTGACTGAGCATCGCGATCGAGACGAGCAGACGAGGCCCGGGGATGCGGCGCTCGGCGACTGCCCGCCGGAACCCGGCGTCGAGCCCGAGCAGGTCCCGGGCGGTGGTCACGCCGTTCTCGAGCGTCGTGCGCAGCCGCTGCAGGACCTTCAGCACCCGATAGGACGCCGGCTCCTGCAGCCCCTCCAGCGGACTGCCCTCGCGACCGGGCAGCGCGAAGTGCACGTGGGCGTCGATGAAGCCCGGGCAGACGGTCCGACCACCGAGGTCGACCCGACGGTGTTCGTCGTGCCCCTCCGGCAACTCGACGACCGGGCCGACCCACGAGATCCGGCCTCCGTCGACCAGCAGCGCCGCGTCGTCGACGGGATCGCCACCCCGCCCGTCGATGAGGCGCATGTTCTCCAGCAGCACTCGTCCGTCAGCCACGCGCGTCCCCCGTCGGTCAGGTCATCACCGACCTCCTGACTTACCGGCTCGCCGCTCTCGACTCCAGGGCACTTCGGGCGAACTTGCCGCTTGTCGGGCAAGCCCTCGGGATCACTCGGCAGTCGGCCTGGGAGCGGTTCTCCGCGGAGGAGTGAGACCAGGTCAGACGCTGCGCTGCTCGGTGTAGACCCGGTCGCGCAGGTAGCGCGGGAGCCCGTCGGGGTTGAGCCCCTCATACCGGAAGACGATCACGTCGACCTCCTGGCGGTCGTCACCGAGCGGTCGTTTGGCCGCGATCAGCTCGACCTCGGTCGGCGGCTCGCCGTCGGGCCCGGGAGGTCGCTGGACCATGCCGTCGTAGCGGCCCACACCGGCCAGGACGCAATGCATGTCCGCCCCTCTCGTCGCACCGACCGCCCGAGCCTAGGCCCATGATCGGGGTCGTGGGGACCGCTGACGCAGCCCTTTCACGGGCTCCGGGGCCTGCACTCAGTCGAGGCCGCCCGGCGAACCGTCGTCCCGCACGAGCGCTCCACCGGCCTCCGACCAGGCCCGCAGGCCGCCGCCCAGGTTCGCCGCGTCGACGCCGGCGTCGGTGAGCGCTTCGGCCGCCCGCGTCCCCCGTCCGCCGCCCCGGCAGGTCGTGATCACCGATCGGCCGGCGAACTCGGCCGGGTCGAGGTCGGCGAGGGGCCGGTGCAGCGCACCCGAGGCGTGCCCCGCCTCCCACTCGGAGGGCTCGCGGACGTCGACCAGGACGGCCTCGCCGGAGTCGAGGCGGCGGCGCGCGTCGGTGGGGTCGATGTCGGACATGGTCCTCCTCAGGACTCGGACGGAGCGGGACGCAGCGACGAGACCGTCCTCGCGACCCGACGCGCGCGGGTGTCGGCCTTCTTCGCCTCGTCGATCCAGCGCACCCATTCCTTACGGTGGGTGTAGGCCAGCGCGTCGAACGCGGCGCGGGATCCGTTCTCGACGGTGATCCGGACCGCCGGGCGTCCGCCGCCGTCCAGTGCCGCCGCGACGTCGTCCGGCACCGGAAGACCCGTCGCGGTCCTGCCGCCCAGCTCGACCGTGGTGCGGAATCGCATGGCGCCAGTATGGCGTCGGGCGGGCGTCAGGTTCGAGCCGCGGCGCCGAGGTCGATCCGTGGGGTGTACTCCAGGAACTCCGCGGTCCGCCGCGCGGTCTCGGGGTCGATCTCCCGGGCGACGAGGTGGAGCGCGAGGTCGAGCCCGCTGGTGACGCCGCCCGCCGTGACCAGGGTGCCGTCGTCGACGACGCGCTCGCCCGGGCGGACCAGCGCCCCGGACGCGGCGAGGTCGTCGAGCGCCGCGTGGTGGGTGACCGCCGGCCGGCCCGACGTCAGCCCGGCCGCGGCGAGCAGCATCGCGCCGGTGCACACCGACGCGATCCACCGGAGCCGCGGTGCGAGCGCGACGAGCCGGGCGCCGAGGACGCCGCGGGCGATCTCGGCGCCCAACCCGCTGCCCGCGTCCCGCCACGGTCCACCGGGGACGACGACGCCGTCGGGCTCGCCCAGTCCTTCCGGCACGGTCACCACGACGCCGCGGGCGCTGGTCACCGTCGCCGGCCCGTCGATGCCGACCAGGCGTACGTCCCAGTCCGGGCGGTCCGCGGTCGCCTGCTGGAGGACCTCGTGCGGCGCGAACACGTCCAGATCGTCGAATCCGTCGAAGACCACGATCTCGATGCGCACGGGCTCAGCCTCTCTCCCGGCACCGCGAACCGCGAGGGTCAGACGGTGGCTCGGCCGATGAGCAACGGGCGGATGATCCCCGGCATCGCCCGCCAGACCGCGGGCCGGGCGTCGAGCTGGAACCCGCACGCCGCCATCAGCTCGGCGGTCGCGCGGTTGCAGCGGCATCCCTCGGCGAACGCCTGCCACGGCCCGGCCAGGCGGTCCTGCCAGCGCGCGAGCGTCGGGGACTCGGACCGCACGTGCTCGATGAACAGCAGCTGCCCGCCCGGACGCAGGACGCGCCGGATCTCGCGCAACGCGCGGTCGGGTGCGTCGACGGTGCAGAGGACGAGCGTCGAGACGACGGTGTCGATGCTCGCGTCCGGGAACGGGAGCCTCTCGGCGCGGGCGTCGATCACCTCGTGCCGGTGCCCGCCACGGCGGACGGCGTCCTGGAGCCGGCGGCGCATCGCGGGTTCGGGCTCGGCGAGCACGAGGTCCTGGACGCCGTCCGGATAGTGGCCGAGGTTCAGGCCGGTCCCGCTCCCGATCTCCAGGGTGCGTCCCCGGACCTGGGCGAGGAGGTCGTGGCGGGAGCGGCTCATGCCGGCCCGCTCGCCGCCCTTCAGCAGTGGGTCGTAGATCGCCGCGAAGACGCGTGCCCAGGGGCGGGAGCGGGCGGCGGAGGTGAGTGGTGACGTCTCGGTGGTCATGGCGACGACGCTAGGCAGCGGGCGACCGGCCGGGCATCGCGCGAAATCGTCATCCGCGGCAGATGGCCCGTTCCGGCCATCCCGACGACGCCAGGGCTCAGAGCAGGCCCAGGCGCGCGGCTTCGGCGACCGCCGCCGTCCGGGAACCGCGGCCGAGCTTGCGGCGGATGTTCGCCACGTGACGATGCACCGTGTGCGGGCTGACGACCAACTGCTCGGCGATCTCGTCGTCGCGCAGGCCACCCGCGACGAGATCGAGCACCTCGCGCTCCCGTCGCGACAGCAGCACCGCCGCCGGCTCCTCGGCCGGCCCGTGGGAGTGGCCGCCGGCCGAGAGGGCCGTGCGCAACGCCCGGACCACCCCGCCGGCGTCGCCGGACCACGGGAAATGGGCGCTCCCCGCCAGCGGAACCAACGTCGCGCCGGGGATTCCCGCGGCGACCTGACGCCCCAGCCGGTACGGAATCGTGCGGTCTTCCCGACGGTGCACGACGTGCGTGGGTGCCCGGACCAGCGCCAACTGATCCCGGACGTCGTTCCGGTACACCTGCTCGAGGAACCGCGCCGCCGACTCGGCACTCGCGGCCAGACGTTGGAAGCGCGCGAACTCCTCCCGTTCCTCGCTGCTGACGTCGCCCAGGAAGATGGTGGCCAGCAGCCGCGATCCGAGACCCCAGTGCGAGCGGATCGCCGCGAGAATTGCCTCTCGCACCTCCGGCTGCGTGATCGAGGCGCCGTCCGCGTACGCCCCGTAGAGCACGAGACGATCCACCCGCTCGGGGAAACGGGCCGCGAACGCAATCGCCGCACATCCGCCCGACGACCCGCCGAGAAGGGACACCCGTTCGGCGTCCAACTCGTCCGCCACCGCGCGGATCACCTCGACCTCCGCGTCGAGCGTCGCGTCGTCGTCCCGCAATTCCCGGTCCGACACCCCCACTCCCAAGCGGTCGTAGCGCACCACGGAGTACCCGTCGCCGACCGCATCCCAGAAATGGGCGACCGCGGTGTTGTCCCGATCCAGTTCCAGGTGACTGACCCACCACGCCGGGCAGATCAACAACGGACCGTCGCCGCTGCGCTCATAGGCGATGCGGCGATCGTCCCGCGTCAGGAACCGGATTTCGCGAACCGGCGGATTCACGTCATCAGCGTAGGTCGTCGACCCGCGATCGGTTCCGGAAAGACCACTCAGACGCCGAGCGCGCCGGCCGTGCGGACCAGCCCCCGGACCACCCGGGCGACGACGGAGTCCGGCTCGGGGATGCCGGCGGGCCGGATCCGGGCGTTGTGGATGGCGGCCGCCCGCCAGCCCTCCGGGGTGCGGACGGCGGTGATCGTGCTGCGGGTGAGGGGGTCAACGACGCGGCTTCCGAACCGTCCGGAGGATTGACTCGTTCGGTCGTGCGGTGGCGCGTCACCACATGGTGACCACATGATCCCTCGGTCAGGGTGATCGGGGATCACCCGCCGGCCCTCCGAAGGGGAGTGCGCTGTGACCAGGGATCACCCGTGGGCGACACGGTCACGCCGTGCGCTGGGGGCCGTCGCCGCGGTCCTGCTGGTGGCGGCGGTCGGTGTCGGATGCTCGTCGGACGGGACCGGCGGGGCACCGTCGTCGACGCCCCCGGCGACGACGACGACGACCAAGGCTCCCGCCGCGACCGGCGCGCCCGATCCGGCGACGGCCCCGGCTCCGACGTGGCAGTTGGGGACCGGCGACCTGCTGTCGAGCTTCCGGGACACGCCGTACAACGACGAGGGGGCGCCGCCACCCGTCGTCGTGAACTCCCCGAACATCCCGGGGCGGCAGGCGGTCAGCTACACCGTGCCCGGGGGCGGCATCCGCGCCGAGCTCGAGCCCAAGATCCCGTCGCTCAACGAGGGCGACGAGGCGTGGTACGGCTTCGCCTGGTACCTGCCGCCGGACTTCCCGGTGAACACCCCGGACTGGCAGGTCGTGGCGCAGTGGAAGAACTTCGGCGACGGCAGCCCGCCCATCGAGGTCAAGGTGGGCAACGGGCAGTTCGTGCTCGACGGCGGCGCGGGCGGTCACCATCCGGCCCAGAACTACTTCACGCAGCCGATCGGTGCCGCGCAGCCGGGGCAGCAGACCGACATCGTCGTGCACATCACGTTCTCCTCCGACCCCGGCCAGGCGACGGCCGACGTCTGGGAGAACGGCCAGCAGAAGATCACGAACTTCCACCCGGCCAACGGCACGCTCTACGAGGGCGAGCAGTCCTATCTCAAGACCGGGATCTACCGGGACAGCGCCATCGCCCAGAGCGCGACGCTCTTCCTCGACGACGCGCGGGTCGGGTCGAGCTACGAGTCCGCGGCCGCGCTGGCCGGCGCGGGCGCGCCCAGCAAGTAGCGCCAGCGGGACTCGAGCGGGAGCGCACACACTGCGGGCCGGTCACCGGGCTCCGACGAGGAACCCGACGACCGGCCCGCAGACGCGCTCCGGAGCCGCCGCCCGGGGTGTGTCTCCCCGCTCCCGGACGGCGGCCGCGGACGTCTCTAGTTGGCGGCCGAGATGCCGTTGCCGCAGTGCTTGGCGTTCGCGGCGCCGTTGCCCTGCTCGTGGGCCTTGGACAGGATCGGCAGGCCGAGGACGTCGTCCTGGACCGGGACCTGCACGCCGAGGGCGTTGACCGGGGTGTCGTTGTTGCAGAGGTCCCCGGTGGTGTTGGGCGCGAAGTCGCTGGAGTTGACGAGGCCCTTCTGCGCCGTGGTGCCGTCGTCGTGGTGCGACGGCTGGCTCGCGTCGATGCCGTTGTCGCTGCTGGAGGTGTTGGCCATCGCCATGCCGGCGCTCGAGAGCAGGCCGGTGGTGATCATGGCCGAGGCGAGGATGGTCTTGTGCAGGGCCGCCATGGGAGGGACCTTCCTGACGTGGGGGGAGCCCAGCCGCCGGCGATCACGGTCGGCGACTGTCGTGATTACGTGTGGTCAACACGAAGATCCGGGCGACGGTCACGGGTCTCGTTGCTCGTTCATCGCAACGGGTGACCCACGCTCGTGCCTTCAGGGGGTTGTCCGGCAGGTGAACACCGCGCCGCGATCGTCGAGCCCGGCCCGCTGACCTGGTCGAACGACGGCGCTCACTGCTCCCGTCGAGCCACGAGCACCACGACCGGCCCGATCGGCGCCGCCGCGGGAAGGCGCAGTTCAGCCACCGTCCGCAGCCCGGTCCGCTCGGTCGCCGAGGCGACGTCGAAGCGGCACTGCGGGTACAGCCGCCGCGCGTGCTCGATCATGCGCGGGGACAGGTCCACGCCGGACGCGTCCACGCCGCGATCGACGAGGTACGCCGTGACGGTGCCGGGACCGCACCCGACGTCGAGCACCGGACCCCGCCCGGCGACGGCGTCCGCGAAGGCGTCCATCGCGGCCCGCAGCCACGGCTGGGCGCGGATGTCTCCGAGGCCGGTGGCCGCGATCATCTCGACGTAGTTGTCGGCGACCCGGTCGTAGGACTCGCGCACGACGTCCAGGTCTTCGGGGCGACGGACCGACGAGGAGCCCATGGGCCGGAGCCTAGGTTGGACGCATGGACCAGGCCGAACGCCGCGATTTCGTCCGGAACCACCGCACCGCGATCTTCGGGTACAACCGCCGCGAGGACGGACCGGCGATGACCGTCGTCTACTACCTCCTCGACCCCGACTCCGACGACATCCTCGTCTCCACCATGGCCGAGCGGCAGAAGGCGAAGGCCGTGGCCCGGACCGGCAAGGTCAGCCTCTGCGTCCTCGACGAGCACTGGCCGCTGACCTATCTGCAGGTCTACGGCGACGCCGTCATCGAGGACGACCTCGACGCCGCCACCGAGCTGATGCGCCGCGTCATCGTGCTGATGGGCGGGGGGCAGGAGGTGCCCGAGGAGAAGATGGCGACGGTCCGGAAGATGTGCGCCGACGAGCACCGGGTGGTCGTGCGGATCACGCCCTACGCGACGTTCGCGACGCCGCCGCGGCACACCCACAGCCCCGACGACATCGACACGCTCACCCACTGGACGAGCAGCAGTCAGCCCTGGTGACGCGTCCGACCGACCGTCTCCGGCGGCGCCGCCACGTCCACCTCCGGCGCCGGTCCGTGCCAGCGCTCGATCTCGACCAGCGCCCGGCTGCCGGTGCAGCCCTGGGCGAGTCGCGAGGACCCGACGTCGCGGGTCAGGACATTGACGTTGCCGGCCGCGCACAGCACGGGCTCGACACCAGGGACCGGGGAGAACCAGGCGCCGGTCGACATCTGGACGACGCCGGGTGAGAGGTCGCCGTCGACGACCACGCCACCGAGGCAGGCGCCGCGGTCGCTGAAGACGCGGACCAAGTCGCCGCCCCCGAGCCCGCGCCGCGCGGCGTCGTCGGGATGGATGCGCACCGGCTCCCGCCCGGCGACCTTGGACCCCCGGCTGTGCTCCCCGAAGTCGAGCTGGCTGTGCAGCCGGGCCGCCGGGTTGTTGGCCAGCAGGACCAGGGGGTAGCGCGCCGCGCGCTCGGAGCCGTGCCACTCGACCGGCGCGAGCCATGTGGGGTGACCCGGGCAGTCGTCGTAGCCGAACGAGGTCACGACGGTGGACGCGAGCTCGATCCGCCCGCTCGGGGTCGCGAGGGGACGCCCGACCGGATCACGGCGGAACCCGGACAGCAGCACGCCCGGCGGCGGGGGTGTCGTGCGCGCGTGTCCGTCGGCCCAGAACGTGTCGAAGTCCGGGCGCCCCGCCCCGTCGGCACGCCAGCCCTCGTAGAGGTGGCGCAGCCACTCGGCCGCGCTCCGGCCCTCGGTGTAGTCCTTGTCCGTGCCGAGCAGGTCGGCCACCGCCGCGAAGATCGTGTAGTCGTCCTGCGCCTGCTCGTAGGGCGGCGCCGCGGCGTGCATGGCCGTGAGGACCGGGTCGGTGCGCGACGCCCCGATGTCGTCGCGCTCCAGCGTGACGGTGGCCGGCAGCACGATGTCGGCGTGCCGGGCGGCCGGGGTCCAGTACGGCTCGTGGACGACGACGGTGGGCACGCGACGCCACGCGGCCCGCAGGCGGGCGAGGTCCTGGTGGTGGTGGAACGGGTTGCCGCCGCACCAGTACACGAGCTCGACGTCGGGGTAGCGCCGACGCTCCCCGTTGTAGGCGTACTCCTCGCCGGGGTGCAGCAGCATGTCCGCGATCCGGGCCACCGGGATGCGCGCGCGCACCGGGTTGTGGCCCTGGGGCAGCGTCGGGAGCACCCGGGTGTGGGCGGGGTGCCCGTTGTCGCCGATCGAGCCGTAGCCGTGCCCGAAGCCGCCGCCCGGGAGCCCGATCTGCCCCAGCAGCGCGGCGAGGAGCACGCCGGCCCAGACGGGCTGCTCACCGAACTCGGCGCGCTGGACGGAGAAGGTCAGCGTGATCATCGTGCGGCGCGAGGCCATCCGCCGCGCCAGCGCGGTGATCGCGCCGGGGTCGATGCCGCACAGCTCCGCCGCCCACCGCGGCGTCTTCGGCAGGCCGTCGGTCCGGCCGAGCAGGTGGTCGAGCACCCGGTCGCCGCCCACGCAGTGGGTCCGTAGGAACCCCTCGTCGTGCAGGCCCTCGGTGACGAGCACGTGGCACAGGGCCAGCAGGAACGCCGCGTCGGTCCCGGGCCGGACCGGGAGCCACGCCGACGACGACGGCAGGTCGCGCCGGTCGGGTCCCACCAGGACCAGCTCGATGCCGCGGGCGGCCATCGCGGCGAGGTGCCCCTCGCTGGTGTGGGCGGTGACCCCACCCGGCGCGACGGCCATGTTCTTCGTCGGGACGCCGCCGACGCAGACCATCAGCTCGGTGTGCTCCTCGAGCACCGGCCAGCTGGTCAGCGTCCGCAGGATCTGCGGGCCGGCACCGAGGACGTGGGGGAGCAGCACCTCCGACGTCCCCGCGCTGTACGTGTTCTCCGACGCGACGTAGCCGCCCAGGGTGTTGAGGAACCGGTGCACCTGCCCCTGGGCGTGGTGGAACCGTCCGGCGCTGGACCATCCGTAGGAGCCGCCGAACACCGCCTCCGGTCCGCGGTCGGTGTAGACGCGGCGCAGCTCGCCGGCCAGCCGGTCGACCACCTCGTCCCACCCGACGGGGACGAACGGTTCCTCGCCGCGGAGCGGCGCCGGCCCGGGACCGTCGCGCAGCCAGCCCTCGCGGACCATCGGCTGCGGGATGCGCAGCGGGTGGCGCAGCGACCCGACGAGGTTCCCGAGCAGGGGCGACGGGGCCGGATCGAACGGCGACGGGCGCACGGCGGTGACGTCACCGCCCTCGACCCGCGGGGTGAACGCGCCCCAGTGCGACGTGTGCCGGTGCGAGGTGTCCTCCCGCGGGCCCGTCACGGGACCGCCCGCAGCACCGCGGCCGTGCGCCGCGCCCGGGTGGCGAGGTGCAGGTTGAACCAGGTTTCGGGGTCGGCGAGGTCGAGACCGCCGATCTCCCGGATGCGCTGGAGTCGGTACTTCAGCGTGCTGCGGTGCACGATCAGCGACCGGGCGGTGAGCTCGTGACGGCCGCCGTGCTCGAGATGCAGGGTCAGCGTGCGCACCAGGTTCGAGCCGCGCCGGGCGTCGTAGGAGAGCAGCGCCCCGAGCCACCGCTCGACGAACCGGTCGATCTCGGCGAGGTCCTCGATGCCGACCAGCAGCCGGTACACGCCGAGGTCGTCGAAGCGGACCGCCCGGTCGTCGTCCCCGCTCTCCGGCAGCCGCAGCGCCAGCCTGGCCTGACGGTAGGACCGCGGGAACCGGTCCACCGCGGTGCACCGCTCTCCCACGCCCATCCGGACCCGCGGTTCGCCGAGGTGGTGCCCGACCGCGCGGCGCAGGTGCGCCCAGTCGGACTCGGTGTCCGCGAGCAGCACCACCGCGGCGCCCCGGGCCACGAGCAGGGAGCCGGCGGGTTCGTCCCGGGTCGCCCGTCGGACGGCCCGGAGCAGCGCCTCGGTGTCGGTCCCCCCGGGCCCTTCGACGACGACGACCCGGTGCGGGCGGCGCAGGTCGTGGCCCAGCGCCGCCGCGCGGGCGAGGAGGCCCTGGTCGTCGGTGCCGTCGACCCCGTCCAGCAGCTCGTCGACGACGTCGCGGTGACGGCGCCGGCCGTGCTCGGCGAGGCTGCGGGTCCGGGACAGCTCCATCGCCAGGACGGTCGCCCCGTGCTCGAGCGCGGTCAGCTCCGGCTCCCCGGCGCGGCCGTCCGGGTCGTCGAGCGCGATCACCCCGAGCGTGTCGCTCCCGGGCCGGGCGAGTGCCACCACCCGCCCGTCCGCGCGCCACGGCCCGGGCTCCCGCCGCGCCCGCGCGACGAGCCGGTCGGCGGTGTCCGGGGGGAGAGGCTGCGGGCGGCCCGGTCCGGCCCACGCCAGCAGCGCACCGTCGCGGTCCTCGATCGCCGCCGGCCGGCCGGTCAGGTCGTGCAGCGCCCGCGCGATCCCCTCCGGGCCCTCGCCCGAGACGGCGACCGCGGTGAGCCGGGCGTGGACGTCCATGCTGTGCCGCAGCGCCCCGACGGTGCCGCGCAGCCGCTCGTTGAGATCCGCCAGCGCGGTCGCCGTGGCGCGCTCGCGCGTGTGCAGCCGGCGGTCGGCCAGGGCGGCCCCGGTCTGCTGGGCGAGGGCGCCCAGCAGGAACCGCTCGTCGTCCGGGGGCTCGTGCACGGCACCGACCACGAGATGGCCGAGTGGCCCGGACCGGCCGGTCAGGGGGAAGGCCCACGCCCACCCGGCGTCGGGGAGCCCGACGGGACCGCCGACCTCGCCGGCGCGCGCGGGACGGCCGTCGAGCGGAGCCGCCGCCCCCACGAGCTCCACGGCCACCGTCGTGCACCGGGCCACGGACCGGGCCGCCGTCGTCGCCAGCGCCAGGATCTGGGCCTCGTCGGCCCCCTCGGTCATGAGCTTGCCCAGCACCAGCAGGCTGCGCATGCTCGAGAGCAGGTCACGCCCGACGGGGGCGGTGGGGGCGAGGGCGGTCACGGCACCGCGCGGGCGGCGCCGAGCGCGTCGACGGCGGGGACCGCGATCCCGGGGTGGCGGGAGAGGTACTCGTCGGGCTCGACGTACCAGGGGTTGTCGAGCAGTTGGCCGCTGATCAGCACCGCCGGGTGGGTCCGCACGATGTCCATCAGGACCTCGCCGTCGCAGAAGCGACGGAGGTCGTAGAGGCAGAGGATGACCTGCGGGTAGCGGGGGAGGAAGTCGTTGAGGCGGGACTCGTAGGCGAGCAGATCCGCGACGCCGGGACGACCGCTCAGGGCCCAGGTCATCTCCCCGACCGCCCGCACGAAGCCGAAGCCGTCGCGGTCCACCGCCCGTCCGACGGCGCGTTCCCAGAACGCGATCATCCGGTCGATCGCGAAGAACCCGTCGAGCAGGTAGGTCGAGCTGCTGGTCAGGGATTCGAGGTGCCCGGGATCCGCCGCCAGTTCCCGGACGGACTCGGCCGGGAGGGGGTCGTCGGTGACGCACAGGCACTTGTCGCCCGCGCGCAGCCCTTCGCGCAGATAGGGGACGAGGATCGCGTCGCGCTCCGCGGGCCCGCGGTAGAACGCGCAGATGTGATCACCGGGCGCGAGGCTCACGCCCGGAAGACCCATCGCGATCGATGTCGTCATGCGCGGTCCCTGCGTTCGGGCCTCCGACCGTAGCGCCGGAGGTGCCCGCCGAACAGGTCGCCGGCGCCGGGCGCTACAGGCGTTTCTCCCCGAAGTAGACCGCGATGTGGTTCCCGTTGTACGGCGGGATCTCCCGATAGCCGGTGGCCGCGAACAGTTGGCGGCTGTGCTGCTGCTCCGCCCCCGCGTCGAGGCGCACCAGCCGGTACCCGAGCGCCCGGCCGGCCTCCTCGAGCGCCGCGAGCAGGGCCCGGCCGACCCCGCGCGAGCGCGCGTCCGGCACGACGAACATCCGCTTGATCTCGCAGGCCCCGTCGCCCAGCGGCCGCAGCCCCCCGATCGCCACCGCCCGCTCGCCCTCGTACCCGACCAGGAACGCCCCGCCGGGCGGGGCCATCTCGTCCGGGGTCGTGACGGAGCCCGGCCGCGCCGCGCGGCCCGGGTACTGCGCGTCGAGGAGGTCGTTGAGCGCCGCCATCAGCTCGCGGGCCGGGCTCTCGTCGGACCGGCCGGGACGGAACCGCACGCGTTCACCGGACATGGCCGTCATCGTGGGCCCGATCGTTGCGCCGGGGACTCGGCCGCCCGGGACGAGGTACCCGTCTCCGCGGGCCAACGATTCCGCCCGCATCCCTTTCGCGCGGTTACCGTCGACCCATCTGTCTGTGATCCAGTTCACATCAGGGAAGTCGATCGAGAGGAATCGCGATGCGCGTCGGCGACCAGGACATCCTCATCCCGACCTCGATGGTCGGGAACTACCCGAATCCGCGGTGGTGGGACGCGGGCCCGGTCCGCTGGTGGAGCGGTGATCAGGAACCGCCCGACTCGTTCAACCAGGAGTCGTTCCAGGACGCCATGAGCGCGCTGGTCTCCGATCAGGAGCACGCCGGGCTCGACATCATCACCGACGGCCGGCTGCAGGGCGACAACTACGCCGACCAGGCGCTCTACTACTACTACCGCCGACTCGGGCTCGACCTGAAGGGTGGATTCCTCGGTTTCCCGATCTACAGCCGGTTGCACGCCGCGACGGCCACCGAGGAGATCCGTCGTCGCGGCGCGATCATGGTCGAGCAGGCGCGGGCGCTCAAGCGGTCCACCCGCAGGGCCACGAAGGTGCAGTACACCGGCATCCAGGTGCTGGCGCAGGCCACCAACGACCTCCACTACGACGACCCGCGCGACCGGGCGATGGCGCTCGCGGCGGCGATCAACGAGGACATCCTCGAGGTCGACGCGATGGGGATCGACTTCATCCAGCTCGACGAGTTCACGTGGCCCTACTTCTTCGAGCCCTGGGCGATCGAGGCCTTCAACCGGGCGGTCCAGGGCGTGACCCACGCGCAGATCATCTGCCACGTCTGCTGGGGGAACTGGGGCGGGACGCCGGCGTACATGCCCGACGACACCGCCGAGGCCGGCGAGATCTTCGACCTCACCGAGCGCCGGGGCGAGGCGCCGTCGGCCACCGCGTCGATCATCCCGAAGGCCTACGAGGGCAGGATGGACGTCCTCAACCTGGAGAACTGCGGGCGGCGCTCCGACGACCTCTCCGGCCTCGACGTCATCAAGAACCACCCGCTGCCCGCCGGGATGATGTTCTGGGCCGGCGTCATCGACGTGAAGTCCACGATCACCGAGACCGCCGAGCAGGTGGCCGACCGGATCCACCGGCTGCTCGAGTACATCCCGGCCGAGCAGCTCGGCGTCACCACCGACTGCGGCCTCATCCTGCTGCAGCGCTACATCGCGATCGACAAGCTGCACGCGCTCGTGGCCGGCACCGAGATGGTCCGCAAGCAGCTGCGGTGACATCCGGCCGCTGATGCCTGGCCGGGCGGGGCCGACGGTCCCGCCCGGCCCTGCCCTCAGAGGTGGGTCAGCGTCGACTTCCCGGCGCGCAGCCGCGAGAGCTGCACGAAGTGCTCCGGGTTGAGGAACAGCTCGTTCATCCAGCCCAGCTCGTCGACGGTGAGCCCCTCCGGCCGGTGGATGAGGTGGTCGAGGTACTGGAACGCGTCCTTGGCCCCGTAGCCGCAGTGGTGCGCGCCCAGCACCTTCCGGGTCGTCCCGTCCACCACGAGCTTCTGGAACCCGGAGAGCCGCGGGCGGCTGAACGCGTAGAGCATCGTGCCCTCGGCACACGGCAGCGGGAGGTGCTGGGTGTCCAGCCCCTCCACGTACGGCGGCATCTGGATGACGATCACCTCGTCGCACGCCTCGCGGGCCTCGGCCTCGGTGAGCCCCACCCAGCTGACCTCGTAGGTGGTGTGCAGGAAGTCGGGATACTCCGAGAAGTCGAACTCCAGGTCCTCGCCCATGATGTTGCGGGCCGCCGTGACGCCCGACTTGCGGGCCTTGAACATCTCCATCGGGCCGCCGATGAGGTCGCCGATGGCGTAGACGTTCGGCGTCGTCGTCCGCATGTGGTGATCGACGACGACGCGGCCCGTCGGCCCCACGTCGATGCCGAGCACCGCCTGCGCCTCGGTGGTCTCCGGGCGCTCGCCGAGACCGAGGAAGACCATGTCGGTCTCGATCTCGCGCTCCTCGCCCGAGGCCAGACGGACGGTCACGCCGCGCACCGAGCCCGCCGCCCCGTGGACCGCGACCGGCTCGGCCCCCTCGAGGATGTCCATCCCGCGCTCGCGCATCCCGCCGACGACGTAGGCGCGGAGATCCTCGTCGACGTGGTGCAACGACGACGAGCGCATCACCGGGGACCGCGACACGATCGTCGTGTCGCAGCCGGTGGCGTGGAAGAACGAGCCGTACTCCATCGCGACCTTGCTGCCGCCGATGACGACGCAGCGGGTCGGCTCGTAGTCGAGCTCCTCGACGACGCTGACGAAGTCGTACACCCCGTGCAGGTCCAGGCCCGGGACGTCCGGGGTCAGCGGACGCGCCCCGGTGCCCAGCACCAGGTTGCGCGCCCGGAACGTCCGCCCGCCCGCGCGGACGGTGCGGGGGTCGACGAGGGTGGCGCGCGCGTTGAGCACGTAGGAGACGTCGAGCTGCTCCTTGGTCTGCCAGTTCATGAACGCGTGGGCGCTGGCGCGGCCGGCGAGGAACAGCCGGACGAGCTCGAGGATGCTCGCCCGCGAGGCGTCGAACTTCGGGAAGAACAGCTCGTCGGAGAACCACCGCATCCGGTCGAGCTCCTCGGCGGCCTCCGAGAACAGGTGGTGGGGGACGCAGGCCTGGTGCGGGCACGAGCCGCCCAGGAAGGGCCACGCGTCGATGATCAGCGGCCGGCCACCCATCGCCCGCATGTAGGCGGCGCCGAACCGTCCGCCGGCCCCGCCGCCGACGAAGATCGCGTCGTAGAGCGGATCGGGGTCGTCCGGGTCCAGGTTCAGGATGGGCTCGGAGTCGGGGTCGGCGAGGCTGCCCTCGATGAGGTCGTTCCACTCGGCCAGGTTGGGGTGCCGATCACGGATGTCCATGTCACTGCCGTTCTGGGAGTCGAGGTGGGATCAGGGACCGACGAGGGACGCGAGCAGAGCGCGGGTGCGGCGGACGCTCGCCTGCTCGTCGTCGCCGACACCGAAGACGGCGGGCCACAGCTCGGTGACGCCGAGCTCGGCGTAGCGGGCCAGCTGCGTCGCGACCTCGTCCTCGGTGCCGACGACGGCGAGGTCGGAGACCGAGGAGACGCCCTCGCGCTCGAAGAGCCTGCGGTAGTTCGCCAGCCCGTTGTAGCGGCCGAACGCCTGCTCGGCGACGCTCCGGGCGGCGTCGGGGTCGTCGGTGACGGCGACCGGGAGGGCGGCGACGACGCGCGGCGCCGGCCGGCCCGCGGCGGCCTCGTGCAGCGTCGGGACGATCGTCGAGCCGAGCGCGCGCGGTCCGGCGAGCCAGGTGATGACGCCGTCGGCGCGTTCGCCCGCGGCGCGCACCATCCGCGGTGACAGCGCGCCGACCAGCACCGACACCGCCGTCGTGCCGGGCACGTGGAACCCGCCGTCGACGCGGTAGTGCTCACCGGCGACGTGGACCTCCTCGCCGTGCAGCAGCGGGACGAGGACGCCGAGGTACTCCCGCATGTGCGCCGCGGGGCTCGCGTAGGGCAGGCCGTGCAGCTCTTCGATCACGGGTCGGTGGGAGACCCCGACGCCGAGGGTCAGCCGCCCGCCGCAGAACACCTGGGCGGTGGCCGCCTGCTGGGCGAGGGCGAGCGGATGGCGCGGGTAGGTCGGGACGATGCCGACGCCGAGCCCGATGCGGGAGGTGACGGTGCCGGCGACGGCGAGGGTGGTCAGGGCGTCGTACGCACGGGAGAAGTGGACCGACCACGCGGTGGCGTACCCCTCCTTCTCGGCCTGTGCGGCGTCGGCCACGATCGCGGCGGGGGAGCTGGGGCGCGCGAGGACGTCACCCCCGACGGTCATTCCGATCTGCATGGCGCGGCCGATCTGCCCTGGTGAGGTCATCCCTCGTCGGAGCATCGGTCATTCCGGGGTGCCGCGGTATGTCCACCGCAGACGAACTCGCCTCAGTGTGCTCCGATCAGACGAGAACCCTGCTCACTATGCGCCGGCGAGTTGGTCCGGAATGATCAGAAAAGATGGCGCACGAACACGATGATCGAGGTCGCGGCCGAGGCCAGCGCCGCGAGAATCGCGTTGACCGTCGCGGAAGCGGTGAGCGGCGCCGAGATCACCCAGAACAGCACCAACAGCAGGACGATGACCCCGATAATACGGCGCACGCGAAAAAGACTACGCCCGCGCCCCGCGAAACAATCATCGAATCGCTCGGCGTGTCTCGGCCGATCCGCCTCCACCGCGTCCGGTATTCCGGGTTCCCGCGTCAGCGGCGGGTCTCGACCTCGATCCGGGTGAGGGGATCGGGCAGGGCGCCGAGCATCGCGCGCATGCTGCCGCCGGCGGCGAGGCCCCCGAGGGCGAGTGCGAA
Organism: Actinomycetospora endophytica; assembly: GCF_021026375.1. GTDB lineage: Bacteria > Actinomycetota > Actinomycetes > Mycobacteriales > Pseudonocardiaceae > Actinomycetospora > Actinomycetospora endophytica. Next base: position 319,315 of record NZ_JAJNDB010000001.1, on the reverse strand, counting down.
CAACTGGTCGGCCAGCCGGAGGTCCTCCTCCTCGCCGTGGGGCGTGAACCAGTGCTGCATCCAGTCGATCATGCCGACGATCGCGCGGGCGACGACCCGGGGTTCGGCGGCCAGCGAGAACTCGCCGTTCGCGGCGCCCTCGGCGACGAGCGCCTCGACCGCGGCCATGTACCGGGCGTCCATCTGCTTGAACTCGGCGAACTGCGGGGACGCCTCGAGATGGCCGAGGTGCTGCAGGTAGACGAAAGCAGCCGGGTAGTACTCGCTGAAGATGCGAATCTGCATCCTCACCAGTTCGCGCAGCCGCACGGCCACGCCGCTCTCGGTATCGGCGCGGAGGCTCTCGAGCTCGTCGAGCAGCGCCCGGGCCGGCTGCTCGACGACCGCGAGGAGGAGTTCCTCCTTGCTCGACACGTAGTTGTAGATACTGCCCTTGAGGATCCCGAGGCGGGCGGCGATGCCTTCGAGGGTCGCCTGTTCGTATCCGTGCTCGCGGAATTCCTGCCCGGCGGCGTGGAGCAGCTCCGGCCAGCGGCTGGGGCGAGGCATGGGTCCTCCGGGTCAGCGCGCGTCGTATCGAGCGGGGAAGCTTCCCATGCCCCGGGACAGGAGCACGGGGTGCCAGCGCAGGGGCTCGTCGCCCAGGCGCAGCCCCGGCAGGTGCTCGAACGCCCGGGGGACGGCGATCGAGGCCTCGAGCCGGGCGAGCGGGGCGCCCAGGCAGTAGTGCATCCCCACGCCGAAGCCGAGCTGGCCGCTCCGGTCGCGGGTGATGTCGAGGGAGTCCGGGTGCTCGAACACCCGCGGATCGCGGTTGGCGGAGGACGGGCTGAGGAACACCCGCTCGCCCCGACGCAGGGTGCGTCCGCGCAGCTCGACGTCGGCGCCCATCACGCGGGCCACCGTCTTGGCCGGCCCGTCGAACCGGAGGATCTCCTCGACGGCGTTCCCCAGCAGCTCGGGGCGGGCGTCGAGGATCGAGCGCTGCTCCGGGTGCTGCAGGAGGGCCAGGATGCCGCTGCCGATGAGGTTGGTGGTGGTCTCGTGCCCGGCGAAGAGCAGGAGGACCCCGGTCGCGATGACCTCGTCGTGGCTCAGCGCGTCCCGGTCGTCGCGGGCGCTGATCATCGCCGAGATCAGGTCGTCGGCCGGCCGGCGCTCGTGGTCCTTCACCAGCGCGGCGAGGTAGGAGGTCAGTTCGGCCATCCCGTCCGCGCCGGTGGTGTGGCGGGACGAGTCCCCCATGCCGCCGAAGACCAGACCGGTGATCTGGTCGGACCAGCTCTTGAACTGCTCGCGGTCCTCGCGCGGGACCCCGAGCATCTCGGCGATCACCGAGGCGGTGAGCGGGTAGGCGTACTCGCCGATGAGGTCGACCGTGCCGACGCCGTCGGACGCCGGTCGGTCGGTGGCCTCGCGCAGGAGCGTCGTCGCGATCTCCTCGACCCGCGGGGTCATCAGCGCCACGGCGCGCGGGGTGAAGGCCCGGCTGAGCAGCCGGCGCAGCCGTTTGTGGTCGGGCTGGTCCTTGAAGACCATCCAGTCCTCGAGGACGCCGAACGCGGCCCGCACGCCGGGGTCGGCGTCGTCCCGGTCGAGCTTCGCCCGGCGGTACGGCGTGATCCGGTCGGAGGAGAAGCGTTCGTCCCGCAGGGCGTCGGCGACGTCGTCGTGACGGGTGATGAACCAGGAGCGGTACTTCGCGCTCCAGTGCACCGGGTCGTGCTCCCGCAGCGCGCCGAGCAGGGGATACGGGTCGGCCACCGCCTCGTCGCCGAGGAGATCGGCGTGTTCGAGGTCGAGGGGCTGCAGGGTCATCGTGCCTCCAGCTCCGTGACGACACCGACGTTGGCGTCGAGCAGGTCCCGCGGCTCGACTCCGACCATGAAAACAAACCGCGGGTCGGGTAACAACACCGGCTCCCGTCGGCGTGACCCGGCTCGACCGGGGTCGAGTGGGGCTCCGTGGGGGCGCTTGACACTCGGGGGTGAGCCGGACCACAGTGAGCCAGGCCCCGTTGGCAAACCAATGTTTGGCAACCGATCCCGCCCTTGAGCCGCGCTCGCGCCGAGCAGGAGGACCGACCGATGAAGTTCGGCTTTTTCACCATGCCGGAACATCCGCCGATCGAGAACTGGACGCTCTCCTACGACCGCGACATCGCCGCGGTGGTGGAGGCCGAGCGGCTCGGCTTCTCGGAGTTCTGGATCGGGGAGCACCACACCGGTGGGTTCGAGAACGTCCCGGTCCCGGAATTCATGATCGCGAAGGCGTCGGCGCTCACACACACCATCCGGCTGGGAACCGGCGTGGTGAACCTGCCGTACCAGGACCCGTTCATGGTGGCCGAGCGGCTCGCGTTCCTCGACCACCTCACCCACGGCCGGCTCGAGTACGGGTTCGGGGGCGGCGGGCTGCCCACCGACAAGGCGCTCTTCGGCCTCGAGCCCTCCGAGGCGTCGCCGCGGACCAACGAGGCGCTGGAGATCATCTGGCAGCTGCTGACGTCTGAGGACCCGGTCAGCTACGAAGGCGTGTACTGGAAGTACGAGAACCGCCAGCTCCAGGTCGGCCCCTACCAGGACGTGCCGCCGTTCGCGATCGCCGGACTGACCGGCACCCACAACTACGCGAAGTGCGGCGAGAAGGGGTGGAAGCCGCTGTCCGTGCACTTCGCACCCACCGACAACGGCACGTACATGGACGCCCCGGACCTCAAGGCGATGGGCGCCGCGATGCTGGAGGCGGGCAACCGTTCGGGAATCCCCGAGGCCGTGACGCGCGAGAACTGGCGGATCGTGCGCGAGGTCTACGTGACCGACGACAAGGACCAGGCGCTGCGCGACATCCGCGAGGGCGTCAAGCGCTCCTACGACTACCTGTTCGGCCTCGGTCTGGGCGCCCTGATGAAGATCGGCGACGGGATGACCGACCAGGACCTCACGCTCGACTGGATGGTCGAGAACATCCCCTGGATCGTCGGCAGCCCCGAGGAGTGCACCCGCCAGCTCAAGGAGCTGGAGGAGGAGACCGGCGGCTTCGGCACGCTGCTGATCAACTGTCGTGACTGGGTCACCACCGACAAGTGGAACCGGTCGCTGGAGATGTTCGCGCGCTACGTCATGCCGCAGTTCCAGGACAACCAGCGGATGGCCCGCCGTCAGAAGATGGCCAACGTCGCGCTCGGGATCGCCTGATGGCAGCCGGGATCGTCCGACTGCAGGACCGGGTCGCGGTCGTCACCGGCGGGGTGCAGGGGATCGGGCGCGCGGTGGCGCTGCGCTGCGCGGCCGAGGGTGCCGCCGTCGTCATCGGCGACCTGCAGGACGACGACTCCACCGCCAAGCAGATCGTCGCCGACGGCGGCCGGGCCTCCCACGTCGTCATGGACACCCGCCAGCGCGGCGACTGGAAGCGGCTGCTCGACGAGGCGATCGGCGAGTACGGCCGGCTCGACATGCTCGGCAACATCGCCGGGGTCACCAACACGTTCGGCCCGGACACCGTCGTCGACCTCGACGACCACGGCTGGGACCACGTGGTCGGCACCGACCTGCGCGGGGTCTGGCTCGGGATGCAGGCCGCCATCCCGCGGATGATCGACGCGGGCGGCGGCAGCATCGTCAACATCGGGTCGATGGCCGCGCTCAAGGGCCTGGAGAACCTCGCGGCCTACTCCGCGGCCAAGGGCGGGGTCGTGAGCCTCACCCAGCAGGCCGCGATGGAGTACGGGCCCCGGGGCGTCCGGATCAACTGCATCTGCCCGGGCACCATCGACACCCCGATCCTCGCCGGGATCACCGAGAGCATGCGGGAGAACTTCGTCGCCGCGCACATCATCCCGAGGCTCGGCACCCCGGAGGACATCGCGGCCGCCGCGGCCTTCCTGTTCTCCGACGACGCCGCGTTCTGCACCGGCGAGATCCTCCCGGTCGACGGCGGCTGGAACACCAAGGGCAGCGCCGGCTGACGACCTGCTCCCCCGCTCGTGGCGGGACCGGCGCCGTCCCCCCGCGGCGCCGGTCCCGCCGCGCCCACCCCGTCCGAGGAGTCGTCATGGAACTGTCCGGTCACACCGCCGTGGTCACCGGTGCCGGCAGCGGCATCGGCAAGGGGATCGCGGCCGCCCTGCTCGCCGGCGGCGCCAACGTCGTCGGGCTGGAGATCTCGCCCGAGAACATCAAGGCCGCCGATGCCGAGCTCGCGGGCGGCGAGCGTCTGACCTGGTCGGAGGGCTCGGTCGCGGTGGCCGCCGACGTGGAGGCCGCGTTCGACCTCGCCGAGTCCCGCTTCGGCACCGTCGAGTACCTGGTCAACAACGCCGGCACCGCGACGCTCGCGCTGATCGTCGACACCAGCGAGGACGACTGGGACCTCATCGTCGACACGTGCCTCAAGGGCACGTTCCTGTGCACCCGGGCCTTCGCCCGGCGCGCCGTCGCCGCCGGCACGGGAGGGGCGATCGTCAACATCTCGTCCCTCAACGCGATCGCGGCCACCGACGGGCTCGGGCACTACTGCGCCGCCAAGGCCGGGATCATGAACTTCACGAAGGTCACCGCCGGGGAGCTCGGGCGCCACGGGATCCGCGCCAACGCGATCGGCCCGGGGACCGTGAACACCCCGCTCGGGGCCGGCTTCACCGTCGGCCAGATCGGCCAGGAGTTCCTCGACCGCACCTTCGTCAGCCCGCCCCGCCACCAGGAGCCCGAGGACATCGCCGAGGTGGCGCTGTTCCTGCTCGCCTCCCCGGCTTCGGCTCGGATCACCGGGCACCTCATCCCGGTCGACGGCGGCCAGCACGTCCGGGGCCTGCACTCCTACTGGGACGTGGCCGAGGCCCAGGGGCTCGTCGCGCGTCCCGCGGCGACATGACCACCGACGCCCGGCCGGCTCCCGCCGCGCTCTCCGACGACCGCGGGTTCCCGCGCTTCTGGGACGCCGACCGCGAGACCCGGCCGCCGGCCGAGCGCGACCGGATCATCCTCGAGCGGATCCGGCAGCAGCTGCACTACGCCTACCGCGACCTGCCGTTCTACCGGCGCCACTACGACGCGCACGGCTTCCACCCCGACGACGTGCGCTCGCTCGAGGACTTCACGACGAAGGTCCCGATCATCACCAAGAAGATGTTGGTGGCGGACCAGGCGGAGCACCCGCCGTTCGGGAGCTACACGCCGCCGCTCGTGCCCGGGCAGATCGCCCGGGTCCACGGTTCCTCGGGCACGTCCGGGACGCCCACGATGTACGCGGTCTCCCACGGCGACTGGAAGCGGGCCGCCGACGTCCACGCCATGGCCCAGTGGTGTGCCGGGATCCGGCCCGACGACCTCGTGCAGGTCGGCTTCCCCTTCGGTCTGTTCTTCGGGGGCTGGGGCGTCGTGCAGGGCGCGGAGCGGATCGGCGCGACGGTGTTCCCCCTCGGCGTGACCGATTCCGAGCGGCACCTCGAGCTCATCACCCGGCTCGGCGCGACCGTCTTCAGCGCGACGCCGTCGTACTGCATCCACCTGCTCTCGGTGGCCGAACGCCTCGGCATCGACCTCGCTCCGGGCACCGTCCGGCGGATCCTCGTCGGTGGCGAACCCGGGGGCAGCCTCCCCGGCACCCGCAAGATCATCGAAGAGGGCTGGGGCGCGATCGCCAGCGACGCCGGCTCGACGTCGGAGATGTACCCGTTCCAGACCAGCGTCGGCTGCGAGGCCGGGACCGGTACCCACCTCCACACCGACGAGGTCTTCACCGAGGTCGTGGCCGCCGACGACCTCAACCGGCCGATCCCGGTGGGGGAGCGCGGCGCCGTCGTCTACACCCACCTCTGGCGCGAGTCGCAGCCGATGATCCGTTTCGCGCCGGGCGACGAGACCTACCTCGCCACCGACCCCTGCCCGTGCGGGCGGACCTATCCCCGCCTGCCCGAAGGCATCCTCGGGCGTCTCGACGACATGCTCGTGGTCCGTGGCGCGAACGTCTTCCCCAGCGCCGTGGAGACCGGGCTGCGGACCGTCGCCGAGCTCGGCCCCGAGTTCCGGATCCGCGTGAGCACCGTCGGCGCCCTCGACGAGCTCCGGGTGGAGGCCGAGCTGTCGCACGGCGCGTCGGGCGCGCTCGGCGATCTGTCCGACGCCGAACGGGACGCGCGGCGGGAGCAGCTGGTCGGTCGCGTGGAGGACGCCCTGCGCCGCCACGTGAACATCCGCGTCCCGGTCACCCTGCTCGAGCCCGGGACCCTGCCCGAGACCACCTTCAAGGCCCGCCGCGTCGTCGACGAACGCACGCGTCCCTGAGGTCAGAGGTCGTACCCGCGGCGCAGCAGCATCGCCGCGGTGCGCCGGTTCCCCTCGTCGTCCATCGCATCGACGCCGAGCGCGGTGTTCACCCGGTTGCCGATCTCGAGCAGGGCGGCCGCGTGCGCCGCCTCCCGGATGGCGTCGTCGCCGATCCCGGCCGCACGCAGGTCGGCCACGTCCGCAGTCGTCAGGCCGTCGGGGTCGTGGGAGAGCCGCCGGAGGAACGCGGTCATCAGCGGAACGGCGGGATCGACGCCGGCCGGGACGTGACCGGTCCCGTCGACCAGCGCCTCGACGGTGGGCTCACCGAGGCTCTCCGCGGCGATCTGTCGGTGGACCCCGGTGCAGTAGCCGCACGCGTTGCCCGCGGAGACCGTGGCGCCGAACAGTTCCCGTTCGCCGACCGTCCAGCGTCCCGGTCCGCGGAGGACGGCCTCGGCGTAGCGGCCGAAGGGCGTGCCGAAGAACTCGGGCCGGAACAGCAGGACCTTGACGAAGCCGGGGGCGGTGCCGCCCGAGAGGAGCGGCAGCAGGAGCCCCATCACCCGGGCCCGCAGCCCCCGACCTCGACGGATGGCCTGGAGGCGGATCACGAGGAGGCCCCCAGCAGTTTCTCCACGGTCCGCAGCCGGGCCCCGCCGGCGGCCACCGCCACCGCGATGACGCACTCGAACACGGCGTCCTCGTCGTAGCCCGCCGCGAGCAACGCCGTCACGTCCTCATCGGTGACGGCGAGACCGCCGTCGGCGACCTTCGCGACGAACGCGGCCAGCCCTTCCGGCGGTGCCGTCCCGACGATCAGCGACTCGCGGACCCCGGGCGGCAGGACCCCCGGACCGTGCGCCACCACGGCCACCATTTCCCGGAATCGCTGGTCGCGTCGGGCGGCCGCTTCCAGCACGGCCTCGAGCGACGGCACCGCGCCGGGGGACGACTCGTCGTCGTCGATCGGATCTACGCCCACGTGTGTCTCCCCGCCGGCCGCTCCGGCCGTCGTCCGACGATAGGTGACCACGGGGCTCCGCGTCCCACCCGCGACGGATGAGGCGAGGACCGCTCGGTACCGCAAGCCTCGGGGGACCTCGCCTCCGCGATCGGAGGCGCCCGCTTCGACAGGACGAGGACACCGTGGCCGACGACGACGACCCCTCCACCGCGCGCCCCGAGATCGTGGCCGCCGCCTCCGCGCTGGAGTCCCGCTTCCCGTTCGCCGACGACGCGGCCTTCGACGACGCCCGACGCGGATACCTCGGCACGATCCCCGAGGGCCTGGTCCACGCCGACGACGGCCGGGTGGTCTGGAACGCCGAGACCTGGACCCCCGCCCTCGCCACGCCGCGGCCCCACACCGTCAACCCCAGTCTGTGGCGCCAGGCCCAGCTAGTGGCCATGCACGGACTCTTCGAGGTCGCCGAGGGCATCTACCAGGTCCGTGGGCTCGACCTGTCGAACATGACCGTCGTCGAGGGCGACCGCGGCGTCATCGTCATCGACCCGCTCATCTCCACCGAGACCGCGGCGGCGGGCCTGCGCCTCTACCGGGAGCACCGCGGCGACCGGCCCGTCACCGCCGTGATCTACACCCACAGCCACGTCGACCACTTCGGCGGCGTGCGCGGCGTCGTCTCCGGCGACGAGGTGGCCGCCGGTCGGGTCCCGGTCCTGGCGCCGCGGGGCTTCCTGGAGCATGCCGTCGCCGAGAACGTCTACGCCGGCGTCGCCATGAGCCGGCGCGCCGCCTACATGTACGGCGCGTCCCTCCCCGCCGGCCCCGCGGGCCAGATGGGCGCCGGTCTCGGCATGACCACCTCCACCGGCACCGTCACGCTCATCCCGCCGACCAGGGACGTCACGCACACCGGCCAGGAAGAGGTCCTCGACGGCGTCCGGATCACGTTCCAGGTCACTCCGGGCACCGAGGCCCCCGCCGAGATGAACTTCCAGTTCCCCGAACGGCGCGCCCTGTGCATGGCCGAGAACGCCACCCACACCCTGCACAACCTGCTCACCCTGCGCGGCGCCCTCGTCCGCGACCCGCGTGCCTGGGCCCACTACCTGACCGAGGCCATCGACCTGTACGCCGACACCACGGACGTCGAGTTCGCCTCCCACCACTGGCCCACCTGGGAGCGGGACCGCATCGTGCGGTTGCTGTCCGATCAGCGGGACATCTACGCCTACCAGCACGACCAGACTCTCCGGCTGATCAACAAGGGCTACGTCGGCGCCGAGATCGCCGAGATGCTCGAGGTCCCGCCCGCCCTCGAGGGAGCCTGGAACGCCCACGGCTACTACGGATCGATCAGCCACAACGTCAAGGCGGTCTACCAGCGCTACATGGGCTGGTTCGACGGCAATCCCGCCAACCTCTGGCGCCACCCGCCCGAGCCCGCCGGCAGCCGCTACGTCGAGGCCATCGGCGGACCGGACGCGGTCCTGGCCGCCGGCCGACGCGCGTACGACGCCGGCGACTTCCGATGGGTGGCCGAGCTGGTCGGGCACCTGGTGTTCGCCGAGCCCACGAACACCGAGGCCCGCGAGCTGCAGGCCGCCTCGCTCGAACAACTGGGGTTCGGCGCCGAGAACGGGACGTGGCGCAACTTCTTCCTCAGCGGCGCCGCCGAGCTCCGCGGCAGCACGCCCGGTACGCCGACCGTGACCGCGTCTCCTGACATGATCGCCCAGCTCAACCTCGAGCAGCTCTTCGACAGCCTCGCCATCCAGATCGACGGCCCGAAGGCATGGGACCACGCCGTGGCGGTCGACTGGACCGTCGACGGCGTCGCCTACTGGTCCCGGCTCGCCAACGGTGTCCTCACCCATGGCGAGGGCACGGTCCGGGGCGGGTCCGACGCCCGGGTGGGCGTGACCCGAGCCGATCTGCTCGCACTCCTCGGCGGCGCCACGACGGTCGAGGCCCTCACCGGGTCGGGAAGACTCGCGATCGACGGGGTCGGGGACGTCCTGACGATCCTGCTGGCGGTCGTCGACCCTCCCGACCCCGGCTTCGCCATCGTCACTCCGTGACTGTCGCGGCGGCCGCCGCGATCAGGGCGGACCCGGGACGGACTCCAGGACGCCGTCGGTCGCGCCGGTGACGTAGAGGGTGCCGTTGGTCGGATCGACGGCGACGGTGTTCGGCTGCCGCACGGTCGCGTACCGGGCGATCTCGCGGGGCGGGTCGGTCCGGGTGTCGAAGCCGACGAGCTGATTGCGCCCGGTGAGCGTGACCCAGAGCCGGTCGCGGGGGGTGTCGACGGCGAGGCCGTAGGGCGATCCGGCCAGGGGCAGCCGGGCCTGGAGCAGGGGCGGGAGCTGCGGGGAGACGACCAGCAGCGCGTCGCCGCGGGTGTCGGCGGCGATGAGGTGGCCGTGGTCGTCGGCGACCTCGTGGGTGGGCCCGTCGCCGAGCGCCACGGTGGTGAGCCGGGCCAGCGTGCTGGTGTCGTAGAGAGTGAGGGTGTCCGAGGCGACGTCGACCAGCCCGAGGCGGCCGCCGCCCAGGGCCATGCCGCCGGGCATGACGGCGTCGGGCAGCGACGCGACGACCCGACCGCCGCGCACGACCGCCACGGAATGCCCGGCCTCGTTGGCCACGAACAGGGTGCCGTCCGGCGCGGTGACCACGTAGTGCGGCGAGATCCCGGTGACCAGGCTCGAGGTGATCGCGCCGGCGGGCAGGGCGACCGTGAGCAGCTGGTTCGAGTCCTCGTCGGGCACCAGCAGCGTGCCGGGCGGGCCGTTCTGCAGGTGGCGCAGGTGTCCGGGCAGGGTCGTCCGGCCCCGGACCTGTCCGGTGCGGGCGTCGACGAGGACCAGCTGGTCGGGGTCGTGGGCGCCGACCGCGACGGTGTGGGTGGCCGGGTCGACCGCGACGCCCTCGGCGCCGGCGCCGACCGGGATCACCGTGCCGGCCGGTGGGACCGTCAGCGGGGGCGAATCGGCCGGCGAGGCGGCGGGGCGCACGCCGGGCCGGGGCGGCCCCAGGGCGGCCGGCCCGGGCGGGCTCGGGGAGGCGCACCCGCCGACGAGCAGGGCGACCGCGAGCAGGACGGCCGCCGTGATCCGGTGACCGATCACGGGTCGACGATCCCGACGGGAACCGGGACATGGGCGCCCCTGGTGCGGATCGTCATGGTGCTCCCTCGTCGGCCCCGGCCTGGTCGCCGAGTGTCCTGCACATCCGCACGGGGGGCCGTGAGCAGTTCGGGGAGCGGCGCTCCGCGCTGACAGAAAAGCCCGGGTCGACCGCCCCAACGGTCGAACCCGGGCCGGGTGCGTCGACGAGGCTCCCCAGCCCGTCGATGCACCATCACTGCAGAAACATGCGAGAAGAGATCGAGCCCGGGGGCCGCCAGGTCGGGGGTCCGGCGGTCCGCCGGGCTCAACCGAGTCATCGACGCCGACCGCGGCGCCGTTACGGCTACTCGCCGCCGCCGCCGCCGCCGCCGCCCCCGCCTCCGCCTCCGCCGGAACCGGAGCCGGAACCGGAGCTGCCCCCCGAGCCACCACCGCCGCCCTCGCCGCCCTCGCCGCCACCGGACCCACCGCTCGATCCGGCACCGGACTGGCTCCCGACCTCACCGCCGTCCTCGGACTCGCCGCCGGTGCTGACCGCCCCGCCGCTCGACGGCGGGGTGAGGGCGCCGCCGGCGGCGACACCACCGACTCCGGGGGCGGTGCTGCCGGCGGGGTAGTAGACCCACCGGTCACCGGGGTGGCCGCCGGTGCACTGCTGGTCGGGGACCCGTCGGCTGGTCGCCGCGTCCTGACAGATCCCGACCGCTGCCACCGTGTCCCGGTGCCCGGTCGCGGCATCGATCCACACGCCGCCGATCACGACCACCGCCAGCACGGCCAGCAGTGCGATGGTGCGCCACGACAGGCTTCGACTCATGGTGTCCCCCCGGTGATCAGTGTGACCGCACCGGTCCGATTGCGCTCGCCGTCGGGACGGGTAGTCCGGAATCTCCCGACGCGTGGAGGTCGACGTTGACGCAGCAGGACCTGGTGAAAGGGTTCCTCGCCGGCCTGATCGACCACGACTTCGACCGGATGCGCGCGGTCCTCGCTCCGACCGCGACGTGGAGCGTGCCCGGCCGCACCGGGATCTCGGGGGTCGCCGAGGGCGCCGACGCCGTCGTCGAGCGGGCTCAGGCGGTCGCCGCCGGCGGGGTGTCGATCGAGCTGCAGTACCTCCTCGAGGGCTGGGACCGCGTCGCGGTGCTCCTGCACAACACGGGGCGTCGAGGCGAGGCGGCGCTCGACGAGCAGGTCGTGATCGTGTTCTCCGTGGACGGTGATCAGATCACGGCGGCCGAGAACCTGATCTCCGACGTCCCGATGCTCGAGGCCTTCTTCCGGGCGAGCGCTCAGGCGTAGAGGTCGGGAGCGAGCTCGTCGATCTTGATCAGCAGGCCGTCGGGGGCGGTCAGCTGGAGCTGGCGGCCGAACGACGCGTGGCTGGTGGGACTCGTGATCGTGATCCCGTCGGCTCGAAGGCGGGCCTCGAGCACGTCGAGCGGCTCGGTCGCCTCGAAGTTCAGCTCCACGAGGCCCCCGCGCTGCTCGGGGTTGGGCGGGTGGGCCAGCAGCCCGATGCGGGCCTCGCCGAGCGCGAGCAGTGCCCAGTCCCCGTCGCGGCTGCCGTGCAGCACCGTTGCGCCGAGTCGCTCGTAGAAGGTCACCGACGCGGACATGTCCTCGACGTGCACCATCGGGCGCAGGTGCATCCCGAGGTCCTGATCGTCGGGTTCCGGGCGGGCCGGGGTCGTGCTCGGTACCGAGTCGGCGAGCTGCCCGCGGATCCCGGCGAGGATGAGCTCGACGCCGGCGGGGAAGCGCGCGTCGGGGCCGAGGTCGTCGTGCTCCTGCTCCTCGATGCTGAAGCCGTTGACGTAACCGAGGAGCGTGTCCACGGCGACGGCCGCGTCCTCGCGTGGCCTCCCGGCGGCGACGAGCCGGCCGACGAGACCCTCGACCAGGCGCTCGCCGATCTCGGGTGGCCCGTGGAAGGTGGTGAGGAGCCGGGCCCCGTCGCGCCGGGAGAGCATCGCGGCGCGCATCCGGGAGACGACGCGGCGGACCGCGTCCTCCCACGGCTCGTCGTCGGCCGGAGGATCCTCGGCGACGCCCCGCAGGAGATGGCCGGCCATGGCGTCCAGCAGGGCGCGCTTGCTGTCGAAGTGCCGGTAGAGCGAGCCCGCCTGGATGCCGAGCCGGGCCGCGAGCCGCCTCGTCGTCAGCGCGTCGAGACCCACCTCGTCGAGCAGATCGAGCGCGGCCAGCAGCACCTCGTCACGCCGTGACATCCGGGCTCCTCCCCCTGCTTGACGGCCGGGAACAGTGAGGCTAACACTGTTTGCGCAAACACTGTTAGCTTCCGAGGAGTCGACCATGTCCGGTCCGTTGCGTGTCGTGGTGATCGGGGCGGGCCCGGCCGGCCTGGCCCTCGCCCAGGGTCTGCACCGGGCGGGGACCGACGTCGTCGTGTACGAGCGGGACGCCGCTCTCGACGCCCGCTCGCAGGGCTACCGGATCCTGCTGAACAACGCGGGATGGGCGTCGCTGCGAGCCTGTCTGCCCGAGCCGGTGCTCGCCCTCGCGGAGGCCACGAGCGGCGAGCTGCACGGACCGACGACCCGGTACGACCACCGTCTCGAGACCCTCGGTACCTGGGCCACCGCGGCGAGCGATGACCTGCATCCGGTCGACCGGGCGGTGCTGCGCCACGTGCTGATGCACGGGATCGCGGAGCGCGTCACGTTCGGTCGCCGCTTCTCGCGCGTCGAGGAGGACGGCGACCGCGTGCGGGTCGTGTTCGACGACGGCAGTGCCGACGTGGGCGACGTCGTCGTCGGTGCCGACGGCGCGTTCTCCGGCGTCCGTGGCCAGCTCCACCCGGAGATCGGGTTCGTGCGCTCGGAGCTGGTCGCGGCGATGGGGCGGACCCCGGTGGACGACCGATTCGCGCTCCTGGCGTCCGGGAGCGGCGCGAGGATCGAGGCACCCGGCCTGAACCTGACCGTCGCCCCGATGCTGTTCCGGACCCCGCCGTCGTACGCCTCACCGGAGCTCCCCGCCACCGAGAGCTACCTGCGCTGGCTGCTGATGCTGCCGCCGGACCACCCCGTCGCGGAGGCGGCCCGTCGCAAGGCCGACCAGACCGTCACCGGCACCGATGCCCGCGACACGGTGCTCGGGCTGATCGAGGGCTGGCACCCGCTGGTCCGCGACCTGATCGAGCACTCGAGTGCGCACAACGGCTGGATGGTCACCCCGAAGCTGCTCGACCGGCCGTTGCCGCCGTGGGACACCGAGCGGGTGACGCTGCTCGGCGACGCCGCCCACCTGACCCTTCCCAGCGGCGGCAACGGCCTGGCCACCGCCCTGCGCGACGCCGCGACCCTGCTCGAGCACCTCACCGGCACCGACGACACCGTCGCCGGGCTCCGTGCCTACCAGCGGGAGATGCTGGTCTACGGGCAGGCGGCCGTGGAGGTCGGCGTCGACCGGCAGCGCCACGTCGTCCCGGAGCGCGTCACCGACTCTCCCCGGCCGAGCTGACCCGACCGGCGACGGGACCCGGTGCCAGTCAGGCGGGCGTGGGGGCCGCCGTCGAGCTCGCGCCGGCCCGCGGGGCCCGCGGAGCGGCGACGCGGGTGGCCGTCACCGTCGTGCCGGAGACCGACCCGGTGACCGTGACCTGGGCGCCGACCGGGAACTGCGCCGCCGTCGCGGGCGCGGCCTTGGTGCCGTACTGGGTGGTCGCGGTGACGTCGACGGTGTACTGCTTGCCGTTGCGGGCGGCGACGGTCCACGTGGACCCGTTCTCGGCCTTGATGGTGCCGCGCACGCCGTTCCCGGCGCCTCGCGCGTGAGCGGCGGGCGCCGCCGCGGAGGAGGCCGGGGTGCTCGCCGAGCACCCGGCGAGGGTCAGCGCGGCGGCCACCGCCACGACGCCGACCGAGGCCGCCCGGCGAACGGGACGACGCCGCCGGGAGCGGTCGGTGGGGGAGGAGGTCGAGGCCCGGGGAGCGTCGTTCATGATCCACCTCTGATCGGTCGGGCGGGAGCGGGGAGAGTCGGCGGCTCGGGGGAAGGAGCCGACGACGGCGACGCTCGCCCTCGCTGCTGTGGCGTCGCTGAGAAGCCACGACGCCCGGCACGGTCCTTCAGCCGAGCTTCAGCATCGCCGCCCATCGACCGTCACCGCCTCAGTTCACGCAGGGCACCGTCGAGCCCGCGGTTCCCGCGTCCGACGACGGCACGGCCGGTGCGGCGCTGGTCTTCGACGCCGCGGCTGCCGACGACGAGCCGCCCGACGGCGCCGGTGCGGTGGAGGGCGCGGGCGAGCTAGTGCCCGAGCGGCCCGAGTCGGTGTCGGCGATGAACTTCTGGACCGCCGACGGGTCGACCTGCACCGCCTCGCCGTCGTCGGGGGTCTCGTAGGCGGCGTTCACGATCGGGATGGTGTGGAAGCCGATCGAGCCGGAGCTGAGGCCGGGTACCTGCTCGGCGAGGCTGAGGACGTCGAGCGACTGGTCGACGGTGAGGGCCTTGTCCACGGCGGCGATCAGGGCGTCGCGCTCGGTGGAGTCGGTCAGCGTGTTCGACGAGAGCACGGTGTGGGCCATGCTCGAGAGGAACACCTGCTGACGTCGGACGCGGTCGAGGTCGCCGCCGGGCAGGCCGTGGCGCTGGCGCACGAACGCGAGGGCCTGCGCTCCCGAGACGGTCTGCGGGCCGGCCGGGAAGTTCGCCCCGGAGAACGAGTCGTCGACCTTGGCGTTGAGGCAGACCGGCACGCCCCCGACGGCGGTGCTGATGTCGGCGAATCCCGCGAGGTTGACCGCGCCGAAGTGGGTGATCGTGAGTCCGGTGAGGGACTGGACGGCGCTGATCGTCGCCTTCGCCCCGGCGGCTCCGGACCGGACCGCGAGCTGGTTGCCGCTCACGCCGGACTGGGCCAGCTGCTGGTGGGCGGCGTTCTGCCCGTACGTGTACGCAGAGTTGATCTTGTGGGTGCCGAAGCCGTCCGGGAGGGCGACGTAGGAGTCGCGCGGGATCGAGAACCCGGTCGCCGGTCCGCCGCCGCCGGGGATGTGCAGCACCATGATCGTGTCGGTGTTGTCGCCGCCGTCGTCGCCGCCCCCGGCGTGCAGGGCGGCGAGCTCGTCGGCCGGGAGCGGGTTGCCGAAGCTGTCGGTCCGGGTGTCCAGACCGACGAGCAGGATGTTCTGGTCGGTGCCGAGCGCGGAGTCGATCGAGGGCGAGATGACGTCGACGCGGCTCAGTCCGGAGTCGATCGAGCGGGCCGCGAGATAGATGCCGCCTCCGGCGAGCAGCAGCAGCACCGACGCGCCCGCGAGGACGAGCAGCAGGACGCGCTTCGTCGCGGCGCGCCGGACGCGGTGGAGGAGAGAAGGTCCTCCGGGACCGGACGAACCGGGGTCCGGCTCGGGCCGGGATGCGGGGGCCGCCCGTGTCGGGGTGGGTCCGGGGCTGCGCGCGCCGATGGGCGGGGGAGGCGGCCCCGCCGGTCGCGGAGGCGCGGGCCGGGGCGGTGGGGATTCCGGGCGTTGCGGGGGCGGCGGTCCCGGACGTCGGCCGGGCGGCGGCCCGGGTCCCTGCCGGGGTGACCCGGGCGACTGGCGCGGCGACCCGGGAGGCTGTCCCGGCCGCCCGGGCGACGGGCGGGGTGACCCGGGCGACTGGCGCGGCAACCCGGGAGGCTGTCCCGGCCGTGGGGCGTCCTTGCCGTCGGGACGGGTGTCGCCGCGACGGGGCCCGCCGGGGCGGTCCCCCTCGTTCGACGCCATGACCCACCTGCCTCCGTCGCCCGGCCTCGCCGGTCGCTTCAGAGGTCAGATACTCGCACAATCATTTGATTATCGAGGTCGGGGGTCGTCCGCGGTGCCCGCCGGACGACTCAGGTGCGGTGCGTGGGGACCCGGTGGCGCGACGGGGCACGGGCCGGCGTCGGCGGTCTCGGCGTGGTGTCGCCGACCGAGCGCAGGTCGAACGAGACGAAGTCGCGGCTCGAGGTCTCCAGGTAGTGCTGCGCGCCGATCTGCTCGTCGGGGAAGAGCTTGAACGCCTTCGGGCGCGACGCCCCGTCGGGGTGGAAGTACGCCCCGGAGACCCACGCCGGGTTGATGTCGAGCTCCATGCCCCGGACCACGCCGGCGGAGCGCAGCAGGTCTCCCAACGTGCACACCGAGAGCGCCGGGCCGCCCACGTAGACCATCGCGCCGGTCGGGGTGACCCCGAAGGCCGAGCGGTGGATGTACGCGGCCTGCCCGACGGTGGAGCCCCACTCCGCGGTGCCGCCGGTGGCGCACGTCGGGGTCACGGCTCCGTTGTCCACGAGCGGGACCAGGTTCTGGCGCACCGAGGCCACGTCCGGACCCATCCGCTCCTCGGAGCCCCAGGCCCCGACGTCGACGGAGCCGTCCCGTCGGATCACCAGGCTGGCCGCGCCGGGGACGAGCGGGCGCACCTCACGGTTCTCGGCGTACCAGCCGCCGTGGCTGTCGCCCTGGAGCCGGAACCCCGCGGAGAAGGCGGTGACGACGGTGCGCTGCTCGGCGGTGTCGACCGACGTCGGCGTGGTCCAGCGGCCGCCGGGATCCTCGGTCCCGGGGTGCAGCACGCCACGCACGAGCGTCGGATCCAGCCAGAGCACGCCGACCACGAACGAGGTGTGCGCGGCGTCCGGGCGGACCGAGGCCATGCGCACGGCGTCGCCGTGCGGGGTCGACACCACGGTGTGCCACACCCCCTCGCCGGGCAGCGGGGAGAGGCCCGCGGGCGGGGGCATCGGTACCGGCGCGGTCTGCCCGCCGGGCCGGTCCGGCTCGGGGCCGGCCGCGGCGGGGATACCGCCCGGTGGGACGCCTCCGGTCGGGGGCTGGTGCAGGTCGTACTGGCGCTGCTCGAGCCACGTGACCACCGGGCCCAGCCCGTGGTCGCGGCCCCACTCCGCCAGCCGTGCCGCGACGCTGTCGTTGCCCGGACGCGTCAGCGCCCCCCACAGCGACGGGGCCGACACCGCCCCGAGCAGCACGACGACGACGAGGAGGGCGATCGACACCCGGGTCGGCCACCGACGGCGTCGGGGCCCTCGCCGGTGCTGCCCGGACGGCTCCTGACCGGGCGGCTCCTGGGCATCGATCGGCTCGGTGTCGGAGTCGGTCCCGGAGGCGACGCGCACGTCCGCACATCCTGCCCCGTGCCCGGGACGCTCCGGGGTCAGGGCCGGGCCGTCCGACGTCGGCCGAGGTCAGGCAGGCCCTCACCGCCCGGAGCTGGTGACGACCGGGCCGGGCGTCGACGCGACCGAGGGGAGCCCCGCGGCGAGGCACTCGCGGCGGGTCAGCTCGGCGAGCCGACCCGCCGTCGTGCCGGCCTGCAGGCACACGTCCCGGGCGGCGTCACCGCAGCGGTGGATCAGCGCGCCACCCGTCGAGCTGGGGTAGGTCACGTCGATGCAGCCGTCCCCCGAACGGAAGCCGCCGGGGTCGGCGAGCGCCCAGCCGACGACCGCCAGCAGGAGGACGATCCCGAGCCCGACGGCCACCGCGACCAGGACTCGCACCCGGTGCGACGGCGGCCCCGGCGGCGGGACCGTCGACCACGGCGAGACCCCGGGAGTTCCGGTCCCCATCGGCGTCAGCTCCTCCGGTGCCCCGGCTCGCCGCCGCCGTCGTGACGGGGGACCGGGGCCCGCTCCGGGCAGTCCGCGGCTTCCAGCCGCGAGGCCGGGTCGACCGCCGTCACCCACAGCCAGCCCGGTCCGGAGTCGGCCGCGCTGCGGATGGCGTGGACGATGTCACCGGTGTCGTCGTCGTCCGCGACGATCTCCACCCGGACGCTCTCGACCACGTCGACGGGCCGGGGGTGACCGCGATAGGTCTCCCACCGCCGCACCGCGGTCGGCGTGAGCACCGAGAAGATGACCGCGGGCGGCACGTCGAAGGCGTTCAGCGCCTGCGCCACGGAGTTCACGTGGTCCTCCGTGACCACCGCCGTGATCAGCTTCATCACGCGTCCTCCTCCGTGGAACCGGCCCGGCTCACCCCGCGGGACCGGCTCCGGCCTCCGGGGTGGCGTCCGCCGGCGGCGGCTCGCCGGGCTCGGGGCCCTCGTGCACGAGGGCCCCGCCCCGGTGTCGGCCCGCCTCGGTGTCCGCGGTGAGGCTTCCGGCGCGCGGCGGCACCGGGGCGCCCGCGCCCACGAGCAGCCCCTCCTGCGGGTAGGCCTCCTCGTCGTGCGCGGCGAGGTCGCCGGTCTCGAGATCGCTGTCGGGCATGCGCAGCGGGAGGACCAGGCCGATCAGCTTGAGCAGCACGAACGTGACGAGGGCGTCCCACACGATGACCGTGAGCGCGGCGCCGAGCTGGATCAGCAGCTGTTTCGGGTTGCCGAAGAACAGACCGGTCCCGGACACGCTCGACGTACTGCCCTGACCGATGTACTCGACGACGTTCGGGTCGGCGAGCAGCCCGACCATGATCCCGCCGAGCAGCCCCGCGACGCCGTGGGTGTGGACCACACCGAGGGCGTCGTCGACCTTCGAGAACGGTCGCAGGCGGGCCAGCCGGTTCCACGACAGCCAGACCAGCACCGACGGGATCAGCCCGATGAGCAGGGCGCCGAACCCGTCGACGTAGCCGGCTGCGGGCGTGATCGCCACCAGGCCGACGATCATCCCGTTGACCGCTCCGAGGAACGTGGGCTTGCGGTCGACCCCGAACATCATGTCCATCGCGACCCAGACCAGGACCGCGACCGCACAGGCCACGTTGGTGTTCACGACCGCGGTCGCGGCGTCGGTGCCCGCGAAGTACGGGTCACCGCCGTTGAAGCCGTTCCAGCCCAACCAGAGCAGCCCGGCGCCCGCCGCGGCCATGGGCAGGTTGTTCGGGAGCGGTCGTGACCGGTCCCGGGCCAGACGGGGCCCGACGACGGCGGCGGCGACGAAGCCGGAGGTCCCGGCAGCGAGGTGGATGACGTACCCGCCGGAGAAGTCCAGCGCCCCCTGCTGGCCCCAGAACCCGCCGCCCCAGATCAGGAACGCGTTCACGCCGTAGGCGAAGGTGGACCACAGCGGGACGAAGATCAGCCATACCTTGAAGTTGATCCGCCCGATCACACTGCCGAGGAACAGCAGCGGCGTGATCCCGGCGAACACGAACTGGAAGTACGCGAGGGTCGACTCGGGGAAGTGCAGCTTCGGCATCAACGAGTCGAGCATCGGGATGTCGGCCTGGGCCGCCGCGTCGGTGCCCAGCGTCGGACCGGGCTTCCCGACGATCTCCGACAGGATCCCCGGCCCGATGTTCAGCGGCTCGCCGAACCCCATCTTGAACGCCCACAGGAACCAGACGACGAGCACCGCGGCGAACCCGGTGAAGGCCATCATCATCGTGTTGACGGCCCATTTCCGCTGGACGATCCCGCCGTAGAGGATCGCCAACCCGGGGATGCTCATCAGGCCCACGAGGGTCGCGGCGACGAGTTGCCAGCCGTTGTCCCCGGCATTGAGCCAGTCGGGATAAGGCACCATCACACGCACCACCCTCGCCGTCGTCAGGCAGATCCAGATCCCGGACGGCGGACATGAAATGAATCACATCAATGGATCTTCGCGCCGTCCCGAGTGCGAAAATGGTGGGCGCGCGGCATTGCATGTGCGTTAAACGATGTTTCCATCGCGTAATATGGCCGCATTCGGATCGGACGTTCCATGCTGATTCGCGGCGTCCTACTCCGTCTGGTCGCCGAATCGATCGATGCGACGATCGGAGCCTCTCGCTCCGATTGTCACTGCTCTACGGAGACGTCCGTCCCGGGTCGTCCGCGGGCGATATCCGCCCCGTCCGGCGCTCTGCCGCGAATGCGTTGTCCGGGGCGCCGGTCGGCGATCGCGTCGACGGCGAGGGCGACGACCAGGACGACGGCGAGCGCGACCCCGGTCCCGCCCACCGTGTCGGTCGGGTAGTGGGCGCCCAGGCCGACCATGGAGAGCCCGACCGCGACCGCGAGCAGGGCGAGGAGCACCGCCCCCGCCCACCGGAGCACCCGTGGGACGACCACCCAGCCGAGCAGCAGCGTGCCCGCCGCGACGGACATCGACGCGACGGCCGTGGTGTGTCCGCTCGGGAAGGCCAGCTCGCCGCCGCGCGTGCGGTCGATCAGTGGCTTGAGCACCAACGAGGTCGTGACCATGGCCAGGGGTGGCCCGAGCAGGGCGAGCGCGAGCCCGCGGGGTCCGCGGGCGGCGAAGGCCACGGCGGCGAGCAGCAGGAGGGCTGCCGCGACGGGCAGCGGGTTGCCGAGGTCGGCGAACCCGAGTTCCACGGTTCGCGCGACGCCGCGGTGCACCCGCACGAGGCCGGCGACGGCACGGTCGGTGTGGCCCGCGCGGGTGTCCCCCGAGAAGTACAGGCCCAGCCCCGTGACGACGACCGCGCCGAGCAGCGCGAGCCCGGCCATCGGCAGTCGCAGCCGCCGCGCGACGAGGCGCGTGTGACGGGCGTGCACCGGCCACTGCGGCATGGTCAGAAGAAGTGACGCCGACCGAACACCAGTCGCCCGAGGGCGCCCAGCACCGCGAAGATCAGCCCGAAGATGCACAGCAGGATTCCGATGCCCCAGACCAGCGGCATGTGCAGCAGGAACCCCACGATCAGCAGGATGACGCCCAGCGTGATCACGACCGCACCTCTCCGTCGACGTTCTTCGTGGTCCTCTCCGATCGCGGTGAGCGGCGGGCGGTCACCGGAGCCGAGCACCGTGCATGCTCAAGCGATCGTCAGAGTATCGGCCCCGCGAGAAGCCGCCGTACGGGGGTGGGCGCGACGTCGCCGTTGATATCCGTCATCTGTCGATACGCCGGATTTTCCCTC
Source organism: Actinomycetospora endophytica (assembly GCF_021026375.1). Lineage (GTDB taxonomy): Bacteria > Actinomycetota > Actinomycetes > Mycobacteriales > Pseudonocardiaceae > Actinomycetospora > Actinomycetospora endophytica. Next base: position 298,113 of record NZ_JAJNDB010000001.1, on the reverse strand, counting down.
GGCGTTGCCATTTCTCGGGACGCGAATGGAATTGACGAGATGTGCGGTCGGGACTGGCACATTCCGCGGCGCTCACTATGGTTAGCCTCACCTCATCCGAGGATCGGGCCAGCAGAGGGAGTCGGCGGAAATGGACGGTCAGGGCCGATCGGCGCAATCCCAGGGATCCCGGACGGCGTTGCTGATCTGGACCGGAGTAGCGCTCGCCGTCGCGGTCGTGACGGTGATCCTGGGCTGGCACGGCGGCGACGGCAACCCGGACCCGACGGATCCGAGCGTCCAGCTCAGCCCTACCGCGGTCGTGCTCAACAGCGCCGTGCTGGTCTTCCGGGAGGGCCTGGAATGCATCCTGGTGCTGGCCGCGGTGACGGCGAGCTTCCTCGGACGCAACCGTTCCTATCGCAAGCCCGTCGCCTACGGCGGTGCGGTCGGGATCGCGGCGAGCGTCGCCACGTGGTTCATCGTCGTCTGGGCGATCGACACCTTCGGCGGTGACGGCCTGGGCGTGCAGGCCGCGACCGGCATCCCGGCGATCATCGTGCTGCTCGTCGTGATGAACTGGTTCTTCCACAACGTGTACTGGACCGGCTGGATCTCCCACCACAACAAGCGACGCAAATCCGTGGTGAGCGCCGCCCGCGACGAGCAGACCGCCCTGCGCGCGACCGTGCTCGGACTGGCGTTGCTGGGATTCACCTCGGTCTACCGCGAGGGTTTCGAGATCGTCATCTTCCTGCAGGGCCTGCGGGAACGGTACGGCTCCTCGACGGTGCTCGAGGGACTCACGCTGGGCCTACTCTTCACGGCCGCGGTCGGCGTGCTGACGTTCGTCCTCCACGAACGACTGCCGTACAAGAAGCTCCTGGTGATCACCGGCGGCCTGCTCGTCGTCGTGCTGTGGGTGATGGTCGGCGAGGAGATCAACGAGATGCAGCTCGCCGGCTGGATCGGCACCACCCCGATCCCCGGCGTGGACATCCCCGGCTGGGCCGGGCAGTGGTTCTCGGTGTTCGGCAACTGGGAGACCCTCATCGCCCAGGTGGTCGCGCTGGTCCTGGTGGTCGGGTCCTACGTCGGCGCGCAGTACCTCCGGGTCTGGCGGCCCCGTCGTCGCGGGGAGCGCGCCGCCCGGATGTCGGCCGAACCGCCGTCGTCGACCGAGTTGCCGGCCGGCGCGGTCTCGGAGGCCGCGCAGTGACGTTCGTGATCACCGAGGCCTGCGTCGACATCCTCGACCTGAGCTGCACCGAGGTCTGTCCGGTGGACTGCATCCACCCCCACCGGCGCGACCGCGCGTTCGGCACCACCCGCCAGCTCTACATCAACCCGGCGGAGTGCATCGACTGCGACGCCTGCCTGGAGGTCTGTCCCGTCGAGGCGATCTACCCCGAGGAGGAGCTCCCGCCGGACCTGGTGCGCGACGCCGCGCTCAACCGCGACTACTTCCGCCGACGATGACGCGGGGTGGGCGGCGTCAAGCAGCGAGCAACTCGCCCGGGCGGCTCCGGAGTGCTCAGGGGTAGCTGCCGTCGCCGGTGCTGACCCCGCCCGACGGGACCCCGTGCGTCTGCGAGTACGACGTGCTCGTCGACCCGCCGGTGAACGACGTCGCCACCGACTGGATGAAGACGATGGTCTGCTGCCCCGCGTGGGCGAGGCCCGACGCCAGGTTGCTCGTCGTCGCGGCGGACTGCGTCGGCTGCGTGATGATCGCGTAGAGCACCAGCAGGACGACGATCCATCCCACCACTCGCCCGATGCTCATGGCGGGATGAATACCCCGACCGCAGGCTCGACGCACCGGGTGAAGGTCTGTTTTCGCAGGTCAGCGTCTGTTCAGACGCGCCGTGACCGTCGAACGGCAGCCACGGCGTGGGCCGGGTGGCGGGGTGAGCGACCACCCAGGTGCGAGTCGAGCGGCGTCGCGGGTCCCGGCATCGCTCATCCGAGCTTCGCCCGGCATTCATCCCGGCCCCGCAGGATCCGCGGCATGCGCTCCGCCGGACCGTCCGTGTCGCGCCGTTCCCTGCTCGCCGGGGGCGCCGGCCTCGGCGCGGGCGCGGTCACGCTCGGCGCGGCCGGGTGCGGGACCGCGTCGCCGTTGTTGCTGCCCTCCACGTCGACGGCGGGTGCTGCGCCGGTGCTCGGCCTGCACACCCAGTTCGGCGCCGACGCCTCGCGGGAGGCGGTGGTCTCCTGGGTCACCCCGGCCTCCGTCGGGAACCCCCGCGTGATCTTCGGCGACGCGACCGCCGGGTTCGGGTCGTCGACGGCGGCCGAGACCACCACCTACCGCGACGCGCAGTCCGGCACCGAACTGCAGGTCCACCACGCCCGCCTCACGTCGCTCTCGCCGGACACCGACCACGTCTACGGCGCGGTCCACGACGGTGCCGCCGCCGAGCTGGGCACGCTGCGAACCGCCCCGAGCGGTCGGGCTCCGCTGCGGTTCACCAGCTTCGGCGACCAGGGCACCCCGACCCTGGGCAAGCAGTCGGCCGACGGTCACTGGGTCAACGACAACCTCGGATCCCCCGCCGCGGGCGACGTGACCGCCGCCGTCGAGCAGGCCGCACCCCTGTTCCACCTCGTCAACGGCGACCTGTGCTACGCGAACCTCGCGGTCGACCGCGTGCGCAGCTGGTCGGACTGGCTCGCCGACACCGGGCGCTCGTCGCGGCACCGTCCGTGGATGCCCGCACCCGGCAACCACGAGAACGAGCGCGGCAACGGGCCGTTCGGCTACGGCGCCTACCAGGCACTCTTCGCCCTGCCCGATTCCGGCGCGGACCCGGAGACCCGCGGGCTCTGGTACGCGTTCACGGCGGGCTCGGTGCGCGTGGTGAGCCTCGCCAACGACGACGTCGCGCTGCAGGACGGCGGCAACTCCTACGTGCACGGCTACTCCGGCGGGGCCCAGGCGCGGTGGCTCGAGGGCGAGCTCGCCCGTTCGTCGGCGGACTCGTCGATCGACTGGATCGTCGTCTGCATGCACCAGGTCGCCGTCTCCACCGTCGACAGGTTCAACGGGGCCGACCTCGGGGTCCGCCAGAGCTGGCTGCCGCTGTTCGACCGGTACGGCGTCGACCTCGTGGTGTGCGGCCACGAGCACCACTACGAACGCTCGCACCCGGTACGCGGGGCACTCGGCACGGACACCCTGACGCCGCGACCCGTCTCGATGCGCACCGACGTCGTCGACACCTCGGCGGGCACCGTCCACATGGTCATCGGCGGCGGCGGGACGTCCTCGCCGTCGAACCAGCTGTTCTTCGACCCGCCGGCCTGCCGGGTGATCACGGCGGTCGGCCCGGCGGACCCCGCCACCGGCAAGAAGACTCCGGTGTACGTCGGGGAGCAGGCCCCGTGGTCGGCGGTCCGCGACCGGGAGCACTCCTACGGCTTCGCGACCTTCGACGTCGATCCCGGGTCGCCGGACGGGGACACCACGATCGCGGTGACCTACTCGGCGGTCGTCGGGCCCTACGGACGGACCGTGCCCGTGGATCGCTTCGAACTGCGGAAGGCGCGGGACCGCGGTCGGCAGTGAGGCTGTCCGCGGGTCGTTCGCGTCGAGTGGACTCGGGTGGTTGTTCCCGCAGCCGTGGGGTCCACTCGGAGGGTCGGCCGGCGGTGGGCGGCCACCGAATGCGCTGCGGCAGCCCGTATCGTCACCTGCGCACGACATTGTCGACACGTTTTCTCACCGGTCGGGGGCGAGGATGTCGATCAGCACCGGGAACGGTCGACTCGTCGAGCGCCCAGAAGTTCACAGCCTGCTGGTCTCGGAGACCACACCGGACCAGCGCGTCGGCGCCGCCGCATGGGTCGACGAGCAGCTCGCCGCCGGCGCGAAGGTCTTCTACAAGTCGCGTCCCTGCGACTGGGGCGGTGACGATCCGCGGTGGCTGGTCGGTCCGGCCGGGAGCTCGTGCGCCCGGTGGGCGTTCCGCACCGGTCAGCTCGAGATCCGGGACTTCGCCGAGGTCATCGACCTGGCCGGCGGAACCACGCGAGGCCTCCGCGAACTGCAGGCCGCCGAGGTCGCCCGCGGTCTCGACGAGGGCTGGCCCCGGCTCGCGATGTCGCAGGAGAGCGCGAGCCGGCCCCTCGCCGACGACGCCGAGATCGCCGAGTACGCCGAACAGGAAGCCGGGTACGACGAGCTCGCCCGCCGCTGGCCGCTGACCACGCTCTGCCAGCTGACCCTCGCGCACGAGAGCTCGCCCGCAGCCTGGGAGATCGCCGGTCTGCACAGCGGCGACATCGTGGACCACCAGTGGAGCGCGGCCTGGTCGGACGGTCGGTGGCACGTGCGCGGCGAGCTCGACGTCACCGTCGTCGGGCGCTTCAGCGCCGCACTCGACGGCGCGCTGCGTCAGTGCCTGCACAGCGAGGACGACCCGACGTTGCGCATCGACGCCTCCGGGATCGAGTTCCTGGACGTCGGCAGCGCGCAGAGTCTGATGCTGGCCGGTTACGCCGCCGCCCGCCGCCAACGCATCGTCGTCCACGGGGCGCGCGACTCGGTGCGCAACGTCGTCACCGCCGTCGGGCGGCCACCGAGTCTGTCGTTCACCGCCGAGACGTCCGTCCCGCGATGACGACCACGTCGTGGGCGGGCTCGTCGAGCCTGGAGCACGTCGGTTACGTGTACGACTCGACGACCGGGTTCGCCCGCGGCGTCCTCTCCCAGGTCCGGGCGGTTCTCGGCGCCGGGGGGCAGGTCTCCGCGGTCGTCGACCCGGGGGAAGCCGAGACGTTGCAGGACGCCCTCGGGCCGGGGTCGGCGATCACGTTCACTCCTCCCGCCGAGCTGGAGGACTCGAACTCGCTCTTCTTCGACCATCTCCGTGACGTCGCCCGGGCACCACGCGGACTGGTGCTGGCCCAGTACTCGGTTTTCGGGATCCCCGACGGCCGGCTGCGCCGCGGCGAGGACGACATCAACCGGCAACTGGCCCACCTCCCGGTGACCCTGATCTGCGCGTGTTCGACGACGGCGGCCTCCACCCGGCTGGCGACGGCCCACGGCGTCCATCCCCGGCTGCTCGTCGACGGGATCGTCCGCGACAACGCCGCCTACCGCCCGGCCGACGCCGTCGTCCAGGCGGGCAGCGGGACGCCCATCCTCGGTCTAACCTTCCGCGGACCGGCCGACCTGCACCACATCCGGGGCCACGTGAGAGCGGTCGTCTCGGCGGCCGGACTGGACGACGCGGCCGTCGACGCGCACGTCGTCGCGGTCCACGAAGCGGCGCTGATCGTCGCGAACCGCCTGCCCGACCGGCCGGGTGCGCCGGAACCCTGCGAACTGGACATGTGGGCGACCGACACCGCGATCACCGCCGAGATCCGCGCTCCGCGGTCAGCGGAGATCGCCGCGAGCAGCCCGCCTCCGGAGGGACTGGAGTACGTGCGCCTGTTCTGCTGGCACGCGGCGAGTTTCGACGCGGCCGGCACCTACGGCGTCCGGGTCCTCACCCGACGCTCCCACCCTCGGCCGTGAGCCACCGCTGGTCACGGGGCCATCCGGCACGCGCGAGGATCGCGTCGATGACGGGTTGCTTCGCCTCGGCGTAGTAGTTCATGTCCGCCCACTCGCGGTCGGCCAGGACGCGCTTCGCGGACTCGTACAACTGCCGGTCGGCCGGGTCGGATCGCAGCCGGTCGCGGAAGAGCAGGTACTTGCGGACCTCGGGATGTCCGGGCGGGTAGCAGTGCAGGTTGACCGGCTCGTCGGGCTCGCCGGTCCGGAGGCAGCGGTGCTGCGGCTCGCGCACCCGCAGGTCGTAACCGGCCGCCTCGAGATCCGGCAGGTAGGCCGCCTCGTCGTCGGGGTCCTCGATCCCGACGACGATGTCCACGGTCGGCTTCGCCGCCAGCCCGGGCACCGCCGTCGACCCGATGTGCTCGACGAGCGTCGCGCGTTCCCCGAGCACCTCGCGTAGCTGCTCGGCGCGGGCCTCGAAGCGCAGCGGCCACGACGGGTCGTACTCGCGCAACGTGACCCACACCGGGCGGGGTCCGTGCACGAGGACCTCGGCCAACGACGGGTCGTCGAGCTGGTCGTCGGACATCGGCCGCCTCCTGGTCGAGCAGTCCCGTGGTTCAGTCGGGGACGGGGTCGCTGCGCCGCCCGCGCTTGAGCTCCGCGAACACCGGCCGGCGAAGCAGCGTAGCCACGGCGTCGAAGATCTCGAGCGCTTCCGGCCCCCGGGGTACCTCGGTGAGGATCGGGCCGAAGGTGCCGACGCCGTCGATGTGCGTGATCGGGGTGCCGACGTCGTCGAGGGCGACGACGTCCATGGCGCGCCGATGGCTCGCGTACACCGCCTCGTCGAAGGCCTGGTCGTCGGCGGCGGGGTAGAACTCCCCGGCGTCGAGGACGTCGAGCGTGTCGCGCAGGACCTCGTCGCGGCCGCGCTGGTGGAGCACGTGATAGCGGTACCCGAACTCGCGGAAGTAGCCGTCGAGGGTGTCCCGGCCGCGGGCGGCGGCCAGGGCCTCGGCGACCCGGACCTGGCGCCAGGCGCTCTCGGTGCCCCGCGCGGTCTCCCAGGGATCGGACGGGTCCCGGTTGAGGATGGCCAGCGCCATGGAGTGGAAGCGCAGGTCGACGGGGCGCTGCCGGGCCACCTCGCGAACCCATTGCGAGGTCACCCAGGCGAACGGGCAGACGGGGTCGATGAAGAAGTCGATCGTGGTCATGCGTGGCTCTCCCAGTGCCGCCCGACGTCGTGCCCCGAGGCGTCCACGAGAGGCCAGGGTCGCAGACGCGGAGGATCTCGGCGAGGCATCGGATCTGCGACCTCGACCGATGGCAGTCGGGAGATCCGACCCCTACCGTGGCCGCGCATGGAGATCCGGGCGGTGGTGTTCGACATCGGCGGGGTCCTGGAGATCACGCCGCCGATGGACGTCGGCGCCCGCTGGGAGGCGGAGCTCGGTCTCCCCACCGGCGCCGTGCACGACCGCCTCGGTGATGTCTTCGCCGCCGGCTGTCTCGGCCACGTCACCGAGATCGGGGTGCTCGACGCGATCTGCGAGCAGCTCGAGGTCACCACCACCGAGGCCGACCGGCTGATGGCGATCATGTGGGAGCGGTACCTCGGGGTCGCGAACACCGAGCTGATCGAGTGGGCGCGCGAGCTCCGGCCGCGCCACCGGACCGGCATCCTGAGCAACAGCTTCGTCGGGGCGCGCGAGCGCGAGCAGCAGGCCTACGGCTTCGGCGACCTGGTCGACGTCCTCGTCTACTCCCACGAGGCCGGCGTGGCCAAGCCCGACCCGCGGGCCTACGCGACGGTCTGCCGGCAGCTCGGCGTCCGCCCCGACCAGGCCGTGCTCCTCGACGACGTCGACGCCAATCTCGACGGCGCACGCTCGGCGGGCATGCTCGCCGTCGGGTACCGCACCAACGCCCAGGCGATCACCGAGCTCCGGGACCTCCTGGCCGACTGACCCCGCTACGTCGCCCAGCCGCCCGAGATCGGGATCCCGTCACCGTCCAGCGCCCTCCCGTCGACGTGTCTCCCGGTGCCGGTACCCGCACCGTCCGCCGTCATAGCGAAGATCAGGGATCGATCTGGTTGGCGTAGACGACGGTGTTGTCGAGGTAGGAGCGGGCCTGCGAGTCGAACGGGCCGCCGCAGGTGATGAGCCGGACCTCGGGACGCGTCGTCGGGCCGTACACCGCCGTCGTCGGGAACGCGTCCTTCGGGTAGCTCTGGACCGAGTTCACCCGGTAGACGACGGTGCGCCCGTCGGCGCGGGTGATCGTGAACTCGTCGAGCGGTCGTAGGGCGGAAAGCCGGTAGAACACCGACGGACCGTTGGCGGCGGAGTCGATGTGGCCGAGCACGACCGCCGGTCCCGGGCGCCCTGGAGTGGCCGAGCCGGTGTACCAGGCGGCCTCGTCGTAGTGGGGACCCGGCGCGGGGACCCCGACGGTGCCGTCGGGGTTGAGGCCCACGGGGTTCACCGCCGAGTCCACCCCGATCGCGGGGATCGCGATCCGCGTCGGCGGCGACGCCGGCAGGTCGGCCGCGGCCGTCGTCGTGGGCGTCGGGGTCGACGTGACCGGTGCCCGGTCGGCGACCGCGGCGACCGGAGCCGCGGCCCGCGGCCCCGTCGTCAGCCCCAGCACTACCAGGACCACCCCGACGACGGCGAGCCCGGCGACGGCCACGAACCATCCTCGACGTCGGGTCGGTGACATGGCGGGTTCCTCTCCTGCGGTCGTCGCGACGGAAGCCGGGGACCGGGTCCGCGGACCCGGTCCCCGGGCCGTCCGTGCCGTGCGGACTCAGCTCCGCTCGGCGGAGCGGCGCCGGACGACGACGAGCGCGCCGCCCGCCACCGCCAGGACCAGCACGCCGCCGGCGAGCAGCGTCGGGTCGACCCCGCCGGTGGCGGTGCTGCCGCCGCCGGTCTGGGCGCCGCCGGTGGGCATCGCGCCCGGCATGGCGGCGGCGCTGCCGCCCTTGCCGGGCAGGTTCACGACGATCGTCGCGATGCCGACCGTGGTGCCGCCCTTGATCGCGTCGGTGGAGAACGCCTTGTTCAGGGCTGAAGCGGCGTCGGCGGACAGGCGCACGGTGGTGCCGGTCAGCGTCGCGGTGCCCGCGGCGGCGTCGGTCGTGATCGGCTTCAGCGTGGACCCGTCGAGGTCGAACAGCGTGACGGAGTCGGCCACGGTGGTGCCGTTGGCGGAGACCTTGCCCTTGAGCGTGGCGGGCTGGCCCGGGTCGATCACGAAGTTCTCGAGGGTGACCTTGGTGCTGCCCTTGGTCAGGCTCAGGCCGGACCCGTCGTGCATGATCATCCCCTGGACGTAGGGGGTGACCTCGCCCGGCTTGTAGACGGTGACGTTGCCGCCGGTGATCGGGAACTTCGCCGTCCCGTCGGTGACCGTCGCGGTGCCCGTGGGCGCCGGGGTCACGTCCAGGGACTTCAGCGCGCCGGTGAACCCGGAGTCGAGCTTCACCGAGGTGCTCTGTCCGGTCAGGCTCGGGATCGTCGCGACCGGCGGCGGACCCGCCTGGGCGACGGCGATACCGGAACCGATCCCGGTGAGCGCGAGGGCGGCCACCCCCGCTACGGCCATGCTGCGGAACTTCATCTCGTGACTCCCCTGGTCGCCCCGGCCTCGCCGCCGGGTGTGCTGCACATCCGCACGAGACCGGAGAATCGTTCAGAGGAATTTTCGCCGGGTTTTCTTCACGGGAATCACACGAGCCTCCCGACGCATTCGACCGAGGACGGATGATCGGCACGGCCGAACCGGATCCCGAGGTCGTGCGAATGGCGGCGACCGGGGTGGCCGGGCCGGGGCGCCGTCCCTCCGCGCTCGGCCGGCACAGTCGGTCCACCAGTGCGTTCAGAGGATATCGCGTTCGGGTCGAAGGTCGTCCCCATTCGGACGGTCCATTCCGACCCCTCGGTCCACAGTTACTCGCGGAAGAGCGGCCCCGTGCATGACGCCGTTGTCGGGCACCGGACGACGCGATCGGTCTTTGCGGTCCGCAAAGTCGCCGTCCGGTACCGGTAATCGTCAGCATTCGGACCGGACGGGTATGCCGCAGCGCGATTATCTGAGAATCTCCCACAGTGCCGAACCGCGATCGTGCGACGGTTCGAATCGAGGTCGGGAGTGAGGCCGACAAGGCGTCCGCGGACTGGGGGGTCGTGGGGCGCCGAACATTTCAGTGAATCGGGGGGAGTTCACAGTGAGCAATCACGGTAGACCATTCGGGGGCGGGTGCGGAGTCAGGGGTGGGCCGGAATGATGAGCGGCATTCACTGGCCGCTGATCGGGCGACAGGACGAGTTGTCGGCCCTGACCCAGGCGTGGCGGAGCGGGCGTCCGGGCACGGTGATCGTCGCCGGGTCCGCGGGACTGGGCCGGTCGCGGCTGTTGTCCGAGGCGCTCGAGGCCGCCCGCCGGGACGGACGCCCGACGACGTGGACCGTCGGCACCGGCGCCGCGGGTGACGTACCGCTCGGGGCGTTCGCCCACCTGCTGCCCGCTCTCGACCCCACCATGCGTCCCCTGAGCCTGGTGCGCGAGGCGGCGACGCTGCTCGGCGTCGGCCGGGGGAGCGGGCCGGTGGTGATCGGGATCGACGATGCGCACCTGCTCGACGAACTCTCCCTGACCCTGGTGCACAACCTCGCCCTGGGTGCGGCCGCGTCCCTGCTCCTGACGGTGCCGTGCGACGGCCCGGTCCCCGAGACCCTGTCGGGACTGTGGAAGGACGGGCTGGGGACCCGGCTGGAGCTGGCTCCGCTGTCCCGGGGCCGGACCGACGAGCTGATCGGTGCGGTGCTGGGCCCGATCGTCGGCAGCCGGACCAGCCGTCACCTCTGGCAGCTCTGCCGCGGCAACCCGATGTACCTGCGGGAGGTGATCGCCGCGGCGCTCTCGGACGGCGGGATCGCCGCACCCGACGGGGTGTGGCTCTGCACCCGCCGTCCGGAGGTGCCGCCCCGGCTGGCCGAGACGGTGCGCGCCCGATGGGGACCGCTGGACCCGACGGAGCGGACGGCCCTGGAACTACTCGCTCTCGACGGACCGCTGTCCGCGGCCGAGCTGGTGAAGCTCGTCGGCGTGGAGGCGGTGGCGGAGCTGGAACGGCGGCGACTGGTCACCGTGGACAGCGACGGTCGACGGAGCCGTGCGCGGCTGATGCATCCGCTCTACGCCGACGTCGTGGCAGCCGGGATGCCGCAGGTCGGAGGCCGACGGTTACGCCGACGTCTGCTCGAGGTCCGCGACGCCACGACGCACGCCCCGCGGGCCCGGACCGCCGGCGACCGGCCTCGTCGGACCGGCGACCGACTCCGGATCGGGTCCCTGCTGCTCGACAGTGACCACCCGGGACGGGACCCGGCGCTGCTCACCGTCGCCGCGCGCGAGGCCAACGCCGCGTTCGACCACGATCTGGCCGAGCGGCTGGCCCACGAGGCCATCGACGTGGGGGCCGGGCTGGACGCCCACCTGGCGCTGCTCGAGGCACTGCGCTGGCAGGGTCGTCGCGGGGAGTCCGCCGAGCACGCCGACCGCGCGTCCGCCCTGCTCGGAACGGGTGTCGAGCGCGCCCGGCTCGCCGGTTCGCGCGCGCTCACCCTCTTCTTCCTCGATCACCGCCCGGGAGCCGCCGAGGCGACGCTGGTCGGCGCACACGGACCCGCCGGCGTCCCGCGCTGGGCACCGCGTGCCCTCCGGGCCGTGTTCGCCGCCCTCCGCGGCCGCCCCCGTCAGGCCCTCCGCGACGCCGCCGACGTCATCGCCGCGCCGGACGCAGGACCCGATGCCGCGGCGTGGGCGGCAGTGGCCGAGGCGCTGGGGCTGGCGCTGACCGGTCGGAGCGGCGAAGCGGGCCGCGCGGCCGAGCGGGCGTCCGCGACCCTGGAGGAGCAGCCGTCCGAACCGGAGTCCGCCCTCCGCCGGATCCTGCTGATGCACGCTCGGCTGCTCGCGCTCTGGACGGCCGGGCGCGTGTCGGACGCGGAGCACCTCGCGGAACAGTGGCACGAACGTCAGCTCGCCGGTGCCGCGTCGGGCGCGGACGGCGTGGCGGTCATGCACCGCGGGGCGCTCGCGTCGGCGGCCGGTCGTGCCCAGGAGGCGGTGCACCGGCTGACCGAGGCCTGTCTCGAGCTCGGGGACCGCGATCCGATCGGGTGCCTTCCGCTGTCGGCCGCGTGGTTGGGCCAGACCGGCGCCACCGTCCCCGGCGACCCGCCCGCGCCGGCCCCCCTGAACACGGTGTCCGAACCCGAGGCGCTCCTGGCCCGCGCCTGGCGCGCCCGTGCCGCCGACCACCCCGACGCCGTCCACCTGGCGTGGCAGGCCGCGTCGAGCGCCGCGGGGATGGGCCTGGTGGGCTCGGAGGCCCGCGCGCTGCACGCCGCGGTCTGTCTCGGCGCCGACGACACGGCGCTCGATCGTCTGGCCGAACTGGCCGCGGACCTGGACGGCCCGGTCGGCGGGCTGTACCTCGACCACGCCCGCGGCCTGCTCGACGACGACGTCGACGCCCTCGACGAGGTCGCCGCGGCCTTCGCGCGGCTGGGCTGCGGCCGCCTCGCCGGTGTCGCACGGGACCACGCCGCGCGTGCTCGGGCCGGCACGGGCGGGCCTTCCGCCGCACGGTCGGGCCCGGCCCGGGAACCGGACCCACCCGGTTCCGAACCGCAGCCCGTGGGCCCCGAGGCACTGACCCGGCGCGAGTACGAGGTCGCGGTCCTGGCGGCCCGCGGGCTGAGCAACCGGGCGATCGCCGACGGCCAGCACCGCTCGGTGCGCACCGTGGAGAACCAGCTGGTCAAGGTGTTCACCAAGCTCGCGATCCACCGTCGCGCCGACCTCGCGGACGCCCTCGCATCCCGGAGCCGATCGGCGCGATCGTCCGGGGCGGACCCATTGGGTACCGGGGGGACCGGGTGAGTAGTGGCGGTCCGTCTCGCCGGTCGGGTAGGTCCGCTTCGCGCGGGAATTGAGTAGGAACTACTGATTCCGATCTCGGCAGCCCTTTCCACGATGGTCTCGCCGGACGGTCGAGAGCCGATCCGGCGGACCACGGGGAGAGGCCGGAGATCCGCGCGAATGGGCGGAATGCCGGTCTGTTCTCCATCCCCGGCCCTGGGGGGCCGATGTCAAGGAGGACCGGATGTCTCAGGCACTCAGCGCAGCCGAGCTCGACGACGCACGGGTCGAGCTGCTGCCCGCACGCACGCTGATGACCGCCATCACCGGCGGCGCCGGCGGCGCCGGCGGCAAGGGCGGCAACGGCGGGATCGGCGTGAACCTGCTCAACATCAACGTGGGCGGCCACCAGACCAACAACGCCGGCAACGGCGGCAACGGCGGCAACGGCGGCAACGGCGGCCACGCCAGCCAGGTCAACGTCCACAAGGGCTGGTGATCTCCGGGCGCTGACTCGGCCAGGTCTGTTCGGTCAACGCCTTCTGTCCGGCCTCAGGGCCCGGGCGGCGGGAGGGGCGCCACCCCATTCGGCGCCCCTCCCGCGTCCGTTCCGTAGAAGTCCGACCGCCACCGGGAGGCCGTCGTGTCCACCCACCTTGCGACAGACACCGCGACGGGGCCGATCGCGAGGGGTTCGGACGAGGCGGCGGATATCGGGGAGTCGGTCACGGCCGTGATCCCACGGCTGGCCGAGGGCACCGAGCTGATCGGGGAGTACCAGGGCTCGGGCTTCCGCGAACCGAAGTACATCGTGCGGCGCGCCGACGGGCAGGTCGCCCAGCTGTCGCAGCTGCTCTACGTGCTCGCCGCCCATCTGGACGGTCGCCGCGACCACGACGCCCTCGCCGCGGCGGTGGGCCGGGAGCTCGACCGCGAGCTGACCCCCGAGCAGGTGTCCTTCCTGCTCGAGGAGAAGCTCCGCCCGCCCGGCATCGTCGCCCCTGCCGTCACCGACGCCCCGCGCGGCGCGGCCCCGGAGAGCCCGACCCGGCCGGATCCCCTGCTGATGCTGAGGTACCGGCTGCCGGTGATCCCGCCGCGGGTGGTCAACGCTGTGGCGGGTCTGCTGCGCCCGATGTACTGGCCGCCCGTCGTGGCGGTGATGCTCACGAGCTTCCTCGCCCTGGACGGGGTGGTGATCGCCCGCGGGGGGCTGGGGCAGATGTTCCCCGCGGCCGAGGCGCTCGTGTCCCGCCCCGGGCTCACGCTGCTCGTCCTCGGGGTGATCCTGGTCGCGGGGATGATCCACGAGTGGGGGCACGTCACGGCGTGCCGCTACGGCGGCGCCGAGCCCGGGGTCATGGGCTTCGGGATCTACGTGGTCTGGCCGGCGCTGTACTCGACGGTGACCGACGCCTACCGGCTCGGGCGCGGCGGACGACTCCGCACCGACCTGGGGGGCGTGTACTTCAACGCGGTCGTGATGGCCGCGATGGCCGGCGCGTACCTGGGCACCGGGTCGGGCTGGATCCTGGTCGCCCTCGCGCTCTGGCACTTCGAGACCCTCTGGCAGTTCCTGCCCTCGATCCGCCTCGACGGCTACTACATCCTCGCCGACCTCGTTGGCGTCCCCGACCTGTTCAGCCGCCTGGGCCCCGTGATCGCCGGCCTGTGGCCGGGTCGGCCGACCCCCCGCGAGGTTCTCGAGCTCAAGCCCTGGACCCGGCGCGTCATCACCGTGTGGGTGCTGCTCGTCGTGCCCACCCTGCTGGCCTGGCTGACCGTCTTCCTGATCATGCTGCCGGCGCTGGTGCCGGCGCTGGTCAGCGCGCTGCGGCAGATGGTCGCCGCCACCGTGGCCGCCTTCGAGGCGGGACAGGTCACCACCGGTTGTCTCGGGGTGGTGCAGGTGCTGCTGCTCCTGCTCCCGCCGGCCGGCATCGGCCTGATCGCCGCGACCTTCGCCCGCCAGGCGGTCCGCGCCGCCCGACGCCGATGGGGGCCGTTCCGGCTCCGCCGTCGGGTGCACCGGGCGCCGGCGCTTGTCGGGGGGACCCTGGTCGCCGCGGGTGCGCTGCTCGGCGCCGCCGCCATGGCCGGCGTGGTCACCCTCGGCCCGGGTCCCCTCCTGCGGAGCGCCCCTCCGCCGGCGGTGACACCGGCGCCGCCGCCCGTCGGCCTCACGGTCATCGGCCGGGTCGTCGCGGTCCAGGACGCGCAGACCGTCACCGTCTCGATCGCCGGGCAGGACGCCACGGTGTCCGTACTGGGGCTCGAAGCACCCACCGGCTGTGGGCGGGACGCGGCCCTGGACTTCGCCGAGGACACCCTCGACGGGCAGACGGTCACCCTGGTGCCCGACCCCACGATCCCGCCGGTCGACGACCAGGGCCGCCGGCTGGCCTACGTCGTGCTGCCCTCGGAGCTCTCCTACACCGACGCCGCGCTGCTGGGGGGCTACGCGGCCCGATCGACCGCCCGGCCGCTCTGGTACGACCCGGTCTTCGTCCGTGAACAACGCGACGCCCAGCGCGCCCGGGCCGGGATCTGGGGCGCACCGTGCCGCGGCTGACCGGGGCCGCTCACGGCGACCCGAATCGCCCGGCACGGCCTCGATAGGCCGTTCGTGACGGCGGACGAGCCGATGTGACTACATACCGCAGCAATTTCGCGGGCTACTTTCGTCCATGAGGAGATCCGTCGGAGAACGACGGGTTCTCCGCCTTTCGGCAGCCCGGATGTCGGGATGCGTGAGGAGTCAGGGGGTCAGGATCATGTGGGTCATTCCTCCACTGCCGCCCGGGGCGAGTCGGGCCGATCGTGAATGGCACCGCCGGGAAGTGGCAGCCACCGAACGCGAGATCAGGAACGTCTGGACCAACGTCTGTCTGGTCACCCACCTCTCGCAGGTGATCCCTCCGCCCGGTCCGATCCTCCAGACCCCGCTGGTCGGCGCGATCACCCTCGACTCCGTCCCGGCGCGGTTCTCGGTGAAGCTCCGACCGGGCCAGTTACCGGGCGACTTCGCGAAGCAGACCGAACGATTCGCGGCGGCCTTCCGGGTGCCGGCCGTCGAGGTCGCGACCCTGACCCAGGACAACCAGTGGGTATCGATCCGGCTCATGGAGCCGGTGTGGATCGAGTGGCCCGACGAGTACGTCGTCGAGCCGGCCCCGATCGAGGAGCCGGCGCCGGCGCTGTCCGACGACACCGTGGAGCAGCCGGGCGATCACGCCCCGGTCGGTGGTCCGCGGAGCCTCCGTCACGGTCGGCACCGCTCGACGAAGCAGCTCCGCAGCGGCCCCGAACCGTCGCGGGAGCCGACGCCGTCCACCGCGCTCAGCAGCGTCCTCCGGTTCCTCGGCGACTTCTGGCGTCTCCCGGACTCGGACGGCACGCGGCCCGCGAACCGCTGACCCGGACGCCGTCGGGACGTGTCGGCCGACGGCACCGGCGGTCATCCCGTACGTGACCTCGACAACATGAACCACGGCTCACCATCATGTTAAGGTGAACCGAGATTCATGTAAGGAGATGGTGCACGTGCGCACGGACGCGCCGACTCGGGTGCTGGTCATCGGTTCCGGGATCGCGGGGATCCTGACCGGGATCGAGCTGCGGAACCGCGGGCTGACCGACTTCACGATTTTGGAGAAGGGCGACACCCTCGGCGGGACGTGGCGCGACAACGTCTACCCCGGGGTGGCGTGCGACGTGCCGGCCCATCTCTACAGCTTCTCGTTCGCCCCGAACGTGCACCCGAGGACCCGGTTCGCGAGCGGGCCGGAGCTCTGGAACTACTTCCGCGAGATCGCCGAGCGCCACGACATCACCGGGCACATCCGCTACCGGACCGAGGTCGCCGACGCGACGTGGGACGGCACGCGGTGGACGGTCACGACGACCGACGGCGAGACCTTCGTCGCCGACGTCGTCGTCTCCGGCGTCGGTCGGCTCCAGCAGCCGTCGTGGCCGGACATCCCCGGTCTGGCGGACTTCCGGGGCCGGTTGTTCCACTCGGCGCGCTGGGACCCCGCCGCCGAGATCGACGGCGCCCGTCTCGGGATCGTCGGCACCGGCTCGTCGGCGACCCAGATGACCGTGGCGACCTCGTCGCGCGTCGCGCATCTCGATCTGTTCCAGCGCACCGCTCAGTGGATCTTCCCGATGGACAACCTCACGATCCCGTGGTGGCGCCGCGCGCTGATGCGGTTGCTCCCGGGCTACGCCCGCCGCTACCGCGCCGGGATCAAGCGCTGGGTGGACGAGATCGGGCGCGCGGCCACCGGTGATCCCCGCGCCGCCGAGGAGCGCCGACAGACCGTCGTCGACCACCTGAACACGGTGCGCGACCCCGAGCTGCGCGCGAAGCTCACCCCGGACTACGAGGTCGGGTGCAAGCGGCTCGTGATCTCCGGGGAGTTCTACGACGCCGTCCAGCGCGACAACGTCGATGTCGTCACCGATGGCATCGAGCGGGTCGAGACGGGCGGCGTGCGCACCACCGACGGCGTGCTGCACGAGCTCGACACGCTGGTGCTCGCGACCGGCTTCCACGCCGACGCCTACCTGCGGCCGATGACCGTCACCGGCGAGGACGGCGTCTCCCTCGACGACATCTGGACCGACGTCCCGATGAACTACAAGTCGGTCGCACTGCCGCACATGCCCAACTTCTTCATGATCAACGGGCCGTTCTCGCCCGGTGGCAGCGCCTCGGTGCTCTCGATCATCGAGATCCACGTCGGGTACGTGATGCAGCTGATCGACAAGGTCGTCGCCGATCGGGTCGCCCTCGCGCCCGACCCCGAGCGCAGCGCCGAGCTGCTCGCCGAGATCCGCGAGCGCGCGTCGAAGACGGTGTGGGGCACCGGTGGCTGCACCAGCTGGTACCTCGACGACAAGGGCCTGCCGCTGGTCAACCCGATCCTGCTCGACGACCTCGAGGCCGACATGCGGCGCCCCGACCTCGCCGACTTCCGGACGACGGCCCTGACGTGACCGACCCGTACGGCAGGTTCACCGGGGAGGCGAAAGCCGTGATGCGAGACCGCCGGTGATGAAGTCGCGGTAGAACGCGATCACCTGCTCCCGGGGGGGTGTCGGGATGGGCGATCCACCAGTGAACCGAGCACCGGACGTAGCGTAGCGATGCCGCAGCGTGGCAACGCCCGGTCGTCGACGGGTCCGGCCGTGGCGCGACGACGCGGTGTTCACCGGGAGCACCTCGGATCGTGTCCTGCACGCAGTGGACCCCGTCGGCTCCCGGGAGAACCCTCAGCTGCGTGAACGATGCGCCAGCACCCTCGCGGCGTGACACGACGCGCCCGACCGCCCCCTTCGTCGAGACGCTCCCGAGCCCGTCCGCGCTGATCACCCGTCGCGTGGCGAGCGATGCCGCCAGCGTGGTCGTGGCGATCGCCGGGGACGTGGGCGCCCACGACGCGACCGTGCTCCATCACTGGGTGCGCACCGAGATCGACAACAGCCGGACCGAGCAACCGCAGATCGTCGTCGTGATCCTCACCGAGGTCACGTCCTTCGCGCCCGGCCTGCCCGAGGCGCTCCACGCGCTGCGGCGGCACGCGCGGGAGATCGGTGTCGGGCTGCACCTGCTCGACTTCGGGAGGTCCGGCCTGCACCGGATCCTCCAGGACGAGCGGTCCTGAGTCCGACGACCGGCTCGCCGCGACTAGCGGAAGCGGTACCGCGTCTGACTGTGCGGAGCCTTGCCGAAGGCGAGGATCTTGCTCGGCGCGACGTGGAAGACCTGCGGTCGCATGTCGCCTGCCACGAACCCGCCGTCGTCGATCTCCCAGTGCCAATCGCCGGCGTACTTGGCGTCGTAGGCCTCGGCGATGCGCCGGAGCGTCGCCACCTCGTCGACCCGGGTGGCGACGCCTTCGACGACGACGTCGAGCCCCTGGGCCCAGGTGTTGACGCCAGTAGTCACGGCCACCTGCGGGCCATGCTCCAGGTTCCGCGTCTTCTGTTCGTCCGGGCCGGTGGTGAACGCGAAGCCGTCGTCGACCCACACCCCGACCAGCGGCGTCACGTGCGGGCGCCCGTCGGCGCGGACCGTGGTGAGCCAGTACAGCTCGCTGTCACGCAGCGCGGACTCCGCCGTGGCCCAGGGCGTCGCCTCGGCCTCCGGATTCCCGAAGCGCCGGTCGATCTCGACGGTCGTTGACATCGGGGGCTCCAGTCCTGCCGACGGAACGCAGAGTCCTAGGAGCGTACCAGCCGAGCATTCCGCGCTCGGTGAACTCACGAGCGCGCTCGGCGACGCTCGTGTCAGCGTGACCCCGACCGATCAACGATCCTTCGGGGGACTCGTGCTCGCGTCGATCCGGCGATCGCCGTACTGCGGGCGGGAGAGGTCAGAGTTGGCAGCGGAGTGCCGCGGTGACTTCGGGGCTCTGGACCGAGGCGACCAGGACGTCGTTGAACGCCTGGCTGGATTCGTCGACGCGTCGGGTGTCGAGTTCGCTCATGTGACGCACGAGCAGGACCGCGGTGGCGACGGTGCCGTCGTCGCGGCGCAGCTCGATGCCTCGGGTGAGGACGCCCGTGAGCGAGCCGCCCTTGGCTCCGAGGGCGGTGATTCCTGGTCCGGGGTCCGGGTCCTGCTCGGCGAGGGCCCGGGCCCGGTCGGCGCCGGGGAAGCTGCCACGACCGACCGCCGACCAGAGCGCCTGGAGCTGCCGAGCGGTCCCGCCCGGGCCGCCATCGGCCCAGCGGGCCTCGACCGCCGGCGCGACGTTGCGGGTATCGGCGTCGGCTCGGAAGGCCGGGTCGGTCGCGTAGCGCTGGGCGAGGGCCCACTCGGCGGCGCGGCGCGCGGGCCGGTCGGTGGCCGGCGGGACCAGTTCGGGGGTGAACAGCGAGACGAGGAAGCCGGTGGTGCTGATCAGCTCTGGGTCGGCCCAGCCGACGTCGTGGGCGGTGTCGAGCAGGGCCTGGTCGCCGAGGCGGGCGCGCAGGTAGTCCGGTCCGGCGTCGTCGCTCCAGATGCTGATCTCGGTGGCGAGCTGCTCGATGGTGACGATGCGATCCGGATCCGTGGCGCGGTTCCCGGCGCGCGGGATGCCGAGGTGGTCGAGTGCCCTGGCATGGGCGGTCTCGGTGGGGTTGTAGACCTCCCAGCGTTCCCAGTCGCCGAGCCGGACCGGTTCGTCGGGGCGCACGACACCCAGAGCGACCGCCCGGGCGTACGCGGCCAGGTTGAGGGCTTTGCTCGCCGAGGCCATCGGGACGACGGTGTCCGCGCGGTGCTCCAGGCGGGTGCCCCGCCCGTCGTCGATGACGAACGCGACGTCATCGCGGTGCGCGGCGAGGTAGCCGACCCAACCCGCCGTGGTGCCGACGTCGGGCGCCGGCGGGGCCGCGCATCTCCCGAGCGTCGGCGCCGCGCAACCCGTCGCCGCGAGGAGAAGCACCGCCGTCACTGCACACCACAGTGACCTGATCCGGCGCGCCCCCACGGCAGGAGATCCTGCCCGGCGGGGCCCGGCTTCCGCAGCGCCGTTTCACCGACACCATCGAGTTCCGGGCCGACGGCCCGATCGACATCTCTGCAACCGAGTCACCGCGACCCGGTTGGTCGGGAGCAGTTCGTGCCGGAGAGACCGTGACCGTTGCGGCGCCGGCACCGCGAGCGCCCACAGGTCGTCGGCGTTGAGCCGGCCGGCTCTTCAGCTCTCGCCACCGGAACTCTTCGAGCTGGAGCCCGAGTTCTTGGAGCTGGAATCTTTCGAGCCGGAGTGCTTGGTGGCCGAGCTCTTCGAGTCGGAGCCCTTGGAGCTCGAATGCTTGGCCTTGAGGTCCTTGATGCTGGTCCCGGAGCTTCCCGAGCTCTTGCTCGAGTACTTGGCGATGAGCCCCGCGAGCCCCTTCGCCCCCGAGTTCTTCGACCCCGAGTTCTTCGAGCTGGGGTGCTTGGTGTCGGAGCTCTTCGAGTCGGAGTCCTTGGAGCTCGAGTGCTTGGCCTTGAGGTCCTTGATGCTGGTCCCGGAGCTTCCCGAGCTCTTGCTCGAGTACTTGGCGATGAGCCCCGCGAGCCCCTTCGCCCCCGACTCCTTCGAGCCCGAGCGCTTCGAACCAGCAGATTTGCCCGCGTACTGGCCGACGAGCTTGTTCGCCCAGCTCGTCGCCGCCTCCCGGACATGCCGCTCGGTCGGGTTCCGGGAGCTGTTCGCCCGTGACGACTTCCCCGACCTCGTGTCGGGTCCACTGCGGTCCTCGTCTGAATGCGGCGAGCTCTTGCCGGACTTGACGGGCAACCCGACTCGGTAGGTCGTTCCGCCGACGTTCATCAGGGCGCTGTGCCGCCCATCCGCCGAAGCGTCCTTCGACGCTGATCGATCCGCGTGGTCATCCGGCTGGGCCTGCTGGGCGTCCATCGCCTTGCCGACCAGATCGCCGACCGTGCGCATCCCGGCCGACGACACCGCCGGAGTCGTCGCCGACCCGCGCTGGGCGCCCTGCCGGCCGCTCGAATGACTCGAGCCCGGCTGGTCGCCGAGCAGCCCGCCGACCGCCCCTCCCAGCCCGCCGCCGGTCTGAGGCTGCTGCACTCCGTCGCGCCCGCTCCGAGTTCCGCGAGGCGCCCCGGACCGGTCGTCACCGGTCAGTCCGTCGACCGCGCCTCCGAGCACACCACCGACCCGACCGGCGGTCCGCTCCACCGGCTTGACCACGCCCTTGTCGCCGTCGTCGCCCTTGGCCTGCCCACCGGAGCCGTCGCTCGCTCGCCTACCGGCACCGCCGAGCAGTCCGGTGCCCCGCACGGTGTCGGTGACCGGCTTCGTGGCCGCCCCCGCGGCAGCCAGGACACTGCCGTGGCTGGTCGAGGTGTTCTCGGCCGTCTGAGAGAACCCGTCATCCGGTCGCGGCGGCGCCGCCGTACCGGGCAGATCGCGCTCCTTGTCCCCCGAGTTCGGCGAGCGGCCGGCCAGGATCGACCCGCTCTCCCGGTCCCCGCCCGGCGCCGTCGGCTTCGGGCCCTTGCCGAGGTCGTCGACCTGGGAGACGACGGTGCTGGTCGCCTGCGCGGAGGTGTCCGGCATCGGGGCGCTGCTGGCCTGGGTGACGTCCTGCTGCCACTTGCCGGCCTGATCGGCCAGCATCTGGCTGCGCGCCTGCAGCGTCGCGCGCTGCGCGGCGATCTGCTGCTGGACATCGCCGGGTTGCCCGGGCTGGTCGGCGGCCTGGGTCAACGACGCCAGCTGGGCGTTCGCGGTGCCGAGCGCGGCGTTGTTCTGCTGCAGGTTCTGCCACGCTGCGATCTGCGAGGCCAGGATCGAGCGCTGGCTCTCCAGGTAGGCCTTGCGTGCCTCCAGGGCCTTGACATCCGGCGGCTCCGCCGTGGCACCGCGGTTCGCGGCGCCGGCCTGCCACCGCTGCCGGGCGGCGTCGATCATGTGCAGTTGCGTGTTCGTGGAGGCCAACGCGAGGTTGGCCTTGTCCAGCCACTGGGAGCCACCGGGGGGCAGCGGCGGCGGGGTCAGCGCCTCGGGCGAGGTCTGCTGGGAGATGCCGAACAGCGCGGTACCGCCGCCGAACACCATCGCGGCTGCGAGCCCCGCGGCCACGGCGGTCTTGGGCGCCGCCCAGGTCGGCCGCTTACGCAGCGCCTTGAGTGGCACCGGCTGCCGCGACACCGCACTGCCCGGCCCGGAGGAGGCGGACTGCTCCCCAGCGCCCGCCCCCTCCGTCTCCTCGGCCGAGTTCGACTCCCACCCCGAGCAGGAGTCGTCCTCGTCCCCGGCGCGGCCCCAACCGTCGCCGGCGTCTTCCGGGGCCTCGTCGTCGACCACGCGACGGACCGCGGTCCCGATGCGCTGGAACGCCGGCTCCTCGTCCGGGCTCGCCCCGGTCACCTCCCTCCCGTCCGCGTCGTCGCGCTGCTCCGGCACCCGGAACTCCTCGGGCTCGGGCTCGACGGGCAAGGGCGGGGGTCCGGGCTCTCGGGACGGCACGAGCTGGCCCGACTCGGTCAGCTGTTCCTGCTCCCGGCGGGCCGCTGCGCGGCGAGCCCGGGCCGCGGTGCGGTGAGCCTGGCAGCAGTACTTGCGCGGGGGAGCGCCGTCCGGTTGGGGCTCGAGCGACTCTGCGCAGCCCTCGAGGTCACAGACATCCGACATCGACGAACTCCTCGACGTAGTGGCGTGGCCGATCTCGCCCGGCCCCGCCCGGGAAAGATGTGGTCGTGGTCCCGAACCGGCGGTACGCCGAGACCCTCAGGGCATCTCCGGCGCATCCGGGCGGACGGTGATCTGACTGATGTCAGCGGTGCTCTTCTGTCTGGCTGCTGTGTGTCGTGGTGCCGAACAGCCGGGTTCGCGAGTCAGCGGCGCGGCTCGTGGATCCCGGCGAACAGCGCTGCGCGAGCAGCGCCGTGATCTCGTCGGCAGTCGCCGGGTCGTCGTCGGTCATCGTGATGTCTCCTCGCCCGCCGCTGATGGCCGTTCACGGAAGTCAGACCGGCGATCCGGCCCTTCCGCGTCCCCGGATCTTTTCTGGATCGATTCATCTAACGTCGGTTCCTGACCCCGACGAGCCACCGGTGTCGGCTGCGGAGAGCCCTGGATGGCGCGATGCCTGCTCAGTGAGACCTGGAGATGCGCCGTCCGACCTGGTTCTCTCCCGTCCGAGATCCCGTCCACCGACCCGACATGCGGTCTCCGGCGGCACGGTGTTGCGCGGGCGGCGCCGGTCGTCACGGTGAGGCGAGCGAGCCAGGGGTCGGGAGGGACGAGGCGATGCCAGGTCCAGGTAGTTCTCCGACCACGGCCAGGTGGCGACGACGGGTCGGCGGGGTGCGGGTGGCTGGGCTGTGCTTCGCCCTCTGTCTGGTCGCGGGCACCGTGGGCTGCGGGGTGACGAGCCCGACGGGCGACGGCGTGGGAGTGGAGGTACCGGGTCTCCCCGCGGTGTCGGGCCCGATCCCGGTGTCGGCGCAGTCCTATCCGTTCCTGGCCTCGGACCACGATGTGAGCCCGATCGACGTGGCTGCCTCGGGCTACGTCGAGCAGGAGTACCTCGTCGCCGGGCCGGCCCGGGTGTTCTCGTGGCCCGCGTCCGACACCCTGCGGGTCGCCGCCACCGGCAGCTACACCACCCGCATCCTGATCCGCCGCCCGGCGGATCCGGCGAGGTTCAGCGGCCGGGTGCGGGTCGAACCGCTCAACACCACCAGCGGCCATGACCTCGACGGAGCGTGGGAGATCGGCCACGCCGGCTTCATGCACGCCGGGGACGCCTACGTCGGGATCACCGTCGGCCCGCAGACGATCTCGTCGCTCAAGCGCTTCGACCCGGCCCGGTACGCCTCGCTGCAGATGGCCGACCCGCAGCCGGACACCTCGGGCTGCCCGACGCCGCACCAGATCGATCCCGGCGGAGAACCCGGCCTGGCCTGGGACGTCATCAGCCAGGTCGGCGGGCTGATCCGCAGCACGGCACCGAGCAACCCGCTGCGAGATCTGCGCCCCCGCGAGAGCACCTTGACCGGGTGGTCGCAGTCCGGCTCCTACGACCTCACCTACCTCGGCGCGGTCGCCCGCCACGAGACGCTGCCCGGCGGCGGCCCGGTCTTCGACGGCTACGTCCCGGGCGCCGGTGGCTACGCAGGGACGCCGATCAGCCGCTGTGCCCCACTACCGGCGCCCGGCGATCCCCGGGCGCGGTTCGATCCACCGCCCGGCGTCCCGGTCGAGGTGGTGAGCACCCCCACCGATTTCGCCAGCGCGGCGAGCTTCCCCCGGGCGACCGACCGCCCGGACGACAGCGACACCCCGGATCGGCGCATCCGGCTGTACGAGATCGGCGGAGGCAGCCACCTCCCGGCCGATCAGGGTGCGTTCTTCCCCGACGACGCGGAACTGGTCCGTGCCGGGCTGCGTCCCGAGAACCGCGTCGCCTATCCGCTGAGCCGCTTCCCGTTGCACGTCGTGCTCGACGCCGCCTTCGCGAACCTGGATGCCTGGGTCGACCACGGCGTCCCACCGCCGCACGCCACGCGGTTGACCGTGGCCGATCCCGCGGACTGGCCGCCGGAGGCCACCACCGACGCCCTCGGCAACCCGGTGGGCGGGGTCCGCACCACCGCGTCCGACGTACCGACCGCCACCTTCGCGCCCCGCGGTCTGAAGGCGCCCGGCAGCAACCAGAGCGCCTATGCCGGGTACGACATCACGTTCTCCCTGCAGTACCTGCAGGTCCTCTATCCGGGCCACGGCGACTACGTCACCAAGGTCACGGCGGATGCGCGGGAGCTGCAGGCCCGGCGATGGCTCACCGAGGACGATGCGGAGGACCTCATCCGCGCCGCCGACCGGGCCCCGGTGCCCTGACGCCTCCGCCGAGCGGAGGCCGCCATGAGATCATCGGTGGCGACATTCCCCGTGGGAGGGTGCGCCGGTGGAATGGCTTGACGAGAGTCGCTGGGCCGATATCCACACGTTCCGCTATCGCGGGCTACGTTTCGACCCGAGCACCGGCGTCGCCGAGTTCGACTATCTCCACGACGGGAGCGCCCAGCAGCTCCGTTTCACCGACACGATCGAGTTCCCGCTCCCGTGCGGCGACGTCGACCCCGCGGCGCTGGAGTCGTTCGGTCGGGTGCTGGAACTGCTCTACGTCGCGGTCGGCACCGTCTACTACAAAGGGGTCGCGCCCGGCCGGGTCTCGGTGGACGCGGTCCCGCTCGCCCCGGCGGCCACACGCTGGGCCGAGGCCCTCTACCAGCGGGGACTGGCCGAGTTCGCCCATCGCTGGACCCTGGAGCACGTGCTGGATCTGCCGGTCGAGACCGAGCACCGGTCCCCGGTCGGGGAGTTCCGTGAGCTGGCGACGGCGGGCCGGATCCCGCTGGTGGCGATCGGTGGCGGCAAGGACTCCATCGTCGCGCTGGAGATCCTGCACACCGCGGGGTTCGCCCCAGCCATGTTCGCGGTGGAGCGGGAGCCCACGCCACTGCTCGAGGAGATCATGGCGCGAGGTCCCGGCCCCGGGCTGCTGATCCGGCGTCAGCAGGATCCGGAGATGACCCGGCTGCTGCGGGAGAACGCCATGCGCGTCGGCCACGTCCCGGTGACCGCCATCAACGCGCTCGCGGGTGCCGCGGCGGGAGCGCTGCACGGGCTCGGCCCGGTGGTGCTGGCCAACGAGCGCTCCGCGGACGAGAGCACCATGGTCTGGCGCGGCCGCGAGGTGAACCACCAGTGGGCCAAGGGGTCCGAGGCCGAGTCGTTGCTGGACGCCGCGCTCCGCGAGCACGCCGGGCTTGGCACCGGCTGCTTCTCGTTGCTCCGCGGACTCTCGGAGCTGGCGATCTGCCGGCTCTTCGCCGCGACCCGCGACTACGACGCGCTGCTGACCAGTTGCAACTTCGCGTTCCGGATGAGCCACCAGGGTCGCACGCAGCGCTGGTGCAACGACTGCGCGAAGTGCCGCTTCGTGTTCCTGGCGCTGGCGTCCTCCATGGAGAAGCGTCGGCTGCTCGAGATCTTCGCGCACGATCTGCTCGACGACCCGAGCCAGCTCGACGGGTACCGGGAGCTCGCGGGGCTGGCCGGGCACAAGCCCTTCGAGTGCGTCGGGGAGATCGCCGAGACCCGGGCGGCGGCCGCGATGCTGGCCGAGGACCCGCGGTGGCGCCGGGCGAGGGTGGTGCGCGAGCTCGCGGCACAGCTACCGCCGATGCCGGCGGCCACAGCGGACGGGGTGTGGCAGGTCGACAAGGCCCCCGCCGCGCCGGAGGCCTACCAGCACGCCGTCGATCAGTGGGTCCCGGTCGCGCCGCCGCTCCCGCACGGCGGGTCGTAGGAGCGGTCCGGGGAGACGTAGGTGCTCCACGCCTCCGATGTCAGGGTGTCGGGCGTGGCGTCGCAGACCCGCCGGATCGCCGCGTCGACGTCCAGGTTCCACAGGAGCACGGTGCG
Source organism: Actinomycetospora endophytica (assembly GCF_021026375.1). Taxonomy (GTDB): domain Bacteria; phylum Actinomycetota; class Actinomycetes; order Mycobacteriales; family Pseudonocardiaceae; genus Actinomycetospora; species Actinomycetospora endophytica. Next base: position 271,734 of record NZ_JAJNDB010000001.1, on the reverse strand, counting down.
GTCGCGGCCTCCGCTGGCCAGGACGCGGCCGTCGGGGGGAACCCGAGGCTGTAGACGCTGTCGGTGTGCCCGATGATCGGGTCGCCGACCGGGGCTCCGCGACCCGGATCGGCCATGTTCCACAGCGCCACGGAGCGATCATCGCTGCCGATGGCGAGGGTCTGACCGTCGGAGCTCCACGCCGCCCCTCCGACCGCGCCGACCTGCGCGCTCCACTCCGCCAGCGTCCGGGCGGAGGCCGGCCGGGAGCCCGGGAAGCCGGCGCAGCGCCTCGAGGTGCTCCACGAACCAGGTCGGCGCTGCCATGGCGTTCCCGTCGCGTCGTCGCATGAGTCTCACTGAGCACCGAACAGACAGGCTCTGACCTGCGCTTCCAGCCCCCGTCGACTCCCGACGGGCCCCCACCACCACGGGTCGCTGACAGCGTCCTCCCCGTACCGGAGCAGATCTTACGAGGCCGTACCGACCGTCGGTGGCGGATCGCCCAGGGCGGCGACCGATACCCGACGCGGCCGGCGACGGACGACGAGGAGGATCAGCGGTGTCGATGTCACTGCCCAGCCCCGCGACGGGAGCGGACCTGCTCACGCGGCCCGGTTCCGGAGGGGACCGGGCCCGCGCGACGGCCACCGACGGAGCCGGGCCGTACCCCGCCCCCCGGAGCGCGCATCCGGCCGAGCGGATCCCGCAGCCGCAGGGCGGGGATCGGGCCGCCGGTGACGCGGAGCTGCTCGCCGCCCACGTCGCCGGCGATCGGGAGGCGTTCGCGGTGCTCTACGCCCGCCACCGGCAGGTGGTCTTCCGGGCGGCCTGGTCGGTGCTACGTCATCACCAGGACACCGAGGACGCGGTGCAGGACGCGTTCACCCGCGCCGCGCATCACGCGGGCCGGTTCCGGGGCGACGCGGCCGTGAGCACCTGGTTGCGCCGCATCGCGATCAACACCGCGCTCTCCCAGCTCGTGTCCAGGCGGCGGCTGGCCGAGCCGGTGGAACCGACCCACGACGTGCTCACCGTCGAGCGCTGGGTCGCCGCCGGGGGAGTCGAGGTCGCTGTGCTGGAGGAGGCACTCCTGCAGCTGTCGTACCGGCTGCGGGAGTCCTTCTTCCTGCACGTGCTGCGCGGGTTCACCGCGTCGGAGCTGGCCGTGATGCTCGGAATCCCCCGGGACACGGTCCTCTCGCGTGTGCGTCGGGCCAAGGTCGCCCTGGCGGTCATCCTGGCGGAACCGCCGGACGCGGTCGCGCGGTGAGCGCACTCCGCGGGTCTGCAGGGCGGCGCCCACCCTCCCGCCGATCCAGCCGTTGGCCCCGGTGACGACGACGCGCCCTCGAGTGGACACCGGTTCTGGCGTCAGGCCACGCGGGCCAGGGCGGTGTCGATGAGGTCCACGACGGCGTCGGGATGCGAGATCATCGGCACGTGGCTGGATTCGACCTCCACCGTGGTCGCGCCCATCCGCGCGGCGAACGAGCGCTCGGCGTCCGGCGGGATCGCCTCGTCGTGGGTGGCCACCATGTACCAGGACGGCAGCGCCTTCCATGCCGGGACGCCCATGACGTCCTCGAGGGTGCTCGCCGCGAGCGGCTGCTGGACGGCGTGCATGACGCGGGCCCGTGCCCGGTCGACGTCCGCGGCGAAGTGCCCGACGTAGTCGTCCTCCGGGAGCCAGGCGAACCCGAGCTCGTCGATGTCGAGGTGAGCCAGCGCCGGCGTCGGGGGGCCCTGGGCCAGGAGCTTGCCGATCGATTCGCCCTCGTCGAGCCCGAAGGCCGCGACGTAGACGAGCCCGACGGCGTTCGGGGCGTCCCGGCCGAGTGCGGTGATGATCTGTCCGCCGTAGGAATGGCCGACGACGAGGGTCGGACCGTTCTGACGTCGCAGTACCTGACGAAGGCGCGCGACGTCCGCGTCCAGGGACGTCTCGGGGAACTGCGGACCGGTGACGGTGTGACCGCGCGACTGGAGGGCCTCAACGACGGAGCTCCAGCACGAGCCGTCGGCCCACGCACCGTGGACCAGGACGATGTTCATCGGGACTCCCTCCGCGCTGCCACTGTCCCGTTCGACCGTTCACGGCGCCGGCCACGGTCCGGTGAACACCGCACCTCGATCCGATCGCGAGCGTCGCAGGAACGGAAGATCGCTCACCGCACGTGAGCGCCCGATGCCGCTGGGTGCGGTCCTCCCGCTATTCCGCCGTCGTTTCCCAGACCGTCCACTCGAGATCGCCCGTGAGCGCCCCCGCGTCGACGAGGGCGAGCAGGTCGGCGACCTCACGTTGCGCGTTCTGGCGGTCGAGGGCCTCACGATTCTCGAACACCTCGACGGCGAGGAAGGTGTTCGGGTCCGTCACGCTGCGCGCGATGTCGAAGTGGACGACGCCGGGCAGTTCACGACTCGGAGCCTCGACCGCCGCGATCGTCGTCGCGACCTTCTCGGTCCATTCCGGGCGGCACTGAATCCTGAAGCGGCCGATGATCATCGTGTCTCCTTCGTCCGTGGTCCGTGAGTATGACCGCCTTTCCCGTCGAATGTGACCGCCGTCAGGCCGCCGGGCCGGCGGCGAGGACGGCCGTGCCGGTGTGCGAGGTGCCGTCCGCGTCGACCCAGGTGAGGCTCACGCGGTCACCGACGGCGTGGGAGCCGAGGCTCGAGGAGAGCTGATCCGCGCCGGTGATGGTCTGCCCGTCGACGGCGGTGATGACGTCGCCGGCCGCCAACCCGGCCGAGGCGGCGGGCGAGCCGCTGACGATCCCGGAGATCGGGGCGCCCTGGGACGTGGCGCTCGATCCCGTGCCGTCGGATCCGTCCCCGTACCGGCTGGATCCGTAGCCACCGCCGTATCCGCCGGCGTTGTCACCGCCGGACGACGAGGAGCCGGACGCGCCCGAGCCGATCTCGACGCCGAGGAAGGCCGGGTATCCCTGCTGGATGGCGCTGTTGTGCACGCCCGAGGTGATCTGGCCGGCGACGTTCAGCGCCGTCGCGATCGGGATGGCGTACCCGGTGGTCGGGGTGCCGGTGGTCGAGTCGGCGGCGTTGCGGACGGTCGGCGACGAGGACTCCGAGGCGGCGGTGTCGATCCCGATCACGGCACCATTCGCGTAGAGCGGCCCGCCGGAGTCGCCGGACTCGATGGCGGCCTGGACCTCGATCATCCCGTTGAGGTTCTCGGCATCGGCGGACGTCTCGTCGGAGGCGGTGACCGTCTGGCCGGTGGCGAGCACCGTGCCGGTGGCGGCCGACGGGGTCCCGCCCTTGCCGCCGGCGTTGCCGACCCCCGTCACCGAGGTCCCGGGCGCCACGGCGGCCTGGGCGGCGGGCGAGGCGAGGACGGCGGGGGTGAGACCCGAGGCGCCCTGCAACTGCAGGACGGCGACGTCGGCGGTGGCGTCGGTACCGACGACCTCGGCCGTGTAGCTCGCGCCGCTGCGGACATCGGTGACCTTGATGGACGTCGATCCCTGGACCACGTGATTGTTGGTGAGGATTTCTCCCGCCGGGGTGAGGACGATTCCGGTGCCCGCGGCCTCTCCCTGCCCGTAGTCGAGAACGGTGTCGATGTCGACGACGCCGGTCTGCTGCTGGGTCGTCGCGGCCGCCGCGGACGACTGGGTGCTCGTCTGCCCGAGATCACCGTTCCCGATGCCGAATCCACCGCCGTGACGATCGGGGGCGGCGGCCACCGTCGTCGTCGGGGCGGACTCCATTCCGACGATCGTTCCGGTGCCGGCCGCGAGCGAGACCACGACGGCGGCCGTCGCTCCGACGCGCAGCCAACGGTGCCGCGGCGGAGCCGGCCTGACGGCGGGTCGCTCGGTTCCTGAGTCGGGGAGTTCGTTCTGCCGGTCCATGGTTCACCTCGGGTGGGCCCGCGGCCCTCGCAAGATGAATTACGCCCGGAATCGAGGAGTTGTCTGTGAAGTGGAGCGACGGTTCCTGAGAGGCGCCGGAACGCGCCGCGCGCCGATCTCCCGGTCAGCGCCCCCGGTGACCGCCGTGACCCTGTCCGCCCGCCCGGCCGTTGCCGTGGCCGTCGCCACCGCCCGGGCCGCCGTCATGACCTCGGTCGCGGCCGGAGCCGCCATCCCCGCCGGGCCGGGCGTGGTCGCCCTGCGCCGGACGTGACGACCCGGGGTGCGACCCGCCGTCGTCCGCCGCCGCCCCGCCCCCGTCGGCCGGCGCCGACTCCGAGTCCGCCGCCGGAGCGGACGACGATGCCGACGGCGAGGGCGCCGACGCCGCGGACGACGGCGCCGCGGACGACGAGGGTGCTGACGAGGAGCGCCGGGATGCGGGCGGCGCGGACGACGACGCCGCGCCGGGCCCGGAATTCGCCGAGGACCCGGAGTCCGCCGAGGGTCCGGAGTCCGCCGAGGGCCCGGACGGCTCGGCCGCAGGTACCGGCTGGTTCGCCGCGGCGACCGACGCCTGGGCGGGGGGAGGCCCGCCGACCCCCGGAGCCTGGGCGGGTGCGAACCGGGCGGCTCCGGCCAGCGGGACGACCGCCGCCGGCGACACCTGTGGCCGGGGCGGCGCGATGTTCCCGTGCAGGTTCAGGTCGGCCGCGGCGGCAGTGGGAGGTGGCGGACCGCCCGGCCCGGGAGCATGGGCGACCGCGCCCGGTACGGGGCCGGGACCGGCGGTCGCGCCGGCGCCGGGAGGCAGGGCGGACCCGGGCGGAGGAGCCCCGTCGGTCGGGGTCGGGGTCGGGGCCGGTGCCGAGGGACTCGACTGACCGAGTTCGTGGACGGCCACCGCGGCCGCTCCGAGTGTGGCGAGCGCAGCGGCGGCGACGGCGATCGTGCCCCGGAGACGGCGACGCGGCGGCGTCTCGGCGACGGGCGCCAGGCCCGGCGGGTCGAGCGGATCCAGCGTGCCCACCGCCTGGCCGCCGAGGCGCGCCAGTTCGTGAGCGGTGACGACCTCGGAGGACGCGTTGACGGACCCTCCGCCGCCGAGCAGGTGGGTGAAGGCGAGCGCGCCGTGGGTCAGGCGCCGTGTCACCACGTCGACCGCGATCCCGTCCAGAATGGCGATCTCGCCCGGCGTCATGCCCCGGGAATGGTGCAGGACCAGCGCCCGGCGTTGCACCGACGGCAGCCGGCGCAGCGCCGTCAGACCCTGGTCCTCGGCCGCGACCGGGGCCAGGGTGACGGTGTCGTCGTGGGCGGGCTCCGCGACCCGGGTCGTCACGAGTCGAGGCGCGGGCGCATCCGCCCGACGGGCCCACGGCACGGGACCCGCGCTCCTCGGCACCGCGTACCCGGAGCCGCCGCCGAGCCGCGGGGCGCCGTGCGCCCCTGTGCTCATGCCGCGTCGTCCCCGTGGTCGTGCGTGCTCCCGGCGTCGTCCGGCGCGGTCTCGACGGGATCACCGGGCCCGCCGGTCTCACCGGTCGCGCCGTTCTCCGGTCGGGCCGCGGAGGCCGCGGCGGCCGCGGGCTGCGCCGAGGAGTGCTGGCGGGGGAGCTGCCCCGACAGCGAGTCGAGCAGGCGCCCGAGGTCGCCACGGACGCCGTCGTGCAGACCGTGGAGGCGCTGGAGCTCCTGCTCGGCCTCGGTGTGCCGGCGCTGGATCTCCGTGTCGGTGTCCTCACGACGCTGCTGGGCCGTGGCCTCGGCGTCGCGGGTGATCTGCTCGGCGGTCATGCGCGCCTCGGCCAGGGTCTGCTCGGCGTCCTGGCGGCTGGCCGCCATCTGCTCGTCGAGCTCGCGCTCGCGTTCGTCGAGCTCACCGCGGCGCCGGGCGGCTTCCTCGTCGAGCGAGGAGCGGCGTGCGTCGAGGTCGTGCTCGACCTCCCGACGGTGCGCGTCGGCCTCCTCGCGGGTGCGCTGCATCAGCACCGCCGCCTCACGGTTGGCGGTGGTGCGTGCGTTGGCCGCCTCCTGCTCGGCCACGCGTAGGACCCGCTCGACGCGGTGGCCGAACCCCGACGGCAACGAGGACTCGCCGTCCTCGGGTCCGGACCGCTCCGCGTGGTCGCGGGTGCGGGCCAGCTCGGCCTCGGCCTGCGCGGCACGCTGCTGTTCCTGACGGTGCGCGTGCTCGAGGCTCTCGACCCGCGCCAAGAGCGCCTGGACGTGGCCGTCGACCTGATGCTGGTTGTAACCCCGGCTGCTCAGGTCGAAGACATTGGACTCGGCGGCGTCACCCGACTGCGTCACGCGGAGGACGGTAACTCACCCGTATGCACCCGTCAGCCCCGGGACGAGATATTTCCGTAGCCGTTCCGTGATACCACGTGAATGACATCGGTGGGGTTTCACCGGACCGGGCGGGAATGGGGCGCGGCACGAGGTGACGCGGAGTGGTCGCGGAGGTGAACAGTCACAGGTCGGTAACGGCGCGTGGTGCTGCGACGATGCTTCGAACACGGACGGTGTGGCGCGGGGAGCCGTACCGCAGACGCGGGTGGGCAGGTCAGCGATGGTGAACGCGGGAGCGGTGGGCCGTGACGCGGCCCGATTGATCGGACTGGCCGAGGCGGTCGCGGAGTTCGCGGGAGAATGTGATCACCCAGGTCTGGCCGGGCGTGCGCACGACACCGCGTGCGCCGCGCGTCGTTTCGAGGCGATGATGGTGCCGGTCGACCGCTGCACGGTCGGGGGTTATCGCCGGGAGTTCATCGAGATGTTGCGCCAGGTCCATCGAGGCGACGGCAAGAGGTCGTGAACACGCCGTAGCCGCACATCCGTCACCGCGCGCTCCCCGCTGCGGACGACGGCCCGGAACAGCAGCACCATTCCGACGATTTGTCCGATGTGATATGCGGAGTCGGGATCCAGCCGCAGGAATGCCGACGCGCCCGGCACCAGCCGCAGCAGCGCCGCCGCGATGCTCACCCCGATGGCGACCAGCATCGCGCGACCCGACGGGTGCCCGCGCACCGACGCCCAGATCCAGAGCCCGATGACGCAGGCCATCGTGAGGCTCTCGCACCACATGATCGCCTCGATGCTGGGGTGCCCGGTGGCGGCGATGACCGCGTAGGCGACGAAACCGAGCAGACGCAGCGGCCAGAACACGATGGCGCGGCTGCGGCCGAGGACCTGCACCACGGTGGCCGCGAGGACGTACGACATCATGACGACGACCATGGTGCTCATGACGGCCCACGTGATCCCGCCGATCCGCGGGACGGCGACGAGGTAGCCGTGGAACGCGGCGCCGATCAGCGCGGTCACCGCCGCCCAGGCGAACGCGGCGCGCCAGTAGCGCGCGCCCTCGACATCCCGGGGCAGCCGCGGGACGAGGCAGAGGGTGACCAGCCCGAGCGCGAGGTCGGTCAGCGAGGCCATCGGCTGGACGAGCACACGGCACGGTACGTCCGGCGACGCCCGTCGCGGCAGGCCTTCGTTCCGCGGACGAGGTCCGCGCAGAGCGTCCCTGGCGCCGCGGGCCGGTACGCGGCATCGTCGAGTCGTCCCGGATCAGGGAGCGTGCCGCGTGACGTGCTCACCCCGAGGGCTCCGCCGGTGCGTGGCCCTCATCGGGCTCGTCGCGGTGCTGATCCTGCTCGGCGCCTGCGCCGTGATCCCGCGGTCGGCGCCCGCTCCGCCCGCCGTCGCACCGTGGCCGCAGCGGCCGTCGGTCGACCTGGCGTTCGACCTCGCCCCCGACCTGCGCACCGCCACCGGCCGCGAGACGGTGCAGTTCGCGCCGGACCTGCCGGTGTGCGAGCTGGTGTTCCGGGCCTGGCCCAACATGCCGAACGCGGCCGTGCAGGGGAACTCCCTGGAGATCACCGGGGCCGGCGTCCAGGGACGCCCGACCGTACCGGTGGTCCGGCCGGGGGGCGCTCCGAGCGGTGCCCCCGGCACGCTGATCGAGCTGCCGCTGCCCGCCTGCGTCGCCGCGGGGCAGACGGTCCGGGCCGAGCTCGGCTTCACGCTGCGCCTCGGGAGCAACGCCGACGAGCGTCTCGGCACCTCCCCGGCGACCGGCACCGCCTGGTTCGGCTCCGGCTTCCCCCTGCTCGCCTGGGTCCGGGGTCAGGGTTGGGCCCGGGACGACGCCGTCGGCATCGCCAGCGAGACCGCCACCAGCGAGGACTTCCAGCTCGACGCGCTCCACGTGATCGCCCCGGACGGGGCGGCGGTGTCGGGGACCGGACGCGCGGACGCCCCGGCACCCGGCCCGCGGCCCGGCACGACGACCCACGTCTTCCGCGCCGATGCGGTCCGCGACGTCTCGGTCGCCGTCGGGGCCTACCGGGTCCTCGAGCGCGATGTCGCCGGCACCCGGCTGCACCTGTTCACCCCGTCGTCGGGGACGCGCACCGACCCGGAGCAGTGGGCCGGGCAGATCGACGGGGCGCTCGGACGGCTCGAGAAGCTCGTCGGGCCGTTCCCCTACCCCGATCTGTGGGTGGCCATCGCACCGTCGCTGTCGTCGGGCATCGAGTACCCGGGCGCGCTGCAGTTCGGCGACCTCCGCTCGGACGCGCTGCCGGAGCTGGTCCCGCACGAGCTGGCCCACCAGTGGTTCTACGGGCTGGTCGGCAACGACCAGGCTCGCGACCCGTGGCTCGACGAGGGATTCGCGACCTACGCCCAGGCCGTCGTCGACAACACCCCCGGCGAGTACCGGACCGCCGACGTGCCCACGGCGCTGCGCGGCAAGCTCGGCGATCCCATGGCCACCTGGTCCGACCGTGGAGCCGCGGCCTACTACTCGGGCGTCTACGTCCAGGGCGCCGCCGCGCTGCTCGCCGCCCGGAAACGGGTCGGGGCCGGACCCTTCGACGCCGCGGTGCGCGCGTACGTCGCCGGGAACGCCCATCGCGTCGCCACCCCGGCCGACGTCGCCCGCGCCTTCGCCGGGCTCCCGGGAGCGAAGGATCTGCTCACCCGCGCCGGGGCCTTCTCCCCGCCCGGGTGAGCGTGCGCTCTCGGGCGATCACGATGTGGGCGGGTCGGGATCGATCCCCCGGGCCGCCAGCGCGGACTCGATCTCCGAGCACACGGTCCGCACCACCGCGACCCGGGCCCAGCGCTTGTCCTCGGCCGCGATCAGGTGCCACGCACCGGCGGGCGACTCGGTCCGGCGCACCATCTCCTCCACGGCCGCCTCGTAGGCGGGCCGTCGGTCGCGGTTGCGCCAGTCCTCCGGCGTGAGCTTCCAGGCGCGGTAGGGGTCCTTGTCGCGCGCCTGGAAACGGCGCAGCTGCTCGGCGGGGGAGATGTGCATGAAGAACTTGACGACGATGGTGCCCTCGGCGGCCAACGTCGTCTCCAGGTCGACGATCTCCGAGTAGGCCCGTTCCCAGGCCGCCTCGGTGGCGAACTCCTCGACGCGTTCGACGAGCACGCGTCCGTACCAGGTCCGGTCGAGCACGGCCATCCCGCCCCAGCCGGGCAGCGCCGGCCAGAACCGCCACAGGAAGTGGTGGCGTTGCTCGTCGTAGGTGGGGGCCGCGAACTGCACGACGCGCACGTGCCGCGGGTCGAGGGGCGCCACCAGGCGCTTGATGGCTCCGCCCTTCCCGGACGCGTCCCAGCCCTCGAACAGCACGAGCAGCGGGGGTCCGATCGGGCCCGGGCCGATCAGGCCCGCCAGCAGCAGCCGCAGGTGCACCAGGCGCTTCTGGGCCGCCGCCAGCTCGTCGGCGCCCTGCTCCCGGGACAGCCGCGAGGACAGGTCCACCGCATCCAGTCGCCCCACGTGTCCAGCCTCGCAGGATCGCGGCCCGGTCACCACGATCGGCCGCGGCGGTCAGGCGGCTAGTGGCGCGGGGTGCCCGACCGCCCCGGACCGCGGACCTGGGTCGTCAGCCGGTCGAGGCGCGCGCACAGCGCCGTCACCTCGTCCCCGCTCATCGCGGCGGCGCGCTCGACCCCACCGGCGACCTCGCGGGCCTGCTCCTCCAACGCCCGACCGGCGTCGGTGGGGGCGACCAGGACGAGGCGCTCGTCGTGCGGATCCCGACGGCGGGTCACCAGTCCCCGGACCTCCAGGCGCTTGAGCAGCGGCGAGAGAGTCCCTGAGTCCAGTTCCAGGGTCTGACCGAGGTACTTCATCGACGCGTGTCCGTGCTCCCAGAGCACCAGCATCACCACGTACTGGGGATAGCTCAGTCCCAGTGCGCTGAGCCCCTGCCGATAGCACGCCGTCATCGCTCGCGACGCCGCCGCGAGCACCAGGGCCAGCTGGTCGTCGGGCAGGTCGCCGCCGGTGTCGGGGTGCGGCTGCTGGATGTCCTCCACACCCCCGACGCTACGGACACCGACCACGACGGAGCCAGCGGACTCCGTCCGTCGGCGCACGAGGACGCCCGGCGCGGCGCTTGACAGTCCGGAGCGAGATGGTGACTGTGCGCACAGTCAGCGTGGTCCGGACCACGCCCGAGGCCTGGCCGGCCCGACGGGTCGAGCGTGACGACCCGTCCGGCGCCGGATGGAGGAACCATGCAGGTGTCCTGCGCTTTCCCGACCGCCCTGAGCTCGCCGGACGACATCGCGCTCGCCGAGCAGCTCGGCTACGACCGCGCCTGGGTCTACGACACCCCGCAGCAGAGCCCGGACGTCTGGATGACCCTGGCGCTCGCGGCGGAACGGACCGAGCGCATCGGGATCGGGCCCGGCGTCCTCGTGCCGAGCCTGCGCCACCCGATGGTCAACGCCGCGGCGACCGCGACCCTGGCCGCTCTCGCGCCGGGTCGGACCGCGGTCTCGTTCGGGACCGGCTTCACCGGCCGCCGCGCCATGGGATACCGGGCCATCACCTGGGCGTTCATGGAGTCCTACATCCGCGTCTTCCGCGACCTGCTGCGCGGCGAGGTCGTGGAGTGGGAGGGCGCGCGGATGCAGATGCTCCATCCCGACGGGCATGCGCCGGCGAGGCCCGTCGAGGTCCCGGTGCTCATCGGGGCGCTGGGACCGAAGGGCGAGCGGGTGGCGCGCGAGCTCGGCGACGGGCTGTTCGCGACCCTGCAGGTCCCGGACTTCCTCAGCGAGTACACGTGGGTGCCGTTCCTGGCCTGGGGCACCGTGCTCGACGACGACGAGCCCCAGGACACCGAGCACGCCCGCGTGGCCGGGGGACCCGGGTGGGCGCTGGCCTACCACGGTGCCTACGAGTTCAGCGGCGCCGACGCCGTGCGGACCCTGCCCGGCGGGGACGAGTGGCTGTCCGTCGTCGAGGAGAGCCCGCAGGACGAGCGCCACCTCGCGGTGCACTCCGGGCACTGCGTCGAGCTCGGCGAGGCCGATCGCGCCGCGTGGGACGCCGGCGGCTCGGCGATGCTGCGCGACGTGACCGTCAGCGGCACCCGCGCCGAGGTCCGTCGCCGGATCGACGACCTCGGCGCCCAGGGCGTGACGGAGATCGTCTTCCAGCCGTGCGGTCCGGACACCCGCTCCGAGCTCGAGCGGTTCCTGGACGCCGCGCGCGGCTGATGGGGCGGACGACCTCGTTCTCGGCCAGAGCGGCGATCCGAACGGAGAGTGCCTCGAGCAGGACCGATCGGACCGACGGGCACGAGTCCGAGTCGAGCTCGCCGGACACCGTCAGCACGTCGTCGTCATCGGTCGCGTGGACCGCTGCCCCCGTGGTCACCGTCGCAGCCTGACATCGTCACCGACCGTGGCGCATGTCCGGTCCACGAACGGTCCCGGCGGTGGGTGCGACCGTCACCCTTCCTGCCCGTCCTGATGCCCCGGACGCATCCACCAGCTCCCGGAAGGGGATGGTGGTGCGGTGGTAGGGGTGATCACGCTGGTTCTGGGCGCGGCGGCGGTCGGGGCACTCGGCCTGGTGCTGTTGCGCAAGGCCACCGAGGCCGAGCCGCCGCAGCAGGGGTTCTCGTGGTCGCTGCTGTGGCTGCTGATCCGCCGTCGTCCGGTGTGGGCCGCCGGACTGGCGGCCGTCGTCGGGTCGTTCGCGCTGCAGATCGCGGCGATCGCGAACGGCCCGGTGTCGCTGGTGCAGCTGGTGGTGGTGATGGAGCTGCCCTTCACCCTGCTCCTCTCCGCCGTGCTGTTGGGCGGGCGCCTCGAGCGCCGGGAATGGTTCGCGCTCGCCGTGATGACGGCGGGGGTGGCCGGTCTGCTCCTGGCGTTGGCGCCCAGCGGGGGCGACCCCACCTCGGTCCCGCTGTCGACCTGGGTCGTGGGGCTGGCGCTCGGTGCCGGAGCCATCGGGTCGGCGCTGGTCTGGGCACGACGCACGACGCGCCGGGTGGTCGCCACCGCCCTGGCCGGGGTGGCCGCCGGGGTGTCGGCCGGCCTCGGCGCGGTCCTGGTCAAGCCGGTCACCGCGGCGCTGGCCGGCGGGGTGGGTTCAGCGCTCGCGGCCTGGCAGACCTGGATGCTGCTCGTCGTCGGCGGCGTCGGCTTCTTCCTGCTCCAGAACGCCCTGCAGGCCGGGCGGCTGATCGCCTCCCAACCGGGGATCACCCTGGCCAACCCGCTGGTCGCCACCCTCTGGGGCGTCGGGGTCTACGGCGAGCACGTCCGGAGCGGCTGGTGGTCGGCCGCCGCCGGTGTCGGCGGCGCCCTGCTCGTCGCCGGGGTGATCGTGCTGTCCGGATCGCCGCTGCTGGAGGGGCACCGGGAGGCGCCGGAGCAGGCGCCCGCCGCCGGCCGCTGATCGGCCGACCTGGCGGGCGCGGGACACGGCCCGTTTCTGCCATGGTCGGCGGACCGCGAGACCCGGATCCCGGGCGACGACCGTCGGCCGTGTCGGAATGGGGCGTCCATGGAGAAGTTGTCGCTGACCGCGCTGGCCCGTCAGCAACTCAAGATCGCGAAGGACGCCACCAGCGGGCGCGGCGCGCACACGGTCTACGGCGGCCACGAGCACACGCTGCGCCAGACCGTGATCGCCCTCGCCGCCGGCCGCGCCCTCGATGACCACAGCAATCCCGGCGAGGCCACCGTCCAGGTGTTGCACGGCCGGGTGCGCCTCACCGCCTCCGACATCTCCTGGGACGGGGCTCCCGGTGATCTGCTGATCGTGCCGGACGCGCTGCACCGCCTCGAAGCGCTGGAGGACTCGGCCGTCCTGCTCACGGTCGCCAAGCACCGCTGATCCACCCGAATCGTTCCGTCTGTCCGCGCGGCGTTCGAACTGTCCTGCCGACGCCCGACGATTCGAGATCCCTCGTCGAGTCACGACGAATACGGTTCCGCCGGCCTCTCGACGCGAGGACAGTGGCGCGGGCGTCGATAGTGGCACTGCGGGGGCGCCCGGACGCGCGAAGTGACCATGATGAGCGTGGTGGGGGATGCGAGATGTGGTCTCGGCGACGGCGGATAATCCTGGTCGACACGATCGATCGGATGACGGTGGCAGAACTGCTCGCACATTGCCGGTTGCTCTCCGATCAGGGCTGGCGGCGGGTGGTGATCGACGCTTCCTCGGTGACCGGGTGCGATCGGGCCGGGCTGATCGGCCTGGTCGAGCTGCAGCAGGGGCGGGGTGGGCTCGAGGTCGCACTGACCGGGGTCCGGTGGTCACAGTTCTTCCCGGCGCTGCAGGCGACGCCGCTGGTCGAGCTGCAGGCCACCCACCGCTGGATCCGGGCGCTGATCGACGACGAGGCCGACGACCAGGACGCCGACGTCGGGCACGGGGGCCGGCACCGGGCCGACCACGTCCCGACCGGCCATCCCGTCGCGTGATCGGTTCGACCGCGGCGGGGGACTGCTCGTCCGGCATGGTCCGATTCCGGTCCCGAGAGCACAATGAGCCCGATCCGGGGCGCTCGAACGGTGCTGGGTGCAGGGAGGATGGGCGATCATGGTCGAGCTGACAACGGAGTCGGCAGGGGTCCTGCAACTGATCTACCGGAGCCACAGTCGTATTCCGCGCACGGATCGTCCCACCGTGCTCGCGGAAATCTTCCGGCAGGCGCGGGCCCACAACCGGGAACTCGGGATCACCGGGGCACTGTTGCTGACCGATCATTACTTCGTGCAGGTTCTCGAGGGGTCACCGTCCGCGGTGAACGAGCTCTACGAGCGCATCGGTGCCGACACCCGGCACGAGGCGCTCGAAGTGCTCGAGACGACGACGGTCCCGGCCCGGACGTTCCCGCGCTGGTCCATGGCCGAGGTGTCGGCGGTCGGGCACGCCGACATCCCACTGCATGCCCTCGGCAACGAGATCCACGCCCGGGCTGCCACGGCGCTGACCGGCGACCAGCGCGCGGTGCTGGCCCGGATGCGCAACACCATCGGCGCCGACCTGGTCTGAGCCCAGTCCGTCGGCGGCACCGGTCCTCGGAGGTGGGAGTGCGACGGCGGGTGCGGCGGAGCGTCCTGGCGACGGCGGGCATCGTCGTGCTGGTGCTCTCCGCGTGCGGCGCCGGCTCGTCGGTCCCGCACGGGGTCGCCTTCATCGACGCGGTCGTCGCCCGGTCGCCGCTGGAGGACGGACTGGCGACCGTGGTCCTGCCGAGCAGCATGAACGAGGCGAACCTCCTGGTCGCGGTCGCGATGGGGGACGGGCCGGGCCCGGGGGAGGCGAACGCCGAGGCGCAGCACACCCGGCTCACCGACAGCGCGGCGCACGCCTGGACATTGCGCGACCACCACCTGGTGTACGGGTCGATCATCGACGTCTACACCGCGCCGGGAACCGGCCGTGAGAACGGCGCCACGATCACCAGCGAGATGACCGTGAAGACCGGCGACGAGGGCCACTCGCTGTCGGTGCTCGCCTATCGCAACGGACGCCTCGAATCGATCACGCGGCGCAACGGCAGCTTCGGTGTCCCGCAGCTCACCCAGACCGTGTCACGGGGGACCGATGTGATCACCGCCTTCGGGGACGGGCGGAAGAACATCCCGGCCACGCCGGTGGCCGGTTTCCGTCCCCTGAACGTCCTGCCGGTGGACGGGGGCCCGCGCGGCGACCAGGACCTCTACCAGCTCGACCGGCTGGACCCGCCGGGGTCCTCGCCCGGTGGGGCGATGCTCACCGGCAACGACGCCCCGCCGCCCTCCGCCTACTGGGGAATCGTCAACGTCAACATCGTGCCCGCGGACCCGTCGGACGGCGGATGAGCGTGTCCGTCGAGCTTCGAGCATCTCCTGGATGGCTCGCCGTCCGCGGCACGCCTGCTATCGTCCGCACGACCGATTGCAGGTCGCAACCACTTGGGGGCTCATCGTGCCGGACACCACCTGTCACATGTCGGTCTCACTGGACGGCTTCGTCGCCGGGCCGGACCAGAGCCGGGACGACCCGCTGGGGAAGCGGGGGCGGGAGGTGCACGGCTGGCACATCGGCGACCCGCGGGCCACCGAGGCCGACAAGATCGCCGCCGAGTGGCTGATGCGACCCCGCGGCGCGTACGTGATGGGGCGGAACATGTTCGGCCCGATCCGTGGGGACTGGGACGAGGAGTGGAACGGCTGGTGGGGCCCCGAGCCGCCGTATCACGCGCCGGTGTTCGTGCTGACCCATCACGATCGCGATCCGGTCGAGATGGAGGGTGGGACGACGTTCCACTTCGTCACCGGAGGGTTCGACGCGGCCTACGCCGCGGCCCGTGAGACCGCCGGGGAGAGCGGCGTGGACATCGCGGGTGGGGCCTCGACGGTCCGGCAGGCGCTGCAGGCCGGGGTGATCGACGAGTTCACCCTCGACGTCGTGCCCGTCCTGCTCGGCTCGGGGGAGCGGATCTTCGACGGGGTCGAGTCCTTCGGATTCGAGCCCGCCGAGGTCCTGCACTCGCCGTTGGCCACCCACATCCGTTATCTCCGCGTCGGCTGACCCGGGAGACCGACGGATACCGGCCGCGTCGGCCGGCCCCTCGGCGACGACGGTCGCCGGAGGGGCTCGTCAGTGGCGGAGACGCCCGACGATGCGCTCGAAGGTGCGCCGATAGGACAGGTCGGCCGGGTCGACCGGCCGATGACGCCGGGCCCGCCTCCTCGTCGTCGGCGCCGCCGACGACGACGTCCGTCGGGTGTCGGCGTAGCGCTGGGCGATGCGTGCCGCGTGCCGGCAGTTGGTGGGACGGGGCAGGCTCGCCGCCTGGGGTTCGTTCCACAGACCGAGGTCGCCTTCGGGGTGGCCGGACCGGTACCGGGTGAACCAGGCCTCCCGGACCGGCAGATAGGCGACCTCGTGCTGCCCCAGGCTGGTGAACCACTGCCAGCGCCAGGATGTCCCCGAGTGCTGCGGAGTGAGACGGTTCTTGGCCACTCGCCGTGGCTGCTCGACCGGTTCCTGACCGGCGCTGATGTCTGTCATGACGTGTGCTTTCTTCCCGACGCGACCCCGACGATGCGTCCCTGGTGAGGGGTAGGCAGTGCGCACTCTCCGCAACCGCGGCAGAAAGCCGCAATCGAGGGCCCGGTCGGCGTAAAAACGGCCGTGGTCGGCTCGTCGGGCCCGGATCTCGGCCTGACCGGGGTGTGAGTGAACGTTTCCGCCGGAGTGTCCGCGCCGCCCGGCCGGGACGCCGAGGTGCGGCGATCACGCACGGCCAGGAGCACCGGGGACCACCTCGTCCCGGCCCCCGCACCCGTCCCGACGCGGTCGCCCGCCACCGCGGCCGACCCCCCGGCCACACCCTGCGCGGCTGAGCTACGCGGGTTCCTCGAGGACCGTCCGAATCATTCGGTAATGGCCCTCGAACTGTTCGGCCTCGGAATGGAGCAACGCGGGCACGAATTGCGCCCAGTGTGCTCCGGTCAGCCGCACCCGGAGCCCGCACCGGCCCTGGTGGAGTTCCCAGAGCCCGACCAGTCCTGCTGGCTCACAGCGCGCCACCCCCGACACGTCGATCACCACCCGGCGCGCACCGTGCCGCGCCAGCAATGAGCAGCGCGCGGTGAGATGCGTCGCGGCCCTCTCGTCGACCACGCCAGAACAATAGATCTTCTTCGATCTGAACCGCATGTCTTTTCCGCCCCCCGGCGGCTCCGCGTCATGCGGGCCGCTGGCGGCGAAACTGCCACAATGGGCGGCGAAGGATCAACGCCGTGATGCATCGAATGCGGGGCGGTTCGCCGGCCGTATCGTTTCCCGGACAGCGGCGACGCCGGTCGGATCAGAAGGCGGCACGAGAATCGGTGGCGCAAGAATCGGTGGCGAGCAATCTGTCGTCGTTCATCGTGGGACTATGGCGAAATTGGTCGATCCCGTAGCCTGGTCCGGGTGTCGGGGGACGGGGTCGCGAGAGGTCAGGAACGAGCAGCGCGGCGCGTTCCGGCCGTGGTCTGCCCCGACTGTCGCGGGCACGGCCACCTGCACACGATCGTCGCGGCGTTCATCGAGTGCGGCTCCGGTGTCCTGGAGCGGCCCTGTGCCCGGTGCGACGGCAGCGGACGTCAGGCGGGGTTCGAGGCGCGGGCCTGACCACCCCGCCCCGGTGTCACCTCGGGCCGAACAGCGGCAGGAGCTTGCCCGAGTCCATGTACTCGCGGAACTCCACCACGGACCGATCCTGCATCGTCCAGACGTGGACGAACCCGACGTCGAACGGGGCGCCGGCGACGCGTCCGGTGTGGTGTCCCTCGACGACGACCCGGTCGCCCGCGGCGTGGAACCGCTCGGGGTGGACCTGCAGCTCGTCGTAGTGGGCGGGCAGGGCCGAGAAGAACGCGGCGATCTCGGCGGGGCCGCGGAAGGTGCCGCCGGTGGGCAGCTCGTCGGGGGAGTACCACTGTGCGGTGTCGGCGAACGTGGCCAGCACGGCGGGGATGTCGCCGCGGGAGAACGCGTCGTAGCCGTCGCGGACGATCTCGACGAGGGACGGGGCGAACGCGGCGACGCTCTGCGCGGAGTCCTCCGACCCGCGGAAGAAGACGATGCGACCGTCGGCGAAGCGCCACCAGTGCTGCATGTACATCTCGGCGCGGCGACCGGTGGCCTTGACGGTGTATGCCCACCGCACGGTCGCGATCACGTCGTCGCCCCCGCAGGTGCAGCCGACGACGTCGAGGTAGTCGATGTCGACGGTCGAGGCGATGGCCGCGAAGAACCCGGGCACGGCGTCGCGGCCCCGGTAGGAGCCGTACCAGGGCGCGCCGGTGCCGGCGGCCTCGGCGGCCCAGTCGACGTCCTCGGCGAGCTCGGCGAGCACGCCGTCCAGGTCGCCGCGACCGAAGGCGGCGTAGAGACGCTGCACGGAGGCGACCTTGGGGTCGTCGTCGGGGGCGGTGTCGATGGTGGCGGTGGGCCGGGGTGACGGTGTCGTTGTCATGGCGACGACGATCCCGGGACCTGCGGATTCGTCGCGTCGGGAGAACTCCCCATCTCCCGCGCCAGGCCCTACCGTGTCCCGATGACCCCGGTGACGACCCGGGTCGAGCTGGCGGCGCTGCTCGCGGTGGGGCAGGACCACGCCTTCGGCCAGCCGCCCGGGGCACAGCTCCGCGCCACGGCGCTGGCCGATCAGCTGGCCCGCGCCGCCGGGGCCGGCGCCGACGAGCGAGCCACGACCTGGTGGGTCTCGGCGCTGCGGTTCCTGGGCTGCACCGGGCACGCGTTCGAGGTGGCGGCGATGTTCGGGGACGAGATCGCGCTGCGTGACCGCTCGCTGCGCGTGGACGCCGCGAACCCGGGCGACATGCTGCGGCTGATGGTCGGTCACGCCGGGCCCGGGCGCGCGGGGCTGTCCCGGCTGCGGTCGGTGGTCACGACCGTCGCGGGCGCCCCCACGAGCGTGGCGTACAACTTCCGGACCGCCTGCGAGGTCGCCGACGCCTTGGCCGCGCGCTTCGGCCTCGACCTCGCCGCCCGCGCCGGGTTGGCCACGAGCTTCGAGCGGTGGAACGGGCGGGGCGTGCCGAACGGGATCGCCGGGACCGGGATCCCGCGCCCGATGCGGGTCGCGCAGCTGGCCCAGGAGTTCGAGGTCCTCGCCCGTCTCGACGGGTACCGCCCCGCGATCGCCACGATCGGCGCTCGTCGTGGAGGCGCCTACGACCCGGAGCTGGCGGATCTCCTGGTCGCCCACGCGGCGAGCTGGTGGGCCGAGATCGAGGACGCCGACCCCTGGGACGCCGCGCTCGCGGCCGCGCCGGTGGACGTACCGCTCGACGCCGACGGCGTGCACGACGCGCTGCTCGTGATCGCCGACTTCGCGGACCTGAAATCGCCCTGGACCGCCGGGCACTCCCGGGCGGTGGCGGCGCTCGCCGGGGAGGCCGGCGGTCCGGCCGCGGAGGCGGCGGGCCTGCTCCACGACCTGGGCCGGGTCGCCGTGCCGAACACCGTCTGGGACAAGCCCGGCCCGCTGACCCGCGACGAGCGCGACCGCGCCGAGACCGTGCCGCTGCACACCGAGCAGATCCTGCGTCGGACCCGGTACACCGCCGAGCTCGCCGCCACGGCGGGGGCGGCTCACGAACGGATGGACGGGTCGGGCTATCACCGCCGGGTCGGCGGCGCCGGGCTCGACGCCGCGCAACGGGCCCTCGCCGCGGCCGACTGCTACCAGGCCATGACCTCGGAACGTCCCCATCGCGCGCCGCACCGACCGGCCGCGGCGGCGGCCGAGATGCGCGCCCTCGCCGGGACCGGACGCCTGTGCGGCGTGGCCGTCGAACGCGTCCTCGCCGCGGCCGGGCACCGTCCGGCCGTCCGCGCGTCGCTCCCCGCCGGCCTGACCACCCGGGAGGTCGAGGTGCTGCGGCTGCTCGCGGTCGGTTCGACCACCCGCGCCGTCGCCGAGCGGCTGGTGATCAGCCCCAAGACCGCCGACCATCACATCCAGCACATCTACGCCAAGATCGGTGTCTCCACGCGAGGCGCCGCCGCCCTGTTCGCCACCGAGAACGGACTGCTCCCCACCAGGAACTGACCATCGCGGTGGGGAGGCCACCCGCGCCGAGGGTCGGGAGGACCCAGAATGACGGACGTGGCTCCAGGGTCGGGCGGGAAGTACGTGGCGATGGGGAGCTCCTTCGCCGCCGGCCCCGGAATCACGCCGGTGGTGGATGCCGCCGCCTCCCGGTCGGGGCGCAATTACGCCCACCAGGTGGCGCACACGCTGGACCTGGAACTGGTCGACGTGACGTTCTCGGGCGCCACGACCGCCGACATCCTCACCACCCCGCAGCGAGGACGTCCGCCGCAGATCGAGGCCGTCACCCCGGACTGCGAACTGGTCACCATCACGGCCGGCGGCAACGACCTCGGCTACGTGGGCACCCTGTTCGCGGCGGGTGCGCTCGGCTCGGCGCTCCGATGGCTGCCGCTGGTGCCGGTGTCGGTCCGTGAACGGCTCGGCGATCTCGTCTCGTTCCGCACCACCCCGGACGCGGCCCCGGACGTCTTCGCCGCGGTCGCCGCCTCGCAGGCCGAGGTGGTGGAGCGGGTGCGGGCACGTGCCCCGCGAGCCCGGATCCTGCTCGTGGACTACCTGACGCTCATCGGGGCGGCGTCGGTCGCCCCGCTCACGCCTGCCCAGGCCGGGTCGGCCGCCGCCGTCGGCCGAGGGCTGGCGCAGGCCTTCCGCGACGCGGCCGCCCGCTCCGGCGCCGAGCTCGTGGCGGCCTCGGTCGCGAGCGTGTCCCACGGAGTCGGGTCGCCCGACCCGTGGGTGTACGGATTCGAGCTCGGAATCCCGGGCCGGGGCGGCCCGGTGCCGTACCACCCGAACCTGACCGGGATGACCGAGGTGGCCGAGCTGGTCGTCGAGACGGTGCGTCGGCCCGCTCCCGACCGCGCCTGACGGTCTACGACGGAGCCTGACCGAGGTGCAGCCGCATCGGCTGGCTCGCGAAGGCGCGCATGGTGTTGTTGAGGTGTCGGGTCGGTTCGGCGGCGACCTCGATGCGCTCGACCCGCGCGGCCAGCGCGGCGAGCAGGGCCGCCGCCTCGAGCCGGGCCACGTGCTGGCCGACGCACTGGTGCAGCCCCATCCCGAAGCCGACGTGTCCCGACGGGTCGCGGGTCAGGTCGAACCGGTCGGGGTCGGTCCACCGGCGGGGGTCGTGGTTGGCCGAGCCGAGGAACATCAGGATCTTCGCGCCCTCGGGAACGACGGTGTCTCCGACCGGGACGTCGACCTCCGCGGTGCGGAAGAACGTCTGCACCGGCGACTCCCACCGGATCGCCTCATCGAAAACGACCCGTGCGAGAGCCGGGTCGTGGCGCAGCCGGGCCCAGGCGTCGGGATGCGTGGCCAGAGCTCGGAGGACGGCGCCGAGGCCGTGGACCGTGGTGTCGACCCCGGCCGAGAGCAGTGACCGGACCACCAGCGGGGCCTGCTCGCCGGTGATGTCCCCGCGGTCGGCGGCGGCCCAGATCGCCGCGCCGAACCCGTCGTCGCTCAGCACCTCGCGGCGGCACTGGGCGTTCACCCAGGCGGCGTGCTCGGCGACGTGCGGGGCGCCCTTCGCCACGAGCTCGTTGGACGGGCCGAAGGCGTTGAACAGGTGGTCGCCGTAGGGCAGCAGGTGCTCGCGGCCCTCGCGCGGGATGCCGACGGCGTCCGGGAAGACCCGCAGCGGGAACGACTCGGCGAGCGCCGGCATGGCGTCGACCGCGACCGTCTCGCCCGGCCCGGCGTCGGCGAGCAGGTCCTCGACGTGCTCCTCCGCGGCGGCGAACCACGGCCCCTGCAGTCGGCGCAG
Source organism: Actinomycetospora endophytica (assembly GCF_021026375.1). Classification (GTDB taxonomy): domain Bacteria; phylum Actinomycetota; class Actinomycetes; order Mycobacteriales; family Pseudonocardiaceae; genus Actinomycetospora; species Actinomycetospora endophytica. Next base: position 250,189 of record NZ_JAJNDB010000001.1, on the reverse strand, counting down.
CGCCCGCGGGCCGAGGATCGGCGCGAGCACGTGGCGGGGCGCGTCGTGGTGGGGAGGGTCGGTCTCGAGCAGCAGCGACGGTGGGCGCCACGGCTCCTCGCGGCGGAAGTTCGACAACCCGACGCCGGCGCCGGAGCAGAAGCGCTGCCAGTCGACGAGGGCGGCGTGGACGTCGGCGTGGCGACCCATGCCGTACAGGCCGTCGTAGCGGGAGAGGGGGACGACCGGCCCGGCGTCGCGCAGTGCGGCGTGGAACGGCAGCGGATCCCCGAGGACCTCGGGGGAGAACGGGTCGACGGCGCCGACGGCCGGGACCGGGCGGAGGGTGGTGGTCATCGCGGTCCTCCTACAGGTCGAGCACGAGTCGGTCGGTGCACGACCGGGACACGCACGGGAACATGCAGTCACCCGCGGCGCGCTCGTGGTCGGCCAGGATCGAGTCACGGTGGTCGGGCAGGCCGTCGAGCACCGTGGTCTCGCAGGTGCCGCAGGTCCCCCGCTCGCAGGACGACAACGTCGTCGCACCCGCCTGCCGGGCGGCCTCGAGCACCGAGAGTCGAGGTCCGACGACGACGGTGGTGCCGGTGCGGGCCAGCTCGACGGTGAACGGTTCGTCGCGCACCGGGGCGCCGACCTCGGCAGCGGTGAACCGCTCGGTGCGCAGCCGATGCGGCGCCCATCCGGCGCCGGTCATGGCGTGCTCGACGGCGTCGAGCAACGGGCCCGGGCCGCAGCAGTAGACGACGGTGTCGCCGCGCGGCGCGCCGAGCCACGTCCCGAGCGGGAGGAGTCCGGCCTCGTCCTGCGGGACGATCTCCACCCGCTCGCCGTGGACGGCGAGGTCGTCGAGGAAGGCCATCGAGGCGCGGCGGCGGCCACCGTAGAGCAGCGTCCAGTCGGCGCCGACGAGATCGGCCTGGTGGATCATCGGGAGGATCGGGGTGATGCCGATGCCCCCGGCGATGAACAGGTAGCGCGGCGAGGGCGCCAGCGGGAAGTTGTTGCGGGGACCGCCGAGGAGCACCTCGTCCCCGACGGCGAGCTCGTCGTGGACGAACGCGGAGCCGCCGCGCCCGTCGGTCTCGCGGAGCACCGCGACCCGGAAGGTGTGGGCGTCCCAGCGGTCGCCGCAGAGCGAGTACTGCCGCGTCTCACCGTTCGCGAGCGTCACGTCGATGTGTGCACCCGGTGCCCAGTCCGGGAGCCGGCCGCCGTCCGGGCGGGTCAGCGTCAGGGACACGACGTCCTGCGCCGCGGTCGACATCCCGGTGACGACGAGGCGGTCCACCGCCTCCCCGACGGTGCCGGTGCCCGGCGCGGCCCGTGTCGTCCCCGGCATCCCGACCTCCTCGTGCGCCGACGTCGCCACCGAGGATGCCGAGCCGCGTATCGGGCACGGAACGGCGTTCTCATTCAATGAGACCGATGTCGTCGGCCTCGCCGACCGCCCGACGGAGGCGTCGTTGGATCTCGCGGGCACCGGCCGTCAGGAGCGGCACGTGGCCGCGGGCGCGGTCGTCGTTGGGCACGATCACCGACACCGCCGCGACGACGTGGCCGGTCTCGTCGCGCACCGGGACCGCGATGCCGGTCGCTTCCAGGTGGAGGTGGCCCGCGCACAGGACGAAGCCCTCGCGGCGGATGTCGGCAAGACGCCGGCGCAGCTCGGCGCCGTCGGTGATGGTCTCGCTGGTGAACCGGGCCAGCTTCCCCGTCAGGATGCGCTCCTGGAGATCCCCGGGCGCGTGGGCCAGCAGCACCAGGCCCGACGACGATGCGTGCAGGGGGAGCCGGGCGGCGATCCGCGTGTAGTTGACGACCGCACCCTCGGCGGAGAGCCGCTCGGCGAAGAGCACCTCCTCGCCGTCGAGCAGTCCGAGCTGGGCGTGGTGGCCGACCGCCCGGAGCAGCTCCTCGAGCACCGGCATCGCGAGCTCGCGCATCGACAGCGTCGGCGACGCCCGGGACGCCAGCTCCCAGAGCCGGGTCCCCATCCGTACCCGCCCCGTGGACTCGCGGGTCAGGAGCCCGTGTTCGACGAGGTCCGCGACCATCCTCGACGCCGTGGCCACCGGCAGATCGGCCCGACGGGCCACCTCGCCGACGCCCAGGACCTGGGCCTCGGGGGTGAATGCCTCCAGGATGCGCACCACCCGCTCCAGGACCGACTCACCCGACGGCGACCGCGCCATCGCCCCAGTCTGCAACCGTGTCGATCGTCGGGGCGAGCGCGAGGAGATCGGGTAGCCCCCGGAGAACCGCCGACCGCGGGGGCCGAGCCGAGGAGTGGTGAGCGGTGGGCCGAGGCGATGCCGGGAGCCCGTCGTCCGAGTCGTGGTGGCTGCGATGGTTGTGGCGCTGGGTGTGGTGCGCGGGAGCGGCGGCGGCCGGTGTCGGGAGAGACCGTCGGGCGTGCCGCTGCGGCACACTCCAGCGGGGAGTTGCGCGGATCACACCGTCGGTCGGGTTCGTCGGATCGGTGCCGGGGTGACGAGGCGGAGCGTGGTCCGCCGGAAGGCCCAGAGCATGACGACCGCCACCAGCGCCGTCAGCGGGAGGCCCATCGAGGCCCGGGCGATCGCGAGCCCACCGGTCGAGTCCGCCGAGTAGAGCCACTGGCTGACCACGAACCGCGCGGCGAACACGAGGGCCGCTCCGGAGGTGGCGATGTCGTGCGCGCGCCGGGAGCGCGGATCGTCCCGCCAGCCGTGCCCGCCGCCATGCACGAGGTTCCAGATCAGGCCGGTCACCGGGCGGCGGGCGACAGTGAGCCCGCCGTGCCGAGGGAGGAGAAGGCATGCCCCCACGACACACTCAAGTCCCGCGGACCGGCCCCGGTTCGTCAGAGGCGTCGGACGCGTCCACGACGGGCGCCGACGGACCCGATACTGCGGCACCACCGCCGTAGCCGCTCCGCCAACGATCTCCGCGGAGCGCCCCGTCCGAGGGCGGCGTCCCGGCAGCGGGGACAGAGCCGACCGGGGCTCATCGCCAACGGGCCGGGGACGATCGGCTGTCGGCACAGCGCGATCGGTGGGCCGCCGTGGCCGACGGCCTCCTCCATGTCGTAGACCGTCACGAAGTGATCGCGGCGGTCGGTGCAGGAGGTGACCCGCAACCACCGCATGGCGGCGACCCGGACCAGGGCGTGGGTCCTCCCGGGGCGTTCTCCCGCCACTTCGACGGGTATGCCCGGGGGTCGGGGCGCCGCCGGGGGCAGCGGGATCGGTGGTCGGTGCTCAGGCACGGCGCAGCCTCACGGTTGATCGGCCGACACGGGCGGTGGCGGTCCCGAGGGAGGTGATTCCTCGGGGGACGACGGGGCCATGGCCGCCAGCGGCCGCGAGTCGAGGCGAGCGGTCATGACGTCGTCCCGGCCCCCCGCCGCAGCGGTCGGCCCGCGCTCGGTGGCGGAGGTGGTCGGCGGGTGTTCCGGGGTGGAGGGAAGCCAGGTCCCGGCGACCGGACGCCGACTCAGGGAGGGCCCGGCCGTGATCGCCTCGGGAGAGACGGTGCGCAGGCGTCGCCTCGCCCGGCGGACGGCGCCCGCCCCGCCGTGCACCAGGATCACGAGGACCAGGCGGTCGCCGTGCGGGTCGGGCACCGGCTGCAGCAGGTGGTGCCATCCGTCGGCGGCGTCGACCGTGAGCTCGCCCGCCCGGTCCCAGGGGCCGCGCGACAGGGCACTCTCGATCGCCGAGGCGCCGCGCACCAGGTCGGCGTGCCCGGCCGCGAGCTGCTCGAGGTCGGCCCACCCGGTGTCCACGACGTAGCCGTCGAGGACGAGTCCGCTCGACGCGTCGAGCAGCGTCGCCGCGAGGATCCGGTGCTGGGCCAGGAGCCGCTCCAGGACCGTCGAGAGGCCGTCGGAGGGGACGCACAGTATGTGGCGATGACGCGCCAACTCGTTCCCCCCGGGATCGCTCGCGCCGCTAGCGCCGTCCGCCCTGGTAGTAGCCCTGCTCGTGTCCGGCGGTCAGGGCGGGCCCGGCGCTCGGGTCGTCCATGAAGAAGCGCTGGGCGATCAGTCGCAGATCGCGGCGTGCCATCGCGAGGTTCGCCTGCTGGCGGTTCAGCACGAGATAGATGAAGAGCTTGTCCTCGTTGTTCGAGTAGATCGGGCGGATGATGTGGTACTGCGAGTCCAGCGTGATCAGGATGTCTTCGATCGTCTCGCGGAGTCCCAGTTTCTGCATGACGTCGAACTTCGCGCGGACGACCTCGCTGTTGCCCGGAGCCGCCACGTCGAGGTCGAACTCGGCGCTCCCGCCACGGGAACCGAGTGTCATTCCGCTCTCGTAATCGACGACCGCGACCGCGAACGCCCCCTTGATGTTCGCAGCGGCGCCGAGAACGTAATCGATGTCAGCCATGGTTCTCCCTGTGATAGGTCGTGCGGACGGGGCCCGTCGTCGGTGACGGGTCCTCGGCATGGCCGCCTCTCGGCGGTGTCGGTCCGACCTGCGGACCGAGGACGAGATTGCGGAGGGCGCCGAGGCACCTGGTCAGGAGCACGTGCGTCGTCTCCTCCAGCGGCCCGGCGGGATCGATGTCCGGCGTCGGCGCGGGCACCGCGTGGGCCGTGGCCGGCAGCCGAACCCTCGCGGGGAGCTTCGGCATGCCGCGCGGCCCGGTCGGTGTCGGGGACGCGGGGAGGGCTCGACGCCGACCCCGGCGAGCCAGGTCCGCGAGGTGGTTGCGCGCCATGGCCAGGTTGCCGCCGGGTCGGCGCAACCGCAGGTAGACCCATATCGGAGACCCGCCGTCCGATGTCACGCGACGAAGGAGGTGGTACGCCGGGGACGCCACGACGACGACGTCGTCGAGGGCCTCTCCCCGCGCTCCGGCGACCGTCCCGAGGTGACGGACCCACTCCAGCAGCGCGGACGCGTCGCCGACGTCACCCGTCTCCGCGAGACGCCGTCCGGCGTCGTCGACAACGCAGAGCGCCTCGCCGCCCGGCAGCGCCGTCAGGGCCAGGAGAGCCTCGAGGTCGACCGCGCCGCCGTCGCGAGGGGCGCCCCCACCGCCGTCGTCGAATGGCGGACCCGCCGGCGGTACCGAGCCGCGGAGGGAATCCGCGTATCCGGACCGTGATGGCGGCTCCGTCGGTGCGCGGGTATCAGGACGGCGCCACTCCCAGTACTCCCGCTTCCCGGCCAGGGCGGCCTGCGGAACGCGCACCGAGAGACGACGCGGGCCCGAGTCGTGGACCATCCGTGCATCACTCGTCACCCGGCGTTCTCCCGCACGGTCGCTGTATCGAATATGGCCACCCGTATTCTTCGGTGCCCGGTCGATCGGCCGAACGGGTGGCCGCCACACCATACGAGTGGTCGTCATCGACACTCAACGTGCGAAAAACGCATGTCCGTCGACGATTGGAGAACTCTCGCGATCGCGGCCCGCACACCTGATCAGCCGAGACACGGTTGAACACAGCCGTTCGCGCGAGTAGTCGTGGCGATCGGACCAGACGATCCTGGTCGTCCTGGTGGCAATCTGCGGCTCGTTGCTGTGTCAGCGGTGAGCAGATCACTCGGACGTACCAACTCGCGGCCACGTCCGAGGGCCAGACGATTCGCGGGGAGGACAATGGTTCCCGCCGGACGGTCATTTCTGTCCAGAATCGACACGGTCGGACGTCCTGCTCAGGAGCGCACGAGATCGGCCTGCTCGTGCTGACCGGCCGGCGCCGCGCGGTGCTGCGTCATACGCAGGGCGATGAGGAGGGCGGCGAGCACCGCGGGCACGAGGAAGACGACCACCACGATCGGTCCCCAGTTGTACGGGGCGGTGTTGCCGTGGTTGACGTACTGGTCGATGTGCCCGACCCCGCAGCCCCAGAAGTAGACGACGAAGCCGACCGCGGTCCCGTTCCAGAGACTGCGCGCCCACACGCAGGCGATCCCGGCCACGGCGAAGGCCAGGTTCGCGCAGGCGACCTCCCACTGGAACGGGTTCCCGGCCGGGAACCCGATCTGGGCGGCCGTGGCCGCGGGGGCGAAGAAGTGCGACCCGGCGGTCACCACCTCGCTGAGCCCGACGGCGACCCCGAAGGTCCACAGCAGGGCGATCGTCAGGACCCGCTCCCGGGTGCGGTGCTTCATCACGCCGATGTGGATCAGGGCGCCGATGAGGGCGATGACCGGCAGGAAGGCCGGGCCGTAGGCGGCCGGGTCCATGGTGTCCTCCTCGCGTCGTCCCGGCTGCCCGAGCCGGTCCTGCGGACGACGGTCCGCCCGCGCGACCGCGCAAACCCTGGGGAAAGTCCCCAGGACTCGCAGGTCAGGAGAAGGAACGACCACGGAGCTGACGGCGGGAGGTCAGTCCGAGCTTCGTGTAGACGTTCCCCAGGTGGTAGTCGACGGCCTTGGGGGTGACCCAGAGGGCTTCCGCGGCCTCCCGGCTCGTCATGCCCAGGGCGACGAGGCCGGCCACCTGGCGTTCCCGCGGCGTCAGGGTGCGGTCGCCCGGGGCGTCGTCGGACACGGCGTGGGCGGTGGCGGCCCGGATGCGCTCCAGCCACGGGGTCGCCGCGAGGGCGAGGAAGACCGGTCGGGCGGCCGCGAGCTGTTCGGGACCGTCCGTGACGTGGGGCAGCGACCCGAGCAGGACCCGGAGTTCGGCGAGCTCGACCGGGCACTCGTCGGCGACCTCTTCGCCGTGCCGCTCGGCGAGCGCGATCCCGGCCCGTAGCGCGGTCTCCGCCGTGGGGGCGTCCCCCGTCGCGAGGGCGATGCGGGCCTGGAGCTGGTGACGGGCGAGACGGAACCACAGCGGCGAGCCGGCCCGTGGCCAGGAGCGCAGGGCCCCACGCGCGCCCGCCACGTCGCCGGTCGCCACCAACGCCTCGGCGTGCAGCGGTCGCCACGGCGCGAACGGCGCCGACGCCATCCCGCCCCGCGCCGCGATCTCCGGCAGCGTCCGCAGCGCCCGCTCCATCCCGGCCGCATCGCCGAGTGCGCGGCGCAGGGTCGCCTCGGCGAGCGCGATCGCGTGCGCGCCCTGGGCGTTGAACGTCCGGGCGAGCGACGCGCGGGCGACGCCGAGGAACTCACCGGCCCGGTCCTGCTGGGCGCGCGCGGCCGGGACGAGGGCGGCCACCGCGTTGGCGAGGGACTCCGCCCACGGCCGGTCGCCGTCGGCGAACCAGTCGAGCGCGATGTCGGCCTCGGCCTCGGCGAGGTCCCACCGGCCGGTGCGGTAGAGGACCTCCACCCGATGGCAGTGCGCGCGATGGGTGCTGGTCGATTCCGCTCCGCGTCGCACCCGGCCGAGCCCCTCGTCCAGGTGCGCTCCGGCGACGGCGACCCTCCCGGCGGCCAGGTGCAGGGTCCCGGCCGTGATGGCGGGGTCGGCGCCCAGCGCCCCCAGCAGGTGCCCGTCGAGCAGCGCCAGCCCGTCGTCCGGGCCCGCGTGCTGGGCCCGGCCCACCGCCTGCAGGATCACCGCCTGCTCGGCGCGGATCGGACGACGGGTCAGCGCGGTCACCTCGACGGCGACGTCGGCGGCATCGCGGCCGCGACCGCGGAAGACGTGCTCCAGGGCGAGACGGACCCCGGCCAGAGCCCTCACCTCGCGGTCCGCGTCGGAGGTGTCGAACGCCTGCCGCAGGTGGACGGCCGCCGCGGGGTCGAAGTCCTGGCTGGCCAGGAAGCCCAGCACGATCTCGCGCTCGGGGCCGGGCCGGGTGTCGTGCACCGTCGGGGCGAGCGCCCGGAGGCGGTCGGTGTCGTAGGCGTCGACGAGCAACAGGCAGGCGGCGAGCAGTCGTCGCTCGGCCTCGGCCCCCGAGGCGCTCAGCTCGGCCGCGGCGAGCAGTCGGGTCGCCCCGGCCCGCCCGTCGGCCGGGTCGGCGTCCGCCGCGGCCTCCAGCTCGGACGCCAGGTCCGGGTCGGGGCGGCCGTCCGCGGCGGCCGCCCGGTGCGTGAGCGCGGCCGTGCCGCCGACGGCGCGCGCCGCGTCGAGGTGCACGCGGACGCGCTGATCGGGCGCGAGCGCGGCGTAGACCGCGGAGCGGACCAGCGGGTGGTGGATCCGCAGGACGGGCCGCACCCCGACGTCCGCACCGTCGACCAGTCCGGCGTCGGCCAGCTCGCGGGCCGCGGGCGGCAGCGGCACCGAGGCGAGCTCGTCGAAGCGCGCCAGCAGGCTCCGGCCCGCGGGTCGGTCGAGGACCGCCAGGCAGGCGAGCAGCCGGCGCGCGGCCGGGGACAGCCGCTCCGTCACCGTCGCGACGTCGTCGGCCAGCGTCCGCGGGGCGGGCAGCGGCTCGTCCCCGAGCAGGGCCTCGTCGGAGAGCTCACGCAGCAGCGTCGTGAGGTGGAGCGGGTGTCCCTGCGTGTCCTCGTGGAGCCGGGTGACGGCCGCTCGGCTCCAGCGTCCCGGTCGCACCTGCTCGACGAGGTCGCGGACACCCTGCTGATCGAGACCGTCCAGCGGCAGGGTGCCCGCCTCCGGCCCGTCGGCGAACAGTCGGGTCCAGACCGGCGAGAGCGCCGCCGAGCGGCTCGTGGCCAGGATCAGGACGTGGTCGTGGCGCAGCCGTCGGAAGGTGCGCGCGAGCACCTGGGCCGAGGCGTCGTCGACGTCGTGCAGATCGTGCAGCGCGACGACGACCGGACCGCGTTCCTGGACGGCGCCGAGCTCGGCCAGCACACCGGCCACCGACTCCACGGCGCCCCGCCCGCCCTTGCCCCCCAGCGCGATGTGCACCAGATCGAGGAACGCGCCGGCGGCCGGGTCGCCGTCGGCCTCCACCCGCACGACGACCGCTCCGGGCGCCCGCGCGGCGAAGGCGTCGACCAGCGCGGTCTTGCCGATCCCGCCCGGCCCCAGGACCAGGGCCCGCCCGGCCCGGCCGGCGCGTGCCCGCTCGTACCAGGTCGAGAGCCACGCCAGCTCCCGGTCGCGGCCGTACAGGTCGGGCCCGGGTGCGCCGGCCGGCCCGGGGCTACCGGGACACACCGGTCGTCTGGAAACGCCGTCGATACGCGCCCGGGGGAATGCCGACCTCCTGGGTGAACCGTCGCCGGAGGGTCTCGGCCGAGCCCAGACCGGACCGCTGCGCGACCACCTCCATCGAGGCGTCTCCGGCCTCCAGCAGGGTCCGGGCGGCCTCGAGGCGCACCTCGTCGACGTACCGGGACGGCGAGGTCCCCAGCTCCCGCACGAACAGCCGGGCGAGATGTCGTTCGCTGTACCCTGCCCGCACGCTCAGCGCCGCGAGGCTGTGATCCCCGGTCGGGTCGTCGACGATGGTGTCCAGCAGACCGCGCAGCGCGGAGTGCGCCGGGGGCTCCTGGCGCATCCGGGCGCTGAACTGGTCCTGGCTCCCGGGCCGCTGCAGGAAGACGACGAGGAACCGCGCGACCTTCCGGGCGAGACCCGGGCCGCGGTCGTCCTCCACGAGGGCGAGCGCCAGGTCGATGCCCGCCGTGACCCCGGCCGAGGTGAAGACCGCACCGTCCTGGGTGAAGATCGGCCCGCGCTCGACCTTCGCCGTCGGGAAGCAGCGCTCCAGGTCGTCGAGACACGCCCAGTGGGTCGTCGCGCGCTTCCCGTCCAGCAGACCCACCGCGCCCAGGAGGAACGCGCCGCCGCACACGGCGGCGACCCGGCGGCTCCGCCCGGTCCCCGCGGCCACCGCCGAGATCAGCGCCTCGTCGTGCATCGCCCGCTCCCAGGTGGGGCTCCCGGGCACGACGAAGGTGTCGATCGCACCGTCGTGATCGCCCAACGACGACCGGGCCCCGAGCGTCAGGCCCGAACTGCACACCACCTCGGCGCCGTCGGGCGAGAGGACGACGACGCGGTAGAGCTCGGTGCCGGCCTCCTGGTTCGCGATCGCGAAGACCTCGGCGGGGCCGGTGACGTCGAGCGACTGCGCCCCGTCGTACGCGAGCAGCGCCACCGTCCTGGCCACCTCGGCAGTATGCGCCGAAGTCCGGATCCGAGGGTATTGCGTCATGGCGGACGCCCCCGGGAGGGAGCAGCGTCGGGAATCGACCCGAGCGCATCCTCCGGAGGAGCCCACCGATGCCCACCTCGACCAAGCCCAGCATCGTGTTCGCCCACGGCCTGTGGGCCGACGGTTCGTGCTTCGCGAAAGTCATGTCGCTGCTGCGCGCCGACGGCTTCGAGGTCCTGTCCGCCCAGAACAGCCTCGACACCCTCGAGGGCGACGTGGCGGCCGTGCACCGGGCCCTGGGCCGGGTGTCGAGCCCCGCCGTCCTGGTGGGCCACTCGTACGGCGGGACCGTGATCACCGCGGCCGGCGCCGACGACCGCGTCGCCGGGCTCGTCTACCTCGCCGCGCTCGCTCCCGACGAGGACGAGACCTCACAGACGCTGCAGGACAAGTTCCCGACGACGGACGTCTTCGCCCACATCGAGGTCGCCGACGGCCGCATCTGGCTGCGCCCGAGCGGCATCGAGTGCTTCGCCGGCGACCTGCCCTCGCAGGAACAGCAGATCGTCTGGGCCACGCAGGGCGTGCCCGACACCGACCTGTTCAACCAGCGGGTGGCCGGCACGGCCTGGGGGTCCAAGCCCAGCTGGTACGTCGTGGCGCGCGACGACCGCACCGTCCACCCCGAGCTGGAGCGGTTCTGCGCCCGGCGCATGCAGGCCACGACCTACGAGCTCGACAGCAGCCACGTGCCGATGCTCTCCCACCCGGACGAGGTGGCCGACGTGATCCGATCCGCCGCCCGGGCGATCAGCTCCTCCCCGGCCGCCGTCGGGTGACTACCTCGCGTCCGCGGCAGGACCCGGGTCGTCGTCGGGAACCCACCGGGTGAGGTCCCGCCAGCCGAGCGCGCGGGGCCGCTGCATCGGCCGGGGCTGGTCGGCCGCGGGATGGCCGAGGCAGATGATCAGCTCCGGGCTCCAGGACCCGGGGAGATCGAGGACGACGGCGACCGCGGCCCGGCTGAACGAGCTCACCGGACCGGCGCCGAGACCGACCGCCTGGGCGGCGAGCAGGATCGTCGCCGTCGCGGTGCCGACGTCGATCCAGGGACCCGGCGCCGTCGTCGGGAAGCCGTAGCGCGCGACGAGCTCCCGGTCGACGCAGACGACGACGGCGGCGGCGGCCGGGCGCGGGATCATCCCGGGCGACACCATGCGCAGCACGCGCAGCGTGGCGGGATCGGTGGTCGCGACGAACCGCTGGAGGTGTCGGTTCCCGGCGGTCGGCGCCCACCGCGCGGCCTCGAGGATCGTCTCGATCTGTTCCCGGGCGACCGGCTCGTCGGTCATGGACCGGGTGACCCGCCGTCGGCGGATCGCGTCGAGGACGGGGTCGTTCACGGCGTGCCGCCGTAGCGGGCGGTGAGGTGCGCGGCCAGCGACCGGCAGACGGCGTCGAGATCCTCGACGTACTCGTCGCGTTGCTCCCGGGGCACGGCGAGCAACGGCATCTCGGCGAGAGGCCCGTTCAGCGTCTCGGCGGTGGCCGGGGAGGAGCGCGGCGCCATGGCTTCGGCGAGCCGATGGGCCGCGGTCAGCAGGCGCATCGGTCCGTACTCGGCGGCCTCGTCGACCTGGGTGCGGGCCGCGGTGATGAGGTAGGCGAGGAGTTCGAGCGCGTCGTCCTCGTCGAGGACCCAGGCAGTGGCCATGCGGTCATCCTCGTCATGTCGGGCCCGGAGTCCAGGGTCCGGCTCAGGGCGCGAGCACGCCGAGGAGCATCCAGAGCGCGGTCCAGAGCACCGCCGCCCGCCCCGAGCAGCACGACCATCGCCTGCCGTTTCGCCGCCGGGCTCGGGCACGCCGCCCGGGGTCCGTCGAGCGTGATCCGTGCCCGCCACAGCAGCTGTTCCCACAGCTCCTCCCAGGACAGCGGGTGGCCGTCCGGTTCCGGACGGTCGGCGCGACCGGGTCAAGGAGATGATCAAGACCGGCGGGATCAACGTGTCCCCGGCCGAGGTCGAGGGGCTGCTCCTGATGCACCCGCAGGTCTCCGAGGCCTACGTGCTCGGGGTGCCCGACCGGGTCCAGGGAGAGATCGCGGCGGCGTTCGTCGTGGCGTCCGGTGGGCTCGACGCGGAGACGCTGCGGGCCCACGTCGGGGCGCTCGCGTCCCGGTTCAAGGTCCCGGCGCACGTGGTGTTCCGGCGGGCCGAGGACATCCCCCGGACGACGTCGGGCAAGGTGGCCAAGCAGGAGCTCAAGGCCGAGTGGGCCCGAGGCGTCACGAGGTGATCCGTGCCGATCCGTCCCGTCCCCGACGAGCTGAGTGCGCCGTTCTGGGACGGCGCCCGCCGGCACCGGCTGGTGCTACGCCACTGCCTGCGCTGCCGCCGGTTCCACCACCCGCCGCGGGTGCTCTGCCCGTGGTGCGCGGGGGAGGAGCTGGACCATCGGGAGGTGCCGGGTGAGGGCCGGGTCCACTCGCACACGACGGTGCCGGGGCGGGGCGCGGATGGCCGGCCGCACACGAACGTCGTCGTGGCGCTGACCGTGCAGGACGGGTTGCTGCTGGTCGGCGGCCTGCCGGGTCCGCGTCCGGGGTGGGTGCAGATCGGCGCCGCGGTGCGGGTGTGGTTCGAGCACGTGGCGGACGACCTCGTGCTGCCCCAGTTCGAGCCGGCGGAGGGCTGATCCCGGTGTGGGAGGGAGCCGGGCGGACGGCCGTCGTCGGGTGCGGCGTCTCGGAGATCGTGCGGGCGGATCCGCGGCCGCTCGGTGCGCTCGCGCTGGACGCCTGCCGGGCCGCGCTGGCCGACGCGAACCTGACGGTCGACGACGTCGACGGCCTCGCCACCTATCCCGACCAGCCGTTCCACGGCGCCGCCCGCCAGGACGGCGTCGACCTGGTGAGCGCCGGCTACCTGCTCGACCACCTCTTCTCCTCGGGCGCGATCGGCTGGTACGCGCAGGTCTCCGACGGGATGGTCGCGAGCGCGGTGGTGGAGGCGGTCGACGCGCTGCTCGCCGGGGTGTGCCGGTACGTGCTCGTGTGGCGGGCGATGCGCCCGGCCGCCGGGGTCCTACGGCGCCTGGACCGAGGACCGCGTCGGCGGCGATCAGCAATTCACCGCGCCGTACGGCTTCACCGGGATCGTCCAGACCCACGCCGTCGCCTACCAGCGCTACCTGCACCGTCACGGGGCCTCGCGGGAGGCGATGGCCGAGCTCGCGGTCACCCAGCGGGAGGGTGCGCGGCTCAACCCGCAGGCGATCTTCCGCGATCGGGAGCTGACCCGGGACGACTACCTCGGCGCCCGGATGATCGCCGACCCGCTGTGCCTCTACGACTGTGACGTCCCGGTGCAGGGATGCGCCGCGCTGGTGCTCACCACGAGCGAGCGGGCCCGCGATCTCGTCGACCGCCCGGCGTACGTCGGCGCCTACGCGCAGCAGACGGTGCGCCGGGCGCCGCTGGCCCAGCCGCTCTACATGCTCGACGACTACGTCGCCGCGGGCCGGACCACGACGGACGCGTTGTGGTCGCGTACGGGTCTGGGACCGTCGGACATGGACGTGGCCCAGCTGTACGACGGGTTCAGCCCTTCCGTCTACTACTGGCTCGAGGCCGCGGGGTTCTGCGGCGAGGGGGAGGCGCACGCGTTCGTGCGGGACGGCCGGATCGCGCGGACCGGGACCCTCCCGGTGAACACGTTCGGCGGCAGCCTCTCCGAGGGACGCCTGCACGGGATGGGGCACCTCATCGAGGCCGTGCGGCAGGTGAGCGGGCGGGCCGGGCCGCGGCAGGTGTCCGACGCACACACCGCGGTGGCGCTCGACGGATCGCCGCTGCTGCGCAGCGCCGGCGTCGTCCTCACCGGCTGACCTCACGAGGGCGACTGGCTACCCCTCGACCCCGTCGTTCTCCGGGCCCCGCCACCCGGCCGCGCTCGCGTCGTCCGCCAGCGCGGCGTGCAGCCCGGCGAGCAGGTCGGCGGCGGTGGCGGGGCGGTCGGCGGGGTCGGCGGCCAGGGCGCGCGCGAACACGGCGTCGGTGGCGGGGCCCGCGGCGAGGCCGGGCTCCGGCGGCGGTCGGTGGGCGGCACGCAGCCGGCTTGGTGGCTGATCGGCGCCGCCGGTGAGATGTCCGGAGACGATCTCGGGGACCGTTCCGAGATAGGGAGCACGACCGGTGAGCGCCGTATGCAGCACGCAGCCGAGGGAGTAGAGATCGGCGGCAGGACCGATCGAGTGGCCGCGGAGGTGTTCGGGGGCCGCGTAGGCCGGAGACCCGAGGAACGCCCCGGCGGGCGCGGCGGGGACCGTTCCGTCGGGGCGTGCGAGGCCGAAGTCGGCGAGGTACACGTAGTCGCCGCCGGCGTCGGAGCCGGTCCGGTGAGACGTGCTGACCAGGATGTTGGCCGGTTTGACGTCGAGGTGGACCAGACCCGCGGCGTGCACCGCGTCCAGCGCGCCCGCGACCTGACCGCCGACGACGAGCAAGCGGCTCAGCGGCAACGGGTGGCAGGCGATGAGGTCGGCGAAGGTGCCGCCGAGGATGTAGCGCATCACGAGATACGGCGCGTCGTCGGTGGTTCTGCCGTGGTCGTAGACCGGCACGATGTGCGGGTGCTCGACCGCGGCGGTGTGGCGGGCCTCGGCCACGAACAGCCGACGGAGCTCCTCGTCGTGCGCGTGACGCCGGGCGATCAGCTTGAGCGCGACGGCCCGGTCGAGCCGGGGGTCGGAGGCTCGATAGACCCGGCTCAGGGTCCCGTCGTGGAGGAGGTCCCCGACCTCGTAGAACCCGATCCGCCGGCCGGTCAACGATTCCTCGTCCGCGGCGGCCACCCTCGCGCGGGGTTCGGTGGCGGCGGGAGCCCGCTCGGCCGGATCGATGGTGGATGGGCGCCGACCACGGTGGTGGCGTAGAGCGGCCAACCACCGCGCCGAGGTCCCCGACCGCCACGGGCGTCCGGGGCGGGCGTCCGGGTCGGGCCGGGTCCCTGCCGGGTCCTCCACCATCGCGACCTCTCAGACACGCGCCGTCGGTCCGCTGCTGTTCCCGGTTCCGATCACGCGGGGGTGCGAGGGACGGCGAGCAGGGCGTGGTCGAAGAGCCGCAGCAGGATTCGGTCGCGGGCAGGCCCGGGCGGCATGCGGCGCGTGCGCTCGAGGCCGACGTGGATCAGTTCACGGGCGGCGATGCGGTCGCGGTGACGGCCCCACCGGTGGCGGCCGGGCCGATCGCGGCGACGCAACCGCATCAGTCGGCTCTGCAGAAGGTGGCTCTCATCCGGATCGAGGCCGCCGCCCGGGCGGTCGGGGCCGAGGTCGGCGAGGGCGGCGGTGGCCACTGCCGCGGCCACACCCGGGGCTCGTGGGCCGATGGTGGCCACGACGGGGGCCCGGCTGAACAGGCTGGCTCGGCCGTCGTCCGACAGGCGGTCGTTGACCCCGCGCGCGAACTCGGCGAGCGCAGGGTGGGTGCACGTCGGCCGATCGGAGAACGCCTCCCCCACCAGCAGGGAGACGTACTCCATGAGGCAGGCGCCCTGGCCCGCCTCCTGGTGACGGCCGCGGCCGGGGGTGGGCATGCCGTCCGGAACGTCGCGATCGAGGCGGGGTGTCCATCCGGGACCGGCCTGTCGGGCGAGGTCCTCCTCGGTCGTCCTGGTCCTCGCCGCGGGTCGGAAGCGATGAGCGCCGCCTCGTCGACCTCGATCCGTTACCGATCCTGATCGGCGCATTCCTGCCACGGCACCGGCGGACGACCGATCGCCCCGTGATCGACCAGAGCGCCCACTGCATCCCGAATCCGACACGCGATCCCCCCATTGACGCATCGCCCGCCCACCTCGGCATTGATCGCCGGTCGCCGTTCGGGCGCGGTCAATTACTCATACCACGAGTCCACGGCGCAGTGGAACATCACATTTCTCGGGCGATGTCGTTCAATGACGTGGCCGACGATGTGGGGCGATTCCATGGCACCCCGGCGGACGGGATCAGGCGCCACGGAATAGGTATCGAAAACGTCACGATCACTCGGGAAGGGGCGCGGATCGTGCTCGCTCTCCGGGCTCCTCCGACATCTCCGGGGGGCGGCTCGACGGGCGAACGGCAGGCCGAGCGGGTTGCGCCCGATCGTTTGACCGATCGGATCGTTCGCGAGTCACCCAGGTCAGCGGACGATTCACCGGGATGTCGGATCCTGGATCTGTTGACGGTGCCCGGTTATCCGACGAGCGCATTCGTCATCCCGAACGCGAAAGGCGAGGATCGATCGGCGCCCAATTCAGGTCGGATCGGGCAACGAGATCGGTGGGCGGCGTCATTCCGGGCAGGAACCGTGATCTCAGCGACCAACCCGTCGGGTCACATTCCCGGCATGGACAGCATCTCGAGGGTCTCGATGGTGCCGCCCCAGACGGTGTGCGGGTGACCTTCGAGCACGGCGGCCAGTGCCTCGCGGGACTCGGCCTGCAGGATGGAATAGCCGCCGATCGGGTCGGCGTCGTCCCCCGCGGGCTCCACGACGGCGAGTGGGGAGCCCAGGTCGACCACCGCATCTCCGGCGCGGGTCGCCCACGCCATCCACGCGTCCATGCCGGCCTGCGCCTGCTCGGGGTCACTGGCGCTCATCTGCTCGGTGGCCGAGATCTTCGCCCGGTACAGCACCAGGAACTTCGTCATCGTGAGCCTCCTCCGGAGCGGTCCGCTACCGATGATTTCGGTTATAGACGAATTAGACGCTGACCGAAACAGGTCGTCAAGGTCCAGCCGCCGACGGCGCCAACCCCACTGTTGAGCTCCGCGACCTTCGCCACGGATCGCATCGGTTCGACGTCGTCGCGGCGAGCTCAGGGGCACCATCGAAGATCGAGAGGACGGGCACGACGGCGAGGCGGAGGGAACGAGATGATCCGGCGGATCGATGCCGCGACGGTGGCCGAGGCGGTCGAGGTGCTTCGTGGCGGTGGACCGGTGGTGCTGCCGCTGCCGTCTCCGGCGGGGTACGTCGTCACGGCGACGACCGGCCCCGTCGTGAACACCACGAAGGGCCGCGCCGCGGACCAACCCGTCGGGCTGAGCGTGCGCGACCTCGACGTGCTCGATCGTCATCTGGCCGTCACCGAGACGGCGACGGCTCAGCTGCGGTGGCTCGTCGGGTCCGAGACGGTCAGCGTGCTGGTGCCCGTCGCCGATCCGGTCCCGGACTGGTTGGCGCCGGCGGTGCGCGACGGCTGGGTGTTCTTCACCGCCGCGCCGTGGCGCCCCGACCTCGCCGAGATCCTGACGGCGTTCGGCTGGGTGTTCATGAGCAGCGCCAACGCCACCGGAGGGGCGACGGCGGTCACGGCGACCCAGGCCGCCGCTGCCTTCGGCGACGACGTGCTCGTGCTCGACGGCGACGCCGAGCGCGACCCGGCCCGCCAGCACGGGTCGACCACCATGCTGCGCGTCGGGTCCACCGGAGACATCGAGGTCGCGAGGTCCGGGATCCACGACGCGGCGTTCGCCGGCCCCGACGCGTACGCCGAGGACCTCCGGCTCCGCTGGGACGCGCTGTCGTCGACACCCTGACGGCCGGATGCCGCACTACGAGCGCAGGGGCATGACGGTCAGCGGCGCGATGTCGTCCGGTGTGGGGTCACCCGGTGCGAACCGGGCGATGGCGGTTCCGCGGATCAAGGCTTCGCAGACCATCTCACTGCGTTCCCGCAGCGTCATCGTCGAGGTGAGGATTCCGTCGGCTCCGGCCCGGCGGGCACGGTCGGCGAGCTGATCGCGGGCATCGGCCCGGGTACGGGTCAGGAGATCGCTCCGGCCGACGACCTCCTGCGGCGGCGCGCTCCGGCGACGTTGCTGGGCCGCGGACCAGTCGGTTGGTCGCACCCCGACCGAGAAGCCCCACACCGCGGTGACCGGCACCCAGTGCTGCCGGATCAGGGTTCCGACCTGGCCGGCGCCGAGGTCCGTGGTGAACACCCGGCCCGGTCGCTGGGCGGTGCGGGCCCGGACCGCGGTGCCCCGAAGCACCACCTCCAGCAGTCCGTCGTCGTGTTCGACGACGTGGTGGTCCAGGTCCACCACGCCGTCGGCCTCCTCGTCGGAGGCCTCGGCCACGAGCCGGCGGAGCGCCTCGGAGTGCGCGTGGTTCACCGCGCGGGCATACGGCCGGTGGCCGTGCGAACCGCTGCCGCCGCCCGAGGTGGTGGTCTTGTAGCGGGTCCGGCCGGTCCAGGGGTCGACGGGGCCGGACCCGCGCCAGTCGATCCGGATCGCGACGGCCCCCGTGACATCACCGATGGGATCCAGCTCGGCCGATTGGCCGGCCAGCAACGACGGTGACGGTGCCAGCGATGTCCAGAGCCCGTTCGGGGACGATCGTCCATGGCCGGCGTCCGACCTCAGAGGAAGCTCGTGCCCGGCCACCGGTCACACCCTCCCGCCCGCCTCCGGAGGACAGCAACCGCAGCACATCACGGCCGGGGAAGGGGAGATCCGGAGCCACCGGTCGGATCTTGCCCAGTGGTCCAGACCGGATGCGCCGAGCACGTGGACCATCACGTCTGCGTCGACGCCCGGTCGCGGCCCAGGCCGCTGCCGTTCTCGACGCGGCGACGGTGATCCCCGTGAACACCGACGGTTGGGCCACCTGACCCAGCCCGCATACACCGTCCCGGTGCCTTCACCCGTCACGGGCAGCGCACACACCTGCGCATGCTGACGCCCGGCGGGCCAGCCAACCTCTGAGGTTGCCGCCACGCGCCGGAAGCAGGCACGCTCCCCCCGGCCGACCCCTGCACCGAGGGGCGACACCGGCTCGCCCGCTCAAGAGCAACCACCTGACACCCTTGGAGTGACCATGCCGCGTCCGTACGCCAGTGGAGTCGTCGCCGCGCCCGTCGACCGGGTCTGGGCCCAGATCCGGGCCTACAACGACCTGCCCGCCTTCCTGCCCGCGATCGGGCACAGCGAACTGGTCGAGGGCGTCGACGGGCAGGTCGGCGCGGTCCGCAGGCTGACTCTCGCCGACGGCGGCGACCCCTTCGACGAGCGGTTGCTCGTCCTGGACGACCCCGGCCGCACCCTCACCTACACGTTCACCGGGGCGAACCCGTTCGGCGTCCGCCGCTACGTCGCCACCGTCCGGGTCAGCCCGGTCACCGACACCGGCGAGACCTTCGTGGAGTGGTGGGCCGAGTACGACGCCGACGCCGGGCAGGAGGAGGAGCTCAACCGCGTCTTCGCCCAGGACGTGTTCGGCGGCGGGATCGCCGGTCTGCGGAAGCAGCTCGGCTGACGTCGGGAGCCTGGCCGGCGCGAAGCCGGTGACGACCGCCGGGGATCGGGCTGGTGGGCCCCGGCGGTCACACGACCGCGACCGGGCAGGCGCTCAGGACGGGCAGGAAGTGTCGCGTCCAGCCGGACGCCTGGCCGCCTCCGGAGCCGCGCCGGCGGGCGGCCACGACGATCAGCTGGGCCCGCGAGCCCGCGTTGAGCAGCTCGTCTCCGAGTCGGCCGGTCACGGTCTCGGTACGGATCTCCAGGCCCGGATAGCTGTCATGCAGCTGGTCGAGCTCGGCCGGAGGCGGGGGCCCGACCGAGGGTCCGCCCGAGTCCTCACGGTTCGGAGCGGTCGTCCCGGCCAGGACCGACAGGGCGGCTCCGTAGCGGTGGGCGGTCTCGGCGGCGAACTCCAGCGCCCGCCGACCGTCCGGACCGTCGTCGAGCGCGACCACCACCGGGGCGTCGTCGACTCGCGGCCGCAGCTCCCTCCTGGCGGGCACCAGGATCACCGGGCACCGACAGCGCGTGGTCACCTCGCCGAGGATGGAACCCAGCGACAGCGGGATGGGCCCGCCGGGACCGTTCGACCCGACGACGAGCAGCCCGGCGTCGGCGGCATAGCTGACGAGGGCGGGACCCACCCGCCCGGGCAGGGTGCGGACGGTGATCGTGAGGTCGGGGCTGATCGTCCGCGCGATCCCCTGCGCCTGGTGGAGCAGCGCCCGCGCCCTCCCGTGCGGTGTCCCGGTCTCGACTCCCGGCCCGGGCAGGACCTCGACCAGGTGCAGGCCGAGCCCGCGTCGACGGGCGGCGGCCGCCGCCCACGCCACCGCGGCTCGCGCACTGTGGGAGTCGTCCACCCCCACCACGACACCTGCGACGGGCCCGGTGCCGGACGATTCCTCGCTCATCGTCGACGACCTCCAGTAACGGGAACCTGCTGACCATCCGATCGCGGTGCCGGAATCAGGAGTAGCACGAGCGATCGGTGACGAGTGTGTGCTCGTTGCCGGTGGTCCGGAACTCCCTGATGACGAAAAGACCGCGAAGGCTCGCGTCAACGCGGTCGGGAATCTCCGGAGTGACCCGGATCAGTCGTCGAGGTCCGGTTCGACGAGGTGATCGAGACCGGACAGTTCCAGGACCTGGCTCGCGGTCGCTCCCGGGGGCGCGATGATCCGGAGCGGTCGGTCGTCCACGGCGGCCTGTTCGGCGAGCTCGTGCAGCAGGAGCACAGCGGCGCTGGCGAGCTGGTCGACGGCGGTGAGGTCGAGGGTGACGGGGAGGGCTCCGCCGCGGGTGGCACGTTCGAGATGGCGTCGCAGTGCCGGCGTGGTCGCCATGTCGACGACGCCGGTGACACGGACCTGGAGCGGATCGGAGCCGGTGGTCTCGACGGAGAACGGCCGCTCGGGTGTCGGGCCGTCCGAGGGTCCGCCGCCGGCGACGGCGAGCACCGGGTAGCGACGGAGGGTGCGTTCCATCAGCACGGTGGTACCAGGGCCATCGGTGTCGACCTCGACGCTGTCCATGAACCGTCGCAGCATCACCAGGCCGCGGCCCCGGCCGCCCGGATCGGCAGTAGGGGCCCGCCACGATCCGCGGTCGGAGACGGTGAGACAGGCGCGGCCGGCGGTGTCCAGATAGCCGTCGACGGTGATCCGGCCGGGATCGGTGAGGTAGGCGTGCTCGATGCAGTTGGCGACCGCTTCGCCCAAGGCCAGGTGGAGGGACTCGACGTCGTCGTGGCAGGCGCCCAGGGTGCTCAACCAGGCGCCCGAGGTGCCGCGCAGGGTCGCGAGCGCTTCCGTCTCCGCCGGCAGCTCGGCGTGGAAGGGCGCGCTGATCGTTGTGGTCAGCTCGCAGCCGAGCAGACTGACGTCGTCGGTGTATCCACCCTCGGTCATCCGATTCACCGCGATCTCGCACACCCGGTCGACCGTCGCTCCACCGACCGCCCCGGCGTCGCGATCCGCGAGGGCCTCGGCGGCGCACTGCCGCAGCTGCGAGCGTCCGACGTCCAGGCTGCGGTCCGCGCGCTCGATGAGGCCGTCGGTGTAGAGCAACAGCACGTCGCCGAGCTCGAGCTGGACCGTCTGGGCCTTCGGGGGCGGGCCGGCGGTTCCGAGGGGGCCGCCGGGGACCGTCGGCAGGTAGTAGGCCTCCCCGGCGGCAGGGATCAGCAGCGGCGGCAGGTGGCCGCAGGAGGCGTAGGACAGCGCACGGGTGTTCGGGTCGAGCACGCCGAGGCAGACCGTGGTCGCCGTGGCCGCGGGGAGGCGGGCGACGAACCGGTCCAACCGGGCCAGCGCCTCGTCCACGGTGGCGCCCTCGATCAGATAGGCGGCCAGGACCGCCCGCAGCTGGCCCATCGTCGCCGAGGCCCGTGCCCCGTGTCCCACGACGTCCCCGACGACGAGGCCCATCCGCCCTTCGGGCTGCAGGATCACGTCGAACCAGTCCCCGCCCGCGGTCAGCTCGCTGCCGGCGACGAGGTACCGCGCGGCCAGCTGCGATCCGGGCAGTACCGGCAGATCGGCGGGCAGCAGGCTGCGCTGCAGCGCCACCACCATGTCGCGGCTCTCCAGGTAGTGCTGCCGGGCCTCGTCCGTCCGGGACCGCTCGGCGCGCCGCTCGACGGTCTCACCGGTGACGTTCGCGATGTGGCAGGTGACTCCGACGACCCGCCCGTCGCCGTCGAAGATCGCCCTCACGCTGATGGTCAGGAAGTGCTGGACGGCCGGCTGCTCGGCGGACGGCCGGATCATGACCGGCTGCTCGCGCGCCGTGACCGGCCGGGCGGTGTGGAAGGCCTCGTCGAGCAGCTCGGTCAGAGGCGGTCCGTCGGCGTCACCGACGCTCTCGCGATACGTGCGCCCCAGCACCGGGCGGTGTCCGAACATCCGCCGCCCGGCGGCGTTCAGCGCCGCGAACACGTGCTCCGGGCCACGGAAGACCAGCACCGGATCGAGCTGTTGCTCGAAGCTCGCTGCGACGGCGTCGAGGTCACCGAACGCGTGGGAGAGCTCCCGGTGGGATCCCAGGTCCTCGGCCATGGCCAACTCCTCGCCTCAGGCCCCCTCGTGGCTCCTCGCCCCAAAGCCCCCTTGTGGCGCGGGACACACTATCCGCTGGCGGACGGCCGTGCGCGAGGGGCCGTCCGGCGGCGCGGCGACGGAACCCCGACGCGACGGAGACACCGCGACCCGTCGTGCTCACCAGGTGGCGGAGCGCTCCGCGTACTCGCGGCGGATGCGGCCGTCCTCGTCCC
This sequence comes from Actinomycetospora endophytica, assembly GCF_021026375.1. GTDB lineage: Bacteria > Actinomycetota > Actinomycetes > Mycobacteriales > Pseudonocardiaceae > Actinomycetospora > Actinomycetospora endophytica. Next base: position 227,706 of record NZ_JAJNDB010000001.1, on the reverse strand, counting down.
CGGCGATCCACGTCGGCCACCAGGGCCGTTCCGGGATGACGGTGGCGGGAATCGGGTGCTGGGCCAGTTCGGTCCTGCCTGGCACGTCGGTGGGGACCAGAATCCGTCCCAGGTGCGAATGCACGAGTGATCACCTGCCCGTCGGTTCCGGCTCGCGTGTCGGGGGTTGCGAGCGCGCCGATGGCCGGGAGCATGCACGTCGTCGACGTGGACGCCTCGCTCTTTGAGACGCCGGTCACCATGGTCCGGTCCCCGGGCGTCAGCCCGCGTCCGTCGTCGCGTTGACCTGGTGGTTCGGTGGCTGCCGATCGGGGTCCTCGGTGGTGTGGTCGAAGCCGACGAGGGTCAGGACCTGGTCCGCCTCGCTCCCCACGGCGGCGTACAGCTGCAGCATTCCGGCCGCGGCTCGGGTGCGTGCGGCGGCCAGCACGGCGATACCGGCGCTGGCCAACAGCGTCACGTCGCTCAGGTTGACGACGAGCTGATCCGGCCCGCCGAGGGTGTGGCCCGCGAGCGCGGTCCTCAGCTTCGTGGCGTTGTCCGCATCGACCGGTCCGGAGAGTCGGATGCGTGGGCCCCGCCCCGAGGACTCGTCGAGGATCAGCAGGAACTCGGCCCGGATGCCCGGCGAGGCAGGGGCCACCACACCGCGCACGTCGTCGGCGGTCAACAGCCGGGCCGGTCGTGAGAGCCGGTGGCTGATCGTCGCGGTCGTGCCCTGCCCTCCCTGCTCGAGGTCGAGGAGGTCGAGGAGTCGGCGGGTCATGGCCAACCCCCGGCCGCGCTCGACGTGCAGCGGTAGCGCGCGGAGGTCGTCGACGCCGTCGGGACCGTCGGCCGCGGACGTCCCCCGGTCGGAGACGGAGGCGTGGAGTGTCCCGGTCGTGTCCACGCTCGCCGACAACGACACCGGGCCCGGGTCGCCGTCGGGATAGGCATGGTCGACGGCGTTGGTGACCAGTTCGTTCACCGCGTGCGGCACGCGGAAGAGATCGTCCGGGCTCACCCCCAGTTCGACGAGCCAGGCACGGAGCTGGGCGCGAAGGACTCCGACGGTCTCCGGCTCGGCGGGCAGCGTGAGCTCCAGAGGAGGAAGGGGCTCGCGGCGCTGAACGGCCAGCAGGGTGATGTCGTCGCCGTGTCCGGTCGCTCGCACCAGCAGCTCCAGGGTCTGCGTGCACACCCGCTCGACCGCGGAGAACTCGCCGGTGTGGAAGCCCCGCCCGGCGGCACCGTCCGCGGCGACCCGGGTGAGCTCCGCCGTGCTCTCCACACGCGTCCGGCCGGGACGCTCGATGATCCCGTCGGTGTAGCAGAGCAGCACGTCACCGACCTCGAGCACGGCCTTCGCCAGCGGGAACTCCGACCCGGTGCCCAGCGGACCCGCCCCGGAGATGGGCAGGTACCCGGGTTCGCCCGATACCGGAACGACCAGCGGCGGCGGGTGCCCGGCCGTGCAGTAGGACAGTGCGCCGGTGGCCGGGTCCAGCACGGCGGCGCACACCGTCGCTGCCCGAGCTCCCGGCACCCGGTCGGCGACGGCGTCGACGGCGGCCAGCGCGTCGGCGATGGTCGCGCCGCTGTGGAGCCGCTCGGCCGCGATCGCTCGCAGCTGTCCCATCACCGCGGACGCCGCGACCCCGTGCCCGACCACGTCACCGACCACCAGTCCCACGCGGCCGTCGGACAGCGGCAGCGCGTCGAACCAGTCGCCGCCCGCGGCGGTCTCGGCGTCGGCGAGCAGGTAGCTGGCGGCGACGCGCACCCCGGGCAGGACCGGCAGTCCCGGCGAGAGCAGCTCACGCTGCAGCAACGCGATCACGTCGCGCGCCTGCTCGTACCGGCGCTCGACCTCGGCGGCCTTGGTCTGCGCGGCGAGCCGTGCCGTGACCAGCGCCGTGACGTCGGTGATGTAGCCGACGACACCGCGTTTCTCGCCCTCGGCCGTGAAGCGCGGCACCAGGTGGACGTCGAGGAACAGCTCCTTGGGCTGCCCGCTGTCGTCCATCCCGAACTGCATCCGCCACTCGTGCATCGAGTAGGGCTCAGCGGTGGCGTAGACACGCTCGACCGCCTCGAAGACCTGCTGCCCGCCGACCTCGGGAAAGACACCGCGCAGGGGCTCACCGATGAATGCCGAGCTGCCGGCCAGAGCCCGGTACGCCGCGTTCGCCGCGACGAACCGCAGCTCCGGTCCGTCCATCGCCGCCATCATCAGCGGCAGCTCCTCGAACGCCTGTCGTACCTGGCCGGCCTCTCCCACCGTGCGCCGCAGCTCGTCGTCGCGATCCGGCACGTCCCGCTCCGTCCCCGCGTCGAGATTCCGGCGTCCTCGTGGGTCAGCCCGAGTCCGGCGCCACGAACCATCGACGGGCGATCAGCCCGGATAGTAGGTCGAGCCGGCCGGCGCCGGGAACTCCGCGACGACGCCCCCGATGGACGAGTCCGTCGCGGGCTGCCGTACCGGCGCGTCTGACCAGTCGTCCAGGAAAAACTTGACAGCTGTCCAGACCGAGGCCACCGTTCGGCCGTGACGTCGCACCCCGTCGTCGACACGGGCTCGGCCGGAGGCGCTGTGACGCGGCAGACCGAGCCCGCCGGACGCTGCCGCTGCGGTGCGGCCGGCCGCCGTGCCCTCCACCCGCGCGTCATGGACGGCGCCGACCTGGCCCGGCTCGTGTCCGGAGACGCCACCGGCCTGGCCCGGCTGCTGATCGAATCCGTCGACGCACTCGCGGCGGACTCGGAGGTCGAGATCCTGGTCGTCTGCCACCACGGCCGCGCGCGCCTCGGCGTCATGCTCTCGTTCCCCGGGGCCGACACCGTCGCGATCGCCCCACTGCTGACCGGGCAGCCCGTGGTCAGGAGCCACGTCGTGGTCGCCCTGGAGTCGGCCTCCGAGATCGCCTGCCGCGCGGGCTGCGATCGCCTGCGCCTGACCGTGCCCGCCGACGACGGCGTCGTGCGGGAGATCGCCGAACGCCTCGGGTACGAGCTCGTCGGCGCCGGGGCAACCCCGGCCCGCCCCGAGCTCGACCTTCCCGCTCGCGACACCTGGATCCTCGCGGGCGACGCGGACGGAAGGTCGAACGCGTCTCACGGTCCGTAGTTGCGCTGCGACGATTCGGCAGCGTCAATTCCGCCGGATGTGCGATTCCGTGATCTGCGGTTATCCCGTGTTCACCGGGAGCTAGAGGAGCGTCACCCGGACTTCGCCCTGGAAGCAGACTCTCGCCCACCGGGCTGGACCGGGCCCGGGCACCAGGGGCCGTCGTCGGGGCGGATCCCTCGCCCGATGCCCGCGACGTGCGGGGGGCGGGGATTCCGATGACCGTGTCACTGATCGTGATCGCCGTGGTGGTGACCGCGCTCGCCTTCGACTTCACGAACGGCTTCCACGACACGGCCAACGCGATGGCGACGTCGATCGCCACGCGAGCGATGCCGCCGCGCGTCGCGGTCGCCGTCGCCGGGGTGCTCAACGTGGTGGGCGCCTTCCTCTCGATCGAGGTCGCGAAGACCATCTCCAACGGCCTGGTGGACGACGCGAAGATCACCCCGGTGGTGATCTTCGCGGGGCTGGTCGGAGCGATCCTGTGGAACCTCGTCACCTGGCTGGTCGGCCTGCCGTCCAGCTCGTCGCACGCGCTGTTCGGCGGCCTCATCGGCGCGACCGTCGTCGCCGCCGGTGCCGACGCGGTGAACTTCGGCGCGGTCATCTCGAAGATCGTCCTGCCGGCGGTGATCTCCCCGCTGCTCGCCGGGCTGATCGCCCTGATCGCGACGTACCTGACCTACCGGATGACCGAGCGGTCCGATCCGGAGACGATCTCGACGACCTTCCGTTTCGGCCAGATTCTCAGCGCGTCCACGGTCGCGCTGGCCCACGGCACCAGCGACGCCCAGAAGACCATGGGCGTGATCACGCTGACCCTGATCAGCGCCGGCATCCTCTCGCCGAACGCCGGGCCGCCGTTCTGGGTCATCCTCTCCTGCGGGGTGGCCATCGGGCTCGGGACCTACGTGGGCGGCTGGCGGATCATCCAGACCCTCGGCAAGCGGATCAGCGACATCCAGACGCGGCAGGGCTTCGCGGCCGAGACCGCCTCGGCCACCGTCATCCTCGCCTCGGCCCACCTCGGCTTCGCGCTCTCGACCACCCAGGTCTGCACGGGCTCGATCTTCGGGGCGGGCGCGGGCCGGCGGCTGGCCCAGGTCCAGTGGGGTGTCGCCGGGCAGATGGCCATCGCGTGGGTGCTGACGCTGCCGGCCGCCGCCGCCGTCGGTGCCGTCGCGGCGTGGACCGCGGGCAAGGGCCCGCTGGGCACGATCCTGGTCGCGGTGGTGCTGATCGCCGCGTCGGGCGGGATCTACGCGTGGTCGAAGCGCAATCCGGTCACTGCCGACAACGTCAACGACGTCCCGTCGATCGACCAGACGGCCCCGGCAGCGGCCTGACACCCATCGAAGGGGAGCATCGGCGATGAAGATCGAGTGGGCGGCCCTGGGCCTGGTCAGCGTCGTGTCGCTGGCGGTGGGCGTCGTCGTGGTCGTCCTGTTCGCCCTCGGCGCGATCGGGCTCAGCTCCCGTCGTCGCGCCCTGGACGGCGGGCAGAACGGCCGGGGCCTCGGGGTCGCCATGAGCACCGCCGTGGCCGGGGCCTGCTTCGCCGCCGTCGCGGCGATCCTCGTGTACTCGCTCTACATCATCGCCGCGGCCTGAACCACCGTGCCGCTGCCCGATCCGCAGCGCGGCCAGGAGCGTCAGGTCCGGGGCGACACGGTTGCCCGGGTCTCGCCGCGAGGCGACGTGGCCCCGAAGGTCGGCCCTCCGGTCGTCGATCACCGGCGCCGGGACTGAGGGTCAGCCGGCGGCGGCTCGTCCCGGCACGATGCGGCGCCAGACGGGCACGATGCTCCGGTGCAGACGGCGCTGGCAGTGCTCCTCGGGCTGGTGGGTGCGGCGGTCGTGGCGGCGACCGCGCTCTCCGCCGCGCAGACCCTGGCCGTGCCCCGGGCGACGCCGGTGTTCATCACCCGGTGGGTGTTCGTGCTGGTAGGTCTGGTGTTCGAGCCGGTCGGCCGGCTGCGTGACAGCGCGCGGCGGGAGCGCCTGCTCGCGCTCTACGCGCCGCTGAGCCTGCTCTGCCTGCCGGTCGTGTGGCTGGCGCTGGTGCTGGCCGGGTTCATGGCGATCTTCCGGGCCACCGGTCAGTCGTGGGACGGAGCATTCCTGGAGAGCGGGTCGTCGCTGCTGACCCTGGGCTTCCGAGCGCCCGCGACGGTGTCGACGGCGGCGCTGGTGTTCGCCGAGGCGGTCCTGGGGCTCGCCCTGTTGGCGCTGCTCGTGTCGTACCTGCCGTCGATCTACGCGTCGTTCTCCCGGCGCGAGGTGATGGTCACCGCACTCGAGACCCAGGCGGGCCGGCCTCCGTCGGCCGCCGCCCTCCTCGCGCGGTTGGCCCGGATCGACGGCCTCGAGGAACTGGACGGGTTCTGGGCGGAGTGGCAGCGCTGGTTCGCCGACATCGAGGAGACCCACAGCACGGCACCCAGCCTCGTCCTGTTCCGATCACCGCAGCCGGACCGCTCATGGGTGACGGCCGCCGGCGCCGTCCTGGACGCCGCCGCGCTCACCTCGTCGACCCTCGACCTGGGACGCCGACCCGCGGCCGAACTCTGCCTGCGGTCGGGCTACCTGGCACTGCAGCGCGTCGGCGACTTCTACCTGATGCCCTACGACCCCGAGCCGTCGCCCACCGACCCCGTCTCGATCACCAGGGACGAGTTCGACGACGCGTGTCGCGAGCTGAGCGCGGCCGGCGCGCCGCTGCGGCCCGACCGCGACCAGGCATGGCGCGACTTCGCCGGCTGGCGCGTGAACTACGACGCCGTCCTGCTCCGCTTCGCCTCGCTGTGTCGCGCCCCCACCGCACCGTGGTCGGGCGATCGACCGATCCCCTTCCGCCGCGCCCCGCTCACCCGACGCCGGGTCCGCCGCTGACGCCTACTCGGCGGCCTTCCCGATGCGCCGCCGGAACCGCTGCTGCACGCCCTGCTTGCTGGTCCCGTAGAGCTCGCCGATGTCGGACCAGCGCAGACCGGCCGATCGCGCCTCCTCGACGAGGTCGCCCTCGAGCTCCTCGGCCGTCTGGCGCAACCGACGAACGGCGCTGAGCCGTTCGCGCGGCCCATCGGCGGACTCGAGTGCGTCGAGCGCCTTCCTGAGCTGGGCGAATGCCTTCTTCTGAGACACGGATGTCAACGACTCCTTGACCGAGATAGTGGTCAACGATACCTTGACCGGCGTTGTCGAGAGCAGGGGAGGGGGTGATCATCCATGGGGAAGAAGAAGAAGGACAAGAAGAAGAAGGGCAAGAAGAAGAAGTGACGCGAGCCGCCCGCCACCTCACGGGATGGGCAGCGCCGCGCCCCCGCTCCTGACGGGGGCGCGGCGTGGGTCATCATCCGGGATCCCACGATCAGCCGCGAACGCGCCTGCGGGCTCGATGATGCGAGGCGGCTCCGGGAAGCAGGCGATCGGCCCCGTGCTCTCGCCGGGGGTCCGCCACTGCCCGCCCCACAGTCCGACGTGGCCGTGGGCGTCGGCCTCGCGGCGGCACGAGGCGGCGGTTCGGTCAGATCTCCGGGCCGAGAAAGTCGCCATGAGTCTCAGATCTTGCGACATCGGGGCCACACGCCTCGCGCGTACGGGCGGCGAGATCCGAATGGCGACGACTCCGTATTCATCGTCCATTCTCCGAACGTGCGCAGACGATGGCGACGACATCGCGCACCGTGGGGACGGTGTCCGACTTCGATTCGTGGATCTCGGAATGTGTGGTCCCCGGCACAGCCACCGGGTGCTGTCTCGTCGACGAACGGGAGCTCGTCCGAGCGCAGGCCGCCGTGGGGCTGGCCAGCGACGGCGAGCTGGTGGCGACCAGCCACCGGGTCCTGTTCGAGCCCTGGAGCCTCGGCCTGGTCGACTGGCTCCTCCAGTACGGCTGCGCGGTCTCCGACGGCTCACCCGTCTACATCGTCGGCACACACCCGGGCGGAGCGGAGTGCACCGGTCGGGGAGCGGGCGAGATCGTCGGGGCGCGCCCCATCAGCGCTGCCCCGTGGACGAGCACCCCGACGCTGGGCATCGAGAAGAGCGACGGCACGGAGGCGGTCTTCGGAGTGGCGGGCTCGGGGCCGTCGCAGTCCCATCGCGCAGCTCGGGACGAGCTGCTCGCGGTCATCGCGGGGACGTTCCTGGGGTCACAGGTCCGACAACGGAAATCGTGACCGTCGCGCCGGGTCAGGAGGACTCGTGGTCCGGGTGCGGGGTCCGGAACGGCGGAGTGGGCCGACCTTCCAGCTCATCGGCGAGATCGGCGCCGCCGAGCTCCTCCGGGTCGTGCGTGCCCGCGCCCGCCGTGTCCTCGGCGAGGTGCTCCCCGAGGCCGACCGGATTGTCTCGCGCATCGGCGCTCTCGGCGGCGTAGTGCGGGTACATCGACTGCTCGAACGGTCGGTCGCTCATGCTCCGAGCGTGCCCCGACGGGAGCGGCCAGGCCAGCGCCTGCCCGGGTGCACCGGGGGGCGTCCTCGGTCCAGGTCGGGCGGTCCGCATGCTGTTCGTGCGACTCCCGGCGGTCCAGCATCACTCCATGAGCGACCCTGTTCTCCCGACGCCGGCCGGTCCGTACACGATCGTCATCGGCCACCACGAGCTGATCCTGCGGCGCAGGTACGAGGCGCTGGGCACGGTGAACGACATCCTGATCGGCCTCTGGTTCATCGTCGGAAGCGTCCTGTTCCTGTTCGGCACGACGACCACCGCCGGGACGTGGCTGTTCATCCTGGGCAGCATCGAACTGCTCGTCCGACCACTGATCCGGGTCAGTCGCTACTGGCATCTCCAGCGCCTCTCGGCGCCCAGTGGTGCGCCGAGCGACGCGGACACCGACTTCTGACGCCGCCCGGTGGAGGTCACGGGGCGTTCTCGGGCCTCTGACAGCCGATTCAGGTCGCCGGGGGCCGATACCGAGGCACCATCGCGTATCCGGATGCGCTGATCAGCACCGCGGCGGCGAGTACGAGCAGCGCGGGGCCCGACCCCCATCTGGTCAACAGGGCACCGAGCAGACCCCCGACGAAGACCCCGCCGATGGTGATCGAGTGCCGGGTGCGCGTCAGATGTCCGGCGTCGCGCGGTCGGCGCCGCCCGTCGCCGCCGGGCGATACGACCGCGTCGACGAGGGTGACCAGGGAGACCTGGATCAGTTGGGTCGACATCCCCGGGACCCGGGCCCGCAACGCCGCCATCGACTGCAGCCCCATGGCCAACGCGACGAGGCAGATCACCGCGGGATGTGGGCTGATGGGCGGCGAGCCGACACCCACGCGGAGGGCGGTCGCGCCGGCCGCGCCGAGAAGTACGCCCTCGGCACCCATCACCATCGGGAACCAGCGCTTCGTCCCCGACGTACTGATCACCGCCGAGCCGAGGGCGGCGCCGACCGTGAAGGCCACCAGCGACAACGCGGGCCGCCAGGCCGGGGTCGATCCCATGCCCAGCAGGGCGAAGGCCAGGAACAGCACGTTCCCGGTCTGCAGAGCGGTGAAGACCCCGCCCAGGGACAGGAAACCGATCACGTCGGCGGCACCCGCCGTCATCGTCAGGACGGCCAGCGCAACCGTGACCGGGAGTTCGCGGCGCGTCGCTGCGGCGGGATGCTCCTGCATCCGGCCAGTCTCGACCCCCGCCACCGGGGACCGGTCGTGCGAACGCCTTCCGAACGCTCCGCTCCTTGCGTCACCGGCAATCGGAATGTGAGGCGGAGCGATGAACGACGAATCGTCACCGAACATGGGAGTGGACACCCGGGGGATGTGCCGGCCCCGCTGGGAAGTGTTGGCTCCAACAGGGGAACGGTTGTGGCGGGACGACGGCACGAACTGGAGAACAGTCGTGTGCGATGTGTAGGTCAGGGGGCGACATGATCAGTCGTGAATCGGATGGGACGCCGCCGGTCGGCGGCGCGTTGGAAAGGCGGCGGGTCCGGAGATGGGCGGGATCAGGCAGGGTCCGCATCGCCGGGGCGACGCCCCAGCGGACGACGAACTCTTCGCCTGCCAACAGCCCGGCGAAGATGACAGCGAGAACCGACACCGCGGTCACGGCGACTCCCGACCGGTCGAGGATGTCGCCCGGAGGCCCTGCATCAGGATGTCCAGCAGTCGGCCCGCCCGGGCGGCGTGCTCGGGCGGGGTCGCCACGGTGAAGATGCCGATCAGACCGGCCGCGACGTCGTCAGCGGTGACGTCCGCGCGGAGCTCGCCGGTCGCGCGGCCCGCGTCGAGGATCTCGTCGATGGCCGCGAGCAGCTCGGTCCGGGTGCGGGCATGGGCGATCTCGCCCGATTCGATCATCGCGTGCAGCGTGTCGAGCATGCCGTTCTTGGTCGCGATCCAGTCCCCGAACAGGTCCATCCAGCGTCGCAGCGCCGCGGGCGGGGACAGTCCGGCGAGCAGCTCGCGGGCGCCGACCGTCAGTCGTGCCACCTGGTCGCGGTAGACCGCGTCGACCAGGGCCTCGCGGGTGGGGAAGTGCCGGTAGAGGGTGCCGATACCGACCCCGGCCTCGCGTGCGATCGCGCGCATCGACGGCTCCGCGTCGGCGGAGACGAACACACGGGCCGCCACGTCCAGGAGCTGCGCGCGGTTGCGGGCCGCGTCCGCTCGACGACCGCGAGCCTCGGACTCTGTCAAAGCGGAACACGCTCCGGTTATGCTGGTCTTGGTAAGCGGAGCATAGTCCGCTTTCGTCGCCCGAGGAGACCGGTGAGCGTGTACGAAGAAGGTGTCGACACCACGAGCAGAGCGGTCCTGCTCGAGGTGTTCGGCGGTCCCGAGGTCCTGTCCGTCCGCGACGTCCCCGTGCCGCAGCCCGGTCCGGGGCAGATGCGTGTGCGGGTCACCGCGGCCGGCCTGAACCCCATGGACTGGTTCATGACCTCCGACGCGGACACCGCCGCCCGGTTCGGCCTGACCCTGCCGTCCGGGTTCGGCACGGACTACGCCGGCGTGGTGGACCAGGTCGGAGACGGCGTGACCGGGTTCGCCCCCGGCGACCGGGTGTTCGGCGGTGTCCTCTCCCGCGCGGTCGCCGACCACGTGGTGGTGGACGCGGTGGGAACCATCGCCCCGGGCGGCAATGCCCACCGCACCCCCGACGGCGTCGACGACCGCACCGCGTCCACCCTCGCCATCGCCGGCAGTACGGCCGCCGCCGCCCTCGCCGTCGTCGACCCCGGCGAGGGCGACACCCTGCTCGTCGGCGCCGCGGGAGGCGGCGTCGGCGTGTTCGCCGTCCAGCTCGCCCGCCTCGCGGGCGCGCGCGTGATCGGGACGGGATCGGCGACGTCGGCCGATGCCCTGCGCGACCTCGGGGCCGAGCCGGTCACGTACGGCGACGGCCTGGCCGACCGGGTCCGCGCCGCGGCGCCCGCCGGCGTCACCGCGGCCATCGATCTGTACGGGACGGAGACGGTGCACGCGGCCCGCGAGCTCGGCGTGCCCGACGAGCGCATCACCACCATCGCCGCCCAGGTCGACGGAATCACCGCGGCGAACGGCGCGAACGCCGCTCCCGGCGCCATCGAGGAGATCGCCGGCCTGGTCGCGGCGGGCCGGCTCCGGGTGCCCATCGCGGCGAGCTATCCGGTCGAGCAGATCCGCGCCGCGGTCGAGCTCCAGGCCGCGCGGCACGTGCACGGCAAGGTCGTCATCGACCTCCAGTCGTAGGGGATGTCGCGCGAGCCGGCCGGGAGGGGTCCGACGGCAGGACGGTGCCGGTCACCGGGCCGAGCGCGACGGTGCTGCCGGCCGGCCCCGGCGCTCGGGCGGTGATCGTGAGCTCGTCGCCGTCGAGGAGGAAGCTGCGCCGGGTGCCGTCGGCCAGGGTGAGCGGGTCCTGGCCGCCCCAGGCGAGTTCGAGCAGGCACCCGAACTCCTCGCGCACCGGCCCGCTGACCGTCCCGCTCGCGAACAGGTCGCCGGGCCGGGTGGGCGCGCCGTTCGAGGTCAGGTGGGCGAGCTGCTGGGCCGGGGTCCAGTAGGTGGTGCGGTACCGGGGCCGTGAGATCACGTGCCCGTTGAGCGCGACCTCGAGGTCGAGATCCAGCCCGGTGTCGTGCGGATCGACGAGGTAGGGCAGCGGCGAGGTGTCCCGCGGGGGAGGGGCGACGTGGGCGTCGGCGAGGGCGTCCCAGGGCACGACCCACGCCGAGATCGAGGTCGCGAAGGACTTGCCGAGGAACGGGCCGAGCGGCACGTACTCCCAGGCCTGGATGTCGCGGGCGGACCAGTCGTTGACCAGGACCACGCCGAAGATGTGCTCGGCGGCCTCGGCGACGGGGATCGGCTGACCCGTCTCGGTCCGGGAGCCGACCACGAAGCCGACCTCCGCCTCGAAGTCGAGCCGCTCGGACGGCCCGAAGACCGGAGGTTCGTCGTCGGGCTTGCGCTGCCCGCGGGGACGGCGCACGGGGGTGCCGCTGACGACGACGGACCCGCCCCGGCCGTGATACCCGATGGGCACGTGCTTCCAGTTCGGCGTCAACGGCGCGGTACCCGGGCGCAGGATGCGTCCGACGTTCGTGGCGTGGTGCTCGCTGGCGTAGAAGTCGACGTAGTCGCCGACGGTGAACGGCAGGTGCATCCGGACGGCGTGCCGGGGGTGGACCACGGCGCGTGCGGCGGGCGTGGAACGCCACCGGGGCTCGCCCAGCCATTCCCGCAGGTCGGCCCGCACCTCACGCCACACCTCGGGCGGCGCGGCGAGCAGCGGGTTCAGCGACGAGGCGTCGAGCACGTCGACCAACCCCGAGCGGCGGGCGACGGCGAGCGCCCCGACGTCGACGACCTCGTCGCCGAGCGCCACGCCGAGGTGCCGGCCGCCGCCGGCGTCGAAGACGCCGAAGGGCAGGGAGGCGACCCCGTACCCGTCGTCGGGACCCGTCACGTGAGCGGGCCGAGCTCGCCCTCGGGACCGCGACCGGACCAGGTCCAGGCGTAGCGGCCGTCGTCGGCGGCGCGGCCACCCTCGCCGAGCTCGAGCGGCCGGAACGTGTCGACCATGACGGCCAGCTCGTCGAAGTACTCGACGCCCAGCGAGCGCTCGACCGCGCCGGGCTGGGGGCCGTGGGAGTGGCCGCCGGGGTGCAGGCTCACCGAGCCCTGCCCGATGCCGGAGCCGCGGCGGGCCTCGTAGTTCCCGCCGCAGTAGAACATGACCTCGTCGGAGTCGACGTTGGAGTGGTAGTAGGGCACCGGCACCGAGCCGGGGTGGTAGTCGACCTTGCGGGGCACGAAGTTGCAGATCACGAGGTTCGTCGCCTCGAAGACCTGGTGCACCGGCGGCGGTTGGTGCACCCGCCCGGTGATCGGCTCGAAGTCGGCCACGTTGACGGTGAACGGGTAGAGGCACCCGTCCCAGCCGACGACGTCGAAGGGATGGGTCGGGACGACGTAGCGGGTGCCGGTGACGCCGCCGCGGGAGTCGCGGTGCTTGACGAGGACCTCGACGTCACGGTGCAGGACGGCGTCGTCGACGACGAGGGGCGTGGTCGGGCCGGTGAGGTCGCGCTCGCAGTAGGGCGAGTGCTCGAGGAACTGGCCGTGGCGCGAGAGGTAGCGGGCGGCGGGCCCGATGTGGGAGTTGGCCTCGATGACGTAGCAGCGCAGCGGCTCGTCGCCGGAGGGCAGCCAGCGGTGGGTGGTCGAGCGCGGCAGGACCAGGTAGTCGCCGGAGGTCACCGTGAGCGTGCCGAAGACGGTCTCGACGACGCCGTCGCCGGACTCGACGTAGATGCATTCGTCGCCGACGGCGTTGCGGTAGAGCGGGGAGGTCTCCCCGGTGACGACGTAGGAGATGCGGACGTCGGCGTTGCCGAGCACGAGCCGGCGGCTGGTCACCGGGTCCGCGGACTTCCACTCCTGGCCTTCGAACAGGGTGTGCAGCGCGAGGTGCCGGGGCAGCAGCGGCTGGTTCATCGTCGTGCCGAGCTCGCCCGGGTCCCACGGGGTCGCGTCGACGACCGCCGAGGGGATCGCGACGTGGTAGAGCAGCGAGGAGTCCGAGCTGAAGCCCTCCTCGCCCATGAGCTCCTCGGAGTACAGGTCGCCCGCGGGGCTGCGGTGCTGGGTGTGCCGCTTGTGCGGGATCTCGCCCACCCGACGGTAGAACGGCATGGTCTCGTCCTCCTTCTCACCAGCGCAGCGGCAGGTGCGTCAGGCCGTTGATGAAGTTCGACGTCAGGCGGCGCGGGTCGCCGTCGAGCTCGACCGATGGGAGCACGTCGAGGAAGGCGGTGAAGAACGCCCGCATCTGCAGCCGCGCGAAGTGCGCGCCGAGGCAGAGGTGGGGGCCCTGCCCGAAGGCGAGGTGATCGCACGGGTCGCGGTCGACGTCGAAGCGGAACGGGTCGTCGAAGTGGCGCTCGTCGTGGTGCGCCGAGACGTGGTACACGACGACCTTGTCGCCCGCTGCGATGTCCGCTCCGCCCAGGGTGGTGTCGCGGGTGGCGGTCCGTCGGAAGGTCAGCACCGGCGGGTGCAGGCGCAGCATCTCCTCGATCGCGCGCGGGAGCGCGTCCCGGTCCTCACGCAGGCGCGCGTACTGCTCGGGGTGCTCCACCAGCGCCAGCACCCCGCCGGGGAGGGCGGAGCGCACGGTGTCGTTGCCGGCGATCGTGAGGAGGAAGAAGAACATCTGCAGCTCGGCGTCGTCGAGGGACTCCCCGTCGATGCGGGCCTGCACCAAGGCCGTCATGACGTCGTCGACGGGGTGGCGGCGCTTGTGGTCGGCGAGCTCGCCGGCGTAGGCGAACATCTCGGCGAGCATGGCGGGCGAGCGTGGGTTGACCGGGCGCCCGCGCTCGTCGCGGACCACCTCGGCATGCTCAGGATCCTGGTAGCCGATGACCCGGTTGGTCCAGGTCAGCAGCAGGTGCCGGTCGGACTCCGGGACGCCCATCAGCTCGGCGAGATTCGCGAGCGGGAACGCGTCGGTGACCTGGACCGGCAGGTCGCAACTCTTGTCCCCGGCCACCTCGGTGAGCAGGCCGCGGGCCCGCGCGGCGACGTCGTCGGAGAAGCGGTCGAGACGACGGCGGGTGAAGGCGCCGGTCACGAGGCGGCGCAGCCGCTGGTGCTCCGGCGGGTCCATGTTGAGGATCATCCGGCGGATGAAGGGCAGGTCCTCCGGCTCGGGGTCACGGATCTGCGTCGCGCCCAGCCAGGAGCTGAACAGCTCGGGACTGCGCAGCACGGAGTGCACGTCGTCGTAGCGGGTGACCGCCCAGAAGCCGGGCCCGGCGGACCAGTCGCCGATCGCGTGCTCGTCCTGCCACGCGACCGGGGCCTCGTCACGCAACCGCCGCAGTGCCTCGTGGGGGATGCCGCGCGCGAACACCGACGGATCGAAGACGTTGACGTCGTGGTCCATCGACTCTCCTGTACGGCGCGCCCGGAGAAGGGGTCAGCGCAGTGTCCCCCACGGGAGCAGCGCGAGCCGATGGCTCCGTTGGGTCGTTCAGGCGAGGTCGACGGTCACCGCGCAGTGGTCGGAGATCCCGGTGGGCACGACGCCGGCGGTCCAGTCCGCCGGTGGCCCGGCGCGGCCGGGGTCGCGGAGCAGGGCCTGGTCCAACCGGAGTCGGGGACGCGGTCGGGGGTAGGTCGAGCCCCGCCCCAGGGGCCGCCAGGCCGGCAGCAGCCGAGCGGGGATCGCGGCCGGCAGGTTGAGGTCGCCGAGCAGGATCACCGGCCCGGGCAGGTCGGAGAGGGCGGCGGCAAGACGACGGGCCTGTATCGCGTTGAGCGCGGGCACGACCGACAGGTGGGTGGTGACGATGGTGCGGACCGGGGCGGGTTCGGCGAGCACCGCGGCCAGGGCGACGCGGGGTTCGCTGCGCCACGGCCGCGCCGGGAACCCGGGTAGCTCCACGCGCCGCCACCGGCGGACGGGGACCCGGCTGACCAGCGCGATGCCGTAGCCGGGGCTGCTGACTGAGGTCGCGGTGCTCATGGCCGCGGGCTCGCGGTGGCGCGTCGGCCCGGTGTCGCGTCCTCGACGAGCGGCCGGGAGACGACCCACGGTCGCCTCGAACCGCACGTGCTCGGGTCCCGTCACCCCGACGACGGCGGCGGCCAGCTCGGCCTGGTCGATCCGGCCGGAGCGTTCCTGGCCGCGGTCCACCTCCTGCAGGGCCAGCACGTCGGCGTCCAACTCCTGCAGGGCCGACCACAACCGGTGCGGGTCCGCCCGCCCGTCAGGCCCGCGGCCGGCAGCGATGTTCAGCGACGCCACCCGCAGCGCGCGTCTTCCCCGCTCGGGGAGCTCACCACCCACGGTCGACGTTCGTGCCGGCCACCCCTGTCCGTTCGGGATCCGGGCGACCAATCCGCCACCCGGCGTCCGACCATCGTCGCGACGATCATCTTGCGGGCCTGCGGGGCCTTACGCTCGAGCCCCGATCCGGTCTTCGGCAGAACCGAGGCAACGATGACGATCCTGGACAGCACCCGCCTGCTCCTCGACCTCGAGCCCGTGGTCGCCGAGAACCTCGACCGGCACCTCGGGGCCGCGAAGGACTGGATGCCCCACGAGTACATCCCGTGGAGTCTCGGCCGCGACTTCGCCGACCTCGGCGGGCAGGCCTGGGACCCCGAGCAGTCTGCCCTGTCGCCGGCGGCCCGCACGGCGCTCGAGGTCAACCTGCTCACCGAGGACAACCTGCCCAGCTACCACCGGGAGATCGAGCGGGCCTTCGGCCGGGAAGGGGCCTGGGGGACGTGGGTGCACCGGTGGACCGCCGAGGAGGCACGACACGCCTACTGCATCCGTGACTACCTGCTCGTGACGCGCGGCGTCGACCCGGACGAGCTGGAACAGGCGCGGATGAAGGTGATGCAGTCCGGGTTCGACTCGGCGGAGAAGCCGATCCTGCACGTGCTCGCCTACGTCTCCTTCCAGGAGCTCGCCACCCGGGTGTCGCACCGCAACACCGGCCGGTTCGCGGGGGATCCCGTCGCCGAGAAGCTGCTCACCCGGGTCTCCACGGACGAGAACCTGCACATGGTCTTCTACCGGAACCTGACGAGCGCGGCCCTCGAGATCGCGCCGACCGCGACCCTGCGGGCCATCACCGACGAGGTCGTCGGGTTCGCGATGCCGGGCGTGATCATCCCGGGCTTCACCCGCAAGGCGGTCCAGATCGCCCACACCGGAATCTATGACCTGCGTGTCCACCACGACGAGGTGGTGTGGCCCCTGCTGCGGCACTGGAAGGTCTTCGAGCTCGAGGGCCTCGACGCCGAGGGCGAGCAGGCCCGTACCGAGCTCGCCACGTTCCTCGGCCGGATCGACGCCCAGGCCGTGCGGTTCGAGGAACAGCGGGAACGGGCGCGGGCGCGGGCCGCCGCGGACGGGGGCTCGTAGATCGCAGGGATGTCCCTGGGTTCGATCGGCTACCCGGACGCGTGGCCGAGCCCCTCGCGCGATGATGATCGCCTGCGGTTCCGGTGGGTGTTCCCAGCGGCACTGGACGTTGGCGGAAGGGTGCGCGACATGTTCGCGACCGCGCTCCCCACGCCGTCGCGTAGATCGCCGCCGAATGCGACCGGTTGCCGGGGCCCGAACCGGCTCCCGAGCCGCTGCGCAGCGGCGTCGAGTGACGGCAGGCGGGCCGTCGTCCGCGCTCAGGCGCGCGTCAACAGGACCAGCGGAATCTCGCGCCGGGTGCGCTCCTGATAGCCGCGGTAGTTGGAGTACTTGTCCGCGATGAGGGGCCACATCCGTGCGCGCTCCTCCGGCGAGGCGACGGTGGCCCGCCACTTCTCGGTAGGCCCGCCCTTGAGGGACACCTCGACGTCGGGGTTCGCCCGGAGGTTGAGGAACCAGGCCGGATGGATGTCGTCGCCGCCGCGAGAGGCGACGACGACGTACGTCTCGCCCTCGACCAACGGCACCGTGAGCATCACGGAGCGCTTCTGACCTGATTTGCGTCCGATGGTCGTCAGCTCGAGGGCGGGCATCCCGCCGAACTCCCAGCCGACCCTGCCGCCGGTGGCGCCCACGAGCACGCGGTGGACACCGTTCATCGCCTTGAGGACCAGGTCGTGAGGCACGGCCGGGATGGTACTGCCGGCAGGAGTCGCCCCGCTCGCCCCGAGGTGAGGCCCGGACTGAACGATCCTCGGTGGGGTGAAGGTGCCCCGTACTGGCCCGGTCGAGCGGTCACGTGGGCTGCGCGTTCCAGATGTCGACGGCCAGTTGCCACTCTCCCGCAGGCTTGCGCTCCCACACGACGACGTACTTCGCCAGCTGCGTCATCGTCTCGCCGTCCGCCGGCCGCACCGTGATGGTCGCGCGGCCGATCTCGTGCAGCAGCTCGGCGGAACCGTCGAGCCGCAGGGTCTCGAGGCCGACCTCCCGAACTCCCGCGTTCATCAGACCGCGCCAGAACTCCTCGACGTGGGCCCGACCCGTGATCATGGGCGCGTCCGGCGGGAGGACCACCGCGTCCTCCGTGTAGAGCGACGCCACGCGGGCCGCGTCGCCGGCGGCGAAGGCGTCCATGAATTGGCGGTTTCGCGCCTGCACGTCGTCGCGGGCGGCGCCTTCCCGGATGGTCTCGGTCATCGCAAACCTCGAATACTATGACGGTCGTCACACCGTGCTTGGCGGCGTCGGCGCGGTCAAGGGACTCATCAGCCACGTCGGGTCGGCACGCGGAGGTATGTGCGCGGGCAACCGGTCTAGAGACCGATCGCGGCGGCAGCGGTGTCGGCGGTGTGCCACCGGCGCAGCTCCCGCCCGTCGGCCCAGGTGGAGTGGGTTCCGCTGGAGATCCGCTCGGGGAGCTCGAGCGTGCACACCGGCCCGTCGGCGACGCGGGCGGCGTCGAGGACCAGGCAGAACGACGCGTCGGCGTTCATGTCGGTGACCAGCGTGACCAGGTAGCCGTCGTCCTCGCCGGTACTCCCGACCCGGGGTGCCATCGCGGTCTCGCTGCCGTAGATCCCGTCGCCGAAGCGCAGCCGCTCCTCGGCGCCGGTGTGCAGGTCGTGGCGCACCAGGCCGTCGAACAGGAACCATCCGGGTTCGCCGGTGGCGGCCCACGCGTAGCGGTAGGGCTGACCGGCCCGCGCGCCGTTGATCATGCCGAACTCGGTGATCGAGTCGGTGAGCTGTTCCTCGCGGACCTGGCCGTTCGTCAGGTTCAGGCGCCACCGGTGCAGGCGGGTCTGCATGCGGTCCAGGGCGAGGTAGCGGAACGCCCGCTGCCACTTGGTGCCCATCCCGTTGTCCTGAGGCTCGGGGTCGCCCTGGAAGAAGCCGTCGAGGACGATCTCGTCGCCGTCCTCGTAGGCGTTGGTGAAGTGCAGGACGAAGGTCGACTCCGCCTCGAACCAGCGGATGTCCTCGGTGCGGCCGCGGCGGGGGATGACCGCGAAGCGCGAGGGCACGTCCCGGTGCCATCGCGGAGCGTGGACGCCCTGGCCGAGCAACGACGGGTCCCAGAACAGCGGGAAGTCGTTGAGGATCGCGTAGTTCTCGGTGAACGCCATGTCGTGCGGCAGTCGCGGGCCGGGCAGTGGCACGTCGATGTAGTGCGACAGGGCATTGTCGGCGTCGACGACGCCGTAGTGCATGTAGGGCGCCTGCTTCCCGTAGTTGAAGAACAGCAGCTCCCCGGTGCGCTCGTCCGCCTTGGGGTGCGCGGACACGCCCCAGTCCAGGGGGAACCCGCCGCCCCAGGTCTCCTTGCCGCGGGTCTCGGCGGTGAACGGGTCGACCCGGTATAGGTCCCCGCACAGGTAGAAGCTGGTCAGTGCGGTTCCGCGGTGCACCACGATGTCGGTGCTCGACGCGTCCTTCATCCGCTCGCGGGCGCCCCAGCCGTCCTCACGCGGGGACCACGACGGCATCTCGGACACCCCGGCCCACTGGGCGCCGCCCGCGTCGGCCTCGGCCAGCAGCCCGTCGGTGCGGACGAACCGGTTGCGGTAGAACGCGCTTCCGTCCCGGAACCCGACGACGTGGACCATGCCGTCGCCGTCGAAGGGGTGGTAGTTCCGCACCGCGGGATGCAGCGGGTTCTCGGTGTTGCGCAGGTACACGCCGTCGAGGTCGGTGGGGATCTCGCCCTGGACGACACGGAGATCGTCGGCCCGCCACTCGGTGGTCTGCGGTCGCCACGGTCCGGTGCGATAGGGATGATCGTCGTCCGCGGGCAGCGTCGACAGCATCCGCCCCACGATCTCGACGTCCATGCTCGCTCCGATCAGCATCGGTGACGGGTCAGACGCCGAGCTTCCCCCTCGGCCGGCCACGACGTCGAGCGGCGGCGCCGACGTGAGTTGGTGGGGCAGGCGTTGTTCTCCCGACGCCCTGCTGGTCAGGTCTCCAGGCTTCGCCACAGGTAGAGGCAGGCGCGGGTGCGATGGGGCCGCCACGGTTCGGCCAGACGGGTCGTCGTGGGCGTGTCCGGGAGGTCGCCGAGGTCGTACTCGCGCTGCACGGCTTTGCGGATTCCGAGGTCGCCGGCGGCGAGGACGTCGGACCGGTGCAGGTTGAAGATGAGGAACATGTCCGTCGTCCACGCGCCGATCCCGGTCACCGCGGTGAGCGCAGCCCGCACATCGTCGTCGGGCATCTCGGGCAGAGCGGAGAGATCGAGCTTCCCGGCCTCGACATGCTCGGCCAGCGAGCTCAGGGCGCGGCTCTTCGCGTGGGACAGGCCCGCCGCTTCGCGCAGCGGGTCCGGGTCGGCGGCGAGGAGCTGGGCGGCCGTGGGTACCCGGCCGTCGAACTGGTCGAGAAGTCGCCCGTAGATGGCGCGCGCGACCCGGGTCGAGAGCTGTTGGCTGACGATGGCCAGGATCAGCGCCGCGAATCGGTCCCCGGCCGCGTCGTCGATCTCGAGGCTCACGGGCCCGAGGCGTTCGATCAGACGGCGCATCGTGTGGTCGCGCTCGGCCAGGTGCTGATCGGCAGCGATCAGCGGGCGGCCGTCGGAGTAGGTGGGGCGGGTCTCCATCGTCGATCAGCCAGCCTTCCTCGGTGTCCGGGTTCAGCGCGGCAGGCGGGACCACCTGAGCGGGGCGCGGGCGTCGGTCAGGGTCGGATCGGGAGGACCGCCTCAGGCATGACCCACGGTCGCCCACGGCTCCAGCGCCTGTCCACGAGCTGACCTGCGCCGAACGTGCGGGCTCGACGACCGGCGCGGCGCCGGGGCGCGGCCTCGGCCCCGACGGTCAGGAACCGGGACCAGGTCGAGGACCGGCTGCGGTCGACCGGTCGCGGTCACTGCCGCGATAGGAGTCCGCAGCACGGGTCATCACCTCGGCGGCGACCTCCGTCGGCGAGAGCACGGCGACGAGGGTGTCGGCGGCCAGACCCGCCGCACTGAGCAGCAGCCCGGCCGCGGCCTCCGCGACCGCCCCCGCCGAGGCTGCCACCGCCGCCAGCGGAGCAGTCGCACTCATCGCGTCCTGCCCACGCAGCGTCAGGGCGGAGCCGACGGGGTGGTGCGCTGGAGTCGGTGCACCGGCATCGTCGGGAGGGACGGCGCGGAGTACGCCGGGGTTCCGATCGCCCCGGTCCCGTCGGCTCGTCGGTGATCGGCGCGGTGCGGTGGGTGCGGGCATCCCGGGCTCCCTCGGTCCCCCCGGTCGTGTGCAGGGCGCCGTGCAGCATCCTCGGCCGAAGGACACCCTGCGGGCACAGCGCCATCTCCGGCTCGTTGCGGTCCGACCTCCTGTCAGGGCGTCCGTAGTTGGACGAGCGTGGCTTCGGTGCCGCCCAGCCGGTCCTGCTGGCTGCTGACGGTGACGTTCTGGCCCGGCTCTACACCGCCGATCCCGCCGGGACTCGCAACCGCCACCTTCGTGCCGGAGGTCGTGATGAACACCGTCATCGTGCCGTCCGGTGCCCGCACGGTGATCTGTCCGTTGGCGCCGCCGGTCGCCGACTCGACGGTGCCGACGACGTCGGGCATCGAGCCGGGGCCGGTGCGGCGCACGGTCGCCCGGCCGATCCAGGTGCCGAGCGCGAGAAGTGCGACGACCGCCAGCACCGTCAGCAGGAGGCGGGTCGAGCGGGCCAGGCCGGGGCGATGGACGCGGGCGACGAGGTCCCCGGAGTCGAGCGGCTCGTCGAGGGTGGCGACGGCGTCGGCTCGTCGTTCGTCGGAGACCCGGACGGGGGCCCGCGCGGAGCCGGCCGGTTCGCCGCTCGTCGCGGCCGGCAGCCCGTCGGTGTCGGCCTCGTCGTCGTACGGCCTGTTCCCGGCGCCCTCGTGGCCCGGATGCGGTGGTGTGTTCATGGGTGCCTCCGTCTGCGGGGCGGGTCGTCGGGACCGAGGGAGCTCATGGGGATCACTCCCGACGGAGCGCTTCGATGGGCGGCAGGTGGGCCGCCCGCCGCGCGGGGAAGGCGCCGAAGAAGACGCCGATCGCCCCGGAGATGACGATCGCCGCGACGACGGCGACGGGCAGCACGATCGGGGTGAACCCGCCGATGTGGATGAACAGGCTCGACAGCCCGACCAGCACACCGACGATGCCGCCGAGCAGGCTGAGGATCACCGCCTCGATGAGGAACTGGGCGAGGATCGCCGACGGCGGTGCTCCGACCGCTTTCCGGATACCGATCTCGCGGGTCCGCTCGGTCACCGAGACGAGCATGATGTTGGTGATCCCGATCCCGCCGACCAGCAGCGAGATGCCACCGATCGCACCGAGCAGCAGCGTGAACGTGGAAAGGGTCGAGCTGATCACCGAGGCGAGCTGCGCCGAGCTCGACACCTGGTAGTCGCGGTCGTTCGGGTTGGTGACGCCGTGCAGGCGATCGAGGATGTTCTCGATCTCGGCGGTCGCCCCGGTCTGCGTCGCGGCCGAGGTCGACTGGACCACCAGGCGCGAGAAGTTGCCGTAGCCGGTCAGCGAGGACTGCACCGTCGTCAGGGGGGCGATCGCGCTCGAGTCCACGGCCCCGCCGGGGCCGCCCTGACCCGACGACACCAGCGTGCCGACCACCGTGAAGGGCACCCCGTCGAACTGCACCTGCCGGCCGAGGGCGTCGGCGCCCAGGCCGTAGAGGTCGGTGACGACCTGTTGGCCGAGCACGACGACCTTCGCGGCCTGGTCGACGTCCTGCTGGGTGAACGGTGCTCCCGTCGCGATCTTCGCGTTGGTCGCGGCGAAGTAGGCGGGTTCGGCGCCCAGCAGGGTCGCGCTCGACGAGTTCGCGCCCGCGGTCGTCGTCGGGGCGGTGGTCACGACCGGCGAGACCGTGGCGATGTCCGGGGTGCCCTGCCGGTCGGAGAGGGCCTCCAGGTCGGCGGCGTCCAGCGGGCGTCCCGAGAGGCCGGTGTTCCGTGGTGGTTGGCGGGGCAGCACCGTGATGCTGTTGCCGCCGAGGCCGGTGATCTGGTTGCTGATGAAGGCCTGGGCACCGTTGCCGAGCGCCGTCAGCAGGATCACCGCGCCGATGCCGATCGCGATCCCGAGCATCGTCAGCAGCGACCGCAGCCGGTTGGTCACGAGCGCCCGCACGGCGAAGCGGACACTCTCCAGGACGCTCATGCCCGGGGCTCGCCGGCCATCACCGGCCGGGACGGGTCCGTCAGCCGTCCGTCGGTGACCGTCACGACCCGGTCGGCCCGTGCGGCGACCTGACTGTCGTGCGTGATCAGGACGATCGTGCGGCCCGCGGCGTGCAGGCCGTCGAACAGATCCAGCAGCTCCGCCGTCGACTCCGAGTCGAGGTTCCCGGTGGGCTCGTCGGCCAGCAGCAGGGCCGGGGATGCCACGAGCGCCCGTGCGACGGCCACCCGCTGCTGCTGACCGCCGGAGAGCTCGTTGGGTCGATGGCTCTGTCGGTCCTCCAGGCCGACCAGGGTCAGTGCCGCGCGCGCCCGCGCGCGCCGCACCCGCCGTCCCACCCCGGCGTAGATCAGCGGGAGCTCGACGTTGGCGAGGGCCGTCGTCCGCGGGATCAGGTTGAAGGACTGGAACACGAACCCGATCTGCCGGTTGCGCAGGACCGACTGCTGGCGGTCGCTCAGGTCGGCGACGTTCATGCCCTCCAGCCGGAACCGGCCGGACGTGGGCGTGTCCAGGCAGCCCAGGACGTTGAGCAGCGTGGACTTGCCCGACCCGGACTGACCGACCACCGCGACGTACTCGCCGCGCGCGACGACCAGGTCCACGCCGCGCAGGGCGCGAACGGCGTACTCACCCTCGCCGTAGACCTTGGTCAGGGCCCGCACGTCGATCACCGGGGGCTCGGGCCTCGGCCCGGGGCCGGTCATCGGACGCCGCCTCCGCCGCCGCCACCTCCGGCACCACCGCCACCGCCGGCCCCGCCGCCACCACCGCCGCCGGGTCCGGCCGGGGCCGCGGTCGCCGAGGGCAGGACCACCCGGTCGGTGGGAGCGAGGCCGGAGGTGATCTGGGTGACGGTGTTGGAGCTCAGGCCGAGCCCGACCGTCCGGTTCTCGGTGTGCTGGTCGGGGCCCGTGAGCACCGTGACCGTGCCCGTCGCGGCGCCCGGGCCGGAGCTCCGGACGGCCACCGAGGGCAGGAAGGCCGCGTTCGGCACCGACTGGGTGGTGATCGTGACATTGGCCGACATCCCCGCCCGCAGGCCGGGTGGCGTCTGGGGTAGCGACACCGACGTGCCGTACTGGACCGAGGTGCCCGACCCCGGGAGCGCGTCAACGGTGACGACGATGCCCGGCAGGGTCTGTCCGGGCAGCGCGTTGACGGCGACGTCGGCGTGCTGCCCGCTGGCGACCGACCCGATGTTGAGCTCCGGGACGTTGGCCCTGACCTGCAGGCCGTTGAGATCGACGACGGTCATCACCGCCGGGGCCGAGGCGCCCGACGTGACGGTGTTCCCCTGCGACGAGGCGGCGCCCGACGTGCCGCCGGTGCCGGTCTGGGTGCTCGTCCCGCTGGTGCTGGAGCCGGCGCCGGTGCCGCCGTTGGAGGTCGCGCTCCCGCTCGGCAGCGTGCCTCCGGTCGGGTTGCCGGCCGCGGTGGAGCTGATGACGGTGCCCTGCGCGCCGACCATCTGACCGACCTGGGCGTCCAGGCTGGTCACGGTCCCGTCCTGGGGTGCGATCAGCTGGAGGTCGTCGAGCGCCTGCTGATCCTGGACCTGGGTCGCCCTGTCCTGGGCGAGCGTCGCCTGCGCCGACCGGACCTGCGCCCGGGCCGAGTCGATGTTCGCGGCGAGCTGCTGCGGTGTCGTGGCGCCGGTGGTGCCCGCTGCCGTGGTCGGGGCCGCGGCGCTGGTGCCGGCCGCCCTCGTTGTGGTGCCCGTGGGTGCCGCGGCACTCACCGGGGCGGCAGCGACCGGGAGCGCAGCACTCGTGGGAGCCGCCGGTGCCGGCGTCTTGGTGGGGGTCGGGGTGGGGGTCGGAGTGGCGGAGCTGCGCTGGGCCTGGGCCTGGGCGGCATAGGCGGCGTCGAGCGATGCCTGGGCCGAGGTCCGCTGGGCCTCGGCGGCGCGGATCTGGGCCTCGGCGGCATTCAGGTTCGCGCTCGCGGACTCGTCGTCGAGCTCGGCCAGGACCTGCCCCTTCGTGACGTGGTCGCCGAGCCCGACGTCGACCTTCGCGATTTTCCCGGCCGTGTCGAAATCCAACGTCGAACTCGTCCCACTCGTCACGCTGCCGGTGGCCGTGACCGTTCGCGATACCGGACCGTGACCGAGAACTGTCGTGCGGAGGTTCGCGGTCGAGTTCCGTGACCCCGCCGTCAGCAGGTAGGCGGTACCTCCGGCCAGTACGACGACAATCAGGAGGACCGCCCCGTTGATGAGCCAGAGCGACCGGCGGCGTGATGAGCCCGATGAAATGGCCGGCAACCGAACCCCCTCGACCCAGAATTCTGCCGCTGGTCAGAAGCTCGCCCAGATACGTATCTGAAAGCGCTCGACCCGGGCCGGATCGAGGGTCGCATCCGGGATTGCGATCGGCAAGGAAGTCGAGAACCGCGCCGTGTCGTGTCGCTGACCATGCAGGAAATCGTGTGGAAATGATCAGCTGGTTGTACGGCACATTCGTCGGGGACGGGCGGGTGGTGCCGATGTGCTGATCGTGACGGATCGACGGGGTTTGGGTCTTACGATGTATCCGCCCAGCGTTATGAATATCCGAAACCCGAAACCCGAAGATTGGCTCAGCGTCATCCTCACGGGGATCGCATGATCACCGGGACTCAGTGGTCGCCGCAACGGCCCGGGCGCCGACCCGCGCGACGTCTCCCACCACGGAGCCCTCTGCGAACGGGTGCGGGGCGACCGATCTCGGGGCCCGTGCCGGCGACGGGCGAGGCACAGGCTTCCGGTTCCCTGTACCTGCATGGCCGCCGCGCCGTGCGAGCGGTCGGAGAGGGGCCGTGGCCGAGACGCCTTCACAGCCGTCCGGCGAGTCGGAGGAGCTGTTCCCGGAACCAGGCGTGGGCGGGATCGTGCTCGTGGCGCGGCGCCCAGGCCATGACCTCGGTGACGCCCTTCAGCGGCATCGGGGGCTCGAGGAGCCGGACGCCGAGGTCCTCCGGCATCGCCTCGGCGAGACGTCGGTGCAGGACGGTGAGCAGTCGGGTTCCGCGCAGGATGTGGGGGGCCAGCACGAAGGCCTCGGTGGAGATTTCGAGGTTGCGGGTGATCCCGGCTGCGTCGAGCTGCTGCTCGATCAGGGACGGCAGGGGCCCGACGTTGTACGCCAGGTACGGCTGTTCGCTGAACTGCTCCACGGTGATCGTCCCGCCGATGTCCGGGTTGTCCCGATGCACCGCGCACAGGAACCGATCGCTGAACAGCGGTCGGGTGGGGAACTCGTGGCCGTCACCGAGGACGTCGTCCGGGACGATGATCAGGTCGGTCAGATTGCGGCGCAGCTGTTCGCGGAAGTCGGCGGTGACCGGCCGGACGCGCACCCGGATGTGGGGCGCCTCCTCGTCGAGCTGGGTCAGCAGGTGCCGCAGGAACACCAGCGTGACGTAGTCGCTGGTCATCACCGAAAAGCTCCGGCGATCGGTGGTCGGGTCGAATCCCGAGCGGGCGGTCGACAGCGTCTCGTCGATCCTCGAGAGGATCTCGTGGATCGGCTCGGCCAGCGATTCCGCCAACGGCGTGGGCACGAGTCCGCGGCCCTGCCGGACGAGCAGCGGGTCGTCGAAGACGCGCCGCAGGCGCCCGAGCGTCGCGCTCATCGCGGGCTGGCCGATCGACAGCCGATCGGCGGCTCGGCTCACGCTGCGCTCGGACATCAGCGCGTCGAACGCCACCAGCAGATTGAGATCGACCCCGGTCAACCGCATGACCCGCTCCTCGGCGCCATCGATGACATCGATGTCGATCATCAATAGTCATCGTTTCCGTCGAATGAGCGATGACCCTAGCCTCGGGATCGGACGAGAGAGAGGGGCACGCGAGATGACCAGGAGCGTCAGGCGGGTCTTCGACGAGCACGTGGCCGCGGTCCGCGATCGCGATCTCGACGCGATCGTGGCCGGGTACGCCGCGGATGCCGTGCTCGCCGACTCGGACCGGATCGGTCGCGGGCACGACTACATCCGTGCAGTCCACGCCGCGACGTTGGACGCCGCGGCGGGTCTGGACCCCGCGATGGAGGTGTTCGAGCTGGGTGAGGTCGTGTTCGTCTCATGGCGAGCCACCCGCGACGACGGACCCGATCTGGTCGGGACGAACACGTTCGTCGTGGTCGACGGGGTGATCACGGTGAACACCGCGTTCATGTCGCCCTCGTCCCTCGCCCCGATCCGCCTCGACCACGGCCTCGCCGCCACCGAGGTCTGATCCGCGCCGAGACGAGGTAGCCGCCGTGGCCGCACCGACGAACGCTCCGGAGCCGCACGTCATCACCGCTCCCGGCGGTGCCGGCGACTCCCCGCACTGGTCGACGACACTCGAGGGCAGCGCCTACGGCGTCGAGGTCTCCTACATCCACCTGAGCACGACCCGCGTGGACGTCGGACCGCCCCTGCACCAGCACCCGTATCCCGAGATCATCCTGATCCGGCAGGGCCGGGCGATGTTCACCCTCGGCTCGGAGCGGTTCGTCGCCGTCGCCGGCCAGACCCTGGTGATCCCGCCCGACACCCCGCACACGTTCCGCACCCTCGGCGGCGGACGGTACGAGAGCCTTGCCCTGCACCAGAGCCCGGAGTTCGTCAGCGAGATCCTCGAGGCCGATGGCGGGACCGCCTGAGCTCCGGTCGCCGACGTCGATGCCCTCGGTCAGACGTACTGCTGGTACTTGCCGGGGAACATCTCGTCGAGCTTCTTCATCCACAGCGCCTCGGCGTCGTGGGTCGGCTCGGGCAGCACCATGCCGGCCTCGATGATCCAGCTGGAGGGGGTGTCGCTCACGACCACGACGACCTGGTCCGCCGGTAGGCCGACGACGTCCTGGATGACCTCGTAGAGCTTGGTCATCAGCTCGTGGCGGGTCTGCTCGGATCGGCCTCCGCGGCACCCGGCGCTCAGGATGAGCGACGGCTCGACGCGGCCTGCGGTGTACATCAGGCCCAGCGGCAGCGGCTGGAACACGATCCGGACGAAGGGGTCGGGTGCGCCGGTGACCTCGTGGTGGGTATCGGTGAACCGGGTGGCGAGCGCGTCCCGCTGCTCCTCGGTGAGCTCCACTCCGCTGGTCACGACCTGGTAGACGGGCATCGGATGTCCTTCCGTCGAGAGCGGTCCCCAGGGGCGGGGTCCGCGTCGGGACGACGATGTCCCGGGGGCCTCCAACGGCGCGCCAGGTCGGCTCCAAGACGGCGCCGACGGTCCTCAGGCGTGCTCCGGTCGTTCCCACCGGCCGTCGGCGACCGCGGGCGTCCGGAAGTCCGCGACCGTGAGCCGGGCGACGCCGCGCCCGATGCGTTCCGCCGAGTGCGACGGGACCGCGGCACGGGTGCGCTCGAGGAGGACATCGGTGCCGACGGCGGTGGGCCAGGGCAGGCCGGCGCGGTCGTTCTGTGCCATCGCGGCCCCGTAGACGCGCAGTGCCTCGGGGTAGCGCCCCAGCTGGGCCAGGGTGTTGGCCCGCAGTTCCAGCTGCAGCGGGGCCTGGCGACGGCCGGTGCGGTCGACGACGGCCAGGCAGGCGTCCGACCACTGCAGGGCCGTGTGCGCGTCCTCGATGGCCAGCGCGGCCATGTGCGCGATCGCGCTCGCCAGCCAGGCGCCGAACCAGTTGTCGACGGACGACGCCTCGCGATAGACCTCCGCGAGGGCGGCGAGGACCTCACCCGGAGCGCTGCGGCCCAGCTCGGCCATGCGGGTGCGGACGCGGTGGACCAGCGTGAGCGTGGGGTCCGAGGTGCGCCGCACGATGTCGGCGGCGGCACCGAGGGCAACGGCGGCCCGCTCCGGCTCGCCCGCGAAACCGAGGGACGTCGACAGCACGACGAGGGCGTCACCGCTCAGCAGCTCCTGGTCGGGGTCGAGACGAACCCTCGCGACGTCCCGGAGCGCGCCGTCGCACAGCGGTGCGGCGAGGTCGAGACGTCCCGCGAACGCCTGCGCCGTCGCCGAGCCGATCGACACCCGCAACGCCGTGACCGGCGCGACGTCGTCCGGGTCGGTGGCGCACAGCGTGTGGGCGATCTCGACCCACCGCGTGCCCTCGAGCGTCGCGTCGTGCTGGAACCAGAACAGCGCCCCCAGGCCGGCGATGATCTCCGGGCCGCGTGGTGACGGGTCCTCGATCAGGGTGTGCTGCAGCGCGCTGCGCAGCGCTGCGGCGTCGTCGGCGAGTGCCCGCGAGCGGGCGAGCTCCTCGGGCGTCCCCAGGCGAGGCCGGCCCTCGGTGGCCAGGCGTTCGATCCAGGCGTCCCGTCGATCCTGGGCCGCGGCCTTCTCCCCGGCGTCGTCCAGTGCCCGGGCGGCATGGGCTCGCACGATGGTCAGCTGCGAGAACCTCGACGGGCGGCCCGGGCCCGCCGGGCCGCGGGCGACGACCATCGAACGGTGGGTCAGGTCGGCCAGCAGGTCGGCGGCGACGACGGGCGCGATCCCGGCGGCCGCGGCCGCGGCCGCGACGGTGAACGGTCCCGGCAGCACCGCGAGACGACGGTGCAGGAGCCGCGCGTCGTCGTCGAGCAACCGGTGGCTGCGCTCCACCGCGGCGTACACGCCGGGTCGGGCTCCGTGCCGGTGGCGCCCGAGGGCGGAGAGGGTGCCCGGGTCCTGTTCGGTCTGCTCGGCGATCTCGGCGAGGGTGAAGGTCGCGGCGCGGGCCGCCGCGAGCTCGAGGGCGAGGGGCACGCCCTCAACCGCCCGGCAGACCCGGCGGGCCTCGTCGAGATCGTCCGGGTCCGTCGGCCCGGTCACGGCCTCCCAGCGGTCCAGGAACAGATCGAGCGCGGAGCCGCCGGCGTCGTCCTCGTCGGGGACCACCAGGGGCGGCAGCTCCATAGCGGTCTCGTCCTCGAGGTCGAGCCGCTCGCGGCTGGTGACCACCAGCCCGAGGCCCGGGGCGTCGCGGACCAGCGGTTCGACGAGGGAAGCCACCGCGGTCAGGACGTGCTCGCAGTCGTCGAGCAGCAGCAGGCCGCGCCGATCACGCAGGAACGCGTGCAGTGCGTCCGACGGCGAACCGGTGGCCGGCGCCGCCAGCGACAGCGCCGTGGTGATCGCGTCGAGGACCTGGTCGCCGTCGCGGGCCCCGACGAGGTCGACGAACCACACGCCGTCTGCGAAGGCGTCGGCGACCCGGTGGGCAGCCTCGACCGCCAGCCGCGTCTTCCCCACTCCGGCCGGGCCGTGGACCGTCACCAGCGACGATCGGCCGACGAGCGACGTCAACCGCTCGAGCTCGCGGTCCCGCCCGACCAGCCGGCTCGACCACCGCGGCAGGTCGAGCTCCGGTGCGCTCCGATTCGTGGGTCCGGCGGCCGTCACCGATCGCAGCGACGGGTCGTCCGCGAGCATGCGGCGGTGCAGGTCGCGGAGCTCGTCGGTGGGCTCGGTGCCGAGCTCGGCGACGAGCAGCGACCGGGCCCGGTGGTAGGTGGCGAGGGCGTCGTCGACGCGTCCGGCGCGGAATGCCGCGAGCATGCGCCGCGCCCACAGGTGCTCGCGCAGCGGATGCTCGCCGAGCGCCGGCTCGAGCTCGAGCAGAGCCCGCTGAGGGTCTCCCAGGTCGAGCAGCGCGTCGACGTGTCGCTCCGCGAGCTGAGCGCGCAGCTCCTCCAGTCGCGCCACGGTGGGCGCCGCCCACGGTTGGTCGGCCACCGGCGCGAGCGGGCGGCCTCGCCACAGGGCGCGCGCCGACTCACACCGCTGCAGCGCCCGGTCGGGCTGCCCTCGCCCGAGCAGGCTCCCGGCCTCCTCGACGAGAGCGGCGAACCGCGACGAGTCCACCTGCTCCACCGCGACACTCAGTCGGTAGCCGCCGGGGTCGGTGACGAGGAGCGACCACGGTTCCCCGGGTTCTCGGCCCGGCTCGAGCACCTGGCGCAGGCGCCACAGATGCGACTCGAGCGTCGACACCGCGCGCGGTCGGCCATCGTCCCAGATTGCATCGCTCAGGGTGTCGACGGACACCGGGCGGTTCGCGTGGATCAGCAGGACGGCCAGGGCGGCGGCCGGGCGGCGACCACCCGGAGTGCGGAGGTGTCCGTCGACCTCGACCATCAGTGCGCCGAGGTCCAGGAAGCGCACCGACCCGCTGTCTGCGCTCCCCATCAGCCCATCGTGCCGCAGCGGCATCGGAAAGGCCGACGCTGAGTGGAATGCGCCCGATGCTCGAGTGGGCTCTGCGATCGGGCTACAGGCCGATCAGATGCCACATGATCAAGCCGTGGACTTCTTGCGCCTCCTCGGGGGAGTTGCAGCTGACCTCGAACATGTTGCGCCCCACCTTGATCCCGACCACCGTCGACTCGGTGATCGCCGTGCCGGATGCGGTGATGTAGGAGCAACTGGTGATCTGCCGTAATGGCACCGAGGTCAGTGCCACGCGGTCCTCGTCGTACGCCGCGTCCACCAGCAGAACGCGGCGGTTGGTGATTCCGACGAGGGGAGTGGCGCCCCGTCGGTCGCCGAAGATTCCGTAGATCTGCTCGCCGTCCAGGAGGTCCCGCCGCATGGCCTGGACTCCCGGGCCCTTGCCCTGCACGTGCCCGGCCCGGTTCCGGGGCCTGATGGGTCCGGTCACCTGACCTGAGGTGTCGGTGCGGCGCTGGAGAGACACGGCGCCTCCTCCGGGCTTCTGTGGATCACGACGCATCGTGACGAGTGCATGACTCAGTGTGCCCTCGAATCCGCGTCGTATCCATCTCGTCGGCACTTCCGGGGGAAGAAGGGTCCCTGGGGCCCATCTCCATTGCACCGAATGACCGACGCACAGGAGAGCCAAAAGGGTCTGGCCGCGTGACGACGACCACCTCGAAGACGGCATCGACGCGGCGCAACTCTGCGCTGCCCGCGGAGTAGGACGAAGCCCTGGCGTGGGCGGAACCGCCCTGCGTCCTTGAAGCGTCCGAGGCCGGTGGAGGTCGGGCTCTCCCGGGATCGGATCTTCTTCGTCGGGCTGCTGGGCAAGCACAGCTAGCTGATGCCCACCGCGGTGGGACGCCTGATCCGCAGCGAAACGGTGGAGCCCGCGGATGGACGGTTCAGATCCGAAGAAGAGCCACTTCACTCCGAGTGCTCGTTGGAATGCTGGACGTGGCAGTGTACGGGAACTGTCGGAGTGGAATAGAATGACCCGGCGCGGCGGAGATTCATTACCGCCCCTCCGAGGTTGCTTCGCCGCACCAGGAGCGGATCATGGCCACTGGAAAGAACACGGAAACCGTCAAGGACATCTACGCGGCCTTCGGGCAGGGTGATGTCGATGCAATCCTCGCCCGGTGTACCGACGATGTCGACTGGGCCGCTGACTCCGCCCTGGAAATCGGGCCGTGGCACGGCGTCAAGCACGGTAAGAACGAACTTCCGAGCTTCTTCGAGGGTATCGTCAAGACCGGCCCGGTGAACGAATTCACGCCACTGAGTTTCGCCGAGAACGACGACGGGGACGTGATGGTCTTCCTTCGCTACGGATTCACGGTGTCCGCCACCGGCAAGGACGTGGCGACGAATCTCCACCACTACTTCCGGTTCCGTGACGGTAAGGTCGCCTATTACCGTGGATCGGAAGACACCGCGCTCGTCGCCGAAGCGTTCACCCCCTGAGTGTCGCTGGGGCGCGGGCGCGGACGCCCGTCCCCGCGTGAGGCGCGTCGCCCCGTTCGAGGCACGTCCGAGGCCCGGATGAACCACCCGCCCGTCGCGGGAGTCTTCGTAACATCGCCGCGGCCCGCCGCGATCACCCGAGTGCCCGGAGGAATGCCTCACGGGTATGCCCGGTCGAGGGGACGCCCTGATGCATCTGCCCGGACGATTCGTGACACGCGCGGCGGTCGCCCTGCTGGCCGTCCTCGGTCTGGCCGCCGCCCCAGCTGTCGCCGTCGCGAACACCGGCACGCTGCGGTACGTGAACATGGGCGACAGCTACAGCGCTGGCGCCGGGATCGTGCCGCCGGCACCGGGCGCCCCGCCAGCGTGCGCGCAGTCGTCGCTGAACTGGGGTCACGATCTGGCCGCTGCCCGCGGCTATCAGCTCACCGACGTCTCCTGCAGCGGCGCCGAGACCAAGGACTACACGACCTCGCAGTACCCAGGCGTGGCGCCACAGCTCAACGCGCTCTCCAGCACGACCCGGCTGGTCACGATGACCATCGGCGGCAACGACAACGGCGTCTTCGTCGGGACGATCCAGAAGTGTGGGACGGCCGCGGCACGCACCGCCGGTCAGGGCAGTCCCTGCAAGGACATGTACGGCAACTCGTTCGTCGACACCATCAACAACAGCACCTACCCGAACCTGGTGGCGACCCTGACCAAGGTGAGGGCGAAGGCGCCTCACGCGAGGGTCGCGATCTCCGGGTACCTGCAGATCCTGCCGCCCACGACGGGCTGCTACCCGATCATGCCGATCGCCTCCGGCGACGTTCCCTACCTCGACAACATCCAGGCGACACTGAACAGCGCCGTCAAACGCGCCGCGGCCCGCACCGGCGTCACCTTCATCGACGTCTCGACCATTTCTGCCGGCCACGACGCCTGCAAGCCGGTCGGTACCCGGTGGGTCGAGCCGATCCTGGGCTCCACCAACTTCGTCCCGGTCCACCCCAACGCGCTCGGCGAGAAGGCCATGGCCGGTCAGGCAGGGACGGTCCTCGGGCTCGACTGACTCGCCCGGGCCGGCCTGGGCATGGTGGCCGGTGAGCTCAGAACTGCACGTGCAGGTTCACGCCGAGCAGCACGAGGGGCCACAGGAAGAGCGCCAGCAAGAACGAGACCAGGCTCGAGAAGTTGGTGATTCCGTAGCCGTTCGAGAGGGCGACCACCAACCCGATGATCAGCCAGACGAGGCCTCCGAAGGACACACCGCGGCGGCGCATGGGCACTCCTCGAAGGGCGCAGGATCGGCCCCCGACCGGGAGCGCGCACTCTAGCACCGCGACCGTCACCAGCGGACTCCACAGCGGACTCGTCGCCAGCTCAAGAGACTGCACCAGTTACACCGTTTGCGCCGAGGTTTAAGTCTTGGCGGCGCATCTCGAGGCCGGAAGTACGTGATTCAGGTCACAGTGGTACATCGCCGGACAACCACGCGGTACCTGTCGTCCTCTGGGGTGTACATCCGGCGTCTCGACGACCCGGAAGCGGGTCCTGGCCGAGGGAGATCAGCCCTCCGGCTCGCGAGCCGCCTGGCTTTGCCGAGAGGAGGTGGGAGTCGTCGAGGGCCTCTCCTCGAAGCAGGTTTCGCTTCGTCTCCTCCGCCGCCTCGTCTGCCTTGGTGGGCTGTTGGGCGGGTTCTTCCTCGCCGGGCTCCTGCTCGCCGGTCCCGCCCAGGCCGACTCCGGCACGGGGGATTCGTCCGGCGGCGGTTCCGCGTCCGGCACGACGACTGCGGCGGTCCACGCCGTCTCCAGCAAGGCGGTCTCGCTCGCGGCGACGTCGGGCAAGGCAGCGACGTCGGGCAAGGCAGCGACGTCGGGCAAGGCAGCGACGTCGGGCAAGGCAGCGACGTCGGGCAAGGCAGCGACGTCGGGCAAGGCAGCGACGTCGGGCAAAGCAGCGACGTCGGGCAAAGCAGCGACGTCGGGCAAGGCAGCGACGTCGGGCAAAGCGGCGTCGAGTAAGACAACGTCGGGTGGAACGACGAGCGTGGCACGCCGTGAGGCCACCACGTCCACGGACCTCGTCCGCACGGCGTCGTCGGTCGCAGGATCCCGCGCCCGGGTCGTCAACCACGACACCGTCGCGCCACACCCGTCACCGACGATCCACCCGGCGCTCAGCCGAGCAACGTCGGCCGTCGTGAGCCCAGCGACCTCAGCCACCCGAGGCTCGGTCGCGCAGCGCGTACCGACGCTCGCGACCCATCTGACGACGGCCACGACGACGAGCGCGCCCGTGCTGGACCCTGCCCTCCCGGCCGCCGCGACGGTGACGTCCGCGGTGGCCCACGCGGCGGCCCCGGTCGCGTCCCTGCCGCTCGCCCCGGTCGTACCTGTGCCACGCACGCTCGTCCGTCTCCCGGGAGCGATCGCCGAGACCAGCGGCACGCTCGTCCGTCTCCCGGGAGCGGTCGCCGAGACCAGCGGCACGCTCGTCCGTCTCCCGGGAGCGGTCGCCGAGACCAGCGGCACGCTCGTCCGTCTCCCGGGAGCGATCGCCCGGACCGGCAGCACCCTCACTGACACCGTGTCCGTGCTGACCCGCACCACGACGGTGCTGACACACGACGTGGCCACGCTCGGCGGGAGCGCCATCGGTCTGTCGCCCGCCGTGGTGCTCGCCCGGCTCGGCGCGCTGACGGCGACCGTCGGAGGCGTCGGGCCGACCACGCCACCCGCCCTGGCCCTGACCGGCACCCAGACGACGAGCGCAGATCGGTCTGCGGCGTCGAGTCCGGCGCCATCCGTGCTCCCCGGTGGAAGCGCGCGCGATCCAGCTCCCGCGGGAAACGCGGTGACGAGTGCGGGCTGGCCGAGTGCCCCGTGGCTGACCCTCGAGGCACCGGCGGGTCCGGTGTCGCCGCACCCGGTTCCCGGCGTGCCTGCCCCCGGGGATCCCGTCGCACCCGCGGGCCCGGCCGCGGCCGCCGGCAACACGGCGGGCCCCGGCGCGAGTGCCCCGACCGGCATGCTGACGGACCCGCTGGCCCTGCCGGCGATCCTGACGGCGCTCGTGCTGATCGCCTGTGGGCGACGGCGGACGTGGTGGTTCCCCGAGGTCGCCGTCGGTCCTGACTGAGCTCTCGCCGTCCGCCGCCCGCCGTCGTGCCGGTGGCGGTCGTGCGATCGACATCTCGGTCAGTTCTTCGAGACAGGCCTCATCGGCCCTGCCCACGACGTGACGTCTGCTGACGCGCGCGTCCGGTCATCGTGATCGGCGCGCGGCACAGCGAGGCGAGGTCGGTCCGGGCCAGGACCACTGGTGCGTTCCCGTCTCGCAGGACCGGTCGTCCGGCCCGGAGGTAGTGCACCACCCGGGATCGGCCGACCCATGGCGATCACGCGTGGGGCCATGCCGCCGGGCAACGCCGGCGATGGGCCGCACGAGGGGGCGGCCCATCGCGTCGCGCGCTGCGGATTCCGCGGTGGATGCCCCGCGCGTGGTCGTCGCCGGCTCATGAGCGGCGGCCGCCTTCGACGCCGTCGCCGCTCGACCACCAGACGTCTCGCGATGAAAGGCCGTGCGATGCGACACGACATCCTCGTGCGCTGTCCCGTCACCTTCGAACTGGTGCGGGCCCACCATCCTCCGGCGCCCGCTCAGGTCGAGCTCCGTTTCGCCGGGAACGACCCCTATGCGGTGGTGCTCGCGTTCCAGACCCTCCGGTCCCGCGAGGTCGTGTGGCGGTTCTCCCGCGGGCTCCTCGCCCAGGGCCTGATCGAGTCCGCCGGTGAGGGCGACGTCCGCCTTCGTCCCCTCGACACACCTGCGCCCGGCGGCGTCGTCGAGATCGAACTGCGATCGCCCGGCGGGCGCGCCGTGTTCCACGCACCTCACGCCGCACTGCGCGGATACCTGGCCCGGACCCAGGAGCACATCGCCTTCGGGACCGAACACGAGTGGCTGGACATCGACCACACCGTCGCGATGTTGCGCCTCGCCCCGACGAGGGCGGAGAACCGGGATCCGTCCAACTGCTCGGCCCGGGACGAGAGGTTCAACGGAGGGGGCCGGTGACGGACTCGACAGCGGCCACCAGGGCTCCCGAGATCACCTGGCTGCGGGCCGACTCGATCTCGGGTGCGAGGTGGCGGTCGGCGCCCGGGCCCGGCACCTCGCTGCGCAGGCCGGCCACCGCGGCGGCGGTGGCCGGAGCCGGGGTCAGCGGGGCGCGCAGGTCGAGCGCGCGGGCCGCGGTCAGCGCCTCCACCGCCAGCACCCGTCCCAGCCCGTCGAGAGAGCGGCGCAGCTTACGGGCGGCCGACCAGCCCATCGAGACGTGGTCCTCCTGCATGGCGCTGGACGGGATCGAATCGACCGAGGCCGGGGTGGCGAGGCGCTTGAGCTCGGAGACGATGGCGGCCTGCGTGTACTGGGCGATCATGTGCCCCGAGTCCACGCCCGGGTCGGCGGCCAGGAACGCGGGCAGGCCGTGGTTACGGGCGACGTCGAGCAACCGGTCGGTGCGTCGCTCGGCGATCGACGCCGCGTCGGCCACCGCGATCGCCAGGAAATCGAGCACGTAGGCCAGCGGGGCGCCGTGGAAGTTGCCGTTGGACACCACGCGACCGTCGACGGTGACCACCGGGTTGTCGATCGCCGAGGCCAGCTCGGTCAGGGCGACCCGCTCGGCGTGGGCCAGGGTGTCCCGGGCCGCGCCGTGGACCTGCGGGGCGCAGCGCAACGAGTAGGCGTCCTGCACGCGGGTGCACTCCGGGCCGCGGTGGCTGGCCATGATGGGGGAGCCGGCCAGCAGCGCGACCAGGTTCGCCGCGGAGTCGGCCTGCCCGGGATGGGGGCGCAGCGCCTGCAGATCGGCCGCGAACGCCGCGTCGGTGCCGAGCAGGGCCTCGACGCTCATCGCGGCGGCCAGGTCCGCGGCCCGCAGCAGCCCGCGCAGGTCGTGGCAGGCCAGCACCAACATGCCGAGCATGCCGTCGGTGCCGTTGATCAGCGCGAGGCCTTCCTTCTCGGCGAGCACGACCGGCTCGATCCGGTGAGCCGCGAGCGCTTCGGCGGCGGGCAGCCGGTGCCCGGTGCGGTCACGGACCTCGCCCTCGCCCATGACGGCCAGTGCGCAGTGCGCCAGCGGTGCCAGATCGCCGGAGCAGCCGAGCGAGCCGTACTCGCCGACCACCGGGGTCAGACCGGCGTTGAGCAGCTGGACGTAGGCCCGGGCCGTCTCCACCCGGACCCCCGTGCGCCCGGTGGCCAGCGTGGACAGCCGCAACAGCATCAGCGCCCGGACGACCTCGGACTCCACCTCCGGCCCGGAGCCCGCGGCGTGCGAACGGACCACGCCGGCCTGCAGCTGCGAGCGCAGCGCCGCCGGGATGAACCGGGTGGCCAGGGCTCCGAAGCCGGTCGAAACCCCGTAATGGGGCTGCGTCTCCTCAGCCAGCGACTCGATCACGTCGCGGCTCTTGTCGATCGCGGCGACCGCTTCGCGGCCCAGCCGCACGACGGCGCCGTCCCGCGCGACGGCGACGACCTGCTCGGGGCTGACAGGCCCCACTCCGATGACCACGTCAGGCATGCCTCCAGCACACTCCACGGAGCCACCCGCAACCACGTCCCGGGCCGCCAATCCGCAGACCGGCGACCTGACGAGCACCGACAAGAACTCACGAGGGCCGGAACCATCCCGGTGGCGCCGAGCCGGACAACGCCCGGGTGAGCCGGGCGGCGCTGGAACGCACCAGGGCGGCGAGGTCGTCGGGCCGGCCCGCGGCCACGTCGGCACGTCGCGTCACGCTGAACGCGGCGACCGCGAGGCCGGTGTGGTCGAAGGCGCACGCCCCGACCGACTCCATCCCCTCGGTGATCATTCCGAGCTCCCATGACCAGCCGCGCTCGCGCTCGCCGTCCAACAGGTCCTCCAGCTCGCCCGGGGTGGCCGGTCCGGAGCTCGTGCGCAGGACCAGCGACTCCGCGGCCGGGAACAGGGCGCGCCGCTGCGCCGAGCTGACGTGGGCCAGGATCGACCGGCCGTTGGCGGTGAGCGAGGCCGGGAGCCGCACTCCCACCTCGGTGACCAGTGACGGCGGGCGCGTCCGCCCCGCCGGCCGCTCCTTGACCAGGTACAGCGAGTCGGCTCCGTGCAGGATTCCGAGGTGCGCGATCGTCCCGCTGAGACGGGCCAGCCGGCGTGCGACGGGACGGCCCAGGTTCTCCAGCGAACCCTGCCGCAGATAGGCGCTGCCGATCTCGAAGGACGCGACCCCCAGCCCGTAGGCGTGCTGGTCGGGGTAGTGCAGGACGAAACCCCGCTCGGTGAGGACCGTGAGCAGGTGGTACGCCGTCGAACGGGGCAGCTCGAGGTCGCGGATCAGCGCGGCACCCGGGACCGGTCCGGGTCGGCTCGCGAGGTGGAGCAGCACGTCGAGCGCGCGACCGACCGCCGGTGAGGCGCTACTGGGCATGACGACTCCAAAGTCTCGGAACCGAGACGCTAACTCCGCCGTGCCCCTGGTGTCCGCCACCGGCCCGGAGTGCACTGGTGCTCGCCCGAAGCCCAGGAGGAGCCGATGTCCGAGTCGCCGCCGCGTCCTGTCGTCAGGGCCCATCGCGGCCCCGAGCTGCGCTGCCGTGGCTGGCAGCAGGAAGCCGCGCTACGCATGCTCGAGAACAATCTCGACCCCGAGGTCGCCGAGCACCCCGAAGATCTGGTGGTCTACGGCGGCTCCGGACGCGCGGCCCGGAGCTGGGCGGCGTTCGACGCCATCGTCGACTGCCTGCTCCAGCTCGCCGACGACGAGACGCTGCTCGTCCAGTCGGGAAAGCCGGTCGGGGTGCTGCAGACCCACGAGTGGGCTCCCCGGGTGCTCATCGCCAACGCGAACCTGGTCGGCGACTGGGCGGACTGGACCCAGTTCCGTCGGCTCGAGGCCGCGGGCCTGACGATGTACGGCCAGATGACGGCGGGCTCGTGGATCTACATCGGCAGCCAGGGCATCCTGCAGGGCACCTTCGAGACCTTCGCGGCGGTCGCCCGCAAGCGCTTCGGCGGCTCGCTGGCCGGCACCATCACCCTGACGGCGGGTCTCGGCGGCATGGGCGGAGCCCAGCCGCTCGCCGTGACGATGAACGGGGGAGTCGCGCTCTGCGTCGATTGTGACCCGACCCGTATCGACCGCCGGATCGCGCACCGCTACCTCGACGTGCGCGCCGACGACCTCGACCACGCCCTGCGCCTCGCCCTCGAGGCCCGCGACGCCCGTCGCCCGCTGTCGATCGGCGTGGTCGGCAACGCCGCGGCGGTGCTCCCCGAGCTGCTCCGCCGGGAGGCCCCCGTCGACGTCGTCACCGACCAGACGCCCGCGCACGACCCACTGGCCTACCTGCCCCTCGGCGTCGAGGTGGGCGAGATGGCCGCCGCGGCGGCCGCCGACCCGACCGGTTACACCGAGCGGTCACGAACGTCGATGGCCGCCCACGTCGGGGCGATGATCGGCTTCCTCGACCGTGGGGCCGAGGTGTTCGACTACGGCAACTCCATCCGCGACGAGGCCCGCCACGGCGGCGAGAAACGGGCGTTCGACATCCCGGGTTTCGTGCCCGCCTACATCCGCCCGCAGTTCGAGGAGGGCCGCGGTCCGTTCCGCTGGGCCGCGCTCTCCGGCGACCCGGCCGACATCGCCGCCACCGACCGGGCGGTGCTCGAGCTGTTCCCGCGCGACGAGGCGCTGCGGCGCTGGATCACCCTCGCCGGCGACCGGGTCGCCTTCGAGGGCCTGCCCGCGCGCATCTGCTGGCTCGGCTACGGCGAGCGTCACCGGGCCGGGTTGCGGTTCAACGACATGGTGGCCTCGGGAGAACTGCGCGCCCCCGTGGTGATCGGGCGCGACCATCTCGACGCGGGATCGGTGGCCTCGCCGTATCGGGAGACCGAGGCGATGCTCGACGGCTCCGACGCGATCGCCGACTGGCCGTTGCTCAACGCGCTCACCAACGCCTCGTCGGGAGCGTCGTGGGTGTCGATCCACCACGGCGGCGGGGTCGGGATCGGCCGTTCCCAGCACGCGGGTCAGGTCTGCGTCGCCGACGGCACCGATCTCGCCGCGCGCAAGCTCGAGTGCGTCCTGCGCAACGACCCGGCGACCGGGGTCCTGCGCCATGTGGACGCCGGCTATCCCCACGCCCGCGACGTCGCGCGGCAGCGCGGCCTCCGAATCCCCATGGAGGGTCGGTGACCACCTTCGACGGCCTCTGGGCGGACATCGCCGAGGTCGGTCGTGACC
Source organism: Actinomycetospora endophytica (assembly GCF_021026375.1). Classification (GTDB taxonomy): domain Bacteria; phylum Actinomycetota; class Actinomycetes; order Mycobacteriales; family Pseudonocardiaceae; genus Actinomycetospora; species Actinomycetospora endophytica. The sequence continues at coordinate 187,131 of NZ_JAJNDB010000001.1, read as the reverse complement.
GGCGCACCGGGGGCTACCGCCGCTTCGTGCTCGGCGACGCCGACCAGACGCTGCGCGAGTGGTTCACCGGGTGCGCCACGACCCGCGGGATGGACGTCGATCGCGATCACAACGGCAACCTGTGGGCCTGGTGGATGCCCGAGGGCGCCTCCGGCGACCCGACGAACGCCTTCGTCACGGGGTCGCACCTGGACTCGGTGCCCGACGGCGGCGCCTTCGACGGCCCGCTGGGGATCGTGGCGGCGTTCGCGGCGATCGACGCGTTGCGCGGGGAGGGGCACCGGCCCCGGGTGCCCGTCGGCGTCGTCGCCTTCAGCGACGAGGAGGGCGCCCGCTTCGGGGTCGCCTGCGTCGGATCTCAGCTCTCGACGGGGGCGCTGGCCCCGGCGCGGGCGCTGGACCTGCGCGACGCCGAGGGCCGGACGCTCGCCGAGGTCGCCGCCGGCGCCGGGATCGACCCGGACCGGATGGGCCGCGACGACCGGATCGCGGACCGCGTCGGGGTGTTCGTCGAACTCCACATCGAGCAGGGCCGCGCGCTCGACCGGCTGGGTCGGCCGGTCGCGGTGGCCTCCTCGATCTGGCCGCACGGCCGGTGGCAGTTGACGTTCCGGGGCGAGGCCAACCACGCCGGCGCGACCCTGCTCACCGACCGGCACGATCCGATGCTGCCCTACGCGGCGACCGTCACCGCCGCACGGGACCGCGCCTGGGCGCACGGCGCAGTGGCGACCTTCGGCAAGGTGTACGTGGCCCCGAACGGCGCCAACGCCATCGCCTCCGCGGTCACCGCGACGCTCGACGCCCGCGCCCCGAGCCCGACCGTGCTCGAGGCGATGACCACCGAGCTGTTCGACGCCGCGACCCGCCACGCCGACGACGAGGGCACGGAGCTCACGGTCACCACCGAGTCGCTCTCGCCGCGGGTCGACTTCCCGGACGGCCCGCGCGACCGCATTCTCGCCGCGCTCGGCGACCTCCCCGTGCTGCCCACCGCCGCCGGCCACGACGCCGGCGTGCTGGCCACCGAGGTCCCCACCGCGATGCTGTTCGTGCGCAACCCGACCGGCGTCTCGCACTCCCCGCAGGAATGGGCCGAGCACACGGACTGTCTGTCCGGCGTGGCCTCCCTGACCGACGTGATGCGCGAGTGGACCGCACCGTGAACGGCCGGTGGTGGTGCGAGCACGCGTGGACCGGTCCCGGGGCGACCCGGCACGGCGTGCTCGTCGACGTCGAGCACGGCCGGATCACCGGGGTGGTCCCCGACGTCGACCACCCGCCCGACGGCGTCGACGTGCTGCGCGGGCTGGTCCTGCCCGGGCTGGCCAACGGGCACTCCCACGCCTTCCACCGGATGCTGCGCTCCCGGACCCAACGCGATCATGGCTCGTTCTGGACCTGGCGCGAGCTCATGTACCGCGCCGCCCACCAGCTCGACCCGACGACCTACCACGAACTCGCCACGGCCGTGTTCACCGAGATGGCACTGGCCGGGATCACCGCGGTCGGCGAGTTCCACTACGTCCACCACGACCGCGACGGCACCGCGTACGACGACCCCAACGCGATGGGCGTCGCCCTGATCGAGGCGGCCCGGACGGTCGGAATCCGGCTGACCCTGCTCGACACCTGCTACCTGAGTTCCGACGTCGACCGCGCCCCGCTGGGGCCGGCCCAGCGGCGCTTCGGCGACGGCTCCGGCGACGCCTGGGGCGCGCGCGTCGAGAACCTGCACCAGCGGTTCAGCGGCGCCGACGACGTGGTGGTCGGCGCGGCTCTCCATTCGGTGCGCGCCGTGCCGCTCGAGCACATCCCGGCGGTGACCGGGTGGGCGCAGGCGCACTCGGCTCCACTGCACGTCCACGTCGCCGAGCAGACCGCGGAGGTGGAACGCTGCCGTGCGGTGCACGGCTGCAGTCCCGTGGCGCTGCTGCGTGACGCGGGCGTCCTGGGCCCCCGCACCACCGCCGTGCACGCGACCCACCTGGGCCCCGCCGACATCGCCGACCTGCGCGAATCGGGGACCGGGGTCTGCTTCTGCCCGACGACGGAACGCGACCTCGGCGACGGCATCGGCCCGGCATCCGCTCTGCTCGCGGCGCCCTCCGGTCCGCTGAGCCTGGGCTCGGACAGCCACGCCGTCGTCGATCTCCTCGAGGAGGCCCGCGCGGTCGAGCTCGACGAGCGACTGTGCCGCCGGCAACGCGGCGTCATCGACGCCGACACTCTCCTGCGGTGCGCGACCGAGTACGGGCACCGGGCGCTCGGCCGCCCCGACGCCGGGACGATCACCCCCGGCGCGCGTGCGGACCTGATCGCGATCGATCTCACGACGGTCCGTACCGCCGGCGGCGGTGCGACCGCCGAGACCGCGGTCTTCGCCGCGACGGCCGCCGACGTGCGCGACGTCGTCATCGACGGCCGCGTGGTGGTCCGCGACGGACGACACCTCACCCGCCCGGAGCCGGGCCGCGACCTGGCCCGTGTGACCGCGGCACTGCTCGACGACCCCGGGGCCCGGGAGTGCGTGTCGTGACCGTCCTCTACACCGACATCGGCGAGCTCGTCACCTGCGATCCCGCGCGCGGCGACGGCAACCCGCTCGGCGTCATGTCCGACGCGGCGGTGGTCGTCGACGAAGGCCTCGTCGTCTGGACCGGACCCGCCCGTCACGCACCGGCCGCCGACCACCGCGTGGCATGTCACGGACAGGCCGTGATCCCCGGATTCGTCGACAGCCACGCCCACCTCGTCTTCGTCGGCCACCGCGCCGAGGAGTTCGCCGCCCGGGCGGACGGCCGTGCCTACGCGGCCGGGGGCATCCGCAGCACCGTCGAGGCGACGCGCGCCGCGACCGACGCGGAGCTCGCGGCGACGGTCGAGGGCCTCGCCGGCGAGATGCTCGCCGCCGGGATCACCACCTTCGAGTGCAAGAGCGGCTACGGCCTCACCGTGCCCGACGAACGCCGCGCGCTCGAGATCGCGTCCCGGGCGACCCCGGAGACCACCTACCTCGGTGCCCACGTCGTGCCCACCGAGTACCAGGGGCGCCGCGACGCCTACATCGACCTCGTCCGCGGCCCCATGCTCGACGCATGTGCCCCACACGCCCGATGGATCGACGTGTTCTGCGAGCAGGGCGCCTTCGACGTCGACGAGTCCCGGGCCGTCCTCGAGGCGGGACGCGCGCAGGGGCTGCGTCCCCGGCTGCACGCGGGCCAGCTCGGCGTCGGCGGCGGTGTCGGGCTGGCGGTCGAGATCGGCGCGGCGTCGGTGGACCACGCGACCTTCCTGACCGACGACGACGTCGACGCCCTCGCCTCCGGGTCGACGGTGGCCACCCTGCTGCCCGGCGTCGAGTTCAGTACCCGTACCCCCTGGGCCGACGGCCGCCGGCTGCTCGACGCCGGGGCGACCGTGGCGCTGGCCACCGACTGCAATCCGGGGTCCTCGTACACCTCGAGCATGGCCTTCTGCCTGGCCCTCGCCGTCCGTCATCAGGGGCTGACCCCCGCCGAGGCACTGCACGCCGCGACGGTCGGCGGCGCCACCGCTCTGGATCGTCACGACGTCGGGGTGATCGCTCCGGGGCACCGGGCTGATCTCGTGCGGCTGGACGCCCCGACCTACGTCCACCTCGTCTACCGGCCCGGTGTCCCGCTCGTGCGCGAGGTGGTGCGTCGAGGGGTCCGGTACGAGGTCCAGCGCCGGCCGACCCGGCTTCCGGAGCCCGTCCCGACGGGGGGAGGAGCGCCGTCATGAGCGGCCGGGACTTCCTGATCATCGACGGCGACTCGCTGCGCTGCCAGGACGTGGTCCGTGCCTCCCATCGGATGACGTCGGTGTCGTTGGCTCCGGATGCCGAACGGGCCGTCGTCCGCGCCAATCAGGTGGCGGACGAGCTGAGCCGGATCCGGCCGGTCTACGGCCGCACGACCGGGGTCGGCGCCAACCGCGACGCGGTGGTGATCAACAGCGCCGCCGGTGACCACGACCTGCGCCTGCTGCGCAGCCACGCTCCCGGGATCGGTGACCAGCTGGACGAGGTCTCGGTGCGGGCGGCGATGGTGGTGCGTCTCAACCAGCTCGCGGCTGCCGGCAGCGGTATCCATCCCGCGTTCCTGCACGCGCTCGAGCAGGCTCTGCGGACCGACGCGGTGCCCACCGTGCACGACCTCGGCACCATCGGAACCGGCGACCTCACGGCGTTGGCCGAGATCGCGCTCACGCTGACCGGTCACCTGCCCTGGGCCTCCGGGCACGTCGAGCCGATCGGCCTCGAGCCCGGCGACGCCCTCGCCTTCATGTCCTCCAACGCGGTCACCCTCGCGCGGGCCGTGCTCGTCGGGGAGGAGCTCCGCCGGTTGCTCGACGCCGCGCACCTGGTCACCGCCCTCTCGTACTGCGCGATGGGCGGCTCGGCGGAGGCGTTCGCCGAACAGGTCCACGCACGTCGTCCCCACCCCGGCGCGGTGCGCTCGGCCCGGACGATGCGCGAACTGCTCTGGCACGAAGGCGACCTGAGCCCCGGCCGGCGCATCCAGGACCCGTTCGGGCTCCGGGCGTTCTGCCAGGTGCACGGCCCCGCACTGGACAGCTCCGAGGCGCTGACACGGGTGCTCGAGATCGAGGTCAACGCCGCGGCCGAGAACCCGCTCGTCGACGTCGCCGGAGGCGCGGTCTTCCATCACGGCCAGTTCTCGACCGCCTACCCGGCTCTGGCCCTCGACCAACTGCGCGCCGCGGTGCACCACGTCGCCGAACTCTCGGCCGCCCGCCTGGCCGACCTCGTGGAGCCGGACTTCACCGGCCTCACGCCGTTCCTGACGAGCGGGCCGCCGGGCAGTTCCGGAGTGATGATCCTCGAGTACATCGCCCACGACGCGTTGGGCATGCTGCGACATTCGGCGAGCCCGGTGACCCTCGGAACCTCGGTGATCTCGCGGGGAGTCGAGGACCACGCGAGCTTCACACCGCAGGCCGTGCGCAGTGCCCGGTCGACGGCGGCCAACTACCGCACCGTGCTTTCCTGTGAGCTCGTCGCCGCGACCCGGGCACTTCGCCTCGCCGAGACCGCACCCCGGGGCCGGCTGCTCGGCGAGGCCTTCCACGGCCTCCTGGGCAAGCTCCCGGACCTGCGAGCCGATCACCAGCTGGGGCAGGAGATCGAGATCGCGGGAGGCCTGCTCGACGATCTGATCGAGCTGATGCCGTCGGCGGAATGACGGACCCTATTTCTGTCGACAATTCATGATGCACGCCGCGCCCTCGCGGTCCGTCTAGTCTCGCTGACGTCCCTCGCATCCATCGGCGACCGGAGCAGACCATGGCCCTGAGCAGGCAGACGATGACCGACGAGCAGCGCAAGTCGGTCGCCCTGGAGTACCTCAAGGCGTTCGACAACGGCGGAACCACCTCCTCGGGCGGCAGCATTCTCGACCTGTTCGCGCCCGACGCCCAGGTCATGTTCCCCAAGTGGGGCATCGCCGAGGGCCACGAGGCCATCGGGCGCATGTTCGCCGATGTCGGCGGCACCCTGAAATCGATCAAACACCACTACGCCGAATTCACCTGGATCTTCTCCGGCGGTGATCTGGTGGTGGCCGAGGGCACCAGCCACGGCGAGCACACCGACGGGCCGTGGCGTGCGGGCGTCCCGGACTGGGCCGCCGGCCGCTGGTGCGACGTGTTCGAGATCCGCGACTGGCTCATCCAGCGATGCTTCATCTACCTCGACCCGGACTACGCCGGGAAGGACACCGCCCGCTACCCCTGGCTCCGGGCCAACTGACTCCCGAGCCGGAGGGGCGACGCTCCGCCCGGTCTCGTTCGGCGGGGGCGGGCGCTGCTCGTGTTCGGGATCATCGAGAGGGATCACCTCGTCACGTCGGCGCAGCTCAGCGTCTTGCGACGCGCCGAGCTCGAGCCGGCAGCTTCCCTGCCTCTGACCCGCCTTTTGCACGCGCTCAACCGGAAAATTGCTCTCTATTGAGCGGAATCGTCGCCGGTATCATCCCCGCGACGGGGTACCGATCGTATTACACTACGATCACGACCGTGGTGGAAATGGGACGTCGGCGAGTTCTCGGCGGATCGGCGGCGGCCGCTGCGGTGGCGGCGGTCGCGCTTTTGCCGGAGCGACTGCAACGGGTGGCCGTGACTCCCACGGGCCACTCGGTCGCCGATGTCGAGCACGTGGTGCTCATGATGATGGAGAACCGCTCCTTCGATCATTACTTCGGCGCCATGCCCGGCGTCCGCGGCTTCGGTGACCCGCGCCCGCAGCGTCTGCCCGGCTCGTCCCGCACGGTCTTCCAGCAACCGTTGCCGGCGCATCCCGACGGATACGTCATGCCGTTCCATCTCGACAGTTCCCGAACGAGCGCTCAGGCGATCCGTTCGCTCAACCACAGTTGGGAGGCCGAGCACGGCTACTGGGCGAACGGGCGTATGGACGGGTTCCTGACCTACGAGGCCCGCCGGTCCGTCTTGAGCACGCTCGGGCATCCCGGTCCCGTTCCCGAGCGCCGGGAATACGCCATGGGCTACTTCACCCGCGACGACGTCCCGTTCCACCACGGCTTGGCCGAGAACTTCACGATCTGCGACAACTACTTCTGCTCCGTGATGGGCTCGACGTGGCCCAACCGGCTGATGTGGATGACTGGCACGATGGATCCGGAGGGCCGGGCCGGCGGTCCCGTGTACGACACCGGTGACGCCTCCGCCGAGGCCGGGCGACTGAACTGGACGACCTACCCGGAGCGCCTGGAGCGTGCCGGGGTCAGCTGGCGGGCGTACGACGAGGAACGGGGCACCGGACTCAACCCGCTGGAGGAATTCCGGCAGTTCCGCACCGCCACGACGGGCTCGCCCCTGGCGCGGAAGGGACTCGGCGGCGGTGGTCCCGGCGAGTTCGAACGTGACGTCGCGGCGGGGCGGCTCCCGACGGTGTCGTGGGTGTTCCCGCGGGCGTCCGAGAGTGAGCACCCCATGTACCGCCCGGCGGACGGGGCGGCGGCGATCGCCCGCAAGCTCGGGGCGCTCGCCGCGCATCCCGAGGTCTGGGCCAAGACGGTGTTCATCCTCAACTACGACGAGAACGACGGTCTCTTCGACCACGTCTCGCCGCCCGTCCCGCCGGTCGGGACGCCCGACGAGTACGCCGACGGGGAACACGTCGGTCCCGGGTTCCGCGTCCCCTGCCTCGTGATCTCGCCCTGGAGCACCGGCGGCTGGGTCTCGAGCGAGCTGCTGGATCACACCTCGATCCTGCGGTTCCTGGAACACGTCACCGGGGTGCAGGAACCCAACATCAGTGCCTGGCGCCGGTCCACCTTCGGGGATCTGCGCAGCACCCTCGCCCTCGACGCCCCGCCACGCACCAGCCCGAACCCGCTCACACGCCTGCCCGACGCCGCCGGCATCGCGCGCCGGGTGGACGACGACCTGCTCTCACGCCGCCTGGCCGATCCGCAGGTGCCGGAGCCCCAGCGGATGCCCCTGGTGCCCGCCGCTCCCCGGCCTCGTTTCGTGTGACGCTGCGGTCGGTCGGCCCGCGTACGGCCTCACCCCGAACGGGGAGCGCCGTCCGGGCGGGTCGGACCGCGGACGGACTCACACCGGACTTCCTCGCGCGGTGGTTCACTGCGGCGTCGGGGGCGGAGAGTGAGGGGTGATGGCGGGTCGGGCACGCCGGTGGTTCCCCCGTCGCGGCCGGGTTGGCGTGGTGGCGGCAGCGGCGGGGCTGCTGCTCTGCACCGCCTGCGGCGGATCCGGCGGATCCGCGCCGGCCGTGGCCGGGGCGTCGTCGCCGTCGGTCACCTCGGCGGGGGCGCCCGCCGGTACACAGCCTCCGCAGTATCCGTGGCACACCGGCATCGCGGCGACCTCGTTCTGGGTCGGGCAGGTGATCTCCGGGGCGTCGGACGGCAGCCAGGCCATCTCGACCTACGACCCGCAGTGGGAGAGCCATTACGGCGGCTGTGACGGCGTGGTGACCGGTGGTGGCTGCCAGGCCGAACCGCGTACGGCGACCAACGGGTTCTTCCCCACGGCGATGACCCCGCGGCAGAACCCGTTCTATCTGGACCTGCCGTTCGACGACGTCCACAACGCCACCGCGCGCGCCGAGCGTGCCGCCGTGATCCCGTGGGCCCACGACCCTCGCTACGCCGCCCAGCTCGCGCAGGGCAGCCTGATGAAGAACCACTGGGTCGAGCTCAGCAACGCCGGCCACAGCTGCTACGGCCAGATCGAGGATGCCGGGCCGAGGCTCTACGACGATGCGCGGTACGTGTTCGGCAGCCACGACGAGCGGCCGGCCAACACCCAGATCAACAACGCCGGGCTCGATGTCTCCCCGGCGCTGAACGGCTGCCTCGCCTTCACCCACGGCTACGACAGCGACCAGGACCACGTGTCCTGGCGGTTCGTCGACCAGACCACGGTCCCGTCCGGTCCCTGGACCCGGATCGTCACCACCAACCCGGCCACCCGGTCCACGACGACCGGCTGAGCTCCCGCCTGCTCGCACCCCAGGCGGCGGGTGACCCTCGAGGACGACGTCCTGGCGAACCGCAACGCCACTGCGCACATGCACCGGTTCGACGCGGCCGTCCCGATGTCGCGGTGGACGCCCCACCGAGCGCTTAAGATCCGATGAGGTACGGAGCGGAGCGTTTCAGCGACACGCCGTGGTCGGGCTCATCAAGCGGCCGCGCTGGACGAACGTGCAGGTCAGGGGGATCCGTGCGGGGGTTCAGCGAGTTCCACACGCCGACGCGACGGGAGATGTGATGGCTGCACCGGCGTGGTTCGTGCAGCATCTGGAGGCGCTGCGCCGACTCCCCGGGTCACGACCAACCTCGGCCAGGATGTTGGCCGAGTGGAGCGCGCAGGTCGGTGACGCCGAGGCGCCCTCGCGGCCGACCATCAGCCGGTGGCTGGGCGGCTCACACCTCCCAACGAGCTTCCGGCCGCTCGAGGTGTTGGTGCTCGCGGTCCGCGAGCACACCCGCGACCCGTCCCGGCGGGATCGGGAGACGCTGCTGCGGATTCCGTGGTGGCGCGAGATCTACGATCGTGCCCGATCCGAGTCCGGCCGGGCCGACGCGGCCGACGGGCAGCGCCCCGCGGTGGTCTACCAGGGTCTGGAACCGTTCGGCCACGACGACGCCGACCGGTTCTTCGGTCGCGACGTCGCGGTCGCGAGGTTGCTGGGCCGGCTCGACGCCCTCCACGACTCCTCCGCACCGGGGCCGCTGCTCGTGCTCGGGCAATCCGGGGTCGGGAAGAGCAGCCTGCTCGCAGCCGGACTGCTGCCCGTGCTCGAACGTGACGGGTTGTCCTCCGATCCCGCCGTCGCCCAATGGCCGGCGGCGGTGTTCAGCCCAGGTCCGAACCCGATGCAGGCGCTCGCGGACGCTCGTGCCGCCGTCACCGCCGGGCACGAGACCGGCAGTCCAGGCGGGGCAGTGCTGGTGGTCGACCAGTTCGAGGAACTCTTCCAGGTCGATCAGGCGGTGCAACGACGATTCGTCGCCGAGCTGGCCGGACTCGCGGCGCGACGCTCCGACCGCACTCCCGCGATGGCGGGCGCACCCGGCGACAGTGGCGCGGAGGACCTGGACGCGCGCGCTGACGAAGATCCCGCGAGCGATACCGAGCGGACTCCGGCGGACACGACAAGGCCGCCACAGACCCTGGTCGTGATCGCCTGCCGCAACGACTTCTTCGCTGAGCTCGGTGGCCTCCCAGCCCTGGAGCCTGCCCTCGACGCGCCGTTCAACCTGACCCCGCTGACCAGCCCGGAGCTCACCGAGGCCATCCAGCGGCCCGCCCGCCAGGCCGGGATCACCGTCGGAAACGACCTCATCGGCAAGCTCATCACCGACGCTGGTGTCGACGACGGCGGCACGATCGAAGGTCAGCTCCCGCTGATCTCCCACGTGCTGCAGGTGATGAACAGCGCCGGGCCGATGTCGCTGCGCGCCTACGAACGTGTCGGAGGCATCGACGGTGCGGTCGCCCACACCGCCACCCACGCCTGGACCGAGCTGCAGCGGGCCGGGCTCGAACAGGTCGCATTGGCGATGCTGGTGCGACTCGTCCGGGTCGGAGACCACTCGGGACACGACACCCGCCAGGAGCTACGACGCGACCAGCTGATACGTACTTCCGAAGACGACCAGGCCGAGCAGGCCTTGGACATTCTCTCGGCGGCGCGGCTGGTGACCGTCGGCCAGGACACGGTCAAGATCACCCACGATGCCCTGCTGCGAGCCTGGCAGCGGTTGCGTGACGCCATCGACGGAGAGCGCACCGACCACGTGCTGCGTCAGAACATCGAGGTGCGGGCGCGGCAGTGGGACGAGGCGGGGCGCCCTCCCGAGCAGCTGCTGCGCGGCACCGTGCTCGCCACCGCCCACCGGGTGGTGACTGCCGACAGCACCGCCGCTGGCATCAACGACCTGGCCCGCCGGTTCCTCACGGCCGCCGACGAGCAGGAACGCGCCATCGCGTCCCGGCGGCGACGTCTGCGGATCGCGGCGATCGCCGCCGTCGTACTGATCATCGCGGCGGGCACCGTTGCGATCGTCGAAGGCGTGGCCGAGCGCCAGGTCAGCGAGCGGGCCGTGCTCTCCGAGGTCATGGCGCAGGCCAGGTCTCTCGAGCAGACCAATCCGTCGCTCGCGGCCCAGCTCTATCTGACTGCTTACCGGATGCAGCCCGACCCGGGCCTCTACACCACCCTGCTCGACACCGAGAACCAGCCTCTGGCCCAGCCGCTGCGGGGCCACCACGGCACCGTGCGCGCCGTCGCACAGGTCGGCCCGAGCATCGTCAGCGGCGGCGACGACGGCACCATCCGGGTCTGGGCCGCTGGCCCGGCGGGCGCCGGCCCACAGCCGGTGGTGCTGCGCGAGCCCGGCCGGATCGGCAGCCTCACCGCTGACCCGGGCCGCGGGCTGGTGATCAGCAGCGAGGACAACGCTCTACCGGGGCAGAGTGCGCTGCGAGTGTGGAACGTGGCGGACCCGCATCACCCGGCGGCGGTGACCCCTGAGCTGCCGAGCGGGGCGGCGCGGATCAACGCCCTGGCTACCAGCAGCAACGGCAGGCTGCTGGTGGCGACTGCCACGGACGGAACCACCCGGCTGTTCGACATGACCGACGTGACCCACCCGATCGATCTGGGGCCTCGGCTGCCGGGCGTGAGCCACAGCGTCTACGGCAGCGGTGCGGCCGTCAGCTCGGACGGTCACGCCCTGGCGGTGGCCGGGGATCAGGAAGACGTCCAGTTGTGGAACATCGCCGACCCCACCCACCCGGTCGGGTCGGCGCCGCTCCCGACCGGTTCAGCGTTGACCCACGCCGTTGCGTTCAGCCCCACCAACCCGAAGCTGCTGGCGACCGGCGGCAACAGTGCCCTGCGGCTGTGGGACACCACCGACCCGGCCACGCCGCGGCTGCTCGCTCAGCCAGACATTCCCCCGGGCTCATCCATTCTCGCCACGGCAATCAGCCCGGACGGGACCACGTTGGCCACGGCCTCCTCAGACAACACCATCACCCTGTGGAACATCACCGACCCCGGCCAGCCCGTCACCATCGGGCTGCCCCTGGCCGGAGCCACCCGAGGGGTCGGCGCCTTGGCCTTCAGCCCGGACGGGCACTCGCTGGTCGCCGGGGGCGCCGACGCCACCGGCGTCCGCGTCTGGTCGCTGCCCGCGACACGTCTCGCCGTCGCCGGCACGTCGGCCGACCTCGCGTTCAGCCACCACGGCAACCTCCTCGCCGCCAGCGACGTCGAGGACGGCACCGTCTACCTGTGGGACACCAGCGACCCGAACTCCCCGGTGGCCTTGGGGCAGCCGGTCACCCAAGGCAGCGCCCGCGGCCAGCGCGAGGCCCCCGGGTTCGATGTGGCCTTCACCCCCGACGACGCCGTGATGGTCAGCGGTGCCGGTACCACGATTCGACGCTGGAGCCTGCGCGACCCCCGCCGGCCGACCCAGCTCGGCCCCGACCTCGTGATCCCCAGCGCGGCCGGCGGGTTGGCAGTGAGCCCCGATGGTCACGCCCTGGCGGTCGGCGCCACCGACGGCACGACACGACTGTTCAACCTCTCCGATCCCGCCAATCCCACTCCGCTGAATGTGTCCCTGCCGGGCACCCCGGGACAGTTGGTCAGCACCGTCACATTCAGTCCGGACGGGCGCCTCCTGGCCACCGGGGGCTCGGACGGCAGGATTCGGCTCTGGGACCTCAGCGATCCCGCCCACGCTCACGAATTCGGAGCACCGCTGACCGGCCACACCGACAAGATCTACGGGACGGCGTTCAGCCCTGACGGGAAGCATCTGGCCAGCACCGGCTACGACCACACCCTGAGAATCTGGGACACCAGCGATCCGGCGCGCGCCCACCAGGTTGGTCCGGCGCTGGTCAAGCAGAACAACGTGCTGGGTGCGGTGAGCTGGAGCTCCGACGGGGCGACCTTGGCGACGGCCAGCCACGATCGCAGTGTGGCGCTCTGGAACGTCCGCGACCCGGATCACCCGGGCCCCATAGGGAACCCAGTGACCGGCCACACCGACAACACCTTCAGCGCGAGTTTCGACCCGGCCGCGCAGATCGTGGCGAGCGGAGGCCAGGACCAAGCCGTGCAACTGACCAACCTCGATGTCGGCACGGCGATCCGGCGGGTCTGCGGCGCCACCGAGGGAACCCTGACCGAGCAGGCGTGGAACACCTATGTCTCGGCGGACGAGTCCTATGATCCGCCGTGCGGGGTCACCGGAGCCCACTGATCGAGCGCGGCCTGATACGAGGCCGGGACCGTCGACACCGGATCAATCCGGCGCACCATCGCGGCCGCCTCGGCCGGCACCCGAGGCAGCCGTGCGGCCAGCTCGCGGACCACGGCAGCGTCCCGCCACTCCGGATCCTCGGCGAGCTGCTCGAGCGCGACACGAGCCTCCGCGATCTCTCCGACGCACTCGAAGGGCTTATGCCCAACCAGGCCCAGAAGCTCGTGGTAGCCCTCGAACTGGGCTCGGTCATCGAGCAGATCCCACCCGAAGATTCCCGCCAACCTGGACCGGGTCATGAACGGGGCGAACGCCAGGAACACCCAGCGGCACTTCGCGCAGTCGTTGCACCACCGCCACGACGGATCGTCATCATTTGACCGAGCAACGACGTTGCAGCTGGAGAACAGCGCGTCGTAACCGCCAAGGGCGGCGAACACCCGGCATATCTCCAGCTCGGACATTCCACGCAACAGCGAGAAACTACCCGAGGCGATACCTGCCTGTTCCCGGATGGCGTCTTCGAGGGCGATCTCGGCCGCGGTGGACTTGGCCCATTGATGGTTCACCTGCCGGCCTCGCCACATCAGGTTCTGCTCATCAGCCGAGCGCTCGTTGGCCATCACCACCGGGCCCAGACCGTGCAAAGCGGCCACCGAGGCCCCGACCAGCGTCGTCATCGTGGTCAGGGGGGCGTGACCCGAGCGGACGGCCTGCTCGCGCGCCAGGCGCTGCAACCAGGGGTCCGGGCGCGGGCGGGCCCGCAGGGAACGCGAGGGCAACTTCGCCGCAATCGGCCCCATGTACGGCTTCGGTCGGCGATCGACTGTGAACGTGGCCGGGGAGAATCCGGCGGCCCGCAGGACTTCCAAGGCAACGACCGAGTCTTTGCCACCACTGAACGCGACCAACGGGTCTGCGTGGTTCTCCTCCACCGAGCGCGCTGCGTCGGCGGCGGCCCTGGTCACGCAGTGCACGGGGAGATCCAAGACGTGCTCGAGGTCCCAGCGGTAGGCGAACTCCGCCAAGCCGTCCCGATAGAGCTGCTCAGCCCAGCGCGCGGCGGCCGGAGCGAGCTCCACGGTGTCCACGACCACCCGCCGCGGCGCGATCGCCTTGTAGTAGGCCGTGCCGACCGCGACGTAGAGCAGCTCCAGGACCCGGAAGAACTGCTCCAGATCAGCGTCGGCGACCCCTTCGCCGGGCAGGGGGAACTCCACGGTCTCGGTGAAGGCCAGCTGCTGTGCACTGCCCTCGTGGCGGTAGTCGAACTCCGCTACGCCACTCGCCCGGTCGAAGCGCAGCCCGGAATAGCGGAAAGTGTGGATATCGGCCCATCGACTTTCGCGTGACCAGGCCAACAGTCTTCCCTTCCGAGGATTCGTGCACGGAGGATCTTCGCATTGACGCAGCCGCGCCGCAACCCGGACGCCACCGAGTCAATTCCTAATTCGAACAGAGAACGGCGGCCGGCTACTCGCTCACGGGGCGGACGCTCGGTTGGCCTGCAAAATGAGATCGGGGGGCGTCCGTGGCCGTCGACCACCGCTGTGCCCGTAGGGCCTGCACGTTGGCTGTCACTCCGGCGACGTCATCGCCATGAGTCGGGTAGGGCACCCGCAGATACTGCCGGCGAGGACCGCGGTCAGGACCAGGACGAGCACGCGGACCACCGCCACCCCGCGCGGCTGCTGGGCTCGAAGCGAGGCACCGCCGAGCGGTGATCGTCCCGCGGGCGGAGGAGCGGCGCCATTCAACCCATGCTGCCGTCGGTCGGACGCCCGGCTCGCGGCCGGCGGCCGCCTCAGTACTGGTTCCGGAGATCCGTTGACCTTCTCGGCCACAGGTGCCTACAGTGCCAGCGCACATCATGAACGCTTGATCGTTGGGGACTCACGATCGCGTTCGGGTGCGCAGCCAGACCAGGTGTTCTGCGTGAGCTCCAGGCCGCGCACCACCAGGTCCGGGACGTCGGTCGCATGTGCCGCTGAGCCGCGATCGTCGTCAGTCTCGGACCGCGCACTTTGCCGCGCGCACCCGCCGCCGACGACACACCGTCCGCGCCGGTCGTAGCCAGCCGCGCTGGACAGCACGTTCCGTCCGGCGCTCATCTCCTGACCGTTCTCGGTCACGAGCCTCCGCGTCCTCCGCATCGCCCGGCTCCGCCGTCTCCCGCCCCCACTCGCTTCTTCGTCTCCGGTCGGTCCCGGCCGGAACGACCTGTCCTCGGAGAGTCCTGATGTCCCTGCTGGATCGTCCTGCGCTGCGTGTCAGTCTCTGGATCATCGGCCTGCTCGGTGGCGGACTCCTGCTCGCCGCCGCCATCTCCTCCCTGGCTCCCTCGACCCCTGGCGTCACCCCGGCAGTGGCCAACGCCGCTCCGGCGCCGCCACGGCCCGCGAGTGTCACCACCGGCGCCCCGCCCCATCCCGCTCCGCGGCCCACCCGCTCCGGCCCCCCGATCACGCCGAAGACAGCCAACGAACCCCACGGCAAGAAGCGCAAGAAGACCGACCCGAAGAGCGCCCCGACCAGCACGGCCGCGCTGCGGCAGGCCGGTCTGACCGCTGATCGGCAAAGTCAGGCCGCGGACCGCACGCTGGCCGGCGCGCACAAGAAGACCAGCGCCGCGCAGGCACAGGTGGTGGCCTCCGAGCACGACCTGGCCCGGGTCCGCTCCTCGGTCAGCGCGTCCACCCGCCCCGCCGCGGCCAACGACGCCCCGCACGGCGACCCGAACAAGGCACTGCGCGCTCAGCAGAGCGCCGCCGAGCACCGGCTCGCCCAGGCCCGGCAGACCCTCACGACTCGCACGGCCGCCGAGCAGCGCGCCCACCGCAGCCTGCAGGACTGCCGGAACGCGGCTCGCCGCGCCTGGGCGCCGGTGCTCGCCAAGCTCGCCGCCGCCGCCAAGAAGAACCAGACCGCCGGCGATGCCGCCGCCAACAAGGCCCACGACCGGGCCGGTGCGGCCTCGGCGAAGGCCGACCAGGCCCGCCGGGCCCTGGCCGCGACCACGTCCAGCACCAGCGAGCACCAGCGCGCCCAGCGCACCCTCGAGCGGGCCGAGAAGCAGGCCCGGAAGGCCACCACGAACGCTCACACCGCCGACCAGAAGGCCCAGCGGGCCACGCAGGCCGCGCAGCGCAGCGCCCAGGACCAGCGCTCCGGGCACGTCGGCGCCGCCGCCAGGACGAACGCGACGACGACCAGGACCGCCAGGTCCAAGACCGCGAAGTCGACGAACGTCGGGTCCCGCACCGGAAACCTGGACAAGACCCGCACCCACGAGCACAGCCGGCGGACCGCCGGAACCGAATCCGCCCCGCGCCACGACCATCACAGGGGCAGCAAGCACGTGCTCGCCGGTGATCACTCGTCTCAGAACCGCGCGGCAGGCGGCTCGCTCTCTAGGCAGGACTCCCGTACCCGCTCCAGCCTGCACGCCTTCGACCAGCGCGCCCACTCCGCAGCCAAGACCGACCGGCACGCCGGTGAGCACGGCAGCGCCAAGACCGGCAACGACCAGAACCACTCCGCCGGGACCCACGCCAACCCCACCGGTCACCACGGTGGGAATGCGCACCACTCCTCGACCGCCACCTGAGAACGAATCCCGGAAAGGAAACCCATGTCACTGATCGCTGGCCACGGCCCCCTGTTCATCGCCCCCGCCAACCTGCTGCACGGAAACCACGTGCCTGCCCCGGCGCCGTACTCGGTATCCCCGATCTTTTACGCACTGATCGCGGTGTCGGTGCTGGTGTTCCTGGTGGCCGTGGCCGCCGGTGCCTACTGGATGTCGCGTCGGAATCGGACGCAGCCTCCGTACACCGCAACCACGGAGCCGATCACTCCCGCCTCGATGAGCCGTTCCTCGAGCTAGGAAGCACTGAACGTCAGACCCGCGACATCTCTCAATCTCCACCACCCCTCCCAAGACTGAGATTCCGGAGTCAGCCGTGGCCTCCAGCATCGATACATGTCCACCGAGTCCCCTGCTCGGCCGAGCCGGCGCGCGCGTCGTCGGGGCCGTTGAAATCACCGCGAGAATCTTTTTGTGGACCATCGGGGGGACGGTGGCGATCGTTGCGATCTGGTTCGCGGCGAACATGCTCGGTGGCGGTGTCGCCTTCGCTGCCGGAGGCCCCGGCGGTAAAGGCGCCATCGACGTGACGCCGCTGACCAAGAGCTCGGGAAACCAGGGCAAGGGCAATGTCGGAAAAGGAAACGTCGGCGACCACAACGTCGGATACAACAACCACGGTAACGGTAACTCCGGCAACAGCAATACGGGCAACAATAATCACGGGAACAACAATCGCGGCAGCGAGAACAAGGGCAACGGGAACGTCGGCTCAAGGAATAATGGAAACAACAACAAGGGCGACGACAACAAAGGAAGCCGCAATACCGGCAACAAGAACCGAGGCAACGACAATAAAGGTGTCGAAAACAAAGGTAATCGTAACAGTGGCAATCGAAACAAGGGCGACGACAACAAGGGCGACGAAAATAAAGGAAGTCGGAACGTAGGAAACAAGAACAAGGGTAGCGACAACAAGGGTAGCGACAACAGGGGTAACCGAAATGTCGGCAACAAGAACAAAGGGGACGACAACAAAGGTAGTGATAACAAAGGAAGTCGTAATACCGGAAACAAGAATCGTGGCGACGACAACAAAGGAAACGAAAACGAAGGTCACCGGAACGTCGGCAACAAGAACACGGGCGACGGCAACAAGGGTGATGGAAATAAGGGGAGTCGGAACGCAGGGAGCGGAAACAAGGGTAATGACAACAACGGCCATGAGAACAAGGGAAACCGGAATACCGGCAACAAGAACAACGGCGACGACAACAACGGCAATCGGAACGTTGGTAACAAGAATCGCGGTGACGACAACCACGGCTCGCGTGACCAAGGGACCCGGAACGTCGGCGACGACAACCGTGGCAACCGCAACCGCGGCAACGCCAACCGGGGCGACGACAACCTAGGGTCGGGCAACCAGGGCAACCGAAATCGCGGCAATCAGAACGTCGGTGACGACAACACCGGACAGCGCAACGCGGGCTCGCGCAACCGCGGCGACGACAATCGCGGCGACGACAACCGCGGCTCGCGTAACCAGGGGACCCGGAACGTCGGCGACGACAACCGTGGCAACCGCAACCGCGGCAACGCCAACCGGGGCGACGACAACCTGGGGTCGGGCAACCAGGGCAACCGGAATCGCGGCAATCAGAACGTCGGTGACGACAACACCGGACAGCGCAACGCGGGCTCGCGCAACCGCGGCGACGACAATCGCGGTGACGACAACCGCGGCTCGCGTAACCAGGGGACCCGGAACGTCGGCGACGACAA
Organism: Actinomycetospora endophytica; assembly: GCF_021026375.1. GTDB lineage: Bacteria > Actinomycetota > Actinomycetes > Mycobacteriales > Pseudonocardiaceae > Actinomycetospora > Actinomycetospora endophytica. The sequence continues at coordinate 168,942 of NZ_JAJNDB010000001.1, read as the reverse complement.
CCGTGGCGACCGCAACCGCGGCAACGCCAACCGGGGCGACGACAACCTGGGGTCGGGCAACCAGGGCAACCGGAATCGCGGCAATCAGAACGTCGGGAACGCCAACGAGGGCGACGACAATCACGGATCACTGAACCGCGGCAATCGCAACCAGGGCCACCTCAACGTCGGCGACGACAACCGCGGATCACTGAACCGCGGCAACCGGAACAAAGGCAACCTCAACACGGGCGACGACAACAACGGCAACGCGAATCGCGGCAACCGCAACACCGGCAACCAGAACGTCGGCGAAGACAACCAGGGCAACCGCAATGCCGGGAACAGCAATGTCGGCGACGACAACCGGGGCAACCGCAATGTCGGGAACAGCAATGTCGGCAACCGCAACGTTGGGAACGCCAACCGAGGCGACGACAATCACGGATCACTGAACCGCGGCAATCGCAACCAGGGCCACCTCAACGTCGGCGACGACAACCAGGGCTCAATGAACACCGGAAACCGCAACCACGGGAACTCGAACGTCGGTAACGACAACCGAGGGACCAACAACCGGGGGAACAGCAACGTCGGCAACCGCAACCGCGGCATCGCCAACCTCGGTGACGACAACCAGGGATCGCTGAACCGCGGCGACCGCAACCTCGGCGACCGCAACATCGGGAACGACAAGTCCAACCTCCCGCCCGCTCCCGGCGCACCGTCCGCACCCGGGGCGCCGGCCTTCACGCCGGGTCTTCGTCCCGACGAGTCCGGGACCGAGGCGGGGGGCACCAGGACGATCCCGGGGTCATTCGGACTCCCGAACGGGGAGCCGATCACTGCGGCCGGTCACGCCTGGGCGGGTGGCCCCTTCGCCGAGGCTGGATGGAACCTCGCCCAAGGGGGTGGGTATCTGGCCGGCCCCAAGGCAGGCGCCTACGCCGGGAGCCTGGGCGCAGAGGGGATGGTCCAGCAGGGTGATCTCACGGCAACGGGCAAGGTCGAGGCGAAGCTCGGTGCGGAGGCGAGCCTGGCTTCCGGGATCGCGAAGACCTGGGACACCAAAGCCGGCGCTTGGCAGAGCACCGGTCTCGGGTTGACCGCGAGAGCGAGAGTCGGTGAGTCGGTGGATGCCGCCGGGCGGATCTCCAAGGGGCCGGTCGGACTCGACGGGCGCGTGTCCGGTTTCGACGGCGCGGAGGCCTCCGGGGTGGCGAAGGTCAGTCGCGACGGCTCCCTCGACCTTCAGGCCAATGCGTTCGCCGGCGTCAAGGGGCGAGCGTCCGCCGGCGCCGACGTGGGCGGTATCGGACTGTCCGGGACTGCTGAGGGCTGGGTCGGGGAAGGGGCAGAAGCCGGGATCAATTTCGGAAAACAGGAGAACGGAAAGTACGGGTTGAAGGCCTCGGCGGGCGCATCGCCAGCAGTGGGCGGCAAGCTCGGATTCGAGATCTCGGTCGACCCGAAGGAAGTCAATAAGACCGCATCCGAAGCGGGAGACGCAATCTCGCATGGAATCGACGAATCCGGAAAGACAATTCGCGCGCGGGCGGAGGACGTGGGTGAGGTGTACGAAGGAGCGCGCGAAGGAGTAGCACGTGTGTTTAGATGACCACTGGACAACCGATACGCATCGATGGAGATTTCGTGAGCAAGGTCCTGGTGACGGCCCTGCCGGTGCCGGTGCGCGTAGAGGTACCGCAGGGATGGGAACGCCCGGCAGTGTTGCCATCAGGTGTCTCCTTCGCCGTCGGACATCCGTCACCCGACCGTGGGGTGAGAGCGACGATCACCATCGACGGCGACAGGTGGGCACCGAGCGAGGCGCTCGAGGACATCGCCTCCAGGTCGGTCGAGCACCTCGCCGGCGCGGGCTGCGAGGACATCCTCGTACTCGACCGCGAGCACCTCGGGACCGCCTCGATGCCTGCTCTCACCCAACGGATCGCGCTCCGGAGCGCTTCAAGCGGGGTCCTGCGCGACCTGGTTCAAGACCAGGTCTACCTCGGCTTCATCGACCAGACCGAACCCTCGGTGCGTGCGGTCGTCCGACTCGTCCTGACCGCCGCGTCGGAGCAACACGACCAGGTCACCTCGTCCTTCCAGGCGGTGGTCAACAGCGTCGTCCCCGACCCGGCCGCAGAGGCCGACTCCACTGAGAAGAGGTAGCGCACATGGGACTCTTCGACCGATTGACCGGCACCAGGAGGCCGCAAGCGGGCGTACCGGCGCTGCCCGCCGGCCAACTCCACGACGCCATCGTGGCGTTGGACTGCGATGACGTCCCGTGGTCGATCCGTTCCGGGGCGCAGGAGGGTGCCGATCTCGTGGCCGTGTGGGAAACAACGGAGCCGGCCAGTTTCCTGTACATGATCGTCATGCGATTCGACGAAGCCCGTCACGAGGTGAGTGCCCTTGACCGACTCTGGCAATCCAAGGGGCCCAGCGGCGGCGCACAATACGGGCAGGGCGGGAATGTCAGTCAACGGGGCTTCAGTGCCACGATCGAGCGCGATGCCAATGGCAAGTTGCGGATGGTCAAAACCGGAGAGTTCGATACCCGTGAGCTCAAGAACCCGATCCGAGACACGGTCACCGCCTCAGGCTGGACCTGGCGAACACGCGCGCTGTAAACGCGACCGGCAATCTATCGATCAGACTTCCTCGTGCATGCTCATGGAGACGGAATGAAAATGACTCGTAGACGGACCGCCGGAAGATCGAGTGCGATGATGCTCGCCGGAATGCTGGCTGTTGCTGGTCTCGCAGCGGCAGGATGCGGCGGGGCCGAGCAGGCCCCTCCGGCGGCGCAAACCGCGCCCGCTGCCACATCGACGACGGCGACCATCCCCTCGCCCTCGGAGGCCCCAGCCCTTACCCCCGAACAGCGCGACCCCGCCTTCGTCAACGCGCTCAACAGCAAGGGTCTGCAGGTCGGGGATCCGCAGACGCGTACACAGGTGGCTCAGTCGATCTGTCAGTCCCTGGACTCCGGGGTGACGGTGCCGGCACTGTCGGGGCAGCTGCAGGAAGCCCTCGGTGGCCCGACCCAGGAGAACACCGGATTCATCATCGGAGCCGCCACCGCCATCTACTGTCCCAACGATCTGCCCAAGCTCAAGAACGGCTGACGTCCGCACCACCGCGACCTCGCAGCTCCGGGGCGCTCTGGACCGCGGTGCAGCGCAGCGTCTTCTTCTCGCTGCCCCCGCCGATCAGGACCAGTATGTCGCGGGGCCGGGGCGGGGTTGAGCTCCCAGGGCGACCGGATCCGGGGCAGCGCGGCGGCGAGGTCGTCCGGCCGGCCACGGGCGGTGCCGAACTCGTAGCCGTACTCGTCGTAGCCGCGGCCGCGGCCCAGGCGCCGAGCATCGCCTGGAGGAAGCGGCGTGGCCAGGCCGGTCGGTCGCCGGAGGTCGTCCGGGTGGAGACGTGACGTCGAGGGCGGGCCGTGGTGAAATGCGACCGTGCCGATCGCCTACGCTCTCGACCCGTTCTGGGCGCATCGGCGAGCGCACGTCTTCGACGGGGACTGACGGCACACCCGAGCCCTCGCCGTCCGCGGCCTCCGCGCCCGGCGGCGTGCCGTCGGCCGCTGTCCACTCCACGGGCAGCGGCCGGATTCGCCCGGAGCCATCGTGTCGTTCGCACTGCCCCGTCCCCATCTGACGCCGTCCCCGTCCGGACCCTTCGCAGGCGCAGGCGCAGGCGCAGGCCGTCGCCGCTGGCGCGACGGGCCCACGCCGGTCAGCCTGGCCGACCTCACCGCCCTGACCCGCGCCCTCGCCGAGGAGGTCAGGTCGGGCCGGCACACCGCGACCGTCGACGCGACATCACGCTGGTCGCAGCGCCTGCACGCCGATGCCTATCTCGACGTCTGGCTCATCGGTTGGGCTCCCACCCAGGCGGCCGAGCTGCACGATCACGGCGGTTCACTCGGTGCCCTCACCGTCGTCCGGGGTGAGCTCACCGAATGGCGCTGGAGCCGTCGCCGGGTCGAGCGCACCGACGACACCACCGACGGCGGGTCGGCCTCGCCGGTCCTCGCCGCGCCCGGTCCGCCGGGGAACGTCGGTCCGGGCCTCCGCCATCGCCTGCTCCGGACCGACCGGGGCGCCGCGTTCGCCCTGGGCCACGTCCACGACGTCTCCAACCGCGGCCTGGATTCCGCCGTCAGCGTCCATGCCTACTCGCCGCCGCTCTCGACGATGTCCTACTACGAGGTCGACGGCGACACTCTTCGTCGCACCCGCTCCGAGCTCGTCCCGGCCGGCGTGCCGCCGGAGTAGTCGGCGCCCTGCTCGGTCGGGTGGGGTCAGGCCAGGACAGCGGCGCTCAGGGTCTCGGTGAGCCAGTCCTCGTAGCGCTCGAGGGTGTATCCGAGCCGGTCGACGAGCAGGTCGTAGGTCTCGGGGGAGGCGATGGCCCAGAAGGTGTCGACGGCGGCGTCGCGGCCCAACCCGGGCCGCAGGGCGTCGTCGGGGATGTCCTCGAGCAGGGCGGCGAGGGTGCCGCGGCGCAGGCGGTGCAGCTCGGCCCAGTCCGCGGCGATCTCGGGCTCGGTGGCGGCGGCGTCGCGGTAGAGCCGCCACCAGGGCGCAGCCCGCTCAGCCAGGAGTCGGTAGACGTGGACGACGCCTCGGAGCCGGGCCCGGGGGTCGTCGGAACCTCGATGTGCCTCGGCGGCATGCGAGCGCAGCTGCTGTCGGTAGCCCTCGTTGTCGGAGCCGCTAGGTGTGCCCTCGGTCGCGTCCGACGGGGCGAGGGCCTGCTCGAACACCGCGCGGAGCAGCGCCGGTTTCCCGCCGACGGCCAGGTAGAGGGTCTGCACCGACACCCCGGCGCGGCGGGCGAGGGCGCTGATCGTGGTCGCGGTGTATCCGCCCTCACGGAACTCCTGCGCGGCGGCGTCGACGAGCCGCCGTCGGGTGGCCGCCCGGCTCGCCTCGCCGACCCGCTTCTGCCGTGTCGCCACCCGTTCAGCCCTTCTCGCCGGCTACGCACCGAGGTTTAGAGTCATATTCTAAACCACAAGCTCAGAGGAGGAGATCATGGCTCACCTGGTACGGGACCGTCTCGCGCGGCGGGTGCGTCCCCTGGTCACCATCACCGAGCCGCCCGGCGAGGGTGTGCTCGTCGAGCGCGATGTCGCGGTGCCGATGCGCGACGGCGTGGTGCTGCGGGTCGACGTGTTCCGGCCCGCGGCCGACGAGCCGGTGGCGGTGCTGCTGTGCGCGCACCCCTACGGCAAGGACAACACCCCACCGCGACGCCGTCACGGCTACGGCATCCCCCGCCAGTACCGGGTCCTCACCCAGAGCGAGCCGATCTCGCACTCGGCGTGGACCAGTTGGGAGGCCCCCGACCCGGCCCACTGGGTGGCACGCGGATATGCCGTGATCAACGCCGACCTGCGCGGATGGGGCCACTCGGGCGGTGAAGGGGAGCTGTTCTCCGAGCAGGAGGGCCGCGACGGGCACGACCTCGTCGAGTGGGCCGCAGTCCAGCCCTGGAGCACCGGCCGCGTCGGGATGACCGGGGTGTCCTACCTGGCGATCTCGCAGTGGGCGGTCGCCGCCGAACGACCGCCGCACCTCGCCGCGATCTGCCCGTGGGAGGGGTTCACCGACGCCTACCGCGACCTCGCCCGGCCCGGAGGCGTCCGTGAGGACGGCTTCGTGATCATGTGGACCACAATGCTGCGCCTGGCCAGCGGCAAACCGGTGACGTTCCGCGACGAGCAGAAGCACCGGCCGCTGCGCGACGCCTGGTGGGAGGCGCGCGCCCGCGACATCGAGAAGATCGACGTACCGGCCCTGGTGTGCGGGAGCTTCTCCGATCACAACCTGCACTCGCGCGGGTCGTTCGAGGGTTTCCGACGCATCTCCTCGGAGCACAAGTGGCTCTACACCCACCGCGGACCCAAGTGGGCCACGTACTACTCACCCGAGGCGCTCGCGGTGCAGGCCCAGTTCTTCGACCACTTCCTGCGCGACGAGGACACCGGAATCCGCGAGCGTCCCCGCGTGCGCGTGGAGGTCCGCGACGACGCCGACACGGTGGCCTCGGTGCACCAGGTCGCGGACTGGCCCCCGCCCGGAACCACCTGGCGCGAGCTGCACCTCGACCCCGGACTCCGCACCCTGGCCGACGCCCCGGCGGCCGAGCTCTCCGAGGTGTCGTGGCGGACGCGTGGCGACGGGTTGTCGTTCTGCCGGCAGGTCGAGACCGACGCCGAACTCGTCGGCCCGATGAGCGCCCGGCTGTGGGTGTCGCTGCCCCGGGGCGGCGACGTGTCGTTGTTCCTCGGCGTGACCAAGGAACGCGACGGGCGGGAGGTCGGGTTCGAGGGCTCCTACGGGTTCCGCGGCGACATGGTCACCCACGGCATGCTCCGCGCCTCACACCGCCGCCTCGATCCGACCTTGTCCGAGCCCGGTCGACCGGTGCACACCCACACCGAGGAGGAGCCCCTCGAGCCGGGGGAGATCGTGCCGGTCGAGATCGCGCTGCTGCCCTCGGCCACGCTGTTCCGAGCCGGTGACGTGCTGCGCCTCGACCTGCGAGGGCTGTGGCTGCAGGCCCGCAACCCCCTCACCGGTCACTTCCCCGCCGGCTACCGGCCCAGCGCCCGCGGCACCTGCGTGCTGCACACCGGCGGCGAGCACGACAGCACCCTGACCATCCCGCTCGCCCCGTGGCGGTGACGGACCCGGAGCCCAAACCGCCGCCCCGCCGACGCGGGCATCACCAACTGGTGAAGCCCCCTTCCACCAGCAGGTCGGTGCCGGTGACGTAGGCCGCGGCGTCGCTGAGCAGGAAGACGGTCGGACCGACGAGGTCGTCCGGGGTGCCCAGCCGCTCCATCGGGGTCTGGTCGCGGAATCCGGCGACCTTGTCCGCCCATTCCGGGCCGCTGATCATCGGCGTCATGATGTAGCCGGGGCTCAGCGAATTGACGCGGACACCACGACGGGCCCATTCCATGGCGAGTGTCGACGTCAGGTGCTTCACGCCGGCTTTCGACGAGTTGTAGTGCGCCTGCCACAGACCCCGATTGACGATCGTCGCGGACATCGACGCGATGTTGACGATCGAACCCCGCCCGGCCGCGAGCATCCGTCGACCCTGCGACTGGCAACAGTAGAAGACACCGTTGAGGTTCACGTCGATCACCCGACGCCACTGGGCGGGGTCCAGATCCTCGGCGGCGCCGCCGTGGTTGACCCCCGCGCAGTTGACGGCCAGGTCGATGCCGCCGAACTCCGCCTCGTGCCTCGCGACGGCATCCTCCACCGACTCCGGGTCGGTCACGTCCGCCGGGATGGAGACGGCCCGTCCCCCGAGCTCCTCGATCCCGGCGACGGTGGTGGCGACTCCGTCGGACTGCGTGGGTAGGTCGACGATCGAGACGGCGGCTCCCTGGTCGGCGAGACCCGCCGCCAGTCGCTGGCCGATCCCGCTGCCCGCCCCCGTGACCAGCACCGACCGGCCGTCCAACCGGAACATGTCCGCGCTCATGTGAAGTTCCGGCGGATCCGGTCGATGACGAGGTCGGGCTTCTCGACCATGGCGTAGTGCCCGCAGTCGGGGACGTACTCCACGGTGTAGTTGTTGTAGTACTTGGTGACGTGGTTGGCGACCGACGGCGGCACGACCGGGTCGCCCATGCCCTGGATGAACGTGATCGGGACGTCGCTGACGTGATTGTCGAGCGGCGAGAACGGGGCGCTGGTCACCGAGAGGTTGGCCCGGTACCAGTTGAAGCCGCCGCGGACGTTGTCCTGCTTCATGAACGTGTCGAGGTACACCTCTTCCTCCTCCTCCGACAGCAACGGGGCGGCGTAGGCCCAGTGGTCGAAGAAGTGGCGGAAGTAGATCGCGCAGGCCTCGCGGCTGGAGGTCACCAGTTCGACGGACATGTCGGTCTGGTGGAACTGGGAGTACCAGGACTCAGCCATGTGCGGAAAGCCGAGGTAGAACGGGCCGAAGTCCGGGGTGATGGGATCGAACGTCATACCTTTGATGACGCGGTGCCGGTACTTGCGGACGAACTTGTGCATGAGGATCGCCGACCAGTCGTGGCCGACGAAGTAGGCCTGCTCGATGCCGAGGGCGTCGCACAGGGCGTCGATGTCGTCGATGGCGTGCTCGGCACTGTAGAGCGAGGGGTCGTCGAGGTCGGGCTTCTCGGAGTCCCCGTAGCCGCGCAGGTCGGGGACGATCACGTCGTAGTTCGAGGCCAGATCGCCGATGACCTTGTACCACTCCCACCAGAAGCCCGGCCAGCCGTGGAGCAGCACCAGAGGCGGCCCTGACCCTTCTCTGACGTAGTGCAGTTTCACTCCCGGAAGCTGCTGCTCGCGGTGGGTGAAGTCTTCCGGTCGCCTGATGCTCACGGCTGCTCCTGACGGGACTCGACAGTGATGTCCGACACGGGCCCGAGCCCGAGGATGAAGGCGCCGAGGTCCAGCGGACCACGTTGATCTGCGTCACGGGGTAGTCGGTATCGCGCCACCATGCTGCGCCCACCGTCCTGCCGCCGGGGTGAACCGCGTCACACGCATCGAAGGGGTCATACCCTCGATCGGATTGGGTCACGCCTCATCGGGCAGTAGGAGAATCTTCGCGGCATCGCCGCCGAGCAGCTCGACGGCGTCGGGCAGCGCCTCGAGCGGCAGTCGGTGGGTGATGAGCCAGGACAGATCCAGGCGCCCGGCCGACACCAGCGCCGTCATGTGTTCCCAGGTGTCCCAGAGCCGGCGCCCGAACACACCGCGCAGCGTGACGCCCTTCTTGTTGACGTGGGCGGCGATGTCGATCTCTGCGGGGTCGGCGGGATGTCCGATCGTCACGACGGTGCCCTCGCGGCGCACCGCCTCGAACAGGACCGGCAGGACACCGGGCGCGGCGCTGACCTCGAATGCGACGTCCACGCCGCCCCGCGCGCCGGTCGCGGTGCGGGCGAGGTCGACGACGTCGGTGTCCGGCGCGACCGCGGTCGCGCCGAGGCTCGCCGCGAGCCTGCGGCGGTAGGGATTGGGCTCGACCGCGAGCACCGTCGTCGCCCCCAGCAGCAGCGAGAGCTGCACGATGACCAGACCGACCGGCCCGCACCCGGAGACCAGGACCGTGCCGCCGGCCACCGCCTTCTCACTGCGGTCGACGGCGTGCCAGGCGACGCCGGCGGGTTCGAGCAGTGCGCCGACCTCCGGACCGATCCCGTCGGGCAGCGGGTAGCAGAGGCGTTCGGGGACCGCGACCCGCTCGGCGAACACCCCGTCGAGGTGCATGCCCAGGATGCCGAGGGCGGCGCAGTTGTGGCCGTCGCCGGTGCGGCACGGGTGACAGACCCCGCAGGCCAGGTGGCTCTCCAGGGCGACACGGTCGCCGGGGCGCAGCCCGGCGACGTCCGGCCCGGTCTCGATCACGGTGCCGGCCGCCTCGTGCCCCATCACCACGGGGAAGCGCAGCCCGAACGCCGCCGCCGACGGGGTCCACTCGAGCAGCTCGCGGTCGGTGCCGCACACCGACGCGGCATCGATCCGCAGGAGCACGTCGTCGCGACCCGTTGCCGGTTCGTCGACGGCCCGAACCTCGACTCCCGGGCAGGGGCCGGGTTTCACCATCGCCCGCACGGGGCCTCCTTCTGCGTAGCGTGCCGGGACCGTCGGGACGCTAGACCGGCAGAGGGGCCGTGCATGAGGGCGCTGGAGTTCACCGCCGAGCACCTCGCGCGCGTCGTGGACGCCCCGGCGCCCTCCCCGACCCCCGGCGAGGTGCTGGTCGCCGTCACCTCGGCGGGTGTCTGCGGGTCCGACGTCACCGCGCTGAAGGGCGTGCACCCGTTCCGGGTGCCGCCGCTGATCACCGGGCACGAGGGCGGGGGCGCCGTCGTCGCGGTCGGCGAGGGGGTCGACGACGCCTGGCGGGGTCGGGTCGTCGCGCTGGAACCGCAGCGGGCATGCGGCAGGTGCGGGCCCTGCACCGAGACCCCGGAGCCGCTGCCCCACCTCTGCCGCGATCGGCTCATGCTCGGGATGCCCGCCTGGCCCGGAACCCTCGCCGAGTACGTCACCGCCCCGCTGGCCTGCCTGTACCCGGTCGACGGGTCGGTCCCCGACGGGCTCCTCGCCCTGGCCGAGCCGCTCGCGGTCGCCGAGCACGCCGTCCGGCGCGGCCCCGACCCGCGCGACCGCGAGGTCGCGGTCCTCGGCGGCGGGCCGATCGGCGCCCTGCTCGTCCACCTCGCCGTCGCCGGTGGCGCGGCCGGCGTGCTCGCCACCGACCCCCGCCGACTCGCGCGGGACACCTGCGCCCGGCTCGGGGCCGTCGTCGTCGACCCCACGACGGCGGGCGCGTTCGACGGACGGTCCGGCACCCTCGACGTCGTCTACGTCGCCACCACCGCGCCAGGGGTGCTGGACCAGGCGATCGCCCTGCTGCGCCCGCGCGGCACGGTGGTGGAGGTCGGCCTGTTCGGCGGGCGGGTGGAGTTCGACGTCGTGGGCCTCCAGCAGGACGAGAAGACGCTGACCGGCTCCACCGTCTACACCGCCGCCGACTTCGCGGCCGCCGTCGCCGCCCTGGAACGGTCATGGCGCGACCTGGCCGGCCTGGTCACCGACGGCGGCGGGCTCGACGGCGTCGTCGGTCACCTCACCGACGCCGTGGCCGGACGGCCGAGCGACGTCATCAAGTTGCTGGTGCGTCCCGACGGCTCGCCGGTCGCCACGACCCCGGGGAGCCCCGATGCGTGATCCGCGGCGCATCACCGGCGTCTACGCCATCGAGTCCGCCGACCCCGCCCGCTCGGCGGCCGGGTTCGCCGGCGAGCAGTCGAGCGGCACGTTCACCGCCGTGCCCGGCGAGACCGACGAGCTGCGGGAACGGTTCGGCGCCGAGGTCGTCGAGCTGGTCGAGACCGGCGAGGGGCTGCCGTCGCTGCCGTCGCGGCTCGCCCCGGCGACCGTGCGGTCGGCCCGCGTCGCCGTCGAGTTCCCGATGGAGAACGTCGGCACCGACATCGCGACGTTGCTCGCCGCGGTGGCCGGCAACCTCTTCGAGCTGGGCGACCTCACCGCGTGCCGCCTCGACGAGCTCGCACTGCCCGCCGAGTTCGTCGCGGCCCACGCCGGCCCGGCGTACGGCGTCGCGGGGACCCGACGGTCATTGGACCAACCGGACGGCGCGCTGATCGGGACGATCGTCAAGCCCAACATCGGGCTCGGCGAGGACGAGTTCCGCGGCGTCGTCCGCGACCTCGCCCGGGCTGCGATCGATCTGATCAAGGACGACGAGCTGTTGACCGACCCGGCGTACCTGCCGCTGGCCACGCGGGTGCGCATCGCGACCGAGGAGATCCGCGACGCCGAGCAGATCACCGGCCACCCGACGATGTACGCGTTCAACATCGCAGGTGACCTCGCCGGCCTGCGCGCTCGTCACGACACCGTCGTCGCGGCGGGTGGGCGCGCCGTGATGCTGCCGATCCCGCTCATGGGGCTGCCGGCGCTGGAGTGGCTTCGCACCTTCGCGGAGGTCCCGATCCACGGCCACCGCGCCGGGCTCGCCGCCCAGATGCGGCATCCAGGGCTCGGTGTCGACTACACCGTCTGGCAGCAGCTCGCCCGGCTCGCCGGCGCCGACCACCTCCACGTCGGCGGGCTGGGCAGCAAGTTCTCCGAGACCGACGACGAGGTCGCGACCAACATCCGGGCGCTCCAGGCTCCACTCGGTGCCACCACGCCGGTGCTGCCGACGCTCTCGTCCGGGCAGAACGTCCGGACTCCCGCACCGACCTGGCAGGCCGTGGGTTCCACCGACCTGCTCATGCTCGCCGGTGGCGGCATCATCGGGCATCCCCAGGGGTCGGCCGCGGGAGTGCACAGCCTGCGGGCCGCGTGGGACGCCGCGGTGGGCGGCGAGCCGCTGTCCGACCTCGCCGAGCGGGATGACGCCGTCGCGAAGGCGCTGGCCTGATGGCGGCGGCCGTCGTCGGGTTCTTCGCCGACGACCTCACCGGCGCCAGTGACGTCCTCGCCCGGGCCCACCGCCACGGCCTCGACGCCGCTCTCGTCCTGGACCCGGCGACGGGTCTGCCGGATGCCGACGTCGTCGGGATCGCGGGTACCGCCCGCTCGCTGTCGGGGGCCGAGCTCGAGGCCGAGGTGCGGGCCGGGCTGGTCCCGATCGCGGCGCGGCCGGACCTGGACGTCGTGCTCTACAAGGTCTGTTCGACCTTCGACAGCTCCCCGACGACGGGGAGCATCGGGCGCGGGATCGAGCTCCTCGCCGAGGCGTTCCCCCGGCACGGGCCCGTCCCGGTCGCGCCGGCGCAGCCCGACTTCGGCCGCTACACCGCGTTCAGCAACCACTTCGGCCGCTCCGGCGACGCCGTCCACCGGCTCGACCGCCACCCGGTGATGGCCCACCATCCCTCGACGCCGATGCACGAGGCCGACCTGCGCCGCGTCCTGGGCGAGCAGCTGACCGGGACCCCCGATCTGCCCGCCGTGCAGCTGCCCGCCCACGCCGACGGCTCGTTCGCCCGCCGGTGGGCCGAGGAGCGGACGGGGCGCGGACCGGCGTTCGTCGTCGACGCGACGACCGAGGAGGACATGGACCGCGTCGCGGCCGCCCTGCTCGACGACCCCGGGCCCGGTCCCGCGCTGGTGGTCGGCTCGGGTGGCGTGATGGCGGCGCTGGCACGGCGGCGCGGACGGTCGGCGCCGGTGCCGCCGTCGGGGGCCCGGGCCACCGGTCCGGTCCTCGTGGTCAGTGCCTCGGCCTCGGCGGTCACCGGCGACCAGATCGGCGACGCCGTCGGGGCCGGCTGGTGCGAGGTCGCGGTCCCGCTACCGGGGGAGGACGACGACGGGGCCTGGGTCTCCCGGGTCGTCGACGGGCTGCGCCGCGGCGAGCACGTCGTCGCCCACACCGTTCGCGGCCCGCAGGACGAGCGGCTGCGCGACGGTCCGGTGTCGCCGCGGGCGGTCGGCGGGCGTCTCGCCGAGGCGGTGCGCGCCGCGGTCACCGACGGCCACACCCGCGACGTGATGGTCTGCGGCGGCGACACCTCCAGCCATGCGCTCGCGGCCCTCGGCGTGCGGGAGCTGCGCGTCACCGACCAGTTCGTCCCGGTCGGCCCGATCTGCCGCACCGACGACGACGCCGTGCCGGCCGGCTGCCGCCTCGTGCTCAAGGGTGGACAGGTCGGCCCCGTCGACATCCTCCGTCGCTTCGCCGACGGGCTCGAGGAGGCGAGATGACCACCGCACCGGTCTCCGAGCGCGTCGCGCGCCTGCGCGCGAGCGCGCACCGCATCCGCGGATACGCCCTGGACATGGGCGAGGTCCAGGGACAGGGGTACATCGGGCAGGCGCTCGGGGTCGCCGACGTGCTCGCCGTGCTCTTCGGGGAGGTCCTGCGATTCCGTCCCGACGAGCTCGACTGGCCCGGACGGGACCGCTTCCTGCTCTCGGTCGGCCACTACGCCATCGCGGCCTACGCCGCCTTCGCCGAGGCGGGCATCGTCGGGGTCGAGGAGCTGGAGACCTACGGGTCCGACGGTTCCCGCCTGCCGATGTCGGCGATGGCCTCCTACACCCCCGGAATGGAGATCTCCGGCGGGTCGCTCGGCCACGGGCTGGGAGTGGCGACCGGCATGGCTCTCGGCCTCCGTCACCAGGGGAACCCGGCCCGCGTCGTGAACCTGCTCTCCGACGGCGAGCTCAACGAGGGCTCGACGTGGGAGGCGGCCATGGCGTGCGCCCACCACGGTCTGGACAACGTCCTCGCCGTCGTCGACGTCAACGCCCTGCAGGCCGACGGTCCCACCGTCGGTATCCAGGGGATGGACCCGCTGCCCGAGAAGTGGCGGGCGTTCGGGTGGCGCGCGCGCCGCGTCGACGGTCACGACATCGCCGCGCTGCTCGCCGCCCTCGACGAGCTCACCGCGGCACCGTCCGCCCCGTCGATCCTGCTCTGCGACACCCGTCCCGGGCACGGCGTGCCGATGCTCGAGCAGCGGGAGAAGTCGCACTTCCTGCGCGTCGAGGCCGACGAGTGGCAGAGCGCCCGCGACCAACTCTCGGCAGGAGGTGCCGGATGACCGCGAGGACCTCGGCGATGATCGCGTCGTTCGCCGACCCCGACCAGCGGACCACCCAGGCCCCGTTCGGCCACGCGCTCGCTGCTCTGGCGCAGGAGCGGCCCGAGATCGTGGGGCTCTCGGCGGACCTGACGAAGTACACCGACATGCACGTCTTCCGGGAAGCCCACCCCGACCGGTTCTTCCAGATGGGGATGTCCGAGCAGGTCCTGCTCGGCGCGGCGGCCGGGATGGCCGAGGTCGGGCTCGTCCCGTTCGCGACGACCTACGCGGTGTTCGCGAGCCGGCGTGCCTACGACTTCCTCTGCCTCGACATCGCCGAGCCCGGCCTCAACGTCACCGTCGTCGGCGGGCTCCCCGGGCTGACCACCGGCTACGGGCCCAGCCACCAGGCCACCGAGGACCTGGCGATCCTGCGTGGCTGCCCGAACCTGACGATCGTCGATCCCTGCGACTCGGTCGACCTCGAGCAGGCGGTCCCCGCCCTGGCCGACCACGACGGCCCGACCTACCTGCGGCTGCTGCGCGGGGCGGTGCCCACCGTCCTCGACGAGTACGACTACCGCTTCGAGCTCGGGCGGGCCGCCGAGCTGCGCGGCGGCCGTGACGTCGTGCTCATCTCCACCGGGCTCATGACGATGCGGGCGCTGCAGGCCGCCGCACGTCTCGAAGCCGACCACGTCGACGTCGCCGTCCTCCACGTTCCGACGATCAAGCCCCTGGACCAGGACGCGATCCTCGCCGCCGCCGGCACCGACCGGCTCGTGCTGACCTGCGAGAACCACACCGTCATCGGCGGGCTCGGCGAGGCCGTCGGCTCGACCCTCGCCCTCGCCGGGGTGGCCGCCCGCTTCGGCCAGGTCGCGCTGCCCGACCAGTTCCTCGCCGCCGGGGCGCTGCCGACCCTGCACGAGCGCTACGGCCTGTCCACCGACGCCCTGGTCGCCCGCATCCGCGCCGAGCTGGCCTGACCGAGGAGGAGGACACCGTGTCCCTGCCCGAGATGACCGCCGTCGTCACCGGCGCCGGCTCCCGACGCGGCATCGGTCGCGCGACCGCGCACGCCCTGGCCGCGGCCGGGTGGCACGTCGCCGCGCTCGACCTGGACGGGGCCGTGGGTACGGCCGAGGAGGTCGCCGCGGCCCACGGCGTGAGCGCGCTCGGGCTGGCGGCCGACGTCACCGACCCGGCGTCCCTCGACGCGGCCCTGGCTCACGTGGACGCCGAGCTGCCGCCGGTCGGGGCACTGATCAACAACGCCGGGATCACCTCGCCGACCCCGTTCCTCGAGGTCACCGACGAGGAGTGGGACCGGTTGTTCGACGTCAATGTCGGGGGAGCGTTCGCGATCACCCGCCGACTGCTGCCGGGCATGATGGAGCGGGGGTTCGGTCGCGTGGTGTTCCTGTCCTCGGTCTCGGCCGAGCGCGGGGGCGGGGTGTTCGGCGGGGTCGGCTACTCCGCGGCGAAGGCCGCCCAGCTCGGGTTCGCCCGTGCTCTCGCCCGTGAGGTCGGCCCGACCGGGGTGACCGTCAACGCCGTCGCCCCCGGCCTGATCGACACCGACATCACCGGGGACGCCCTGGCGGGCGAGCGCGGGGACGCGCTGCGGGCGGCGACCCCGGTCGGGCGCTTCGGCCAGGTCTCCGACGTCGCCGACGTGATCGTCTTTCTCTGCCGCGAGGGCGCCGGCTACATCACCGGCGCCACCTACGACGTCAACGGCGGCTCGCACATCCATTGAGCCCCCCGGCCCGAGCACTTCGCCCGTCTCGTGACGGCCTCGGCGTGATCGTCAGCTGATCAGCCGACGATCGTGACGGTCGCGGCGGTGCCGTCGACCTCGATCGTGGCGCCGTCGGTGATCCGGCTCGTGGCGTCGGTCGCCGACACCACGCAGGGGATCCCGAGCTCACGGCTGACGATGGCGGCGTGGGAGAACGGTGCGCCCACGTCGACGACGACGGCCGAGGCGGCCACGAACAGCGGGGTCCAGGACGGGTCGGTGATCGGGGCGACGAGGATGTCGCCGGGGCCCGGCACCGCGCCGGGGCGATCGGCGAGACCGACTTCGAGCTGCTCGCCGAATGCCTGGGCTCGATGGTCGAACAGATGGCCTACGTCCACATCGGTCTTCCGGAACGGACACCCAGGCCGGAGCGGGTCCGAGCCATCGCCACCTCGATCGCCGAGGTCTGGCACCGCTCGCTTCCTCCTGTCACGCCCTGAACCCGGCCACCGGCGGCGGGTAGGGCCGCACGGGACGCTCGCGCAGCAATTGTCGAGCCTTTAACCCGCCACCGATGATGCTGGGTGCTCGCGACACTTCCGGCGGAGAACACGGATGGAAGAGGGAGGGCTTGCGATGGGCAGCGGGGCGTTGTTCGCGGCGGTGTTCCTGGCCTGCGTGGTCGAAGCCGTCGAGGCCTTGACCATCGTGCTGGCCGTGGGCACCAGCCGGGACTGGCGCTCGGCGATCATCGGAGTACTCGGCGGCCTCGTCGTGCTCGCGCTGCTCGTGGCGGCGCTGGGCCCGGCGTTGACGTTGATACCACTCGACGCGCTGCGCATGGTCGTGGGCGGGCTGCTGCTGGTGTTCGGGCTGGGGTGGCTGCGCAAGGCGATCCTGCGCGCGAGCGGGCTCAAGGCCCGCCACGACGAGAACGCGATCTTCGACGCCGAGACGGCAGCCGCCCGGGCCGCCCCGCGCAGCGACGACTCCGGACGGCCTCAGCGCCTGGTGTCCGACTGGTATGGATTCACCCTCTCGTTCAAGGGTGTCCTGCTCGAGGGGCTCGAGGTCGTGTTCATCGCGCTGACCTTCGGGGCCAACGCCCGGAACATTCCGCTGGCCGCGGTGGCGGCGGTGGCCGCGGTCATGGCGGTGGCCACCGCAGGAGTCGCGGTGCGTGCCCCGCTGGCGCGGGTCCCGGAGAACACGCTCAAGTTCGTGGTGGGCATCCTGCTGACGTCGTTCGGGATGTTCTGGGGCGCCGAAGGCGCCGGCGCCGTCTGGCCCGGGGGCGACGCCGCGCTGCTGGTGCTGATCCCGGCGGTGGCGCTCTTCGCGCTGGCTCTGGTCGCGCTGATCCGGCCGGCCCGCCCCGCACGTGAGGTCGGCCGCTCCACCAGCGAGGTGGCCGGGTCGTGATCCACGCGGTCAAGGCGTTCTTCGCGTTCTGGTACGACTTCATCGTCGGTGACGACTGGCAGGTCGCGGTGGCGGTGGTGCTCGCGCTGGCCGGCACCTTCTGGCTCGCTGCCACCACTGCGATTCCGGTGTGGTGGGTGCTGCCCGCCGCCGTGGCAGTCGTGTTACCGACGAGCCTGTGGCGCGCAGCCCGATCGACGTCGGGCACCGGGAGCGGTTCCGATACCGGCTGAGGGCTACGGCATCTGATCACCACCCCTCTCGATGAGGTTGGCGCTCACACCGATGCGGGTCACGATGAGCTATGGGTGCACTCGACGACGACCTCGCGCACGCCCTCGAGATCGCGTACCGGACGCCGGACATGGTCGCGCAGCGCGCCGCGGTGCTGGACCTGAGCGATCCGTTGCCCGGTGAGGACGCGCTCGACGTCGGGTGCGGTAACGGCGCCCTGGCCTGTGAACTCGCCGCGCGGATCGGGCCGTCCGGCAGCGTGACCGGCGTGGACCCCAGCCCGGCCATGCTCGCCCTCGCCGCGGACAGCGTCCCACCGGACGGCGGAGCCACGGTGCGTGTCCGCGCCGGCGACGCGAGCGGGCTGCCGTTCCCCGATGCGTCCTTCGACGTCCTCACCGCGGTTCAGGTGTACGAGTACGTGCCGGACATGCCGGGTGCCCTGGCCGAGGCGCACCGGGTGCTGCGCGCGGGCGGCCGGCTGCTGGTGCTGGACACCGACTGGGACTCGCTCGTCTGGCATTCGTCCGACGTCGGAAGGATGCAGCGGATCCTGACCGCGTGGGACGAGCATGTGGCCGACCCGCATCTGCCTCGCCGGCTGGGTCGGTTGCTCCATGACGCGGGCTTCACGGTGACCCGTCGTGAGGTGCTGCCCATGCTCAACGTCGGCCACGACCCGAACACGCTCAGCGCCGGAGTGATCGATTTCGTCTCCGGGTTCGTGCCCGGCCGGGCCGGCGTGACCGAGGCGGACGTGACGGCCTGGCGGGCCGACCTGGAGAGCCTCGGCCCCGACTACTTCTTCAGCCTGAACCGCTATCTGTTCCTCGCGGTGCGGTGAGCGAAGCCGGCCGGCGCCAGGCCTCGGCGACGATCACTTGAAGAGGCCGATGGCGCGCGCGACCACGAGGGTCACCGTGGCCAGCGAGATCGCCGACTGCGTCATCATCGTCAGCTTCGCCCACCGGGCCAGGGGCATGACGTCGGTCGGGCTGAACGCGGTCGCGTTGGTGAACGACATGTAGAGGTAGTCCACGAAACGCGGGCTCCACCCGGGGCGGGCCAAGGCCGGATCCTGGTCCTGGGGGAACGCGAAGTCGGGGAACCGGGGTGGTGCGTAGACGCGGGTGTGTGGCCCGCCGCGGTCGAACTCCCAGTACCAGAGCCCGAAGACGATCACGTTGGTCGCCCAGATCGATGCCCCGGACGAGAGCAGGGCGATCGCGTCGTCGGCGGCGCCCCCGATGATGTCGAGGACGAGGCGGACCGCGGACCAGGCGTTGGTCGCCGAGATCATCGCGATCAGCGCGATGCTGGCTCGCCGAAGCCACATCGCCCGCCGATCGATCCGCCCCGGGTTGGCGAGGAACAGCCCGATCAGCAGGACCAGTTCGAGGAACGGTACGAGGCGGTGGCCGGGGGCGAACCGTCCCGGCAGCGCGACCTGCAATGCGATCGCGACGGTGACGGCGAGGACCATCGGCCAGCGCGGCTCCGGCCGGGGTCGCGCCGGCGCCGGGACCGGCCCGGCGTCGTCGACCGGTAGCGAGGGCACCACGTCGTCCTTTCCCGGGGCCACTCGGCGCGTGGCCTGCGGCCAGGATACTCGCACAATCGTTTGACTATTTCGGGGCCGTTCGAAGCCGGAAGCGGTCGTCGGCGCGCGCCTGTGCCGAATCCGCCTTGCACTCAAGATCGCCGCGGATCGCAACATGCTTCGCACGGCTCGAGGACGCCGGGCCGGACGCTGTCCCAGGCGATTTGCTCCACGGGGTGCGCGGCGTCGCCGCGACGCCGCGCTTGGCGCTGACCGGCGATCAGCCATGCGCATCGCTGGTCGTTGTGGAATGCGCGGCCGCCCTTCGTGCGGAAGCCGTGCGAGTGCACGCCAGGAGGCCGCGGTCGGCAAAGGGCGCAGTAGCGACGGACCATGTCGTGCGGGCAGCGCTCGTCGTCCACGACGTTCCCCGATCCCCACGCGCTCCGGTCGCCTTCGGACGCGCCGACGGTACTGCGCGCACTCGAGCAGCGCCTGCGAGTGGCCGAGGCGCAGCTCGCCGAGTTCGAGGACTCCGCGGCGGTCGACGCCCCTGCTCGGTCCGCGAGCTCGCGGGATCGGTCAGCTCGCGACGCTAACGCGTCCGGGCAGCCTCGTAGTCCGCCAACTGCTCCGCATCACTGACACGTACCGAGGAAGGGCCCATCTCCGCGAAGCCGAAACAGGCGGAGAGGAGTCCCCCGACCAGCATGAGGCCTCCGAAACCGCTGACCACCGGGGCGGCGTTTCCCACCGTCCCTGCCAGCACGAGGCCGATCACCGCGACGGCGCTTCCCCAACCCGCGAGGTGCCGCAGCACGGCGAGGTCGAACACCCTGCGGACCGGGTCGCCGCCCTCGATGGCAAGGCGGCGTTCCAGGGCGCGCACGCCTGCGGCCGGTGCGTTGAAGTCGATGAGTCCGACGCGCTCCAGTTCCGCGCGTCGCTGGCCGTCCAGCAACTGCTCCGTGGCGTCCGCACTGCGGGCGGTGTTTCGGCTCGTGGAGTGCGCGAGGTGGTGTTCGTGCCAGCTCATGGCCCTCGTCCCCCTGTTCTGAGGTGCCGGTCGGACGGTGCTCGTATCGGGGGAGTGGAACAGGGCGTTACCCCAGGCACGGCGCCGGGCCTGAGCTGGCTGCGGCCCCTCGTTCCCAGCGCCCCGTCGATCCGCGCGGAGTGCTCGCGGCCCTCGGCGCACGCGTGCGGGCCGAAGGCGTCGAGCGAGGTTCCCAGCCGACGCCCATACCGAGCGGGCCAGTCCGGACAGTGTCGCGGCGTCGGCCGGGCGGCCGCCCGCGACACTGATCCATGAGCACACCTCGATGCTCAGCGCCGTGCACACGCCGTCGCGAAAGTCGCGCTCGTGATCGTCCGGGCGGACCCCGTCGTCATCTCGGTGCTGATCGAAGATCCTGGAACATCGTCACCGACGGCGCACACCTTGCTACTCCCCGAGTTGTCGGGATACTTTGCGCAACGACCAGTGCGCCGGCGCACGGGAGTGGATTCGTATGCTGATCAAGAATCCCGCACGGCAGCTCGACTCGGGCTATCTGGACCGGACTCCACTGTTCCAATTCATCCTGCTGTCGCTCCTGTTCCCGATGTGGGGCGCCGCTGCCGGCCTGAACGACATCCTGATCACACAGTTCAAGCACGTCTTCACGCTGTCGGACGCGGCGACGGCGTTCGTCCAGTCGGCGTTCTACGGCGGCTACTTCCTGATCGCCATCCCGGCCTCGCGCATCGTGCGGCGGACGTCGTACAAGGTCGGTGTCCTGATCGGGCTGTCCGTCTACATCGTCGGCTGCGGGCTGTTCTTCCCGGCCAGCATGCTCGCGACCTACGGGATGTTCCTGTTCTGCATCTTCGCCGTCGCGATCGGGCTGAGCTTCCTCGAGACCAGCGCGAACACCTACTCCTCGATGCTCGGCCCCCGCCGGACCTCGACGCTGCGGTTGAACATCTCGCAGACGTTCACCCCGATCGGCAACCTGATGGGCGTGATCCTCGGCAAGTATCTGATCTTCAGTACCGGGGACTCGATCCAGGCGCAGCTCGATGCGGCACCGACGCCCGAGGCCAAGCTCGCGCTCGGCCACGACCTGCTGCAGAACACGCTGCTGCCCTACAAGTACATCCTCATCGTGCTCGTCTGCCTCCTCGTACTCTTCGTGCTCACCGAGTTCCCCCGGAGCAAGCCGACGGGTGAGGTCGCGGAGCGGCCGGCCGGGCTCGCCGAGACGCTGCGGGTTCTCCTCCGGATCCCGCAGTACCGCAAGGGCATCGCCGCTCAGTTCCTCTACGTCGGCCTGCAGACCGCGGTCTGGTCGTTCACGATCCGGGTGGCCCTGGAGCTGTACCCGGGAATGAACGAGCGCGGGGCGACCAATTTCATGATCGCCGGATTCAGCTGCTTCCTGGTCGGCAAGTTCGTGGCCAACACCCTCATCGCTCGCTATTCGGCCGCCCGGGTGCTGATCATCTACTGCGGCCTCGGTGCGATTCTGCTCGTGCTGGCCGCATTCGGCCCTGCGGCGTCCACCATCTGGCTGGTGATCGCCTCCAACCTCCTGATGGGTCCGTGCTGGCCGACGATCTTCGGGCAGACCCTGGACACCATCCAGGACAAGCGCTACCAGGAGACCGGCGGCGCGATCCTCGTGATGGCCATCGTCGGGGGAGCCGTTGTCCCGGTGGTGCAGGGCGCGGTCTCGGACGCGCTCGGCTCGCTGAAGATGTCGTTCGTGGTGTCAGCAGTCTGCTTCCTCGGAATCCTCCTGTACTTCCGCAGCAACCTGCGCCATCCGATCTCCGACGAGTCGTCGGAGCCGGCGATGGCGACTGCGACCGGAGGCGGCGCCGGACCGCCGCCGACCACGGCTGAGCCCTAGACATCTGATATCTCGGGCTGTCAATCTGGCTCGATAGCGTGATTGACCGGTTCCAGGCATCGGGGACGCTCAAGAGATCAGAGGTGTCGGCATGGACGGGGTCATCGTCGACGTCGAGACCGTCGATCTCCGCTTCCCCACCTCCCGGGCGCTGGAGGGCTCCGACGCCATGAACGAGGCGCCGGACTACTCGGCCGCCTACGTCGTGCTGCGCACCGACGTCGGACTGGAGGGGCACGGCTTCACGTTCACGATCGGCCGGGGCAACGAGCTGGCGCTCGCCGCGGCGGAGGCGATCGGCCGCCGCGCGCGGGGCCGGTCGATCGCCGAGCTCGTCGCCGATCCGGGCGGCTTCTCCCGGCATCTCCAGTCCGACAGCCAGCTGCGCTGGCTCGGGCCGGCGAAGGGAACGATCCAGCTCGGGCTCGCCGCGGTCGTCAACGCCGCCTGGGACCTGATCGGCAAGGCGGTCGGCAAGCCGGTGTGGAAGGTGCTCGCGGACATGAGCCCGCAGCAGCTCGTGGACCTGGTCGACTGGCGCTACCTGCGCGACTCCCTCACCCCCGAGGCCGCGCTCGAGATGCTCGAGAAGCAGGTCCCCGGACGCGGGGAGCGGGAGGCCCGGCTGCGTCGGGAGGGCTATCCGGCCTACACCACCAGCGCCGGCTGGCTGGGGTACGACGACGAGAAGCTGGTGAGGCTGTGCCGGGAGGCGGTGGCCGCGGGCTGGGACTCGATCAAGCTCAAGGTCGGCAACGACCTCACCGCCGACGTGCGCCGTTGTGCGCTGGCCCGCGAGGCGATGGGACCCGGTCGCCGTCTGATGATCGACGCCAACCAGATGCTGGGGGCCGCGGACGCGGTGCGCTGGGCGGAGGCGCTCGAGCCCTACGACATCTGGTGGTTCGAGGAACCGACCAGTCCCGACGACGTCCTCGCGCACGCCGCCATCGCGCGCGCCATCGCCCCGATCCGGGTGGCCACCGGCGAGCACGCCCACAACGCCGTCATGTTCAAGCAGTTCCTCGCCGCGGGCGCCATGGGCGTCTGCCAGCTCGACGCGGCACGTCCCGGTGGCGTCGACGAGGCCGTCGCGGTCCTGCTGCTCGCCGCCGCGTACGACGTGCCGGTCTGTCCGCACGCCGGGGGCGTCGGACTGTGCGAGCTGGTCCAGCACCTGTCGATGTTCGACTACGTCGCGGTCAGCGGCTCCCGTGAGGATCGGATGATCGAGTACGTCGATCACCTGCACGAGCATTTCGTCGACCCGGTCCGGATGCAGGGTCCGGCCTACCTGCCGCCGACGCGGCCCGGCTACAGCGCGGAGATCCTCGCGGCGACCCGAGCGGCGTACGCCTTCCCGCACGGCGCGGTCTGGGCCGGTTGAGGATGACTCCGCGCAGTGTGGCCCGATCGGGCACCGACAGCGTCGTCGACCGCGTGATCGGCGCGGTGGTCGGCCGTGTGGAGAGTGGGGAGTTCTCCGCGGGGGATCGGCTGCCGCCGGAGGCCGACCTGGCCGCCGAGCTCGACGTCTCACGCCTGTCGCTGCGCGAGGCGGTGCGGGCGCTGGTCGCGGCCGGGGTGCTCGAGGTGCGCCACGGATCCGGAACGTTCGTCACCGACCTGCGCCCCGACCGCCTCGTGCGGGCCTCCGGCTCCTTCCTCGACCTGGTCGGCGAGCAGGGCGTGGCCGAGCTCTTCGAGTGCCGGCGCGTGCTCGAGCCCGGTGCGACGGCGCTCGCCGCGACGCGCATCGACGAGGCGCAGCTGCAGGATCTCCAGGAACGACTGGAGCGCATGCGCGGGCCGGCCGAGCCCGAGCGCCTCGTCGCCGAGGACCTCGAGTTCCACGCGGCGATCGCCGCGGCCGCCGGCAACGCCACGCTGGCCGCGCTCACCGCCGCCGTCGCCGGACGGACCGCCCGGGTGCGGATCTGGCGCGCGATCGTCGAGGCCGACGTCGTGACCTGGACCCACGACCAGCACACCGCGATCGTGCGCGCCCTGCGGAACCGCGACTCGCTCGCTGCCTGGACTGCCGCCACCACGCATGTCATCGAGGTCGAGGAGTGGGTCCGCGCCCACCTCGACCGGAGAGGTGGGCAATGATGACCACCGCAGGGACCACCGTCGGGCGGACGCGATGGGTACGGCTCATCCCGGTCGCCGTGATCGTCTATGTGATCTCGTACATGGACCGGACCAACATCAGCTTCGCGTTCAGCGGGCTGGGGCAGGACCTCCACCTCGACAAGGCCCAACAGGGCCTCGCGGGAGGTGTCTTCTTCCTCGGCTACCTCGTCCTGCAGATCCCCGGCGGGCACCTGGCCGAGCGCTGGAGCGCGAAGAAGTTCGTCACGATCATGATCGTCGCGTGGGGCGTGTTCGCGCTGCTGTCCGGCATGGTGCAGTCCTTCGGGCAGCTGCTGGTGGTGCGGCTGCTGCTCGGGGTGGCCGAGGGCGGTATCTGGCCCGCGATCCTGGTGCTGATCAGCCACTGGTTCCCGCGCGAGGAGCGGGCTCGCGCGTTCGGCGTGTGGATGATGAACATCCCCATCTCCTCGATCATCACCGCGCCGTTGTCGGGCTGGATCCTCTCGTTCTCCGACTGGCGGGCGCTGTTCTTCATCCAGGGCGCCCTGCCGTTCGTGATCGCCCTCCCGCTGTGGTTGTTGCTGGTCAAGGACCGCCCCTCCCAGGCGTCGTGGGTCTCACCGGCCGAGCGGGACTGGATCGAGAGCTCCCTGGCCGAGGACGAGCGGGACGCCCCGCCCTTCGCCGGGTACGGCCAGGTGTTCCGTTCCAGCGTGGTCTGGCGCCTGGTCCTCGTGTACTTCCTGGTCCAGGTCGGGTTCTACGGCCTGACCCTGTGGCTGCCGACGCTGCTCAAGGCCACCACCGGCGGCAACAGCACGCTCGTCGGCTGGCTGACCGCGATCCCGTACGTCGTCGCCGCCGTCGCGATGTATCTCAACGCGCGGGCCGCCGACCGCAACCGCCGCTACGGCCTCCACGTCCTCGGCTCGCTGGCGATCGGCGCCGTCACGCTCGTCGCCTCCGTCGCCCTCGGCAGCCTGGCCGCGCTGTCGATCGCCCTGATCTGCGTGGCGATGGCCGGGGCGCTGGCCTACGACGGGCCGTTCTGGGCGAGCGCCTCGCTCGCCGTGCCGGTGACCCTGGCGGGCGGCGCGATGGGCCTCGTCAACGCCCTGGGCAACCTCGGCGGGTTCGTCGGGCCCTACGTCGGCGGGTACCTCCAGGACGTCTCCGGCAGCTTCCTGTCCACCTCGGTGGTCCTCGCGATCGCGTTGCTGCTCGGCGGCCTCGTCATGATCACGATCCGTGGGCGGGCCAATCCGGGACCGACGGCGGTCGAGCCCGAACCCGCGAGCGCGGCAGGGGGCTCGTCGTGAGCGGGCGCAGCGCGGCGTGGTTCGCCGCCGAGGGCCGGTCGGGGATGATCCACCGTTCCTGGATGCGCAACCAGGGCGTCACCGACGAGGTCTTCGACGGCCGCCCGGTGATCGGCATCGCGACGACCTGGTCGGAGCTGGTGCCGTGCAACGCCCACCTGGACCGGGTCGCCGAGGCGGTGAAGCGCGGTGTGTGGCAGTCCGGCGGGTTCCCACGGGAGTTCCCGTGCACCGGGCTGGGGGAGACGCTGCTGCGTCCCACCGCGATGCTCTACCGCAACCTGCTGGCCATGGAGGCCGAGGAGCTGATGCGGGCCAACCCTCTCGACGGGCTGGTCCTGCTCTCCGGGTGCGACAAGACCACCCCCGGGCTGCTCATGGCCGCGGCCAGCGTCGACCTCCCGACGATCCTCGTCACCGGCGGCCCGATGCTCAGCGGCCGCTACCAGGGCCGCCAGCTCGGCTCGGGCACCCAGGTGTGGCGCTTCGAGGAGGAGCTCGCCGCCGGGACGATCACCCCGGCGGAGTGCGCGGTGGCCGAGGGCGCGATGGCCCGCTCGCCCGGGCACTGCATGACGATGGGCACCGCGTCGACGATGGCGTGCCTGACCGAGGCGCTGGGGATGCAGTTGCCCTACTCGGCGACCTGGCCCGCCGTCGACGCCCGCCGTGACCAGACCGCCCAGCGGGCCGGGCAGCGGGTCGTCGAGCTCGTCGCGGACGACGTCCGCCCCTCGACGGTCATGAGCCGGGCGGGCTTCGAGGACGCCGTCCGGGTCAACGCGGCCATCGGCGGCTCGACCAACGCCGTGATCCACCTGGCCGCGATCGCCGGGCGGCTCGGCGTGCCGTTCTCGCTCGACGACGTCGACGCCCTGGGCCGCGACGTGCCCACCCTGGTCGACCTGGAACCGTCGGGACGGTTCCTCATGGAGGACCTCTGCTACGCCGGTGGACTGCCGGCGGTGATGCGCGAGATCGCCGACCTGCTCCACCTCGAGCGCCCGACCGTCGCCGGCGGCACCATCAAGGACGCGATCGCCGACGCCGGCTGCTGGAACCGCGAGGTCATCCGCCCGTTCGACGAGCCACTGGCCCCCGCGGGCAGCGGCACCGCCGTGCTACGGGGCAACCTCGCCCCCGACGGCGCGGTGATCAAGCAGTCGGCGGCGTCGCCGGAACTGCGGCAGCACCGGGGCCGGGCGCTGGTGTTCGAGTCCCCCGAGGAGTACCGGGCGGTCAGTGACGACCTCGACGTGGACCCGTCGACGGTGCTGGTCCTGCGCAACAACGGCCCGCGGGGATACCCGGGGATGCCCGAGGTCGCCAACGTGGGTCTGCCGCGCAAGCTGCTCGAGCGCGGCATCCGCGACATGGTGCGCGTCAGCGACGGCCGGATGTCGGGCACCGCCTACGGCACGGTCGTGCTGCACGTCGCGCCCGAAGCCGCCGTCGGGGGACCGCTGGCGCTGGTCGAGACCGGGGACGAGATCGAGCTCGACGTGCCCGGCCGCCGGCTCGTCCTGCACGTCGACGACGACGAACTGGCCGCGCGGCGCGCGCGGTGGCGCCCGCCGGCGGCGCCGGGCGGTCGCGGCTGGACCAGGCTCTACACCGAGCACGTCCTGCAGGCCGACCACGGCGCCGACCTCGACTTCCTGGTCGGCAGCAGCGGGGCCGAGGTCCCGCGCGAGTCCCACTGACGCTCCCCGGAGGTACGAGATGGATCCGGTCTTCACCGGCGTCGGCGTGGCCCTGGTGACGCTGTTCGACGCGCAGGGTGAGCTCGATGCGGACGGAACGGCCGGGCTGGCCGCCCGGCTGGTCGAGCTCGGCGCCGACGCGATCGTCGTCGCCGGCACCACCGGCGAGGCCGACGCGCTCGACGACGACGAGCGACTCGTCTTGTTCAGCGCGGTGCGGCGGGCCGTCGGTGACACCGTCGTAGTGGGCGGCACGGGTTCGGCGTCGACGTTCCAGGCGGCCCGGTTGACGGCACGTGCGGTCGATACCGGGGTGGACGCGGTGATCGCCCGGACGCCGCGGGGGCTCGCGGATCCCACGGGCTACTACCGGGCGCTGGCCGACGCCGCGAGCACGACCCCGGTGCTCGCGTACCACTTCCCGGCGGTCTCCCCACCCGGTATCCCGGTGGAGATGTTGCCGTCGCTGCCGGTAGCCGGGTGCAAGGACTCCTCGGGCGACGCGACCCGCCTGCTGGCGACCGTCGACTCCTATCGGGGCCCGGTCTGGACCGGGAACCCGGCCCTGCTCCACCAGGCCGGGGCCCTCGGTTGCGCGGGCGGCATCCTCGCCCTGGCCAACGTCGCCCCCGAGCTCTGTGCCGCCGCTTTCTCCGGCGACGCCGACGCCATGCGCAGGTTCACCCCGACCCACCTCGCCTGCGAACGGGACTTTCCGCGTGGGGTCAAGCAGCTCGTCGCGAAGCGGTTCGGTACATCGGAGGTAGTTCGGATGGGGTGAGAGGGATCGGTTTCGGTAGTGGTCGCGATGTCGGCGACGGCGCTTCGGGGGGACAAGAACCTCTCAGCGGTAGTCGAGTCCGTCGTCGAGGTCGACCTTCGGCAGGATCTTCTGCTCTTGCTCGTGCTCGAGCATGTGGTTCCACGGCTCGTGGTCGCCCTGCTTGAACATGATGTGCTGCGACCGCATCACATAGCCGGAGTTGAAGTTCTCCGGGTCCGACCAGGGCCGTAGCTTCATGCCCGCATCATCCGGTCGTAGTGTCGGGACGACCATCGAGGCGCCCTTGTCCTGCATGTGCTCCAGCAGACGGCACACCAGATCGCTGACCAGATCCACCCGTAGCGTCCAGCTGTGCCGGAAGTAACCGAACACGTAGGCCATGTTCGGCACTCCGGTGATCATGATGCCGCGCCAGGTGACCCGCTCGGAGAAGTCGACCGGCTCACCGTCCACGGTGAACGCGACGTCGCCGAAGGCTGAGAGGTTGAACCCGGTGGCGGTGACCACGATATCGGCCTCGATCTCCTCGCCGGAGCCGATGCGGATACCCTTCTCGGTGAACTCCTCGATGGTGTCGGTGACGATCGACGCTTTCCCCTCGCGCAGAGCCGTGAACAAGTCGCCCTCCGGGACGATGGCGATGCGCTGCTGCCACGGACGATACTTCGGAGTGAAGTGCTTCTCGATGTCGAAGCCCTCGGGCAGCAGTGGGCGCATCGACTCGATGAGGAACTGGTGTAGCTCATCGGGGGCGTCCAGCGACGTCCGAGCCAGCCAGTTGAACTGCGACATGTACTGGCGGCGCAGGATCTCGTGCGTCCATTCCTCCGGGATGTCGAGCTGGCGCAGCGTCACGGCCAACTCGTGGGTGATGGGCGGGGCGAAGTAGTAGGACGGCGACCGCTGCAGCATCGTCACGTGCCCCGCCGTCTGCGCGATCGCGGGGATCAGGGTCGACGCGGTGGACCCCGACCCGATGACAACGACGCGCTTGCCGGTGTGATCGAGGTCCTCGGGCCAATCCTGCGGGTGAACGATCAGGCCCTTGAACCGGTCGATGCCCTCCCAGCGCGGCTGGTACGGCTTGGTGTGGTTGTAATAGCCCTGGCACATCCACAAGAAGTCGGTGGTGAAGCGCAGCCGTTCCCCGGTGTCGTCCCGGGTGACCTCCACGATCCATCGGCGATCGTCGGTGGACCAGCCGGCCGCGGTGGCCCGGTGTCGGTAGCGGATGTGCCGGTTCAGGTCGTCCGCGTCAATGACCTCGTCGAGGTAGGAGAGGATCTCTCCTCCGGTTGCGATCGAGGGGCCGCGCCACGGCTTGAATCGGTAGCCGTAGGTGAACAGGTCGCTGTCGGAGCGCACTCCGGGGTATCGGTGGGTCCACCAGGTTCCGCCGTGGTGGTCCTGGGCGTCCAGGATGACGAAGCTCCGGTCGGGGAACTGTTCCTGCAGGTGATGCGCTGCGCCGATCCCGGAGACCCCGGCGCCGACGATGAGAACATCGACATGGCCGGCGTTCTCGGGCTCTTCCGTGCGGGACTCGGGAATTGTCGCAGGTGCCGTCGTCGTCATGAGCTCGGCCTTCGGTGCGGATGGGTGTTCTCGATCTGAATGCGTGCGTTCTCAGCTGTCTTGGCTGTGGTTCTTGACCTGAACTTCATGGCGGGCGCCGTGTGCGACCAAAGCGTAGATAACCAGCAGGTCGACCCCGATGAGGACGACGCCCCAGATCGGGTAGGCCGGAATGAACGCCAGGTTCACGATCGCGCTGAGACCGGCGAGTACGATACCGACGGTGCACGCCCATGGGCGCAACGCGAAAACGGCGACACCGGTGACCACGCTGAGGACGCCGAGGGCGAGATGTAGCCAGCCCCATCCTGAGTACCCGAGCGCGATCAGCATGTGGTCGCCTCCGGCTACGTAGACTGCCGGTCGCAGCACGCCCGTCAGTCCCTCGATCACCTCGAAGAAACCCGCCAGGATCAACACGGCTCCGGCGTACGTGACGAGACCGATTCCGGTCATGTCCACCGTCTGGCGTGACTCCCCCGATGCGTGGCCACTCGGCTCCGGGTCGGTCGACTCGCTGACCGATCCCGCCAGGTTGCGCACTGTCGGGCTTGGTTGGGTCTCACTCATCTCGACCTCGCTCGCGAACCGTTGGGCATCCGCACCTCGCTGCACCGAATCGCCCGGCGAGTTCGATCGGGTACGGTCCCGGCCAGACCGGGCGAAACTCGTGTAGCTCCCTGCCGACGGCCTCGGGCGCGGATACGCGTCACGGTGAGCCTGGTGGGCGGCGTCGGCATCACCCGCGGCGGATGAACCATCGTTCCGACAAGCCTCATGGGTGATAGCCCCTGTGCCCGTGAAGCGCCACATTCTCGTCTGACTGTGACCGCCCCGCTGCTGCAGGCGGGCCGATCACCGGAGCCTTTCAGCCGGCCGCGTCAACGACGACCGCTGGAGCGAGGTCACCTCGAGCCCGGATCCGGTTCAGCGAACAACGGAGAGAAGCCAGCCCGTTGTGCTCGAGTTCGAGGAACCGGCGGCGGCGCGCCAGGACACATCGTCTCCAAACGATTCCTGGGGAGGAGTCCATGCTGATCGAACGGCCGCCGGCCGGAATCAGCATGGCTGGGTGGAAAATGCCCGTCCCCGACGGGGGCCGTAGCTTCGACCACCTTGACAACTCCGCGGCTCGACCCGCTCTACTACCCCATCGCCTCAAACGGGAGGAATCATGGCAGGCTCGGACGGTGATGCCGGCACCGCGATGCAGCGGCAGGGTGGCGACGATGATCACGAGAGTGATTCGAGGTACAAGTGGAGCCTGATCGCCCTCGGTATCGGATTGGCCGCTGTCATCCTCGCGTTTCTCGTCGTTGCCCTGTTCTGGCGTGGCCCGGACGGCGCGTCCGCTCTGGGGATCGTGGCGAGTCCGATCGCCGCGATGGTAGGAGCCTATTTCGGCATCCAGGTCTCGGCCTCGTCGGCGAAGACAGCGCAGGACGAGGCCAAGGCCGCTCGCGGTCAGGTACTACAAGCAATGGCAGATCGAGTACACGCGATCGCCGACGCGAAGCTTGCCTATGGGACCCTGGCGGCCAAGGACGCGGACGCGGCCGACAAGCTTCGGCAGCACCTCTCGACCGTTGAATGACCTCGGCCGACCACCGAGAACGCCGGGAGACGACGAGCCGGTGGGATCGTCAGACGACCGCCGTCTCGCCCCAGATGTCCTCGAGATAGCGCCCGCCCGACCGCAGGCCCGCGAGCCAGGCGTCGGCGTCGGTCTCGACTGCCCCGGTCTTCGCGCGGAACACCGCCGCCAGGGCCGCGCGCACCCCCGGCGCCATCGTGCTCGCGTTGCCGCAGACGTAGATCGCGGCGTCGCGCTGGAGGAGGTCCCAGACGTCGTCGGCGCTCGCCTCGAGCACGTGCTGGACGTAGCGGTGCGGATAGCCCTGGACCCGCGAGCAGGCAGTCAGGAGCCGCGCCACCCCCTCCTTCTCGTAGCCGGCGAGCTCATCGGCGTAGAGCAGGTCGTCCTGCGGGTCACGGCAGCCGAGCACGACGAGTGACTCCGCGATCGGCACGTTCTGCGCCTTGAGAGCAGCACGGTCCTGCAGGAAGCCACGGAACGGAGCCATCCCCGTCCCGGCGCCGATCATGATCATCGGCGTGTGTGGGTTCTCCGGTGGGCGGAAGGCGATCGTCGGGGTCCGGACCAGGACGAACACGGTGCCGCCCTCCGGGGTCTCCGCGAGGTGGCGCGAGCACACCCCGCGGTAGCGACCCTCGCCCGAGCGGGCCGGCTCGTCGAGCACCCCCACGGTCACCGACGCCTCGTCGCTCACCGACGGCGCGGAGGAGATCGAGTAGTAGCGCGGCCGCAGGGCGGGGAGGAGGTCGAGGAACTCCACGAAGGGGAGTTCGCAGTCGGGATGCGCCTCGAGGAGCTCGAGGAACGTCCGGCGCGGTGCGGCGATGCGCTCGCGGTAGCGCGCGCGGGAGTCCTCACCGGTGCCCGCGAGCTCGGCGAGCTCCTCGCGCGCCAGGCCCTCGGGCAGGTGCGCCGCCATCGCCGCCAGCTGGGGACGGGTCGCGACGTCCTGCAGCTCGACGCAGCCGGCGAGGACGCCGAGCAGCGGGTACGGCTGGTCGGTGGGCAGGTGGGTCGGGGCGCCGCCGCGGGCGCGCAGCGTGAGGTACTGGCCGGCGTCGAGGCCGAACCGTGCGGTCACCCGGGTGAGCAGGTCGACGTCGTTGCGCGGGAGGACACCGAGGTGGTCGCCGACGTCGTAGGTCACGTCGGCGGGCAGCGCGATCTCGAGGTGGCGCACCGAGCGGCCGCCGGGTCGGCCCGCTCGGGCGGTGAGCTCGCGGTTGACCCGCACCGTGGCGGGCACCGCGCGGAACGAGAGCACGACGGGGCTCGCGGTCCGCCGGTTCTCCAGCTCCATCGACAGCCGCGGGGCAGCGTCCACCGACGCGGCGGCCGCATCCGCGGAGAGCCCGCAGGCCGTCCCGAGCGCGTCCCAGAGGCCGTCGTACCAGGTCTGGAACTGGGCGTCGAAGTCGCCGCGGGCGTCGCCCTCGCCCCGCGGGTGGACGCGGGTCGCCCCCTCTTCGGCCAGCCGCGCATCGATCAGGGTCGGGACGGCCTGATAGGTCGAGGCCCAGTCCCGGTTGCCGCAGCCGAAGACGGCGTAGCGGACGCCGGAGGCGGAAGCCTCGTCGCCACGCAGCCAGTCGCAGAAGCGGACGGCGTTGTCCGGCGGCATGCCGTTGTACGACGCCGACACGATCACCACGGCCCCGTCGCGAGGAAGATCGCCCACCCGGTCGTCGAGCCCCGCGACCGTCGCGGCCCACCCCCGGTCGGCGCCGTCGCGGGCGATCCGGCGGGCGATGTCCTCCGCGGCCCCGAGGTTCGACCCGAAGAGCACGAGCAGCGGGGTCCCGTGCCCGTCGACCGTGGGCACGACTGCCTCGGGCGCGGAGCTCGTCGCTGCCGCGGCCGCCGGTGACGTCGCGGCGACCGGGCGCGGCACCGCTCCCTGGGTCCGGCCGTCCCGGGGCCGGACGGTGATCATCAGGCCCTGGGGCTTGATGGTGATCGACTCACGCACGTCGAGCTCGTAGCCCGGGTCGCCGATGAGGTCGAAGCGCTGGACGACCATGGCCAGCACGAGCACGGCCTCCTGCAGGGCGAACTGCCGCCCGATGCAGGCTCGCGCGCCCGTCCCGAACGGCTTGAAGGCGTTCGGCGGGAGGCCGTCGCGTCGCTCGGCCGCGAAGTGCTCGGGGTCGAACTCCTCGGCGTCGGCCCCCCAGATGTCCTTCTGCCGGTGCAGCGCCATCGACAGGGCCATGATCGGTGTCCCGGCCGTGAACTCGTACCCGCCGACCGTCGTGTCCTCGAGCGGCCGCCGGAAGAACGCCGGCGCGGTCGGCCAGAGCCGCAGGGTCTCCTCGAGGATCTGGGAGATGTAGGTCAGCCGTCCGAGCTGGGCATCGGTGGGCGGGACTGTCGGGTCGGTGCCCAGCACCTCGTCGACCTCGGCCTGCGCCCGGCGTGCGACCTCGGGGTGGCGGGACAGGTAGTGCACGGCGAACGCCAGCAGGCCGCTGGTCGTCTCGTGGCCCGCGATGAGGAAGGTGATGCACTGGGAGACGATGTCGCGGTCGGGCAGCCGCTTGCCGTCCTTGTCGACGCCGGCCAGCATCCGCCCGAGCAGGTCGTCACCGGGGTCGTCGGACCCCCGGCGCTCGTCGATGATCCCCTGCACGGTCGTCGTCATGAGCTCGACGCTCGCGTCGAACCGGCGCAGCGCGCGGCGGCGGGCCTTCACGACCGGGTCGGGAAGCCGCAGCCGGGCCTGGCCCTCGGCGAGCATGACCATCATCGCCTCGACGAAGGGGTGGCGGCTGTCGCGGTAGAAGGAGTTGAAGCGGTACCCGAACCCGCACAGCGCGATCGTGTCGAGGGTCAGCCGGGTCATGTCGGCGGTGACGTCGACCAGCTCGCCGGGATTGAGGCGCTCCCACTTGAGCATCAGCTGGTCGGCGATGTCGATCATCAGCGGGGTGTAGCCGCGGATCGAGCGCATCGAGAACGCGGGCAGGAGGACCTCGTGGGCGCTCTTCCACAACGGGTCGCCGGACTCGGAGGTGAACAGTCCACGGGTCGGCAGCGCGCTCCCGAGGACATGCTGGGGCCTGGCGACGAACTTGGCGAAGCGGGACTCGTCGCAGAGGTCGTCGAACATCTCCAGGCCGGAGGCGACGTACCGGTCGCCGCCGAGCACGTTGATCTGCATCATCGGGCCGTACCGCAGCGCCAGGTCCGCCATGGTGCGGATCATGCGACCGCGCGGGAGATCGAGGAGGTTCCCGACGAAGGGCCGCCCCGGAGGCCCCGGGATCGGGCGGGCTCCGGGTGGACGCGGATACGTGTCGGCCACGGCGTGCTCCTCGGGGCGATGGGCCTCGTGCCCGTCCGAGTCTGGGTTCCCCGGGCCGTGGGCGGACCGCGGAAGGCTTCCAGTCGTCCTGCCAGCCCACGACCGGTAACCGCGTCCGCGCGGCGCGTGAGCGGACGGTCGCGGCATGCGCTGCCCGTCCGGCCGACTGGGTGGAATGACCCTCTGCCGGCGCCACCGCGATGGGAAAGACGTCCGGGAACGGTACCGGGCGCCGGTGAACTCGAACATGCCGTTCGTTTCGAGGAGTCGCTGGCCATGCCAGATCTCCGTGGATCGAGCTCATCAACTCCGCCCTGTCCGCACATCTCTCGCCAATTGCGAACAACGCAATTGCTGATCGACTCCAGTATCCGCGGTGGTCAATGCCCGCACCTGCGGTCGCTCGGTGGGCGCATACTTTCATCCGCGACCTCCGGGATCATGATCCGACGCACATCAAGGTCTGGTAACGGAGCCGAAACACGGATCGATATATGCCGCGTACGAGGCATCTCGTCCCATGACGTGATGCGTCCTGTGCTGTCGATCGACGGGAGGCTCTCGATGAGCCCACCGAGGAACGCCACCCGCGCGAGCGCTGGTGCGCTGGATCGTCGTCCGGACCCTCGTCGGGCTGCCCGCCGCCTCACGGTGACGTCGTTGGCCTTCGCCGGGGTGATCTATCTGCTCGGATGGGCCGGGCCCGAGCCGGACCTCTTCCGCTCCCTGAACGTCCTGAGCCTGGTCACCGCGGCCTGCGCGCTGGGGCTCGGACGTACGTCCTACGTGCTCTGGGCCGGGCTGGCGGCCGTCCTCGCCGCGTGTGTGGGTGTGGGCGGACTGGGTCGACTCGATGGCGCGGGCATCCTCGCCGTGATGTGCTCGCTTCCGAGCGCAGCCGCGCTCGCTGCAGCGTGGTTCGCCCGGGCCGGCCACACCGGATGGCTGCCGCCGACGTTGTTCCCGCCGCCTCCACGCGAGCCCACCCCGGCGGCAAGCCATCACGACCACCCGCTGTAACCCCGGGAGGGATTCAGTTTCCGTGGCGGTGCTGCGGACCGGGCATGTCGGTCAGTTCAGCAAGCCGGTCTCGGTCAGGACGATGAGCGCGAGGAGCGCCACGCCGATCAGGCTCAGCGCGACGAGCAGGATGGTGCTCGGCAGCCTCGAGGGCCGGGGCTGTTCCGGTGGGGGAGGCGCGATTTCGGACGGGGTCGCCTCGGCGTTCGACGTCTGAGCCTGCGTCTGGCGGATGAGCGCATCAGCAGGGATGCCGCCAGGTTCGGCGGCGCGATGTCGAGCGGGCGGGACCGGGGGCTCGGGCGAGGTCATCGGGGCGCCTTTCCGTGGACCGGCTGGTTGGCTGGTGAGGGAGGTCGAGCCCACGGCCGGAGACAGCGCGCGGTGGCCGGGGGCTCGACCTCGACGGGCGCGCCCGGGGGGAGCCGCGTGCCCGTCCCTACCTACATCGATCAACGATGTGGTGGCGTTACCAAACTGTTATCTGAGGCTCCTGGCCGGAGAGGGCCCGGCCGTGCGGTGACGAGGGCTCGAGCGCCCAGCCGACGGTTCCGCCCACCTTCGGGTCGGGACGCCGGAGCGACGGGGCGCCTACGACGACCCCGACCGGCCCCATCCCGCCGCGAGCCAGGACTGAGATCGAGGAGCCGGCCGGTGAACTGCGGTCCTGACTGAATCCCACCTCCGCCGAGGAGCTTCAGCGGGGATGTCGAGATGGGCGACGACCTGGTCCGTGGTGAGACGGGGATGGGCTCGGATCAGCCAGCCGCATCGTCATCCGCACCGTGGTCCCGAGGCTCGGGTCGCTGTGGACCTGCACGAGGTCGCAGAGCTCGTTGACCAGGTGCAGGCCGTAGCCGCCTCCTTCGGCGGGCCCGCACCCGTGACGACCCACGAGGGGGTCGGCGATCCAGCCACGGTCCTGTATCTCGCAGACGACCGCGGGGGGCTCCGCCGCCGGCGAGCCCCTCCCTCGCGTCCATACGGCGAGCAGCCCCGGCCGTCCGGTGTGCAGGACCGTGTTCACCGCGACCTCGTAGGCGGCCAGGCACAGATCGGCGACGCGGTCCTCATCGAGGCCGGCGCGGAGGGCGTGTTCAGCCACCGCCAGACGCACTGCCCGGGGTCCGCCCGGGGCGTCGAACACCAGCGTCTCGCCGAGCTCGGCGCTCTCGGCGAGACGGCTGCTGAAGCACTGGGCGAGTTCGACGGGGTCGTTGTACTGGTCGCTCCTGAAGCTCGTTCCTCCTTCGACCAGCACCGGGTGCGTCCTCGCCGCGTCAGCGATCGTGGTGGCGTCGAGGGCGGTCACGTCATACGGGCAGAGGATGGTCGCCGGGCGATCCGCCAACGCCACATTGATCAACGCCTCGTGCTGGACCGCAGCCGTGTACTCCGCGGGGCTGCGCCCCGCCCAGATCGGCTCGCCGATGATGCGTACCCGTGTATCGGGGTGCTCGTCGGCGAACGCTCGAAGGACACCGCCGATGATGCGCCCGGGGTTGCGGCCGGAGAGGGTCATGTCGTGGAAGGTCACTTCGGACGCGACCGGGCCGAGTGCTTGCCTCACGAGATCGAGCTTGGCCGGTGGCGCTGCCATCATCACCGGTTCGCCGGCCTCCGCACCCTCGCGCAAGAACGGGACCGTCTCTGCGATGTAGGCGTCGTTGTCGGCGTAGAGCAGGGCGGGGTGAACGAGCTCGCCGGCCTCATTCCGGCGATGCCGCCCTCGGTCGGCATCGGCAGCCATCTCTCGGCACCCCGCTCTCCGCCTCGGCGTCGATACTGCCCGGTGGAGACGGTTCCGTGGCCCCACCTCGGACGACGTCCGCCCAACGGCTCGGACGATCCGGGGAACGGCTGGATCGGCTCGCACGGACGCGGTGTCCGGTCGGAGCGAAGTGGTGCGTTCGGATTAACAGATGCGTTCTTCGGGCTGCCATGGAACGCCATGCCGCTCCACGCCCCCACGATCGCGGTGAAGGCGGGCCGGCCCGGAGCCTGGCGAGCAGCGCGGGGTCCTCGGCCGGCGCGCTGCGAGAGTCAGTACTCGTCACACCAGCTCGGCGTCCGCGTGGACGTGCAGCAGCGCGGGACCATCCGCCGCGAACAGCGCCGCCACGGCCCGGTCGAGGTCGTCGGCATGACGGACCGGAATGCCCGTCGCGCCGCAGAGCTGTGCGTAGTCGGCGAAGTCGGGGTTGACCAGCGATGTCTGCCACACCGCGTACTCGCCGGCGAGCTGCTCTTTGCTGATCTTGCCCAGTGCGCCGTTGTCGAGCAGGACGTGTTTGATCGGGATCCCGTACTTCACCGCGGTGGTCAGCTCGGCGAGATATTGACCGAAGCCACCGTCGCCGGTGACGGCCACGACGGGTCGGTCGGGTGCCGCGGCCCACGCGCCCATCGCGGCCGGGTAGCCGAACCCGATCGAGCCGAGGTAGCCGGACATCAACACCGGCTGCCCGGCACTCTCGAAGTAGCGACCGAACGAGTAGGCGTGGTTCCCCACGTCGACGGCGATCGTCGCGTCGCGTGGGCAGTGCTCCGACAGCGCCGCGAACACCGCCGCGCTGGACACTCCGCGGCCGCGGTCGTCGGCCGCGCGGCGGGCCTTCTCCGCGCGCCAGATCGCCCACCGCGCGGCCACGTCCGCCCGCTGGTCGACGGCCGCCGAGGTGGACCCGAGCAACTCGATGAGGGTTCGAAGGCTCACGGCGGCGTCTCCGAGCACCCCGACCGAGACCGCGTCGAAGCGTCCGATGGCGCTCGCCGCGTCGTCGATCTGCACGATCGGCTTGTAGGGGGCGATGCCGGTGTGGTTCGCGAACGAGGCCCCGACCACGATCAGCAGGTCGGACTCGTTCATCAACCACGACGCCACCGGCGTGCCGGAGCGACCGAGAACGCCGCCGCCCAGGGGGTGTGTGTCGGGCACCAGTCCCTTGGCCCGGAAGGTGGTGAGGACCGGCGCGCCGAGCCGTTCGGCGAGCTCGCGAAGCTCCGGGGCGGCGCCGCGTGCCCCCTGGCCGGCGATGATCACCGGCCGGCGGGCGGCGCGCAGCATCTCCGCGGCCGCCGTCGAGGTCGCTGCGGAGGGTGCGGCCGCGAGGTCGGCGCGACGTCCGAGTGGTCCGGCGACGGGGGCGTCGCACGGGAGATTCTGCACCTCGTCGGGCAGCACGAGGTGGGCCACGCCGCGCCCGTCCAGCGCGTGCTTGACCGCTGTCGCGGCCAGTTCGGCGTGGTCGGACCCCGCGTTCACGGTCACGGTGGACAGAGCGACGTCGCGGAACACCGCGGACAGGTCGACGTCCTGGAACGCGCCGCGTCCGAGCACCTTCGACGGCACCTGCCCGGAGATGGCGAGCACCGGTGCCCCGTCGAGACGGGCGTCGTAGAGGCCGGTGAGCAGGTTCGTGGAGCCCGGCCCGGCGATCGCGAAACACGCCGCCGGGCGGCCGGTGAGCTTCCCGTACGCGGAGGCCGCGAACGCCGCCGCACCCTCGTGCCGGATCCCCACGTACCGGATCTCGGCGCGCTCCTCGGCGGCCCGCAGCGCGTCGGCGAATCCCAGGTTGGAGTGGCCGACCATCCCGAAGACCGTGTCCACGCCCCACGCCACGAGCGTCTCCACCAGCACGTCCGCCACGCTGCGGGGCCTCGGCACCACGTCCGGCAGGCGGACGTAGACGCCGTCGTCCCGCTCCTCGACGTCGAAGGCCTGCGGGGCGTCGGAGAAGCCCTCCGGTGGCCGGCCGGTGGTCGGGTCGTAGTCGTAGCCGTGCCACGGGCAGCGCAGCAGGCCGTTCTCGATGGATCCCTCGCCCAGCGGTCCGCCCTGGTGGGGGCAGTGGTTGTCGAGGGCGCCGACCCTTCCGCCGCACCGGGTGAGCGCGATGCTGCGGCCGTCCACGATCGCGGTGCGTACCCGGCCGTCGCCGGGGACCTCGTCGACCCGGTGCCAGGTGGCGGTCATCGCGCACCCACCCCGGCGTGGCTGACACCGACCAGGTCGGTCACCTCGCGTTTCCAGCCGGTCAGTTCTCTCGGAGTGCGGGCGATCGGAAGGATGGTGCCGGCCATGTAACGCTCCCTGTTCGCGCGGACACGTAGTCCAGGGAACAGTGCTCCTACGACGGGCGCGCGTTACAGGTCATGTGGAGGTCCAGATGGACGAGAAGGTCCTGGTGTCGACCCGGCGGGCTCTGCACGGTGTCGCCGAGCTCGTCCTCGCCGGCCCCCAGCAGCGCGCCCACGGGACGATCCACCTCCAGGCGGTACCCGGTGGCTTCCGCGCGACCGCCGCACCGGTCCGGGTCGAAGGCGTCGAGCTGGTGTGGGACTCGGGACGGATCGGTCTGGAGGGGCGCAGCTGCGCCGAGCTGGCCTCCGCCGTCGACGCGACAGCTGCGGCGCCGGGCACATATCCGGACGCCTCCGGGGTGGCCCCGGAGGAACCGCTGGCCGTCGACCCGATCGCGGCCGACCTGCTCGAGAGCTGTCTCGCCCGCGGGGACGAGGGACTGCGGCGGTTCGCCGCCGGATGCGAGCCGGTGCTGTGGCCGGAGCACTTCGACGTCGGGATCGACCTCGACGAGGTCAACTACGGCCTTTCGCCGGGAGACGCGCAGTATCCGCGCCCCTACGCGTACGTCGGCCCCTGGAGCCCGCGCGATGGGACGTTCTGGAACGTGTCGTTCGGCGCCCTGCGATGGGCCGACGATCTCCCCGACGCGGATGCGGTGGCCGCGTTCTTCGAGGAGGGCCGTCGTCGGACCTGATGCGCCCCTCGCGGTTGGTTCGGACTGCGCTGTGAGCTCGCCCGTAGGTGTCTTTCGAGCTGCGACACCTCTGCACGATGAAAGATGCGACGGAGCGAGCTGAACCGTCACGCCGTGGCGCTCCGCCGACGCTGGTAGACCCTGCCACCGGCATGGCTGCTCACGTCGACGAGCACGGCCAAGGCGAGCCACAGGTAGTCGAGCCCGACGACCCCGCCCGGCGCCACGAGCATGTACACCAAGGTCGTCCAGGGCAGGATCAGGAAGCCGATGATCGGCCACAGCAGCGTCCCGAATGTGGCGCTCCACTGGAGTGGCGCGATCAACCACCACACGACGATGACGGCCCGGGGCCCGAGTATCAGCAGAATGATGAGCAGGCACACGGGCCACGTTCTAGTCGGACGTACCCGGTAGGTCCCCACCCGCGAAGGATGAACTGCGCGGGCCGCGGGCCGCGGGTCGTCGGCGTCGACGATCCCGCCCCGAGCCCGGCGGGCCACGGCAACGACGGTCGTGTGAAGCTCCGCGAGGTTTCCGGGCCAGTGCCACGCCATCAGCACATCCCATGCCGCGGTGGCGAATCGGGTGGCGGACTCCGGCGCGGGTAGATCGGCCAGCACGTGCCGGACGAGCGCCGGGATGTGTCGTCCCAGTCCCGCCGCATCTCGCCCGGCTCAGGCCGCCAGGCGGGATGCCCAGCGCCGGACCAGGACGGGTGCCCCGGCCGCCCCGAGCAGGGTGACCGC
Source organism: Actinomycetospora endophytica (assembly GCF_021026375.1). GTDB lineage: Bacteria > Actinomycetota > Actinomycetes > Mycobacteriales > Pseudonocardiaceae > Actinomycetospora > Actinomycetospora endophytica. Next base: position 128,093 of record NZ_JAJNDB010000001.1, on the reverse strand, counting down.
CCCGAGCAGGGCGACGGCGGCGGAGAGCCCACCGAGCGGGACCGACACGGCGAACAACAGGAGCGGGCAGAAGAACTGGCCGATGAACATCGCCGCGGTCCAGAGCCCGGTGCCACGGCCGCGTTCGGCGAACCCGAGCCGACTCAGCGCCCAGGTCAGCAGCGTCGGCAGCAGCAGTCCGGTGCCCGCGCTCGCGATCACGGCGCCCACGGTCAGGACCACCGGTCCCGACGCCAGCCCGACGACGACGAGGCCCACGCCCGCCAGCCCGAGGGCGAGCGGCAGCAGCACCGCGATCCGCGGGCCCCGAGCGGCCGTCCGACCGAAGGCGAACGCCCCGGCCGCCGTCGCCAGGGAGGCGATCGCACTGATGAGGCCGATGGTCGCCGTGGAGCTGATGCCGAGGCCCGCGAGGACGAGGGAGAGCCCTGCGATCGGGGTGTAGAAGACGATGCCGCCGAAGAGCGTGACCAGGCACGGCACGAGGATCAGGCGCCACGGGATCGGCGGCAGAGCCGGTCGGGCGGCGGCCGCGACTCGACCGGTGGCGGGCACGAGCACGGCCACGAGCACCGCGACGACCAGGCCGGCGAGGTACATCCAGAACGGCGCGCGCCAGCTCACGGCGCCGAGCGCGCCACCGAGCCCGAAGAACACCGTCGCGGCGAGCGTCGTCGTGATCGTCTGGCGCGCGAACCACCGGTCGCGTCGCGGTCCGGACCACAGGTCGGCGATGAGCGTCGTGCAGGCCGTCATGATCGCGGCCTCGGTGATCCCGACGAGCACGCGGCTGGCGACCACGAGCGGCAGCGAGTCGGCGCCCAGGGCGTGCAACCACAGCGGCGCGGTGCCCACGAGCGAGTAGACGACGAGCGCGGCCACGAGGATCCGCTTGCGCCCGACGGCGTCGACGATCCGTCCGGCGACCGGCGCGAGCAGACCGATCATCAGGGCCGGCGCGGTGAGGACGATCGGGACGAGGACCTCGACGCCGGGCGTGCCGGCGAAGGCCGCCATCATGCGTGGCAGCACGGGCGCGAGGAGCACCGAGCCGAGGATCGGCAGGCAGCTGCCGGCCAGCAGCACGGCGCCCTGCCCGACGGTTCCGGGCCGTTCGGGCCCCACCGCCTCTCCGTGCACCTCGCCGGTGAGGGTCCGCTCCGTCACGACCGTTCTCCGTCCGCCTGGTGGCCGCCGTGACCGGCACCACGGATGGGTCGGAGTCTCGAGGTGGGATCGGCGTGATCGGAAATCACTCCGCTTGGGGGCCGCCATCCACCGCGGCGATGGTCGGCAGCGCGGCGCCGACCTCGGCCAGCAGCGCGCGCAGCCATCGGTGGGCCGGGTCCCCGTCGTACATCGGGTGCCACCACATCGCCTCGACCAGCGGGGCGGCGTCGAACGGGCACGGGACGACCCGCACGCCGTCCTCCGGGCGCAGCCGGGCGGCGAGGCGGCCCTGGAGCAGGCCGACGCGGTCGGTGCCGGCCACGAGCTCGGGCACCGGCAGGAACGACTCGACGACGACCTGCGGGTGCGGCTCGATGCCGTGGGCGCGTAGCTGCTGCGCCGCCGCGGTGAACGCCGTCGGACGGTGGTAGATCGTCACCCACGGCAGGGTGGCCAGGTCGTCGAGCGTGACCGTCGCTCCCACCCGCGGGTTGTCCCGCGCCACGAGCAGCACCCACCGGTCCTCGTAGAGATCCAGGTAGGGCAGGTCGTCGACGAAGCCGTGGGGGATCAGCAGGCCGTCGACCCCGCGCAGCCGCTCGTCCGCACCGCTGACGTCCTCGGGGGTGTGCGGGCGCAGCCGCAACCGGGCCTCGGGGGCGCGCTCCGCCAGAGCGGCGGCCAGCGGCGGGCCCAGGACGGCCGTCGCATAGTCCGACACCAGCAGCGTGAACTCGCGGGTGGTCGCGGCGGGGTCGAAGTCCGGCGCCGCGGAGAACACCCGCTCGACGCCGGCGACGGCGTTCTCGGTGCGGTCGACGAGGCGGACAGCGAGCGGGGTGAGCTCGTAGTGGTTGCCGATCCGGGTGAGGAGTTCGTCGCCGAAGTGCCGCCGGAGCCGCGCCAGAGCGGCGCTCACCGCGGGCTGGGAGAGTCCGAGCGCGGCGGCGGCGCGGGTGACGTTGCGCTCGGTCAGCAGGGCGCGCAGCGAGAGCAGCAGGTTGAGGTCGAGGTTCACGAGCCGGATCGCGGCGGACGGCGACGACGAAGGCGGTGGCGGGCCGGAGGCACCGCCGGTCGTCGCGGACATCGTGCAGGAATACCGCGCGGAAGCGGCACGCGACAACGCCGGGCATCGACGGCGTCGATGCCCGGCATCAGCGGTTCGCTCTTCCGGGCCCCCGGTGACCGGCCGCACAGTCGTCGTGGCACCGACGGCGTCGCGGAGGATTCCCATGAACAGGCTCGGCACGTTCTCGCGGCCCGGGGACGATCGACGGTTCCCCGGGGCGGTCACCGCGGCCGACCGGGTCGTGGACCTCACCGACCAGGCCCCGACGACCCGGGACCTGCTCGCCGACTGGGACCGCGTGCTGCCCCGGCTGGACGCTCTCGGCGATGCCGACGGTGAGCCGCTCGCCGGGCTGCGCGTGCACGCCCCGCTCGAGCCGGGCCAGGTCCTGCAGTCGGGCGCGAACTACCGCACCCACGTCATCGACCTCGCGGTCGCGCACCGCCCCGCCGACGACGCCCGCACCGAGGCGCAGGCCCGGGCCGAGATCGCCGCGATGATGGACCGCCGAGCCGCCGAGGGGACGCCGTACCTGTTCGTCGGGCTGCCGTCGGCGGTCACCGGGCCCTACGACGACGTCACCATCCCGCCCTGGACCGACAAGCTCGACTGGGAGCTCGAACTCGCCGCGGTGATCGGCCGCGAGGCGTTCCGGGTGGACCGCGAGCACGCGCTCTCCCACGTCGCCGCCTACACGATCGCCAACGACCTCACCGCCCGGGACCAGGTGTTCCGCCGCGACATGCCCGAGATCGGCACCGACTGGTTCCGCGGCAAGAACGGGCCCGGGTTCACCCCGCTCGGCCCGTGGCTGCTGCCCGCGCGGGACGTCGACCCGGCCGACCTGCGGATCCACCTCGAACTGGACGGCGAGGTGATGCAGGACGAGACCACCAAGGACATGCTCTTCGACACCGCGTCCCTCGTCGCCGCGGCCTCGGAGATCACCCCGCTGCGCCCGGGCGACCTGGTGCTCACCGGCAGCCCGGCCGGCAACGGCATGGCCCGGGGCCGGCTGCTGCGACCGGGTGACGTCATGACGGGGACGATCAGCGGGCCCGGAGACGAAGCGCAGCGGAGCTCGACCGTCGGATTCGGCGCGCAGCGCACGCGGGTGGTGGCGTAGATGATCAACTCCACGCTCGTCGTCGGCGGGGGCGCTTCCGGCGCGGCCACCGCGATCCTGCTCGCGCGCCGGGGGATCGGCGTCGACCTCGTCGAGGCCAAGTCCGACGTGGCCGGGGCCGGCTCGGGCATCACGCTGCAGGGCAACGCGCTGCGGGTGTTCCGGGAGCTCGGCGTCCTCGACGAGGTCCTGGCCCACGGCTACGCCTTCGACGACGTCGGGCTGCGTGCCCCCGACGGCACGGTCCTCGTCGAGATCCCCGACGCCCGCACCGGCGGGGCCGACCTCCCGGCCACGGTCGGCATGCCCCGCTCGGAGATGGCCCGGATCCTGCTCGACGCGGCCGCCGCGGCCGGGGCGAAGGTGCGGACGTCCACGTCGCTCACCGGCCTCGACGACGGCGTCGCCACCTTCTCGGACGGCTCGACGAGCCGGTACGACCTCGTCGTCGGCGCCGACGGCCTGAACTCGACGGTCCGCGCGACGATCGGGATCGCCGCGCGGCCCGAGCCCGTCGGCATGGGCATCTGGCGGGTCTTCACGTCGCGGCCGGCGAGCATCACGCGCACCGACCTCACCTACGGCGGCGCGGCCTACATCGCGGGCTGGTGCCCCACCGGCGAGGACTCCCTCTACGCGTACCTCGTCGAGGACGCCCAGGACCGCTCGGGGCTCTCGCCCGAGGAGTCGCTCGCGACGATGCGCGAGCTGGCCGCGCACTACGGCGGTCCCTGGACCGAGATCCGGGAGCGGATGACCGAGCCGGGCCGGGTCAACCACACCTGGTTCACCCACCACGTCGTCGACGGGCCGTGGCACCGCGGGCGGGTCGTGCTCGTCGGCGACGCCGCCCACTCCTGCCCACCCACCCTCGCCCAGGGCGCCGCCCAGGCCCTCGAGGACGCCGTCGTACTGGTCGAGGAACTCCTCGCGCACGACGATCTCGACACCGCGCTCACCGCCTACGGCGAGCGACGCCGTCCCCGGGCGACGGCGGTGGTCGAGGCCTCGGTCCAGATGGCCCGCTGGCTGCTCGATCACGAACCCCCGCCCCAGGCCGGGGGCACCGCCGACGTCCCCGGCCTGATGGCCCGCGTCTCCGCCCTGCTCGCGCAGCGGCCCTGAGCCGCACCCCGTCGCTTCGCTCGCCTGACCAGGAGCCCCAGATGGACCGTCTGATCACCCACCTCCGGCACGTCGACCTCGCCGTGCCCGACTACGAACGCCAGCTGGCCTTCTACACCGACCTCTGGAAGCTGTCCCCCGAGAGCAGCGACGCCGGGATCGCGTTCCTGGCCGCCGAGGGCTCGCCGGAGCAGTACCAGGTGCGGCTGCGCGCCGACACCGAGAAGCGCCTCGACCTCATCGCATTCGGCGCCGAGACCGCGGCCGACGTCGACGCGCTGGCCGAGGAGCTCCGCGCGCAGGGCGTCACGCTGGTCAGCACGCCGGACAAGCTGCAGACCCCGGGCGGCGGCTACGGCTTCCGGTTCTTCGACCTCGAGGGCCGGACCATCGAGGTGTCCTCCGACGTCGCGGTCCGCGCGCACCGACGCGTCGAGGAGGGCGAGTCGGTGCCGGTGAAGCTCTCCCACGTCGTCATCAACTCGCCACAGCCCGAGGCCCTCGTCGCCTGGTACGACCGGCACCTCGGCTTCCGGCTCTCGGACACCCTGACGAGCCCCCACATGGGTTCGATGATGTGGTTCCTGCGCTGCAACCCGCAGCACCACAGCCTCGCGATCGCGCGCTGCCCCCACGTGTCGCTGCACCACGCCTCGTTCGAGCTGCGCGGCATCGACGAGTACATGCGCGGAACCGGACGGCTGCTGCGGGCCGGCGTCGAGAAGGTGTGGGGCCCGGGCCGGCACCTGGCCGGCAACAACACGTTCTCCTACTTCCTCGACCCGCTCGGCAACACCGTCGAGTACACGACGGAGCTCGAACGCCTCGACGAGGACCTCTGGCACCCTCATCTCTACGACTTCACCGACCCGCAGGTCTCCGACCAGTGGGGCACCGCGAACCCGATGAGCGAGTTCGTCGCGACGAAGTCGTTCAACGACCCCGACCGCGGCGTCTTCGTCGCGCCCCCGGTCTGAGGAGCCACGACATGACGACGATGTCGGTCCCCACGTCCGCGGTCGACCCGTTCGCCCCGGAGACCCTCGCCGACCCCCACCCCGTCTGGCGGGCACTGCGCGAGGCCGGCCCGGCGGTCCGGCTCACCAGCCACCCGGCCTGGGTGATCCCCCGCTACGCCGAGCAGCGCGCCGCGCTCATCGACCACGCGACGTTCTCCTCCGCGGAGGGTGTCGGTCTCGACCCCGTCCTCAACGAGAACACCCGCGGCACGGTCATCGCGAGCGACCCACCCGCCCACACCCGGCTCCGTACCGTGCTCGCGTCCCAGCTGCTCCCGCGCGCGATGCGGGCGCTCACCGACGACATCCTGGCCCGAGGGGACGCCCTCGTCGCCGCGTGCGTCGAGCGGGGCAGCTTCGACGCCGCCGCCGACCTGGCCTACCCGTTCCCCGTCGACGTGGTCGCGGATCTCCTCGGTCTGCCCGAGGAGGGCCGAGACGCCCTGGTCGGCAACGCGGACGCCGCCTTCGTCGGCTTCGGTCCCCGCGACGAGCGCGCCGCCGCGGCGATGCCTGCCGTCGGCGCGATGTTCGGCTACCTCGGGTCCGCGATGGCGCCGGACCGGGTCCGTCCCGACGGATGGGCCGCCCAGGTCTGGGCGGCCGCGGAGCGCGGCGAGATCGACCACGCATCGGTCGTCCCGCTGCTCTCGGCCTACCTCGTCGCGGGGATGGACACCACGATCCACGGCATCGGCAACACCATCGACCTGCTCGCCCGCGACCCCGACGCCTTCGCGGGTCTGCGCGCCGACCCGTCGCTGGCCGGGCCCGCCTTCGAGGAGTCCCTGCGCGTGGAGTCCCCGGTCACGGCCTTCTTCCGGACGACGACCCGCGAGGTCGACGTCGACGGCGTGACGATCCCCGCCGGGGAGAAGGTGCTGCTCCCCTTCGCCTCGGCCAACCGCGACGAGCGGCGCTGGGCCGACCCCGACCGCTTCGACGTGAAGCGCCGGCCCACCGGCCACCTCGCCTTCGGCGCCGGCATCCACAACTGCGCCGGGCAGTTCCTCGCGCGGGTCGAGGCGGAGGCGATCCTCGGTGCGCTCGTCCGGCGGTGCTCGTCGATCACGCCGGCCGGACCGGCCGAGCGCGCCCTCGGCCCGGTCATCCGTGGCATGCGTGCGCTGCCGATCACCGTTCGGGAGGTCTGATGCGGATCGCGACCGTGCGGTACGCGGGCGCCACTCGCGTCGGCGTCGTCGTCGGTGACCCGGGCGAGGAGCGGGTGCACCTCCTCACCACCGGGGTCTCGCTGCTGGACCTGCTGCGGTCGGGCGAGCTGACCGCCGCCGGGCAGGACGCACTGCGGACCCGCCCCGTGCCGCTCGCGGACACCCGGCTGCTCGCCCCGCTCGAGCCGCCGACGGTGCGCGACTTCGTCGCCTTCGAGGAGCACGTCGACGGGGTGCGGCGGGCGGTGTCGGGGGAGTCGGGCCTGCCCGAGGCCTGGTACGACGCGCCCACCTTCTACTTCTCCAACCCCTACGCGACGACAGGTCCCGACGACGACGTCCCGGTGCCACCGGGATGCGCGGTGCTGGACTTCGAGCTCGAGGTCGCCGCGGTGATCGGGCGGACGGGCCGCGACCTGTCGTCTGCTGAGGCGGCGTCGTACATCGCGGGCTACACGGTGCTCAACGACTGGTCGGCGCGCGACCTGCAGGGCCGCGAGATGCAGGTCGGGCTCGGCCCGGCCAAGGGCAAGGACACCGCGACCACGCTGGGCCCCTGGCTGGTCACCGCGGACGAGTTCACGCCGGACGCCGAGGGCTTCCTCGACCTCGCGATGACCTCGCGGGTGAACGGGCGCGTGGTCGGCGAGGACCTGCTCTCGAACATGGGCTGGCCGTTCGGAGACCTCGTCGCGTACGCCTCCCGGGGCACCGAGGTGCGTCCCGGCGACGTGCTGGGCTCGGGGACGTGCGGCAACGGGGGGTGCCTCGCCGAGCTGTGGGGCCGGGGGACGTCGCGGGAGGAGCTGCCGCCGCTGGCACCGGGCGACGTGGTGTCGCTGGAGGTCGAGGGCATCGGGACGGTGACCAACCGGGTGGTGGCCGGGGTGGCGCCGCAGCCGATCCCGGGGGCCCGACCCCGGCCGCGTCGTCGTCCCGGCGATCGGGTTGAGCAGTCATGACCAGCCCGACGGTCGACGTCCACGCCCACCTGCTCGTCCCCGGCGCCGAGGCGCTCGTCCCCGACGAGCCCGAACTCGCCGCGGCCCGCGCGGTGGAGGCGCGCGCCGCCGGCCCGGCCTCGGCCCGCGTCAACCGGGAACAGATCGCCGCGCTCGGCCCGGCGCTGACGTCGCTGGAGCACCGGCTCGCGTGGATGGACCGGGCCGGGCTCGACGTCCAGCTCGTCAGCCCCATGCCGATCCACCACACCTGGGCCGGGCCCGACCTCGCCGCGCGGTACGCCGCCGCGGTCAACGACGGCGTGCTCGCGCACTGCGCGGCGGCACCCGAGCGCCTCGTCGGACTCGGCACCACCCCGCTGCAGCACCCCGACCTCGCCGTGGAGGTGCTCCGGAGCGCGATCGCGGCGGGCCTGCGCGGCGTGGAGATCTCGACGTTCGTCGCCGGCCCCGACGGCACCCGTCGCGAGCTGGACGACCCCGCGCTCGCCCCGTTCTGGGCGGCCGCCTCGGAGTCGGAGGCGGTCGTGTTCGTCCACCCGTGGGGCTGCACCCTGGCCGAGCGGCTCGACGTCGGGTACCTGTCCAACTCCGTCGGGAACCCGGTCGAGACGACGGTCGCGCTGTCCCGGCTGGTGCATGGCGGGGTCCTCGAGGCGGCGCCCGGCGTGCGGGTGCTGGCCGCGCACGGCGGCGGCTTCTTCCCCTATGGGACCGCCCGGCAGGACCACGCGTGGCACGCCCGGCCGGGCGACCGGGCCGCCGCCGCGCCCCCGTCGGCGGCGCTGCGCCGGATCTGGTTCGACGCGCTCGTGTACACGCCCGAGGCGCTGCGGTACCTCGTCGCCGTCGCGGGTGCCGACCGCGTCGCGCTCGGCACCGACCACCCCTTCGACATGGGCGTCGACGACCCGCTCGCCCGCCTGGACGCGGCCGGCCTCCCGGCCGCGGACCGGGACGCGATCGCCGGCGGCACCGCCGCGGCACTCGGCCTGCTCCCGACGGCCTGTGACACCACGACGAGGAGCTCCGCGTGACCACGCATCTCTCGACCGAACCCGTCGACGTCGACCTCGGGGACGGGCTCCACGCCTACGTCCAGCCCGACGGCAGCTGGATGATCAACAACATGGCGTTCCTCGTCGGGCGCTCGGGGGTCGTCGCCGTGGACTCCAGTTCCACCGAGGCCCGCACCCGGGCGTTCGTCGAGCACATCCGGTCGGTCACGCCCGCGCCGATCCACACCCTGGTCAACACCCACAGCCACCCCGACCACACGGCCGGCAACAGCTGGTTCCCCGGGGCCACGATCGTCGGGCACGAGGCCACCCGGGCCGAGATGCGGGCGATGGCCGCGCTGCCGCCGATGGAGGGGGTGTTCGAGCCCTTCGACCAGGGGGCGGTGCCGTCCACGCCGCCGTTCCTGACCTACGCCGAGGGCATCACCCTCTGGGTCGACGATCTGCGCTGCGAGGTCCGGCACGTCGGTCTCCCCGCCCACACCACGAACGACTCGATCGTCTGGATCCCGGAGCGCTCGGTGCTCCTCGCGGGGGACCTGCTCTTCGCGGGCGGGACGCCCTTCCTGCTCTCCGGGTCGATCGAGGGTGCGATCCACGTCCTCGAGACGATCGTCGCTCCGCTCGGTGCGCGCACGATCGTGCCGGGACACGGACCGGTCTGCGGACCGGAGGTGATCTCCCCGACCGTGGACTACCTGCGGTTCGTCCAGGACGTCGCCCGCCGGGGCCGGGACGCCGGGCTCACGCCGCTCGAGGCCGCCCGCGAGTGCGACCTGGGCCGGTTCGCCGAGTGGAGCGAGCCCGAGCGCATCGTCGGCAACCTCCACCGCGCCTACGCCGAGGTCGGGGCCGGGGAGGTCGACGTGGTGGGCGCGTTCCGCGACATGGTCACCTTCAACGGCGGTCGCCCGCTGCACTGCCGGGCCTGACGTCCGGAGGGCGGGTCAGTCACGGGCGACCGGGAGGGCGTGGAGCTCGAACACGATCATGTCGGTGCCGCGATGCGGATGGCGACGCGCCGGCGCTGGCCGAGGGATGGTGGATCAGGCTGGCCCGGAGAGTCGCTTCGAGACCACCGTCGCTGACCGCAGTCGGTAGTGAGTGCAGGTCACGCAGGGCGTGCAGGCCCACACGCACCGCGGCCGGATCGTCGTCGCAGGTCATGAGGTCGGTGACGGGTTTCTGAAGGGTGGCTGAGGCGACGCGACCGGGCCTGGGTCGCGCCGGGGCGGCCGCGCCATGGTTCGCCCGTGACCGTCGTGCCCGACGCCGTGGCAACCCGGCGTCTGTTGGACCGCTTCGGGTTCGGCGCGCGCCCCGGGGAACTGTCCGCCGCCGTCGGGCAGGGGTTCGCCGCGACTTTGGACGCGATGCTCGCCCCGGCGCCGTCCGACCCCGGCGTCGCCGCCACTCCGCCGCCGGCGCTGACCTCGATCGCGAATCGGGGCAAGGCGGGCACCCCGGCGCAGAAGGCCGCGCAGCAGGAGCGCGCTCAGGGCCAGAACGCGCTGACCCGGTGGTGGCTCGACCGGATGTGGGCCGCCGAGCGGTCGCTGCCCGAACGACTGACCTGGTTCTGGCACGGGCATTTCGCCACCAGCGCCCAGAAGGTGAACCAGCCCGCGTACCTGTTGACCCAGAACGAGTCGCTGCGCCGCCTCGGGAGCGGGGACTTCCGGTCGCTGGCGCAGGCGATGATCGTCGACCCGGCCATGCTCGTCTGGCTTGACGGGCGGACCAACCGCGTGGGGTCGCCGAACGAGAACCTGGGCCGGGAGTTCATGGAGCTGTTCTCCCTCGGGGTCGGCCACTACACCGAGACCGACGTCCGGGAGGCTGCCCGCGCGCTGACCGGGTGGACGGTCAACGCGTCGACAGGGACCGCCCGGCTCGTCGCTCGCCGGCAGGACACTGGACCGAAGACCATCCTCGGCCAGACCGCCGCGTTCGACGCGCCGAGCTTCGTGAACATGGTCGTCGCCCGTCCGGAGTCGGCCGCGTTCGTCGCCGGTCGGTTGTGGTTCAGGCTGGTCTCGACCACGCCGCCGCCTCCTGGGGTGCTCGCCCAGCTCACCGCCGCCTACGGGCCGGGCCGGGACCTCGGCGCCCTGCTGCGGGCGATCGCCACGTCGGCGCCGTTCCACGACAGCGCCACCACCCTGGTCAAGCAGCCCGTGGAGTGGGCGATCGGGCTGATGCGGGCGGTGGGCACCCGCCCGAGCTCGGTCACCACCGCGCCGCGTGCCCGGCCCGTCGCCGCGACGGCGGCCGCCCGGGCGGACCCGGTCCACCAGCACCTGCAGGCCCTCGGTCAGGTCCCCTTCCTGCCGCCCAGCGTGGGCGGCTGGCCGGGGGGCACCTCGTGGCTGACGCCGTCCGCGCAGCTGGACCGGCTCGCTCTCGCCCAGGCCGTCATCGCCCACGCCGCGATCCCGCCCGGACCCACCGGGCCGAACGCCCAGATCGACTGGGCCCGCCAGGTCCTCGGTGTCGACGCGTTCGGGCCGCGGAGCACCGACGCCCTGCGCGACGTGGCCGGCGGCGACCCCCGGTCGGTGCTCACGGTCGCCGCCCTCACCCCGGAGTACGTGATCAGCACATGACCAGCCCCCAGTCTGCCGAGTCGTCCGAGGCTTCCGGGCGCGCCACCGGCCGCCTGCCCGGCCTGCACCTCCCGAACGTGACCCGGCGCCGTTTCCTGGCGTGGTCCGGGGTCGCCGCAGCGGCCGCCGGGCTCTCCGTGGGGGCGACGCAGGTGCCGTGGTCGACGCTGCTGCACGGGGCGGCGCACACTCCGCTGCAGCCGGGCCAGGGGGTCCTGGTGGTCGTGACCCTCTACGGCGGCAACGACGGGCTCAACACCCTGGTGCCGGCCGGCGATCCCGCCTACCAGTCCAACCGGCACGAGTTGGCCTACCAGCCCTCCGAGGTCCTCGACGTCGGTGACGGACTCGGTCTCAACCCGGGGATGGCGGGGATCAAGTCGCTGTTCGACAGTGGCCAGGTCGCCATCGTCCGCGGGGTCGGCTACCCCGAGCCCGACCACAGTCACTTCCGCTCGATGGCCATCTGGCAGACCGCGTCGCCGACCTCGCCCACCGGGTCGGGATGGTTGGGGCGCTGGCTCGACGCCACCGGTGACGACCCGCTGCGGGCGGTGTCGATGGACTCGGTGCTGCCGCCGCTGCTCACCGGGGAGCGGACCGCGGCGTCCACGCTGCCCTCGGCCGGGCTGACGTTGCCCACCGGGCCGAGCGGAGCAGCGTTCCGGGCCCTGGCCGGGGTGGACCCCGGTGACGACACGATGCGCGCCCGGGTGGCGCAGTCGGGCCGCGATCTCGCGCAGGTCGAGCAGACACTCGGGCCCACCCTGGCCGCGTCCCGCAAGCAGAGCAGCGCCACCGGCAACGACGCGGGGAACTCCGCGGGCGCACAGAGCGGCGGCGCCCACTCCCAGCTCGGCGACCAGCTGCAGACGGTGGCGGCCCTGGTCGAGGCCCGTGTGCCCACCCGGGTCTACTCGGTCTCGTTGGGCGGGTTCGACACCCATGCCGACGAGCGCGGGACCCAGCAACGGCTGCTGACCGAGCTCGACGGGGCCCTGACTCCCTTCGTCCAGCGCCTGCAGAACAGCGACGCGGGCCGCCAGGTCGTCACCGTGGTCTACTCCGAGTTCGGCCGCCGCGTGCTCGCCAACGCCAGCCAGGGCACCGACCACGGCACCGCCAACCCGGTGTTCTTCCTCGGCGGCCCCGTCGCGGGCGGGCTCTACGGCGAGCAGCCCAGCCTCACCGACCTCGACGACGGCGACCTCAAGGCCTCCACCGACTTCCGCGACCTCTACGCCACGACACTGGCCGCCGTGCTCGGCACTGACCCAACCCGCGTTCTCGGGCCCGGTCGTACACCGGTGCCGCGTCTGCTCACGACCTGAGCAAGGATCGAATCACCGGGAACGAGGGGGAACCGATGCTCTACGACGGGCTCACCGGATGGCACCTGCTCATCCTGGCCGGCGTGGTCATGCTGCTCTTCGGAGCGCGCCGCCTGCCCGACGCCGCCCGAGCGCTCGGCCAGACGGTCCGCATCCTGCGGGCCGAGGCACGCGAACTCACCCACGATGCCCCCGCGTCCGCCGCTCCGCCCGACACCACGGGGCCCGGCCCCGACGCCGGGGGCGATCGTGCGCCGTGACGGCGTCCCGGGACGGTGATCTCCCACGGCACAGTCGCGGTGGGGTGTCGCTCCTGGTGCGCTGCCTGATGATCCTCGGCGCCTGCAGTGCAGTGGTGCGTCCGACGCCGGGTCGGGGCCGGCCGCTGCGGGGACGGCGATCGCCGGCGGAGTGCCGGTCGGATCCTCGACCCGGACGATGCTGGTCGGCGGGCGGACCCGCTCGTTCCGGATGTACCGGCCGACCGGGCTGCGCGCCCCGGCGGCGCTGGTGGTGATGCTCCACGGGGGCGGCGGTAGCGCTCGCGGAGCCGAGACCCGGTACGGCCGGGACCCGGTGGCCGCCCGGTCGGGGTTCCTCGTGGCCTACCCGGATGGCGTCGGGCGTCGACCACCACTGCCGGGCCCGTCCACACCACCGTCTCCAGCTGCCCCGACGGCCGCGCGGTGGAGCTGATCGAGATCGACGGCGCCGGGCACCAGTGGCCGGGAAGCGCGCCGGCCGGCTCAGGCCGGTCACGGCTGATACCGACCGATCCCCCGTCCACCGCGCTCGATGCCACCACCGCCATCTGGGATTTCCTCGACGCCCATCCCAGGCCGTGACCTGAAAATAATTCCGGGTCGCTGAAGGCTGTCTGAAGCGCACGGACCGTGTCCCGCGGTTCTCAGTCCATTGTCAGGTATCCGAGGAATCGTCGTCCTCGTCGCGGCGGGAACCGCCACGGCGGACGCGAGGAAAGGGATTCACGATGAGCATCTGGATGGCCAAGGCAGCGGCGACGACGGTGAGCGTGCTGGCGCTGGGTGGTCTCGGGGCCGGGATCGCGAATGCCGCGCCCGCGGCGGACGCAGCGCCGGCCGCTCATCCCCACCACCACCCCGGCGAGCATGTCGAATTCTCGAAGAACACGAAGAAGGACGGGGTGGTGAAGATCGACCTGCAGCGCGGTGTGGTGACCGCGGTCAACGGTTCGAGCGTCACGGTCAAGAGCAAGGACGGTTACACCCAGACATACACGCTGACCCCGCAGACCCACGTCCGCAAGGACAAGCAGAAGAGCGACGACAGCGCCGTGGCGGTCGGGGACCGGATCGGGATCGCCGCCCTCGCCGACCACAGCCCCCTCGATGCCCGCTGGGTCCGCGACCACGGCCCGGCCGCGGCGCAGTCGGCGCCGTCCTCCCAGCCCACCCCCGCCGCGCCGATCACGCCGGCTCCCAGCGGGAGCTGACGCCGTTCGCTCCGGCCCCGTCCCGGGACGCGACGCCCCCCGGGACGGGGCCGGACCTGACGATTGCCTGAGCACCGGCACGACGGGGCTGAGGCGGCGGGCCGATCGGGACCACCCTGAACGCCCGGCCGACGGGGAGGCCACGCATGAGGAACGTCATCGACGATGCGCGGTCGTGCCCCTCCGAGGGGTGCCTCGCCGACCGGCGCACGCGCTGTGTCGCAGGGCGCTCGTGCCCGGCGCGGAGCTACGCCGAGCTCGACGATCAGGTGCGTGGCCTGCTGGCCCGGATGCGGGGCGAGCCCGATCTCGCGGTCCGCACGCTGCTGCTCACCGCGCTGGCCCACGCCGAACGACGACTCGCCGTCCTCCACCCGTGTGTCTTCCCGCCGGATCCGACCACGTCCGAGCAGGCGGAGAGCATGAGCGCCTCGGCGCTGCTGGTGGAGGCGGTGACGATCGCAAGTCGGGGCGCGCTGGGGGAGCGTGTCGCGCTGCCGTTCTGGACAGGAGCTCCGTGGAGCCCGGGCGTCCCCGCGCTGCTGGCCCTGGCCACGACGACGGATCCGGGCGCCCGCGGCCGGGCCCTCGAGGAACTGGTGAGCATTCTGCGTCCGCACCTTGGCACGACGGCCACCGAATGCGTCGCCGAGCTCGCAGCCGTCGAGCACCACCACGCCGCCGCCGGCGCGACTCCGCGGCCCCCTTGCTTCTGACCGGCCTCTTGCCCGCGCTCGACGGGGAAATGACTGCGAGCTTGAAGACATCGGCGTCGTGCGCCGCCACAGCCTCGGTCTGCCCACCAGTGCCCGGGTCCATGGGCTGACCGACCGCGGCGCCGAGCTTGAACCGGTGCTGCCGGCCCTCGCCGGCTGGGGCAGCCGTACCCGGCGACCTCGCGACGCGCTGATGCTCGCGCTGAAGTCACCGGGCGATACGGTCCTGCTGTGTATCTCGGGGTGGCCCGCCTGGAGCTCGTCCGACGGGTGTGGTCGAACTGGACATGGCCGCGCCTGGCTGTCGCGGCAGCCGGGGTCTTCCTCGCGGCCGGGACGGTGACGGTCGCTGCGCTCGGGACCGCTCGCCCGGCTTCGTCAGCGGCCGCGGGGCTCCCCGCCATCGGCCCCTCAGCCGTCCCGACGTCGGTTCCGCCGGCGCCGATCACGTCGTCGCCAATCTCGACCCGATCGACGACTTCGAGCTCGCCGGCTATCCGGACGTCGACCATCGCCGAGGTACCCGGAGCGTCCAGGGGCTCGCACGCCGGCCGCGGGCCGAGACCCCCGGGGCCCGCGGCCGGTCCCGGCCACGCGCCGTCGGCGGTCGGGGCCGGTCCTGCGGCACACCCACCCGGGCCGGGGGCCGGGCCTGGCGGCCCCCCAGGCCCGAAAGATGGTCCGCAGCCGGACGGTCCCTGACACCGTCGCCGGTCTGCTCGCCCGCCACCTCGGCCGTCTCCGATGTTCCCGACCTCGGCCTCGACCTCTCGAGATGGTCGCGCCGTCGCCGAGCCAGAGCCGTAGACCTCCACATCCTCTGGCGACCCGGAACTGGTCGCCAAGGTCACCGACGTCGTCGGGCTCTACGATCGATCGCCGCTGCTGCCGCGGGTGGCGGTGAATTCGGGCGGGTGTGGTTCGGCGCACGTCGGGTAAGCGCAGGGCATGATCGAGGAGCATGACGGTGCGAGCCTGACCGACAAGGCGCGTGAGGCGGCCGAGAAGATCAAGGCTGCGGTTGAGCCGGGCGAGACCGGCGGGCCCGGCGGCCCGCACAACGACGCGTCCGACCCGTTCACCAACGATCAGCGTCCCGACGAAACAGGTTTCCCGGACGGGTCCGTCGCCGGAACCGACTAGCACCGGGCCGTCTCGTCGAGGAAGTCGCAGATGATCGCATGGGCGCGTCGGTCGGCGACCGGGTCGAACGCGACGCCGGGGGTGCCTCCGTCGTCGTGGGCATGGGTGAAGCCATGGTGGGCGCGGCCGTAGACGACGAGCTGCCAGTCCGCGCCCACCGCGGTCATCTCCGTCACGAAGGCCATGAGCTCGCCGGGCGAGACGTGGGGGTCGGAGCCGCCGTGGCAGACCAGCACGCGGCTGCGCACCTCACCCGGTGATGCGGTCCGTGGGGTGCTGAGGCCACCGTGCACGCTCACGACTCCGGACACCGCGACGCCCGCCCTCGCGAGCTCGAGTGCGGCCATGCCGCCGAGGCAGAAACCGATCACGGCGATCGACTCGGCCGGGGTGGCCAGGAGGTCGGCGATGGTGGCCACGGCGGCCTCGACCCGGCGGGCGAGGCGCCCGGGCTCGCCGCGTAGTTCGGCGATGGTCGCGAGCACTCGGTCGCGGTTGCTGGCCACGCCGGGGCCGTAGAGATCGGCGGCCAGTACGGTGTGCCCTCGCGTGGCGAACCGGCGGGCCTGCGCCCGGGCGTGGTCATCGAGTCCGGCCCCGCCGTGGAGCAGCACGAGGGGTACGCGCTGCGCGGCGGGCCCGGGCGGGCTGACGAGGACACCGTTCAGTGTGGTGTCGACATCGCGATAGGCGAGGAATTCTTCGATCGGGAGACGCCTCATTCGGAGAATAATCCCACGAAGGAAGTGCACAATAGCATTTCCATTTTTCGAAAACAACCGCCGAACGAGCGAGTGTTCGCGCGCTTGATGATGGGATCGACCGGCGATCCGACCGGATCTGCGATCAGTTCGCCGATGTCGTCCCATCGAGTCGCTCGGCCCGCTGGGCGGCCGTGGGCGTCGTCGCCGGACGTGCCCGCCACATGCCGAGGCATGCTTGTACGATCGTTTGAATGATGGAGCTGGTGACGCGCGGGCGACCCGCCGCCGGCCCGTCATGAGCCGCCTGCGCAACGTGGCCGTCGCGCTCCTCGCCGTCGTCGCCGTCGCCGCGCTCGGGCTGGCCACCGTCTCGGGGTGGGACAACGTGCGGATGGTCGGGCTGGTCGCGGCGGCGATCGTCGCGATCGATCTGCTCTCGCGCGACCCCGGCCTGCGCTGATCGTCGGGGGGAGGAGGGACGGTTGAGGGCGGTGGTCGGACGGGGGGCCGGGGGCGCCGGACGGGGCATCCCCGGTCGGGTCCGGGGTGCGGGCCGTCGTGATCCCATCGGTCGATGCACGTGAGCGGACGGTCGCGTCGGTGCATATCCATGCTCGACGGCCCGTAGACAAGGCCTGACAGTTCACCCCACGCTGTGACCTGGGTCACGAAAGAGGGGACTGCTCGATGGCGTACGTGGAGGCGGCGCGGGCTCGCTGGGCGCCCCCGGAAGTGACGGCAAGCCGACTGGAAGTCCGACTGGAAGGTCGGCCGGGGTGTTCGACGCTGGGCTCGCCCTACGGTCGACGCCGACGGGGAGGAGGTCGGCACATGCGTCTCCTCCTCGATGTGTCCCGTACCGCCGACGGTCGTCTGGAGGGCGCCGTGATCACCGAGGCCGGCCGGGAAGAGCCGTTCTCCTCCACGCTCGACCTGCTCCGCATCCTGGAGGATCTCGAACCTGGGTCGGGTCCGGCTCCGATCGGCGCGGGCGGGCGGGCGCGATGAGAGCCTCGGCGCGGGTGGCTGCGGTGACGGGCGTTGTCTTCTCGGGCCTGTTCGTCGCCGCCCTCGTGCTGATCGACAAGGGGCCGCACCTGGGTGCCCCGGACGCGGTGTACACGGCGTTCTACGCGAGCAACGGCGACTCGTTGATCGTCGCTGTCGGGCTCTACCTGGTGCCGCTCGCCGGTATCGCCTTCCTCTGGTTCGCGACTGCGGTCCGGTCCGTGCTCGACGCGATCGGTCACGTGCCGTCGGCGATGGCGAACGGCCTGAACCTGCTCTCCGTCGGCCTGTTCGTCAGCATGCTGTTCGCGGGGACCGCCGCGGTCGCGGCGCCCGCGTTCGGGAGCGTCATCGCGAACGCGCCGGTCGTCGCGCCGGACACCGCCCGCGCCCTCGCTGCCCTCGGTTACGGGCTGGTCTTCGTGTTCTCCGTCCGCGGGGCCGGGATGTTCGCGCTGACCACCACCACGTTGCTCCGCGGCGCCGGGGTGCTGGGAAAGCTCCCTTCGGTGATCGCGTACCTCTGCGGGGCCTATCTGCTGCTCACCGCGACCTACCAGCCGGCGAGCCTGCTCGTCCTGCCCGTATGGGTGCTGCTCATCTCGGTGGCCCTCGTGCTCCACGAGCGCCGTGAGAACGCCGCGGGTTCCGCCACCCCTGCCGTCGACGCACAGGCGTCGAAGGACCTGGAGTCCCTCCCCGACGCCACCAGCGAGACCACGCCCCGACTACCGAGGAGCGCACCGTGACCACGACCGACCGTCCCACCCACCCGCTCTCCGAGATCCCGGGTCCGAAGCCGCTGCCGGTGGTCGGCAACGCCCGCGACATCGACACCAAGCGGTTGATCCAGAGCGTGATGGAGCTGGCGGATCGATACGGTCGGATCTTCCAGCTCCACACTCCCGCCGGGGCGATGTACATCGTCTCCGGGCTCGAGATGGTCCAGGACGTCTGCGACGACGCCCGCTTCGACAAGCTCGTCGGCACCGGCCAGCGCCAGCTGCGCGAGACCCACCAGAGCGCGGGCCTGTTCACGGCGGACACCACCGATCCGTTGTGGAAGTCCGCCCACGACATCCTGCTGCCGAGCTTCAGCACCTGGGCGATGAAGGGCTACGTCGACCCGATGGTCGACATCGCCCAGCAACTCATGCTCAAGTGGGAGCGTCTGAACCCCGAGGAGCCGATCGATGTCGCGGGCGACATGACGCGGCTGACACTCGACACCATCGCGCTGTGCGGGTTCGGGTACCGCTTCAACTCGTTCTACCGCGACACCCCGCACCCGTTCGTCGAGGCGATGTTGGGGTCGCTCACCGAGGGCGTCAAGCGCCAGCGGATGCTCCCGATCCAGATCAAGCTCCGTCGGGGCGCCCAACGACGCTTCCTGGCCAACTCCAAGTACATGGACGACACGATCGACGCGATCGTCAAGGAGCGGCGCGCCTCCGGCGAGCCAGGCACCGACCTGCTCGGCCACATGCTGGTCGGCACTGACAAAGAGGGAAACACGCTGCCCGACCACAACATCGTGGCGCAGTGCGGCACGTTCCTCATCGCCGGCCACGAGACCACGAGCGGGCTCCTCTCGTTCGCGATCTCCTACCTGCTCAAGCACCCCGAGGTCGTCGCCCGCGCCCAGGACGAGGTCGACCGCGTGCTGGGCACCGACCCGGATGCGGCCCCGACCGTCGCGCAGATCGGTCAGCTCGGCTATGTCCGGCAGATCCTCGACGAGACCCTGCGCCTCTGGCCGACCGCGCCCGCGTTCACCCGGCAGCCGAGGTCACCCGGCGAGACCGTCGGCGGGTACGGCCCGTTCGACCCCGGCACGGGGGTCATCGCGCTCACCCCGATGCTGCACCGGCTGCCGGAGGTATGGGGCGAGGACGCTCGCGAGTTCAACCCGGACCACATGGCCACCGAACGCCTCGACGCGCTGCCCCCCAATGCCTACCGACCGTTCGGCTCCGGGCAGCGGGCCTGCATCGGGCGGCAGTTCGCCTTGCAGGAGGCGACCCTCGTGCTCGGGATGCTGCTGCAGCGCTTCGAGCTGGTCGACCACGCGGACTACCAGCTGAAGATCAAGGAGTCCCTGACCATCAAGCCCGAGGGGCTCACGATCACCGTGCGGCCCCGCGAGGGGCGTACCCGGGGGTCGGCGCCGCGGCCGACGGCCGGCGTCGCCGCCGAGCCCCGCGCGCCCGCCCTGGCCGTCGCCCCCGCCGACCGGCACGGCACCCCGCTGCTGGTGCTGTTCGGATCCAACCTGGGCGCCGCCGAGGACCTCGCCACCCGCATCGCCCGCGACGCCGGCGACCGCGGCTACACCGCGCGCACCGCGGCGCTCGACGAGGCGGTCGGGGAGCTGCCGACCGAGGGCGCCGTGGCCGTCGTGACCTCGTCGTACAACGGGGAGCCGCCGGACAACGCCGCGAAGTTCTGCGCCTGGCTGGACGGCGGGTCGGCCTCGGCGACCGGCGTGAAGTACACCGTCTTCGGGTGCGGCAACCGCGACTGGGCCGCGACGTATCAGGCCGTGCCCACCCGCGTCGACGCCGGCCTGGAGGCCAAGGGCGCCACCCGCGTGTACCCCCGCGGCGAGGGCGATCAGCGCGGTGACTTCGACTCCCAGTTCGAGGCCTGGTACCGCGGGCTGTGGGACGGGCTCGGCGCCGCCCTCGGCCTCGACGCGTCAGCGACCGCCGGCGCCGGCGCCGGCCCGCGGCTGGCAGTGCAGCTCGAACAGCGCCGGACCGCCAGCCCGGTCCTGCAGTCCTACCGGGGCCAGGCGGCCACGGTGCGCATCAACCGCGAACTCACCGCCCGCGCGGGCACGCCGGGCGGGCGCTCGGTGCGCCACCTCGAGATCGCGCTGCCCACCGGCACGACCTATGCCACCGGCGATCATCTGGGCGTCCTACCCCGCAACCCCATCGATCTGGTGAACCGGACCCTCGCGCGATTCGGGCTCGACGGTGGCCAGTTCGCCACGCTCACCGCGAACGGCAGCGCGCCGACCCACCTGCCCGTCGGCGAGCCCTATCCGCTGCTGGGCATCCTGGTCGGCTGCGTCGAGCTGCAGGACGTGGCCGGCCGCGCCGGGCTGGCAGCCATGGCCGCGTCGATGCCCGACGGGCCGGACCGCGACGACCTGGCGGGGCTCGCCGGTGTCGACGACGAGGCCAGGGCCCGCTACCGCGAGCAGATCGCCAAGCCCCGCCGCACGCTGCTCGAGCTGCTCGAGGCCCACCCCGAGTGCAACCTGCAGTTCGCCGAGTTCCTCGACCTGCTCCCCCCGCTGCGGCCCCGGTTCTACTCCATCTCCTCATCGCCCCAGGTGTCCTCGGACGTCGCACTGACCGTCGGGGTGCTGGAAGGCCCGGCCCGCGCCGGCGACGGCACGATCTACCGCGGCGTGTGCTCCGGGCACCTGGACGACGTCCCCGAGGGCGGCACGGTGTTCACGTTCGTTCGCAGCCCCAGCATCACCTTCCGCCCGCCGGCGAACCCGCACGTCCCGATGATCATGGTCGGGGCCGGGACGGGCATGGCGCCTTTCCGCGGCTTCTTGCAGGAGCGCGAGTCCCTGCGTTCCCACGGCGTGCCGATCGCCCGCTCGCTGTTGTTCCTCGGGTGCCGCGACCCCGAGGACGACCTGCTCTACTCCGACGAGCTGGCCGCGTTCGACAAGGCCGGCGTGGCCACGCTGTACCCCGCCTACTCGCGGGTGTCCGGGTACCGGTACCGCTACGTCCAGCATGCTCTCGAGGGCGCCGCCGACGGCGTCTGGGAGGCCATGCAGCACGATGCCGTGATCTACGTCTGTGGCAACGCCTCGACGATGGCGCCGGGCGTGCGAGCGGCTCTCGTTGCGGTGTTCAGGGCCAAGACCGGTGCGGGAGAGGCCGACGGCAACGCCTGGCTCGCCGGCCTCCGCACGTCGAACCGCTACCTCGAGGACATCTGGGGCGAGACTGCGGTGGTCTGAGGCGGCGGCGAGCTGCACATCGCTCGACGCCGTCGTGGACGCCGCCCCCGTCCCCGTCCTGGACGACCCTCGGAATCGGACCGACCGCATCCGACGGTCCGGGGAGAGCGAGGACGCTGCAGGCCGATCAGCGTGCACATCCATCGAGCCCGGAGGCGGACGTGGCAACGCCCCACAACGTTCGGGTCACAGAACCTCAGTTCGGTAACCGATCGTTCGCAGCCACGTCACTGATCGAGGAGCGCCCAGCGCGCGGTGGGTCCCGACGGCGTCGTCGGGGTCGGTCGGGCGCAACTGGCGGCCGAAGATCGCTCAGTGCCGTTCTGGGCGCCGCGCCGCGGGCGCGTCGCCGCTGTGGGTGGGTTCGGTGGCGCTCAAGGGGACGCCGGTGAGTTCTTCGGTGACCTGCCAGCCGCGCTCGGCGTCGTCGGTGCTGTGTAGGGGCGGTAGAGGCGCTGTTCGGCGGGGGCGCCACCGAGGTGACCGAGGCCGTTCGGTCCGTAGAGGCGCCCGCCGCGGGCGTCGGGGGAGGTGGCCGCGTACAGGGCAATGCAGGAGCCGGCCGCCGGACGGGTTGTTAGAGGCAGCGACAAGCCCGGCAAGTCGAGGTACCCGCGAAGCGGCTGCTCACACCGGGTCGGGGTCTGGTGGGGTGGCCTCGCGGGCCAGGGCCACTGCCTCGGGGAGAGAGTTGATCCAGCGCACACGGGCGGGTAGCCGGGTGGAGCTCCATCCGGGTCCGGCGGCAACGGCGGTGGTGTGCGGGACCAGCCGACGCAGCGCGGTCGGCTGCGCGGTCGCGGTGCGCTGAGCCCAGACGAATACCACGAGAGGCTGGGTGTGCTCGATGGCGTGCAGCAAGGCGGGCAGCGGAGCGGATGGCCCGAGGAACTGCACCGAGATCTGATGTTCGGTCAGCGCCGCGAACAGCGCGTCGAGAGCCAGGGTGTGGTACTCGCCGGGCGCGCAGGACAGGAGCACCGGTCGTGGCCCCGTGATCCTGGCGGGATAGCCGTGGCTGAGGTGTCAGCTGCCACGAAGAAGGGACCACCTGAGCCCTGGTCTTGCCGCGAGCATGGGACCACCGGTTTGCCACTGATGGGACCACCCGGCGTGGCTCCCGTCCGGTAGGTCGTGCGGCCGTTACTGGTCGCTCGCATGACCTACCGGGAGGTGTCCGTGGTTGAGGTGAAGGAGATCCTGCGGCTGTGGTTGGACGGCCGGTCGCTGCGGGAGGTGAGTCGGCTGGCCGCAGTGGACCGCAAGACCGTCCGCCGCTACATCGACGCTGCGAAGGCGGCCGGGCTCGATCGTGACGATGGGCTCGCCGCGCTGTCCGACGAGTTGCTCGGGGCGGTGATCGCGACGGTGCGCCCGGACCGGCCGCGGGGCACCGGGGCCGCGTGGGAGACCGTGGCCGGCGAGCACGAGCGCATCCAGGCGTGGCTCAAGCAGGGCCTGACGCTGACCAAGGTGCACGTGTTGTTGGAGCGCCGCGGGGTGCTGGTGCCGTATCGCACGCTGCATCGCTATGCGGTGGCCGAGCTCGGGTTCGGGCGCCGGCGGGCCACCGTCCCGGTCGCCGACGGCGATCCGGGGGTGGAGGTCCAGGTCGATTTCGGTCGGCTCGGGCTGATCTCCGATCCAGCCCGCGGCACCCGCCGGGTGACCCACGGGTTGATCTTCACCGCGGTGTATTCGCGGTACATGTTCATCTACCCCACCCACCGCCAGACCCTGGACGAGGTGATCGCCGGGTGCGACGCCGCGTGGGCGTTCTACGGCGGCGTCTTCGCGGTGGTCATCCCGGACAACCTCCGCCCGGTGGTGGGGCGGGCCGACCCGATCGAGCCGCGGTTCAGCGACGCGTTCCGGGAGTACGCCCAGGCCCGCGGTTTCGTGATCGACCCGGCGCGGGTCCGGCACCCGCAGGACAAACCCCGCGTCGAGAACGGCGTGAAGTATGCCCAGCGGAGCTTCTTCGCCGGCGAGGAGTTCCTCGATCTCGCGGATTGCCGGGCCCGCGCGCAGCTGTGGTGCGCCCAGATTGCCGGGCTGCGCATCCACGGCACCACCCGCGCCCGTCCCGCGGAGGTGTTCGCGGCCGAGGAGGCGCCGCTGCTCGGGCCGGTGCCGGACGGGCCGTTCGCGATCCCGGTGTTCAGCAAACCGCTGGTGGCCCGCGACCGACACGTCGAAGTGTCGCGGGCGGTCTACTCGGTGCCCGGTGAGCTGATCGGCACCCGTATCCGGGCCCGTACCGATGCCACCACGGTCAAGCTGTATCACCGCGGCCAGCTGCTCAAGGTCCACCCCCGCCAGGAGCCCGGCGGCCGGCACACCGACCCCGCCGACCTGCCCTCGGAGGTCTCGGCCTACGCCATGCGCGACCTCGACGGGCTCGCCCGCAAGGCAGCGTCCTACGGCGATCACGTCGGGCGCTACGCCGCGGCGATCCTGGAGCACCCGCTGCCCTGGACCAAGATGCGCCAGGTCTACCGGCTGCTCGGGCTCGCCCGCCGCTACGACGCCGACGCCACCGACACTGCCTGCGCCCGGGCGTTGGAGGTCGAGATCGTCAACGTCGGGCTCATCGAACGCATGCTCACCCGCGGCCTGGCCGGCGTCGACACCATGGCCCCCGCCCGGCCCGCCACCTCCGGCGCCGCGGTCGACGCAGACGCCGCGGTCGTCCCGGCTGCGGGCCGGTTCGTCCGCGACCCGGGCGAGTTCAGCACCCGGCGGCCGTCATGACCGCTGCCGGGAAGAAGACCACCCGAACCACCAAGCTCACCCCACGCGGCGCCGCCGGGGCCGCGGCCGATGGGCAGCGCCCGGGGCGCATCGAGCCCTCCGCCGAGCTCAAGGAACTGATGCGCCGCCTCAAGCTCGGCCGGCTGCTCGACACCCTGCCCGAGCGCCTCGCGCTGGCTCGCACCGGAGCACTGGCCCACCACGACTTCCTGGAGATGCTGCTCGCCGACGAGGTCACCCGCCGCGACCGGCAAGCCGCCCAGCTGCGCGCCCAGAAAGCCGGGCTTGACCCGGCGATGGTCCTCGAGGCCTGGGACGACACCACCGGCGTCGCGTTCGACCGGGCGTTGTGGTCGGAGCTGTGCTCGCTGCGGTTCCTCGCCGACGCCCACAACGCGATGATCATGGGCCCGGTCGGGGTCGGAAAGACGTTTCTGGCGTCCGCGCTCGGCCACGCCGCGGTCCGGCGCAAGCACTCGGTGGTCTTCGAACGCGCCGACAAGATGTTCAAGCGGCTGCGCGGCGCCCGCCTCGACGCCACCTACGACGACGAGATGCGCCGGCTGCAGCGCGTCGAGCTGCTCATCCTCGACGACCTCGCGCTGCACCCGCTCGGCGCCACCGAGACCAGCGCCTTCTACGAACTCGTCGTGGAACGCCACCGCGTCGCCTCCACGATCACCACCTCCAACCGCGACCCCGCTGAGATGGTGACCATGATGGCCGACCCGCTGCTGGCCCAGTCCGCGATCGACCGGCTGCAGTCCGCGGCCTACGAACTCGTCGTCGAAGGCCAGAGCTACCGCCAACGCCAGAAACCCGCCCTCGCCGCCAGCACCAACTCCGCCCACGACCGCACCGACAACCCACCGAGGACGGACATCGGACCGACCGCTGACCCGTAGCGTCACCACCGTGCTGATCGAGACGTTGCCAGCCACCCAGACCGCCGCCGCGGTCGCGCTCTGGCACGAAACGGGCCTGACCCGACCCTGGAACGACCCGGCCGCCGATCTCACCCGGGCGCTGAATGGTCCGTCCTCGACGGTGCTCGCCGCGGTCGACGGCCACCGCGGCGCCGACAATCTCCTCATCGGCACCGTGATGGTTGGCCACGACGGACATCGCGGCTGGGCCTACTACTTGGCGGTCTCACCGAGCCGCCGCCGACACGGCATTGGACGTGCCCTCATGCACACCGCCGAGCAGTGGCTGGCCGGGCGCGTCCCGAAGCTTCAGCTCATGGTTCGCAGCGAGAACGCCGCGGCCGCGCAGTTCTACCAGCAGCTGGGCTACACACCCTCCGACGTCCTCGTCCTCGCCCGCTGGATCGACCGCCAGGCTGACTGACCTCGCCACGCACCGAGTCACGCTCCCCGACACCCGGACCCGAGTTGACCAGCAGCAGATCCCGAGCCACTCTCGATACCTAAGGTCCACGACCACCGAGGTGGTCCCTAGCTCATGGCAGCAGGGTGGTCCCTTCTCGCTGGCAGGTGACACTGAGGTGGTGGTGATCGCGCGGGCGAGCACCAGCGCGCCGTCGAGGCAGGCGGCGGCGGAGTCGGGCTCGTCGAGGGCGTCGAGTGCGGGGCGGCAGAGCTGGTTCCAGAGCGTAGCGACGTCGCGGCGCTCAAGGCTGGCAGCGAGGGCATGGATGAGGGTGTCGCTGTCGAGACGTTGGGCCGCACGTACCAGTGCCCGAACTTCCCCGACGTCGACGGGGTGTCCCGGCTCGAGGTGACCGGGGGTCAAGGGTTGAGCCGGTGTGCCCGTGCTGCGGTGGCGGCGGCGGGCGAGCTCGGCCGCGGCCGCGAGTGCCATCCCGTCGTCGGCGAGCCGGCGCATGGTCGCCAGCTCGGCGACGTCGGTGTCGGTGTAGCGGCGGTAGCGCCCAGCGTGGTGGTCGATCGGCCCGATCCCGTAGCGGCGGCTCCAACTGCGCAGGGTGGCGGGCGCCACCCCAAGACGCGCAGCGACCGCGGCCGCGGTCCACCGCGGGACGTGGTCCTCCGACGGCCGCTGCGTCGGTCCGGCGTGCGGGGCCATCGGGTCATCGGGTCATCGGGTCATCGTCTCGCATCGCGTTCAGATCGGTCATGCTCCAGTTCGACCATGTGCAGACTTACCACGCTTGTGCCACGGTTCGAGACTGTCCAGGAGGACAGGCTGCTTCGAGGTGGCGCAGAGCCCGTGACCGACCGCGGACACCATCGCTGGCCCGCGCTCGACCCCGGCCTGCCGCTCGAGTCGAGACGGAGGCGGAGGTCATTCACGCCGCCGGCGAGCGACGACCCCGTCGCGGACCGATCGATGCGGCGAGATCCTCCGGGGAGGAATGGTGATGGCCGAGACCACGCGGCTTCCCGAGCCGTTGGACGTGCACTGGGACTGGCAACGCCGCGCGGCCTGCCGCAGCCTGCCGGAATCGCTGTTCTTCCACCCCGACGGCGAGCGCGATCCCCGCCGCAGTCGCCGTGTCGATCGCGCGAAGCAGATCTGCGCGCGCTGCCCGGTGCGCGGGCCTTGCTTTTCCCACTCCTTGAGCGCCGAGGAGCCCTACGGCACCTGGGGCGGGGTCGACGAGAGGGAACGTGTCGCGATCCTGCGCCGCCGGCGTGGGGCTCGCACCGCCGCCGGCGGCCATTACCGGCCGGCAGGACGCGACGACGCCGCGGGAGCGTGACGAGACGAAGAAACCCCACGACGCACGACGCTGATCGTCCGCCGACCCACCGCGTGGTGTGGTCGCAGCGCGTCGCCGCGGTGACCGATCAGCGTGGTCGGCATCCAGTGGCACCCGCTGCCGGCCGCGAGCTCTCCGGTCAACGGCCAACCGTGGCCGAACCGGGGCGCATCCTCGACATCAGCGGAGTTTGATCCCCGACCGATTTCAACGGATGGCGCGACGTCGCCGACCGGGATCTTCGCCTCGTCGAGCCGGGGAGGCGTCCTCGACGCGACCTCTTCACGAGTCCAGCTTGTGAGGATCTTCGACGCGGTTATCTCTCGCACCGGGCGCAGCGGCCGGCTTCCAAGGCCCGAGAGTTGCTGGCTTGCCACGTTTGCGCATCGTTTCGAGGTGCTCGGCTAGGACGCGACGGCGAAGCTGCCACGCTCTCAACAGCGCAGCGCCTCGTGACCAATTTGATCAGATCGGGGTGCGTCACCGACAGAGAAGGAGTCGGCAACGTGGTTGAGTCCGGCGCGAGCACCGGTGGCGGCCCAGTGTTCCGCCTGATCTATCGAAGCAGCTTGAAGATCTCGGGCGACGATCTCCAGGTCGAGTTGCCGAAAATCCTGGCGGCGGCCCGGAGGAAGAACCCGGAGCAGGGCATCACCGGGGCGCTGGTGGTCTGGGAGGACAGCGTGGTCCAGACCCTCGAAGGCGAGGAGAGCGCTGTTCGGGGCCTCTACGACACGATCCAGCGCGATCCCCGCCACGAGCAGGTCGAGTTGGTCGAGACCGCTGCGGGGGTGGACCGAGCCTTCCCGCGATGGTCGATGGCCCGGGTCACCGACGACGACGAAGCTGATCTCCCCCTGAGCGTGAATCAGTGGGAGGGCGGCATCGATGTGACGGCCCCCCGGTTGCAGACCCCCGCGGAGGAAGCAGTCATCGCCTCGATGCGTAATCGGGTGCGCGGCGCACCGGCCTGACCACACCGAGGATCCAACCGAGCATGCCCGGTAAAACGACGTGGGAAGTCGCTGGACGCTCGATACAAATGGTCGGTGAAGCAGACGACCTGGCCTCGCCAGCGGGCCGTTCGAACGGGTGCCTGACCAAGCAAGAACACCCAGCCGTGGCTTGCCGGTTATCATTACTCGGCGGCCGGTCGGTGCGATTGAGTACGGCTGGTTTGCCGCGCACTCCCCTGACGACCCCGCCCGACGTCGGCCCCGAACCAGCCAACCAGTGCGTTGGGCGCCGAGGCCCTCGCGGGGCCACAGGGCCCCACGCACCGGCCCCGCCCGATCAACCTGCGCCAACCTCCGAGGCGGACGCACCTCCCAGTTCGTTGGCGCGGTCGGAACCGGGTCATCAGCTGGCGGTGTGGGCCTTGGCTTCGTCGATCCAGGTCTGGCACTCGTGCTCGGACAGTGCGGTCACCTTGCCGTGCCGAGTCTCGATCATCTCCTTGAGGTGCGCCGCGTTACGGTGCCGCAGCTCCTTGATCGAGTCGACTCCGACCTCCTTGAGGATTTCCGCGTACTTCGGGCCGATGCCCTTGAGCTCGGCCAGATCGTTGGCCACGTGACCTTGGTCAGCCATGATCTTTCTCCCTCCGGCAGCGGGCGAGGCGAACCGCCCGGCGCCATTCGTGGCGTGATGATGAGATTTCCGATTCGGCAGTACCCCGTGTTCCGGCGAGTGACACCACACTCAACGGCCTTCCCTCGAATCGGGGAGAACCCTTCCAATGACTGGTCTCCACGTTGGCCGAGTTCAGGTGCTGCCGCCTCCGAGACCAAGAGTTCGTCACCCACGAGCCAAGGATTGTCGCAATGTGTCGGGCCTTGAACAGGTGGCCGATTCCCGCTGTGCTGTCACCGAACGGCCGCGCGACCTGCCGGGCGGGCAAGCCTGCGTGTAGAGCCATCCGATCAGACGCTGGACCGACTCCTTGGCCGTGCCGAGCTTCTCCGCGGCAGAACCATGCGCGCACTCAACGCGTACCGATCAGTCCGGTGGCGGCAATGACGGCCCGCCATCGAGGTTGCTGACGGGGTCGACCCCGAAAGTGCGCTGGGTCCCGAGAGCTGCGGGATGCCGTGATAATCGGCACCATCACCGCCCTACGACTGCGGAGTCCCGATTGCGGCCGGTCGGATCTCGCTATCAGCGGACCGGCTCGCACTGATTGTCAGCTCGGGCGTCGCAGGCAGTAGATCAGGCGCTTCAGCACCGACGGCTCGTCGGTGAATGCGGTTGCGTGTGCCACCGAACTCGCCGGCCGGCTCGAAGGAAGGGCCGCAGGGCTCGGGAGCCGTGGCACCAGGCGAACGCCGGGCGTGTGGCGCGGGGAGGGGTCGAGGAGTCCGGACTCGCCCGATTCGTCCGGGCCAGAGTCGATGGCCGGCTCACCTTCGACCGGACGCCGGTCGCACGAGAGAGGAGGCGCGATGATGATCGGCGCGGGCATCGGGGCTGGCTCCTCGGTGGTGCCGTCCTCCGGGACCGGAGAAGGTGGTGGCAGCACGGTGATGACCGGGGCGAAGGGGCTGCGTCGGTCCGGGCCGAGCGTCAACGGCTCGGGCCGGTTCTCGGACGAGGCCCGGGCGCCGGGCACGGACAGATGAGAGGCCGCCAACTCGACAGTGGCCGCGATGTCGGCGATCGCCGCGTCCGCAACACTCGACTCTTCGGTACCCGAACCCGTTGTGCTCGCTTCCGGGATCGCCGCTCGGGAGGCAACCGTCGCTGGGGCGGCCCTCTTCGGGGTGCTGGTGTCGGGGGCTTCGCTCGTCTCCGGCGCGACCGTCGCCGTCGGGGTGAGTGTCGCCTTCCAGGCGTGCGGCGCGGTCGCGGTCAGGGTGACCTGGCCGTTCGAGCTGCCCTCGGTCGTCGGGGCTGTCCGGGTGGCCGGAACCGCACGCGGGATCTCCGACGGCGACGTGCTCGGGATCGAGGTCGGCGGAGGCGGAGGCGGAGGCACTACGGCAGGGGCCCGCGATGGCAGCGCAGGGTCCTGCTCGTGCGGGCCGGGAGGTTGCTCGTGAGCTGGTCCGACGTGGTCGCGGTGCACATCGCCGGCCGGTCCGCCCAGCCCGGCAAGTACCCCTCTGGACCACGTCAGGCTTCCCTGGACACGGTTGATCCGCACGGCCACCCACATCGACTCCGGGTGGCCGGGACCTGCGAGGACCAGACGTGAGAGGTGGAAGGCGGTCCCGATGGTCGACACGACGTCCTCGAGCTCGCGGCGACCCGGCCGGGAAGGATCCGCGGCCCGGCGGGCCCGGTCGATCACTACCTGTGCCGACCCCGGCGGTCCGCCCCACTCACCCAGGACGCGTTCGCCCGAGACGTCCACCACGGCGACGTGTTCCGCGCCCGGGAGAACGGCCAGGACCTGGACGTACCGCTCGGCGGCGCTGGGCTTCTCCCGGTGCGCTGCGCCATCCCCGGCAGTAGCCGCCTCTGCGATCACGCCACTCCTCACGGTGCCATCAAGAGTCCATCTCAGCTCGACGCCACCGGTGACGGGCACGGCGCCGTCGGGTCTATCGCCGTGGAACCCGTCGGTGTCACAGGACAGCGGACGTCACGCGTGTCGGGGGCGCGACACGCCTACATCTCGAGCAGACCTTCGAGGTGCGGCAGCCAACCCAGCCGTGCCGAAGACGCAGACCCTGCAAGACCCGAGCCAGGCCTTCGTCCTCGATGCCCCATTCTGACTGCGGCGCCGAGGTGAACCGGTGCCTCGGCTGGTCGGTGGGCTGGTGTTCGGCCGCGACGGCCGTCGGGACGTTGCTGAGCTGGTCCGTCTCGCCGTGGTGCAGGAGGCCGACGTAGCTGATCGGGGCCACTCCGAGTTCGGTCACTTCGGCCAGGGACGGTGCCGGCGCGACGCGGAGACTGCTCACCGGTCCGGGGCAGTTCGCGCCGAACGCGGGCCGGTGGGTCACGCTCCCCGAGGCCGATCGGGTCAAGCGGTCGATCTCGGCGCAGAGGTAGGCCCGCGGTCGCCAGCCCGCCCAGCCGGGTGAAGGCTTCAGCGCTGCCCGCGCCTCTCGGGGCCTGTGCCGGCCGAGGTGTCGCCGTGGCGGTGCCGGTGGCGGGTGAGCCTCCAGGTCACGATCGCGAGGGTGAGCACGGCGGCCGCGCCGAGCGCGGCGAGGTCGGGAATGCGCTCGCCGATCGCGGCCACGGTGTTCTCGGCGGCGGCGGTGGTGGCGGGGTCGGCGCCGGTGAGCCCGGCGGTGCCGTCGAAGACGATGAACAGCAGCCCGATGGCGATGAACAGCATCCCGGAGATCGTGGTGGTGCTGTGCAGGGTCAGCGGGCCCAGCCGGTAGGCCCGTCCGCGTAGCCAGGCCCGGTGCCCGAGATCGAAACGCTGCCAGCCCACGGCGAGCAGGAACAGCGGGGCCGCCATGCCGGCGGCGTAGACCGCCAGCAGCGCGGCGCCCCGCAGCGCCTGCCCGGTAGCGGCGGCCACCGTGAGCACGGCGCCGAGAATGGGGCCCGAGCAGAATCCGGCCAGCCCGTAGGCCGCGCCGAGCCCGAGGGTCGCCAGCCAGCCCCCGCGGCGCGCCATTCGGGCCTGGAACCGGGACGCGGGTCCGAACGCCCAGCCGCCGCCGAGGATCTGCACCACCCCGAGCGCCACGATCAGGACGCCCGCGGCGTTGACCACCACGGCGCGGTGCGCGGTCAGCACCGAGGCCAGCGCCCCGGACCCGGCACCGAGCGGGACCAGCACCAGCCCGAGTCCGAGGGTGAACAGCGCGGTGCGGGCGACCAGCGCGGTGCGGCCGGTGAAGGCGTAGGCGAAGAACGACGGCAGCAGCAGTGCGCTGCAGGGGCTGAGCAGCGATAGCAGCCCACCGGCGAACGCGGCGACGTAACCGAGATCGAGCATGTCAGCGCCGGCTGGCCAGCGCCGCGTCGATGGCCCGCTGGAACGTGGCCAGCGGTTGCGCTCCGAAGATCAGCTGGTTGCCGATGACGAAGCTCGGCACCCCGCCGACCCCGAGGCTCGACCCGAGGTTCTGATCGGCCGTCACCGCCTGCGCGATCGCGGGGTCGGCGAGATCGCGCTGGAACCGCGGAACGTCGAGGCCCAGCTGCGCGGCCTGCGCGGTCAGCGACGCGGTGGTGACTTCGCCGCGGTTCTCCGGGGGCTGGTCGCGGTAGAGGGCGGCGTGGAAGTCCCAGAACCGGTTCTGGCGCGCCGCGGCGCGGGCGGCGCGGGCGGCGAGCACCGACTCGGGACCCAGATAGGCGAAGTCGTGCCACTCGATGCGGACGCGGCCGGACTCGACGTACTCGCGCAGCAGCGCTGGTTGGGTGGTGGTGGTGTAGAGCCGACAGAACGGGCACTGGAAGTCGCCCCACTCGG
The DNA here is from genome assembly GCF_021026375.1 of Actinomycetospora endophytica. Classification (GTDB taxonomy): domain Bacteria; phylum Actinomycetota; class Actinomycetes; order Mycobacteriales; family Pseudonocardiaceae; genus Actinomycetospora; species Actinomycetospora endophytica. The sequence continues at coordinate 95,626 of NZ_JAJNDB010000001.1, read as the reverse complement.
CGACCACCACGGGCGCGTCCGGACGACCGAGCGCCAGCGGGTCACCGGGCTGGCGGCGCGCGACGTCAAGCCGGGCCCGGCTGGTGGGGTCCTGGCCGGCCGCGGTGCCGCCGGAGGAGCCCGACGTCCCCGTCTGCACCACCGTGATCACTGCGAGCACTGCCAGGACCGCCAATGTGATCCCGGCACCGAGCAGGAGCCGGGTACGGCCGGTCCGCCGGTCGGTACTCGGCTCGGGGGGTGCGTGTCCACTCATGCCGGGGCTTCGCAGCCGCCGCCGTCGACGTTCACTCCAGCGACCTGCTCGATCGGTCCCAGACGACCGCGCCCGACCCCCGCCGCCGCGAGGCGACACCGGCTTGACCGGTAGCGAAGCCTCGCGCCTCGGGAAACTCCCCTGGCCCTGCCGGGCCACGACCCCAGACCCTTGGGGGGCCAGCTGTGCATGATCCCTGCACAGCGCAGTTCCCGGGTCGAGCACACGTGGTCTCGCGCGACGAGGAACGACGGGTTGCCTGCCTCTCGCAGGCCGTCTGGGTGCCGCCCGTGGAGCAGGAGCGCGCCGCCGAGGTCGTCTATCGCTCGTCGACGACCCTCGGGGGGTACCCACGCTGCTCACCGACGCCGACCCCCGGGTGGGCTGAGGTGCGACCTGCGTCCACCTGCCCGGAGACGTCGACCACGGTGAGGGCCAGCTGCAGGTTGAGCCGGTTCTCGAAGCTGCGCAGGTCCAGCCCGAGGAGCTTCTCGAGCCGGTTGAGCCGGTAGGTGACGGTGTTGGGATGCACCGTGAGGGCGTCGGCTGTCGTCGCGGCCGAGCACCCGTGCTCGAGCCAGGCGCGCAGGGTCGCGACCAGTTCGCCCTGCCGGACGGCCCCGGCGCGCTCGAGTGGGGCGAGGAGACCCTCTGCGAACTGCGCGAGCCGGGGGGACGGGAGGTCCTCGCCGAGGAGCAGCGCCGCCACGCCCAGACGGCGGGCGTCGACGAAGGGGACGACCGAGTTCGTGGCCAGGCGCAGGCGAGCGACGCCCCGGGCGATCCGGTACGCCCCGGCGTAGTCGGTCGGGCTCTCGGCCTCGGGCGCGAGGACGACCACCGGCGCGTGCGGTGGCGCGGTCCGCCCGAGTCTGGTGAGCAGGGGCTCGAGGGTCCGTCCGACGTCGAGCTCGGCGGGCAGCACGGCGACCACGTCACCGTCGTACTGTCCGACCAGACACCGCTCGACGGTTGCGAGGGCCTTGCGGCAGTCCTGGAGCAGACCCGGAGCCGGTCCGCTCCGGGGCCGGCAGATCAGGACGAGGAGATGCGGCTCGTCGAGCTCGACCCCCAGCGATGCCGCGTGCTCGAGCACGCTCTGCACGTGCACCGGTCCGCTCGGGCGGAGCAGTTCGCTGAGCACGTCGCGGGTGAACCGTTGGCGGACCTCCTCGAGGTGGCGCCGGCGGAAGATCTCGACCCCGACGACGAGCGCGAAGCGCTCGATGGCCCGCCGCTGGAGCGGGTCGGGCCGCGACGACATGCGGCTGATCCAGAGTCGTCCGACCGTCTCCCCGGTGACGAGCACCGGCACCGTCCAGGCCGCGTCGCCGGTCGCGTCCGGCTCGGCGCCGGCGGACGGCGCGATGGGGGCACGTCCGCCCGACTGGGCGAGGACGTCGCCGTCGGCGTTCTGCACGGTGATGGCCGCGTCGAGGATCTCGGCCAGCGCGTCGGTCAGGCCCTCCAGGCCCGCGCCGTCGAGCACGAGCTGCATCAGCCGCTCGTGCTGCTCCTCCGCCCAGTCGAGCTGGCGGCGGGCCTCGCTCATCTGCGTGTTCACGGCCGAGAGCTCGGCGATGGTCCGCTCCTGGGCGCGTCGGAGACGGTCGGTCTCCAGGACGACCATGATCTGCTCACCGAGCAGCTCGGTCAGGTCGAGCTCCTCGGCGCTGAAGACGTGGGGTTCCTGCAGGTAGCCCACGATCAGCCCACTGACCGATCCGCTCGCGTCGCGCAGGGGCGCCGCGACGAGGCTGCGGTACCCCTGCGCCGGAGCCAGATCGCGGAGCCGTCCGTAGACCGCGGCCGACCTCGTGTCGGTCACCGCCACCGTGCGGCGCTCGCGGAACGCGCGGGCCGCCGGCGAGTCCTGATCGCTGCTCTCCGGCCGGATCTGCAGGGCCTGCTCGTCGCTGACGAGCCCGACGTAGTTGGCGTCCAGCCCGTGGAAGCCCGCCACCGAGAGGCACTCCTCCCCGGCGTTGGCGAGCATGACCGCGCAGAAGTCGAAGCCGATCAGATCACAGGCCCGCCGGGCGATCAGGGCGAGCACCGTCGTCGTCGGGGTGGCCGAGTTGACGGCGCGGGCGAGCTCGCTCGTGGCGGTCATCCATCGGCGCAGTCCCTGCTCGGGTTCGGGCGGCGCGGCCCGGTCCTCGTCGCAGTCGGCTCGCTGCGGGCGCGCCGACTCGTGGGTGCGACGAGCGGCGAGGCGGGCCGGCACCTTCACCGTCCGAGCAGGGACGGTGACGCCGTCGAGCCGCTCCACGAGCATCTCGGTGACCTCGCGGGCCATCGCCGCGAGATCGACGTCCATGGTGGTGAGGCCGACCCGCTCCCAGCGGGCGATCGGCAGGCCGCCGAAGCCGATGACGACGAGATCGCCCGGGACGGCCACGCCGTACTGCGCCGCCGCCTCGAGGGCCCCGAGCGCGATGACGTCGTTGCCGCAGAACACCGCCGTCGGCATCGAGGGCCCGGCCGCGAGCAGGGCGACCAGGCCGCGCCGGCCGGTCTCCGCAGTGAAGGGGCCGGTGTGAATCCCGCGGGTGGCGACGGTGATCCCGTGGCGTCCGAGCTGGTCGAGGAAGCCGGTCAGCCGGTCACGACCCGTGCTGATCGTGTCCGGCCCCGCGATGACCCCGATGCGACGATGGCCCAGCTCGACCAGCAGGTCCGCGACGGAGGCGGCCCCGGCTCGGTCGTCGACGACACACGAGTCGGTGCCCTCGTCCTCGACGGCCCGGTCCGCGATGACGCACGGCACGGCGCGCGCGGCCAGTGCCGCCGGTAACGGGCTCGTGGTCGAGCAGGTCGTGAGCACCACGCCGTCGCACGCACCGTCGAGCAGGTCGTCGATCGTGACGGGGTGCTCGTCGGTGTCGGTCACGAGCACCGTCTGCAGGCCGCGGTCGGACAGGGCGTCGTGCAGAGGGGCGACGAGCGCGGCGTGGAACGGATCGTCCAGTCCGGAGCAGACGACCGCGATCCGCCCGGTGCGCCGGGTCGACAGGGCCCGCGCCGTGCTGCTCGGGACGTACCCGAGGCTGCGTGCCGCCTCCCGGACCCGATCCCGGGTCGCCCTGGCGACGCCGTGGTGCTCGCGCAGCGCGCGCGACACGGTCGCCTGCGACACCCCGGCCAGCCGGGCCACGTCGTGACTGGTGGGCAACACGGGCCTCCTGAGGCGGGTGAATCACGATACAGCCTGCCGCGCGAGTCGTATACGTATGCACTCGGATGACCACTCGGGCGTCGACTCCTCGGCAGTGGCGTCTGCGGGTCGATGGGCTCCGCTCCGACGCAGATGCGGATGCGGGAACGGAGCGGATCGGTTCGGGGAGCACATGGACCCGAGCGCGCGGGCCGCCTGGCTCCACCGCCGCCGATCGGGCGCCGGGATCCGCCCCGGGGCACGAGGCGACCGCCTGACCGCCAGACCGACCGTCGCCGACCCCGAGATGACAGCCAATGCGGGCCGACGAACCTTGGTGAGCTTGCCATGGCCCAGGTCACCGTCGATGAATCAGGCTGAGTCCAGCACTCGGACGGGAGGCCCCGCGATGAAACCCCCTGCCTTCGGATACGCGGCTCCGAGCAGCCTGACCGAGGTGACCGCGCTGCTCGCCGAGCACGACGATCTCGAGCCCCGTGTCCTCGCGGGCGGGCAGAGCCTCGTACCGCTGATGAACTTCCGGCTGGCCCAGCCCGGCTACCTGGTGGACCTGCAGCACGTCGAGGGGCTCGCCGACATCCGGCTGGACGGCGACACCCTGAGCATCGGGGCGATGGTGCGCCAGTCGGTGGCGGAGGACGCCCCGCAGGTCGCGGCGGCCGCGCCGCTGCTCGCCGAGGCGCTCCGCTTCGTCGCGCACCGGCCGGTGCGCAACAGCGGCACGATCGGCGGCAGCCTCGCGCACGCCGACCCGAGTGCCGAACTGCCCGCCGTCGCCCTGGCCGCCGACGCCGAGATGACCCTGGTCGGTCCGGCGGGAGTCCGCCGGGTGCCTGCCGCGGAGTTCTTCGTCGGCCCGTTCGAGACGGCGCTGCGGCCCGGGGAGGTGCTGAGCGAGGTCAGGTTCGTCCGGTGGCCGGGCTCGCACGCCTTCGTCGAGTTCATGCGGACCCACGGCAGCTTCGCGATCGCCGGCGTGGCCTGCCTGCTCGACGTCGACGCCGCGGGCACCGTCCGGCGCGCCGGCATCGCGCTCAGCGGGGTCGGCCCGACACCGGTCCGCGCGAGCGCGACCGAGCAGTCACTCATCGGGAGCGTGCCCGACCAGGACTCCATCCGCTCCGCGGTCGAGGCCACCGTCGCCGTGCTCTCCCCGGCGGGCGACGTGCACGGGAGCACCGAGACCCGCATCGACATCGCGCGCGCCTACCTGCGCCGGGCGATCGAGGTGGCCCTCGGTCGCGCCGGCGTCGAGGTTGCGCCCCACGACGGCACGAGGAGCTGATCGCCATGACCAGACACGACGTCACCCTCACGGTCAACGGTCGGACCCGGACGGTGTCGGTCGAGGCCCGGCGGCTGCTGGTGGACCTGCTGCGGCAGGACCTCGGCCTGCCCGGCACCCACACCGGCTGCGACCACGGGGTCTGCGGCGCCTGCACCGTCCTGCGCGACGGCGCCAGCATCCGGTCCTGCACGACCTTCGCGGTCCAGGTCGACGGTTCCGAGATCCGCACCGTCGAGGGGCTCGCCGACGGCCCGACGCTGCATCCGCTGCAGGAGGAGTTCTGGGACAAGCAGGGCCTGCAGTGCGGGTACTGCACCCCGGGGATGCTGATGCGCTCGGTCGAGATCCTCGAACGCGATCCCGACGCCGACCCGGCGCAGGTCCGGGAGGAGCTCGCGGGCAACCTCTGCCGCTGCACGGGCTACAAGTTCATCACCGAGGCCGTATGCGCGGCGGGCCGGCGGATGCGCGCCGACTCCGCGCCGCTCGCCGAGCAGGCCCGCCCGGCGGAGGTGACCTCGTGACCACGACCGCACCCCGGCCCGGGCAGGAGAACGGGACCGTCCAGGGACGGCCCGTCCCACCGGCACGGCACCACAAGGACAAGCGCACGTGGGTCGGGAAATCCATCCGGCGCCTCGAGGACCCCAAGTTCCTGCGCGGGCGCGGCGGCTACATCGGCGACATGGTGCTCCCCGGGATGCTGCACGCCGCCGTGCTGCGCAGCCCGATGGCGCACGCCCGCATCGCCGCCATCGACACCGCCACGGCCGAGCGCGCACCCGGGGTGCACGCCGTCATCACCGGGGCCCGCGCGGCGGAGCTGCTCGACCCGCTCCCGGACTTCGGGCCGAACCCCAGGCGCACGTGTGGCGGGCTCTCGCCGTGGACAAGGTCCGCTACGCCGGTGAGGGCGTCGCGATCGCGGTCGCCGACGACCGCTACCTCGCCGAGGACGCCCTCGACCTCATCGAGGTGGAGTACGAGCCGCTGACTCCGGTCGTCGACGCGCTCGCCGCCCTCGACGACGGCGCGCCCGTGCTGCACGACGCCCTCGGCGGCAACTGTGCCTTCGAGCGCACCTTCGACTTCGGCGACGTCGACACCGACATGGCCGCGGCCGACGTCGTGGTCACCGAGCGGATGCGCTGGCGACGCTCGGGCGGGCAGCCGCTGGAGACCGTGGGCGCGGTCGCGGACTACGACGTCTCGTCGAACTCGATGCGCATCCACACGAACTCGGTGAGTTTCACCAGCTACCTGTTCATGGTGGCGGGCACCCTGAAGCTGCCCGCCAACAAGCTCGACATGGTGCCGGTCCCGGCCGGCGGCAGCTTCGGGACGAAGCTGTTCGCGACCAAGCCCGCGATCCTCGCCGCGATGTGCTCGCGCGAGGCCGGCCGGCCGGTGATGTACCTCGAGGACCGCGTCGACAACATGTCGAACTGCGACCACCACGGGTCCGACCGACACTACGAGGTCCGGCTCGGGGTCACCCGCGACGGCCTCTTCACCAGCCTGGACATCGACACCGTCGACGACTACGGCGCCTACATCCAGTTCGGCGTCGGGCACCACGGCAACGCGCTGGCGCAGGTCGTCGGGCCGTACCGGATCGGCAGCGTCCGATACCGGGTCCGGGCGGTGCTGACCAACAAGAACCAGCAGGGCGCCTACCGGGGCTTCGGCTCCGAGGTGAACAACTGGGCGCTCGAGCAGATCGTCGACAAGGCGGCTCAGGAGCTGGGCATCGACGGCGCCGAGATCCGACGACGCAACTTCATCCGCTCGTTCCCGTACTTCATCCCCTCGGGCAACGTCTACGACTCCGGCGACTACGAGGCCGTCCTCGACAAGGCCATGCAGATCGGTGAGTACGACCGCTGGCGCAAGGAGCAGGCGACCGCGCGCGCGGAGGGGCGCTACCTCGGCATCGGGCTGATCAGCGCCCAGGAGCGTTCGGTGTTCTCGGCCACCGAGTTCTGGTTCTTCTTCGACGAACCGGGGGCGCCGGTCACCTCCATGCCGGAGAGCGTGACGCTCAAGGTGGACGCGACCGGCAACATCACCGCGACGCTCTACTCGTGCGCGTTCTGGGGCAACTCGCCGGAGACGATGGTCGCGCAGCTCGTCGCCGAGGAGTTCGACTGCGATCCGCACGACGTCTCCGTCGTCTACCAGGGCACGCGCACCGGGCTCCCCGCCACCGGTCCGGGCGGGTCACGCACCACCGTCATGCTCGCCGGCGCCGTCGAGGGCGCCAGCGGCAAGATCAAGGAGAAGGCGGTCCGGGCGGCGGCGCACCTGCTCGAGGCCGACGTCGACGACCTGGAGTGGCGCGACGGCGGCTTCGAGGTCCGCGGCGTTCCCGAGCAGCGCAAGACCCTCGCCGAGATCGCGGTGATGCTGCACCTGTTCAAGCACTCCTTCGACGACGACGTCGAGTCCGGGCTCGAGGAGAGCAAGGTCTTCGACCACCCGTACACCACCATGCCGTCCCCCGACCGCAAGGATCTCGGTGTCTTCTACCCGTTCATGGGGCACGCCTGTCACGTCCCCGTCGTCGAGGTGGACATCGAGACCGGCGGCGTCACGTTCCTGTCCTACGCCGCGATCCACGACTGCGGCACCCTGGTCAACCCCCGCTCGCTGGCAGGCCACATCCAGGGCGGCACGGCCCAGGGGATCGGCACGGCCCTGCACGAGGAGTTCGTCTACGACGACTCGGGGCAGCTGCTGACCGCCAGCTACCTGGACTACCTGATCCCCACCTCCGTCGAGGTCCCCGAACTCACCATGGGGCACCACGAATCGCCGTCGCCGTGGACACCGCACGGCATCAAGGGCGGCGGGGAGGGGGGCCGCATGATGGCGCCGGCCGCGATCAACGTGGCGGTCAACGACGCGCTGGCCCCTCTCGGGGTGCGGATCACCGAGCTGCCGATGACCCCGGACCGCATCCGTGCGGCGCTGCGGGCCGCCGGGGTGACGGGGTGACGGGGTGAGTACTCCGGTCGCGCTGGTCACCGGCGGGAACCGGGGGATCGGCCAGGCGATCACGCTGGCCCTCGCGCGCAGCGGGGCCACCGTGGTCGCCACGGCGCGGGACGTCGCGACGGTCGACGACACGCTCAAGGCCGTGCACGACGCGGGCGGCGCCGCCGTCGCCCTCGGGTGCGACGTGCGCGAGCCGGGGTCGATGGTGGAACTGGCCGCTGCGGTCGATGAGATCGGGCCGGTCAGCACCGTGGTCGCCAACGCCGGCACCGCCGGGCCGACCGCCCCGCTGCACGAGATCGATCCCGACGACTGGCGTGACTGCCTGGTCACCGACGTCGACGGGGTGTTCCACACGTTCCGCGCGTTCATCCCCGGGATGATCGAGCGGGGGAGCGGGTCGCTGATCGCGATCTCGTCGATGACGGGGAAGCGCCCGCTGCACGGACGCACCCCGTACGCCGCGGCGAAGATGGCGGTCATCGGGCTGGTCCGCAGCCTCGCGCTCGAACTGGGGCCGCACGGCATCCGCGCCAACGCCGTGTGTCCCGGCGCGGTCGCCGGACCGCGGATCGAGGACGTCATCCGTCGTCAGGCCGAGTCACGGGGGATCGGTCTCGACGAGGCGCGCGCCGGGTTCACCGCGGCGTCCCCGCTCGGCAAGCTCGTCGAGGCCGACGAGGTGGGCGCGGTGTGCGCCTTCCTGGCCTCCGACGCCGCGACCGCCATCACCGGCGAGGACCTCAACGTGTCCGCCGGCGCCGTCATGTACTGACTCCACGGATCCTGGAGGGCATCCAGCCATGCGCATCGTCGATCTGTCACAGGACATCTACGAGGGGATGAAGGTCTACCCCGGCCACCTCAAGACCGTGCAGTTCGAGCACGCCACCCACGACGAGACCGCGCCCCGGTTCGACAGCGGCTTCTCGTTCCAGACGACCGGCTTCCTGCTCAACGACAACGGCCCCACGCACGTCGACTCCTTCTCCCATCTCGACCCCGACCCCGGCGCCGAGACCATCGAGAAGATGTCGCTCGATCTGTTCTACGGACCGGCGGTGTGCCTCGACGTCAGCGCGGCCCAGCCCCGGACGGACATCACCGCCGACGACCTCGAACAGGCCGTCGAGAAGTCCGCGGTCGACGTGACACCGGGCGACATCGTCCTGTTCCACACCGCGGCCTGGAACCGGTACGCGGGCGACAAGCGGTACCTCACCGAGTTCCCGGGCCTGGGGGACTCCGCGAGCAAGTGGATCGTCGACCGCGGCGTGAAGACCTTCGGGGTCGACAGCCCGACTCCGGACAACCCCGCGAGCACGAGCTACCCGTGCCACATGATGTGCCGACGGGAGCACATCACCCACTACGAGAACCTCGCCCGCCTCGACGAACTGCTGGACCGGCGGTTCACCTTCGTCGGGTTCCCCCTCAAGCTCGTGGGCGCGCACGGCGGGCCGACCCGCGCCGTCGCGCTGGTCGAGGACTGAGGCCGCGATGCTGAGCGCACGGCCCGCCTCGTCGGACGACGGGACACCGGCGATGCCTACGGACGACCGTCGGGGCGATCACGAGGACCCCCGTCCCGACCTCGGCGTCTTCGGGCGGTCGGTCACCGTACTGATCGTCGTCCTGCTGGTCGCGGCCGCAGCGGTGGCAGTGCTGGTCGATCCCCTGGGGTGGGTCCTCGCCGTCGTCCTGGCCGGGATGCTCCTGCTGTGGACCCGACTCGTGCGCTAGGCCGATGTCAGTGCCCGGAGATCGGCCGCGTGAGGTGCCCGCAGGGCTGGAGACGGTCTACGAGACGGTGCGGGAGCTCTGCTCCGAGTCCGTGCGACCGAGCTGCGACGCCACGTTCGCGCCGTTCCGCGACGTGGCGCCGGGCACCGACGGTGGTGGGCGGCGGGCCCGGCCCTCGCTCGGGCGGGCCCTGCGCTGCACCCTGCGGCATCGGCGCGACGCGAACATCGCGGTGGGACTGGCGGCGGCCACACCGGACTCCATGCAGGACACGCTCGACCGTTCGCTGATCGCCCTGCTCAGGGCGTCTGCGGACTACCACCGCCGACGATGCTCGACGTCGGGACGTCCGAACACCGGAGAGAGGAATCCATGCGCAAGGTAGTCGACACGATCCTGCCGACCACGATGATCGGCTCCTACCCGAAGCCGCGGTGGTACACCCGCTACAACCTGGCGGGCGCCGACCTGCTCGAGTGGTGGAAGCTCGAGGAGAACTGGCACGCGTGGTGGGACGCCACCACGGCGTGCATCTCCGACCAGACGCTGGCCGATCTCGACGTCGTCACCGACGGACAGATGCACTTCGACGACTACGGCGGCGGGATCGGCTCGTTCGTCTGGTACTGGTACGAGCGCCTCGGTGGATTCACCAAGGCGAAGCTGCCCAACCCGCTGGCCCGCGCCATCGAGGCCAGCGCGGACGGCGATCTCAGCCAGGCCGCCTGGATGCACAACTGGGGCGGCACCGCCGTCACCGCGCCGGTCAGCCGCGGCATCCCGGGCCGGCTCGGCGAGATGCACAGCGCGGCCCGCCTGCTCACCGACCGCCCGATGAAGGTCTCCGTCGGCGCCGGCCCGCCCAACCTGACCTACCACGTCGACTACGACCACCCGAACTCCGCGTACTCGACCCCGCGGGCCCTGGCCGAGGCGCTCGTACCGATCTTCAACGAGGACCTCAAGGACCTCGTCGCCCACGGCGCGACGTTCATCCAGATCGAGGACCTCGGCGCCTGGAAGCTCGCCCTCGAGGACGACAGCGACTGGGTCATCGACGTCATGAACGCCTGGATCGACGGCGTCGACGCCAAGATCGCGTGGCACTGCTGCTTGGGCACCGGCTACGGCAACACCTTCCGGGCCGTCGAGGACGCCCTGCCCCGGGTGCTCGAGCGGTGGATGGACGTGAACGTCGAGCAGTTCGCCCTCGACTTCGCGCTGCGCGACATGGTCGACGTCAAGGCCCTCGAGATGGTCGCCCCGGACCGGGAGGTGCAGGTCGGCGTGATCGACGTCCGCAGCCTCTACATCGAGTCGGACCAGGAGATCGTCGATCGCATCCACCGGGTGCTCGAACACATCGAGCCCGAGCGCGTCTACCTCTCGACCGACTGCGGGCTCAAGGCACTGCCCCGGTTCTGCGCCTACGAGAAGCTGCGGGCGCTGTCGCGGGCCGCGAAGACGGTGCGTGCCGAGATCGGCGGTTGACGATGGCCCTGCGGACACGTGTGGCGGACGAGCCCGACGAACGCCTCGACCTCGGGGCGTTCGGCCGGGTCGTCACGGCCCTCCTGTGGGCCTGGTGGTGCCGGCGGTCGCCGTGACGGTGCTGGTGGACGCCAGCGCGTGGCCGTTGGTGCTGCTCGCCGTCGGCGCGTTGACGATCACGGCCGACGTCCGCCGGTCGACATTCGACCCGTGATGGCCGTCACTCAGGGATCGGTCCATCCCCGCGCCGCGCGTCCGCGTAGGTGCTGTACTACCTAAAGTCGCCGGAAGGTATTCGTTTCCCGAGAGCCGTGTCGGCTGAGCAGCAGGAACGCGAGCTCGCGCCCCGAGTTCGCAGCGTTCGGGTCGCCTTCCTGGGCGGCGATGATGGTCCCTTTCATGATGATGTGCCATCGCCGGGCGAAATCGTCGATGTCGGTCAGGCCGGCGCGTCGGGCGCGATCTGCGATGATCTCCCGAATGGTCGTGAGGTGTTCGATGCTGGCACGGTGCGCGGCCTCGCCGGCGTGCCGGACCTCGAGCAGTGTCGAGATGAAGGCGCATCCTTCGAAGTCTGGGGCCGCAAACCATTCTTCGAACAGATCGAAGATCGCCAGCAGCTGGTCGACCGGGTCATCGGCGCGGCGGGCACTCTCGGCTTCGAGCCATTCCCGGGTCCACAACCGCTCGCGTTCGCGCAGGAAATCAATGACAAGGGCGTCTTTTGACGGGAAGTTGCGGTACAAGGTCATCTTCGCTGTGCCAGCGCGGGCCACGACCGCATCGACCCCGACCGAGGCGATCCCCTCTCGGGAGAAGAGTTCGTAGGCTGCAGTCCGGATGCGAGCTAGTCCGTGGCGCTCGCGAGCGCCGGATCGCTCAGACCTCGGCACGCTTCCACCGTCCCCTTCGCGATCTGGTGTGCCTCGGGCGGCCACGCGACCTAGTGCCAGATGCAACGACCGACCGACCACTCCACGCCGGTTGACGTGATCTGTTTCACAGAATAACTTTTCCGCCGGGAGACCGACCAGTCTCGCTTCGGACGGCGAGGCGTCGGCATTGTGCAACGGCGCGCCGGTCCCGGATGTCCTGCCCGTGGTTGCTCAGCTCCTCGCCGTAGGTGGAACGCACCGGCACAGGGAGGACGTACGCGTGAGTAACTACGACCCGCGGGCGGCGACAGGACTTGCGACCGAGCAGGTGGGGTCACTGCCTCGGCCTCAGAAGTTGCAGGACTCCTATGCGGCCTACGACCGAGGAGAGATCGACAAGGCCGCGCTCGAGGCCCAGCAGGACGCTGCGGTGAGGGACTCGATCGAGCGCCAGGAACAGGCCGGCTCACCGATCGTGTCCGACGGGGAGCAGCGCTGGTCGTCGTTCGCGACCTACCCGATCACCGACACGCTCGCCGGCACTGGGCTGGCCGACAATCTCTCCGGAGAGGGCGGCCAGTTCTTCGCGATCTTCGCCGATGGCCATGGACGTCAGTTGCCGCGCCTGACCGGTGGGCCGTTCCGCTACAAGACCTACGCGGCCGACACGCTGTCCAAGTCGGTCGGCTACGCCCACCGGCCGATCAAGCAGGCCGTGATCGCGCCCTCGATGCTGTACCTGCTCTACCCGCTGAAGGACGAGGTGCCCGGGTATCCGAAGGAACAGTTCGAGCAGGACCTGGTCGACGAGTGTGAGCGCGACATCCGCAAGGCGTTCGAGGCCGGTGCGTCCCGGGTCTCGATCGACTTCACCGAGGGCCGGTTGGCCACCCGAAACGACGCCCGGAACCCGTGGACCGGTGCGGGCCTGCTCGAGCACTTCGTCGAGATCAACAACTGGGTGCTCGACCGCTTCACGGCCGAGGAACGGGTCAACATCGGCGTCCACACCTGCCCGGGCGGTGACCGCGACTCGGTCCATTCCGCCGACGTTCCCTACAACAACCTGTTGCCGGAGATGTTCAAGATGAACGCCGGCTACTTCCTCATCCAACTCAAGTCCGAGCGGGACAAGGATCCGGTCTACGAGTCGATCGGCAAGCACCTGCGCTCCGACGCCAACGGCGTCGCGCAGACCGCCCTCGTCGGTGTGGTCAGCCCGCTCAACCCGCGGGTCGAGAGCCCTGAGGAGATCCGCGACGACCTCGTCCGGGCCGCCAACTTCATCCCGCGCGATCAGCTCGGGTCCACCGACGACTGCGGGTTCTCGCCGTTCTCGATCGACGAGAAGCCCAGCCACGGCTCGCCGGATTACGCTCGCGATGTGGCATTCCAGAAGATTCACAACCGCGTCGAGGGCACGAAGATGGCTGCGGAGAAGCTCGGGCTCTGATGCGCTGTCCTGCTTCGAATGGCTGAGGACCCGGCGTTCGGACGGCGGCGATTGCAGGTCTCCACGCGTGAGTCTGCTGTCGCCGTTGCCGAGGCGCCGGGCTGCCGCTCTGACCGAGACGGCGCGGATCGTGTTCACTGGTGATCGAGAGAGGTGAGGGCCCATCGATGCTCTGGGCCCACGCCGGCTGGCGACGATGTCGGGGGCCAGCGCCCCGGCGAAGTGCAGCCTCGGTCCATGATGCCTTGCAGGGTCGATGAGCTGAAGCCCGCGGGGCCTGACGATGGCAGCTCGGGCGCATGCGATCTCGGAGCACGCGTGACCGAATGGGCGAGTTCGGACCACTACGTCACGGTGCCGTGTTGTTCTCGACCACAGCTGCGGAGCCGGCAATCTTGTCGGCGGGCACAAGACCAGAGGTTCGATTCCACCGGGATACTGGGGAATCTGCTTCGCCTCCCGCCGATGCCGAGGAGGGTGGGTTGTCCATGAACGCCCCCGCCACCTGTCCGTGCTGTGGGGTCATGGTCATGCCCCAGGACCTGTCCTACGACTTCGATGGTGAGACCGTCGCCTCGCTGACCCGCGAGGTTGCTTATCTTCGAGCCACTGTCGCTCGGCTGCGCGGAGCGCGGGTGTGCTGCGTCCCGATCACAGGAATTGATCTCGATGAGGGTGGCTCGGCGCCATCCGCCGCTGCCGTTGCGGTGTCCTGACGGCGGGACGCGCCGCCAGTCACGGTGAGGCGTCGCGGGGTCGTCCGCGAGCTGTTGATGATCGCCGACGTCGGCTGCGGTACCGGCCTCTACGCGCGAGAGCTGTGTGAGCAGGTCCGGCCTGACCGCCGAGTCCTGTGCGTCGATCCAGTCTCGGGGATGCTCGACCGGCTTCCTGCCGTGCCGGGGCAGCAGCCCCTGTCGGCTGCCGCCGAGGACTTGGCGGACGGCCGCGTTCCGGTGCCAGGCGGCAGTGCGCTCGATGCGCTCGATGCGCTCGATGCGATAGTCATCAAAGAGCCGATCCAGGTTCTCTGAGGACCAGCTGAGCGCTGGGATCGAGCAGTTCCGGCGCGTACCGTGACCCGATGCTGCGATTCGACGACCACTCCGCCTTTATCAGGGGATCGGTGTAGTCCGAGCGGGTCGCCGAGAACCGGTGTCGTCTGCGGCCCGTGCGAAACAGGAGCAGGGCGCCCTCTTCAACTCGGTCCGCGTGTGCCTGGCCGCCGACCGCAGCGGTGAGGGAGACCCGCAGCCGGAGGTGCGGGTCGACGCGGCCGCGCCGGGGGCGGTGGGGCCATGCGGGCGGGTCATGACGATGTCAGCTTGCCGCGGCGACCGTCGCCGGCTCGGACGTTGTGGCCGACGTCAACGTTTCACGAACGACTGCGGCGCCCTCCACCATGGCGGCGAGTTTGCTGCGCGCCACGGTCGCCGGTAAGTGGCGTAGCCCGCAGTCGGGGTTGATCGCGAGGCGATGGGCGGGGACGAGCTCGAGGGCCCGGCGGATGCGGGTGGCCACGGTGAGCGGCAACTCGACGGCGGCGTCCTTGACGTCGATGACCCCGAGGCCCACGTCCCTGTCCCACCCGCCGCCGGCGAGCACCGGAAGATCCTCGTCGCCCTTGCGGCCGAACTCGAGGACCAGTTCGTGGACCCGTGCGTCGAGGACGGCGGGGAAGAGGAAGTCGTAGTGTCCCTCCCAGGACGGCCGTGCGTAGCGGTTGCCGTAGCAAACGTGCAGGCCCCAACGGACGCCCACCTCGTTGACCACGATGTTGACGGCCTCGATGGCATCGGTGATCCGCTGCGGGTGTCCGGCCAGGAAGGGCTCGTCGATCTGGAGATGCGTCGCGCCGCGCTCGGCGAGAGCGATGGCCTCCCGGTGAAGCACGCCTGCGATGGCGCGGGCCAGTTCGGCGCGGTCCGCGTAAGGATGGTCGGCGACCCGCTGGGCCAAGGAGAACGGTCCGGTGAACGAGAACTTGATGGGCCGATCAGTGTGGGCACGGGTGAAGGCGTAGTCGTCCGCGAGCCCGAGGACGGCGGTGTCGGGTGCCGGAAGCGGCGCTGGGACCGTGACGGTGTGGTAGTCGAAATAGAACTCCTTGACGCTCAGCGGGAGGACTACCCCGGGCATCCGGGCCAGGAAGTAGTCGACGTCGTTGTCGCGGCGCAGTTCGCCGTCGCTGACGATGTCCACCCCGGCGAGTTCCTGGTCCTTCAGGGCGGCCTTGATGGCCATGTCGTGCACGTCGCCGAGTTGGGATCGGCTGATCCGGCCGCGGTAGTAATCGGTCTTGAGCCGTTCCAGCCATTCGGGAACCGGCCAAGACCCGACGACTGTGGTGGGCAGCAACATGATGGCCTCCGGCGATCATTCCCGGACGTGGGCGGTCAGGGTGACGACGTTCGTGCGCTCACGGTGGGCGAAGGGCGCGTAGGTCACCTCGAAGCCGCGGCGGCGACCGAGGTGGGCGAGAAGGGTCCCGTTGACCCAGTTGACGACCGAACCGTCGTACTTGCCCGGTCCCGCGAAGCGGGTTCGGTAGGCATTGAGATCGGTGACGAACAGGTCGTGGCACACCAGGGTCCCGAACGGGTGGAGGAGCTTCAGGGTGTCGACGAAGCTGGCCACCGCGCCGTTGCTGACGTGCATGCGTAGGTCGGCGCCCGACTCCAGCAGTGGCCGCAGCGGCTCTCCGCTGATCTCGGGTGTCAACGGGTAGAGGTCCAGGCCGGCCACGGGGACGTAGCGCTCCTCGAGGCGCAGCGCCGACCAGGCGCGTTGCCAGAACATCACGGCAGCCTCGACGTCCGGGAAGTGATCGGGCGCCGCCTCCGGGAGCAAGGATGGCCCGAGCCGCAGCAGCTTGGTCAGGAGTGCGGGGACCCGCTCCGGCGTGGTGAGGGTCGAGGCCGCGAGCTCGTCGACCGCCTTCCGTGCCAGGCATGCCCGCGACTGCACCACATAGGTGCGCCCGCCGAGCTGGGCGACCTCGTCGGTGGGCAAGTTGTCGTAGACGTTGGAGATGTAGACCAGGAACACCTTGTACTTGAGGAAACCGAGCGCGGTGTGTGGTGAGGTGGCGTCGAGGACGAACGAGCTGACGTGCTGGTCGTGCTCGGCCACGGTTTTACGCGCGAGCTCAAGGACGTAGGCGGAGTAGTCGCACATGAGGTAGTGCAGACGGCGGTAGTACTCGTGGCCGAGTTCGCGGTCGGCGGCGGCGAATTCGTCGAGGAACACCTTGGCCTGGGACCCGTTGCCCACGCCGAGTTCGATGACGTAAAGCTCCGCGGGCAAGGCGTTGCGCTCGGCGAGGCGGTCCCAGGCGGCGAACAGCTCAGTGATGAGCGCGCGGGCGCCGGTCCGGTTGCGGGCGTCGCTCTCGCCGCCGGGGAGGGCCTGTTCGTAGGTTCGGCCGGTGGCTTGTTCCCACAGGTCGAGGGCCTGCCAATACAGCGCGTTGAACTTCCAGATGCAGCTCGAGCTCGTCAGGCCCCAGTCCTCGATCGCGACGTGGTCGGCGCCGCGGACGGCGGTCCGCGCCAGGTGCCGTAACTCGTCGGCCTCCAGAGCGGCGCAGCGGCGGACGTCGAGGGCGAGTTCGAGGTCGTCGTCGCGGGTGGTCGGCGCATGCGGAACGGGGTCGAGGGCCGGGTCGATGTCGACCGTCGACCCGCTGAGGAACGGCCGGACCGAGACCGGGTCCCGAAAATTCCCGCGGTACTGGACCCAATCGGCCACGACCCGAACCCGGGCGAGATCGGCACATTCTTCGCTGAGCGCCTCGACCGCGGGGCCGACCGTGGCGGCGAAGTCCACCGGCTCCTGGGAGGCGCGGAGCCGACCGTGCGGTCGGAAGTCAACCAGCATGTGGCACCCCTCCGGGCAGCGCGGCGGGCTCGACCTCGGGAGTGGCCTCCTGCGGGTCAAGGTCGGAGCGGCTGAGGATCTCGGGAATTCCGTGCTCGAAGCCGAAGGCCATCACGTGCACGCCGGCCACGCCCGGGATCTCCCGGAGGGCCTGGATGGTCTCGACGCAAGCGGTGACGCCCTCGTCATCGACGCGGGCGCTCGGCACGCCGCGCAGACGTCGTTCCAGCGCATCGGGAACGTGCGTACCGGGAACGTTGTCGCGAACGTGTTCGAGCACGCGCAGCGAGCGCAGCGGGCCGACGCCGGCGATGACGGCGCAGCGTTCAGGGATCCCCAGGTCCCGGACCTCCGACATCCAGGCGGCAAAGCGCGGGACGTCGAACACGAACTGGGTCTGGACGAACTCGGCGCCCGCGACGGCCTTCTTGAGGAGTCGATGGGCGCGGAAGCCCGGTGGGGGAGCGAAAGGATTCTCCACCGCGCCGATGGTCCAGGTCGGTGGTGCGGTGAGTCGCCGCCCGGAGAGCAGGCGGTGGTCATCGCGCATCGTCCGGGCGGTCCACACCAGTTGAACGCCGTCGAGGTCGAAGACGGGCTTGCCGTCCGGGTGGTCGCCATGGATGGGGTGATCACCGGTGAGCAAGAGGACATTCGGGATGCCCAGCGCCGCCGCCGAGAGCAGATCTGATTGCAGCGCGAGCCGGTTCCGGTCACGGCAGGTGATCTGCATGACCGGTTCGACCCCGGCACGCAGGGCCAGAACCGCGGCCCCCAGGCTGCTCATCCGCACATGAGCGCCCTGGTTGTCGGTGACGTTGGCGGCGTGAACCCAGCCGCGCAGCAGCTCGGCCTTGCGCGTGACGACGTCCGGATCGGCGCCGCGCGGTGGCCCGATTTCCGCGGTCACTGCGAACCGGCCGTCAGCGAGCGCGTCGCGCAGAGAACTCATCATCGACCCACCGGGGTGAGTCCCAGCTCGCGCCGCAGGATTGACGAGCCGCGGTCGCGGCCACCTTCGACCGGCTCGGTCCACATCCCCTCGTCGCGTCCCTGCCAGTAGTTCAGCCAGGAGCTCTGGCCCCACAGGCGTTGGTCGACCGGACGTTGCAGGCGGGTGAGGTCGTCGCCGTGGCCGGCGCGCACGGCCCGCTCGTGAGCGACGACCCACACGCAGGGCTGCTCGGGATGAACCTCGCACCGGCCGTCGGCGCCGACGCCCCCGCACGGCCCGTTGCGGAGCTCCTTCGGGCACGTCATCGGGCAGGCGTAACCCGTCGTCGGGAGGGCGCACTGCCCGCACATGCGGCATCCGAACAGCTCCCGCTTGCTCACCCGCTCGCCCGCGGTGAACCACCGCATCAGAACCGGGCTGCGTTCGACCACCGAGGCGAGCCACTGCGTGGGCGCGCGCCGGGCGAGCACGTGGTGCCCGGCGTAAGCGCCGCGGCCCGGCAGTCGTGGGCGAAACGGCCTCGGACCGTCGGCGTGTGTCGCCGCGGAGGCATGAATCTTTGCGCTGGCCATGCCTGCTCCTGCCGAGCGGGAATATGCGATACCAGCATGCGACCGCAGCCACTGGCGGGTCATCGTGCGGAGCGACAGGGTTCACCAGAGCGGCTTTGTCCACGGCAACAAGCAAGACCGGCCGGGCGGGGCAAGCCAGGCATACGGTCATGCCGTCACTGATCGCCAGGACACGACAGCGATGAGCCACAATTCGGACGGTCTGCCGCGGGACGCTGAGCCGTCCGTTGCGGCTGTCGGGCAGGTGACAGTGGTCAGATCGCTCGCCTGGCGTGATCGTGGAGTGTCCGATCGGGTGCTGGCGCCACGAGTGGGCGGCTGGACCCGGGTGGGGAAGTCGGCGGTGGGGCGCCCGCTGTAACCCGCGGGGTCCACGCCCGAGGCTGCCGAGGGCCGAACCGCCGAGGTCCCCGGGTTGCTCTCTGAGCCGACAACCCTCCGCCGTCAGCTATCGTCGGTCGGGTTCGTGGTCGCCGTGGTCCCGGACTTGACTGGACCTCCCGCGTGTCACCTTGCCGCGAGGTCCTGACCGCGGTGCTCGTCGGGTGGCGACTGCGGGTGCTGCTCAGCGGTGTTGCACCACCGTCGTCGGTAACGTCAGCTCTCCCACCGGCTACGCGCCCACCGGCGACGGCCCTCTGAACCGGCTGCCGGGCACACGATGAGGGCGCTATGCGGTGGTGATCGTTGCGGTGAGTCGTGCGCTCTCGGTGTTGATGTCGGCCACGAATCGCACGAGGAACTCGAGGGTGCGGTCGTCCTGGTCTGAGAGATAGCTGCGCACCCAGGTGTCGATGTCTCCGAAGACGGCGGCGGTCTCGGCTGGGCCGGCGTCGGGGACCGGGACGATCACGACCTTGCGCCGGTCGGTGGGGTCCCGTCGGCGTTCAACGAAGCCGCGTCGTTCCAGCCTGTCCAGCAGCGCGGTGGTGGCCGAGGTGCTGAGGCCGGTGATGGCGGCAAGTCGGCCGGCGGTGAGGGTGGGTTCGGAGCGGGCCAGGTCGAGGGCCTTCATGTCGGTCGGGCCGAGCCCGGCCCGCTCGGCGATCGCCTGGTGGAACATCAGTGTCCGGCTCGCCTGCTCGCGCAGGCCGAGGAGTAGGCCGTCCAGGAGTTCATCGCGGGACTTGCGCGCCATCCGGCCACCCTGCCTATTATTTCGATGCGTCGAACTATCCTACGCATCGAAGTGTATCGGAGAGGGGCCCGTGATGGGCGACGACGATGTGGTGATCGTGGGTGCCGGCCTGGCGGGGTTGTCGACGGCGCTGTTCCTGGCCCTGCACGGGGTCGGCGCGACGGTGCTGGAACGGCACCCGAGCACCTCGACCCAGCCCAAGGCCCGTGGACAGATGCCGGTGATCATGGAGGGGTTCGCGACCGCCGGTGTGGCTGAGGCGATCCGGGCGGCCAACCCGCCCGGTCGGCTCGGGCTGACCAACCGGGTGGCCCGCAGCCTGGCCGGACCGGTACTGCACGAGTTCACCGAGCCGGTGGACGTGTTCGCGGAGTTCAGCCCGGCGGCGCCGGCGATGGCCAGCCAGGCCGCCGTGGAAGCGGCAGTCGCCGCCCGCGCGCGGGAGCTGGGGACCCGGCTGCGGTTCCGGACCCGTGCCGAGTCCCTGACCCAGGACGACGAGGGCGTGACCCTGACCGTGCGGGACCTCGACACCGACACCGTCGAGCGCGTGCGGGCCGGGTGGGTGGTCGCCGCGGACGGGCACCGGGGCGGGCTGCGGGAGATGGTCGGGATCGGCTCGCACGGCCACGGCGGCTTCGGGGCATCGGACAGCGTGCTGTTCCGGGCGGATCTCTCGCAGTGGGCCGGCGACGATTCCGTGGTGCTCGTCTATGTGCAGAATCCGGCGCTCCCGAACGGTGCCGGGGTGCTGGTCAGCACCGACGTGCCAGGGGAATGGGTCGCCGCGGTGTCGGCGGGCTCTGATCACGATCAGACCATCGCCGAGATCCGTACGATGATCGGTGCCGACGACCTGGCCGTCGATGTGCTCGGCCGAGGCTCGTGGGAGAGCGCCCACCGGGTCGCCGACCGCTACCGCGAGGGTCGCGTGCTGCTGGTCGGCGACGCCGCGCACACCATGCCCCCCACCGGCGGGCAGGGCGGCAACACCGCGATGCTGGATGGCTATCACCTGGGCTGGCGCCTCGCCGCGGTCGCGCTCGGGCAGGCCGGGCCGGGGCTGCTCGACAGTCACGACGCCGAACGTCGTCCCTACGGCGAGGCCGTGGCGGACTGGCAGGTCGCCAACCTGGCGGTCCGTCAGCGCCCGGACCTCCAGGACGCGGTCGGTGCCCCCATGGACCCCGCCACGCTGCTGTTCGGTCACGTCTGCCACGGACCGGCCGTCGCGGCCGAGCCCACCGCCCCGAACCAGCACTTCGAGGATCCCCGCCACCCCAGCGGGCGGCCCGGCACTCGGGTCCCACACGTGTGGCTTTCCGGCCCCGCCGGCCGCGTGTCCCCGCGCGAGCTGCTCGGGCCCCACTTCCTCGTGCTCACCGCCGACCCCGACGGCGCCAGCGCCGCCCGGGCAGCGGCCAGCGAGCTCGGCATCGACCTCCGTGCACACCAGCTCGGTCGCGATCTGCACGATCCCGACGGCAGCTGGGCGAAGACCAGCGGCACCGGACCGGACGGCACCGTCCTGGTCCGCCCCGACGGGATCGTGGCCTGGCGCGGCAACAACCCCGCGGACCTGACATCGGTCCTGCGATGGGTGCTCGCCCGATGATTTGAGGGCCCACGCCATCGCGACCCGCGATCGTCGGCAAGCGATAGATCGCTACCCTCAGCCGTTCAGCTGGCCGGTAGTACGGTCGGCCCGCGGCACTTGGGGCGGCTCTTGGTGCCGTGCGACTCGCCCGCCGAGGCCTCCCACACACTGCGCTCGCCTCGTCGAGATGGTCTCCGTACCAGGTGTAACGACCGCCGGACGGCCTACGACTATCGGGCAACCGCGCCCGCTTGGGCGCCAAGATGTCGGGGGACGTCATGGGTCGTCATGCCGCACCGGAGCTGGTCGCGCCGACCGGGCAATTCATCTCGACGGTCGCCACGAGGCCGGTTGCCGACCGGTCGCCTGTGGCGCCCCGGCCGCTGGCGACCGTCGTCGGCGGCCGCGAGGCGGAGCACCTGATGAGGCCCGACGCCCCTCGAGACGAACCGTCTGACGTTGTGACGGGTGACCTGCCCACCGCCCCCTTCCGTCGGCCCGGCTCGCCGTCGCCACGGCACCGGCTGGCCGTCGTGGCCGCGGCGGTGGCCGCCGCCGCGGTGATGTTCAGCTTCTTCGCCCAGGGCCTGGGCCTGCTGCTGGGGCTGATCGCCCTGGTCCTGGCCGGCGTCGCGCTCATCCGGGCCCGCGGCGGGCGCCGCCCCGGCCGGGACCTCGCGGTGGCGGCCGCGGTGGGCGGTCTCGCGGCGTTCATCATCGCGATCGCGACGGTCCCCGCCACCGGCCAGGCGTTCGAGCAGGGCTACCAGCAGGGACTCCGCTCGGCCGCAGCCGCGGCGCCTTCCCCGGCCCCGGCCACCGTCGCCCCGCTCCCGGCCCCCGCGCCCGCGCCGGCCGCGCCGGCCGTGGTGGCACCGCCGGCCGCCCCATCCCCGGTGCCGGTCGCCGCGGCACCGCTCACCCAGGCGGCGGCCCCGCAGAGCAGCTCTCCGTCTCCGGCCGTGACCGTCCCTCCCGCCAGCGCGGGCGACGCCGGCACCTACACCAACGTCGACGGCAACCAGGTCGAACGCCCGGACGCCGACACCAGCGGCGCGACCGCGGTCTGCAAGGATGGCACCGACAGCCACTCCCAGCACCACTCGGGCACCTGCTCCGGGCACGGCGGCGTCGCCCAATGGCTCTGACACCCAGCCCGACGGCTCACCACTGAAGTAGCGACGTAATACCGTCACAACCGGCCACAACAATCGCGATGGGAACGCCCACGGCCAGAGCTGATGGTGTCATCGCCGACCCACCGCGATCCCCCGACCGGTCAAGACTCCTGAACTTCCGAGCCGGCGACGCTTACCCAAGGCCGCCAGCAGTGTGGCGCTCTGGAACAGTGCTAGCGGCTTGGTGAAATCGAGGTAGCGCCGGATAACCGGGTGCACCATGACCCCGTGCGGGTCGGTGAGGTCACCCTCCACAGACCAAGCATTGTCGTCGCCGTCGACGAGCTGCTGACCGTGAGCGACCACGACGGGATCGCGGTCGACGTAGATCACCCGCGCCGAGCTCCCCAGGTGGCGGACTGTCTGGTGGGTCTTCTCCCCGGTAGGCAGTCCTGACCTGAGGTCGAGAAACCGAGTCAGCTCAGCCTGGCTGATCAGGAATCAGGTGACACGGATACGCCACTCACGATTGAGCCCCGCCAGCAGCCCGCCCTCGACGATGGCCTCAAGTGCGGCTGCCTCGTCCCGTTCCCCCATCCGGCGTTCAGGGCTTGCGGCCGACGGCCCCCGCCAGGCATCGCTGCGAGGGCAGGTAGGGCTGCAGCCGCGGACCGGAGGGCCACCAGTCAACCAGCTGCGAAAAGCCCGGCTCGACCAGCTCGAGGCCCGGCATCATCGCGAGGATCTCGGACTTCGTTCGGAAGACTCCGCTGCCCAGCGGGCTGTGGACGAACACGTTCTCCATGCGGCGGGCGAGTTCGCTGTTTTCGTCCTCGGGGTCGTAGAAGTGGCTCAGCGCCACGTAGGACCCCGAGGGGAGCGCGTCGATGTAGCTCTGCATGATCTCGACCGGGGTGGGCTCGCCGACGTGGTGGTGCAGCGTGCCGAGCTGGAGCAGCCCGATCGGCTGGGTGAAGTCGATGTGTTCGGTGATCACCGGGTCGGTCAGCACGGCGTCGGCGTCGGTCAGGTCGACCGCGCTGAACCAGGTGCGGTCGTTGTCCTCGAGCAGCGCCCGACCGTGGGCGACGACCGACGGGTCGTTGTCGACGTAGACGACGTTGGCCTTCGGGTTGATCTGGTGCGCGGCCTGATGCGTGTTCTCCGCGGTCGGGAGGCCCGAGCCCAGGTCGAGGAACTGCGAAATCCCGGCCTGACCAGTCAGGAACCGGGTGACGCGGATGAGGAACTGCCGGTGGTCGACGGTGAACTGGCTGATCTCCGGGGCGACCTGGCGCAGCTTCTCGACGACCTCCCGGTCGACCTCGAAGTTGTCCTTGCCGCCGAGCGCGGTGTCGTAGACCCGGGCGATGCTGGCCCTGTTCCGGTCGACGGAGGCTGGCACGCCCCCTCTGTCCGAGTTCATACGCGCGTCTCCGATCGACAGACCCTCACCCGTGTCTCGCCGAGTCTGCCACCCCCGCCCTCGGCGAGTGGAACAGGCCGTCTGGGGTCTCGGCGACCACCGCTACGAAGGGTGGTACGGCTGCCAACGGCTCCAGGCGCGCCGGAGGTTGAGCCCTCGTACCAGGGTGGCGCGGGCCCGGGCCGGGGCCCGCGGAGGTCGCGCCGAGGACATCGCCCTCCGTCTGGACGGCCACTCCGGGCCTGTAGGAGGACAAGCAGTGCTGCGTTGATGCTCCTGCGTGGGCCCAGCGGGCGGCGGCTACGTCTCGGCATCAGTCCTAGCGGGATGGCGGTCCCAGACGAGTCGCTCCTTCAACGTTGATGCCCCGGTAAGCCCCTTTTCGCGGCATACGCGCGTTGTCGGGTCACAAGGTGACGTGCTCGCCGCGTCGGCGAATCGGCCAACGCAGCAGACCCGGGACCCAGGGTCGGTCGCGAAACCGGCCATGCCGCCCAATGCGCGGCCCCGGCCATGCCGTCGCGGGCGAATAGCGCAGCAATGGAGAACCAGGCTTGAAGGAAGCCGCCGCCAGTCCGCGCCGTCGAGTCCAAACGACACGCTCTGATCGGCGCCGCCGCCATCGAGGTCATCGACGAGGGTGACGATCGTTCGGGTGGCCATTGAGCTTATTTCGCTGCGGACCATACTGAGCCCATACACCGCAGCCGCCCGCCGAACCGGAGGGCGTCGAGCCCCCCGCGCTGCCTCGACCTCGAGGAAGTCCGCAGCCTGGGTGCGATGAGGAGCTCGTGCGCCGGACGGACATCGGTGTCGGAGGGACCGTGCACATGCAGCAGAACGGCGCCCTCTGCGACGAAGAGGTCGGCGATGGCGCCGTTCGCCCAAGCTAATCGACGGGGAATCCACGCGTGGCTGCCTCGAAGACCTGAACCGGCCCCGATCCGTCCGGCCCGCCACGGTAGAGCACATCGACCCGGAGGCGACCGGATCACGCGATGGCGCTCGCGTGACCGCTCCCACCCGCCCGACAGCCTCGTCGCGTACACAGCCCGGTTGCGAGCCCTGCTGCGCCGGTTGACAGGCGGCCAGCCGTGCGGCGACCGGTCTCCCGGGATCGACACCGCCGGCGAGTGCCTCGGGGAACGCGCATGCCTGATTCCGCGCCCGGCGGCCAGGACGTCTGGCTACTTGAGCGACCAGACATAGTACTTGTTGTCCTGCCCGAAGAAAGTCACGGCAGCGAAGTCCGAGTCGTCGAGCTCGTCGGTCACGGACTTCGTGTCGGTGTCGGTGTTCGGGTCGAATTGGACCGCTGTGAAGTGCCAGTGATGGTCGTGGTCTGTCGGGATGTACCAGACGTTGAAGAACTTGCCAGCGTCCTTGCCGACGGCCGCGACCCGGGCCTTACTGGCCTTGTTGTTCATGAGCAGAGTCGTAACTTCTGCCGCCGTGGCTACCGCCGCGAAGTGGTATGAGGGCATGGGTCAGGGATCCTCTCACCATCCGACTGTGCAGAACGTCCCAAGTATCCGCGACCTAGTGCTCGCTCTCTAGCGCCATTGAGCTGACTGCGCACCGCATGCCCCGAATGCTCACGGAGCGAGCGACGCCGCGATCTTCAACCCCATTGCCAGGCCACGCCCTGAAACGGGAAATCATCCGGGCGGAAACGACCCGCTTGGTTGCCGAGCGCACTCCGGGCAACGAACGGGTGCGATTTCGGATGATCCACCTAGCTGGTGGAGCTGGCTCGGTACATTCCGCCCGGAATGACCAGCCTGTGCTGCCCGCGTGCATCCGGACCACCGCCGAAGACGAGCACGGTGTTTGGTCGAGCGCGGGTGGTGGATCCCGCGGTCGCCCGCATCGTCGAGCAGTTCGCTGATCACGCCGAGCCGAAGAGCCAGCCGGCCGGGGCGCCAGGCTCGATGATCTGATCGACACCGCTACCGCCCGCCGCGACGCGGACCCCTACGACTGCGGCGGCGCCTGACCCGAGACCGCGGCGCTGGGTGTCCCGGGAGAGTTCGCCAGGATGCTGCCGGTCGCGGTCGTGCTCTACCTGTCCCGCCGCGGCGAGATGATCCCCCGGGACGTGCTGTTCCTCGGCGCGGTCAGTGGCCTGGTCTTCGGTGGTGCCGAGGCCGTGGTAAAGGTGATGGAAGGCCAGATTCCCACGGCGGTGGTGGCGGTGCGGCGTGTACTCACCGATCCCATCAACCACGCGTTGTGGGCCGGAGTATCCGGGTACTTCCTGGGCCTGGCGTCGCGCTACTGCACCCCGGGACCGTGGTTCGCGCTCGTCGGGCTCGGACTCGGCGCGCCGGCCGTGCTGCACGGCGTGAACGATTGGCTGACGTTCAACCAGCATCAGTTCTTCTGGGGCGTGCTCTCCATTGTCAGCGCGCTGCTGTTCCTGGCCTACGCCGAGGTCGGGATCGCCCCGTCGCCCGCTCGACCGGCAGCGTCGCCCACGCCGCCGCCCTCGCCGGGATGGGATCCCCCGTCGGCCGCCACCTGTGAGCGCAAGGCGGTGCTCGGCGCTGGTCCTCGGCGGCGATGGCCAAATCGGGCCTCGCCGGCCCCTGTCGTGCCCACCGACTCTGGACGACGACAGCCCGGTGCACTTCTTAGCGACTCTTGCGCGCTAGCACCCGCGCGCCGTCATCGGCCATCGGAGAGCAGCCGTCACACATACGGCCCGAAGTCCTGCTGTCAAGTGTCCGAGCGGCGGATACGACTCGGGGACGGGCGAGGTTACAGCGCGTCGCTTTCGGCGCGGTGTGTCCCCGAGCCGCCCGCTCCTCGTGATCACGGCTTCTGGTCGGGCCTGGGCAACGAGTCCGCCAGGCGTTCCAGCCCCGAATGTGGTCCGAGAAGCATCCGGGGCCCGTCGGCGGGGCTCTCCATGAGAGTGAATCCTGCCGGAGGAGTCCATTCCGTCGGCGTCAACGGTAGTTCCACCACGCAGGGCGGATCCTCGTCGTGGTCGGGTTCGACGTCATTCCGGCGAGCGACGAGATCGTCGGGGCGCAGCACCCCCACCACGCGCCGGCGGTCGGCGGAGAGGACCGGGAGACCGCCGTCCGGGCCGGCGTGGGCCGCGAGGTCGTCGGCGGCTGCTCCCAGGGGGCGGTCCGCGGCCAGCACCGGGGACCATCGCAGCGTGCCCAGTGAGCGTCCGGTGCCGTCGAGCCCGGAGGCGGGTGCGGCCGCCTCACCGGCAGTGCGACGAGACCACCGGGGGGTGCCCGGAGGGTGCAGGTGGATGCCTCGTCGGGTCAGCTTCAAGGTGTAGATGGTCTCGGAGGACAGCGCGCGGGAGACCACGGTGGCCAGCACCACGGCGATCATGAGCGGGACGATGAGGTCCCACTCGCCGGTGATCTCGGCGACGATCACGACCGCGGTGATCGGCGCTCGGGTGGCCCCGGCCAGCACGGCGGCCATCCCGACCAGCCCGTAGGCGCCGGCGGGCCCGCCTCCGACCAGGCCGAACGCGTCACCGAGCGCCGTGCCGGCCATGGCCCCGAGGAACAGCGACGGCGCGAAGATGCCGCCCGAGCCGCCGATCGCCAGGGTGAGGCTCGTGGCGACCAGCTTGCCGACGAGCAGGACGAGCAGGAACCCGAATGCGTACGCCCCGGCGACACCTCCCTGCAGGACCGGATACCCCACGCCGTACATCTGCGGCAGCACGATCAGCAGCAGCCCGAGCAGCACCCCTCCCACGGCCGGCCGCAGCCACTCGGGGCCCCGCCAGAGGTGATCGGCCAGGTCCTCGGCGCCGTAGAGCGTTCGGGTGAACGCGATGCCGACCAGGCCTCCGACGAGCCCGACCACGGCGTACAGCCCGTACTCCCACGGCGAGCCGACCCGGAACGGGGGCAGCACGAGGAAGGTGCCCGCCCCCTCGACGGCCTGCGCCACGGCGTTGGCCACGGCCGACGCCGTCACCACGACCAGGAACGAGAGCAGGGAGAAGTCGAGGAGGATGATCTCCAGGGCGAAGAACACCCCGGCGATCGGGGCGTTGAAGGTGGCCGAGATGCCGCCCGCGGCCCCGCAAGCCACGAGCAGCCGCAGCCGGGAGGCGGGTACCCGCATCCATCGTCCCAGGCTCGAGCCCAGCGCCGAGCCGATCTGCACGATCGGCCCTTCCCGGCCCACTGACCCGCCGGTGCCGATGCACAGCGCCGAGGCCAGGGACTTGACGACGGCGACCCGGGGCCGGATCCGGCCGTCGTGCTCGGCGACCGCGAGCATCACCTCGGGTACGCCGTGCCCGCGGGCCTCGCGGGCCCAGCGGTACACCAACGGGCCGTACAGCAGACCGCCGACGACCGGCACCACCAGCAGGAACCACGGGCCGATCGCCGGCCACCACCGCCACGGCGCCCCCGGGGTCGCCGCGTAGTCCTGTTGCCCGGTCGCCAGCAGGGTGACCCCGTAGATCAGGTACCGGAAGACGACCGCCCCGGCACCGGCGCCCACCCCGACCACGACAGCCGCGACCCCCAGACCCGCCGGGGTGTCGACCAGCGCGGACCACGACCAGCGGTGGCGCGCGGCGAGGGGCGGGGCAGGAGCGGCCACAAGTCCTCCAGGAAGGTCGTCCTCGATCGTGGACACCGTGCCATTCCGCCACCCGAGGGCGTCCGTCAGCGGGGGTAGACACAGGACACTATTTGCGCAGTGCAATGGTCACAGCCGACCGAGCGCTGGACACCACGGCCGGACATGAACGAGGCCCGTTGACGCCCGATGCTGATCCCGCTGCACGACGGCAAGGTCCTGACGATGGGAGCGCTGACCATCGGCCGTTCTATAGGCGCCCGTCGAGGTCGTCGAGCACGGCGAGCATCGCCGGGCCGAGCTCGTCGGCGATGCTGGCAGGGTGTTCCCCGGCGAGGAGTCGCGGTCCGACTTCGTCGACGAGCATTTGGAACGGCCAGACAAGCGCCATCGCGTGGGCTTTCGCGACCGCTGGAGCCAGGTTGTCGGTGGCCGCCAGGGCGACGGCGATCCCATCTGCTTGGCGGTCCCGTGACTCCAGGGTGAGCCGTCGCAGGTAGGGGCTGGTCTGGGTGAGAGCCGGGAGCTCGCCGCGGGCCTGTTCGGGGTCCTGCGCGCGGAGCAGCGCGATCTCCGCCGCGAGCTCCTGGCGTAGTGCCGCGGCCGGTGAGATCCCCGGTGCGCGGTCGGCGACGAGCCGCCCGGAGCGCTCCTCGAACTCCTCGCGGCGGTCGAGCGCTAGGTGCTGTTTGGTCGGGAAGTAGTTGTAGACGGTCTGTTCGGAGACCTCGGCGGCCCGAGCGACGTCCCGGACGGCGACGTGCTCGTAGCCCTTCGCCCCGAACAGCCGCGCGGCCGTTGCGGCGATGTGGGCGCGCGTCCGCGCCTTCTTGCGGGCGCGCAGTCCGGGCTCGGTCATGCGCAGATCGTATCGAGCTGGCTCAAAATGTGGTGCATACCCTAAAGATATGGCGTACCTTAGTGAACCTCAACCAATGAGACACGGAGGACTCCATGACGGTCCTGGTCACGGGAGCCACCGGCACGGTCGGCTCGGAGGTCACTGCCCAGCTCACCGCGCACGGCATCGAGGTCCGCGCGCTCATCCGTCACGCTGCCGACGCGCGGGTCCCGGCCGGGGTCCGGACGGTCGAAGGTGAACTCACCGATGTCGAGGCGATGCGTGCCGCGCTCGACGGCGTCAGCGGGCTGTTCCTGCTCAGCCCGGTCACACCCGAGGAGCTGACCGGCACCCTGCTGACCCTCGACCTCGCCGACCGGGCCGGCGTCCGGGCGATCGCCTATCTGTCGGTGATCCACGCTGACCGCTTCACCGAACCACCGCATTTCGCCGCGAAGGGCGCCGCTGAGCGGATGATCACCGATCGCGGGCTGCCGGTGACGATGCTGCGCCCCGGCTACTACGACCAGAACGATCTCGAGTTGCGCGACGCGCTCACCGGCGACGGGGTCTACACACCACCGCTGGGCCGCGCCGGAGTGCTGGCGGTCGACGTCCGCGATCTGGCCGCCGTGGGGGTCGCCGCGTTGCGCGAACGACTCGACGCGACCTCGTCGCTCCCTCCGGAGACCCTCGACGTCGTCGCCCCGGAGCTGTTGACCGCAGAGACGATCGCCGCCACCTGGGCCGATCTCTTGGCCCGGCCGGTGCACTACGGCGGCGACGACCTCGACGGCTTCGAGAGCTCGATGGCCGAAGCCGGGGCGCCCCCATGGATGGCCCACGACATGCGACTGATGATGGCCCGGTTCGAGGTCGACGGGATGGCGGCGGCCCCGGGAACCGACGAACGACTGCGGGCGCTGCTGGGCCGGCCGATGCGCAGCTACCGCGAGTTTGCCGCCGACGCCGTGTCAGCGTGGGCCGCCGCAGCATGACACCCGCGACCGCCGTGCCTCGCGAAATCCTGCCAGCGGCGCGGCCTGGGGGAGCGGTGGATCGGCAACGATCGGGACCCACGGCGGGACCTGGGCCCGGGCGAAGGTCAGGTGCGAGATTCCGGCGAAGCCCATGCCGGCCCCGGCCGCATACCGGGCCACCTGCTCGCTGGTCGGGGGGCGGGACGCCCGAGGCGTGATCATGAGTTCTCTTCTCGTGTCCGCGGGATCAACGGCGCCCGGCGCCGAGTCGGATGGCATCGGCGGCTGCGGCCTCAGGGGCGTCGGTCGAGGAGGCCGCATCGCGTGCCGGCGTGCGGAGCATGACGGCCACGAGGACGCCCGCGACGACCGCGGCGATCCCGGTGACCATGAAGGCCAGGTCGAGACTCGAGGCGAACGCCGCGTGCAGCAGCTGGTCGAGGCGGGGACGTTGGTCGGTGGGGGCCGCGGCGAGGACGGACTGGGCCTGCCCGCCGAGCAGCGCGGTGGACGTCGTCGTCGGATCGGGAGCGGCGCCGGAGCGCAGGACAGTCGATGCTTGGGCGGCGGCAAGGCTGCCGAGCAGGGCGATGCCGATCGCCTGACCGAGCTGGCGGGCGGTGTTGATGGCGCCGGCGGCCATTCCCGAGCGGGCATCGCCGACGGCCTCGGTCGCCGTTCGCGACAGTGTGGGAACCGAGAGGGCGCAGCCGATGCCCATGAGCGCGAGGCCGGGGATGAGCGCGACCCAGCCGGCCTGCGGGGTGACCAGCCACGCGCTGATCAGGCCCCCGAGCCCGATCAGGGTTACCCCGCCGCCGATGGCCAGTGACCGCGGAAGCAGGTGCATGAACCGGCCGGAGAACGGCGAGATGAAGGCGACGAGCACGGGCAGGGGAAGGGAGACCAAGCCGGCCTCGATCGGGGACAGGCCCAGCAGGGTCTGGACCCAGACGGTCGTGTAGATCAGTACCCCGAAGGCGGAGAACGACAGCACCAGGGCGGCCAGCACGGTGGCCGCGAAGCGTGGTTCACCGAAGAGCGACAGCTCGATCAACGGCTGGTGGGTGCGTGCTTCCGCGGTGATGAATCCCGCGGCGCCGAGGACGGTCACGGCGAACAGGCCGAGCACCAGCGGCGAGCTCCAGCCGTCGGTGGAGGAGCGGATGAGGGCGAAGGTCAGCGCGCCCGCGGCGACGGTGAAGGTCGCGATGCCGGCCAGGTCGATGCGTCGACCGACCCGGCGGGTGACGGCGGGCACGACCGCGAGGGTCAGCGCGATGGTGACGATGCTGATCGGGACGTTCACGAAGAAGATCCACCGCCACGAGATCCCCTGGGTGAGCAGCCCGCCGACGACGGGTCCGAGGGCGGAGGCGCCGCCGCTGACCGCACCGAACACGCCGTAGGCGACGCCGCGGTCGCGGCCGGTGTAGGAGGCGTTGATCAGGGCGAACGTGGTGGCGAACATGGCGGCGCCACCGACGCCCTGCACCCGCTCGGGCCGCGACCAGGATCCCGGCGCTGGGCGCCAGACCGCAGGCGACCGAGGCGAGGGCGAACACCGCCAGCCCGGCCAGGAAGACCCGCCGGTGGCCACGGTCGTCGGCCACCGCTCCGGTGCCGATCAGCAGGACCGCCAGGGCCAGCGCGTAGGCGTCGATGACCCACTGCAACGAGCCGAACGACGTCGACAGGTCGACGGCCATGTTCGGTAGGGCGACGTTCACGATGGTCACGTCGACCATCAGCATGAAGCTGCCCAGAGAGATCGCGATGAGGGGCAACCACTTTCGCATGGGGGGCCTCCGAGGAGCGCGGGGTGCGACGAGCCTGCCGGGGTGGCGTGATCGTTCTGCGACCCAGGCTCGTCGCGTGACCCGGCAGACTCCTACTCATCAGGTAATCCTGTCCTACTACCTCCACAGCAAGGCGATATGCACGGGTGAAGCTCTACGGAAGCCCGCAAACGCAGGTTGATCTGCCAGACTCCCGGTGGAGAGAGCGGTCCGCTCAGGCCGCGGATCCGACCGCGTGGGCGGGTCGGGGAGGGTCGATCGATCCTCCCGAGCATTTCTGACGGTTGAGGCGGGACACGGACTCCGCCGAGAAGGTTCAAGGCCATCCGCGGAGAATTCTTCGTGGATCGACGCTCACGTCACCGCCCTGGGCGGGAACGACCATTTCGAGTGCTCGGTCCGTGATCGGCAACCAACCCGGACATGGCGAATACCCGCATTTCCGACCAGGGGCGAGCTCTGGATGTCCTCGTCGCCACGCCGGTGGTTCGCGGAGTGACGGTATACCTCTGTCCAACGAACAGCGACGGGTGGAATCCTCCAAGTGAACACCCAATAGCTGCTACTATCCGCTTCTGTGACGGTGATTGATGAGCTGATCCTCCAATGTCTCATCCTTGACGGTCGGGCCCCGTTCCGTCGCATCGCCGAGGTCGTGGGCGTCTCGGAACAGACCGCCGCGCGCCGGGTCCGTGAACTGCAGGGCCAAGGTCTCGCCCGCGTCGTGGTCGCACCGTCGAACTTCGCCCCGTCGCGACGCGCCTGGGCACTCCGCATCCGATGCCGTCCCGATGCCTCAGCGAAGCTCGCCGAAGCACTCGCGCAACGCCGCGACATCGGCTGGATCGCGCTGGTGTCGGGAGGAAGCGAGATCACCTGCACCACGAGCGGAGCGGTCGACACCGACGCCGACGGCGTTCTGTCTCACCTCCCGCACAGCCGCGCGGTCCTGTCGTTCACCGCTCAAGCGCTGCTTCGGCCCTTTGCTGCCAGCACCGCCGAATGGACCCTGTTCGACGAGCGTCTCGACGACGAGCAGGTCGATCACATGATCCGCCCGGTGTCCGAGCCGGCCCCGCCCGACACCGCTGTCCTCGATGCCGACACCCCACTGGTCGCCGCGTTGGCACGCGACGGTCGGGCCAGCGCCGCCGCCCTCGCCCGCGAGACCGGATGGCCGGCCTCGCGCGTGTCCGCACGACTCGATGGCCTGCTCGGCAGCGGACTGCTGCACGTGGCCACGGACTTCCTGCCCGAAGCCTTCGGCTACAGCGCCACGGCGATCATGTACCTCACGGTCGCTCCCGGACGGATCGTCGAGGTCGGTGAAGCCCTCGCGACCCACCGCGAAACCGGCTTCGTTGCCGCCACCACGGGATCGGCGAATCTGTTCGCCGTGGTCACCTGCCGGAGCTCCGACGACCTGTTCCGCTACGTCAGCGAGCAGATCGGCGCCCTGCCCGGCGTGGCCCAGATGGATCTCGCGCCCTATCTGCGGCGTATCAAGCAATGGCAGAGCCGCGTCGCCCACCACCGTCTCGTCGCAGAACCATGATCGGATGGCCGACTGCGGCGACGACGATGCCCAGCGCGAGCACGAACAGGTAGAACGGCGGGGCGGCGGCCTACGCAGCCCCGGTCAGGCTGCTGCAGCGGGCCGTCAGGGTGTGCGCCCCTAACAGCACGGCGCCGGCGACGGCGACCCATACCGGTAGGCGGCGGCCGCGTCGGAATGCGGTAACGGCTCCGTCGAGAGACTCGAGCCAGCAGTGGGGGAAGGGAACTCGGTGTCGACGGTGTTCGGGTACCCGCAGCCCGCCCGGCCCCGGGACGCACTGATCGGGGCGCGCTCCGTCGCAGTCGGTTCAGCCGGCCGATGGATCACCGGTGACGGCCCCGCCTCTCGCGGGTCGTCGAGCCACCGTGGGTCCACGCCTGGGGGCGCAAGGGAACGCAATCTAGAGACGGTCGATCTCGACGGAGGGTCCGACGCGGTCCGATCGGACAGGATCGCTGCGCAGCGCCGGCCAACACCGCCCCCGGCACAGCGCTGCGACCCAGGAGGCCAGCGGGTCGAAGGCACCGTCACGACCGGACCCGGTCACGCTGCTCCTCACTCGCGCTCTGGAGGACGATGACGGAGGGCGGGAGAGCAGCACACGTCCACCAGGTCGGACTGCTCCGGGCGCGCCAGTAGCACCTCGTCGCGGGCGAGGGAGGGAACCAGCAGCGTCAGGCCCTGCCCGAACGCGACCTCAGCCCACGTGGCCATCGCCAGCGAGCAGAGTGTCCAGGCCATCAGCGCGCTGGCATCAAGAACTTCCCCTCGGGCGGCCGCGGGCAGCGGCGCCGAGAATTTCCGGCGGAGTACGCAGGAGGCGTCTGCTACGGGGTGGGGAGAGATCATTCGGTTTGCCACGGCGCTGCAAGCCCGGTCACCAGCGGGTTGTTCGGGCTTGCAGCGGGCTCGCCGGGGGCGGTGCGCGGGATGAACACCTGCCAGTCGCCGCTGACCATCGTGGGGTGCTCGACGACGCGTGCGCCGTCGGCGAAATAGGTCGCGCCGAGCACCATGCGCGGCTGGGTGGTGCGGTTGGCGCCCGCGGTGTGGAAGCACAATGTGGAGTGGAAGCTGACGTCGCCCAGCGCGAACGGCTGGTCGTGGATCACCGCGCCCGCCTCACGCAGCGTCTGGGCGACCCGACGGTCGTAGGACGTTCCGACCTTGTCGAACGCGAGGTCGGCCAGTAGCCGCCAGGTGTCCATGCCGCGGGCGAAGGACAGCGGTCCCATGGCTGCGGGTACCGGTTGCAGCGGCATCCAGGTGGAGATGACGTCGTGGGAATCAAGCGGGAAATGGTGCGCGTCGTGGTGCCAGGGGGTGCGCCCAGCGCCGGGTTCCTTGCACAGGGCGCTGTCGTGATAGAGCCGCAGTGCCTCGACCTCGAGCAAGGCCGCGCAGATTCGGGCGATGCGGGGGGAGAGGACGGCGGCGCGGACGAGTGGGTCCTCGCGCCAGATCATCTCGCGGGCGCGCAGCGCGGATCCCTTCGCGTCGGCGAGCAGGCCGCCCAGGCGGCGGCGCAGGACCTCGGCGGCGCCGGGGGAGACCACGTCGGGCAGGACGATGAACCCGTCCTCGGCGAAGGTCTCCACGGCCCGGGGCGGCAGGTCGTAGGGCTCGGCCAGCTCGGCGACGATCGTGTCGTCGTCGGGTAGGTAACCGAGATCGAGGGCGGCGAGCGCGACGAGATCCCCAGCCGGGCCGCCGTCGTCGGCCAGGGACATGTACCAGTCCCACCATTGGTCGTTGTCGCCGTCCCAGGCAGGTCCGACGTCATCGGCTTCCCCGGCCTCGGTGGCCGCGCTGAGGTACGGGTTCGGGCTCATGCGGGCACCTCCCAGGTGATCACGTCGACCTCCTGGTCGAAGCGGTAGTCACCACTGACCCGGCACTCGGCGAGGTAGTCACCGACCGGTCCCACGGTCTCCATGCGGTCCAGCGACACCGAGTCGTCGAAGACGCAGCGCTGCAGGAAGCCCTCGACCACGGCCCGTTCGCCGTTGCCGACCTGATAGCGGATCGTCGTGGCGCGTGGGGCGGCGCCCGCGGCGGTCAGCGCATCGGTGACCTGATCGGCGCTCGTGAACGGCACGGCATCAGGGGCGAACGTGGCGGCGAAGGCCTCGGCGAAGCGCAGATAGTGGGAGGCGGTCGTGGCGTGCACGATCGCCCCGAACCCGCCCGGACGCAGCGCGGCGTGCATGCGGGCGACCCCGGCGCCGATCTGATCGGGGGGCGCCGCGTACAGCGCGTGGGTGGCCCAGGCGGCGTCGAACCCGCCGACGGCGGCGGGCAGGTCCTGTAGTCGAACCTCGTGCTCGGCGGCCGCGACCAACGGCGGGCGCAGCACCGAGCGGGCCTCGCGGATCGAGAACGGGGACGGGTCGAGCAGATCGAGCTCGACCCGCAAGTCACCGACGGCGCCGGCGAGACCCTGACGCACCAGCTCGGCCGGAAATTTCCCGCTCCCACAGGCCACGTCGAGGACCCGGACACGACCGTGATCGGCGTGTCCGCGCAGATCGGCGGCCCATTCCCGCGCGGCCACCATCTCCCGGTAGTCCTCGATGGCCAGGGCGTAGAACGCCTCCATGCCGGCCCGTCGTGGCTCGGCCCAATGGGCCAGACTGCGCTGCTCGGTGGTGCCCTGCTGCGACATTGTCATCGGCCCCCCAGACCGGCCCCCGGACGCGCGCCCGGAGGTCAGCGCGGCCGTGATGAGCCTCCGACCGGTCGGCATCGGATGTGAAGCGGATCGCTCAAGGCCCAAGCGAGCGAACCACGCGCCGGCGGGCACCGCGACCGGAGGCGCCGCTCCGCTGATCGGGTCGGCGGTGCCAGCGCCAACCCCTCAGACGGGCGGACTGTCGGTCGGTGAGTGCTTCGGCATGACCCGAGGGGCCGGGCGAGGAAGTCCTGCACGCCGGCCCTGGTTCCGGCGGAGCTCGCGGGGTCCTGCGATCCACACCTGACGGCCCGGAGCCGGCCGGTAGAACGTCCGCGCGACGTGCTGGCTGCCGCTATCGCATCGCCTCGGGGCGCCGGGCGGGCTCGAGCGGCGATCATCGCAGCGATGAGGAAGAAGCTGGCTTGGATGTCGAGTAGCAGCGAGAGCGGAAGGGTTGTGGCGAGTAGCCCGGCGGCGAGGCTGCCCGGGACACCGAGATCGGCGGGGTCGACGGACACTGTCGTCCCGGTGACGTGTATCCGAATAGCGTCACAGACATCCACATGGCGCAGCTTTGGACATGGCGTGATACTGCCGCTCCGTGTTCCGGGGCCGAACGTGTTTCAATCTGACGCGTACTTCTTGGTATGTGTCAGTCGGGGGATTGAGGCGAGGTACGGGGCGCCCGTCTATGCGCCACGAGGTCGCCCATGAGATCGAAATGCTTGAACTGCAGATTTTGCGACTCCTTTGCTGTCGGAACGAGCTCCTCGAGGTGGCCATACGTTCAGAAGTCCGGCGCGGCGAGGTGCGCGAGTTCTTGGAGGCCACGTTGCAGCGGTGCATACGA
This sequence comes from Actinomycetospora endophytica, assembly GCF_021026375.1. Taxonomy (GTDB): domain Bacteria; phylum Actinomycetota; class Actinomycetes; order Mycobacteriales; family Pseudonocardiaceae; genus Actinomycetospora; species Actinomycetospora endophytica. The sequence goes on along the minus strand of NZ_JAJNDB010000001.1, from coordinate 58,380 downwards.
ATCGCTAACGCCCACGATCTCGACGCGCACGTCGCAGCCTTCTTGACGTCCGACTGCGACGATGACGGGAGCACGTCGAGAGGATCGGCAGCGCGAGGTGCTCGGGCGTTGCGAGACGAAGCGACGCCGTGGGCTCCGCGCTTCGACGACGAGTAGGTCTTTCGAGCGGCGCATGCATTACGCACGGCTAGCGCAGGGCCGTTGATGATGCCGGCTATCACGGTGTTACGGCGACGAGGGTGCCACGTGCTGCCTGGCTCAACCGACGCAGGATGGCCTTCTCGTGCTGCTACTACTCATTACTTCGGCCCTCGATCAGCCGAGTGAGCAGCTCAGCGATCTGGACTTGCCCGGCCGCAGTGGCGTCCAGCTTGCCGCGTACTTCGGTGAAGCCCGATGCGACCTGCTCCCCGAGCGCGTTGATCGCAGAGCGGTTGGCGTCAACCTTGATCCCGACGTCGGCCAGGTCGCGATCGCGGGCGGCAGCTAGATGACGGGCTGCAGCGGCGTCCGCGGCAACCTCAACCATGCGCGCTTCCAGAGCGGCCAGCCGTGCCTCGAAGTCCGGCGGTTGCGACACGGTCGGAGCCTACCTGTGCCGCTCGAGCAGCAAGGCGAGGCGCAGAACCTGCAGCTGCCGGGACTGGCGGGAGCGGGCACGTAACCTGCGCCCGATCGCTGCCGCGCCCGATCGGTATGCCTGACCCGACGAGGCGCGATCGGGCTGGCCGCATCGATGATGCCCACCACGGAACTGGGCGGGTGTGGCCGCCCGCTCGCCGAGGTCCCTGACCCGGGGGCAACGGGGTCTGGCAGCGCGGAAGCTCGACCGGGTCGGTCCACGGGTGGCCGTCTGGTCAGATTCGCTCAAGTGCGCACGTCGTGACGCTCGCGAGCGTGACCGAGACGTTCCCGTGGGGGTTGCCTGGATGTACTCGGGGGAACGTCTTCTACGTGGCGGTTTCAGGGCGGGTCGATCGCTTTCAGCGCGAACACCGCTGGGCCGGCTTCCCGCTCGCGGTCCTCTACAAGTTCATCGACGATCTCGGCAGCTATCAAGCCGCCCTGCTGACCTACTACGGCTTCGTCTCGCTGTTCCCCCTCTTGCTGCTTGCGGTCACTATTCTCGGCTACATCCTGGCGGGCGATCCCGCCGCTCAGCAGGCCGTGCTGACCTCGGCCCTGCGCAACTTCCCGGTCATCGGTCAGGAGATCGGCGCGAACGTCCACGCCCTGCACGGCAGCCTATGGGCTCTGATCGCGGGCATTGCAGTGAGTGTCTACGGCGGGCTCGGCGTAACCCAGGCCGCGGTGACCACCATGTGCCAGATCTGGGCGATCCCGGTCGCCGAACGACCCGCGCTGCCATCCGCCTACAGCCGGGGTCTGACGATGTTGCTCGTCGTCGGCGGCGGCGTGCTGCTCACGACCGCGCTCTCGGGGCTCACTACAGCGGTGGGCGATTCTCTACCGGAGTGGGCCAGCGGTCTCGTCGCGCGGTTGGTGCCGGTTGTCGTCGCGACAGCGATCAACGTCGGAACCTTCCTCGTGGGCTACCGCCTACTGACACCGCGACCTCTGAGCTGGCGTCAACTCGCGCCCGGCGCGCTCGCCGCAGCCTTGGCCTGGCAAGCACTGCAGCTGACCGGCACCTACCTGATCGGACACGAGCTGCAGGGGTCCAGCGCGAGCTACGGACTGTTCGGCATCGTGCTCGGGCTGCTGCTCTGGCTCTACCTCGGCGCCACGATCGCGCTAGTAGGAGCACAGATCAACGCGGTGCGCGTGCTCGGGCTCGCCCCGCGCAGTCTGCTGGCCGTCGTCGCCCCGGGCGACCGCGCTGTCACCAAGGGCGATCAACGTGCCTATCGGGCCTACGCTGCCAGCCAACGCCGCAAGTCGTTCCAAACAGTGGCGGTCGGCTTCCTGGCTGACCGGCCCCCGAAACTCCCGCCTGCCTCCCGCGCCCGGCCTGGAGCGCCCAGTGGTCAGATGACATTCGACGACCTGCTGCTCGAGGACCGTCCGTCTCGGCACCGGCCCCGCCACCTGCATCGGCCGCGCTGGTTTCCGCGCCAGGACCGTGATGCGATGCTCCCGGAGCCGGAGCGCTGAGCACCTCCGAAGGACCTGGACAGACCCCGGCGCGCTCCCCGTGAGGAAGACCGCCACGTTGCGCTCGACCCGTTCCCCGAACGAGCCGGCGGGGCGCAAGGTGGCCTCCACCGGGCTGCTCCCCTCACCCGACGAGGCTCAGAAACACCCACTGCGCGTCCGGCGCCAGCCCCGCCAGCCGGCGCCCGCACCCATGCAGCACTCCCGGGCCGGAGGTGACGTGCTGGGTGCCGCCGTGCAGGTCCCGGAACACCCGGTTGAGCGGGCCCTCGCGCAGCGCGGCGGTGCCGGCCCAGCGGTAGACGGTCTGCCCGATGTCGTGCGCGGTCCAGGTGGCGGTGTTCAGCGCGAGCCGGGTGAGGGTCTCCTGGTCGATCGAGAGGGTCTCGCCGCGGTCGAGCATCGCCTCGTTGTCGGCCCAGACTTCCATGTTCCAGGCCCGCGCCGAGCGCAGCGACGCCTCGGCGCGGGCGTAGTCGGCGTGGAACTCAGCGGTGTCGACGCCTGCGCCGGGGCTGCCGGTCTTGGCTGCGACGATGGCTTGCATCTCGTCGAGCAGGCGCCGCGCCACCCCGAGGGCCCACCCGGTGTGCCCGATCCCAGCGAGGTTGGCGACGCCGAGTCGATAGAGCGCGCCGCCGAGACGCGGCTGTGTCGTCGCGCCGGGGTAGACGTACTCGGCGGGCACGAACACGTCGTCGAGGTGGTAGTCGATGCTGCCGGTGGCGCGCAGCCCCATGACGTCCCAGTTGTCCACCAGCGTCGCCTGCTGTTTGGGCAGCGTGAACACCAGCATCTCGCCGGTCTGTTCGACGAGGGCGGCGGTGTGCACGTGCGTAGCGTGATGGAGCCCAGAGGCAAACTGCCAGGAGCCGGAGACGCGGTAGCCGTCCTCGACGGCGACCGCCCGACCGGGCCTCGTGCCCTGCCCGGCCGCGCGCACCTCGCCGTCGTAGGGCGCGGTCAGCGACCGCCAGGCGGACTCGCCCAGGTAGGCCGCCGTCGCCCCGGTGATCATCTCGACGGCCATGGCCACCCACGCCGTGGAGGCGTCCGCGCGGGCGAGGGTTTCGATCGCCGTGATCTGCTGGCGGGGGGTGAACTCGCTGCCGCCGAGCTCGAGAGGCATTCCGATGGTCCAGACCCCGATGTCGTGTAGGGCCTCCTCGATGCGTGGGCTGAGCCGGCCGGCCGCCTCGGAGTCCTCGGCCTCGGTGCGCAGCAGCGGGTCGAGCCGCTCGAGGCGGGCCATCATCTTCTCGACTCCGTCGGCGGCGTGACGGCCGTCGCGCAGCGCGCCCGCCGCCTGGTCCGTGCCGGGTCGGGTCGCCTGGTCGGTCATCATGCCTCCCGCGCCGCCGCGGCCCGCGCGTCGATCCAGCGCAGCACGACGGCGAGCGTCTCTTCGGAATTGGTCTCGTAGGTCAGGGCGTGGCCGTTGCCGGTGACGCCGTGATCGGGCAGATGGACGCGCTCGACCGCTGCGCCCCCGACCGCAAGCCAGGCCGCGACGTCGTCGGCGAAGTCGGCGAACATCGACGCGCCCCCGGTGACCAGGGCGACCGGGAGGTCGACGAGTGCCGGGACGCGCAACGTCGCCGGGTCGGCCGCACGGGCGTCGGCGGCGCTCGCCCGCGGCGGGTCGTAGGTCAGTGGCGCCGCGGTCAGGCCCCAGTCGAGCGTGCCGATCCCGGGGAAGGTCGCGAACGCCGGGCCGATGGGCTCGATCGCCACGAGCGCCCGCACCAGGGCGGGCCGCCGATCGGCCAGCAGCCACCCGCTCGGACCGCCGGCGGAGTGGGTGACGACGACGGCGGGTCCGAGCAGGTCGAGCAGCGCGGCCAGCCGGTCGGCGTCCATCCGCTGCGACTCGGCCAGGTCGACCGGGAGTGCCCCCAGCGGCGCGATCCAGCGGTCGGTCGCGGCTTCGTCGTCGGGATCCAGCGGCCAGCGGGTGTGGTCGGGCCGGTCCGGGAAGAACAGCGCCTGCCCGGTGCCGTAGTCGAACTGGGGGCCGAGGGTCCCGACGACGTCGGGGTGGGCGGGAGAGCGGCCGTGGCCGGGGCGGTCGACGACGAAGGTCGGGTAGCCGGCCGTGACGTATCCCGCGGCCCAGCCTGGCCGACCGTCGGGCGTGCCCAACCAGTCCGTGCCCTGCCCGCCGCCGCCGTGCACGAGCACCACCGGCGGCCGGTCGGTCTCCTCGGCCGGCGCCTCCCACGCGACGAACATCGGGCCCTTCGCGCGGATCGCGCCGTCGTCACCGACCACCCGCTCGCCCGGCACCCAGAAGTGCCCGCGCCGGGTCGTCGTCGGGACCACCGACTCCCAGAACCGGGACGCCACCGCCGTCACGACGGGGCCTCGATCGGCTCGAGCCTGGAGAAGATCTCGTCGCGGCGGTGCTCGAACTGCTCGGGCAGCTGGAAGCGCTGCCCGAGCTCGTGCGGCGACTCGTCGCAGGTCCAGCCACCCTCCTGGTGCGTCACGGCCAGCTCGAACAGCGCGCCGGCCGGGGTGCGCACGTAGACCGACTTGAAGTACTTGCGGTCCTTGAGCTCGGAGATGTCGGTATAACCGTTGCCCTCGATCTCGAACTTGAGCTCGTCCTGGTTCTGCAGGGTCTCCAGGTTCCAGGCCACGTGGTGGAAGGTCCCCGCGCCGTAGCGCCAGGTGCCCTGGTCGTCGGTGGTGTCGGCGACGAGCTCCACGTGGTTGCCCAGCGGCTCCTTCCCGACCTGGAACCCGGCGCGATCGCCGTCCTCGGTCACCGTGCCCTGGGAGTGGAAGACCTCCTCGGCGAACTCGACCATCCGTTCCGGGGTCGCGACGTGCACCCCGACGCCGTGGATGCCGTGGATCGCGTGCTCGGGCGGGACGCCGGCGCCGGCGAAGCCCCGCCGCGGGTCTCCGTCGTTCGCGACCAGTGCGTACTCGATGCCGCAGGGGTGGCGGAAGAGCAGTCGTCGGCGGTCGAACACCTCGGCGTCGGTCACCTCGACGTCATGGTCGGCCAGACGCCGCGACCAGAAGTCCAGCGAGTCCGCGGAGACCGAGAGCAGCACCTCACGGGCCTGGTTGGTGCCGCGGCGCCCGACGAGGCCCGCCTGGCGCCACGGGAACGTGGTGAGTACCGCCGACGGGTCGCCGGCCGCGTTCGAGTAATACAGGTGATAGATCGGTAGCGAGCCGTCGAACAGCACCGTGCGCTTGATGAAGCGCATCCCCAGGACGCCGACGTGGAAGTCGACGTCCTCCTGCGCACCGCCCACCGAGAGCGTGATGTGGTGGGAACCGCGGATGTGGGACACCGCGACACCTCCTCGTCGGAATCGCCCGTGACGCTAGGTGTGGCCCACGTCTCGCGGCTCTCGTTACAGTGCAGGGACCTCTCCGTCCGCTGCACTCCTCGGGCGGGGCCGGCCGGTGGGAGGTGCCCCGGTGGACGACGAGGTCCAGGACCTGGACGCCTGGCAGGGCGCCGTGACAGGGGCGCTGCTGCGGTTCGACGTCGAGTGCTCGCGGCCCGAACGCTTCCGCGGCAGTGTGAGCCGCCACCGGCTCGGCGAGACCTCGCTCATCGCGATGACCTCGCATCCGCACCGCGCGGTCCGCGCGCCCGAGCACCTCGGCGACGGGCCTGGCGAGTACCTGCTCTCGCTCCAGCTCGCGGGTACCGCCGAGTTCCGGCAGGACGACCGGGTCGGCCGCGTCGGTCCCGGTGACATGGTGTTCTACGACTCCGGTCGCCCCGTCGAGATCGTCAGCGGCGAGGGGTACCGCAGCCTGTGCTTCCGCTTCCCGACGACGGGACCGGGCACGGCGGATCTGCGCGGCTACGGCAGGGCCGGCGAGCTCACCGCGACAACGCTCGACGGCGCTCACGGGCTCACCCCCGCCGTCGCCGGGCTGCTCACCGGGCTGCACGAGACGCTCGAGCAGTCGGATGTCGCGTCGCGACCCGAGTCCGTGCTGGCGACCGCGCGGCACGCCACGGAGCTGGTCCGCACGCTGTTCGACGACGAGCTCTCCCGACGCGGGCTGCTGGAGCGCCGGGATCCGCACGAGGAGCTGCGGACCCGGATCGACCGCTACATCGACGAGCAGCTGGCCGACCCGACGCTGTCGCCGAGTTCGATCGCGGCGGCGATGTTCGTCTCGCCCCGTCATCTGCACGCCCTGCTCGCCGAGGACGGCCGCACCGTCGCCGGGACCATCCGGCAGCGCCGGATCCAGCGCTGCCTGGCCGACCTCGCGGATCCGGCATATGCCGCCGAGCCGGTCTCCGCGATCGCCCAACGTCGGGGGCTGCCGAACGCGACCCGCTTCGGACAGCTGGTCAAGCATGCCACCGGCCGGACACCCGTGGCCTACCGTCGCGCGGCGCTCGGGAATGGTGCCGGGTGACCACAGCCCTGCACGCCGCCGGGGTGGTGGTCGAGGTCCGGGGTGAGCCGGTCGGGAGCGGGGTCCTCACGGTGGTGCTGCTGCACGGCCGCGACCAGGACCCGACGTGGATGTACGACCACGTGCTCGACCGCCTCACCCACCATCTCTCCGGGGTGCGGATCACGTGGGCCGCGCCCGCGGCACCGGGTCGGTCCTGGTACTCCGGTCGCGTCCACGATCCCCTCGACCACACCGCGGCCGAGCGGGAGCGCGCCGACGAGATCATCGACCGGCTCACCGAGGTGCTGGCCCCCGGCCGTGGCACACCGGTGGTGCTCGCCGGGTTCTCCCAGGGGGCCTGCCTGGTCGCTGACCAGCTCCTGCGCGGGCGGCGGCACTGGGCGGGTGCGCTCATCTGGACCGGCGCCGCGTTCGGCCCCGCGGGCACGCCGTGGCCCGCTCCGCCCGGCCCGGCGCCGCTCGCGGGCCTCCCCGTCCTGGTCACCAACGCAGAGGCCGACGTCTGGGTGCCGCTGTCCGCCACGCAGGCGCTGGCCGACGTGCTACGCAGCCACGGGGCGGAGGCCGAGCTGCGGGTGCAACCCGGCCGCGGCCACGAGGTCGCCGACGACGAGATCGCGGCCGCCGCGCGGTTGCTGCGTCGGGTCGCCGGACGCTGAGAGCGGAAGCGTTCAGCGCATCGCCCGGGCAGGGCCACCCGTCGATGTCGACCAGGCGAATGGCCGGGGCGCTGATGAGCTGGCGAATGACGTCGGCGGGCGTCGCGAGCCTGCACTCCGCGACGGCGAATCACGAGGTCCAGGCCTCGCTCTGCTCGCCGGACCCCAATGGCGGAGCGGCGGGCCAATCGCCTCCTCCGAGGTCTCGGGGAGGTAGCTGGTAGGGCCGCCGTGGCGCTCCGCCGATGCCCTCCTCACCCGAACAGGTCGCCGGCCAGCTCGCGGCGATCGCGGTGCACGGCGTGGCCACCCCGGAGGCCCCGCCCGCGCGCACCGCCGTCGCGGCCAACGAGGTCCACCGCGGGACGCGAGGTTCAGACTGGCGCCTGGCGAATCCCGATCAGATTCCCGAACGGGTCACGCAACTGACACAGCCGCTCTCCGGTGAACACCGTCTTCGGTCCCCGGTGCGCTACCGCCCCGTTCCTGGTCCATTCGGCCACAAACGCGTCGACATCCTCGACGTCCCAGTAGGCCACCGTTCCCTGAAGACCGGGTTCGTTGTACTCGTCCGAGCGGTGCACCGTCAGCCGCGCCGGCGCTGAACGCTCACCGAGCTCGAACATGGCCAGTTGGTCTTGCGTCGCTACCGGTTGCCGGCCCAGTCGCGCGGCGTACCACGCCGTCGCAGTCTCGAGATCGTCCACGAACAGGAACACGTTCACCACAGGCCCGAACACGCCCGCCATCTTCGGCCTCGAGCCTGCCGTCAGGCCAGGTGCGGCGGGGGTTTCGACTGCTCCGGCCCCGTCGGGACCTGGTTGAAAGATCAGATGTCCCGACCGCTCAGGCCGGTCGATCCTGCCCCGGGAGAGAGGCCAGGAACGCCTCCGCAGCGTCCTGGACTCGTTCCCGGTCGCCGGTGGCGAGCAGGTCGAGCAGCAGCCCGCGCAGGGTCGCGATCACCAGGGTCGCCCGGCGGGTGGCGGTGGCCGGGTCGACGTCGGGTCCCTGGGCGTCGACCAAGGAGCGCAACCAGTCGGCGACGACCCGGTCCAGGAACGCCCCGAACTGCTCCGGGGCCTGCAGCGCCCGCCCGTAGACGGCGAAGAACAGCCCGAACTCCGCGGCCCGCTGCGGAGCCGAGGTGCGGTTCCACGCGGCGCGCGCCGCGGCGGCCAGGCCGGGCCGCTCGCCGAGCAGGTCGTCGGTGTCGGTGAGGATGCGCTCGCGCAGCCGTCCGAGGACCGCCTCGAGCATCTGCTCCTTGGAGCCGAAGCGGTGCACGAGCGTGTTCGGCGAGACCCCGAGGCCGGCAGCGAGTGGACGCCACGAGACCTCGGAGAAGCCGTACTCGACCGTGTAATCGACCACGGCGTCGAGCAGCTCGGCCCGCCGCCGGTGGTCGATGGGGCGTCCCGCCGCCATCGCTGGTTCTCCTCCCAGGTTAGTGGTACGAGTGTACAACGAATTAGGGAGGCTTCTCATGCACGTGTTCGTCACGGGAGCGTCGGGCTGGGTGGGTCGTGGGCTCGTGCCCGATCTGCTCGGCGCCGGCCACACCGTCACCGGCCTCGCCCGGTCAGAGTCCTCGGCCGACGCCGTGCGCGCCGCGGGAGCACCGGTCCGGTCCGGGTCGCTCGACGACCTCGACGGCCTGCGGGCCGCGGCGCAGGAGGCCGACGGTGTCGTCCACCTCGCGTTCAAGCACGACATCGCGTTCAGCGGCGACTACGCCGGGGCGAGCGCCGCCGACCGGGCGGCCATCGAAGCGTTCGGCGAGGCCCTGGCCGGGACCGGCAAGCCGTTCGTCATCGCCTCGGGAATCCTCGGTGTGCTGGGGCTGGCGCCCGGCGTCGTCGCCACCGAACGCGACGGCCTGGCCGGGGACCGCAGCGGGCCGATCAGCGGTGGTGGCGGTCGGATCGCCAACGCCACGTCGACGCTCGCCCTCGCCGAGCGGGGCGTGCGGTCCTCGGTGGTGCGCCTCCCGCCGGCCACCCACGGCGACGGCGACAACGGATTCCTTCCCACCGCCATCCGGTTCGCCCGGGAGAAGGGTGCCGTGGCCTACGTCGGCGAGGGCCTCAACCGCTGGCCGTCGGTCCACCGTGACGACGCCGCCCGGGTCTTCCGCCTCGCGCTGGAGTCGGCGCCGGCCGGGACGGTACTGCACGCGGTGGGGGAGGAGGGCGTCGCGATCCGCGGCGTCGCCGAGGTCCTCGCCGCCCACCTCGGGATCCCAGCCGTCTCCGTCGCCCCGGACGACGCCCGCGAGTACCTCGGCTGGCTCGGCGGCTTCTGGGGGGTGGACGGGCCGGCGTCCGCGGCGATCACCCGTGACCTGCTCGGGTGGGAACCCAGCCGCCCAGGCCTGCTCGCCGATCTCGACCTGAGCCACTACTGGGCCTCCGACAGGTGAGTACCGGCCGAGGCGGTCAAGCAGCACAAGACCTGCTCGGGTGGGAACCCAGCCGCCCAGGCCTGCTCGCCGACCTCGACCTGAGCCACTGCGGACCCGGCTGGGGAAACCGGAGTCGACGCGTTCGAGGGGTGATCGCCGCGGACGCCGGCCCGTCCACCCCCAGTCCCGGGAGCAGGAGCCCGCCCCAGGGCAGCGCCTGTGTCGTCGGACACAGCAGGGCCTCGCAGGTTAGTCAACGGGCCGGGGCTGGCCACCGAAAACCGGCTGTTCGCCCTGGTTCTCCTTGGTCCGATAGGCGTCGATCTGGCGGTGCAGGTCGACCACGTTCCACCATCGCGTGCGGTTCGGATCGGTGCGGGCAGGGGTAGCGATGTCCGCCAGCGCGAACCAGATCAGTGCGGTCTCAGTAATCCCCACCGCCTCGGCGGCCGTCGCGGTGTCCAGCACCGGTCGGGCCCGATCGAGCAATCCGAGTATGTCCAGCAGGTCCCGGGCATCGTCCGGGCCGGTGGCGTTGGCGGCGACGACCAGGGCGGCCCGGTGGGCGTGCTCGGCCGGGATGGTGCTGTCGGCGGCGGCTTCGAGGTCGGGTCGCCGCGGTTGACCAGCGCCCTCGGGACCAGTCACCGCTGGTCGCCGCCGGGAACGGCGTAATAGCTCGGCTGCTCACACATGCGCGATTACCTCCTTACCAGCGGGCACCAGCCGCCCGACGCAGGTTCCGAGACATCAGGCCGATGTCGGCCGACCCTACGAGCGGTGTCCCGTCGAGTTGATGGCCCGAATTGCGACATCGGGTGGAGCCGGGCAGTTCCTCGGGGTCGCCGTTGGCCGGCGAGGCACGAGGTGATGCTGTTCGCGTACCCGCCCGAAGCCGTATCCCCTGGCGTCGGCGAGGCCGCGAAGGCCTCGTCGTGGTGGCCCCGGGTGCGGTGCCAGCGAAGGCCTCGGCGATGGCCGGTCGATCAACCGTGAGAGGGCGCCGAGCTCGAGTGGCCTCTGTCGGCCACCAAGATCCAGCGCCATCGGCTGCGCGACCGAATCTCTGCGGAGCTCGCCGGCAAGACGTGAGCGCCCTGGCGAGCCCGGGGATCCGGGCGGTCGCTCGGTGCACCCCTGATGCTCGCCACGTTTCCGCGTGCCGGGTGGGAACGGCCGCATCGGTGGGACGCCAGGGGCAGGCGCGCGACGCCGTCCGCGTCGGCATCCGCTGGTCCGCTGGTCCGAGATAGACCTGACCAGTTCGCCGCAGCGCCTCGGCCCGCCCGGCTCATCCGCGACGGATGAGGCGGGCAGCCGCGGCCGAGGGGAGTCTGACGAGCGACCCGGAGCCGATGCTCGCGGAGGGGTGGCACGACCTCGAGGGCCGGTCCCCGGCGTGACGAGCACCGTGAGGCGGCGGAGTGTCCACGACCCCATCACCGACGGGCCCGGGCACCGGCCCGCCCTCGCCCGAGCCCTGGGCCGAGAACGTCGACCCGGCGGCGGTGCGCGCCCGCATCCACGAGCTGCACCGGCGCCACGCGGGGCTGCCGGTCGAGCAGATCGTTTCGTTCTACCCACCCGAGGCTGAATCGTGGACCGACCTTTTCGGTCTCTCCGGTGTGCACGTCTCGGGCGTGCGTGTCTCGGTCGGCGACTGCGAGCAGCGGTTCCCGCTGCACTCGATCTCCAAGGTCTTCACCTACGCCCTCGCCCTCGAGGACAACGGACGGGAGGCCACCCTCGATCACGTCGGTGTCGAGCCCTCCGGTGACCCCTACAACTCGATCAGCTTCGACGAGGAGCGCAACCGCCCGCACAATCCGATGGTCAACGCGGGGGCTCTGGTCGCGACCAGCCTGATCCGCGGACGCACCCCGGAGGAGAAGGTCGGACGCCTGCTCGAACGGCTCCGCCTGTTCTCCGGCAACACCGAACTGCACGTCGACGCCGAGACCCTCGACCAACAACTCAAGGTCAACGACCGCAACCTTGCCACCAGCTACCTGATGCGCTCGCTGGGAATGCTCCACGGCAACATCGAGGACAACATCCTGGTCTACCTGTCGGTCTGTTCGGTCATGGTGACGACCGATGAGCTCGCGGTGATGGGCGCGACGCTGGCGAACGGAGGCACGAATCCATTGACCGGGAACCCGGCGATGCCGTCCGAGCACGCCCGCGACGTCACCAGCGTCATGACCACCTGTGGAATGTATGACGCCGCCGGCCAATGGTTCTACGACGTCGGCATCCCGGCCAAGAGCGGCGTCAGCGGCGGCATCGTGGCCGCCATCCCCGAACGGATCGGCATCGCGGTCTACTCGCCCGGGCTCGACGCCCACGGCAACTCCGTCCGCGGCGTCAACATTTGCCGCGACCTGTCGACCAACTTCGGGCTGCACGTTTTCGCAGCTCCGCGTCGACGGGTCTTCACCTGACGCGACACCACAAGCGCCCGAAGGAGTCCATCCGCCTCCGAGCAGGGTGCCCGGGGGACGGCATACCCGAGATCGGAACCGAGCCCGACTCGCAGGCCCAAGATCCTGGGCGCTCGCCCCCGGCACAGCGGTCCCGGGGAGGATCACGACTCGAACGGCGCCAGACCAACCTTCAGCACCCGGCCCGGCCCGGCTCGGCTCGGCGGACCTCGCCCGAGCGTGGAGCTCGCCCGGGGTCGTGGGCAACGGCTCGGTGACGTCCGCGTCCGCCCACCGAGGCGCGGCGAGCGGGCGTCCCCGAGCCCGCTCGAGGACGTCCTCTTGGACCGCCCGCACCGCCCAGCCGGCCGCGGCGACGATCTCGGCCCGCTCGACGGGATCGAACCGATCGTTGGCCGCGGCGGCAGGCAGCGCCCGGGTGGTGGTGATCCCGCTCGGCGGCATGGTCAGCACCACCCGCGACCGGTCCCGACACACCCGCCGCCAAGAGCCCGATGGGGCTGGGCGATCGCCACGTCGAGACGCCGAGCGTCACCCCGACCAGGCGGCCCGGTCCCCGGTCGCGAGGAGTGCCCCAATGATCAGCACGTCCAGCACGATCATCAGGATGGACCAGACCGGGTAGGCGGGCAGCCACGCCAGCTGCACGATCGCGTTGAGCGCCACGAGCACGATCGCGGTGCCGCGCGCCCAGCCCGGCACGTCGCCGCGCAGCAGACTCAGGCCCACGATGAGCACGAGCGCCCCGAGCACGATGTGCAGCCAGCCCCAGCCGATGAAGGTCAATGCAACCACCACCCCGTTCCCCTGCACGTAGGTCGTGGGCAGGAACAGGGCCAGCACACCTTCGATCACGCCGAACCCACCGACCACGGCCATCAGCACGCCACCGAAACGAACCCATCCGGTTCATGCCGGGGTGGGACCGCGTGGGTTCGACTCGTCCGCGGCACGGGGGTAGGGGATCGACCGTGCCGACGTGGACGGCGCTTGTTGCTCGGTCATCGTGGTCTCCTCTGAGCTGCGAACGACCGGTGGGACCCAGCGCTCACGATCGGCCCCCCGAGCGAGCGCGTCCTCATCCTGAGGGGACGAGCTACGGCCGGTGCTCGTCGCCCGGATGGTCGGAGGAATTGGGCGCCCTGGGCGTTGGCCCGATGTCGCACACATCGATGGTGCCGGCGTCGGGGCCGTCGGCGTGTCTCACCCGCGCTAGGTGAGGCACGGCGCGCGGTCCGTGGCGAGACTGGCCAGCGAATGATCCTCGGTCGAAGGGATGTCTGGCAGATGGCCACGTTGACCGTGTGGAAGTTCGCGACGTCCGACGGCGCCGATACCGCTGTCAGCACGTTGAAGTCTCTGGAAAATCAACGGCTGATCGAGCTGCATGACGCGGCCACGGTGTCCTGGAAGCCGGGCGCGAAGAAGCCCACGACCCGCCAGCTCCAACCGCTCGTCGGAATTGGGGCGACGGGCGGGATGTTCTGGGGCCTGCTGTTCGGTCTGATCTTCTTCGTCCCGCTGCTCGGCGCGGCGGTGGGCGCCGCGCTGGGCGCCGCGGTCGGGTCACTCGGAGACGTCGGGATCGACGACGACTTCATCAGCCGACTCCGCGAGCAGGTGACCCCGGGCACCTCGGCGCTGTTCGCGCTGACCTTCGACGCGGTGCCAGACAAGGTCCAGGAGGCCTTCGGCGACCTCCAGCCCGAGCTCATCCAGACCAACCTGTCCGCCGACCAGGAAGACGCCCTGCGCGAGAGCTTCGCCTGACCTCGGTCCGGGGCAGCCTTCGAGCGAGGACGAGGAACCGACCACCCATGTACTCCCACGGATCGCGATCGGATGACGGTGGTGCGCGAGGCATCGTGAGAAGGTCCAGCACCGCCGAGAGCCGTGACATCTCGGGCGATGCCGCGGTCGCGATCGACCTGCAGCGCCGGGTCCCGGTCGATATCCCGGCGCTGGGTCCGGTCGTGCTCATCGCGATGTGGGGGGCGCTCACCGTCACGGTGATCGTCGGGCGCGAGGCCCGATGACGGTGGGCACCGCGCGATGGATGCCGTTGGTCGCCCTCGGGGCGGCGCAGTTCCTGGTGGTGCTCGATACCTCGGTGATGAATGTGTCGATCAGTCAGCTGGTGGCGGACTTCGCCACCGACGTGACCACCATTCAGCGCGTCATCACCGTCTATACGATGATCATGGCCGCGTTCCTGCTCACCGGTGGCGCGATCGGGGACGCGATGGGCCGACGGCGAATCTTTGCCACCGGTCTGGTCATCTACGGGATCGGGTCGTTGTTGACCGCGCTCGCCCCGACCGTCGGGGTGCTCACCCTCGGTTGGTCGATCATCGAGGGCCTCGGGGGCGCCCTCGTGCTGCCGGCGCTCGCCGCCCTGGTGGGTGGGAACTACGCCGCAGGACGTGAACGGGCGCTGGCCTACGGGGTGGTCGGCGCCTTGGCCGGGGCGGGGATCGCGGTCGGGCCGCTGCTCGGCGGCTGGGTGACCACCTACCTGAGCTGGCGGCTGGTCTTCGCCGGCGAGGTCGTGCTGGTGGCCCTCATCCTGGTGGGTCTGCGATGGGTCGACGACGCCCCACTCGAGGGGCCACGACCCCGCCTCGACCTGGTCGGCGCGGCCCTGTCAGCGCTCGGGATCGCGCTGGTCGTACTCGGTGTGCTGCAGAGCACGACCTGGGGCTGGCTACGCCCGCGCGATCCGAGCCTGTCGTTGCTCGGTTTCGCGCCCACCCTGTTCGTGGTGGCCGCCGGTCTCGTGGTGCTGACCCTTCTGCGGACCTGGGTGCGCCATCGCGAGGCCGTCGGGCGGGACCCGTTGATCCGATGGTCGCTGACCGCGGTCCCTCCGCTGCGGGCCGCCCTGTGGTGTCTGCTGGCCCAGAACTTGGTGCTGCTCGGACTGTTCTTCTCCATCCCGCTCTACCTGCAGGTGGTGCTCGGGCTCGACGCCTTCCAGACCGGGCTGCGGCTGTTGCCGATCTCGGCCACCATGCTCATCACTGCCCTCGCCGCACCGAGGCTCGCTGGGGTCCTTGCACCCCGGCAAGCCGTCCGGCTCGGGTTCGGCATCCTGTTCGTGGCGATCCTGTGGCTGCTCGCCAGCGTCGAGCCGCAGCTCGACGACGTGGGTTTCGCCGGCGCCACCGCTCTGCTCGGGATCGGGATGGGCCTGTTGGCCGCCCAGCTCGGCAACATCGCCCAGTCGAGCGTCGGGGAGGACGACCGCGGTGCCGCGGGCGGGCTGCAGTACACCGCGCAGAACCTCGGTTCATCGCTCGGTACCGCCTTTGTCGGTTCCGTGCTCATCGCCGCCCTCGGAGCCGCCGTCACCCGAGGAATCAGCGACGACCCTCGCGTCTCCGCCGACCTCGCCGGCCAGACCGGAGTGGCCATCTCCGGCGGCCTGGACTTCGTCCCGCTGGCCCAAGCAGAGGCCGCGCTCACCGCGTCCGGCGTGCCACCCGATCAAGCTGTCGCCGTTGTCGAGAGCTACGCAGAGGCCCAGCTGCAGGCCCTGCGGGCCGGAATGCTCGCGGCCGCCGCCGTGGCGCTGGCGAGCCTGCTGGCCACCGCCGCGCTACCTGCCGTGACGCCACCGCGGGAGCCCCGGAACGTCACGACCCCGGCGTGAGAGGAAGAGTCAACCGCGACAGCGGTACGGGTTCGTCGTGATCCCGCGCGCCCAACACGTCACGGTAGGGCGGCGCACGCCCGGAGCCAGCGGCGGCGCTCGAGGCGGGTGCGGCCTCTCGTAGCTCTCCGTGCTCAGCCTCGCCGACCCGGCCGAGACGGGCCCGGTCAGCCCCTCGCGATGGTCTTCGGAATTGCCGACGTTCGCGTTATCCAACGAAGGCGCTGATGTTCGTCGCGGTCGCCCGGGCGCTCCCCGCAAGTGACATGTCCCGTCTCGGGCCCGGTGTCGGAAAAGCAGCTCGAGATGGTCGTCCGGCGGGCGCCGAGCGCCAGTGCGGTCGCGCCGCGAGCCACTGGTCAGACCGTCCGGGTCATCGCGGTGGTGGAGCCCGGTGATGCTCGGAACCTGGGTCGGCGCGGTGCAGAGACTCGGCGAGACCCTTGATCGCGTTCAGGCGCGCATCCCACCGGTTCGCCGCGGTGATCATCGCCTGGGTGGCGTCGTGGAGGCGATCGGGCTCGACTGCGTAGCGGACCTCCCGGCCTTCGCGTTGTCGTGTGATCAGCCCCGCTCCGAGCAGCACCGCGAGGTGCTTGGAGACGGCTTGCCGGGTGAACGGCAGCTCCGCGGCGAGGGCGGTCGGAGTGGCCTCGCCGCGAGCGAGCAGGACGTCGAGGAGACCACGCCGGCCGGGTTCGGTGACCGCCGCCCAGAGTCGATCGTCGGCGTCGGTCACGGTCGCTGCCCGACGAGTTGGCCCCGCAGCCGGCCGAGGTGGGCGGCCCAACCCGCGGTGTGCTCGTTGACGTAGCCGTCGAGCTCGTCACGGGACCAGCCCATGGCGTCCAGTTCGGTTTCGACGACCCTTAGCCGGGTGCCGTCGTGCTCCGCGGTGAGGGTGAACGTGACGAGCACCGAGTTGCCGGTGCGGGCCGGTGCGCCTTCGGGGTGCAGCCAGCGGTAGGAGAACGAACTTTGCCTGTCGACCGACTGCACGGTGACCCGGACCGTCCTGGACGGTGCGGTACGCCCGAGGGTCAGGGTCCCGTCCGACCCGGGTGTCGGCGCCACGTCGACCTGCTCGGCGAACCAGCGAGTCACGAGCTCGGGCTCGGTGACAGTACGCCAGACGACATCCACCGGAGCGTCGATCCAGATCTCCTGCTCGACTATCGCGACCATCGAAGGCTCCCCGAGTGGGTGGCGGACCGTGCCGGTCACCGGCGGTGTCGATCACCCGGTCGACCGGCGCCGGTGTCGACGAGGTCGTGCAGGCTGGCCAGGTAGTAGTCCCACCCCTGCAGGCACTGTTCGAAGCAGTCGAGCTCGTCGGTCAGGCCCTCATGGCGGAAGTCGAGCATGCTGCCGCTGTCCCCATCGGGGCGGAGCTCGAACCGGATGCGGGTCCCGACCCAGTCGGGCAGGAAGTCGCAGCGCAGCACGGTCCACTGCACGCGTGACGACGGTTGGGCGAGGTCGACGTGCATCGCGCCGGGGCCGGGCGGGAAGTCCAGCCAGAGCTCGCCGCCGTGCTCCCCGCAACCGCTGGTGGGCATCCACCACCCCGAGATACCCGACGCCGTGGTCAGCGCCCGGTACACCGTCTGCTGCGGCGCGGCGAAGCGGACCTGCCTTTCCAAGCCGAGCGTCTCGGTGGTCGTGACGATCTGTTCCATGTCTCACTCCTCGGCAGGCCACGCGCAACTACAGGTTGCGCGTAGGTCAGGCTAGGCCCGGTCCCGACTGATGCGCAACCGGACGTTGCGCGTCGCGAGGAATGGTCGCCAGCCCGCTGGCCAGCGGCGCAGCCGAGGAACGCCGGCGCCTGTTTCGTTCCGCTGGGCCCGGGCGCGTCGGTGTGGGGTCCCCGGTTGGGTCCTCCCGACGCCAGAGGGATCCCACGGTCGAACCGTGAGTGATCGGCAGAGGCGAGTGCCAGACGGCGCGGGAGTTCGGCCTCGATGCTCTTGTGGCGGAAGTGTCACCATCCCCGCGAGACCCGAGGTCGAACGCCCGCGCCGACAGTTACCGTAAGGACCGGAGGTCCCGTCCCGAAACCGATTTCGGAAGCAAATGCGACCGCCGCTGAAGACGTCGCGGTGATCAACAGGCCGGTGTCGTCTCGGGACATGAGGTCGAGTTGCGCACGGCCGCCGGGCAACAGGAGCTTGGGTTGATCGACGGACCTGGATCACAGCAGGTCGCGCTCTGGCCCTGACCATCGTCACGTTGCAGAACCCGGCGCCGGGCACCCCAATCAGCGCTGCCACCGCCGGCGTTCACGTTGGTTGGCGCTTGACTGGTCCTCCAGCGACATGGTCAAGCCCAGCGAGTCGAGGTCGCTGATCGCGCCCTCCATAGTCCAGCCCCGGTAGTCCTTCATGGCATAGGACTGGGGGTTGAACGGGACAGCGCTCGTGTTCGAGGCCGCGGCTGCGGTCGTCTCCACCCGGCCGCTGGTGCTGATGGCGATACCGAGGAGTGTTCCCGCGACCAGCACGACCTCGCCTCGACCCGCGCCGCGGAGAGCCTGGGCGTCCAGATAGCCGGCGCGGGAGTCACCGCCGGACGCTCCGAACCCGGGCTGCGGTCCCGGGGCACCTGGACGGTGAGCTGGGGGGCCGGCCGCGGCGACGACGCGTCAGCCGCAGTCCGGGCGGTCGGGCGCCCCTCCTGCCGACTCAGATCGCGGCGAAGTCGCCGTGTCGGCCACGGCCATCGGCGAACCGGCCGGCGCCGGCCGCGCCCTCGTCGAAGTGGGCCTCGACTCCGTTGGTCCACTCGGTGCGCATGGCGTCGCGGACCTGCTGGCCGTACCTGGCCGATGGGAGTCCGTTGGCGGCGGGGCGGACGAACCGGTCGTCGACGTCGAGCGCGTCGATCCATCGGTGGTGGCCGACCGGCTGTGTCGGAGCCGCCGCCTGAAGTTGCGCGGGCCGGGTCTGGGCGACGTCCCGGTGGAACGGCCGCGGCAGTGCGAGGACGACGCCGAGTGGCTGGCGGCGGTGGCGCCGACGGTGCTCGCGACCCGGATCGGTACTCCGACGCACACGAACCGTCGCAACGGCTCCGTGTAGTGCTCCGCACCACGGATGGCCATCGGAGCGCTCCGGGAGCACCCGACGCTGTCGACGGCCACGCTGATGTCGGCCGACCGAGACCGACAGGCCCGAAACGGGGACCGCGCCCAACCACGGCCAGGCGGCACAGCCGGTCGTAGACCGACACACTGATCCTCGTCGTGCCGATGGTGTCGTACGGGTTCATGAACCGCTGACCCGGCTCGTCCAGCTTGGCGCCGAGCAGCTGGCGGATGACGCGCATGTGAACCTCGTCGAGCTCTCGGCGGCGGGCACGAGAGCCCAGCCATGACCGGCCGCGCCACCGACGACCGCACGCAGGCCCGCGAGACCTCCTTCCTCGAGCTCGCCCAGGAGCTGCTGACCGCGAGTCCGCGGCCGCCGATGCTGACCGGGGCGTCTCTCGTCGGGCCACCGTTGAGCCCGTGCGCGCGAGCGGCGTCGCCATCGTCGGGACGGGGACCGCGCTCGCCGTCACCGCCGACCTGCCCGCCCATTGGCAGGTCGGCCGGGAACCCGACCAGGCGATGTGCGCCCTGTGACCTGGTCGAACAGGCCGCTCGCCTCGCTGGAGAGCATTTCGCAGGTCCGCCGCCAGCTGCGACGCCTCGCCCGCGACGCGCACCGGCCCCGGGCATCCAGCCGACCTACGCCCTGCTCGCCGAGCAGGTGACGCGGCGAGCGGGACTGCGCCGCTACCGTACGTGGCTCGCCGACCGCCCCTGCGCCGCAGACCCAACGGCTGCTCAGGGTGCAGCCGGTGGCGGATGTCGAAGGGCGCGGTCTCCCGCAGGGCCGTCCACGAGTTCCCCATTCCTTTCAAGTAGGGGAAGCCCTCGGGCGCCCATTTGTCGCCGAGTGCCTCATCAGCGACTTGGAATCGCTGGAGGACGCTGTCGCAGGGCGCGGGTAGACCGGAGTGCTCGGCGATGCCCCGAGGGCGTCCACGGTTCAGCGCTGCAAATCCGCGGTCCAAGGCCCAGGCTGAACAGGCCATGGCGGCATCAAGGTCGTCTGTGTGCTCAAGCCACGGCACATCGTCGGCGGTGGCGTCGTAGGAGCGGGTGACCCCGAGATACACCGCGACCCTGACCTCGCCGTAGTGCTTGATGCGCGAGCTATGCCGACCGGGCAGTACGTTGGCGAAGCAGCCATGCAGCTCCGTCAGCGCCGTGTCGCTCCACGCGCCGCGGATCATGTAACAGGCGACGATCGACCCCGTCGCCCTGTGGTGAAAGGCGTCGGCCGACCGGAGGATCTCTGGGTCGACGAGTCGGGAATCGCTGTCCCACGCGAGAGGGAGCTCGGTGAGCATGGTTCCCAGGGGCACCCTGCGAGGCTAGGACTCGTTCTCCCGGGGCTACGAGCGGCTCGCCGACCAGCGCACGTTGTATCGGAGCGATGGGCCGGACGGGCGCGGCAGGTCCCGCTCGCATCGGGCCGTCCAAGAACCTGGGCTTGTGTGGCCGCCGGGGGAACCGACGTCGGGACGGTCGAAGAGCCGAGGGCCGGGAGCCCAGCGGCCGCCGACGAGGGTGGGGGAGCGGTCCCGAGCGCAGCGACCGTCACCACTCCGGCCACCAGGAAGACCCCGGCTGCCGCGACAGCCAGGCGCGGCCATGTCCGGTTCGACCACACCCGTCGTACGGGCTCCAGGTGGGCGAGCCCGAGATGGACAGCAGGACCGTATCGCCCGGACTATGACATCGAGACCAACACACCGGCTCGTCGGTGTCGATCAGGACATGCCGTGATAAGCCTCGGTATCACGGTGTCCCGGGGCGGACTCGAGCTTGTGGTGGTGGTTGTCGGCGGGCGGTGAGGGTCTGGGTGGCCCGCCACGGAGCGGTGAACAAGCGACCGGTCGCCGATCGTGACGTGGGTGGGGCGTCGTCACGGGCGGGATGTGATGGTCGGCCCGGGGCGAGTGCGGTGGAGGTCGTGCACGGTGGTGCGTATTGTGGTGTGCATGAGTGAGCGCATCACGGTGAGCTTCGATGAGCCGGTGGCGAGGCGGGTCCGGCAGTGCGGTGCGCGGACCAGGGGCGGCGCGTCGGGTTACCTCGAGCGCCTGGTCCGCCAGGACGAACTCCGCGAGGGACTGCGGGCGCATGGCCGGTGGTTCGCCGAGCATCCCGGGTACGACGAGGACGCCCAGGCCGAGGCGGCTGCCGCTCACGATGCGCCGCGGTGAGGTCTGGCAGTACTCCGGTCTGCTCGGCAGACAGGGGCAGTCCACCCGCCGGCTGGTGGTCTCGGCCGACCTGTTGAACGAGAGCGAGGACGTCGCCACCTGCTACGCCTTGCACGTGCTCGACAGTGATCCGCAGTCGCTGTTGGCCATCGAGACCGCGTGGGGATGGGCGTCGGTGTTGCTGCTTGATCGTCCACCGCGGTCGATGCTCACCGAGTTGTTGGGGGAAGCGACCACAGAGCAGATGGACGACGTCGACAATGCTCTACGGGCGGTACTGGAGCTCTAGTCTGCGACGAGGCCGTTCCCTACGTCGTCACAGACGTGGTGCCCGTCCGCGACCAGCGCGCACGTGAGGCGGACGCCGGGGACCTGGCCGACGGTGGACCGTACGGCTTCCGGTAGCGGTGTGTCGCGGGTGAGCACCTCGACGAGTGCGCGGCGCTGCTCGTCGGTGACGTGGTTCCTTCCACCGTCTCCTGTGCCGCGCCCGAGTGTGGACCCGGTCGCCGGGGCCCGTCAGCGCCCTGTCGTCAACCGACACCGGGCGGGGGAAGCAGTTCGGTGTCGAAGCGCGGGGCCAATGCCTGTGCCTTCGCGCGGAAGGCCGTTTCCTCCTGCGGGCTCAGCGGGGCCGGCGGTTCGGTCCGGGT
Organism: Actinomycetospora endophytica; assembly: GCF_021026375.1. Classification (GTDB taxonomy): domain Bacteria; phylum Actinomycetota; class Actinomycetes; order Mycobacteriales; family Pseudonocardiaceae; genus Actinomycetospora; species Actinomycetospora endophytica. The sequence goes on along the minus strand of NZ_JAJNDB010000001.1, from coordinate 36,766 downwards.
CGTGACGGGTTGCCCGACGAGGGTGAAGAACTCTTCCTGGCCCGCGGGCGCGCACAGGCACAGCAATCGCGCGGGTGCCGAACCCGCGTTGGTGAACGAGTGCGGAGCGTTCGCGGGCACGTTGATGGTCTCCCCGGCTTGCAGGACCACCGTCTCGCCCCGGAAGGTGGCCTGGACCTCGCCGTCGAGGACGGTGAACATCTCCTCGAAGTCGTGCCGGTGTGGTGGCGGCCCGCCCTTCGGCGGCACGTGCATGTCGATGAGGGTGTACCGGCCGGCGGTGTCCTCACCGCGGACGAGGATCGTGTAGGTGTCCCCGACCAGCCAGAGGTGGGTGAGGCCCTGGTCGGTGTCAGGACGGGCGATCCGGAGCTCGCGCGATGGGTCGTCAGGTGGGACGGATGCTCGGCGGCTCTCGGGCATGACAGCTCCTGGGTGGTATGGAGTGGCCGGACAGCACACACATGATACGGAGGACGTGCTCCGGATCGGGTCCGTCGCCCACCGGGAGCTAGCCACCACCAGCTTCTCGAGGCGTCGAGCCCACTCTCATGATCTGGAGGAGCGACACTCAATTCGACCCATGTCTGACAGTCGGGCACCGCCCTTCCTCGAGGAACGGACCCGCTACCTCGCGCACCTGGCCGCCCCGCGGACCCGCCCGGCCGGCCCCGAGGACTGGCCCGAGACGATGATCGTCGACGGGCAGATCACCGTGGGGGAAGGGCTGCGGCCGGCCACCATCGCCCGCTACCTGGCCTCGATCTCGGTGCGCGATCAGGCCGAGGCAGCAAAGGCGCCGAACCCGGCGCGGAACAGCCATGTCCGGGCGGTGATGGCCGGGATCTGCCGCGACTTCGCCGACCGACCCACTACCAGCCGGCCCGGCAAGCAGAAGGCTGCCGCGCGTACCGAGGCCGTGCGGAGCTTGGTCGGGCCGGACCCGGTCACCACCCCGGGGTTCCGGCCCGGATCCGAGGAAACCGGCTACCCGCGGCTGCTGCAGGACCGGGCGCTGATCCTGCTCGGGTGGCAGGCGGCGCTGCGCCGCTCCGAGCTCGCCGCCCCGGACCTCGGCGACGTCAGGGTCGAGTCGGATGCCGCCGGCCACGACGGCCTGACGATCACCCTGGACCGGTCCAAGACCGACCAGACCGCCCAGGGCGCGTCGGTGTGGATCGCCGGCGCCGGCTGCCACTGCGCCGCGATCGCCGCCACCACCGGTGGCGCCCCCGGCCGTCAGCTTCGGGTGGCGCATCAAGAGACGATGACAGCGCCGCGGCCTCGAGCGCTCTCTGTCCGGTGGCGGCGTGGCAAGCCTGGACCGCCTTTCTGGACGGACTGTCGCCGCGGGTGCGCCGGGGGTCGGCGTTCCGGCCGATTGACGGCCACGACTGCTTGCGGACGACTCGGCTGTCACGCCGGGCGATCGCCGACGCCATCGCCACCCGCGCCTCCGCGATGGGACTCGCGGGCGACTGGGGCGGGCACTCGCTGCGCCGCGGGTTCGCCACCGAGGCCTATGCCCGCGGCAACCCCGAACTGGAGATCATGCGTCACGGCCGCTGGCGAGCCGCGTCGACGATGCGTGGTTACCTCGAAGAGGGCACCCGCGCCCGGATCACCAACCCGTCCAGCAACCTCGGCACCTGACCGATCATCGCTAGGATCGCCGCGATGGTCGCGGGCAAGCTAGGGCTCTAACCTCCGCGTCCGGGTGCAAGCCCGCGGGCTGAACACCGTGCGGCGGGCCGTTCACGTCTGGTCGGCATTGCGCCTCAAGCCGCACCAAGACGGCCCGACCATCGCCTGGATGGTCGGGCCGTTGTCGTGAGAGCAGTGGAGCCTTCGCCACCGGAGAAGTCCGCGATGCTGCCATGGTGCGGGCAAGTCCGATGGCCTGGTGTGTCGAGCCGACGATTGGGCGACGGTTGCCGAGCGGATCCTGCCGAGGCCCTCGGTGACCGGCCGCGCATCACCGAGCGCGAGCCGGCGCGAAAGCGGCCCCGCGAACCCGCTGCGCTGTTACGCGGTGGCGGCGACCGTGGCGGTGGGCTGTGGTGTTCGTGGGGGCTTCGCCAGTCCGGACTGCGCGGTGAGGTGCAGCACGAGCAGCAGCGGCACGGCGGAGGTGGGGATCAGGGCCAAAGGCAATTCGGTGATCGCGGTGTTGACCGGGGTGACGGTGACCAGCTGGAACGAGGTCAGTGCACCCAGGATGATCGCCACGATCAGGTCGAGGGTGCCGAGCCGGTTGAACCACAGGGCGCGGCGGCGGCCGGTGCCCTGGGCGGGTCGCAGGGCGACCAGCGGCGCGGCGAGCCCGGTGGCGATGTCACCGAGACCGGCGGGCAGCGCGAACAGTGCGGGCAGCTCGCCGAGGGCCATCATGAGCAGCATCCCCACCCCGGCGATGCGGAAGGTGTGCGGCAGCGGCAGCCGGGTCATGGTGCCGGGCGCCGCCAGGGCCTGCGTCACGGTCGGGATTCGGCGCAGGGCCAGCAACAGGGTCAGGAACCCGGCGAACGCGACCGGCAACCACGGTGTCTTGCCGCCGTAGATGCCGTGTTCGGCGATCACCGCGCTTGCGGTGAACCAGCCGCCGAGCACCACCGCTGCGCCCCCGGCCAGCAGCGCCGCGCGCCGACGGCCCAGCTCGGCGCGGACCGCGCCGCCGTAGAGCAGGCCGCAGGTCGCGGCGGCGATGCCGATGACCCCGGTGAGGGTGATCGCCCAGATGTAACTAGGGGGGTCGTACATGACTGCCTCCTCGGGCCCCAGGAACTGAAGTGTCGCGAAGATACTCTCTTAGAGATACTAGCTGTCAACTAGTAATCTGGGGCGGTGGCCAGGAACGTGCGCACCTACGATCACTTCTGCATGCTCGCCCGAGCGCTCGAACTCGTCGGAGACCGCTGGAGCCTGCTGGTGATCCGCGACCTGCTCAGCGGCGCGAAACGGTTCACCGACCTGCATGATCGCCTCGGCGGCATCACCCCCAAGACCCTCACTGTCCGACTGCGCGAACTCGAGGACGCCGGCGTGCTCACCGCCGACCGCCAACCCGGCCGCCGCGAGGTCTGGTACCGCCTGACCCCGAGCGGCGCCGAGCTGGCCCCCGCCCTCGACGCCCTGAGCTGGTGGGGGCAACGCCACGCCGCGCGCCCACCCCGACCCGGTGAGCGGCTCCACGCCGAGCACCTGCTGCGCGCGATCACCCTGGCCATCGAGCACACCGAACAGGACCCCAGCCCGGCGTGCTGGGAACTGCACCTCGACGGCGGCGGCATCTACCGCGTCGCTTGCGACGGCGCGCGCTGGTCGCTGACCTCGCTCGACGACCCAGCCGCACCCCCGTCCGACCGGTCGCCTGACCTCATCCTGCGCGCCGACGCCGCAGCGTTTCCGCCGTTCATGCTCGACCCGAGCCGGGCCGCCGAACTCGGTGTCGAACTCGACGGCGACCCCGAAGCCCTAGACCGGTTCACCCGACTGGTCGGCGCCTTCGGGCAGTCGATACAACAGCAGGACGACACCACCGACCCGCAGATCGAGCCGAACGGGCTCACGTAGCTGACGACCGAGAACTTGAACTGCCAGCGACCGGCGGAGCCTTCGGTCGCAGGTCAGGGCGCAGGCTGAGGACGACTGGATGAGCCTGAGCAGCCCGCTGGTGCAGAGGCCCGGCATCGATGCGCCTCGTGGCAGAAGCGTCACCATCCCCGCGTGGCCCGAGGCCGAGCCCCTGCGCCCGATACTCAAGGTAAGCCCTCGAGGTCTCGCGCCAACACTCATTCGCAAGCTGGGACTTCAGGTCGGGCGCGGTGAGCGGGCTTCGGCGGGGCCTCTCTGCGTTTCCGCAGTGAGCCGACATGCGTGCTCCTGGACCCCGCTCGACCAGACCGAGCCCGGTCGCCGCACCCGCTACAGCCTGAAGCGACGCAGCAGACCCGGCTCCTGGCCGCTCGAGGAGAAGCTGCGGACCAGCCACGGCCTACGAGGCAGAGACTTCAAGATTCGATCATCCCGAGCAGCTGACAGCATTGACCGCCGGCATGGCGTTCCGCCTGGAAGGCCCTCAGCATGGTCAGCAGCTCGCCGCTCCTGCACAGCACGCGGCAAGCATCAATCACGATCGGACCCGGCACATCGGCCAACGCACCGAGCAATTTGGCCAGTCGCGCCAGTGCCGCGGATTTGATATCGCCCTGCACTGCCACCACCGTCACCGCCCCGGCGTCGTCGCCCGCGATCCCCATCAGAAGATCATCGTCCATGACCATCGCCGCTTCCCCCTGAGTCAGCGAGTCCGTCTGGCTGGCCAGCCCGCTAGCGCCCGACAGTGGCGTCATCGACCCTTATGTGCGGGCGGCAGTATGCTGGGACCCGCTGGTTTGCTGATTCGGGCGCCCCAAGAGCGCTACAGTAATCGGCTCATCCCCACCCGGAACAAGCCGCCTCCTCGACGAGCCGCGTATCCGGAAACCGAACGGTGAGAGGTCCGCAAGTTAACCATTCGCTCGACGTCGCGGGGTCCTCGTCGCGGAGGAACACCGCCGCACCACGCTCCGATTTGCTTAAGTGGGTCGTAGATGCCGTTAGCAAGCACGATTTACTGGTTGGCTGATTGAAGGAGCGCCCACCGGGGAGCGATGCCCGCCGCCTTCGACCAGGTCATCGACCGCGTGCGCGGCGCCGGCGTCCCCGTCGAAGAAGGCAGCGCCGAGCAGGCCGCCCGCAGCGAGGTCGAGCGGCTGCTGCGCTTCCCCGGCCCCAAGGGCCTCGCCCAGGAGATCTTCACTCGGCCGCTGCTCGACGAGCACCCACTGCAGATGCGCACCCGCCGCTTCGTCACCGGCGAAGGCGGCATGGGCCACGTCGCGCTGACCTCCACCAAACCCGCCGGGCTGCGCGGCTACTACGACACCGTCTTCGACGCCCGCCTCTCGGACTACATCGACGAGACCATCAGCGGGATCATGCTCAAAATCCGCTTCCTGCGGGTCAACGAGCGCCACCACTCCATCGCCGTCGCCTCCACCCAAGGCGTGCGCCTGAACCCCATCCGCACCCGCATCCAGCACCTCAACGTCCAGGTCGCCGAGCTCGACGACATGGTCGGCGCCTACCAGCGGGTCCAGGAGCTCGGCTTCGGGATGGCGCTCGCCGTCGGCCAGCACACCAACGACCGCGAACTGTCCTTCTACGCCCAGACCCCGTCGGGATTCGAATGGGAGGTCGGCTGGAACCCGCTGGTCGTCGACGAGAAGACCTGGGAGCCGGTCACCCATCAGGGCATCAGCGTGTGGGGACACCCCCGTGGGGCAGACAGTGATCGACAAGCTCGACCAGTTCCGCCGTGGCGCGGCCTCCCTGCTGACCACCGAAGACGTCGTGCCCGCCCTGGCCGGGGCCGGGGTCGAGGACTACGTCCGCGAAGTCGCACCCCCCGCGGCCCACAACCCCGCCAGCCGCACCCTGGCCACCGGGCTCGGCTGACCCAACCTCCCCCGGCCGTCACACCCACCACAGGACGAGGAATCCCATGACCGGCACCGGACGCATCGACGTCCACCAGCACCTCCTCCCGCGCGACTACGTCGCCGCCCTCGAGCGCCACGGCATCGCCGAAGCCGGAGGCCGGGCCCTGCCCGAGTGGAGCCCCGAGTCGGCGGTGGCGATGATGGACCAGCACCGCATCGCCACCGGCGTCCTCTCGCTGTCCACCCCCGGGACCCACCTCGGCGACCCCGTCGAAGCCCGCGAGCTCACCGCCCGGCTCAACGACGCCCATGCGGAACTGGTCAAGGACCGACCCGAGCGGTTCGGGATGTTCGCCTCGGTGCCGCTGCCCGACGTCGACGCCGCCCTCGAAGCCATCGCCCACGCCGACGACGACCTGCACGCCGACGGGGTGGTGCTGCTCGCCAACCACCAGGGCACCTACCTCGGCGAACCGGCCTTCGACCCGGTCATGGCCGAGCTCGACCGCCGCAACCTCGTGGTGTTCATCCACCCCGCCGAGCTGCCGGCCGCGCCGGTCGAGGGCATCCCGCCGTTCGCCGCGGACTTCCTGCTCGACACCACCCGCGCGGCCTACCTGCTGGTCCGCAACGGCGTCGTGGCCCGCCACCCGAACCTGCGGATGATCCTCTCCCACGCCGGCGGGTTCGTGCCCTACGCCGCCCACCGGATGGCGGTCGGCATGGCCGGCGACACCGGCCGCAGCCCGCGCGACACCCTCGAGGACTTCCGCGGCTTCTACTACGACACCGCGCTGTCCGGCAGCTCGTCCGCGCTGCCCTCACTGCTCGCCTTCGCCCGCCCCGAGCGGATTCTCTACGGCAGCGACTGGCCCTTCGCCCCGGCCAGCGCGGTCTCCTACTTCACCGGCGGGCTCGACGAGCACCTCGCCCACACCCCGTTCGGGCAGTCGATCGGTGCCGCGATCGGCCACGACAACGCCGCCGCGCTGTTCCCCCGCCTCGGCCGGCAGCCGAGAGCCACCGTCGACCGCAGCCGCATTGCCGAGATCAAGGACGCGCTGCGCAGCCGGATCGTGCGGACCGCGGTCGGTCTGGTGGACCCCACCCGCCAGTAGCGCCACGATCACTGCCTCATGACCACCACCAGCACGACCGCTCTCGCCAGGGCGGTGTACGCCGCAGCGCGCGATGCCGCCGTCGCTCGATGCGCCGCTACCACCGGCTCATCGTCACCATTGACACGCCACCGGGCGCGCCCAGCGTGGTCGTGAGCAATTGCGGCTTCGGGGCATTTCGACCTCGACGTCCTGGCCGCCTTCGCCGTACGCCAGGCTGGCCGGGCTGGCCAGGCCGATGCAGATCCTGGTCCACCGGGTTCGCCTGGACCCTCTGCGTCGGACCAGTACTTGAAACCCGCCGGTCAGGAGGGCGCCCCCGGCAGGATTCGAACCTGCGGCACCCGCTTTAGGAGGACGGTCCTTTCCGTCGGCCAGGCCTGCTACCAGCGACTTTGGCCGCGTGGTGATCGACTCAAGCCGCACCCAAGGCACTGGTGGACGGTAGTTCGCCCCCAAACCCGCACCCAGAGCAAGATCGAGAGAGACTTTGCCCCTCAGCTTCTCCTCAGGGCCGCTTTGGAGCGGTCGCGACTGCTCCCTACGAACATCGGAGCGAGCTTCGCAAGTGACTGCTGGACCGGCTCCGGTCGGGCTGCAGGCAAACGGAGGTTGCTCCGGTCTCTCTCCGTGACCGCTCCCCAGCGTGCGCCCGGGCCCTCGGTGTCGACGACATCGGCGTGCCCAGGTAGGGAGCGATGCCGCGATGAGCCCGGTTATCGCGGCACCGTGGGCCACTGGTGTGTGGGTGAAGGGGTCGCAGGTTCAGATCTCACCGTTCGGACCAGAAGGCGAGGTGCGGACCTGGACCTGGCGCGAGCAGTGGGTCGAGGCCGAGGTCGTCGAAGGCTACGAATGCCCCGCCGCGATGGCCGCGAGCCTTCTCGTGACCCTGCCAATGGGCTCGACCTCGGGTCTGGAGTAAGCCTCCGCAACCGGTAGTCGGCCCGCGGCCCCGGCCTGCCGGAGCGGAGCGGGAGGCAAGGCCGAAGGGTCAGCGGGCCAGGTGCGGCGCCGGCGGCGCCGCCTTGACTGATGAGAGGTCTATTCGGCAGTGGCGGACCTCGGGCGGCGGTCAATGGTGTCGGGTGACCGCGGGTGGTTGCCAGGTGCCGTCGAGGATCGTCTGGTCGGGCCAGTAAGCCCGTAGGTAGAGCGTGAACTCCTCGTCGGGTGCGGGGAGCCAGTTGGCGTGTGCTTGGAGGCCGTCGGGGGCCTTGCCGCCGACAGTGAGGGTGAGCGAGCCGTCGTCGCCCCAGGTGAGGTTCTGGTTCTTGGTGCCCAGCGAGTAGCGGTCGAGGTCGTTGGGGTGGAAGAAGTGGTGCTTGTTGTAGACCGTCAACGACCAGAAACCGCGGACCGGCGGCAACGCACCGGCCTCGAAGGTCACCGTGTAGACGTTCGAGCCGTGGAGCCGCTCGCCGTCGGCGTCCAGGTCGAGGTAGAAGTAGGTGGTCTCGTTGGGCGTGTTGACGAAGATGTTCGACTTCCCCACGGCGGTACGCATCAGGTAGTCGCTCCCGAACTCGGCCCCGCAGCGCTGGGTGCTCCAGTGATGGCCCACCGGTAGCCCGTAGTTCCGGAACTCGAACAGCTCGCTGACGGTGGTGTCCGCGTCGAGCGCGGCCTGGTGGAGCGCTGCGGCGACGTCGGCGTCGCGTGCGGCGGCCTCGAGCACGGTGCGGTACCAGTCGTAGAGGGCTTCCTCGCCGTGCCGCGGGGGAACTTCGTCGAGTACCTCGTCCAGGGCGTCGAAGAAGGTGTTCGGGTCGACCCATTGGGTCTCGGTGTCGCCGCCGGCGCCGTCACCGCCGTCGGTGGGGACATCGGTCCACTCGACGGACTTCATGGTGCCGTCGTACTCGGCGAGCGGGTAGACGCTGATCTGGTTGACCAGGGGGACGATGGCGGCTCGGTCGGCGTCGGTGTCGTCCATGAAGACCCGGGGGATGACGACGGCGACCCTGGTGTCGTAGCGGAACACATCCGCCATGGCCTCGGGCACATCTCCGGTCCAGTCGGCGGGTGCGAGCAGGTAGTGCCCGGGTGCGGTGCCGTACATCTTGCCGAGTTGGACGAACGAGTCGGTGCGCTGGTCCACGACCTGATAGACCCAGAACCGGTCACCGAAGTCGGGGACCTGCACGACCGACGGGCCGAGGTGGGCGTCGAGGGTTCCGAAGCCGTAGGCCACGTCCTGGTTGGGGCAGGCGACCACACGCTCCTCGGGGCGGATGTAGTCGTGCAGCATGCCGATCCGCCCCGGCGGCCCAGCATGGACAATTCCGGCCAACAGGCCCGGGCCGGGCAGTTGTTCCATGAACGTGCGCCGGTTGTGCATGTTGACCAGCGGCCAGCCCCACAGGTAGGCGCTGCGGCCGATCTCCGCGGCCCACGAGGCGGTGATTCTCTGGCCGGCAGACGCACGGGAGATCGACATCGCGGGTGGTCCTCCGCTCGCTGGTGGGCTGTCAGCGGTCATCGTCGACATCATCTCGGCGCCGGACCTCACCCAGAGCGGATGACGCGGTCGATCGCCGGTCCCGGATCAGTCGACCGGGCGGTGAGCGGTGACGTCGGCGAGCCCGTGGCGCTCCAGCTGCTCGACGGCGGCGAGATAGTCCGACCGGGCCTGCTCGGCGGTGATGCCGAGCGCGGTCGCGACGTGATCCCACGACGAACCGGCACGTCGGGCGCGAAGACGGCCTGCCACTGCCACCCGCGCAGCAGCGCGGCGAGCTCGGAGCCAGCGCGCAGCGCCTCGAGCGGACCGATGTCGGCGTTCGTCTGCAGCCCGCGTCGTGGGACGTCACGGTCGTGCTCTGAGGTCACGCCGTTCAGGAACCGGGTCAGCCCGAGACCCGGCCCTGCGGGGCCCCGGGGACGGGCGGGCGTTCATCGAACTGCCGGTAACGAGGTCCGGACGGCCCCCGATGACGTCGGCGAGAACGTTCCGTCGGGGGGACACGAGATGAGTACTTCGCACGCCACGTTGCACCGGGCACGCCACGCCGCGCCCGAGAGGCGAGGCCTCACTCAGCTGGATGCGGCCACTGTTCCGCTGCCGGCGCTGAGCGCATCCGCGTACACGGGATCGGGGTTCGCCGGGGTCCCAGGGCACACCGCCCGACGGGTGCCCTGGAAGCGACGTCGAGTGATGGTGGCCGCCGCTTCGGTGGCGACCCTGGCCGCTGCGTGCGGCGGTGCCTTCGTTCTCGGGGCGGACTCCGCCCCTGGCGTCCCGACGGCGATCGCGCCACTGGCGGCGCCGGCGCCGGCGGTCGCTGCGTCCCCCGTTCGGGCGGCTCCGGCGGCGGCCGTTCCTGTCGCGACCACGGTGGTCAAGCACGTCAAGGCGGCCGTCTCGAGCACCTCGAGGCCGTCCCGTCGAACGACCGCTATGAGCGGCCACCCGGCTCGGACGTCGACGGTCGACACGAGCGCTGGGTGCGGGCACCGGGCCGTGACGGCGGGCGTGTTCAACGCAGCCTGCTCGGAGTACCAGGGCTACCTCGACCCGGGCGTTTCGGCGGGCCGGGCCCCGTCCTCAGGGGACATCCAACGGCAGGCATGCCTCGACGGCGAGCTCTCTGGGGTCAAGCCCAGCCAATGCTGACCGGCGGCCGCGACAGCCGAGGGCGAGGCGTTCAGGACACGACGGGCGAGGGCGCGTCGACCGAGCGCCCGACGTCCACCAGTTCGACCGTCCTTCCTCGGGTCGACACCGTCCTCGACTGTGTCGGTGCGGAACTCGACGAAGGGACACCGTCGTGAAGATTGTCTTGACCGGTGCCACCGGTTTCGTCGGTTCCCGAGTCCTCGATCACCTCGTCGCCGACCCTGCCGTCACCGCGGTCACCTGCCTGGTCCGCCGCCCGGTGACTTCGGACTCACCGAAGGTCGCATCGGTCGTCGTCGAGGACTTCGCCGCCTATCCCGACGCGCTCGTCGCCCACCTCCACGATCACGCCGGCTGCATCTGGACCCTCGGTGGCAAGAACTCCGACACCCAGGACCCGGAGCTCTACACCCGCATCACCCATGACTTCACCCTCGCACTCGCCACCGCGGTCGCCATCACCTTCGGCGCGGCGCCGTCGGCGCGACCGTTCACCTTCTGCTACCTGTCCGGGGCGGGCGTCGATCCCACCGAGACAAGCCGACTGCCGTGGGAGAAGGTCACCCGCCACATCAAGGGCCGCACCGAGAAGGACCTCCGCGCGCTCGCCGACGAGCACCCGTTCTTGACGGTCCACTGCTTCCGTCCAGCCGGAATCCTTCCGACCACCACCAACCCGGCACTAGCCCTGCTCGTTGCGCCGATCTCCGTGCGCGTCGACCGCCTCGCCGACGCCCTCGTCGCCGTCGCCACCGGACACGACCGAACCGCGCCCGTGGTCGTCTCCAACAGGACAATCAAGCGAATCGCCGCCGAACAGGTCGTGCGGCCTCACTGCACCTGAGCCGCACCACGGCTACCGGCTCCCCACCGGGCGCCGCCCAGCGGACATCGAAGGCTTGCAGTGGGCGGAGGGAACGGAGCAACCGGCGGCGAGGCCGGCGGCGGCCAGGGCGGGGGCCGCCAGGGCGGGGGCGAGCAGAGAGTAGGTGAGACGCACTCCCGCCGATCGTCCTCCGCGTCCGGGTCATTACCGTTCCGGTCGGTATCAGCCTCGGCGTTCGGAGCGGTCGAGCGCGGAGAGGCAACGGCGGCCCTCGCTGCCCGGCGCGTCACACGACCACGACCTACCGGATCGGCGGCAGTCGAGGCCACGAGTCCCACGAAGGATCAGGGCCTGCAAGGGCTGGCTACAGCGAGCAGCCGAGATCCAGCGCCCTGGAACCCGCGTCGCTGGCTCCGGAGTTCGCCTCGCCGACCTTTGCTGGACTCACTCTCGGCTCCAGGTGGCGGCAGCGTCTGGGGCCTGCCTTCCGCCTGCGACGTGGGGAAAGCCGAGGTGGTGCTGGGGAACTTCCGGCGAGGCGGTGTCGAGAGGTATCGCGGGTGAGCGGACCAGGCCCAGCTGGGCGCTCTGCCGGGGCTGGAGTGCTTCGAGGGTCCAGTCGACCGCGGTGCGGAGCCGGTTTCCCGGCATCGCGCCAAGGTGATAGCTGCGGGCGACGATCTTGGCGGGGAGCCCAGTCAGCGGGAGGTGGAGTGGTGCTGCGGCGGCCTTGAAGCCACCGAGGTCGACCACGAACCCCAGATCTCGGTGCCGATAAGGCCGCAAGGAACCGTGCCCCAGCGAGGCTGCCACGTTCCGGCCCGCGAGCGCCCCTTGGCGGACGGCGTGCTGCGCGGTCATCGGGGTGCGCTCGCCGGGCCGGCTGGGATCGGGAACCGCGGCCACGTCCCCGCATGCGTAGAGGTCGGTCTGACCCGGTACCTGCAAGGTCTCGTGGACCACCACCCGTCCCGAGTCGAGCTCGATGTCGAGGTTCTCGATCAAGGGGTCGGCCCGGACACCGACACACCAGAGCAGGGTGCGGGTCGGGATGCGCTCGCCGGTGCTCAGCAGTACCTCCGCGTCGCCGGCCTCCTCCATGGTCGTGTCGGTGTGCACCTCGACGCCGCGGTGGCGGAGCACGGCGTCGGCAGAGCGAGCGAGGTGCTCGTTCAGGCCCGCGAGGACCTCGCCCCTGCTGACCAGGACCCAGCGCATGTCGTCCGGGTTCAGCCCGCGGCTCGCGGCCAGGGCGCGCGTGAACAGTTGGCACTGTGCGGCGACCTCGGTCCCGGTGTAGCCGGCACCGACCACGACGAAGGTGCAGCGCGCTTCCCGCTCGGCCGGGTCGTCGCACATCGCCGCGAGGTCGATCTGCCGAACGAGATGGTCCCGTAGGTACAGCGCCTCCGGGACACCGCGGAACCCGACGGCGTACTGGTTGATCCCCGGGATCGGCATCACCTTGTGCACGCTGCCGGCCGCGAGTATCAGCCGGTCATAGCTCATCCGGTGCCCGACGCCCTCGGGGTCGAGCCACCCGATCTCGTGCGCCTCGAGATCGATGTCGTCGACCTCGCCCGGAGCGTGGCGCACGCAGGCCGGTAGTGCATCGGAGAGCGCGACCGCGATACGTCGCGGCTCGAGGATGCCGCCGGCCACCTCGGGCAGCAGCGGCAGGTACAGGAAGTAGTTGGTCGGGCTGACCACCACGATCTCGATCGCGCCGCGGGTCCGCCTCGCCAAGGCCTTGGCCGCGTGGAATCCGGCGAACCCGCTACCGGTGATCACCACCCGGGGCGGCCGCGCCTCATGGGAGCCATGGTGGACACGAGTCCCCGGGGAAACCATGGCCGCAGAGCGTGCCCGACCACGGCTCGCTGCCGAAACCGAACCCGTCATCAAGTCGTGTCATTCTCGTGAACACTGCCCGGGCCCCGCACAGGGAGATGGCCAGCAGGCGCGGCGGCCTGCCCCGCTGGGCTGACATTCGAGAGCCGCTACCCGAGCGAGGGACCCGACGGCACAAGGTCTTCGGTATCCGACCAGGACCAGCGGACCGCAACTCGAGGGAAGATCCACTCACCATGATGATCTTGGGCTCGCCCGGCGCGGCACGGTCATTGCTTTCGCGGTGGCGTTCACCCACGCCGACATCAGAAACCACCATGGTCACGGTTGGTCGGGCCGCGGAATTGACGCAGCGTGATCGCGAGGACCGGGTCGAGGTCCGACGACTCCCTGCCGTTCGTCGCTCCATGGCAGGAACTTCGTTGGCAGAGGGTGCGCTCCACTCTTCGACCCGGTGACCCCGTCAGCACGCTGATCTATGACGCGTTGCTGGAGGCCCACGTTGCTCGGGTCGACCTCGACGCGGCTCCGGTCGAGGACGTGACGGTCGAGGATTCCCCGATCTACCAAGCACTCGTCGACGCCTTCGCCGACGACCGCGCGATCCACGGGACGGCTACAGCGCCGGCCGGGAAGGTTCTGTCGGAGACGCGTCCGGCGGTGCCGGTCGCAGCCGGAGCGGGCGTCCGCCTGGGACAGGACGCAACCTGGGTGGTCCAGCTCGCCGAGTGGGAGGCGAGCGCATCGCGAGATCGGCGGGTGGACACCGGTCATGTCCTGCTGGGCCTGCTGTCGGTCGGCGGAGAGGTCGGCGAGCGTCTGTGGCGGGCGGGGATCGAGCTCTCGTCGAGCCGACGGATGCTCACCACACGCAACGCGGCCCCGGGCGACCGGCATCCTGCGGCGGCGCAGAACTCGAGTCGGAACTGGGGGATCGACGCGGCTTGGGTGCTCGCCACCGCACGCGAGGTAGCGGCTGCTCGTCGCAGTCGTCAGGTCGAGCCCGCCGATCTGCTCGAGGCGTTGGTCCGCCGTCCAGGGCGGGCAGGTCCTTCGCTAGCCCGACTCCGGCTCTCCGCGATCGTGTCCTCCTAGGCCGCGTTCGGAAACCCGCACCGGGAGCGGTCCCCGCCGGGGCGGCCCCGACGAGCTGGGGTATCGCGACAGCTTGACCGGACACGGTCCCACCAATCTCGTCAAAGCTGATGACCGTGAAGGGTTGGTCGTCCTCAAGAGAGGCCAGGCCAAGCCGCAGCCGAGAAGTGACCCGATCAGGGACAATCCCAATGACGCGCGGCGCCGACCTTGAGAATCCCAGCGGTAGCGAATTCGGCAGCGAGAACAAATTCCGGACGCTGGAGACGGCGTTGCAGCGTGTTTCGCTGCCCTTGAGGCGTTCTGGGCTATCTGCGAAACCGCCCCGGGAGATTTGCCCGTCCCGAATTCTTCGGCTTCCTTCCGGAGCGATGCTCGTGAACATCTCGCTCGTGGGCTCGATCAGGGTTGTGTCCCGTGGCGATCGGATGGGCGCCGATAGAAAGCCGGCACCCTCACCGTCGCTCCGCACTCCGGGCAGACCCGGCGTTCCCGGTGACCGCGCTCGATGAGTTCCCCGGGAGGGAACACCCGCCGCCGGCCCCGGCATGCCCGGCTCTGGCAAACCAACTCCTGGTGCCACACCACGTGCCGGCCCGCCGCAGGGCCCGCGCCGGTACCCGGGGCGGGGTCTGGGGTGTCGGGCCCGTCGCTGCGGTTCACCCCGGTCACCGTCAGAAGTAGGTCTTGCGTCCGAGGGGGCGCCCGACGGCGCCGAGCAGAGTCAGAATCAGCCCGATCACCAGTAGGATCCAGCCGATGGTGGTGACGAACGCGGGGACTGGGGCCAGATAGCCCACAACCACCAGGATGATACCGAGAACGATCATGACGGGTCTCCTGTCCATCGGGAAGCGCGAGACCCCGCCCGGGGCTGCGGTGTCAACGAGAGGGCAGGTGGCGGGCTCAACGACCCGCCTGAGCCTGTGTTGCGGGCGCCCGTCCGACTCGATCCGAAGTTGCGCCGTTCGCCGTGCGGTGCGGGCGAACGGCGGTCGGGGTTCGGCTGAACCGGCCGGTCGGGAATTCCCGCAGCGACCTTCGGGAGTTGTTCTACGTCGGCGGTTGCGACAACCACCAGTTCGCGATTGACCGGGCAGCGGTCGTGATCGAAGTCAACGCGTGGATGATGACGGGTTGTGTGGAGCCGCCCGCGCGGGTGACGGCCACGATCCGCCGTACGGGGGCCGCCGGGCCGCTCAGCCGTAGACGCACCACGTCGGTGCCGGGATGGAGCGGGGGCAAGCCGGGGGAGCATGAATATCCCGAAGCCGTGGGCGACCAGCGTGGTGCCGGTGTCCCACTCCTCGGCGTAATGGGCGACGGTCGGCCGGAAGCCTGCGGCCTGGCACGCGGCGAGGGTGAGTCGGTGGTAGGCGCTGTCCGGGCGGCAGGTGATCCATGGCTCGGATGCGGTCTCGCGCAGTGTCACCTCGGGCTGGGTGGTGAGCCGGTGCCCTGCCGGGACAGCGAGGTCGATCGGCTCGTCGAGCACGGTGTGGTGTTCGAAGCGGTTGTCTGTCTCAGGCGGGACCCGGTCGTCGACCGCGAGCAGCGCCAGGGCGCAGTCGCCGGCGAGCAACAGATCGATGCAGCGTGCCGGTTCTGCCTCCACGACCTGGCAGCGCCCGAACATGCCGCAAATCAGCCCTCTCAAGGTGGTACTGGTGCTTGGGTCACCGAGTCGGGGTCGTACTCGGGCCGACATAGACACACTGTGCGCCACCGCCAGCAACGAGGTCGCGCTCGGCCAGCCGGTAGCCGCTCGCAGCGAGAGCCCGCGACGCCAGAGGCCGTCACCGTGCTGCCCGGCGCCTGGCCCGGGACGCTCCGACCGCACCTCAGCAAACCGATGTGACCTGAGCGAGAGCAGTAGGGTCCCGGCTCCGCCACCGTTGCGCGTGGCCGGCCGTGAGGGCTGCTCGTAGCCGGCCAGGTAGCCGTTCATCGCGACGCCGAAGGCGCACTTGTTCTCATCGGCGGCGAACGCGGGCGGTGGTTCGAGCACCTTCTCGAAGCGTGCTCCGACTGACGAATCGCCAGATTGGCGCCGGTGCTCACCCCCGCCCACGAGCCGAACGCGATCGCCGGAGAGCCGGCGGACCGCTCCTGCGCCTGAGCGGGCCTCAGGCCGCCCAGAAGCCGAGGGCGCACAGCGCGCCCCACCCGCCCGCGACGGCGACCGCATTGGACCGTGCCCCCCGATCGGGCAGGCTGGTGCCGAGCACGACCAGGTCGACGAGGTCCGAGCCCACCCGGATCCCGACCGCCGTGCGCAGCGGGGTCCCCTGCGGCGCGACGGCCATGGCCAGCCCGGAGGCGAGGTCGCGTCCGCCGAGGGCGCGGATGCCGGAGGACCCAGCGCTACCTCGGGGTGTCGACGAAAACAAGACCGAGACCTGCATGCCCATGCGAGCGGCCCTGCCGGGGACTCGCGCGTGAATCTCGTGGCGTGATGCTCGGGTCGAGTCGGCTCAGGGGGCCGTTCGCTCCCGGCGAAGCCTCGCTGACCAGCTGCGGCGGCGATCGGGTTCTCCGTTCGAGTGCTGGGCCGACGCGCGACGGAGATCCACTCGTGGTGGTAACGGGGTGCCGCCTAGTGGGTTCCGGGTAGCTGCGGCCGGTCGGGTGTTCCCCCACATCGGCACCGCACGCCTACCGGGGTGACCGCGGCCGGCGGTTGCGGCGATGGACGCAGCGTGATGTCGGTACCCGTGCCGGTCATGGCGCCCGCGGGCTGATCGTCGCTATGTCGGCGGCGTGTTCGTTAGCTGGGCGTGTGCTCCCGTCCTGCTTCGGCCGGTGTCGGTGAACCGGTCTCCGCGCTGATCTACGAAGCGCTGTGCGAGAGCTTCGCCGCCCCTCGAGTCGAGTGCGATGGGCACGCCGGTCGACGACGCGCCGATCTATGACGCGCTGCTGGCCGGGCGCGCCGACGGTCGCGCGCCCGACGCTGGCCCCGTCCCGGCGACCCCCGCCACGGCGGCCCCGAGGCTGGTGGGGTCGGCGGGCTGCGGGGGTGTGGTTCGGGGCGGGGCGCGGTGTGGGTGGTCAGGCTCGCGGAGCAGGAGGCCGGGGTGTTGGGGCATCGGCGGGTGCAGACCGGGCACGTGTTGTTGGCGCTGTTGCTGGCCGGCGGGTCGGCCGGGGAGCGGTTCCGGCGGGCCGGCCTCGAGCTGGCCGCGACCCGGCGAATGCTCAGCGCCCTCGGCAGACCCGGCTGCCCGAGCGGAGACCGGGTGGTGCCGAGTCCTGTGGACGCTCCCGAGACCGGCGCGTCGCTTCACGCTACCGGCGGCGGGGCAGTGCGCGAGTGGGGGCTGGAGTCTCCAGGCGGCTGGGGTGCTCGCCGCCGCCCGCTGCCTGTGCGCCGGGCGCGGCGAGCGCTGGGTCGAGCCCGAGGATCTGCTCGAGGCGGTGCTGCGCCGCCCCGGCTGGGCCGACACGTTGCTGGCGCGACTCCACGATGGCCCGGATGTCGTTGGCGTGGGCTCCGGCAGCGGACCCGGGCCGGTTTCCGCCGCGGTGGCCTGGCGACGCCGCCGCGCCCCCGGAGTCTGTCCGTCCTGCCTGGGTGGGCGCTGGGTATTGAGGACGCGCCGTCTCCCCCCCCCCCGGCGCGGGACGGTGCTCGGGGCCGGCGGTGGTCGTTCGGTCCCCAGCTGGGACCGCCGCCGGCCCTCCGGGCCAGCCCCGACCAGCCTGGCGCCACGCTTGGGCGCCGGGTTGTCTAGCCCTCGGCGGTGAGGTCGACCGCGAGGCGCTGCGCGCCGTCGACGAGCGCGTCGAGCTCGAAGTATGCCGGGTGGCCGTGGCGCTCCGCGGTGCCGCGCACCATCTGGGCCAGCGACTCCACCAGCGCCGCGGTGTGCCCGTCGACGACTCGCACCTCGGCCGGCAAGCTCCGCGCGTCTTGCTCATCCGGGTTGCTCGTGGGATCGATCAGCGCCACCGCGACCAGCCCCGAGGCGGGATGTTCCGACAACCACAGCTCCACGACGGTGAGTGTCGCTTCCTCGCCCCCGGGCCCGGCGCAGCCGGGCCCCGAGGACCACCGGTCGAGTGAACCGCGCCGGTCCGCCGGTGGGCGTCTGCCCGCGGGGCGGTGGGTCAGCTGAGTAGGCCGCGCCGGAACCCGGCGGCGACCGCTTCGGCGCGGCACCTGACCCCGAGGGTGCGGAACAGTCGCCGGGTGTGGGTCTTGACCGTCATCGGCGAGAGGGACAGCTCGGCGGCGATCTCCCCGCGGGTCTCCCCGCGACTCATGGCCACCAGCACCTGGGCCTCGCGCTGGCTCAACAGCGCGTCGGAAGCCACCGCGGCGGGGACGGCGGAAACCGGCAGGGTGGTTGCCGGCGGGGAGCGATCCGGGGCGGGGGTGCCATCCGAAGCCGCGCCCGGCGCGGCGGCGAGGGCGAGGTAGCCGCGGGCCCCGGCCGACAGCACCAGCGGACACAGCTCGTGGTCCTCGGCGGTGGCGCCGGCCACCAGCACCCGGACCTGCGGGGCCCAGGCCAGCAGCGCACGCAGCCCGGCCAGGGTGTCGTACTGGTTACGGCCCGCGCCGACCACCACCAGGTCGGGCTCGCTGGCCAGCCACGCCGCGACCAGCTCGGCCGGATCATCGACGACATCGACCCGCGCCGGGGTGGCGCCCGGCTCGCCCAGCCACCGGACACCCAGCTCGGCGGCCAGCCGTTCGCGCAGCCGCTCCCGTGCTTCACAGATCAGCACCCGGATGAGTTTGTCATTCTGATTTGGCCCCACTGTGACGGTCCGATCTGGCCCCATCTCGGGTGTCGGTGGTGGTCGTGGTGACGGTCTGATTTGGCCCCACCCGGAGCTGCGAGACCGGTTGTGACGGTCTGATTTGGCCCCACCATGAGTCGGCCATGGTCGGGGTGTCGGGGCGGGCTGATAGGCCTCGCCGGCGAGGCAGGTTGGCGAAGAGCCTGCTCGCGGCGGGAGGGGCCGGGGTGGGGCTGACCAGGGTGGAGCTCTACGAGGCGATCCGGCGCGACGAGCGCCGCGAGGGGTTGGGGATCCGGGAGCTGGCCCGGCGATATCGGGTGCATCGGCGCACGGTGCGCAGTGCGTTGGGCTCGGCGGTTCCGCCGGAGCGTAAGACCCCGGTGCGTCAGGCGCCGCGGTTGGATCCGGTGAAGCCGTTGATCGACGCGATGCTGCGTGAGGACCTGACCGCGCCGCGCAAGCAGCGCCACACTGCCCGTCGGGTGTTGGCGAGGCTGGTCGACGAGCACGGCCAGACCGACTTGAAGTATCCGACGGTGCGCGACTACGTCGCCCGTCGCCGGGCGGAGATCGCGCTGGAGGCCGACCGGGCCCCGGAGGCGTTCGTCCCGCAGACCCACGAGCCCGGCGGGGAGGCCGAGTGCGACTTCGCCGAGCTCTGGATCGACCTGGCCGAGGTCCGCACGAAGACGTATTTGTTCACGCTGCGGCTGTCGTATTCGGGCCGAGCTTTCCATGAGTGTTTCGCCACGCAGGCCCAGGAGGCGTTCCTGGAAGGCCACGTGCACGGGTTTGCCTGGTTCGGCGGTGTCCCGTGGGACCAGATTCGCTATGACAATCTGTCTCCGGCGGTCAGTAAGGTCCTCAAGGGCCGCGACCGCGACGAGACCAGCCGCTGGGTGGCGTTCCGCTCCCACTACGGGTTCGACCCGTTCTACTGCGAGCCCGGCGAGGACGGCGCCCATGAGAAAGGCGGGGTGGAGGGTGAGGGCGGCCGGTTCCGTCGCAATCACCTCGTCCCCGTCCCGAAAGTCGCCTCACTGGCCGAGCTCAACGCCCGGCTGCGGGCCGCGGACGAACGCGACGACGCCCGCCGGATCGCCAATCGGGTGCGTCCCGTCGGGCATGATTTCGGCACCGAGGCGCCGATGCTGCGTCCGCTGCCGGCGGAGAGCTTCGAGACCGGGCTGGTGCTGACTCCGCGGGTCGACACCCACGCCCGGGTGGTGATCCGCCAGAATCGCTATTCGGTGCCCGCGAGACTGATCGGGCGCAAGCTGCGGGTGCTGCTGCGCGCCACCGAGGTGATCGTGCTCGACCGGCGCCGCGAGGTCGCCCGCCACGACCGGGCCCAGGGCAAGGGCGCCGAGGTGCTGGCGCTCGATCACTACCTCGAGGTTTTGGCGCGGAAGCCTGGGGCGCTGCCGGGGGCGACCGCGCTGGTCCAGGCCCGCCGCTCTGGGGCGTTCGCCGTCGAGCACGAGGCGTTCTGGGCCGCCGCCCGCGCCGCGCACGGCGACCGCGACGGCACCCGCGAGCTGATCGAGGTGCTGCTGCTGCACCGCCACCAGGCCCGCGAAGACGTCCTGGCCGGGCTGCGCGCCGCCACCGCCGCCGGCTCGACCCGCGCCGACGTCGTCGCCGTCGAGACCCGCCGGATCGCCGACCAGCGACCTGCCCCGCAGCTCGGACCAGCGCCGAGCACGACCGAAGGTGCGGTGGTCAGCCTGACCGAGCGGCGGCTGGCTGACCCGCAGGCCACCATCGCCGCGCTGCCCGCGGATCAGCGTCCGCTGCCCACTGTCGCCGGCTATGACCAGCTGCTCGCCCGCCGCCAGCCGACCCCGCGAGCATCCCGGGCGACGACCACCGGAGGAGCGTCATGACCGAGCCCAACACCGCCACCAAGGCAGCCACCGGCTCGCGGCGTCGGCGACGCAACATGACCGAGCAGGCCGCCACCGCGGCGATCGACCAGGCCTGCCGCACCCTGCGCCTGCCCACCATGCGCACCACCGTCGAGGACGCCATCACCGCCGCCGAGCACGACCAGCTGACCTACCGCGGGTTCCTCGCCGAGCTGTTGCTCTGCGAGTGCGACGACCGCGACCGGCGCCGCTCCGCCCGGCGGGTCAAAGCCGCCGGATTCCCGCGGGATAAGTGGCTCGAGGACTTCGACTTTGACGCCAACCCGAACGTCAACCCCGCCACCATCTCCCACCTCGCGGCCGGGGACTGGATCCGCAAAGGCGACCCGCTCTGCCTGATCGGCGACTCCGGAACCGGGAAATCGCACCTGCTCATCGGGCTGGGGACCGCGGCTGCGAACCAGGGATTCCGGGTCCGCTACACCCTGGCCACGAAACTGGTCAACGAGCTGGTCGAGGCCGCCGACGAACGCCAACTCGCGAAGACCATCGCCCGCTACGGCCGCGTCGACCTGCTCTGCATCGACGAGCTCGGATATATGCAACTCGACCGCCGCGGCGCCGAAATGCTGTTCCAAGTCCTCACCGAACGCGAAGAAACCAACTCCATCGCCATCGCCAGCAATCAAGCGTTCTCCGGCTGGACGAGCACCTTCACCGACCCCCGGCTCTGCGCCGCGATCATCGACCGGCTCACCTTCGCCGGACTGATCATCGAAACCGGGACCCACTCCTACCGCCTCGCCCACGCCAAGGCCAGACTCGCCGCAGACTGAGGCCGCTCACTCAGCTGCCGGGGTCCTCCCGGTCCTCGGCCGCTTCCTGGCGCTCCCGCTGCGCCTGCTCCCGGTCCCAAGCCGCTGCCTGCGGATGCGTCGGCGAACCGGACTCCCGACCCGCACGCTGCCGCAACCGCCCAGCCCGCTGATGAGCGTCCGCGCTGAGCTCATGAGCACGGGCCGCCTCCTCATGAGCCGCAGCTGCCTCGCCTCGAGCCGCGCGCAGCGAAGCCTCCTGTTGTTCCGGCGAACGCGCGCCCTCCGCGCCCCGCTCCGCGAGGTCCTCCCGCTGCTGGCGCAACTCCTCGAGCTGCTGCCCGAGCCGGTCCCGGCGCTCACGCGCTCGAGCCACCCGACTCGAACTCTGCCCCTCACGCCGCCGACCGCCCTGATCACCCTCGTCCGGCTCGATCACCTGACACACCCACCTCGCCACGCACCTACCCGAACCCTGACGCGCAACTGGGGCCAGATCAAGCCGTCCCCCCGGGGCCACTCCGGGTTGACACACTTACCCGGAGCGTCATCGCCGGCCATTCCAGGTGACCGGCCTAGCGGTGTACCCCTCGATCGGCGGCTGCACGATCGATCCCCTCATTTCGGCAGCCGCAGGATGTCGGGCACCGGCCCGACCACCCGCTCCAGCGCGGCGACGACCCAGCCGGTGGAACACCCGCCGGACCGGAGGTTCTCGGGTCCGTCGACACCAGCCGGGCCCGGCGAGGCAGGACGCTCACCGCGAACCCGCCCGAGCGCTGTGCTGCCGGTAGGGGACCGGCGTGCGACGCCTCCACCCCGTGGGCGGGCCGACGCCGACGCCCCCGACCCGGTCACGTCCCGCCCTACCAATCGGTTGCCGGCAGACCAGAGACGACCGGTTCCTGAAATGCTTGTTCTGTCGATATGACTCCTGCCTCAGGACTCCCTGACGCCCACCCAACGCGAGATCACCCAAACGAGTGGTCGTATTGGCCTGCTCAAGGTCGCTGGGCCCCGGGTTCGGTCGGTCAGCTGGCAGCCCTCCGGGGTACGTTGATGTGTGGTGTCTCAGGAGACAGTTCACAGTTCGTCGTCAGGACATGCTTCACCGCCGTGCCCAGCGGTGATGGTAGTTCTGCCCGTCTGAGCGGGGACGGGATCGGGTGGGCGAGGGTGCGGAATCCGGCGGCCGGCATCGCGCGCCGCGGGCAGGTTGGGTGTCGCCACCGGTGTCCCCAGCGACCGCTTCCCGTTCCCGTGGTCTGTCCGTCGTTGGCTGCCGGGTCAACCACTGAGCACGACCACCGAGCTCGACGAGTAGCTACTCGCAGTCGACCTTGCCGCCTTCCTCACCGAGCTGCACGCGGCCAGCACCGAGGACGGCCCCGCCGCCGGCAGGCAGTCCTTCTTCCGCAGCAGCCACCCCAGCGCATACAGCGACGAGGTCGAACAGGCACTTCTCGCCCTCGCTGACCGGGTCGATGTCCAGCGTTGCCGTCAGATCTGGCTCGAAGCGACCACGACCGCCTGGCCAGCGGCACCCGTCTGTGCCCACGGCGACCTCGCCGTGGACGACCTGCTCGTCCAACACGGACGCCTCAGTGCGGTGATCGACTTCTGATGCTGCGCGGTCGGAGACCCGCCTGCGACCTCACGCTGGCCTGGACCCTGTTCACCGAGCCGGCCCGCCGAAGCTTCCAGCGCCGTCTTGACCTCGACGCTGACACCTGGCGACGCGCTCGCGGATGGGTGTTCTGGGAAGCCCTGGTCACCACGGCGGGCATGTCCAACCCCGACCCGACATGCCTCCAGAGATACGTCCTGCTCACAGCGCTTCAGACGCCCCTGCCCTGGCCCCCGCTCTCGACCCAGCTGATCAAGCGGGCACGTCAACGATCTCCTGACAACAATCCGTCAACCATGTCCCGCGACGGCACACACCAACATGAGCAGGCTCGATGCGTACCCGTGGCGGCGTTGACCTTAATGTCCGTAACAGGATCTCCGGCGAGTGCGAATAGCTGTTCGAGGGGCTGATCGGCCAGCCGCAGTCAGGGCTCCAGGGGGGTGTGCCCTGCCGGGCTCGGTCCGGTCAGTCCCTCTCCCGGTCGCTGCCGGACGGACCGACGCCGGGGAGACGACCCCGGCCATGGCGCAGAGCAGGCCCGGTGCTGGGCTGACCGTCGGCCAAGTGCGCTCACGTCGGCGGTCGGGCGCCGCGGCGGCGGAGGGTGTGGAGATGCTGCGGGCCTGGTCACCAGCGACGACGTGGGCCGGTGACCGGGCCCGCACACCCCAGAGGACCCCCGGTCCCTCCGGGGCATCGGCGGACACCCTCCGCAGGCCCGCCGATGTGACCGGTCGGGTCTAGTTGTCGGCGGCGATGGGGTTGTGGCAGGACTTGGCGTTGACCGCGCCGTTGCCGTGCCCGGCCTCAGAAAGGATCGGAATACCGCCGGCGAGGTCCTGGACCCGGGACCTGCACGCCGAGCACGTTGACCGGCACGTTGTTGTTGCAGGCATTCAGCGAGGTATTCGGGGTGAAGTCGCTGGAGTTGACCAGGCCCTTCTGCACCGTGGTTCCCACGTCGTGGTGACGCGAGACGCCGTGGTGCCCGCTCGAGTCGCCGCTCTCGCAGGTGTCGCGGGCCAGTGCGACACCGGCGGTGGAGACCAGCCCGGTGGAGATCACGGCCGCCACGAGGACGGTCGTGCGCAGAGTCGCCATGAGTGGCGGAACCTTCCTGGCACGGGAGCCCCGGCCACCCGGTGATCACATCGCGCGACCGATCGATAACGTGGTGTCAGCTCGACGTTTCGCAGGCCGGGGAGAGGCCCGGCCGGGGCTGTGGGGGGACAGCCACCGACCGGGCCTCCCGGGGTGGGGGTGCGCCGAGCCGGTGGAGACCCCACAAGAGGCTCGGAAACCCGGTCCGGCGGTCCCCGACCGAGCAGGGTAGCGGCGCCGCGACCAGATCTCCACGATTCGTCTAACGGCAATTAGATTGCGCGCTGAGCGATCATGCCCGACACAGCCGGGATGCTGACCAAGCCGGATGGTCAGTCCGCGCCAGGGCCGTCGAGACCGCCGCGGGGATGTCGTTCCGCTCGGTCGACCAGGTAGTGCATGCCCCGCCGGCTCAGCTCGACGGCGGCGGCCGCCCGGACACCGGCGAGAGCCCGGACCCGCTCGGCGGTGACCGGGTCCACGCAGCGGACCTCCGGTGGCATCGCGGCGGGGTGCTCGGCGCGCGGCCACGGGTCGTCGCCGGGCCACAGACCGACCGCGACCACGTCGAGCCCGACCAACCCGGAGATCATCCCCAGGTCCATACCGGTCAGTGTGCGCGGTCTACACCTGGGCGGGCCCCCGCCACCGCTGACCCCGGTAAACCGCCGGGTCGCACAGAGTGAGCGGTCGGGGGTCGACATGCTGCAGGCCCGATCACCAGCCATCGAGGGGAACTGGTGGCCGGGCTCGCAGACCCGCACGCCGAAGCCAGCCCGCCGGGCCGTCACCGGGACCCGGGCGCTGGCTTCGGGCGCTTCTTGGTTGTCGGCGTCGATGCCGTTGCCTCACTTCTTGACGTTGGCGGCGCCGTTACCGGTCCCGGCGGAGGACAGGATCGGCAGGCCGAGCACGTCGTCCTGGACCGGGACCTGCACGCCGAGGACGTTGACCGGAACATCGTTGTTGCACAGGTCGCCGGTGGTGTTCGGGGCGAAGTCGCTGGAGTTGACCACGCCCTGCTGGGCGGTGTCGCCGTCGTTGCCGTTGTCGGGGGCCAGGGCAACACCGGTGGTCGAGAGCAGGCCGGTGGAGATCATCGCTTAGCCAGCTACGCCGCAACCGCCATCCCTTTTGGCCTGACCGATCATATCGCTGCTGCGCAGCGCCTCGCCCAGGTCGATGGCGAGCTGCGCGCCCGTCCGCTTGCCGCTTCCCGCCCCGGTCAGGGCCCGTCGGGTCGGGTGCGGTGATGCCCGCGGCCGCGCCCGGGGGTGGGATGACTGGTCGGGCGGCGGCCTCAGCGGGGATCACCGGTCGAGCGGTCGCGGCGGCGTGGCAGTAGGTCGTGGGCGGTGCGCAGCGCCAGGTAGGCGTCTTCGTAGCCGCCGCTGGCCAGGAACGCGGCCGCGGTGCGGGTCGCGGCCGCGGCGGCGGCGAGCGCCGTGACGGGGTCGTCGTCGGCCCCGAGCTGCCCGCCGGGGGTGGTGCGGTGCTGGGCGGAGCTGGCGCGCAGCGTGGCCTCGAGGTGCCCGCCGCGGACCGCGGGCGGGAGCGATCGCAGGTCGCGCAGCGCGTGCAGCCCGACGTAGATCGCGGCGGCAAGCTCGAGCGGGGCGCCGTCGGCGTCGGGCTGCGATGGCGCAACGGGGTGGTGCCCGACGGGACGAGGGCCCGGCCCGGCCGGCGCCGGCAGGGGGTCGGCGGTCGGGCGGGGCGGCCGGGTCGTGGTCACAGCGGCGGCACCGCTGGCCGGTGGCGGCCCCTGGTCCGGGTGGTCACCACCAGCCCGTGGCCCAGCCCGCTGCTCTGTAGTGCCTGCCGGACCGGCCACCGTGAGTTCTCGGCGAGCAGCTGGAGCTCCACCCCGGAGAGCCGGCAGTGCCCGGCCAGCTCGACGAGTACCTCGACCCCGGCGGGGTCGAGCAGGACCACGTCGGTGAGATCGCAGACCAGCGTGCTCGGGGTTCGCAGCGCGCCCGTGGGCCGGGGTTGGTGGCCGGTGGCGGTGAGTACCCGCAGGGTGGCGTGCAGGGTGCGCCGCCAACCTGGGGCGGTGGCGGGGTCGATCTCGCCGATGCTGCGGGCGATCACGGTCCGGGCCCGGGGCGCGGTGACCGCGACCACCAGCGAGCCTTCGGCCAGCGCGGCCGGGGCCGGGCCGGGCCAGGGCATCAGCCCGCCGCGGGTGATCAGCCGGGTCGGCCCGAGTACCGGCCGCTCGGGGATGGGCGGGTCGAGCAGTGACACCACGGCCACCTTCCAGAACCACCGCCGCCGCCCCGCCGTCGCCCGGGTGCTGGCGGCGGGGAAGCGGGCGGCCCGGGACTCGCGCCGCGGCCCGGCAGGGGCGGGCGCGAGCGGGGGAGCGGACGACCACAAGGCGCGGCTGTCGGGGTCAACCGCGGTGAAGCGCTGAGGCTGAGTACTGTGCGTGGTCCACGGGGTGAGGTCCCGGACGCCCGCCCAGCCGGCACCCTCAAGGGCGGCGGGGGTGCCGGAGCAGGGCGGGGCGGGCGTCCGGGGGCCCGGACCGGGCGGGGCACCAGGCGTGCACCGGACGCCGTGATGGGCGGTCTCGGCGCCGGCCCTCGCGGCTCGAGGGGCTGGCGCAGACCCACGGCTGTCTCCCGTGAGGGGGCGGCATTCGCGGTGGGGTCCCGGGGGGTCCGGGCACGGAGTCGTGGTGCGGGGGGCGGGACCTTCTCCTTTGATCCCGCCGTGGCCGACCGTGACTCCGCTCACGCTAGTTGTACAACGGGTTCGCGTCGCGGACAACGGCCAGTTGGGTCAACAACGCTGCCAGCCGGGTGCTCCCGCCCCGGTCCGGCGGCCGTTGCGCCGGCCAGCGATGCCGTCCGGGCGCCCCCGGGTGGTGGGCCGGGTGGACATGTTCGAGTCGTTTCCTCGCTCGAGCGCAGCGCCGGCCCATCGCGAGGAGGCGGTGGGCCGCCGGCCGGCGCGCAGCAGACCACCCAGCGCTGGTTGCCCGCGGCTGACCCGGTGCCGCGGCGGGGTGGCGATGCCGGTTGAATAGGCCCGGCGGTGGCCGACCGGTGGCTGTCGTTGGCGGTTCGGTTTGACCCGAGGGTCGGCGCGTGTCGCGCGGGGAGCCGAGGAGGGCGCTGGTGGCTGAGCCGGAGCAGTTCGACGTGCTGCTGGTCGAGGACGACGAGGGCGACGTCCTGATGACCCGCGAGGCGTTCGAGTACCACAAGTTGCGCAACCCGTTGCACGTGGTCGCCGACGGGGTGCAGGCGCTGGAGTTCCTGCGCCGCGAGGGTGGCTACGCCGACGCGCCGCGCCCCGGGCTGATCCTGTTGGACCTCAACCTGCCCCGCAAAGACGGCCGTGAGGTCCTGCACGAGATCAAGTCGGATGCGTCGCTGCGCAGCATTCCGGTGGTGGTGCTGACCACGTCGTCGGCCGACGAGGACGTCGCGGGCAGCTACCAGGCCTACGCGAACGCCTATGTGTCCAAGCCGGTGGATTTCGACCGGTTCGTCGACGTGATCCGGCGGATCGACAACTTCTTCGTCTCCGTCGTCAAGCTGGTGCGCTGACTGCCCGGCGAGCGGGCGTCGTGGTGGTCGCTGCGCTGGTGGGATCACGGCGCGATCGGGGATCGGTGGGCTCGCGGCTCCCCAGACGCTGCCCCAGCAGTTCCACGCTTCTCCCGTACCCGCCCCGGGCCGGGGGCCTCACCGGCGCGGACGGCGGGCCAGCACCGGCACCCCGGTCCGCCGGTCAGGGTCCTGGCGGCGCCGGCCTCCGAAGGACTGACCTCAGTCATCGGCGCGCGGGTACCCATCAGGGGCGTCGCGCTCTCCTGCCGGCGGCCGGGCGCCGCCCCGGGCGGGCTCGGGGCCGGGGCGCGGGGTGGCCGCTCACCCGGCGTCGGTCGGCAGGTGGCGGGCCAGCGCGGCCCAGCTGATGTCGTGGTCGCGTTCGGCGGCGATCGCCGCGGCGCCGCCGCGCAGCCCGAACAGCCGCTTGGCGACCAGCAGGTAGGCCACCACCGCTAGGTTGATCACCAGCCCGACGATGGTGCCGGGGCTGGCCGAGCTGGTCAGCTCGGCGACTTCGGGGACCAGCAGCAGCGTGGTCATCACGAAGGTCAGGTACTCGCCCCACCGGGTGGCCCGCCACAGCCCGATCCCTTCGGCGGCCTCCACGGCCACCAGCATCAGCAGCCCGGCCGCGACCAGCCACAGCGGGCCAGCCCCGCCGGAGAGCACGCTCTCGAGCTGGCCGATGGCCTGGCCGCCGAACACGATCTGCAGCGCTGCGGCGTTGGCGAGCAGGTCGTCGCGCAGCGCGGTCTGGTTGATCAGCACCGCGACCGCGCCGCCGAGTACCAGCGCCAGGACCAGGACGTTGAACGCCCGGGTCAGCGCGATCAGCCGCAGCACATAGCGGCTCTTGAGCGGGCGGCCCCGGGTGGGCAGCACGATCTCCTCGCGCCCGGGCGGTGTCGCCCGCGTCGGGGCGGCGGGGCTCGGCAGCAGCAGCCAGGCGTCGCAGCGCAGACACCGATACCAGCGGGCCCACTCCCCGGCCGGCCGCACCACCAGCGCGTCGGCCTCGGTGATCATGGCCGCGTCGGTGCCGACCATCCGGTGCCCGTGCCAGGCGCACCCGAGCAGCTCGAACCGCAGCCGCGGGCGGCGTCGGCCCGGCTCGGTGCCCGGTGGGGACACGAAGCCACCTGGAGCGGTCTCGACCGTCATCGCTGCGGCTACCCACTCTGTTGTCCCCGCACCGCTAATCGCCCGCCCTCGCGCGGCGAGGCGCGGCCACTGCGACCCGGGGCGAGTCGGGCCCGCCGCGGGACGAGCTCGCGCTGCTAGCTGCGCAGGGTCTCGCTGGGTGAGTGTCCGTAGCGGTGTCGGTAGTCCAGCGAGAAGCGGCCGAGGTGGGCGAAGCCCCACCGCTGCGCGACGGTGGCCACGCGGTCCCCGCGGGTGGGGTCTGCGGCCTGCAGGTCGCGGTGGGCGCGCTGCATGCGGACCTGGCGCAGGTACGGCGTGTTCTAGTGAACGTCGCAACGTTGCTGGTCCGGGGAGGCAGTTTTCATCCGTCGTCGACACATGGGCCGACGCCCCCGGTGCGGGCCCCGAGAGCCAGGGGGTGACTCCCGGGGATCCCGCGCCGGACGCAACGTCACAAGGGGGCGGGACGCGGCGCCCTGGGCGACCCGGAGGCCGGGCTGGTGGTCCGCTCGACCTCATGTCCAGGACGGCGGTCTCCGGGTCAGCGCCGAGGGTCCTCCGTGTTCGCCGAGCGGTCAACCCGTTCGGTTAATGGTCATCAAGGTGCGGAAGGCCGACAGGGCATTGGGTCCAGACGCGTTGCATGAGCGCATCTGGACCGAGCCCGCCGCCGGGCACCGGCTGTATGAGCACGTTCCATCTCTGGCGGCCGACAGGGGGCGCCGGTACCCCGCGGACCGGCCGTGGCCGCCTGTCCGGGGCGGAACAGGCTGGCCGGGGTGGCCATGTCCAGGCTCTGACGCGGGCGGACGTGATTACAGCCCTGTACCAGGCATCGATCGCGGCCTGGGCGGTGTCGAGATCTGCGAACGGCGCGACGTGATCGAGCAGTTCGCGGCGCAGCGTCTGATGGAACCGCTCGATCTTCCCCGGTGGTCGTCGGGGAGCGGCGCTTGGTCGACCGGGCGGTGATCCGATGCCCCCGGGCAGGTCCGCTCGAAGAGCACCTCGACGGGCGCCGGGCGGGTGTAGCGGCCGGTGAAATGCTTGCCGTTGTCGGTCAGCACCTCACTGGGCACCCCGTAGCGCGAGGTCGCGGCAGGAACGCCTCGGTGACCGCCCGGCCGGTCGGCACCACGACCAGGGCGGCGACCACCACGTAGCGGGAGTGGTTGTCGATCCCGGAGACCATCTTGACCTCGCGCCCGCCGGCCAGGTGCACCCCAACCGACCAGACCGGGCTGCCAGAGCGCCATCGGCGTCTCCCGGGTCCAGCGCTTGTACTTGCGCGGCCGGCGCTGCTCCTGCCGGGGCGACCAGCTCATGGCGCACCAGCACCCGATGCACCACCGCCCGCCTCAGGGGCGGGCGTAGGTCTCGGCGGTCTTGGACTCGAACTCCAGCCCGACCACGGGCTGGTCCCCGACGACCCACGCGTCGTGGCCCGGAGCGAGGCGGTACGCGCTCCCGGCGACGAGGTCGGCCTCGGTGCCGTCGTCGGCGACGACGTGCAGCCGACCCGAGGCGAGGTAGCCGAGATGCGGCGTCTGGCAGCTGTCGGTCCCGGCGAGGGGTTTGATGCACTCCGACCAGCGCCAGCCCGGCTGCAACGTCATCCGGGCGATCGTCGCGTCGCCGAGGGCGACCACGTCGACGTTCGTCAGGTTCGGGGTCCGCGTCTCGTCCGGGGCGTCCATGTTCTTGACCGCGATGCTGCTCATGTCTTCTCCGATCGGTCGGTTGGCCCTCAGGGCATCTGGCAGCGGACGACGTCGAGGTTGCGGAAGGTGACCTCGCCCCCGGCCAGGGCGGTCATGCGCTCGGCGATCGCCGCGGTCGCGGGGTGCTTCGAGTTCGTCATCGCGTCCTCGTAGCTGGGGAACTCGACGACCTCGACGTGCATGCCGGGCCGGTCGCGGTCGGCCCCGAGCACGAACCAGCGTGCCGTGCGGTCGGGTCCGATGTCGCGCATCCAGTCCTCGACGGCGGCGTCGAACTGCTCGAGCTGGTCGGTGGGGAACTCGATGAGCTGGACGAACGCTCCGGGCGCGGTCGCGGGCTGGGCGTCGCGCAGGCCACTGCGGATCATGTCGCGCAGCGCGGCGTCGTCCGTGTGGCCATGCACCGCGACAGCGTGCTGGGTGGCGGCCTCGACGACCTCGTCCTCGTCACCGGTGAGAGTCAGTGTGCAGCCGATGTCGCTGGGGACGTCTCGGCAGTCGACCATCTTGCGGGCCATGATCAGCCCTCCTCGGGAGTGCGGATCGACCCAGAATAGTGGCCGCCAGGAAGCCATGTCACCAGGTAACCTAGCGAGCATGGGGGAGCACGGGGAGTTCGCGCGCGCGGTTCGAGACCTGGTGCTGGCCGGGGAGCGGTTCCGCGCGCAGGCAGGTCGACGCCGTGGACTCAGTCCGTCGTCGGTGACGGTGCTGACCGCGCTGTTCCTGGACGGGCCGCGTGGTCCCTCGGAGCTCGCCGGGCTGCTCGACATCACGACGGCGTCGGCCACCGAGCTGATCGACCGGTTGCAGGCTCTCGATCACGTCGTCCGGCGTCCGCATCCCCGCGACAGGCGGCGTCTGCTCGTGGAGCTGACCGAGTCGGGCGCGCGCGAGATCGAGGAGATCTTCGCGTCGTTCGCCGCCCGGGTGGAGGCCTCGAGTGATCCGATGAGTCCTGCCGAGCGGGATGCCACTCTCGAGTTCGTCCGTGCCGTCCGTCGGAATCTGGGCGAGGACGGAACCCGGACGGGCGATTGCGCAGAATAGCTCTCAGTTGACGAACACGGAGAGTGCTCGTAAGTCGCTGTCCGTCTCTGGGACTGCTTGTGGTGATTGGTGATGAGGCCTCGACCTAGCGGTCGCCACCTTGGAAGACGATGGCTATGACGGCCGCTTATCAGGCTCTTCCGGAGATGGAGCGCATGTGAGGGCGTAAGCACGTGCAGCGCTGGGGTGTGTCGTTGCGCTGAGGTGGGCTCCCGAGGCGTGTTCCTCGCCGCCTGGCACGAGGTGGCGCCGGGCGTCACAGTCCGCCGCTCCGACGACACATGGCTTCGGCCGCAAACCGGGCGGCGACCTGGTCGGACCTGGGGTGGTGTCGTCGTGGTCGCTGCTTAGGGGAGGGTCAGGAAGGCGTAGGCGACACTCCAGGATGGCGGCCGTCTCGCTGGTCTGGGCTAGGACCGCGGTGATGTGCAGCGGGGGCAGCGGGCCCATTGTCTGGCTGGCCTCGACGACGGCCAGGGTGTCGGACAGGGGCCGGACGTCGTGTAGTCAGTCGGTGGTGGTGTCGGCGAATAGCCCGGCCCAGGCTGGGGGCATCCCGGGGGTGGCCGGGCCGCCGAAGAGCATCACGAACGCGGCTTCGATGACCGCACGGCCGTCGCAGACATGCCCGTCGGGGCTGACCAGACTTCCGGTCGGGGCGTAGGTCGCGGCGATTCCGGCGGGATTGGTGTTCCAGGCTCTGGCCTGGGCGTTGAGCAGTGCTTGGGCGTCGATGCTGGTCAGGGCGGTGGGCATGGTGTGCTCCGTGGGCTGGGGCGGGTCGGATTGATTCGGGCTGACGGGCCCGGAGGGTAGGAGCCGGGCTGGTGCCGCAGGTGGGGCGTCCGGCCGAGGTGTCGACCTGATCGGCGCGGGTCGCGAACGGGTCGCCGCGTCGTCGGTGCCGTGCTCGTCGTGGAGGTCGGCGATGGGTGAGGTCCAGGCGCGACGAGCCCCGCCGTCCGGCCGTACTCGGACGGCGGGAGCGGTGTGTTGCCCCGCGGTCGTGTCGCCTGTCCATGCCGACTTGGCGGTGGATCGAGCCGCCGCGAGCTGGATCCACCCGGGACGGGTGTCCCCCGGGTCGCGGTTAGGGGGTGAACGCTTCGGCGATGAGCGCGGTGTCCTCCGATCCGCGGTAATACGCGACTTTGCCGTCACGGAACCGGAAGTAGTGATGGAGGTTCGTTGCTACGTCCTTGCCCGTGGCCGATACCGTGAATGCGTAGCGGAGAAATACCATGACGTCTCCGTCGTCGTTTTCCGCGAAGCTCAGCGGTGTGAACTCGTTGACCGGCCCGGTCTTGGCGATTCCTTCGAAAAAGCTGGGAACCTCGCTCTTGCCGTGCTTTGTGCCGTGCCACGGCCCGATGTCGAGAGCTGAGTCGGCGGCCCAGTCGACGTCGTCGGTGCATCGGTCGAGGATCGAATCGACGTCGCCGTGTTCGAAGGCCGCGTAAATGGTTTTGACGGTTTCGGTGTTCTTTCCGATGGCCATGATGGAGCTCCTCGTGCGGCGAAGCGACCACGGAGGGCGGTATCGAATCTTGCGCCGCGTCGGGTTAGTGTATTCCGGTTCGACGGCTCTTGCGCACTACTCACTTTTTGCGCTCCAGCGGGCACCGGGAGTGAATTGGCTCTTGCTGTCGGCACCGTCGGTGTCGGCCCGGTGCCTTTCCGCGCGCGGGGGCGGCCGGGACCGGCTCGCCGCCACGCTCGATGGCCAGCGCATTCCCGGCAAGGTTGGCAGCCCGGCGAGGTCCTCTCGGCCTGCCGGGTAATCGCCGGCGAGGGTATCCGACCGTTCGGACCGCCGGCCCGGCCGGCGGCACTCCAGAGTGCCGCCTCGGCGAGCTCGGCGTCGAGCACTCCGGCGGCTCGCTGGTAGACCGCGTCAGCGATGCGGCGCGCCCAGCAGGCGTCAGGCTGCATCGGCGATCGCGGTATCGGGAACCAGCGGAACGGATGGGACGCTTCCGTGATCTACTCGGTGGATCGGCGCGGTCAGTGTTCACCGCAGGCAGTGCTGTATGAACGAGATGCGTAACCAGCGCTGCCACCCGTCATCGCTTCTCGGATAGCGGCGACGCAGCATGGACTCGAGCATGAAATAGCGCGGGTGCCCTACAGTAAGAGGTGGGGTTGAAAACCCAATGGTGATACCTGAGCGTAAGGGAGCCCGGCACGCTCACCGGCGGCTGTCAGGCCGTGAGGAAGGAACCGTTTTCGCCGGGAGTATTCCGTCGTGCTGGAGGTGACGGGCGTCGGGGGGCGTTGATGTCACGACGGTCGACCACTGTGTTCTGCGGCCTCGCCGCGCTCGCGGCGGTGGTGTGGGCGGCAACGCCGTGGGCGGCGATGGCACGCCACGGAACGGTGGATAGCCGCACGCTGGAGGGGTGGCGCGCGGAACATCGTGTCCCCGCGCCCCGCCTACCGGAGAGTAGCGTCGCTGTCGGCTCGCCGGAGCCGGAGCCGGAGCTGTAGCCCCGCTGCCCTGTGCGCATCCCAGGGCCCTCGCCGGGGCGCCGCCGGTGTCCGCGCGATCGGGTGGAGGACTCGTGGTGGTGGCGCGTCTGCGCGCGGCGCGGTGGTCGGGGTGCTCACGGCCGGGCCTGTTCGGGCGCGGCGTGGGGGCCGGCGGCACCAGCGTTGCTGCTGGCCCGCTGGGTGTAGCTGGGTTCGGTGTAACCGGCGAGGGCCGCCGAGGTCCGCGGCGATCGACAGTCCGCCGCGGCCGGGCACCGAGCCCGCAGGCGCTGATCGGGTCGAGATCCGAATGTCAGGGGTAGCTGGCCCCACCATCGTTGAGTCGGCTGTCGCGGCTCGCGGCGTTGCGGTCAGCCGATTCGCCGGTGATCGCCCGCGGCCATTCGAGATTTCAGGCTGACCTCGGGGCCGGGTGATCCGCGATATGCGATCCGCGACGACGTCGAGGCCCCAGCCTGTTGACCGCTCCCGGCACCAGTGGCGCTGGCGTCGCCGGGGCGCTGCGCGCGTACACCGCAGCTGGACGGTCCCAAGCGGCTCGACCAGCTCGTGCGCAATCGGGAGCCGATCGGCCCTTGCGCTAATCGGGCCGGGGAGTGCGCGACCTCGGTGCGATCCAGGTCATTTACTTACCGATCGAGCGGTAAGTAAGCTGGCCGCATGGCGATGCCCGCCCACGAGCCTCTGGTGCTCGTCAACCTATTCTCGATGTCCCCTGAGCTGGCCGAGGAGTTCGTGGCCGCTTGGGAGTCGTCGATCGCGGACACGCGCGAAGCTCCTGGGTTTTGGGGGCACCCGGCTGCATTGGGCGATCGACCCGCAGGCGCCGTACCAGGTGGTCAACGTCGCCCGGTGGGAGTCCGAGGCGCACTGGCGTGCGGCGGTAGCGGCGGCGGGCTGGGACAGTTCTGGGCAGGTGCCCCGGAACTCGACGGTGGCGGCGCAGCCGGCGCTCTACCGGGTGGTGCACCTGACCCCCGACCCGAAGACCCCGGGGACGCCGGTGGGTCAGGACGGCTGACCGGCGTTCTCGGCGGTGAGCCCGAGAACCATGATCCGGGCCGCGGCGACGATCGTGTCCAGGCCGTCGTCAGGGTCGGCGACGTCGGCCGCCGCGCCGAACGCGTCGAAGACCAGCCGGATCCGCAACCGGTCGGTCGCGTCCCGGGGTGCGGCGAACAACTCGACCAGGACCTCGAATCCGCCCGGCACACTCGCGTCCGGTGCCACCACCCGATCCAGCACCGGCCGGATCGCCCGGGACAGCCGCAGCCCCGCCAGGCGCTCGGGGCTGGCGCCGGCCAGCCACCGCAGCCCGGTCTCGCGCAACAGTCCCGGCGAGCTCGGCTGCTCGCGGGCCCAGTCCACGAGCGTGTTGATCTCATCGCGACGGACCTGGGACAGCGCCCCGAGCAGCGCTTCCTTGGACGGGAAGTGGTAGTACAGCGCCGAGTTGGTCACCTCCACCGCGGCGGCGATGTCGCGCATCGAGGTGCCGTCGAAGCCGCGCTCGATGAACAACCGCCGTGCCGCTTCGAGCACTGCCCCGCGGGTCGCCGGCCCCGAGTTCGGTCCGCTGCGCTTCGGCACACCAGCAAGCTTAACGAACGCTCGATAAACACGGAGTCGCTGTGACCGCCGTGGCCGCGCTCGCCGTGATCTTCGCCGGGCTGCTCGCCGGCGAAGAGTTCGTCGTGCGCTGGGGCCTCGCACCGGCGATGCGCTCGCTGCCCGACCCCGCCCACCTACGGATTTGGATCGCGCTGGTCCGGCGGCTGCGCGTGCTGGTGCCGATGCTCATCGCGCCCACCGTCGCCCTCGTGATCGCCCTGGCGGTATGGGCCGCGCCGGGGCCGTGGGCGTGGGCATCGTTGGGTGTGCTCGCGGTGTTCGTCGCGTCCTCGGCGCTGGGCACCGTGCCCATCAACATGCAGGTCATCGAGTGGGACCCCGACCAACCCCCACCGGACTGGCCCACTGTCATCGCCCGCTGGGAAACCATCGACGTCCTGCGCTCCAGCACCGCCGTCGCCAGCTTCGCCCTGCTCACCATCTCCCTGCTCTGAACTGCTGACATGACTGATAAGTCGGCTCTATGTCAGCTCGGCGCCGGCCGGGCCAACCGCGAACCTCCGCAAAGCACCCACTTCCCGGAGGGGTCAGTTTCCGGACGGGCGGTTTCCACTGAGCGTCGCAACACGTCCTTGATCGTTTGGGAGTCGTGTTGTCGACGCGTCGTGTCAAGAAGGGCCCTGGTCGCCGTCCGCAGTCGGCCAAGCGGCAGCGATTCACCGAGCTGCGGTCCCGGGGATGGAGCGTGGCCGCCGCCGCCCGCGAGGTCGGGGTCTCGCGCACCAGCGGCGCGAACTGGGCGCGTGGCTACAAGACCTACCGCAACGGCGAGGTGGTCGGGTTCGTCGCGCCCCTGGACCGCCTCGCGGTGCGCGAGATCAGCACCCGCTACCTCTCACAGGACGAACGTTTCCAGATCGCCGACCTGCACCGCGCCGGCTACACCCAGCGCGCGATCGCCACCGAGCTGGGCCGCGACCCGTCGACGATCTCCCGCGAGCTGCGCCGCAACGCCGGACCCGACGGCGGCTACGGCCCGTTCGAGGCCCACCGCCAGGCGGTG
>NZ_JAJNDB010000018.1 GCF_021026375.1 Actinomycetospora endophytica | reverse complement strand
TCGCCGCAGCTGGTGGCGCTCCTCCGGGCGGCCGGCACCCGCTGGGCCGCCGCGACCACCGGCGCCATGAACCAGGCCGGCCTGCAGCTCTCCTCCGGGGTGCCGGTCATGCCCATCGGCGGCTTCAGCGGCAGCGACCCCGCCCCGACCCTCGCGCAGTTCCAGCAGGACGTCGCCACCGGCCAGATCCGCTACTTCATCGAGGGCGGCGGCCCCGGCGGCGGCATGTTCCCCGGCATGGGCGCGGGCGAGCCCGGCGGTGCCGACCGGCCCGGCGGCGCTCCCGGAGGCGGCGGCATGGGCGGGTTCATGAACCGCGGCACCACCGGCCAGATCACCTCCTGGGTGACCAGTCACTTCCAGAAGTCCGAGGTCGGCGGCCGCACGGTCTACGACCTGCAACGTCCGCTGCCCTGACAGCGGTGCGAGCCGACGCGGCGGTGTCACCTCCCTCGAGACACCGCCGCGTCGACACCCCCACCCGGACGCCGCGTCCTAGGGTGACCGGCGTGGTCGAGCCGGTCCTGGGCGCCTACCTGCGGGCGCGCCGGGAGCTGGTCAGCCCGGCCGCCGTGGGCCTCCCGGACACCGGCGGTCGACGGACGCCGGGGTTGCGCCGCGAGGAGGTCGCCACCCTCGCCGGGATCAGCGTCGACTACTACCTGCGCCTGGAGAAGGGCCGCGACACCAACGAGAGCCGCGCGTTCGACGTCCTCGCCGCCAACGACCCGGCCCGCGCGCTCTCCCCCGCGATCCGCCCGGGCGCCAACCGCCTGCGCGCGATGTTCCTCGACGAGGCCGAGCGGGCGCTGCGCCCCGACTGGGACGTCGAGGCCGGAGCGATGGTCGCGGAGTTCCGGGCCTCGGTGGGCACCGACCTGACCGACCCGCGGGTCGTCGCGCTGACCGAGGAGCTGTCGGCGGCGAGCGCGGCGTTCCGCGTGGCCTGGCAGCGTCACGACGTCGACCTGCTCACCGGGGCGGTCACCCGATGGAATCATCCGACGGGGCGGTTTCCACTGAGCGTCGCAACACGTCCTTGATCGTTTGGGAGTCGTGTTGTCGACGCGTCGTGTCAAGAAGGGCCCTGGTCGCCGTCCGCAGTCGGCCAAGCGGCAGCGATTCACCGAGCTG
>NZ_JAJNDB010000017.1 GCF_021026375.1 Actinomycetospora endophytica | reverse complement strand
AATTGGCGTTGATGGGTCAGTAGGTGCTTGACGGGACGATACGGCCGGGGAACGTGATGGCGAAGGCGTTGAGGGCGGGTTTCCAGCGCAACGTCCAACGGGTTCGGCCCTTGCCGGTGGGGTCGAGGGATCTGGTGACCAGGTAGAGGCACTTCAGCGCGGCCTGCTCAGTCGGGAAGTGCCCGCGGGCTTTCGCCGCCCTCCGGTAGCGGGCGTTGAGCGACTCGATCGCGTTGGTCGAGCAGATGACCCGCCGGATTTCCACGTCGTAGTCCAGGAACGGCACGAACTCCGACCATGCCGAGCGCCAGAGCGTGACGATGGCGGGGTAGAGCGCACCCCACTTGCCGGTGAACTCGTCGAACCGGTCAGCCGCGGCGGCCTCGGTGGGTGCGGTGTAGACCGGCCGCAGGTCCTTGGCCATCTGCTCCCAGTAGCGGCGGCTGGCGTAGCGGAACGTGTTGCGGATCAGGTGCAGGACACAGGCCTGCACCAGCGCCGCGGGCCAGGCGGTGTTGATCGCTGCGGGTAGCCCGGCCAGCCCGTCGCAGACCACGATGCACACGTCGCCGACGCCGCGGTTCTTGATCTCGGTCAACACCTGCAGCCAGTACTTCGCGCCCTCACCACCCTCGCCGGCCCAGATCCCCAGCACGTCACGTCGACCATCGACGGTCACGCCGATGACCACATAGAACGGCCGGTTGGTGACTTGGCCGTCGCGGACCTTGAGGTAGATGGCGTCGACGAACAAGACCGGGTAGACCGCATCGAGGGGCCGGTTCTGCCACTCGGTGAGCTCCTCGAGGACCTTGTCGGTGATCCTGGAGATGGTGTCCTTAGAGACCTTGGCCCCGTAGACCTCGTCGAAGTGCGCCGCGACCTCCCCGGTGGTCAGGCCGCGAGCGGTCAGTGACAGCACGATCTCGTCGATCCCGTCCAGGCGGCGCTGACGCTTGCGCACGATCACCGGCTCGAAGCTGGCGTCCCGGTCGCGGGGGACCTCGATCTCCACCGGACCGATCTCGGTGAGCACGGTCTTGGTCCTTGTTCCGTTGCGGGAGTTGCCGCCGTCGCGGCCCGCCGCGGCGTGCTTGTCGTAGCCCAGGTGCTCGCTCATCTCCGCGTCCAGCGCGGTCTCGAGCACGGTCTTGGTCAGCCCGGTCAGTAGCCCGCCGGGACCGAGGAGCTCGACCCCTTCCGCGCGGGCCGCCGCTACCAGGTCCTGAGCGAGTTGCTGCTGATCGATCCGAGCCGGCACAGGCTCGATCGTGTCGGTCATGACTGGTCCTTCCCCCGGGACACGCCCGGAGCCAGAAGGCCAGTTACACCGTCAGTCGGACACTCCC
>NZ_JAJNDB010000015.1 GCF_021026375.1 Actinomycetospora endophytica | reverse complement strand
GGGGTTGGGGTGTGCAGTGTGTGGACGCGAGCAGCGCTTTTGTTCTTGATGTTTGCTTGCCAGTCACCTGGTTGCTCGTGTGTGAGCAGTGGTGGTGTGTCGGGCAAGTCCTCGGCCTATTAGTACCAGTCCACTGAACACCTTGCGGTGCGTACATGTCTGGCCTATCAACCCACTGGTCTGGTGGGGGCCTTAACCCTCATGGGGTGGGAGACCTCATCTTGGAACGGGCTTCCCGCTTAGATGCCTTCAGCGGTTATCCCTTCCGAACGTAGCCAACCAGCCGTGCCCCTGGCGGGACAACTGGCACACCAGAGGTTCGTCCGTCCCGGTCCTCTCGTACTAGGGACAGCCTTCCTCAAGTCTCCTGCGCGCGCGGCGGATAGGGACCGAACTGTCTCACGACGTTCTAAACCCAGCTCGCGTACCGCTTTAATGGGCGAACAGCCCAACCCTTGGGACCTACTCCAGCCCCAGGATGCGACGAGCCGACATCGAGGTGCCAAACCATGCCGTCGATATGGACTCTTGGGCAAGATCAGCCTGTTATCCCCGGGGTACCTTTTATCCGTTGAGCGACACCCCTTCCACCAGGAGGTGCCGGATCACTAGTCCCGACTTTCGTCCCTGCTCGACCCGTCGGTCTCACAGTCAAGCTCCCTTGTGCACTTGCACTCGACACCTGGTTGCCGACCAGGCTGAGGGAACCTTTGGGCGCCTCCGTTACTCTTTGGGAGGCAACCGCCCCAGTTAAACTACCCACCAGGCACTGTCCCTGAACCAGATCATGGCCCGAGGTTAGATGCCCAATTCGACCAGAGTGGTATTTCAACGATGACTCCACCCGCACTGGCGTGCGAATTTCACAGTCTCCCACCTATCCTACACAAGCCGAACCGAGCACCAATACCAAGCTGTAGTGAAGGTCCCGGGGTCTTTCCGTCCTGCCGCGCGTAACGAGCATCTTTACTCGTAGTGCAATTTCGCCGAGTCTGTGGTCGAGACAGCGGGGAAGTCGTTACTCCATTCGTGCAGGTCGGAACTTACCCGACAAGGAATTTCGCTACCTTAGGATGGTTATAGTTACCACCGCCGTTTACTGGCGCTTAAGTTCTCAGCTTCACCCCAGAAGGGTTAACCGGTCCCCTTAACGTTCCAGCACCGGGCAGGAGTCAGTCCGTATACATCGTCTTGCGACTTCGCACGGACCTGTGTTTTTAGTAAACAGTCGCTTCCCCCTGGTCTCTGCGACCTCCACGCCCTAGCCCGCGAGGGGCTTCAGGCGCCGGGGTCCCCCTTCTCCCGAAGTTACGGGGGCATTTTGCCGAATTCCTTGACCACAGTTCGCTCGAACGCCTCGGTATTCTCTACCTGACCACCTGTGTTGGTTTGGGGTACGGGTCGCGTAGGAACTCGCTAGAGGCTTTTCTCGGCAGCATGGGATCACTCTGCTTCGCCTCAACGGCTATGCGTCACGTCTCAACCTGTGTGGTGCACGGATTTGCCTGTACACCGGTCTACACGCTTGCACCAGTACAACCACTCACTGGCGGAGCTGCCCTCCTGCGTCACCCCATCGCTTGGCTACTACCAGGCAGGGTCCCGCGCTCCCCCCGTGGAGCTCCCGAAGGAGACTCCCGAGGTTCGGGCGGTTAGCACACCTGGATTCGCCAGGGACGCGCCTACACGAGCACGGGAATATCAACCCGTTGTCCATCGACTACGCCTGTCGGCCTCGCCTTAGGTCCCGGCTCACCCTGGGCGGAAAAACCTGGCCCAGGAACCCTTGGTCATCCGGCGGCAGAGTTTCTCACTCTGCTATCGCTACTCATGCCTGCATTCTCACTCACACGGGTTCCACGGCTGGATCACTCCGCCGCTTCACCACCCGCATGACGCTCCCCTACCCAACACCACCATCACACCGAAGTGAATGTACGTGATGTTGCCGCGGCTTCGGCGGTGCGCTTGAGCCCCGCTACATTGTCGGCGCAGGACCACTTGACCAGTGAGCTATTACGCACTCTTTCAAGGGTGGCTGCTTCTAAGCCAACCTCCTGGTTGTCTGGGCGATCCCACATCCTTTCCCACTTAGCGCACGCTTAGGGGCCTTAGCCGGCGATCTGGGCTGTTTCCCTC
The DNA here is from genome assembly GCF_021026375.1 of Actinomycetospora endophytica. Classification (GTDB taxonomy): domain Bacteria; phylum Actinomycetota; class Actinomycetes; order Mycobacteriales; family Pseudonocardiaceae; genus Actinomycetospora; species Actinomycetospora endophytica. The sequence goes on along the minus strand of NZ_JAJNDB010000015.1, from coordinate 1,252 downwards.
TCGACTACGAAGCTTATCCCCCGCAGTCTCACTGCCGCGCTCGAGCTCACCGGCATTCGGAGTTTGGCTGACTTCAGTAAGCTTGTGGGCCCCCTAGGCCAACCAGTGCTCTACCTCCGGTGAGTAACACGCGACGCTGCACCTAAATGCATTTCGGGGAGAACCAGCTATCACGGAGTTTGATTGGCCTTTCACCCCTACCCACAGCTCATCCCCCAGGTTTTCAACCCTGGTGGGTTCGGGCCTCCACACCGTCTTACCGGCGCTTCACCCTGGCCATGGGTAGATCACCCCGCTTCGGGTCTAGAGCACGCGACTCAACACGCCCTGTTCGGACTCGCTTTCGCTACGGCTACCCCTCGACGGGTTAACCTCGCCACGTACCGCTAACTCGCAGGCTCATTCTTCAAAAGGCACGCCATCACCAATCCGGAGATCAGCTCTGACGGCTTGTAGGCACACGGTTTCAGGTACTATTTCACTCCCCTCCCGGGGTACTTTTCACCTTTCCCTCACGGTACTCGTCCGCTATCGGTCATCAGGAAGTATTTAGGCTTACCGGGTGGTCCCGGCAGATTCACAGCGAATTCCACGGGCTCGCTGCTACTCGGGCACGCCACCACGCGGACATGAACGGTTTTCGCCTACGGGGGTCTCACCCTCTACGCCGACGCGTCCCAACGCCTTCGACTAACCATCCACACCCACGCCCAGGGTCAGCAGCCCCCGGACATGACGCCCCACAACACCCCACCAGCAACACCTGCCAGCTCTCACACAAGCGGGGTTTAGCCTCTTCCGCTTTCGCTCGCCACTACTCACGGAATCACTGTTGTTTTCTTCTCCTGCGGGTACTGAGATGTTTCACTTCCCCGCGTTCCCTCCACCCGCCCTATACATTCAGGCGGGGGTGACAGCCCATGACGGCTGCCGGGTTACCCCATTCGGACACCCTCGGATCACAGCTCGGTTGACAGCTCCCCGAGGCCTATCGCGGCCTCCCACGTCCTTCATCGGCTCCTGATGCCCAGGCATCCACCGTGCGCCCTTGACAACTTGACCAACACACCAACACCGGTCACACAGTCATCAAGCAAACAACCACACCCACCCCCACCACACAACGACAGGGACAGATGCAGTATCGAGATCAAGAAAAAAGATGCTCGCGTCCACTCTGCACTTGACAAACCCACACGCACACCACCACCCCCACCCCACAACAACCGGAGCAGAGGCGAATGAGTGCCCT
>NZ_JAJNDB010000014.1 GCF_021026375.1 Actinomycetospora endophytica | reverse complement strand
TCAGGCGGCCGCACCATCCGGTGCCATCAGACGCTCACCCTACCAGAACCAACCGGAGGGCAACCGCTCCAACCTATCCCGCCGCCCCGGCCGGGAGCAACCCCTTTGCCCTGGCGACATGGAGAACTTTACACGGGCTGCGGAGGGCCTCCGCGAGGGGGGTGGCCGATGGTCATCAGCGCAGGTCAGCCGCGGCGCGAGCCGACCCCGGGCCCGCGGGCGGCCCCGTCGCCCCCTCCCCGGCTCCCGTCGCCGGGCCCGGTGTGCCGGAAGGCGTCCATCGCCTCGGCCAGCAGGTCCGCGAGACGCGCCCCGTTCTCGCCCCTCCGGGGTGGGCCCTGCACGGGACCGTCGGCCGGCGGCGTGGCGGACCCGCCGGAGGGCGCCGCGTCCGGTCGAGCGGCGAAGCGCGGGTCCGCGGGCACGGGCATCGAGCCCGACACGTGCGTCCGCGCCGACGGCACCGCGACATCGGTGCGGCGCGCACCGTTGCGACGGGGCGGCACCGGGACGTCGGGCAGGTGGTACTCGGCGAGCAGGCCGGCGAGCGTCAGCGGCAGCTCGTCGTAGAGGTCCTCCGGATCGAAGCCGGGCGGGACCACCCTCGGCTCATCCTCCTGAGCACGGGGGCCCGACCCCGGGGCGTGAGCGACGGACTCGTGGTCCTCGGCGTCCCCGGCCCCGCCGCCGGGCGACCGTGAGCCGGTGTCCGGTCGGCGCGTGCCCGAGGCCTCGAGAGGCTCGAGGCTCCCGTTCCGGGACGCGGGCGCCTCGGCCGGCGCCGCGTCGGCTGCTCCCGGGGCCGAGCCGTTCGACCGCGCGCTCTCGTCGGGCCGGTCGACCGTGACCCCCCACCCGGACCCCGAACCGAGCGGATCGGCCGGGTCGATGTCCAGGCTTCCCGCGAGTTCGTCCGCGTACCCCCAACCACCGGTCAGGGACGACGAGAGCCCCGGGTCTCCGGGCGTGGGCGGCTCGACGGACAGGAAGCGGTCCTCGGCCCCCAGGCCGGGTGACGCACCGTCGTGCCCGGCCGACCACCGCTCGGTCGTCGGGCCCGCGGCATCCGACCCGGACGCTGAACCGGCACCCGGCTCGGGGCCCGGGAGCCCGTGGTCGGAGTCGGACACCCCGTTGGCGGCCCGCCGCCCCGGCGCCGTCGAGAACGCGTCGAACGTCGGGCGGGAGACCTCCCCGGCAGCGGCCACCGCGGGGTCCACGACGGGTTCCTCCCACGGCTCGGCCGAGTGCCGCGAGCGCCGCCCCGGCTCCGGCGGCAGCGGGTCGGCCGATGACGGCGTCCCGGGGTCCAGGAAGCACGGCAGATTGCCGTTCCCCCCGACGTCCGTCCCTCCCCGGCGGCCCTCACCCGTTCCGTTGGCAGACGGGGCGCTCGAGCCGTCCGCCGGCAGCCCCGACGTCAGGCCTGCCGCCCCCAGGAGCCGGGCGAGCGCTTCCGGGACCTGCTCGGGCGTCGACACGTCGTCGTCGGCGTCGTCCCGGCGGTGCCCCCGTCGGCGAGGGAGCGGCTCGGACCCGTTCACCCCTCCCCCGAGCGATGAGCGGGCGTCGGCGAGCAGCGATTCCACCTCGGAGAACGCCGAGGCCTCCGGCGTCGGCCCGGGCTCGGGAGGCCTCGACGGGCTCGGAGCCGGCGTGACCACGGGGAGATCCGGTGCGGCGGCGGCGATCATGGTGAGGACGCGGAGCGCCGGGTCCCGGCGGTCGCGCGCGCGGCTGTCGAGATCGTGTCCGTGACGCACCGCGGTCAGGGCCGGCCCCAGCTGGCCTCCCCGCTCGGCAGCGGCCGCCACGACCTCCCAGGCCCGTGCCGCGTCCCCGTCGTGGCCCGCCGCCTCCAGCTCCGTCGCGGCCGCGCGCGCCATCGCCTCGGCGTCCGCGGGGGCGCCGGTCGCGAGGTGCACGCGTTCGGCCAGCGCGAGCCGGATCCGGGCCGTGGCGCCGACCGCGACCGGTCCCGCGGGCCCGTCGGGCAGAACGGCACGCCCCCGCTCCAGCGCTTCGTCCCGTCGGTCGAGGTCGAGGAGGAGATCCACCTCGTCGGCCGCCGCGAGCAGGGACCGCCTACCCCCGTCGGCGTCGGCCTCGGGCCTCGCCGACACGGCTTCGGACACGATCGACAGCGCCGCCGCGGCCTGGGTCGCGCGACGGCGAGCCGCCGCCCTCGCCCGCGCCAGGTCGCGGCGCACCAGGCCCGCCTCCGGCTCCGGGGTGCGCAGCAGCGCCGTCCCGGCGTCCTCGGCGGCACGGTCGGCGCCGCTGACGTCCCCGTTCGCCGCGGCGACCTGGGCCCGCACCAACGCCGCGAGCGTGACGGTCCGCGCCGAGAGATCCCCGCCCGCCGGCATGGGCTCCACGAGCCGACCGGCGACGGCGAGGTCGCCGAGCCCGATCGCCGCGACGGCGAGCTCCACCAGCAGGCCGGCGAGGTCCTCGCGGTCCCCGCGCACCTGGGCGTCGTCCACGAGCGGCGTCGCCCGGGACACGACCTCGTCGAAGCGGTCGAGCTCGGCGAGGGAGCGGATCACCGACCGCTCGGCGGCCGTGCGCGCCGCGGCGTCGTCACCGGCCGCGCGCAGGGCGTGCTCTGCCAGGGAGACACCGAGAGCGGGGTCGGTCCACCGCAGCCCGTCGGCCACCTCGAGGACGGTGCGCGCCGAGGGCACCCCGCTCTCGCGTCGTGGTGCCACGACCGCTCCCTTCTCGGCGTCGGCCGCGGGTCCGTCCCGAAGCCGTGCGGGACCTCAGTCCCGGGTGAGCTTCCGGTGCGTCACCCGGTGCGGACGCGCCGCCTCCGCCCCCAGTCGCTCGATCTTGTTCTGCTCGTAGTCGGCGAAGTTGCCCTCGAACCAGAACCAGGCCGCCGGGTGATCGTCGGTGCCCTCCCACGCGAGGATGTGGGTGCACACGCGGTCGAGGAACCAGCGGTCGTGGGACACGACCACGGCGCACCCGGGGAAGTTCTCCAGGGCGTTCTCGAGCGACCCGAGCGTCTCGACGTCGAGGTCGTTGGTCGGCTCGTCGAGCAGCAACAGGTTGCCGCCCTGCTTGAGCGTGAGCGCCAGGTTGAGCCGGTTCCGCTCGCCGCCGGAGAGGACGTTGACGGGCTTCTGCTGGTCCGGGCCCTTGAACCCGAACGCGGAGACGTAGGCGCGGGACGGCATCTCCACGTTGCCGACCTGGATGAAGTCCAGGCCGTTCGAGACCACCTGCCAGACGTTCTCCGACCCCGACAGCCCGGAGCGGGTCTGGTCGACGTAGGACAGCTTCACCGTGTCGCCGACCTTCACCGACCCGGAGTCCGGCTGCTCGAGCCCGACGATGGTCTTGAACAACGTCGTCTTGCCGACGCCGTTCGGGCCGATGACGCCCACGATCCCGTTCGGCGGCAACGTGAAGGACAGGTCCTTGATGAGCATCCGGTCGTCGAAGCCCTTGTCGAGGTGCGAGACCTCGACGACGACGTTTCCGAGGCGCGGACCCGGCGGAATCTGGATCTCCTCGAAGTCCAGCTTCCGGGTCTTCTCGGCCTCGGCGGCCATCTCCTCGTAGCGCGCCAGACGCGACCGGCTCTTCGCCTGCCGCGCCTTGGCACCCGAGCGCACCCAGGCGAGCTCGTCGGCGAGCCGCTTGCGGAGCTTGGCGTCCTTGCGGCCCTGGACCGCGACGCGCTCGGCCTTCTTCTCCAGGTACGTCGAGTAGTTGCCCTCGTACGGGTACGCCCGCCCGCGGTCGAGCTCGAGGATCCACTGCGCGACGTTGTCGAGGAAGTAGCGGTCGTGGGTGACGGCCAGGACGGCGCCCTCGTACGAGGCGAGGTGGCTCTCGAGCCACTGCACGCTCTCGGCGTCGAGGTGGTTGGTCGGCTCGTCGAGCAGGAGCAGATCGGGCTTGCTCAGCAGGAGCTTGCACAGCGCCACGCGGCGACGCTCACCCCCGGAGAGGTGGGTGACCGGGGAGTCCCCCGGCGGGCACCGGAGCGCGTCCATCGCCTGCTGCAGCTGGGAGTCGAGGTCCCAGGCGTCGGCGTTGTCGAGGTCCTCCTGGAGCTTGCCCATCTCCTCCATGAGCTCGTCGGAGTAGTCGGTGGCCATCAGCTCCGCGATCTCGTTGTACCGCTGGAGCTTCACCGCGACGTCCCCGGCGCCCTCCTGGACGTTCCCGAGGACGGTCTTCTCCTCGTTGAGCGGGGGCTCCTGCTGCAGGATCCCGACCGATGCCCCCGGCGACGCGAACGCCTCGCCGTTGTTCGGCTGGTCGAGTCCCGCCATGATCTTGAGAACGCTCGACTTGCCCGCGCCGTTCGGCCCGACCACGCCGATCTTCGCCCCCGGCAGGAAGCTCAGCGTGACGTCGTCCAGGACCACCTTGTCGCCATGGGCCTTGCGAACCTTCTTCATGGTGTAGATGAACTCAGCCACGGCCCCGATGGTAGTTCCCGCCGTGTGCCCCACTCCGGGCCCGGTCTCCGTCAGCTCGCGAGCACCGACGGCTCGTCGTCTCCGCCGTCCGACCCGCCGGGCCGGGCGTCACCCTCCGCCTGAGCACCGGCCACGGACGTCCCGAAGATCGAGCTCGCCGCGGCCGTGCCCGCGAACACCTCGTCCCGCTCGGGCGAGCCGGCCCCGGTGTCGACGACGGCGAGACCGGTGACATCGGCGACCGGCCGGTCGGAGCCCCCGGGCTTCGACGGGACGACCTTCGCCGACACCCTCGCCAGGTCCAGACCGACGCTGCGCGCCTCGATGTCGGTCGACGTGCGCCGCACGCCGTCGAGCTCGTACTCGCGCACGTGGAGCCTCCCGTACACCACCACCGGATCGCCCTTCGTCACGCACGTACGGACGTTCTCGCTGAGCCGGCGCCAGCACGCGACACTCACCGCGACACGGTTCCCGTCCTCCCAGGAGCCGCTCTCGGCGTCGTACCGCCGTTCCGTACTCATCAGACGGAAGTTCGCCACCTCGCTGCCGTTCGCCGTCCGTCGCCAGCTCACGTCGCTCGCCACGTTCCCGACCACGGTCACCCAGGTCTCGTTCATGACGTCCCCTCCCCTCGAGCCGGACCCGTCGTGCCGGCCATCGGGAAGAAGCGTGCGACTCCGGGGCGGCAGAACGGGAGCGCTCCCGACGAGTCTGGGGACAGCTCGCCCCGGCGATGCCGGTGGGGACAAACGAATGGGCCATCCGGCGAGCGCGGCGGTCAGAACGGCCCAATGACCGGGGCCGGACACACGAATGCCCCCGGACGTCATGGGACGCCGGGGGCACGGAGTGGACGCTCGGGTACAGAAACACGAATGGCCCCCGGGACCGGGTGGTCTCGGGGGCGTGTGTGGTGGGGGTGGTTGGGTGTTCCGGCGGTGTCCTACTCTCCCACGACCTGGCGGTCGCAGTACCATCGGCGCTGGAGGGCTTAGC
>NZ_JAJNDB010000013.1 GCF_021026375.1 Actinomycetospora endophytica | reverse complement strand
CCTGAGCGAGTTGCTGCTGATCGATCCGAGCCGGCACAGGCTCGATCGTGTCGGTCATGACTGGTCCTTCCCCCGGGACACGCCCGGAGCCAGAAGGCCAGTTACACCGTCAGTCGGACACTCCCCTGCCGGACCCCTGGGCGACACTAATCGCGGTCGACGAAGGCAGGGGGCAGAGGACGTGGTGGGGGAGGGCTACGCCGCCTCGAAGGTGGGCACGCGCCGGGTCGCCGTGGCTGCCGGGCTTCCCGAGCTCGATGTGTTGATCGCGGGGCAGTGGGTGGGCTTGGGCACGGTTGGCCCCGTCGATCCCTCGGCGCCGGGCAAATGATGACTGGCGTGTTCCGGGGGTTCCAGCGGAGCAGCAGTCCGTTGTCGGGCTATCTCGCCCAGCACTACACAAGCCCGGGCCTCGATCGCATCGAGAGCATCCGTGACCTCGCCGAGCTCGCGGAGCCCGAGGCGGTGGTGGAGTCACTGCTCGCCGAGTTCCGGATCGCGCCGCCGACCCTCGGAGAGGGCCGCAACACCGTGCAGAGGTTCGTTCATCGGCCGGTCGAGACGGGTGGGAGCGCTCGAACGGTCCGCCAGTTCGTGCGCTACCCCGTGGACGGCGACATACACGCCCTCGAGTGGTGGCCCGACGGGAAAGACACCGACGCCGAGCTCCCGGCCGTCGACGACGGGTTGTCCTTCCGGGCGCTGTCCTCGAGGACCCCGCGATCGCCAGCCACAGACTTAGCCGACCACGAGGCGCAGGCCGCGTCAGACCGGTGGATCGTGGCTGGCGACGACGATCGGCAACGAGACCAGGGGCTGCATACCTTCGTCGAAGTCCTCGCGTCGGATATGGGTCGCGTACGGTCCGGCGAGATCAACCTCGGAGACCTGCTTCGCGTCGAGCTCCACCGGGTGGAGCCGATCATCGCAGCGATCGCCGAGCAGCACCGGCGGTTCTTCGACGAGCTACTGCCCGAGCTGCTGCGCGAGGCCGTCGCCCGGCAGTGTGACCTTCTCGCGGGCCTGTCGGCGGTCAGGCTGAGCACCGGTTTCCCCGCCGACTGGCAGGCGCCCGAACCCCGTCTCACCCCGGCCAAGCCCGAAACGACCAGTGATGGAGCCAGCGAGGACGAGCTGAGGTTGCCCGGTGGGCCGACGCGCCTCGACGACGCCTCGTTCGCGCAGGTGCTCCGGAACGTACGGGTCTGGGCTGACGCGGTCGAACAGCACCCCGAGGCGTATCGCCAGCTCGTCGAGGACCGCATCAGCGACCTGCTGGTCGTCTCGCTGAACACCGCGCTGCCCGGCGCCCACCGCGAGGTCTACTGCCGAGGCGGCAAGGCCGACATCTTCATCCGGGCTAATGCGCTGCCGAACGGGACCGCGCCGGCGAAAGTGTTCGTGGGAGAGAACAAGAAGTACTCCGGACCGACGGAAGCGAGTACGGCCCTCGACCAGCTCCTGAACTACCTGCAGGTCCGCCACACCAGCGCGCTGCTCATTCTGTTGGTCGACCGCGTGGGGTTTGCGCGAGCCCACACGCTCGTGACCAGCAAGCTTCGAGCCCGGGCCGACTACATCCGGGACGTTGCGAGTCCAGTCGAGGGCTGGCCGCTCCTGCGCTTCGACCACCACGGGCACATCGCGGAGGTCTGCGTCGCGACGATCAACACCTCGGAACCTCCCGGCCATCCCGACAGCAGCAAGCGGAAACGGTTGTGACATGTCAGAGGATGTGGGCCCCACCAACGAACAACGTCTGCTGACCATCGTCGAAGCGGTGCGGCGGTGGCGTGATTACGTCACCGCACCCCGGCTCGTCGCGGCCCACAGTCGCCTCGCTGAAGACGACGCCGCGTTTCCGGTGCTCCCGCTCAGTCACCTGGCCTGGTTCGGGATCGTCCACGGGGTCGACCACCTCGAGATGTACCTGGACGCCCTCGTGGTCCAGGGCAGGAGCCATCCTCTGGCGCCGCAGACCCTCGCCCGCTCCGCGGTGCTCGGGGCATCACACGCACTGTGGCTTCTCGATCACGACAGTCGCCAGGAACGACAGCGGCGGGCGCTGCGGCTAGCGCACGAGGAGTTCAAGCAAGAACGGACCGCGCTCCGCGACATGCGCGAAATCAGCGACGTCGACAATGCGCGACTCGAGGAGCGGATCGAACTGCTCACCGAGTGGACCGACCGTACAGTAGCAGCCGGGCAGGGCTTGGGCCTGACACCGAATCAGGTCCAAGCACGTCTCGACGACACCACCATCATCGACACCGTCGCGAAGCGTCTCGTGCACATCGAGCCCGTCAACGCCGACCTGGTCCAGGCTTACCGGCTGCTCTGGCGCACCCACAGCGGTACCGCCCACGGACTGCGCTGGTCGTCGCAAGCCCAGACCAAGGTCTTCGACCCGCTGGTGGGAGGCGGAGCGCTCGGGCAGGTGACCTCGGGCGGGATCGACAACCAGTTCATGTCCTCGGCTGCTCCAGCAGCCCTTCTCGACCGCTCGATCACTCTGTTCGAGACCTACCGGCAGCCCTGAGCCGGCGGGAGCGGCCCGCTTATGAGGTGGGTGGGCAGCTGTGCGGTGCAGACCAGGTCGCTGTTGTGTGTGACGGCGGACGTCGGGGTGGGCACGCAGCCGGTTATGCAAGATCGGCAATTTGCTCTATAAGTTCGTTAAGGGCTCCTCAAGCTCTTGCGTCGGGTTTCGAAGATACTGGCTGCTCTTTCCTAGTGAATAGCTGAGGCCGAACGGGTCTCGTCCCGACCAAGGGCTTGCTACAGGGCGTTACGATGCCTCTGCTGAGCTTGAATGCAGTCGGCTCATTCAGCTGACGGCTTTTGATGGGGGAACTGTGGCGTGGAGTACTCAAGACACCGTCGACGTACCCTTCTACGAGGGTGAATACGAGGTGGCCCAAGCCTACGGGGCTGCAGGCCACATTACCGGCGGAATATTGATCGTGACGAATTATCGCTTAGTATTCCAGCCTTGGAACTTGCACGGATTGCAGGAACTGGTGAAGTGGGGCTGTCGCCTGATTCAAGTCCCGCACGCCAGTGCAGTGAACTACGTGGTGGGTAGGCTAGTAAGCATAGTTGATTCGCAGGCTGTTGGGGTGGGCGGTATCATCGATGTTTATGGCGTTGGACGGGCTTCGCTGACCGCCGCTCCACAGATTTGCGTAGAGAAAGACGACGGAACCGTTGCTAAGTTCGGAGTGGTGGCGAGCGTGGGGACGCCTAGTGGCAGCCGAAAGAACAATGACGTCCGCGATCGGCTCGTAGAGGTCGCACGAAGAGTATTCATGTGAACCCTAGCCGGAAGAGCGAGCCTGGTCAGATCAACATCAACAGGTGCGCTGACGCCGGGGTGGTTTGTAGGTCGAAGCTCTTGCCCGCGATGACCGGCTGAGTGTCGGTCGATGAGCAGGTGGCTGACGGTGGCCACATCAAGCATAAGCCGAAGGTCCATACCGGTCGCCGATAAGTCCGATCTATGTCAGGCGCTAGGGGCGCGCACGGGTCGACCGTCCTGGTTGGTCCGAGGCTGTATGTCCTGTCTTGCTGACGGCTGCGGTCACCTCGTGGCCGGAGGCGCAGTCGTGGGGCCGGCGGTGGAGTCGTGGGGTAGGAGGTCGAGGGCGAGGCCGAGCAGGCTGATGAGCAGGCTCGCGGTGATGGGTCCGACGAGGACGAGCCCGATGAGGATCTCCGCCGGGTTGCCGGTGAACAGAGCGGTTGCGAGGTCCCCGGCGGCGGCCCACCAGACGAACGCGGCAACGGTGAGGGCGGCGAGTCCGCCGAGCAGGCTGGCGGCGCCATAGCCGATCAGCCATCGCGGCCTCTGGGTGGGCTGCCGGCGCAGGGTCTCGCCCAGGGCGGTGCGGGCACGGGCGGCGAGGTCGGGTTCGTCGAGGTAGTCGGCGAGGGCCCAGTGTCCGTCGACCTGCAGGATCGGTAGCAGGTTCATCACGATGCCCAACGTCGCGAGGACCGCGACGCGCCAAGCGACGGCGTAGACCAGCACCGGGGTGGCGACGAGGTGGGCGGTGATGGCGAGCAGGCTGGTGGTCACGGCGTCCACGCCGAGGCCGACGAGGGCCTGGGTGACTCGGGCCCGGCGGGGCAGGGTGAGCGCTTCGGTGGAGTCGACGTAGAAGGAGATGCCGCCCCAGTAGAACCCGAATCCGGCGCGGCGGGGCCGACGACCGTAGCTGACCAGCGCGACGGCGTGGGCGAGCTCGTGGGCCGCCGCGGCCAGCCAGCCGACCGTCAGCCCGAGCAGGGCGTCGGCCCATGGATCGGCGCTGACCGAGGGGCCCGCTGGGCGGCCGGCGAGTAGCGCGACGATCCCACCGGCCACGATCGCGGCGAGCAGCAGGCGACCGGGCAGCGAGGTCCACACCCAGCGCAGGTGGGTGTGGACCCAGCGGGCGGGTCGCTCGATACCGGCGAATTCCATCCCGGAGCGGGTCAGCACCACCGCCCGTTCTGATTTCGCCTGAGTAGCTGCGGGGGCGGCGGGATGGTCGAGGTGGACCAGGAGACCGGCCGAGACGAGCTCGCCGATCAGCTCACCTGGTCGTGGCTTGCCGAGTCGCTGGGCCAGCTGCTCGGTGGTGGGGGAGTCGCCGAGTAGCTCGGGCAGTTCGGCGGCGCGGGGGTGCTCGAGCAGGGCGGCGTCGCCGTCCTCACCGGCGAGCACCAGGCCACGGTGCGATACCCGCCACCGCGCGGACTCCGCCCACCCCAGCCGACCCATGCGAGCTCTTCTCTTCTTCGTCGGGATTGCGTCGTGGCCCACGGGTGTCGGGGCGAGCCGTGGCGTGCCCCGACACCCGTGATGGCTGATCAGATTTTCCAGGACCGGGCCAGCCGGCGGAGACGACGCAGCATGTGAAATCACCCCCTCTCGATGACCTACGCGATTGCGGGCAGCGCTCAGCAGCGCCAATTGCGGGCGAGGCGACGGAGACGACGCAGCATGGAGATCACCTCCTCGAAGTGGACGTGGGTGAGCGGAGCGTTCAGCCCCGCCAGTTACGGGCCAAACGGCGAATAGGACGCAGCACGAGAACACCCCCCTTGCTGGTATCCGGGTACAGCGGGATGAGGAGCGGTGATGCCACTCTCCGTCGCGATGCGGGTGGGCGGCGTCGCGGTCTCGCCGTCACGGCCCGAGGAGACCTCGGCAACCGACCGGACATCGGAGATCCACGTCACAGCGTTACCCGAAGACGGTTGCTGTGTTCCGCCGACACGAAGCGCAGCCGCCTCGACTCGCACCGTGCCGAGAAGTGGGGGTCTCAGCGCGAAGAAGAGGTTGCAATACGGCGAGGTGTCGCATTAAGGTGATTCGCGACGATTGTGCGGCTGCAAAGCCTCTTGCCGAGCAGCGCCGCCAAGGAAGGTCCTCGAGGCCGGGCATGAGCCCGCTCCGACCACGACGACTCTTGTTCGGTTCCCGGCACCGGTTCAAATGCCTGGCGCTGCGGGTGGTGTCGCCCGGGCGGTGCGTCCTCGAGGGAGGCGGGTTCCAGGCGGCGATGGGCCGAAGCCCAAACAGCCGATAACGCCCAGGAAGGACACCCATGGCCCGCATCGAGGTCGACCGGAACAAGTGCACCGGACTCGGCATGTGCGAGTCCGTCGCCCCCGACGTCTTCGAGGTCGGCGACGGCGGTGCCTTGAACCTGCTCACCGATCAGGCGCCGGAGGACCAGATCGACGAGGGTCGCGAAGCCGTTGGCGCCTGCCCCGCCGGTGCGCTGACCCTGCACGAGCAGTAGCCGACCGGCCCGGCTGCTCGGCAGCACGCCGGTCGGCGGCCGGTGCGGACCGTCGACGGGCGCATCGAAGGAGGAGGAACGATGTCGAGCAAGCACCCCGCGGTGCGGACGTGGCTCGCGGTGCTGCGGCGATACGGCGTGCGACAATAACTCTTCAGTTGTCATCGCTGATGACGTACGCTGACGTTTTGTCAGACGCGGTAGGGACTCATCACAGAGGCGGCGAACACGGCCATGAGCGTTCTCGACGGGGTGATCAACCGGGCGCAGGCAGCGATCCCGATGGACCTGCAGGTTCACGGGCTGCACCTCTACCAGCGGGCGAAGCGGGCGGTAGTGGGTGACAAGCAGCCGACACTCGTCGAGGAGCCGATCCCCGACGTCGACGAGCTCGCACTGACCGAGATCGACGTCAGCAACCCGTTCATGTACGGCCAGGGGCAATGGCTGCCCTACTTCAAGCGCCTGCGGGACGAGGCCCCGGTTCACTACCGGGCGAGCAGTCCGTTCGGGCCGTACTGGTCGGTCACCCGCTACGACGACATCGTCACCGTGGACAAGGACTACGAGACGTTCTCGGCCGAACCGCAGATCGTCATCGGCGTCCCGCCCGAGGGCCTGGACATCGAGATGTTCATCGCCATGGACCCGCCGCGTCACGACGAGCAGCGCGGCGCCGTGCAAGGCGTCGTCGCTCCGAAGAACCTCGACGAGATGGAAGACCTGATCCGCTCCCGCGTGCGGGAGGTCCTCGACGACCTTCCGGTGCACGAGCCGTTCGACTGGCTCGACAAGGTCAGCATCGAGCTGACCTCGCGCATGCTCGCCACCCTGCTCGACTTCCCCTACGAGGATCGACGCAAGCTCGTCTACTGGACTGAGCTGGCGGCCTCCAGCGCCGCGGCCACGGGCGGGGCCACCGACCTCGATGAGATGTATCGGGGCGTCGCCGAGATGGCGAAGAGCTTCAGCGAACTCTGGCACGACAAGGCCGCTCGCCTGGCGCAGGGCGAAGAACCCGGCTACGACCTGATCACGCTGATGCAGATGTCGCCGGACACCAAGGACCTGATCAACCGGCCGATGGAGTTCCTCGGCAACCTCATCCTTCTGGTCGTGGGCGGCAACGACACCACCCGCAACTCGATGTCGGGCGGCGTGTTCGCGCTCAACCAGTTCCCGGACCAGTTCGATCGCCTCAAGGCCGACCACAGCCTCGTCCCGAAGCTCGTCCACGAGATCATCAGATGGCAGACGCCGCTGGCCTACATGCGCCGGATCGCCACGCGGGACACCGTCCTGAACGGCCAGTTCATCCGTGAGGGCGACAAGGTCGTGATGTGGTATGCGTCGGCCAACCGGGACGAGCGCAGGTTCGAGAATCCCGACGACTTCGTCATCGAGCGTCCCAACGCCCGCAACCACCTCTCCTTCGGCATCGGTGTGCACCGCTGTATGGGCGCCCGGCTGGCCGAGCTGCAACTGCGGATCCTGTGGGAGGAGCTGCTGGCGCGGTTCGAGGACATCGAGGTCGTCGAGGAGCCGGAGTACCTGCAGTCGAACTTCGTGCGTGGCTACACGAAGATGATGGTCACGCTCACGCCTCTCGGTGAGCAGCCCCGGCCCCGCGAGGAACGGCCGTTCGCGTGGGGACGCGATCGAGCCGCAGCCGCCGCACCGGAGCCTGCTGCACCGCAGCCCGAACGAGGGGGTTCCCGTGAGGGCTGGGTCACGAGCACCACGGAGAGCGAGTTCGACCTGGAGATCGCAGCTCGTCGCGACGTCGCCGAGGGGGTCGTGGAGCTCACCCTGGTCGACCCGGCGGGCGCGGGGCTCCCGTCCTGGACAGCCGGCGCACACATCGACCTCGTCCTGGACGCGTCGCTGACGCGGCAGTACTCCCTGTGCGGCAGCGCGGCAGACGAGACGTCGTGGAAGGTCGGGGTGCTCCGCGAGCCGAGCAGTCGGGGCGGGTCGGCGTACGTCCACGAGAAGCTGGCAGAGGGTTCGACGGTCCGGGTGCGCGGCCCGCGCAACCACTTCCCGCTCGTCTCGTCGCCGCGCTACCAGTTCATCGCCGGCGGCATCGGCATCACACCCATCCTCGCGATGATCGAGGCCGCCGAGGCGCGCGGTGCCGACTGGAGCCTGCTCTACGGCGGCCGGTCCCGGGCGTCGATGGCGTTCCTCGACAAGCTCGAGAGCGACGAGCGGGTGACGATCTGGCCGCAGGACGACAGCGGTCTGCTCGACCTCGCGTCGGTGCTCGCTACGCCCCGGCCGGACACCCAGGTCTACTGCTGCGGTCCCGGCCCGCTGCTCGACGCGGTCGAGGAGGGCTGCGCGTCCTGGCCGGATGGCAGCCTGCACATCGAGCGGTTCGCGGCCAAGAAAGTCGCGGCGCCCGAGGACGCGCTCGACTCGTTCGAGGTGGAGTGCTCCCGCTCGGGAGTGACGGTGACGGTGCCCGAGGGCACGTCGATCTTCGACGCGGTCGCCAAGGCCGGCGTCGAGGTCCTCGGATCGTGCATGGAGGGCATCTGCGGGACGTGCGAGGCCGACGTCCTCGAGGGGACGCCCGACCACCGTGACTCGGTCCTGTCCAAGAAGGAACGCGAGAGTGGCACGACGATCATGCCCTGCGTCTCCCGCTCACTGTCGCAGAAGCTGGTGATGGACCTGTGAGCTATCCCCAGGACTGTTGGTACGTCGCGGCCACCTCCGACGAGGTCGGCGACGGACTGGTCTCCCGACGCATCCTCGACCGATCCGTGCTGCTCTTCCGGCTCTCCGACGGCTCGATCGCCGCGCTCGAGGACCGCTGCGCGCACCGGCCCTATCCGCTGTCCGCCGGCCATCGCGAGGACGACCTCGTCGTGTGCGGCTACCACGGCTGCACCTACGATGCGTCCGGTCGCTGCGTCCGGATGCCCGGGCAGGACAACCCGCCCTGGGGTGCGCAGGTGCGAGCGTTCCCGGTCCTCGAGCGCGCGCCGTTCGTCTGGATCTGGACCGGCACCCCCGGCGGTGAACGGCTGCGGCCGCCCCCGTCGACGCCCTGGCTGCAGGGCGATGGCTGGAGCAGCGTGGGAGAGCGGCGTGTCGTGGCGGCCGACGTGGTGCTGCTGCACGAGCACTACCTCGACCTCACGAACGTGTTCGAGATGCACCCGGAGCTCGTGCCGCCCGGAATCGAGGCGCTGCCCCCCCTCGAAGAGGTGATCGTGTCCGAGATGTCGGTGGCCTACACGCGAGAGCTGCCCCAGGCGCCGCTGGCGCCGTGGGAGGCCAAGGTATCCGGGCTCGACAGGCTCGAATCCTTCGGCCGCAGGGAGACGGGCACGTTCGTGACCCCCGGCCTGCACAAGCAGACCTACAGCATCATCGGCCCGGACGGTCCCGAGCTGGAGCTCGTCCGGACCCACGGCTTCACGCCCGAGTCGTCCGGCGTCACGCACGTCTTCCTGCAGATCTCGTGGCGCGGTGGCTCCCTCTCCTCCGATGCGGGCGCGCAGTTGGCCGGCGTCTTCCACGAGATGGCCGACCGCGACGTCGCCGTGCTCGAGACCATGCAGCGCTGTCTCGACGAGGACCCCACGCCGCGGCGCTACGTCAACGTCAAGGCCGACCGCGCCGCCCTGCGCGCGCGGAAGATCATGCAGTCGATGGTCGAAGAAGAGCGCGCCGACTGATCAACCGACTCAGCCGGCCGCGAGGAGGCTGCGGACCGTGTGCTTGATGCGGTCCACGGCCTCCTCGATGCTGACGGTCGGTTGTAGCAGGTGGCTCAGCGTGAGCCGGACCATCGAGTCCACCATCGCGTCCGACCCGCCGCCGCCGAGCGCGTCGCCGACCGCCCGAGACGCTTGGACCAGCACGGGGTCGGGATTCACAGTGACGAGCTCGAGCAGCTCCGGGTCGCTGCCGGGACGCAGGATCG
Source organism: Actinomycetospora endophytica (assembly GCF_021026375.1). Classification (GTDB taxonomy): domain Bacteria; phylum Actinomycetota; class Actinomycetes; order Mycobacteriales; family Pseudonocardiaceae; genus Actinomycetospora; species Actinomycetospora endophytica. The sequence goes on along the minus strand of NZ_JAJNDB010000013.1, from coordinate 1,381 downwards.
ACTGGAGCACGGCGTTGGTCTCGCCGTACTCCAGCACGAAGCGTGCGGCGGCGCCCAACCCGTCTTCGACCGAGTCGGGGTGGGCCGCGATGCCCTCGCGGACCCCGTCCAGGAAGCGGACGACCTCACGGTGGACAACGGCGGCGCCGAGCGCGGATTTGGTGCCGACCTCTTTGTAGAGGCTCTGGCGGGGGACGCCTGACCGGTGCGCCACCTTCGTCATGCTCAGCTGATCCCACCCCTCCTCGGTAATGATCGCGACGGACGCGTCGAGGAGGCGCTCGAGTCGCAAGGCCCGCAGCTCGTCGTAGAAGGCAGGCGCACTCATGTGTCCCAATGTACGACAGTGATAGTCAGAGTGTCGTCTTCGACGACAACTATTGATGATCTGTGATCCCTGTAACGGTCTCCCGGAGAACCGCTCGCCGCGAACCGTCGAACCGACGCGGTGGCGTTTGCTCTCTCGATCGCGAGCGCGTGCTGAGCGGCGATCAGGGACAACAGCCGGGACTGGCTCGTCGTCGGCGGACCACACCAGGTCGGCGCCGGCCTCCTCGTGGCCCGCGTCTGATGTCTGCGGGCTCGAGTCCCACCGGGCCCACCAGAGGCTGAGCCAGAGCGGGAGGGCTCTACGCAGGCTGGCTGATAAGTCGGCTCTATGTCAGGACCGGGTGAGGGAGCGTGTCAGCTCACGCTGGGTGTTAGGTGATCGGCTGTGGTGGTTCCGAACGTCTTCGTGGCGAGCTGGCGTCCGTGCTGGTCGACCGCGACGACGATGTGGCTGCGCCCGTGCGCGTCAATCCATAACACGACCACGGGCTCGGCTCCTTGCTGGGAGAAGGGGCTCGGACCGATCGGTGGGAAGATCCTGGTGGGGGCCACGCCGGCCGGTCCGTCCAACATCCGGCGGGCCTGCACGACGGACAGTAGCCACCGCAGGGAAACGAAATGGTGGAGCGAACCTGCCGGACCCACCCAACCTGACACCGGGATCAACGGCCTAACCGGTGAGGTTGGTCTGGGTCGGCGTGAGCCGTGGCTCAGTGGTGGAGCGCGAGGTGCTCGCCTCCTCCGTTGTGTGCCGTCGTGTCGTGGCTGGCCTCGTGGGCGTTGCTGTCGTGGCTGGACTCGTGGCTGGTGTCGACGCGGTCTAGGTGGTGCTCGCTATGCCCGCCGTTGGTCGAATCGTGGTGCCCGGTTCCAGAAAGCGAGTGCGCGTTGGTCTCACTGTCACTGTGGCTCTTGCTGGTGAGACCGCCGCCGATGCCGGTGTTGGGGTCGTGGTCGAACAGGCCGTGGCCGGTGGTGGGGGTGGGCAGGCCGCCGCCGATGCCGGTGTTGGGGTCGTGGTCGAACAGGCCGTGGCCGGTGGTGGGGGTGG
>NZ_JAJNDB010000012.1 GCF_021026375.1 Actinomycetospora endophytica | reverse complement strand
CCGCCGCCGATGCCGGTGTTGGGGTCGTGGTCGAACAGGCCGTGGCCGGTGGTGGGGGTGGGCAGGCCGCCGCCGATGCCGGTGTTGGGGTCGTGGTCGAACAGGCCGTGGCCGGTGGTGGGGGTGGATAGGCCGCCGCCGATGCCGGTGTTGGGGTCGTGGTCGAACAGGCCGTGGCCGGTGGTGGGGGTGGATAGGCCGCCGCCGATGCCGGTGTTGTCGCTCAGGACGGCGGCGTGGGCCAGGTTCTGGGGGGCGGCGAGGTCGGTACTCGGGTTCTCGGGGGTGCTGGCGGTCTGGTTTCCCTTGCCCGGGTCGGTGTGGGTGGTGTCGCGGGTGCCGCGCACGATGCTCACGTTGTTGGTGCCATCCACGGTGGTGTCGTCGCCGGTCCCGGTCACTTCGGTGCGGTTCGAGAGCCCGGTGACCTCGGTGGAGGCAGATTGGCCGGTCACGGTGGTGGTGTTGGCGCTGCCGCCGATCACGCTCATGTTGCCCTCTCCGCCGATCGTGGTGGTGTCGTGCGACCCGATGATCTGGATGTGGTTTGCGTTCCCGGTGGTGTTGGTGGTGTTGCCGTCACCCTCTACGGTGAATTGGTTGTTGGCGCCGGAGACGGTGGCGGTGTTGTTGGCGCCGTTGACATCGATCCGGCCGGCTTGCCCGATCACGGCGAAGTTGGTGTTGCTCCCGGAGATGGTGGCGGTGTTGCCGGTGCCCCCGACGTCGCCGGCGGCGTTGGTCCCGGTCACCGTGAGGTGATTGTTGGAGCCGTGGGTGCTGAAGAAGTTGCGGTCACCCTCGACGGTGGTGGTGTTGCCCAGGCCGTTGTCGATGGCGTCGTTGCCGGTGCCGTCGAGCGTGGTCTGGTCGCTTCCGCCGCTGACGAAGACCCTGTTGCTGCTACCGGTTGTCGTGGTCTGGTCGCCGCTGCCGCTGACGTCGACGGTGCTGTCCGAGCCGTCGACATAGGTGGTGTCGTGGGTGCCTTTGACGTCGATGTTCGCGTGGTCGGAGAATGCTTCAACGGTGTCGTTGCTCCCGGTGACGGTGATCTGGTCCTGCCCGAAATCGTCGACCACCACGTTGTTGCCGGCCACGGTGATGGGTGTCCCGGGCGGGAAGGCGCTGACGAGCCCTCCATCCTGGTTGAGGACCCGGACGTAACCGTCGGCTTCCTGGACGACGTGCAGATTGTCGCCCTGGATGGTTTTGGGCGGGGCGGTGGTCATCGGATGCTCCTCTGCTGGCGATTCCACTAATTTGATCTTCTGGAGGGTGGCGGATTGCGATGTGGTGGTCGGAGTGTGGTGATATTCCGGGGGCTGCGATATACCGGACCAGGGTTGGTCCGGGCTGTCGCGGTGCTGCTGTGATGAGTGTGAGAAATAGCGGCGTTGTGGTGCGCTGGTGTTGGCCCTACACCAACGGAGAGAGCCCACCGATTTCAGGTAGGGCGAACCCCACGTGACGACGTCACCATTGGATTGGGCAGGCGCGCCCGAGCCCCGTGGGGCAGAGCGGGCCACCCGAGCCACCGCCCGCCCCGGCCCGCTGGTGGTGCTGCCTGGATGAGTCATCGGTTGTCGACCGCGGCAAGGCGGGTAGATACCTGAGACGCCCTGGTTGGCGACCCCATCGACGCTCCGACCGTGCCGCGGTTGGGATGAACCGACGGATGGGCTGCACCCTCGTGCCGGAGATCGGTGAGCTGAACCGAGAGCGTGGATCTCGTTGGTGATCTTCGCGTGGTGCGGGTCGTGGTGCGAACCGACGTCATCCGGTGCGCATGGAAGCTGTCGGTGAGGTGCGCCGCGTGGCCATAGTTGCGGGTAGAGGTCGAGGTCGGCCGGTACCGGAATCCTCTTGATCCGCTGGTTGTGGGTTCGAGTCCGACGGGGCCCACCCAACGCTGACCCGTAGTGATGCCGGGCACGGTCTACGTGCGAACCTCGAAGTGTTGCCCGGAAAACGGCGTCGTGGTGCGAGTTGTTGCCATAGCTAACCGAAATGCCCGGGCGCGGGCGGGCGGCCATGGGGCGCTGGGCGTCAGTCGTGCTTGACGCTGTGCTGGCGGGTCAGGTCGTCGACGCGGTCTTCGTCACGGTCGGCGATGGCGTCGACGAGTTCGGCGTGGATGCGGTAGCGCTCGGCCATGACCTCGGCGATCGGCTGGTCGCCAGTGGGTAGGACGGCGACGGTGCGGTCCTTGATCATCTCGATGAGGCCCATGTAGATCGGCCGTAGGACGGTGCTCGGGTTGACCTCGGCGAACAGTTCGTGGAGTCGCCAGTTGGCCTGCATGAAGGCGTCGGCGTCGAGGGTGTCGACCGCGGCGGCCATGGCGGCGATCTGCTCGCGGTAGCGGGCGATGTCGGCGGGGGAGGAGTGCCAGGCCGCGTCGGCGATGAGCAGCGGATCCAGGGCGTCGCGGATGCGGACGGCGTCAGCCACCGACGAGGCATCAGTGTTGATCGCCAGTACAGAGTTGCCGAGCCGGACCATCGGGGACTGCTCGGCAGCGAACAGGCCGCCGCCAGGACCGGGCCGGACCGCGACCAGCCCCCGGGCCTGGACGACCCGCAGGGCCTCGTTGAAGGTGCCGACCGAGACCCCACACAGCTCACGCAGCTCGCTCTTGGTGCCCAGCCGACCGCCGGGGTCGATCTCGCGGACCAGCTCGGCGATGCGCGCGGCGGCGCGTTCGGTCCGCGAAGTCGCTCCGTCGCGCATCAGGTCGCTGGCCATGCCCACCCCTCCATAAAACGTCATGATGATTATGCCGCATGCCTTGACAGGCGGCCAGCGGGCTTCCGATACTCGTTCACCATATTCATCATGGTTGTTTAGCTCGGGTCCGTCGAGGAGGACGTGATGCGTGAGACCCACACCCCTGTGTTGATCGTCGGTGGTGGCGGGGGCGGCCTGACCGCCTCGATGCTGCTCTCGCATCTCGGGGTCCCGTCGCTGTTGATCTCTCGCCATGCCGGGACGTCGGTCCTGCCCAAGGCGCACGTGCTCAACCAGCGCACAATGGAGATCTTCACCGAGCTCGGGGTGGCCCCGGAGATTCTGGCTCGGAGCACCCCGCCGGAGAACATGAAGGCCACGGGCTGGTACGCCGGGGTCGGCGGCCCGCACGACGGGTACGGGCGCCGGCTCGGGGGCCTGGAGGTGTGGGGCGGGGGTTACACCGACCCGGACTTCATCGCCGCCAGCCCGTGCCGGACGGCGAACCTGCCCCAGATCCGGCTCGAGCCGCTGCTCAAGGCGCACGCCGAGTCGTATTCCGCGGCCACGATCCGGTTCCACCACGAACTCGTCGACCTGGCCCAGGACGCCGACGGCGTGACGGCAACCGTGCTCGACCGCGACAGCGGCGAGCAGTACACCGTGCGCAGCCAGTACGTGATCGGGGCCGACGGGGGCCGCACGGTCGGCGAACTGATCGGGGTGGGCATGAGCGGGCCCACCAACCTCATGCGCATGGTCTCGACCCACCTCTCGGCCGACCTGTCCGCGCACCTGTCCGATCCCGACGTGCTGATCCGCTGGCTGGTCAACCCCGACTTCGGCGGTTCGTGGGCCTCGGGGGTGCTGGTGGCCATGGGCCCGGAGCACTGGGGCACCGAGTCCGAGGAATGGGTGTTCCACCTGCAGTTCGACGTCGACGACCCGGACGCCGACGATCCGGCCAAGGTTCTCGAGCGCATCCGCGCCGCCCTGGGCATCCCGGACTTCGACCCGACGCTGCACCACGTCAGCCCCTGGATCATGGAGGGTGTGCTGGCGGATGCGTTCCGCCGCGGCCGTGTCTTCCTGCTCGGCGACGCCGCGCACCGCCACCCCCCGACGGGCGGACTGGGTCTCAACAGCGCGGTCCACGACGCCTACAACCTCGCCTGGAAGCTCGCCGCCGTCCTGGGCGGGCAGGCCGGCGAGGGCCTGCTCGACACCTACGAGGCCGAGCGGCGCCCCGTGGACGGCGCCAACGTCGACGCTGCGGTCAACGCCGCGATGAACCACTTCTCGATCGACGCGGCCCTCGAGCTCTCCCCGGACAAGACTCCCGAGCAGAACTGGGACGAGGTCCGGCCGCTCTGGGAGGACCTGCCCGACTCCCAGCGCAAGCGCCACGCCCTCAACTGCGCGATCGGGTCGCAGACCATCGAGTTCCGCCACCACAACGTGGAGTTCGGCTACACCTACGACTCCACCGCCGTCGTCGACGACGGCTCCGAGCCCTACGTCCCGCTCGACCCGGTGCGGCTCTACGAACCGAGCACCAAGCCCGGACACCCACTCCCGCACGCCTGGGTCGAACGCGGCGGTGACCGACTCCCGCTCGGCACGCTGGTGGAAGGCGGTCACTTCGTGCTGCTGGCCGGGGAGGACGGCCAGGCCTGGGTCGAGGCCGCCGGCAAGCTCGCCGCCGAGACCGGGCTTGCGTTGCGCGCCGGCCGGATCGGGATGCTCGACGCCGAGCACCCCGACATCGACTTCGTCGACGTGCGCTGCGCCTGGCTGAAGAACCGCGGCATCTCTGCCGACGGTGCGGTCCTGGTGCGCCCGGACCGCTACATCGGGTTCCGCTCCACCGGGTCCGTCGACGACCCGCTCGGCGCCCTGACCGCGGCCCTGGCCCAGATCCTCTCCACCGAGACCGCCTGAGGAGCCGACAGCATGCGCATCGCCAATCTCAGAGACCGACTCGTCCTCGTCGTCGACGACAGAGCCCTCGACGTCGAATCGGCCAGCGGCGGGCTCTTCTCGTCCGACCCGCAGGCGATCTACCCCCGGTGGCAGGAGTTCGGAGAGTGGGCGGCCTCGGCAGACATCAGCCGCGCCCAGGACTTCGACCTGGCCGACCTGCGAGCTCCCGTCCCGGCGCCCGCTCAGATCTTCGGTATCGGCCTGAACTACCGCGACCACGCCGCCGAGGCGGGTCTCGACCTGCCCACCTCACCGCCGGTCTTCACCAAATTCGTGTCCTCGTTGACCGGCCCCTCCGGCGACATCGCGCTGCCCGGCCTGACGGTCGACTGGGAGGTGGAGCTGGTCGCCGTGATCGGACGCCCGGCCCGCAACGTCCCCACCTCACAGGGCTGGGAGCACATCGCCGGTCTCACCGCCGGGCAGGACCTCTCCGAACGCACCGTGCAGCTGGAGGGCCCGGCCCCCCAGTTCAGCCTCGGGAAGTCCTTCCCCGGCTTCGGACCCACCGGTCCGTGGATCGTGACCCCTGAGGAGTTCTCGAACCGCGACGACATCGCGCTGAGCTGCGGCGTCAACGGGGAGTCGATGCAGAAGGGTCGCACGTCCGATCTCATCTTCTCGGTCCCCGAGCTGGTCGCGCGGCTCTCCGCCGTGCTGCTGCTGCTGCCCGGCGACCTCATCTTCACCGGAACCCCGGCCGGGGTCGGGGGCGCCCGGAACCCGAAACGGTTCCTGACCGATGGTGACGAACTGACGACCACCATCGAGGGCATCGGCACCATGCGTCACCGGCTCGTAGCGGCCTGAGAGGACCAGCGAGATGGGCCTGCACCGCCTCACCGACATCGTCATCGGCGTCCCGAACGTCGCCGAGACCGCCAGCTACTACACCGAGTTCGGACTCCAGCCCAGCGACGTCGCCTCGGTCTACGGCGAGACCGTCCCCTCCCCGGGCCCGGACGCCGCCCACCGCTTCGCCACCGCCGACGGCGGCCGGCAACTCGAGGTGCGCCACAGCTCCCGACGGCGCCTGATGTCGTTGGGCGTGGGAGTCGATGACCCGAACGACCTGGACCGCATCGCCGCGTCACTGGGCCGCCTCGAGATCGAGGCGCGCCGGGAGGGCGACACCCTGCGCGCGGTCGATCCGGCCACCGCACTGCACGTGGTCGTCTCGGTCGCGCCCCGCATCCAGCAGGCCACGACCCCGACCCCGCCCTACAACGCCCCCGGCGATGCCCGGCGGGCCGGGGTGCGAGCCCCGGGGATCCTGCGGCCCGACCCGGTCCGCCCCCGCAAGCTCGGACACGTCGTATTCGGATCGGTCGACCAGAACGCTACCCAACGGTTCTTCACCCAGGGACTGGGCTTCAAGGTCAGCGACGAAGCCCCCGGGCTGGCCTCGTTCCTGCGGTGTTCCACCGACCACCACAACGTCCTGGTCCAGCAGGCCCCGGTCGGCTTCCTGCACCACACATCCTGGGAGGTCGACGACGTCGACGAGGTCGGGCGCGGCGCCACGGCGATGCTGGAGAACCACCCCGAACGACACACCTGGGGGCTGGGCCGCCACTACATCGGCTCGAACTTCTTCTGGTACCTGCGCGACCCGGCCGGGAACTTCTCCGAGTACTACTCCGACATCGACTGCATCCCCGACGACCAGATCTGGGAGCCCGGCGTCGTGGCCGGCGAGAAGAGTCTCTACTCCTGGGGGCCGCCACCGCCGCCGTCGTTCCTCCAGCCCGACGACCTGGCCGAGCTCATGACCGGCGCCCACGACGATGGCTGAACCCGAACCTCCGGCCACCAGCCCGGCAACGGTGCTGCGCGTCCCGGCCGACGACGTCCTCGACGCCACCGGGATCGGCCACTACGTGCGGTGGCTGGCCACCAAACGCGGACTGACCTTCGATGACTACCAGCAGCTGTGGACATGGTCGGTGAGCGACCTCGAAGGCTTCTGGTCCTCGATCTGGGACTACTTCGGTGTCCGCGGCAACTACGACACCGTCCTGGGCGCCCGGGACATGCCCGGCGCGCAGTGGTTCCCGGGCGCACACCTGAACTACGCCGAACACATGCTGGGCGGTCCGGACGACACCGACCAGGTCGCGGTGATCGCCCACTCCCAGACCCGCGACCCGGTCACCTTGACCTTCGGTGAGCTCGCCGAGCAGGTCGCCCGGGCCCGCGCCGGGCTGCAACGCTGCGGCGTGACCCGCGGCGACCGCGTCGTGGCTTACCTGCCCAACATCCCCGAGACCCTGGTCGCGTTCCTCGCCTGCGCCTCGCTCGGCGCGACCTGGGCCTCGTGTGCGCCCGAGTTCGGCGCCCGCAGCGTGATCGACCGCTTCGCCCAGATCGAACCCACCGTCCTGATCACCATCGGCGGCTACCGCTACGGCGACAAGAACATCGACAAGACCTCCGACGTCGCCGCCATCCGCGCCGGCCTACCCACCGTCGAACACGTCGTGGGAGTGCCCTATGGACCCCACCGCGTGGCCGACGCCCTCGACTGGGACGAACTCACCGCGCAGACCGCGCCGCTGACCTTCGACGCCGTCCCGTTCGATCACCCGCTCTACGTGCTGTTCTCCTCCGGCACCACCGGGCTGCCCAAAGCGATCGTGCACGGGCACGGCGGCATCCTGCTCGAGCACCTCAAGAGCCACGCCCTGGGCATGGACACCCAGCCCGGTGACCGCTTCCTCTGGTTCACCACCACCGCGTGGATGATGTGGAACGTCCTCGTCTCGGGCCTGCTGCACGCAGCGACCATCGTGCTCGTCGACGGCAACCCCACCTACCCCGACCTGCTCGAGCAGTGGCGCATCGCCGCCGCCACCCGAGCGACACTGCTCGGCACCAGCCCCGGCTATCTCATGGCCTGCCGCAGCGCCGGCGTCGAACCCGCCCGAGACCTCGACCTGTCCTCGCTGCTCACCCTGGGCGTCACCGGTGCCCCACTGCCCGGGACCGGCTTCGACTGGGTCGCGCATCAGCTCGGACCGGACCTGCTGATCAACCCGATGAGCGGCGGCACCGACATCTGCTCCGGCTTCATCGGCGGCTCTCCGTGGCTGCCGGTCTACCGCGGCGAACTGGCCGGACCCTGCCTCGGCGTGGACGCCGCCGCCTTCGACCCCGATGGCCGGGAAGTCATCGGCAGCCTCGGCGAACTGGTGATCCGCGAGCCGATGCCCTCGATGCCCGTGCGGTTCTGGAACGACCCCGACGACCGGCGCTACCGGTCGACCTACTTCGAGACCTATCCCGGCATCTGGTGCCACGGCGACTGGGTCACCGTCTCTCCGCACCGCAGCTTCGTCATTAGCGGACGCTCCGATGCCACCCTCAACCGCGGCGGAGTACGGCTCGGCACCGCCGAGTTCTACACCGTGGTCGAAGAGCTCCCCGAGATCGACGACAGCCTCGTCGTCCACCTCGAGGACCGCGACGGCGGCCCGGGCCGGCTCATGCTGTTCCTCGTACTCGGCGACCGAGCCGACCTCGGCGACGCCCTACGCGCCCGAATTCGCCGGGCACTCCGCGAACAGCTCTCTCCCCGGCACGTCCCCGACACGATCGACGCTGTCCCCGCCGTGCCCCGCACCCTCACCGGCAAGAAGCTCGAGACGCCCATCAAGAAGATCCTTCGCGGCCACCCGGTGAGCGAAGTAATCAGCCCGGACTCGGTCAACGACTACGCCGCGATCCGCGCTTTCGCCGATCGCGCCGAACCGTGACCGCCACCGCTGGCACCGCTGGCGGCGCCGTCGCCGCACCGGCGCTCGGAGCGACATCGACCAGAGCGAGGAGAACAGCATGAACGCGCCCGACGCGGCCACCGGTCGCATCGATGTCCACCAGCACCTGCTCCCTGGCAACTACCTCTCCGCCCTCCGGCGACACGGCATCGCCGAAGCCGGCGGGCGGGCATTGCCGGACTGGAGCCCCGAGGCTGCAATCGCGATGATGGACGAGCACCGCATCGCAACCGGCGTTCTCTCGCTCTCCACCCCCGGCACCCACCTGGGCGACCCCGTCGAAGCCCGCGAGCTCACCGTCCGGCTCAACGACGCCCACGCCGAACTGGTCAAGGACCGACCCGAGCGGTTCGGGATGTTCGCCTCGGTGCCGCTGCCCGACGTCGACGCCGCCCTCGAAGCCATCGCCCACGCCGACGACGACCTGCACGCCGACGGCGTGGTGCTCCTGGCCAACCACCAGGGCACCTACCTCGGCGAACCGGCGTTCGACCCGGTCATGGCCGAACTCGCCCGCCGCAACCTCGTGGTCTTCATCCACCCCGCCGACCTGCCCGCCGCGCCCGTCGACGGCATTCCGCCCTTCGCCGCGGACTTCCTGCTCGACACCTCGCGCGCCGCATTTCTCCTGGTCCGCAACGGCGTCGTCGCCCGCCACCCGAACCTCCGGATGATCCTCTCCCACGCCGGCGGATTCGTGCCCTACGCCGCCCACCGCATGGCCACCGGCATGGCCCTCGAAGCCGGCCGCGACATCACCGACGTCCTCGAGGACTTCCGCACCTTCTACTACGACACCGCCCTGTCCGGCAGCCCTTCCGCCCTGCCCTCGCTGCTCGCCTTCGCCCGCCCCGACCACATCCTCTACGGCAGCGACTGGCCCTTCGCCCCGGCCAGCGCGGTCACCTACTTCACCGACGGACTCGACAAATACCTCACCAGCGGTGCAGCCGACCCCTCGGCCAGCTCGGCAATCGACCGCACCAACGCAGCGACGCTCTTCCCACGCCTCGCCCGGTGAGCACCGGCGAGACGCGATGTCCCGCCGTCGTTCGCCGGAAACCGCTGCCGGAGCCCGGGGCTGCCGTCGTGCGGGGTGTGGTGCGAAACGCAGAACACCGGTGCACTGTGGTGCGGTCACGCGACGGTGCGGTACTTCGGTGGCGCGAAGGCCGCGGCCGGCACCCCGTCTGAGCGGGTCGCGCTGGCTCCCGGGACATCCGTCGACGACCTCGTTGCCACCCTCACCGCGACCCATGGTGACGCGCTGGCACGTGTCCTCGCGGCGTCGAGCTTCCTGCTCGACAAAGTCGCGGTGCACGAGCGCTCTGTAGCCGTCGATGACGGGGCGGTCCTCGACGTGCTGCCGCCGTCCGCCGGCGGATGAGCGGTGCGATCACCCCGGGGCGGCAAGCGGCCGAGACGTGAACCCCGGGTCGTGGCGATCTCCAGTTGATCTCGATCCACGATCTGATCCACGAACTGCTTCCCACCATCGCCCGTCATGCCCAAACGATCACCTGTGATGCCCACCGTTGCCCATCAAACCCGGCATGCATGCGGTAGGCACGTAACTACGGATCAGAAGCCGCAACCGAGTCGATGCGCGCCGACCTGCGGGCGGCGCGGCGAGCCACGCCGCCCGTGCTTGACATGGACATCGAGCTGATGGTCCCGAACGGGCTGGTCGACCCGGAGCTGACCGGCTGACGGCTCAGGCGCCACGCGGGAACGTCCAGTGCTACGCGCGGTGGCTGGTCTCCGCGTCGTCATCGACGAACGGTCCGGTCCCGCAGACCTCGCACACCGGCCCGCGCTCGGTGTGGCAGAACACGGCGGGCGTGCTCTGCAGGCGACTGGGCAGCTCCTGCGCGGCCATCTGGCTGGGGTTGCTCCTGATGCGGCGGTGCAGCTCGGCGATGTTCTCGTTCAAGGTGAGTCCGGTGTCTCGCGCGGCGGGCCGGCCACTCCGGCCTGCTCGATATGAGCAAGAAACATCGTGTGCCGGGCCCGCTGACGCTTCGTTGGCGTCAGGTCACCGGCGTCGGGCTTGTCCCGCGAGACGCCGCGATGGGCCAAGGCCGCCACGACTCATATTTGGTCCCGTTTGGCGTCGCTACAGACTGCTCCCGCCCGGCTGATCATGCCGCTGCGGAGCGGTAGTGCCCAGAGGCGCCAGCCGCGATCGCTTGGCAGGACGCTGCCCATGCCGATCTCCGGCCTGTGGGTCACGATTCGGGATCTTCGAGAAACGTTCGGGTAGGGCGCACGATCACCTCAGGACGGCCCGGAAACCGGGGGCACGCGGGGCGTGGCGGGGGAGCGACGTGCGGTGGTGGCAGACCCGGCGCGGGCTGGGGGTGTTCGTCGCGGTGGGCGCTGCGATCGGGGTGGCGCTGGCTGCGGCGGTGGTGTCGTTCCTGGCTGCCCGGGCGGGCCGGGTGCCCTCCACCGGCCCTTCGTCGGCCGTCGCGACCTACACGCTGGCGATGCTGGGGTTGATGGTCGCCGCAGCGGTCTGGGCGAGTGTGGGGGTGGTGGTGCTGGTGCGCCGTCGGGGCGAGCGGGCCGCCAGCCGGCTGCACCGGTGAGCGGGTCGCCGCCGCCCCGGCCGGTCGCGGGCTGGGTCGTGGCCAGGGAGGGGTCGGGGCCGGGGTGGGCGCTCGGGGGTGTGGACCGGTGCGATCACCAGGCTCGGGTGCGGGGAAACCCGCACGCGCGGACCGCGATCGGCCAGTTGGATGACAGCATCTTCTGCACCCGGCCCTACGGTCATTCCGGCCCGCACGCCTCCCCGCCGCGCGGCACCTGGCGGCGGCGCGCCGGCTGGTGGAGCTGGCTCGACGACGGATTCCACCCCGAGACCGACCTGCGCGACCCGGGCCAGGTGTGGGGGTGGTGGCGCTGGCCGGCGCCGGCGCCGGGGGACCCGACCCGCTCACAGCGCTGGTGGGCCCGCGCCCAGCGGCTGGGCGCCGCGATCGTCCCGCTTGCGGTGCTGGCGTGGCTGATCCTCGGCGCTGCGGGGCGGACATGACCGTCCACGTCCCGCACGCCTGACCAGGAAGGGAGCCTCGGTGACCGAACCCGACGCCGTCGGCGGGCTCTCCGCAGCGGAGGCTCGGCGGCTGCGCTGGTCGTGGCGGTGGCTACTGGTCGAGCTCGCGACGATCGTGGTGCTGCTGGTGGTGTCAGTTGTTCCTGCCGCACACAGCGGCCCGGTGCAGTGGGTCGCGATGGGTGCCACGGGAGTCGTCGTCGCCGGCGGGCTGATCCTCGGTTTCGGGGTCTTCTTCTACAGCTCCCCGATCTGGCCCGGTTTCGAGATCTCGTCGGTCCGGAGCCGGCGGTCGCCGGAGACACTGTGGTCGGAGATGCCCCATGCCCAACGGCGGGCCCTGAGCAGGGCGTTGCGGCGGGGCCGCCCCGATCAAGTCCCGCCGGGGCAGCGCCTGGTGGCCGGCTGGTATGCCGCGCGGTCGGTGCGCGTCGGCGTACCCCAGGCCACCGGGCAGACCGGGTTGGGTGTGCTGTGGATGTCGATGGGCCTGCTGTATCCCCCCGGGACCGGGCAGTGGTGGCTGCACACCGCCGCGGGTCTGCTGTTCGCCTCGGTCGGCGGGCTGGTGGTTGTGGTGGCGCCAGGATTCTGGCGCTCGCTGGCCCAGCTCGAGGTCATGCCGGCCGTCGCCGACGATGACGCCGATAAGGGCCCCGACGCGCAGTAGCGATTCAGCGGCGGCGCCGGTTCAGCATCGGGCGGCCCCACTGCCGCAGCGTCGAGGCCGTGATCGCGGCGCACACCAGCAGCACGCCGAACAACACCGCGGCCACGACGACCGCCGGGACAAAGCCGGTCGGACCCCCGACGCTCGCACGGTCTTTGCGGGCTGGGACCCCTCGGGACGTCCAACCAGCTCCACCCGAGCACCATCGACGGCACGACCACCGCCAGCAGCATCAACCACCCGGGCGTCGCGGCGTGCCGAGTCAACCCGAGGCCGGCGACGTGGACGCCCAGCAGCGGCCGCCCGTTGCTCCAGCAACGCTCGTGTTCCACGCCCGCCAGTCTCACCTTGAGCTCTGTTCACCCTGCGGGCCGCGCATCGAACCGTCCCTGGACGGCCGAGTCGACAGAACCTCACCGGGTCGGTGAGCTGCCCCGGCGTGGTGCGATGTCGGCGTCGCCCGCGGCAGCATTGAGTCGTGGCGACACGCAACGAGACGTGCATGCGTCGATGGTGTCAGCCGATGCACCCGCCCCGTGGCCTCGCCCGGCCTGTGCTCGATCCGGTGTCCGCGGAGCTGGGCACCCTGGAGGACGCTGGCGTCGTGCTCCGGCGCGGGACGTCACTGCGCGTCGTCCCCGCGCGGAAGGCCTCGATGTCGGCGCGGAGCGGCTGCAGAACGGCGAGCGCGCGGAGTACCTCCCGCCGAAATTCAGAGGCCGGCGTGGTGCCGTCGCCGGTGACGACGTCGGCGCACGTCCTGAGGATCTCCTCTGCGATGGCGGGGCTGGTCGGGTCGCGCTCGGCGGATGCTGCCTACGATGAACCCGAGGTCCGGCCGGTCGTGCGCGTCGTCGATGACGAGAAGTAGCGCGCTCGTTCGCCGCGGTGCGCTCGACGCCCCCTTCTAGTGTCCGGGCTGGCTGGAACTGCGCGATCGCCCGGAGGGTTTCGGCGAGCTGCCGGCGCCGGCGATACCGGCTCTCTTGACGTCCGCCTCCAGACCTGTCCACAGCGTGTCGATGACGGCGGTCTGTGTGACGGAGGCGCTCCGTGCTCTCTTCGAGCTCTACTTGGTCCGCCGATTCACCCCTCTCTGCATCGGTTGAAGCCCTCCCGGCCTCGCCGTGGCTCGTCGAACTGGTACCCGGAGTCGTTCGGGTGGGTCTGGCATGGGAACAGGGCCTGCTCCAGGACGGTGTCGCCGAGCAGATCAAAATACGTACGGCTGTAGTACTAGAGGTAGACGCCGAGGGCCTGACCGCCGACTCGGCTCCCCCAGCCGGCGAAGGCGTAGAGGGAGTCGATTACGAATGACTTCCCAGACGATTACCTGCCTAGCCTGAACGGGTAGGAGAACCCTCGAGGGCGTAGACAATATTGCGGTCAGTAGTCGTCAGGGCGACGCTTAGGGACTTGGAAGGTAGATACAGATCAAGACGGACAGTGCAGTACAGACGCGCGGGGGGCCGTCTTGTTTCGTGATCATGCAGCGCAAGGCCGAGAGCCCGCACGCCGTTCATCAACCTCTCGATCACCCGCCGAGGCCACCTCGGGCGACAGCTCCAGCTCTCGATTGCGCGGGAACGAATGATGGGGAACCGCAAGAATAGACGTTCGTCGACACCACGAAAACCGAGCAATCGCCAGCCCGACCGAAAGCCAACACGCACAACGTGGATCATAATTGGCCTACCCATACTAGCTGCACTAATCGGAGCCGTTGCAACGTTGGGGGCCGCCGGAATCAGTTTGCTAAAGGCGGAGCCTGTACCGGCCCCTACGTCCGCGGCGAAGGAAATGTCGAGCTCAATAGAATCGGTCGGTTTCTCCACCGCCCCTGACGGCGAGGAGGTGGCCACCGTTGATGGTCGGGTCGACAGCTTTAATCCTTCGGAGCACGTATTTCTGGTCGCTTACCCAGCGAACGGTGGTAATGCACAGTCGAGTTTTCCCGCAGTCCCGGTTCAAGTCGAGCCTGACGGAACCTTCCATCAATCTCTCACGTTCCGAGACGATGGTACGCCGAGGAATATATCAGTTGTGCACACAACCACGGCTACTGTTCCAGGGCCCATGGATTGCAATCCGCCGGATTGCAGCGTATCGACTGGTGCCGGTTCCCCGCTCTCAGTGCCCGTACCTCACGGCCCTATCATCGGCCCCCAGTTGCACGCGGGACCGACGTACGGAGTGCTCAACGGAATAGATTGGTCGGCAACTCCGACCGGCCAGCAAGTGGCTATGGTCAGCGGCCAGGTAACTGGTTTGGGCTCTGAGAACCCCATCGAGCGTTACTTCTTGATGGCCTATTCCGCTAGAGCCAACGGACCGCGACCCAACTCGATGACGCTGACTCCCATTCGGGTTGGGTCAGACGGTCGATTCAGTGCCGCGCTCGTATTCCCTGAGAATAGTTATGAGAAGGTTGGGGTTGGCCTCGACGGGGCATCGAGCGAGGGTCCGGAACTCTTGCTGGGCACGAACAAGGCGCCATTAGAGGCGCCGTTGCCGAGCCAGCAGGCCGGTAGCCAACTCGGGGGATCTGGCAGCGGTTCGGAAGTAACTGCGACGACCATCCCGTCCAGCACCGTTCCGACTACCACAGGCGCATCGAGCACCAGCTCATCGAGCACCAGCACATCTAGCACCAGCACGCCTAGCACCGCCGCTCATAGCAGGGGTACCCCCAGCGCGGTCATGGGTCCCAGCTCGGGCAGCGGTCCCAGTAGGGGTACCGGCACCGGCACCGGCAGTAGCGGCGGCTAGCTTCGAGTGTCCCGCCGGGGCGCGACAGATGGCGAAGGTGACGAAGGAGGCGGCACGGAAGGCTGTCGCCCGCGCCTTCCACCACGTCCCGACCGCTGGCGGACGGAACCTACCTGAAGACCCACGGCCTCATGAAGCGTCCGAAGAACCTGCAATGCAAGATCGTCCGGCATGCACGCTCTCGGGCCGGTTCTCCTGACCCGCATCCCCTTGCGGGTGACTCTCGTTACACGGGTCACACATGCTCGTGGGGAGGGGGCCGATGAGGGCAAAGGTAGCGGCAGCGGTCGGCGGTCTGGCGGTCGCGGGCGCCGGGTTCGGAGTGGGGATTCCGCTAGCGAACGCAAACCAGCCAACTGGCGGAGAGTGCAACAATTACGGCAACCAGTCGGTCGTCGTGGCGCCGTTCTGCGGAGCGACGATCGTGCCGTCCGGCGGGGGCTCAGCTCCCACGACGACGAAGACGACGCTGACCGACACCACCAAGCCGAGTCTGTCGCCGGTGACCTCTCTGAACCCGGTCCGGCCGGGGACGACGACCAGGACGACTCCTGCTCACGTAGAGATTTGCCCGCCCTACTGCGGGCCGGGGGGCTTCCCAACCGGGGGGCCTCTTCCCGAATAGATCGTTCTGTAGCCCGAGATGCCCAGCTTTCGGTCACGGCTGCGCAACACGCCCTGACCTTTGGGCGGCAAGTCGGGCACCGTGGGCGGCGCCTGCCCTATTGCCAGTGTGCCGGGTCGGTGAGGCCACCGCCGGTCGGAGGCAGCTTGCGGACCGCCTCGGCCAGCGGCAACCGGTGATGACCGATGTACCAGCCCCGCACCCACTACAGCGCGGTGGGCCAGCTCATCCGCCACTGCTGATCTTGTGGCGGCAGGTGCGCGATCACATCCTCGCAGAAGTCGAGGGCGAGTTGCTTGAGGTCCCCCTTATCGCGGATGCACACGGTGAACAGGAGGGCGTCGGAGAGCACCGCGTCCCCTGTGGTCTGCGGGCCCATGCCGCCCGGATAGCCCCAGGTGAACCCTTGCTCGACGAGCCCGTCCTCGTCCCGAGGGCGCTCGAGTTCGCGAAGCACCCGTGGCGAGCCCCACCGCCTCGGGCGCTCGACAGCCGGGCTGTTCCGTTCCGAGGTGGTGATTGCGTGGGTCGCAACCACACAATCGTCGGGACGGCCCGCCTCATTACGACCGTCGTCGAGCGGTCTTGTGATATGGGTGCGACGAGCCTCACGGAGCCGCCGTCCGCCCGGTTCATCGTGCGTCTGACTACCGGTGCGCGAGGTTCGCCCCCGACCGTGAGGCGGGGGCGGTCACCGTCGCCTGATACGGCCGCGCCTTCTCCCCTACCCGCAGGCGACGAGGTGACCGCAGGTCACGCCCTCTGCTCGGCGGGGGTTGTCATGCCGGCTGTGTCGCGGGCTTGACGGCCCGTCCTGAGCACGCAGATGCTCGGGCCGCTGGTCATGGGCAGAGAGCTGTCCGCCTTGGGGCAGCGTGTCGGGTGGGTCGTGGACGGCGCGGCTCAGCCCCAGAAAGCGTCCAGCACGGCGATGTCGTCCCGGTTTCGTCCAGCTCGACCGCCCGGCCGCCGACGACGGTGAACACGATCGTGGACATCAGATCCAGGGACCGTCCTTCCCGCTGGCCGGTGGCTCGGTGGCCGGCCACCACCGGCCCGCCGCCCTCGTCCCGTCCCGGACGTCCTGAAGATCGACTCTGAAGGTTCGGGCGGGGCGCTCCATGGTCTGGGCGTCGAGGGCGAACACCGCGTCCCGGCCCTTGTGGTCCCCGGAGAGTGGGTTGGTGCCGGGCACGCGGTGCACCACCGCCGCGGACATCACCTCGGCCAGCGCGGGTGTATCCCCGGCCATGGAGGCCGCCGACTTGGCAATGCTGGGCGGCTGGTACTTCCAGGCCATGACAGCGCCCCCGTCCTGCACGGTGGGACGGGGGCGCTGGACTTGGTGGGCCGGCGGCGGGTCAGGAGCCGCTGCAGGTGACGACGGCGTAAGGGCCTTCGGAGCTGTTGGAGGCGATGACGGCGCCGGTCTCGTCATCGGTGATGGAGCACGAGATGGTGCCGGACCCGGAGTTCTGGGCGGTCAGGGAGGCGACCGAGAACGAGCCGCCGCTCTTGTCGACGGTCTTGGTCCAGGGGACCTTCGCCGAGGACTCCTGGGCGATCTGCAAGTTGGCCTTGGTGTAGGTGATCATCGCCCGGCTCGGTCCGGTGATCTTGTAGGTGTAGGTGGACGGCCCGGTGGTGGTGGATCCGCTCGAGCTGCCGGTGCTGCTGCTGTCGCTGGAGGGCGCCTGGTAGGTGGGGGCGCTGTAGCTGGGAGGGCTGTATTGCGGGGCGGCCGGCGCGGTGTAGGCCGGGGCACTCGGGGCGGTGTAGGCGGGCGTGGTGGCCGCTGAGGTGGTGGTTTGCGCGCCGTGCACAGTCAGCGCGATGAGCGCGATCACGACCGCGATGCCCATGACGATGAACGGCCAGCGGGTGGGTCGCTTCGGCGGCTGCTGGCCCTGGCCCTGTGGGGGCTGCGGGGTCCACGGCGGGACGTTGCCGGCGCCCTGCTGCCGGGGGACGTAGACGCCGCGGGTGGCGTCGGTGTCGCGGTCGGGGGCGTCGGGTGCTTGCGGGGTGACGGACATGCCGCTCCGTTCGAGAACAGTCGAGGATCTTGCGTGGTTCGCATCCCGACCATCGGCCGTCTGGCGGAGCTTGTTACTGCATGTTTCTTGATTTATTACGGGTGGGCCGGTGGGGTGAACGGAGCTGCGAACCACGCCCCCGGCCGACCCACCCAGCGTCACACTAGCCTCGCCGCGGAGGGTTCCGGAGGATCCCCTCCGGACCTCGTTCGCACATCGTCACCGCTCACCAGGTCGGCACGACGATGAAGCGGAAAGGGCGCGATGACCAGCGACGGCGTCCCCACCGTCACGGTCGCCCAGCCGAGCGAAGCCCACGATCTCGTCCGAGCTGAACGGCCCGCGCGTGGCGGCGCCCATGGCGGGCTGGGAGCCAGCATGAGGGTTCCCGTGGTGGGCGAGGGCTCGAAGTGATCGTCGATCCCCCCGCGGGGTGTGATTCGTGGACGAGCGAGCCGGTGCCGTCGAGGTAGAGGGTGCATCGATCGCTGCCCGATGGTTCGGCCCAGGATGAAGCGGTTGTCTCGGGCCGTGGAACGGGTCGTGGAACGAAGCACCGTGCACCGGTGGAACTCGGTGAGCACCATGTGGCCGACGACGTGCACCGATGGACGCAGTGAGCGTGCCGCTCACGGAGACGAACATTCTCGTAATGCGCAGCTCGTCGCCGTTCGGGTGGCATGATCCGTTTCGATGGCCAACGCCGACGGCAGCCAGCTCGACTGCACCACGCTCGCGCCCATCGAGCAGGGCATGGGCGCGCACTCCGCCCCGCTCGGGCTCAGCTTCACCACCAGCCCGCTCCCCGACGGCTGGGGCACCGGCGCACTCATCGGCGCCCACGGCTCGTGGGACCGCACCCCGGTCACGCCGAGCTCGTCCGCGTCCACGACCGGCTGCTGCTCGAGCACCAGCCGGCCAGTGACGAGCAGGCCTCGGCGTGCTCGGGCTGCGGTGCGCGGTGGCCGTGCGGCGTCGTCGCCGGGGTGATCGCCTCCGGCTGAGCCATACCCCCAAGTGGGCCACGTAGTACCTGACCTGCCCGGATGTCCACCACCACCTCGTGGGAGTCGCCTTGGCGGGTAAGTCGGCGGGGAGCGGGGTGAAGCGGGCGGCGGAAGCCGACCGAGCCGGCCGTCAAGCCTAGGGCATTGACGGCGGCAGCCGCCCCGGTCGTCGAGCCGGAGCCCGAGCCACAGCGCTGCCCGCGGCCGACGAGGCCGCGGGTGGAGCCGGTCGGTGACAGGCCCGGTACCGGTAGCCGATGTGCCGCAGCGTTTGAGTGCGCACGCGCCCTCCTTGGCCAATGCCTGATCCCAGTTCGGTCTAGCGGGGCATTCCGATGGTGCGGATGAATGTCGAGAACTCGAGCGTCACGCTGTACACCGCGTACCCGATGACGCTGGTCACGCGGCGGACCGTGTCCGGCCAGCAGATCTCAAGGACGAGGACCACGACGATGAGCGCGAGGGCGACGAGTTGCGCGGTAACGGTTCTCGACATGGTTGGGATATTTCCGTGGCGCCGGTGTATCGGCGGTGGTCATCGGTGATTCAGTCGAACTCAGTGGCTCGGCGGTCCGGGTGTCATGTAGGAGGGGATGTGGATCAGGGAGTCGGGATTGTTGGACATCCAGCTCCAGGGCAGGAAATAGGCCAGCGCGGCCCAGACGGCGCAGAATCCGATTACGCCGAGCAGGGTGATCGGGGTCTGCAGCGAGGGCCGCCACCGCTCGACGCCGCGTTCGACGAAGGAGAGCCCGCTGGGGTGGTCCAGCGCCGACATCCGCAGCGCGGTGAACCCGGTGGCATAGACGGCGACGAACAGGCTCTCGTAGATCGGGAACTGGTAGGGGGTGCCGGCGAAGAGCGTCAGCGCGGACCACGTGCGGGGGAACGCGTACACCCCGGCGCGGATGAACACCTGCTCGAGCAGACAGTCGGCGATGAAGATCGAGCCGCTGGCGACCGCGAACGCCCGCACGTCGGGGACGCCGGGATACCTTCGGCGTAGCGCCAGGATGATGCGGCCCTCGATGGAGGCCAGCCCGATCCCGAGATAGAGGTACTGGGGTATGAACCACGCCAGGCCCTCGCCGTAGTGGGTGGGTCCCTGGGCCAGCGGGAACGATCCCAACCAGGACCCGAGGTTCCAGGCGTGGGCGTTCCAGGCGAACGTGTAGTGGAAGTAGTTGATCAGCGGGTCGATCGCCGCGGCCAGCAGCGACCCGATGACGATCTTGCCGTCCAGGCCGAGCCGCCGGTGCGCGAGGTAGGGCCGGACCAGGAAGACCCAGACGGTGGCGATCAGGACGAGCACGCTGGCAACTTCGATGACCCGCAGGAGCATCAGCTGGACACCGTCGAAGGTGTCCGAGTCGAGGATCGGTGCTGGCCCGAACTCGGTGCCCGAGGCCACCCACCGGGCCAGCGCCTGCACGACGAACACGATCCAGAGCCCACCGGCTATTGCCCATAGCGGGAGGAATCCTCCGCGCCCCACGCCGAGATCATCCGGTGTCTCCGGATTCTCGGCTAGCAGGGGCGTCGGTGCCAGCTTGTCGGCCAGTGCCATGTGTCCTGCCTTCCCGCGCCGGGCGCAGCGACTGCGCCCAGGTGCCGCATGCGTGCGGTGCGTGCGCCGATCTGGCGCGTGGGTCTCTCCCGGTTGTCCGGACGGCTGGTGGTCGGTGGTGCTTGGTTCAGATCTGGGCGCTGGCCGGGGACGGGACGCCGGTCGGGGCGGATGGCTCGGCCTCTGGGGTGGTGGCGTCGTGCTCTGGGGAGCCGAGCACGGCGGCCTTGATGATGGCGAGCTTGGACTGCTCGCCGACCTCGTTCTCCGGGCGTGCGACTGCGAACGAGAGGAGCCAGACGCTGAACAGTGCCAGCCCGAGGGTGAGCAGCCAGGTGGCGTGGGTGGTGACGAGGTTGGCGTCGAGGTTCAGCGAAGTCCACATCGGCCAGGCGACCGCGCCGTTGGCGATGCCATCGGACATGGGGATCACGGGGATGACCGCGAGCACCTTCCAGCCGGGCAGATGCGGCTTGATCCAGTAGATGATGGCGCCGGCGGTCATCGGCATCAGGGGGTTGACGCAGACCCACCACAGCGGCAGGCCCCAGAAGTTCAACGGCTGTGGCCCGTAGTACTGGTAGGCCCCGAGCAGCACTCCGGGACTTTCCAGGAAGACGTTGATGCAGACGTCCATGCCGTAGATCAGGAACAGCGATCTCGCGGTGACCCCCCGCGAGTACATCTGGTAGGCGAGGTAGGCCAGCCCACCGACATACCAGATGTAGACAAAGTTGATGAACAGCGGGAAGTCGCGGCCCATCGAGGAGAACGTCGTGAGCGTGGCGCCCTCGCGGATGTAGGCGAGGCCGAGGGTATCCACGATCGGCTCGAACAGGCACGCGATGCCACCACCGATCAAGCAGGCCAGCAGCAGCGGCCCCCGGCCCGTCACGAGGTGGCGCACGGCCATTACGACACCGACGACCACCGGGATGCCGAGGAAGACCGTGAAGATCATCTCCGGCCAGAACGGCATCGGGGTGTGCGGGTGCGGCGGGATCGGTGGGGCGCTCGGAAAGCCGGTGATCAGTGGCATGTGTGCTCCTCTGACCCCACACCCGAGTCCGTCGGGTTGGGTCGCCGAGATGACGGCCAAGCGTGCGCGGTGGCCGGTTAGCGGGTCGGTGCTCGGTCAGTGACCGCACGCATTCCCCGGGGATGCGGGGGCGTCGTCCTCAACGTCCGGTAGTGAGGCCACATCGTCCGGTGGTCAGGCGTCCGTTCTCGGTGGCGCCGCCGGATTTCTCATCACGAAGCAGGGTCTCGGCCGAGAGCTTCCCGGGCAGACCGCACACCCCGCCGGTGGGATGGGTCCCGGCGCCGCTGAGGTAGAGGCCCTCGACGGGAGTGCGGTAGGCGCCGAGCCCCTCGGCGGGGCGCATCGGTCCGAACCGGGAGATCAGCGGGTCGACGTGGTAGACGTTGCCGGCGGGGGCGTTGAAACGCTCCTCGATGTCCGGGCCGCAGAGCACCTTCCGGTCGATCTCGAGTTCCTCGAGACCCTCGTAGTACTGGTTGCAGTCCTTGACGACGGCGTCGCCGACGCGCTGACGGACTTCTTCCCAGGGCACCCTGGGCTCGACCGGGACCACCCCGGACCACAGCCACAGGTTGTCCCGGCCCTCCGGTGCCTGGGTGGGGTCAACCGCGGTGGGCACGATGCTGCAGTTGTTCGGGATGGTGTCGGGCCAGTCGTCCCGCGTCACCGCGTCCCAGGCGGCGTCCTGCTCGGCGAGGGTGTGCCAGCCGACCAGGTGCTTGCGCAGATCGAGGTCGTTGCCGCGCCACTGTTCGTGGCGTTTCATCCGCAGCTGCCCCTTGCAGGCCACGTTGAGCTTGAGGCTGGTGGCGTGGGTCTTGCGGATGGGGATGTCGCGCGCCCGGGTGGCCAGCGGCTCCGGAAGGGTGCCCTCAGGGAGGAGCCGATTCAGCGTGATCACAGGATTGCAGCTGGTGAGCACGCCGCGGGTGGCGCGGATCGTCTCGCCGCCCGCCAGGCGCACCCCGACGGCCCGATTGCCCTGGAGCAGAATCTCCTCGACCGCCGCAGCGGTGCGGACCTGCCCACCATGTGACTCGAGGCAGCGGTGCAGCGCGGCGGGAAGGGCGCCGGTACCCCCCACAGGCATGGCGTTCGGGATGCGCTGGACGACCCCGAGGTAGATCAGCGCCCAGGCCGTGGTGTCGAAGCGCATCTGGTAGAAGGCGGCCATCGCCGAGAGGGCGCCCTTGGGCAGCTCGGTCTCGAAGGTCTCGGAGAGGAATTCCGACTGCGACGCACCCAGCATGTGGCGCAGCGACCACAGCTTCCGCGGGTGGCGTGCGGCCCCGAGCGCGCCTTTGAGCATGTCGAAGGAGAACGGGCGCGTCGGGTGCGAGCGCATGTAGGACACGACGGCCTTCATGGCGGGCTCGAGCGCGTTCGACAGGTCCAGCCACGCTTGAGCGTCCTGGCGGGAGAAGCGTCGTAGCTCGTCGGCCGAACGGGCCGCGTCCTTCCACACCGCGAACGAGCTCCCGTCCGGGGCGAGCTGGACGTGGGCCGGGTCGCACGGGATCTGGCGCAGCCCGTGGCGCTCGAGTTCGAGGTCCTCGGCGATGCCGGACGTGCGGAAGATGCCGGTCAGCTGGATCGCGCCCTCGTTGAACAGGTGGCCGGGCGCGCTCGGGAGGATCTCGTTGGTCGAGGTCATGCCGCCGACGGTCGGCGAGGCCTCCACGACCTGGACCCGCAGTCCGGCCCGGGCGAGGTAGCACGCGGCGGTCAGGCCGTTGTGGCCCGCGCCGACCACGACGACGTCGGTCTCCTGGCCAACGGGAGCCGCATCGCTCTGTGTCTGCATGACGTGGCACACTAACTGAATCCCGGTTTGACACTCAAGACTGAAAGCATCCTCAGATTTCTATTGAAGTGATCTTCAAGGTAGGTCTACCGTGCCGCGCACCGGAGGGCCGTAGGGAGTCCTCCAGGCCGTCGGTCCGGTGGCCGTCCTAACAGCGCCGACTCGCGACGGCACCCGCGCCTCCCGCCTCGTGGGCCGGCGCCCGCATTCCCGGTGCTTGCCCATCGGTCCGTACCTCGACGAGAGCCAGGAGAGTGGCCGTGGCCATCGGCGTTCACGCACCTGAGACCGACCTGATGCTTCCTCGCCCAGAGCCCGGGGAGCAGTGGGATCCGCACACGATCCACACCTACTACTTCGGGTTCTCGATCCCGGAGGCCGGGATCGGCGCGTTCCTCTACCTGCGTCTGCAGCCTGCGTTCCCGCTCTCGCAGGGCGGGGTGTGCCTCTTCCGCGGCACCGACAACGTGGAGGCCACCGACATCGCGTTCCTCGACTACGAGATCACCATGCCGTGGCCGACGGTCGACGGCCGCACGATCACCACCGACAACGGGCTGCGCATCGAATTCCTCGAGCCCGGCCACCGGGCGCGGATCACCTACACGAGCAAGGAAGGCACGACCTCGGTCGATGTGACTGCCGAGGCGGTGACCCCGCTGCTGGCCCGCGGCCACGTCATGCCCGGAGAGGAGAACCACCACGACGTGAGCCGCGCGGCCGGCGGCAGCGAGCAGTTCATGCATATGACGGGCGGGCTGGTCCTCGACGGCGAGCGGCACGTGGTGGACTGCTATGCCCCCCGCGACCGGTCGTGGAACCAGGTGCGGGTGGAGAAGCGTGGCGCGGTGCCGGTGCCGCCGGTGGGCTGGTCGCCGATGTACTTCGGCCCCGATCTGGTGTTCAACCAGATCAGCTTCGAGGCGCCCGACACCGAGCCGCCATGGCTGGGTCTCTACGACGTCGGCGACCGGCCCTCGCACCACTACGCATGGGTTCAGGTCGGGGACGAGACCCGCACGGTGACCTGGGTCCGGCGATCGGTGCTCGAGCGCCATCCCCGCAC
This sequence comes from Actinomycetospora endophytica, assembly GCF_021026375.1. Taxonomy (GTDB): domain Bacteria; phylum Actinomycetota; class Actinomycetes; order Mycobacteriales; family Pseudonocardiaceae; genus Actinomycetospora; species Actinomycetospora endophytica. The sequence continues at coordinate 22,468 of NZ_JAJNDB010000012.1, read as the reverse complement.
CCACCTCCCGCTGCGCCAGGTCGTCGAGGCCCGCGACGAGCGCGGCGACGAGTACCGCTTCGAGGGCGAGGCCGTCGCGGCCGCCTCCCTGCCGGCGTGGCCGAACGTCTCCTTCCACGACAGCGTCTACCGCTGGCGCGACCAGCAGGGACGCACCACGCACGCCACGTACCAGGAGATCTGGTTCGACGAGTTCCAGAAGGAAATGCGGCGTCGCCACGCCCCCGCTACCGCCGCGGCGCTCTGACTACGCACCGTCACCGTCTACTACTCTTCGAGGGAAAACGCAGATGGCTCTCGCCAACAAGATCGACGCGGCCCAGGCGGCCGAGACCCTGACCCGCTGGCTGGCCGGCAAGACGCCCGGGGCGACCGAAGTCAAGGTCACCGACGTGACGGTGCCCAGCGCCAGTGGGCTGAGCACCGAGACGGTGCTGTTCACAGCGCATTGGTCGCGGGAGGGATTCGCCGAGACCCAGGGCATGGTGGCCCGCGTGGCGCCCGACGGGCCGGGGGTCTTCCCGAGCTACGACCTGGCCAAGGAGGCGAGCGTGATGGCCGCGCTGGCCGAGAACACCGACGTCCCCGCGCCGCGCATCCTGTTCACCGAGGACGATCCGGCCGTGCTCGGCGCGCCGTTCCTGGTCATGGAGCATGTGACCGGACAGATTCCCTCCGACGACCCGCCGTTCACCACCGGCGGCTGGGTCCTGGAGCTCTCACCGGCACAGCGCCGCGACATGTGGCTGCGCAGCATCGACGTCCTGGCGGCGATCCACGCCGTCGACCACACCGGGCTCGGGCTGGACTTTCTCGAGTCTGCCGAACATGGTGGCGGGCTGGACGCCCAGCTCGAGCGCTGGTCGCAGCTGTTCGACTGGGCCCGAGAGGGCCAGCCGAACCCGACCATCGAAGACGCGTTCCGCTGGCTGCGCGAGAACCAGCCCACCGACCCCGGCCCCAACGTGCTCAACTGGGGCGACGCCCGCGTCGGGAACATCATCTACTCCCAGGACCAGCAGCCTGCCGCCGTTCTGGACTGGGAGATGGTCTCCCTGGTCAACCGGGAGGTCGAACTCGGCTGGTGGCTGTTCCTGATGCGCCATCACACCGAGGGGATCGGGGCGCCGCTGCCCGAGGGTATCCCTGGACCCGAGGAGACCATCGCCCGCTACCAGCAGACCAGCGGGCACCAGCTCGCCGACCTGCACTGGTACGAGGTCTTCGCCGGCGCCCGGCTGGCCTCGATCATGGTACGCGCGGCCCGCATGATGATCGACGGCGGTCTCCTGCCGCCGGAATCCACCATGGCCCTGAACAACCCGGCGAGCCAGCTGCTCGCGAGCCTGCTCGGGCTGCCCTCCCCGACCGGGGAGACCACCAGCTTCATCGGGAACCGCTAATCGGCCCGGGGTCGGCCGGCCTCCGCCTGCCGCGGGGGTCGGCCGACCCCGGCGGGCCGGGCTCACTGCGCCGCGAAGTGATCGATGGGGTCCTGGGCCTCGAGTCCCACCGTGACGTTCCGGTCGCCGACGCGATGGTCGTGCTCGAGCCGGCTCACCATCCGGACGACGATCGCGGCCGCCTCCTCGAACTCGATCCCGAAGGAGACCAGCGCGTGGCGGGCGAAGGCCTCGTCGGTCCCGGATCCATGACGTCCGTCGAGGAGCTCGCGGATGAGCCCGAAGGCACCTCCGATACTCGCGGAAAGCGCGACGTCCATGCTGGCCAACCGGAATCGGCCCATCTCCACGCCGCGTTCGAGCGTCGCCCGGGCATAGGGCTGCACGGCTACCCCGAACAGGGTCTCCGAATTGCTCAGATTCACGACCAGGCTGGCGAAAGTCGGATCATCAGAGGCCAGCCGGATGAACCGCAGAAATGCGGCGGCCGCGACCTCGGCGGGATCCTCGTGATCCCATTCGGCCGGGATCGTCGCTGCCGCGAGCTCCGCCAGACTCTCTGCGACGACGGCCTCGACGAGGTCCTCCTTGGAAGGGAAGTAATTGTAGAACGAGCCGAGCCCGACGTCGGCCCGCTCGGTGAGCTCCTGAATTCGGATTCCCCCGACACCGCGGACGGTGATCAGGTCACGGCCGGCGTCGATCAGCCGACGGCGTGTCAGTCTCTTCTTTCGTTCGGTGCGGCTCTCGGTCATCGGGCACCTCCCCAGCCGACCGGCGCCACCACCCCGGTCGCCACCGCCCCGACCCCACAGGACACGGGATGCCGCAGGTCACCGGCCAGACCGGGCCCCGCGACGTTGAGCCGGTCGGGCCGGTTCACATCGGATGACATCCCGCCCGTCCGCGGGCTATCCAGCGCCATGACCCCATTCTACGGCGACGGCAGCCTCGGCGGGCGCACACTCCGAGAAAATGCACGTGATATGCCCCGCGCTTACGGGCGCCGACGAGCCCGGCGACGTGATGCCCGGGTCCGCCCAGGGGAAAGGGGCGGCCTGGTGGCGAAACCGAAGGAGGCGACCGACTGGAACGACCCTGCGGATCCAGATATTTGCGTCGTGATCTGCCCGACGCGATCTACCGGTGACTCGCGCGCCGCAGCGCCGTCCGGACCCGCGGTCCACGCTGTCGGGGCCGCAAGAACAGAAGGGCGTGCAATACCGGCAGGGACGTGTGCCTGTCCGCGCCCGTCGATCGAGAACTCCCGGGCCATCTCGCGGCAAGCCGCGCCCGGAACTCGCACCGTTCGGCCCCTGCGCATTCCTCACCGATCGGTACCGACCGGCCCCCGCGGTAACACTGAGCGACACGCGACGTCGCTCGACTGGGCATCGACTCCGGCTGCCGACTACGCCGTCGGACGCCGACCAGGCGGTGTCCGCCCGCCCGGCTCGCCGACACAGCTCCCGGATGGCGGACCCGGTGACCCGGGCCGCGGCTCGGCGCGGCCTCCCGCACCTCGGAGAACATCAACAGAGGCTGGAGCTGGCGGAACGCTGACGACCCGTGGTGGTTCCCGCGGCGGCTGCCCGCCGTTCGGTGGCGCCCGTCATGGGGGGTGCTGTGGCCCGCATCATGGCGTCTGGCAGTCTTTTAATCCTGCTTCAATAGAAGTGGGCACCCGTGGTGACGGGTCGTGACCAGGCTCGATGGGTCTGCCGCCACCCGAACGGACCAGTACCTAGACCGCCGTGCAGGCGTTCCTTTAAGAGAGGCCGGGGCAAGCACTTGCTCCGCCCGCGAAAGATGGGTGTGATCGTGACGAGCGAGCAGGTCCAGCGGCCGCGGACGGCGGCGCAGCGCCGGAATCCGTACGGCGGCACGACATCGGCCGTGGTCGCCCGAATGCCGGGCCCGACCCGGAACTTCCTGGTCGAAGTGGGCGGAATGCTCGCCCTGCTGGGCCGGGTTCTCGTGGTGACCGCCAAACACCCGGCCGAGATCCTCCGCCCGACGCTGGACTATTCGTACGTCACGCTCAGGCGCTGTTGGTTCCCGGTGACGGTCGCGCTCGGCGGATTCATTGTCTTCCTCTCGGTCGCGGCCCTGGTCTTCTTCGACCAGCTCGGCGCCGTCGGCATCTACCCGCCGGTGATCATGCGTGTCTGCATCGAGAGCTTCACGGTGTGGGCGGTGGCGCTGGTGCTCGCCGGGATCGTCGGGGCGTCGCTGACTTCCGAGCTCGGCGCGCGCCGGGTCCGCGACGAGCTCGACGCGCTGTATGTCATCGGCGTCGACCCGGTCCGAGAGCTCGTGGCGCCCCGGGTGCTCACCGCGATCGCGCTGACGACCCTGATGTCGTTCCCGGCGGTGGCGCTGAGCTTGCTCACCACCCAGCTGGCCGGCGCCTATTACGCCAGCGAGAGCTCGGCCGAGTTCTACCACTACGTCTTCGACAACCTGGCCCCGATGGAGATGTTCCTGGCGGCCCTGAACTGTCTCATCGCGGGCGTCATCATCGGGACGGTCTGTGCGTACAAGGGAATGAACGCCGGCGGCGGCTCGGAGGGTCTGGGGAAAGCCGTCAACCAGGCCGTGGTGGTCTCGTTCGTCGCGCTGTGGATGACCCAGACCCTCTACACCGGGATCACCCAGGGAATCTTCGACCTCGGCCGCTTCCGGTGACCGCGCCGATCCAAAGACCTCGGAGTACACGATGAGCAACGAAGCGACCGAGGCCTTCGCGCGGCCACGCCGACCGCATGCCGACAAGCGCCCGGCCAGCATCGGGCCCACGGAGCTGGACTGGGCCCCGGGCTGGGCGAATCGCACCATCTCGGGCGTGGGGGACTTCCTGGACTTCGCGCTGCGTGCGGTGGCGCTGATCCCGCACGCCCTGCGCTCCTACCCCTCCGAGGTGTTTCGCTACGCCGGGGTCCTCATCCGGGGCAGCTCCCTGGTGGTGCTGTTCATGCTGTTCAACCTGGGGCTGGAAGCCGGACTGCTCGCCGATACCCAGTTCCGTCCGCTCGGAATCACCAGCCTCAATGGCGCCGCGGTATCGGTGGCGATCTTCCGCGGGTGCGTGCAGGTGCTGCTGGGCTGGGTGATCGCCGCCAAGATCGGATGCGGGCTGGTCACCGAGATCGGCGCGATGCGGATCAACGAAGAGGTCGACGCGCTCGAGGTGATGGGGATGAACCCGATCTCCTACCTGGTGAGCACCCGCATCATGGCCGTGGTCATCGTCTCACCCGGACTGATCATCATGGGCTACTGGATGTCGTTCTGGGGACCCTGGCTGGTCGACGTCCCGTTCCTGGGAAGCACCTCGGACGGGGCGTTCTGGAACTACCTGTTCGCGCTGCAGAACCTCACCGACTTCATCATCGTCACGATCTGGGCGGTGTCCTCGATCGCGCTTCCGACTCTGATCGGCGCCTACTTCGGCTACACCGCCAAGGGTGGACCGGTTGGCGTCGGCGAGAACACCGCGAAATCGATGCTGATCTCGATGGCCACGGTCTCGGTGATCGCGACCATCATCATTCAGCTCGCCTACGGCGTCGACGCGAACTCGCCGATCGGCAACTGACCGTCCTTCTTAGTGATCTCAGGAGCTAGGGTGTCTATCAATTCTGACTACTCCCAGCAGGGCGCAGGCCGCGGTGGCGTCGGTGTCGAGGAGACCTCGAACGCCGTCGAGATCGTCGAGGTGACCAAGGCCTTCGGCGGCGGCCCGCCGGTACTCGACGGCGTGAGCGTAGGCCTCCGCGAAGGCGCCATCACCACGATGATGGGCCCGTCCGGGACCGGCAAGAGCGTGCTGCTCAAGCACGTGGTCGGCCTGCTCGAACCGGACGACGGCGAGATCCGCATCTTCGGGGACGACCTCTGGGAGATGACCGAGGAGCAGCGGTTCGAGCTGCGGAAACGCTTCGGGCTGCTGTTCCAGGACGGCGCGCTGTTCGGGTCGATGAACATCTACGACAACGTCGCGTTCCCGCTGCGCAAGCACACCCGGATGTCCGAGTCCGAGATCCGTGAAGTCGTGATGGGCTATATCCAGGAAGTCGGTCTCGAGCACGCCCTCGACCGCGCCCCGAACGAGATCTCCGGCGGCATGAAGAAGCGCGCCGGCTTCGCCCGCGCGCTGGTCATGAAGCCCGAGATCGTGATGTTCGACGAGCCCGACTCCGGTCTCGACCCGGTCCGGACCCGGCTGCTGTGCGAGCTGATCCTCAAGACCCACCAGGAGCACGGCGGCACCTACCTGGTGATCACCCACAACATCGACGCCGCCCAGACGGTCAGCGACTACATCGGCGTGCTCTACCAGGGCAAGCTCGCCGACTACGGGACCACCGACGACGTGTTCAACTCCGACGTGCCGATGGTCGGCCAGCTGCTGCGCGCGGAGCCCGACGGCCCGCTGGGGATGGAGTGATGACCACGGGCCGCCGCCGCTGGCTGGTCATCGGGGCGGCCGTGGTCATCGCGGCGCTGCTGGTGGGCGGGCTCGCGGTGGTGGCGAACCTGCGCACTTATCGCCTGCAGATCCTGATGCCCACCGCCACCGGGGTCATCGCCGGCGACAAGGTCCTCATGCGGGGCCAGAACGTCGGCAAGATCGATTCGGTGGAAGTGCACGACAACCGCGACGCGCTGATCACCGTCGACCTGGACTCCTCGGTCGCGCCGCTGCACCAGGGCACCGACGCCGAGATCGTCTGGGAGGCGGTGCTGCTCGAGCGGGCGGTCCAGATCGACCCGGGGCCGGCCCAGGCCCCGGAGCTCGAGTCCGGGGCGCGCATCCTCTCCCACCACGAGAGCGTCGAGCTCGACGACGTCCTCTCCGCGCTGGACCCGTCGACGATGAAGAACGTCGACGGCATGATCCAACAGCTCCAGACCACGCTGGCCGGCCGGGAGAAGGAAACCTCAGCCACGCTGCAGACCGCCGGGCCGGCCGTCGACGCCCTCGGCCAGGTGCTCCAAGGCGTCGGCAGCGACGGACCCGCGCTGCGCCAGCTCGTCACCCAGCTCCACCAGGTCACCTCCACCCTCGACCAGCGCCACGATCAGCTCTCCGGGGTCGTCCACGACCTCGACCCGCTGACCTCGACGCTGGCCGCGCAACAGCAACAGATCGGCCAGTCGGTGCAGCAGCTGCCCGCCACCCTGACCCAGGCCAAGAGCACCCTGGACAAGGTCCCGGACGCGACCGACGCGACCGTGCCGCTGCTCAAGACCCTGCAGCCGGCGACCCACCAGCTCCCGGCCGCCGCGGCCGCGCTGAACCCGGTGCTGACCAACCTGAAGCCGGTCATCCACCAGCTCGGGCCGGTGCTGCATGACGCCAAGCCGCTGCTCGACGAGACCCCCGGCCTGCTGGACACCACCCACGCGGTGCTCCCGCCGGCCACCCAGGCGGTAGGCAGCCTGCGCACCCCGGTGGCGTTCTTGCGCCCCTACATCCCCGAAGCCACCGGGTGGCTGGCCAACTGGACCGGGGTGTTCGGCAACACCACCGCCGACGGCGGCCACTACGGCCGGGCGCTGATCACCGAGGGCTCGACCTCGGTTAACGACAACCCCGGAGTCACGCCCCCGGGCGTGACCTTGAACCCCGCCCCCGCGCCGGGCTCGGTCGTCGGCCAACCGTGGGCCGACGCGAACGGAGATGCCCAGCGATGAAACCCAAGCTTCTTCGCCGCCTCGGCGTCGCGGTGCTGGCCGTAGCGGTCGTCGTCGGCGTCGTGGTCGCGGTGAACCGCAGCCAGGACACGCCCCCGGAGGTCATGGCGACCTTCGCCGACGCCAGCGGCGTGACCCTGGGCTACACCGTCCGCGCCGGCGGCGTCGAGGTCGGCAAGGTCTCCTCGGTGGCGGTGCAGAACGGCAGCGCCCGCCTCGGCCTGTCCGTCGACGACTCGGTACTGCCGCTGCACCAGGACGCCCACGCCACCATCCGCCCCGCCAACCTGCTCGGCGAGTCCTACATCGACCTCGACCCCGGCACCCCGACCGCCCCGGTGCTCGACCCCGCCGACCTCGACGCCAGCCACACCTCCAGCGCAGTGACCCTGCAGCAGGTCCTCAACACCCTCGACGACCCGACGGCGACCGCGCTCGCGGCCATGGTCACCAGCCTCGGCGAGGGCGTGCAGGGCGCCGGCCCGCAGGCCGCCGACGCCATCGCCGCGCTGAAGCCGGCGATGCAGCAGACCGGCGAGCTCACCGCGCTGCTCAACCAGCAGAACGGGGCGCTCAATCAGCTCGTCGACCGGACCCAGCCGGTGACCAACGCGCTGGCGGCCGGTCAGGGCAGCCAACTCGACCACCTCGCCGACTCCACCCAGCAGACCCTCGCCACCGTCGCCGCGAACCGGCAGGCGCTCGACCAGACCCTCACCGAGCTGCCCTCGACGGTCGTCGCCGCCCGCCAGACGCTCTCGCAGCTGGCCGGGACCGCCGACGCGGCCACCCCGACCCTGGCGTCGATCCGCCCGGTCACCGACAACCTGACCACCATCACCCAGGAGCTGCACACCCTCGCCGACTCCGCCGACCCGGCCCTGGGCGCGCTGCCCCCGGTGCTCGACAAAGCCAACGGCCTGCTCGACCAGGCCGCGCCGGTGGTCGGACAGCTGCGGGCGGCCGGGCCCGACCTGCGCGACACCGCCGCCGGGCTCAAGCCGCTCGGCGGGCAGCTGCTGGACAAGAACCAGCACCTCTCGGACCTGATGGAATTCGTCCGCAAGTGGTCGCTGTCGACCAACGGCTCCGACGGCATCAGCCACTACTTCCGGGGCCTGGTCCACGCCTCCCCGGCCGCGCTGCAGCAGATGCTGGCCGGCTCGCCCGCCGGTGGACTGCTCGGCCAGGTCGCCCCGCAGACCGGCCAGGCGCTGCCCCAGATCCCCGGCACCGGGCAAGGACCCGCCGCCGGGCAGACCCCGGCCGCCGGGCAGGCGCCCCCGACCCAGCCGGGTAACGCCACCGGCCTGACCTCCCAGCAGGAGTCCTCCATGGTCGGCCAACTTCTCGGGGGGCACTAGAGATGGCACCCAGAGTGCACCGCGTGCACGCCAAGCACGCCCTGATCGGCATCATCGCCATCGCGGTGACCGCGGTCGCCGTCGTCCTGGGGGTCCGCCCGCTACTCGGTGGCGCCCTGACCGGACTGCCCTACACCTACGCCACCGCGGCCTTCAACGACATCGGCACGCTCAGGCCGATGCTGCAGGTCCGTGAGAACAGCGTGGTGGTCGGCAAGGTCGCCGACGTCAAATACGAGAACCACCACGCGGTGGTCACGCTGCGCCTCGACGGCCACCACCCGATCTACCGCAACGCGTCGGTCCAGGTGCTCGACGAGTCCGCGCTGGCCCAGAAATTCGTCAACCTCGACCCCGGTTCTCCCGAGGCCGGCCCGCTCGGCACCGCCGTCATCGACGAGACCCACACCCCCACCGCCGACGCCAGCAACCTCGACCAGCTGCTCAACGTCTTCGACCCGCAGACCCGGGTGAACCTGCAGAGTGCGGTCCGCGAGCTCGGCACCGGGCTGGCCGGGCACGGTGGCGACATCAACACCGCGGTGCGCGCCGCCCCGGGCATGCTCGGCGACCTCGGGCAGGTCTCCGGGGCGCTGAGCACCCCGGACGCCCGGGTGCCGGCGCTGCTGGCCAGCGCCAACCAGCTCACGGGCCACTTCGGGGGCCACGACCAGCAGCTCAGCGACCTGGTCCGCGACGCCGACTCGACACTGCGCGCGGTCCAGACCCAGGGCGGCCAGCCGCTCTCGGACACCCTCGCCGACCTGCCGCCGACGCTGCGCGATGCCCGCACCGCGCTGCAGGCGCTCAACGGTCCGCTCGCCGACGTCCACTCCGCGGTCTCCACCCTCCAGCCCGGCGCCGCCGCGCTCGGACGGGCCACCCCGGACGTGCGGGGGGTGCTCCGGGAGGCGGTGCCGCCGCTGGACGAGGTGCCGGACGTGGCCGACAAGGCCAAGCCGGCCGTCGGCGACCTCACCGACACGATGAGCACGCTGCAGCCGTTGGCCCCGCAGCTGCGCGAGACCGTCGGCCACACCAAGGACCTCATGGCCGGGCTCTCGCCCTACTCCTACGACGTGGGCCGGTTCTTCGGTCAGCAGGACCTGCTCTCCGGGGAGTTCGCCCCGGACAAGCACTACTTCTCCGCCGAGCTGCCCTTCCCCGGCCTCTACGCCGCCAGCGCGCCCGACCCGCTGGCCGGCAAGGCGTTCTACCCGACGCCCAACCATGCGGCCGCGACCCGGCCCGAGGGCCAGCACCCCGACGGAGGCGACAAGTGAACCGGCTGAGGCGCAAGTTCCACGGTCGGCGCCCCACCGCCTGGGCCCTGGGAGCCGCGCTGCTTGGCGGGCTGGTGCTGGTCCTCGCGCTGACCGCCTTCAAACCGCAGCTCCAAAGCCTGCTCTCACCGGGAAAGACCATCACCGCTGAGTTCGCCGACAACTACCGCGACCGGCTGGTGCCCTACAAGAGCACGGTCAAGCTGGCCGGGCTCGAGGTCGGCCGGGTCAGTGAGATCACCGAGTCCGACCACGGCACCGCCCTGGTGTCGATGAAGGTCGACGACGACATGGACAAGCTCGGGCCCGCCCCGAGCGCGGCCATCGCCCCGCTGACCATCCTGGGCGGCGGCTACGCGGTCGAGCTCTACCCCGGCGGCGGTCCCGGCTCCTTCGACCCCGACAACACCATCCCGCTGAGCCACACCCGCGAACCGGTCGATCTCGACCCCATCCTCGACTCCCTGCCCCACTCGGTGCGATCCAGCCTGCAGGGCACCGTCGGGAGCCTGAACGACACGCTCTCCCAGGGTGGCAGCGACTCGCTGCGCCGAATCGTCAGCGACGCGCCGGGCGCCCTGGCCCCCACCGGCGACGTGCTAGCGGCCGCGCAGGGCACCCGGCCCCAGCAGGATCTGCCGCAGCTGGTGACCAACCTGGAGTCGACCGCCGAGGTCGTCGGTGACCGCAGCAGGCAGGTCGGGCAGATCGTCGACGACGCCCACACCACCACCACCGTGCTGGCCCGTCAGAGCCAGGCGCTGGGCGACACGGTGGCGAAACTGCCCACCACCCTGACCGACACCCGCACCGGCCTGGACCACCTCGGCGGCACTCTCGACCAGCTCACCGACACCGCCAAGGCCTTCCAGCCCGCCGCCGAAGACCTCAACCCGCTGCTGACGCAGCTCACCCCGGTGCTGCGACGGGCCGACCCGCTGCTGCGCAACCTGCGACCGGTCCTGGCCGACGCCGCCCCGGCGGTCCACGAGCTGGTCCCGACCGCCTCGCAGGCCACCAGCGTGCTCGACGACGTCCGCGGTCCGGTGCTCGACCGGGTCAACGGCCCGGTCATGTCCATGCTGCTCAACAACTACCGCGGCACCGGCCCGTTCCAGGGCAGCGGCGACGGGGTGCAGGCCGATCACAAGTTCTACCAGGAGCTGGGCTACATGGTGACCGGTCTCGGACGGGCCTCGCAGGTCCAGGACGCCCAGGGCGCCTCACTGAATTTCCAGGTCGGCGCGGGCTCCGGTTCCCCGAACGCCGGCGGGCTCTCCTTCGAACAGCTGGCCCGGATGCTGACCCTGCCCGGCGCCCCGGCCGGCGCCGGCCCGGGCGCCCCGGCGACCGGGAACCCGCTGAGCCCGGGCGGACTCACCGGTCCGCTGACCGGTCAGCAACAGCAACAGACCCAGGCCTCACCCGGTGCCGCGCAGGACAACCCACCGGCCTACGGCCCGCCGCTCGGGCCCGGCACCACCGTCGGGAAGCAGGGGGTCGGCCGATGAAGAGCCCACGCCGGATCTCGGAGCAGATCCGCAACGTCCCCGGCCTCGGCAGCAACATCCTGGCCGTGGTCCTGGTGACCATCGTCGGGATCGTCGCCACCGCCTTCCTGCTGCCGCACTACGACATCTCGGTCCCCTGGAAGCCGGAGTACCACTTCGCCGCGGTGGTCGAGAAAGCGCCTGGGATGAAGGACGACAGCAAGCACAAGGTGACCATCGCCGGCATCCAGGTCGGCACCGTCAAACAGATCGACACCCAGCGCGACGGCACGGCGCGCATCGAGATGGCGATCGACCCCACCTTCAAGATCTACAAGAACGCCCACCTCGAGGTGCGGACGTTCTCGCCGATCAACGACGTCTACGTCGCTGTCGAGCCGGGTGACCCGGCCTCCGGGGAGCTCGGCGACGACGGGACGATCCCGGAGGCCCAGACCTCCCGGTTCATCCAGCCCGCCGAGGTGCTGAACAAGCTCGACGGCCGCACCCAGCAGGCGGTGACCTCCCTGGTCACCCAGGCCGACGTCGCGCTGCGCGACGCCCCGCGCAACCTGCCGGCCGGGCTGGACCAGACCGACCAGACTCTCAACAGCCTCAAGCCGGTGGCGCAGTCGCTGCAGACCCGCCGGGACACGCTGCAGAAGCTGATCACCAACCTGTCCCAGATCAGCACCGCCGTCGGGCACAACGACCAGCGGCTGGCCTCGATGATCACGTCGCTGCAGCAGACGCTGGCGGTCCTGTCGTCCCGCGACGACCAGCTCAACCAGACCCTGGGTCAGCTGCCGGGGCTGCGCGGCGACCTCGACCACTCCATGACCAGCGTGACCACCCTGACCGGGCAGCTCAACCCGACCCTGAATGCGCTGCACGCCGCCTCCGACGCGCTGCCGCCCGCGCTGGAGAAGCTGACCGACACCGTCGGGCAGGCCGGCGACGTCGTCGACGCGGCCGGTCCGGTGGTCAGCAAGGCCCGCCCGGTGGTCTCCGACCTGCGGGCTGTGGTCCCCGACGCGCACTCCACGCTGAACGACCTCAAGCCGGTCACCGGGCTACTGCCCGACGCGACCTCGCGGCTGGTGCCCTGGCTGCCCAACCTGCAGGCGTTCGTCTACCAGACCTCCTCGGCGTTCAGCGTCTCCGACGCCAACGGCGGTCTCGGCCGCGCCCAGATCACCTTCGACCTGACCAACCCGGCCGGCGGGCTCAAGCCGATGCCTGACGCCAAGCCCAACGGTGGGAGGACCGGGCAATGACCAAGCAGTTCACTCTCCGGGTCGTCGTGCTGGCGCTGTTCTTCCTGGGCTGCGTCGCCTTCGCGGTGTTCTTCTGGTTCCGCGCCGGCGCCGACATTCCGGGCGTCACCGTGGGCCACTACACCGTCGACATGAGCACCAAGGACGTCCAGGGCCTCGTCGCCAACAGCGAGGTCCGCATCGCCGGGGTCACCGTGGGGCGGGTCACCGCGCTGGATGCCGACGGTCCCGACGACCAGGCGCACGTCGAGATGACCCTCGACGGTGGCGCGGTGCCGTTGCACCAGGGCATGACCGCGCGCATCGGGATGAAGTCGCTGATCGGGGCCACGTTCGTCGACATCGTCGACGGCCACGGCGCCCCGCTGTCCAGCGGCTACCAGCTGCCCGCCGGGCAGGTCCTGCCCGCGGTCTCCATCGAGAACGTGGTGCGCGGGCTCGACCCGAAGACCCGCCAGGCGCTCTCCGGCACCGTCCGCTCCCTCGGCGCGGCCACCGCCGGGCGCGGACCGGACGTCAGCCAGCTCGCCGAGGGCCTGGGTCGGCTCGGCGCCGGAGGCCACACCGCCCTGGACGCGATCGCCGCCCAGTCCGACGACCTGACCAAGCTCACCGGTGAGACCACCGACCTGCTCAACGCCCTCGACACCAGCAACGGGCAGATCGTCGACGTCGTCGACAACGCCCGCGCCATCGTCGGCGCCACCGCCGGGCAGCGCCCGGCCCTTGAGCAGACCATGCAACAGCTGCCCGGGGTCCTCAGCAGCGCCCAGAGCGCCACCGGCAAGCTCACCGAGCTCGCCGGCCCGCTGACCCCGGTCGCCGCCGACCTCAAGGCGGCCGCCCCGGACCTGAACCAGGCCCTGGTCCAGCTGCCGGACACCAGCCGGGATCTGCGCGGTCTGCTGCCGGACCTGAAGGGAATCCTGGATCGGGCGCCGGCCACCCTGGATCGCGTGCCCGACCTCGCCGACGACGTCGACGCCCTGGTCCCGCCGACGCACGAGCTGCTCCGCGACGCGAACCCCGCTCTCGCCTACGCGGCGCCCTACGGCCGCGATACCGGCGCCATGCTCGCGAGCTTCGCTTCGTCGATGCAGACCAACTCGGAGAACGGCGTCAACGCGGTCCGGCTCGCCCCCGTGATCAACACCCAGTCGGTGCGCAACGTGCCCGTTAAGACCGCCGGCCTTGATCCCACCAACTGGAACAACCCCTTCGCGGTGCCCGGCAAGGCCGGCCAGCAGGCTCCGTTCTCCGGGCCCTACCCCCGTCTGGAGCGGGCGCCCGGATGAGGCGCCCGACGTTGCGGCTGCCCCGCCGGCGCAGCCAGCCGCCCCACAGTGAGCGTCCAGACGGCGAGCGATCACCGGCGCGGCGTGCCCGGGGGCGGGGACGTCTGCGGCGGCTCCTGCCGCCACGCCCGCCCGCGGGCTGGTGGCGGGGTCGCCGGGGAGCGGCTCTGGGCCTGGTGGTGCTCGTGGTGGCGCTGACCGTGGTGGGCCTGGCGCGGCTGAAGGTCGACACCGGCATCGCGTCGTTCCTGCCGGCCGAGGACCCGGCGCTGCAGGCCATGGACGACCGGGCGAACTCGTTCGGTGGCGACCCGGTCGTGGTCCTGCTGCGCTCACCCCAGCCGCGGCAGTTCTTCGACGACGAGGACCAGCTCGGCCGGCTGATCGGGCTGGAGGGGCGCCTGACCCACCTGCCCGGCGTCGCCGAGGTCTACGGCCCGGGGACCGCGATCAACCAGGTCGCGATCAGCGCGCAGAACCTGCTCGCCCAGATCAGCGGGCAGCGGGACGCCCTGCAGGGGACCGCGGAGCAGGAGGCCAGGGCCAAGGGCGCCGATCCCGCCGCGGTGACGGCGGCCGGCCAACAGGCCACGGTCGGCTTCGACCAGCGCTACGCCGCGCTGCTCGTCCAGGCGCTCCCCGCGGGCCTGCCGACCTCGCGCAACCCGCAGTTCGTGAACAGCGTGCTCTTCGACGGGGGAGGACAGCCCCGCACCCAGTGGGCCGCCGTGGTCCCGCGTCCCGACACCGCCGCGATCCTGGTGCGGCCGAAGGCCGATCTCGACCAGGGCGGGACGCAGCAGCTGGTGTCCGCGATCAACGGCGCCGTCGGGAAGGCCGGTCTGTCCACCGCGGAGACCACGGTCTCCGGTGTCCCCGCGGTGACCGCCGAGCTCAGCCACCGGGTCCAGCAGGAGTTCCCGCTCCTCGGAGCCGTCGCGCTGGCGGTGGTCGGCGCTCTCTACGGGCTGGTGGGATGGATCGCCCGACGACGGGCCCGGCTGCGGCCGTTCGCCGCGGCCCTCGCCGGCACCGCGCTCACCCTCGCGGTGTTCGGCTGGATCGGCCGGCCGGTCTCGCTCGGCGTCGTCGCGTTCCTGCCCATCCTCATGGGCATCGGCAGCGACTACCCGCTCTACCTGACCCAGCCCACCCGACGACGCCGGGTGCTGGTCGCCGCCGCCGCGGGCGCCGCCGGGTTCGCCGCGCTCGCGCTCTCCCCGCTGCCGTTCATGCGCGAGCTCGGCCTCGCGCTGGCCGGCGGGATCGTCGCCACCGGGCTGGTGGCGCTGGCCGTGCGGCAGTGGCTCGGCGTCGAGGAGCCCTCGCCCACCCGGCTGCGGTGGGGGACGGCATCGCACGCCCCGGGCTGGGCGATCCGGGCGCCGGCGCTGCTGGTCGCGGTGCTCATCGCGACGGCCGGGTGGATCGCCCTGCCCCAGCTTCCGGTGGAGGCGAACCCGGAGAACCTCGCCCAGGGCCTGCCGGCGCTCACCGAGGCCCAGCACGTCGAGGACGTCCTCGGCGCGGCGGGCGAGGTCAGCGTCGTGCTGCACGGCCCCGACGTCCTCACCCCCGCCGCGCTGGCCTGGGACCGCAGCGTCGACGATCTCGTCGACCGGGACTACGCGGACCGGCTGCACCCGATCACGACGACGAGCAGCCTGCTGCAGTTCCTCGGCCCCTCGCCGACCGCCGACCAGATCAAGTCGGGCGCGGGGCTCCTGCCCCCCTACCTGGCCTCGGCGGTCATCCGACCCGACCACCAGGTCTCCCAGCAGATCCTCGGGATCGAACTGCAGGACGTCTCCGCCCAACGGACCCTGCTCGACGGGGTGCGCGCCGCCCTGCCGCCGCCGCCGCCCGGCTACTCCGCCGACGTCGTCGGACTCCCGGTCGCGGTCTCGCACGGCTACGAGGGCATCTCCCAGGGCCGGTTGCTCATCAACCTGGTCGCGGTCGCCGCCGCGGCGCTGGTGCTCCTCCTGGGCCTGCGTGAGCGGGCCGACGCGGGGCGGGCCGTGCTGACCATGCTGCTCGGCACCGGGTGGACGATGGCGGTGACGTGGCTGATCAGCGGGGCGCTCAACCCGCTCACGGTCGCCATCGGCGCCCTCTCGGCAGCGACGGCCACCGAGTTCTCGGTCGTCCTCGCCGACGCCTACCGACGACGGCGACCGTGGCTGCTGCGCAGCGCGGCCCTCGCGGCCTCGGCGGCCGTGCTCGGCTACTGCACGCTCGTGCTCTCCGATCTCGCCGTGCTCCGCCAGTTCGGGATGCTCCTGGCGATCGGCGTGGCGCTCTCGTTCGCCGCCGCGGCGCTCGTCGTCGGGGTGATCCTCCCGCCGGCGCGACCGGCGGTCCCGACCGACGAGGTGTCGAGTCCGACGAAGAAGGACGTGATGGTGTGAGTCGACCCGGAAACGCCGCCTCGGACGCGGTGCGTTCGGCGAGCGCCCTCGTGCGCTCGGTCCGGCCCCGTCGCTGGCCGCTGCTCATGCCGCGGCAGCGAGTCACGAGCCTGGTGACCATCGTGCTCGCGGCGCTGGTCGTGATCGGGTCGGGCAGCTTCCTCGTCGTGCACCGGCTCACGGCCGTCCCCGACGGCGACGTCCTCGAGGTCGGCGGGGTGCCGGTGAGCCAGGCCGACTACCAGTCGCGCACCGACGTGCTCAGCGCGCTCTACGGCGTCGTCGCCCCGACCGATCCGGCGGGGAAGGACCGCTACCAGCGGGACGTCGCCCAGGCCGTCGCCACGAGCCTGGTCATCGACCAGCAGGCGACCGCCCGGGGCGTGGTGGTCACCGACAAGGACGTCCAGGACGCCCTCAACACCATGATCCAGACCCAGTTCCCCCAGGGGCAGCAGTCGTTCGACCAGGCGCTGAGCCGGCTGCACATCTCCCAGCTCAACGTCACCGACGAGATCCACCGCCAGCTCGCCGCGAGCCGGTTGTTCGACAAGATCACCGCGTCGGTCCCGCCGGTGACCGACGCCGACGTCGCCCAGGCCTTCGGACAGCGCCAGGCCCAGATGGTGACGCCCGAGGCGCGCCACCTGCGCAACATCGTCGTCGCCGACCAGCAACAGGCCCAGCAGCTGGCCGACCAGGCCCGGGGAGGCGCGGACTTCGCCGCGCTCGCGGCCTCCTCGCTGGACAAGTCCACGGCGGCCCAGGGCGGGGACCTCGGCACCCTCGCCGCCTCCCAGCTCGAGAAGCCCTACGCCGACGCGGCGTTCGCCGCACCGGCCGGGTCGGTCTTCGGGCCGGTCCAGACCAGCACCGGGTGGAACGTCGGGCAGGTCGTCGGTGTCCAGCCCGCCACGCCGCTGTCGCTAGAGCAGGTCAAGGAGCCGCTGCGTCAGCAGGTCGACCGCGAGCGCCGGATCGCGATCTGGCGGCCGTGGCTGACCGGCCAGGTCAAGCAGGCCGACGTGCGCTACGCGGACGCCTATCAGCCGGCGAACCCCGACGAGCTCCCGGCGCAGAGCACGCCCTGAGCGCACCCGTCCACACCGTGGCCAGCGACGACCCGAGAGGATCCTTCATGAGCCCCCCACGCCTGATCGCGGTCGGTACCGACGGTTCCGCGTCGTCCCACATCGCGGTGGAACGCGCCGGGCAGCTCGCCCTCGACCAACACGCCGGTCTGCTGATCGTCTGCGCCTACCGCGACCAGGAACCGGAGACCATCAACGACGCCGAGGCCGCGCTCGGCGCCGATGCCTATCTCATGCGCGGGGCAGCACCCGCCGAGGAGATCGCCGCCCGGGCCCGCAGCCGCGTCGACGAGCTCGGCGTCGAGCACATCGAGCTCGTCGTCGAGGAGGGCGACCCGGCCGAGGTGCTCGCCGGGGTCGCCCAGCGCCGAGGGGTCAGCCTCGTCGCGGTCGGCAACCGGGGCATCAACACCCTCGCCGGTCGACTCCTTGGTTCCGTGCCGGCCAAGGCGTCGCACCAGGTCCCGGTCGACCTGCTCATCGTCCACACCACATGACCCGGCTCCACTCGGCCGATCGCTGCGTGGCCGCTCTATAAGTCAGGGCTCGTGCCACACGTCAACCAAGGAGGACCGGATGTTCGTCGCGATCATGGTGATCGCCGCGCTGGCGTCGTCGGCAGCCGCGTGGATCAGCGGAGAGGTCGTCTTCGCGTGGGTGGCGCTCGCACTCGCCGCCGCGGTGCTCGTCCTGATCGGGGCGCGACGGCTGCGCGCTCGACAGGCGGCGGCACGACACGGTGACGATGCGACACGCGAAACCGGCACCACTGCCGCTGGCCCCGCCGAACCGGACGCTGTCGACCCGGCCGGGCAGGCCGACCACCCCGCGGAGACCATCGCGCCTGTCAGCCCCGACCCGGACTCCACCGCCATCGCCGCCGAGTCGCAGACCGATCAGGGGAGGAACTCGAACGAGCAGGCTTCCGCGCCCGAGCCGGGTGCCCCGCCTGCGGGCGCCGAGCCTGAGGTCGAGTCCGAGTCGACCACGGCGCCCCGCCACGATCCGGTGCCGGTCCGGTCCCGAACCGCCGACCCCGGCGACCCAGAAGCAGCGACCGCCGCGGGCACCGCCGACAAGGTGAGCGACGACCGCGCCTCGGTCGGGCCCCACGGCTCAGCGGCGACCGGGGTACCCGGCCCCGTCGACGACCAAACAGACGTCGTGTCCGTGCAGCCGGGCCGCCGCCGCTACCACCGGCCCGGATGCGAGGTCATCGCCGACCGGGCCACCGACGACATCGCCCTCGAGGACGCGCGCGACGAAGGCTTCTCGCCCTGCACACGCTGCCACCCCGTCGCCACAGCCACCTGACTGTCGAACACCCCAGCCTGCGGGACCCGGACTCATTGAGGAAGCAGGTCGGTCGAGGCAGTGCCCCGGAGCACCACACGGGTGATCTCCTCGGCAAGAACGCGCCTCGTATTGCCGGCGGGCGAATCGTCGAGAACCGCCGAACCCAAGGCCACCGCGAGCACATCGGCCGCAACCGATCGGCGAATCTTCTCGGTCGAGTCCGCTGGACAAGCGCACTCACTCACCGCGCGAAGCAGAAGATCCGTGCAGATATCGAGGGCCCGGCCGGTCCGTTCGGCAGACGCGCCGAATTCATCGACGGTGAACAGCACCAGGATCGTGCGGCGTCGATCGACCAAGAACTGGTGCAGAGCGTCGAGGAATAAAGCGACTCGATCGTCGGAGTCTCGCTCGATCGGACGATGATTCACCCACCGTTCAGTGAACGCCTCGACATCGGCGAGGAACGGTTTGACAACGGCCTCGTCGAACAGTTCCGTCTTGTCGCGGAAATACCGGAAAATCGTGGACTCCGCGGTCGAGGCCCGGGCCGCGATCGCGCGCGTGGTCGTCTTCTTGTACCCGGCCTCGGCGAACGCCTCCCCGGCGTGCACGCAGATCACCCGCCGCAGCTCCCGACCGCGATGATCGACTCGGCTCGACCGGAAGCCCTCGGCGGCACCGGGCCCATCGGCGTTGGCCTCCGGAAGCGAGCCGTCGCCCGTGGCCTGACCTGCACGGATCGTGTCCGGCCGGAAGGCCACCATCGCCACGACGAAGTTCAGCACAGCCCTCGCTCGCCCCGGCCCGGCAATGAGGTCGGTACGTCGCGCGGCGCTCCGTAGCGCAGGTCCCTGCTCCCGGAGCTGTCCATCGACACGGTCGAGCAGGGGCCCGAGTTCCGGCGCATAGGCCTGGGCCTCGATCAGGGCCACCAGATCACTGCGTCGGTCGGCCAGCGCAGTCCGAAGAATCACAATGAGACTCGTCAGCTCCCCCGCAGGGTCCTGGCTGGTGATCGGTCGATCGCCCGCCCACTCGGCGAAGGTTTCCTCAACGGTGGTCACGATCGGCTGCAGCACTGCCTCGTCGAACAGATTTGCCTTGCTCTGGAAGTGTCGGAAGAGCAACGTCTCGTTGACACCGGCAGCATCGGCGACGTTCTGAGTGCTGGTCCGCGGGTAGCCGTGCACCCTGAACTCGGTACGCGCCGCAACGAGGAGTAGCCGGCGCACCTCATTTGGGGTACGCCGAGTTTGTTGCCCACGTGCACGCATAAGCTCCCCTGGGCCGGACCGCAGTTCCCGGCATTCTAGGCAGTACCTTCCTCTGGCAGGCGCCCGGGTCCCGGCCCCAGGCATCGCCCAAATGGATCCGAAACGGGGACGCCGATTCGCTGGGCATACCCGAGCGACCGTGGCGACCAGGACCTCGCCGATCTCTCCGCTGCTTCGACCAGACCCGCCTCCGAACGCACCGACACCTTCAACCAGAGCCGGATTCCAGGCTCGATCGTAGAGTCTCGCACAGTGAACTGAGCCTCATAAATGAGTAACCATTCAAGTGCGGGCAGGGCCTTGCCGTTGTGCGCCTCGCGCCGCCGCGCGTCGGTGCCGGAACCGCCACCGAGTTGTCCGCTCCGGGTGGCCGATCTTCGCCCGCGGTCGCTCGGGAGCCTTAGGCGCACGACCTGCCCTGGGCGTGGCAGCCCCACGGGCGAGTGACTCGGCGCCGCACGGCTCGCGATCTCCGGGCCTCGCGACGACATCGACGCGTGCCCAGAAGCGCCGGTGGGGAGCACCCGCGGCGGCCGTTGACGCACCAGCTGCTCGTGGACGTGGTCGTGGGGCTGGGAGGGCGGATCACCCAGGTCATGATCTGCGATATCGCCGAGGGGGTGTTCCGGGCCGAGGTGGTGCGTGATGGTGGCGCCCGGGTCGACGCGCGGCCCAGCGATGCGGTGCCGGTGGCGGTGGCCGCCGGGGTACCGATCTACGCCTCGGCTACGGTGCTCGAGCAGGCCGCAGTGCCGATCCGGGAGATCGCCGGGGGCGTCTACGACGACGCCGAGTCGTCCAAACCCGCAGCGAGCCCGGACGAGATCGAGGAGCAGGCCAGCGAACTACGGTCATGGCTGAGTTCCGCCTCCGCCGAGGATTTCGAGGGCGGGCCCGAAGACAACGAGCCCCGCTAGGCCAACCAGCACCGGTAGCAAGTGTCTCGTCGGGGATCGTGTAGTTGGCGGTCGCTCGCCGGGCCGCGGTGGAGCTCATGGTGCCGACGTCGCGGCCGATAGTCCCCGGTTATGGCCGCCTTTCAGCTCAACGGGTCGGGGCTGCCGCGTCCCTCGGTTGGCTTGACGCTCTCGGCCTCTCACTGCTGATGGAACAGGCCGGCGGCCTGCAAGCCCTCCTCGGGCTTGATCAAGAAGGCTCCTCTCTAGTCAAGCTGATCTTGGTTGGGCGGGGATAGAGTGTCGGTCGCGGGCCCGGGAAGTGACTTGTCCGAAGAGCCGGTGGTAGGGGTTGAGCCGGCCGCGCTGGACTCTCGAGTCGCCCCCTGGTGTCCTCCCGGGCCCGCGCCATCGCCGAGCTCGGCGTCGTGGAGCAGCTGGCGGTAGACGACGTCGCAGAGGCGGCGTTTCAGACACCGCGTGGCTTCCTTGTGGCCTTTGCCGGCGGCGCGTTTGGCCTGGTAGTAGTCCCGTCCCGGGCTCTCACGGCGGATCTGGCTGATGGCCATGACGTGCAGGCAGCAGTTGAGCTGGCGGTCCCCAGCTCGCGAGAGGCGATGCCGCACGGCGTCGCCGGAGGACACCTCGATCGGGGCGGTGCCGGTGTAGGAGGCGAACGCCGCGGCGGAGCGGAACCGGCGCACGTCCCCGACCCGGGCCAGGATTTTCGCGGCGGTGAGGTCTCCGATGCCGTGCAGCTGGGTCAGGGTGCTCGCGCTGGCGGCCACGGTGCGGCTGATCTCGGCGGTGGCGGTGGCGATCCGCCGGTCCAGGTGCCGGGTCTCGGTGACCAGCTCGGCGGCCAGGCGCCGCAGCGTGCGCGGGCCCGTCGCGCGAGGACGGACTCCGCGCAGCAGCCGCGCGGCGGGTGTCGGCGTCGAGCTGACGGGGTGCGCCGCCGGCGACCAGCTTGGTGAGCAGGGTGTGGAGCCGGTTGATCGTCTGGGTGCGGGTCCGCACGATGTCGTCGCGGTGCTCGACCAGGGCGCGCAGCGCGGTGATCGTTTCGTCGACGGCGACACTGCGCAGACCTACCGCGGTCAACGCGGCGACACCGACCGAGACCGCGTCGTCGCTGTCGCTCTTGCGGCCATGCCCGGTGGAGAGCATCCGCACCCGCGCGGCCAGCTTCGCGGGTACATCCACCGCGTCGACGCCGTCCGCGGACAACCGGGCGGCCAGCGGCGCGCCCAACCCGGTGGCGCCCTCGATCGCCCACACCACCTCCGGCCAGCGGGCCGCGAAGCGACGCAGCTCCCGGTAGCCGCGCCCGCCGACCGGCACCCGCAGGGTGTCCAACGCCGTCACACCCGGACCGACCGCCGCCGCCGTCCACGACGCCTTGTGCGGGTCGACCGCGATCACCACTGAGTCTTGCTGCTGTGCCGGCTTGCTCGACACCTGACCTCCTCGACGATGCCTACGGGGTTGTTCGACGAGGAGGGCAGACCAACTTAGGGCAGTGCAGACCTCTCTCAAGCCACTCCCGTCGGCGGCGCGGGACTGTCCGATGATCGGTGTAATTGGCGTTGATGGGTCAGTAGGTGCTTGACGGGACGATACGGCCGGGGAACGTGATGGCGAAGGCGTTGAGGGCGGGTTTCCAGCGCAACGTCCAACGGGTT
>NZ_JAJNDB010000011.1 GCF_021026375.1 Actinomycetospora endophytica | reverse complement strand
ACTCTCCAACAAAAAACATTAGAGAAACGAATTTCCCTGACCATACTCAAAGAAACCCCAACCAAAGCTGGGGCCAGAACACACAAAACGTCAGCACACTGTTGAGTTCTCAAAGGACGACCACACGCGCTCGAATCCCGCCGGATTTCCCGGCGATCTCGTTCGCGGTGATTCCACCGTACACGGCCGGTTCCGGGGGCGTTTCCGGGGGGTGACCCCCTCGGCGCGGCCCGCCCGGAGGGCGACCGATCGAGACGTCCACCCGGTCCGCCGGAGCAGGCGGGCGTCGGTCTCATGTTCACGCTGTGTCGGATCGGTCGGGAGTGACTCCCGGCGATTCCGAACTCCCGGCCGTCCGCTGGATCGCGTCCGTTCCCCGAGAGCGACGAGAACACTACGCGGGTGGCCGGACCCCGCTGCACCCGGGGGGCGTGCCGGGTATCCGGGCAGGTCAGAGCCCCGATGCGACCTCGGCCCCGTCGGACGATGCCGCGGCAGCCCAGGCCGGCGTGGTCACGGGCGGGCGACGGAGGTGTCCCACTACCCTGTCCGGCACCGGCCCCCGTAGCTCAGCCGGACAGAGCAAGGCCCTTCTAATGCCAAGGTCGCAGGTTCGAGTCCTGCCGGGGGCACCCTTGGTCCGCGTCCACCGTCGGGAACGGGCGCGTCACGGGAGCGGACGCGCGGCCCAGGCGTCGGCGACGATCCGCTCCGGCGCCGAGCGGGTGGGTGCCCAGCCGAGCTCGCGCCGCGCACGTGACGGGTCGGCGACCAGGCGCGACGGCTCGTCCACCGCCTCCCCGTGGAGCACCGGCACGGACCGTCCGGTGACCCGCCCGACGACGTCGATCAGCTCGGCGACCGACGTCCCCCGTCCGGAGCCGACGGTGAACGCCCGCCACGTCCCCGGCTCGGCCACCCCGAGCGCCCCGACGACGCCGTCCGCGAGATCGGCGACGTGCACGAGGTCGCGCACCGCCGAGCCGTCGCCGTTCACGGTGAAGCGTCCGCCCGCGACCGCGGCCAGCAGCGCCGGGACGACCCGTGAGCGATCGTCGTCGCCGCGTCCGGCGGCCGCCCCCGCGACGTTGAAGACCCGCAGGCAGACGACGCCGGGCCCGCCGGCGAGGGCGACGTCGCGGGCCAGCAGGTCAGCGGCCAGCTTGCTGGCCGCGTAAGGGTTCGACGGGGCCAGCGGCGCGTCCTCGCCGATCGGGACGTCCGCGGGCGCGTGCACCGCACAGGTCGACACGAGGACCACCCGGACATCGGGCCCGGCCGCCGCGAGCACCGTGCGGGTGCCGTCGAGGTTGGTGCGCCAGTACCCGAGAGGGTCCTCGCGCGACTCCCGCACCCGGACGCGCGCCGCGAGGTGGCAGACCGCGTCCGCCCCGTCCAGCGCGGCGGCCACGACCTCGGCGTCGAGCACCGAGCCGACCACCGGACGCACGCCGGCCACCAGCCGGGCCGGATCCCGGGCGAGCCCGACGACGTCGTGTCCGGAGGCCTGCAGCGCGGCGGACACCGCCGAGCCCACGAATCCGCCGGCTCCCGTCACGACGACCCGCACGGCGGCCCATCATCCGGGAAGATGCCCCGCCGTGCGCAGGACCGCCTACCTCGCGAGCCCCTACGGCTTCGCCGAATCCACCCGGCACTTCTACACCGACCGGCTGCTGCCCGTCGTGCGATCCCACGTCGACGTCATCGACCCCTGGGAGGCCGACCTGCCGGACGCCGACGAACGGGCCGAGCGCTGGCTCGCGCTCGGCGAGTTCCACCTGCGCTCCATCACCGAGCGCGCCGACCTCGTCGTCGCGTGTCTGGACCAGGAGCCGCCGGACAACGGCACCGTCGTCGAAGTGGCCTGGGCCGCGGCCCACGGCCGGCCCGTCGTCGCCTACCGCAACGACCTGCGCCAGGGCGGCGAGGAGGGACTGTCGTACAACCTCATGATCGGCGCGGTGGTGCGCCGCAGCGGCGGCCTCGAGGTCACCTCCCTGGACGAACTCGACCGGGCGCTCGGGCGCATGGCCACCCCGGTTTGACGCAGCGCTGAGAGGGGCACCACAACCGCCCGGGTGAGGCCCGCGACAACATCGTGGCGCGCGCGGCGTCCTTCCCAGCGGACGGTCGGCGGCGGGAGGATTCCGAGCATGGGTGTCATGTCGTTCCGGGACTCGATGTTCCTGTTGGCCGAGTCCCGGGAGCGGCCGACCCACGTCGGGTCACTGCTCCTGTTCGACCGGCCGGAGGGTGCTGGTCCCGACTTCCTCGGTGACCTGCACAAGCAGCTCGTCTCCTCGAACCAGGTGGCCCGGACCTTCGCCCGACGGGCCGTGCGCAGCGTCGGGACCCTCGGGCAGTGGGCCTGGGAGGACGACGACCTCGACATCGAGTACCACGTGCGGCTCTCGGCGCTGCCGCGTCCGGGCCGGATCCGCGAGCTGCTCGAGCTCGTCTCCCGCCTGCACGGGACCCTGCTGGACCGTCACCGGCCGCTGTGGGAGTTCCACCTCATCGAAGGCGTGGAGGGTGACCGCTTCGCGGTCTACTTCAAGATCCACCACGCGATGATGGACGGCGTCACGGGGATGCGGCATCTCCAGAAGGCGCTCTCCACCGACGCCGAGGCGCGCGGCATGGCGCCCTTCTGGCAGGTCGACCCGCGCAGCAGGCGCCGTCCCGCGGACCAGCCGCCCGCGCCCGTCGCGGCCCCGGAGCAGCGCTCGCTGCTGTCCTCGGTCGGGTCCGCGCTCGCCGGCGGCTGGAACACCGTGAGCTCCGCGGTCACCGACACCGCGCGGACCGCGAGCCAGGTCCTCGGCGTCGCCCCGGCGCTGGTCGACGCGCTCTACGACGGGCTCGCCCACCGGGACACGACGCTGCCCTTCGAGGCGCCGCACAGCATGTTCAACGTCCCGATCACCGGGGCGCGCCGCTTCGCCGCCGAGTCGTGGCCGCTCAAGCGGATCCAACGGGTGCGCGAGCGCACCGACTCGACCGTGAACGACATCGTGCTCGCGATGTGCTCGGGCGCGCTGCGCCGCTACATGCTCGACCTCGACGCGCTGCCGGAGAAGCCGCTGGTGGCGGCGCTGCCGGTGTCGCTCGGCACCTCCGGCGAGGGCAACCAGCTCGGCGCCATCCTGGTGACGCTCGCGACCGACGAGCCCGACGCCGCGACCCGGCTGGAGCGCATCAAGGCCTCCGGTCGGGCGGCGAAGGCGAACCTCGACCAGCGCGACCCGATGGCGATCGCCGCGCTGTCGATGGCCGTCGCCGCGCCGCTGCCCCTCGGGTCGGTGCCCGGGGTGTCGTCGGTGATCAACCCCGGGTTCAACCTGATCATCTCGAACGTGCCCGGCCCCAAGGCCCC
Organism: Actinomycetospora endophytica; assembly: GCF_021026375.1. Taxonomy (GTDB): domain Bacteria; phylum Actinomycetota; class Actinomycetes; order Mycobacteriales; family Pseudonocardiaceae; genus Actinomycetospora; species Actinomycetospora endophytica. The sequence continues at coordinate 138,142 of NZ_JAJNDB010000011.1, read as the reverse complement.
GCTCTACTGGGAGGGCGCGAAGCTCGACGGGATGTACCCGCTGTCGGTGCCGATGGACGGCCAGGCGCTGAACATGACGGTGTTCTCCTACGCCGACAACATGGAGTTCGGCCTCACCGGCGACCGGCGCAGCGTGCCGCGCCTGCAGCGGCTGCTGACCTTCCTCGAGGAGGCGCTGGTCGAGCTCGAGGAGGCCGCCGACGGGGCCGATCCGGCGCTCGAGGACTGAGCTACCCGAGCTCGGCGATCACACCCCCCAGCGCGTCCTGCACGCGCTCCACCAGCTCGAGACGCGACGCGTAGAACCCGGCCGCCGCGGACGGCGTCGTCGTGCCGTCGATCCGCACCCGCTCCGCGGCGTCGGTCAGGGCGTCGACGCCAGGCTCGAGCATGCCCACCGCCTGCATGCCGAGCAGCGCCGCACCCCACGCCGAGCCCTGGTGACCCCCAGGGAAGCCGACGGGGGTCCCGAGCACGTCGGCGAGCAGGCCGCGCCAGAAGGGGCTCCGGGCGAACCCGCCGGTGGCCCGGACCTCGTCGACGGCCGCCCCGGCCTCGCGCGTCGACTCGAGGACCAGCCGCAGCTGCAGGCACACGCCCTCGAGCAGGGCCCGCGCGAGGTGACCGCGCCCGTGCGTGCGTCGCAGGTTGAGGAAGGCCCCACCGAGCGCACCGTCCCAGCGTGGCGCGCGCTCGGCCAGCAGGTGCGGGACGGCGACGAGGCCGTCGGCACCCGCCGGGACGGCCGCCGCCTCGGCGAGCAGCGTCGGGACGTCCGCGCCGAGGGCCTCCGCCGCCCAGTCGAGGACGACCCCGCCGTTGGTGACCGCGCCACCGATGACCCAGCGTTCGACCGTGAGCTCGTAGCAGAACAGCCGGCCCCGGGCGTCGACCGCGGGTTCGTCCACGGCCAGGCGCAGCGCGCCGCTGGTGCCGATCGAGCAGGCGAGCACACCCGGCCGGACGGCCCCGAGCCCGAGGTTGGCCAGCGGACCGTCCCCGCCGCCGGCCACGACGGGCACGCCGCGCGGCATCCCCCACCCGTCGGCCACCCGGTCGGCCAAGGGCCCGACGACGGCGGTGGTGTCGACCAGCTCGTCGAGGGCGTCGGCGTCGACGCCGGCGAGACCAAGGGCCTCGTCGTCCCACGTCCGTGAGCGGAGGTCGCGCAGGCCGGTCCCGGAGGCGCAGGAGGCGTCGGTGACCCGCCGGCCGGTGGCCCGGCCGACCACGAACTCCTTCAGCCCACCCCAGCGGGCGGCGGCCGCGTGCAGGCTCGGGCGGTCGCGGCGCAGCCAGGCGAGCTTGCACAGCGGGCTCATGGCGTGCACCGGCGTCCCCGTGCGCCGCTGGAGGGCCAGGGTGTCGACGGCCCCGGCCCGCCAGGCCGCCGCGACACCGGCCGCGCGTGAGTCCGCCCAGGTCAGCAGCGGTCCGACGGGGTCGCCGCGGTCGTCGACGCCGAGCAGCCCGTGCATCGCGCCGCTGAACACGACGACGACGGGTCGGTGTCCCGCGGCCGCGGCGGCCACCGCGTCGCCCACCGCCTCCCAGATCGCCTCGGGGTCCTGGACGGCCGCGCCCGGTTCGGGCTCGGCGAGCGGGTAACCGGCGTCGCCCTCCCCCAGCACCGTGCCGTCGGGGGCGAACAGGACCGCCTTCGTCGAGGTGGTGCCGAGGTCGACGGCGAGCACGGCGTCCGGATCGGTCGGCACGGCACCCCATCCTGGCCGTGTGAGCTGGGTGTTGCCGGGCGGGAACCGATCCGGGGGCGGCGCTGCAGGCCGCTCCCGCCCTGCTTATGGTGGATCGTGGAGGCGTCAGGGTTCCTGGTGGGCCCCGCGGTCTTCAACACCGACGTGGCCGGGTATCTCGGCCAGGCGGGTTCGATTCCCGTCCGCCTCCGCCACACGTCTCCCCTGGTCCACAGCCGCGCCGGGGTCACCACAGCAACAGGCCAGCACGGCCCCGGGAGGTCCTCACGCATGGGCGTCCGCACCTGGCTCGGCGAATGGCCGATGTTCCGCCAGGCGACCGGTCCTGACCCGCTCGGGCGCGGGGCCGCGGTCCAGAGCCCTCGCACGAAGGCCCTCGAGCCCCGGACGGACGCCGCCGACGAGGTCGTCAAGTCGGTGTGCCCGTTCTGCGCGGTCGGCTGTGGGCAGGACATCTACGTGCGCGACGGCCGGATCACGCAGATCGAGGGCGACCCGGACTCGCCGATCTCCCGCGGGAGGCTGTGCCCGAAGGGGTCCGCGTCGACGTCGCTGGTCACATCGCCGTCGCGCGTGACGACGGTGCGCTACCGGCGCCCGTACGGCACCGAGTGGGAGGACCTCGACCTCGACACCGCGGTGGACATGATCGCCGACCGCGTGATCGATGCCCGTCGTCGTGGGTGGGAGGACACCGACTCCCAGGGCCGGGTCCTGCGGCGGACGCTGGGCTTGTCGAGCCTCGGCGGCGCGACGCTGGACAACGAGGAGAACTACCTCATCAAGAAGTTGTTCATGGCGCTCGGCGCGATCCAGGTGGAGAACCAGGCGCGCATTTGACACAGCGCCACGGTCCCCGGTCTGGGGACCACGTTCGGGCGGGGAGGCGCCACCAACTACCTCCAGGACCTCGTGCACTCGGACTGCATCGTCATCGAGGGCTCGAACATGGCGGAGGCCCACCCGGTGGGCTTCCAGTGGGTGATGGAGGCCAAGCGCCGCGGCGCCACGGTGATCCACGTCGACCCGCGCTTCACCCGCACCACCGCGGTGGCCGACGAGCACGTCCCGTTCCGCGGGGGCGCGGACATCGCGTTCCTGGGCGGCCTGATCAGCTACGTCCTCGAGAACGAGCTGGACTTCCGGGACTACGTCACGGCGTTCACGAACGCCGCGGACATCGTCGACGACGACTTCACCGACTCCGGCGACGTGGACGGGCTCTTCTCCGGCTACGACCCGGACACCGGGCACTACGACCCGGCCAGCTGGGCGCTCGACGGCGCGTACCGGGCGCCGGCGGCGGGCAAGCGGGATGCGTGGGAGTCCCAGATGCCCGACGGCCCGCGGCCGGGCGCGGACCCGATGGGCCACCACGAGCCGCGTCGTGACGAGACGCTGACCCACCCGCGCTGCGTCTTCCAGGTGCTGCGCCGTCACTACGCCCGCTACACGCCCGAGGCCGTGGCCCGGGTGTGCGGGATGAGCGTCGAGCAGTTCCTGCAGGTGGCGCGTTCGGTCACCGAGAACTCCGGCCGGGACCGGACGACCGCGTGGGTGTACTCGGTCGGCTGGACCCACCACACCGTCGGCGTCCAGTACATCCGGGCGGCGGCGATCCTGCAGACGCTGCTGGGCAACATGGGCCGCCCGGGCGGGGGCATCCTCGCGCTGCGCGGGCACGCGTCGATCCAGGGCTCGACCGACATCCCGACGCTGTTCGACCTGCTGCCGGGCTACCTGCCGATGCCGAGCGCCCACCACGAGACGCTCGCGGACTACATCGACGCCGACGCCGCGAAGACCGGGTTCTGGGGCGACATGGACGCCTACACGGTGTCCCTGCTCAAGGCGTGGTGGGGCGACGCGGCGACCCCGGAGAACGACTTCGCGTTCGACTGGATGCCGCGCATCACCGGCGACCACGGCAGCTACGTCACCGTGAAGAACCAGATCGACCGCAAGTCGTTCGGCTACTTCCTCGTCGGCGAGAACCCCGCGGTCGGGCACGCGAACGGCAAGATGCAGCGACTCGGACTCGCGAACCTGGAATGGCTCGTCGTCCGGGACATGCAGATGATCGAGTCGGCCTCGTTCTGGCAGAACGGCCCGGAGATCGAGACCGGGGAACTGCGCACCGAGGAGATCGGCACCGAGGTCTTCTTCCTGCCCTGCGCGAACCACACCGAGAAGTCGGGCAGCTTCACCCAGACCCAGCGGCTGGTGCAGTGGCGGCACGAGGCCGTCCACCCGCCGGGCGACTCGCGCTCCGAACTGCATTTCTACTTCCACCTGGGCAAGCGGATCCGGGAGAAGCTCGCCGGCTCCACCGACGAGCGCGACCGGCCGCTGCTCGAGCTGACCTGGGACTACCCGACGTCGGGGATTCACGAGGAACCCGACGTCGTCTCCGTGCTGGCCGAGATCAACGGGGCCGACGCCGACGGCCGCCCACTCTCGACGTACACCGAGCTGCGCGCCGACGGATCGACCACCGCCGGGTGCTGGATCTACACCGGCATCTTCGCCGACGGCGTCAACCAGGCCGATCGCCGCAAACCCGGCTCCGAACAGGACCTGGTCGCCCACGAGTGGGGCTGGGCGTGGCCGGCGAACCGCCGCGTGCTCTACAACCGCGCCTCCGCCGACGCCGAGGGCCGCCCCTGGAGCGAGCGCAAGAAGCTCGTCTGGTGGGACGAGGAGCAGGGCCGCTGGGTCGGGCACGACGTCCCGGACTTCGAGGCCACCAAGCCGCCGGACTACAAGCCCGACCCGGGCGCGACCGGGCCGGACGCCCTCGCCGGGACCGACGCGTTCAACATGCAGTCCGACGGCAAGGCCTGGCTCTACGCGCCGTCCGGGCTCGCCGACGGTCCGCTGCCGACGCACTACGAGCCGGTCGAGTCCCCGGTGGCCAACCTGCTGCACGACCAGCAGGACAACCCCGCCCGCGAGGAGATGAACCGGGCGTGGAACCGGCTCAACCCGTCGCAGAGCGAGGTCTTCCCGTACGTCTTCCTCACCTACCGGCTCACCGAGCACCACACCGCGGGCGGGATGAGCCGGACGCTGGGTTACCTCTCGGAGCTCCAGCCGGAGTTCTTCTGCGAGGTCTCCCCGGCGCTGGCGCGGGAGCGGGGGCTCGAGCACATGGGGTGGGCCACGCTGATCTCGGCGCGCACCGCGATCGAGGCGCGGGTCATGGTCACCGAGCGGATGAAGCCACTGCGCATCGGGGACCGGACGGTGCACCAGATCGGCCTGCCGTACCACTGGGGCTCGAACGGGCTCTCCGTCGGCGACCCGGCCAACGACCTGCTCGGCGTCGTCATGGACCCCAACGTGCACATCCAGGAGTCCAAGGTCGCGACCTGCGACATCCAGCCGGGACGGCGCCCGCGCGGCCCCGCACTGCTGGAGTACGTCGCGGACTACCGGCGCCGGGCGGGCGTCGAACCGGGAGGCATCCAGTAGTGACCAACGTCTTCGACGCGTTCTCCGGGGCCTCGACCTCGCTGTACGGCGAGCTCCCGAACCCGGCCGAGGACGCGGGGTTCGACGGCGAGCGCCCCAAGCGGGTCGGGTTCTTCACCGACACCTCGGTCTGCATCGGGTGCAAGGCCTGCGAGGTCGCCTGCAAGGAGTGGAACCTCGTTCCGGACGACGGGTCCGACGCCTCGGATCTCTACCGCCTCACCGGGATGTCCTACGACAACACCGGTGACCTCGGCGCGTCCACGTGGCGGCACGTCGCGTTCATCGAGGACGTGCGGCCGCATTCCGGGGCGAGCGCAGCGACGGGGGATCGGGCGAGCACGGCCACCGGGGTCGAGGTCACGACGGGGCACCTGCCGTCGGCGCTGCCCGCGGTGTCCGGCGGCCCCGTGCCTGGAGCGCCGCGCGATGCGGCGACGGCGCCGCCCGACGGCGGGACCGTCGACCTGCTCGCGCTGCTCCCCGACGACGGGGCGAGCGGAGCGACGGGGAATGGCGCGCAGGGGGCGCACGGCCAGCAGACCCCCGACGACGAGCGGGACGTCCGCTGGCTCATGTCCTCGGACGTCTGCAAACACTGCACGCACGCCGGCTGCCTGGACAACTGCCCGACGGGGGCGCTGTTCCGGACCGAGTTCGGCACCGTCGTCGTGCAGGACGACATCTGCAACGGGTGCGGCTACTGCGTGCCGTCCTGCCCGTACGGCGTGATCGACGTCCGCGAGTCCGACGGCGGCGCGCACAAGTGCACGCTCTGCTACGACCGGCTCGGCAGCGGCCTGGAGCCGGCGTGCGCGAAGGCGTGCCCGACGAACTCCATCCAGTTCGGCGACCTCGACGAGCTCCAGGCGACCGCCGACGCCCGGCTGGCCGAGCTGCACGGCCGGGGCGTCGAGGAGGCCCGGCTCTACGGCCGCGATCCCGACGACGGGGTGGGCGGCGACGGTGCGTTCTTCCTGCTGCTCGACGAGCCGGAGGTCTACGGGCTGCCGCCGGACCCGATCGTCACCACCCGGGACCTGCCCGAGATGTGGCGCAACGCGGCGCTGACCGCGCTCGGCCTCGGGGTGGCGGCGGTCGCGTCGTTCTGGAGGGCACGGAAGTGACGCACGACGCGAACACCGAGATGGACCGCTTCGGGGTCGACCGGGACCAGGTGAAGCCGCGGCGGAAGCGTCGCGGCGGCAGGGGCGAGGACCTCATGGTCCCCGAGGCCGAGTTCCGCTCCTACTACGGCCGCCCGATCATCAAGGCGCCGGTGTGGAAGAACCCGGACGTCCCGCTGTACCTGTTCCTGGGCGGCCTGGCCGGGTCGTCGTCGGTGCTCGCGGCGATGGCGAGCGCGACCGACCGGCCGACCCTGCGCCGGGCGAGCCGGCTGGCGGCCGCGGGCGGGGCGGTCGGCGGGACCGTGTTCCTGGTCCACGACCTGCACCGTCCGCAGCGCTTCCTGCACATGCTGCGGGTGTTCAAGCCGACCTCGCCGCTCTCCGTCGGGACCTGGATCCTCTCGCCGTTCGCGACCTTCGCGGGGCTCACCGCGGCGACCGAGGTGACCGGCTGGTTCCGCCGGACCGGGAACGTCACCGGCGTCGCGGCCGCCGTCGTCGGGCCGGCCCTCGCGACCTACACCGCGGTGCTCTTCTCGAACACCGCGGTGCCGACCTGGCACGAGGCGCACCGCCACCTGCCGGTGCTGTTCGGCTCGAGCGCGGCGGCCGCGGGTGGCGGGTTCGGGCTGGTGTTCGCGTCGGTGGCGGACAATGCGCCGGCCGCGCGGCTGGCGGTGACCGGCGCCGTCGTCGAGCTCGCCACCGAGCGGACGATGGAGCACGACCTGGGCATGCTCGCCGACGTCTACGAGAAGGGCCGCGCGAAGACGCTGATGACGGCGTCGAAGGCGTGCCTCGTGGCGGGTGCGGTGGGCGCCGTCGTGGGGCGGCGGAAGCGGTGGTCGGCCGCCCTGTCCGGGCTGGCCCTGCTGGCGGGGTCGGCGCTGACCCGGTTCGGCGTGTTCGACGCCGGGATCGCCTCGGCGAACGACCCGGCGCACATCGTGGTGCCGCAGCGGGAGCGGATCCGTCGTCGGGAGGAGTCGACGCGCGCCGGCTCGACGCCGCCCGACCGCCGGTACGCGCCGTCCGCGGGGTCCTGAGCTCGCACGCCGCCCGACCCCATCGGGACGAACGACTCGTTCGTGGCGTCTATGTGCACGAACGGGTCGTTCGTCACCTTCCAGCGGCACGAACGGGTCGTTCGTCACCTTCCAGCGGCACGAACGGCGCGTTCGTCACCCTCCAGCGGCACGAACGGCGCGTTCGTCACCTTCCTGCGGCACGGATCCAGCCGCCCGGTCCCGGGGTGGGGCGGCGCCACGGCGTGAACCGGTGGATCCTGGGCAGATGACCGGGGTGAGCACCGACGACGTCCGACGCCGGATCCCGCGCACGGACACCGTCCTGGCCGAGCCCCCGGTGGCGGACGCGGTCGCGGTCGTCGGCCGGGCGCGGGTGAAGGACCTCGTCGTCGCCGCCCAGGACCGCGCCCGACGCGGCGAGCTCGCGCCGGAGGACGTCACGGACGCCGTCGTCGCCGAGCTGGCGCGGCTGGGCCCGACGGCCGCGAGCCTGCGCCCGGTCATCAACGCCAGCGGGGTCCTGCTGCACACGAACCTCGGCCGGGCGCCGCTGTCGCGCGCGGCGCGTGAGGCGGCCGTCGCGGCGGCCGGCACCACCGACGTCGAGCTCGACCTGGCCACCGGCGAGCGCGGCCGCCGCGGGGCGGGCGCGCTGGACGCGCTGGCGGCGGCGGTGCCGGACGCGGGCGGCGTGCACGTCGCGAACAACGGGGCGGCGGCACTCGTGCTCGCCGCGACCGCGCTGGCCGCCGGGCGCGAGATCGTCATCGCCCGCGGCGAGATGGTCGAGATCGGCGACGGGTTCCGGGTGCCGGACCTGCTGGTGTCGACCGGTGCCCGGCTGCGCGAGGTCGGCACGACGAACCGGGTGCACCGTCGCGACTACGCCGAGGCCGTCGGCCCGGACACCGGGATGATCCTCAAGGTCCACCCGTCGAACTTCGTCGTCTCCGGGTTCACCTCCGCGGTGCCGACCGACGAGCTCACCGGGCTGGGCGTGCCCGTCGTCGTCGACATCGGCTCCGGGCTGCTCGCCCCCGACCCGGCGCTGCCCGACGAGCCCGACGCGACGTCGTCGCTGCGGGCGGGCGCGGACCTGGTGACGGCGTCGGGCGACAAGCTGCTCGGCGGACCGCAGGCGGGTCTGCTGCTGGGGAGCGCCGAGCTGGTGCACCGGCTGCGTCGGCATCCACTGGCCCGGGCGCTGCGGGTGGACAAGCTGACCCTCGCCGCGCTGGAGGCCACGCTGCGGGGCCCCGAACCACCGGCGCGGGCGATGCTGCACACCCCGTACGCGGCGTTGCGGGAACGGACGGAGGCGCTCGCGGCGGAACTCGGCCTGGAGGCCGTCGACTGCACCGCCGCCGTCGGGGGTGGGGGTGCACCCGGCGTCGAGCTCCCGAGCGCCGGGCTGGCGCTGCCCGTGGCGGCCGCCGCGGCGCTGCGGGTCGGGGCCGACCCGGTGGTGGCCCGGGTGGAGCACGGGCGATGCGTCGTGGACCTGCGCTCGGTCGACCCCGACGACGACGCGCGGCTGGCGGCGGCGCTCCGGGCGGTCACCGGGTCATGAAGGTGGTCGCCACCGCCGGGCACGTCGACCACGGCAAGTCCACGCTGATCCGCGCGCTGACCGGGATGGAGCCCGACCGGTGGGCCGAGGAGCGCCGCCGCGGGATGACGATCGACCTGGGGTTCGCGTGGACGCGGCTGGGCGAGGAGACCGTCGCGTTCGTCGACGTCCCGGGCCACGAGCGCTTCGTGACGCAGATGCTCGCCGGGGTCGGTCCGGTGCCGGCGACGATGTTCGTGGTCGCCGCCGACGAGGGCTGGATGCCGCAGTCCGGGGAGCACCTCGACGCGCTGCACGCGCTGGGTGTGCAGGACGGGGTGCTGGTCGTGACGCGTTCCGACCTCGCCGACCCCGAGCTCGCGCGTGACGAGGCGTTGGAGCATCTCGCGGAGTCGACCCTCGGGCGGCTCCCGGCGGTCTGCGTCTCCGGCGCGACCGGGGAGGGACTCGACGACCTCCGGGACGCGCTGGGGGCGCTGGCGGGCCGGTTGCCGGAGCCCGACGTCGAGGGCGACGTGCGGCTCTGGGTGGACCGCGCCTTCTCGATCCGCGGCGCGGGCACGGTCGTCACCGGGACGCTCGGGGCCGGGCGGATCGCCGCGGGCGACGAGCTGGTCCTGGCGGGCTCCGGTGAGGAGCGCACGGTGGCCGTGCGCGCGCTGCAGGCGCTCGGGGAGCCGGTCGACGCGGCGCCGGCGGTGTCGCGGGTCGCGCTGAACCTGCGCGGCGTCCCGCTGGAGGCGCTGTCCCGCGGCGACGCGCTGCTCACGCCGGGCCGGTGGCTGAGCACGACCGTCGTCGACGTCCGGCTGCACCCGCCGCGGGGTGGCGCGGCGAGGGAGAAGCTCCCGGCGCAGGTGATGCTGCACGTCGGGTCCTCGGCGGTCGCGGCGCGAGTGCGTCCGCTCTCGCGGGAGGACGCCCCGGACACCGGCGCGGGCGACGGATCCGGGGACGCGGTGGGCACCCGCACCTTGCGGCTCACCCTGCGCGCCCCGCTGCCGCTGCGCCCCGGGGACCGCGCGCTGCTGCGCGACCCGGGCGCGCACGCCGTCCTGGGCGGCCTGACGGTGCTCGACGTCCGGCCCCCGGAGCTGCGCCGCCGGGGTGCCGCGCGCAGCCGGGCGACCCAGCTCGCGGAGACCTCCGGTGCGCCGGACCCCTCGACCGAGCTACGCCGGCGGAAGCTCGTGCGGGTCTCCGACCTCGCCGGGCTCGGTCTGGCGGGGGCGCCCCCGGACGCTCCCGCGGCGGCGGGCTGGCTCGTCGACCCGGCGCACCTCGACGCGCTGTCCGGCCGGCTGGTCACCGCGGTCGCCGAGCACGCGGCGGCGAACCCCCTCGATCCCGGGCTGCCCGCCCGCGCCGCCGCCCGCGCCCTCGAGCTCCCCGACGCCCGGCTGCTGACGCTGGTGCTGGCTCGTCGTCCGGCGTCGGAGGATCTGGTGGAGGACGGCGGGCGGATCCTGCGCCACGGCGACGGCGGGCTGCCCGCGGTGGTGCGCACGGCGCTCGCGGCGGTGCACGCCGACCTCGAGGCCGCCCCGTTCGCGGCGCCCGAGGCCGGTCGGCTCGCCGAGCTCGGACTGGGGGCGAAGCAGCTCGGCGCCGCAGTGCGCGCCGGGGAGCTGGTGCGGATCGCCGACGGCATCTACCTGCGCCCGGACGCCCCGGACCGCGCGGTGGACGTGCTCGGGAGGCTCGACCAGCCGTTCACGGTGTCGGCGGCGCGCCAGGCGCTGGGCACCACGCGCCGGGTCGCCGTGCCGCTGCTCGAGCTGCTCGCGAAGACCGGCCGGACCCGTCATTACGGGGACGCGCACGCCGTGCGCATGTGAACGTTTGTGGTCGTCAGGACGACCACAAACGTTCACATGGCCGAAGGCCTATTCCGACAGCTCCTGCCGCAACGCCGCGAGCGTGCGGGTGAGCAACCGGGAGACGTGCATCTGGGAGACCCCGACCTGCTCGGCGATCTGGGTCTGCGTCATGCCGCCGAAGAAGCGCAGCATCACGATGGTGCGCTCACGCTCGGGCAGCCGGCGCAGCGCGGGCTGCACCGTCTCGCGGTGCTCGACCTGGGCGAGCTCCTCGTCGACGGTCCCGAGCACGTCGGCCAGCCGCCCGGAGGACGGGTCGTCGACGAGCATGTCGTCCAGCGAGCTCGAGCGGTACGCGTTGGCCGCCTCGAGCGCCTCCAGGATCTCCTCGCGCGGGCGCGTCAGGCGTTCGGCGAGCTCCCCTGCCGTCGGCGCACGACCCAGCTCCTGGGACAGCGCCGGCATGGCCGAGCCGATCGCGAGCCGCAGATCCTTGAGACGGCGCGGGACCCGGGTGGACCAGGCCTTGTCGCGGAAGTAGCGGCGGACCTCGCCGGTGATCGTCGGCACCGCGTAGGACAGGAAGTCCGAGCCGCGCTCCGGGGAGAAGCGGTCGACGGCGTGGATCAGCCCGACCGTCGCGACCTGCTCCAGGTCCTCCTGGGGCTCTCCGCGCTGGGAGAACCGGCGCGCGATGTGCCGGGCGAGGGGCAGGTAGCCCTCCACCAGCTGGTCGCGCAACGACTCCCGACGTCGGTCGCCGTCCGGCAGCGACGCGTGCTCCACCAGGAGGGGAGTCAAGTGGCCGTAGGAGTCGTCCCCGCGCTTCTCCTGCCCGGCCGGCACGCTCACGCCGTCGTCCGGTCCTTCAGGAGGCGGATGCCGAGCCACTCCGGGTCGCCGTCGAGGACCTCGGCGGCATCGGTCAGCGTGTCGAGGACCCGCCAGCCGAAGGTGTCCTGTCGCAGCGTGGTGGGCGCGTCCACCGGGACGCGGGCGACCACGGCGATGCGGCCGTCGACCACGGTGAACCCGCAGCGCAGCTGACCACCCGGCGCGGCCAGCGGGACCAGCGCGGAGCAGGCCTCGTCGACGGCCATGCGGAGGTCGGAGACCGCGTCGAGGTCGAAGTCGGCACGCGCGGCGAGGTCGGCGGCGACGGCTCGCACCGACGGGATGAGCGCCGGGTCGGCGTGCACGCGCACCTCGACCGGGCTCGGCACCTCGCCGAGACTCTTCGTGTCGGACAGACCGTCGACCTCGGTCGCCGCTCCCGGAGCAGGGACCTCGGGCACGCGCTCACGCTGCTGCGGTTCGGGCGTCTGCACGACTGCGGGTCTCCGTTCGCGGCGGGTAGGTCGGGCTGGTCCGACAGTGACGGTCCGGGGCCGAACCTTCGACCGGCCGGACGGGTGGTTCCGCCGGTCGCTGCATCACCGTATCGGCGCACGGGTCGCTGGTCACCACCGGTGGTGGCGCGCGTGTCGACGTGCCGATGGGCACGCCCCGGGTGGAGGAGCCGGACCGCCTCAGGCGGCCAGCGCCTCCTCCACCGTCGAGTGGATCTCGAAGAGGTCCGTGAGGCCGGTGGCCTGCAGCGGACGGCTCACCGGCCGGCTGTCGGCGACGAGCCGGAGCGAGACCCCGCGGTTGCGCGACTCGTCGAGGGCCTCGACCAGCAGCGCGAGGCCGCTGGAGCCGAGGAACTCGACGGCGAGCATGTCGAGCACGAGGACCGACAGGCCGGCCCCCAGCTCCTCGGTGACCTTCGCCCGCAACGCGGGCGTCGTCAGCATGTCGATCTCACCGGACAGGCGGATCACCGATGTCGGGCCGGAGCGCTCGACCTCGACCCCCATGGGCTCCTCCGTGGAGAAGTCGTCCTCCGTCGCCACGACCTCGCGCCCCCCGTTCCCTGCGCTCTCGGACATGCACTGCACTCCTCTTGGATCTCTGGGCTACGGCGGCGCCAGTGCGGCCGCACGGTACCCACCGGGCGGACCCTACTCGCGACGCACGGTCGCCGGGCGCGTGCGGGGCGCCGTGGGCGATCCCACGGTCGACGGAGCGGGGCCCGAACGGCCCCGTGAACGGTCGCGCTCCACCGAGTGACGGCTCACGGGTTTGTGTCCGTTCACATCTGGGGATACCCGCGACGTCGGATGGGCCGAGATCATCCCGACCCACCGGAGCGTGCCCGCAAGCTCCCCTTCGTACCTGGAGGTTCCCGTGGCTGATGTGCGTCTGCTGCCCGGCCCGATCATCGACGAGTGGGACTGGCAGCTCCACGGCTCCTGCCGCGGCATGGATTCCAGCTTCTTCTTCCACCCCGACGGCGAGCGTGGCCCGCGCCGCGAGCAGCGCGCGAGCCAGGCCAAGCGGGTCTGCATGAGCTGTCCGGTCCTGGAGCCGTGCCGTCGGCACGCGCTGGCCACCCGGGAGCCCTACGGCGTGTGGGGCGGGCTCACCGAGGACGAGCGCCGCTCGGCGCTGCGTCGCCCGCTGCACGGCTCGCCCGCCGGTGAGGTCGTCCTCGAGGCCTGAGTCTCGAGATCCGCCGAGCGGCGGTCGGTCAGAGGTACTGGCCGCCGAGCTGCCCGACGTCGACCGCGGCCTCGCCCGCGGCGCCGCCACGGCCCCGGCGCATCTGCTCGAGCTGGCCCCGCGCGGACATCTGCTGGGCGAGCACCGCGCTCTGGATGCCGTGGAAGAGCCCTTCCAGCCAGCCGAGCAGCTGGGCCTGGGCGATCCGCAGTTCCGCCTGCGAGGGCACCTCGTCGGTGCCCAGCGGCAGCGAGATGCGCTCCAGCTCGTCGCGCAGCTCGGGAGCGAGGCCCTTGCCCAGCTCGGTGATCGACCGGGCGTGGATGTCGGCCAGCCGGGCCCGGCCCGCTTCGTCGAGCGGTGCCTGGCGGACCTCCTCGATGAGCTTGCCGACCATCCCGGCCACCCGCATCACCGCGCCCGGCGACTCGACCAGCTCCGCGGTCCCCGCACCGTCCCCGGCACCGCTCGCCGCGGCGGCCGCCAGCGCCGAGCGCGACTCGGCGCGAGCCTCGCGAGCGTCGTCGATGCCGTCCTGGAGTTCCTCGCTCACCGTTCCATCATGTCCTCCCGCCGCAGCCGTCCGCGCGGGAACCGTCCGTCGAGGTCACGGACGGGTGCGGCACCCGGGTCACAGTCGGGCTTGGCACCCGGTGACCCGGGGTACCTCGGCCGCGAGGTGAATCGTGCAGAAGCTCGCGTGGGAGGTCCGTCCCGCGCCGCCGTCGGGCGGCGCGGTGGTCGCGTCGGTCCGTGGCGACCTGGACCGCGCGAACCGGGCGGCCCTCGTCGCGTCGCTCGCGGAGCTGCTCGGCGAGCACCGCGGGGTGGTCCTCGACGTCTCGGAGCTCCGGCCCGGGCAGAGCTCGGCGGTGCACGCGTTCACCGACGCCCTCGCCCGGGCCGGCGGGTGGCCCCGTGCCTGTCTCGCGCTCGTCGCGCCCGGGCCCGAGCTCGCGGCGCTGCTCACCTCGTCGCGGGTCGCCGACGAGGCGCCGGTGTACGCCGACGTCACCGAGGCCCTCGCCCGTCTGGCGGACCGGCCCGACGTGCTGCGTGACGGCTGGCGCTTCGACGTCGACCCGCACGCCCCCGGACGGGCGCGGTCCCAGGTCCGGGAGCTGTGCCGGCGGTGGGGGCTGGGCCGCGAGGTCCGGGAGGCCGCCGAGATCGTCGTCACCGAGCTGGTCACCAACGCCGTCGAGCACGCCCTCAGCCCGTCGGTGGTCGAGATCGAGCGCCACGGCGACGCCTTCCGGATGGCGGTGCGGGACTACGGCTCCGGGGCCGACCACGTGGTCCCGGAGGCGACCTCCTGGCACGCGCCGCCGACGTCCTCCCCGCGCGGGCGGGGCCTGGCGATGGTCGCGGCCGTGTCGCGGACCTGGGGCGTGCTCCGCCACCCGGACGGCAAGACCATCTGGGCGGAGATGGCCGCCTGAGCGTGGTGTGACCCGGGCGACCCGGACGCAGCCCCCGGGGGCTCCCGGACGTCTCTTCGGACGTGGCACCGGAAAAGCCCTGTCGCTCCCGACCCGGAGAGCACAGACTGGGCTGAACGGTTGACGGCGACAGGGTGGTCGCCGTCATCGACGCCGCCGACCGTCGCTCGGCGTCGACGCTGACCGGCCACACGCACCGGTTGTTGACCGTCGTGTGACCGGCCCGGTGTTTCGCTGTCACACAGCGTGCCGACCCTGGAATGGCTCCACCCGGATCTCCGTACCCGAACGGAAGGTGACCGTGCTCCTCGAACCCACCACCACCCGGCCCGACAGTGCCGTCCCCGCCGCCCATCTCGATGCCGACACCCTCTCCCTGGCCGCGACGCCGACCGCCGCCGTCACGCCCGAAGCGCCCGGGATCACCGAAGACCCCCGGCCCCTCCCGGACGATCTCGCCCCGCTGGTCTCCCGTGCGCGCCGCGACCGCGGCTCCGCGCTGGCCCTCGTGCACCTGCTGCTCGAGCAGGGCTGGACCGCCTCGGCCGTGAGCGCCACGCTCGCCGGCCAGGTCGGCCTGACCCGCACCCAGATCGAGGCGCTCGCCACCGTGCGCCGGCCGCGGACCTCCGCGTCCGACGTCGCCGACCGCCTGGTGGCCGCGCGCCACCCGCTCGCCCGCGTGCCGCACCAGCGGCGCGGCTGAGCCGCCCGCCGCACCCGCCGGCCCCGTCCGGCGCGAGCCGCACCGTCACCGCCCGCCGGGCGGCGACGGTGCCGTTCGTGCGGAACGGGACCCTCGCCACGCGTCCGGACGGCGCGTCGGGAAACGCCCTCGCCGGCCGACCTGGGATCCTGGACTGGTCCATCGCCCGATCCCCGAGGAGCAACGGTGCCTCCCGTCCAGGACGACCTCGCCGAGCTCGCGGCGGCGTACGGGGTCGCGACCCGCTACCGCGACGCCTCGGAGCGCACCGTGGAGGTCGACTCCGGCATCGTCGTCGACGTCCTGGCCGCCCTGGACGTCGACGCCTCCTCCCCCGAGGCCGTCCGCGAGGCGCTGCGCGAGCGGCGCGGGCGCACCGAGCTGCCGCCGACGATCGTCGCGCCGACCGATCTGGCGCTGCCCGGCCCGGGCGAGCTGACCCTCGAGGACGGCACCGTCCGGTCGGTGACCACGCTGGACCTGGCGGACCTGCCGGTCGGCTACCACCGGCTCCGGTGCGGCGGTGCGGAGTCGACCGTGCTCGTGGCGCCCGACCGGCTCCCCGAGGTGCCGCGCACCTGGGGCTGGATGGTGCAGCTCTACTCGCTGCACTCGGCCGAGTCGTGGGGCTGCGGCGACCTGGTCGACCTGCGTGACCTGCTCGGCGCCGCGTCCGCCCAGGGCGCGGGGGCGGTGCTGTGCAACCCGCTGCACGCCCTGCGCCTGGACCCGACGGTCGAGCCGTCGCCGTACTCGCCGTCGTCGCGCCGCTTCCTGCACCCGGTGTCGCTGCGGGTGCAGGCCACCCCGGCCTACCGCGCCGCGCCCGCGCACGTCCGGCACGCGGTCGACCGGCTCGCCCCGGGCCACGACACCGTCGACGTGCTCGCGGAGTCCGCCGACGACGGCCTCATCGACTACGACGCGGTGTGGGACGCCAAGCGGTCCGCGCTCGCGCTGCTGCGGCCCTTCGCCGGGTCGGTGGGCGCGCTGCCGGGCCTCCCGGGTCGCGAGGCCCCGCTGGTACCGGGCGGGTTCCTCGTCGCCGCCGAGGAGGACACCGAGTACGCCTCGACCGACGAGGCGCTCGCGGGTGAGCACCGGGCCGCCGTCGCCGCGATGGACCAGGCGCTGCGCGAGGTCGCCACCTGGTTCGCGCTGGCCGAACGGCACGGCCCGGAGTGGCGGTCGTGGCCCGAGGGCCTCCGGTCCCCCGACGGGCCGGGCATCCCGGCGGCGCAGGCCGAGCTCGCCGACCGGATCGTCTTCCACGCCTGGTGCCAGTACCTGCTCGACGTCCAGCTCGCCGAGGCTCACGCCGCCACCTTCGGCATGCCCGTCGGCCTCGTCGCCGACCTCGCCGTCGGGTGCGCACCGGACGGGGCCGACGCCTGGGCACTGCAGTCCTTCCTCGCGCCCGGGGTGCACGTGGGTGCGCCGCCGGACGACTTCAACCAGCTCGGCCAGGACTGGTCGCTGCCCCCGTGGCGCCCCGACCGGCTCGCCGAGGCCGGCTACGCGCCGCTGCGCGAGATGCTGGCCGCGGTGCTGCACCACGCCGACGGCGTGCGGATCGACCACGTCGCCGGGCTCTGGCGGCTGTGGTGGATCCCGCCCGGCCGGCCCGCCACCGAGGGCACCTACGTCGCCTACGACGCCCGGGCCATGCTCGCCGTCCTGACGATCGAGGCCACACGGGCCGGGGCCATCGTCGTCGGGGAGGATCTCGGGACGGTCGAGCCCGAGGTGACCGAGGGCCTCGCCGCGCGCGGGATGCTCGGGTGCGCGGTGCTGTGGTTCCAGCGCGACGACGCGGGCCGGCTCGTCCCGCCCCCGCAGTGGTTTGCCTCGACCCTCGGCACGATCTCGACGCACGACCTCCCGACGGCGGTGGGTTTCCTCCGCGACGAGCACGTCCGGGCGCGGGAGGCCGCCGGGCTGCTCACCGACCCGGACGGGGCCCGCGAGCAGGCCGAGCGCGACCGCGCGGAGCTCCTGGCGCTGCTCGAGGCGCAGGGCGTGCTCGGCGAGGACCGCTCGGAGCAGGCGATCGTCGGGGCCATGCACACGCTGCTGGCTCGCGCGGCCTCGCGGATCGTGCTGGCCTCCTTCACCGACGTGCTCGACGAGGTACGCCAGCCGAACCTCCCCGGGACCACCGACGCCTACCCGAACTGGCGCATCCCGTTGCCCCTCTCGACGGAGGAGCTGCTGCGCGATCCCCGGGTGCAGGCGACCGTGCAGGCACTCCGGGGACGCTGAGCGGCGGAGTGGATCACCCGGGCGGAGGAGTCGCCGACGGGAACGGCGACGGCGCGTGACCCCCGTCGTCGGGTGGTCGTTACCGTCGCGACAAGCAGACCGCGGGGTCAAGCCTCGGCCCCCGGTCTCCACCGACCCGTCATGCCGACCGCTCCCCCGTCCTCGCTGGCCCGAACGACGGCGGGAGCCCGTGCTCCTGGAGGCTGCGTGCACCCCGATCCTCACGACGACGGTGTGCCGGAGCCCGGGGCCGCCGAGGTGGCCGTGCGGGAGGCGGCGCCCGGGGTGCACGTCGTGGCGGTCGTCGGCGACGTCGACGCCCAGTCCCTCGGCACCGTGCGGCTCGGCGTCGAGCGGGCCCTCGAGGCGGGCGCCCGCGCGGTGGTGCTCGACCTCACCGGCGTGGTGCTGCTGGCCTCGGCGGGCATGACGCTGCTCCTCGAGCTCACCGACGACCTGCGCCTGCGCGGCGCCGAGCTCCTCCTCGCCGGCTCGGGACGGACCGTGCGCCGCCCGCTGGCCGTGACCGGTCTGGACCGGGCGCTGGCCCTGCACGACGACGTCCCGGCGGCCCTCGCCGCGGCGGCCCCACCGGCCCGTCACGAATCGCCGCAGAACTAGATCCACACCTCGGTCCGGGGTGACCGCCGGTTTGTCGGCAGGGGCCTCGGGTACACGACGGGCGACCGATGACGGCCGGGACCCACCCGCGCCGCGGCGACCGACGCGCTCCCCGCGGATGTCCGGGTGCGGCGCGGAACCGACGAGGAGGTGCTCGTGGCGCGGCCCGAACCCCCTGTCACGAACGGACCTGTCACGTGCGGCTCCGGCGTGCCCGGCGACCGGTTCGACCCACCGGAGGACGTCGAGGTCCGTGTCCCGGCCGGACCGCGGGCCGTGATCACCATGCGCACCGTCGCGGCCGACCTGGCCGCCCGCGCCGAGTTCACCCTCGACGCCGTGGCCGACCTGCGGATGGCCGTCGACGAGGCGTGCTCGAGCCTGATCACGCTCGCCCGCCCCGACACGCGCCTGACCTGCACCTTCAACGTCCACGAGGAGCACATCACGGTGACCGCATCGGTCCTGACCACCGGCGCGGAACGGCTGGACACCGACTCGTTCGGATGGCGGGTCCTGACGACGCTGGCGAGCGACGTCCGGATGCTCTCGGCCACCCCCGGCCAGGACGGCGACCCGTTCCGCCTCGCCCTCCGCCTCTCCGTCGAGCGTCTGGGGACCCCGCTGTCGTGACGGCTCGTGAGGTCGACCCCGAGACCGACGAGAACGCCTCCTCCGACGAGAAAGCCTCCGCGGAGACGAACGGACGGCGCGGCTCGCGGGGTGAGTACGACCACCTCATGCCGATGCTCGCCGAGCACGCGAACCTGCCCGAGGGCAGCCCGCGTCGTGCGGAGCTGCGCGACGAGCTGGTCCGCGGTCACCTCCCGGTCGCCCAGCACATCGCCCGGCGCTTCTCCCGGCGCGGCGAGCCGGAGGAGGACCTGGAGCAGGTCGCCACCCTCGGGCTGATCAACGCCGTCGACCGCTACGACCCGGAGCGGGGCACCGACTTCCTGTCCTACGCGGTGCCGACGATCACCGGTGAAGTCCGGCGCCACTTCCGGGACCAGGCGTGGTCGATGCGGGTGCCCCGCCGGCTCAAGGACCTCAACGTCACGCTGTCCTCGGCGATGTCGCAGATGTCGCAGACCCTCGGGCGGGCCCCGACGGCCGCCGAGCTCGCCACGCAGCTCAACCTGCCCAAGGAGGACGTGCTCGAGGCGCTGGAGGCCTCGAACGCGTACCGGTCCGGCTCGCTGGACGAGATGCTCGTCGACGACCCGGACTCGGGCACCGTCTCCGACCTGCTCGGCGAGGCCGACGCGGCCCTGGACAAGGTCGAGTACCAGCAGTCGCTGGCCCCGCTGCTGGCCGACCTGGCCCCGCGCGAGCGCACGATCATCATGCTGCGGTTCTTCAAGAACATGACGCAGTCGCAGATCGCCGAGGAGGTCGGGATCTCGCAGATGCACGTGTCCCGGCTGCTCGCGAAGACGCTGGGCCAGCTGCGGGACGGTCTCGGGGAGAGCGCTCGGTAGGTGCCGGGAAGTTCAACGGCACGAAGATCGTTGAACCGTCACGTGACCAGCGAGCTCTTCACCCCGATCACCCTGCGCGGGACCACCGTCCGCAACCGGATCTGGGTCTCCCCCATGTGCCAGTACTCGGCGACCGACGGCGTGCCCGACGACTGGCACCTCGTGCACCTCGGCCAGTTCGCGGCGGGCGGCGCCGGACTGGTCATGACCGAGGCGGCCGCCGTCGTGCCCGAGGGCCGGATCAGCCCGCAGGACGCCGGCATCTGGAACGACGAGCAGGTCGCGGCCTGGCGCCGCATCGTCGAGTTCCTGCACGCCCGGGGCGCGACCGCCGCGATGCAGCTCGCCCACGCCGGCCGCAAGGCGTCCACCGTCCGGCCCTGGGACGGCACCGGCCCGGTGGCTCCCGACGACGGCGGGTGGACGCCGGTCGGGCCGTCGCCCGAGGCCTTCGCCGACTACACCGAGCCGCAGGAGCTCACCGCGCAGGAGATCGCCGAGCTGCCCGCCGCGTTCGCCGCCGGCGCGCGCCGTGCCCTGGCCGCCGGGTTCGACGTCGTCGAACTGCACCTCGCCCACGGCTACCTGGTGCACCAGTTCCTCTCGCCGCTGTCGAACCGGCGGACCGACTCGTACGGCGGGTCGTTCGAGAACCGGGTCCGGCTCGCCGTCGAGATCACCGCGGCGGTGCGCGCGGCGGTCGGCGACGACGTGCCCGTGCTCGCCCGCATCTCGGCCACCGACTGGACCGAGGGCGGGTGGGACGACTACGACTCGGTCGCGCTGGCCCGCGCGCTCGCCGCGGCGGGCGCGGACCTGGTCGACACGTCGTCGGGCGGCAACGTCCCGCAGGCGGAGATCCCCGTCGGGCCCGGGTACCAGGTGCCGTTCGCCGAGCGCATCCGCCGGGAGGCCGGCGTCCCGACCGGCGCCGTCGGGCTCATCACCGAGCCCGACCAGGCCGAGAAGGTGCTGGCCACCGGCCAGGCGGACGTCGTCCTGCTCGCCCGGGCGTTCCTGCGCGACCCGCACTGGCCGTTACGGGCCGCGCACGAGCTCGGGGCCGACGACGACGTCACCTGGCCCGCGCAGTACGCCCGGGCCGCCCGGTGGCCGTGACCCGTTGGTGTTTTGCCACACAGGTCACAGCCTGCCCACAGCGACAGACGGATCACATCGGGGTACCACTGTTCCCATGAGCTCCGCGCCGACGTCGGCCGCCCCCGGCGGTCCGGCGTCGACGCTCCCGGCGCCGGGTGACACCGGGCCGATCGACCCCGCACCCCGCATCGACCGCGACGCGCCGGCCTGGATGGAGGCCATCGGGCGTGTCGGGCTCGTCGCGTACGGGCTGGTGCACCTCGGGATCGCGGTCCTCGCAGTGCGCATCGCGATGATCGGCGAGCGCGACCAGCACGCCGACCCGCGCGGCGCCATCGAGCTGGTCGCCGCCGGCGGCGGGTTCCTCGGACGGTGGCTGCTCGCGGCGGCCGCGATCGCACTGGTCGCGTTCGCCGCCTGGCAGCTGCGGGCCGCGGCCGTCGGGTTCCGGTGGGCGCGGGACGAGGAGCGCTGGCGCAAGCGGCTGGGTGCCGCGGCGAAGGCCATCGGGGTGCTGTCGGTCGCGTACCTGGCCGCCGAGTTCGCGACGCGGCTGCAGGGTCGCCGCAACGCCTTCCAGATGACGGTGAACGAGGTGTTCGCGCACCCGGCCGGGCGCTGGCTGGTCGGGGCGGTCGGCCTGTTCGCCATCGGGATGTTCTTCTCGATGAGCTACACCGGCATCCGCGCGACGTTCATGGGCGACCTCGTGCCCGAGAAGCTGCCCGGCCACCGGCGCACGCTCACTCTGGTCACCGGGTCGGTCGGGAACCTGACGCGGGCCGTCACCTTCGGCGTCGTCGGCGTCTGTACCGCGTACGCCGCCTGGGACGACGCCCCGCAGCGGATCGGCGGCGTCGACGTCGCGCTGCGGACGATCGCGGCGCACACCCTGGGCGCGACGATGTTCGTGGTCGCCGCGGTGGGGTTCGCGGCGTACTGCGTGTACTGCGTGATAGACGCCTACGCGCGCCATCCATAGGTGCGCCTCGCGCTGGTGAGCACCAATTGATGCTCTGGCGTCAATTTGTGCTCACAAGGCCGTAGGCCACCTAGGTTTCCCGCACCACGTCCGCGGCGTCCTTGTCGATGCGCAGCCCCTGGTAGCGGGGGTGGCGCAGGCGGCCGTCGGAGGTCCACTCGCCGAACCCGACCTGGCAGACCAGCTCCGGACGCACGAAGTGCTGGCCGCGCTCGCGCGGGGCCTCGGAGAACGGCGGGTCGTCGACGGCGAGCGGGTCGAGCCGGGAGCGCAGGAGCTTCAGCGCCGCATCGTCGAACCCCGTCCCGACCTTGCCGGCGTAGCGCAGCTCGCCGTCGGAGTGGTACCCGACGAGCAGCGCCCCGAGCACCTGCCGTGAGCCCGCCGGGTCGGTCCAGCCGCCGATGACGAACTCCTGGTCCTTCACGCACTTCAGCTTCAGCCAGTCCCGGCTGCGTCCCGAGGCGTACGGCGCGTCGAGCCGCTTCGCGATCAGCCCCTCCCAGCCGTCGGCGCAGGCCTCGTCGCGCAGGGCCAGCGGGTCGCCGTCCAGCGTCGGCGAGTGCAGCAGGGGCCCGTCGTCACGCACCACCGTCTCCAGCAGGGCCCCGCCGGGTGCGCAGCGGGAGCCGGGTGACGTCGAGGTCGTCGAGCACGAGCAGGTCGAACAGGTGGCACTCGATCTCGACGCCCGTCGCCCGCGCCCGCTTCGGGTCGCTCAGGTGCATCCGGGCCTGCAGCGACCCGAACTTCCCGTCGGCGGCGACGATCTCGCCGTCGAGCACGAACCGCTCCGGGCCGGCCTCGGCGAGCGCGTCTACCACCTCGGGGTAGCTGGCGTCGGCCGACTTGCGGTTGCGGCTCCAGAGCTTCGGGCGCTCGCCGCGCTCGCGGGTGGCGATGACGCGCACGCCGTCGTACTTGCGCTCGAAGCTCCAGCCCGCCGGCCCGGGCGGTGGGTCGGTCGGCTTGGTGAGGGTCGCGAGCATCGGTTCCCGGAACCCGGCGTCGGGCGCGCGGCGCAGCGCACGGACCTGGTCCTCGGGGAGGTTCTCGAGATCGAGCGGAGTCACGGGAACCATCGTGCCGTGCCGGGGTCTCCCCACGGGGCGAAGTGGGCACCCCTGCATCCATGAGCGACCCAGCGAAACGCGCCGAGGAGATCGAGCAGCGCTACGTCGGCGAGCACGAGCACACCGAGGAGCTGCTCGAGGGCCTCGACCCGGAGCAGCCGGAGGAGCAGAAGACGACCCGGAACGTGGCGGGAGCCGCGCCGGACACGAAGTCCGAGGACGATGTCGACGCGATGAGCCGCGAGGACCCCTGAGCGGGTCTGTGGCGCAGTCCGCGCGGTCGTGCCACGATCCTCCGCCATGCGATATCTCGTTACCGGCGGTACCGGGTTCCTCGGACGCGCGGTCCTCGCCCGACTGCTGGAGCGGGACGACTGCGAGGCGGTCTACACGCTCGTCCGTCGCGGCTCGGTCGACAAGCTCCGCCGCCGCACCCGCGACCTCGAGGGCGCCGACAAGATCGTCACGGTCACCGGTGACCTGACCGCCGAGCGGCTCGGGCTCTCCGACGAGACCGTGGACGATCTCGCGGGCCAGGTCGACGAGGTGCTGCACCTCGGCGCGATCTACGACGTCACCGCGGACGACGCCGCCAACCGGGCCGCGAACGTCGACGGCACCCGCCACGTCGTCGCCGTCACCGCCGAGCTCGGCGCGCGGTGCCTGCACCACGTCTCGTCGGTCGCCGTCGCGGGCGAGCACACCGGGGTCTTCACCGAGGAGGACTTCGACCTCGGCCAGCAGTTCGGCAACCCGTACCACGAGACCAAGTTCGCGGCCGAGAAGATCGTCCGCGAGGAGTCGACGACCGCGTGGCGGGTGTACCGGCCCGCCGTCGTCGTCGGGGACTCGCAGACCGGCGAGATGGACAAGATCGACGGGCCGTACTACCTCATGGGCGCGATCAGCGCCTTCGGCCGGCTCCCGGGCTTCCTGCGCGTCCCGGCGCCGGAGCTCGGTGCGACGAACATCGTCCCGGTCGACTACGTCGCCGACGCGATGGTCCGCCTGGTCCACACGCCGCAGCTCGACGGGCGCGCGTTCCACCTGGTCAGCCCGCGTCCGCAGCCGCTCTCCGAGATCTACAACGCGCTGGCCGGACCGCTCGGCGCCCCGAAGCTCGCCGCGGTGCTGCCCGACGCGCTCGGCTCGGCGCTCACGACCGTCGCCGAGCGCCTCGGCGCCACCCCGGCCGGCGGCTCCGCCCGGGACATCGCGCTCGCCGAGTTCGACATCCCGCCCGAGGTCCTGCCCCACCTGACGTTCCCGTGCGTCTACACCGCGGACCAGACCGTCGAGGCGCTGGACGGCCTCACCCCGCCGGAGTTCGGCGACTACGCGCCCGTCCTCGTCGACTACTGGCGCGAGCACCTCGACCCCAACCGCGCCCGTCGTCACCGCCCCGGTCCCCCGCTGCTCGGACGCCGCGTCGTCATCACCGGCGCGTCGAGCGGGATCGGCCGCGAGACCGCGATCAAGGTCGCGCGCAACGGCGGCGTGCCGCTGCTCGTCGCCCGGCGGACCGAGGAGCTCGAGGCGGTCAAGGTCGAGATCGAGCGCGAGGGCGGCCAGGCGCACGTCTACTCGTGCGACATCACCGACGCCGAGTCGGTCGAGGCGCTGGTCAAGGCGATGCTCGCCGACCACGCCGGGCCCGACACCGGCATCGACATGCTGGTCAACAACGCCGGCCGGTCGATCCGCCGCTCGGTCAAGCTCGAGCTCGATCGATTCCACGACTTCGAGCGCACCATGGCCATCAACTACTTCGGCGCGCTGCGGCTGACGCTCGCCCTGCTGCCGCACATGATCGAGCGCCGTTTCGGGCACATCGTGGACATCTCCTCCATCGGTGTGCAGACCGGCCCGCCGCGCTTCTCGGCGTACGTGGCCTCCAAGGCCGCGCTCGACGCCTGGGCGCGGATCGTCGCCGGAGAGCTCATCGGGGACGGGATCACGTTCACGACGATCCACATGCCGCTCGTCCGCACGCCGATGATCGCGCCCACCCGGATCTACGACGCGTTCCCGACGGCGAGTCCCGAGGAGGCCGCGGACATGGTCGTCCACGCCCTCGTCGACCGCCCGAAGCACGTGGGCACGGCCCTGGGCACGCTCGGCGCGGTCTCGGCGAACATCGCGCCGCGCCTCGTCGACGTCGTCATGCACGTCGCCTACCGCGTTTTCCCGGAGTCATCGGCGGCCCGGGAGGGTAGTGGGGAGAAGACCCCCGGTGAGGACCGCGCCCTCGAGGCGGGCCCGCTGTCCCGGGGAGCGCAGGCCTTTGCCCGACTTCTGCCTGGAGTGCACTGGTGAGGACGCCGTTCGGAACCCCGACCGAGCTCGCGACGGGGGTGCGCCTGCTCATCGAGTCCGGCGTGGTCGCCCCGATCCGGCCCGACCGCGTGGCCCGGTTCCCCGTGGCGCTCTACCGCTACGGATTCACCCCGACGACGGCGTTCGTGGTCGGCGCGTGGCGCCACCCCGACCGGCTCGCCCTCGTCGACGACCGGGGCACGCTGACCTTCGACGAGCTGCACACCCGCACCGATCGGCTCGGCCGCGCCCTGGCCGACCGCGGCGTCGGGCCCGGGAGCCGCGTCGCGGTGCTCTGCCGCAACCACCGGGGGCCGATCGAGGCCATCGTCGCCGCCTCGAAGATCGGCGCGGACGTCGTCCTGCTCAACACCGGGCTGTCCCCGCAGCAGATGGGCGCGGTCGCGAAGGAGCAGGAGATCACGACGATCGTCGTCGACTCCGACCTCGCCGACCGGCTCGAGCAGGTCGACGACTCGGTCACCCAGATCGCCGCCTGGCAGGACGCGGGCGCCGCGTGCTGGGGCGACGACACCCTCGAGGGCCTCATCGCGGTCGACGGGTCCAAGCCGCTCCCGACGAAGCCGCCGACGGGCAAGACGATCGTGCTCACCTCGGGCACCACCGGGACGCCGAAGGGCGCGGAGCGGCCGTCGCCGGCCGGGATCGGCCCGGTCAACGCGATCCTCTCCCGCATCCCGCTGACCGCCCGCGAGCCGGCGCTGGTCTCGGCGCCGCTGTTCCACACCTGGGGCTTCGCGGCGTTCCAGATCGGCTCGCTCATGGGCTCCACGCTGGTGCTGCGGCGCAAGTTCGACCCCGAGGACGCGCTGGTCCAGCTCGCGACCCACCGCTGCACCTCGATGTTCGCGGTGCCGGTGATGCTGCAACGGATCCTCGAGCTCGGCGACGACGTGCTCGCCCGCTACGACACCTCCGCGCTGCGGACCGTCACAGCGACCGGCTCGGCGATGCCACCCCACAAGGTCACCCAGTTCCTGGAGAGCTTCGGCGACAAGCTCTACATGCTCTACGGCTCCACCGAGGTCTCGTGGGCCTCGATCGCGAAGCCCGAGGAGCTGCGTCAGGAGCCCGGGACGGCGGGCCGCCCGCCGGTCGGCACCGAGGTGAAGATCCTCGGCGACGACGACCGCGAGCTCCCGGCCGGCGAGACGGGGCGGATCTTCGTCGGGAACGACATGCTCTTCACCGGCTACACCGGCGGCCGCGGCCAGACCGACGTCGTCGACGGCATGCTCGGCACCGGCGACCTCGGCCACTACGACGCCAACGGCCTGCTGTTCGTCTCCGGCCGCGCCGACGACATGATCGTCTCGGGCGGGGAGAACATCCACGCCGGCGAGGTCGAGGGGCTGCTGGCCGACATGGACGGGGTCAAGGAGGCGGCCGTCGTCGGGGTCGACGACGAGGAGTACGGCCAGCGCCTGGCGGCCTACCTCGTGCTCGAGTCCGGCGCGTCGCTGACCGCCGACGAGGTCCGCGACCACGTCAAGAACCACCTGGCCCGCTTCGCCTCCCCCCGTGACGTCGAGTTCCTCGACGCGCTGCCCCGCAACCAGACCGGCAAGGTCGTCAAGGCGCAGCTGGGGTCGTCGTCGTGAGGGGGCCTGCGTTCGGTTGACCGGAACTCTCCTCGACTCCCCCGCTCCCCCCTGGAGAACCTGAGGTCATGGCAGCCTTCCCCCCGGCTCTCGGCCACGACGGTCTGATGACCGACGCGGACCCCGTCGCGCTCGCGCGCGGGGCCACGGACATGCTGCTGGCGAACGCGGCCGACAGCGACGACCCCGCCATCGGCGTCCAGCGCTGCATGCTGCGCTGGCTCGCGGCGAAGGGCCTCTACAGCGTGGCCGCGCCGGTCCACGACGGCGGGCTCGGCCACGACGAGCGCACGCTCTGCGAGGTCGAGGAGGTCCTGGCCGGGGCCGACGCCGCGACCTGGTTCGTGCTCACCCAGCACCGCAGCCCGCAGGCGCTGACCGCCGGGTCGGCCTACCCGGCCGCCGACGAGTACCGCGAGGCGCTGGCCCGCGGCGACGAGCTCGGCGGCATCGCGATCGCCCACCTGCGCCGGCCCGGCACCCCGGCCGTGCGGGCCGAGCCCGACGGTTCCGGCGGCTGGCGGTTCAGCGGGCGGGCGGAGTGGTGCACCGGGTGGGAGCTGGTCGACCTGATGCTGATCGCCGGGGTGTCCGACTCCGGCGAGGCGGTGTTCGCGTTGCTCCCCGCCCACGAGCGGCCGGGGCTGCGGGCGACCGAGCCGTACTCGCTGGCGGTCATGGGCGGGACGCGCACCGTCGGGCTGGAGTTCTCGGGGATGGCTGTCGGTTCTGACGAGGTGGCGGCGGTCCTGGGGCACGAGGAGTGGCGCCGCCAGGACCGGGGCACCGTCGTCGACACCAAGCCGGCGACGCTCGGGCTGCTGCGCCGCGTGATCGACGAGACCGTGCGCACCGGGCACGACCGCGAGCGCCCGGCCGCGCTGGAGGAGGCGCAGGCCCTGGCCGCGACGGCGTGGCCGTTGCGGGAGCGGGCGTACGAGCTGCGGTTCTCGTCGGATCGCGACCGGTTCGTCGACGAGCGGCTCTCGCTGCGGGGCCGGATCGCGGAGCTGACGGTGCGGGCGGCGGCCGGGCTGGTCTCGGCGCGGGGCGGGTCGGCGATGCTGGCGTCCAGCCCGGAGCAGCGGTGGTCGCGCGAGGCGATGTTCCACCTGGTGCAGGCGCAGACGGACGACGTGCGGTCGGCGCAGTTGGCGGCGTTCTCGCATCCGTAGGTTCTGGCCGTTGTCAGCGATGCGGCGTCGCTGACGCTGAACGTCAGTAGCTCCACATCCTCGCGGCGCCGGCGTCGAGCCGGGCTGGGCCGTCCTCGCTAGGGTCGGGGCGTGAACGGACGTCTGGTGTGGCTCGACTGCGAGATGACAGGACTCGACCTGGGGAACGACGCGCTCATCGAGATCGCGGCCCTCGTCACCGACGCGGACCTGGTCCCCCAGGGCGAGGGTGTGGACGTCGTCATCCACGCGTCCGACGAGGCACTGGCGAACATGCCCGAGGTCGTCGTCGAGATGCACGCCAAGTCCGGCCTCACCGACGAGGTCCGGGCGTCGACGGTCACGATGGCGGAGGCCGAGAAGCTCGTCCTGGACTACATCCGCGAGCACGTCCCGGAGGCGCGGACCGCTCCGCTGTGCGGCAACTCGATCGCCACCGACCGCGGCTTCATCGCCCGGGACATGCCTGAGCTCGACGCCCACCTGCACTACCGCATGATCGACGTCAGCTCGATCAAGGAGCTGTGCCGGCGCTGGTACCCGCGGATCTACTATGCGCAGCCGGAGAAGGGCCTGGCCCACCGGGCGCTGGCGGACGCGCGGGAGTCCATCCGCGAGCTCGAGTACTACCGCCGGACGGCGTTCGTGCCCCTGCCGGGGCCGTCGACGGACGAGGCCCGCGCGGCGGCGTCGGACGTCGTGGAGGCGGACACGGCGGGTGTGCAGTCGGCCGAGTAGGTGTTCCGGGGCCGGTGTGAATCGGCTGGCCCGGGGCTTGTAGTCTTGACCGGTCGCCGGGGCACCGGCGGACGATGGTGGGTGTAGCTCAGCTGGCAGAGCACTGGGTTGTGATCCCAGGTGTCGCGGGTTCAAGTCCCGTCACTCACCCGGACGGCAGGGGTACCCCCGCTGCCGGACCGGAAGGCCACCTTGATAGTCTTCTGGTCACGCGCCGTTAGCTCAATGGGCAGAGCAAGTGACTCTTAATCACTGGGTTCGGGGTTCGAGTCCCTGACGGCGCACCCATTCCCCAGGTCGAAGGCCGGACGACAGTCGGTGTCGAACGGGCATCCGTGTACCACCCGCGACGTTCGTCCGTCTGGTCGTGCCACGTGTCGAGGGCGGCGGTAGCGCCGGGGTTCGCGATACGCCGGCCGAGGCTGTGGTTCTGTGTCATGGAGACCTGGGCGTGCTCGAGCTGGTCGGCCACCGCGTGGGGTCTTGCCCCGTAGACCGGACACCTGGGGTGTGGTGTCGGTGGCACGAAGGTCGTCCCTGCCCGGGCGGACCCTGCCCACCTCAGGTTCTTCCCGAGCACTGAGCCTGTCGCGGCGGCGGTGGTGCGCACCTGCATCGAGAAGCGCCGAGGTTCGGCGTTCGACGTGTCGGGGACTCCTCCGCACCGACGTCGACAGCGAGGAGATCGCACGTGAGCGATCGGGTGTGCCTGATCACCGGAGCCAGCCGAGGAATCGGAGCCGCCAGTGCGCGGGAGCTCGCGGCGCGCGGTCACCGTGTGGTGGTCAACCATCGTGACAGCGCGACCGACGCCCAGGCCGTCGCGCAGGACGTCCGGGACGCCGGCGGGGCGGCACTGGTGGTGCAGGGCGACGTCACCGATCCGGACGACGTGACGCGGCTGGTCGACGCGGTCGTCGGACAGTGGGGACGGCTCGACGTGCTGGTCCACAACGCCATGACCCCGTTCCCGGTCACCTCGTTCGCCGACCTGAGCTGGGAGCAGCTCTCCACGAAGCTCGACCAGGAGATGCGTGCGGCGCACCTGCTGACCCACGCCGTGCTGCCGGGGATGATCGACCGCCGTGACGGGCGGTTGGTCTATCTGTCCACCGGCCTGTCCCGGCGCCCCCGAACCGGGATGATCGCGCTCGGTGTCGCCAAGGCCGCCCTGGACTCGTTCATGCGCTACGTCGCCGCCGAGGTGGCACCCCACGGCATCACGGCCAACGTCATCGCCCCGTCCACGGTCGAGGACACCGCCGTGAGCGGGCGGCTCTCCGACGAACTCAGGGCACAGCTCGCCGACGCAACGCCGATGGGGCGGCTCGCCCGACCCGAGGACGTCGCCCGCACGGTGGCCTACTTCGCCGGAGACGACGCCGAGTTCACCACGGGCAGTTGGGCGCCGGTCAACGGCGGCCTGATCATGCCGTGACCCCGCCTCGTGACCGTCATGACTTCCCGATCCGTTCCAGGAGCACCGCGTTGCACACCCTCGATCTCACGTACGTCGGCCACGGCCTGCACGAGGAGCTCGTCGCCTACGTGGCGGATCAGGAAGGCTTCCCCGAGCAGGAGGGCGTGCACCTCGCGGTGCGCGACGGGGTGAGCTGGGACGACGAGCGGCTGCGGCGCGGCGCCACGATCGGGCTGGGGCGCTCGGTGTTCGCCCGGCTCACCGACGGCGTCGAGTGGACCGCGCTCTCGGTGAGCACCCATCGGCCGCTGTTCTGGTTCGTCGGCGGCCCGCATGTGGGCGCGATGGAGGACTTGCGGGGACGTCGCCTGTTGGTCCACGCCCCGCACACCGCGCCGGGATGCTTCGCCCGCATCGTGCTGCGCCGGCACGGCCTCGATCCCGACCACGATCTCGAGTGCGTGGTCCGCCCGCCCGGGGACTACGCGATGGACCTGCGACGGCTGCGCGCGGGCGAGGTCGACGCCGCCTACCTCGGCAGCACTCTCGACCCGGCACAGGTCGCCGCCGAGGAGGGGTTCCACGAGCTCGCCTGGGTCGGCGATCACCTGGCCGTCCCCACCGTCGGACTCGCCGTCGATCCGGCTGTCGTCTCGCTCGACGACCCTGCGGTCGCGGCCGCTGTGCGTGCGCAGCGGCGGGCCCTGGCTCTGCTCGCCGCCGACCCGGAGACCGCCGTCGCCTACCTCCAGAGGTTCCTGGGCCGCGACACCCCGGACGAGGTCCGGCGCTACCACGACCGCTTCGTCGCGCCCTGGTTCACCTCCGACGGACAGGTCGACCTCGCCGCCGCCGACGAGGGCCTCGCCGCCGTCGCCGACGAGCTCGGCGTCGCCCACGTCCCCCGAGCCGCCGACGTCTACCGCACCGAGCACGTCGCCCGGTCCGCGCGGCTGTGACCCCCTACGGAAGAGCCCTCATGGCTCCCCGGAAACTGACGGCGGCGACGGCGATCAAGGGCCGATGCCCGGTGTGACGATCACCGCCCAGAGCCAGACCGTGCGCCGATCGCTGTCTTCGACCGCGAACACCACCAGGCCACGGCCCTCCGGTCCGAAGGCCACGGCCCGGGACCCGCTCGGATTCGCCGGGTGGTACGGAGCACCGACCGATGACGGGGGACGCCTCGAGGGCGCTCCGGACCTCGGCGAACGCCACAAGGAACTCGGCCGGCAACGCCTCGATCGCGGCCGCGATGTCCTCGCCGACCGGCTCGACCCGGAACACAGACCTACATGCCCGCCTTGGCCCGTGTCACCGCGAACGGTTCATCGACCGGAACCGGCTCACCGCTGAAGAACGCCGCCGCACGCCGCACCATCGTCCGGAACGCCTCCGGGTCGGACTGGGCGATCGCCTGCCGCCGCCACGTCTCCAGCGTCGACTGCAACCCGGTGATGTCGTAGTCACGCCGTGCCTCGTCGAGCGCGCGGCCGTAGTCCAGATCGAACCGCTGCCGGTCTTCCGGGGGCAATGCTGCTCGGATGGTCGCCGGCGACGCGCCCTGCGCCAGCGACCCGCCCGCGGGCACCTCGCTGGACGCGGAAGCCGTCATGACGCCACGGTAGCGGCTCGACGCGACATCAAGGGGAACCCGGCGACGCCATGCCGGCTCCAGCGACGTCATGATCGACATCGACCGACCGCTGAAGTGTCCGCTCACGTCACACCATCGCCCGGCACGGTGGGGCACGGTTGATGATCGACTCAGCACGGCACCATCACTGACCAGCACCGATGCTCGCCACAGCACACGGCAGAGATGGTGAACCCAGTCCACTGGGTTCGGAGTTCGAGTCCCTGACGGCGCACCCTTCTTCGTTGATCATCGGTTTACGTGATCATCCTTGCCGTGCGTCGACTGACTCCACGGCACGTCTACTCCAGACGATCTCTCCTATGGAGATCATCTTGGACGCCCCGCGGTGACTCCTGATCACCGACGTGCGTCCGTTCTGTCGCTTCGCAAGCGCGCTCGAAAGCAGATGCCCCGGCTCGTGGCCGGGACCGCCGAGTTCGATCATCGCGCCGGCGCCGCCTCAGAAGGCCGAATCGGTGGCGAGGCGATCGGTGGCCCGGCGCATCCGAGTGATCAGCCAGACCCACCAGGCCGCGATCCCGAGGAAGATCACCGAAGCGGCGAGGTAGAACCAGCGGGCCGGGCTGTCCTGGATGGCCGCGTTGCCCCCGTTGACCACACCGAGGGCGAGGTAGACCCAGATCAGCCCCCGTCGGCGGGAAAAATCTCGAGCCACCCGCACGGCTAGCTCCCGGCGATGCGGGTCGATCGGGCGCTCCCGGCGCAGGTCCCGTACCAACCCCCGCCGCTCCTTCTGGGTGGGCAGTTCCCACAAGGGGGAACGGGCGAACATCGCCGAACCGCGGCGGCGACGCCACAGAGTGAATCCCAGCCCGACAGCACCGCACAACACGGCGAACCCCACGACGATCGCGATCAGTAGGGCCCACTGCCCGGAGCTGACGGTGTCCTCGCCGGGATGCTCGGAGCGACCGATCAGGACCCCGGCCACCGCCGACGCGGCGGCGACCACCACGAAGAGCGCCGCGAACCACCACAGGTAGCGGCGTTCTCGCTGCCGCGGAGTCCGCACCGACGCGCCGTCGAGCTCGCTACGCTCCGTCTCCAGCGGACCGTCGCCACCGTCATTGCGTGCAGAACCCACCGCTGCCCCCTGGAACCCTGGCGCGACCCGACCCGCCCGTGTCGACGGAGATCCATCGCGGCCGTTCAGATCCCGTTACAGGGACGGCCCTCATACGCGGCACGACAGTTGATGCCGCGCCGGCGGCGTGGCCGGATCCGCACTCGAGGAAACCTCGATCGGTTCGTCGATGCCCGGGCCGGGGAACAGTCGTCCGGCCGGTTCAGATCCTTGCGTAACAAAAGGATCTGTGGCGGCGACGTCCTCGCCCAGGGCGCGCTCGAGGACGGGCGCCGTAACCGTGGGGGCAGCTCCGTGCACGACATTGCAACAGTCCGGACATCAGCGGGTCGGCTCGGGTCCGTCCCGGCGCGTGCGATGCCGCCGACGGTCCGGTCACGGGGGATGGCGGTGCGCTCGGCGCTGCTGGCTATGGTGACCGCGGCGGTGACGACGCTGTCGGGGGCGGGAATGGCATCGGCGAGCACCGCGGACCCGACGGTGACGTTCTTCTACTACCAGGCCTCGACCAGCCTGCAGCTGGTCGACATCTACACCCCGCCGGCCGCGATGGGCACCGGGCCGTTCCCCACCGTGGTGCTGGTACACGGCGGCGGGTTCGTGGGCGGCGACAAGAACGAGTTCGCCGCCATCGGCCAATCGGTCGCCCGCCGCGGCTACGTCGCCGTGGCCATCAACTACGCGATGCCTCAGCCGGGATATCCCATCGAGGTCAACGACGTCGTCGCGGCGGTGAACACCGTCAAGAGCCGGGCCGCCGAGCTGAAAGCCGACCCGAACCGGATCGCGCTGTGGGGCAACTCGGCCGGGGCGAACCTGGCCGCCCAGGCCGCCACCGCCGGCCACGCCCCGGTGAGGGCCGTGGTGGGCTGGTCCGGGCCCTACAACCTGGCCACCCCCAACGCCCAGCTCTACACCCCGCAGCTGCAGGGCTTCGTTCACAGCTACCTCGGCTGCGACCCGATCACCGACACCACCTGCCGCGCCGGGAAGGCGACGGAGGCCTCCCCGGTCGCCCACGTCGACGCCACGACCCCGCCGATGCGACTGGTCAACGAGACCGACGAGTTGCAGCCGGTCGAACAACTCGACTTCATGGTCACCGCGATGCGCGCCGCGGGCCGGCCGGTCACGCCGGTGGTGCACACCGGCACCCTGCACGCCCAGGACATGGCCGATATCGAAACCGGCCCGACCCTGGACTGGCTCGACCAGTACCTCAAGCCCGCAACCACGACGACCTCAACGTCCACCACGCCCCCGGTCACCACCACGCCGTCGCCCACCACCACGCCGTCGCCCACCACAACGCCCACCCCCACCAAGACGACGCCGCCGACCACCACGACTTCGCCGAGCGCGCCGGCCGCGGCTCCGACCTCGACGAGTGCGCCAACGGTTGACCCGATCGCGGCGTACTACCAGAAGCTGGGCGGAGCCTCCTCCTACCTCGGCGCTCCGAAGACCGCGACGTCCTCGGTGGCCGACGGGCAGAGCCGCGACTACACCGGCGGCACGATCTACTACTCCCCCGCCACAGGCGCCCACGCCGTGCACGGCACCATCCTCGCCAAGTACAAGGCCCTGGGCGGACCGGCCGGCATCCTCGGATTCCCCACCACCGACGAAACCGTCGCCCAGGACGGGCGGGGACGCTTCAACGACTTCGCCGGCGCTACCAGCCGCTCGAGCACCTCAGCTGCGTCGCTCTACTGGAACCCGGCCACCGACACCGCCTTCGCGCTGCGCGGACCGGTCCGGGACAAGTACCTCGCCGCCGGCGCCGCCAGCGGCCCGCTCGGCTATCCGACCGTGGACACCACTGCCACCCCGGACGGGAGCGGCTCCTACAGCCACTTCACCGGGGTGGGCGGATCGATCTACTACTCCCCGGCCACCGGGGCGCACATCGTGCAGGGCACCATCCGAACCCGCTGGGCCCAACTCGGATGGGAACGCTCCACGCTCGGCTATCCCACCACCGACGAATACGCCGTGACAGTCGGCCGGGCCAGCGACTTCGCCCACGGCACCATCACCTGGACCAGCCGCACCAACACCACCCAGGTCACCACCTACTGAACCACAGGCACCGCTGTGCTCCGATCCGGTCCGCCAAGCTGCGGGCTCAATCCGGTCCACGTTACGGCCCGGGCTGGTCCCAAAGTTCGGACGAGGCCTCGTACGCCAGGTCGAGCGCCGACAGGGCACCACGGGGAGGATGGCTGCATGACCGACCCGCGCCCCGTCCGGATCGGGCTGCAGCTGCAGCCTCAGCACGCCGACTACGCCGAGATCCGCCGCACCGTCGCCGCCGCCGAGGCGGCCGGCGCCGACGTGGTGTTCAACTGGGACCACTTCTTCCCGCTCTACGGCGAGCCCGACGGCAAGCACTTCGAGTGCTGGACCATTCTCGGTGCCTGGGCCGAGGCCACCTCACGGGTCGAGATCGGCGCCCTGGTGACCTGCAACAGCTACCGCAACCCCGAGTTGCTGGCCGACATGGCCCGCACCGTCGACCACATCTCCGAGGGCCGGCTGATCCTCGGCATCGGCTCCGGCTGGTTCCAGCGCGACTACGACGAGTACGGCTACGAGTTCGGCACCGCCGGCGGCCGGCTGAACGAGCTGGCCGCCGCGCTGCCACGGATCCGGTCGCGCTGGGCGAAGCTCAACCCGGCCCCGACCCGCGACATCCCGGTCCTGATCGGCGGGAGCGGCGAGAAGAAGACGCTGCGCTACACCGCCGAGCACGCCACGATCTGGCACGGCTTCGGTGACGCGGACACCGTCGCGCACAAGTGCTCGGTGCTCGACCAGCACTGCCGCGACATCGGGCGCGACCCCGCGGAGATCGAGCGCTCCACCGCGGTCCAGGGCACCCCGGACGAGACCGGCTCCGCCCTGTACGACGCCGGCGTCCGGCTGTTCACCGTCGGCCAGGACGGCGCCGGCGGCTACGACCTCGCCCGGCTCAAGGACTGGATCGCCTGGCGCGACGACCGCAACGGCTGACCAACCCCGACGACGACCCACCTCCGGTCTCGTTCGGGGCCGGAGGCGGGCTCGTGCTGCCAGTGCTCGTCGTGCTGGTGACGCTGTTCCTCGCGGAACGCTGCCGAGCGGTGGAGAGCGCCCGTCAGTACTCCCCCTTGATGACGAAGAAGCTGCCGCGGATGGTGCCGGCGAGCTTGGAGCGCTGCCTCGCGAACTTGAACCGCGTCGCCAGCTCCTCGGGAACCTCCATGCCGTCCGAGAGCTTGAACCCCACCGCGCGTTTCGAGCCCGGCTCGAGGCCGTACATCACGTTGATCGAGAGCCCCGACTCGTAGAACACGTAGGCGAACCGGGTCCCGTCCGCGACGAATCCGGTCGCCTCCAACGGACGCGACGCGATCACGAGGTCCCGTTCCTCGGCGAGGATCCGGGTCACCCAGTCGACCACCTCGGCGGCCTCGTCGGCGGGCTCGACGGTGAATTCGTGGTCGTACTTGTTCTTGAAGTACCGGGCCTCGTTCGCACGCAGGCCGGCCAGGGCCGCCGCGACCGGGGAGGTCTCGAGGCCCTCCGTCGAGACGTTGGAGAAGTCGACGACCTGCGACACCACACACCTCCAGGACCGGGAGCCGTGAGCGTATCGGCGCGGCTCGACGGCCGGATCCCTTCACCGAACGCAGACCGTCCAGCAGGAGCGTGACGACGCCGGCGGCCTCGGTCCGCCAGTCGGGACGGGCGTGGGCGGCGCCGACGCCA
Organism: Actinomycetospora endophytica; assembly: GCF_021026375.1. GTDB lineage: Bacteria > Actinomycetota > Actinomycetes > Mycobacteriales > Pseudonocardiaceae > Actinomycetospora > Actinomycetospora endophytica. Next base: position 101,425 of record NZ_JAJNDB010000011.1, on the reverse strand, counting down.
TGGCGTCCTCGAGCTCCCGCCCTCCCGCGGCGACCGTGCTGGAACCTCCGGACATGAGCGTCGCCGGCGTGCGGGCCAGGCCCTGGTGCGCGTCGATGTGGTCGACCATCTCCCGGAGGAAGACCGCCAACGCCTCGCCTGCGGCTCGGGTCGCCCGGAGGTGCCGGGCGCGGTCGCTCAGGGCGAACCGGAGGTCGAAGAAGCGGCCGGCGCCTGTCGCTGGTCACCGATCAGCCCGCCGTCGCGAAGAGGTGCTCTGCCGCCTCCAGCCGCGGGGTCGCGACGCCCCTCCGACGCGCCTCGTCGAGCACGTCCCGACAGATCGCGCGTGGCTCCTCGGCCGCGGGATCGGCATGCGCCTCGAAGCTCCTGCGCAGGACCGGGACCGTGGCGGTCACGAGCGCGAGCGCGGCACCCGTCAACCACGCCGGGGCGCGGAACTGCAGGAGAGCACCGCGGTGCCGGCTCAGGTCGACACCCCGCGCCTCGAGGAGGGGCAGCAGCTCGCGGCTGGTGAGCATCGCCGCGCGCAGGTCCCCGGGCGCACCGATCAGGTCGGCCAGCGCTCCCCGCCGCAGCGCCTGCGCCTGCAGGCCGGCGTCGGAAAGGAAGTGGATCCAGAGCCAGCCCCGGAAGTCGGGCTGCTCGCGGATTCTCAGGCCTGCCTCGCGGAAGGTCCGGCGGACGGCCGGCTCGCGGTCGGTGGGCGGTCCGTCGAGGGTGCCGAAGAGGACCGAGGGCAGCAGCATCGCGCGCAGGACGTCGCCCCTGCCGAACCCTCCTCCCGCCTGCGGGAACCCCCACGCGACCCGGTCGGCGGGGAGGTCGCCGATCGCGGTCGACGGTTCGGTCCAGACGTTGCCGAAGACCAGCACCGCGGCCTCGCCGATCCGCGGCGCCAGGAACGCGGCGGCCTCGGCGAGCCGGTGGTGCCCGACGCTCAGCACGATCAGGTCGTAGTCGTGGTCGGGCGCGAGCTCCTCGCGGTAGCGCACCGGCCACCGCTCCTCGACGCGCTGCCCCCACGGCCGGTGCCGCATGTCGGTGAGCTCGAGGGTGATGACGGTCCCGTAGCCCGCAGCGCGGCCCGGACGGACGTAGAACTCGACCTCGTGCCCGGCCCGTTCCAGGACCCAGCCGTAGACGGACGCGATCACGCCGCGGCCGAACATCAGGATCTTCATTGGACCCCGGATCAGGGCCGTCTGGCCCGCACGAGCCACGTCGCGGAGTCGAACAGCACCCCGTCCCGGGTGTGATGGGCCTCGAACAGCGCGCGGAGCCGGTCGAGCGCGCGACGGCGGGCGGCCTCGTCGTAGCCGTCGAGCACGGCCGCGTTGTGGGTGACCGTGAAGCGCACCGCATCGTCGGGATCCGCCCCCGACCAGTGCGGTGCGCGGAGGTCCTCCAGCTCGACGTCGACGAAGCCCGCGGCACCCAGCACACTCCGGACCCGGGCCGCGTCGCTGAGCCCGAAGGGACTGGGTCCGTCGGTCGGGGGGATCGGCGCCTCCTGGTCGGGGTGCAGGGCACGCAGCACCTCGACCTGCCACGGATTGCGCTCCGGGCCCTGCCAGGTGAGCAGCACGAGCCGCCCCCCGGGTCGCAGCGCACGGCACAGGGAGGTGAACGCTGCGACGGAGTCGTCGAAGAACATCGACCCGAAATGGCTCACGACGACGTCGAACGGGCCCTCGTCCGGCGGGTCGACCTGCGCGTCGGCCGCGACGAAGATCGCATTGTCGCGTCCCGCCGCCTGTGCGCGACGACGTGCCAGGTCGACCAGCGGAGCCGACACGTCGACGCCGACCACGCGACGGGCCGTCGTCGCGATCCGGAGAGCCAGGGCTCCGGGTCCGCTGCCGACGTCGAGCACCAGGTCCTCGGCCCGCGCGTCGACGGCGGCCAGGTAGGCCGCGTCGTAGTCGGCGTACCCGCGCTCGAAGTGCTCGGCGTACTCGGTCCAGGCGGTCCCCGAAGGACCGTTCCACCGGGCGCGCTGCTCGGCGTTGGGCGCGGTGGTCACGGCACCATCGTGCCGGACGGAGCAGGACGAATCAGGAGGACGACCTCGATACGCTCGTAGGCTGCCGAGCATGCGCATGCTCCACGTCGGACTCCGCGTCACCGATCTGGACCGCTCGCTGGCCTTCTACACCGCCCTCGGCTACGCCGAGCTCGGCCGCGTCTCCGATACCCCCTTCGGCACCCTCACCATGCTCCGGCTGCCCGACGATCCATTCGTCAGCCTCGAGCTCGTCCACGACCCCGCCCGGCCCGTGACCGGCACCGACGCCGTCAACCACCTCGTCGTCCAGACCGACGACCTCGACGCGACGATCACCGATCTCGCCGCCCGCGGCGTCCCGGCCGAGCCGCCGGTCGAGCCCGGACCCGGCTTGCCGACGTCCTGGCTGACCGATCCGGACGGCTACCGGATCGAGCTCGTGCAGTGGCCGGCCGGGCACCCCGCCGGCATGACGGAAGCCGACATGGCGGGCGGATGACCGGGGACCCGGCGCGCCCCGTCAGCCGCCTGCAGCGTCCACGGCTTCGATCACGCCGAGGTCGTCGCGGACCGCCCAGTGCTCGGTGAGGTACTCGCCGTCGGTGGCGAAGACGTGGAGCTGCTTCCAGGCGATCCGGGCGCCGTTCGGGGCACGGTCCCCCAGCCAGGGCATCCCGCGGCCGACGTGCCGACCGTGCAGGGTCACCCACACCGCGATCCGCCCGTCGTCGAGCCTGCCCCAGCCGTGGAGCTCGGCGCTGCGCTCCTCGAAGCTGGACTCGATCCAGCCCCAGACCATGTCCCAGGTCTGCGGGCCGCGTCCGCCGCTGACGTGGTCGTGCAGATCGGGCCGCATCATGGCCTGGAACTCGGGCTCGCCGTGCGCGATCCACCCGGCGTAGGCCTGCGCGACCTGCTCTGCTTCGAGCACGGAGCCACTCTGGCACGGGGTCCGCGCCGTGGTCACCAGGCAGCGTGCGCTCGCGAGTGCGCCGACCCGCGCGATCGACTTAGGGTTGCCACCGGTGGGTCCAGCAGGCGAGAGAGGCGGTTGGTCAGTGTCCGAGGTGTCCGAGCGGTCCGGACTGCAGGTCGACGAGCACCTGCGGGCGTTCGTCGAGGACGAGCTGCTCGCGCAGGTCGAGCTCTCCGGCCCGGAGTTCTGGTCGATCCTGGCCCGCCTCCAGGAGCGGTTCGCGCCCCGGATCGCGACGGCGCTGGCCGAGCGCGACGACCTCCAGGCCGAGATCGACGCCTGGCACCAGGGGCACGGCGCGGGCTCCCGTGACGACTACGAGAAGCTGCTCACCGACCTCGGCTACCTGGCGCCGGAACCGTCGAACGTCCCGACGATCGACGTCGACCGGGTCGACCCGGAGATCGCCGAGGTCCCCGGCCCGCAGCTGGTGGTGCCGTCCACGAACGCACGCTTCTCGCTCAACGCCGCGAACGCACGCTGGGGCTCGCTGTTCGACGCGTTCTACGGCACGGACGCACTCCCCCAGGACCACGAGCTCGCGAAGGGCTACGACGAGCAGCGCGGCGCCCAGGTCATCGCGGCCGCCGACGAGCTGCTCGACGAGCTCTTCCCGCTCGAACGCGGCAGCCACGCCGACGTCACCGCCTACGACCCGTCGACCGACGGGCTGGCGGCCGACATGCCGGACGGCCCGGTCGGCCTCGCCGACCCGTCGTCGTTCGCCGGGTTCACCGCCCCGGACGCCGACGGCAAGGGCCACGTCCTGCTCGTGCGGAACGGCCTGCACCTCGACCTGGTGCTCGACCCGTCCACCCAGGTGGGCCGGCAGCACCACGCGGACGTCAGCGACATCGTGCTCGAGTCGGCGGTGACCACGATCGTCGACCTCGAGGACTCGGTCGCGACGGTCGACGGCGAGGACAAGGCCCTCGCCTACCGCACGTGGCTCGGGCTGATGACCGGCGATCTGATCTCGGAGTTCTCGAAGGGCGGCGAGACCGTCACCCGGCGGGTGAACCCGGACCGCGAGTACACCGCTGCCGACGGCACGCCGCTGACGCTGCCGGGCCGCTCGATGATGCTGGTCCGCACCTGCGGCCACCACATGACGACGAACGCGGTGCTCACCGCGGACGGCGCCGAGACCAACGAGGGCGTGCTCGATGCGCTCGTGTGCGCCGTCGCAGGTCTGTACGACCTGCGCGGGCTCGGTCCGCACACGAACTCCCGCGCCGGGAGCGTCTACGTCGTCAAGCCCAAGCAGCACGGGCCGGCAGAGGTCGCGCTGACCGTGGAGCTGTTCGCGGCGGTCGAGGAGGCCCTCGGCCTCGAGGCCAACACGCTGAAGATCGGCATCATGGACGAGGAGAAGCGGACGACGGTGAACCTGTCGGCCTGCATCGGCGCGGCCGCGAACCGCGTCATCTTCGTCAACACCGGGTTCCTCGACCGCACCGGCGACGAGATCCACACCTGCTTCGCCGCCGGCCCGGTGCTGCGCAAGGGCGACATGAAATCGACGGTCTGGCTGCAGACCTACGAGGACCGCAACGTCGACGTCGCGCTGGCGGCCGGCTTCGAGCACCACGCACAGGTCGGCAAGGGGATGTGGGCCAAGCCCGCCGCGATGGCCGAGATGCTCGAGCAGAAGATCGGGCACCCGAAGGCCGGCGCGAACACCGCCTGGGTGCCCTCGCCCACGGCGGCGACGCTGCACGCGCTGCACTACCTGCGCACCGACGTGCACGCCGTCCAGGAGGAGCTCTCGAAGCGGGACACCGCCGACCGCCGCCGCCTGCTGGAGCTCCCGCTCTCCGACCCGGGCACCCTGTCCGACGACGACGTGCGCCGGGAGCTCGAGACCAACGCCCAGTCGATCCTGGGCTACGTCGTGCGCTGGGTCGGGATGGGCATCGGCTGCTCGACGGTGCCAGACCTCGACGGGGTCGGGCTGATGGAGGACCGCGCGACGCTGCGGATCTCCAGCCAGCTCATCGCGAACTGGCTCGAGCACGGCGTCGTCGACGCCGACACGGTGCGGGACACGTTCGCGCGCATGGCCGCGCTCGTCGACGAGCAGAACGAGGGCCAGGACGGATACCCGCCGATGGCACCCGACCTGAAGGGCAGCGCGTCGTTCCAGGCCGCCCTCGAGCTGGTCTTCACGGGCGGCACCGAGCCGAACGGCTACACCGAGCGCGCTCTCACGCAGTGGCGTCGGAAGGCCAAGGCCGACGCCTGAACGCACTCAGCAGGGTCGACACGGTCGTTCCCGCGGGTCTTTCTCGATGGCGGACTCGGACCCGAGGAAGGCGTCGATGACGGGCGCGAGGTCCTCGGGATCGGTGAGCAGGTGCAGGTGCCCCCCGCTGTAACGGTGCACCACGGCTCGCGGCAGCAGTGCTCCGAGGATCGCCGAGTTGGCGGGCGGGATGATCGGGTCGTCGTCTCCCGCCAGGACCAGGGTCGGTTGCCGTATCAGCGGCAGGAACGGGAGGCTGCTCCAGCCGGCGATCGCCGCGAGCTGGTGCAGGTACCCCTTCGCGGTGGTGGGGACGGGCGCACGATGCAGCGCCGACATCGCGGCCTCCGGGTCCACCCGGGCCCTGCCGCCGTAGAGCTCGCCGGCGAACCGGACGGCGTAGCCGGGGTCCCGGTGCCGGCGCGGGGTGAGCATCCGGCCCAGGACCCGAGGTCGCGCGGGCACCATGAGGGTCCCGGTCCCGGTCGCGACGAGCACCACCCGGCGGCATCGACCCGGGTACTGGAAGGCGAGCTGTTGGGCGAGCCCGCCGCCCCAGGAGATGCCGAGGACGTCGAACCGCTCGTGCCCGAGCTCGCGCAGCGCATCCGCGAGGAGCCGCGCGAGCACGCCGTACCGGTACGGCCACCGGCTCGGCGGGGAGGCACCGACCCCCGGAGGGTCGAATCGGACGAGCGGCCGGTCCGGGGCGAGCTCGGCGACCAGGGGGTCGAACAACGCGTGCGGCGACCCGATCCCGGAGCACAGCAGCAGCGGCGGCCGCCCGGGTTCGCCCGGGCGGCGGGTGAGCGCGAACCGGTACCCGAAGCGGCCATGTACCGACGTCTGATCATCCGTGTCGAATCCGGAGCCCGGGTCCTGTCCGGCTGACGGGTTCACGTGGCGCGGACGTAGCTGCCGGGCGCCTCACCGAGCACCGGGTGCGCCACGCCGTCCCGGACGTCGGGGGCGGGGACCTCGGCCCCGCTGCGCTCGCCGAGCCAGGCGCTGAGGTCCGGCCACCACGAGCCCTCCACGCGTTCGGCGGCGGCCGACCACCCCTCGGGGTCGCCCGGCGTGTGGTCCCCGACGCGGAAGTGCGTGCGGGTGTTCCCGGGCGGGTTGACGATCGAGGCGATGTGCCCGCCCGACGACAGCACGAACCTGACCTTGCCGCCCAGCAGGCGGCTCGTCGCGTAACACCCCTGCCACGGGCACAGGTGGTCGGTGGATCCGGCGGTGACGTAGGCGTCCACGCCGACCACGGACAGGTCCACCGGGGTGCCGAGCATGTCGGCTCCCCCCTCGACGAGCGCGTTGCGCTGGGCGAGACGGATGAAGTCGCGATGCAGACCGGCCGGCATCCGGGTCGTGTCGGCGTTCCAGAACAGCACGTCGAACGGCTTCGGCGAACGCCCCAGCAGGTAGTTCTCGACCCAGTAGTTCCAGATGAGGTCGTTCGGCCGCAGCCAGGCGAACACCTCGGCGAGAGACCTGCCGTCGAGGTAGCCGTGGACCGCCGATGCGCGGATCGCGGCTTCCGCGGCGGCGGGGGTCAGGAGCGCACCGGGAAGCCCGCCGTCGGCATGGTCGAGCACCGCCACCGAGAAGGCCGCGGCCGCGATCCGGTCCTGCTCCCCCACGGCGGCCAGATGGGCGAGGACCATCGCGCTCAGGATGCCCCCGGAGCACAGGCCCAGCATCGACGTCCGCGTCGAACCGGCGGCCTCCCGCGCGGCGTCCAGGGCCTCGACGATCGCCGCGCCGTAGGTGTCGAAGCCCCACGAGGCGTGCCGGACGTCCGGGTTCCGCCAGGAGATCATGAAGACCTGGTGGCCCTCCCCGACCAGGTACTCGACCAGGCTGCGTCCCGGGGCGAGGTCCACCACGTAGTACTTGTTGATCGTCGGGGGAACGACCACGAGCGGAGCCTCCCGCACCTCGTCGGTCGTGGGGACGTAGCGGATCAGCTCGAACACCGGTGTCCGCAGGACGACCACGCCCGGGCTCGCGGCCAGGTCCCGCCCGACGTCGAAGGCGTCCGGTTCCACCATGCGCGGCACCCTGGGCGCGGTGGCGACGTCCCGGACGAGGTTCCGGACGCCCGTGACCATGTTGGCGCCACCGGTGTCGATCACCGCCTTGAGCGCCCGCGGGTTGAGCAGCGGGTTGTTGCTCGGCGCGAGCGCGTCGACGGCGTTGGACACCGACAGCGACACGCGCTGCGCGTCGGCCTCGGGGAGCTCGACGTCCTCGACCAGTGCCTCGGCGGCGTGCCCGACGGCGAGATGGGTCTGCATCGCCCGTCGCAGCACCGGGTTGCCGCTCCACGCGTCGTCCGAGAACCGTCGATCGCGCGCCTCGGGCTCGGTCGTCGAGGTCCCGACGACGATCCGGCCGAGCTCGGCGACGAGGCCGCGACCACGTCGCACGACCGTCTCCGGTCGACGGGCCAGGGCCGCCGCGAACCGCACCGTCGAGGCCCGCGGCAGCATCGAGCGCCATCCGCCCCGCGTGGCTTCGGCGAGCAGGAGGTCGAGGGGGGCTCCCGCCTCGACGTCGTCGTCGTGGTCGGCCATCAGCCGACCACCACGTCGTCGGGAACGACGACGTCGCGGTGCTGGATCTTGCCCGTCGGGCCCTTGGGCAGCTCGTCCACCTGCCAGATGTGGCGCGGGTACTTGTACGGGGCCACCCGTTCCTTGCAGAACGCCCGGATCGCGTCGGGATCGAACTCCGCGTCCGGGGCGATCGCGACCGCCGCCCCGACCTCCTCGCCCAGCGACGGGTGCTTCAGCCCGATGACGGCCGCCTCGGCGATGGCCGGGTGCTCGTAGAGCACCTCCTCGATCTCGCGCGGGTAGACGTTGTACCCACCGCGGATGATCAGCTGCTTCTTGCGGTCGACGATGAACAGGTAGCCGTCGTCATCGGCGCGGGCGAGGTCACCGGTGCGGAACCACCCGTCCGGGATCGACTCCGCCGTGGCCTCGGGCCGGTCGAGATAGCCGGCCATGAGGCACTCGCCCCGGACCGCGATCTCCCCCACCTCCCCCGGGGCGACATCGGCACCGTCCTCGCCGACCACCCGGACCTCGACCCCGCGGACAGGTGTCCCGATCGAGCCGACCCTGCGCTCCTGGTCCGGCTGGTTGAACGAGACGATCGGGGACGTCTCCGACAGCCCGTAGCCCTCGAGGATCGCGCACCCGAACGTCTCCTCGAAGCCGCGCAGGACCTCGCCCGGCATCGCCGCGCCGCCGGAGAGGCAGGTGCGCAGGCTGGAGGTGTCGTGGGACCCGGCGTCCGGGACGCCCATCATCGCCGAGTACATCGTCGGCACGCCCTCGAAGACCGTCACGCGGTGCCACGAGATCGTCTGGAGCGCGCGCCCGGCATCGAACCGCGGGAGCAGCGCCAGCGAGGCCCCGGAGAGCACGGCCGCGTTCAGGCCGCAGGTCAGGCCGAACACGTGGAACAGCGGCAGGCACCCCATGATCACGTCATCGGGGGTGGCCCGGATCAGGGTCTCGGCCGCCGTGCGGGCGTTGCTGGTCAGGTTCGCGTGCGTGAGCATCGCGCCCTTCGGCTGCCCCGTGGTGCCGGAGGTGTACAGCACGACCGCGAGATCGTCGTCGGTGCGCTCGGCGACCGACGGACCTTCCTCCGCGGGCTGTCCGGAGTCGTCGAGCTGCCCGGAGTCGGCGAGCTCGACCACCGGCAGGTCGCGGGCCCCGGCGGTCTCGCGGGCCGCTCCCGCGACACTCTCGGCGGCCACGACCGCCCGCGCGGAGGAGTCCTCCAGGTAGTAGTCGATCTCCCGACCGGTGAGCAGCGGATTCATCGGCACCACCGCGCATCCGGCCATCAACGCGCCGTAGAACGCGACCGGGAACGCCGGCACGTTGGCGGACACGAGGCCCACCCGGTCGCCGGGCGCGAGCCCGTGGGCGCGCAACCGCGCAGCCACCGCCGCAGCTCGTTCGGACAACTCGTCGTACGTGATCGTCTCGTCGCCGACCAGCAGAGCAGCCGCCCCGCCTCGGTCGCGCGCCTGGTCGACCAGATGTGCTGCCAGGTTCATCGTGTGCCACCTCTCCCCGTCGGCCGAGACGATGTCGCATGTCACGTCCCACGTCATTGGTCATGGGACCAAGCACGGTGTCACCGGGAACAAGCAGATCCTCGGAGATGTCGCCGCGGCGCGACCCGTGCCTCCTAAGGTGTCGCGATGGGACAGGCGGCACCGACGGGCAGCGAGGCCGCCGTCGCGCGGGTGGTCGAGGGCGTCCGAGGACGGATGCCCGATCTGCTGGCATCCGTGATCGACCGGATCCACGACGAGATCCCGGTCTACGGCCGCGACGATGTCGTCCCGGCCGAGGACCTGCGCGCCTCGGTCACGAACAATGTCGACTTCATCGTCGCCGGTCTGTCCGGGACGGGCACGGACGCCGACCTGCGCGCCGTGCGGACCACCGGCCGCGCCCGCGCGGCACAGGGCACCCCCCTCGTGGACGTGCTCAGCGCCTACCGCGTCGGGTTCGCGGAGATCTGGTCGCGGATGCTGGCGGTCGCGCGGGAGTGCGCCGACGTCCCCGACGCCGTGCTGGTCGACCTCGCGCACACCGTCTTCGAACTGCAGAACGCCTACTGCGACGCCGGCATCGCCGCCTACCGCGACGAAGCCCGCCTCCTCGCCCGGACCCAGGAACGCGAGCGCGCCGTCCTCGTCGAGGCGGTGCTCGCAGGACAGTCCACCCCGGGAATGCTCTGGGAGGTCGCCCAGGCGCTGCAGCTACCCCTCGTCGGGGCGTTCCTCGTCGTGGTGGCCCGTGCCCGGTTGGGTCACGACCCGATGCCGAGGATCGAACAGGCCCTCTCCGTCGCGGAGATGAGCTCGGTGTGGCGCCTCGAGGCCGAGAGCTGCCTCGGGATCGTCGCCCTCGGCGACCGGTCCCGCGCGGAGTCCGCGCTCACGATCCTCCGCCGGAACGCCTCCGGGTCCGGCGGAGTCAGCCCGGTGTTCATGGAGCTGCGTCAGGCCGCCTGGGCCCTGAGTCTCGCCCGGCTCGCCCTGGAGGGCTGCCAGGGGAGCCAGGGCGTGGAGCAGTTCCACGAACGGCCGCTCAACGTCCTGCTGGCCGCCGCGCCCCAGGCCGCGCTCGGCGCCGCGCAGGAGGTCCTCGGCGAGCTCCTCGAGCTCCCCGCCGACGACCGGAACACGCTGTTGCAGACCTTGGAGGCGTGGATCGACTCCGGCGGCTCGGCCCAGGAGACGGGCAAGGTCATGTTCTGCCACCCCAACACCGTCCGCTACCGCCTCCGCAGGATCGAGACGTCGACCGGCCGATCGCTCACCGACCCGACCGACTCGGCCGAGCTCGTCAACGCGATCCGTGCGTGGACACAGATGCCGCGGACGGCCGGGACATGACGGGCTCCGGGTCGCGGACTGGCTCGTGGGGTCGGTCCGGGCAGGTGGCGGCGTGGCTCGTCGTGGACGGTCCGTCGCTGCGCCAGTACGGGACCCCGACGACCGTCGGCGGGCGCCGGTCACCGATGTTGATCGGCGGCCTGGGCGAACTGCTCCCGCAGCGTCTTCTTGACGACCTTGCCACCGGGATTCCGCGGCAGCGCGTCCACGTGCCGCACGTGCCGAGGGCGCTTGTAGGCCGCCAGGTGCTCGCGCGCGAAGGCCTCGACCTCGGCGTCGGTCGGCGCGTCATCCGGGTCCCGCGCGACGACGACCGCCAGCGGGGTCTCGCCCCACCGGTCGTCGGGCACACCGATCAGCGCCACCTCGACGATCTTGGGGTGCCCGGACAGCACGTTCTCGACCTCGGCGCAGTAGATGTTCTCGCCACCCGAGATGATCATGTCCTTCACCCGGTCGACCACGTACAGGTACCCGTCGTCGTCCTCACGGACCAGGTCGCCCGAGTGGAACCACCCGCCGCGGAACGCCTCGGCGGTCTCCTCGGGCTTGTTCCAGTACTCGGTCATCACCATGGGACTGCGATAGACGATCTCGCCGACCGTTCCGCGCGGGACGTCGTTCATCTCCTCGTCGACGACGCGGACCTCGACCCCGATCATCGGGGTCCCGATCGAGCCGATCTTGCGGATCGAGTCCTCGCCGCGCAGGTAGGTGGTCACCGGGCTGCACTCGGTCTGCCCGAAGGCCGTGCAGACCTCGGCCTGCGGGAACGCGGCGATCATCGTCTTCAGGAGCGTGGTGGAGGCCGGGGCCGCACCCCACGAGATCCGGCGCAACCGGGACAGGTCCTGCCCGGCGAGATCGGGCACGGCGCAGATCGCCTGCCACTGCGCCGGCACCATGAAGCACGAGGTGACGCCCTCCTCGACGAGGGTCCGCACGGTCGCCGTCGGGTCGAAGCTCCCCGACGGCGGGATCACGACGGTGCCGCCGGTGATCAACGCCGGCAGCATCCCCGACAGCCCGGCGATGTGGAACAGCGGCGCCGCGGACATCCACACGCGGTCGTCGCCCTCGAGCCCCAGCGTCGCCATCGAACTGAAGGCGTGCAGGTAGAGGTTGCGATGGGACAGCACCGCTCCCTTGGGGAACCCGGTCGTCCCCGAGGTGTACATGATGAACGCCGCCGCGTCGTCGCTCACCGGCTGCTCGCGGTACACCCCGGACGCCTCGACGTCGTCATCACCCAGGGTCATGACGACGGCCGCCCCGGGGGCGGCGCGACGGGCCTCGTCGACGACGTCGGTGAACTCCTCGTCGCGGAGCACGACGGTGGCACCGCTGTCGGCGAGGACGTAGGCGATCTCGTCGGCGACCATCCGGAAGTTCACCGGCACCGCGATGGCGCCGACCCGCAGCGCGGCGAGCCAGGCTTCCACGACGTCGGTGCTGTTGCGCCCCAGCACCGCCACCCGGTCACCCGCCTCGACACCGCGGGCCGACAGGACGTTGCCCAGCCGGGTCACCCGCTCGTCGACCTCCCGGTAGGTCCGTCGCGAGCGGGCATCGACGAACGCGGTGTCCTCCGGCCCGCGTCGTGCGCTGCGGGCGAGCATGTCGCTCATCGTCATCCCGCGCCCGGTGATCGACCCTGATCCCGTCATCGGTCTCCTCACTGCGTCGTGCCCCGAAGCATCTTGCTGTCTCCCGGCCGTGACGAGAACCCTGTACGCGTCCGAGGATCTAGTGTCGGCCGATGACCACCCAGGACGACGTGCTCGGGTACTTCGACACGCTGTCCAACTGGGGACGCTGGGGTGACGACGACGAGCTCGGCACCCTGAACCACATCACCGACGACGTCCGGCTGGCGGCCGCCCGCGCCGTCCGCCACGGCCGGAACGTGTCGTGTGCATGGGAGGTCGCCGTTCCGCGCGACATGGAGCGGTCGACGACGGCGTGCCCGTGCGCCGCCGACATGCCCGGTGCCGAGAACATGCCGGGGCGCTTCCACGACGACCGGCGCTGGGGCTTCTCGTCCGAACGGCTCGGCATCACGTTCCACGGCAACACGATCACCCACGTCGACGCGCCGTCCCACCTCTTCTGGGACGGCACGATGTACAACGGGCGCTCGCACTCGTTGGTCGAGGCCGACGCCGGCACGGCGTGGGCCGCGGTCACGGCCGCCGCGCACGGGATCGTCAGTCGCGGCGTGCTGCTGGACATCGCGAAGGTCCGCGGCGTGCCCTGGTTGGAGCCGGGCGAGGGTGTCCTCCCCGACGACCTCGAGGAGGCCGAGCGCCGCCAGGGCGTCGTCGTCCGGCCCGGCGACGCGGTCCTGCTCCGGACCGGATACGGGCGCGCCCGGCACGAGACCGGTGAGCCGATCGGTCTCGCCCAGGCCGGCTGGCACGCGTCCTGCCTGCCGTGGTTGCACGAACGCGAGGTCGCCCTGATCGGCGCCGACACCCCGCAGGACGTCCAGCCGTCGGGATACGGCGACGTGCTCATGCCGGTCCATGCCGTGGGCCTCGTCGCGATGGGTCTGTGGCTGCTCGACAACTGCGACCTCGAGGAGTGCGCGACGACGGCCGACGAGCTCGGCCAGTGGGACTTCCACCTCGCCGTCGCACCGATCCGCTTCGCCGGCACGTCCGGCAGCCCCGTCAACCCGATCGCCACCTTCTGATCCCGGGCCCGCCGTGCCCAGGATCGGCCCGGGTGCTCAGCGCACCGCCCGCGCGAGCAGCCAGCGGACGATCTCGTGTCCCGCCCGCACCCCGGTGCCGGTGGTCGTGACGACGTGGTCCGCCGCCCATCCGTCCGCGTACAGGCGCCCGTCGGACGGATGGATGCCGGCGTCCGCCGCGGCCAGCATCTCCGCGTCGAGGGGAGAGTCGCCCGCGGCGAGCAGGTGGGTCGCCCCGACCCGGCGTCGGACCTCCTCCACCGCGGCGCACTTGCCCAGGGCCGCGGGCAGGAGGTGCACCTTGTCGCCGTGCACGACGGTCCGCCACCCGCGCGCGGCGCACTCCGCGCTCAGCTCGTCGAGGCCGACGGCCGGTCGGGCACGAGCGACGACCAGGACTCCGTCGACGACGCGCGGCGGGACGTCGGTGTCCGAGGAGAGGCGGTCGAGGTGCCGGGTGACCAGGTCGGCGATCTCGACCGGCGGGGCCACCCCGGCGAGCAGGACCTCGATCCGAGCTGCCCACGCCGGGTCGCGGACGCCGTCGACGAGCAGCACCCCGCCGTTCGCGCACACGGCATGGCGCGGGACGAGCCCGAGCCGCCCGGCCAGGTCCAGCCGCCGGTACTCCGCGACGGATCGGGTGGTGGCGGGAACCCAGACGACCCGGCGGGCGAGTTCGCCCAGGGTCGCCGCGGTCGAGCGGAGCAACGACGCCGTCGCCACAGAGCCACGGCGCTCGAGACAGACGAGTTCGCGCGGCCGGGCAGGGCCGGCGACGCGGGCGGAGTGCACCACGGTGCGGTCCAGGTCGGTGGCGACGAGCGTCGTCATCGCGGTCCGGGCGCCGATGCCCTGTGGGTGCGCCGCGAGGTGGGAGGACGGAGGACAGCGAGGCAGCGGTACGGCGACGGGATTCCGGCGAGCCGGCCGGGCAGGGTCCGGACCGGGACGTCGCGTTCCACGCACAGCTGTCGGACCGGGTCCAGCTCGCCACCGGCGTCGGGAGCCAGGTAGACCGCGGCGGGGTCACGTCGCAGCAACGCCCGGAGGGTCTCGCCGCACCCGGCCCGCACCCGCTGCTCTCCGTCGAGCCCGAAGGAGCGCGCGAACGCGGCGAGGTAGCGGACGCCCCGTTCGTCGCCGACGGGGCCCTCGCCCGGGGCCGTCGGGTCCCCCGGGAACCACGCGCTGACCGCGTCGAGGAACCGGGCGGTGCGGTCGGTCCCGCTGAGCTCGGCGTAGAACTTCGCCCCGTGGTAGGCGCCCGGCGCGATCAGGTCGGCGCGGGCGACGGTGCGGGACACCAGACCGGAGACCGTGGCGTTCAGGCATGCGTGCGGCACGAGGAGGTCCTCCCGGGTCCCGTGCAGCGGTGTGACGTGGGCGGGGTCGGCCAGGACGGCCACGGTCGGGTCGAGCGCCCGATCGGTCCGGAGCGCATGGCGCACGAGGTCCGCGCTCACCTCGCGGAGGATCCCGCCCGATCCGGTCCACCCGTCCACGAAAGCCAACGAGGCGGGGTCGTGCGCTGCGGTCAACGCCTCGAGCGCCGCCCGGTCCAGTCCGCGCCCGCGCACGACGCTGATGGCGTAGTGCGGCAGGACCACGCCGCGCACGGTGCGGGCCCAGCGGCGGACCAGCGCCCCGACGGGGGTGCCCGCCCGCGCCAGCGACACCAGGACCGGCGCCCCGTCGTGACGGGCGAGCAGCCGGTCGGCGAGCAGACCCACCGCTGCCGCGGTCGCGGCCGCCGTCCGTTCGAGGGTCCGTTCGACCAGCTCGGCGTAGTCCGGACTCGGCGGTCGTTCCTCGGGAAGGCTGTCCGAGTAGTGGATGGCTCCCCGGCCGAGGGCCGCCTCCCGCGCCGCGGTCGGGGTCTCCAGTGGGTGCTGGGAGACGTCACTGAGCAACCAGCCCACCTCGTCGGGCGCGAAGCTGCCGAATTCCGGGCCGCGGCGCACCGGCGCACCGGCCGCGTCCGGGTGTGCGGCGCGTACCGGTCTGGGTTCGCGGCAGGGCGCGACGGCCACGAGCGTCCGTCCGGCGACGGTGCTCAGCCGGGCCAGGAGCCCGTCGGCATCGCGGAGGCTCGCGGTGTCCGCGGCCGAGTCGATGATCAGCACCACGGTGTCGTAGAACCCCGCGCCGGGCGCCCCGAGGTTGTAGACGAACCGCTCCGCCGCCGCGCCGGTCGCGGTGTCGTGTGCGGCGAAGCCCAGCCCCGAACGCACGGGATAGCCGGGCAGGTCCCGGGCAACCACCGGGGAGCGGCTCGTGGCGCCCACCCGGACGTCCAGGCCACGGGCCGCAAGGGCTTCGCCGAGCCGGACCGGGAGATAGTGGAGCTCTTCGCAGCCCAGCACCAACACCCGTCCCGGCTCTGGTGGCAGGGCTTCGCACAACGCCGTCGCCGCGGACGGGACGGCGCGGTCCACGAGGGCCCGTCCGGCGCGATCGAGGCCGTGTCTCGCACTCTCCGCCGCGTCGCCGAGACGTAGCCGGACGCTGGTGACATCCCCGTGCCGACGACCGCCGCTCGGCCGGGCAACCGCGTCGGGCCCGTCCGCGAGCTCACGGGCGGCCCGCTCGAGGACGGCCGCCGGCGAGGTCAGCGTCGCCCGCGTGAGGGCGACGACGTCGATGCACACCCCCAGTTCGCGGGCAACACGGGGAATCTCGGTGTCGTCCTGATCGCGGAGATCGGCCAGCGTCGCCACGACATAGCGGTGACGGGGCAGTCGGTGATGCAGCGAGCGCACCGTGGCCGCCACGGTGCGCCCCGTCGAGAGCTCGTCGTCGACCAGGACCAACGGCCGATCGGGAGTCCAGCGACCGGGGTCGTCGGGGACGAGGAAGTGGTGCGGGGCGTGGCTGTGCACCTCGTCGAAGGTCGCGAGAACCGCGGCGCCGGCCACGGTCCGGCGCGTCGTGTGCACCACGTAGTCGGCGTCCAGCGCGTCCGCGACGAGATGGCACAGCCCCGTGGCGTTCTCGGCGTACCCGACGACGACGGGGCTGCTCGACGCGCTCGACGAGGAGTCGAGACGGTCCCGCACCCGTCGAGCGAGGCGGTCGGCCACCGCACGGACCCGGTCCGGCTCGACGGGGACGAGCTTGCCCAGCACCAGCGACACGGGCAGGTGAGCCCGCCTCGGGTTGCGACGCAGGGCCAGACCGACCATCGCGCAGAGCGGCTCAGCCTCCTGGTCGGGTCCGACGACGAGCCCGAGCGCGTCACGCACGCCTACGCCCAGCCACGGCTCGTCACCCACAGTTCTTGTTCCTGCCACACGCCACGGCTGTTGACCACCCCTCGGCGCGCTCGGTTCGAGCGGCTACCCGGCCCGTGCTCGGTGCGGCACGATCGCAGGATGTGCCGCAACATCCGGGTCCTGCACAACTTCGAGCCTCCGGCCACCGAGGACGAGGTGCACGAGGCCGCCCTGCAGTTCGTGCGCAAGATCAGCGGAGCGGCGCGCCCCTCGAAGGCCAACGAGGACGCCTTCGCCCGGGCCGTCGCCGAGATCACGACGAGCACCCGCACGTTGCTCGACGAGCTGGTCACCACCGCTCCGCCGAAGGACCGCGAGGTCGAGGCGAACAAGGCGCGGGAGCGGGCCCGGGAGCGCTACGCCCGCTGATCAGCGGCGACGAGAGTCCGATCGGGGAGCTGGGGATCCCCGTGCCGGCCGGCCGCGCGCAGACGGCGGACCCAGATCGTCAGTCCGGCCAGCGCCACGAAAGCCACCACACCGGTCACCAGGTACTGCCACGACCGGAAGCCCTGCCCGTAGAAGCCGGCGGTCGCGGCCCACCACAGCGGGATCATGAGCGCGAACGACCCGTAGATCACCGGGGACTGCGCGACCGCGGAGCGCCGACGCAGCACGAGCGGGACGGCGAACAGGGGGATGACGTACAGCGTCGTCGCCGCGAGCGCCTGGTAGAGCGGGTCGTCCCAGATCGTCTTCTGGTACTCCCACGCGAGCACGACCATCACCGCGCCGCCCACCAGCAAGGCGTTCCACTGCGCCTGGGTCCCGCCCGGCAGGTACTCCTTGCGCCCCACCCGTGAGGCCTGCGCCAGGAAGACCAGCTCCAAGAGGAACGCCACCACGAGGCCGACCCAGAACAGCTTCAGGAACCAGTGGTCGTAGGTGCCGAACCAGAGGTCGAAGCGCACGACGACGCCGAGATCGTGCGCGAGCCAGAGGAACGTGCACGGCAGCGGGATGGAGATCCAGCCCTCGCGACGTGTCATCAGGACGGCGGTGACCATGGCGACGTCCTGCAGGATCTGGGCGGCCCCGAACAGCAGCAGGATGACGACGGTGTGGTCGTCGATGGCGGCGAGGATCAGCCCCGGGTCGTACACGAGTGCTCCTGGATCCTCGATTTATGAGCTTTGGAGTGTCAGAACATAGGGCGCACGTCTCACACCGTCAACGTCGACGCCCGGGCCGGTCGATCGAGGCGGATTCCCCCGATCTCGGTACATCGGGCCCGGCCGCGACCGTGAGGAAACGGGCACGCTGCTCCCATGGTCGACACCAGCAGCGGGGCGGTCCTCGAGCTCGGCGCCACGCGGGTCAGCGTCCGGCGCATCGTCCAGTACCCGCTGGACCTCTTCCTCGCCGGTCTGGTCCTGGCCGTCATCGGCCTGGTCGGGGACGCCGTCGCGCCCGGCGCGGGATTCGAACAGCTCCACGGCGGGTTCGCCGAGACCCCGCGGCTCGTCGCCCACGGCGGCGGTTGGCCGTCCCTGATCGCCGTGATCGCCACGGTCGCGGTCTGGCTGATCGCCTTCGTCGCCGTCCCGTCCCGCGACGGTCGCACCCTGGGCATGCGCCTGCTCGGCCTGCGGATCCGTCGCGTGGACGGCGGAGTCCCGTCGACCGGGCAGTACCTCGGCCGGGCGCTGCTGCTCGTCGTGGACACGTTCATGGCGGGCCTGCTCGGCCTGATCGTCATGCTCTGCTCCCGCCGGCGCCAGCGGGTCGGCGACCATGCGGCGGGCACCGTCGTCGTGCGGGCATGAGGACCGTCGCTCTCCCGGTCAGGCCCCCGTCCCTGTTCCACTGACGTGCAGGGTGGGCCGATAGATCAGCTCCTGGATGTCGCCGTCGAGGGTGCGGTGCTCCAGCAGCTCGAGGTCGAAGTCGGCGGCACCGCCGAGGACCGGGACGGTGCCGGTCCTCCCCGTGATCACCGGGAAGATCGTCACCTGGACGCGGTCGACCAGACCGGCCGCCATGAGCGCCCAGTTCAGCGACAGGCTGCCGTGCGAGCGCAGCGGCACGTCGGACTCCTGCTTGAGCCGGCCGACGACGTCGACGGCGTCGCCCTGCGCGACGGTCGCGTCCGGCCAGTCGAGGGGCCCGTCCAGCGTCGAGGACACCACCGTCGCCGGCATGGCCCGCATCCGGGTCACCCAGGGGTCGCGCACGTCGTCGCCCTCGGAGCTCGAGGCCAGCATCTCGACGAACTGCCGGAACGTGGTCGCCCCGAAGACCATCCGGTGCTCGGCGTCGAACGAGCGCAGGCGGTGCTCGAGGAGTTCGGGGCCCTGCTTGCCCCAGTAGCCGCCCCAGTCGCCGTCGCCCCCGTAGGAGCCGTAACCGTCGAGGCTGGAGAAGACGTCGAAGGTGTAGGTGGCGGTCATGGTGTCCTCCGCGGGATGGGCGACCGACCCGTTGCCGGTCTCTCACCCAACCCACGAACGGGCCGGGCCCCGTTCGACATGGCCTGCCCGCGACTTCCGGGAGCTCGCGCCGATGGCCACACCATGGTCGACATGATGCATCGTTCTGCGATATATATCGGGGTGTGGCACGACGATCGATGTCCGAGCAGACGTTCCTGGTGCTGACCGCGCTCGCGGACGAGCCGATGCACGGCTACGGCATCGTCCGCGCGGCCGAGGAGCTCTCCGAGGGGCAGGTCCGACTGCGGGTGGGGACGCTCTACGGGGCGCTGGACCGGCTGGTCGCCGACGGCCTCATCGAGCCCGACCGCGAGGAGATCCACCAGGGCCGGCTCCGTCGCTACTACCGGATCACCGACGCCGGGCTGTCCGAGCTGGTCACCGAGGGCTCGCGACGCGAGGCCTCGGCCCGCGTCGCCCTGGACCGCGTCCGCGCACGACGACCCCGCCCGGAGACCGGAGGGAGCACCGCATGACCCGCCTCGAGCAGCGCTACCGCCGCCTGCTGCGCGTCCTGCCCGCGTGGTACCGCGCCGAGCGCGAGCGGGAGATGGTCGACGTCTTCCTGGAGTGCCGCGCCGACCGGGACAGCGCGGACCTCGACGCCGAGTACGGCTGGCCCGGGTGGAGCGAGACCGCGGCGGTGGCCGGGCTCGCGGTACGCACCCGGGTGGGCGGGCACGCCGCCCCGTCCGGACCACGTGCGGTCGGCGACACGATCCGCGCCGCCGCCGGCATCGCCGTGCTGCTCAACGCCGCCGGCGCCGCGACCACCGTGCTCTGGCAGGTGGTGGCGACCCTCGTCGGGCCACCGGAGGCCGCGGTGGTCACCGACTCGCTCCTGCACCCGCTCGGCGCGGGTGGCTGGTGGGCCACCCTCTCGTTGGTCCTGCGGCTCTGCTGGTTGCCGGCCTGGACCGCCCTGACCTCCCAGCGGCGACGGTCCACGCTCCTGCTCGCGGCCGCTGCCTGCACGCCGTCCGTGGTCGGCGCCGTCAGCATCGTCGTCGAGGGGGACGGCTCGTTCGCGCTCATCTCGCTCGCGAGCTCGCTGATCGAGCTGAGCACGGTCGCGCTGCTCCTGCTCGGCTACCCCCGCGCCACGCCTCTGCCCACCGTGGCGCGGCCGTGGTCGCTGCTCGCGGGCGCAGTCGTCGTGCTGGCGGCGGTCACCCCACTGGCGCTCGTCGTCCGACAGGACTTCGCCCCGGAGGCGGCGTTCCTGCTCCTCGCCGCGGTCACTTTGGCGGTCACGCGGCGCCGCGGCCCGCTCGCGGCCGGGATCACGGTGCTCGCCGTCGTCGCGGTCGTGTCCGGGCTCCTCGATCTCGCCGCCCTCGAGGACGGGTACGGGGGCGCCCTCATCACCGTCGCCCTCGGCCTGGGCGCAGCACTCGTCGCGGCATCGGCGGCCCGCCGACCGGCCCGCGACCTCGCCGGGACCTGAGCCGCGCCGGGCGTCCTCCCCGCTGAACCAGCGGGCCCGTGCCGGTCGCCGTACGCTGGGCATTCGCGCCGGGGAGAGGCGCCAGGGGGTGGTTGCGGTGGCGTCGATGTCCGGCCCTCGGCTCGATCCCGCCCCGCTGTTCGACCTGGTCACCGGCTTCCCGCCGGACGACGCCGTCGACGTCACCGTCTCGATGCCGTTGTCGCTCGCCGTCTACATGACGATGCTCGAATCGACGGGACGCGCCGCCGAGCTGGCCGTGCTGCGGAAGATCCACATCGAGCAGGCGCGTGAGACCGCCCGTGCCATCCAGGCCGGGGTCGGCGAGCTCACGGGTTCCGAGGCCGACGTCCGGCTCCGGATCACCCACATCGTCGAGGAACGCGTGCCACGGGTGAACGGCCTGCGCCCCCACGTGCACGCCTACGTCGGCGCGACGTGCCGGACGTCTCCCGACGACGGAGAGACCCCGGTGGAGCCCGGGACGTTGACGGCGCTGGCCGACTCGAGACTGTTCCCGCAGCACCGCGACCGGCTCGCGGCCGCCACCACCGACCTCGCCGGGCTGGCATGGGGACCGACCGCGTGGTCGGCTCTCGAGGTCGTCGGACCGCGCTGGCTCGACGAACGCCTCGCGCAGCTGCGGCACGACGACCTGTCCTGTCGTGGGCCCTGGCCACGGCCCCAGATCGTCGCGGAGCCGCGGTAGCCACCCACCCGGGTCGGCTCGCACTACCGTGAGGCGATGACGGCTTTCTTCGTGCCCGGCGTGGAGCCCGATCAGGCCGAGGCCCGCTGGGTCGAGCTCGCGGATCTCGCCGAGGCTCCGGTGGTCGGCCCCGCGGACCGGGTCCGGTCGCTGCGGTTCGCCCAGGGCGTCGAGGAGTGGACCGCGGTCGTCGGGGAGCACCTGTCCGGGCTCCTGACGGCCACGACCGGTCGCCGCCGGTCGTCGGCACCGGCGTCCGCGCCTTCCCGACGGGTCTCCGACCCCGCCACCGTGCTGGCGATCTTCGACACCGGCGACGCCTACCTGGTGGTGACCGACTCGCACCCCGTCGGGCGGGTCGACGACTCGACCTGGGACAACCCCTTCTCGATCCCGCGCCGCCGGACCCGCGAGGTCGTCCGCTTCGACGCGTGACCCGGCCGTGCAGCTTGTGCAGCCATCGAGTGATGTTGAGCACATATCGTTGACGCGGTACGCGTGACCGCTTGGGGGGTCCGGCCCGGAGGAAGGGACACCGATGACGACCGCCGAACGTCCACCGACCACCACCGCCCCGTCGGAGCGCAGTGTTCCGAAGCCGGTGTTCACCGACGCCGAGGCCGGGGCGAAGGAGTTCCCCGACTCCGGTCCGGGGGCCCGCCGCTACAACTACTTCAAGCCCGCGAAGCGCAAGCAGACCCACTACGAGGACGTCACCGTCGAGGTCCAGCCGGACCCCCGCCACTACCTGACCCAGGGCTGGATCTACGGCTTCGCCGACGGCTCGAACGGCTACCCGCTGACCTGGACCAAGCTCAAGGCCTGGGGCGTCGACGACCCCGAGCCCGTGCGTGGCCCCGGGTCCGGCGGCAAGCCGGTACAGAACTGGCCGGCCCACGGCTGGCACGAGTTCCGTGATCCCAACGAGGAGTGGGAACTCACGATGTACCGGTATAACGCCAACGTCGTGCGGCAGCTGAACCAGAACATCGAGAACGCCCGGCAGAACGAGGCCTTCGACGGCTGGACCGAGAACTGGGTGCGTTTCGTCGAGCGCAACGTCGGCGCCTGGATGCACATCGAGCACATCCTCGGCCTGTACGTGTTCGCGGCCTGCAACCGTTCCGGCCCGACGAACATGCACAACACGGCGATGGCCGTGAACAGCGAGCACAAGATTCGCTTCGCGCAGGACCTCGCGCTCTACAACCTCACCCTCACCGAGGAGATCGAGGGCTTCGACGGCACCGCCCACCTCGAAGCGTGGAACTCCGACGCCGAGTGGCAGGGCGCCCGGGCGCTGTGTGAGGCGCTCACCGCGGTGGACGACGACTGGGGGGAATCGATCTTCGCGACGAACATCGTGTTCGAGCCGCTCGTGGGCGAGCTCTTCCGGTCGGGGCTGGTGATGCAGGCCGCGGCGGGCAACGGCGACTACGTGACCCCGACGGTGATGGGCGCGGGCGAGTACGACTTCGCCCAGCGTGACCTGGCGTGGACCATGGCCTGCTTCGCGCCGCTGACCCAGGACCGGGAGTTCGCCGAGTACAACAAGCAGGTCATGAGCGGATGGCTCACCCGGTGGGTGCCGCAGGCGCTCGACGCCGCCCGGAGCACGGAACCGCTGTGGTCGCTGCCCGGTGCCCGGCCGCCCCGGTTCGGCGACAGCCTCGACCAGGCCAGGAACCGGTTCACTCGGATCATGTCCGACCTCGGGCTCGACGCCCCGGCGGAGCTCTCACGCTGAGTCGCAGGACGACCGCCGTCGCCGCCGTCAGGCCCGCCGCGCCGAGCAGGACGACGCGCAGACCCGTCGTGGGGGTGAGCGCGCCGATCACCGCGGGGGTGAGGGCGGCGCTCACCGACCCGGCGAGCAGGGTGGCGGTGAACGAGGCGGCCGGGTCGTCGGGGATCAACGCGGCGGTCCAGATGGGCAGTGCGGCGGAGCCGACGGTGTTGGCGGCGCCGAACACCGCGGCGGACACGATCACGGCGGGCAACGAGCCAGCATCGAGTCCGAGCAGCGCGAGGGCGACGCCCAGCAGCAGGAGTGCGGTAACCGCGACCGCCGTCGCTCCCGCGCGCTGGGCCAGGGCGCCGGCGGCGAGCCCGGTGAATCCGGCGGCTCCGACCACGACGAAGATCGTGGGGCCCGCCGCGGCACCCAGACCGGCGCGCTCGGCCGCGTCGGTCGCGTAGGTGAAGTAGGCGGTCGCGCCGAGGAACAGCACGACGCCGAACCCGGTCGGCCACGCGATACCGCGACCGAGCCGCATCCGCCGTCGTGCGTGCGCCGGCGGCAGGCGCGGGACGACGCAGCGGTTCAGCACCGTCGCCACCAGGGAGGCCACGGCGATGACGGCCCACGTCCACCGCCACGAGTCGACGACGAGGGCGATCACGCCGACGACGACGAGGCCGGCGGCGGCCCCCGTCGTGATCCCCGCCAGCAGCCGCGGCCGCTGCCGCGGGGCCGCGACGGCCGCCACGATCGTCGAGTAGGAGGCCCAGACCCATCCGGCCGCGCTCCCCGCGACGAGCGCACCGAGCGCGAGCACGCCCGGCGAGGGTGCCACCGCGACCAGGGCACAGCCCACGGCCGCGCTCACGCCACCGAGGGTGGTCGACGCTCGCGGGCCCTTCCTCCTCGCCAGCGACGGGGCGGTCAGCAACGAGAGCAGGAACCCGGCGAACGTGCCGCTGCCGATCAGCCCGAGAACCGGTTCGGACACGTCGAGTGCGCTCCGGATCGCGGGCAGGGTGAGCCCGTAGACGTAGCGGGCCATCCCGAACGTCACGCCCATGACGGCGCCGCCCGCGAGCCCGAGCCGCCACCCGGTGGTCACCGCACGATTCCCGGGCGGATCAGCAGTCCGGCGACGACGGCCGCCACGGCAGCGAGGGAGGCCGCGATCGCGGCGACCGCGCTGACACCGGCGACTCCCACCCCGCCGGACACGGCGAGGCCGAGGACGGTGACGCCGACGGTCACGCCGATCGGGCGCGCGGTCTGGAGGACGCCGGACGCCATCCCGCTGCGGGAGGCAGGGACCCGATCCAGGGCGAGCTGGGTCAGCGGCGTCACGGTCAGACCGGTCCCGAGTCCGGTGACGACCATCCCGCCGGCGACCCCGAGCAGGCCCGCCCCGGCATGGACGCCGACGACCAGCAGCACCATGCCGGCGGCGATCAGCGCGAGCCCGGTGGTCGGCACCCGAGCGCCCGGGAACCGTGTGACCAGGTGCCCGGAGATCGGCGACATGATCATGTAGGGCGCGATCGTCGGGAGGAACACGAGTCCCGCCTCGAAGGCGTCGAGCCGCAGGGCCCCCTGGAGGAACAGGCTCAGGTAGACCAGCATCCCGAAGTACGCCCCGGCGCCCAGCGCCAGCGCGGCGGTCGCGCCGGCGAAGGTGCGGTCGCGGAAGAGCCGGAGGTCCACGACGCCGTCGTGCAGGCGGCGCTCGACCAGCGCGAAGGTGACCAGACCGGCGATGCCGAGCACGGCGGCCACCGCGACCTCGGCGTGCATCCAGCCGATCTCGCCCCCGCGCAGCGCGGCGTAGAGCAGAGCGCCCAGCCCGACGGTGAACGTCACGACGCCGAGGTGGTCGAACCTCGGGCGCTCCCGGCCCTGCGAGTCGGCGAGCGTGGGGAGGATCGCCCGGGCCGCCACGGCGAGGAGCAGCGCGGCCGGCACGTTGACGAAGAACACCGACCGCCATCCGACGAGGTCGGTCAGCGCGCCGCCGACCAGCGGGCCGACGACGAAGGACGACGCGCCGAGCGCCGCGTACGTGCCGAGGGCCCGTCCCCGTGCCGGAGACGGGTAGAGGGTCGCCACCACGGCGAGCCCGCTCGCGGTGACCACGGCGGAGGAGGCGCCCTGCACGGCGCGTGCCACGTCCAGGACGAGCGCCGAGGGCGCGACGCCGCAGGCCGCGGAGGACGCGGCGAAGGCGAGCAGACCCGTCACGAAGACCCGACGACGGCCCAGCCGGTCGCTGAGGTTGCCTGCCGTCACCAGGAGAGCCGCGCTGAACAGCGAGAACGCGTTGATGACCCACCCGACCTCGCTCAGCCCGGCGGCGAGGTCGTGCTGGATGCCCGGAAGGGCCAGGTTGACCGCCGTCGTGTCGAGACCGGCGAGGAAGGCGGAGCCGGCAGCGATGGGGAGCGCGCAGCGGACGGCACCACTCATCGCCGGGGCGTCCAGGGTCTCGGGAGCTCGCATGGTCACACCACCCCCGTCGGGGGCTGGGTGCGGCGCGCCAGCACGACGACCGCAACCAGTCCCGGAAGGCACGGCAGGAGCCCGAGCAGCCCGAGACCCACCAGGTAGGCGGTGATCGCGGAGGCTGCGGGCGGCGCGACCCCCGTGCCGGCGTAGGCCGCCCGTAGGTGCGCCGCGAGAGATCCGACCGTGAGCTGGTCGACGACGGGCACGGCGAGCGCGACGAGGGTGAGGGTGAGGCCGACGGCCATCACCGGGATCGCGCGCCGTGGCGGTGATGACGAGGTGGTGTGGGATCGCGCCGTCGTGGGTGACGGCCGCGTGGTGGACATCGGTGACTCCTTCGTGGATTCGGCCGCCTCGGGCGGCCGGGGCGGACGGGGTCGTGCGTGGTCACGCGTCGAGGCCGCGGCGAAGAACGGCGCCGAGCTCGGCGATCTGGCGCCGGGACACGTCGGCGGAGAGGACCGCCTGCGAGCCGTGGAACGTGCCGGCCCACTGGTGCAGTTCGACCGGGACGCCCGCGCGCAGCAGGTTCAGGGCGTACTCGATCGCCTCATCACGATTCGGGTCGAATTCCGCCGTCGCGACATAGGCCGGCGGCAGCCCGGAGAGGTCGTCGGCCCGAGACGGAGCGGCGTACACGGAGGCCGGCGCGGTGTCCAGATAATGCCGCCACGAGGCCGCGACCTTGTCGTGCGTCATGAACGGGGTGTCGATGAAATTGCGGGCCGACCAGGTCTGCTGACTGTCGTCGAGCTGCGGCTGATTGAGCAACTGGAATCCGATCGGCGGTCCCTGCCGATCGCGGGCCCGCAACGCCACCGCGGCGGCGATCCCGGCTCCGGCGGCGTGCCCGCCGACCGCGACACGGTCGGAGCCGGCGCCCAGTTCGCCCGCGTGCTCCGCCGCCCAGGCCATCACCGCGTAGGCGTCGTCGAGGGCTGCCGGGAACGGATCCTCAGGCGCTCGGCGGTAGCCCACCGAGATCACCACGGCACCCGAGCCCTGCGCGACCCGCACCGCCCAGGGGTGTTCCGTCTCCAGATCACCCATGACGAACCCGCCGCCGTGCAGCCAGACCAGGACGCCGTGCGCCCGGTCCGGGCGATAGATCCGTACCGGTACGTCCGGCCGGGCGGGCACCGAACGGTCCTCGATCTCCATCCCCGCGGTGTCGGGTGCGGGTGCCGCCGCGGCGAGGTCGGCCAGGGCGCCGCGCGCGGCGATCGGGTCGCTCAGGTCGGCCACGGGGAACAGCGGGACCGCACTCTCGAGTTCGGCCGCGACACGCCACGTCGTCGCGTTGTCGGTCATTTCGTCACTCCTGTCCCGGCGCCGATGTTCTTGACGAATGGAGCCTGACGTCGGGCCGAGACCGGTCGCTATGCGGAATCCGCAGGCTTGCGACGCGGATTTGCGCTCTGCCGAAGGCGCTGCGGCGCCTAGCATCGATTCGCCGCCGTCTCGGGAGGAGCTGGGGTGCGCGCGACGATCACGACCGGGATCGACGGGACGCTCCGCGTCGTCGCCCGTCGGCTGCGCGACGAGATCGACGATCTGGTCGCCACGATGCTCGCCCGGATGCGCGACGAGGCGCCGGACTTCGACACGGCGTCGCGGCCCGAGCTCGCGGACGGGCTGCGGGAGTCGTGCTACGGCAACATCCGCGCCGCGCTGGGGGCGCTCGGCGACGACCGGCAGCCGCCGCGCCACTCCCCCGCCGAGGCTGTCGACGTGGCGCGCGCGACGGCCCGGGCCGGCATCGCCCTGGAACCGCTGCTCCACACCTACCGGATCGGGCACGCGGTCGTGCTCGAGCGGTTCTTCGCCCTCATCGAGGAGCTGGACCTGACCTCGGCGCAGCGACACAGCGCCACGCTGATCGGGTCGAAGTACCTGTTCGCCTACGTGGACCGTGTGGTCGGCGAGGTGTCCGCCGAGTACGCCACCGAGTGCCAGCGGGTCAGCCGGAGCAGCATCCAGCGGCGGGTCCAGCTGGTGCGCGACGTGCTCGGCGGGGCCACCGTCGACGGCACGGAACTCGGGTACCGCCTCGAGCAGGAACATCTCGCCGTCGTCGCCACCGGGCCGGCCGCCGACGCATCGCTCCGCGACCTGGCGCGCCGCCTCGAACGGCAACTGCTCACGGTCGCGATGACCGACGACACCGTCTGGGCCTGGCTGGGCTCGACGCGTCGCCACGAACCCAGCTCGTCACGCGTCGATCCATGGAGCGCGGGCGACGACCGGACCCGGTACGCCGTCGGGGAGCCGGCGCGGGGGATCTCGGGCTTCCGCGACAGTCACGAGCAGGCCCTCGCCGCCCACCGGGTGGCCAGGCACCTGCCCGCGCTCGTGACCCACTACGACGACGTCGCGCTCGAGGCCGCGCTCCTGCACGACGTCCACGCCGCCCGCCATTTCGTCGACCGCGAGCTGGGCCCGTTGACCGCGTCGGACGCGCGGACCCGCCTGCTGCGCGAGACCCTCGGGTGCTACCTCCGGTCCGGCCTCAACGCAGCGGCGACCGCGGCAGTCCTGCACGTCAGCGACCGCACGATCGCCTACCGGATCCGGAGCATCGAGGAGATGCTCGGGCGCAGCGTCCTGTCCCGGAGCGGCGAGCTCGCCGCCGCCGTCCGGGTGCACCGGGTCCTGTACCCCTGAGCCGCGACCGGGCCGCCCGTTCGGCCGGCAGCGATCTCAGTGGATCTCGGTGGCCCGCGGCGCCGCTCGTCGGACATGCTCGGCGCGATGAGTGAGCTGGTGGCCATGCCGCGCCTCGACGACGGCGAGATCGTGTTGCGAGCGTTCGAGCGTCGCGACGTGCCCGTGGTGCTGCAGGCCGGCAAGGACCCACTGATCCCGTTAATCACGACCGTGCCTGCCCCGGGCAGCACCGACGAGGCGCTCGACTGGGTGGATCGCCAGCACCAGCGGCTGCGCGACGGGCTCGGCTACTCGTTCTGCGTCGCGAGGGCGCTCGACGATCGCGCCCTCGGCCAGATCGGCGTGTGGCCGCATCGTCATGGACACGGCCGGGCGGTGATCGGCTACTGGATCGCGCCGGAGTTCCGGGGCGCCGGCGTCGTGACGAGGGCACTGCGGCTGGTCAGCGCCTGGGGCGTCGACCACCCCGGCGTCCATCGCCTCGAGCTGTACGTCGAGCCGTGGAACGAGGGCTCGTGGCGGGCCGCCGAGCGCGTCGGGTTCCTCCGCGAAGGGTTGATGCGGCGCTGGGAAGCGGTCGGCGACGAACCGCGGGACATGTTCATGTACTCGCTGCTGCCCGACGATCCTCGCGGCTGAGGACGCTCACCCTCATTCGGTCCCGCCACCACGTCCTTCGCGGGCCGGCATCGCCGAGCTCCCGAAACCTCAAGGCGTCTGCGTGAAGAGCGCCCGCACGCGCTCCGGGTCCGGACCTCCCGGCTCGATGAGGACGACGGCGTCGTCGAAACCGGCGTCGGCGTAGCGCGCGAGGGCCTCGCCGGTCGGCCCGAGGTCGCCTCCGGACACCGGGACGGCGCACACGATCGCCCGTCCGCCGCCGGCGGCCCGGTACCGGTCGTGGGCGGCGACGATCTCGTCGACGGTGCTGCGGTACCCCGACGCCAACCAGCCGTCGAACTCCCGGGCGGCGCGCTCGACGTTGGCGCCCCACGAGCCGAGGAGAAGCGATGTCCCGGCGGCGGCGCTCGTTGGCAGGGCGAGGTCGGCGTCCTCGTCCCGCCCGTCGGCGAGCAGGCCACGCAGCCGCGTCACGTTCTCCCGGAAGACCCGGAACCGCCCGGCGTGGTCCCGCTCGAGCGCGTCGTAGTCGTCCTTGGTCGATCCGGGGCTGACGCCGAGGGTCAGCCGGTCGCCGCAGACCGCGGCGAGCGACAGGATCCGGTGGGCGAGATCGGCGGGATGGTGCAGCGGAACCTGGAGGGTGGCCGTCCCCAGCTCCACGTCCTCGGTGACCGTGGCCGCCGCCGCCAAGGTCACGAACGGGTCCGGCACCAGGAAGCCGCGCCCGATGATCTCGGGGGTCCAGAGGCTCTCGAACCCGGCACCGACCAGCCGTCGTGCCCACTCGGCGGTCGCGTACGGCGGAGCCGGCGACAGGTGGACGAGGGTCGCGCCCAGACGCATGCGCGGTCCGTCCCTTCGATCACCGGCGATGACACGGGTCGGCGCGAGTCTAGGGTCCGGGCGGCCGTCGCCGGACGATCAAGGTCCCCGGACGTTCAGTCGGCGACGAGCTCGAGCCAGCGGACGGGTGGGAAGCGATCACCGGTCAGGAGCTGGAAGACGACGGCGTCCACGGCGGTCCGCGGACCGATCCGTGTCTCGTCGGGCTCGGCGGCGCCCGGGTCCCGGACGTGGGTGAACCCGACGTCGCGATCGAGACGGCCCACCCGGTCGTCGATCGCCGCGAACACCGCGCCGTCCTCGTGCACCAGCACCCGGCTGCGCTCCGGGTCGCCGATGAGCAGCTGGACGAGGATCGGGCGTCCCGCCGCGACCCCGACAGGATGCAGATCGAGCTGGATCGCGGCGCCCTGATCGAGGGCGAGCAGCTCCACGAGGTCCACGACCGCCTCGAACTCGGGGAGAGTGCTGACGAGGATCCGGGTCGGCTCGGCGTCGGTCGGGACACCGAAGTACAGCTCGACGGGCCGGATCACGGCGTGGGTTCGGGAGCGAAGTTGACGCTGATCCGCGGCCCGGCCGGGGTCGACTGCTTCGGCACGGAATGGCGCCAGTCGCGCTGGGCGCGCCCGCCCATCACGACCAGGTCGCCCGACACGACCGTGAGCGACGTGCTCCTCCCGCCCTCGGCGGGCTTGATCAGGAACCGCCGGGTGGCGCCCAGGCTGAGGACGGGCACGATGCTCGTCTCCTGGGTCTTCCCGACGGTGTCGCCGTGCCAGCTCGTCGAGTCCCGGTGGGTGCGGTAGAGGTTGATCCACAGCGAGCGGTACGAGGCCCCGTAGTGGCTGCCCAGCGTCGCCGCCACGGTGCGCAGCATCGGGAGCGGGGCGTCGTCGACGTCCGGGTACTCCGCGGTCAGGCGCGGCTCGATGACCTTCTGGGAGTACATCCACCGCGACCGGTGCTCCCAGCCGGCGGCGGCCAGGACGTCGTCGAACACCTGCTGGCTGCCGGAGAGCCACCCGTGGACGTGCTCGATCCACGACGTCCCGTCGAGCTCGATCCGCTCGGCGGTGGTGAACCCCTCGTCGACGGCGGATTCGACGGCGTCGAACAGGTCGCCCTGGACGGCGAGCGCGGGGATCGCGTCATCGGACACGGTCACGCCTCCACCGGTGGGTGATAGGTCCGCTCGGTCGTCGCCGGGAACCGGTCGAGCAGTGCGGTCGCGCGCGCCGGCCGCGGGGTGAATCCCCCGCCGCAGTTCGGGCAGCGGCCCTCCAGCGGGCCCTCGGCGCAGGACGCGCAGAACGTGCACTCGAAACTGCAGATCCGCGCCTCGGGCGACTCGGGAGCGAGGTCGGCGTCGCAGCGCTCGCACCCCGGGCGCATCTCGAGCATGGTCAGGAACTCCTCTCGGGAAACGCGTCAGCGCGCGAACGCCCCGTTGATCGCGCCGAAGTCGTCGGCGCCGGCGAGTGAGTCGTAGGTGCCGCTGGTCAGGGCCTCGGCCGCGGCCCGCCGGGCCAGCGAGTACGCGGCCTGCGAGACGGCCTGGCCGAGGCTGATGCGGCGGACGCCGGTGGCCCGCAGGGTCGCGACGTCCGGCGCGCCCGGGCCCACCATGACGTTGACCGGGAGGGATGCCTTCCCGGTCAGCGTGGTGAGGACGTCCAGGTCGAGCAGGCCGGGCACGAAGAGGCTGTCCGCGCCGGCCTCGGTGTAGGCGGCGGCCCGGGCCAGGACGTCCTCGAGACGTCCGTCGGGCTCGCCGATCCCGAAGAGGAACACGTCGGTCCGGGCGTTGATCACCAGACCCGGCAGCCCGGCGTCCGCGGCCGCCTCCCGGGCGGCGCGGATGCGCGCGGCCTGGGCGGCCGGGTCGAACAGCGGGCCGCCCGGTGCCCGCGAGTCCTCCAGATTGATGCCCACCGCACCGGCCCCGATCACCGCGCGGACGGTCGCCGCGACCGCGTCGGGGTCCTCGCCGTAGCCGCCCTCGACGTCGGCGCTCACGGGCAGCTCGACGGTGGACACGATCCCGGCAACCGCGGCCACCATCTCGTCCCGGCTCAGGTTCTGGCCGTCCGGGCGGCCCTGGGCCCAGGACACCCCGGCGCTGGTGGTGGCGACGGCGGGTGCGCCGGCGGCTTCGATCATGGCCGCGCTCCCGGCGTCCCACGCGTTGGGCAGCACGAACGTCCCGTCCTCGTGCAGCGCCCGGAAGGCGGCGGCCTTGGCGCTCTGATCGACCATCGGTCAGGTCCTCTCGCGATCGGGACCACCCATGCTGTCGACGCCCGAGCACCCTGACGAGGTGGCGGACCGCCGAATGTGCGCACTTTCCCGCCAGCCCGGTTGTCCTCGCGCGGAACCGGCTGCAAGCTCGATCCGGTGCTCCACCGTGTCGTCGCGCTGGTCCTGCCCGGTGTCTTCACCTTCGACCTGAGCTGCCTCGTGCAGATCTTCGGTCACGCCCCGACCCTCGACGAGTCCGGCGAGGGCTTTTACGCGTTCTCGGTCTGCGGGCCCGGCGGGGACCGCATCCCGACTGCGGACGGGTTCGACATCGGGGTCACCGAAGGGCTCGAGGCCCTGAAGGCGGCCGACACCGTCGCCGTCCCGGGCTACCACCGCGCGTGGGACACCCGGGCCGACGAGGAGTCGCTGACGGCGCTGCGGGAAGCCGCCGAACGCGGCGCCCGAATGCTCTCGATCTGCGTCGGCGCCTTCGCTCTCGCCCACGCGGGGGTGCTCGACGGACGCCGCGCGACGACCCACTGGGCGGCCACCGGGGCGCTCGCCGAGCAGTTCCCGGAGGTCACGGTGGTCTCCGACGCGCTCTACGTCGACGACGGCGACGTGCTGACCTCGGCCGGGCTGGCCGCCGGCATCGACCTCGGCATCCACGTTCTCCGCGCCGACCACGGGGCCCAGGCCGCGGCCGAGCAGGCGCGTTGGAACGTGGTCGCGCCGCACCGCGACGGCGCCCAGGCCCAGTTCATCGAGACGGCGCTGCCCGACACCTCGACCACGAGCATCGCGTCCACGTGCGCCTGGGCGCTGGGCCACCTCGACCGGCCGTTGGACCTGGCCGACCTCGCCGGGCACGCCGCGCTCTCGGAGCGCAGCCTGCTGCGGCGCTTCCACGACGAGGTGGGCGCCAGCCCCAAGCAGTGGCTGATGCGGGCCCGACTCGACCGGGCCCGGCGGCTGCTCGAGACCACCGACCTGACGATGGGCGAGGTCGCCCGGGAGGCGGGCTTCCCGTCGACGGCGGCGCTCCGGCAGCGGTTCGCCACCACGCTGGGGACCACGCCGAGCAGCTACCGGAGCGCGTTCCGGGCCGCCGCGGACGCCTGAGCGGCCGGCCTCAGCCGCACGGCGCGTTGAGGCAGCGCAGCGCGGCCGGCCCGCTCTCCGCCGGCACCACCACGGTCAGCGTCGCCGGGTCGAGCCGCGGGAAGACCGTCCGGTAGCGGTCGAGCGGGAGCCCGAGGAGGTCGCAGAGCAGGAGGCGCAGCAGGGTCTGGTGCGCCACGACGAGCACCCGGCCGTCGGGGCGGGTCCGGCAGGCCTCGTCGAGCACCGGTCGGGCGCGCCCGACCGCCGCCTCCCCCGTCTCGCCACCAGGCAACGGGCTCGACGCGGGGGCCGCCCGGAACGCCGCCAGCCCCTCGGGGAACCGGGCGGCCATCTCGGCGCGGGTGAGTCCCTCGCCCGCGCCGAAGTCGACCTCGACGAGCCGCCGGTCGACCACCGCCTCGAGACCGGCGGCCGCCGCGGCGGGCCCCGAGGTGTCCCGGGCGCGGCGCAGCGGCGAGGTCAGGACGGCGTCGAGCTCCGCCTTGCCGGCCCATCGGGCCAGCTCCTCGGCCTGCGCGACGCCGCGCGGGGTCAGCGCGATGTCGCTGCTCCCGGCGTAGCGGTTCTCGGCGTGCCACTCGGTCTCGCCGTGGCGCACCAGCACGAGCTCGGTCACGTCCACCCCCGTTCGGCGAGTACCGACCGGAAGCGAAGGTAGCGCTGCTCGAGCCCCTCGTCCGGGGCGGGTTCGTAGGTCTCCGCCCGGTGCACCATGGCGTCGCGGGCGGCGACGAGGTCGGGCTCGCCGCCGGCTCCGTCGACGGCCGCCCGCGCGAGCAGCGCCATCCCGACGGCGGGTTCGGCGGCCCGCGGGCGGGCCAGCGTCACGCCGAGCACGGCGGCGCGCCGCCGGTTCCACCAGCGGTTCATCGTGGCGCCGCCGCTGATCACGCGGGTGCCGGAGACGTCGGCGCCGAGCTCGGCGAGGTGGGAGAACGCGAGCCGCTCCACGAACGCCACCCCCTCCGCGAGCCCCGCGAACGCGGCCGTCTCCCCGACCGAGGCGACGAGCGTGTCCAGGCCCCGGGGACGGTCCCCGTCGAGCCAGAAGCCGGTTGCGTCCGGAGCGTCGAACGGGAAGCGCTCGCCGCGCCCCCGTAGTGGCAGGACGACCGGGACGTCGTCGGGCGGGTCGGCCTCGAGCCGGGCGGTCACGGCGTCGAAGCGGGCCGGGTCGACGACGTCGGACAGGACCGCCGCGCCGACGTTGGAGGCGCCGCCCGGGAGCCACCACCCGGCCTGCGGGCTGCGGTGGCAGTAGACCGTGCCGCCCGGGTCGCGCAGCAGCTCGGCGGTCACGCCCTTGACGACGAGGGTGGTGCCGAGCACGGCGTTCCACTCGCCCGGCGCGACCGCCCCCGCGCCGAGCTGCGCGGCGCACCCGTCGGTCATCCCGGCCCGGACCGGGGTGCCGGTGGGGAGCCCGGTCCGCGCGGCGGCCACGGGCCCGACCCTGCCGAGCGGCGCTCCGGGGGCGACGACGTCGGGCAGGCGGGTCCGGTCGAGGTCCAGGGCGTCGAGGACGTCGGTGGGCCACCGGCCGCGGCGCTGGTCGTAGCCGGTCTTCAGGGCGGTCGAGGAGTCGGTGGCGGTCGGGCCGCCGACCAGATGGGTGGTGACGACGTCGGTCTGGTGGCGGATCTCCGCGCCGGGGTGCTCGACGGCCAGCGCGAGCGCGGTCGGCAGGGCCCAGGTCTCGCCGACCCGGTAGCCCAGCTCCGCCCAGAGCTGCGCGCCCGCCGCGCGCACCGGGTCGACACAGGCCCGACCCCGGGCGTCGTCGTACATGACGCCCGGGGTCAGCGGGGTGCCGTCGGGCTTGGTGAGCACGACGGTGCCGGAGGTCCCGTCGACGGCGAGGCCCGCCACCGGGCCGCTGCCGTCGCGGTCCAGGCCGGCGACGACCTCGGCGAGGACGTCGTCGACGCCCGCGCACCACGCCTCGGGGTCCTGCTCGTGGCGGGCGGAGCCGTCCTCGGCCGTCCAGCGCCTGCTCTCCAGCGGGCGCGACGCCGAGGCCCGCACCGCGCCGTCGTCGTCGACGGCCACGGCGCGGACCCCCTGGGTACCGAGGTCGACCCCGATCCAGATCCTGCTCACGCGGCGGCGGCCTCCCGGTGTCGGACCACGCCCGGGTCGATGTCCGAACGGATCACCAGCGAGACCCCGGCGACGATCAGGTACATCAGGCAGTACGCGATCGCGACGCCGCCGCCCCCGAACAGCGGGAACAGCGCGGTGACGGTCAGCGGGCCGAGCAGGGCCGCGCCGCCGGCGCCGGTGTTGAGGATCGCCAGCGCGGCACCCTTGTCCTTGAGCGCGACCATCGAGGGCATCAGCGCCGAGAGCGGCACGAAGCCGGCGAGGACGATCCCGTACACGGCACCCAGGATCGCGGTGAGCAGGAAGCTGTGCGAGGCGATGGCGCCGAAGTACCAGAGCGGCGTCGCGACGGCGCAGCCCACGCACCCGAAGACGGTGACGGTGCGCCGCCAGCCGAAGTAGTCCCCGAAGACGCCGAAGAAGAGGTTCGCGCCGATGTTCGCGGCGTAGGCGACCGTCGAGAGGACGGCGACCTGCGCCGTCGTCAGGAACCCGCCGCCCGGGGTGTCCGGGCCGAACACGAACGGGAACATCGCGAAGAAGCCGTACTGCGGCGCGGTGTTGACGAGGCGGACGAAGAAGCCGGCGATGGTGCGCCGGTCGCGCCAGAGGATGTCGATGCCCTCGGTGAGCCGCGCGAGGCTGCGGGGGTGCGCGACGGTCTCGTCGGCGATCGGGCGCAGGCCGTGCGGCTCGGTGACCGCGAAGCAGCCGATGGCGGCGCCGATCGCGACCAGGACCAGTGAGATGACCAGCGTGGCGTACTCGCTGATGCCGAGCGGACCGACGCAGATGGCGGCGAGCGCGGCACCGAGGGTCGGGAGGCCGCCAGTGAAGGCGAACCAGAACCAGCCGGCCGCCGATCCGCGCATCCGGGGCTCGGCGATCGTCTGGATCCACACCAGGAACGAGAAGGCGAACAGCGGGTAGGCGAGGCCACGGACCGCGTAGACGGTGACGATGAGCGCGGCGTTCTGGGCCGGGATCGCGACGAACAGGAACACCAGTTCCATGACGACCCAGATCGCGGCGCCGAGCCACATCACCCGGCGCGGACCCCAGATCGCGGACAGCGTCCCGGAGAACCACGACGCGATCAGGGCGGCGACGCCGTAGAGCGTGACCGTCGCGAACGAGGCCTGACTGCCGGACAGACCACCGCCGGTGGGATCGGCGAGGAACGCCGACAGGAAGCTGGTCTCGACGCCGTCACCGATCATGAAGATCAGGACACCGACGAAGCCCCAGCGCAGCGCGTACGGGATGCCCCAGCGCTCGATGCCGAGCAGCGGTCGCTCGGCGGCCGTCCCGGCGGGTGATGTCGTGCTCATGTCAGCGCCCCTTACTCCGTTGTGCGGCGCCTCACATGTATCAGTGGATCTGAGAAGTTCACAAGACTTGAGCGTTATTTCGACACGCCGGCCAGCGTGACCCGCGTGTGCTCGCGCATCTCGAGCAGGAGGTCCTCGGGCACCCCGGGGTCGACGACGAGGTCGTCGAACGCCGAGAGCGGCCGCAGCTGGTGCAGCGCCCGCCGGGGCGCCTTGCCGGAGTCCATGAGCAGCACCCGGCGGGCGGCGACGTCGAGCATGGCCCGCTTGACCATGACGATCTCCTGCTCCTGGTGGTAGGTCATCGAGCCCGTCATCGACGAGGTCGACACGAAGGTCGCATCCACCGACATCGCGGCGACGGCCTCGACGCACCCGATGCCGCCGAACGAGTCGTGGGTGCGCGAGTAGTCCCCGCCGAGGGCGATCAGCCGGACCTCCGGCATGTCCTTGAGCAGCGCGATCGCCGGCAGGTAGTTGGTCACGACGGTCAGCGGTCCGACCTCGTGCAGGCGCTCGACCAGCGTCAACGCTGTCGACGAGTCGTCGACCATGATCGACGAGCCGGGCTCGACCATCGCGAGCGCGGCCTCGGCGATCATGGCCTTCTCGCTGCGGCGCACCGCCCGGCGGTACTCCGAGTGCGCCTCGAACACCGAGGTCGGCTGGGCCGAGACGCCCCCGCGGTACTTGCGGACCAGGCCGCGGCGCACCAGTTCGTCGACGTCGCGGTGCACCGTCATGAGGCTGACGCCGGTGAGGTCGACGAGCTCCGCCGCGCTGGCCGACCCGTTGGCCAGGACGTGGTCGACGATGCGCTGCTGCCGGGTGGTCCGGGCGTGCCCCGCCCGGGGCTGGGTCTCGCTGCTCACCCGACCAGCATCGCCGATACCCGCGGTCCCCGGCGCCGGGCCGCGCCCGGGCGGCGTGAGCCGGTTCACGATCGACACTTCCGTGATCACATTTGCGATGTTAACTTCTCAGTCATGCTGGGAGGAGATCGATGATGAGTGTCCACCCACCCCCGGGCCCCACCGCGGTGGTCTTCGACCTCGACGGCGTGCTCATCGAGAGCGAGCACCTCTGGGAGGAGTGCTGGACCCGGTACGCCGCCCACCACGGCGTCGTCTGGACCGCCGACGACACCGCGCACGTGCAGGGCATGAGCGCCCCCGAGTGGTCGGCCTACCTGGCCGAGCGGGCGGGCGGGCACGACGACGCCGCGACCAGTGAACAGGCCGTCGTCGACGACATGGTCCGGGCGCTGTGGGCCGGCCGGATGGAGCCCTACGACGGCGCCGTCGCGATGGTCCGGGAGATCGCGGAGCGGGTGCCGGTCGCGCTGGCCACCTCCGCGCCGCGTCGTCTCGTCGACGCCGTGCTCGACCGGAACGACCTCACCTCGTCGTTCGGGGCGACGGTCTCCTCCGCCGAGGTCGACCGGGGCAAGCCCGGCCCGGACGTCTACCTCGAGGCCGCCCGCCGGCTCGACGCCGATCCGCGGCGGTGCCTCGCGGTCGAGGACTCCAGCAACGGCATCCGGGCCGCGGCGGCCGCGGGCATGACCGTCGTCGCCATCCCGAACCCCACCTACCCGCCCAAGCCCGACGCGATCGCCCTGGCCGGGCACGTCGCCGACGGCGTCGAGGGGGCGCGCGACGAGCTCGTGGCGCTGCTCGACCAGGCCACCGAGGGGGCCGTGCGATGACCACCGTCGACACCCCGCCCACCACGCTCTCCGACCCCACGACGTTCAAGCAGCGCTGGGTCGACGGCCTGTGCGCCGCCTACTCGCGCACCGTCCGCAAGGCGCCCGACGCGTTCGGCGTGCTGTCCAACGCCTCGCCGCGCCCGGGCAAGGTCGCCGTGATCGTCGGCGGCGGCTGCGGGCACTATCCGGCGTTCGCCGGCCTCGTCGGGCCCGGGCTCGCCGACGCCGCCGTCGTCGGGGACGTGTTCACCAGCCCGTCGGCCGAGCAGGCCTACCGGACCGCCAAGGCCGTCGACGGCGGCGCGGGCGTGGTCTTCGCCTACGGCAACTACGCCGGCGACGTCATGCACTTCGGGCTCGCCGGACGGCGCCTGGCCGCCGAGGGCATCGAGGCGCGCCAGATGATCGTCACCGACGACGTCGCGAGCGCCCCCGCCGAGCGGGCCGCCGACCGCCGGGGCGTCGCGGGCGACTTCTTCGTCTTCAAGGTGCTCGGAGCCGCCGCCGAGCGGGGCGACGACCTGGACGCCGTGATGGCGGCCGGCGAGCGCGCCAACGAGGTCACCCGGACGTTCGGCGCCGCGTTCGACGGCTGCACGCTGCCCGGCCAGACCGACCCGCTGTTCACCGTCGCCCCGGGCTCGGTCGAGCTCGGGCTGGGCATCCACGGCGAGCCCGGGATGCGCACCGCCGCCGCGATGGACGCCTACGAGCTGGCCGACGCGCTCGTCGACCAGCTCCTTCCCCAGGTCCCGCGGATCGGCGACGGCCGCGTCGCGGTGCTCCTCAACGGGCTCGGCTCCACGACCTACGAGGACCTGTTCGTGACCTACGGCCGCGTGCACGCCCGGCTGCTGGCGGCCGGGCTGACGCCGTACCGCCCGGAGGTCGGCGAGTTCGTCACCAGCATGGACATGGCCGGGCTCTCGCTGACGCTGATGCCGCTCGACGACGAGCTCGCGGCGCTCTACGACGCGCCGTGCGAGACGCCGGGATTCCGGCTTCCTGCTGGTGGGTGGCTGGCTTCCGGAGAAGTCAGCGATGCGGCATCGCTGACGCTGAACGTCAGCGACTCCACATCCTCGATCCCCGCCCTCGAGGACACCGACCCCGACGACGGCGGGATCGCGGCCGCCGCGCTGACCGCCGCGCTGGCCGCGGTGACCGAGCACGAGGACGAGCTCGGCCGCCTCGACGCCGTCGCCGCCGACGGGGACCACGGCCAGGGCATCGTCCGCGGCATGCGCGCCGCGGTCGCCGCCGCCCGCACGGCCGGGGTCAGCGGCGATACCGCCCGCGACGTAGGCACCGCACTGCTCGCCGCGGGCACCGCCCTCGCCGACGCGGCCGGCGGAGCCTCAGGAGCCCTGTTCGGCCTCCTGCTCACCGAGACCGGCGGGCGCCTCCAGCCCCGGGGCGACACCCCCGTCACCACCGCGGCGCTCGCCGACGCGGTCAGCGCCGCCCAGGCCGCCGTCACCGAGCTCGGCGGCGCCCACCCCGGCGACAAGACCATGGTCGACGCCCTCGACGCGTTCACGACGACGCTGCGGGACCGAAACGACGACGACCTCACCACCGCCTGGCGCCGCGCCGCCGACCAGGCCCGGACCGCGGCCGAACGGACCGCCGACCTCGTCCCCGCCGTCGGCCGCGCCGCCCGCCTCGGGGACCGGGGCCGCGGCAGTGCCGACCCCGGCGCGACGTCGCTCGGCCTCATGCTCGCGGCCGCCGGCGAGGAGATCACCACGCGATGCGGGAAGGACACCCGATGACCGAGAAGCTGCGCATCGCGGTCGCCGCCGAC
Source organism: Actinomycetospora endophytica (assembly GCF_021026375.1). Lineage (GTDB taxonomy): Bacteria > Actinomycetota > Actinomycetes > Mycobacteriales > Pseudonocardiaceae > Actinomycetospora > Actinomycetospora endophytica. The sequence continues at coordinate 61,506 of NZ_JAJNDB010000011.1, read as the reverse complement.
AACGCCGGCGTGGCCCTCAAGGACGCGCTCGCCGCGATGCTCCGCGAGGACCACCGCGTCACCGAGGTCACCGACTTCGGCGTCCCGGACGCGACCGACGACCGCGCCTACCCGCTGCTCGGCCTGGCCGCCGCCCGGGCCGTCGCCGACGGGGAGGCCGACCGCGCGGTCCTCGTCTGCGGCACCGGGATCGGCATGCAGATCTCGGCGAACAAGGTCGAGGGCATCCGGGCCACCGTCGCGCACGACAGCTACTCCGCCGAGCGCTCGATCAAGTCCAACGACTGCCAGGTCCTCTGCCTCGGCGGCCGGGTGATCGGACCGGAGCTCGCCAAGAAGATCGTCGCCGAGTGGCTCGGCTACGAGTTCGACCCGGACTCGGCCAGTGCGACCAAGCTGGGCCACATCACCGCCTTCGAGCACGACCACCAGCTGCCGACGACGGCCGACGCGGCCTGCTGACCGAGGAGAGGAGCCACCCGACGATGCGTGTGCTCGCCGCGGGCGACCATTTCGTCGCCCCTGAACTGTTCGTCGAGGCGCTGCGCGACCAGCCGGACCTCGACACCGTCGAGGCCACCACCCTCACCGCCTCCTGGCCGACCGAACCCTTCGGGCCGGTGGGCTCCGGGGACTCGGTGGTCGAGGAGGCCTCCGGCACCGAGGAGGACCTGATCGCCGCGCTCGACGGCGTCCGGGTGTGCCTGACCCAGATGGCGCCGTTCACCGCGCGCGTGTTCGACGCCCGCCCGGAGCTGGAGATGATCGCGGTGTGCCGCGGCGGCCCGGTGAACGTGGACCTGGCCGCGGCCGACCGGGCCGGGGTCGCCGTCGCGCAGGCGCCGGGCCGCAACGCCGCCGCCGCCGCGGAGTTCGCGATCGGGCTGATGCTCGCGGCCCTGCGCCGCATCCCCGTCGGTGACGCCGAGCTGCGCGCCGGCCGGTGGCGCGGCGACTTCTACGCCTACGACGAGGCCGGGCTCGAGCTCGACGGCGCGACCGTCGGGCTCGTCGGGTACGGCGCGATCGGCCGGATCGTGGCGCGCGTGCTCGGCGCGTTCGGGGCGACGGTGCTGGTCGCGGACCCCTACACCGACACGGCGACCGCGGCGGCCGACGGCGTCGAGCTCGTCGACCTCGACGACCTGCTGGTGCGCTCGTCGGTCGTCTCGTTGCACGCGCGGCTGACCGACGAGACGCGCGGCATCATCGGGGCCCGCGAGCTCGACCTGCTGCCCCACGGCGCGGCCCTGGTCAACTCCGCCCGCGGCGGGCTGCTCGACTACGGCCCGCTCCCCGAGGCGCTGCGGACCGGCCGGCTCGGGGCGCTCGCCCTCGACGTCTACGACGTCGAGCCGCCGCCGCCGGACTGGCCGCTGCACGGGGCGCCGAACGTCGTCGCCACCCCGCACCTGGCCGGGGCCACCCGCCAGACCGCGCACCGCGCCGCGCGGATCGCCGCCGGCGAGGCCGCGCGCTACCTGCGGGGCGAGCGGCTGGCGCACCCGGCCAACGAGACCGCGAGAACCGTCGGGACCGTCGGGGTGACGTCATGATCATCGGAGTGGACGTCGGGACGTCGATGACCAAGGCCGACGCGTACGACGACGACGGCCGCACGCTCGCCTCCGCGGAGCGGGCCAGCACGCTGCACCAGTACGACGACGGGCGCGTCGAGCAGGATCTCGAGGACGTGCTCGCCTCCGCGGCCGATGTGATCCGCCGGGTCGCGGCGCAGGCGGACCGGCCCGTCCGCGCGCTCGCGCTGACCGGCCAGGGCGACGGCCTGTGGCTCCGCGACCGGGACGGCCACGCCACCCGACCGCCGATCTCGTGGCTCGACGACCGCGCCGCCGACGTCGTGCGGGCCTGGCAGGACGACGGCACCGTGCACGAGGTCTACCGCCGCACCGGCACCGGCCTCTTCCCCGGATGCCACGCCCCGCTGCTCAACGTCCTCGCCCGCGACGAGCCGGAGTCCCTCGAGCGCGCCGCCGTCGCCGGGTACTGCGTGGACGCGCTGATCCAGCGGCTGACCGGCGAGATCACCGTCGACGCGTCGGACGCGTCGCTGCCGTTCCTCGACGTCGTGGGCCGCCGCTACGACGAGGACGCGATCGCGGCGTGCGGCGTGTCCGGGTCCCGGCACCTGCTCGCCGAGCCGGCCCCGCCCGGCGCCGTGTTCGCCCTCGACGCCCGCGGCGCCGAGATCACCGGGCTGCCGGTCGGCACCCCGGTCACGGGCGGGCCGTTCGACCTGCCGTCGTGCGCGGCCGGAGCCGGCCTGTCCCGGCCGGGCGACGGCCTGCTGATCATCGGCACCACGCTGGCCTGCGAGGTGTTCACCGATCGCGCGGACGTCACCGCCGACGCCGCCGAGCCGGCCGGGATGTGGTTGTGCACCCCGGACCCGACGACGTGGCTGCGGGCGATGCCGGCGATGGTCGGCACGGCCGGGCTGGACTGGCTCCTCGACTTCCTCGGCGTCGGCATCGACGCGCTCGGCGGGCTGCTCGAGGGCACCCGTCCGGGCGCGGGCGGGGTCTCCGCCCTGCCGTTCCTGTCGGCCTCCGGCGAGCGCGCGCCGTTCGTCGACACCCGGGCGCGTGGGCAGATCGAGGGGGTCACGCTCTCGACCCGCCGGGGCGACGTGGTGCGCGCGGTCTGCGAGGGGATCGCCTACACCGCGAGGCACTGCTTCGAGCGGGCCGCCGCGGCGGCACCCGGGGACGGACGCCTCGTCGCCTGCGGCGGCGGGTCGCGCTCCGGGCCGTGGGCACAGATCTTCGCGGACGTCCTCGGCACTCCGGTGGAGGTCCCCGACGATCCCGGCCTCGGCACCCGCGGCGCCGCGATCGTCGCGCTGCGGGCCCTCGGCGACGCGGTCGAGCCCGCCGACTGGGCGGCACCCTCGCGCACCGTCGAACCCGCCGCCGGGACCGCCGACTGCTACGGCGAGGGCTACCTGCGCTACCGCGCCCACGTCGACACCGCCCGCGGCTTCTGGGCCCGGCAGGGGCAGGGCTTCCGGCGCCCCGAGGAGGCCCGGGGCGCCGGGAGGCCGCTCACCGCCGTCACCTGACGGACCCTCAGCCGAGATGGTCGGCCAGGAACCGCTCCGTCGTGCGGAACATGTCGACGAGGTTCTCCGGCTGGCTGAACAGGTGCCCCTCGTCGGCGTAGACCCGGTAGCCGACCTCGACCCCACGCCCGCGCAGCGACTCGACGATCGTGTCGGACTGGCTCTGCGGGACCCGGACGTCGTTCGCGCCCTGGAACACCAGCAGCGGGGTCACGATGCGGTCGACGTGGGTGATCGGCGAGCGTTCCCGCATGTCGGCGCGGTCCTGCGGGTCCTCCGGGTCGCCGACGTAGGCGTACCAGTTGTCGCCCAGTCCCGGGCGCAGCGCCTCGGGCAGCGCCAGCATGAACGTGGCCAGGTCGGAGATGCCGACGTAGTCGACGGCGGCCGCGAACAGGTGCGGGGTCCTCGTGACCCCGACCAGCGTCGCGTACCCGCCGTAGGAGCCCCCGAAGATCGCCACCCGCGCGGGGTCGGCGTACCCCTGTGCGACGGCCCATTCGACGGCGTCGACCAGGTCGTCCTGCATGGCGCCGGCGAACTCACCGATCGCGGCCTGCATGTGGTCGCGGCCGAAGCCGGTGGAGCCGCGGAAGTTGACCTGCAGCACGGCGTGCCCGCGGTTCGCGAACAGCTGCGCGATCGGGTCGTGGCCCCACGAGTCGCGCGTCCACGGACCGCCGTGCGGGACGAGCACCAGCGATCCCCGGCCGGCGCCGCCGCGCGGCAACGTCAGGTACGACGGCAGGTCGCGCCCGTCCCGGGCCCGGATCGTCACCGGCGTCGTCGGGGCGAGGTCGTCGGGATCGAGGTGCGGGTGGGACCGGAAGAGCAGGCGGGCCTGGCCGGTCAGGTGGTCGTAGAGCCAGGTCGCCCCCCAGTCACGGTCGTGCACGAACGACACCAGCCAGCGCCGTCGTCCGACGTCGGTCGAGATCGCGCCGAGGTCGCCGTCGGACAGCGCCTCGAGCCGCGTCAGCACCTCGGCGAAGTCCGCGTCGACCGGGACGATCACCTGCCGTTCGCGGGAGTGCCGGACGCCGAGCAGCTCACCGGCCCGGTCGCAGATCAGCGGCGACGGCATCGTCGGGAAGACCTGGGCCCGGGTGTCGACGTCGAGCTCGGGGTGGCCCGGGACCTCGGTCTCGACACCGGTGTCGAGGTCGAGCCGGACGAGGCGCAGCCGGTCGGTGTGCCCGTGCCGACCGATCCACAGCGCGGAGCCGTCCGGGGTGAGGCGGGTCGGGAACGGCCCCATCGGGTGGTCGGCGGCGTCGAGGACGGCCACGGTGCGCGCGGCGCCGTCGGGACCCCGGCGGTCGATCGTCCAGTTCCCGTCGTCGTCCTGGCCGATCCCGACGACGCTGCCGTCCGGCCCGACGAGCGTCCCGCCGACGACCCCGTCGCCCCGCATCAGTTCGGTCAGCTCGCCGCTCGCGATGTCGATCTCGCACAGGTCGATCTCGCCCGGTCGCCGGTGGTTGATCGCGACGACGACCTTCCCGGGACGGGTGACCGGCAGGTCGTGGGTGAAGACCCGGGCGCCGGGGAACGGCGTGAGGTCGACGGCCGGAGCGTCCGGGTCCGCGAGGTCGACGCGGTGCACGTGGAAGTGCTCGTCGCCGCCGTCGTCCTGGGTGTAGATCAGGTACCGGTCGTCGGCCCAGCGGTGGTCGATGATGTTCCGGGTCTCGTCCGCGGTCACGCAGCGCGCGTCCTCGACGGCGTCGAGGTCGGCGACCCAGACGTTGAGCCGCTCCTTCCAGGGCGCGAGGAACGCGATCCGCGCGCCGTCCGGGGAGAGGGTCGGGTGGGCGCGCTCGGGCGGGCGGACGAAGTCCTCGACGGGGATGGACGTCATGACGGTTCCTCCTGCTAGTGCGAGTGGTGATCTGTCCGGTTCCGGCAGACTCGGCTCATGGGATGGAGCACGCGGGAACTGGCGGAGCTCGCCGGGACGAGCCTGCGGTCGGTGCGCCACTACCACGACGTCGGGCTGCTGCCGGAGCCCGAGCGCCGCAGCAACGGCTACAAGCAGTACGGCGTCGCGCACCTGGTCCGGCTGCTGCGGATCAAGCGGCTGTCCGATCTGGGCTTCTCCCTGCCGCAGATCGCCGAGCTGGGTGAGGGCGACGAACATCCGGCCGAGGCGCTGCGGGCGCTCGACGACGACCTCGCCGGCCAGATCCGGCGCCTCGAGCAACTGCGGGCGGAGCTGGCGGAGATTCTCGAACGGTCGGTGCCGACCGACCTGCCGCCCGACCTCGCCGTCGCCTCCGAGGTGACGCTCACGGAGACCGACCGGCAGTTCGTGGCCGTGATGGGGCGGACGCTCGGTGAGGACGGGCGGGAGACCTACGCGGCGCTGCTCGGGGACGACGACGCCGACATGGCCCTGAGTATGGAGTTCCACGACCTCGCCGAGGACGCCGACGACGACGTCCGGGACGCCCTCGCCGTCCGCATGGCCGACCAGGTTCTCGTCCTGGCGAGGAAGGATCCGCGGATCGTGCGGTTGGGCGAGGACTCCCCCGGCGGCGTTCCCCGGTACGTCCGGACCATGAACCGGGCCATGGAGGACCTCTACAACCCCGCGCAGCTCGACGTCATCCGGCGGATGCGGCGGGCGTTCCAGGCGAGGTGGACCGGGGGCTGACGCTCAGGACCGCGGCGCGAGCCGCGCGGTGCTGCGCCGGAAGGCCCACACGACGACGAGGGCGGCCAGCACCGTCAGCGGGGTCCCCATGGCGATCCGGGCGATCCCCAGTCCGTCCGTGGTGTCGGCGAGGTAGAGCCACTGCTGGACGACGAACCGGGCCCCGAAGACCGCGGCCGCGGCGAGGGTGGCGAGGTCGTGGGCGCGCAGCACCACCCGGTCGGCGCGCCAGTCGTGGGCGCGGCCGTGGACGAGGTTCCACACCACGCCCGTGATCGGGCGCCGGGCCAGCAGTGAACCGGCGGTGACGACGAAGCCGGCCAGCGCGGCCCAGATGCCGATGACGAAGAAGTCCCTGGCCGATCCGGTCCATGCCACCACCCCCACGGCGACGGCGACGCCCAGCAGGCTCCCGGTCGCCGAGCTGAACCGCTCCCGGCGGACCAGGCGGAACACGGTCAGCGCCAGCCCGACGCCGAGCGCGACGGCGATGGTCGCCGGGAGCGGCAGCAGCGCGTTGGCGGTGACGAAGACGACGACCGGCACGGTCGACCAGACGAAGCCCATCGGGCCGCCCAGCTGGTCGAGCATCGTGGGCGCCGGGTCGGGGTCCGCGGGTGCGTCCTGCGTCGGGTCCTGCTGCTCGGTCATGGTCATGCCGTCCTCCCGAGGTCCTGGTGGGTGCGTCGGGGACCACGGAACGGTGTGCCGTCGCGGCACACTCAAGCCCGACGTGCGCCAGGTCACATCGACAGGGGCCGATCAGGATCCCGCGAGCGCCCCGCAGTCCGAGCAGTCCCGGCTGCCGCGGAGCCCGTCGCCGCACCCGGGGCAGCGGCTCGGGATGTAGACGCCCTGCCGGCACTCGCCGCACCGGCGCCCCTCGACGGTGAGCCCGCAGGCCGCGCAGCTCACCGCCCTCGAGTCGCGGGACCGCCATCGGGAGACCCAGGTCGATCTCGGTTCCGGGCCCTCGCCCGGAGCCTCGGAACTCGCGTTCGCCTGCAGCGCCACGCGGAGAGAAGCGGCGTGGGACAAGGTCGTGACGGACATGGTGGCTCTCCCCGACGGCGGGACGGCTGGTCCATCACCCGGCTCGGGTGATGGCGTCCACGCTGCTCGGAGGGCGCCCGGCGCGCGGTGGAGCTGGCCCCCGGGATGCGGGGGCCAGCCCTACTTCAGCGGTAGCAGTAGGAGTCGGACGACGCGTCCCCTCCCTGGAGCCGGATCTGGTGCACCCGCAGGCCCCGGAAGTCGTCGCCGTGGGGGAAGAACGACTCGTCGATCGTCAGGCCACCGGCCGGGTCGGCGTCGAGCTTCGCCATCCAGGCCCCGACGCCGTCGGGGTAGAACTGGTCGTCCCAGGCGCCGTAGAGCGAGTTGGTGAAGTAGACCCGCCGCCCGTCGCGGCTGACCTCGACCATCTGCGGCCCGCCCGCCAGCGGCAGGTCGGGCCGGGCCGGGTGCGGCGCCCGGTCGACGATGCCGCCGAGGCGCACCGAGCCGACCTCGCGCGGGTGGGCCGGGTCGGTCACGTCGTACTGCTTGAGCTCCCCGGTGCCCCAGCACGAGACGTAGAGGAAGCGGTCGTCGACGGAGAGGTCGATGTCGGTGATCAGCGGCGGGACCGCCCCGAAGCCCTGCAGCAGCGGCGGCAGCAGGCCGGGGTCGGCCGGCTCGGCCGGGATGGAGATGACCTTCTCCATCCGCCAGGTGTCGCCGTCGCGGAACCACCGCCAGATCGAGCCCGACAGGTCGGCGGTGGAGACCACGACCCCGATGAAGCCCCAGGTCGCCCCGGGGTCGTGGGACGGCCGCACCTCGAGGGGCATCTGGTGCTCGGCGCCCAGGTCGACGGTCTGGACGTTCCGGCCCTCGGCGAGGTCCCAGAAGTGCACGCGGTGGCCGTAGGAGTTGCTCAGGAGCAGTTCGGGGACGATCCCGTTCTCGATCATCGACGGGCTGCCCCACTCGGTGGAGATCAGCGTGTTCTGGTTCAGGTGCCACCAGGCGTCGTAGTGGAAGTGCTGGCTGCCCCGGTCGGTCTCCCACGCCCGCAGCACGTCGAAGGTCGAGTGGTCCAGCAGCGCGATGCCGCCGGGGCCGTCGTCGTCGCCCTCGGGGCCGCCGATGCAGGTCATGAACACGCCGTCGGGACCGCAGTGCATGGTGTGGGGCCGCGAGTACCCGGCCCTGGCCGAGAGCTCCTTGCCGTCCACCGTCCTCACCAGCGTCGGGCTCCGGGGATCGTCCCCGACGTCGAGGACGTGGATGTTCGACGAGCGCAGGCCCGGCACGAGCAGGTACCGCCGGGCCAGACCGGCCATGTCGTGCCCCTCGTGCTTGAGGGCGCTCGAGCACGCGTTCCAGCCGAAGTGGTGCAGCTCGTCCCCGACGGACGGGACGTCGGTCCAGCCGACGACGCTGCCGTACCCGGCGGAGCGCGGGTCGACGTCGACCACGGTCATCGCGTCGTGACGCTGGGCCGCGCGGTCGAACGCCACCACGTAGGCGAGCTCCTCACCGGGCGCGGCCGCAGCGTCCGCCGCCGAGCGGTAGAACGTCGGATCCGTCTGCGCACTGGTCACGGGTGTACCCCTCCCGACCGGGGGCGGCGCGACCGTGGACGGCCGCGCCGTCGTGATGGAACAGGACGAAAGTGATGTTCGTCACTGTCTCGACATCGCGACGGTACCGAGCCGCCGGGCGCTCCGCGATCGTCCGTCCGTCCCCGGACTGCACCCGGCGCGACCACGCGCCGGTCACTCGGCGTCGGGATCGTCCGTGCCGGCCCGGCCGCCGGTGACGGCGAGGACGCCCCGGTGGCCGACGAGCTCGGCCACGAGGTCCTCGTAGGAGCCGGTCCCCTCCAGCTCGAGGACGACGAGCACCGTGGCGCCGACGTGGGTCATGGTGTCGCCCTCCTCGGCGCCCTGGACCGCGTCGATCCCGTCCGTACCGGAGGCTCGGGTGTGCAGCTGCTCGATGGACCACCCGTGGCCGGTGCAGATCCGCAGCAGCTCCCGCAGGACACCCTCGCCGTCCCGGTAGCCGATCTCGACGTGCCTGCGGTCGCTGCCGCGGTCGCGCAGCCGGTCCGCGACCGGGGTGAGCCCGTAGATCACCAGGAAGTACGCCGCGGTCGCGGTGGTGGCGAGCACCGGGAGCCCGGCGCCCGCGGTCATCCCGACGGCGGTCGTCAGCCACACTGCGGCCGCGGTGGTCAGTCCGCGCACGGCGTCACGCCGCACGAAGATCAGACCGCCACCGATGAACCCGATGCCGGAGACGATCTGGGCCGCCACGCGGGAGGGGTCGAGCACCACGTGCTCGCCGAGCACGTCGGTGAAGCCGTACTTGGACACCAGCATGATCAGCGCCGCGCTGAAGCCGATGATCGTGTGGGTCCGCAGGCCCGCGCTCTTGCGGCGGATCTCCCGTTCCAGCCCGATCAACGCGGAGAGGACCAACGCCACCGCCAGCTCGACGATCTGCGTCCAGCCCTGTCCGACGGGTTCGGCGAACAGCACCGACACGATCTGGCCCTCCTGTCTCCGGCACACGACGTCGCCCGATCCTCTCGGGAGGGCGTGGTCCTACGCCGGGTGGGCCCTCGGCGGCGAGATCGTGAACGGGAGCACCAGCCGGGACGGGTGGAGCGAGTCGCGATGGATCCGGTGCGTCACCGGCCGCCCGACGGGGAGGTGGAACAGCCTGCTCTCGTCCGGGAGCTGAGCCGGCGTCAGCGACCCGCGAGATCCGCCCCGATGCGCTCCGCGGTGGCGGTGACCTCCGCGGCCCACTCGGGGAGCCGGTCGCGGCGGTAGCGGGCCGTCGGCAGCGCGACCGACACCCCGGCCCGGACGTCCCCCGGTACCGCGGCACCGATCGCACTCACCCCGGCCTCGGTCTGCTGGTCGTTGAGTGCGAAGCGCTGCCGGCGGATCCGACGCAGCTCGCGCAGCAGACGGTCGACGTCGGCGACCGGTGAGTCGGGAGTGTCGTACAGCGCGCGGATCTCGGCCTCGGCCAAGGTGGCGAGCACGGCGCGGGCGCCCGACGCCAGGTGCGCGGGCAGCACCCGCCCCTCGCGCTCCCCGACCCGCAGGACCCGGTCGCACTCGACCGACGCCACGAAGCGCGCCCGGTCGCCGACCACGACGACGAGGTTGCTGGTCTCGTCGAGACGCTCGGTCAGCGCCCTCAGACGTGGGAGCGCGACGCGACGCAGGTCGGCCTGCGGCTCGGGCGCCTGCGCCGCTCGGAGCACCGGCCCGGCGACATAGCGACGGTCCTCGTCCTGCTCGGCGAAGTCGCGGTACACCAGCATCGCGAGCAGCCGGTGCGCTGTCGACCGGGCCACGCCGAGCCGCTCCGCGGCCTCGGAGAGGCGCAACGGGCCTTCCTGGGCGAGAACCGTCGCCAGGTGGAGCGCGTGGTCCACCGACTGGATGCGGTACACCGGCTCGTTCTTCACAACAGAACGATAGCGTCGTCCTCTGCAGAACGTGGGTAGCGTCGGCCGGCAGACCCCGACCTCGGAGAGGAGCGTGAGGTGGCCCAGTTCCACGTCGACGGGTACCGCCCCGGCGACCCGTTCGTCACGGACCCCCGTCCCGCCGTCGCCATCGGTCCGCGCCCGCTGCCGGAGACCACCGACGTGCTCGTCGTCGGGGCCGGGCCGGCCGGGCTCGTGCTCGCGGCGCAGCTGGCGAACTTCGGAGACCTCGACACCGTCGTCGTCGACCGCCGGGACGGCCCGCTCGAGGTCGGACAGGCCGACGGCGTCGCCTGCCGCACCGTGGAGATGTTCGAGGCCTTCGGCCTGGCCGGCCGACTGATCGACGAGGGCTACCGGGTCAACGAGGTCAGCTTCTGGCGTCCCGACCCCGAGCGGGCGGACGAGATCACGCGCACCGGTCGCATCCCCGATGTCGAGGACGGGCTCTCCGAGATGCCGCACCTCATCGTCAACCAGGCGCGGCTGCTCGCCCACCTCCGCGACCACATGGCGCGCGCACCCCGCCGTCCCGAACCGTTCCACGGCCTGGAGCTGCGGGACCTGGACCTCGACGGGTCCGCGGACCACCCGGTGACGGCGACCCTCACGCACACCGCCACCGGCGCCACGTCGACGATCCGGGCGCGCTACGTCGTCGGGTGCGACGGTGCCCGCAGCAGCACGCGCGCCGCGATCGGCCGCCGGCTGGTCGGCGACGCCGCGAACCAGTCATGGGGCGTCATGGACGTCCTCGTCGACACCGACTTCCCCGACATCCGACTCAAGAGCGCGATCACCTCGGCCGAGGGCAGCATCCTCGTCGTCCCGCGCGAGGGCGGCTACCTGGTGCGGCTCTACATCGAGCTGGACAACGATCGCGACGCCGAGGTGCTCCGGAGCCGGAGCGTCTCACCGGAGCACCTCGCGGAGGTCGCGAACCGCATCCTGCACCCCTACCGCCTCGAGGTCCGACACGTCGGGTGGTGGTCGGTGTACGAGGTCGGCCAGCGGCTGTGCGACCGGTTCGACGACGTGCCCCACGAGGACTCCGACCGGCTGCCGCGGGTGTTCATCGCCGGGGACGCCTGCCACACCCACAGCGCCAAGGCCGGACAGGGCATGAACGTCTCGATGGCCGACGCCTGGAACCTCGGGTGGAAGCTCGGGGCGGTCCTGCGAGGCCGGTCGCGGCCCGAGCTGCTCCGCACCTACACCGCGGAACGGCAGCGCGTGGCCCAGGAGCTCATCGACTTCGACCGCGAGTTCGCGGCGATGTTCGGCGCCCACGCCGACCCCGCCGACGCCGACCCGGAGAAGTTCCAGCGCTACTTCTGCGAGCAGGGCCGCTACACGGCGGGATTCGGCGTGCGCCATGGCCCGTCGATGATCACCGCCGCCGACCCCGCGCAGCACCTCGCGACCGGGTTCGAGGTCGGGACGCGCTTCCACTCCGCCCCCGTCGTGCGGCTGGCCGACGCCCGGCCGATGCACCTCGGCCACGTGGCGCGTGCCGACGGGGCGTGGCGGCTGTACCTCTTCGCCGACCGGGACGGCTCGGCGCTGCGCGCCGTCTGCGACCGGCTGACGACGACGGTGCGCCGCTTCACCCCGACCGATGCCGAACCCGACGCCGTCGTCGACGTCCGGGCGGTGTTCCAGCAGCACCACCACGACCTGGCCGTCCCGGACCTGCCCGAGGTGCTGCGGCCCCGCCGGGGCCGGTTCGCGGTGGTCGACCACGAGAAGGCGTTCTGCCCCGACCCGGCGACCGACGACGTCTTCGACCTGCGGGGCGTGGACCGCGACCGCGGCGCGCTCGTCGTCGTGCGGCCCGATCAGTACGTCGCCCACGTGCTCGGCCTCGACGGGCACGACGCCCTCGAGGCGTTCCTCGGCGGTGTCATGCTCGACGCCGCATGAGTGCACCGGGCGTCAGACCCCGACCTCCAGGCGGGCATGGGTCCCGTCGACGGTGGTCCAGAGGTGCAGGACGTCGCACAGCTGACGGGCCAGCCAGACACCCCGCCCGCGGACCGACAGCGCGTCGGGCCGCCGCAGCCCGGGGGTGATCGCGCTCATGTGCCCCGGGTCGTGGACCTGCGCGACGACCCGGCCGGGCCGGATCCACCAGGACAGCGTGCCGTGCCCGGCGCCGTGCTCGATGCTGTTGCTGACCAGCTCGCTCACGGCGAGGACGAGCCCGTCGATGCGCGCCGGGTCGAGACCGGCCTCGAAGCCGTGCCGCTTCGTCCACGCCCGGATGCCGCGCAGCGTGGTCGTGCCGTTCGCGAACTGCTGTTCCTGGTGCGGCGGTCCGAGGGCGGGCGCGGGCGGTGCCGGGGTCGAGGCGAGGACCTCGGCGGGAGCCCGGTAGCGCGGGTTGGGGATCGCGATGGTGTCGACGATGAGCTCGGGGTGGTTCCAGTACAGCGAGCGCTCGGTGTCCTCCGAGCTGCGCTCGGCGTCGCACAGGCACACCAGCGTGACCGGCAGGCCGCTCAGCGCGAGGTTGCAGCTGGCGTCGACGACGCTCCAGGAGTCCGGCGCGGACGGGTCGGTGCCGCCGACGGTGGCGGAGTCGCTCAGGATCAGGGCGGCGCGACCGTGGCCGATCATGTCGCGCAGCCGGTCCGCGCGCCGCGCCGCGGTGGTCTGTCCGCTGTAGCTGTAGGGCTGGCCCGGCTCCCCGAAGATGAACCCGAAGCTCACGCTGCCCAGGCGGCGCTCGATGGCGTCGCGGGTCGCGTCGTCGACGGCGGCCCAGACGAGGTCGCCGCGCCTCACGGCGTCGCGGAGCAGCGGGGCGAGGGTGTCGAGCAGGTCCTCGACGCCGTGGTGGACCACGGCGAGGTGGCGGAACGGGTCGAGGTCCGCCGACGTCGTCGGGGACCGATCGGGCGCGCTGGTCACGGTGAGGCCTCCCCCTCGTCCAGGACCTCGAGGCGGCCGGTGATCCCGAGCATGTCGAAGACCCGCCGGGTGGCGCCGTGCCCGAGGCGCACGGCGAGGAGACGGCCCGCGTCGTCGGCGACCTGCTGGGCGAGCAGCACCATGCGGACACCGGACGAGTCGACGTAGCCGAGCTGCGAGAGGTCGAGCACGAGCACCCGCGGGGCCTGGCCCTCGGCGGCGCTGACCTCGTCCTGCGCGGTGGGCAGCGTGTCGATGTCGAGATCACCGTGCAGGACGAGTACCAGCCGGTCGGAGTCCCACGAGCTGACCGCCCACAGTCCGCCGGAGGTCTCGCTCGGCGCGGTGTCGCGCGGCCCGTTCATCGCTGCACCTGGATCACGAGCAGGGCGACGTCGTCGCGGAGCCGACCGCACTGGAAGTCCGAGACCTCGGTGAGGATGGCGTCGGCGATGGCGTCCGCGGACTCGCCGGCCAGCGTGGCGAGGAGGGCCTCGAGCGGCTCGGAACCGTAGAAGCCCTGTGGCCCGTGGGCCTCGGTCACGCCGTCGGTGTAGAGCAGCATGGTGTCGCCGGGCGCGAGGTGGATCTCGACCTCCGTGAGATTCGGGTCCGGGTAGACCCCGACGAGCGTGCCGGGGACGGCGATGGACTCGACGCGGTCGCCCCGCAGGACGAGCCCGGGCGGATGGCCGCCGTTGACCAGCGTCACCGCGGCGCCCGTCGGCTCCACCGTCAGCGCCGCGTGGACCATCGTCGCGAACCGGGCGCGGGCGCCGCCGTGGTGGCGCAGCATCGCCGTGTTGACCCGGCGCAGGACGTCGGCGGGCGCGTACCCGTGGCCGACCTCGGCGTGGACGGTGTGCCGGATGAGTGCCGTCAGCGCGGCGGCCTGCGGGCCCTTGCCGCAGACGTCGGCGACCGTCAGTGCCCACCGGCCGCGCTCGACGTCCTCGTGGATGTCGTAGAGATCCCCACCCACGTAGACGTCGGTGAGGTCGGGGCTCGGCGGCCGGTAGCGGCCGGCGCACCGCACGCCGGGCACCTTCGGGAGCTCGGCGGGGAGCAGCGCCGTCTGCAGCGTGCGGGCCACGGTGCGCTGCGCCTCGTAGAGGGCGGCGTTGTCGAGCGCGAGCGCGGCCGTGGTGGCGAGCTGCCCGACGAAGGTGAGGTCGTCGTCGGTGAACCGCTCCCCCGACTCGGCGTGCACCAGGGTCAGCGCCCCGAGGCTCCGCCCGCGCGAGAGCAGCGGCACGACGATCGCTGAGCTCAGCCCGATCGCCCGCATCAGCTCGAGGTGGGTCTCGTCCTTCGCCGACGCGACGAGCAAGTCGTCGGGGATCTCGGACATGACGACGGGCACCCCGCTCCGGGCCACCTGCATGGCGCCGCCGGGGGCGTCCGGGTCCGGCGGGTACCGGTGCTCGAGCTCCTCGACGAACGCGACCTTCGCCGGATCCAGGTGCGCGACGGCGACCCGCTCGAGGCGGCTGCCGCGGACGAAGTGCACCGCGGACCAGTCACAGATGCCGGTGACGGCGAGGTCGGCGAGCCGGCGCAGCCGCTCCTCGACCGAGAACGGCGCCTCCATCAGCTGGCTCGCGCGCGCCAAGAAGGACATGCGGTCCCGCTCGCGCTCGGCGGCGGCCCGCGCCTCGCGCTCGGCGGTGTAGAGGCGCGCACGGTCGAGGGCCTGGGCGCACAGGGCGGCGACGGCGAGCAGGAACTCCCGTTCGGCCAGGCCGAAGGCCCGCGCCCCGGAGAAGCTGAACACCGCCGCCCCGAGCTCCCGGCTCTCCACCCGCAGCGGGAGGCAGGCGGTGGCCTCGTGCCCCTCCGCGACGCCCACCGGGGCCATCTCGGGATACTGGCTCCGCCACTGGTGGGCGTCCTCGATCCAGACCGGGCGGCCCGTCAGCACCGCGTCCGACAACGGCCGCCCGCGCTGCATCGGCAGTCGGCGGAAACGCTCGACGGTGTCGCCGGGCCAGCCCGCGTGGTGCAGCGACTCCAGCACGTCCTCCCCCTCGACCCGGGCATACACCACGCTGGCGTCGGCGCCGATCAGCGTCGCCGCGGCAGTGGCCGTCAGTCGGCCGATCTCGGTCGGCGTCGCGGCGCTCGAGAGCTGTTCGGTGAGGCGCTGGAACTCGTGCGCGCGGGCCCGGCTCCCGTCGACGTCGGCCGGGCCGTCCGCGAGGACACGGAGCAGGAGACCCGAGACGCCGCGGGAGATGTCACCGACCGGCGAGGCACTCACCCCGAACGACCACTCGTCGGCCGTCGGGACCGCCGCGGACGACATCACCCCGCGGGGCACGACGGTGGTCTCGCCGTCGCGGTAGGCGGCGTCGAGGGCGGCGACGAGGCCCCCGGTCGGGACGGTCTCGCGGATCGGGCGCCCCGTCCGGACCGCGGTCCCGAACAGCTGCCCGCCCCGGGGACTCAGCGACTCGACGACGTGATCGGCGCCCGCGGTGATGGCGAGCGCGTCAGGCAGCACGGAGAGTAAGTCCGCCGCCGTCATCGCCACCTGTGGAGGCTAGCCGGATCGTTTATCGACTCACAACGCGTCCGTCCAGCGGGCCCTTTCTCACACACTGTGATCACCCTGGTCCTGGGTGACACGAATCATGGTTTCTGCTCTGCGTAGTGTGTTGCGGGTGACCGTGCCGAGTACCACCGACGAGGACCGACTCCGTCGGATCGAGTTCGTGACGGACTCGGCGCTCGCCCACCTCGACGTCAAGGACCTCCTCGACGAGCTGCTCGACCGCGTCCGCAGCCTGCTCGGGGTGGACACGGCGGCGGTCCTGCTCTTCGACGCGTCGGCCACCCACCTGGTGGCCACGGCGGCGCGCGGGATCGAGGAGGAGGTCCGGCAGGGCGTCCGGATCCCGCTCGGCCAGGGCTTCGCCGGGCGCATCGCCGCGGAACGGCGGCCGGTGATCATCGAGCAGGTCGACCACTCGAACGTGCTCAACCCCATCCTGCGGGAGAAGGCGATACGGTCGCTGCTCGGCGTCCCCCTGGTCATCGAGGGGACGGTGCTCGGCGTGCTGCACGTCGGGACCCTGACCCCGCGCCGGTTCACCGAGGCGGACACGCACCTGCTGCAGCTGGTGGCCGACCGGGTCGCGCTGGTCACCCGCACGCACCAGAGCGACGTGGACCGCGCGGCCGCCGAGGCCCTCCAGCACAGCCTCATGCCCGGGACGCTGCCGCAGATCGCGGGCCTCGAGCTCACCGCCCGGTACGTCCCCGGCCAGGCGGGCGGGCTGGGCGGCGACTGGTACGACGTGTTCACCCTCCCCTCGGGGCGCGTCGGGGTGGTGATGGGCGACGTCGTCGGGCGGGGCTTCCAGGCGGCCGTCGTCATGGGCCGGCTCCGCAGCGCGCTGCGGGCCTTCGCCCGCGAGGAGGACGATCCGGCCGAGGTGCTCGAGCGCCTCGACGGCAACGTGCAGCACTTCGAGGACAACGTCATGGCGACCGTCCTATACGCGGTCTTCGAGCCGTCCCTGGACCAGGTGATGCTCACCGTCGCCGGTCACCTCCCGCCCGTGCTGGCCGTGCCCGGGGATGCGGGCCGGCTGCTCCAGCTGCCGGTCGACCTGCCCGTGGGCGTCTCGGTCGGCCCGCCACGGCGGACGACGGTGATCGACCTGCCGCCGGGATCGCTGCTGTTCCTCTACACCGACGGGCTGGTCGAGCGGCGCGGACGCTCCCTCGACGAGGGCCTGGACCGGCTGTGCGGCGCCGTGCGGGCGGTCGACATCGAGACGACCTGCACGACGGTGATGAGCCGGATGGTGGGCGCCGAACCGGTCGCCGACGACGTCGCCGTCCTCGTCGCCCACCGCGCGGAGGCCTCCGAGGCCGCGCCGCTCTACCTCGTCCTCCCGGCCGTCCTCCGGTCGTTGGCCGAGGTCCGGTCGGCGCTGCGGCGCTGGCTCGCGTCGGTCGGGGCCACGCCCGACGACGTCACCGACATCCTCGTGGCCGTGGGCGAGGCGTGCTCGAACGTGGTGGAGCACGCCTACGGACCCGGCGGGGGCAACCTGATGCTGCACGCCGAGCGCGGCGAGGACCAGGTCACCGTGACGGTGTGGGACAACGGCCGCTGGCGCTCGGCGCGCGGCGAGAACCGCGGGCGGGGCACCACGCTGATGCAGCAGTGCAGCGACGCGGTCGACGTCACCGCCGGGCCCCACGGCACGACCGTCCGGATGCAGCGGCACCTCTCCGGGGAGACGCGATGACGACCGCCACCGTGAAGGCGAGCACCCAGGGTCCCGCCGTCGCGATCACCATCATCGGCGAGATCGACCTCGAGAACGCCGAGGCCGTCGAGGAGCAGCTCTCCGGGGCCATCGACAACCAGGCGACGTCGGTGACCATCGACCTCGCCGACCTCACCTACCTCGACAGCGCCGGGCTGCGCCTGATGTTCGCCCTGGCCGCGCGGCTCGAGGTGCTCCAGATCGACCTGACCGTCCAGGCACCGCCGCGCTCACCGGCCCGGCGGGTGCTGGAGCTGTCCGGCTTCGCGAACGCGGCGGCCATCGAGGGCTGAGGTGTCAGGCCCCCCGGCAGCGCGGCGGACGACGTCGCGAACCGTGGCCCGGCCGGTCGTGGACGATCACCCGGGTGCCGGGGTCGGCGACGAGGCCCTGCAGGCCGTCAACGAGGTCGCCGTCCGGCCGCTGTTCATGATCGTGCTGTTCGGGACGGCGCTCGTGGCCGTCGTCCTCGGGGTGTCCGGCCTGCGCCGGCGGACGTGGCTCATGGTGCTCGGGGCGGCGACGTTCCTGCTCGGGGTGATCGTCCTGACGATCGTCGTCAACATCCCGCTCAACGACACCCTGGCCGCCGTCGGGCCGACCGACGACCCCGCCCGCGCCTGGTCCGCCTTCAGCCCGGCCTGGACGCGGGCGAACCACTGGCGCGCCGCCGCGGGGATCGCCGCGGCCGTCCTCCTCCTGGCGGGGGGCACCGGGAGGGCGGTCGGGTCGACGCCGGTCACGTCCGCCGTCGGGCAGCTGACCTGATATTCAGGCGCGGACGTACCGCTGCCCGACCGCGCCGCGGAGACCGACGCAGCCGACACACCCCACGCAGTCGACGCAGTCCACGCACGCGACGCAGCCGACGCACCGGTCGCAGTTCACGCAGGCCACGGTCGCCACGCACCGCCGCAGCCCGATCCCGAGCAGCGTGAGCACGCAGGCCAGGATGCCGACGCTGCCCGACGTCGCGACACTCCCGGCGACCCCCGCGCTGCCCGACGTCGCGACGCTGCCCGCGACCCCCGCGCTGCCTGCCGTCGCGACGCTGCCCGCCACGGCCACACTGCCCGCCGTCGCGATGCTGCCCGCGACCGCGACGGCGCCGCTGGTCGAGAGGCTGCCGACCACGGCGATCCCCTCGTCCTCGGGCACCCCGGCGACGGCCCCGCCCCCCACGTCAGCAGTCATGCCGGTGAGCCTTGCGGACCTCAGCGCTCGCTGTCGAGAGCGGCCATGGCGGCCGCCGGGTAGCGGTCGCCGGACACCGAGCCGCGGGGCACCAGCTGGTCGATCCGGGCCACGTCGTCGGCGTCGAGCGTGACGCCGTCGAGCAGCGTCCCGACCTGATCCACCCGCCGGGCGCCGACGACCGGCACGATGTCGTCGCCCTGCGCGGTCACCCAGCCGATCGCCAGCTGGGCCACCGAGGCGCTCTTCGCCTCGGCCATGTCCCGCAGTCGTGCGACGAGGGCCTCGTTGTGCTCGCGGTGGCCGTCCTGGAACCGCGGAGTCGCCAACCGGCCGCCGGCAAGCACCCCGCTGCCGCCGATCAGGCCGCGGGAGAGCACGCCGTAGGCGGTGATGCCGATGCCGAGCTCCCGGCAGGTCGGCAGGATGGTGTCCTCGATGTCGCGGCTGAGCAGCGAGTACTCGATCTGCAGGTCGCAGATCGGCGCGACCGCGGCGGCCCTGCGGATCGTCTCCGCCCCGACCTCGCTGAGCCCGATGTGGCGGACGAAGCCCTTCTCGACCATCTCCGCGATCGCGCCGACGGTGTCCTCGATCGGGACCCCGGGGTCGAGCCGGGCCGGGCGGTAGACGTCGACGTGGTCGACGCCGAGGCGCTGCAGCGAGTAGGCGAGGAAGTTCTTCATCGCCGCGGGCCGTGCGTCCTGGCCGGTCAGCGCCCCGTCGGGACCCCGCAGGGCACCGAACTTCACCGAGAGGACGACGTCGTCGCGGCTCCGGTCGGTCAGCGCCCGGCGGATCAGCCACTCGTTGTGCCCGGAGCCGTAGAAGTCGCCGGTGTCGAGCAGGGTGCCGCCCGCGTCGAGGTAGGCGTGGATCACCCGCACGCCCTCGTCGTCGTCGACCGATCCGTAGGCGCCGGAGAGCCCCATGCAGCCGAGGCCGGGTGAGGTGACCTCCGGCCCGGTGCGGCCGAGGCGGTGGATGTCGAGTGTCATGGTGACCACGGTGCTCCTCGGACGGCCCCGCTGACAGGACCGGCGCATCCCAGGATCGCGGCGACGGCGCCACGTCGTTCTCATGTCCGGTACACGAGCGCTGACGACGATCGCGTCCGTGATTCACCAGTTGAGCTGGCTCGAGGCGATCGTCGTCGGCGCCATGCAGGGCGTGGCCGAGCTCTTCCCGGTCTCCAGCCTCGGGCACAGCGTGCTGCTGCCCGCCGTCGTCGGCGGCACCTGGGCCCAGGACCTCGACGTCTCCGCCCCCGAGTCGCCCTACCTCGCGTTCATCGTCGGCCTGCACGTCGCCACCGCGCTCGCGCTGCTGCTGTTCTTCTGGCGCGACTGGGTCCGCATCATCGGCGGCCTGGCCACCAGCATCGTCCGCCGCGAGATCACCACCTCCGCGCAACGGCTGGGCTGGCTGCTCGTGCTGGGCACCATCCCGGTCGGACTCGTCGGGCTGGCGCTCGAGCACACCTTCCGCACCGTGCTCTCCCGCCCGGTGCCCACCGCGATCTTCCTGATCCTCAACGGGCTGGTCCTGCTCGGCGCCGAGCTGCTGCGCCGCCGCGCCGCCGCCGGGATCCCCGCCGCCGCGGCGGCGCCGGTCCCGAACGGTGAGGTCGACCCGGCCGGGCGCACCGTCGTCCTGGAGGCCGTACCAGCCACCGCCGCCGAGGCCTCCGACCAGCGCCTCGGCCGGATGCCGATGCTGCGCGCGGTCGGGATCGGCGCCGCCCAGATCGCCGCGCTCTGCCCGGGCATCAGCCGCTCCGGGGTCACCATGGCCACCGGGCTGCTGCGCGGGCTCTCGCACGAGGACGCCGCCCGGTTCTCGTTCCTGCTCTCCACCCCGGTGATCCTCGCCGCCGGCGTGCTCAAGCTCGGCGACCTCGCCGGCCCGCTCGGAGACGGCGTCCGCCCCCAGATCCTGGTCGGCAGCCTGCTCTCGTTCGTCGGCGCCTACCTCTCGGTGCGCTTCCTGACCCGCTACTTCGAGAACCGCTCGCTGCGCCCGTTCGGCGTCTACTGCATCGTCGTCGGGACCGCGTGCCTGATCTGGTTCGGCGTCCGCTGACCGTCTCTCAGATCACCCGTCCGCGTTTCTCACCGGTGGGACACACTCGCTGAGCAGACTTCGCGACGTGGCTCCCCCCGCGAGATTTCCCGCGGCGCGCACGATGCGCCGGCTGCTGGTCCTCGGCGCCCTGCTCGGAGCCCTGATCGGACTGTTCGCCGGACTCCTCCTCGACCGCTCCACCGTCAGCTCGGAGTCGCAGATCGTGTTCTCCGTCGGGACCGGGATCAACGGGTCCGCCGACGCGGCGGCGACCGAGAACCAGTACCTGGGCAACCGGATGACGACCTACGCCGAGCTGACGCAGAGCGATCGTGTCCTCGGACCGGCCGCCCGACAGCTCGGCACCACGGTCGACGCGCTGCGGCCCCTCGTCACGGCCTCGGCCACCTCCGGCAACACCACGCTCACCCTCGCCACGCGGTCCGCCGATCCGGAGGCCGCGGCCGCCGCCACCCGGGCGGTCGACGGCTCGCTCATCTCGACGATCACCGCGATCGAGACCTCCCCCGGCCTCGCGCCGCCGATCGTCGGCGCGGTCACCTCGCCCCCGACGGTGCCGGCCGCGCCGTTCACGCCACCGCTCGGGCTCGCGGTCGCCGCCGGAGCCGTCGCGGGCCTCGTCGTCGCGCTGCTCGCCGCCGCCGCGCGGGCCACCGGGCTCCCGCAACGGGCGACCCGCGCCGTGCTCCGGTGGGTGTTCAGCACGCCGGCCGGCGCCGAGCCGCCGCGTCCGCCCCGTCCTCTCGGTCCCCCGAGGCCGTCGTCGCCGCCGGGGCCGCCGGCGCCCGTCGTGCCGGGCACGTTGTCGGTGCCCGAGCAGGTTCGCGCCGACTCCGCGTCCGATACGGGCCCTTCGAGCGCGGCGTCGACGCCGACGGTCGGAGCATCGGGCTGACGAGGCGTGGACACACCGTCGCGTGATTCGTAGCGTCGGCGGCCGTGTCGGATTCGCGAGGTCTCATCCGCTACTCGGGGCGGGGCGGGTTCAGCCCGGAGATCATCGAGCGGGCCGAGGGCAGTTCGGTGTTCACCACCGACGGCCGCGAACTGCTCGACTTCACGTCCGGGCAGATGAGCGCGATCCTCGGTCACTCCCACCCGGAGATAGTCCGCTGCGTCCGCGAGCAGGTCGGACGGCTCGACCATCTCTACAGCGGGATGCTCAGCCCGCCGGTCCTCGAGCTCGCCGAGCGCCTCGTCGGGACCCTGCCGGAGCCCCTCGACCGCGTCATGTTCCTGACGACGGGCGCGGAGGCGAACGAGGCCGCCCTGCGGATGGCGAAGCTCGTCACCGGCGGTCACGAGGTGGTCTCGTTCGCCCGTTCCTGGCACGGCATGACGCAGGCCGCGGCGAGCGCCACCTACAGCGCGGGCCGGACGGGGTACGGGCCGGCCGTCCCGGGCAACGTCGCCCTGCCCGTCCCCGACCGATTCCGCCCGGGCATCGTCGACGCCGACGGAAACCTCGACTGGCGCCGCCAGCTCGACCTCGGGTTCGACCTGGTCGACGCGCAGTCCGTCGGCAGCCCGGCCGCATGCCTCGTCGAACCGATCCTCAGCTCCGGCGGCGTGGTCGACCTGCCGCCCGGCTACCTGGCGGCGCTGCGGGACAAATGCCACGAGCGCGGGATGCTGCTCGTGCTCGACGAGGCCCAGACCGGACTGTGCCGGACCGGCGACTGGTACGCGTTCCAGCGCGACGGCGTGGTCCCCGACATCCTGACGCTGTCGAAGACGCTCGGCGCCGGGCTGCCGCTCGCGGCCGTCGTGACCAGCGCGGAGATCGAGGAACGGGCGCACGAGCGCGGTTTCCTGTTCTTCACCACCCACGTGAACGACCCGCTCCCGGCCGCCGTCGGGAACACCGTGCTGGAGGTGCTCGAGCGCGATCATCTGGACGTCCGGGCCGGGGAGCTCGGTGAGCGGCTCCGGGCGGGCCTGCTGGATCTCGGCGAGCGTCATCCGGTGATCGGGGACGTCCGCGGGCGGGGGCTGCTCGTGGGCCTCGAGCTCGTCGACCCCTCCGGCGGCGAGGCCGAGAAGCTCGGCGCCGCGGTCACCCGGCGATGCGCCGACCTCGGGCTGCACATGAACATCGTGCAGCTCCCCGGGATGGGCGGGACGTTCCGCATCGCGCCCCCGCTGACGGCGACCGACGCCGAGATCGACCGCGGTGTCGCGATCCTCGACGCCGCGCTGACGGACGTGACGGCGTGAGGCTGTCCGGGCGAGATCGCGAGGTGTGCGGCGGAACAGCTCAGATCTGACGCGTTCCGCCGCACGGAAGTGGATCAACCGCTGGGCCGGGCCGAGCGGGACCGAGCAGACCGAGCACCCGCCAGGCAATGGATCTCGGCGAGTGCGGCCCGGACGATGCCGCGCTCGGCAAGATCCAGTGCCTGGCGTGGACGGGGATGGACGGCCGCCGGACCGCCCCGCTCCCGACACCCGGATCCGGGCCGCCGAGCGATCACCCCGGCCGCGCGTCCGGCTCGTCGTCGGACTCGTCGTGGCGACGAGGCGGGGTCGCCGTCCCCGGCCCGAACGCGAGGGTCTCCTCGGAGCGCCGCCGGCGCCCCTGGTTCCGCCATCCGGCGATGGGCCGCGAACCGAGCTGCCCGGACAGCTGCTCGAGCTCCTCGCGGGTCGCGACCTCCATGACCCGGGCGCCCGCGCCGCGGCGGTCCGGCAGCCGGCGACGGACCTCCTCGAGGATGTCCGCCCACTCCTCGCGGGGCACGCGGGTCGTGACGATCTCGGCGACCCGGGCCTCGGTGGCCTCGAAGAACCGCTCGAGCCGCTCGCGCAGGCGCCGCCAGGACTCGGCGAACGCCTGCACGCGCCGGTAGTCCTGAGCGGTCGCCAACGCCGCGGGCCGCTCCCGGAGATCGGCGACGACGGCCCGGGTCGCGCGCCGCGCGTCGTCGACGGCGCCGCGCACGGTCCGGCGATCCGCGCGGAAGGACGAGTACGGGAGCGCGTCCGGGGCCCGTCGTTCGAGCACCGGCCAGACCAGGGCCTCCTCGAACTCCTGCTCGCCGACGATGTCGTCGCAGAGCCCCTCGGCGACCCCCGAGAACGCCTCCAGACGCCGGGAGGACAGGTACTCGGTCCCCGCCAGGAGCCCGTCGGCGACGTCGCAGAGCCGCCCGACGTCGCGACGGAGCACCCGGCGCCCGAGCCGGAAGGTCACCAGGTCCTCGGGCAGCGTGGGCTCGCGCGGGATCGAGGGGTCCGGCGACATGCCCTCGATCATCCGTGCGGGCCGCGGCCGCGGCCAGTGGAACACCAACCCCGTGTCAGCGACGCGGCACCGCTGACACTGGACGTCAGCGACGCCGCATCGCTGACACCGGAGAAGCTGCAACCGGAGTGGACGCCCGCCGCGCGAACCCGGGCGCCCGCTCCGGCCGGAACCCCACGCCGATCAGGTACGCGGGCACGATCGTCGCCGCCGGGATCGCGTGCATCAGGCGCCGCAGCGGTGCCGGGGCAGCGGCCCGCCGCCCGGCCAGCACCGGCGTGACGATCGCGCGGTGCATCAGCCGCTGCAGCCCTTGGACCAGCACGGTCGGCGCGAGACGGCGCCGGCGCAACGCAGCCAGGTCGCCGGGCCGGACGTGTCCGCGCCGCAGCGGCTCGGCGAGCCGTGACGCGGTGGCGACCGCGTCCTGGATGGCGAGGTTGATCCCCACCCCACCGATCGGCGACATGGCGTGCGCGGCGTCCCCGATGCACAGCAGCCCGTCGACGTGCCAGCGGCGCAGCCGGTTGAGCTCGACGTGGAGCAGCTTGACGTCGTCCATCGACGTGATCGCATCCATGCGGTCGGCGAACTCCGGCACCAGCGCGGCGACGTCGGCCCGGAACGCCTCGATCCCGCGGGCCCGGAGCTCGCCGTCGGAACCCTGGTGGGTCATGTAGGCGACCTGGAAGTAGCCCTCGCGCGGGATCAGGATCGCGAGCCGGCCGGTGCCCATGCGCGGGGAGAGCGCCGAGGCCTCGTCGCCGTCGTGGCGGGGCAGCCGGAACCACCAGGCGTCCATCGGGCACGCGTACCGGGTGACCGGCAGCTCGACGTCGGCCCGCGCGAGGGAGCCGCGCCCGTCGCAGGCGACCGTGAGGTCCGCGGCCAGCTCGCCCTCGTCGCCGTCGGCGGTCCGGTAGCGCACCCCGGCGACCCGGCCCGAGTCGTCCCGGCGCAGCCCCACGACCTCGGTGCTCATCCGCAGCGTGAACGTCGGCTCCCGGCCGGCCTCCTCGGCCAGCAGGTCGAGCAGGTCCCACTGCGGGACCATCGCGACGTACGGGTGCCGCACGCCGAGTGCGGCCAGCCGGCGGAAGTCCCCGACCCGCAGCATCGGCACGCTGCCGACCGCGGCCCCGGACTCGACCGGCCCGGCCGGGAAGGCCACCTCCTCGAGGCGGCTGTGGGTCAGCGCCGCGAACCGCTCTCCCAGCCCGAGGTCGTCGAGCAGGTCCAGCGTCGTCGGGTGCACGGTGTCGCCCCGGAAGTCCCGCAGGAAGTCCGCGTGCTTCTCCAGCACCGTGACCTCGACGCCGGCCCGGGCGAGCAGCAGCCCGAGCATCATCCCGGCCGGGCCTCCCCCGACCACACAGCACGTCGTGCGCTCCATCTCGACCCCCGAGAACTCATTGCTCGATGAATTACGAGGGCGACGCTACGCCGGGCGCGGCAAGAACTCAACGGCTGATGAAATCCGGGTAGGCTGCGGCCGTGGCAGGACGGCAGACCGGGCGCGGGAGACGCCCGGGCGACTCACGCACCCGCGAGGCGATCCTGACGGCCGCCGCCGAGCGCTTCGCCGACCAGGGGTTCCGGGACACCACCATGCGGTCGGTGGCGACGGCGGCGGGCGTGGACCCCGCGCTCGTGCACCACTTCTTCGGCACCAAGGAAGGACTCTTCGCCGCCGCGATGGACTTCCCCATCGACCCGGCCCGGGTGGTGGCCGGGCTGGTCGAGCCGGGGGTGGACGGGCTCGGCGAGCGGGTGGTCCGGACCCTGCTGGGCATCTTCGCCGAGCTCGGCGACACCAACCCGATGATCGGGCTCATCCGCTCGGCGGCCGGCCACCCCCCGGCGGCCCGGATGCTCCGCGAGTTCCTGGGCGGAGCCGTCCTCGACCGGGTCGCCGCCGCCGTCCAGACCGACCGCCCGCAGCTGCGGGCGGAGCTGTGCGCGTCACAGATCCTGGGCATCCTCGTCGCTCGGGAGGTGATCGCGCTGCCCGCGCTCGCCGGCGCCGACCAGGAGACCCTGGCCGGCGCCTACGGGCCGGTCATCCAGCACTTCCTGACCGGCGAGTTCTGAGCGGAGCCGTCAGACCCCGAGCTTCTCGGCTGCGGCGCGCACCCCCTCGATCCGGTTGTGGATCTTCTCGAAGGCGACCTCCCGCGCGAAGTCGGGCGACCCGTGGCTGGGCTTCTCGTCGATCGAGAACGGGGAGAAGCCGCAGTCGTCGGTCGCGCCGAGCTGCTCGCGGGGGATGAAGTTGGCCGCGCGGACCAGCGCGTCGCGCACCTCCTCCGGGCTCTCGATCCGCGGGTTGAGCGGGTTGATCACCCCGACGAAGGCGGTCTGGGCGACCCCGTTGGCGTCGCTGCGGACGTGCTTGCCGATCGACTCGTAGACCGGGTCCTTGTCCCGCTCGCTGGCCAGCTGGATGAGGAAGTAGCCGGCGTTCATCTCGAACATCTTCGGCAGCAGGTTGTTGTAGGGCACGTCCGCGGAGTGCACCGAGTCGCGGTCACCGCCGGGGCAGGTGTGCACGCCGATGTTGACGCGCTCCTCCGGCGTGAAGCGGTCGAGCACCCAGTTGTTGATCTCGACGAACCGGTCGAGCAGCCCGGCGCCGGTCCACGGGTTGCGCGGGTCGTTCCGCGTCGCGAGCCGGCCCTCGGTGAAGTCGATCGACACCCGCGCCGCGCCCGCGTCGAAGGCCTTGCGGATGTCGCGCTCGCACTCGTCGGCGAGGTCGTGCTCGAACTGCTCCTTCGGGTAGCCCGGCACCTCGTCCTCGAGCGGGTAGAGCAGGTAGAGCATGGACGGGGCGATGACGGCCTGCTTCATCGGACGGTGCGCGTACCCGATCGACTTCGCCAACGTGTCCGCGGCGTAGGTCTTGTACCGGAAGGGGCCGCCGGTCAGGCGCGGCAGCTGCCGGTGGTGGCCGTCCGCGAAGATCGCGAAGAACTGGCCGCCGTCGCCCGCGAGGTTGTCGGCGAGCCCGGTACCGGCCAGCGTGTCGGCGATCGGGTAGGTCGCGAAGCTCGACCAGCGCTGCTCGCCGTCCGACACGATCGGCGAGCCGGCCTTCTCCTGGCCCTCGATGGAGCTCTTGACCGCCTCGTCCTGCGCGGACTCGAGCGTGTCCTTGCCGATCTCGCCGCGGTCGTACGCGGCGTAGGCGTCCTGCAGTTTCTGGGGGCGGGGCAGCGACCCCACCTGTTCGGTCGGGATGCCGGTGGCCTGCTTCGGGTCGTATTCGCTCACGGCTGCGTTCCTCGATTCGCCATTGACTCGGTGGGGCGTCGGCACCGGGACAACGCGACTCGGGGCAGCGCCCGGGGAGGGCGGCACGCCTGCTCTCTCCCTGATCGACCGTAGGATGTGATGTTGCTCACGTCAAACGGCGACTCGCCGCAGCAGGAACACCCCCAGCCCGGGCAGCGTCGACACCAGCGCCAGCACCCCGAAGGCCACCGCGGTCGCCAGCCCGGTCGCCGCGCCGAGGCCGGCCAGTCCGAACGACACCGCCGTCGTCGCCTCCCGCGGCCCCCACCCGCCGACGTTCAGCGGCACGCCCATGGCCAGCAACGACAGCATCAGCAGCGGCGCGAGCTGCCCTGGCGACGCCTGCACCCCGACCGCGACCGCCGCCACCCCGAGCAGCGCGAGGTGCCCGGCCATCGCCGCGAGCGAGAGCCCCAGCACCGCGGGCCCGCGCCACCCCGCGAGCACCGCCTCCCGGGTCCCGACGACGAGTGCCGCCAGCCGCCGCCGCACCGGCGGCACCGCGAGGAGCCCGAGCAGCGCGACGACGACCGCCCCCGCCACCAGCCCGGCCGGACCGAGCCCGGCGAGCAGGCCCCGCACCGGGCTCGGGAGCCCGGCCAGCACCGCGACCCCGACCACCACCACGACCGTCTGCCCCGCCACCCGCTCGAGCACCACGGCCCGCACCCCGCGGCCCAGGTCGCCGCTGCGCCGCCCGTGGTCGACGGCCCGGTGCACGTCGCCGAGCACCCCGGCCGGCAGCACCGAGTTCAGGAACTGCGCGCGGTAGCAGTCCCCCACCGCCGCGGAGAACCCGATCGGCAGCCCCAGCCCCCGCGCGACCACGCACCACCGCGCCGCCGACGCCGCCGTCGTCGCCACCCCGAGCACCAGCGCGGCGAGCATCGCCGCCGGGGACACCGCGCGGACACCGTCGAGCACCGCCCCGGACCCCCACCGGACGACGACCGCGCCGACCACCGCCGCGCCGACCAGCAGTTTGAGCAGCCACCCCGGGCACCGTCGGGCGGGACCCGGTGACACCGGGGCCGCGGGAGCGGGACTGGCGAGGACGGCCATCGATCCGGGTCTCCAGGGGTGCAGCGCAGGTCACCGACATCCTCAGAACACGGACGGGACGCGCCGGCGGTTCACCCCCGGGCGCCGAACCCGCGCGGTGTCACCGCCGCGATGCTCCGGTGAGCCGATCCGCGGACCCCTCCTCGCCGCTCCGGGCCGTCGTCGCCAGGAGCGCGTCGAGGCCGCCCACGCGGCGCAGCTTCTGCCACCCGAGCCGGATGCCGCCGAGCGCGGTCACCGCCGAGCGGATCAGCACCGCGTACATCAGCTGGCGGTAGACGATCTGCTGCAGCGGGAGCAGCCAGAGCACCCGTACCCGCTCGCCCTCCAGCCGGAAGGCGATCACCGCGGCGGCGAGCTGGACCGCCAGCACCCCCGCCCACATCGCCAGCGTGGTCACCGGGTTCAGGAAGATCAGCCCGTAGCCCAGGAAGATGTCGACCAGCGGTGCCAGCAGCGGCAGCAGGATCTGGAACACCGCGAGGTGCGCCAGCCCGAAGCGTCCGAACCGGCCCGAGGCACCGCGGTCGAGCACCGCCCGACGGTGCTTCCACATCGCCTGCATGGTGCCGTAGCTCCACCGGTAGCGCTGGCGCCACAGCTGGGCGAGGGTCGCCGGCGCCTCGGTCCAGGCCCGCGCGGAGTCCTCGTAGACCACGCGCCACCCGGTGCGGCAGATCGCCATCGTCAGGTCGGTGTCCTCGGCGAGGGTGTCGTCGCTGACCCCGCCGACCTCGAGCAGCACGCCGCGCCGGAACGCGCCGATCGCGCCCGGGATCGTCGGCATGCAGCGCAGGACGTCGTAGACCCGGCGGTCGACGTTGAAGCCCATGACGTACTCGATGTGCTGCCACCGCGAGATCAACCCCCGACGGCTCGCGACCTTCGCGTTCCCCGCCACCGCACCGACGGTCGGGTCGGCGAACGGCCCGACGAGCCGCCCGATCGTCGCGGGCTCGAACACGGTGTCGCCGTCGATCATCACGATGAGCTCGTGGCGGGCGTGGGCGATGCCGGCGTTGAGCGCGCTCGGCTTGCCGCCGTTGGCCTGGCGCAGCACCCGCACGTTCGGCAGGCGCAGCCCGTCGACGATCTCGGCGGTCCCGTCGGTGCTGCCGTCGTCGACCACCAGGACCTCGACGGGATGCTCGCTCGCCACCAGGGAGCGCACGGTCGCGGCGATGTTCTCCTTCTCGTTGTAGGCGGGCACGATCACCGACACCGGCGCGCGGACGGGCGGTCCCCAGGAGAAGTCCGGCCGATGACGACGGCGGCGGTGCCGGCAGGCCACGACGAGCATCAGCACCAGCCGCACGACGACGAGCACGCCCACCACCAGCAGCAGCCACGCCAGGGTGTCGACGACGACCCCCGCGACCCCCACCAGCCCGAGGACCGTGCGGCCCATGAGGTGCGCGACGCCGGACACGGGTTGGTTGTCGGCCGGCAGCCCGACCGCGGCCTCGGGCGTGGTGAAGCGGTATCCCTGGGCCTGCAGCTGCGGGATCAGCCGGTCGAGCGCGGCGACCGTCTGCGACCGCTCGCCGCCCGCGTCGTGCAGCAGCACGATGCCGCCGGCGCCGGCCGGGGGCAGGGCGTTGCGGACGATCGCGTCAACGCCCGGGCGCTGCCAGTCGCGGCTGTCGACGTCGGAGAGCACGGTGACGTAGCCGTCCGCGCCCGCCTCGCGGAACGAGCGCAGCGCGTCGTTGTCGACCGCGTTCGGGCTCGACGAGTACGGCGGGCGCAGCAGGTAGCTGGACTCCCCGATCGCCCCGTCGAGCACCAGCTGGGTCTCGGCGAGCTCGCGGTCGAGCCGCATGCCCGAGACGGCGGCCAGGTCGGGGTGGGTGAAGGAGTGGATCCCGACCTCCGAACCCGCCGCCCGGATGTCGCGCAGCAGCCCCGGGTAGGTCGCCGCGCGGGAGCCGACGACGAAGAACGTCGCCGGCACGTGGTGGCGACGCAGCACCGAGAGGATCTCCGGGGTCCACGTCGGGTCGGGTCCGTCGTCGAACGTCAGCGCGACGGTCCTCGCCGGCATCGCGGCGCTGCGCGGCTGCGCTCCGCGGGTGTCGACGACGGGGCCGCCGTCGGTGACCGTCCGCGGCACCTCGTCCATGGCGGCCGCGCTCGGGACCGCCGCGGGCGGGTCGATCCCGACCTCGGAGCTCGCGAGCCCGTGCACCAGCAGCAGGCAGCTGAACATCAGCAGCGCCACGACCACGAGCAGGACGCCCGGGCGGGGGATCAGCCGGCGACGGGTCGCGGTGCGGGTCCGCGGGACGGTCGGGTGCGCGCGCCATCCGGCGCGCGCCGGGGCGGCGCGGTGTCGGGCCATGTCACACCGCGCCGGAGCCCGCGATCGGGCCGATCGTGAGCACATCGGAGGTGGCTGCGTCCATCAGCGGCCCGGGGGTGGTCGAGCCGGTCGTGGACGTCCCGGTCCCGGTGCCGCTCGTCCCCGTCGAGCCGGTGCCCGTCGCGCCGGTTCCCGTGGTTCCGGTGCCGGTGGTCCCGGTGCCGGTGCTCCCGGTTCCCGACGACGAGCCGGTGCCGGTCGCGCCGCCGCCGGTGGTCCCGGTTCCCGACGACGAGCCGGTGCCGGTCGTGCCCCTGCCGGTCGCGCCGCTCGACGAGCCGCTGCCGGCGGTACCGGTGCCGCCCGGGGCGGCGCCGCTCCCTGTCGTGGCGCTGCGTGGCGTGCCCGTCGTGGCGGCGGCCGGGGCGGCGGCGGGCCGGGCGACGGCCGGGGCGCTCGCCGGGGCCGGTCCGCCCGTCCGGGCCGTGCTCCGCGACGGACCGGCCGCCGCACCGGTCGCAGCGCGCCGCGCCGGCGAGGGCGCGGACCGCGACTGCCGCGCGGTGGGCGCGGTCGACGCCCGCTGCTGCAGGTCGACCAGCCGCGGGCCGGTCGTGGACACCGCGGCGGCCGTACGGACGGGCGTCGCCACGACAGGACCGACCGCGGCCGTCGGGGACGGGGCCACCGCCGACGGGGCCGCGACGGACGGGGCCGGAGCCGGCGCCGCGTCGTCGGCCCCGTCGGTACCCCCGCCGTCGTCGTCGGGCAGCGGTGTCGGCGTCAGCGCCGCACCGGCGATCGCGCCCAGCGCACCGGCGCTGGTCGTCATCGTGATCCCGAAGGCGGCCAGGTACACCGCGCACGCGGCAGCGCCCAGGTAGCCGAGGACTCCCAGCGTCCGGCGGCGCCGTCCGCTCACGTCGACGAACACCGGGCCACCACCGATCGGGCGCACCAACCGCGGTGCTGTCGTCATGGCGATCTCCTCGAGCCGGTTCCTGATCCGAGAGCCCCCTGCCCCGGATGGGCGAACCAGCGACGCCAGAGATGGTCACCTTCCGTGGTTCCAATCCGCCAACAACTTCACTCGTCCGAGTGAACAGCCGAAAAGATACCTACGGACGGGTGTATGGGTGTCACCGGTCCGTGGCGTGCTGTCCCAACCGCTCAGCCAGGCGGAGGGCGTCCCGCGGCGCATGGCCCGCCGCGTCGTTGTCGAAGTAGACGAGCACGTCGCGGCCCTCGGAGCGCTCCGGGGCGGGGTCGTCCGGGGCGATCGTCGCGGCCGTCACCGGGGACCGTCCGGCCGCCCACGCCCGGACCCGCGCGGCCCACTCGTCGAGCGCCGCGTCGTCGTAGGCGCCGCGGTAGAGCTCGGCCTGCCCGTGCAGCCGGACGTACACCGGGTCGGCGGTGACGTCGTCGAACCGCGGGAACTCGCCGGCGCCGTCGGAGACGACGAGCGACACGTCGTGCTCGCGCAGCAGCCTCACGGCCTCGGCGGTGCGGAAGCTCGGGTGGCGGGCCTCGAGGGCGTGGCGCACCGGGCGGTCGTCGTCGGCGACGGTCCACGGGTCCGGGACGCGGTCCGCGTACCCGGCGGCGAGCGCGGCCAGCTGCCCGGTGGTCCGCGGGAGCAGCCGGAGGAAGCCCCCGACCCGGTCGGCGTCCCATCCCAGGTTCGGCGGGAGCTGCCAGAGCACCGGCCCGAGCTTCGGGCCCAGCGCCAGCAGCCCGGACGCGACGAACCGGCCGAGGGCCTCCTCGACGTCGCGGAGCTTCTTCATGTGCGTGATGTAGCGGCTGCCCTTCACGGCGAACCGGAAGTGCTCCGGGGTCGCCGCGGCCCAGGTCCGGAACGAGGACGCGCGCTGCAGCGAGTAGAAGGTGCCGTTGACCTCGGCGGTGTCCATCCGCGTGCCCAGGTACTCGAGGCGCCGGCGCCGGGCCAGCCCGTCGGGGAAGAAGACCCCCTGCCACGAGTCGTAGGTCCAGCCCGAGGTCCCGACCCGCACCCGCCCCGGCCCGACCGGGTCGCCCGTCGTCGGGACCGCCTCGTCCATCGGGGATCGATGGTAGGTACTGGGGCCGTGACCGGCCGTCCGAGCGATCCGCGCGCCGCGGCCTGGCGGCGGTGGGCCCGGGACCTGCTCCGCGTGCGCCGGACCGGGTTCGACGGGGTGGACGCCGTCCGGGCGGGCACGTGCGCGGGCGTCGTCGTCCTGATCGGCTGGTGGTTCGGCAACGTCGCCGCGGGTCTGACGGCGAGCATCGGCGCGTTCACCGCCCTCTTCGGCGCCGGACGGCCGTACCGGTCGCGGGCCGTGCAGCTCGCGCTCATCGCGGTCGCGCTCGCGGCCGTGGTGATGCTCGGCGCGTGGTCGGAGTCCTCGCGGTGGGTCGCCGTCGTGGTCGTGGCAGCGGTCGCGGTGGTGGCGACGTGGCTGTGCCAGGCCTGCGATACCGGCCCTCCCGGCGCGTACATGATCGTCCTCGCGGCGGCGACCGCGTCGAGCATCACGGGGGCGGACACCGAGGTCTGGCGCCTGGGACTGCTGGTCCTGGCGGGCGGGGCGCTCTCGTGGCTCGCGCACATGCTCGGCGTCGTCGGCGGGCTGCGGCGTCCGGAGAAGGCCACGGTCAGGGCGGGCGGCGCCGCGGTGGGGCGACTGCTCGACGCCGTCGGGTGCGAGGACCACGCGGCCGCGCGGGACGCCGCGGCACGGGCGATGCACCGCTGCTGGGTGGTGCTCGGCGGCCGGCGGGTGACCGATCGCGCGGACGGGACGGCGGTCCGGCTGCGCTCGGTGGCGCTCGGCATCCACGGGGTCATGGCGGAGGCGATCCGGGCCCATGACGAGGGCCGTCCGCCGGGCCGGGACGCCGGGGACCGGCTCCGCGCCTGGCTCGCCGCGGTGAATGACCCCGCGGCGCTGCCCGACGG
Source organism: Actinomycetospora endophytica (assembly GCF_021026375.1). GTDB lineage: Bacteria > Actinomycetota > Actinomycetes > Mycobacteriales > Pseudonocardiaceae > Actinomycetospora > Actinomycetospora endophytica. Next base: position 27,946 of record NZ_JAJNDB010000011.1, on the reverse strand, counting down.
CCCCGGCGCGCGGGTCGGCGCGGTGCCGTGGGGCGGTCCGGGCGCCGCGGCCGCGGCCCGGGAGATGCTCGCCGCCGGGTCGCCCTGGCGCCCGGTCCTCGTGCGGGTGGGGCTGGCGGCGCTGGTCGCGGGCGCCGTCGGCTCGGTCGTCGGGCTCGATCACGCCTACTGGGCCGTCGCGTCGGCGGTGCTCGTGCTGTGCCAGGGCCTGGGCTGGGCGGGGACGCTGGAGCGGGCGGTCCTGCGGCTCCTCGGGACGTGGGTCGGTCTCCTGCTGGCCGCCGTCCTGCTCTCGGCGCAGCCCGCGGGGGTGTGGCTGGCGGTGACCGTGGCCGCGCTGCAGTGCGCGGTCCAGCTGGCGGTGCCGCGCAACTACGGGCTCGGCGTCGTGGTCATCACGCCCCTCGCGCTGACGATCGGCAGCGCCGGCCACCCCGCCGACCTCGGCGCGCTGCTGCTCGCCCGCGGCGTCGACACCGCGGTGGGCTGCGCGATCGGGGTGCTGGTCTTCCTGGCGGTCCGGCCCGGCGCGACGGTGAGCGCGCCCGCCGTCCTGGTGGCGGGGACGCTGCGCGACGCCGCCCGGGTGGTCCCGCACCTCGTCGACCGGAGCACCACGAGCGACGACGCCCGCCGGGCGCGCAGCGACCTCAACCAGCACCTGCTGGCGCTCGCCGACGCCCACCAGGTCGGCGACCTGGCCGCCCCGGTCCGACGGACCCGCGACGCGACGATCTGGTGGCCGGCCCTCGACGAGGCGCGCCGCGTGGGCCATCAGGTGCTCGCGGCGTGCTGGTCGCAGGAGGCGGCGCCGTCCGGCGGGCCGCCGTCGGTGTCCGCCTCGCGGGCGACGGCGATCGGCTCCGAGATGGCCTCGCTCGCCGCGCTGGCCGATCCCGCCGGCACGTCCGACGGACCGGGTCGCGACGCCGCCGGCGCCGCGGAGGAGCCGGGCTTCCTCGTCCCCGAGCTCGCGGCGCTGCGGACGGCGCTGCCGGTCGGGCCGGTCAGTGGATGAGGAACGACGCCAGCAGCGCGACGATCACCGAGTTGTAGGCGAAGGTCAGCAGGGTGTGGACGTTCACCACGCGGCGCATCCGCGGCGTCGTGATGTTGACGTCGGTGGCGCCGAACGTGGTGGCCACGGCGACCGAGAAGTACCGGTAGTCCGCGAACGTGTGGGTCCGGGTGCCGGGGAACTCCAGCCCGGGTTCGGCCAGGTCCTTCTGCGCGTAGTGCAGCGCGTAGCTGACCACCGCGAGGCACCAGGAGCACAACAGGATGCTGATGGTGACCGGGATGAGCACCAGGTCACGGACCTCGATGGCGTTCACGTGCGGCAGGACGAGCACCACCGCGAACGCCACCAGCGCTGCCTCGATGGCGAACGTCGGGCCGTCGCCGCCCGGGGTGAGCCGGCGCATCGTCCAGCCGCGTGACGCGGAGCGCCGCCGGATCCGGGCCGCGAAGTCCTCGGGGTCGGCCGAGCGGAACACGCGCAGCGTCATCACCACGTAGATGACGACGAACAGGTTCCAGCCGGTCAGGCCGAGGACGAGGCGCGTGGCCGTCGCGTTGAGCCCGGGGTCGAGCTGCCCCAGGACCAGCCCGACCACGACGGGGACGGCGACGGCGACCGTGGTGGCGATCAGCGCGCGCCGGCCGTCGGAGCAGAGCGCGGGCACGGTGCGGTCGAGGGGTGCGACGGCCGGCTCGTCGGCGCGCTGCATGATCTTCTCCCCCGGGACCCGTGTGACTCTTGGTCACTGTGCCCAGGGCCGGGCTTGATCATCAATCACCTGGAAGGTGTAACGGCACTCCGGGGCGATTCGCCGACGCCGTGGGTGGACCGGTCGTCCCGCGACCGGACGCGCTCGGTCTGCCGACTGTTCGGGCGAGCCACTGATCGGCCGTCGGCAGGCACCTGGCGGCGCCCGGCCCAACTCGGGCCCGCGCCGGTGCGTCCTCCTTGTGCGGGGCGCCGCCCCGTGGTCACCCTCCGCTCATGGTGGAACGCGACGGGGTCCCCGGCGGGTCGGACAACGCTCTGGCCCGCGTGATCGCGATGGTCAACGACAAGGGTGGGGTCGGGAAGACCTCGATCGTCGCGAACCTGGCCGGGCAGCTCGCCGCGGCCGACTACCGCTGTCTGGTGATCGACCTCAACCGTCAGGCCAACCTCGCGGACGATCTCGGCTACCGCGACGGCGACGCGGACGACCGTGGCGCGGGCCTGGTGCTGAGCATCCTCACGGAGACCCCGGTGGTGCCCGTGCTCCGCGTCCGGGACGGCCTCGACGTGGTGCCCGGCGGCGCCCGCCTTGCCGACCTGGTCCCGCTGATGGTGGCTCGGATGCAGGAGCGCGGCCGGGAGGCCCTCGACGTCCTGGCCGACGTCCTGGCGCCGACGGCGGACCCCTACGACATCGTCTTCATCGACTGCCCGCCGGAGTCGCCGATCCTCACCGATCTCGCCCTGACCGCCGCGCGCTGGGTGGTGATGCCGACGAAGTCCGACGTCGGAGGCCTCGTGGGGATGCGACTCGTCGCCGAGCGCTTCTCGTTGGCCCGGGAGCGCAATCCGGAGCTGCGGCTCCTCGGAGCAGTGCTCTTCGGGACCGGCACCCGCTCGAGGCGCGTCCACGCCGAGGTGCGCGGCGCCGTGGCGGGCGCTTTCGGCGGGAGCTCACCGATGTTCGCGACGGCCATCCGGCACGCCGAGCGCAGCGCCCAGGACGCCCGGCGTCTCGGCAAGCTCGCCCACGAACTCGAGCTCGAGGTGGCGGCCCAGCCCGCCTGGTGGGCATCGCTGCGCGACGGGACGGCCACGGCGCCGCGGGTGTCGCCGACCGCCGCCGGGGTCGCGGGCGACTACCGCGATCTCGGCGTCGAGCTGCTGGCCCTGCTGCGGGACGCCGAGGAGACGGTCGCGGTGCCGGCCCCCCGCCGCAACGTGGAGGTCGTGTGATGGCCCAGGATCTCAACGAGGCCTTCGGGGGCTCCGCGACGGCGAGCCTGCGCGGGCTCCTGCCGCGCCGGGAGGCCGGGGCACCGGAACAGACCGCGACACCCGAGCACGAGACGCCCGGGCCCGCGGCCCGCGCGAGCAGCCCCGCGCCGTCTCCCGGAGGTGCCGCATCTCCCGGGGGAGACGCGCCTCCCCGGGACGCCGCAACTCCGCGGGACGCCGCAACTCCGCGGGACGCCGCAACTCCGCGGGACGCCGCAACTCCGCGGGACGCCGCAACTCCGCGGGACGCCGCAACTCCCCGCCAGGTTCCGGCTCCCCGCAAGCGGCCGCGGACCGTCCGCCCGACGCCCGCCTCGTCCACGAACCGGCGGTGGGGCGTCGCCCGGGTCGCGTCCCGGGACCACGTCGACCTCCTCGTCCTGCTGGCACTGCGCCAGGGACCGGCCGACGGACGGGGTCTGATCACCCGTCTGCGCGAGACGAGCGGCGGGGCGCTCGACGCGCCGGAGCGGACGGTCCACGCGACGCTGCACCGCCTCGCCCGCAACCGGCTGCTCGCGCGACGGCCCGATCACGGGTCGGGTCGCCACCTCTATGCGCTGACCGCGGCCGGCGAACGAGCGGCCCGCGCACGCCTGCGCGAGTGGCACGCACTGACCCGCGCCACGGACGCCGTCGCCGGGGCCGACCCCACGTCCTGACTCCCGCGTTTCCGGACGGTGGCCGCCGCTGCTCGAGGGAGTCGCCACAAGGCGATCAGTTCTTCGTCGCCCCCGGCAGCCACACCCTGATCACCCGAAGGACCCGACCGGCAGCGCCGCCCGACGATCACGGCTGTCCGCGTCACCCGTCGTTGCCGGACGCCGGCCGCGTCGGCACCGAACCAGCCGCGCGTGCGCCGTGGTCCTACCGGGGGTGCCGGCCGCGCCACCCAGAGTTACGCCGTATGCCACGTTTGGTTCGGCGCGGCATCAACGCACGATCTCGTCAGCAGTTGACGACAGCAACATTCCCTCCATTTCTGTATCATCGGATCTCGGGCTCAGAATTCGACTCCCCGAGCCCGGGCGACTGATCGTCTTTCGCTGGGTGAGACATGCTCCTGCGTGTCGCCGCCGCGAGTAGGCCATCTGGCGCTGTGTGCGTCGGAGCAGCGTGATGTCGTTCGACAGGACGCCCCTTTCCGCCGTTCAGCAGGACGATGGTCCGAACAGTCCAGACGAATAATTGATCGTCTCGGGCTAGTTCCACCGCCATTCTCGACAGGTAGTGTCCGGCACCACAGCGAAGCGGCCTGTAGTTCGCCGCACACGGACGGTCAACGGACGACGAGCACCGAGAAGCGTCGTGACGATCGCGAATCGTCACCGACGAGTAGGCGCCGGGAATTGTCTGCGGACCGGATGCCCGGGTACGGGAAGGATCTCATGGACGGCGGAAAGATCGCTCTGGCGATCATCGGCGGTTACCTGTTGGGCCGCACCAAGAAGATGAAATTCGCGATCATGCTCGGCGGGGCCCTCATGGGGAAGAAGCTCCCCACCGATCCCGCGCAGCTGCTCAAGCTGGCCGGCGGGCTCGTCGACAAGTCCCCGGAGCTCCAGCGCCTCGACACCGCGGTGCGCGGCCGGCTGATGGAAGCCGGCAAGGACGCGGCGCTCGCCGTCGCGAGCTCGCGGATGGAAGCGCTGACCGACAACCTCGTCAACCGCGTGGAGACCCTCGGCAAGCCGGCCGAGAACGTCACCGCGGCCGCGGGACAGGCCGCCGGGCAGGCGGCGGGTGCGGCGGGCGACACCGTCGGCCAGGCCGGCGGAGCGGTCGGCGATGCGGCGGGCGTCGCGGGCTCGGCCGTCGGTGGTGCCGCAGGCGGCGCCGGCCGGGCGGCCTCCGGGCTCACCCGGAAGGGTCGCGGGCGGCGCAAGGCCCAGGAGGAGCCCGCCGAGGAGCCCGAGGACGACCTCGCCGACGACGCTCCCGAGGACCTCGAGGACGCCGAGGACGCCGACGACGCGCCGGTGGACGACTCCGAGGACGACGGGGCCGAGGACGGCGGCGGATCGTCGTCGCGGTCCGGCGGATCGTCGTCGCGGTCCGGCGGATCGTCGTCGCGGTCCGGCGGGTCGTCGAGGTCGGGCTCGGGCGCCGACGGCGGCGAGCGCCGGCAGAGCCGCTCCGGGTCGGGCTCCACGCGGACCTCGTCGGGCACGAGGTCCGGCTCCGGTTCGGGCGGGTCCTCGCGGTCCGGCTCGGGCAGCTCCTCGGGGTCGGCGAAGAAGTCGTCGGCCTCGACGAAGTCCGGATCGGGCAGCTCCGGCGGGGCGCGCTCCACGAACGGCGACGCTTCGGGTCGCAGCAGCAGTTCGGGTCGCTCGACCCGTCGGACCGCGGCGGCGAAGAGCAATGACTGAGACCGAGCAGCAGGACAGAGCAGCCACCAACGGGCACGCCCCGGACGCGGGGTCCGACGGCATCGAGACGCCCTCACTGCCGACCGACCGGCTCAAGCAGGCCGCCCAGCTGTTGCTCAAGGCGCTCAGCGACAAGGCCGTCGGCGCTGCGGTGAACCAGGTCGAGGGGCTGACCGGCAAGCTCTCCGATGTCGCGGAGTCCGGCGGTGTCGGCCTCACGAGCGCCTTCGGCGGCGGGGACGACGAGGGCGGCGGTGGCGGCGGCATCGGCGGCGCGTTGAAGGCAGGCGCGTCCGCGGTGAAGGACAAGGTCACGGGAGCGCTGGGCATGGGCGGCGGTGACGACGACGAGGACCCCGACGGCAGCGGCGGGGGTGGCGGCGGCGGGAGTGGCAGCGGTCGCGGCAAGTTCAAGTTCATGAACATCTTCGAGGCGCAGGACGTCGGCGTCCCGATCCGCGTCGCGTACGACCAGTGGACCCAGTTCGCCGACTTCCCGAGCTTCATGAAGAAGCTCGAGAGCGTCAACCAGGAAGCCGACGAGAAGTCGACCTGGACCGCGAAGGTGTTCTGGTCGCGACGGTCGTGGACCACGACGATCCGCGAGCAGGTCCCGGACAGCCACATCATCTGGGTGTCGTCGGGCGCGAAGGGTCGCGCCGACGGGATCGTGTCCTTCCACGAGCTCGCGCCGAACATGACCCGCATCATCCTGATCCTGGAGTACTACCCCCAGGGATTCATGGAGAAGACCGGGAACATCTGGCGGGCCGTCGGCCGGCGCGCACGGCTGGAGTTCAAGCATTTCTGCCGTCACGTCATGATGGACACCCTCATCAATCGCGAGGAACTCGAGGGCTGGCGCGGCGAGATTCGAGACAGCGAGGTCGTGAAGACCCACGAGGAAGCGATGGAGGAGGAGCAGGCCGCCGCGGAGGCGTCCGAGGACGACGAATTCGACGACGAGGACATCGACGACGAGTTCTCCGACGACGAGGGCGCGCCTGCGGACGACGACGAATTCGTGGCCGAGGACGTGGAGCCCGAGGACGACCTCGAGGACGACGACATCGAGGACCGCGACGACGACGCCGAGTTCGAGGACGCCGAGGACGCCGAGTTCGATGACGAGGACCTCGACGACGGCTTCGACGACGAGGACGACGACCTCCCTCAGGACGAGGACGAGGGCGACGACCCCGACGAGCCCGAACGCCCGCGGCGCCGCCGTCAGCGGACCCCGGCCTGACCGATCGCCCTGCGTCGGACCCGACCGCGGGTCGGGTCCGACGCGGGCGCCCGAAGGAAGCGAGCCAATGTGACCGTCAGTCAACGCCAGGGAGGCGGAGGCGTCCAGAAAGCCCCTCAGGGGGGCCTCGCCGAGGTGCTCGACCTGATCCTCGACAAGGGCCTGGTCATCGACGTCTTCGTGAAGGTGTCCCTCGTCGGGATCGAACTCATCACCATCGACGCCCGCATCGTCGTCGCCAGTGTCGACACCTATCTGCGGTTCGCCGAGGCCACCAACCGGCTCGACCTGCACCAGAAGGGCGGGAAGGACCTCGGCGAGTTCATGGGTGGCCTGACCGAGAACGTCACGCAGGGCGGGGCGAAGGGCAAGACCAAGGGCATGCTCGACGCGGGCAAGGAGAAGTGGGACGAGATCCGCGGCGGCGACGAGCAACCGACCCGACGCGGGAGGCGCTCATGAGCGGGGAGACGGGCACCGTCGCGTCCTACGTCTACGGGATCATCCCGGCCGGCGCGCGCATCCCGGAGGGGCTCACGCCGATCCCCGGCGGTGACGACGACGGCGGCCTCGGCCTGGTCACCGTCGGTGAGTTGGCCGCGGTGGTCAGCGACGTGGCGACGAGCCGGCCGCTCGGGACCCGCAAGGACCTCATGGCCCACGAGACCGTGCTCAACGCGATCGCCCAGTCCTCGCCGGTCCTGCCGATGCGCTTCGGCGCGGTGGTGACCGACGACGACGCCGTCGCCGACGAGCTGCTCACGCCCCACCAGGACTACTTCACCAAGGCGCTCGGGCAGATGGAGGGCCTGGTCGAGTTCTCCCTGCGCGGCGAGTACGACCAGACCGCGGTCCTGACGCGGATCGTCGAGGACAACCCGGAGATCCAGCAGCTGCGGGAGCGGATCGCCGGCGTCGACGAGGACGCGTCGTACTACGACCGGATCAAGCTCGGCGAGGCCATCTCGCAGTCGATGGACCGGTTGAAGGAGGTCGACGCCGACGCCGTGCTCGACGCGCTCGAGCGCTACGCCGTCGCCACCGTGGTGAAGGAGCCCGGCGGCGAGAACGGCGCCGTGCACGTGGCGTTCCTCGTCCGCAGCGATCACCGCAGCGACTTCGAGCGGGCCGTCGACGACCTCGGGGACGCGTGGAGCGGGCGCGTGGACCTGCGCCTCATCGGCCCGACGGCGGCGTTCGACTTCCTTCCCGAGTACGACCCGCCCGAGGGTCAGAGCTGAGGTGGGGTTCTTCACCGAGCTGCTCCTGCTGCCCCTCGCCCCGGTCCGCGGGGTCTCGTGGGTCGCGGCCCAGATCCAGGACCAGGTCGACTACCGGCTCAACGACCCGGGGGTGATCCGCGCCCAGATCGACGAGCTCGACGCGGCGTTCGACCGCGAGGAGATCACCGAGGCAGAGCGGGACGAGCAGCAGGAGGTGCTGCTGCGCCGTCTCGTCGGCGGACCCGCGGCGGACGCCGACCCGGAACCCGAGGGTCCGGCGTGAGCGACGAGGACCGTCCCGCACCCCGGCGCCGGACCCGCGAGGAGGCGGAGGAGCGGCCCCGCCGGTCGTCCTCGTCCGGCGGTACGACGAGCAGGACCACGGGGTCGGGCACCGGGAACCGGAGGCGGTCGGCGAAGAAGTCGGCGTCGTCGGAGCAGGAACGGCCCCGTCGTCGTCGATCCGCCGAGCAGACCGAGGGTGACGCCCCGGCAGAGCAGGAACGGCCCCGTCGTCGTCGATCCGCCGAGCAGACCGAGGGGGACGCGCCGACGCGTCGCGAGCGCCCCCCGCGGTCCCGCGACGACGGCGACCAGGAGCGGCCCCGTCGTCGGGCCCGGCCTTCGGAACCGGAAGAGAGGCCGGACGACGAGCCGCCGGAGGCGGACGAGGCACCGGACGAGACGACCGGCGAGGAGGAGGTCGACGAGCCGGAACCCGAACCGGCGCCACCGAAGAAGATCCCGGCCCGCAAGGTCGCCCGCTGGGCGGCCGAGCAGGTGGAGGAGATGACCGGCAAGCAGAGCGAGAGCGTCACGTCGGTCCGCAAGACCGACGACGGCTGGTACGTCGGGCTCGAGGTGGTCGAGAGCCACCGGATCCCGGACTCGACCGACGTCCTGGCCACCTACGAGGCCGAGATGGACGCCGACGGCGAGCTCCTGAGCTACCGCCGCGTCAAGCGCTACACCCGCGGCCGGGGTGACGACGAGTGAGACCGAGGAGGGGACGCGCATGACCGAGCCGACACGCTGGACGGGTCAGATGCCGTCCACCCGGGCGCAGCAGCAGCCCGCCGGGGACGGCACGAACCTCGCGGACATCCTCGAACGCGTGCTCGACAAGGGCATCGTCATCGCGGGCGACGTCCAGATCAACCTCCTCGACATCGAGCTGCTGACCATCAAGCTGCGGCTCGTCGTCGCCTCGGTCGACCGCGCCAAGGAGATGGGGATCGACTGGTGGGAGCGCGACCCCACGCTCTCCGCCGGCCACCGCGAGCTCGAGGATGAGAACCGACGGCTCCGCGAACGGCTCGAGGCGCTCGAGAACGGCCACGTCGGCTCGCGGAAGAGCGCGCTCGGGGCCGGCGAGGAGACCACGGACGACGACGGCGACGCTGACGACGACGGCCCGGACAGGGACGTCGAGGACGTCGACGAGAACGACGTGGACGACGCCGAGTTCGACGACGAGGACCAGCCGGACGACGAGGGCGACGACGCCCAGTTCGAGGACGAGGTCGACGACGAGGTTGACGACGAGCCGGAACCCGAGCCCGAACCCCGCCGGCGTTCCTCGACCGGCACCCGGACCCGGAAGCGGCGCTCATGAACGGCAGCGCGACCTATGTCTACGCCGTGGCCCGCGCCATCGATCGCGCGGCGGTGGCCGGCGTGACCGGCATCGACGGCGCCCCGGTCCGGCTCGTGCCGGGCGCGACCCTCGTCGCCGTGGTCAGCGACGTCGATCGGGGCGAGTTCGAGGAGCGCGCCCTCGAGGAGCACCGCGAGGACCTCGCGTGGCTGACGACGACGGCCCGGACCCATCACCAGGTCGTCGACGCCGTCGGGCGGGAGAACGTGATCGCCCCACTGGCCCTCGCCACGGTCTACTTCGGCGACGACCGGGTCCGCGAGGTGCTCGACCGGAGCCGGGGAGCGTTCCAGCACGTGCTCGACCACGTGGCCGGCCGGTCCGAGTGGGGCGTCAAGGCCTACGCGCGCCGTCGCTCCCGGGCCTCGGGTGAGGACGGCCGGCCCCGGTCGGGCGCCGAGTACCTGCGCCGGCGTCGGCGGGAGCTGCGCGAGCGCGACGACGGTGTCGAGGAGGCGGTGCTCGCGGCGGAAGAGGTGCACGAGGCCCTCGGTGGCCTCGCCGCCGACGTCCGCCGGCACCGACTCCAGGACTCCGCGCTCACCGGCGACCCGGACCAGATGGTGCTCAACGGCGCCTACCTCGTCCCGGACCGCGCCTCGGCCGAGTTCACGACGCTGGTCGGCGCGTTCGCCGACCACTCCTCGATCCGGGTCGAGCTGACCGGCCCGTGGGTGCCGTACTCGTTCTCGCAGGTGAGGACGTCGTGACCGCCGACCACGAACTCCAGCCGCGCTCGACCTCGCTGTTCGGGGACCAGGAGGTCGCGCTCGTCGACCTGCTCGACCGTCTGCTCGCCGGCGGCGTCGTGCTCACCGGCGATCTCACGATCTCGCTGGCCGGCGTCGACCTGGTACGCATCTCGCTGCGGGCTCTGATCACCTCGATCGCCCCCGTCGAGCGCACCGTCCCGCTGCAGGCCCGGGCGGAACGTCAGTCGCAGATCGGGGCCGGCGATGACTGAGTCCGGGACCAACGGGGAGACTCCCCCACCCGCCGGTTCCGGCCGGCGGGTGGAGATCGACAAGGACGCCGTCCGGCGGGACCTCATGAAACTGGTCCTCACGATCGTCGAGCTGTTGCGACAACTGATGGAGCGTCAAGCCATCCGGCGCGTCGACCAGGGCGATCTCACCGAGGCCGAGGAAGAGGACCTCGGCACGTCATTGTTGCTGTTGCAGGAAGCGATGGACGAACTGACCGAACAGTTCGGCCTCACCGCCGAGGATCTCAACATCGATCTGGGCCCGCTCGGGCCGTTGTTGCCGCGACACCGCTGAACCGGCCGTCCGCGACTCACTGTCCCCGGACGGCGGCGACGATCGCCAGGACCAGGAGCAGCAGCGCAACGACGAGCAGGACGACAGGGGCGAGCACGGCCGTCAGGATGAGCAGAATCCCGACCATCACCTTCGTCGTCGGGCTCATCGCGGCGACGCCACCCTTGATCGCCGCCCACACCGGGTTCTTCCCACCCAAGGCCGCGAGACCCCCGCTGATCAGGGCATTCATGCCGACCCCGCCGCCCGCGCCGACCCCGTCGAGCATCCCGGCGACGTCGTCGACCTTGGACACGAGCGCGCCGGCCGCGCGATCGATCACGGCCACGGCGAGCTGTTCGGCAGCCGCGATGAAGCGTTCCTTCGGGGACACCTCGGGCGCGGCCGCGGGGGTGGGAGCGGGCATCGGCGACTCGACGGCAGCGGCCGGAGCGGTCATGGGCAGTCCTCATCAGGCACCGGGTGATCTCGTGGGTCGGCGGGTCAGTCGGTCAGTTTCGAACCCCGCTGCTTGACCTCTCCCTTGGCCATGTCGGACTTTCCGCTCCACTCGAGCTTCTTGTTCTTCGTGGCCTTCCCGGTGACTTCTTTCGCCTTCCCCTTGACCTGCTGAGAACGGTTCTTGATGGTGTCGTCAGCGCCCATGTGAGCGGATTTCCCCGGCGTCGCCGAAACAAGTCGGCAATATCAGAAGTTGGGCCGATCGCGACCGGAGAGACTCCGTTCGCGCTCGCCCGCTGCTCTCCACGCCGGATCCGACACCCGTGACGCCCTGCCACGAGGCGCAACGCACCGTTAGTCTAGTGACCGTTCACTAGGCCGACGTGCCCCGACCTCGCAGGAGGCCGACCGTGTCCCTCCGCTCCGACCTCGCCTGGCAGCGATTCTTCGCCGCCTGCTCGTTCCTGTTCGTCGCGTCCACCTTCGTCGGCCTCGAGCTGTTCTGGCCGCAACCGCCCTCGTTCGACCTCACCGCCGACCAGACCGCCGGCTACTACGTCGCCCACCAGACCGGGTTCCTCGTCGGCGTCGTGTTCTGCAGCGTCGGGATGGCGTTCCTGCTCGCGTGGACGGTGCAGTTCGGGGTCATGCTCCGCCGCCTCGACGCGGGCTCGCGCGTGGTCTCGACGGTGACGGTGGTCAGCCTCGCCGCGAGCCCCGTCCTGCTGTCGTTCGACCTCGCGATCTTCGGCGTCGCGGCCTTCCGCCCCGACACCACCAGCCCCGAGATCACCCGGGCGCTCAGCGATGTCGCCTGGCTCAGCTCGCAGCACATCTGGCCGATGCTCGCCGCGGCGATGGCGCTGAGCGGGCTCCTGATCGTCAAGACGCAGGGGCGTCCGGACTCCCTGCCGCGCTGGCTCGGCTACTTCGGCCTGGTGTGCGCCGTGGCCGAGTTCGGCCAGCTCCCGATCTTCTTCGTGAAGTCGGGGCCGTTCGCGGGCGACGGCGCCGGGGCCTGGTACCTCGCGACGTTCACCTGGGGACCGTGGATCCTCGGCACCGGCTGGGCCATGGTGCGCGTCCTCGCGCGGCAGTCGGCCGCCCTGGACGCGACCGCCGCGGCCGCCGCCCCCGCCGAGGTCGACGCCCCCGCGGAGGTCGACGCATGACCGTCGACCGGACCGACCTCGACCGCGCCCGCTCCCTCCTGGCCTGGACCGGCCCCGTCGGGATCGTGCTCGTCCTCGTCGGGTGGATGGTGCTGGCCGGGTTCCTGCCGCCGCCCTCGCCGACCCTCTCGCCGTCCGACACGGTCGCGGTGTGGGCCGATCACACCAACCTCAAGCGGCTCGGCATGATCCTCGCGGTGTGGGGCGGGGTGCTCTACGTCCCGTTCACGGTCGCGGTGGCCGAGGCGCTCTGGCGTGACGGCGGCTCCGGGCCGCGTCTGCTCGCCGTCGCGCAGGGGGCGATGGGCACGTTCGGCACGGTGTTCTTCTCGCTGAACTTCTTCATCCTGGCCATGGCGCCCTACCGGATCGAGCAGGCCCCGGACCGCCTGCCACCGATGTACGACCTCGGCATGGCGATGACGTTCGCGCCGGTCGCGCCGTTCACGTTCCAGTACGCCCTCATCGCGGCGGCGATCCTGCAGAACCGCGCGGAACGGCCGGCGCTCCCGCGCTGGGTGGCCTACGTGAACCTCTGGGTCGCGATCCTGCTGATCCCGGCCACGCTGATCCCGTTCGTCAAGAGCGGGCCGCTCGCCTGGAACGGGGTGCTGAGCTTCTGGATCCCGGTGATCGTGTTCGTCGGCTGGTTCGGGGTGATGTTCTGGAGCCTGCGCCGCTCCCCCGCCGCGACCGGTGCCGTGCTCCAGCACTCATGATCACCCACCTCTGACGCCCACCCCACCGACCATGATCACCAAAATGACGAGGATCTGGACGCTCAGCGCCCAAATCCTCGTCATCCTGGTGATCATGGGCCGGGTTGGGCGAGGGGGCGGGCGGCCGGGACCGGCCCAGCGGCGGAGCCGAGCCTCACCGACCCCGACTGCAGCTGGTCAACGCCTCCAGCAACGGGGCCAGGCGGAGACCTTCGGCGGAGAGCGCGTACTCGGTGCGCGGCGGACGCGTGTCGAGCACGCGACGCTCCAGCAGCCCCGCCCCCTCCAGGTCGGCCAGGCGCGCCGCCAACGTGGCCGGCGGGACCTGGCCGAGCGCCTGCTCGAACTCGGAGAACCGGACCGCACCGAGGTGCGCGGCGTAGAGCACCGAGAGCGACCAGCGTCGCTCCAGCAGTGCCGTCAGCGCACGCACCTCGGGCGGTACCGGCTCCCGCGAGCACATGTCAGGCCGCCACCCCGAGCTCGGCCGCGACGGGCTCGAGCGCCACATCGAGGACCTCGGTGATGGTCATCGACGGGTGGAACTCGAGCTGCCCGGCCACGTCCGCGGGGACGTCGTCGAGGTCGGCGCGGTTGCGCTCCGGCACGACGATCTGCGTCAGGCCCGCCGCGTGCGCGGCCAGCACCTTCTGCTTCACGCCGCCGATGGGCAGCACCCGGCCCTGCAGCGTCAGCTCACCCGTCATCGCGACGGTGTGGCGCACCGGTCGCCCGGTCAGCAGCGACACCAGCGCGGTGGCCATGGTGACACCGGCCGACGGCCCGTCCTTCGGGATCGCGCCCGCGGGGACGTGCACGTGGAACGAGCGCCCCGTGAACGCGTCCTCGGCGATGCCCAGCTCCGCGGCGTGGGAGCGCACCCACGACAGGGCGATCCGGGCCGACTCCTTCATGACGTCGCCGAGCTGGCCGGTGAGGATCAGGCCCTCGTCGCCGGTCATCGACGCCGCCTCGATGAAGAGCACGTCGCCGCCCGCGCCGGTCACGGCCATGCCGGTCGCGACGCCGGGCACCGCGGTCCGCTCGACGGCCTCGGTGAAGACCTTCTGCCGGCCCAGGTGCCTGCGCACCACCTCCGTGTCGACGACGACCGCCGCCACCGCGTCATCGGCTCCGCTGCGCTCCGCGTCCCGCGACGCCACATCCGTCGCGATCTTGCGCGTCAGCTTGCCGAGTGCGCGGTCGAGCTGCCGGACACCCGACTCGCGGGTGTACTCGGACACCACGAGACGCAGCGCCGACTCGTCGGCGGTCACGTCCTCGGGGGTCAGCCCGGCGGCGCGGATCTGCCGCGGGAACAGGTGGTCCCGCGCGATCGCGACCTTCTCCTCCACGGTGTAGCCGTCGAAGGAGATGACCTCCATGCGGTCGAGCAGCGGACCCGGGATGGTGTCCATCTGGTTGGCCGTCGCGAGGAACACGACCTGCGAGAGGTCGATCTCGACGTCGAGGTAGTGGTCGCGGAACGCGTGGTTCTGCGCCGGGTCCAGGACCTCGAGCAGCGCGGCGGACGGGTCGCCGCGCCAGTCGGCGCCGACCTTGTCCACCTCGTCGAGCAGGATCACCGGGTTCATCGTGCCCGCGTCGCGCAGTGCCCGCACCAGGCGGCCGGGCAGGGCGCCGACGTAGGTCCGCCGGTGTCCACGGATCTCGGCCTCGTCGCGGACGCCGCCGAGCGACATCCGGACGAACTCGCGGCCCATCGCGCGGGCCACGGACTCGCCGATCGACGTCTTGCCGGTGCCGGGCGGCCCGACCAGCGTCAGGATCGTCCCGGCCTTCTTGTCGTCGGAGACGCCACGGTCCCGGCGCAGCTTGCGAACGGCGAGGTACTCGACGATGCGGTCCTTCACGTCCTCGAGGCCGGTGTGGTCCGCGTCCAGGACGGTCCGCGCCGCGACCGGGTCGAGCTGCTCCTCGGAGAGCTCCGACCACGGCAGCGCCAGCAGCCAGTCCAGGTAGGTCCGGATCATCGACGACTCGCCGGACTGCTCGCCGGCGCGCTCCAGGCGGGCGAGCTCGCGCTCGGCCTGCTCGCGCACGTGGTCGGGCATGCCGGCCTCGGCGATCTTCGCCCGGTAGTCGTCCCCGGTGCCGGCGGAATCGTCGGACTCCCCCAGCTCCTTGCGGATCGACTCCAGCTGACGGCGCAGCACGTACTCGCGCTGGGCCTTGGCCGCGCCGGACTCGACGTCCTCGCGCAGCGTCTTGCGCACCTGCAGCTCGGCGAGCCGCTCGCGCTGCAGGCGCAGCGCCAGCTCCAGGCGCTCACGCACGTCGAGCGTCTCGAGCAGGGACACCTTCTCCTCGTAGGAGGTCTCCGGCGCCCAGCCGGCCGTGTCGGCCAGCGCGCCCGGCTCGTCGATCCCGCGCAGCAGCCCGGCACCACGGCCGTCGTCGCCCCGCAGCTCGAGGACCTCGTCGACCACCGCGCGGTACGTGCTCTCCAGCTCGCGGATCCGTCCGTCGCGCTCGGTGGCGTCCGGGAACGGCGTCACGTCGACGCGCAGGTGTCCCGCGTCGTCGGCGCTTCCCGTCCCGGCCTTCCCGCGGTGCACGCCGGTCAGCTGCACGGCGGTCACGCCGCCGGGCATGCGGGTGCGTCCCGCGACGTCGGCGACGGTGCCGACGGCGGCGAAACGACCCTCGTGGCGAGGGACGAGCAGCACCTGCTCGCCCTGCTCGGCGCCGACCTCGGCGGCCGGGACCACGACGGTCATGCCGGGGAAGATCACGTTGTCGTCGACGGGGACCAGCAACAGCTCGGTCATCTCGTCACCCCATCACTCGTACTTGGTAGCAGCTACAAGCGTTGAAGTCGCTACGGTATTCCGTGCGCGACGACGGGTCCCGGGCCCGATCCGTGCTAGCGTCCCCGGCGGTGCCGCCTCCTCCCCCCCCGCGCTGCGGATCCGTTCCGGTGACCGAGATCCACGCCCCCGGAGCGGCGTTCTCCGACCTCACCGCCCTGATCAAGCAGGCGGGGCTGCTGGACCGCCGTCGTGGGGCGTACGCGCTGGTGTTCGTCCGGAACGCGCTGCTCGCCGCGGTGGCGCTGGCCGCCTTCGTCATGCTCGGGGCCTCGTGGTGGCAGCTGCTCACCGCGGTCTTCCTCGGCCTGGTGACCACCCAGCTCGCCTTCATCGGGCACGACGCCGGCCACCGTCAGATCTTCACGGGCCGGCGGGCCAACGACGTCGTCGGCTACCTGCACGGCGTCCTGGTCGGCATGAGCTACGACTCCTGGGTCACCCAGCACAACGCCCACCACGCGCACCCCAACCACGCCGACGCCGACCCCGACATCGACATCCCGGTGCTCGCCTTCAGCGTCGACCAGGCGGCGACGCGCCGCGGACCGGCCCGCTGGATCGTCGCGCACCAGGCGGTGATGTTCGTGCCGCTCCTGCTGCTCGAGGGCTGGAGCCTGCACCTCACGGCCGCCCGCACCGCCCTGGCCGGACAGGTCCGCCGTCCCGCCCTCGAGCTCGGCCTCCTCACGCTGGGCGCCCTCGGCTACGGCGTCGCGGTGTTCACCGTGCTCACCCCGCTGCAGGGCCTGGCCTTCGTCGTCGTGCACCAGGGCGTGTGGGGGCTCTGCATGGGCCTGGTCTTCGCGCCGAACCACAAGGGCATGCCGATCGTCCCGCCCGGCACCCGCCTCGACCATCTGCAGAAGCAGGTCCTGACGGCGCGCAACCTGCCCGGCGGCCGCCTGAACGACTTCCTGTTCGGCGGCCTCAACCACCAGGTCGAGCACCACCTCTTCCCCCGCATGCCGCGACCCAACCTGCGCCACGCCCGGGTCGTCGTCGAGGCGTTCTGCCGCGAGCACGGTCTGCCCTACACCGAGACCGGGATCCGCTCGTCCTACGTACAGATCCTGCGCCATCTCCATGACGTGTCGGCGCCGCTCCGTGGTCCCCGACCGGCCGGAACGCCCCCGACAGGGTGATCCGTCCGGGGTGTCCGCATCCCGGACTGGGCCGTACGCGAGGATGACCGCGTCGGCCCCGGACCCCGGCCGACTCCTCCTCAGCGGGGCTCCGCCAGCTCGGGCAGCTCCGTGGTGCTGACCCACGCCAGCGCGTCCAGTCCCGCGGCGACCGCCGGCTGGTCGCCCGAGCCGGCCCGCACCGCCGTCAGCACGTGCCGGGCGGGCACCGGCACCCCGGTCACCGGGATCCGGCGGGTGTCGTGGTGCGCGGGCAGGTCGGCCAGGCGGGGCACCAGCGCGACCCCGAAGCCGCGGGCCACCAGGGCGGCGCCGGTGTCCCACTCGTCCGCGTAGTGCGCGACGGCGGGATCGAAGCCCGCGCTGGTGCAGGCCAGGGTCACCAGCTGGTGGTAGGCGCGGCCGGGCGTGCCCAGGATCCAGGGCTCGGCGGCGACGTCGGCGAGCGAGATGGTCGCGGCTCCGGCCAACCGGTGCTCGGGGCCGACCAGCAGGTCCAGCGGCTCCAGGTAGAGCGGCTGCTGCTCGAACGCCGGGTCGGTCCGGGACGGGATGCTCGGGGTCGCCACCACGACCGCGATGTCGGTGTCGCCCGCGGCGAGCAGGTCGAAGGCCCGGGCCGGTTCGGTCTCGCGCAGCTGCACCCGCAGGCCGGGGTGCTCGTCGCGCAGCCGGGTCAGCGCGCGGGGCGCCACGACGGCGGCCGCGGTCGAGAACCCGCACAGCCGCAGCGACCCGGTGAGCTCGCTGCCGCGGTGGGTGGCCAGATCCGCCCGGGCCCGCTCCCACTGGGCGGTGAGGGCGGCGCCGTGCCCGAGCAGCGTGTGGGCCGCCGGGGTCAGCCGGACGGTGCGCCCGACGTGCTCGAGCAGCACGACGTCGAGCTCGCGCGCCAGCGCCTGCATCTGGTGCGAGACCGCGGACGGGGTCAGGCGGCACACCTCCGCGGCGGCGGTGACGGTGCCGTGCCGGGCGATCGCCTGGAGGACCTTCAACCGCCGGTCAATCATGTACACAACGTACAAGATCACGTGTACGGAACTCCGATGGACGCGAACGGTTCGCGGTGGCGACACTGGCCCCACGCACTCCTGGTGACGACGCCCGGGTGCCGTTCCCCCTGATCCGTACCGTTCTCGAGCAGGAGTCCGAGTGGACACATATCGCGTCATCGTCGTCGGATGCGGCGGCCTGGGATCGGCCGCACTCCACCGGCTGGCCGCCGAACTGGGACCGGGAGTCCTCGGGCTCGAACAATTCGATCTCGGGCACCACCGCGGCGCGTCCCAGGACCATTCCCGAATCATCCGGCTCGCCCAGCACGAACCGCAGTACGCCGCCCTCGCGGCCCCCGCGTACAAGGCCTGGGAGGAGGTGGAGGCCGAGTCCTGCCAGCAGATCGTGACCCGGACCGGTGGGCTGGTGATCGAGGACCGGGTCGCCCGCCGCGGCGCCGCGACGGGCACCCGCAACATCGAGGGCTACACCGCGATGTTCGACCGGTACGGGGTGGCCTACGAGCTCCTCGACGCCGACGACCTGGTCGAGCGGTGGCCCCAGTTCCGGGTGCGCGGCGGCGAGCAGGCGCTCTACCAGGCGGAATCCGGCATCGTCGACGCCGCCCGCGCCAACGCCGTCCACGTCGCCCTGGCCCGCGCGGCCGGCGCGCACGTCCGGGCGAACACGCCGGTGCGCGCGATCCGCCCGGACGGCGACGGCGTCGTCGTGGTCACCGACGAGCGCACCTACCGCGCCGACCGCGTGGTGGTCGCGAGCGACGCGTGGACCAACCAGGTGCTCGCCGAGACCGGGCCGCGGCTGCCGCTGACGGTGCTGCGCGAACAGGTCACCTACTACGCGACGCCCCACCTCGCGGAATTCGCGCCGTCACGCTTCCCGGTCTTCATGTGGCACGGCGCGCACAATTTCTACGGCTTCCCGGTGTACGGCGAGGTGGCGACCAAACTCGGGCAGCACATGGGCGGTGACGAGACCACCGCCGATTCCCGGTCCTTCGTCCCCGACGACGTCCGCCGTGACCGCTACGCCGCATTCGTCGACGACCATCTCCCCCGTTTCGGCGGCCCGGAGCTCTACTCGAAGACCTGCCTCTACACCGTGCCGCCGGACCAGGGCTTCGTGCTGGACCGCCTCCCCGAGCACCCGCAGATCGTGGTCGCCATCGGCGCCGGGCACGCGTTCAAGTTCGCCGCGCTGATCGGATCGCTGCTCACCGACCTCGCCCTCGACCGGGAGCCCGCCCACCCCATCGACGCGTTCCGCATCGACCGGCCCGCGCTGACCGACCCGACGTTCCCCCGCAGCTTGCACGTCTGACCACGCCGTTCCCGGAAGGAGTCCACCGTGCTCGACCCCAACTCCACCCTCCCGGCCCGCCCGGTCGATCCGGCGCGGTTCACCGACGAGGAGGTCTACCGCCGGACCCGGCTGCCGGTGGAACTGGCCTCGACCCTGCTCCCGGACGCCTACTGCTCCCCCGCGTTCTTCGCGCTCGAGCAGGACCGGGTGTTCAGCTCGAGCTGGGTCGCGGTCGGCTGCGCCGCCGACGTCGACGCCCCCGGGCGCTGCGTCGTCGTCGAGGTCGCGGGCCGCTCGATCATCATCACCCGCAACCGCCACGGCGAGCTGCGCGGCTTCCACAACGTCTGCCGGCACCGCGCGACCCGCCTGCTCGACGACGACGCCCGCGAGGTCGGCCGCCGCGGGCGCATCCGCTGCCCGTACCACAGCTGGACCTACGACAGCGACGGCGCGTGCCTCGGCACCCCGCTGTTCGAGGGCTCCGACGTGCCCGCCGGCCAGGAGCCGATCTTCGACACCTCGGTGGCCAGCGGCTTCGACCGCGCCGACTACGGCCTGCTGCCCGTCGCCGTCGACACCTGGGGCCTGTTCCTCTTCGTGAACCTCGCCGCCGACCCCGTGCCGCTCGCGACCCAGCTCGGTGACCTCTCACAGCGGTTCGCCGACTACCAGCTCGGGGCGTGGCTGCCGCAGCGACGGACGACCTACGACGTCGCGGCCAACTACAAGCTCATCGGCGAGAACTTCATGGAGTATTACCACCTGCCGTGGGTGCACCCGGAGCTGAACAAGGTCTCGAAGTTCTCCGACCACTACCGCTGGCAGGGTCCCGGCCTCTACACCGGCATGACGACGACCCCGGTCTCGCGCAACACCGACGCCGGCGGCTGGGACGGGCTACGCCCGCTGAGCACCCTCGGCCCGGTCGACGCGGACGCCGGGCGGTTCGTCTGGCTGTTCCCCGGCACCGCGCTCGTCGTGCTGCCCAACCACGCCTTCGTGCTGTTCACCCGCCCGGTCGCGGCCGACCGCACCGTCGAGACCGCGGTGCTGCTCAGCCACCCCGAGTCGCTCGACGACCCGGCGGCCGAGGAGGGCCTCGAGCAGCTGGAGAAATTCTGGGACCTGGTCAACCGGCAGGACCTCGAGATCGTCGAGCGGGTCCAGGACGGCATTGCGAACCCTGCCTACCGGGGCGGCCGGATGTGCTTCCGGTTCGAGGAGCCGCTGCACCGCTTCCAGAACATGGTCATCGACAAGATGGTCGGCGTCGATCGGGTGCCCGGGGGTGACGAGGAGACCATGACCCGGATGTTCCCGGACCCGTGACGGCGACGGTGCCGGACGCCGGGTTCGACGGACCGACCCTCGCCGTCGAGGACCCCTCCACCGCGACGACGTTCGCCCACGTCGCCCGCGGTGGCGCCGACGACGTGGACCGCGCGGTCACCGCCGCGCGGGCCCAGGCCCCGCACCTGCGCGCGACCCCGCCCGCCGAGCGGGGCCGGGCACTGCGCCGGCTCGCCGCGGAGGTCGACGGCGCCCGGGAGGAGCTCGCGCACCTCGAGACCCGCGACACCGGCAAGCCCCTCTCGCTCGCCCGCGCCGAGATCGACGGCTGCGTCGGCTACCTGGACTTCTACGCCGGCGCCGCGGACACGCTGCGCGGCGAGACGATCCCCGTCGGGCCCGGGTCGCTCGCGTACACCGTGCCCGAGCCGGTCGGGGTCAGCGCGCACATCGTGCCGTGGAACGCGCCGCTGTCGATGCTCTGCCGCAGCGTCGCGCCGGCGCTCGCGGCCGGGAACGCCGCCGTCGTCAAACCCGCCGAACAGACGCCCATGACGGCGCTGCGCTTCGCCGACCTCGTGGAGGCCGCCGGCTACCCGGCCGGGACGTACGGCGTCGTCACCGGGCTCGGCACGGAGGCCGGGCACGCCCTCGCCGCGCACCCGGGCATCGGGTCGCTGACCTTCACCGGTTCGGTGGCCACCGGCCGGGCGGTACTGCGGGCGGCCGCCGAGCACATCACCCCGGTGGTCACCGAGCTCGGCGGCAAGTCCCCGCAGCTCGTCTTCGCCGACGCCGACCTCGACGACGTCGCCGCCCAGATCGTCACCGGCTTCACCGCGAACAGCGGCCAGTACTGCGACGCCGGGTCGCGGGTCCTGGTCGACCGAGCGGTGGCCGACGAGCTCGTGGAGCTCGTCGCCGCCCGCGCCGCGGCGCTGACGCTCGGCGCCGGCCTCGACGACCCCGACCTCGGCCCGCTGGTCTCCGCCCAGCACCACGGCCGCGTGACCGACTACATCGCGCTCGGGCACGAGGAGGGGGCCGTCGGCACCCTGCCGTCGAACCGGCTGCCGGATACCGGCTACTTCGTGGCCCCGACGATCTTCACCGGGGTCACCCCGACCATGCGCATCGCCCGCGAGGAGATCTTCGGCCCGGTGCTCGTCGTGCTGCCGTTCGACGGTGAGGAGGACGCCGTCGCGCTCGCGAACGGCACCGACTACGGCCTCGGCGTCGGCATCCACACCCGCGACGTCGACCGTGCCCTGCGCGTAGCCGACCGGGTCGACGCCGGCTACGTGATGGTCAACGAGTACTTCGCGGGCGGCCCGGCGGTCCCCTTCGGCGGCACGAAGCACAGCGGTACCGGGCGCGAGCGTGGCCTGGTCGCGCTGGAGAGCTACGTGCGGCGAAAGACGGTCGTCGTGCGGGTCGGTGCGGCCGGATGATCACCGCGCCAGGTGTTCGAGGAACCAGTCGCGGGCGGGGACCATCGAGTGCTGGAAGCCCTTGACGTACGCGTCGAAGTGCCCGCCCGGCAGGATGACCAGCTTCTTGGGCTCGCGGGCGTTCTCGTACGCGGCCAGCGCGAGCTCGGTGGGCGTGAGCACGTCGTTCTCGGCGACGAGCATCAGCAGCGGGGTCGGGCTGATCCGCGAGATGTAGCTGCCCGGCTCGTACTCGAACAGCATCTCCACGGTGCGGAGGGTGACCTCGTTGCGCCACGACGGCGCCCGGTTCTCGTGGGTCTCGGTGAACCACTGGTACGAGTCCGGGGTCGGCAGCGCGGACGGGGCGAGCGGGTCCTTGTCGACCACCGGAACCATCGCGGGCGCCTCCCCGCGGCCCCGGGCCTCGCGGTCGGCGTCGAACTGCTCGCGGAACCCGCCGATGAAGTCCGCGCGCACCAGCGCGCGGATGTTCTCGTAGCCCGAGGTCAGCGGGACCTGCGAGACGACCGCGCCGACCCGGCGGTCGATCGCGCCGAGCACGAGCGCGTGGCCACCGGAGTAGCTCGAGCCCCACACCCCGACCTTCGAGCGGTCCACCTCGGGGAGCCCGATCGCGTACGTGATCGCGTGGCGGTAGTCGCGGACCTGCGCGATCGGGTCGATCTCCTGACGGGGCTCGCCGTCGCTGGCGCCGAAGTTGCGGTTGTCGAACACGAGCGCGTTCAGCCCGGCCGCCGAGAACGCCGCGGCGTAGTCGTCGAGGTGCATCTCCTTGACCGCGGAGAAGCCGTGGGCCATCACGATCACCGGGGCGCTCGAGGTGGCTCCCTCAGCCGGATAGAACCAGCCCCGCAGCGTGGTCCCCTCGGCGTCGAACTCGACATCACGGCGCGTCATCGCATTCCTCCTCGGGCGTGGCCGGGGAGGCGCGCGTGATCCCCGCCGTCGGGGTCCGCCTCGACCCGGCTCGTGATCCGCTGTGATCCGGATCACGATCGACCCTAGCCACGGGGATCCGCTCCGGATACCGCCGTCGGGACGCGCCGCCGACCCCGGACGGCGCACGGTCCTCACGGTCCAGCGGCGCGGTCCACGCAGCGGAACCCGATGTGGCTCATGCCGGTGTCGACCGGTTGGCCCCGCCGCGCCGCCGGGCGGTAGCGGCGGCAGTAGCTGTCCGCGCAGAGGAACGAGCCGCCCTTGACGACCCGCCGGGGCACGGACCCGCCGTCGGGAACGCCGCAGCGGTCCCCGGCGTCGGTGTAGGGATCCGCGGTCCACTCCCAGACGTTGCCGGCCATGTCGACCAGGCCGTACGGGTTGGGCGGGAAGGTTCCCACCGGCGAGGTCCGGCCGTACCCGGGGTCGGCGCGCCAGGGGAAGTCCCCGTGCCAGTAGTTCGCGAGCCGCTCGCCCACCCCCTCCGGTGAGTCGCCCCAGGTGAACGCGGCGCCCGCCAGGCCACCCCGCGCGGCGGTCTCCCACTCGGCCTCGGTGGGCAGCGCCAGACCGGCCCAGGCCGCGTAGGCCTCGGCGTCGGCGTGGGCGACGTGCACGACGGGGTGGTCGGCCCGGTCGGCGAGCGACGAACGCCGGCCCTCCGGGCGGCGCCAGCACGCGCCCGGGGTCCAGGTCCACCACTGGGAGAGGTGGCGGAGGTCGACCGGGCCCGGCGTCGGGGTGAAGACGAGCGATCCGGGCTGCAGGTTCTCCACCGGGGCGCCCGGGAAGTCCGCCGGGTCGAGGGGCTGCTCGGCCACCGTCCGGTACCCGGTGTCGCGCACGAACGCGGCGAACTGGGCGTTCGTCACCGGATGGCGCTCGATGCGGAACGCCGCCACCGCGACCGGGCGGGCGGGACGTTCCTCCGGCCCGTGGTCGTCCGAGCCGAGGGTGGCGGTCTGTGCGTCGATCGGCACCAGGTCACCGGTGACCACGGAGGCCGTCACGAGCCTGCCCCGGCGAACACCCGGTCCCAGTCCCGTCTCATGCTGACGACGGTCCAGTCCTCGTCCGCCGCGCGCGCCAGCAGGTCCTCGGCGCCCGAGGAATCGTCGAACTCGCGCTCGCCGTCGTCGTGACGGACGACCAGCCGCAGCGCCGGGTGGCCACCGCCGTCGGAGAACTCCAGCATCGGCAGGTCGCCGTTCGCGTTGCCGATCGAGATCACCGGACGGCGCCCGATCCGGCTCCAGATCCGGACCGGCTTCTCCGGGCCGTCGTCGAAGAAGTCCATCTCCGGGCGGTAGAGCAGGCGCGTGTCCCGGTACTCCAGGCCGAGCGCGCTCCCGATCACCCGCTCCGGCGGGACGCCGTAGAGGCCGCCCGCGACGGGGCGCATGAAGTCGCGATCACCTCCGGATGCGATGTAGACGGTGAAGCCGTGCGCGGCCAGGTATGTCAGCAGATCGACCATCGGCGCGAACCCGCACGTCCGGTAGGGACGGCCGAGCGTGGGGTGCTGGGCGGCCCGGAAGAACTCCCGCACCGAGCGGTCGTACTCCTCGACGGCGACGGCGCCGAACGCGCTGGTGAGGGCCTTCTTCAGCAGCCCGAGGTCGGCGTCGTCGCCCCGGTAGTGCTTCACCATCGCGGCGCCGAACCACCTGGTGTCGCCCTCGTGCGCGGCCCGGTAGGGCTCGGTGCCCCGCAACGTCGGGTCGGCGTGCGCGAGTGCCGCGAGCCGGCGGACCGTGAAGTCGAGCTGGATCGGCATCGGCTTCTCGCACCAGAGCGTGCCGTCGTTGTCGGTGACGACGACGCGCTCCTCGGGCGGGATGAGCACCGGGGAGGACGGATCCGTGGTGCGGCGGACGAAGTCCTCGATCGCCCGCCGCGCGGGACCGTCCCGCCAGGAATCCAGGCCCGGCACCGTCAGTCCCGGGCGAGGAAGGCGTGCAGCTTCGCCACGGCGTGGTCGATGGTGAAGGTGGCCGGCTCCTGCCGTGGCGGGAACTCCTTGAACGTCTCGAGGAACGCGGTCCCGATCCCGCCGCCGTAGAGCGCGATGTAGTCGTGGTCGAGGAACCAGTCCCAGTAGGTGTTCGACGTGACGTCGGCGCGTTCGAACGGATCCGTGCGCAGGTTGAACAGTTTCGGCACCCGCAGCGTGGTGAACGGCTCGGCCCAGATGCCGAGCGTGCCCTCCTTGCGCTGCTCCATGAACACGATCTTCCAGTTCTCGAAACGCACGCCCAGCACGTCGCAGTCGTCGGAGAAGTACATGAAGCCGCGCCGCGGCGAGTGCTCCACCCGGCCCGTGAGGTAGGGCAGCAGGTCGTAGCCGTCGATGTGCACCCGGAACCGCTTGTCGCCGGCCTGGTGCCCGTTCTTCAGTTTCTCGACGATGTCGGGCTCACCCGCCGCGGACAGGAACGTGGGCAGCCAGTCGTGGTGCTGGACGATGTCGTTGGAGACCGCGCCGGCCGCGATGTGCCCGGGCCAGCGGATGACCTCGGGGACGCGGAAGGCCCCCTCCCAGTTGGTGTCCTTCTCGCTGCGGAACGGGGTCGTGGCGCCGTCGGGCCAGGTGTTCGCGTGCGGGCCGTTGTCGGTGGAGTAGATGACGATCGTGTCCTCGACGATCCCGAGCTCGTCGACCAGGTCGAGCAGCTGCCCGACGTTCCGGTCGTGGTCGATCATCGTGTCGTGGTAGGGCGACTGCCAGAACCCGGCCTGGCCCAGGCTCTCCGGTTTGGTGTGCGTCCGCAGGTGCATGTGGGTCATGTTCATCCAGCAGAAGAACGGGGTGCCCGCCTCGTGCTGCGTGCGGATCCATCGGGCGCAGGCGGCGGTCGTCTCGTCGTCGATCGTCTCCATGCGCTTCTTGGTCAGCGGCCCGGTGTCCTCGATGCGCTGCTTCCCGACGGGGCCGTACTTCTCGTCGGTCTCGCCGGTGTCGGTATCGGTGGCCCAGCAGTGCAGGATGCCGCGGGGGTACAGGAATCCGTGCAGCCGCGGGTACTGCTCGACGCCCGGGTAGTCCGGGAGCTCGGGCTCCTCCTCGGCGTTGAGGTGGTAGAGGTTGCCGAAGAACTCGTCGAATCCGTGGACCGTCGGCAGGTACTTGTTGAGGTCCCCGAGGTGGTTCTTGCCGAACTGCCCCGTCGCGTAGCCCAGCGGCTTGAGCAGCTCGGCGATCGTCGGGTCGGCGGGGTCGAGCCCCACGTCCGCGCCGGGGAACCCGACCTTGCTCATCCCGGTGCGGTAGACGCTCTGCCCGGTGATGAACGACGCCCGGCCCGCGGTGCAGCTCTGTTCGCCGTAGGAGTCGGTGAACCGCATCCCCTCGGTGGCGAGGCGGTCGATGTTCGGGGTGCGGTACCCCATCAGCCCGTCGGAGTAGCAGGACAGGTTGGTGATCCCGATGTCGTCGCCCCAGATGACGAGGATGTTCGGCTGACCGTTCGGCACGGCGGTTCTCCTTCGACGGCGGGTGGCTCGGAATCAGCGGGGGACCTCGCGCATGGAGACGACGTGCAGGCCGAGGGACCGGAAGCGCGCGAGGATGCCGTGCAGGTGGGCCTCGTCCACGACCTCGCCGTGCATGACCGTCTCGGGCACGGACTCCGAGACCTCGAGCTCGCCGAACTCGCCGGCGACCTCGTCGGACAGCCGGCCCTCGACGCGGAACTCGTAGCGGCCGCTCGGCATCACCGGCCTCCAGTCCCTGACGGTGCTCAGTCCGATACCGGGGTGGTGCCCTGGCTCAGGACGGCGGCGATGACGACGACGTCGAGGACGATCACGACGATCGCCCACAGCGGGTAGACCGGCAGGAACGTGAGCTGGGCGATGGCGTTCAGCCCGGCGAGGACCACCGCGGCGACCCGCGCGATGGCGTTCCCGGAGAACACCCCGAGGCCGGTGATGAACAGCAGGATCCCGCCGATGAGGTGGATCCAGCCCCACCCGGTGATGCTGAAGACCAGCACACCCGACGGTGCCGCGACGAAGACGCCGGACCGGAACAGCGCGACGAGCCCGACGACGACGTTGAACGCGCCGACCAGTAGCAGCATGACCCCGGCGAACGCCACCCATCCCGAGCCGGGGCCCGAGCCCACGGTCTGAGGCGGCCGGGCCCGCCCGGGATCGGCGGCGGAGAGGCGGCTCTCGGTCATCGTCGTGCTCCTTCACCGGTCGGGGTCCCCCACGGACGACCGACGATGCCCGCGCGGCGCCCGGCCGGCCTCATGCGCAGCGGATGAGTCCCGTGCCGCACCGCCCGCGCGTCCCCGGCCGCCCGACGGGTCCGGGACGACGACGGCGGGCCCGGGTCTCATCCGCCGCGGGCGAGGCGGCGGGCCGCGTTCCGCCGGAGGCTGGCTGACCCGGGTGTCCGGCGAGGTCGACGCGGCGGTCGCGGCCCCGCCCACCGACTCCGCGCCCGACCCCGGGAGGAACCCCGATGGACGCCGACACCGACGAACTGCGAGCGACGATCACCGAGGCGTTCGTCTACGCCTACCCGATGCTGGCCAACTACCGGACGCTGCACAGCCAGGTCCTCGACGACTCGTCCGCCGGCTTCGTGGGCGGGTTCGGCCGCTTCCGCCACTACGCCCGTCTGTTCACCCCAGCCGACACCGACATCGTCACCGCGAACAACGACACCCCGTACTCCTGGGCGTGGCTCGACCTGCGCGCCGAGCCCTGGGTCCTGGGTCCTGGGTCCTGGGTCCTGGGTCCTGGGTCCTGGGTCCTGGGTCCTGGGTCCTGGGTCCTGGGTCCTGGGTCCTGGGTCCTGGGTCCTGGGTCCTGGGTCCTGGGTCCTGGGTC
>NZ_JAJNDB010000010.1 GCF_021026375.1 Actinomycetospora endophytica | reverse complement strand
GCGCGGCCGCGCTCGTGCGTGTGTTTCCGTGCCCTGGCACGGAAACGCACGCACGAGGACGTAGTCCAAACTGGGATGCATGACCGCGAGCACCGACACCATGACCGACCACTGGATCGACGGGTCCCCGACGACGGGTGCCGGCGCGATCGCCGTCGTGAACCCCGCGACCGGCGAGACTATCGCCGAGGTGCCGCGCGGTGGCACCGCCGAGATCGACGCCGCGGTGGGCGCGGCCCAGCGGGCGTTCCCGGCGTGGTCGGCGACCCCGGTGGCCGACCGCGTCGCCGCGGTGCTGCGCATCCGCGAGGGGATCAAGGCGCGGCACGAGGAGCTCGCGCAGTCGATCACCGCGGAGATGGGCTCGCCGATCGCGTTCTCGCGCAGCGTGCAGCTCGGGATGCCGATGGCGTCGTCGAAGGGGGTGGCCGGTGTCGCCGAGTCGTTCGCGTGGAGCGAGGAGATCGGCAACTCGCTGGTCGTCCGCGAGCCGATCGGCGTCGTCGGCGCGATCACGCCGTGGAACTACCCGCTGCACCAGGTCGTCGCCAAGCTTGCGCCGGCGCTGGTGGCCGGGTGCACCGTCGTGCTCAAGCCGTCCGAGGTGGCGCCGCTGACGGCGGGTGCGCTCGCGGCGATCACCGCCGAGGCGGGGCTGCCGGCGGGCGTGTTCAACGTCGTGCACGGCACCGGGCCCGAGGCCGGCGAGGCGCTCGCCGCGCACCCCGGGGTGGACATGGTGTCGTTCACCGGGTCCGTCGCGGCCGGGCGCCGGGTCCAGGAGGTCGGCGCGGCCACCGTTAAGCGGGTGGCCCTCGAGCTGGGCGGCAAGTCCGCGAACATCGTGCTCGACGACGCCGAGCTCTCGAAGGCGGTCAAGGTCGGTCTCGGCAACTGCTTCATCAACGGCGGCCAGACGTGCACCGCCTGGACACGGCTGCTGGTGCCGGAGGCGCTGCACGACCAGGTCGTGGAGCTCGCCGTCGCGCAGACCGCGAAGTACGGGGTCGGCGATCCGACCGACGAGTCCACCCGCATCGGCCCGATGTCCTCGGCGACCCAGCAGGAGCGCGTGACGCAGTACCTGGAGCGGGGCGTCGCGGACGGCGCGCAGCTCGCGGTCGGCGGCCCGGGGCGTCCCGACGGCGTGTCCGAGGCGGGCGCCTACGTGCGGCCGACGATCTTCGCCGGGGTGCGCCGCGACATGACGGTCGCCCAGGAGGAGATCTTCGGCCCGGTGCTGTCGGTGATGCCGTACTCCGACGTCGACGAGGCCGTCGACATCGCGAACTCGACCATCTACGGCCTCGCGGGCGCGGTGTTCGCCGGCACCCAGGAGCGCGGCGTCGAGGTCGCGCGGCGGATGCGGACCGGGCAGGTCGACGTCAACGGCGGGGCGTTCAACCCGGTGGCGCCGTTCGGGGGCTACAAGCAGTCCGGGACCGGCCGGGAGCTGGGCCGCTACGGGCTCGAGGAGTTCCTCGAGATCAAGTCGATCCAGCTGTAGGCGGCCTGGGGCCTCGTGAGCACTCATCGACGCCATGGCGTCGATGAGTGCTCACGAGCGCGGAGCGCACCTGACTTCTCCGAAACCGCACCCACCGTGTGACGGCCGCGTCTAGCGTCCGCTCGCGTATCCGGTCCCGACCTGCGGGCCCGGCGCGAGCGGGGAGTGCGGATGACGCGGTCGGCGCGACGACGGGCGGTCTGCGTCGCGCTGTTCGGCGTCGTCGTGCTGGTCCTCGGGGTGGGGTTGCCGCTGGGTGCCGCCGGGGTCATCCGGGTCGCGGCGGCGCGGGCGGTGGCCGCCGTCGGGGACGTCGTCCTGGTGAAGAACGAGAAGTCCGACGACGGCAAGGACTCGAGCGAGGACTCGTCGTCGAAGGACCCGTCGTCGAAGGGGTCGGACGAGAAGAACTCGGGCAAGAAGGCGTCCGACCAGAAGGACGACGACAAGGGTTCCGCGAGCAAGGACTCCGGCAAGGACTCCGACAAGGACGACGGCCAGGACACGAAGAAGGACGCCGGCGGCGACGACCGGTTCCAGGGCCGCGACAAGATCGGCACCGCGCCCGCGGACGAGTACCGGTCGATCTCCGACGTGTCCGCCGACGGCAACATCCTCGCCGGCGGTGACTTCTCCGGCGGCAGCTACTCGTTCGCCTGCTCGCTGTCGGACCACAAGAACTCCGACAACCCGATCATCGCCCCGGGCAAGCGCAACGGCGCCCAGCACGTGCACGACTACGCCGGCAACGACAGCACGAACGCCGCGTCGAATCTCCAGGTCCTGAAGGAGTCGAGCACCACCTGCTCGAACGGTGACCAGTCGCCGATCTTCTGGCCGGTCCTGCGGGACCTGCAGGGCGTGGGTCCCGACGTCGGGCAGGACGGCGGCAGTCTCGACGGCAACGTCGGGTCGTACATCGAGCCGACGTCGGTCGACTACACCTTCCACGGCCACGGGACCCGCGAGATGACCCCGATGCCGGTGAACATGACGATGGTGACCGGCTCGGCGAAGGCGGCCACCGCGGACGGCAAGGGCGCCAACGCGAAGTACACCTGCTCCGGGTTCGGGAACCGGATGACCGACCAGTACCCGGTCTGCCCGCAGGGCTCGCAGCTCCAGCGCGTCTTCGACTTCCCGAGCTGCTGGAACGGCAAGGATCTCGACTCCGAGGACCACACCGAGCACCTGACCTACCCCGACGAGTCCGGGGAGTGCAGCGACGACCAGGTGCCGGTCCCCGCCCTGCGGATCACGGTCGCCTACGACGCCCCGCAGGGCCGCTCGTTCGCGATCGACAGCTTCCCCGAACAACAGCACGACCCGATCACCGACCACGCCCTGCTCGAGTACCTGTCCACGAAGAGCCGGGCCCAGGCCGGTGCCGACTGCATCAACTCCGCCCGCCGCTGCACCCAGGGGAGCGGGGACGACGCCTCGCGGGCGGGCCCGACGGGAGCGAGTGACCAGGTGACGACCTCGAAGAACTTCGTGAACCTGATGGCCACGCACGCGCGGGCGCAGGGCGGTGGCATGGCGATGGGTGGCATGCCCATGCGCGGGATGCCGATGGCGGGCGCGACGACGGGTGCGGCCCGGTGAGGGCGCTGGGTGCGGTTCCGCCGCGGGTGGCCGTGCACGTGGTGCTGGCCGCGCTACCGCTGCTCTCGATCACCGCGCACGTGGCCGGGCTGGTCCCGATGCACGTCTCGGCCGGGGCGGTCGTCATCCCGACGGCGCTGGTCCTGCTGGTGCTCGGGATCTTCATGCCGATGCCCGAGGACCGGCTGGTGATCGAGGGGCTGCGCTGGGGGATTCTCGCGACGGCGGTCTACGACGTGTTCCGTCTCGATACCGTCGCGTTCCTCGGCTGGTGGGGCGACTTCATCCCGACCATGGGCACCTGGCTGATCGACGTCGACCCCTCGCAGCGGGTGCTGGGCGGAGTCGCCGGGTACGTGTGGCGCTACGCGGGCGACGGCGGCGGGCTCGGGGTGGTGTTCATCGTCGCGGCGGCGGCGACGGGCCTGCGCCGGCTCGGACCGACGGTGACGATGGCCGCGGCGGTGCTCTTCGCCGTCGGGCCGACGTGGGGCGGGCTGATGGTCACGGTGCTGCTGCCGCGCGGCCAGCAGTTGATGTTCCCGCTGACCCCGGTGACGGTGGGGCTCTCGCTGGCCGGGCACGTGATCTTCGGGATCGTGCTCGGGCTGGGCTGCCTGCGCTGTCGGGATCTGGAGGGGCACTGGTCCGGGCCGCGCGTCGTGGATCTCGAGAAGCTGGCGCGGTGGGGCGAGCTGCCCGACCCGGTGCCGGTGCCGGCGTTCGCGGACATCCCGGCGGCGCTGCTGCCGTCCCCGTCCCGGCGGGCCCTGGCCGGTGGGTCGCCCGCCGCGCTCGCGCCTCGTCGCCCGGCCCCGCGCCTGCCGGCGGGAGGGCTGGTGTCGGGCACGTTCCGGTCCCCGACGACGGCGCGGGAGACCGGGCGTCCCTGGTTGCGGCCGGTCGTGCCCGCCGCGCGCACGGACTCCGGCGCGTTCGAGGTCACGGTCGTCGACGCCACGGTGGTCGTGGGCATGGCGCCCGTGCCCGCCGTCGCGCGCGACGCCCGCCTGCCCTGGGGTGCGCACCCGCCGCCGGCGCCCGGGCGGAGCTTGGAGCCGGCCGACTTCGGGCTGCGCTCGGCCCCGCGCCGTTGATCAGGGGCACGTCTCGCAGCCGGACACGCCTCGCGGGGTGCGTGATGTGCCCCTCGCGAGCGAGCCCGCCGCCCCCTCGCGAGCGAGCCCGCCCCCCGACCCGCCCCGACCGCGAGGGGAGGATTCGGCCGCTCTAACCGCCCGAGGGTTCCCCTCGTGCGGGCGGGCGCGAGAGCCCGAAGTGCGTCGTCAGCCAGTCGGTGACCGCGTGGATGAAGGTCCGCCGGTTGTCGAGGCGCTGGATCTCGTGGCCCTCGTCCTCGAAGAGCAGGTAGCGGACGTCGACACCTGCCGACTTCGCGCCGTGCACCGCGAGCTCGGCCTCGTGGACCGGAACGTTCGTGTCGTAGCGCCCGTGCACCACCAGCAGCGGGGCGCGCAACCGGTCCATGCGGTGCACCGGGGAGAGCTCGCGCAGCAGGTTGCGGTCGTGGATGGGGTGCCCGTACTCGCCGACCGCCGCGTCGGCGATCCACGGCTCGGTGCGCGCGAAGAACGACTCGAAGTCGGCCATGCCGCACACGTCCACGCCGACCGCGAACAGGTCGGGGTGGTTCACCAGCGCGGCGAGCGTCAGGTAGCCGCCGTACGACCGGCCCATCACGCCGATCCGCTCCGCGTCCGCGAGACCGATCTCCACGAGGTGCTCGGCGCACGTCGCGACGTCGCGGATCGCGGCGAACCGGCCCGCGCCGTTGTCGGCGTTGACGAACGACCGGCCGAAGCCGGACGAGCCGCGGACGTTCGCGGCGTACACGGCGATCCCCTGCTCGAGCAGGGTCTGGTAGAGCGGCGTGAACACCGGCCGCTCCTGGGCCTCGGGCCCGCCGTGCAGGTAGATCACGGTCGGCAGCGGGCCCACCGTGCCCGGTGGGCGGTAGAGCCACCCGGCCAGCGAGAGCCCGTCCGGCGTCGTCACCGTCTCCAGCGACGGGTGCACCAGCGAGCCCGGCGCCCACATCGGGTCGGACTGCGGGCAGATCAGCGCGGTGCTCTGCGAGGACAGCTCGTGGCACCACACCGCGGACGGGACGTCGGGCGACTGGATGCCCATGACCAGCGAGTCGCCGTCGTGGCTGAACACCGCGGAGGTGACGACGTCGCCGGGCGGGCTGTAGTGGGCGGGCTTGCCGGTCGTGAGGTCGAGCAGCTCCACCTCGCTGCGCCCCGTGACGTTCCAGACCAGCGCCGCGAGGCCGCCGTCCTCGGTCAGCGCGAAGCGCTCGAGCTCGGCGTCGTCGCGCTCGGCGAGCACCTCGGGGTACATCGGCCGGGCGTCGGTCGCGACGTCGACCGCCACCAGCGCCGCCCGCTCCCGGCCGCCGTCGGTGAGGACGAGCATCCGGGTGCCGCCGTCGACGAAGCGGGCGGCGACGACGGAGGAGTCCCGTGTGATCGCGACCGGGTGCTCGACGGCGCCGGGCGGCCCACCGGGCCCCTTGCGGCTGTCGATCTCG
Source organism: Actinomycetospora endophytica (assembly GCF_021026375.1). Lineage (GTDB taxonomy): Bacteria > Actinomycetota > Actinomycetes > Mycobacteriales > Pseudonocardiaceae > Actinomycetospora > Actinomycetospora endophytica. Next base: position 266,109 of record NZ_JAJNDB010000010.1, on the reverse strand, counting down.
TGCCAGCCCTCGGTGCCGTCGAGGTCGACGATCCCGACGTGGCGCGAGCCGCGCCGTCCGCGCCGCAGCAGCGCCCGCCGTCGGTCGGGGGAGACGTCGAGGATCTGCAGCGCGTGCCCGGAGCCGAGGCGCTGGCGCTGGTCGGAGCCCACGTCGACGAGCCACGCCGTCGTCGTCTCGTAGTCCGCCTCGGTGACGGCGACGACGGAGCCGGTGTGGGTCCAGCGGTCGAGGGACACCGCGCCGCGGTCGTCGTCGCCGACCCCGCGGATGGGGCGCAGGCCGGTGCCGTCGGGTCGTACGACGAGCACCGTCGAGCGCTCACCGCCGTCGGCCGCCGCCTCGATGGCGAGCCAGGCGCCGTCGGGGGACCAGCGGACCGTCGAGACGAGGTCGTCCCCGGTGTCGAGGGACCACTCCTCGCCGGTCGCGCGGCGGTGCAGGCGCACCGCGGGGCGTCCGTCGCCGTCCCAGACGAACGCGATGGTCGTGCCGTCGGGGGAGGGGCTGGGTGACCAGCAGCGGGTCGCACTGATCCACTCGTCCACCGGCTCCCCGACCTCCCTCGCCTCGCGCTCTCGTCGGGAACCTACGTCAGCGGATGCCGTGGGCCTGCAACCACATCTCGAGGAGTGCGACCTGCCACAGCGCGTTCGCGCCGAGGTTGGTCCGCCCGGAGTTCGGGTCGTCGAGCATGGTCGCGACCGCGTCGGACCGGAACAGGCCGCGCTGCTTCGCGGCCGGGTCGGTGAGTGCGGCCGTGACGCGCTCGAGGACCGGGCCGGAGAGCTGCCGGATCGCCGGCACCGGGAAGTAGCCCTTCTTCCGGTCGATGATCTCGTCGGGGAGCACCCCGCGGGAGGCGGCCTTGAGCACGCCCTTGCCGCCGTCGGCCATCTTCAGGTCGGGCGGGCAGGCGCCCATGGTCTCGACGAAGTCGTGGTCGAGGAACGGCACGCGCGCCTCGAGGCCCCAGGCCATGGTCATGTTGTCGACGCGCTTCACCGGGTCGTCGACCAGCATCACGGTGGTGTCCAGGCGCAGTGCCGCGTCGACGGCCTCGTCGGCGCCGCGGCGCGCGAAGTGCTCGCGGACGAGCTCCAGCGACGGGTCCTCGCGCAGCATGAACTCCCGCGCGACCAGCTCGCCGACCTCGTCGTGCGGGCGGTCGAAGAACGCCCGGTGGTAGGCGTCCACCGCGCCCTCACGGCCGACCCGGGCGATCGGCGGGTACCAGTCGTAGCCGCCGAGCACCTCGTCGGCGCCCTGCCCGGACTGCACCACCTTGATCGACTTCGAGACCTCGCGGGAGAGCAGGTAGAACGCGACGACGTCGTGGCTCGTCATCGGCTCGGACATCGCCGCGACGGCGCCGGGCAGCGCCTCGTCGGTGTCGATCTTGGGCACCCGGAACTTCGTGTGGTCGGTGCCGTAGGTCTTCGCGACGAGGTCGGAGTAGTCGAACTCGTCGCCGGTCTCGCCGGCCTCGGACTCGAAGCCGATCGAGTACGTCTTGAGGTCCTTCTGGCCCATCTCGGCGAGCAGTGCCACGACGATCGACGAGTCGATACCGCCGGAGAGCAGCACCCCGACCGGCACGTCGGAGACCATCCGCCGCTGCACCGCGGTCCGCAGCGACTCCAGCGCGATCTCGGCCCACTCGGCGTCGGTGTGGGTCTCGGAGCCGCGGACGAACTCCGGGGTCCAGTACGTCCAGTCGCTCGACGAGCCGTCGGGCTCGACGGTGCGCACGACGGCGGGTGGCAGCTTGCGGACCCCGGTGAGGATCGTGCGCGGCGGCGGCACCACGGCGTGGAAGCTCATGTAGTGGTGCAGCGCCACGCGGTCGATCTCGGTGTCGACGCCGCCGGGGGCGATCAGCGCGGGCAGCGACGACGCGAAGCGCAGCGCGCCCGCCACCGGCGCCACGTACAGCGGCTTGATCCCCAGCCGGTCCCGTCCGAGCACCAGCCGGCCGGTGGTCCGGTCGGCGATCGCGAACGCGAACATGCCCTTGAAGCGCTCGACGCAGCGCTGGCCCCACCGGTGGAACGCCTTGATGATCACCTCGGTGTCCGAGGTCGAGAAGAACCGGTAGCCCTCGCGCCCGAGCTCCTCGCGCAGCTGCGGGTAGTTGTAGATGCAGCCGTTGAACACGGCGGTGAGCCCGAGCTCGGCGTCGACCATCGGCTGGGCGCCGGTCTCGGTGAGGTCGATGATCTTCAGTCGCTGGTGGGCGAGCGCCAGCGGGCCGTGCCCGACGACGCCCCAGCCGTCCGGGCCCCGGGGCTCGAGGACCTGCGCCATCGCGAGCACCGCGCCGACCTGGGCCGCGTTCCCGTCGTACCGGAACTCCCCGGCGATGCCGCACACGTTGGTCTCCTTCGTCGACATGTGCGTGCGTTTCCGTGTCCGGACACGGAAACGCACGCACCTGCGCGTCAGCGCAAAATCCAGGTGTCCTTCGAGCCGCCGCCCCGCGACGAGTTGACCACGAGGCTGTCAGCCGGCGCGACCCGTGTCAGCGGCGTCGGCAGCACACCGGGCTCCGGCCCGAGCACGACGAAGGCCCGCAGGTCGACCACCCGGGGCGCCAGCTCGGTGCCGGTGAACGTCGGGTGGGTGGAGATCAGGATCGTCTCCTGCGCGACGTAGGCCGCCGGGTTGGCGCGCAGGTCGGCCGCGGCGGCGTCGAGCTCGGCGGCACTCGCCTGCGGCCCGATGACGATGCCCGCGCCGCCGTACCCGTCGACCGGCTTGAGGACCAGCTGCTCGAGGTGGTCGAGGACGTGCGCGCGCTGGTCCGGGTCCGCGCAGAAGTACGTCCGGACGTCGTCGAGCAGCGGCTTCTCCCCGAAGTAGAACTCGGTGAGGGCGTGGATGTGCGGGTAGACCGCCTTGTCGTCGACCAGCCCGTTGCCCGGGGTGTTCGCGAGCGCGAAGCGGCCCTCGGCGACCGCGGCCTGCAGCGGGTCGCGCAGCAGGCGCCCGTCGGCGTCGGGGGAGGCGAACAGCTTCTCCTCGTCGATGCGGCGGTAGGCCACGTCGATCCGCTGCCCGGAGACCGCGACGGTGATCGTCCCGTCGTCGGTGATCCGCAGCCCGGACGGCTCGAGCAGCGGTACCTCCATCTCCTCGGCGAGCATCGCGTGCTCGAAGTAGGCCGAGTCGTGCGGGCCCTCGGTGAGAACGACGAGGCCCGGCTCGTCACCCGCCGCGGCGGGCGCGCACGACAGCAGCGCCGCCCGCAGCATCGCCGGCCCCTCGTCGGAGTCGACGACGCCCTCGGGCGCCTGCAGCTCGGGCAGCACGCTGCGGACGACGCGGCGGTCGGCCATCGCGTAGGCGATCCCGGACGGGATGCGCAGGTTGTCCTCGAGGACCTTCCAGCGGCCCTCGCCGTCGCACACCAGGTCGAGACCCGAGATCAGCGCCCGGGTGGCGCCTGCCGGGACGAGGGTCGACGCCTCTCCGGGGCCGGGCAGCCAGCGCAGCGCCTCGCGCGGCATGACCCCGTCGCGCAGGCAGGCGCGCTCGCCGTGCAGGTCCTGCAGCAGCGTCTCGAGGGTCCGGGCGCGCTGCACCAGACCCGCCGTGAGCTGGTCCCAGTCCTGCCGGGAGATCAGGCGGGGGATGAGGTCGAGCGGGAACAGCCGCTCCGGGTCGTCGGGCTGCGGGAAGAACATCGAGCGCGCCCGCTGCTCGGCGTCGCGGCTGCGCTCGTGCGCGAGCAGGCCCGCGGGCCCGATGCGCTCGAGGTTCGCCACCAGCCAGGCGTAGGTCGGGCGGACGTGGCCCGCCTCGTCGACGGCCTCGTCGTACTGCGGCGGGTGGTACTCGCCGAGCAGGACCGGTGCGGCCGTCTCCGGTGTCGGCAGCCGCTCCTCGGCCGACTCGTCCGGTGCGCCGCTGGTCTCGGCGACGAGCATGTCGACGACGCTCTCGAGCCCGCCGCCGCGGTTCGCGCGCTGGCGCTGCCGGGCGGCGCTCGACCCGCGGGCCAGCGCGTCCAGCGCGAGGTCGGAGACCTCGTCCCAGTCGCCGGCGTCCTCGAGGTCGTCGCGCAGGTGGTCGAGCAGCAGCCGGATCGCCCGCGAGGGCGGCACCAGCTCGCGCCCGGTCACGTCGACGAGGTCGCCCTCCAGCCCGGAGCGGGCGGCGCGCCACGACGCGGCCCGCAGCAGTTCGGGCCGATAGCGCGGCTGGGGGCGCCCCTCGGTGTGCGCCCGGACGCCGTGCACGACGAGGGCCCGGGCCAGGCCCGCGATGAGGACGACGCCGTCGACGGTGGGGGAGGCATCGCAGATCCGCAGCTCGACGGTCTTCTGGTGCGCCGAGGGACGCATGTCGAAATAGACCATGCCGGGGTCGGACATCGTCCCGGAGCGCAGCAGGTCGTCGATGAGCGCGTCGTAGTCCGCCGCGTCCTGCAGCGGGGCGGGCGGACCCGCCGTCGGCCAGCGGTGCCAGGCGAGCGTGCGGGAGCTGGCGTAGCCGGTGTCCTCGCGGTGCCAGAACGGGCTGGACGCGGACAGCGCGAGCAGGACCGGCAGCCACGGCGCGGAGTGCTGCATGACGGCGACGGCCGCGTCGCGGTCGGGCACGTCGACGTGCACCTGGGTGCCGCAGATCTGCTGCTCGAACGCGAGGAGCTGGTACTCGTCGCGCATCCGCTCGTAGCGCGGCGACTCGGTGATCCCCATCGCCGATCCGTCGACCAGCGGCACGCTGCCGGCCCCGGCGACGCCGAGGCCGCGGGTCCGGGCCATCGAGGTCAGCATCCGGCGCAGGCGGACGAGGTCGGCGCGCAGATCGGTCAGGCTCGCCGTCGGATCCGAGTTGGTCTCGATGATCGACGGCTTGAGCTCGGGGGCGAACGCGTCCGCGTCCAGCGCGGCGAGCTCGTCGAGCAGCTCGGGCACCCGAGGCACGGCGCAGCGTGACTCGAGATCCACGAGGTGGAACTCCTCCTCGACCCCCAGGACCACGTCCCGGGCTCCCCCGCCCCGCTGATCCGCCATGAGGTCACGCTAGAAGCACTGTGTCACAGGGATGTTTCCCGGACCGGGATCCGTGACCTTGACGGCGTTCCGGCGAATTCGTGTCGATCCGGGCGCACCGAGCGGGTAGGGGCCTGGGAGAATGCGCTGTCGTGCGCGTCTACCTCGGTTCCGACCACGCCGGCTTCGAGCTCAAGGCTCACCTCCTCTCCGTGCTGGCCGCTTCCGGCCACGAGGTGGTCGACGTCGGGGCGACGGAGTACGACGCCGCCGACGACTACCCGCCGTTCTGCACCGCCACGGGCGAGCGGGTCCTCGCCGACCCGGGCTCCCTCGGCGTCGTGATCGGCGGCTCCGGCAACGGCGAGCAGATCGCGGCGAACAAGGTGAAGGGCATCCGCGCCGCGCTGGCGTGGAGCGTCGAGACCGCGCAGCTGGCGCGGAAGCACAACAACGCCCAGGTGGTCGCGGTGGGCGCCCGCATGCACTCCGCCGAGGAGGCCACCACGATCGTCGAGGCGTTCCTCGCGACCGAGTTCGAGGGCGGCAGGCACCAGCGCCGCATCGACATGCTCGCCGAGTACGAGAACACCGGGCACATCACCGGCTGACCGGACGTCTCCGATGCCCGAGGGGCACACCATCCGCCGCCTCGCGCGGTCCCATTCCCGGCGCTTCCGCGGCCGCGAGGTGGCGGTGAGTTCGCCGCAGGGACGCTTCACCGCGGGCGCCGAGCTCGTCGACGGACGCGTGCTGCGCTCGGTCGACGCGCACGGCAAGCACCTCTTCCACGTCTACGAGCCGGACCTCGTCGTTCACGTCCATTTGGGTCTGTACGGGAAGTTCTCGCTGGTCACGACCCCCGACGACGGCGTCCCGGCCCCGGTGGGGCAGGTCCGGATGCGGATGGTCGGCGACTCCCACTACGCCGACCTGCGCGGCGCCACCGCCTGCGAGGTGCTCACCGAGGGCGAGGTCGAGGCGCTGCACGAGCGGCTGGGCGCCGACCCGCTGCGTCCCGACGCGGACCCGGAGCAGGCCTGGCAGCGGATCTCCCGGTCGCGGTCGCCGGTCGCGACGCTGCTCATGGACCAGGCGGTGATCGCGGGCGTCGGCAACGTCTACCGGGCCGAGGTGCTCTTCCGGCACGGCCTCGACCCGCTGACGCCGGGCCGGGACCTCGGCCGCGAGCGGTTCGACGCGGTGTGGGCCGACCTCGTCGACCTCCTCACCGACGGCGTGCGCCGCGGATCCATCGACACGTTGCGTCCCGATCACACGGAGTTGCGGTGCTCGCACGGGCCGCGCGTCCGGCACACCCCGGCGTGCGGACGGCCCGTCTACGTCTACCGGCGGGCAGGGCTGCCCTGTCTGCTCTGCGGGACCGAGGTCGTCCGGCGTACCCACGCCGCCCGGAACCTGTTCTGGTGCCCGACCTGTCAGGACGCCGCGTGATCCGGGTGCTATAACTCCCGCGTCACTCGTCCGGGTGACGTGATCGGAGGGGTCTGGTGCGCTCGGTGATGATGCGGTCGCGTCCCGGCCGGCCCCGCTGGCAGTTGACCACGCGCCCGGCGACGGCGGTCCTCCTCGGCGTGGTCTCGCTCGCGGCGGCCGGGGTGCAGCTCGCGCTGCTCTCCTCGCCGACGCCCTGGTACCAGCCCGCGGTGGCCGGGTTCTGGACGCTGGTCGGGCTCGCGTTCCTCGGCTCGGCCGTCGGGACCCGCGCCCGCGCGCGGCGGGCGAGCCTTGCCCGACGACGGGTGCCGGTCGACTCCGTGCCCGTCGATGCCGTGCCGTTCGTCCCGGTGCCGATCCGGCCCGCGCGTCCGCGCCGCCGGGACGACGCTGCGCACGATCCCGGATCAGACGCCCGGGACGAGGGCGACATCCGCGAGGTCGACACCGGCGAGCCGACCGACGACCTCGCCGACGCCGTGCAGACCGCGGCGACCCCGGTCGTCACCTCGGTGATGAGCGTGGCTGCTGCCGCACCCGCGGCGCCGACGACGACCCGGGAGTCCCGACGGTCGGTCGCCGAGTCCGCCACGACCGGCGGGACCCGCAACCGGCACGCGGTGCGGGCGGTGGCCTCGGTGGAGACCGCGACCCGGGCGCTGCGGGCCCTCGAGGAGGCGAAGGCGGCGGCGGAGGCGAAGGCGGCGGCGGAGGCGAAGGCGGAGGCGAAGGCGGCGGCGGAGGCCGATGCGGCGGCGGACGTCGAGGCGCACCGGCCGGCGCGGGCACTGCGCGACGGGCGGCTGCACCCCGAGGGCGGTGGGGCCGAGCCGCCACGCCCGTCCGTCCCGCCGCGCCCGTCGGCCCCGGCGACCGCGTGGGCTCCGGCGGCGCCGGCGGGTGCGGTCCCGCAGCAGCGCGGATCCGGGGGGCGACGTCCCCCCTCGGGTCTCCCGATGCCGACCGGCCGGGCCTCCGCACAGGCACGACAAGCAGATCGGTCGCGGACGCCGTCGCGCCCGGCCGACCGCGAGGTCCCCCGGCCACGGTCGGCGCCCGAGAGCGCCGCGCCGGCCCGCGACCTCCGCGATCCCCGTGAACGAACCGCCCGGACGACGAGCGGGATGACCTTCGGGGACGCCCCCGCGACCGGGTCGCACCGCTCGACCCCCGACCTCCCGCCGGTGTCCCTCCCGCGGCCGACCGCTCCGTCCCGCGACGAGGCGCGGTCGTCGGGGCGGGCGCCGGCCGACGAGCGGGCGGCACCGTCCTCGCCCGGGACGACAGCACCGAGCCATCGCCGGCCGGCCGAGCCCGGGCCCGGCGCCGCGAAGCCGACCGACACCGGACGGCACGCGCTGGTCGCGGCCACGGAGAAGGGCACGACCGACGGCCTCCCGTCCCGCCCGCCCCGCCACGCGGCCCCGACGGCGGCCGCTCGGATCCGTTAGCCTGGTTCCGGGCGAAGCGGACAGCGCGGGGGAGCGACGATGACCGAGCCGGAACGACGCATCCTGGACCGGACGTTCGACTCGCCCCCGGTCCCCGGGCACGGACCGTGGTGGGCCCGCGGGGCCACACCCGTCGTCGTGATCGTGGTCCTGGTGGCGTTCGTGCTGTCGCTGCTGGCCATGGCCCTGCTGATCTGAGAGCCGCCGTGTCCGACGTCGAGCGCATCCTCACCGCTGTGCGCGGTGCGTGCCTGGTGCTGCCCGAGGTCGTCGAGCGGGTGAGCCACGGGGCGCCGTCCTGGTTCGTGCGTGGGAAGAAGACGTTCGTGTCCTTCGCCGACCACGTCCACGGCGACCCGCACACCGCGATCTGGGCCGCGGCGCCACCCGGGGTGACCGCCGAGCTGGTCGCTGCGGAGCCCGCGCGGTTCTTCGTGCCGCCCTACGTCGGGCACCGGGGCTGGCTGGGGCTGCGCCTGGATCTCGACGGGGAGGACGCGCTGGACGAGATCGAACTGCGGGGCATCGCCGCGGACGCCTACCGCCACATCGCCCCGAAGACCCTCGCGCGCCTCCTCGACGTCTAGGACCCCCGCGGGAACGCCCGGCTGACCATCGAGTGGGCCTGACGCGCCGGTTCCGGTGCGTCGCCGCGGTCGAGGTCGGCGTCGGCCCGCAGCCGCCGGACCATCTCGGGTCGGGCCGTCATGTACGCCGTCCCGCTGCGGGCGCCCCAGATGTAGGTCGCGAGCGCGAACGCCGCGACGACCACCGAGTCCCACGGCGCGGCGATCAGGTGCGCGCCGCCGAAGCTGCCGAGCGCCGAGAGGATCGTCAGCCCGACGAGGTAGACGACGAGCCACGTCCCGCCGACCAGCTCGGAGACCGCCCGGTCCGAGCGCAGCCACACCACCGCGTACCAGACGATCCCGAGCCCGATGATCACCATGCCGATCCAGAGCTTCGACCAGGACGTCCAGAAGACCACGAGCGACGACACGACGAACGCCGCGGGCGCGATCACCGTCATGCCGCGCAGCCGGGTGTCGTGGCGCGTCAGGCCCGAGGCGCGGAAGGCGATCAGCGACACCGCACCGATCTGGAAGGTGAACGCCGCGATCGACCCGGTCACCGAGATGATCGAGTGCCAGCTCGGGAGCGGCAGCAGGTAGGCGAGGCCGACGACGAAGTTGAGCACCAGCGCCCGGGCCGGGACGCCGCGCGTGTTGAGCGTCGTCAGCGACCCGGGGAAGAAGCCGTTCTTGGCCAGCCCGAACACGTTGCGCGCGTTCGCGGCCGTGTAGACGATCCCGGAGCCCGACGGCGAGAGCATCGAGTCGGCGATGAGCGTCCAGGACAGCCACGAGAGCCCGAGGATCATCGCGAGGTTCGCGAACGGGGAGTCGAAGTTGACCCCGTCCCACCCGCCGCCGAGCATCCCGGCGGGCACCGCGCCGAGGAACGCCAGCTGCAGGCCGAGGTAGAGCACGATGGTGACGACGATCGTCGTGATCAGCGCTCGGGGCACCGTACGGCGCGGATCCTTCGCCTCGCCGGAGAGCTCGACGACGTTGCGGAAGCCGGTGTAGGCGAACACCATCCCGGCGGTCGCGATCGTCGAGAGCGCCGCACTCCAGCCGTAGGGCGCGACGCCGCCGTGGTCGGTGACGTTCCCCGAGTCGAACCCGGACGCGATCAGCAGCACCACCGTCGTCGTCGGGATCAGGATCTTGATGGCGGTGACGACGGTGTTGGAGCGCGCGAAGAGCAGGACGCCGAACCAGTTCAGCGCGACGAAGGCCGCCATGAGGACGACGGCGATGACGATGCCGAGCCCGGTCAGCGACTTCCCGTCGTAGACCCCGGGCAGGTACACGGCCGCGTACTGCACGACGCCGGCGGCCTCGGTGGGCGGGTTGCCGACGTAGCTGATCCACATCGCCCACCCGACGATGCCCGCGGTGAGCCCGCCGTGGGAGTACTGCGGGTACCGGACGAGGCCGCCCGACTCCGGTTTCGCCATCCCCAGCTCGGCGAACACCAGCGCCACGAGCAGCATCAGCGCGCCGCCGATGACCCACGCCAGCAGCGCGGCCGGCCCGGCGTCCTGCGCGGCGTAGAGCGAGGAGAACAGCCAGCCCGAGCCGATGACGCTGCCCAGCCCGGCGGCGAGCAGCGACCAGAAACCGAGGGCCTTGTGCAGTCCGGCGTCCGGGCGCCGGTCCTCGGTCGCCGGGCCGGGGGAGGGGGCGGCGCTCGTGTCCGTCATGTGGGTCACCTCGTCACGGTGTCGGTCGCGCTCCGACGGGAGCACTACCCACTCGTGCGACCCCGTTCACCTCACGGTCACCGATCGACGACGCATCGTGACCCGGCCGAGCAGGAAAAGCGGCGGGGAATCCCTGGGATCAGGCCGGGAAGAGCGGCGCCAGCAGCCGGCCCGGGGCGCCCCGCAGCAGCGGCGCGAGCAGCGGCGGGGCCGGGGTCGTCGACGGGGGCCGGTCGGCGGCCGCGGTCAGTTGGGCGGTGACGGTCGCGTCGACGGCGTCGGCGATCACCGTCTGGCCGGCGGCGGTCGGCGCCCCGGTCCGCAGCGGGTCGGTCCCGGTGAAGGGGGTGATCCAGGGCTGCCGTGCGCAGACGCTGTGGGCGACGAACCCGGTGCGGACGTCGACGACGGTCACCCGCGCGGCCCGGGCGCGGTCGGTGAGGACGTCGTCCAGCCGGCTCACCGTGGCGTCGAGACGGTGCGCGGTCGCCGGGTCGCGGGCTCCGGCGGCACACGCCAGCCCCTCGGTCGGCCGGGGATAGGTCGTCAGGACGAGGGCCGCGGCGGGGGCGCGGCGCCGGATGTCGGCGAACGACGAGTCCAGCGCGGCCGGGATGGCGTCGATCGCGCGGTCGGTCCGGGCGGTCGCGGCGTCGCACTCGGCCGGTGTGCGGCCGCTCGCGCAGGCGGCGGTGAGCGCGCCGAGACCGGTCGCGTCGGCGCCCACGGTGATCAGCACGCGGGTGACGGCGGAGTTCAGCGCGGTGAACTGCGAGTTCGGTCCGCCGGACGTCGACGCGCACGCCCGGCTGGTCCACGCCTGCGGTGCGAGGCGCGGCCCGCTGCGGGCCGGGTACGACGCGACGGTGCGACGGCAGGCCGTCCCGTCCGTCCCGCCCGGGTCCACGAGCGGGGCGCCGCCCGCGGCCGTGCCCGCCGCCCAGGAGTCGCCCAGCGCCACGAGGGTCACCGGGGTCGCGGCGCGTGGTGAGGCGTCCGCCGGGCGGGCGGCCGTGGTGGTCGTGAGGGTGAGCGCGGTGACCGCCAGGCACAGCGCGGCACTCAGGACACGGCGACTCGGTCGCACGACCACTCCTCGACGATCGCTCGATGGGGACTCGAGTGTTGTCGGCTCCGGGCCGTGGCAGAAGATCAGTCCATCGACCGGATGACGGCTGGACCTCGACCATGGTCGAGGGTGCAGGCTCGCCGTCATGGACCTCGCACCGCCGCCGCTGCCCGACGACTGGACGAGCGCCCTCGCCGTCGTCGCCCACCCCGACGACCTCGAGTACGGCGCGTCCGCGGCCGTCGCGGCCTGGACGGCGGCGGGGAAGCGGGTCACGTACCTGCTGGTCACCCGCGGGGAGGCCGGGATCGCGACGATGCCGCCCGAGCAGGCCGGACCGGCGCGGGAGGCCGAGGAACGCGCGAGCGCCGCGGCGGTCGGGGTCGACGACGTCCGCTTCCTCGACCATCGCGACGGGGTCGTCGAGGAGGGGGTGGCGCTGCGGCGCGACGTCGCCCGGGTGATCCGGCAGGTGCGCCCGGATCTGGTGGTCGCGCAGAACCACGCGGAGCGGTGGCCGGGGCCGGACGGGGCGCCGGCCGGCTGGAACTCCGCGGACCACCGCGCCGTCGGGCGGGCGACCGTCGACGCCGTCGGTGACGCGGGCAACCGGTGGATCCACCCGGAGCTCGCGGACCTCGAGCCGCACGAGACCCGCCACGTCGTCGTCGGTCACTCACCGGTGGCCGGCCACGCCGTCGACGTCACCGGACAGGTGGACCGGGCGGTCGCCTCCCTGGCGTGCCACCGGCTCTACCTCCAGGCCCTCGACGACCGGCCGGTGGCCGAGCAGGCCCGCGACGTCGTCGCGCGGATGGTCGGCGACACCGACCATCCGCGCGTGGCGTTCGAGCTGCTGTTCTGATGAACGCCGCCTACCCGGCCGCGGCCGTCGTCGTCCTCGGGAGCCGACGGCGGTACCAGTCGAGGAACGACGCCACCGACTCCTCGACCACGGGCGACAGCGGGCCCGGCCGGTAGCCGCGCGACGCGACCCCGGCGTAGGTGGCCTCGCAGAGCGCCCAGTCCTGTTCGGAGGTCGCGCGCCACACCGCGGTGAGCGCGTCGACGTCGCGGTCGTCGAGAGCCGCCCGCGCATCGACGAGGAAGCACACCTCGACGTCGGTGGTGCCGGCGTCGACCGGGGTGAGCCGGGTGGTCATCGCGTAGTCGGCGTTGGCGTGCGCCCACAGGTTGGGCAGGCCGACGACCCGCAACGAGCCCACGTCCTCGTCGGGCAGCGTGCCCATCACGGGTGCGACGAGGCGGCCGTCGAGGGTCTCCGTCGTGAACCCCTCGCGCAGCGGCAGCCGCGTGAACCGGTACCAGGACCCGCCGGGGAAGCTGACCTCGTCGGTCGCGAGGCCACGGGTCTCCCAGCGAGCACGGGCCCGCGCGACGGCGGCGTCGTAGCGCGGGTTCGGACGCACGTCGCCGTGGGTGCCGTGCTCGAAGTTCGACAGCGAGAACTCCGGGTGGCTGCCGCGGCAGTGGTAGCACTCGCGGTTGTTCTCGACGAGCGTCTTCCAGTTCGCGGCCACCCGGTAGCGGTCGCGGGCGACGATGCGGGCGTCCGCCAGCCCGTGCGGGCCGAGGTGGCGGGTCGCGGCGGCGGCGAACCCGTCGAACTCCGGGGCCTCGCCGGGCGTCGCGGCGGGGCAGACGAACACCAGCCCGGCGACCTCCCGCACCGCGGCCGGGGCGAGCCGCACACCCCCTATCGGCGTGCTGTCCTCATTCCAGAAGGCGTCGCCCATGAGCCGCGCCGAGCGCAGACAGCCGTCGAGGCCGTAGACCCACTGGTGGTACGGGCAGACGAACGCCTTCGCGGTCCCGCGCTCGGCGGTGGTGACCCGCGAGCCGCGGTGAGCGCACACGTCGTGGTGGGCGTGCAGGGTGCCGTCGTGGTCGCGGACGACGATCACCTGGTCGCGTCCGAGCGTGACGCGGAACCAGTCGCCCGGGCCGAGCTCGCAGGAGTGGCCGGCGAACGTCCAGTGTCGGACGAACACGTGCTCGAGGTCGGCGGCGAAGACGTCGGGGTCGGTGTAGGCGGGCTGGGGGAGTGTCCAGTGCAGGTCAGACATGGAACTGCCGGCCGAAGCGCGGGTCGAGCAGGGCGGGCCGGTCGAGCGTGAACGTGTCGATCGGGTGCCTGCTGCGACCCGCCGTCGCGAGCTCGGCGAGGATGCGGCCGATCAGCGACGCGAACTTGAACGCGTGCCCCGCGCCGACCGCCACGTGCACGTTCGGCGCCTCGGGGACGGTGTCGATGATGAAGTGCTGGTCCGGCGGGATCGTGTACAGGCAGGTCTTGGTGTACAGCTCCGGACCGCCGAAGCCGGGCACGTGGTCGGCGAGGAACTCCTCCTGGCGCTTGCGGCGCAACGGGTCGGCCTCGAACGTGCGGGAGTCGGCCGTGACCTCGTGGCCGCCCATGTGCTGGCCGAGCTTCGTCGCGACCTCGCCGTACACCGGGAAGCCGTAGAAGTTCTCGGCGCCGTGCCACATGAAGACCGGGAAGTTCTCGGGGGAGAAGTCGAGCAGGTTCGGGGTGGCGTAGTAGGTGACCTGCTCCTGCAGCACCGTCAGCGGGAGCTCGCGCCCGACGCCGGTGAGGATCTCGTTGGTGCGCGCGTCGGCGGTGACGACGACGTGCTCGGCCCGGTAGACCTCGTCGTCGGTGACGACCTCGACGTGGTCGCGGGTGGGGTGCAGCGCGCGGACCGGGGTGTCCTCCTCGACGTGGGCGCCGTGGCCGCGGGCGAGCGCGATGTGGGTGGCGTTCGCGCGGCGGGCGTCGACGATCCCGGATTTCCGCTGGTAGAGCGCCTGCTCGCTGCCGCCGAGCCGGAACTGTGGCCAGCGCGCCGTGACGCCCTTCGCGTCCAGCTCCTCGAGCTCGGTGCCGTGGCGCGCGGCGACCGCGCGGTACCCGTCCATGTTCCGCGTGCCGGTGTCGGTCGCCGCGCGGGCGTCGACGTCCTCGATGACCAGGCCGCCGGTCTCGGTGACCAGCTGCTGCCCGGACACGCGCTCGACGTCGTGCCAGGTGTCGTAGGCGGCCGGCGCGAGGGCGGCGTAGGCGTCCTGGTGCTGGGCGTGGCGGATGATCCTGCTGTGGTCCTGGCTGGCGCCGCGGTCGTGGCCGAGGTGGTGGGCCTCGAGCCCGAGCACGGCCCCGTCCTTGCTGCCGGCCGCGCGGGCGAGCCAGTAGAGGGCGGCGGAACCGAGGCCGCCGCACCCGACGACGACGTGACGGTGTTCGCGATTCATGTGAGCGGACGTGCTCCCTGATCGGGGTCTCTTCCGGTGCCCTTCACAGTGGTCGGGGAGGGGGCGTCGTGGTGCGGATCCGTGATCGGCGCTCGCACTGCTGTCAGAAGGCGAGGCTTATCAGTGGCCGGCGACCGGCCGACCTACTCCGCCTGATCACCGACGTGGTCCACCGGCGCCCTCGTGAACGCCGGATCGCGCAGCGCGGCGAGGTGGTCACCGCGCACGAGCTGCACCCGTCGGTCACGGTCCGGTGCTGCTCGCGCGTCATCGGCGTCACTCCTCGCCCCGGAGGGGCACGATCGTGGGCATGGATCTCGAGCTACGGCAGCTGCGGACGTTCCTCGCCGTGGCCGCCGAGCTTCACTTCAGCCGCGCGGCCCGCCGGCTGCACGTCAGCCAGCCGGCACTGTCCCAGCAGATCCGCGCGCTGGAGCGGACGCTCGGCGCGGCGCTGTTCGACCGGTCCAGCCGCGCGACCGAGCTCACCCCCGCCGGGCGCGTCCTGCTCGACGCGGCGCCGCGCGTGCTCTATGAGGCCGAGCGGGCGCAGTCGCTCGTGACGCAGGCGGCGAACGGGGCGGTCGGGCTCCTCAACGTCGGGTCGGTGGGGACCGCGCTCGCCTCGATCACGCCGCGGATCCTGCGCTCGGTACGGGCGCACTTCCCGGATCTGCAGCTCGAGGTGAGCCAGCAGGACACCGCCGCGCAGCTGGTCGCGCTGACCGACGGCAGCCTCGACGTCGGGCTCGTCCGGGCCGCGGACCCGACCGAGACGGTGGCCATCGAGCACCTGGTCTCCGAACCGCTCCTGGCCGCCGTGCCGTCGGACCACCCGCTCGCCGGCAGCGCCTCGATCGTCCCCGAGGACCTGGCCGACGAGCCGTTCGTGCTCTGGCCGCGCCCGCTCGGGCGGGCGTTCTTCGACATCATCACCAGCTACTGCCTCGACCACGGGTTCAGCCCGCGCATCGTCGCGGAGGGCGCCGACATCGAGACCCAGCTCGGTCTCGTCGCGGCCGGGCTCGGGGTGTCCCTGCAGCCGTCGTACTACGCCAACCTGCGCCCGCCGGGCGTCGCGTTCCTGCCGCTCGAGGGGGACGTCCCGCAGATCGCCCTGCAGGTCGCGTGGCGGCGCACGGACCGCTCGCCCGCGGTGGCGCACTTCGTCGACGCCGCCCTGGAGTGCGCGCGAACGCCCTGATCCATATCTGACAGCAAGCTCCCGTTTTCGGTGCTACGGTCGAGGTGGTCGGCCTCTCCCTCCCGACGACGAGGAGCCCCCATGGCCAGCCCCAGCACCGAGACCCCTGCCCTGCCGCTGCACATGCGGCGCGAGCGGTTCGACCCACCGGCCGAGATGCGGGAGATCCGCGAGCAGCCCGGCCTGGCCCGGGTCACCACCCCGATCGGGCGCCCGGCCTGGCTCGTGACCCGCTACGAGGACGCCCGCGAGGTCCTCGGTGACGCCGCCCGGTTCTCCAGTGCCGGCCTGCCGGTGATCCCGGTGCCGGGCACCACGCCGGAGGAGCAGCGGTCGGGCAACCTGCTGATGCTCGACCCGCCCGAGCACACCCGGCTGCGGCGCCTGCTCACCGGCGAGTTCACCGTCAAGCGCATCCGGCGGCTCCAGCCGCGCATCGCCGAGATCGTCGACTCCCACCTCGACGCGATGGAGCAGGCCGGCCCGCCCGCTGACCTGGTGCCGGACTTCGCCCTCCCGGTGCCCAGCCTGGTCATCTGCGAGCTGCTCGGCGTGCCGTACTCCGACCGCGCGGAGTTCCACCGCCGCGCCGCGAAGCAGCTCGACCTGACCCGCCCGCTCGAGGAGCGGGGGATGGTCGCGGCCCAGTCACGGGCCTACATGGCCGAGCTGGTCGACCGCGCCTTCGCGGCTCCGGGCGACGACATGCTCGGGATGCTCGTGCGTGAGCACGGCGACACCCTCACCCGCACCGAGCTCATCGGCGTCGCGTCGCTCCTGCTCATCGCCGGTCACGAGACGACGGCGAACATGCTCGCGATCGGGACGCTCGCGCTGCTCCGTCACCCGGAGCAGGCGGCGCTGGTCCGCGACGACCCGAACGCCGCCGCGCCCGCCGTCGAGGAGCTGATGCGGTTCCTGTCGGTCGTGCACACCGGGGTGCCGCGCACCGCCACGGCCGCCACCCGGGTCGGCGATCAGGACATCGAGGCCGGTGACGTCCTCGTCGTGTCCCTTCCCGCCGCCGACCGCGACCGCGCCCTCGTCGAGGACCCCGACCAGCTCGACGTCGGGCGGGCCGCGAGTCACCACGTCGCCTTCGGGCACGGCGTGCACCACTGCCTCGGCGCGCCACTCGCGCGCATGGAGATGGCCACCGCGTTCCCGGCCCTGCTCCGGCGGTTCCCGACGCTGGCCCCGGCGATCCCGTTCTCCGACGTGGACTTCCGGTCGGCCAGCGTGGTGTACGGCCTGCGGAGCCTGCCGGTCACCTGGTGAGATCGACCCGTCCAACCGACCACCACCGGAGAGGACCCCACGAATGAAGATCAAGGCCGATCGGGACGTCTGCATCGGCGCGGGCAACTGCGTGCTCGCCGCCGAGAACGTCTTCGACCAGGACGACGACGCGATCGTCGTCGTCCTCGAGGAGAGCCCCGAGGGCAAGGACGCGGACGCCGCGCGCAACGCCGTCGGGTCGTGCCCGTCGGGTGCGCTGTCGCTGGAGGAGTGAGGTCCGTGTCGGGAAACGCCCGGTCGCGGGCCCGACGCTGCTAGCGTCGCCGTCCGTGACCGGGTCCGGCCTTTCGTCGCGGCCGCTGCGTGCAGACGCGCTGCGCAACCACCACGCGATCGTGGCTGCGGCGCGCGAGGCCTTCGAGCAGGTCGGTCCCGACGTGCCGCTGGAGGAGGTCGCCCGGCGTGCCGGAGTCGGCCCCTCCACGCTCTACCGCCGCTTCGCCGGGCGCGAGGAACTCGTCGCCGCGGTGTTCGCGGAGTACTTCGAGGAGGCCGTCGAGCCGCTGCTGGTCGGGGCGGCCACCGACGAGGACCCGTGGGGCGCGGTCGCCCGGGTGGTCGAGGAGATCGCCCGGGCCCTGTTGCACCGGCGCGGCATCCTGCGCGCCGCGAAGGACTCGGGTGCCTTCACCACCGAGGTCGCGCTGCGCTTCATCGGCCCGCTGCAGGACCTCGTCACGCGCGCCCGCGCGGCCGGCGTCCTGCGCGACGACGCCGAGGCACGGGACGTCCCCGCCGCGGCGGTGATGGTCGTGGCCACGGCGGCGCCGTTCGGCGAGGAGGTCCGGCCGGACCGCTGGAACCGGTACCTCGCGCTCGTCCTGGACGCCCTCGCGGCCGAGCGCCGGCGCACCCCCCTGCCCGCGCTCGACCCACCGCCCCGCGGTGAGGTCGCCGAACGGCTCGCGGCCGGCTGCGCCGCGGACGCGTCGGGAAGTGCCGCGCCGGGAACCACCCCGACCGGAACATCCCCGACCGGAACACCTCCGACCGGAACCGCCCCGGCCGACAGCACCCGATTCGACCCCGCGGAGACCTGAGTGGCCACCTCGGCGCCCCCGTCGAAGCCGCACCCGCTGCGCTGGACCCTCCGCGGCGACGGCCGTGCCCCGGGGCCGGGCGAGGTCGTGCGGCCCGAGGAGCGGATGAGCTGGGGCCGGACCGTCGGGCTCGGGATGCAGCACGTCCTCGCGATGTTCGGGGCCACGTTCGTCTTCCCCGTCCTGATGGGGCTCGACCCGAACCTCGCGATCCTGCTCTCCGGGCTCGCGACGATGCTGTTCCTGCTGATGACCCGCGGCCGCGTGCCCAGCTACCTCGGGACGAGCGCCTCGTTCGTCGGCGTGGTCGCCGCGGTCCGGGCCGACGGCGGGACGAGCGCGGAGGTCACCGGCGCGATCGCGGTCACCGGGGTGGTGCTCGCGCTGATCGGGCTCGTGGTGCACCTCGGCGGGGCACGGGCGATCTCGGCGATCCTGCCGCCGGCGGTCACCGGCGCCGTCGTACTGCTCATCGGCCTGAACCTGGCGCCCGTCGTGGCCGGGACCTACTGGCCACAGGACCAGGGCGTCGCGCTGCTGACGATGCTCGTCGTGATGGTGGTCTCCGTGGCCGGCCGCGGGATGCTCGGGCGGCTCGCGGTGCTGGTCGGGCTGGTCGTCGGCTACGTGCTCTCGGCGGTGCTGGACGCGACGATCGGGCCGATCACCGCGCCCAACGCCTCCGGCGTGGTGTCCACCCACCCGCGTCTCGATCTCTCCGCGGTCTCCGACGCGTCCTGGGTCGGCCTGCCGTTCGGGACGCCGAGCGCACCCGGCCTGCACCTGCCGGTGTTCAGCGCCTCCGCGATCATCATCATCGTCCCGGTGGTCGTCGCGCTCATCGCCGAGAACACCGGCCACGTGAAGGCCGTCGCCTCGATGACCCGGGAGGACCTCGACCCGTACCTCGGGCGGGCGCTGGCCGCCGACGGCATCGCCACCGCCGTCGCCGGCGGGGTCGGCGGGTCCCCGACGACGACGTACGCCGAGAACATCGGCGTCATGACCGCCACCCGCGTGTACTCGACGGCGGCCTACTGGGTCGCGGCGCTGGTGGCCGTGCTCATCGGGTTCTGCCCCAAGTTCGGCGCGGTCGTCGCGGCGACCCCGGGCGGGGTGCTGGGCGGGATCACCGTCGTGCTCTACGGGATGATCGGCCTGCTCGGCGCCCGGATCTGGGTGGAGAACCGCGTCGACTTCTCCCGCCCCGAGGTGCTCGTCCCGCTCGCCGCGGGCATCGTCATCGGGGTCGGCGACGTGGCGTTCAAGTTCTCCGGGGGAGAGCTCGGCGGGATCGCGCTGGGCACCGTCGTCGTGGTCGCCGGGTACCACCTGCTGCGCCGGATCGCGCCGGACCGCGCTCAGCCCGGCTCCGCGGAACCGGGCGCCGCCGACCCGACGCCCGCCGTCACCCGTGACGACCTCAGCCTGGAGGAGGAACCTCCAGGCCCCGCAGCAGAGCGGTGAGGGTCCGGCCGAACAGGTCGTCGGCCACGCTCTCCGGCCGCAGTCGGCGCTGTTGCACGAGGCCCCGGTAGAGGGCGTCGACGACGGCGGCCACCTCGGAGTCGTCGAGCGACCACGCCACCCCGCGGCGCTCGCGCTCGGTGGCGACCAGCCCGGCCACGACCTGCTGGACCCGCGCCTGGTGCGCCGCCAGTCCCTCGCCGAACTCGGTCGAGCGCACCGCGTAGAGCCAGGCCTCGGCACCGAGCATCGCGAGGTGGTCGGAGTCCGCCTCCTCGCGCAGGCGCCGGTCCAGCGCGGGCAGGACCGCGTCGAACCCGTCGGCCAGTTCGGTCTCGGCGGCGGCGAACTCGCGGTCGGCGCGGCGCTCGATGAGGGCGAGGAAGAGCTTCTCCTTGCTGCTGAAGTGCGCGTACACCGAGCCGACCGAGACGCCGGCCCGCCGCGCGATCTCCTCGACCGAGGCGGCCCCGTAGCCGCGATCGGCGAACACCGCGAGACCGGCGTCGAGGAGGTTCTCGTGGGTGCGGGCCTTCGCGGCCGCCCGCGAGCCGGCGCGTCGAGGTGGCTCGCCCTCCGGAGCTGCGCTGGACATGCGCCCATTGTCCCGACGGACGCCAGGATGACCTCATACACGGGGCCGTCGTCGTCGGGGAGGATGACGACGCGGGTGGGTGATGGTTCCAGCATCACCCACCCGCGCCGCTCCCTCGGCGCGACCACGCCCCCGACGGTCGTGCGTCGCACCGTCACGCGCCGAGCGGGGCTCCCCGTCCCACCGGCGCGTCGTGGACCGTCGTCAGAGCAGCCCGCGGGCGATGCTGCCGACGGTGTCGCTGTCGAGGATGCCGTGCACGGCACCGCCGACGCCGCCGACGAGACCGCCGACGCCCTGCCCGAGCTCGCCCGCGGCTCCGACCACGCCGCTGACCAGACCCTTGTGGTGCGACGAGGCGTGCTCCGTGCCGTGCGACTGCGACTCGGTGGCGTTGGCCGCGCCGGCCATCGCCACCGTGCCGACACCCGCGAGCATCGTCGCGGCGGCCAGACGACGGGTGGTGGACATGCTCATCCAGTGCTCCTTCTGTCGTGGCCCGGAGGCGTCCGTTCCCTCACGCCCCGGGCGTCGTTGTGCTGGACGAGCGGAATTCTCACGGGAACCTGAGAACGCCTCTCATCTCGGGTCCGTTCACTGAACGGACCCTCACTGAACCGTTCGGCCTCATTCCGACGGCCGTCTGGCCCGCCCGGACGCCGCAAGCGGCCGCTGCACCCGCTCGATCGGGTGACGCCTGCTCTCTTCGGGTGATACTTCCCCGAACGTGTAACAGTTCGTGATCCCTCCACCTCGCGGTGTTGATCGTTGACATCGGCTTCTCCGTGGTCCTAAGTTCGTACTCAACCGGAACGTTGAATACGAAGGCGGTGAAGACCGTGGAGGACTCGCTCTCCCGGGCCTTCGCCGCCCTCGCCGACCCGATCCGGCGCGACATCGTCGCCCGCCTCACCGCGGACGACGCGACCGTGACGGAGCTCGCGCAGCCCTACGACGTGAGCCTCCAGGCCGTCTCGAAGCACCTCGGCGTGCTCGAGGCGGCGGGCCTGATCAGCCGCCGCCGGGACGGCCAGCAACGCTGGGCGCACCTCGAGGTCGACGTGTTCGACCTGCTCACCGGCTGGATCGACCACTACCGCCGCCGGGCCGAGCTGCGCTACCAGCGCCTCGACACCGTCCTCGCCGAGATGGCCGCGCCCGACACGAGCACGCCCGGCACCAGCACGCCCGGCACCAGCTCGACCGACACCAGCACGCCCGACCCGAGGAGTGACCCGTGAACACCACGCTCGCCACCACCATCACCGCCGACCCGACCGTCCCCGCCATCCGGATCACCCGGGAGTTCGACGCGCCGCCCGCCGCCGTCTACCGCGCACACCTGGACCCCGACCTCGTCGTGCGCTGGCTCGGCCCGCGCCGGCTGACGATGACGATCCAGCGCTGGGACGCGAAGACCGGCGGCGGCTACCGCTACACCCACGCCGGGGAGGACGGCACCGAGCACCACTTCTTCGGGTCGTTCCACGAGCTCCGCGAGAACGAGCGGATCGTCCAGACCTTCACCTACGAGGGCTTCCCGGACGGCGTCGCGATCGAGACGATGACGCTGACCGAGCTCCCCGGCGGCCGGACCCGGCTCGAGGCCTTCTCGCTCGGCGAGTCCTTCGAGGCGCGCGACGCGATGATCGGGAGCGGCATGGAGGAGGGTGTCGTGGAGGGCTACGAGCGTCTCGACGAGGTGCTCGCCGGCTGACGCCTAGGGTTCGGTCCCGTGCTGGACCGCGACTTCTGGGAACCCGACGTCCGACCCCACCTCGAGGCGTACGTCGCAGCGGCCGGCGGAGGGCGCGGGGACGTGACCGACCCCGCGCTCCTCGCCGCGCTGCGTGACCCCGGGCCGGACCCCGCGCCCGAGCCCGGGGTCACCTGGAGCGCCGCGACGATCCCGAACACCGCGGGCGACCACGACGTCCCGGTGCGCGTCTACCGCCCGGAGCACCCCGACCCGCGGCGGCCCGCCTACGTGCTGTTCCACGGCGGCGGGCTGTCGTTCGGACACCTCAACACCGAGCACCGGCGCTGCGTGGAGCTGACCCGGGCGTGCGGGGCGGTGGGCGTCAGCGTCGACTACCGGATGGCGCCGGAGCACGCGCCCGCGGTGATCCTCGACGACGCCTACTCGGCGCTGCGCCACGTGGCCACCCACGCCGAGGACTACGACGTCGATCCCCGCCGGATCGTGCTCACCGGCTCGTCCGGCGGCGGGATGCTGACGCTCGCGCTGGCGCAGCTCGTCCGGGACCGCGGCGAGTTCGCCCCGATGCTGCAGCTCGCGCTGTACCCGAACACCGACGACCGGCGGCTGCCCGAGCACGTCTCCCGCCGGACCGACCTGCCGGTGATCCCCGAGCCGGTCATCCAGCAGGTGATGCGCAACCTCGTGCCGTCCGAGCCGCCGGCGCCGTACATCGTCCCCAATCGCACCGAGGACCTCACCGGGCTCTGCCCCGCGCTCGTCCTCGTCGGGCAGAACGACCCGCTGCGCGACGAGGCGATCCACTACTCCTGGCGGCTCGTCCGGGCCGGGGTGCCGACCGAGCTGCACGTGCTGCCCGGCCTGCCGCACGGGTTCGACGCGATCGCCCCCGACGCCGACGCCACGCGGACGGCCCACGACCTCATGAACCACGCCGTGCGACGGGCGTCCAGCGGACCTGACCCGGGCGTCAGACGCCGGTCGTGCCGTCGATCCGCTCGCGGAGCAGGTCGGCGTGCCCGGTGTGGCGCGCGTACTCACCGATCATGTGCGCGTAGATCCACCGCAGCGTGACCTCCCCGTCCCCGAGGGGGCTGGTGCCGTCGAGCTCGCGGTCGACGCAGTTCGCCCGGGCGGCGTCGACCTCCCCGGTCCATTGCGCCAGCGCGCCGGCGAGGGACGCGTCGGCGGCGAGGTCGAACCCGCCGTCGTGACCCGCGGTGGCCGACGGCGAGTCGTGGATCGGCGGGGCGTCCTCGCCGGCCAGGACCCGTCGGAACCAGTTCCGTTCCACCTCCGCGAGGTGCTGGACGAGACCGAGCAGGGTCAGCTCCGACGGTGCGACGGACGCGGCGCGGGCCGCGGCGTCGTCGAGGCCCTCGCACTTCCCGGCCAACGTGGCCCGGTAGAAGTCGAGCCAGCCCGCCAGCGTGGCGTGCTCGTCGGCGTTCATCGGGGGCACGAGGCGTTCGAGGGACGGTATGGCGATGACCTTCCCAGCCGCCACCGACGCCGTCGTCAGGACGTCCCGAGCAGCGGGAGCCACACGTCGTCGACGATCTCGGCGATCGCGGGGTCCGGCACCGGGCGCATCGTCATGAACACCTCGTGGCGCAGCAGGTCGATCGGCAGCGACACCACCCGGGGCGGTCGGGCCACGTCGGGAAGCTCGCCGCGCTCGACCGCGCGGGCGACGATCTGCTCGAAGGGCGGGATGTCGTCCGGCCG
Source organism: Actinomycetospora endophytica (assembly GCF_021026375.1). Classification (GTDB taxonomy): domain Bacteria; phylum Actinomycetota; class Actinomycetes; order Mycobacteriales; family Pseudonocardiaceae; genus Actinomycetospora; species Actinomycetospora endophytica. The sequence goes on along the minus strand of NZ_JAJNDB010000010.1, from coordinate 242,533 downwards.
GTGCAGCGACTCGCGCAGGTCGGCGAAGCTGGTGCCGGTGTCGGAGAAGTAGTCGAGGATCTGCACGCTGAACAGCGTCAACGTGCGCGCCCGGCCGGCGTCGGCATTGCGCAGGAAGCCGATCGCGTCGTCGCGCAGGCTGCCGGTGTCGGGCACCGTGATCGGCTGTGACGACCACACCCGCGTGAGGGTGGCGAGCAGCAGGTCCTGGTGTCGCGGCCAGCGCCGGTAGAGCACGGGGCGGCTCGTTCCCGCGCGGGCGGCGACCGCCTCGTAGGTGAAGCCGGGATACCCGTACTCCAGGAGCACCGCCCAGGCCGCGTCGAGGATCGCGGCCTCCAGTTCCGGGCCGCGACGCCGGGAGCCGCCGGGTTTTGGATTCACTTGCGTACCTTATCTCGGCGGCCTAGCGTCACGACCAGTTAGATACAGCTGCGTATCTCCGAGGGGTGGACATGCTCGACGTCGTCATCGTCGGCGGGGGGCCGGTCGGCCTGTTCCTCGCCGGCGAGCTCCGCCTCGCGGGAGCCCGGCCGGTGGTGCTCGAGCGACGGTCGGACCCGGACCCGTCCGACAAGGCGCACGGGCTCGCCGGGCAGGTCGTGCAGCTGCTGGACCACCGCGGGCTCGTCGAACGGTGCGGCGGCGGGGGAGCGCCGGAGCCCGCCCCCGGGTTCTTCTTCGGCGGGATGCGGCTGCCGCTGCACCGCCTCGGCGCCGGCAACCCGATGTACCTCCTGCCGGTCCCGCAGCGCGAGCTCGAGCGGGTGCTCGCCGAGCGCGCGGCCGAGCTCGGCGCGGACGTCCGGCGGGGGTGGGAGGTGCTGTCCTTCGGTGAGATCGAGGGTGGGATCGAGGTCGTCGCCCGCGATCCCGACGGGGTCGAGACGACGTTGGCGACCCGCTACCTCGTCGGGTGCGACGGCGGGCACAGCCTGGTCCGCAAGCAGGCCGGGATCGACTTCCCCGGCACCCGCGAGGACGGCGTGGTCGACCGCTCGGCCCTCGTCGGACCGAGCGTGCCCCTCGCCCCCGGCGGACGCCTCGCCGTCGAGGGGCTCGGTGAGATCCGGGCGCAGTTCCACCGCACCGAGCGGGGGGTCTTCACCGTGCTCCCGCACGATCCGGAGCGCCCGCTGGTGCACACCACCGAGTGGGAGGAGCGGCCGGCGGGCAACTCCCCGGGTCCCGGCGCTCCGATGACGTTGGCCGAGATGGAGGACAGCGTCGAGCGCATCCTCGGAGTGCGGCTGCCGCTGACCCCGCCGCCCGAGGGCGCGCCGACCCTGCTCCGGCGCCTGTGCGGCCGGAACACCCGGCTCGCCGAGCGCTACCGCGAGGGCCGCATCCTCCTCGCCGGCGACGCCGCCCACGTCAGCAACGGACCGACCCTCAACCAGGCGCTGCAGGACGCGGCGAACCTGGCCTGGAAGCTCGCCGCGACGTTGCAGGGATGGGCGCCGGACGGGCTGCTGGACAGCTACGGGACCGAGCGCCACGCGGTCGGCGAGCGCGAGGGCGTGTGGACCCAGGCCGAGACCGCCCTGATGGCCCCCGGCGGCGACGTCACCGCGCTGCGCCGGTTCGTCGGGGAGTTCCTCGAGCGCATCGAGAACCTCGCGTCGGTCGCCGCGATGATGGCCGGCGCAGACGTCCGCTACGACATGGGCGAGGAGGACCCCGCGGCGCCGACCGGCTGGTTCGTCCCGCCCCTCGAGCTGACCACCGACGACGGCGGGTCGCGGCGCCTCGCCGAACTGCTGCGCGGCGCCCGCCCCCTGCTGCTCGACCTCACGGGCGGGCCGTACCTCGCCGCGATCGCCGAGCCCTGGAGCGACCGCGTGGACCACGTGCGCGCCACGTCGTCGGGCGCCCCGGCTGCTGCCTTGCTCGTCCGGCCCGACGGCTACGTGGCCTGGGCGGGCGGGGACGCCGACGGCCTGAAGGCGGCCCTGCCCCGGTGGTTCGGGGCGGGCTGACCGCGCGGGTCAGGACACGCGAGCGAGGATCGCCGCCAGCTCGTCCGGCATCGACAGCATCGGCTGGTGGGACGACGGCAGCCGTTCGACGCGGTCGGCCGCGGCGGCCATCTGCTCCTGGGCCGCGGGCCGCAGCGTCATGTCCTGCTCGCAGACGATGTAGGTGGTCGGGTGCGCCCGGGCCGGGGCCGAGCTGGGCGTGCTGGCGCTGGTCAGCGACTGCGGCAGCATCCGCTGTAGCTCGGCCTCGGCCTGCTCCCGCTCGACGTCGGCGCAGAGTCCGTCCCGGAGCAGCTGCAGGTCGTCGGTGGCCCGCAGCGTCCCGTCGGGCTGGGCTGCGATCCACGCCGGCGGTGGACCGCCTCCGAACAGGTCGAACATCGACTGTCCGCGCGCCGGCCACGCCGCCGCCAGATAGACGCTGTGGGCGATGTCCGGGTGGTCGGCGAGCTCGGTGATGACCATCCCGCCGTAGGAGTGTCCGACGAGCACGACCGGCTCGCCGGCGTCCTCGACGCGTCGTCTCACGGCCGCCGCGTCCGTCGTCAGGTCGCCGAGGGCGGACGGGTCGAATCCCGCGCTCGGGAGCTGGTCGACGACGTCGACGTGATGACCGGCCTTCTCGAGTCGCTGGGCGACGCCGTCCCAGTACCGGCCGTCGATGAATCCGCCCGGAACGAGCACATAGTGAGTCATCGCCGAATGGTGATGCAGGTCACCATCAGGAGCAATCGACCGAATCGCCCACGGCCATGGGCGGTCCCGCTGCCCACAGGGGGCAGGGGCAGCGGGACCTGGTCGAGACTCTCGGGGGGACGAGAGCTCGACGTAATATGGATAGTGCCATCGTTGTTCGGACAGGTCGAAGACCTGGGGGGCGACGCGCGGTTCAGCCGTCGCGGTAGGGGGCACGGCCGACGGGTCGCTCGCGGGGACGAGGAGGCGGCCGTGTCGTCGTCGTCCGACGACTGCGTCACGGTGCGCCCAGGGCGGTCGTCAGGCCGCTGACCTGCGGCGACGACGTGGAGCGGGCGACGGGAATCGAACCCGCGTAGCCAGTTTGGAAGACTGGGGCTCTACCATTGAGCTACGCCCGCGCGGCCCGTCTCCGGGCCGGCTCCACCGTATCCGATCGCTCGGAGACGGCGTGATTCCGGGCGTTCCCTCCGCGGTACTGGTCCGTTCGTGGCGTGCCTCGAGGTTGCGTCGCGCGGCTACTGGATCGTTCAGTAGACGCTCTGTCACGGTTTAGTGCTTCACCAACGCCTTGTGAACAGGTACACAAGCACGATCCACGACCGCCGAAGGTTCCCCGGGAACTCGATCTGTGACCCTCACCAGGTACTTCACGGTAGGGCCGCCGAGGCGTCGAGGATGGAAATCGGGCCAGAGCACCAGCCGGAAGGGAGCCCAGGATGGACACGGAGCGCGACATGACGGTCGACACTGACGAGGACCACATCGTCCGCGGTCTGGACTGACGCGTCGGACGGGTGCGGACGACGCCGTCCGCATGCCCGTCGACATCCAGCCATCGCATTCCGACCCCCCGCGGCGCGAGTGCCGCGGCGGTGTCGGAGCCAGGCTGCGAACCTCCTGAGCGGGCGCCCCTACACTTGAGGTCAACGGGGTGTGGCGCAGCTTGGTAGCGCACTCGCTTTGGGAGCGAGGGGCCGTGGGTTCGAATCCCGCCACCCCGACCACGCACGACCTGCACAGATGCCGTGCGGGGGCGACGCCGGCAGAGGCGTAGACCCCCGTACTGCACCTACTACTGCACCAACGGAGCTTCACGGCATCTCCTCCGAGGTCTCGTCGTCGTCCCAGTCGATGAGGTCGACGGCCTCCCGCATCTGGTCGAGGTTGGTGTGCGCGTAGATCGCGAGAGTGATCTCCGCGTCCGCGTGCCGGGCGATGGCCTGCACGACATGGGGCGGCACCCCGAGCGCCAGGAGCAGGCTCACGACCGTGTGGCGCAGGTCGTGCAATCGCAGCGTCGGGAACCCTGTGCGTGCTCGGAGCTTGTCCCAGTCGCGGTTCACCGCGCGCGGCTCGATGGGCGTGCCGATCTGGGTGCAGAACACCAAGTCGTGGTCCTGCCAGCACTCGCGGGCCTTCTCGCGCTCGACGGTCTGGCGGTCCCGGTGGGCGAGCAGTGCCCGCATCGTCATCTTCGGCAGCGGTAGCGGAGCCTCCGAGGCGTCGGTCTTGACCGCGCCGATCAGCAGCTCGCCGCCGACCCGCTGCACGGTCTGGGCGATGTCGACGGTGCGGGCCTCGACGTCGATGTCGGACCAGCGCAGCCCGAGCAGCTCCCCGCGACGCAGGCCCAGAGTCGCGGCCACGACGTAGAGCGCGTGCAGTCGGGAGGCCTTGGCCTCCTTGAGCAGCGTGCGGACCTCAGGGACCGTGAGGCCCTTGCCGCGCTTGTACTTCGGTGTCGGGACTACAACGAGCTTGGCGACGTTGCGCATGATCAGTTCGTCTCGGATCGCGTTCGAGAGCGCGTTGCGCAGCACCGCGTGGACGTACTGGACCTGCCGCGTGGTCGGGTGCCGCCCGCAACAGCGCTTCGCCGAGCAGCACTGATCTTTGGCCGGCCGATGCTTGTCCCACCCGTTCGCGCAGCACAGGCACTTCGCGCGGAACCGGGCGAGGAACTGGCGGACGTCCGCGCCAGTGAGTCGGTCAAGACGCTTGCGCCCGAGCAGCGGCTTGATGTGCAACCGGACCGCGCTCTCGTAGCCCCGATAGGTCGTGGCCCGCTTCTCCTCCTTGACTCGCGCGAGCCACACGTCCAGGTACTCGCCCACGGTGTAGGTCTTGTCCGGTGCCGGGAGGCCGGCCCCGTCGTCGGCCTGGAGCTTGCGCAGCTTCTCGCGTGCGGCCAGCTCGGTGTTGCCGTACACGCGCCTGCGCTTGATCTCGCCGGTGCTGGTGTGGACGTAGGCCGAGCCCACCCACAGGCCGTCCGACGAGCGCTGGAAGATCGTCCCTTCGCCGTTCGACCGGCGGCGCTGCCCGGACATCACGCGGGCGCCCTGTCGAGAAGGGCGCTGACGTACTCCTCCAGAGCCGAGCACGGCACTCGGCGCGATCCGCCGATCTTGATCGAGCGCAGCTCGTCGCTGCGGATCAGGTCGTACACCTTGGCCCGCCCAATCCGCAGGACCTCGGCGGCTTCCTCAGGGGTCAACAGCAGTGGTTCCATGATCGCTCCTTCTCACGTGTTGGCCTGCGCGAGGCCGGTGCCGATTCCGCCGATGACGGCGGCGATGAAGTGCCCGACTCCGGCGATGAAGCTGGGGGCTTCGACGCCGAGCAGGACGACGGTGATGACGCCGAGCACGAGGACGGCGCCGACGGCGCGGAACTTCATCGCGATCACCGTGAGCAGGACGACGATGATGATCGCGGGGATCACGCCGCCCTCCCCTTGTCCTCGCGGGTCGCGCGGACCGGGGTGCGGTTCTTAGCCGCCAGAGGCGGGACGTCGACCTGGGTGGGGGCGGGGTACTGGGCGGCGAGCCAGATGAGTTCGGCGTCGGGGACCCAGTCGGCGCGGACCTTCACGGGTTCGCGGCGGGCGCCGTCGTCGTCGATGACGTAGCCGATGCCGGGGCAGTCCTCGGGGATCAGGTCGCAGCGGGCGCCGCGGTCGTAGGCGGTTTCGGAGAGGGTCATGCGGACCTCGTCGGGGGAGTCCTGGCGCAGCCCGACGCGGTAGCCGAACCGGTCGCGCATCGGGAGGACTTCCTTGCGGGGGTCCTGGATGCACCCGACGACGACCACTCCGGGGGCGCGGCCCTGGGTGAGCATCCGGTTCAGCGCGGCGGAGGCGCGTTCCTTGAGTTCGCGGTTGGCGATGAACGAGGTCAGGGCGGCGATCTCGTCGACCAGGAGCACGTAGAGCGGCCACGTGGTGGTGGGTCGCAGCAGTTTGCGGATGCGGCCGCCGAACTGGTTGGCCCGTTCGGCCATGAGGTCGGCGGCGGCTTCGAGGGCGGCGACCAGGGCGTCGTCGGTGCCGTAGGCGAGCATGTAGAACAGCTCGGAGTACATGCGGTACTCCATGCCGCCCTTGGGGTCGATCCCGATCAGCCGGACCCGCCCGTCGGCGATCGCCGGGCACAGCCCCTTGACGATCCCGGCGACCAGCCCGGACTTCCCGGCGCCGGTTAACCCGGCGATCAGAATGTGAGTCCCCATCAGGCGCAGCCACCAGCGTCGGCCGTCCTCGCAGCGCCCGACATCGAGCCACCGGAAGTCGGTCGGGCCGGCGGTGGCGGCCGGGTCGTCGGCGAGGACGTCGCGGTAGACCACGCGCAGCAGCACCCAGCCGGGTCGCCACGGGTGGGCCTGGACGCGGACCTCGAGGGCGCACCACTCGGAGGCGAGCGCGTCGGTCTGGGCGGCGAGGGTGGCGGGGGTGATCCCGGCGCAGAGTTGGACATGCAGGGCGTCAGCGTGCTCGCCGAGGCTGACCCAGAGCAGGCGGGGCACGGAGATGTTGTGGCGGGCGTCGGTGGCCTTGACCCCCGAGGCGGCCAGGACGTCGTCCCAGGACCACCGGTAGCGCAGCCGCCGCCAGAATCGGTGCGCCCGCCCGATGCCCCAGCGCTGCCAGTGCACCGGCCAGAACCGGGCCCACAGCCGCCCGGCGAGCGACGCGAGCACCGCGGCCGCCACCAGCCCCCAGCTCCCGGCCAGCAGCCCACCGAGGACCAGTAGGGCCAGGGCGGCTCCGGCGGCGGGGATATAGATCGCGCCCCAGGCGAGCATGCCGACGGTCCACAGCGACCAGCGCAGCGCGGCCAGGCTGTAGGTCAGCGGGGCGGGGCGGTACGGGATGTGTTCGGTGCGCACCACGTCGGAGCGGGTGCGGATGGTCTGTCCGCGCCACATTCGCGCGGTCCATGTCTCTCGCATGACTCAATCCGTTTCTTGGTGTGGCTGATGGGGGACGCCGGGCGAGCCCCAGCGCTGGTGGGTCGCCTGGCGGCTGATGCCGAGCCGGTCGCCGATCTCGGCCCACGAGAAGCCCTCGGCGCGCAGCCCCTCGACCGCGGCGTGCATGGCCCGCTCCCAGGCCCGGCCCAGGGCGTCGAGGTCACGCAGGCCCTCGATGTCGCCGCTCGCGACGCGGCGGCCGTGGGCGGCGAGGATGCGGCGGGCGAACGCGCCGAACTCGTCGTTCTCGACCACCCGCGTGGACGGCGCGACTGTCAAGCCGCGCTTGACACCCGAACGGCCCCAGGAGCCGGGGCGGGGGTCGGTGAAGATGGCGGTCATCAGGCCCACCCCGAGCCTGAGCGGGACGCCCGGTGCGCACGGCCCCGAGCCCGGGTGGTGCGTGACGGGGAGCCGGCGACCTGCACCTGCGTGACCTCCCAGGCCGACGAGCCGCAGGCCGGGCAGCGCTCCATCGTTCCTGGCCGGCCTCGACGAGAGCACCGTGTGCCGGCTGTGGGACAACCCGGACTGGCTGGACCGGGTCAAGGGCAGCTCGCTGCAGGCCATCGTGGCGGTCGTGCCCGGGGTCGGGGAGTACGTCCTCGGCTTCTCGCTGGCAGACCGGCGCAACCGGCTGGCCGACCGTCTGAGCCGTCACGGCGTCGAGGTGGACGGCGAGGCCTTCCGGCGCTTGGTGCAGGAGCGCCGGGTGCCAGAGCAGTACCTCAGCAACGCACTCGACACCGCGGCGTGTCTGCTCGACGGCGATATCCGGCCCGCTGCCGCGCACCTGGCGCGATTCTGGGGGCGCGAGCAGGACTACGCGCTCGGATTCGTATTCGGGAACAACGACACTGACGCCCTGTTGCGCGATGCCAGCTCTCTGGTTTTGGCCGCCTCGGAGATGGTCGGGCGCTTGGGAGAGCGTTCCAATTCGTTTCACGCGATCGTGGCGCAGGCCAACCTCATGCACCACATCTCGCGTAGCACCGGTCAGCCGGCCGAGCTCGAGGCGGAGGACGTCAGCCGCAACACCGCGCTCGCCTTCCGGAGCTCGGTGATCGGCCAGATCATGGCGACCAACGACGCCGACCTGGCCGCTGGCTACGGGCGGACAGTGAAGTCCTCGCCGCTGGTGGCGATGGTCGAGGACTGGGCGTTCCCGACCTACACCCACGACGCGAAGCCCACGCCGGACTTCTCCCTACCGCGCTCGCTGCTGTTGCGCCAGACCGCAGCCGAGGTGCTGCGTGAGGTCGAGCAGTACAACGACGCTTACCTGATCTACCTCTCCGAGACCTCGATCCCGACCGTCCTAGCGCGGGACGAGACGTTCGGTCTGCGCCGCGACGAGCTGCGGTCGACGCTCCGGGCGCGACGTGAGCGGGTCCTGCTTCCTGAGGCCGCGCATGCCTGTGACGGTATCCTCGCGACGCTCGACGGGACCGCCCACGCGCTCGGAGGCAGCGGCTTTGACCAGTGGTAGCACGTCCGACACCTACGCCCGGAACGCCGACTTCTGGGTCAAGATCATCCGGGAAGGGCTGGACCGCTACCGTACCGAGCTGACGGACCAGGCCGTCCTGGATGCCATTGGCGACGTTTCCGGCCTGGACGTGTTGGACGCCGGCTGCGGCGAGGGCTACATGTCTCGTCTGCTTGCTGAGCGCGGCGCTCGAGCTGCGGGTGTGGACGTCTCCGGCTCGCTCATCGAGTCCGCACGGACTCATGAGGCAGCTGAGCGGCTCAGCTTGAAGTACATGGTCGCGGGCCTAGAAGACCTCCCGCTTGAGGACGACTCTTTCGACATAGCCGTCTGCAACCACGTTTTGAGTGACGTCTCCAACCCGGCCGCCGCTGTCCAGGAACTCGGGCGAGTCCTGCGGCCCCAAGGCCGTCTGGTCACCCTCATGCTTCACCCTTGTTTCTACACCGCTCATGCCGAGCGCGATGCTACAGGATCGATTCCTGTCGAAACGTATTTTTCGGAACGGTCGGTAGATCAGCCCTTTGTGGTGGCCGGCATTGAGTCACCAGACGAAGTGCACATGAACTTCCGGCCGTTAGAATTCTACTCGTCGGTCCTTGCCGATGCGGGTTTCTTGATTGAGCGCATATTAGAGCCTCATCCCGCACCGACCGTGATCGAATCCAGCGAATGGTGGAAAACGAACTTCCGCAAACCTCTTTTCCTACTGATCTCCGCAGTAAAGAGCGGCAAGGGCAGTGGACCCCTCGCTCGGGATCAGGCATGAGTCTGAGCCTCGATGAGCTGACTAGAGCATTCTTGACGGAGCAGGGTATCCCTGAGGGCTCGGCTCCGACGGTCTTTAAGGCACCCGCTGTTGACGCAGATCCCGAGGCACCGCTGGTCCACCTCGACTTAAAGGATTGGGTCAATCTGGCGAAAGCTCGGAAGAGTCATCCGGAGGGTGCACGATTCGCAGAATCCTATCATTTCTTGCGAGAGGCGACCGAGCGAGGAAAAGTACAGGTCGTACTAAGTGGCGCGCTCTATATGGAACTGTCCATGGCCATCCCTGGGGAACGTCATAGGACCGACCTCGCAGATGTGATGAGCGAGATCACCCGGTTTCGCTCGCTCAATTCAAGAGCGCGTCTACTCGAAGCTCAGGCGGACTCCGTGCTGAGGCAAATGCTCGGCCGTCCCGCTGCCAGCTCTCACACCCCGGTCGTCGGCCATGGTTGTTATTTCGCGTTCGAAGGTAGAGAACTTCGAACGCGACTGTCTGGCCTGAGCGATGAAGTGCTAGCCGACTATTACGCATTGCGCGATATGCCGACATTGTTGTACAGGGCAGCGGAAATGATGGAATGGATGCTCCTACGTGGAGTGACTCCGGAGCAAGGCGCGGAGATTTCGGGCTATAGCACCGTCGAGGTTAGCAACATGGAGCGTGACCGGATTGCGCGAGAGCAGGACTTCTCTAGGCTGCTCCAGGAATCACCCGGGTTGCGGCGCAAGCTCGAATCGGTCATTCTTGGCCGCGAGCTGTTCGCTGAGCTAGGCAATGAACTTCCGAGGCTACTGACGAGAATGGGCGCGTCGGTAGACGACTTTGTCCAACTAAGCGCAGAGCGCATCGCGAAATTCGCTGGCGGCATACCGGTCCTTCTCGTTCAGACGGCTCTGCGCCGACAACACCATGCCAATTCTTCGCGAGAGTTCAAGAGCAACGATCTAAGAGACATCGACCAGATGAGTGTCGCAGTTCCGTGCTGCGATATCGTAGTCACAGAGAAGCACTCCATCGACGCGTTAAAGCGGATGAAGCTTGATGAGCGACTTGAGACCAGATTTCTCAAGTCAGTAGACCAGCTTCCGGCTGCGATACAGGACTTGCGAAGATAACGACTGGCCAATGGCCCTAATAGTTCGTGCTTGTTCAGGGACGCAATCCCTGTCGGGCTCTGGGGTTGAACCCGCCTGAGGTCGGGCCTGATCCTCACTGGGCCTGTGCTTCCGGCCGCAAGACTGGTCCGCTAGGATGCTGCTCATCGTTGGCCATGATGAAATAGTGAGCTCTGGCGCTAATGGGGGATTCGTTGCGAGCGATGTTTGATGGTTACTTTCCCCCCACCGATGAGCAAATGAACCGGCTCTGGTCCGATGCCGTCGTGGTGCTCGATACGAATAGTCTCTTAAACCTGTACCGCTATCCTGACGGCCCTAGAGAGAGCCTCTTCAACGCCCTAGGCGCCATCAAGGAGCGACTCTGGATTCCGCACCAGGTCGCCAAAGAATTCCATCGCAACCGTGCTTCCGTGATACGAAGTCAAGAATCAGTCTCGAGTCAAGTCGACCAGGCGCTCCGAAACGTCGGCGAAGCTGCAAACAAAGAGCTAAAGCCTCTCAGGCGAAACGGCTTAGTAGCGATTACGCCGCTACTCGAAGACATTGAAAAGGCGGTCACCGCCGCACGTGATGCAGTTGGACACCAGGTGTATATGGTTAAGCCTCAGAAAGACTCGGTCCTAGAGCGTGTCGCTGACTTGTATGAAGGACGGGTAGGCGAACCTTTCTCAGAGGAACACAGGAAAGAAGCCACAGAGGAAGCAGTGGAGAGGTACGAAGCTGAGGTGCCGCCAGGATATAAAGACACAAAGAAATCTGAGAACAGCTATGGCGACTACTTCGTCTGGAAGCAAATAATGAGATACGCAAGCTCTGTCGATAAGGACATCTTGCTCGTGACGGATGACAGGAAAGAAGACTGGTGGTGGTCAGATTCGGGCTACTCATTAGGCCCATTGCCAGCGTTGCGGAAAGAATTCTCGTCGACAACTAGTCATTTCATCTGGTTCTATACACCTTCTCGATTCCTGGTGGAAATGCGAGAGCGTGGTCTCACAGCAGTATCGGACGAAGACATTTCTGTGGTTAGAGAGACAACTACTCCAGATCGTCCCATATCACTGGAGAAGGACGGCATAGATCATTTGAGCGTTGGTGAGTTAGAACGACTCCGAGTCGACTTAAAGCAGCGGATCGACGAGACGAACTTGGCGCAAGGTGATCTCGATGACCGCGTCCGTGAACTCGAAGAGGGGTGGCAGCACAGCTCGGAGGAACAAGATCGAGTTCAATCGCTCGTGGACGAGATGCAACGGAGAGCCTCTTACTTGCGTCGTGAGATTCGAACCGCGGGCGATAATACGGACGAGAGAGTGGAAGTTCTCAAGGCTGATCTGGAGGGCCTGGAACGAGTTATTGCCAAGCACCTCGATGAATTAGCCACACTCGATCGCATGAGGGAGCGTCAGGACCCGCGGAAGCGGGTTCGTCAGCTACGGAATCGCAAGAGGGCACTCGAGGAGCAGCTGGCTACCGTGGATGATTCTCTCACGCGTCACTATTCGCTCCCCGAGTAGCGATGCCCATGCTTGGAGTGAGTGACAAGGCCTTCGAAAGTCTTAACGATAGACTGCCCCGGTAAGTCTTGCTTTCGCTCTCGTAGCCGGACACCTCGGTTGCAGACTCTAGGTGACTGATTGCCGCGAGCACAGACGTCAGGAGGCTACGTTTACGCCGCGTCAGAATCGAGATTGTGCTCCTTGCGTGGGGCTAGTAGCGTGGGGTTATGCGGGGAGACATATCCGGTGCGGTCGACAAGATTTCTAGAGCTTATCAACAAACTGCACTTCTCGAGCAGGATGTTTTGGCTCGATTTCCCGACCAGCCTATCCGGCTTCAGCCGCAGATATCGGAGGACCGTCGCGAAGTTAGATTCCTGATCGGTGAGGTCGCGCCCGTATCGCCCGAATGGCCGCTGATGGTCAGCGAAATACTTTTCAACGTGAGGAGCGCGCTGGACTACCTCGTTTACGAGCTGCATTTTCGACATTTCCGCGGAAGAGTACCAGACGACGCCGCGAGAGATTCGCAGTTCCCCATCTTCGAAAAGTCTAGTGACTGGGCAAAAGAGAAATGTATCAAGCGACTGTCGGTGCGAGACAGATCGGCCCTCCGAGAGCTCCAGCCGTTTCGTCAACATAAGGACAACTACCACTATCTCAGGCGATCCTTATGGGAGTTGAACGAAATTCAAAGGCTGGACAAGCATCGGCAACTACGAGTGATCCATGTCGCCGAGGGCATGTTTACATCCCCGTCGCTTCCTGAAGAATCCGGGTTCGAGCTTATCCTCGACTCATCCGATGATCTAGCGCCAGGATCGTGTGTGCATCGATGGAGGTTTGAGCGGCCACCGGATGACTTGGCCGACTATGTGACGGTGGGGGAGAGCTGGATCAGGCCGGCACTCGTCACCGGTTTCGGAGGTAAGGCCAACCTAGTCAACACGGTAGTGAAGTTCGTTGATACGGGGGCGGTCGTTCTTGAGCGCTTATCGGATAGGTTTGCAAGAGTTCCTCGACCGCCCCTTTGGAGGCCTGTCCACCCGGGCCGGCTCCCGATTTTCGACGAAGCAAAATTTCCAGGATTGGGGAGACTGTTTGTCTAATTCCCGATGTCAAAGGTGCTCAGTTTGCCTTGGGACATCGTGCTAGCGATTCGCCATCCCGTCAACCCGTCCGGTGTTGAGACGACTTCCCTGATCTCGCGCGCTCCGGCGCCTGACCTCGCGTTGTGTGCCTGGTCATGCATCAGACGGACCGGGACCCGTGACGAGCTACGGGTCGCAGAAAGACCAATTCCTATCTGCGCACTGAACTTCGAGAAGTGGCTGGGCAACGGTGGTCCGTGCAAGCGAGTCCAGATGCCGTTAGCCAACGCCAGGCCTCGTCGAGGCCCTCCGTCTCACTGACGTCGAGCAGGACGGGTCCCTGGCCGTTGGACCGCAAGCGGTGCCAGGTCTCCGGAACGAGTGCAAGGCGGTACTCGCCGTCGAGGGTATCGTCGGCGACCTCTTCATCGGTCTGGTTCTTGCCGAGCCCGGCGAAGCTCCGCAAGTGGCGCTCGCCGCGTGACCATTCCAACTGTCGCCGGCCTTCGGCGGCTGATTCCCACTCCCACCAGCGGGCGACGTCCTCGGCGCGGTATGTCTCGACCGCATCGGCAAGCAGCTGCATCGGGGCCCGCCCGCCGCGGCGCTTGCCTTCCTTGCGATGCCCGGAGGTGACCTCGTGGGCCTGCTTGACGAAGTAGCCGTACAGGCTTTCCCCGTCGCCGCGGCGGGTCTTGCGTAGGTCCCAGCCGTGCTCTTCAGACGAGTCAAAGCCGAGTGAGCGGACCTTGGTCATGAACCGGGCGTGCATCCCCGCCCCGATCATGGCCTCGGCGTACTCGGTGGACACGTCGGTGGGGAAGCACAGCAGGGCGTGCACGTGGACGTGCCAGCCGTTGCCGGAGTAGCCGTGCCCGTCCGGGAGGCCGGCCAGGATGGCGGGGGTACCGCCGTCGGTGACCTCGGTGACCCGGACCCAGCCCAGCAGCCCGGTGTCAATCTGGGCTTGCGCCCAGTCGCGCCCGCTGGTGGCGGCGTGCCAGCCGTCGGTGACAACGTCCCAGCAGCCCCGTCGGGCGTTGAGATCGGCTAGTTCCTTGGCGTCGGAGTCGTCCTGGACCCGGGCCTGGGGGCCGACGGTGACCATGTTCGGGTCGGTGCGGGCGATCTCCCGACGGATGCTGGTCTCTTCGATGTCGTCGGCCTCGGCCTGGTGCTCGTCTACGTCCCAGCCGTGGGCCCGAGCGTCGTCGCGGGCCATCCGGCGGGTGTCCAGCTTCTCGAGGCGGTTGCGCCACCGGCGCCGCTGATCCAGCACGCCACGTCGGGCCCGCTCCTCGCGGTTGAGCCCGAGCCGGTCCCCGGCGTTGTGCCGGATGGTCATGGTCAGCATGAACGCCGAGCCACCCTTGGCGTGGACCGCGTCGAGCACCGCGGCCAGCTCCTCGGCCCGCTTGGCGGCGACCTTGGCGGCGCACACCGGGCAGGCCCACACCGACCCGCAGCTCACCAGGCCCTCGAAACCGGCCCGCCGGCCCTCCGGGCTGTCGCTCACGACGAGGGCGACCCCAGCCTCCGGGTCACGCATGGAGCCGCAACGACGCACCCGGCCGATGCTGGTCAACGGCTGTAGCTGGGCCCGACGCTTCCACCGGGCACGACGCGCAGTCCTAGCCTTCGCGCGCTGCTCGGCCTGGCTCTGAGCCCGTGCCGGAGGGCTGGGAAAGACTGTTCGCCCATTACCAAGGGCCGGGGCCGTGGGGCTGACCGTAGGCGCGCTCACGAGGACCACCGCCAGGACTTGGAGGCGCCGGCGCTGGCGCGCCGGCGGGGCCCTGCCCCTACGGGCAGGGCCCTCCCGCACTCCTGTCTCCGACCCGTGCGTCCGGACCCTGCCCAGGGGCCGGGCCACGGGCACCAGCTCAGGGGCCTGACGTCTTGCGAGGGGTCGTGACGCGGCGCAGGGCAGCTCAGGGCCACGCGGCCAAGGAGAAGGACGAAGGGACCGCCTCCGGCGGTGCTGAGCGAGGCGTCGGCGCGCGAGCTTGCACGGCCGTCCCTCACCAGCAAGGGCCGCAAACCATCTTGACCGGCGACTAGGGGTGACGAGCTCCAGCGATGAGTGCGGGGCCGTTCAAGATCGTTTGCTTCCTCCCTTGCTGGCGAGCCTCCGACGGCCGAAGAGCCCGCAGGCGCGGTGGAGCCGGGACGGACTCCACCCGGGGCGCACGCCGACGCCTCGCGGTCCTTCTCCACGTGGGTGGTGGTCGAGATGCGAGTACTCGTAGCCGGATCGCAGTTCTGGAGCGACTGGCGCACGATCACGGCGACGCTGTCGCTGGTGTGGGAACCCGACGCCGTACTCGTGACCGGAGCCTGCCCACTGGGCGCCGAGGACCTCGCCGCACGGTGCTGGGAGCACTGGGGCGGGCGCGTCGAGTGCTGGCCGTTCGACTGGGACCAGCCCGAGGGCCAGGTCGTCGTGGGGCGCCATCGGGCGATGCTGCAAGCCGGAGCCGACACCTGCCTAAGCTTCGGCAGCTCCACCGGTCCGGGGACGCTGTGCGCTCTGGCACGCGAAGCCGGAGTGCCCGTGTACGAGTGGCGGCGCGCTCCGATCGAGAGATCGAAAGCTGGCAAGTAGACCTGAGAATCGGCGGGACCGGTCACCTCGCGTATCCCGCCCGTCACCAATCGTCGCACCCTTGACATCGCGCTCATGCTGATTCTCGAAATGGGGGGATTGCCATGGCTCAGATGCAGAGCGCTGTCGACGCGGGAGACCTCTGGTGGTTCCTGGATTCCTTGATCGCGATTCGCGCCGACAAGTCCCAGACCGGCGGCAAGCTCGCCGTCAGTGAAAACTGGACCCCACGCGGCGGCGGATCGCCACTGCACACCCACTCCCAGGAGGACGAGACATTCCTCGTCCTCGACGGCGAGCTGCACTTCTGGCTCGGCGACGAAACATTCCAGCAGGGGACCGGCGGGCTCGCTTTCCTGCCGCGTTCCCGACAGCACGCATTCAGCGTCACATCTGAGACGGCCCATTTCATGGTGATCATGACGCCGGGCGGATTCGAGGACTTCTACCGCACGGGCCGGCGAGCTACCGAGCCGACATTTCCGCCTGGGCCGGCAACCCAAGAGGACTTCAAGCGGGCCATGGACATGGCCGTGTCGCTCGGGACCAGCATCGACGGGCCGCCACCGACGCCGTGACTGCATGCGCACGAACGCGTGTTCGATCGGCAGGCCAACATCCGCGCGCCAGCCTGTGGCGTCACGAGGATCTTTAGCACGTGGCTCACCGTGCGCCGGCAGGGTCGCCGACTCAGTCTCTACGCCCAGGCGCGCGGGTGGTCCTGACTCAAGCAGCGGCCGCCGCGAAGTAGCGGAGCCGCAAACTAGTGCTTCGCGCCCGCCTCGCCCCAGGCCACATCTGGTCCACGCACGGCCCGGGCGCCGGGGGGATAGCCCAGGCCGTGCCAGTACAGTCTGGCGCCGCCCAGATGCGGGGTTGGCAAAATCGGTCGGGCTGTCCAACACCTGTGCGAATCAGCGGAGCGGTGGTGATCGGGACGGGGTCTCACCCTCGACGACGCGCCCTGGGGCCGCCAGATCGCCCGAGCGGCCGCAAGCGCCACCAACGACCCCAGCCGGCGGATCACGATGAGACGGGCGCCTGCCCCCGTACGAGTGCTCCGGCAGGGCGGAGCCCCCGCCGCCGAGTGGGAGACCCCGAGCGCGTGCTCTGTGGCGGCCAGTCTGGTCGCGCCCACGATCGAGTACGGGCCGCGTACGAGCATGTGGGCTCGAGCGAGAGTCGCCGCTCGCGTCCCACGACCAGGTACCCCGAGCGCTCCGGGTGACGCACACTTGCTGGCGCGGCGGAACCCGTGTCGGTGGATCTCGGAGGGCTGGTGGAGGTCATGGATAAGCGCTTGGAGGCTCCGGCGGCTGACGGGTCGTCCAGTGCCGGATCTATCTCCCCGAACAGCCCTGAATCGGCTCGCGCGTCGTGGGCGCGCGAGGACGCCGCGGATGCCCGGGAGCGGCGGGCCGATGAGCGCGAGATGCGTGCCGACTCCCGGGAGCGCGCGGCTGGTGAGCGCGAGGACGCCGCGGATGCCCGGGAGCGCGCGGCTGATGAGCGCGAGATGCGTGCCGACTCCCGGGAGCGCGCGGCTGGTGAGCGCGAGGACGCCGCGGATGCCCGGGAGCGGGCGGCCGACGAGCGCGAGATGCATGCCGATGTCCGGGACACGGCCGCCTACGAGCGGGAGGACGCCGCCGATCAGCGGCAAGCCGGAGCCGACCGACGAGAAGAGCGGGCCGACGCCCGCGAGCGGCGGGCCGACCTGCGCGAGGCGTCTCTGGACGATTTGGCACGGGCGGCCGGAGTGCCGACCACCGAGAGGGTCAAGCGGTCGGACGAAGCCTTGAACCGCGCCGCTGAGACGGTAGCCCGAGCCCAGGAGCACCTCGATCGTTCCCGCGAAGCGCTGCTCCGTGAACACCAGCAGGCAGACCACCAGCAGAGCGAGATCGAACGCGAGTCCCGGGCAACGGCCCACCAGCTCGGGCCGGACGAGGAGACAGGGGAGACGTCGGTGCGCGCCGGAGATCGGGAAGGCTGATTGAGCTTCCGGAAACGTCCCGGAGGCGTCTTCGTACGTCTGTTCGATAGACAGCCGTGGTCCTGTCCGCAAGCCTCTGGCGCTATGCGAACGATCAGGACCTGGATCGCTCTTCGGCGTGAGGGCCGAAGGCTCACCCTGTACCGGGTCGCTCGCGGCTGGTCCTGAGCCGACCTGCCGGCCAATGACCATGCCCGGACCGCTGCACCAATCCTGCACCAGAACGCGGGGAAGACAGCCCGTATGACCTCGTCCTGGGTGTGGCTGAGCCCCTACTGCGGGACCTGTCCGGACCGACTGAGCTGCGCTCCGAGGACTTTGGGAGCGAGGGGCCGTGGGTTCGAATCCCGCCACCCCGACCACGAACGCCCTCCGGATGACACCGCCGGAATGGGTCGCGTGTGTCGTGCGCCGTCGGACGGGAACATCCTCCGTCTCGACCACGACATCCGTGGCGGATCGAGGCGCTGTATCGACAGCGCGTCGAGAGTGCCCGTCGGCGCGGGGAGGGTGAGGCGTTGCGTGAGGAACCGGCCCGACCAGCCTCGCGGTTCGATGTCGCCACCCACGACCCCGAGGTGGCGGACGCGTGCCTGCGCGAGGCCTACGTCGACTTCCGGCGGCGTCTCCACGGGGACCCGGCCGGGTTCGCGTTCACGTTCCAAGGGCTCCGGGCGCCGGGGTTCTCGTTCGCGGAGATGCACCACAACCTGGGCTTCGACTGCGAGGCCGAGTCGATGGAGCGGGCCGTCATCCTGAGCGAGATGCTCGCCGGGCACGTGACGGTCTCGGGCCGCGACCGGGACATCACCCCCGCCGTGCACGAGCCGTACCTCGTGACCCCCGGCGAGCCGTGGCGGGTGCGGTGGGACGCGATCAGGAGTCGGGCGGTCACCCTGGACCAGGTCGTCCTGGACCGGGCCGCGGCGGACCTGGGCTGGCAGGGCGGTCAGGTCCGGTTCAGCGGATGCGCCGCGGTCTCGCCGGCGGCCGTCCGCTACGCCCGGGCGGTCACCGAGCACGTGCGGACGAGCATCGCGGCCGACGACGACCTCGTCGCCAGCGGGCTGCTCCTCGCCGAGGCCGCCCGGACGCTGGCCGTCGCGACGCTCTACTCGTTCCCCAACAACGCGCTGGACGCCCTCGGTGATCCGACCCGCCGGACGTCGGCGGTCTCCGAGCCGCCGGCGGTGGTGCGTCGGGCCGTGGAGTTCATCGAGGCCGAAGCCCACCGCGACATCGGGCCGGACGACATCGCCGCCGCCGCGCGGGTGGGGGTCCGTGGTCTGCAGTCGGCCTTCCGCCGGTACCGCGACCAGACCCCGACGGAGTACCTCCGGCAGGTCCGGCTGGAACACGCCCACCAGGACCTGGTCGCCGGGGACACCACCCGTGGCGACGGCGTGGCCGCCATCGCCGCACGCTGGGGCTTCGCTCACCCCGGCCGGTTCTCCGTCCAGTACCGGCAGTCCTACGGGTGCTCGCCCCGCGACACCCTCCGCCGCTAGGGCGCCGGTGCGCGCGCTCGTCATCTCCCACGACCACATCGGCGACCCCGGATACGTCGGGGAGGTCCTCGAGGCGGCCGGCTGGTCCCTGCAGCGGTTCACCGTCGTCCCGCGAGACCGCTTCCACACCCCGGCGGTCGAGGTCCGGTTCCCCGATCCGACCGGCTGGGACCTCGTCGTCACCCTCGGTGCCCCGTGGCCCCGGTCGGCCATCACGACCTGGGCCGACGGCGAGATTCGAGCTCCTGTCCCGCGCACACCGGCACAACACTCCGGTGCTGGGCATCTGCGCGGGCGCCCAGTTCCTGGCCGAGGCGCTCGGCGGCGGGCGCGCGCCGATGGGATCGGAACGCATCGGGTGGTCGGAGATCCGACCCGTCGTCGGGAGGGTCCCGACGGGGCCGTGGTTCCAGTGGCACGCGGACCGCATCGTGGCGCCCCCGGGCGCGGAGGTCCTCGCGGACAGCCCGGACGGCCCGGAGGTCTTCCGCCTGGGAACGTCCGCCGGGGTGCAGTTCCACCCGGAGATGTCGGCCGACCTGCTGGACCGGTGGCTCGACGCGACGCCGCTGCCCGCCGACCGCGCGGAGGCGCTGCATCGGGACACCGCCCGGTTCGAGAGCCGCGCGCGGGCGGAGGAGCTCCTGCGGGTCCTGGACCTGGTCTGAGGCGTCAGGTCATCCCGGCGGCCCGACGCGCCTCGCGGTCGAGGCGGGCGCGGTGGCCGAGGAGTCGGGCGGCCTCGTTGCCGCCCAGGTTCAGGTGGTCGGGGCGGTGGCCGACCGCCCCGTCGGCGAGCTCGCGGCAGATGTCGGCATGACCCGCGTGCCGGTGGGTCTCGGTGGTGACGTGCACCAGCATCTGCTGCAGCGTCACCTCGGCCCGCTCCGCCGGCCAGTGCCCGACGGTGCCCGGGGCGTCGAGGTCGAGCTCGGAGATCGTCGCATCGGAGTGCGCGGTCGCCCGCTCGTAGAGGGCCAGGATGGCCTCACGCGACTCGTCCGCGGTCGCCCACATGTCCGCGTCGGGTTCGGGGTGCGCCTCGAACCAGTCGACGGTCTCCGCGAACGGCCGACCGAACACCTCGCCGAAGTAGCCCGAGTCGACGATCGCCAGGTGCTTCACCAGGCCCAGCAGGTTGGTGCCGGTCGGGGTCATGGGACGGCGGATGTCGTACTCGCCGAGCCCCTCGAGCTTCCAGACCACCACCTCGCGGCCCTGCCGGAGATAGCGGTGCAGGACGTCCTTGGGGCCCGGGGCGCTCACCGGGGCGACCCTGCCACGTCCAGGTGCTGCCGGGCGATCCACAGCGATGGCCCGTCCGGAGGGTCCCCGCTGGTCGGGTGGTGAGAGCGATGAGGCACGGTGGGGTCGAACACCCGGAGGGACCGGCACGACCAGCGTGTCGGGAAGGGAGCAGGACCCGCGATGACCGAGGGACGTACCAGCGCCGCAGAGGCGAACGTCGACGCCGAGGACCGGCCGGTCGACGAGTCGGCGTCGACGGGGGCGACCGGAGCGGGCGACGCTACCGGATCCGCCGGGACCAACGGGCACGACGCCGCCGGGGACGGGACGACGTCGAGCGCCGCCGACGACACGGCGAGCGCCGACGAGAAGGCGAAGTCGGACGACACGACGGAGTCCTCGGACTCCGGGAAGTCCGACGCCGAGTCCGCCGCGGAGACCGTGCCCGCCGCGAAGCTTCCCGGCGAGGAGTCCGGGTCCGCTCCCGCCCACGGCGCCGCCGCGGACACCAAGGCCGAGGACAAGAAGGCCGAGGACAAGAAGGCCGAGGACAAGAAGGCCGACGCGACGACGGCCGCCACGAAGACCGACGCGCCCGCGACCGACGACGCCGCCACCGGCGACGAGGAGTGGGCCGAGGCCGAGGACAAGGCCTACAAGAAGGAGCTCCGCAAGGGCTTCATGTTCGGCGCCGCCGGCGGGATCGTCATCGGGGCGATCGTCGCGCTGCTGCTCGGCGCGTTCGTCTGGCCCGGCTACCTCATGGGTCCGGGCAACCCGGACGACACCGCGAACCAGGTGACCCAGGCGCTCGCCGCGAAGGACGGCCCGAAGCTGGACGAGCTGTCCTGCAAGGGTCCCGACGGCAAGCCGGTCGCCCAGCTCTCCGGCCAGGTCCTGCAGTACATCGCGAAGGTCCAGCCCGCCGGCCCGGCTACGACTCTCATCGACACCGAGGCCCGCGCCCCCGTCGACCTCACGCTGACGGTGCAGGGGCAGACCCAGACACTCCCGTCCGAGCTCGTGCTCGGGGAGTCGAAGGGTGACTGGTGCCTGAAGGGCCTCGCCCAGCGCCAGCAGCAGTAGTCCGCCGCGCCTACGCCGCCGGTCCGTCGAGCCCGACGAGACCGGCGGCGTACGCGAGCAGCCCGGCCTGCGTGCGGTTGTCGCACGAGAGCTTGCGCATCACCGTCGAGACGTAGCCCTTCACGGTCGCCTCGGACAGGTACAGACGGGCCCCGATCGCGGCGTTCGAGAGGCCCTCGCCGATCGCGACGAGGACGTCGGTCTCCCGCTCGGAGAGCCCGTCGAGGCGGGCGGCCGCACGGGTCCGGAGCTGCTCGCGTCCCGTCGAGGCGTTCACCAGCCGTGCCGTGGCCTCGGGGGAGAGCACGGAGTGCCCGTCGGCGGCGACCTGCACCAGCCGCACCAGATCGGTCGGGTCGGTCGACTTCAGCAGGAACCCCGCGGCGCCCGCTCCGAGCGCGCGCAGGACCGCGGAGTCCGCGTCGAAGGTCGTGAGGACGACGACCCGGGGCGCCGGATCGAGACGCACCAGCTGCTCGAGCGCGGCGAACCCGTCGACGCCGGGCATCCGCAGGTCGAGCAGCACGACGTCGGGCCGGTGCCGGACCGCCGCCTCGACCGCCTCGGCCCCGTCGCCCGCCGTCGCGACGACGTCCACGACGCCAGACGCGTCGAGGATCGTCCGCAGGTGCGCGCAGACCATCGGCTCGTCGTCGGCGACGAGGACCCGTACGCGCTCGGTCATGCGCCGGAGCCTGTCACGAGCCCCGGTCGGTGGTGGGGACGAACGCGGGCAGGCGGGCCCGCACCGCGAACCCGCCGTCGGGCTCGGGACCGCAGCGCAGCGTCCCGCCGACCATCTCCACCCGCCGTCGCAACCCGTCGAGGCCGGCGCCGCCCCCGGTCGCGGCGAGCTCCGGGTCGGGCGTGCCGCCGCTGTCGACGACGGCGACCGTGGCCCCGTCCGCGTCGTGCCCGACGTCCACGACGACCGCGGCCTCCCGCGCGTGCTTGCGGGTGTTGCTCAGGGCCTCCTGGACCACCCGTACCAGCGTCCGGTGCACGGTGGGAGCCAGCGCGGCCGAATCGCCGCGCTCGGAGAGCGTGACGGCCACCCCGACCGCGCGGGACTGCTCGACGAGGGCCGCGAGATCGCCGGGGCCCGGGGGCGAGGTCGAGGCGGGCGAGGCGCCGACCGGCCCGGGACCGTCGCGGAGCACCCCGACGAGGTCACGCAGCTCGGCCAACGCGTCGCGGCCGCACCGGCGCAGCTCGTCGGCCGCGGCGTGGACCGCGGCGTCCTCGGTCGTCGCTCCGAGGGCGCCGGCCTGCAGCACCATGACGTTCACCCGGTGCGTCACCACGTCGTGCATCTCGGCCGCGAGCCGTGCGCGTTCCTCGGCGCGCGGTCTCGGCGAGCAGCTGCTGCTCGCGCTCGGCCCGGTCGGCCCGCTCGTGGGCGGCCGCGACGAGCTCCCGGCGGGTCCCGTCATAGAGCCCGGCGAGCGAGACCAGGACGGTGGCGAACAGCAGGAACGCGTTGTCGTTGACGCGGAAGCCGATCCACCCCCGCTCGCCGACGAACGACGCGCCGAAGACGAGCGGGACCAGCCAGCACAGGTGCACGCGGCGCGGCAGGTGGGCCCCGGCGGCGTAGAGGGCGCCGTAGAGGAACCAGTTGCCCGGGTAGATCAGCGTGATCGCCGCGGTGACGAGCGCCGTGGTCATCGGGCGGGCCCGGCGGAACACCATGACCGCCGTCAGCAGGGCGACGCAGATCAGCTCGCCGACGGGCACCGGGAGCCTGACCAGGGGGTGCGGGGCCGAGGGGAAGGCGGTGATGGCGACGCCCCACGCCGCGAAGGCGAGCGCGACCGCCAGGTCGGCCGGGCGCACCCCGCGCGGCAGCCTCACCCGGCGCGCCGCAGCGGCGCCCGCCGCCCCCACGTCAGACACCGCCACCCCCACTCCACCGGCCCGTAGCGGAATCGTCGCAGCCAGAGCGGGCTCCACACCGCCTGGACGATGAGGATCCCGACGGTGAGGCCCACGATCGGCGCCAGGTCGAGCGGGGAGCGGATGCCCAGCGCCGGTCCGAGCAGGAGGAACAGCACCGTCGCGGTGAGATAGTTCGTCAGCGCCATGCGCCCCATCGGGGCGAACACCGCCTCGAGGATCCGCCGGGCCGGCGTGTGCAACAGGAGCAGCACGAGGCAGACGTAGGCGAGTGCCGTCGCGACGTGGAACACCACGGCGAGGAGGTTCTGGGACCCGCCCACGCCGCCGCCGAGCAGGCTCACCATCGGGAGGGAGACGTCCGAGAGCCGGGCCACGGTCCCGACGACGGCGATCACCCCGCTGACGGCGAGGGTGACGGCGACCCGGCCCGGATGGCGGTCGAGGCCGTCGGGGACGCCGAGGCGGGCCAGCGCGAACCCGACCGGGAGCAGCGCGGCGATCAGCCCGTAGCCCACCTGGATCTGGGGGAGCACGACCAGCAGGACGAGGGCGACGACCGCACACGCCCGTGGGCCGAGGAACGACAACGGCAGGAGCAGGACCAGGCCGACCAGCGCGTAGGGGAACAGCGCCTCGCCGACGTGGAAGAACTGGTGCACCGCGCCGAGCACGAGCAGGACCGCGAGGCGCCGGGCCAGGACCACCCGCGGCCGGTCGGTGCGTCGGGCCGCACGCTCGAGGAACAGACCGAACCCGACCCCGAACAGCGTCGCGAAGATCGGCATGAAGCGCTCGTAGAAGAAGGCGCCGATCACCGGGTCCATCGCGCCGGTGAGCCCTGCTCCGCGGATCCAGGTGAGCTGGGTGAGCACGTTGACGACGAGGATCCCGCACAGCGCGACGCCCCGGAGGACGTCGAGCGAGGAGATCCGGTCACCCGGGGTGGAGAGCGCGTCGGGCGGGGCGGTCGGCCGCGGCCACCGCTGGAGGATCGGTTCGGTGCTCACGACGACGAGCGTGGTCGTCTCGGCCCCGACCGCGCCGCCCCCGACCGTCGGGTGCGCTACCGACGAAAGTCGGGTCTTCCCACGGACCCCGAAACCCACGAACGGCGCGTTCGTGACGCTTGATGGTGACGAACGCGCCGTTCGTACCGTTTCGGGAGCGCTCCCCCCGTTCCCGCCGTTTCGGGCGGGTTCAGCGCAGCCAGCGGCGCCGGGCCGGCGCCGGCCAGTTCTCCGGGATCTCGCGGGCGATCTCGTCGAGCCAGATGCGCGCCGACGAGTCCGACGGCGCGCGCCAGTCCCCGCGCGGCGAGAGCGAGCCGCCGGCCGAGACCTTCGGCCCGTTCGGGACCGCCGAGCGCTTGAACTGCGCGAACTGGAAGAACCGCCGGGCGAACACCTCGAGCCAGCCCCGGATCTCCGGCAGCTGGTAGGAGACCCGGTCCTCGGCGGGATACCCGGGCGGCCAGGGGCCCTCGTCGGCGTCGTGCCACGCGTGCCAGGCCAGGAACGCGATCTTCGAGGGCCTAGAGCCGTGCCGCAGGAACTGGTACAGCGAGAAGTCCTGCAGGTCGTAGGGCCCGATCTGCTGCTCGCTGGACTGCACCGGGGCGTCCGCGGTGGCCGGGACCAGCTCCGGGGTGATCTCGGTGTCGAGAACGGACTGGAGGACGTCCCCGACCTCGTCGGAGAACTGGCCCGAGGAGATCACCCAGCGGATCAGGTGCTGGATCAGCGTCTTCGGCACCCCGCCGTTGACGTTGTAGTGCGACATCTGGTCGCCGACCCCGTACGTCGACCAGCCCAGCGCGATCTCGGAGAGGTCCCCGGTGCCGAGCACGATCCCGCCGCGCTGGTTCGCCGCGCGGAACAGGTAGTCGGTCCGCAGCCCGGCCTGGACGTTCTCGAAGGTGACGTCGTAGACCGGCTCGCCCGCCGCGAACGGGTGGTCGAGGTTGCGGAGCATCAGACGCGCGGTCTCGGTGATGTCGATCTCGGCGAACGTCACCCCGAGGGCCTCGGCCAGCCGGTACGCGTTGCCCTTGGTGTGTTCGCCGGTGGCGAAGCCGGGCAGGGTGAACGCCAGGATGTCGCTGCGCGGGCGGCCGGCACGGTCGAGGGCGCGGGCCGCGACGATGAGCGCGTGGGTCGAGTCCAGCCCGCCCGAAACCCCGATGACGATCTTCGGTCCGCCGATCGCGCGCAGCCGCTGCTCGAGCCCGGAGACCTGGATCGAGTAGGCCTCGTAGCAGTCCTGTTGCAGCCGTGCCGGGTCCGCGGGCACGAACGGGAACCGCTCCACCTCGCGGCGCAGCCCCAGATCGCCCGACGGCGGGTCGAGGGTGAACGACACCGTCCGCCAGCCGGCCAGGCGCTCGGCGTGGTGACGACGGTTGTCGTCGAACGTGCCCATCCGCAGCCGCTCGGCCCGCAGCAGGTCGAGGTCCACGTCGGCGACGCTGTGCTGGGCGCCGGCCGGGAAGCGCTCGGTCTGCGCGAGCAGCGCGCCGTTCTCGTGGATCGTGGTCTGCCCGTCCCAGGCGAGGTCGGTCGTCGACTCGCCCTCGCCCGCCGCGGCGTAGAGGTAGGCGGCGGAGCACCGGGCGCTCGCCGAGCGGCACAGCAGCTGGCGGTCGTCCGCGCGGCCGACCGTGATCGGGCTGCCCGAGGGGTTCGCGAGCACCGTCGCGCCGGCCAGCGCCGCCTCCGCGCTCGGCGGGACGGGCACGAACATGTCCTCGCAGATCTCGACGTGCAGGACGAACCCCGGGACGTCCGCGGCGGCGAAGAGCAGATCGGGTCCGAAGGGACGGTCCTCGCCGAGGACACGGATCGTGCCGCCCTGGTCGTCCCCCACGGCGGCCTGGCGGCGCTCGTAGAACTCGCGGTAGGTGGGGAGGTAGGACTTCGGCGCGACGCCCAGGACCCGGCCGCGGTGGATCACGACCGCGCAGTTGTACATCCGGTGGCGGTGGCGCAACGGGGCGCCGACGACGAGCACCGGGAGCAGGTCGGCGGAGGCGGCGACGACCTCGCCGAGCGCCGTCTCGACGGCGTCGAGCAGCGTGTCCTGCAGCAGTAGGTCCTCGAGGGAGTACCCGGAGAGCGTCAGCTCCGGGAAGACGACGAGAGCGACCCCTTCGTCGTGGCACTCCCGGGCGACGGCGAGCAACGACGCGGCGTTCGTCGCGGGCTCGGCCGGCGTGGTGCGCAGCGTCGCCGCGGCGACGCGGACGAAGCCGTGGCGGTAGGCGTTGGTGAAGTCGTTCGTGTCAGGCACGACGGGCGCGGCCTCCCTCGGTGATCACCTGGTGAGCGCAGTGTGCCCCAGGCGTACCGGCTTCGGCCGTGCGATCTCCGACGGCCGGTGCAGGGCCCCGACTCCCCACCCCGGCCCGGGGATCACCGCCGACGCGCTGCGGCGCTCTTCGGCGCGGGACGACGACCACGACGGGTGCCGTACCCCGCCACGACGTCGAACACCCCGAGGAACCGCTCGAACGCCCGACCGGCCTTGCGTGCCATGCCCATGAGGATCTGCCCTTCCCCTCACAACGAACCTGCCCGCTGACGGCGCCCACGGTCCCAAACCACAACGGTGTGAAGTGACGGGGGGTGGGGTACTGGATCAGACCCAGGGGAGTGCCCCGCGGCGGGTCCAGTAGCCCGTCGGTGTCTCGGCGATCCCGGCCAGGGCCGTGCGCTCCTCGTCGGTGAGCTCGAGGCCGGTCGCGGCGAGGTTCGCGCGCAGCTGGTCCGGGTCGGCGGCCCCGGAGAGCACGACGTCGGCCCACGGCTGCGCCAGGATGCCGGCCAGGGCCACGGCGTCCGGCCCGACGCCGTGGCGGCGCGCGACGGCGACGACCGCCGCCGGCGGGTCGACCACCAGACGGCCGTTGGCGACGCCCTCCTTGACGAGCACGAGCACCCCGTCGTCGTGCGCGGCGCGCAGCGCGTCGCCCACCGAGGGCTCGAGCAGGTTCCAGGTCGACTGCACCGCGGTGAACAGCCGTTCACCGTCGACCTCCAGGTCGAGCCCGCGACGCACCGCGTCGGCCTGGTCGGCGCCGGAGGTGGAGAACCCCGGCCGGGTCCCGTGCTCCGCCGCGGTGGCGGCCAGGGCCGCGAGCAGCGCCTGGTCGGTGAACAGCGGCGAGTCGGTGGTCAGGGAGTGCACCTGGTAGAGCTCGGGCGCGCTCCCGAGGGCGTCGAGCGACTCCGCCCACTGCGAGCGGAAGTGCGCGAGGGTGTGCTCCTTGACCTCGTGCACGGCGGCGTCGGGGTCCCAGTCCGCGGTGTAGCGGTAGCCCCACTTGCTGGAGACGGTCGCGTCCGCGCGGTGATCGGGGTGCGCGGCGAACCAGGACCCGAGGAACTCCTCGGCGCGGCCGTAGGAGCGGGCGGCGTCGAAGCGGCGCACGCCCGCGGCCCACGCGGCGTCGAGGGTCGCGTGCGCGAGCGCCCGCAGCTCGTCGGGCGATCGGTGCACGCCGTCACGCCCCAGGTTGATGTAGGACGGCCGGCCGAGGGCGGCGAGACCCAGGGCGATCTCGGGGGACGGATCGGTCACGGGCACCCACCCTAGGTGTGGCCCCCGACGGTCCTGCCTGCTCAGGGCCGCCACGGGACGATGTCGCCCGGCACGTCTAGACTCGCCGCCGACGCCCGGGCGGGCGCGACGACAGGGCCGTTGATCGGTGGTCACCCCGGAGTTCTCCAGGCTCTCCGGGACCCCGGAGCCGAAGCGGATCATCCGTCTCCACCCCCGGGCCGCGTTGGCAGTCCCGCCCCGGAGGAGAACGAGCTGTGAAGTCCACCGTCGAGCACCTGTCGCCGACGCGCGTCCGTCTCGCGATCGAGGTGCCGTTCGACGAGCTCAAGCCGACCTTCGACCAGGCGTACAAGAAGATCGCCCAGCAGGTCCGCATCCCCGGCTTCCGTCCGGGCAAGGCACCTGCGCGCATCCTCGACCAGCGTCTCGGTCGCGGCGTCGTGCTCGAAGAGGTCGTCAACACCGCCGTCCCCGAGAAGTACGGCGAGGCCGTGAGCGAGGCGCAGGTGACGCCGCTCGGGCAGCCCGACATCGAGGTCACCTCGATCGACGACGGCGACAAGATCGCGTTCACCGCGGAGGTCGACGTCCGTCCCGAGATCGAGCTGCCGGACTACTCGGCGATCTCGGTGTCGGTCGACTCGGCCGAGGTGACCGACGAGGACGTGGAGGACCAGCTCAAGGGTCTCCAGGCGCGGTTCGGCACCCTCGCCGGCGTCCAGCGCCCGGCCGCGAAGGACGACTTCGTGGTCATCGACCTGTCGGCCACCGTGAACGGCGAGGCCCTCGAGGAGGCCCAGACCTCCGGGATGAGCCACCAGGTCGGGTCCGGCCAGCTCATCGAGGGGCTCGACGAGGCCCTCGAGGGCATGTCGGCGGGGGAGACCAAGAACTTCACGACGAAGCTCGTCGCGGGCGACCACGCCGGCGAGGAGGCCGACGTGACCGTCACCGTCTCGACGGTGAAGGAGCGCCAGCTCCCCGAAGCCGACGACGAGTTCGCCCAGCTCGCCAGCGAGTTCGACACGCTCGACGAGCTCAAGGCCGACCTGCGCGAGCGCCACGGCCGCGTCAAGAAGATGGAGCAGGCCGGGCAGGCCCGGGACAAGGTGCTCGAGGCGCTGCTCGAGGCGGCCGACCTGCCGGTGCCGGAGTCCGTCGTCGACCAGGAGGTCGAGGTGCGCGCCCACGAGGCCGTGCACGAGTTCGACCACGACGAGGACGCCCTCACGAAGTACGTCGAGACCCAGGGCCAGACCCGCGAGGAGTTCGACGCCGAGCTGCGCACCAGCGCCGAGCAGGCCGTGAAGACCCAGCTGCTGCTGGACGAGGTCGCCGAGAAGGGCGAGGTCCAGGTCGACCAGCAGGAGCTGATGGAGCGCATCTTCATGCAGGCGCAGCGCTTCGGGATCAGCCCCGAGGAGTACATCCAGCAGGCTCAGCAGGCCAACCAGCTCGGGGCGATCTTCGCCGACGTGCGGCGGGGCAAGGCGCTCGCGACGGTCGTGCAGGCCGCGACGATCCTCGGCCCCGACGGCGAGGAGCTCGACCTCTCGGAGCTGTTCGCGCCCGCCACGCAGGAGGACGCCGAGGCGGCGGCGGAGGCGGCCGTCGAGGCCGTCACCGAGCCCGTCGCGGACGACGAGGCCGACGAGGAGGCCGTGGTCGTCGAGGACGAGGAGGCCGCCGCGAGCGCCTCCGGTGCCCCCAAGTCCTGACCACCGCGGAGACGCGTCGCGGGATCCGGTGAGCCGTGAGCGAACACGGGCCGTCGGAGGACGTTCCGGGCTCCCGCGATCGTTAGGGTCGGTGCAGCCGACGAGAGCTCCGCGGGCCCCGGGACCACCCGGGGGCGCGCGGGCTCGGCGTCAAGAAACCCCACTCGAGGAAAGCAGGGACAGGTGAGCCAGCACCTCTCCGACCCGTCCGGGGCGGTCATGCGTTCCGCCGGCGGGTCGATGACGCTCAACGACTCGGTCTACGAGCGCCTCCTCCGGGAGCGCATCGTCGTTCTCGGGCAGGAGGTCAACGACACGATCGCGAACCAGATCTCCGCGCAGCTCCTCCTGCTCTCCGCGGAGGACCCCGCCAGCGACATCACGCTGTACATCAACTCGCCCGGCGGCTCCGTGTCGGCCGGCATGGCCATCTTCGACACCATGCAGTGGATCGAGCCCGACGTGTCGACCGTGGCCATGGGCCTCGCCGCGTCGATGGGCCAGTTCCTGCTGTCGGCGGGTGCGCCGGGCAAGCGCCTGGCCCTGCCGCACGCGCAGATCATGATGCACCAGCCCTCCGGCGGCCTCGGCGGCACGGAAACCGACATCACGATCCGCGCGGAGTCGCTGCGCAAGCTCAAGCGCCAGCTCGCCGAGCTGATCGCGGAGCACACCGGCCAGACGGTCGACAAGATCACCGAGGACTCCGACCGCGACCGGTGGTTCGACCCGTACGAGGCGCTGGAGTACGGCTTCATCGACCACGTCGTGACCCGCTCGACCGACTCGCGGTCGAACGGCAGCGGCAACGGCACGAGCGCCTGAGGAGACGCACCATGAGTGAGCTTCACGTTCCGGGTGGGCGTGCCGCCGCGTCGCCCGAGGCCCGGTACATCCTGCCGTCGTTCGTCGAGCGGACGAGCTACGGCGTCAAGGAGTCCAACCCCTACAACAAGCTCTTCGAGGAACGGATCATCTTCCTCGGGGTGCAGATCGACGACGCGTCGGCGAACGACGTCATGGCGCAGTTGCTGTTCCTGGAGTCCAACGACCCGGACCGCGACATCACCATGTACATCAACTCGCCGGGCGGGTCGTTCACGGCGCTGATGGCCATCTACGACACGATGCAGTACGTCCGGCCGGACATCGCCACCGTCTGCCTCGGGCAGGCGGCGTCGGCCGCGGCGGTCGTGCTGGCCGCCGGCACCCCGGGCAAGCGCCTGGCCGTGCCGAACGCGCGCGTGATGATCCACCAGCCGGCCACCGAGGGCTTCTACGGCCAGGCTTCCGACCTGGAGATCCAGGCCAACGAGATCACCCGCATGCGCCGGCTGCTCGAGACCACCCTGGCGAACCACTCGAACCGCTCCGCGGAGCAGGTCCGCCAGGACATCGAGCGCGACAAGATCCTCACGGCGGACGAGGCCAAGGAGTACGGCCTCATCGACGACGTCGTGGCGAGCCGCAAGCTCTCGGCCAACCGCTGACCGGAGCCCCGATGCGGTGGGCGGTGCGACACTGACCGCCCACCGCGTCGCCCGGCCGGGACGGCGCGTCGCCGACCACTCCGGGCACTCGACCAGCAGGATCGCCGCGCTCCGGAAACTCCCGTCCTGACGGGGTCGACGGGTACGGTCAATCACGACAGCGCGCACCGTCCGGGTGCGCCGGATGGGACACGAGGTCTGCTGCGATGGCACGCATCGGTGACGGCGGGGACCTGCTGAAGTGCTCGTTCTGCGGGAAGAGCCAGAAGCAGGTCAAGAAGCTCATCGCCGGTCCCGGCGTGTACATCTGCGACGAGTGCATCGACCTCTGCAACGAGATCATCGAGGAGGAACTCGCCGAGGCCGGTGAGGTCAAGCTCGACGAGCTGCCGAAGCCCACCGAGATCCACGAGTTCCTCGACCAGTACGTCATCGGCCAGGACGACACCAAGAAGACGCTGTCGGTGGCCGTCTACAACCACTACAAGCGGGTGCAGGCGGGGGAGAAGAACCGCGAGAACTCCCGCAACGACGACGTCGTCGAGCTGGCCAAGTCGAACATCCTCATGCTCGGCCCCACGGGCTGCGGCAAGACCTACCTCGCGCAGACGCTCGCGAAGCTGCTCAACGTCCCGTTCGCCATCGCCGACGCGACGGCGCTGACCGAGGCCGGCTACGTCGGCGAGGACGTCGAGAACATCCTGCTCAAGCTGATCCAGGCCGCGGACTACGACGTCAAGCGGGCCGAGACCGGCATCATCTACATCGACGAGGTCGACAAGATCGCGCGGAAGTCGGAGAACCCGTCGATCACGCGCGACGTCTCCGGCGAGGGCGTCCAGCAGGCACTCCTGAAGATCCTCGAGGGCACCACGGCGTCGGTGCCCCCGCAGGGCGGGCGCAAGCACCCGCACCAGGAGTTCATCCAGATCGACACGACGAACGTGCTGTTCATCGTGGCGGGGGCGTTCGCGGGCCTCGAGAAGATCATCGCCGAGCGCGTGGGCCGTGGCGGCCTCGGCTTCGGCGCCGACATCCGGTCCAAGGCCGAGATGGAGTCCGCCGAGTCCTTCGGCGACACCATGCCCGAGGACCTCATCAAGTTCGGGTTGATCCCCGAGTTCATCGGCCGCGTGCCGGTGATGGCCTCGGTGTCCAACCTCGACAAGCCGAGCCTGGTCCAGATCCTCACCGAGCCGCGCAACGCGCTGGTGAAGCAGTACCAGAAGCTCTTCGAGATGGACGGGGTCGAGCTGGAATTCGACCAGGACGCGCTCGGCGCGATCGCGGACCAGGCCATCCTGCGCGGCACCGGCGCGCGCGGCCTGCGGGCGATCATGGAAGAGGTCCTGAACCCCGTCATGTACGACATCCCCGGTCGCGACGACGTCGCGAAGGTGGTCGTCACCGAGCAGACGGTGAAGGACAACGTGAACCCGACGATCGTGCCGCGTCAGCCGGCCCGTCGGGAGCGCCGCGACAAGTCGGCCTGATCGCCCCGGTGGGCCTCCCGCGCTAGATGTGCGGGAAGGCCTGCTGGCTGGGCAGCCCGAACGGCAGCGCCGGCGGCGCGACGTGCTGCCCGAGGAACGCCGCGACCTGCGGCAGGACCGAGCCGATGTAGGTGCCGTCGTGCTTCCCGGGGGTGATCCGCGAGAACTGCGGGTGCGCGAGGTCGATGTAGCGGCGGACCGGGGCCACGAAGGAGTCGCGGTCCCCGCACCACATGCCGGTCGGGGTGGTGGCGAGCTCCGGGTAGAACCGCAGCGGGTCGTTCGCCTCCCAGTCGCCGATCCCGGCGAACGGGCGCTTCGAGGCCACGCGCCAGTCGGTGAACAGACCGGGGGACATCGCCGCCACCGCACGCACCGGGCTCCCGCGCAGCACCCGCGCCCGGGCGTACATCAGCGCGCCGGCGCCGCCCATCGACACACCCGACGCGAGCACCGGGACGCCCTGGGTGTCCCGGGCGACGCCGCGCTGCATCATCCAGGCCGGGAGCTCGTCGAGGAGCATGCGCATCGGGTCGTCGCCGGGACGGAACTGGTGCCAGTAGTTGTCGCCGCCGTCCAGCGCGGCCACGGCGAACGGCGGGACGCCCGAGGCCCACGCCGCGCCGAGGACCTTCCGCATGCCCGGGTCGCCCCACCACAGCGCGTTGCCGCCGAGGCCGTGCAGGCCGACGCAGAGCGGGAGCGTGGCACGGTCCCGGCCGGGCGGTGAGGTGATCACGAGTCGGACCGA
Source organism: Actinomycetospora endophytica (assembly GCF_021026375.1). Taxonomy (GTDB): domain Bacteria; phylum Actinomycetota; class Actinomycetes; order Mycobacteriales; family Pseudonocardiaceae; genus Actinomycetospora; species Actinomycetospora endophytica. Next base: position 209,284 of record NZ_JAJNDB010000010.1, on the reverse strand, counting down.
GCGGTTGCGGGCGACCGAGCGCACCCACTCGACCGTGACGGCCGCCTGGGTGCCGCGGGACGGGCCCGGTGGCGCCGGCACCCGCTGCGGGACCGGCGCCGCGGTCTCGACGGTGCCCGCCAGGGCGACACCGCCGGCTGCCAGCGCGCCCGCGCCGACCATGGCGCCGCCGCCGATGAGCAGCCGACGCCGGGTCAGGCGGGCAGCGAGCGGGTGCGACGGGGAACCCTGGGGCGGCGTCGCGGGCGTCGGCGACCCGGAGGTGACGTCGACGTCCCGTTCGTCCTCCCCCGACACGTCCGCGCCCCCCTCCTCAGATCCGCTCTCGACGGCGGGGACCGATCATCCCGCTCGCAGCACACATCGGTGGTGCGGCCCGCCGTCGTTACCCCGTCGTCGTGATCACCCAGCATCCTCATCGATGCCGGTCACCCGCGACGCGCCCGCGTAGATGTTCATCGACCGGCCACGCAGGAACCCGACGAGGGTCATACCCGCGTCGTCCGCCATCTCGACCGCGAGCGACGACGGCGCCGAGACCGCGGCCAGCGCCGGGACGCCGGCCATCACGGCCTTCTGGGTCAGCTCGAACGAGGCCCGGCCCGAGACCATGAGCACCGTACCGGCGGCTGGTACGCGTCCCGCGAGGAGGGCGTGGCCGATGACCTTGTCCACCGCGTTGTGGCGTCCGACGTCCTCGCGCGCCACGAGGAGCGCCCCGTCGGCGGTGAACAGGCCGGCACCGTGGAGCCCACCCGTCGAGTCGAACACCTTCTGGGCGGCGCGCAGGGCGTCGGGGAGTCCGAAGAGCACCTCCGCGGAGAGCTCCACGTCGTCCTTCTCGGGCGGGTACACCGTCTTCGTGCGCACCGCGTCGAGCGAGGCCTTGCCGCAGACCCCGCACGACGACGTCGTGTAGAAGCGGCGTTCCACGGAGTCGTCGGGCGGGGCGACGCCGGGCGCGAGGGCCACGTCGAGCACGTTGTAGGTGTTGCGCCCGGAGTCGTCGACCGAGTCGCAGTAGCGGGCGGTGCCGATGTCCGCGGGCGAGGTGATCACGCCCTCGGTGAGCAGGAAGCCGTGCGCGAGCTCGACGTCGTGACCCGGGGTGCGCATCGTCACCGCGAGCGAGCGCCCGTCCACCCGGATCTCCAGCGGCTCCTCGGCCGCGAGCGCGTCCGGGCGCCGGTTCACGCCCTGCTCCCGGACGCGGACGACCGGGCGCCGCACCGTCACTCGTCCCATGTCGGCTCCCCCCTTCACGGCTGCCCCACCATGGTGGCACCGACCGGCCCGGGAACGCCGCTGATGACACCATCTCCCGCGATGAGCACCCTGGAGCAGTGGTGGGCCGACGTCGTCGCCGAGCTCGGGATCGGCGAGCTCGGCGACCTGGTGGACCCGGAGTTCGCGCGGCCGCTCGTGCTCGACCTCACCAAGGACGTCGCGCACGGGGTCGCCCGGCCCGCGGCCCCGTTGACCGCGTACCTGCTCGGGCTCGCCGCCGGACGGGCCGCGGGTGCCGGGCCGCCGGAGCCCGAGCTGGTGGCCGGGTGGGCGGAGCGTCTCGCCGCGCTCGCCCGGGGTGAGGAACCGGACGCGCCGTAGGATTGCGCGGTGATGCGGTACGAGCCCTGGGCCATTCCCGACGGCGTCTCCTCCTCCCCGGAGTCCGACGCCGCCGGCGACACCGACCCCGACGAGATCGCCCAGCTGCTGGCGGCGGCGGGCGGCGAGAGCACCCCCGGCGGGGCGGCGATGGCCGACGCGCTGGTGCGGACCGGGCCGGACCCGGACGCGGTCCCGGCCGCCGAGCACGACAGTCCCGAGGACCTGGCCGCGCTGCGCGAGGTGGAGGCCGAGCTCGACCAGCGCTGGCCGGAGACCCGCATCGAGCCCTCCCTCGACCGGATCTCCGCCCTGTGCGACGTCCTCGGCGAGCCGCAGCGCTCCTTCCCGGTGGTGCACGTCGCCGGCACCAACGGAAAGTCGTCGGTCACGCGCATGATCGACGCGCTGCTCACCCGGATCGGGCCGCGCACCGGGCGCTACACCAGCCCCCACCTGCAGAAGGTCACCGAGCGGATCGCCGTCGACGGGCGCCCGATCTCGGCGCGCCGCTACGTCGAGACCTGGCGGGAGATCGCGCCGTACGTGGGCGTGGTCGACAAGGCCCGCGACGAGGTCGACAGCGTCCACTGCTCGAAGTTCGAGGTGCTCACCGCGATGGCGTTCGCGGCCTTCGCCGACGCCCCGGTCGACGTCGCGGTCCTCGAGACCGGGCTCGGCGGGTCCTGGGACGCGACCAACGTCGCCGACGCCACGGTCGCCGCGATCACGCCGATCGGGCTCGACCACATGGACTACCTGGGCTCGGACATCGAGGGCATCGCGAAGGAGAAGGCCGGGATCATCAAGCCCGGCTCGGTCGCGCTGCTCGCCCAGCAGACCCCCGAGGTGGCCCAGGTGTTGCTGGAGCGGGCCGTCGAGGTCGACGCCGAGGTGGCCCGGGCCGGTGTCGAGTTCGGGGTGCTCGAGCGCTCGGTGGCCGTCGGTGGTCAGCAGCTGCGCCTGCAGGGGCTCGGCGGCGAGTACGACGACATCTACCTCCCGCTCTTCGGCGAGCACCAGGCCGGCAACGCCGCGCTCGCGCTCGCCGCGGTCGAGGCGTTCTTCGGCGCCGGTGCGTCGCGGCGGCTCGACATCGACGCCGTCCGCGAGGCCTTCGCCGCGGTGCGCGTGCCCGGCCGGATGGAACGGCTGCGCTCGGCGCCCACCGTCGTCGTCGACGCCGCGCACAACCCGCACGGCGCCGCCGCCGCGGCCGCCGCGGTGCGGGCGGAGTTCTCCTTCCGCAAGCTCGTCGGCGTCGTCGCGATCATGGGCGACAAGGACGCCGACGGGATCCTCGCCGCCCTGGAGCCGGTGCTCGACGAGATCGTCGTGACCGGCATGTCCTCGCCGCGCGCCCTCGACCCCGACGAGCTCGGCGGGCTCGCCGTCGGACGCTTCGGCGCCGAGCGGGTCGTCGTCGAGACCCGCATGGACGCGGCCCTCGAGACCGCGATCGGCATGGCCGAGGAGACCTCCGACGACGACGAGCCGGTCTCCGGCGGCGGGGTGCTCGTCATCGGATCCGTCGTCGCCGCGGGCGAGGCCCGCACCCTGCTGGGGCGTGAGCCGTCATGAGCGAGCAGCAGGACGTCGCCGCGGCCCGCCCGCCGGACGCGCGCCGGGCCTTCCGCGGGCCGGCCAGCGCCTGCCTGGTGCTCGAGGCGATCGCAGTGCCGCTGGTGCTGCCCGTGATGTCCTACGTCGAGGGCGGGATCACGCCGGCCAAGCTGACCCTGGTGCTGGTGCTGACGGTCGGGATGATCGTCGGCTGCGTCGTGATCCTGCGGCCGTGGGGACTGGCGTTCGCGGTCGGGCTGCAGGTCCTGATGCTGCTGGGGTTCGTGCTCTCGGCCTCGTTGGGTCTGATGGGGCTGGTCTTCTGCCTGGTGTGGGTGCTCATGCTCTGGATGCGCCGCGAGGTGATCCGCCGCCAGGCGGCCTGGCCGGTGGACTGAGGACCCGGGCGGGCCGGCCCGGACTTTCTGTCGTGCCTGGCCGCGCGGTCGGTCGATCCCGGCCGCCGGGGCACTCGATCCCTGCGACGCTAGTCAGTTGATCATGCTGAGTGGTGCAGGTCCGGGCGCACCGCTGGGCGTGATCAACTGACTAGCGCGGACAAGGTGAACGGCCCGCGGCGGAACCGGAATCGTCCGGACGGCGTCGAAACCCCGTGGACCTCCGACGCCCGTTCCGACACGCCGACGCCATCGCCTGTGGTCGGCTGACCCGCCATGACCTCATGGACGGCACGACCCGGCCGCTGTTCCCCGGCGTCTCCGTCGCTCGCGAGGTCCCGGTGACGATGGCGGTGAGGGCCGCCGGGGCCGCGTTGCTGCACCCGGGAGGGATGGTCGCCGGGGTCGCGGCCGCGGCGCTGTTCGGGGCCGACCTGGGCCCGCTGGACGTGACCGTGGACCTCGACGTCGCGGTGACGGGGGTCCGGGCACGCCCCGGACTCCGACTGCGTCGGCGTCAGCTACCGACGGAAGAGGTCACCCTCGTCGACGGTGTCCGCGTGACGACACCGGCGCGCACGGCCTATGACCTGGCCCGGTGGCTGCCGCGAGGCGACGCCGTCGTGCTGCTGGACGTCCTCTGCGCCCGAACAGACCTCACGCTCGACAACGTCCGAGCGGTGGCCACGGCGCACCGGGGTGACCGCGACGCGCGCCTGGTGGCCGGTGTCCTGGACTGGGCCGACCCACGCAGCTCGTCGGCCCGGGACTCCCGGCTCCGGGTGGCGTTGCGGGCCCGGGGTCTCCCGCGTCCGGAGGTCGACCAGCGCCTCCTGGACCGGGACCGCCGCGAGGTGGCGCGGCTGTCGCTCGCCTGGCCGGAGCGGCGGACAGCGGTGTCCGGGCAACCGTCGGCGGCCGCAGCGGCGGAGGCCGTCGGATGGGAGGTTCTGGAAATCCACCGGGTCCTCGACGCCGTCCTCGACTCGCTCGCCTGCCGGCTCCTCCGGAGCCTCGAGCGGTGGCATCCGCCGCCGTGGCTCCACGGGCCGCTGATCGGGAAACAGCCGCGTCCACCCGGCCCGGACGGGGAGTGCGACGGAGGTCTCAGTAGGCTCGTCCCGGCCTGAATCGTGGAGATCGAAGGAGAGGAGCGCCGTGTCCGACGAGCGCACCCTGGTGCTGGTGAAGCCCGACGGCGTGCAGCGTGGCCTGGTCGGTGAGGTCATCTCGCGCATCGAGCGCAAGGGGCTGCGACTGGCGGCGCTGGAGCTCAAGAACGTCGAGCGCTCCGTCGCCGAGCAGCACTACGCCGAGCACGCCGAGCGCCCGTTCTTCGGGGAGCTGATCGAGTTCATCACCTCCGGGCCGGTCGCGGCCCTGGTGGTGGAGGGGCCGCGGGCGATCGCGGCGTTCCGTCAGATCGCCGGCGGCACCGACCCGGTCGAGAAGGCCGTCCCCGGCTCGCTGCGGGGCGACCTGGCGCTGGAGACCGGGTCGAACATCGTGCACGGCTCGGACTCGCCGGAGTCGGCCGAGCGCGAGATCAAGCTCTGGTTCGGCTGACCCGCACCGTCCGCTCGATCCCGTCGATGACGGCGGGCCAGGTCGAGCGGGCGAGGTCGTGGCCCATCCCCGGCAGCTCGAGCAGTTCGGCTCCGGGGATGGCGGCCGCGGTCGCCCGGCCCCCGGAGGGCTGGATGACGGCGTCGACGTCACCGTGGACGACGAGCGCGGGCGTCGTCAGGCGCCGGAGGTCCTCGGTGCGGTCGCGCTCGGCCACGCACGCGGCGAGCTGGCGGCCGCTGCCCTGGCCGTCGTGCGGCACCGTCGCCTCCCGGCCGGCGGCGCGGCGCATGGTGACGCGGACGTCGTCGTCGTCCTCGGGGGTCCGGTAGGTCGACCCGATGCGGCGGAACGCGCGGACCATGCCCTCGACCGGGTCGGCCGCGGGCGGGCGGAGGAAGTCCGGCACGCGGCGCCAGGACACCTTCCCGGTGCGGCGGTCGCCGGGCCGTCCCATGATCGAGGTGAGCGAGAGGGTGCGCTCCGGGTGCCGGATCGCGACCTCCTGGGCCACCATCGCCCCGAGCGAGGCCCCGACGACGTGGGCGCCGGCCGGAGCGAGAGCGCCGATCACCGCCGCGGCGTCGTCCGCCATGTCGCCGAGGGTGTACGCCGGGCGGGCCTGCCGCGTCAGGAAGCCCCACGACGAGATGCCGGGCCCCCAGAGGTGGGTCGAGCGGCCGACGTCGCGGTTGTCGAACCGGATGACCTGCAGGCCGCGGGCGGCGAGCGCGTCGCAGAAGTCGTCCCGCCACCAGTCGTAGCTCAGCCCGAGCCCCATGATCAGCAGGACCGCCGGGTCGGCCGGGTCACCGGTCGTCGTCGTGCACAGCGAGAGGTTCCCGGCGTCGACGAAGCGCTCCACGGTGGGCCCGTTCGGCCGGGGCGCCGGATCGGTTCACGAAGCCCCCTTACCCTGGAGAGCTATGTCCCCGGAGTCGCTCTACGAACGCCTCGAACCCCTGCTGCCGCGGGTCCGCAAGCCCGTGCAGTACGTGGGCGGCGAGCGCAACGCGACGGTGACGCCCTGGGAGGACGCCGAGGTCCACTGGGCCCTGTGCTACCCGGACGCCTACGAGGTCGGCCTGCCCAACCAGGGCCTCATGATCCTCTACGAGGTCCTCAACGAGCGCGCTGACGCCCTCGCCGAGCGCACCTACGCCGTCTGGCCGGACCTCGCCGCGCTGATGCGCGAGCACGGGGTCCCGCAGTTCACCGTCGACGCGCACCGCCCGGTGGCCGCGTTCGACGTCCTCGGCGTCTCCTTCGCCACCGAGCTCGGCTACACCAACCTGCTCGAGGTCCTCGATCTCGCCGGGGTCCCGCTGCACGCCGCCGATCGCACGATCGAGCACCCACTCGTCCTGGCCGGCGGCCATGCGGCGTTCAACCCGGAGCCGATCGCGGACTTCGTCGACATCGTGGCGCTCGGCGACGGCGAGGAGGTCGTCGGCGAGATCACCGACGTCGTCAAGGCCGCCAAGGCGGAAGGTCTCGGCCGGCAGGAGACGCTCGAGCGCCTCGCCGGGGTGCCCGGGGTCTACGTACCGGGCCTCTACGAGGTCACCTACGGCGACGACGGGGCGATCGCGGCGGTGCGCCCGACCAGCGACGCCGCCCCGGAGCGGGTGCACAAGCGCACCACGTCGGACCTCGACGACTGGCCCTACCCGAAGCAGCCGCTCGTCCCGATGGCCGAGACGGTGCACGAGCGGATGAGTGTCGAGATCTTCCGCGGGTGCACGCGCGGGTGCCGCTTCTGCCAGGCCGGCATGATCACCCGTCCGGTGCGGGAGCGCTCGAAGCGGGGCGTCAGCGAGATGGTCGAGCAGGGGCTGGAGGCCTCGGGGTACTCCGAGGTCGGTCTCCTGTCGCTGTCGAGCGCCGACCACTCCGAGATCGGCGACATCGCCAAGGGCCTGGCCGACCGCTACGAGGGCACCGGCACCGGGCTCTCGCTGCCCTCGACCCGCGTCGACGCGTTCAACGTCGACCTCGCTGAGGAGCTCACCCGCTCCGGGCGCCGGTCGGGCCTGACGTTCGCCCCCGAGGGCGGCTCCGAGCGGCTGCGGCGCGTGATCAACAAGATGGTCTCCGAGGAGGAGCTCATCCGGACCGTGTCGACGGCCTACGAGCACGGCTGGCGGCAGGTGAAGCTGTACTTCATGTGCGGGCTCCCCACGGAGACCGACGAGGACGTGCTGCAGATCGCGACGATGGCCCACGAGGTCGTCCGCGCCGGGCGCAAGGCCGCCGGGCGGGGCGACGTCCGGGCGACGGTGTCGATCGGCGCGTTCGTCCCGAAGCCCCACACGCCGTTCCAGTGGGCGGCGCAGACCTCCCCCGAGGTCGTCGACTCCCGACTGCGCCAGCTCCGCGAGGCGATCAACTCCGATCGCTCGCTCGGCCGCAACGTCGGCCTGCGCTACCACGACGGGCAGCCCTCGCTCATCGAAGGACTGCTGAGCCGGGGCGACCGCCGCGTCGGGTCGGTGATCGAGGCGGTCTGGCGCGACGGCGGGCACTTCGACGGCTGGAGCGAGTACTTCTCGTACGAGCGGTGGGAGACGGCCGCCGCCCGCGAGCTGCCGCGTCAGGGGGTGGACCTCGCCTGGTTCACCACCCGCGAGCGCGACGGCGACGAGATCCTGCCCTGGGACCACCTGGACTCCGGCCTGGACCGCGGCTGGCTCTGGGACGACTGGCAGGACGCGCTCGACTCCCGGGAGCAGGACGACTGCCGCTGGACGCCGTGCTTCGACTGCGGCGTGTGCCCGCAGATGGGCACCGAGATCCAGATGGGCCCGACGGCGGGCGCGATGGTCGACGGCGGGCGGATGCTGCCGCTGACCCCGGTCGAGAACCGCACCTCGACGCCGGTCCACAACCCGGCGCTGGCCCCGTGAGCCGCCAGGGAACGGCGGCGCACCCGTCGGCGCCGACCGTCGCCAAGGTCCGGATGCGGTTCGCGAAGCGGGGCCGCGCGCGGTTCAGCTCGCACCGCGACGTGGCCCGGGCGATGGAGTGGGCGCTGCGCCGTGCGGGGGTGCCGGTCTCGTTGTCGCACGGCTTCAGCCCGCACCCGCGGCTGTCCTGGCTCGGCGCGGCGCCGACCGGGGCGGCCAGCGAGGCGGAGTTCGTGGAGATCGGGCTCACGGTCGACCTCGACCCCGCCGTCGTGGCCCGTGAGGTCGACGCGGTGCTGCCCGAGGGGCTCTCGGTGATCGACGTCGTACGGGCCGGGCCGGGTGCCCTCGCCGACCGGATCGACGCGTCCGTCTGGCGCATCGCGATGCCCGGGGTGGACCCGCAGCAGCTCGCTGAGGCCGTCGCGGCCCTCGAGGCGACCGAGGTCGTCGAGGTCGAGCGGATGACCAAGAACGGCCCGCGGACCCTCGACGTCCGGGCGGCGCTCGTTGATCTCACGGTCGAAGGTGTGAACGCCGTCACGGACACGCCCGGCGAGTGTCACCCGAACGATGGACGAGCAGGAGATGACGCCCCGGGAGACGGCCCGCGACCGGCCGGTGACGACACCGGGGACGCCACGGGCGAGGTCTCCGACCGCCGTGCACGTGCGCAGCGCGCAGGGTGTGGGACACTGACGGCGGTCGTACGGCACACCACGCCGGCTGTACGACCCGACGACGTGGTGAGCGCGCTGCGCAGCGTCGCCGGGCTGGAGCCGCCCGTCCCCGTCACCGCGACGCGGATGGAGCAGGGCCGGCTCGGCGGGAGCGGAGAGTTGCTCGACCCGCTCGAGGCGGACCGCGCGACGACCGGTCGCGAAACCGTCCCCGCGCGGCACGCCGGCGAGGACCGCCCGGACTAGGGCGGCGCGGGTCCCGACCGGGTCCCCGCCGCGCGAACGCCGAGCGCCCGATGTTTCGGTGGCCATCCCGGTGGCTGCTCGGCGAGACCACGCGATGCCCTCGTGTGGCCGCGACCGTAGAGGTCGCGCCCGGGGGCCGAAGGAGTTGCATGTCCGAGAACGAGGCCCTCCCCGCCTCATCGTCATCACCGTCAGAGGGTCGCCCCGACGACTCCGTGCTGGCGGCGCTGCCCGAGAAGCTCCGGGTGCACGCGCTGGCCCGTCTGGTCGGGTCCTCCAGCCGCGAAGTGCTGGCGGTGCTCGCGCGACTCGACGTGGCGGCGCGCAGCGCCCAGTCGAGCGTCGACCGGGCGACCGTGTCCCAGGTCGTCGAGCACCTCTTCCCCTCGGAGAAGCCCGCCGAGGAGCCGGCCGCCGCAGAGCCCATGGACTCCCCGCCGGGCGACCCCGACGACGCGCTGCCCGAGCCCCCGCCGGAGTCGCCCGCGGCCGTCGGGGCGGCAGCCGCACCGGCCGCGCTCGGCGGCGACGCCGAGCCCGAGGTCACCGGCGCGATCGGCACCCGCCCCGCCGCGCCCGCCGCGCTGTTCCTGTCGCCCGAGACGACCGACGGCGAGTCCGGCGGACGCCGTCGTCGTCGGGGAAGCCGGTCCACCGGGGTCGTGACCCCGGACGAGAGCACCGGGCCCGCCGCCCAGGGCGCGGACGAGTCCGACGACTCCGAGAGCACGACGGACTCCGACGACGCCGAGGACACCTCGTCGGACGCCGCGACCGGCGGCGACGGGGACGCCGACGACGAGGCCGGTCGCCGCCGTCGTCGTCGTGGGCGCCGGGGGCGTGGCCGGGGCCGGGGCGGTGCCGACGACGAGTCCGGTGAGGACTCGGGCGAGGGCGCCGACGGCGAGTCCTCGGACAGCGAGGGCGACGACACCGAGTCGGACGATTCCGACGGCGGCGACTCGTCGGACGAGGGTGACGACTCCGCGGAGGGGAGCTCCGGCTCGTCTCGCCGGCGCCGGCGTCGTCGGCGCCGGGGGAACGACGACTCCGGGTCCGGCGACGGCTCCGGGAACGACGACCCGCCGAACACCGTCACCCACGTCCGCGAGAAGGACCAGAACGAGAAGAAGCGCTCCAGCGACGACGAGGTCAAGGGCGTCAAGGGCTCGACGCGTCTCGAGGCCAAGCGCCAGCGCCGCCGCGACGGGCGCGAGCAGGGCCGGCGTCGTCCGTCGATCCTGTCCGAGTCGGAGTTCCTGGCACGGCGCGAGGCCGTCGAGCGGACGATGGTCGTGCGCCAGCAGGCCGACCGCAACCAGATCGGCGTGCTCGAGGACGGGGTGCTCGTCGAGCACTTCGTCGCCAGCAGCGGCCAGAACTCGATGGTCGGCAACGTCTACCTCGGCCGGGTGCAGAACGTGCTGCCGTCGATGGAGGCGGCGTTCGTCGACATCGGCCGCGGTCGCAACGCGGTGCTCTACGCCGGCGAGGTGAACTGGGACGCGTCCGGCCTCGAGGGCAAGCAGCGCAAGATCGAGCAGGCGCTCTCCTCCGGCGACAGCGTGCTGGTACAGGTCACCAAGGACCCGGTCGGGCACAAGGGCGCCCGGCTGACCACGCAGATCAGCCTCCCCGGACGCTTCCTCGTCTACGTGCCCGGCGGCGGCGCGACCGGCATCAGCCGCAAGCTGCCCGAGCCGGAGCGCAAGCGCCTCAAGGAGATCCTCAAGCGGATCGTCCCGTCCGAGGCCGGCGTGATCATCCGGACCGCCGCCGAGGGCGTCGACGAGGAGGAGCTCGACCGCGACGTGCGGCGCCTGGCCGCCCAGTGGGAGGTCATCGAGCGCACCGGGCGCGAGGCCGCGGAGGGCAAGGGGAAGGGCAAGGGCGGCTCCAAGGCGCCGACCCTGGTGCACGAGGAGCCCGACCTGCTCATCCGGGTCGTGCGCGACATGTTCAACGAGGACTTCTCCTCGCTCGTGATCTCCGGCGAGCAGGCGTGGGAGACCCTCGAGGGCTACATCTCCCACGTCGCGCCGGAGCTGACCCCCCGGCTCTCGCGCCACATCGGGCCGGAGGACGTCTTCAGTGCGTACCGGATCGACGAGCAGTTGGTGAAGGCGCTCGACCGCAAGGTCTGGCTGCCCTCCGGCGGCACGCTGGTGATCGACCGCACCGAGGCGATGACCGTCGTCGACGTCAACACCGGCAAGTTCACCGGCTCCGGGGGCAACCTCGAGGAGACGGTGACCCGCAACAACCTCGAGGCCGCCGAGGAGGTCGTGCGCCAGCTCCGGCTGCGCGACATCGGCGGCATGATCGTCATCGACTTCATCGACATGGTCCTGGAGTCCAACCGCGACCTGGTGCTGCGCCGGCTGACCGAGTGCCTCGGGCGCGACCGCACCCGTCACCAGGTAGCCGAGGTCACCTCGCTCGGCCTGGTGCAGATGACCCGCAAGCGGGTGGGGCAGGGCCTGCTCGACGAGTTCTCGACGCCCTGCGAGCACTGCAAGGGCCGCGGCGTGATCGTCCACAGCGAGCCGGTCACGAACGGGAACGGGCACGACCACGGTGGTGGCCGGTCGGGGCAGAACGGCTCGTCCGGGACGTCGAACTCGGGGTCGTCCAGCTCGGGGGCGTCGTCCTCGTCCTCCTCCGGCTCGTCGTCGGGGGAGCAGGGCCAGAGCGGCGGCGACGGGTCCGGCCAGAACGGGTCCTCGGGCTCCGGCCGGCGGCGGGGCCGCGGCCGGCGCGGGGCGCAGTCCGACGGCGGGTCGCCGACGACGGTGGCCGCGAGCGCCACGACGGGCGGCGAGGACACCAACGGCGCCTCGGGTCACGTGCCGAGCCCCGCCGACGTGGCGGGCGCGCGGCGCTCGGGTTCCGGGGTCGACGCGGCGGACGAGCCCGAGGTGGCGCTCGAGGCCGACCTGGCCGACGAGAGCACCGGCACGTCCGAGAGCGGATCCGTTGAGAGCGGCACGTCCGAGAGCGGCGCCGCCGAGAGCGAGGCCGCCGACAGCGAGGCCGCGGAGACGGGCACCGCCGAGGGCGGCAGCACCGAGAGCGAGACCGAGGCCGTCGAGCCGGCGCCGGCCGGGGACGAGCCGGACCAGCCGGAGGCACCCGCCGTCGGGACGCCGCCGGAGGCGGCCGCCGAGGACACCGCGGCGCCGGCGACGGAGGAGGCCACGACGGCACCGGCGACGGAGGCCGCCACGACGGCCCCCGAGGCAACGGAGGACCCCTCGACCGAGGCGCCCGCCGTCGCGACCACCGAGGCCGCTCCGGCGCCCGTCAGCGACGAGCCCGACCAGCCGGAGACGGCGGCGGCCGAGGAGGACACGGCCCCCGGTGGCCGGCGTCGGCGTCGGGCGGCCTCGCGTCCGGCCGGGCCCCCGGTGGCCGTCGGCGGCACGTGAGCACCCCGACCCCGGACCTGTCGGACCCGGCGGGTATCGTGGTCGTAGCAGCGCAGGGGTCGAAGGACCCGTGCGTCCGGTGAGGCGCCCGCCGACCAGCGGGAACAGCGCTCCCGAGAACCAGACAGACGTCCAGCACGACAGGAGCCTGCGTCCGAGATGTACGCGATCGTGAAGACCGGCGGCAAGCAGTACAAGGTCGCGGTCGGCGACGTCGTCGACGTGGAGCTTCTGGACGGCGACTCGGTCGACCTCCAGCCCGTGCTCGTCGTCGACGGGTCCACCGTCCTCTCCTCCGCGAGTGACCTCGCCAAGGTGTCCATCACCGGCAATGTCCTCGGGGAGAACAAGGGCCCGAAGATCAAGATGATGAAGTACAAGAACAAGACCGGTTACAAGCGGCGCATCGGCCACCGCCAGCGCTACAGCCAGGTCGAGATCACCGGCATCTCGAAGTAAGGGGAGCGACACACCATGGCTCACAAGAAGGGTGCGTCCAGCTCCCGCAACGGTCGCGACTCGAACGCCCAGCGGCTCGGGGTCAAGCGCTACGGCGGTCAGGTCGTCAAGGCCGGCGAGATCCTGATCCGCCAGCGTGGCACCAAGTTCCACCCGGGCGTCGGCGTCGGCCGCGGCGGGGACGACACGCTGTTCGCGCTGGTCGCCGGCGCGGTCGAGTTCGGCCACAAGGCCGGCCGCAAGAACGTCAACATCGTGCCGGTCGAGGAGACCGCCTCGGCCTGAGCTGCGCACGAACACCAGTCACACCGGCGAGGGGCGGGCCCGAACGGGTCCGCCCCTCGTCGTCTCTCTCGGGAAGACTGTGTTCGCGGAAAGGATTGACTCATGGCGCGGTTCGTCGACCGCGTGACCCTGCACGTGACCGCGGGCGCGGGTGGTCACGGGTGCACCTCGGTGCGCCGGGAGAAGTTCGTCCCACTCGGCGGGCCCGACGGCGGCAACGGCGGTCGCGGGGGAGACGTCGTCCTCGTCGCCGACCCCGGCGTGCACACGCTGCTGGACTTCCACCACCGCCCGCACGCCGTCGCCGGCAACGGCCGTCCCGGGCAGGGGAGCTTCCGCAACGGCGCGAACGCCGACGACGTCGAGCTCGCCGTCCCGGAGGGCACCGTCGTCATGTCCGACGACGAGGTCCCCGAGGTGCTGGGCGATCTCACCGGTCCCGGGGCCCGCTTCGTCGCGGCCCGCGGCGGGCGCGGAGGGCTCGGCAACGCCGCCCTCGCGAGCCCCGCCCGCAAGGCGCCCGGCTTCTCCCTGCTCGGCGAGCCGGGGGACAGCCGCGACCTCGTGCTCGAGCTGCGCTCGATGGCCGACGTCGGGCTGCTCGGGTTCCCCAGCGCCGGCAAGTCGTCGCTGGTCAGCGCGCTGTCGGCCGCGAAGCCGAAGATCGCCGACTACCCCTTCACGACGCTCACCCCGCACCTCGGGGTCGTCAGCGCCGGCGAGACGACGTTCACCGTCGCCGACGTCCCCGGGCTCATCCCGGGCGCCTCGGGCGGCAAGGGCCTCGGCCTGGACTTCCTGCGCCACATCGAGCGCTGCTCGGTGCTCGTGCACGTCGTCGACTGCGCCACCTTCGAGACCGACCGCGACCCGGTCTCCGACATCCGCGCCCTCGAGCACGAGCTCGCCGCCTACACCCCCGCGCTCGGCACCGACATGAGCGAGCGTCCCCGGATCGTCGCCCTCAACAAGGTCGACGTCCCGGACGCGGCCGACCTCGCGGAGCTCGTCCGCGACGAGGTCTCCGAGTTCGGCTGGCCGGTCGTGGAGATCTCGACGGCGGCCCACACCGGCCTGCGGGACCTGACCTTCCTCATGGCGAGCGCCGTCGACGAGGCCCGCGCCAGCGTGGTCCACGCGGAGTCCCCGCGGGTGGTGCTGCGCCCGACCGCCGTCGACGACTCCGGCTTCACCGTCGAGCCCGACACCGGCGACGACCTCGACCCGACCGCCGGTCCCGCCTGGCGCGTCCGCGGCGACAAGCCCGAGCGCTGGGTGCGCCAGACCGACTTCGCCAACGACGAGGCCATCGGCTACCTCGCCGACCGGCTCGCGCGGCTCGGCGTCGAGGAGGCCCTCGCCGAGGCGGGAGCGCGCCCCGGCGACATGGTCACCATCGGCGTGCACACCTTCGACTGGGAGCCCTCGACGCCGGCCGGGGTCGCCGCTCTCGGCGGTGGCCCGCCCGCGACCGGCCGCGGTACCGACCCGCGCGTCGAGAACGCCGACTACGCCGAGCGGCTCTCGGCCTCCGAACGCAAGGCCGCCCGGTCCGAGCGCCGCCGGCACCGCGACGACGCCGAGCTCGGCGTCCCGAGCTGGGTGGACGGCGGCGACCCCTACGACGACGAGGTGTGGGACTCCGAGGAGCCGGAGTGACCGCCCGCGAGGTCGTCGCCGGGGCGCGACGGCTGGTGGTCAAGGTCGGGTCCTCGTCGCTCACGAGCGTCTCCGGCGGGCTCGACGTCTCCCGGCTCGACGCCCTCGTGGAGGCGGTCGCCGCGCGTGTCACGGCCGGGACCCAGGTGGTCCTCGTGTCCTCGGGGGCCATCGCGGCGGGGCTCGCCCCGCTGGGGTTGGCGCGACGTCCCCGCGACCTCGCGAGCCAGCAGGCGGCGGCGTCGGTCGGGCAGCTGCACCTCACGCGCGCCTACGCCGACGCCTTCGCCCGCCACGACCGCGTCGTCGGCCAGGTGCTGCTGACCAGCCATGACGTCGTCCGCCGCGCCCCGTACCGCAACGCCCAGCGCACGTTCGAGCGCCTGCTGGGGCTCGGCGTCGTCCCGGTGGTCAACGAGAACGACACCACCGCCACCGACGAGATCCGGTTCGGCGACAACGACCGGCTGGCCGCTCTGGTCGCCCACATCGTCGGCGCCGACGCGCTCGTGCTGCTCTCCGACGTCGAGGGCGTCTACGACGACGACCCGCGCGCCCCGGGGGCCTCGATGCTCGACGAGGTCCACGGGGTCGCCGACCTCGACCGGGTCCGGGTCGCGAAGCCCGGCGCGGCGACGGTCGGCACCGGGGGGATGGCCTCGAAGCTGGCGGCGGCGGACCTCGCCTCGGGTGCGGGGGTGCCGGTGCTCGTCGCTGGGGCTTCTGCTGCGGCGACGGCGCTGGACGGGGCCGAGGCCGGGACGGTGTTCGCCCCGACCGGCCCGCGACTCTCGGCGCGCCGCTTCTGGCTGCGGCACATGGCCGGCTCGCGTGGGCGGCTGCATCTCGACGACGGGGCGGTGCGGGCGGTGACGTCAGGCCCGGCGGCGAAGCGGCGTTCGCTGCTCGCGGCGGGCATCACCGGGTCCGACGGCGACTTCGAGGCCGGCGACGTGGTGGATCTGGTCGGGCCGCACGGGGAGACCGTCGCCCGCGGGGTGGTCGCGTTCGACGCCGAGGAGATGCCCGAGCTGGTCGGCCGCAAGACGCGGGATCTCGCGCCGGAGCACCGTCGGGAAGTGGTGCATGCCGACGACCTCGTCCCGGTGCGGGGTGGTGCGGAGGCGTCTCCGGCTGCCGCGTCCCGGTGATCAGGGGTACATGAGGCACACGCAGCGCGGCCGGCGCATGCGCGGTGTGCCCCTCGTCGGGGGGCCGGCGCGGGGCGGGTTGATCAGGGGCACGTGAGGCACCCGTCGCTGGGGTCGGGCGTGCGTGGCGTGCCCCTGGTGACGGGGCGGGCCGGGGCACCGGTGATCAGGGGTACATGAGGCACCCGCAGCGCGGCCGGCGTGGGTGGTGTGCCCTTCGTCGAACGTGACCCGGCGTGATCGCCGCCGCCGGGCGACGGGTGGACCCTCTCGCTCGCTAGGCAGTTGATCTTGGCGAGCGCGGCGCGGATCGGGCCGCGCTCGGCAACATCAACTGCCTAGCCTCGGGGGAGTGGTGGGCGTTGCCCCGGCGCGGGCCGTCACCGCGTCGGCGCGTCGGCGCGTCGGCCCAACCGGCTGGCCTCCCGACCTGCCGTCGGGAACCCGGAGGCGGCCATCGGCATACTGGACCGATGACCACCGCGGTGACCACCCCGGCCGAGATCCTGACCGACTGCGGTGAGCGGGCGGCGGCCGCGGCCCCGGCGATGGCGGCCGCGACGGACGCGCGGATCGCGACGGCGCTGCGGACGATGGCCGACCTCCTCCTCGCGAAGGCGCCGAGCCTGGCGACCGCGAACCAGGCCGACGTCGACGCCGCGACCGGGGCGGGGATGACCGCGGCGCTCGTCGATCGGCTGCGCCTGGGGGAGGAGCGGCTCGCGACGATGGCGGAGTCGCTCCGTGAGCTGGCCGAGGTCCCGACGCCCCCGCGCGACACCGTGATCGAGGAGCGGCCGGACGGACTGCGGCTGGTCGAGCGGCGGCGCCCGGTGGGCGTCATCGGCGCGAACTTCGAGGCGCGACCGAACGTGGTCGTGGATGTGGCGTCCCAGTTGGTGAAGTCGCGCAACGCCGGCGTCCTGCGGACCGGCGGCGCCGCGCTCGCGTCCGCGACGGCGCTGATGAGCGACGTGGTGGCCCCCGCTCTCGAGACAGCCGGCCTGCCGGAGGACGCGGTGACCCTGGTGCGCGACCCGCGCCGGGAGTGCGCCGTCGAACTGGTCCGGCGGCCGGGGCTGATCGGGCTGGTGATCCTGCGGGGGTCGGGCGAGACCACGCGGGCGCTGGGGCTCGAGGCGGCGCAGCACGGGGTGCGGACGCTGGCGCACGCTGACGGCGGCGGGGTGCTCTACGTCGACCGCGCGGCCGATCCGGCGCTGACGACCACACTGGTCACGTCCTCGGTCGACCGCCTCGGGGTCTGCAACCGGCTGAACCTGCTGCTCGTCGACCGGCCGCAGTGGGACACCGTGACCCCGATCCTCGTCGAGCTGCTGCGCGACGCCGGCATCACCGCGTCGCTGCCGCCCCACGAGCACGCGCTGGGCCACGAGTGGGCCCTCGACGACGGGCACGAGGCGACCGTCACGGTGGCCCCCGCTGACGGCCCGGCGGACGCGGCGACGATCGCGAACCGCGAGACCTCGGGCCTGGCGGCGACCGTCGTGACCGCCGACGAGGCCGCCGCGCGGACCTTCCTCGACACCTACGCGGGGACCGGGGCGTTCTGGAACGCGACCACGCGGCTGCTCGACGGGTTCAAGCTGCGTCGGGTGCCCGAGACCGGCATCAACGTCGACCACGTCCCCGGACCGCGCGGCCCGGTGGTCTTCACCGACCTGTGCCTGCGGCAGTTCGTGGTGGTGCCGGCGTCGACGGCGGTCGGGCTGGGCTAGCGGCGGGCGGGCCGATCAGCGGATCGTGCGGCGGAACCGTGTGGTCCCGCCGACGACGGCCGCCGCGAGCCCGGTGAGGCCGGTGACGCCGAACAGGTAGGACGCCAGCCAGACGTGCTTGGACAGCTCGTAGTAGCCGTCGCCGAGCACCGCGAGCGTGACCACGCCCAGTCCCAGCAGCGCCGATCCGGCGGCGACGCGGATCAGCCCGACCGTGAGGGGGTCGGCCCGGCGCACCCGGGGGATCAGGGTCGCGGCGCCCGCCGCGAAGGCGAGCAGCACCGTGGCCAGCGGCAGCCACCCGGCGCCGATGTTCGCGAGCCACCCGTCCAGCAGGGCCGTCTGCGGACCGGCTTCCGGGTACACCGTGCGGCCCTCGAAGTGCTCGGGGGCGGTCCCGCGGGGCGCCGAGGGCAGGTAGGTCAGCTGTGGGCGCATCGTCGCGGTCAGGCCGTGGCCGACCATGCTGACGAGCGCGCCCGGGTGCTGGAGCAGCAGCGTGTGGGCCTCGGACTGCACCTGCTCGGGACGGTCGCCGATCGCGGTGGCCCATCCCGGGACGTCGAGGCCCATGGCCACGTAGAACCCCTCGCCGGAGTGCAGGGCGGCGCCCGGGGGCAGCCCGACGGCGGAGGCGACGGTGCCCGGGCCGATCTCGGGCATGAGCGCGGTGAACACCAGGTTGTGGGCGTTCACGGCGGCGTAGCTGTGGTCCTGGCCCTCGACGCCCGCGGCGACCGGGCCGGCCGCGCCGACCAGCAGGGCCAGCGCCACCAGCGGCCCGGCGAGGCGGGTGAGCACCTTCACGCTCGGCCGGGCGTGCGGTGAGCGCAGGACCATCAGTGCGCAGCAGAGCGCCGCGACCCCGCCGATCGGCACGAACCCGGGCTTGGCGGTGGCCGCGGCGAAGCCGCCGACGGCGAGCAGTCCGAGCGCGACGAGCCTCACCACGCGGTGCGTGGGACGGCTTCCGGCGACGACGAGCAGGCCGGTCAGCACCCACACCGTCGCCACCAGCGCAGTGGGCTCCGCGTAGAGCGACACGAGGAAGCGCGTCCACCACGAGACGACGAGCAGCGGCACGAGCGGGATCAGCACCAGCGCGGCACGGGCCGGTCGGACGGTGCTGAGGGCCGCGGCGCCGAGCCCGACCCCGAGCGCCGCGACACCAGCCAGCAGCCACGCGTAGCTCGTGAGCGACCACACCCCCGGGCCGGCCGGCACGGTGAGGCCGAGGAGGGTCGCGGACGACGACGGGGCGGTGGTGCAGGGCGTCCCGCCGGTGGTGAACGCGGTCACGACGACGCCGCGCCAGAGCGAGAACCCGCTCGGCGTGTCCGGGGTCAGTCCCGCCGTGCAGAAGAGGCGGTAGGCGTCGCCGTTGTCCCCGACGCCGATGAGCCCGCCGCCGATCAGCGGAAGTCGGACGAGCCCGATCCGCAGCGCGAGGCCCAGGACCGTCACGGTGGCCGCGAGTCCCCCGGCCAGGGCGGGGACCGCGGCGCGGCGCGGGATCGCGAGCGCGCGCAGGTCTCCGGCGGCGTTGGTGAGTGCTCCGGGGAGTCCTGCCACCACGGTGTTGACGCGGTCCCGGAGCGCGGCGCCGCGCCGCGAACGGGGGAGCGAGGTCAGCGGATCGATCCAGCGACGCTAGCGTCCGTCGTGTGAGGCCCGTGCGACCGGGTCCCTGCTCCAGCACATGACTTGAGATCCGCGTCAAGCACGACACGCCGTCCGCGGGTGTCGGACGATGGTGGGCGGGTCTAGAGGACCACGCCGCGGTCCCGCACCTGGTCCCAGATCTCCACGGGCAGGTCGGTCCAGGAGAAGACGTCGTCGACGGCGCCGAACCGCCCCGCCGCCTGCCGCGCCTGCACGATCCGCGCCGCCTGCACCGGCTCGAGCCCGCAGACCGAGGCCAGGACCTGGGCGGGCGCGGAGTTGAGGTCGACGAGCCCGCCGTCGTCGTACTCCCGGGGCAGGTCGGGACGGCCGATCCGGAGCTCGCGGGCCAGCAGCGGGTCGGACGCGACGAGCCGCCGGGCCTCCTCGCGCCGGTGGCGGGCGGCCAGGGCCCGCGTGACGGCGGGCTGGGCCGTCGTCGGGCCCGGCCGGGCTCCGGCGCCGTAGATCTGCTGGCGTTCGACGATGAGCCCGACGAGTCCCCCGAGAAGGATCACGACGATCAGGGTGCCGCCGATGTTCCCCTGGGCCCCGACGACCTTGCCCGCCGCGTCGTGCTCGGAGGTCCCGATGAGCACGAACGCCAGCACCGTCGCGAGCAGGACGCCGGCGGCCGTGATCGCGTGACCGATCCGACGCGACCGGACCGCCGCGGCCGTGAACGGCACCGCCGCGAGAATCCCGAGGCTCGCGACGTGCACGAGGAACCACCAGCCGCCCCGGGTGAACCAGTTCCCCCGGGACGGTGTGGGCGCGGCGGCGGTCACGGGCTCACATCTTCTCGCGCAGGACCCGCTTGAGCAGCTTGCCCGACTGGTTGCGGGGCAGCTCCTCGATCAGGTGCACGGACTTCGGGACCTTGTACTTCGCCAGGTTGCCCTTCGCGTGGGTGATCAGCTCGCCGGTGTCGAACCCGCTGGCGTCCTGGTCGTCGCGCAGCACGACGAACGCCGTCACGGCCTCGATCCAGCGGTCGTCGGGCGTGCCGATGACGGCGACCTCGGCGACGGCGGGATGGGTGTAGAGCGCGTCCTCCACCTCGCGGGAGGCGACCAGGATGCCGCCGGTGTTGATGACGTCCTTGATCCGGTCGACCACCGTGATGAAGCCCTGCTCGTCGAGGCGCACCAGGTCTCCGGAGTGGAACCAGCCGTCGCGGAAGGCCTCGGCGGTCTCCTCGGGCTTGTCCCAGTAGCCCTCGCAGAGCTGCGGCGAGCGGTAGACGACCTCGCCGGAACCACCCGGCTCGACGTCGTTCCCCTCGTCGTCGAGCACCCGCAGCTCGACGAAGAGCACGGGGCGCCCGCACGAGTCGGGGCGCTCGTCGTGCTCCTCGGGCTGCAGGACGGTGGCGAGCGGGCCGATCTCGGACTGGCCGAAGCAGTTGTAGACGCCGAGCGCGGGCAGGTGCTCGCGCAGCCGCGCCAGGATCGGGCCGGGCATGATCGACGCGCCGTAGAACGCCTTGCGCAGGCTGGACAGGTCGCGGGTGGCGAAGTCGGCGTGGTTGACCAGCGGCACCCAGACGGTCGGTGCGAGGAACATCGCCCCGATCCGGTCGGCCTCGACGCGGCGCAGCACCTCGGGGACGTCGGGCGCCTCCATCAGGTGGTTCGTCGCCCCCACGGCCAGGTACGGGAGCATGAACAGCTGCATGCCCGCCGAGTGGTAGAGCGGCATCGCGTGCAGCGGCTCGTCGTCCTCGCTCATGCCGAGCGCGTGGATGCCCGAGACGTACTCGTGCACCAGCCCGCGGTGGGTCATCATCGCGCCCTTGGGCTTCGACGTGGTGCCGCTGGTGTAGAGGAGCTGGACCAGGTCGGTGTCGGCGACCGTGATGTCGGACAGGTCCGGGATCTCGCCGGTGCGGGCGGCGTCGAGCAGGCTGCCGGGGGCGTCGCGCATGGTGACGACCTGGTCGGGGCGCCGGGCCAGGGCGTCGACGTTGCCGGCGAGCGCGGGGTCGACGACCAGCACCTTGCTGCCCGACTGGTCGATCAGGTACGCGAGCTCCTCACCGGTGAGGGCGTAGTTGATCGGGACGTGGATCGCGCCGATGCGGGCCGCGCCGAGGAAGCTCAGGACGTACGCGTCGGAGTTGCGGCCGTAGGTCGCCACCCGGTCGCCCTGCGCCAGGCCGAGCCCGCGCAGCCAGCCGGCCGTCCGGCTCGTCGCCTCGTCCAGCTCGCGGTAGGTCCAGGTGCGGTCCGCGAAGACCAGGGCGGTGCGGTCGGGCGTGCGGCGCGCGCTGCGGCGCAGGACGCCGTCGACGGTGTTGGCGCGGGTGTCCACGCTGGGGTCCTTCCCGGTCGGTGGTGTGCCCGGTCACTCTCTCCGGTCGGTCGGGCCACGTCCAGTTGTCCGCTTCCGTGGCGGCGTCCGGGGGGCGTGCGGCTCTGGCGCCTACGCGTTCGTTGATCAGGAGCACGCAGCGCACGCACAGAATGATCGACTCCTGCCCGGTGTACCCCTCGTCGGGTGGGTTTCGCGGCCGGCCTTGATCAGGAGCACATAGCGCACGCGCAGGATGATCGACTCCTGCCCGGTGTGCTCCTGATCAACCGAGGGCCGAGCGGTCCTCTAATTGGTAACGGTTATCATCTGCGACATGGCTGTCCCGAAGCGGAAGATGTCGCGCGCGAACACCCGGTCCCGCCGGTCGCAGTGGAAGGCCGCCGCGCCCGACCTCGTCCCGATCACCGTGAACGGCCGCGAGATCCGCGTCCCGCGACCCCTCGTGAAGGCCTACCAGCGCGGCATCCTCCGCCCGGACGACTGACACCCCCGGCGGTACCTCAGTTCGTCGTCGCGAGGGTCAGCGGGAGCACAGCGGTCGCCCCTGCCCGACGGAGCAGCATCGCGGCGACCGTCATCGTCCAGCCGGAGTCGGTGGCGTCGTCGACCAGCAGCACCGGGCCGTCGGGCGTGACCGACGCCGGCACGGACAGCCGGCCGTACACCTCGGCCAGGCGCTGCGCGGAGTTCGGCTGCTCGGGTTCGGAGTCGTCCTCGGGGTCGACGAAGTGCGGCGCGGCGGAGTCGGCGAGCGCACCGAGCAGCGGCAGCCGCCCGATCGACGCGATCCGCTGCGCGAAGCTCTCCACCAGCGCCGGCCGCGTCCGGCTGGGCAGCCACACCACGCCGGACGGACGCTCGGCCCAGTCCCAGCCCTTGAGGACCTGGACGGCGGCGTCGACCACGGCGTCGGGCACGAGGTCGTCGGAGCGCAGCAACGGGCGCAGCCGCGGCCCCCACCCGACGTCGGTCAGCCGGCCGATCGCCCGGCCCTCCTCGGCGGCCTCCTCGGGCTTGATCTTGCCCTTGAGCGGCACGTCGAGGGCATCCATCCCGGAGGGCCACTGCTTGCGCGGGGCCAGCGGGACGCCCGGCCGGTCGAGCACCTCCTGGGCCTGCACCCGCACGTCCTCGCCGACCGTCGGGTCCTGGTGGTGCCCGGTGCAGTTGTCGCAGCGCCCGCACGGCGCGGCGCCCGGGTCGTCGAGCTGGCGGCGCAGGAACTCCATGCGGCAGCCGTCGGTGGCGATGTAGTCGAGCATCGCCTGCTGCTCGGCCCGCCGCGCCTTCGCCAGGCCGGTGTAGCGCGCCCCGTCGTACTCCCAGGGCTCGCCGGTCGACTCCCAGCCGCCCTTCACCCGACGCACCGCGCCGTCGGTGTCGAGCACCTTGAGCATCATCTCGAGCCGCCCGCGGGAGAGCTCCACCCGCGGCTCGAGCGCGGCGGTCGACATCGGGCGCCCGGCGTCACCGAGCACCGACAGCGCGACCCGCACCTGCGGCTCGGCCGGGAACGCGAGCGAGGCGAAGTAGGCCCAGATGTCGCGGTCCTCCGGGCCGGGCAGCAGCAGCACCTCGGCGCGCTGGACGCCACGGCCCGCACGCCCGATCTGCTGGTAGTAGGCCACCGGCGACTGCGGCGCCCCCAGGTGCACGACGAACCCGAGGTCCGGCTTGTCGAAGCCCATGCCCAGCGCCGACGTCGCCACGAGCGCCTTCACCCGGTTGGCCAGCAGGTCGTCCTCCGCCCGCTCGCGCTCGGCCGGGTCGGTCTTGCCGGTGTAGGACGCGACGGCGTGCCCCCGCTCGCGCAGGAACGCCGCGAGCTCGTCGGCCGCCGAGACGGTGAGCGTATAGACGATCCCGGAGCCCGGGAGGTCGTCGAGGTGCTGCGCGAGCCAGGCGAAGCGGTCGGCGCCCTTCGGCAGCGACAGCACGCCCAGGTGCAGCGAGTCCCGGTCGAGCTCGCCGCGCAGGACCAGCGCCTCGGAGTGCGAGGTGCTGACGCCCAGCTGGTCGGCCACGTCGGTGGTCACGCGGTCGTTCGCGGTCGCCGTGGTGGCCAGCACCGGCACGCCGTCGGGCAGCTCCGAGATCAGGGTGCGCAGCCGGCGGTAGTCCGGCCGGAAGTCGTGCCCCCAGTCCGAGATGCAGTGCGCCTCGTCGACCACGAGCAGCCCGGCGGTCCGCGAGAGCTCGGGGAGCACCTGGTCCCGGAACTCGGGGTTGTTCAGCCGCTCGGGACTGACCAGCAGGACGTCCACCTCGCCGGAGCGGACCTGCGCGTAGACCTCCTGCCAGCCCTCGGTGTTCGCGGAGTTCACGGTCACCGCGTGGATGCCCGCGCGCCCGGCGGCCTCGATCTGGTTGCGCATCAGCGCGAGCAGCGGGCTGACGATCACCGTGGGGCCCTTGCCGCGGGCACGCAGCAGTGCGGTGGCGACGAAGTACACCGCCGACTTGCCCCACCCGGTGCGCTGCACGACGAGCGCCCGCCGCCCGTGGGCCACTAGCGCCTCGATCGCGCGCCACTGGTCCTCGCGCAGCACCGCGTCCGGGCCGGCGAGCCGCTGGAGGGTGGCCTCCGCATCGGCCCGCAGGTCGGTCACAGCCGGTTCGGGGGCAACCGTCGTCATGCCCACCACGGTGGCACAGGGCACCGACAGCGTGGGGCGCGTCCGCGCCATCCGGCGGCCGACCGGGCGCTTGTGAGCCAGTTCACCGAGGTCGCACCATTCCGGGATGCGCACCGAGGTCCTGACGACGGGCTGGGAGCCCGGTCTGCCCGCCGGGGACACGATCACCCGGCGCTTCGTCCTGGCCTACGCCGACCGGATCACCGCGATGGCCACCCGCGTCGGGGGACGGCAGAAGTGGGTCGAGGGAGCGCGGATGGCCGATCTGGGCTCGCCCTTCGGCTACGACAACGCCGTCGTCCTCACCCGCCCGCTCGCCGAGGGCGAGTGGCCGGACACGGTCGCGGCGGCGGACGCCTTCTACCCGCCGCACCGGTGGTGGGTGGTGCTGTCGGTCTTCCCCACGCCCGACCTGCGCCGGCACGGCCTCGTCCGGGTCGGCCACCCGCCGCTGATGCTGCGCGCGCCCGCGCGGACACCCCCGCCCCCGCCCGGCCTCGAGATCCGCGCCGTGCACGACGCGGCGACGCTCGCCGACTTCCAGGCCGTGCTCGTCGCCGGGTACGGGCTCGCCGAGGTCGGCGTCCCCGCGATCGCCGACCTCGCCCTCGCCGACTCGGTGCTGCACCTGCGGGTCGGCTACGTCGACGGCGTCCCGGTGGCGACGGCCGGTTCGGCGGTGAACCACGGGATCGTCGAGGTCGACTGGGTCGCGACGCTGCCCGGCGCCCGCCGCCACGGCTACGGGGCGGCGCTCACCGCCGCCGTCGTGGGCGTCGCCCCCGAACTGCCGGCGGTGCTCATCGCCAGCGACGACGGCCACGGTCTCTACCGGCGGCTGGGGTTCCTCGACCTCTTCCGGGCCACCATGTGGGAGCACCTGCCGCGCTGAGCCCGACGACGGCGCTCCCGGCCAGCACGATCACCGTGACGACCAGCAGGTACGAGGCGAGCCACACGTGCTTGGCCACCTCGACGTAGCCGTCGCCGAGGACCGCCAGCAGCACCGTCCCGACGGCGGCCGCGGCCAGGACCCCGGCGACGCGCAGCAGCCCGAGCGCGGTCGTGCTCCGGCGGGCGAACCGCGGGACGACGACCGACGCCGCCGCGGCGAGCAGGGCGAGCGCGACGACCGCCGGCGGCACCCACCGCCCCGGGAGCCGGTCGAAGTAGGCGAACGTCACGCCCATCCGCTGGGCGCCCTCGGGGACGTCCGGCACCGGCAGCGTGCCGCTCACGGTGCGCGGGCCCGCCGTCGTCGACACCAGGTAGGGGATCTCGGGGCGCAGCGTCGCGAGCAGCCCCCGGTGCACCATCCGCGCGAGCACCACGGGGTGCTCCGCGATCCACCGCCGCGCGACCGCGCGGGTCTCGACGGGACGGGTGCCGACCGTCGCGTCCCATCCCGGGATGCCCCGTCCGAGGTCGAGATAGAAGTGCTCGCCGGAGTGCTGCCAGGCCGCGGGCGGCAGGCCGAGCGGGGCCAGCGCCGCCGGGCCGGACTCCGGCAGGATCGCGGTGAAGATCAGGTCGTGGGTGTTCGGGACGACGTAGAGGTCGTCCTGGTAGCGGATGCCCGCGAGCACCGGCGCGGCGGCCAGCCCGACGGCGAGGGCGGCCGCGACGAGCCCCGGCACCCGACGCCGCCACGCCCGCGAGCCCACCGTGACGAGCGCGCACGCCACGACGGCCGCCAGCCCGACCGGCAGGAACCCGGGCTTCGCGGTCGCCGCGACGACCCCGCCCGCGACGACGAGGCCGAGGGCGGTGATCCGCTCGCCGCGCTCGTCGGGACGGGTGACCGCGACCGCCAGCAGCCCCCAGACGACCCACGCGGCGCCGAGCAGACCCGCGGGCTCGCCGTAGGTCGACACGAGGAACCGCGACCACCAGGGCGCGACCAGCAGCGGCGCGAGCGGCGCGACGACGACGAGGGCCGCCGCCGGCACCCGTCGTCGGGACCCCGCCGCGGCGGCCGCGACCCCGGCACCGAGCCCGAACAGGCCCGCGTACGCCGCCCCGAGCCACTCGAGGGAGAACCGGGTGGTGCCGTCCGGGGCGGCGGGCGTGCGGTCGAGGAGCGGGGCGAGCGCGACGGTCGCGCCCAGGACGAGCCCGGGCGAGCTCGTCGGCGCGGGGACCCGGCAGGCGGGTCCGCCGGTGCGGAACTCGGTGACGACGATGCCGTGGCCGGACGCGCGGCCGTCGGTGGTGTCGGGGGTGAGCCCGACCGCGCAGAAGAGCCGGGCGCCGTCGGCGTTGTCGGCGGCGCCGATCGCGTCACCGCCGACGAGGTCGAGGCGCCAGACCAGGCCCGCGGTGACCGCGAGCGCGACGACGACGCCGAGCAGCAGGCGCGTGACTATTCCGCCTCCTCCATCGCCTCGCCGAGCTCGCGGGCCCGGCGGCTGCTGCGGTCGGCGGCAAGGAGGTGGCCGGTGCCGAGGACGAGCGCGAGCGGCCAGTCCAGGAACCCGAGCACGCCCAGCGCGGCGATGCCGCCGACGTAGACGAGCTCCGGGCGGGACATCTCGATGGTGCCGAGCCAGGGGACGGTGATGCGCGCGTCGTGGTCGCGCCGGTGGGCGTGGTGGTGCTGCGAGGCTTCCGTCGTCGTCATCTCCCCGAGGATGCGCCGTCCGTCAGGTCGGCGTCCGGCGTGTCGTCGTGTCGAATGCGGCGCGATCCTGACGTCGGGTGTCAGCGGTGGCACGTCGCAGACGCGCGCCATGCCGGGACAACTGGACGATCAGCGGGCAGGATGCGGTTCGTGGATACCGACTCGAGCGGACGGACGACGCTCTTCGACTCCGTCGACGACGTCGTGACCCGGCTCGCCGACGTCGGCTACCTGGCCTCCACCGCGGTCGCGACCACGGTCTTCCTCGCGGACCGGCTGGGCAAGCCGCTGCTGGTCGAGGGGCCGGCCGGCGTCGGGAAGACCGAGCTGGCGCGGGCGGTCGCCGAGGCCACCAGCGCCGGCCTGGTCCGACTGCAGTGCTACGAGGGCATCGACGAGGCCCGGGCGCTCTACGAGTGGAACCACGCCAAGCAGCTGCTGCGCATCCAGGCCAGCCAGGGCGAGGAGTGGGACGCCACCCGCGACGACGTCTTCTCCGAGGAGTTCCTGCTCACCCGCCCGCTGCTCACGGCGATCCGGCGCACCGAGCCGACGGTGCTGCTGGTCGACGAGACCGACAAGGCCGACGTCGAGGTGGAGGGACTGCTGCTCGAGGTGCTCGGCGACTTCCAGGTCACCGTCCCGGAGCTGGGCACCATCACCGCCTCGCAGCGCCCGTTCACGCTGCTGACCTCCAACGCCACCCGTGAGCTCTCCGAGGCCCTCAAGCGCCGCTGCCTGTTCCTGCACCTCGACTTCCCGGACGCCGAGCTCGAGCGCCGGATCGTCGCCTCGCGCGTCCCCCAGCTGCCGGAGGCGCTCGCCGAGCAGCTCGTGCGCATCATCGGCGTGCTGCGCGGGCTGGACCTGCGCAAGGCGCCGTCGGTCTCGGAGACGATCGACTGGGCCCGCACGCTGGTCGCGCTCGGCCTCGACACCCTCGACGACGACGCGGTGCGGGCCAGCCTCGGCGTCGTCCTCAAGCACCGCTCCGACATGGTCAAGGCGTCCTCGGAACTGCGGCTGAACTGATGGCCGACACCCCCGCGAGGGGCCTCCCCGCCCACCTCGTCGACTTCGTGCAGGCGCTGCGCCGCCACCACGTCGACGTCGGGCCGGGTGAGACCGTCGACGCCGCGGCGGTGATGGCCGAGCTCGACCTGCTGCGCCGCGAACAGCTGCGCGAGGGGCTCGCCGCCGCGCTGCTGCGCCGCTCCGGGCAGCGTCAGACGTTCGACGCGCTGTTCGACCTGTGGTTCCCGCTGGGCCAGGGGGCGGCACTCGGCGAGGTGGCGCTGCCCTACGCCGAGGACGGCTCCGTCGACGTGGACGCGCTGCGGGATCTGCTCGCGCAGCTGCTCGCCGACGGCGACACCGCCGCGCTCACCGAGCTGGCCCGGGCCGTCGTCGACGGGCTGGGCGCGATCAGCGTCGGGAACGGCAACGGCAGCGGGGCGGGTGGATCCGGCACCGGGAAGGACGGCGCGGCCGGCACACCGTCGGGGTTCTCCTCCTACCAGGCGCTGAACAGCGTGCGACCGGAGACGCTGCTGGCGCGGGTGCTCGCCGACCTGCGCAGCCGCGGCGAGGGCGGGGAGGCCGAGAGCCCGTTCGCCGAGGAGGTCGCGCGGCGCCAGACCCGGGCACGCATCGCCGAGTTCCGGCGCATGGTGCAGTCCGAGACGGCCCGGCGCGGCTCGGAGATCCGCGGGCGGGAGGCCGCCGCCCGGACCGGGGTGCGCCGCCAGGCCGAGCAGACCGACTTCCTCTCCGCCGGCGCCGACACCCTCGCCGACCTGCGACGACGGGTCGCCCCGCTGGGCCGTCACCTCGCGACCCGACTGGCCGCCCGCCGTCGTCGGGCCCACCGTGGCGCCATCGACATGCGGCGCACGCTGCGCCGCTCGATGTCCACCGGCGGGGTGCCGGTGAACCTCGTCCACCGGCGGCCGCGTCCCGGACGGCCGGAGCTGGTGCTGCTCTGCGACGTGTCCGGCTCGGTGGCCGGGTTCAGCCACTTCACGATGATGCTGGTCCAGGCGCTGCGCGAGCAGTTCTCCCGCATCCGGATCTTCTGCTTCGTCGACGGCTGCGTCGAGGTCACCGACCTCTTCACCCCGGGCGCCGACCTCGGCGACGTGCTCACCGAGGTGCACTCCCGCCCGGGCCTGGTCGCGTGGAGCGGGCACTCCGACTACGGCCGCGCCTTCGACCGGTTCGCCGAGCGCTGGCCGGACGCGGTGACCGACCGGACCTCGCTGCTCGTCCTCGGCGACGCCCGCACCAACCACCAGGACCCGGCGCTGGGCGTGCTCTCCGGCGTGGTGGCCCGCGCCCGCCACGCGCACTGGCTCAACCCGGAGCCGGAGAAGCAGTGGGGGACCGGCGACTCCGCGGCCCGCGAGTACGGCCGCATCATGCCGATGCACGAGTGCCGGACGGCGGCCCAGCTGGCGGGGGTCGTCGGCGGGCTGCTGCCGGTATAGGTGGACCTCATGAGGCGCATCGGGGTCATGGGCGGGACGTTCGACCCGATCCACCACGGCCACCTGGTCGCGGCCAGCGAGGCGGCGCTGCGGTTCTCCCTCGACGAGGTCGTGTTCGTCCCGACCGGGCAGCCGTGGCAGAAGTCGAAGGGCGACGTCACCGCGGCCGAGGACCGCTACCTCATGACGGTCGTCGCGACGGCGTCGAACCCGCGCTTCACCGTCAGCCGCGTCGACGTCGACCGCGACGGCCCCACCTACACCGTCGACACCCTGCGCGACCTCGCCGCGATCTTCCCCGACGACGAGCTCTACTTCATCACCGGCGCCGACGCGCTCGAGCAGATCCTGTCGTGGCACCGGGCGCACGAGATGTTCGACATCGCGCACTTCGTCGGGGTGACGCGGCCCGGGTTCGACCTGGTCAGCGACCACCTGCCGCGCGGTGCGGTCACGCTCATCGAGGTGCCGGCGATGGCGATCTCGTCGACCGACTGTCGGACGCGCGTCGAGAAGGGCGAGCCGGTCTGGTACCTGGTGCCCGACGGCGTCGTGCAGTACATCGCGAAGCGGGGGCTCTACCGCAACGGGGCGAGCCCGTCACGGCTGGAGCATCTGAGCTGATGGCTGCCGACCAGCCCGAGCTGTTGGTGGCCGACGCGGCGGCGTGGCGGGCGTGGCTCGCCGAGAACCACGCCGACCCGACGGGCGTGTGGCTGGTGCTGGCGAAGAAGGCGGCGCTGGCCCTTCCCGAGCCGCCCACGACGCTGACCTACGACGAGGCGCTCGACGAGGCCCTGTGCCACGGCTGGATCGACGGGCAGGCCCGCCGTCGGGACGAGCTGACGATGTTCCAGCGCTACACCCCGCGGCGGGCCCGCAGCCCGTGGTCGGTGCGCAACGTCGGGCACGTCGCGCGGCTGACCGACGAGGGCCGGATGCGGCCGGCGGGGCTCGCGGAGGTGGAGCGCGCCCGGGCCGACGGTCGTTGGGAGGCGGCCTATGCGGGTCCGGCGACGGCGGTGGTGCCCGAGGATCTGGCGGCCGCGCTGGCTGCTTCTCCGGAGGCTGCCGCCATGTTCGAGCGCCTGACCAGCCAGAACCGCTACGCGATCACGCACCGGCTCGGCCAGCTCAAGCGGGCGGAGACGCGGGCGCGGCGGATCGAGGAGTACGTCGCGATGCTCGCGCGGGGCGAGACGATCCACCCGCAGCGCTCCTAGGGGTCGAACGCCAGCACCGACGCGGTGAACCCGTGCACGTGGTTCTTCGAGGCGACCGGACCGATCTCGCCGTCGGCGAAGAACCCCGCCACCCGGGGCGCGAGGCCGCGGCGGATCGCCCGGACGTCGTGGCTCGCCCCGCCCGACGGCGAGTCCGGCTCGCCGAACATGACCCGTCCCCGGCCGGTGCAGGTGAACAGCAGCGCGCCGCCGACCGGCCCGTCCTCGACCGACGCGGCCATCAGCTCGTCGAGGTCCTCGCCGGCGGTCGTCGCGTCGCGCACGTGGAAGCGCACGGTGCGCCCGACCTCGACGACGTCGCCGACCGTCACCGCCCCGGTGTCCTCGTCGGCGCCCACGACGCCGCGGACGAGGAAGTCGCCGCGGCCGTGCGAGTCGGCGTACTCGTCCATCGCGACGCCCAGGTGCAGCCCGCGCAGCACGAGGTCGCGGTCGGCGTCGTCGAGGTCGCGCAGGATCTCCTCGAGCTTGCGGTAGGCGGGGACGCCGGCCAGCGCGTGGAGCTCGGCACCTTCGGCCGCGGTCACCGTCATCGTCGGGCCGATCGGGCGGCAGCCCTGGCTGACCAGGGTCCGGACGCCGACCTTGCCCCCGAGCAGCACCCCGATGGCGCCGCGCTCGTGCACCTCGCCGTCGAGGAACAGCCGCGCGCCCCCCGGCGCGGGACGCGACGGCCCGAGCGCCGTCGTGCCCACCGGCGCCGTCGCCAGCCCGCCGACGAGCGGGAGCCCGCCCAGCGCGTCGTCGGACTGTTCGACGAAGCCCTGCGCCGGGAAGGTGAACGGGTCCGCGAGCAGCACGGCCACGGCGTCGTCCTCGGCGGGCACCGGCATGCCGCCCACCGAGATGCCGCCCTCGTGGCGCGCGGCCTGCAGGCGGTAGGGCGTCACCCGCACGTCCGGCAGCGACGCCGCCCACACCGCGATCGCGGGGGTGTCCTCGACCCCGCGGCCGTCGCCGATGACCCCGGACGCCCGGCACCCGAACGACGTCGTCGCGCCCGCGATCTCCATCGCCCGCTGCCCGGCGCTCGCCGCGAGGTCCGGGTCGGGGTGGGACACGAACACGCTGAGCAGGTCGGGCCGACGACCGTGCAACGGCGCCGTCGCGGCCGCCACCGCGGTCTCCGCGGCGGCGAGCAGATCGGGTCCCTGGGCGAGCGCGTCGCCGAAGTCGGCCATGCGTCGAGTATGGACACCGCCTCCGGGGGCGAAACCCGGCCGGGGCCGTCCGGGTAGACTCGACGGCGATGGCCGCCACCGACAGTGCGCGGCGCCTGGCCGAGGTCGCGGCCCTGGCTGCCGCCGACAAGCTCGCCCAGGACGTGGTCGCCATCGACGTCTCCGAGCGCCTCCCCCTCACCGACTGCTTCGTCATCACCTCCGCGCCGAACGAGCGCCAGGTGCAGGCCGTGGTCGACAACGTCGAGGAGAAGCTTCGCGACGCCGACGTCAAGGCGGTCCGCCGTGAGGGCAGGCAGGAGGCCCGCTGGGTGCTCCTCGACTACGGCGAGATCGTGGTGCACGTCCTGCACACCGACGAGCGCGAGTTCTACGGCCTCGAGCGCCTGTGGAAGGACTGCCCGCGTCTCGAGCTCCCCGCCGAGGTGACCGGTCCGGTCGCCGCGGGCGACTGAGCCCCGTGCCATGACCGACCCCGGCGTGATCACGCGCGTCGTGCTGCTCCGGCACGGCCGCACCACGTGGAACGCGGAGCGGCGCATGCAGGGCCGCCTGGACCCGCCACTGGACGGGACCGGGGAGGCGCAGGCGGTCGAGGTCGCGCCCGCCGTGGCCGCGTTCAAGCCCGTCGTACTCGTCTGCTCCGACCAGGCGCGGGCCCTGCAGACCGCGATCACGGTCGGCGAGGAGTGCGGCCTGGAGCCGCGCAAGGAGCCCCGGCTGCGCGAGACCGACGTCGGGCAGTGGCAGGGCCTCGTCGACACCGAGGTGGAGGCGGGCTGGCCGGGCGGGCTCGACCGGTGGCGCAGCGAGCCCGCGTTCGCGCCGCCCGACGGCGAGTCCCGGGTCGACGTCGCCGAGCGGGCACTGCCGGTGCTGCGTGAGCTGGCCGGGTCGCCCGAGCCGTTCGCGGTCGGGGACACCGCGGTGCTCGTCGCCCACGGCGGCACCATCGGGGCGCTGACCTGCTCGTTCCTGGGCTGGCCGGTGGAGCACTGGGCCTCGCTCGCGCCGCTGGGCAACTGCCGGTGGTCGGTCCTGGAGTTCCGCATCGACCGGTGGCGGCTGGCCCAGTGGGGCGCCGGGGCGTGACCGCGGGCGCCGGTCCGCACCTGCTCGTGCTCGGCGACTCGCTGAGCTTCCACGGCCCGGCCACCGCCCACCCGGCCGACGACCCGGGGCTGTGGCCGCACGTCGCCGCCGCCGCGCTGGCGGGCACCGCCGACCTGCACGCCGGGCTGGGCTGGACCGCCCGGCATGCGTGGGGCGCGGTGCGCTCCGACCCGCGGGTGTGGGCGTCGGTCATGCACGCGGACGTGCTGGTGCTCGGGATCGGCGGCATGGACTCGCTGCCCTCACCGCTGCCGACGGCCCTGCGGGAGCTGATCGGGGTGCTCCGGCCGGCCGGCCTGCGGGCGCGGGTGCGGGCCGGGTACCGCGCGGGGCACGCGGCGGCGGCGTCCGCGTCGACGCGGTGGGCGGCGGGGTGGCCGACCGCGCTGCCCGCCCAGGAGACGGTGCGTTGCCTGGAGCGGTGCCGGGTCGCGTTCTCGACGCTGCGCCCGCACGCGCCGGTGATCCTGCTGCTGCCCCCGGTCCATCGGTCGTCGTTCTACGGCGGGGTGCATCCGCGGCGGTCGGGTCATGTGGAGGCGCTGCGTTCCTGGGCGCGTGACCACGATGTCGTGACGGTGGACTCCGCCCCGCTGGTCGTGGAGCACGTGCTGACCGGGCAGGGGAATCCGGACGGGATCCACTGGGGCTGGGCGGCGCACCGGGTGGTGGGGGAGGCGGTGGCGGCCGCGATCTCGGCGGCGCGCGGTGGGCCGTCCGGCGGCCCGGTGACGGGCTCGGCGGAGCAGCCGGCCGTCCCCAACGGCACCGGGGCCGCGGGTTGTCCCCAGGCGCCGGTGGTGAGCTCGGAGGACGTACCGCTGCGTCCCTAGCGTCGCGGGCGTGGTTCCCGACGACGCCCGCCTGCGGCTCCAGACCCTCGGCGCGCCCCGCCCGCCCGATCCCGGATCCGGCGACGACGGCGGGTCGCGGGCCTGGCCCGTGGGTCCGGTGCCGGGCGAGGCATGGTCGGCGGGTCCGGGGCGGGCGTGGTCGGCGGCGCCGGACGGCACGCCGGGGGCGCGGCTGCGGGTGGTGGGTGATCCGGGTCCCCGTGAGTCGTGGGGCTCACCCGACGCGTGGGAGTCGGACGACGACGTCCCCCCAGGCCCTGCCGCCGGGTCCCCGCAGCGCAGCGCGTGGGACACACCCCGGCGCGGACCTGCGCGGTGGCTGCCCGCGTCGTGGCTCGCGGCGCGCTGGGATCCCGGCGGGTGGGGCGCGATCGGGCTGGCCGTGGTCGCCGCGGTGGCCGCCGTCGCCGCCGCCGTCGGGGTGTGGGCCGGGCGTCCGGTGGCCGAGCCGGTGCCTGCGCTGCCCGTCGTCGCCGCCGGTGCTCCCACTGCCGGCTCGGGCGGCGCCCCGACCGCATCCGCCGGGCCGGCTCCCGGAGGTCCGGTGGTGGTGAACGTCGCGGGCAAGGTGCGCCGCCCCGGCCTCGTCACGGTGCGGGACGGCGCGCGGATCGGTGAGGCCGTCGACGCGGCGGGCGGAGCGCTCCCGGCGGTCGACCTCACACCGCTCAACCTCGCGGCGCGCGTGGTCGACGGCCAGCAGATCCTGGTCGGGGTCGCGGCACCGCCCTCCGCCGCCGCGCCGGCCGCCGCACCCGCGGGAGGGGGCGGAGGGGCAGGTGGCGCTGCCGCGCCGGCGTCGGGCGGGAAGCTGGACCTCAACGCGGCGACGCTCGAACAGCTCGACGGCCTGACCGGTGTCGGCCCGGTCACCGCCAAGAAGATCCTCGACTGGCGGACCCAGAACGGCCGCTTCACCGCGGTCGAGCAACTGCGCGAGATCCCCGGCATCGGCGACGCCCGGTTCAGCACCCTCCGCGAGCTGGTGCGGGTGTGACGGCGGGTCGCGGTCGGGCTGCGCTCCCGTGGGGTCGGCGGGTGGGGGAGGCGGCCGGTCGACCGGCGACGGGTGCGGTCGTCACGGCCTCGGCCACCCCGCCCGGGTCGCCCGCCGCCGACGACGAGCCCCGTCCGCCGCTGGACGCCCGGCTCGTGCCGCCCGCGCTCGCGGCCTGGACGGGAGCGTTGGTGGCCCTCGGGCTGGGCTGGGGACCGGGCGTGCTCCTCGCGGCGTTGGCGCTGGTCGCGGCCGCGTTCGGAGGCCGACGGCTGCTGGCGGCGCGACGCACGGCCGTGTCGGCAGGGCCAACCGGGTCGGCAGGGTCAACGGGGTCGGCTGCGCAGGCGCCGCGCTGGGCCGCCGGGCTGCTCGCCTCCGGGATCTGCGCCGCCGCGGTGGGTGGGCTCGCGAGTACCGCGGCCCATCAGGTCGCCGGGCATCCGTTGCGCGCCGCGGCGTCGGCGGGGTCCGCGGCGACCCTCGAGATCGTGCTGACCGACGATCCGGCCCCGCTGCGCAACACCGGCCCGTCGGGTGGCGCGCGGGTGGTGGTGCGGGCGGAACTCGTCGCGGCTCAGGCGGCGGGTGCGCGGTGGCGCGGAGACGGGCACGTGGTGCTGCTCGCTCCGGCCGAGGGGTGGGCGGGTCTGCTGCCGGGCCAGCGGGCCACCGCGAGCGGCACCCTGGGGTCCTCGACGCGCTCCGACCTCACCGTCGCCGTGCTGCGCACCCGCGGCCCGCCCCGCGACGTCGGCCCGCCGCCCGGGCTCCAGTTCGCCGCGGGCGATCTCCGCGCGGGTCTGCGGGACGCCTCCCGCACCGTCCTGGCCGACGAGCCCGGCGCGCTCCTGCCCGGACTCGTCGTGGGCGACACGTCCGGCATCGGGGCCGACCTCGACCGCGACTTCCGGACCGCGGGCCTCACGCATCTCCTCGCGGTGAGCGGATCGAACGTGGCGTTCGTGCTGGGTGCGGTCCTGCTGCTCGCGCGGCTCGGTCGACTGGGCCCGCGGACGGCGGCGGTGCTGGCGGTGCTCGCGCTGGTGGGTTTCGTGGTCCTCGCGCGGCCGTCGCCGAGCGTGCTGCGCGCGGGCGCGATGGGTGCGGTCGCGATCCTCGCGCTCGCGCTGGGCCGGAAGCGCTCGGTTCTGCCCGCGCTCGCCGCCACGGTGATCGTCCTGCTGCTGGTCGACCCGGCGCTGGCGGTGGACGCCGGGTTCGCGCTCTCGGTGCTCGCCACCGGGGCGCTGGTGCTGCTCGCGCCGGTCGTGGTGACCGCGCTGCGGCGTCGGCGGGTCCCGCCCGGGATCGCCGAGGCGCTGGCGATCCCGCTCGCGGCGCACGTCGTGACGGCGCCGGTCATCGCCGGGCTGTCGGGCGAGGTGAGCCTCGTCGCGGTGCTCGCGAACCTGCTCGCCGCACCCGCCGTCGCGCCCGCGACGGTGCTCGGGGTGCTGGCGGCGGTGCTGGCGCCCTGGTGGACCACGGGCGCGCACGCGGCGGTGTGGCTGGCCGGGCCGGAGATGTCGTGGTTGGTGTGGGTGGCGCACCGGTGCGCGGCGGTGCCGGGCGCGACGCTGCACTGGCCGGGAGGGCTCACCGGTGGGCTTCTGCTGGCCGGGCTCGTGCTGCTGGCCCTGGTGGCGCTGCGGTGGCGGCGGGTCCGGCTCGTCGCGCTAGCGGTCGCCGTCGGGCTGCTGCTCGTCCTGGTGCCGACCCGTGTCGCGCCGGTGGGATGGCCGCCGGCGGACTGGGCGATGGTCATGTGCGACGTCGGGCAGGGCGACGGCATCGTGCTCGCCACCGGAGAACCCGGGCGGGCGGTGCTGCTCGACGCCGGTCCGGACGGCAGTGCCATCGACGGGTGCCTGTCCCGGCTCGGGGTGCGCTCGTTCGCGCTGGTCGTGCTCTCGCACCTGCACGCCGACCACGTCGACGGCCTCGCGGGGGCACTGCGCGGGCGGCCGGCCGCAGCGATCGCGCTCGGCCCGGTGCACGAGCCGCTCGGGGCGCTGGCGCAGGTCACGGGGCGGGCGCGGGCCGCGGGCTCGGCGATCGTCGGCCTCGATCCCGGCGTCACGCTGCGCTGGCCGGGCCTCGCGCTCGACGTGCTCGGCCCGCTCCACCCCCACACCCACGTCGACGCGGACGACGGCACCGAGGTCAACGACACCTCGGTGGTACTGCGCGCGACAACCCCGCTCGGGCGCGTCCTGCTGCCCGGCGACGCCGAGGCCGAGTCCCAGCAGGCGCTGCTGGCCTCCGGGGCCGACCTGCGCGCGGACGTGCTCAAGGTGCCCCACCACGGCTCACGGTCCTCGCTGCCCGCGTTCGTGACGGCCGCACACGCCCGGCTCGCCCTGGTCAGCGTGGGGCAGGGCAACAGCTACGGGCACCCGAACCCGGCGATGATGGGCCTGCTCGCCGGCACCGGCGCGCTCGTGCGGCGCACCGACCAGTCCGGCGATCTCGCCCTGGTGCCCGGGGCGGGCGGGGGCAGCGCGGTCGTGGCCCGCGGCGACCCCCGCCCCGACCCGAGGCGGCGGTGATGCCGGGACTAGGAGGAG
The DNA here is from genome assembly GCF_021026375.1 of Actinomycetospora endophytica. Classification (GTDB taxonomy): domain Bacteria; phylum Actinomycetota; class Actinomycetes; order Mycobacteriales; family Pseudonocardiaceae; genus Actinomycetospora; species Actinomycetospora endophytica. Next base: position 171,917 of record NZ_JAJNDB010000010.1, on the reverse strand, counting down.
ATCCCGAGGGCCTCGCGCACCGCAGCCGACGTCGCCGGCACGGTCGCCGTCGGGCCGACCTGGCCCTCGATGGCATCCAGCGTCTTGAGCCCGTCGCCGGTGATCAGCAGGACGGTGTCGGCGTCCGGGTCGAGGGTGCCGGCCTCGAGCTGCTTGCGCGCATTCGCGACGGTCACCCCGCCCGCGGTCTCGGCGAAGATGCCCTCGGTGCGGGCGAGCAGCCGCATGGCGTCGCGCACCTCGTCGTCGGTCACGTCGGTGACGGTCCCGCCGGTCCGGCGCACCGCGTCGAGCACGTACGGGCCGTCCGCGGGGTTGCCGATCGCGAGGGAGCGGGCGATCGTGTCCGGCTTCTGCGGCCGGACGACGTCCGTGCCCTCCGCGAACGCCGTGGACACCGGCGAGCACCCGGCCGCCTGGGCGCCGGAGATCCGCCACTCGGCACCGTCGACGAGGCCCAGGGACACCAGCTCGCCGTACGCCTTGTCGATCTTGGTGAGCTGGGAGCCGGAGGCCACCGGGACCACCGTCTGCGCCGGGATGCGCCAGCCGAGCTGCTCGGCGATCTCGTAGCCGAGCGACTTCGAGCCCTCGGCGTAGTACGGCCGGACGTTGACGTTGACGAACGCCCAGTCCTCCTGCTCGAAGGCGAGCTCGGTGGCGAGGCGGTTGACGTCGTCGTACGTGCCGTCGACGGCGAGCAGCGAGGTCTCGTAGACCGCCGTCATGATGACCTTCGCCCGCTCCAGCGAGGAGGGGATCAGCACGACGGAGTCCCACCCGGCGCGCGCCGCGGCGGCCGCGGTGGCGTTGGCGAGGTTGCCGGTCGACGGGCAGGCGAGCACCCGGAATCCGAGCTCACGAGCCGCGGCGAGCGCGACGGCCACCACGCGGTCCTTGAAGGAGTGGGTCGGGTTGCCGGTGTCGTCCTTGACCCAGAGGTTGCGGAACCCGAGCTCGGCGCCCAGGCGGTCGGCCTTCACGAGGCGGGTGAAGCCGGGGTCCATGTTCGGGTGCGCCTCGACCGTCGACGGCACCGGGAGCAGGTCCTTGTAGCGCCAGAGGCTCTTCGGGCCGCGTTCGATCTGCTCGCGGGTGACCCGGCCGAACTCGTAGGCCACCTCGAGCGGCCCGAAGCACTGCGGACAGGCGAACTCGGCCGCCAGGGCGAGGCGGTGGCCACAGGCCCGGCACGCCAGGGCGGCGGCGGGGCCGAGATCGAGGGACGAGCCGGCGGACCCGGAGGTGGTGCTCGACGGGCCGGACTCGGTCAGCGTCATGAAAGGAATCTCCTCATCTTCCCCGCCGCGGAGCGGGTCGGAATTGGCACCGGTCTTGTCGTCCGCGTGCGCGGATGCCGCCGGTTGCCGGGGTGTCGTCGGGCCGTTCCCTCTACCCCTCTGGATGAGCCGTATTCGGTTGTCGGCCGCAGCATGGATCGATCGGTGTATCGATCAGGGCGGGGCGCTACGGGCACGTTACGGCACGGTACGTACGCCGGGCCACCGCGTGGCGACGTTGCGCACGCCACGGAAGTCGGTGCCCCCTGCGAGGATGACGACGTGCCGCCCCGTACCCGCCCCGCGCAGGCTCCCACGGCCGACGTCGAGGACGCCCCCGTCCGCCTGGTCGTGGGTGACGAGGGCCTGCTGGTGGAACGCGCGGTCAGCGGCGCGGTCGTCGCCGCCCGCCGTCGGGACCCGGACGTCGAGGTCCGCACCCTCAAGGCCTCGGAGATCACCGCGGGACTGCTGGCGGAGCTCGTCAGCCCGTCGCTGTTCGCCGAGGCCCGCGTGGTGGTGCTCGAGGCCGCGCAGGACGCGAACGCCGAGGTCACGACGGTGCTGGTGGACTACGCGAAGGCCCCCACCGAGGGCGTCTCGCTCGTCGTCGTGCACGCCGGTGGGGCGAAGGGCAAGGCGCTGGTCGACGGGCTGAAGAAGGCCGGGGCCGCGGTCACCGAGGCGCCGAAGCTGCAGAAGTACGACCAGCGGGCCGACTTCGTGCGCGCCGAGGTCCGGCAGGCGGGCGGCACCGTGACCGGGGAGGCGCTGGGCCTGCTGCTCGACGCGATCGGGTCGGACCTGCGCGAGCTGGCCTCGGCGTCGTCCCAACTGGTGAGCGACTCCGGGGGCCAGGTCGACGCGGAGGCGGTCCGCGCGTTCCACCGCGGGCGGGCCGACGTGACGGGGTTCGCCGTCGCCGAGCGCGCGGTGACCGGGGACCGCGCCGGGGCGCTCGAGGCGCTGCGCTGGGCGCTGGAGACCGGGGTGGCGCACGTGCTGGTGGCCGACGCGCTGGCCGACGCGGTGCGCACCATCGCGCGGGTGAGCGCCGCGGGCCGGGGCGACCCGTACCGGATGGCGTCGGAGCTCAAGATGCCGCCCTGGAAGGTCAAGAAGGCCCAGGGGCAGGCCCGCGGCTGGGACGGCCCGGGCCTCACGCGCGCCATGTCGCTGGTCGCCGACGTGAACGCCGACGTCAAGGGCGCGGCGGCCGACCCGTCGTACGCGCTGGAGCGGGCGACGGTGGAGCTGGCCGCGCTGGCCGGGCACGCCCGCCGTCGTTGACGCCCGCCGGCGAGCTCGCCGGCGCCGTTGATCAGGGGCACGTCAGGCATCGCGGAGAGCTCAGCGCGGAGCGTGCTGTGCCCCTCGCCGCGAGGCGGCGCGACCACCGCTTGATCAGGGGCACATGAGCCATCCCGCAGGGCCCCTCGCGGCGCGTGGGGTGCCCCTCGCCGCGACGGGCCGCCGCCGAACCCACCCCCGAACACGACGAAGGGCACCGCCGACCACGTGAGGCGGCCGAGGGTGCCCTTCGAAGGGTCGAGCCGGGGTCGACTACTTGTTGTCGACGCTGTGCCGCGCGGCGCGGTGCGCCATGCGCGACTTCTTGTTCGCCGCCTGGTTCTTGTGGATGACGCCCTTGCTCACGGCCTTGTCGAGCAGGCGCCCGGCCTCGCGGCGGCGCTCGTCGGCGGCCGCCGTGTCACCGGACTCGACGGTCTCGCGGTAGCGGCGGATCGCGGTCTTGATCCGCGACTTCACCGCCTTGTTCCGCTGACGAGCCTCCTCGTTCTTGCGGTTGCGCTTGACCTGCTGCTTGATGTTCGCCACGGGGCCTTCGAACCTCGATCACTCGTGTCTTCTGGATGGTGCGGGCGCGCCCGGGAGCGACACAGGCGTCCAGCCCGCACGGCGCAGTAGCCATCAGATTACCAATCACCCATGGGCACACTGCCGGTCGGGGGCCATGGGACCATGAGGACGAAAGCCGTGCCCGAGCCCGAGCAGGAACGAGGACCTCGTTGAGCGAGACCACCACGACGCAGCAGTCGGCCCAGACCCCTGGCCGGCCCGGCACCGTGGGGTACGCCGACGAGACGTTCACCCCGCCGGAGCGCATCCGCAACTTCTGCATCATCGCGCACATCGACCACGGCAAGTCCACCCTGGCCGACCGGATGCTGCAGCTCACGGGCGTGCTGGGGGAGCGGGCCTACCGCGCCCAGTACCTCGACCGCATGGACATCGAGCGCGAGCGCGGCATCACGATCAAGGCGCAGAACGTCCGCCTGCCCTGGTACGCGGCCGGCCCGGACGGCGAGATGCGCGACCACGTGCTGCACCTCATCGACACCCCCGGCCACGTCGACTTCACCTACGAGGTCAGCCGGTCGCTCGCGGCGTGCGAGGGCGCGATCCTGCTCGTCGACGCCGCGCAGGGCATCGAGGCGCAGACGCTCGCGAACCTCTACCTCGCCCTGGAGCACGACCTCGAGATCATCCCGGTCCTCAACAAGATCGACCTCCCCGCGGCCGAGCCGGAGAAGTACGCCGGCGAGATCGCGCACCTCATCGGGTGCGAGCCGTCCGACGTGCTGCGCATCTCCGCGAAGACCGGCGACGGCGTGGGTGCGGTGCTCGACGAGGTCGTCAAGCGCGTCCCCGCCCCGGTGGGCGACGCCGACGCCCCCGCCCGGGCGATGATCTTCGACTCGGTCTACGACACCTACCGCGGCGTGGTCACCTACATCCGCGTCGTCGACGGGAAGATCACCCCGCGCGAGCGCATCCGGATGATGAGCACGAACGCGGTGCACGAGTTGCTCGAGGTCGGGATCATCTCCCCGGACCAGAAGCCCTGCCAGGGCCTCGGCGTCGGCGAGGTCGGCTACCTCATGACCGGGGTGAAGGACGTCCGGCAGTCCCGCGTCGGTGACACGGTGACGTGGGAGAAGCACGGCGCCGCCGAGCCGCTGGGCGGCTACCGCGACCCGCAGCCGATGGTGTTCTCGGGCCTCTACCCGATCGACGGCAGCGACTACCCGCTGCTGCGCGACGCGCTCGACCGGCTGCGGCTCAACGACGCGGCCCTGTCCTACGAGCCCGAGACGTCGGCCGCGCTGGGCTTCGGCTTCCGCTGCGGCTTCCTCGGGCTGCTGCACCTGGAGATCACCCGGGACCGCCTCGAGCGCGAGTACGGCCTCGACCTCATCTCCACCGCGCCCAACACCGTCTACCGCCTCGAGCTCGACGACGGCAGCGAGGCGGAGGTGACCAACCCCGCGGACTGGCCCGAGGGCAAGGTCGCGACGATCTACGAGCCGATCACCAAGGTCTCGGTGCTGGCCCCGGCGGAGTTCGTCGGCGCGATCATGGAGCTCTGCCAGTCGCGCCGCGGGCAGCTCGACGGCATGGACTACCTGTCCGACAGCCGCGTCGAGCTCCGCTACACCATGCCGCTGGCCGAGATCATCTTCGACTTCTTCGACGTGCTGAAGTCGCGCACCCGCGGCTACGCGTCGCTGAACTACGAGCCCGCCGGTGAGCAGGCCGCCGACCTGGTCAAGGTCGACATCCTGCTGCAGGGCGAGCCGGTCGACGCGTTCTCGGCGATCGTGCACAAGGACGCCGCCTACGGCTACGGCAACTCGATGGCCACCAAGCTGCGCGAGCTCATCCCGCGCCAGCAGTACGAGGTGCCGATCCAGGCGGCGATCGGCTCGCGGATCATCGCCCGCGAGACGATCCGCGCCATCCGCAAGGACGTGCTCTCCAAGTGCTACGGCGGCGACATCAGCCGCAAGCGCAAGCTGCTCGAGAAGCAGAAGGAGGGCAAGAAGCGGATGAAGACGATCGGCCGGGTCGACGTCCCGCAGGAGGCCTTCGTCGCCGCGCTGTCCACCGACCAGAGCGCCGTGGACAAGGCCAAGTCCGGCAAGAAGTAGCGGGGACCACCCCGGGGTGTACCGGCCGCGGTGTCCGGCTCGCGTAGACTGTTCGTGCAGGTGCCGAGCTGTCGGCCTGGGTGGGACCCCGCACGAGGCGGTCCGCGGACAGCTCCAACCGTCCGCCGTACCCCTCCGCGAAAGAGTTCTGTGACCAACGCTGCTGTCCTGCCCGATTCCGATCTTCCGCTCGACCCGTTCCTCGAGGACTCGGCCGACGCGACCGACCAGACCGCGACCGACGAAGCCGACCAGACCGACCAGGCCGATGACGACGGCGAGACCCCCAACGGGTTCGCCGCCCTCGGCCTCGATGAGCGCGTCCTCGGCACGCTGATCGACCAGGGCTTCCACACGCCCACCCCGATCCAGACCGAGACCATCCCGCTGCTGCTCGGCGGCCGCGACGTCCTCGGCCTGGCCCAGACCGGGACGGGCAAGACGGCGGCGTTCGCGCTGCCGCTGCTCTCCCGCATCGACCCGGCCGTGCGCGCCCCGCAGGCGCTGATCCTCACCCCGACCCGTGAGCTCGCGATCCAGGTCGCCGAGGCCATCGAGTCGTTCTCCGCCGGGCTCTCCCACGTGCACGTGGTCCAGCTCTACGGCGGCGCGCCCTACGGTCCGCAGCTCTCGGCGCTGCGCCGCGGCGCGCAGATCGTCGTCGGGACGCCCGGCCGCGTCGCCGACCACCTCGACAAGGGCACGCTCGACCTCACCGACGTCGGGTACTTCGTGCTCGACGAGGCCGACGAGATGCTGCAGATGGGCTTCCTCGACGAGGTCGAGAACATCTTCGGCATGCTGCCGGCCGACCGTCAGGTCGCGCTGTTCTCCGCGACGATGCCCTCGGCGATCCGCGAGGTGAGCCGCAAGCACCTCAACGCGCCCGAAGAGGTGTCGATCAAGGGCAAGACGACGACGGTGGCGAACACCCGCCAGCGCTACGTCGTGCTCCCCGAGCGCCTCAAGGCCGACGCCCTCGCCCGCGTGCTGCAGGTCGAGGACTTCGACGCCGCCCTCGTGTTCGTCCGCACCCGGCAGAACACCACCGACGTCACCGACGCGCTCAACCGGCGCGGGTTCGCCGCCGTCGCCATCTCCGGGGACCTCTCCCAGGCCCAGCGCGAGAAGACGATCGCCGACCTGCGCTCCGGGAAGATCGACGTCCTGGTCGCCACCGACGTCGCCGCCCGCGGGCTCGACGTCGAGCGCATCACCCTCGTCGTCAACCACGACCTCCCCACCGACCCCGAGTCCTACGTGCACCGCATCGGGCGCACCGGGCGCGCGGGCCGTTCCGGCGAGGCGATCTCGTTCGTCACCCGCGGCCAGATCCGGCTGCTGCGCGCGATCGAGAACACCACCCGCCAGAAGGCGGAGGAGATGTCGGTGCCGGGCACCGAGGAGGTCAACGACCGCCGCCGCGCCCGCTTCGCCGAGCGCATCACCTCCGCGCTCGCCGGTGAGAACGACGGCGGGGACCCGCTGGCGGTGTACCGGAAGATCGTCGACGACTACGTCGCCGAGCACGACGTCGACCCGGTCGCGCTCGCCGCGGCCCTGGCCAAGATGTCCCAGGGCGGCAAGCCGCTGCTGGTCGAGGAGCTGCCCGCCCCGCCGGCGCGCGGCGAGAAGCGTGGCCGCGACCGTGACGACAAGCCGGGCCGCGGGCAGGGCAAGGGCCGAGCGCCCGCCCCGTCGTGGTCGGTCGGTTCCGGCACGGACACCTACCGCATCGACGTGGGCCACAACCAGCGGGTGAAGCCGGGTGCGATCGTCGGCGCCATCGCCAACGAGGCGGGGCTCGACTCGGCCCACATCGGCCACATCGACATCCGCACCGACCACACGCTGGTCGAGCTGCCCGCGGACGTCCCGGGGCACGTGGTCAAGCGGCTGCAGAAGGCCCGGGTCGCCGGCCGGCCGATGGGGCTGCGCCGCGCGTCCGAGGGTGGGGGCTCCTCCTCCGGTGGGGGCCGCCCCGACCGCGGTGGGCGCCCGGACCGCCGGGAGCGCAGCCCGCGCTGACGCACCTCCCGCCGTTCTGACCGAAGGGCCCCGTCGCTCGATCTAATCGAGCGACGGGGCCCTTCGCTCGTTCCGCCCCGGGGCTCCGCGTTCCGGCGGTGGGCGCCCCTCGCCCATCTATTCGAGCGAAGGTGCCCTTCGCTCAGAACGGGGCCGGGACCGGGCCGGGACACGCGCCAGGAATGCCGGGAACCCGGCGCACGTCACACCGGATGGCAGTCGGTGCGCGACGCACCTACCGTCGAGGGGACGAGCGAGGGGAGAGCGGCGGATGGCGCGCTCGGTGGTGATCGTCGGCGGGGGCCCGCGGGGGACCGGTGTGCTCGAACGCCTCGCCGCGTCCGCCCCGGACCACGGCGTCGACGCCGAGCACCCGCTCGACGTGCACCTCGTCGACCCGTACCCGCCCGGCGCCGGCCGCATCTGGCGCACTGCGCAGTCCGAGCTGCTGTGGATGAACTCCATGGCCGCGGACGTCACGATGTACACCGACGACACCGTGACGTGCACCGGCCCGATCGTCCCCGGCCCGAGCCTGATCGAGTGGGCCGAGCAGGTCCGCGACGGCGCACTGGACGGGGAGACCCTCCCGGAGGGCCGCGTCGGCGACGAGGTACGCACGCTGCGGCCGAACACCTTCCCGACCCGCCAGCTGCAGAGCCACTACCTGGACTTCGTGCTGCGCCGCGTGCTCGACACCCTCCCCGAGGGGCTGCGGGTGCACCTGCACCGCGGCCGGGCGGCGGCGATCGTCGACGGCGACGTGCGGCGGGTTCGCATCGACGAGACCGACGGAACGTGCACGGAGATCGACACCGACGCCGTCGTGCTCGCCTCGGGCCACCTCGACGCCAGCCCCTCCGACGACGAGGCCGCGATCGTCGAGTCGGCCGAGCGGCTCGGCCTGCAGTACTTCCCGCCCGAGCAGACCACCGACTCCGACCTCGACGCGATCGAGCCGGGCCGCACCGTGATCGCGCGCGGCATGGGGCTGGCGTTCGTCGACCTGATGGTGCTGCTCTACGAGGGTCGCGGCGGCCGCTTCGTCGAGGACCTCACGGGTGACGACGACGGGTCCGGGCGCGGCCGGCTGGACTACGTCCCGTCGGGACGGGAGGTGTTCCTGCATGTCGGGTCCGGCCGCGGCGTGCCGTACCACGCGAAGACCGAGTACACGCTGCGCGGCCCGCGCCCGCCGCTGCCGCGGTTCTTCGGCCCGGAGCAGGTCGAGGAGCTGCTCACGCGGGGCGAGGTCAGCCTGCGCGACGAGGTGTGGCCGCTCATCGCCAAGGAGGTCGGCTGGGGCTGGTACCACGAGCTCCACCACGGCCATCCGGGCCGCGTCACCACGACCTGGGACGACTTCGCGGCCCGCTACGCCGCGCTGGACTGGTACTCGGAGGCGCGGGAGGCTCTGGTCGCCGAGGCGGTGCCCGCCGAGTCGGACCGGCTCGACTTCGAGCGCCTCGACCGCCCGCTCGCCGAGGTGGACGCCGACCTCGACACGTTGCAGAAGCACCTGCGCGAGTACGTCGCCGACGACCTGGCCCGCCACGTCGACCCGGCCCACACGGCCGAGCTGGGGGCGTTCACCGCGCTGCTGTCCGCGTACATGGTCTCGAGCGAGCTCGCGAGCCGCGGCGGTCTCACCCCGCGGTCGAAGGCCTTCGACCTGTCCTGGTGGCAGAACCTGTTCTCGTCGATGGCCAGCGGGCCGCCCGGGCCGCGGCTGCGTCAGCTGCTGGCGCTCTCCCGCGCCGGCTTCGTGACGTTCCTCGGCGCCGGGATCGACGTGCGGATCGACGAGGCCGACGACGACGGCGCGACCGAGCGCGCCGACCGGAGGCCCGGCTTCGTCGCGACCGGCGCATCGCTGCAGGGCGAGGTGCGCGCGCCCACGTTCGTCGACGCCCGCCTGGCCTCGCCCAGCGTGCGACGCACCGTGGACCCGATGCTCGCCTCGCTGACCGAGCACGGCGTGCTCGACGAGGAGACCCTGCGCTGGGAGGAACGCGCCACCCCCTGCGCGCTCGACGCGGTCGCCGAGCGCGTGGAGGGCGCCACCACGCCCGTCGTCGTGCACTCCACCGGTCTGGTTCCGGTGCAGGCCTCGGACTTCCGGGTGCTGAGCGGGCACGACGGCGAGCCGCATCCGCGACTCTTCGCCGTCGGCCCGCACACCACGGTGCGCCTGCCCGGGGCCTTCACCCGGCCGCGCACGAACAGCCTGAGCTTCCGCGCCAACGACGCGTGCGCTCAGGCGGTCCTGGCGAGCGCCACCGGCGCCTGAGTGGTGCCGGCCTCGCGCACGCGGGCCCGCTCCCGCAGCCGCTCGAGGGTCTGGCTGAGCAGTCGGGACACGTGCATCTGCGAGATCCCCAGCTGGGTGGCGATCTCGGACTGGGTCTGCTCGTGGATGAAGCGCAGCACGAGGATGCGGCGCTCCCGCTCCGGCAGGGTCCCGACGAGGTCCCGGACGAGCGCGCGTGCCTCGACGTGGTCCATGTCCGGATCGTCGTCGCCGAGCACGTCGGCCATCGTCGTGTCGGTGCCCTGGGTCAGCGTGGAGTCGAGGGACTCCGGGCGGTAGGAGTGGTGCGCGGAGATGGCCTCGATGACCTCCTCGCGGTCCATGTCGAGGTGCTCCGCGAGCTCGCTCGCCGTCGGCGCGCGCCCGAGCTGCTGGCTCAGCGTGGTCGACGCGGTGCCGACCTGCAGGTAGCGGTCCTTCACCCCGCGCGGCGTGCGGATGGTCCACGCCGCGTCGCGGAAGTGCCGGCGGACCTCACCCATCATCGTCGGGACGGCGTAGGACATGAAGTCACGACCCTGTGCGGGGTCGTAGCGGCGCAGGGCGTGCAGCAGGCCGATCGAGGCGACCTGCTCGAGGTCGTCGACCGACTCACCGCGCCGCGAGAAACGGCGGGCGATGTTGTGGGCGACGGGGCGGTAGGCGTCGACGAGCTGTGAGGTCAGCTCCTCGCGGCGACGATCGTCGTCCGAGCAGGTGGCGAGCTCGTCGAGCAGGGGGGCGTACTGGTCGTAGGCGCTGGTGCGCTCACTCATGCAGACCTCCGGAACGTGCCGTGAGAACGGCACGGGATGGTCCGCGGTGGCTTGCGGTCTGAACCACGTCGCGGGTCGCGTCTTGCTGTCAGGCACGGCGGACCACGACGGGTCGTTCAGAGGGGATGCGTGTCGCCTGGTGCCTGGAGAACCGGGACTGTGAGCTCAACCCTCGGGTCATCGGCATGCCCCACCACGCGGACGACCAAACATCGCCGCGTGGCGGGGCGTGCGGACTAGCGCGTGAAGACGATCTTGCCGGCGGTGTCGCCGTCGGACATGGCCTGGAAGCCCTTGGCCGCCTCGGTCATCGGCAGCTCCTGGCCGATCTCCGGGTGGATGCCGGTGGTGGCGACGAAGTCGAGCAGATCGCGCAGCTCGGTGAGGGTGCCCATCGTGGAGCCGACCAGGTTCTTCTGCAGGAAGAAGATCTGCGCGAGCTCGGCCGGCGGCTGGTTGCCCGAGGTGGCGCCGGAGCAGACGATCGTGCCGCCGGGCACCAGGGCGCGCACCGAGTGCTTCCAGGTGGCCTCGCCGACGGTCTCGAACACCGCCTGCACCTTGCCGGGCAGCTTCGCGTTGGACTCGAACACCTGGTGGGCACCGAGACGCAGCGCCAGCTCGCGCTTCTCGTCGGTGCGCCCGGTGACCCAGACCTGCATGCCGGCGGCCCGGCCGAGCGCGATCAGCGCCGTCGAGACCCCGCCCGAGGCGCCCTGGACGAGCATCGTCTGCCCGCCGCGCAGCCCGGACTTGGTGAACAGCATCCGGTAGGCGGTGAGCCATGCGGTCCCCATGACCGCACCGGACACCGCCGAGAGGCCCTCCGGACGGGGCAGCGCGTTGCGCTTGGGGACGACGACGTAGTCGGCAAAGCTGCCCTGCGCCCACTCGGTGAGCATCTTGCGCTGCGGGTCGAGGGTCTCGTCCTCCTTCCAGTCCGGGTCGCCCATGAGCGAGTGCAGGACCACCGGGGACCCGTCGTCGAGCGTGCCCGCCCCGTCGCAACCCAGGATCATCGGGAACTGCTCGGGCTTGATCCCGACCCCGCGCAGCGTCCACAGGTCGTGCATGTTGAGGCTCGCGGCCTCGACCTTGACCCGCACCCATCCCTCGGGCACCTCGGGGTCGGGACGCTCGCCCACCACCAGGGAGGCGAGCGGATCGTCGGCGTTGGGCTCGGACGCGTAGACGGCGAACATGGCACCGAACCTATCCGCCGGGTCCGACGCCCGCGATCGTGACGGGGGTCGGGACTCCGGCGGCGGCAGGCGACTCAGGCCGCCACGGCGTCCAGACCGCGCGGCCTGCCCTCGGCCTCCCGCTTCGCGACCTCCTCGCGCACGATCGGGATGACCTCCCGGCCGAACTCCTCGGCGTCGGCGAGCAGGTCGTAGCCGCGGGCGGAGAGGATGTCGACGCCGAGATCCCAGTAGTCGAGCAGGGCGGCGGCGACGGTCTCCGGGGTCCCGACGAGGGCCGTCGAGTTGCCTCCGCCCCCGGTGGCCCTCGCGGTGACCGTCCAGAGCGCCCGGTCGAAGCGCTCGCCGCGCTCGGCGACGGCGAGCAGGCGCTGCGACCCGGCGTTCTCCGGGTCGGTGAGGCGGTGCCGGTTGGTGAGCGGCTTCGTGCCGCCCTCGGTGCGCTCCTCGATCCGCGCGACCGTGGCGTACGCCTTCTCCCACGCGGCCTCCTCGGTGGCGCCGAGGATGGGCCGGAACGCGACCTGGATGCGGGGCATCGTCGAGCGTCCGGCCGCCCGGGCGGCGGCGTGCACCGTCGCGATCTGCCCGGCGGTGTCGGCGAGCGGCTCGCCCCACAGCGCGTAGATGTCGGCCTCGGCGCCGCCTGTTGCGTACGCGGCGTCCGACGAGCCGCCGAACGACAGCCGTATGCGGGGCTGCTGCAGCGGTTTGACGTCGGCGACGAAGTCGGTGAACGCGTAGTGCTCGCCGGCGAAGTCGAACGCCGTGGGACTCGTCCACGCCTGCTTGAGGATCTGCATGTACTCGCGGGTGCGGGCGTAGCGCTGGTTCTTGGACAGGGTGTCGCCCTCGCGGCGCTGCTCGTGGTCGTTGCCGCCCGTGATGACGTGGACGGTGACCCTCCCGCCCGACATGTGGTCCAGCGTCGCGAACGTCTTCGCGGCGAACGTCGGGATCGAGAGGTTGGGGCGGTGCGCGACGAGCAGCTGCAGCCCGTCGACGTGGTCGGCGATGTAGGCGGCCGCCTGGGCCGGGTCGGGGCTGCCCGACGAGTACGCGGTCAGGACGCGGTCCCAGCCGTTCTCGGCGTGGGCGGCGGCGAGGCGCAGGGTGTAGTCGGCGTCGAAGGGTCCACCCGAGCGCGGGTGGATCTCCGATCCGTCGTTGGTGGCGGCGATCCCGAGGAACTCGACGGGCACGGCAGGTCTCCGGTCTCCTGAGGTGTGGTGGGGGGCGTCAGGGACGACGACAGCCCGCGGACCACACCCGGCCCAGGTCGACGTGACGCCGACGCACCAGGGGTTGCACCCCACCCACGCTGCTCCGCCGGGCGTGGCCGGTCAAGCGGTTCACGACCCGCCGCCCGCCACCGGCGCCACACCCGCGCGCGCGTAGCCTGTGGCGCGTGCTGCACGCGGTGGCGACCTGGTGGGACGGCGTCGAGCTGTGGCTGACCCAGCTCGACTTCACGCTCCAGGTGATCATCGTCGTCGGCGTGCTCGGCCCGCTGTGCTGGGGCATCGCCGCGGTCGTCGACTCGGCCGTGGAGCGGACCGTCGCGTGGCGCCTCGCGGCGCAGGAGCGGCGCCGCGGCGCCGGGACCTGAGCGGGTGGACCGTCGCTACGCCCGGCTGTGGGTGACCGGCACCCTCGTCGTGCTCATCGTGCTGGTGATCGTGCTCAACCTGCGCTGAGCCAGGGGCTAGCGGACCACCCCGGCCCGCATCGCGAGGACCACCATCCGCGCGCGGTCCCCGGTGCCGAGCTTGCGGCCGATCCGGGAGAGGTGGCTCTTCACGGTCAGCGCGGAGAGCCCGAGGTCGGCGCCGATCTCGTGGTTGGAGTGGCCGTCGGCGACCGACTGCAGGACCTGCACCTCGCGGGCGGACAGCTCGATCGGGGCGTCGTCGACGCCGGGCACCCGGGCGCCTCCCGCCATGCGGGGCCCGGTGGAGAGGTCCGGCTCGAGGAAGCGCCGCGCCGCGCCGCCGATCTGGACCGACGACGTCGTGAGCAGGTAGGCCAGGGCGCCCGCCCGGAACGCCTCCCGGGCCGCCGCGGGATCGTCGGGGCCGCCGAGGACCACGGTGCGCCAGCCCTGCGCGCGGAGCTCGCCGACGAGGCCGAGCGCGCCCCCGTCGGGCAGGTTCAGGTCGACGACGGCGAGCTCGCACGGCGGGCCGGTGAGCACGCGGGTCCGCGCCGCCTCGGAGGTCTCCGCCTCGAGCACGTTGCCCGCGCCGGCCGTCACCAGCGACCGTGCGACGACCTCGCGCCGGTGCGGATCGCCGTCGACGAGCAGCACCGAGATGCGCTCCGGGATGGAGCCCGCCTCGCCCGCCGGCGTGAAGAACTTGCCGGCCGGCTGCTCCGCGTGCGGGAAGCGAGCCGCCGGAACGGCGGGGGAGACGGCCGTCGACGACGAGGGCCCGGAGCCCCCTCGTCGGGTGACGCCGTGCCCCGACGGGGTCGCGGCGTCCGGCCGGGCGAACGACTGGCGGTCCATGAGCGGGAACACACCACTCCATCGGCGGACCCCCGATCGGGCTTGAGACCCGAACCCGAGATTTTTCCGAGGCGGATTCGAAACCCTCGCTGACCTGCGGTTCAGCCCTCGGGAACCCAGCGTGGCGGGCGCTTCTCGGCGAACGCGGCGATGCCTTCCTGCCCCTCATCGGACGCAAAGAACTCAGCCGACAGGCTCAGCATCGTCGCGAAATCGGTAGCCATGTCCTCGGCCGGACGGCGGCGCAGCATCGCCTTGGTGGCCGCCAGCGCGGCCGGGCCCCCGCGGGCGAGCATGTCGGTGTAGCGGTCGATCTCGGCGTCGAGCGCGTCCGGGTCGACGGCGCGGTTGACGAGTCCGATCGCGGCGGCCCGGTCGGCGTCGAAGGTCTCGCCGGTGAGCATCAGTTCCTCGGCCGCGCGGGGGAGCAGGCGCGGCACCACCGGCACCGAGATGACGGCGGGCACGACGCCGATGCGGACCTCGCTGAACGCGAACGTCGCGCCCTTCTCGCCGCCGCCGGCCCGGGCGGCGATCGCGATGTCGCAGGCGGCGACCAGGCCCACGCCGCCCGCGCGGGCAGGGCCGGCGATCCGGGCGATGACCGGCTTCGGGGAGTTCCACAACGTCGTCAGGATGCCCGGGAACTCCTGTACGCCCTGGTCCCCGGCGCCCGCTCCCCGCGACTCGCGCAGGTCCATCCCGGAGCAGAACACCGTGCCGGTGTGCGTGAGGACGACGACCCGGACGGCGTCGTCGGCCAGGGCGGCGTCGAGGTGCTCGCGCAGTTCGCGGCGCAACTGCGCGGACAGCGCATTGCGGTTCGGTGGCGAGTCGAGGGTGATCGTCGCGCGGCCTGCCTCGACCTCGAGGTGCACCAGTTCGCTCATGGTCGGCCAGTCTGCCTCGGCCGTGCCTGGCTCAGCGGGTCCCCGTCGCACCGACCGTCGAAACGCCGCAGCTCACTCGAACGGGTGGATACGGCCATGAGGTGTACACCACAAGGGCCCGAACGGCGGTATTCGCAGCAACGCAGGTGGCAGACCTACGGTGTGACGTAGGCCACGGGAACCGATCGTCGCTGCGTGACGACGTGGCCACACGGGGTTTTGACGGTCCGTGTGTCCGCATGGTCAAGTTCCGGACATGCACACCGCCCGGCGCTTCGCGATGCGACGCCACGTCGACCTGCGTCTGCAGGCGAGCGCGCTGTGTGCCGGGTCGGCCGGCTGAGCTCCCCACTTTCTCCGGCCGACACCCGACGGGCCCTCGCGGCCCGCTGACGGCCCGGTCCTGCGCGACCGGTGATCCGTCTCCGGACGAACCCGTCCGTTCTGAACCCTCCTCCTTCGCCCCGCCGCACGGCGGGGCGGCGGCGCCCCGCGCCCGCGTGTGACGACGCGGTGCGGGGCGCCGCCTGAGGAGGGCCGTGGTGCTCCTCGACGTCCTCCCTGGCAGGCGTGGCGTCGAGGAGCACCTGTGCTCGACCCGTTCCCCGATCAGAGAGGTTCCCTCACGTGTCCACCTCGACACCAGCGGCGCGCCGTGCGCGCGCCGTTCTCGGCGGCCTGGCCGGCTCGATCGCCGCGCTCGCCGTCGCACCCGGCCTCGCGTCGGCGGCCACCGTCGACACCCCCGCGTCCGGCGCCGCCCAGCCCGGCGCCGCCCAGCCCGGGGCCGCCCAGCCCGGGGCCGCCCAGTCCGGCGGCCGGTCCGGTCTCGGACTGCCGCAGCTGCCGGAGATCCCGAAGGTCCAGGCGCTGCCCGGTGCCGGGGCGCTGGGCGCCGACCCGGTGACCTCCGTCGTCGGTACCGCGCTGTCCTCCTCGGCCCTGCTGGGCAGTGACGGGGCCACCACGCCGGACGACCCGACGCCCGCGCCGACGGGCCCGCAGTACGGCGCGAAGCCGGAGACCGTGCTCGGCGGCGTGCCCGTGGAGGGCACGCTGAACGCCGTCACCGGCGCCGACGCGATCGTGCCGGGCTCGGGTCCCAAGGACTACGCATGAGCGGCGGCGGTCGGCACCGCCGGCTGCTGGACCGGCTCTCGCTCCGGGCGAAGGTCGCGACGATCGTCGCCGCCCTCGCGGTGATCGCCGGGGGGATCGTGATCCCGACGGCGCTCTCGGCCCAGGCCGACATCGTGCCGCAGCGCCAGACGATCAAGGGCTCGGACGGCAAGGACTACTGGGTCGAGAACCACGTCGTCCCGGGTGCCGTCGAGGAGTCGACCGCCCAGGCGCAGGGGGTGGGGAAGCGGCCCGAGTACCTGGTGGTCTGGGCCGGCGACGAGAACGCCGCCGACACCGCGGTCCCGCAGGTGAAGAAGCTGCCGGGGTCGCTGGCCAAGCCGCTGGACACGGTGCGCAACGCCGCCCCGGGTCCGGACTTCCTGGCCGTCATCGACGCCACGAAGGGCTCGCCCGGGTACGGCAAGGTCGTCAACACCGCGACCGTCGGACCGCTGGTGGAGAACGAGCCGCACCACATGCAGTACGAGTGGCACAAGGGCAACACCGTCTTCGCCGGTGGCCTGTTCTCCGCGGTGACCTACATGTTCGACGTCTCGAAGCTGCCGAACGTCGGACTCAAGGGCATCAGCCTGCCGACCCAGACCAAGTGCGGCTCGGTGCCCGACGCCTACTGGACCAACAAGGACGGCAGCGCCTACGGCACCTACATGGGCGGCCCGGTCGCTCCGGGCCCGTGCCGCTACACCGGCGGGGAGGTCCGCTCCGGCAACGGGTTCGCCGGGTCTCCGGGTGAGGTCGTGAAGTTCGACCCGAACGGCAAGCTGATCAACGAGGCGCCGGCGGCGACCACCACGCCGGAGGACCCGAAGCAGTGCCTCGACCTGCCGGCGCTGTCGACGCCGACGTGCGCGAACCCGCACGGCATCCAGGTCCGCGAGGACCTCAAGACGATGGTCACCAGTGACTACGCCGAGCCGCGGGACATCATCCTGGACCCGGTGAAGGCGCCGTCGCCGAACCTGCGGCGCACCACGCTGCGGACCTGGGACATCTCGGATCCGGACCACCCGAAGGTCAAGTCGGTGAAGTACATGCCGACCGGGCCGCGCTCGAGTGCGGCGGACCCGCTGCACAACGAGAACCGGGCGATGATGGAGACCACGGTCACCAACCAGCCCGGCCACAAGGGCGCGTTCACGATGTCGATGCAGGGCGGCGCGATCTACTACACGCCCGACATCACCGCCAAGGACCCGCAGTGGCGTGAGGTCTACGACCTCACCGCGCTGGTCAAGAAGCTCGACCCCAAGGCCGACCAGGGTGCCGGGCTCAACGGTGGCTGGCTGCAGACCAGCCCCGACGACACGACGCTCTACCACGCGGTCATGGGTCGCCAGCCCGGTGCACTGGGCAAGGACGACAAGGGGACCGCGGGCGGCGTGATCTCGCTCGACATCTCCAAGCTCGTCGGTGACGGGACCGCCACGACGTGCTCGGTCACCACCCCGGCGCAGGAGACCAACCCCGGTCCGGGCTGCCCGAGCGAGAAGAGCGTGCTGCCGATCAATGGTGACGAGAAGGCCGGTGGCCCGCACTGGGGCGCGCTGGACAACCTCGCGCTCGGCCAGGACGGCTTCTACCACCAGACGACCCAGCCCGACCGGCTGTCCACGGCGAACTACTTCGTCGCCCGGACCGGCCTCGACGGCGACCACCGCGTCTGCATGGAGGACATCGGCAAGGGCGGCAAGATGACTCTCGACACCGCCTTCAAGGACGAGAACACCGGCCAGCCGTGTGTCGACTTCAACCGCGCCGACTGGCCGCACGGCCCGTTCGGCAACGCGAAGCCGCACTCCCAGCTGTTCGTGACCGCCGATGGTGACGTCAAGTAGCACCACCGCGGCGCCCCCGCCGAAGGCGTCGACCCACCCGGACCCGTCGTCAGACGGGTCCGGGTGGGCCGGCCCCCCGGCCGGCCGCCGCGGAGCCCTGCTGATCGCGGGCGCCCTGGCGCTCGCGACCGTGATCGGCCTCGTCGTGCTGATCACCACCGGTGTCACCGAGACACCCGACGCCGTCCCCGCACTGCTCTCGTTCATCGCACCGGAGGTCTCCCCGGCCTCCGTCGTGGTGCGGATCGTGCTCGTCGTCGCGAGCTCCCTCGCCGCTGGACTGGGGCTGGCGCGCGGGGTGATGGGGCCCGGCGCCAACTCAGCGACCGCGGCTCTCCGGGGGGCCGCGGTCGTCGCGGGTGCCGCCGTCGTCGTCGCCGGAGTCCTCGGCGACGCCGGGTGGCCGGCCGTCGCGGGTCACGTGCTCCTGGTCGTCGGCGTGGCGGCGCTCCCGCGGCGGACCGCGTCCGCCGCGGCCGTGCTGCTCGCCGCGACGGTCGCCCTCGAGGTGGCCGTGGTGCGTTGGGGGCCCGCGGCCGTGGTCGAGCTGCTCGTCACGGTGGTCCTCACCGTGGCGCTCGGCGCGGCCGCGGTCGCCGCGGTGCGGTCCGACGACGCGGTCGCCGCGCGCCGGGCCACGGTGCTGGGGGCCGCCGCGTCGCTCGTCGGCGCCGGTGTCGGGGTGGCGGTCCTCGCCATCGACGGCGCGGCGCCCGTCGATCTGCTGCGCTCGGTGCGCGGGATCGTCGCGCTGGCGCTCGTGGCGCTGCCCCTCGTGGCGGCGGCGCTGCTCGCCCCGTCGCTGCGGACCTCGCCCACCGCCGACGACGACACGGTGACCCGCCGGGCCCGGCAGTGGCACGAGCTCGCCCGGTGGTCGGCGGGGGCACTCGTCGTCGCGCTGGGCGGTGTTGCGCTGCTCGGCGCGCTGCCCGGCGCACCCCAGGGACCGCAGGGAGGCCGCGCGCTGCTGCGTCCGGTCACCCTCGGGACCGAGCGGGAGGCCGTGCTGGTCGCGCCGACCGCGGGCGGCCGGACCCTGGTCCGGCTCTCCGACGGCTCCGACCCGGACCCGGCGCACGCCTCGTCGGGCATGGACATGGGCGGCATGGACATGGGCGGCATGGGTGGCATGTCCACCCCGCCCCCGCCCGACCTGAGCCGCTACACCGTCTCGGCCGGCGGCACCCCGGTGCTGTTCGGGACACGGGCTGGTGCCCCCGGGCGCTGGGCCGTCGTCGACGTCCCGGCCGGCTCCGACGAGCTCACGCTCACCGGGCCGCAGGGCTCCGCGACGGTCCCGGTGGCGACGGGGTCGTCGGCCGCCGACGGCGCCACGCTCGCCGGTCCGGACGGGCCGGAGTGCGCGGACGCCCAGTTCGGTGACCTGCTCGGCGGCGGATCCGGGGTCGCGTGCCCCTCGTCGGCGCTGTCCCCGGCCGACGCCCGCACCGTCACCGCGGCGGTCAGCGACCTGCACTCCCGCGGGCTGCGCTCGCTGTACCTGGTCGGTGACGACTCGGCGCGCTCGCGGGCCGCCGTCGCCGCCGTCCGGGACACCGCGGCGCGGGTCGGGCTGGCGATCTCGGATGCCCCGCACCCCGAGGACGGGCTGCTCGTGCTGTCCGGGTGGGAGTCCGCGCACGCGACGCTGACCGACGTCACGGCGGCCGCCACGCGCGCGCCGACGTTCGCCGGGGGCCAGTTCCTGGCGCCCTGGCTGCTCACACCGGGGGTGCTCTCGGCGGGCTCGTCGACGATGTTCCCGCTGTCGTTCACCCCGCAGGACGCGACCCCGCGCGGGTACGCCGCTCTGCTCACCACGATCACCGGGGACGCCGCCCCGTCGTACGCGGGCTACCTGGCCTGGGCGCACGCACACGGGCTGCCTGACGGGCCGAACCGGCTCTACGCGGCCGCGGCGATCGACGTCATGCCGGGCATGCCCGGCATGTCGGGCGGTGACCGGGCCGGGGCGTGGTTCCCCGGCGGCGGGATCGTGCCGCTCTCGGGGCCGCTGTCGTGATTCCTCAGTCCTCTCCCACCGCCCCTGTGGAGGTGCCATGAACACCGTTCCCGCTCCGGCGGGCTTCACCTGGCCACGCCGTCTGCTCGGCGGCCCCGGCCATGAAGCCGAGCCCTCGTTCACCCGAGCGCCCGAGGCCCCGCCGACCAACCGGCTCGTCGTCGCGATCGGGCTCGTCATCTGGGTCGCGCTCGCGGCCGGGGTGTGGGCGACCGCCGGCCCCCGCATGGCGGCCGTCCTCGGGCTCGGCCTGGCGCTGGGCGTCACGCTGTTCCACTCCCGGTTCGGGTTCACCGGGGCGTGGCGCCAGCTGGTCGCCGTCGGGCAGGGCGCCGCGCTGCGCGCCCACATGCTCATGCTCGCGGTCGCCACCGTGCTGTTCGCGATCATCCTGTCCACCGGGGCGAGCCTGACCGGCACGGCCAGCCCCCAGCTGGGCCCGGTCGGCTTCCCGCTGATCGTCGGGTCGTTCCTGTTCGGCGTCGGGATGCAGCTCGGTGGATCGTGCGCGTCGGGCACGCTGTTCGCGGTCGGCTCCGGCCAGACGACGATCGTCTACACGCTGGTCGGGTTCGTGCTGGGGTCGCTCGCGTCGATCGGGACGTTCACGTTCTGGACGAAGACCGTCCCCCAGGGGCCGGTCGTCAATCTCGGCGCCATCCTGGGCTACCCAGGGGCCCTGGCCCTGTCCCTGGTGGTCATGGGCGCGATCGTCGCGGCGACCTACGCCGTCGGCCGCCGTCGCAACCCCCCGCCGGTCGACGCCCCGCCGACCGACCACGGGTGGTGGCGGGTGCTGCGCGGGTCCTGGCCGCTGTGGGTCGGGGCCGTGCTGCTCGGCGTGCTCAACGCCGCGGTGCTGGTGGTCTCCGGGCAGCCCTGGGGCATCACCTCGGCGTTCGGTCTCTGGGGTTCGAAGATCCTCGGAGCGTTCGGGGCCGACCCGGCGAGCTGGGCCTACTTCCAGGTGCCCGCCAACGCGAAGTCGCTGGCCGGGTCGGTGCTCGCCGACCGGATCTCGGTCCTCGACTTCGGGATCATGGCCGGCGCGCTGGTGGCCTCCGCGCTCGGCGGGGCGTTCGTGCTCCACCGCTCGGTACCCGTGAAGACGATCGTCGCCGCGCTGCTCGGCGGCATCCTCATGGGCTACGGCGCCCGCCTCGCCGGTGGCTGCAACATCGGCGCCTACTTCTCGGGCATCGCCTCGTTCAGCCTCCACGGCTGGGTCTGGGGCGTGATGGCCATCGTCGGAACCGTCGCCGGTCTCGCGCTGCGCCCCCTGTTCGGACTGTCCAACCCGAAGCCGTCCGACTCCCGTTGCTGAATCTCTTGAAAGGATCTGTCATGAACACGTTCACCCGGCTCGTCGCCGGCACCCTGGGTGCCGGCGTCCTCGCCGTCACCGGCGCCGGCCTGGCCTCGGCCGCCCCGACTGCCGCTCCCGCGCCCACCGACCCCGGCCACCTGACCCCGGAGCCCGGCGGCACCCAGACCTACCTGCTCGACGGGGTCGCCGTGCCGCTGCCCGAGGGCACCCTCGGGGTGCCCGAGGCGCTGCGGGCCGCGGTCACCCCGCTGGCGCTGCTCTCCGACGCCTCCGGCGAGAGCGCCCCGGAGAACGCGCCGCAGAGTGCCGCGGACGCGCCGGGCGCGTCGCAGCCCTCCTCCGGGTCCGGCGGGTACTGATGACGGACTCCCGGCGCGCCGATCCGGCCGCGACGGGGGCGGGAGTCCTGCTGGCCGCCGTCGGGCTCACCGCGGCGTGCCTGCGCTCGCCGGTCACGGCGGTGGGCGCCGAGCTCGGGTCGTTGCGCGCCCCGGCGGCGCTCGGTGGCCTCGGGCTCGGCGCCCTGGGCGCCGGGGTGCTCACCGCGATGCCGCTGGCGGTGTTCGCCGCGGCGGGCCTCGTCGCTCCCGTCGTGGTGCGCCGGGTCGGGTCGCGTGCGGTGGTTCTCGGCGGGCTCGCGGTGATCGCAGTCGGGGTGGTGGTCCGGGCCGCGGCCGGTTCCGTCGCGACGCTGCTCGCGGCGAGCGTCGTCGTGCTGGTCGCGGTCGCGTGGATCAATGTCGTGCTGCCGCCGTTGGTGGGGCCGCGGTCGCCGTGGGCGACCGGCGTCTTCTCCGGCGGGGTGCTCGCCGGGATCGCCGCGCCCGCGGCGCTGGCCGTGCCCGTCGGCTCGTCGTCCGGGCTGGGGTGGCGCGGCGGGCTCGGCGTCTGGGCGGTCGTCGCCGTCGCCGCGCTGGCCGGCTGGGCCGTCGCGGGCCGGTCGGCCACGGAACCGTCGTCGACGGCCGACCTGGTCACCCGGCCGATCACCCTCGCCGACCGGCGCCGGCCGGTTGCGCTCGCGGTGTTCTTCGGTGCGCAGAGCCTCGCCGCGTTCGCGGTGATGGGCTGGCTGCCGCAGGTCTACCGCGACGCCGGGATCCCGTCGGGCACCGCGTCGCTGCTGCTCGCCGTCACGGTGGTCCCGGCCCTGCCCGCCGCGCTGCTGCTGCCGGCCGCGGTGCGCCGCGGCCACGGCACCGCGCTCGTCGTCGGGATCGGCGCGGCGCAGGTGCTCGGCCTCGCCGGGCTCACCCTCGCCCCGGCCGGCGGCGCCTGGGTGTGGGCGGTCCTGCTCACCACGGCGCACTGGGGCTTCCCGCTCGCGATGGCCCTGATCGCCCGCCGCGCCGCCGGCGACCCCACCCGGCTGTCCGCCCAGGTCCAGGGCACCGGATACGCGCTCGCGGTCGTCGGGCCCCTGCTGCTCGGCCCGCTGCACGACGCCACCGGCGCCTGGACCGTCCCGCTCGCGCTGCTGGGGGTCGCCGCGCTCGTCCAGATCGCCGCGGGCCTGTGCATCACCCTCACCGACCCCGCTCCGGCGCCCATACCGGTGGCGCCGGACGCCCCCACCCTCCCGCTCCCTGCGCTCGTCACGGAGGACCGCTCATGACCATCGCCGCCCCGCCCGCCGCCCTGCCCCGCGTGTTCGACACCGGATCGCCCGTGGTCCTGCCCGACGGACGCCACGTCCCGGTCGCGGCGCTGAACAACGCCGCCACCACACCGCCGCTGGCCACCGTCGTCGACGCCGTCGTCGGGATGCTCGGGCAGTACGGAGCCCTGCACCGCGGCTCCGGACCGCGGGCGCGCGCCACCGTCGAGGCGGTCGAGTACGCGATCGAGGCCATCGAGCGCTTCCTCGGCCAGCCGCCGGAGAACACGCTGCTCTACACCACGAACACCAGCTCGGCGATCAACCAGCTCGCGCGGCTGCTCGACCTCGGGCCGGACGACGTCGTCGTGACCTCCGAGATCGAGCACACCAGCAACAACCTGCCCTGGCGCCACCAGAGCGCCGCGCAGGTCGTCGAGGTGCGGGCCGACGACGAGGGCGCGCTCGATCTGGGCCACCTCGCGGAGGTGCTGGACGGTCTTCGCGGCCGGGTGCGCCTGGTCGCGGTGACCGGGGCGTCCAACCTCACCGGGTACCGGCCCGACGTCGCCACCCTCGCGAGCCTGACCCACGACGCCGGGGCGCTGCTGTTCGTCGACGCCGCCCAGCTCGCGCCGCACCGGCGCATCGACATGGCGGCGAGCGGGGTGGACGTCCTCGCGTTCTCGGCGCACAAGGTCTACGCGCCGTTCGGCCTCGGCGTGCTCTCGCTGCCGCGCTCGGTGCTCGACCGGGCGCCGGTCGACCCCGGCGGCGGCTCGATCGACATGCTGGGCGCCGATGGTTCGGTGCTCTGGGCGCCGCCGGCCGAGCGGCACCAGACCGGTACGTGGAACGCCACGGGCATCGTCGCGCTCGGTGCCGCGGTGTCGGCGATCCTCGACGCCGGGTGGGGCACGATCGAGGCCCACGAGCGGGCGTTGACCGAGGTGCTCGTGGACCGGCTGGAGGCCGTCGACGGCGTGACGCTGACCGTGGATCCGCAGCGCTACCGCGTCGAGGACCGGATTGGCGCGGTGCCGTTCCGGGTCGCGGGGCTGCACCACGCGCTGGTCGCGTCCGCGCTCGAGGCCGAGCACGGCGTCGAGGTCCGCGCCGGGACGATCTGCAACCACCGGCTGGTGCGCCGCTGGGTGGGTGCCGACGACGCCGAGCAGGCCCGGGTGGAGGCCGCGATGGCCGGCGGCGACCGGCTCGCGAGCTACGGCGTGGTGCGCGCCAGCCTCGGGCTGCAGAACACCGTCGACGACATCGACCGGCTCGTCACCGGGCTCCGCGCGCTGGTGGCCGACGGACCGACGCTGAGCTACCGCGCGGCGCCCGCGGAGGAGTGCTGGGTTCCTTCGGCCTGACGGCCATGTGCGTGCGTTTCCGTGCTCCGACACGGAAACGCACGCACAGGTCCGTCAGGACGAACGGGGTGACCACGGCCACCGGAAGGTGTCGTCGCGTTGCCGGGTCCGGAGCACGCTGCTGGGCTCGGTGACGTGCCCCGTCGCATCCGCTTCAACGCCTTCGACATGAACTGCGTCGCCCACC
Organism: Actinomycetospora endophytica; assembly: GCF_021026375.1. Classification (GTDB taxonomy): domain Bacteria; phylum Actinomycetota; class Actinomycetes; order Mycobacteriales; family Pseudonocardiaceae; genus Actinomycetospora; species Actinomycetospora endophytica. The sequence goes on along the minus strand of NZ_JAJNDB010000010.1, from coordinate 147,501 downwards.
AGTCCCCGGGGCTGTGGCGCCACCCCGACGACCGGTCGCCCGACTACCGGCACGTCCGGTACTGGACCGACCTCGCGCAACTGCTCGAGCGCGGCGTCTTCGACGGGATCTTCGTCGCGGACGTGCTCGGCACCTACGACGTGTACGGCGCGGACGCGACGGCGGCGGTGCGGCAGGGCGCGCAGATCCCGGTGAACGACCCGATGATGCTGGTCTCGGCGATGGCCGCGGTGACCGAGCACCTCGGGTTCGGGGTGACAGCGGCGACCGGGTTCGAGCACCCGTACCCGTTCTCCCGCCGGGCCTCGACGCTCGACCACCTCACCGGCGGACGATTCGGCTGGAACGTCGTCACCGGCTACCTGCCCGCGGCCGCGCGGGCGATGGGCGAGGCCGACCAGATGCCGCACGACCAGCGCTACGACCACGCCGACGAGTACCTCGAGGTGCTCTACCAGCTGTGGGAGGGCTCGTGGGAGGACGACGCGGTCGTCCGGGACCCGGAGCGCGGGGTGTTCACCGACCCGGAGAAGGTCCACCAGATCCACCACCACGGGCGGTTCTTCGACGTCGACGGGGTGCACCTGTCCGAGCCGTCGCCGCAGCGGACCCCGGTGATCTACCAGGCGGGCGCGTCACCCCGGGGCCAGCGGTTCGCCGCCGAGAACGCCGAGGCGATCTTCACCGGCGCACCGACGAAGGAGGTACTGCGGCAGACCGTCGCCGACATCCGCAAGGGGCTCGCCGACGCCGGCCGCGACTCCTACAGCGCGCGGATCTACACGATGCTGACCGTGATCACCGACGAGACCTCGGAGGCGGCGCACGCCAAGCACGAGGAGCTGGCCTCGTACTCCAGCGACGAGGGCGCGCTGGTGTTCATGTCCGGCTGGATGGGCGTCGACCTGTCCCGTTACGACCTCGACGATCCCATCGGCGACGTCGAGTCCAACGCCATCCAGTCCGCGGTCGCGTCGTTCCAGCAGGCCGACCCGTCGGGCAAGGAGTGGACGGTGCGCGACATCGCCCGGTGGGGCGGGATCGGCGGGATGGGGCCGCGGGTGGTCGGGTCGCCGTCCGAGGTGGCCGACGAGCTGCAGTCGTGGGTGGAGGAGACCGACGTCGACGGGTTCAACCTGCCGTACGCGATCACCCCGGGCTCGTTCGCGGACGTCGTCGAGCACCTGGTGCCGGAACTGCAGCGTCGTGGGGTGTACCCGACGTCGTACGAGCCGGGGACGCTGCGCCAGAAGCTCTTCGGCCGCGGGGACCGGCTGCCGGACGAGCACCGAGGTGCGTCGTTCCGACGCTCGTGAGCACTCCTTGACGCTATAGCGTCAAGGAGTGCTCACAGGCGCGAAGCGCACCTATGTCCACCCCCACCGCTGCGCGACGTCCGGGTGCGAGCGGACCCAGCCCCGGACCGCGTTGTCGCCGTACGCGGCGTGCAGCGGGTTGTCCGGGTCGTGCGCGGGGTCGAAGGCGGCCGGATCGGGCCCCAGTTCGGCGGTGAGCTCGGCCGGCAGCGTCAACGGCTCGACGACGGCGTCCAGGCGCGGCCCGAGGAAGAACGGCACCGAGTAGCGGTCGACCCCGGGCGGCGGGCTCGTCACCCGGTGACGGGTGGCGGTGAGGTACCCGCGGGTCGCGATCTCGAGCATCTCGCCGATGTTCACGACGTACCCGCCCGGCACCGGGTCGGCGTCGATCCACGCGCCGGGCGTGCCGTCGGGGGCGTCGGGCAGCTGGACCTGCAGGCCGCCGACGGTGTCCTGGTGCAGCAGCGCGAGGAAGCCGTAGTCCTTGTGCGCGCCGACGCCCTGGCGGCTCGTCGTCCCGCCCGGGTAGCGGACGATCTTGAGGTGCAGGTGTGACTCGTCGTCGAACCAGCGGTCGAAGTGCTCCGGCGCCTGGCCCAGCGACTCCGCGAGCCCGCGCAGGACCTCCCGACTGACCCGCAGCGCCTCGGACTGCCACGCGAGCACCGCGGTGCGCAGGCCGGGGAGCGCCGCCGGCCACCGGTTGGGCCCGACGAGGCCGGTCCAGGCGGGGTCGCCGACGCGGCGGGGGAGCGGCTCGCGCTCCGGCCCGACGTCGATCTGCTCGCGCTGGTCGGCCGTGCCGCCGGTCTGCTCGGTCCCGACGCGGCTGTACCCGCGGAAGTGCGGCGAGCCGGTGTTCTCGATCGCCCGCCGCTCGGCGACCGGCAGCGCGAAGAAGCGCCGGACGGCGTCGTCGAGCGAGCCCTCCAGGTCCGCTGAGACGCCGTGCCCGGTGACGATGAAGAACCCGACGTCGCGGGCCGCGCGGCGCAGCTCGTCGAGGAACGCCGGCCGGTCCGGGCCGTGCAGGCGGCGGAGGTCGAGCACCGGGAGGGTGGTCGGCGGCGCGGGGGAGAGGATCTCGCTCATCACCCTCGAGTCTGCGCCTCGGCGGACGGCTCCGCGGGCCGCGTGCTCCATGGGTCACACGCGCCCATGATCAGCAGGCCTGGATGGCTGCCGGAGCCATCTCCTGGAGCCACCCAGGCCTGTTGATCATTGCGAGCGGGCGTCCGTGATCACGAGCCGGCGACGGGGGTCCGCACCTGCCGGTCCGACGGCTCCAGCACGACGTCGTGCCGCACGCCGCCCGCGCCGATCGTCACCGTCTCGGCGCGCGGGCGGTACCCGGGCGCCGAGCAGATGAGCAGCGCGGAGCCCGGCCGGGCGCGCAGCGTGAACGCCCCCTCGGCGTCCGTCCGGGCCCGCCCGAGCTGGCGACCGCTCGGGTCGGTCGCGGTGAGGGTCGCGCCGACGGGTCGGCCGTCGGTCGCGGTGACCCGCCCGGAGATGAGGCCGCCCACCGGAGCCGCCGGAGTCGGAGTCGGAGTCGGCCGCGACGGATGCCCGTTGCCATCACCGTTCCCGACGACGGCGGGTGCGGCCGGCGGCGTCGAGGCGGCGGGCGGCGTCGTCGCCGGCGCGTGGTCGACGGTCGGCGCGGGCAGCGCCGGGCCGGCCGGGTCGCCCTCGGCAGGCTCGATGCGCTCGGTGACCGGGGTGTCCTGGTGGACGTACTTGCCGCCGCGGAAGAGCGAGGCGATGGCGCCGACCAGCGAGACCGCGATGGCGACGGCGAACACGACGACGAGGCCGTCGTGGAACGCCCCGGTGACGAGGTTCGGGAAGAACTGCTTGCCCACCAGCGTCGCCGCGTTGCCGGGCGGCAGCGCGCCGAGCACCTGCGGCCCGAGGATCTCCTGCATCGGGTTGTAGCCCAGGAACGCCGCGAACAGCGTCCCGACCGGGGGCAGGTTGGCCACGTTCTGCGCGACGTTCGCCGGGACGTTCTGCGCGGTGAGCCCGGAGAACAGTGCCGTGGGCATCGACGAGGCGAGCCCGGCGATGAGCATCGAGAAGAAGATGCCGATCGAGAGCGCCATGCCGGAGTTCTGCAGCGTCGACATCATGCCGCTGCCGGCGCCGCGCTGGTCGGCGGGCAGCGAGTTCATGATCCCGGTCATGTTCGGCGAGATGAACAGCCCCGAGCCGACGCCGTTGACGAACAGGATCGCCGCGAAGACCCAGTAGTTGAAGTCGGTCGGGACGAGCAGGAGCCCGACGAAGGTCAGCGCGACGATCACCAGGCCACCGGTGGCGAAGAGCCGTGCGCCGAACCGGTCGGAGAGCATGCCCGAGATCGGCGCCGAGACGAGGAAGCCGATGGTCAGCGGCAGCATGTAGATCGCCGACCACAGCGGGGTCTGCTCGTACTCGTAGCCGTGCAGCGGCAGCCAGATGCCCTGCAGCCAGATGATCAGCATGAACTGCAGGCCACCGCGGGAGAGCGCGCTCATCAGCGTCGCGATCAGGCCCGACGTGAACGCCCGGATCCGGAACAGTCCGAGGTTGAACATCGGCTGGCTCACGCGCGTCTCGACGAAGCAGAAGATCGCGAGGACGACGACGCCGGCGATGAGACAGGTGAGCACGAACGGGCTGGTCCAGCCCTCGGCGTGGCCCCCGTAGGGCTGGATGGCGTAGATGACGCCGACGAGCAGCAGGATCAGGCCGACCCCGAAGGTCAGGTTGCCCCACCAGTCGATCTTGTGCTGACGACGGCCGGCGGGGTCACGCAGCGTCTTGTACGCCCAGACGGTGCCGAGCACGCCGAACGGCACGCTGACCCAGAACACCAGGCGCCAGTCGACCTCGGAGAGCACGCCGCCGACGAGCAGACCGATGAACGAGCCACCGATCGCGGCCACCGAGTTCGTTCCGATGGCGAAGCCGCGCCGCTCGGCCGGGAACGCGTCGGTGAGGATCGCGGTCGCATTCGCCATGAGCATGGCGCCGCCGATGCCCTGCACGACCCGGATGAGGATCAGCCAGAGCGCCCCGCCGCCGCCGGAGAACGGGTCGAGGGCCAGCGCGATCGACGCGATGGTGAAGACCGCGAACCCGGAGTTGTAGATCTTCGCGCGGCCGTACATGTCGCCGAGCCGGCCCAGCGTGACCACCAGCACCGCGGTGACCAGCATGTAGCCCATGATCATCCACAGCAGGTAACTGATGTTGCCGGGCTGCAGCGGGTTGATGCCGATGCCCCGGAAGATCGCGGGCAGCGAGATGAGGACGATCGAGGAGTTCATCGTCGCCATCAGCACGCCGAGCGTCGTGTTCGACAGCGCGAGCCACTTGTATCCGGGGTGGTCCGGGTGGGTGCGCGACACGGGCGCTGCGGTTGCCGTCGTCATGGGCGGTCCCAAGTTTCTTTAGTGCGGGCAACGACATGAACGGTTGTAGTGTGCACCTATCAGGGCCGGGGAGCACCTGTGACCCTCGACCGAATCCCCGCTGCGCGCAGTCCCACACCGAGGGTTAGCTTGACGGGACAACTGTTCGTTCGGGGACGGTTCGAGGACGGGAGCTCTCGTGAAGATCGGTATGGCGGCACTGCGGCTCGTGGTGGGGCTGCTGTTCGTCGGGCACGGCATGCAGAAGCTGGCCGGCTGGTTCGGCGGCGGCGGGATCGAGGGCACCGCGGCCGGCTTCGAGAGCATGGGCCTCAAGCCGGGGCGGGACAACGCGGTTGCCGCGGGTGTCTCGGAGGCGGGCGGCGGCGCGCTGCTGGCCGCGGGCCTCGCGACGCCGCTGGCCACGACGATGATCTCCGGCGCCATGGGCTCGGCCTTCTACCACGTGCACAAGCCCAACGGCCCCTGGGTGACCAAGGGCGGCTGGGAGTACAACGCCGTCCTCACCGCCGCCGTGTTCGCGGTCGCCGCCGCCGGGCCGGGCAAGCTCTCGCTCGACCACGCCCTCGGCATCGAGCGCTCGGGCGCGGGGGTCGCGCTCGGCGCCCTCGGCGCCGGGGTCCTCGGCTCGGCCGCGGTGGCGGCCCGGGCGAAGTCGCTGGCCTGAGCAAGAACTGACGTCAGGGACGGGCCATCGCCGACGTCAGCCGCGGCCCGTCCCACGCCGACCCGACGAGGATCCGGCGCAGGGTGAGCAGCGGCCGCGTCGGGTCGACCGGACGCTCGCCCAACTGGTAGCCGGTGACGTAGCCCGCCTGGTCGAGGTGGGCGAAGTCGCCGGCGTTCCAGTCGCCGTAGGGATAGGCGAAGTGCCGCACCGGGGCGCCGACGATCGCCTCGAGCTCCGCGCGCGGCTTCACCAACTGCGTGTCCCAGTCCGCGCCGGCGTACCGGTCGGCGCGGTGGTGGTCGTAGGTGTGCGCGGCGACGGTGTGCCCGGCGTCGTGCAGGCGCTTCACGTCGTCGCGGGACATCCAGTTCGGCTTGCCCAGCGGCACCGTCATGACGAAGAACGTGGCCTGCATCGAGCGCCGGGCCAGCTCCGGGACGCCGGTGGTGATCTGGCTGCCCTGCGAGTCGTCGAAGCTCAGCAGCACCGGCTTCGGCGGCAGCGGCGCGCCGGTGGTCAGGTGGGCGAGGTGCTGGTCGGGGGAGATCGTCGAGTAGCCGCCGGCGTGCAGGGCGTCGAGCTGCGCGCGGAACGACGCGGGTGGGCAGATCAGCGTGGCGCGGGAGTAGGCCGAGTCGCCGGGACGCCAGTCGCGGAGCTGGTGCCAGCACAGCACCGGCACGTCGGCGGCCCGGGCGACGACCTGCGCGGCCGGGGCGGCGAGGTCGACGGCGGGTGCGGCGGCCGTCGTCGTCGGGGGGACGGGGCTCGTCGGCGCCGCCGGTGCCGGTGTCCCCGTGCCGCAGCCCGCGAACGCCGCCGCGCCGACGGCACCCAGCAGGACCGTGCGGCGTCGTACCCCCATGGAGTGAATCCTCCGTGACGGGGCTGCCGTCCGGGGGTCACGACACGAGGTCGGCCCGCAGCTTGAACTTCTGCACCTTCCCGGTCGGGGTGCGCGGCAGCTCGGCCACGACCTCCAGGCGCTCGGGGCACTTCTGCCGCGCGACCCCTTGCTCACCCAGGAACGCGCCCAGGGACTCGAGCGTGACCTCCGCCCCGGGCCGGGGCACGACGACGGCGCACGCGCGCTCGGTCAGCACCGGGTCCGGCACCGCGACGACGGCGACGTCCGCGACACCGGGATGGGCGTAGAGCAGGTCCTCGATCGCTTTGGCCGACAGGTTCTCCCCGCCGCGCAGGATGATGTCCTTGCTGCGCCCGGTCACCGTCAGGAACCCGTCGTCGTCGACGGAACCGAGGTCGCCCGTCGGGAACCAGCCCGCCTCGTCGAACGGTCGCGGCCGCCCGAGGTAGCCCGCGAACATCTCCGGCCCGCGGGCGAGCAGCAGCCCCGGACTTCCCGACGGCAGGTCGCGGCCGTCGTCGGGATCGACCACCCGCAGCTCGGCCGCGCCGATCGGCCGGCCATCGGTGCCCGCGCGCAGCTCCGCCGGGTCCGACGCATGCCCCGCCGTCGCCGTCGGGATCTCGGTGGAGCCGTAGACGCGGACGACGAGGCAGTCCAGCGCTGCCGTCGCGTCGAGGACCAGCCCGGGTGGCACGTCGGCGCCGCCGCAGGCGAAGACGCGCAGGGAGCTGACGTCGTGGGCGTCGCGCTCGGGGTGGTGGACGATCCCGTGCAGGAACGGCGTGGCGGCGACGGTGACGCTGCAGCGCCGGGCCTCGATCAGCGCCAGCGCGGCGCCCGGGTCCCAGACGTCCTGGTAGACGACGGTGGTCGCGAGCATCGTCGCGAGGTGGAAGCCGTAGAGGACTCCGGTGACGTGCGCGACCGGCGACGGCATCCACACCACGTCATCGCCGGTCAGTCCGAAGTGGGCGATCATGCTGGCGTCCTCGGTCGCGAGCGTCTCGTGGCAGTGCACCGCGCCCTTCGGGTCCGACTCGGTGCCCGAGGTGTAGAGCAGCACGGCGGGGTCGGTGGGCTCGCGGTTCTCGACGGCGCTGCGATCGGGCCCGTCGAGGTCGTCGAAGGTCGTCTCCCCGGAGCCGCGCACCACGACGACGTGCTCCAGGTCGGGCAGGTCCGCCCGCAGCCGGGTGCCGAGCGCGGCGTGGTCGAACCCGCGGAACGTCCCCGGCACGACGAGGACCCGCGACCGGGCGGTGGCCAGCGCGAACCGCATCTCCCGCTCGCGCAGGATCGGCATCAGCGGGTTCGACACCGCGCCGAGCCGGATCACCGCCAGGTGCGCGACGAGGGCCTCCCACCAGTTGGGGAGCTGGATCGACACGACGTCGCCGCGGGTCACCCCGAGCGCGCGGAATCCGGCGGTCGCGGCGCCGACGCGGTCGGCGAGCTCGGCGTAGGTGAGGGTCGTGGCGCCGTCGACGACGGCGGGTCGGTGCGGGGTCCGGGCCACGGCCTCGTCGAGGTAGTCGTCGAGCAGCCGGCCGGGCCAGTGCCCGCTCGCCCGCCACCGGGCGGCGACGGCCTGGTCGATCGCCGGGAACGTCAGGACGCCCACGTCGACCCGCCGTCCACCACCAGCGACGAGCCGTGCACGAACGCGGACATCGGGCTCGCGAGGAAGACCGCGGCGTCGGCGATGTCGCCCGGCTGCCCGGTCCGGCCGAGCGGGATGCGGCTCTGGCTGACCGAGCCGGTGTCGACGCGGCCGAGGTCGGTCCGGGTCATCTCGGTCTCGGTGAGCCCCGGGTGCAGGGCGTTGACCCGGACGCCGTCGGCGCCGAACTCGGCGGCCAGCGAGTACGCGAGCAGCCGGACCGCGCCCTTGGACATCGTGTAGACCGCGATGTCGGAGTTGCCCTTGATCCCGCCGGTCGAGGAGATCAGCACGAGCGACCCGCTGCCGGTGCCGCGCATCCTCCGGACCGCCGCCTGGGCGGCGAAGAAGGTGCCCTTGGCGTTGACGTCCATGACCGCGTCGTAGTCGGCTTCGGAGACCTCGAGCGTCGAGCCGCGCCGCGCGATGCCCGCGGCGGTGACGAGGACGTCGATCCCGCCGAAGTCGTCGGCGGCCGCGACGGCTCGCTCGGCCTGGGCGGGGTCCCGCACGTCGGTCTCGACGAAGACGGCCTCGGCGCCGGCCTGACGCACCAGCTCCACGGTCGAGGCGCCGCCCTCGCGGGGTTCGGCCTGTCGGTCGGCCACCACGACCGCACGGGCCCCGGCGAGGGCGAACCGTTCGCAGATCGCGCGCCCGATGCCGCTCGCGCCGCCGGTGACGACGGCGACGCCGTCCTGGAGCAGTGTCCCGCCTCGGGGTGCCTCGGCCTCGGTGCTCGTCATGGCCGCGATACTGCTCCTTGACCGACGTAGCATCAACATCGGCGTTGACTCGACGAGGAGGAAGAACCTGTGCAGCTCTTCGACCTGACCGGCAAGGTCGCGGTGGTCACCGGCGGCACGCGCGGGATCGGCCTGATGATCGCCCGCGGGCTGCTCGACGCCGGGGCGCGCGTCTACATCAGCTCGCGCAAGGCGGCGGCCGGCGACGACGCCGTCGCGGAGCTGTCGTCGCACGGGACCGTGGTGTCCATCCCGGCCGACGTGTCGACCGAGGAGGAGTGCTCGCGGCTCGCGGGGGAGGTCTCGGCGCGCGAGGAACGGGTCCACGTGCTGGTCAACAACGCCGGTGCGACGTGGGGTGCGCCGTTCGAGGAGTTCCCGGCCTCGGCGTGGGACAAGGTGGTCGACCTCAACCTCAAGGCGCCGTTCTACCTGACCCGGGCGTTCATGCCGCTGCTCGAGGCGTCGGCCGCCGCGGACGACACGGCGAGCGTGATCAACGTCGGGAGCATCGACGGGCTGCGAGTGACCCCGCTGCCGACCTACTCCTACTCGGCGTCGAAGGCCGGCGTGCACCAGCTGACCCGCGTGCTGGCCGCCGAGCTGGGACCGCGGAACGTGCGCGTGAACGCGATCGCGCCGGGCCCGTTCGAGTCGAAGATGATGGCCGCGACGCTGGCCGAGCGGGGCGACGAGATCGCTCGGAGCTCGGTGCTGGGACGCATCGGGCAGCCCGACGACATGGCGGGCGCGGCGGTCTTCCTCGCCTCCCGCGCGAGCGGCTACGTCACCGGTGCGGTCCTGCCCGTCGACGGCGGAATCTGGGCGGCGCACTAGGGATGGGCGAGAAGCGACTCCAGGCCACGCGGGTCGTCGACATCCGGCCCGACCAGGTCTTCACCCTGCTCGCGACCCCCGACCGGCACCCGGACCTCGACGCGTCCGGGACGGTCCGGGGCTCGCGGACCCATCGACCGGTGGGTGCCGTGGGCGACGTCTTCGTCATGGACATGCACGGCGAGGACATGGGCGACTACGCCGTCGAGAACCACGTCGTCGCGTTCGAACCCGACCGCGAGATCGCCTGGGCCCCGGCCACCCCGGGGGGCGACCGGGGTGGCCAGGTCTGGGGCTACCGGCTGGAGCCGTGCAACGGCGGCGGCAGCACCCGGGTCACCCACGTCTACGACTGGTCCGGCGTGACGATGGAGCGGCTCCTGCCCTATCTGCCCATCGTCGACGCGGACGGGCTCGCCGCGACGCTGGAGCGGCTCGCGGGGCTGGCCGAGCAGGCCTGACGGGGTCACGCCTGGGCTGACGGAGCGCTGCCCTGCTTGGCCTCCCGCTCGGCCTGGTGCTTCGCCGTCCAGGCGTTGATCGCGTCCCACTGCTTGGCGGCCAGCGGGTCGCGCACGCTGCGCGTCCAGGCCTCGTTCGCCAGCAGTCGCCGGTCGGTCTTCTTGAAGATCGGCATCACGTGGTTGGCGAACAGGTGGTAGTGGTGCAGCGTCGCCTCCCAGGGCGCCCAGTTGTGGGCGAACATCAGGTAGGAGCCGAACCCGCCCTTCGACTGCTCCTCCAGGCGCTCGATCTGAGTGATCGCGTCGGAGACGGTGCCGATGACGCCCATCCCGCTCTCGATGACGAACTCGATGCGCTCCTTCGTGTTCTCACCCTGGACGCCCAGCTGCGGGGCCGCCGCGGTGTGCTGGAGGTAGTCGAACCACTCGTTGATGCCGTACTCGACGTCCTTGATCGCCTGGTCCTTGGTGTCGGCGATGTGCATCGGCCCGACCAGGCGCCAGCCGTCGCGGCTCGGGTCGGTCCCGAACTCGGTGGCCCGCTCCTGGACGACGTCCCAGTGCAGGGCCAGCGCGTCGAAGCCGGCGGCGCTCATGGTCGCGCCGATGGAGATCATGCCGAGCCCGTGCTTGCCCACCAGCCGCGGACCCGACGGCGAGACGATCGCAGCGGTCGCGATCTCGGGATGCGGGTCGGAGTACGCGTCCATCTGCAGCCGCGCCTCGACCAGCTTGTAGCGGCCGGTGTCGATGGAGATCGGCTCGTCGCTGGTCAGCAGGTGCATGAGCACGTCGACGTCGGTCTCGAGCGCTGCCCGGGCATCGGCCGGGTCGAGGCCGAACATCTGCGCGTCGGTGGCCAGCGCTCCGGGCCCGACGCCGAGCATCGCGCGGCCGCGGGTGAGGTGGTCCAGCAGGATCAGGCGGTCGGCCACCAGGAAGGGGTTGTGGTACGGCAGCGAGAGCACTCCGGTGCCCAGCTTGATGTGCTTGGTCACCTGCGCCGCGTGGGCGATGAACAGCATCGGGTCCCCGATGAGCTCGACCCCGCACGAGTGGTGCTCGCCGAACCAGGCCTCGTCGAACCCCATCTCGTCGAGGCGGACCACGAGATCGAGGTCCCGCTGCAGCGAGTACGTCGGGTTCTGGCCGACGGGGACGTGGTGGGGCGGCAGGAAGATGCCGAAGCGCATGCGGGACACGGGGACTCCTTCATCGGCCGGGACGGTCGGCTGGTGATCGAATGTGTGACGCCGATCACTACGTCCGTCAACATACTCGTTGACGGTCGTCCGAGGAAGAAGTCCCGGAGCTGTTCGGGGTCAGGCGCGCTCGCGCAGCGCGTTCTCGGCCCGCTCGGCCAGCAGGAACTTGCGGGCGCGACCGGACGCGGTGAGCGGGACGTCCGCGACGTCGATCTCCTCGACGTGGCGGGGGACCTTGAACCGCGCGAGGTGCTCGGTGCACCAGGCGACGAGCTCGTCGGTGTCGACGGTGTGGTTCTCGCGCGGCACCACCCAGGCCCAGCCGACCTCGCCCCGGCGCTCGTCGGGCACGGGCACGACGAAGGCCTGGTGCACGCTCGGGTGCCGGGCCAGCACCGTCTCGACGTCACCGGGGACGACCTGCTCCCCGCCGCACCGGTAGCTGTCCTTGGTGCGCCCGACCAGGTGGAGGTACTCGTCCGCGTCGAGGATCCCCAGGTCACCCGTCTTCAGCCAGCCGTCCGAGGTGAACGCGGCCGCCGTCGCCTCGGGGTTGCGGTAGTAGCCGGCGGTGACGCCGGGGCCGTGGCAGACGAGCTCGCCGACCTCACCATGCGGTAGATCGGACCCTGTGGCGGTGTCGATCACCTTGTAGACGACGAGGCGGCCGTCGAGGTCCGGGTCGCCGGCCACCCCGGCGCGCTTCATCCGGCCGTTCGTGGTGGCCCGTCGCTCCGGCGGGTCCTCCGGCCAGGTGCACGTTGTGGACGCCGTCGTCTCGCTCATCCCGTAGCCGGTGACGACCTCGCCGGGGGAGAGGACCTCGTCGATCTCGGGCCAGATGCCGTGCGGCGAGACCCCGCCCGAGGAGTAGAGGTGCGTGAGCGACGACAGGTCACGCGGCTCGGCGCGCTGGACCCGGATCAGCTCGGCGGTCATCGTCGGGATCATCAGGGCGTCGTCGGCCCGGTGGTCGGTGATCGCGTCGAGGATCGTCGCGGGGTCGAAGGTCAGGCGCGTGACGATGCAGCCGCCGACGAACGGCACCGTCAGGAGCCCTTCGACGTAGCCGTACACGTGGAAGAGCGGCAGCGAGAACACCACGCGGTGGGCGTCGGTGTACGCGCGGCCCCAGGTGGAGCCGTACGCGGTGCGCAGCAGCATGTCGTGGGTGAGCTGGACGCCCTTGGGCTCGCCGGTGGTGCCGGAGGTGAACAGGACGTCGGCGACGTCGTCGGGGTGGCCGGCCGGGTGGGTGATCGGTGCGGTGTCGCTGAGGTCGGCCAGGGTGCGGACGCCGGTTCTCGGTTCGCCCGGCCCCGTGGGGTGTACGACGACGTGACGCAGGGCCGGGAAGGCGTCCTCGCCCAGGTCGTCGAGCATCGCCAGGTAGTCGAGGCCGCGGAAGCCGTCCATCGTGATCAGCACCGACGCGTCGGAACGCCGGACGATGAACCCGAGCTCGGCGGTGCGGTTGGCGACGTTGATCGGCACCGTCACCGCGCCGAGGCGCGCGATCGCGTAGCGCACCGCGACGAACTCGGCGTAGTTCGCGAGCACGACGGCCACGTGGTCGCCGTGGCCCACGCCGAGCGCGGCGAGCCCGCCCGCGAGCCGGTTCGACCAGTCGCGCATCTGTGCGTAGGTCCAGGTCCCGGCCTCGGTGACGACGAAGGGTCGGTCGGCGAACTCCTCGCACGCGGCGTCGAGCGCGCCTGCCAGGGTGCGCGGGGTCCACGTCGGGAAGCGCTTCTCGATGGCGCCGCGACGCTCTGCCGCGGACAGCCGGTGGGTGGTCACGACGCCACCGCTTCGCGGGCACCGGTGAAGCGGAACCCGTCGTAGTCGTCGGCGACGACCTTCTCGAGGACGCGCCGATACCCGCGCACCCCGCCGACGTAGGGCATGAACACCTGCGGCTTGCCGGGCACCTCGGCGCCCATGTAATAGGAGGCGGCCCTCGGGTACAGGGTGGCCTCGGCGCGCTCGTTGACGTGCGCGACCCAGTCGGCCTCGGCCTGCCCCGAGGCCTCGACCTCGTCGGCACCCTGCTCTGCCGCGTGGTCGAGTAGGCCGGCGATCCAGTCGACGTGGGCCTCGATGGAGAGCAGCACGTTGGACAGCAGTGACGGACTGCCGGGCCCGGCGATGACGAACAGGTTGGGGAACCCGGCGACCCCGACCCCGAGGTACGTGCGCGGGCCGGCGTTCCAGTGCTCGCGCAGCGTCAGCCCGTCCCGTCCGACGATCTCGGGCTTGAGCAGCGCGCCGGTCATGGCGTCGAAGCCGGTGGCGAAGACGATCGTGTCCAGCTCGACCTCACCCGCCGTCGTACGGATCCCGTGCTCGGTGATCCGCTCGAGCGGGGTCTCGCGCATGTCGACGAGGTCGACGTCGTCGCGGTTGAAGGTCTCGAAGTAGCCGGAGTCGACCGGCGGGCGCTTGGCGCCGAAGGGGTAGCCGCGCGGCATCAGCCGCTCCGCCGTCGTCGGGTCGTCGACCTTCTCGGCGATCTTCGCGCGGATGAAGTCGGCTGCGGTGTCGTTCGCGCGCTCGTCGAGCATGAGGTCGTAGTAGGCGAGCAGGAAGCCGAACCCCGCCGTCGTCCACTGCTGCTCGTAGAGGGCGCGGCGGTCGTCTTCTGCCACCTCTCGCGCGGATTGCTTGTTGGGCTTGAAGCCGAGCCCGCTCGGGGACCGGCGCGCCCGTTCACGCCGCTCCGGGTAGGTGGCCTTGACCTCGGCGTCCTGCTCGTCGGTGATCGGGGCGTTGTTGGCCGGGATCGAGTAGTTCGGGGTGCGCTGGAAGACCGTGAGGTGCGAGGCCTGCTCGGCGAGCACCGGGACGAGCTGCGTCCCCGACGAGCCGGTGCCGATGACGCCGACCCGTCTCCCCGTCATGTCGACGTGCTCGTGCGGCCACGCGCCGGTGTGCAGGATGCGGCCGCGGAAGTCCTCCTGGCCCTGGAGCTGCGGCTGCTTGGTGACCGAGAGCTGGCCGGTGGCCATGACGAGGTAGCGGGCGGACCAGTCGCCGTCGTCGGTCTCGACGTGCCAGCGGTGGGCCTGCTCGTCGTAGGTGGAGCGGGTCATCCGGGTGTCGAGGTGGACGTCGCGGCGCAGGTCGAACCGGTCGGCCACGTGCTCGACGTAACGCAGGATCTCCGGCTGGGTGGCGTAGCGCTCGCTCCAGCGCCACTCCTGCTCGAGATCGGGGTCGAACGAGAGGGAGTAGTCGTAGCTCTCCACGTCGCAGCGCGCGCCCGGGTAGCGGTTGACGTACCAGACCCCGCCGAGCCCGGCGTTCGCCTCGATCACCGCGACGTCGAGGCCGCGCTCGCGGAAGGTGTGCAGCGTCCGGAGCCCGGCGAAGCCCGCCCCGACCACGACCATGTCGACCTGTCGCACGATCGTCCTCCTCCGGTTCCAGGTGCTTCCGGAGGTTAGGACGACCCCCTGACAGCGTCAACGCCTCTGTTGACGGTGTCGGGGGTGCTGCCTAGGTTGGCCGGTGAGCGGCACGGCACCCGACGAAGGAGTGGGACGTGGACTTCGAGCACCTGATCTACGAGAAGGAGGGTCGGATCGCGACCCTCACGCTCAACCGTCCGAACCGGGGCAACGCGCTGTGCCGCGCGCTGCGCGACGAGATGGACGTCGTGCTCGACGATCTCGACTCGGACGACGACACCCGCGTACTCGTCGTGAAGTCCAACGGGAAGAACTTCTGTACCGGGTACGACCTCACGGAGTGGGCCTACCTCTGGGGCACCGCCGAGACGCCGAGCCGCCCCGAGGACGCACGGCCGCACCGTCGGGCGCCGATCTTCTCCCGTCGTGAGTTCCACGAATCGCGCGAGCGCTGGATGCGGCTCTGGCGCATCCGGCAGGCGACCATCGGGGTCGTGCGCGGGGCCTGCGTCGCGGGCGGTCTCGATCTCGCCGGGGTGCTCGACATCGTGTTCGCCGCGGAGGATGCCCGCTTCGGCCAGCCCGAGGCCCGCACCATGGGCGAGATCCACATGTTCGGCATGTGGCCGGTGCACCTCGGGATGCGCAAGACCAAGGAGTGGCTCTTCACCGGCGACGAGATGACCGGGATCGAGGCCGCCGAGTTCGGCCTGGCCAACCGCGCGGTGCCGGCGGACGAGGTCGAGGACGTCGCCTACGCGTACGCCGAGCGGGTCGCGAACGTGCCGCTCGAGATGATCTACGCGCACAAGGAGTCGACCAACCGCTGGTGGGACGCCATGGGCATCACCTCGGCGATCGCGGCCGCGAACGACGCCGACGCCATGGCGATCGCCGGGCCCGCCATGCAGGACTTCGAGCGGATCCAGCGGGCCTCCGGGGTACGGGCCGCGGTGGAGGACCGCGACGCGCCGTTCAAGGAGCACCGCACCTACTGGGAGGCCTATCAGGCGGGGAAGAAGTAGCTCGGCGTCGCCGTTTGGAGGCGACCGTCAGGTCGCCGTCCAGCGGGGCAGGCGTTTCTCCGCGAAGGCTCGCGCGCCCTCCTGTGCGTCGGCGGTGGCCTTGATGGCGTGGAGCTCGGTCCGCTGGCGCGCCCAGGCCTCGTCGGGGGGCAGGTCGGAGGCCGCGAGCAGCCGCTTGGTCGCCGCGAGGGCGAGCGGTGCGTTGCGGGCGATCCGGGTGGCGAGCTCGACGGCGGCGTCCTGAGCCGTTCCGGGGGCGACGAGGCGGTTGACCAGGCCCCAGCCGTGGGCGTCGGTGGCGGTGAACCGGTCACCGGTGAGGGCCAGCTCGGCTGCCTTCGCGCGGGGGATGCGGTGGGGGAGTCGCAGGAGGCCGCCCGACCCCGCGATCAGGCCGAGCCCGACCTCGGGCAGGCCGAACGTGGCGTCCTCGGCCGCCACCACGAGATCGCACGCGAGGACGAGCTCGCATCCTCCGGCCAGCGCATAACCCTCGACGGCGGCGACGAGCGGCTTGGACGGCGGCGCCTCGGTGAGGCCCCCGAAGCCGCGGCCCGGGACCTCCGGAGCGTCGCCGTCGAGGAAGGCAGCGAGGTCCATGCCGGCGCAGAACGTCCCGCCGGCGCCGGTGAGGACGCCGACGGCGAGGTCGGGGTCGCCGTCGAGGTCGTCGAGCGCGGCGGCGAGCGCCCGGCTGGTGCGGCCGTCGACGGCGTTGCGCTTCGACGGCCGGTCCAGAGTGATGACGAGAACCCCGTGTCCCGGCCGGTCGATCCGCACCGGGGAGGCGTCCGCGCCCGTGGTCATTCCCGATCTCCCGTCGCCGGTTGAGGCACCACGCCAGTGTCGTGGGCCGGGCCGTCGACGGCGACCCGGGCGTGAGTGTCAGACCCTCGAACTAGTGTGCGAAGCATGGCAGTGATGGTGGGCATTCCGGTCGGGCCTGGTGGTGAACACACCTGGCCTGACGACGACTGCCCGCCGGAGGACGCGTTCTCGCTGGAGACCGCCGCCTTCCAGGAGGAACTGCCGCAGCAGTGGCTGCTCGCGATGGATCCGGCCGAGGCGCCGGGGCAGTGGACCGAGGCCGGGCTGGCGGCGGCGTTCCGAGCGGAGAACCACGTCACCTGGCGGCGCTGGCGGTGGATCTGGGAGGCCTGGCGGGCCGCGGCGGACACCACCGAGCGGGTCGCGCAGCGGTCGCGGCCGGGGAAGATCCCGGCCGGCGTGCTGGGCTGGTCGGAGCAGTTGGGGGCGGCGCGGATCGAGTTCGCGCGTCAGATCCTCGTCCGGTTGCCCGCGCTGGGGGAGGCGATGCGGGAGGGCTGGCTCGAGCAGGACAAGGCGTCGATCTTCGTGGGGACCGTGGCTGACCTGGATGACGCGCAGGCCCGGCTGGTGGTCGAGCGGCTGCTGGGTCGGGCTCCGACGTTGACCCATGCCCAGTTGCGGGCGCGTGTGGAGGCGACCGCGGCGGCGGTCGATCCGGGGTGGGCCGAGGCGCGTAAGGCGGCGGCGATCGCGCGGCGGCGGGTGTCGTTGCGGGCGGCGCCGTCGGGGTCGGCGGAGCTGTCGGGGGTGGATTTGCCGCCGGAGCCGGCGCAGGACGCCTACGACCGGATCGTGGCGCTCGGCGATGTGGTGCATGGCCGGCTGCGGGCGGTGGGGCGGGAGGCGCCGCAGGGTCCGATCCAGACCGAGGTGTTGTTGGTGCTGACCGGCCCGGACGGCGCCGGGCTGTGGGACGCCGACGTCATCGAACTCGTGCTGGCCCGCTTCACCGACCCCGGCACCGGGTCCGACGACAGCGGCCCCGACCCCGAGCCCGGCCCCGAGTCCGGCCCTGACGGCGGCCCTGCTCCTGGCACTCCGGACGGCGGCCCGGGGCCCGAGGGCGGCGGCGCCGCACCTGACGAGGGTCCCGGCGGCGACCGGTCCGGCGGCGACCCTATTGACGACGGAACCGACGCCCGGCTCGGAGATGACTCCGACGCCGCCGGCGAGGACGGTGACCGTCCCGGCGGCGAGCCCGACCCCGGCGAGCCCGCACCCGACGGACGACCACCCGACGACGACGCCGCAAGCGGCGGCCCCGACGATCCCTGCCCCGCTGACGAGAGCGATCTTGACGACGCGGCCCCAGTTGACGGCGCCGGCGGATCAGCGCCGCGGGCGGTGCCGTTCCGGGCCCGGACCGCGATCCGGCTCGGGCTGCGCACCGTGCTGGGCCTGGACCGTCGCCCCGGCGAGATCACCGGCCACGGCTCGGTGTGCTGCTCCACCGCCCGGCAGTTGGCCTGGGACCGCACCGACACCACCTGGCGGGTCCACCTCCACGACACCGACGGCGCCCTCGAATGGCTGCTGACCGTCCGCCCACCCTCCTGCGGGCCCCCAGGAGCAGGCGGCCGGCGACGACGCCACGTCGTCGAACTGACCGCCCACACCGACGAACTCGACGACCTCACCGCCGGCCGCGGACTCGACGGTGTCGGGGTCGGCGGGCTCATCGGCACGGACGCGATCACCCTGCTCGACCGAACGGTCCGCGCGCTAACCGCAGGCCGCGCCCGCCCACCCGAGCAGCACCCGGCGGTCACCACCGCCGCCGCCCACCGCCGCCGCCCCGGCGCCGAACTGGCCCGCTGGGTCATCGCCCGCGACCGGACCTGCCGCGGCATCGGCTGCAACAGCCAGGCCGTTGGCGCCGACCTCGACCACACCCTGGCCTGGGACGACGGCGGCCAGAGCACCGCCGACGACCTCGGCCCGCTCTGCCAAGCCGACCACCTGTTCAAACACGACCCCGACTCCGGCTGGACCCTCGAACAACCCGAACCAGGCGTGTTCATCTGGACCAGCCCGACCGGCACCCACCACACCAAAACCCCGGAGCCCTACGACCCACTCCCCGACCCACTGGTCCCGACCGACGGCAGCCCGTTCACCCTGCCCGCCGACCTCTACAGCCCCGCCCCACGCACCCCCGACCCGTACACCCCCAAACGCAACCGCCACGGCTACATCACCCAGGCCGCCCGCCGGACCGCGGACGACTTCGAACGCCGTGCCGCCAGAAAGGCCGGCCATGAGGCATCCGAGACGGACCGGCGCTACCCCGAGGAGCCGCCGTGGTGAGCCACCATCTGGACACCGATCCGAGGCTGGTCAACACTGCAGTTGACCGGAGCGACGGCGAGGAGGCTCGACGTGAGCGGCACACGGGTGGAGATCCACCCCCTGGGCGCGCTGATGCGGCGGTTCGCCGTCGACTGGCTCGACCGCGCGGACCCCGCGGTGCCGCGCGAGATCATGGCGCCGGGCTACACGATCCGCATCGGCGGTTATGTCCTCGAGAACCGCGACGCGTACGTCGAGACCACGTCCGAGCAACTCGCCCGCTTTCCCGGCCTGACGATCACCGTGCACGACGCGATCTACTCCGATGACGGTCGGGCCGCCCTGCGGTTCACCGAGCACGGGGCGTCCGCACGGGGAGGCGCCGCCGCGTGGCGGGGGATCGGTCTCTTCAGCTCGCACGGCGGGGTGCTCGTCGACAACGACTGCGAGGAGGACTATCTCGGGCGGCGTCGCCAGCTGCTGGCCGGCGAGCCGGATCCGGTCGATCCGCCGATGGTCGCGCCCTGGACCGAGCCGCCCACGCCCGCCGATCCGGAGGCGGAGAAGCTCGTCCGCACCTGGGTCGACGGCGGAGGACCGACCGGCGAGGAGCCGGGGATCGTCCACGACGACGCCTGCGCCGACGCTCCGAGCACAATGCTGCTCGACGTCGACGGCTGCACCACGGACGCGGTGTTCGCGGCCGGACGACGGGTCGCGTTCCACGCCGTACAGCGCGGTCGCTACCGCGGCGGCCTGCCCGACGTCGAGGCGGCGCCGGGGACGTCCGCGGAGCTGCGGATCGTCGGGCTCGTCGAGGTGGGCGCCGACGGAGCGATCAACGGCCATGTCGTGCGGGACCGCCTCGGGCTCCGCCGGGCGCTGACCGACGGAACAGGAGCCGGGGCATGACACGAGCCGATGCGACGGGTACCGCTGCCGCAAAGGACGGCGCCGCGCCCGCACTCGCCCCCGAAGCCGCTGACCTGCTGCGCCGCCTCATCGAGCTGGGCATGCGCCCCTACGACGAGATCGGCGTGCTCCGGGCGCGGCACGCGGTGGAGTCGTCCCGCTGGATGCAGGGCGACAAGCTCGAGGGAGTGAGCACCCGGGACGTGCTCGTCGCCGGCGGAGACGGCCGCGTGCCGGCGCGCGTCTACCACCCCGATCCGGGCACGACGCTGCCGTTGACGGTCTGGTTCCACGGCGGCGGGTGGGTGGCCGGCAGCGTCGCATACGCGGATCGGCCGTGTCGGGCGATCGCGAAGGAGTCGGGCACGGTCGTCGTCTCCGTCGAGTACCGACGCCCGCCGGAGACGCCGTTCCCCGGGCCCCTCGACGATGCCGTCGCCGCCACGACCTGGCTCGCGGAGCACGCCGCGGACCTGGGCGCGGACGCCACCCACCTGACCATCGCCGGGGACAGCGCAGGCGGGAACCTCGCAGCCGCGGCGGCTCGACGACTCCGCGGGCGCCTCGACCTCCAGCGCCAACTGCTCGTCTACCCCGCGCTCGCGCCGCCCGACCCCGAGAAGCACCCCTCGCACTCCCACTTCGCCCAGGGCTACATGCTCACCGCACAGGACATGGCCTGGTTCTGGCGCCACTACCTCGACGGCCGCGACCCCGTCGCCCCCGTCCCGCCCGACGCCGCCCCACTCTTCACCGAAGACCTCGACGGCCTCGCGCCGACCTCGATCGCGGTGGCCGGCTTCGACCCGCTGCGCGACGAGGGCATGGCCTACGCCGAGCGGCTGCGCGACGCGGGTATCGACGTCCACCTCCGGGAGTGGCCCGAGATGATCCACGGATTCCTCGGGATGGGCGGTGAGCTCGCACAGACCGCCGAGCTGATCGCCTGGATCGCCGGCGAACTCAAGGCCGCGAGCACATGAGCATCGCGGTCATCGGCGGCGGCACCATGGGCCAGGGGATCGCCTACGTCTTCGCGGCCGCCGGGATCGACACCACCGTTGTCGAACCCGACCAGGACCGAGCCGCGGCGCTGATCGACGGCCTCGTCGCCCGTGCCCGCACGGGAGTGGCGAAGGGCCGGGTCGAGCAGGCGGTGGCTGATGGGATGCCCGGCCACCTCCAGGTCGTCGGGGAGGTGAAAGCGCTCGACGAAGGCCTCGAGCTCGTCATCGAGTCCGTCCCGGAGATCCCCGCCCTCAAGACCGAGGTGCTGACGAAGGCCGAGGCACGGTCACCACGGCTGCTCGCCACCAACACCAGCTCGATCTCCGTCGACTCGCTCGCGGCAGGCCTGAGCAGGCCGCAGGACTTCCTCGGCATGCACTTCTTCAACCCGGTCTGGTCGCTGCCGCTCGTCGAGATCGTCCGCGGCGCCGTGACCAGCGACAAGGCGCTGGCAACAGCCCAACAGCACGCCACCACCCTCGGCAAGGAGTCCATCGTCGTCGCCGACGTCCCCGGCTTCGCGACCAGCCGGCTCGACAACATCGCCGCCTTCGAGGCGATGCGCATGCTCGAGGAGGGCGTCGCCACCGCCGAGGACATCGATCGCGCCGCCGTCCTCGCCTACGGCCATCCCATCGGTCCGCTGCGCCTGTCCGACGTGGTCGGGCTCGACGTCCGGCTCGACATCGCCCGGCTCCTCGAAGCCGAGTACGGCGAGCGGTACGCGCCGCCCGCGGTCCTCGAACGACACGTCGCGGAAGGCCGGCTCGGGCGCAAGACCGGCCACGGGTTCTACGACTGGTCGTGAACGCGTTGACGCCCGACCGCACCCCGGTCTAGCGTCAACATCACTGTTGATGGCCGACAGGAGGCGACGTGGCCGACGGAATCGTCCGGGACGACCTGCTCGTCGACACCGACGAGCGCCGGGCCCTGCGCGAGAGCGTGGCCAAGCTGGTCGGCAGCTACGGACGCCGCTACTTCCAGGACGTGACCCGCCGCGGCGCGCGGCCCGACGAGCTCTGGGCCGAGATGGGCCGCGCCGGCTACCTCGGGGTGCACCTGCCCGAGGAGTACGGCGGCGGGGGCGGTGGCCTGACCGACCTGGCGATCGTCATCGAGGAGACCGCGGCCCAGGGCTGCCCGATGTTCATGCTGGTCATCTCGCCGGCCATCGCGGGCTCGCTGCTCACCGCGCACGCCACCCCGGAGCAGAAGGACACCTGGCTGGCCGGGATCGCGGACGGCACGAAGCGGATCGCCTTCGCCATCACCGAGCCGGACGCGGGGACCAACACCCACAACATCACGACGACGGCGCACGCCGACGGCCCGGACACCTGGCGGCTGCGCGGACAGAAGTACTGGACCTCGGGCATCGACGACGCGGACGCCGTCATCGTCGTCGCGCGCGGGTCCGAGCCCGGCCCGCAGGGACGCCACCCGATCTCGATGTTCCTCGTCCCCACCGACGCGCCCGGCTTGAGCTTCCAGCAGATCGACTCGTCGCTGCAGATCCCGGAGAACCAGTTCACGACGTTCTTCGACGACGTCGCCGTCACCCGCGACGACCTCATCGGGGTCGAGGGGGCGGGCCTTCGACAGGTGTTCGCCGGCCTCAACCCGGAGCGCGTGACGGCGGCCGCGCAGGCCAACGGCATCGCCCGCTACGCCCTGGCCCGCGCCGCGCGCTACGCCACCGACCGCAGCGTGTGGTCCACGCCGATCGGCGCGCACCAGGGCATCGCGCACCCGCTGGCCGCGTGCTTCGTCGAGGTCCAGCTGGCCCGGCTCATGACGATGCACGCCGCCCAGCTCACCGACGCGGGAGCCGACCCGGCGGCCACCGGCAGCGCGTCCACCGTCGCGAAGTACGCGGCGGGGGAGGCGGTCGCCAAGGCCGTCGACCAGGCGATCCAGACCCACGGCGGGAACGGGCTGTCGAACGAGTACGGCCTGTCCGACCTGTGGTTCGCCGCGCGGATGTTCCGCACCGCCCCGGTGAGCCGGGAGATGGTCCTCAACCACGTCGCCCAGCACAACCTGGGCCTCCCGAAGAGCTACTAGAAGAGCCGCCGTCATGACCGCACCCGCGGCGCCCGTCATGGACGCCTCCCTCGGCGACCTGCTCACCCGGGTCACGGCGCTGGGCACCGACCGCCCCGCGATCACCCTCGACGACCGCACCGTCACCTTCGGGGAGCTGGACCGCCGCGCGAACCAGGTGGCCCACGTCCTCACGACGACGGGTCTCGTCCCCGGCGACCGGCTCGCCGTGCTGCTGCGCAACACCCCCGAGTTCCAGGAACTGCTGTTCGGGGCCGCCCGGGCCGGTGTCGTGCTCGTCGCGCTGAACTGGCGCCTCGCCGGTCCGGAGCTCGAAACGATCCTCACCGACGCCGACCCGCGGCTGCTCGTCGCCGGGCAGGAGCATCTGGCGCTGATCCCGGACGACCACGATGCCCGGACGATCGTCCTCGAGACCGACTACGAACCCTGGCTCGCGGACGCGCCCGACAACGAGCCGCCGGACCACGAAGCCACCCCCGACGACGTCGTGCTCCAGCTCTACAGCTCCGGCACCACCGGCGCCCCGAAAGGCGCCCGGCTGACGCACGCGAACCTGGCCTTCACCCCGCGGATGGGCCGTGAGTTCTACGCGATGGGCCCGGACTCGGTGAACCTCGTGCCGTCGCCACTGTTCCACATCGGCGGGGTCGGCTATGGGCTGACGGCCCTCGGGCAGGGCGGGCACACGATCCTGCTGTCCGACCTCTCGCCGGCGCACCTGCTCGAGCAGATCGAGCGCCACCGCGTGACCCACGCGTTCGCGGTTCCGGCGGTCATCGGCGCGCTGCTCACCGCCCCGCGCATCGGCGAGGCCGACCTGACGAGCCTGCAGCGCATCGCGTACGGCGGCGCCCCGATGACCGAGGCGCTGCTGCGACGGGCCATCGACGCGCTGGGCTGCGGGTTCATGGCGGTCTACGGCATGACCGAGACCGCGGGCACCGTCGTGACCCTGGCCCCCGACGAGCACGACCCCGGCGGACCGCGGGCGCACCTCCTGCGCTCGGTGGGTCGCCCGCTGCCGTGGCTCGAGGTCGACGTCGTCGACCCGGTGAGCGAGCAGTCGGTCGGCCCGGGCGAGGTCGGCGAGATCCGCGTCCGCTCGGGCCAGAACACGCCGGGCTACTGGAACCGCCCCGAGGAGACCGCCGCGACCCTGACCGACGGGGGCTGGCTGCGCACCGGCGACGCCGCCTACCGCGACGCCGAGGGCTACCTCTACCTCCACGACCGGATCAAGGACCTCATCATCTCGGGCGGCGAGAACATCTATCCCGCCGAGGTCGAGAACGCGCTGGCGGCGGACCCGACGATCGCCGACGTCGCCGTCATCGGGGTGCCGTCCCCGCGGTGGGGCGAGACGGTCAAGGCGGTCGTCGTGCCCGCCCCGGATGCGACGATCGAGCCGGCAGCGGTCCTCGAGCGGGTCCGGGAACGGCTGGCGCGCTACAAATGTCCGACGTCGATCGACGTCGTCGAAGCCCTGCCGCGCAACGCGGCGGGCAAGGTGCTCAAGCGCGAGCTCAGGGCGCCGTACTGGGGTTGAGGGGAGACCGACTGCGATGACCAGCGGCATCGGCAGGCGCCGCGCCGCCGCGCGCGACGAGGGCGGAGCCGCCTACCAGGAACGTCGGGTCGAGATCCTCAAGGCGGCCGGCGAGGTCTTCAAGCGCAACGGCTTCCGCGGCACCAAGATCGGCGACATCGCCGAGGCGATGGGTCTGGACCGCGCGACGATCTACTACTACGTCGGCAGCAAGGAGGAGCTCTTCCACCAGGCCGTCGGCGACGCCGTGGAGCGCAACTGCCTGCGCGCCGAGGAGCTCCTCGCCGGGCCGGGGAACGCCGAGGAGAAGCTCCGGACCCTGATCACCGAGCTGATGGTGTCCTACGCGGACAACTACCCGTACCTCTACCTCTACATCCAGGAGGACCTCGGCGCGCTCGCATCGCGCTCGCAGTGGTCGCGCACCATGGCGCGGTTCAACAAGCGCTACGAGAACGTCGTCGTCGCGATCGTCGAGGACGGCGTGGCGGACGGGTCGTTCCGCACCGAGACCCAGCCGTGGGTCGTCGCCTACGGGATCATCGGGATGGTCGCCTGGTCGAACCGGTGGTTCCATCCCGAGACGTCGTCGGTCCCCGCCCGGGAGATCGGCGCGGCCTACGCGGCGACGGTCCTCGGTGGTCTGCGGCGTGGGGGAACCGCAGGGGAGGTCCCGTCATGAGCGCCCGCCACGACGACATCACCGAGCCCGGCCCGCCCCGGCTCGAGGAGGTCTCCGACGGCATCCACGCCTACGTCCAGCCCGACGGGACGTGGTGGATCAACAACACCGGCTTCGTCGTCGGGCCGCAGGGCGTGATCGCCGTCGACGCGTGCTCGACGGAGCGGCGCACCCGTGCCTTCCTCGACACCATCGCCACGGTCAGCTCCGCGCCCGTCCGCACGCTGATCAACACCCATCACCACGGCGACCACACCTTCGGCAACGTCCTGTTCTCGGGCGCCACCGTCGTCGCGCACGAGAAGGCGCGCGCCGAGGCCATCGCGTTCGGCCCGGCCCGCGAGCTGCCCTATTGGCAGAACCCGGACTGGGGCGATCTGCCGCTCGACCCGCCGTTCCTGACCTTCACCGACCGCGTCGCGATCCACGCCGGGGACCTGCGCGGTGAGGTGATCCACGTCGGCACCCCCGCCCACACCACCAACGACTCGATCGTCTGGTTCCCCGAGCGCTCGACCCTGTTCTGCGGCGACCTGGTCTTCAACGGGGGCACCCCGTTCCTGCTCATGGGCTCGGTGACCGGGGCGGTCGACGTACTCGAGAACGTCCTGGCGCCGCTGGACGCGCAGACGATCGTGCCCGGTCACGGCCCGGTGTTCCACGACCGCGCGCCGGTCGACGCGACGCTGGACTACCTGCGGTTCGTGCTCGACGTGGCCGCTCGGGGCCGGGAAGCCGGGGTCAGCCCGCTGCAGGCCGCGCGCGACACCGACCTCGGCCGGTTCACCGACTGGCCCGACGCCGAGCGCATCGTCGGGAACCTCCACCGGGCATACGCCGAGCTCGACGGCCTGGAGCGGGGCGGGTCGATCGACGTGTTCAGCGCGCTCGACGACATGGTCACCTACCACGGGGGCCCGCTGACCTGCTTCGCCTGACTCAGATCTTCATGACCGTTCTCTGAGCGATGAGCGCCTCGCTGACGTTGCGGACGAACTGCTCGGGATTCTGCGTCAGCTCGTACCAGTTCGTGCGGATGACCACCCAGCCGTCGAGCACCAGCGCGTTCTGTCGAGCGGAGTCGCGGAGGAACGCGCGCAGGTCACGGTGGTATGCCCATCCGTCGATCTCGACGAGCACCCGCAGGGCGATGAACGCCAGATCGAGCACCGCGAGTCCGTAGCCACTCAGCCGGACCTCGTGATCGGCCACCCATCCGTCCATCCCGCCTCCGCGCAGCGCGTGGTGAGCGGTCCGCTCGGCCTCGGATCGCGCACCTCCGCCGGCGAGTACCAGGAGCCTCCGGACCGTCTCCGTGCCTCGCCGACCTGCGGTTCGGGTCTGGGCGCCGCGCAGCTGCTCGAGGGTCACGGTCCCCTTGCCCAGCACGCGGTCCATCAGCCGGGCACCGGCAATGAGGTCGAGGTCCGCCGCAGCGGCGAGCACCGTCGTCGGCCTGGTGCTCACCGCCAGGCCGTCGAGGACGACGCGATCCTCGGTAGCCACCGCCCGTCGGAGAATCCGAACCCCGGGTCGGGGGCGTGGACGGTGCTGGTGGGGCATGGCGAGCTCGACCTCGTCCGGCGGGATGTCGATCATCCGCCACCAGTACGCGGCCGAACCTCCGACCAGCGTCGCGTCCGGGCCGAGCGAGAGCATCGCGGCCCGGATGCGGGTGCGCGGGGTGGACGGGTGGTCGGCGGCTCGGAGCACTCGGTACAGCTCGGGAACCCACTCGCCGCGTCCGACCTTCGCCGCGATCGCCGCCCTCGAGTACCCGGCTTCGTCGGCCTGTGCGACGGTGAAGACGCCCTCCTGGTCGCGGATTCGGTCCCGGAAGCGGGCGGCACGTGCATCGATCCTCATGGGGCTACGACGCGATCCGGGCCCGATCGGCTCCCTCGGGAAATCGAAGATCCTGATCCTGGTCGCGCGTCCTGGCGCCGCTTGGGCGTGTCGCACCCGGGACCGAGATCTTGGAGCGGGGAGGGCAGGCGGGTCACCCCGCTGATCGCCCTGGGTCGTCCGGATCACGAACGTGGCAGACGGGCGTCTCACATGGCAGGCTTGGGCCTCGTGCCAGCCTCCGGAGTTCGCCTCGTGGCCCGTCGCCACGTCGACTTCGGCCGCGTGTACAGCTGCGCCTGTCTGTTCTCCTGACGCCCGCCCGGAAGCGCCCGGCGTCGTCGACCTCCTGACGACGCCCGCGCCCCCGCGTGCCGGGACATGACCGTCCCCGTCCACGACCCCGCCGACACCCGCGCGGGGCCGCCCCAGGAGAACCCCGACCCGTGACCCGAACCCGTCCGTGGCGCGCGCTCGCCGTCGCCGCCCTCGCCGTCGTCGCGCTCCTCGCCGCCGGCTGCACCCGTGCCGCCGAGTCCCCCTCGGCTCCCGTGGCCGACCAGGGCCCCGCGGCCCAGCTGCGGCTCGGCTACTTCCCGAACATCACCCACGCCGGCGCACTCATCGGGGTGCAGAACGGCCTGTTCGCGCAGAACCTCGGCCAGACCAAGCTCGCGACGCAGACGTTCAACGCGGGCCCCGAGGAGACCGCGGCGCTGCTGGGCAACTCGATCGACATCGGGTTCATCGGCTCCGGGCCGGCGATCAACGCCTACAAGCAGAACCCCGACGGCATCCGGGTGATCTCCGGCGCGACCTCCGGCGGCGCGCAGCTCGTCGTGCGCCCCGGCATCACGACCCCGCAGCAGCTCCTGGGCAAGAAGATCGCCACCCCGCAGCTGGCGAACACGCAGGACATCGCCCTGAAGAAGTGGCTCAAGCAGAACAACCTGCCGATCGGCACCGGGCCGAACGCGGTCGAGGTCGTCAACATCGACAACGCCCGCGCGCTCGACGCCTACAAGACGGGCCAGCTCGACGGCGGGTGGCTGCCGGAGCCGTACGCGTCGCAGTTCGTACTGCAGGCCGGCGCGACGCAGCTCGTCGACGAGCGGACGCTGTGGCCGAACGGGCAGTTCCCCACCACCGTCGTCATCGCCCGGGCCGACTACGTGCAGGCCCACCCGGCCACCGTCGCCGCGTTCCTCAAGGGCCTCGTCGCCGCCGAGACCCTCGGCACCACGGACCCGACCGCCGCGAAGGCCGCCGCCAACGCCGGACTCGGTGCCTCGGGCAGCAAGCCGCTCCCGCAGAACGTCCTCGACCGGGCGTGGACCGCGGTCAGCCTCAACCCGGATCCGCTGGCCTCGATCTTCCCGCAGCTGGCCCAGGACGCGGTGACGGCGGGAACGGCGAAGTCCGCCACCAACGTCAAGGGCCTGTTCGATGTCGGGCCCCTGAACCAGGCCCTGACCGCGGCCGGGCGTCCCACCGTGGACGCCGGCGGCCTCGACCAGAAGTAGCTCCACCCACCTCCCGGAGGGCATCCACCATGACCGTCACGCTCGAGCGACCCGGCCCCACGCCCCGGACGGGGCCGCCCGCCGTCGAGGTCAAGGGCGTCTCGAAGGTCTTCGGCCGGGGCGACGACGCCGTCGTCGCGCTCGACGGCGTGGACCTCTCGGTCGCGCCCGGGGAGTTCGTCTGCCTGCTCGGGGCGTCGGGCTGCGGCAAGTCGACCCTGCTCAACGTCGTCGCCGGCCTCGACCAGCCGACGACGGGGACGGTGGACCGGTCGTCGTCGCGGCCGGCGGTGATGTTCCAGGAGTCCGCGCTGCTGCCGTGGCTCACCGCGGGGCGCAACGTCGAGCTGCCGTTGCGTCTCGCGGGGGTGGGCCGCGGGGCGCGCCGGGAGCGGGCCCGCGAGCTGCTCGAACTGGTCCGCCTCGACGGGCAGGCCGAGAAGCGCCCGCACGAGCTCTCCGGGGGGATGCGCCAGCGGGTCGCGCTGGCCCGGGCCCTCGCGGCGGCCACCGGGCTGGGCGGGTCGGGGGCGACCGAGGTCCAGCCCGGCGTCCTGCTCATGGACGAGCCGTTCGGGGCGCTCGACGCGATCACCCGCGACTTCCTGCAGGCCGAGCTGCTGCGCGTCTGGGAGGCGACGGGCACGACGATCCTGTTCGTCACCCACGACGTGCGGGAGTCGGTCCGGCTGGCCGAGCGGGTCGTGCTGCTCTCGTCGCGGCCCGGCCGGGTCGTGCGGGAGTGGGGCACCGGTGTCGACACCGACCCCGAGGAGCTGCACGGCGACATCACGACCGAGCTGCGCGAGGTGATCTCGGCGCATGGCCGCTGAGGATCGGCCGGTACTCACCGAGGACCGCGAGTCGGACGGGACGCTCGACGTCGGGCGTGGTCTCGATGCGCTCGACACCCCGACCGAGCATCGCGCCCCGTGGTGGAAGCGGTTCGCGACGAGCGTCGTGCCGCCGGTCGTCGCGGTGGTCCTGTTCATCGTCGTCTGGCAGATCCTGTGGGCCTCCGCGATCTGGCCGGAGTTCAAACTGCCCGCGCCCGGGGCGGTGTTCGGCGAGATCGGCACCCAGCTGGTGAGCGGCCAGGCGTTGTCGATCATCTGGACGTCGATCAGCCGCGCGGTGCTCGGCTTCCTGTTCGCGGTGATCATCGGGACCCCGCTGGGCCTGCTGGTCGCGACGGTGCCGGTGGTGCGCGCGGCGATCGGGCCGATCCTCTCCGGGCTGCAGAGCCTGCCGTCGGTCGCGTGGGTGCCGGCGGCGGTGCTGTGGTTCGGGCTGACCGACCAGACGATCTACTTCGTCGTCCTCATGGGCGCGGTGCCCTCGATCGCGAACGGGCTGGTCTCGGGCATCGACCAGGTGCCGCCGTTGCTGCCGCGGGTCGGGCACGCGATGGGCGCCTCGCGGGCGCAGTCGGCGCGGCTGATCATGCTCCCGGCGGCGCTGCCCGGGTTCCTGGCCGGGCTCAAGCAGGGCTGGGCGTTCTCGTGGCGCTCGCTCATGGCCGCCGAGCTCATCGCGACCTCACCGAGCCTCGGGTTCGGGCTGGGCGCCTACCTGAACTACGGGCAGACGCAGTCGGAGATGGAGGTCGTGATCGCCGCGATCATCCTGATCCTCGTCGTCGGCATCGGGGTGGAACTGCTCGCGTTCCGGCCGGCCGAGCGGCGGATCCTGCGGGCGCGGGGGCTGGCAACGGGACCATAGGTGCGCTGACGCGCCTCAGGGGCGCGAAGCGCGCCTGCCGGGATCCTCCGGACCCCACAACGTCGTCGGGATCTCGCGCTGCACGGCGGGGATGACCTCGGTGGCGAACCGCTCCAGCACGTCCTGCTGCTGGGACCAGGGCAGCACCGGGTTGATCGAGACCGACTGCAGGTCGTGGTGGTAGCTCTTGTGGTAGTCGACGATCTTCTCGGCGACCCGCTCGGAAGTGCCCACCAGCGCGGGCCCGTGCGCGACCGCGTCCTCGATCGTCGTGAACGACATCGTCTTGCCCCTGCGGGTGTCGCCGGCGTGCGCGGCGGCGAGCTTGGCGGCCATCGCCTCGTAGATCGGACGGTACTGCGCGATGGCCTCCTCGTCGGTGTCGGCGAGGAAGAGCCCTCCGGAGCCGGAGCCGACGTAGCCGACCGACGGGTCGTGCCCGTGCTCGGCGAGCTTCTCGCGGTAGCGGTCGATCAGCACCCGGTAGGCCTCGCGCGGCTGGAGCGCGTTCGCCGAGAACAGCGGGTCGCCCCACCTCGCGGCGAGGTCGACGGCCTGGGTCGAGGTCGCCGAGCCGTGCCAGATGCGGAACGGGCCGTCGAAGGGACGGGGGAAGGTCGTGACGCCGTGGAGATCGGCGTGGTGGGTGCCGACCCAGTCGACGTCGGTCTCGCGCAGCAGCCGGCGCAGCAGTTCGTAGTTCTCGGTGAGGTACTCGTACTGGCGGCCGAGCTCGAGGCCGAACATGCCGAAGTGCCGGTCCTCGTTGCCCTTCCCGATGACGATCTCGAGCCGGCCGCCGGAGAGCTGGTCGACGGTGGCGTAGTCCTCGGCGACGCGGACCGGGTCGAGCAGCGACAGCACCGTCACCCCGGTGGAGAGCAGGATGCGGTCCGTGGCCTGCGCGAGGGCGCCGAGCAGCACCGTCGGCGCCGAGGACACGAACTCGCCGGCGTGACGCTCGCCGACCGCGTAGGAGTCGAACCCGAGCCGCTCGGCACGGACCGCGGTCTCGACCACGCGCTCCAGGCGCTCGTGCACGCTGATCAGCTCGCCCGTCACCGGGTGCGGGGCGTGCGGGACGATGTCGAGGACCTGGAAGCGCATGGTCGGGCTCCTTCGCGGCGGGTTCGGACCGGCGGCCGGTGTCAGACCAACGGAGGCCCGGGCCGGTCCCCGGGCTCGTGGCGCAACGGCGGGCCGACGGCGATCCGGGCGCCGGGAGTGCGGCCGTGGCCCCAGCCGATCGCCTCCCGGTAGCTCCCGAGTGTGCCGCCCACGTCGGCCTCGTCGAGCCTCTCGGGCAACGGATCGCGTTCGGGCGCGACGAACAGCGCGTCGACCGGGCACCAGGCCTCGCAGAGGAAGCAGGTCTGGCAGTCGGCCTGCCGGGCGATGACGGGAACACCGCCCGAGCCGCGGTCGAACACGTCGGTGGGGCAGATGTCCACGCAGCGGTCGCAGCCGATGCAGCGTTCCGCCGACACGATCTCGATCACGCCGCCACCTCCAGGGCCGCCGTGCGGGTCCACGGCTCGTCGAGCCCGCCGACGTCGAGGCGCTGGTGCCAGGCCGGGTCGAGGCCTGGCCGGTCCTCACGCTTGTGCATCCCGCGGGACTCGTCGCGGGCGAGCGCGGCGGTGTACATCCAGCGGGCGGTGGCGGTCATCGCGGCGGCCTCCCGGGCGCGCCACGGGTCGTCGTCGACCAGTCCGTCGCGGGCCTCGCGCCAGAGCCCGTGCAGCTTCTCGAGCGCGGGCCAGAGCCGGTCGCCGTGACGCAGGTAGTTGAGGTCGTACGGGAGCACCTGGCCCTGGACCTCGCGGATCACCTCGCGCGCGGCGAGCCGCCCGGTTCCCGTCGGACGCAGGCCCGCACCGCCGGCACCCGTCGCGACCCGGTGCCGGTCGGTGGCTGTGCGGGCGTACCGGGCCGCCGCGCAGCCGGCCCAACTGCCGGACGACAGCGCCCACGCCGCGTTGTGGCTGCCGCCGCCGGTGAAACCGCCGCAGATGTACTCGCGGGTCGCGGTGTCGCCGGCCGCGTACAGCCCGGGGACGTCGGTGTCGCACGCGGTCGAGGCGAGCGCGATCCCGCCGGTGCCGCGGACGGTGCCCTCGGCGAGCAGCGTGATCGGGAACCGGTCGGTGAACGGGTCGATCCCGGCCCGGTCGAACGCGAGGAAGAAGTTCGGCTGGCCCCGACGCATCGCCTCCCGCTCGGCCGGCCCGGCGTGGTCGAGGCGGGCGAGCACCGGCTCGGAGAGCAGCGTCCGGGCGATCACCGACCGTCCGCGGGTGCTGCCCGCGCCCTCGAGCACGGTGCCGTCGGCGCGGTAGAACGAGGCGTAGCTGTAGTACGCGGTCTTGGTGACCGAGCTGTGCGCGGGCGCGATCGCGTAGGCGTTGGAGAACTCCATGCCCGAGAGGTGTGCCCCGACCTCGGCGGCGGCCAGCGTCCCGTCCCCCGTGTCGACGTGGGTGCCCAGCGCACCGCTCGCGAAGGCGCAGCCGCCGGTGGCGAGCACGACGGCGCCGGCCCGCACCCGGTAGTCCCCGCCCGCCTGACGACGTTGCCCGACCGCGCCGACCACGGCGCCGTCGGCGTCGGTGAGCAGCTCGAGCAGCGGGGAGTGGTCGAGGATCCGGACCCCGGCGCGGCGCACCAGCATCCGCATCCGGCGCATGTACTCGGGGCCCTGAACCCCGCGCCGGATCTGGCGGCCCTCGTCGTCGACGGGGAAGGGGTAGCGGCCGCGCTCGGCGAACTCGTTCATCCCGGCGTAGGTCTCGTCGAGCACGCGGGCCATCCAGCCGCGGTCGGCGAGGTACCCGCCGAGCGCCTCGCGGGAGGCCATCGCCGCCTCGCGGGTGTCCGGGTCGGGCTCGACGTACCAGACCCCGGTGCCCGCCGCGGCCGTCGCGCCGCTGGCCCCGCACCAGCCCTTGTCGACGAGCACGACGTCGGCTCCGGCGTCCGCGGCCCGCAGGGCGGCCCAGGTACCGGCCGGGCCACCCTCGGCGACGAGGACGTCGGTCTCGATCTCCAGCGGCGCATCGGTCACGGGCGCGGTCCTTCCTGCTCGGGGACAACGGGTTCCGGCGGCGGCAGCGCGCGCAGCCGCAGGGTGAAGACCTGGTTCCGGTCGGCGCGGCTGCCCGGGGACCGTCCGTGGCCCCAGCCGATCCAGCCGCGGTACTCGCCGAAACGGCCCTCGCGGGCGAGCGCCTCCTCGTCACGCAGCGGCGAGTCCTCCGGCGCCGGGCCCGAGAGCGGTGCGACGAACAGCGCGTCGGTGGGACAGTGCGCCTCGCAGAGGAAGCAGGTCTGGCAGTCGGACTGTCGCGCGATCGACGGCCGGCCGCGGGAGTCGGCGTCGAAGACGTTGGTGGGGCAGACGTCGACGCAGATCGCGCAGTCGATGCAGCGGGCCTCGCTGATCACCTCGATCACGACGCGATCACCGCCTCGCGCGGCCGGTCCGCGATCACCGCGATGTCGTCGAGACCCCGCACGCGCAGCCGGTGGGTCTGCGCGGGATCGGTGTCGGGGTGGTCGCCGCGCAGGTGCATCGCCCGCGACTCCGGCCGGGCGAGCGCCGCGGAGTACATCCAGCGGGCGTGGGCGACCATCGCGGCGGCCTGGCGGCTGTGGGTGCCCGGTCGGTCGGCGGGGGCGAGGCCGTCGACGACCTGTTCCCAGAGCGGGTCGAGCACGGCGAGCGACTCGCGCAGGCTTGCCCCGGTGCGGAAGCGGTTGAGCTCGAGCGGCAGGACCCGGGACTGCACGGCGGCGACGACGTCGTCGTACCGACCCCGTGGTCGTCCGACCGGCCGCAGCCCGGCCCGCCCTGCCGGGGTGGCCCGGCCGGCGGCGCGCGGGCGGTGGCGGGCGGCCGCCGTTCCCGCCCAGCTGCCCGACGAGATGGCCCAGGCGCCGTTGTGCGAGCCGCCGCCGGTGATTCCGCCGGTGATGTCCTCCCGCGAGGCGGCGTCGCCGGCGGCGAAGAGGCCGGGCACCGTCGTCGCGCAGCCCTCGCCGGGGACGGCGATGCCACCGGTGCCACGCACCGTGCCCTCGAGCACCGCCCGGACGCCGAAGCGCTCCCGGAACGGGTCGACGCCCATCTTGTCGAACGGCAGGAAGAAGTTCGGCTGCGACCAGCGCATCTTCTGGTGCAGCTCGGGCTCGGCGCGGTCGAGCCGGGCGTACACCGGGCCCTCCACCATGGCCCGCTGCAGCGCCGGGCGGCCCATGCCGCCGATGTCGAGCTCGGTGCCGTCCGCGCGGCTGTAGGTTGCGAACTGGTACATGAGGCCCTTGGTCTCGGCGCCGAACGCGGGGGCGGTGCCGTACTGGTTCGAGAACTCCATCCCGGAGAGCTCCGCGCCGACCTCGGCGGCCATCAGCGCGCCGTCGCCGGTGTCGACGTTGCAGCCGAGCGCGCCGGACAGGAACGCGCAGCCGCCGGTGGCGACGACGACCGCGCCGGCCCCGATCGACCAGGGCGCGTTGCCGTGCTGGCGGTGCACTCCGGCGGCCCCGACGACCGCGCCGTCGTCGTCTCCCAGCAGCTCGGTAGCGGGGGACTGGTCCACGACGACGACCCCGGCGCGTCGGACCCGTCGTCGTTGCAACCGCATGTACTCCGGTCCCTGCAGGCTGCCGAGGTAACGCTCACCCGGGCGGTGCTCGTCGTCCGGGAAGGGGTAGCCGGCCGCGGCGAGCTCGTGCACCGCGTCCCAGGTCCGCGCCACGGCCGCGGCCATCCGGCGCGGATCGGTCAGGAAGCCGCCCTCACGGGTGCGGGTCTCGATGGCGCGCTCGCGGGCCTCGCCCTCCGGCGGCACGAACCACAGGTTGTTGCCGCCCGCGGCGGCGGCGCCGCTGGTACCGCACCAGCCCTTGTCGACCAGGGCGACGCTCGCGCCCTCGGCGGCGGCCGCGAGTGCGGCCCACGTGCCGGCGGGGCCGCCGCCGAGGACCAGCACGTCGACACGGGCCGGCACCGCCACCGGCCGTCGGGCGCTGCGGCGCACCCGGCCCGTCACGCCCGACCGCCCGGCGCGACCCAGGACCCGACGTCGAACGGCGCGGACGCGAGCTGCTGGGAGACGAGGAAGTCGAGCGTGGTCCTCGCGGTCGTGACGTCGGTCGGGGTGATCGCCGGGTTCCCGAACTCCGCGGCCGGATAGGACTGCGCGATGATCGCCTGCGGGAGCCCCGAGATCTTCGCGGCCCAGGCCTGGTAATCCGACGGGTCCTTCGCGATCCCGGCGGCGGTCTCGGCGATCGCGGCGTTCCACGCCTGCGCGAGCTGCGGGTACTTCGTCGCGGCGTCGTTGCCGATGGTGATGTAGCTGTTGCCCGGCAGGCCCGGGTGGGCGCTGGCCTTGTCGATCACCGCGTAGCCCTTGGAGGCGAGCTGCGGGGCGACCGGGACCGGCGCCGCGTAGGCCGCGATGTCGCCCTTGTCGAGCGCCTGCTGCGCGCTGTTGGTCAGCAGGAAGGTGATCTTGACTTGCGAGGCGAGGCCGGCCTGCTGGAGCAGTCCCACCAGGTAGCGGTGCATGTACGAGCCCTGCTGCGTGGCGACGGTCTTGCCGCGCAGGTCGTTCAGCGAGGTGATCCCGCGACCGGCGATCAGCCAGGCGTCCTGGCCGCGCAGGCTGACCCCGGAGAGCTGGGTGGGCAGGTTCGCGGCGCGCCCGGAGACGGCGGGGGTGTCGCCGAGGACGCCCATGTCGAGGGAGCCGCCCTTGAGGGCCTGGTTGAGGTTGGGGCCGTTCGGGAAGGACGTGAACGCCACGTCGCCGATCCCCGTGTCCTTCAGGTGGCGCTGCAGGACGCCCTGGCTGGCGGCGTAGCTCTCGACGCCGTAGCCCTGGCCGCTGCCGGTGACGATGATGCCGACCCGCAGCGTCGGGGTACCGGAGCCGCCGGACGAGCACGCCGTGAGGGCCAGCAACAGCAGGACGGGGACTGCGGCACGCCGGAGCAGGCGGATCACGGGGTCTTCTCCTCGGGGAGATCGGTGGTGGGGTCCTGGACGCCGAGCCAGGACAGGAGCTGGTCGCGGTGGGTGCCGAACGCCGGGCCGCTGGGGTCGCGGGGGCGCGCGAGGTCGACGGGGATCTCGTGGGCCAGGGCGCCCTCGCGCAGCACGACGGCGCGGTCGGCGAGGGTCACCGCCTCGTCGACGTCGTGGGTCACGAGGATCGCCGTGAGGCCCCGGCGGGCGCAGAGGTCGGCGATGAGGCGCTGCATGCGCAGCCGGGTGAGCGCGTCCAGGGCGGCCAGCGGCTCGTCGAGCAGCAGCAGGTCGGGATCGCGGACGAGCGCCCGGGCGAGGGCGACCCGCTGGGCCTCGCCGCCGGAGAGCGTCTTCGGCCACTGGTCGGCCAGGTGGGCGAGCCCGACCTCGCGCAGTGCCTCGGTCGCGCGCGCCCGCACGTCGGGCCCGCGCAGCCCGAACGCGACGTTGCGCCACGCGCGCTGCCAGGGCAGCAGACGCGGCTCCTGGAACGCGATCGACACTCGGGCGGGGACGCGCACCTGACCCTGCGCCTCGCGGTCGAGGCCACCGAGGATCTTCAGTAGCGTCGTCTTGCCGGAGCCGCTCGCGCCGAGCAGGGCGAGGAACTCGCCCGGCCGCACCTGCAGGTCGACCCCGCGGAGGATCTCGCGCTCGCCGAACCGCCGGCGGATGTCGCGGGCGTCGACGGCGAGGGGCGGCGACGTGGTCTCGGGGACCTGGTCGGTCCCCGGGAGCAGTGAGGTCATGTCAGCTCGCCTCCAGACCCTGGCGCCAGGTGAGCAGGACCCGCTCGAGCACGCGGACGACGAGGTCGGAGATCAGCCCGAGCAGGGCGTAGATGACCAGGCAGACGACGATCCGGTCGGTGCGCAGGTTGTCCTGGGCCTGCAGCATCAGCGACCCGATACCGCCGTCGGAGGAGATCTGCTCGCCGACGACGAGCGCGAGCCACGCGATCCCGAGCGCCAGCCGGAGCCCGACCAGGATGTTCGGCAGCGCGCCGGGGAGCACCACCGAGCGGATGACGCTCCAGCGGCCGGCCCCGAACGTGCGGGCCGCCTCCACCAGGCGCGCGTCGACGTTGCGGATGCCGACCAGCGTGTTGACGTAGACCGGGAAGCAGACGCCGAGGAAGACCAGCGCGATCTTCGGGGTGTCCCCGATGCCGAACCAGAGGATCAGCAGCGGGGTGATCCCGAGGAAGGGCAGCGTGCGCAGCATCTGCATCGGGCTGTCGATCACGTCCTCGCCCAGGCGCAACAGGCCCGAGGCCAGCGCCAGCACCAGGCCGACCGGGACGCCGAGCGCGAGCCCGGTCGCGGCGCGCTGCAGCGAGGTCAGCAGCGCGGTGTCGAGGTCGCCGGAGGCGAACATGTCGCCCGCGGTGCGGATGGTGTCGAGCGGGGAGGACAACGTGTCCGGGGTGAGCACCCCGATCTCGGCGAGGACCTGCCAGAGGACCAGCAGCGCGACGACGACGAGGGTGCGACGGACGGCGCGCGGGACCCGGCGTCGCTCCCGGGCGGCGCGCAGCGGCAGGTCACGCAGCGCGGGGACGGACGGGGACGCGCGGTCGGGGACGACCGGTGGTGCGGACACGGGTGCCCTTCGGGTTCGGTGGGCCCCGGGCGCGCGCAGCCGTCACCCGCCGTTCCCGGGAGAGGGGACGGACGGAGGTGGACGTGCGGAGGTAGCGCGGTCCGGGAGGACTCGGGGGCACGGCTCGTGCGCGAGCGGCGTGCCGGGTCGGGCTCTAGGAAGAGCGACAGACCGCGCTGGCGGTGCGCTTGAAGTCGAGGTGACGGCGGCGGCACAAGGCGAGCTCACCCATGCCGTCCTCCTCGTGGTGGTGGTCCGATCCGGAGGACTGCTTCCGGGTCGGTCCCTGAATCTTGTGACGCAGGTTGCAGGAGGGTCAAGGGTGCCGACGGCGCTGTGTGACCCGTCTCAGTGACTTGTGTCGACAACCGTCACGCATGGTGATCAAGGTCGGCGGCGGTGTCCGAGCACGGCACGGAGGGCGCCGTCATGGTCGACGACGCCCTCCGGGTCCGGGCCTGCTCAGACGGTCGCGGGCAGCTCGGCGCGGGTCCAGGTATTGACGAACTCCAGGCCGCTGCGCTGGAAGAGCTGCGTGACGGGGCAGCGGCGCTCGGTCTCGGAGATCAGGGTCTCGAACTGCTCCGCGGTCGCGTCGGTCTCGACGGTGGCGCGCACCTCGACCTTGTCGAAGTTCGCGTTGCCGTCGGCGCCGCCCACCAGGACCGCGGTGTCGAGGTCGCCCTGGATGTCGAAGGACCACTGCCCGAGCGAGACGCCGAGGTCCTTCGCGACGAGGCTGGCGGTGACCTGGTTGCACGAGGTCAGCGCGCCGAGCGCGTAGAACAGCGGACTCGGGGCGGAGTCCTGGCCGCCGAAGGCCGGGTAGGCGTCGGCGGTGAAGACGTGACCGCCCTCGCCGCCGGCGGTGAGGGTCTGGAAGACGCCGGTGCCCTCGCTGTGGACGGCGAAGGGGACGACGGACTCCTTGGGCGCAATGGCCATGACAGAGCTCTCCTGGGGGCAGACGTGATCACCGGCCGCGGAGTGCGGCCGGTCGGGAGGGGTGCGCGGGCGCGCGGAACCGGATCCCGGAGGAGCCGGGCGGACGAGCGGAGGCTCAGCGGACGGGACGACAGCCCATCGACGGCGTGCGGCAGAGGTCGACGTGCAGACGTCGGACCAGAGCCGGACTCATGACACCTTTCCTAGTCGATCCCGCGCTGATCGCCAAGCCCGCCCTGCCTCACAGGAGGGGGAGCACGCCCTCGCCCACCTGGTAGGCCTCCTCGAGGTGGGGATAGCCGGACAGCACGAACTCGTCGATCCCGAGCTCGTGGTACTCGGCGATCCGCTCGGCGACCTGCTCGTGGCTCCCGACGAGGGCCGTCCCCGCGCCACCGCGGACCAGCCCGACGCCGGCCCACAGGTTGGGGCTGATCTCCAGGTCGTCGGCCGAACCGCCGTGCAGCGCGAGCATCCGCTGCTGCCCGACCGACTGGCTGGTGCGCAGCGCCGCCTGCGCCCGCTCGATCGCGGCGGGGTCGAGCGCCTCGAGCATGCGATGCGCCTCGGCCCAGGCCTGTTCCGCGGTGTCACGGGTGATGACGTGCAGACGGATGCCGAAACGGATCTCCCGGCCGGCCTCGTCGGCCAGCTTGCGCACCCGGCCGATCTTCTCGGCGACCAGCGCCGGCGGCTCGCCCCAGGTCAGGTAGACGTCGGCGTGCCGGGCGGCCACGGGCAGCGCCGCTTCCGACGACCCGCCGAAGTAGATCGGCGGCGTCGGGTCCGGCGGCGCGTAGGTCTGGGCGCCGACGACGCGGTACTGGTCCCCGGAGAAGTCGAACGGCTCGCCGCCCCAGGCGCCCCGGAGCACCGTCAGGAACTCGTCGGTGCGGGCGTAGCGGGAGTCGTGGTCGGCCCAGTCGCCGAAGCGCTGCTGCTCCACCGCGTCGCCGCCGGTGACGATGTTGAGCATCAGCCGGCCGTCGGAGATCCGCTGGTAGCTCGAGGCCTGCTGCGCCGCGAGCGTCGGGGAGATCAGCCCCGGCCGGAACGCGACGAGGTAGCGCAGCGTCCGGGTCTCGCGCAGCAGGGCCGCCGTCGTGATCCAGGCGTCCTCGCAGAACGTCCCGGTCGGGGTGAGGACGCCGGTGAAGCCGAGGTGCTCCGCGGCGCGGGCGATCTGGGCGAGGTAGTCGATGTCGGCGCCCCGGGCGGCGTCGCCGACATCGCCTCGGTCGGCATGACGACGCGCGACGATGCCGCGCGCGTCACCGGACGTGGGCAGGAACCAGTGCGGGACGATCATGGTGCGGCCCCCTTCGCTTCGAATCGGTGGTCGACGATGTCGGCGAAGCGCACCCGCCCGGGGATCACCCCGGCGTCGGAGAACGCGTCCGCCAGCTCCTGCTCCGAGGCGACGAGTCGGTCGTCCATCGGTACCGGGAGGTCGGGGCCGCGGGCGGCGGCCAGCTGCGTGACGGGCAGCGCGAGCTTGGTCTCCTTGCTCCAGACCACGGCCCGCTGGTCGCGGTGGGTGTCGGAGTAGCGCATGGCGGCGTCGACCCGGCGCAGGAAGTCGGCGATCGCCGCCTGCTTGCGGGCGTCGGCGAGCGCCTCGTTGCTCGCGACCTGGAACGAGTACCCGTTCGCCGTCCCGTCCCCGGTGGCGATCACCCGCGCGCCCGCCTCGAGCTGGGCCTGCGCGGTGTAGGGATCCCAGGTGGCCCACGCGTCGACCTGGCCCTGCTTGAACGCCGCGTAGGCGTCGCTGGGCTGGAGGTAGCTCGGGTCGACGTCGTCGAGCGTCATGCCCGCCGCGCGCAGCGTCTCGAGCAGCTGGCCGTGGGCCGAGGTCCCCTTCCCGACGGCGATGCGCTTGTCGCGCAGGTCGGCGACGGTGCGGATCGGGGAGTCCTTCGGGACGAGGATCGCGTCCGAGACGACGTTGCCCTGCGAGGCGGAGACGAGCTGGACGCGGGCCTTGGCCGCCGCCGCGAAGATCACCGGGGTGTTGCCGGTCTGGCCGAGGTCGATCGCCCCGGCCCGGGCGGCCTCGATGAGCGGCGGGCCGGCGGTGAACGTCGTGAACTCCACCCGGTACGGCATCCCGGCGAGCAGGTTCGCCGCGCGCAGCAGCGACGCCACGCCGCCCTTCTGGTCGCCCACCCGCAGCACGACGCCCGTCGGGTCGGCGGGCGGCTGGACCGGGGGCCGCGAGCGCGGCACCGAGGAGCAGCCCGTGACGAGCAGGGCCAGCGCCACGAGGGTGACGACGACGGCCCTACGTCGTCGCATCGTCGATCACCCCGAGCTCCGCGAGCACCGTGGCCCGCAGCGCGCTCGTGTCGTGACGGGGGCGGGGACCCGGAGCGTGGTCGGCGACGATGCGCCCGCCGTCGAGGACGACGACCCGGTCGGCCAGCGCGAGCGCCTCGTCGACGTCGTGGGTGACCAGCAGGATCCCGGGGCGGTGGCGCGTCCAGAGGTCGAGCACCAGGTCGTGCATGGCGATGCGGGTCAGCGCGTCGAGGGCGCCGAACGGCTCGTCGAGCAGGAGCAGCTCGGGCTCGCGGACCAGCGCGCGGGCCAGCGACGCCCGCTGCGCCTCGCCGCCGGAGAGGGTGAGCGGCCACGCGTCGGCCCGGCCGGTCAGCCCGACCTCGTCGAGCGCCCGGCCCGCGGCCTCTATGGCGTCGTCGCGGTGCAGCCCGAGCCGGACGTTGTCGCGGACGCTGCGCCACGGCAGCAGCCGCGGCTCCTGGAACGCGACCGCGAGCGACCCCGGGACCTCGACGGTGCCCGAGACGCCCTCGGCCGCGGTGTCGTCGAGCCCCGCGAGCACCCGCAGCAGCGTGCTCTTCCCCGACCCGCTGCGCCCGAGCAGCGCGACGAACTCGCCGGGCGCGACGGTGAGGTCCAGCCCGTCCAGGACGCGGCGCCCGCCGAAGTCCCGGACGAGCCCGGCGACGTGCGCGGGTGCGGTCTCCGCGGGGGTGCTCACGAGTCCGTCCCGGCGATCGTCGGGCGCCAGCGCAGCGCCCGCCGTTCCAGGGCCCGCACCAGCGCGTCGGTGCCCAGCCCGAGCACGGCGTAGACGACGAGGCCCACGACGATGACGTCGGTGCGCAGGAACTCCCGCGCGTTGTTGATCATGTAGCCGAGGCCGGTGTCGGAGGACACCGTCTCGGCGACGACGATCGAGAGCCAGGCGATGCCCAGCGCCAGGCGCAGGCCCGTCAGGGCGGACGGCAGCGCGCCGGGCACGACGACGTGACGCAGGATCTCCCGCCGGTCGAACCCGGACACCCGGGCCATCTCGAGCAGCTTGGGGTCGACCCCGCGGACCCCGGCGTGCACGTTGAGGTAGATCGGGAAGAGCACCCCGAGCGCGACGAGCAGGATCTTCGGCGTCTCGTCGACGCCGAACCACAGGATGAACAGCGGCACCAGTGCGAGGTGCGGCATCGTCCGCAGCATCTGCACCGGCGGGTCGACGATCAGCCCGCCCCAGCGCGACAGGCCCGACCACACGCCGAGGACGAGCCCGACGAGACCGCCGATCAGGAAGCCGGCGACGACCCGCCCGAGCGAGATCGCGAGGCCCTCGGGCAGTTCCCCGCTGCGGGTGACGTCGACGGCCGCGGTGACGACGCGCCAGGGCGAGGCGAGCTCGTCCTCGGCGAGCAGGCCCGTCGTCGACGCGAGCTGCCAGACGACGACGATCGCGATCGGGCTGATCCAGCGCTGCCAGGTCGGGGTTCGACGACGGCGTCCCGACGGCGGGTCGGTGCGGGTCGGTTCGGAGTCGTAGGTGCGCGCGGGCGCGCCCGGGAAGGTGGTGGACACACGGGCTCCGGGTGTGGAAGGAGTGAGGCGGCGTGTGTCACGAACAGGTGGTGGCGTCGAGGCGCATGAGGTCGACGTGGCGACGCCACGCGAACCGCCAGCCCCGATCCATGACCTGATCGTGCGGAACCGGACGCGTCGACGCAACCCGGAGTGTTCGACCGATACCGGTGTGCAATCACACGCCGGTCGGGAATCGTCCGTCGGCTGACGAGCACGGACGTCGACACCGGGGGAAGCGGCCGGAGGGTGCCCGGTAATACTGACGTCCGTGATCCTGACGCCGGCCGGGTCGACCGGCGCCGTGGCCGGGAGCGGTCTGACCCACCAGCGCCGGTGGGAGAGCGCCAGGCTCGCGGTCTTCGAGCTGGTCCTGCTGGTGGTCCTGCTCCACGTCTACGACCTCGTCGCGCCGCACGCGGCCGGGGACGTCACGGACGCCGACGCCCACAGCCGGGCGGTGTGGGGCCTCGAGAGCGCCTGGGGCATCGACGTCGAGCCCAGCTGGTACGCGGCGCTGGCCGGCCACCCGTGGTTGT
Source organism: Actinomycetospora endophytica (assembly GCF_021026375.1). Taxonomy (GTDB): domain Bacteria; phylum Actinomycetota; class Actinomycetes; order Mycobacteriales; family Pseudonocardiaceae; genus Actinomycetospora; species Actinomycetospora endophytica. Next base: position 104,478 of record NZ_JAJNDB010000010.1, on the reverse strand, counting down.
CCGGCGCCGCGCACCTGTACTACGCCGACAGCATCTATCTCGCCCCGGCCCTCGTCGCGATCCTGCTCGTCGTCCGGGACGTCGAGGGCTACCGCAGCATGCGCACCGCCTTCGTCGCGACCACGCTGATCGCCTACGCGGCGTTCTGGCTCTACCCGACGGCCCCGCCCTGTCTGCTGCCCGGATCGGGCCTGACCTGCGGGGAGCCGGCGCCGCCGGACCCGTTCGCCGCGATGCCGTCGCTGCACGTCGCGTGGGCCGGGGTGGTGGCGATCGGCCTGGCGCTGCTGTCCACCCAGGCGTGGGTGCGCGCGCTGGGCGTCGTCCATGTGGTGGTCACGATCGCGGTGGTCCTCGCGACCGGGCACCACTTCGTTCTCGACACCGTCGCGGGGCTCGTGGTCGCGGCCGGGGCGTTCGCGCTCACCCGGGTGCTGCCCGGGCGGGAGGCGTCGCGCGGATCGGACCCGATTCCCGTGCTCATCTGATCGCGGCCACGGTCGGCCCGGGTCAACACGAGATCAGGGAGTCACGACGTGGCCCGACGGAGATCCGCTCGACCCGTAGCGGCGCCCTCGCCGTGCGGAAAGCGCTCACAGGCGCGAGAGCGCACCGACGACCCGACGCCCGACCTCCCGGTGCGCCGCGAGGATCGCCGCATCGAGGACCGGGACGTCGGGGTGGCGCTGCGCGGCCTCGTGCAGCGTGACGGCCACCGGGTCGACGACGGGTACGACGACGGCGAGCAGGCACCCCAGCGCCGCGGGGTGGCGGTGGTCGGGCGGCTCACCGGGCCCCAGCGACTCGATCGCCCCGCCGAGCGTGCCCTCCCTCGTCCGGCGGGGGTGGCTCAGTCGCGCGGCGGCCTGCCCGAGGATCGCCAGGTCGGTGGTGTCCACCCGGAGCGCCCGGAAGGCCACCAGGTCGTCGCCGGCCGGCGACGTCCACGCCCCCGGGGCCTCGCGCAGCACCGGGCGCAGGGCCACCGCCAGGCGCTGGAGCGCGCGGAACGCGACCCGCGAGGCGAGTGGCACCGGCAGCCCCGGCCCGACGACGGCGGTGACCGGCAGGGTGCACGAGTCAGTCGTCGCGGCGATCCGGATGGCGCGGTCCGCGTGCGCGTCCTCGGCCCGCCCGCACGCCACGAGCACGCGCTCGGCCGCGCCCAGCAGCGCCGCGACCTCCGGCACCACCGGCGCCAGGTAGGACGCGACGGTGGGTCCGGACGGCGCGGTGTCGACCGGTCGGCGGGTGCCCGGACGGCGCTCGGGCCGGCTCATCGCAGCAGGTCGCGCGCGGTGAGCAGGGCGAGGTAGGCGTCCTCGAGGTCGCCGGCGGCCAGGTGCGCGCAGGCCACGCGCACCGCCGGGACGGCCGCGACGGGGCCGTCCTCGCCCACGCGCTCGAGGTGGCGGTCGACGGCGTCGCGCAGCATCTGGTCGAGGTGCCGGCGGGCCGCGTAGGTGGAGGGGCCGTAGTCCACCTCGTCGAGGCTCGCGACGGCCGCGGTCACGGCGCGCAGCAGCGCGATGGTCGTGCTCGGGCGGCGGCGCACCGGTCCCGCGGCGGGGACCGGGGCGGCGCGGTGGGGCTGGGGGTCGGACAGGAGAGTCACGGTGGGGCCGTTTCGGTGGAGGCGCCGGGCCGCCGCGTCAGAGGCGGGGCCGCGGGCGCGGGGTGGACGGCGTCGCCGCGGTTCTGCTCCGGCCGTCGGGGGCGGAGGGTCGCGGGCGGGGCCGATCAGGAACGCGAGCGGCGGGGACCCGGGCGACAACAGGTCGCGGCCAGGCGGCACAGGTCGACGTGAAGACGTCGAACCAGCGGCCGGCCGGGGGTCACGGGTCCACTGTTCCGCATCGGTGGCCCGTTGACCAGCAACGGCCGTCAGATCCAGTACGGGGCGGGGCCGGACCCGTCGTCGCGCGTCAGGCCCTCGCCGGACGAGCGCCCGCTCAGCCAGGCCAGCAGCTCGGCCTGGGTGCCCCGCACCCACGGGGCCGGCGGGCCCAGCTCGCGCTGCAGGTCGGTGTCGGACGCCGCCAGCCGCAGCGGGGGCAGCGGGTCGCGGCGGGCGAACTCGAACAGGATGTCGTCGAGAATCCAGCGCGCGGTGGCGGACGGGATGTCGGCGAAGCCGTAGCCGAGGGCGAGGTCGACGTGGTGGACCTCGATCTCCCGCACCCGGATCCACGGCAGCGCCGCCGGCCCGCGCAGCTCGCCGGGGCGCATCCGCACCTGGGCGTCCCACGCGTGGTCCGGCAGCTCCTGCATCGTCGCGACGAACGCGTCCGAGGCGTCGGTGACGTCGTCGATCAGCGCCGCGACCGGACGCCGCGCGCCCGCCTCGATCTGCTCCGCGCGGAACTCCATGCTCGGGTACTGCGGCACCTCGCGGCCCTCGGCGGCCCCGGCGAGCAGCCGCCGGTAGCTGTCGGCGGCCCGCGCGACGTGGGTGACGACGTGCCCGCGCGTCCACGGCGGGATGAGCGTGGGGCCGGCGACGTCGGCGTCGTCGAGGGTCGCGAGGGCGGCGACGAACCGCTCGGTCGCGGCGGTCACCGCGGCCAGGGAACCGTCCAGGTCGGCGTCGGGCGCCGGCGACCCGGCGTGGGCGAGAGGCCCCTCCGGGGCGGAGGCGGGGCGGCTCATCGCAGCAGGTCCCGGGCCGTGAGCAGGCCGAAGTAGGCGTCCTCGAGGACGGCGGCGGCCAGATAGGTGCAGGCCACCCGCACGGCCGAGACCGCGCCCGTCGGGGGCTCATGAGCGGGCAGTGCGTCGCGCAGCATCGCCTCGATCGTGCGGCGCTGCCGGGCGTCGAGGCTCGTCGTCGTGCGGGCGTCGCCCAGCTCGCGGATGACGGCGGTGACCGCGCCGAGCAGGGGATCACCGGACCGTCCCGGTCGGGGCGCCCCGCGGCGGGGCGTGCCGGTGCGGGACCGGACCGGAGGTGCCGGCGGCGAGGAGGTCGCGCGGTCGGCGTGGGCGAGCAGCAGTTCGGGGGAGGACACGGGTCTCCTCGGTGAGGTGGCCACGGCGCAGAGCGCGCGGGCCGAGCGGACTGGTCAGGAGCTGCGCAGGCCCCGACATCCGCTGGTGACGACGAGGAGAAGATCCACGTACGTCCGACGTACGAGGTCCCTGCCCGGTCCGGTCACTCGACGATCATGGCATGGATCCACCCTCCGCGACCACGGCGCCACCCGGCGTGAGGTCACCCACAGCCTTCCCGTTCCGGATGATCCGGCTGCCTAGCGTGACGGGCCATGTGCCGGACGCGACTCACCCGACGCCGTTGCACCGACCTGATGCGCTCCCGGTCCGCCCTCTGTCGGTGCGTGCGCCAGCCAGGCCCGCCGACGAGGGGATCCGCATGTCCGCGATCGAGCATGACCCGACCGCCACCACCGACCTGACCAGCCGCGTCCCGCGCCGCCGATGGCTCGTCACCGGGCTGGTCCTCGTCATCACGACGGTGGCGTTCATCGACCGCGTCAACCTCTCGGTCGCCGCCCCGGTCCTGATCCGCGAATTCGGCACGAACACCGCGGTGATGGGGCTGCTGCTCTCCAGCTTCAGCTGGACCTACACCCTGCTCAACCTGCCCGCGGGCCGGCTCGTGGACCGGGTCGGACCCCGCGTCGCCTACACCGGTGCCCTGCTCGTGTGGTCGGTGGCGAGCCTGGCCGGCGCGGGCGTGAGCTCGGCCGGCGCGATGTTCGGGCCGCGGCTGCTGCTGGGCGTCGGTGAGGCGCCGTTCATCCCCGCCGCCGTACGCACCCTGTCCGACTGGCTGCCCCGCTCCGAGCGCGGTCTGGCCTCGGGTGTGTTCATCTCCGGGGTCGCGCTCGGGTCGGCCGTCGGGCCGCCGATCCTCGGCGCGGTCGTCTCCGCGGCGGGCTGGCGCGCGGGCTTCCTCGTGACCGCCGCGCTGTCGCTCGTCGTCGCCGTCGTCTGGTTCCTCTGGTACCGCAGCCCCGGGACCGACCCGCGGCTCTCGGCCGCCGAGCGCGCGCTGATCGAGGCGGACCAGGAACCGGTGGAACGCGTCGGGGCCGCACCGTGGCGGGTGCTGGTGCGCCACCGGGACGTCTGGGCCCTCACCGCCGGCTACTTCTGCCTGCTCTACATCCTCTACACCTTCGTCAGCTGGGTCCCGGGCTACCTGGTCGCCGACCGGCACATGACCCTGCTCGGCTCCGGGTTCGCCACGGCGGTCCCGTGGCTCTGTGCGGTCGTCGTGACGATCGTCGGCGGGAAGCTCGTCGATCTCGCCGTCCGACGGGGCCTGCGCGTCGTCACCGCGCGCAAGGTCGTCCTCGTCGGCGGCATGGTCGCCGCGCTCGCCATCCTGGGCACGGCACTGACCGGATCGTCGGTCGTCGCGATCGTCTGCCTGTCGGTGTCGACCTCCGGGATCTCGCTGGCCAACGGCGCGTGCTGGGCCGCGACCCAGGACGTCGCGCGCCGGTCGGGGCTGACCGGGTCGGCCGCAGGATTCGTCAACGGGATCGCGAACGTCGGCGGGCTGCTCGGCCCGATCGTCACCGGGTATCTCGCCTACGCCACCTACTCCTTCGTCGTGCCCCTGGTGGTAGCGGCCGGCCTCGCGCTGGTGGGCGCGCTCGTCTGGCTAGGTGCGCTGCGCGCCGGTGAGCACTGATCCGTGCCAGGGCATGGATGAGTGCTCACGAGCGCGCAGCGCACCTACGGTGATCGGGACCCGACGAGCACCGAGGAGGCACCGTGTCCGACCCCGCACCGCAGCAGGTGGACCTGCTGGAGGGACTGCGCACCACCCCGTCGCGGCGCTACCTGGCGGAGACCCCGATCCCGGACGCCGTGCTGTGGGAGCTGCTCGACACCGCGATCCGCGGCCCGTCCGGCGGCAACCGGCAGCAGTGGGGCTGGATCGTGGTGACCGACGCGGACGTCAAGGCGCGGATCGCGAGCTGGTACCGACAGGCCTGGGAGAACGCGTACGGGGTCCGGCGCGCGGAGCTCACCGACCCGTCCCGCGTCGACGCCGAGATCGGGCTGACCCCGGCGTCCTTCCGGGCGGCGGACCACCTGGCCGAGCACCTCGCCGAGGCGCCGGTGTTCATCGTCCCGGTGCTGCGCAACGCGGCGGACTCGACCGACAAGCGGCTCGGCTCCTCGATCTACGGCGCGGTTCAGCACCTGCTCCTCGCGGCCCGCGCGTACGGGATCGGCGGGGTCCTGACGACGCTGCACCTGATCGGGGAGCAAGAGGTGAACGAGCTGCTCGGGCTGCCCGACGACGTCGCGACGATGGGGCTGGTGCCGCTCGGCTACCCCGCCCGGGGCCGCTGGTCGGTCCCGCGGCGGCAGCCGGTCGAGGAGGTCGTGCACTGGGAGCGGTGGGGTCGGATCAGAGCTCGTCGACCGGACGGAGCATGAGCGTCGCGACGGTGCTGATGACCGCGGTCAGGGCGAGGAACCCGCAGGCCAGCCACGGTGAGCCGCCCGCCGCGGCGAGCAGCGAGGTCAGGATGAGCGGCGTCAGGCCCGAGGCGTAGATGCCGCTGCCCTGGAAGACGAGCGACATCCCGGTGTAGCGGGTGCGCGTCGGGAACAGCTCCGCGAACAGCGTCGCCTCGGCGCCCGACTGCACGCCGTAGACGAGGCCGAGCAGCAGCACGAGCACGGCGACCACGATCGGCAGCGACCCGGTGCCGAGCCCGAGGAACGCCGGGTAGACGGTGAGCCCGAAGACCACGCAGCCGCCGGCGAAGACTGCCCGACGGCCGAAGCGGTCGGCGAGGCGGCCCGCGACGGGGACGACCGCGGCGGAGACCAGCGCGGCGACCGTCACGGCGACCAGCACCTCGGTCTTCGGCATCTTCACCGTCGTGACGGCGTAGGTGAGGACGAAGACGCCCCAGGTGTTGAAGGCGGCGCCCTCGGCCCACCGGGCGAGCAGCCCGAGCCCGAGGTTGCGTCGCGACGCGGCGTCGCGGACGACGTCGAGCACCGGCACGCGGGAGATCTCGGCGCCCTCCTGCAGCCGCCGGAAGGCCGGGGTCTCGAACACCCGGAGCCGGACGACGAGCCCGATGGCGACGAGCACGATGCTGACGAGGAACGCGAGGCGCCACCCCCAGGCCAGGAAGTCCTGGTTGTCCATGGCGGCGCCGAGCAGTGCGAACGCGCCGGTGCCGAGCGCCAGGCCGAGCCCCAGACCGATCTGCGGGCTCGAGCCCCACAGCCCGCGCCGCCCCGGCGGGGCGTACTCGACGGCCATGAGGACCGCGCCGGCCCACTCCCCGCCGAGCGCGATGCCGCCGAGGACGCGCAGCACCACCAGCAGGATCGGCGCCCAGATCCCGATCGAGGCGTAGGAGGGCAGGACGCCGATGAGCGCCGTCGCCGCCCCGGCCAGGGCCATCGTCGCGACCAGGGTCGCCCGGCGCCCCACCCGGTCGCCGAGGTGCCCGAAGAGGATCCCGCCGATCGGGCGGGCGACGAACCCGACCGCGAAGGTCGCGAACGACAGCAGCGTTCCCACGGTCTCGTTGCCGGCGGGGAAGAACAGCGCCGGGAACACCAGGCTCGCGGCGGTGGCGAAGAGGAAGAAGTCGTACCACTCGATCGTCGTGCCGATCAGCGACGCGATCAGGACGGTGCGGGCCTGGTCCGGTGGGTCGGTCCGGGCCTCGTCGGGAGTGGTGTCGGTCGTGGTCATGGGCTGTCCTCGCGCGGCATCGGGCCCGGCGGCGCGCGCGGGCCGGCCGGGGTGGGAAGCGTTCGGTCACGTCCCGGCAGGGCCTGGTGCGGCGGGCCGGGAGGTGGTGCTACTCAGGCCGGACAGGCCTGGGTGCGACGGCGGCCGTGGTCGACGTGGCGACGCCGGGCGAGCGGGACCGAGGGCAGCACGGCACCGGGGCGGCGGCAGACCACACGCGTCCCGGGCATGGGTGGTCATCGTGCCCTCCCGGACGACCCGGCGAAAGCCGAACGCGAATTCACCCACACGGGTGGGTACGGCGGTGTGATCCCGGGCACTCCGCCTAGCTGATTGCGCCCAACGGAATCGCTGATCACGCGGTCGGGATATGACGCAGGTCACCAACTCACGGGAGCCTCACGGGCTCGGCGAGGCTCCGGGATCGATCGGCGCTTTTGACCGCGCGAGATCCGACTGTCAGCTTCTCCGTCGTGCGCAACCACTTCATGCTCGCCGGGCGGCGACACGTGGATCTGCTGCGCACGTGCAGCGCGCTCTGTCCCTGATCGAGGGCACCTCTCTCCCGCCGCTGCCTGATCCGCCGACCGTTCCCGAACGGATCGGCGTGGCTTCCCCCGCGCGTCGAGCTCTCGGCGCGCGCGCCCCCGTCCCGCTCCGACGCCCCGGTGGCGTCGGCGGCATCGCGTCGACGGGCACCACCTGCTCCCCGAAGGAATTCTCATGATCAAGACACGATGGATCGCGGTCGCGGCCGCGACGCTCGTCCTCCCCCTGACCGCGGCCGGTCCGATGGCTTCCGCCGCGCCCTCGGCGCCGGCGATACCCCACGCGGCGCCGGCACCCCCGATCCCGCCGACCGACCCGACCAAGCCCGTGACCCTGTGCAACAACCTGCAGGGCGGCACGTGCGTCGGCGGACCCAGGGCGGACACCCTCATCGGCGGTCAGAAGATCGACCACATCTTCGGCGGGGGCGGTGACGACGACATCGAGCAGAACCTCATCTTCCTGCAGGGCAGCAGCGACGACGCCCACGGCGGCCCGGGACGGGACTGCATCGACGGCGGCGGCGGTGACTCGCAGCAGTTCGGCGACGACGGCGACGACAACGTGCCCTGCGAGTTCACCGCCTTCGTCGACCCGGAGGCGGCGCTGACCAGCGGACCGGGCGACGACACGATCCACGGTGGCCGGGGCAACGACTCCATGGACGGCATCTTCGACAGCGACACGATGTACGGCGACGAGGGCAACGACCTCATCAACGACCCGTACCCGAACGACCAGGACAAGGAGTACGGCGGGCCGGGCGACGACGTCCTCAACGCCTCCGACGGCGGCAACGACGACCTCGTCGACGGCGGCCCCGGCAACGACACCTGCATCGGCGACCCGGGCGACACGTTCGTCAACTGCGAGCACATCATCCGCTTCTTCGGACCGCTGCTCGTGAACCCGGCCGGGCTGCCCGTCCCGCTGCCCCGGGCCCTCGGGGCCAACCCCAACGCCGTGGTGCCGGCGCTGCCCCCGGCGACGACGACGTAGGTGCCTTCCGCACGTCGATGCCCGGCCCCCCGAGGCTGGGGCCGGGCATCGGTGTCGTGCGGATCAGGTCACTGGTTGGTACCTCCCTTGGTGCTGTTCTGCGATCCGGTGCCGGACGAGCCGGTGCCCGCGGAGCCGCTGCCCGTCGAGCCGGAGCCCGAACCCGACGTCGAGCCCGTACCGGAGCCCGAGGTGCTGCCGGTGCCCTTCGAGGTGCCGCCGGTCGTCGAGGTGCCCGTCGTGGAGGTGCCGTCGGTCGAGGTCCCCGTCCCGGTGGTGCCCGTCGAGGAGTCGGCGGACCCGGTGGGCTGGCAGACCTTGCTGCCGTCGGCGAGGACGGCGCCGCAGGTCGGGCCGGTCTTCTCGGTGCCGGTCCCGGGCGGCGTCTGACCGCCGGGACCGGTCCCGTCCTTCGCGGTGTCCTTGCCGCCGTTGGGGTCGAGGGTCTTGTGGCCCGGGAGCTTGACCGGGGTGCGCGTCGTCGAACCGTCGGGGTTGACGATCGAGCCGTCGCCCTTGGTGATCGAGCCGTCGGGGTTGACCTTGTCGGGCGCCACGGCGGTGAACTTGGACTTGAAGTTGCCGTCCTGGCCCCAGACGACGACGTTGTTGCCGCTGATCACGGTCGCGGTGCCGTCGTAGTTGAAGATGACCTTCGGCTGCGGGTTCAGCGGGGCGCCCTTGTCGTCGACAGCCGTGCCGTCGGCCCGGATCGTGAAGCCCGGGACGGTGGTGGTGCCCCCGACCGGCAGCTGGATGGTCTGCGGCGGGATCGTGATCGTGGTGCGCTCGGTGCCGTCCGGGTTGAAGGTCTTGCCGTCGACGGTGACCGACCCGTCCGGGTTGACCACGCCGCCGGCCGGGATCGGGGCCTTCGGCGCCCGGATGCTGCCGTCGGGGTTGAGGATGCGCCCGTCGGAGAGCAGCACCGACCCGTCGTAGTTGTAGCGCGCGGTCAGCGACGAGGGGTTGGGCCCGGGGTGCGGCTTGGGGTCGGGCTTGCCGGGGACGACCACGACGCCGCCATTGTCGATCGTCGTGAACCGGAACTGGCCGATGGCGGCGGCGGTCGGGGTGACCGTGACCGCGTCGGAGGCCCCGGCGCCGGCGGTGAGCGGGTTGCCGTTGAAGCACTTGACGGTCGGCTCGCCGTAGCTGTTGACCAGCACCGCGGTGCCGGCCGCGAGGACCGCGGGCCGCTGGACGAACGCGCCGTCCTGGTAAGGGTGGTCGGTGACCGAGGTGGCGGCGCGCAGCACCACCGGCGAGAGGCTGTTGACGAACGCGGGCACGTCGCCGGCGCCGATCCCGAAGACCCCGCCGAACGCGGCGAGCTTGGCCGGGTCGGCCTGCAGCTGGGACAGGAACGCCGCGTCGTCGCAGGACGGTGGGGTCGTCGCTGCGTAGAGGCCGTTGGTGTCACCGGCCTGCGGGCCGGTCGCGGACACGGCCGCGACCTGCGGGGCGTCGGTGCCGAAGGGGCTCGTCGTCGGGTTGGCCCCGGCGAACGAGGTGGTCTGCACCGCGGCGTCGGCCGAGGTCCCCGAGAGCGCGATCCAGGTGCCGGCACCCCCGGCGACGAGGCCGGCCGCGATCAGCCCGGCGACGATCTTGCCGGCGAGCGGGCGCTTGCCGCGCGGGGGCTTCGGCGGTGGAGGCGGCGGGACCGGACCGGGGAACGTCCGGCCGGGGTACGACGCGGCGTCGGGACGCGGGGTCCCGAACTGCTGGGCCGGGACGGGGTGGACGGTGCGGGGGTCGAAGTTCGTCATGGAAGGCTCCTCGGCGCTGGTCCGGGGCCTCGGTGACCCCGTCTCGCTGATGGGAGAAGCCTGTCGCGATCGGGCCCGCACGACTAGCGTGTACGCCCCCGACCTCCCCGGGGAGCACCCCAGCGCCGGGCGGGGGTTGTCCCTACCCACCGGCCACGGGGACGCGGGCCGGACGGGCGGCCGCCCGCGGTACCAGCAGCGAGAGCACCGCCGCGACCGCGCACAGCCCGCCCGCCGTCAGCCACGCCGAGGTGTACGAGCCGGTCGAGTCGCGCAGCAGCCCGGCCCCGAGGGCGGCGATCGCCGACCCGATCTGGTGCGACGCGAAGATCCAGCCGAAGACGACCGGCGCGCGCTCGCCGAAGTGCTCGCGGGCCAGAGCCACCGTCGGCGGCACCGTCGCGACCCAGTCCAGGCCGTAGAACACGATGAACGCCCAGATCGGCGGGGTGGCCGACGGCCCGAGCAGCAGCGGGAGCACGGCCAGCGACGCGCCGCGCAGCAGGTAGTAGGCGATCAGCAGCCGTCGCGGGTCGATGCGGTCGGTGAACCACCCCGAGGCGATCGTCCCGGCGACGTCGAACACCCCGACGACGGCGAGCAGCCCGGCCGCCGTCGTCGCCGGCATGCCGTGGTCGTGCGCGGCGGGGACGAAGTGGGTGTTCACCAGGCCGACGGTCGTCGCGCCGCAGATGGCGAACCCGCCGGCGAGCAGCCAGAACGGGCCGGTCCGGGCCGCGTCGCACAGCACCGTCAGGGCGTGGCGGACGGCGCCGCTCGAGACAGCAGGTGCCTGCGGAACGTCGACCGGCGACGCTCCGAGCGCGACGGTGCCGACGTCGCTCGGCCGGTCGCGCAGCAGGAACACGACCAGCGGCACCACCAGCAGCGCCCCGGCGGTGACGACCAGCGAGGCCGGCCGCCAGCCGTGGGTCGACGCCAGCGAGGCCATCAGCGGGAGGAACACCAGCCCGCCCGCGGACTGCGCCGCCGTCAGCACCCCGCTGACCAGCCCGCGGTGCCGCACGAACCAGCGCCCGGTCACCGTCGCGACGAACGCGAGCGCGGTCGCCCCGGTCCCGACGCCGATGCAGACGCCCCACAGCAGCACCAACTGCCACGGCGCGTCGACGAAGACCGTGAGCCCGCTGCCCGCCGCCACGAGCAGCAGCCCGACGGTGACCACGCGGCGCATCCCGAAGCGCTCCATCAGCGCCGCGGCGAACGGCGAGATCACGCCGTAGAGGACCAGGTTGACCGACACCGCCGCCGAGATCGTGCCGTGCGACCAGCCGAATTCGGAGTGCAGCGGGTCGATGAGCACCCCCGGCGCGGAGCGGAACCCCGCCGCGCACATGAGGGCGACGAAGGCGGTGACGGCGACCGCCCAGGGCCAGGTGTTCGCGCGCAGGCCCGACGTGACGGGGGGCGTGGTGGTGGACACGGGAGATCACCTTCGTCGTCCCGTGACCGCCGAACCAGTGGCCGGACCGCCGACATGTGCCAAGATCGGGCCATGGTGCATCGCGTGGCGGTCCTGGCGCTCGACGCCGTCGTCGGGTTCGACCTCCCGATGGCCTCGCAGATCCTCGGCGAGGCGCAGCGCGACGGCGAACCGCTCTACGACGTGCGGGTCTGCGGGGTCCAGCGCAGTGTGCGGGTGACCAGCGGGTACCGCCTCGAGCTCGACCACGGGCCGGAGGCGCTCGCCGAGGCCGACACCGTGGTCGTCCCGGGCACCCACTGCGTCCCGGTGCGCCGCGACGGGATCCTGCCGCCCGAGGTGGCCGAGGCGCTCGCGCTGGTCCCGGCCGGGGCGCGCTGGATGTCGATCTGCACCGGGGCGTTCGTCCTCGCCGCCGCCGGGCGCCTGGACGGCCGCCGCGCGACGACGCACTGGGCCCGCGCCGCCGAGTTCCGCCGGCTGTTCCCCGCCGTCGAGCTCGACGAGGACGTGCTCTTCGTCGACGAGGGCGACCTGCTGACCTCGGCCGGACTCGCTGCGGGGATCGACCTGTGCCTGCACGTGCTGCGTCGCGACCACGGCAGCGAGGTCGCGAACGCGGTCGCGCGCCACGCGGTCGTCGCACCCTGGCGTGACGGCGGGCAGGCGCAGTTCATCGACGTGCCGGTCCCCGAGAGCCGCGGCGACGGCGGGACCGCCGCGGCCCGCGCCTGGGCGCTAGCGCACCTGGCCGAGCCGATCGCGGTGGCCGACCTGGCCGCCGTGTCCGCGATGAGCGTCCGCACCTTCACCCGACGGTTCCGGGCCGAGACCGGCCGCTCGCCGGCGGCCTGGCTGCTGGCCCAGCGCCTCGTCCACGCCCGGCACCTGCTGGAGACGACGACGTTGCCGGTGGACCGGGTGGCGGCCGCGTCCGGGCTGGGCAGCGCGTCGTCGTTGCGCGCGCACCTCGGGGCGAGCCTCGGGATGTCCCCGCTGGCCTACCGGCGGCGGTGGGCCTCGGCCTGAGCGCACAGCAGAACGCCCGGCCCTTGCTGAGGGGCCGGGCGTTCGTCGTGGGTGGTCAGGTCACTTCTCGGCGCCCTCCTTGCTGTCGGTCTTCGAGGTGCTCGTCGTGGAGCCGGAGTCCTTGGTCGCCGAGCCGGTGTCCTTGGCTGAGGTCTCGGTCTTCGAGTCGGTGGCCGGGGTGGTGTCCTTGGTGGCGGAGTCCGCGGAGCCGGTCGGGAGGGCGCAGGTCGCCGGGGCGGCCGTGTCGGTGACGACGGTCTGGCAGTTCTTCGTGACCTGGGTCGTCGTCTTCTGGCCGGTCTGCCCGGTCGTCGTCGGGTTGTGGTCGACCTTCGTGGCCTCCTCGCCCTTGCCCTTGTCCTTCTCGCCGGCGGCCTGCTGGGCCTTGGCCGCGGCGTCCGCGTCCTTCTGGGCCTGGGCGGCGAGGTCCTTGGCCTTCTGCTCGGCCTCGTCGGCGGCCTTGTTCGCGTCGGCGACCTTCTGGTCGGCGGCCAGCAGCTTCGCCCGGGCGGCGTCGGCGTCCGCCTTGGCCGTGCCCTGCGCGAAGTGGGCCCGGTCGAGGTCGAACTGCAGCGAGTTGAGGTACCAGGTCGGGAACGGCGGGGTCGCGTTCTTCGCGTTCGTCAGGGCGATCTGCGCCTTGGCGACGGCGTCGTTCGCGGCGGAGAGCTTCCCGTCGGCGGCGGCCGAGGCGGTGCCGGCGTTCTTGGCGTCGGCGGTGAGCAGGTCGGCGTTGAGGCGGGCCGCGTCGGCGTCCTTGCGGGCGGCGTCGGCGTCGGCGCGGGACTGCGTGGCCTTCTTGGCGGCCTCGTCGGCCGCCTTCTTCAGCGCCTCCGGGTCGGCCTTCGGCGGGGCCACGACGACGACGCGGCTGTTGTCGACGCTCGTGAACTGGAAGCTGACGATCTCCGTCGTGGTGGGGGTGACGGTGACGGCCCCCGGAGCCTCCGGGCCGGCCGTGAGCGGGTTGCCGTTGAAGCACTTGACGGTCGGCGCGCCGTGGTCATCGACCAGCACCGCGGTGCCGGCGGCGAGGACGGCGGGCTGCCCGGTGAAGGCGCCGTCGGCGTAGGGGTGGTCGGTGACCGAGGTGGCGGCGCGCAGCACCACGGGCGAGAGGGTGCTGATGAAGCCGGGGACGTCGGCGGCGTCGTGGCCGAACACGGCCCCGAAGGCGGCGAGCTTGGCCGGGTCGGCCTGGAGCTGAGCCAGGAAGTCGGCGGTGTCGCACGACGGCGGGGTGGTGGCGGCGTAGAGGCCCTTCGTGTCACCGGACTGGGGGCCGGTGGCGGCGACGGCGGCGACCTGCGGGGCGTCGGTGCCGAACGGGTTGGTGGTGGGGTTGGCCCCGGCGAACGAGGTCGACTGCACGGCGGCCTCGGCGGGGGAACCCGAGAGGGCGATCCAGGTGCCGGCCCCACCGAGGACCAGACCGGCGGCGACGACGCCGGCGACGATCTTGCCGACCAGCGGGCGCCGGGGCTTCGACGGGGGCGGCGGGACCGGGCCCGGGAACTGCTGACCCGGGAAGCCCTGCGACGCGAGGCGCGGGTCGCGCGGGGTGCCGAACTGCTGGGCGGGGTAGGTGTGGACGGCGCGGGGGTCGAAGGTCGTCATGGCCAGGCTCCTCGGTGTCCCGGGGGCCTCGGCGACCCCGTCTCGGTGATGGGAGAAGCCTGTCGCGATCGTGATCGCGGAACGATCGTGTGCGCCCCCGAGCAGGGCGGGGAACACCCGCCGTCGCGGGGAAGGGTTCTCCCTACCCCGCTCGCGAGGTGCGCTGTCGCGCTCGTGAGCACAAATTGACGTCATAGCGTCAATTTCTGCTCACAAGCGCGACAGCGCACCTACGGACACCACCCCGGCCAACCGCGCATCCCGGACCAGGTGCACGACGGAGACCCCGGGATCGAGCCGCGCCAGCGCCTCGGCCGCCGTCTCGCCGGTCCCGATCCCGACCGGCGGAGCCGCCGGAACCGGCACCGCGGCATCGGGCGACCCGCGCAGGTCGTCGGGAAGCAGCAGCGCCAGTACCTCGCCCGCCGCCGGCGGAAACCGGTCGGAGCGTCCCGCCAGGACCACCGGCAGCGCCGAGTGCCCCGACGACTCGAGCACCATCCGCGCTTCGCCCACCGACGTCCCGACGGGCACCGACACCACCGTGGACACCAGCGACGCCAGGGTCCCGGGGCGGTCGTCGTCGAGGAAGCCCTGCCGGCGCAGCCACTGCTCGGAGTGGTACTTCGACAGGTAGGCCCGCCCGGAGTCGGGGAGGATCGCGACGACGACGGCGTCCGGCCCCGCCTCGCGCGCGACCCGCAGCGCCGCGGCGGCCGCCGTCCCGGACGACCCGCCGACCAGCAGCCCCTCGGTCCGCGCCAGCGCGCGGGCGGTCAGGATCGACTCGCGGTCTCCGATCGGCAGGACCCGGTCGACGACGTCGGGCCGGTAGACCTCGGGGTAGCCGACGTCGACGGTCTGCGGGTGCCAGTAGTGCCCGGCCGCCTCGACGGCGAACGGGCTCCCGTCGCCGCCGCTGAACAGGCTGGTCTCCGGGTCGGCGCCGACGACCTGCACCCGGCCGCCCGACACCTCCCGCAGGTACTCGCCGGTCCCGGTGATCGTCCCGCCGGTGCCGATGGTGGACACGAGATGGGTGACCCGCCCCGCCGTCGCCTCCCAGATCTCGGGGCCGGTGGTGCGGCGGTGGACGTCCGGGTTGGCGGGGTTGCCGTACTGGTCGGCGAGCCAGCCGCCGTCGGTCTCCTTGGCGAGGCGGGCCGCGTAGGCGACGACGTGATCGGGGTGCTCGCGGGGGAGCCCGGCCGGCGTCAGCACGATCTCCGCGCCGTACGCGCGCAGGGCGTCGAGCTTCTCGACCGCGGTCTTGTCCGGCAGCACGAACAGCGAGGAGTACCCCCGCGCCGCCGCGACCTGGGCGAGGCCGAGCCCGGTGTTGCCGGAAGTGCCCTCGACGATCGTGCCGCCCGGCGGCAGCGCCCCCGACTCCTCGGCGTCCAGCACCATCGCCAGCGCCGCCCGGTCCTTCACCGACCCGCCCGGGTTGAGATACTCAAGCTTCGCGTGCACCTCCGCCTCGGGCGCCGTCCGGCCGAGCCGCACCAGCGGGGTGCCGCCGACGAGGCTCAGAAGTGAGTCGGCCGCCGTCACGACTGCGCCAGCGCGTCCGACCTCAGGGGTGCGAGTCCCAGGTGGTCCCGCAACGTCGTCCCGGAGTACTCGGTGCGGAACGAGCCCTTCTCCTGCAGCAGCGGCACCACCTGGTCGGCGAACACGTCCAGCCCGCCCGGGGTGATGTGCGGGACGAGGACGAACCCGTCGGAGGCGTCCTCCTGCACGAAGCGATCGATCGTGTCCGCGACGCGCTGCGGTGTCCCGACGAAGGTGTGCCGCCCGTTCTTGCGGATCACCACCTCGCGCAGCGACAGGCCCTCGGCCGCACCGAGCTCACGCCACTCGTTCGCCGTCGCGACCGGATCCCGGTACATCCGCACGCTCGCGCGGCCCTTGGAGATGTGGCCGCCGGAGTCGACGTCGTCCTCGGTCTTCGGGTCGAAGCTCGGGACCGGGCCGTCCGGGTCGACGTCGGAGAGGTCGCGGTTCCACACCTGCTCGGCGAACGCGATCGCCGTCTGCGGCCCGACCTGCTGGTACTGCACCTGCCGGGCGTTCTCGGCGGCCTCCTCCTCGGTGTCGCCGAGCACGAACGTCGCGGCCGGGAGGATCTTGAGGTCTTCGTGACGGCGGCCGAACTGCGCCAGCCGGGCCTTCACGTCCGCGTAGAACTCCTGGCCGGCCGAGAACTCGGCGTGCCGGGTGAAGATCGCGTCCGCGGAGGCCGCCGCGAACTCCCGGCCCTCCTCGGAGTCGCCGGCCTGGATGATCACCGGGCGGCCCTGCGGGCTCCGCGGCAGCGGGAACCGTCCGGAGATGTCGAACTGGTCGGAGTGCACGTCGAAGGCGCCCTCGTCGGGACGGCGCAGGAACTCCCCGGACGCGGCGTCGGCGACGATGCCGTCGGAGTCCCACGAGTCCCAGAGCGTCTGGGCCGTCGAGAGCATCTCCTGCGCGCGCAGGTAGCGCTTGTCCTTGGGCAGGTAGCCGCCGCGGCGGAAGTTCTCGCCGGTGAACTCGTCCCAGCTGGTCACGACGTTCCAGGCGGCGCGCCCGTGCGAGAGGTGGTCGAGCGAGGCGAGCTTGCGGGCCACGTCGAGCGGCTCGTTGAAGGTGGAGTTGACGGTGCCGGCGAGCCCGATCCGCTCGGTCACGGCCGCCATCGCCATGAGGATCGAGACGTTGTCGGGGCGCCCCATGACGTCGAGGTCGTAGATCTTGCCGCCCTGCTCGCGCAGGCGCAGCCCCTCGGCGAGGAAGAGGAAGTCGAACTTCGCGCGCTCGGCGGTCTGCGCGAAGTGGCGGAACGACGAGAACTCGATGTGGCTGCCCGACGCCGGGTCGCCCCAGACCGTCGTGTTGTTGACGCCGGGGAAGTGCGCGGCGAGGTGGATCTGCTTGCGGGGCTTGTCGCTCATGTCAGCCCTCTCTCACGCGTGCGCGTAGCGGTCGGCGGGGCGGGGGAGTCCGAGCAGGTCGCGGAACGTCCCGGGCTCGCCCCAGGCGCTGCGGGTCAGGCCGCGGCGGGCCAGTTCCGGCGCGAGCTCGCGGGTGATGCGGGGCAGGTCGGACGCGGTGACCGCGGGGCGCAGCCGCGCGCCGGACAGCCCGGCGGCGGCCCACGACTCGAGGGTGTCGGCGACCTGCCCGACGGTCCCGGCGAGGATCGCCGCGTCGGAGCGCAGCGGGGCCACGGCGTCGAGCCGCGAGAGGTGCGCCCGGGCCGAGGCGGCGTCGTCGTCGAGCACGACGAGCAGGTCCCCGACGACGAGCAGCGGGTCGCCGGTGCGCCCGACCTCGGCCTCGGCGGCCCGGGTCGCCGCGAGCGTCGTCGCCGCGTCGCCGGTGGGGCCGTCGCGACCGGCACCGTCCGGCGTCGTGAACACGACGTCGGCCGCGCGGGCGGCGAGGCGGTAGGCGGTGTCGACGTGCGCGAGCGCGGTGACGACCGGCTGGCCCTGCGGCGGGCGCGGCGTGATCGACGGGCCGCGGACGGCGAAGTGCGAGCCGACGAAGTCGATGTAGTGCAGCTTCTCCCGGTCGATGAACCGGCCGGTCGCGACGTCGCGGATCTCGGCGTCGTCCTCCCAGGAGTCCCAGAGCCCGCGCTGGACCTCGACGTGGTCGGCGGTCTCGTCGAACAGCGACTCGCGGGTCTCGGCCTTCGGGTCGCGGCGGCCGAACAGCGCCGCCTCCGCCGGGTCGGCCGACACCTTGATCCGCTGGCCGGCACGCCCGCTCGTGACCCAGTCGAGCGTGGCGATCTGGGTGGAGACGTGGAACGGCTCGGTGTGGGTGGTGATCACCGTCGGAACGATCCCGAGGTGCTCGGTCACCGGGCCGACGCGCTGCGCGATCAGCGTGGCGTCGAGGTGGCCCTCGGAGCGGTCGGTGCGGCCCTCGTCGGAGGGTTTCCGCACGGCGGTGAACCCGTCCTCGATCGTCACGAACGACGCGAAGCCGGCCTCGGCCGCGCGGGCCTGGTCGACCCAGAACTCGGGGCCGAACTGGTCGCCGGGCCGGGCGCCGGGTTCGCGCCAGGACGCCGGGTGCCAGCCGGTGCCGTCCAGGGCGATGGCCAGGTGGAACGGCGGGGTGCTCATGACCGAGCCTCCTCGTGTGGTGCGCGCACGGCCTCGAACGAGGGCCGGGCGCGCAGCGTGAAGCCGAGCTGTTCGTAGAGCCGGATTGCCGATGTGTTGTCGGCCGACGCGTGCAGGATCGGGAGCTCGCCGCGGGCGCGGATGCCGGCGGCGATGGCCAGGACGAGGCGGGTGCCGAGGCCGCGGCCACGGGCGGACGGGTCGGTGCAGACGGCGCTGATCTCGGTGGCCCCGGGCACGCGCAGCCGCTCACCGGCCATCGCGACGAGCCCGACGAGGTCGTCGTGCACGCCCAGGTAGGTGCCCAGCTCGTGGGTGCGCCGGGCGAACGGGCCGGGCTGGGTGCGTCCGACCAGCGCGAGCATGTCGTCGACGTCGTCGTCACCGAGGACGTCGAGGGTGTCGTCGTGCGCCGCGGGCGCGTCCGGCTCGAGCACCATCTGCACGCCGGGCAGGTGGCGGGCGAGTTCCCAGTCGGCCGGCAGGTCCAACTGACCGGGGGCGCGTACGACGACGACCCCGCCCGGGCCGGCGAGGGTGGCCGCGTCGTCCCACTCCTCCGCGTCGCGCGGCGGCGCGAGGAACGGGGCGACGTCGGGGTGGTAGCGCACGGCGGCGCCGTGCCGGACGGCGAGGTGCGCGTGCGGCCCCTCGAGTGCGGCGCGGACGGGCTCGTCGAGCGCGGTCGTGGCGGGTGCGTTCACCCGGGTCCTCCCTGTCGGTACTCCGGCGACGGGAGTGACGACCTACAGACCCGGGGGCGAGCCGTGGCCGTCGAGCCACCGGCGCGACACGAGCAGGATCACCTCACCACCGTAACCACGGCGGGCCCTCGCCGTCGGGGTGAAAGCCCGCACAGGTTGCCGCGGCATGGTCCCGCCCGCATGGCTGGAACGGGAACGGCGCCGCCCCTCGGTGAGGGACGGCGCCGTCGTGCGTGGTGCTCGGGTGTCAGGCGTTCTGCGCGGCGCGCTTCGGCAGCACCCATCCCGGACGCGGGAAGTGGCAGGTGTAGCCGTAGGGGATGCGCTGCAGGTAGTCCTGGTGCTCCGCCTCGGCCTCCCAGAAGTCGCCCGCGGGCTCGACCTCGGTGACGACCTTGCCCGGCCAGATGCCGGAGGCGTCGACGTCGGCGATCGTGTCGAGGGCGACGCGGCGCTGCTCGTCGGACGTGTAGTAGATCGCCGACCGGTAGCTGCGCCCGACGTCGTTGCCCTGGCGGTTCTTCGTCGACGGGTCGTGGATCTGGAAGAAGAACTCCAGGATCTCGCGGAACGAGATCGTGTCGGGGTCGAACACGACCTCGACCGCCTCGGCGTGGTCGCCGTGGTTGCGGTAGGTCGCGTTCGGGGTGTCCCCGCCGGAGTAGCCGACGCGGGTGGAGATCACGCCGGGCTTCTGGCGCAGCAGCTCCTGGGCTCCCCAGAAGCAGCCGCCCGCGAGGATCGCGGTCTCGGTGGCCATCAGATGAGCCTCCTTCGTGCTCGGTGGTACTCACTTCAACACACGCAGGCCCAGGAGCGTTCCCCCATAGGTGCGCTCCCGCGCTCGTGAGCAGTAATTGACGCCATAGCGTCAATTACTGCTCACAAGCGCGAAGCGCACCTAGAAGTACCCGTTCACCGGCAACGGCTCCCCGCTGATGGCCAGCCGGCCCAGCGCGGCCGCCTTGTACGACGCCGGGTTGTGCAGGGTGATCGTGCGGATGTTGCGCCAGTGCCGGTCGAGGTTGCGCGCCCGCCCGGACGCCGACGCGCCGCCGACGTCGAACAGCGTCGTCGCGGCGTCCGTCGCGACCCGGTCGAGGTGCACCTTGACCGCGCAGATCGCGATCGACGCGGCCCGGCCCACCTCCTCGGTCGGCTCCCCGGCACGCACCGCTGATTCCGCCGCCTCGACCGCGGCAGCCGCCGACGACACCGCCGACTCCGCCATCCACGCCGTCGAGACCAGCCGCCCGACCGTCTCCTGCAGGATCGGGTCGTCGACCGCCCGCGGCGCCGGTGCGTGATCGAACGTCCGCGACCGCCCGCGGACCAGCGCAGCGGCGTCGCCGACCACACTGCGCAGGATCCCGGCGATCACCGCATGCAGGTAGAGCTGCAGGAACGGCACGTCCCCGGCCGGGCGCGGCGCCACGCGATCCCGCACGACGAGCACCTCGTCGGACCCGACGACGACGTCGGAGAACGACGTCGTGCCGGTGCCGGTCCGGCGCTGGCCCATCCCGTTCCAGTCGTCGCCAACGGTGACGCCGTCGCGGTCGGCCGGCACCAGCACCGTCGCCAACCGGTCACCCTCGACCCGTGCTGCCACCGCGATCCAGTCCGAGTACATCGTCCCGGTGCTGTAGTACTTGACCCCGTTCAGCACCCACCGGCCGTCGATCTCGTCGAGCCGCGTCGCGAACTCGTGCGACCCCGCCGTCACCGCACCGGTCTCGCTGATCGCGTTCCCGAAGACCTTCCCGGCGCGGACCTCGTCGAGCCAGCGCCGGCGCACGTCGGGATCGGCGATGCGCAGGAACCCCAGCACCTGGCTGTAGTGCGTGCGCAGCACGTGCGCGACGACGGGGTCGGCCTCGGCCAGGTCGACGACGAACGCCAGCAGCTCCGGGATCGACGCCCCGTGCCCGCCCTCGGACACCGGCAGCGACAACGCCCCGAGCCCGGCCCGCGCGACCGCCGCGACCTGCTCGAACGGACTCTCGTCGGCCAGCTCCCGCGCGGCCGCCCCGGCCCCGATCTCGGCGAGCAGGGCGGTCACGGCCGAGGAACCCAGCGGGGCGGGGGAGGTCGGTGCGTTCACCGGCCCGATCCCACCAGCTCCCGCTCCACCTGGCGCGACGGATCCGGCGCGAGCAGCGCCGCCGCCGTCGTGAGGACCGACAGCCCGCCGAACGCGAGGACGATCCACCACGGGCGCCCGTCGCCCGCCACCAGCAACGACGCCGCCACGAGCGGGGCGAACCCGCCGGAGAGCACGGAGCCGATCTGGTAGCCCAGCGAGGCGCCGCTGTAGCGCACCCGCACGTCGAACATCTCCGCGAACCAGGCGGCCTGCGGGCCGTACATCGAGTCGTGCAGCAGGTTGATCGCGATGACGGCCGCGAGCACGATCAGCAGCGTCGAGCCGGTGTCGACGGCGACGAAGAACAGCACCAGCCCGGCGGTGCCGCCGATCGAGCCGAGCAGGTACGGCCGCCGTCGCCCGACCCGGTCGGAGAGCAGCGCCCACAACGGCGTCGTCGCCAGCCCGAGCGCCGAGACCACGACGACGGCGAGCAGCCCGGCCGACGACGCCTTGCCCAGCTTCTGTGCGACGTAGGTCAGCCCGTAGGTGGTGATCAGCGTGTAGAGGCCGATCTGGGAGAGCCGCAGGCCGGTCGTCAGCAGCACCTCGCGGGGCGCGGTCCGCAGCACCTCGACGACCGGGAGCTTGGCGACGGCGCCCTCCTGACGCAGCGCGCGGAACTCCGGCGCGTCCTCGAGCCGCAGCCGGATCACCAGCCCGACGACGACGAGCACCGCGCTCGCCAGGAACGGGATGCGCCAGCCCCAGGCGAGGAACGACTCGGTGTCGGTCACCGCGCGCACCAGCGAGAGCGAGCCGGTCGCGAGCAGCATCCCGGCCGGCGAGCCGATCTGGGTGAAGCTGCCGAACCAGCCGCGGCGCCTCGGCGGCGCGTGCTCGGTGGACAGCACCGCCGCCCCGCCCCACTCGGCGCCGACCGCGAAGCCCTGCAGCAGCCGCAGCACCACGAGCAGCGTCGGGGCCAGGGCGCCGATGCTCGCGTACCCGGGCAGCACGCCGATCAGGGTGGTGGCGCCGCCCATCGTGACCAGGGCGGCGACGAGGACCGCCTTGCGTCCGACGCGGTCGCCGACGTGCCCGGCGACGATCGCCCCGATCGGGCGCGCACCGAACCCGGCGGCGTAGGTCGCGAACGCGGCGAGGGTCCCGGCGGTCGGGCTGACGGACGGGAAGAACAGCGTGTTGAACACGAGCGCGGTGGCGGTCGCGTAGAGGTAGAAGTCGTACCACTCGATGGCGGTCCCGACGCCGCTCGCGAGCGCCACCCGCGTCGGGGTGGTCGGCGGCGGGGTCGGGCTCGTCATGGCGGTCACGGGCTGGTCTCCTCAGTGGGGTGGACGGTGAGCAGGGCGGTCATGCCTGCGCGCCGGCGGGCGCCCGGCGGGCCAGCTCGGCGCGGACCAGCGGCAGCAGGTCGCGCCCGTAGGCGACGGCGTCGTCGATCGGGTCGTAGCCGCGGATGAGCAGCGTCGTGACCCCGAGGTCGACGTAGTCGAGCAGCGCCGCGGCCACCGTCTCCGGGGTCCCGACGAGGGCCGTGGAGTTCCCGGCCGCGCCCGTGGCGGCCGCGGTGGCGGTCCAGAGCGCGCGGTCGTGGCGCTCGCCGCGGTCGGCGGCGGCGAGCAGGCGCTGGGACCCGACGTTGGCCGGGGTGCGGTCGTGCATCCGCGTCCCGGTGAAACTGCCGGCGGCGCCACCGGTGCCGAGGATGCGGTCCCGGATGTCGTGGGCGCGGGCCCAGGCCTGCTCCTCGGTGGCGCCGAGGATCGGCCGGAACGAGACGCTGATGCGCGGGAGCGTCGTGCGGCCCGCCTGCCGCGCGGCCTCGTGGACCGCCACGATCTGCTCGGCGGTCTCGGCGAGCGGCTCGCCCCAGAGCGCGAACACGTCGGCGTGCTTCCCACCGACCCGGTACGCGGCCGGCGACGATCCACCGAAGTAGATCGGGATGCAGGGCTGCTGGCGCGGGCGGACGTCGGGGGAGACGTCCTCGAGGTGGTAGTGCTCGCCGTCGTGGTCGAAGGGCGTGGGGCTGGTCCAGGTCCGGGTGACGATGTCGAGGTACTCGTCGGTGCGCCGGTACCGGGCGTCCTTGTCGAGGTGGTCGCCGTCGCGGCGCTGGTCGGCGTCGTTGCCGCCCGAGATGACGTGCATCGCGACGCGTCCGCCGGAGAGCTGGTCGAGCGTGGCGAACGAGCGCGCGGCCACCGTCGGGGCGACGAACCCGGGCCGGTGCGCGACGAGGAACCCGAGCCGCTCGGAGTGCGAGGCGCCGTACGCGGCGACCTGCAGGCCGTCCGGGGTGGAGGCCGAGTGTCCGACGAGCACCTTGTCGAAGCCGCCCTGCTCGTGGGCGTCGACGAAACGGCGGACCACGGCCGGATCGACCGGCGGGCCGGACGCCGGGTGGATCTCGGAGACGACCCGGGTGCCGATCATGCCGATGAACTCGACCGTGGTCATGGGACTCTCCTGGATCAGGGTGTCGCGTGGGGTGACCCGGCGTGACAGCGGCAGCCGTCGGCACGGGATCGAGACCGGTGGGGGCGGAGCCGCGTGGCTCGACGACCCGGGTGATCAGCGCTCAGCGACAGAGCGCGGAGGCGACCCGCAGCAGGTCGATGTGCTCGCGCACCACGAGCTGCGTGCCGGTCATGGTGGGCGACGCTAAGCGCACGGCCCGTCACTCTCAAGCGGCAGCCGCTGGGATCGTCGTCTCAGACGGCGACGACGGGCCGTGACTGGTCAGAGGCGTCCTTGCGCCCGTCGCGCGGAGTGCGGTCGAATCATGCGCATGTGCGCGTGCGGCCTCGAGGCCTTCTGGCCGAGCCGTCGCGTCCAGGAGTTCGATCAGTGGTGTCGACGGGCCGCGTGAGCGCGCTTTCTCCGTCATCCGCCCGCTGACGGAGCCCGCCCCTCTCCGCGGCCGGTTCGCGCTGACCACTCGAACTCCCACCGTCCCGGAAGGACGAACCATGTCGGTCACCGACGAGTACCTGCAGAACAACGAGACCTACGCCGCGGGCTTCGCCGGCCCGCTGCCCCTCCCGCCCGCCCGCAAGACCGCCGTCGTCGCGTGCATGGAACGCCCGCTCAACGTGTACGGCGTACTGGGCCTGCAGGAGGGCGACTCGCACGTCATCCGCAACGCCGGCGGCATCGTCGCCGACGACACGATCCGCTCCCTCGCGATCAGCCAGCACCTGCTCGGTACCGAGGAGATCGTGCTGATCCACCACACCGACTGCGGCATGCTGACGTTCTCCGACGAGCAGTTCGCCGGAATCCTCGAGCAGGCCTCCGGTGAGCGCCCGAACTGGACCGCGAACTCCTTCCCCGACCTCGAGGGCGACGTCCGCGACTCCATCAAGCGGATCATCGACAGCCCGTTCGTGAAGAACAAGTCCTCGGTGCGCGGGTTCGTCTTCGACGTGGCGACCGGAAAGCTTCACGAGGTGAGCTGAAGCTCTCGTGAGCACTAATTGATGCCCTGGCGTCAATTAGTGCTCACGAGCGCCTCGGCGCACCTGCGGGCCGCCTCCAGACCCGCCGTCGTGCGCTCCGTCCCACGGCGGGCCACCGCGCCCTCGAGCAGCAGGAACAGGTGCTCGGCGAGCGCCTCGTCGTGCTCGACCAGCCGCGCGATCTCCGCCTGCACCGCCGCCTTGTGCTCGACGATCACCGCGCGCCCCGGGTGCCCGTCCGGCAGTTCCGCCGCGGCCCGCTGGAACGCGCACCCCCGCTCGGTGTCGAACCACGGGTGCGCGAGGTAGGTGTCGAACAGCGTCAGCACCGACGGCTCCTCGGCCAGCCGTTCCTGCAGGTACGACCACCACCGGTCGTGCCGCTGCCGCAGGTACGCCGCCACGAGCGCGGCCTTCGAGCCGAAGCAGTCGTAGAGCGTCTTCTTGGTGACGCCGGCCGCCTCGGCGATGCCCGCGACCCCCACCGCGGTGATGCCCTCGTCGTAGAACAGCTCCGAGGCGCGCTCGAGGAGCTCGCGGCCGGCGGGCGTCGTCATGTGTCCGAAGGTATACCGACCGGTGGGTTGACTTCGAGCGCCCGCGCCGTGTTTTCTCGACGTCGCCACTAAACCAGTCGGTATACCTCAGGAGGACGACCATGCGGGCCGTACTGCTCACCCGTCACGGCGGGCCGGACGCGCTGGAGTACCGCGAGGACGTGCCCGACCCGGAACCCGGACCCGGCGAGGTCCGCATCCGCGTCCGGGCCACCGCGCTCAACAACACCGACATCTGGACCCGCGAAGGGGCCTACGGTGCTCCCGACGACCCGGTCGCCCAGCACGGGTGGCGCCGCGAGGCGTTCACGTTCCCGCGCATCCAGGGCGCGGACGTCGCTGGCGAGATCGACGCCGTCGGGGCCGGGGTGTCGGCCCAGCGGGTCGGGGAGCGGGTCCTCGTCGACCCGATGATCTACGACGGCGACGAGCGCGCCCTCGTCGTCACCGACTATCTCGGCAGTGAATACGACGGCGGGTTCGCGGAGCTGGTGACGGTGCCCGCCGGCAACGCCCACGCGGTGCGCGGCGACCTCGACGACGCCGAGCTCGCCAGCCTCCCGACCGCGGGCACCACCGCGATGCGCATGCTCGGGCGCGCCGGGCTCGTCGCGGGCGAGACGGTGCTGGTCACGGGCGCGTCGGGCGGGGTCGGGTCGGC
Organism: Actinomycetospora endophytica; assembly: GCF_021026375.1. GTDB lineage: Bacteria > Actinomycetota > Actinomycetes > Mycobacteriales > Pseudonocardiaceae > Actinomycetospora > Actinomycetospora endophytica. The sequence goes on along the minus strand of NZ_JAJNDB010000010.1, from coordinate 78,748 downwards.
GGCGGTGCAGATCGCGAAGGACCGCGGCGCGCGGGTGGTCGCGGTCGCCGGCGAGGCCAAGCACGCGGCGATCCGCGCGCTCGGGGCGGACGTCGTCCTCGGGCGCGACGCCGACCTGCTCGCCGCGCTGCACGCCCAGGGGATCGACGAGGTCGACGTCGTCGCCGACGTCGTCGCGGGCAAGGCCTTCGGCGACCTGCTGCGGGTGCTCGCGCCGCTGGGCCGCTACGTCGTCGCCGGCGCGATCGCGGGCCCGCTCGTCGAGGCCGACCTGCGCACGATCTACCTGCGCCAGCTCACGGTGGTCGGCTCGTCGTTCGGCACCCACGCCGACTTCGCCGCCGTCGTCGACGCCGCGAACCGGGGCGCGCTGCGCCCGCTCGTGGCCGGCCGGTACCCGCTCGCGGAGCTGGGTCGGGCGCAGGCCGACTTCGTCGCGAAGGACTTCGTCGGGAAGCTGGTGGTGGAGCCGTGATCCGGGCAGACGGGATTCGGGCACTGACGTTCGACGTCGTCGGGACCCTCATCGACTTCGAGACCGGGATCCTCGACGGCGTCCGGTCGGTCGCGGGAGGGCAGGGTCCCGACGACGAGGCGGTGCTGGCCGCGTTCGGCGCGGCCGAGGGCGTGCAGCAGGAGCTGACGCCGGAGATGCCGTTCACCGCCATGCTGGATCCGATCTCGGTGCGGCTGGCGGCAGACATTTCGCTCCCGGGACTGACCGGCAGCCCGTCGCCGCTGCGCCGCTCCATCGGGTCGTGGCCGGCGTTCCCGGACTCGGTCGAGGCGCTGAAAGTCTTGGGGGAGCGGTACCTGCTCGTCGCGGTCACCAACGCCGACCGGCCGGCCCTCGACGCGATGGCCGCGACGCTCGGCGAGCCGTTCGCGGACGGGGTCACGGTCGACCAGGTCGGCGTCAACAAACCGGACCGGCGGATGTTCGAGACGGCGCTGGAGCGGCTCGCGGCGGCGGGGGTCGCGCGCGACGAGGTCCTGCACGTCGCGCAGAGCCAGTACCACGACATCGGCGCCGCCCACCGGCTCGGCCTGGCCACCTGCTGGGTGCAACGCCGCCGCGGGCGGGAGGGCTACGGGGCCACGCCGGCGCCGACGGACGTGACGACGCCGGACCTGCACGTCGGGTCGATGGCCGAACTCATAGGTGCACTTCGTGCTCGTGAGCACAAAGTGTCGCTATGACGACACTTTCTGCTCACGAGTGCGGAGCACACCTAGCCCGAATGGATCCCGGAGTGCCGTCGCTTGACTGATGCGTCCGCGCAATGCGGAGAGACACGATCGAGGGGACCCTCTCCCGACCGCTCGGAGAATCCTCATGCCCTTCAACACCTCTCCTGACGGCGCCCAGATCTTCTACAAGGACTGGGGCAAGGGCCGGCCCGTGGTGTTCAGCCACGGGTGGCCGCTGACCTCGGATGCCTGGGACGTCGAACTGAAGATGGTGGCCGACCACGGCTTCCGCGGGATCGCGCACGACCGTCGCGGGCACGGCCGCTCGTCCCAGACCTGGGACGGCAACGACATGGACACCTACGTCGCCGACCTCGCCGCGCTCATCGAGAACCTCGACCTGCGCGACGTCGTGCTCGTCGGGCACTCCACGGGTGGCGGCGAGGTCGTGCGCTACGCGGCGCGGAAGGCGAACGGCCGCGTCAGCAAGGTCTTCACGGCCGGCGCCATCCCGCCCGTCATGATCAAGTCCGACAAGAACCCCGAAGGGCTGCCCCTCGAGGCCTTCGACCAGATTCGCGCCGGTGTCCTCGCCGACCGCTCGCAGTTCTACAAAGATCTGTCCGCGCAGTTCTACGGTACCAATCGCGACGGCAGTCAGATTTCGCAGGGCGCGCGCGACGACTTCTGGCGGCAGGGCATGACCGTCGGACTCAAGGCCGCCTACGACTGCGTGAAGGCGTTCTCCGAGAGCGACTTCACCGAGGACCTCCAGGCGATCGACGTCCCGATGATCATCGCGCAGGGCGACGACGACCAGATCGTCCCGATCCACGACGCCGCGATGAAGGCGGTCCCGCTCGTCAAGAACGCCGAGCTCAAGGTGTACCCAGGCGCCCCGCACGGGATCGCCGGCCCGTACCAGCAGGCGCTCGACAAGGATCTCCTGACGTTCATCTCATAGGTGCGCTGACGCGCTCGTGAGCACTAATTGACGCTCTGACGTCAATTAGTGCTCACGAGCGCGAAGCGCACCTACGCGCGCATCCCCGCCGCGAGCGTGTCCCCGGCCTGCGGGTCGATGACCAGGAACGAGCCGGTCGCGGCGACGCGGTCGTAGTCGTCGAGCGGCAGCGGCTCGGCGACGGTGATCGCGACGTGCCCGATGTCGTTGATCTCCAGGCCGTCCGGGTCGGGCTCGCGGGCGAGGGTCTGCACGTCGAGCCGGTCGAGCACCGCGGTGATCATCGCCTGCACGGTGTGGGTGCCGTGCTTGACCAGCAGCTTGCGCCCGGGCACCAGCGGCTTGTCGTGCAGCCACGCCAGGGTCGCGGAGAACTCGGTGACCGCCTCCGGGGCGTCGTCGGCGGCGGCGATCACCGCGCCGCGGGCGACCCCGAGGTCGTCGGCGAGGCGCAGCACCACGCTGTCGCCCGCCACGGCCGAGTCCACCGAGCCCTCGAACCGGTCGATGCCCTCGATCGTCGTGCGCTGGCCGTCGGGCAGGACGACGACGGGGTCGCCGACCCGCACGGTGCCCGCCCCGACCAGTCCGGCGTACCCGCGGTAGTCGGGGTACTCGGCGGTGCGCGGCCGGATCACGGTCTGCACCGGGAACCGGAACGGCGCGGCGGCGTCGGGCCCGTCGACGGGGACGGACTCGAGGTGGTCGAGCAGCGTCGGGCCGTCGTACCAGGGCGTCCGCTCGGAGGGCACGACGACGTTGTCGCCGACCTTCGCCGACACCGGGATCGTCACGACGGCAGTGTCGTCGGAGTCCCCGTACCCGAGCGACTGCGCGATCTCGACGAACTCCTTGGCGATCGTCAGGTAGGTCGTCTCGTCGTAGTCGACCAGGTCGATCTTGTTGACGGCGAGCACCAGGCGCGGCACGCGCAGCAGCGCCATCACCGCGGCATGACGACGGGTCTGCTCGACGACGCCGTGGCGCGCGTCGACGAGCAGCACCGCGAGCTGCGCGGTGGAGGCGCCGGTGACGGTGTTGCGGGTGTACTGGACGTGGCCGGGGGTGTCGGCGAGGACGAACGAGCGGCGCGGCGTCGCGAAGTAGCGGTAGGCCACGTCGATCGTGATGCCCTGCTCGCGCTCCGAGCGCAGCCCGTCGACCAGCAACGACAGGTCGGGGTCGCCGCCGCCCTGGGTGGCGCGCTCCACGGCCTCCATCTGGTCGGCGAGCACCGACTTGGTGTCGTAGAGCAGGCGCCCGACGAGCGTCGACTTGCCGTCGTCGACGCTCCCCGCCGTCGCCAACCGCAGAAGATCAGTCTCGACGAGTCCAGCTCCGCTCCGCTTCGTGTCCGGCGCCATCTAGAAGTAGCCCTCCTTCTTGCGGTCCTCCATGGCGGCCTCGGAGAGCCGGTCGTCCGCGCGCGTCGCCCCGCGCTCGGTCAGCCGGGACTCGCGGACCTCGGCGAGCACCTCGTCCAACGTCGTGGCGGTGGACTCGACGGCGCCGGTGCACGACCCGTCGCCGACGGTCCGGTACCGGACCGTCTTCGACACCACGGTCTCGCCGTCGCGCGGTCCGCCCCACGGGCCGGAGGTGAGCCACATGCCGTCGCGGGCGAAGACGTCGCGGTCGTGCGCGTAGTAGATCGTCGGCAGCTCGATGCCCTCGCGGGCGATGTAGCGCCAGACGTCGAGCTCGGTCCAGTTCGACAGCGGGAACACGCGCACGTGCTCGCCGGGCTTGTGGCGCCCGTTGTAGAGGTTCCACAGCTCGGGGCGCTGCCGACTCGGCTCCCAAGCACCGAACGCGGTGCGGAGACTGAAGATCCGCTCCTTGGCCCGCGCCCGCTCCTCGTCCCGACGACCGCCGCCGAAGACCGCGTCGTGCCGGTTGTCGGCGATGGCGTCGAGCAGGGGAGTGGTCTGCAGCGGGTTGCGGGTGCCGTCGGCGCGCTCGGTGAGCCGGCCGTCGTCGAGGTAGTCCTGGACCTTCGCGACCTCGAGCGTCAGCCCGTAGCGCTCGACCACCGCATCCCGGAACGACAGCACCTCGTCGAAATTGTGCCCGGTGTCGACGTGCAGCACCGGGAACGGCACCGGCGCGGGCCAGAACGCCTTGCGGGCCAGGTGCACGAGCAGCATCGAGTCCTTGCCGCCGGAGAAGAGGATCACCGGGCGGTCGAACTCGCCGGCCACCTCGCGCATCACGTGGATGGCCTCGGACTCGAGGGCGGCGAGCTGGTCGTGCGCGGTGGTCTCGACGGTGGCGGTCATCCGTGCAGCCCGCACTCGGTCTTGGTGAAGCCCGCCCAGCGGCCGCTGCGCGGGTCGGCGCCCGGCGCCGGCTTGGCGGTGCACGGCTGGCAGCCGATCGACGGGTAGCCGTCGGCGACCAGCGGGTTCACCAGCACCGCGTTCTCCGCGATGTAGGCGTCCATCTGCTCGTCGCTCCAGTGCGCGATCGGGTTGACCTTGACCAAAGAGTGCCGCTCGTCCCAGGTGACCAGCGGCGTGTTCGCGCGGGTCGGGGCCTCGACGCGGCGCACTCCGGTGACCCACCCGTCGTAGTTCGCGAGCGTCCGCTGCAGCGGGATGACCTTGCGCAGGTTGCAGCACTGACCGGGGTCGGTCGCGAAGAGGTCCTTGCCGATCAGCTCGTCCTGCTCGGCGACCGTCTGGTCCGGGTGGGCGTCGACGATGTTCACGCCGTAGACGTGCGCGACCGCGTCGCGGGTCCCCAGCGTCTCGGCGAAGTGGTAGCCGGTCTCGAGGAACAGCACGTCGACGCCGGGCCGGGCCTCGGCACCGAGCTTGACCAGCACCGCGTCCTGCATGTTCGACGCGACGATCAGCTTCTCGCCGTAGGTCTGCGCGGCCCACTCGAGGATCTCGTGGGTGAGCTCGAGGTGGTCGGTGCTCGACTCGAGCGAGGCGAAGCGCTCGCCCGCCGCCAGGGCGTCCGCCCGTCGGGTGTCGGCCTCGGTGCTGGTCACTGATGTGCTCCCGTCAACGCTGACGTCACGGATCGGGTGACGACGAAGGTGCTGCGGCAGTCCGCGCACTCCCAGGCGCCCTCGGGGGTCTCCCGCGGGCGGAGGTCCTGCTCACCGCAGTAGGGGCAGTACTGCACCGGGAAGGACCTCACGACAGCTGGCCCTCCTCGGCGCGCACGACCCACTGGGCGAAGCGCTCGCCGGCCTCGCGGTGTTCCACGAAGTTGCGCACGACGCGCTCGACGTAGGGACCGAGGTCGGCGGAGAGGACCTTGTGACCGCGCAGCTTGCGGCCGAACCCGGAGTCGAGACCCAGCCCGCCGCCGAGGTGGACCTGGAAGCCCGCGGCCGGGTTGCCCTCGGCGTCGTTGACGATCTGGCCCTTGAGCCCGATGTCGGCGACCTGCACCCGCGCGCACGAGTTCGGGCAGCCGTTGAGGTGGATCGAGATCGGCGTCTCGAGCTCGGGCGCGACCTCGCCGAGGCGCTTCTCGAGCTCCTCGACCAGCTCGCCGGCGCGGTTCTTGGTGTCGACGAACGCGAGCTTGCAGAACTCCAGCCCGGTGCAGGCCATCGTCGCCCGGCGGAACACCGACGGCCGCGCGGGCAGCCCGAGGTGGTCCAGCGCCGTCGTCAGGGTGTCGAGCTGCTCCGGCGGGACGTCCAGCACCAGGATCTTCTGGTACGGCGTGAGCCGGACCCGGCCCGACCCGACGTCCTCGGCGGCCTTCGCGACGCCGACCAGCGTCGACCCGCTCGTCCGGCCCGCCGGCGGCGCGACGCCGACGTACTTCTTGCCGTCGACCTGGTCGTGCACGCCGATGTGGTCGATGGTGCCGGCGATCGGGTCCGGGGCCGGGCCGTCGACGAGCTTGCGGTGCAGGTACTCGTCCTCCATGACCTGCCGGAACTTCTCCGGGCCCCAGTCGGCGATGAGGAACTTGATGCGGGCGCGGGTGCGCAGCCGGCGGTAGCCGTAGTCGCGGAAGACCGCGACGACGGCGTGCCAGACGTCGGCGACCTCGTCGAGCGGGACCCATGCGCCGAGCCGCACCGCGAGCTTCGGGTTGGTCGAGAGGCCGCCGCCGACGTGCAGGTCGAAGCCCGGCCCGTGCTCGGGGTGGTTGACGCCGACGAAGCTGACGTCGTTGACCTCGTGCGCGACGTCCTGCTGGCCCGAGATCGCGGTCTTGAACTTGCGGGGGAGGTTCGCGAGCGAGCGGTCACCGATGAAGCGCTCGACGATCTCGTCGACGGCGGGCGTGCCGTCGATGATCTCGTCCGCGCTGATCCCGGCGACCGGCGAGCCGAGGATCACGCGCGGGCAGTCGCCGCACGCCTCGGTGGTGTAGAGGTTCACGGCCTCGAGGCGCCGCCAGATCTCCGGCATGTCCTCGACGCGGATCCAGTGCAGCTGGATGTTCTCGCGGTCGGTGACGTCGGCGGTGTCGCGCGCGAAGGTCTGGCTGATCTCGCCGATGACCCGCAGCTGCTCCGTCGTCAGCCCGCCGCCGTCGACCCGCACCCGCAGCATGAAGTGCCGCGCGTCGAGGAGCTCCTCCTCGACGTGGCCGGTGTCGGTGCCCGGATAGCCCTCGGCGCGCTGGGTGTAGAGCCCCATCCAGCGGAAACGCCCGCGCAGGTCGGCCGGGTCGATCGAGTCGAACCCGCGGTGCGCGTAGATGTTCTCGATCCGCGCGCGCACGTTGAGCGGGTGGTCGTCCTTCTTGGACTGCTCGTTCTTGTTCTGCGGCTCGCGGTAGCCCAGCGCCCACTGCGCCTCGGCCTTGCCCTTGCGGGGCTTCGGTTTGGCCTTGACCGGCTTGTCGTCGGGGACGTCCTTCACACCGAGCGGGGTGGTCTCGGCGTAGGACTCCTCGGGCGTCGAGGCGCCTTCGCTGGACGGAGCGCTGGTCATCGGTGGTACGTCCTCCGGGGCGCAGGACACACGCGAGATCGACCCCGTGGGCCTGCCCGCGCGGCACCTGCTGACGGTCGTGGTGGTGGGTGCCCGACGCGCGGGCGGTCAGCGGCGCTGCTCAGCAGGCCGGGCAGAGTGCGCTGGCGACGCGCGCGAGGTCGACATGGGGTCGGCCGACGAGCATCGGGTCCAGGGCACTCACGACGACCAGCGTGCCATGTGCCGTGTCCTGATTCCACCGCATGTGGTGCTTCGCGCTCCGCGCACGTGCGTGTGTTTCCGTGCCTGGGCACGGAAACGCACGCACACGTGCCGGAGGCACGAACGGCGCGCAGGCACAATCGGGTCGTGCCTTCCGTGCCTCCCGGCGGCGAGCCCGCCCCGGCCGACGGCGCGCTGCCCCCGTCCGCGCTCGACGGGCTGGGGACGCGCCCGTTCGGCGTCTACGTCCACGTGCCGTTCTGCGCGACCCGCTGCGGGTACTGCGACTTCAACACCTACACGGCCTCCGACCTGGGGCTCTCGGGTTCGTCGGACGACCCGGCATCGCCCGCGTCGTGGTTGGAGGGGCTCCGGCGGGAGCTGGATCTCGGCGCGTCGGTGCTCGGGAGTGCTCCGCCCGCCGACACCGTCTTCCTCGGCGGAGGAACGCCCTCCCTGCTCGGGGCCGAAGGCCTGGTCGCGGTGCTCGACGCGGTGCGCTCGTCGTTCGGGCTCGCCCCCGGCGCCGAGGTGACGACGGAGGCCAACCCCGAGTCGACGACGCCGGGCCTGCTCGCGGCCATCGCCGACGCCGGCTACACCCGGCTCTCGCTCGGCATGCAGTCCGACGTCGACCACGTGCTCGCGATCCTCGACCGTCGTCACACCCCGGGTGCTGCGGTGTCGGTGGCCTCGGCGGCTCTCGAGGCCGGGCTCGAGCACGTCAACCTCGACCTCATCTACGGCACGCCCACCGAGACCGAGGCCGACCTGCGCCGCTCGCTCGACGCGGTCCTGGCTTCCGGCGCCGACCACGTCTCGGCCTACTCGCTGATCGTCGAGGAGGGCACGGCGCTCGGACGCCGTGTGGCGCGCGGCGAGCTGCCGATGCCCGACGACGACGTCCTCGCCGACCGCTACGAGATCGTCGACGACGTGCTCTCGGCCGCCGGGCTCTCCTGGTACGAGGTCTCGAACTGGGCGAAGGCCGTCGAGGCGCGGTGCCGGCACAACCTCGGCTACTGGTCCGGCGGCGACTGGTGGGGCGCCGGGCCGGGCGCGCACTCACACGTCGGCGGGGTGCGCTGGTGGAACGTCCGGCACCCGGCGCGGTACTCGAAGATGCTGGCCGCGGGGGAGTCGCCGGCCGAGGCGCGGGAGCTGTTAAGCGGGGCGGAGCGGCGCTTCGAGCAGGTGCTGCTGGAGCTGCGGACGGTCGACGGGTTGGCGGCATCGGTGCTCGACGACGACGGGCGCGCGGCCGGGGAGCGCGCGGCGGCGGACGGGCTGCTGGTCGGGTCGGCGTGGGAGGACGGCCGCGCGGTGCTGACACGGCGCGGGCGGTTGCTCGCCGACGGATTGGCGATCTCGCTGACCGGGGCGTGACCGCTGCGGCGTTCGGCCCGTGGAGCGTCGCCTTGTCGCGGGGAATCGCCCTCCCCGCACCGCCTTGTCGTTGTGAATCAGAACGACAAGGCGGCGCAGGGACCGTGGTAGCCCGCGACAAGGGCGAGTGATGATCTACGCGGGCAACGGGAGCTGTTCAGAGCGCCAGGTCGGGGCGTCGCGGTCGCCGAACCAGGCGACGAGTGACCCGTCCTCCACCGCTGCCCCGGGGAGTGGGAGCGCCGAGCCGTCGCCAGGCCAAGGCTGCCCGATCTGACGCGAGATCTCGTCCTGCACATGCCCGAGTACGGCCCTGGCCGCGGTCGCCGCCCGTTCGCCGGCGGGGCGCGGGTCGTCACCGTCATCGAGGATCGCGGCCGTCCCGTTCCGGCTCTTGCGACCATCGTCGCCGACCACGACAAGGTCGGGGCCGTCCGTTGTGATGGAGAAGCCCGAACTCCCCGCTAGCGCGCGGAGTTGGTCGCCCAAGAAGGCCGTCAGCTCATGGGACAAAGCATTGGTTCGGGACAAAGTAGTGCTCCGCTCCGAAGCGATCCGTGTGCCAGGCCTCGATGGATACGAACGAGCCAGGCGGCAGGTCGGCAGGGTTGACGCTGCCATGTGGCTGGTAGTCCTGGTCCTTGTGGTCGACCTTCCGGTTGTTCACGTAGACGTCAGCTTTCCACGGACCATCGTTGCGCCAGCTCTCGTACATGGCAATGTTCCACGCGACGAAGCGGTTCGGGCTCGTTCGGATGTTGATCTGTCCGGTGTTTCCCCTGAAGCTGATGTCGGTGCACTGCGGGATGACCGATCGTGGGGCGTTCTCAGTGGCGGCCGCCGAGGCAGGCACGAGCAGACTCGCGGTGACGACCCCGGCGATGAGAAGAGCGAGGCTGAGCTTCATGTCTTGCCTCCCGTGAAGTGGTCTTCACCCCCTTGGAGACACGTACAGGCCGTTCGGTTCCACACGATCACGAGGCGCACTGCCGAGCATCGTTTCGCTGGTCAGCGCCAGGTGCCGCACCCGACTACGGATGAGCAGCACCTTCCTGCCGGCCCGGTTCGAGGCGCTCATCTCGAACGTCGTCAGGTACTCCTCGAGCGCGAACGTCCGCGCGATTGGCACCGTCAGATGCCCAGCCGCCGCCAACTTCGCGACGTCAGCGAGGGCGCCGTCGGGAAGCTCGTCACCGATGTTCGTCCGCACGCGACATCCCGGGCGGACTCGATGCCGCGGAGCCCGGCCAGCACCGGTTTCCACCACGACCTCGTGCAGATCCCGATCGACGACGTCGCGCCCACGCCCGGTCGTGCTCGCGACCCGGGGCGAGTCGCCGGAACCCTCGTCCGGGAGGCGCGCACGCTCGCCGTCGAACTGCTGGGCCCCGACGACGTCAGAGGTTGATCGTCGTCAGCTTCTTGCTCGCCCCGAACGCCATATAGCGGTGCCCGGACAGGACCAGGCTGAGCATGATCGCGCCGACGAGCAGCAGGACCAGGCCGACCGCGCCGTAACCGAGCACCAGGCTCGTCATGGCGCCCGCGAAGACGGCCTCGACCACGAGATCGCGAAGTACCCGGATCATCCGACGACCGCCTTTCTCCCGCTACGCGTTCGGACCATCGACGCTAGTGCGTTCGGCGGGGTCGTCTCGTCCACCGATGCGGTGGATCCGGACGGTCAGCGTGGTGGCTGCAGGTGGTCGGCGACGCCGTTGTCGTGGCGCTGGTAGTCCAGTGCGGTGGCGCGGAGGGCGTCGCCGACCGAACGGGCACTCCCGACTTCGTGGTCGATCGCGGCCAGTCCCTCGGCGGCCTTCGGCTCGTACTGCGTGGCGAACGTCCGGGCCTGGTCGTCGGTCCCGAGGTAGTTCCCGAGGCCGTCGAGCGTGCTGCGCAGCGCCGTGAGCGCGTCGGCGACGATCCCCGCGGCCTCGTCGAACCGTCCGGCCGCCGCGGTCAGCTCGCCCGGCTGGGTCGCGAACCCGTCGTCGGCGGTCACGGGAACCAGATGCTGCGGTCGTCGAACACGAAGCGGATCGAGTCGGGCGGCTCGTGGCCCTGGCTCATGATCCGGGTGATGGCGGCGACGAGGCCCTCACCGGCGGCGTTCTCGTCCAGCGTGGTGCCGCGGGCGTCGACGACGATGTCGCCGCTGCCGTTGCGGGCGAGCCTTCCGTTGGCCTCCAGGATCGCGTTCTCGACGGCGGCGCCGGTCGGCTCGGCGGGGCGCATCAGCTCGGTGAGCCGGCCGCCGTCGGCGGGGGAGGAGCGGACGAGCGCGGCGGGATCGGGGCGGGCGTGGACGCTGTGGCCCTCGTCCTCGAGGAGCGTCGCGGCGGGTCGTTGCGCCGGGGTGAACGTGGCGGTCGGGGTCTCGTGGAGGCCGACCCTGAAGAGCGGGCCGAGCGCGCCGCGGTTGGCCGGGTCGAGGGCGGCGGTGATGCGGCTGTCGAGTTCGGCGAGGTCCTCGGCGGCGGACCTCGGCGCAGGGGCACCGCCGGCGACAGGGCGCACCCCGGCCGCGACCCCACCCAGAGCACCGCTCAGCAGCCCACCCGCCGTCGCCGACGTGGCGACCTCAGCGGTCGAGTACCCGCCGTCGTGAAAGGCCTGGACGCGCAGCGGCTGCGTGACCGCCATGTTCACGACGGCGCCCTCGACCGCGCCGAACGTGATCCCGACCAGCGCTCCGGCGACGATCGTCGCCGCCGTCGCGGACAGCTCGACCCCGATCGCGCTCGCCGCCGCGACGAGGCTCGCGCTCACCCCGGCGGCCGCCGCGGCCGACGTCCCGAACGTCAGCCACGCGAGCCCGACCCCGGCGACGATCGTCGCGCCCGCCGTCATCGCCAGTTCCTCGACCCGGCGCTTGGCGTCCGCGACGGCGTCGGCGTACTCGGTGAGCGCCGCGCTCAGGGCCCGGGCACCGACGGCGTCGTCGTGCAGCGTCTGCTCATGCTGCTGCCAGGCCGCAGCGAACATCCGAGCAGCGTCACCGGCCCAGTGGGTGGTGGCCTGGGCGGCGCCCGCGCGGCCGACGTCGACCGCCCCGTCCAGCGCCCCCGCCATCCGCGCCCAGGCCCGTGCTGCCTCGCGCAGCTTCTCCTCGTCCGCGGACGGCCACCACAGTCCGACCTCGGAGACGATCTCGTCGACGCCCACCGCGCCGACGCTAGGCGGGCGAGCCTCCCGAGATGTCGCGTTTCGGAGAATCGGTCCGGACGAGCGTCGTGATCCGGACCCACGACGGCGTCGTCGGGGTGGATCCGAACCCGAAGCGGACCGGTGGCTTCACGGGCGTCATGGCGCCCTGGTCCTGGCCGTCGACGTGGACGGTCGCGGCGGTGATGCGGTGCAGGTCGCGGGCGCCGTAGTACTCGGTGCGTCCGCCGCCCGCGCTCCCGACGGTGCGGACGCCGGGCAGCACGCGGCGGGCGATCGCGTCGATGGTGGCGATCCAGCGCGGGGCGGTGGCGAGCCGCGTCGGGACGGCGCGGAGGAGCAGGCCGAGGAGGTCGCGGCGGCCGAGGTGGAGCGTGGCGGTGAGGTCGCCGGCGGTCAGATGTGCCCGGTGGTCGTCCTTGACGAGCTCGACCGGCACGAGCCGGACCTCGTCGAAGGTGTAGGTGGCGCTGACGAAGTCCGCGACCTGCTGGTCCGGGGCGAGCAGCACCCGGTGGCCGTCGGCGTGCTCGACCATGACGTCGGTGAACGCGCCATAGGGCGACGACGGCCAGTGCCCGACGACGAGGCGCAGCCCGGACGCCGTGCCCAGGCCGCCGATCCAGCCGTCGAACCGGTCCAGTGGTGATCCCATCACCGGTGAGTGTCGGTGGTCGCGCGGGCCGCCGCCTGGGCGCTCAGTCCGCGAGCACCTGTTCGCGCAGGATGTCGGCGTGCCCGCTGTGATGGGCGAGCTCCCGCAGAACCTGCAGATAGACCCAGCGCAGCGTGCGGGGCCCGCTCCGATGGCCGGTCACGACGGCGTCGAGAGACAGGCTCGTAACCGCCTCCCGGGCCGTCGCGCACGCCTCACGGTGGGCGGCGGTGACCGAGGCGACCGTGTCGGCGGTGGTGAGCCGGAACGACTCGTCCGGGCTCCCCACCAGGCCGAGCTCCTGGCGGGGCCGGCCGCCGACGCACTCCTCGAACCAGACGCGCTGCATCCAGGTGACGTGCTTGAGGAGTCCGAGCAGCGTCGTCGCCGAGGGGACGAGCCGGCGGCGGGCCTGCTCCTCGGACAGACCGTCGAGGGTGGCCTCGATGGCGCGGCGGTACTCCTCGACGAACGCGTCGAGCTGGGTGCGTTCGTCGGCGAGCAGCACGTCGAAGGAGCCCGGCGACGATCGTTCCGGCACAGCTCAGCTCCGGGTCCGCGGGAGACAGCACTTCTTGTACTTGGTGCGGGAGCCGCACCAGCACGGGTCGTTCCGACCGGGCGGCCACTCGAGCAACGGCCCGGAGGCGACCGCCTCGACATCCTCGCCCTCGAGGGTCGCCGTGAGCAGCTCCGGGGTCGCGACCTCGACCGGCATCGGGCCCACCTCCAGCAGGACCTGCTCGACGTACATCCGGTGCTCCTCCCACGTCGCGCCGAGCGACTCCGCGCGGTCCGGGAACGTGGCGAGCATCTGGTCGAACGCGGCCTCGGGCCAGAACAGCATCTCGGGCTCGGGGGAGTCGCCCTCGAGCTCGTCCATCTCCTGGTCGATCTCGTCCGGTGGCAGCCCGAGATCCCGGCGGACGGCGCGCCGCTTCGTGGCGAGGGCGTACTCGATCTCCTCGGCTTCTTCTCTCGCGGTGGACCCGGTTTCCGCGCGCTCGACGATGTCGACGGCTGTCGCCAGCGCGGTCGTCAACCACTCCTCGGCCAGCTCGGCGCGGCCGTTCTCGGTGAGCGCCTCGGTCACGTAGAGCGCGGCCATCTCGTCGCGGGTCAGCAGGTGGCGCAGCGCGCGGGCCTCGCGCATGCCCTCGTCGTCGTGCCCGAACCGCAGCAGCAGGTCGGCGTGCCGGCCGCGGGTCCAGTTCTCCTCGTCCGTGCCCTGCGCCGCCGTCACCGACCGCCGCGAGAGGGCGATGGCCTGGTCGCCGTCTCGGCGCTTCTCGGCGAGGTCCGCGGCGAGGCCGAGTGCGTAGGTCCGGTCGGCCTCGTCGGCCAGTCGCCCCTCGTCGACGACGGCGAGCAGCGTGTCGATCGCGGGGCCCGGATCGTCGGCGACGATGGCGTCGTGGGTGATCTCGGTGAGGTCGTCCTCGGTCAGGAGTGTGGCCACACTCAGAACGGTAGGGGGAAAGCGGCGGCCGGCGCAGGGGTGGCCGTCACCGGGCCGGGCTCGATGCCGCCTCGAGTATCTCGTCGGCGAGGCGCGGGATGAGGCGATCGCCGTCGAACCGGTATCCGAAATCGGCCCAGGCCTTGAGTTCGCGTTCGACCAACTCGCCCAAGGCCCCGGGCTGGAACGCCCGTGCGTGGGTCGCAGCGCTCCGGCAGCGGGAACGGTCGGCCGCGTTGGGGAATGGCTCACTGACCGTCATGACGAGCCAGCCCGGCTGAGGGCGGTCGGCCGATGGAGGATGTCGTCGACCAGGCGCGGGACCAGGGCGTCGCGATCGTCGCGATATCCCAGGTCGACCGCCCGCTCGATCTCGCGGCAGATCAGCTCGCCCAGCAGTCCGGGGTAGACCCGGCGGGCATAGGCGGCGGCCGCGCGGTATCGGGAGCTCTCGTGCGGAGCGAGTCGTCGCATGACTTCCCCCTGTCACCATCTGTCATTCCACGACGCGTTTACTGCGCCCTTCAGTGGCCCATCGCCGCGCGCGTGGAATGCAGTATCACAGAAAGCGACATCAACGGCCCATGCATAACTCTTCTTACGCCGAACAGGTGACGCAATGGGGTTCGGTGGACTGTTCCCGGTGTTTCGGCAAACTGCGGGAACCTTTTGTCGACAGCACCCGTCGTCGGTGGATGAGAAAGGGCTGTCAGTCCTGAGGCGTGGGCCGCGGAACCGCTCCCGACGCGAACAGCCCGTCCCACCCCGTGAACGAAGCCAGCAGCCCTTCGGCGACCTCAGGACTGCCGAGCTCGCCCGTCCCGCTCGCGACCGCAAGCAGGAGGTAGAAGTAGGCGCTGTGGAGCTGCTTGCCCGGGTCGCCGGTGTGCGCCGTCAGCTCGCCCTTGATGGCGGGCATCACCCGCATGATCAGGGTGGTGACGCCGGGTCCCTCGGAGAGCTGGTGCGCGCCGGCGACGAGCGCGTCGCGGGCCGTCCCGACCCCGTCGTCGTCGGGTGGGCTGGTGGGCGGCTCGATCTCGTGCGCGTCGCTGAACGCACCGAACAGGACCGAGATGACCTGGGCCGCCGCGTCGTCGTCGTAGTCCGCGCCGGGGTTGGCGTCGGAGAACAGCCACTTCGCGAGCCCGTCGATCAGGGCGTACTCGAACGCCGGCACCCGCTCGCGACCCAGCGCTCCGAGCAGCCTCGCGGCCTCGGCGGTCCAGTCGTCGTACTCACCCATGCCTCACCCTCCGACGTCGCGGGACCGTACCCACCGGCACCGACAGGGTTCGGGTGCGGTCAGTCGTAGATGACGGCGAGCCCTCGTCGGCGGAGGTCGTCGAGGCCGTTCTGCATCGCCTGCAGCTGCTCGGGCGTGTGCCCGACCCAGTCCTCGATCTCCCCGACGACGCGGACGGGCTCGGTGGTCCGGTAGGAGCGGGTGGGGTTGCCGGGCAGCTTCTTGTCGGTGACGTTGGGGTCGTCCTCGAGCGCGCCGGTGGGTTCGACGACGTAGATGCGGCCTCGGCCCTCGCCGGCGGCCAGTTCGGCGCCCCACGTCGCGGCGTCGAGGGTGGCCGTCACGTAGACGTGGTTCATGATCCGTCCGGCCTCGAAGTTCGACTCGCGGCCGGGCACCAGCTGGTCGCCGACGGCGAGGTCGGCCTTCGTCCCGTGCAGCAGCGCGCCCGACTCGTAGACCTCGAACGGCGTCGGCGGGGTCATCTCGCTCCTCTGGCCGGGATCCGGACCGCCATCCTCGCGCGACGACCTCAGCCCACCCGGACCGACACCTCGGTGCCGCCCTTGTAGGGCAGGCGGACCGAGACGAAGCCGTTCGCCGGGTGCCGGACCCAGGCCACGTAGTCGGCGTAGTCGCCGCGCATCACCCCGACGTTGTCCGTGATCACCACCGCGCCCGGGCGCAGGTGTGGAGCGACGAGGCGGAGCACGTCGAGGGCCGCGTCGGGGAAGCCGTCGTTGAGCATGAGGTCGACCGGACCATCGAGGTCGCGGAGGGTCTCCAGGGCGTTCCCGACGCGGATGTCGACGTGATCCGCCAAGCCCGCCTCCCGGACGTGGTCGCGGGCGCGCTCCGCCTTCGCCGGGACCATCTCGGTGCCGATCACCGTGCCGCCGCCGTTGTCGCGCACGGCGGCGGCCAGCCAGATCGTCGAGACCCCGAACGACGTCCCGAACTCGACGACCCGCCGCGCCTGCACCGCGCGGGCCTGCGCGTAGCAGTAGGCGGCCTGCTCACGGCCGAGCGCGAGGAACGCGTCGCCCATGTCGTCGGCCGCCGTGGGATTCGCTCGTCGGGGGCGCCCTAGCGCGAGCGCGGGCAGGTCGGGGACGAGCCGCAGAAGGAGCGTCGGCAGCTGCCGGTCGTTCGCCGCGTGCAGGCGGCGCAGCACGGCGGCAGCCTGCGGATCGAGGAGCGTGAGGGGATCGCGGCTGGTCATGGCACTATTGTGAGTAAACCTTCACCCCGGGCGAAACTCGCTTTCGCCCGCCGTCGTGAGGAGCGGCATGCGCCCGGAGCACCGTCGCCTGGAGCCGCGCAAACAGCCCCGTCAGGTGCGGGCCGAGCTCACCCGCGAGCGCATCCTCACGGCGGCTGCTCACGTTCTCGCCGAGTACGGGTACGCCGCGGGCACCACGAACCGCATCGCCGAGCGCGCCCGGGTCTCGATCGGCTCGCTCTACCAGTACTTCCCGAACAAGGACGCGATCCTGGCGGAGCTGCTCACCCGCCACCTCGCCCCGCAGGCCGGCGGTCCGGGACCGGAGGACCGAAGCCGTCCGCTCGTCGACGTCGTGCGCGACCTGGTGCGCGCCGCGATCGATCATCACCGTGAGGACCCCCGGCTGCTGCGGCTGATGGTCGAGGAGGGGCCGCGGTCGCAGGCTCTCATCGAGCAGATCGGCGACGTGCGGGCGGCTCGCGTCGGCGCGCTGCACGAGCTCCTCGCGAACCATCCCGAGGTGGCCGTCGACGACGTCGAGACCGCGGCCGCGATCATCGACGCGGGGGTCGAGCTGATCGTCCACCAGCTGGTCGCCGATCCGGCACTGGTCGCGGTGGAGCGCCTGGAGTCCGAGCTCGTCGCGATGCTGACCCGGTATCTCACCGGGGGCGGCGGGGGATGACCTGGTGTCGTCATTCTGGACAGATATGACGGACGGATTTGCACAATCGAACGACGTGTGTGTGATCGGGTACCGACGGTGCATTGTTGCGATTCGGGTTCCCGCCACGGGTCGGATGATTTTCAGGCATCCGGTCGAGCATGGCTGGCATTCGTTCGCTCTTCCGCGCTGATGTCTGTCTGGGGGAGTGGGCCGCGCGTACTCTTTCCCGCCACATTGACGGCTGCCCGATTCCGGCAGAGGAGCATTCGATGTCGACGACCACCGGTCGCCCCGCGTCCGCCACCACCGACTCCGCCATCCGGCCCTTCCAGATCACGGTGGCCGAGGACGATCTGAAGGACCTGCGCGGTCGGATCGCGGCGACACGATGGCCCAGCGCGGAGCTGGTCGGCGACCGCTCGCAGGGGGTGCAGCTGGCCACCATGCAGGCGCTCGCCCGGTACTGGGCCACGGAGTACGACGGCCGGCGGGTCGAGTCCCGGCTGAACGCGCTGCCGCAGTTCACGACCGAGATCGACGGCGTGGACATCCACTTCCTGCACGTCCGGTCCCGGCACGAGGACGCGCTGCCGCTGATCATGACCCACGGCTGGCCCGGCTCGGTCGTGGAGATGCTCGACGTCGTCGACCCGCTCGTCGACCCCACCGCCCACGGCGGCACCGCCGCGGACGCGTTCCACCTCGTGCTGCCGTCGCTGCCCGGGTACGGCTTCTCCGCCGAGCCGGCCGAGGTCGGGTGGGACCTCGCCCGGACCGCGCGGGCCTGGTCGGAGCTCATGCGCCGGCTCGGCTACGACCACTACGTCGCCCAGGGTGGCGACGTCGGCGCCGGCGTCACCGACACCATGGGACGGCTCGGCCCCGACGGGCTGGTCGGCATCCACACCAACCTGCTCGTCCCGGCGCTCAACGACCCGACGTCGCTGCCCAACGACGGGACCGCGGAACGCGCCGCGCTCACCGCTCTCCAGACCTTCCAGACCAGCGGCAACGGCTACTTCGTCGAGATGGCGACCCGCCCGCAGACCATCGGCTACGCGCTGCTGGACTCCCCGGTCGCCCTGGCCGCGTGGATGATCGACCACGACACCGACGCCTACTACAAGATCGCCGGCGCATTCATCGACGGCCGCCCCTCGGGCAACCTGACCCGGGATCACGTCCTCGACAACGTGACGGCCTACTGGCTGTCCGGCACCGGCGCGTCCGCGGCCCGCTCCTACTGGGAGGCCTACGGACCGGACGCCCCCGCCGCGGGCAGCAAGCCACTCCCGACGCCCAAGATTCCGGTCGGCTTCAGCGCCTTCCCCGGCGAGATCTGGCGGACGCCCCGCAGCTGGGCCGAGCAGTCCTACCCGACCCTGAACTACTTCGGCGAGGCCGAACGGGGCGGCCACTTCGCCGCCTGGGAGGAGCCGCAGCTGTTCGCGGCGGAGCTCCGGGCCGCGTTCCGGCCGCTGCGCTGAGGAGGGTCACGACGTCGGGCCGTTGCGGCGGACGTGGTGGGCGATCTCGTCGGCGGCGTCGACCACGGTCTGCCACCGGTCCGGCGTCGGGGTGGGGCCGGCCTCGGCGATCGTCTCGAGCAGGCGGGCGGCCATGAGCAGCGTGACCTCCCGCGGGAAGGGCGGGTAGCGACCCGGGGACGCGATGCGGTCGCGCAACGCCACCGCCGCCTCCTGGAGCTCGGCGAGCTCAGTCGCGGTGGGCGTCTCCGCGGCCATCGGCTGGTCACCCCACCCGTCCTCGCCGCGGTCGTTCTGCTGGTCCTGGGCGTCAGGGTTCATCGGGCGTCCGTCATCTCTCGTCGTACTCCGGTGCTCACCGTTATACCGAGTCCGTCCCCATCAGAGGAGGTCATGATGACCGACATCGACCAGGAAATCGTGCTGGCGCATTTCATCGTTTCCGACGACGTCGAGCGCTCTCGCCGCTTCTACACTGAAATACTCGGCGGGAAGGTGGCCTTCTCCGGGGACGTGACCTATGTGGCGCTCTCCAACAGCTGGATCATCATCAATGTAGGCGGGGGCCCGACCGACGACAAGCCATCGGTCTCGCTGGAGCCGCCGAGCGATCCTGACCGTGTCAGCAGCTTCCTCAACATCCGGGTCAAGGACATCCACGCCGTGTACGCCGAATGGAGTGCCCGGGGTGCGGAGTTCCTGACGCCGCCCAAACAGCACGACTACGAGATCCGCTGCTACCTCCGCGACCCCGACGGGCACCTGATCGAGGTGGGGCAGACGACGGACTTTGAGGGGGACTGGGCGCCGGCTCGATGGCCGTCGGGTGCGACCGGGTAGCTGAGCGGGCCGCCCGCGGTGACCAGGCCCAGAGTAAGGACGGCATCGGCAACCCGGAGGTCAACGATGTCCGGCGACTCCAGTACCGTCCTGACACGACCCGCCGCCGGACCGGGACCAGGGTCCTGGCGGAGGGTTGAGTTCTCTTCCCCCGATGCCTCGGCTAGGCGTCATCGTCCGGGTCCACGATCTCCGATTCAATGACCTCAACTAAACCGCCCTCGGCCGACCCTTCGTCGTCGATCAGAGGCAGCCCGTATTTCTCGCGCAGAAAGCGCTCCATGTACAAGTGCTCCGCGTCGTCGACGACGCGTGCCAGCGTGCGTGCGTTGAGTCCGGCACCCGTGGCAACCCCTACGACCGGAACGGCCAGGGCAAGCTTCTTCTTCGTGATCGTCATGCCGAGCGTCCTATAGACCGCCTGAACGACCCGAGCTACCTGGTTCTTGCTCAGTTGGTTCCACGTCTGGCGTCGCGCAAGTTGCTGCACAAGGTTGTTGAGCTCTCGGTAAGCGACGAGCTTGCCCGCGTCTCCGGCAAGACCCATCGACAGCACACCGAGGGCGTAGAGCCGCTCCGAGGGATCGTCGATGTCGTAGCCGTAGTAGGCCGCTACGTGTGCCACTGCCCGGTTGCTCCCGACGATGTTCCCAGCGACGTCGGTCGCCATGGCCGCCACGATGGTTCCTACGCCGGGCGCAGCGCCGACGCCGCCGACGGCCGCCCCGCCGGCCGCGACCATCGTTCCGCCCGACGCCACGAACCCGGTTCCGGCGCCCTGAACCGCCGAAGCGCCCATGTACGCGAGCTCCAACCGTGGCTTGACCTTCTGGACATCCTTGCACTCCAGCTTACGGATGTCCTCAATCTCCTCAACGGGATATCCGCGCTTGCGATAGCCCTTGAGGACGGCTTGCTTTCGCACAGACGCCGCCCCCGCCCGCGCTCCAGCCTCGGTAAGACCCTGTAGCGCCTGGTTCAGCAGCTCGCCGAACTTGTCGGCGTTCGGAATCATCTCCACCGCTGCGCCGACACGCTCTCGCGTCTTGTCGGTCGCCTTGGAAGCTACCGTCCGCCAAGACGCTGGGACCAGCTGGCGACTACTTGAGTGGAACCGCCTGGCCTTCCACGCCTGGATGGCCCGCCAGTACCTCTCGTCGTCCGGTGTCATGCCGTGAGGCTCAACCGTCAATCGTTCCCCCTTGGTCGACTCGCGAAGGGAGGCTACCGATCGCCTTCCGACCGAGCCGCGCCTGTCGACCGTCCGAGGGAACGGAGCCGTGGCACGATCTCGGTCGTGGCCTTCCTGGACGAGCTCGCAGCCCGCGAGGCGGCGATGCGATGGCTGGACGAGCGCACTCAGCTCGGCACCCAGCCGGTGAAGCAACCTGACGTTTCGAGCTTTCCGTTCCAGGGCGAGAGGGTGTCGCTCCTCCTCCGGCAGCAAGGAATCTGTAAGCCGCGACAGCTCGAGGCCGCGCTGTCAATCCGGACGACATGGACGCCTCCCGGAGGCAAGCCGCCCTACGAGGACGCCGAAGGCCCCGACGGGCTTGTGCGCTATGCATACCGCGGCAACGATCCAGAGTTCTTTGAGAACCGCGCGCTTCGCCTTGCATACCAGCATCAACTGCCTGTGATCTGGTTCGTTGCGATCGAGCCGAGCGTCTATCTCGCCCGCTACCCCGTATACGTCGTAGCCGATGAGCCTGACCAGCTCAGGGTCGCTCTCGCGATCAGCGAGGATCAGCGCTTCCTCGGCGTGCCCCGAGCCGATGAGGTCGATCGGCGGCGCACCGTGCAACGGCTGACCAACCTGCGACTGCATCAGCCAGTCTTCCGAGCCCAGGTCCTTGGCGCTTACGAGCGGTCCTGTGCGATGTGTCGCCTTAAGCACGTCGAGTTGCTCGACGCTGCGCATATCATTCCGGATTCAAAGGAACGCGGAACGCCCGTGGTGCCGAACGGGTTGTCGCTGTGCTCGATCCACCACCGAGCTTTTGACGCGAATGTCCTAGGTCTGCGCCCCGACTTCAAGATTGCCGTACGACGAGACATCCTCGACGAGATCGACGGGCCGATGTTGAAGCATGGCTTGCAGGCGATGGAGGGCGTCCCCTTGACGCTGCCGAGACGGCAGGCTCAACACCCCGACCGTCAGCGCGTGGAGGAGCGTTACGAGGAGTTCCGAGCGGCAGGTTGATCTCCAAATCGTGGTTGTCGGCCGCCTCCTGCCTCGTGTTGGTCCTGGCGACGAGCTCCCACCTGGGCCGACCCTGCGGCGGGGGCCGCTGCTCGATGCCGTGGAGCGGTCCTCGCCGCAGAGACTCCGCCGGCGTCGGGCGGAGCCCCATCTCTTGCAGGACGCTTCGGGATACACCGCTGACCCGGGCGCCGTCGACCGGGGTTACCAGCGCACAGCCGGGGGCGAAGGGCGCGTCTTCGGGCGTGGCCCGTGTCGGTCGTCACGCGGGATCACCTAGTGTGTCCCAGCCAGTGGAGGACGGACCACCGAGGACGACGAATGGCGGCCCCATGACCACCGAATCGCTCATCCCAAGGATGCGGGCCTGATGGCTCGTCTGCACGTCCTGGGAGACTGGCACGGGCCCGGCGAGGAGAAGGCCGCTCGATCGCTCGCCGAATCGTTGCCGCGCGAATGGGACGTTGTCGCTGGTCGGCAGATACCCGACCCCATGGGGGCCGTCGACCTGGACCTTGTGATCATCGGGCTCCATGCCGTCTTCGTCTGCGAGGAGAAGGCGTGGGGTCGGCACGTCGAAGTCGGAGAGGTCTCCTGGTATGTCGACGGAGACCGCCGGCATAACCCCGCGAATCAGGTGGCCCACGCTACCCGGGTGCTGGCAGGGCGCCTTCGCACGAAAGTTGTCGGCTGGACATCTGCGCAGCGCAGTCTCCCCCGCGGCCGCCGACCTGTGTCTGGGCATGTGGTGCTGTCACATGACCGGCTGGTGCTTCGTGGGGCTGACGAGCTTGGTGACGACGTGGTGCTCCGGCTCGATGACGCCGCTTCACGGCTGGTGGCTATCGACAGCGAATTTCCCGCCGCCATGGCACCGCTACGTCAGGGCGTCATCAGTTACCTACTCGGCCTTGGGGAGCGCTCGAAGGAAGGACCGCCCCAGACGATCTTGCAGTACCACGTGTTGGGAAGTCCGGTCGTCAACGGCAACGCGCGCGTATATCCGACCTTGAACCCCGCCGGGGAGCACGTAGGGCTTTACTGCGTCCCGATCATCGGCGCGACCGACTCGGACGCTGCCGCGCGGCTCGCCACTCGCGAGCACGATGCCTTGGTTCGGTTATCAGCTAAGGACCGCACCTGGCGGGTCCAGGGCTGGTTTGATTGGGAGGGCTACCGCGTTACTCCTGTCCTCGTAGACATGAGCGCGGAGAGCCTTGGGCGGCTCGCGGCTGCCGGTCGACCCGAACCCGACGACACCGGCCGCGTACCCGTCGAGATCGCGCGCCACGTAGTTAGCGAGGCCTTTCAGGCGCTGGCCGACGTACATGCCGAGGGCGTTACGCATCGGGCACTCCAGATGCGAAGCGTCGAGCTCCACCCTGACACGCACCGAGTCCGTTTCCGCGACTTTAGCCGCGCACATCTCCCGTCCACTGAGACGATCGCCGGGGTCCTGGACTCGGACCACGGTTCGGCTGGGTTCCAGCCACCTGGCACCGGCCCGGAGCATTTTCAGCCGCGTGACGACGTCTATGCCCTCGCGCTATGCCTCGTGCAATGGCTTCATGGCGATGCGACCGATCAACCTGACCACGACATGGCTCGAGCTCTTGCGGCTGCCTACCCGGAGGTCGGGCAGGTGCTTGCTGAAGGCATGGCCCTCGCCGTCGACGACCGGCCGGAAGCCGCCGATGTCGTCCGGGCCGTGCGGAGGTCCAAGGGGGCGGAGTCTGAAGAGCAAGAGCCGGCAGCCTCCCCAATTGTCGAGATGGAGGAGAACGCCCTCGTCAACGGAAGGTTCCGTCTCCTGCGTCGCCTCGGCGAAGGTGCCTGGGCGGTGACGTGGCTGGCGTGGGACGAAACCGTCGAAACGCACCGCACACTCAAGCATCTCCATGGCCACCGTTCGGGTTTCGACCAGGTGCTGGCGGAATACCGCAGCGCTGATTGGTTGCACAGCCGGTACTGTGCGCGGGTGTACGACGTGCTCGCCCACCCCGAGCCCGGCGTCCTCGTCCAGGAGTACATTCCCGGGCAGAGCTTGCGCGACCTCGCTCATGCGGATAGGAGGCTCGATCAAGAGCAATGTCGTCGTATAGCAGTCGACATTCTGCGGGGCTTGGCGGACGCCCACGAGCAAATGCTTTACCACCGCGACGTTAGTCCAAACAACATCATCGTTCGGGACGACGGCAGCGCCGCGCTCATTGACTTCGGTCTATCGGCGCGCGCTGAAGAGGCACGGTCAGCGGTCGGGTCCCCTCCATACACCGCTCCCGAGGTCATCCTCCGGCGGCACTGGAGCCCGGCTGCGGACATCTACAGCGCCTCGGTTTCGCTGCTCGAGGTAATGCTGGGTCATTACCCCTTTGCGGGGACCGCCATGGACGAGCGACGGCGAGTTGTGCGACCTTCCGTTCAGCAAGAGCAGTACTATGGTCAAGCGCTCCTGTTCGCTCTTTTTGAAGGCGCGTCGTTTGAGTCCGCTACACGTCCACAGGACGCGCGCGCATTCGCCGACAGGGTGATGCGGGCGCGGGACACCTCACGCGCTTCCGGTCGCCCTGTCCACAACCCGACAGTAGCTGCGCTGCGTGGTCTCTACCGGCTCAGTGACGTCGGGAATGCCGGAAACCGAGGCATGGATGACCCGTTCGCTTACGCGACTTACGTGCAGACTCGGCTCGACACCGAACTATTACCTGCGATCACGCGCGGTGATCTGGATGTGGTGGTTCTGAGCGGGAACCCCGGCGATGGGAAGACCTCCTATCTAGTCCAGGTAGGAGAAGAGCTCGATGCCTCAGGCGCAACGACGTTACACAGCGACGCCGCTGGGTGGAAAAAACGGCTTGGGGCTCGAACTTTCGCGGCTGTTTATGACGCCTCGGAATCGCACGGCCAACTCAGCGCCGACGAGTTACTCCGGCAAGCACTAGATTCCGACGAAGACGAGCACACGGTGCTCCTGGCGGCGAACGATGGCAGGGTCGTGCAGTTCTTTCTTAACGACCACGCTGAGCGCTACCCGGAGATCGCGGAGGAGCTGGCGCGACAGCAGGCCGGAGAACCTGCCAGCGGGCGCATCGTCCTGGTGGACCTCAAGCGCCGCGCACTCGCGCTTCCGTCGGGGTCCGGCATCGTTCCCCTAGGTGAGAACATCCTAGCGTCGCTCACGGGACCTGAGCGGTGGTCATCGTGCGACGAATGCATCGCGCGTGCGGTGTGCCCAGTACGCGGCAACGTCGAGTTATTGCGCGGGAACGCAGCCCGTAGCGCACTCTCAGAGCTCCTACTAATCAGCCATCTGCGCCGCCGCCGTCGGGCTACCGTCCGCGACCTTCGGTCGGCGCTCGCGTGGCTCATCACGGGAGACCTCGACTGTGGAACCGTCCACAGTGAGCACGGACGCGGCCAGGACCCCGGAGCAGGACCGTATCGCCGTACCCCCGACCTGGCCTTCGCGCCGGACAGCGGTGACTACCTGGTGCAGGAGTGGGCCGAGCTCGACCCGGCGGTCCTGCCAGCACCCGCAGTGGCACGCGCGGCTCGCGCGGACCGGCGGCTGATCCCGGACCTGTCAGCGGTGGAGCACGAGCTCATGGGGAGTCTGAAGCGCGCGTTGTTCTTTGGCGGGTGGACCGCTCCGACAGAGGCCCACCGCGAAGTCAGGGGCTACCGCTATCTCGACGAGTACCTCGCCGCTCTGCGGGATCCTGCTAAAGCGTTGGGGCGGATCGCCCTTGGTGTATCACGGCTCCTCGCCTACCCGGGCTACGATGACCCACATCTGGCACTTCGTGACCGTGCCTTCGACGATCCCTCGGTGCGCGCGATCGTGGTGGTCAAGGAGCTGCCCGTCACCGACTTCCGACTACGTGCCACGAGCGCTTCGTCCTCGTTCGTCGAGTCCTTTGCCGATCAGATGATCCTCATCCACGTGGCGTCCAACGCTCAGCTGCGCGTAAGCCTGGACGTCGCCGAGCTCCTGCTCCGCACAGCAGATGGAGAGTTGGTTGGGGACACTGCTTCCGCCGCTCTGCGCCAGGAGATCGAGGGCTTCGGGAACCGGCTTCGGCTCCAGCCGGCGCGTTCTGTTCGGGTCGTTGACGGCTCAGGTCGCGCCGTCGGGGCGACTGTGATCGACGGCGGCCGTATTGCCCTGGAGGACCGATGACCATCAGCCTTCCAAAACCGTTACGGACCTACCAATATCGGCCATTGACGGTATTCTCGCTGATCGATACTGATACTGATAGGGTTTTGCCTCAGCTGTTCGAGATGTGCGTTAAGGGAGGACGCTCGAGCCGGTCGCGAACTGATGCGGGGAACTTTGCCGGATACCGCGAGGCGCTGGTCCGTAGTGGTGCCGTGGTCGGCTACGAACCGCGACACCAAGCGTTGCTCGACGGATGGCTGCGAACCTGCGTAGTGGACATGGGGACGGTCGGGCGATCGCGCTCCGGAGAGCAGATGCTCGCTGTTGCACCACTCACGCTCGCTGCGTACCGCGCGGGTCTGCCTAAGGAGCGGACCCGACACCGCGGCATTGACGATTTGGTGTACCAGGTGCTGGTGGCCGAGCTCGCCCGGACCGAAGGCCAGGGAAACGCTGTTGCGCAGCTGCGCGACCTCGTAGTGCGCACTGTCGGGCGTGGGCTTGAAATCGGGCCACAGCCACGCTGGGAGCCACGCTTGTCCGACCCCGCCCAGCTAGACATCGGGGCTCTCCTCGAGCTGCGGTTCCTCGAGGGCTTCGAGATGGCCGACGCGCGCAAGGTCGACGATGTAGTCGCAGACGGGCCTATGCCGCGCGTCGCCGCCGATCTCGGCGCGACCCTCTTGGCGCATCTCCGAGTCTACGGCGATCGCCTACCACCGCAGTCGCTGATGGGCGGATTTGCCGCACTGCTCGCGACCGGCATTTATACGTTCACCTTGCGGACCGATGCCGCAGCCCGTGAATTGCTCCGGACCGGTACGCTCCCTTCGGATATGGCCTCCGCGGGAACCGACACAACGCCACCATCCGAGCTCGAAATCTATTGTGACGTCACCGAAGATATCGGTTCGCAGTCCGACCGCCTCGCCAAGCGCTGCGTCGAGCGCGATTTGGACCGGACTCGTCTTGCGTTCCGGGACCGCATGACGTTCGTAGTGGTCGAGCAGGTGCTCAACCGGATCGCGGACGAGAAATCCCGATACGAGACCCTCGATCGTCCTGCCCGGCTTGAGCTGCTCGCGTCGCTGCGTGGACATCGGCGCGTCGAGTCTTCCTGCGAGGCGCAGATCGACAATCTGGTCGCCGATCCCGGTGATTCTGCCACGGAGACTGAGGTCGACTTTTTGCGCCAGGTGCAAGGTCAGGACACCTCCGAGCTCGACAAACTCCTCGACGTCATGCAGTTCGTCAACGAGACGAAGGCACTGAAGAACTCGGTGGGGTGGTTGTCGTCGGTCGGCGGGCTCCGCAAGCCTTACGGTCTGCTACACGGTCTGTCCGCTAACCGGCGAACGTGGCGTTATGCGCCGAGCGATGAACAATTGACGGCACTGCTTCTTGCACTGTTCGTCGGTCCGGGCGGTCAAAGCCATCGTACTTCAATGCCCCTCCAATCCGTCCTCGACAGGCTCCACGACCGCTACGGGATCTTGATCGATCGACCGCCCCGGTTCCTCGACGGTGCCGAGGCGCGTGCGGCTGCAACCGCAAACCTCGAGGCGTTCAAGCGCCGGCTGCAGTTGCTCGGCTGCTTCGACAGTCTCTCCGACGACTTCTCCGTCCAGGTCGTCCGCCACCCCTTGGGAGACGCCCGATGACCGCTGCTGCCCTCTCCGCCGGCCTTCCTCAGTTGATCGTTGACGCGCTCGCTACGCAGATCGTTAATACGATCGAAGGCCATGGCCGCGGCGACTGCGTCCGGGTAGACAGCATCCGCCAGGTCGACGCCGCGTCGCTGGCGGTGGCCGTCCGGACACGAGTCGAGGCGGACGTGGCAGGTGGCGCCGATGTCCATGTTCTCGCTGCGGCGCCGGACCATGACCTCGATGGCGGACTGACGATCCCGGCCGAACGGGCTGTTGAGCTACGGAACCGTAAACAGAGACGGCTCGTACTTATGGTTCCGATCGGTAGCGGCGTGAGTGCGAGCTCATTGGACAACAGTTTCGCGCGGATCGATATCGCCAGGTTGCTAGCAGATGCAGGCGATCGACTTATGGCCAGTGTGGATGTCGGCCTTCGTGACGCTGTTCGCCGCGCCGGACGCGAGCTCGGGTCATCCCGTCCGGTCGAGGCATGGAGCCGTTACGCTGCCGCGGTCGCTGCGGAGCCGACCTGGGAGGTCGTTGGCAGCTCGCTGTGGATGGTGGGGCTGATCCCGGATCTCGGCGGGGAAGAGCTTGTCGATCGACTCTCCCGCAACGCCCGTTGCGCGAAGGCGGTGTCCCGCCCGCTGCGTCCGGTCGCCTCGGTAGCGGATCGGCTCAGTTCAGCAGGCGTTCCAGAGGGTTCCGCCCGCGACCGGATCGCTAGATTCCTCGCAGGGCCTGGGGTCGACCTTTCAGATGTCGTCTCGTGGGCCGGCATGCTTGTTGAGCCAGGCAACGCCGGAGTTCTCACCTTTGAGCACTGGCCACTCACAGAGCCCACCAGCCTGCCGATCACCGCGCTCCGAGTGGATCCGTTCCTCAAGGAGGATGGTGCGCTGCGCACCGGAACTCGCCTGCGTCAGGCAGTCTCAGGCGATCTCCCCTATCTGGAAGTCGGCGAGGATACCCCCGGTTCGGTAACCGTGACATGGCGGACCGAGCCTGCGAAGTCGGATACTGTCGACCGCTGGTTGCTCGAGGTGCTCCCTCCGGAGGATCTCCGTGATTCCGACACTGAGCCGTTCGTGCGTCAAACTGTGAAGGGGGACAAGCGCCGCGCGACGGTCCGGATCGACCTGGCCGAAGAGGACGCCGTGGCGGGTGCGTTGCTGGTCGTGCGGCTGACCGCAGTTGATAACACGGGACAGGCCTGTGTGTTGAGCAGCGGCATCGATGCGGTCGACGAGAGCCAGCAATTCGCGGTGCGTTGGGAAGCCGAGCCCGTCCCAGCGGCCGGAGGTCGACGGGCCTCGGCGCCCTCATTGGCACAGGCGCTACTCGACGCCGCCCTGGACGGGCAGGATGACCTCAAGGAGGACGCTCCAAGCTGGGACGGTGGTGCTTTCTCAGTACGGGTTGGTGGGCGGCGGACGGTCCGTCTGGCCCTGAGTCCTACCCTGACGATGCTGCAGCGCCGCAGTCTCGGCGAACTCGGTGTGGCCACCGCATGGTCGGCCGAAGGCAGACTCGGAGAAGTCCTCAACATAGACGCGATCCATGCGTTTCGCGAGGTTTTGCCGCAGACCCTCTCCGAACGTCGGCGGCGCCTATTCGGGCGGCTCGCTGACCGATATCCGCGCGACGTCGTTGAGACCCTCGAGTGGGACGAAGAGCTCCGCGCAGAAGTGGAAGCGTACTGCCAGACTTACCGACGTGCCCTCGATGCAGTCACAGACCCGACGGCACGGGTGGCGCTCCTGACCATGGACACCCTCACACTCAGCGTGGCTACGGCCGGTTACGCTCCAATCGCCGCCGTCATCGTCCTGCCCCTACATCCAATGCGACTTGCATGGGCAGCCGAGCATGCCGCCACCCTGGGACGCTGGGCTCGCCAGCTCACATCAATGGGACGTCGCGCCGATCGACGCCAATCCGTGGACTCCAAGCTGGTCGCGCGTGTAGCGCCGGCGAACCTCCCGTTTGCGGTTCTGGGGGCCGAGGGATCGCCCTTTGTCTTTGTCCGCGAGGGAACGCTCGGGACAGGTGTCTATTTGGACCCGGGTGAGGCGGAGCCTGGGGCCGCCATGCAGGCCGTGTTTGATGTCCTTGGGCTCGACCGCCGAGACGTGACGCCGGAGGTCCCGTCATCGGTCTTGGCGGAGCGCATCGAGGCGTATCGGGTGGTGAATCCAGGCCAAGACGCGATGCGTGTCCTCGCTTACAACCCAGGTTCAGGCGAGTTGCTGGCAAAAGCGCTCGCCACTGCGGTGCTGGGCACGCCCGACGGCGATGACGACGTCGCACCGGCACCTTCCCGGGTCGAGGTGACTGCCTACAGCTCCCGGCCTTCTTTCACAGACCCACTTCCTGCTCTGACAGATCTGCAGCGAAGGGTCGCCAGCAGGCAGGTCCGCGGCACCAACTCCTACTTGATGCCCCCGCTCGGCGTCAGTATCCGCTCTCACGAAGACCTCGCGGCTGACGACGCCGGGGCCCACCTTGGTGTCGTGGCCGACCTCGCCGACGTCCGGGCTGACGCCGCCTCGGAAGCTACCGGGGTCGCGGTCGCAGACCCGGCGGCATCGTTCCGCAATCTCCTTACCCCCGCCTCTAATCAGCGTGCGGCGGCCGGCAATGAGGTGGTCTGGCGCACTGCTCCAGCCCTTCGGGCCCGGCTGCGCGACGGCGCCTCTGACGCGGTGGATGCGCACCGCGCGTACCAGGCCGCGCTGGCCGGCCACCTCGGTTACGAGTCGACCTCGGTCGCGCTCGCGGCGCGCCTTGGCGCGGAGGAGCGAGAGTCATTGAATGCCGCCCATAGTCGGTCTGACTGGGTCGTCACCTTGGACCGGAACCTCGGAGTTGATCTCTTCACCGGACCGGCCGGTGAGTTTGATCCTGATCGCCCGTACATCCTGGACTACGCCCCTGACTTCCTTGAGGGCCTCGGACCGCGTCTGACCGTTACTACGACGCACCGGGCCGAGGTCGAGCGACTCCTGGCCGACGCGATGCAAGAACTCGACCTCGCCGCGGTTGACGACTCGGTGCGCAACATCCTCACCCATCTGCAGGTCGTCTCGGGCCGGCTTGCGATGCGCTTGATCGGTCGATCCAACCTCGCTACGGAAGCTGTCAGCCTCGCCGCGCTTATGGCCCATTTACGTCGGCGAGGGGAACTCGACGGTACTGTCGTCATGCCAGTCGACGCACACATGGACGTCTTTGGCGATTCAGGTGCAGAGGTTGGAGTTCGTCGCTGCGATCTCGTCCTCCTTCGCTCTACAGCACGCACACTGCGACTCGAGTGTATTGAGGTGAAGTCGCGGAAGGCGGCGGCGTTGCCGAGCGCCCTCGTCGATGACATCGTCGAGCAGCTCGACGCTACAGTTTCGATGCTACGCGACACTTTTTTCCGGACAGACCCGCCTCGCGTCGACGCGGAGCTGCAGCGCGCACGCTTGACCGGAATCTTCCGCCACCACGCCGACCGAGCGTTAGCAATGGGCCTCATCGAGTCGACTCGACGCTCGGAGCTCGAGCGGCTGTTCGAGCGCGTCGAAGATGGGGCGCTCATCCCCGAGTTCGCCCGCCACGGATACGTGGTCAGCCTTAGGGGTACGGAGGGCTTTCCGAGTACACATCGCGGAGTCCGAATCGACGTTCTGACGACGCAGGAACTCGGCGAGATCGGATTCTCCACGCGTGCTCACACCGGGAGCGGGCCGACGCCGGCCCCAGAGGCACCAGGGGCGTCGCATCCCGAAATATACCCGCCGAGGCCAACCGTGACGACGACCGTCTCCGCAGGGCCTCCACCGCCCACCGTGGCCGCTAGGCCTTCTGAGACTTTGGAACGGGTAGACGCCGAGCAGTACTCGGCTCCGGGCTCAACCGCAGAACCTGCCGCCCCGCCGCACGGGCCGTCCGACGAGGCGAGCTCTCTCTCAACTCCCGCTACGAGTGCGCCGCAGGAGTATCCCGTTCCCTCGGCGCCTCCCGATGATGGAGGCGAGGAGAGACCGCGACCTTCCGAACCCGATACGCCGCGGCGTGGATTCCCAGAGAGTGCTGAGGTGGTCCTGGGGCAGGACGCTCACGCTACGGATGTGCGATGGCGGATCAGTACATCGGGAAGTCCGCACCTCTTTGTCCTCGGAATACCTGGACAAGGTAAATCGGTCACGACTCGAAGGATCCTGAACTCGTTCGCGGACCAGCATCTTCCGGCGCTCGTCCTAGACTTTCACGGTGATATGGCGTCGGCTCCGCCAGGGGAAGCCGCTGTACTCGACGCAACGCACGGGCTCCCATTCTCGCCTTTTGAGATGCGCGAGGACGATCCCGCCCGCTATCACGAAGCTGCCTGGGAGCTTTCGGAAGTCATCGGATTCGTATGCGGACTCGGGGAGATTCAGCGTAACGCCGTCTACGAGGGCCTCCGCGAGGTGTACCGCGCCCGAGGGTTCGGTACGCCTGAGGGGCCGGGTCGTCTTCCGACGATGACCGAGCTGGCTGAAGCAGTAGCTGTTGTGGAGGGTTCAGGCCGGAGCCGCAACGTTGTAGCTCGTCTGCGTCCACTCACCGACTTCGGCTTATTTGTCGAGCACGCAGATGTGTCTTTTTCTGATCTGCTTGGTCGAGGGATCGTGCTCGATGTGCATGGGCTTATGGAGCAAGTCCAGATCGCCGCAGGTGCCTTCGTCTTGCGAAAGGTGTATCGCGAGATGTTCCGCTGGGGTCAATCGAGGCAGCTGCGTCTCGCCGTGGTGCTAGACGAGGCTCATCGACTGGCGAAGGACGTGACGCTCCCGAAAATCATGAAGGAAGGGCGCAAGTACGGCGTCGCAGTAGTTGTGGCCAGTCAGGGCGTAGCCGACTTCCACAAAGATGTGCTCGGTAACGCGGGCACGAAGGTTGCCTTCCGATGCAACTTTCCGCAGAGCCGCACCGTGGCTGGCTTCATGCGTGGGCGTAACGGCCAGGATATGGCGGTGGCGCTCGAGAATTTGTCCGTCGGTCAATCCTATATCTCGACGCCGGAACGCGCTGAGGCCCGGAAAGTGTTCATGATCAAGGACTAGGTACCATCCCTAGTGCTCGCTTCGACTACGCCCGGCGGATCTTTGGCGTTACGATCACGGACGATGTTTGCGCGGTGGGCTCGGGCGCCCACCCGGATCCTGCCAATCGGCCCGCTGGCGTGAGGCAAGCGCTCTAGCCACGCTGAGGTGCTCGGAACGGGTTGAAGCCGTCAAGGCAATGAGGCGCTAGCAGGATCGACCACGAGCGCTCCGCGGGCGAACGACCCGAGCAGCCGCAAGTGGGTCTGCCTAGGGAGCGTGCGGGTCCCCGGTTCGCCTAGCGGTGTACCAGGGCGCGCCGGGGCCTCAGCGAGTAGCTCGTCGAGCCCGGACCGGGTGAGCATCAGCAAGCCGTGGGTAGCTCGCGTACAAGCCACCGCGAGCCGTCCGAAGGCTGAGTTGAAGCTGTCCAGGTTGTCGGCGCCCGACAATGGGTGGAGAGCAATAGTGATGCGATTTGTTTGGCCCTGCCATTTATCGACAGTCGACGCTGCCAAAACTCCTTCTCGCAGCTCGAGCTCAATACTGAGCCGGTCGACCAGGGCCTCAGCGTCGTCGACAGCGGCGTTGCGGCTTGCAAGTATTACTATGAGGGGGTCACCTTCGGGTTCGGCAGAGGAAGACCACTCTTCGCCGGTCGGTGCTCCAGAGTCGTCGTACACGGCCGTGCGCACGAGGAATCCGCCAACGAGGAGGGGACGGAGAAGCTCCTCGAGCACGCCGAGCAGCGGCTCATCGACGTCTGGCGCCTCCGGCTCGGCAAGCCCGTCGATCTCTAGCAGCGTGGGGCATCCGCTCGCGACGGTCGCCCAGATATCGGCCGCGGCCCCGGCTAGGGCTGGTAACTCTATCCCTCGGTCGTCAGGTGCCGCGATGCAGTCGAGTCTCTCCCAGTCCTGGTAGAAAGCGCGCCACAACGCAAGCTGCTGGGCGGGTGGTCGCCACACCGCCGGTAGGTCAATACTGAAGGTGGTCCGGAAACCCTCGTATGCAGTGGGCCAAGCACGATAGGGGTTGTAACCGGGATCGCCGCGCCAGGGGTTGTCGCTCGCGTCGATAGGCGGGAGCTGGCCTACGTCACCGACGCCGACCACGATGGGCGCGTAGCCCTCGACTCCCGCGAACAGGTGCAGTGCCATCTGCCAAGCCTCATCAACGAAGAGTACGTCGAACGGGCGCTCATCGTTGCCGGCAACTCCTAATGCCGAGAGCTGGCGAGTCCGTTCGGAAGGTGATCCGAATCGGCTCGCGGTAGCGAGGACTACCCTTACCCCTGCTGGAAGATCTTTTGCGCTGGTTACGACGGTTGCTACCGTGCGGACTTCGTCAGGGACGTCAGCGAGAACTCGGGCGCTCGCAAGGAGGCCCACTTGTGAGGGGCCAAAGACCTCGCCCAGAGATCGGGCCAAGGGCCAAATCTGCCGGTTCATAAAAGCGGTCACGGCCACTCGCACGCAAGCAGGATGAGCCAGCGCGTCGTGCACCATCCGCATCAGCTGTACTGACTTCCCCGCTCCAGCTGCAGCTCGAAGCAGGATCTTGTCATAGTCGTTACTGCCGGATAGCGATCCTGACAGAGTTAGGATCGCCCGCGTCGCAGCGTCAGTGTTGCCGACTGCCGCCTGCACATGGTGAGTGGCGTCCACGAGCGGCGGCGGCGCTGAAAAATCGATTCCCATGACTCAGTCCACATCGTCGACAGTGAGGTCTTCAGGCGGCAGACTTGGGGGGACGTCTGCGGGAACTGCGGGCCCGACGTCGAAGCGTTCCTCATCGACCAGGGGTGGCCATGTTTCGGGATTCATCTCTCCTTTGGCGCGTTTCCCGGCGAAGAAGTCCGACGTTTCGGCTTCGGCTACCGTGTGACTGCGGCAGCACCAACGGTGCGCCTGCGGGTCGGCCGCGTAGGAGCCAGGGTGGCAGTCCTTGCGGGGTGCGGCATCATTATCGACCGGCGGACGCACGACGGTGAGTTCGTGACCGTTCTTCATCACCGCCTCGAACCAAGTTGCATCGCCAAGGAGTAGCTCGTCGCCGACGGCGAGCTGTGGCACGACGACGGGAGCCCAAAGGAGCCCAGGCTTGTCGTCGGCGGTGAGCCGCCCGATCGGCATTTGCCCGATCTTGAACGTGCCGCTCTGGACCTTGAGCGTGGTACTAGGCGTCTCCAGCATTGGCTCGGCGCCGACGTGCATTCCTACGGCAACTGTGCCGTCGGAGAATCGGCGTGATGACACATCGAGCCTTATCGGCGATATACTGAGAACCGTGGCGCGCGCGACTTCTTTCATGCCCGCATCGACGGCCGCGTCTCGGGCAATTGTATAATCGACCAGGCAGGCCAGCTGAGTCCCGCACCGTTCGTCCTTCTCGAGTAACGGCACCTGTCTGTTGCGCCAGAATCTGTTGGTACGGCTGAAGCGCACCAGATCGAGCGCTCCTAGCGCTACTCGGCGCCACCATACCTGTTGAGAATCATTCTCAATTGCATCGAATACCGGAGCCAGTCGGGAGAGAGGCAGAGTCTCGAGGAAGGACGAGGCTAGCTCAATGATCTCTTGCTTGTAGCTTAGAGCACCCTCAACACCTCGTCGATAGGCCTCTGGGTCTCCCGATCGTCGCCGTGACGCGGCGTGCAACGCGTCGGACTCCGCCGTGGTGAGCCGGGCACCGGGGGTGTGCGTGAGGCTCGCGATCTCATCCGACACCGCGCGGTGGTCCAGCGGCTCCGAAGCGAGGGCCCACCGGACGAGATAGTCGAGCCGGAAAGCGTCAATGGCTGGCCCACCGACGGTGATATGTCGAGCTAGCACTTCCCGCAGATCGACAATGGTCGACCTTGTGTGGAGCGCACGGCTCCGGTCATCCTCAAGCAAGAAAGAGACACCCAGACGTTCGTATGCGTCCAAAGGCTCGGGCAGCACGGCAGGCTCCCCGTCGAAGGTGAGTGCCGGCCGACCCTGCGACAGGTCTCTTTGCCAGCGCATCCTACTGAGCTCCACACCGGCGACGGAGTCGGCCGCGGACACCAGGAGGTCGCCGGTGGCGCGATCGGGGAGGACTAGGTGGATGGGTAGGGCGCCCTCCTCCCGTGCTGCGGTGATCTCCTCTCCGATCAGCCGGAGCGCACCGCGCCGGGTAGCTGGCGCGTGGGGTTCGACGAAGATCTGCTGTAGCCAAGTGCTGCCAGCTCGTCGCAGGGCCAGGCCGTACATCCCCAGTGCGGACGAGTCTGTCTTTGCTACGACGACCTCGATCGATCCGGATCGGCCGACGGGGTCGGACCGACGTCGTGCGGTAGATACCGGTAGCCCGGTCGTGGTCGCAGCAACCTGAGAGACCACCGCGGCGGGCGCCGCGGCAGCGGCCGCGCCTGAGCCTTCGGCCAACGCCGTGACGAGCGGGCGAACCCTCTCGGGGACGCCGATCTCGACGAGGATGTCCGCCGCGTTCTGCGAGTCCCGCAGCTCGCCGCGGCAGTACAGGAAGAGGTTGCAGCTCGCACACGAACCAGGATCAAAGCGCGCGATGCGGTGCGCGACGTACCTCGCGAGCTCTGCGCTCGTGGGGTGGTCGTCTCCCAACTCCTTCTTCGCCATAAGACGCTCTCTGGCACGACCGCGCACTTCTTCCCGGTGGTCGTCGAGTCTCTCGACAACGGCCTCGGGGCGAAGGAACGCGTTGCGCGGCACTGCTAGAGAACCCGAGGGATGGACACGCATCCCTGAGGGGAGCTTGCTCCACGCGGCGGCCGACTCTGCCCCGAGGGCCACTTGAAGAAAGCCCTTGAGCATACGGGCGTCGTCGATGCGCGCTCGCACCCGTTCGTAGTCCTTGGCATCACCCATGACCAGCCAGGAGCCAACCGTCCTGTCGTGCACACAACGAGGTGCCACAACAGCAAAGTCGGGCAGCACCGCGGTCACGTTCTCGTGCTCGAGCTCTAGGTAGGGCAGGGCCAGAGCAGTGATCATCGTGGCGGTTCCGCCGAAAGTAGCGCTGAGGTCCGCCTGTGCCAAGGCAGCAGCGGTGCGCTCCACGGAGCCGCCGCAGCGCTTGCGCGCCACCTTCTCCGGACGCGGGAGGCCGAGCTGTCCGAGAGTACGCGTCAGCAGCTCGGAGACGAACTGCTCAGAGTGCACCAGCGACTCGAAGGTCATGGCCCGCATCCAGCGAGCCTCGGGGATCGTGCCCTCGGCGTCGGGGCGACCCAAGTGGGCGGCCAGCTGCTTGCGTGTCCGCCGGGTGAGGAACGGGTCCGTCATGCGGAACCGCTCGCACCCGGCATGAGCCGACGCGGCTACTGCACTCGTACCACCGCCGGACTGCAGTCCCCCCATGACCAAGTACCTTTCGCCGACGCTCCGGTGCACTCCTCCCCCAGGGTGCCAACGAGGGAGGCCGCCGGGCGAGCACGACGCGCCGTTCGGGCTACTAGCGGTCCCGCTGGCTCGGCCGGTGGGGTATCAAGGCCCGATGTCGACGATCTACGACGTCCTGGACCACCTGCGTGGGTCCGCGGTCTCGGAGGCCGACAAGGGGGCCAGGTTTGAGCGCTTGATGCGGGCGTACCTGCGGACTGACCCAGTGTTCGCCGAGCAGTTCAGCGACGTGTGGCTGTGGAGTGACTACCCCGACAGGACGGGCCCCGACACCGGCATCGACCTGGTAGCCCGCCGCGCCGACGGTTCCGGCGACGTGGCAGTGCAATGCAAGTTCTTCGCGCCAGACACCTACGTCACGAAGCCGATGCTCGACTCTTTCCTCGCTGCGTCGGGCATGGCGAGCTACGTCGAGCGGATGATCATCTCGACGAGCGACAAGTGGGGGGCCAACGCGGAGAGCGCGATCCATGGTCAGTCGATCCCGGTGCGCCGCCTTGGCATGGACCAGCTCGCCGCATCTCGTGTTACGTGGCCCGACGTCTCCGTTGACATGGCCTTCGCCGACCATCTCGAGCTCGTCGAGCGCAAGCACCCGAGAAAGCACCAGCGCGTCGCGATCGACAAGACCACGGCCGGATTCGCCGAGCATGACCGCGGTAAGCTCGTGATGGCGTGCGGCACCGGCAAGACTTTCACTAGTTTGCGCTTGGCCGAGGAGTACGTGGGCGCGGGAAGTACGATTCTATTTCTCGTGCCAAGTATCAATCTTTTGTCGCAGACCGTCCGTGAGTGGACGGATAACGCCAGTCTCCCAATTCGACCACTCGCCGTCTGCTCAGACCCACGATCGACTTCTAGAAACAGTAACCTCCGCGGCGACTTCGACGATATTTCGGTCACCGATCTGGTCTTACCCGCTACTACGAACGTGGAACGGCTGCGAGCCCGTATTGAGACCGCGACCTCTGATACGGGTGCAATGACAGTCATCTTCGCGACGTATCAGTCGATCGACATCGTTGCGCAAAGCTGGAAGGGTCGAAGGCCACTTGATCTCGTGATCGCAGACGAGGCGCATCGAACCACCGGGATCACTCTCGCCGACGACAAGCGCGAGTCGAGTTTCGTCCGGGTCCATGATGACGAGTACCTGCCCGCCGCTAAACGGCTCTACATGACTGCGACGCCTCGGATTTACGATGACGCCACTAAGGCCAAGGCTGGCGAGGCGAACGCAGTGCTGGCCTCAATGGACGACGAATCACGCTATGGGCCGGAATTTCACCGCCTCGGGTTTGGCGAGGCCGTTGAAAAGGAGCTATTGACCGACTACAAAGTGCTTGTCCTGACAGTCGACGAGTCGTCGGTGGCACGAACTTTCCAGCAACAACTCTCTGATGACGGCAATGAGTTGAAGCTCGACGACGCTGCCAAAATTGTTGGTTGCTGGAACGGCCTGGCTAAGCGAGGGCGTGCAGAGCACTCCTTCGAGCCCGACGTCGCCCCGATGCGTCGCGCGATCGCCTTCGCTGGCCAGATTGCCGACTCGAAGCGCATCGAGAAGCTGTTCCAAGATGTCACCGACCACTACGTCGACGCCACCGATCAGCAGGCCGTGGACGGGTCCTCGCCCCTAAAGTGCGAGGTACGACACGTCGACGGCACAATGAACGCTCTTCAGCGCAACGGTAGTCTCGACTGGCTGCGCGGCGATCCGGCTTCCGGATCCTGCCGGATTCTTACCAATGCCCGCTGCCTTTCTGAGGGTGTCGACGTCCCAGCACTCGACGCGGTTATGTTCCTGTCGCCGCGCAAGTCTGTCGTGGACATCGTCCAGTCAGTCGGACGAGTGATGCGGCGCGACCCCGCGGGCAGTAAAGACTATGGATATATTATTCTCCCGATCGGTATCCCCTCAGGAATGATTCCCGAGGACGCGCTGCGGGATAACAAGCGCTACGCCGTCGTCTGGGAAGTTCTACAGGCACTGCGAGCTCACGACGAGCGGTTCGATGCCCTCGTCAATCGAATCCAGCTATCAAAGGCTCGTGACAGTAAAGTCAACGTCATTGGCGTTGGCGGCGAGGGTAGCGCGGGGGAGCAGGGGATACTGCCGCTTGCGTTCGGCGATCTCGACCAGTGGCGTAATGCGATCTACGCCAAAATCGTCCAGAAAGTCGGTTCGCGCGAGTATTGGACTGATTGGGCTAAAGACGTGGCTCAGATCGCTGAGCGTCAGATCACAAGGATCGAATCACTGCTGGCCGAAGAAACGACCAGTGTTCGTGCTGAGTTCGACACATTTCTGGACGGCCTGCGTGGGAATCTCAATGAGGGCATCAGGGAGCAGGACGCCGTAGAGATGCTCGCGCAACACCTGATAACCAGGCCCGTCTTTAACGCTCTCTTCGCAGGCGACGAGTTTCTCGACCACAACCCCGTGGCTCAAACCATGGAACGGATGCTCGCCGTTCTCGACCAGCACGATCTAGAGGCCGAGAACGAGGCGTTAGGCAAGTTTTACGACTCAGTTAGGCGCAAGGTCCGCGACGTAAAGGACCGCGAGGGCCGGCAAGAATTGGTTCGTCGACTCTACGATACATTTTTTGCGACCGCCTTCAGAAAAACGGCCGACAAGCTGGGCATTGTTTACACGCCGGTTGAGATAGTGGACTTCATCCTCCGTTCTGCTGATGACCTACTCCGGCAGGAGTTTGGCCAAAGCATTACTGATGAAGGCGTGCATATTCTCGATGGGTTCACTGGCACCGGCACATTTATTGTTCGTCTCCTGGAGCTTGGCCTCGTCCGTCCGCACGACCTGACTCGCAAGTATGTCGAAGAAATGCACGCTAACGAGATTCTACTTCTTGCGTACTATATCGCTGCAGTAAACATTGAGACGACCTACCGTGGAATGCTGCGTGAGTCGGGCGCGGAGGCGCCATCGAGAGAGGGCATCTCGACGGAAGAGGAGCCATACGAATCCTTCCCTGGACTGATCCTGACTGATACCTTTCAGTCTTGGGAGGATAGCGATCGGCCAGATCTCAGCGTGTTTCCCGAAAACAATGATCGGCTGGAGCGACTAAAGCAGCTGCCGATTACCGTTATTGTCGGAAATCCACCGTACTCGATCGGACAAGAGAGCGCCAACGACCGCAACCAGAATGAGAGGTACCCTAGCCTCGACGAGAATATTCGACAGAGCTATGCGGCTCGGAGTGAGTCAACATCACTAAGATCTCTATACGACTCCTATGTTCGAGCTATCAGATGGGCCACGCTCCGCATTCGGGAAAAGGGTATTGTCGCATACGTTACCAACGGCGGATTCTTAGACTCCAACACGGCGGATGGGATGCGAAAGACCCTCGCCGATGAGTTCACGTCAATATATATCGTGAATCTTCGAGGCAATCAGCGCACGGCCGGGGACGAGTCTCGACGGGAGGGCGGCAAGATCTTTGGCGGCGGAAGTCGCGCAACAGTTGCTATCACCCTACTCGTCAAAAATCCAGCACGGAAGTCGCCGGCGCAAATTCGATACCTAGATATTGGAGACTACCTCACACGTGAGGAAAAGCTTTCACGGTTGCGTGAGCTAGGAAGTGTTGCTGACGGTGTTCCTATGGGAGACATCAGCCCCAACGCGTACGGCGACTGGCTAAGTAAGCGCGGCGCCGACTTCGATGCTTTCCTGCCGCTAACCGCGAAGGACGGAACCGGCATCTTTAAAGTTTCAAGCCACGGCCTAACTACCAACCGAGACCCATGGGTATACAACTTCGGTAAGGAAGTTCTTGCAAGGAACGTTCGCACACTGGTGTCGAACTTCAACTCCGATATCGGCATCGATCAGCCGTCGGACGATCCGACGAGAGTCAGTTGGTCTCGTGCGCTGCGTTCTCGATGGCGGAGAGGGGATGTCCTGCGCTGGGACCCCTCGGCGTTACGCGGAGGGATGTACCGGCCTTTCTGTAAACAGAACGTATACTTCTCGCCTGGATTGAACGAAGTACAGGCGAAGATGAATCGTCTGTTCCCGAGTCCCGATCTGTCCACTGTCGGCTTCATCATTTCCGGCCCGTATCCGACCGTAAAATTCTCCGCTCTCGCCGCAGATGCCATGCCGGACCTGAATCTGTTTACTGCGAGTCAGTTCTATCCCCGATGGACGTACGAGTCGATGACCGAGGACGGAACCTTAGCCCTCAATTTTGGTGAAGAAGCGGCAGGCTATCGTCGGGTCGATAACATCTCGGACGCAGGTCTATCAAAATTCGTGCAGGCGTACGGAGATGAATTTGGAAAAGACGAGATATTCTCGTACGTCTACGGGGTTCTTCACTCGCCCGCCTATCGCGATTCTTATGCGGCTGATCTAAAAAAGACGATACCTCGGGTGCCTCTTGCCGTCGACCCGTGGCCTTTCGTTCGAGCGGGACGTGATCTCGCCGATCTTCATCTGAATTACGAGTCGGAAACTCCATATCCTCTTGACGGCCTCGACATCGAGCCGACGGGTGACCCGTACGATTTCTTTGGAGTCCAGAAGATGGCCTTTGTGAAAAAACGGGACCCGGAGTCAAAGAAGCTGGTTTCGGACCGGACGGCGATCATTTACAATTCTCGAATCAGGCTTTCGGGTATTCCGGAAGATGCATATCGATTCATGCTGGGTTCGCGCTCGGCGATTGAATGGATCATAGATCGCTATCAGGTGAGAACTGACAAGTCGTCTGGAATTGTGAATGACCCCAACGAATGGAGTCGGGAGAGCGGAGATCCGCGATACATAATTGACCTACTTGCTCGGGTTGTCGCTGTCTCTCTGCGGACGATGCAGATTGTCGACGCTCTTCCGTCGCTGTCTATTCGAGAGGACTTCAAATAGAACTCTCCGGCGGCAATGAAATTGGAGCTTCTTCCCTCGGTTGAGGTTCGCGTCAAGACCTCTGAGCGCGAATCGGTTCCGTTTCACCCTTCGTTAGGAGACTCACAGATGCCGCCGCTGAGGAAAGCGCTGTGCAGACCACCTGTCGACCGACTTGATTGAACGCGAGAGGGTCCCGGCCAAACACCGCAGGATCGGCCGCTGGCGGCGTGGCGGCCTCCGGGGTGGAGAGTCCCCCACTGGGAGGGCCGGCGCAGGGGAGAACGTCGTAAGGATCGCGGCGGTGGCTCTCCTGGCGCTCGGGGCCGGTCCTGCTGGTGGTGTGGCGTTACGAGCCCTGGCTGGGTGGCCGTGTCGGGCGCGCCCTGGTCCTCCTATTGCTCGGCGTCACCATCTGAGGCCCCGTCGCCCTGGGGTGGCCGACCGCGCCGACGAGGTGCGACCTGCCTCAGCTCGGCGAGCTTCCGGAGTCCGTCGATCCCGACTGGGCGCTGCGCTCGGCTAGAAGCGCCACCCGCGTCCGGCGTCGATGCTGGCCGCCGGGGGCGTGCGCGGTCGTCGTGTGGCCCTGGGCGACCATCTCCTCCCCGCGCGCGAAGTCCCGCTGGGCGGCGCGCAGCTCCTCGGCGTAGGTGGCGAGCGGCGCGACGACGCCGGTCGCGGCTTCGCCCATGCGCTGGACAGCGGCCGCGTCCTGCTGAGTGCGCGCGAGTGCGAGGGGCGCGGCCAGCCCGGTCCAGTTCGCGGTGGTCGTCGTGCCGTGGGCGGTCACCGACTGACCGACGGCCAGCACGGACCGCGCTGCCGTGGCGAGCTGCTGCGAGGCCGCTTCGATCGCGTCCGGGTTACCTGGCAGGGGCATCAGCGCGGCCTGTCGAACCCGGGCAGCATCACGCCGCCGAGCCCGGATGCGGCTCCTGTGTCATCCAGGACGTACTGATTGGCCGACGTGTCCAGCGCGCCGGCGCAGTCGGCGAGGCTCGCCAGAGTCGCCTGGACCACCCGGTCGAGCTGGTCGGCGAACTCAGTGGCGGCACCGGCGAGTGGACCGGCTCCTGCCGCGCCGCCGGCCTGCTCGAGTGCGGTCCCGACCTGATCCCCGGCCTGGTCGAGCGCGTCGGCGTCGTCGCGGAGTCCGGCCGCACCGCGATGGAGCTCTGCGGGGCGCGCGTCGAACCCGTCCGGCATGACGGCGAGCATGACAGAGATCCACTCCGCATCAGAGCCGTTTCATACAAAGACCCTCAGCCGACTGCGCGGCTGCGCATCGGAGCCAGGTGCGGGTCGCCGTCGAGGTCTCCGGGCTGCAACCCGATGCTGAGGACCCGCGTGGGATGCAACCGGATGATCGGGCTGCCGCCCATCTGGTCCGCCCCGTCGGCCGGCTTCACGATGGCCTCCGCCCACCCCCGGATCTCCAGGAAGCGCACCCGCCACGGGTCGGTCGAGTAGACGTCGTCCACGACGAACCCCGCCCGCCCGTTCGCCTCCACGTTCCGGAACTTGCGGCTCCGCGATATGTTGTAGCCGCCGATGTCGATCGTCCCCAGCTCCCGGTTCACGCCGAACCCGACCGGGTTGTTCTGCAGGGTGCCGTCGGGCTGGCTGGTGGCCAGCCGCCCGATCCGCTGGCCGTCCAGGTACTCGAGCTCTTCGTCAGTGAACATGATCAAAACCGTAGGACCTCAACAACGATCGAGGTCAACCACCGCGCGCGGCATCGTCACCACACGCGACCCACAGCGTTAGGCCGACCAGACGAACCCGAACCAGATCTGGCGGTGGACATGAGCGGCGCAGGCAAGGGCGACCTGGAACTCGTGATCGCGGTGGTCGGCTTCCTGATCACCGCCGCGCTCCTCGTGATCACCCTGGTGACGGCCAGGATCGGTCGCGGCGGCGCCGGTCGGTGGTTCACCGGGTGCGCCGCGGCGTTCGTCGCGACCGTCGGGCTGCTCTCCTTCGTCTGAGTCGACGAGGCGCCGCCGACTTCGTTTGACCTCAAGCGTGGTCGAGGTCCTAGCGTCCGGCTCAGTCGATGCGACAGAGGAGGACGACGATGACCGTCGAGCTCAACCACACCATCGTGCCGAGCCATGATCAGAAGGCCGCGGCGAAGGACCTGGCCGAGATGCTGGGTCTGGAGGCGAAGACGAACGGCCACTTCGACGTCGTGCAGGTCCCGAATGGCATCAGCCTGGACTTCATGGACGTCGACGAGGTCCCCAAGTTCCCGATGCACCTCGCGTTCCTCGTCTCCGAGGACACGTTCGACGAGGTGTTCGGCCGCATCCAGGATCGCGACCTGCCGTACTGGGCCGACCCGATGCGCACCAGGCCGAACCAGCTCAGCGCGTACAACGGCGGCCGGGGCCTCTACTGGGACAGCCCGGACGGCCACAACCTCGAGATCCTGACCCGCGCGTCCTGACCGATCACAGGTCGAAGGCGGAGAGCTCGCCCTCGACGACGCCGGCCGGCGGCGCTCGCCACACCAGCGCATCGTCCAACCTGTCGACGATGCCCTCGGCGAGCGTCGTCCAGTGCCGGGCCGGCACCGTCGTGCGCTCCTCGATCTGCACGCACGCCGCGGTCAGATCCCACTCCGGGTCGCGCAGCTGCGGCACGAAGACGCCCCGGGACGTGATCCACCGCGCGATGCGGCTGAACCGGCGGCGTTCGCTGCTCCCGAGGATCCCGGCGAGATCCGGCTCCCGGAGGACCGACGGGTACCGCGACGCCCACGACCAGCCCTGAACAGCGCCGGCGAACGCCGCGGCCAACGGCTCGCGTTCGGTCGTGGTCGCCGAGACCCCGACGACGAGGCACCCGACGGCGAGCCCCTCGCCGAGCTCGGTGTGCTGCTGCACCATGGTCAACGCGCCGGACACCGGGTCGAGAACCTCCTGAAAGCGACACCCGGACGACACGATGCCACGGCGAGCAACCCGCCGTCGGAAACTCCTCAGAACACCCGGATCGCGCACTCCGCCGGCGCGTCCAGCAGCCGCTCGATCTCGTCGTCGAGGCGCACCAGCGTCAGGGACATCCCCGCCATGTCCAGCGACGTGCAGTACTCGCCGACGTAGTTGCGGCCGATC
Source organism: Actinomycetospora endophytica (assembly GCF_021026375.1). Taxonomy (GTDB): domain Bacteria; phylum Actinomycetota; class Actinomycetes; order Mycobacteriales; family Pseudonocardiaceae; genus Actinomycetospora; species Actinomycetospora endophytica. The sequence continues at coordinate 33,853 of NZ_JAJNDB010000010.1, read as the reverse complement.
GTGATGCCCTTGGCGGCCAGCCAGTCGTGGGCGACCGCGTAGAGGATGTAGAGCTCGCTGATCGGGGTGCCGCCGAGCCCGTTGACCATCAGCGCCACCCGGTCGCCGGACCGGAACGGCAGGTCCTCGGTGATCGCGGTCAGGGCCTCGTCGACGATCCGGTCGGCGTCCTTGATCTTGTCCCGACGGCGGCCCGGCTCACCGTGGATCCCGACGCCCACCTCGATCTCGTCGTCCCCGAGCTCGAACAACGGCGAGCCCTTGGCCGGCGGGGTGCAGGCGGTCAGCGCGATGCCCATCGAGCGGGTCACCGAGTTGACCTTCTCGCCGATGCGGGCGACCTCGTCGAGATCGGCGCCGTTCTCCGCTGCCGCCCCGCACGCCTTCATGACGAAGAAGTTCCCGGCGACCCCGCGGCGGCCGGTGGTGTAGGTCGAGTCCTGCACCGCCACGTCGTCGTCGATGAGCAGCGTCCGCGCCCGGATGCCCTCGCCGTCGGCGAGCTCCTGGGCCATCTCGAAGGCCATCTTGTCGCCGGTGTAGTTGTTGATCAGCAGCAGGACGCCCTTGGCCGAGCGCAGCAGCTTCGCCGACTCGAACGGGAACTCCGACGGGGGAGCGGCGAACACCTCGCCGGGGCAGGCGCCGTCGAGCATGCCCTTGCCGACCGCCATGACGTGCGCCGGCTCGTGACCCGACCCGGAGCCCTGGATGATCGTCACCTTGTCGTCGCTGGGCGCGTCGGTGCGGTGGATGAGGTTGTACTCCGGGACGAACGCGAGCGTGTCCGGGTTGGCGAGCGCGACCCCGCGCAGGGTGTCGTGGACGTAGGTCTTCGGGTCGTTGATGAACTTCTTCATGTCCGCTCCTCAGCGCTGGGTCCAGCGGGTGGTCAGGTCCTCGGCGATGACGGCGACCGCCACCGCTCCCGGGTCGGGCGAGCCCTTGCTCCGCTCGCCCGTGTAGCTCGCGCGGCCGCGCCGGGCCTGCAGCGCGGCGGTGTCCTCGGCGGCCTTCCGTGCGGCCGCGGCGAAGGTCCGGGCGCCCTCGGGGCCGGTCGCGCCGCTCTGGATCGCCTCGTCGAGCGCGTCGGTCGCGGGCACGATCGCGTCGATCAGCGTCTTGTCGCCCATCTCGGCGCCGCCGCGCTGCTGGATGCCCTCGACGGCGGCCCGGAGCATCCCGACGACGACGGTCCCGTCCAGCTCGCGTCCCTCGGCCGCCTTCGCCGCGCGCAGGAACGCGGTCCCCCAGATCGGGCCGGACGTCCCGCCGATCTTGCTGGACAGCGTCATCGCGACCTTCCTGATGAAGGTCGACGAATCGGCGCGGTCGTAGGAGTCCCAGTCGGCCAGCACCTTCTCGAAACCGCGCGCCAGCGAATAGCCGAAATCGCCGTCGCCCGCGACCGCATCGAGATCGCCGAAGTACTTCTCGTTCTCGACGACCGTCTGCGCGATCGACCCGACGACGAATTCCGTGTCCTCGACGCTCATGACGGTGCTCCGATCGAGAGGATGCGCTGCACCGCGGCGAGATCCACCGCGGGGCCGGGCGAGATGCCGTGGGGGTCGTCGACGACCCGCGCCGCCTCGCCGTCGGGATCGCCGAGGCTGGTGACGACGAGGGCCGCGCCGGTGAAGTCGTCGTCGCGGCTGGTGCCGCTGACGGTGACGACGGTGCGGATGCCGGCGGCGAGCGCGGCGGCCAGTCCGTTGCCGGAGTCCTCGACGACGACGGCGTCGGACGGCTCCCGTCCGAGCTCGGACAGGGCGAGCCGGTAGATGGCCGGGTCGGGCTTCTTGCGGGGGACGACGTCGCCGGCGAACACCGCGAACGACGACGCCAGGTCGGTGCCGACCGCGTGCTGCAGCACCGCGAGGACCGACGCCTCGGCCGACGTGGACGCGACGGCGAGCGTCCACCCGCCGTCGTGAGCTTCTTTGACGAGCCGCCGGATGCCGGGCCGGGCCGGGATCTTGCCGCCGCGCACGAGCTCGCCGTAGATCTCGGACTTGCGCTGGTGCCAGCGCGCGACCTCGGCGTCGATCGCCTGGTCCGTGTTCGCGATGCCGAGCGCCGTGCAGACCTCGGGCGTGACCGCGGCTCGCATCCGCTCCTTGCCGCCGCCGATCTTCACGAGCTCGATGTACTGCTCGGGCGACCACACGATGGGCGCGCCGAACTCGAGGAACGTCTGGTTGAACGCGGGAAGGTGGCCCTCGAGCTCGGTGTCGCCGAGGACGCCGTCGCAGTCGAGGATCAGGGCCGGCACGTCACGCCTGCCCGGCGCTGCCGAACTCGCGGCACAGCCCCGTCGTCATCTCGACGACGTGGCCGCGGACGTCGCGGAAGAGCGACGGCGGGTCCCACTTGTTCTTCTCCTCGGCGCCGCGCAGGAACTCCAGGCTCGACTTCATGTAGAGCTCCTTGAGCGCCGTCGAGATGTTGACCTTGGCGCAGCCGCGGGCGATGAGGTCCTGGAACACCGCCTCGGAGAGCCCGGAGCCACCGTGCAGCGCGATCGGGACGGGGTGGCGCGCGACGATGTCGCTGACGCGCTGGGTGTCGAGCTCGGGGGCTGCCGTGTAGGAGCCGTGGGCGTTGCCGATCGCCGGCGCGAAGACGTCGACACCCGTCTCCTCGAGGAAGCGCACCTGGACGTCGAGGGTCTGGCGCTCGGAGGGGGTGTCGGACCCGACGCCGTCCTCGACCCCCGTGATCGACTCGATCTCGCCCTCGACGTGCGCGCCGTGCTCGCGGGCCTCCTTCACGACCTCCGTCGTCTGGCGCTGGTTCTCCTCGACCGAGAGCGCGGAGGCGTCGAAGAGCACCGAGTTCCACCCGGCGTCGAGGCACTCGGAGAGCACCGCGCGGTCGGGGCAGTGATCCAGGTGCAGCGTCACCGGCACCTCGATGCCCGCCGTCATCGCGGTCCACTGCGCCATCAGCACACGGGAACCGATGCTGCGGACGGTCTTCACCGAGGTCTGCACGATCAGCGGCGACCGCGCCTCGACCGCGCCCGCGAGGACGGCCTCCATCGTGAGGTCGTCGAAGACGTTGATCGCCGGAACGCCGTAGCGGGCCGCGAACGCTCGATCGACGATGTCCTTCAGGGGCGTGACTGCCATCGGACTCCCTCACGGGTCGACCGCAAACGCCCCGGCGGAGAGGGCGCTCGCTCCGCTTCTGCGGTCGAATATGCGCCCCTCCGGCCGCTGTTGCATCTATCGGGATTGTTCACGTGGCCAGGGTTGAGACGCCTGCGTCGGCGGCTGCGGCCAGGTGGTGGAATGCCTGGTCGGAGCGGGTGCTCCGTCCGGCGGGATCGGGGTTCCTGACGGCGAGCTGACGACCTCGGGTCTAGGTCGGAACAGTCCAACGGTGGAGGAGGGCGCGGGTGTCGGTGAGGTCGGACGCGGAACTCCGGGAGGTCTCGGCGTTCGCCGACGACGCGCTGGGTGACGACGACGCCGTCGGGCTCGCCGCCCGGCTCCGCCGGCACGAGGTGTCCGTGGACGAAGTGCGCCGCGCCGCTGCGGGACGGATCGCCCGGGTCGACCCGACGCTGCGCGGGCTCGCCCTCGACCGGTGCGACGAGCCCGTGTCCGGCTCGGTGTCCGGAGCGCTCGCCGGGGTGCCGATGCTGGTCAAGGAGAACACCGACGTCGCCGGGTGGCCGACCACCAACGGCAGTTCTGCGTACACGGCCGAGCCCGCCCCGGCGCACTCCGAGGTGACGTGCCAGCTGCTCGGCCTCGGCGTCCAGATCCTCGGCAGCACCCGCATGCCCGAGTTCGGTCTCAACGCCACGACCGAGTTCGTCGACGCCGCGCCCACCCGCAACCCCTGGAACACCGACTACTCGTGCGGTGCCTCGTCGGGTGGGTCGGCGGCGCTCGTCGCTTCCGGGGCGGTCCCGTTCGCGCACGCCAACGACGGCGGCGGGTCGATCCGCATCCCGGCCGCCGCGTGCGGGCTCGTCGGGCTCAAGCCGACGCGGGGGAGGACCGCGCTCAACGCCCAGGGCACGCAGATGCCGATCAACCTGGTCAGCGACGGCGTCGTCACCCGCACCGTCCGGGACACCGCGGCCGTCCTCGGCGTGCTCGACAGACAACGACGCAACCCGACCCAGCCGCCCATCGGCTTCGTCGACGGACCGGCCCACCGCCGGCTGCGGATCGGCCTCGTCCTCGAGAGCCCGGCCGGCGGCGAGGTCGACGACGAGACGCGCGCCGCCGTCGTCGCGACCGCCCGGGCACTCGAGGCCGCCGGGCACGTCGTCGAGCCGCACACCCTCGCCGTCGGGAAGCAGTTCGTGGACGACTTCCTCGTCTACTGGGGCCTGCTCGCGTTCGGGATCGTGGTCGGCGGGCGGTTCGGGTTCCCGCAGTTCGACCCGCGCCGCCTCGACCCGCTGACCCACGGGCTGCACCGCCACTTCCTGAGGACGGCGCCGCGCCGGCCGGGGTTCCTGCGGCGGTTGCGGAAGATCGAGGCGCAGTACGACGACGAGTTCGTCCACCACGACGTCCTGCTCTCGCCGACGTTGGCGCACCGCACCCCGGAGCTCGGCCGGCTGCACCCCGCGGTGCCGTTCGACGAGCTCCGGGAGCGGTTGATCGACTACGTCGGGTTCACGCCGCTGCAGAACGTCGCGGGTGCGCCGGCGGTGTCGCTGCCAGGGGGTCGGTCCACCGACGGCCTTCCGGTCGGCGTCCAGCTCGCCGCCGCGAAGGGCGACGAGCGGACGCTGATCGAGCTCGCCTACCTGCTCGAGGCCGAGCGTCCCTGGCCGCTGCTCGGCCGCCGGCGATAGGGGTCGACCTCCATGATCGGGTGGCGGGCAGACCCGGAGCCGGGAGATCATCGTGCCGTCGTTCCGTGGGCGAGGAGGAAACGTGGCTGGACAGTGGCGTCCGGGTGAGTCGATGCCCGACCGGTACCTGCTGGCGCTGGAGGCGGGCACGGTGACCGTCGAGGAGACGGCGTCCGCGCTGGCCGCCTACGAGTGGCCCGACTCCACCCCCGCGATCCCGACCGGCGCCAGCACCGCCGACCCGTACCCGCCGGGCGGCTGGGTCAAGACGGTGGAAGCGGCGTACGCCGACGGTCGGGTCACCGCCGAGCAGTACGAGGTCATCTGGCTCGCGGCCAGCGGCCGGGGCTGAGGCCTCGTCATCGACGGCGGCCGGCGGACAGCGGATGACCGCCGCCGCCGTCGTCAGGCGGCCAGGTGGAACGTCGTCGCGAACCGGTCGAGCAGATCGCCCGGACCGCGCAGCACTTCGACGACCCCGGTCTCGATCGCGCGCCCCGGGGCCAGCTCGCCGGAGATGACCCGGTGGATGCCAGGCCCCGCCGCGAAGGCGAGGTCGGCCGGTCCGTCCCCGCGCCGGACGTCGAGGGCGGAGCCGTCGACCCGGATGCTGAGCTCGGCCGCTCCGAGGTGCGCCGCGTAGGCGGTGGCGGGCAGGCTCGCCGCCACCTGCGGGCGGAACGCGGTGCGCAGGGACATCGTCATCGAGTCGGGCGTGATGATCTGCTCCGCCCGCGGATCGCCCAGCGCCTTGAACCCCCAGGCGCCGAGCGCGAGCACCACCGGCTCGAGCTCGCGCCCGAACGGGGTCAGCTCGTAGATGATGATCCGTGAGCGGGGCGCCCGGCGGATGACGCCCGCCGCCTGCAGTTCCTTGAGCCGCGACGCCAGGATGTTGCTCGGGATGCGGGGGAGCCCCGCGGCGAGCTCCCCGTTGCGGCGCGGCCCGACGAGCAGGTCGCGGACGATGAGCATCGCCCACCGCTCGCCCACGAGCTCCAGGGCCCGGGTGACGCCGTCGTACTGCCCGTACTCGCGTGGGGCCACGGAGACTCTGCCCGAGCCCTCAGGCCTGCTGGCTCGCGAACGCCTCGGGGCCCTGCTCGGCCGCGACCGGGTCCATCCAGCCGAAGTCGATGACGTTGCCGTCGGGGTCGGTGAGCTGGCGCTGGTACATGAAGCCGTAGTCCGAGGGCGGGCCCGGCTCGCTGCCGCCCGCGGCGAGGCCGGCGGCGACGGTCGCGTCGACCTCGTCCCGGCTCTCGAGGAAGACCGCGGTCGCCGAGGACGGGCTCACCTTGGGGTCGCCGATCGGCAGGTCGGTGAAGGTCTGGAAGAACTCCCGCGTGAGGATCATGAAGAAGTTGTGGTCCTCCTCGACGACGACGCACGCGGCGTTGTGGTCGGTGAAGAGCGGGTTGATGCGGAACCCGACCGCCTCGTAGAAGGCCTTCGCCCGGTCCAGGTCGGTCACGGGCAGGTTGACGAACATCCGCTTCATGGGTTGCTGCCTCTCACGCGCTCTGAGTGTGTGGCGCTGAGACTTGCAAAAAACAAGTACCCGGTCAAGGGGTCGCGACGTCAGCTCCCGATCGGCTCGATCGGCTGTGGCTTGAGCACGGGCGGCGGCGAGACCCGGGTGATCGTCGGCGGGTGATACGTGTGGCCTCCGCCCGAGCCACTCGGCGAGCCACTGCCTGGGATCTTCGGGGCGGTCACGGTGGGCGGTGAGACGTGCACGTTCGGGATCGACCCGGAGCCACTGCTCGACGACAGGTCCCCGAAGTCGGGGAGCGACGGAGACGGGACGTCCGGCACCGTCAGGGTCGGGGCGGCCACGTAGTCGTGGTCTGGGCAGAGGTTCGCGTCGGCGACCTCGAGGAAGTGCGAGCCCTCGGCCGTCGACATGAGGTTCGGGTTGGAACCGAGCACGCGGGACAGGGCGCCGGCGGTGATCCCGGGAACCCCGATGAGGTTGCACGCGCTCACTCCGAGCCGCGTCCACGTGTAGTCCGACCGGCGGGCCGCCACGCCGGGAGCGACCTCGTGCCAGCGCGTGAGGAACTGCTCCGCGGGGGTCGGGCTCGCCGTCGGGACCACCGGGGCCTGCTCGGCGACCGGTGTCGGTGCGGGCGACGAGTTGTGCGCGAACGCGAAGGCGACACCGGCTGCGATGGCGAGCAGGAGTACCGCCGTCACCCCGATCACGAGAACCGTGCGTCCGACGGATCGGGAAGAACCGGTCGGCGAGGTGTCGTCGTCGACGCCCTCGACCGGATCGATGGTGGTGGTCACGAGTTATCCCCCCAGCTGTGAGTCAGCTGTGGGGTCGTACGACTGGATCTGTCCGTTACGTGCCAGGTTGAAGTACTTCGTGCGGTGACGAGCTCGGTACGGGGAGTGGAACAACGTCGACCACGTCGCTGCTGGTGGGAGTCGGCGCTCCGTGCCCGGTGCGGGCTCGCCGAGATCCGCTGTGACGTCTCCGTGATTGATGTGAGATTCTCTCGTGACGAGGGGTGGGGGATCCCTCGATCTCAGGGGGGAACACGTGATTCGCGTATCGCGATTCGGACCAGTGATCGTTGCCGCCGCCGCGAGCGCTCTGCTCGTGGCCGGGCCGGCCCATGCGGCGCCGACCGCCTTCGTCGCACAGAGTTGTCCAGCGACGCCGACCAGCGGCACCGACGCCACGAGCACGCCGGCGTCATGCGAACCGGCGCCGTCGCCGGAGCCGACGACAAGCAGCGACCCCACCGGCAGCACGACGCCGACCACGACGACCTCGTCGGCACCGAGCCAGGGCGGGAGTCCGGGGGCCGGAGGAGGTACGTCCTCAGGAGGGAGCTCCTCGGGTCCGAAACCGCCGAACCGTCCCGGTCGTCCCGCCGGCGACCGCGACTGCGCCGACTTCGCGACCCAGAAGGAAGCGCAGCAGTACTTCACGTCGATCGGCGGGTCGAGCACGAACAACGCCGATCGTCTGGACGAGAACCACAACGGAATCGCCTGTGAATCGCTCGCCGACGACGGCGACGACCAGGACGCTTCCGCCACTTCCACCGGCGACGACGGCTCCGACGCGACGACGTCCGGCAACCAGGTCACCGAGGTGCCCGAGGGCTCGGCCCAGACCGGGGGAATCTGATGACCCGCCACGCCACGGCCCGGACGACGGTCGCCGTCCTCCTCGGCGCGCTCCTCACGCTCCTGGTGACGGCATGCGGTTCCGACACCGGCGCAGCCCAGGACTCCCTCGCCGCCAGCCAGCAGAGCACCGCCGGTGCCGTCCCCGGCTACACGCTGACGATCCCGCGACTGAACGTGTCGTCCCAGCTCATCGGACTCGGGCTCAACCCGGACAAGTCGATCCAGGTCCCGCCGCTCGCCGACCCGATGCAGGCCGGTGTCTACACCAAGGGACCGATGCCGGGGCAGGCCGGACCTGCCGTCGTGCTCGCTCACATCAACGCCGGAGGCAAGCCCGGCTTCGGGGCGAATTTCCACACCCTCGCCGCCGGCGACAAGATCAACGTGGCGACTCCCAGCGGCCCGGTGAGCTTCGCCGTGACCCGGACCGAGACCGTCCCGAAGGCCGAGTTCCCGACGTCGGCGGTCTACTCGGACACCCGCGGCCCGGAGCTGCGACTCATCACCTGCGGCGGCACCCTCGACCGCAGCGCGCACAACTACCTCGGCCAGACCATCGTGTTCGCGACGAAGGTCTGATCAGCCCGGCCTCGGCGGCCTCGACACCGCTCCCTGGCTGCTTAGCCCAGGGCGGGGATCACCCCGGCGCCCTGGAGCCAGCTCAGCCAGTCGCCGAAATGCCAGATCTCGGCCGGGCGGCCGTCGCGCCAATGGACCATGTGGGTGCCGGTCGCCGTGGTGGGCTTCCCCGTCGGATCACCCGGCAGTAGGCCTCCGGCGCCGGTGAATGTCCCGGTGCAGATCCAGCGGTGCGCGCTGCGTTCGCCCTCAACGATGTCCTCCTCGAAGGTGACGGAGAAATCGGGGAACGACTGGTGGAATCCGGCCATGAACTGTTTCAGACTGGCGCGATCCATGTCCGGGAAACCGGCGAGGTGGTAGCGCACGGTCCGCCGGGAGGATGGCGTCGACCTCATCGACCCGCCCCGTCTCCCACGGCTCCACGAGCTGCCTCACCAGCTTCGTCTGATCCGCCATCGTCTGCCTCCTCGGTTCCCAGTTTGGGTCACCGAGGGTGATGGCGGGTCATTGCCGATCACAACGCAAGCCACCCGAGCGGCCTAAGAGCGTCGACGAAACGTGTTCGTTCAGCGGCTCGCTGCACGGCGGTACTGCGCACCGGCGAGCGGCGCGAACACGGCCACGATCACCACCGACCAGATCAGCGTGTAGAGCTGCGGGTGCACGAGCGACCACGCGGTGGACACGTTCCCGGTCGGATTCGGCGCGGGGTTGCCGAACAGTTCGCGAGCGGCTTCCGTGACCGACGAGACCGGGTTCCACTCGGCGACCACCTGCAGCGGACCGGGCAGCGTGTCGATCGGGACGAAGGTGTTCGCGACGAACGTCAACGGGAAGATCACGATGAACGAGGCGTTGTTGATGACCTCGGGGCTCGGGATCAGCAGGCCGAGCCACGCCATCACCCACGAGATCGCATAGGCGAAGATCAGTAGCAGGACGAAGCCCCACAGCGCCTCGAGCGGGCCGGTGTTGATGCGCCAGCCGACGATCAGCCCGGTGATCGACATGACGATCAGGACGATCACGTTGTTCACGACGTCGGACAGCGTCCGCCCGGTCAGCACCGCCGACGGCGCCATCGGCAGCGAGCGGAAGCGGTCGATGATGCCCTTCTTGACGTCGTCGGCGAGGCCCGCGCCGGTGTTCGTCGCCCCGAAGACCACGGTCTGGGCGAAGATCCCGGCGATGAGGAACTCGCGGTAGGCCGCCCCGCCGCCGCTCGGGTCGATCGCGCCGCCGAACACGTACGCGAACAGCAGCACGAACATGATCGGCGAGAGCGTCGTGAAGACCAGCAGGTCGGGCACCCGCTTGATCTTGATGAGGTTGCGCTTGGCGACGACGGCGGCGTCGTTCACGACGTCGAGGGTGGTCATGACGCCACCTCGTCGGCCGGCTCGTCGTCGCCGGCGGTGCTGCCGGTGAGAGTGAGGAAGACGTCGTCGAGGGTCGGCCGGCGCACCCCGGCGTCGTCGACCTCCAGGCCGACGGCCTCGAGCCGGTCGAGCGCCTGGCGCAGCGCCTTCACGCCGCCGGTCACGGGCATCGTCAGGGACCGGCGATGCTCGTCGGTGACCGGTGGGGCGACGCCGAGCGGGGTGACGACGCCGACCGCCTCCTCGAGCCGGTCCTCGTCGGAGACGGTGAGCTCGAGGCGCTCGCCGCCGATCTGCGCCTTGAGCTCGTCGGACGTGCCGCGGGCGATGGCGCGGCCGTGGTCGATGACGACGATGTCGTCCGCGAGCACGTCGGCCTCCTCGAGGTACTGGGTGGTCAGCAGGAGCGTGGTGCCGTCGGCGACGAGCTGCTGGATGACGCCCCACATCTCGGTGCGGCTGCGCGGGTCGAGGCCGGTGGTCGGCTCGTCGAGGAAGAGCACCGGGGGATGGGCGACGAGCGCGCCGGCGAGGTCGAGGCGCCGTCGCATGCCGCCGGAGTAGGTGCGGGCCGGTCGGTCGCCGGCGTCGGTGAGGCTGAACTGGGCGAGCAGCTCCCGGGCCCGCTCCCGGCTGCGCGAGCGGCCCAGGTGGTAGAGCCGGCCGATCATGTCGAGGTTCTCGAAGCCGGTGAGGTACTCGTCGACCGCGGCGTACTGGCCGGAGAGCCCGAGGCGTCGGCGCACCTCTCTCGGGTTCGCCAGGACGTCGACGCCGTCGATCGTGGCCCGCCCGGCGTCGGGTTGGAGAAGGGTGGTCAGGATGCGGACGATCGTCGTCTTGCCCGCGCCGTTCGGCCCCAGCAGCCCGAGGACGGTGCCGCGGGGAACCTGCAGGTCGACGCCGTCGAGCGCGGTGACGTCCCCATACCTCTTGACCAGCCCGGCGACCTCGATCGCCACGTCCATGGATGCTCCCCGCACCTCGGTGGTCCGACGGGCGCGACAGTAGCGACGGGGTCCGACAACGTCGCGTGAGATTCGTCCGGTTCGGGGTCTGGGGCGGGATTCGGGCTGCCTAGCGACTGAACGGGGGAGTGCGGTCGGGCCTCGGGTCCGGGTGCGCGGTGCTCCCGCGGCGGCCCGAAGGTGTCACGCTCGTCGGCATGGACCGTCCGGCGTGTGATCTGCCCGGCCCGGAGACCGCGCTTCCCGAGGGTGTCCCACCGCTCGCGGGCGAAGATCACCACTGCGCGACCTGCCCGATGGACTTCCCGACGACGGGTCTCGACGACGTCCGCGCGATCGTCACCTCGGTGCCGGGTCGGGCGCGTGAGCTGCTGGCCGCCCACCCCGAGGACGCGTGGCGCGCCCCGGGCGCCGACGGGAGCTGGTCGGCCGCCGAGTACCTCTGCCACGTCCGCGACGTCTACGCGGTCTTCACCATCCGGCTCCACCGCGCCCGCACCGAGGACGACCCGCCCCTCGAGCCGATGCTCAACGACCTCCGCGCCCGCCGGTTCGGCTACGCCCACGCGGAGCTGCGGCCCGTCGTCGATCAGCTCGAGGCCCACGTCGGAGGCTTCCTCGCCGAGCTCGACCGACTCGACGAACCCGCCCGGGACCGACCCGTCCACCGGTACCCCGGCGAGCGGCGCAGTGCGTTGTGGCTCGCCCGCCAGGCCGCGCACGAGGGCCGGCACCACCTGCACGACATCGTTTCCTGCCTCGATGCTTGAGTAGGGGAGAAGGTCCTTCTCGGGGTTTCCGAGTACTTCGCTACTCATGTGCGGCTTCTCCGGCCCGCGCAGGCTCGTCCGAGGCGGTCGGGCCGGCAGGAGGCCGGCCGATCGGGACCGGTCCGCGGTCCGAGGCGGAATGGGAGCGCGCGATGAGCGAGACGGCGAGGTCGGGGGACGACCCAGCGGCGGCGGGGGACCTCGGCCCACCGATCGACCCCACCCTGCTCGCGTTCCGGGAGTTCGGCTCGACGCCCAACGTCGTCGAGGACGCGGGACCCATCGACGATCCGATCGAGATCCGGGGATCGGTCGCCCCGCCCCACGATCCGATCGAGATCCGCGGGTCGGTCGCCCCGGGCGGTGACGTCGTCGAGGTCGCCGGTCCGCTGCACCGGGAGCCCGGCGGGGTCTTCGAGGACGCGGGCCCGATCCACCGCGAGGTCACCGAGATCGCCGGGCCGATCCACCACGGCCCCGGTGACGTCGTGGAGATCGCCGGGCCGATCCACCACGGTCCGGGTGATGTCGTGGAGATCGCGGGGCCGATCCATCACGGTCCGGGTGACGTCGTGGAGATCGCGGGCCCGATCCGCGAGGTGTTCGAGATCGCCGGCCCCGTCCGCGAGGACCACGGCCACGGCCAGCACCAGGGGCACTTCGGCGAGAAGCACCACGACGGCGGCTCCGGGTCGCCGTTCCACGGCTCGACCCCGGGACACCAGGGGAGCGGTCACTCCGCCGGCGTCGATCACCAGCAGCAGTTCCTCGACGACGACCCGCCGGTGTTCCAGACCCACGCCACGCCCACCCACCACGACAGCGGCCACCACGAGGAGCACCACTCCCAGCCCCACGAGCAGCACGGGACCGAGACCCACGACCAGCACGACCACCACTCGGAGTCGCACCACGACGGCGGGCATGGCCACATCGGCTGAGGTCGGGACGACGGGATTCACGGCGCAGGATCGGGAGCGGCTCCGGGAACGGCTCTGCCGCGAGGGCTTCCTGCGCCAGGAGCAGGGCGTCCACCTCAGCGGCGCCGACGGCAGCCCGCGCGCGTGGATGCTCTACACCTGGGCGGTCAGCGCGACCGGCTCCGGCGCGCGTCTGATCGCCCGCGCCCTGCTCGACCAGATGGCCGACTTCGGCGCCTCGCAGCTGGCCGCGTTCGGGCTGACTGCAGCTCCGCTGGTGTCGGCGTGCGTGGTGCTCGACGACCGCTACACGGCCCTCGCGGTGCGCGCGGCGGCGAAGGGCCACGGGCCGGGCTGGCGCGTCGACGGGGACCGCGGCCCGGACGTCGCCGGTCGTCGGGTCGTGGTCGTCGACGACTCGCTCAGCTCCGGGCGGGCGTTCCTCACCGCCGCGACGATCCTCGAGGCCGAGGGGTTCGAGGTGGAAGGGCTCGTGGCGCTGGTCGAGTTCCCCGGGCGCGGCGGTCGGGAGCGGCTCGAGGGCCTGGGCTACCGGGTCCGCACCGTGTTCGACGTCTGGACCGACCTCCACGCCCCCGGACCACCCGCCGTCGCGCCCGCGGACGCCGTGGCGGTGACCTGGTCCGACGTGCGGACTCCCGACGGGCTGCGTCCCGCCGAGGTCGCGCGCGCCGTGCTCGAGCACCTCGTCGCGACCGGCGAGACCCCGCTCCCTCCGGCCGAGCTCGCCGCGCCCGTCGACGGTCGCGGGGGCGTCTTCGTCAGCCTGCGGCGTCGCGACGACGACCGCCGGCTCGCCCGCGGCGGGTTCTGGCACTTCGACGCGACCGACGCCGACCCGACCCGCGACCTCGTCCTGGCCGCCACCGCGACCGCGAACCGCCTGGGCGCCGCGCTCACCGCCGAGCTGCTCGAGACCGTGAAGATCGCCGTCAGCTTCCTCGGGCCGCTCGAGCTCACGACCCCGGCCGAGCTCGACTTCGACCGGTACGGGGTCGTGGTGCGCAGCCGGGTGTGGAGCGCGAAGGTCGGGGGCGCGCTGCCGAACACGCAGTACTTCACCAGCACCTTCGAGCAGTACCTCCACGCGCGCTGGACGAACGCCCGCATCGACGAGATCGAGCCCCACGACGTGTTCCGCCACACCGTGGTCAAGGACGTCGAACCGGGCGAGACGTGGCTGCCCTACGGGACCGCGCCGACCGAGACCTGGCCGGAAGACCTCGATCTCGGCGCCCGCCTCACCGGCCGGGTCCGCCAAGCCCTGCACGGAGAGAGCGCCGGCACCTCGCTCGACGACGACCTGGTGCCGACCCGCGTCGAGGCCGTCGCCGTGACCCTCTACGCCCCGAGCCCACCCCACGCCGTCGTCGGCCACGGGCTGGGCCGGCCGGCGGAGGTCGGCTCGTTCGACGCGGCCGCGGCCGCCGCCGCGGAGAACGCGAGGGCCACGACCGATCTCGCGGATGCGACCGCCTGCGTCAGCGTCCTGCACCACCCCGAGACGCTCGTCGCGACGGACGCGCCGTGGGCGATGCGCCGCGGTCGGGACGCCGTCGAGGCCCGCGAGGGTGACCGGCAGGGGCTGCTGACCGAGTACGCGGTCGCGCACCACGAGCTCAGCGCCCGGGAGACCGGCGAACGGCTGACCCGGATGACCGGGACGACCGCGCCGACCTGGACCACCTACCAGTCCGCCACCTGGCTCGACCGTCCCGGCGACGACGTCCGGCGCCTCACCTTCGGCGCCGTCGACCGGCCCGGGCACCGTCTCACCGCACCCGACGTCGAGCTCCTCGCCACCCACCTCCGTCGTCGAGCCGACGCCGACGGCTGGCCGTCGTACGCCTACGACCCCCGCACCGGGCGCGACCAGCGCTCCGGGACGGCGGCGCGCTGCGTGCACGGCCTGCGGGTCCTGCTCGACGCGGGCGCGCGGCTCGGTCGGGAGGACTGGCTGGCCGACGCGCGCCGGGGTCTGCAGCACGCCCGGCGGCACCTCGACCTCGACGGCCAGCTGCGCATCCCGCGCCACGAGCCGAGCGGGATGGCCTCGGCGTGCCTGCTCGCCGGCGTCGAGCCCCACGACGACAGGTCCTGGGCGGACGAGCTCGCCCGGCACGTCGCCGGGTGGGTCCGGGACGACGGTTCGGTGCGCGAGCCCGGCGTCGTCCCGACCCGGTCGGAACCGGACTACCTGCCCGGCGCCGCCGTCGTCGGGCTGGCGCGGTACCACCGGGCCGGCGGGAAGGTGGACGTCGACGCGGACCGGGTCCTGGCGTTCTACCGGCGACGGTTCCGGTGCCTGCGGCCGTGGAGCCTCGCCTCGTGGCACGCGCAGGGCTGGGCCGAGTGGCACCGCAGCGGTGCGCCGGGCGGGCGCGACGCCCCCGCGTTCGTGTTCGAGCTCGCCGACCGGATGGTCGGCGAGCAGCTCCGCGCCGACGGCAGCTACCTCGTCGACCTGGGCTCCCACGCGCCGACGGTGCTGACCGGGTTCGTCGCCGAGGGGGTCGGCGCCGCGTGGCGGTTGGCCGAGGACCTCGGGGAGCGGGAGCGGGCGCGGCGGTACGCGGACTCCCACCGCGCCGCGATGGGGTTCCTCGACCGGCTGCTGATCCGCCGCGAGGACACCTTCTGGACGGCCGAGCCCGAACGGGCGCTCGGCGGGGTCCGCGCGGCCCTCGCCACCGCCGACCTCCGGGTCGACTACACCGGCCACACGCTGAGCGCCCTGCTGCACGCGACCTGAACGCTGCGCGCTGTGCAGAGCGACACAACGCGCAAACTTGCACAGCGTGCATGAACGACTAGTGTGGGTGGAGCCGCGGCGGGCAGACCGCCGCGAGCCCTATCGCCTCCACTCCTCGTGAAAGCCGGACCTCGATGACCGCCGCCGTCGCTCCTCCCCAGAGCGCCCCCGCAGGCAAGCGCGCCGTGCTCGTGCCGCTGTCGGGCCTGCTCATGGCCCTCTTCGTCGCGATCCTGTCGTCGACGATCGTGTCCAACGCGCTGCCGCGCATCATCAGCGATCTGGGCGGCACCCAGGCCCAGTACACGTGGGTGGTGACGGCGTCGCTGCTCGCGATGACGGCGTCGACCCCGATCTGGGGCAAGCTCGCCGACCTCTTCTCCAAGAAGCTGCTCGTCCAGATCGCGATCACGGTCTTCATCGTCGGCACGATGCTGGCCGGGCTCTCCACCTCGACCCCGGAGCTGATCGGCTTCCGCGTGATCCAGGGCCTGGGCATGGGTGGTCTCACCGCGCTGGCCCAGGTCGTGATCGCGGCGATCATCCCGCCCCGGGAGCGGGGCCGGTACTCCGGCTACCTCGGCGCGATCATGGCCGTCGCGACCGTCGGCGGCCCGCTGATCGGCGGCGTCATCGTCGACACCATCGGCTGGCGCTGGTGCTTCTACGTCACCGTGCCGGTCGCGGTCATCGCCCTCGTCGTCCTGCAGCGGACCCTGAGCGTCCCGACGGTCAAGCGCGAGGTGCACATCGACTACCTCGGCGCGCTGCTCGTCGCCGGCGGCGTCTCGGCGCTGCTGATCTGGACCTCGCTGGGCGGCAAGAACTTCGCCTGGGTCTCGTGGGCCTCGCTGGCCTGGCTCGCCGCCGGGATCGTCGCGCTGGTGCTGGCGGTCGTCGTCGAGTCGCGGGTCGAGGAGCCGATCGTCCCGCTGAAGCTCTTCCGGAACCCGACCGTCGCCCTCGCGACCCTCGCGGCCCTGTTCGTCGGCGTCGCGATGTTCGGCTCCTCGGTCTTCCTGAGCCAGTTCTTCCAGCTCGCCCGCGGCGCCACCGCGACCGAGGCCGGCCTGCTCACCCTCCCCATGATCGCCGGGCTGTTCCTGGCCTCGACGATCGTCGGCCAGCTGATCTCGCGCTACGGCCGCTGGAAGCCCTACCTCGTCGGCGGCGGTGTGCTGCTGGTCGCCGGGCTGCTGATGCAGGGCCTGGTCATGGGCGCGGACACCCCGTACTGGGAGCTCGCCGTCGCCATGGTGATGGTCGGCGTGGGCGTCGGATCGACCCAGCAGAACCTCGTGCTCGCCGTCCAGAACCAGGTCGCCCTGCGCGACATGGGCGCCGCCAGCTCGACCGTCGCGTTCTTCCGCTCCCTCGGCGGCGCGGCCGGTGTCGCGGCGCTGGGTGCGCTGCTCTCCAGCCACGTCTCGACGGCGATCACCTCGGGCCTGACCGCGGCCGGCATCCCGGCGTCGGCGACGTCGTCGTCCGGCGGCTCGATCCCGAACCTCGCGACGCTGCCCGCCGCGATCCGGACCGTCGTCGAGAACGCCTACGGCAGCTCGGTCGCCCTGATGTTCCTGGTCGCCGCCCCGCTGGCGCTGATCGCGCTGCTCGCCATCCTGTTCCTGCGGGAGGTGCCGCTGCGCACGACGATCGACGTCGAGGACTCGGCCCCCACCCGGATCGAGGCCGAGCCGGCGACCGAGTCGATCGACCTCGGCGAGTCCGTCCTCGAGGGCACCGTCCGCGACGGCGGCCGCCCCGCGCGCGGCGCGGTCCTGACGGTCATCGACCTCGGCGGTCGCCAGCTCGCCCGGACCGTCGCCGACGACGACGGCCGCTACCGGATCGCCGTTCGCGGGTCCGGTGTCCCGCACCTGCTCGTCGCGCAGTGGCAGGGCAGCCCGCACGTCGAGCTGCTCGGCGGCACCGTCGGACCGCAGCGTCGGGACATCGCGATCGTCGGCGAGACCCCTTCCGGCCGGCACCGGGCGATCACCGAGGGGCTCGACGCCGCGACCGAGACCATGCCGGCGGCGTCGCGATGAGCACCTTGACCGTCCGCCGACCGGCCCCGGGAGAGACTGGGCCGGTGGCGGTCGGGCGACGGGAGCGCAAGAAGCAGGCCACGCGGGCGGCGCTGAGCGAGGCGGCGGTGCGGCTCTCGCTGGAGCACGGCGTCGAGAACGTCACCGTCGAGCAGATCGCCGACGAGGCCGACGTCGCCCTGCGGACCTTCTTCAACTACTTCTCCAGCAAGGAGGAGGCCGTCGTCGCGGGGGACGCGGCCCGTACCGAGGTGCTCGTCGAGCGGTTCCGGATGCGGCCGACGTCGGAGAGCGTGCTGACCGCGCTGCGCGTGGCGGTCCTCGCCCACGTCGACGACCTGAGCGCCGAGGGTGAGATGGACGCGCTGCGGATGATGCGGCGCACTCCCTCGCTGCTCCCGCATCAGCTCGCGGCGTACGCGGCGGGGGAGCGGGCGCTGGCGGTCGCGGTGGCGGAGCGGATCGGGGAGCCGGGTCGCGACGGTTCCGACGACGAGGCTGCGGACCGGCCGGTCGGGCTCTACCCGGCGCTGGTCGCCGCGAGCGTCATGGCTGGAGTGCGGGTCGCGATGCAGCGGTGGACGGATGCGACGGCGGGCGGGGCGCGGGACCGGGGAGCGCTGCACGAGATCGTCGGCGAGGTGTTCGACCGTCTCGCCGGAGGGCTGTAGCGCACCTAATTGATGCACGGGATCGCACCCGCGCTGATCGGGGCCGGCGGCGGAGCTGAGGCGGACGACGGGGAGGCGGCTCCGCTCGCCGGGAGGTCGGTGCCGAGCGTGATGCGCAGCCGACCGGGGGAGAGCGACTCGTCGGGAGTGAGGGTGACGCCCGCGCCGAGCACGGCCTGAGCAACGACCGCGTCCGCCTGGTCGGAGGGCGCGTACTGGATGGTCGTGTCCGGCCGGGTGTGGGCGTCGCCGGTGTCGGAGGGCGAGAACCCGGCCTCGGTGAGCGTGTTCAGCGCGGACGAGGCGGCGCCGCCCTGACCGGAGCCGTTGAGCACCTCGACGCTGTCCACCGAGCCGTCCGCGTGCACGGGGGCCTGCGGTGGCGCCGGCGGAGCGGTGCTCGTGCTCGGCGGGGCCGGGTCGATCGCGTTCTGGATGAAGCCCTGGACCTGGGTCGGGTCGATCTGCACCGCGGTGCCGTCCTCGGGGGTCTGGAGGTCAGTCGAGCCGGTGGGCACCGTCCGGAAGGTGACAGCGCCTGCCGAGAGCCCGTGCAGCTGCTCGGCGAAGGAGAGCAGGTCCCAGTTCTGGTCGAGCACCACGTCGTCGTCGACGGCCTGCACGAGTCCACCCATCGCCGACGGGCTCGTGAGGGTGCCCGCGGAGAGCAGCTTCGCGCTCAGCGCGGCCATGAACACCTGCTGACGGCGGATGCGGTCGAGGTCGCCGTTCGGCAGGCCGTGACGTTGCCGGACGAAGGCCAGCGCGGCCGCGCCGCTGATCGTCTGGACACCGGCGGGGAAGTTCGCCCCGGAGAAGTCGTCCCGGGTGGGCGCGAGCAGGCAGACCTGCACACCCCCCGCGGCGTTGCTGATGGCGTCGAAGGCGGCGAGGTTGATCGCCGCGTAGTGGGTGATGGTCAGCCCGGTCAGCTGCTGCACGGTCCCGATCGCCTCCCGCGCACCGGCGTCGGCGGTGGCGACGGCGAGCGCAGGTCCGGCCTGCCCCTGCGCGGCCAGCTGGGGGCGCGCGGCGTTCTCCCCGTAGGTGTACGCGGTGTTGATCTTGTGGGCGCCGAAGTCGCCCGCCAGCTGCACGTAGGAGTCCCGCGGGATCGAGAACGCCGTGGCCGCGCCACCCCCGGCGGGGATGTGGATGACGATCATCGTGTCGGTGTTGTCACCGCCGTCGTCGGAACTGCCGGCGTGCAGGGCCGCCAGCTGGTCGGCCGGCAGCGGGTTCCCGTGCGCGTCGGTGCGGGTGTCCAGGCCGACCAGCAGGATGTTCTGCGCGCCGTTGTCCGCGACCCCGTCGGAGATGACGTCCGCGCCGCCGACGCCGTGGATGCTGACCCACGCGGTCCCGCAGCCCACCAGCACCGCCGCCGAGAGCACCGCCACCGCGACCCGCCAGCCCCGACCCCGACGACGACCGCCGGACGCCGCCGGCGGGGGCGGGGCCGGTGAACGGCCGGGAGGTCCGGGCGCCGGGCGCGGCGGGGCCGGGGCGGCGCCCGTGGGCCGGGTCCCGGACAGGGGCGGAGCCACCCGGGTCGGGACGAGCCGAGGGTCGGGCGGCTTCAGCACCATCCCGGCTCCGCCACCGACCGCCCCCTTCCCGAAGACCGACGCCCGACATCATCGTGTCCGAGGCATGAATCCTCGATGAGGAGAGCGGCTACTGCGCCTGGTGCTGCGGGGACAAAGCCGACATCGCGGTCCACTGGTCCCACGGCACCGTCCAGTCCGCGATGTCGCCGTCGGACATCGTCAGCGGGACGGGGCTGTTGGTGACCTCGACGGGGTCACCGAAGATCGCGGTGTCGAAGTACTGCTGGGCATTGTCGGTGGAGAGGTTCACGCAGCCGTGCGTGACGTTCTCCGAGCCCTGCACGCCATCGGTGAGCGGGTTGGCGTGGATGAACTCGCCGTTGTTCTCGATCCGCACGGCCCAGTGCTCCGGGACGTTGTTGTAGCCGTACTTCGGGTTCGACATCAGCACCGTCTGGGACTTGCTCATGACGATGTGCACGCCGTTGGTCGTGTTCCGGTTCGGGTCGGAGCCGAGTCCGTAGCTGGCCGGGAAGCTCATGACCGTCTTGCCGTCGCGCACCACGTCCATCTGGTGGCTGTTCACGTCCGCCTTGACGATCTGCGAGCGGCCGATCGTGAAGTGGCTGGTGACGTCCTCCGCGCCCCAGACACCGCCGCCGTCGTTCACGCCGAACTGGTGAACGGTGAGCGCGACCTGCGTGCCCGGCGTCCAGTAGTTCTGCGGCCGCCAGTGGGCGCGCGAGCCGCCGTTGTCGTCGTCGAGCCAGGCCCAGGACCCGGTGGTCGGCACCGAGGTCTGCACGCTCATCGCGCGCTCGGCGACGGCCTTGTCGGTGACGTGGTGGTCGAACTGCACGATGATCGGCGCGCCGACCCCGACCGTCTCGCCGTCGGCGATGTTGACCTGCGCCTGGGTGGTCCGGGCGGGGTCGACGGTGCTGAACGAACCACTGACCGGCACCGTCCCGCCGTCGCCGGTGGCCTGTCCGGACCAGGTGTAGGTCGCGCCGTAGGTCAGCGCCGTCTGCGCGCGCCAGCTCCGGCCGTCCGGGGTCGGCGTCCCGGCGACCGGGCCCTGCGGTCCCTGCAGCGCCACGCCCGTCAGGCGGGAGTTCGTCGCGGTCACCGTGACGGGCTGGTCGGGCGCGACGTCGTGCGCGCCGGCCGTCGGGGAGAGGGCGACGGCGGGTGCGGGCGGTGGTGGCGCGGCGGCCTCGTCGTGCGTCCGCGGCGTCGTCGACCCGATGGCCGTCGCGCCGTACACGCCGCATCCCAGCAGGAACGCGAGCACGACCATCATCAGAGCCACGAAGCCCCGCTGCCACACCACCTGATCCACACCTTCCTGCTGTTGCGCTCGTCGAGTCGTCAGACGGCCGGCGGGGGCCGGGGGTTGTCCGATCCCGGTCAGTCGGGAGTCAGCGCGGCGTCGGTGAGCCCGTCGATCCCGGCCAGCGGGGCGGCGAGCGACGGCGAGAGATGGTGGCGGTCCGCGAGGACGGCCGGCGTCAGGTACGACACCTGCGTCCGGCCCCCGTCGTCCCAGACCAGCAGCTTGAGCGGCAGATCGAGCGCCGCGAGGGGCGCCGCGTCCATGACCGGCGTACCCGCGACCGGGCTGCCGAACAGCAGCAGCACGGTGTCCCGGAGGTCGAGTCCGGCCTCGCGGGCGGCGGCCCGCTGATCGATCGCGGCGAACAGCGTCATGCTCCGGGCGGCGATGAGCGTGGTCAGCCGGTCGACGGTGTCGGGCACCGACCAGGGGCTCGACTTGGTGGTGTACGGCTGCGCGGCATCCACGGCTCTCCTCCTCGCCGCTGAGCATCGCACGTCGCGCGGGGGTCGACGGTGCTTCGACGGGCGGGTTTCGCGAGGAAGGTGGGACGGTCGGGGGCGAACCGGGCGAGTCAGCCCGCGAGCGCGTCCCGGAGATCCGCGAACAGGTCGGTGCGGGTCTCCGAGCCGAGGCGCTGGCGCATCCGCCCGACGTGGTGCTCGACGGTCTTCGCGCTGATGAACAGGCGGTCGCCGATCTCGCGGTAGGTCATGCCGTCGAGGAGCAGCTCGGCGACCTCGCGCTCGCGGTCGGAGAGCACGCAGGGTCGCGGGGCCGAGGCGGGCGCGGCGTCCCGGACGGCGGGTGCCTCGGGCGCCGGGTCGGCGGGGGCCGACGACGGACCGGCGACCAGACCGCGGGCGAGCCCGAGCGTGGCCGCGAGGACCCGCTTGTCGGTGGTGCGGACGGCGGCCTCCTTGGCGAGGCGCGCACCGTCGTAGGCCATCCCGGCCTCGGCGAGCGCCGTCGTCGTCGCGGTGACCTCGTCGAGGTCGACCGCGCCGGAGAGCACGTGCAGCCACACCCGCGCGGCCCGGGCGAGCAGGGTGGCGAGCGAGCCGGCGTGGGCGGCCGGGTCGGATGCGGCGTCGGCGAGGCGGGCCGCGTGGTGCTGCGCGGCGGGCGGGTCCTCGGCGGCGACCGCGGCGAGGAACCCGCACCAGTGCCACGGCGCGGCCCAGAGCACCGGGCGGCCGAGCGCGGCGAGCAGCTCGTCGCCCGCCTCGGCGTGCGGGGCGAGCCAGGCGCCCTGGCCGAGGCGGCCCGCCACGACGACGAGCTCGCCGATCGCGAGCAGCGACCACAGGTCGACGGCGTGGCGCAGGACGGCCTCGCGGGCGCGGGTCCACAGGGCGAGCAGGCCGCGGATGTCGCCGGCGCGACGGACCAGACCCGCCTCGAGCGCGACGGCGACGAGCTCGTCGCGGGCGTGCACCGGCTCCGGGCGGGCGGCGGCCGCGTCGAGCCCGGCGCGGGCGGCGGTGAGGTCGCCGCCGGCCATGTCGGCCCAGGCGCGCAGCAGTAGATGGCGACGGCGGTACCCGGGCCCGCCGAGATCCGTCGCGACGGCACGGTCGACGAGCGAGCGCGCCAGGTCCGGCTCGCCGCGGTGGAGGGCGACGAGCGCGCCGAGGGCGGCGGGGGAGTCGTCGAGCAGCACGGCCCCGCCGCGGCACTCGAGGGTGGCGGCGGCGCGAGTGAGGTCGGAGAGGGCGGCGGCCGACCCGCCGGGGCGGATCGAGGCGGCGATCGCCCGCCCGACGAGGCCCTCGGCGCCCGCGCGCAGGGTCGGCGGTGCGGGGCGGGTGGCGTCGGGGGTGGGCTCGGCGACGTCGCGCCCGGTGCCGAGCAGCGCGACGGCGGCGGCGGGCGACGCCGAGCACGGGGCGACGAGCGCGACCCACGCGTGCAGCTCGGCCGCGTCGGCGAGCATCCCGCGGTGGGAGTGGACCCCGGCGAGGACGTGCGCGGCGCGGACCAGCCGGCGCGGCTCGGCGTCCGGCTCGACGAGGACGGCGTCGGCGCAGCGGGCGGCCTCCACCAGCTCGCCCGCGGCGGCGGCGCGCTCGGCGGCCTCGACGAGGTCGGGCGCCGGCGGGTCGGCCAGCTCGGGCGCCGGGGCAGCGAGGGGATCGGGGGACGCGGATCCCACGAGGTGACGTGAGGAGGAGTCGGCGGCGCGGGCGATGGTGATCGGGGAGTCGTCGAGCACGGTCACGCCGGCACCGTCGCGGCGGCGGGCGCGGCCGGAGCCGCGGGCGTGGTGGTCGTCGGGCTACCGGACCCGGCCGGCGGGGTCGAGGCGGGCGGGTTCGACGCGGGCGGGTTCGAGGCCGGCGGGGTGGTGTCGCCGCTCTTCGGCTGCCCGGCGCCGGGGTTGGCGGCCGGCGTCCCGCCCGTGTTCTTCACGGGCGCCGGGACCGGGGCGGGCGCGGGGTTCGCGGCAGCCGGCGCTGCCGCCGGCTTCGCGGCCGGGACCACGGGAGGCGCGACCGGGGTGCCGGGCCGGGCCGCGGCGGCTGCGGCCGGGGTGCCGGGCGCCGGTGCGGCTGCGGTCCCTGCCTTGTTCGCGACCTTCGCGGTGGTCCCGCCGGTCGCGGCACCCGTCGTCGGGTCGGTGGCGCCCGGGAGGGTGCCGGCGGGGAGGGTCCCGGCGTTCGCGGCGGCCGGCTGGGCGGTGATCCCGGCGGGAGCCGCGGGCGCTGCGGCCGTCGTCGCGGTGCCGGTGGAGCTGGCCTTGCTGATCATCGGCACCGAGACGGCGACGGCCCCGCCGACGACGAGCACCGCCGCCGCGCCGGCACCGATCGCCAGGCGACGCCGGCGGGGGTCGGGCCGCGACGGAGGCTCGAACGGCGCGGCCGGGGCGAACGACGTCGGGCGGGCCGGGGGCAGGGCCGAGGTGGTGACGCCGTACGCCGGGGTCGGCGGCTCGGGCGCCTGCTGCGCGGCGCGGAGGTCGAGGCGCACCGGCGTCGTCATGGGGTCGTCGGGGTCGGCGTGGCGGGCGTGCGCGAGCAGCGCGGCGGAGCGGCCGACGACGTCGGTGCGGGGCTCGTCGTCGAACGGAGCCGCCGGGAACGGACCGGAGCCCTGGGCCGGGAGGCCGTACGCGGGCGACGGCGCCGGGAACGGACCGGAGCCCTGGGTCGGGAAGCCGTAGGCGGGGGACGGGGCCGGGAAGGGCCCGGAGCCGTGGGCCGGGAACGGGCCGGAGGTCGGGGCGGCCGGGCGGACCGCACCGCTCGCGGCCGCGGCGGCCCAGGTGGCGCCGCGGGCGACGACGGTCGTCGGGTCCGGGTCGACCGCGACCGGCCGGCCGAGCTCGGCGGAGAGCATCCGCGCGACCAGCGGGATGCGGGACGACCCGCCGACCAGCAGCACGCCGTCGAGGTCCTGGGCGCGGACGCGGGCGGAGTCGAGCACCTCGCCGAGGACGTCGACGGTCTGGCGCAGCGCCGGCTCGATCATCTCCTCGAACTCGCCGCGGGTGACGCGCACCCGGGTGGTGACGTTCGGCAGCCGCACGTCGACGACCGCGTCGGTGTCGACCGAGAGCGTCTCCTTCGCGAGCACACAGGACCGGCGCAGTCCGGCGACGGCGCGGACGGTCTCCGGGTCGGCGGGGTCGAGCGCGGCGACCGCACCGCCGAGCTCGGAGCAGACGTGCCAGAACAGGGCCTCGTCGAAGTCGATGCCGCCGAGGGCCTCGAGGCCCTGGCCGCGGCCGAGCACGGTCAGGCCCACCGGCGCCGTCGGGCAGGCCGGCACGCCGCGCACGACGGCGGCGTCGAAGGTGCCGCCGCCCAGGTCGTAGACGGCGACGGTGCGCCCGACGGGCAGCCGCCCGGCGGCGGCGTGGGCGGCCGCGGCGGCCTCGGGCTCGGTGAGCAGGACGACGTCGTGCAGGCCGACCTCGGCGAGGGCCTCAGTGAAGACCCGGCGGCGGTAGGCGCCCCAGCCGGCGGGGTGGGCGACGGCGATGCGGCGCGGCTCGGCGCCGTGGGTCCCGGCGACGCGGTCGGCGGTCCAGCGCACCATCTCGGCCGCGACACCGTCGGCGGAGAAGCCCTCGCCGGCGACGACGATCGGGGTGGCGTCCCCGAGCCGGCGCTTGAACTCGCGCACCACGCGCTGCGGGGCCCACGGGGCGCGGGCCTCGGCCTCGCCCCCCACCAGGAGCGACCCGTCGTCGTCGACGAGCAGGACCGACGGGACCTGCACGGAGCCGCGCTCGAGACCGACGACGCGCACCGTCGGGTCCGGGGCCCCGGGGCGGGCCTCGCTGCGCACGGCGGCCGCGGTGAAGGTGGTGCCGAGGTCGACGCCCAGGTCGTAGGGGGTCTCGGCCCGTGGCGCCGCGGCGGCGGGCTGCAGCGGCGTGATCGGGCGCGGCGCCCACTCCTGGTTCGTCACGTGCACTCCCGGCTCCCCCGTCGTCGGTGTTCCGCGGGACGCGTGAGCGCCGTCCCACCGTCCCCCTCGGACGGGTCGGCACGCGTCGCTGATCCGTGGACATCATCGGCCCCCGGGAGAGCACCGTTACACGTTCGTAGCTCGAACGAGTGACGACACGGCGAGAGGTCGGGAGTACTGCACACCGGCCGTGACGGCGACCCCCGAGGGCGCGGCCGGGCGTGGGACCCGGACCCCCTAAGGGCCCCGATCGCGAACCCGGCGCGAGCCCCGATGGCCGGTGGGGCCCGGGACGGCACCGTTCTCACCACGCCGCCCCGGCAGCACCGCCGAGGGCGCTCCGAGAGAACCACACGATCACTGGGGGCACCCGACATGAGCGAGCACAAGACCCTGCTGCAGTTCCTCCTCGACCTGCTGCACGACAAGTCCGCGCTGGCCGACTTCCGCGAGGACCCGCAGCAGTCCCTGCACGCCGCCGGCCTCGACCACGTCTGCGTCCAGGACATCCAGGACCTGCTCCCCGTCGTCCTCGAGAAGGCCGACCCGGAGAAGTGCGCCAAGTACGAGGACGACTGCGACAAGGGCGACTGCCACGACGACGCCCCGAAGCACCACGACCCGCACCACCACAACGGGCACCACTGGAACGACGACCCGGGCCACGACGACCACAAGTGGCACGACCACGACAGCGAGATCGACAAGGTCGTCACGCACCTCAACTACGTGACGAACAACTACTCGTTCGACTCGCACGACACCGTCTTCAACACCACCAACGTCACCAAGATCTGGGCCGACCACGGCGCGAAGGTCGACGTCACCAACCAGACCCAGAACGCGAGCGACGGTGGCGTCAACGTCGGTCACGACAACAACGCCCCGATCGCGACCGGTGGTCACAACCAGATCGGCGACGGCAACATGCAGTCGGGCGACGGTTCGACGACGGCGTTCGGTGCCGGTTCGGCGCTCTCGCACGTCGGTGCGAACGACGGCGGCGCGCTCTCGGTGAACGGCCCGGCGACCGGTAACTCCGAGCACGCCAACTTCCAGAACTACGGCGACGGCAACCTCACCGCGGCCACCCACGCCCCGGCGTCGTCGTCGACCGTCGACTCGCACAACCACACGTCGACGGACTCGCACAACCTCACCAAGACGTCGACCGACTCGCACGACAACACGAACTCGAACAACCACGACTCGGGCAACACCGACACCGACACGAACACCCACACCGAGACCAACACGGACCTGTCGCAGCACAACGACAACTCGGTGGACAACTCGATCCACGCCCACCACGCCACGGTGGACGCCGGCGACCACCTGTTCCCGGTGGGCTGAGGTCGCCCGGCCAAGGGGGAGTCACAGCCGCGTAACGTCAGCGGCGTGACGACACAGCCGGGGCACGGTGCACACGCGCCGTGCCCCGGCTGTCGTGTGTCCGCAGGGGGATGACGAGCAGGGGGACCGCGCATGACCGACCACCCGCCGGGCGGCGAACCGTCCGAGCTGGTCGAGCTGGCCCGTCGGGCCGCCACCGCCTACGACCGGCCCGACCTGGAGAAACGGCTCGGCGTGGTGTCGCGGGCCGTCGCGGACGACCGGGCCCGGGTCCTCGTCGTCGGGGAGTTCAAGGCGGGCAAGACCGAGCTGGTGAACGCGGTGATCGGGGGTCGCGCCCTCCCCACCGACGCGCACCGCGCCACCACCGTCCCGACGATGTGCGCCCACGGCGAGCAGCCCGCCGTCGTGCTCGTGCGGGGTGTGGAGGGCGGCGTCGAGCAGCAGCAGATCTCCCCGACCGACCTCGCCGAGCACGTCACCGAGCGGGGCAACCCGGACAACCGCGCCGGCTGGTCGCACGCCGAGGCGACCCTGCCGCGGCCCGTGCTCGAGGGTCTGCGGCTCGTCGACACCCCGGGCGCGGGCGGGCTCGCGTCGCCGTCGGCGGTCTCGACGATGGCCGAACTGCCCGGGGCGGACGCGGTGCTCGTCGTCGCCGACGGCGGGCGTGAGCTGACCGCCCCCGAGCTCGCGCTGACCCGGACGGCCGCCGCGGTGAGCCCCACCGTCGCCGTCGTGCTGACCCGTATCGACCTGCACCCGCACTGGCGCCGGATCGCCGACATCGACCGCGGGCACCTGGACCGGGCCGGGGGCGAGCGAAGCGACGGGACAGGCGGATCGAGCCTCCGGGCGGTCCGCATCTTCCCGACGTCGTCCGCCCTCGCGCTGCACGCCGCCGAGGACGACGACCTCCCACCGGACACGGCCCGCGAGCTCGCCGCCGAGTCCGGGATCGAGGAGGTGCGCCGGCTGCTGGTCCGGGAGGTGGCCGAGGGCAGGCAGGCGCGCCGGATCCGGATGGTCGCCGACGAGGTGATCGTCGCCTGCGAGCAGTTCGCGACGGCCTTCCGCGCCGAGCGCGACGCCCTCGCCGACCCGCAGCGGGCGCAGCGGATCGCCGCGGAGGTCGAGCGCTCGCGGGCGCAGGCGGCGTCGTTGCGCGACCGCGCCGCGCGCTGGCAGCAGACCCTCAACGACGGGGTCGGCGACCTCGTCTCCGACATCGAGTACGACCTGCGCGACCGGCTCCGCGCCGTCGTCGCCGACGCCGAGGTCGCGCTCGACGACACCGACCCGGCCAAGACCTGGGAGCAGTTCGCGCCGTGGCTGCACCAGCAGGTGTCGGCGGGGGTGTCGACGAACGTGGTGTGGGCCGAGGAGCGCACCCGGTGGCTCGCCGAGCGGGTCGCGACGCACTTCGCCGAGGACGGGGCGGGCGTGCTGCCCCCGGTCACCGTCGCAGCGTCGCCGGACGGGACGGGGCTCGCGGCCGACCCGGTGAGCATGCTGGCCGCGCCGGACCACGAGAAGTTCGGGGTCTCGCAGTCGCTGATGATCGGGATGCGGGGGTCCTACGGCGGCGTGCTCATGATCGGCATGCTGACGACGATCGCCGGCATGGCGCTGCTCAACCCGTTCTCGATCGGCGCCGGGCTGCTGCTCGGGTCGAAGACGCTGGTCGACGAGCGCAAGCGCGCGCTGCGCCGGCGGCAGGCCGAGGCCAAGCAGGCCGTCCGCCGCCACGTCGACGACGTCACCTTCCAGGCGGGCAAGAACTCCCGCGACATGCTCCGCGAGGTCCAGCGCACGCTGCGCGACCACTTCACGACGACCGCCGAGGAGCTGGAGCGCTCGCTGGCCGCCACGGCCGACGCGGCACGCGCGGTGGAGGCCGACGACGCCAAGCGCACCGCGCGGCTCGCCGACGTCGAGGCCGAGCTGGAGCGCGTCGAGCACCTCGCGGACCGGGCCCGGCGGCTGCGCGGGCGGGCGGGCAGCGGGTCGTCGCGGTCGTCGCGGCTGGTCGGGGCGTGACCGCGCCCGATCCCAGCGGCCTCGTCGGCGCGGCCCGGCACGTCGTCGACGGCGCCCTGCGGCTCTACGGCACCGGCCCGGCCGACCCGGCGACGTCGTGGGCCCGCTCGGTCCTGCACGACGCCCGCGCCCGGCTCGACGAGCCGCTGCGGGTGGCGCTCGCGGGGACGCTGAAGGCGGGGAAGTCGACGTTGCTCAACGCGCTGGTCGGCGAGCGGATCGCGGCGACCGACGCGGGGGAGTGCACCCGGCTGGTGACCTGGTACCGCGACGCGCCCAGCGCCGCCGTCGTGCGCGAGGACGTCGACGGGCGCCGGGCGACCGTCCCGTTCGCCCGCGACGGCGAGGGCCTGCGGATCGACCTGGGCGGGATCGGCGACCCGGGGCGCGTCGGGCGGCTGCTCGTGGACTGGCCGTCGCGGGGGCTCGCGCAGGCCACCCTCGTCGACACCCCCGGGCTGGACTCGATCCGCGAGACCAACTCGCGCCGCACGCTGTCCTTCGTCACCCCCGACGACCGGCCGTCGGGCGCGGACGCCGTCGTCTACCTGATGCGGCACGCGCACCGGAACGACGTCGGGTTCCTCGAGGCGTTCGCCGATCTCGCCCAGGGCGGGGCGGGCGGGCTGGGTGCGGTCGGCGCGTCGGGCACCGTCGTCGTGCTGTCCCGGGCCGACGAGGTCGGCGGCGGCGGGCTGGACGCGGTCACGACGGCGGGTCAGGTCGCCCAGTCCTACCGCGAGGACCCGGCGCTGCGGTCGCTGTGCCAGACGGTCGTGGCGGTCGACGGGCTGCTCGCCGAGACCGCGCGGACGCTGCGGCAGTCCGAGTTCACGGCGCTCCGGGCGTTGGCCCGGGCGCCGCGCGCGGAGGTCGACGCGCTGCTGCTCTCGGCGGACCGGTTCACCGTGGCCGAGCCGCCCGCCGTCGTCGCCGAGGCGCTGGCGTCGGACCCCGACGGGGTGCGGCTCGACGAGCCGGCGCGGCGGGCGCTGATGGAGCGGTTCGGGGTGTTCGGGATCCGGTCGGCCACGACGGTGCTGCGGCGCGGGGCGCGGACCGGGCGCGGGGTGGTCGACTCGCCGTCGCTGGCCGAGGAGCTGGTGCGGCGCAGCGGGCTGGAGGAGCTGCGCGAGGCGCTCGTCTCGCGGGTGCTCGGCCGCCGGGACGTGCACCAGGCGCGGTCGGCCCTGCTGGCGGTCGACCTGGTGCTCGGCCGCGCGCCCCGTCCCGACGCCGGCCCCGTGGCCGCGGAGCTGGAGCGGCTGCTCTCGGGGGCGCACGCGTTCACCGAGCAGCGGCTGCTCGCGGCACTGCGCCAGGGTCAGGTGACGATGCCCGAGGGGACCGCGGCGGAGGCGGAGCGGCTGCTCGGCGGGGACGGGCCGGGGGCGGCGGAGCGGTTGGGGCTGGCGCCGGGCTCCGCCGAGGTGCGCGCGGCCGCCCTGGAGGCGCTCGACCGGTGGCGGGTCCGGGCGGAGAGCCCACTCACCTCCCGGGCGGCGGCCGAGGTGGCGCGGGCGGTGGTGCGGTCGTGCGAAGGGGTCCTCGGTGGCTACGGCTCGTGAGCGCCGAATGTCGCGATCGCGACATTCGGTGCATTCGAGCGCCAGGCGCACCGAGCGGGCGTATCCCTCGAATATCGCAGTGCTGTCGCTTTCCGTAGTTTCCCGCAGCACGGGGCGCTTTGTCCCATGTCGCACAGATGTGTGAATTGCTCATCGCGCAACGGCGTCGAGTGGCGGCTCTCCGTAACCCCCCGGCCGACCGTCGGGTGCGGAGCGCTTAGGGTTCGCCACGGCCGTGGGACCGATCGACACTCCGGAGACGATGTGAGTACCACTGACGACGCCGTGCCGGGGTTCCCGGCGGCCGGCCCGCCCGGTGGCCCCCAGAGATCCTCAGCGGAAACGTACGCCCAGGTTCAGGCGAGCCCGGAGTTCGCCGCGCTGCGGCGCCGGTGGCGCGGTTTCATCTTCCCGGTGAGCGCCCTGTTCCTGATCTGGTTCCTGGCGTACGTCCTGCTCTCCGCCTACGCCCCCGGGATCGTGAACACCAGGGTCGGCGGCAGCAACATCACCGTCGGCCTGCTGTTCGGCCTGCTGCAGTTCGTCTCCACCTTCGCCATCGCGACGATCTACTCGCGCTTTGCCGAGAAGGAGCTCGACCCCGAGGCGTCGCGTCTGCGCGCCGAAGTGGAGGACTCGCTGTGACCGTCCTGGCGGAGGGGGAGCAGCAGGTCGGTAGTCCGCTGCTCAACATCTCGATCTTCGTCGTGTTCGTGGCGCTCACGTTGGTGATCGTCTACCGCGCGAGCAGCAGCACGAAGACGCAATCCGACTACTACACGGCCGGGAGCTCCTTCACGGGCGCGCAGAACGGGATCGCCATCTCCGGCGACTACCTCTCGGCGGCGTCGTTCCTCGGTATCGCGGGCCTGATCGCGACCAAGGGCTATGACGGGTTCCTGTACTCGATCGGGTTCCTCGTCGCGTGGCTGGTGGCACTGCTCCTGGTGGCGGAACTGCTCCGCAACACCGGCCGGTTCACCATGGGCGACGTCCTGAGCTTCCGGATGCAGCAGAGTCCGGTGCGCGCCGCCGCGGCGGTCTCCACGCTCGTGGTCTCGCTGTTCTACCTGCTGGCGCAGATGTCCGGTGCCGGTGGTCTGGTGGCGTTGCTGCTGGGGATCAAGAGCACCCTCGGCCAGGATCTGGTGATCGCTCTCACCGGCATCGTGATGGTCGTCTACGTCCTGGTGGGCGGAATGCGCGGTACCACCTGGGTGCAGATCATCAAGGCGTCGCTCCTGGTGATCGGCGCCGCGGTGATGACCATCTGGGTGCTCGGGCAGTTCAGTTTCAACCTGTCCAGCGTGATCGGTGCCGCCGATTCCGCGGATGCCACCTCGGTACTGCGGGACTCGGGCAACAGCTACGCCTCGAACCCGCTGGACTTCGTGTCGCTCGCCGTCGCACTGGTGCTGGGTACGGCCGGTCTGCCGCACGTGCTGATGCGCTTCTACACCGTGCCGACCGCGCAGGAGGCCCGTCGTTCGGTGACATCGGCCATCTGGATCATCGGCATCTTCTACCTGTTCACCCTGGTGATCGGGTACGGCGCGGCCGCTCTGGTGCCCGGTGGCCCGCCGGCGATCCTCAAGGCCCCCGGCAAGGACAACGCGGCCGCGCCGCTGTTGGCCGAGGCTCTCGGTGGCCCGTTCATGCTCGGGATCGTGGCGGCGGTCGCGTTCGCGACGATCCTCGCGGTGGTCGCCGGACTGACGATCACGTCGTCGGCGTCGTTCGCCCACGACCTGTACGCGAACGTGATCAAGAAGGGCGACGTCGCGCCGGGCGAGGAGGTCCGCGTCGCACGGATCACCGCCGTCGTCGTCGGTCTCCTGGCGGTCGTTGGCGGAATCCTGGCCAACGGCCAGAACGTCGCATTCCTCGTGGCGCTGGCGTTCGCCATCGCCGCGTCGGCGAACCTGCCGACCCTGCTGTTCTCGCTGTTCTGGCGCCGCTTCAACACCACGGGCGCGCTGTCCAGCATGTACGGGGGGCTGGCGATCTGCCTGTTCCTGATCGTGTTCTCGCCGGCCGTCTCCGGGCCTGCGGGGCCGGAGGCGACGGCGATGATCACCGCGGTCGACTTCCACTGGTTCCCGCTGTCCAACCCGGGCATCGTGTCGATCCCGCTGTCGTTCCTGCTCGGCGTGATCGGCACCTATGTCGGTCAGAACCGGGAGAGGCGGCTCGTGACCGCGGACCGGTTCCCGGAGATGGAGGTCCGCTCCATGACCGGTGCGGGCTCCGCCGGCCGCCCCAAGCAGCGTTCCGGCGTCATGGCGGACCCGGCGACACACCCGAACCAGGTGGCGGGCCGCCCCGGCGCCCACTAGCGACCGCAGTACCGCGCCCGGACCCGCACTCCGACCGGTCGGGGGTGACGTGGGTCCGCGGCCGCAAAAGCCCGGACCTTCTGTGCCGGAATGTCCTGGTTGACGTTCGCGACGTATAACGAGAACCTAACGCCTGCTTGTTCGGGGTCGGACGGTGCGCCCGACCCCAGTCGTCCGGGGGCCCAATGTCCCCGGCGCGTGTGCAGTATTCGGTAAACATTCCTGGACCCTGGAGACAGAATTCCTATGACGACCACCGAGTCGACGAACGAGTCCCGGCTCTCGGAGGTCGGGGCGACCCACGAGGCCAGTGACCCGACCCGGCACATCGCCGAGCCCGGCCCGCTCGGGCTGGCGGCATTCGCGGCGACCACCTTCCTGCTCAGCCTGTTCAACGCCGGGATCGTCCCGGACTCGTTGGAGAAGGTCGTGCTCCCCCTCGCGCTGTTCTACGGCGGCCTCGCGCAGTTGCTGGCCGGGATGTGGGAATTCCGCAAGAACAACACGTTCGGGGCGACGGCCTTCGTTTCCTACGGGGCGTTCTGGCTCGCGTTCGCGGGCTTCGTGCAGTTCACCGAGCCCGCCCTGCAGGCCGGCGGCGCGTCGAAGGCGCAGGTGGGCCTGGCCACCGGCCTGTTCCTGCTCATGTTCGCGATCTTCACCGCCTACATGACGCTGGCCTCGCTGCGCACGACGGCCGCGCTGATCGCGGTGTTCGTCCTCCTGACCCTGACCTTCCTCGCCCTCGCGATCGCCGAGATCGCGGGCGCGAGCGGGCTGGCCACGGTCGGCGGCATCCTCGGCCTGCTCACCGCGCTGGCGGCCTGGTACGCCTCGGCGGCCGGGGTCACCAACGCCACGTGGGGTCGCGTCGTGCTGCCGGTGGGTCCGCGCAGCTGACGACCTGCACGTCCGGCCCCGGGGGCCCAGGAGCAGCCGTCTCGGCCCGCTCCGGTGCCCCCGGGGCCGACGCGCGTCGGACCACCGGGACGTCGTCCCACCGGCGCGCCGAGCGGTTTCTCGTACCGAGCAGCATCGATCGACCGGAGGCCAGCGGATGTCGGAGCAGGGCACGATTACGTCGAGCCAGGGGAATCAGTATCCGCCGGATCCCGAACTGTCGAAGACCGCGAACGCCCGCCCGGAGATGAAGGAGCAGGGT